>NZ_JBRFHZ010000002.1:0-5626393 GCF_052931555.1 Geodermatophilus sp. URMC 61
TGGGCTCAACCGGTCGTTACAACACCCGCTTGGTGGAGCAACCGTAGTTGCTCGTCTAGGACCTCGGCCGGGGTCTTCCAGTCGAGGACCTTCCGGGGCCTGCTGTTGACCGCGGCCTGCACGGCGAGCAGGTCCTCGAGGTCCCAGCGGGAGAGGTCGGTGCCCTTGGGGAAGTACTGGCGCAGCAGGCCGTTGGTGTTCTCGTTCGTGCCGCGCTGCCAGGGCGAGTGCGGGTCGGCGAAGTAGACGGCGATGCCGGTGTCGACCGTGAACTGTGCGTGCGCGGAGAGCTCCTTGCCGCGGTCCCAGGTCAGTGAGCGCAGCAGCTCGGCGGGCATCGTGGCCATCGTCGCCTGCAACGCGTCCTTCATCGCGACGGCGCCGTAGCCGCCGAGGGCAGGTCCGTTCTTGACCGGTGGGACGGTGCCGTAGCCCTCCAGACGCGGCAGGTGAACCAGCAGCGTGTAGCGGCTGGTGCGCTCGACCACGGTGCCGATCGCCGACCGGTTCAGCCCGATGATCAGGTCGCCCTCCCAGTGCCCGGGGACCGCGCGGTCCTCGGCCTCGGCCGGCCGCTCGCTGAGCACGACCTCGGCGGTGACGTGACCCTGCGGCCTGTTGCGTGAGCGCTCGCGGGGCTTGCGCAGCGCCCGCCCGGTCCGCAGGCAGGCCACCAGCTCGCGCTTGAGCGCGCCGCGCCCTTCGATGTAGAGCGCCTGGTAGATCGCCTCGTGGCTGATGCGCATGTCCGCATCGTCGGGGAAGTCGATGACGAGCCGTCGGCTGATCTGCTCCGGGCTCCAGGCCGTCGCCCAGCGACGGTCGGCACGATGGGGCTTGTTCAAGCCCTTCCAGGTCGTCGGCGGGCCCGCGGCGACCGTCCCGTCGGGCCGCTGCAACTGCCCACTGAGCCGGGTCTGGACGTACTCCTGCAGCCGCGGATCGCTCGCCAGCTTCGCCGTTTTGGGGCGCCGAGCAGCGGTCTGCGCCTTCCACTGCGCGACCGTCGCCCGGTACTCGATTCGGCCGCTGCGGGTCGCGGCGTTGCGTCGCAGCTCGCGCGAGATCGTGCCGGGATCGCGCTTGAGCTTACGAGCGATCGCCCGGACTCCGAGACCCTTCGCGTTCAGCAGAGCGAGGTTCTCACGCTCGTGAAACGACAGGTAGCGGCCGGTGGGCTCGGCCAGGCTCAGCGGCGGCATGCCGCCAGCGTGACGAAACCAGCGCGACGCGACGGGCGTGGACACGCCGACCTCGAGCCCGGCGTCCTCGGTGCGCTTGCCCTGCGCGATCAAGCGCCAGAACGCGCGCTCCACATGCCGGGCCGGCATCGGCCGGCCCGGTGAGCGCATCGCGGGCCGCAAAGCCCGATCCGCTTGCTGCTGACGTCGCACCATCGAACACCTCCGTGATCACGGGGTGTTGCGACGACCGATTGAGTCCGCCAGGTGAGAAAACCTCTCTATGAAGACGGGGGCCGCTGTCAAGGATCCTGTCGTTCCCGCGTAGGAGCCTGGCGCCGCGGGGTGCCGCAGCGGGTCCAGGTGGAGCGCCCGCAGCCGCACAGCGGCGAGGACGAACGACCTGGACGTGCGAGGACCCGGCGGCAGAATGACCGGCCGCGGAGAACGTGGGATCCCTGGGATACCACTCACGGACACCGATCAGGGACACCGATCAGGGACACCGATTCGGAGGGGATCGGCCGGGTGGGTGAAGAGCCGCGCTCATCTCTCTATCGCCTCCTCGGCAGGAGGACCAGGTCGGATGGGAGGGGCTTCGCTCCGGTGGCGCAATTCAATGCGGGGCCGTCTACGCGGCCAGAGGTTTTACGGCGCCTGCCGGAGCGAAGGGCTTATTCGTGGTGAGCATGAACCAGATCGCCTCGGCCAGCCGGCGAGCGAGGTCGACCCGGGCGATCCGGGCCCCGCGCTGCTTGCCCAGGCGGGTCCGGGTCCGCTGGTAGCGCTCGGCGTAGGCCGGGTGGCGGGCGGCGTGGGTGGCCGCCTCGATCAGCGCCCAGCGCAGGTACTTCGGCCCGTTCTTGGCCAGTGAGTTCCGGTGATCGCGGCGGCCAGACTGGTAGACCGTCGGGCACAGCCCGGTGTAGCCGACCAGCTTCTTCGGCGTGGCGAACCGGGCGATGTCGCCGATCTCAGCGGCGATGGTGTAACCCAGCACCGGCCCGATGCCCGGCACGGTCACCAGCAACGGCACGTACGGGTGATCGGCGCCGAGCCGGCGCAGCGCCGCCTCGCAGTCGGCGATCTGGTCGTCGAGGTCGTCGATCAGCCGCAGCGCCGCCGCGACGTCCCCGGCCCACGGCTCGGGCAGCGCCAGGCCCGTCAGCAGGCGGCGGCCGGCGGCGCCGAACAGGTCAGACACCGGGCACGGATGGCCAAAGGCCATCAGGATGGCGTGGATGCGGTTCTTCAGCGCGGTGCGATGGCGCACCAGGTGCAACCGCCACCGGGCCCGCTCCCGCTCGGCGCGCACATCCGGATCGGGCAACCAGATCGCCGGTACCAACTCCCGCCGGGACAGCTCGGCGAGCACCCACGCATCGATGCGATCGGTCTTGGCCGCCAGCGGCGCCAGCCCCTTGACCTTGACCGCATCGGCGACCTGGACCTCCCAGCCGAGCAGCTCCAGCTGGTCATGGACGAAGCGGGCGCCGGTCATCGACTCGATCGCCGCCGTCACCGGCTGCTCGAACGCACCGATCCGGGCGGCCAGCGAGGCCAGGCCGCCGGCGTCCGGCGCCGCGGTGGTCACCAGCATCGGCGCGCCCGTCTCATTCATGACGTGCACATCCACACGGGTCCTGCTCAGGTCCAGCCCAACGTGCAACATGAGGACCAGGCCTCCTCTCGTCACGACTGCCGGCCTCACCAGCAGCGTGCTCCGGGGGGAGGTCCCCGTCTTCATGGCATTCAGTGGTGCGGTACTCAGGGAGAGATGCGCGAAGCCCTGCGCGTGGAGCGGGGACCTCTACGGGGGATCGTTCACGAACCGGAACTGCACCCGTACCGAGTCATCGTCCATCGGAATGACAAGAGTCGAGTTGCTGGCCGACCACGTGCCCGGGACGAGGAAGAGCCGTTCGGGTCCTTGGATTAACAATCGCAGTTGCCGGTAGCGGTAGCGAAAACGCTGGTCTGCTTCCACGGCGAGCGCCGTCTCCTCGATGCCCGGCGAAGTCAGGTAGAGGCGCTCGGTCGTGTCCAGGATGACGCCCGGCAGACGGTCGAGATGCTGCGCCGTGTCGCGCGCGATACCCCTGCCAGATGCCTCCGCCACCGTGGCTGTGGCCCAAAAGAGGCTCACCGTCAGGACGAGCCACATCGCCACCACGGTCATCCCGCGGGATCGGTCCCGAGGGTGGAGCAGGCCCGCCAGGCGGTGCCCGTAGCCTGAAAGCGCGGACCCGAGCGCCAGCAGCAGCGGCGTCACGAGCGGGTAGGCCGCCCAGTTCCGCAGCGCCGGATAGGTAGCGAGGAGCGCTGCGCTCGCCGCGAGCACGCAGTACCCCGCCACGTTGAGTAGGCGGGTGACCTGCTGGATGCCCTGCAGGTATCTGGAGGACTCCACGACCGTGGCCTCGGCAACGCCCGGATGCCGATCGAACACGGCTGCGATCTGGCGGCGCACGGCCGCGTCAACCGCGACTCCCAGGGCTCCCGAGGCCAACAACACAAGAAGCGGACCCAGCAGCACCTGGGGGCTGCGCATGACGTAGTCCTGCGTCCCGAGCCCAATGGTGTCGACATCGACGCCGAAGTACCGGTACTGGGCACGCGAAGCGGCGTACCCGAAGTAGAAGAGCAACGCGGTGACCAGGGTGAACGGCGCCGCAACCGATGCCACATTGCCCAGGAAGCGCTCGACCCGGGCCAGGGTCGAGCCGTCTTCCGGCGTCGGCGTGGGCGTCGGCGTCACGGCTACGGCGTTCCCGCGCCGCCGGGTTGCGGGTCGGGATCGGGTTGCGGGTCGGGATCGGGTTGCGGGTCGGGATCGGGTTGCGGGTCGGGATCGGGATCGGGCTGCGGGTCGGGATCGGGTTGCGGGTCGGGATCGGGATCGGGCTGCGGGTCGGGATCGGGTTGCGGGTCGGGATCGGGCTGCGGGTCGGGATCGGATCCCGGCTTCCAGCGGTAGACGGTGATGGCGATTTTCGTTTGGAGGCCCCCTTGGCTGATGGCCGCTCTCAGGTCCTGAACAAAGCTTTCGCACTCCTGTCGCTGGGCCTCTGGGCAGTGAACGGCGGTGTCCATGACCATCGCGACCTCTATCCCGTCGGCGTCTTCCTCGGGCTTCGGTTCTCCGCTGATCGTGACCGCCACGCCACAGTCATCATCCTCGGCCGTAAAAGCGAGTTCCCCGACGTGGCAGGTACGGCTATCGCCGCAGCCCGCCCCGCCGATACGCAGAAAATTCTCGGGCTCGAAGCGGGCACCGGTAACTGGATCGGTCAACCGGATGGCGGTAACCACTATCTGGGCGCCGTCGGGAATGCGAGGTTCGTCCGGGCCAAGGTATCTCACGTTCACGCAGGCGGATTGCTCCTCGACTCCCACGTTGACACCGATTGGCGGGGTTGGGAGGTACAGAACCACCTCGCCGGGCCCCGGTGAGTCCGGGGGCTCGGGCCCATTGCCTTCCGGTGGTGGCGGCGAAGGATCATCCGTTACGGGACCATCGGTGGACGGGGGTGCGTTGGTAGGCGGGGCATCCGGACCGGAGCCATCACAGCCACTCAGAAGCGTCACCGTCGCCAGGCCGAGGGCAGCCACCGGAGTCGGAATCATTCGCACGAGACCACCTCCACCCCGCAGTCACACGACGAGGCTGTGCGCAGTCGAAGGAGAGATCCCGGCGTCAGACTGCGGCCAACTCGCTTTCTAGTAGCACGGTTGGTTTTATCACGGGCGGCTTTCCTTGGAAGGGAGCGGGATATCCCAGGTCGAGACTGTCGCCAGGCCGCAGGGTGACGCCCTTGAACGCCCGGTGGAAAACCTCGACCCCGTTGATGTCCAGCCGGAGGTCCTCCGGTCTCCAAGTGGGAGCGCCCTGGTTCCAGGTGCTCACCACGAGCCGTGTGCCGAGCAGTTCCTTCAGAAGGACCCGGTGCTTCTTGTGGCAGGCCGAGACGTCCACCGCGAACGCGTCCTCGTGACCCGGCTCGAATTGCCGGTGGAACTTCGTGACCTTGACGAAATCCCCGAGCAGATCCTGTTTGAAGTACTGCATGTTCAGTTGCAACTTGACCTGGTCCAGCGGGTTCCCCGCAAGCCCGTCCTTCTTGATCATCAGGAACAGGTAGATGTCGGCCGGAAAGTCCTTGCTGGACTGCTGGGATGTCTTCACGGTCACCCGGATCGCATCGATGAACTCGTGCCCGATGTCGGCCCGAATGTTTCCCGTTCCTCGCAGCCCGAACCGCTTCAGGCGGTCCTCCAGGGACTCGGGGCCGCCGGGCAGTGGTGGCTTCGGCGGCAGGGGCCCCAGGGGCAGGCTGGCGAGCGTGCTGCGATGCGCTTCCAGCCGGGCGATGCCCATGTCCGCGTACCGGCGGGCGCCCTGCGTGTTCGGATGGATGAAGGACGCGATGAGCGCACGGTGGATGCGGTAGACCTCCCCGCCCAGATGCTCCCGCGGGGTGCGCCCCCTCTCGATTTTCCGGGTGAACAGCGCCTGCTTCATGGAGCGGGGGCCGTCGATCTTGGCCCGCAACGCCTTAGCGCCCTCAAATCCACTGTCCCCCTCCACGGTCAGTTGAACGAACATCTTTTGGATGTCTTCCAGCGCGTCGAGCCGGTCGATGTGCTTGCGGCGTTCCACCTCCATGGGATCCTTGGTCGGCGGGCGGAATGCCCCGGCGACCAGGGGTTCGGCTGCGAACACGGAGTTCACGTCCCTGAACCCGGAGGGAACGAAGATGATCCCGGGTCCCCGCACGCTGGAGTCCCGGTTCGCCTCGGTGACGGCCGCGCGAAGCCAGTAGGTCGCCAGCCCCTGCGCCCACACGGACCGAACGCGCGCCTCGGCGACCGCCTTGTCCACATCGACGCTGCCCGGAAGGTTAAAGAGGTTGGCCACCGCGTTGAGATACCATTTGACCGTGGTGGTCTTCTCGCTCTTGAAGAAGTTCTTGAGAGAGGCGAGGCTGGTTCCGTAGGAGAAGGGCGGAAAGTAGCCGAACAGCAGGATGACCGCGTGCGGCATCTTGGTGCGCGCGGCCCTCAGCAGTTCCAGAGTGTGCTGGAAGCAGATCTCCCGGATGTCTCCGCCGAACTTGTCGACGAACGCATTGTTGTTCGCGGTGGAATCGAGGATGGCCTCGAAATCGATGTCATTTCCGCCGCCACAGATGAGCGCGACCTCGATGTCGTTGGCGAGTGCGTCGGGAAGGCCCTCCTTTACCTGCCAGAGAATCGTCGGGAATGACGCGGGCACTTCGCCGAACAGTCGAGTGGCGGCCTTCTCGTTGCCGAGGAGGAAAGCGGCCTCCTCCGCCGCGCTCGTGAATAGGCTGGGAAAGGTGTCCACGAAGTCTTCCCGGCTGGAGCCTTGGTGGGCGCTGAGTTTGATTTGTGCGCCGGATCGGGAGAGGTCGTGCGCCACGAGGCCGTTGCGCTTGCGCAGCGCTCCGACCTCCTTGGCGATGAGCGCGGAGAACCGGGCGCTGCGGGCCACGCCCTGGCCCCACATCAGCGAGTCGCCGAAGGCCGCAAACCGCATCGGCTTTCCGGGCGCCGGGGGAATCATGACGTCAGAGAGGGTCGCCGTGCGCTGCCGCGCCGGGTCCGGACGGGGGCCGATCTGGTTGCGTCGGGCATCGGATGCTCCCATCGGGATGCTCCCCCGCGCAGACAAGTCACGGTTCGCCCCGGCCGCGCGCCCGTCAAGGGGTTGTCACCTGCGGGGCGACTGAGTGGGACGACGAGACCGCCTGGCCCGGCGCCTGGGAGTGAATCCACTCCGTCCCTAAGGGCGGGACAGACAGGGGCATACACAAGCCAGACGCGTGTATGGGACGGCAAATCTGCGGTGTCGGTCAAACGGGACTGCCCCGACTTCAGTTGACTCGTCGGGTGGGTGGTCAGGCCGCTGACGCAGCGGGCGTGAGTGTCTCGTACTCGACTGGGGTGAGCCGTCCGAGGCGGCGTTGGCGGCGGCGGCGGCGGTGGTAGGTGCGCTCGATCCAGGTGATGATCGCCAGCCGCAGCTCCTCCCGGGTCGCCCAGCGCTGCCGATCCAGAACGTTCTTCTGCAGCAGCGCGAAGAAGGACTCCATCGCGGCGTTGTCGCCGCAGGCGCCGACCCGGCCCATCGAGCCGACCAGCCCGTTGGTGGCCAGGGCGCGGACGAAGGCGTTCGACCGGAATTGGCTGCCGCGATCCGAATGCACCACGGTGCCGGCCGGGCTGCGACGGATGATCGCGTTGCGCAGCGCCGCCACGGCCAGTGAGGCCTTCATCCTCGAGTCGATGGAGTAGCCGACGATCCGCCCGGAGTAGGCGTCCTTGATCGCGCAGAGGTAGAGCTTGCCCTCGGCGGTGGGGTGTTCGGTGTGCACCGGCGGCCCGGAGCGCCGGTTCAGGCCGGGCTTCTTGGCGAACACCGACCAGATCCGCTGCTGCGAGCACAGCCGCGCGACCCGGTTCTCGCCCGCGGTGAGGCCACGTTCGCGCAGCTCGTCGGCGATGAACCGGTAGCCGAAGGCCGGGTCGTCGGCGTGGATGTCGTAGGCGGCGTTGATCAGGTGCGCGTCGTCCCAGTCCCGCTGGCTGACCGGGTTGGCGCACCACTTGTAGAAGGCCTGCGGAGAGAAGCCCAGCGCCCGGCAGATCACCGCGACGGGGATGTGCTCGGCGGCGAGTTCACGGACCAGCGGGTAGATCATTTTGGGAGCACGTCGCGGGCGAAGTAGGCCGTCGCCCGCCGCAGGATCTCGTTCTCCTGCTCCAGCAGCTTGTTGCGCCGGCGCAGCTCGCGCAGCTCCGCGGAGTCGTCCTTGCCACCGCCGCCGCGGTCACCGCCGGCCGGCGGCGCGATCCCGTCCTCGCGGTCGGCGATCTTCAGCCAGCGGGCCAGGCAGGACTCCGAGATGCCGAAGTCCCGCGCGATCTGGGCGATCGACGCCTCGCCCTTGCGGGCCACGGCGATCACGTCACGACGGAACTCCGCCGGAAACGGCTTGGGCACGATGCCGATCCTTCCAGCGAGGCCGAAGCCTCACAGACAAGGAGTCAACCGAACCGGGGGCAGTCCCGACCGTCGCTCTCCACAGGTGCGGGCGGCACCGCCCCGACCGCGTTCACCCGGACTGGAGGATTACTGGAGGACTACTGCAGGTCCGCGGTTGACACCTGGCAGGGCACCCGCCGCCTGCCGGCAGACGTCGCAACCCGAATCCGAGCCCGCACGGTCCAGCAGGTCTCCGGCGGAGCCTCGCCTCGGTGCGCGGTGCTGCGGTCACCGACTCCCGCCGATCTCGAGCAGCTCGTGCCGTGGAGTGATCCCGCAGTGCTCCGGTGGCTGCTCAGGAGAGGCCTGCTGCTCCCTGGCGACGTCGGGGCCGATGGCGGATCTGCGCCCGTCGCACTCCTCTGGCCGCTTCCGCACAACCGGCCTCCTCCGACTGCAGCGGGTCGGGGGAAGGGTGGGCCGCAGGCCCATCCCGAAGGGACGCGCAGCGCCTCTCCGGCGACCGATGCAGCCGGCATCCTCGGCCGGCTGCGGGGCGGCGTCGCTCCTGACTGCGGTCCTCCGACTCCGTCGGTAGTCCGCCCCGAGTCCGCAGATAGTCCGCAGAACGCCCGCTTCCGCCCGTCGACCGTCAATCACAGTCAGCGCTATATCCGCTGGTCAGGGACCTGCTGGGGTAGGTCGGCGCAGGTCAACAACCTGGCCTCAATCATGTCCGGGATGTGCACGCGCCGTGCGCTGAACGTTCCGACCAGCTGCGGACTACCCTGGCCAGCGACGACCAGACCGGCGAGATCGGCGCGTCCTGGGACGTGAGAAAACAGCTCCGCTCGCTGCTGAGCAGCGCCTCGCTGGCCGAGGCGAGACACTGCCGGGGCGAGGGTGAGACATACTGGTTGTTAGCCGTGTGCCGGGAACTGGGATTGACCGTTGTTGCGAGGCTCCGAATCGTACGGGGACTGATATTATAACCATATGTTGATGGTGGGTGGCGCCACGCCCCTTTCGATGGACTTGGCCCGTCGTCAGCGTAGTTGTAACGAGCGGTGCCTGTGCAGTGGCCAACCATTCATTGTCGGCCATGGGGACCGGGCACCCCGCTTTAACAGAGCCAGAGTCCGGCCAAGAGCGGCGCGCTGCTCGTCATGACGTGCCTTAGGGGTTTGGAACGATATGGGCACCGCCCCAAGACTCCTTGCAATTCAACTTCTGCACGTGACTCCGAATGCGTCCGCTGCTGTCGTCACTCACCTTCTTCGGGATCTTGTCCTCCGCTCGTCCACGCCGCGATGTTGTTTCGGGTGGTCAGCGTGTAGGGGTGATGAGGACCCAGCACCCGCTCCAGGTCGGGTAGCAGTCTTTGGGACAGCCGCACCGCCTGCGCCAAGTCTCCCAGCTTTCCGGTCCACACCGCGACGTTGATCCGGGTGGTCAGCGTGTAGGGGTGGTGCGGACCCAGCACCCGCTCCCGGTCGGGTAGTAGCTCCTGATACAGCCGGAGCGCCTGCGCCGGGTCTCCCAGCTCTCCGGTACACGACGCGATGTTGTTCCGGGTGGTCAGCGTGTCGGGGTGGTGCGGACCCAGCACCCGCTCCCGGTCGGGTAGTAGCTCCTGATACAGCCGGAGCGCCTGCGCCGGGTCCCCCAGCTTTTGAGTCTGGAAGGCCATGTGGTGCCGGGTGATCAGCGTGTCGGGGTGGTGCGGACCCAGCACCCGTTCCTGGTCGGGTAGCAGCTCTTGAAACAGCCGCAGCGCCTGCGCCGAGTCTCCCAGCTCTCCGGTACACGACGCGATGTTCATCCGGGTGCTGAGCGTGCCGGGGTGGTGCGGACCCAGCACCCGCTCCCGGTCGGGTAGCAGCTCCTGATACAGCCGGAGCGCCTGCGCCCGGTCTCCCAGCTCTTCAGTCTGAAACGCAACGTTGTGCCGGGTGCTGAGTGTGTCGGGGTGGTGCGGACCCAGCACCCGCTCCCGGTCGAATAACAGCTCCTGAAACAGCTGCAGCGCCTCCGCCGGGTCCCCCGCCTCCCCGGTCCAGTACGCAATCTCGTGTCGAATCCAAAGCCTGTCCATGTGGTCGTGTTCAAGGCGCATTCGAACGCGGGTACCCCAGGTGATCCACCGTTCAAGGTTCCTGCGCGGAGTTGGCAGCGGTCGGCGCTGTAGGGCGCGCAGCGCGGCGGTGATGTCCCCCAGCTGCCACAGGTGTTCGGCTTCGGCCTCTGCTGCCCAGCGGTAGAGGGGGTTGTCCATGTACAGGCCAGTGACCGGGGCTAGCTTTTCGATCTGCTCGAGCAGGATGCGGTGGCCGTTGATGACGTCGACGGGTCGCCGGGCGTGGTGTTGCAGGTGTTCAGCGAGTGTGGGGTGAAAGAGTCCGACGAGTTCCCGGTCGGTCCCGGGCTCAAAGCGCACGATGAGACGGTTGAGTCGCTGCAGGACGGCGCGGAGCCGTGCGGGCCCCGACGGTCCACCGAACACGGCGCTGACGGCGCCGAGCAGGGTCAGGGGCATGACCGGACCGGCGCCGGCCGCGGTCAGCGGAGTGAGCACCGGGCGCAGCTGCTGCGCCCACTCGTTGGGATCGGCCGCGCCGACCTCATCCAGCATGCGGTCATAGAGCAGGGCCAGGGCGCCGGCCCGGTCCCCGCCGGGGTTGAGCCGCTCCAGCAGGTCGTCGCGCGCGGTCTCGTCCAGGCTGGTGTGCGTGTCGGCGATCAGCCGGGCGAGCAACCATGCGCTAGCGCCCCGCGCGCAGGCGTCGGCTAGGAACTTGGCGAGGGCCCGGGGGAGTCGACGGCCTTCGAGGTAGCGGACGAGTACGTCGGGAGGAGGAGCGTCGACCGTGAGCCGGGCTCCGTCGAACATGATGGGCTCACCGCTGTTGGCCCGCTGGCTCACGATCAGATGGACGTGGCCGTCGGGATCGGTGAGCAGCTGTGCCAGCCACGCCTGGATTGCGGGGGCAATGTCATCGCGGAGTTGGTCCAGTCCGTCCAGGACCAGGCGCACCGGACCTGCACCGGTCAGGTGACCGAGCGGGCCGGACACCTGCTGAACGAGAGCGGGCTGGTGCTCCCAGCCGTCGGCTGCTTCCCGGTGTGTGCTGACCGCGGCCCGGTAACCGTCGACGCTGACCATCAGCTGATCACGCAAGTCGTAGGCCAGTGACCGCTCGGTGACCGTCCGGTCCAGGAACACCACCGCGTGCACGAACCGGTCGGGCACGCGGCCCACAGACAACTCGGGCCGGGCCAACGCGGCCAGCAGCGTCGACTTGCCCGAGCCCGCGGGCCCGCTGACGGTCACGCAGCGATTCCGCCGCGCCCGTACGAGCAGGCCCTCCAGCAGCGCAGGCGGCTCGAATCCGGCGGTCAAGTACTCGACGGTGTCCGCGGCCCGGGTGCCGGCGAGGGGGATGCGGGCAGGCCGATGGGCCACGTTGGGGGCCAACCACAGCGAGGCGTCACCCGCTGGGTCATCGTCGCTGAGGTGCCGCCCGTCGTAGGCCAGCCACTGCGGCACCTGCCCGCGGCAGATGATCCGTGCTCGGATGTCGCGGCACGCCATCCGCGATCCCATCGCGGGATCCCCGTTGCGCAACAGCTCGATGACGCCGCGGGTGAAGCAGCCGTCGGCGGCTGTCCGGTCGTCGGTCGCCGTGGCCATCTCAAAGCGGGTTCCAGCGGCCGCCGCCACTCGGGCCACCCGCTCGGTGACGTCCAGAGCACCCTCACCGGCGTGGCATGCGTCCACGAGAACAACCAGCCCATCGATGGTGTCGTGATCGCGCATCAGCTCGCGTAGCCCCTGTCCGAGCAGCCACGCCGAGCCCATGGTCGGCTGCTGCGGTGTCGGGCAGTCGTACGGCAGCAGATAGAAGTCCTTGCCGCCGGTCACGCCGTCGCCGGGAAAGCCGACCTCCCCGTGTCCGAGAAAGGTCAGAAACAGGCTGGCCTCGGCCTCGCGCGCACCCGCGAACGCGTCCCCCAGCGCCTGCTCCAGCTCGGCACGACTGGGATTGAGCAACGGCCCGGGCTGCGCGGGCAGGGCCGGCTCGCACCCGCCGAGCAGCGGATCGGTCAACACGGCATACAGCTCCTCGGCCAGCCGCGGCAGAAACGACAGCTCTCCCAGCTGCTGACACTGCGACCCGATCACCAACGCCCGCCGACCAGCCATCCCTCCCCCTTCATCGCGCCGGTCTCCCACCGCCCTGGAGCGCCACCCAGGGGACGAGCCGCGGTCACGACCCGACGTCGGTCAATGGGCATCCTGGCTCAGCGCGGCGGCAACCGGCCGGCCCACGGCCGGCTTCGTCAAGTAGTGAGTCGCGTCATGCGGCTTGGATCCGTTGTCGACCGACACGCCCCCCTCCCACCGCGCGCCTGGCGGCACCGTCACCGCGAACAGCGGCGTCAGGTCCGGCACTGCCGCCACAATGTCATCTTCCGCGGCGACGTTGACCCACCAGCCCACGTGCGGCGGAAACGGCGGCGGCTGCTTCTCCAACCGGTCGTAGATCAGCGTGCGCAATCCCAGCGGGCTGCCCAGCGTGACCAGCAGTGGCAACGGCGTCGTGCGGCGGCAGGCCGCCTCGTAGGCCACCACCGAGCCCAGTGAATGCCCGATCAGCACCCGGGTGTCTTCTTTTAGGTGTTCGGCGACCCGCGCCTGAACTTTCTCTCGCAGCTCTGGCTCGCTGAGGTAACGGGTCACCTGCGTCAGGGACCGAACAACGAACCGCTGCGCGACCGCCATTCCCATCGGAGCGAACCAGCGCAGCCGCGCCAGCCCCGCCAACGCCGACCGGGCCGCATTCCGCGCGCTCTGCTCCTCCCCGAGGGTGCCCTGCAACCGGTCCAGCTCATCCTGCGCCGTTCGCCGATCCTGGCTACGAGCCGCATGCGTTGCGGCCCGATGCAGCAACGCGACCGCCAGCTCCTGCACCAGCGCCGCCTCATCCTCGTCCAGGTCGTCTAGGTCGGCTCCGCCACCCTGCACGTCGGTCGGTGTGAACAGGTCCCCGTAGAACACCATTCGTGCATCGACCGCACCCGCCACACCGTGGGCCAACAACAATCGCTCGGTCAACTCCGGCGCCCCGGCCCTCAATACCCCATCCGACAACGCCGGTCGCCACCCTTGCCCCAGCACAGCCGGCCCCAACTGCTCCTGACCAATGCCATGGACGAACACGACCTCCGCCATCCGACGCCTCGCGATCAACAGTGGAACCGCCAGCCGTTGCGGCAGCGCCGGCGTCCGGGCTCCAGGCCGTGCGTGGTGTTGTACTAGGTTCGGCTGGACTTGGCGAGTCGTCAGCCGGGTCAAGTCCCGTGGCGTGGTGTGTGACGGCGACCGCGTGATCTCCCAGTTCGGTCCGGCTCTGAGCGCCGGAATGATCACCTCCTCGGTGGTCCCGGTCGCCGGCTCGGTGACGAGTCGGATGCGGCAGCGGGCGAGGACATCCAGGCTCAGATGGCGGCGGCCTTCGATCCATTCGTTGTGTTGCTCGGCCAGCACGGCGCCGACCAGGTGGATCATTGCGTCGCGGTCGGGAAGGATGCCGACCACGTCGGTGCGGCGGGCGGTCTCGCGGTTAAGCCGCTCCGAGGGGTTTGTTCGACCAGATCTGCCGCCAGACCTCCCTGGGAAGGCGTTGAAGGCCAGCACGTCGGCGTAGGCGGCTTCACCGACGCCCATCCCCAAACTCCTGGCCGCTCCCCATAACCGGGTCCGGCTGCAACGGGATGGGGGAGGGGTAGGCCGTAGGCCCATCCCGCAGGGACGCGCGGCGCCCCTCCGACAACCCATTGCAGCCGGAACCCTCGGCGGCTGTAAAGCGGCTTCCCTGGCGCCTCGTGGCGGCTCCGCTGGGCCCGCGGAGCACGCCATCTCAGTCCGCACAAAGTCCACAGAGTCCGCAGGAAGTCCGCAACTCAGCCAACACCGGTCGTCAGCGGCCAAGGACGCTCAATCGTGAAGCCGCAGGTCAGGCCCAGGTTCCATCGTTTACCGCATGCAGCCGTGCACCCCGGGTCAGTTCTGGGTCTTTGACTCCGCCGAACCTTTCGCAAGTGCGCTGAGGATGGCGACCGCAGCGGTCGGCACGCTGCGTCCGCTCGGGCGGCAGCCCAGGTCGGCATGGATTCCCCGGTCTGCTCATCGTCGTCTGCGCGCAGGTCGACGGGGCTACTCTTCGATCATGTCTTCCGCCGAGCGGCAGTCCGAGGTCTTGGACCTCGTCATCGGCGCTGACGGCTCTGGCAGCGTCGACGCCGCGCAACTTGCTCGCTTGGGCGTCGAGCCCGGCACTCACCTGAGCGTCGTGCCCATTAGTCCTCCCCGGGCGGCGGAGCGCCGCCGCTCCGTGCGGGGAGCTCTGGCCGGTTCAGGGCCGGCGCCGAGTCCGGAGGACTTTGAGGCCGCCAGCTCCGCCGCGGCCCGGGACTCAGTCGATCGCTACCGCCAGGGCGGCGTCTGGGACCCGACGACCCTGTGAGGGTCGTCGCCGACACCCAGGCGTTGGTCTGGTACCTGCTCGACGACCCGGATCGCCGGCTCTCGCCGGATGCGCGCACTGCGCTGGAGCAAGCGGAGTCGACCGACGGCATCGCCGTCTCCGTCGCCTCGGTCGTCGACCTCTGGTACGTGATCCGCACGCGCGGGACGTTCACCGACGACCAGCTGGATCAGGTCCTCGGGCTGCTCCGCGATCCGGAGACCTCGCTCGAGGCCGAGCCGATCACCCTGGACATCGCCGCGGCGTTCCGGCAGATCCCCCGCGACGCGCTTGGTGATCCGTGGGACCGCTTCATCACCGCCACGGCCATGGCCCTCGACCTGCCGCTGGTCACCCGCGACCGGCGCATCACTGACTCCGGACTGGTCAAGACGGTCTGGTAGCGGCCTTGCCCTCGTCGCAAGGCGCCGAGTCGCATCAGCGCCTCGGGGATGGGCGCAACCAGCTTCGCGGCGCCTCGGCCGGCGTCCATGGCGTCGAGAGGCCGTCGATTCCGTCCCGGTCGGCAGTCCGGTGAGGCTGCCCCGAGGTGCGGTGCCCTCGCCGGGTCCTCGGAGCGCGGCCTGCGCGCGAGGTTTTCGATGGGTTTTCCATGGCCCCGCCCGGACGGCGGCCGTCTCGGCAGGAGTCTCTCTGGCAAACCTGCAGGTCAGAAGGGTGTGAGAGGTGAGAGGGTGCGCCATCAGGGACTCGAACCCCGAACCCGCTGATTAAGAGTCAGCTGCTCTGCCAATTGAGCTAATGGCGCGTGTCGTCCGGCTGGACCGGGCGACGGTGGAGAACGATACCAGCGCGCGGGAGCCCTTCGCCGAGTGGGCCCGCAGTCCAACGGACGAGAGTGTTCCGTCTTCGACGTGGACACTGGTTGGTCGGTGCAAGCTGTCGTCCGGAGGAGGCGACTGTCCAGGACGCGGAGGAGATGGTGATGCGGAGGACGTCGGCGCTGGTCACAGCGGCGGCACTGGCCCTGCTGGCCGGCTGCCAGGGCAGCGGCGGCGGTGGGGCGGTGGCGGCTCCGGTCATCCCCGAGGCGCCCCCGGTCGCGGTCGAGGTCACCCCGGCCGACGGTGCGATCGACGTCTCACCCACGGTCCCGGTGGAGATCTCCGTCACGGACGGCGAGCTGACCGACGTGGCCGTCGTCGACGGTGCCGGTGCCGCGGTCCCGGGCGCGGTGGCCGACTCGCCGGAGGACCCGGCCGTCGAGGTCTGGACGCCGGAGACCCCGCTGGCCTACGGCACCACCTACACGCTGACCGCCACCGCCGAGGGGGTGAGCGCGGAGCCCGCCCAGGCGGCGACCACCTTCACCACCGTCACCCCGCAGCGGCAGCTGACGCCGGCCATCGGCCCGCTGGACGGCCAGACCGTCGGCGTCGGCATGCCCATCCGCGTCTACTTCGACCAGCCGATCACCGACAAGGCCGCCGTCGAGCGCAACCTGACGGTGACCAGCTCCACCCCGACCGACGGCGTCTGGAACTGGTTCAGCGACACCGAGGTGCACTTCCGCCCGTCGCAGTACTGGCCGGAGAACACCGACGTCACCCTCGACGCCGACCTCTACGGCGTGGACTTCGGCAACGGGGTGTGGGGCGAGACCGACCGCACGGTCTCCTTCCGGATCGGCGAGCGGCACGTCTCCGTGGCCGACGCGGACACCCACCAGATGGAGGTCTACGACGGCGACCAGCTGGTGCAGACCTTCCCGATCAGCGCGGGCAGCCCGGACAACCCCAGCTACAACGGCGCGCACGTGGTCACCGAGATGAACCGCGACCGCGTGATGGACTCCAGCACCTACGGCGTCCCGGTCGACAGCCCGGGTGGCTACCGCACGCCGGTCGAGTACGCCGTCCGCATCTCCGACAGCGGCGAGTTCGTGCACGCCGCCCCGTGGTCGGTGGCCCAGCAGGGCCGGGAGAACGTCTCCCACGGCTGCATCAACCTCTCCACCGAGCGGGCCCGCTGGTTCTTCGAGTTCTCCCAGCCCGGCGACGTCGTGGAGATCCGCGGCTCCGACGCCGGCACCCTGCGTTCGCCCATCAACGACTGGACCATCCCCTGGGAGGAGTGGCGGGCCGGCAGCGCGCTGACCTGAACGGTTTCCCCGCGCCACGCCCGGGGAATGATCACCCCGGTCCCCTGAGCGCGAGGAGAGTGCCGTGGACACCTGGGTGATCGTGCTGATCGTCGTGGTCGTCGTCGCGTTGCTGGCCGCGCTGGCCCTCACCATGGCCAAGCGCAACCGCATCAACGGCGCCCGCAAGCGGGAGCAGGCCCGCGACCACCTGCGCGAGGCCGAGCTGCGCCGGACGCAGGCCGAGAAGGAGCAGGCCGCCGCCGAGGAGCAGGCGGCCCGCGCCCGGCGGGAGCGGGCCGAGGTCGAGGAGCGGACCCGGCTGGCCGAGCAGGAGGCGCGCGAGCGCGCGGCACGGGCGGGCGAACACGCCTCGGCGGCCGAGGAGCTGCGCGCCAAGGCGGAGAAGCTGGCGCCGGGTCTGGCCGACCAGCACGGCCGGCACGCCGACGGCCGTGCGACCGACACGGCCGGACCCGACCAGCCCGCCGGCGGCGCCACCCGCCGCTGAGTTCCGGCTCCTCGGGCGGTCTGACGTCCGAGGGGCCGATCCGTGCCCCGCCCGACTCCCGGAGGGGTGCCATGACCGACCTGCTCGCCATCGGCACGCGCAAGGGCCTGTGGCTGGCCCGCAGCGAGGACGACCGCCGCACCTGGACCCTGGGTGAGCCGCACCTGCTCGCCCAGGAGGTCGCGGCGGTCTCGATCGACACCCGCGGCCCGTCCCCGCGCGTGTTGGCGGGCATCCAGTACGGGCACTGGGGTCCGACGGTCATGTGGTCCGACGACCTCGGCGCGAGCTGGGAGGAGACCGAGGCCGGCGCCATCCGCTTCCCCGAGGACACCGGCGCGGCGCTCGCCCGTGTCTGGCAGCTGCGCCCCGACAGCGCGGACCGGCCCGGCGTCGTCTGGGCCGGCTGCGAGCCGCACTCGCTGTGGCGCAGCACCGACGGCGGCCGCAGCTTCGACCTGGTGCGCGGCCTGTGGGACCACCCGCACCGGCCGACCTGGGAGCCCGGCGGCGGGGGAGGCGCGGTGCACACCGTGCTGCCCGATCCGGCCTCGGACCGGGTGACCGTCGCGATGAGCACCGGCGGCGTGTACGTCAGCGAGGACGGCGGCGGGAAGTGGGAGCCGCGCAACTCCGGCATCAGCGCCGTCTTCCTGCCCGAACCGACGCCCGAGTACGGCCAGTGCGTGCACAAGGTCGCCGCCGACGCGGCCGGTCCGGACCGCATGTACGCGCAGAACCACTTCGGCGTCTTCCGCACCGACGACGCGGGGCGGTCCTGGACGTCGATCGCCGAGGGGCTGCCCGCCGACTTCGGCTTCCCGGTCGTCGCCTCGCCGTCCACCCCCGGGACGGCGTGGGTGGTGCCGTTGGTCGCCGACGTCCAACGCGTGCCGCCGGAGGGCCGGCTGCAGGTGCACCGCACGCGCGACGCGGGGGAGACCTGGACCGCGCTGACCACCGGCCTGCCCGACGCCTGCTGGACGGCCGTCGTGCGCGACGCGGCCTGCGCCGACGAGGCCGACCCGACCGGGCTGTACGTCGGCACCCGCGACGGCTGCGTCTACGCCAGCGCAGACGAGGGCGGCACCTTCACCCTGGTCGCCGACCACCTGCCCGACGTGCTCGTCGTCCGCGCTGCCCGGATCTGACCGTGGCCGTCGAGGTGGTGCTGCCCGGCGTCCTGGCCGACCTGGCCGGCGGCACGAAACACCTGCAGGTCGAGCCAGCCGGCGGCACGCTCGCCGACCTGCTGGACACGCTGGCCGTCGTCCACCCGGCGCTGGCCCGCCGGATCCGCGACGAGGCCGGTGCGGTGCGGCGCTTCGTCAACGTCTACGTCGACGGCGACGACGTCCGGTACGCCGGCGGGCTGGGCACCCCGGTCTCCGACGGCGCCGTGGTCCAGGTGCTGCCGTCGGTGGCCGGCGGCTGACCCACGGCTCCCGGGGGCCGGACGGTCGCCCGGTCGTGCCCTCGCGTCGTGCCGGGCGCGCTCGCCCGGCCGCCGCGGGGCGATCCGGCGGTACCGTTCTCCGCGCAGAGCCTGCTGCGTCCGGGGATCCCCCGCCTGGGCGGTGCGACATGGACGAGGACCGGTACGACGTCATCGTCGTCGGCGCGCGGTGTGCCGGGTCTCCCACCGCGATGCTGCTGGCCCGCCACGGCCACCGTGTGCTGCTGGTGGACCGGTCGACCTTCCCCAGCGACACCGTCTCCACGCACCTCGTCCACCCCCTGGGGGTGGCAGCTCTCCAGCGCTGGGGCCTCCTCGACCGTGTCGTCGCCACGGGCTGTCCACCGATCGACACGTACGCGTTCGACTTCGGGCCCTTCACCATCTCCGGGTCACCGGGGACCCCCGACTCGCCCGTCGCCTACTCCCCGCGCCGGACGGTCCTGGACCAGATCCTGGTCGAGGCGGCGGCCGAGTCGGGAGCCGAGATCCGGGAAGGCTTCACGGTCGACGAACTCGTCATCGAGGACGGGTCGGTCGTCGGGGTCCGTGGCCACGGCAAGGACGATCGGCGGACCGTCACCGAGCGCGCCCGGGTCGTGGTCGGCGCGGACGGCCTGCGCTCGTTCGTGGCCCGTGTCGTGCGACCGGAGCAGTACCGCGAGCAGCGGCCGCTGCTGTGCGGTTACTACACCTACTGGAGCGGGCTGCCGGTGGGTAGCCGGTGGGAGATCTACGTCCGCCCGCACCGCGGGATCGGCGCGTGGCAGACCAACGAGGACCTGACGCTGGTCATCGCCGGGTGGCCGTACGCGGAGTTCGAGGCGAACAGGAAGGACTTCGAGGGCACGTACCTGCGGACGCTCGAGCTGGTTCCGCAGTTGGCCGAGCGACTCCGCCCGGCCACTCGCACCGCACGCCTGGTCGGCGCCGCGGTGCCCAACTTCTTCCGCAAGCCCTACGGACCCGGTTGGGCGCTGGTCGGCGACGCCGGTTACACCAAGGACCCCATCACCGCCCAGGGGATCCAGGACGCCTTCCGGGACGCCGAGCTCTGCGCGGCAGCACTGCACGACGTCCTCGCAGGCGTGCGGCCGTTCGACGCCGCCATGAGCGAGTACCGGTCGCGGCGGGACGAGCAGGTCCTGGCCATGTACGAGTTCACCCTCGGGCTCGCCGCACTGGAGCCCCCGCCGCCGGATCTCCAGCGTCTGCTCGCCGCCGCCCACGGCGACCAGGAGGCGATGGACCAGTTCGCGCGGGTCAACGCCGGGACCGAGTCGCCGGCCGACTTCTTCGCCCCCGCGAACGTCGAACGCATCCTGGCCGCGGCCGGGCAGCCACTCGCCTCGGGGTGAGAGGCGGGTCGAGCGCCGCGTGTCCCAGCGGAGCCGCCCGGGCTCCCGGGGGCCTCCGGCTCACGGCCCTCCCGGCGAGGCGTCAGAGAGCGGCCAGGGTCGTGCACTCGGCGCACAGCTGCGAGCTGTCGTGGTCCTCCGGCGGCCACACGGTCTGGTCGTCCACCGCGACGTAGGCGCCGCAGAGCGCCTTGCGGCTGCGGCCGGTCACCCGGCCGATGGTCGCGTGCGCCGGCCCGATCTGCCGCGGGACGAGGCCCTCCGCGCTGCCCACCGAGCCGACCATCACGACGGCGTGAGCGGTCCCGTAGGAGTAGGCGAGAGTCATGGCCCCAGCGTCGCCAGGAGGAGCCGGGGCGGGCCAGCACCCGAGGGGTGCGTGTCGGCTGCACCCGCCACAGCCGTCGCTGCCGTCACAGCACGGCCGTCCGGTCGCCCCCGGATCTCGCCGGGCGAGGCTGCCGGGCGGGGTCCAGGATGGACGGCAGGGCGGCCGAGCGACGGGCCGTTCCAGGGGGAGGAGGGGGACTCCACGTGCTGTCCGATCGAGCCCGCCCCGTGGTGGAGGCGACTCTGGCGCCGGTCGCCGACAACATCGGCGAGATCGCCCGCCGGTTCTACGGCCACCTCTTCAACGCCCATCCCCAGCTCCTGGACGGGGTGTTCAACCGGGGCAACCAGGCCGAGGGCACCCAGCAGGTGGCCCTCGCCGGGTCCGTGGCCGCGTTCGCCAGCGCGCTGGTGAAGACGCCGGAGCAGTTGCCCGAGCAGCTGCTGAACCGGATCGCGCACAAGCACGCGTCCCTGGGCATCCGGCCCGACCAGTACCAGGTCGTGCACGAGCACCTGTTCTGGGCGATCGCCGACGTGCTCGGCGACGCGGTCACGCCCGAGGTCGCCGCCGCCTGGGACGAGGTCTACTGGCTGATGGCCTACGCCCTGATCCACCAGGAGCGGGGTCTGTACAGTGCCCGCGGCGTGCGCCCGGAGAGGGTGTGGCGGGACTGGCAGGTCGAGGAGAAGGTCGCCGAGACCGAGGACGTGGTCACCTTCCGGGTCGGGCGGGTCGACGACCGGCTGGTCAAGACCTCCCTGCCGGGGCAGTACGTGTCGGTCAAGGTCCGCATGCCCGACGGGGTCCACCAGCCGCGGCAGTACAGCCTGACGCGCGCCGACGACGGCGAGCACCGCCAGTTCTCCGTCAAGCGGGTCCGCGGCGGCGGCAAGCCGGACGGCGAGGTCTCCAACCACCTCTGCGACAGCGTCCAGGTCGGCGACGTCCTGACCCTCTCGCTGCCCTTCGGTGACGTGGTGCTCGACGACTGGCGGCCGGCGGTCTTCGCCAGCGCGGGCATCGGCATCACCCCGATGGCGGGCATGCTCTCCCACCTGCGGCACGCGGGTTCCGGGCTGCCCATCACCCTGCTGCACGCCGACAGGGACGAGAGCTCCTTCGCCCTGCGTCACCAGGTGCTCGACGACGTCCGCGCCCTGCCCGACGCCAGGGTGCACGTCTGGTACGAGTCCGGCGCCGAGAGCGCACTGCCGGTCGACGGCGTGCACGCCGGGATGATGGACCTCACCGCGGTGGACCTCCCCGAGGGCGCCGCCTACTACCTGTGCGGTCCCCTGCCCTTCATGCAGGCGGTGCGCAGCGCCCTCGTCGAGCGCGGGATCCCGCCCCGGGACATCCAGTACGAGGTGTTCGGGCCCGACCTGTGGCAGGCCGACTTCCGCACCGAGCCCGCGCCCGGCAGCGACGCGGGCGCCTGACGACCCCGAGCGTGCCGATGGACGTCGCGGCGATGCGGGCGAGCTTCGCCAAGGCGGCTGCCACGGGCGACGAGGCTCCCCTCTACT
Source organism: Geodermatophilus sp. URMC 61 (assembly GCF_052931555.1). NCBI lineage: Bacteria > Bacillati > Actinomycetota > Actinomycetes > Geodermatophilales > Geodermatophilaceae > Geodermatophilus > Geodermatophilus sp. URMC 61. The sequence goes on from NZ_JBRFHZ010000002.1 coordinate 22,004, forward strand.
TCTACTCGCACCTGTTCCTGAGCCACCCCGAGACGCGCAGGATGTTCCCCGTCTCGATGGCCCACCAGCGTGACCGGTTCTTCCACGCCCTGGGCGACGTCGTGGCGCACGTCGACGACCTCGACCGGGTCGTGCCGGTGCTCCAGGCGCTCGGCCGTGACCACCGCAAGTTCGGGGTCGTCCCCGAGCACTACCCGGCGGCCGGGGCGAGCCTCCTCGCGACCCTGCGCCACTTCGACGACGAGTGGAGTCCCGCGCTCGAACGGGACTGGTCCGACGCCTACGGGTTGGTCGCGAACGTGATGATCGAGGCCGCCGGGGAGTCCGCCGACCAGCCGCCCTGGTGGGACGCCGAGGTGGTGACGCACGAGCGGCGCACCATCGACACCGTCGTCATGTGGGTGCGGCCCGAGCCCGAGTTCCCCTACGAGGCGGGGCAGTCGGTCTCCCTGGAGACCGACGTCCGTCCCAAGCTGTGGCGCTACTACTCGCCGGCCAGCGCCCCCCGCCCGGACGGGCTGATCGAGTTGCACGTCCGGGCCTACGACGGCGGCCCGGTGAGCACCGCCCTCGTCCGCCGGGTCGGCCCCGGTGACGTCCTCCGGCTCGGCCCGCCGATCGGGCACATCTCGTTCGACGCCGAGTCCGACCGCGACCTGCTGCTGGTCGCCGGCGGCACCGGCCTCGCACCCCTCAAGGCCGTCGTCGACCACGTCGCGCGGTACGGGCCACCCCGGCGGGTCGACCTGTTCGTCGGCTCGCGCACGGAGGAGCGGATCTACGACCGGGCCGACCTCGAGCGGCTGGACCGGGAGCACGGCTGGCTGACGGTGACCTTCGCCGTCTCCCACGACGACCTGTCCTCGCTCGAGCACGGGGACATCGGTGAGGTCGTCGCCCGGCACGGACCCTGGAACAGCCGTGACGTCTACGTCGCGGGCCCGGCCCCGATGGTCGAGGACACGACCGCCCGGCTGACTGCGGGGGGCGTCCGCCCCGAGCGCATCCGCAGCGAGGTGTTCGCGCCGAGCCGGCTGAGCCCCGGCCTGGACGGAGAGGTGACCGAGTGAGCGTCGACCAGAACGGGCCGGGCGCCGCCGGGCGCCGCCTGAGCCCCGCCGACGTCCGCAACGTGCGGCTGCCGCGAGCCACCATGCTGCGGCCGGGGTACAACGACGTCGAGGTGGACCGCCTGCTCGACCGGCTGGCCGACGAGATGGCCCGCCTGCACGGGGAGAAGGCCGAGCTGCGCGACCAGGTGCGTGCGCTGCAGGAGCAGGTGGCCGGCGCTGCCGCCCCCGTCCCGGAGCCGCCGAGCGACCAGGCCGTGCGCATCCTGGCGACCGCGCAGCAGACCGCCGACAGCTACGTCGCCGAGGCAGAGGACTTCAGTCGGCAGATGACCGCCGACGCCCGCGCGCAGTACGAGGAGCAGCTGCGCCAGGCGCGGGAGAACGCCGGAGCCATCATCGCCGCGGCCCAGGAGGCGGCGGCCAGGATGACCGCCGGCGGTCCTGCCCCCGCCGCGGACACGCCCGGACGCAGCACCCAGGAGCTCGAGGAGCAGGCGGCCTACCTGCGGGCCTTCGGCCAGGCCTGCCGGACCCAGTTGCGGGCCTACCTCGAGGCGCTGCTCGCCGACGTCGAGGCCGAGTGGGGCCGCGCCGACCCGGGGGCGCTCCCACCGGCACCCGCCCGGCCGCAGCCGTCCTCCGTGCGCGAGCCGAACGTGGCGCGAGAGGTGCCGATGGGCGACAGCTCCGGGGTCGCGCCACCCGGCCGGTGACCGCCCGGCGTCAGGACCGTGCCGGCAGGAGCCCGGCCCGGACGACCGCGCCGGTCGCGGCGTCGACGCGGGTGAAGACGGCCTTGCCGGCGCGCTTGGCGGCGTACATGGCCGCGTCGCTGCGGGCAGGAGCGCGTCGGCGGTCACCGGCGGGTCCGCGGCGACCGCGCGTCCCCGGCGCGACGGCGACCGCCGCCCACGGGGAGCCGTCGGGTGCTGCGCCATCGTCGTGCCTCCTGGGGTGGACCGGTGTGGTCCCGGTGAGGGCATCGGCGCCGCGGCGGGCGAGCTGCACGCCCCGGCGGGGGAGGAGCGAACGCACCCCTGGGACGGCGTGAGGCGCTGGTCACGCCCGCACGGACACCGTGCTGACCCGCGGCAGCGTCACTCACCGCAGGATGCCCGGAGGGCGTCGAGCGGCTCGTCGACGCGCGGCGCGGACCGGTAGCGGGACTCGGTCGGGCTCCCGGGAGCGGGGCGGAGGTCAGAGGAGCACGACAGCGGCGCATGCCGCCGTGCTCCCCGTGACCAGGAGCAACCACGGCTCCCACATCGGCCCCCGCCGCGTGGAGGCGGGCCTCCACAGCGTGCGGGCCGCCGCGTAGCTCGCTGCCCCGCCCAGCACCATCAGCAGGTACAGGGCCGGACCGGCGATGCCCTTCATGGTGTGACCCGATCGCCGGCCGCGGTCAGCCGCCGACGTGGATGCCGGGACGGCGCGGGGTCGGGCTCGACCTCGCGGATGATCTCCCGCACGACCGGTGGGGTGTCGCCGCGGCCGAGCAGCAGGTAGCGGAACAGGTGGCCCAGCGGGTTGCCCTCCGACCACTCGAAGTGCGCGTGGGGACGCACGCCGGTCGCGTCGCGGAGGGCCAGCAGGATGGCTGCGAGGGCATTGGGCGCCGCCGGCGCCTCTGTTCTCACAGCGGATTTCAGGTGGGTTGGGCGGTGGGATAGCCGGCGTGGGTAAACCAGCCGGCGGCGTCGGCGGGCGTGACTGCCTCCAGGGCGGCGGCGATCGCGGCATCCAGCGCCGCGCGGGTGCGTGCACCGACGGCCTTGAGAAGGGTCTTGACCTTGCTGAAGGCCTCCTCCACCGGGGACAGGTCCGGGGAGTAGGCGGGCAGGAACACCAGCCGGCAGCCGGCGGCCTCGACCAGCTGGTGCATCCGGTCGGGCTTGTGCGCGCCGACGTTGTCGACCACCACCACCTGCCCGGGGCGCAGCGCCGGCAGCAGGACCCGCTCGAGGAAGGTGGCGAACACCGCCGCGGTGGTGCCGCCCTCGACCGTCATCGCCGGGGTCATTCCGGCCAGCGACAGTCCGGCGAGCAGGGTGGTCACCGGTCCGCGGTTGCGCGGCACCGCACCAGGGGCCCGACGGCCACAGGCGGCGCGGGCGCGGCGGCGGGTCATCGAGGTGTGGGTGCCGCACTCATCGACGAAGACCAGCCGGGCCGGGTCCACCCGGTCCATGTCCGCCCGCCACTGGGTGCGAGCAGCCTCGTCGCGCTCGGTGGCGGTCAGGGTCTTTGCTTGAGCGGTCGGCCCGGCCGCCGCCGACGCCCCGTCGGGGTCAGCGCCTGGCCGGGATCGTCGGCCGGCAGGCTGGCGATGGCCCGCGACATCGTCGCCAGGGACACCCGAAGGCCGGCCTCGGCGGCGAACGCCGCGGCGTGCTCGGCCAGCGTGGCATCGGCCGCGGTGGCCAGCCGACCCGGTAGCCAGGCGTGCAGCCGCTGCCTCTTCTTCGGCGTCGGGCCGTGCCGCTGTGCGGTCGGGGCCAGGCTGCCGGTGGTCCGCCGGCGAGCCAGATACCGGCCGACGGTGTTGACCGACACCCCGAACACCACCGCCGCCTGCTCCTGGCTCATCCCACCATCAACCGCGGCAACCACCCGCTCGCGCAGGTCCATCGAGTACGCCCGCACTCACGGCGACTACCCCACCAAGCAATGAGCACACCGCTTGTCAGCACCCGGTGGCCGTCGATCTGCACTCCCCGTACGCACAGAGCGCCGCTGAACTCCGACGGGTCCACGACGTCGATCTCCAGGAAGAGGACGTCGGCCGGATCGGGCACCGGGTTCATGCCGCGCTGGGCGGCCTCCTTCTCGTCGTACTCGGCCTTGTCCCCGGCCTGTCGCTTGTTCGCCACGAGGTGCAGTTGGCCTTGCAGGAGGCCAGGGAGTCGGTGTTGAACCGGCGGGCGTCGTCGTCGAACTCGATGTGGTCGGCCCGCAGCTCGGTGGTGCGGGTGACCCGGGAGATCAGCGAGATCACGATGATCCCGACGATGAAGAACGCCGAGATGGTGATGCCGTCCGGTTTCTCGACCACGTTGGCGACCAGCGCGTAGAGCAGCACCAGCGTGAGGACGCCGAACCCGATGGCGGCAGGCCACCGACGTCGCCGGACCGCCGAGATGGTCACGGCGATCGCGCCGGAGACCATCATCGCCAGGATGCCGGTGGCGTAGGCCCCGGCCTGGGCGTTGACGTCGGCCCGGAAGACGAGCGTGATGACGATGCTCACCGCCGTGTAGACCAGGACGACGGGATGCCGACGACGACGATCACGCCGTTGAGCGCGAGGAAGAGGAGCACGAGGGGGATCGCCACGACGACCGCTTCGCTGAACCCCAGGAGGAACACCCCGCCCAGCAGCCCGAGCAGCGCGACGGTGAGTGCGACCGCGTGGCCCTCGAGGAGGTCGGGGAAGAACGGGTTCTCCAGCACGTGCACCGAGGCGTCGGCAGCTGAGAGCGTGATCGTGATGATCCAGGAGGTGGCGACGAAGCCGAGCAGCACGAGGACGAAGACCTTGCCCTTCCAGTACGGCAGCAGGTCCTCGAGCATCGCCACGGACCCCTGCCCGTGCGGGCTCTCCCGCGCCACCCGCCGGTACATCGGGAGCACGCCGAACAGGGTCAGCGCCACGATCAGCAGCGTCGCCAGCGGGGAGAGCGCGCCGGCGGCCAGGGCGGCGATGCCGGGCAGATAGGCGAGGGTGGAGAAGTAGTCCACGCCGGTCAGGCACGTGACCTGCCACCAGGGGTGGCCCGTCGCGTGGGCTTCGGCCTCCTCCGGCCCCTCGGGCTGGTGCACCCGGTGCTCCAGCAGCCAGCGCTCCAGCCGGCCGGACGGTTCCGGGGGCGGGCAGGTGGTCGGGACCCGCGCCGGGACGGCGAAGTCGGTACCGGTGCTCATGGCCCCTCCTCACGTCATCGGGACCGAGATGTCGGCGTCCCCGACGGGGCACGGCTGCCGGCCGGCGCGCATGCCGACGCAGCGCGGCGCCACCTCGGCACGTCCACGGACACGCTCCCGCGCCAGGAGGTACGGCGACACGATCTTGACGGAATCCTTACGCCCTCCCTGCCTCCGCAGGGCGGCCCAGGCCTCCGGCGGGCCCTAGCGTCGGCCGTGGAATCCGGTGCTGACGTCGGCGGACAGGAGCGCAGGTGGCCACCTCGACCGAGACCCAGACGCCGGCGCAGACGACGACGCCGCTGCGCGACTGGCTCCTGCAGGGTCGGCCGCGGAAGCGCCGGGGGATCCCCGGTCCGCACGCGCACCCCGCGGCGACGCACGAGACGCACCGGTGGTGGCAGGTCATGTGCCTCACCGGTGTCGACTACTTCTCCACCCTCGGCTACCAGCCCGGCATCGCCGCCCTGGCGGCCGGTCTGCTGTCGCCGATCGCCACGCTGGTGCTGGTCGCGCTGACCCTGTTCGGGGCCCTGCCGGTGTACCGACGGGTGGCCGCGGAGAGCCCGCGAGGTGAGGGATCGGTCGCGATGCTCGAGCGGCTCCTGCCCTCGTGGCAGGGCAAGCTGTTCGTCCTCGTGCTGCTCGGCTTCGCCGCCACCTCCTGGATCGTCACGATGACCCTGTCGGCCGCGGACGCGACCGCGCACATCGTGGAGAACCCGCACGTCCCCTCCGCGCTGCACGGTCACGAGGTGGCCATCACCCTGGGGCTGCTCGCGCTGCTCGGCGCGGTGTTCCTCAAGGGGTTCACCGAAGCGATCGGAGTGGCGGTCGGCGTGGTCGCCCTCTACCTCGCGCTGAACGCGGTCGTGGTGGTCGTCGGCCTCTGGCACGTCGTCGCGGCCCCGACACTGACCGCCGACTGGTGGAGCGCCCTGACGGGGCAGCACGGCAGTCCCTTCCCGATGGTGGGCGCCGCGCTCGTCGTCTTCCCGGCGCTGGCTCTCGGCCTCTCCGGCTTCGAGACCGGTGTCGCGGTGATGCCGCACGTGCAGGGCGGCCCGGACGACACCGACGAACACCCCGTGGGCCGGATCCGCGACACGAAGAAGCTGCTGACCTCGGCCGCCCTGATCATGAGCGTCTTCCTCATCGCGAGCAGCGTCATCACGACCCTGCTGATCCCGCAGCAGGAGTTCCAGCCGGGCGGCGAGGCCAACGGCCGTGCGCTGGCGTACATCGCCCACGAACTGCTCGGCGAGGGATTCGGCACCGCGTACGACTCGATCACCGTCGCGATCCTGTGGTTCGCCGGCGCCTCGGCCATGGCCGGCATGCTCAACCTGATCCCGCGGTACCTGCCGCGGTACGGCATGGCGCCGGACTGGGCGCACGCCGTCCGCCCGCTCGTGCTGGTCCTGACCGCGGTCGCCTTCGTGGTGACCTGGGTGTTCGAGGCCGACGTCGACGCCCAGGGCGGCGCGTACGCCACGGGTGTCCTGGCGCTGATCACCTCGGCGGCCATCGCCGTCACCCTCGCCGCACGGGCCGCGGGCCAACGCGCGCTGACCCTGGCCTTCGGGTCGATCGCGGTGGTCTTCGTCTACACGACCGCGGTCAACGTCGTCGAACGGCCCGACGGCGTGAAGATCGCCGCGTGCTTCATCACCGCGATCGTCCTGGTGTCGCTCGTCTCCCGGCTGACCCGCTCGCTCGAGCTCCGAGTGACCGAGGTCCGCCTCGACGCGAAGGCGGAGCTGTTCGTCCGCGACTGCTCGCGGCGCAAGATCCGCCTGGTGGCCAACGAACCGGATGAACTCGACCACCTCGAGTACCGGGAGAAGATGCGGCAGATCCAGGCCGACAACGACCTCCCCGACGACGACGACCTGGTCTTCGTCGAGGTCACCCTCACCGATCCCTCGGACTTCGAGACCGCCCTCGACGTCCGCGGCGAGATCCTCCACGAGCGCTACCGGGTGCTCCGGACGACGCACGCCAGCGTCCCCAACGCGCTGGCGGCGCTGCTGCTGCACGTCCGGGACGAGACCAAGCGGGTGCCGCACATCTACTTCGAGTGGACCGAGGGCAACCCGCTGCTCAACCTGCTGCGGTTCGTCTTCACCGGCGCCGGGGAGGTCGCCCCGGTGACTCGCGAGGTGCTCCGGGAGGCCGAGCCCGACCGCACGCGCCGCCCCCGCGTGCACGTCGGCTGATGGGCCGGTCGCTCACGGGGTGAAGCGGTAGCCCATCCCCGGCTCGGTGAGCAGGTGGCGGGGATGCGCCGGGTCCGGCTCGAGCTTGCGGCGCAGCTGCCCGATGTAGACGCGCAGGTAGTGGGTCTCCTTCTCGTACGCCGGTCCCCACACCGACTGCAGCAACTGCCGCTGGCTGACCAACCGCCCGGGCGCACGGGCCAGCTCGGAGAGCAGTCCCCACTCGGTCGGGGTCAACCGGACGACCGCGCCGTCGACCGTCACCTGTCTGGCGGCCAGGTCGACGGTGAAGGAGCCGGCGTGCACCACCGAGGTCTCCGGCTCCGAGACGGCCCTCCGCTGCAGCGCCCGCAGACGGGCGAGCAGCTCGCCCATGTCGAACGGCTTGGACAGGTAGTCGTCGGCGCCGGCGTCCAAGGCGCCGACCTTGTCCCGGCTGTCGGCGCGGGCGGACAGCACCAGCACCGGGCCGGTGAACCAGGGACGCAGTCCCGCGAGGACCTCGGTGCCGTCCAGGTCGGGCAGGCCCAGGTCCAGGACGACGAGGTCGGGGGAGTGCGTGGCCGCCTCGCGCAACGCCGTCCGCCCGTCGGCAGCGGTCGCCACCTCGTAGCCGGACGCACGGAGGGTGATCCGCAGGGCCCGGGTCAACTGCGGGTCGTCGTCGACGACCAGGACTCGGCTCACGGCGCCGGTACCGGGGCGGGCGGGGTGGGGACGGCGGCCGCCCGCAGGGAGACGACCATCGTCAGGCCCCCGCCGGGGGTGTCCTCCGCGGTCAGCGTGCCGTCCATCGCCTCGGACAGCCCACGCGCCACAGCCAGCCCGAGGCCGACCCCCTGTCCGGAGGGGGCGTCGCCCCGCCGCTGGAAGGGGGCGAACACCCGGTCTCGGTCGGCGAGGGGCACTCCGGGGCCGCGGTCGACGACCCGCAGCTCCAACCGGTCGCCCACGGTGCCGGCGGTCACGGTCACCGGGCCGCCGGGTACGTGGCGCACGGCATTGCTCACGAGGTTGGCGACCACCCGTTCGAGCAGGCCGGGATCGGCCAGGACGGGTGGCAGGTCCGCCGGCCACTCCAGCGTCACACGAGCGCGCTCGGCTCCGTCCAGCCCGTTCAGTGCCCGGTGCACGACGGCCGGGGCGTCGGACGGGATCAGCGCCGGGCTGACGGCGCCGGCGTGCAGTCGGCTCATGTCCAGCAGGTTGTCGACCAGATCGGTGAGCCGGTCGGCCGACTCGTCGATGGTCGCCTCGAGCTCGGCGCGGTCGGCGTCGTCGAGGTCGATGTCGTCGGAGCGCAGGGCTGAGGCGGCGGCCTTGATCCCGGCCAGCGGAGTGCGCAGGTCGTGGCTGACGGCGGCGAGCAGGGCGGTGCGCATGCTGTTGGCGGCGGCCAGGCGGTCGGCCTCGGCGGCCTGCGCGGCCAGCCGGCCCTGCTGCAGCGCGACGGCGGCCTGCTCGGCGAAGGCGACCAGCACCCGTCGGTCGCTGGCCGGCAGGCAGCGGCCGGTGAGCCGTAGCACCAGGGTGTCGGTGACGGTCACGTCCTCGACGGGGGCGTCGGATGGGGAGCCGCCGACCTGGCCGCACGTGCCGACGACGCGGTCACCGTCCGGCGTCCGCTCGATCATCGCCACGGTCCGCAGCCCGAACGCCTCCCGGATCTGCTCCAGCAGGCTGGGCAGTCCGCGGTCACCGGCCAGCACCGCCCTCGACAGCGAGGCGAGCATGGCCGTCTCGGCCTGGGACCGCGCGGCGACGGTCGCCCGTCGTGCCGAGCGGTCCACCACGGACGCCACGGCGACCGCCACGATCAGGCCGCCGACGAGGGCGACCACGTCGTCGACCTGGTGCACGTCCAGGTGGCCGGTGGGGGCGACGAAGAACCAGTTCTCGGCCAGCCCGCCCAGCACGGCGGCAGCCACGGCCGGCCACAGTCCGCCGACGAGGGCGACGGCGAGGACCAGCAGCAGGAAGGCGAGCAGCACCACCGACAGCGAGACGGCGGAACCGGCCGCGAGGCACGCGGCGGTCACCGCCGGCACGCCGAGCAGCGCCAGTGCCAGGCCGAGCCAGCGGCGGCGGGCGGTGAGCGCGCCGGTCAGCGGGGGCAGCCGCCAGCCGCGGGACCCGGCCGCGGCGTGGGTGACGATGTGCACGTCGATCTCGCCGGAGTCGACGATCACCTGGGCCCCGATCCCGCTGCGGAGGGCGCGGGCCCAGCGGGAGCGGCGGCTGGAGCCGAGGACCAGCTGGGTGGCGTCGACACTGCGGGCGAACTCCAGCAGGGCCGCGGCGACGTCGTCGCCGACGACCTGGTGGTAGCTGCCGCCCAGGCTCTCCACCAGCTCGCGCAGGGTGCGCAGCGCCGCGGGGGAGGCGCCGGTGAGCCCGTCGGAGGCGAGGACGTGCACGGCGAGCAGGTCGCCTCCCGACCGCTGGGCCACCCGAGAGGCGCGGCGGATCAGCGTCTCGCCCTCACCGCCGCCGGTCAGCGCGACCACCACTCGCTCGCGGGTCTCCCAGACGTGGTCGATGTGGTGCTCGGCCTTGTACCGCCGCAGCCCCTCGTCCACCTGATCGGCCAGCCAGAGCAGCGCCAGCTCGCGCAGGGCGGTGAGGTTGCCGATGCGGAAGTAGTCGGTCAGCGCGGCGTCGACCCGCTCGGCCGGGTAGACGTCCCCGTGCGCCAGCCGGCGGCGCAGCGCCTCCGGGGTCGTGTCGACGAGCTCGATCTCGTCGGCGCGGCGGACGACGGCGTCGGGAACCGTCTCCTGCTCGGCGATGCCGGTGATCTGCTCGACGACGTCGTTGAGGCTCTCCAGGTGCTGGATGTCGACCGTGGACAACACGTGGATGCCGGCGTCGAGGATCTCCTCGACGTCCTGCCAGCGCTTCGGGTTCCTCGACCCCGGTGCGTTGGTGTGGGCGAGTTCGTCGACGACGACGATCTCCGGCCGCCGTCCCAGCACGGCGCCGACGTCCACCTCGATCAGGGTGACGCCGCCGTGGGTGACCTCCCGCCGGGGCAGCACCTCCAGGCCCTCGAGCTGGTCAGCGGTGCGCCGGCGGCCGTGCGTCTCGGCGAGACCGACGACGATGTCCGTGCTGCGGGAGAGCCGCCGGTGCGCCTCACCCAGCATGGCGTAGGTCTTCCCGACGCCGGGAGCGGCGCCGAGGTGGATGCGCAGGGTTCCGCGGGACACGGCGTCCATGATCGACCGGCAGGAGTGCCTCGAGGCGCAGTCCGGCGTCGGGGTCTCGTCAGGATCCGCGGCCCGGTCGCCGCCGCGGCACCGGCCGCGTCGTCAGGGGTCGACGTCCCCACCCGGGGACGCGGTCACGGGGGTGGGGACGCGTGCGCGGACGGACGCCGCCGACCCGGGCTGACCCCGGCCGGCCCGCGGGCTGCTCCTGCCGGGAGGAGCGGCGCCGAGCGCAGGACGGTGACGGATCAGGTCCGCGACCGGCTCGGCGCCGGCAAGCCGGGGTCGATGCGTTCGATCAGACGGAGAGGATCGGTGCTCCCAGGCGGATCTCCCCGTCGGTGAGGACGTCGGCGCGCAGCCCGCCGCGGTGGATCAGCGGCCGCAGGATCCCCGGTCCGCTGAGCCGGTCGAGGTGCACGCAGGGCTCGCACGGCCGCCGGCCGTCGCACAGCACCTCCCCGATGCGGAAGCGCCGACCGACCAGCGCGTCGACGTCGAGGCCGCGGGTCAGGACGTTGCGCCGGGTGCCGGCGAAGTCCAGCACCTGCCCGGCCGCGGCCAGCTCGTCGAGCACCTCGGCGGCGATCAGGGTCAGGTCGTAGCCGGGCCGCCGGCCGGCGCGGGGGCTGAACGTGCCGGCACCCGCGGCGTAGCGGTCGCCGTCCAGTCCGCGGCCCGCGCGGGCGTGCGCGACCTCGAGCAGCCGCATCGGCGCCTCCGCCGCGGGCGCCACGGCCAGGCCCGCGACGGTGCCGCGCAGGTCCGGCGCGGTCGGCCGCCGGTGCAGCACCGGGTCGAGGGAGGCGACCGCGTAGGCCTCCCGGATGCGCAGGTCCGCGGTGGCCCGCCCCAGCAGCGCGGGTGCCTGCGGGCTGAGCACCACGCCCGGCGGCGTGCCGAAGGCCAGCACGGCCACCGCCGTCTGGCCGGCCGGCCGGCCGCCCGCCGGCCCGGGCGGGTCCTCGACGACGGCGATCCACCACCCGGCCCACTGGAAGCGCACGGGGTCGGCGATGGGCACCAGACCCGAGCCGTGCTCGGCCAGCCAGGTCCGCCAGGCGCCCAGGGCGTGTGCCAGATCGGCGTCGGGCAGCGGCAGGTCGGTCACCGGCACCTCGGTGACCGACGCCAGGCACGCGGCGAACCCGCGGGCGAGCGCACCCGCGTGGGGTCCGGGCGGCAGGTCGACGTCGATCACGACTCCTCCTCGAGGTCAGCGGGGCCGCTGGTCGGCGGTCCCCGGAGCGAGGGCTACGGGTGCGACCCCGACCCCGACCATGCGCCGGGGCGTCGCTGCAGTGGCCCACCGGTCAGGATGTCCTCCGCTTGCGCGGCCATGGTGCGCACGACGTCGCCGGCGTCCTCGATCGCGTGGACCTGGCCAACCGCCTCGCCGACGATCATGTTGGCGAGGTCGACGTCATCGGCGTCGACGGCGTGCGAGAACTCCGCACGTGCGGCGTCGAGGTGCTCGACCAGCTCGGTCTCGTGACCGTGCCAGCGGACCACGAAGTCGTTGGCCACGACGCGCCCGGTGTAGACCGGGGGCCAGTCCTTGCCGCGGACGATGTCGTAGACGCCGGTGCGGCGGGTCGCGTCGCCGGTGATGGCAACGGCACGGGCATGGGCGGCGCGGGTGACCGCCGCCTGCCGGGTGGCCCAGAAGCGGGTGCCGGCGACGACTGCGTCCGCGCCCAGCACCAACGCCGCGGCGAGGCTCCGCCCATCGGCGATCCCGCCGGCCGCGAGCAGCAGCACCTCCGGCCGCCGCGCGGCGATGAGGTCGGCAGCCTCGGGAACGAGCGTGAAGGTCGACCGGGTCCCCTTGCCGTGGCCACCGGCCTCCCCGCCCTGCACGCAGACCGCGTCGGCACCTATGCGCAGCGCCTCCTCGACCTGGGCCAGGTCGTGCACCTGGCAGACGAGCGGAACGCCGGCCCGGTGGATCTGCTCGACGTAGGGGCCGGCGTCCCCGAAGGACAGGAAGATGACGGCAGGCTCGTGCGACAGGGCGGTGTCGATGAGGCGGGCGTCGATGCTCCAGGTGATGAACCCGCACCCCACCCGGGTGCCCGCGGCTGCGGCGAGCTCCCGGCTGAGCCACTCCTCGTCCCCGTAGCCGCCGCCGAGGAGCCCCAGGCCTCCGGCTCGGCTCACGGCGGTGGCCAGCTCGGCGGTGGAGACGAGGTCCATCGGTGCGGAGACGATGGGGTGGTCGATCCCGAAGCGCTCGGTGAAGCGGGTGCGCAGGGTCATCACTCCTCCTCCGGGGGCTGGCGGTGTGGGCGGTCCTCGCGTGGCACGGGCAACCGCGGCGGCGGCCAGCCCGACCGGGAGCCGCCTGGTCACGTCGGCTCCTCAGGGCTCCGGTGCGGAACTGCGCGGCGCCCCCTCACGACCGATCGGCCGCGCCGTCCCTCTCCGTCGCGTCGTGGCCGTTGCCGCGGGTGTCGGAGGCGCACTGCTCGACCGCACCCTCCGCGGGTCCACGGCCGGGGCACCGAAGCAGCCCCCTCGAGCGGCCGGCCGCGTGCCCGTGCGGGTCGACCAGCCGGGCGCCGACCCGACGGCCGTACGACGCCGGGTCCCGCACCCGGCGGCAGCGCGTCCCGGTGTCGCCGTCAGCCGCGGGCGCGTCGTACCCCGCTGGCGACCGCGACGCCCACACCGACGGCGGCGGCCACCGGCCACTCCAGGAGGCCGAAGGCGGCCAGGCCGACCAGGGCGCCGCCGTACAGCACGGCATCGGGTCGCCGGACGGCGGAGACGACGTCGTCGACCACCGCGACGGTCGCGGTCGCCGGCAGCGTGACGACCGTCCGCACCGAACGGGCCACTCCCGACCCGAGGGCGGCGGCCTTCTCGACGGCGGCGCGCGCCATCTTCTCGGCCTGCTCGGCGGCCTGGTCTCGGGTCGGGGTCGCGCCGGGGGCGCTCGTCGCGGCAGCGGCGGCCGGCCGCTGGGTCGTGGCGGTGCCGGTCGCACCAGCGGTCCCGCTCCGTGCCGGTGCCCTGCTGGTGGCCCGCTCAGGGCCCACGGGCGCGCCGGCGACGTACGTGAGGGCGGAACCGGTCGGCCGCTGTCTCGTGGCGGTGCCGGTCCGACCAGCGGCCCCGCTCCGCGCGGGTGCCCTGCCGGTGGCCCGCCCACTGCCCCGGGTCCCACCGGGGGTGCTCGTGGTGGCGGAACCGGCGGGGCGGTCGGTCGTGGGGGTCCTCGTCTTGGAGGTGTCCGTCGTGGTGGCGGTGCGACGGGCTGCGGTCGGCATGGTCGCCTCCTCTGAGCGGGAAGATGACCGAGCATGGACGCCCGGCCGCGACCGTGTGAACCCGTTCACGTGCGCCGCCACCGGATGCGTCGAGGCGCTCCCCGCCGTGCGCCGCGCCCGGCGGGGGAGGGGCTGGTCAGGTCGACGCGACGGGTCCGGACCGTCCGTTCACGCGTGGGTGGGTGGTGACCCGGTGAGGGGGATCCCGATCCTCGACGACGTGCGGTCTGCCGCCGGATGCACCGCCGGCGTGACGCACCGGTAGCCGGTGCTGCGGTCGCGGTGACCGTCGTCGCTCCGGCGTCCGGGAACCCGAGGGGACGCCGGAGCGACTACCGGGACACCGCGCGAGCCGGGCAACGGGCCGGCACGCAGTCGACGAAGGAGTTCTCCTGTGCACGTCCGTCCCCTCCGCGCGCTGGCCGCGGCTTCCGTCGTGACCGTCGCGGTCCTCGCCACCGGGGTGGGCACCGCCTCCGCACACGTCCGCGTCTCCTCGACCGACGCGGCCCCTGGCGGCTACGGCGAGCTGACCTTCCGCGTGCCCAACGAGAGCGACACGGCCTCGACGGTCTCGCTGCGTGTGCAGGTCCCCGCCGACACCCCGCTCGCCTCGGTGAGCCTCGAGCCGGTGCCCGGCTGGACGGCGACGACCACGACCGGGCAGATCGACCCGCCGGTCGAGGTCCACGGCAGCGAGGTCACCGAGGCCGTCACGGAGATCACCTGGACCGCCGACCCGGGCGCCGGCATCGCGCCGGGGCAGTACCGGACGTTCTCGATCAGCGCGGGCCCCATCCCCGAGGTCGACGCGATGAGCTTCCCGACCATCCAGACCTACGACGACGGCACGGAGCAGGCCTGGATCGAGCCGACCGTGGAGGGCCAGGAGGAGCCGGAGAGCCCGGCTCCCGTACTCGCGTTCGCCGGTGCGGGCGGCCTCGACGCCGACGGCGGCGGCGCCGCGGAGAGCCCGTCGGTCTCCGAGGCCTCGGCCGAGTCCGACGCGACGGCCGCCGACGCGGACTCCGACGACTCGGGGCTGACCGTCACGGCCCTCGTCGTGGGCGCCCTCGGTCTGGGCGCCGGCCTCGCCGGCCTCGGGCTGGGCCTGTCCGCGCGGCGGCGTACCAGCTGACGACCAGGCGGTGACGGCGCCCGCCCGTGCGGCAGGTGCCGCCGCTGTGGCTCGCGAGCCGGGACGATGGCCGGCGGGTCGGAGAGGAGGAGTCGTGGCGCGAACCGGCACCGGCGTCCGCCTCGTGCGCCGTCACGGGCGCACGGAGGTGCTGCCCTGGGCCGGCACCACGGTCCGCGTCGTGCTCGGCGGGGTGTGGGTGGTCGCTGGACTGCTGAAGCTGCCGGACCCGGCCGCCGCCGAGCGGGCCGTCCGCGCATACCAGCTGGCGCCCGAGGCCCTCGTCCCGGTGCTCGCCTTCGGGCTCCCGGTGCTCGAGATCGCCATCGGCGTCCTGCTGCTCGCCGGTGTCTTCGTGCGGCCGGCCGCGGCGGTCTCCGCGCTGCTGCTCGCGGGGTTCACCGCCGCGGTCGCCTCGGCCTGGGCACGGGGGCTGACGATCGACTGCGGGTGCTTCGGCGGCGGCGGCCACGTCGACGCGGACCAGACCGCCTACCTGAGCGAGATCCTGCGCGACGTCGTCCTGCTGGCCGCCTCCGTCCTGCTCGCACTCCGGCCGCGGACGCGGCTGGCGCTGCTCGACCGCGCCCGGCCGGCGACCGGCCGGGCCATCCCGGGAGGTGCCGATGCCCGCGACTCCTGACCGGACCCCTGGTCCGACACGTGGGCGGCAGGCCGCCCGCGAGCGCATCGCCGCCCGTCGGGCCGCCGAGCTGGCGGCCGAGCGGCGACGGCGTAGGCGGCGCGCCCAGCTCGGCGCCGGCATCGCCGTCGCCGTGCTGGTGGTGATCGCCGTCGTCGTCACCGTGGTGATCCAGTCGGCGCGCACCGACACCAGCGCCGCAGTGGCGCCCGGGAACACCGCCGAGGGGACGGCGGAGACCGGCTTCGCGCTCGGCTCGGCCGACGCGCCGGTCACCGTCGACGTCTACGAGGACTACCTCTGCCCCGCCTGCCGGGCCTTCGAAACCGACGCGTCGGGCACGATCGACCAGCTGGTCACCGACGGGGTGGTACGGGTCCGGTACCGGCCGGTCGCCATCCTCGACCGCCTGTCCGACGACGACTACTCGACCCGCGCGGCCAACGCGGCCGCCGTGGTCGCCGACGCCGCCGGCGTCGAGGCCTTCCACACCTTCAGCGAGCTGCTGTTCGCCCGGCAGCCCGCCGAGGGCGGCCCCGGCCTGCCCGACGACGAGCTGATCACCCTGGCGGCCCAGGCCGGTGCAGGCGGCGACGACGTCGCTTCCGGCATCCGGGACCTCCGCTTCGGCACCTGGGTCGCGCGGGCCACCGACCAGGCCAGCCGGGACGGACTGACCGGCACGCCGTGGGTCCTCGTCGACGGGGTCCCGCTGGAGGTGCCGACGGCCGAGGCACTGACCGCCGCCGTCGAGGCCGCCCAGCGCTGAGCCGTCCGGGACGGTGGGCCGCTCCGTCGCCGCCCGCTCGACCAGGGTGGACGGCGGTCGGCCCGGGCCATCCGCTCCGGCTCGTGCACGCGGGGCGAGGGGGACGCCGGCGGGCCCCCGCGCTCGCCGCATGGGACACCCGCCCGGCGGGTACGCGGCAGGGCGGAAGGAGCTGTGACAGTACGGGTCCGACCGGTCCTCGGGACGGGGAGCACTCCAGCCTGCGGGGCCGAGCGCGGCTCGACACCTTCGGGACGGGCACATGGGCGAGGCATCGTGGGACCGCCGACCGCCACCGGCGTCGGACCACGACGGGGCTGCGGCCTGGCAGGGGCAGCCGGCCACCCCGGCTGACCTCACCCGCATGCGGATGCAGTTGCGGCGGGCGCTGCACAGTGGCGCACGACCGGCGGGCGAGGACGACGGCGAGCGGCTGCTGCTGGCTTTCGAGGAGCTCGTCTCCAACGGGCTCCGGCACGGCGGCCCCCCGGTCGAGGTCGTCGTCACCGCGGCCGGTGGCGGCTGGCTCCTCGAGGTGAGCGATGCCGCGACCGACCGGCCGCCGGTCCCGGCGATCGGCCGGGATGCCGCCGAGGGCGGCATGGGCCTGGGTCTGGTGGCCCGGATCTGCGGCGCGCACGGGCTGGTCCGTCGACGGCGACCGGAAGACCGTCTGGGCCCGGGTGGACCCCGTGCCGTCGCCCGGACCGCCGCTGCACCAACGGGCCCGTGCGGCGACCGACCGCGCCCGCGAGCTGGCCACCCGGCTGTCGGTGACGGCCACGCACACGACGCTGACCCTGGACCGGCTGGTGGTGACCGCCGCGGCCGACAGCGCCGACCACGTCTCCAGGCGCCACAGCGCCACGGGGGACCTCCGCCGGGCGGCCGAGCAGGTGCGCCGGGTCAGCGTGGCCGCGGCCGGACCTCCCAGGCCACTGGACCATCGGATGGAGCCTCAGCGCACGTGACCGTGCCCGTCCCCGGTGGAGGCCGCGACGACGCTCAGGTCCCGGGCGGCCGCTGGAAGACCTCGATCAGGCCGGACAACTGCAGCATCCGGTCCAGCTGCCGCGAGGAACGGCGCAACACCGGTGCGCGAGGGGCGGCATCGGCCCACTGCAGCAGGAACGCGATGCCCCTCGAGGAGATGTAGGTGACCTCCTCGGCGTCGACGGCGTCGATCGGCTCCGGCTGGGGACCGTGCTCGTCCTCGTACGCAGCGACCACCGCCGCGTCGATCTCCCCGGTCAGGCGCAGCACCGTCCCGCCGGCGTCACGGTGCACGCTGATGGTCCCGCACCGGCCCGGTGGCCCCGGATCCGTGGGCACGCGGCCAGTCGATCACCACACGTGCCGAGCGACAAGGAGGACGGACCCGGCCGGGAGGGCAGGAGCCGGCGTTCCCCGCCGCATCCATGGCGCTCCCCGTCCGTCGGACGGCGCCGCGGGGGCCGCACCGAGTGGTGCCAGCCCCGAGCCGCGGGTGTCCACGCGCAGTGCGGCAGGTGCGGAGCACGTGGAGCAGCCCCCGGCCCGCGTGCGGGCCGGGGGCTGCTCCGGGTGGGGGCGGTCAGAGGGACAGGTCGTCGATGATGGCGGCGGTGACGTCCTCCGTGCTGGCGGTCCCGCCGACGTCGCAGGTCCGGATGCCCTTGCCCGAGACGACCTCGATGGCGTGCTGAACGGCCTTGGCCTCGTCGTGCAGGCCGAAGTGCTCGAGCATCAGCGCCGCGCTGCCGATGGCGCCGACGGGGTTGCAGATGCCCTGGCCGGCGATGTCGGGCGCGGAGCCGTGGACCGGCTCGAACATCGAGGGAAAGCGCCGCTCCGGGTTGAGGTTGGCGCTGGCCGCGAGGCCGAGGCTCCCGGCGAGTGCGCTGCCGAGGTCGGAGAGGATGTCGGCGTTGAGGTTGGACGCGACGACGACGGAGAGGTCCTCGGGGCGCAGGACGAACTTGGCGGCCATCGCGTCGACCAGCCCGCTCTCGGTCTCCACGTCCGGGTACTCGGTGGCGACGCGCTTGAACACGTCGTCCCAGAGCACCATGCCGTACTGCTGGGCGTTGCTCTTGGTGACGCTGGAGACCTTCTTGCGGGGCCGGGTGCGGGCCAGGTCGAAGGCGAACCGGATGATCCGCTCGCAGCCCACCTCGGTGAACACCGCGGACTGGACGGCCACCTCACCGCGGTCGTCCCGGCCGGCGAAGTTGCGCCCGCCGAAGCCGGCGTACTCGCCCTCGGAGTTCTCCCGGACGACGACCCAGCTCAGGTCGGTGGTGTCGGCCTTGCGCAGGGGGCTCTGGATGCCGGGGAGGAACTCGACGGGACGGACGTTGGCCCACTGGTCGAAGCTCTGGCAGATCTTCAGCCGCAGGCCCCAGAGGCTGACGTGGTCGGGGACGGTGGGCCAGCCGACGGCGCCGAAGTAGATGGCGTCGAAGTCCTTGAGCTGGTCGAGGCCGTCCTCGTCCATCATCCGGCCGTGCTGGGCGTAGTAGTCGGAGCCCCAGGGGAACTCCTGCCAGGCGAAGGCAAAGCGGCCGTCCGAGGCCTCGGCGAGGGCGTCGAGGACGGCGCGGCCGGCCGCCACGACCTCGACACCGACTCCGTCGGCGGGGATGGCGGCGATGCGGAACGTGCGCTGGGGGGTCATGACGGGCTCCGTGGGGACGACTGCTGGGGTCGTCACCGAGTGAACGGGTCACGTCGCCTGTCGTCCAAGACGCATTGACGATCCCCGGGATAGCTGCGGCCTATCGGTCCTGCGGCCGTACGGGGACTGGAGTCCGGTGCTCGGCGACGTAGGACTCCACGCACTCGACGAAGGCCCGGGCGGCCGGGGTGAGCGCGGTGGTGCGGGAGACCAGCGCGATCCGCAGCACCGACGAGGACTCGATGTCCCGCACGAGGGCGCCGGCCCGTTCGGCCAGGGGCGCCCAGGACGTGGGCATGACGGCGTGACCGATACCGGCGAGCACCATCGGCAGGATCGAGGTGCGGTGCTCGACCTCGACCACGATGCGGGCATCGACGCCGCTGGCCAGCACGTCGTCCACGAACTGCCGCATCAGGCTGCCCCGCTTGCTCACGATGAGCCGCGCACCGGTGAGGTCCTCGCGGGTGACCGGGACGCGACCGGAGCCGGCCGCGCGCCCGCGGGCGGGCACCGTGGGCGACTCGCCGGACCGCGGCGGGGAGATGAGCACGAGCGTCTGGTCCTCGATCGGCAGGATGCGCAGTCCGCCGGCGCGGGGCGGCGTGGCCGCACCGAGCAGCCCGAGCTCGGCCCGGCCGGCCTTGACCGCCTGGATCACCTCCTCGGGGGTGAACGCGGCGTCGGCCGTGACCGTCATCGCCGGGTACGCGGCGGTGAAGTCGCGGATGAGTGTCGCCAGCGGCTCCATGGCGGGGCTGGGCATCGCGACCAACTCGACCCGGCCACGCTGGAGTCCACGGGCGGACCGGGCAGCAGCTCTCGCGGCCTCCAGGTCGCGGACCACCTGGCGGGCGGGTTCGATCAGTTGGGCGCCGGCGTCGCTGAGCACGATGCCGCGGCCCACCCGGTGGAACAGCGGTACGCCGAGCTCCCGCTCGAGGGTGCCGATCGCCTGGGACAGCGAGGGCTGCGCGATGTGCAGCTGCTCGGCGGCGCGGCCGAAGTTCATGGTCTCGACGACGGCGAGGAAGTAGGTCAGCTGCCGGACGTCCACCGCGTGCCCTCCCGAGGGACCGATAGGCCGAACCTACCGGCGACGTAGCGAATGCGTCTTGGACGCGTGTGGTCCGGGTCACCGACTGTGGTCGGCACCACGCCCGTCCCGCAGATGAAGGACCGAGGTGCCTCCGATGGACCTGTCCCACGCGCACACCCAACCGGCCGAGAAGAAGCGCTGGTACCGGCAGCTGTACTTCTACGTCCTCGTCGCCATCGTGCTCGGCGTCGTCGTCGGCGCCGCCTGGCCCGGCGTCGGGGTCGGGGTCGCGATGGAGCCCATCGGCACCGCGTTCGTGGGGCTGATGAAGATGCTGATCGGCCCCATCGTGTTCCTCACCATCGTCGGCGGCATCGCCAGCGTCGCCGACCTGAAGAAGGTCGGCCTGACCGGCATCAAGGCGCTGACCTACTTCCAGATCGGCACCATCCTGGCCATGGTCTTCGGGCTGGTCGCCATCAACCTCTTCCGCCTGGGTGACGGCGTGAACGCCGACGTCAGCACGCTGGAGCCGACCGAGGACGTCGGCTCGCTGGTGGAGGCCGGGCAGGACCAGCACTGGTGGGACTTCCTGCTGCGCGTGCTGCCGGAGAGCGCGGTCGCCCCGTTCGTCGAGGGCGAGATCCTGCAGATCATCTTCATGGCGGTGGTCTTCGGCGTGGCGCTCAACGCCGTCGGCGCGGTCGGCGCCCCGGTGCTGTCGGGGATCCAGCGGTTGACCGCGGTCGTGTTCAAGGTGCTCGCCTTCATCATGAAGGCGGCCCCGCTGGGCGCGTTCGGGGCGATGGCCTACGCGATCGGCGAGTACGGCCTCGAGACGCTGACCAGCCTGGGCTCGCTCATCGCGCTGTTCTACGTCACCTCGGCGCTGTTCGTCTTCGTGGTGCTGGGCTCGCTGATGGCCTACCTGCGGCTCAACGTCTTCCACCTGCTGCGCTACCTGCGGGAGGAGCTCCTGCTCATCCTCGGCACCTCCACCGCCGAGCCGGCCCTGCCCGGCCTGATGAGGAAGATGGAGCACGCCGGTGTGGAGAAGTCGACCGTCGGCCTCGTGGTCCCGACCGGCTACTCCTTCAACCTCGACGGCGCGGCCATCTACCTGTCCCTGGCCGCGCTCTACATCGCCCAGGCCACCAACACCGACCTGTCGATCACCGAGCAGCTGGGCCTGCTCGCCATCATGCTGCTGACGTCGAAGGGTGCGGCCGGCGTCGCCGGTGGCGGCTTCATCGCCCTCACCGCGACCCTGTCCACCGTCGGCACCATCCCGGCCGCGGGCATCATGCTCGTCTTCGGCATCGACAAGTTCATGTCCGAGTGCCGCGCGCTGGTGAACTTCTGCGGCAACGCCGTCGCCACCCTGTTCATCGCCCACTGGGACAAGACCCTGGACCGCGACCGCGCCCGCCGGGTCCTGCGCGGTGACGACGTCCCGCCGCTGCACGAGATCGACGAGGTGCCGGCAGCGACCGTGGACACCGAGGACGCCGCCGCACCAGCGACGCCGGCTCCCGGCGCCGTCGCCGTTCCTGTTCCTGCGGGGGCGAGGGCCTGACATGCGCGTCCTCGTCGCTCCGGACAAGTTCAAGGGCTCCCTCACCGCCCTCGAGGTAGCGACGGCCATCGGGCAGGGCCTGGAGGCGGCCGGTGTCGCCTCCAGGCTCCTGCCGCTGGCCGACGGCGGTGACGGCAGCGTGGCTGCCGCCCTGCACGCCGGCTCGGTTCCCCGCCCGGTCACGGTGCGCGGCGCCGATGGACGCCGGCACTCCACCGAGTTCGCGTTCGACGGCACCACCGCGGTCGTCGAGGTCGCCAACACCTGCGGACTGGGCACGTTCCCGCCCCACGAACTGGCCCCGATGACGTCGTCCAGCTACGGATTCGGGCAGGCGGTGCTCGCGGCCCTCGACGCGGGAGCTCGACGCATCGTCCTCTGCCTCGGTGGCAGCGCCAGCACCGACGGCGGCGCGGGACTGCTCGCCGCCCTCGGCGTCCGGTTCACGGACGACGCAGGACGGAACGTCGAGCCGACGGGGGGAACGCTGACGCAGATCGCCAAGGTGGACCTGTCCGGCCTGCGGGACCTGGACGCCGTCGAGCTCGTCGTGGCCACCGACGTCACCAACCCGCTGCTCGGTGCCGACGGTGCCGCCGCCGTGTTCGGGCCGCAGAAGGGCGCCACGCCGGACCAGGTCCGCGAGCTCGAGGTCGGCCTGCGGCACCTCGTCGACCTGCTGGACGCCTCCCGGTCACCGGCGGCTGACCGCGGAGGGGACCTCGTAGACGAACCCGGTGCAGGGGCGGCGGGCGGTCTCGGCCTCGCCTGCCGGTGGCTCGGCGCCCGGCGCGTCGCCGGCGCGGAGTTCTTCCTCGACCTCCTCGGCTTCGACGCCGCGGCCGCGGACTGCGTCGCCGTCGTGACCGGCGAGGGGCGCATGGACGGGCAGACCCTGGCCGGGAAGCTGCCCGCCGTCGTCGCGGCACGATCGGCAGCGCGCACCGTCTCTGCCGTCGTCGGGCAGTCGCTCCTGACCCCCGAGGAGCGCCGGCGGCTCGGACTCGAGCAGGTGGTCGCGCTCGCCGAGCTGACCGACGTGGACCCGAGCCGGGACCCCGACCTGTCGAGGCGCCTCGCCGCGGTCGCGGGTGAACGCATCGGCCGGCAGGTCCGCTCCCTGGCCGTCGCCGGGCGTCAGGGCGCCGGTCGCGGCTGCACGAGAGCGTCCCCCGTCCACGCTTGACGGTGTGGGCCGGGCGGTTCGCGATCGGCTGCCCTGCCCCGGTCCCCACCGCGGATACGGAAAGAGGCCCTGGTCAGTCACCTGACCAGGGCCTCCCCGCGGAGGGTGAGTGACGGGGCTCGAACCCGCGACACCCAGGATCACAACCTGGTGCTCTACCAGCTGAGCTACACCCACCGTGTCTCCCGGGCGGCCGCTCGTCAGCGGGGCGTCCGGGAAGCGGCTACCACGATACCGGAGACCCTCAGGCGTCGGACGCGGCCGGGGGTTGCTGCCCCGGCGCGCCGGCGTCCTCGGCCGCGAACAGCTCCGCGAAGGACGCCGTGACCTCGGCGGCGGCCGCCTGCGCCTGGGACGTCGAGGGGCCCGGGCCGTCGACGAACAACGTCCGCCGGTAGTAGGCCAGCTCGCGCAGCGACTCGATGATGTCGGCCAGCGCGCGGTGGGCCAGACCCTTCTGCGGCTGGGCGAAGTACACCCGCGGGAACCAGCGGCGGGCCAGCTCCTTGATCGAGGAGACGTCGATCATCCGGTAGTGCAGGTGGTCGTCGAGCTCGGGCATGTCCCGGGCGAGGAAGCCGCGGTCGGTGCCGATCGAGTTGCCGCACAGCGGCGCCGTCCGCCGCTCGGGCACGAACCGTCGCACGTAGGCCAGCAGCCGCTGCTCGGCCTCGGCGAGGGTGAGCGTCGAGGCCCGCACGGCCTCGGTCAGGCCGGACTTCGCGTGCATCTCGGTCACGACGTCGGCCATGCCCTCCAGCGCGTCGTCGTCCGCGGAGATGACCAGGTCCAGGCCCGGGTCGAGGACGTTGAGCTCCGAGTCGGTGACCAGCACCGCGACCTCGATGAGCTTGTCCCGGGTGAGGTCCAGCCCGGTCATCTCGCAGTCGATCCAGACCAGGTGTCCCGCACTGTCAGCCACGGGCTCCGACCCTACGTGCCCCCCGTCCCGGCCGCCTGCACGGCAAGCCCCTACCGCACCCGCCACTCCGGGTCCACTCGGGAGTGGGGAACGCGCCTCGCGCGCCGCTAGGCTCCGCCGCGCCGGCCCCGAGTCCAGGAGTCCCACCGTGCCCCATGCCGCCTCCGTCGTCGACCGAGCGACCCCACCGGCCCCTGGCTCGGCGAGGACCGCCCTCCGCCACCCGGTCGCGACCCTCCGGTGGTTGTGGCCGGCCTACGTCACGCCGGGTCGCCCCGGCCGACCGACGACCCAGCAGGAGCTGCGCTGGATCTACACGGCCTGGCTGGGCGCCTTCCTGCTGAAGATGCTCGGCTCGTCGTGGGACGTCTCCTGGCACTTCAAGTGGCTGCGCGACGACCTCGCCCCACCGCACCTGCTCAACTCCGCCGGCACCGTCGTGGTGGTCGCGCTGGTCCTCTTCTCCAGCTACACCGGCTACGGCGTCGACCGCCGGGCGTTGCGCCTGATGCAGGTGGGCACCGGGCTGTTCCTGGTCGCCGTGCCCGTCGACATCGTCAACCACCGGATCAACGGGCTGGACATCACCAGCTGGAGCCCCAGCCACTCGCTGCTCTACCTCGGGACGGCGGTGATGCTGGCCGGGGCGCTGCGCGGCTGGTGGCTGTACGCCGCGCCGGGACGGGTGCGGGACGCCGTCGCGCTGGGCCTGTGGCTCTTCTTCGCGGAGAACGTGCTGTTCCCCAACCAGCACCAGGAGTACGGCGTCCTCTCGCTGCGCGCCTACGAGGCCGGGCGGACGACGGCCGAGCCGCAGCTGCTCGACTTCGCCGTCGCCCAGGCGCAGAGCCCGACGCAGTTCATGCTCCCGGTGCCGGCCTGGGTGCACCCGGCGTGGCTGCTGTGCGCCGGGCTGCTCACCCTCGTCGTCGCCCGGCGGGTCACCGGCCTGCGCTGGGCCGCCACGACGGTCGCGGCCGCCTACCTGGCCTACCGCGCGGCGATGTGGGTGGGCCTGGTGGCGATCGGCTTCCCGCCCTCGGTGCTGCCGCTGGCACTGCTCGCCGGCGCGCTCGCCGTCGACGTCGCCGTGTCCCGGCGCCTGCCCGGCCGGCTGGCCGGCCCGCTGGTCGCCGCGGTCACCTACGGTGCGGGTGCGGCCCTGGACGCCGCCGGGCTCCTCCCGCCGTGGGACTGGCGGCCGGAGGTGATCCTGGCCACCGTGCTCGTGTCCACCCTCCTGTGGACGCTGCTCGACGTGCTGGCACAGAGTCGGTGGCTGGTGGGCTGGTCCGCGCCCCTCGAGGAGCACGGGGAGACCCCCGCCGTCCCGGCGACCAGCGGCGCGCCGACCCGCTGAGCGTCCCGGACCGGCCCGTCACATGCCGTAGCGTCGGAGGCAGCTCCTCCTGGTGACCGCGCCGCGACCCGGCGCTCCGCGGCCCCGTGTCGCCCCACCGCCCCTGCTCCCCGCCCCGGAAGGACCGACGTGCTGGCCCTGATCCCCAGGCCGCTGCAGACGGTGGGGGAGCGTGCGCTCTTCGCCGAACTGACCCGCTGGGACACCGGCGGCGCGGTCCGGGGCGCGGTCGTCGCCTCCCTGCCGGTCCTCGACGGGCCGGTGGGCCGCCGGATCGCCGACGCGGTGCTCTTCGTGCCGGAGGGGCTGGCCGTCGTCCGCATCGCCGAGGTCGCCCGGCAGCGCGGCGTGGTGACCGCGCTGCCCGAGGGGGCGTGGACCATCGGCTCCGAGGCCGGCCGCCCGGGCGAGGTGGTGCAGCTCTCCGGCGGCGGGTCCACCCCGCTGGACGGGCTGATGCGCGCCGGCATGGACACCGCCGTGCGGCTGCGCCGGGCCGGCCTGGAGCCCGGCCGGATCGCCCGGCTGACCGTGCTTGTCGGCGACCTCTCCGGCCTGGTGCCCGCCGACGGCGACCTGGGCGAGGGCGACCAGGTCGCGCTGCTCGAGCCCCGCTCGCTGCTGCTGGGCATCGCCCGCTCGGCCCGCTACACCGGCATCGCCAACCCGCGCCTGTGGACGACGGCCGACGTGCGCGCCGCCCTGGAGGCCCTCGAGCTCGACGGCCGGGTACCCACCACCCAGGAGCTCAACGGCGAGGGCTTCCCCTACTCGCCCTACGTGCTGCGGACGCCCGAGCTGCTCGCCCCGGCCGCGATGGCCGCGGCGGTGGCGGGGACCGAGGTCGGCGGAGCGGCTCCGGCACCGGCGGCGCACCACCCGGCGCCGCACGCCGCCGCACCCGAGCCGATGCGCCCGCTGGTCGACCCGGCGGCCGCCGCGGCCGTGGCCGCCGCCGCGATCCGCGCCGACGAGGAGGCCGCCCGCGCCGCGGCCCCCGGGTACGCGCGGGCCCAGGACCTCGCCGTCGCCGCGGTCGCCCCGCCGTCGACCGCGGCCGCGCCGCCGGTACCCGCCGCACCGTCGGCTCCCGTCGTCGGGGACACCCTCGTCGGACCGACCGTCGGCGTCCACGAGGAGGACTCCGGCGGCATCGGCGGGCTGTTCGCCGGCGCCGAGCCGGCCGCGCCCCAGCCGGCCGCCGCCGAGCCGGTGGCTCCCCAGGCCGGCGCGCCGCCGATCCGCGTCGAGCCCCCGGCCGCGCCACCCGTCGCCGCCGGTGTGCGGCCCGTCGACGTCCCCCTCGTCGGGCCGCGCCGGCGGCAGCGCTCGCCACAGCGGACCGCGTTGCTCGTCGCGGCCGCGCTGCTCCTCGTGGTCCTCCTCGGTGTGGGCGTCACCGCGGTCTTCGGCGGGGACGAGGCGGCGAACGCCGGTGCGCCGCCGTCCACCGCGGAGCAGGCCGCAGCGTCCGCCGAGGCGGCCAGCGGGCCGCAGCCCGGGCAGATCGAGACGGTGGACGGCCGGACCTTCGTCGCCCAGCGGGTGCAGACCGACCCCACCTGCGTCGGCAACGCCTACGGCGCGGTGGCCGACTTCTTCGCCGCCACCGACTGCGCGGGCCTGGCGCGGGCGCTGTACTCGACCGACGTCGGCGGCCGACCGGTCGTCGTCTCGGTGTCGGTGGCCGACATGGGTCAGGAGAGCGGCGCCCTGGCGCTGCGCGCGCTGGCTGACCAGAACGGCAGCGGCAACGTCAGCGACCTGCTGCGCGAGGGCGTCCGCTATCCGGGCGGTCCCGCGCAGCTCTCCGGAGCGGAGTACGCCAGCGCCGTCTCGGGCAGCACCGTGACGATCGTCGAGACCGCCTGGGCCGGGCCCGGGTCGACCGGCTCGACCGCCGACCTCGACGTGGTCGCCTCGACCGCGCTGGTGCTGCCCATGCCGGAGCCCACGGCCGCCGGCTGACGCGCACCGACGATCAGCTGAGCTGACCGTTGCGGTTCC
This sequence comes from Geodermatophilus sp. URMC 61, assembly GCF_052931555.1. Taxonomy (NCBI): domain Bacteria; kingdom Bacillati; phylum Actinomycetota; class Actinomycetes; order Geodermatophilales; family Geodermatophilaceae; genus Geodermatophilus; species Geodermatophilus sp. URMC 61. The sequence continues at coordinate 48,994 of NZ_JBRFHZ010000002.1, forward strand.
TGACTCGCACCCGGTGGTGAGCCAGGACCCTCGATGATCAGCTCACCTGATCATCGGGGACACCCGGGGCGGTCGCGGCGGCCTCGGCCATCGCGGCGAGCAGCGCCGCCGTGCGCCGGCGGGGCAGCCGGCCGGCGCTGTGCGGGGTCGAGTTGACGAGCCCGAAGACGGCGTGCGCCCGGGCGCGGTTGGTCAGGGCGTCCGAGGTCGGGTGCACGCGCCCCAGGACGTCGACCCACACCTCCACGTAGCGGCGCTGCAGTCGGCGCACCTGCGCGGCGTCGTCGTCGGCCAGCGAGCCGAGGTCGCGGTCGTGCACGGTGATCAGCGCGGGGTTGTCCAGCGCGAAGTCGACCTGGAAGGCGATCAGCGTGCGCAGCTGCGCCATCGGGTCGTCCCCGGCAGCGGTCACCCGTGCGGTGCCGCCCTCGAGCAGCCGCTCGCTGATGCGCAGCAGCATCTCGGCGAGCATCGCGTCCTTGCTGGCGAAGTGCCGGTAGATGGCCGGGCCGGTCACGCCGACCGCCGCGCCGACGTCGTCCACGCCCACGGCCCGCGAGCCGCGCTCGGCGAACAGCTGTGCGGCGGCCCGCAGGATCTGCTCCCGGCGCGACGGACGGGCGGCGTCCGCGTGCAGCGCGGTGTTGGCGTCCGTCACGGCGGCGATGTTAACGGCCGTTGACCCCGTTCGTGAACCACGGTTAACATCCCGGCCGTGGACGCCCCCGTGCTGACCGGCAGGCCGACGACCGACGGCGCGGCCGCCGCGCGCAACGCCGAGGCGCACGCCGCGCTCGTCGCCGACCTCGCCGAGCAGCTGCGCCGGGTGGCGCTCGGCGGTGGGGAGCGGGCCCGCGAGCGGCACACCGCGCGGGGCAAGCTGCTGCCGCGCGAGCGGGTCGACGCCCTGCTGGATCCGGGCAGCCCGTTCCTGGAGCTCTCACCGCTGGCCGCGCACGGCATGTACGGCGGCGAGGCGCCGGCCGCCGGGATCATCACCGGCATCGGCCGGGTCGCCGGGCGGGAGGTCGTCGTCGTCGCCAACGACGCCACCGTCAAGGGCGGCACCTACTACCCGATAACGGTGAAGAAGCACCTGCGAGCGCAGGAGGTGGCGCTGCACAACCGGCTGCCCTGCGTCTACCTGGTCGACTCCGGCGGGGCCTTCCTGCCGATGCAGGACGAGGTCTTCCCCGACCGCGAGCACTTCGGCCGGATCTTCTACAACCAGGCCACCATGTCCGAGGCGGGCATCCCGCAGATCGCCGCCGTCCTCGGCTCGTGCACCGCGGGTGGGGCGTACGTGCCGGCGATGAGCGACGAGGCGGTCATCGTCCGCGAGCAGGGGACGATCTTCCTGGGCGGCCCGCCGCTGGTGAAGGCCGCGACCGGTGAGGTGGTCACCGCCGAGGAGCTCGGTGGGGGAGACCTGCACAGCCGGGTCAGCGGGGTCACCGACCACCTGGCCGAGGACGACCCGCACGCCCTGCAGCTGGTGCGCCAGATCGTCGGCACCCTCGGCCCGCGCGCGCCCCGGCCGTGGGACGTCGAACCGGTCGAGGAGCCGCTGTACCCGCCGGAGTCGGTCTACGAGGTGGTGTCGCCCGACCCGCGCACGCCCTACGACGTCCGCGAGGTCATCGCCCGGCTGGTCGACGGCAGCCGGTTCGCCGAGTTCAAGCCGCTCTACGGGCAGACGCTGGTCACCGGGTTCGCCCGGTTGCACGGCCACCCGGTCGGCATCGTGGCCAACAACGGCGTGCTGTTCGCCGAGTCCGCGCTCAAGGGTGCGCACTTCATCGAGCTGTGCGACCGGCGCAGCATCCCGCTGCTGTTCCTGCAGAACATCTCCGGGTTCATGGTCGGCCGCGACTACGAGGCCGGGGGCATCGCCAAGCACGGCGCCAAGATGGTCACCGCCGTCGCCTGCGCGCGGGTGCCCAAGCTGACCGTCGTCATCGGCGGCTCGTTCGGCGCCGGCAACTACTCCATGTGCGGCCGGGCCTACTCGCCCCGCTTCCTGTTCACCTGGCCCAACTCCCGCATCTCGGTCATGGGCGGGGAGCAGGCGGCCTCGGTGCTGGCCCAGGTGCGCCGCGACGGCCTCGAGGCCCGCGGCGAGGAGTGGCCGGCCGAGGACGAGGAGGCGTTCAAGAAGCCGATCCGCGACCAGTACGAGACCCAGGGCCACCCGTACTACGCCACCGCCCGGCTGTGGGACGACGGCGTGATCGACCCCGCCCAGACCCGCACCGTGCTCGGCCTGGCCCTGTCGGCGTGTGCGAACGCGCCGCTGGGTGAGCTGGGCTACGGCGTCTTCCGGATGTGAGTGCCTGATGTTCGAGACCGTCCTGGTGGCCAACCGCGGCGAGATCGCCGTCCGGGTGATCCGCACGCTGCGCGCGATGGGCGTCCGCTCGGTGGCCGTGTACAGCGCGGCCGACGCCGGGGCCCGGCACGTCCGGGAGGCCGACGTCGCCGTCCCGATCGGCCCGGCGCCCGCAGTCGAGAGCTACCTGTCGATCGAGCGGGTGCTCGACGCGGCCGCCCGCACCGGCGCCCAGGCCGTGCACCCCGGCTACGGCTTCCTGTCCGAGAACGCCGAGTTCGCCCGGGCCTGCGAGAAGGCCGGCGTCGTCTTCATCGGCCCACCGGTCGCCGCGATCGAGGCGATGGGCGACAAGATCCGCGCCAAACAGACCGTCGTGGCCGCCGGCGTCCCCGTCGTCCCCGGGCGGACCGAGCCGGGCATGTCGGACGACGAGGTCGCGGCGGCCGCGGTCGAGGTCGGCTTCCCGGTGCTGCTCAAGCCCAGCGCGGGCGGCGGCGGCAAGGGCATGCGGGTGGTGCGCGCGGACGCCGAGCTGCGTGACGCCATCTCCGCCGCCCGGCGCGAGGCCCGGAGCTCCTTCGGCGACGACACGCTGCTGGTCGAGCGCTACGTCGGGTCGGCGCGGCACGTCGAGGTGCAGGTGCTCGGCGACGCGCACGGCACCGTCGTCCACCTGGGCGAGCGGGAGTGCAGCCTGCAGCGCCGGCACCAGAAGGTCATCGAGGAGGCGCCGTCCCCACTGCTGGACGCCGCCACCCGCGCCGCGATGGGCGCCGCCGCCGTCGAGGCCGCCCGGGCCGTCGGCTACACCGGCGCCGGCACGGTGGAGTTCATCGTCGACGCCGAGCGGCCGACCGACTTCTTCTTCCTCGAGATGAACACCCGGCTGCAGGTCGAGCACCCGGTCACCGAGATGGTCACCGGCCTGGACCTGGTCGAGCTGCAGGTGCGGGTCGCCGCGGGGGAGCCGCTGCCGCTGACCCAGGACGACGTCGTGCTGGACGGGCACGCCATCGAGGCCCGGCTCTACGCCGAGGACCCGGCCCGCGGCTTCCTGCCGCAGACCGGCACCGTGCTCGGCCTGCGCGAGCCCACGGGGCCGGGCGTGCGCGTGGACAGCTCGCTGACGGTGGGCTCGGTCGTCGGCACCGACTACGACCCGATGCTGGCCAAGGTGGTGGCGTGGGGCCCCGACCGGGACACCGCGCGCGCCCGGCTCGTCGGCGCGCTCGGGCACACCGCCGTCCTCGGGGTGCCGACCAACACCGCCTTCCTCCGGGCGCTGCTCACCGACCCCGACGTCGTCGCCGGGCGGCTGGACACCGGGCTCATCGAGCGGCGCGGCGCGGCGCTGACCGCCGCCGAGCCGGTGCCGCCGTCGGTGTACGCGGCCGCCGCGCTGTACGAGCTGCTGGAGGCCGAGCCGGCCGGGCCGGTCGTCGACCGCTGGGACGTGCCCGACGGCTGGCGGCTGGGCGAGCCGGCGTGGACGGTGCGCCGCCTGCAGCCCACCGGCGGCGATCCGGTGACCGTGCGGGTGCGCGGCCGGTCGTCCGCCGCGGAGGTGCAGGTCGGGTCCGGCGAGCCGGTGCGCGCGTCGGCGGCGAGGGACGGTGGGGAGCTGACCGTGACCCTCGACGGCGTCACCTCCCGGTACGCCGTCGTCCACGCCGGTGGGCAGGTGTGGCTGTCCGCCGACGGCCGGGTGACCGCGCTGCGCGAGCACGAGCGGCTGCACGCCGCCGCCGAGGGCGAGGCCGGGGACGGCGCCGTGACCGCGCCCATGCCCGGGACGGTGACCGTCGTGCGGGCCGCGGTCGGCGACCGGGTCGAGGCCGGCGCCCCGCTGCTCGTGGTCGAGGCGATGAAGATGGAGCACGTGCTGACCGCCCCCCTCGCGGGGACGGTCACCGAGCTCGGCGTGACGGCCGGCCAACAGGTCCGGCTCGACGAGCGGGTGGCCGTGGTGACCCCACCGGCCACCTCCCCTGAGCAGGAGACGTGATGCTGGACTACCGGCTCGACGAGGAGACCGAAGCCCTGCGCAAGGTCGTGCGCGAGTTCGCCCACGACGTGATCGCCCCGCAGATCGGGGAGTTCTACGAGCGCGACGAGTTCCCCACCGCGATCGTGCGGCAGATGGGTGAGCTGGGCCTGTTCGGCCTGCCCTTCCCCGAGGAGTACGGCGGGTCGGGCGGCACCTACTTCACCCTCTGCGTGGCGCTCGAGGAGCTCGCGCGGGTCGACTCGTCGGTGGCGATCACCCTGGAGGCCGGCGTCTCGCTCGGCGCGATGCCGATCTACCGGTTCGGCACCGAGGAGCAGAAGCAGCAGTGGCTGCCCCGGCTGTGCAGCGGCGAGGCGCTGGCCGCGTTCGGTCTCACCGAGCCCGGCGGCGGGTCGGACGCCGGCGCCACCCGCACCACCGCGCGCCTCGAGGACGGCTCCTGGGTGGTCAACGGGTCCAAGGCGTTCATCACCAACTCCGGCACCGAGCTGACCGAGCTGGTCACCGTCACCGCGGTCACCGGCACCCGGCCCGACGGCGGCAAGGAGATCTCGGCGATCGCGATCCCGTCGGGGACGCCGGGCTTCAGCGTGGGCAAGCGGTACTCCAAGGTCGGCTGGAACGCCTCGGACACCCGGGAGCTGTCGTTCACCGACTGCCGGGTGCCGGCGGAGAACCTGGTGGGGGAGCGCGGCCGCGGTTACGCGCAGTTCCTCTCCATCCTGGGTGAGGGCCGCATCGCGATCTCCGCGCTCGCGGTCGGGCTGGCCCAGGGCTGCGTGGACGAGTCGGTCACGTACGCGGCGCAGCGCGAGGCGTTCGGTCAGCCGATCGGCCGCAACCAGGCGATCCAGTTCATGATCGCCGACATGGAGGTGCGGGCCTCCACCGCGCGGCTGGCCTACTACCGGGCCGCGGAGAAGATGCTGCGCGGCGAGCCGTACGCGCGGGAGGCCTCGATCGCCAAGCTCTACAGCTCCGAGGCGGCGATGGACAACGCCCGCTACGCCACCCAGGTGCACGGCGGCTACGGCTTCATGAACGAGTTCCCGGTGGGCCGCTTCTACCGCGACGCGAAGATCCTCGAGATCGGCGAGGGCACCAGCGAGGTGCAGCGGATGCTCATCGCCCGCGACCTCGGCGTCGGCTGAAGAAGGACCCCTGCCCCCACCACTCGCAGGCTCGTGGCAGGACCATGCAGGGGGCCGGTCTCCGGCGATCCCGCCGGGTCGGGCGTCCCGTCCCGCGCGGCGATGTGCGGCCCCGCGGCCGGCCCCGGGGCTATGGTGCGCGGGCACCCGAGCTCAGGGCAGCCCGACCACGGTGGGACGGCGGAGAGCGCGCATGTGCACGGAGCACACCGGCAGGGTGGCGCAGGAGTGCCGCGACGGGTCGGGGGCCGGCTTCTCCCGGCGGGCAGCGCTGGTGGGCGGGGCGGCCGCGGCCGTGACCGCTGCACTGACCGGTACCGCCCGGGCCGGGGACCGACCACCGCGGGCCCCGAGCTGGGGCCGACGGGGCCTGTGCGACCTCACGCACCCGTTCACCACGAGCCTGCCGACGTACGTGCCGGGCGCGGGGCCCGCGCGTCGCACCGTCGTGACGATCGAGCAGAACGGCTACTACTCGCAGGAGTGGCGCCTGGCGGAGCACACCGGCACCCACGTCGACGCGCCGGGGCACTTCACGCCGGGCGGTCGCCTCGCGCCCGAGCTGCGGATCGACGAGCTCGTCACGCCCGCCGTCGTCATCGACATCAGCACGCGCGCGGCGGAGGAGCCCGACACCGTCGTCACGGTCGACGACGTCCGCGCCCACGAGCGGCGCCACGGTCGCATCCCGGACGGCGCCGCCGTCCTCATGAACTCCGGCTGGAGCGCCAGGATCGGCGATCCGGAGGCCTACCGCGGCGCGGACGCGGCGGGGACGCTGCACTTCCCCGGCTTCGGTGCGGACACCTGCGCCTGGCTCGTGGAACGCCGGCGCATCCGCAGCCTCGGCGTCGACACGCTGAGCATCGACCCGGGCGTGTCCACGACCTTCGACACCCACCTCCTGCTCACCGGCGCCGACCGCTACGGGCTGGAAAACCTCGCCCACCTCGACCGCATCCCACCCACGGGGGCGACGATCGTGGTCGGCCTCATCCCGTTCGAGGAGGGTTCGGGCGGTCCCGCGCGCGTCCTCGCCTCCTGGTGAGGCCGCGGGCGCGGCGCGGCAGCACGCCCGGTCACCCGGTCAGGTCGGGGTCGGCAGGTGCTCGGCGGCGATGCGCTGCGCCAGGCGCTCCAACAGCGGACCTGCCTCGGCCATGCAGCGCGCGGGGTCCGGCTCGAGGTCGGTGAGCGCGTGTGCGGCGTCGATGCCGGCCTCCCGCAGCGCCGCGTCGTCCAGGTCGCGCCGTCCGCAGACGGCGACCACCGCGGGGACGCCGGCCGCCCGGGTCCGGCGGGCGACGCCGACCGGTGCCTTGCCGCGCAGGCTCTGCTCGTCCAGCGACCCCTCGCCGACCACGACCAGGTCGGCGTCGGCCACCAGCCGGTCGAAGCCGAGCAGGTCCAGCAGCAGGTCGATCCCCGGCCGCAGCTGCGCCCCGAGGACGGCGAGGGCCGCGAACCCCACCCCGCCCGCGGCGCCCGCGCCCGGCTCGTCACGCAGGTCCCGGCCGGTGGCCTCGGCGACCGCGTCGGCCAGCCGGGCCAGACAGCCGTCGAGGTAGGCGACGTCGTCGGGGTCCGCGCCCTTCTGCGGGCCGTAGACCGCCGCGGCGCCCGCGGGTCCGGTCAGCGGGTTGTCCACGTCGCAGGCGACGACGACCTCGGCCCCCTGCAGCGCGGTGGCGACCCCGCTGACGTCCACCCGGGCCAGCCGCTCCAGCCCTCCTCCGCCGGGCCCGACCGGTGCGCCGTCCGCGTCGAGCAGCTGCGCGCCGAGGGCCTGCAGCAGCCCGGCACCGCCGTCGGTCGTGGCGCTGCCGCCGATGCCGAGGACGATCCGGCGGGCGCCGGCGGCCAGCGCCGCCGCGACGACCTCGCCGGTGCCCCGGCTGGTGGCGGTGCGGGGCGCGAACCGGCCCCCGGGCAGCCGGCCGAGCCCCGAGACGTCGGCCATCTCGACGACGGCGACGTCGCCGAGCCGGGCGTACGCGGTCTGCACCGGCTCGCCGGTCGGGCCGGTCGCGGGAACCGGCACCGCCTCGTATCCCGCGGCCAGCGCGGCGGCGAGGGTGCCGTCACCGCCGTCGGCGACCGGTAGGCAGCTCACCTCCACACCGGGCCGGCCGGCGGTGAGCCCGCGCGCGACCGCGGCGGCCACCTCGGGGGCGGTCAGCGATCCCTTGAACTTGTCCGGGGCGACGAGGACGCGAGGCACGGGCCGATCCTGGCAGCCCGCTCAGGCGGTGACGTCGACGAGCACCTTGCCGACCGCGCCGTCCTCGACCGCCCGGTGCGCCTGCGCGGTCTCCGCCAGCGGGAAGACGTGCAGCGGCAGGCCGGCGTCCTCGCCGACCCGCACGGCGCCGTCGAGCACGGCGGCGTTGACGTCCTCGACGCCGATGGCCTTGGCGCGCTCGGGCTCGGTGTAGACCAGGACGAACTGCCAGCGCGCGTTCGGCACCATCTGCGCGCGGACCGGCACGGTCACCTCCGCGCCGCCGTCGTCGGCGTACATCGCCACCGCCCCGTGCAGGCCGATCACCTGTGCGTCGACCGCGGCGTTGGTGGCGGCGGAGACCTCGACGATCGCGTCGACGCCCTTCGGGGCGACCTTGCGGACCTCGCGGACGACGTCCTCCTCGCGGTAGTTCACGACGTTCGAGGCGCCGGCCGCCGCGGCCAGCTGCGCCTTGCGCGGGCTGCTGACCGTGGCGATCACGGTGGCGTCCGCCCAGCGGGCCAGCTGGATCGCGGCGTTGCCGACCGCGCCGGCCCCGCCCTGCACGAGGACGGTGTGCCCGGTCAGCGACCCGGGCCCGAGCCGGTCGGGCAGCGACTCGGCCACGGTCAGGCAGCGGTGCGCGGTGAGGAACGGGATGCCCAGCGCCGCGCCGAGCTCGAACGTGGGCCCGGCGCCGAGCAGCACGACCTGCCGCGCCGGGACGACGGTGTACTCGGCCGCCGTCCCGTGCGGGCGCTGCCAGGCCGCCTCCCAGACCCACACCCGCTCGCCGACCAGCACCGGGTCGACGCCCTCGCCGACGGCGTCGACGGTGCCGGCGCCGTCCTGGTCGGGTACCTGGCCGTCGGAGCCGGGCGGGTTCGTGCGCCGGGACTTCCAGTCGGTCGGGTTGACGCCGGAGAAGGCCAGCCGGACCCGCACCTCACCCGGGCCGGGCTCGGGGGTGGGGCGCTCGACCAGCCGCAGGACGTCGGGGTCGCCGTTCTCGGTGTAGACGATGGCTCGCACGGTCCCGTCCTACCCGGTCGGGCGCGGCCATGCGCGGGCGGCTCAGGCCAGGTTGAGCTGCCAGGAGACGCCGTAGCGGTCGTTCACCCAGCCGAAGCGTCGGCTGAAGCCGTGGTCACCGAGCTCCATGAGGACGGCGCCACCCTCGGACAGGCCCGCATAGAGGCGCTCGAGCTCCTCCACCGACGCGGTCTCGACCCAGATCGAGAAGGACGGCGTGAAGGTGAAGTCGTGGACCGGGGGGCTGTCGAAGCATCGGAACACCTGACCGGCGACGGAGAAGGTGGCGCTCTGCACCGTGCCCTCCGCGCCGGGACCGTCGGCCCTCCACCGGGTGAGCTCGAGGACGCGGGCGTCGTCGAACAGCGACGTGTAGAGGTCGAGCGCCGGCCCCGCGTCGCCCTGGAACATGAGGAAGGGGATCACCTGCTTCGGCATGGCGGTCACCGTAGAGGGAGCTGCTGACAGGAGCGTTCACCCCAGTCGCTCGGCGACCGCGACCAGGTGGTCGTCGACCACCTGGAGGTCGGGCTCGCGTCCTGCCGCGACGACGAGGACGACGACCTCGCCGGAGCGCACCAGCCGGGTCTCGCTGACTGCGGGGTCCGGGCCGGGCACCTCGGAGCGGATCGCGACGCCGATCCACCCGGACCCCGTCCAGTCGTCGACCGTCCGGGCGACCGGGCCGGCGTCGACGGACGGCGGTGCCGACACGCAGTCCGGTGCCTCCATCGCCGCCTGGTCGAGGATCGCCTCCGCGACCATCGGGACCGACGTGGCCCAGGCATGGACGTACAGGGTGGTCCCCTCGGAGGCGTGGCCGGGGGCCACCGGCTCGCCGAGCGCGGGGTCCAGGCGGGGTGCCCGGCTGCCCGGCGCGGTCGTGCAGAGCTGCCAGGGCGGCGGGGGCGGGTCGACCGGCCGCAGACCAGGGACGGGCACGGACAGCGCGGCCTGCAGGTCCGGTGGACCGCCGGGGGATGCCGACCCCACGACGGTCGAGGAGCAGGAGGCCAGCAGGACCGCGACCGCAGCCACGGCCCACCCTCGCGTCGCCGTCCGCACCATCCGTCCCCCGCGAGGTGGTACCCCGTCCGGAGGACGAGGCACGCGGACCCCGGGCGTGCGGTTGCCGGTCACCGTCCCGGCTGGTGGGGTCGGGACGTGCTCGTCCCGCGCTCCGGCGTCCTGCCCGCGCCGGTGCGCCGGACCCTGCTGTACCGGCAGGCCACCGGACGCCTCCCGTCGCTGCTGCGGCCGCGGACCTTCACCGAGAAGCTCAACTGGCGGATCACCCTCGACCGGCGCGAGCTGCTCGCGCCCACCTGCGACAAGCTCGCGATGAAGGAGCACGCCCGCACGCTGGCGCCGGGCCTGGTGCGCGTCCCGGAGACCCTCTGGTCCGGTACCGACGTCGGCGAGCTGACGGACCTCGACCTGCCCGGCCACTGGGTGCTCAAGCCCAACCACTCCTGCATCCGGCGGGTCTTCGGCCGCGGTCCGGCCGATGTCGTGGACCTGCGCCGGTGCACCGCGGGCTGGGTGGAGGAGCGGTACTGGCGCAAGAGCGAGGAGTGGGCCTACCGGCGGGCGCGGCCGGGCCTGCTGGTCGAGGAGTTCGTCGGCGTCCCGGGCCTGGTGCCCGCCGACCTCAAGGTCCTCGTGGTCGACGGGGAGCCCCGGCTGGTCGAGCTGCACACCGGCCGGGGCGACGACCACCAGGCCCGGCTGTACTCGCCGGAGTGGGAGCCGCTGCCCTGGACGATCGGCTTCCGGCCCGGTCCGGACGCCGACCCGCCCGAGCGCCTGGAGGACCTGCTCAAGGCCGCCACCGCGCTCGCCGACGGCTTCGACATGCTGCGCGTCGACTTCTACGAGGTCGACGGCGAGCTGTGGTTCGGCGAGCTCACCCCGTACCCGGGCGCCGGGCTGTCCCCGCTCGAGCCCGACCTCGACGCGTGGCTCGGTGCGGCCTGGACCCTCCCGCCGCTCCGGCACAGCCGCGGCTGACATCTCGCCGCGACGCGGGTTGGAGGGTTAGACGGGGGTGATGGAGAGGTCCAGCGCGCGGCGGCCCGCCTCGGAGCGCGCGGTGCGCAGCCGCTCCTCGGACGGGGTGCCGTACTCCGTCGTCCGCTGCCGGGCCGGCCGGCCGATCGCGGCGGCCATCGCCTCCAGTTCGGCGATGGTCTTCAGCGAGCCGTTCTCGCTGCCGGCCATCCGGCTGATCGTCTCCTCCATCAGCGTGCCGCCGAGGTCGTTCGCCCCGCCGGCCAGCACCGTCTGCGTGCCGACGTCGCCGAGCTTGACCCACGAGGTCTGGATGTTGGGGATGCGCCCGTGCAGCAGCAGCCGGGCGACGGCGTGCACCGCGCGGTTCTCCCGCACGGTCGGCCCGGGGCGGGCGACGCCGGCGAGGTAGATCGGCGAGCTGTGGTGCACGAAGGGCAGCAGCACGAACTCGGTGAAGCCGCCGGTGGCGTCCTGCACCCGGGCCAGCGTGCGCAGGTGCGCCACCCAGTGGGCGGGGGTGTCGACGTGGCCGTACATCATCGTCGACGTCGTCGGGATGCCCAGCCGGTGCGCCGTCGTGATGATCTCCAGCCAGGTCGCCGTCGGCAGCTTGCCCTTGGTCAGCACCCAGCGGACGTCGTCGTCGAGGATCTCCGCCGCGGTCCCCGGGACGGAGTCCAGCCCCGCCTCCTTCGCGGCCACCAGGAACTCCTCGAAGGACAGCCCGGTGCGGGCCGCGCCGTTGACGATCTCCATGGGCGAGAAGGCGTGCAGGTGGATGCCGGGCTGCCGGCGCTTCACCTCGCGGGCGAGGTCGAGGTAGGCGGTGCCGGGCAGGTCCGGGTGGATGCCGCCCTGCATGCAGATCTCGGTGGCCCCGGCGGCCCACGCCCGGTCCACGCGCGTCCCGACCTCCTCGAGGGACAGCGTGTACGCGTCGGCGTCGGTGCGCCGCTGGGCAAAGGCGCAGAACCGGCAGCCGGTGTAGCAGACGTTGGTGAAGTTGATGTTCCGGTTCACGACGTAGGTGACGTCGTCGCCGTTGACGTCCCGGCGGACGGCGTCGGCCAGCGCGCACAACGCGTCGAGGTCCGGGCCGTCCGCACCCAGCAGCGCCAGGTACCCGTCGTCGGTCAGCCCCGCCGGGTCGGTCTCGGCGGACCGCAGGGCGGCGTGCACCGCCGGGTCGCCGGCGGCGAGCGCGGTCGTGTGCCCGTCGCGGGCGCTCTCGGTGCGCGAGCGCAGCTCGGCCCAGTCGCCGTAGACGGCGTCGAAGTCGCCGCGCCGGTCGCCGGTGCGCCCGGTGGTGTCGACCTCGACGTGCAGGTCGGTCCGGCCGGACGACGTCCACCCCTCGTCCGGCTCCTGCCACGGCAGCCCGGTGGGCACGCGGCCGTCGGCCGCCAGCCCGTCGGGGCCGGCCAGCGCGGCGACGTGCGGGCGCACCCGCGGGTCGATCCACGGCTCCGGTTCCTGCACGTACCGGGGCTGGGCGGCCAGCCGCTCCCGCAGCTCGTACCCGGCCTCGGCGGTCAGCGCCGCCAGCTTGTCGATGTTGGGCCACGGGCGCTCGGGGTTGACGTGGTCGGGGGTCAGCGGGGAGACCCCGCCCCAGTCGTCCACGCCGGCGCGCAGCAGCAGACCCAGCTCGGTGGAGTCCGACAGGTTCGGCGGCGCCTGCACCCGCGCCTTCGGACCGAGCAGCAGCCGGGTCACGGCGACCGCGGCGACGTACTCCTGCAGCCCGAGGTCGTCGTGTGCGGCCATCGCGGTGCGCGGCTTGGCGCGGAAGTTCTGGACGATGACCTCCTGCACGTGCCCGTGCCGCTGCGCCGCGCCCCGGATCTGCAGGACGGCGTCGACCCGCTCGGCGTGGTTCTCGCCGATGCCCAGCAGCACGCCGGTGGTGAACGGGACCGCCGAGCGGCCGGCGTCCTCGAGCACGCGCAGCCGGACGGCCGGCTCCTTGTCCGGAGAGCCGAAGTGCGGGCCGCCCGGCTCCGACCACAGCCGGGTGGCCGTCGTCTCGAGCATCATCCCCATCGACGCGGACACGGGCTTGAGCCGCTGGATCTCCTCCCAGCTCATCACCCCGGGGTTCAGGTGCGGCAGCAGCCCGGTCTCCTCCAGCACCCGGATCGCCATCGCGCGCAGGTAGGCCAGCGTGGAGTCGAAACCGTGCGCCTCGAGCCACTCGGCCGCGACCGGCCAGCGGTCCTCGGGGCGGTCGCCGAGGGTGAACAGCGCCTCCTTGCACCCCCGCGCGGCGCCCGCCCGGGCGATGTCGAGCACCTCGTCCGGGGAGAGGAACGGCGCCTTCCCCTCCCGGCGCAGCCGGCCGGGCGTCGTCACGAACGTGCAGTAGTGGCAGCGGTCGCGGCACAGGTGGGTGAGCGGGATGAACACCTTGCGGCTGTAGGTGACGACGCCCGGCCGCCCGGCCGAGGCGAGTCCCGCGTAGCGGACCCGGCCGGCCGCGGCGAGCAGCCGGTCCAGCGGCTCGCCCTCAGCCAGCCCCCGGGCGTGCAGCAGCGTCTCGGCCTCGACGGCGTCCAGGGTCACCCCGCGCTCGGCGCGCACCAGCGCACGGCGGACGGCGGACTCCGACGGGTTCAACGGCTCGGTCATCGCGTCCGACGCTAGACGAAGGACCCCCTGCCCCCCACCACTCGCAGGCTCGCGGCGGGACCCTGCAGGGGGCCGCCCGTCCTCCTCACCGTGGAAGGACCCCGTCCTCCCCACCCCTCGCAGGCTCGGGGCGGGACCCGGGACGGGGCCGCGGGGAGCCTCGGGACGGGGCCAGCGGCGGGACCCTGCAGGGGGCCGGTCGCGTCACACGTCGCGCCGGGAGAAGGACAGCGCGGTCAGTCCCCAGACCATGGCGATCCACACCGCGGCCCACGCCAGGTAGGCCGGTGAGAGCGCGGCCTCGCTCAGGAAGGGGAACCCGCCCTCGCCCGGGCCCATCTGGACGAGCGCGATCGGGTCCTGGAACGCGTTCATGGCGCCGCGCCACAGCCCGTCGGTGGGCAGCAGGATCCGCGACACCGTGCCCACGCTCTCGACGCCTTCGTTGCCCAGCGCCCCGCCGAGCCCACCGACCACGCCTGCGACCCAGGTCGCCCCGAAGAGACCGACGGCGACGATGCCCGACGCCATGGTCGAGACGACGCTGGACAGCAGCAGGGCCAGGGTCAGCAGCACGACCGTCTCCGCGCCCAGCAGCGCGAGCCCGGTCGCGGGTGACGGAGGCCAGTAGCCGACCGTCACCCCGACCACGAGGATCTGCGCCAGGCCGGCCAGGACCACGTAGCCGCAGCCGAAGGCGACCAGACCGAGCCACTTGCCGAGCAGGACGGCCGATCGGCGGACCGGCCGGGCGAGGATCACCAGCGCCTGTCCCGACTCCAGCTCCCCGGCCAACGTGGGCCCGGCGAGGAACGCCGTGCCGATCGCCGCGATGAGGCTCAGCCCGAACATGATCAGGTTGAGCAGCAGCGAGGCCACGAGGCGGGCCTCACCGCTGGTCATGGTGCCGAGCTCGGTGTCCAGTCCGACCAGCTTCGAGAAGCCCCAGGCGCTGAGTGCGAGCAGCACCACCGTCAGCGCCAGGAGCGCCCAGACGACCCGTCGCCGGGCGGCCTCGCGCAGGGTGAGCGCCGCGACGGTGAGCACCGTGCGGGCGGTCACGGCCGGCCGTCCCCGGAGCCGGCCCGCAGGATGCCCAGCAGGCGCTCCTCCAGGCTGATCCGCGCCGGCTCCACCGCGTGGACCCGCACGCCCAGCGCCACCAGGTCGCGCACCAGGTCGGGCACGGCGGTCCCGTCGTCGTCGGCCGGAAGCGCGACGGTGGACCACTCGCCCGCGCGCTCGACCGGCCCCGCCGCGGCCAGCCGCGCCTCGGCCGCGGGGACCACGCCGGTCAGGTGCAGCCGGACCTCGCGCTGGCCGAGCAGCTCGGCCAGCGTCCCGGAGGCGGCGACCCGCCCGCGGTCGAGGACGACGACGCGGTCGCAGACCCGCTCCACCTCCCCGATGAGGTGCGAGTTCAGCAGCACCGCCACGCCGCGCTCCCTGAGCGAGAGCACCACGTCGCGCACGTCGGCCCGGCCCAGCGGGTCGAGGGCGCTGGTCGGCTCGTCGAGCACCACCAGCTCGGGGCGGGCGACCAGCGCCACGGCGAGCCCCAGCCGCTGCTGCATGCCCTTGGAGAAGCCCCCGACCCGGTCGCCGGCGCGGGCGGCCAGCCCGACCAGCTCCAGGCAACCGTGCCGCTCGTCCCCGGAGACGTCGGCACCGGCCAGCCGGACGTGCAGCTCGAGCACCTCCGCCGCGGTCAGCCAGGGCTGGTAGCGGAACAGCTCGGGCAGGTAGCCCACCCGGGCGCGGCCGGCCGGGTCGCTGCCGGGCCGACCCAACACCATCACCTCACCGGCGTCGGGCCGGACCAGCCCCAGCAGCATCTTGATGACCGTGGTCTTGCCGGCGCCGTTCGGCCCGAGCAGGCCGACCACCTCACCGCGGCCCACCGACAGCGAGACGCCGTCGACCGCGGTGCGCCGTCCGTACCGCTTGCGCAGGCCGTCGCACCACAGGGCCGGGGACGGTGGCAGGTCGCGGACCAACTGCGCCGCGGCCCGGACGGCGGGGTCGCCCGGGCCGGCGACCGCTGGTGCGTCGGTCGTGCTCACCCCAGGTCCCCGGCGACGTCGAGCACCTCGTCGGTGCTCAGCGTGCCGCCGACCAGGGTGATGACGCCGTCGTCGACCCAGACCACGGCGGCCAGGGCCTGGTCGCGTGACTCGAGCACGGTGGCCGGCAGGCCGCCGACCTCCGCCTGCGAGGTGTCCACCAGGTCGGCCGGCACCGGGATCGGCAGGGTCGAGCCGTCGGCGGTGAAGGTGCGCAACTGGGCCGCCACGTCGGCAGGCAGGCCCGGCAGCGAGAGCAGGAAGTCGCGGACGGTCTCGAACGGGACGCCCGACGAGGACGCCGAGGGCGCCACCGCGCGGCCGACCACCAGGCTGGGCAGCCCCGAGGGCTGTGACCAGACCGCCGCGA
Organism: Geodermatophilus sp. URMC 61; assembly: GCF_052931555.1. NCBI lineage: Bacteria > Bacillati > Actinomycetota > Actinomycetes > Geodermatophilales > Geodermatophilaceae > Geodermatophilus > Geodermatophilus sp. URMC 61. The sequence goes on from NZ_JBRFHZ010000002.1 coordinate 64,815, forward strand.
CCCCCGGACCGGCGGTGAGTCGCACCCGGCTGCCGTCGAGGCCCGCGGGCACCGGCGGCAGGGGCTCCCCGGACGCCGCCGCGGCCTCGGCGGCCTTCGCCGCGGAGAACGTGAAGACGCCGCTCAGCTCGCCGACCACCTGGTACGTCGGCTCACCCGCCACGCCCTCGGGCAGGACGCCCACCTCCGGGACGTCCAGGCCGGACTCGGCGCGGGCGGCCGCGGCGTCGGGCACCGCGTGCGGGCCGTCGTCCCCGGTCAGCTCGACGTCGCCGTAGGCGGTCAGGTCGGGCAGCGCCACGAGGTCGGTGGTGCTGATCTCGAGCGGGGCGATCTGCTCGGTGCGGAAGATCGGCAGCCAGTCGTTCGCGGCGGCCACACCGGCGCCGGAGAGGACGACGGCGAAGGCGAGCGCGGCCGCGGCCGGGCGGTGCAGCCACCCGCTGCGCCGGCGGGCCGGCGCGGGTGCCGGCGTCACGGACGGGGCGGGCAACGCCGACGACAGGCGCCGCCACGCCGCCGCGGGATCGGGGTGGGCGGCGCCGTCGGAGCGCAGCACGGCCCCCACGGCCGCGGCGTCCTCGCGCGCGGCGGCCAGGCCGGCGAGGCACACGGGGCAGTCGGCGACGTGCTGCCGGTCGGCGTCCGAGACCCCGGCCGGCTCGTCGACGAGGCGGCGCAGCACGCCCTCAGTCGGATGACGCATGGTGGTCCAGCTCCTTCTTCAGTGCGGACTCGGCGCGCCGCACGGTCGTGCCGACGCTCCCCGGGGACAGGTCGAGGGCCGCCGCGACGTCGGCGTAGCCCATGCCGCTGTGCCGCAGCACGAGCGCCACGGCCTGCTTGCGGGGCAGCCGGGCGAGCGCGGCCCGCACCCGGCGGCGTTCCTCGAGGGTCACGACGGCGTCGGCCACGTCGGGCGCGACGACGTCGGCCGCCGCGGCGGCGGTCTCCTCGCGGGACGCGCGGCGGCGTCCCGAGCGGAGCAGGTTCAGCGCGGTGTGCGCCGCGGCGACCGAGAGCCAGCCGCGGGCCTCGCCGGCCGGGACCGACGACCGGGCGAAGGAGAGGAACACGTCCTGCGCGACGTCCTCGGCCCAGTCCCGCGACCCGAGCACCCGGGCGGCCACGCCGACGACCCGCGCGTACTCCTCGCGGAACACCTCGCCGAGGTCGGCGCGCACGGCCCCGGACGCCGCGCGCGGCACCGCTCCGCCGTCCGTCCCCCCGACCCGGTCCGTCGCGCCCCGGGGCGCCGTGCCCGGGAGGGCCAGGACGGCCTCGGGCCGCGCGCGTCGAACGAGCTCCATGTCCCTACAGCACCGCCCGGGCCCCCGATGTGACATCCGCGGTCGGAGTGTGCCGGACGACGCGGCCGATCAGGCCCGTCCGGAGGGCTCCCCGGTCGCGTCGACGTAGCGGCCGCGCAGCCGCAGCAGCGGGGCGCCGCCCCGGGCAGGCACGGGGACGGCGGTGACCTCCAACAGCGCCAGCACGTGGTCGCCGGCCTCGACCAGCCGCTCCAGCCGGCAGTCCAGCGCGGTCAGCCCACCCTCCAACACGATCGCCCCGCTGGCCTCGGCCCGCCGCCAGGGCACCGACTCGAGCAGGTGGCGGGCGCTGGGCCGCCCGGCCGAGGAGAACCGGCTGGCCACGATGGCGTGCTCGGCGGCCAGCACGGTCAGCCCGCAGCTGCCCACCTCCTCGAGCACCTCCGCCGGGTAGCCGCCGGCGGAGAGCCCGACCGCGACCAGCGGCGGCTGCGCCGACACGCTCATCACCGAGGAGACCGTGGTGCCGACGTCGTCGATGTCGTCGCGGACGGTCAGCAGGCACACCCCGGCGGCGTACTGGCGGAGGGCCTCGGCGAAGGTGGCGGGGTCGACCGGCATGACGGCCAGTCGACCACAGTGGGGCCGTGCCGTCCGGCGGTCCCCGGTCCCGGGGGTCTTCGTCAGGGGCGGTCGAGCAGCAGCAGGCTGTAGGCGGCCAGGCTGGGCCCGTCGGTGAACCGGCCGTCGCGGACCATCGCCCGCAGCTCGGCCTCGCTGACGAAGGCCGACCGCATGTCGGCCTCGGTCGCCTCGCGCGCGGTCGGCCCCTGGGTCAGGTCGGTGGCCAGCCAGACGTCGAACTCCTGCGTGGACAGCCCCGGCGCGAGGTCCAGGTGCCCGAGGTGGCGCAGCGACCCGGCGCGCAGGCCGGTCTCCTCGGCCAGCTCGGCGCGGGCCAGCTCCTCCGCCGAGCCGTCCGACCCCGCCGTCCAGGTGCCCTGCGGGAACTCCCAGGCCCGGCGGCCGACCGGGTAGCGGAACTGCGCGACCAGCCAGAAGCCGTCGCGTTCGTACGGCAGCACGAGCGCGAAGTGCGGCTTCTCGACCACGCTGTAGACCCCGGCGCTGCCGTCGTCGCGCTCCACCGCGTCCTCCCGCACCCGGATCCACGGGTTGCGGTAGACCTCCCTGCTGCCCGTCGTCCGCACGCGGGCAGCCTCCCAGGGCGGGCGGCTGTGTGCCCGGTCACCGTGCTGGAGTGGAGGCGTGCAGCTCGGACCCTCCCGCTCCTCCTGGCGCCGGTACGTCGCCCTCGGCGACTCCTTCACCGAGGGGCTGGCCGACCCCGATCCGCAGCGCCCCGACGAGTTCCGCGGCTGGGCCGACCGGCTGGCCGAGCACCTGGCGGCCGCGGCCGACGGCGAGGTCGAGTACGCCAACCTGGCCATCCGCGGCCGGCTGCTCGGCCAGGTGCTCGCCGAGCAGGTGCCGGTCGCGCTGGCCGCCGAGCCGGACCTGGTCAGCCTGGTCGCCGGCGGGAACGACCTGCTGCGCCCCGGCGCCGACCCCGACCGGCTGGCCGCCGACCTGGAGGACGCCGTCGTCCGCTTCCGCGCCGCCGGCGCCGACGTGCTGCTGGCGACCGGCGTGGACCCGCGGCAGACGCCGATCATCCGGCGCACCCGCGGGCGGGTCGCGGTCCTCAACGCCTCGCTGTGGTCGATCGCGGCCCGGCACGGCGCCGTCGTCCTCGACCAGTGGGGCGCCGGCTGGGTGCAGGACTGGCGGATGTGGGACAGCGACCGCATCCACCTCACCACCGAGGGCCACCGGCGGACGGCGCTGGCCGCCGCCACCGCGCTGGGTCTGCGGGTGGTCGACGACTGGCGCACCCCGCTGCCGCCCCAGCCGCCGCGCGCGCTGCGGGCGGCGTTGGCCGAGGAGGCGGCGTGGGTGCGCGGGTTCGTCGCGCCGTGGATCGGCCGGCGGCTGCGCGGCCGCTCCTCGGGGGACGGCCGCGCAGCCAAGCGGCCGGTGCCGCTGGCGCTGCCCCGCGCTGACCGCTCCGCGCCCGAGGGCGGTTCCTAGTCCTCGTCGAGCCGGCGGTCCTCGGTGGGCAGGCCCTCGGCGATCAGCTCGTCGATCGTCATCGCCCGGGTCGCCGGCGGCTTGGGGGCGGGCACCGGCGGCAGCCCGGAGGTGACCACGGCCTCGCCGTCCAGCACGTCCTGCACGGTGACCTCTCCCGGTGGCAGGGTGCCGGTCAGGTCGACGTCCCCGGTGCTCGGGATGGTGGCGGGCAGCGGCGCCGGCCGGCCGAAGGCGTAGCCCTGGGCCATCTCGCAGCCGTGCTCGCGCAGCCAGTCGGCCTGGTCCAGGTCCTCGATGCCCTCCGCGATGACCTGCAGGCCCATGCCCAGGCCCAGCTGCACCAGGCCCTGCACCAGCGCGGCGGTCGAGGGCTCGGTGACCACGTCGGCGACGAAGGACCGGTCGATCTTCACCGTGTGGATCGGCAGCCGGTGCAGCGCGGTGATCGCCGAGTAGCCGGTGCCGAAGTCGTCGAGGGCGAGGGTGACGCCGGCGTCGGTGACCTCGGAGACCGCCTGCAGGGTGGCGTCGGCGGCGAACAGCGCCGTCGACTCGGTGATCTCCAGCTCCAACCGCTCCGGCGGCAGGCCGGACTCGGCCAGCGCGTCGGTGACCAGGTCGGCGAAGCCGGGCTCGGCGAGGTGCCGCGCCGAGATGTTGACGTGCACCCGCAGTCCCGCCGGCCAGCCGGCGGCGTCGAGGCACGCCTGGCGGAGCACCCAGGCGCCCAGCCGGGAGGTGAGCCGGTTGTCCTCCGCGGCGGCGAGGAAGGCGCCCGGCGGCAGCAGGCCGCGGGTGGGGTGCTGCCAGCGGATCAGCGCCTCGTAGCCGAGCAGCGTCTCGTCGTGCAGGGACACGATCGGCTGGTAGAAGAGCCGCAGCTCGTCGGACTCCAGGGCGTTGCGCAGGTCGGCCTCCAGCTGCAGCTGGTCGACCTCGCTGTCGGACAGCCCGCCGTCGTGCACCTCGATGCGGGCGCGGCTGCCGTCGGCCTTGGCGCGGGCGAGCGCGGCGTGCGCCTGGCGGAGCAGGTCGTCGGGGGCGACGTCGGAGCCGAGGGTCAGGCCGACGCTGGCCGAGAGCACGATCTCGCGCTTGCCGATGAGGAACGGGTCGTCGAGCACCGACAGCAGCCGGGTGGCCATGGTGCGCAGCCCGTCGAGGTCCTCGACGTCCTCGGCCAGGATGAGGAACTCGTCGCCGCCCAGCCGGACGGCGGTGTCCTCGACGCGCGTGCTCCAGCGCAGCCGGTCGGCGACCTGGATGAGCAGCTGGTCCCCGGCCTCGTTGCCGAGGACGTCGTTGACCGCCTGGAACCGGTCGAGGTTGAGGTGGACCAGTCCCACCTGCAGCCCACGGCGGCGGGACAGCGCGAGGGCGTGGTTGAGCCGGTCGTTGAGGGCCCGCCGGTTGGGCAGGCCGGTCAGCGGGTCGGTGAAGGCCCGCCGGACCAGGTCCTCCTCGGCGCGGCGGCGGTCGGTGACGTCGACCAGCGAGAGGACGACGAACTGCGGCGTCCCGGTGCTGGTGTGGACGACCTCGTGCGACTGGGTCGCCCACAGCTCCGTGCCGTCGGCCCGGCGCAGCCGTCGCTCGCCGTCGACGCGCAGCCAGGGGTCCAGCGGGCCGTCGCCGCGGTCGGGGACCGGGGCCTCGTCGGGGTGGGCCAGCAGGTCGACGTGCCGGCCGACCATGTCCTCGGGCGTGCGACCGGTCATCGTGCACAGCGCGTCGTTGACCACGAGCACGTGGCCGTCGAGGTCGACCAGGGCCTTGGGGATCGGCGCGGCCAGGAACAGGGCGCGAAACAGCTGTCCGCGGTCGGCCAGCAGGGTGTCGATGGCGCGGAGCCTCGGGCCGGCGGCGGCGCCGGCGGTCCCCTCCTGGGGACGCGACACGTCGGGGGCGCTCGGGTTCACCCGGACAGCGTGCGGGACCGGACCCGTCCAGGCCGGGAACCGGTCGACGGAGAGTCGTGGTCGATCGATCACGGAACGTCACATCGCGTGCAGCGTGTGGCAGGTGGGGCGGCTGGGGCGCCCGGGGAGGGCCCGCTCGGGTGGCGCTACCCCGTCGGGAATCCGCGCGGAACCTCCGGCGCTCGACCGCAGCAGAGCGACGAGAGGTGAGGGTGATGGAGAAGCGGATCGGGTTCCTGTCCTTCGGGCACTGGCAGCCGATCCCGGGCTCGCAGGTGCGGACCGGGCGGGACGCGCTCGTGCAGAGCGTGGAGCTGGCGATCGCGGCCGAGGAGATCGGGCTGGACGGCGCCTACGTGCGGGTGCACCACTTCGCGCGGCAGCTGGCCTCGCCGTTCCCGCTGCTGGCCGCCATGGCCGCGCGCACCCGCCGGATCGAGGTCGGCACCGGTGTGGTCGACATGCGCTACGAGAACCCGCTGTACATGGCCGAGGAGGCCGCGGCGACCGACCTGCTGAGCGGCGGCCGGTTGCAGCTCGGCGTCAGCCGGGGGTCACCCGAGACGGCGCTGCGCGGCTCCGAGGCCTTCGGGTACGTGCCGCCGGAGGGCTCGACGGACGCCGACCTCGCCCGGCAGAAGACCGCGCTGTTCCTGGCGGCGGTCCGGGGCGAGCGGCTGGTCGACGCCGACCCGCGGATGACCGGCGGCGTGCCCGGCAAGCTGGCGGTCCAGCCGCAGTCGCCGGGACTGGCCGAGCGGATCTGGTGGGGTGCCGGCACGCGGGCGACGGGGGAGTGGGCCGCGCGTCAGGGGCTGAACCTGATGAGCTCCACGCTGCTCAGCGAGGACACCGGCGTCCCCTTCGACGAGCTGCAGGCCGACCAGATCGCCCGCTTCCGCGCCGCCTGGGCCGAGGCCGGCTGGCAGCGGACGCCGCGCGTGTCGGTGAGCCGCAGCGTTCTGCCGATCACCAGCGATCTCGACCGGCAGTACTTCGGCGAGCGCTCGGGCGAGGACCAGGTCGGGCTGCTCGAGGGCGTGCGCGCCCGCTTCGGCAAGAGCTACGTCGGCGAGCCCGACCAGCTGGCCGAGGAGCTGGTCAAGGACGCCGCCGTCGGCGAGGCCGACACCCTGTTGCTGACCGTGCCCAACATGCTCGGCGTCGAGTACAACGCGCGGCTGCTGGAGACGATCGCCCGCCACGTCGCCCCGGCGATCGGCTGGCGCCCGCGGGCCTGACACGCACGGACGCGGTGGCGCCGGTCGGCGCCACGGCGAGCTCCTCGGTGATCCGGGTGATCTCGCGCTCGGCCTCGGCGGTGTCGACGAGCTCGCTGCCGAACAGGAACAGCGCCGCGACGCCGAGGCCGACGACCGCGAGGACTGCGGTCACTATGCCGGCGACGACGGCACCGGTGCGGCGGCGCCGGCGTCTGCGACCTGGCGAACCCGGCGGGCGGGGAACCGAACGGCGCGGCCGCCTGACCGGAGGGGCCGTACGACGGGGGCTGCGGCTGCGGGTTGTACCCCTGCTGGCCGATCTGCTGGGTCATGACCTGGTTCCTCTCGTGGCGGGGGCTCGGGAGGAACGGTGGCGGGTGGGTCTGGTGGCGGACTCGTCGTGGCCTTGAGACGCAGTCGAGTGTCTGCTCGCCGACTCGCGGAACCCGTGGCACGCCGCGCGACGGAGGGCGGATGGGCGCGCAGACGAACGCACTCCCAGGGAGACGTGGGGGCGCGGGTGGGCTGCCCGGCGCCGTGACGCGGCGATGACGCGGCCGTGACGTCGCCGTGACGGCCCATGCCCATCATTTCCAGGACAGAGGCCACGCCGTTTACCCCGAAACGGCCGGAGGTGGCAGGGGGAGGAGTCGTCGAGCACGCGCAGGGAAGGGATCGGTCCTTTCCGTGCACCGTGCGGAAGGGCGCCCGGAATGGCGTCGGGCGTGGTGGGCCACCCGAGTCCTCAGGACGTGTGACACGAGGTCGCAGTACATGCCCGTTAGGGTCGGCACCGTCGACCCGGACAGAGGGAACGGGGTGGCCGCGGTGCCAGTGACCGCAGGGGGCAGTCGGCAGACCGGAGCCCGCGTCCGCCACGACCCCGCACCCCGTGATCGCCCGACCTCTCGCTCGAGACCCCAGCAGGCGGACGAGGTCGGCGGTGCTGTCGTGGCCGACCTGCGCCGGGCGGTGCGCCGTCTCCTGTGTATCCGTGCAGGTGACGACGGAGGTGTCCTCCTCCGGTTCGACGTCGACGGTGTGCCGTGCCAGGTGGTCAGGCTCGACGCGCCGGCTCAGCCCGCCCCGGCGGCCGTGCCGCTCAGCCCCCGCGAGGAGGAGATCGTGCGCATGGTCGCCCGGGGGTGCACGAACCGCATGATCGCTTCCGTCCTCGACATCAGTGAATGGACGGTGGGCACTCATCTGCGGCGGGTCTTCTCGAAACTCGAGGTCAATTCCCGGGCCGCCATGGTCGCTCGGATCTTCGACGAGGGCCGGTGTCCCGTGTCCATGTGACACCAGAGTGCGTGACCCACGGACGTGTGAATGGGGCGGGACGCCATTACTCCCTAATCTCGCGCCAGGCCAGGGATCGGCACGATGAGGGAGGGCCTCATGAGCGTTTCGCAGGACGGCGAGGTCGGGTTCGAGACGCTGGACCCCGAACTCCTGGGCGAGCCCGAGGACGAGTACGAGGACGAGCTGCTGACCGAGCCGGCGACCGAGATCCCGCTGGGTGAGTACGAGGCCGAGTTCGAGGACGAGGACGAGGAGTTCATCGGCGGGCTGCTCAAGGGCCTCGGGGGTGCACTCGGCCTGGGTGAGGGCGAGGACGAGTTCGAGGACGAGTTCGAGGACGAGGTCCTCACCGAGCTGACCACCGAGACGGCGACGACGCTCGGCGAGGGCGAGTTCGAGGACGAGCAGTTCCTCCCGCTGCTCGCCGCGGCGGCACCGCTCGCCGCCAAGGCGCTACCCCTGGCCACGAAGTTCCTGCCCAGCGCGCTGAGCGCCATCGGCGGGCTGTTCGGCCGCCGGCGGCGCCGGCGCCAGCGGGAGGGCGAGTACGAGGACGAGCTCGAGTTCGAGCTGGAGTACGAGGACGAGTCGCCCGCGGCACCGATGACGAAGAACGAGGCGATCGCCCAGACGATGGCCGCGGCGGCCGCTCGGACGCCGTCGACCCACGAGGCCGAGGCGCTGATCGGGGCCGCGACCGTGATGATGATCACCCCGCGCGAACAGGCCACCCTCCAGCGGCTGGTCCCCGACATCGTCCCCAAGCTGGTGCAGGTCAACAGCATCCTCACCCGCATGGCTCGCCGCCGGAGGGCGACCCAGCCGATCGTCACGATCCTCCCGACCGCGGTGACACGGGCGACCGTCCGGCCGCTGGTCCGGCGTGCCCGCCGCGGGCAGCGCGTGACGAGAGCGACCGTCGGCCGCGTCGTCCAGACGCAGACCCGGCGTGCCCTGACCCAGCCGCGGGTAGCCGCCCGAGCCGCGCAGCGCAACCTGCGGGCCGTCCGCCGAGCCACCCAGACCCCCCCTGCGCGCCGCGGCGCGCTGACCGGCTGACCACCGTCCGAGGAGGCGCAGCGATGTCGATCATGATGGAGGACCTCCTCCCAGCCGAGGGCGAGGACGAGCTCTACGGCGACCTCGAGGACGAGCTGTACGGCGACCCCGAGTACGAGACGGTCGAGTACGAGACGGTGTCGTCCCCCGCCGCCGAGGTGCGGCTCATGGAGCACCTGGCGGCCATGGCCGCGCAGACGGAGTCCGAGTCCGAGGCTGAGGCGTTCCTCGGTGCGCTGCCCGCGCTCGCGGCGCGGCTCGCCCCCGCGGCGGCCCGCTGGGTCCCCGAGCTGACGAAGCGGGCCGTGCAGCTGGGCCGGCAGCTGTGGAACAGCCCGGCGGCCAAGCCGTACGTCCAGGCGCTGCCCCACGTCGTGCGACGCACCACGGCCGACGTGGCCGGGCGTTACTCACGGGGCGCGCCGGTCTCCCTCGACCTCGTGAGCCGCCGCTTTGCACACCACGCCTCCCGGGCGCTGCGCCAGCCGGACCGGCGCCGCCGCGTGATCCAGCGGGCTCGAGCCGCGGACCGGGCCTGGATGGCCGACGCCCGTCGGCGCGCCCCCCAGCCGAACCGTGCGGTGCCGATCGGTACGGGCGCCGTCCCGGGACGGTCGATCGTCGTCAACGGACAGCGCTGGTGCCGGTGCTGAGGTGCGCTCCGCTGGAGTGCGCGTGAGGAGCGTGCGGAATGACCGCGGCAGCCGTCCCGGCGCAGCAGGACGGGCGAGGGCCTGACTCCCGCCCGTCCCCGCCGCGGCCACCCGCCGTCCTGGGGCGGTGGATCAGCGCACAGACGCGCAACCTCGAACGTCACGCGCTGGCCCTGCGTCCCTTCACCCGGGAGGAGTTCGGCACCGGGCACGCCGCGCCGACCCAGGGGCACGTCGAGGCGGTGAACGCGTTGATCAGCACGCTGCGCCGCCCCCTCCAGGCGATGAACCGGAGAGTGGCCCGGATCGCCTCCCAGACCCAGGGCGACCCGACGCCGGAACGGCTGCGCCGGCTCGTCACGGCCGGTGAGGTCGCCCACGAGCACGTGCGCGCGGTCGAGCGGGTCTGGGACTTCTACATGGGGTTCTTCGGTCAGCGCCAGGGGCGGTTCGGCGAGTGGCTCCTCGGCTGCGACCGGATCGCCCTGGACTGCTACCAGGACGCGTTCCTCGGTCTGGGGACGGCGAAGTCGGTTCCGCAGCCGGCGCCGATGAGCTGCATGGAGGCCGGGTCCACCCCGGCCACCTTCCGACGCGACGTCCGCCTGCGACGGCTGGGGTTCCAGCGCAACCCCTTCCCGCAGATCCAGCTGCCCTACCACCGGCTGGTGAACCCCTGGACCCTCGGAGCGATCCTCCACGAGGTCAGCCACAACCTGCAGAACGAACTGGGTCTCGCCCGGGTGGTCCCCGAGGCCGTCGAGCGCAGGCTCGTGCAGGCCGGCCACCCACCGGAGGTCGCCCGGGTGTGGCGCCGGTGGAACAGGGAGACCTTCGCCGACCTGTGCGGCCTGCTGCTCGGGGGCCCCGCCGTCGTCGCCTCGCTGATGGACATCCTGGCCCGCGCACCGGTCAGCGTCTGGACCTACAACCCGGCGGCGGTCCACCCCACACCGTGGCTGAGGTTGTTCGTCAGCGCCGAACTGCTGTCGCGGATGGGGTTCGCGGGGGAGGCTGAGGGCTGCCGGCAGGCGTGGCGGCGCACCTACGGCAGGCGCGCGGCGCCGTACCCGGAGGCGCTGCTGGAGTCGGCCGACGACGCGGTCCGCCTCGTGGTCGACACCATGTGCTTCCAGCCGTACGACACGCTCGGCCGCCGTCCGCTGGCGCAGGTGATCCGCTTCGCGCCGAAGGAGCAGCAGATGATCGACGAGGCCGCGGGGCGCCTGGCGCGGGGCATCGACCCGGGCATCCTCCCGGAGCGGTTCCTCATCGGCGCGGCCCGGCTGGCCTTCGACCGGCGGCTCGCCTCGCCCGACGTCATCACCCGCCACTTCTACCGCGACCTCGCGCGGCGGTGACCTGCGATGAGTGTGCCGACCGCCCTCGCCGACCTGACCGACGGATGCCGGCGGCTCCGTGCGGAGCTGCGCACCCTCGACCTGACGCTGGGTGAGGACGCACCGGCCGACCTGGCGGTGGTCGACCGGCTGAGCAGGGCCGTCGACGACCTGGGCGGGCGGGCCGAGGAAGCGTCCTGCGGGGCGATGCTCGCCGCCGAGGCCGCGGCCCGGCTCGACCTCGTCGGCGCGCACCGGCAGCTGGCCGCGGCGCAGGCCGCGCTCACCGCGCTGGCGGAGCGGTTCCGGGACGACGTCACGTCCTACGAGGCGCTCGAGCCGATCGTCGGGCTGCGGCACCGCGGGGGTGAGTGGGTCACCTGGGTGCAGGTCGTCCGGCAGGGGGTCGACCGCTGCCGGCCGCCGGTGACCGCGGTGCTGGACGCGCTCTGCCAGTGCTGGCAGGAGCTCGCTGACCGGGCGTCGGTCGGGCCGGTCTACGTACACACGCCGGGGAGGACGGCATGACGAACGCAACCGGTAACGGAAGAGGCGACGAGCAACTGGCGCTCGCCCTCCGCCAGTTCCTGGCCTACCCGGTGCGGACCACGCCCGGCGCCCCGTTGCGGGAGCGGGAGGAGCGGGGCACCGGCGACCTCAAGGACGCCGTCGAGGACGCGATCGGCGACGTCCTGGGCTGGCGCCGGAAGCCGGGCCGGATCGAGGGTGTCCTGGCCGCCCTGGAGCAGGCCTTCCTGCCCTATGAGAAGGACGGGCGGGTGCTCTACCGGCACCAACCCAACATCGCCAGCTTCCACAGTGAGCTCGAGGGCGGCGTGGTCGGCGCCCAGGCCAGCTTGCACGTGCGGGCCACGGAGGCGCTGAACCGGGCTCTCCCGCTGCTGGAGGGGCTGGAGCCGCTCATCGAGGACGCGGACGACGAGATCGCCGCTGCGGTCAAGGGCGTAATCGAGACAGAGCTGCGCGAGCTGGTTCAGGAACTCGGCCGGCTGGGAGGGCCGAGGGTCCAGCGGGTCGACCAGCTGTGGCGGGTCCTGCTCGGCGAGGGGGAGGGCGTGCTGGTCGATCCCGATCACGTGGGTGGTCAGCTGGGACGGCTCCGGGACGCGCTCGGGCTCTCCCAGAACGACTCGAACGACCGGGTGAACAACGTGGATGAGGAGCAGCAGCTGACCAGCTTCCGCATCATCACCGACGACCTCGTGTCCCTGCGAGCGAGTTGGGAGCGGGACGCGGAGTTCTTCGGCGGGACGAGCAGCTCGGCCTTCCTCGGCATCCGCCTCGTCCAGCTCGAGCGCAGGCTCGCCGTGGTCGCCGGTTCCGTCGGGGAGCTGCGCACCGCTCTGGACGCGGTGCTCATCGACGCGGAGGAGCGCCGCACCTTCGCGGTCGAGCTGTCCGGCGGGGGCAACATCCTGCTCGAGGACCTGCTGGAGTGGGTGGAGGACTTCGCGACCCAGGAGGGGCCGCGGCTGGTCAAGGACGGTGGCCGGCTCGCCATCACCGAGGTCCTCGGCTCCGCCGCGACGGAGTTGCGAGACCTCGTTGCCGACGCCCGGTGCACCGCGGAGGGTGGCGACGGTCTCGGCTTCTCCTCGATCGCCGTGCAGGAAGCCCTGCGAGCGCTCGAGAACCACCTGCGGGCGGTGGTCGAGGCCGCATGCGAGGAAGAAGGGGGGACCTACGTCCCCGGTGCCCCGTCCGGGGACGAATCCGGGCGCGAGACGTCCGCGGACACGGCGCCGGGTGGCGCGCCGCCCCGGCCGAGGAGTCCCGGCAAGGACAACCCCCGGAAGCGGGCGCCCCGCAAGGCGTCTCCGACGGGTCCTGGCAGTGGCGAGCAGCGGTAGGGAGGGGTCCTGATGGCAACGGAGGCGCAGTACCAGGCTCTCTTTGACCGGTTCGCCCAGCTGCGGCAGGAGGCGATCGACCAGCTCGGCGTGGATCTGCTGGAGACCCCGCGGCTGGCCGACGCCCTCGTCGGTCAGATCGACGACTACGTGCGTCAGGCAGCCGAGGCGGACAGCGCCACGCCGGTTCCGCCCGACAGCGGGCTGGCCCAGCTGGTCGGCGTCGGCCCGGAGGCGGCGCGGCACTTCGGGGAAACGCGCATCCCCCAGGGGGTCGAGGGCTACGACGAGACGGTCACGTCCGAGCGCATCATCGCGATCGGCGACCTCTACTACATCTACCAGCATGAACGCGTCGGGGTCTTCCGCGTCGTCCAGAAGCTGCGGGAGCTGTTCCGCCACGGTGCCGTCCGCCTGTCGTCGGGGCCCGGCGCCTACGGGCTGTACCAGTTCGACCGCCGCGAGGTCCTGCGGGGGACCCGGCACGAGCGTGCGGCCGCCTATCGGCGGGCGTTCGGCTACGGAGCCAAGGCGCTGACCGGAGGTATGCGCCCCAACCGGGAGTTCCACCCGCTCTTCACGCTGTTCAACCGGCACGTCGCCCAGTACTGGCGGGACAAGCGCATCTCGGACGTGATCCGTGACCGCGCCAACGACCCGACGTTCGGCAGCATCGCCGTCGTCCGGCGGGCCGGCCTCGACCTGCGCAACAACCTGAAGTTCGTGTCGTACGGCAACATCAACGTCCTCCGCGTCGAGGTCATGCAGTTGCTCGAGGAGGCCTTCCGCATCCTCAACGCCGACGACGTCAAGCGGGTCTTCGGGGCCGACAACGCCTGGGACGTGATCGAGGAGGTGCTGACGCGCTACTTCCACGAACCGCTGACGACGTCCCCGCGCCAGCGCATGGCGGTCACCGGCCGGGAGATCCTCCGCTGGCTGGCCCAGCCCCACGTCCTGCAGACCGGCAGGACCGAGTTCGAAGCGTTGCTCCTAGAGATCGCGGAGGACTCGGAAGAGTGGCTGACCAGCGCCCAGGCCATCGGCGTCGCCACCGAGCGACCCGCGGGGGCGGTGGTGCCCCAGGCGGCCGCGGCTCGCGGGCCTCGCTCCCCGGCCGTCGGGAGACCCGACCGACGCCGCGACCTCGCCCTCGGATAGCCCGCCCCCCGGCCCGGGAGAGGAGCTCCCATGCGCGAGTCGTCCGTGACCGGGGCTGGACTTGTCCCGTCCGCTGCGGAGCTGATCAGGGTCACCGATCAGCCGGGACGGCGCGAGTTCTGGTGCGCCGAACGGGCACACGCGCGAGCCCTCGCGGTCGGCCGGGCCCGGGCCCTCGGACCCGGGTGGACCATCGTCCACGACCCCGGGCCACGTCCGCACTACCACCTCGCCCGGGTGGCACGACGATCCGACGGCCGGCTGGCACGCCGGCGCGTCGGCACGCGCTTCTTCTACGGCGGCCCGCGTCCGCGCCACCCGCACCCGGCGCACGGCCGTCGGGCCACGACCGCGCTCCTCCCGGGGGGTGCGGTGACCGTGTCACCCGAGGTGGACGAGGCCTGGCGCGCGGCCGAGGAGGAGCGGGAGAACGCGGGTCCGGCCCCGGACCCGGTCCAGCAGCTGCGCACCGCACTCGCGGCGCGACGCTGGCCCCAGGCGATCACCGCGGCCCACGCCCTGGGCACCCGGGACGAGAACGCTCTCACCGACCTGGTCTTCTCCGCCGCCCACCCCGAGCGGCGGGGCCGGCCGATCGCACCGCACGAGAGGGCCCTGGCGCAGGAGTGGAGGCGCATCCGGGACGCCCTCGTCCGCCCTGAGCTGCGCAGGCTGTCGGCATCCACGGCGACCGGGTCCCCGCCCGTCCTCGCCGGCACCCGCTCGACCACGTGGTTGCGCCGGGCTTGGGCCGAGCACCTCGGCGAGAAGACCGTCCGGATGGTGCCGCTGCGCCTGTTCGGACTCTCCTCGACCCCGGTCCACCCGTACACGGTCGACGCGTGGCGCGCGATGGAGCGCGCCCTCAGCGCCACCGGTTACCGCCCACGGAGCGTGTGGAACTACAACAACCGGCCGATCACCGGGGGCTCCGCACCGTCGTTGCACGCCTACGGAATCGCCACCGACGTCGACCCCCGCTGCAACCCCTACCGGGTGACGCCGGGCGGACCCCCGGTTCGTTTCTCGGCCAGACCCACCCAGGAGCAGCGGTGTGCCGACGTCGCGGCCGGACTCGCCGACACGGCATTCACGCCGGACCAGGTCGCTGCGGTCGAGGCGATCTCGACGGTGGACGGCCTGCAGGCGATCGCGTGGGGTGGCCGCTGGCGGTCGGTCAAGGACGCCATGCACTTCCAGGTCAACGTCAGCCCCGATGAACTGCGCCGAGGTCTGCGCGCGGGATGACCGCCCGGGCCACCGCGACAGCACAGCACCGGTCGGACGCACGTGCAGGTCGACGGGCGGCCAGGCGACCTCACAGGTGACGATCCCGGCCTCGCCGACCGTTGCGACGACGTCGAGCCGTCCTGATGGGCGCGCCCGGCAGGACTCGAACCTGCGACCAAGTGCTTAGAAGGCACCTGCTCTATCCGCTGAGCTACGGGCGCTCGGGCCCCGATCATCGCACCTCCGCGGCCGTGCTCTCGCGCTCCGCCGTCCGTTGACCTGCTGCCGCCGCCGCACGACGATCCGCGTCGAGCGACGACCCCGGTGTGGAGGTGGGTCGTGGACGAGCCGGGCACGTGGCGCGGGGCGGCGGCGTACGAGGCTTACGTCGGCCGCCGGAGCCGGCTGGTCGCAGAACAGGTCCTCGTCCACCTCGGCATCCGGCCGGACGTCGCTGGCTGGACGTCGGCTGCGGGACCGGCACCCTCACCGAGGAAGTCCTGCGGGTCTGCTCACCCGCGCTCGTCCTGGGCCTCGATCCCTCGGCGTCCTTCGTCGGGCGCCGCCGCCCGCGCCGGCGCCGGCGTACGTGACGTCGCTCGAGGAGGGGCGGCGAGCGGCGCTGCGCCGGACCCTGCGGGCCCGGGTGCCGGTCGCGGACGACGGCTCGGTCCGGCTGCGGGCACGGGCGTGGGCGGTGCGCGGACGGCGTCCCTGAATCGGTCACGCGGGGAGGAGCGCACCGGCGTCCGACAGCCGGCACCGGGCCGTCCACAGGGTGCGCGGCCGTCCACAGATCGCCGCGGCGGCCTCCGCGCCGGGCCGCCGCGGCCCAGGGTCCTCGGTGCACCCGGCACCGCGCCGGACCCGCCGGACCCGGCGGAGAGCCCCCTGAGGAGCACCGTGAACGACACCCACGTCACCGTCGTCGGCAACGTCGTCGACTCACCCCGCCGCGTCAGCCTGGAGAACGGTGCGGTCACCAACTTCCGCCTGGCCTCGACCGCGCGCCGCTTCGACGGCCAGACCCAGGAGTTCGTCGACGCCGGCACCTTCTGGGTGGACGTCGAGTGCTGGAACGACCTGTCCGGCAACGTGTCCGGCAGCGTCAGCAAGGGCGATCCGGTCATCGTCCAGGGCACCCTGACCACGCACAGCTGGGAGGGGGAGAACGGCAGGCGCAGCACACCGCGGATCCGGGCCGCCGCCGTCGGCCACAACCTCGCCCGCGGCACCGGGGTGTTCAGGCGCAACAGGTCGGCGCGCCCGGCGGAGCCGGTGCCGGCCGCGGCGGGGGCCGCGCACGACGCCCTCCCCGGCGGTGAGGAGGAGTTGGTGTCCGGGCGGGACTACGAGGCGGCCCCGGAGACGTTGCACGGGATGGACACCTCCGATCTCGCCATGGAGCCCGCGCACGTCTAGTCGCCCGGGCTGGGAGGATCGGAGGGGAGAACGCACGGGGGCGGGTCGACACCGGTCGGCCCGCCCGCCACTCGCGAACCGACGGAAGGCCTCGAACCCCAGTGGCTCAGTACATCTACACGATGGTGCGTGCGCGCAAGGCGCACGGCGACAAGGTGATCCTGGACGACGTCACCCTGTCGTTCCTGCCCGGCGCCAAGATCGGCGTCGTCGGCCCGAACGGCGCCGGCAAGTCGACCGTCCTCCAGATCATGGCCGGCATGCAGCAGCCCTCCAACGGCGACGTGATGCTGGCGCCGGATGCCACGGTCGGCATCCTGCTGCAGGAGCCGCCGCTCAACGAGGAGCTCGACGTCCGCGGCAACGTGGAGGAGGCGGTCAAGCCCCTGCGCGACGCGCTGACCCGCTTCGAGGAGGTCAGCGCGGCGATGGGGGAGCCCGACGCCGACTTCGACGCGCTGCTGGCCGAGCAGGGCGAGCTCATGGAGTACATCGAGAACCACGACGGCTGGGAGCTCGACGCGCGCATCGAGCAGGCCATGGACGCGCTGCGCTGCCCGCCGGGCGACGCCGACGTCACCGTCCTCTCCGGTGGTGAGCGCCGTCGCGTCGCGCTGTGCAAGCTGCTGCTCGAGGCGCCGGACCTGCTGCTGCTCGACGAGCCCACCAACCACCTCGACGCCGAGAGCGTCGCCTGGCTGGAGCAGCACCTGGAGAAGTACGCCGGCACCGTCGTGGCCGTCACCCACGACCGGTACTTCCTCGACAACGTCGCCCAGTGGATCCTCGAGCTCGACCGCGGCCGGGCCTACCCCTACGAGGGCAACTACTCCACCTACCTGGAGACCAAGGCCGCCCGCCTCAAGGTCGAGGGCGCCAAGGACGCCAAGCGGCAGAAGCGCCTCAAGGAGGAGCTGGAGTGGGTCCGCTCCGGCGCCAAGGCGCGGCAGGCCAAGAGCAAGGCCCGGCTGCAGCGCTACGAGGAGATGGCCGCCGAGGCCGACAAGTACCGCAAGCTCGACTTCGAGGAGATCCAGATCCCGCCGGGCCCGCGCCTGGGCAGCGTCGTCGTCGAGACCAGTGACCTCACCAAGGGCTTCGGCGATCGGGTGCTGATCGACGACCTGTCGTTCACCCTGCCGCGCAACGGCATCGTCGGGGTCGTCGGCCCCAACGGCGCCGGGAAGACCACGCTGTTCAAGATGCTGGTCGGCGAGGAGAAGCCGGACGAGGGCGAGATCAAGGTGGGCGAGACCGTCAAGGTCTCCTACGTCGAGCAGAACCGCAGCGGCATCGACCCCAAGAAGACGCTGTGGGAGGTCGTCTCCGACGGCCTGGACCACATCCAGGTCGGCAACGTCGAGATGCCGTCCCGGGCCTACGTCGCCGCGTTCGGGTTCAAGGGCCCCGACCAGCAGAAGCCGGCCGGCGTGCTCTCCGGCGGTGAGCGCAACCGCCTCAACCTCGCCCTGACCCTCAAGCAGGGCGGCAACCTGCTGCTGCTCGACGAGCCGACGAACGACCTGGACGTCGAGACGCTGAGCAGCCTGGAGAACGCGCTGCTGGAGTTCCCCGGCTGCGCCGTCGTGGTCAGCCACGACCGCTGGTTCCTCGACCGCGTGGCGACGCACATCCTCGCCTACGAGGGCGACTCCAAGTGGTTCTGGTTCGAGGGCAACTTCGCCGACTACGAGAAGAACAAGGTCGAGCGCCTCGGCGCCGAGGCCGCCCGCCCGCACCGGGCCACCTACCGCAAGCTGACCCGGGACTGAGGAAGGACCCCGCGTCCCCCATCCCTCGGGGAAGGTGCCCGTCGTCCTCGCCGCTCGCAGGCTCGCGGAGAGCTCCTGGACGGGGCCGGCCCGGGACGGGGCTGGGCGGACCCGCACGACGCCGACGGCCGGCCGGAGCACTGGCTCTGGCCGGCCGTCGGCGTCTGCGCCACGGTCCCCGGCCGGAGGGCCGTCGTCCGGGCCGATGCGGCAGGGTGTCGGGCGTGAGGCACACCGTGCAGATCCCCATGCGCTGGTCGGACATGGACGCCTACGGCCACGTCAACAACGTCGTCTTCCTGACGTACTTCGAGATGGCCCGCGTCGACCTCTTCTTCGACAAGGCCTCGCTGGAGGAGCAGACCGGCCTGCGGCGGGGGACCGTCGTCGCGGCCCACGACGTCCAGTACAAGCTGCCGGTGGTCTACTCCCGCGACCCGCTGGATGCGGAGATCTGGGTGTCCGGCATCCGGGCCGCGGCCTTCACCTGCCACTACGAGCTCTTCGACCACGGACGGCGGGCGGTCACGGGCAGCACCCTGCTGGTGCCCTTCGACTTCGGCATCGACCGGCCCCGGCGGCTCACCCCGGCCGAGAAGGCCTTCCTCGTCCGCTACACCGACGAGCCGACGGGCGACTGAGCCCGCGGCCCTCAGCGGACCGGCGCGCCGTGCACCACGCCACTGCCGGCGTGCAGCCAGTCCCGCGGGGCAGCGGTCTCCACGACGCGCTTGCCGAGCGGGAACAGGCCGACCGCGGCCAGCTTGAACGAGGCGATCCCGAACGGGATGCCGATGATCGTCACGCAGAACGCGATGCCGGCCGCGACGTGGACCAGCGCCAGCCACCACCCGGCGACGAGGAACCACACGAGGTTGCCCACGGCCGAGGCCACCCCGGCGCCGGGGGCGGGCACCGTCGTCCGGCCGAAGGGCCACACGACGAAGCCGGCCAGGCGGAAGGCGGCGATCCCGAAGGGGATGGTGACGACCAGCAGGCAGGCGATCAGCCCGGCCAGCGCGTAGGCGAGGGCGAGCATCCACCCGTGCAGGACCAGCCACACCAGGTTGAGCAGCGTCCGGAGTCCGTCCACACCTGTTCGACGGACCTGGGAACCGCCCGGTTCCCCGAGACCTCACCCCTTGCCCACAGGACGGGGCAGGGGGCGAGCGTCCCAGGGGTCAGCCGTTGACGATCCGCGGCACCGGCCGGTCGGCGCCGGTGGGCGCGCCCCGCCGTGCGGCCTCCTCCTCGGACACCGGCCGCACCACCGCTCCCTCCGCGATGGGCGCCCCGGAGAAGACCGCCGCGTTGATACCGCCGCGGTGCACCATCGCCTTGACCAGCCGGGCACCGGTCAGCCGCTCCAGGTGCGTGCACGGCGGGCAGCGCTTCACCCCGAACAGCAGCGCGTCGCCGACGGCGAACCAGCGGCCCACCAGCGCGGGCAGGTCGACGCCCGCGGTCACCAGGTTCCGGCGGGTGTCGCCCGGGGTCAGCGGCACGCCCACCTCGGCGGCGACCGCGGCGACGTCCGCGGCGTCGATGAGCGTCACCTGCTTCTCCAGGTCGGGGTACTGCGCCCACGTCCCGCCGCCCAGCGCGTAGCGGTCGCCCTCCAGCCCGCGCCCGGCCAGCAGCTGGGCCGAGGGCACCCGCCGCATCGGCGCGGCCGCCTCGGAGGCCAGCCAGATCCCGGTCAGCACGCCGGCGTCCATCACGCCCTCCTCGGCCGGTGCGCCGGCACGTCGTCCGCACCCCGCGCGTCCAGCGCCTCGCTCACGTCGTGGGCCATCTGCAGCAGCTGCACCAGCAGCGGGGCGACCGTCGTCCGCAGTGCCCGCACGCCACGCGGCGCACCGCCCCGGGCCGCCTGCGCGGCACGGATCCGGTCGGCCCGCTCGATCAGCACCGGGATGAACCGCAGCGCCATCGCGATCAGCAGGCCCACCCGCTCCGGCCGCCCGCCCACCAGCCGCAGCGGGGCGCAGAGCCGCTCGACCACCGCCACCATCTCGGTCACCCGCGTCGTCGCCGTCACGACGGCCGCGGCCAGCACCAGGGTGAGCAGCCGCAGCACGGTCCGGGCGCCGGTGACGACGTCGGTGGTCAGCGCGTGCACGACGAGGAGCGCGAGCAGGAACCACCGCAGCGCCCACGCCTGCCGGGCCAGCACGGCGACCGGCAGCCGGGCCACGACCAGCCCCACGACGAGCGTGCCGGCGAGGGCGGCCCCGGCCACCGTCGGCGTCGACCGCGCGAAGAGCAGGACGGCGAGCGCAGCCAGGCACAGCAGCTTGACCCCGGCCGGCAGCCGGTGCACCGGGCTGGCCACCGGCACGTACAGCGCGAGGGTCACCGGTGCTCCATGAGCGCCCGGTAGGCGGCCACGGCCGGACCCGGGGGAGCGTCCTCGACCACCCGGCCATCGTCGACCACCAGCACCCGGTCGAAGCCGTCGAGCAGGTCCAGCTGGTGGGTCACGACGACGACCTGCTGCTCGAGGCCGGCGATCAGCTCCGCCACGCGGCGGGCGTTCACCAGGTCCAGCAGCGTCGTCGGCTCGTCGAACACGATCCGGGCCGGCCGCATGACCAGCACCCCGGCGATGGCGAGCAGCTGCTTCTGGCCGCCGGAGAGCAGGTGCGCCGGGTGGTCGGCGTGCCCGTCCAGGCCGTATCGCTCCAGCACCTCCGCGACCCGGACAGCCCGCTCGTCCGGGGGCACGCCCTGGTTCTCCAGCCCGTAGGCAACGTCCTCGGCGACGGTCGGGTGCACGATCTGCGCGTCCGGGTCCTGGAAGACGAACCCGACCCGGCGGCGCACGGCGCGCACCTGCGTGCGGGTGTCCAGCCCGTCGACCAGCACCCGCCCGTCGGTGGGCACCACCAGGCCGTTGAGCAGCCGGGCGAAGGTGCTCTTGCCCGACCCGTTGGCGCCGACCACGCCGACGCGTGGCTCGGTCAGCTGGAGGTCGATGCCCTCGAGGACCACCCGCTCGCCGTACCGGTGCCCGACCTCGCGGAGCTCGATGCCGCGACCGGGGTCGACGACGACGTCTGCCGCGGGCGCGGCACCGGGACGGCGGAACCTCACCGGGTGCCGGCGGCCCGGCGGGGACGCTCGATGACCGGGTAGCTGCGCCGCACGACGTCGGCGATGGCCGCGGCCACGAACGCCTTGAACAGGTCCCCGGGGATGAACGGCAGGGCGCCCCCGGTCAGCGCCGCGGTCCACGACAGGCCCCCGACGGCCTTGAGCACCGGCACCCCCACCGCGTAGATGACGACGATGCCGCCCACGACGTTGATCAGCGTGCCGCGCAGGACGTTGTAGCGGTCCCAGGAGCGCTCGGTCAGCCAGCCGATGACGAACGCAGCCACCGGCCAGCCGTAGAGGTAGCCGGCGGTGGTGCCGACGAAGGGGGCCAGGCCGCCGGCGCCACTGGCCAGCAGCGGCAGTCCGAGCGCCACCAGGACGAGGAACAGCAGGACGGCGAGGGCGCCGCGGCGGGCCCCCAACACGGCGCCGGCGAGCATCACGCCGAGCGTCTGGGCGGTGATCGGTACCGGACCGACGGGGATGGCCGGGATCGTCCCGAGCACGGCGATGACCGCCGCGAAGAGGGCGACGTAGGCGAGGTCCCTGGTCTTCACGGCGGTCTCCTCCCGGGGCGCGACGGGCCGCGCGGCCCGGGGCGGAAGGTACCCGAGGACGGCGGGCCGCCGACCGGTGCGGGTCGGGGAACGGCTCCCCGGGCCTCCACAGAGCGGTGGCCGTCGGTGTCGGCGTGCTCACCTGCAGATACGTCCGCCGGTTTGCCCGCCCTCCCAGGGGCGTGTTGTCTGGGTCCCGGAGCCCCTCGGCGAAGGCGGAACGAACGGCATGGCAACCGGGTGGTGGGCGTCGCTGTGGTCGTGGGGACGCCCCACGGCGCACGAGCTCCCCACGCAGGGTCCGCAGGACCCGGACCGGGAGCCGGACAGGGGGTACCGGCCCGTGCGGACGTCGACGCCCGGTGCCCCTCCCGCCGTCGACGAGACGGCTGCGCACCGCGCTCCGGCCGGTGCGACGCGCGCCGGCGCGGCACCGTGGCCGCCCGGGGGGCCCGCGCACCTGCAGGCGTCCGGTCCGTCCGGTCGGCCCGGGTCACACCCCGACCCGGGCCGCAGCACCCCGCTGCGCCTTCCCATCGACACGACAGGAGTCCCATCCGTGGCACAGCTCGACAACGTCATCGCCGGCCTGCTCGCGATCGAGGGCGCCAGCGGCGCCGCGATCGTCGACATCGACAGCGGCATGGCCCTGGCGACCGGTGGCACCCCCGGGTTCGACCTCAACGTCGCGGCCGCCGGCAACTCGAACGTGGTGCGCGCGAAGCTGCGCACCATCCAGGACCTCGAGCTGAAGGACGAGATCGAGGACGTCCTCATCACGCTGCAGGGCCAGTACCACCTGATCAACGTGCTCAAGGGCCAGGGCAACGCGGGCCTGTTCATCTACCTGGTGCTAAACCGCGTGACCGCCAACCTGGCGCTGGCGCGGCACAAGCTGCGGTCCGTCGCGGCCACCGTGAGCGTCTGAGCAAGGACCCCGCGTCCCCCATCCCTCGAGAGCTCGGAACGGCCCCCTCGCAGGGCCCCGCCGCGAGCTCGCGAGCGGTGGGGGGCGAGGGGGCCCTTCGTCAGGCGGCGGTGGCGGCCTCGACGATCCGCTCCCGCACGGCGTCCACGGCCAGCTCGCGGGTGTCGATCCAGCGGGCCACGCGGCCGCCGGCCACGATGCCGACGCGGTCGCAGCACTCGGCCAGCTCGTCGGGGTCCACCGAGACCACCACGACCGACGTCCCGTGCGCCGTGGCCTCGTCGAGCAGCTGGCGCACCTGCCGGCGGGCCCGGACGTCCAGCCCGCGGGTGGGCTCGTGCAGGACGACGACGTCCTCCGCCGAGGCCATCCAGCGGGCCAGCGCGAGCTTGTGCTGGTCGCCGCCGGACAGCGCGCCGAAGACGGTGCGGATGCTCAGCGCCTTGACGTCGAGCTGGTGCACGGTCCGGATCACACCGCGCAGCGAGGCGATCTCGCTGCGGACGTCGGTGAGCGCGCCCCACGGTTCCCGGGTCAGGGTCCGGGCGATCGTCTCGCCGGGGTCGACCCCGTAGGCGTCGTCGTCGGGCCGGTAGGCGGGCAGCCGCAGCGCCGCCTCGTCCGTCGAGGCGCCCAGCGACCGCGGCTCGCCGTGCAGCACCAGTTCGTCGCTCAGCGCCGACAGCTCCCCGGCCAGGGCGCCGGCGATCTCCTGGACGCCCGAGGAACGGTGCCCGGTCAGCCCGACCACCTCGCCCTGGCGCAGCAGCAGGTCGACCCCCTCGACCCGGCCGGGGACCCGCAGGTTGCGGACCCGCAGGGCCACGTCGCCGTCCGAGGGCGCCGGCCACGTCGAGGCGCGCGCCGGGACGCCGCCCTGCCCGGACCGCGCGGGGATCGTGGCCACCCTGGGCGCCGGCGGCGACACCGGCTCGCCCACGGTCTCCGCGGCCAGCCCCACCGGGTCGAGGTCCTCCGCCGCGCGGTCCAGGGCGATCACGCCGTCGCGCAGCACGAGCACCCGGTCGACCACCGCGAGCATCTCGGGCAGCCGGTGGCTGATGTAGAGGACGCCGCGGCCCTGCTGGCTGAGCCGGGCCGCGACGGCGTGCAGCCGGGTGACCTCCACGGGCAGCAGCGCCGCCGACACCTCGTCGAGCACGACGAGCCGGGTGTCCTCGGCGAGCACGCGCGCGGTCTCCACCAGACCGTGCACGAAGTGCGGCAGCTCCGCGACGAGGGTGTCGGGGTCGACGTCGAGGGTGACCTCGGCGAGCAGCACCCGCGCCTGCTCGCGCAGCTCGGCCTGCGGGCGGTCGGCCTGCGGCGTGCCACGGAAGACCGCCTGCGCCACGGTCAGCCCGGGGTCGATCCGGACGAGCTGCTCGACCACGCCGACGCCGAGGTGGCGAGCGTCGTCCGCCGACAGCGGCGCGTACGGGTGGCCCTGCAGCGTCATCAGGCCCGCGTCGGCCGGGGTGATGCCGGCCAGGACGTCCCCGAGGGTCGACTTGCCCGCGCCGTTGCTGCCGACGAGCCCGACGATCTCGCCCTCGGCGATGCTGAAGGAGACGTCCCGCAGGACGCGCCGGGCCCCGAAGGACTTCCTCAGTCCCTCGACCTGCAGCAGCGTCATGGACGGGCGGGCCTCCCCCGAACAGGCCCCGACCCCGCGGTCGGAGACCGAGCCGTCAGCGTCCCCCGCGACGCTGTGTCACCAGTTCGATGCTACCCGGCTCGCGGGTCGGCCACGCCCGGCGGACGGGCGACCAGCCCGGCCCCGTCCCGGGTCCCGCCCAGAGCCTGCGAAGGGTGGGAGGACGGGGTCCGCTACGCGTGCAGCCACACCGCCGCGTCGTCCGGCAGGAGCCCGTCGGCGGTGTCCGCGCTGGCCAGCAGCACGCGGCCCTCGGGCAGCGGCACCGGGGCGCCGGAGAGGTTGAGCAGGCACACCAGCCCGCCGGGACGGCGGAACGCCAGGCAACCGTCGGGTGCCGGCACCCAGTCGAGGCCCTCACCGGCGAAGGCGGGTGAGGTCCGACGCAGGGCGAGCGCGGCTCGGTACAGCGACAGCACCGAACCGGGGTCGTCCTCCTGGGCCGCCGCGGTCAGCGGCCCCCAACCCTCGGGCATCGGCAGCCAGGTCTCGGCGCGCGAGGAGAAGCCGTAGGACGGCGCGGTACCCGACCACGGCACCGGGATGCGGCAGGCGTCGCGCCCACGCTCGGTGTGCCCCGACCGCTCCCAGATCGGGTCCTGCAGTGCCTCGTCAGGCAGGTCGACGTCGGGCATGCCGAGCTCGTCGCCGTTGTAGAGGTAGGCCGCGCCGGGCAGGGCCAGCTGCAGCAGCGCCGCCGCCCGCGCCCGCCGGGTGCCGACCTCGCCACCGCCGTAGCGGGTGACGTGCCGGGGCCGGTCGTGGTTGGACAGCACCCAGCAGGCCGGTGCCGGCGTCCCGGCCACGGTGGCCAGCGAGTGGACGACGGCGTCGCGCAGCTCGTCGACGTCCCAGTCGGCGGTCAGCAGCTTGAAGTTGAACGCCAGCTGCAGTTCGTCGGGGCGCAGGTACTGCGCCAGCCGGTCGTCGTCGGACACCCAGACCTCGCCGACGGCCATCGTGCCGGGGTACTCGTCGAGGACGGCGCGGATCCGCCGGTGCACCTCGTGCACGCCGTCGTTGTCGAACCGGTGGTCGCCGGGCCCGTGGTCGTCGAGCAGGCCGGTGTCCTCCATGGGCTCCATGTCCGGCAGCCCCTCGGGCTTGGCCATGCCGTGGGCGACGTCGATGCGGAAGCCGTCGACGCCGCGGTCGAGCCAGAACCGCATCGTCGTCTCGAGGTCGGCGAGCACCTCGGGGTTGGTGAAGTCCAGGTCGGGCTGCTCGGGCGCGAAGATGTGCAGGTACCACTGGCCGTCGGGCACCCGGGTCCACGCCGGGCCGCCGAAGACCGACGGCCAGTTGTTCGGCGGCTCCGCGCCGTCCGGCCCGCGGCCGTCGCGGAACAGGTAACGGGCCCGCTCGGGCGACCCGGGGCCGGCGGCCAGCGCCGCCTCGAACCACTCGTGCTGGTGCGAGCTGTGGTTGGGCACCAGGTCGACGGTCACCCGGATGCCGAGCGCGTGGGCCTCGGCCAGCAGCGCGTCGAACTCGGCGAGGTCGCCGAACACGGGCTCGACGTCCCGCGGGTCGGCGACGTCGTAGCCGTGGTCGGCCATGGGCGAGGGGTAGAACGGCGTGATCCACAGCGCGTCGACCCCGAGCGCGGCCAGGTGCGGCAGGTGGGCGCGGATGCCGGCGAGGTCGCCGACGCCGTCGCCGTTCCCGTCGGCGAAGCTGCGGATGTAGACCTGGTAGAAGACCGCGTCGCGCCACCAGTCGGCATCGGTGCGACGGAACGGGGTCTGGGCAGGGTCCACCGGGGTCACCGGGCTCCTCGGGTGTCGTGCGTGCGGGTGGCCCCGTCCGGAGGCTCGCTGGCCCCCTGCAGGATCCCCGGCCCCGTCCCGGGTTCCGCCCTGAGCGTGCGAAGGGTGGGGAGGACGGGGTCCTTCTCCGATTGGGGGGCAGGGGGTCCTTCCACGAGGCGTGAGGAGGACGGGCTCCTTCGTCAGGCTATGGAGAGGCCGCCGGGCGCGTCGTCGGGCCAGCGGTTCTGCATGCTGCGCGCGGCCATCTCCATGTAGCCCCACAGGGTCGCGTCCTGCTCGGGGGTCAGCTCCAGGGAGTCGACGGCGTCGCGCATGTGGCGCAGCCACGCGTCGCGCTCGGCGGGGCCGATGGCGAAGGGCGCGTGGCGCATCCGCAGCCGGGGGTGGCCGCGCTGCTCGGAGTAGGTGGTCGGGCCGCCCCAGTACTGCTCGAGGAAGCCGCGCAGCCGGGTCTCGGCGCCGGCCCAGTCGTCCTGCGGGTACAGCGGCGCGAGCACCGGGTCGGTGCGCACCCCCGCGTAGAAGCGGGCCACGAGCCGACGGAAGGTGGGGGCGCCGCCGACCTCCTCGTAGAAGGTCCGCGCCGACGGCAGGGATCGGCTCATGCCTCCGATGGTCTCTCAGCCGGGGCAGCCGCTGCCACGTGACCCTGGGTACGCAGGTAGCCCACCAGCGGCGGGGTCACGGCCAGCAATCCGAGCGCGCCGACGAGCGCCACCACGGTCCCGGGGGTCAGCCCCTCGGCCAGGGCGCCGGCGCCGAGCACGCCGATGCCCTGGACGCCGTAGAGCCCGCTGACCGCGACGCCGAAGGCGCGGCCGCGGTAGGCCGGGGGAACCGTCTGCACGAAGGCGACGTTGAGCGGGATGGTCCAGGCGCCGCCCAGCCCGGCGACGAACAGCAGGCCCAGGACGGTCGCGTAGGCGCCGGTGCCCGGTCCGCCCCAGACGGTGACCAGGCCGGCCAGCAGGATCGGCGCCAGCGAGAGCGCGACGAGGGGCGGCACGAGGCGCTCGCGGCGCTCCTGGGTGAGGGCGCGAGCGACCACCAGTCCGCCCACGGTGAGCCCCGCGGGGTTGGCGGCGAGCAGGACGCCGACCTGGGCCGGGCCCTCGCCCAGCTGCTCGACCAGCGGCACGGCGATGCCCTCGGGTGCGTTGGCGAACAGCGCCCCCACCCAGGTGACGGCGATGATCGCCAGCAGCCGCGGCGTCCGGCCGATCAGCCGCAGCCCCTCGGCCGCGTCCCGCAACATCGAGCGGGACCGCTCGCCCTCGCCGCCGTCGTCAGGGGCCGGGCGACGCTGCAGCCGCGCCCACAGCCACACCGCCGAGACGGCGAAGGTGGCCGCGTCGATCAGCAGCGCCGCCGACGGGTCGAGGACGGCGACGAGCGTGCCGGCGAGGACGAACCCCAGGACCTGCGCCACCTGCGAGCCGACGTTGGTCAGGGACGTCGCCAGCGCGTACCGGTCGCCGTCGAGGACGTCGGCCATGAGCGCCGAGCGGGCCGACTCGAACGGCGGCCCGCACACCGCGACGACGAGCAGCAGGCCCAGCAGCAGCGGCAGCGACGTCCCCGGGACGGCCATCCCGGCGACCAGCAGGGCGCGCGCGGCGTCGGTGGCGATGAGCACCCGGTGCCGGGGGAACCGGTCGGCCAGGGTCGACAGCAGCGGCCCGCCGAGCAGCCACGGCAGGTAGCTGATCGCGAAGGTGACCGCCGACAGCAGCGGGGAGTCGGTGCGCTGGTAGACCAGCACGGTCAGCGCGACGCGGGCGAGCTCGTCGCCGATGGTCGACAGCAGGTAGGTGCCGAACAGCGGGCGGAACTCGCGGACGGCGAACAGGTCCCGGAAGGTCGCCGGGCGCGCGGTGGCGCCGGCCGGGTTCCCGCCGGCCGGCGTGCTGCCGCTCAGGACGCTCCCGCCGGGACGCCGGCCGCGGACAGCAGCGGCACGGGCGTGCGGATGCCCTCGATGACGAAGCGCTCCTTGAGCCGCAGCCGCAGCTCGCGGCCGACCCGCCACTGGTCGGCGTTGGTGGCACGGACCTGCAGGCGCATGACGACGCCCTCTGCGGTGATCATCTCGACGCCGAGGGACTCCGGCTCGGACAGCAGCACGTCGGCCCACCCCTCCTCCGCGTACATCGCGTCGGCCACCTCCTGCATGACCGTCCGGCAGCGCTCCAGGTCGGTGTCGTGGGCGACCGGCATGTCGATGACGACCTGCGCGTAGCCCTGGCTCTTGTTGCCGACCCGCAGGATCTCGCCGTTGCGGGCGTACCAGACGACGCCGTTGACGTCGCGCAGCCGGGTGATCCGCAGGCCGACCGCCTCGACGGTGCCGCTGGCCTCCCCGAGGTCGACGACGTCACCGACGCCGTACTGGTCCTCGAGGATGATCCCGATCCCGGCGATGAAGTCCTTGACCAGGTTCTGCGCGCCGAAGCCCAGCGCCACGCCGACCACTCCGGCGCTGGCCAGGATGGGGGCGAGGTTGATGCCCAGCTCGCCGAGCACGAGCACCACCGCGATGCCCAGCACCAGGATCGAGGCGCAGCTGCGCAGCACCGACCCGATGGCCTCGGCCCGCTGGGTGCGCCGCGCGGTCAGTTGCTCCGCGCCGTCCCCCAGGGCGGTGGCGCGCAGCCGCCGGGCCCGCAGGATCGAGGGCAGCGGGCCGACGGCGGTGGTGTCGGTCAGCCGGCGGATCGCCCGGTGCGCCAGGTACCGCACCAGGACGGCGACCACGACGATGAACAGGATCCGCGCCGGTGTGGCGATCAGTGCCCGGGCGTTCTCCGCCAGCCAGTCGGCGCCCGACCACTCGTAGACCTGCTGACAGAGCCAGTAGTCGGCGCAGTCGGGTACGGAGCCGGTCCCGGCGTCGTCGGCAGCGGCAGTGATCACGGAGGGTGAAGCAGTCATCACGGCGATACTCTCAGGTGCAGGAAGAGCAACCCAGCGTTGTCGTCGTGCCGAGTTCGGTGTGGCGCGGCACATCCGCCGGGATCAGCCGGTCAGGCCGGTGTGCGCGGCGAGGAAGGCCAGCTGGTCGGCGGCCAGTCCCACGGTCCGGCTGACCGCCCGGGCGCCGTGGCCGACCGCGGTCTCCCGCCGCAGCAGGACCGGCGCGTCCGACGACGTGGCGTGCTGCAGCGCCGCGGCCAGCTTGCGGGCGTGCAGCGGGTCGACCCGGGTGTCGGACTCGAAGGTCGTGAACAGCACCGCCGGGTAGGCCGTCCCGGCCACCACCCGGTGGTAGGGCGAGTAGCCCAGCAGCCAGCCCAGCTCCGTGGGGTCCTCGGCGCTGCCGTACTCGTCGTTCCACGTGCGGCCCAGGCCGAAGCGCTCGTAGCGGACCATGTCCAGCAGCGGCGCGCTGCAGACGACGGCGGCCGCGAGGTCCGGGCGCTGCGTCAGGGTCGCGCCGACCAGCAGGCCGCCGTTCGAGCCACCCATCACCGCCAGCTGCGCGTGCGTCGTCCACCCCTCGGCGACCAGGTGCTCCCCGGCGGCGGCGAAGTCGTCGAAGACGTTCTGCTTGCGCTCGCGCATGCCGGCGCGGTGCCACTCCTCGCCGTGCTCGGAGCCACCGCGCAGGTTGGCCACCGCCCACACGCCGCCGGCCTCGACCCAGGCCAGGGCCTGCGCCGAGTAGGACGGGGTGAGGGCGACGTCGAAGCCGCCGTACCCGTAGAGCACGGTGGGCCGCGGTCGGTCGGGCACCCCGACCCGCGAGACCACGAACAGGTGCACCGGCGTCCCGTCCGCGGAGGTCGCGTGCGTCTCCACGACCCGGACCTCCGGGACGTCGCCGGCGACCGGCGCCTGCTCCCAGCTGGTCAGGGACGCCGGGTCGGCGGCGTCCCAGCGCAGCACCGACGGCGGGGTGGAGAAGTCGGTGAAACCGACCCAGGCGGTGGTGCCGCCCTCCGGGGGCGCGCTCACGCCGGAGACGCTCCCGGCGCGCAGGGCACCGACCTCGGCCTGCGGGGCGGGCGGGGAGTCGGCGGGGTCGGCGGCCCAGACCGAGAGCCGGTCGGTGGCGTCCACCGAGTGCACGGCGAGCACCTGCAGCCAGCCGTCCGGGCCGTCGACCAGGGCCACGTCGGTGAGCACGCCGTCCTCCTGCTGCGGGACGACGTCACGCCAGGCCTCCGGCGTCCAGGTGGCGGGGTCCGCGGGGTCGGCGACGGCCAGCCGCCAGCGGGGGGTGCCGCGGTCGCTCATCACCCAGAGCCGGCCGTCCCGGGCGACCCACGCCGCGGTCTGCGCGTCGACGCCGACCTGCAGCTCCCGCAGGTGCGCCGGCCCGCCGCCAGGCGACATGGCGAGGTCGGCCAGCCACACGTCGTCGCGGGGTGCGGTGCCGATGGACGCCGACACGACGAGCCAGCGTCCGTCGCGGCTGGTGCGCACGCCGAAGTAGGTCGCCGGGTCGCTGCCCTCGCCGTGCACGAGGACGTCGCCGTCGGTGTCGGCGCCCACCCGGTGGCGCCACACCCGCCGGTGGAACTGCTCCTCACCGGCGGGCACCAGCTCGGGGGCCAGCCGGCGGACGTAGAAGAGGTCCTCGCTGCCGGGCAGCCAGGCGACGGGGGAGTAGCGGCAGCGGTCGATCGGCCCGTCGAGCTGCTCGCCGGTGGCGACGTCGAGCACGAACAGCCGCGACTCCTCGTCGCCGCCGGTGGAGAGCTGGTAGGCCAGCCGGTCGCCCTCCCAGGACGGTGACCAGGCGTCCAGCGTCGTGGTGCCGGAGGGGTCGACCGCCATGGGGTCGACCAGGACCCGTTCGTCGCCGTCGGGCTCGCGCACCCGCAGCACGGCGTGCTCCTGGCCGGGGTCGCGCCGGGTGGAGAAGGCGCGGCCGGCCCGCCACACCGGGACGCCGACGGCGCCGGCGTGCACCAGCTCGCCCAGCCGCGCGGCGAAGCGGTCGCGCAGCGGCAGGGCGGCCAGCGCCCCGGCGGTCAGCTCGTCCTGGGCGGCGGTCCAGGACGCCGTCCGCGGGTCGGCGGGGTCCTCGAGCCAGCGGTAGGGGTCGGCGACGGCGTGTCCGTGCAGGTGCTCGACCAGGTCGAGCCGGGGGGCCTCGGGGTAGCGCACGCGGCCCACGGTAGTGACGGCCCGAGCCGCTCCCGAGCCCGCGGAACACCTCCCGGGAGCGCGGGAGCGGGTTCGCAGGTCAGAATGGGGTCGCCCACGGGTCGCACTGCACCCGGCGCGCGGCCCCGGGCGCCGGAGGTGCCCCGTGCCGCGTACCGCGTCCGGGTCGTCCGCAGGCCAGCCAGGTCCGCGGCGCGACCACCACTCCCATCCGATGGCCCCCGTCCCGGCGCGGTCGACCGCAGCCGCGACGCTGCTGCTCAACGCCACCTACGAGCCGCTGTGCGTGGTCTCCAGCCGGCGCGCCATCGTGCTCGTGCTCGCCGACAAGGCGGTCTCGGTGCACAGCGCGGCCGAGGAGGTGCACGCCGAGACGGTGTCCCTGCCGGTGCCGGTGGTGGTGCGCCTGACCCGCTACGTCCGCGTGCCCTACCCGGCACAGGTTCCGCTGTCGCGACGGGCGGTGTTCCACCGCGACGCCTCGACCTGCGTCTACTGCGGCGGCTCGGCCACGAGCATCGACCACGTCGTCCCGCGCAGCCGCGGCGGCACGCACACCTGGGACAACGTCGTCGCGGCCTGCCGACGCTGCAACCACACCAAGGCCGACCGGTCGCTGGCCGAGCTCGGCTGGAAGCTGCCGCACCCGCCCCGGACCCCGAGCGGTGCGGCCTGGCGGCTGCTCGGCGCGCGCACCGTCGACCCGCGCTGGCGGGAGTGGCTCGGCATGCCGGAGAGCGTCAGCGCATGAGAGAGCCTGGCCGCCTGCACGGGCCCCGGCCTCGTCCCGGGCCCCGCCCTGAGCGGGCGAAGGGTGGGGAGGACGGGGTCCTCCCACGAGTGGTGGGGGGCAGGGGGTCCTTCTCATGACCTCACCAGCCACGGCGCGGCGGCTGTGGGCGCTGGGGGAGCCGTACCACGCGCTCACCTACTTCGCCGAGGGGTCCCGGTCGGCGGCCGAGGCGACCGGGCTGCGCGGGTTCTGGAGCACCTACTTCGCGCAGCGCGCCGCGCCGCTGGGCCCGGTCGGTGCCGAGGTCGTGACGGCGACCTTCTACAACTTCGCGCCGGCGTTCGTGGCCCGGCGCGTGCCCGCGGTGTGGGAGGTGGCCGCCCCGGCCACGGTGCTCGACGCGCGGCTGGCCGGGGTGGACGCCGCGGTGCGCCGGGTGCTGGGGGAGGAGTGGCCCGGCTCGGCCGCCGCGGCGGAGACCGCCGAGCTGCTCGCCGTCGCCGCCGCGGCGGTGGACGCCCCCGGCCGCCCGCTGGCCGCGGCCAACGCCGGGCTGCCGGTGCCCTCGGAGCCGCACCTGTCGGTCTGGCAGTCCCTCACCACGCTGCGCGAGTACCGCGGTGACGGGCACAACGCGGCCCTGCTGCAGCGGGGCATCTCCGGCGTCGGTGCGCACGTCCTGGCCGCCGCGGCCGGGCGGACGGCGCGGGAGTGGCTGATGCGCGCCCGCGGGTGGGACGACACCGCGTGGGACGCCGCCGCCGGCGCGCTCGCTGCCCGCGGCTGGCTGGCCGGCGAGGAGCTCACCGCGGAGGGCGCCGCGATCGTCGCCGCCGTCGAGGCCGACACCGACCGGCTGGCGCTGGGTCCGTGGCAGGCGCTCGGCGACGCGCGCTGCGACCGGCTGGCCGCGCTGCTGAGGCCGGTGCGCCGCACGGTCGTGGCGGCGGGCGTCTGGCCGGAGGGCAACCCGATCGGCGTCCCCGACCCGGACTGAAGAAGGACTCCCGTCCCCCTCACCGCTCGCAGGCTCGCGGCGAGCCTCTGGACGGGGCCACGGCGGGTTCCTGCACGAGGGCCGTTCCTCAGGTCACGCGGGCGCGCTCGGTCGGGTACGCCTCGTGCGCCCCGCTCGCCAGCACGTCGCGGAGGCAGGCCATCGCGTCCCAGACGTCGACGAAGCGGGTGTAGAGCGGCGCCGGGCCCAGCCGGACGCGATCCGGCGTCCGGAAGTCGGGGACGACGCCCCGGTCGACCAGCGCCTGGGTGAGCTGCCAGGCGCAGGGGGAGGCGAGGGTCACGTGCGTGCCGCGGTGGGCCGGGTCGCGGGGTGAGGCCAGCGCGACGCCGTGCGGCGCCAGCCAGGCGTCGGCCAGGGCGACGATCAGCTCACCCAGCGCGCGGCCCTTGGCCGCCAGCCGGTCGACCCCGGCCTCGGCCACCAGCCGGGCGCCGACCTCCACCGCGGCGAGCGCCAGCACCGGCGGCGTCCCGACGGCGAAGCGCTCCACACCCGGGACCGGGTCGTAGACCGGGCCCATGGCGAACTGGGCGCGTTGACCGAACCATCCCCAGATCGGCTGCCGGAGCTGCTCCTGCAGCCAGCGGCGCACGTAGAGGAAGGCCGGGGCGCCCGGCCCGCCGTTGAGGTACTTGTACGTGCAGCCCACGGCCAGGTCGACGCCGTTGGCCGCCAGGTCGACCGGCACCGCGCCCGCGGCGTGCGACAGGTCCCAGACAACCAGCACCCCGGCCTCCCGCGCCGTCCGGGTGACGGCGGCGACGTCGACCAGCGCCCCGGAGCGGTAGGCGACCGCGGACAGGACGACGACGGCGACCCGCTCGTCCAGCGCCGCGGTCAGCACCGCCGGGTCCAGCCCCTCGTCGACGTCGGCGGGCACCTCGCGCACGGTCATCCCGCGCGCCTGCGCCACCCCGGCGACCACGTAGCGGTCGGTGGGGAAGTCGTCGGCGGAACAGACGAGCACGTCGCGGCCTGGCCGGGCGTCCGCGGCAGCCACCAGCAGCTTGTAGAGGTCGACCGTGGTGGAGTCACCCACCAGCACCTCGCCCGCCCGCGCGCCCAGCACACCCTCGGCGAGCAGGTCTCCCACCCGGGTGGCGGCGCCGATCCACGACGACCACGAGCGCACCAGGCCCCGCGCCCACTCCTCCTCGACCACCCGCGCGAGCGCGGCCGGCGTCTCCACCGGCATCCTCCCCAGCGAGTTGCCGTCCAGGTAGAGCGGGCGGGTGGGGTCGGAA
This sequence comes from Geodermatophilus sp. URMC 61, assembly GCF_052931555.1. Classification (NCBI taxonomy): domain Bacteria; kingdom Bacillati; phylum Actinomycetota; class Actinomycetes; order Geodermatophilales; family Geodermatophilaceae; genus Geodermatophilus; species Geodermatophilus sp. URMC 61. Next base: position 99,255 of record NZ_JBRFHZ010000002.1, read on the forward strand.
GCATCGTCCCCCGCGCCGGCGAACCGGGCGCGGAACCCGGCCAGCGGGTCGGCGGCGTCGAGGGCCGCGGCGGCGGCGCGGGTCAGGTCCACGCGGCTGTGTCTACCCCGCCGGACGGGGGCGCGGTGCCGAGGCCAGCCACCACGCGACGGCGGCCGCGGCGCCGAGGGCCGCGCCGGCCAGGAACGGCGCGTCCAGCCCCGCGGTCGAGGCGAGCAGTCCACCGCTCAGCGCGCCGAGGGCGGAGCAGCCGTAGACGCCGGTGCGCCAGGTCGCGGTCACCCGGCCGAGCAGGTGGATGGGGACGCCCCGGTGGCGCAGCGACGCGGCCGCCACGTTGAGTGTCCCGAACGCGGCGCTGGTCGCGACGACGACCACGCCGGCCGCCCACAGCTCCCCGGCGACCAGCAGCAGGGACGGCGTGACGGAGGCCAGCAGCGCGCTGCCGGCCACCACCGGCCGGTGCCGCCGCCCACCGACCAGCCGGTCGGCCAGCAACGCCCCGACCAGCCCACCGCCCGCACCGAGCGCCAGCAGCGCCCCGAAGCCGGCCGGACCGAGCCCGAGCCGCTGCTCGGCGAAGACGACGAAGACGGCGAACCAGGCGCTGTCGGCGAGCGCGATGGCGGCGACCGCGAGGGCCAGGGCGCGCAGTGGCCGGTCGCCGGCCAGCCATGCCAGCCCGGCGCGGAGACTGCGGCATCCCGGCTCCCGCTGTCCCGGCGGCGCCGCCACCGCCGAGAGCAGCGCGGCCGGGAGCCACAGCACCAGGAGGACGGCCAGCGCGGTGGTGGCGCCGTTGACGAGGAAGGGCAGCGCGGCGCCGGCGGCGAACAGCACCCCGCCGGCCAGCGGGCCGACGAACTCGTTCCCGAGGACGGTGCCCGCGCTCAGCCGCCCGTTCGCCCGCTCCAACAGCACCTGGGGGACCAGCCGGGGGACGACGGTCTCGGACGCCACGTCCCGGACCGTCTCGCCGACCCCGAGCAGGAAGGCGGCGGCCGCGACGACCGGGACAGGGGCTCGTCCGGCCAGGAGCAGCCCGACCAGGACGAGCAGCACCAGCGCGCGCCCGGCGTCGGCCAACGGCAGGACCAGCCGGGCGCCGTGCCGGTCGGCGAGGACACCGGCGACCGGGCCGGTGAGCAGCCACGGCAGCGTGCCCGCCGCCGCGACCGCGCCCACGGTGAACGGGTCCGGTGAGAGGGACGCCGCGAGCAGGGGGAAGGCCGCGAGCCGGATGCCGTCGCCGAGGTTGACCAGCACCGCCGCCGTCCAGAAGGTCCAGAACGGGCGGCCGAGCGTCACGGGCGGAGGCTAGCGTTCGCGGCCGTGACGCAGTTGCACGATCTGACCGCGCTGGAACAGGCGGCCGCCGTCCGGTCGCGGCAGGTGAGCCCCACCGAGCTCGTCGAGCACGCGCTGCGCCGGGTCGAGGCCCTCGACGCCGGCCTCGGCGCCTTCCTCACCGTGACCCCGGAGCGCGCCCTGGCCGGGGCCCGCCGTGCCGAGCGCCGGCTGCGCGAGGGCGGCGAGCTGCCGCCGCTGCTCGGCGTCCCGACGGCGGTCAAGGACCTCAACAACACCGCCGGCGTCCGGACGACGTTCGGCAGCACCGTGCTCGCCGGCAACGTCCCCACCGTCGACGACGCGGTGGTGACCCGGCTGGCCGAGGCCGGGACGATCAGCCTCGGCAAGACGAACACGCCCGAGTTCGGATTCCCCTGCTACACCGACAACGAGCTGGCCGGCCCGGCCCGCTGCCCGTGGGACCCCGGCCGGCTGGCCGGCGGCTCCAGCGGGGGAGCGGCGGTCGCCGTGGCCGCCGGGATGCTGCCGGTCGCGCAGGGCAGTGACGGCGGCGGGTCGATCCGCATCCCGGCGAGCATCAACGGCCTGGTCGGCATCAAGCCCAGCCGCGGCCGGGTGAGCAACGCGCCCCTCGGCGGCGACGTCACCGGGCTGGGCACCAACGGTCCGCTGGCCCGCACCGTGCGCGACGCGGCGGTGCTGCTCGACGCGATGGCCGGGCCGGTGACCGGTGACCCGGCGTGGGCGCCGCCGCTGCCGCCCGGCGAGACGTTCCTCGGTGCGGCCGACCGACCGGTCGGCCGGCTGCGCATCGGCCGGTACCTGGAGTCACCCATGGCCGACGCCGGGCTGGAGCCGGCCGTGCAGGCGGCGTTCGACGACGCCGCCCGCCTGCTCGGGGACCTCGGGCACGAGGTCGAGGACGTGCCGGTCGGGTTGCTGGGCCCCGACGTCCTCGCCGCCTTCGAGCGGGTGTGGACCCTCTCGGGCACGCTGCTGCCGGTGCCGCCGGAGCGGGTCGGCGAGCTGCGGCCGCTCACCCGGGAGCTGCGGGCCCGCGGCCTGGCGCTGTCGGCGCAGCAGGCGATGGAGGCGCTCACCGCGCTGCGGCTGTTCGCCCGCCGCTTCACCACCGCCACCGCCGGCTACGACGTGCTGCTCGCTCCGGTGACCACCATGACGCCGCGGCCGCTGGGCTGGTTCGACGCCGACGGCGACGGTGCCGCGGACTTCGAGCGGCAGAAGCGCTACGCGGCCTTCACCGCGGTCTTCAACGTCACCGGTCAGCCGGCGGTGAGCGTCCCGCTGTACTGGACCGACGACGGGCTACCGGTCGGGACGATGCTCGTCGGGCGGCCCGCGGACGAGGTCACGCTCATCGCGCTGGCCGCCCAGCTGGAGGCCGCCCGCCCCTGGGCGCACCGCCACCCGCCGTCCTGGTACTGATCATGAGAGCAGCGGCGGCTGCCGGTAGGTTGAGGGACGTGACCGTCGTCGAGACCATCCTCGTCTACGCGGTGGCCCCGCTGGCCGTGGTGGCCGTCCTGGCCCTGCTCACCCTCGTCCCCGGGCGGCGCAAGAAGCCGCGCTACAAGCCCGGCCAGCCGTGGGAGCACGAGCCGGTCTGGTACGAGCCGCACCCGGTCGGCGGTGGTGGCCACGGCCCCACCGAGGCGCACGGCCCCGCCGCCGTCCCCGGTGACGGGACCACCGCGCTGGGCTCGTCCATGTACCCGGAACAGCACGGCGAGCGGAACACCGGTCAGCCCGGTGCGCCGACCGCGCCCCACGGCGGGGGCGACGGCACGCACGGCGCCATCGGGGCGCGCGTCCTGGCGGCCGGTCCGTCCGCCGCGGCCGCAGCGCGTCCGTTCGGCGGCGCCCGCGGGACCTGGTGACCGCGTGATCGTCCACCGCAGCACCCCCGAGATCCCCCACGGAGGCGGGAGATGACCAGCGCACTCGAAGCGACGTCGCACGACACCGCGACGTCGGCCGGCACCACGGCGACGCGCGCCGACGAGGCCGAGGCCCCGGACTCGATCTTCAGCTACCGCGAGCTGCTGCGCATCGACGAGGCACTGACCATGTCCTCCCGGGAGACCGGGCTGCGCTTCACCCTCTACATCGGTGACCTCGGCTCCCAGACCCGGGCCCGCGCCGAGGAGCTCTTCGAGCGCTCCGGCTCGGACCTGCCCGAGTCGGTGCTCATCGCCGTCTCGCCCGGCCAGCGGGTCGTCGAGGTCGTCACCGGTGCCGCGGCCGCGCGCCGGCTGCCCGACCGCGCCTGCGCCCTGGCCGTGCTGTCGATGACCAACGCCTTCGCCACCGGCGACCTGGTGGGCGGCATCGTCAACGGCCTGCGCCAGCTGTCGGACCAGGCCGGCCACCCCCGGGGGCTGCGCACCCATTGAGGCCCCCTGCCCCCGCCCCTCGCAGGCTCGCGGCGGGGCCCTGCAGGGGGGCCGGGGACGGCTGTCGAACGCGAGAGGCCCAGGACCCGTCGGGTCCTGGGCCTCTCGCGTTCGACGGTTCAGTCGCTCGCGGCGGCGTCCCGCTCCCGGGCCCGCAGCGACCGGGCGATCCCGTCGCGGCCCTCGGCGACCAGCCGGCGCAGCGGCGCCGGGTGGTCGGGGTCGGCCAGCCAGGTGTCGGCGGCCTGCACCGTGCGCAGCTCGACCACCGGCGGGAAGAGGTACTGCACCGCGTTCTTGGCGATCTCGCCGGGACGCCGGTCCCACAGCGGGCGGATGTCGGCGAAGTACCGCTCGACGTAGCCGGCCGTGAGCGACCGCTGGGCGGGGTGCCAGAAGCCCTGCAGCATCGCCTCGTGCACCGCGTTGGGGACGGTGTCGTCGTGGAACGCCCGCTGCCAGGTCTCCTCCTTGGCCGCCGCCGTCGGCCGCAGCGCCCGTGCGGTCGCGGCCCGCCGCTGCCCGGTCGCCGTGGCGTCGCGCGCTTCCTCGGCGGCGATCTCGGCGTCCCCGGCGGCACCGATGGCGACCAGGCCGTGCAGGAAGGCCCAGCGGGCGTCGGCGTCGACCGGCAGCCCCTCGACGACCCGGGAGCCGTCGAGCAGACCGCGCAGCACGGCGGCGTGCTCCTCGGTCCGGGCGGCGGCGGCGAAGGTGCGCGACCACTGCAGCTGCGTGTCACTGCCGGGCTCCGCCGCCTCGAGGGCGGCCAGGGCCTTGTCGGCCAGGGCCCGCCAGCCGGTCTCGGCCCAGCGGGGATCGGCGTAGTTGGCCAGCGCCGACTGCACCCGGGCCAGCAGCGACTGGACGACGCTGATCTCGGTCTCGGCGTCCACCCCGGCCAGCACCAGTGCCACCCAGTCGCGGGCCGGCAGCTCCGCGTCCCTGGTCATGTCCCAGGCCGCCGACCAGCACAGCGCGCGCGGCAGCGGGTCGGGGATGGTGCCGATCGCCTCCTGCAGGGTGGCCAGCGAGCGCTCGTCGAGCCGCAGCTTGGCGTACGTCAGGTCGTCGTCGTTGACCAGCACGAGGTCCGCCACGGGGTGGCCGGCGAGCTCGGGCACCTCGGTCAGCTCACCCTCGACGTCCAGCTCCACCCGGGTGCGCCGGGTCAGCCCCTCGGGCCCCCTGTCGTAGAGGCCCACGGCCAGCCGGTGCCGCCGCAGCACCGGGTGCTCGGGCACCGCCGTCTGCTGGATCGCGACGCGCGCGTACCGGCCGTCGTCGGAGAGCTCGAGGACCGGCCGCAGCGTGTTCACCTGGCTGGTCTCCAGCCACTGCCGCGCCCACTCGGTGAGGTCGCGGCCCGTGCTCTCCTCCAGGGGGCCGAGCAGGTCGGCCAGCGTGGTGTTGCCGTACTCGTGGGTGCGGAAGTAGCGGCGGATCCCGGCCAGGAACTGGTCGCGGCCGACGTAGGCCACCAGCTGCTTGAGCACCGAGGCGCCCTTGGCGTACGTGATGCCGTCGAAGTTCACCTCGACCGCGGCCACGTCGACCATGTCGGCGGCGATCGGGTGGGTCGAGGGCAGCTGGTCCTGCGCGTAGGCCCACGCCTTCTCGGTGTTGGCGAACGTCGTCCACGCGGTCGTGTACTCGGTGGCCTCGGCCTGGCACAGCGTGGAGATGTACGTGGCGAAGGACTCGTTGAGCCACAGGTCGTCCCACCAGCGCATGGTCACCAGGTCGCCGAACCACATGTGCGCCAGCTCGTGCAGCGCGGTCTCCGCGCGCCGCTCGTAGCGCGCCCGGGTGGCCTTTGACCGGAAGACGTAGTCCTCCAGGAAGGTCACCGCGCCGGCGTTCTCCATCGCCCCGGCGTTGAACTCCGGCACGAACAGCTGGTCGTACTTGTCGAACGGGTACGGGTAGTCGAAGACCCGGTGGTAGAAGTCGAAGCCCTGCTTGGTGACCCGGAACAGCTCCTCGGGGTCGAGGTACCGGGCCAGCGAGGCACGGCAGTACAGCCCCAGCGGGATGCCCTCGTGGGAGTCGGTCACCTTCGCGTAGGGGCCGGCGATCAGCGCGAGCAGGTAGGTCGACAGCCGCTTCGTCGGCCCGAAGTGCACCAGCTGGGAGCCGCCGGGGCCCGCCTCGACGGTGCGCTCGCCGGTGTTGGAGACGACCTGCCAGTCGAACGGCGCGGTGACGTGCACCGTGTAGCTGGCCTTCAGGTCGGGCTGGTCGAAGCAGGTGAACACCCGCTTGGCCTCGGCCGGCTCGAAGTGCGTGTAGAGGTAGACCTGCCCGTCCTCGGGGTCGACGAAGCGGTGCAGCCCCTCGCCGGAGTTGGAGTACCGGCAGTCGGCCTCGACGACGAGGGTGTTCTCGGCGGCCAGCCCGGGCAGCGGCAGGCCGCCCTCCTCGCTGTAGGCCGAGACGTCCAGCGGCTCGCCGTTCAGCGTGGCCGAGTGGACCTTCTCGGCGACCAGGTCGATGAAGGTGCCGGCCCCGGGCTCGCGGCAGGTGAACCGCACCGTCGTCGTCGACCCGAAGGTGTGCTCGCCGGCGTGCCCGGCGCCGTCGGTCAGGTCGAACTGGACGTCGTAGCTGTCGACCGCCAGCAGTCGGGCGCGGGCGGCGGCGTCATCGCGGGTCAGGTTGGGTACGGCCACGCAGGCGAGCTTCCCACGGCCCCCCGACACGCCCCCGACCTGGACCGGGAGGCCACCCGCCCGGGCGACCGCCCGGGCCACCGCCCGGGCGACCGCGGGGCACCGCGGGAACAACGCCTCCCCCGGCCGGCTTGGCACCCGGCAGAGACGACACCGGCGCACCGTCGCCGGGCAGGAACGACGCGAGGAGCAGAACGCATGACCGAGGCAGTGCAGAGCGCGCCGGTGAAGGCCCGCGTGGACTTCTGGTTCGACCCGCTGTGCCCGTGGGCGTGGCTGACCAGCCGCTGGGTGCTGGAGGCGGCGAAGGTCCGCGACATCGACCTGCACTGGCACGTCATGTCCCTGGCGGTGCTCAACCGCGGCCGGGACCTGCCGGAGGAGTACCAGCGCATGATGGAGAAGGCGATCGGCCCGGTGCGGGTCGCGATCGCCGCGGCGCAGCAGCACGGCGACGACGTCCTCGGCGACCTCTACACGGCCATGGGCACGCTGCGCCACCACGAGGGCCTCGAGCTCGACGAGTTGATCGCCCCCGCGCTGGAGCGGGTCGGCCTGCCGGCCTCGCTGGCCGAGGCCGCCACCTCCACCGAGTACGACGAGGCCCTCGAGAAGAGCCACCACGAGGGCATGGACCCGGTCGGTGACGACGTCGGCACCCCGGTCATGCACATCGACGGCGTGGCGTTCTTCGGTCCGGTCATCAGCAAGGTGCCCACCGGTGAGGACGCCGGCAAGGCATTCGACGGCGCCGTCCTGCTGGCCAACCTCCCCGACTTCTGGGAGCTCAAGCGGACCCGGCTCTCCGGGCCCGACATGGACTCCGTGCCGGCCGACGCGCTGGAGATCACCCGCCGCTGAGCGAAGGACCCCGCTGCCCCCGCCACTCGTGGGAGGACCCCGCCCTCCCCACCCTTCGCACGCTCAGGGTGGGGCCCGGGACGGGGCCAGGGCCCCTGCAGCGGGGCCGGGGGTGCGGCATCCTCAGCCGGTGCCGCACCCCGCCCGACAGCGCATCCTGATCACCGGCGCGAGCTCCGGCCTCGGCGAGGGCATGGCCCGCCGCTTAGCGGGGATGGGCCGTGACCTCGCGCTCGCCGCCCGCCGGTTCGACCGCCTCGAGGCCCTGCAGCGGGAGCTGCGCGCCGCCCGTCCCGGCATCCGGGTCGAGGTCGCGGCGATGGACGTCGATGATCCCGAGTCGGTCGCCACGGTCGTGCCGGCGCTGGCCGATCGGCTCGGCGGCCTGGACCGCGCGGTCGTCAACGCCGGCATCGGGAAGGGCGGCTCGGTCGGCACCGGGCACGCCGCGGCCAACCGCGCCGTCCTGCAGACCAACGTCCTCGGCTCGCACGCCCAGTGCGAGGCCGCGATGGAGCTCTTCCGCGCCCAGGGCGCCGGGCACCTCGTGCTCATCTCCTCGGTCGCCTCGATCCGCGGCATGCGCGGCACCCGCACCGCCTACGGCGCGAGCAAGGCTGCGCTCAACTCCCTCGCCGAGGGCATCCGTTCCGACGTCCACGGCACGCCGATCGTCGTCTCGACGATCCTGCCGGGCTACATCGCCACCGACATCAACGTCGGCCGCCGCGGCCCGTTCACCGTCGACCTCGACACCGGCGTCGACGCGCTCACCGCTGCCATCGAGCGCGAACCGGTGCGCGCCTACGTGCCCGGGTGGCCCTGGCGTCCGGTCGCCGGGTTGCTGCGGGTGCTGCCTCTGCCGGTGGTGCGCCGGGTGACCTGAAGAGAGGATCCCCTCCGCCTCTCGAGCCGGCCAGGGGGCAGGGGGTCCTCCTACCAGCAGATGCGCATCGGCCGGCCGCGGGCGTCGACCGCGCCGTCCCCGAGGCACTCCGCGGTGTCGTCGGCGATCCGCCGGGCCGACCAGGCTGCGGCACAGGCGTCGAGCGCGTCCACGGCCGGCACCCGCGGCGGGGCCTCCAGCAGGGCCGCGTCCACGTCCATGACCGTGCGGAGGGCGGCCAGTCGCCGCGCCATCCCACGTGCGGTCACCTTGGCATCCCGGAGCCCGGGGGCGAGCGCCCGGAAGGTCAGCTCGGGGTGCACCTCCACGACGTGGTCGGCCGGTGGCTCACCCAGGGCGTCGTCCAGCGACCGGATGGCCCTCACCAGCCGGAACGACTGCGCGGACGGGGCGCGCGGCGGGTCAGTCGCCGCGCGGGAGAGCGCCCGTGCCTCGGCGTAGTCGTCCGTGGCCAGGACCGCCCGGACCGGGGTGGGGAAGACGGAACTCGCGGCGCCGTACGGGCGGAGCCGATCGCGGGCCAGGTCGTCGCACACCCGCGGGCGGTCGTCCGGCAGCCCGATCGGCATGTCGATGCCGACCGCCTCGATGCCCGGCACGGCGAGGACAGCGGCTGCGTCGGGCAGCGCCAGCAGCTCCACCGTGCGGCCGTCCAGCCGGGCGCCGACCCAGGCGCCGCGCCAGCCGTCGACACCGAGCACCGCCATCCCGGCAGCCTGACAGACTCCCCGGCATGCGCGTCTTCGTCGGGACCGACCACGCCGGCCTGGAGTTCAAGGAGCACCTCAAGCAGGCGCTGGCCGACGCCGGCCACGAGCCGGTCGACTGCGGGGCGTTCGAGTACGACGCCCAGGACGACTACCCGCCGTTCTGCTTCGAGGTCGGGGAGCGGACGGTGACCGAGCCCGGCAGCCTCGGCGTGGTCATCGGCGGCTCCGGCAACGGCGAGCAGATCGCGGCCAACAAGGTGCCCGGGGTGCGCGCCGCGCTGGTGTGGAACCGGGAGACCGCCGAGCTGGCCCGCCAGCACAACGACGCCAACGTCGTCTCGATCGGCGCCCGTCAGCACAGCGTCGAGGAGGCCACCGAGCTGGTGCTGCACTTCCTCGCCACGCCGTTCAGCGGCGAGGAGCGGCACGTGCGCCGGATCGGCCTGATCACCGACTACGAGCGCGACCGACGCCGTCCTGCAGGTGGGCTCCCCACGCGCGAGGAGTCCGTCTAGAACTCGTCGGGGCACCACGGCGTCACCGGCCAGCGGAACGCCGTCCCGGCCTGGGTGACCGCACCCGGGCTGACCTCGGTGACCCGGCCGGCCGCCTGCAACGTCGCCAGCGACACCCCGCCGAGATAGGCCGCGCCCAGCGCCTCGACGTCGAGCACGAGGTCGGGGTCGGCGTCGGTCTCGGCGCAGAAGGCGCCGGCCGGGTGTCCGACGAGGGCCCAGCGGCCGTCGTTCCAGGGGCAGAACCGGTCACGCACCTCGAGCACCAGGTTGACCCGGGCCGGGTAGCGGCGGGCGGCCAGCGCGCGGCCGACGTCGACCAGCCGCACCCACAGCGCGTCGTACGGCTGCGCGCGCAGCGCCCGCGGCTCGGCCAGCAGGTGCCGCAGCGGGTCGTCCGGCGGGGCGCTCGGCGCCCGCATCGTGCGGACGAGGTCCAGCGACAGCAGGAACCGCCACAGCGCCGCGTACGCCGGCGTCGTCAGGGAGCGCACCTCCTCGACGACGACGGTGCCCTCGGGCTGACCGTCGTCGCTCCACGCCGACCGGACGCGGTAGGCGGCGTAGCCGGTGACCGCGCCGTCGGGCTCGACGTGCCGCAGGAAGCGCCGCTCGGACGCGCCGTGGCGCTGGGTGGGGTCGTCGTCCAGGCCCCGGTCCCACCAGTGGGCGTCGCGGGCGAGGTTGCCGGGCACGGATCGGCGCACCCGGTCGTGCAGGCCCACGGCGGCCGCGCGGAAGTCCTCGACGCCGACCTGCTCGACCCGCCCCGCGCCGAGGTCGACGTCCGGCCGCAGCACCAGCCGGGCGACATCGCCGGAGAGGTTGCCGCGCTCGGTGGCCGGCGCGTAGCCGAAGCGGCCGTAGATCGAGGACTCCGAGGCCCACAGCGCCGCGACCGGCTCGCGCCCCTGCTCGTGGATCTCGGTGAGCTGGCGCCGCATGACCGCGGTCAGCACGCCGCGCCGCCGGTGGCTGGGCGCGACGCTCACCCAGGTCACGGCGGCACACGGGACGACGCCGCCGGGCACGGTGAGCTCCCGGCTGTAGACGCCGGACGTGGCGACCACCCGGTCGCCCTCCCACAGCCCGAGGGAGCGGTCCAGCTCCGCGTGCGCGGGGACGGCGTCGACGAAGGACGCGGGCGGCTCCTCGGCGAACGCGGTGAACAGGGCCCGGCTGAACGACGGCCAGTCCTCGGGAGTGGCGGGGCGCAGCTGGTCGGCGAAGTCGGTCACCCGAGCTGTCTACCGGGAGCCTGCGACCTCGTGCGACCGGTTACCGGTCCAGGGCACGGAGGACGGCGTCGCGCACCGGACCGCGGTGGGCCGGGCCGTGCCCCGGCAGCACCACGTCGGCGTCCAGCCGCGCGAGGTCGGCCAGGGTCGCAACCGCCCGTTCCGTGTCGTGGTGGAAGAAGGCCGGCAGGAGCTGGGGACCGCGGCGGGCCGACGTCGGGTGGCCGGTCACCAGCGCATCCCCGGTCAGCACGACGCCGGCCCGCGGCAGGTGGAAGGCCGTGTGGCCCGACGTGTGGCCGTGGGTCGGGACGGGGACCGGGGCGCCCGGCAGGTCCAGCGCTCCACCGGCGGGGAAGGGGACGACCTCGGCCGCGCGCACGTCGCGCGTCCCCCCGCTGCGCAGGGCGCGCAGCGCCCAGGCGGCCACACGCGGGCGCCAGGCGTGCGCCAGGACCGTGGGGACCGACACCTGTTCCAGGTGCTCGCGCCGGGCGTGGGGCACCTCCACCGGGTCGGCGTAGGCGGGGGTGCCGTACCGGTCGTGCAGCCGGGCCACCGCACCGAGGTGGTCGGTGTGGGCGTGCGTGATCAGGACGGCACGGAGGTCCTCGGGTCGGTGGCCGGTCAGCCCGATGGAGGCCTCGACGTCGTCGGCGTCGCCGGGGTAGCCGGTGTCGACCAGGGTCAGGTCCCGGCCGTCCTGCAGCAGGTACCAGTTCACGAGGGTCCCGCGGACCCAGAAGACGGCCTCGGCCACCTGGACGACGTCACCCTGTCGCACACCCACGCCCACTCCTCCCGTCCGTCCCCCCGGCCGGCCGCGACGGTGCCGCGGGCAGCGGGGAGCCGTCAGCGGACCACCGTGGCGCCGGCGGTCAGGGTCCCGGGTGCCACCTCGGTGCGGCCGGCGTCCCGGACGACGACGTCCATCGCGGCCACCTCGTCCGGCCGGCCGCCCAGCACGACGACCCGCCCGTGGGGGATCCCGAACGCGGCCAGGGCGGCGTGCACGGCCTGCGCCGCCGCCTTGTGCCGCGACATCGACACGTTGGTGTTGAGGACTCGGACCTCGGGAGCGTCGTCGGGTTCCACCGTGGGTGACCTCCCGGTCAGTGGCGCAGGTAGGCGAGGGTCGCCATCACCCGGCGGTGCTGGTCCTCGTCCTGGGTCAGACCGAGCTTGGCGAAGATCCGCTGGGTGTGCTTCTCGACGGCGCCCTCGGTGACCACCAGCCGCCGGGCGATCGCGCCGTTCGAGTGGCCCTCGGCGATCAGGCCGAGCACCTCGCGCTCCCGCGGCGTCAGCCGGCGCACCGGGTCGTCGGCGCGGCGACGGGCGAAGAGCTGGGCGACCACCTGGGGGTCGAGCACGGTGCCGCCGGCGGTGACGCCGGCCAGCGCGGCCAGGAACGAGTCGAGGTCGGCGACGCGGTCCTTGAGCAGGTAGCCGACCCCGCCGCGGCCGTCGGCGAGCAGCTCGTCCGCGTAGGCCACCTCGACGTACTGGGAGAGCACGAGCACCGCCGTGCCGGGGACGGCGGCCCGGGCCTCCACCGCGGCCCGCAGCCCCTCGTCGGTGTGGGTGGGGGGCATCCGGACGTCGACCACGGCGACGTCGGGCCGGTGCTCGACCACCGCCCGCACCAGCCCGGGGCCGTCGCCGACGGCGGCGACGACCTCGCACCCCTCCTCCTCGACCAGCCGCACCAGCCCCTCCCGGAGCAGCACCGAGTCGTCGGCGATCACGACCCGCACGGCAGCTCCGCGACCAGCCGGGTGGGTCCGCCGGGCGGACTGTCGACGGTCAGGACGCCGTCCACCGCGCGCAGCCGGTCGGCGAGCCCCGCGAGGCCGTGTCCCGGCGCCGTCACCGCGCCGCCACGACCGTCGTCCTCGACGGTGACCCGGCAGGTCGTCGCGCCGCTGTGCTTGGCCACGTTCGCCAGCGCCTCGCTGACCACGAAGTACGCGGTGTGCTCCACGGCGGGGGCCAGCCGCTCCCGGGGCAGGTCCACGGCGAGCTCGACGGGCACCGGGGAGCGCGCCGCGACGGCGGCCAGCGCGGCAGCCAGGCCACGGTCGGCCAGCACCGGCGGCGCGATGCCCCGCGAGAGCGCGCGCAGCTCCTCCAGGGCCTCGTGCGCCAGGTCGACCGCCTCGCCCAGGGTCGCCCGGGCGGGGGTGGGGTCGCGGTCGAGCTGGCGCTGGGCCCGGGCGAGGTCCATCCCCAGCCGCACCAGGCGCTGCTGCGGCCCGTCGTGGATGTCGCGCTCCAGCCGGCGCAGCGCCACCGCCTCGGCGGCGACCGCGGCGTCCCGCCCCTCGGCCAGGCGGCCGAGCTCGGCCTGCGTGGCGGCGCGGGAGGTCAGCAGCACCCGCCCGAGGGTGGCCTGCAGCAGCGCCACCCCGCGGACGACGAACGGCAGCAGGACGGCGAAGACGGCGCCGATGAGCGTGTACAAGGCGATCCGCGACCACGCCGACGACTCGAACCCGAGCAGCTCGAGCAGGTCGGTGTCGTCCGGGTCGGTGGAGGCGTCGGGCAGCGCCCAGTCCCAGAGGCCGTAGGTCAGCCCGCTCAGGGTTCCCGCCCACCAGGTGACGGTGAGCACGAACGCCACCAGGGCGACCGGGAAGCGCAGCACGGCGTGCAGCGCGTCCAGCCAGCACTGGGGGTCGCGCAGCGGCGTGGTCAGCCGGCGGACCGCGCGCCCCTCCGCCCTCCGGTAGGCCGGGCGGGGCAGCGGGGTCCCGAGGACGCCGGGCAGCCAGGCCCGCTCGACGCCGGCGAACCCCCGGGCCGCCAGGAGCGTCGCGGCGAGGACGGCCACGCCCACCCACACGACCAGCAGCCCGGTGCCGGCCGCCAGGCCGGTGACCACGACGGCGAAGCCGACGACGGCCAGGGGGAAGGCGAGGAGTGCGTAGCCGGTGTCGATCCCGAGCTGCCGCAACCACCCGTGCGCTCGGGTCGGGGCGTGCGGTGTCGGGGCCACGGTCGGCAGGACGGCGGTGTCTGTGGTCATGCCGTCGAGCCTGGCCGGGACGGGCGGGAGGACCCAGCCTGCCAGCCGGTCGATCGGGTGTCGGGCTGACCCGACAGCGGGGTGCGGCTCATCTCGGTCGCGATGCTCCCGAGGGAGGATGTCGGCTGTCCAGGGCCGGTGCGTCGTTAGGGTCGCCGGAGGCCGGGCACGGCCACCGCCGTCGTGCTCCCGCGCGACCGTGTGCCCGGCCGGGGGGAGGGAGCCGTGCGCTCTCCGACGGTGCCGGTCGCCGTGACCGTGGTGTTGCTGGTCAGCGGCTGTGGCGCGGCCTCGGGCGACGAGGCCGAGCCGGCCGCTGGTGTGGCGACCTCCGCGCCCGACGCCCGCCTCACCCTCGTGGCCGACGAGGACCCCGTCGCCTCGGCCGCCTCCGCCAGCCGGGCGCTCTTCGACCGCGCGGAGGTCGTCGTCGTCGCCCGCGACGGCGACGACGCAGGCACGCTGCTGGGCGCCTCGGCCGCCACCGGCCTCGGCGTCCCGCTGCTGCTCGAGCCGGCCGGCGGCGGCACCGCCGACGCGCTGAGCGGCGAGCTGGAGCGCCTCGGCACCACGACGGTGCTCGCCGTCGGGGCCGCCGAGGGCGACGCCGGCGGCGACGGCGGATCCGAGGTGGTGGCCGTCCCCGCCGCCCCGGACGCCGTCGCCGAGGCCACCGGGCTGGAGCTGGGCGAGGCACAGCAGGTGGACGCCGCCGGCGCGGTCGCCGCGGTCGCCGACCTGGACCCCGAGCAGCCGGCCGCGCTCCAGCCCGCCGGCACGGGGCCGGCCGGCGGCGAGGCCGGGGACGGCGAGCTGCCCGCCGTCGAGCGCGCCGGGCCGCTCGAGGACACCGTCGTCGTGACCACCGGCGCCCCGGAGGCGCTGGCCGGCGTGGCGACCGCCCGGGCCGCCGGGGCGCGGGTGCAGCTGACCGACGGGGGCACCGACCCGCGCGGCTCGGCCGAGCTGGTGGAGCTGCTGGGCGAGCAGCAGCCGGGGACCGTGGTGGCGCTGGGCGCCGGCTTCGGCGCCGAGGAGGGGCTGGACTGGAAGCTCGAGACCGCCGCCACCGGTCGGCAGCTGCCCGGCGGCGGCCAGCTGCTCTTCCCGCAGCACTTCCTCGTGGCGCTGTACGGCAGCCCGGGCACCGGCGCGCTGGGCGTCCTGGGGGAGCAGGACCTGCCGGCCTCCATCGAGCGGGCGCGGGCCCACGCGGCCGACTACGAGCCGCTGGTGCCGGACGCCACCGTCGTCCCCGCCTTCGAGGTCATCGCCAGCGTCGCCTCCTCGGTGGCCGGGCCGGACGGCAACTACTCCACCGAGCTGCCGGTCGAGGAGCTGCGGCCCTGGGTCGAGGCGGCCGGCGAGGCGGGCATGTACGTGGTCGTCGACCTGCAGCCCGGGCGCACCGACTTCGTGACCCAGGCCGAGCGGTACCGCTCGCTGCTGGAGCTGCCGCACGTCGGGCTGGCGCTGGACCCGGAGTGGCGGCTGGGCCCGAACGAGGTGCACCTGAATCAGATCGGGTCGGTGTCGATCGACGAGGTCAACCGGGTCGTCACCTGGCTGGCCGACCTGACCCGGGCCGACGACCTGCCGCAGAAGCTCCTCCTGCTGCACCAGTTCCAGGTGCGGATGATCCCGGACCGCGACCGGCTGGACACCTCCCGCGACGAGTTGGCACTCATGGTGCACGCCGACGGCCAGGGCCCGCAGGGGTCGAAGCAGGAGACGTGGCGGACGCTGCGGCAGACCGAGCCGGACGAGGTCGCCTGGGGGTGGAAGAACTTCTACGACGAGGACCAGCCGATGCTCACCCCGGAGCAGACGGTCGCCGTCGAGCCGCGACCGAACCTGATCAGCTACCAGTAGCTCGTCCATCACCCGCTGCGACGGAGTATCACCTCTCGTGTGAGCATCGGTCGTGTACGACGAGCAGCGGGAGATCCGGCAGTTGCTCATCGACGACGCGCAGGCCGTCGGCGTGGTCGACCCCGCCGACTTCCCCGTCGAGAGCTGGGAGCTGGAGGTGGGCGGGACGCGGCTCGTCCCGTGAGGGAGGACCCCCGCAGGGGCCCCGTCCGCCCGGCCCGCCCGGGCGGACGGGGAGCGTCCTCCGCCGGGCGACGGGACCTCCCGTTCCGTCGGTGTCCTGTGGTGAGCTGTCGCGGCCCGCGCCCGAGGAGGACCCGTGACGACCGTGCTCACCGACGAACTGGACCCGCGGCTGCTCGAGCACCGCCGGGAGCTGACCGGCTACTGCTACCGCATGCTGGGGTCGGCCTTCGACGCCGACGACGCCGTGCAGGAGACGATGGTCCGCGCCTGGCGCGGCCTGGCCGACTTCGAGGGCCGCTCGGCGCTGCGCTCCTGGCTGTACCGGATCGCCACCAACGTCTGCCTCGACCACCTCTCCGGCCGACAGCGGCGGGCGCTGCCCATGGACCTCACCGGCTCCCCGTGGCAGCCGGTCGAGGCCTCGCTGGCCGTCCGCCGACCGGGGACGGCGTGGGTCGAGCCGGTGCTCGACCGGCAGGTCGTGGCCGAGGACGCCGACCCCGCCGAGCAGGCCGTGCAGCGGGAGTCGATCCGGCTGGCCTTCGTCTCCGCGCTGCAGCACCTGCCACCGCGCCAGCGGGCCGTGCTGCTGCTGCGCGAGGTGCTCCGCTGGCGGGCCGACGAGGTCGCCCAGCTGCTCGACACCACCGTCGCGTCGGTCAACAGCGCGCTGCAGCGGGCCCGCGCCACGATGGCCGAGGTCGGCGGCGAGGACGAGACCGAGCCGCTGGACGACGTCCAGCGCGCCCTGCTCGAGCGCTACGTCGACGCCTTCGAGCGCTACGACATCGAGGCCCTCGTCGGGCTGCTGCACGAGGACGCCACGCAGCACATGCCGCCGTTCGTGATGTGGCTGCGCGGCCGGGCCGACATCGGCACCTGGATGCTCGGCCCGGGCGCGAACTGCCGCGGCTCCCGGGTGCTGCCGACCCTCGCCAACGGGGCCCCGGCCTTCGCCCAGTACCGCCCCCGCGCCGGTGGCGGGCACGAGCCGTGGGCGCTGCACGTGCTCGAGGTGCGCGCCGGCCGCGTCGCGCACATCTCCAGCTTCCTCGACCTCGATAACGACCTGTTCCGGCGGCTCGGCCTGCCGGTCGAGCCGCCGGGGTGAACGAGGACCCCACCGGGGGCACCGCGACGGCTCACCGCGTGCCCGGGATCCGGTCGTCGACGGCCGCCCGGAGTCCACGGGGAGTGGTTCCGCTCGACGGCACCCGGCTGCGGACGGGCACCTTCGACCAGGCCGCCAGGTGGGGGAGTAGAACACCCACGCCGAGGCCGGCGCGCCGTACCGGGCGACCGTGGTGCGCCGACCCCGGTCAGCCGGCTGCTGCCCGGGCCACGCCCGCGTACAGCTGCGTCATCCGGTCGACCAGCCGCTCGTGCGAGCGGCCGGCGGCCAGCCGGCGACCGCGGGCGCCCAGCCGCCGGGCCGCCTCCGGGTCGAGCAGCAGTGACACCAGTGCACGGGCCAGGTCCTCGGCCTCGCCCGGGCGCACCAGCAGCCCGCTGCCGCCGTCCTCGATCAGGTCGGGCAGCCCGCCCACCCGACTGGCGACCACCGGCACGCCCGCGGCCATGGCCTCGCAGACCACCAACGGGGAGCCGTCGGACCGGGAGGGCACGGCGAGCACGTCGAGGCCGGCGAGCAGGCGCGGCGCGTCGGAGCGGTACCCGGTGAAGGTGACCGCGTCGGCGAGCCCCAGCACCGCCGCGCGGTGCTCGAGGTCCGGCCGCAGCGGCCCGTCGCCGACCACGAGGAACCGGGCCTGCGGAACGACGGCCGACGCCAGCGTGGCGGCCCGCAGGAAGACGTCGACGCCCTTCTCCGGGACCAGCCGGCCCACCACCCCGACCACCGGCCGTCCCGGGTCCGCGGACCGGCTCGCCACGACGGGCGGTGCGGCCGTCGTCGGCAGGAGCACCTCCACCCGCTCGGGTGCGACCCCGTAGCCGGTCACCAGCAGGTCCCGGATCGCCGAGGAGACGGCGACCACCAGGTCGGCGTCCCGGTAGACCAGGCCGCTCACCGCGCGCGCCCGGCCGTCCCGCCAGGGCCCCTCCGTGTGTTCGGTGACCACCAGCGGCACCGACCGGTCGCGGACGGCGTGCACGGCGGCGGCCGCGCTGGCGAACAGGTGGGCGTGCACGACGGCCGGCCGCAGGTCCGCGACCAGCTGCGTGAGCGCGCGCTCGTACCGGCCGCTGACCCGTCGCTTGACCAGCTCGTCGAGCAGGACGGTGACCGGCACCCCGGCGTCGGCGAGGGCCGCGGCGCGGATCCCGCCCACCGAGCAGGCCACGTGCACCGGCCACCCACGCCGGCGCAGCGCCACGGCGAGGTCGACGACGTAGCGCTCGGCGCCGCCGCCGTCGAGGGAGTCGACGACCAGGAGCACCGACAGCGGCCGAGGGGTGCCGGCGCTGGGTGCGGGGGCGGGGGGGCGCAGCCGGGAGCCGGTCATGGGGCGCTCCGGGGGACGGCGGGGCCCGCGGGCTCAGGCGCCGCCGACCATAACCGCTCGGCGCTGTCCCGGACCCCCGGCCGGGCGCCGTCCCGGTCGCGCCGCGGCGTGCGCGAGGCTGGGGTCCCGGTCCGCGACCAGGCCATCCGTCCCGACGGCACGACGCAGGGAGACCCCGATGCCCACCACCCCGCCCGCCGTCGTCGACCGCGCCGGCCGGCGCTATCCCCTGGACGAGCCGCGCTGGTGCGGCGACGACGGGTCACCGCTCGTGGTCGAGCCGCTGCCCGGCATCACCCGGGACGCGATCGACGCGATGGTGCCGTCGCAGTGGCGGTACCGGGCGGCGCTGCCGCTGCCCGACCTGCCACCGGTCACCCTCGGCGAGGGCCGGACGCCGCTGCTGCCGCGACGGCTCGCCGGGCTGGACGTCGCGGTCAAGGTCGAGGCGGTCAACCCCACCGCGAGCTTCAAGGACCGCGGGGTCTCCGTGATGGTCAGCGCCCTGCGCGCCCAGGGCGTGACCGCGCTGCTCGAGGACTCCAGCGGCAACGGCGGGTCCTCGGTGGCCGCCTACAGCGCGGCGGCCGGCATCGACGCGCTCATCCTCGCCCCGGCGTCGACGTCGCCGGCCAAGGTCCTGCAGAGCCGCCTGCACGGCGCCACGGTCGAGCTGGTCCCGGGGAGCCGGCAGGACACCGCCGACGAGGCCGTCCGCCGGTCGCAGGAGCGCTTCTACGCCAGCCACAACTGGCACCCGATGTTCCTCCAGGGCACCAAGCTCATCGCCTACGAGATCTGGGAGGACCTCGGCTTCACCGCGCCCGACGCCGTCGTCCTCCCGGCCGGTGCGGGGAGCCTCGTGCTCGGCTGCGCGACCGGGTTCGCCGAGCTGCAGCGGGCCGGTGAGATCACCCATGTGCCCCGGATCCTGGTCTCCCAGCCCGCCCGGTGCAGCCCGCTGGTCGAGGCGCTGGCGGCCGGTCGCGACACCGTCGAGCCGCGCACCTGGGAGCCGACGATCGCCGAGGGCACCGCCATCGCCCGGCCGGTCCGCGACCGTGAGGTGCTCGCGGCCATCCGGGACAGTGGCGGGTCGGCCACCGCGGTCCGGGAGGAGGACCTGCGCGCCGCGACCCTGGCGCTCGCCGCGACCGGCCTGTACGTCGAGCCGACCTGCGGTCAGGTCGTCCCCGCGCTCGAGCAGTTCGCACGGGAGGGCCACGTGTCGGCCGGCGACCGCGTCGTCCTGGTCCTCACCGGCTCCGGCCTGAAGGCCGGCGACGCGATGGCGCGGCTGCTGGCCGATCAGCAGGAGGCCGGGTCCGCGTAGTCGGGGGAGCTGCGGCTGGTCGGCCGGACGCGCGCAGACCTGGTCTCCCAGGGCGCCGAGGACCGGGCTGGACAGGACCTTGACCGCGGTGGTGAAGGCGCCGATGCCCAGGCGGGGCCTGGGATTGCGCAGGCGCACCGCCAGGGGGCGCTGGAACGGGACGCCCGGTCGTCGGCCTGATAGCGCAGTCTTCTGCCGCCAGCGCGACCGGGTCCGGGCACGCTGCCGCAGACCTACCGTGGGCGCATGCACGCACCGATCACCGGCACGGCCGCCGGCGTGCCGTTCACCGCGTTGCCGCCGGCCGACGACGGTCCCGCGCCGCTGATCGTCACCTGGCACATGCTGGACGCGCCGAGGTCGAACGCCGCGTTCGCCGCCGCATTGCCGATGACCGACCTGCCCGCGTGGCGGGTGCATCTGGGCATGCCGATGTGCGGTGCGCGCATGGTCGACGGGAGCACGGACGCCATCGCGGAGCTGATCCGCACGGACCCCCTGATGTCCTACCTGTATCCGTTCGTCCGACAGGCGACCGAGGAGTTCCCGGCCGCGCTGGCGTCGATCCGTGCCCAGCTGCCGGTCGATGACGGCCCCATCGGCGTGCTCGGCGGCTCGCTGGGCGGTGCCGTCGCGCTGCGGATCCTGGCCGACACCGAGATACCCGTCTTCGCCGGCGCGGTCGTCAACGGCGCCATCCGGATGCGGTCGGTCGTCGAGTTGTTCCCAGGCGACTACCCGTATGACGCCGAGTCGGAGAAGGCCGTCGACAGCCTGGACTTCGTCGCCAGGGCGGGCGTCATCGCCGGTCGCGCGCCGCTGCTGGTGGTCAGCGGCGAGCTGGACCACCCGGCGCTGCGTGCCGACGCGCTCCGCCTGGTCGACGCCCTGGGCGAGGGCGCCGAACTGCTGTCGATCCCTGGGTTGGCGCATCCGCTCGCCGACGAGCCCGGCATCGAGCCCGCGCCGCAGCTGCCGCTGGCCCGCGAGGTGGACGCGGGCCTGACCACGTGGTTCCGACGCCACCTCGCCGATGTGCGCTAGCTGGTACCGCCATGTGAGGACGAGCCGAAGATCATGTACCCGGCCGCCGGCGTCCCGGTGCTACAGCTGAGCCTGCCGACCGAGGACCCCGACCGGCTGCTGGCCCTTGGCGAGCGGCTGTGGCCGCTGCCCGAGCAGGGCGTGCTCGTCGTCGGCTCAGGCCGTATGCCCCACGCCTGCCCTCCTCACCAGAAGCTGTGGCGTACGGCGGGAAGATGACAGACAACCGCCCGTTCCCCGCCATGTGCACCGGTGGCCGGGCGGGTGCGCCGGAGCGGCCCGCTGGGGGTGGCTCGCCGCTGTCAGCCCCGGCCGAACAGCAGGCCACCGACGAGGAACAGTGGCAGCGACACGAACAGGAAGACCCCCAGGGCGGTCAGTCCTTCGCCGCTGGCGGGCTCCTCGAAATCCGGTCCCATGCCGAGGAAGGCTCGGGTCTCGAGGGTGGTGGCCCGGGAGAGCGCAGTGCCGCCTGTGAGGCTGAGGAGGCCGGCGAGGACCATCAACGCGATCCCGGCCTTCGACCGGAACCCGCCGCCCTGCACGGCGGACCACAGCCCCGCAGCGACGAGTCCCGCCGCGGCCGAGAAGACCAGCATGACCAGCGCTTGCCGAAGTCCCCGTACGACATCCCCCATCGGACAAGCCTCCCAGTTCCTCGTCGTGTGACTCGACGGCTCGGGGTGAACGTCAGCCGTTCCCGTCGCCGGTGACTCCGGCCGGCAGTGCCTGCACGGCTCGGCCGCCGGCGAGCCCGGTGACGAACACCGTCGCGCCGGTGAGGACCAGCTCGGTGGCGACGACCGCCTGGAAGCAGGCCGGCTCGCCGAACGCCAGCTGGTTGGCCAGGGCAGGCAGCACGGCAAGCCCCAGGGCGGCCACGCCCAACCGTGCGGCCGGCGTGGCGGACCGTCGGGTGAGCACGACCACCCCCGCGGCCACCACGGCCACCGCCCACGGGCCGGTCGGCTGGGTCAGAGCCACCAGCCAGGCGCTCGGCTGGTCCGGCTGCCCGCTGGCGGCCCACCACGCGACAGCGGTGCCCGGTAGCAGGACCGTGCCCAGCGCCGCCAGGCCGACCAGCCACCGGAGCCTGCGGGGCACCGGCTGCGCGGGCACGAGCCCGGCGGCGAGCAGCGGAACCGCCATCGTCGCCAGCCAGAGCGCGGCCGACACGATCGACGGCCCGGAGGCCTGCACCAGCGTCACCAGCACCTCGCCGAGGAGGATGCCGACGGCGAGTGGCCGGGCGACCTGCACTCCGCCGAACAGGCACACCGCCAGCGCGACGATGAGCACGTCCAGGGCGCGGACGAGCGCATCCCCCGGGCCGAACGAGAACGGCGCAGTCAGTGCCGGGGCGGGGACACCGGGCAGCAGGCCGTACCACCAGGCCGTCACGGCCAGCCCGAGCAGAGCCTGGGCCGCCAGCGCGGCACTGCCGATCAGGGCCACGAGCCGCAACGTCTGCCCGGCCACCACCGCACGCACCGTCGCCCCCGGGGCCCCCAGCCGCAGCCGCAGCGCCAGGCGCCAGACGTCCACGCGGTCGGCCAGCGTCGGGCTGCCGAACTCGGCGTACTCCGGGTCATTCGCGGTGCTCGCCGTCAGGTAGGTCGCGACCATGTCATCGGTCCAGCGGGACCGGGCGGGCTCGGGCAGCAGGCGCAACAGCCGCCGGTACCGCACCTCCAGCAGGTTGGCCTCCAGGCTCATGCCGGGCGCACCGCCAGCCGGCCCCGGGCTGCGCGGGCGTTGGCCTCCTGCCGCGCCACCTCGGCCACCAGCGCGTGCCGCCCCGTGTCGGTGAGCCCCGCGAACAACGACGGCCGGCCCGTCGCACGAGTAGGTCCACGGCCCGATACCGCGCGAGCGGACTGCCTGAGCAAGCACTCCACGGCGCCCGACCCGCTCGGGGGTGGGCGGGTCCGGCACGGCTGCTCAAGGGCAGTTTCCGTGACCCGGCTGCAGGACCTGCGCCACACCCACGTGGCGCTGCTCCTCTGAGGGTGTGCCGTGCACACCCACCCCTGCCGTCGGGGGTCATCCCCGAGGCGGGACGCCTCGGCGGGGTCCCGCGTCCGCGGCCTCCGCAGCCGCTGGGTCCAGCGGCGCGACGTGGGAAGGAGGTCGACCGGCCCGACCAGGCGGTGCTCCCCACGGCCGGTGACAGCGACGCGACCAACAGCCTCCCGACCGCGGAGGCGCGGACCTCCCGGTGCTGCAACGCTGGTGCAACACTCCTCGCCGCGACCCGCCGGGTCGGCTACCACGGACGGTGCCAATGACCCGCAGGAGGGTCTCGTGACGGTGTGCAGCAGGTGCAGGGTCCGGAGGGGGCGACGAGCCCTCGTGGCAGGCGTCGCCCTGGCGGTGCTGGGGCTGGCGGTGCCGGCCACGGCAGCCCCGGCGACACCATCCGCGGACGCGGCCCCGTCGTCATCGGCGGACGCCGTCGCGGACGTCGTCCAGGACGCGATGGCCGAGGGGCACCTCCGAGCGGTCCTGGTCAAGGTGACCCGTGGCGATCAGGTCGTAACCTCCGCGGCCTTCGGCACGTCGATGGACGGGGTGCCGGTCAGCACCGACATGCACGTCCGGAACGGCGCCATCGCCTTCGCCTACCTCGGCACGCTGCTCATGAAGTACGTCGACGAGGGCAGGGTGGGGCTCGACGACCCGATCACCCGCTGGATGCCGACCTTGCCGGCGGCCGACCAGGTCACGCTGCGGATGCTGGCGAACCAGACCTCCGGCTACCCCGACTACGAGACCTATCCGGCCTGGGAGGCCGCCTGGAACGCCGACCCGTTCCACGTCTGGACGTTCGAGGAGCGGCTGGCCTACGCGTTCGACCGCCCGGTGCACTTCGCACCCGGCACGAACTGGAGCTACGCGCACACCAACTTCATGGTCCTCGGCGAGATCCTCGCGAAGATCGGCGGCAAGCCACTGGACACCCTCCTGCGCGAGGAGGTGCTGGACCCGATGGGCCTGACCGGGACCACTGCGACGCAGTTCTCCGACATCCCCGCCCCCGTCCTGCACACCTACAGCTCGGAACGGCGGGCGGCCCTCGGCATCCCGCCGTCGACTCCCTTCTACGAGGAGTCGACGTTCTGGAACACGCAGTGGGGCACTCCCGTCGGGGCCAACCAGACCACCACCATCGACGACCTGGCGACGACCGCGGCGCAGGTCGGCACCGGCGCGCTGCTGTCGAGGTCCAGCCACGACGCCATGACCGGGCCCCACCTGCTGGGCTTCGGGCACCCGGATCCCGGCTGTGCCCCGTCCTGCTTCACCCAGGTCGACGGGTACAACTTCGGGCTCGGTGTGGTCCGCTCGGGCTCGTGGATCCTGCAGAACCCCCAGCTGAGCGGCCTCAGCGGCACCGCTGCCTACCTGCCTTCCCAGGACGTCGCCATCGCGGTGGTCGCGACCTACCTCCCCGAGGCGTTCGACGCGCAGGGGAACTACCCCAACGCCGCCGACCGCCTCTTCCGCCTGATCGGGGCCGTGGTGGCGCCTGACGACGCGCCCCCGATGCCGTCGGGGAGCTGACCCCGGCGCAGCGGTTCCCTCGGCTGCTGACACGGCGTCGCCATCCGCGGCCAGACACCCCGCCCGCCGGCTGACACCCGACCGGGTGGGGCGGTCGGTCCGTCGTCCACAGATCGTGGTGACCGGCGCCCGTGGACCGCTGAGTCGGCCTACTGTCCGTCGTCGTCCTGACCGAGCTCGATGACGGGGGTGCCGTGCCCACCAGTGCGCTGGAGGTCGTCGACGGCGAGGTGCGGGAGCTGATCCGCCGGCGCGGGCTGGACCCGTTCACCGATCCCGGGCCGGTCCGGCTGCTGGTGCGGGACGTGGTGGCCGACTACTCGGAGCGCTCGCTGGCCTCGGCGCTGCCGCCGATCGGTGATCCCGACGCGGTGGTCCGGGACGTGCTGGACCGGGTGGCCGGGTTCGGGCCGCTGCAGCGGTGGCTGGACGACCCGGAGGTCGAGGAGGTCTGGGTCAACGAGCCCGGCCGGGTCTTCGTCGCCCGGTGCGGCCGGTCGAAGCAGATGAAGACGATCCTCGCGTCGGGTTCATCTACGCCTATGACCGCGGCGTCCACGACGGCGACCTGGCCGGCGCCCGGGAACGACTGCGCCGGCGACCCCGGCCGGCGTCGGCCTATCCCGGGATCGCGTTAACGCGGCGTGATCGGTTCGAACCGCTCCGGCCACGTGTGAGCTTGAGTCCGTGGCCGCCGGCGGAACCTGGCAACTGGCCAGCAGAGGGAACTTCGTGACCCAGCTGGGTCACGAAGTCATGTCCGTCGGCCCGACAAGGTCCTCACCAGGCTGCATGTGGCTCGGCGGCGTGACCCATTCATGACCCACGCAGCGGAAAACAGGGGTCTCCGGGGGCCTGAAACGGTCTTCGGGAGGGTCCTCCAGACCTTCTCCAGTAGGCCTAACAGGCGTCTTGACCTGCGGTTAGACGTGGAGCGGGTGACGGGAATCGAACCCGCATGGCCAGCTTGGAAGGCGGGGCGCTGTAGACCTATAGGCTCTGGTCAGCGGCTTGTTGCGCTCCCCAAGAGGGTCCACGTGACCACTATGTGACCAATCGCCTCTCGGTCGGCATCACTCCGGCCGCTGGTCGCCGTTGCTCTCCGGTGCCTTGGTGATAGCACCGAGCATGGCGTCAAGGGCCCGGGCGATGTCGGCATCGCGGTCGTCGGCGGCGTGCTGGTAGAGGAGCGCGGCGGCGGGGGAGGAGTGACCGAGCCGGCGCATGAGCTCTTTCGTGGTCGCTCCGGTAGCAGCGGCCAGGGTGGCGCCGGTATGACGGAGTTCGTGTGGCCGGACCGGCGGCAACCCGATGGCGTCGGCGGCGCGGCGGAAGGTTGAGTTCCAGTTGCTGCGGGCGAGGTAGCCGCCGGTACTGGTGCCAAACAGGAGGGCGTCCGAAGGAGTCGGGACGTGCTTCTCCAGGTGCTCCTCCAGTACCGCCGCGACCGCGGCGGGGAGGGTCACCGTCCGGTGTCCGGCGTCGGTCTTCGGTTCGCCGAGCACCCACCGGCCGCCAACGCGTCGCACCGAACGCTCGACGCGCAGCCGGCCGCCAGACAGGACGTCGGATCGGCGCAGGGCCGTGGCTTCACCGAACCGGAGCCCGCCGAAGGCGAGGACGAGCAGCAGGGCGCGGTAGCGAGCGGTCCTCCGGTCCCGCCCCAGTTGGTCGGCAAGCTGCAGTGCTTCTGCGGCGGTGAGTGCGCGAGACGGCCGGGTGGCCTTGGGCGTGCCGGCGCCCCGCAACCGGCATGGATTGGACGCGATGGCTTCGTCGGCAACCGCGACGTTGAGGATGGCGCGCAGGAGCCGATACGACTGCGCCAGTGCTGTCGGGCCCGTCGTCCGGCCGGCCTTGGCGTGCCAGGAGCGGACGGCGGCGGGGGTGACCTCGCCGACGGGAACGTCCGCCCATGGCTCGGCGAGGTGGTGACGCCACAGGCCGGCGTAGAGGACGCGGGTGCCCTCGCGGAGGTCATTGCGGGCGAGGTAGTCCTCGGCGTACTCGCCGACGGCGCGGCTGCTGGCGTTCGGCGCTCGCCAGCTCTTCCGCAGGAGGTCGGTCTGCTGACTTGCCAGCCACGCCCAGGCGTCGGCCTTGGTGCCGAAGATTTTGGTGTGGCGCCGACCATCAGGGCCGAGGTACCGGGCGCGGTAGCGGCCACTCGGGAGCCGGTCGACCGACCCGAACGTCCGCTTGGCCACGTCGAGACCTTGACGGGTACCTCAGCTCGCGTCCTCGACGATCACCGCTGGCTGTGGACGCGGCCGGAATCCACAAAGGCGTCTAGCGTCGAGCGCTCCAGGCGCACATACTTGCCGACTTTGACGTAGTCGATCCGGCGCTCGGTGATGAGCCGGCGAATGAACCGCTCGCCGGTACCGAGGTACTCGCCGGCCTGCGCGACGGTCAGGAGCGGGTCGCGGTCGGAATGCCGATCCTGTGCCGCTCGCGTCGTCATGGGATCTAGCGTCGCCGGTGATCCTCCTGTGGACCTCCGGTGATCCTCCGGTCGTCCTTCCTTCGGCGTCTGACCGTGTGACCCTTCGACGCGATGAGTGCGGACGCGGGCTTCGAGGTCGTGGTGGGTACTGACGGCGGCATCGCACCCGAGGAGCTTGCGCGCCATGGTGTAGCCGGGGCGCGCACCTGCGCATCGTGGCCCAGGTCGAACGTCCGCAGATCCGCCGGGTCTATGGCGTGCTCCGGGGAGGTCCGTCAGGTGTCCTGGAAGGACTTCGAAGCTGCCAGCCGCCTCGCAGTGGAGGACGTCGAGTCGGGCCCGACCTCTGCCGATCGGTGAGGGTCGTCGCTGACACGACATGCACTCGTCTAGTTCCTCGAGGCCGACGAGCGCCTGAGTACGCGGCCCGGGAACGCTCGAGCGGGCCCAGCACCACCCCGACGGCGGCATCGCCGTCTCCCTGGCGAGCCGACTTGACCTGCACTACCGCCATAGAGCCGGCCGGTTCAGCCCAGACGACGTCCGACGCATCTGGGCGGTCACGGAGGACCCGAGCTCGACCACCAGCGCGGTCCCGATCACGGCCCCAGCGGTGCCCCACTTCGACTCCGCGGAGTTGGCCGCACTCCGCGACCCATGAGACCGGCTAATCAACTCTGCGGCGATCGATCACGGGGCTCCGCTGGGCATGAAGGATCGCGCCATCGCCGCGGTCGCTGAGACCGGCGCCGTCGAAGTCATCTGGTGACCGGACTGCCCTGGTGCAAAAGGCAGGAGCACACACCCCGGCGAGGCGGCCTAGCTCCGCCTGTTGGCGTCGGCGAACTCGTCACAACGAGTCAGCTGCGCCAGAGTGGGCCTCTATGTCTAGTGCCGCCGGAGTTCTACGTTGAGGGCTGCGGTGGGCGTGGGAGTCAGGCTGAGGCGAAGAGCGGGAGAGGGACTGGAAGTCCTGCCACGCAGCCGGCTGAGGCCGTAGAGCCGTGTCCCATGTGCCGGCCTCACGTCCACCGCCCGTCAGGCCGCGACGGGGATCGGAATGGGCGCGTCGGCCACCTGGTCGGCGCGCAGGGTCCGGTAGACGACGTCGGAGAGCCGGCGCTTGAGGCAGCGCAGCGCCTCGCGGCTGGTCTTGCCCTCGGCGCGTTTGCGCTCGTAGTAGACGCGGCCCTCGGTGTCGGCACGGATCTCGGTGATCGCGATCGTGTAGAGCGCCCGATTGAGCTGCCGGTTGCCGCCACGGTTGAGCCGATGCCGCACGGTCCGCCCGGAGGAGGCCGGAATCGGCGCGGAGCCATTCGCGGCGGCGAAGGTGTGCCGGGTCGGATAGCGACCGACGTCGACGACCTCGGCCAGGATCCGCGCGGCGACGAACACGCCGACGCCATAGATGCCGGTCAGGGTCGTGCCAGACTGCTCCACCAACTCGGCGATCTGGGCGCGCAGGCCGGCCAGCTCGGCGTTGATCTCTACCATCCGCTGCAGCCGCCTGCGGGTCACCGCCGCCCGGATGCTGGAGTCGTTCTGCAGTAGCGCCAGCGCCGCCTGCAGATGCGCCGGCTGGGTGAGCCGCGGCAGCCGGCGCTGATAGCCCGGGTGCAGCCAGCCCAGGTCGGCGTGGATCCGGTTGGCCAGGGCGGTGCGCTCGTCGATGAGCTGCTCGCGGAAGTCCATCAGCACCCGCAGGTCGGCCGGCAGCCCGTCCATCGGGCGCACCGGCGGCAGGAACGTCTCGCGGGCGGTGATCCGGGCGATGGCGACCGCGTCGACCGGATCGGTCTTGCCCTGCCCCGGTCGGGACTGCCGCTCCCGGGAGGTCATCAGCGGCGGCACCTCCACCACGGTTACGCCGGTCTCGACCAGGTGCATCGCGGCGGCCCAGCCGAAGTTGGCCGAGCCCTCGATGCCGACCCGCACGACCGCGTGCTCGGCAACCAGGTCAGCCAGGACGGTGAACCCGGCCGGTTCGTTGGCCACCTGCCGGACGGTGACCACCCGCCCGGCGGCGTCGATCACCGCGACCGCGAGCGTGTCCTTGTGGCTGTCGATTCCTGCGAACACTCGAGCCTCCGCTCCCGATGTCGACCGCGGCCGGGCAGAGCGCGAGCACCTCAAGGGACCACGAGCCGCGTCCCCACGCCTCTATCGAGCGTCAGCTGCCCGGACTGGAACCGCCGCCGGGAGGCACCCACTCAACAGAGCCTCAGCCCGAGAGCCGGGCAGCAAAAGGTAGAGCCTTCCCGACGGCGGCGCGGACCCCGTCGATACCGGGGCGAGGCCCATCCAACCTGAGGTGCATGAGGTGTGTCGGCTCGCGATCTTGTGGATCTACAGTGCTGATCGGCTGGGCGCAGGTCACTCCGCGTAGGCGGTCGCCGGGGTACGTCTTGCAGGCCGCTGACGCGGTCACATCGCCATCGAATGAGCCCGTGGCCACCTTGGTGAGAACCTCGCGGATTACGGTCAAGTAGGGGCGGGGCGCTGGCGGGTTGTCCACGCCGTCGAGAGAGCGCCGGTCGTGTGGTCCACCGGGGCACCGGTCCATCGACCTACAGTCCGAGCATGGCGACCAGCAGCGACCTCGAAGCCTTTGACGCCGCCTGGCGCTACCTCGAGACCCTCGCCAGCCATGCCACCGGCCCGCGGGAGATCGAAGCCGCCCTCGCGGAGCTGCGCCGCCGCGGTGACATCAGCAATCGGGAGCACAGCCAGCTCGACGGCGCCCGCAAGATCCGCAACGCCCTGACCCACAGCACCCCGCTGTCCGGCAACGTGCCGCTCGCGGTCCCCACCGGCGCGCTGGTCGAGCTGGTGCAGATCGTCAGCAGCCGGCTGAGCCATCAGCCACCGAGGATCGGCGAGATTGCAGTCCCGGCCCATCAGGTCAGAGCTGACACACCTGTCCACGCTGCCCTTCAGGACCTCATCACCCGCGACTTCAGTCAGGCCCCCTACAAGACCAGCGACGGCGACTACCAGCTGTTCACTGCCGAGCAAGTAGCCCGCTGGCTGGCGTTGCATGACGGCCCCGTCGACTTCGGCGACACGA
This sequence comes from Geodermatophilus sp. URMC 61, assembly GCF_052931555.1. NCBI lineage: Bacteria > Bacillati > Actinomycetota > Actinomycetes > Geodermatophilales > Geodermatophilaceae > Geodermatophilus > Geodermatophilus sp. URMC 61. The sequence continues at coordinate 128,891 of NZ_JBRFHZ010000002.1, forward strand.
CCGTCACCGATCTGGCCGCCTTCGGGCCGGCGGCACCCGCGGCAGAGGTTAAGCCGACCAAGTCGACTCAGGCCGCCGTAGACCTCCTCGTTGAGGCCCTCGGCAACCAGGCAGCCGGCATCGTGCCGGTCCTGCTCGTTCGAGACCGCCGGAACCCCACCGACCTGCGGCTGTTCACACCGGCCGACCTGCCCAGGGCGCAACCGCTGGTGCGTCCGCTCGCCGCAGTCACAGCAACGCCCTGAGCCACCTGCGCCTCAGCGACGTGCAGAGGCAGTTGCCCCCGCGCAGCCGAACTGAGGAGAACCATGACGCCGTAGTGAAACTCGAGGTGCCCCGGTGAGTTTCCGGGCCTCGACGACGTATCGCTGACGGGGCAGCGCAGCTGTCTTCTCTCAGAGGGACGTAGCGCGTTCGCCGCACGTGACATGCCGCGGAACCACCCGCCGCCGTCTTGACAAGGCTGGAGGCTCGACGCGGGTAGGTTCTAACTGTGGACCAGCACGAGGCGGATCTCTTTCAGACCAACCCCGAATCCGTGACGACGCTCCTCCTGGAGGTCGCGCAAGGCAAGCTGGCTTTGCCCCAGTTTCAGCGTGACTTCATCTGGGCGCCGGCCAATACGGCGAGCCTCCTTAGCTCAATTATGGCCAAGTATCCGGCGGGCGCCCTGCTTTTCTGGCGCCCAGAGGGGCAACTGTTGGACGCGCGTCCTGTTGCCAATGCTCCCGCGCTACCGGCCAATCGACTTCCAGATCGACTCATCCTCGATGGACAGCAGCGCCTGACCGCGTTGTATCGGGCCTTGAACCGGAAGACTGAAGAGTCCTACTTCGTCGCCATCGACGCTCTTGTGGACATGGAAAGCTATGAGTTGCTTCCTAGTGAGGTCATTAATTGGGACAGCGTCGTGGTCGCTCAGGAACTGACTGCCCGAGAGCGAAGAGGACTGAAAAAGACTCAGCCTGAGCAGCCGGAGCATCGGTCATTGAAGTGGCAGCACAAGCACTTTAGATTCCCATTGGGTGACAAGTTCGACGACTGGATGGACGAACTTGTCGAAGAGGCGGATACGAAGGCCGAGCGGAAGCGGAGGCAAGGGACTCTGCGCGAAGTTCGTGATCGATACCTGGACCAGTTGAAGAACTACCGGTTTCCGGTCATTACCCTGACCGGGGCGGCTTCCGTGGCCGCTGTATGTAATGTTTTCGAGAAGCTGAACACGAACAGTATTCGACTCGGGCCCTTCGAGATTCTGACTGCCAAATTCTACAGCGACGGAGTCAACCTTCGCGACTACTGGGACACTGCCAAGGCGAATCACTCAGTACTGCGGGACCCAAACCTGGAGAACGATCACGGCGGCTTTTCCATTGATCCATACTTGGTTCTACAGATTCTCACCCTCGTGAAGCACGGCAGCCCTCAACGGAACGCGGTGCTCAACAAGCTCAGGGCGAAAGACGTCGAAGAAGGGTGGGATGATGTCATCCTTGCCCTGAAGCGTTCAATTGAGTGGTTGCGCGACAACTGTGGAATTATTCACCGAGACATTTTGCCGTACCAGGCCATCCTGGTCCCCTTCGCTGGCGCTTGGCTATTTCGGGAGTCGCTCTTGGGCGAGAAGAAGGCTCAGGCGATCAAGAAGATCGAACAGTACTTTTGGGCCTCAGTGTTTACAAGCAACTTCGACCAAGGGGCGGCGAGTCAGTCCGAAAAAGATTACAAAGACCTCATCGCTTGGCTCGTGAATGAAGAGAGGGGCGGCGTGCCCATTGAACCGGAGGCGATCGGCACGCTCACTATCAAGGCCGACGACATTCTCGCCGCAACGGTCAAGAAGAAGGCGCTGCTCCAGGCTCTGATGGCCCTGTCCGTCAAGGCAGGCGCGAAAGACTTCCATAAAGGCGAACCTCTGACGCCTTCGACCTACATCGAGAACAAGGTCAACTCACATCACCTTTACCCGAAGGCGCGCCTCAATGACACCAATCCGGCGACTCGTATCGACAATGGTGGCTACAGTCCGGAGCTGATTCTCAACCGGGCTCTGATTGATGCGGAGACAAATCGACGTATAGGTGCAAAAAAGCCGAGTCTCTACCTACAGGCGATGCAAGAGGCGTCTTCTGACGTCGATGCCCTGCTTGACTCGCACCTCGCCTCGGCGGAGGCGCTTGCGGCGGACGACTATGCTGCATTCCTCCTCGATCGACTCAGGACCGTCGTAGACCAGATTGAGTCCGTGACGGGGAGGCCCGTCGCTCCACTAACCGTCAAGGAGGGGGAAGCGGACGACCAGCCGGCGTCCGACCAGGCTTGAGTCGTGCAGTTTCGCGCCGTTAAGCCCGGCCGCCGCGCGCGCGGGATGCGCCAGCGGTGCTGACGGTGTTCGAGGGAGCCGATATGTCGCCGACGCGGACGGCGGCGGCCTCGCCGAACCGGAGCCCAGCGAAGGCGCACAGCCCGATGAAGGCGCGGAAGGGATCGTCGGCGGCTTTGAGGAGAGTGCCGACCTGAGCCAGTGTTGGCAGCGTCATGGCGACGGCCGCGCGGCGATTGCGGGGAAGGTGACACCTTCGCTGGGGCCGCGAGGGATGACCCGGTTGGCGACGGCGCCGCGGAGAACGGCGCGACGATCTTTGGGTCGGGTGTGCACCGTGCCGGGGGCTGGACCGCGGGTGACCCTCTCCATCCAGTACTCGATGTGGAGGCGCCGCAGGGAGCCGCACCCGAGTGGCGGCAAAGGTGGTCTAACGGGCAGCGAGGCATATGGCAGCCTCGGTGCCAGGCGCCCAGACGTGACGGGCGGACCACTCGGCGAAGGTCCGTTGGCCACCGGACGGGTCGACGTAGGTACCGGTGAACATGGCCGCGGTGACCCCATCCAGCCAGCGCTTGACGTCGACGCCCGCTCGAAGTGGCGGGTGTGCTCATCGCCGTGCTCGTCCTGTACCACGGTCAGTACTTGCCGTTTGGCAACCTGGGTATGCCCAGGGCTGGCAGGCATCGGCGGTCACCGCATCCAGTTCGGCGAGGGCGTACCCGACCTACTCCAGACGGCGCAGGATCGCCCTGACTCGTCGGGCGTGGTGGTCGTCAAAGCTGCCGGTCAGCGCCTAGATTACTTGCGTGATCTTGGCTAGCATCCTGCCTTTGGTCAACTCGCCAGCACCCGCGGATCCCGCTCACCATCAATCAGCATCGCCCGCGCCGAGACCGTAGTCAGCCTCGAGGCCACTGCGGAGAGCTTGATGGAGGCGTCCTTCAGCATCAGCTGGCCTCCCTCGCGCGGTCACGCATCAGCTGCACCCGGTGGCGGGTCAGCATCCGCAACCGGCGGATACCCGGTGGCGGCACGAACGACGGGTACAGCAGCCGATGCTCGAGCAGCTGACCGATCCACTCAGCGACGTTGACGTCGGTCCTGCGCTGCGGCACCGCCTTGATGGGGCGCGGCGTTGAGCAGCCTGACGAGGTCGTTGCCCTACGCTCATCGCCAGGCCGGATGAGCTTCACTTTGTGGAAGGCCACGGTGTCCGGCGCATGTGGGGGGACATGACATATGTACCACGGCTTGAGCGAGCTCGATTTACTTAAGTGGCTGGTCGACGACTTACCGGAATCTGGGCCCAGCATTTGCATCATAGAGGGCTTCAGCGGAATAGGTAAAAGTTCCCTCGCTCGACAAGTTCGGCGCCTGTGGAGGGGGCCGTCGGCATTGGTGAGGGCCGTGCCAGGCGAATACGGCCTTGAAAGTCTCTTGTTTGAGATCGCGGCCGCCTTTGAGGCGGGTGGGCATTCGATGGTAGCCGACCATCCAGACGGAGATTTCCGCGCAGGGCTGCTTGATCTCCTTCAGGAGCCAGCTCTCGTGATCGTCGACGACTTCGACCAACTACTGGCACCTGAGACTCGACTTCCCGACTCGTCGGTTCTTGACTTCATCCGAACCGTAGGCCGGAAGGCGGGAGATGGCCGCCTAGTGCTTGTAACATCAGAATCACCGTCCGAAGGCCCGTGGCTTGAGGATGCAGCAATCAAGACAATGGCTCCACCCAGCGACGATGATGCGGTCAGTCTGTTACGAAGGCTGTTGAAGGATCGTGGGTTGACTCAGGAGGTGGCCGAGCGAAGCTTGGGAGACATTGCCTCCTGGCTCGGCAGAAACCCTCGCGCTATGCAGGCCTTCGTCGCGTGTCTTCGTGAGGAGCCCGTGCAGAACTTAATTGATCTCGACGTTGAAGCTTGGGATCTTCGCGACCAAGTCGTCTCACCCCAACTTGTCCAGCGCCTAGAGCGCCAGTTTCTTGAGAAGACAATCGGGCGCCTCGATGCGTCGACCGTGGTGGGCCTGGAGAATGCGGCAGTCTACCGTAAGCCTTTCCTTGTTGAGGCGCTCGCGTCCGCCGCGCCGCATGGCGCCAAGCCCGAAGTAATGAAGGATGCGCTCATAAGTCGCTTCTTGATCACTCGCGTCGGGCGCTGGTATTCGGTCAACCCTGTGGCGCGCCAGTTGAGCATATCCCGTCTCTCGGCAACGGAACGGCGTCGCGTCGCTGCGCATAGTCTTGCGGCTGATCACTTCGTGAAGAGGGTTCGACCTTCGGGCTTTCGGGACCTCGTGAGAGCCGGGAGCGACTTCGTCGAGGCTAGGTACCATCTCCTTGAATCAGGGCGGGACAATCATTTTCAGGGAATGGCCTCCGAGTATCGCGATCTGTTGCTCGCCAATTACCAAGCGCTGTCTAGGGTGCCTACTGATCCGCGCGCTGCGAGTCAGTTGCTCGCAACCCTTGTAGCAGCCCTGGCGGATAGCGGAGAGGGTCATCATCGCCTGAGATACGTAATGGCCCAGTTGCTAACTGCTCGGGGGCGCGCCGACGACGAACGCCTCGCCTATCGCCAGGTTGGACTTGCCACGCGTCAGCTAAAGGATCCGGCGGCCTGGATTCTACGCGCAAAATTGGCCGCCCGTCTGGATACTGCTCGGGCAGTGTCTGCAATCGGGCATCAGGCATTGCAGGGGCTCTCTTCGGGTGGCGCCGTTCAGGTGCTTGATCAAGCCATTCAGGAGTTGGTGGAGCGGAACGAGCGCGACTTGGCATTGCAGTTGATCAATGCTGGTCTTGAGTCTCTGCCTCCTGCCCACAAGCTCAGAATTCTCTCGGTCGGCGCCTTCGTCCTCTGCGGAATGGAGGCGCACGCGGATGCAGTCCGTCTCCTGCTCGATGGGTACACTGAAATTGGTCCAGCGGTGAAGTACAGTTGGAGACTCTTTGAGCAGGCGGCCTTCATCGCCTTCGCTCAAGGGGACGGGAGATCTGTAAGTCGGGCACGGGATGCAATCCTGGCACAGGGGATCAATGAGCATCAGCCGTCCTTGTGCGATATCCTGTCGCTCCAACTTCAGGGCCGATACGAGGCGGCGGCAGTTTTAGGAGAATCTCATCTGGGTTACCCCACCGTAGCGGCTCAGGTGGCGTTCTGCTGGCTGGTCGAGGGGGATCCCGACAGGGCCCTCAAAGCGTACGAGGCCGGTCGACTGCAGAGCAACAGCGCCACCTGTTGGTTGCGCGGATTGATTGCCGCACAGCAAGGGGCAGCGGACGTCTACTTCGAGGCGATGGGGCAGGCTGCCGCCGGGGTTGTGGAAATGAGCGACACGCGCGACCCGCTAGCGTGGGCACTAATCTGGGCGGAAAGCCCCCGGTGGATTACCGTGTTCCCCGCCTTCTACTTTCCTCGCTTGCCGGCCAAGCTGACTGGCCTAGCCGACGAGGTGATCCGGGAGTCGGAGGTCGGATCCGAGTGGATCATGAGTGCTTTGCGCGCTCAAAACCTCACTCCCATTAAGATTGTGCTTGGCCAGGAGGACTCTTCGGAACAGGAGATTGAGCCCAGGACCACTGGCGCAGCCGGTGGGATTGTAGTGAATGTCAACCTGCAGGGCAGGGAGGAGAGGTCGATGGGTGAAACGTACAACGTCTACGGGCCGGCTGGCAGCGTGGGGCGCGGCGCCAGGGCGTCTGACTTCGTCATCATCAACGGGGAGACGGCGACTCGGCCGATCGACCGGGATCGGTTGGTGAGTGAGCTGACGGAACTCATCCGGGTGGTCAAGAGCTCTCCAACCGCGGAGCGCCCGATGCGGGTCGTTGAGGCATTGGCTGAAGCCGTAGAATCGGCTGAGGATGGAGACGATGAGCAACTTGGTGGCGCTTTGCGGCGTGCTGGAAGGTGGGCTCTCGACCGGGCTAACGAGGTCGGTGTCTCGGTCGCTGCAGCAGCGATCGAGGCGTCTATGGGGTTGGGTGGATGATGTATTTCGTTTGGCGCTGATTAAGGCTGTTCCCGGACGCGGTTAAGGCCGCCCCAGCTCTGCGTCGCCGAACGCTGAGGCGAAGTAGGCCTCGGTGCATAGCATCGGCAGCTGGTCTGCCCGCTTCAGCGCCTGCTGCACGCGGGCCACGGAACCTCACCGGAGGCCAATCACACTCGTCCAGATCGACCATGTAGCCGGCCAGCTCCAGCTGCCAGGCCAGCTACTCCGCCCATCCGGTGTCCCGCCCGCGTGGCTGACGAAGAATTCGACTCCCCGACCACTCACGCAACAGCGATACACATCACGCGGCGTACGCGCGACCCGCGCCCTTCGAACATGCAAGCCGCCATATCGTATGGTGCACCGGCACCTGAGCACGCCGGATAATCACGGGTCACGCCGTAGCGCCGTGGGGCTCACCGTTTCCACGATGAGGCGCACGGGTTCCGTAGATCCACGATCACAGCGGACGATCCGGGCGGTCAGGAGCAGCACCGCCACCGAGCATGAGGTCGCCGAGGCTGGCGGCCTGGGTTAGGTACAGGATGGTCGGGTGGTCGGGGCCGAGCACGCGGCGGCAGCGCTGCAGGGTGTCCTGACCCAGGGTTCGGGCCGGCTCGGCCTCGCCCAGCGGGACCAGTGCACAGGTGAAGGTGTTGGCGGCGGTGAGGGTGTCGGGATGGTCGAGGCCAAGCTCCCGCTGCCAGCGGTCAAGCAGCTGTTCGGCGACGGTCCGGCTGGCGGAGCTGATTCCTTTGGCTTGCAGAGGGCAGTTCGTGTCCAAGGCCAGTCGCCGGCCGGCGGGAGAGGAGTCATTCTGCGGGGCGGTGGCGAGCACATGTGGAGCCAGCCGGGCGTAGCCGGCCCAGCTGGCCGGATCGTCAGGGTCGCCGGCGGTGGCGGCCAGCAGCGCCACCACCCGCTCGGCGGTGGCCTGCTGCCGGTTCGGGGAGAGCTGGTGGTGGATCACCGCGGCCACCAGCCGGTGGACTTGGAAGCCGCCGGGGAGAGCGGCGGGCCAGCGGGTAGCCGACCAGCGCTCCCACGGTTTCGGCCAGGTCGTCGGGATCGGCGGCGATGCCGCGCAGCGGCCCGTCGAGCAACTCCGGGTAGCGCGTCCCGAACGGACCCTTTCCGGATAGCGCGCCGGCCGCGACGAAAGCGCCGTTGCGCGCGGCAAGTACCTCATGTCACCAACGGGGATTGCGCTGCGGGGTCTCTCGAGTTCTAGGGGCTCGCTCTGCCAGTGTCCGTGTTGCCCTGCGTCCGAGTAGGGATGCAATGCGATCTATTACACCCTCATTGGTCCAATACTCTCCGTGCCTCAGGCCGCTTGAGTCCGGCTCACCGGACCAGCGAGTTGTTGGCTTACCACGGTAACCTACTGCCTCCTTAAGTGGTCCGGGGTCCGGGTCCCGACGGGTGCGGCTTGCCATGTGTCTTGCCATCCACTGACCCGCAGGAAATGAGCGCCGCAGAACGTCGTCGTTCCGCGAGTGAACGACGACCTCCTTCGCAGCATGTGATTTGCCGTAACGGCGTGGGTCCTCGCACAGGCCCGCCGGCACGGCGGCGGCCAGAAGCAAAACGTTCTCGACTCGAACTTTTGGGTGTCCGCCGAGCGCTCGAATGGTTTCTAGCGCCACCCTTGACCCGAGGGAGTGTGCGACAATCTGCAATCTCAGGGTTTTGATTCGCTGCGCCAAATGAGCGAGATAGCTTGCAAGGTCTTGTCCGCATTGCGCCGCTTGTGGAACCCGGCTAAAGTAGAGGGGAGCCGAAGTCGCCTGCCGAGACGTGGCGTCGCCTGGCCAGTAGTAGAGCACGAGCTGATCGAGTTGTCTGTCGCTGAGCCTGTCGCACAGCTGGGAATAAGTCTTCTCCCACGTGTCCGTCGCTCGAGGCTCGCTGTTGTTGAATCCGTGTATGAAAATTGTCAGCGTTGTCCGACCGATGAGCGACCCCCAGCGTGACCGCGGCGCCGCGGGTCGGCCGGCGACGGCAATTTCGCGTGCTAAGACCTGAATGGGCCCGCGCCCCCTCATCGCCGCCAACGCTCAACGGCTGCGACCAGGTCGCGAGCCAACCAGGATATGAAGCCCCCGAGGATAAAGGCTGACGGTAGGAAAGGTAGAAGAGCAGCTCCGTCGCCCTGTGGGTAGTACGCCACGGCAATCGCTATGTAAGTGATGCAGGCGGCAAGGAGGCAGCCTGACAAGCGGAGACACCTTCTCCACCGGGCTCCGATAACAATTTGCAGCTCGTCAAGCGCCGCCTCCAGTCGGGCCCGTACCTCAGCCTCATCGCCGGGGACTTCGCGGTACTCCATCGTCATGGGTTCGTCCCGGCGCCGCCGAATAGAGTACTGGCTTGGAAGGGTAGGCGCTGGAACCGGCATCGAGGTGGTGAGCTGCATCTCCTCCATTTTAGTGAGCGCTCCCAAGAGGGCCGGAACTTGCCTAGTGTCTGATGAGCCTGAGTCCGCCTCTAGTGCCAACAGTTCCTTTTCTGCGATCCCGCCCATCTGGGCTATCAGCTGTTCGAGCGGAACGTCGTACCAGGCCAACTCCGCGCGAAGCCCATAGGGCGACCCTGAGGTCACAGCTCCGCCCAAAAGTCGTGACACCGCCCTTCTCTGGTAAATGCCGCGGATTGGAACGAGTCGGCGCACTATCTCGATGCTGATCATCGCAGCAACTCCGCTGCCCATGATGACCAGAAGTGCCACCCATCCACTTGGCGCGGGGTTCGCAACGCCGCTGGACACGTCAACTAGCGGCAAGGCGACAATAATTCCCGCCACGATAGCGACCGCGAGGCCGGAGAACAGCAGGGCATAGAGCCCGAGTGCAGCAAGTAGCCCTGACAGCCATGACCGTTGGGGGGTGCGGTTGTATGTCATAACACTCCCTGAGCAAGTGGTATAGGCGCAGTAGGCGAAGGTTCATAGGGCGGTCGCAACACCCTGCACTTCAGTTGCTTCTCGTCAATAGATACTGAGCCATTCCGAGTAGCGGAGGGTTGGCTGGTCAGAGGGACACGCCGACGGCGAGGAGATGACCGGAACAAGCACAGGACCTCGGTAGGAGGGACGTCTGCTCACGGATGCCCCACACCGAGGTCCTGTTGTGTCCGATCCTGTCACCTACGCCGCCGTGCTCCCCGTCGCGGAGGAGACCGTGCTGTTCGTGTCGCGGCTGCTGGCCGCCGAGCGCCGCCGCCGCGGCACCCGCGGTCGGCGGCGGGCGCTGGGCTGCTACCGGCAGGCAGTGCTGCTGCTCCGTTGGTTTGTCGACGGAACCCGGCTGGCTCAGCTGGCCGCCGACAACGCCATCGGCCGCTCGACGGCCTACCGCCATCTTCACGAGGGCATCGACGCCCTGGCCGCCGCGGCGCCCGGACTGCGCGGCGCCGGCCATGCGCATGGACCTTGGACGGCGCGCTGGTCCGCACCTACCGCTGCCGGGCTGCGGGGCCGGCCGCGCGCACCGACCGGCCTGACCGGCGGGTGGACCTGTGGTGGTCGGGCAAGCACGCCTGCGACGGCGGCAATGTGCAGGTCATCGCCGCACGGACGGCTGGCCGCTGTGGACCTCCCCCTGCGGCCCGGCCGTGAGCACGACACCACCGCGCTGCGCACCCACGCCGAGTCGCTGCCGCTACTGGGCGAGTGGACCGACGAGGATCATGCCGTCCTGGCCAATCTGGGGTACGAGGGTGAGCGGGCGGCGCTGACCATGCCGATCAAGAAGACCACCGAAGCGCCGCTGACCGACGATCAGCGCACCGTGACCCTGCTGCACGCGGCCACCCGGGCCGTAGCCGAACGCCGCAATTGCCTGCCCGGAACCACCTTTAAGGCCCTGCGCCGGGTCAGCCTCTGTCCCTGGCCATCGGTGCGATAGTCGCCGCCGCTCTCGCGCTGCTCCACCACCAGCACGGCCGCACCACATGGCCAGCAACCCAGCCATTACTGGGAATGGCTCAGTGAGCCCCAGCCCTTTACTCCACGGGTTGTGGGCTCGATCCCCAGAGGGTCACCGCGCTTGGCCTGCGCTTCGCCGAATTGGGCTGCTGACGACTGCGCCACAATGACTCGGGACGGGCATGGCGCCTACGTGGCGAGTGAAGTCGACCTTCCAACCCGCCAAAAGTGCCCCCAATGGGCGATGACTGCCCCGGTCAGAGTCCCTACGGTGCCTGCCGAGGAGAGGGGGAGGGCGCACCAGCAGGCGCGCCCCGAGCCCGTGGTTGGGGAGGGAAGGTGCAATGGGCGCCTATCTGGGCATTTGCGCGCTGGCCCTCATTCTGATGTGGGGATTCGAGGACAACCTGCCAGAGTGGGCGAAAGGCTTCATGTACGTGGGGGCCTTCTTTGGCACGGCCGCGCTCTGGGTTATCGTTTCTCAGTGGCGGGAGATGATCAAGGAGCGGGAGAGGGAAGGGCGCCGAAACGCCGCCGCCGACTAGCCCGGATCCTTCGTCCGGCCCTGGTAATCATCGGACGCGCCTAGGTGGGCCGCGGCGCGTGATTGTGGCGTCGGCGGACCTCGTCGACCACCGCGGTCCCGCGCCGGACGACGCGCCTCTACGAGACCGAGCTGATCGACCGCCAGCGGTCTTGGACCGGCCGCAACGCGGTCGAACGGGAGACCGCCGCCTGGGTTCATAGGTCGGACACCGAACGCCTGCACTCGGAAATCGAATACCGGCCGCCGGTCGAGTTCGAAGACCCTCCACCATGGCTACCCGGGCCCTCAAGGTGGCTTGAACCCAGCCTCCGTCAGATCCAGGACGGTTCAGACGGAGCAAATGATTGCAAAACCGTTGCCCTTCGGGAGACCTGGGCGCTGGCCGCCCTGGTCCCACGCATCACGCCGGGTGCAGACCAAGCTCCCCTGGCACGCCAGTTCTAAAAGTGTCCTGGTCGTTACATTGACCTGTCGAAGGCGCCGCCTGTCGTACTAGGTTGCGCCGCTCCGACCGGGCGCTCGATTCAGTGGGCTGGGCGGCGTCCTCTGGATGGCAGTGCAGGACTAGACCTTCGGGTGACGATGTCGCGGTGACGAAGCCCGAGCGCATCGACCGGGACGTCCTGCATCGCCGGGCTCAGGTTGCGGTGCTGTCCGGCCTGGCTCGGGGCGACGACGTCTACGAGCTCGTGGCGGCCGCGGCTCCTAGCCATGTGCCCGGCTGGTTCACCCCGGACGTCGCACTGCTGGAACACGCCGTCACGGCGCTCGACCTCGCAGTCCGGCCGGCGCTGAGCCATTGGAGTCCGAGGGGCTGCGCGAGCGCTTCCTTCCCGAGGTGACGTTCCGCGACCGTGTGGAGCACCGCAACGGCCAGTACGCCGTCTACGCCGTCGCCTGCATGCGCGGCGGCCCGCAGCCCGACCTGCTGAGCGATGCCGGCTGGTGGCAGACCCCGCTGTGGCAGTACGCCGTCTTCGCCGTCGTCATCTACAGCCGTGCCGCAGCCGAGCGCCGCTCGGTCCCGGTGGGGGAGGTCGCTCGGCAGATTGCCGCCGCGCACAGCCTCGAGCTCACCGCGTGACCAGTTGTGGTCACGGGGAGGGGACGAACGAGGGCCGCGACCTGGCCGTATGGGGGGCCCGGCGTGACCAATCCATGACCAATGGAGCGGAAAACAGGGGTCTCCAGGGGCCTGAAACGGGCTCTCCGGACGGTCCTCCGGTAACCCTCCAGAGGACCTAACAGGCGAGCTGACCTGCGGTTATACGTGGAGCGGGTGACGGGAATCGAACCCGCATGGCCAGCTTGGAAGGCTGGGGCTCTGCCATTGAGCTACACCCGCGAGGTGCTCGGACAGCGTAGCCTCCGTCGGCCCGACCGCGGGCCGGCGGTCGGGGCGTTGCGTCGTCCGCCCTCGTTACGGTCCGCCGCGTGACGGAGACCACGTGGATGGACGCGACCGCCCAGGCGGAGCTGGTGCGCTCCGGGGAGGCGAGCGCCAAGGAGCTCGTCGAGGCGGCCATCGAGCGCATCGAGCGGGTCGACCCACAGCTCCACTCGGTCATCCGCGAACGGTTCGAGGCCGCGCGCGGGGAGGCGGCGGGTGAGCTCCCCGACGGGCCGTTCCGCGGGGTGCCGATGCTGCTGAAGGACCTCGGTTGCCACGTCGCGGGCGAGGAGACCCACTACGGCACCTCGTTCCTGCGCGACGCCGGCGTCCGCTGGCCCACCGACAGCCATCTCGCTCGCCTCTTCCGCGCCGCCGGGTTCGTCTTCCTCGGCCGCACCAACGTGCCGGAGCTCGGCACCACCGAGCCGCAGGCGAACGGTCCCGCCCGCAACCCCTACGACACCGGTCGCTCGACGGGCGGGTCCAGCGGCGGGTCGGCGGCCGCGGTCGCTGCCGGCCTGGTGCCCGTGGCGCACGCCAACGACGGCGGTGGCTCGATCCGCATCCCCGCCAGCGCGTGCGGTCTGGTCGGGCTGAAGCCGACGCGGGCCCGCGTGAGCCAGGGCCCGAGCTGGGGGAGAGCTGGGCCGGCGCCACCATCGACGGCGTCGTCACCCGCTCGGTCCGCGACACCGCAGGGGCCCTGGACGCCATCGGCGTGCCCATGCCCGGCGACCCGTACGCCGCCCCGCCACTGCCCCGGCCGCTCGTCGAGGAGGTCGGCGCGCCGGTGGGCAAGCTGCGCATGGGTCTGCTCGACGCGGACCCGGGGGAGCAGTACCTGGACGACCCGGCCTGCCGGGAGGCGGTGGAGCGCACGGGGCGGCTGCTGGAGGAGCTCGGCTGCACCGTGGAGCCGGGCACGCCCGAGGCGGTGTTCGACCCGCTCTTCCCCCGCTTCTTCACCACCACGATCGCCGCCGACACCGCGCTCACCATCTCGGCCTTCGGACGCTTCGCCCTCGGCCGCCCGGTGGACGACGCGGAGCTGGAACCGCGCAACATGGTGAACCGCGCCGTGGGCCGGAAGCTGTCGGCGGAGGACTACCTGGGCGCCCGCACGTGGCTGGGCTCGTGGACCCGCCGGATGGCCGCCTGGTGGGCCCCGGCCGACGTCGGCGGCGCCGGGTTCGACCTGCTGGTCACCCCGACGGTCGGGGCGCCGCCGCCGGAGCTCGGGTGGTTCACCGCCGAGGGGCCCGAGCAGGAGGGCCGGCGGATCAACAGCTTCATCCCCTACACCGCCCAGTTCAACGTGACCGGGCAGCCAGCGATCAGCCTGCCCCTGCACTGGACCGCCGAGGGGCTGCCGGTCGGTGTCCAGCTGGTGGCCGCCTCCGGCCGGGAGGACGTGCTCGTCCGCGTGGCTGCGGCCCTGGAGCAGGCGGCGCCCTGGGCGGATCGGCGTCCTGTCGTGCACGGTTGAGCGGGCAGCGGCCGCTGGGGGAGGGGCGCCTAGACTCGCGGCTGTCACGGGGTGTGGCGCAGTTTGGTAGCGCACCCGCTTTGGGAGCGGGGGGCCGCAGGTTCAAATCCTGTCACCCCGACCGTTCCCGTCCTCCCGGTCCGCCGGACCGGCACCCGCGCGGCGGTCTCTAGACTCGGGGGTCGACCCGGCGTCGTCCGTCTTGTCCGGCGCCCCATCCCCGTCTGTCGATCGAGGAGCACTGCCGCTGTGAAGAGCACCATCGAGGAACTGGGCCCCACGCGGGTCCGGATGGCGATCGAGGTGCCGTGGGGGGACCTGGACCACGCCTTCGGTGAGGTCTACAAGGAGCTCGGCCGGCAGGTGCGCGTGCCCGGCTTCCGCCCCGGCAAGGTGCCCAACCGGGTGCTCGACCAGCGCATCGGACGGCCGGTGGTGCTCGAGCAGGTCGTCCAGCACGCCATCCCGGAGGTCTACTCCGAGGTCGTGCGGGAGAACCAGGTGCGTGTCCTGGGCCAGCCCGAGATCGAGGTGACCCGCCTCGACGACAACGACACCCTCGCCTTCACCGCCGAGGTCGACGTCGCCCCCAAGATCGAGCTGCCGCCGCTCGACTCCCTCGCGGTCACCGTCGACGACGTCGAGGTCACCGACGAGGAGATCGACCAGCAGATCTCGGTCATGCGCGAGCGCTTCGGCATGCTCACCGGCGTCGACCGCCCCGCCCAGGACGGCGACTTCGTCTCCATCGACCTCGAGGCCAAGCTCGGCGACGAGGTGCTCGAGGACGGCTCGACCACCGGCATGTCCTACGAGGTCGGCTCCGGCAACCTCATGGAGGGCCTCGACGACGCCGTCCGCGGGCTGTCGGCCGACGAGTCGAAGACCTTCCAGACCGCGCTGCTGCAGGGCCCGAACGCCGGGCAGACGGCCGACGTCACCGTCACCGTCCGCTCGGTGAAGACCAAGGAGCTCCCGGAGCTGGACGACGAGTTCGCCTCCACCGCCAGCGAGTTCGACACCCTCGAGGAGCTGCGGGAGGACATCCGGACCCGGCTGGCCCGTACCAAGGTGCTCCAGCAGGGTGCGCAGGCCCGCGACAAGCTGGTCGAGCACCTGCTCGAGACCGTCGAGGTGCCGATCCCGGAGAACCTGGTCGACCGCGAGATCGAGTTCCGCAACCAGGCGATGCAGAACGAGCTACAGCAGGCCGGCATGGACTGGGACAGCTTCCTGCAGATGACCGGTGTCGAGAACCGTGAGGCCTACGACGCCGACCAGCGCAAGAACATCGAGGAGGCGGTGCGCACCCAGTTCATCCTGGACGCCGTCGCCGACGCCCGTGAGGTCACCGTCGACAACGAGGACCTCTCGGCCCAGATCATGGCGCAGGCGCAGCGCAACCGGATGAGCCCGGAGCAGTACGCCCAGCAGCTGCAGCAGGGCGGCAACATCGCCGAGTTCGTCGCCGACGTCCGCCGCACCAAGGTGCTCGCCCAGCTGCTCGAGGAGACGACGATCACCGACGCCTCCGGCAACGTGGTCGACCTCGAGGCGCTGCGTCCGCGCACGGTGCAGGCCCCGGCCGCCGGCGCCGACACCGCCGAGAGCCAGGACGCCGGCAGCGAGGGTGCTGAGGGCGAGACCGCCGACGCCGAGGTCGCCGACGAGGCGCCCGACGCCGAGGTGGCGGACGCGGTCGCCGTCGAGGCGGCCGAGGGCGCGACGGAGGACACCGAGGACGTCACCAAGGGCTGAGTGAGGACCCCCTGCCCCCCACCGCTGAAGGGCACCGTCCTCCTCACCGTTCGCAGGCTCACGGCGAGCCTCTGGACAGGGCCGGCCGCGGGACCCTGCAGGGGTCGGGCGATCCCTCGCACGTTCGGGGCGAGGCCCCTGGACGGGACCGCGCCGCCACGACGCCGTCCCACCCCGAGACCGGGATGGGACGGCGTCGGTCGTCTCGCGGCTGACCGGCGCACCCGGCGCTGCGCCCACGGCGAACACCCCCCTGCGCCGGGACTGTCGCTGCACGGGTCCGCGTTAGGGTCGACGCAGACTCTGGCGAGCACCGGGGAAAGACACCCCTGGGGGCCTCACCCGGGCCCCGCACCACCCAGCCCGCCCCAGATCGCCTGCACGACAGTCCTACGGAGGTCACCGCACCCGTGAGCACCAACCCGATCCAGGCCAGCGCGCCGCTGATGCGTGGCGCCGCCGGGGGGATGAACCTCAACGACTCGGTCTACGAGCGCCTGCTGCGCGAGCGCATC
This sequence comes from Geodermatophilus sp. URMC 61, assembly GCF_052931555.1. Classification (NCBI taxonomy): domain Bacteria; kingdom Bacillati; phylum Actinomycetota; class Actinomycetes; order Geodermatophilales; family Geodermatophilaceae; genus Geodermatophilus; species Geodermatophilus sp. URMC 61. Next base: position 144,840 of record NZ_JBRFHZ010000002.1, read on the forward strand.
ATCTTCCTGGGCACCCAGGTCGACGACGTCATCGCCAACCAGCTGGCGGCGCAGATGCTGCTGCTGTCGGCTGAGGACCCCAAGCGCGACATCCACCTGTACATCAACTCGCCCGGTGGCTCGGTCAGCGCCGGCATGGCGATCTACGACACGATGCAGTTCATCGACTGCGACGTCGCGACCTACGCCATGGGCCTGGCCGCCTCGATGGGCCAGTTCCTGCTCACCGCCGGCACCAGGGGCAAGCGCTACGCCCTGCCGCACGCGCGGATCATGATGCACCAGCCCTCGGCCGGCGTCGGCGGCACCGCGGCCGACATCGCGATCCAGGCCGACCTGTTCCGGCGCACGAAGCGCGAGCTCAACGAGCTGCAGTCCTTCCACACCGGTCAGCCGATCGAGCAGATCGAGCGCGACTCCGACCGCGACCGCTGGTTCACCGCGCAGGAGGCCCTCGAGTACGGCTTCGTCGACCACGTCGTCAGCCGTGCCGCCATGACCGACCAGGCCAACCCGGTCACCGACAACTGACGGTTCGGAGGAGAACTGACATGAGCTTCGAGATGCCCTCCAGCCGCTACGTGCTGCCCTCCTTCGTGGAGCGCACCAGCTACGGCATGAAGGAGTCCAACCCGTACAACAAGCTCTTCGAGGAGCGCATCATCTTCCTCGGGGTGCAGATCGACGACGCGTCGGCCAACGACGTGATGGCCCAGCTGATCACGCTGGAGTCCAACGACCCCGACCGCGACATCACGATCTACATCAACTCGCCCGGTGGCTCCTTCACCTCGCTGATGGCCATCTACGACACGATGATGTTCGTCCGGCCCGACATCCAGACCGTCTGCATGGGCCAGGCCGCCTCGGCCGCCGCCGTCCTGCTCGCCGCCGGCACCCCCGGCAAGCGGCTCGCGCTGCCGTACTCGCGCGTGCTGATCCACCAGCCCTCCGGCGAGGCCGGCGGTCAGGTGTCCGACCTGGAGATCCACGCCGCGGAGATCGAGCGGGTGCGCACCCAGATGGAGCAGATCCTGGCGCGGCACACCGGGCGTACGCCGGAGCAGGTCCGGGCCGACATCGACCGCGACAAGATCCTCACGGCCGAGGAGGCCAAGGAGTACGGGATCGTCGACGCGGTGATCCAGAGCCGCAAGCTCAACGCCCTGCCGGCCTGATCCTCCGAAAAGCGGTACGGGTCGAGTACGCGCGTGTCGGGCGCTCGACCCGTACCGTCGGGGACGCGGGACGCATGTGGTCAGGGCGCCGTCCCCGTCGGGCGAGTCATCGCTCTCCGGGGGCGGCGTCGGCAGGTACGGTCGGCGAGCGCCCGATCCCCGGTCTGAGCCGCCGGGAGGAGAGCCTCGCCGAGCGGGGCCGAGCACGGGACATCAGCACCATCAACAGGCGGGCACCTGAGACCAGGGGCCTGGAGTTCCCCCCGAGGTGGAGGTCAGCAGGTGGCACGAATCGGTGAGAGCGGCGACCTGCTCAAGTGCTCGTTCTGCGGGAAGAGCCAGAAGCAGGTCAAGAAGCTCATCGCTGGCCCCGGGGTCTACATCTGCGACGAGTGCATCGACCTCTGCAACGAGATCATCGAGGAAGAGCTCTCGGAGTCGTCGGACCTGAAGTTCGACGAGCTGCCGAAGCCCAAGGAGATCCACGACTTCCTCGAGCAGTACGTGATCGGCCAGGACAAGGCCAAGCGCGCGCTCTCGGTCGCGGTCTACAACCACTACAAGCGGGTGCAGGCCGGCGGCGCCGGGAGCCGCGACGACTCGGTCGAGCTGGCCAAGTCCAACATCCTGCTGATGGGCCCGACCGGCTGCGGCAAGACGCACCTGGCGCAGACCCTGGCCCGGATGCTCAACGTCCCGTTCGCCATCGCCGACGCCACGGCGCTGACCGAGGCCGGCTACGTCGGCGAGGACGTCGAGAACATCCTGCTCAAGCTCATCCAGGCCGCCGACTACGACGTCAAGCGGGCGGAGACCGGGATCATCTACATCGACGAGGTCGACAAGATCGCGCGCAAGAGCGAGAACCCGTCGATCACGCGCGACGTCTCCGGCGAGGGCGTGCAGCAGGCGCTGCTGAAGATCCTCGAGGGGACGACGGCGTCGGTGCCGCCGCAGGGTGGCCGCAAGCACCCGCACCAGGAGTTCATCCAGATCGACACGACGAACGTGCTGTTCATCGTGGGCGGCGCCTTCGCCGGGCTGGAGAAGATCATCGAGCAGCGGGCCGGCAAGCAGGGCATCGGCTTCGGCTCGGAGATCCGCAGCAAGAAGGAGATCGACGAGGCCAACGCCTTCGCCGAGGTCATGCCCGAGGACCTGCTGAAGTTCGGGATGATCCCCGAGTTCATCGGCCGGCTCCCGGTCATCACCAGCGTGGAGAAGCTGGACCGCGAGGCGCTGATCAACATCCTGACCGAGCCCAAGAACGCCCTGGTGCGCCAGTACCGGCGGCTGTTCGAGCTCGACGGGGTGGACCTCGAGTTCACCGACGACGCGCTCGAGTCGATCGCCGACCAGGCCATCCTCCGCGGTACCGGTGCCCGCGGCCTCCGGGCGATCATGGAGGAGGTCCTGCAGTCGGTGATGTACGACGTGCCCAGCCGGGACGACGTGGCCTCCGTGGTGATCACCAAGGAGGTCGTGCTCGAGCACGTCAACCCGACGATCGTGCCGCGCAAGCCGACCCGCGCCCCCCGCGAGAAGTCGGCCTGAGCACAGGCGCACCACGACGGCCCGTCTCCCAGTTGGGAGGCGGGCCGTCGTCGTTCCCGGCAGCGGGCGGGAGGGCGATGTGCATGCATGGCGCACTCCGTGGCAGAGACGCGCCGCAATTGCACATCACCGGACCCCGAACAGCTCCTGGCGGGCTCGGCAGACGGCGAGGACCTCACGCCGACAGGCCTCCCGCTCACGGGTCAGGCGGTGGTAGCTGAACCGGAGGACCACCCAGCCCAGGCCCGCCAGCGCGACGTCCCGCCGGGTGTCCCGCTCACGTGCTTCCGAGCTGCCGTGGAAGGCCGCGCCGTCGAGCTCCACGGCGACCTTGAGCTCCGGCACCGCGGCGTCCAGGTGGACCGTGCCGAACGACAGGACGACCGGGTGCTGCTGCACGAAGCGCGGCATCCCCGGAGCCTGGAGGACCTGGCGGACGCCCCAGATCTCAAGTTCGCTCTGACACCCCTGCGCGACCAGATCGACGAGGGACCGCAGTCCTCGGCGTCCGGGCAGGGCCCGGACGCCGAGCGGCCTCGGTGCGGAGCTCGGCCACTGTCACTCGCCGCTCGCGGAGTGAGTCGATCACGGCGCCGCGGACCCGTTCGACTGCTCTGCGACCGCCGCTCTGACCGAACGCCGCGCCCCAGCTGTCTGCAAGCGCGCGGGGGAGCGGGGTGACAGGGAACGGTCGAGCTGGTCGGACACCAGGTCTTGGACCCGGTGCACGACGAGCCCACGGCTGCGCGATGCTCTGCGGGTGGCCGGGACGGACACGTGCACCGGCCCGTTGTCGTCATCGAGCACCCGCCACACGGTCAGAGCGGAGACGTGGCTCAGCGTGCCGTCCGTCGCCAGGCCGGCGGCCAGCGCGCGAGTTCGCCAGTCCTCCCAGGCGGGAGGCAGGACCACGACGCCCTGACGGGGGCGCAGCAGTCGTCGATCGGCCACCCACCGACCGACGGTGTGCCGGTCCACCCGGCCGGCGAGTTCGGCCACCCGGGCGACCCCGTGTGGGCCGAGGAGTGCCGCGAGGTCGTGAGCCACCCGGGCACCGTCACGGGGACGGACGCGTCCGGGATGGCACGTCCGTGATCTGTGGACCGGCTACCGGCCTGTGGAGGCGGCGGTGATGTGCGGTCGTGGCGCATCTTTGCGTGAGAGCGCCCCATGACCGCACATCACCGAGTCGCCCGGAGGCTCAGGCCTCCGCGGGGGGCGCGAGGACGACGTCGACTGCCAGCGGGCCCTCGCCCGCGACGACCTCCAGCGACGCGATCCGGCCGGCCTCGACCAGGTCGCCGCGCGCGGCCTCGACCAGCGGCATCTGCTCGGCCGGCGCGGTCACCGTCGCGGACTCGACGTCGGCCCGCATCGAGACCTTGGCGTCGGACTTGGCCTTGCGGACCCCGGCCAGCGAGGCCGCCACCACCGACACCACCGCGGGGTCCCCGCCGGCCGGCAGCTCGGTGGCGGCCGGCCACGGCGCGCGGTGCACCGAGCCCGGCTGCCACCAGGACCAGACCTCCTCGGTGACGAACGGCAGCACCGGCGCGAACAGCCGCAGCTGCACCGACAGCGCGAGCGCCAGCGTGGCCCGCGCGGACCCGGCGGCCGGCCCCGACCCGTAGGCCCGGGACTTCACCAGCTCCACGTAGTCGTCGCAGAAGGACCAGAAGAACGCCTCGGCGACCTCGAGCGCGCGGGTGTAGTTGTAGGACTCCATCGCTGCGGTCGCCTCGTCGACGACCGCCGCCAGCCCGGCCAGCAGGCCACGGTCGATCGGCTCGGTGATCCGGTCGGCGGCCGAACCGAGGTCCACGTCGACGGCGCCCAGCCCGAGCACGAACTTGCCGACGTTGAGGATCTTCATCGCCAGCCGGCGGCCGACCTTCATCTGCGCCTCGTCGAACGGCGAGTCCGCCCCCGGCCGGGCGCCGGCGGCCCGCCAGCGCACCGCGTCGGTGCCGTAGCGCTCCAGCACGTCGATCGGCGTGACGACGTTGCCCTTGGACTTCGACATCTTCTTGCGGTCGGGGTCGACGACGAAGCCGGAGATCGTCGCGTGCGTCCACGGCACCGTGCCGTGCTCGAAGTGCGAGCGGACGACGGTGGAGAACAGCCAGGTCCGGATGATGTCGTGGGCCTGCGGGCGCTGGTCCATCGGGAAGACGTGCGCGAACAGCTCCGGGTCGGTGTCCCAGCCCGAGGCCACCTGCGGCGACAGCGACGAGGTCGCCCAGGTGTCCATGACGTCGGGGTCGGCGACGAAGCCGCCCGGCTTGCCGCGCTGGTCCTCGGAGAAGCCCGGCGGGACGTCGGAGGACGGGTCGACCGGCAGCGACTCCTCCGGGGCGAGCAGGGGCTCGTCGTACACCGGCTCACCGGAGGAGTCCAGCCGGTACCAGACCGGGAACGGGACGCCGAAGAACCGCTGGCGGCTGATCAGCCAGTCGCCGTTGAGCCCCTCGACCCAGTTCTCGTAGCGGTACCGCATATGCTCGGGCACCCACTGGATCTCGCGACCCCGGGCGATCAGCGCCGCGCGCAGGTCCTCGTCGCGGCCGCCGTTGCGGATGTACCACTGGCGCGTGGTGACGATCTCCAGCGGGCGCTCGCCCTTCTCGTAGAACTTCACCGGGTGGGTGATCGACCGCGGGTCGCCGTCCAGGTCGCCGGACTCGCGCAGCATCTCCACGATCCGCTGCTGGGCGCTGAACACGGTCTTGCCGGCCAGCTCGGCGTACCGGTCGGCGGGGACGCCGGGCGGCGCGTCGGGCAGCAGCCGGCCGTCCCAGCCGACGACCGCTCGGGTGGGCAGCTGCAGCTCGCGCCACCAGGTGACGTCGTTGAGGTCGCCGAAGGTGCAGATCATCGCGATGCCCGAGCCCTTGTCCGGCTCGGCGAGGCGGTGCGCGACCACGGGCACCTCGACGTCGAACAGCGGCGTCCGCACCGTCCGGCCGAACAGCGGCTGGTAGCGCTCGTCGTCGGGGTGGGCGACCAGCGCGACGCAGGCGGGGATCAGCTCCGGCCGGGTGGTCTCGATGAACACCGGGCCGTCGGCGGTGTGGAACGAGATGCGGTGGTAGGCGCCGGGGCGCTCGCGGTCCTCGAGCTCGGCCTGCGCGACCGCCGTGCGGAACGTGACGTCCCAGAGGGTCGGCGCCTCCTGGGCGTAGGCCTCACCGCGGGCGAGGTTGTGCAGGAAGGCGCGCTGCGCGGTGGCGCGGGAGGCCTCCGAGATCGTCCGGTAGACGTTGTGCCAGTCCACCGACAGCCCGACCCGGCGCCACAGCTGCTCGAAGGCGCGCTCGTCCTCCTCGGTCAGCCGCATGCACAGCTCGACGAAGTTGCGCCGCGAGACCGGCACCTGGTCCTTGCCCGGCTTGGCCGGGGGCTGGAAGTCCCCGTCGTAGGGGAGCGAGGGGTCGCAGCGGACGCCGTAGTAGTTCTGCACCCGGCGCTCGGTGGGCAGGCCGTTGTCGTCCCAGCCCATCGGGTAGTAGACGTGCTTGCCGCGCATCCGCTGGTAGCGGGCGACGATGTCGGTGTGCGTGTAGCTGAACACGTGCCCGACGTGCAGGGATCCGCTGGCCGTCGGCGGCGGGGTGTCGATCGAGTACGTCTGCTCCCGCGGGGCGGAGAACGCGGCCGCGCGGTCGAAGGCGTAGGTGTCGCCCTCGGCCCAGCGGGCGGCCCACTTCTCCTCGAGCCCGTCCAGCGACGGCTTCTCCGGTACACCGGCGCCCGCTCCGGGGACGGAGGTCTCCGGGGTGTGGATGTCGGTGGTCATGCCGTTCATCGTAGGTAGTCGGTGACTGGCATCCTGGGGAGGATGAGCAGCAGCCGGGACGCCGATCTCGCCCGCGTCGAGAAGGAGCTGCTGGCCCGCTGGCCCGAGACGCGGCTGCAGCCCTCGCTGACCCGCATCTCCGCCCTGGTCGACCTGCTCGGGGCCCCCCACCGGGCCTACCCCGTCGTCCAGGTGGCCGGCACCAACGGCAAGACGACGACGGCGCGGATGGTCGACGAGCTGCTGCGCGGCTTCGGCCTGCGGGTGGGCCGGTTCACCAGCCCGCACCTGCAGTCGGTGCGCGAGCGGATCGTCCTCGACGGCGAGCCGGTCAGCGCGGAGCGGTTCGTCGAGACCTACGACGACATCGCGCCCTACGTGCAGATGGTCGACGCCGCCGGCGAGCACCCGATGAGCTTCTTCGAGGTCGTGGTCGGCATGGCCTACGCCACCTTCGCCGACGCCCCGGTCGACGTCGCGGTCATCGAGGTCGGGATGGGGGGCACCTGGGACGCGACCAACGTGGTCGACGCCCGCGTCGCCGTCGTCACCCCCGTCGCGCTCGACCACGCCGAGTACCTCGGCCCGGACGTCGGCACGATCGCCGGCGAGAAGGCGGGGATCATCAAGCGCGACGCGGTCGCGGTGCTGGCCCGCCAGCAGCCCGCGGCGCTCGACGCGCTGGTCCGCCGCGCGGTCGAGGTGGAGGCCGTGGTCGCGCGCGAGGGCACCGAGTTCGGTGTCCTCGACCGGCGGGTCGCCGTCGGCGGGCAGCAGCTGCGGCTGCAGGGCCTCGGCGGTGAGTACGAGGAGGTCTACCTCCCGCTCTTCGGCGCGCACCAGGCGCAGAACGCCGCGACCGCGCTCGCCGCCGTCGAGGCGTTCCTCGGCGCCGGCGCCGCGACCGGGCCGATCGACCAGGAGACCGTGCGCGCCGCGTTCGCCGCCGTCCGCTCACCCGGCCGGTTGGAGCGGGTGCGCAGCAGCCCGACGGTGCTCGTCGACGCCGCGCACAACCCGGCCGGCATGGCCGCCACGGTCGAGGCGATCCGGGAGTCGTTCGACTTCACCCGGCTGGTCGGCGTGGTCGGCGTGGTCCACGGCAAGGACGTCGAGGGCATGCTGCGCGAGCTGGAGACCGTCTGCGCCGAGCTCGTGGTCACCCAGAACAGCTCGTCGCGCGCGATGCCCGCCGACGAGCTCGGCACGCTGGCCGTCGACGTCTTCGGCGCCGACCGGGTCAGCGTCTCGCCGCGGCTGCCCGAGGCCCTGACCGAGGCCGTGGAGCTGGCCGAGGCCGGTCCGGACGACGCGCTGGGCGGCTCCGGCGTCCTGGTCACCGGCAGCGTGATTACGGCGGGGGAGGCCCGCACGCTCATGGGCGGGAAGCAGCCGTGACCGCGGCCGACCCGGTGCGGGCGGCCCGCGCCCTGCGCGGTGCGGCGGCCGGCGTGCTGGTGCTCGAGGGCATCGCGGTCCTCCTCGTGCCGCGCGGCATCGCGCAGACCGAGGAGGGCCTGGGCGGCGTGCGGCTGACGCTGCTGCTGGTGCTGGCCGTCGTCCTCGTGCTGGCCAGCGGGGTGCAGCGCCGTCCCCACGGGTTGGTGGCCGCCACCGCGCTGCAGGTGCCGCTGCTGCTCACCGGTCTGATCAACAGCGTCATGTGGTTCGTCGGCGGTCTCTTCGTGCTCATCTGGCTGTACCTGCTGCAGGTCCGCAGGGAGCTGCTGGGCTCGCCGTTCGCCGAGCCGGGCCCTCGTCAGGACGACGACGCCGGGACGGGTGCCGCGTAGGCTCCGCGCTCGTGTCCGAAGCCACCGCAGAACGCACCCTGGTCCTCGTCAAGCCCGACGGCGTCGCCCGTGGCCTGGTCGGCGAGGTGATCTCGCGCCTGGAGGCCAAGGGCCTGCGCCTGGTCGCCGCCGAGCTGCGCACGCTGACCCGGGAGGTCGCCGAGGAGCACTACGGCGAGCACCGCGAGAAGCCGTTCTTCGGTCCGCTGGTCGAGTTCATCACCGGCGGCCCGCTGCTCGCGCTCGTCGCCGAGGGCCCGCGGGCGGTCGAGGCGTTCCGCGCCCTGGCCGGCGCCACCGACCCGGTGAAGGCCGCGCCCGGCACCATCCGCGGCGACTTCGCCCTCGAGGTGCAGAACAACATCGTCCACGGCTCGGACTCCGACGAGTCCGCCGCCCGCGAGATCGCGCTGTTCTTCCCGAAGCTGGGCTGAGGAAGGGCCGCTTCGCTCCAGGCATAGGAGGCAATGCATACGTCCCGGCCACCCGGGACGTATGCATTGCCTCCTATGCCTGGGCAGGGGGAGGGCCGCCCGCGACCCGTCTACCCTGGACGGGTCATGAACGGTGAATCGCTGTACCCCCGTCTCGAATCGCTCCTCGCGCAGGTGCAGAAGCCGATCCAGTACGTCGGCGGTGAGCTGAACGCGCAGGTCAAGGCGTGGGACGACGTCGCCGTCCGCTGGGCGCTGATGTACCCGGACGCCTACGAGGTCGGGCTGCCCAACCAGGGCCTGATGATCCTGTACGAGGTGCTCAACGAGCGCCCCGACGCCCTCGCCGAGCGCACCTACGCCGTCTGGCCCGACCTCGCCGCCCTGATGCGCGAGCACGGCGTCGGCCAGTTCACCGTCGACTCGCACCGCGCGGTCGCCGACTTCGACCTGCTCGGCGTCAGCTTCGCCACCGAGCTGGGCTACACCAACCTGCTCGAGGCCCTCGACCTCGCCGGGCTCCCGCTGCACGCGACCGACCGCGACGAGACGCACCCGGTCGTGGTGGCCGGCGGGCACGCCGCGTTCAACCCCGAGCCGATCGCCGACTTCGTCGACTGCGCCGTCCTGGGCGACGGCGAGCAGGTCGTCGGCGACATCACCGACGTGGTGCGGGCGTGGAAGGAGCAGGGCCGCCCCGGCGGGCGGCTGGAGCTCCTGGCCCGCCTCGCCCGTGTGGACGGCGTCTACGTGCCGCGGTTCTACGCCGTCTCCTACGCCCCCGACGGCGCCATCGCCGCGGTCACGCGCACCCGGGACGACGTCCCCGCGCGGGTCGGCAAGCGCACCGTCATGGACCTCGACGAGTGGCCCTACCCGAAGACGCCGCTGGTGCCGCTGGCCGAGAGCGTGCACGAGCGGATGAGCGTGGAGATCTTCCGCGGCTGCACCCGCGGCTGCCGGTTCTGCCAGGCCGGGATGATCACCCGCCCGGTGCGCGAGCGGACCATCACCGGCATCGGCTCGATGGTCGACCAGGGCCTGCGTGCCACCGGGTACGAGGAGGTCGGGCTGCTGTCGCTGTCCAGCGCCGACCACTCCGAGATCGGCCAGATCGCCAAGCAGCTCGCCGACCGCTACGAGGGCACCAACACCGGGCTGTCGCTGCCGTCCACCCGCGTCGACGCCTTCAACGTCACCCTCGCCAACGAGCTGTCCCGCAACGGCCGGCGGTCCGGCCTGACCTTCGCCCCCGAGGGCGGCAGCGAGCGGATCCGCCGGGTGATCAACAAGACGGTGTCCAAGGACGACCTCGTCCGCACCGTCACCACGGCCTACGCCAACGGCTGGCAGCAGGTGAAGCTTTACTTCATGTGCGGTCTGCCGACCGAGACCGACGCGGACGTGCTGGAGATCGCCGAGCTTGCGGTCGAGGTCATCCGCGCCGGCCGGGAGGCCAGCGGCCGCAAGGACATCCGCTGCACGGTGTCGATCGGCGGGTTCGTGCCCAAGCCGCACACGCCGTTCCAGTGGGCCGGGCAGGCGAGCGCCGAGACGATCGACTCCCGGCTCAAGCTGCTGCGGCAGGCCATCAACGCCGACCGCCGCGTCGGCCGCTCGATCGGCCTGCGCTACCACGACGGCAAGCCGGGCATCGTCGAGGGCCTGCTCTCCCGCGGCGACCGCCGCGTCGGCCGGGTGATCGAGCGGGTGTGGCGCGAGGGCGGCCGGTTCGACGGCTGGAGCGAGCACTTCTCCTACGAGCGCTGGACCGCCGCCGCGGCCGCCGAGCTCGGGCCCCTCGGCGTCGACCTCGACTGGTACACCACCCGCGAGCGCGGCCAGGACGAGGTCCTGCCCTGGGACCACCTGGACTCCGGGCTGGACAAGGAGTGGCTCTGGGACGACTGGCAGGACGCCCTCAGCGAGGAGGAGGTCGCCGACTGCCGGTGGACCCCCTGCTACGACTGCGGCGTCTGCCCGACCAACGGCACCGAGATCCAGGTCGGTCCCACCGGGCGCAGCCTGCTCCCGCTCACGGTCGTCGGCCGCTAGTGGCCCGCCAGCCCGAGGGGCCGCCCCCGCCGCCCACCGCGCAGAAGCTGCGCCTGCGCTACGCCAAGCGCGGTCCGCTGCGCTTCGCCTCGCACCGCGACCTCGCCCGCGCCCTGGAGCGGGCGCTGCGCCGCGCGCAGGTGCCCATGGCCTTCTCCGCCGGCTTCTCGCCGCACCCGAAGATCTCCTACGTCGGCGCGGCGCCCACCGGCGCGGCCAGCGAGGCCGAGTACGTGGAGATCGGCCTGGCCGAGCGGCGCGAGCCCGAGGAGGTGCGCGCCGCGCTGGACGCCTCGCTGCCGCCGGGCATCGACGTCCTCGAGTGCGTGGAGGCCTCGGGCTCCGGGTCGCTGGCCGACCGGATCGATGCCGCGACCTGGCGCGTGGAGCTGCCGGGGGTGGCGCTGGCCGAGCTGGCGCCGGCCGTCGAGGCGTTCCTCGCCGCCGACGTGGTCACCGTCGAGAAGCGCACCAAGAACGGCCTGCGGGACGTCGACGCGCGGGGGGCCGTGGCCAGCGCGTCGGCGGCCGAGGAAGCGGGTTGTGCCATACTGCACATGGTCGTCCGGCAGGTGACGCCCGCCGTTCGACCCGACGACGTGTTGGCCGCCCTGGTTGCCGTCGCCGACCTGCGCCCGCCGTTGCCCCCTCGGGCCGTGCGTGAGGCGCAGGGCCGGCTCGACGACAACGGGACCGTGGCCGACCCGCTCGGCCCGGACCGCGTCGCGGGCACCCGCTGCCAGGGGGAGCCCGCCACGGTCTGACCGGTGGGCCCCGGGGCCGCACGCCGTCGAGCGGCACGGCTGCCAGACGTGACGCACCCCGAGATCTCGCACACCGAAGGACCCGCACCACCGGCGCCCGGCCGCGGCAACTCCTCGCCCGGACACCGACCCCAGACTTCGCGGGTCGCGCCTGCCGCCGCACCCGGCGCGGGGGCCCGACCCGTCCGACCCCGTGCTCCTGCGCGGCCGCCAGTCCCTGCGATCGGCGCCCGGGAGCACCACACAGGAGGCGAGCCACGCGTGGCCGACCAGACAGACGACAGCACGACCACCCCGGCCGACGAGGGCCTCGACCCCGCGGCCCTGCCCCAGGGCACACAGGCCGCCGAGGCCGAGGACGACGTCCGCGCCGCCGAGGCCGGCGAGGACGACGCCGGCGAGCACGTCGCCGCCGTCGAGGAACTCGCCGCCGCCGAGGAGGACGCCGAGAGCCCCGAGCCGGTGGCCGCCGAGCCCGAGGAGCCCGAGGAGCCGCTGGTCCCCCGCTTCGGCGCCCAGTTCAGCTCCCCGGAGCCCACGGCCGTCATCGCCCGTCCCCGCCGGCGGGCCACCCGCCCGGCCGGCGCGGCCGACCCCGGCGACCACCCGCCCGCGCCGTCCGCGCCGCCCACGATCCCGGCGTTCGTGAGCTTCGTCGCGCCCGCCGAGACCGACGTCGCGCCCCCGCTCCGCCGGCGCAGCCGCCGTCCGCTCGCCGAGTCGCCGGCGGTCGAGGAGACCGACGTCGAGCCGGTGGAGGACGACGAGGACGAGATCCCGGCGCCCCGCTCGCGGCGCAGCCGCTCCCGCCGCCGCTCCGGCGGCGGGGACGAGAGCCCCGCGACCGGCGAGGACACCGAGACCGACATCGACACCGACGCCGACGAGGAGCGGACGGACGCCGAGGGCGACGCCGGCGCCGACGACACCGAGGACAACGGGGCCGGGGGCAGCCGGCGCCGCCGCCGGGGCCGGCGCGGGCGTGGCCGTGGACGCAGCGGGGAGGACGCGGCCGACACCGAGGGCGACGACGACTCCGTCGACGAGGACACCGACGAGGAGCAGGGCGCCGACGAGACCGACGAGGACGGCGACACCGACGCCGAGGGCGGCGAGGACACCGCCGAGGGCGACGAGGGCGAGGCCGGCTCGAGCACCCGCCGGCGGCGCCGGCGGCGCCGGCGCGGGACCAGCGGAGAGGCCGGCGAGGCCGTCGCGGAGACCGACGACGACCGTCCCGAGCGGGCCGGCCGCAACGGCCGCACCACCAGCGACGACGACGTCAAGGGCGTCACCGGCTCCACCCGGCTGGAGGCCAAGCGCCAGCGCCGCCGCGACGGCCGGGACAACGGCCGCCGCCGGGCGCCGATCCTCACCGAGGCCGAGTTCCTCGCCCGCCGCGAGGCCGTCGACCGCAAGATGGTCATCCGCCAGCGCGGCGAGCGCACGCAGATCGCCGTCCTCGAGGACGACGTGCTCGTCGAGCACTACGTGACCCAGGCGCAGGCGACGTCCTTCGCCGGCAACGTCTACCTCGGCCGGGTGCAGAACGTGCTGCCCAGCATGGAGGCGGCCTTCATCGACATCGGCAAGGGCCGCAACGCCGTCCTGTACGCCGGTGAGGTCAACTGGGACGCCGCCGGGCTGACCGGCAAGCAGCGCTCCATCGAGCAGGCGCTCAAGTCCGGCGACAAGGTGCTGGTGCAGGTCACCAAGGACCCGATCGGCCACAAGGGCGCCCGGCTCACCCAGCAGGTCAACCTGCCCGGCCGTTTCCTGGTCTACGTGCCCGGGGGCTCGATGACCGGCATCAGCCGCAAGCTGCCCGACACCGAGCGGCAGCGGCTCAAGGACGTCCTCAAGAAGATCGTCCCCGAGGACGCCGGCGTCATCATCCGCACCGCCGCCGAGGGGGCCTCCGAGGAGGAGCTGACCCGCGACGTCGCCCGCCTGCAGGCGCAGTGGGACGTCATCCAGAAGAAGGCCGAGTCCTCCGCCAACGCCCCGACCCTGCTCTACGGCGAGCCCGACCTGGCCATCCGGGTCATCCGCGACGTCTTCAACGAGGACTTCAAGGAGCTCGTCGTCCAGGGCGACGACGCCTGGGACACCGTCGAGGCCTACGTCGCGCACGTGTCCCCGGAACTGGTCGGCCGGCTGACCCGGTTCACCGGCGAGGGCGACGTCTTCCGCGACCTGCGCATCGACGAGCAGCTGACCAAGGCCCTCGACCGCAAGGTGTGGCTGCCCTCGGGCGGCTCCCTGGTCATCGACCGCACCGAGGCGATGACCGTCGTCGACGTCAACACCGGCAAGTTCACCGGCTCCGGCGGCAACCTCGAGCAGACCGTCACGCGCAACAACATGGAGGCGGCCGAGGAGATCGTCCGCCAGCTCCGGCTGCGCGACATCGGCGGCATCATCGTCATCGACTTCATCGACATGGTGCTCGAGAGCAACCGCGACCTGGTGCTGCGGCGGCTGACCGAGTGCCTGGGCCGCGACCGCACCAAGCACCAGGTCGCCGAGGTCACCTCGCTGGGCCTGGTGCAGATGACCCGCAAGCGGGTCGGCCAGGGGCTGCTCGAGGTCTTCTCCGAGCCGTGCGAGCACTGCCGCGGCCGGGGCGTGATCGTGCACGTCGACCCGGTGGACGAGAAGCGCCGCGGCAACGGCGGTGGGGGCAACGGCCGACGCGACCAGCAGCGCGGTGGCAGCAGGGACAACGGTGCCCGCGACGACGGCAAGGACGCCGTGCCGGCCGAGACCGTGGCCGTCGGCGCCGAGGCGCCGGCCGCGGGCAGCCCCGACGGCGAGGGCGAGGGTCAGCGCTCCGGCGGTGGCCGGCGCAACCGCGGCCGCCGCAACCGCGGCCAGTCCGGCGAGGAGCGCGCGGCCGAGGACGCCGCGGTGCTCGCCGCCGCCGGTGGAGCCGCTGAGGACGCCGGGACGCCGGACGCCGGGACACCGGACGCAGAGGTGGCCGCGGTCGAGCCGGACCAGCCCGACGCAGTGATCCCGGAGGCGGCCCCTGAGCCCGTCGCCGAGGAGCCGGCCGCCGAGCCCGCTGCCGAGCCGGCCCCCGCTCCGCAGCCGGTCCCCGCGCAGCAGACGCCCGCCGAGCCGGTGGACCGGGCCGTGGAGGGGGAGCGGTCCGACGACGACGAAGCCGTGCCCGCGGGCGCCGGCCCGGACGACCCCGGCCCGATGGACGCCGAGCCCCCCGCGGAGCTGGTGCCCGCCGACACACCGTCGTCCGGCGGGGCGACGGAGGAGGCCCAGCCGCCGGTGGCCGACGACGGCAGCGGGACCGCTGTGCCGGTCACCCGCCCGCGCCGCCGCCGGGCAGCCAGCCGGCCGGCCGGACCGCCCGCGTCCTGAAGAAGGACCCCCTTGCCCCCCGCCGCTCGCAGGCTCGCGGCGGGACCCTGCAAGGGGGCCAGGGTCCTTCCACGGTGGGGAGCAGGGGTTCTTCCCCGTTCGACTGGAGGAAGGACCCCGCCACCCCCCACCGCTCGCGAGCTCGCGGTGGCACCCTGCGGCAGAGCCGTCGGGGCTCGGGTACGCTGATCGGGTTGCACCGCCCCGGGCCGCGCACCTCGCGGTGCCGCCTGGGAGGCGGGCAGCCCGTCCAGCACCCGGCGCCCGACGTCCGGGCGCACGCAGGACACGACAGAAGCGATCGAGGAGTTCAGTGGTGTACGCAGTCGTGAAGGCCGGTGGCCGGCAGCACAAGGTGGCCGTGGGCGACCGGTTCACGGTCAACCGTCTCGTGGGTGAGGCGGGCGACACCGTCACCCTCCCGGCCCTGCTCCTGGTCGACGGCGACACCGTCACCAGCGACCCCCAGGCGCTGGCCGGCGTGACCGTGACCGGCGAGATCGTCGGCCACGGCAAGGGCCCGAAGATCCGCATCCACAAGTTCAAGAGCAAGACCGGCTACCACAAGCGTCAGGGGCACCGTCAGCCCCTCACCGACGTCGTGGTCCGCGACATCACGAAGGGCTGACGACTTCCATGGCACACAAGAAGGGCGCCTCGTCCTCCCGCAACGGCCGCGACTCGAACGCACAGCGCCTCGGCGTCAAGCGCTTCGGTGGTCAGGTCGTGAAGGCCGGCGAGATCATCGTGCGCCAGCGCGGTACCCACTTCCACCCGGGTCTCGGCGTCGGCCGCGGCGGCGACGACACGCTGTTCGCGCTGCAGCCGGGCGCGGTCACCTTCGGCACCCGGCGGGGTCGCAAGACCGTCTCCATCACCGCCGTCGAGGCCTGAGGAAGGACCCCTCTGCCCCCACCACCCGCATGCTCGCGGCGGGGCCCTGCAGAGGGGCCGACAGCACACTCCCCACGCTCACGAGCGCACGGGCCACCGGCCCGTGCGCTCGTGGCGCTTGACAGACCAGAGACAGGAGGCGGCGCGGACATGGCCGCTTTCGTCGACCGCGTGGTCGTGCACGTCGCCGCCGGCAACGGCGGGCACGGCGTCGCCTCGATCCACCGCGAGAAGTTCAAGCCGCTCGGCGGTCCCGACGGGGGCAACGGCGGCAACGGCGGGGACGTCGTCCTCGAGGTCGACCCCAACGTCCACACCCTGCTGGACTTCCACCACCACCCGCACCAGAAGGCCGGCAACGGCCGCCCGGGTGCGGGCAGCAACCGGCACGGCGCCCGCGGCGAGGACCGCGTCCTGCGCGTCCCCCCGGGCTCCGTGGTCAGCACCCCCGACGGTCGGGTGATCGCCGACCTGGTCGGCGCCGGCACCCGCGTCGTCCTCGCCCACGGCGGCAAGGGCGGCCTCGGCAACGCCGCGCTCGCCAACCCCCGCCGCAAGGCCCCGGGTTTCGCGCTGCTCGGCGAGCCGGGCGAGACCCTCGAGGCCGTCATCGAGCTCAAGAGCATCGCCGACGTCGGCCTGGTCGGTTTCCCCTCGGCGGGCAAGTCCTCCCTGATCGCGGCCATGTCCGCCGCGCGACCCAAGATCGCCGACTATCCGTTCACCACGCTGGTGCCCAACCTCGGGGTGGTCCGGGCCGGCGACACCGTCTTCACGATGGCCGACGTCCCCGGGCTCATCCCCGGCGCGTCCGAGGGCCGCGGGCTGGGCCTGGAGTTCCTCCGGCACATCGAGCGCTGCGCCGTCCTCGTGCACGTCGTGGACATGGCCACGATGGAGCCCGGGCGCGACCCGGAGAGCGACATCGAGGCGCTGCAGCACGAGCTGGCGCAGTACCGGGAGGACCTCGTCGACCGGCTGCGGGTCGCCGTCCTCAACAAGATCGACGTGCCCGACGGGCGGGAGCTGGTCGATCTGGTCCGGGAGCCGCTGGAGGCGCGTGGCCTGGCGGTCTTCGCGGTGAGCGCGGCGACCGGCGAGGGGTTGCGCGAGCTCGGCTTCGCCCTGGCCCGGGCGGTCGAGGAGTACCGCGCCGCGCTGCCCGAACCCGAGCCGGTGCGGGTCACCCTCACCCCGCGGGCGGTGGACGACAGCGGCTTCACCGTCGAGCGCGACCCGGACGACGAGGGCGCGTTCACCGTGCGCGGTGTCAAGCCCGAGCGCTGGGTGCGCCAGACGGACTTCACCAACGACGAGGCCGTCGGCTTCCTCGCCGACCGCCTCAACCGCCTCGGTGTCGAGGACGCGCTGGCCGAGGCCGGCGCGCAGGAGGGGGACGCGATCACCATCGGCGACGTCACCTTCGACTTCGTGCCGACGCTGCCGGCCGGCACGCTGAGCGCCGAGGAGACCGCCGGGCTCGGCGGCCGGGGCACCGACTCGCGCATCGACGCCCCGCACCGGGTCCGCGCCGAGGAGCGACTGGCCGCCAAGCGGGCCCGCCGGGTGCCCTACGAGCTCACCGAGACCTGGACCGACGACGACCTGCCCGAGGACGACGAGTGACTCTGCGGGCGGAGATCGCCGGTGCGCGGCGGGTCGTGGTCAAGGTCGGCTCCTCGTCCCTGACCAGCCTGCCCGGCGGGCTGGACGAGCAGCGCCTGGCCGCCCTGGTGGACGTCCTCGGTGCGGTGCACGGGCAGGGCCGAGAGGTCGTCCTCGTCTCCTCGGGGGCGATCGCCGCCGGCCTGGCCCCGCTCGGGGTGGCCGGCCGGCCGCGGGACCTCGCCACCGCCCAGGCCGCGGCCAGCGTCGGCCAGCTGCGGCTGGTGCAGACCTACGCCGACGCCTTCGCCCGGCACGACGTCACCGTCGGCCAGGTGCTGCTGACCGCCGACGACCTCACCCGGCGCAGCCACTACCGCAACGCCCAGCGCACGCTGGAGCGGCTGCTCACCCTCGGCGTGCTGCCCATCGTCAACGAGAACGACACGGTGGCCACCGAGGAGATCCGGTTCGGCGACAACGACCGGCTGGCCGCGCTCGTCGCGCACGTCGCCCGGGCCGACGCGCTGTTGCTGTTCAGCGACGTCGACGGCGTCTACGACGGCGACCCGCGGCAGGGCCCGGCGCAGCTGATCGACACCGTGCGCGACCCGGCGGACCTCGGCGAGGTCACCCTCGGCACCGCCCGCCGCAACGGCGTGGGCACCGGGGGGATGGCCACCAAGGTCGAGGCCGCGCTGATCGCCGCGCACGCCGGCGTCCCCGTCGTCGTCACCTCGACCGCCCAGGCCGCCGCGGCGCTGGCCGGGGACCAGGTGGGCACCCGCTTCGCCGTCATGGGGCCGCGCCCCCGCGCCCGCCAGTTCTGGCTGCGCTTCGCCACCCGCCCGCGCGGCCGGCTGCACCTCGACGAGGGCGCGGTCCGGGCGTTGCGCGAACGCGGCGCCTCGCTGCTGCCGGCCGGGATCACCGAGGTGGCGGGGGAGTTCCTCGCCGACGACCCCGTGGAGCTGGTCGGTCCCGACGGCGTCGTGGTGGCCCGCGGCCTGGTCGCCTACGACGCCCGGGAGCTGCCGCCGCTGCTGGGCCGCAAGACCAGCGAGCTGGACCCGGAGTACCAGCGCGAGATCGTGCACCGCGACGAGATGGTGCTGGTGCGGCGCCCGTCCCTCGGCTGAAGGAGGACCTCGCCCCTCTCCGCCCGCGCACGCTCGAGCCGAGCCTCCGGGCGAGCCAGCCTGCGAGCGGTGTGGGGCAGAGGGTCCTTCACGGCAGGACGGCGACGGCGTCGACCTCCACGAGGAGGTCGGGCTCGCCGAGGGCGGTGACCTCGAGGAGGGTCACCGGCTTGACCAGGTCGAGGCCGAGACGCTCGGCGGCCCGGCCGACCCCCGCACCGAGGTCCGCGAGCTTCTCCGGCGACCAATCCACGACGTAGATCGTCAGCTTGGCGACGTCCGCGAAGGTGCCGCCCACCGACTCGAGCGCGGTGGCCACGTTCAGGTAGGCCTGCTCCACCTGCGCCGCGAGGTCGCCGGCGCCCACCGGCTCCCCGTCCGCCGTCCGGGCCACCTGGCCGGCCAGGTAGACCGTGCGGGACCCGGTGGCCACGGCCATCTGGCGGTAGTGCTCGGGGGCGGGGATGCCGGGCGGGTTGGACAGCTCGATCGACATGGCGACCTCCTGGCGGCGAGACGTGACGTTGTTATGTAACACCGTTGCGCTATGCTTGGCAACATGCCCCGCACCGCCGACCCCGCCGTCCGTCGCGCGCTGGTCGAGACGGCGGCCGAGCTGCTGGCGCGCCGCGAGCCGGTGACCGCGCGGGCGCTCGCCGATCGGGTGGGGACCTCCACGACCGCGCTGTACACGCACTTCGGCGGCATGCCGGGTCTGTGGCGGGCCGTGCGCCGGGAGGGCTTCACGCGGCTGGCCGAGCGGCTGAGCGCGGTCCCACGGAGCAGCGACCCGGTCCGGGACCTCGCGGCGCTGGGTGCCGCATACCTCGGCAGCGCCCGGAGCGATCCCTTCCTGTACCGGGCCATGTTCGACGCGGCGGCCGACCTCGAGGACCCGGCGGTCGCGGACAGCGCCTTCGCGCTGCTCGTGGACGCCGCGGAGCGGGCGCGGCAGGCCGAGCGCTTCGCCGGGACGGCGGAGCCGCTCGAGGTGGCCACGCGCTACTGGGCGGCGGGGCACGGGCTGGCCATGCTCGTCGTGACCGGCGTGCTGCCGGCCGAGACCCTGGTGCTGCACGCCCCCGAGCTGGCGGTGGCGGTGTTCGTCGCGGCGGGGGACGAGCCTGACCGGTGCCGGAACTCGGTGGCGTCCGGCTGGACCGACGCCCGTGCCCGTGCAGGAGCGCCCGGCTGACAGACTGGGCGGGTGGGGAGACTGGCACCGTGACGATCCGTCCCATCCGCGAGCTCGGTGACCCGGTCCTCCGCACACCCGCCGACGAGGTGCGCAGCT
Organism: Geodermatophilus sp. URMC 61; assembly: GCF_052931555.1. Taxonomy (NCBI): domain Bacteria; kingdom Bacillati; phylum Actinomycetota; class Actinomycetes; order Geodermatophilales; family Geodermatophilaceae; genus Geodermatophilus; species Geodermatophilus sp. URMC 61. The sequence continues at coordinate 164,727 of NZ_JBRFHZ010000002.1, forward strand.
TCGACAAGGAGCTGGCCGCGCTCGTGCGCGACCTGGAGGACACCGTCGCCGACCCCGGCCGGGCCGGCGTCGCCGCGCCGCAGATCGGCGTCGGGCTGCGCGCCTTCTCCTACAACGTCGACGGGCGCATCGGGCACGTGGTCAACCCGCGGATCGTCGAGCTGTCCGAGGAGACCCAGGACGGCGACGAGGGCTGCCTGTCCATCCCCGGCCTGTGGGCGCCCACGGTGCGGGCCATGCGCGCCGTCGTGGAGGGGTTCGACGTGCACGGCGAGCCGATCCGGCTGGAGGGCACCGGTCTCATGGCCCGCGCGCTGCAGCACGAGGTCGACCACCTCGACGGCAAGGTCTTCCTCGACCGGCTCACCGGGGAGGCGCGCAAGACCGCGCTCCGGGCCCTGCGGGACCGCGGCTGACCTGGCCGTACGGTGGCCGCGTGACCGACCTCGCCACCCGCGCCCGCACCCTCCTCGACCTGCACAGCGCCCCGGAGATCCTGGTCCTCGCCAACGTGTGGGACGTCGTCTCCGCCCAGGTCGTGGCCGCCACCGAGGGCGTCCGAGCCCTCGCCACCGCCAGCCACGGCATCGCCTCGACGTTCGGCTACGAGGACGGCGAGAACATCCCGCTCGACCTGCACCTGGACATGGTCGGCCGGATCACCGCCGCCGTGGACCTGCCGGTGAGCATGGACATGGAGGCCGGCTACGGGGACCCCGGCGAGACCGCGCGCCGCGCCATCGAGCTCGGCGTCGTCGGCGGCAACCTCGAGGACCAGATGAAGCCGATCGACGAGGCCGTCGCCGCCGTCGAGGCGGTGCTGCGCGCCGGCCGGGACGCAGGGATCGACTTCGTCCTCAACGCCCGCACCGACACCTTCATCCGAGCCGCCGCCGACGCCGACCGCGGTGAGCTGGTCGCCGAGGCGATCCGCCGCGGCCGCGCCTACCTGGAGGCCGGCGCGCCGGTCGTCTTCGTCCCGCGCCTGGTCGACCGCGACGAGATCGCCGCGGTCGTCGAGGGCCTCGGCCGCAACAGGTTGACGCTGATCAGCGTGCCCGGCGCCTCGCTGCCCGCCCGCGAGATGCAGGAGCTCGGCGTGGCCCGCGTCTCCACCGGCCCGTTCACGCAGCGGGTCGCGCTGACCGCGCTGCAGGACGCCGCGGCCGAGATGGTGCGCGGCGGCACGCTCCCCGCGGGCACCCGCGCGCTGAACTGAGTCCCTCGTCGGCCTGGCCAAGCAGGCCTGGCCAACCTGGTCCAGTAGCCGTACCGTGACGGCATGACGCACGTCAACGTGCAGGAGGCGAAGACGCGGCTGTCCCAGCTCCTGGCGGCCGCCGAGCGCGGCGAGGAGGTCGTCATCGCCCGGGGTGGACGGCCGGTGGTGCGGCTCGTGCCCGTCGGCGAGCCCCAGCCCCGGCCCGTCGGCTTCGTGGCGGGTTCCGTCCCCGAGTCCTTCTCCGAGCCACTCCCGGACGACGAACTGGCCCGGTGGGAGTGACTGCGCTCCTGCTCGACACCCACGCCCTGCTGTGGGTCCTGCTGGATCCGGAACGCATCCCCGCGGAGACCCTCGCGACCGTACGGGCGCCGGACACCACCGTGCACGTCTCCGCGGCCAGTGCCTGGGAGATCGCCACGAAGCACAGGTCGGGCAAGATGCAGGGCGCTGCCGCGGTGGTGAGCGGTTACCGAGAACACCTCGCCAGGCTGCGGGCGGCGGAGTTGCCGATCACCGGGCACCACGCGCTGACCGCCGGCACCCTGCAGTGGTCCCACCGCGACCCGTTCGACCGGGTGATCGTCGCTCAGGCGCTGCTGGAGTCCCTGACCGTCGTCACGAGTGATGCCGTACTCACGGAGTTCCCCGCCATACGCACTCTCTGGTGAGCCAGGGGGAGGACCGGCGGCGTCGTCCCCGGGTCGGTTCGCCGGTCATGCCGGACTCCTCGGTGAGCCGTCCCGGTGACCCCGTGCTGCCGCCAGCCGGGAGGCGCCCACGCCGGAGAGCCGGTCGACCGTGGCGGTGCGGCCGGTGACCAGCAGCAGCAGGTCGCCGATCGTGCCCTCGACCGGGGCGCCCTCGCCGAGGACGAGGTCGCCGTCGGTGGCCACCAGCCGCAGGCCGGCCAGCCGCCGGCGGGCGTGGAACGGGAAACCCATGTCCCACGCCCTCCGGGCCGCGACCGCCGCGGGGACCGGCGGCACCGGCCGCTCCCTGCCCAGCGGGACGGTGGTGTCCTGCCCGTGGACGAGGACGTCGATGAGCGGTTCCGTCGGCTTGATGAACGGCGCCGTGCGCCGCGAGCCGACCATCGCGCGCAGCCGGCGTGCGCACTCCCCGGGCGAGAGCGGGGCGGCGCACAGTGCGGCGTCGCGGATCATCCGGTCGAAGCTGCCGCGCGCACGGACCGCCCCGACCAGCGCCTCCCGGATGCCCATGTGCGCCTGGGTGAGGTGGACGGCGACGTCGCCGACCCGCCAGGCGTCGCACAGCGAGGGCGCCGCCCACTCGGCGGGCGAGAGGTCCTCGAGGAGTTCGGCCAGACTCGACCGCTCCGCGTCGATGGTCCGCCAGATGTCGTCGAGGTCCATGACCCCTCCACAGGTCGTACGATGTTCTGACCATTCCGTCAGATCATCTGACCATCGTCAAGAGGTGTCGTGACCGATCCGGCAGGTGAGCGGCAGAACCTCGGCCTGCTCTGCTTCTACCCGTACCGGGCCCTGGAGTCGCGGCTGCTCGCGGCGCTGGCGGCCGCGGGGTTCGACGACATCACCACCGCGCAGGGCCGCATCGTCGCCCGGATCGCCCCGGGGGGCACGAGGCTGACCGCACTGGCCGAGCAGGCGCTGGTGACCAAGCAGACGGCGGGCCACCTGGTCGACCAGCTCGAGCGCGCCGGCTACGTGCGCCGAGTGCCCGACCCCACCGACGCGCGGGCGCGGCTGGTGCAGATGGCCGAGCGCGGCCTGGAGGTCGTCGCGCTGGCCCGCCGGGTCGAGGCGGAGGTGGAGGCCGAGTGGGCGGCGCACCTGGGTGAGGAGGCCACCGTCCAGCTGCGCGCGGCGCTCGAGCGGCTGCGGGAGATCACCGACCCCTACCGCTGATCCCTCAGCGGGCGGCGCAGGGCGCGCAGGTGCCGAAGACCTCGAGCTGGTGCTGGACGTCGGCGAAGCCGTGCTCGGCGGCGACGCGGGCGGCCCAGCGCTCGACCGGCGGGTCGGCGACCTCGACGGTTCGCCCGCAAGAGCGGCACACCAGGTGGTGGTGGTGCACCGGCGAGCAGCGCCGGTAGGCGGCCTCGCCCTCGTTGCGCAGCACGTCGACCAGGCCGTCGTCCACGAGGGCCTGCAGCGCCCGGTAGACCGTCGCGAGGCCGACGGCGTCCCCGCGCTCGCGGAGCAGGGCGTGCAGGTCCTGGGCGGTGCGGAAGCCCTCCTGGTCGTCGAGCAGGGCCAGGACGGCGCTGCGCTGCCGGGTCTGGCGGCGGGGGCTCTCCGTCACGCCACCTCCTCGCTGGCGCTCGTCGGCGTCGTGCCGGGTCGTGCTGTGCCCATGGGGAACCTCGCGAGCTCGGTCACGGTCGTCCTCCCGTCCCCGCCGGCGGCGCTGCGTGCTCGCCGTGCTCGTCGTAGTGGACGCCCGCACCGGTGCGGTGCGCGGCGTGCAGGTGGCCGTCGTGGTCGTAGTCGACGTGGTCGCCGTGCGGCACCGCCGGGTGGCCGCAGCCCGCGCCGTGCTCGTGCGGGTGGGCGGCGTGCACCTCGGCGCGGCGCCGGTGCCGGCGGCGGGCGGTCGCCTCGCGCACCGCGACCGTCGCCGTGGCCAGCAGGAACAGCGCGATCGCCAGCAGCACGATCGTGCCGCCGGACGGGGTGCCGGCGTAGTAGGAGGCGGTCGTGCCGGCGACGCTGGTGACCAGGCCGATGGCGCAGGCCAGGTACACCGTCTGGCGGAAGCTGCGGGCCAGCTGCTGGGCGACCGCGCTCGGCACGATCATGAGCGCGCTGATCAGCAGCAGGCCGACCACCCGCATGGACAGGACGACGGTCGCCGCCACCAGGGCGGCGAGCACGACGTTGAGCGCCAGGACCGGCAGCCCCACCGCACGGGCGTACTCCTCGTCGTCGCTGACCGCGTACAGCCTGCTGCCGAGCAGCCACACGACGCCCAGCACGACGACGGTGATGACCCCGAAGACCGCGACGTCGGCGGCCGTCGTGGTGGTGATGGCGCCGAACAGGTAGGCATCGAGGTTCGTCGCCTGCCCGCGGGGGGCGAGGCCGAGCAGGACGACGCCGCCGGCGATGCCGCCGTAGAAGAGGACGGCGAGGGCGACGTCACCGCTCGTGCGGCCGCGCGCACGGACCAGCTCGATGAGGACCGCGCCGAGCACGGCGGCCACGAGCGCCGTCCCGACCGGGGCGGTGGAGGTGAGGACGCCGATCGCGACGCCGGTGAGCGCCACGTGCCCGAGGCCGTCGCCGAGCAGCGAGAGCCGGCGCTGCACGAGGAAGACGCCGACCGCCGGGGCGACCAGGCCGACCATCAGCGAGGCCAGCAGCGCCCGCTGCATGAAGCCGTACTCGAGGAGCTCCACCTCAGCGCCCTCCGTCCGTCGTCACCCGGGGCTGGTCCTGCCGGTACCCGCGCGAGGGTGGCAGCCCCGTGCCCTCGGCGTGGTGGTGCCCGTCGGCGTCGGCCGCGGCTCCGGCCAGGGGGCCGTCGTAGGCGATCCGGCCGTGGTCGACGACGACCGCACGGGTCAGGACGCCGGCCAGCGCGGCGGTCTCGTGCGTGACGACCAGCAGGGTCGTGCCGGTGGCGGACACGTCGGCCAGGACGGCGGCCAGCGCGTCCTGGCTCGCGACGTCCACCCCGGCGGTCGGTTCGTCCATGACCAGCAGCTCCGGCTCGGCGGCCAGCGCGCGGGCCACCAGCACCCGGCGCTGCTGCCCGCCGGAGAGCGAGGCGACCGGGTCGCCGAGCCGGTCGGCCAGCCCGACCGCGGCGACGGCGTCCTGCACCGCGGCGCGGTCGGCCGGGCGCAGCCGGCCGAAGGCACCGAGGCGGGCCAGCCGCCCGACGCCGACGACCTCGCGCACCGTCGCCGGGACCGCGCCGCTGACCGTGTGCCGCTGCGGCACGTAGCCGATCCGGCCGCGCTGGGCGGGCGCGCGACGGCGCTGCCGCCCCACCGGGGCGCCGAGCACCTCCACCTCGCCGCCGAGCACGGTGGCCAGTCCCAGCAGCCCGCGCGCGAGGGTGGTCTTGCCCGACCCGTTGGACCCGAGGACGGCGACCGCCTCGCCGTCGGCCACGGTCAGGTCGACGCCCTGGACGACCGCGACGTCGCCGTAGCCGATGCGGGCGTCGCGCAGCCGGACGGCGCTCATGAGCAGGACTGTCCCTCCTGCAGAGTGGCCAGGTTGGCCCGCATGACCTCGAGGTAGTCGCCGCCGGCCGACTCGTCGGTCAGCCCCTCGATCGGGTCCAGGACGGCGGTCCGCACGCCGGCCTCGCTCGCGACCGTCTCGGCGACGGCCGGGTCGACGAGGGTCTCGGTGTAGACGGTGGTCACGCCGCGCTCCCGGACCAGCTCGGCGATCTCGGCCTGGGCGGCCGGGGCGGGCTCGGCGGAGGGGCTCAGCCCGCTGATGCCGACCACCTCGAGACCGTACCGGTCGCCGAGGTAGCCGAAGGCGTCGTGGCCGGTGACCAGGGTGTCCACGGCGCAGCCGGCCAGGCCGGTCCGCATCTCGGTGTCGAGCGCCTCGAGGTCGGCGCGCAGGGCCGCGGCGTTCCGCTCGTACGTGGCCGCGCCCTCGGGGTCGGCCTCGGCCAGCCGCTCGGCCAGAGCGTCGCCGACGGAGGCCAGCCGGACCGGGTCGAGCCAGAAGTGCGGGTCGACCGCACCCTCCTCGTGCGCGTGCGCGTGCGCGTGCGCGTCGTGCTCCGCGGCCGTCTCGCCCTCGTGGGCGGCCTCCTCGGCGGGCGGCACGAGGTCGGCCGCCTGGCCGGCGTCCCACGCCGTGTCGGCGGCCTCGTTCTGCGCGGCCTCGTCGAGCGCCGGCTGGAAGCCGCCGAGGTAGACGAGCAGGTCGGCGTCGGCGACCGCCGCAACGTCCCGCGGCGCGAGCTCGAGGTCGTGGGCCTCGGCGCCCGGTGGGGTCAGCGAGGAGACGTCGACGCGGTCGCCGCCGACGCGCTGCGCCGCCCACTCCAGCGGGTAGAAGCCCGCGACCACGGTGAGGTCCTCCCCGCCGGTGCTGCCGGCGGTCCCGTCTGCGCTCCCGCACCCGGCCAGCGCCAGAGCGGCGGCCGAGGCGGTGGCTGCGGTCACGGCACGCGCCGTCCAAGTGTTCATGGGAATCATTCTCACATGCGGTCCGTGTTCGAGGCGGTCGGGGCCCTCGCCGGCCCGCGTAGGCTCGCGGACGTGTCCGACGTCTCCGGCCTGCCGCTGATCGGGGCCGCGGCGCTGCGCGCCCGCGCCGCCGCCCGGGTGCTGCGCACCCTGCCCACCGACACCAAGGACGCCGCGCTGCGGACCATGGCCGACGCGCTGGTCGAGCGCGCCGACGAGGTGCTCACCGCCAACGCCGCGGACGTGGCGGCGGCCGCGGCCGACGGCACCCCGGCCTCGGTCCTCGACCGGCTGCGGCTCGACGCCGGCCGCATCGCGGGGGTGGCCGACGCGCTGCGCCAGCTGGTCGCGCTGCCCGACCCGGTCGGCGACGTCGTCCGCGGGTCGACGCTGCCCAACGGGCTGCAGCTGCGCCAGGTCCGCGTCCCCCTCGGCGTGGTCGGCATCGTGTACGAGGCCCGGCCCAACGTGACCGTCGACGCCGCGGGCCTGTGCCTCAAGAGCGGCAACGCGGCGCTGCTGCGCGGCTCGGCCTCGGCGTTCCGGACCAACACCGCGCTGGTCGCCGTCCTCACCGAGGCCGCGGAGAAGGCCGGGCTGCCCGCCGGCTCGATCGAGCTGCTGCCCGCCGACCGCGCCTCGGTCGGCGAGCTGCTGAACGCCCGCGGCCTGGTCGACGTGGTGATCCCGCGCGGCGGGGCGTCGCTGATCCAGCGCGTGGTGCGGGAGGCGCGGGTGCCGGTCATCGAGACCGGGGAGGGCAACTGCCACGTCTACGTCGACGCCTCGGCCGATCCCGCGACCGCCGAGGCGATCGTGCTCAACGCCAAGACGCACCGGGTGAGCGTCTGCAACGCCGCCGAGACGCTGCTGGTGCACCGCGACGTCGCGTTCCTGCCGCGGCTGCTGTCCGCGCTCGTGGACGCCGGCGTGACGCTGCACGGGGACGCCGACGCGCAGGCCGCGCACAGCGCCGTCGTCCCCGCCACCGACGAGGACTGGGCGACCGAGTACCTGTCGATGGACATGGCCGTGCGCGTGGTGGACGACCTCACCGACGCGCTGGACCACATCGAGCGGTGGGGGAGCGGGCACTCCGAGGCGATCGTCGCCGACTCCGCGCGCGCCATCGCCGACTTCACCGCCGGCGTGGACGCGGCCGCGGTGCTGGTCAACGCCTCGACCCGGTTCACCGACGGCGGGGAGTTCGGCTTCGGCGCCGAGATCGGCATCTCCACGCAGAAGCTGCACGCCCGCGGTCCGCTGGGCCTGCCCGAGCTGACCTCCACCACCTACGTCGTGACGGGCAACGGCCACACCCGCCGCTGACCGCCCGTCACCGCCTCGATCGAGGAGCCGCATGCCCCGCCCGCCGTCGCAGTCCCCGCAGTTCTCCTCGGTCTCCGACGTCGGCAAGCGGCTGGCCGCGGCCGGCTACCTGCCCGACGCCCAGATCTCGACCACGGTCTTCCTCGCCGACCGGCTGGGCAAGCCGCTGCTGGTCGAGGGGCCGGCGGGCACGGGCAAGACCGAGCTGGCCAAGGCGCTGGCGGCGGCCACCGGGTCGGAGCTGATCCGGCTGCAGTGCTACGAGGGCCTGGACGAGGCGCGGGCGCTCTACGAGTGGAACTACAAGAAGCAGCTGCTGCGCATCCAGGCCGCGCAGGGCACCGACGGCGCCGACTGGGGCACCGTCCACGACGACATCTTCGGCGAGGAGTTCCTGCTCTCCCGGCCGCTGCTGACCGCCATCCGGCGCACCGAGCCGACCGTGCTGCTGATCGACGAGACCGACAAGGCCGACGTCGAGGTCGAGGGCCTGCTGCTAGAGGTGCTCAGCGACTTCCAGGTCACCATCCCCGAGCTCGGCACGGTGACCGCGGTCCGCCGGCCGATGGTGGTGCTGACCTCCAACGCCACCCGCGAGCTGTCCGAGGCGCTCAAGCGGCGCTGCCTGTACCTGGCGCTGGACTACCCCTCGGCCGAGCGCGAGCGCGAGATCGTGCTCTCCCGGGTGCCCGACCTCGCCCCGGGCCTGGCCGAGCAGCTGGTGCGTACCGTGCGGGCGCTGCGCGCGCTGGAGCTGAAGAAGTCGCCGTCGATCTCGGAGACCCTGGACTGGGCGCAGACGCTGCTCGAGCTGGGCCTGGACACCCTCGACGAGGCGGCGGTCGGCTCCACGCTGGGCGTGGTGCTCAAGCACGCCAGCGACCAGGAGCGGGCCGCGGCCGAGCTCCGGCTGAACTGATGCCCGTGCCGGCCGCCGTCCCCGAGCCCGGCGGCCTCGCCGGGCACCTCGACGGGTTCGTCCGCGCGGTGCGCGACGCCGGCATCCCGGTCGGCATCAGCCAGGCCGTCGACGCCGCCGAGATCCTCACCGTGGTCGACCTGCTCGACCGCGAGCAGCTGCGGCACGGGCTGGCGGCGGTGCTGCTGCAGCGGGCGGCGCAGCGGCCGGCCTACGACGTGCTGTTCGACCTGTGGTGGCCGCTGTCGGACCGGCCGGCGGTCCCCGTGGCCGACGACGAGCCCCGCGGGGAGCCGGGAGAGTCCGGGGAGTCGACCCTGGACCTGCCCGACGGCGCCGACCTGGCGCAGCTCATGCGCGAGGAGCTGGCCCGGCTGCTGCTCGACGGCGACGAGGAGGCGCTGCGCCGCTTCGCCCGCGAGGCGGTCGACCAGCTGGGCCGCACGGCGCCCTCGCCGTCCGGCCAGTCCTTCTTCAGCTACCGGGTGATGCGGGCGCTCTCGCCGGACACCCTGGTCGCGCAGCTGCTAGCCGGCCTGCTGGGGGACGGCGGGCGCGGCGGGCTCGCCGAGCAGGTCGCCCGCCAGACGGTGCGCGAGCGGCTGGCCGCCTTCCGCGCCGCGGTGGAGGCCGAGGTCCGGCGGCGGACGGCGACCGAGCGCGGCCGGGACAGGGTGGCCAAGAACGCCGTCCGCCCGCTCGTCGACCAGGTCGACTTCCTGCGCGCCCAGGCCTCGGACCTCGCCGAGCTGCGCCGGACCGTCGCCCCCCTGGCGCGGCGACTGGCCGTCCGGCTCTCGGCGCGACGACAGCTGGGCCGGGAGGGCCGGCTGGACTTCCGCAAGACCGTCCGGGCGTCGCTGGGCACCGGCGGCGTGCCGGTGGTGACCCACCACCGGCCGCGGAAGGTGCACAAGCCCGAGCTGGTGGTGCTCTGCGACGTCAGCGGGTCGGTGGCCGGCTTCAGCCACTTCACGCTGATGCTGACCCAGGCGCTGCGCGAGCACTTCTCCGGTGTCCGGGCGTTCGCCTTCGTCGACTCCACCGACGAGGTGACCCGCTTCTTCCGCCCCGGTGCGGACGTCGCCGACGCGGTCGCCCGGATCGGGCGGGAGGCCGACGTCGTCGGCTTCGACGGGCACAGCGACTACGGGACGGCGTTCGAGGTCTTCGCCGACCGATGGGCCTCGGCGGTCGGGCCGAAGACGTCGCTGCTCGTGCTCGGGGACGGCCGCACCAACTACCGCCAGCCGGGGCTGCCGGTGCTGGCCGACCTGGTCCGCCGCGCCCGCTCGGCGCACTGGCTCAACCCGGAGCCGCGCCGGCTGTGGGGCAGCGGCGACTCCGCGGCCGACCGCTACGGCGAGGTGGTCGACATGGTCGAGTGCCGCAACGCCGCCCAGCTCGCGGACTTCGTCACGACGCTCTGACGTCGACGTGTCGCCAGGTCGCCTCGTCGACACGTCGATGAGGCGATCTGGCGCCCGGAGCGTCCCGACGGGTCAGCGGCGCCGCGCGGGCGACCGGCACCAGGGCCGCGGGCTGCACGAGGCACCCGACGACGCTGGCCCAGACGGGGAACTCCCGCTGGAGAGCACGGGACCGGCCAGGTGGGCGAGTGCGGCCCACACGGTTCCGTCCTGCGGCGATCTCGTGAAGGGACCAGCCGCGCGCGGATCGCGCGGGCACTGGAGGCCGTCGCGGAGGGGGAGAGAATCCTCGGCCGCGAGGTCTCCGGGGCGCTCTCCCGGCTCGATCCCCGGCGGGACGCGCTGACGGCCTTGCCGGACCTCCCACCCGGAGGTGCCGGGCGCCCCGGCGTCGATGGTGGCTCGGCGTCGGTGGTGGCTCGGCGTCGGTGGTGGCTCGGCGTCCACGCCGGACGCGGCCGGCGCGACCGGCGGCACGGGGTCCCGGTCCTGCGGAGCCGTGCTGGTCCCCGGTCCGGAGTGCGGGGCGGCCCGTGCCCGCGGTCCGGGGTCGGTCCTCGCGGGCCGGCCCCGCAGCGCCCGGATACGCTCGATCGGTGGCAGGTCGGCGGGTCGGGGTGATGGGCGGGACGTTCGACCCCATCCACCACGGGCACCTCGTGGCGGCGAGCGAGGTCGCGGTCCTCTTCGGTCTGGACGAGGTGGTCTTCGTGCCCACCGGCCAGCCGTGGCAGAAGAGCGACCGCGACGTGGCACCGGCCGAGGACCGCTACCTCATGACCGTCATCGCCACCGCCTCCAACCCGCGTTTCTCGGTGAGCCGGGTGGACGTCGACCGCGGCGGTCCCACCTACACGATCGACACCCTCACCGACCTGCGGCGGCAGCGGCCCGAGGACGAGCTGTTCTTCATCACCGGCGCCGACGCCCTCTCGCAGATCCTCAGCTGGCGCGACAGCGACCGCTGCTTCGAGCTCGCCCACTTCATCGGCGTCACCCGCCCCGGCTTCGACCTGGGCGCGTCCCACCTGCCGGAGGGGGCGGTCAGCCTGGTCGAGGTGCCGGCGCTGGCGATCAGCTCCAGTGACTGCCGCGACCGGGTCGGTCGCGGGATGCCGGTCTGGTACCTGGTCCCCGACGGCGTCGTGCAGTACATCGAGAAGCGCGGGCTGTACCGGTCGAGCGCCGGTGCCCGCGCCGTCGCGCGCGAGGGCATCGCCCACGGTGCCCCCGGCGACCACCCGCCGTCCGGGGACCGCCCGACCTACGACCGGCCACCCGCGACGGCTCCCCGGACCGAGGGCACGCCTCCCGAACCACCGACCACCGATCTCCAGGAGGTACCCCGATGACCGCCTCGACCGAGGCGCGGGAGACCGCACTGCTGGCCGCCCAGGCCGCCGCCGACAAGTTGGCGACCGACGTCGCCATCGTCGACGTCAGCGAGCGGCTGGCCATCACCGACGCCTTCGTGCTGGCGTCGGCTCCCAACGAGCGCCAGGTCCAGGCGATCGTCGACGAGGTGGAGGAGCGCCTGCGGCAGCACGGCGTCAAGCCGGTCCGCCGGGAGGGCGTGGCCGAGGCGCGCTGGGTGCTGCTCGACTTCGTCGACGTCGTCGTCCACGTGCAGCACGCCGAGGAGCGCGCCTACTACGCCCTCGAGCGGCTCTGGAAGGACTGCCCGACGATCCCGTTCGTCGACCGCGCCGCGCTCCAGGGCGACGGGGCGGGGACCGGCACTGCGACGCTGTCGGCCGACGACGTGGACCCCGCCAGCGCCGACCCGACCCCGCTGGCACCCGAGCCGGCGGACGAGGGCACGGCGGGGGGCACTCCAGTGGAGGACGAGGGACCGTCCGCGTCGGAGGCGGCCGGCCGGTGAGCGACGTCCCCGCGCTGCCGGTGCCGCGGCTGGTCCTCTGGCGGCACGGGCGGACCGAGTGGAACGCCGCGGGCCGCTTCCAGGGACAGCTGGACCCGCCGCTGGACGAGGTGGGCCGCCGCCAGGCACGGCGGGCCGCGCCACACGTGGCCGCGCCGCTGCCCGAGGGCACGGTCGTCGTCTCGAGTGACCTCGGCCGGGCCGCCGAGACCGCGGTGGCGCTCACCGACGTGCTCGGGGTGCCGCTGCGGCTGGACCACCGGCTGCGCGAGGTCGGCATGGGCTCCTGGGAGGGGCTGACCCGCGAGGAGGTCGCCGAGCGCCACCCCGAGCAGTACGCCGACTGGCTGGCCGGGCGGCCCATCTCCGGGCGCGGCGGTGAGGACCTCGCGGACGTGCCGGCGCGGGCGCTGGCCGCGCTGCGCGACCTGCCCGAGGCCCCGGCGGCCGTCGTCGTCACCCACGGCGGGACCTCCGCGCGCCTGATCGAGGCGCTGCTCGGGCTGGGCCCCGAGCACCGCCGGGTGTTGGGACCCCTGGCCAACTGCGCCTGGAGCGAGCTGGCCGAGCAGCGCGGCCGGTGGCGGCTGCTGCGGCACAACACCACGGCACCCGAGCTCCCCGACGGTCCGGTCCCCACCCCGCAGCCGGGCGCGCGTCGCCCCGACGCCGGCGCCAGCCCCGAGGAGGGCGCACCAGGCCCCACGCAGGACGCCGACGCACTGTGATCCCCGCCGTGGCCGGTCGGCCGTCGGAGCACGCGGGCCAGCCTCGCCGGGTGTCCGTCGCCGTGGTCACCGACTCCTCGGCGTACCTGCCTGCCCGCCTGCTGGAGCAGTACGCGGTCGAGGTCGTCCCGCTCTACGTCGTCATGGCCGGTCACTCGGGCCGCGAGGGCGACGACATCGGACCGGCGGACGTCGCCCGCGCGCTCGGTGTCCGCGGCCAGCGCGTCTCCACCTCCCGGCCGACACCCGGCGACTTCGTCGCCGCCTACCGCCGGCGCCTGGACTCCGGGGCCGACCACATCGTCTCGGTCCACCTCTCGGCGGAGCTCTCCGGCACGGTGGACGCCGCCCGGCTGGCCGCCGCCCAGGTCGGGGAGCACATCGTGACCGTCGTCGACTCCCGCTCCGCGGCGATGGGCAACGGGTTCGCGGTGCTGGCCGCGGCCCGGTCGGCGGCGCGGGGCGAGGACATGGCCACCGTGGCCGCGGCCGCCCGGGACACCGCCGCCGCCACCCGCACGCTGTTCGTCGTCGACACCCTCGAGCACCTGCGCCGGGGTGGTCGCATCGGGCACGCCGCCTCGATGATCGGCACCGCGCTGTCGGTCAAGCCGGTCCTGCACGTCGCCGACGGCCGGGTGGTGCCCCTGGAGAAGGTGCGCACGACGGCCCGGGCCCTCGTCCGGCTGGTCCAGCGCGGGGTGGAGGCCGCCGCGGGGAGGCCGGTGATGGTGGCCGTCCACCACCTGGCCGCACCGGAGCGGGCCGAGCGACTGGCCGCCGACCTCGGGGAGCGGGTGCCCGGCCTGCGTGAGCTCTACGTGAGCGAGCTCGGCGCGGCGATCGGCGCCCACGTGGGGCCGGGTGCGGTGGGCCTGGTGGTGGCACCGGCCGAGCCGGTGCCCGCGCGGCAGCCCGGCGTCACGGATCCTCCGCAGGAGGCGGAGGACCGGTAGCAGGCACGGGCCGGGCACCGGCGCAGCGTGCCCCGCCGTCCCGGCCGTGGGCGCTCGGTGTCCACAGCGGGTGCGGCTGTCCACAATCCGCGGCCGGCCCGACCAGTCGGGGGCGTCGCTCCCTAGCGTCGCGCCGGTGCGCCTCCCTCTCCGCCGCAGCGACGACGCCGACCTCATCCGGGAACGGCTGCGGAACCTGCTGCAGGAGAGCCGGCCACCCGGCTGGGTGCCCGACGACGACCTGGACCCCGACCCGGAGGACGAGCAGGTCCCTCCCGCCGCGGCGGAGGACGGGCTGCCGGTCGGCTTCGGGCGGCACCGCGCCCCGGGCAGCGCCGTCCGGGTGGCCCCGGCCCGCCGCGCCGCCTGGTCGCTGTGGGTCGTCGGCCTGCTCGCCGCGCTCCTCGTGGTCGGCGGCACGTGGCTGGACCGTCCGCAGGTGCAGCCCGCACCCGTGGAGCCGGCCCCGCCCGGACCGCCCGCGGAGGAGCAGCCCGCCGCGACGCCGTCGGTGGGGGTCGCCGCCGGGTCGGCGGCCACGGTCGTCGTCTCGGTGGTGGGGTCGGTGGCCCGCCCGGGTCTGGTCACGCTGCCCGAGGGAGCGCGGGTGGCCGACGCGGTGGCGGCCGCCGGCGGCCTGCTGCCCGATGCCGACCCGGCCTCGGTCAACCTCGCCGCGGTCGTCGCCGACGGCCAGCAGGTGGCGGTCGGCGTCCCCGGAGCAGGGGTGGTCGGCGGCGCCGCAGACGGCTCGGGCACAGCCGGCGGGGCCGGGCCGGTCGACCTCAACGCCGCCACTGCCGCCGACCTCGACGCGCTCCCGGGCATCGGTCCGGTGCTGGCCCAGCGGATCGTCGAGCACCGGGAGCGCAACGGGCCCTTCCGCAGCGTGGAGCAGCTGGACGACGTCCCCGGCATCGGCCCGGCCACCTACGCCGAGCTCGCCGAGCTGGTGGCGGTGTGAACGCGGCGCGGGAGCGCTGGTCGTGGCTGGACCTGCGGCTCGCGCCCGCGGCGGCGACGGTCTGGGCCACCACCCTCCTCGCCCCGCTCCTGCCCGTCCCGGTGCTGGCCGGCGCGGTGCCGGTGACCGTCCTGGCCGCGGTCGCGGTGTCCCGCCGCAACCGGTCGCCGGCGGCGGTCGTGCTACTGGGCGTCCTGGCTGCGCTGGCCGTCACCGCGGCGACCGCGGCGGTGCGGGAGGCGGCGCGGGAGGGGTCACCGCTCGCCGGGGTCGCCGAGGGGCGGCGGACGGTCGAGCTGGTCGTCGCGCTCGACGGCGACCCGACAGCGGTGCGCGGGGGAGGGCCGCCGCGGGTCGTCGTGGAGGCCACCGTCACCGCGCTGGAGGACGGCGGCACGCACACCCGGCTGGACGACGCCGTGGTGCTCTTCGGCCCCGCCGACGAGTGGCGCGGGCTGTTGCCGGGCCAGGTGGTCCGGGTGCGGGCCGCGGTCGCCCCGGCCACCGCGGAGGAGGGCGTGGTGGCGCGGCTGTCGGCGCGGGCGCCGCCGGTGCCGGTCGGCGGGCCGTCGGTGGTGCAGCAGGTCGCCGGGGGACTGCGGGAGGGACTGCGCGAGGCCGCCGTCCGGGTGCTCGGCCCGCAGCCGGGCGGGCTCCTGCCGGGCCTGGTCGTCGGCGACACGCAGGCGATGGACCCGGTGCTCGTCGAGGACTTCCGGCGGGCCGGGCTGGCCCACCTCACGGCCGTGTCCGGCGCGAACGTGGCCATCGTGCTCGCCGGGGTGCTGGCGCCGTTGCGGCGCCGGGCGGTCGACCGGCGGGTGCAGGCGCTGGTCGCGGTGGCCGCGCTGGTCGGGTTCGTGGTGCTGGCCCGGCCCAGCGCCAGCGTGGTCCGGGCGGCGGCCATGGGCGCGGTGACGCTGCTCGCGCTGGCCACCGGGCGGTCCCGCGCGGCGCTCCCGGCCCTCGGGGCGGCCGTCGTCGTGCTGCTCCTGGTCGACCCTGGCCTCGCCCGGGACGCCGGCTTCGCGCTCTCCGTCGCGGCCACCGCGGCCATCGTGCTCCTGGCACCGCGGTGGGCCCGCCGCCTGCGCGGCCGCGGCTGGCCGCCGGTCCTGGCCGACGCGGTCGCCGTGGCCGCGGCCGCGGGACTGGCCACCGCGCCGCTGGTGGCCGGGCTCTCCGGGCTGGTGAGCCCGGTGTCGCTGCCGGCCAACCTGCTCGCCGCGCCGGCCGTCGCCCCGGCCACCGTGCTCGGCCTGCTGGCCGCGGCCACCCTCCCGGTCGTGCCACCCCTGGGCGAGGCGCTGGTCTGGCTGGCCGGGTGGCCGGTGCGGTGGCTGGTGGTCGTGGCCCAGCGCGCGGCGGCGCTGCCCGACGGTGCGACCGGATGGCCGGCCGGCACCCGGGGCGCGGTGCTGCTGACGGTCCTGCTCCTGGCGCTCGGCTGGCTGCTGTGGCGCTTCCCCCGCGCTCGGCCGCTGGCGCTCGCGGCCCTCCTCGGCGTCGTCGTGCTCGGGTGGCCGTTGCGGCAGGTCACGCGTGGCTGGCCGCCCGAGCGGACGGTCCTCGTCGCCTGCGACGTCGGCCAGGGCGACGCGCTGGTGGTGCCGACCGCACCGGGGGAGGGCCTGCTCGTGGACGCCGGGCCCGACGTCGGTCCGGTCGACCGCTGCCTGGACCGGCTGGGCATCGACACGCTGCCCCTGGTGCTGGTCACCCACCTCGACGCCGACCACGCCGGGGGACTGGCCGGGGCGCTGTCCGGACGGGACGTCGGCGTGGTCGCCACGGGCGCGCTCTCACCGGCCGAGGACCGGGCCGGCGTCCTCGACGCGGCGGCGCGGCGGTCCGGTGCTGAGCGCGCCGTCCTGGTCCCCGGCGACCGCCGGACGGTGGGGACGGCGACCGTCGAGGTGCTCGCCCCACCACCGGAGCTCGCCACCGCCGCGGTCCCGGCCAACGACCTGTCCCTGGTGGTCCGGGTGACCCAGCGCGGGATCCGGGTGCTGCTCACCGGCGACCTGAGCGGCGCGATGGAGGCGCGGGTCGTCGCCCGCGGTATCGACCTGCGCGCCGACGTGCTCAAGGTGCCGCACCACGGCAGTGCCGACGCCGACCACGACTTCCTCGCCGCCACCGGGGCACGGGTCGCGCTGGTCTCGGTGGGCGCGGACAACACCTACGGGCACCCGACGGCCCGGGTGCTGTCCTGGCTGGCCCAGCAGGGGATGCGGGTGCACCGCACCGACCGGGAGGGCGACCTGGCCGTGGTGGGCGACGCCGGTGCGTGGGGCGTGGCGGTCCGCGGGCCGGGCGACGGGGCTACGGCGGCCGGCCGACCCGGGGAGGTGGGGGAGCCGCCCACCGGAGCTGTGGACGGTCGGCCGGGACTCCGCGCGGGACGGCGGGAGCGTCGGTCCCGCGTGACACCATGCCGGTGTGGCCGCAGCACCCCCCGCACCGACCTCCCGCCTGCGCGCCGTGGTGGGCGAGGAGGAGCTGCTGCGCTCGCGCGCCGTCTCCGCCGTGCGGGCCGCCGTGCTCGAGCGCCACCCCGACGCCGAGCTGCACGAGCTGCCGGCACAGGGACTGCCGGTCGGCCAGCTGGCCGACGTCCTGGCACCCTCGCTGTTCGGCACGCACCGGCTGGTCGTGGTCACCGGGGTGCACGAGGCCGCCGGCGCGCTCGTCGACGCGCTCACCGGCTACGCCCGGGACCCGGATCCGGACCTGACGCTCGTGATCGTGCACCACGGGGGCAAGCGCAACGAGGCCCTCGTCAAGGCGTTCACCGCCGCCGGTGGGGCCGTCGACGACTGCCCGAAGGTCAGTTCGGTGGGCGACCGGATCGCCTTCGTCCGCAACGAGGTGCGCTCGGCCGGTGGTCGGATCACCCCGGACGCCGCCTCGGCGCTGGTCGAGGCGATCGGCGCGGACCTGCGGCAGCTGTCGTCCGCGGCCACGCAGCTGGTCTCGGACTTCGGCGGCACGATCGACGCCGACGCCGTCGCCCGCTTCCACCGGGGCCAGGCCGAGGTCACCGGCTTCACCGTCGCGGAGCGGGTGCTCGTCGGAGACCGGCAGGGCTCCCTGGAGACGTTGCGGTGGGCACTGCAGCGCGGTGTCGCGCACGTCCTCATCGCCGACGCGATCGCCGACGGCGTGCGGACGGCGGCCCGCGTCTCCTCGGTCCGCAGCTCCAACCCCGGCGACCTGGCCCGCACCCTCAAGATGCCGCCCTGGAAGGTCAAGCGGGCGCAGTCGCAGGCGCGGGGCTGGAGCATCGACGGCCTGCAGCAGGCGATCGGCGTGGCCGCCGAGCTCAACGCCGACGTCAAGGGTGCGGCGGCCAGCGCCGACTACGCGCTCGAGCGGGCGATCCGGCGGATCGTCGCCATCCGCCGGGAGACCGGCCGCGGCGTCCGCGGCTGAACGAACCCCACTGCCCCCCACCCCCCGGCCCCCTCCAGGGGCCGCCGCAGGCCTCGGCCCGGGGCCCTCCTGCAGTGCCCGCCGCCGACTCGCGGGCGGTGGGGAGCAGCGGGGTCCCACCCTGAGCCTGCGCAGGGCGGGGAGGAGGGGGTCCTTCCACGGTGGGGAGGAGGGGTCCTGCCACCCGCAGAGGGGGCCGGAGCCCCGGGAACGCGACGAGCCCCCGTCCCGCAGGGGGAGGGGGCTCGTCGGACGGCCGCGCGGACGCGGCCGGAGGTCAGCGGGAGAGGCCGGCCAGCTGCTTGGCCATGCCCGACTTGCGGTTCGCGGCCTGGTTCTTGTGGATGATGCCCTTGCTCGCCGCCTTGTCCAGCGCCTTGCCGGCGGTCTGCAGCGCGGTCGTCGCGGCCGCGGCGTCCCCGGTGGCAGCGGCCTCGCGGAAGCGGCGGACAGCCGTCTTCAGGGCGGACTTGACGGCAACGTTGCGCTGACGCGCCTTCTCGTTGGTCTTGTTCCGCTTGATCTGGGACTTGATGTTCGCCACGCGTGAGCCTCGGGTGTGTCTCGGAGGGGGTACTTCTGGACAGTGCGTCCGGACGGCATGCGTCAGCGGACCGGTCTGCCAAGATACCAGCGTCGTCCGCCCGGCCCCAACCTGCGGGGTGTGCGGCCGAGACCGCGGCGGTGGCTGGACGACGCGGCCGGGCGTGGGACGATGGGAGCACTGTGACGACTCCCGCCTCCACCGACCCGGCCCGCATCCGGAACTTCTGCATCATCGCCCACATCGACCACGGCAAGTCGACGCTGGCCGACCGGATGCTCGAGGTCACCGGGATCATCGAGGCGCGGCAGATGCGTGCCCAGTACCTCGACCGGATGGACATCGAGCGCGAACGCGGCATCACCATCAAGGCGCAGAACGTCCGCCTGCCGTGGAAGGTCGGGGACACCGAGTACGTCCTCGACATGATCGACACCCCCGGCCACGTCGACTTCACCTACGAGGTGTCCCGGTCGCTTGCCGCCTGCGAGGGTGCCGTGCTGCTCGTCGACGCCGCCCAGGGGATCGAGGCCCAGACGCTGGCCAACCTCTACCTGGCGCTGGAGAACGACCTCACGATCATCCCGGTCCTCAACAAGATCGACCTGCCCGCGGCGCAGCCGGAGCGGTACGCCGAGGAGATCGCGCACATCATCGGCTGCGACCCCTCTGACGTCCTCAGGGTCAGCGGCAAGACCGGCGAGGGCGTGCCCGAGCTGCTCGACGCGATCGTCGCCCAGATCCCCGCCCCGACCGGCGACGCCGAGGCCCCGGCCCGGGCGATGATCTTCGACAGCGTCTACGACATCTACCGGGGCGTCATCACCTACGTGCGGGTGGTCGACGGGCGGATCTCCGCCCGTGAGCGGATCAGGATGATGTCGACCGGCGCCACCCACGAGCTGCTCGAGATCGGCGTCATCTCCCCGGAGCCCAAGCCGGTCGAGGGCCTGGGCGTCGGCGAGGTCGGGTACTTCATCACCGGTGTGAAGGACGTCCGCCAGTCCCGCGTCGGTGACACCGTCACGCTGCAGCACCGCCCGGCCGCCGAGCCGATCGGCGGCTACAGCGACCCCAAGCCGATGGTCTACTCCGGCCTCTACCCGATCGACGGCAGCGAGTACCCGCTGCTGCGCGAGGCGCTGGACAAGCTGCTGCTCAACGACGCCGCGCTGACCTACGAGCCCGAGACCTCCGCGGCGCTGGGCTTCGGGTTCCGCGTCGGCTTCCTCGGCCTGCTGCACCTGGAGATCGTCCGCGAGCGCCTGGAGCGCGAGGCCGGCATCAGCCTCATCTCCACCGCGCCGAACGTCGTCTACCGGGTGGTCATGGAGGACGGCTCGGAGATCACCGTGACCAACCCGAGCGACTGGCCCGAGGGCAAGATCGACAAGGTCTACGAGCCCGTCGTGAACGCAACGATCATCGCGCCCAGCGACTACACCGGCGCGATCATGGAGCTCTGCCAGAGCCGGCGTGGCCAGCTCGGCGGCATGGACTACCTGAGCGAGTCCCGGGTCGAGCTGCGCTACACGCTGCCCCTCGGTGAGATCATCTTCGACTTCTTCGATGCGCTGAAGTCGCGCACCCGCGGCTACGCCAGCCTCGACTACGCCGAGGCCGGCGAGCAGGAGGCGAAGCTGGTCAAGGTCGACATCCTGCTGCAGGGCGAGCCCGTCGACGCGTTCAGCGCGATCGTGCACAAGGACAAGGCCTACAGCTACGGCGTCATGATGGCCGGCAAGCTGCGTGAGCTCATCCCGCGGCAGCAGTTCGAGGTGCCCATCCAGGCCGCCGTCGGGTCCCGGGTCATCGCCCGCGAGACGGTGCGCGCCATCCGCAAGGACGTCCTCGCCAAGTGCTACGGCGGTGACATCACCCGCAAGCGGAAGCTGCTGGAGAAGCAGAAGGAGGGCAAGAAGCGGATGAAGATGGTCGGCCGCGTCGAGGTCCCCCAGGAGGCCTTCGTGGCCGCGCTCTCCACCAGCGAGCCCAGCGCCTCCTCCGCCAAGAAGTGAGCCCCGGCCGGGTCCAGGCGGTCTGCGTCTCCGGAGCCGACCTGCTGCCGCTGCCCGGCCGGCGACCGGACCGCAGCGGCATCGACAAGCGACCGGTCGCCGGACGGGTCACCGTCCACCCGCTCGGGCTGGACGGCGACGTGCAGGTCAACCGGAGGTACCACGGCGGCGAGGGGCAGGCGGTGTACGCCTACTCCCAGGAGGACGCCGACTGGTGGGCCGCCGAGCTGGACCGCGAGCTGCCGCCCGGCCGGTTCGGCGAGAACCTGCGGACGACGGGCCTGGACCTCACCGGCGCGGTGCTCGGTGAGCGCTGGCGGGCCGGGACGGCGCTGCTCGAGGTGACCGCCTGCCGCATCCCGTGCGCCAACTTCGAGCGGTTCTGGGGCGTGCCGCAGCTGGTCAAGCGGTTCACCGCCCGCGGGGCCAGCGGCGCCTACCTGCGGGTCCTCGAGACCGGCGGCGTGGGCGCCGGCGACGCGGTCGAGGTGGTCTCCCGTCCCGACCACGGCGTCACGGTCGGGCTGCTGTTCCGGGCGACGACGACGCAGCGGAGCCGGCTGCCCGAGATCGCGCCGGCCCTCGAACACCTCCCGCTCAAGGACCGGCCGAAGCTGGCCGCCAGGATCGCCGCGCGGACCGGCGCCACGGCCTGAGCGCTGCCCCGGAGCAGCCAGGACGCGGAGGACGCCCCCTGGGTCGCGTCTTCCCATGCCGGAGGCTCGACCCTCACCATCGGGGCGTCGGACAGGCACCTCGGGGGGTACCGATGGCACCAGCACCGTCCTCCTCCGGCGTCCCGGTGCAGCGACGCGGGCCCCGGGACGTCGACGTCCTCGTCGTGGGCGCCGGCCCGACGGGCCTCACGCTGGCCTGCGACCTGCGCCGCCGCGACCTGGCCGTCCGGCTGGTCGAACGGCTTCCGCAGCCGGACGTCAAGTCGCGCGGCAAGGGGCTGCAGCCCCGCACCCTCGAGGTCTTCGACGACCTGGGATCGCCGACCGGGTGCTCGCAGCCGGGTGGTCCCGCGACCTGCGCGTGCGCTGGTACGTCCAGCGCGAACTGCTCGTCGACCTGCACCTGCCCGGGCGCGACCCGCTGCCCGACGTCCCCTACCCGAACCTCGTGCTGATCCCGCAGTGGCGCACCGAGCAGACCCTGCGCGAGCGGCTGGTCGAACTGGACGGGACGGTCGAGTGGAACTGCGAGCTGGTGGGCCTGGAGCAGGAGGAGGACGGCGTCCTCGCCCGCGTCGCGACGTCCCACGACGGCGCCGTGGAGACGATCCGGGCCGCCTGGGTGGTGGGCTGCGACGGCGGCCACAGCAGGGTCCGGGACCTGCTGGCGCTGGCACTGGAGGGGGAGTCCCGCGAGGAGCGCTTCCTGTTCGGCGACGTGGAGATCGAGGGGCTGGAGCCGGCCGACAGCGGCTACGTGTGGTTCGACGGCGGTGAGTACCTCGCGGCCAGCCCGTTCCGTGGCCTGAGGTCGTGGCAGGTGCAGGCCAGCCTGCCGCCCGCGGCCGACGGGACGGGGCAGCCGGAGTCGCTGGAGCTGCTCCAGCGGCTGTTCACCGAGCGCAGCGGGCTGCCGCACGTACGCCTCTCCTCCCCGACCTGGCTCTCCACCTGGCACAGCAACGTGCGGCTCGTCGACCGCTACCGGGTGGGCCGGGTGCTGGTGGCCGGCGACGCCGCGCACCTGCACAGCCCGGTGGGCGGCCAGGGGATGAACACCGGCATCCAGGACGCCTACAACCTCGGCTGGAAGCTCGGGCTGGTGGTCCGGGGCCGCGCCTCCGACCGTCTCCTCGACACCTACGAGGAGGAGCGCCGGCCGATCGCGGAGGCCGTCCTCCGCGGCAGCGACCTCGGGTACCGCGCGGTCTTCGGTACCGATCCGTTCACCACCTTCCTGCGCGAGCACGTCCTGACCCCGGCGCTGCGGAGCCCGGCCGTGCAGCGGGCCGTCCTCGGGGGCGTCAGCGAGCTGGACCTCGACTACCGGCAGAGCTCCCTGGCGGAGGAGCACCGGACTCCGCTGACCGCGACGCGGTGGAGCCCCGGTCGCGACGACGAGCGCGCCGACGCGGTGGACCAGGTCCGCTTCGCCCGAGGCGTCCGCGCGGGGGATCGGGCCCCGGACGGCGCCGTCCAGGACGCGGCCACGGGGCAGCCCACGCGACTGTTCGACGCCTTCCGCGGCCCGCAGTCCACCCTGCTGCTCTTCGACGGCGCGGCCGGCACCGACGACGGCTACATCTCGCTCACCGGGATCGCCGACGGCGTCGAGCGGCTGTCCGGCGGCGACGTCCGCCCGTGGGTGGTGGTGTGGGGACGTCGGCTGCCCGCCGGGCTGGCCGGGCGGCGGGTGCTCCTCGATCCGGACGGCGGGACGCACCGGCGCTACGGCGCGACCGCCGAGGCCCTGTACCTGGTCCGCCCGGACGGCTACGTCGGGCTGCGCGCCCAGCCCGCGTCCGAGGAGGTCCTCGTGCGCTACCTGGGGCGGCTGTCGGACCGCGCCGGTGCCGGTGTCCCGCAGCCGGCACCCTCCTCCCCGACGGTGAGCTCGCCGTGAGGGCGGCGAACCGGCTGGACGCGGTCACCGGGTGGGCCTGGGTCCGTCACCACGACCTGCTGAGCCGGTACGTCTGCCCGGTCGGGGACGCCGCGCCCCGGCCCCGGTGCCGGCTGCTCAGTGCAGCCACGGCGCGAAGGACAGTCCCACGACGAGCCCCTCGGGGGACTGCAGCCGGGCGACCGTCTGCCCCCACGGCTCCGTCCGCGCCCCGTGCAGCAGCCGGTGGCCGGCGGCCTCCAGCTCGGCCGCGCCGTCGGCCACCGCAGCGGCGTCGGCGAGCTCGAACTCGATGCTGGCCTGCGGCACCGGGTGACCGGCCGGCCAGGAGCGATCCCCGAAGCAGGCCGCCGCGGCCTCGGAGAGCGGCCACACGCCGAAGTGCTTGCTGCCGCCGATGTGCTCGCTGGCGAAGTACTCGCCCTCGAGGCGCTCGAGCGGCAGCCCGAGGGCGTCCACGTACAGGCGCCGGCTCTCCACCGGGTCGGGTGCGATCACGCTGACGCTGGCGACGAAGAGGATCTCCATGCCGGCACCGTGCCACCGGAGGGTGACAGGGCGGCCCCCCTGTCGGTGGGAGGACCCCGTCCTCCCATCCCTCGCAGCCTCGGCAGGAGGACCCTCCTGCTCCCCACCGCTCGCGAGCTCGCGGCGGGTCCCTGCAGGAGGGCCGCCGGGACGGGGCCGGGGCGAGCCCCTGGACGGGGCCTGGCGTGAGCCTGCGGACAGTGAGGGCAGGAGGGGTCCTTCAGGCGGCCGGCGACCGGGTGAGGTCGGCGCGCAGGGCCCCCGGGTCCACGCCGCGCTCCCGCAGCACCTCCAGCGCGGTGCCTCCGTCGCGGAGCAGGCCGAGAGCGATGTGCCCGTCGGTGATGGAGCGCGACCGCATCGCCAGTGCCTCGCGCAGCGCGAGCTCGAGGACCTTCTTCGCGCCGGACGAGAAGGGGACGTGCCCGGGGATCCTCCGCTGCCGGCCGCGGCGCGGGGCGTCCAGCGCGCCCCGTCCGAAGGTCGCCTCGGCGACGTCCCGGACCGCGTCGAGGTCGATGCCCAGGGTCCGCAGCGCCTCGGCATCCAGGTCCGCCGCGCCGTGGTGGGCGGCGACCGCCTCGGCCACCTCGTCGTGGTCGAGGCCGTGCCGGCGCAGGACGAGCGTCGTCGGGGTGTCCAGCCGCAGCAGGCCGAGCAGCAGGTGCTCGGTGCCGATGTGGCCGTGGCGGAGGGCACGGGCCTCCTCCTGGGCCAGGACGACGACCTCGCGGGCGTCGGACGTGAAGCGTTCGAACACGGTCAGTCCCTCCGCCGGAGCGGCCCGCGGCCGCCTGCGTACTTCTTGTGCACCGCCTGCCTGGTGACGCCGAGCAGCTGGGCGATCTGCTCCCACGTCCAGCCCTGGTCGCGGGCGTTCTCCACCTGCAGGGCCTCCAGCCGCTCGACCAGGGTCCGCAGCGCGCGGACCGCCTTCAGCCCGACCGCGGGGTCGCGGCTGCTCGCGGCGGAGGCCACCTGTGCTGTGTCGGCCATGCGTCAACTGTGGTTGACACCAGGGGTGGTGTCAACTGTCGTTGACGCGCGCGGTCAGTGGACCTCGTGGTGGGTGACGGTGCGCTCGCGGTCGACCAGCCAGCGGTCGTCCTCCGGGTAGAAGACCGCGGTGGAGACGTCGTCGCCGGCGAAGCCGCGGACGGCGTCCAGCGACGTCCAGAAGCTGAGCGTGACCACCTCGGTGCGGCCGTCGTCGAGGTCGCGGGTGAGCAGGTGGGCCTCGATGTTGCCGGGGGTGGCGCGGTACTGGGCGATGCCGGTGTCCCGGACGTAGGCGATGTAGGCGTCGCGGTCCTCGGTGCGGACCCAGCCGCGCCAGGTGCGGGCGATCATGGTCCACCCCTCCTCGAGGGTCGGGCCACGGCCGCCTCGTCGCCTCCGGTCAGCCGCAGCAGGTCGGTGTAGGTGAGCGCGACCATCGTGTGGTGGTCACCGCCGCCTGCCCAGAGCAGCGGGTACCGGGCCAGGTCGACGTCCACCAGCGCGCGCAGCGAGGCGGGGTGGCCGGTCGGCGCCACCCCGCCGACCTCCTGGCCGGTGGCCGCGAGGACGAACTCGGGGGCGGCCCGCCGCACCCGCTGCGCGCCGACGAGCGCCGCCACCTTCCTCGTGTCCACCCGGTGCGCGCCGCTGGCCAGCACGAGCAGCGGCGCGCCGTCGGCCTCGAACACGAGGCTGTTGGCGATGGCGCCCACGTCGCAGCCAAGCACCTCTGCCGCGGCGGCCGCCGTCGGCACCGGCTGGTCGAAGCGGCGCAGCTCGGCGTCCACCCCGGCCTCGCGCAGTGCGGCGACCACCCGGTCGACCGCGCTCACGGCGCTGCTCTCGGCTTCGCTCCCGCGGGGCGCTCCGCTCCTCGCTCGCGGAGCCCACTGCGATGCTCGCGCCCCCGTCCGCTCACAGCGTGAAGACGATCTTCCCCGCCGTCCGGCCCTCGAGCATCCGCTCGAAGCCCGCGCGTGCCTGCTGCAGCGGCAGCTCGACGTCGATGACCGGGCGGACGCCGGTGGCGATGCACATGCGCATCAGCGCCTCGAGCTCCTCGCGGGTGCCCATCGTGGAGCCGATGATCGACAGCTGGGTGAAGAAGACCCGGTTCAGCTCGGCACCGGGGTTGAAGCCGGTGGTCGCGCCGGAGGTCACGATGACGCCCCCCGGCTTGAGCGACTTGACGCTGTGGCTCCAGGTCGCCTCGCCGACGGTCTCCATGACGCCGTCCACCCGCTCGGGCAGCCGTGCGCCGCTCTCGAACGCCTGCTCGGCGCCCAGCTCGAGGGCCGCCTGCCGCTTCTCCTCGCTGCGGCCGGTCACCCAGACCCGGAAGCCGGCGGCCTTGCCGAGCACGGTCAGCGCGGTGGCGACGCCACCGCTGGCCCCCTGCACCAGCACGGTCTGGCCGGGCCGCAGCCCGGACTTCACGAACAGCATCCGGTAGGCGGTCAGCCAGGCGGTGGGCAGGCACGCGGCCTCGGCGAGGGAGAGCTCGGCCGGCTTGCGCAGCACGTTGCGCCGGGGGACGGCGACCCGCTCGGCCATCGTGCCCTGGTACAGCTCCGAGAACAGCGTGCGCTTGGGGTCGAGCGTCTCGTCACCGGTCCAGTTCGGGGTCGCGACGACACCGTGGACGACGACCTCGTTGCCGTCCTCGTCGAGCCCGGCCGCGTCGGTGCCGAGGATCATCGGCATCCGCTCCTGCGGGAGGCCGACCCCGCGCAGGCTGAACAGGTCGTGGTGGTTCAGCGAGACGGCCTTGACCTGCACCGTCGTCCAGCCGTCGGGTACCTCCGGCTCGGGGCGCTCACCCACCTCCAGCACGGAGAGCGGGTCCTTCGGGGCGGGCGTGGAGACGAAGGCAGCGAGCATGCCGGGACTATGTCACTGCGACCCGCCGAGCCGCGACCGACGGGGTGGGCAGTCGCGCCGTCGTCCGGGACCATCCGAGACCGGATGCCCCCGCGCCCACGGGAGACGGTGATGACCGTGCCGACACCACCGCAGACCCCGCTCGTCGATACGCTGAACGCCGAGATGGCCAGCGCCTGGAACGGGGCGGACGGCGAGGACTGGGTGGCCCACGCCGACCGCTACGACGCGGCCTCGGCGGCCTTCGACCCCGCTCTCCTGGACGGCGCCCGGATCACCGCGACCGACCGGGTGCTCGACGTCGGCTGCGGCGCCGGGGTCTCGACCCGCGCCGCCGCCCGCGCGGCCCCGGCCGGGCACGCCACCGGCATCGACCTGTCCGCCCCGCTGCTCGCCGAGGCCCGCCGGCGCAGTGCGGCCGCCGGGCTGACCAACACCACGTTCGTCCAGGGCGACGCCCAGGTGTACCCCGTCGAGTCCGGGGCGTACGACGTCGTGATCAGCCGGTTCGGGGCGATGTTCTTCGGCGACCCCGTCGCAGCGTTCACCAACCTCGCCCGGGGCCTGCGACCCGGCGGGCGGCTGGCCCTGCTGTCGTGGCAGGAGCTCGCCCGGAACGAGTGGCTGCTGGTGCTGCGCCGCGCGCTGGCCGCCGGTCGCCCGCTGCCGGAGCCACCGGGCGATGCCCCCGGACCGTTCGGCCTGTCCGACCCCGACCACGTCCGCCGCGTCCTGGCCGCGGCGGGGTTCGAGGCGGTCGACCTCGCCGGGCTGCCGGGGACGGTCCGGCTCGGCGCCGACGCCGAGGACGCGTTCGGCTTCGTCAGCGGGCTGGGGCTGACCCGGGGACTCCTCGGCGGGCTCGACGACCACGCCCGGCGCGCGGCACTCGCGGACCTGCGCGCGCAGATGGCTGCGCACGCGACCCCCGCGGGCGTCCTGTTCGGCGCGGCCGCCTGGCTGGTCACGGCACACCGCGGCTGACGCAGCTCCGCGGGCGGACCGAGCAGGTCTCGTCGTCGCCACGCGTGCACACGCCGGGCGGGACGACCCCACCTGCCCACCCGGCAGCGCCACCCGCCGTGTCCCGGTGTCCGGGACACGGCCGAGGGGGGAAGGGTAGGCGGACACCCCTCGACGTCGAGCCAGGCGCGGGAGGGGAGCCGGGTCTCAGGCCGGGGCCGGGACGGCGCCCAGCTGCACCATGAGGCCCAGGAAGTCGGCGGTCGTCCAGCGCTCGACCACCTGGTCGCCGCGGAACCTCATGATCGTGATGCCCTCCAACACGTAGGGCCGGCCCGTGGCGGGCACGCCCATGAAGTCGCCGCGGTGCTCGCCGGACACGGCGAACCGGCAGCTGTACAGGTCGCCGTCGACGAGGTGCTCGTGGAAGTCCAGCTGCGGGTTCGGCCGCCCCGGTGCTCCCATGACCGACCAGAACTGTCGGTAGAAGCGCGCCACGGACGGCTTGTCCATCGGCTCCGGCTCCACGCCGTGGAACCGCAGGTCCTCGGCGTACAGCTGGAGGTAGCCGGGCAGGTCCCCGGCGTTCCACCGCTGTCGTGCCCGTTCGACCCGTTCGGCGCGAGTGGCCATGGCTCCTCCTGCGCGAGGTGACCTCGCAGCCTCGCGGAGGACCCTGGCAGCCGGGCCCCGGCACCCCCAGAGCCCTTCGTCCTGCCGGGCCGGTCAGTCGCGGGGCTCCACGATGACGGGGGCACCCGCACCGGGCTCAGCGGACCACCACGACGTGCTCCTGGCGGGGCACGAACTCGCCGATCACCGGGGCGCCGGGCACCTCGCCGCCGAGCAGCAGCCCGCCGGAGGTCTGCGCGTCGGCCAGGAGCAGCGCCTCGTCCTCGGAGACGGCGGACAGGTCGGTGTGCGGCCGCACCCAGTCGAGGTTGCGCCGGGTGCCGCCGGAGACGAAGCCCTCGGCCAGCGCCTCCCGCGTCCCGGTCAGGTAGGGGACGGCGGCGGCGTCGACGACCGCGGTGACCCCGCTGGCCCGGGCCATCTTGTAGAGGTGCCCGAGCAGCCCGAAGCCGGTGACGTCGGTGCCGGCGCGGATCCCGGCGGCCACGGCGGCCCGGCCGGCGTCGCGGTTGAGCGTGGTCATCGCCGCGACCGCCTCCTCCGACACCTCGCCGGTGGCCTTCATCCGGTTGTTGAGCACGCCGATCCCCAGCGGCTTGGTCAGCGACAGCGGCGTCCCGGCCACCGCGGCGGAGTTGGTGACGACCCGGTCGACGTCCACGATGCCGGTCACCGCCATGCCGTACTTGGGCTCGGGGTCGTCGATGGAGTGCCCACCGCCGACGTGGCAGCCGGCCTCCTGCGCGGCCTCCAGCCCACCCCGGAGCACCTCCGCGGCGAGCTCGGCGGGCAGCAGGTCGCGCGGCCAGCCGAGCAGGTTCACCGCGACGACGGGCGTGCCGCCCATCGCGTAGACGTCGGAGAGCGCGTTGGTCGCCGCGATCCGGCCGAAGGTGTGGGCGTCGTCGACCACGGGGGTGAAGAAGTCGGTGGTCAGCACCAGACCCTGACCGCCGGCGATCCGGACGACGGCCGCGTCGTCGCCGTCGTCCAGGCCGACGACCAGCTCCGCGGCCGGGTCGACCGGGCCGGCCGCGGTCAGGCCGGCCACCACGGACTCCAGCTCGCCGGGCGGGATCTTGCAGGCGCAGCCACCCCCGTGGGCGTACTGGGTGAGGCGGATGCGTGCGGGCGCGGACGTCACGCGGCCACCGTAAGCTCCCCGGTGGAGGCGTCAGGGTGTCTGGTGACCCCCGCGGCCTCTAAAGCCGACGTGGCCGAGCAGCTCGGTCAGGCGGGTTCGATTCCCGTCCGCCTCCGCCAACTCCTCCCGCCGTTTGCGTCCGCCCACCCCGGCCGCCGCCTACGCTGCCGGGCGATGAGCGACGACCCCCGGCGGCGCGTGCCGCGCACCGACACGCTGCTGGCCGACCCGCAGCTCGCCGCCGCCGCCGACCGGCTGGGCCGCGACCTGGTCAGGGCCGCGGTCCAGGACGTGCAGCAGCGGGTCCGCACCGGCGCCGTCCCGCCCGACGCCGCCGTCCCCGCCGTGCTCGCCGCGCTGCCGGCGACGGCGAGCAGCCTGCGCCCGGTGCTCAACGCGACCGGCGTCCTCGTGCACACCAACCTGGGCCGCGCGCCGCTCTCGCCGGCCGCGGTGGAGGCGGTCGTCGCCGCCAGCGGCACCACCGACGTCGAGCTCGACCTGACCACCGGCCGGCGCGGCCCGCGGGGCGAGGCGGCGCTGGCCGCGCTGCTCGACGCCGTCCCGGCCGCGGAGGCCGCGCTCGTGGTGAACAACTGCGCCGCCGCGCTGGCGCTGGTGGCCACCGCGCTCGGTGGGGAGCTGGTCATCGCCCGCGGCGAGCTGGTCGAGATCGGCGACGGCTTCCGCATCCCCGAGCTGCTCGAGGCCACCGGTGCCCGGCTCCGCGAGGTGGGGACGACGAACCGCGTGACCCTCGACGACTACCGCCGCGCCCTGTCCGAGCACACCGGCGCCGTGCTCAAGGTCCACCCGTCGAACTTCGTCGTCCGCGGGTTCACGCGGGCGGTGCCGGTGGCCGAACTCGCCGCGGGGCTGGCCGGCAGCGGCGTCCCTCTCGTGGCCGACGTCGGCTCCGGCCTGGCGCGGCCGCACCCGGTGCTGCCCGACGAGCCGGACCTGCAGACCACCCTCGCCGACGGCGCCGACCTGGTGCTGGCCAGCGGCGACAAGCTGCTCGGCGGGCCGCAGGCCGGGCTGGTGCTCGGCCGCGCCGACCTCGTGCAGCGGCTGCGGCGGCACCCGCTCTACCGGGCGTTCCGCGTCGACAAGACGACCCTGGCCGCGCTGGAGGCCACGCTGCGCGGCCCCCGGCCGCCGGTGCAGCAGATGCTCGCCGCCGACGTCGACGGCCTGCGCCGCCGCGCCGCCGCACTCGCCGCCCGGCTGACGGCCGCCGGGCTGGACGCGGTGGCGGTGGACTCCGAGGCCCGCGTCGGCGGGGGAGGGGCGCCGGAGCACCCGCTGCCCAGCGCCGCGGTGTCGCTGCCCGCGGAGTTCGCGGTGCCGCTGCGCGCCGGCACGCCCCCCGTCGTCGGGTACGTCGCCGGCGACCGCACCCTGCTCGACCTGCGCAGCCTGCCGCCGGCGGACGACGAGACGCTGGCGGCCGTGGTGCTGGAGGTGGCCCGCCGGTGGACCTGACCGCTCCCGGCGCGTCCGGGATGGACGTCATCGCCACCGCCGGCCACGTCGACCACGGCAAGTCGACGCTGGTCCGCGCGCTCACCGGCATGGAACCCGACCGGTGGGAGGAGGAGCGCCGCCGCGGGCTGACCATCGACCTCGGCTTCGCCTGGACGACGCTGCCCTCGGGCCGCCGGCTCGCGATCGTCGACGTGCCCGGCCACGAGCGCTTCGTGGGCAACATGCTCGCCGGCGTCGGCTCGGTGCCCGCCGCGCTCGTCGTGGTCGCGGCGGACGACGGGTGGTCCGCGCAGACCGCCGAGCACGTCGCCGTCCTCGACGCCCTGGGCGTGCGGCACGCGCTGCTCGCCGTCACCAAGGCCGACCTCGCCGACCCCGCGCCGGTGCTCGCCGACGTCCGGCAGCGGCTGGCCGCCACGTCCCTGGGGGGTGGGCCGATGGGCGAGGTGCCCGCGGTGGCGGTCAGCGCGGCCACCGGCGCGGGCGTGCCGGACGTCGTCGCCGCGCTCGAGTCGCTGCTCGCCGGGCTGCCGGCGCCGGACCGGGACGCTCCGGTGCGGCTGTGGATCGACCGCGCCTTCCCCGTCAGGGGCGCCGGGACGGTCGTCACCGGCACCCTCGCCGCCGGGCGGGTCGCCGCCGGCGACCGGCTGCAGCTCGGCGGCCGGGAGGTCGGCGTGCGCGGCGTGCACTCGCTGGGGCAGCCGGTCGAGCGGGCGCAGGCCACCGCACGGGTGGCGCTGAACCTCCGCGGGATCGCCGTCGAGGAGCTCTCCCGCGGCGACGCCCTGCTCACGCCGGGAGCGTTCCGCTCGACCGCCGAGCTCGACGCCACCCTGGCACGGGGTGGGTGGGCCGCCGGGGACGATGCCCGACTGCCCGCGGAGGTGGTCGTGCACGTCGGCTCGGCCGCGGTCGGCGCGCGGCTGCGCCCGCTGGAGGGGACGGCGGTGCGCCTGCGGCTGGCCACGCCGCTGCCGCTGCGGGTCGGCGACCGGCTGCTGCTGCGCGACCCCGGCGCCCACCGCGTGTGCGGCGCCGACGTCCGCGACGTCGACCCGCCCGAGCTGCGCCGCCGCGGAGCCGCCCGCCGGCGCGCCGAGGAGCTGGCCGCCCAGCCCGTCGGCCCGGCCGGGGCCGCTGCCGAGCTGGCCCGGCGCCGGTTCGTCCGGGCCGCCGACTTCGCCGCGATGGGCTGGCCGGTGCCCGAGCAGTCGACGCGCGTGGGGCCCTGGCTGCTCGCGCCCG
The DNA here is from genome assembly GCF_052931555.1 of Geodermatophilus sp. URMC 61. Lineage (NCBI taxonomy): Bacteria > Bacillati > Actinomycetota > Actinomycetes > Geodermatophilales > Geodermatophilaceae > Geodermatophilus > Geodermatophilus sp. URMC 61. The sequence continues at coordinate 196,770 of NZ_JBRFHZ010000002.1, forward strand.
GGCTGGTCGACGAGCTGGCCGCGGCCCTGCCCGGGATCGTCGCCCGCTACCGGCAGCTGCGCCCGCTCGAGCCCGGCCCGCCGGTCGCCGTCGCCCGGCGGGCGCTGGAGCTGCCCGACGACGAGCTGGTACCCGCCGTCGTCCGCGAGCCGCTGGCCCTGCGCGAGGGCCGGGTGGTCGTCGCGACCGCCGGCCTGCCCACCCGGGTGCAGCAGGCGGTCGACCGGATCCGGGCGACGCTGGCCGCCGACCCGTTCGCCGCGCCGGACGCCGACCAGCTCCGCGCCGCAGGGCTGGGGTCGCGCGAACTGGCCGCGGCCGTGCGCGACGGACAGCTGGTCAAGATCGCCGATGGTGTCTACCTCGCGCCGGGGGTCGCCGAGCAGGCGCGCGCCCGGCTGGCCGGCGTCCCCGCGCCGTTCACGCTGAGCCAGGCCCGCTCGGCGTGGGGGACCAGCCGGCGGGTCGCCGTTCCGCTGATGGAGTGGCTGGACGCGCAGGGCGTCACCGAGCGGCTGCCCGACAACACCCGCCGCCTGCGCTGACGGTGGCCCCCTGCAGGGTCCCACCGCTGGCTCCGTCCCGGGTCCCGCCCCGAGCTCGCGAGGGTGGGGAGGACGGGGTCCTTCCACGGTGGGGGCGGGGGGTCCTCGTTCAGCCGCCGGCCTCGCGGAGGAAGCGCTCGCGCTCGTCGGAGGCCTCCGGTGCGGGGCCGGCCGCCGTGTCGACGCTCTCGACCGTGTCCTCGAGCCGCACGGGTTCGGGCAGGGAACGGAACCGCTCGCGCTCGTCGGGCTCGGTCATGCCCGGAGGGTCCTCCTGCCGGTGGGCCGGGGCAAGGACGCACCCGGCGAACGCCCGGAGTGTCTGCTCGGCGACCTACCGTGATGCCGTGATCGACTTCAGCAACGGTTCCGTCTTCAGGCTCAACCCCGCCTCCCCGCAGGAGCTCGGCCCCGAGGTGGCGCCGCTGCTCGTCCCGGGGGAGCAGGTCGTGGCCTGCTTCAAGGCCGTGCGCGACTTCGTCGTCTTCACCGACAAGCGGCTGATCGCCGTCAACGTCCAGGGCATGACCGGCCGCAAGAGGGACTTCACCTCGCTGCCGTACAGCAAGGTGCAGGCCTTCTCGATCGAGACCGCCGGCACCTTCGACCTCGACGCCGAGCTCGACCTGTGGTTCAGCGGGCTGGGCAACGTCCGGCTGGAGTTCAGGGGCAACGCCGACATCCGCGGCCTCGGGCAGATGGTCGCGGGCTACGTGCTCTGAGGTTCCCGCGGACGCTCTGCCCCTGCCCACAGTGCGGGGCAGGGGCAGAGCGTCCGCGGGGCCTCGGTCGGCCGCGGGTCCCCAGCGGGCGCGGGCCACCCCCACTCCAGTCGAATCGGGCGGTTCGCGCCACCCTGGTCGCCGTCCGCGCCGCCCGCCGCTGCGGTCGGCGGGGCAGGCCAGAGTGAGGGTCGCGACCCCGGGACGTCGAGTCCGGCAGCACGGTGTCGTCGCTCACGCCCGGCAGCCTGCCGGGAGCGGCACACTGGGATCAGATGAACACCGTCCTGCCGCTGCTCGAGGCCCCGCCGCGGACCCTGCAGCTCCCCGACAGCGCCCGCGAGGGGCTGGCCCGCACGCCCTTCGGGCTGTACGTGCACGTGCCCTTCTGCGCCACCCGCTGCGGCTACTGCGACTTCAACACCTACACCGCCGACGAGCTGGGACCCGGCGCCAGCCGTGCCGAGTACGCCGGCACCGCGATCGCCGAGCTGCGCCAGGCCGCCGAGACCCTGGGCCCGGACCTGCCGACCGTCTCCACCGTCTTCGTCGGTGGTGGCACGCCCACGCTGCTGGCCGCCGACGACCTGGCCGCCGTCCTGGCCGAGGTGCACCGGCTGTTCCCGGTCGCCCCCGACGTCGAGGTCACCACCGAGGCCAACCCCGAGACGGTGACACCGGCGTCCCTGGCCACCCTCCGCGAGGCCGGCTTCACCCGGGTCAGCCTGGGCATGCAGTCCGCGGCCGAGCACGTGCTCGCCGTCCTCGACCGGCGGCACACCCCCGGGCGCGCCGTCGAGGCCGCCCACGAGGCCCGCGCGGCCGGGTTCGAGCACGTCAACCTCGACCTGATCTACGGGACGCCGGGGGAGACCGACGCCGACTGGGCCGCCTCGCTCGACGCCGTCCTCGCCGCCCCGGTGGACCACGTCAGCGCCTACGCCCTCATCGTCGAGGAGGGCACCCGGCTGGCCCGCCGCATCTCCCGCGGCGAGCTGCCGATGCCCGACGACGACGTGCTCGCCGACCGCTACGAGCAGGCCGACGCGACCCTGCGCGCCGCCGGCTTCGACTGGTACGAGGTCTCCAACTGGGCGCGGAGCGAGGCCGCCCGCTGCCGGCACAACGAGCTGTACTGGGCCAACGCCAACTGGTGGGGTGTCGGGCCCGGTGCGCACAGCCACGTCGGGGGGCTGCGCTGGTGGAACGTCAAGCACCCGGCCGCGTACGCCGGCCGGGTGCTGCGCGGGGAGAGCCCGGTGCAGGACTCCGAGCAGCTCGACGACGACGACCGCGCGCTGGAGACCGTGATGCTCGGCCTGCGGCTGCGCGAGGGGCTGCCGCTGACCGCGCTGTCCGACGCCGGACGGACCCGCGCTGCCCACGCCGTCGTCCGCGGGCTGCTCGATCCCGACGCGCACGCCGCCGGCCGCGCCGTCCTCACCGACCGCGGCCGCCTGCTCGCCGACGCCCTCGTCCGGGACCTGACCGACTGAAGGAGGACCCCGTCCTCCTCGTGGAGGACCCCCTTGCCCTCCGCCACTCGCAGGCTCGCGGCGGCCCCTGCAAGGGGGCCGTCAGGGGCTCGCGGCGAGCCGGGACGGGCCGGCAGGGAGGCCGCCGTCCCGACGTGCGCGGAGTCCCGCCGCTGACAGATGTCAGATGGAGATCGCGACGTCCCGCACTACTGCCGACGGGGCGCTGACCTGCAGGCTCGCCACGTGCCTGCCGACGCCCTCACCCTGACCGACCTGACCGTCCGCCACGGCGACGTCCTCGCCGTCGACGGCCTCGACCTGCGCATCCGCGGCGGCGAGACCGTCGCGCTGCTCGGCCCCAACGGCGCCGGCAAGTCCACCACCGTCAGCGCCGTCCTCGGGCTGCTGTGCCCCGACGCGGGCACCGTCCGGGTGCTCGGCCGTACCGCGGTCGACGCCGTCCGCGCCGGCTGCGTCGGCGCGATGCTGCAGCGCGGCGGCCTCCCCGGCGAGGCGCGCGTCGGCGAGGTGCTGCACCTGGTCCGCCGCAGTTACGGGCGGGCCGGGCGAGCGAGGGCATGGCCGCTCGACGACCTGGTCGCCACCACCGGCATCGGCGGGCTGCTCGGCCGCGACGTCGACGCGCTCTCCGGCGGACAGCGCCAGCGGGTGCTGCTGGCGCTCGCGCTGGCCGGTCAGCCGCCGCTGCTGCTGCTCGACGAGCCGACCTCCGCCATGGACGTCGAGGGCCGCCGCGCCTTCTGGGCGACGATGCGCGACCTCGCCGCCCGCGGCACCACCGTCGTCTTCGCCACCCACCACCTCGAGGAGGCCGACGCGGTCGCCGACCGGGTCGTGGTCATGGCCTGCGGCCGGGTGGTCGCCGACGGGCCCTCCGCGGCGGTCCGCTCGGCCGTCGCCGGTCGCACCGTCCGCTTCTCGGCCCCCATCGGGGTGGTCGTCGACCGCGTGCCCGGCGTCACCGGCGCCACCCGGCTGGGCAGCTCGGTCGCCCTGGCCACCACCGACGTCGAGGCCACCCTGCGCGCGTTGCTCGCCGAGGGCGTCGCGCTGGCCGACCTCGATGTCCGCGGCGCCAGCCTCGAGGACGCCGTCCTGTCCCTCACCACTCCTGGAGTCGCGCGATGAGCCCGCTGTTCGCCTTCCAGCTGCGCCGGGTGGCGCGCAACCGGCAGTTCCTCTTCTTCACGGTGGTGCTGCCGGCGGCCTTCACGGTCTTCTTCACCAAGGTCTTCGCCGGCCCGTCCGGGCAGGTCGACGCCGAGCAGGCGACCGCCACGACGGTCTCGATGATGGCCTACGGCGCGGTCGGGGCGGCCCTCGGCGCGACGATCCGGCTCTCCTTCGACCGGGCGTCGGGCTGGCTGCGCCAGCTGCGGGTCACCCCGGTGCCGCACACCTCGGTGGTCACCGTCGACGTCGTCGTCGGGATGCTCCTGACCCTGCCGCCGCTGCTGGTCGTCGCGCTCACCGGCCGCTTCGTCAACGGCGTGCGGCTCGCACCCGGCGAGTGGGCCGGACTGATCGGCGTGCTGTGGCTGGGGTCGGCGGTGTTCGTCGCGCTCGGCCTGCTGCTCGGCTGGGCGCTGGAGGAGAAGGCCGCCGGCGGGGCGATCGGGATCGTCGGCGTCGTGCTGGCCGCGCTCGGCGGGCTGTGGGTGCCGGTCGAGGCGTTCCCGTCGGGCCTGCGGGCGGTGGCGCACGGCCTGCCGTCGTACTGGTACGCCGAGACCGGTCGCGCCGCGGCGGGTGGCGAGCTCCCGTCGGTGCTCGCCGTCGCCGCACTGATCGGCTTCGCCACGGTGTTCGCCGCCCTGGCGGTCCTCGTGGCGCGGCGCCGTCCGCTGACCGCCGTCGCCGGCTGATGCGGCTACGGTCGGGCGCCGTGGACCCCCGCCCCCGCTGGCAGCGCGTCGGCTGGGCGCTGCCCTGGCTGCTGTTCCAGTTCTTCCCGGTCGCCGACCTGCTCACGACCGACCGGCCGCTCGCCGTCCGGCTGGTGGCGGCCGCCGGGCTGCTGGTGTTCACCGGCGCCTACCTGTCGGCGTTCTCCCGGTTCTTCGCACCGTCCGGGGCGTGGCCGTGGCGGCAGCTGCTGGTCGTCGCCGTCCTGGGCGTCGGCCTCGCCGTCTGGCTCGGGCCGTCGTGGGCCGGGCTGCTCATCTACGTGTCGGCGGCGGCCTCGGCCGGGCTGCCGCAGCGGTGGGTGTGGCCGGCCGTCGTCGCAGCGGCCGCCGTCTGCGCCGCGGTGATCACCGTGGACGACGAGCCCGGGCTGTTCATCCTCCCGGTGATCTGCCTGCTCACCGCGTTCGCGCTGCGCGGCACCCGCTTCCTGGTCTCAGTGAACGCCGAGCTCGCCGAGGCCCGCGAGGAGCTGGCCCGCAACGCCGTCGCCGAGGAGCGGCTGCGCTTCGCCCGCGACCTGCACGACCTGCTCGGCCACAGCCTGTCGCTCATCGCACTCAAGAGCGAGCTGGCCGGCCGGCTGGCCGAGGCCGACCCCGTCCGGGCGCGGGCGGAGATGGCCGACGTCGAGGCCGCCGCCCGGCGCGCGCTCGCCGAGGTCCGTGACGCGGTCAGCGGTTACCGGCAGGTCAGCTGCGCCCAGGCACTGGCCGAGGCCCGCTCCGCGTTGTCCGGCGCCGGGATCACCGCCCGGCTGCCGACGCGGGTGCCGGCGCTGCCCGGCCCGGTCGACGCGGCGCTGGGCTGGGTGGTCCGCGAGGCGACGACGAACGTGCTGCGGCACAGCGGTGCCCGCTCGGTGACCGTCACGCTCACCGAGGAGGGCGCCGAGGCGGTGCTCACCGTCACCGACGACGGGCGCGGCCCCGCCGACGACACCGAGCCCGGCTCCGGCCTGACCGGCCTGGCCGAGCGGGTGGGCGCGCTGGGCGGAGCGCTCACCGGTGGCGCCGGCCCCGACGGCGGCTACGAGCTGCGCGCCGCTCTGCCCCTGGCGCCGGTGCCGGCCGGGGCGGCGCGGTGATCCGGGTGCTGATCGCCGAGGACCAGTCCATGGTCCGGGGCGCGCTGCGGGCGCTGCTGGAGCTGGAGGAGGACCTCACCGTCGTCGCCGAGGTCGGCCGCGGCGACGAGGTGCTCCCCGCCGCCCGGGAGCACCGCCCGGACGTCGCGCTGCTCGACATCGAGATGCCCGGCCTCGACGGCCTCGAGGCCGCGCGGGAGCTGGCCGCCGAGCTGCCCGCCGTGCGCGCCGTCGTCCTCACCACCTTCGGCCGGCCGGGCTTCCTGCGCCGGGCCATGGAGGTCGGCGCGGCCGGGTTCCTGGTGAAGGACGCGCCCGTCGCCGAGCTGGCCCGGGCCATCCGCGCGGTCGTCGCCGGTGAGCGGGTGATCGACCGGGACCTGGCCGCCGCGGCGCTGGCGCTCGGCGCCACGCCGCTGTCCACCCGCGAGGCCGACGTGCTGCGCGAGGCCGCCGACGGCGCGACGGTCGCCGACATCGCCCGCCGGCTGTTCCTCTCCGAGGGGACGGTGCGCAACTACCTGTCCTCGGCGATCGGCAAGACCGGTGCGCGCACCCGCGTCGAGGCCGCCCGGGTGGCGGCGGACAAGGGCTGGCTGTGAGAGGACCCGCCTGCCCCGGCCCCGTCCCGGGCTCGCCGGCCCCCCTGCGGGGCCCCGCTGGCCCCGTCCCGGGTCCCGCCCCGAGCCTGCGAGTGGCGGGAGGCAGGGGCGGCCATCCTCCAGGGGCCCGCGCCGGGCCTGCGAGGCGTGGGGGGAGGGTGGTCCTCCTTCAGTCGCGGATCGCGGGGATGAGCGCGTCGAGGTCGAGCACCCGCACGTGGATGACGTTGCGCTGCTGCAGCGCGGCCCGCAGCGCGCGGTGCAGGCCGTCCTCGAGGTATAGCTCGCCCCTCCACTGGACGGCGTGCGGGAACAGGTCGCCGTAGAAGGTGGAGTCCTCGGCGAGCAGGGTGTCCAGGGCCAGCTCGCGCTTGGTCGTGGTGAGGGTGTCCAGCCGGATCTGGCGCGGCGGGATCATCGCCCAGTCCCGCGTCGACAGCCCGTGGTCGGGGTAGGGCCGGCCGTTCCGGACCGCCTTGAAGATCAGGGGACCGACCTCCGCTCTGCGCTGCCTGGTGCGGGCACTGGACCGCCGTCCAGCCTATCGACCGCCCCGTGGGGGGCGCCGCGAGCCCTGCCGAGCTCCGCGACGGGACCGCCGTCCCGACGTATGCTGATCTGGCACTCTGTCAGCGCGAGTGCCAGCGCCCGCGACCCGTCGTCCGGGCGCCGGGGGCTCCGGAAGGAGCGCCGCCCGACGCGTCGACCGGTACGGGGAGGTGTCACCGTGGCGCACGACGAACGCCGCCTGCAGGTCCTGCGGGCCATCGTCCAGGACTACGTCTCGACCAACGACCCGGTGGGCAGCAAGGCCCTCGCCGAGCGGCACGACCTCGGCGTCTCGCCGGCCACCATCCGCAACGACATGGCCGTGCTCGAGGAGCAGGGCTACATCACCCAGCCGCACACCAGCGCCGGCCGGGTACCCACCGACAAGGGCTACCGGCTCTTCGTCGACCGGCTCTCGGCGATCAAGCCGCTGTCGGTCGCGGAGAAGCGGGCGATCGAGCGCTTCCTCGACGGCGCCCTCGACCTGCACGACATCCTCAGCCGCACCGTGCGGCTGCTGGCCCAGCTGACCCACCAGGTTGCCGTCGTCCAGTACCCGACGCTCTCGCGCAGCGCCGTCCGCCACCTCGAGGTGGTGCAGGTGGCCACCGCCCGGCTGCTGCTGGTGCTCATCACCGACACCGGCCGGGTCGAGCAGCGGCTCGTCGACTGCCCGGTCGACGTCGACCACGACGACGTCGCCGACCTGCGCGCGCTGCTGCTCCAGACCTTCGCCGGGGCCAAGCTGGCCGACGCCGCGGGCCTCGTGCCCGACCTGCTGGACACCGCCCCGCCGCCCCTGCGCCGGCTGGTCGCCGCGGTCAGCGCCGCCCTGGTCGAGACCCTGGTGGAGCCGGGGGAGGACCGGCTCGTCGTCGGCGGGACGGCGAACCTCGCCCGGGCCGCCCTGGACTTCCCCGGCAGCCTGCGCCCGCTGCTGGAGGCGCTGGAAGAACAGGTCGTCGTCCTGCGGTTGATCAGCGAGGTGGACACCGGGGGCGCCGTGCTCGTGCGGATCGGCGAGGAGAACGCCCACGAGGCGCTCTCCGGTGCATCGGTCGTGTCCGTGGGGTACGGCTCGGGTGACCGCGCCCTCGGCGGGCTCGGCATCGTCGGCCCCACCCGCATGGACTACCCGACCAACATGGCCGCGGTGCGTGCCGTGGCCCGCTACGTCGGCCAGATCCTGGCCGAGAGCTGAGGTAAGAGACTTCTCGATGGCAACCGACTACTACGGCGTGCTCGGCCTGACCCGCGGAGCCTCCGACGCCGAGATCAAGAAGGCCTACCGGCGGCTAGCCCGGGACCTGCACCCGGACGTCAACCCCGACCCGGCGGCCAAGGAGCGCTTCCAGGAGGTCAGCCGCGCGTACCAGGCCCTGACCGACCCCGAGAAGCGCCGCATCGTCGACCTCGGCGGCGACCCGTTCGACAACGGCGCGGGGGCCGGGGCCGGCGGGTTCAGCGGGGCCGGCTTCGGCGGGCTCGGCGACATCATGGACGCCTTCTTCGGCGGCGGGGCGACCACGCGCGGTCCGCGCAGCCGGGTCCGCGCGGGCGGTGACGCGCTCATCCGTCTCGACCTCGACCTCGACGAGACGGTGTTCGGCACCACCAAGGACATCACCGTCGACACCGCCGTCCTCTGCGACGTGTGCACCGGCGCCGGCACCGCTCCGGGCACCCACGCGACCACCTGCACCACCTGCTCCGGCCGCGGTGAGGTGCAGAGCGTGCAGCGCTCCTTCCTCGGTCAGGTCGTGGCCAGCCGCCCCTGCCCGACCTGCGCCGGCACCGGGCAGGTCATCCCCGAGCCCTGTCACAAGTGCGGTGGCGACGGGCGGGTACGGGCCCGGCGGACCATCCCGGTCAAGGTCCCGGCGGGCGTCGAGGACGGCATGCGCATCCGGCTCACCGGCCACGGCGAGGTCGGACCCGGCGGTGGGCCCGCCGGCGACCTGTACGTGGAGATCGCCGAGCGGCCGCACCCCGTCTTCACCCGGGACGGCGAGGACCTGCACTGCCGGGTCACCCTGCCGATGACCGCGGCCGCGCTCGGCACCACCCTCACCCTGGACACCCTCGACGGGCAGGAGGAGGTCGACATCCGGCCGGGCACCCAGTCGGGCAGCGTGCTCACCCTGCGCGCCAAGGGCGCGCCGCGGCTGCGCGCCACCGGCCGCGGCAACCTGATGGTGCACGTCGAGGTCGAGACGCCGACCCGCCTGGACGCCGAGCAGGAGAAGCTGCTGCGGGAGCTGGCCGCGCTGCGCGGCGAGGACCGCCCGGCCGCCGCCGGTGCCGAGGGCCACGGCGGGCTCTTCTCCCGGCTGTTCAAGTGAGCGAGCTCGCACGCTCACCCATGAGCGCCGTCCCGACCGACGACCGGCTGCCCGAGCTCGACGGGGCGCCGCTGTTCCTGCTCGACGAGCTGCCCGACACCGTCGACCTGCTGGTCGACGGCGCCGAGGGCCGGCACGCCGTCGACGTGCTGCGGCTGACCCTCGGCGAGCGGGTGCGCGTCGGCGACGGGCGCGGCACCGTCGCCGAGGGCGAGGTCGTCGCCGCCGGGCCGCAAGGGTTGCGGGTGCAGGTCTCCGCGCGCCACGAGGTGCCGCCGCCGGCCCTGGAGCTGGTGCTCGTGCAGGCGCTGCCGAAGGGCGAGCGCGGTCCGCTGGCCGTCGAGCTGGCCACCGAGCTCGGCGTCGACCGGATCGTGCCCTGGGCGGCCTCCCGCTGCGTGACGCGCTGGCGGGAGGACCGTGCGGCCAAGGGCGTCGCCAAGTGGCGCGCGGCGGCCCGGGCGGCCAGCAAGCAGTCCCGCCGTCCGCATGTGCCCGAGGTGACCGACGTGCTGACCACCCGCCAGGTGTGCGGCGCGCTGGCCGACGTCGACCTGGCGCTGGTGCTGCACGAGCAGGCCCGCCACCCGATGGCCCGCGTCGACCTGCCGACGTCGGGCTCGATCGCGGTGATCGTCGGTCCCGAGGGCGGGCTCAGCGACGGCGAGGTGGTCGCGCTGACCGCCGCCGGCGCCCGCCCGGTGCGGCTGGGCCCAGAGGTGCTGCGCACCTCGACGGCCGGCGCCGCCGCCCTCGCCGCCCTCTCTGTCCGCACCCGCTGGGCGTGACGGCGGTCCGTGTCGATGATCAGCTGAGCTGATCGTCGCGGGTCCTGGCTCACTCCTGGTCGTCAGCCGGGACCGGGGACGCCGAGCCAGGACGAGTGGCGCCGGGTCGTCGCCTGTGACGCGTCGTGCGGCGTCGCAGGCGCACTCGGGACGTCCGGCCGACCTCACCGTCGGGGCGCCGTCCTCGCGCTGCAGCAGGACGGCGATCGGACTGTGTGGACGGCTGTCAGCGCAGGGCGGTGCGGGCGCGGTCGCTGACCAGGTCGACCGCCCAGGTCAGGACGACGACCGCCGCGAGCACCGTCGTTCCCGCGGCCCAGTCGAAGGTCGCCAGCTCCGAGGCCAGCAGCGCACCGAGGCCGCCGGCGCCGAGCAGCCCGACCAGCACGGTGTCGCGGATGGCCACCTCCCACCGGTACAGCGCGTAGGCCAGCACCGGCCCGGCCGCCTGCGGCAGCACCCCGTACAGCCACGTCCCTGCCGGCGGGGCGCCCAGCGCGGTGAGCGCCGCCCGCGGCCGCGGGTCGAGCTCCTCGGTGGCCTCCGCCACCAGCCGACCCAGCACCCCCAGCGTGTAGACACCCAGCGCCAGCGCGCCGGGGAGCACGCCGGGCAGCAGCACGAAGAGCAGCACCAGCGCCCACACCGGCGGCGGCACGGCACGCAGCAGGAGCAGCCCGCCGCGAACCAGCGCCCCCGCGACCCGCCGTGCGGGCGACGGCCGCCCGGCCGGCCGCGCCGCCGGACCGGCGAGCAGCACCGCACCCAGCAGCGCGACCGCGACCGCGACCACCGACATCTGCACCGTGTCCACCGCCAGCGCGCCGGTGGTGCGCAGCAGGTCGCCGTCGGTCGCCGGAGGCCAGGCCGCGCCCAGCACGTGACCCAGCTGCGCGACCGTGCCGTCCGACACCAGCGACGCCGGCGACAGCGCCAGGTACCAGCACGACCACCCCACCAGGACGACGGCGCCGACGACCGCCGCGGTGAGCACCGGGTCGCGGCGGGCGGACGACGGCGGCGCGGCCAGTCGCCGGCGCACCGCCCGCCCGGCGACGTCGGCGGTCAGGCAGAGCAGCGACAGCGCGTAGACCGCGCTCCACACCTGCTCCCAGCGCAGCGACGCGAACGACAGCGCCAGCTGGTAGCCCAGCCCGCCGGCGCCGACCATCCCGAGGACGACGGCCGAGCGGACCGCGCACTCGAGCCGTAGAACGCGTAGGAGAGCAGCCCACCCGCGGCCGGCGGCAGCAGCCCGTACAGTGCGGCCGCCGTCCGCCCGGCCCCGGCCGCCCGCAGCGCCCGGTACGCCCCCTGCGGCACCTCGTCGACGAGGTCGGCGAAGACCTTGGCGGTCACCGCGCCGTAGGGCACCCCGATCGCCAGCACGCCCACCCACGGGTCCAGGCCGAGCACGTTGACCAGCAGCAGCCCCCACACCGCCTCGTGCAGCCCCCGCGGGACGGCGAGCACGCCGCGGGCGGCCAGCCAGCCGGCGCGGCGCCGTCCCCACGTGGTGCGCGAGACGAGCAGCGCCCCCACGGCACCGAGCGCGAGCGCGAGCGCGGTGCCGGCCGCGGCGTAGGCGACGGTGACCAGCGCCGACCGGACGAGCAGGCCGAGGAACTCCGCGTCGACCGCCGGGTCCAGCGCCGCGGCGGCGAACCGGCCGAACTGCGCCGTCCCTGCGGGGTTGAGCACCTCGCCGCTGAACAGCCCGGCGCCGGCCAGCGACCAGACCAGCGCCGTCCCCGCACCGAGACCCCAGGCCCAGCGACGCCGGTCGCGCCGCAGTCGCGGGGGAGCCGGCCGCACCGGCCGGTCGAGGGCGAGCCCGGTCACGACGCGGCCCCGTAGAGCTCCGCGAGATCGGCGGCCGACAGCGCGGCCACCGGGGCGTCGAGCACCACCCGCCCGCCGGCCAGCCCGACCACCCGGTCGCAGTGCCGGCGCACCAGCCCGGGATCGTGCAGTGCCGCGACCAGCGCGCCGCCGCGGGTCCGCGCCGGCTCGCCGAGCAGCGTCAGCGCCCGGTCGGCGAGCACCGGGTCGAGGGCGGACGCCGGCTCGTCGGCCAGCACGAGGTCCGGCTGCTGCACCAGCAGGCGCGCGAGGGCCACCCGCTGCCGCTGGCCGCCGGAGAGCCGCTCGGTGCGCTCGAACGCGCGGTCGGCCAGGCCCACCCGGTCCAGCGCGGCCAGCACCTCGGGCAGCCCCCGCGGGCGCACCAGCGACCAGGCCGCCCGCGCCGACGACCAGTCCGCCAGCCGGCCGGCGTTGACGTTGTGCACCACGCGCAGCCGGCCGACCAGCTCCAGCGACTGGTGCACCGTGCCCACCCGCGCCAGCAGCCGGCGCCGGTCCCGCCCGGACAGCGCCGCGGGGTCGGCCCCGTGCACCCGCACGGTGCCGGCGGTGGGCGGCACCGTGCCGTTGGCCAGTGCGAGCAGCGTGGACTTGCCCGCTCCAGAGGCGCCGACGAGGGCGACCCGCTCGCCGGGACCGACCTCGAGGTCGACCCCGGCCAGCGCCGTCGTCCCGCCGTACCGGACCGTGACGTCGTCCAGCCGCAGGACGGTGGTCAGCTGACCAGCCCCAGGTCGCGGCCGATCTCCTCGATCCGGTCGTAGTCCGACGCCCGCGCCGGCACGAAGGCCCCCGCACCGAAGAGCTCCAGCACCGGGGAGCCGGCGGGCAGGCCGGTGAGGAAGTCCCGCAGCCGGTCGGCGAGGTCGGGGACGCCGGTCCGCTCGGCGGCCTGCGGGCCCAGGAGCCAGTGGTAGTCGTGGTACGGCGGGCTCTCGGCGTAGCGCACGACCGCCGGGTCGACCGCGCCCTGCTCGCTGCGCGACCGCCAGACCTGGGAGTTGAGCACCCCCGCCTGGTAGCTGCCGGAGGCGACCAGTGCCAGCGTCGCGTCGTGCGAGCCGGCGAAGCCGGGGCCGCCGGGGAAGCCCTGCGGGTCGACGCCGGCCTCGCGCAGGAACCAGGCGGGCATCAGCCGTCCCGACGTCGAGGTCTCGCTGCCGTAGGTGAACCGCAGCGGGGACAGCGCGGTCAGGTCGTCGGACGGCGCCAGCCCGGTGCCGGCGTTGACCACGAACACCGAGGTGAAGGCCTGGTCGATGTCGCGCTGGGCGATCGGCTCGGCCCCGGGGGTCTGCAGTCGCGCCTGGACGCCGGTGAGGCCGCCGAACCAGACGAGGTCGAGGTCGCCGGTGCGGAAGAGGGAGACGGCCGCGGCGTAGTCGGTGACCGGCGTGTACTCCACCTCGAGGTCGAGCGCGGCGGAGATCGCGTCGGCGACGGTGCCGTACAGGCGCTGCAGGACCTCCGGGTCCTGGTCGGGGATGGCGCCGACACGCAGCGGGCCCGGGGAGGTGGAGGCGGCGGTGCGGCCGCAGCCGGCGAGCCCGGCGGCGAGCGCGGCACCCGCGGCGAGGAACGAGCGGCGGGAGAGTGCGGGGAGGAGGGACTGGGTTCCGGGGCCACCCGACCGGGCGACGCTGCGGGTGCTCACTACGTCCGGGCGCGGGGCTGGGCGACGGGCACGGGACACCTCCGGAGTCGGGGACTGGTCGGGCCCATCCTGTACCGGCTGCGGCCCCGCCGTGACCCGGGGCTGCCGTGACCGGCCCCCGGGTCACGTTCTGGGCACGGTGCCACCGTCCGCGACGGACCACCGCCCGCAGGTGCCTACTGTGTCGGCTGCCAGTCGCCGACCGGACACCGGCCGGCCACACGACGTCCGTGCGACAGTGCGCCGGGCCCCGGCCGCCCGTGGGCCGCGACGGGCCGTCGTGCACGACCAGGGAGAGACATGCGCGTTCCACTCAGCACCGCCGCCGCTGCCACCGCGGCGGTCCTCCTCCTCGCCTCCTGCGGCTCCGGCGACGGAGGCGGCAGCGGTGCGGCCGCCTCCGGCGAGCTCGCCGGAGAGGGGAGCGGGGACTCCTGCACCATCGAGGGTGAGGTGCCCATCGGCGCCGTGCTGAGCCTGACCGGTGCCGCGGCCAGCTACGGCGAGTCGCAGCAGCGGGGGCTGGAACTGGCTGCCGCGCAGCTGGCCGAGAAGGGCGGCGTCACCTACGACCTGCGGATCGAGGACGACCAGACCGACCCGCGCCAGGGCATCACCCTGTTCGACCAGTTCGTGTCCGACGGCGTGAGCCTGATCATCGGTCCCACCCTGTCCAACGCCGCGGTGCAGGCCGACCCGATCGCCCAGGAGGCGGGGGTTCCCGTGCTGGGCATCTCCAACACCGCCGCCGGCGTCACCGAGATCGGCGACTACATCTTCCGGAACTCGCTCACGGAGCAGGCGGTGATCCCGCAGACCATCGCCACGGCCACCGAGGAGTTCGGGCTGCAGGACGTGGTGGTGATGTACAGCAACGACGACGCGTTCACCGAGTCCGGCTACGAGGCCTTCGCGGCCGCGCTGCAGGAGCAGGGCGTCACGGTGAGCGAGACGCTCACCTTCTCCAAGGCCGACACCGACTTCCGCGCCCTGCTGACCCAGGCCCAGCAGAGCGACCCCGACGCGCTCGTCGTCTCCGCGCTGATCGAGGCCGCCATCCCACTGGTGACCCAGGCCCGTGAGCTGGGCATCGACGTGCCGATCATCGGCGGCAACGGGTTCAACAACCCGCGCCTCATGGCGGACGCCGGTCCGGCGGCCGAGGGCGTCGTCGTGGGCGCCGCCTGGAACTCCGCCTCCGACAACCCGGAGAACACCGCCTTCCTGGCGGACTTCGAGGCCGAGTACGGCTCTCAGCCCGACCAGTTCGCCGCCCAGGCCTACGCCGGCCTGATGCTCGTCGACCAGGCCGTCCGCGCCAACTGCGCCGCCGACCGGGAGAGCCTCAAGGAGGCGCTCGGCCAGCTGGAGAACGTCCCGACGGTGCTCGGGGCGTTCTCCATCGACGAGAACCGGGACGCCGTCCACCCGGCCGTCGTGCAGGTCGTCCGGAACGGGGCGTTCGCCGTCCTGGAGTGAGCCGTGTGTCCCCTCCGGCCGGGTGGACCGGCCGGAGGGGGCTCTCGGTACCGTCCGCGCGGTGGTCCGGTGCACGCGACCACCGCGCGGGGCCCCGGCAGGCCGGGGTCTGCAGACACGATCAGACAGGGACGGCTGTGCAGCAGCTCCTCAACGGGATCTTCATCGGTTCGATCTACGCGCTGTTCGCCATCGGCTTCACCCTGGTCTTCGGGATCCTGGACCGGCTGAACCTGGCGCACCCCGCGGTGTTCGCCGTCTCGGCCTTCGTGGGCATCGAGCTGGTCGAGCGGGGTGGGCTGTCGCTGTGGGCGGCGCTGCCCGTCGTGTTCGTCTTCGGCGCGGTGCTCGGTCTGGTGATCGAGCGGCTGGCGTTCCGCCCCCTCAAGGGCCGGGCCGACGCCCACTTCGCCGGGCTGATCTCCTCGATCGCCCTGGCCGGGATGCTCATCGCGCTCCTGCAGTGGCGCTACGGCCCGGACACCCGCCGGTTCCCGGCCGGGTCGTTCCCCGAGACCCGGTTCGACGTGGCCGGCGCGCAGGTGACCCTGGTCCAGGTGGTCATCCTGGCCGTCTCCCTCGCGCTCATGGTGGGGCTGACGTACATGGTCACCAGGACCCGACTGGGCCGCGGCATGCGCGCCGTCGCGGAGAACCCGACCGCGGCCCGCGTGCTCGGCGTGAACGTCGACCGGATCACCGCCGTCACGTTCGCCATCTCCTCGGCGCTCGGGGCGGTCGCCGGCGTGCTGTTCGCCATCAACGTGAACACCGCCCAGCTCGGCATGGGCGCGGCCATCGAGCTCAAGGGACTGGCCATCATCATCGTCGGCGGCATGGGCTCGCTGCCGGGTGCGCTCATCGGCGGTCTCGTGCTGGGGCTGGCCGAAGTGTTCGCCGTCCAGTACATCGGGTCGTCCTGGCGAGACGTGATCGCTTTCGGGCTGCTGTTCCTGATCCTGCTGGTGCGCCCGCAGGGTCTGCTCGGCGCCCGGAGGGTCCGGGAGGTCTGATGCTCGCCCAGTACGCCACCACGCTGACCTTCATCGCCCTGGGCGCGATCTTCGCCTACTCGTTCTACGCCGTCCTGGTCGCCGGGCAGCTGAGCCTCGGCCAGGCCGGGTTCGCCTCCCTGGCGGCCTTCTCGGCGGCCAGCCTCGCCCCCAGCGGGGACGACGTCGGCGACGTGCCCGCGCTGCTGACCGCCGTCGTCATCGGCATGGCGGTCGGCGCACTCGCCGCCGTCGTGCTGGGTCTGCCGACGATGCACCTGCGGGGCGTCTTCCTGGCCATCGCCACCCTCGGGTTCGCCGAGGCGGTGCGTGTCGTCCTGCTGAACCTCGAGTGGACCGGCGGCGCGCAGGGGCTCGCCGTGCCCCGCATCCTCACGGTCGGGATGGCCTGGACGGCGCTGGCCGTCGTCGCGTACTGGTTCTGGCGGATGGGCCGCTCCCGGTACGGCCGGGCGCTCGAGGCCATCCGCGAGGACGAGCTCGCCGCGCGCTCCATGGGCGTCGACGTGGGTCGCCACCGACTCGCCGCCTTCGTCACCGCCGGTGCGGTGGCCGGCCTGTACGGCGTGCTGTTCGCCTACTACGTGCGGCTCATCGCACCGGGTGACTTCGACTTCACCGCCGCCGTGGACGGTCTGGTCACCGCCGTGCTCGGGGGCTCCACCATGTTCCTCGGCCCGCTGCTGGGCAGCGGGTTCCAGACGATGATCCCCGAGGTCCAGCGGGCGGTCGGGGTGGAGGCGGGCTGGATCCGTCCCTTCCTCGCCGGCCTGCTGCTGCTCGTGGTGATCCTCTTCCTGCCGGGTGGGCTGGCGAGCCTGATCCCGCGGCGCACCCGCGTCCCGTCGGCGGGGGCCGACCCCGCGCCGCGCCTGGCCGCCCGCCGGCACCCCGCCGCCGGCGAGCCGGTGGTCAGCCTGACGGGCCTGGCCAAGGAGTACGGCGGGGTGCACGCCGTCCGCGGCATCGACCTGGAGATCCGCAGCGGCGAGGTCGTGGGCCTGATCGGCCCGAACGGCGCGGGCAAGACCACCCTGGTGAACATGATCAGTGGCCTCGTGCCGCCCTCGTCGGGCAGCGCCACCGTCCTGGGGACGACGATCGGGCGGACCCCCGTGCACAAGGTGGCGGCGGCGGGTGTGAGCCGCACCTTCCAGCACTCCAAGCTGTTCAACCGGCTGTCGGCGCTCGAGAACGTGCTCGTGGGTGCGCACCTGGTCAGCCGACCGACCTTCCTGCGCCGCCTGCTGTGGCTGCCCTCGGCCCGCCGTGACGAGCGGGCGGCCCTCGAGCACGCGGCCCGCTGCCTGCAGCGGGTGGGGCTGGCCGACCTGGCCGGCAACCGGGCGTCGTCGCTGTCCTACGGCGACCAGCGCCGGCTGGAGATCGCTCGAGCACTCGCCTCGGAGCCGTCCCTGCTGATCCTGGACGAGCCGGCCGCCGGCATGAACCACGTCGAGGCGGCGAGGCTGTCCGAGCTCATCCGGTCGCTGGCCCGTGACGGGCTGACGATCCTCTTCATCGAGCACAACGTCGGCATGGTCCTGGAGACCTGCACCCGGGTCGTCGTCCTCGACTTCGGTGAGGTCATCGCGAGCGGCTCGCCGGCGGAGATCGCTGCCGACCCGGCCGTGATCGAGGCATATCTCGGCACGGCGGACGACGAGCTGGACGGCGGATCCGTCGCCGAGGGGACCCTGGCCGGCCCGACCGGGGGCAGCGGCGCCGTCGCCGCGCCCGGCGCCGTCACGAACGTGGACCCGAGCGCGGCGGGCACGCTGGGCCTCCCGGACACCACCCCGAGGAACGCGACATGAGCAACCCCATCCTGAGCGTGGAGGACCTGCGGGTGAGCTACGGGCGGGTCGAGGCCGTCCGCGGGGTCTCCTTCGCCGTCGAACGGGGCTCCCTGGTGACCCTGGTCGGGGCCAACGGCGCCGGGAAGTCCTCGGTCATCAACGCCGTCTCGGGGATGCTGCGCCCGGCGGGCGGGCGGATCACCTTCGAGGGACGGGACGTGACCCGGACGCCGGCCCACAAGCTGGTGGGCCGCGGGCTGGTGCAGGTCCCCGAGGGCCGGCAGATCCTGGCCACGCTCACCATCGAGGAGAACCTCCGGATGGGCGCGTGGCACACCGGCGGGACCGCTCAGCAGTCCATGGACGCCATGTACGACCGCTTCCCGGTGCTCGCGGAGCGCCGGGCGCTGCCCGCCGGATCGCTCTCCGGCGGTGAGCAGCAGATGCTCGCCATCGCCCGTGCCCTGGTGGCCCAGCCCAGGGTCATGCTCATGGACGAGCCCTCCATGGGGCTCGCGCCCAAGATCGTCGACGAGGTCTTCCGGGTGATCGAGGAGATCCGGGCGTCGGGCACCACCGTGGTGCTCGTCGAGCAGAACGCCCGCAGGGCGCTCCGCGCTGCCGACCACGGCTACGTGCTGCAGAGCGGCGAGGTCGTCCACTCGGGCCCGGCGGCCGAGCTGCTCGCCGACGAGCGCATCGTGCAGGCCTATCTGGGGGTCGAGACCACGCCCGGCCAGCGGTGACGCCCCGGCCCCGTCCCCGGCAGGCCCCGTCCGGAGGCTCGCCGCGGCCCCGTCCAGGGCACCGCCCCGAGCCTGCGGGGGGCGGGCAGGAGGGGTCCTTCCACGAGCGGTGGGGAGGACGGGGTCCTTCTAGGGTCGTCGTGTGACCGACTGCCTGTTCTGCCGGATGGTGGCCGGGGAGATCCCCGCCGACGTCGTGCACGAGACCGACCGGACGTTCGCCTTCCGGGACATCAACCCGCAGGCGCCGACCCACGTCCTGGTCGTGCCGAAGGAGCACCACCCGACGGTGGCCGCGCTGGCGCAGGCCGACCCCGACCTGCTCGGCGCGGTCGTCCGCGCGGCCGGGGAGGTGGCGGTCCAGGAGGGACTGGCCAGCGAGGACGGCGTCGAGCCCGGCTACCGCGTGGTCACCAACACCGGCCCCGCCGCCGGGCAGACCGTGCACCACGTGCACCTGCACGTGCTCGGTGGCCGCGACCTCCGCTGGCCGCCCGGCTGAGCGACGCCGACGGTCAGCGCGGGTTGCGGCGGGCGATGGCTCCGCTGAGCGCCGTCGCGAACGTCGTCCACGCCGCGTAGGGCACCAGCGCGGCGCCGGCCCGGCGGTCGACGGCCCAGGAGCGCCGGGCGAGGTCGGCCGTCGAGGCGGCCAGCAGCGCGGCCTCGGCGGTGGCGGCCACCGGTCGCCGGGCGCGGAAGAAGACCCAGGTCCAGCCGGCGTTGAGCGCCAGGTTGGCCAGGTAGGCCCGCAGGTACCGGCGCCGCTCCTGGCCGCCCGAACCCGCGAGCGACCGGCCGCCGGCGAGGGCGAGCAGGGCGTACAGCGCCGTCCACACCGGCCCGAAGGCGGATCCGGGCGGCTGCCACGGCGGCTTGTCGAGCTCGCGGTACCAGCGGGTGCCGGTCGCCGTGCCGATCCCGCCGAGGACGGCGGTGGTGGTGACGGCGGCCGCGGTCAGGGCGTAGGGGGAGCGGTCGGTCATGCGGCCCCGCGTACCCGGCTCCGGCGTCTGCCAGGCTGCCCGGCATGACCGATCCCACCCCCGTGCGCATCGAGCGGGACGGCGACGTCGCCGTCGTCGTCCTGGACAACCCGCCGCTGAACCTCTTCGACGCCTCCGTGTTCGACGCGATCGAGGGGGTCGCCGACGAGCTGGTCCGGCTCACCGACCCGGCCGACCCCGCACGCGCCCGGGCGGTGCTGGTCGAGGCGCGCGGCAAGGTCGTCTCGGGCGGTGTCGACGTCACGGTGTTCCGCGACATCGCCGAGGGGCCCGAGCCCGCCGAGCGCGGCGCCGACCTGTGGCGGCGGCTGCTGCGGGTGGCGCAGACCTTCGAGGACCTCCCGGTGCCCACCGTCTTCGCCGCGCACGGGCTGACCCTCACCGCCGCGTTCGAGCTGGCGCTGGCCTGTGACGTCCTGCTGGCGGCGGAGAAGGCGTCGTTCGGGCTCGTCGAGATCGTCGTCGGGCTCACCCCGTCGATGGGCGGGCCGCAGCGGCTGGCGGAGCGGGCCGGGTCCGCGCGGGCCAAGGAGCTGGTGTTCACCGGCGAGCGCTACCCGGCCGCCGTCCTCGAGCGGTGGGACGTGGTCAACCGGGTGCTGCCCGACGAGGGCTTCGCCGAGGCCGCCCGCGCCTACGCCCGCCAGGTCGCGGCCGGCCCGACGGTGGCGCACGCGGCCACCAAGCAGCTGGTCACGACCGCCGTCCGGCAGGGCGCGCGGGCCGCGGACGACCTGGTGCCCGACGTCTCCGGTGCGCTGTTCGCCACCCAGGACCTGCGCGGCGCGGTGCGCTCGTTCCTCAGCGAGGGGCCCGGCAGGGCGACCTACTCGGGCAGGTGAGCGACGGTCCGGACGGCGGTTCCGGGACTGCACGCGCGGGTAGACTCGAGGGGTCCACACCTCCTCTCGCAGGAAGGCAGGGTCGAGGGTTCTTGCCCGACTCCTCCCCGAACGTCCCCGTGCCCGGAGCGCCCACCTCGCGTGAGGCCTCGGCGCAGGCTGCAGCCGCCGACGGCCACCCCGGACACACCGGCCTGGGGGACGTCGCCCCGGCCACCGTCCGGACCACCATCACCGTTCCCGACTCCGTCCCGATGGTCGCCCTGCTCGGCTCCGGGGACGAGCTGCTGCGCCTGGTCGAGAAGGAGGTCGACACCGACGTCCACGTGCGCGGCAACGAGATCGCCGTGACCGGTCAGCCGGCCGACAACGCCTTCGCCGTCGCGGTGTTCGACGAGCTGATCGCGCTGCTGGGCACCGGTCAGGTGCTGCGCCCGGACTCGGTGCGCCGGGTCATCGGGATGCTGCGCGCGGGTGGTTCCGAGCGGCCGGCCGACGTCCTCAGCCTCGACATCATCAGCCGCCGCGGGCGCACGATCCGGCCCAAGACGCTGAACCAGAAGCGCTACGTCGACGCCATCGACGCGCACACCATCGTCTTCGGCATCGGCCCCGCCGGTACCGGCAAGACCTACCTGGCGATGGCCAAGGCCGTGCAGGCCCTGCAGACCAAGCAGGTCAACCGGATCATCCTCACCCGCCCGGCCGTGGAGGCCGGCGAGCGGCTGGGGTACCTGCCCGGCACGCTCAGCGAGAAGATCGACCCGTACCTGCGGCCGCTGTACGACGCGCTGCACGACATGGTCGACCCCGAGTCGATCCCGCGCCTGATGCAGTCGGGGACGATCGAGGTGGCGCCGCTGGCGTACATGCGCGGGCGCACGCTCAACGACGCGTTCGTCATCCTCGACGAGGCGCAGAACACCACCGCCGAGCAGATGAAGATGTTCCTCACCCGGCTCGGCTTCGGTTCCAAGATCGTGGTCACCGGTGACGTGACCCAGGTCGACCTGCCCGGTGGCGCGCAGAGCGGGCTGCGGATCGTGCGCGAGATCCTCGACGGCATCGACGACGTGCACTTCGCCAACCTGACCAGTTCCGACGTCGTCCGTCACCGGCTGGTCGGCGACATCGTCGACGCCTACGAGCGCTGGGACGCCACGCACAACCAGAACCGGCCCACCACCGGCCAGCAGCCGCCGGTGCGCCCGTCGCGGCCGCGCCGCCAGGGGAGCTGAGCGCCGTGCCCGTCGAGGTCGCCAACGAGTCCGAGATCGCCGTCGACGAGTCCTCCCTCGCCGCCGTCTGCACGTACGTGCTGGGCGAGATGGGCGTGAACCCGATGGCCGAGCTGTCGGTCCTCTGCGTCGACCCGGACTACATGAGCACGCTGCACGAGCGCTGGATGGGGGAGAAGGGGCCGACCGACGTCCTCGCCTTCCCGATGGACGAGCTGGACACCGGCCGTCCCGACGAGCCGGACCCCGGCCCCGCACTGCTCGGGGACGTCGTCCTGTGCCCCTCGGTCGCCATCAAGCAGGCCCGCGCGGCCGGCCACACGATGGACGACGAGCTGATCCTGCTCGCCACGCACGGCGTGCTGCACCTCCTCGGCTACGACCACATGGAGCCCGAGGAGGAGAAGGAGATGTTCGGCCTGCAGACCAAGCTGCTCGACGGCTGGCGCGCCACCCCACGGGCTCCGATGACCGGTGCGGCCGTCCCCCGGGGACCGGTCGACCGATGACCTCCGGCGAGATCACCCTGCTGGTGATCGCCGTCTGTCTGATCCCGTTCGCCGGCCTGTTCGGCGCCATGGACGCCGCGCTCCAGCGGGTCTCCAAGGCACGCGTCGACGAGATGCGCCGGGACGGCGTCAAGCGTGCGGGCGTCCTGTCCGAGGTCGTCGCCGAGCGCGCCCGGCACGTGGCGCTGCTGCTCCTGCTGCGGATCGCCTGCGAGATGGTGGCCGCCACCCTGGTCACGGTGATCCTCTACCGGATCTGGGGCGGGGGCTGGCAGCCGGTGCTGACCGCGGCCGGGGTGATGACCGTCGTCAGCTACGTGCTGGTCGGGGTCGGACCCCGCACGCTCGGCCGCCAGCACGCCTACGGCACCGCGCTGGCCGGTGCGGGCGTGGTCAAGCTGCTGGGCCGGGTGCTCGGGCCGATCGCCACGCTGCTCATCCTGGTCGGCAACATGATCACGCCCGGGCGCGGCTTCCGCGACGGGCCGTTCTCCTCCGAGGTCGAGCTGCGCGAGCTGGTCGACATGGCCGAGGAGCGCGGGGTCGTCGAGTCCGGCGAGCGCAACATGATCCACTCGGTGTTCGAGCTGGGCGACACCATCGCCCGCGAGGTCATGGTGCCGCGCACCGACGTCGTCTGGATCGAGCGGACCAAGACCCTGCGGCAGGCCCTCGCACTGGCGATGCGCAGCGGGTTCAGCCGCATCCCGGTCATCGGCGAGAACGTCGACGACGTCGTGGGGGTCATCTACCTCAAGGACCTCATCCGCCGGACCCAGGGCGGGCAGGACCCGAGGAACACCGTCAAGGTCGAGGACCTCATGCGTGCGCCGACGTTCGTGCCGGAGTCCAAGCCGGTCGACGAACTGCTGCGGGACATGCAGGCCCAGCGCATCCACATCGCGATCGTGGTCGACGAGTACGGCGGCTTCGCCGGGCTGGTGACGATCGAGGACATCCTCGAGGAGATCGTCGGCGAGATCGCCGACGAGCACGACCGCTTCCAGCGCCCCCCGGTCGAGGAACTGGCCGACGGCTCGGTGCGGATCACCGCCCGGCTGCCGGTCGAGGACCTCGCCGCCCTCTTCGACGTCGAGCTGCCCAAGGACGACGACGTCGAGACCGTCGGCGGGCTGCTCGCCCGCGAGCTCGGCGTGGTGCCGATCGAGGGCTCGCAGGCCGAGGTCGCCGGGCTACGGCTGGTCGCCGAGAGCACCGGCGGACGGCGCAACCGGATCGACACCATCCTGGTCTGCCGGGTGCCCGAGGAGGAGGCCGAGACCACCGAGGGCGAGGAGCCGCAGGCGCACGGGGCCACCGCGTCCGGTGCGACCGCGTCCGGGACCACCGCCTCCGGTGCCACGGCGTCGAGTGCCACCCGCGTCGAGGAGCCCGCCGGCGTCGTGGAAGGCTGACGGCCCGTGAGTTCCCTGGACCCCGAGGACGCCAAGCTCGTCACCCTGGCCCGCTCCGCGCGCGGCCGCACCGGCGCTCCTGAGGGCGCGGCGGTCCGCGACACCGACGGCCGCACCTACCTGGCCGCCACCGTTTCCCTGCCGTCGCTGCAGCTGTCCGCGCTGCAGGCCGCCGTCGCCGCCGCCGTCTCCAGCGGGGTGGAGGGGCTCGAGGCGGCCGCCGTCGTCTCGGCCGCCGACGGCGTGGAGGAGGCCGGGCTGGCCGCCGTCCACGACCTCGCCCCGTCCGCCCCGGTGCACCTCGCCGGCCCGGACGGCGCCCTGCGCAGCACCGTCTGAACCAGCCCCGGGCGAGACCGGCGATCTCGTACGCCGACGGGGGCCGTATCCGAGTGGCGCAGCGGGGCGGGGACGATCGTGGCCGTCCGCCTGGGGCCGAGCCCGGCGAGGAACCGGTGGGCGCCGACCTGCTGCACGTGCAGGCGCCGAGCGGTGTCGACCGCCTCCGCCGACGGGCGCCGTCCGTCCCGCCTCCGCTGCGTCACGGACCCGATCCTCCCAGCCGCCCCGGACGGCACGGGCGGCGCGGAGGTGTCGTCCCCGGGTGGGAGGATGGAACGCGTGACACCACCGGACCAGCCGCCGTACCGGAGCGGTTTCGCCTGTCTGGTGGGCCGCCCCAACGCGGGGAAGACCACGCTGACCAACGCCCTGGTCGGCGAGAAGGTCGGCATCGTGAGCAACCGCCCGCAGACCACCCGGCACGCCATCCGCGGCGTCGTCCACCGGCCGGGCGGGCAACTGGTGCTGGTCGACACCCCGGGCCTGCACAAGCCCAGGAGCCTGCTGGGCCGTCGGCTCAACGACGTCGTCCGCGACACCCTGTCCGAGGTCGACGTCATCGTCTTCTGCGTGCCGGCCGACCAGCCCGTCGGCAGCGGCGACCGGTTCATCGCCCGCCAGCTGCGCGAGGTGCAGGCACCGGTCGTGGTCGTGGTCACCAAGACCGACGCCGCGTCGAAGAAGCAGGTCGCCGAGCAGCTGATGGCGGCCAGCCAGCTGGTCGAGGCCGCCGAGGTCGTGCCGGTGAGCGCCGTGCGTGGCGACCAGGTCGAGCTGCTCGAGGACCTGCTCGTCGGCCTGCTCCCCGAGGGCCCGCCGCTGTACCCGGAGGAGCAGACCACCGACGAGGACGTCGAGCGGCAGATCGCCGAGCTGGTCCGGGAAGCCGCGCTGGAGAAGGTGTTCCAGGAGGTGCCGCACTCGCTGGCGGTCACCGTCGAGGAGATGACCCGCCGTCCCGACCCCAAGCGGGACAGCGGTGAACTGGTCGAGGTCCACGCGCTGCTGCACTGCGAGCGCCCCAGCCAGAAGCCGATGCTGCTCGGCCGCGGCGGGCAGGTCATCAAGGCGATCGGCAGCGAGGCGCGCCAGGGCATCGAGGCGCTGCTCGGCGCCCGCGTGCACCTGGACCTGCACGTCACGGTGCTCGGCGAGTGGCAGGACGACCCGAAGAAGCTGAACCGGCTTGGTTACTGAGGCGGCGGCACAGTGAGCATCGCCGGAGGCCGGGGGCACGTCCCGCTCGCGGGGGACAGCGACCGGGGAGCGGAGCGAGCCGGCGCCGGGAAGTGCAGCTGCTGATGTCCACCACACCGAAGGCGCTGTACCGCGACGAGGGCGTCGTCCTGCGTACCCAGAAGCTGGGCGAGGCCGACCGCATCGTCACGGTGCTCACCCGCCGGTACGGCAAGGTCCGCGCGGTGGCCAAGGGCGTGCGCCGCACCAAGAGCAAGTTCGGCGCCCGGCTGGAGCCGTTCAGCCACGTGGACCTGCAGCTCTACACCGGCCGCACCCTCGACATCGTCAGCCAGGCCGAGTCGATCCGCTCCTACGGGCAGCCGATCGTCGCCGACTACCCGGCCTACACCGCCGGCACCGCGGTGCTCGAGACCGCCGACCGGCTCACCGCCGAGGAGAAGGAGCCCTCGCTGCGGCTGTTCCTCCTCGTCATCGGGGCGCTGCGGGCGTTGGCCGAGCGGACCCACCCGGCGCCGCTGGTGCTCGACGCCTTCCTGCTGCGCGCCATGTCGGTCGCCGGCTGGGAGCCGGCGCTGGGCGGCTGCGCCCGCTGCGGCGAGGAGGGCCCGCACCGGCACTTCTCGGTGCCCGCCGGCGGCATGGTCTGCCCGCCCTGCCGCCCGACCGGCTCGGCGATGCCCAACCCGGCCACCATCGAGCTGCTCGACGCGCTGCTCACCGGCGACTGGGACGCCGCCGAGGCCAGCCAGAGCGCCAACCGCCGTGAGGGCAGCGGGCTGGTCGCCGCGCTGCTGCAGTGGCACCTCGAGCGCGGGCTGCGCTCGCTGCCGCTGGTCGACCGGTCCGATCCGACGGCGCCACGCCGGGAAGCAGGTCTGCTGAGTGAGGCGTGAGGTCAAGGCCCCGAACCCGCACCCCTCGGGTGCCCGCCCACCGCAGTTGCCACCGGACAAGGTGCCCGGTCACGTCGCGATCGTGATGGACGGCAACGGCCGCTGGGCCAAGCGGCGCGGGCTGCCGCGCACCGCCGGGCACGAGGCGGGGGAGTCCTCGCTGTTCGACTGCGTCGAGGGCGCCATCGAGCTGGGCGTCAAGGCGATCAGCGCGTACGCGTTCTCCACCGAGAACTGGCGGCGCAGCCCGGAGGAGGTCCGCTTCCTCATGGGCTTCAACCGCGACGTCATCCGCCGTCGCCGTGACGAGATGCACGAGCTGGGGGTGCGGGTGCGCTGGGCCGGCCGCCGTCCCCGGCTGTGGCGCAGCGTCATCAAGGAGCTCGAGGTCGCCGAGGAGCTCACCTGCGACAACGACGTCCTCACGCTGACCATGTGCGTCAACTACGGCGGCCGCGCCGAGATCGCCGACGCCGCCGCGGCCATCGCCCGCGAGGTCGCCGCCGGCCGGCTCGACCCCGCGAAGGTGGACGAGGACACCGTCGCCCGGTTCCTCGACGAGCCGGACATGCCCGACGTCGACCTGTTCGTGCGCAGCTCGGGGGAGAGCCGCACCAGCAACTTCCTGCTGTGGCAGTCGGCCTATGCCGAATTCGTCTTCCTCGACACGCTGTGGCCGGACTTCGACCGCCGGCACCTGTGGGCCGCGTGCGAGGAGTACGCCTCGCGGCAGCGCCGCTTCGGCAGCGCCTGAAGGACCCCGAGACCCCGTCCCTCTCCCCGCTCGCGAGCTCGCGGCGAGCCTCCGGACGGGGCCGCGCCTGATGGGAGGTCGACCGTGTTCGCGGTGACCCGGCTGCGGGTGCCCGAGGCCGACGCCGACGGGTTCGCTGCCGCCGTCGACGTCCTGCTGGCCGCGCTCGCCGCCCGCCCCGGCTTCCGGGACGGCGAGTTCGGCCGCTGCACCGACGACGATGCCCTGTGGGCGCTGGTCACCCGGTGGGACGGCGTCGGTGCCTACCGCCGGGCGCTCTCGGCGGCCGAGGTGAAGCTCGCCGGGGCGCCGGTCTGGGTCCACGCGTTGGACGAGCCGGGCGTGTACGTGCCCGGGGAGGGGACGCGCGAGGGGTGATCCCGCGTCGTCGTGGGCATCCCCCGGGGAGGCCGGTGCGCCGACGGCCGCTGCAGGGCCGGGGCCTCGAGCACGGAGGACGCACGATGAGCGAGCCCAGGCGGGACGACGCGACACCCCCGCCGTCCGCAGAACCCACCAGGCCGGTGCAACCCCCACCACTGCCCGGTCGGGCGGTGCGAGCGCAGCTCGCGAGCGGCGAGCTCGCCACGCCCCCGGTCCGTCCTGACGAGCCGACCGTCCACCTCGACGGCCCGGTACCGCGGGATCCGGACCGCACGCTGGAGCTCGACGGCACGCTGCGCACCGGCGTCACCGTCGGGCCGAGGCCCGGACGGCGCCGGCGCACCTGGCCGTGGATCCTCGCCGTCGTACTCGCGCTGGTCGTGCTCGGCGCAGTCCTCGGGGTCATGATGTGGCGGGGCGCGACGATCGACGGCGACGTCCAGTTCCTCGGCGTGCACCTGCGGGTGGACGGCGACCTCGCCGGGTGGTCCGGCGGGGCGGCTCTTGGCTGACCTCTCCCGCTGCCCCGCACCGTGGGCAGGGGGTGAGGCACCGCAGGGGACCGGTCGCTCGCACCGGGACGCCCGGCCGGGCGGCGGAGGAGTGGACGAGCAGCGGCAACTACCGTGGACGGGTCAACCGCCGACCGCCAGCCGGATGGAGCCCCTCGCCGTGAGCGACAGCGCCGCCAAGCACGACCCCGCACGCCTCGACAAGGTGGTGAACCTCTGCAAGCGCCGGGGGTTCGTCTTCCCGTCGGGCGAGATCTACGGCGGTACCCGCTCCGCCTGGGACTACGGACCCCTGGGCACCGAGCTCAAGGAGAACATCAAGCGGCAGTGGTGGCGCACCGTCGTCCAGGGCCGTGACGACATCGTCGGCCTGGACTCCTCGGTGATCCTGCCGCGCCAGGTGTGGGTGGCCTCCGGGCACGTCGGCGTCTTCACCGACCCGCTGACCGAGTGCCAGAACTGCCACAAGCGGTTCCGGGCCGACCACCTGGAGGAGGACTACGAGGCCAGGAAGGGCCGCCTGCCGGAGAACGGCCTGGCCGACATCACCTGCCCGAACTGCGGCACGAAGGGCGCGTGGACCGAGCCGCGCGACTTCAACATGATGCTCAAGACGTACCTCGGCCCGGTCGAGGACGACTCCGGCCTGCACTACCTGCGCCCGGAGACCGCGCAGGGCATCTTCGTGAACTTCGCCAACGTGATGGGCGCGGCCCGCAAGAAGCCGCCGTTCGGTATCGGCCAGATCGGCAAGTCCTTCCGCAACGAGATCACGCCCGGCAACTTCATCTTCCGCACGCGAGAGTTCGAGCAGATGGAGATGGAGTTCTTCGTCGAGCCCGGCACCGACGAGCAGTGGCACCAGTACTGGATCGACGAGCGCACCCGCTGGTACACCGACCTGGGCATCTCCCCGGAGAACCTGCGGCACTACGAGCACCCGAAGGAGAAGCTCTCCCACTACTCGACGCGCACCGTCGACATCGAGTACCGCTTCGGCTTCCAGGGCTCCGAGTGGGGCGAGCTCGAGGGCATCGCCAACCGCACCGACTTCGACCTGAAGACGCACTCGGAGCACTCCGGCGCCGACCTCGCCTACTTCGACCAGGGCAGCAACACCCGCTGGACGCCGTACGTCATCGAACCGGCAGCCGGGCTGACCCGCTCGCTGATGGCCTTCCTCATCGAGGCCTACACCGAGGACGAGGCGCCCAACGCCAAGGGCGGCGTCGACACCCGCACCGTGCTGCGGCTGGACCCGCGCTTGGCGCCGGTCAAGGCCGCCGTCCTGCCGCTGTCGCGCAACGCCGATCTCTCGCCGAAGGCCCGCGACCTGGCCGCGAAGCTGCGGCAGAGCTGGAACGTCGACTTCGACGACGCCGGCGCGATCGGCCGCCGCTACCGGCGGCAGGACGAGATCGGGACGCCGTTCTGCCTGACTGTCGACTTCGACACCCTCGAGGACGACGCGGTGACCGTGCGCGAGCGCGACTCGATGACCCAGGAGCGGATCGGCCTGGACCAGGTCGAGACCTACCTCAAGACCCGCCTGCCCGTCTGCTGAGCGGTCCGGGCGGCCCTCCCCGCGGGGACGGCCGCCCGGACCACTCAGTCGCGCCAGCGGTACAGGTCGTGCAGCAGGGCCATCTCGGCGCCGTGGTGCAGCACCTCCCGGTTGATGTGCAGCACGAGCGTGGCCATGGGGGAGTCCGCCCACGGACCCTCGGCCGGGCCGCACGGACGTCGCAGGCGCTGCTCGTCCAGGCTGCGGACGCCGGCGGTCCAGGCGGCGTGGGCCGCGTCGACGACCACGTGCCCGATCCGCCAGGCGATGGTGGTGACCGGCGCGGGGTCGGGCTGGGGTACGGCGAAGTCGATGGTGAAGTCGCCCCGTCCCGCCTGGATCGGCGCCGCGCCGGTGCCTCGCGGGCGGACGTTCCAGGCTCCGCGGACCGGCTCCCACCGGTACTCCTCGTCGGTGAGTCCGTCCAGCCGCGGCCGCAGCTGCGTGCGCCAGTGCAGGTCCAGCTGCTCGACCAGCTCGGAGGTCCAGTCCACCGTCGTCGTCCGTGTCGTCTCCATGGCGGCACGCTGGGGGCGGATGCAGTCAGGTGCGGTCCGGATCGTCGGCCACCGTGTCGCCGTGACCGATCAGGCCGTCCGGGTGCTGCGGCTGCTGGCGCTCCGCTCACGCCGAGGCGTCCGCTGCGCCCGACGCGGTGCCCCGAGGCAGGGGTCGCAACGGGGTCGCGCTCACGACCACGCAGTGGTGTATCGCATACACCTCGATGTGTACGATGGAGGTGTGAGTCGGACCAACATCGACATCGACGACGACCTCGTCGCCGGCGTCATGCGCCGCTACGGGTTGTCGACGAAGAAGGACGCCGTCGACTTCGCCCTGCGTCAGGTCTCGGTCGTCCCGATGACGACGCGCGAGATGCACGCGATGCGCGGCAGCGGGTGGGGTGCGGACCTCGAGGAGATCCGGAGCGGCGAGGCTGCCGAGGCGGCCGCTCAGTGGGCCGGGGAGTGACCGTCCTCGTCGACTCCTCGGTGTGGATCGCCTATCTCCGGGACTCCGGTGGCCCCGAGCAGGACCTGCTGGAGCGGCTCATCGGCGAACAGCGGGCGGCGACGACCGACGTCGTGCTGCTCGAGGTGCTGGCCGGCACGACCGACGAGGAGCGCGCGGCGCGCCTCCGTCGTTTCGTGGCCGGGGCCCACCTGCTCCGCCAGCAGTCGCCGGTGGACGCCGAGCACGCGGCTGCGCTCTACCGCACGTGCCGGCGAGCGGGTGAGACCCCCCGCTCGCTGAACGACTGCCTGGTCGCGGCCGTCGCCCTGCGGCACGGCGTCCCGGTGCTCCACCGGGACCCCGACTTCACCGTGCTCGCCGCCCACACGGACCTGCGCGTGGTGGACCCGGCAGCCTGACGCAACCGCGTCCGCCGCCCTCCGGGTGAGCGGTCGTGGTCGCCGGCACACACGGACGCTCCGGTGTCGACGACCACAACCGTCACCCGGGCGGTGGGGGAGGGGAAGCCGGCTCGCCACCTACCCTGGAGATCGTGAGCAGCAGCGTCCTCGAGCGACCGTCGTCCCCCGCGACCGGTCCTGCTCCGCTGCACCTGGGCGCGCTCACCGTCGACCCCGCCGTGGTGCTGGCACCGATGGCCGGTATCACCAACCCGGCCTTCCGCACGCTGTGCCGCGAGTTCGGTGCCGGGCTCTACGTCTGCGAGATGATCACCACGCGGGCGCTGGTCGAGCGCAACGAGAAGACGCTGCAGATGGTCCGGGCGACCCCCGACGAGGCGGATGCCTTCTCCGTGCAGCTCTACGGCGTCGACCCGGCCACCGTCGGCCGCGCGGTGGAGATGCTGGTCGACGAGGGCGTCGCCGGCACCCGCCCGGCGCACGTCGACCTGAACTTCGGTTGCCCGGTGCCCAAGGTCACCCGCAAGGGCGGCGGCTCGGCGCTGCCGTGGCGGCGGGTGCTCTTCCGCGACATCGTCCGGGCCGCGGTCCGCGCCGCCGGGGACGTCCCGGTCACGGTGAAGACCCGCATCGGCATCGACGCCGACCACGTCACCTACCTCGACGCCGGGCGGATCGCCCAGGACGAGGGCGCCGCGGGGATCACCCTGCACGGGCGCACCGCCGACCAGCTCTACAGCGGCACCGCCGACTGGGCCCCCATCGCCCGGCTGGTGGAGGCCGTCGACATCCCGGTGCTCGGCAACGGTGACATCTGGGAGGCCGACGACGCGCTGCGGATGGTCGCCGGGACCAGCTGCGCGGGGGTCGTCATCGGCCGCGGCTGCCTGGGCCGGCCGTGGCTGTTCGGTGACCTCGCGGCCGCCTTCGCCGGGCAGACCCGCCGCGCGCTGCCGACGCTGCGCGAGGTGGCCGCGGTGATGCACCGGCACGCCACGCTCCTCTCCGAGGAGCAGGGCGAGCTGCACGGCTGCACCGACTTCCGCAAACACGTCGCCTGGTACCTCAAGGGGTTCTCGGTCGGCTCCGACGTCCGCCGCGCGCTGGCGATGGTCAGCTCGCTGGACGAGCTGGCCGAGCTCCTGGCCGGGATCCCCGACCAGCCGTACCCGACGGCGGTGCTCGGTGGACCGCGCGGGCGCACCAGCCCGCCGCGCCCGGTGGCGCTGCCCGAGGGCTGGCTGGCCGACCGCGACGACCCCCGACCGCCGGCGGGGGCCGAGCTGCTGGTGAGCGGCGGATGAGCGTCGACGAGCGCAGCGGGCACACAGACCGGAGTCGAGCCATGAGTGACGGCCCCTATCTCTACGACGACGACCCGGCGCCGCTGCACACCGGCACCCCGCGCCCGGCGCGGGCGCTGATCCTCGCGGTGATCGGCGGGACCGTCGCCGTCGCCATCGGCATGGCCGTCGGCCTGCCGCTGGTGAAGGGCAGCCCCGAGGAGCAGGCCCGCGAGGTCTCCGGGGTCTTCCTCGCCGCGCTCGCCCAGGACGACCTCGAGACCGCCTACGGGCTGCTCTGCGCGGAGGAGCGGGCGCGGCTGGCGCCGCAGGCGGTGCCCGCCGAGTACGCCCCCGGTGGCACCGGTGAGGTCACCGGGACGATCGCCGACGAGGCGGACGGCGCACCGGTGCAGCGGGTCGAGGTGGCCTGGAGCGACGGCAGCACCTCCACCCTCACCGTCGTCAGCGAGCAGGGCGCGCGCGTCTGCGGCACCGCCACCGGCTGAGAGCGGAACCCTGCTCGCGGCCACCCTGCAGGGTCCCGCCGCGAGCTCGCGGGCGGTGGGGGGCGGGGTGGTCCTTCCACTGGAGGGTGGCCGTTCCAGTACGTCACCAGGGGCCGCGCCTCCGGTTGCCGTCGGTCTGGCGTGTTCCGGGCCGGTGGGCCACGATCGCTGTCTGGTCCCGAGATGACGTATGAGACGTCTACCCGTGTCTGCGTCTGGGGACCGTGCCCGCCGGGGCGGCGACGGGAGACCCCGGTCCGCCGCCCCCGGCAGGCAGGAACCAGCCGGCGGACGAGCGCGGAGGTGCACGGTGGGCAGCGGTACCGGGACGGTCACCTGGGTCTACGACTTCAGCGAGGGCAACAAGGACCAGAAGGACCTGCTGGGCGGCAAGGGCGCCAACCTGGCCGAGATGACGAACCTCGGACTGCCGGTGCCGCCCGGGTTCACCATCACCACCGACGCCTGCCGCTTCTACCTGGAGCACGGCAGCACCCCGCCGGAGCTGGCCGACCAGGTGACCGAGCACCTGACGGCGCTGGAGAAGGCGATGGGCAAGACCCTCGGCGACCCGTCGGACCCGCTGCTGGTGTCCGTGCGCTCCGGCGCCGCGGCCTCGATGCCCGGGATGATGGAGACCGTCCTCAACGTCGGCCTCAACGACGAGTCGGTCCGCGGGCTGGCCGCCCAGTCCGGCAGCGAGCGCTTCGCCTGGGACTCCTACCGCCGGCTGATCCAGATGTTCGGCAAGACCGTCCTCGGCATCGACGGCGAGCTGTTCGAGCACGCCCTCGACGAGGCCAAGCGCGAGCAGGGCACCGAGTCCGACCTGGACCTCGACGCCGAGCACCTCGAGGACGTCGTCGGCCGGTTCAAGGCCATCGTCCGCGACCAGTGCGGCCGCGACTTCCCGCAGGACCCGCGCGAGCAGCTGGACCTGGCGATCAACGCCGTCTTCGACTCGTGGAACGCCGAGCGGGCCGTCCTCTACCGCCGCCGCGAGCGCATCCCCAGCGACGCCGGCACCGCGGTCAACGTCGTCGCCATGGTGTTCGGCAACCTCGGCATGGACTCCGGCACCGGCGTCGCCTTCACCCGCGACCCGGGCAGTGGCGAGCAGGGGGTCTACGGCGACTACCTGCAGAACGCGCAGGGCGAGGACGTCGTCGCCGGCATCCGCAACACCGTGCCGCTGCCCGAGCTGGAGCGGATCGACGAGAGCGCCTACCGCGAGCTGCTGTCGATCATGAGCACCCTCGAGTCGCACTACCGCGACCTGTGCGACATCGAGTTCACCGTCGAGCGCAACAAGCTCTGGATGCTGCAGACCCGCGTCGGCAAGCGGACGGCGGCAGCCGCCTTCCGGATCGCCACCCAGCTGGTCGACGAGGGCCTCATCGACATGGACGAGGCCGTCCGGCGGGTCACCGGCGACCAGCT
The DNA here is from genome assembly GCF_052931555.1 of Geodermatophilus sp. URMC 61. Lineage (NCBI taxonomy): Bacteria > Bacillati > Actinomycetota > Actinomycetes > Geodermatophilales > Geodermatophilaceae > Geodermatophilus > Geodermatophilus sp. URMC 61. The sequence continues at coordinate 230,634 of NZ_JBRFHZ010000002.1, forward strand.
GGCCCAGCTGATGTTCCCGCGGTTCGTCTCGGGTGGGGACGCCACCCAGCTCACCCAGGGCATGAACGCCTCGCCCGGCGCCGCCGTCGGCAAGGCGGTGTTCTCCTCGGAGACCGCCGTCCAGTGGGCCGACCGGGGCGAGAAGGTGGTCCTCGTCCGGCGGGAGACCAACCCCGACGACCTCTCCGGGATGATCGCCGCCGAGGGCGTGCTCACCAGCCGCGGCGGCAAGACCTCGCACGCCGCCGTCGTCGCCCGCGGCATGGGCAAGACCTGCGTCTGCGGCGCGGAGGAGCTGCAGGTCGACACGAAGAACCGCCGCTTCACCGCCCCCGGCGGCGTCACCGTCGAGGAGGGCGACGTCATCTCGATCGACGGCTCCACCGGCCGGGTGTGGCTGGGCGAGGTGCCGGTCGAGCCGTCGTCCGTCGTCCGCTACTTCGAGGGCGGGATCGACCCGGACTCCGACGACGCCGACGACCTGGTGCGCAGCGTGCACCGGATCCTCACCCACGCCGACGAGGTGCGGCGGCTCGACGTGCGCACCAACGCCGACACCCCCGAGGACTCCGCCCGCGCCCGCCGGTTCGGCGCCCGCGGCATCGGCCTGTGCCGGACCGAGCACATGTTCCTCGGCGACCGGCGGCAGCTGGTGGAGAAGCTGATCCTCGCCGAGGACGACGAGAGCAAGCAGGCCGCCCTCGACGCGCTGGCGCCGCTGCAGAAGCAGGACTTCCTGGAGATCTTCGAGGCGATGGACGGGCTGCCGGTGACCGTGCGGCTGCTCGACCCGCCGCTGCACGAGTTCCTGCCCGACCTCACCGACCTCGCGGTGCGGGTCGCGGTCGCCGAGGCCGAGGGGCACCCGGACGAGGCCAACCTGCGGCTCCTGGCCGCCGTGCGGCGGATGCACGAGGAGAACCCGATGCTCGGCCTGCGCGGCGTGCGCCTCGGACTCGTCCAGCCGGGGCTGTTCGCCATGCAGGTGCGGGCCATCGCCGAGGCGGCCTGCGAGCGCAAGGCGGCCGGCGGCGACCCGCGGCCGGAGATCATGATCCCGCTGGTCGGGGCGGTGCAGGAGCTCGAGGCGATCCGCGACGAGGCGGAGAAGGTGCTCGCCGCGGTGTTCGAGGAGTGCGGCGTCGAGCTCGACGTCCTCATCGGCACGATGATCGAGGTGCCGCGCGCCGCCCTGACCGCCGACGAGATCGCCCGGTCGGCCGAGTTCTTCTCCTTCGGCACCAACGACCTCACCCAGATGACCTGGGGCTTCTCCCGGGACGACGTCGAGGCCGCGTTCTTCCACGCCTACCTGGACAAGGGCATCTTCGGCGTCTCGCCGTTCGAGTCGCTGGACCGGCCGGGCGTCGGCCGGCTGGTGGAGGTCGCCGCCCGGGAGGGCCGGTCGGCGCGGCCGGACCTCAAGCTCGGCGTGTGCGGCGAGCACGGCGGCGACCCGGACTCGGTGCACTTCTTCCACGAGGTGGGGCTGGACTACGTGTCCTGCTCGCCGTTCCGCGTGCCGGTGGCCCGGCTCGAGGCCGGCCGCGCGGCGCTGGGAGCGGACCGCGCCGACGCCTGAAAGAGGACCCCGGTGCCCCCCACGCCTCGCAGGCTCGGCGCGGGCCCCTGCACCGGGGCCGGCTCGCAGGGGTGGTCCGGCACACCCGCCGCACCGACTCCGAACCGACGGCCCCGCGTGGTACCCATGACGGGTGGGCGTGCGCGCGGGGAGCCTGGTCGGCCGGGTGGTGGGCGCCGTCGTGCTCGCCGTCGTCCTGCTCGTCGTCTCCACCGCGACGGCGATCTGGTGGACGGCGCGACAGGACTCGCAGCCCCACTCAGACGCGATCGTGGTGCTCGGGTCGGCGCAGTACAACGGCGTCCCGTCCTCCATCTTCGAGGCGCGGCTGGAGCACGCGCTGCAGCTGTACCAGGACGGTGTCGCGCCGGTGGTCGTGACCGTCGGCGGCAAGGCGGACGGTGACCAGTTCACCGAGGCGGAGTCCGGGCGTGCCTACCTGGCCGAGGCCGGTGTGCCGGAGAACGCGCTGCTGGCGGTCGAGGAGGGCGTCGACACGCTGGAGAGCATGCGGGCCGTGGGCACCGCGTTCGACGAGCGCGGCTGGGACTCCGCGGTGCTGGTGACCGACCCGTGGCACGCGATGCGCGCGGAGCGGATGGCCGAGGACGCCGGCATCACCGCCGACAGCTCGCCGACCCGGCAGGGCCCGGCGGTGCAGACCCGCGCCACGCAGTTCCGGTACATCCTCCGGGAGACGGCGGCCTACCTGCTCTACCGCGCGACCGGCGAGAGCGTCGCCGGCGCGCCGGGGATCGGCTGAGCGAGGAGGAGTCGTGCTCGAACTGGGCAAGGCCGGCTCGGCCGGCACGGAGAAGGGCGTCCTGCCCGTGCTGCGCGACGGCGTCGTCGTCGCCACGCTGCGGGCGTCGACCTGGAAGGAGGCGGCCACGGCCGTCGTCGGCGACCGCGAGTGGGTGCTCGCCAAGCGCAGGGGGACGCTCACCGGCCGCTGGGCGGGCGAGCCGGAGGACGCCGCCCGGCTGCGGGCGCGGCAGACGTCGTTCTGGAAGGGCACCTGGGAGGCCGACCTGGAGGGGGCGACGCTCCGGTCGGAGGTCGTCTCCCGCTGGAAGGGTGGATACCGGTACCTCGCCGGCGACCGGGTGGTGGCCCAGACCGGGACGACGGGCGGCTGGTCACCGCGCCCGACGCTGACCCCCGACGAGTCGCTGCCGCTGGAGCACCAGGTCTTCCTGCTGTGGCTCGCGCTCGTGATGAGCCGCCGCGACCAGGCCGCCTCCACGGCGGCGATCGCCGGCGGCGCCGCCGCGGCAGGGGGCAGCTGATGGCCGGGCGGGGACGCATCCGAGCGGCGGACATCGCGCTGGTCCGTGAGCGGTCGCGGATCGACGAGGTCGTCGGCGAGCACCTGCAGCTCAAGCGTGCGGGCGGGGGCAGCCTCAAGGGGCTCTGCCCGTTCCACGACGAGAAGTCGCCGTCGTTCCACGTCACGCCCGGCCGCGGGCTCTACCACTGCTTCGGCTGCGGCGTGGGGGGCGACGTCATCCGCTTCGTGCAGGAGATCGACCACCTGTCGTTCACCGAGGCCGTCGAGCTGCTGGCCGGGCGGGCCAACGTCGAGCTGCACTACGAGGACGACGGCGGCCGCCCCACCGGCGCCCCCGACCGCTCGCAGGCCGGGCAACGCGCCCGGCTGGTCGCGGCCAACACCGCGGCGGCGGTCTTCTACGCCGAGCAGCTCGGCAGCCCGGAGGCCGCACCGGCCCGGCAGTTCCTCGCCGACCGCGGCTTCGACCGGCAGGTGGCGGTGGACTTCGGGTGCGGGTTCGCGCCCGGCGGCTGGGACACGCTGACCCGTCACCTGCGCGGGCAGGGCTTCACGCAGCAGGAGCTGGTGACGGCGGGGCTGGCCAAGGAGTCCAGCCGCGGCACGCTCATCGACCGCTTCCACCGCCGGCTGGTCTGGCCGATCAAGGACATCACCGGCGACGTCATCGGCTTCGGCGCCCGCAAGCTGATGGACGACGACCAGGGCCCCAAGTACCTGAACACCCCGGAGACGCCGCTGTACAAGAAGAGCAGCGTGCTCTACGGCATCGACCGGGCCAAGCGGGACATCGCCCGCCGTCACCAGGCCGTCGTCGTCGAGGGCTACACCGACGTCATGGCCTGCCACCTCGCCGGCGTCACCACCGCCGTCGCCTCGTGCGGCACCGCGTTCGGCGCGGAGCACATCAGCGTGCTGCGCCGGCTGCTCATGGACCAGGACGAGTTCCGCGGCGAGGTCATCTACACCTTCGACGGCGATGCCGCGGGGCAGGCCGCGGCGATGAAGACCTTCGCCGAGGACCAGCGCTTCGTGGGTCAGACCTTCGTCGCCGTGGAGCCCGACGGCCGCGACCCCTGCGAGCTGCGGCAGGCGCACGGCGACGCCGCCGTCCGTGACCTGGTGGGGCGCCGGACGCCGCTGATCGCGTTCGTCCTCAAGACCACGCTGGCCGGCTACGACCTCGACACCGTCGAGGGCCGGGTGGCCGCGCTGGAGAAGACCGCGCCGCTGGTCGCCCAGATCAAGGACCACGCGCTGCGTCCAGCCTACGCCCGCCAGCTGGCCGGGATGATCGGCAACACCGACGAGACCGAGGTCCTCGAGCGGGTCCGCCGGCTCACGGGCGACACCGGGGGCCCGCCGGCGCGCGTCCGGGCGCGGACGCCGCAGAAGAGCCCGGACGACGTCGCCGTCGAGGTCGAGCGGGAGGCGCTCAAGGCCGTCCTGCAGAGCCCGGAGCTGGCCGGGCCGTCGTTCGACGCGATCCCGGTCGAGGCCTACACCGACCCCGACTACGCGGCCGTCGCCGCCGCGGTCGCCGCCGCCGGCGGAGCGGCCGCCACCCGCGTCACCGGCCCAGCCTGGCTGGACGAGATCGCCGCCCACTGCACGCGGGAGAGCGCGACCGCGCTGCTCACCGCGCTGGCCGTCGAGCCGATGCGCTCGGTCGGCGAGGCCGACGCCGGCTACGTCAACGCGGTGCTGGCCCGGCTGGAGGAGATGCACACCGTCCGTCAGGTGGCCGCGCTCAAGGGCCGGCTGCAGCGGATGAACCCGGTCGAGGCCGGCGACGAGTACATGAAGGCGTTCGGCCAGTTGATGGCGCTGGAGCAGCAGGCGATCTCGCTGCGCAAGCGGGCGATGGGCGGGCTGAACGCATGACCGTGCTCGACCGCCTGCTGCAGCGGTTCACCCGGCCGCCGGAGCTCGTCCGCGCGGTGGTGCTCGCCTCGCCCGACCCCGACGAGCGGGTGCTGGCCTGGGGAACGCTCGTGCGCGACGAGGGTTGGCTGGTCGCGACGTCCCGCGGGCTGCGCCGGGTGCCGGCCGACCTGGCGCTGCCGCAGGCCGGCGAGGTGGGCGTCCTGCCCTGGCACGAGGTCGGCACCGCACGGTGGACGGCGACCGGCGACGGCGGCGGCCGGTTCGAGGTGACCCCGCTGACCGAGGTCGAGCCCGGGGTGCAGGTGCGGCTGCCGGTGGAGCGGCACGCGCTGCGCGACGCGGGGGGCCTGCCGCCCGTCGTCCGCCGGCGAGTCGACCAGACCGTCGTCGCCAGCCGGCGCGCCCCGCTGCCCGGCGGGGGAGGGGTGGTGCTCGTGGCCCGGCGGCTGCCCGGCCAGGCGGAGCGGGAGTGGACCGTCGTCTTCGACGACGACGCCGACCGCAGCGACCCCACCGCGCGGGAGGTCGCCCGGCAGAAGTTGGCCGAGGCGGTCGCGGCCGACCAGCCGGGCTGACGAAGGCCCCCTGCGCCCACCGTGGAAGGACCCCCTGCTCCCCGCCACTCGCGAGCTCGCGGCAGGACTCTGCAGGGGCCAGCGGGACCCGGGACTGGGCCGCGGCGGGCCCCTGCAGTGGTCCTGCTGCGACCGCCCGGGGGTCAGAGCCCGCCGCTGGTGTCCGGCGGCGGCAGCGGCGTGTCCGACGCCGGGGTGGTGCCGGGGGCCGTGCGGGCCCGCGGCACCGAGCCCGAGCGGGCCCCCGTCGAGCGGTCGCTGGAGCCGCCGAGGCCGACCCTCGCCCGGGCCGAGTTCAGCACGCCGTCGGCGCGGGCCTGCGCCATGCCGGCCAGGCCCTGCAGCTGCGGGTTGTCCTTGGCGTGCTCCCACGCCCGGCGGATCTGCTCGTAGCGTTCCGTGCCGGCCTTCGCGCCGAGCACGTATCCGGCACCGAAGCCGACGAGGAAGGACAGCTTCGCCATGGAGAACCTCCAGGTAGGACGCGGGGACCGGACGATCACGGTAGCCGCGTTCCGGTGTGACGCGCGACGCGGAGGGCCCCGCGCAGGTTCCGGGACGGCGTGGGGTAACCTCGTCCCTGCGCGCGGGCACGCCCGCCGATCCCCCGTAGCTCAATTGGCAGAGCATGCGACTGTTAATCGCAGGGTTATTGGTTCGAGTCCAATCGGGGGAGCAAAGCTCCAGGTCACCGGCCTGTTGAGCTGCCCAGCGGCGATTAATTGTCGCGAGGACGCATCACAAACCCATCATCTACGACCGTGCGGCGTGGTGCCGACGAGCTTGCTGAGCGGCGTCCGCCGAGGTCAGCGGGTTCGGCGGACGGTGGGCGAGGCGGCAAGGCCGAAGGGCCGCAGGCCCGCATGAGGTTGCGGGCAGCGCAGGGCCAGGAAGATCAGAGGCTTCGCTGGAGGGCTGCTGCGGTCAGTGGGCTGACGGTGCCACGGCCGAGGTAGACGTCCTGGGTGAGGCTGGGCCGGCTGTGCCCGAGGTGGTCGGCGATCTGCCGGGCGGACAGGCCGGCGTCGTCGAGGCGGGTGGCCACGGTCCGGCGGAAGGTGTGCGACGTGGCCCAGAGGAAGCCGGCGCGGTCGAGTGCCTGGCGCAGGTCTCCGCTGGTGTTGTTCGGATCGCGCAAGAGACCCTTCGGGCTGGGGAACAGCACCGGCGGGTCGGCTGCGGCGGGCAGGCGGGCCAGGCGACGGCGTAGGAGGTCGAGCGTCTGCGGCGGCAGCGCGATGGTGCGCCGGCCGGCGTCGGTCTTGGGCCGCTCCTGGATGAGCAGGCCGAGGAGTGGGTCGCGGGTCACCGTGCCGGCGACGGTGAGCGTGCCCGCATCGAGGTCGAGGTCGGTTGGGCGGACGGCGCAGGCCTCGCCGATGCGCAGCCCGGTGCCGAGCAGGAAGTCGACCAGGTCGGGCAGGTCCTGGCGGAGCGCGGTCGGGTCGACGGCCAGTCGGGCCCGCAGCTGGTGCGCCTCCGCGAGGGTGAGCGCTCGAGGACGGCGGGAGCCACTCGTCGCTCGGCGGGCCGGGGTCTCGCGCACCGGGTTGGCGACCAGCAGCCCGTGCCGAACGGCGAGGCCGAGGATGCCGGAGACGACGCTGCGGGTGGACTTGGCCGCCGCGGGGCCGTGGGCGCTGTGCACCGAGGTGAGCAGACGGTCGAGGGCTGGGACGGTGACCTCCCGTAGGCGCAGCTCACCGAGCGCTGGAAGGACGTAGGCGTCGGTGACGAAGCGGTACAGCCGCTTGGTGCCGGAGGCCCGGTCGCTGCCGTCGACGTCGGCCAGCCACAGGGCGGCCACGTCGCTGAGCCGGCTGTCGGCCGGCACCGGGGGAGTGGCGCCGGTGCTGCGGTCACGCAGGGCCTCCCGCAGCCGCCGCTCGGCCTGGGCACGGGTCTGGCCGTAGCGGGTGACCAAGCGGCGGCGACCGTCGAGATCACGGAAGTAGGTGCGGGCTGCCACCCGGTGCTTGTCCAGCCTCAGGAAGTGGATCTGCCCGAAGGTCCCCACCGGCAAGGGCGGCCTTCCCATGGCAGCTCCTCATCCCGTTCCGCGGCGGAGGCTCGGTGCCCACTGCGGCAAGGCTGGACGGCCGATCGACCCAGCGGGGGAGGAGCTCCGCATCTGGGGACGGCGCACCTGGCCTGTGCATGACGACTTGCGACCGGGTCCGTTCACGCTCCCGGGGAGGTCTCCAGTTCTTCTCCGGTAGCCCTCCCGCTGGGGGTGCAGACCATGGGCTGCGCTTGATCTCGAAACTGTCGGTGCCGATGGGCATAGTGGAGGCGTCCACCTGAGTGGACGGTGAGCGAGGGAGGAGAGTGGCGTGCCGGTCGTCGAGACGCTGTCCGTGGAAGAGGCGAGGCGTCGCCGCGTCGAGATTCTCGCCTCCGTCGGTGGGGACGAGTGCGACCTGCGCGACCGGGCCGCTCGCTACATGCTCAACGCCGAGGAACTCGCCGCCCTCACCGAGCTAGACGAACTCGACTACCTGCTCTCGGAGTGACCAGCGGGAGCTCGCTGGAGGCGGAGGCGCAACGGTTCGCCGCGGAGCTGACCGACACGGTCCGAGGAGTGGTCGGCGCGCATGTCGAGGCGTTCCGGGCCCGGACGCTGCACCATCCGCAAACCGACCGGGTCAGCGTTCACCAGGAGCCGCGCACCGGCGTCCCGCTGGCCGTCGGGGTGACGTCCCGCTGAGTGGTGGATGTAGTCCTCACCGTGTTGGTCAGCGGTGAGGTGACTATGCCGTGAGAGCTGCCGGTGCTGCCAGGGCTGGGTCGGTGTTGGTGGTCGGGCGGATGGCGGCCATCGAGCCTTCGGAGAGGTAGCGGCGGTCGGAGACCTGCCACTCGTCGTGCGCTTCGACCAGCACCGCGCCGGCCAGCCGCAGCAGGGCCTCGGGGTTCGGGAAGACGCCGACGACGTCGGTGCGCCGCTTGATCTCCTTGTTCAGCCGCTCCAGCGGATTGGTCGACCAGATCTGCTTCCAGTGCCCGACCGGGAAGCCGGTGAAGGCCAGCAGGTCTTCACCGGCGTCGCGGAGCATCGCCTCGACCTGAGGGGACTGGCGGCCGAGCATGCCGGCGATGACGTCGAGCTGGGAGTGCACGTGCTCGGCGTCGGGCTGGGCGAAGATGGTGCGGATGGCGGCGGCGACCATCTCGCTGTTGCCGCGGGGCACCTGGGCCAGCACGTTGCGCATGAAGTGCACCCGGCACCTCTGCCACGCCGCACCCAGCAGGACTGCACTGATGGCGGCCTTGAGCCCGGTGTGGGCGTCGGAGATGACCAGCTGGGTGCCGGCCAGGCCGCGGGCCTTCAGCGAGCGCAGGAACGCGGTCCAGAACGCCCCGTCCTCGGAGTCGCCGACGGCGAAGCCGAGCACCTCGCGGTGCCCGTCGGCGGCCACCCCGGTGGCGATGACGACGGCCTGCGAGACGACTCTGCGGTGGACCCGGGCCTTGCAGTAGGTCGCGTCCAGGAACACGTAGGGGAACGCCTGCTCGGCCAGTGAGCGGTCGCGAAAGGCAGCGACCTCCTCGTCCAGATCGCCGCAGATCCGGCTGACCTCGGACTTGGAGATGCCCGAATCGGCGCCCAGCGCCTTCACCAGATCGTCGACCTTGCGGGTGGAGACGCCGTGCAGATAGGCCTCCATCACCACCGCGAACAGGGCCTGGTCGATCCGCCGCCGGCGCTCCAGCAGCGAGGGGAAGAACGAGCCGGCGCGCAGCTTGGGGATGCGCAGCTCCAGATCCCCGGCCGTGGTGCTGAGCACCCGCGGGCGGGAGCCGTTGCGCTGGGCGGTGCGGGCGTCGGTGCGCTCGTGCGGGGCGGCGCCGATCACCGCGGTGAGCTCGGCCTCGATCAGGGCCTGGTAGATGGTGGTGGCCGCCGACCGAATCCGGTCGTCGACTTCGGCGGCCTTCAGTGCCTGGAGCACCTCGAGCAGGGCAGACTGGTCCAGGGCCATCGTGTGCTGTGTCCTTCCGCGAGAACCATTGGCGTGGTCTCGCTGACCATCACACGATGGCCCCTTCACGTGATCACCCACGTGGACGGTGACCTGGACTTACACCACCAGCGGGGACGTCACCGCCGTCGGCGGTGTCCCGTTGCTGAACCTCACCGCTGAGTACCGCTGTGTCTGGGACAGCCAGCAACTGTTCCTGGCCGTCGAGACGTCCGCGGTCAAGGTCTACGCCGGCGCGAAGGCCGACTCCGAGCCGCTGTTCCGCTACGAATACACCCGGTCGCCCGGCGGGGACGTTCCCGGCGCTCACATCCAGATCCACGGGCACCGGGACGCGTTGACGTATGTGATGACGCGGTCGGGCACGGCAACGCGCCGCGGGCAGAGGCGCGCGGGGCGTGCCGCCCAAGGAACCGGCGTGCCGCGGATGTCGGATCTTCACTTCCCGGTCGGTGGCAGCCGGTTCCGCCCCAGCCTTGAGGACGTCCTTGACATGCTCGTCAGGGAGCTCGGCGTGGACCACGAGCCCGGCTGGCGCGATGCTCTGGCCACGGGCCGGGAGCGGTGGCGCCGCATGCAGATCCGCGCGGTCGTCCGAGACGCCCCAGGCGAGGCCATCGCCGTGCTCGAGAAGCTCGGCTACGAGGTCCGCATGCGCGACGGACTGGAGGAGCCGGAAGACAACCTCTCTCGCCTCCGCGACCTGTGACCCGGCTGCCACGGTCTCGGTCTCTCCAGTTAAGAGCCGACACCGTTCCGGAAAGCAAGAGGTGTGATGGCTCGTGATCTTGGATTCTGCAGGGGGTTCAAGAACCGGCTGAGGGAGGGCCCCTTCCCTCAGGGATCACGCTGCAGAGTGGACGTCCGGGGCTTCTCGGGCCAGGCGGCGATGGCGGGACCACTCGGACCCGAGGGGTGAGCCCTGGCTGGGTACGTCCTGTGCGACGGCGACCATACGAAAGGTCGGGTCGACCTTTGGAGCGACGCCGGCGCGTCTACGGTTCGTCGTTCCCGCAGTCGTGCCGCAGGCTACGGCACGAACAATGCCCTCCGGACTGAAGTGGCCCACGTCGACGTAGATGGCCACGCCGACGGTGAGGGGGGCGTTCCAGGCGAGGTGTTGCGCTCGAGTCAACGGCGTTTGCGGCGGGCGCGAAATGCGAGCTCAGCCAGCCCGACGACGAGGCCGCCCAGCACTGCTGCAGTGACCAGCGCGAGTACCAGCGGGGCGTCGATGACGGCGAAGACCAGGTCGACCTCGACCGTCTGTGTGTTGAAGAGGACGAACAGGACGAGGACGACGGGGCCGTCGACGTGGTCTTCGACGACGTGTTCTTTCAACCGGGCCGGAAGCCCAGCCCGGACGCGCAGCCCCGGGGCTAGGAGACCCGGTACGCCGGTACTCCAGGAGGAAACGCCTGAGCTCCCCCGTGCCGAGCCGAGCAGGTCGAGGGCCGCCAGATTCGCGAGGACTGGGGCCTCCGTGTCCTGCGTCGGTTCCTGCCGGCTGTCGGGAGTGGTCACGGGCACGTCGCTCCTCCAGGTTCCGGCGTGTATCGCCGTTAGACGCACCGATCGTGGTCGGATCGATGGGCGGACGACTCGTCCCTGGGGACCGACTCCCTGTGCTGCGACCGCAGTACGTCTTGACCGTGAGTGGTCGGAGCTCGATCGCGACTGGATCAACCATCGTGTGGAGCACCGGCACGCGCAGTCACAACCCGTCACCGGGATCGTGCGAGGACCACGCGCGTCGAGCCTCTGACCCGGCCTGCCGATCCGACAGCTGCCGCGAGCGCGTGGGTGTGGCTCCTGGCGGAGGGCGTTCCACACGACGTACGCGCCGACGAGCGCGTCGAGGTGCTCTACCGCACCGTCGCCGAACGTGCCGACCTGGTGGCCGGCGACCCGGTCTCGCCGGCGGTCGGGGCCGCGCGCTGCACGTGCGCGGTGGCCGCCTGGGGAGGCGTGCCGCGGGCAGGCCGACGGGACGTACTGCGAGCGCAGTACGCGCAATGGGTTCGGCAGGACGACGACCTGAGTGGCCTGGGATCGCAGGCTTGCCGCAGTTGCCGATCTCGGAGTCCTGGAGGACCTGTCATGTCTGCTCTTGCTCGATGGTGTGCGCGACGGCGGTTCGTCGTCCTCGCCCTGTGGTTGCTGGCGCTGGTCGGCCTGGGCGGGGCGGTGGGTGGTCTCGGTACGGCGTTCACCGAGTCGACGAACGTGCCCAGCAGTGAGTCGAGCACCGCCTACGGCCTGCTGGCCCAGGTCGGTGCGAACCCCGATAAGGACGACGCGACTGCAGGGAACGTGGTCTGGCAGACCGACGGCGGCGATGTCACCGACCCGGCCGTGGCCGCGCAGGTGCAGGACGTCCTCGCCCAGATCGCAGACGTGCCGGGTGTGGAGTCGGTGGTCAGCCCCTACGACGCGGCCGGCGCCGCCCAGATCAGCAGCGGCGGGGACATCGCCTACGCGTCGCTGACGCTGACCAAGGACGCCGACGTCGAGGCGATCACCGGTCTGGTCGACTCCCTGGACAGTGCGTCGCTGGAGGCGCTGACCGGCGGTGCCGCGTTCGAGCCGGTGATCAGCGCCGGCGGCGCGGCCGAGGGCGCCGGTGTGCTGGCCGCATTGGTAATCCTGCTGCTGGTGTTCCGGTCGCTGTGGGCAGCGCTGCTCCCGATCATCACCGGCATCGTCGGCGTCGGCGTCTCCGCGCTGGTGGTGCTGGTGGGCTCCAACGTGGTCGACCTGCCCGCCAACACCCTGACCATGGGGGCCCTGATCGGTCTGGGCGTGGGCATCGACTACGCGCTGTTCATCGTCAACCGGCACCGCAAGGCGCTGCTGTCCGGCGTGCCACTGCGGGAGTCCATCGCCCAGGCGGTCAACACCTCCGGGCGGGCCGTCCTGTTCGCCGGCGCCACTGTCGTGATCGCCCTGCTGGGACTGACCATCCTCAACATCGGCATCCTCACCGGCATGGCGCTGGGTGCCGCGGTCACCGTGCTGCTCACCGTCGCCGCCGCTCTCACCCTGCTGCCCGCACTGCTGGCCATGCTGGGCACCAAGGTGCTGTCCCGCCGCCACCGCCGCGCGGTGGCCGCTGGGCAGGTGGTCGCCGAGTCGACCGGCGGGCTGTGGAGCCGCTGGGCGATCGCCGTGCAGCGCCGTCCCGTCGTCCTCGGGGCCATCGCGGCCGGCCTGGTCATCCTGCTGGCCGCGCCGGTGGCCAACATGCGATTGGGTTCGGCCGATGACAGCAGCGACCCCACCGATTCGGTGACCTACCAGTACCACCAGGTCATGGCCGACGGCTTCGGGGAGGGCTACGCCGCCCAGCTGCTGCTGGTCGCCGAGACCCCCGACGACGCCTCCCGCGCCGCGTTCACCGATCTGGCCGGGGAGCTGTCCTCGGTCGAGGACGTCACCGCGGTCAGCGCCGCGCCGCTGGCCGCCGGCCAGGACATCGGCGTCATCACCGTGACCCCGTCCTCGACCGCCCAGGCCGAGGAGACCGCCGATCTGGTCAACAGCCTGCGCGAGGACATCGTGCCCGCCGCGGAATCGGGCACCGACCTGCAGGTCTACGTCGGCGGCAGCACCGCCAGCGGCCTCGACTTCTCCGAGGCGCTGACCTCCAAGCTGCCGATCTACCTGGGAATCATCGCCATCCTGGGCTTCGTGCTGCTGGCCATCGCCTTCCGCAGCGTGCTCGTCCCGCTGGTCGGCGCCATCACCAACCTGCTTTCCATCGCCGCCGGCCTGGGCGTGATCACCGCGATCTTCCAGTTCGGCTGGGCCTCGGAGCTGTTCGGCGTGGGCTCGGGCGCACCGATCGAGGGCTTCGTCGCAGTCATCATCGTCGGCATCGTCTTCGGCCTGTCGATGGACTACCAGGTGTTCCTGGTCAGCCGGATGCACGAGGAGTGGACCCACACCCGCGACAACCGCCGCGCCGTGCGGGTCGGCATGTCCGAGACGGGCCGGGTCATCGCCACCGCCGCGGCCATCATGGCCTGCGTCTTCGCCGCCTTCGGGTTCACCGGCGAGCGGATCATCGCTGAGCTCGGCGTGGCCATGGGTGCCGCCGTCCTCGTCGACGCCTTCCTGGTCCGGATGGTGCTGGTGCCCGCGGTCATGCACCGCCTCGGCGCCCGCAACTGGTGGTACCCGCGCTGGGCCGAGCGGATCACCCCGCGAGTGTCGATCGAGGGCGAGCCGGCCCCCGCCGTCCTGGAGCCCGCGATCGGCGACCTCGAGCTGGCCGCCCGGCGCTGACGCGTACAGCTCTCGAACCCGCCGGCCCGGTCGCACCCGCGACCGGGCCGGCGGCCCGCCCACTCGCCGACGACGTACCGGATCGGAGTGCCATGTCCGCAGAGCCGACCGCCCAGGACGGTGGACGGGGGTCAACGAGTGCCCGCCTGCTCCCCGCCGATGGCCTGGCCCGCGACTTGGCCATGGCACACGCCAGCGCCCGGGCCGCCGGGTACCTGCTCACCCGCGACCCGTCCGCCGCCGGTCGGGCGCTGCGCGACCTCACCCGCCACACCCGCGCCGCGCTGGACGCCCTCACCGGCACACGGCCGCAGGAGGCCACGCACACGGAGGGCGCCGAGCTGCCCGAATTGCTGACCGGCTTCCGGGCCGGAGGGGGCACGCTGCGGATCTCCGTCGCCGGTCCCGAACAGCCGTTGGACCCAGCCGTGGGGTCGGCGCTGCGGGAGCTCGCGTGCGAGATGTCGGAAACGGTGGCCGCGCACCTGCCCGGTGCGGACCTGTCGTTGTCGCTCACCTGGTCGCCCGACCACCTGGACGTGCTGGTCGTGAGTGGCCTCGGGCCGGGACAGCCCCCGGGACCCGCCGCCGTTCCCACGTACCTCTTCTCCCGTACCCGTCCGCTCGTGGCGGCCCTGGCAGGGACGCTGCGTGTGACGGCACCGTCCGCGGGCGGCCTCGTGGCCGCCGTCCGGCTGCCCCTCGGCCGGACGCCGGCCGAGAGTGACCACCCGTCGGCGGCTGGAGCGGTCACCTCATCAGGGCGCGGACGGCCGGATGCGAGGATCGCGACGTGACCGGGTCACCCGCCCAGCTGCCGGAGATGCCGCGGCCTCCGTTCTGGATGCGACGGCCCCGGTTGCTGGAGATCAGCACGCCCGTCGTGATCGGCGGTGCGCTCGCCGCCGGGGCCGGCACGCTGCCGTTCACCGAGCACCCCGGCGGTGGCCTCGTCGCGCTGCTGGTCAGCGCGGCCGGTGTCGGCCTGGGCTACCGCGTTCCCCTGGCCGGACTGGCACTGCTGGCCGCGGCCCCACTCGCTGCGGACGCCGTCGGCGCGGATCCGATCGTGCAGTGGCAGGTGTCGATGTTCGGGGCGTTCCTGCTGGCCCTGCGCGGACTGTCCGGTCTGCTCACCGGCGTGGTCGTGGGCGTGGCGGACTTCCTGGCCCTGGGGCTCGCCGGCGCGGGCTTTGGGCTCGACAACCCGATCGCCTACGTCGCCGCTGCCACCGCCGTCACCGCCGCAGCGACGGGGAGCGCCATCCGGGGTCAGGTGCAGTACTGGTCGGCGCTCCAGGAGCGCACGCACGAGGCGATCGCCGGACGGGACGCGGCCGTGCAGCGCAGCGTCGTCGAGGAGCGGCTGCGCATCGCCCGGGACCTGCACGACACGCTCGGCCACGAGATCGCCGTCGTGGGAATGCACCTGGGTGCTGCGGAGGTGCAGCTCCCCGACGGCGCCGGCGCCGCCCGGGGCCACCTGGAGGCGGCGCGGGGCAGTGTGAGGTCGATGCTGGCCGAGACGCAGGAGATCTTGCAGGTGCTGCGCACCGACCGGGACGGGGAGACGACCGGTCCGGTCGCGAGCCACCGCGACATCCCGGACCTGGTCGACAAGGTCCGTGCTACTGGTCTGGAGGTCGACGCCGTGGTCGGTGACCTGTCCCGCGAGCTGCCGCCGCAGGTGAGCGCGGCTGCCTACCGGATCACGCAGGAGGCGCTCACCAACGCCCAGCGGTACAGCCGCGGACAGGTGTCGTTGACCGTCGAGGTCTCCGGCCCGACCGTCACTGTCGAGACGGCGAACGACGCCGACCCGACTGCCGCGGACCTGGACCGGACGGGGCAGGGCCTCATCGGGATGCGGGAGCGCGCGGCGGCCGCCGGCGGCCGCCTGGAGGTGAGCAGCGACCACGGCCACTTCCGGCTCCGTGCCGAGCTGCCCGTGACTGAGGGAGCCCTGCGGTGATCCGGGTGATGCTCGTGGACGACCAGGAGATGATCCGGGCCGGGCTACGCGCGATCGTCGGCTCGCACCCCGACCTCGAGGTGGTGGCGGAGGCCGCCGACGGCCTGGCGGTGGTGCGGGACCTGGAAAGCCTGCAGGTCGACGTCATCCTCATGGACATCCGGATGCCGGGTGTCGACGGCGTGGAGGCCACGCGCCGGATCCGGCTGACGCGGTCCTCGGAGGAACTGCGGATCCTGGTGCTGACGACGTTCGACCAGGACGAGAACGTCCTGCAGGCGCTGCGCGCGGGCGCAGACGGCTTCCTGAGCAAGGGTGCCGGCCCTGCAGAACTGACCGGCGCCATCCTCGAGGTCGCCTCCGGGAGGCGTGCCCTGTCGCCCGGGGCGGTGAGCGCCGTCGTGGACCACGTCGTGCAGCAGCGGGCCGTCACTGCCGACCCGGGGCTTGTGGCCCGTTTCGCCGAGCTGACGTCACGTGAGCGGGAGGTGGTCGCCGCCATCGTGTCCGGCTTCGACAACGCCTCGATCGCCGAGCAGTTCTTCCTCTCCCCGTTCACCGTCAAGACCCACGCCAACCGCGCGATGGCCAAGGTGGGGGCGCGGGACCGGGCACAGCTGGTCGCGTTCGCCGTCCGCGCCGGCATCACCCCGCAGTAGCTCGCGGGTCTACTGCATCTGCAGGAGACGCAATGGGTGCGTGGGGACGACGCGCCGCGCCGGACATCCGCCCGAGGATCGACGGGTGCAGACGACACCCTCCTGGCCCCTCGACATGCCTGTCATGGCCGACCCGAGCAGTTCAGATCTGCCGAGGGGCCCAGGACCGTGTGACCACCCTCACCTAGACGGCGTTCACTTGACGGAGCAAGTAAAAGCCGCCTACGTTCGTGGGCACCAGCAAGTAGATGAGGTAATGCCGTGAACACAGTCAGCCGCCGCACACGAGCGGGAGACGGACGTGCAACAGCGGCGACCGCCCGGCTGTGGGACCGCCTGCGCCGGGACGACGGCTGGGCGCAGTTCGTCCGCTTCGTCGGCGTCGGCGGGGCGGCCAACATCCTCTACGGGCTGCTGTTCGTCCTGCTGGCCGACGTCGGCAGCCAGCCCGCCAACCTCGCCGGCTCGATCGCCTCGTCCGCGCTGGCCAACGAGCTACACCGCCGGCTCACCTTCCACGCCGGCGGACGGGTGTCCTGGCTGCGGGCGCAGTGGGAGGGCGGTGGGTTGGCGCTCGCCGGGATGGTTGCAACTTC
Organism: Geodermatophilus sp. URMC 61; assembly: GCF_052931555.1. NCBI lineage: Bacteria > Bacillati > Actinomycetota > Actinomycetes > Geodermatophilales > Geodermatophilaceae > Geodermatophilus > Geodermatophilus sp. URMC 61. The sequence continues at coordinate 247,466 of NZ_JBRFHZ010000002.1, forward strand.
AGCAGCCCTGGCTCGGTTCGATGCACTCGCACCGGACAGCGGTGCGGCGGCGCAGCTCGTCGTGGTCGCGGTCGTCACGGGGATGGTCGGACTGGTCCGCTTCACCATTCTGCGGTGGGTGTTCGCTGACCACGGTGCGGACAGGCGCCGGACGGGGACGCGCCACCTCGTGGCGGTCCCTGCCCTGCGCTGAAGCGGCGACAGCCCTGTCGGAATCCGTCCGTCGCGCCCCGTCGAACGCTTCGACTCAGTGGGTGTCGAGCCGTCGCTGCTCAGCGCCGGCACCGGAGGGCTGGTGTTCGCCGCCTGGATCGTCGTGGCCCTGGCCGGGGCCGCCGTCGCCCTGACGCGCCGCGACGCCTGACCGGTTCGGCCCCCGCGACCACCCCGCACGCCACCTCCGCGCTCTGGGCGGCCGCGTCTCCGGGGATCAACGAGAGCCCACCGCAGCCGCGGTGGGCGTCAGCCCCCCGGTCCCCGGCAAGGGGCTGGTCGTGCGCCGGAGCGGGACCGGCCGGGTGCGACCTGACCCGACCGGGCACGGTGAGCGTCGTGTGTCGACCCGGCTGGCCTGGGCGGGCATGCAGGTGGGGCGATGACCAGCGATCCTGGCGGAGGTCGGGGGAGTGGCTGCCGGGACGGGGGGACGTCGGACATGTGGGCTCGTCGATCAGTCATCGAGCCGGCTCGGTGAGCGGGCTCCGGTTGCCCCGGCTCGCCCGTCGGCGTCGCGGCCCTGGGGAACTGCCCCGCGAGGACGTCGCGAGCCGCGTGTCCGCCTACGTGTACGGCAACGTCCTGGTGATGGCGGCGTTGATCGCACTGCACCCCGACGAGCTCCGGGGACCCACAGGCGTGCTCTACGTCTTGGGTGTGGGTGTCTCGACCTATGTCGCGCACACGGTGGGGGAGGCGGTCGGACTACGGGTCCGCGAGGACCGATCGCTGGACAGGGCCGCTGTCCGGCACGAGATCCGGGATGCCCTGCCCATCGCGACGGCGGCCGGCGCGCCCGCTGCGCTGCTGCTGCTGGCGTGGACGGATCTGCTGGACGCCGACGTGGTGCTCGTGCTGGCGCTTGCGCTGGTCGACCTCCGGCTGGCGCTGCTCGGCTCGGTGGTGGCGTGGGTGTCGGGGGAGCGGAGTTCGACCCGGGTGTTCCTGGCGGGGTTCGTCCTGGCGGTCGTCGGCGCTGCGGTGGCCCTGCTGAAGTGGCAGCTGACGCACTGAGCTGCGGTGACCGGGACGGCGGCCTGGCGCGGGGAGCACTCGGCCCTCGCCCGGGCGAGGGCCGCGAGGTGTCCGGTTCGTGCGGGTTCTGCACGGCCTCGCGCAGGTGAGTGCGGACGTCGTCGGGGACGTCGTCCCGGCCTCGCGGTGGATCTCGTTCTCGAGGTCGGCGGCACCGAGCGGCCCGGCGGGCACGTCACTGATCACGTGCCCGCCGGGCGCGTGATCAGTGACGTGCCCGGACTTCACGAGCTGCAGGACGTCGGCGCTGGCTGCGACGCCCAGGAGTGGTGCCCGATCAGGGGAAGACGACCACCGAGCGCAGCACCTCGCCGTGGTGCATCTTCTCGAACGCGGCCTCGACGTCGCCGATGCCGATCGTCTCGGACACGAAGGCGTCCAGGTCGAACCGGCCCTGCAGGTACAGGGCGATCAGCATGGGGAAGTCGCGGCTGGGCAGGCAGTCGCCGTACCAGGAGGACTTGAGGGCCCCGCCTCGGCCGAAGACCTCGATCATCGGCAGCGTGATCTGCATCGTCGGGTTGGGCACGCCGACGAGGACGACGGTGCCGGCCAGGTCCCGGGCGTTGAACGCCTGCTCGTAGACGGCCGGGTGGCCCACCGCGTCGATGGCCACGTCCACGCCGAACCCGCCGGTCAGCTCCTTAATCGTGGCGACGGCGTCGGTCTCCTTGGAGTTCACCGTGTGGGTGGCGCCCATGCCCTTGGCCCACTCGAGTTTGGTGTCGTCGATGTCGACGGCGATGATCGTCGAGGCGCCGGCCAGCTTCGACCCGGCGATCGCCGCGTCACCCACGCCTCCGCAGCCGAAGACGGCGACGCTGTCGCCACGGCCGACGCCACCGGTGTTGATGGCGGCGCCCACTCCGGCCATCACGCCGCAGCCCAGCAGGCCCGCCGCCGTGGCCGGAGCGGCCGGGTCGACCTTGGTGCACTGGCCCGAGTGCACCAGCGTCTTCTCGGTGAACGCACCGATGCCCAGCGCCGGGGACAGCTCCGTGCCGTCAGCCAGCGTCATCTTCTGCGCGGCGTTGTGCGTGGCGAAGCAGTACCAGGGCTTGCCCTTGGCGCAGGCGCGGCACTGACCGCACACCGCCCGCCAGTTCAGGATGACGTAGTCGCCGACCTCGACGTTGGTGACCCCCTCACCGACCGCGGAGACGGTCCCGGCGGCCTCGTGGCCGAGCAGGAACGGGAACTCGTCGTTGATCCCGCCGTCCCGGTAGTGCAGGTCGGTGTGGCAGACCCCGCACGCCTGCACGTCCACGACCGCCTCCCCCGGGCCGGGGTCGGGAACGATGATCGTCTCGACGGTGACCGGAGCACCTTTGCTGCGGGCGATGACGCCCTTCACCTCGTAGGCCACGAACTACTCCTCTTCAGTCATGGTCATGGGATTGCTTCATGTGGGTCTCGGGGGCCTCGGCGCACGCCTCAGCGGCACTCCGGCAGTTGCCTGTCCGCGCTGGTCAGGAGCTCAGCGACGTCACGACCAGGTAGCAGTTGAGGACGATGATCAGGGCCGCGACCGCCGCGCCGATGGCCGTGGTGAGCGGTCGGTTGACCCAGGCGCCCATGACCTGCCGGCGGGAGGTCAACCACAGCAGCGGCACCAGGGCGAAGGGGATGCCGAAGGACAGCACCACCTGCGACCAGACCAGGGCCGTCGTGGGGTCGCCGCCCAGCACGAGCACCGCGAGCGCCGGCGCCAGGGTGATCAGCCGACGGGCCAGCACCGGGATGTGCCGGCGCAGGAAGCCGGCCATCACCACCTGACCGGCGTGGGTACCGACCGACGACGAGGCGAACCCCGACGCGAGCAGGGCGACGGCGAAGGCCAGCGCCGCCCCGGTGCCCAGTTGGTCGCCGAGCCCGGCGTGGACGCTCTCCAGGGACTCGATGCCGTCGTCGGCGGTGAACAGCTGGGCGGCGATCACCAGCATCGCGGCGTTGACCAGTCCGGCCAGGGCCATGGCCACCAGGACGTCGAGCCGCTGGGCCCGCAGCAGCCGGCCGCGGCCGGCGGCGGTGCGCCCGGCGGTGACCACGTCACCGTAACGGCCTTGCGTGAGCGCCGAGTGCACGTAGATCACGTGCGGCATGACGGTCGCGCCGAGGATGCCGGTGGCCAGGAGCAGGCTCTCCGAGCCGGAGAAGGAGGGGACCATGCCGCTGGCCAGCCCGCCGACGTCCACGCCGGAGTTGAACAGCGTGTAGCCGAAACCCAGCCCGATGACCAGCAGCAGCCCGGCGATGACCCGCTCGAAGGGCCGGTGCCCGCGGGACTGCGCGCCCAGCAGGAGGAAGGCAACGACGGCGGTCATCACCCCGCCGACCGGCAGCGGGACACCGAACAACAGGTTCAGCGCCACCGCCCCGCCGACGATCTCGGCCAGGTCGGTGGCGATGGCGACGGCCTCGGCCTGCAGCCACAGCCCGCGGGTGACCGGCCGGGGCAGGTTCTCGCGGCACAGCGTGGCCAGGTCCCGGCCGGTGGCCAGGCCGAGCTTGGCGGTCAGGCTCTGGATGAGCATCGCCATGAGGTTGGCCGCGACGATCACCCACAGCAGCGTGTAACCGAAGGAGGCGCCGCCGGAGAAGTTGGTGGCGAAGTTGCCGGGGTCGACGTACGCGACCGCGGCGACGAACGCCGGCCCCAGCAGAGGCCAGACCCGCCGCCGTCCAGCCGCGGGAGGCGGCCGGACGGCCCCTCCGGCCAGGGCGGTGGGCAGGACGGCGGCCTCGGTCTTCGACAGGTACACGGGGGTCTCCCTGACGGCAGATGGGTGGAGTGGCGAACCGGAGCTCCGCCCACAGCAGTGCCGAAGAACGCCCGGTGGCGCGGAGGAGCCGCACGGCCGAGACGGCGGCCGCGGCAGGCGTGCGACGGGCCGGCGGAGTGTGTCCCGGTGACGTACCGCGCCGGCCCTCTCGTCCGATGGTGTCTCAGGACCGCCGTGTCACGCCGGGCCCCAGGTGACCGGCAAGGAGGTGAGCCCCCGGAACACCCAGCCGTCCCACTGCTCCTCGCGCCGCGGATCAGCCCGGAGACCGGGGAAGCCCTGGTAAGCGAGGGGGACGGCGATCTCGCCGATGGAGATGCGGGCCGCCCAGTGGCCGGCGCACAGGTGGACGCCGCTGCCGAAGCCCAGGTGCGGTTGCTTGGGACGCGCGATGTCGAAGGCGTCGGGGCGCGGGAAGGCCTGCGGATCCCGGTTCGCCGCGGCGACGACCACGCCGATGGGCGCCCCCTCGGGCAACTGGGTACCGGCCAGCACGGTGGCCCGCGTGGTCTCCCGGGGGTACATCCCGATGGGCGAGACCCACCGCACCGCCTCGTCGAAGACGGTCGGCCACAATGCCGGGTCGGCGAGGACCCGCTCACGCTGGTCCTGGTGGCGGCTCAGCGCCCACACGATAGCGGTGACCATGTGCTGGGGCTCGTTCATGCCGCCGGAGATCGTCAGCTTCACGTTCGCCGCGACGGCCTCGTGCGGCAGGCCGCTGTTGACGAACGCCGAGGTCATGGAGCCGTCCGGGTGCTGGCGGTAGTAGGGGACGAGCTCCTCGAGCAGCGCGTCGACCTCCTCCCGTGCGACGTCGCAGCGTCGCCAGATGTCCTCGTCGTCGTGCAGGTTGCCCGTCCCGGCGATGAAGGCGTGCGACCACCGCTGCATGTCGGCGACGCTGGTGCCCCGGAGCCCGAGTAGGTCGACGAGGTTCTGCGAGGCGAGCGGTGCGGCGTAGTCCCGGTTGAGGTCGGCCTCGTCCGGGCCGACATCGCGCAGGACCTCCAGGTACTTTCGGGCGTTGCGCTCGAAGACCGGTGCCCAGGTCTGGCGGACGTTCTTCGGACGCATCGTCGGGTTGACGGCCTGACGCTCGACCGCGTGCTCCGGGTCGTCCTTGCGGAGCATGGGTCGCCCGCCCAGCGCTCGGGCCAGGGTCGCGCTCCCCCCGGTGACCGACGCCGAGTAGATCTCCTGGTCCGCCTCGACGTCGCGGCACCCCTCGAACGAGGTGACGAGGTACCTGCCCATCACCGGTACCCACACCACGGGGCCCAGCTCACGCAGCCGGGCGTAGGTGCCGTACGGGTCCCGCATCATCACGGCGGGGTCGACCCAGTCGGCGGTCGGGGCGTCGGCCGGCGACTCGGTTGCTGCGGACATGGTCTCTCCTGACTGGGTCACGGTGTCGGGACCAGCTGCTTGGCGAAGTCCTTGAGGGTGAACGACGGGTCGGCCACCTGATCGGGCGTCGGGGTCACAGCCGCGGACAGCACGCGCCGGGCGGCGATGTGGTCAGCGGGCTTGTTCAGCGACTCGACGGCGACCAGCGCGCCGTCGCGGAAGGCCAGGACGGAGAAGCGACCACCCGGTCGGTCCCCGGAGACCACGGTGGTGTCCCCTGGCTGCGCCAAGCCGGCGATCTGCAGGCGAAGGGGCCCCTGGTTGCTCCAGAACCACGGCAGCTCGCAGTACGCGGCCGACGGCGAGCCCAGGATCTGGCGTGCCACGTGCCGCCCCTGGTCGGTGGCGTTCTGCACCGACTCCAGACGCAGCCTGGCGCCCGCCTCCGTGGCGGGGAAGCTGGCACAGTCGCCGATGGCGTAGACGTCGGGATCGGACGTGCGCAGGTGCCCGTCCACGACGATCCCGTTGTTGACCGCCAGACCGGCGGCCACGGCGAGCTCGTCGCGGGGACGGACCCCGACCCCGATCAGCACGATGTCGGCGGGGTACTCCGCTCCGGGACCGCTGCTCACGCCGGTGACGCGGCCGTCCTGGCCGTGGATCTCGGCCAGTCCCTCCCCGAGTCGGAGATCGCTGCCCATCTCCCGGTGCGCGTCGGCGAAGTGCGCCGACATCGGAGGGGTCAGGGCGCGGCCCATCGGGCGGTCGGTGGCCTCCAGGACGGTGACCGCGAGCCCGTGTGCCCGCGCTGCCGCGGCGAACTCCAACCCGATGAACCCCGCACCCACCACCGCGACGGAACGGGCCTTCCCCATGTCGGCGCGCAGCCTCTCGGCGTCGGCCAGCGTCCGGAGGTCGTGCACGCCGGCAAGATCGCTGCCGGGGACGGGGAGGGTCCGGTTGGTCGCGCCGGTGGCCAGCACCAGCGTGGTGTAGGTCAGGCTCTCGCCGTCATCGAGGAAGACGGTCCGGCGGGCACGGTCCAGGACGGTTGCCGTCAGGCCGGTACGCAGCTCGATCCGGTTCTCCGCGTAGAACTTCTCGCCGCGTAGCGGCAGCGGCTCCGCGGTGCGGCCGGGGGCCAGGTAGTCCTTGGACAGCGGCGGGCGCTGGTACGGGAGAGCGTCCTCATCCCCCACGAGGGTCACCGCCCCCTCGAAGCCGCCGGTCCGCAGCGACTCGGCGACCTGGACCCCGGCATGTCCCGCTCCGATGATGACGACGCTCTCCACGGGGGCGCCTCAGACCTGGCTGGGCGGGACGTCGACCTCGATCGCGTCGAGATCCGCCCCGACGACGACCTGACACCCGAGCCGGCTGCGGTCCGCGTCCCGCGGGGCGGTGGTGCAGTCCAGCATCTCCTCCTCGTCCTCGCTGATGTCCGGCAGCGCGTCCAGGTAGCGGTCGCGGACGTACACGTGGCAGGTGGCGCACATGGCCTGGCCGCCGCACTCGCCGACGATGCCGCGGACGCCGTTGCGGACAGCAGCACGCATGAGGCTGGTGCCCGGCTCGACGTCGAGGACGTCGGCGTTCCCGCCGTCGTGGTGGAAGGTCACCTTGGGCATGTCTGTCTCCTCAGGGGGTTCAGGTCCACAGGACCGGGAGGTGGGTCACGCCGCGGAAGACCCAGCCCTGGATGGACGCCGGGTTGGCCGGGTCGAGGCGCAGGTCCGGGAGTTCCGCGATGAGCTTGGGCAGCGCGACACCCACGACCGAGGCGCGGGCGACCCACGCGCCGGCGCAGAAGTGGCTGCCGCCGCCGAACGCGAGGTGCGGCACCTTCGGCCGGTTGATGTCGTAGCTCTCGGGATCGGTGAACAGCGCCGGGTCGCGGTTGGCTGCGCCCACGTGCACGCCCAGCCGCGCCCCCTTCGGGATGGCCATGCCGTCGAGGACCGTGTCCTGCGTGGCCTCGCGCGGGTACATGCCGATGGGCGCCACCCACCGGATCGACTCCTCGAACGCGTCAGCCCACCGTGAGTCGGCGAGCACCTGGTCGAGCTGGTCCCGGTGCGACAGCAGCGCCCACAGGGTGGTGGCCACGGCGTCGCGTGGCTCGTTCAGCCCACCGCCGATGGTCATCTTGAGGTTGGCGCGCAGGGCCTCGAGTGACATGGGCATGTGGGACAAGCCGGACAGCAGCGTGTGGTCCGGCTTGTCCCGGAGGTGGGCGAGCATCTCGTCGGTCGCGGCGTCGACCTCGGCGGAGGAGCGTTCCGCCGCCGCCCAGACGTCGGGGTCGTCGGCGTAGTTCCCCGTGCCGTCGATGAGGGTCTGGGACCAGCGCTGCAGGTCCTCCTGGGTGGCGTTGTAGTACCCGAGGATCAGCCGCAGGTTCTCCGCCGCGTACGGAGCCGCGAACTGGGAGACCACGTCTGCGCCGGGCCCCGCCGCCTTGAACTGGTCCAGGTAGATCCGGGCGTTCTTCTCGAAGACGGCGTTCCAGTGGTCCTTGATCGCTCGAGGACGCAGGACGCCGCCGTAGGACTGGCGTTCGGCCGCGTGCTCCGGGTCGTCCTTGCGGAGCATGCTGTGGCCCATCGCCCGCTTCATCAGCGAGCCGGACTCGTCCGCGGTGAAGCGCTCCGCGTCCAGTTCGATCTCGTGGCAGGCCTCGTAGCCCACCACCAGGTAGCGGTTGACCGCTGGTACCCAGTGCACCGGGGCCTCCGCCCGTAGTCGCTGGAAGAGCGGGTACGGGTCGTCGTACAGGTCCGGGATGGTCACCCAGTCAGCGGTGGGGACGGGCCGGACTTCGCTGGCCTGCACGGTCATCCTCGGGAGCCCCTTCGTCGGTTCCTGCGCGGCGGGACCACTGTGGCGGCGATCACCAGCCCAGGTAAAGTTCATAACTCTTGCCTGTAACCGAACCAAGGGTGGGATAGGGATGGCTGACTACACGCTGCGCCAGCTGGACTACTTCGTGGCCGTGGCGGAGGCGGGATCCATCTCGGGCGCGGCCGCGAAGCTGCGGGTCACGCCGACTGCGGTCGCCTCGGCACTCACCGAGCTCGAGCGCGCCCTGCGCACGCAGCTCCTCGTGCGACGCAAGGCCCACGGCGTCAGCCTGACGCCCACGGGTGTCTTCCTGAGGAAGCGGGCAGCCATCCTCCTGCGGGACGCGGAGGAGCTGCGACTGGCAACGGCGAGTGCCGGCACCGAGTTGTCCGGCCCGCTGACGCTCGGGTGCTACGTGACCATCTCGCCCACGATCCTGCCGCTCCTGGTGCGTTGGACGGCGGAGCACCACCCGAAGGTGGAACTGGACGTCGTCGCCCGCAGTCAGGCGGAGATCACGGAGTTGCTGCTGGCGGGGGGTCTCGACCTCGCGATCGTCTATGACATGGGCCTGCCGGACGGCTTGGAGTCGGTGCTGCTGTACACGGTCCGGCCCTACATCGTGCTCCCTGCCGACCACCGGCTGGCCGACGCGGCGTCGGTGTGCCTCGCGGAGTTGGCGGACGAGCCGCTGATCCTGCTCGACCTGCCCCCGGCTGCCATGCACACGCTCCGGGTGTTCGAGCAGGCCGGAGTGGCGCCGCGCGTCGTGCAGCGCACCACCGACTTCGAACTCACCCGGTCCCTCGTCGCCCGCGGCCTCGGCTACTCCGTCATCGTGCAGCGCCCGGCCGTCGATTGCTCCTACGAGGGTCTGCCCCTTGCGGCGCTCGACATCGATCCAGCCGTTCCAGGCGTGGGTGTCCGCATGGTGTGGCCCAGGGGCGTCCGGCTCACCGATCGGGCGCAGGCGCTGGTGACCTTCGCTGCGGAGCGGGCGCGCTTCACCGACTACCGGCACCGCAACGTCAGCCCTGCCCGCCGGGCCGACCACAGCACGCCCTCGCCGTGGTGCGAGTCGAGCCCACCCGCTCGATGACACTCTGCCACCAGTGCGACGACCGCCGGAGGGTGCAGGCAGCGAACGGCCGTGTGCGACGGCGGCGCCTGCCGAGCGAGGCGTGGCGGTTGCCGGGGTCGACCTCGTCACGACGACTTCGACGGGGCACTTGTTGGGGCGCCCGACAGCAGTTAGGGTTCTGAGCGTGCTCATCATTTGGGAGTCAGTTCCCAAATAATGAACGACTCTCTCGCTCCATCCGTCCGTCAGCCCGTCCCCCGAAAGGCCGGCTCATGACCGACCCCACTCATCCCGCGCCCCCGGCTACGGCGTTCGGTCCGCTCGCCGGCGTGCGCGTCCTGGACATCGGCAACGTGTTCGCCGCGCCCTTCGCCGCAGCGCTGCTGGGCGACATGGGCGCCGACGTCGTCAAGGTCGAACTCCCGGGATCCGGCGACCCCGCCCGTGGCATGGCGCCCTCCGACGGTGAGGAAGGGCTGCTGTGGGCCGCGCTGGCCCGCAACAAGCGAGCCATCACCCTCGATCTGCGCCACCCCGAGGGGCAGCAGATCTTCCTCCGACTGCTGGCGACCACCGACGTGCTGGTGGAGAACTTCCGCCCCGGGACCCTGGACCGGTGGGGGCTGACCGCGGACCGACTGCGAGAGGCCAACCCCGACCTCGTCGTGGCCCGGATCAGTGGGTACGGCCAGACCGGCCCCTACGCGGGCATGGCTGGTTTCGGGACGCCCGCGACGGCCTTCAGTGGGTACCTCTACAGCACGGGCTTCCCGGACCGCCCGCCGGTGCTGCCGCCGATGAACCTGGTCGATTACATGGCGGGGACGTTCGCCGCGTTCGGCACCGTGGCGGCGCTGTACCACCGCGACGCGAAGGGCGGCTCGGGCCAGGAGGTCGACGTCGCCCTGTACGAGTCGATGCTCCGTTTCCTCGAGGGCATGGTCACCGAGTACGACCGCCTCGGGCAGATCCGCGAGCGGACTGGCAACGAGGTGCCGGCCACCGCTCCGCTGGGGCTGTTCGAGTCCGCCGACGGGGTGTGGCTGGTGCTGTCCACCAGCACCGACCGGACCTTCGACCGGTTCGCCGAGGTCATGGGGCGCACGGACATGAGCACGGACCCGCGGTACCGCACCAACCGGCTCCGCGTGGAGAACCGTGCCGAGGTCGACGCGGTCGTCACCGAGTGGTTCGCCACGCACACCGCCGAGGAGATCCTGCGGGTCTGCGACGACAAGGGCGTGCCCGTCTCCCGGGTGAACAACATGGCCGACGTCTTCGCGGATCCGCACGTCCAGGCGCGGGACATGCTGGTCGAGGTGCAGCACCCGAAACTGGGGTCGCTGCGCCTGCCGGGGATCGTCCCCAAGCTCTCCGCCACCCCGGGCGAGGTCCGGACCACGGGTCCGTCCATGGGGGACCACAACGCCGAGGTCTACGGGGAACTCGGACTCGACGCCACCGACCTCGACCGCCTGGCCACCGAAGGAGTCATCTGACATGGCACTCACGACCGACCACAAGGCCGCCTACCTCAGCCAGACCGGGTCGCTGCCCTTCGCCCTCCCGCCGCGTGTCGAGATCAACGAGGTCGGACCGCGCGACGGCTTCCAGCTGGAGAAGAAGACCATCGCGACCCCGGACAAGGTCGCCATCATCGACGCCCTCGCCCGCACCGGGATCCGCCGCATGCAGGTCACGTCGTTCGTCCGCCCGGACGCGGTGCCGCAGCTGACGGACGCCGACGAGGTCATGGAGTCGATCACCCGCGCTCCGGGTGTCGGGTACACGGTCCTCATCCCCAACCTCCGTGGCGCGCAGCGCGCCCTCCGGCACGGGGCCGACTGCTGGGACCTGATGCTGTCCACGACCGACGCGCACAGCCTGGCCAACGCCAACCGGACGACGGCGGAGACGCTGGCCTCGCTGCGTGAGGTGGTCGACCTGGCCGGCGAGCACGGCATCGAGCTCGCTGCCGGCCTGGGTACGGCGTTGGGGTGTCCCTTCGAGGGGCGGGTCGGCTACGACCGGATCGCCTGGGTCGTGGGCAGCCTGCGTGAGATGGGCGTCCGCCGCGCCGTCATCTGCGACACGGTCGGCGTGGCCGACCCGGGCTGGGTGTACGAGGTGTGCTCCCGGTTGACCCGGGAGTTCCCCGACGTGACCCTCGCCCTCCACCTCCACGACACGCGCGGCCTGGCTCTGGCCAACGTGCTGGCCGGTCTCGCCGCCGGCATCACGAACTTCGACTCCTCGGTCGGCGGACTCGGCGGCTGCCCCTTCGCGCCGGGCGCCAGCGGCAACGTAGCCACCGAGGACCTCCTCCACATGCTCGCCCTGCTCGGTGTGGAGACCGGCGTCGACCTGGACGCGATGATCGGCATCGCCCGCGACCTGGTCGCTCCGGTCGTCGACCACCCGCTGGAGAGCTCGCTTCCCCGGTCCGGACCCTCGTGGCAGGTCTACGAGGCACCCGGTGGACAGCAGCTTCCCCGGACGCCTGCGCGCACCGCCTGACCACGCCCCGTCGCACGTCCCACCGGGGCGACGAGCGCATCCGGTGTGGACCGCGCGGTCCTCGCCGTCCACCCACCCCCTCTGAGCTGAGGAGAACCTCATGCACGTCCCCTTGGGCGACGACGTCCCCACCGCAGCCCCCGATGCCTGGATGGCAGCCGGCTCCTTCGCGATCGGAGACGTCGCTCTGGGCGCCGAGTCCAGCGTCTGGTACGGCGCCGTCCTCCGTGGTGACGGCGACGCCATCCGCATCGGGGCGCGCAGCAACATCCAGGACAACGCGGTCGTCCACACGGACCCCGGCTTCCCCGTCACGGTCGGTGACGGCGTGTCGGTCGGCCACGGTGCCGTGCTGCACGGCTGCACCGTCGGGGACGACGTGCTGGTCGGTATGAACGCGACCGTGCTGAACGGCGCTCGGATCGGGGCTGGCTCCCTGATCGCAGCCGGCGCGCTCGTCACGGAGAACGCGGACGTCCCTCCCGGGAGCCTGGTCGCCGGCGTGCCGGGCAAGGTGCGCCGGGACCTGACTGATGAGGAGTTCGCACACGTCCGGGCCAACGCGGAGTCGTACGTGGAGCTCGCACGGCGGCACGCCAAGGCCTGATCGGTTGCTGGTCACCCGCCGTCCCGGCTGGTGACCCCCGTGTCGCTCTCACCACATCGACAACGCGACTGAAGAGGAGCTCCTATGTCCACGGTGTCCGCGCACGTGGCCCACGCCCTGGCCCCGCACGTCACCGACGTCTTCGGCCTGATGGGGAACGGGAACGCGTACCTCATCGACGCGCTCGTCGCCGAGGGCGTGGCATTCACCGCCGTTCGCCACGAGGCCGGAACCGTCGCCGCAGCTGATGCGTACTTCCGCACGAGCGGTCGCGTCGCCGCCGCCACGACCACCTACGGCGCGGGGTTCACCAACACCATCACGGCGCTGGCCGAGGCGGCCCGGGCGCGGGTCCCTCTCGTGCTGGTGGTGGGGGACCAGCCGACCACGGGGCCGCGTCCGTGGGACGTCGACCAGGGGATGATCGCTGCGGCCGTCGGCGTCGACACCTTCACCGTGGGCCGCCACGACGCCGTCGCCGTGACCACGGCGGCGGTGCGGCATGCGCTGGCGGAGCGCACCGCGGTGATCGTCGCCATCCCCTACGACGTGGCAGCGCAGGAGGTGGGGGACCCGGGGGAGCGGCCGGCTCTCGAGCTCCCAGATCGTCGTCCCGCGATCGACGCCGACGCAGTCCGGCTCGCCGCGGCGGAGCTGGCATCCGCCCGGCGGCCCTTCATCCTCGCCGGGCGGGGTGCCGTCCTCACCGGTGCCGGCCGCGTCCTCGGTGAGCTCGCCGAGGCCGTGGGCGCCGTCACGGGCTCCACGGCCACGGCGCGCGGCGTCTTCCCGGACGCTCGCCACGACGTGGGCGTCACGGGGGGCTTCGGCCACGAGGAGGCCATGGCGCTGGTGGGGCAGGCGGATGTGGTCCTCGTCGTCGGAGCGGGCCTCAACCAGTTCACGACGCGCTTCGGCGACCTCTTCGGTTCGGCTGCGCGTGTGATCCAGATCGACGAGAAGAAGGACCCGACGCACCCGGCGGTGACGCGCTACGTGCGGGGCGATGTCGCAGAAGCCGCGCAGGCGGTGCTGGACGCCCTGCCCACCGGGGGGGCCAGCGACCCTGGCTGGCGCGAGGCGGTGGCAGAGCTGACACGGCGCGGGTTGCATCGCCGCCACCCGGGCGACGGGACGGCGCCGGACGGCCGGCTGGACCCTCGCAGCGTGGCCACACGGCTCGCCGACATCCTGCCCGAGGACCGGGTCGTGGTCTCCGACGGCGGGCACTTCATCGGCTGGGCGAACTCCTACTGGCCGGTGACGGCGCCGCACCGGATGCAGATGGTCGGTACGGAGTACCAGACGATCGGTCTGGGGCTGCCGAGCGCCGTCGGTGCAGCCCGCTCCTGCCCGGAGTCGACCATCGTCCTGTCCACCGGGGACGGCGGTGGCCTGATGGCCCTGGCCGACCTGGAGAGCGTCGTCCGGGAGGTCCGGCGCGGCGTGGTCGTCGTCTGGAACGACGCCGCGTACAACGCCGAGGTGAGCCTGTACGGGCGGCGGGGCCTGCAGGTGGCGCCGATGCTCATCCCGGAGGTCGACTTCGCCGGCCTCGGCCGGGCCCTGGGCGCCGAGGCGGCCGTCGTGCGGACGCTGGAGGACCTGGACTCCCTGTCCGACTGGGTCCGCGCCGAGCGCGACGGCGTCTTCGTCGTCGACTGCCGGATCAGCCCGACGGTCGTCGCGCCCTACCAAGAGGAGATCATCGCCGCGGCATCCAAGAGGTGACCCGAGGCCCGCGTGTGACCGGCTCGCCGTCGCCGGACCATGACGCGTTGCGCCGCACGCGGTGGCGTGTCGGCGACAACTGAGGCCGCCGTGCGCTGTGATCGGCTGTCGATCCACCGCCCGTTCAGGTCGTGGGAGCCCAGCGGCCTCCACTGCGAGCAGCACCCGTGCTGCGGACCGAGCGCCAGGGATCGGCAGCATCGCGTCGACCGGCGTCGAGCTGTGCAGCTCGACGCCGTCGAAGCCCACCAGGTGGAGGCGGTGCTCGGCACGGCGGACCGAGCTGCGCGTCCGGGCTGAACCAGGTGCTCGCCGACTCACGACGGGCGGATGCGTTCGGGGAGTCGATCCGGTGGGCGACGCCCGCCGGCATGTACCCGCGTGCGGCCACACAGGAGACGGTCCTCGACGGCATGCGCGTCCCGGAGGACGCGACTGGGCGTGCGCGAGGGCGCAGCCGACCCTGACCGCGCGGTCCGCCGATCCCGAGTCAGACGCCGGGGTCCGGGTCGCAACGAGTCCCTGCGAACCGGCGGCTGCGGGTCCGTTTGCGGCGCTGGGTGTCAGGGGCATCGGGGCGGGATTCTCCGTGGCCGCGCGGGCTCGCGGTCACCTCCCCGAAGCCACCGACCGCCCGACATCGGGCTGATCGGTGTCGGGACCAGTTCCTGCCGAGCGGGCCGTGGCCGCTGGTGGTCGACGACGGGATCGTCGTGGATGCCCACCTGCGCAGGCATCTCACGATGTCATCGCCATCGGCGATCGTGCCGGCTTCGCGCCTCGTCGGCGGTACCAGGCTGCGCCTCGGGTCGGTGTAGCACGCCACCGACAAGGGGGCGGCACGTGGCGCGGAGATCCCGAGCTCACCGGCCACGCACCCCGCGCTGCCCCGGTCCTCGAGCGACCAGCGACCCCTGGGGCGGCAGACCGGCGACGGACACAGTCGTTCCCGGTCAAGGGTCGGCCCGCAGGCCTGTGACACCGGGGAGTGCCGGACCCGGTCGACTGTCCCCCCGGGGAACAGCGAGATCCTCACCGAGCGCTGCGCGGGCCTGGTGGGACCCCGAGTCGCCCGCATCCGTGGCACGGTCCGAACCCGGCCCTCCGGACCACGCTCGTGCAACGGCGCGCGGATGCCGTCGGTCGCCCGTCGACGGCATGCGCCTGGAACAACCCTTGTCGAAGCCGCTGACGCCCGCTATGGTCCTCCTCACATCCCACAGTATGGTCAATAGTTGCCAAATAGTGGGAATCATGGATCCGACGACGCGCTCCTCCAGCGAGTGATCCCCAAGCGTCGGCCACATCTCGGAGGAGGACCTGGCGTGGTTTATCTGATCTCCGTCGCGGCGCTGGTGGCGGTCTTCGCCATCGCGACCGTGCGGCCCATCAACATGGGCGTACTCGCGTTCCTGGCGGCCTTTGCCGTCGGGGGCCTCGTTTCCGGGATCTCGGTGGAAGACGTGCAGTCCTTCTTCCCGGGCGACATGTTCTTCGTGGCGTTCGGCATCACGCTGCTGTTCGGGCTGGCCCGGGCCAACGGCACCCTCGACGTGGTCATGCAGCGATCGCTGAAGCTGGTCCGGGGCAAGCGCTGGGCGATCGTCTGGATGATGTTCCTTCTCGCCGCCGTCCTCATGGCGCTCGGCTCGGTCCTGGCCGTGGCGATGCTCGCTCCCATCGCGATGCCGATCGCCAAGCGCTACAGGATCAACCCGCTGCTCATGGGCATGATGCTCAGTCACGGTGCGCTGGGCGCGGCGTTCTCGCCCATCACCGTCTACTCGGTGGGCATCCAGCAGCTGCTCGACGAGGCGAGCTTCTCCGTCTCGCCGGTCGCCCTCTTCGTCGTGCCCTTCCTGCTCAACCTGCTCTTCGCTGCGATCGCCTTCGTGGCTCTCGGCCGCGACCTCTTCCGCGAGCAGGTCGTGGTCGAGGAGGACCTCGTGGCGGTGGGAGCCGGCAGCACCACGGGCACGGCCGCGGGCGGCGGCGCCGTCGGTGGCGGCAGCGCCGTCGGCGGTGGGAGCGCCGACGGGCCCGACCGC
The DNA here is from genome assembly GCF_052931555.1 of Geodermatophilus sp. URMC 61. Taxonomy (NCBI): domain Bacteria; kingdom Bacillati; phylum Actinomycetota; class Actinomycetes; order Geodermatophilales; family Geodermatophilaceae; genus Geodermatophilus; species Geodermatophilus sp. URMC 61. The sequence goes on from NZ_JBRFHZ010000002.1 coordinate 263,678, forward strand.
CCGATCGGTGTCGGCCCCGGTGCGGTCGACCCGAACGCCCTGCACCTCGCGCCCTCCATCAGGGTCACCTTCGAGCAGTGGATAACCTTCGCCGCGATCGCCGCCCTGCTCGCAGCCGCCCTGTTCGGCATCGACGTCGGCGTTGCCGCCACCTGCATCGGTGCCGTCCTGCTGCTCGCCTTCCCGGGCCGCGTCGAGGCCACCATGAAGTCCATCGCCTGGTCTGCGGTGGTCCTCGTCTGCGGCGTCGTGACCTACATGGGTGTTCTCAACGCCAACGGCACGATCGACTACCTCGGCGAGAAGGCCACCGAGCTGCCCTGGCCCCTCCTCACCGCGTTCGTGTTGCTCCTGGCGGTCGGCATCATCTCCGCCGTCGGGTCGTCCTTCGGCATCATCCTGATCGCCCTGCCGTTGGCGATGCCGCTGCTGGAGGCCGGCCACTTCTCCATCGCGGCGTTCATCATGGCCCTGGCCTTCTGTGCCACCGTCGTCGATGTCAGCCCCTTCTCCACCAACGGCGTCATCGTGCTGGCCACGGCCCAGGTGGACGACCGGCAGCGGTTCCAGAAGCAGATGCTGACGTACTGCGGCTACATCGTCCTGGTTGCACCCGTGCTGGCCTGGCTCATCCTGATCCTGCCGACCAGCCTGTGACGAACGCTTCAACTCGGACCCCGGTCGCCTCGCCCCCCACGGGCGCAGCGGCCGGGGTCCGTCGCGTCGGTCCACGTGCGGCCCGCTGCCGACGGGCCGATAAGTTCGTCCCATGAGCTCTGTCCGCAGCACCGGCGTCGGGGTGCTCGACAAGAGCATGGCAATCGTCGACCTGTGTGAGCGCCAACCGGCCTCCGCCAGCGAGATCGCACGCGAACTGGACCTGACCGTGTCGACGGCGCACCGCCTCGCTGCGGCCCTGACCGCCCACGGCCTGCTGCAGCGCGACCCCTCGGGTGTCTACCGCCTCGGTCACCGGTTCCTCTCCTCGCGGGTCGGCGACATCGCCCAACCGGTCCTCGAGCGGCTGACCCAGGACACCCGGGAGAGCAGTCAGCTGTGGGTGCTCCGCGGCGAGGACCGCCTGTGCATTGCGAGCGTCGTCACTGACGCCGAACTGCGCGTGGTCATGGCCCCCGGGGCCCGGCTGCCGCTCGCCGACGGGGGCTCCGCGGCCTTGGCGCTCACGGGCGACGTCCGGCCGGAAGGATGGGCGGAGTCCCATGGGAGCCGGACGCCAGGACTTGCATCGGTCAGCGCCCCCGTCGTGCTGGGTGGCGAGCCGGTCGCGGCGGTGTGCGTCGTCGCCCCGCTGCTGCGCATGACCAGGTCGCCAGGACAGACCTTCGGCAAGCACGTCCTCGCCGCTGCTGCCGACATCGCCCAGCGCCTCGAGGAGTGAGCGGCTCTCAGCCCGGCGCACCACCGACTGGGACGAGGCCATGGCCCCCGACGAGCGGCGTCCCGGCCCAGGAACAGCGGCGGGTATCACGAACGGACCTGCCCGGGACCACCCCGGCGATGCTCACGAAGTGCTCCTGGTCCTCGATCCGCTTCGGCTCGTCCAGCCGGCGCTGCCACCATGCGGTTTGCGCCTACTCGGCGCGCACCTCCTGCCGCGCCCGCGGTCGATCGAGGTCTGCTCGGATGCCGGGCGCTCGTGGGAGATCCACACCACCTGATGTTCCTTATACAGAACGATGGTCTACATACGGTACGGTGGGGATCCTTCCGTCGGCTATCGAGCAAAGGACGTCAGGATGGCCTTCATCGAGACCGAGCAGAGCGGCGAGGTCTTCGTCATCCGCCTCAACCGGCCGGAGCGCCTCAACGCGCTCGGCGTCGAGATGGACCAGCAGCTACGCGCCGCGTTGCAGGACTTCGCGACCAACAGCGCCGAGGTCGCGATCCTCACCGGCACGGGCCGCGGGTTCTGTGCAGGCGAGGACCTGAAGGAGACCGCCGTTCGTGGGGTGCCGGCCGGGGATGCCGTCGACGCCGTCCACGCCGGGGACCTCTACGGGATGCTCGAGATAGAGAAGCCCTTCATCGCCGCCGTGAACGGGTTCGCGATGGGAGGCGGATTCATGCTCGTCGCCAACTCCGACCTGCGGGTGAGTGTCTCGGACGCGGTCTTCGAGGTCTCCGAGGCCAAGCGATGGCTGCTGGGAGGGGTCAGCCACGGCCACTCAGCGGGTCTGCCGATGGCGGTGACGGCGGAGATGGCCTTCGGCCTCCGCTTCGATGCCGAACGCCTGCACCAGCTCGGCTTCATCAACCGCTTGGTCCCCACCGTCGGCGACCTCATGGGCACGGCCCGCGCGATGGCCGACCACCTGCTGTCGCTTCCGCCTGCTGCCCGGGTGAACACCACGCGCATGCTCCGGGCGATGCGCCCACGCCTCGACGGTCGGCTCGCAGCCTTCGCCGACGCCTTGCACCAGCACGGAGCGGCGTCCGATCTGGTCGAGTCGCGCCGCGCTTTCGCCGAGAAGCGCCCCCCCGTCTACCGCGGCTGGGATGACCCGGCCGACCGCGCCCGGGGGCCGGTTCTCGAGGGAGGATGAGCGGCCCTCTCACCTCGACGCCCGTCGTCTGCCCTGGCGCCCCGTAGGGCTGGAGCGCGAGGACGGGTCGCGCGCCGGCGTCGGGGCCCCGCCTCGCGCATGCCCTCGTAGCTCGCTCCCATGCCGGAGCCCGGATCGGGATCCCGGACGAGGAGGAGTCGAGGTGCGTAGGGCTGCGCGCGGGCCTATCTCCCGGTCAGCTCCGAGGTGATCCGCTGCGCCGCGTCGCGGACGCTCGACGCCACGGTAGCGACGACGTCCGGCGTCATGCGTGAGTCGACGCCGTTCACCGACAGGCCCGCGACGCCGAACCCCCGGGCGTCGAGGATGGCGGCGCCGATGGACACCACGCCGGCACGCCAGCCGTTCCGGTTGACCACGTAGCCCTGGTCGACTCCGCGCTCGATGTCCCGGCGGAGGGCTTCCCGGTCGGTGATGGTGTCCGGCGTCATCGCGGGCAGGTCCCCGGCCAGCAGGTGCTCCAGTCGCTCGGGGGGCAGGTGGCCGGCGATGGCGCGCCCCGCGGCGGTCGCATGCCAGGGCACACGCTCGCCGATCGGGAGGTGCACGCGTAGGGCGTGCGAACTCTCCCGGCGCGCGGAGACGAGGATGTACCCGTCCTCGAGCGTCGAGAGCTGCACGTTCTCGCCGGTGCTCTCGTGCAGCTCGTCGATCAGCGGCTCGGCGACGACGGACAGCTCCGCCATGCCGTTGACCCCCTGCGCCGCACGGAGCACCTTCCCGCTCAGGAAGTAGCGGGGCGGGGACTGCCCGGTCGAGCGCAGCCACCCTTCGTCGATCAGGTCTGCCACCGCTCGGTGCACCGACGTCTTGGGGGAGTGGAGGGCCTGGCTGAGTTCGCTCAGTCCCATCGACGTCCCGCGCCCCAGCGTCTCGATGATCTGCAGGACGAGGACCGAGTTGCGCGCCATGTCTTGTGACCTACCCCTCAGTGCCGTTACGGTATTCCACATCAGGACTGCTGTTCCTTATCTGGAACAGAGTAGCACTCGCGGTGTCCGCCGTCCCAAGGAGTTCACAGGTGAACCTCACTCATCGCACCGCCATGCTGCCCGTGGCAGCCCTGGCGGCGGTCGCCCTCGCCGGGTGCTCCGGCGACAGCACGTCCTCGGCGTCCGACGCCAGCTGGGAGCCGGAGCGCGACGTCACGATGGTGGTGCCGTTCGCCGCCGGCGGCGGCAGCGACGCGTTCGGTCGCGTGATGGCCTCCGCGATCGAGGAGGTCGAGCCCGACCTGGTCGTCACCGTGGAGAACCGGGAGGGCGGCTCCGGCGCGGTCGGCGTGGAGTACTTCCGGTCCCGCGAGGGCGATGCGCAGATGCTGCTCGCCGCCTCGAACTACATCGCCGTTCCCGGCAGCGCGTTCGAGGACTTCTCCCTCAACCAGTTCACGCCGCTGTCCATCTTCGCGGAGGACGTGAACTTCGTCGTGGCCCGGGCGGATGCCCCCTACGACGACTGCGCGCAGATGATCGAAGCCACGACGTCCGAGCGCATCGTGGGCGGGACGTCCGGCGACCTCACGATCGACGGCGTCGCCCAGCAGCTCATGGCCGACCAGTCGGGCGGCGACTTCGACAAGGTCGCCTTCGACTCCGGCGGCGAGATCATCGCCGCCCTCCTCGGCGACCAGATCGACGTCGGGTTCCTCAACCCCGGCGAGGTCGCCGGGCAGCTCGAGTCCGGGGACCTCAAGGCGCTCTGCCACCTCGGCTCCGAGCGCCTGCCCTACGCCGGCTTCGAGGACCTCCCGACTGCCGAGGAGAACGGCCTGAACGTGTCGATGGCGCAGATCCGGGCGGCGATCGCCCCTCCCGGCATCACCGACCAGCAGACCCAGTACTGGATCGACGTGCTCGAGCGCGCGTACGAGACGGACGGGGTCCAGGAGTTCCTGGCCACCAACCTCATGGTCCCCACGCTGGTCAGCGGAGACGCCTTCTCCGACTACGTGACCGAGCAGGACGCCGTCATCAACGAGGTGGTGAAGTGACGCAGCTGCGCATCCCTCCGATCGCGAAGGAGGAGACGTTCGGCCAGGCCATCCTGTTCGCGGTGGTCACCGGTGTCGGCGTCTTCCTGATCGCGACGGCGGGTCAGTACACCGTGATCTCCGACGACGGGGAGCTCGGCGGCGGCTTCCTGCCGCTGGCGGCCGGCGTCGTGCTGGCGCTGCTCGGCGGCACCCAGTTCGTCGCAGCTGCGATGCGGGTTCGTCGTCTGGCCCGCGACAGCCAGGCGCTCGAGGTGGCCGAGGCGCGGCGCCGGAGCGAGGCCGCAGAACGCGACATCTTCGGCCGCACGACGGCGCAGCGGATGGGCCAGCTGGGCACGGTGGTCCTCGCGATCGTCGTGAGCGTCGCGCTCGTGCCACTCCTCGGCCTGCTGCTGTCCCTGCTGCTGCTCTCGCTCTTCATCTCCGCGGCGGTGGAACGGCGCGGGTGGTGGGCGTCGTTGCTGGTCTCCGCCGCCAGCGTGGGCCTGGTCTACCTGATCTTCGACGTCCTGCTGGCCCTCCCGCTGCCGGGCGGCCTGCTCGGCGACGCCGTCTTCGGAGGCTGATGTGCTCGACAACCTGCTGGTGGGGTTCGAGACGGCGCTGACGCCGGAGAACCTCCTCTTCTGCTTCCTCGGCGTGCTCCTCGGCACGGTCATCGGGCTCCTGCCCGGACTGGGCTCGACGACGGGTGTCGCGCTGCTGCTGCCGCTCACCCTCGCCATGGAGCCGGTCACCGCGCTGATCATGCTCGCCGGCATCTACTACGGCGCGCAGTACGGCGGCACGATCACCTCCGTCCTCATCTCCACGCCGGGTGAGGCGGCGAGCATCACCACCACCTTCGACGGCTATCCGATGGCCCAGAAGGGCCGAGCGGGTGCCGCACTGGCGATCGCGGCGATCGGTTCGTTCATCGCCGCGATCATCAGCCTGGCACTCCTGATGACGCTCGCCCCGCCCCTGGCGCGCATCGCGGTGCAGTTTGGTCCGGTCGAGATGCTCGCCGTCGTGCTGCTGGGGCTGCTGACGATCGTCGCCTTCTCGGGCACGCAGAAGATGCTCGGGGTCACCATGGCAGCGCTGGGCATCGCGCTGGCCACCGTCGGGCTGTCCAGCACCTCCGGCGCCGCCCGGTACACGTTCGGCAGCGTGAACCTCCTCAGTGGGGTGCCGCTCGTCGAGATGATGATCGGTCTGTTCGCGGTGGGGGAGGTCCTCTACCAGATCCGCAACGGTGCCGCCCGGCCGATCCGGGCGCGGTTCCGCGACCTCATGCTCACCCGGGACGACCTGAGGCGATCGAGTGCGCCGATCCTCCGCGGCAGCTTCCTCGGGTTCGTCTTCGGCACCCTGCCGGGAGCGGGGACGACACTCGCGTCGTTCATGGCGTACGCGGCCGAGAAGAAGGTGTCGAAGAACCGCGACGAGTTCGGCCGGGGCGCCATCGAGGGAGTTGCCGCTCCGGAGAGCGCGAACAACGCTGCCGCGAACGCCAACTTCATCCCGACGCTGACGCTGGGCATCCCGGGCGGCGCGACGACGGCCATCCTGCTGGGCGCCTTCACGCTCTACGGCATCCAGCCCGGTCCGCTGCTGTTCGAGCAGCAGCCGGTGCTCACCTGGGGTCTGCTCGCTTCTTTCTTCGTCGGGAACGTCATGCTGCTGGTGCTGAACCTGCCGCTGGCTCCCGTCTTCGCCCAGCTGCTGCGGGTCCCGTACGGCTACATGTACCCGACGATCCTCCTGACGTGTTTCGTCGGCGCCTACTCGATGACCAACACGATGTTCAGCGTGTGGGTCGTCGTGGTCTTCGGGATCATCGGGTACCTGCTGAAGACACTGGACGTGCCCCTCGCGCCCCTCGTCATGGGACTGGTGCTCGGCCCGCTGCTGGAGAAGTCGCTCGCCCAGACCATGTCGCTCGGCGAGGGCAGCTTCGCGATCGTCTTCCAGAAGCCCATCGCCCTGGGCATCTTCGTGCTCGCCGCCGTGCTGTTCGTCGCCCCCAGCGCCACGGGGCTGCTCCGCCGGCGCCGGCGGGGGCCCGTGACGGCTCCTCGCGCTTCGGTGTCCGCGAGCCCCGCGCCGGACGGCGAGGCGACCGCGTCTGCGTCCGGCACCGCCGTCGCGCCGCCCCCGGCACACGAGCAGGCGGACTCCCGGCAGGACAGCCCGCCTCGCCAGCCCGCAGCCACCGCCCCGACGGGCGCCCTGAGCGACGTCTCCGACCGGAGGAACTGACATGTCCACCCCCGTACACGCACCCCTGACCGGCATCACCGTCGTCGAGATCGGCGTCTTCATGGCAGGACCGTTCGCCACGATGCAGCTGGCCGATCTGGGTGCCAGAGTGATCAAGATCGAGAACCCGGTCGACGGTGACCCGGTGCGCGCAGCCGGCCCGTTCGTGGAGGGGGAGAGCGCCTCCTTCGCGCGACTCAACCGCAACAAGGAGTCGGTCGCTCTCGACCTCAAGTCGGAGGAGGGGCGCAGCGCTCTGTGGTCGCTCCTCGGATCCGCCGATGTGCTGATCCAGAACCTCCGGCCCAAGGCGCTCTCACGCCTGGGCTTCGGCTACGAGACCGTCCATGAGCGCTTCCCCGAGCTCGTGTACGCATCCGGCTCCGGCTGGGGGCAGGACGGCCCGCTCGCCGACCTGCCGGGCCTGGACATCATGGCCCAGGCGCGCAGCGGGATCATGAGCGTCACCGGCTACCCCGGGATGCCACCGGTCAAGGTGGGCGTGCCCATCTGCGACCTCACGAACGGGCTGTACCTCGCCCTCGCGGTGACCGCCGCCCTCCACGAGCGCGATCGGTCGGGCCTGGGCCAGCACATCGACGTCTCGCTCCTGGAGTCGGGGGTCTCGTTCGCCGTGTGGGAAGCCGGCGCGTACTTCGGCGACGGCACGGTCACTCGCCGCCTCGGGTCGGCCCACGCTCACCAGGCCCCCTACCAGGCAGTGCGATGCTCGGACGGTTGGGCCACGGTCGGGGCGATCACCGAGAAGTTGTGGCGGAACCTCGCCACCGCACTCGACCTGGGTCACCTGCCCGAGGACCCGCGGTTCTCCTCAGGCCCCGAGCGGGTGCGCAACCGGGAAGCCCTCATCGAGCAGATCGAGCAGAGGACGTCGACCCTGACCGTCGAGGACGTCGTCTCGCGGGTGTCCGGCGCCGGGGTCCCGGCGGCGCCGATCCTCGAGTACGACCAGGTCTTCACCGACGACCACCTCCAGCAACGGAGGTTCTTCTGGGACGCACCGCACCCCCGCATGGGCGAGGTGCGGCAGATCGGTTCCCCCATGCGCTTCAGCCGGACCCCGACCGTCCGGGGACAGGCCGGCCCGATGCTGGGGGCTCACACGGACAGCGTGCTGGCCGAGCTCGCGGCCGACCGGACCGGAGCACTGTGAGCATGTCGGCGAGAACCCGATCGACCGGTGCCGGAGCGGTGCGCAGGGTGCTCCCCGACCCATGGGAGCTCCGGCACTTCCTCCTGCCGCGCGTGCCGCCGCTCCAGGCGACGCGAAGGCGGCTCACCCGCGCGCTCACCATCGAGGACCTGCGCAGCGAGGCCCGCCGCCGGGTCCCGCGCGCCGTCTTCGACTACACCGACGGCGCTGCGGACCAGGAGATCAGCTACCGGCGGGCGCGTGCCGCCTTCGACGCCGTGGAGTTCATGCCCCGCGTGCTGCAGGACGTCTCGAGCGTCGACACGTCGTGCACGCTGTTCGGTACGACGTTGGACCAGCCGTTCGTGTTCGCCCCGACGGGGTTCACCCGCATGATGCACCACGCGGGCGAGCCCGCCGTGGTGCGCGTCGCCGAACGCCGCCGGATCGCCTACACGCTCTCGACGATGGGCACCACGGCGATCGAGGACGTCGCGGCCGCGGCTCCGGACGCGACCCGCTGGTTCCAGTTGTACGTCTCGCGGGACCGCGAGCTGAGCACGTCCCTGATGCACCGGGCACGCGAGGCCGGCTACTCGGCACTCATGCTGACCGTCGACGTCCCGACGGGAGGCTCGCGACTGCGCGACGCCCGTCACGGCTTCTCGTTCCCTCCGCGCCTGGCACTGCGCAGCTACGCCGACGGCCTGCGACACCCGGCGTGGAGCTACAACTTCCTGACGACACCCCCGCTCGGGTTCGCCTCCATGGGCGGGACCGCCGGGGACCTCGCGGGCCACATGTCCCGCCTCTTCGACCCGAAGATGACGATCGACGACCTCGCCTGGATCCGACGGGAATGGGACGGACCGCTCATCGTCAAGGGCGTGCAGTCCGTGGCCGACGCGCGCAAGCTGGCCGAGGTCGGCGTCGACGGCATCGTGCTGTCCAACCACGGGGGGAGGCAGCTGGACCGCGCCGTGACCCCGCTCATGATGCTGTCCGAGGTCCGCGAGGCCGTCGGTGATCGCGTCGTGCTCGGCATCGACTCCGGGGTCATGTCGGGGGCCGACATCGCCGCCGCGCTCGCCTCGGGAGCGAGCTTCGTGCTGATCGGCCGGGCGTACCTTTACGGGCTCATGGCCGCGGGAGAGGCCGGGGTCGACCGGGCAGCCGGGATCCTGTCGACAGAACTCGAGCGCACCATGAGGCTGCTCGGGGCTCCCCGCCTCGCGGACCTCGACGGGGACCTCGTTCGGCTGCCGGCGCGGGCTGTCTGACCCCTCGCCGGCACGGGGGTGGTCGGCGCTGGGCCTGCGCCGACCACCCACCCTGCCGCGCCAGGCCGCCCGGCACGCTCTGGCTGATGCCGCGTCGACCGGGTGCGGCCCCCACCCCGCGGGCGCTCCACCATCGGGCAACAGTCAGCGCTGAACGGCCCGCCGCCGTGCGGACCGGCCGGCCATGGGCTGTCGTGGGGCCACCATCGGCGGCTGCACGTGGCCGCCGTCGTCCGCTCGGCCCGTCCGGCGTGGAGGACTCAGCCGTTGTCCAGACCTGAGAGATCCCCCAGATCACGGTTGTGCGCGTGTGCGAAGAGGTCGTGCGTGTTGTGTCGGCTGAGGTACTCGGACACCGCGTTGTGCACCACCTGCTCCACGGAGCGGTGCTCCGCTTCGGCTCGCGCACGCAGCATCTCCAGCTCGTTCGGGCTCCACTGCACGTCGATGTCCACGCCCTCATCTTTCACGGGCCGGTGTCGACCGCAACCGGTCGGCCGGAGGCACGTGATGGGCGGACCCGGGTGGGGGGACGTGCCGAGATCAGATCTCGCCGTCGGTGCGGACGCACCGGTCGCTCCACTCCGCCGGAGCGGTCGGGCAGCCCGCACCCGGCGCTGCCGTCTTCGCCCGGCAGGAGGCGGCGCGCGTGCGCCTCACGACCGCTGGGCGCGTGCCCGGGCGGTGGCGGCGATGATCTCCTCCAGCAGCACGCCGGGGGAGCCGTCCTGCTGCCACTGCTGCAGGGAGTCCAGGTCCGCGGGGGACTGGACCCGCGCGCCGGGTGTCGAGATCGGCCAGGGCCATCAGCATCCCGCCGTCGCCGGTGCACAGCACGACCGTCGCGTCGGGGCGGGCGCGGGCGGCGCCCACGGCAGCGGGTAGGCCGAGGCCGATGACCTGGAACGCCGTGCCCGTCATCAGGAAGTGGTTCGGTGCGGGGAGCGCCAGGTAGGTGGGCGCCCAGCCGAGGAAGTGGCCGCCGTCCTCGACGACGAGGCGGTTGGCCGGCAGCAGTCGGTCCAGGGCGGCACCACGGACCGTGGGTCGAGGCGGCCGTCGGCGGCCAGGCCCGTGCCCGGGTCCCGATCACGGGGATCGAACCCGGGGAGGTCCGGCAGGCCCGCGCGCCATGTGCGGGCAACGGCGCCGTCGCCCCTGGCGAGGCGGAGCCCACTCAGGATGTCGGCGCTCGCCGTGGCGGCATCGCCACGCAGGTACAGGTCCACCCGCGGGTGGGTGGCGGCGTCGGCGACGTCGATCTGCACGACGTCGGCGTCGGCGCCGAAGGAGTCCCCGAACCGCATGGTGAACTGGTTCAGCCGGGCGCCGACGACCAGGACGACATCGGCCTGGTGAATCAGCTCCGCGGCCCGCTCGTGCGCGAACCCTCCTGCGATGCCCAGGCTGAAGGGGTGATCGGGGACGACGTTGACCCCCTGCGCCGTCGTGGCGACCAGGGCGCCGAGCTCGTCGGCCAGCTCGGCCAGGGGTGCTGCCGGCACCGGAGAGCCAGGCGTCGCGACCGGCCAGGACCAGTGGCCGACGGGCGGCGGCCAGTCGCCGGACCACCTGCTCGACCACGGCCGGGTCGGCTGACGGTTTCGTAGGCGTCATCGCCGTGGACGGGGCGGACCCGGTCTCCTCGCCGTCGCCCGCCTCCGCCGTGGCCAGGTCGTACGGGTTCGCGAGGACGACGGCGGTCCGCTGCTCGAGAGCGTGCGCGACAGCACGCGTCGTGATGGCGAAGGGCGCGCCGGCGGTGACGGTGAACGTCGCAGCGCCCACGGCGGCGGCGATCGCCACCTGGTCCACGTCCCCAGGGCGGAAGCCCGTCGTCGGGTCATCCCCGACGACCGAGCCCCTGAGCCGACGGCTGATGGATCGTCGTCACAGCGATGACGAATGCGATTCTCTCGTCAGGGCGGCGAGGTTCCCCTCGTTTCGTGTGCGGTCAGTGGTGGCTTCGGTCGCCGCTGGCCGGGTGGTCCGGTGCGACTCACGCGCGAAGCACGCCGACGAGTGGCGTCGATGCCCTCACGGGTGCCTGCGCGCGGCCTTGGCCGGCTGCATTCCCCAAAAGAGGTTGTCTGTTAGGCAACACTTATGAGCTTTACCTGGACAGGTGATCGCCGCCACAGTGGTCCGAGGTGTGCAGACGTCGACGAGGGGGCTGCCCAACATGACCGTGCGAGCCAGCGAAGTCCGGCCGGTCCCTCCCGCTGGTTGGGTGACCGTCCCCGACCCGCGTGACGACGCCTTCCGGTTCCTGGCCCGCTCCGTGGCGCCGGTCGGCGTCCCGGATCCGCCGATGTCGATCACCTCGCCGATGATCGAACTGGTCGGCCGGGGTGGGGCGCCGACGTCCTCCTGGCAGGGCGACCGCACTTCGGTCAGCCTGGCCGCGGTCGAGTCGGGCTTCGAGAACCTGCACGACGGCGAGGCGCTGCGCTCGGTGATGGTGTCCCGATGACCGTCCCGCGCATCGACAAGGCCGTCGTCTCCGGGGTGTTCAGCCTCGACGGGCAGGACTTCGACGTCGACAACAACGTCTGGCTGGTCGGGGACGACGACGAGGTGATCGTCGTCGACGCCCCGCACGATGCCGCGCCGATCTTCGCGGCGGTGGCCGGCCGGACGGTGACCGGGATCGTGCTCACCCACGGCCACAACGACCACATCACCGCAGCCGTCCGGCTGCGCGAGGCCACCGGGGCACCGATCTGGCTGCACCCGGACGACCGGATGCTGTGGGACGTCGTCTACCCCGACACCGCACCGGACCGCGACCTGGTCGACCGCACCCGGCTCACCGTCGGCGGCATCCACCTGGACGCACTGCACACCCCGGGCCACTCGCCGGGCAGCACCTGCCTGCACGCGGCCGACCTGGGCACCGTCTTCACCGGCGACACGCTCTTCTGCGGCGGGCCGGGGGCGACCGGCCGTTCCTACAGCGACGAGCCGACCATCCTCAGCTCCATCCGGACCCGGCTGTTCACCCTGGACGGCGCCACCGTGGTCAAGACCGGCCACGGCGACGACACCACGATCGGCGCCGAGGTCGGCCTCCTCTCTCCAGCCGTCGCTGGAGACGACCGTCCCCCCGGGCAGCAGCTCGATCAGCAGTCGCGCTAGGCCGTGGTCCGCGATGGTCACCACCACGACGTCCCCGCTGTCCGCGGGGACGCGCACCGGCCGGTGCAGCAACAAGACGGCAACCGCGAGGTGCCGGAGTGAACGCCGGGGGACGCAACCTGGGCGCGAGCCAGAGGGCCCAGCGTGCCGGGACGCGAGTGCCGTCCAGCGCCGTGGGCGCTGCCCCGACATGACGACGATGTCACGACTACGACGAAGAGGTCATCAGTGTCCGACTCCGCAGTGACCACGCTCAACCCCACGACAGCTGCTGAACGCAGGCGGGTGGCCACCGCGACCGTCGTCGGTACGACGATCGAGTGGTACGACTTCTTCATCTACGCGAATGCCGCCGGTCTGGTGTTCGCGCAGACCTACTTCGCGCCCGCCGGGGAGTCGACGGCCATTCTGCTGTCGTTCGCGACCGTGGGCCTGAGCTTCCTCTTCCGGCCGCTCGGCGCGGCCCTCGCCGGGCACTTCGGGGACAAGATCGGGCGCAAGCGCATGCTGGTGCTCACGCTCCTCCTCATGGGCGGGTCGACGACCCTGATCGGGCTGGTGCCGACCTACGCCCAGATCGGCGTTGCCGCCCCCGTCCTGTTGCTCCTCCTGCGCATCGTCCAGGGGATCTCGGCGGGCGGGGAGTGGGGTGGAGCCGTGCTCATGGCGGTCGAGAACGCACCAGCCAAGAAGCGGGGCATGTACGGCGCGTTCCCGCAGATCGGTGTGCCCATCGGCATGCTGCTCGCCTCCGGCATGCTCGCCCTGATGAGCGGGGTGATCGCTCCGGGTCAGGCGTTCCTCGACTGGGGTTGGCGGGTGCCGTTCCTGCTGAGCATCGTCCTGCTGTTCGTCGGCGTGATGATCCGCCGCAAGGTCGACGAGAGTCCGGTGTTCAAGGAGATCGCCGCGAGGGGTGCGACGACCCGCGTTCCGGCCGTGCGGCTCTTCCGCCGCCACTTCCCGCTGGTCATCCTCGCCGCGCTCACGTTCGCGGGGAACAACGCGGCCGGGTACATGACCACCGGGGGGTTCATCCAGAACTACGCCACCGACCCCACAGGACCGGTCGGGCTCGAACGGACCCCGGTCCTCGTCGCCGTGGCCTTCTCGGCTGTCGTGTGGCTCGGCACCACGTGGGCGGGTGGTCTCATCTCCGACCGGATCGGCCGGCGGAACACCTACCTTCTCGGGTTCTCCTGCCAGCTCCTCGCGGTCTTTCCGCTGTTCGCGCTCGTCAACACGGGGCGCGTCGGGCTCCTCGCGCTCGGCCTGGCGCTCTTCAGCATCGGGACCGGTCTCAGCTACGGGCCGCAGGCGGCGTTCTTCTCGGAGTTGTTCCCCGCGTCCATCCGCTACTCGGGTGTGTCCATCTCCTACGCCCTGGGGTCTATCCTGGGCGGTGCCTTCGCGCCGCTCATCGGCACCGCTCTCGTCCAGCGCACCGGCACGGTCTACTCCGTCGGGTGGTACCTCATCGGGATCACGCTGGTGGCCATGTGTGCCACGGCGCTCATCCGCGACCGCCGCGGGATCGCGCTCGGGCCGGAGAACGAGGAGGAGCAGGCCCAGAATCCGATCTACGGTCTGCGCCACGCTGACACGGCGCGTGCCTGACCGGCGGTGACCCGTCAGGTGACTGTGCCCAGCGAGAGCCACGGCGCCGGCCCTGTCGTCGCTGCCCTGCTCGGGAAGCTCCCCGGCCGGGTGGAGACATCTCCGGGCGTGTTGGAGCAGTACCGGCGGGACCGGTCGGGTCAGGTCAGCCCGGGCCTTCCCCTCTGCGTGGTGACCGCCAGATCGGTGGAGGACATCCAGGAGACCTGCCGGATCGCCAGCGCACACGGCGTCCCGGTCGTGACACGAGGGGCAGGCACCGGCCTGGTCGGCGGTGGGATCGCCGGGGTCGGCGAGATCGTGTTGTCCACCCGGGCCATGGACCGCGTCCTGCGGATCTCCGTGGAGAACCGTCTCGCCGTCGTCGAGCCGGGGGTCATCAACGCCGAGCTCAACAGGCAGCTGGCGGAGCGAGGGCTGTGGTGGGCCCCCGATCCGGCCAGCCGGGGGATCTCCACCGTCGGCGGAAACGTCGCCACCAACGCCGGCGGCCTGCTCTGCGCCAAGTACGGCGTGACCCGCGAATCCGTCCTCTCGCTCAAGGTCGTCCTGGCCGACGGGCGGCTGATCAGCGTCGGTCACGACACCGTCAAGGGCGTCACCGGGCTGGACCTGTGTGCGCTCATGATCGGGTCCGAGGGGACGCTGGGGGTGATCGCGGAGTGCACGCTGAAGTTGCGGCCCCTCGTCCGCGGCCCGGTGGCGACCATCAGCGCCTACTTCTCCTCGGTCGAGCAGGCTGCACGGGCCGCCGCTGCGGTCGTCGCGGCGGGCCTGACCCCGGCGGTGATGGAGCTGCTGGATCGTCGGACGCTGGAGTGCGTGAGCCGCTACAACGGCCTCGACCTCCTGGCGCGCGGCGACTCCCTGCTCCTGGTGCAGACCGACGGCACGGGAGCGGTCGCGGAGGCGGAGGCGGTGCACGCGCTCGTAATGGCCGCCGGAGCGGTGGCGGAGGTCACGACGGACCCTGAGGAATCCGCACGGCTGATGGCCGTGCGCCGCGAGGCGTTCCCCGCCATCGAGAGCCTGGGCACGCTGCTGGTGGAGGACGTCGCCGTCCCGATGGACCGGATGAGCGCCATGTTCAGGCGGATCCGGGAGCTCGAGGACCGCTACGACGTGATCATCCCGACGGCCTGCCACGCGGGGGACGGCAACTTGCACCCTGCCTTCGCCTTCCCCGGCGACGAGGTACCGGAGGTGGTCTGGAAGGCAGCGGAGGCGCTGTTCGAGTACGCGTTGGAGCTCGGCGGGACCCTGTCCGGGGAGCACGGGATAGGCCTGCTCAAGCGCCAGTGGCTGAAGGACGAGCTCGGTGACGCCCAGATGGCGATCCAGCGGCAGATCAAGGCCGCCTTCGACCCCGCCGGGATCCTGAACCCAGGCAAGGTCTTCCCGCCGCAGGGCTGAGCAGCCGAGCCGGCCCGCGGGCGGGGCCGGTCGACGGTGGTCCGCCCTCTCGACCGGTTGGCCGGCTGGGCCCGCTCCGAGTGCGACGGCGTCCACGTCCTCGAGCAGCTCGTCCGTGGCGCGGGTGTGACGACGGCGAGCCGGTCACCTCGCACCACGAACGATCCGCACGTCAGCTCGCGGTGCTCCGCGCCAGGAAGACGGACTCGAAGAACGCGCCCAGCCGGTCCGTCGCCGGCAACGGCAGCACGTCAGCGACGTACTGGTCCGGCCGGACGACCACCACGGCGCCATCCCGGTCGACGCCCCGGAGCTCGAAGATGTCCTGCTGGGGGTCGACGGCGTAGACCTTCTCGTAGTCGCGGAGGCCGAACGGGCCGACGCGCGGGAGGAACGCCTCGGGCACCGAGCGCATGTCCACGTCCTCGAAGGGCTGCTGGTAGACCACCTTGACGTGGAACCAGGCATCGACGTCCGCGCCGTCCGGGGTGTGCATGACGACGGGCGACTCGGGGGAGTGCGCGAGCCACTCCGCGAAGTCGGTCAGCGCTGATGGCTGTCCGGGCGCGGCCGCGTCCGCGAACGCGTAGATGCGCCACCGCCCGTCGGCGCGGGCGTGGTGGCCGAGCTGCGCGGGGTTGGCGTCGCAGACCCGGACGACCGGCGCCGACCGGAAGCGCTTGCCGAGCGTGAACCCGGTGGCGCGGGCCTGGTGCTCCGGGTCGGCGACGATGACCGAGGGCTCGTACTGGGTCATGAAGCCCGCCGGGAACTCGAAGGTCTTCACGTAGAAGTCCTCGAGCTCGGAGGGGTCGGCGAGCGCTTCGGGCTTCGTCGCCATCAGCGTCGACCACTGCTTGTCGAAGTCGATGAGGTCCTTGGCGACCACCCGGCGCTCCGCGGCGTAGGTGCTCAGCAGCGATGCGGGGCTGCGGCCGTCGAGCACGTGGCCGAGCTTCCAGGCCAGGTTGAAGCCGTCCTGCATGGACACGTTCATCCCCTGCCCGGCCTTGGCGCTGTGCGTGTGGCAGGCATCGCCGGTGATGAACACACGCGGCGCGCGGGAGAGGGTGTCGCCCAGCGGTGGGTCGTCGAACCTGTCGGCGAGGCGGTGGCCGACCTCGTAGACGCTGTGCCAGGCGACGTGCTTCACGTCCACCGTGTAAGGGTGCAGGATCTGGTTCGCCCTGGCGATGATCTGCTCGATCGTCGTCCTGCGGACCGCGCCGTTGTCGTCCGGGGACACCTCGCCCAGGTCGACGTAGAAGCGGTCGAGGTGACCGCCCTCGCGCGGGATCAGCAGGATGCTGCCGCCGTCCTCGGGACTGGATGGCGCACTTGGTGCGGATGTCGGGGAAGTCGGTGACGGTGAGGACGTCCATCACGCCCCACGCGTGCAGCGCCTAGTCACCGGCGAGCGTGCCCCCGATCGCCTGGCGCACGGCGCTGCGCGCGCCGTCGCAGCCGACCACGTACTTCGCGCGCACGGTGCGCGTCTGTCCCTCCCGCGGGCCGCTGCTGTGGCGCAGGGTGACCGTGACGGGGTGCTCGCCGCCGTCGGCGACCTCCACGCCGACGAACTCCAGGCCGAAGTCGGGCCTCAGCCGGGCCGGGGAGTTGGCCATGAACTCGGCGAAGTAGTCCTGCACGCGCGCCTGGTTGACGATCAGGTGGGGGAACTCGCTGACCCCGGCCGGGTCGTCAGGAGTCCGCTTCGCGCGCACGATGTGCGACCGGAGGCCGGCGGGGCCCCCGCACCAGCCGCTCGTCCACCTGTCCGTCCGGTCAGCACACCCGGCTCAGTACGAGGCGCGCTCGATCCCGTCTGCCGCGGGCACCCAGCGTGCGGCCAGGGCTTCCGAGCCGCGCGCCAGGAGCGCGACGTCGGCGCCGACGAGGACGAACGACGCTCCTGCGTCCAGGTAGGACTGAGCGAAGGTCGGGTCGAAGGCGTTCACACCGGCGGGGGTGCTCGTGGAGCGGATCGCCTCCAACGCCCGTAGCACGGCGGCGGTGACGTCCGGATGCGTCTGCTGACCGAGCAGGCCCATCGATGCGGCCAGGTCGGAGGGCCCGACGAACACGCCGTCGATGCCGTCGACCGCCGCGATCGCCGCCGCGTTGTCGACGCCGCCCGCGGTCTCCACCTGGACGAACACCGAGACGTAGGCGTCAGCGTCGGCGAGATAGCCGTCCACGCGGTTCCACCGGGCCGAGCGGGCGAGCGCCGACCCCACGCCGCGGCGGCCGCGGGGTGGGTAGCGCACGGCGTCGACGACCGCCTGGGCTTCGGCAGCCGAGGAGATCATCGGCACGAGGATGTTCTGCGCGCCGAGATCCAGCACCTGCTTGATCGTGACCACGTCGCCGATCGGCACGCGCACCACCGGCGTGACCGGATAGGCCGCCACCGCCTGCAGCTGCGCCAGCACCGCCTCGAGCCCGTTGGGGGAGTGCTCCATGTCGATGAGGACCCAGTCGAGGCCGGCACCGGCGCAGATCTCCGCGACGAGCGGTGAACCCGAGCTCACCCACATGCCCGCGAGCGGCCGGTCCGACCGGCCGAGTCGATCACGGAACGTCGGACTCAGACGAAGCGGCATGCGATCGACCCCATCGTCCCGTAGTCGCACACGACGCTGTCGCCGCGGGAGACCCACATCGGTCGGGTGAACGACCCGGCGAGGACGATCTCCCCCGCACCGAGGCCGGCCCCGTGCTGTGCGAGCTTGTTCGCCAGCCAGGCCACACCGACGCCGGGGTGGCCGAGGACGCCGGCCGCGACACCGGTCTCCTCGATGGTCTCGTTGCGGTAGAGCAGCGCGGAGATCCACCGCAGGTCGACGTCGTCGGGGCGTTTGGGCGTGCCCCCCAGCACCATCCCGCCGTAGGCGGCGTTGTCGCTGATGGTGTCGACGATGGTGCGACCCTCGAGCTCGATGTGCGAGTTCAGCACCTCGAGCGCGGGCGTGACGTACTCCGTTGCCCGCAGCACGTCGAACAGGGTGCAGTGCGGCCCCTCGAGCGGCTCGCTCAGCACGAACGCGAGCTCGACCTCGATGCGCACGTTCGAGTACGCGTCGAACGGGATCTGTGCGCCGCTCTCCCACACCGTGTCGTCGAACATGACGCCGTAGTCCGGCTCCGTGATGCCCGTCGCCTGCTGCATCGCACGGGAGGTGAGACCGATCTTGCGTCCCACCAGCCGGCGGCCGGCCGCCAGGCTCTTGTCGCGCCAGACCCCCTGGATGGCATACGAGTCCTCGACGGTGGCGTCGGGGTACCTCGCCGTGATCCGCGGGATGACGCGGCGCTCACGATCCGCGTCGGCCAATTCTTCGGCGATCGCGGCGATCACCTCGGCTTCGAGCATGCGTCGACTCCTCCTGGTGGAACGGGTCAGAGCTGGTTGCCCAGCTTGTACTCGCCCTGCTTCCAGGTCGGCATCGACTCCTCACCCTCGCTCGGACGCGTGTAGGAGAACCCGTCGGCGCCGATCGTCACCGCCATCTCCGAGTTCTCGGTGCGGGCGACGACAGGCTGGGGATTGCCGTCGAGGTCGAGCACGAGCGACGCCTCGGTGTACCAGGAGGGCACGACCGGGTTGCCCCACCAGTCGCGGCGCTGGTTGTCGTGGACGTCCCAGGTGACCACCGGGTTGTCGGGGTCGCCGGTGTAGTAGTCCTGCGTGTAGATCTCGACGCGGTGACCGTCGGGGTCGCGGAGGTAGAGGTAGAACGCGTTGGAGACGCCGTGACGGCCAGGGCCCCGCTCGATGGCGTCAGAGCGCCGCAGTGCGCCGAGCTTGTCGCAGATCGCGAGGATGTTGTGCTTCTCGTGCGTGGAGAACGCGACGTGGTGCATGCGCGGTCCATCGCCGCCGGTCATGGCGGTGTCGTGCACGGTGGGCTTGCGCCGCATCCACGCCGCGTACACGGTGCCCTCGTCGTCCTGGATGTCCTCGGTCACGCGGAACCCGAGGGTCTGCATGTAGGCCACGGCACGCGGCACGTCGGGGGTCACCTGGTTGAAGTGGTCGAGGCGGACGAGCGCGCCCGGCGTGTACAGGTCGTAGCGCCACGCGAGCCGCTCGACGTGCTCCACGTCGTGGAAGAACTCGTACGGGAACCCGAGCGGGTCCTCGACGCGCACCGAGTCGCCGATGCCCTTGGTCCAGCCCTCGGCGCGACGTTCGACCCGGCAACCGAGCTCGGTGTAGAACGCGACGGCCTTGTCCAGGTCCTCGGGCGTGCGCACGCGGTAGGAGAACGCGGCGACCGCGGCCACCGGACCCTTGCGCAGCACGAGGTTGTGGTGGATGAACTCCTCCATCGAGCGGAGGTAGACGCTGTCCTCGTCCTCCTCGGTGACCACCAGGTCGAGCACGTCGACGTAGAACTGACGCGAGGCCGCCAGGTCGGTCACCACGAGCTCCATGTAGGCACAGCGCAGGACGTCCGGCGGCGCCGCCTGCGGCGTGGCGATGGGGTTGTCGCTGTGGATGGGCGCTTCCTGCGAGACGTAGAAGCCCGAGGACGTGAGGGTGCGGTCGTTGGCGCGGGTCATGTCGGCGTCCTTGCTCGAGTAGGGGGTTCGGAGGTCCGGGTTCAGCTCAGCGGAGTTCCGGGTCGTCCAGCGACGGCTCGGGGTGCTCTTGCTTGCCGAAGGTCGGGTTGTGCACCTTGCCGAGCGTGATGTGCACCGCCTGCTGGTCGGTGTAGAAGTCGATCGAGCGGTAGCCGCCTTCGTGACCGAGCCCCGAGGCCTTGACGCCACCGAACGGGGTGCGCAGGTCGCGCACGTTGTTCGAGTTGAGCCACACCATGCCGGCCTCGACGGACTGGGCGAAGTTGTGCGCGCGCTTGAGGTCGTTCGTCCAGATGTAGGCGGCGAGGCCGTACCTGGTGTTGTTCGCCAGGGCGAGCGCCTCCTCGTCGGTGTCGAACGGCGTGATCGCGACGACCGGGCCGAAGATCTCCTCCTGGAAGATGCGGGCGTCCGGGGCGACGTCGGCGAACACCGTCGGGGCCACGAAGTTGCCCGCGTCGAAACCCTCTGGACGCCCACCGCCGGCGACGAGGCGAGCCTCGGTCTTGCCGATCTCGACGTAGCTCATCACCTTGTCGTAGTGCTCGGGGTGCACGAGGGCGCCGACCTCGGTGTCCGGGTCGTGCGGGTAGCCGACCTTGACCCGCTTGGCCTGCGCGGCGTAGCGCTCGACGAACTCGTCGTACACGTCCCGCTGCACGATGATCCGGCTGCCGGCGGTGCAGCGCTCACCGTTGAGCGAGAAGACGCCGAAGATGGTCGCGTCGATCGCGGCGTCCAGGTCGGCGTCGGCGAAGACGACCGCCGGCGACTTGCCGCCGAGCTCCATCGACAGGCCCTTGAGGAACGGCGCGGCGTTGCCGAAGATGATCTGCCCGGTGCGGCTCTCGCCGGTGAAGGAGATCAGCGGCACGTCGGGGTGCTTCACCAGCGCGTCGCCGGCGTCCTCGCCGAGGCCGTTCACGAGGTTGAAGACGCCCTTCGGTACCCCGGCCTCCTCGAAGATCCCCGCCCACAGCGACGCGGACAGCGGCGTGAACTCGGCGGGCTTCAGCACGACGGTGTTGCCGGTCGCGAGCGCCGGACCGAGCTTCCACGACGAGAGCATGAACGGCGTGTTCCACGGCGTGATCAGCCCCGCGACGCCGATCGGCTTGCGGTTGACGTAGTTGATCTGGCGGCCGGGCACCTTGAAGGTGTCGTCCGCCTGGGCCACGATCAGGTCGGCGAAGAACCGGAAGTTCTCGGCCGCCCGGCGTGCCTGCCCGAGCGCCTGGGTGATCGGGAGGCCGGAGTCGAACGACTCGAGCTCCGCGAGCCGGGCGTCGCGGGACTCGACGATGTCGGCGACGCGGTGCAGGACTCGCGAGCGGTCGCGGGGGAGCATCCGGGGCCACGGTCCCTCGGCGAAGGCTCGGCGGGCGGCGGCGACAGCCCTGTCGATGTCGGCTTTCTTGCCGGCGGCGGCCTGCAAGTACACCTGGTTCGAGACAGGGTCCAGCACGTCGAACGTGTCGCCGTCCGCCGAGTCGACGAACTCGCCGTCGATGTAGTGCTGGATGCGGGTGGGCAGGTCGGCGGGGACGTGGCGTTCCGCGCCGAGCGTGGCGATGTTGGTCATGGGGTCTCCCGGATATGGGTGAAGAGGCTGCAGGCCTCATCGGGGTGTTCGTGCGGCATGGAACTGCGGGGCGTCACCGACCGGGGTCTGCGTGCGACCTGTTCGGGCCGCTGGACGGCCTCATGGCGTCGGTGTGTGAACCTGCTGGAGGGCCTCGTCGTAGCGGGCGCGCCAGTGGGCGTTCATGGGAAACAGCCCGTCCACCGGGTGTCCCTCCGCGACCCGGGCGGCAACCCAGGCGTCTTCGTCCTCCTGGGCGAGGGCCGCGTCGACGACCTCCTCGACGAGCGTGGGCGGGATGACGATCACCCCGTCGGCGTCACCCACGACGACGTCGCCGGGCTGGACGGTCGTGCCGCCACAGCCGATCGTGACGTCGACGTCCCACGGCACATGACGTCGGCCGAGGACGGCGGGATGCGCGCCGCTGGTGTAGACCGGGATGCCGACCGCGGCGACGGCCTCGTAGTCGCGCACTCCGCCGTCGGTCACGATGGCGGCTGCCCCGCGGGCGTGGGCACGGATGGCGAGGATGTCCCCGAGCGTTCCGGAGCGGGTCTCCCCGCGTGCCTCGATGACGATGACCTCACCTTCGCCCACCGCGTCGAAGGCGCGCTTCTGTGCGTTGTAGCCGCCTCCGTGGGAGGCGAACAGGTCCTCCCGGTGGGGGACAAAGCGCAGCGTGCGGGCGGTCCCGACGACCTTCCGGTCCGGGTGCATCGGGCGGACACCGTCGATCGTGACGTCGTTCAGACCCCGCTTGCGCAGCTGCTGGGACAGGCCGGCGACGGGTGCCTTCTCCAGCTTCGCCCGCAGCTCCGGGGTCAGGACGCCGGGGGCTGAGGCCGCCGAGGAGGCGATCGGCTCAGCGGGGAGTCCGGCGGCCTCGCGCGACCCCCACGCCTCGGCGCGCTGTGTGTCGTCCACCGCGGGAAGCGACCCGAGTGAGGCGTCGAACGACGCCGTGCCCTGGACCACCGTGGTGACGAGCCGTCCTGAGCTCGGTGCACCGGCCACGCCCGGCGCGTCGACCTCGACCTCGACGACGTCCCCGGGAGCCACGACGGAGGAACCCGCGGGCGTGCCGGTGAGGATGACGTCCCCGCTCTCCAAGGTGAAGTGCTGCGACAGGTCGGCGACCATCTGCGGGAACGTGAAGAGCAGCCCGGCGGTGGTGTCGTCCTGGGCGATCTCGCCGTTCACCCACACGCGCACGCGGAGCGCATCAGGGGGCACGATCCGCGCGTCGATGAGCTCGGGACCGATCGGGGTGAAGCCGTCGCCGCCCTTGGACCGGACGTTCGACCCACGGTCGTTCGCGCGCAGGTCGTACAGGCCGAAGTCGTTGCTCGCGGTCACCCACGCGACGTGCGACCACGCGTCACCGGCCGACACCCGGCGGGCCGGCTCGCCGATGACCAGCGCGACCTCGCCCTCGAAGGCAAGGAGTTCGGTTCCCTCGGGACGCTCGATCGAGCCGCCGGATGCCGCCACCGAGCTCGACGGCTTGAGGAAGTACGAAGGATGAGCCGGCCGCCGGCCGCGTTGGTCGGCGCGTGACGGATAGCTGAGATGGACGGCGATGATCTTCCCTGGCCGACTGGGAAGGCCCGCGAAACGTGGGTCCACAGCGTGCGCCTCGTTGCTGATGTGAGTCGTCATTCGCTCCCCTTGGATCGTATCTGAAATCGTATATGGTCCCCTTGGACCGGTCAAGCCACCCCCAGCGACTTCACGACAGGGAAGTCCGACGACGAAGGAACGCTGCCATGAGCGAGAGCCGCGAATCCGTTCTGCTGGCCGATGTGCCCGATGGACTGTTCATCGGAGGCGAGTGGCGTGCTGCCGAGGGCGGCAGGACGCTGAAGGTGTTCGACCCTGCTACGGGCGAAGTCGTGAAGGAGATCGCGGACGCGTCCGTCGCCGACGGCAAGTCGGCGCTCGATGCTGCCCACGCAGCCTTCCCCGCATGGTCGCGCACACCCCTCCGGGAGCGGGCGGAGCTGCTCCGCCGCACCTTCGACCTGCTGCAGGAGCGCAAGGAGGACTTCGCGCTGCTGATGACGATCGAGATGGGCAAACCGCTCGGCGAGGCCCGGGGCGAGGTCGCCTACGGGGGCGAGTTCGTCCGGTGGTTCAGCGAGGAGGCGGCGCGGATCCAGGGCCGCTACGGGCCGAACCCCGAAGGCACCGGCCGAATGATCGTCTCGCAGCACGCGCTGGGTCCGTGTTACCTGATCACCCCGTGGAACTTCCCCCTGGCGATGGCCACCCGCAAGATCGCCCCGGCGCTCGCAGCGGGCTGCACCGTCGTGATCAAGCCGGCGGAGCTGACGCCGCTCACGACGCTCTACTTGGTCAAGCTGCTCCAGGACGCCGGGCTACCGAAGGGCGTGGTCAACGTGATCACGACGAGCAACTCCGGCCAGGTGTCGGAGCCGATCATCCGCGACCCGCGGCTGCGGAAGCTGTCGTTCACCGGCTCCACCCCGGTCGGCCAGAAACTGTTGGCGCAAGCCGCCGAGGGCGTGCTGCGCACCTCGATGGAACTGGGTGGCAACGCGCCGTTCGTGGTCTTCGACGACGCCGACCTCGACAAGGCTGTCGACGGGGCCCTCGCGGCGAAGTTCCGAAACATCGGCCAGGCGTGCACGGCCGCCAACCGCTTCCTCGTGCATCGCTCCGTCGCCGACGAGTTCGCGGCCAGGGTGACCGAGCGTGTCAAGGCCATGCGCATCGGTCGGGGCACGGAAGACGGCGTTGTCATCGGGCCGCTCATCGATGACCGGGCCGTGGCGAAGGCCGACGCGCTCGTCACCGATGCGGTCGAGCGGGGCGCGACACTGCGGACCGGGGGGAAGTCGGTCGCCGGTCCCGGCACCTTCTACGAGCCCACCGTCGTCTCCGACGTCACGTTCGGATCGGACCTCCTCCGCGAGGAGATCTTCGGCCCGGTGCTCGCGATCGTTCCCTTCGACGACGAGGACGAGGCGGTGCGCCTCGCCAACGACACGGAGTACGGCCTCGTCTCCTACGTCTACACCGAGAGCCTCGCCCGCGGGCAGCGAATGATCGATCGCCTCGAGACGGGGATGATGGGCCTCAATGTCGGAGTCCTGTCCAACGCCGCCGCTCCCTTCGGTGGGTGGAAGCTCTCCGGCCTCGGCCGCGAGGGCGGCGCGGAAGGCATCAAGGAGTACCTCCAGACGAAGTACACGCTGACCGGAGACCCCTTCGCCTGAGTGGGGCGGTCACAGCGGCGGCGGATGGCGGAACTGACCGTCCGTCGCCTCTACGACCGGACGGCGTACTCGGCGGCCATGCTCGGGTCTCTTCGCACCCAATCGCGACCTCGCTGGGCACTGGGCACCGGTGCTCTCCTCTCCGCCGGCCGGTGACCAGTCGGCTCATCCAGGACCCCGCAGGGCGCGCTGGCCATGGAGAGCGAGGCCCGGTGCGCAGTTGGGACACGTCGGCGAGCCGGAGCCGGTCGGGAGCGACCGCGATGGTGTTCGGTCTCACGACAGCGGCAGCCGCCGCGCGACGGCACTCGCCGATCAGCGCGAAGGGCTGCTAGAGCACTCCCCGGAGACGCGTACGGGGCGAACTGCCCGCGGTGAATTTCGTATATCATTACGTCGTGGCCGCGATCGTCGTCCGTGAGGACGTTCCTGGGTGATGGTGAACGCTGTCGCGGATGTGCCGCCGAGCAAGGTCCAGCTCTCGTATCAGTGGATCCGTGAGCAGATCACGAGCGGTCACTTCACGCCGGGGTATCGGCTCGTGCTGGCTCAGATCGCCGGCGAGCTGGGAGTGAGCGTGGTGCCCGTCCGTGAGGCGGTCCGGCTACTCGAGGCCGAGGGCCTGGTCACCTTCGTGAAGAACGTCGGAGCACAGGTCGCCCTCGTCGATGAGGCGGAGTACATCCACACGATGCAGACGCTGGCCCTCGTCGAGGGGTACGCCACTGCATTGGCCGCCCCACTGCTGTCCCCGGACACCATCGCTGCAGCGCGCGAGGTCAACGACCAGATGCGGGCATGCCTCGATGACTTCGACCCGCATCGCTTCACGGAGATGAACCGGGCGTTTCACTCATTGCTGTTCGATCACTGTCCGAATCCGCATGTGCAGGATCTCGTCGGGCGTGGCTGGAGCAGGTTGGCTGCGCTGCGTGACTCCATCTTCGGCTTCGTCCCCGGAAGGCCACCCGCCAGCGTGGCTGAACACGAGGAGATCCTCGAGGTGATCGAGCGGGGAGCAGACGCGGTGGAGATCGAGCTCACTGCGCGGCGGCACCGCACAGCGACCTTGGAGGCTTTCCTGAGCGCCCGGGCCGGAGGAGAAGGGCAGCACACGGCCGGTGGGGGCATGACGCGGGGCGGCAGCATCCGCTAGGGGGAACCCGGGTCTGGGTCCTGGCCCACTCAGCCACCCGCCACTGCGCCGTCACCGGTCTCTTTGAGAAGTGGTTGTGCTACCTGGCGGCTCAACCGTCGCAGCACGAGCCTTCGACGGGCCGTGTGTGTTCTCCACCGAGTACGCCCTGATCACGCTCACCGTCTACCAGTACGTCCACCCCGGCATTGGCGGCCAGGCGGCGGCCGGGCCGGTGCGAGCGCGGCGAAGTATCAGACGGGTATCGGGACGGCACCACAGGCCCCGACAACAGGACACCTGGGGCTCTTGACCTGAAGGGTCCCGCGGGTGAACACCTGTGCGAGTAGGACTTCAACGACCTCACGCACGGGTTACGGCTCCAACTTGAAGGCAGCCTCCGGCCTGTCGCCGCGGGAGTCCAACGGGGCGCGCTTGACCGCCATTGCTCCTCGTCCGGGACAGGTCGCCTCCGTTCGTGGGCGCCCCGCAGATGACTTGACCTGCGCAGGATGCACAGCAGCGACCGTCGACGAACTGACTTCGCACGTTCGGGGCTACAGGGTCCCGAGACTCCGTGGTGTGGTGATCGCGGGGTGCGCTTGTCCCGGTGAGGACGTCGACCTAGCGTCATGATCCTCCGGATGTCGGTCAGGAGGTCGGCGGCCGAAGGTATAGGAGCGTGGTCAGGAACGATGCGACGAGCTGCGAGGACGGAGAACTGCCGGATCAGCGCAGTGAGATCAACCAGGGCCGTTGGCCCAGCTGGGCGCAGCAGTGACACCGCGTCGCAAGTCGTCCTCACCCTGCTGGGGTCACAGTGAAGTCCGTCCGGGAGGCGGCCGCGCGGCAGGCCCCTGCGGCGCTCTTCCACGGCCGGCTCGGGCCGTCGGCTGCATGGTGGCTGATCTCGGCCTTGCTGGCGGCCACAGGTAGGCGCCGGGG
The DNA here is from genome assembly GCF_052931555.1 of Geodermatophilus sp. URMC 61. NCBI lineage: Bacteria > Bacillati > Actinomycetota > Actinomycetes > Geodermatophilales > Geodermatophilaceae > Geodermatophilus > Geodermatophilus sp. URMC 61. The sequence goes on from NZ_JBRFHZ010000002.1 coordinate 290,595, forward strand.
CCGCCGAGCGGCGATGCGCGGCCTGGCCTCGGTGGTGGCCACGGACGCGTTGCTCCAGCGGTCCGGCTCGGGCGCCGAGCGCCGGCCACGCCGGTTCGGTAGGGCACTGCTCTCGCACACCCGGACCGTCGCCGGGTCCCCGTCCCGGCACGCTGCCGCGGCTGCCGCCTTCGTCGTCGGGGTCGGGACGACCGAGCCGGTGCTCGGGCTGCCGACGACCGGCCTCGCGGTGACCCTCCTGCGGCGCCGGCTGCGTGCCGGCGACGTAGGCGAGGTTCTCGCGGGTGGCGCACTGGGCGGCGCGGTCGCCATGACCGGCAGCCGACTCTTCCCCTCCCGGACACCCAGCCCCGTCCGCACGGTCCGGCCCCGCCCGGCGCCGCAGCCGCCCCGTCCGGACGGCGCTGGTGTCGTCATCCTCGTGAATCCACGTTCCGGCAGCGGCCGTGGCGGCCGACTGGGCGAGGCCGTGCGCAGCGCGCTACCCGCTGCCGACATCGTGACGCTGCAGCCAGGGGCCGACGTGCCCGGCGAGTTCCGTGAGGCCGCCCGACGAGCCGAGGTGCTCGGTGTCTGTGGCGGGGACGGCACCGTGGGCGCCGCGGCGCAGGTCGCCATCGATGCGGCCCTGCCCCTGCTGGTACTTCCCGGCGGCACGTTCAACCACTTCGCCGCCGATCTCGGGATCGACCGGATGGCCGACGCGCTGGCGGCGCTGCGCCGTGGCACGGCGGTCCGGATCGACGTCGGCCTGGCTGGAGAGCGGCTGTTCCTCAACACCTCCAGCCTGGGCAGCTATCCCGCGTTCGTCGCCACCCGCGAACGCTGGGAGGCCCGGGTCGGCAAGCCCGCGGCCGCGGTCATCGCACTGTGGTCCGCCGTTCGGCAGCAACGACCGCTGCGGCTGGCGGTCGACGGGCAAGAGCACGACGTGGCCATGATGTTCATCGGCAACGGCCGGTACCAGCCGCAGGGGTTCGCCCCCAGTTGGCGTCCCCGACTCGACGACGGGCGGCTGGACCTGCGCATGGTCACCGTGGCCGGCCGCGCGCCGCTGCTGCGGCTGGCCCTGTCCATCCTCACCGGCCGACTCGGCTACAGCCGCCTCTACATCGAGGACGACCCGGTCGATGTACACATCACCCGACCGGACGGCCCCGGCCTGCTGGCCAGTGACGGCGAGATCGCCCTCGGCCCCGCCGAGGTCGTCTACAAGAAACTCCCTCGTAGCCTGATCGCCTACCAACCGTCGGTCGGCACGCTCTTCGAGCGCTGAGCCGTCCGGCACGCTGGTCTCAGGCATCGGCCGGGGGGTGGCCGGGCGGGGCTGCTCGGCTTCCAGGCGCGGCCGTGCGCGGGTTCCCGCGGCTGTCAGCCGCGTTCGGTCACTGCCGGCGGCGTCGGCCGAGCGACAAGCCGATGGCGACGCCACAGCTGATCAGGCCGCCGACCGGGACGACGGGCGGGACACCGACGAGGAGTTGCCGGCGGGCGGGCCTGAGTTCGTGCACGGCCCAGCCTCGTCGTACCGCCCCTTCGAGCAGCCGCGGCTCGGGATTGACCGCGTGGGGATGCCCGACCGCGGCGAGCAGGTCCCGATCGTCATAGGAGTCGGAGTACGCGTGGCTGCGTTCCAGCCCGATGCCCTGCTCGGCCGCGAGTACCCGAACGGCGGCCAGCGACACTGGGCCGTGCATCAAGCCGTCCGGGAGTCGACCGGTGAAATAGCCGTTCCCGTCCGTCTCGGCCCGTGTGCCGAGGGCGCCGTCGAGTTCCAGGGCCGCGGCGACCGGCCGCGCCAGCTCGATGGGGCTGGCGGTCACCAGGTAGACCAGGTCGCCGGCGGCGCGATGCGTGGCGATGATGCGGGCCACGTCGGGATACACCCTCGGGAGCACCTCCTGCGTCGCCAGGCGCCGGCTCCAGTCCTCGAGGTCGGCGCTCCTGAGGCCGGTGACGGCAGCCATCGTCTCTCGGCGCAGCCGGGCGCTCTGCTGCTCCCGTCCACCGAAGAAGACCTCCGCCACATGACGGGCGGTGAGGGTCAGGGCCTCTCCGATGGAGTACACGTCCCGGTCCCTCAGGTCACGGAACAACAGGGACAGCGAGGACCCGCTGATCAGCGTCCGGTCCAGGACCAGGAACGCTGCGGTCCTGGGCGCCGGCCCGCCGTCATCCACGTGCGGGCGTCCGACGGGCACGGTCACGAGGTCTCCTCGGAGCGGTGGTACGGGGTCACCGGCACCAGAACCTGCTCGGCGGGCGCGAAGCCCACAGGTCTCCCGGCTCGCTGCCAGGTCTCCGGATCGGCACCGGGCGGCAACCACTGCGAGCGCCAGATGCCGAGGGCGACGTCCAGGTCCTCCAGCGCCGGGCGCAGGTGCGCGGGGACCGAGGTGCGCAGGTGCTCGGCCCACAGGCGGACACGGAGGTCGCGGACGGCGGTCCCGTCGGTCACCAGGGCACAGCTCAGTTCGCTGTCCGTGCCGGCCATGGAGCGGCTGAAGAAGTTGGCCGACCCGACACAGGCGAAGGCGTCGTCGACCAGCACCAGCTTCGTGTGCACGGTGAGGTGCTGCACGCGGTGCATGACGACGTTGCTCCGCTGCGCAGGCGGGAGCCGCCGGATGACCTTGTGCCGCAGATCGCGGGTCACCGTGCGCTTGAGCTGGTCGACACCGCCGTCGGCTGGGTCCTTCCGACCGGAACCGACCAGGATCACCTTCACCCCACGAGCGGCGGCCTGCCGCAACGGCTCGTAGAGCTCCAGCCGCCGTCGGCCCCCGGGCATCTCGTGGAAGTACTGGTCCTCCAGGTACACGTAGCGGCGAGCCCCCGCGATGGCCGTGGCGAGGGTCCGGTAGACCTCCTGGACGCCCCCGTGCGGCAGCGTCGTCCAGCGCACCCTGTTCAGGCCGAACCACTCGTCGATCTTCCACGGACTGAACGAGCGCAGGACCTGGACGGCGTTGCCCTCCGCCGAGCGCGGCGGGGTCGCGGGCGCCGGTGGCACCTGCATCGGGTGCAGCGGCGGGTTGAGCACCACGAGTGACGCCGGCGGCAGGTACATGTACCGCCGCGGCAGCGTGGCGGTCTCCTGCCACCGCAGCCGGTAGTTCTCCCACACCCTCGCGGCCGCAGGGCCCGTGATGCGAGCAGCACCGTCGTGCCACCCCCACCGCTGTCCCTCGCTCCGCAACCGGTCGTGCGGCGTCGCGTCGTAGCGGCTGCTGACCAGGTCGATGCCACCGACGAACGCGCTGAGCTGTCCGCCGACGTGCAGCAGCACCAGCTTCTGGTGGTTGGAGCCGATGCCGGCTCCGGACCAGTCGAGCAGCACGCGATCCCGCAGCGGCGGGGCGAGCACCTCGGGCCGATCGGCCGGGAGCCACCCGCGCATCGCACGTGCGGTGAAGACATTGTCCCGGAAGGGGCCGACGCGCGGCCAGGGCAGCGAGCCGCTGAAGACCGCTCCGGTCAGCAGCACCCGCACGTCGACTCCGTCGGCCGCCTTCTCCGCCAGCAGATCCGCGATCGCCTGGTGACCCGGTTCTCCCACCGCTCGTCCCGTGAGATCCGTGTCCGCATCCATGTGCAGGCCGGAGAGGAACACGGAGTCTCCAGGGCCCGCGGCCGACAGGCCGGCGTGCAGTTGGCTGAAGTACTCCACTCCGTCCACGACCGCGTCCCAGGTCGAGTCGCCGGTGAAGACCGGGTTGTCGGGCGTGGACGGCGGCAGGTAACGCCGTGCCAGTTCCTCCAGCGAGGCGGCTGTGGCGATGACGAGGTCCCTTTCGCTCGGCCGGGCGTTCCTGGTGCGGCGTCCCGGCCCCGGCAGCGCGACGCCGATCGTGCAAGGGGGCTGCCTCGCCCGCAGCGAGCCGAAGCCCTACCGCAGGCTGCGGACCGTCCGCTTGACGAGGTCCGGTCCGACTCCGATGACCAGCACGAGGATGACCGCCAGTGCGACGGCCTGCCACTCCTCGTCGAAGACGGCGCCCCCGACGGCACCGAGGCCGGCGTACAGGACCGCCCAGGCGACCACGGCGATCCCGTCACCGGCGAGGAACCAGGGCCACGACTGCCGGGTCACCACCGCAGCGAGCATGACCGGGATCCGGCCGCCGGGGACCAGGCGCGAGAGGACGAGCGCCAACACCGGCCGCTGGCGCAGGCGCTGTTCCTCCGTCTGCTGCTTCTCCGGGGGAACCCGGCGGGCGTACCACCGGCGGATCGGCCCGCTGCCCCAGCGGAGCACGGCCAACAGCGCGGCGTCGCCCAGCAGCGCGCCGCCCGCCGCGGCGACGAGCACGAGCAGCAATCCGACGAGGGAGCCGTCGGTCACCGCCAGCGCCGCAGCGGCCCCGACAGCAGCTCCGGTGGGGACGACGGGCAGCAGCGCACCGATCGCCACGGTGACGAACACCACGACGTAGGTCACGACGTCGGCGCTCGTGGCGGCCACCGGCCGGTCTCACCAGGCGAGCACGGGCGACGCACTGGGTCACCCTACGGTCGAAGCCTTCGTCCGGCTCCGGGACGACCGGACGGACGGGGACCGGCTCGGCAAGCTTCGAACTCCTGCTCCGCTCGAGCACGACGAGGGCTGCCAGACGTGCACGAGTCGGCCGGCGAGCGGTGCCGTCCCGAACAGCAACACGGCAGGAGTGGTTCACGTCGATGCTGGTCGGGGCCGCTGGCTCGGTCGCCGGATGACGGGCGTCGACCATCTGGGCGCCCGGCACACGCATCTCAGCACGTGCCGAAGCTGACCCTGACGCCTGACGGGTGACCCCCGAGGACGAGCGGCAGGCTCCGCCCGCTGCAGCGGCACGCACGGGCTGGGAGCACGGGGCCTCGAGTCCGTCGGGCCTTCCGTGAATCCCGCGCCGACCGCCCCTCGTCGACACCGTCCCTCGTCGACACCGTCCCTCGTCGACACCGTCCCTCGTCGACACGGCCCCTCGTCGACACGGCCCGAAGCGGAGACAACGTGGCACCGACCCGTAGATGCTTGACACAGCAAGTAAAAGCCGTCTAGGTTTACTTGCATCTTCAAGTTACTGCTCGAGGGGTGCCTTTCGTGAACGTCGTCCACAGCAGCCGATCGCTCGTCGACCGGCTGCGCAGCGATGCGGGGTCGGCCCAGTTCGCCCGGTTCGTCGTCGTCGGCGGCCTCTCGAGCGCGGTGTACGCCCTCCTGTTCCTGGCCCTGGCCGGGTTCGGCGAGCAGCCGGCCATGGTCGCCAGATCGATCGCCTCCTCGGTGCTGGCCAACGAGTTGCACCGCCGGCTGACCTTCCACGCCGGCGAGCGGGTGACCTGGCAGGCCGCGCAGGCGGAGGGCGGCGCGCTCGTCGTCGCCGGGATGGTCCTGACCGGCCTCGCGCTGTACGGGTGGGACGCCGTGGCCGGTCCGGGCAGTGCGCTCACCGACCTGGCGGTCATCGCCACCGTCACCGCAGCGATCGGGCTCGTCCGGTTCGCCGCACTGCGCTGGTTGTTCCGGCCGTCCGCCCCGGCCCTGGCCCTGGCCTGAGCCCGCCGCCACTCCTGACGCACCGCCACTCCCGACCCACCGCCGGACGCGATCCCGCTGTCCGGATCCGCCCGTCCCTGTTCGAGGGAGCACGCCATGACCAGCAGCCCCGCCGTCACCACGCCCAGCGCCCCGGAGTCGACCGCACCCTCCGGAGCTCGGCACCCGCTCGCCGCCGCGATCGCGGTGGCCGCGGTCGGCTCCGCGGTCGTCAACTCCGTGATCGCCGCCATCGCCCGCGGTCCGCTGGCCGCCTCACCGGACTTCCAGCCGCTCATCGCGCCTGTCGTCCTGATGTGGACGGTCGTCGGCACCGTCGTCGGCGCGATCGGGTGGCGGCTCCTCACGCGGCGCAGTGCCCACCCGGCGCGGCTGATGCACCGGCTGGTCCCCACGGTGGTCGTCGTCTCCCTCATCCCGGACCTCCTGCTGCTCGCCGCCGACTCGATGCCCGGCACCAGCGTTCCCGCCGTGTTCGCCCTCATGGCCATGCACGTCGCCACCGCAGCGGTCGCCGTCCCCGCCTACCAGCGGTTCCTGCCCGCCACCGACTGATCCGACGCGGGCGGGCCGGGTGGTCGGGCAGGCCCGCCCGGAGCCGCAGTCGACCCCGAAGCAGCCAGCGCTCGATCATGCTCGTGGGCTGTCATCGACCACACCGCCGGATCGGTGGCCGAGAGGTCTGCACCGTCACATGAGAAGAGGTGCCGTGGAAGCGGTCGAGGAGCCGCGGTGGCTGACCGCGGAGGAGCAGCAGACCTGGCTGGCCGTCGGCGCGATGGTCACCTGGCTGCCCGACGCGATCGACGCCCAGCTGCAGCATGACGCGGGCATCAGCCACTTCGAGTACCAGGTGATGGCGATGCTCTCCATGTCCCCGCAGCGCACCCGGCGGATGAAGGAGGTCGCCGCCCTGGCCAACGGGTCGCTGACCCGGCTGTCCCGGACCGTCGACCGGCTGGACAGGCACGGCTGGGTCACCCGCCGACCCGACCCGGAGGACGGCCGCTCCACACTGGCCGTGCTCACCGACGCCGGCTGGGACGAGCTGGTCGCCACCGCCCCCGGCCACGTCGCCGAGGTCCGCCGCCTGGTCCTCGACCCGCTGACCAGGACCCAGGTGCGTCAGCTGGACGAGATCGCCACCCGGATCCGGCAGGTCGCCCAGCCCGACGGCTCCCGCCCCACCCTGCCGGTACCGGACACCCCCTGACCCGGCCGGGCTCGACGAGCGCCTGGCGCGGGGGATGCTCCCCGACAGGTGCCGGGCGGCGAGTTGCCGACGCCGGCCCGACCTGGGGGTCGTCCTCGTGCCGCAACGGACGGGCCCGGATGTCCCCGTTCACTCGCCTCGGCGCGAGGGTCGACCAGCTCGCCGCCGAGGTGGCGGCGAAGGACGCCCCGTCCGGGTGGTCGAACACGGCGGCGACGGTGGCGGGCGAGCAGCCGTCCGTCCGCCACTGACGTCAGCGCCTGGCCCAGGACGTCTGTGCGCCGACCGCTCAGGCGAGGTTCTCGGTCAGGTGGACCCGCATGAGCTCCGCGAGCTCTCTCACGGCGGGCTCGTCTTGCTTCTTCGAGCTCTGCGGGAAGCCGTGGTCGACACCGCTGGCGCAGTGGTACGTCATGGGCACGCCCTTGGCGCGGGTCTTGTCGACGAAGCGCTCGTCCTGCGGACGTACCGAGTCCTGCTCCGCAGTGACCACCAGCAGCGGAGGGAGGGCGGCGATCCCCTCGTCGTTCCGCAACGGGGAGGCCAGGGGCTCCGCGCGGCGCGAGGCGTCGGCGAAGTAGTAGTTCCGCACCATGCGGACCAGGCGCGGGCTCACGAACGGGGTGTGGGCCTTGCCGGCAGACGGCGGGAGCGGCGAGGTGTACTGCTCGGGCGGGACGGTCTGGTCGACGGCGGGCACGATGAGGACGCCCGCGCGAAGCGCTGGGTCACCACTGCGCCGGGCCAGCTCGAGTGCGCCGAGGGCGAGGTTGCCGCCGGCGCTGAGACCGCTGATCGAGACCCGTTCGCCGTCCCAGCCCATGGCGGTCCCGGAGCTCTGCACCCACCGGAGGACGTCGTAGCACTCCTCGTGGGCCTGCGGGTAGCGCGCCTTGGGCCAGGTGGAGTAGTCGACGTTGACCACCGTGGCGCCGACCTCGCCGGCGATGCCGCGGACCAGGTGGTCGTCCTGTCGCGGCGCCCCGACCAGGAAGGCGCCGCCGTGGAGGTGGACGTGCACCGGCGGGGCCGTGCCGCCGGCGGCGAGGGGTGCGTCCGCGGCCGCCCTGGTGACGAAGCACCGCACGTCACCGTGCCGGGTCGGCACCATGACGGTCTCCGGCGCGGCGACGTCGCGACTCGTTAGAGAGATGGAGGGCGCCCTGACCAGTCGGGTGGCGACCGTGGAGAGGAAGCGAGCCTGGAGTGCGTCGGTGACCTTGGTCAGGTGAGAGCTCATGGCGACGTGCCTCTCGGTCGGGTGTGGTGGGGGGCGTCCCCGGTCCCGGGCACCCGGGGCGGAGGCCGAACGGCCGGCCGCCCCGGCGATGACCGACGTCACCACCGGAACGGCCGGCCAGCGCGAGCGGTTCAGGCGTCCGTGCGCAGGCGCATGGACGCCGGCCAGATGCCGTGCCGACCGGGGGCGAGGATGCCGTTGGGGTCGACCGCGTCCTTGATCTTCTCAACGAAGCGGCGGTAGGCGTGGTCGTTGAAGGCGAACTGGTCGGACGCGAGGTCCATGAAGTCCAGGTGTGCCCGGTACTCACCCATGCCGCGCTTGCCCGCTTCCCGGACCATGAGCTTGCAGGCGTCGTACGCCCGTCGGGTCTGGGCCTCGTCCGACGCATCGAAGATCATCATGACGACGTTGACCATGGAACGAGCGCTGACGTTGAACATGGCCACCTGGTAGTCCAGGCCGGCCTCGCGCTCGATGAGGTCGCGCAGGAAGCGGTTGGCCTCCACGCCGTCCTCGCTGGTGAGCGCGACAACGGGGGAGAAGGAGATGTGCCCGCCGTTGTCGCTGCCGCCGTACCAGCCCACGACGTTGTAGATGTCCATGTTCGGCACGCCGCCGACGATGCGCTCGGCGTAGTGCTTCCGGTCCGCGACGTCGGCGAACTCGATGAGCTCACCGGTCACCTCGACCCCGGGGATCTGCTCGAAGGCGGCCTTCACCTTCGCGAAGTTGTACTCCACCACCACCCGGTCGCCCCACAGCGAGCCGCGGCCGGACCAGCGCCCGATCCCCGTCTCCTCGGCGATGCGGTCGATCGTCGCGTCGTCCAGCGGTGCCCCGGAGTCGGTCCACTCGCTGCGGCGGGTCAGCACCGACGCCAGGAGCAGGGTGTTGCGGATGGAGGGGATGCCCTGGATCGTGCCGTCGAGGCGCAGCCGCCGGAGGGTGTCCAGCAGCGGGCCGAGGGCCTCCTCGCGGTCCGCCTTCACGAACCACGGGTGCATCACCTGCGGCTTCGGGTGGAGCCAGACGCCCATCCGGGTCACGATGCCGTAGTTCGACTGGATGAACAGCGGGTCGAGGACCGGCCCGAGACCACGCTTGTAGAGGTGCCAGGTCTTGTTGTCCTCCATCGCCCCCATGCCGGTCCGCAGCAGCGAGCCATCGGCGAGGACGACCTCCATCCCGCACGGCGCACCGAAGTCCTGACCCTGCGGCCCGTACGTGATGCCGTTGTCCATGGAGTTGCCGACCACGCTGCCCCAGCCGAGGTCCGCGATCGAGGCGAACAGCTGGTGGCCCCCTGCGTCGAGGGCGTCGTAGAGGTCGAACCACCGGACGCCGGGCTCGACGACCGCGTAGGCCAGGTCCTCGTTGATCTCCAAGACCTTGTTCATCTCGCGCAGGCTGATCACGGCCGAGCCGCGGACGCGCGGAGCAGGACCCCCGTATCCGTTGTTGCGGCCCTGACTGTGCGTGTAGAGGGGGATGCGGTGCTCGTTGGCCGCCCGGACCACCGCCTGCACCTCCTCGGTGCTCGTCGGCAGGACGGCGACCGAAGCCGTGTAGTCGTCCCAGTCGGCGTAGGCGTAGGGGTCGCGGTACTCCCGCAGTTCCGCCTCGCCGGTGAGCACCCGCTCGGGCGGGAGCACGTCGGCGAGCTGGGCGAGGAAACGGTCGAACTGCTCAGGCTCGACGCCCGGCGGCAGGTGGCGGGCCGGCGTGGCGCCCTGAGGGGCGAGATCGGTCGACATCGGTGTTCTCCTGGGAGCGGGGCAGCAGCGTCGCCGTCGACGACCATGAACCCGTCGTCGGCCAAGTAGTGCGCTCACCGAGCGCAAGTGCGCTCACCGTACGGCGGCTCCTGGTGTCGGTCAACGCCGGCGGTCACACCGACGGCGACTCCGGTGGAGGACTCAGCCGCGGGCAGCGGCGGCCGCGGCGAACGCATCCGCGATCGCCTGGTGCCGACCGGCCACCATCGGCCAGCCTTCCGGGTGGGTGACGATGTAGAGATCGCCTGCAGCGATGCCGTCGATCACGATGCGGCCCACGTCGTCGGGTTCCAGCCACGTCATCCCGAGGTCGGGACCCGCCGCGAGGTCGACATCGGCCAGCGCTCCGCCGGTCGCGTCCCCCGGGCGGTTGCGCGTGCTGTTGGAGATCGCGGTGCGGACGGTCCCCGGCACGAGGACCGAAGCGCCGACCGCGGAGCCCTCGGCTGCCAGTTCCATCGCCAGGGTCTCGGTGAGGGCGACGATCCCGTACTTGGAGACGTTGTAGGCGCCCAGGCCGGGCCCGGGCACGAGGCCGCCGATCGAGGCGGTGTTCACGATGTGCCCGCCCTCCGCGTTCGCCTTCAGCAGGGGCAGGAACACGTGGACGCCGTGGATGACGCCCCACAGGTTGACCTGGAGCATCCACTGCCAGTCGGACAACTGCAGGTCCGCGATGGGCGCCATCGGCCCGACCCCCGCGTTGTTCACGACGACGTGGACGGCGCCGTGCTCGGCGATGGTCGCGTCGGCCAGCGCCTGCACGCTGGCCGGGTCGCGGACGTCGGTCCGCACGCCCAGCGCACCGATCTCGGCTGCCGCACGCTGGAGGGCGGCCTCCTCGATGTCGGCGATCACCACCTGCATCCCGGCGGCGCGGAACTGCCGGGAGATCCCCAGCCCGATGCCGGAGGCGCCCCCGGTCACGACCGCGACCTTCTCCTCGAGGTCCTTCATGCCGCTCAACGGTCGTCTCCTGTCTGAGGGGTCGAACAGTCGCCCGACCGATGTTCGGTCAGCGCTCGATTGTTCGCTGAACGTAGGAGGCGCCACTCCGGCCCGTCAACCGGGGCCTGCCAGCCACACCTCGCCGGCCCGTCCACGTGTCCTGCGTCACTTCCCGCCAGCGACTTGTCCAATTCCGCCACCGGGCCGGCGCAGGCGCGACGGCGGGAGAGAGTCGTCCCGCAGTCCGGTCCCGCCCTCGCGTGACCGATCCGAGGAAGTGGGAGGTGCGGTCGTGCAGCAGCCGCAGGTGATCGTCGTGGGGGCGGGGCCGATCGGCCTCGTCACGGCGCTGGGACTGGCCCGGCGCGGTGTCGCCGTCACGGTGCTCGAGCGGGAGCAGGCCATCGTCCGCTCGCCGCGCGCGATGGTCTACCACAACGGCGTCCTCCCTGGCCTCGCCGAGCTCGGCCTCCTCGACGACGTCGAGGCGGCCGGGGTCCGGGTGGCCGACCTGGCCTTCTGGGACTACGCGAACCAGGAGGCGATCCGGTTCGACCTGGGGAACTTCGAGGGGCACGAGCCGTTCGCCTACAACGTGCACCTCGGCCAGGACCGGCTGGCCGACATCGCGCTGGACCACCTGGGCCGGCACGCGGACTCCCGGGTGGTGTTCGGCGCGCTGGTGACCGGGTTCACCCAGAACGACACCGGCATCGAGGTCACCGCATTCGTCGAGGGCCGTCTGACGACGTACCGCGCCGACTACGTCATCGGCACCGAGGGGGCCGCGAGCCCGATGCGGACGATGGCGGGCCTGGGCTTCGAGGGGACGACGTGGCCGGAGCGGTTCATCGCCGTGAACGTGCGCTACGACTTCGCCAGCCTCGGGTACGCCGGCTCGAACATGGTGGTCGACCCCGTGATGGGCGGCATCATAGCCAGGATCGACACGGACGACCTGTGGCGGATCACCTTCCACGAGGACAGTGGCCTGCCGGCCGAGACCGTCCCCGCCCGGATCGCAGAGTTCTTCACGAAGCTGCTGCCGGCCGGCGCCGACTACGAGATGGTCCAGTACTCGCCGTACACGATGCACCAACGGGCCGCCCGCAGCTTCCGTCACGGGCGGCTGCTCCTCGCCGGGGACGCCGCCCACATCACCAACCCGATCGGCGGCCTGGGGCTGACGAGCGGGTTGTTCGACTCGTACGTGCTGTCCGAGGCCCTGGCCGCGGTGCTTGCCGGGACCGTCGAGGACACGGTGCTCGACGAGTACGCCGCCCAGCGGCGACAGGTGTTCCTCGACTACGCATCCCCCCGCGCGAGCGACTTCAAGACCCTGGTCTTCAACTCCACGGACAGGGACCGGCTGGACCAGACGCTGGGGACGCTGCGCGCAGCGGCAGCCGACCCGGCGATCGCCCTGCAGGCGCTCCGGGTCAGCCAGCCGTGCCAGACGCCCTCGCTGGTCGACCGGCCCGCCGCGGCAACCAGCGGGCGATGAGATGACCCGCCCGTGCCAGTGACAGAGACGAGAGGCGACCGATCATGACCCCGCCCCAGCGCACGGTGACGCGAGACGGCTTCTGGATCCCGGGGGAGCCCCGTCAGACGCCGATGGGCACGGCCAGCTTCGGGCCGATGTACGTCGAGCGGCTCGCGCCCGAGACGACGACCCAGCCCTACCCGGTCCTCCTCGTCCACGGTGGGGGCGGTCAGGCCACCGACTACCTGGCCACGCCGGACGGCCGCCCGGGGTGGGCCCAGCAGCTGGTGGAGGAGGGGTTCACCGTCTACGTGGTGGACCGGCCCGGTCACGGTCGCTCGCCGCACGACCCAGCGGTGTTCGGTCCCACGATCCCCGCACTGACGGCGGAGATGTTCTTGTCGATCTTCGCCCCGGATGCCCACGCGGAAACGCACACCCAGTGGCCGGTCGGCCGCACTCCGGACGACCCCGGGGTGCAGCAGGTCACCGCCTCCTTCGGCCCGATGCTGGCCGACTGGGCCGTCATGCACGAGGTCGAGCAGCAGCGGCTGGCGACGCTGCTGGACCAGATCGGGCCGGCGATCGTCGTCTGCCACTCGGCCGGCGGCCCGGCCGGGTACCTGGCAGCGGACGCCCGTCCGGCCCTCGTGAAGGCACTGGTCGCGATCGAGACCGTCGGCCCGCCCTTCGCTCCCCACCCGTCGGGTGCCACGCTGTCGTGGGGACTGGCCAGCGCGCCGCTGACCTACGACCCGCCGGCCGCCGACCCCACGGAGCTCCAGCTCGTGACCGAGGACGTGGCGGGGGGACCTCCGCGCACGCTGCAGGCCGAGCCGGCCCGCCGGCTCTCCTCCCTGGCGCAGGTGCCGATCGGTGTGGTGACGTCGCCGAACTCCGTGTTCCGCCAGTTCGACGACCACCTCCTCGCCTTCCTCCAGCAGGCCGGTTGTCAGGCCGACTCGGTGCGGCTGGAGGACCACGGTGTGCTGGGCAACGGGCACGGCATGATGCTCGAGCTCAACAACCGTGAGGTCCTCCAGGTCGTCCTCGACTGGCTCGGGAAGCGCGTGTCGTCATGACCGGCCGCTCCGCGGCACCGGTCGACGACGTCGCATCCGCCCACGTGTCGGAGTCCTGACGAGCCGGGCCGACTGCCAGCTCTCGTACAGCCGAGCCAGGAATGAGCAAGTGATGGAGACCTCGAACGCACCAGCGACGGAGCCATCGCTGACGATCACCCACGACGGCCCTGGGGGCTGTCCGGTCCTGCACGGCTTCGAGCCCCTCGAGCCCGCGCAGATCGCCAACCCGGCCGCCGTGACGGCGTTCTCCCGACGCGAGGTGCCGGTCTTCTTCAGCCCTGCGCTGGGGGCGTACATCGTCACCAGCTACGCGCACGCGGTGAAGGTCGTCACGGACTGGAAGGCGTTCGGCCGGGCCCCGTTCATCGACAGGGAGATGCCCGAGGAGCTCCGGGACGTGCTGCCCGAGGGGTTCGTGACCGCCGCCATCACGAACTGGAACGACCCGGCGAACCACACGCGGTTGCGCAAGCTGGCGCAGGTCCCGTTCGTCCGTCAGAACGCCCGGGACGCCGCGGAGCTGTGCCGCCGCGTCGCCGACGAGACCATCGAGGAGTTCCGGTCCGCCGGCGAGGCGGACCTCATCCCCGCGTTCGCCCGCAAGGTCCCGATGCGCTTGATCCTGGCGATCCTCGGCCTCGATCGGGCCCGTGAGCACGACCTCCACCGGTGGGTGGTCGGCGTCATGCGCATGATGGGCGACCCGACCGTCACCGACGCCGACATGGTCGCGATGGGCCGGGACCAGGCGGACTTCCGCCGCTTCACCCTGGGCGCGATCGCGGAGCGGCGACGGAACCCGCGGGGCGAGGGGGACTTCCTCACCGACCTCATCACGGCGACGAGTGACGACGGCGAACCGAGCCTCTCCGACGACGAGATCTTCGCCGCCGTACTGCTGTCGATCATCGCGGGCGGCGACACCACCGTGAACCTCATCGCGCAACTGGTCACGCGGATGCTCGACCGCGACGGCGCACTCTGGCGCGAGGCGGACGCCGACCGCACGCTGATCGACGGCATGATCGAGGAAGAACTCCGGTACGACCACGTCGGGCGCCTCGTCTACCGAACGTGCAACGTGGCAACCGAGATCGGTGGCGTCGCCATCCCGGCGGGCGCGGTCGTCGCAGTCCACCTGTGGTCCACCGGCCGCGACGAGGCCGTGTTCGAGTCCGCGGAGGTGTTCGACCCGCGCCGTCCGGACGTCGCCAGACACCTCGGTTTCGGCCGGGGCGCCTACTCCTGCATGGGCTCGGCTCTGGCGAGGGTCGAGACCCGCCACGCCATCGAGGCCCTGCTGGACGGGCTGCCGAACGCCCGGAAGGTGCCCGGCCACGAGGTCAGGCGCGTCTTCTCCACGGCGATCCAGAGTGTGCTCGACGGTCTCGTCGTCGCGTGGGACGTGGCCGAGCGGGCCGGTACGACGGCGTAGCGGGCTAGCTGGCCAGGAGGGCTGCAATGCAGAACACACACGACGAGGTCGACCTGCGCCTCCAGGTCGGGCTGCGCCGGACCCTCGCCGAGGGCGTCGTCGTCCTCGACCTCCGGGAGCCGGACGGCGGGGAGCTGCCGGCATGGTCGCCGGGGGCACACATCGACCTGCGGCTGCCCGGCGGTCTCACCCGCCAGTACTCACTGTGCGGCGACCCCGCCGACCGCTCGGTGTGGCGGATCGGCGTCCTGCGCGAGCCGGTGAGCCGCGGGGGCTCCGAGCACGTCCACCAGGCCCTGCACGAGGGGGCGACCGTCGAGGTCCGGGGACCCCGCAACCACTTCGAGCTGCTGCCGAGTCCGCGGTACCTGTTCATCGCCGGCGGCATCGGCATCACGCCCATCCTGCCCATGCTCACCGCTGCTGAGCGAGCCGGGGCGGTGTGGGAGCTGCACTACGGAGGGCGCAGCCGCCGCTCGATGGCCTTCCTCGACTCGCTCGAGGAGGCCACTGGCAACCAGGTGTCCCTGCACCCACAGGACGAGGTGGGGCTCATCGACCTCGAGAGCATCCTCGGCAGTCCCCGGCCGGACACGCTCGTCTACTGCTGCGGGCCCGAGCCGCTGCTGACCGCCGTCGAGCAGCACTGCTCTACGTGGCCCACGGGAGCGCTCCACGTCGAGCGGTTCGCGCCGAAGGACGTCGGTGCGCCGGTGCTCGCTGGCGCGTTCGAGGTCGAGCTGGCGCGGTCGGGGATGACGCTGACCGTGCCGCCGGAGCGATCGATCCTCGACGTGGTCGAGGAGGCCGGTGTGGGCGTGCTCTCGTCCTGCCAGGAGGGGACGTGCGGCACCTGCGAGACCCCGGTCCTCGACGGCGCGGTCGACCACCGGGACTCGCTGCTGACCCCGGCCGAGCAGGCGGCCAACGACACCATGTTCATCTGCGTGTCCCGGGCGGCCGGCCCTCGGCTGGTCCTCGACCTCTGAGCTCCGGAGCCCGGCGGGACCACCGGACCGCTCCCGCCCGCGACGGGTCGGCCGGCGGCCCACTCGGCACCGCCGTGCTCTGTCCCGTCACCGTCCAGGATGCTCCTATGGATCGTCAAGCTGCTGAGGCGGACGAGCTGAGTAGTAGAAAGTAGAGCTCACGGGCGATGTATCGCTTGAGGCAGCGGATGATGTCCTTCTTGGACAGGCCCTCTGCGGTGCGTCGTTGCACATATGCCTGAGTGCGGTGATCCCAGCGCAGGCGGCAGAGGACGACGCGGTAGAGGGCGGCGTTGGCTTGTCGGTCGCCGCCGCGGTTGAGTCGGTGACGGTGGGTGCGTCCGGACGATGCCGGGATCGGAGAGGCGCCGCAGAGGGCGGCGAAGGCGGCCTCGGAGCGCAGCCGCTGGGGATTGTCTCCGGCGGTGACCAGCAACTGGCCGGCGACGTCGGGGCCCACGCCGTTCGCGGCGGCCAGCGCCGGATTGACCTGCTCGACGAGGGGGCCGAGCTGGGCGTCGAGGTCGTCGATCTCCTCGGTCAGCCGGGCGTGGCGGCGGGCCAGGGTGCGCAGCGCGGTCTTGGTGGCCTGGACGGGATCGCTGGGCTGGACCGGATCGGGCCGCAGGGCGGCGCAGGCGGTCAGGAGCCGGCGGGTGGTCAGCCCGCGTAGCTGGCCGCGCAGCGGCTCCGGAGCGGTCACCAGCAGGGCTTTGAGCTGGGTCTGAGCTTCGGCGCGGGCGGCGATGGCGCTGCGCCGGGCGACCCGCAGGACACGCACGGCCTCGACCGGTCCGGTGCGGGCCTTCGGCGTCCCGGTGGATCGGCCAGCCAGTGCGGCGGAGGCGGCGGCCTCGGCGTCGATCGGATCGGACTTGCCGGCGAACCGGCGCGTCTTGCGATCCGGGCGGTCGACCTCGACCAGCCGCAGACCCCGGCCGGCGAGGTGACGGGCCAGCCCGGCGCCGTAGACCCCGGTTCCCTCCACCCCCACGACCCGGATCCGGCCGTGGCCGGCCAGCCAGTCGGCCAGCTCCGCATAGCCGGCCGGAGTGGCCGGGAACGACCCAGAGGCCAGTAGCCGTCCCGCGGCGTCGATCACCGCGGCGGTGTGGGTGTCGGCGTGGGTGTCCACCCCGCCGAACACCGGCCGGTCCTCGGCGGCGATCTGGGCAGTGGCGTGGGGGTCTGCGATCGTGGTCATCGCCGTCCTTCTCACTCGACCGGTAAGGGCGGCACGCACCGCCGAGCGAGCGGACAAGACAGTGACGGGTGCTTGCTGGCACAAGCTCCTATGAGGTCACGCACCCTCGACCGGTGAGTGCAGCGAGCCCCGCAGCAGACCGAACCGACAGATCCCGTTGAGGACCCGAGGTCAGTCAGACGGTGGGTCAGGAACGACCGCCGCGGGGCTCGCCCACATCCTCACTGTCAGACGGCCACACGAGCGGCGGCGTCCCGGTGACCCGGCGGGCCCCCGAGCGACAGCGCACGGGGAGGCATGGAGGCATGGGCGTCGTGGCCGCTGACGCCGGGGGACGGTCCGCGCCGTGATCGAAGGCCGACCCGACGGGCCGCTCGGCGATCGGGCGTCCTCGGGGACTCCGTCGACCGGCCCGGCTGCGGTTGACGTCACAGCCCCGGCCGAGCTAGCTTTTGGTCGCTGAACGCACATCGGTGCTCTCTGCGTACGCGTTTGGTCTTGCCGTGACGGTTCGAGTCTCAGCCAACGGAGGCGGTCTTGTCCTGTTCGTCGCCCGCACGCAACGAAGGGGCCAGCCAGCTCCGGTGCCTCACCGTCGGGGTCGCCCGCCTGGACGAGGGGCAGACCCATGACCGCGGTTGAGGCGCTGCCCGGGGACCGCCTGGCAGCTCGCCGGGCACCGCGGGCGTCGTTCACCACCCTCGGTGTGCCCGCGTCGCGTCGCCTGGAGTTGTGGGAGGAACACAACGCGCGCGCTCTCGTGGCGATGACCTGCCGGACGTTCACGGACGAGGGCCTCGAGGCCAGTGAGTGGAACGTGCAGACGCGTGGCCTGCGGCTGGCGCGGATCACGGCGGGAGCCCACGTGGTCGAGCGGACGCTGCGGGAGATCCGGCGCCGCCCGGCAGGAGCGATGCTGCTCACCGTGGTGGTGTCGGGGGAGATCTGCATCTACGACGGCAACGGTGTGGTCACGCTGCGGCCGGAGCAGGCAGTCCTCACCGACACCGACGTCCCGTCCATGCGCGGGTACTCGAAGGGCGAGCAACTGCTGCTGACGATCCCGAAACCCCTCTACCGGGACGTCGTGCACGCCGGGGTGCCACCGGCGCGCCAGGTCTTCGACCTCTCCGTGCGCGCGAGCGGTCATGCCGCCGGTTCCGCTCTCGTGCGGTTGATGCAGGAGGCGCTGCACAGGACGAACCCCACGGACCTCCGCGGCCTCGAGGACGACGCCCTCCGTCTCCTCGGCCAGATGGTCATCGGGCCGCGCGCCGGCGACCCGGAGTCTCAGTTCGAGGCAGCAGGCATCTTCATCCGTCAGCACCTGGCGGACCCGACGTTGTCGGCGAGCCGGGTCGCCGCCGCCCTGGGGGTCAGCGAACGGCAGATCTCGCGCATCTTCAGCCGGCACGGGGGAGTGGCTCGCTGGATCACCGACGAGCGTCTCGAGCGGGCCCAGGCCAGCCTGACCTCCCCGGGCCGGCGCTCCGTGGGCCAGGTCGCCCGGGAGTGTGGCTTCGGCTCGCAGTCGTACTTCGCGCGCGTCTTCAAGCAGCGCTTCGGCGTCTCGCCGCGGGACGTGCTCGACGGCGGCGCGTGCGACGGCTGGGAGCGCGCGGCGGGATGAGGGCGCGGCTCGGGCCGGCGACCGCGGATCTGGGGTCAGGATAACCGGGGGGAGCGGCGGGTCACTGCGCGCCCGAGGGCTTGCGCACCGCCAGCGGCTCGCCGGTCTCCATCGCGCGCAGGCGGGCCCGAAGCGCTGCGAGGCTCTCCTCCGGGTGGGTGAGGATGAAGAACCGGTCGTGCAGGATCGCCTCGACGACCTGGTCCGCAGTGACCGAGGGGTCCAGCGCGTTGCCCTCCATCGCGCCGCGGATCATGTCCAGGACCCTGCGTCGCTCAGGGGACTCGGAGATGGTGGTCCCCTCCGGCCGGTTCCGCTCGGCGTCGGGCATGCGGGACTTCGTCATGCCGGGCACCAGGAGCGACACCCCGATCGGCTCGCCGGCGCTGCGCAACTCGATCGCCAGGTTCTCCGACAGGGAGAGGATGGCGAACTTCGAGACCGAGTACGGCCCGAACGTCGGGAGGCCGGTGGCGAACGCCGATGTCGAGGCGGTGTTGACGATGTGCCCCTCGCCCTGCTCCCGCAGCAGCGGCAGGAACGTGCGGCAGCCGTAGAGAACCCCCCAGAAGTTGACCCGCAGCACCCATTCCCAGGTCGCGAGCGGGATGTCCAGGAACGGTGCGCCGCTCTCGACCCCGGCGTTGTTGCAGACGATGTGGACGCCGCCGAAGCGGTCGAGGGTGGCCTGGGCCAGCGCCTCGACGTCCTCGAGTCGGGAGACGTCGGTGCGCACGCCGTGCACCTGCGCGCCGTCCGCACCCAGGGCGGCGACCGCCTCCTGCAGCGGCCGCTCCTCGATGTCGGCGATCACGACCTTCATCCCCTCGGCGGTGAACCGCTGGGCGAGCGCGAAGCCGATGCCGCTGGCGCCGCCGGTGACGACCGCCACGCGGTTCCGGAATTCCTTGATCACACCGTTCCTCCTGGTGTCCGGGTCAGCTGCGCGAGAGCGCGACCGTGCGCCGTGCGGCTCGGGCCACGGCCTCGTCGACCATGCGACCGTCCTGGTCGACGTACGCCCCGGAGCCGGCGGCGATCGCCGCGTCGTACGCCGTGAGCAGCGCCGTTGCCCGGGCGACCGCCTCGGGGCTCGGGGTGAAGACCGCGTGGACGGTCGGCAGCTGCGCCGGGTGGATGCAGGCCCGGCCGACGAAGCCCTGGCGCGCCGCTCGTTCGGTGGACGCGGCGAAGACCTCCTCGTTCCGCACCACCGTCGACACCGGGGCGACCGGAGGGTGGATGCCGGCCTCGCTGCTCGCGAAGACGACCCAGGACCGTGCCCAGGCCGTCTCGGCCTCGTCCGCCCCGGGCTGGGTGCCGGTGGACGCGCAGAGGTCGTACTCGCCCAGATGGAGCCGGAGGACGCGCGGGAGCGCTGCGATGACGCGAGCGTCCAGCACGGCGCCGGGTGTCTCGAGCAGCGGGCTCAGCCGCCAGTCCAGGCGGCGCCGGTCCAGCTCGGTGGCGAGGGTCTGCAGGTCGGCCACGGTCGCCTTGGCCGGCACCAGCCCGGTCACCCCGGCTGCGCCGGCCAAGGCGTCGAGGTCGGTGAGCCCCTCCGCGCCGGCGTTGACCCGGATCCACAGCTCACGGCTGGTGCCCACGCGCTCGGCTGCGGTCGCGGCCAGCCACTCGGCGACGTCCAGCCGTGCTGACGGCTTCGCGGCCACGGGTACCGCGTCCTCGAGGTCGACGATGACGGCGTCCGCGTCGCTGGCCCAGGCCTTGCCGAGCCGTGTGCCGGCGTTGCCGGGCACGTAGAGGTGGGACCGGGGGAGCGGGGCGTTCACTCGGCCCCGTGCCCGGTCACGGTGTCCCCGGCCGCGGGAAAGGGGCCGACGAGCAGGCGCGTCCCGCCGTGCGAGGTCTGGCCGCCGTCGACGACGATCTCCGCGCCGGTGATCCAGCTGGCGTCGTCACTGAGCAGGAAGGCCACCAGGGGTGCGACGTCGGTGACCTCGCCGACCCGTCCGAGCGGGATCTGCGCCAGTGAGGCGAGCCGGAAGCTCTCCGGGTTCTGCCGCACCAACGGAGTGTCGATGTAGCCGGGGAAGACGGTGTTCACGCGCACCGCGCGGTCGCCCAGCTCGTTCGCGGCCAGTGCGGAGAGGCCGCGGAGCCCCCACTTGCTGACGGTGTACGCCGTCGTGCGCATGCCGGTCAGGCCGGCGACCGAGCTGACGTTGACCACCGAGCCACCGTCGGTCATCAGTGGCACGAGGGCCTGCATGGCCAGCAACGGCGCGGTCAGGTTGACGGCCAGGGCCCGGTCCCACTGCTCGGCCGAGACCTCGAGCAGCCGCTGGCGCGCACCGATGGCGGCGTTGTTCACCAGGCCGTGCACGCGGCCGTGGGTCTCCGCGAGGCTGCCGGCGAGCTCGGCCCAGGTGTGCGGGTCGCTGACGTCGGCCTCCCGGCAGAGCGCCGCGACCGACCTGGCCTCGTCCCCGAGTTCCAGGTCGACCGCGATCGGCACGCCGCCCTCCGCAGCGACCTTGTGCAGCTCCGCCAGCCCCTGGCCCCGGCCGGCGCCGGTGATGACGACGACCTTGTCCTGCAGGGTGGCCACGGCGCGTCCCCCTCAGACCGTCGCGACCGGCTGCACCAGCGGTGCCGTCTCCAGCTGCTTGGTGAACATGAAGTTGGTGCGCTGGGCGTCCTCGTCGGCGGCCATCGCCCGCAACTTCGACAGCTCGGCTTCCAGCCGGACGGGGTCGCTGGTGTGGTAGAGGAGCTGCTTGTTGGCGCTGGCGCGCGGTGAGGCGATCTCCAGGAAGGTGCGCCGACGCTCCTCGGCATAGCGGTCGAGCACCGACTCGTCCGCGGTCCCCTTGACGACCGCGGCGAGGGCGTCGTAGAGGACGAAGGTGTCGAAGAGCCCCGAGGTCAGGCCCAGACCGCCGGTCGGGTTGGTGGCGTGGGCGGCGTCACCGGCGAGCAGGACCCGTCCCGCGCGCATGCTGGAGGCGGCGCGCTGGTGCATGCGGTAGGGGCGGTAGGCGTCGAGCTCGTAACCCTCGTCGCCCGGCAGCAGCTTCTCGTACCACTGGGGGATGCGGTCGCCCATCTGGTCCTCGGGCGTGTCCGGGTGCTCGGCATAGGTGACCCGCCACAGACCGGTGTTGTCGATCTTGGCGATGATCGCGCCGTAGGTCGGGTCGATCTGCAGCGTGGACCGCGCGTAGCCGTGCGCCTCGAAGTCGTAGCGGACGTTGGTGGCGACGAAGACCTCCGGCCAGGTCATCCCCTCGAACGCCAGCCCCTGGGACTTGCGCACCGTGCTGCTGGCACCGTCGGCTCCGACCAGGTAGGAGGCGCGGAGCTGCTCGGTGCCCTGGGCGCCCTCGGCGGTGACCGTGACGCCGTCGTCGTCCTGGGTGATGCCGGTGACCCTCGTGCCGAACCTGACGGAGGCGTTGTCGAACCTGCCGAGCTCCTGCAGCGCGATGTCGGCGAGCTTGTGCTGGCCCATGTGCAGGTTGTAGGGGTGCGGGACGAGCCCCTCGAGCACGCCGACGCTCAGGTCGATCTTCTCGCCGGTCGCGTAGACGTACCAGGAGTAGTCCTGCTTGGTGAACCCGACCCGCTTGGCGGCCTCCAGCAGGCCCAGCCGCTCGATGCCCTCCAGGACCGACCAGTGGTAGACCATCGCCCGCGGCGCCTGACCGATGGCCGGCTCGGCGTCGAGCAGCGTGACGCTCAGCCCGGTCCGGGCCAGGCCCAGGGCGTTGAGGACGCCGACCGGACCGGCGCCCACGATGACGACGTCGCTGTGCTGCACGGGGCAACTCACTTTCGCTCGGTCGCCGAGGCGAGGACGTCGAGGTAGGAGACGTCGCGCAGCCCGGCCAGCTGGAGCGTCGACCGCTCGAGGGTCGCCACGTGCTCGGACGGGAGGCCGTACCCGGCGTTCGTGCGGAACTTCGTCAGGACGTCGTCGGTGCTCAAGGGGTTCTCCGCACCGCCTCGCTGGTAGCGGAACTCGTGCTCGAGGACCCGGCCGTCGACCGTCTCGACGCGGACGCCCCCGCCGAAGGAGTCGGGTTTCGCGCTGTACTGCCGCAGTTCGTAGCCGATCCGCGGCGTGAGCGCGGCCACCTCCGGGTCGGCGATGGCGTCCTCCGTGAAGGAGCCGACGTCGAGCCTGCCGGTGACCAGGCGGGTGGCCAGGCAGTAGGGCAGGCTGAACTTGGCGTCGTAGGCCGTGCGGGGGTGCACCTTGTCGGCGACGGGCTCGCTGACCAGCGCGACTCCGGTCTCGGTGGTGAACCCCACGATCGACGTGACCTCGTCTGCTCGCAGGGGGTTCGCGGCGAGCACCTCGGCCAGCGCGTCGACCGCGGCGTGGGTGTAGTGACAGGCCGGGTAGGGCTTGTAGGCGATCTCGTCGGTGACCCAGTGGTTGCCCAGGTCGCCCACCTGGTTGCCCAGGTCGCTGTCCGCACCGTGCACGTAGGTTGCGTAGTAGCCGCGCGCGCCCTCGAAGACGGTCGCGGGTCCGGTCGCCCCGTGTGCCGCGAGCGCCGCGGCCGTCAGTCCGGAGCGCGCCGCCCAGCCCGCGTGCAGCCGCTTGGTCTCGGACCCGTCGGAGAGGAACTCCAGCAGCCCCGATGCCATGCTCCCGGCGATCCCGAGCGCATTGGCCGTCTGGACGGCGTCCAGGCCACGGGCGCGGGATGCCGCTGCGGTGGCCCCGAAGACGCCGCACACCCCGGTCGGGTGGAAGCCGCGGGCGTGGAACGTGCCGCCCGCCGCGTTGCCGACACGGATCGAGACCTCGTTGCCGGCGACGATCCCAGCCAGCAGGTCGGCACCGGTCGCGCCAGCCACGCGCGCGGCGACGATGGCGGCCGGGACGACGCCGGCGCTGACGTGCACCACTGAGTTGGGGTGGGTGTCGTCGAAGTCCAGCGCGTGGCACAGCGTGCCGGTGACGAACGCAGCGTCGGCCGGAGTGAGGTCCGTGGCACCGATCGCGGTGGCCGTGCCGTGTCCGCCGATCTCGCGCACGGCGCCCAGGGTGTACGACGCCTCCCCAAAGGCGTACGCCGCGACGCCGCAGCCGAGGGCGTCCAGCGCGTGCAGCTGCGCGTGCTGCACGGTGGCCTCGGGGATCTGCTCGATCTTCAGCTGTGCGACGAAGTCGCTGAGTCGCTCGGATTGCGTGCCCACACCGGCTCCGTTCGCTAGCCGCCCAGTTGTGCTGTCAACGTATACCGGGCGCCGGGGCGTTGCAACGGTCACAGCAAGACCCTGGGCGGCCGCGGGTTCGTGACCCGTCGCCGACCGCCCACGGATGCACCTCCGGTGCGACAGGAGGTGCCCGCTCCACGCGGGAGCAGCGCGCGTCGCGGACCCTTGACCGAGTGGTGTCGCCCACATAATGTGCGCTGAGCGAAGAGTTGTTCCATCAGCGACCAGAGCGCGCGGGCATCGTGACCGCCCGCAGCGGCCGTGGTCCCCGTCCACGGTGGTGCCGGGGACGTCTCGGGTGCATGCCGTCGGTTCTTGGCCGGGTTCGGCTCGTCGAGCGTCGTCGCACCACCCGGACGAGACCACGAGTGAGGAGTACGTCAGTGATGGCCGGTGGCAACGAGGAGACGGTCCGCGCCTTGATCGAGGCCCTCAACCAGAAGGACTGGAACCGCTTCGGCGAGCTGCTGCACCCCGACCTGACCTACGAGCTGCAGAGCTACCACCTGCCCGGTGCCGCCCCGATGGACAAGGCGACCACCCTGGCCGCGCTGCCGGGTCTGGTGGCCACGGTGTTCGACGCCGACAGCCCGCAGTTGGAGGTCACCCACGTGGTGGCCCAGGGCGACTGGGTCGTGGCCGAGGTGCGTGGCAGCGGCAGGTTCCACGAGGGAACGGAGTACGAGAACCGCTACGTGCACGTGTACGAGGTCGTCGACGGGCTGGTCCGGACCGATCGCGAGTACATGGACACCCAGCACATGGCAATGCTGTTCGAACGCGTCATGCCGGCGTCCTGATGAGCCCGGACGACCGGCCGCAGCGACGTCCACCGACCCAGCCGAGCGAGACGAGGAGCGACCGATGACCGACACCCAGGCAGCCGCAGGGGCAGAGCCTGAACTGAGGATCACCCACGACGGCCCCGGCGGTTGCCCGGTGCTGCACGGCTTCGAGCCCCTCGAGCCCGCCCAGATCGCGGACCCGTCCGCGGTGATGGCGTTCTCCCGCCGCGAGGCGCCGGTCTTCTTCAACCCCCAGCTCGGGGCATACATCGTGACCAGGCACGCGGACGTCGCGAAGGTCTTCATGGACCAGGAGACCTTCGCGCAGATCCCCTTCATCAACCGGCCGATGCCCGACGAGCTCCGGGAGCTGCTCCCGGACGGGTTCGCCACCGACGCCATCGCCCCGTTCCAGAACTCGACCACCCACCCGCGGGTGCGGAAGCTCGCGCAGGTGCCGTTCATGCGCCGGAACGCCCTCGGCGCGACCGACCTGTGCCGCCGGGTCGCGGACGAGACCATCGCCGAGTTCCAGGCGTCCGGTGAGGCGGACCTCATCCCCGCCTACGCGCGCAAGATCCCCATGCGGCTGATGCTCTCCATCCTCGGGATCGACAGGGCCCACGAGGACGACCTGCACCGGTGGGTCGCGGAGTGCATGCGGGTGTTCGGCGACCCGACCGTCACCGATGCCGAGCTGGTCGAGCTCGGCCGGGAGCAGGCGGAGTTCCGCCGCTTTGCGCTCGACATGATCGACGACCGGCGCCGGAACCCGAGGGGTCAGGGGGACTTCCTCACCGACCTCATCACCGCGACGGTCGACGGTGAGCAGGCCCTCACCGACACCGAGGTCTTCGGTGTCGTGCTGCTGTCCATCATCGCCGGTGGCGACACCACGGTGAACCTCATCGCGCAGATGGTCATGCGGATGCTCGACGACGGGGGCGCGCTGTGGCGCGAGGCCGATGCCGACCGCACGATGCTCGACACGATGATCGAGGAGGAGCTCCGGCACGACCACGTCGGCCGGATGACCTACCGCCGAGTGGTCCCCGACACGGAGCTCGACGGCGTCGCCATCCCGAAGGACTCGCTGCTGGCCGTGCACGTGTGGTCCACCGGGCGCGACGAGTCGGTGTGGGAGCGCGCCGAGGAGTACGACCCGCGCCGTCGCGACGCCCTCAGGCACCTGGGCTTCGGCAAGGGGAGCCACTCCTGCATGGGGGCCATGCTGGCCCGGGTCGAGACCCGGCAGGCCATCGAGGCCCTGCTCGACCAGCTGCCGAACGCCCGGAGAGTCCCGGGGCACGAGGTCCAGCGCATGTGGGGCACAGCGGTCCAGAGCGTCCTCAGCGGGCTGGTGGTCGCGTGGGACGTTCCGGTACCGGCCGGCGCGAACGGCTGACACCGGGCTCGGAACCCGGACCGGACGAGGAGAAGACGTGAGCGGAGTTCTGCAGGGCAAGGTGGCCATCGTGACCGGGGCCGGGCGCGGCCTGGGGCGGACCCACGCCCTGGCCCTGGCCCGGGCCGGGGCCGCCGTCGTGGTGAACGACATCGGTGTCAGCATGGACGGCGCCGGGCGCGACACCCAGCTCGCCGCGTCCGTCGTGGCGGAGATCGAGGCAGCCGGCGGGCAGGCGGTCCAGGACGCGACCGACGTCTCGGACTGGGACGGGGCCAAGGGCGTCGTGGAGACCGCGCTGTCCGCCTTCGGGCGTCTGGACATCGTCGTCAACAACGCGGGCATCAGCCGGTTCGCCCCGATCGACCAGGAGACCGGCGAGGACTGGAACAGGGTCATCGGCATCAACCTGACCGGGACCGCGGCGGTCACGCACTGGGCCGCCGCGCACTGGCGTCAGGCCGGCGCCGAGGCCGGACGGGCCATCGTCAACACCAGCTCCCCGGCCGGGACCAACCCGATGCCCGGTACCCCTGCCTACTGCGTCTCGAAGGCCGGCGTGCTCGCGCTGACCTTCACCTCCGCCGGGGACCTCGCCGAGCTGGGCGTCCGGGTCAACGCGATCGCCCCCATCGCGCGGACCCGGCTCACCGAGGCCGTGCCGATGTTCGCGGACGTCGTGGCACCCGTGCACGAGGGCTTCGACCGCATCGCCCCCGAGCACGTGTCCGCGGTGGTCACCTACCTGGCCTCGCCGGCGTGCTCGTTCACCGGTCGGGTCTTCGGCGTGGAGGGTGACGACCTGTTCGTGTTCAGCGGCTTCAGCGCCAGCACGCACCTGAACAACGACGGCGAGCAGTGGACGATCGAGAGCCTGTCCGCCGCGCTGTCCGACGTCGACCGGAACGACCGCGGCTACGCCATCGCGCCCTCCACCCGGTACGTCCAGCCCCAGCCCGGGGACGCCGTCCTCGAGGCGCTCGCCGCCGTCGAACGTGGCGAGGCCCTGCCCGCACCCACCCCCGCCGGCGCCTGAGCGCCGCCCCATGCCGACGAGATCGTCGTCGTGGAGGACCGGCACGAGCGGGGCCTGCTCGCTCCCCACCGCGAGGACGACCGGCTCGTCGGCACGCTGACGGTCGACCGGCCGACGGAGATCACGAAGTACCGCCACTGATCGCCCGGCGGGCGTCGTGGGAGGAGGCCGTGGAGTACGCGGGCTCGTCGGTCCCACGGAGCCTCGACCACACTTCCTGACCGAGCGCGACCTGCGACGAGGACACCGACATGACGGAACTCCTGAGCGCCTTCCGCTACGCGACCGACGACGGCGTCGTCCGCAACCCCCAGGCCGACTTCGACCGGCTCGGGGACGGGCCGTGGGACGGGCTCCGCCGGTCCTACATCCCGCGCCCCGAGCTGACCATCGATCCCGCGCTCGCACTGCACACCGAGGCCGACCTCGACGTCGACCCGATCACCTACCAGGTGCTCCGGTCGCGGATGTGGCACCAGAACCTCGAGCACGGCGACATCATCCAGCGGACCACCGGCTCCGCCCCGGTCATCTACTCGAAGGACTTCGCCACGGCGTTGCTCACCGAGGACGGGGAAGCGGTGGTCGTCAGCCCGACCATCCAGTTCTTCTCGACCCTGGCCGATCTGGTCGTCAAGTGGACGCTGGAGAACCGCAGTGAGTCGCCCGGGATCGCCGAGGGAGACGTCTTCCTGCAGAACAGCCCCTACGTGGCGGCAGGCCAGCAGCCGGACACCGCGGTCTTCGGCCCGGTGTTCGTCGACGGGAAGCTCTTCGCCTGGGTCTACAACGCCCTGCACATGGGCGACCTCGGGGGAGTGGATCCCGGCGGGTGGGCGGTGCACGCACGAGACATGTACGAGGACGGCGCCGCCACGCCGCCCGTGAAGATCGTGGATGCCGGGACGCTCCGCTCCGACGTCCTGGACCTCTGGGTGCACCACGGTCGGGACCCCGAGACGCTGCGTCTCAACGTCAAGAGCGGGATCGCCGGCGTGCGCGCGATGGTCGCCCGTGTGGCCGGGCTGGTGGAGGAGCGCGGCGCTGCCACGGTCAAGGGCGTGATGCGCAAGATGATCGCGGAGGCCTCCCGTGTGGTCGGCGACCGGCTCGAGAGGATCCCCGACGGGACGTGGTCGCGCCGCCTCTATGTCACGGGGGCGCTCGGCGTCGACCGCGAGAGCCACCAGGAGGTCTTCACCCTCACCAAGCGGGGCCGGCACGTCATCTGCAGCAACGAGGGCACCTCGCCGCAGTCGGGACCGGGGAACTCGACGTACTCGGTACTGCGCTCCGCGGCGGTTTCCGCGCTCGCCGCCGCCCTGGCCTGGGACCAGCAAGGCTGTTTCGCCGGCATCGCGGACCACGTCCTCATGCAGCCGACGTTCGGGACCCGCAACTGCGCCAACCCGCCGGCCGCCACCTCGGCACTGCACAGCGTGTTCGTGACGATGAACCTGGCCGGGCTGTGCGCGAGCTCCATGGTCCTCGCCGCGCCACCGGAGCTCCGTCAGCGCGCGACGGCGTCCGGGGGCCTCTCGGTCGCCATGGCCGACATCGGCTTCGGGCTCAATCCCGACTTCTCCCTGGTGGCGCCGCCGGCCTCGACGCACGGGGCGCTCCTCGCCGGTGCGATCGGAGCCTTCCCCCACAAGGACGGGGTCGACTCGGCAGGGTCCTGGTTCATGCTCGGCACCTCCGCCGGCAACGTGGAGTCCAGCGAGCAGGAGGGCGTGGGCC
The DNA here is from genome assembly GCF_052931555.1 of Geodermatophilus sp. URMC 61. NCBI lineage: Bacteria > Bacillati > Actinomycetota > Actinomycetes > Geodermatophilales > Geodermatophilaceae > Geodermatophilus > Geodermatophilus sp. URMC 61. Next base: position 319,304 of record NZ_JBRFHZ010000002.1, read on the forward strand.
TGGTCCTGTACCGGCGCGAGGTCCAGGACAGCGGCGGGCCCGGCCGCTGGCGTGGAGGCAACGGGGTCGGCGCGGCGTGGGTGCCGCACCCGCAGTCGTTCATGAGCAATGCGCAGATGGTGTTCGTGGAGCCCAGCGCCAACCTCGCCAGCGGCCTGGCAGGTGGGTACTTCGCGCTCGCCGGCAACTTCTTCCGGACGACGGGGGGCGCCGTCGGTCAGGCGATGGCCGCCGGCCGTCTCCCTGGTGACCGCGAGCAGATCCGGGCCGAGATCGACGCGTTCGAGCGGCTGCACCCCCAGGCCACGCTGATGCCTCTCCCACAGGGTGACGCGGTCCTGATCGAGTACAACGGCGGTGGGGGATACGGCGATCCGCTGCTGCGGGAACCCGAGCGGGTGGCGCGCGACGTCGCCGGAGGGCGCACCAGCGTCGAGGCCGCGCGCCGGTTCTACGGCGTCGTGGTCGACGCGGCCGGCTCGCTCGATACGGCGGCAACCGATCGCCGCAGAGCCGAGATCAGGTCGGAGCGGCTGGCCGGTGCCACGGTGCCGCCGCGCGAGGTGCCGGTGGGCGACGTCGTGCCCGTCCTCACGGGCGCGGCAGGAGGCATCGACCTCTCGTCCGTCGAGGGCGCGTTCTGCTGGACCTGCTCGGACTGTAGGGCCTGGCTCGCACCGGCCGAGGCCCCCTACCTGTCAGGGGCGGCGAGCAGCCAGCGGCCGCCGCACGAGGTGGACGGCCGGATGTACGTGGACCCGGCCCTGTTCGGGGACGACACCATCTTGCTGCGCCAGTACTTCTGCCCCTCGTGCGCCGGGCTCCTCGGTCAGGACTTCTGCCGGGCCGAGGATCCGCCGCGCGACGACGTCCGCATCGACCTCACGACGCTCTCGACCGCCCAGGAGGGTCACGCATGACCGCGACGCAGTCCGCCGACGATCAGGACCTCGTGATCGGCGTCGACATCGGGGGCACCTTCACCGACTGCGCGATCGTCCTCCCCGACGGGACCGCGCGGCCCGGCAAGTCGCCCACGACCCCGGACAACCGCGCGCGTGGGTTCTTCGACTCCATCGAGGACGCCGCGACGGGGCTCGGTCTGTCGCTCGACGACGCGCTCGCCCGGTGCCGGCTCCTGGTCCACGGCACCACGACGGGCACGAACGCCCTCATCGAGCGCCGCGGTGCCAAGGTCGGCCTGATCACCACGTCGGGCCACGGTGACGTCACCCTCATCATGAAGGCCGAAGGCCGGCTGGCCGGCGTCGACGGCGCGCACATCTGGGACCTCCCGCGGAGCGACAAGCCGGAGCCCGTCGTGCCCCGCGCCCTGATCCGGGAGGTGGACGAGCGGATCGACTACCTCGGCGAGGTGGTGGTGCCGCTCAACGAATCCCAGGTCGCCGCCGCCGCCGACGAGCTGGTGGCCGCTGGCGTCGAGGCCATCGCCGTCAGCTTCCTGTGGTCGGTCCGCAACAGCGCCCACGAGGACAGGGCCGTCCAGCTGATCAGCGACCGTCATCCACAGATCTTCGTCACCGCGGCCAGCTCCGTGTCCTCCTTCGTGGGGGAGTACGAGCGGACCATGACCGGCGTCGTCAATGCCTACATCGGCCCGCTGATGAAGGACTACGTGCAGCGGATCGAGCAGGAGGCCGGGCGGCGCGGCTACGCCGGGCGGATCCTCTACGCCCAGTGCGCCGGCGGTGCCATCACCGAGGCCGAGGCGCAGGTCGCGCCGGTGCGCACGGTGCACTCCGGGCCGGTCAGCGGTCTGCTGGGCAGTGCCCACGTGGCGGCGGCCCTCGGGGAGCCGGACCTCATGGTGGCCGACATGGGCGGCACGTCCTTCGACGTCAGCGTCATCCGCGGGCTCACGCCGGACGTCCGCGACGTCTCGCTGCTGGAGCGCTTCGAGGTGTCGCTGCCGATGGTCTACGTCGACACCGTCGGCGCCGGCGGGGGCAGCATCGCCTGGCTCGACGCGGCCGGGGGGCTGCAGGTCGGGCCGCACTCGGCCGGGGCGATGCCGGGGCCGGCGTGCTACGGCAACGGGGGCACCGAGGCGACCGTGACCGATGCCGACGTCGTCCTCGGCGTCATCGACCCCGACAACTTCCTGCACGGGCGGCGCAAGCTCGACGTCGCGGCGGCCGAGCGGGCGGTCGGAGCGCTCGGGGACCGGCTGGGCCTGTCGCTCGAAGAGACCGCGGCGGGCATCAACCAGATCATCGACGCCAAGATGGCCGACCTGCTGCGGCGGATGAGCATCCTCCGCGGTTTCGACCCGCGCGAGTACACGGTCTTCGCCTACGGCGGAGGCGGCCCGGTGCACGTCGGCGCCGTGGCTCGTGGGGTCGGGGTACGGAAGGTGATCGTGCCGATGCTGCACATGGCCTCGGCATGGTCGGCCTACGGTGCCACGGTGGCCGACGTCATCCACGTCGTCCAGCGCTGGGAGCAGCACCGGATGCCGGTCGACCCGGACCGCATGAACACGGTCCTGGCCGATCTCGAGGAGCAGGCGCGCGGCATCCTCGCCACCGAGGGCTTCGAGGGCGGCCAAGTGGCGATCGACCGGTCGGTGCGGATGAAGTACACCACCCAGCTGCACACCATCGAGGTGCCCATCTCGGGGGAGCCGCTCGACGAGGTGGCCGTCGAGGGCATCGGGACGGACTTCGCCCGGCTCTACGACGACCTGCACGGTGAGGGCTCCGGTCACCTGGCCGGCGGGGTGAGCCTGACCGGTTTCGTACTCCGGGCGCGCGGGATCGTGGACCGTCCGGGGATCGCCCGGGCGCCCAGTGCCACCGACGTCGAGCGGACCTCCCGGCCGGTCTACTGGGCCGAGGAGCGGGCCCGCGTGGAGACGCCGGTGCTGCGTGTCTCCGGTGGGCGGCTCGAGGGTCGGCTCGACGGGCCGATGCTGGTCGAGCTGCCGGACACGGTCGTCGTCATCCGCCCGGGGCAGTGGGTCACCTGCGACGAGTACGGCAACCTGGTGCTCAGGGTGTAGCGGGCTGGCGCACGGTGACGGACGGGTGGTGGTCGAGCGGAGCTGCCGGCCCCGTGAGTCCGGTCAGCAGCCGTCGGTCACAGGACGGTCCTGCGTGCGTCGGAGAGGGAGAGCGCGGCGGAGATCGTCTCGGCGGCCTCGCGCAGCGGGGGGAGGCACTCGCGGCGGAGATGGGTGAGCGTCGTCCGGGCCGCGTTCGAGGAGACGCTGAGGGCAGCGCCGGTCCGGTGGTCGCGCCCGGTGACGGGGACCGAGATGGCGCGCAGGCCGATCTCCAGCTCCTGGTCGACCAGGCAGTAGCCCTGGTCGCGGACCTCGGCGAGCGCGGCCCGGAACCGGTCGGGGTCGGTGATCGTGCGCGGCGTGTACTGCCGCAGGGGCCGGCCGGCGAGGTACTCGTCCAGTGCCGCGTCGTCGAGGGCGGCCAGCAGCACCCGGCCGGCGGCCGTGGTGGAGGCCGGGAGGCGACTGCCCACGCCGCCACCGATGGTCATCACCCGCTGCGGGTGGACCCGGGCGACGTAGACGATGTCGGGCAGGTCGAGCGTCGACATGGAGCAGGACTCGTTGAGCCGCTTGACCAGGTCGGCGAGCACGGGGCGGGCGATCTCGTCCACCCCCAGGGAGGCGACGTAGTTCCAGCCCACGTTGAGCACCTTGGGCGTGAGCGAGAACTCCCGGCCGTCGGACTTCAGATAGCCGAGGGAGCGCAGGGTCAGCAGGATCCGCCGGGCCGCCGCGCGGGTCATGCCGGTCAGCTCCGCGACCTCGCTCAGCGTCATCGCCGGATGGGTGCTGTCGAAGCACTCCAGCACGGCCACGGCCCGCTCGAGCTGCTCGAGTCGCTCGCCACCGTCCGGCGCCTGGCGTTGACGGGAGGCAGTGTCCATGGCCAGAGCCTAGCGGCGTGTTCGGTGAGCGAACACGGTTCGGCCGCGGAGTCGTGCGGTGGCCGCCTGGGACAGCGGCGTGCCGCGCGGGTGCCGACCGCGCCACGTCCCGAGCGGGACGGTCCGACCTTGACCCCCCCTTGCTACGGGACTAACCTCAGCGCACGAATGTACGGTCAGCGAACTTCGGTGTCCTTGCGCGGACCCGTCGCCGCAGAAGAGGAGAACGGTTCCCGCATGACGCAGCACGCTGACGTGACCCCGACCGTCCGACCCGGGTGGGAGGGACGCTTCTACGAGGACTTCCAGCCGGGGGACGTCTACCAGCACCCGCTGGGGCGCACCGTCTCCGAGGCGGACAACACATGGTTCACGTTGCTGACCATGAACACCAACCAGTCGCACTTCAACGCCGAGGTCGGCAAGGCGTCGGAGTTCGGCCGCCCGCTCGTCGTCTCCACACTGACCATCGCGATCGCCATCGGGCAGTCGGTCACCGACACCACCCAGAACGCGTTCGCCAACCTGGGGCTCGACGGTCTGGTCCTCACCCATCCCGTGTTCGCCGGCGACACGCTCTTCTCCGAGTCGCTGGTGCTCCAGAAGCGGGAGTCGGGCAGCCGCCCCCGAGCGGGCATCGTCACCATCAAGACGCGCACGCTGAACCAGCACGGCGACGAGGTGCTGTCCTTCCGCCGGACCTTCTACGTCCACAAGAGGGGTGCCGAGGCCGCGCGGAGCGTCTTCCCGCGCGGGAAGAAGCCGCTGACCGCCTGAGCCGGAGCGGCTGTAGCCCACACGCCGCCTGCCGTGGTCGCACCAACCTGTTGTCCGTGAAGCGAAGTCCAGTCAATCGAGAGGAGCGCGGTGGCCGTGACCCGACCGACCGACGCGGAGGAGGCACCCGCGACACGACGCCCGAGGCCGCTGGAGGGCGTGCGCATCGTGTCCCTGGAGCAGTACGGCGCCGGTCCGTGGGGCACGCTGCACCTGGCCGACCTGGGCGCCGAGGTCATCAAGATCGAGGACCCGGCGTCCGGCGGGGACGTCGGCCGGTACGTGCCCCCGTACGGCGAGGGCGAGGACTCGCTCTTCTACGAGGCGCTGAACCGCAACAAGTCCAGTGTGTCCCTCGACCTGCGCTCACCCGCCGGGCGTGCCGTCTTCGAGGACCTGGTGCGCGGCAGCGACGCGGTGTTCTCCAACCTCCGCGGTGACGTCCCGGCGAAGATGGGCATCCGGTACGAGGACCTCAAGCACCTCAACCCCGCGATCGTCTGCTGCTCGCTGAGCGGCTTCGGCATGACCGGGCCGCGAGCCGACGGCCCCGGCTACGACTACATGCTGCAGGGTCTGGCGGGGTGGATGGACCTCACCGGTGAGCCCGGGGGGCCGCCGACCAAGACCGGGCTGTCGCTCGTGGACTGGACCGGTGGTTACGTGGCCGCACTGTCCCTGGTGGTGGGGGTGCACGCGGCCCGGCGGGACGGCGTCGGCCTGGACTGCGACGTCAGCCTCTTCGACACGGCCGTCACGATGCTGAACTACCCCGCGGCGTGGCACCTCAACGCCGGCTACGTCCCCGCGCGGACGCGGCACTCCGCGCACCCGTCGCTGGTCCCCTTCGGGAACTTCCAGGCAGCCGACGGCTGGCTGGTCGTGGCCTGTCCCAAAGAGAAGTTCTGGCGGCTCCTGATCGATGCGCTCGAGCTGCCCGAGGTCGCCGCGGACCCGCGGTTCAGCGACTTCGGCGGGCGGCAGCGGCACCGCGAGGCGCTGCTGCCGCTGCTCGAGGACAGGTTCCGCCAGCGGCCGGTCGACGAGTGGCTCCAGCTGCTCGGCGCGGCCGGCGTCCCGGTCGCCCCGATCAACTCCGTCGCCGACGCCCTGGCCGACGAGCACACCGCTGCCCGCGGTCTGGTGGTGGAGACCGAGCACCCGCGGTTCGGCCGGGTCCGCACGCTGGCCTCACCGGTACGGGTCGGCGACCCGGCCGCCCTCACGTACCGCCGGGGACCTGCCCGCAACGAGGACGCCGACCGCGTCCTGCGTGCCGTCGCCGGCTACGACGAACAGCGGATCCGCGCCCTCGCCTCGGCCGGGGCCTTCGGGGATCTGGACCCCGACCTGGACGGGCGCCCGGCGCCCGCGCACACCCCGACCACCGACGTCCCCGTGGAGTGACAGATGGACTTCGAACTGACCGACGACCAGCAGCAGTTCCGCAGTGTCCTCCGGGACTTCGTCGACAAGGAGGTCATCCCGGTCGCCCGCGAGTACGAGCAGGCCGGGCGGTACCCGACGGAGATCGTCGAGGGGCTCAAGGAGATGGGTCTGTTCGGGATCACCGTCCCGGAGGAGTACGGCGGGCTCGACCTGGACCCGGTGGCCTTCGCGATCGTGTTCGAGGAGCTGGCGCGTGGCTGGATGGGCGTCGCCGGCGTCCTGGGGAGCCACTCGCTGTCCTGCCGGCTGATCGCCATGCACGGGACCGAGGAGCAGAAGGCCAGGTACCTGCCCGACCTCGCGACCGGGAAGCGCCGCACCGGTCTGGGGCTCACCGAGCCCGACGCCGGGACCGACGTCCAGGGGATCAGGACCGTCGCCCGCAAGACCGACGGCGGGTACGTCGTCGACGGCACCAAGACCTGGATCACCAACGCCCGGTTCGCCGATCCGCTGCCGGTGATGGTCAAGACCGACCCCACCGCCACCCCGGCGCACAAGGGCATGAGCGTGCTGCTGGTGGAGCAGGGCACGCCCGGCTACTCGGTGCTCAAGGACATCCCCAAGGTCGGGTACAAGGGGCCGGAGTCCTGCGAGGTGCTGCTCGACGGGGCGCAGGTGCCGGCGGAGAACCTCCTCGGCGGCGTCGAGGGGCGCGGCATGCAGCAGGTGTTGTCCGCCTTGGAGTGGGGGCGGGTCAACATCGCCGCCCGGTCGGTCGGCGTCGCGCAGCGCGCCTATGACGAGGCGCTGCGCTACTCCCAGGAGCGCAAAGCGTTCGGGCAGGAGATCGCCCAGTTCCAGGCCATCCAGCTGAAGCTGGCGCAGATGGCCACCAACGTCCAAGCCGCCCGGTTGATGGCGTACTGGGCGGCGAGCCGGCTGACCCTCGGCCGGGCCGACGGTCCGACCGGGATGGCCAAGATCTTCTGCTCCGACGTCGCGCTCGAGGCGGCCATCGACTCGATGAAGGTGCACGGCGGCTACGGCTACTCCTCCGAGTACGAGATCGAGCGCCTCTATCGCGACGCTCCGCTGATGAGCATCGGGGAAGGCACCAACGACGTGCTGCGCACCGTGGTGGCCAAGTCGCTCCTCAGCGGCACGACCGTCGTCGGCTGACGGCACGCTCGCCCCCGTCGGTCCCCGGTCCACCCGGGACCGACGGGGTCGGGGCCGACCCGGTCCGATCGACGACGTCGGAGTGGAGTGGGCCGCTGTGCTCCCATGCGCAGGGGCTGGGTGGCCTGCCCGAGGACGCCGGCAGGACTGGTGTCCGACCCGGCGGACCCACCACCCCGGTCCTCTCCTCCGGCGGCCCGGGTGTCCCCATCTCCGCTTCGGCAACGGCGTCCACACGGGCGCCGGACACTGGGCGGCACGGATTGCGGTCGGGGGGATCGCGGTGCCGATGCTGTACTGCGCGCTCCCGGGGCTACGGACGGACACCCGCCGGGCCGGTGAACCGGTCCGGATGGCTGTCCCGCGGCCTGACGGACGCGCCGGTGACGGGGGAGGCCGCACGGCGGCTGTGTGAGCACCTGCCTGTTCGTCGGCGGCCGCCGCGTAGCTGTCCGACTCCTGGATGGGTCAGCGTGCCTCGGTCAGATGATGGTGCTGCGTGCGTCGGAGAGGGAGAGCGCGGCGGAGATCTGGGACGCGGCCTCGCGCAGCGGGGGGAGGCACTCACGGCGGAAGTGGGCGGGTGTCATCCGGGCGGCACTCGAAGAGACGCTCACGGCAGCGCTGGTCCGGCCGTCACGGCCGGTGACGGGGACCGAGAGGGCCAGCAGGCCGATCTCCAGCTCCTGGTCGACCAGGCAGTAGCCCTGGTCGCGGACCTCGGCGAGCGCGGCCCGGAACCGGTCGGGGTCGGTGATCGTGCGCGGCGTGTACTGCCGCAGGGGCCGGCCGGCGAGGTACTCGTCCAGTGCCGCGTCGTCGAGGGTGGCCAGCAGCACCCGGCCGGCGGCCGTGGTGGAGGCCGGGAGGCGACTGCCCACGCCGCCACCCATGGTCATCACCCGCTGCGGGTGGACCCGGGCGACGTAGACGACGTTGGGCAGGTCGAGCGTCGACATGGAGCAGGACTCGTTGAGCCGCTTGACCAGGTCGGCGAGCACGGGGCGGGCGATCTCGTCCACCCCCAGGGAGGCGAAGTAGTTCCAGCCCACGTTGAGCACCTTGGGCGTGAGCGAGAACTCCCGGCCGTCGGACTTCAGGAAGCCGAGGGAGCGCAGGGTCAGCAGGATCCGCCGGGCCGCCGCGCGGGTCATGCCGGTCAGCTCCGCGACCTCGCTCAGCGTCATCGCGGGGTGGTCGCCGTCGAAGGACTCGAGCACCGCCATCGCGCGTTCGAGCTGCTCGAGACGCTCGCCTCCGTCCGAGGAGCTTCGAGGGGGAGGTGCAGGGTCCATGGCCCGAGCCTAGCAATGCGTTCGGTCAGCGAACAGGAATGCCGTCGACGTCACTCACCCGGAGCGGGGGCCGGCCACGCCGGCCTGCTCGTGGAGCTACAGGTGCGCAACACGTCCAGCGCATCGCCGTGACCGGCGTCCGCGTCGGCGATCACCGGGACGCAGCCGAGACGATCCGCCGCACGTCGTCGCTCTCGCTACCGGGGAGCCCGACGTCGGGTCGCCCGATGAGCAAGGCCGTGGTCCTGAACCCGGTCACGTGCACGGCGTCGAAGCCGGCCTGTTCCCCCAGGCGCGCTCAGGGCGTCATGGGTACCGGGCGCGGTGATGGGCTCAGGCGCGGCCAGGAGCTGAGGCAGGCGTGGCCTCCCAGTGGGCCGGGACCCTGCGCTTCGCCACGCCGTCTCGCCCTCCCTCGTGCATCCGACGCTGAGCGGCGCGGTCCCGCGCACGAGGACCCTCGGCTCCCAAGCCGCCCCGACCACCAGTGAGCGGCCCTCCGGCCCGAGCGAGCGGGTCGGCGCAGCGACCGCCTCGGCTGCCCGACGTCGGCTAGCACATTGCCGCCCACGGACCGGACAGAATCCGCCAGTCAGCACCGACGGCAGCCTCGCGGTGCCAACCTCGACGGCACACCACCGGAAACGAGGTCAACAATGACTGCGCTCGAGCCTGCCCGGGTCACCTTGCCGACGGAGCTCGTGTCCCGGCTGCAGGAGCTGCTCGGTACCGAGGCCGTCCTGCTCGAGGACGAGCAGGTGCAGGAGTTCCAGGACCCCTACTGGATCCCGGGCGATTCCACGTACCGCGGCTCGGCCGTGGTGCTGCCCGCGAGCACCGAGCAGGTGCAGGCGGTCGTGCGCCTGGCGAACGAGTACGACGTGGCGCTCTCGACGAGCTCACAGGGACGCAACAACGGCTACGGCGGCGCCTCGCCCCGGGTCGGGGGTTCGCTCCAGTTGAGCCTGCGGCGGATGGACCGGGTGCTGGAGATCGACGACGAGCTCGCCTATGCCGTGGTGGAGCCCGGCGTCCGCTGGCTCGACCTGCACGAGGCGCTCGAAGCCGGCGGACACCGGCTGCGCCTGTCCGTGCCGGACATCGGCTGGGGCAGCCTGGTCGGCAACTCCCTGGACAACGGCGTCACGTACATGGCCAACGGCCAGGACTTCTCCGCCGCGTGCGGTATGGAGGTCGTGCTGCCCGACGGTGAGCTGCTGCGGACCGGCCTCGGGGCGCAGCCGGGGAACCCGGCGTGGCACGTCTACAAGCGTGGCGTGGGACCGGTGCTGGACCCGCTGTTCATGCAGTCCAACCTGGGCATCGTGACCAAGATGGGCGTCTGGCTCCAGCCGACCCCCGAGGCGTACCAGACCCTCTCGCTCAACATCGAGCACGACACCGATCTGGGCGCTGCGGTCGACGCCGTCCGCGACCTGATGCTGGCCGGCCTCGTGCGTGGCGTTCCCTGCTTCTACGGCGCTCCGTTGAACGGCACCATCATCAAGGACCTGCCGATGCAGCCGGGCACCGCCTGGACCGACGAGCAGCTCGACGACCACGGGCGGGAGACCGGTCTCGGCCGCTGGTCGGTGCGCATCGCCCTGTGGGACGACCCTGACGTCATGGCGGTCAAGCGGGCCAAGATCCTCCAGGTCTGGTCACGCATCCCGGGCTCGTCGGTCTACGAGGGTCCCGTCTACACCCCCGATCAGTACGGCGAGATCACCAACCAGACCGAGAAGGTGCAGATCGGCATCCCGCACCTGGACCTGCTGGAGCTGTTCCCGCCCTTCGTCGGGCACGTCGAGGTCTCCCCGGTGGCACCCATGAAGGGCGACGTCGTCACCGAGGTGGTCGACATCATCCGGACCACGCTGGTCTCCAACGGCTTCCTGGCGCAGATCGGGATCCTGGCGATCAGCGCCCGGTCGGCGGCGGTGGTGACGGGCATCAACTTCGACAAGACGAACGAGGACATGACGAAGGCCGCCCTGTCGGTGGCGCACAACCTGATCAACGAGCTGGGCGAGCAGGGCTACGTGCCCTACCGCACCCACCTGCACTTCATGGACGACGTCGCCGGCCATCTGTCGTTCAACGACGGCGCCTACCACCGGTTCCTGGGCAAGATCAAGGACGCGGTCGACCCACGCGGCATCCTCTCGCCCGGGCGCTACGGCGTCTGGGGGAGCCAGGGGACCGAGAGGGGCAACGACCGCTGACCCGTGTCCACGGAGGCAGCTCCGCCTCCGCGGTCCGGAAGGTCCCCGATCGGCTCACCGCAGGAGCGACAGAAGTCACTGTCTGCAGGGCCGCCCAGCCCCACGGTCGGGATCAGACGGAACTCGAGCGACAAGGAGAGCCACCCATGGCAGACCTCGACACCGACGTCCTCGTCGTCGGCAGTGGACCGGCGGGCTCCGCCGCCGCGCTGGCCCTGGCGACCTACGGCGTGCAGACGACGGTCATCACGAAGTACGGCCGCCTGGCCGACACCCCCCGGGCGCACATCACGAACCAGCGCACGATGGAAGCGCTGCGCGACCTCGGCGTCGAGGAGGAGGTGATGGCCGAGGCCGTGCCGCAGGAGCTGATGGGCAACCTCGTCTACTGCACTTCGATCGCCGGTGAGGAGCTGGGCCGCCTGCACAGCTGGGGGACCCGTCCCGACCGGTTCGCCGACTACTCGGCGGCCAGCCCCTCGCGCATGTGCGACATGCCGCAGGACCTGATGGAGCCGGTGCTGCTGCACAACGCCCAGTCCCGTGGCGCGAAGGTGCGCTTCGACACCGAGTACCTCTGGATGCAGCAGGACGACGAGGGCGTCACGGTGCACGTGCGCGACCGGCTGCGCGGCGACGAGTACGACATCCGGGCCCGGTACGTCATCGGCGCCGACGGTGGGCGCAGTCAGGTCGCCGACGACATCGGCCTACCGCTGCAGGGGCAGATGGGCGTCGGCGGCAGCATCAACATCGTCTTCGAGGCCGACCTGTCCCACCTGGTCGCCGACCGCCCGTCAGTCCTCTACTGGGTGCTGCAGCCCGGTGCCGACGTCGGCGGCATCGGTGCCGGCCTGGTGCGGATGGTCCGGCCCTGGCACAAGTGGCTGATCGTCTGGGGCTACGACATCAACGGCCCGGCACCGGACCTGACCGAGGAGTACGCGCTCTCCATCGTGCGCAAGCTCGTCGGCGACGACTCGGTGAAGGTCACGATCACGTCCAGCTCGGCGTGGACGGTCAACCACCTGTCCGCCGAGCGGTACTCGACCGGCCGGGTCTTCTGCGCCGGCGACGCCGTCCACCGGCACCCGCCGTCGAACGGCCTGGGGTCCAACACCTCCATCCAGGACTCCTACAACCTGGCCTGGAAGCTCGCCGCCGTCCTCAAGGGCCAGGCCGGTCCGGGGCTGCTGGACACCTACTCGGCCGAGCGCGCGCCGGTGGGCAGGCAGATCGTCGACCGGGCCAACCAGAGCATCGCGGACACGTCGCGGATCTTCGACGCCCTCGGTCTGCTGAACACCACCGACCCCGAGCGGATGGTCGAGCACATGGCCGCCCGCAAGGACGCCACGCCGGAGGCGGAGAAGCAGCGGGCCGCGCTGCGCGAGGCGATCGCGTTCAAGGACTACGAGTTCAACTGCCACGGCGTGGAGATGGACCAGCGCTACGAGTCCTCCGCGGTGGTACCCGACGGCACCCCTCCGGAGCAGCCGGTCCGGGACCCGGAGCTGTACTCCCACACCTCGTCGCGGCCCGGTGCGAAGCTGCCGCACGCCTGGCTGACCACCGACCACCGACGCCAGGTCTCCACCCTGGACCTGGGGGGGCGCGGCCGGTTCACGGTGTTCACCGGCATCGGCGGCGACAGCTGGACGCGCGCGGCCTCGGTGGTGGGGGAGCGGCTGGGCATCGACGTCGCCGCCGTCGTCATCGGCCCCGGCCGGGAGTACGACGACCTGTACGGCGACTGGGCACGGGTCCGCGGCATCGACGACGGCGGTGTACTGCTCACCCGCCCGGACAACTACGTCGCCTTCCGGCAGACCGGCGCCGCAACGGAAACCGAGGCCGAGGCGGCGCTGGAGAGCGCCCTGCGGACCGTGCTGGACCGCAACGGCGAGGAGGCACAGGCATGAGCGACCGGGAGCTGTTCAGCGAGGAGCGGTCGGCCGAGGTGGTCGCGGGGAGCTTCGCCGACACCCCGGACCCGCGGCTGCGGCAGGTGATGACCTCCCTGGTCCACCACCTGCACGCCTTCGTCAAGGACGTGGAGCTGAGCGAGGAGGAGTGGGGGTTCGCGATCGACTTCCTGACTCGCACCGGGCACATGAGCAACGAGGTGCGGCAGGAGTTCATCCTGCTCTCCGACGTCCTCGGTGTGTCGATGCTGGTGGAGACGATCAACCACCGGACCGGCGGCACCTCGACCGAGTCGACGGTGCTGGGCCCGTTCCACATGGTCGAGTCCCCGGTACGGGAGCTCGGCGCGGACATCGCGCTCGACGGCAAGGGCACCCCCTGCCTGGTGTCGGGCCAGGTGACCGGCCCGGACGGCGAGCCGCTGGCCGGCGCATCGGTGGACGTGTGGCAGACCAACGAGGACGGCTTCTACGACGTCCAGCAGCCCGGCATCCAGCCGCCGGGCAACCTGCGCGGCATGTTCACCGCCGATGAGGACGGGCGCTTCTGGTTCCGGTCGGTGGTGCCGCGGTACTACCCGATCCCCGACGACGGGCCGGTCGGCCAGCTGCTGTCGTCCACCGGCCGGCACCCCAACCGGCCGGCGCACCTGCACTTCATCGTCGCGGCTCCGGGCTATCGGCCGGTGACCACGCACGTCTTCGTCGCCGACAGCCCCTACTTGGACTCCGACGCGGTGTTCGGCGTCAAGGAGAGCCTGATCCGGGACGTGGCCGAGGTCGACGACCCGGCCCGGGCCGCGGACCTCGGGCTGCCCAACCCCTTCCGGACGCTCACGTTCGACCTCTCCCTGCTGCGCGCCGACCAGGCACCGCCGGCCGCCCAGCCGGCGCAGGCGCAGCCGACCGTGGTGCGCGGAGCTCCCGGAGCGCCGTCGTGATCCGGCCGTTCACCTACTCCGCGCTGCCCATGCGCGTGGTGTTCGGCCCTGGCTCCCTGGCCGGGCTGCCGGACGAGGTCGCGGCACTGGGGCTGACCCGCGTCCTGGTCCTGTGCTCACCCGAGCAGGAGGCGACCGGCAAGGAGGTCGCCGCCGCGCTGGGTGACCGAGCTGCCGGCGTCCTGGCCGAGGCCCGCATGCACGTACCGGTCGAGGTGGCCACCCGGGCCCGGGACCTCGCCCGCGAGCTCGGCGCCGACGGCTGCGTCGCCGTCGGCGGCGGCTCGGCGGTCGGCCTGGGCAAGGCCATCGCGCTGGAGCACGGCCTGCCGGTGATCGCCGTCCCGACGACCTACGCCGGCTCGGAGATGACCCCGGTGTGGGGGCTGACCGAAGGCGGCGCCAAGCGCACCGGCCGCGACCTCCGCGTCCTGCCCAAGAGCGTCGTCTACGACCCGGAGCTGACGCTGAGCCTCCCGGCGCAGCTGTCGGCCACCAGCGGGATGAATGCGATCGCCCACGCCGTCGAGGGGCTCTACGCCCCCGACGCGACCCCGATCGTCTCGTTGATGGCCGAGGAGGGCACCCGGGCGCTGGCCGCCGCCCTGCCCCGGGTGGTCGCCGACGGATCCGACGTCGACGCCCGCGGCGAGGCGCAGTACGGCGCCTGGCTGTGCGGCGCGGTGCTGGCAGCGACGACGATGTCGCTGCACCACAAGCTCTGCCACACCCTCGGCGGCACGCTCGACCTCCCGCACGCCCAGACCCACACCGTCGTCCTGCCGCACGCACTGGCCTACAACCAGCCCGCCGCCCCCGACGCGGTCGCCGCCCTGTCCCGCGCGCTCGGCGGCGTCGCCGACCCCGCCCGGGAGCTGTGGGAGCTGGCCGGCCGGCTCGGCGCACCGCGGTCCTTGGCCGAGCTCGGCATGCAGGAGGACGACATCCCGCGCATCGTGGAGCTCGCGGTCGCCAACCCCTACGCGAACCCGCGGCCGGTGACACAGGAGGGCGTCACCGCACTGCTCGAGGCGGCCTGGTCCGGCCGGTCGCCCGGCAGCCCCGGCTCCTGACACAGCCGCGGCACGGTCACCCCACTGAAATCCGAGGAGAAGACATGAGCATCGGACGTCTGGGAGCACGCCTCCTGATCGGCGGGCTGTTCATCGGCCACGGCACACAGAAGCTCTTCGGCTGGTTCGGCGGCCCGGGACGCGCCGGCACCGAGGGCATGATGGAGGCGCTGGAGATGCGGCCGGCGAAGGTGCACGCCACGCTCGCCGGGGTCACCGAGACCGCCGGCGGCGCGCTGCTGGCCGCCGGGTTGGCCACGCCGCTCGCGGCGTCCGCGCTCACCGGTGTGATGACCACCGCCATCCGCAAGGTGCACCTGCCCAACGGCCCGTGGGCGGCCAACGGCGGGTGGGAGTACAACGCCGTCCTGATCGGTGCGGTGACGGCGCTGGCCGAGACCGGAGCCGGTGACCTCTCCTTGGACAGTGTGCTGGGCATCGAGCGGAAGGGGCCGGCCGTGGCAGTCGCCGCGCTGGCCGCCGGGGTGGCCACGTCCTTCCTCACCATGGCGGTCGCGCGCCGCGGCCGCCCGGGCGTCACCTCTGCTGCCGGCCCGTCCGCCGTGCCCGCTCCGCCGGAGGACACCGCGGGGGACCCCACGACGGCCGGGGCCTAGTGCTGCGGCAGATCCCGTCCGCCCAGGAGTGAGCCGGTGCCCAACGGCCATGCAGAAGACGGTGTGGCCACGGCGCGCGAACGGCTACGGCAGGCCATCGGCCGCGGCCGCTCCGTCCGGTTGATCGCCGGCGGTCGGCCCGCCTCGAACCGGCGCGGGCCGCACGGTGAGGTGGTGCCCTCCCCACGAGCGCAGGCCGTGGCTCGCGGCGTCAGCCCTGTCCTGCGGGTGGTCGAGCGCCTCGGACTGTGGGTGCGGCTGCTCTCCGTCCTCGGTCGGTTCGGCCCGCGACCGGCCGACTTCGGCGAGTACCTGCCCGGGGAGCACGACGTCGTAGTCGCCACCTACGAGAAGAGCGGCACCAACTGGATGCTGCAGATCGTCCACCAGGTCGCGACCGTCGGGCTCGGCCGGTTCGACCACATCCACGACGTGGCGCCGTGGCCGGACGCTCCCGGCAGCCAGACCTCCGTCGCGGTCCCGCTGGAGGAGCCCACCTGGCGCGAGGCTCCCACCGGGTTGCGCCCGGTGAAGACCCACCTGCCTCGTGAGGCGGCGCCGTTGACCGACGCCGCGCGCTATGTCGTGGTGATCCGCGACCCCAAGGACGTGGTGGTCTCCAGTTACCACTTCGTCCGCGGCATCGCGCTGGGGCCGCTGATGCCCAGCGTGAGCACGTGGGTGGAGCTGTTCCTCAGCGAACAGGGGTTCGCCCCCTCCGGAGGGCCGTGGCCGGAGCACGTCGCCGGTTGGTGGGCCGAGCGCCAGCGGCCCAACGTCCTGGCCCTGCGCTACGAGGAGCTCGTGGCCGACCTGCCCGGCGGCATCGGCCAGGTCGCGGACCTGATGGGTGTCGACCTCGACCCTCAAGCCTTGGAGCGGGTCAGGTCGCACTGCACCTTCGAGGCCATGCGTGCGGTGGGCGAGCGCTTCGACCTCGGCCCGTTCACCCCCCTCGGCTCACAGCAGACCCGCATGGTCCGCCGCGGCGCGGCCGGCGGGTCGGCCGAGTTGCTCACCGCTGAGCAGCGCCGCCGCATCGATGACCACTGCGAGTCGGCGCTGCACCGGCTGGGCTCGGACTTCCCCTACGCGGAGGTCTACCGAGCCGAGTGGTGACCGAGGCCGACCGCTGCAGTTCGACGCGGTCCCCGCGCGCGGGGACCCGCCGCCCAGGGACGGAAGATGCGACGGGTCCTGCACGCGGCGGCCGGACGACGTGGGGCACCGGGGCGCCGTCGCCGCCCGGGCAGGACCCGGGTGACGACGGCGGCGGACGGGAGACCGCCGGTCAGGCGGTCCCGCCGTTGGGCGAGAGCACCTGGCCGGTGAAGAACGCCGCCTCGTCGCTGGCGAGGAACAGGATGGTGTTGGCCATCTCGTCGGCCGACGCCATTCGCTTCATCGGGGCCAGGTCGATGATCGCCTGGCGGGCCTCGGGCCCGTTCTGCGCGAGCATCGGGGTGTCGGTCGACCCGGGGGCCACGGCGTTCACCCGGATGTTCTCCGCGGCCAGTCGCGCCGCGGCGGCGCGTGTCATCCCGATGACCCCTGCCTTCGATGCCGGGTACGGCAGGACCAACGGGAGGAGAGCGAGGGCACCGACGCTCGAGATCGTCACGATCGAACCACCCTCGGGCCCGTTGCGCCGCATGGCCGGCACCGCTGCGCGCAGCGCGTAGAAGGTCCCGTACAGGTTGACCTCGACCACCTCCGCGAAGTCCGCGTCGCTGATCTCCGTGATGTCACCGCCGAACTCGGTTGTCCGTTGGCTGCTGGGCTGCGCGATGCCGGCCGCGGTCACCAGGACGTCCAGCCGGCCGAACTCCTCGACGGCGGTCGCGACCGCCGCGTCGAGGTCCGCGCTCCGGGTCACGTCGCCTGCCAACGCGATGGCGCCGTCCACACCGTCGAGGGAGTCCTTCAGACGATTGCCGTCGCGGTCGACGGCCACGACGCGTGCGCCCTCGGCAACGAACCGGCGTACCGAGGCCAGCCCGATACCGGATCCACCTCCGGTCACCACGGCGACCTTGTCCTCGAGTCTCATCTCTTCTCCTCCTGCTCGGATCAGGACCGGTCAGTCGGTGAGGGCCGCGAGGACGATGTCGCCGAGGCGCTGGGTCCGGGGTAGGTGGTCGGTGTCCTCCAGGGAGCCGACGGTGATGAGCGTGAAGCAGACGTCCCGCGCCGGGTCCACCCAGAAGCAGGACGTGCCGGCGCCCCAGCCGCCGAAGGTGCCCTTGCTGCCCAGGTTGGGCAGCGGACCGGGCGTGAGAGCGTCACCGCGGACGAAGAACCCCAGCCCGTGGTATGCCGGCCACGGCAGCCAGTTGCGCATCTGGAGCGCGTAGTCCAGCAGGGAGTTGGGCATCTCGCCGGTGTGGTTGCGGGCGGCGAGCTCGATCATGGCGGGGGAGAGCAGCCGGTAGCCGTTCCGGACCCCTCCGCCGCGCAGGAGATCGGCGAACTTGTAGAAGTCCTCGGCCGTCGTGGTGTAGCCCGCACCGGGCATCTGGGAGCCGGGCGCCGTGATGAGGTGGCCCGAGCCCTCGATGCCCTCGATGGTGAACATGCCCGCGGGACGCCGGTAGCGGGCCACCACGGGCGCCAGGTAACGATCGCCCGGTGGCGGCCCGAGGGTCGTGCTGTCCATGCCGAGCGGCCGGAGGACCTCGTCCGCGACGATGGCGTCGAAGGAGCGCTTGCCGGGATCGACCGCCACCAGCATGGACGCCATTACCGCGTGGGCGCCGAGCTTCGAGTAGAGGACGCGCTGCCCGGGCGGGGTCTCGGGTGCGGAGGCGCACACGTAGGCGGTGAAGCGCTCGAGAGAGATCAGGTCTTCGACCGGGAGCATGGGGACGTCGGCGAGCACGCCACCGGTGTGGGTGAGTAGGTGGAACAGCGTGACGGAGCCCTTGCCCCGGGCTCCGAAGTCGGGCAGGACCTCCGCGACCGGCTGGGTGAGCGAGAGCAGTCCCCGCTCGACGAAGCTCAGCACGGTCGCGACCACGAGCTGCTTGCTGATCGAGAAGGGGACCAGCACGTCGTCGGTCCGCAGCGCCCGCTCCTGCGACCGGTCGGCGAAGCCGATCGCCTCGTCCACCACCAGGTGACCCGCTCGGCCGACTGTGATCTGGGCACCGTCGTAGAAGCCGGTGTCGACGTCGTGCTGGATCGACTCGACGAGCCGCTGCAGCCGCTGCGGGTGGAAGCCGGCCTCTCCCGGATCCGTCATCTCCATCGGTGACATCCCTCCCAGGGGCTCGGGGACTCGGCAACGACCTGGGCGCCAGGCTCGTATGTCGCACAGAATTTCGCTGAGCGCACGAAGCCTATGTGACGGCGCACCCCTCCACAACAGACCGGCGGGCAGGTCGACTGGCCGCACAACCCACCGGACACGACGTGACCTCGACCGGACACGGGAACCGGGTGAGCGACCGGTACCGACCGGGCGTCCGTGGACGGGCGTGCACGTGGAGCCACGAGCAGCGATCCTGGCGGGGGTCGGGGAGTAGCTGCCGCGGCCAGGAGGGTCTGACGTGTGGGGTCGCCGATCGGTCACCGGGCCGGCCAGGTGAGCAGACTCAGGTTGCCGCGGCGCGCCGGCCGGGCAGGTGGACCGGACGACCTGCCCCGCGAGGACGTCGCGAGCCGCGTGTCCGCCTACGTGTACGGCAACGTCCTGGTGATGGCGGCGTTGATCGCACTGCACCCGGACGAGCTGCGGGGACCCACTGGCGTGCTCTACCTGCTGGGGGTGGGGGTCTCGACCTTCGTCGCGCACACGGTGGGTGAGGCGGTCGGGGCTGCGGGTCCGCGAGGGCCGATCGCTGGACACGACTGCTGTCCGGCGGGAGATCCGGGATGCACTCCCCATCGTGACGACCGCCGGCGCACCCATCACGGTGCTGCTGCTGGCGTGGATGGACCTCCTGGACGCCGACGTGGTGCTCGTGCTGGCGCTCGTGCTGGTCGACGTCCGGTTGGCCCTGCTGGGCTCGGTGGTGGCGTGGGTGTCCGGGGAGCGCAGTTCGACCCGGGTGTTCCTGGCGGGCTTCGTCCTGGCGGTCGTCGCCGCTGCCACGGTCGTGCTCAAGTGGCAGCTGACGCACTGAGCAGCGGTGACCGGGACTGCGGACCGGTGGCCACCGATGGCGGGATGACGGCGGCGCGGACGGTGGCGCCCTACCGGGACGTCGGCACTCGGGGAATCAGGGGGTGTCCGGCGTCGCCAGGGTCGGGAGGCATCCGCCTGGGTTGACGACCTGCCGGATCCGGGTGGCGATCTCGTGCAGCTGGCGGACCTGGGTCCTGGTCAGCGGGTCGAGGACCAGGCGGCGGACCTCGGCGACGTGGCCGGGGGCGGTGGCGACGACCTTGTCCCAGCCGGCGTCGGTGAGCACGGCCAGTGTGGCGCGGCCGTCCTCCGGGTCGGGTCGGCGGGTGACCCAGCCGCGCTTGTCCAGCCGGTCGACGGTCCGGGACAGCCGGGTCAGCGACCCGTTGGCCAGGGCGGCGACCTCGCTCATCCGCCGGGTGCGCTGCGGGGCCATGGAGAGCATCGCCATCACCTGGTACTCGAAGTGGCTGACGCCGGCGTCGCGCTGCAGCTGGGCGTCGATGGCGTCGGGCAGCCAGGTGAGCACGCCGATCAGCTCGAGCCAGGTCTGCTGCTCCTCCGCGGTCAACCACCGCGGCTCCTCGACCGCTTCCACGACACCTCTCCTCGCTTGTCGAGCACTGCGACACACCGGCAAGAACACTTGACGGTGCAAGCATCGAGCGACTACTGTCGCTTGCGTCGTCAAGTAAAGCACGCGAGGAGTCAGAACGTGAACGTCGTCTTGTGGATCGTGGCCGGGTTGCTGGCCGTCGCCTTCCTCGCCGCGGGGCTGATGAAGCTCGCCCAGCCGAAGAAGAAGCTCGCCGACTCCGGCATGGGTTGGACGGAGGACTTCAGCGACGGCGCGGTCAAGGGCATCGGTGCGCTGGAGGTCCTCGGCGCCGTGGGCCTGATCCTGCCCGCCGCGCTGGGCATCGTCCCGGTGCTGGTGCCGATCGCCGCGACCGGCCTGGCCCTGCTCATGCTGGGCGCCGCGGTGACCCACGCCCGCCGCAAGGAGTCGCCGAACATCGTCGTCAACATCGTGCTGCTCGCCCTGGCCGCGTTCGTGGCCTGGGGCCGGTTCGGCCCGTACGCCTTCTGAGCCGGTCGGCGGCCGACCGCAACAGTGACCGCCGAGCGCCACCACCACTCGTTCCGGCCTCCCGTGGCCGGAGTGCACCCCATCCTCACCACCTGATACGGAGTCCCCGTCATGCGCGCTCTGCACGTCCCTGCCGCCGGTGAGCAGCCCCAGCTCGGCGAGCTGCCCACCCCCGAGCCCACCGAGGGCACCGTCCTGATCCGGGTGAAGGCCGCCGGCCTGAACCCCATCGACAACGCCATCGCCGCCGGCTTCCTCACCCAGATGGGCCTGCCGCACGAGTACCCGGTCGTCATCGGCCGCGACGCCGCCGGCGTGGTGGAGGCTGTCGGCGCCGGGGTCGACCACGTCGCCGTCGGTGACGAGGTGCTCGGTCACGTGCTGCTGGCCCCGCCGATCTCGGCCGGCACGCTGGCTGAGTACGCGGTTCTGCCGGCCGCCACGGTCACGCCCAAGCCCGCCGGGCTGGACTTCACCACCGCCGCCGCCCTCCCGCTGGCCGGCGCGGCCGCGGTGCAGTCCATCGAGGCGATCGACCCCCAGCCTGGCCAGACCGTGCTGGTCAACGGCGCCTCCGGCGGCGTCGGCTCCTTCGCGGTACAGCTGCTGGCCGCCCGCGGCGTGACCGTGGTGGCCACCGGCAAGCCGGAGGACGCCGAGCGGCTCACCGCTCTGGGTGCGTCCCGGGTCATCGACCACACCGCCGGCCCGGTGGCCGACCAGGTCCGCGCCGCCTACCCCGACGGCGTCGACGCGCTGGTCAGCCTGCACGGCATGGACCCCTCGGGCACCCCGATCGCCGCCGTGCGCAGCGGCGGCAAGGTCGCCGGTGTCGCGGCGGTGCCCGACGAGGCCACGCTGTCCGCCGCCGGGCTCACCGGCACCTCCGTGATGGCGATGCCGACCCGCGAGGTGCTGGCCCCGCTGGCCCAGCAGGCCGCCGCCGGGGACCTGAAGGTCACCGTCGCCGACGTCCTGCCCCTCGAGCAGGCCACCGAGGGCCTGGGCCGGCTTGCCACCGGCGGCGCCGGCGGCAAGCTCGTCGTCACCGTCGAGGGCTGACACCACCGTCGCCGGCCGGGGTCGACGCAAGGCGCGCCGACCCCGCCCGGCGGCGGGCACATCCCCTCCGGCCCGTCATCGGCCGCCCACCCGAGAGCAGGCCGCCGATGGCCGCCCTGAGCGACGGCCCTTGGCACCCCACCGTCCCCGCCGGTGCCTACGACGACCTGCTCGCCCGGGTGCTGCCCGGGGCGCGTGCCCACCGTGCCTGGGTCCCCGACGACGGACCCACGCCGGGCCCAGTTCATCACCCACGGCGCTCCGCCCACCCTGGACGACGCCCGGTGGCTGGACTCCCCGTTCACCTGGTCGCGGAGCGTGCCCGAGCCCCGCGCCGTCGTCGTCTGCGCGCACTGGGAGAAGGCCCTGCTCCCCATCTCCGCGTCCCCGGCCGGGACGCCGCTGCTCTATGACGTCGGGGGATTCCACCCGCGCTACTACACCTCCGGGTCATCGGCTCGGGGCCTTGACCCACCGCTTCACCGTCTTCCGCCGGCCCTGACCGGTGGGCCACACCGCCGCCTTCGACGAGTGGGCCGCCGACGCCATCGCGCACGCCACCCCAGACCACTTCGTGCCCCTGCTCCTGACGATGGGGGCGAGCACCACCACCGGACGGGCCACCACCTCCGGCGTGGACGGCACCTGGTTCGGCAACTCGATCCGTTCGCTGCAGATGGTCCGACCACGACGACCTGCCCAGGGGACCCGCTGACCCCGTACCGCCGGCGACAGGGCGAACGGGTCGGCACAGGCGCCACCGAGTCGGAACACCCGAAAGGACCTCAGATGAGCACCGACCAGCCGAACCGGTCCGACGCCAAGCGCGTCGTCCTCGACTTCTTCGATCTCGCCTTCGTCAAGCGCGAGCCCGCGCAGGCCGCCGAGCGCTACCTGGGTGCGGGATACACCCAGCACAACCCGACCGCCCCGGACGGCGCGGCCGTCTTCCCCGACCTCATCGGCGGCCTGTTCGCACAGGCGCCGGATGCGTCGTTCCACCTCAAGCGGGCCATCGCCGAGGACGACCTGGTCGTCCTGCACTACATCTTGACGTTCTTCCCGGAGGACCTGGGGCAGGCCGTCGTCGACATCTTCCGCGTCCAGGACGGGCAGATCGTCGAGCACTGGGACGTGATGCAGCCGGTCCCCGCCGAGTCGGCCAACAGCAACGGGATGTTCTGACCCGACCTCGCCACAGTGTCCCACGCCACACTGAGCGCGGAAATGCTTGCCGTGGCAAGTAAGTTGCACCGGCTGCACGGCGAGTGACGAGCACCCGACCGCCGACAGGTCCAGCAGCCACACCTGGGACCAGCCGCTCACCCACTGCCCGAGAGACAGAGCACCGCGATGAACCAGCAGCTGCACGACATCCTGAACCCGGCCATTCCCGCCGGCGCCTACGACGACCTGCTCGCCCGGGTCCTGCCCCAGGCGCGCGCCCAGCGGGCCTGGACGCCCGACGACGGGCCGTTGCCGGCGCTGTTCGTCAGCCACGGCGCGCCGCCCACCCTGGACGACCCGCGGTGGCTGGACTCGCTGTTCACCTGGTCGCAGTCCATGCCCAAGCCCCGGGCCATCGTCGTGGTCTCCGCCCACTGGGAGAACGCCCCGCTCGCCATCTCCGGCACCGCCGCGGGCACGCCGCTGTACTACGACTTCGGCGGCTTCCACCCCCGCTACTACACGCTCCAGTACGCCACCCCCGACGCCACCGGCCTCGCCCGGCGCATCGTGGCGACCCTGCGCGACAGCACGCCGGTGCACCACCACGTCGACCGGGGCCTGGACCACGGCGCCTTCATCCCGCTGATGGCCATGTACCCCGCTGCGGACGTGCCCGTCGTCCAGCTGAGCATGCCCGGCCTCGACCCCGAGGCGCTGCTGGCGCTCGGCAGGCGCCTGCGCTCGCTCCGCGAGGAAGGCATCCTCGTCATGGGGTCGGGATTCATGACCCACAGCTTCGCCGTCTTCCGCCGGCCGGAGCTGCGGGGCCACACCGAGGCCTTCGACGAGTGGGCCACCGACGCCATCGCCCGCAGGGATGTCGACGCCCTGCTCGACTACCGCGCCAAGGGACCGAGCGCGGAGATCGCCCACCCGACCGCCGACCACTTCGTGCCCCTGCTGCTCACCCTCGGTGCGGGCACCACGCCCGGACAGTCGGTGACGACGGCCTTCGACGGCATGTGGATGGGCAACTCGATCCGCTCCATCCAGACGGCCTGACCGGACCCCCGGCCGCCGGAACCCGACCAGGAGAAACCGATGACCACCCTCACCTCGCGCGCCGACGTGCGCACCGACGCCCCCGCCCGCTACGCCAAGCAGCTGATCTCGCACCTGGGTCGCAAGGCCCCCTTCACCGAGGACGCCGACGGCGGGTGGACGACGATCGTCGGGAACGCCCGCGCCCGGATCCTCGTCGGCGACGACGTGCTCTCGTTGCGCGCCGAGGCGCCTGACGTCGAGACGCTGAACCGCATCGAACACGCTCTCGGCAGCCACCTGGAGCGCTTCGGTGCGCGGGCGGGCCTGGCGGTCACCTGGCGCCGCGACACCGACTGACAGCGAACGTCCCAGGACACGGGGCCTCGCCCAGCCGGGTTCGGATCGAGCCGCGCCCGGTAGCACCGCACCACCCACCGAGAAGAGGACACCGCGATGATCGTCAACGCCATCACCTGGCACTCCATCACCGTCGAGCCCGAGGCCCTCGAGGCCCAGAAGAAGTTCCTCAGCGAGACCCTCGGTCTCAGCCTGGCCATGGAGATGTACGGCGTCTTCGTGTACGCGCTCCCGGACGGGGGGATGCTGGAGCTCTACACGCCCCAGACCGCGCCGGACTTCGGCTACAACGGCTCCATCGCCTTCGGCTTCCGGGTCGACGACGTCGAGGCGGCCAGTGCCGAGATCGCCGCAGCCGGCGGGGAGCTCCTGGGTGAGATCAACCGGGTCCCCGACCTGGACTACGCCTACCGGCACTTCCGCGGTGTGGACGGCCGCGTCTACGGCCTCAACGAGAGCAAGCCGCAGCCCCGCTGACGCTCAGCCCTGCTGGTCCGGCGCGACCGCGGTGGACCGGCAGGGCCGACGGGCCGGCTCGAGGGCCCGCGTCACCCCAGGGCGCGGTCGAGGTTCACGGCGGCGCTGATGAGCGCCAGGTGGGTGAAGGCCTGAGGGAAGTTGCCTTGCTGATCTCCGGCGACGCCGATCTGCTCGGCGTAGAGGCCGAGGTGGTTGGCGTACGTCAGCATCTTCTCGAACGCCATCCGGGCGTCGTCGAGCCGCCCCGCGCGGGTCAGCGCCTCGACGTACCAGAACGAGCAGATCGAGAAGGTGCCTTCCTCGCCGTTCAGGCCGTCCGGGCTGGCCGCGGGGTCGTACCGGTAGACCAGGGAGTCCGATACCAGCTCCTCGCCGAGTGCATCCAGGGTGGCGAGCCACTTGGGATCTGTCGGCGCGATGATCTTGGCCAGCGGCATCATCAGGACGGCGGCGTCCAGGACGTCGTCGTCCTCGTGCTGCACGAACGCCCGACGTCGCGTCGACCAGCCCCGCTGCATGATCCGCCGGTAGATGTCGTCGCGGGTCCGCTCCCACCTGGCCCGGTCGGCGGGCAGGCCGCGACGGTTCGCCATGCGGATCGCCCGCTCGACGGCCACCCAGCACATCAGCCGCGAGTAGAGGAACTTCTTGCGCCCGCCGCGGGTCTCCCAGATGCCCTCGTCGGGCTGGTCCCAGTGGTCGCAGACCCAGTCGACCAGACCGCAGAGGCCCTCCCATGCATCGCTGGAGATGGGCTCCGCCCACTTGTCGTACAGGTACACGGAGTCGATCAGCTCGCCGTAGATGTCCAGTTGGAGCTGCTCAGCCGCGCCGTTGCCGATCCGGACGGGGGACGCGCCCTCGTACCCCTCGAGGTGCGGGAGCTCCTCCTCGGCCAGGTCGGTGCGGCCGTCGATGCCGTACATGATCTGCAGGGGCCCGGAGGGGTGGTCGCCTGCCGGTGGGATGTGCTGCGCGAGGAAGTTCATGAACGCGGCCGCCTCGCTGGTGAAGCCCAGCCGCAGGAGCGCGTAGACGCAGAAGGCGGCGTCGCGGATCCACACGAAGCGGTAGTCCCAGTTCCGCTCGCCGCCGGGTTGTTCGGGCAGGCTGGTCGTGGGCGCGGCGACGATCGCGCCCGTTGGTGCGTAGGTCAGCAGCTTCAGCGTCAGCGCCGACCGGTGGACCATCTCGCGCCAGCGGCCGCGGTAGCGCGACGCAGACAGCCAGCGCCGCCAGTACGTGACCGTGGCGTCGAAGAGCTCCTCCGCCTGGGTGCCGGAGCACCCGCGGAGCTCGGCTCCGCCGCGGACGCGGTCGAGGGCGAAGACCGCCGAGTCGCCCTCGACCAGGGTGAACTCCGCTTGGACATCGCGCCCGTCGCAGCGGAGGGGAACCGTGGCGGTCAGTGACAGCGACAGGTCCGTCGAGCCGAAGAGGACCCCACCGTCGCGCTCGTCGACGGTGTGCGTCCGGCGGCCGTAGTCGAAGCGGGGGGACACCCGCGCGCGGAACGTCATGGTGCCGCGGACGCAGAGCACCCGCCGGACCAACCGGTGGTCAGCCGTCTCCGTGGCCGGGCCGACGGGCATGAAGTCCTGGACCTCTCCGACGGCGTCGCCGGTGTAGAAGCGGGTCAGGAGGACGTTGGTGTCCGGGACGTAGAACTGCCGGGTGCGCGCCGGCGAGGCGGTGGCCAGCTGGAAGGAGCCTCCGCGGTCGGCGTCGAGGAGAGCCCCGAACACGCTCGGCGAGTCGAACGACGGGCAGCAGTACCAGTCGATGGTGCCGTTCGTGCCGACCAGCGCCACGGAGTGCAGATCGCCGATCAGTCCGTGCTCGGCAACGGGGAGGTACCGCGGCTGCGGACCGGCCTCCGCGCGCTCCGCTTCAGCCGGGTCGCTGGTCACGAGTGCCCCTCCGTGTCGGTCGGGCCGGGGTGGTCCGCGAGCTGACGTGAGGCGAGAACTATCGCAGGGTCGTGGCCGACCGGCCCGGTGACGGCCGTCGGCGACGCGGGAGGTGCGTGTGCTCACATCTTCAGCGAAATACTTGCGGTGGCAAGTGAGTTGCGGCAGAGTGTCAGTTGCCTCGACAACCAACTGGGAGTCCACCATGACCACGCTCGGTCCCGCTACGACCGCTGCTGCGGATGCCCGCATCCCGGCCGACCACCTCTTCGCCGAGCACCTGCGTCGGGTCGCCGCCATGGAGCCGCACCGGCCCTGGACGCCGCAGGACGGGGCGCTGCCGAGCCTCTACCTGTCCCACGGTGGTGGTCCGATGCCGTTCTGGCGACCCGAGTGGCTGAACCCGCTGCACGACTGGGCCCGCGCGCTGCCCAAGCCGAAGGCGATCCTCGTGGTCTCCGCGCACTGGGAGTCCGCGCCGCTGTCGGTCAGCGCTCCCCGGCCCACCGAGCTGGTCTACGACTTCGGTGGCTTCGACCCGCTGTACTACACGTTCCGCTACGACACCCCCGACGCCAGCGACCTCGCCCGCGACGTGGTCGGTCTCATGCCGGACACCGAGCACGTGCACCAGCACGCCAGCCGCGGCCTGGACCACGGCTCCTGGGTGCCGCTGAAGATCATGTACCCGGAGGCCGACGTCCCGGTGCTGCAGCTGTCACTGCCCACCGAGGACCCCGACCGGCTGCTGGCCATCGGTGAGCGGCTGCGCCCGCTGCGCGAGGAGGGCGTGCTGGTCATCGGCTCGGGCCACATGACCCACGGCCTGCCGTTCATCACCCGGGGCATGCTCCAGGGGACCGAGGTGCCCGGCTGGTCCTCGGACTTCGACGGCTGGGCCGCCGACGCGCTGGCCCGCGGCGACGTCGCCGAGCTCTCCCGCTACCGCAGCGCCGCCCCGGGCCTGCCCTACGCCCACCCCACCGTGGAGCACTTCACCCCGCTGTTCGTCGCCCTCGGCGCGGCCACCGACCCCACCGCCCCCGTGGTCACCACCCTGGACGGCTACAGCTTCGGCCTCTCCCGGCGCTCCTTCCAGGCCGCCTGAGCCTGCGCCCCGGACCCATCTGAGCAAGGAGAACCACCCGCATGTCCATCGTCGTCACCGGCGCCACCGGCCACCTCGGCCGCCTGGTCGTCGAAGCCCTCCTCGCCCGCGGCGTGCCCGCCGAGCAGATCGTCGCCACCGGCCGCCGCGTCGAGACCCTCGCCGACCTGCAGGACCGCGGCGTCACCGTCCGCCGCGCCGACTACACCGACCCCGAGTCCCTGCGCGCGGCGTTCGCCGGCGCGGAGAAGGTCCTGCTGGTCTCCAGCAGCGAGGTCGGCCAGCGGCTGCCACAGCACCGCAACGTGATCTCCGCGGCGAAGGACGCCGGCGTCCGCCTGATCGCCTACACCAGCTTCCCCCACGCCGACACCTCGACCCTGCCGCTGGCAGCCGAGCACCTCGCCACCGAGCAGCTCCTGGACGAGTCCGGGGTGCCGCACGTCGTCCTGCGCAACGGCTGGTACATCGAGAACTACACGGGCCAGCTGGCCACCTACCTGGAGCACGGCATCGTCGGTTCCGCCGGCGAAGGCCGCGTCAGCGCCGCCACCCGGGCCGATTTCGCCGAGGCGGCCGCCGCCGTCCTGACCCAGGACGGTCACGACGGCGCTGTGTACGAGCTCGGCGGTGAGGCGTTCACCATGCCCGAGTTGGCCGCGACCGTCTCCGCGGTCACGGGCCGGCAGGTCGCCTACACCGATGTGCCGGTCGAGCAGTACGCCCAGATCCTCGTCGGTGCCGGGCTACCCGAGCCGGCCGCGGCACTGTTCGCGGACTTCGACCGGGCCGTGGCCGACGGGGAACACCACGTCGAGGGCAACGACCTCGAGAAGCTCCTCGGTCGCGCACCGACCCCGCTGGCGCAGGCCGTCGCCGCAGCGGCCGCTGGTCCGCGGGCCTGATGCGAACCGCGTCGGGCCTCCCGGCGTGGACGACGCCGGCCGCCGCTGACACCAGGCGCTGACCACGGGCCCTCGCCTCCCCAGAGAGGTGAGGGCCCGTGCCCGGGACGGGTCTCGCCCCGGGTGACGGGGAAGACGGTTGGCCGGCCTGCGTCCCACCCGGTCAGCAGGGAGCACGCCGCGATGTCGGTGGGTACCTCGTCCGATGTCCCAGCGGGCTCGTGCGACCCTGTCCCCCCTGTAGACGTGGGCCGCCGACCTGACGGCGTTCGGCGAGCCTTGGGACCTCGTCTGGCCGAGCTGCGCATCGATCCGCCGGTGCGCGACTCCCCGCTCGTGCCGACCGCACTGCGTCCCTCGCACCGACCCGAGCAGTGACCGGCTGCAACGCCGATTCGGCCCCCTTGTGAGTCGGGTCGGCCGCGACGGGCTCAGAACATCGTGTTGGCGTTGGCCGACTCGGCGGGAACCGCCTGCAGCACGTCCCAGTGCTCGACGATGCGCCCGTCCTCGACGCGGAAGATGTCGACGACCGCCTGCCCGAGGTCGTCCGCGGTCATCTTGAGGTGGTAGTGCAGGACGACGAGGTCGCCCTCGGCGATGACCCGCTTGAGGTCGAACGTCATGTGCGGCGACTGTGCGAGGAACTGACCGACGAAGTCGATGAAGACCTCAGGTCCATCGGGGGCCAGCGGGTTGTGCTGCTTGTACACCGTGCCCAGGTAGCGCTCGGCGGCCTGGGCGATGTCGCGTTGCACGAAGGCGAGTTCGAAGAACTCGAGCACGAGGCGCTTGGCGTCCGGTTCGGTCTGCACATCAAGTCCCATCGGAGGCTCTTTCGTGTTGCTCTCTGGGTGGGGGCAGCCATGAGGTGCCCGCGGCGGGTCGTGCCATCGGTCGGCATCTCGGTGCGGGCACCAAGCGCGCTCGGCGACGGTACCGACCCTGCGCACGGGCCGCGGGGTGAGCTGGGCGTGGACGGTGATGACCCCACTGATGGTCCTGCCGGCGGTCACTGGCTCCGAGTCCTCCGGTGGCCGGCTCCAACGGCACGACGGACGGGGCGGATGCTGGAGCGACACGGGTCGTCGATCCGCGCTCCCCTCGTCCACGGGGTTCAAAGGTGCCCTAGAGTCGCCGCCGGTGAGGGGCCGCGACCGGACGGGACGCCTGCGATGACCGCGGGAGGGGCCCTTGCAGCAAGACGGCGGTGGAGCGCGGCCCACCCGCGGCTGGCTGATGCGTGTCTGGCGGCGCTGCTGGTCCTCCTCGTCCTCCCGACCCTCGTCATCCGGAATCCCGAGTTCCCGGGAAGCCCGGACGGCTGGTCCCTGGCCGTGTTCGCCCTCGCCGCGGCAGCTCTCGTCTTCCGGCGGGAGCAGCCGCTGCGGGTCTGGGCGTTCGCGACGGTGGCGGGGGTCGCCGGCGTGCTGCAGAGCGACGGGAGCATCGTCCTGGCTGCCACCACCTGCGTCGCGCTCTACACGGTCGGCAGCCGACTACCCCTGCGCAGCGTGGTCCTCGCGAGCGTCGTCTCGGGTGTTGCCTACACCCTCGCCGCGGTCGTGGCCGAGGGCGACTGGCTCGACGAACGTGGGGTCCCTGGCCTGCAGACCTTCGCGTGGTCGGCCGCCGCCTCGGCGGTCGGGGTCGCGGTGCGCAGTCACCGGGCCACGTTGGCGGCGGCGGAGGCCCGCGCCCTGCAGGCCGAGCTGACGCGGGAGGAGGAGGCCGAGCGCCGGGTCAGCGACGAGCGGCTGCGCATCGCCCGCGAGCTCCACGACGTCGTGGCCCACCACATCTCGGTCGTCAACGTGCAGGCCGGGGTGGCGCGCCATCTCCTGGACGCCGACCCCGACCAGGCGCGAGCGGCGCTCGACCTGGTGCGTGACGCCAGCAAGACCGTGCTGTCGGAGATGTCCACGGTCGTGGGTCTGCTGCGCACCGCGGGGGAGGAGGCGCCGACCGATCCGACGCCGGGCATGGCCCGGGTCGGCGAGCTCGCGGACTCCATCCGCCAGGCCGGGCTGGACCTGACCTGGACCGTCAGCGGCGAGCTCGAGGGGCTCCCGGCGATCCACGACCTGACCGCGTACCGGGTCGTCCAGGAGGCGCTGACCAACGCCCTGAGGTACGGCACCGGCGCGGCCACGATGGTCGTGGACAGCCGACCGGAGGGTGTGAGCATCGAGGTGCGCAACGAGGTGAGCAGGAACGGACCGCACCGGTCCGGGGGCGGGCACGGTCTGATCGGCATGCGGGAACGCGTCGACGCCGTCCGCGGGCGGCTGGCGGCCGGACCGGAGCCGGACGGCGCCTATCGGGTGTCGGTCCTCATCCCGCGGGACCCGGCATGACCGTCCGCGTGCTGCTCGCCGACGACCAGGTCCTCATCCGATCGGGGTTCGCGGCGCTCGTCAACAGTGCCGACGACCTCGAGGTGGTCGGCGAGGCGGGTGACGGCGCCGAGGCCGTCCGCCAGGCCGGCGCGCTGCGACCGGACGTCGTCCTGATGGACATCCGCATGCCCGGTGTGGACGGACTGACGGCGGCTCGGCAGATCGCCGCGTCATCCGACCTCTCCGAGGTCCGCGTCATCGTGCTGACCACCTTCGAGGCGGACGAGTACGTCGTCGAGGCCCTGCGGTCGGGGGCGAGCGGGTTCCTGGGCAAGAGCGTCGAGCCGGACGAGTTGCTCGACGCCATCCGGGTGGTCGCGCGCGGTGACGCGCTGCTGTCCCCGCGGGCCACCCGGAGCCTGATCGCCCGCTTCCTGGCCCAGCCCGGCCGGTCCGGGCCGGACCCCGACGGGCCTGCTCCCGTCGACGCGGCGCTCGACGTCCTCACGGAGCGGGAACGCGAGATGGTCGCGCTGGTGGCGCACGGGCTGAGCAACGAGGACATCGCGGCGCGCCTGCACCTCTCGCCGCTCACGGTCAAGACGCACGTCAACCGGGCCATGAGCAAGCTCCGCGCGCGGGACCGGGCCCAGCTGGTGGTTCTCGCCTACCAGACCGGGCTCGTCCGGGGGGGCGACACGTATCCGCGCTGACGCGTGTGCCGGCCTCGCCTCTACTGCGTTGGCAGTAGGCGGAGGCCGCCGCGAGAGCCTGCGTACGGATGACGACGGGGACCGCTTGCCCGGTAGATAGTTGCCTAGTCAACCAACAGCCGGGGAGCGACTGATGCTGGAACTGCAGAACCTGACCAAGCGCTACGGGGACGTCGTCGCCGTCGACGACCTGACCTTCGACGTCCGTCCCGGTGTCGTCACCGGGTTCCTCGGGCCGAACGGGGCGGGCAAGTCCACCACGATGCGGATGATCCTGGGCCTGGACCGGCCGACCTCCGGATCGGTCACCGTCAACGGGCGGGACTACCGGACGTCGACGGCGCCGCTGCACGAGATCGGCGCCCTGCTCGACGGCAAGGCGGTGGACAAGGGGCGCTCGGCCCGCAACCACCTGCTGGCCCTGGGGGCCACGGTGGGTGTCGGAGCCCGCCGCGTGGACGAGCTGCTGGACGCGGTCGGTCTGGCCGAGGTCGCGCGCAAGCCGGCGGGTTCCTTCTCCCTGGGCATGGGGCAGCGGCTGGGCATCGCCTCGGCGCTGCTGGCCGACCCGTCCATCGTGATGCTCGACGAGCCGGTGAACGGGCTGGACCCCGACGGCATCCTGTGGGTGCGCAGCTTCCTGCGGTCCTTGGCCGAGGAGGGGCGAACGGTGTTCCTGTCCTCGCACCTGATGAGCGAGATGGAGCTGACCGCCGACCACCTGATCGTCGTCGGCCGGGGCCGGCTGATCCGGGACGTGTCGATGGCGGAGTTCATCGCCTCGGCGTGGAGCGACAAGGTCAGGGTCGTCTCGCCGGACGCCACGGCACTGGCCGGCCTGCTGGCCGCGCCCGGGGTCACCGTGACGTCGTCCTCGCCGACGGAGCTGGAGATCGAGGGCGTGCCCGCCTCGGAGATCGGTGACCTCGCCGCGCGCCACGGTCTGCCGCTCCACGAGCTCGTCCCGCTGCACCCCTCCCTGGAGGAGGCCTTCATGGAACTCACGAAGGAGTCCGTGCAGTACCACGGCCGCACCGACGGCGCGCTCCTCACCACCGCGGCGGCAGCCCGGTGACCGCCACGCTGCCCGACGACACCCCTCCCACCACGACCCGCGAGAAGGCGGACCCCACGATGACCACCTCCACCTCACCGGACACGACCACCGCTCACACCGCGTCCTCGGCCCACCGGCACCGCGCGGCCACGGCGCCCGCGTACCGGATCACCCTGGCGCGCGTCATCCGCGCCGAGTGGATCAAACTGCGCACCCTGCGCTCGACCTGGGCCATGCTGACCGCGGTGCTGCTGACCATCGTCGGGATCGGCGCCATCGCCGCCGCGAGCGCGACCGGCGCCGTCGAGGGCCCGCGCGACGGCGGCGGACCGGGCGGCGGCGATCCGCTCTCCACCGTGCTCAGCGGCTCGATGCTCGCCGTCGTCCTCGTCGGCGTCCTCGGTGTCCTGTTCGGCGCCCGGGAGTACTCCTCCGGCCTCATCCGCAGCTATCTCGCCGCGGTACCCGCGCGCCTGCCCGTGCTCGGGGCCAAGGTGGTCGCTTTTCTGCTGGCCGTCGTCCCGGTCGTCCTCGCGGGCGTCGTCGTCGCCTTCGTGGCGGGCATGGCCGTGCTCGACGCGGGCGGCGTCGCTACCGTCTCGTGGAGCGATCCGGGGACCCCGCGGGTCGTGCTGGGCACGGCCGGCTACGTCGTGGGCATGGGCCTGATCGGCCTGGCTCTCGGCGTGCTCCTGCGGAGCACCGCAGGAGCCATCAGTGCCCTGCTCGCCGGAGTCCTGGTCCTGCCGACGCTCGCCGGCGCGCTCCTGCCCGAGGCCTGGGACGGGTTGCTGAAGTACCTGCCGTCCAACGCCGCGTCGGCGTTCACGTCCACCGTTCCTACGGAGTCTCTGCTCGACAGCGGCGCGGGGGCACTGGTGTTCGCCGGCTGGATCGTCGTGGCTCTCACCGGGGCCGCCGTCAGCCTCACCCGCCGCGACGCCTGACCCGTTCCCGGTCAGTGTCGCCCTGTCCCACCGGGGCGACACCCACCGAGCGTCATCGAGCCCATCGTCGAGAGTTTCCAGGGCTCCCTGCGGCGCTTGACGCAGCAAGCTTCGATCGACTATCGTCACTTGCACGAGCAAGTAAAAATTTTGCCGGGGAACGGTCGCGTCTCACCCGTCGGGACGCCGGACCGGGTCCCGACGCAGATCCGCCCGTCCCGTGATCGCCGGGGCGACACCGGCCGCCCGCCACCTGATCCACCACCTGACCTGGAGAACCGCCATGACCACCACCTCGGCCCGGGACACCCGCGCGGTGTCCTGGAAGTCCACCGCCGTCGCCGCCGCCATCGGCGCCGTCGGGGGGCTCGTCATCAACAGCCTGATAGCCCTGCTCGCGAAGGCTCTCTTCGACATCCCGGACGAGTTCCAGCAGCTCACCCTGCCGGTGTACGGGTTCCTGACCGTCGTCGGCGCGATCGTCGGCGCCATCGCCTGGCACCTCGTCGTCTCGCGCGGCCGCAACGCCTCACGGGTGCTGCGTGTGCTCGTTCCCACGGTGCTCGTGCTCTCGCTGATCCCGGACATCATGCTGCTCGTCACCGGGTCGCAGCCCGGGACCACGACTGCCGGCGTGGTCGCGCTGATGCTCATGCACGTCGGTGTCGCCGCGGCGGCCGTGCCGGCCTTCCGCCGGTTCATCCCGCCCCAGTCCTGACGCACTCCCGGCCCAGCACTCGTCCGCTCAGCCTGGGCTGACCGGCGCCCCGGTCCCGCACCGCGTGGGGCCGGGGCGCCGGTCGTCCCCTGGTGCGGCCGTGCCTCTCGACCGGTGGTTCGCAGGCGATCTGCGGCACTCATCGGTCGAGGTGCCGGCCCGAGATGCCGACTCGGGCGACCCGGCCCAGACCGCATCCGGGTGCTGAGAGACGACCGAGAGGGGCCGCCGGCTGGAGTACTCCCGTCGCCGTCTCGAAGGCCCTCGTCGGCGCGGCGCTGTTCGCGAGGTGCCGCGTCGGGCGCCTCGTCGAGAGCGGGGACGTCACCCACTCCGTCCCGCCACACGGCCTCGTGGGCCCGCTAGGTCCAGCGCCGCCCCAGTCCGGCGGATGCGGCCGCCGGCAGGCGTCGCCCTCGGATCGGAGCCTCGGGACGACGGACATGGGTCCCCGCCGAGCAGGTCGATGAGCGCCAGCGGGTCCATCAGGGGGCCGGCGCCGGTGCGCAGCAGCTCGTCGACCTCTTGGCGGGCGTGCCCCCCTCGTGCAGCCGCACCGCGTCGTCGAGGAACGGGATGAGCAGCCAGTTGACGACGAAGCCGCGGGAGTCGGTGCAGGTGATGGGCGTCCTGCCCAGGCCGTGCACCTAGGCGCTCGCCGTCGCACGCAGGACGTCGGCGTCAGCCACGTCGTCCGGGACGACCCCTCGACCTGCTTCATGACCTGCGCCGGGTTGACGAAGTGCAGGGCCACGACCGGCCGCGCGGAGCGGACCGACGGGCGCGGGTCCCCGACGCGGAAGGAGGAGGTGTTGGTGGCCAGGGGCAGCGTCGGTGGCAGGGCGGCGTCGGCCCCCTCCAGGACGGCGGCCTTGACGCCGAGTCCTCGGCGACCGCCTCGACCACGACGCAGGACCCGGCCAGGTCGGTCGGGTCCTGCGTGACCGATACTCGGCCCCGGACCTCCGCCTTCCCGGTCTCATCGAGCCGGCCGCGGGTCAACGCCCGATCGAGGCTCTTCCCTGGCGTCGCCAGCAGCCGCCCACCGGATCCCTGGGTGCGGGCGAGCCCCCGGACCGGCCGACCGCTGCGGGCGACCGCCTCGGCGATTGCGCCGGCCATGTGGCCGGTGGCCAGCACGCCGACCGGGCCGGTCCAGTCGCGGGCCGGTGCGTCGGCCGGCGTCGGACGTGAACGCCTCCGGCAACCGGGCGGGCAGTCCGAGGTCACGTCGCCGGTCAGCGTCCAGACCGGCCAGGACCTCGAACGGCCCGGCGGGGTGACCGGCGCCGAGGCGCATGGCGATGTCGATGTCGGCCGGTGTCGCGGTCCCGCGGTCGGCGAGCAGGACGGCGTCGCGGGGGAGACCGGAGGGGACCGCGAGCACGGCTGGGACGGTGGAGCGACGTCGAGCACAGGCCCTCCCGAGGATCGGCGCGCCGCACACCGGTGGTCGACGCCACTGCCGCACGGAGTCTCGGTCCGGACGGCGGAGGGCGGAAATGACTCCTGCCCATCCGCTGCCATCCATTCGCTCGATACCTCCACCGGCGCACACGCCGACATCTCATGGAGCGATCGCTTGGCGTCGGGATGTCGAGCTCGAGGCTGTCGGGGAGCTCCGCACACTGATGCGCCAGTGACGGCCGTACCCGGTCCCTGACCGCGCCGGCGAGATAGCCCTCGACCCGGGCACCGGTGATGGCTTGGCCTGCGGATGAACCGCGCCATCGCGCCCGGAGGACGGCCTCGAGCCCTGGCTCAGCCCACCGACTACGAAACGATCCACCTGACACAGAACGAGGTGTCCGCCTGACGGGGGTCACTTCAGGACATCGGGGTCACTTGGCGAGGACGGGCAGGACGCGGCGCCCGCGTCGACCGCCCGCCACAGCTCGACGACGCCGTGATGCGAAGCGTTGCGGGGCGAAAGGGTGGGCGATGGGGGCGATCCCGGCAGCCTGCTCACCGCCTGCGACCTCCGCGGAGATGACCTCCGCGGTCACGGGCGCCAGGGTCACCCCGAGCATGCCGTGACCGCTGGCGACGAGGACGTTGTCCCGACCCGGCAGTCGCCCGATGACCGGCAGCCCGTCGGGGGTCATCGGACGTAATCCGGTCCAGCCCTGCGGCTGTGCCGTCGCCGGGAAGCCGGGCAGGTACTCGTGGGCCGAGCGGACGATCCCCCGCAGTCGATACGGGTCGATGGTCGCATCCCAGCTGCCGAACTCCATCGTCCCGGCGAACCGCAGCCGGTCCGACAGCGGTGTGACGGCCACCTTCGCCTCGCCGAGGTACACCGAGTGCCGCAGCGTGACCGAGCCACTGGCGTCGTCGAACCCGTATCCCTTACCGGGCTGGATGGGCAGGGGGAACCCGGCCAGCCGTGACAACGGGCCGGTGTGGACGCCCGCCGCGAAGACGAACAGGTCACCGGGGACCTCCTCTCCTCCCGCGAGGATCGAGGTCGCCACCGGGCCCCGGAAGTGGATGCCGGTCACTGGGCTGTCGTGCAGGAACCGGACACCGAGTTCCCGGCAGCGCTGCTCCAAGCCTCTGACGAGACTGGCCGGGTCCAGGTGCCGTTCCTGCGAACAGCGCAGGCCGGCCCGCACGTGTGCACCGAGCGCGGGTTCGAGGTCCCTGAGCTCGTCGCCGGAGAGGGGGACGGCGGTGTGGCCGATGCGCTGCATGAGGGCTGTGTCCGCCTGGTAGGCGTCCAGAGTCCTCCGAGTGTGGAAGACCAGGAGGTGGCCTGTGCGGTGATCCTCAAATCGCACGCCATCTCGTCCGTAGTCGTCGAACAGCGCGAGGGTTCGTTCGTTGAGGGATACGAGGGCTTCGACGCCGCGGTGGAAGTCCTCGGCATTGGAGTGGCGCAGCATGCCGACCATGAAGCGCACGTGCTCGGGGCGGGGGGAAGGGCGGACGTACAGGGGACTGTCCTTTCGCACCATCCACCGCATCGCCTGCCCCAGCATCCCCGGTGCCGGCACGGGGGTCGACATGATCGGCACGACCCACCCGGCGTTGTTGACCGAGGCTCCGGCCCCGCTGTGGGCCGCGTCCACGACGGTGACTGCCAGGCCGTCCCGAGCGAGCCGGTACGCGGTGGCCAGTCCGACCACCCCCGCGCCGACGACCACCGTGTTCTCTGTCATCGCTGTACTCCTCGTGGGGCAGGAGCCCGTTGCCGACGCCGTTCAGGAGCCGGGACGCGAACGCCGACGCGGGTTCGACGAGGAGCAGGTCTGACGCCTCATGGTGCTCCGCGACCGGCCCCTCGGCGATCCTGGGTCGGGCGGATCGTGACCTCGCTCGAGTCCGCTTCACCCCGGTGCAATATGTAATACCTCACACAGGATGGTCGCGGGGGTAGCCCCCTGTCAAGGGCAGGCCCCGACTGCGTTGCGGGGTCCGCAGGGTGAGCCGGGAACTCCCGCCTGCGGTCATCCGGGCGTGGCAGCCGGTACTTGGGCGGCCGTCCAGGAGGAGGTCTCCGCGGATCGCTCCCGAGCCGGGCTGTGGCGTGCTGACACCGGTCGTGGTCCTCGGCTGGGTCACCGGCGCACCGGTTCAGCCGGCGAGTTCCCCGGAGCACGGTCAGGGGGCGCGAGGTCAGCGTCGGCGGAGAACCGTCCGCAGGGTGCGCAGCGCCACCGAGAGTGCGACGAGATCGGTTCGCCCGGACGCCTCCAGGTCCGCCAGGGTCTGGCGAGCGCGTCGTACTGCCGGCGCGTGTGCATCCTCCCACCGCGCGACCGTGGCATCGACGGCCGAGCCGGCCCGGGAAGGCGGCGTGCCCCGAGCGTGGCCGAGTACGGCCGTGGTGAGTTCGCGGTGCACGGCGTAGAGGTCGTCGCGGAGCGCAGCCCGTGCGAGGGCCTCCCAGCGATCCGTGCGCCCGAGGGCGGAGACCTTTGTGAGCAGGCTGTCGAGGCCGTACCGCTCCGAGAGGACGAACCAGGTCGCGGCCACGTCGCCGGCAGGCTGTGCCGTGTCCTCCGCCACCTCGGCGATGTCGAGGAGTGCGAAGACCGAGAGCAGGCTCGCCGTCCGCAGCGCCTCCACCGCGTCGACGCCACCCGCGGTGAACCGGCCGGCCACGTCCTGGACGTAGTCGAGGTCCTGGCCGAGCAGCAGGTCGGGGACCTGCTCGCTCAGCTCGCGGACGACCGGGCCGAACCGTTCTGCCTCGCGGAGGACGTCGATCCCCTCCGGGCGGGCGTGGAGGAACCACCGCACGGCTCGATCGAGGAGTCGTTGGTGCTGGTGCCGCAGCCGGGCCTGTACGTCCGCCGGCACGCGTCCGTCCATCGCCTCGGCCGCCGCCCGCCGCACCTCCAGGTCGAACACCCGCGTGGCGACAGCCTGCGCCCGCACGACCTCGGCGGCGTCGGCGCCCGTCTCCTCAGCGGCCCGGAAGGCGAACGTGATCCCCGCCGAGGCCACCACGCGATTGACCAGGACCGTGGTGACGATCTCCCGGCGGAGCGGGTGTTCGTCGAGCCGGTCGCCGTAGCGCTCGACCAGCTCTCCGGGGAAGTACTCCCGCAGGGCCCCCTGCGCCCACGTCTCGTCGGGCAGCGGACTGGCGAGCACGGTGGCGCTGAGCGAGATCTTGGCGTAGGCCAGCAGGACGGACAGCTCCGGCGTCGTGAGCCCGACGCCTGCCCGTGCGCGTCGGTCGAGCTCGCCCGACGTCGGCAGCGCCTCCAGCTCGCGGTCGAGCCGTCCGAGTGACTCCAGGGCCTCGAGGCAGCGTCGGTGCACAGGCAGGTCGTCCCCGGCGAAGGTGGTCTCGACGGACAGCACCCGGTTCTGCTCGTCGTTGTCGCGGAGCACGAGCCGGGCGACGTCGTCGGTCATCCGCCGCAGCGTGCGGTTGCGCTCGTCGGCGTCGAGCAGGCCGTCTGCGACCAGCCGGTCGAGCAGGATCTTGATGTTGACCTCGTGGTCGCTGCAATCGACCCCGGCGGAGTTGTCCACGGCGTCGGTGTTGAGCTTCACCCCACACGATGCGGCCTCGACCCGGCCCCGCTGGGTCAGGCCGAGGTTCCCGCCCTCGCCGACCACCCGGACGCGCAGGTCGGCGCCGTTGACCCGGACCGCGTCGTTGGCCTTGTCGCCGACCTCGGTGTGCTGCTCCGTGGAGGCCTTGACGTAGGTGCCGATGCCGCCGTTCCAGAACAGATCGACCGGCGCGGTGATGATCGCCCGGACCAGGTCGTCGGGGCTCAGCGCCGTCGTGCCCGCCGGCAGCCCGAGCCGGGCCGCGACCTGCGGTGTCACCGGCACGGACTTGGCCGTGCGCGGGTGGACGCCCCCGCCGGGGCTGAGCAGCCCCGGGTCGTAGTCGGTCCAGGACGAGCGCGGCACGGCGAACAGTCGCGCCCGCTCCCGGAAGGACACCGCCGGGTCGGGGTCGGGGTCGAGGAAGACGTGGCGGTGGTCGAAGGCCGCCACCAGGCGGATGTGCTCGGACAGCAGCATGCCGTTGCCGAAGACGTCGCCGCTCATGTCGCCCACGCCGACGACCGTGATGTCGGTGGTCTGCGGGTCGACGCCGAGCTCGCGGAAGTGCCGTGTGACGCTCTCCCACGCCCCGCGGGCGGTGATGCCCATGGCCTTGTGGTCGTACCCGTTGGAACCACCGGAGGCGAAGGCGTCGCCCAGCCAGAAGCCCCGCTCCTGCGCGACCTCGTTGGCGGTGTCGGAGAAGGTGGCGGTGCCCTTGTCCGCGGCCACGACCAGGTAGGGGTCGTCCCCGTCGTAGCGGACGACGTCGGCCGGCGGCACCACCACCTGCCGGCCGCCCTCGTCGACCAGGTTGTCGGTGACGTGGAGCAGCCCGCTGACGAAGGTCCGGTAGCAGGCCACCCCCTCGGCCCACCACGCGGCGCGGTCCACGGCCGGGTCGGGCAGCCGCCGGGCGACGAACCCGCCCTTGGCGCCGGTCGGGACGATGACGGCATTCTTGACG
This sequence comes from Geodermatophilus sp. URMC 61, assembly GCF_052931555.1. Lineage (NCBI taxonomy): Bacteria > Bacillati > Actinomycetota > Actinomycetes > Geodermatophilales > Geodermatophilaceae > Geodermatophilus > Geodermatophilus sp. URMC 61. Next base: position 359,649 of record NZ_JBRFHZ010000002.1, read on the forward strand.
ACCTGTGCCTTCACCAGGCCCAGCACCTCGGTGCGGAAGTCCTCGGGTCGGTCCGACCAGCGCAGCCCACCGCGGGCGACCTCGCCGAAGCGCAGGTGCACGCCCTCCACCCGGGGACTGTGCACCCAGATCTCGTACGCCGGCCGGGGCTCGGGCATCCCGGCGACCTTGGCCGGCTCGAGCTTGAAAGACAGGTGTCCGGGCGGCTCGCCGTCAGCTCCGCGCTGAAAGGCGTTGGTCCGCAGGACGGCGAGGACGGCGGACAGGAGTGCGCGCAGGATCCGATCGGCGTCCAGGCCCTCCACGGCGTCCAGCGCCGCCCGGGTCTGCTCCTCCACCGCCCGCACGTCGCGCTCGCGCTCATCCGGATGCCGACGGGGGTCGAAGCGGCCCTCGAACAGGCTGACGAGCAACCGGGTCGTCGCAGCCTCGGAGACGAGGATGGCCGCGACGTAGTCGAGGCTGTAGGACAAGCCGGTCTGGCGCAGATAGCGCACCAGGGCCCGGACCACAGCCACCTGGCGCCACGTCAGCTCGGCGGCGAGCACGAGCCGGCTCAGGGCGTCGCTGTCCGCGCGCCCTGACCAGGCAGCGGCAAAGGCGGCGCAGAACCGGTCCCGCCCCGGCCTGCTGTCGGCCCGGGACGGCCCGGACTGCGCGTCGGGCGGCACCCGGAGACCCACGTCGTACACCCAGACCCGTCGGCCGTCGACGCGCTCCACCAGATGCGGGCGCTCATCGGTGACCTCGACCCCGAGATCGGTGAGCAACGGCAGCACCTCGGACAGCGTGGCCGGGGCGTCCCGGTAGAGGATGAGTCGCCAGGTGCCAGGCTCACCCGCGGCCGCCTCGCGCAGCGCCAGGGCCGGTTCCGACGGCCTACCCGACGCGGGCTCCGCCGCCGAGACGCTGGCGAGCAGGCCCTCGACCCGGCGGAGGTCGTCGACGGCGCGGTGCGCCGGCACCTGCGCCCGATAGCCGTCGGGAACCCCCGCCAGCCAACGCCGGACCAGCGCTGTGCCCTCCGCCTCACCCAGCTCCCGCCGGGCCGCGTCGAGCAGATCGTCGTCCCAGGACCGGACCGTGGCCGCGACAGCGGCCTCCAGCTCGGCCTGGTCAGGCTCGCGGAGCGACCCGCCGGGCTGGGGGCGCACGACGACGTGCAGGCGCGCCAGCGCCGACTCCGACACCTGCACGGTGTGCTCGACCGTTCCGCCGTCGAGGGCCTCCCGGAGCAGGTCCTCGACCTCGGCGCCGACCCGGGTCGTGTAGCGGTCGCGGGGCAGGAACACCAGGCAGGAGACGAACCCTCCGGCAGCGTCGGAGCGCAGGAAGACTCGAGTGCGCCGGCGTTCCTGCAGCTGCAGGACGCCCAGCGCCGTCGGCAGGATCTCCTCGACCTCGGCCTGCAACAGCTCGTCGCGGGGGAAGAACTCCAGAACACTGACCAGGTCTCGCGCGAAGTGGCTGCCGGGAGCGAACCCTGCTCGGCGCAGCACCTCAGCCACCTTCTCGTCGACGACGGGGACGCGCCGCACGCTCTCGGTGTAGGCGTCCGAGGTGAACAACCCGAGCAGGCGGATCTCGCCGATGACCTCGCCCCGGTCGTCGTACCGGCGGACGCGCACCTCGTCGGCGTAGGTGGACCGGTGCACCGTGGCCCGTACGTCGGCCTTGGTCACGTGCAGCAGCCGGCCCCCGGCGGGCAGGGGGGCGGGTTCGCGGCGGTGCCGTTCCTCCGCCAGCACGCCGAGCGCGCTGTCCGGGCGGGGGACCAGGCGGGGCCGGTCGTGTCCGTCCTCCCGGTCGTACTCGAGCCAGCCGAGGAACGTGAACCGGTCGTCGGCGAGCCAACGGAGGAATCCGGCCGCGCTTCGCGCCTCATCGCCGCGGCTCTCGAGCTCCTCGGCCAGCTGCAGCACCGCGGCACGGATGGGCTCCCGATCACGGACCGCTGCGCGCACGTCCTCGAGCACGCCGGCGAGCTCGGCCACCAGAGTAGTCCGGGCCGCCGAGTCCGCCTGCCGGTCGACCTCGACGCGGATCCAGGACTCGACGACGTCCTGGTCCTCCGTCGAGGCGGCCGGGGTCAGGTCGAGCAGCGCGCCGGCCTCGTCGCGGCGCGCGGCCAGTCGGGGATGGGCAACCGAGTAGATTCCTCTACCGAGCCTGGTGAGGGCGGCAGTGACGCTGTCGACCAGGAACGGCATGTCGTCCGCGACCACCTCCACGGTCGTACGCAGCGGGCCGGCGCCCGAGGCAGACCCGTCGACCGCCCGGACCACGGCCCGCCCCGGCGGTCGCCGGAGCCCGGCAGTCAGGTGCGAGGCGACAGCGGCGGCGAGGTCGTCGGCCGAGCGTTCCGCGAGCTCGCCCGACGCGTCCGAGGCCGACCACTCGTGGAGCAGCAGCTCGGTCGTGGCCGCGGAGCGCAGGCGGGGGGGCAGAGGGTGCGGCCAGGGGGTAGCGGTGCCCTGTCGCGTGGTGGCGGGGTCGGTGGGCACGGTCGTCGGAGGCATCGTCGGCTCCTGCTGGACGGCGGCGCGGTCAGCGGATGCGGTGTGACGGGGCGAGGGGCGGATCCGGAGCGGGCCGAGACGACGGCAGCTGCGGGGTCGGTACCGAACGGTCCGGCGGGGTGGAGACCATGGCAGCCGTCAGTGCTGTTCAGCCCATGTGCGGGTAGCGGTAGTCGGTGGGCGGCACGAAGCTCTCCTTGATCGAGCGCGGTGACACCCAGCGCAGCAGGTTCAGCGGCGAGCCGGCCTTGTCGTTGGTGCCGCTGGCCCGGGCGCCGCCGAAGGGCTGCTGGCCCACGACGGCGCCAGTGGGCTTGTCGTTGACGTAGAAGTTGCCGGCCGAGAACCGCAGCACCTCCATGGCCTCGACGATCGCGGCGCGGTCCTGGGCGATGATCGACCCGGTGAGGCCGTACGGGGCGGCGTCCGCGGCCTCGCGGACCACCCGGTCGTAGTCGGCGTCGTCGTAGACGAACACCCCGAGGATCGGGCCGAAGTACTCGGTGGTGAACACCTCATGCTCGGGGTTGTCGGCCTGGACCAGGGTGGGGCGGACGAAGAAGCCCTCGCTGTCGTCGGCGCTGCCCCCGGCCAGGATGTCCACGCCCTGCTCGCCGCGGACCCGGTCCAGGACGCCGGTGAGCCGGTCGAAGGAGCGCTGGTCGATGACCGCGCCGAGGAACACCGAGAAGTCGGTGACGTCGCCCATCGGGAGGTTCTCCACCTCGTCGAGGAACGGGTCGCGCAGCCGGGTCCACACCGAGCGGGGGATGTAGGCCCGGGAGGCCGCGGAGCACTTCTGCCCCTGGAACTCGAACGCCCCGCGCACCAGGGCGGTGCGCAGTACGTCGACGTCGGCGGAGGGGTGCGCGATCACGAAGTCCTTGCCGCCGGTCTCGCCCACCAGCCGCGGATAGGCCCGGTAGCCGGTCAGGTTCTCGGTCACCGTGCGCCAGAGGTGCCCGAAGGTCGCGGAGGAGCCGGTGAAGTGGATGCCGGCCAGGTCGGGGTGGACGAGGGCGACCTCGCTGACCGCGCGCCCGTCCCCGGTGACCATGTTGATCACCCCGGGTGGCAGCCCGGCCTCCTCCAGCACCCGCATCGTGTGGTGCGCGGCCAGCTGCTGGGTGGGGGAGGGCTTCCAGATCACGGTGTTGCCCATGAGGGCCGGCGCGGTGGGCAGGTTGCCGGCGATCGCGGTGAAGTTGAACGGCGTGATGGCCAGCACGAAGCCCTCGAGCGGCCGGTGGTCGAAGCGGTTCCAGACACCGGGTGAGCTCTGTGGCTGCTCCTCGAGGATCTGCCGTCCGAAGTGGACGTTGAACCGCCAGAAGTCGACCAGCTCGCAGGGGGTGTCGATCTCGGCCTGGTAGCAGGTCTTGCTCTGCCCGAGCATGGTGGCCGCGGCCAGGGTGTGGCGCCACGGCCCGGCGAGCAGCTCGGCGGCCTTGAGGAAGACCGCGGCGCGGTCGTCGTAGGACATCCGCTGCCACGCGGGTGCGGCGGCGCGGGCGGCCTCCACGGCGTCGGCGACGTCGGCCGGGGTGGCGTTGTGCATGGTGCCGAGGACGGCGTCCTTGCGGTGCGGCTGGATGACGTCGATGGGCTCGCCGCTGCCGGCCCGCTGTTCGCCGCCGATGGTCATGGTCAGCTCGGCCCGCTCGGCGGCGCGCTGCTTCAGCTCCTCCTCGAGGGCGGCCCGCTCGGCGCTGCCGGGGGCGAAGTCGTGCATCGGCTCGTTGACCGGTGGGGGGACCTGGGTGACGGCGTCGAACATCGCGGATCACGCTCCGGGATCGTGGCCTATCGGCTGATGAGGGCTCGTAGGAAGAACGCCAGGTTGGCGGGGCGTTCGGCCAGGCGGCGGGTGAAGTAGCCGTACCAGTCGGTGCCGAAGGGGATGTAGACCCGAACGGTGCGGCCGGCTTCGGCGAGGCGGCGCTGCTCGCTGGTGCGGATCCCGTAGAGCATCTGGAACTCGGCGTCGGTCGGTCCCTTGCCGTGCTCGGCCAGGAGCCGCTCGGCGCGTCGGACCATGTGCAGGTCGTGTGTGGCGATCATCGGGTAGGCGCCGCCCTCCACGAGGATGCGCAGGCACTCGACGTAGGCCCGGTCGGTGTCGGCTTTCTTCGCGTAGGAGACGGACTCCGGCTCGGCGTAGGCGCCCTTGACCAGCCGAACCCGTGAACCCGCATAGGCGAGATCCCGCGCGTCCGCCTCGGTGCGGAAGAGCATGGTCTGCAGGACGCACCCGACCCGGGGGAACTCCGCGCGCAGCGTGCGCAGGGTCCCCAATGTATTGTCGATCGTGGTGTGGTCCTCCATGTCGAGGGTGACGTCAACGCCGTGGGCGGTGGCGTGCTGCACCAGGTCGTGGGCGCGTTCGGTCGCCTCCTTCGGCCCGTCCGGACCGAGCGACTGCCCGAGGGCGGAGAGCTTCACCGAGATCTCGTTGCCCTCGGCCAGCCCGGCGTCGGCCAGCCGGGCCACGAGCAGGCGGTAGGCCTCGACGGTCTCGAGGGCCTGGGCGACCTGGGTGATGTCCTCGCCGAGATAGTCGAGACTAACTCGCATCCCTGTGCCGGTCAGCGTGCGGACCGCGCCCTCCGCGGCATCGACGTCCTCACCCGGGACGAAGCGCGACACGACCGAGCGGCTGAGGCGGCTGCGGGTCATCACCCCACGGACCGCCGGATTGTCAGTCACCTTCAGGAGCACTTGAGCGAACATGCTGCCTCCTCCGCCGCTGCAGACCTTCTGCAACCGCTGGGGTCCACGCCGGCGACACCGCTGATCGCAATGTTGGCCACGGGCGTTGCCACAGCCTCTGGTGCAGCCTGCGTCCCTTCATCGCACGCTCTGTGTCACCAACGTAAGGTATTACACATCACAGGTCAAGGACTTCCTGACGTCAGTTCGGGCCGTGCCCGAGACCGTCGGTTTGTGGAGGGCGATCGTCCGTAGAGGGCAAGGTCGACCCCCCTCGTCGGCCTGGTCGGCGCCGTACTCGCCGAGCAGCACGACGAACGGACCGGACGCCCCGCTACCTCGGCCTCGACGTCCTCGCCGGCGGCACATCCGCTCCCGTCACCCACGCCGCCGGCCAGCTGTCGCCCAGGACGTGATACCCCATCCCGACGCTCAGTGTCTCGGCTGATCACGCGTTGTGACCGTCACCGATACATCAAGACCTGGGTCGACGGCGGCCTACGGGTCGGCGACGATCACGCGGTGACGTAGGCGTGCCGTCGCCCGACAGCGCCCAGTGGCAGGTTGACATGGTGGGGAGGTCCACCCGGCCTTGTTGGTGGGCACCCCGGTTTCGGTCGCGAGCTGCCGCCACGACTGTGACCGCCAGGCCGTCCCGAGCGACCCGGTCCCGACCCGATCACGCGCCAGCCGACGACACACTGCGCTGTCTGTCGTCGCTGCCTCCGTGCGGTTCGGCCCTCGCTCGACAGGCACGCTGACCTGCGGCTCGCAACCCCCGAGCGCGAGCGGTCCGGACCCAGATCCCGGCTCCGGGACCGCTCGCGCCATGGGTCAACGTCCCGTTGCCTCGGCGCCGCTGCGCCGGCGTTCGTACTCCGCCTCGGCCTCGAGGATCTCCCGGAGTTCCTCTGTCGGACCGCCGGCTCGCACCGACCAGAGGAACGAACCGGCACCGACCACGATCATGATGATCAGGTCGACAGGGTTGTCGAGCACGGGGGAGTCCAGCGGCCCGAACTGGCCGAGGTAGGCGAGGAACAGCATCACGAGGATGGTGGCGACCAGCCAGACCCCGCCGTGGATCTGTCGCCGGCCGACCTCGGTGCTCACGGCGTAGAGCCCTGCGATGAACACGGCGACGATCAGCACGATGGCGGTGAAGTACGCCGGGAACGCCCACCCACCCGGGGCCTGCTGCTGGTCGATCCTGAACAGCCAGCCGCCTCCGGCCGCGGTGACGACCCAGGCGACCGTGAACGCCGCGCAGAGCAGCCAGCTCGGGACCGGCCGGCTCCACCCCTTGATCACACTGGTGTAGCCGCCGTAGAGCGGGAGCGCGAAGAACACGAGGGTGAAGAGGTTGATCAGGGGCACCCAGCCCGCGAAGTAGATGAGCAGCAGGCTCGCCACGTATCCGAGCAGGCCCCAGAAGTAGGCCGCCTTGATCTTGACCGGACGCGGGAAGTTCGGTGCGGTGCGCCGCAGCACCGCCATGACCGGGCCGCCCATGACGTAGCTGAGGGTCAGCGCGATGGAGACCATCCCGACGAAGAGGTACCAGCTCGGCGCGGGGAAGAAGAACAGCAGACCGACCAGGGTGCACCCGAGAAGGGCCACGATCGGTGTGCCGAAGCGGTTGATCCGCTGGAAGACCTTCGGCAGCTCGCCGTTGACCGACATCCCGTAGACCGTCCGGGTGCCGATGCCGAGGAACACCCAACCGGTGGCCGCGGGCGAGAGGGCGGCGTCGGAGAGCAGGACGATCGAGAACCACGTGAAGCCGGCCGCGACGACCGCGTTGAGCAGCGGCGACGACGACCAGCCGCTCTCGAGGAGCCCGGCCCAGTCCCCGGGCTGGACCCCGGCGGCCGCCCAGTCGATCGCCCCGATGAAACTGATCTGGAGCAGGAGGTAGATGACCAGCGGGATGAGGATGCCGCCGACGACGATCGCGATCGGGATGTTGCGCTGCGGGTTCACGACCTCGCCGCCGAAGTCGAGGATCTGCCGGAGCCCCGCGTAGGCGAAGACGATGCCGCCGCCCGCGAGGGCTCCCAAGACCGAGCCGCTGCCCAGCGGCGTGAAGCCGCCGCCGATGGTGAAGTTCGCCGAGTTGAACGCGGTGAACATGAGCAGTGCGGTGGTGACGGGGACCACGAGCTTCCAGATGGTGACGTACTTGTTCGACTCGCTCAGCAGTTTCGCCCCGAACGCGTTGAGGCCGAAGAAGACGAAGAGCAGGACGAAGCCGACGAGGATGCCGAGCGGCCACGAGAGGACCGTCGCGCCTTCCCGCTCTTCGAGGAAGCCGAGCTCCGGCCAGTTGCCGCCGATGTAGGTCAGGACGGCCTGGACCTCGATCACCGGGAGCGTCAGCGTCGCGATGAGGTAGCCCCAGCCGTTGAACCAGCTGAGGAAGGCGCCGTGTGTCAGCTGGGGGTAGCGGACGCCCGCGCCCGATCGCGGCAGCATCGCGCCGAGCTCCATCCACGCGACCCCGATGATGCCGAAGAACAGCGCGCCGACCACCCACGTGAGGATCGAGGCGGGCCCGGCGATGCTCACCGCAGCGAGGGTGGCCAGGAGCCAGGCGGAGCCCACCTGGACGCTGACGGCCAGGGCGATCAGGCCGAAGAGGCCGATGTCCCTGTGGAGATGGGTATCGGCTTCCTCATACGCGCCTTCCACAACGAGGTCTTCAGACATGCTGGCTCCCCTTGTCGTCTGCATGGGTCTGCTATGTGGTTCTCGTGGCCTGGCGTTGTTCGTCGATGTGGACGCGGCCCGTCTGGCGTCCTCCAGCTGGTCTCACACAGCCCCCGACGGTCGAGCAGGCGGCCCCAGTCCGGTCGGCAGTCGGGACGGTAGGTCGGATGGACGGGCCGTCGGCTCCCGCGACTTGGTCACTGACATTGCGTCCTGAGTGGCCATCGTCAGATCAGTCCCTGGGCTACAGGGAGGGGTGTGGCGCAGGATCTGCTCCATCAGTTCGGCGGTCTGCTCGGCGGCGACCTCGGCAAGCCCGCGTCGGCCGTGTCCGACCTGCACGACAAACAGGCCGGACAGCCCATTGAAGATTTCCCACGCCGACGTGCAACAAGGTCCCCGTGGCGGCAAGACGACCGCGAGATCGCCATCTTGTGGTCGGCGGAGACCTGGTAGCTGGCGCCATGGGGACAGTCCTCGGATGTGGAGCTGTCAGCCCCAGAAGTAAGGTGTTACATGTCATACATAGTGTGTTGAGGGTCACAACCCCTGTCAAGGTTTCGTGCGGGTGCGTTGCCCCCCACGTCGAGGCGCGGAACGGCCACGACCATGTGCCGGCAGGGCTGTGGCAGAGTGGTTGGTGGTGCTCGTGACCTGCAGAGGCGGGGCGATGTAGAAGTGCGCCCCGGCGCCCAACGCGGTCGTGCCGGGGATGGACGAATCGCCGGGTCGCTCCGACTGCCAGCGAACTTGACCAGCGGGGTCGGAAGCGTCAGCTGGCTCTTAGGGCGTCCGCCGATAGGCGTGATCGGGGCGTTCGGCGTGGTTGATGGTCGGGGGCAGGCACGAGGGCCACGCTCGCGAAGGTGCTGACGCTCCGTGAGATGTGGACCGCTCGTGCCTGCCGTCCCATCGTGCATCCTTGACCCGCTGCGCGAGGAGTTCCTCGCCCTGCTGCCACCGCACGTCGATGACCATCCGCTGGGCTGTCACCGGCCCCGCGTCGATGACGCGGTGGTCTTCGGCAAGCTGGTCGAGGCGCGGTGTTCGGCGCCGGATACGAGCGGCTTGCCGACTCCTCGTGTTCGGCGACGACGATGCGCCGCCGCCGCGACGAGTGGATCCGCCTGGGCGTGTAGGACCGGCTGAAGCTCGCCTGTCTGGACGCCTACGACCAGATGATCGGCCTGGACCTGGCCAACCTCGCCGTGGACGGCTGCACCACCAAGGCCGTCTGCGGAGGTGAATGCGCTGGGCGCAGCCCCGTCGACCGCGGCAAGGGTGGCATGAAGCGCTCGCAACTGACCGAGGGTGGCGGAGTTCCGCTGGCCACGGTCTCGGCGCCAGCCAACACCCGCGATGACGCCCTGCTGCCGGCCACCCTCGATGCGCTCAAGGACTTCGTACCGCTGCCCGCCGAGGTGACGGTGCATCTGGACGCCGGGTATGACTACCGGCCCTGCCGGGAGGCGCTCGAGGAGCGGGGGTTGCACGGCCAGATCGCCCACCGCGGCACTCCCGCGCCGATCCAGGTCGGCCGGCGCTGGGTCGTCGAGCGGACCAACTCCTGGCTCAACGACTTCGGCGAGCTGCGCCGCTGCACCGAGCGACGCCGCGACTGCATCGACGCCTACCTCGCCCTCGCCGCCGCCATCGTCACGATCCGTGCCCTGCTTCGGGCCGCCTGGTACCGCTACCGCTGGAACACCCGACCAAGATCACCACGCATCCGCTGACCTATTGGCGGACGTCCTTATTGGAGGTTGCTGCAGTCGGGGATCGGGACGGTCGCCGCCTGCAAGTCGCTCGGCATCGGTCGCAGGACCCGGCTAGCGACGGCGGGCCAGGACGGCGGGCCGCCGCCGGTGTGGCTCGCGGAGTATTCGCGCTCCGGTCGGTACCTCCCGCTGCTGGAACGGTAACGGATTGCCGCCCTGCGCGGTCGGGGGCTGGGGGTATGGGAGATCGCCCGCCGGCTGGGGCGAGCTCCGTCGACCGCTTGCCGGGAGCTGCGCCGCAACCTGCGGCCGCACGACCAGGGCATCTACGACGGCGACCTGGTTCAGGCCCGCGTGCGGGGCGGGCCGCGGCGGCCACGTCGGCGCTGTCGAGTCGTCAGCCTGAGCTGCGGCGGATCGTGCAGGGCGAGCTCGAGGAGGAGTGGAGCCGTGCGCAGATCGCCGCGCATTTGCGGGAAGCTCATCCGGAGCGGCCGACTGGGACCTGTGTCACGAGGCCATCCGTCAAGCGCTGCACCGCGGGGAGAGGGCGACCCGAGCAGGACATCGACCAGGAAGCTGCGCACCGGCTCGCCGGCTGCTCCGCAAGCACCGGCGTCTCTCCATGGCGCGCACGCCGCGGTTTCTCGCTCCGGCTCGGCTGATCGATCGGCGCCCGGTCGTGGCCGAGCACCGTGCCTACCGCGGGGACTGGGGTGGCGACCTCATCGTTGGCCGGAGAGCCGCTCAACGATCGATACCCTGGTCGACAGACGGAGCGGCCGTCTGCGGCTGGTGCGCCTGTCGAACGGACACGGCGACTCTGCTCTGACCGCTATCCGCGTACCCGGGCTGGGACTCGGCCGGCCGTTGCACTGGACTGCATGCGGTGATCGCCGGCAGGGCGTGCTCCTCATCACGGCGAACGCGCCGGCGTGCACCCCCGGGGGATCATCCGAGTGATCCGGAGCCTGACGACCAGGGCGCGCACCGATACTGCCGCGGCGGATGAGGGGGGCAGCCGATCAGCGGCGACCCCGCCGCTTGCCGCGGTCACACCGTCATCGAGCGGGACTTCGACGAGCTCAAGGCCTGGTGCGGCGTCCCCGACCGTTACGACCAGCGCGCCACCGTCGTCCACGGTGCGGTCGCCGTCGCGTCGATTTTCGGCCGACCACGGGGTCAGGAGGCTGGCTCTGGTCGTGAGGTAAATGGGTTCCGTGCACCTCACGTCACGCAGGGCGTCCGCTGGGCGGTGGCGTTCAACAGCGGGGGAGCCAACGAGGGGCGCGACCCAGAGCTACGGCGTGGCGACGTGGTCGGTGGCGCTCGCGGCTGCCGGCCTCGAGCCACGCATCCCGGTCCGGGTGGTCGCGGCCAGGACGTGCTGTCGCTCGGTTCAGACGTCGCCTTCTGTCCGGCCCGCCCAGATGCCACGGCTGTGGGCGAGGTGCTTGCGCGTGAGTTCGGCGGTCAACTCGGCATTCCCAGACTCGATGGCGTCAACGATGGCAAGGTGCTCCTCGCCGGAGTGGGTCAGCTCGCCCCGGTCTGCCAGTTTCTGCAGGCCCTGCATGCGGGCCTGGTCGCGCAACTGGCCGACAAGTGCCACGAGGCGGCGATTGCCCAACCGGTCGAGCAGTCCGAGGTGGAACTGCCGGTCGAGTTCGAGGAAAGCGGTGAGGTTCCCATCGCGTGCGGCCTCGGTGATCTGCTCGGCGAGCTGCCGGAACCGTGGCAGGGGTGCCCCGTCCACGACCTGGGCGACTTCAGCCATGGCCGGCACCTCCACCATGGTCCGAATGCGGAAGATCTCGTCGAGGTCATGGTCGGTGAGCACCGGCACCCGGAAGCCGCGGTTGCGGATGACCTCGACCATGCCGAGATTGGCCAGATCCATGATGGCTTCCCGAACCGGGGTGATCGAGACGCCAAGTGCTGCGGCCACGTTGATGACGCTTTCCACCTGCCCGGGTTCGATCTGCCCCAGCAGGATCTGAGTCCGTACCGCCTCCCGTGCCTGCTCCCGGAGGCTCACTGACCTGAGCTGGGGACTCGGGGCGGACGGTGCTGCCCGGCGGGAGGCGGTCATGCCTAATACATAGCACGGAGCGCACGCGGGTCGTCGCAGATATGGGCGGCCCGGTCGCGCGGCCTCTCACGCCTCGTCAGGAGCTGTCCTGTCCCCAGGCGGCGCCAGGAGGGCAGCGGACACACCACATGCCGGGCGCGTCACTGGCGAGCGCGTCGAGCGGTGGATCCTGGTCGCCGACTTACGGGAGCAATTTGTCGGCCAGGAGGTGGGCGATGGCCCAGTCCTGCATGGCGACACCGACGGTCTTGAACACGGTCCGCATGCCGAATTCGGCGGAGGTGGAGGTGAGGGCAGACCCGAGCTCCGTGAGTGCGTCTTGGGTGATGGCGCCGGCCTCGAGGGCGTGGATGATCTCGCCGGACTCCGCGAGGATCGCGTCGATCTCATCGATGACGACGGTGCTCGTGGCGAGCAGCTCATCAGGCAGTTCTCGCATGGTGGGGCGATAGGCGCCGATGGCGTTGACGTGCACGTGGGCAGGCAGCGCCGACTCCGCGAACAGCGGGCTGGTCGCGTTGGTCGCACAGCAGACGATCTCGGCCTCCCGGACGGCCGACTCCGGGTCGGTCGCCGCGCGGAGCTCTACCCCTGCCAGCTCGGGTTCGAGCGCGTCGACGAGGGCTCGGGCGCGTCGCTCGTCCGTATCCACCACGGTCAGCCGGCGCAGCGGCCGGACCGCGTGGACCGCGCGGACCTGATCGGGAGCCTGTCCGCCCGCACCGATCATGGTCAGCCGAGCGGCCTCGGGTGCGGCGAGGAGATCGGTGGCAACGCCGACGGCCGCGCCCGTGCGCAGGGTCGTCACCGCTCCGGCGTCGGCGACCAGGTGGTCCAGGCGACCGGTCTCGCTCCAGACCACGGTACCTGCGATGGCGGGCTTGCGCTCAAAGTTCACGCTGAGCGTCTTGATCATGGCGGACGCGGTAGACCGGTGATGAGCCGACATCACCAGGAACTGCCCGTCCCGCAGTGCGGTGCGCGTGGGCATCTCGAACTCTCCGCGGGCCAGGTCGATGAAGCCGTGCCGGACGGCGTCGATGGCCTCGTTCATCGTCACGGCCTCGCGGATCTCACGCTGACCGAGGGTGATGGTCTCCATAGCACTCCACCTCGTTGTCGGGTCCTCCTCGACCGGCCGACGGGAGGAAGCGTGCTGCGTGAGGTATTACACCTTGCTGAGGGCTCCATGTGCAATAGCCGACTTCCGGTCGCGATGTCAGCCCCACCCAGGCTGGAGACTGCTCCTGTAGCACCCTTCGCTCCAGCAGCCGCCACAGTGACCGCCTCCGCGGCACAGGCGCCCGTGCCTTTGGAGGCGTTGCCGCAGCGAAGCTCCTCTGACCCCACCTGGTCCTCCCGCCAGGGGTGATGAAGAGTTGAGTCCGGCTCCCCGCCCGCCCGGTCTCCATCGCGTTGTGGTGGATTCGGCGAGACGCACGCCCTCGCGTCCGGTCATCCTGCCGCCGGGGCCCTCGCACTACTCCAGGGGCGACCTGCGCATTAATCCTCGGGCAACGCTCGCCAATGGCATCAAGATCAATTCGCAGTCTCTCGTTCACATCAAAGGGGTACTGCCACGAGGACGTCCGCGTTTTCCTTGTGTGCTTTTGGCGGGTCCTCGATCGATCGCGGTCAGCCATAGACCGAGGTCGAATCATGGGTCAGTCCTCGTGGCCGCTCATCATGGCCCGCCTCGTCGATCCGATGGTGAGCGTGACCTCGTCCAGGGGCGTCGCGGCCGGGGTGGCCCGCCGGTCGGCAGGGGAGTCCTGGCGCGGGAGCGGGCGGCTCCGACGCTGGCGACGACGACCAACGCGACCGCGAGCAGCTGCACCGGGGTGAGCACCTGGCCGAGCACGACCAGCCCGGCCAGGGCCGCCGCGGCCGGTTCCAGGCTCATCAGCACGCCGAACACCCGGCTGGCCAAGGCGCGCAGCGCGGTGAGCTCGAGGGCGTAGGGCACCACCGACGACAGCAGGGCCACCGCCAGCCCGACCAGCAGCACGTCGGGCGCCACCAGTGCCGATCCGGCCGAGGTGACCCCGATCGGCAGCACCATGAGAGCGGCTGCTCCGCTGGCCAGAGCCAACCCGTCCAGCCCGGTGGTGCGGCGCCCGGTCTCGGCTGACAGCAGGATGTAGCCCGCCCAGCACGCCCCCGCGCCGAGGGCGAGGACGACCCCGGCCGGGTCTAGCCCGGTTAGGGAGCCGTACCCGAGCAGGAACACGCCGGCGGCGGCCATCAGCACCCAGCCGAGGTGCTGCAGCCGGCGTGACAGCACCGCGGCCAGGCCCAGCGGCCCGAGGAACTCCACGGTGACCGCCGCGCCGATCGGCATCCGCGCGAGCGCCTCGTAGAACAGCCCGTTCATCGCGGCTAGCAAGATTCCGAACGCTGCGATCACGGCCCAGTCGGCCCGCGAGCGGCCCCGCCAGCGGGGACGGACCAGGAGCATCAGCACGAGCGCGGCGCCGCACAGCCGCAGAGTCACCATGCCGGCCGGGCCGGCCCGGTCGAACATTGTCGCTGCCAGGGCACCGCCGAACTGCACCGACAGGATGCCGCCGAGCACCATGCCGACCGCCCCCGCCTTTCCGGGCATGGCCCAGCCGCGCAGCGAGGCGCGTCCATCGGCGGCAGCGGTGGGCGGTGGCGAGGTGCTCATGTTCGATGCGATCCCCGGCAGCGTTGCGGTGGTTGGGCACCCCTGACGCTAGCCACCGTCCCGCCGCGAACGGAAATGCCGGTTCACCCAGGTCTGTGCTCCCGGGATGAGACCCGAGGTCCGCCATGTCGGGGCAGCGGCCCGGGTCGGAGTCACTGCCCGGCGGCGTCATCTTCGTTCGGGCCTCGCCCCTCCGCCTCGGGCCCATGCTCCCGCGGCCTGCGGGTCCGTGCGCATGAGGCGCTGACGGATCGCTGCGACGTTGCCCGCCAGATCCTCGAGCGCCTCGACGGCGCGGGTCGCGAACGCGAGGTTGTCGCGCTGCCGCCCGGCGCTGGGCTCGCGGGTGCCTGCGGGGTCTGGAGCGCTCCCGCGGCCGACGTGTCGTCTCCACCCACGGCTGGCCGCTGCGCGGATCGCCGAACAGCTCACGCAGCATCCGCTGTGCCGATTCGAGGAACTCGCCCGGTCGGGCCGGTTGATCGCCATCCGTTCCCCCATAGCTCCTGTTGAGCACGTCGCGGGGATCGGGGATGGCCTCCGCAGCGACGCGACCAACTTACGACCAATAAATCGCCCTCAACTGCCGGCGACAGCTGACGACGTCCGGTGATGGAGGACCCCGCTGACCTGGGCGTTCATCTTCGACCAATCGCTGCCAACACTGTCAAGATCAAATCGCAGGCTTACAGCGCAGCGTTGGTGATCTTGCGTGCGGCATGAGGTGGGGAGTAGCTAGGGTCGCTTCCTCACCGCATCCGCGCCTCGGCCCACGGGCTGGAGACTGCGGAAGGCGGGCGGACCCGACAGGGCACAGGGGTCCGGTGACCCGCCGCGTGACCCTTCGAGACGCCGTCACGCTCGGCGACGATGGCCTCCGGGTGGTTTGGGCCGCCGTCGCGGGCCGGGACCTCGGGACTTGACCACCATTCTGACCACCATTGGGGCCAGTTCGGCGCTGTCCGTCTCCGTTCGCTGCCGTTCCGTATGCCGCTTGACCTGCGCAGACGAACTCAGGCGGACGCGCGCGAACCCGCGGCCGACGGCTGGGGTCAAGGGTTCGAGTCCCCTCAGCTCCACCCTGTTCATCAGCCGTCCTCCCGTCAGGGGGAGAACCTGAGGCGCCTCAGGCGGCATGGTGGTGGCACTGGGCCTGTGTCGTCGATGACTCGACAGTGCTGTCCCGTCCGGTCACACAAACCGAGGAAGAGGGCGGATGACGAGTCGCTCCTCCACCGACCGGCCGTCCAATACCAGCCGAACCCTCCACACCCCCGAGCTGCGCAGCGGGGTGACCGGATCGCCGTCCACCATCCGCTGGAAGGCTTCCCGGGCCTCCTCGGGGCTCTGGCAGGACTCCCATCGCGGGGTGCGCTGCAGGGGGCTGACGAACTCGACGCGGTGGGAATCCTTCGTGTCGTCGGGTGAGACGGCCGGCTCCTCCGGCATGACGGTGGACAAGCGCGGCCGGCCCAGGACGTACTTCCCGTTCCGCCGGACACCCAGCCAGTCGTAGTTCCCGGTTGCGAGCTTGGCCCAGAGTGCCTCGGGCTTCCTGCACTGCTCGAGGATCGGGTAGAGCTGGTGGCCGAGTTGGACGTGCGCATGCGACCGCTCAGGCGCCATGACGAATCGTAGGGGCGGTAAGCCGGGTCCGCGCTCGCCATCGGCATCCGCCGACGCGACCCGCGAGCCGAGACCGAGGAGGGCTGACAGCGCGCCTGCGTCGAGCACGTGGGCATTGATGTAGCCGGAGGAGGAGCGACGGGGGGTTGACTATTTCTGAAACCGGTTTCATACTGTTTCAAGATCCGTGAGGAGGCGTGATGTCCATTCGCGAGGTCGCTGCTCGGGCCGGGGTCTCCCCGGCCACCGTTTCCCGGGTCTTCACGCAGCCCCAGGCGGTCGCCGCCAAGACTCGGCGCCGGGTCATGACGGCGGCCGAGGAGCTCCGGTACGCCCCCCATCCGGCGGCGAGTTCGCTCGCGCGAGGGCGGACCGGCAACCTCGGCATCGTCGTCCCCGACATCTCGAACTCCTTCTCCGCCTTGGTCACCAAGGTGGTCGACCGGCAGGCGCGCCGGGACGGCTACGCCCTCTTCGTCGCCGGCTCCGACGAGGTCGTGCCCGACGAGGAAGCGTCGGTACGAGCCCTGGCCCAGCAGGTGGACGGGCTGCTGCTCGTGTCGCCGCGGATGCCGGACGAGGCCCTGCTGGCACTCGCCGACATGACGCCGGTCGTCATGCTCAACCGCCTCCTCGACGGCATCCCGGCCGTGCTCACGAACCTCTACGAGGGGACCGGTCACGCCGTCGAGCACCTGCACGCACTCGGACACCGCGCCGTCGTCTACCTGGCCGGCCCGGACGGCTACCCCAATGAGGTCCGGCTGCGCGGATTCCGCGACGCCTGCAGCCGACTGGGCGTGGAGGGATCCGAGCTCGGCCCCTTCGCGGCCCGGTTCCAGGACGGCGTGCGTGCTGCGGATCTCGTCCTCGCGACGTCCGTGACGGCTGTTGTCGCCTACAACGACGAGATCGCGGTGGGAGCTGTGAACCGGCTCGCCGACCGCGGGGTCGCTGTGCCCGGCGCCATCAGCGTCGTCGGCTTTGACGACACTCAGCTCGCCGAGATGGTGACGCCCCGGTTGACCACCGTGCGGATCCCGGCCGCAACGGCCGGGACCGCCGCCGTCGAGCTGTTGCTGGACCTCGTTCGGGGCCATGAGGCGGCCCTGCGCAGTCCGCTGGAAGTCTGCGGTGAGCTGGTCGTCCGGTCGAGCACTGGTCCGGCCCCCACCTCGCCCGATCCGGACCAGGGGTCCGCAGCATGACCGATACCGGACTGCGCTACGAGGCGGCGACCGAGCGTCGGAGCTGGATGCTCTCGACGCTGCAAACGGTGGGCTTTTTGTCCGTCACCGACCTCGCCCGCCAGCTCGGTGTCTCGCAGATGACCATCCGCCGCGACTTGCACGCCCTCGAGGACGACGGTCACGTCCGGTTGGTGCACGGCGGGGCCAGCCTCACGCCCGGCGCTCCGCTGCGTTCCAGCTCTCCCGAGGACGACGACGCTGAGGCCCGAGAACGGGTGGCCGCGTTTGCCGTGGGTCTCGTGGGCGATAAGGACACGATCGCCATCGATGCCGGGGCGACGGGTCACGCGGTGGCCCGCGCGCTTCCGGAGACCTTCCGCGGGTGTGTCATCAGCCACTCCCTGCCCGTGCTGCAGTGCCTCTCCACCGGCGGGCTCGAGCGGGTGGTCGCTCTGGGAGGCGAACTCCTAGCCGGCCGACACGCGTTCGTCGGCCCGACGACGGAAGCTGCGACCGCCCAGCTGCGGGTCCGGACGTTCTTCTTCACCCCGTGCGGGATCGACGCCCGTGGCCTGTACGCCGCGTCTCCCGCTGAGGCGAGTGTTCAGCGGCAGCTCATGGACATCGCCGACGACGTGGTCCTGGTGGTGACGCAGGAGGCGTTCCGTACCTCGGCGCCGGCGCGGATCGCGCCGCTCGGCCGACTGACGAGACTGGTCACGGATCAGCGGCCTCCTGCGGAGCTGGCCTGTGCCCTGCGACGGGTGGGAGTGCTTCCGCACGTCGTGGACGGGTGACCCGTCCTGTGCGCGGCTCGCCACTCGGGAAGGTCTCGATCCTCGTGCCGACCGCCTACTTCGGTGTTCTGGACCGAACATTGAATGTGCAATGTCGAACGCGAACGCCCGTTGTGACGCTCACAACCCGCGCTTAACGTGCTCGACGCCATCTGGGTGAGTGGCCGGCGTCACGACGTCCGCTCCGCTCACCCTCGAGGCGCAGGGCCCAGTAAGGGGCCGAACATCGAAGGAAGGCGCGATGTGGCGAGTCACGGTCATGGGAGCGGCCATTCCCTGAGGACGAAGGGTGGATCCGGGCGGTCAAAAGCGAACAACCGGTTCCTCGTCAAGCTGACCGTAATCTCCACGCTCGGCGGTCTCCTGTTTGGCTATGACACCGGGGTCATCTCCGGCGCGCTGCTGTACATGCGGGACGACCTCGCGCTGACCCCGCTGACCGAGGCCGTGGTGGTCAGTTCCCTGCTGTTCCCCGGTGCGGCGTTCGGTGCGCTTCTCGGGGGCAAGCTGGCCGACGCCCTCGGCCGCAAGGGCAGCCTCCTGGTCTGCGCCGGGCTGTTCCTGATTGGCGCGCTGATCTGCGCGATCGCACCCCACGTGGTGATCATGACCACCGGCCGGATCCTCCTCGGGTTTGGTGTCGGCGCCGCCGCGGTGACGTGTCCGCTCTACCTCGCCGAGATGGCCCCCGCCGACCGGCGCGGGCGCATGGTCACCATCAACGAGCTGATGATCGTGACCGGGCAGTTCCTGGCCTTCGCGATGAACGCGCTGCTCGACGCCCTCATCCACGACCCGCACGTCTGGCGGTGGATGCTCGGCGTCGCCACGATCCCTGCGGTGGGGCTGTTCGTCGGGATGTTCTTCCTCCCGGACTCCCCACGCTGGTATGCCGTTCGCGGGCGACTCGAAGAAACCCGGCGCGTCCTCGGCCTCAGCCGGGGCCCGGCGGAGGCTGCCGAGGAGTACAACGTCATCGCCGAGCACGCCCGCCGTGACGTCTCCGAGGACAAGGGCGCGGCGATGCGCGACCTGCGGGAGTTCGCCTGGATGCGCCGGATCCTGTGGATCGGCTGCGGGCTGGCGACGGTGCAGCAGGCCACCGGCATCAACACGGTCAACTACTACGCACCGACCATCCTGGAGTCGACCGGCCTCGGGGCGAGCGCGTCGCTGATCCTGACCATCACCGTCGGTGTGGTGGCGATCATCGGGACCATCCTGGGCATCGTCCTCATCGGGCACTTCAACCGCCGCACCCTGCTGCTCACCGGGTTCACCGGTGTGGCGGCAGGGCACGCCATCCTGGCGCTGTCCTTCCTGCTGGCCGAGACCGCCTTCCGCAGCTACCTCATCCTGGCCGCGATGCTGTTCGTGGTCTTCTTCGTGCAGACATTCATCGGCACACTGGTGTGGCTGCTGCTCTCGGAGATCTTCCCGATGACCATTCGAGGGTTCGCCATGGGCATCGCGGTGTTTGTGCTGTGGACGGTGAACGCGGCCATCTCCTTCGCGTTCCCGCCGCTCGTGGCGGCACTGGGTGCGACTCCCACCTTCGGTCTCTTCGCACTGATCAACGTCGGTTCATGGTTCTTCGTCAAGAAGTTCGCGCCCGAGACTCGCGGCCGCACCCTGGAGGAGCTTGAGGACGACTTCCGGACGCACGACGCCGGGCACTTCGTCCACGAGGCCCCAGCCGGCGTCCGCGGCGGCTGAGGTCGGGTCAGAGCTACTGCCATCGCGCAGCACCCCGGGGGCGGCGGAGTACCGGGAGGTCCGGCATGGGACGACACCGGGGGCCAGTTTCCCTTCCCGTCAGGGCAGGAACGAGAGGCGGAGAACCCATGAAGGAGGCCGTGGACGTCTTGGCCCTGGGGCGCAGCGGGGTCGACGTCTATCCCCAGCAGATCGGCGTGGGGCTGGAGGACGTGGAGACGTTCGGGAAGTTCCTCGGCGGCAGCGCGGCCAACACCGGCCTGGGCATCGAGCGCACCGCCGACCTCGTCGTGCTCCAGGTGTTCCAACAGGGCCGCTCCGAGGAGCAGAAGCGCGCGCTTTACGCCGGGCTGGCGAAGAGCCTCGAGGAGGCCATCGGCCTGGCATCCAGCGACCTGATCGTGTCGGTCATGGGCAACTCCCGCGAGGACTGGTCCTTCGGCCTGGGTCGCGCCCAGTTCCTGGAGGGCGACCTCTGATCTCAGACCGTCGACGAAACGGCACGCTGCTGACCTGAGCCCGGGGTGGGCTGGTGCAGTCGCCGCCGATGCCGGAGCCCGGTCCCGAGGACCTGCGCGACCCTGCTCGACCAGGTGTACGCCCTCCTCGCGTCCACCTACTCGCACTTCGGGTGGGCAGTCGCGGAGGGGCCGGCCGATCAGATGGCGGCCCTCGACGTCTTCGAGTCCGAGGTTGGGGAGCCCGAGCGGACGATCGCCTGGGGCGAATCACTGGGAGGTGTCATCACCGGGGCCATCGTCGAGCGCTTCCCCGACCGCGTCGACGGAGCAATCCCGACATGCCACGGCCTCGGCGGTACGGTCCAAGGACCCCCTGATGACCGGCGCGTCGTGCATCCTTTATGCATCCAATACTGCCGTCTGCGTGCGTCAGGATTTATCGACCTCCATTACGTCACCGCAGGTCCAGCTGCATAGTCAACCAGTGTCAACGCCCATCAATCGACCTAAGATCAAATCGCAGGTCATCTGTGTTCTCGACCCTGAGGATCTCGCCTGTGCACAGTTGGTGGTTCGCCCGCCGCAGTCAGACGTCGGCAGGGCAGCGCTGGGCCAGCGGGCACCAGCGACGAGGTCGTGGCCGTGGATGAGTCGTCGGGCCTCAGCGGTGTCGTCGCCTTCGGCCTGGGACCACGTCACCGCGATGCAGTGTCGGCGTAGCGAACGACTTCAGGGAGCCGACTGGAAAAGTATTGGAGGACCTTTCGTCCTGCCAACTGGCGGTGCTTCAGGCGTCCCCCGAGTTCAGCACTGAATGCCATGAAGACGGGGACCTCCCCCCGGAGCACGCTGCTGGTGAGGCCGGCAGTCGTGACGAGAGGAGGCCTGGTCCTCATGTTGCACGTTGGGCTGGACCTGAGCAGGACCCGTGTGGATGTGCACGTCATGAATGAGACGGGCGCGCCGATGCTGGTGACCACCGCGGCGCCGGACGCCGGCGGCCTGGCCTCGCTGGCCGCCCGGATCGGTGCGTTCGAGCAGCCGGTGACGGCGGCGATCGAGTCGATGACCGGCGCCCGCTTCGTCCATGACCAGCTGGAGCTGCTCGGCTGGGAGGTCCAGGTCGCCGATGCGGTCAAGGTCAAGGGGCTGGCGCCGCTGGCGGCCAAGACCGATCGCATCGATGCGTGGGTGCTCGCCGAGCTGTCCCGGCGGGAGTTGGTACCGGCGATCTGGTTGCCCGATCCGGATGTGCGCGCCGAGCGGGAGCGGGCCCGGTGGCGGTTGCACCTGGTGCGCCATCGCACCGCGCTGAAGAACCGCATCCACGCCATCCTGATGGCCTTTGGCCATCCGTGCCCGGTGTCTGACCTGTTCGGCGCCGCCGGCCGCCGCCTGCTGACGGGCCTGGCGCTGCCCGAGCCGTGGGCCGGGGACGTCGCGGCGGCGCTGCGGCTGATCGACGACCTCGACGACCAGATCGCCGACTGCGAGGCGGCGCTGCGCCGGCTCGGCGCCGATCACCCGTACGTGCCGTTGCTGGTGACCGTGCCGGGCATCGGGCCGGTGCTGGGTTACACCATCGCCGCTGAGATCGGCGACATCGCCCGGTTCGCCACGCCGAAGAAGCTGGTCGGCTACACCGGGCTGTGCCCGACGGTCTACCAGTCTGGCCGCCGCGATCACCGGAACTCACTGGCCAAGAACGGGCCGAAGTACCTGCGCTGGGCGCTGATCGAGGCGGCCACCCACGCCGCCCGCCACCCGGCCTACGCCGAGCGCTACCAGCGGACCCGGACCCGCCTGGGCAAGCAGCGCGGGGCCCGGATCGCCCGGGTCGACCTCGCTCGCCGGCTGGCCGAGGCGATCTGGTTCATGCTCACCACGAATAAGCCCTTCGCTCCGGCAGGCGCCGTAAAACCTCTGGCCGCGTAGACGGCCCCGCATTGAATTGCGCCACCGGAGCGAAGCCCCTCCCATCCGACCTGGTCCTCCTGCCGAGGAGGCGATAGAGAGATGAGCGCGGCTCTTCACCCACCCGGCCGATCCCCTCCGAATCGGTGTCCCTGATCGGTGTCCCTGATCGGTGTCCGTGAGTGGTATCCCAGGGATCCCACGTTCTCCGCGGCCGGTCATTCTGCCGCCGGGTCCTCGCACGTCCAGGTCGTTCGTCCTCGCCGCTGTGCGGCTGCGGGCGCTCCACCTGGACCCGCTGCGGCACCCCGCGGCGCCAGGCTCCTACGCGGGAACGACAGGATCCTTGACAGCGGCCCCCGTCTTCATAGAGAGGTTTTCTCACCAGCTTCGACGGCCTGATATGCGTCATCGCTGGTCGGGGACGGGATCGGCGAAGAGGACGCGGGCTCTCGGGGTGAAGATCGTCTCGCCAAAGGCCGATCTCCACCTCCCCGGGAGCCCGCTGTGTCTCATCGTGCCAGGCTGGACGTGTCCACCTCGGTGCTCCAGGCCGTGACCGGCTGGATCGGGCGGCATCGCCGCCCTCCGGGCACCCGGCCGGCGCAGCATGCCGGCACGGTGCCCACCCAGGTGCCCTCACCCTGCGCTGGCTGCGCCACCGCCGGGACCTACGCACCCTCGCTGGCGAGGCGGGCTTGAGCATCGCCACCGCCTACCGCTATCTGCACGAAGCACTCGACGTGATCGCTGCGCACGCCCCCGACCTCACTGACGTCTTGACCCGGGCACACGCCGCCGGGCAGCCCTTCGTGTGCCTGGACGGCACCCTGATCCCGACCGACCGGGTCGCCGCCCGCGCCGAGCGCGGGCACCACCTGTGGTACTCCGGCAAGCACCACGCCTTTGGCGGAAACGTGCAGGTCGTCTTCGACCCGACCGGCTTTCCGCTGTGGGTCTCCGAGGTCTGCCCCGGCTCGACCCATGACCTGACCGCCGCCCGCGAACTGGTACTGCCCGCGCTCTATCCGCACGCGGCTCGCGGACTGCCGGGGCTGGCCGACAAGGGCTACACCGGCGCCGGTGTCGGTATCCACGTCCCGGTCAAGCACCAGCCCGAGGGCCGGCTGCACACCGACAACCGCTGCTACAACCACTGCTCACCGCGCTCCGCGCGCCCACCGAGCGCGGCAACGCCCTGCTCGGCCGGTGGCGCGCTCTCGATCGCGTCACCGTCTGCCCGCAACGCATCGGCGTCATCGTCGCTGCTGCCCTTGTCCTGACCTCACTCGACCGTCGAAGCTGGTGAGAAAACCTCTCTATGAAGACGGGGGCCGCTGTCAAGGATCCTGTCGTTCCCGCGTAGGAGCCTGGCGCCGCGGGGTGCCGCAGCGGGTCCAGGTGGAGCGCCCGCAGCCGCACAGCGGCGAGGACGAACGACCTGGACGTGCGAGGACCCGGCGGCAGAATGACCGGCCGCGGAGAACGTGGGATCCCTGGGATACCACTCACGGACACCGATCAGGGACACCGATCAGGGACACCGATTCGGAGGGGATCGGCCGGGTGGGTGAAGAGCCGCGCTCATCTCTCTATCGCCTCCTCGGCAGGAGGACCAGGTCGGATGGGAGGGGCTTCGCTCCGGTGGCGCAATTCAATGCGGGGCCGTCTACGCGGCCAGAGGTTTTACGGCGCCTGCCGGAGCGAAGGGCTTATTCGTGGTGAGCATGAACCAGATCGCCTCGGCCAGCCGGCGAGCGAGGTCGACCCGGGCGATCCGGGCCCCGCGCTGCTTGCCCAGGCGGGTCCGGGTCCGCTGGTAGCGCTCGGCGTAGGCCGGGTGGCGGGCGGCGTGGGTGGCCGCCTCGATCAGCGCCCAGCGCAGGTACTTCGGCCCGTTCTTGGCCAGTGAGTTCCGGTGATCGCGGCGGCCAGACTGGTAGACCGTCGGGCACAGCCCGGTGTAGCCGACCAGCTTCTTCGGCGTGGCGAACCGGGCGATGTCGCCGATCTCAGCGGCGATGGTGTAACCCAGCACCGGCCCGATGCCCGGCACGGTCACCAGCAACGGCACGTACGGGTGATCGGCGCCGAGCCGGCGCAGCGCCGCCTCGCAGTCGGCGATCTGGTCGTCGAGGTCGTCGATCAGCCGCAGCGCCGCCGCGACGTCCCCGGCCCACGGCTCGGGCAGCGCCAGGCCCGTCAGCAGGCGGCGGCCGGCGGCGCCGAACAGGTCAGACACCGGGCACGGATGGCCAAAGGCCATCAGGATGGCGTGGATGCGGTTCTTCAGCGCGGTGCGATGGCGCACCAGGTGCAACCGCCACCGGGCCCGCTCCCGCTCGGCGCGCACATCCGGATCGGGCAACCAGATCGCCGGTACCAACTCCCGCCGGGACAGCTCGGCGAGCACCCACGCATCGATGCGATCGGTCTTGGCCGCCAGCGGCGCCAGCCCCTTGACCTTGACCGCATCGGCGACCTGGACCTCCCAGCCGAGCAGCTCCAGCTGGTCATGGACGAAGCGGGCGCCGGTCATCGACTCGATCGCCGCCGTCACCGGCTGCTCGAACGCACCGATCCGGGCGGCCAGCGAGGCCAGGCCGCCGGCGTCCGGCGCCGCGGTGGTCACCAGCATCGGCGCGCCCGTCTCATTCATGACGTGCACATCCACACGGGTCCTGCTCAGGTCCAGCCCAACGTGCAACATGAGGACCAGGCCTCCTCTCGTCACGACTGCCGGCCTCACCAGCAGCGTGCTCCGGGGGGAGGTCCCCGTCTTCATGGCATTCATTGCGTCCTAGGCCGGGGCGATAACGGTCACCGTGCCGCTAGACCCGCGATACATGAGGGCTCCATCCTGGACGTACAAAATCCCGGCGCCAGCAACATTCACCGTCGGGGCGACGGATGCATTCGCAATCACGATTGCACCCTGTCCTTCACCAAATTTGCGGAACTGCTTGGCCTCCTTGAATCCGAAACCAATATTTCCGCCGGCCCCCGGCCGCTGGAAGACGACGAGTGTGTCGAATTTTTTCTCCGTCGCGCTGCGGCCATTGATCTGGAGCCTGTCCGCCTGAACGGCAACCTCGAACTTCCCGGCGCCGGGGTCAGTATCCGGTGGGTCAGTCTCCACGAACTCGATGTCAGGATTCGGGTCGTCGATCCTGATCGAGGCCGCACCGCCGCGTTCTCCCGCTTGCTTTACGTGCAATGCCGGTTGGTTGTATTTTGGGTTGGTGGCGCTCACTTCGACTACAGCAGAGGCAGAGTCAAGTTCGCCGTCATCGGATGTAAATGAAAAGGTGGCCATCGTAGTCCTCCTGTGCCTCGTTGTCGATCAGGGCAGTCTCGCCCGCTTCGGGTATCCAGTGTCGCAACCTCGCTGGTGAACACCGGTGCGAAGACTCCTCTTCCTTCGGCTCGGGAAGGGCCCGTCTTGATCGGAGTGGAACTCACGCTAGTACGTCTCCGCTGGCCAACCGTGCAGAGGCTCGATGCTATCGGCCAAGAGGCGCTTGTCGCGCTGGATGTCTTCGGGCGATGCAAGTTACGTATCGTAACGACCGCGGCGGTCACCGCGGCCTCGTCACGTTCTTGCAGACGTCGACGTACTCAAGCCCGGGGACGTAGCTTTCCCATTCGCTGCGGCTCAGGCCGCCGCCGGTGATGAAGCAAGCGCGCTTCATGACGTGATCCCGGAGATCGATGAGGCCGGTCAGGTCCCACAGCCGCACAAATCCGTCGTCGCCAGCAGAGGCAAGCAGGGGGGGCGGTCGGGGGCATAGGCAACCGCCCAGACCGTGCCGTCGTGGCCAGTGAGCGGGGCGCCGAAGGGCGTGGGCGCGGCCGGGTCAGGGGTGTTCCACAGCCGGACGGTGCCGTCGAGGCCCGCGGAGGCCAGCAGAGACCCTTCGGAGGCGAAGGCCACCGCCCTGACTCGGCCGTCGTGGCCGGTGAGCGGCGTACTGAAGGGGATGGGATCGGCCGGATCGTCGAGGTTCCACAGCCGCACGGTCCCGTCATCACCGGCCGACGCGAGCACTGGGCGGTCGGGGGCGAACGCCACTGCTCTTACCGTGCCGTCGTGGCCGGTGAGCGGGGCGCCGAGGGGAGTGGGCGCGGCCGGATCGCCGGTGGTCCACAGCCGCACGGTGCCGTCGCCGCCGGCGGAGGCCAGGGTGTTGCCGTCGGGGGCGAAGGCCACCTCCGTGACGGGGCCGTCGTGCCCGGTGAGCGGAGTGCCGAGAAGGGTGGCGGCGGCCGGATCACGGATGTTCCACAGCCGCACGGTGCCGTCGTCGCCGACCGATGCCAACAGCGACCCGTCGGGAGCGAAAGCCACCTCCGTGACCGGGCCGTTGTGGCCGGTCAGCGGGCCGCTGGCGAGGGTAGGGGCGGCCGGATCGCTGGAGTTCCACAGCCGTACCGTGCCGTCGTCGCCGACCGAGGCCAACAGCGACCCGGCAGGGGAGAAGGCCACCGCCCTGACCGGGCCGTCGTGGCCGGTCAGGGTCCCCGTGTACGGAGTCGTGAGCACGTTGTTCACCAGCGCCGATCGAGTCTCGGGACTGTCATGCATGTGCACGGCGGCTTCGTTGAGCCGCAGCGCTGTGCGGGGGTCTCGGTCGAGACGGGTTTCGGCCTGGGCGACGAGTTGGCGCCCGGTAGCTAGCCGTAGGCGTTCTTCGGCTACACGTTGCTGGTCCTGCGCGGCGTCCTGCCGATCGAATGCAATAACTGCCAGGCCGAGCGCGAGGAGAAGGAGGGTCGATAGGATGGTGACGGCCCGGCCGCGGCGACGCCGGTCGCGGCGGATGCTCGCCCGAAGAAAGTCCCGCGTCGGGGCACTCAGTTCGACGCGGTCGGCGACCAGGATCCGACGCCGGCGTGACCACCGGCTCGCCGATTCCGCATCTGGACCTGGCACCTCTTCGTTGGATGTGCTTCCGCGCGTCGTGCGGCCGCTCCGAAGGCGTGCGCCGGTGTCGGCGAGGGCGGCGGCGAGTTGGCCCCGTTCCCACAACCGAGCGGGCGCGTGCCGGTGCTCGGCCCACTCGGCCGCGGCCCGTTCCACCTGGCGGCGGGCGCGAAGCGCAGCCGTGGAGGCGGTGATCGCCTTCTCCAGCGGTGGCCAGGCGCTCAGGAAGGCTTCGTGGGCGACGCCGAGGACGACGTGGTCGTGCTCAGCGTCGGTGGTGAGCAGGCGGCGGTCGATGAAGGGCTGCAGCTCGGTGAGCACCTGGCCGGGTAGCTCGTCGCGGCGCACGCGCCAGCGAGTGGGGCGGCCTTGTTCGTCGACGGTGACCAGCCGCAGCAGCTCCCGGATCACCTGGTCGCGGTCGCGCCCACCGGCGGTGACCGCGTCGGTGAGCGCCACGTCGGCCTGCCCGGCCAGCGCGCCTTGCACGCCGCCGAGCTGCTCGTAGCGGGCGGTGGAGAGCCGGTCGCCGCCGGTCACCCCGTCGGTGAGCTGGGCGAGGGTGTAGGCCAGCAGCGGCAGGGCCTCACCGCCGCCGGTGTCGGCGACCAGCCGGGTCGCCAGGTCCGCGTCGATGGCGATGCCCGCGCGATCGGCCGGGCCCTCGATCACCGCGCGCAGCGCCTCCGACCGCAGTGGCCGCACCATGTGGGTACGCGCCGGCAGAACGGACAGCTCCGGACTGGCCAGTACTTGATCGAGAAATTCTGGGCGCAGGGTGGCCACTACCTGTACCGAATCGGTGAGCGCGTTGCGCAGCAGCTCGGCGAAGCGAACACGTTCCTCAGGGCCGGTCTGGGTGAGCAGCTCCTCGAACTGGTCCACCAACGCCAGCAGATGCCGGCGACGCCGTCCGGGCACGGCCAGCAGCAGGTCGTCGACCAGCTGGACAAGCTCCCCGTCGTTGAGCCGACGGGTCACGTCGGTCACTGTCCAGGCCAGGCCGAGCTGGCGGGCGGAGGCGGCCAGCTCGCGGGCGAGTGCGGCCACCGGGTGGGCGCCGGGCAGGATTGCCGGTAGCGTCCACCACTCCGGTTCGGCCGCCATCACCGGCAGCAGACCGGCCCGCACCAGCGAGGACTTGCCGCACCCGGACGGGCCAACGACGATCAGCGCCGCGGGATCCGCCCGCTCGGCCGGAGAACGCAGCAGCATGGCCAGCTCGTCTACCTCCCGGGCGCGGCCGAAGAACACCGAGTGCTCGTCGGTGTCCAGCGGACGCAGCCCCGGAAAGGGAGAGCGGTCAGCTCGTCAGCCGGATCCGCCTGCGGCGTCCACGCGCAGCAGCGCCTCGGCCACCTTGGCTCGGGCCTCGGCCGCATCGGTGGTCATGTCCACGTACTGGACGGAGTTCAACAGCGGATGCCGCACTCCCCGTTCGACTCGGACGGGCAACAGCCGGCTGCCTCGCGACTGGGCGATCCCGAGCTCAGCGCTACACCACGGCGAATCAATGTAGGCCGAGGTGAGGACGCACACCATCGCGTCGGCCCAGCGCGGCCGCTCGTGCAGCCGCTGCTGCCATTCCTCGCCGGCAAGGATGCCGTTGGATAGGTCCTGGTCAAGAAACGGTTCGTGGCCATCCTCGACCAGCCAGCGATGCACCTCGGCGGCGAGGGCGGCGTCTTTACTGGCATGGCTGACGAAGACCCTGGCCATCGTCCCTCCCGGCGAAGTGCGCCGTGTCAAGCCCAGAGTCGCGAAGCGGCCACAGGGTCAACGTCAAGTGCTTAGACGGCTGAGCCCTGATCGCCGTTTCGATGCCTGGGCGCCTCTGGGTCTGAGCACGGTTCGTGACTTTCGGAGCGCCAAGAGAGCCCCGCTGATACCGCCTTCGGTCAGCGTGGTGGGCGGCGCTCGGCCTCCTCGGTGCATCCCGGGCTCGTGCAGGTCGTCACAGGGATCCCTCGCTGACGTTAAGCAGCGATCCGGCGGCGGGCGGCCTCGCGGCCGGCGGCCGTGTGAGGCGCGGGGCCGTTCTCGCGGACGTAGTGGGCCTCGGGCGTCTCAGCTATCCAACTGGTCAGGCCGTTCTCGGTGGGGTCCGCGGGACTCCTCGCGGGCCGCCGCAGCGGCCTCCTCAGCGGTCAGCAGGTCATCGCCGTGGCCGCGAGCACTGCACGCATCAGCACCCCGAGTGCCATTGGCAGCGCGCCGCGCCCGAGTCCGCCGGCGGCAGGTCGGTCTGCTCCAGATAGCCGGCGGCCTGAGCGGCGGCCAACGGCAGGTCGCCGAGCTCGGCGGAGCCTGTCGGCCAGCTCCTCGCTCAGGCCCGGGATGCGGGCGCGCAGCAGGCGATCGTCTCGGTGCGGGTCAGCACGTCGACCTCCAGCCGGCCGCCGAGGGCTCCCCAGCCGGGGGCACGGGAGGTGATCAGTACGTCCCCTCGCCCGCCGGGCCGGAAGGCGGCGACATCCTGTGGCCGCTCGGCGTTGTCGGAGATCAGCAGCCAGCGGTCCCGGCCTCGCAGCTCGGCCAGCAGCCGCTCGACCGTGTCGGCCACGGTGGGCCCCGTGGGGACATCGAGCCGAGCGGCCAGGGCGCGAGCTGGTCCGGGATCAGCACCGGTTGTTCGGCGTCAAGCCACCACACCAGGTCGTAGTCGGCGGCGAACCGGTGGGCGTACTCCAGGGCCAGCTGGGTCTTGCCCACCCCGCCGAGGCCGTAGAGCGCCTGCACCACCAGCGTGCCCTCGCCGGTATGCAGCCGCCGGCGCAGCTCGGCGAGCATGCCGTCCCGCCGGTGAACCGCGGATTGCGGGGCGGCACCCGCCACACCGCCGGCAGCGCGCCGGCGAAACCGGGCTTGTCGGTTGGCGCCGGTCCGGCCCTGGGGAATGGCGGCGCGGCTGTGGGCCGCCCACCGGTCAGCCGGGCGCGCAGCCGGGCGGCTGCGGTGGTCTCGTCCAGGCCGGTCAGGTCCAGGTGGATCAGCGGCGCGTACAGCGGTGGCAGGCGCACTGGTTCGATGAGCACCGGCACGATCCGCCCCTCTGCCTGCTGGGCGAATGCCGCGCGCAGCTCGGCGCCCCCGAACGCGGAGGCGAAGTAGGCCTCGGTGCACACCGCCAGCAGCCGGCCGGCCCGCTCCAGCGCCTGCTGCATGCGGGTCACGAAGTCCTCACCCGGCGCCCAGTCCCACACGGCCAGCTCGACGCGATAGCCGGCCTGCTGCAGCTGCCAGGCCAGCCATTCCGCCCAGGCGGTGTCCCGCCCGGCGTGGCTGATGAAGGAGTCGGTCCCCGGACCGCTCACGCACCAGTGCTACACCCATCACCCGCGGTACGCGAGACCCCGTCCATCGAACATGGAGCCGCCTGATCGGGCGGTGCACCGGCGCCTCGAGCGCGCCGGAGAGATCCGCGGATCACGCCGCAGCGCCAGGGGACTCACCGTTCCCACGACGAGGCGCACGAGTTCGTACGTCTTCGTTCGCAGCGGCCGACTCGGTCGCTTCGCCGCTGCGTCGCCTCCGGGCATCGGCTGGCCGCCGCTGGTGACCAGCGCGTGATCGGATGTTCCTAGCCCCCTTGGAGGCCAGTGCGGACTGACCGTTGGCGGTCGGTGCTCGCTGCCACCGGTTGGCCGACATCCGGGTCACCCGAAACCGGGCCGCGACCTGCCGGTCGCTGACGGCCTTCTCAATCCCACTTCGCGGCGGCCAGCCGAACCTGTTCGCGCCGGGCGCGCTCCTCAGCGGGCAGCCCGCCACCCTCGGGGTATCGCATGCCACCGGCACCGCGCAGGCTGCGTTGGCTGCGTTGGCTGCCAGCAGCATGCGTAACCCCTGCCATTGATGATTTCTCCCCGCCGGGCGGACTACACCGCTGCCGGGTGCGAGGTGTCGTTCGGGGTCACCACGGTGCGGTTGTGAAAGAAGCCGTCCTGTTCCAGCACCGTGATGCCTCGGTTACTGGACCGCAGGTTGACGTATCCGGCTGACGCCAGCGGCAGGTGGATCCACGCGGTGACGACAAAGGTCAGTGCGAATCCGTGCGTGACGACGACCTGCTGGGAGCATGGGCGGGACAGGATCTCACTCACGGTGGCGTAGATCCGGGACGCGAACTGGTGCTTGGTCTCCGCCCCGTCGATGCCGTCGTGGCGGTGCACCAGGTCGCCGGTTGAAGGCGGCGGCACGAACCGCTCCTCGAGCCAGGTCTGCGGCTTGCCCTCCGCCACGCCGTAGGACCTCTCGCGCAGGCTCGCGAGGAGGACCGGTTCCACGCCAAGCCGCTGCGCGATGACCCGCCCGTCTGGACCGCCCGTGTGAGGTCGAAGAAGTAGAGCTCTACTGCGGCGTCGACGGGAACGAGCTGGCGGATCCGCTCGGCGATGGCGGCAGCCTGGCGCAGCCCGCGCTCGGTGAGCTTCGAGACAAACCAGCCGCCCACGAACGCGGACACGTGGTGGGCGGCCTCGGGATGCGTGATTACGTACAGCCTGCGCACCTGTCCCCTGCCGGTCGACGCATGGACCTACAGGAATCGGCTCTGGGCGCCCTCGGCATCCCGCTGCCCCGTGCGAACGGTATCCATCCAAGCCTGAATAGGCCTATCAGCTGCAGAAGTCCGGTCGGCATCCTCACCGGCCCCTGAGACGCAAGTCCTGGTCCGGACCGTGGTCTCACTGGTGCTCTGCTCGATGGGCTACGCGGATCGCCGCCTGGGCCGTCCGCGGGGTTGTCCCGCCTGCCCATCAGCGACGGCCCCGCCGTCGACGTGGCGGGCTCGCTGGTCACTCGCGCGGACGGGCAGCCCGCCGCCGGCCCGCTCCACGTAGTCCCGTGCGCAGGCCGACGGCTCCACGCCCGCTCGCGCGGGGCGACCGACGCGGGTCAGATCCCGCAACGAACCCGGCCGCCCGCTGGCGGTCGATGCCGACCAACCGGTGCCGGTCCAGCTCGATTCGTCGCGTCGGCGCGGATGGGCCGTGACCTGGGCAAGCCCAGGTCACGGGAGCCGGTGGAGTCTGGTGCGGACCGCGTCGGCGTCGGGGTGGCGCAGGTCATCGAGGATGCTCAGGGCCTGCTGCCAGGCGTCGCGGGCGGCCTGTGGGTTGCCGGTGGCATGGTATGCGTCGCCGAGGTAGGTGAGGATGTCGGCATCGCCGTACGGGTCGAGCGCTCGCCTGAGGTGCAGGGCGTGTCGATAGCAGTGGATGGCCTGGTCGGGGTCGCCGAGGGCATGGTGGACCGCGGCCAGGGCGCTCCAGGTGTTGGCCTTGCCCTCGCGGTCGGTGATGTCGTCGAGGTGGGCGAGGGCGGCCCGGCGGAAGGCGCGGGGGCCCCCGGTGGCTCGATCAGCGGGGGCGGTTGGTGGGGTTGGATGGGCGGTGGGGCGTGCCGCCCGGAATCGGTCCACGGCTTGCCAGGCGTGGTCGAGGGCCTCGGGGCCGCGGCCTTGGCGGTGCAGCACCCAGGCGAGGTCCTGGTGGGCGTGGGCCTGCGCCCGGGGATCCCCCACGAGCTGGTACAGCGCGATGGCGTGCCGGTAGTGCAACGCGGCGTCATCGAGGTCGCCCAGCCGGGCGCGGGCGCGGGCGAGGGCATGGTGGGCATGTGCCTGGCCGGTCCGATCGCCGCTGCGGACGGCGGAGCGCAGCGCCAGCCGCTGAATGGCCTGCTGCTCGGACCAATGCCCGCCGGAGTTCATCGAGCCCCACAGCACCCAGGCCAGCTGCCAGGCGTGGCGGTCGAAGCCGGCGGCAGCAGCCCGCTCGACGGCGGCTAGCAACACGGGGCGTTCGACGGAGCAGCAGGCCTGGATCTGCTCCGCGGTGGGCGCCAATTGGGGTGTGCTGCCCTCGCTGGGTGGGGGCAGGTCGATGTCGAGGCCGTCGTGATCGATCAGCCGAACGACGGCGTGGGCGGTGTGCAGGTAGTGGTCGAGCAGCCGGTGCAGCGCCGCGCGCCGGTCGGTGTCACTGTCCTGGGCGTGGGCGTGTTCGGCGGCGTAGGCACGCAGCAGATCGTGGAAGGCGTATCGGCCGGGGATGTGTTCGTCGAGCAGATGGGCGTGGGTGAGCGCGTTCAGCAGCGGCCGCACCTGCGCGGAAGGCAGGCCGGCGAGGCTGGCCGCCGCGGCGGCGGAGATGTCCGGGCCGGGCGCGAGCCCGAGCAGCCGGAAGAGCCGGGCCGCCGGCGGGTCGAGGTGCCGGTAGGACCAGGAGAACACCGCGCGGATGTCGACGTCGTCCAGGGTGCAGGACAGCGCCTCGAGGCGGACCTGGGCATCGCCG
Organism: Geodermatophilus sp. URMC 61; assembly: GCF_052931555.1. Taxonomy (NCBI): domain Bacteria; kingdom Bacillati; phylum Actinomycetota; class Actinomycetes; order Geodermatophilales; family Geodermatophilaceae; genus Geodermatophilus; species Geodermatophilus sp. URMC 61. The sequence continues at coordinate 392,991 of NZ_JBRFHZ010000002.1, forward strand.
AGTTCGTCGGCAAGCGCGGTCAGCGGGAAATCGGGGTGGGTGGCGGCGCGGGCGGCCACGAGCGCCAGGGCCAGCGGCAGCCCGGCGCAGGAGGCGATGATCTGCTCGACGGCGGCCGGTTCGGCGGCCATCCGGTCCTCGCCCAGGCGGCGGCCCAGCAGCCGGCGCGCCTCGGCCGGCGTGAGCAGGTCCACGGTGAGCGGCCGGGCGGCCGCGGTGGCGACCAGGCCGGACAGCCGGTTGCGGCTGGTGACCAGCACCAGGCAGCCGGGGGCGCCGGGCAGCAGCGGGCGGATCTGCGCAGAATTACGGGCGTTGTCCAGCACGATGAGCATCCGCTTGCCGGCCAACCGGCTGCGATACAGGGCGGTTAGTGCGTCCGGGTCGAGCGGTAGCCGTTCCGGCGGCACGCCGATGGCCTGCAGAAATCCCCGGATCGCCGCGCCGGGATCCAGCGGCGATCCGCTGGGGTCGAAGCCGCGCAGGTTGACGTACAGCTGCCCGTCGGGGAACCGGTCGGCGACCCGGTGCGCCCAGTGCACCGCCAGCGCGGTCTTGCCGATCCCGGCGGTGCCCCCGATCGCGGAGATCACCACCGCGGTCGCCTGGCCGCCGGCTTGGTCGAGCAGCGCATCAAGGCGGGCCAGCTGCTCGGCGCGGCCGGTGAAACCGCACGCATCCAGTGGCAGGTGCGCCGGCACGACGGCCGCGGCTGCGGGGGAACATTCGACGGGTGGTGCGGGCTCGGCGGACGTAGCTGCCGGTTCGGCGGCGGGCCGGGGCGGGTCGGGCTGGCCGCGCAGCATGGCCTGGTGCAGTTCGCGTAGCTCCGGGCCGGGGTCGGTGCCGAGTTCGTCGGCGAGCAGTTGGCGGATCCGGCCGTGGGCCTCCAGTGCCTCAGCGCTCCGTCCGCAGGCCCGCAGCGCCCGGATCAGCTGCGCGTGCAGCGGCTCCACCAGCGGATGCTCGGCGGTCAGCGCGCGCAGCTCGTCGATGAGCGCGGCGGCGCGGCCGGCCCGCAGCTCCAGCGGGGCCAGGGCGAGCACCGCGGACAGCCGGCGCTGCACCAGGTGCTCGCGCAGCTGGCCGAGCCACCGCCCGGCCAGCCCGGCCAGCGGCGGCCCGGCCCACAGGGCGAGGGCCTGGCGCAGCAGCCCGGCCCGCCGTGCCTCGTCCGTCTCGCCCCGGGCGCGATCGAGCAGCCGCTGAAAGCGGTGCGCGTCCACCCGCTCGGGGTCGAGGTCGAGCCGATAACCGCCGGACCGGGACACGATCCGGGCCGGTGCCTCGCCGGCGACGTCGGGGTGGGTGAGGATCCGCCGCAGCCGGGTGATGTAGCTGTACAGCCCGGCCCGCGCCCCGGCGGGCGGATCCTCGTCCCAGATCCGGTCGATCAGCGTGCCCACCGGCACCGGCCGGCCGGCATCGGCCGCCAGCGCCACCAGGACGGCCTGCTGCCGGGCCGGGCCGGCCTCCACCGCCCCGCCGGCCCAGCGCAGCTGCACCGGGCCGAGCATCCGCAGCTCCACCCCGGTGCCCCCTCCGCGGCCGCCCACCTCATCTGCGGAGTAAGAGCCGGAGACGGATCAGCCAGATACCAGCCGCACCGAGCCGATCCAAGGATTCGCCAAGGATTGCGCCCCACCCGCGGCGGCAGCCTCACTCCTGCCAGACCCGACCACGGGTGTGTCGACACCAGTCACGGAGGACACGAAATGGATCCGATGAGCACCGCCGCCCTGTCCCGGCAGGAGGAGACGCACACGGGGAACGCAGACCACCGCCCACCCGAGCTTGACGTCGCGGAATCCCTACCCGAGCTCGACGTCGTCTCTGCGGAGCCGGTCACCGTCGACGTGGAGGAGGTAGACGGGCCCGACCTGCACTTCTCGAACGAGACGCAGGCAGGTATCGAGGAGCTCGAGGCGCTGCGGGACAGCTTCGACTCCACCTTCGAGTTCGTGAATAGCATGGAGACTCGCAGGTTCAGGACCCGCACGGGTCACCTCCGCGTGAGGATTCGCCACGACTCCCGCCCGCATGCGGCCATGCGCGTGTCGCTGTGGGTCGATAGGAGTTTTCTTCCCGATCGCAGGATTCCCCCGACGGTCTCTTTTCCCAACGGTGGGAGGTGGCACGCCTACACCTGGCGCGACCTTGACCGCAGCAACACCTACTACTTGAGGTTCGAAGCGGGGAGAGGAGGTCGCTACTACCGAGGCCGCAGCAAGGTGAGCGGGTAGGCCTGAACGGTGCGCCCCAGATACATCTGGGGCGCACCGTTTCATGTGAGCCTGTATTCGTGCTCGTGTCCGACGTTCGGCCGGCTGCGCCCGCGGGCGGGAATCAGCAGGGCCGCACACCGTCGCACCTCTGGTATACCGCGCCGGGTCCGAGGTCGCCGCAAACACGATTCGACGAGGTGCTGCCCCGGCGATCCGGCACAGTCGCCGTCAAGCGCTCCACGGTTGGGAACCGGCCGCCTACCACGGTGACCTGGCCTTCTGGTGGTACGGCTCGAGCAGCGTGGTTGACGTGGCGGAGAGGGCGGCGGTCGATCATCTCGCGGTGTCTGTCCAGAGGTATCACGGGCGGCCTCAGATCGCTCCACAAGTAGGCGTGGCGAGCTCATGGCCCCCACGCCGCAAGTCCTTCGAGACCCAAGGAATGTGCGCCATGTCGAGGCAGGCCTGTCCGCGGCATCACCGACCGTCCCGGCACGACCATCGAAAGGCCACGTCAGGCATAACACGGCTGACGGCTGCGGCACTGCTCGGGATCTCGAGTGACGAATTCTTCGACGCCTGGGTCAACGGTGCGAAACGTCACCGAGAGCTCGCTGTCAGGCGACCGGAAGGGGCCCTACGCACATCGCGCCTGAGCCGGCCGAAAGCCGGTCGGCCGGCGCTGCTGGTGAGCGGCCGCGTCTGGCGCAGCGCATAGACGCCCTCGTGACGTCACGACGACGTCATTTCACAAGGCGGCAATGTCTCACATGTTCCTGAGGGGTTGGACACCGTGTGCCCTGACATCTTTCCAGGCCGCCCTGCCCCTGTCCGCCAGAAGAACGTGATTCCTCTTCGAAAGCCTGAAAGGTCCAGCAACTGATGAGCGCCTTGTCGTTTCCACCAGAAAGTAGCCGACACGCGGCTGTGCTGGTGGCCGATAGCGAACAGGCTCCCGCCTTTCCGATCGTCCCAGCAGCGAACCGGCCTTGGCGGGAGGGTGCAATCACCCGGGCCAACGAGTTCGAGGCGCTGACGCTGTGGATGGAGAAGCAACCGGACAGCCTCGAATCGGCGGCGACGTTCTCCCAAGCCGTTCGCTCGCATGTCGAGATCGCTCGCCAGACAGCCATGGATCATCACCTGTGGCGAGGTATCACGGGCGCCAGTCTCCAGCGCACGCAGAGCAATCTGGACGCAGCCGAAGCGAGTCTGCTTCGACTGGCACCCGCTTCGTATCTGCAGGGCCAACTACCGGGCTTCCGGGCCCATGTACGTCGCCACTTGCCCCGTCACGACCCGCGTCGCGCGCGGTTGGAGGCGTTGGCGTCGACACGACCGATTCCTCTCCGACGGCATCGCCGACAGGATCCACCGGCCGAATCCCCCGCTTTCTCGGAGGAGGAGCGCGAGATCATCGTCGGTGCGATGCGCGCGGCCAGCTCCGAGGCAGTCCGCCAGCTGATGCAGGCCAACAGCTTCCGCAATCTACTCGGCGTCACGTCCGTCATGCTGATCCTGCTGGCCGTCGCGGTTGCAGTGCTGGGGATGGTCAGCCCTTCAACCGTCCCGCTCTGCTTCTCGCCCGAGACCAGGGACACGATCACCGTCGTGTGCCCCACGCAGCAACACAGTGAAAAGGCAGGGACCGGCGACGTCGATGATGTCTTTCGTCAGGCAGCGACCGGTGGGGATGCCTTCACCATCGAGGCGCTCGGCCTCACAGCGGCCGCTATCTCGGCAGCCGTGGCCCTCCGAAACGTCCGCGGAACCAGCACCCCTGTCGCGATTCCCATTGCACTCGCGATCCTCAAGCTGCCGCTCGGTGCCCTCACCGCTGTCCTGGGCCTGTTGTTGATGCGCGGAGGGTTCGTCCCGGGCCTCAGCGCGCTTGATTCGTCGGCGCAGATCCTGGCCTGGGCTGTGCTGTTCGGCTACGCCCAGCAAGTCTTCACCAGACTCATTGATCAACAGGCCCACACCGTCCTGGACAAGGTGAGGACTCAAGCCCCGCCGGAGGCACCCACAGCCGCGGCCGCACGCGCGGATGGTGCTTGAGTCAGGCCTGAAGCCGGCCTGGCGGGTCCGGAGGCTCGGGACCGCCTCGGGTAGCTGAAGGCGTGGGGGATGGGATTACGCCAGCTACCACATCACCGTCCACCGCGTCGCACTTGCCCAGCTACCTGCTCATGCCCGCAGTCAGTGGCCGAGAAGGAACATGGTCATCCGGGTGGACGGGGCCGGCGGCACCCACGGTTGATCGAGTGGCTGACCCGCCGGTGGCCGGCCTTCTCGGTCAGCTTCGCCCTACCCGACGAGGTCGCCGACATCCCGTGGACGCTGGCCGGGAGTTGGTGAATAGGCGATGAGGCGCACTGGCATCGGCGAGGTCGCCGGTGGACCGAGGTTTACTGGGCCGACGCGCTCGGTCGACAGGCAGCATCGCCGCCGAGAATGAGGCCGCCGGTGCAGACGACCTGCCTGAGGTAGTGGGTCATCCAGTGGTCCGGGCCGAGCGCCCGGCGGCAGCGCTGCAGCATGTCCTCGAGCCGTCAGTTCACGCTAGCGAGCGACAACCGCAATCGGGCTGCGCCTGATCAGTCATGAGGCGTCACCTTTCAGGCTAACCGCTGTTCATCTCTCTCGACGACGAACGTCGCCGAGGGCTGCTTATTCTCACCCTCACAGGGGTCCATTCGGTTGACAACCCGTCAGCGCTCCTGATCTCTTTGCTGTATGGCTACCAAGACTCAGGTTGTTCTGGTCGATGACCTCACCGGTGACCCGGCCGACACGACCGTGAAGTTCGCGTTGGACAAGACCGAGTACGAGATCGACCTCTCGGATGAGAACGCCGCGGCGATGCGGGAAGGGCTTTCTCGGTACGTTGAGGCTGCGCGGAAGGTGAGCGGCGGCGGACGCCGGAGCGCGCCGGTGGCGGCGAAGCCGATGTACTCCGGGTACGACCCGGCCGCGGTGCGCGCGTGGGCGGCCGGGCAGGGCATCGAGGTCAACGCCCGCGGGCGCATCAAGGCAGACGTCGTGGAGCAGTTCCGGGTCGCCGGCAACTGAGCGCACTGCCTCCGGCCGGCGCGTGCCCGACGGGGCAGGCCGGAGCCGGCGACGGGCCTCCGCCTGCTCAGCTGCTCGTCGCCGGCCTCGGGCTACCCGTCGTCATCCGCTCAACTTGAGCAGGACGTCGGCGTGGCAGGGCCGGCCGAGGGCCAACAGGCGAGGCGTTGGCCGCGCAGGACACGGCGGGACCTCGGTGAGGCTGCCGGACCCGACCCCAACAGGGAGTGGACCCCCGGGAGCTATCCGGGCTGGATGCGCTCCTGCGTGCGATGTCGGTGACCGGCCGTCCGGCGCCGTCGGTACGCGGCAGGTTCAGCGCCGACGGGCTACCGGTGGGCCGCCAGGCCGTCGCCGCACCGCAGGCCGACCGGCTTCTGGGGTGGGGCACGCCTTCAAGCCGGCGCCGGGTCCGGTCGCCGTCGCCCCGTCCTGGGTGGAGTCGTGGTGCTCAGTTGCCGTGTGGCGCGGCTCGGTAGGCGCCGGCCGTGCCCCGCTGGCCCGCCGGGCGGTGCGCCCGGGCCTGCTCGAGCTTCTCCTGGCGACGCGCGAACACGACGGTGCCGATCAGGAAGAGCCCGGAGAGGATGAGCACGACGGCGGTGAACGCATTCATGAGTGGCAGGTCCACGCCGACCAGGGTGAGCACGCCGAGCGCGACCAGCGCCATGGCGGCCAGCACCGCCGCGGCGGCGCGCCACGGGCTCTTGGCGACCTCCTCGACGCCCTCCTGCGCCTTGTCCTTGGCGTAGTCCAGCGGCTTCTTCGCCCAGGAGAAACGCGTGGCCAGCACCGCCAGGCCGGCGGCGACGAGCACGAAGCCGGGACCGGGCAGCACGAGCAGCGCGATGCCGGCGAGGGTCAGCAAGCCGCCGAGGACGGCGACGACGGCGGTCTTCACCGTTGGGTGGTGCCCAGCTCATCGAATCGTCATGCGGCACCGCCCGGTGGAGCCGACCAGCGAGCGCTGGATCGGCCGGCTGCCCCAGACCTCCTTCGAGGTCCAGGACATGCAGACCGAGTTCTGATGGGAGGCCTCGTACCGCGAACAGGCCCGGCTCATCGAGACCGTCAACGACCTCTAGGCAGCCGGTCGCCTGTGTTGCCCTGCATCAGACGCCAGCAGTGTCGACGCTGGGCGGATTCCCGCTACGGCACCGGCCCGGATCAACGCCGTCCGCGCCAAGGAGTACCGCTCCCTGGAGTTGATTGCGGTGGAGATCGGCGTGCAACGGGGCTTCCTCACCTACTTCGTCGAGGACCGCGAGGTCTTCACCGAGCCTGTGGGCCGTCCCCTACGGCTCCTGTCTAGGCGTGACGAACAGGTTGCGCTCGAGGCAGGGCCCGCCCAGCAGCCCGTCCCCCGCCGGCCTCGAGCGCCGGACGGAAGCAGCGGCCACCAAAGGCAGCAGGGGTTCCGAGTGTGGCCCGTGGTGCGAACCCGTCGTCTGGGGCGTGGATCCTGCCCCCTACGAACTGTCCCGATGCGGCCCACTTGGGGACGCCTTCTTGATTCCATCAGGTCAGGTGACCGACGTCATTGAGCATGGCAACCTGGCGGTTGTGGAAGAAGTTGTCCTCGCGCAACAGGGTGATGCCCCCCGGCGAGAAGCGGAAGCTCACAGAGCCCGCTGCCTCGATGGGCATGCCGATCCACGCCGCGATGAGGAACGTGGCCGTGCCTCCGTGTGTCACCACGACCTGGTTCTCCACTTCCGATTGGATGACACGTTCCAGCGCGGCGTATGCCCGCACGGCCAGTTCCCACTTTGTCTCGGCTCCGTCCACGCCCTCGTCGTGACGCATCCGCTCACCCACGGCTGGCGGTGGGATGAACCGCTCGTCCAGCCATGCCTGCGGCCGTCCTCCCGCCACGCCGTAGGACTTCTCTCGTAGGTCGGTGTCGACCACTACGTCGACACCAAGCCGCTTCGCGACAATCTCTGCTGTCCGCCGTGCGCGGAGCAGGTCGGAGGAGAACACCTGCACGGCGGCATCTCCCGGGAACCGGATGGCCAGCGCCTCCGCAATCCGTTCGGCGTGCGCCAGGCCGCGGCCGGTGAGATCAGAGTCGAACCATCCACCAACCAGGTCATCGATGTGGTGAGCGGCCTCCGGATGGGTGATGAGGTACAGGTTCCTCATTCGGGTCTCCTCGGAGTCTTGCGTCGCTGGTGAGACGACTTTCACCACGGGGGAGCACTGGCAACCTGTGTCAGGTACAGCGTGATCGGATGCTCGGGACCGAGCACTCGGCGGCTGCGCTGCAGCGTGTCCTCGGCCAACTCACGGGCCGGTTCCGCCTCGCCCAGCTGCGCCAGGGCATGGGTAAGGGCCCTCGCCGCCCACAGGGTTCTGGCGTGGTCGGGGCCGAGGACCCGGCGGCAGCGTTGCAGGGTGTCCTGGCCCAGCGCGCGGGCCGGCTCCGCCTCGCCTAGTTGGGCCAGGGCGAGGGTGAGGGCGGCCGCCGCCAACACGGTTGTTGCGTGGTCGGGGCCGAGGACCCGGCGGCAGCGTTGCAGGGTGTCCTGGCCCAGCGCGCGGGCCGGCTCCGCCTCGCCTAGTTGGGCCAGGGCGAGGGTGAGGGCGGCCGCCGCCAACAGAGTGATTGCGTGGTCGGGGCCGAGCACCCGGCGGCAGCGTTGCAGGGTGTCCTGGCCCAGCGCGCGGGCCGGCTCCGCCTCGCCTAGTTGGGCCAGGGCGAGGGTGAGGGCGGCCGCCGCTAGCAGTGTGGTCGGGTGGTCGCGGTCGAGGACGTGGCGGCAGCGCTGCAGGGTGTCCTGGCCCAGCGCGCGGGCCGGCTCCGCCTCGCCCAGCCGCGCCAGGGCGATGGTCAGCACGGCTCCCGTCCACAGGGTGATCAGGTGGTCGGGGCCAAGCACCCGGCGGCAGCGTTGCAGGGTGTCCTCGCCAAGGGCGCGGGCCGGCTCCAGCTCACCCAGCTGGATGAGCGCCAGACTGAGACTGCTTGCGGCGGACAGGGCATCGGGATGGTCGGGCCCGAGGATCGACCGCCAGCGGTCGAGCAACTCTGCGGAGACGGCACGGCACGCATGGCTGTCTCCGTGGGACTGCAGGTAGCGAATGGTGTTCAAGACCAGTTGCCGGCCGACGGGCGAAGAATCGGCCAGCTGGGCGGTGGCGAGCACGTGCGCGGCGAGCCGGGCGTAGGCGGGCCGGCTGGCCGGGAGCTCAGGGTCGCCAGGGGATGCGGCGGCCAATAGCGCCACCACTTGCTGACGGATGGTGTGTTCCCGGTCAGCGGGAAGCTGCTGGCGGATCACTGCCTGCACCAGCCGGTGCAGCTGAAAGGCGTCGGGGGAGCGGCGGGCCAGCGAGTAGCCGACCAGCGCGCCGACGGTGTCGGCCAGGGCGTCGGGATCGGCAGCGACGGTGCCCAGCGGTTCCTCGATCAGCTCGGCGTGGCCACCGAATAGGCACAGCGGGATGGGGTCGGGGGCGAGGAAGGCGGCCAGCTCCAGCAGCTGCACGGCTGCCGGGTCCTCACCCTGCAGTCGCTCGAAGGACAGCGCCCAGGTGGTGTCGACTCGCCCGCGGTAGCCGACGACCTCGCCGCGGGCCAGCAGGCCGGCGCGGCGCGTGCAGAACCGGCGGAGGTAGTCGGCCGGCGGCAGGTCGGTCTGCTCCAGGTAACCGGCGGCCTGCGCGGCGGCCAGCGGCAGGTCGCCGAGCTCGGCGGCGAGCATGTCGGCCAGCTCCTCGCTCATGTCAGGAATGCGGGCCCGCAGCAGCGCAATGGTCTCGGACCGGGCCAGCACGTCAACCTCCAGCCGCCCACCCAAGGCACCCCAGCCGGGGTTCCGCGACGTGATCAGCACGTGCCCGGTCCCGCCGGGACGGTAGGCGGCGATGTCGGCCGGCCGTTCGGCGTTGTCGAAGACGAGCAGCCAGCGATCCCGGCCGCGCAGCTCGGCCAGCAGCCGCTCCAGGGTTGCGGCGACCGTGGGTCCGGTCGGCAGGTCGAGCCGGGCGGCCAGGGCGGCGAGCTGCTCGGGGATCAGGACCGGTTGTTCGGCGTCGATCCACCAGACCAGGTCGTAATCGGCGGCAAACCGGTGTGCGTACTCGATCGCCAGCTGGGTTTTGCCGACCCCGCCCAGCCCGTAGAGCGCCTGCACCACCAGTGTCGGCTCGCCGGCGCGCAGCCGCCGACGAAGCTCCGCCAGCATCTCGTCGCGGCCGGTGAAGCGCGGATTGCGCGGCGGCATCCGCCACACGGCCGGCAGCGTGCCGGCGAACCCCGGCTTGTCCGGCGGCGCGGACCCCGCACTGGGGAACGGTGGCGCAGCCGTGGGCCGCCCGCCGATCAGGCGGTCCCGAAGCCGGGCGGCCGCCATCGCCTCGTCCAGGCCGGTCAGGTCCAGGTGGATCAGCGACGCGTACAGCGGCGGCAGGGTCACCGGCTCGACCAGCACCGGAACGATCCGCCCCTGCACCGCCGCGGATCGCGCGAACGCCGCACGCAACTCGACGCCCGCGAACTCGGAGGAGAAGTAGGCCTCGGTGCACACCGCCAGCAGCCGGTCCGCCCGCCCCAGCGCCGCGGCCATCCGGGCGACGAAGTCCTCGCCCGGTGCCCAGTCCCACACATCCAGCTCGACGGTGTAGCCGGCCTCCTCGAGCTGCCAGGCCAGCCACTCCGCCCACCCGGTGTCCCGCCCGGCGTGGCTGATGAAGAAATCGGTCCCCCGACCGCTCACGCACCAGCCCTACACCCATCACCCGCCGTACGCGAGACCGGGGCGAATAAGACGCGCGAGCCGCCTCATCGGGCGTGCACCGCCGCCGCGAGCCGCGGAGGCATGACCCGCGTGGGTGAGGGCATGAGGCGCCGAGAAGCGCACGGCCGGACAGGGAGCGCGCGACGAGTTCCAGAACGGTCGGCGCCGGCCAGGGGAAAGCACCTGGGGCCCTCCCCGGATGGGCAGGGGTGCGGCTACCCGCTGCGTGGAGCAGCCCGGGTCTGTGTGCCAGTTTGTGCGCCAGTGGCGGCCGTCCAGGGCCGTTCGCGACCGTTCATCGGCGTCGACAGAGCCTGGCTGACCTGCGCATTCGTACGGGGACGGACGACCACGAACCCCACACCGCCGGACTGTCAGGTTGCACGGCAGGCAGGGGGAGGGGACGGGAGCGCCGCTCTATCCATGGCGGACGTGCGCCCCCAAGGCGCCGGGAGCGAATCCGCGTTGGCCGCGATCTAGATAACGCTAGCCATCCAGCCATGACCCTTCGAGACATCGCCACGCTCAGCACCGGGGCGGTTGGCGACGCCAGGGCCGTGTTCGTACAGGCCAGGACCGCGGTTCTTGACCACCATTTTGACCACCATTGCGCCCGATTCGCCCTCGCCCGCTGCGGTCCGTCGTCGTTCGTATGCCGTTTGACCTGCTCGGACGGACTTCGACGAACTGCCGCGGACACACTGCCGTCGCCTGGGGGTCAAGGGGTCGCAGGTTCAAATCCTGTCAGCCCGACGGTGAAACCCCAGGTTACGGGCAGTTCTCGGGAGACTGGGGCGGCCCCTGACGGCGTTCCGGGGCCATTTGACCACCACCTGACACCAACGTTGTCAGCGATCACCCCGACGTCATCTGGGTGGCGGAGGCCTTCACCCACCCGGCGACGGCGCACACGCTCGCGCAGGTCGGCTTCCAGCAGTCGTACGCGTTCTACGCCTGGCGCCACGGCCGTGCCGAGCCGGGGGAGTACTGCCGCGAACTCGCTGGACCGGCCGCTCCCTACATGCACCCGAGCTTCTGGCCCACGACCCACGGCATCCTGACACCGTTCGTGCAACACGGTGGCCTACGGCGTGGCGGATGCGCCGCCTTGGCGGTGACGCTCGTGCCGGCGCACGGCATGTACGACGGGTACGAGCTCGTCGAGCGCCTCCCTCGCCCAAGGAGCGAGGAGCATGCGGTATGTGGATCGAGGTCGGCGACGACGATGACGTCATTCCGGTCGTGTAGCCGACGCGCTTCGGAGAACACCGAGAATTTGCTGTCATCGGCGGTGTGGAAGCGCAGATTGCGCAGCAGTGCAGCGCGGGGTGGGCTCTCATCGTCGATCTCGCGACACGTGGTCCACCTGGACATGCCTGCGCTCGGCGTCAAGGGCCCGAACGATGCATCGCTCACGATCCCATCACTGCGAGCACCGGAACTGGGCCGAGCATCACTTTGTGCGCGTCGGACGAGATGCCGGGCCGGTGCTCGTCATCCACGTCGAGTGCGAACGGCACGAAACCTCCCCATGCTGACGGCTCCGACCAGGCGGGAGCTCGCGGAGGACTGAGCCGGGCCTGAAAGCGTCCGCAGGGGGAGGATGCGGGCATGCCCTTGTTCACCGGCGTTGGCGTCGCCCTGGTCACCCTCTTCCGCGACGATGGCGCTCTGGACGCGCCGGCCACCGCCGACCTGGCGGCGCAACTGGTCGGCCTCGGCGTGCGCTGCGTGCTCGTCGCCGGCACGACGGGGGAGGCGGCCGCCCTGACCGCCGAGGAGCGGGACGCGCTCGTCGGCGCGGTGCGGGCGGCGTTGCCCGCCGAGGTACCCGTGCTCGCCGGTACCGGTGCGCCCACCGGCCGGCAGGCGGCGGAGCTGACCGAGCGCGCCTTTGCCGCGGGCGCGGACGCCGTCCTGGCTCTCTCGCCGCCCGGCGTCGCCGACCCGCGGCCGTACTACGAGGCGGTCGCGAAGGCCGCCACCCGGCCACTGCTGGCGTACCACTTCCCGGGTGCCGCCGCACCCGGGATCCCCGTCGACCTGCTGCCCGACCTGCCGGTGTCCGGGCTCAAGGACTCCTCGGGGGACGCCGGCCGGCTGCTGCGCGAGCGCGACGTCTTCGCCGGTGACCTCTACACGGGGGCTGCGACCCTGGTCGGGCTGTGCGGCGCGACCGGGGCCGCCGGCGCGCTCGTGGCGGCCGCCAACATCGCCCCCGAGGAGTGCGTCGCAGCCTTCGGCGGGGACGCGCAGGCACAGCTACGGCTCGCGGCCGTCGACCGCACCGCGTCGGGCGACTTCCCGGCGGGCTACAAGCGGTCGACCGCGGAGCGCTTCGGCACGTCGGTGGTCACCCGGGTGGGCGGCTGAGCGCGCTCAGTGGGACTCGCGACTCACCGCCGACCCGCTGGAGCCGACGAGGAAGTCCGGGTCGGCGCCGGTGTCGGCCTGTAGCACGTGGCCGACGTCGAGCCGCTCCCAGCCGCGTCCAGGGTCGGCGAAGCCGGCGACGGTCGCCTCGCTCGGCCGTCGCCGCGCCAGTTCGTCGTCCGGGACCTCGACGTCGATCCGCCGGGCCGCGACGTCCGGCGTGACGATGTCGCCGGTGCGCACCAGGGCCAGTGGGCCGCCGGCGGCCGCTTCGGGCGCCACGTGCAGGACGACGGTGCCGTAGGCGGTGCCGCTCAGGCCGTCGCACACCCGCACCATGTCGCGCACGCCTTGCTCCGGCCGCTTCTTCGGTGGCGGCATGTTGGAGACCTCGGGCATGCCGGGGTAGCCCTTCGGGCCGCAGCCGCGCAGGACGAGCACGGAGTCGGCGTCGACGTCAAGGTCGTCGATGCGGGCGTGGACGTTTCGATGGAGTCGAAGACGACGGCCGGCCCGCGGTGCCGCATCAGGTGCGGCGATGCTGCGGCCGGCTTGATGGCCGCACCGGACGGCGCGAGGTTCCCCCGCAGGACGGCGATGCCGCGGTGCTCGACCAGCGGCTCTCCACGGGGCCGGATGACCTGCGCGTCCCAGATGGGAGCGTCGTCGAGGGTGTCGACCAGCGGCTTGCCGGTGACGGTGAGCGCGGTCGGGTCGAGCAGGTCGCGGACCTGGTTCAGCACGGCCGGCAGGCCGCCGGCGCGGTGGAGGTCCTCCATGAGCAACCGCCCCGCCGGAGCGGGTCGACCAGCACCGGCACGCCGGACCCGATGCGGTCGAAGTCGTCGAGCGTCAGGTCGATCCCCAGCCGGCCGGCGATGGCCAGCAGGTGGACGACGGCGTTCGTAGACCCGCCGATGGCGGCCAGCGCCACGATCGCGGTGGCGAAGGACGCCTCGGTCCGGAAGGTCGAGAGCCGGCGGTCGGTGGCCACCATCTCCACCACCAGCCGGCCCGTGCCGTGCGCGGCCTCCAGCAGCCGGCTGTCCGCGGCCGGGATGCCGGCGACCCCGGGGACGACGGTGCCCAGCGCCTCCGCGACCAGTGCCATGGTCGAGGCGGTGCCCCAGCGTGTTGCAGTGCCCGCGGCTGCGGACCACCGCCGGTTCGGACCGCGAGAACTCCTCCGTCGACAGCGTGCCCGCACGGACCTCCGGAACACGTCGGTGCCACAGCCAGCGGCACCCCGCGGAAGGTGCCGGTCAGCATGGGGCCGCCCGGGACGACGACGGCGGGCAGGTCGACCGAGGCGGCGGCCATGAGCAGCAACGGGATCGTCTTGTCGCCCCCACCGAGCAGCACCAGCCCGTCGACCGCGTTGGTCCGGAACACCTCCTCCATCTGCATCGCGACCAGGTTGCGCCAGAGCATCGCCGTGGGTCGGACCTGGGTCTCACCCAGACCGAGCACGGGCAGCTCCAGCGGGGCGCCGCCGGCGGCGTGGACACCGTCACGCACCGCGGCCGCAACCTCGGGGAGGTGACGGTTGCAGGGCACGAGATCGGAGGCGGTGTTCGCGATGGCGATCTGCGGGCGGCCGAAGGCGTCGGGCCGGGATGCCGCGGCGCATCCAGGCGCGGTGGATGTAAGCGTTGCGGACGTCGCCGGAGTCCCACTCCGCGCTGCGGAGGGTCACAGCCGCCATCCTCGCTCTGTGCTGAGACGGTGGTACAGATGAGCGCTTCCACCATGCGGGCCTTCGTCCTGACCGGGCCCGGGCACGGCGCGGTGCACGAGGTTCCCGTCCCGGTCGCCGCTGCCGGAGAAGTGGTCGTCACGGTCGACCGGGCCGGGGTCTGCGGCACCGACGTCGAGCTGTTCACCGGGGAGTTGGCCTACCTGAAGACCGGGCACTCCTCCTACCCGTTGCGGCCCGGTCACGAGTGGTGCGGTCGCGTCACCGCGGTGGGCGACGGAGTCGATCCCGCCTGGCTGGACCGGCGGGTCATGGGGGACACGATGCTCGGCGACCAGGTCTGCCGCCGCTGCCGGCGGGGGCAGCAGCACGTGTGCGAGGAAAGGCAGGAGGTGGGCATCAGGGGCGATCGGCCCGGGGCGCTGGCCGAGCAGCTCGCCGTCCCGGTGTGGTCGCTGCACGAGCTGCCCGACTCCGTCGACCCGGCGCTGGGCGCGCTCGTCGAACCCGGCGGCAACGCCTGGCGGGCGGCGCAGGCAGCCGGGGTCGTCCCCGGCGACCGTGCGCTGGTGATCGGCCCAGGGACGATCGGGCTGCTGACGGCGATGTTCCTCCGTGCGGCCGGCGCCGAGGTGCACCTGCTCGGCATCACCGCCCCCTCGCTCGATTTCGCCCGCGGTCTCGGCTTCGCCGACGCCTGGACCCCCGAGACCCTGCCGGACCTGCCGTTCGGCGCCGTCGTCGACGCCTCGACCGCCGCTGGGTCCCCGGCGGTGGCCCTGGACCTGGTCGAGCCCGCAGGCCGGGTGGTCTGCATCGGCATCGCCGGCACGCCGAGCACGATCGACACCCGGACGCTGCTGCTCAAGGACGTTACTGCGGTCGGGATCCTGTTGGCGTCCCCGGGGCTGGCCGCCACGATCGCCGCTTACGGGGCCGGTGAGGTCGACCCCCGCCCGCTGGTCGCTGCCACCGTCGGTCTCGCGCAGGTCGGCACCGTGCTTGCTGGTGGGCGCCCGGAGGGCAGCGGCGCCGGACCCAAGGTCCACGTCGACCCGCGGCTCCGCGTCTGAGCGGAGCGGCCAGGGTACAGCGACCCCGCCAGCCGGGATCAAGAGCCGCGACGAATCAGCGACGCCTCGCTGTGCATCGTGGCAAGACCCCGACGAGTGCGTTGCAGTACTCAGTGGTTCATCACAGATGATGGTGCAGGGGTCGGTGACGCGTTCCCTAGCTGTACTGACCAGCCACGTTGGTCGGGGACGTATGACCACACGATCTGACTGACTGATCTGGTGGAGGGAGGACCTCCGGACGTGGAGTGGAGCTGCTGAAGGTGACCACTCACACGACCCGGAGGTCCTCGTGGCCCACGCTGATGCCGCCCGGACTCCACGCCACCGTCTCAAGCTCGCGAAAGCGATCATCGAGGACGGCTGAACGGTCAGCTACGCCGCGGCGGTGTTCAACGTCGCCTGGCCCACGGCCAAGCGCTGGGCCGAGCGCTGTCGCACCGCCGGCGAGGCCGGCATGGCCGACCGGTCCAGCCGGCCGCACCGCTGCCCGTGGCGCACGCCGGCCCCGGTCGTGCGCAAGATCGTGCATCTGCGGTGGAAGAAGCGGCTCAGGCCGGTGGCCATCGCCGACCGGCTCGGCCTGGCCCCTCCACGGTGCACGCGGTGCTGGTGCGCTGCCGGTTCAACCGGCTCTCGCACATCGACCGGCGCACCGTTAAACCGATCCGCCGCTACGAACACGACCATCCCGGGTCGCTGCTGCACGTCGATGTGAAGAAGCTGGGCAACATCCCCGACGGCGGGGGCTGGCGCTACGTCGGCCGCGCCGCGGGCAAGCGCAACCGCGCCGCGAGCAGCCGGTCGATGGCCGGAACGGTGACCTCGCGCAGCCGCAGCCGCAGCTCGCCGAGGTCGGGCAGGACGTAGGCGTGCACGGCGGACCGGTACCGGCGCTCGGTGTCGGCGGCCGGTTCGCTGCCGTCGACCTCGGCCGGCGGGCGGCCAGCGCGCTGAGCCGGCTGTCGACGGGCACCGGCGGGGTCTGGGTGCGGCCGCGGTCGCGGAGGGCCTGGCGCAGCCGCCGCTCGGCCGGCGCCCGGCTCGGCCCGAAGCGGACGACGTAGCGGCGGCGGCCGTCGAGGTCGCGGAAGCTGGCGCCGGCCTGCACCCGGTTCCTGTCGAGCACCTCGCAGCGGATCGTCCCGAAGGTCCCCACGGGCAGTGGCGGCCTCCCCATGACGACTCCTCGCGCTCCCGCGGTGGTCGGCGCCCGCAAGCCCCGGTCAGCTTCCGGGGTGCGGCGGTGTCGGACCAGCCATGCCAGCGCCGACTGGGGACGAGTCGAGACCGGAGCGGGCCCTCACCCTGCCCGGCGTCACCTACGGCCTCCCGTGGGCGACCGAGCTTGACACCGCAGATCCGCGCGGCAGCAGACCGCATGCACGGCCGCACGGCCTGCCGACGCGGCACGCCGCCGGCGAGGTCCTCGCCCTCGGCGGACATTCCCTGCAGCTCGTCCGCCGGACCGGATGACGGGTGGTGGCCCCCGCCGCACCAGTCAGGCCGCGGGACGCGGCGCGGAGGCGGCAGTCCCGATGTGTCCCAGGAGCGCTGCCGCTCACCTCCGCGGCTGCTGACGGCCGACCCGGCCGGTGGCCCCATCGCGGCAGGCGGGCCCCGCATGCGCACACCGAATCTCAGTCCCAGAGTTGAGGGAATCTGTGTTGACCGCTGTAAGTTGTGGGTAGTACGCGGGTCGCCCGCGGACAGGGACACGACCGCACTGGTCAGGAAGGAGAGATGACCATGAGCGTGATGCGTTTCGAGCCGTTCGGGGATCCCTTCCGGGCCTTCGATCGGCTGACCAGCCAGCTGGTGTCGGGGCGGCGGACGCCGATGGGCATGCCGATGGACGTGTGGCAGGCCGACGACGGTTACCACGTCGCGCTCGACCTGCCGGGTGTCGACCCGGCCAGCGTGGAGATCACATGTGAGCGCAACGTGCTGACCGTCCGGGCGAATCGCAGCGCCGAGTACGAGGAGGGCCACAACGTCTTGCTGGCCGAGCGGCCACAGGGCACCTTCACGCGTCAGCTGCAGGTCGGGGACGCCTTGGACACCACCAAGGTCGCGGCCACTTACGAGAACGGCGTGCTGGTGCTCACCATCCCGATGGCCGAGTCGGCCCAGCCGCGCCGGATCGAGGTGCAGACCGGCGGTGGCCAGCAGCAGCCGTCGGCCGGTGACTCGCAGGGCAGCGTGAAGTCCGGCGGTGCGAGCGGCCAGCGGAGCTGAGCTGGGCAGTGGGCGGTGCGCGGGCCCGGCGGCGGGCACGCGGCCCACCGCCCACACACGCCTGGGGCACGGCGGGCTGTCCGAGGCCCCATCCGCTCAGGCAGCTCCCCAGCGGTGCCGCGGCCATGACTTCGAGAGGAGGCGAGGAGTGGTGCTCAAGGAGGTTGCGGTGGAGCGCTACTGCTTCACCTGCGCCGGCTGCGGACACACCTGGAACACCGACTACGACGTGCAACACGTCGAGGACGGGCACGGCCTGACCTGGGAGTACTACTCGCTCAACGGCATACCGGTGCCGTCCCCGACTGCGCGCGGGGCACTCAGCTGTCCGCGTTGCGGGGCGACCTGGATCCACTTCGAGCTCGTCGCCGTGCGCAACGTGCCGCTCGTCGAGCCGGCCGACGGCCAGGCGGAGCCGGCGCGACCCCGCCAGCGCCTTGACGCCGAACGGCAGGCCGTCCGGGGGCGAGCCGCGCTGCTGCGCGGCGATCGGCCCGCGACCGAAGGGCCGGTCCGCGGTGGCCCGAGCGGCGTCGAGCCCTAGCACGGCCACCGACGCACGCCGGTGAGTCCCCGTGAACGTTCTCTTACTCACTCTGCTTCCTAGCGAGCGCAACAGGAGGTTGAGATGGCTAAGGCGGTCGGTATCGACCTGGGCACCACCAACTCGGTCATCGCGGTCACCGAAGGTGGCAAGCCCACCGTCATCGCCAACGCCGAAGGTTCTCGCACCACCCCGTCGGTGGTCGCGTTCACCGACTCCGGTGAGCGGCTGGTCGGCCAACTGGCCCGGCGGCAGGCGATCCTCAACTCCAAGGGCACGATCTCATCGGCCAAGCGGTTCATCGGCCGCCGCTACGACGAGGTGGCCAGCGAGAAGGACGCGGTCACCTTCGACGTCGTCCCCGGGCCCGAGGGTGCGGTGCGGTTCGACGTCCGCGGCAAGCAGTACGCCCCGGAGGAGATCTCCGCGCAGGTGCTGCGCAAGCTGGTCGAGGACGCCGCCAAGTACCTGGGTGAGAAGGTCACCGAGGCGGTGATCACCGTGCCGGCGTACTTCAACGACGCCCAGCGGCAGGCCACCCGGGACGCCGGCCGGATCGCCGGGCTCAACGTGCTGCGGATCATCAACGAGCCGACCGCAGCTGCGCTGGCCTACGGCCTGGACAAGAAGACCAACGAGACCGTCATGGTGTTCGACCTCGGCGGCGGCACCTTCGACGTCAGCCTGCTCGACGTCGGCGACGGTGTCGTGGAGGTCCGCGCGACCGCTGGGGACGGGCACCTGGGCGGTGACGACTTCGACCGGCGGCTCGTGGACCACCTGGCCGAGGAGTTCCAGCGGGCCGAGGGCATCGACCTGCGCAAGGACCCGCAGGCGCTGCAGCGGCTGTTCGAGGCCGCGGAGAAGGCCAAGGTCGAGCTGTCCACGGTCACCCAGACCACGGTCAACCTGCCGTTCATCACCGCCGACGCCAACGGCCCCAAGCACCTGAACACCACCCTGATGCGGTCGACGTTCGAGAAGATCACCGCCGACCTGGTGGAGCGGTGCATGGGCCCGGTGCAGCAGGCGATGGCCGATGCGAAGGTGACCGCCAACGACATCGACGAGGTCATCCTGGTCGGCGGCTCGACGCGGATCCCGGCGGTGCAGAACCTGGTGCGCCGGCTGACCGGCGGCAAGGACCCCAACATGTCGGTCAACCCCGACGAGGTGGTCGCCCTGGGTGCGGCGCTGCAGGCCGCGGTGATCAAGGGCGAGGTCAAGGACGTCCTGCTGCTCGACGTCACCCCGCTGTCCCTCGGTGTGGAGACGATGGGCGGCGTGATGACCAAGGTCATCGAGCGCAACACCACCATCCCGGCCCGCCGCTCCGAGGTCTTCTCCACCGCCGAGGACAACCAGCCCGCCGTCGACATCGTCGTCCTGCAGGGCGAGCGCGAACGGGCCAGCGACAACCGGGTGCTCGGCCGGTTCCGGCTGGAGAACATCCGTCCCGCGCCGCGCGGGGTGCCGCAGGTCGAGGTCACCTTCGACATCGACGCCAACGGCATCCTCAACGTCACCGCCCGGGACAAGGACACCGGCACCCAGCAGCAGATCACCATCAGCGAGTCCTCCAACCTCGACAAGGCCGAGGTGGAACGGATGGTGGCCGACGCCCAGCAGCACTCCGCCGAGGACGCCCGGCTGCGCGAGCTGGTCGAGGCCCGCAACACCCTGGACACCGCCGCCTACCAGGTGGAGCGGCGACTGGCCGAGCTCGGCGACGCGGTGCCGGTACACGAGAAGGCGCGGGCGGAGATGCTCATCGCCGACGCCCGCCAGGCGGTCAAGGACGACGCGGCGCCGATCGACCGGCTGCGGTCGCTGACCGGCGAGCTGCAGCAGATCTTCCACGGCATGGCCGCCGGCTCCTCCGGCGGTGCCGGCGCTGCCTCCGGCGGCGGACCGTCGTCCTCCGGTGGACCGGATGACGACGTGATCGATGCCGAGGTCGTCAACGAGTGAGGTGAGAACGATGGCCGACCAGGACATCCGCCAGGCCCGGCCCGACCCGTCCGCCTCCGCGCCCCGCGCCACCGGCGCCGCCGGTGGCGCGGGGCCGCAAGACGGCGACCCGCACCTGCAGGTGACCGAGCTGCAGCAGCAGGTCACCGACTTGCAGCGGCAGGTGGCCGAGCTGGAGGACCGGTGGCGGCGCGCGCTGGCCGACCTGGACAACCTGCGCAAGCGCTACGAACGCGACTCCGGGCAGCAGCGCGCCCGAGAGCGGGCACAGGTCGCCGCCGCGTGGCTGCCGGTGCTCGACCACCTGGAGCTGGCCCTGGAGCACGCCACCGCGAACCCCGCCTCGATCATCGACGGGGTCCGTGGCGTCCGCGACCAGGCGCTGGCCGTGCTCGCCGGCCTGGGCTTCCCGCGGCGCGACGACGAGGGCACGACCTTCGACCCGACCCGGCACGAGGCGGTGGCCGCCACCCAGACCCACGCGGCGCCGGCCGGCACGGTGCTGGAGGTGCTGCGCCCCGGCTACGGGGAGGGAGAGCAGCAGCTGCGTCCGGCGGCCGTGGTCGTCGCCGCCCACCCTGAGGACGACGACGAGGCTGGTGGCGTTCGGCGGGATGCGGGAGCGCGGTGATGGCCGACCGTGACTACTACGCAGCACTAGGCGTGGCCCGCGGCGCCACCGCCGAGGAGATCCAGCGCGCCTACCGCAAGCTGGCCCGCCAGTACCACCCCGACGTCAACAAGGACCCGGGGGCGGAGGAGAAGTTCAAGGAGGTCTCCGAGGCCTACGACGTCCTCTCCGACCCGGAGACCCGGCGACGCTACGACGCCTTCGGTCCGGATTTCCGTCAGGTCCCCGAGGGCATGGACGCCGAGACCTGGCGGCGGGCCCGCGCGGGCGCCACGGCCGGGGCTCGCTCCGGAGGCGGCTGGCCCGCCGGTCCCGGGCCGGACGGCGAGCAGGTCTGGGTCGGCGGCACCGGCTTCGGCGCCGGCGGGTTCGGCGAGGGCATCGACCTCGACGACCTGTTCGGCGGCATGTTCGGCGGCCGGACGACCGGCGCCCGCGGCGCCGGCCGCACCCGGCGCGACTGGGGCCGCGTCACCGGCGCCGACCAGGAGGCCGAGCTGCAGCTGACCATCGAGGACGCCTTCCGCGGCGGCCGCCGGTCACTCACGCTGTCCGGTCCCGACGGACCCCGGGCCCTGGAGGTCAACATCCCCGCCGGAGTGACCGACGGCCAGCGGATCCGGCTGGCCGGGCAGGGTGGACGGGGCAGCGGCGGCGCACCGGCCGGCGACCTGTACCTCGTCGTCCGGCTGGCGCCCCACCCCCGCTACCGGGTGGAGGGCCGCGACCTCTACGTCGACCTGCCGTTGGCCCCGTGGGAGGCGGCGCTGGGCACGTCGGTTGCGATCGACACCCCCGGCGGGGAGGCCAAGGTCAAGGTGCCGGGCGGCACCTCCAGCGGGCGCCGGCTGCGGCTGCGCGGTCGGGGACTGCCCAACCCCCGCGGCAGCGCCGGCGACCTCTACGCCGAGGTGCGCATCGTCGTGCCGCACCGGCTCACCGAGGCCGAACGGGAGCTGTTCTCCGAGTTGGCCACCGCCTCGACCTTCGATGCGCGCAAGCAGGCCAGGAGGGCGTCATGACCTACCCCCTCGTGCGCCGGAGCCGGGCTCACGTGCTGGACCTGGACACCTTCGCCGCCCAGGCGCGACTGCACCCGGACCTGGTGCGCCGGCTGATCGCGCTCGGCCTGCTGGAGGCCCAGCGCGACGCCGCCGACCGGTGGTGGCTGGCGCCGGCAGAACTGACGACGGTGGCCCGGATCCAGCGGCTGCGGGCCGGGTTCTCGCTGAACTACGCCGCCGTCGGGCTGGTGCTGGACCTGCTCGATCGCATCGAGGTCTTGGAGGCGGCGCTGCGGCGCCAGCCGGGCCGGACGGCGGCGCACACAACCACCCCCACCACGATCACACGAACGTTCATCGGAGGCTGACGTGGACCTCAACCGACTGACCCAGAAGTCTCAGGAGGCCCTCCACGACGCGCAGACCAAGGCGCTGCGCTACGGCCACACCGAGGTCGACGGCGAGCACCTGCTGCTCGCCCTGCTCGACCAGCCCGAGGGCCTGACCCCGCGCCTGCTGTCCCAGGCCGGGGCCGACCCCGACGCCCTGCGCACCGACCTGGAGGCCGAACTCGGCCGTCGGCCGAAGGTCACCGGACCCGGCGCCGCTCCCGGGCAGGTGTACGTGACCCAGCGGCTGTCCCGGCTGTTCGACACCGCCGAACGCGAGGCGCACCGGCTCAAGGACGAGTACGTCTCCGTCGAGCACCTGGTCATCGCGGTGATGGAGGAGGGCAGCGCCACCGCCGCCGGCCGGCTGCTGCGCTCGGCCGGCCTGACCCGGGACAAGT
Source organism: Geodermatophilus sp. URMC 61 (assembly GCF_052931555.1). NCBI lineage: Bacteria > Bacillati > Actinomycetota > Actinomycetes > Geodermatophilales > Geodermatophilaceae > Geodermatophilus > Geodermatophilus sp. URMC 61. Next base: position 415,350 of record NZ_JBRFHZ010000002.1, read on the forward strand.
TCCTGTCCGCGCTCACCGACATCCGCGGCAACCAGCGGGTCACCTCGGCGATGCCCGAGGTCGCCTACGAGGCCCTGTCCAAGTACGGCCGCGACCTGGTCGCCGAGGCCGCCGCCGGCAAGCTCGACCCGGTCATCGGCCGGGACACCGAGATCCGCCGCGTGGTGCAGATCCTGTCCCGCAAGACCAAGAACAACCCGGTGCTCATCGGCGACCCCGGCGTCGGCAAGACCGCCATCGTCGAGGGACTGGCCCAGCGGATCACCCGCGGCGACGTGCCCGAGGGCCTGCGCGACAAGACCATCTTCGCTCTGGACATGGGGTCACTGGTGGCCGGCGCGAAGTACCGCGGCGAGTTCGAGGAGCGGCTCAAGGCAGTGCTCAACGAGGTCCGCGCCGCCGAGGGACGGATCATCCTGTTCGTCGACGAGATGCACACCGTCGTCGGTGCGGGCGCGGCCGAGGGCGCGATGGACGCCGGCAACATGCTCAAGCCGATGCTGGCCCGCGGCGAGCTGCACATGATCGGCGCCACCACCCTCGACGAGTACCGCAAGCACGTGGAGAAGGACGCCGCCCTCGAGCGCCGCTTCCAGCCGGTGATCGTCGACGAGCCCACGGTCGAGGACGCCGTCTCCATCCTGCGCGGTCTGCGCGAGCGGCTGGAGATCTTCCACGGCGTCAAGATCCAGGACTCGGCGCTGGTCGCCGCGGTCACCCTCTCCCACCGCTACATCTCCGACCGGTTCCTCCCGGACAAGGCCATCGACCTGGTCGACGAGGCCTGCGCGATGCTGCGCACCGAGATCGACTCCATGCCCACCGAGCTCGACGAGCTGACCCGTCGGGTGCGGCGGCTGGAGATCGAGGAGGCCGCGCTGGCCAAGGAGAGCGACGCTGCGAGTGCCAAGCGGCTGGAGGAGCTCCGCCGTGAGCTGGCCGACCTGCGCGCCGAGGCCGACGCCATGCGCGCCCAGTGGGAGGCCGAGCGGCACGCGCTGCGCAAGGTGCAGGCGCTGCGCGAGGAACTGGAACAGGTGCGGCAGGAGGCCGAGCAGGCCGAACGGTCCTACGACCTGAACCGGGCCGCCGAACTGCGCCACGGGCGGCTGCCGGAGGTGAAGCGGCGGCTGGCCGCCGAGGAGGAGCAACTGGCCGCCAAGCAGGGCGGGCACCGGCTGCTGCGCGAGGTGGTCACCGAGGCCGAGATCGCCAACATCGTCTCCCGCTGGACCGGCATCCCGGTGTCCCGGCTGACCGAGGGCGAACGCGACAAGCTGCTGCGCCTCGACGAGATCCTGCACGAGCGCGTGGTCGGGCAGGACGAGGCGGTGCAGCTGGTCGCCGACGCCATCATCCGCGCGCGCTCGGGCATCAAGGACCCTCGCCGGCCGATCGGCTCGTTCATCTTCCTCGGCCCCACCGGCGTCGGGAAGACCGAGCTGGCCCGCACCCTGGCCGCCGCGCTGTTCGACACCCCGGACAACGTGGTGCGGCTGGACATGAGCGAGTACCAGGAGCGGCACACCGTCTCCCGGCTGGTCGGCGCCCCGCCCGGCTACGTCGGCCACGAGGAGGGCGGCCAGCTCACCGAGGCGGTCCGCCGCAAGCCCTACTCGGTCGTGCTCTTCGACGAGATCGAGAAGGCGCACGCCGACGTCTTCAACACGCTGCTGCAGGTGCTCGACGACGGCCGGCTCACCGACGCCCATGGCCGCACCGTCGACTTCCGCAACACCGTGGTCATCATGACGTCGAACATCGGCTCGCAGTACCTGCTCGACGGCGTCACCGGCGCAGGGGAGGTCAAGCCCGAGGCACGGGAGGCCGTCATGGCCGAGCTGCGACGGCACTTCCGGCCGGAGTTCCTGAACCGGGTCGACGACATCGTGCTGTTCAAGCCGCTGACCCTGGCCGAGATCGAGAGCATCGTCGAGCTCATGGTCGGTGACCTGCGCGCTCGGCTGATCGAGCGGCAGATGCGTCTGGAGCTGACCGAGGACGCCCGCCGGTTCATCGCCGGGCAGGGCTTCGACCCCGTCTACGGTGCCCGGCCGCTGCGCCGGTTCATCGCCCGCGAGGTCGAGACCCGCATCGGCCGTGCGCTGCTGACGGAGGACGTCCTCGACGGGGCCACCATCCGCGTCGACGCCACCGACGGCCAGCTCATGATCCGCTGGGACAACCCGGTCGGCGCCGACCGGCCGGCTGCGTGAGGAGGCAGGAGATGACATCGCCGACCGTCGTGGCCTGCGCCAATTGCGGCCGCCGCAACCGGGTGCCCGCCGCCGCGGCGGGCACCCCCCGCTGCGGGCAGTGCCACACCCCGCTGCCCTGGATCGCCGACGCCGGCGACTCCGACTTCGCCGCCGTCGCCGAGCAGGCCCCGCTGCCGGTCCTGCTCGATCTGTGGGCGCCGTGGTGCGGCCCGTGCCGCATGGTCAGCCCCGCCCTGGAGGAGTTGGCCCGCACCTTCGCCGGCCGGATCAAGCTGGTGAAGGTCGACATCGACGTCGCGCCGCAGATCGCGCAACGGTTCACGGTGCAGGCCGTGCCCACGTTGATGGTCCTCGACCACGGGCGAGTCGTCAGCCGCCAAGCCGGCGCGGCACCCGCACCGGCCCTGCAGAGCTGGCTGGAGAATGCGCTGTCCACCGCGGGCAGCGCCGCTGGCGGATGACCCTGTCCGAGGGCTGGCGCAAGCGGCCGCAGGGGCCCCTGACCGTGCTGCCGGGCTGTCAGCCACAAGTGGAGCGCCATCGCGGGCTTCCTCGACGGTCAGCGCTCGCGGGCCGCGGGCGGTGCGGGTCGTGCGCCGGGCGGTGGCGTCGCGGACCGGGTCGGTGGTCGGCAGGCCGTGGCGCACGGCCGGGCCGAGGATGCCGGAGAGGACGCTGCCGGGGGACCTGGCCGCCGCCTCCCGGAATCGCTGCCAGATGCGCTCCAGGGGGGCGCGGCGTCGGGGGTCCCACCCGGCCAGGGGGTCTTCGACCCTTCCACGCTCGCCCACCGCTTCAGACGGTGATCGCCGACGAGGAGACCTGAGCCGCCTCACGGCAGAGCCGATCGCCGCCGTCCTCAGCAGCGCACGATCCACGTGCGCCCGGCGGTCAGCTCGTGCAGCGACATCACGTCTGCGGACCGTAGGAACGCGCCCTCGAGCCGCCTACGCGCTGACCCGCCAGTGCCTGCCGCACGGACCTCTGAAGCCAGGGCTCCTCGATCGAGGGGGGAGGAGCCGCAGGTCGTGCGCGTGTTCGCCGAGAGTTGCGCGGTCCATGGCAGGCGGCCCGGCGGTGGCCGCGCGGTCGGACGTCGAAGCGGAACACTCTCACCACGCGTGAACTGCACTGGAGTCACCTGGATCCGGGCTCCCGGTCTTCGGGTCTGGCACAGCCGGCGCTGTTGCAGCTGGTGCCGCCGCTCCTCGGTGGACGCGGTTCGGGTGGTGTGTCCGTACCGCCGCCCGGCTGTGGTGGGCCGCGATGAGGCCAGCACCGACGGGATCTGCTTGTATCGGCCAGGCTCCGGGACAGAAGGGAGCAGGGATGTCATCACAGCTGAACCGCAGGGCGGCGCTGGGGCTCGGTGCGACGGCTGCGGCCGGCGTCGTGTTGCGCTCGACAACCGTCGCCTCCGCTGACCAGATCGAGCCGGGGCAGGCACCCCCGGAGCCCACTCCCACGACGCCGGAGCAGGCCCGCAAGCGCGTCGGCAAGGTGTACGAGCGTGAGACCACCCGGGCGGCCGGCACCTGGAACGCGTTCATCACGCTGGCCGACCCGGACGGCACCCTGACCCCGGCGGTGGAGGACGGGGCCGACGAAGAGGTCGAGGCGTACAGCGTCAACAAGATCGCGGTGGCCACTGCGGTGCTCGACAAGATCGACCGCGGCCTGCTGCGGCTCGACCAGCGGGTGGACGTCACCGCCGACCTCGTCGCCACCACCGGGGACGGCGTGTTCCGGCTGGACCTGGCCTATCCGAGCTCCGTCACGCTCGGGCACGTCATGGCCAACCTGCTGTCGGTCTCGGACGACACGGCGGTCCGGCTCTGCGGCCTGGTCTGCCCGGCGAGGGAGGTCAACGAGATCCTGGTCGCCAAGGGCTTCCCCAAGACGCAGGTGACGCCCGTGGCCAACCCGAACCGGTTCTTCCTCGGCACGACCACGCCCCGCGAGACGCACGACCTGCTGCAGGCCCTGGTCAAGGGCACGCTGCTCTCCGCGACGTCGACCAGCTTCCTGCTGGCCATCCTGCGCTCCCCTGTGGCGTTCACCGACGGCATCCGGCGCACGATGTCCTCCGACGAGCGCCTGCGGGTGGCGACAAAGGCGGGCTGGTTCCTCGACGGCCGCAACGAGGCGGGGATCATGTTCGATGCCACCGGCCGGCCGATCCTCACCTACTCGCTGTTCGCCCACGGCCAGGCCAACCCGGACGACTTCGGGGCCACGCACCCGGCAGTGCAGGCGCGCGCCGTCATGGGGCGCAGGTTCCTCGACGCCGTGGACCGGCTGGGCGGCGTGGCTGCCCTGCGCACGTCGGTGCCGACGTACCGCCCGTTCAACGGCGGCTGACCGCCGAGCACCCCGCGATCGACCGCCGTCACCAGCGTCCGTGGTCAGGACGGTTGGAACGGGAAATTCCTGATGCCCCTTTGGAACACGGGGTGGTTCGCCCCATCTTGTCAGCACCAGAGCCAGTGGAGAACGGACAAGACCAAGAGGCTCACACCCTTGCTTGCAGAGAGGCACGGACGGCGATCCGTCGAAAACCCGACAGTCCGGGATGTCGCCTTCGGCTGTCGACGCGACCATTCCATCAACGAGCTCCTGTGTGTCAACCAAGCTCACCGTGAAGCGTTCGCGCTGGCGGTGGGTGCGGTGGACTGGCCGGAGCGAAGAGCAGGACGAGGGACTGAAACCCTGCCGCGCAGCTGGCTGCGGCCGTAGAGACGCGTCCCGTCTGCTGCTGCCGCACTCACCGTCCTGCCGCCGGGTGGGTGCTCACCCAGCGGCGAGATCCTCGCGCAGGGTCTTGTCGACCACGTCGGAGAGCCCTCGTTTCAGGCAGCGCAGTGCCTCGCGGCTGGTGTTGCCCTCGGCGCGTTCGCGTTCGTGGTGGGCGCGGCCTTCGGTGTCGGCGCGAATCTGGGTGATCGCCATCGTGTAGAGCACCCCATTGAGCTGCCGGTCGCCCGAGCGGTTCAGCCGATCACGGATGGCGCGCCCGGAGGAGGCGGGGATCGGGCGGTGCCGTTGGCCGCGGCGAAAGCGTGCTATCACCTCGGCCCGTTCGCCCCTCGCGACACACCTGCTGGCACCCCGGACCGCATCGCCATCCCGGTCGCGGCCGACGCGGACGCCGACCGCGCACTGGGCATGTCCCTGGCCGAGGACACCGGTCTGGACGCCGTCGACGCGGGGACCCTGGCCGAGTCGTGGCGGCAGCCGCCCGGCACCCCCTGCTCCGTCACCGACCTCACCTGTCAGGAGCTGCCCGCCGCCCTCGCGGCAGCAGTCGCCACACGCTCACCCCAGCGACGCGACCTGGCGATGACCGTCATCCCCGGGGCTGATGGACGACCCCACGGCCGACCCGGGCGCGGACTTCGGGGTCCGCCTCAGCCGGCTGCTCCACATGTGACCTCGACGATCGCCGGGCGCCGCCGTCCGGTCCGGGACGGCACAGCGACGGCCGATGTCGGCACAGCGTGCAGCCGCCCTGGGAGGTGGTTCCCGCGCCGGCAGACCAGCGCGACTGGGCCCGAGAGCCGGCTCGTCGGCGCGGCAAGGGGCGCACAGCCGGCTCCACGCGTGGACAGACCCTGCGGCGCGGCGGGTCAGCCGCCGGGGCGGAGGCTCACCAGCAAGGGGAGCTCCCCGTCCTGGACGTCCTCGTCGCGCTGGTTGAGGAGGGTGAAGCGCCGCCGCAGGATGCCCGCATCCGCCTTGCTGGTCAGCCTGGTGTCCAGGATCTCCACGCGGCAGCGCACCGTGTCCCCGAGCAGCAGGGGCCGCTGGAACCGCCAGCCCTCGATGCCCAGCAGCGCGATCGAGCAGGACTCGAACACCCCGAGCCGCGAGGCCAGCCCCAGCGCCACGGACAGCCCGAGCAGTCCGTGCGCGATCCGTTCACCGAACCGTCCGTGCCGGGCGGCTTCGGCGTCGGTGTGCACGGGGTTGGTGTCCCAGCTCCAGCCGGCGAAGGTGACGACGTCGGCCTCGGTGATGGTGCGCGCCTGGCTCAGGAACACCTGACCGGGCCGGAAGTCCTCGTAGTAGTGGGGCACCGTGGCTCCTCTCGTTCGCGTGCCGGGGCTGCCTCGTCGGCCTCGGACCGCGCCCCGGGTGTCGGTCGGTCGAACAGGACGGCCACCGCCGGGAGCCGGCCGCATCGGCAGGCCGTGGCGACGACTCGCTGCCGGGATGCCGTCGGCTAGCGGACGCGGATGAGCACCCGGCCCGCCGCTCGGCGCTGGTCGATCTCCCGGATCGCTGCGGCGGCCTGGTCCAGGGCGTACACCGCACCGATCGGTGGGTCGATCGCCCCGGACTGCACCAGCGGCAGGAGGTCGCGCCACTGCCGGCCGGCGTGTCCCGGCTCGGTCCGCCAGAACTCCGCCGAGGCCGCCCCCATCACCGTGGTGTTGGCCAGCAGCAGCCGGTTGACCTTGACCGTGGGGATCTCCCGGCCGGTGAAGCCGAGGACGACCAGCCGGCCCTCCCGGGCCAGGCAGCGCAGCGAGTCGGTGAACCGGTCGCCGCCGACCGGGTCGACGACGACGTCCACGCCGCGGCCGTCGGTGACCCGGCGGACCTCGTCGCGGAAGCCGTCGACCGGCACCACCTCGTGCGCTCCCGCGGCCCGGGCGACCGCACCCTTGTCCGGGGTGGACACCACCGCGATCACCCGCGCCCCGTAGGCCGCCGCCAGCTGGCACGCCGCGGTACCGACGCCGCCGGCCGCGCCGTGCACCAGCACGGTCTCGCCGGTCTCCAGCCGCGCGCGGCGGGTGAGGGCGAAGTGCATGGTCAGGTAGTTCAGCGGCAGCACCGCCCCCTTCTCGAACGGCACGTCCTCGGGCAGGGGGAAGACCATGCCGGGGTCGACGGCGACGGTCTGGGCGAAGCCGCCGATGACCGGCATCGCCGCTACCCGGTCCCCGGCCCGGAAGCCGCCGGCGTCCTCGCGCACCACCCCGGCCACCTCCCATCCCGGGGTGAAGGGCAGCTCGGGACGCAGCTGGTACTCCCCGCGGGTCTGCAGCACGTCCGGGAAGACGACGCCGGCGAACTCCACGTCGACCACCACCTGACCCGGCTGCGGCACGGGATCGGGCACGTCGCGGACCTCGACGGCGTCCGGACCGGTCAGGGTGGTGATGACGGCTGCGCGCACGGGGTTCCTCCTCTGGAGTCGGGTGGTCAGGACCGCGGGGCGGCAGGGAGGCGGGCCGACCCGACTCGGGCCGCGGCTCGTCCCGAGCACGTACGTGGCGCAACTGTGGCAGGACCACCAGAGAGTCGAGAAGCTGCTGGCGTAGTTCCGGCCCGTCAGTCCTTCAGCTGCGGCGCGCTAGGCCCTCGGCATGCGCTGCAGCGTGTGAGATCTCGTGTGCCGATCGATCTCGTCGCGCGGAGACGAGCCGCCCTGCGGGCCCCCAGGGCGGGTCCTCCGGATGCTCAGGAAGGGCCGGTTCACCATCCGTGGCGGCACGATCGGCCTGTCCCGCGTCCATGACGTCATGCATCTTTCGCTCATCCACAGATTGCGGCTCCGGCACCCGGAGGCTTCCTGTCGGGAGTAGGTCGGGGTGGGACCCGACTCCCACGACCGGCGAAGCCGGGGGCGGCGACGGAACCGGACCTTCGACGGCACCTGTCGGCGGAGGCGCCAGGAGCCCGGGTTCCACCCGACCGGAGTCGGCGTGTCGTGAGGTCAGGTCGCTCGAAGGGCCCGGTCACAGGAGGTACGTGCGCGGCCGAGCCACGGCGACGTCAGGCGGGTGAGGCAGCATCAGTGGGTACGCGACCAAGGCCGGTCCGCGCCTCCCGATCGCATTCACCGCCCAGCGGGGAGGGACCAAGCGGGTCGTCCTCGAGCGAGGGGTCAGGACGCGGAAGGACGCCGCCGCGGCCCTGCGGGAGCAGATCGACAGGATCGAAATGGGGCAGTGGGTCGAGCCGTCCAAGCAGCGCTGAGGCCGTCCGGCTCCACCCGGCTCAGGCCGGCAGCGGGCCGAAGAAGCCGACGATCCGGCGCAGCGTGCCCTCGCCGTCGACCTCGCCGAAGTCGGTCCCCTCGACTGCGACCGAGCCGTCGGCTGCCAGCATCCGCCAGGCGAACCGCAGGTAGCCGTCGTGCTCGTCGACGCCGCTGACGACGTCGATGCGCGCGCCCGGGTTCTCCTCCTGGAACGACCCGATCAGCGACGACAACCCGTCGCGGCCCTCGACGCGGTTCAGCGGGTCGCAGTAGACGCCGTCTTCGGCCCAGCACGTGTCCAGCAGCGTCCGGCGCGCGGCGGCATCGGTCTCACGCCACGCCGCGGCGTACCGCTCGACGGCGGCGTTCCCGACGGTGAGCGTCACCCCGGGCACGCTACGCAGGACGACCGGCCGCAGGCAGGGGCGAACGACCCGGCACGAAGCCGCTCAGCCGGGAGGAGCGCGTCGATCCGGCAGGCGAGTTCGAGGTCGTACTCGGTCACCTGGCCAGGCGAGGACGGGTCTCACTGACGGCGAAGACGGCCTCCACTCCTGCAGCTCGTCCCGGCGGGGGCGATCACTCCGGCCGACGGCTTCCTGAGCATGCTGTGGCCGCCGCCCTTCGTCGAGTCAGTGGGGGTACGCCACCCCGGGTCGCGAGCCATCCGATCGCGTTCGGATCCGGGGAGTGGACCTGTGTGGTCGGCGAGTTCGAAGACGGAGGCCGCATGGTGACGGTGGCCAGGTGGCGCGACGGCGCGATCGCCGAGGAGTACATCTGGGCTTAGGACGCGTCTCCTGATCCCGCAGCCAGATGAGGATCGAGGCGACGACGAGCACGCCGTGGGAGACGGTGGCTGCTCGTCGTGGCGGGTGGCGATGCCGCGCCAGGACGAGCCGGTTGAAGGCCCGCTCGATGACGTGGCGGCGCCGGTAAGCGGTGCGGTCGTAGCCGACCGGACGGCCGCCGGTCGAGCCGCGGCGTCGGTGCGCGGCCTGGTCGGCCGGCTTGGGGATCACCGCGGTGCTCGGCGGCGCGGCTGGTGGAGGGGCCCGGCGCTCACCGTCCGGTCCGGCTCGCCCGATGCGGCGGCGGGACGAACCCCTCACCGTCCGCAGGTGGTCGCCGGCTCGGGTCGGGGCGAGCAGTCGCAGGCCCGAACGTCCAGTTCGACAGCAGGGTCGGGGTCGCTTGTGGGGGTTCCGAACGGCTCGTGCGTGTCCGAGGTGACTCGATCACCACTGAGCCTCCCTCATGTGGAGGGCGGTGAGGGCGGCGACCGCTCCACGCGTACACCACGCGGGACGACCGTGGCGTCGTCCGACGCTGCAACGGCACCTGGCGAGGTCCAGATCGACTGGGCATGACGTCACCCGGCTGCTGTGCGCGCGGCGGTGATGATGGCGTCGGCGCTGCGGTGAGCGTCGGCTGGGGTCGTCTGCCACCCGACGACCGAGATCCGCACGACGCGGCGTCCGCGGAAGGTGCTGCCGGCCAGCCAGCAGACTCCGTCGCGTTGCACCTGTTCGATCACCCTGTCGGTGAGTGCGTCGTCGTCGCCGAAGCGGACGAGGACCTGGTTGAGCACGACATCGTTGAGGACGGCGATGCCAGGCACCGCGGCGAGGCGGCCGGCGATCAGCCGGGCGTGGTCGCAGCACCGGTCGACGAGGTCGGCCAGGCCGTGGCGGCCCAGCTGGCGCAGCGCCGCGTAGACCGTGACGCCCCGTGCGCGCCGGGAGAACTCCGGTGTCCAGTCGAAGCCGTACGGCACGTCGTCGGCGTGCGCTGGGACGTAGGGACTGGTCGAGGTCATGGCCGCGCGGTGGGCGCTCCGGTCGGCGACGATGGCGATCCCGCAGTCGTAGGGGACGTTGAGCCACTTGTGGGCGTCGGTCGCCCACGAGTCCGCCTGCTCGACGCCGGCCAGGAGCGCGCGCCGCCGTGGGCTTGCGGCGGCCCACAGACCGAACGCGCCGTCGACGTGCAGCCACGCCCGGTGCTCGCGGCAGATGCGAGCGATGTCGACGAACGGGTCGAACGCACCGGTGTTGATCTCTCCGGCTTGCGCGCAGACGATCGTCGGGCCGTCGGCGCCGCCGGCGAGGGCCTCGCGCAGCGCGTCGGCGCGCATGCGTCCCTGCTCGTCGGCGGGCACCACGTCGACGAGTTGGCCGAGCCCGAGCAGCCGGCAGGCGACGCCGACCGTGACGTGCGCGTACTCGCCGGCCAGGACACGGACCCGGGGCGCACCCTGCAGCCCGTGTGCCTCGACATCCCAGCCGGCGTCGCGCAGGACCGCATGCCGCGCGGCGGCCAGGCAGGTGAAGTTCGCCATCTGGCCACCGGTGACGAAGCCGACCCCACTGGAAGCCGGCACACCGAGGAGCCCGCGGACCCAGCCGGCGGCGACCTCCTCGACCACCGACAGGGCCGGTGACGCGACGAAGCCCCCGCCGTTCTGATCCCACGCCGACACCAGCCAGTCGGCCGCCACCGCGGCCGGCACCGCGCCACCGGTGACGAACCCGAAGTACCGCGGTCCACCCGACGCGACGAGCCCGGGGTCGACGTCGCGCGCCAGGCTCTCGATGATCCCGGGGGGATCCTCGCCCTCGTCGGGAAGCGGGCGCGCGAGCACGGCGCGCAGCTCATCGAGTCCCGCCGCTGCGGTCACCGGTCGATCCCGCAATCCGTCGAGATACCGGCGGGCCAGTCGGGCGGCGTCGTCGAGACAGTCGTAGCGCCGATCCGACCCTCGGAGATCCCCCGCCCGGAGGGACCGGCCGGAGACCGCGGAGGTCCCGTCGCTCTGCATGGCGGTCCTCCTCGCTCGCGGACACGGGCCGTCGGCCAAGAGTGACCCCGCCGCCCGGTCGTCGACCAGACAGGGCGATCCCCGGCCCCTTCGTGGTGGGCGACGTGCAACGGCACGGCCGCGGATCGGGAGCCGATGTCGAGATGGCTGCGACGTCACCGATCAGCCGGCGACGAGCCACGCCGACACCAGGGACGGAGCGCGTCCGGCCGGTCAGCGGGTGTCCGGTGCCTGGGGGACCCGGCCAGATCCGATCGCCGGCCGAGCCGGCGCGCCGGCGTTCCGGTGCCGGGACGCCGTGGGTGGGGAAAGCCCGAGTCAGCCGAACGGCGGATAGCAGTCGAAGGTCTCCTGCTCCACGATCCGGCCGTCGGCGACGGTGAGGAAGGAGGCGATGAACGCCTCGAGCCGGGTGCCCGCGGTCAGTGGACCGCGCGTTGCGCCGACCGTCGCCCGCCAGTGTGCCCGGACCGCCGCCCGCGCCCCGTCGACGACGACTTCCTGCACGACGAACTCCTGCTCTCGCAGCAGCGCGCGGCTCGACCGATGGCCCTGCAGGGTCTCCGCCCACCCGCGCACGGCACCGGACGGCGTGATGGCGTTGGGGTGCTCGACGATCCGGACGTCGGGGTGCAGCAGCGCGCCGAGTTCCTCCTCGGCGGCCGTGAGGTCGCCGGCGAGGCGGTAGTAGCGGTGCACGACCTCGAGCACGGCGTCCGTCCTCGGGATCGGAGTGCTGGACACGGCGACAGAGTTGCACAACCATGGTTGTGTGTCTACCGGCCTGGACCTCGTCTCCGCTCTGTCGATCGTGGGCTCCGGCCTCGATCAGCGGGTGCTCCAGGAGTTGCACGCGCGGGGCTTTCCCGAGCTGCGGAGGGCGCACGGCTACCTGTTCCAGCGGCTCCTCGTGGCGCCGCGGACGGTCACCGACCTGGCCGCCGAACTCGGGGTGACCCAGCAGGCGGTGTCCAAGGCCGCCGGTGAGCTGGTGCGGGCCGGCTACCTCGAGCGGGACGACGACCGGGACCGCCGCCGTCGTCCGCTGGCGCTGACCGACCGGGGGCGGGCGGCGGTGACGGCGGCCAGGTGCGTCCGCGAGGAGCTTCGTGTTCAGATCGAGCGCTCAGCGGGGGACGCCGACCGCGTGGCGGCCGTGCTGTTGGTCCTGGACGCGGCGCTCGACGTCCTCGGGCTCCGCCGGGCGGTGGCGGAACGCGCCGTCCCCATGCCCGCCGGCGGCGAGGGCTGAGGCCCGTTGCCGAGCAACGTGGCCGCTGCACGGGAACCCGACGGCCCTGACGTGGCCCGTCAGGCGGAGGTGGCGTGATCAGGCACAGCGGTTTCCCGGGGAAGTGGCGATCGACCTCTGGCGAGACGATCTCCACCGCGAGAGCGCGCGCCTTCTTCCTCGATCCCGTCCTCGATCAGCGACGACATCCGCCACGCCGACAGAGCTGGTGGGAGGACCTCGATCCCGAGCACAACTGTCAGAGCTGCCGGTCGGGGTGCACCCTGCTCACCTGCACCCGGCATCCCGATCGGTACCGGCACCGGAGACATCATCATCAGACCCAGCCCGCAGCCCGTCATCGGTGCGCGAGGATCCCGCGACAGCCTCCCGACCCCGGTGCTGGTCATCGACCGGGACGGCCTCAGATCGAACATGACCGCCCTGCGCCGCCTCTTCCACGGCACCGGCGTCTCCCGCCGCCCTCATTTCAAGGCTCACAAGTGTCCCGAGATCTGCCGGTTGCAGCTCGAGTTCGGGGCGAACGGTGTCTGTGCGGCGACCATCGGCGAGGCCGAGGTCCTCTCTGCACTGGACACGTCCATCCTGCTGACGTCCATCGTCTCGTCGGACCCCAACCTGGGCAGAGTCGTCGAGCTGCGCGCGAACGGTCGCGATCTGAAGCTCGTGGTCGACAACGCGGCCACCGCTCGGAGATTGAGCAGTTCGCTCCTTACTCGCAACTGTGCTGCCGAAGTCCTCATCGACGTCGACACAGGAAGAGGCCGGTCCGGTTGATGCTCGGGTGCGTAGTCCTGTGCGCTCACGTGTGACGGCACGGCAGCACCCGTCTCGCCACCGGTAACGACGTGGGCGAATCCGGTCACACCGGCCGACTGCAGCCGATACCCGTCGGGCGTGCACACACCGACGAGCTGAGCGCGAGGGTCAGCGACCCGGCTCGGCTCGGCGAGCCGGAACAGCTCGTCGACGAGCGGGTCCAATGTCCGGGTGGTCGGCTGGTGCGGCGCGCCCACCGGATGCGGGCGGGCCCGGCTCGGGCACCCCCAGTGGCCATCGACGGTTCGCCGGTGGAGCTCCACCGTCGTTCATGGCAGCCGACGTGATGGGGGATGGCGGACGGCTGCAGAGTGGCCACGAGGTGCCGTACGTCGTGGAGTGCGCTCGCCGAGCCGGCGATCACCACCTGGCACTCCACTCGTGGGCCCGGTCCAGGATGGACTCCCCACTGTCGGATCGCATGGGGAGACCTGCTCTTCCTCATCGCCGTCCCGCCGGATGCGGGCGACGACCCGGTGCCCTCCGAACCCCCGGGATGCCGTTGCGGGGCCCCTCCTCGGGCGGGGGCGAACACCGCCCGAGGAGGAGCTGACCGGGCACCGGGCCCGCGGTCGGTGCCGCCCGGTGTCACTGGTCGGACGCTTCGGGGTGCTGGGCGCGGCGGCGGAGGCGTCCGACCGAGACGCTCGCGCGGTGGGCCGTCGACGGCGCGTACTCAGCAGCAGCGGGCTGCCGCGGGGGCTGACTCGGCGGCCACGGCCGTCGTCTCCGTCCCCTCGGTGGTGACGTCGGCGCAGCAGGCCGGTCCGTCGCCGGTCTCGCTGAAGAAGGTCGGGCTGTCGGCGAGCACGGTGTAGACCTCCCACCGCTCGCCGCCGGGGGTGTTCTCCACCCAGAACTTGTCCTGCTTGGCGTAGCAGCAGGTGGTGCCGCGTTCGTCGACCGAGGCCAGGCCGAGGCCGGCGAGGCGGGTCTGCTCGGCGTCGACCTCCTCGACGGAGCCGACCTCGACGCCGAGGTGGTTGAGCGTGCCGCCCTGCCCGGGGTTCTCCAGCAGGACCAGCTTCAGCGGCGGGTCGGAGACGGCGAAGTTGGCGTAGCCAGGCCGGGTCTTGGCCGGCTCGGTGCCGAACAGCTTGCTGTAGAAGGCGGTGGCGGCCTCGACGTCATCGACGTTGAGGGCGAGCTGGATGCGGGACACGGGGGGACCTCCTGGTGGGGTACGGCGGTCTCGGCTATATTGATGGCCATCGATACGAGAGCATGCCCCGGAACATCGACAGCTGTCAATACGTTTCGGGAGACGCACTCCGCGGACCGAGGAGGACCTGGATGGCCGTGCGGGAGCTGCCGGTGCTCGACCAGCCGGAGGCGGTCGCCTGCTGTGCGCCGCTGGCCGCCGAGGTGCTCGGGGAGGCCGACGCCGAGACCTTGGCGCGGCAGTTCGCCGCGCTGGCCGAGCCGGTCCGGCTGCGCCTGGTGTCGCTGCTGAGCACCGCCGACGGCGGCGCGGTGTGCGCCTGCGACCTGGTCGAGCCGGTCGGCAGGAGTCAGCCGACGGTGAGCCACCACCTCAAGGTGCTCGCCGAGGCCGGGCTGGTGACCAGCGAGAGGCGCGGCCGCAACGTCTGGTACGCCGTCGTGCCGGCCGCGCTGGAGGCGCTGCGCGGCGCCCTGGCCACTCGCTGACCGCATCCCCGCCCGGCCGCGGGTGCTCGTGCCGGCCGTGGTGCGCGGCAGGGGTGGAACGACCAGCTCCCAGCCCTGGGGCGTGGCGCGGATCGCACTGTCGCTGTCGGCCTGTTTCGTCGTCGTGTTCGGCGGCTCGTTCGTGCCCGGGATGCGACTGCGGCTGAGCTGCGCCGAGACCGTGACAGGCCGTGAGCACCCGCAGGTCGCGCGGGTGCAGCGCATCGACGTCGGGGGCCGCGGCGCCTGGGCCGGCGGTCACGCCGATGCCCGGACGACGGGCAGGCCTGCGGCGGCCCACTCGGGCAGCCCGTCGACCAGCCGCAGCGCCGGCCGCCCCTGGGCGGTGAGCGCGCGGACGGCGGTGTCGGCGTAGGCGCACAGCGGACCGCGGCAGTAGGCGACGACCGGCTGGCCGGCGGGCAGGTCGGCCAGCCGGGTCTCCAGCTCGTCGGGCGGCACGTTCACCGCGTCGGGCAGGTGGCCGGCGGCGTACTCGGCCGGCGGGCGGACGTCGAGGACGACGACCTCACCGGCGCGCATGCGCGCCAGCAGCTCCTCGCGGCTGATCTCGGCCAGCTGGGAGCGGTCGCCGAGGTAGGCCGCGGCGAGCTCGTCGATCCGGGTCACGTGCGCCCCGGCGACCTCGCGCATCGACCGCCACAGTGCGCCCACCGCGTCGCTGGCCAGTGAGTAGTACACCCGCGCTCCGTCGCGACGGGTGCGCACCAGCCCGCCGCGCAGCAGGAACTGCAGGTGCTGGCTGGTGTTGGCAACCGTCTGCCCGATCTCGCCGGCGAGCTCCTCCACGCTGCGCTCGCCCTGGGCGAGCACGTCGACCAGCTCGGCACGCCGGCCGCTGCCCAGGGCCTTCGCCACCGACGCCAGCGCGTCATACAGCGCGTCCTTCGCCTGCCGGCTCCCCATCCTCCACCTCGTCACTCAAGCGATCGCTTGACACTGTACCCGGGCGGCGGCATCGTTCAAGACATCACTTGAACGAGGAGTGGGCCATGGTGCCGGAACTGGTCCCGGTCGTGGACGACGGCCTGGGCAACACCACCTGGCTGGTCGACCTCGGCGACGGCCGCGCGCTGGTCGTCGACGCACCCCGGGACCTGCGCGCGGTGCACGCTGCGGCGCGGCAGCGCGGCCTGACCGTCGCCTACGCCGCCGACAGCCACCTGCACGCCGACTTCCTCACCGGGGCGGTCCAGCTGGCCCACGACGACGGCGCGCAGGTCCTCGCGTCGGCCGCCGGACAGCGCGAGTTCCCGCACCGCGGGCTGGCCGACGGCGACGAGGTCGACCTCGGCGGGCTGACGCTGCGGGCGCTGGGCACCCCCGGGCACACCGACGAACACCTGGCCTACCTGCTGGCCGACGGCGAGACGCCGGTCGGCGTGTTCACCGGCGGCTCGCTGATCGTCGGCGCCGCCGCCCGCACCGACCTGGTCGATCCCGGGCGCACCGAGGAGCTGGCCCGCGCCCAGTACGCCTCGCTGCGCCGGCTGGCCACCCTGCCCGACCACGTGCTGGTGTGGCCCACCCACGGCGCCGGCTCGTTCTGCTCTGCTCCGCCCGGCGCGGCACGCAGCAGCACCATCGGCCGCGAGAAGGCGACCAACCCGCTGCTGGCCGTCGGCGACGAGGACGCCTTCGTCGCCCGGCTGACCGGCAGCCTCGGCTCCTACCCGGCCTACTTCCGGCGACTCGGCGAGGTCAACCGCCGCGGGCCGGCCGTCCTGGACACCGCATCGGTCGGACGTCCGGCGCCGCTGCCGGTCGGTGACGTCCAGCGGCTGCACGCCGCCGGGGCGCTCGTCGTCGACGTCCGGCCGGTGCCCGACTACGCCCGGGTACACGTGCCCGGCGCGCTGTCGATCCCGCTGCGCGCCCAGTTCGCCAGCTGGCTGGGCTGGCTGGCCGACCCCGATCTGCCGGTGGTGCTGGTCGCCAACCCGGACCAGGACCTGGCCGACGCCGTGTGGCAGGCGGTGAAGATCGGCTACGAGCAGCTGGTCGGCGTCCTGGACGGCGGGATGGCCGCCTGGGTCGCCGCCGGGCGTCCCGTCGCCAGCACCGAACTGGTCGGACCGGACCACCTGGGCGGACGCCGGATCCTCGACGTCCGGCAGGACGCGGAGTTCGCCGCTGGCCACGTCCCCGGAGCCGAGCACGTCGAGCTCGGCGCGCTCGCCGCCGTCGCCGACCGGCTCGGGAACGGACCGACCGTGGTGATGTGCGGCCACGGTGAGCGCGCTGCCGGCGCGGCCAGCCTGCTCGAGCGCGCCGGGCACCGCGACCTCGCCGTGCTGGTCGGCGGGCCCGAGGACTGGGCCCGCGGCACTGGGCGGCCGCTGACGTCCGGGTCGTGACCGCCGGGACGTCGGCGCCGATCCGGCTCGGCCTGCGCGCCAACGCCGCCCAGTTCACGCTGCTGGTCGCGGTCAACGCCCTGGTCGGCGGGATGGTCGGCCAGCAGCAGACGGTGCTGCCGCTGCTCGCCGAGGACGAGTTCGGCCTGACCGGTTACACGTTCGTCTTCACCTACGTCGCCGCGTTCGGGATCACGAAGGCGGCCGCCAACTGGTTCGCCGGCACGTTCTCCGACCGCTACGGCCGCAAGCCCGTGCTGCTGGTCGGGTGGCTGTTCGCCGTCCCGGTGCCGCTGATGCTGATCGTCGCCCCGAACTGGACCTGGGGTCGTGGCCGCCAACGTGCTGCTCGGTGTCAACCAGGGACTGACCTGGTCGACCACCGTGGTCATGAAGATCGACCTGGTCGGCCCCCGGCAACGGGGCCTGGCGATGGGCCTGAACGAAGCGGCAGGCTACGGCGCGGTCGCGGTGACCTCCCTGCTCGCCGGCTACCTGGCCGAGCGGTACGGCCTGCGGCCCGCTCCGTTCCTGCTCGGGATCTCCTACACCGCCCTGGCCCTGCTGCTGTCCGGGCTGTTCGTCCGCGAGACGCGCGGTCACGCCCAGCTCGAGGCGGGGCGGCACACGCCCCGCGCCGACGGCATCCACGACCACCTGCACGCCGGCCTGACCGACCGGCAGATCGTCGCCCAGACCAGCCTGACCGAGCCCGCGCTGTCCTCGGCCAGCCAGGCCGGGCTGGTCAACAACCTCAACTTCGGCCTGTCCTGGGGCCTGTTCCCGCTGCTGTTCGCCACCGCCGGCCTGCCGGTGGGCCGGATCGGCCTGCTGGTCGCGCTCTACCCGGGAGTGTGGGGCGCCGGGCAGCTGATCACCGGCGCCCTGTCCGACCGGATCGGGCGCAAGCGCCTGATCACCGCGGGGATGACCATCCAGGCCGCCGCGCTGGCGCTCATCGCCGCCTTCGACGGGTTCGCCGGCTGGGCGGCGGGCACCGTGCTGCTCGGTGCGGGCACCGCGATGGTCTACCCGACGCTGCTGGCGGTGGTCGGCGACGTGGCGCACCCGGCGTGGCGCGGCCGGGCCGTGGGAGTCTACCGGGTCTGGCGCGACCTCGGCTACGCCGTCGGCGCCGTCCTCGGCGGGATCGTGGCCGACCTCGTCGGCCTGCGCGCCGCCGTCTGGGTCGCCGCGGCCGTCAGTGCCGGCTCGGCTCTCCTCGTCGCCGTCCGGATGTACGAGACCCACCGGGTCCCCGTGAGCGGTGCGGGTTCGGCCGGCCCGGGGGGACGGTGCGCCGCCCGGCGCTGGAGCCGCCGGTCCAGCCGCTGACGACCGGTGCCAGGTCGGCGATCGCCGTCAGGGTCCGCCCGTGCGGTGGATGGGTCCCCGACGGCGACGCTGCGCCTGATCGGCGCGGAGTCGGTGTTCGAGGAGAACAGCTCGGGCGACCGGCGCCGCACGTGCTCGATGTCGGCGGCGACGGCAGGCGGGTGTTCCCGCATGGAAGGGGCGACCCGCTCGTGGTCCACCCGCGAGACGGAGGATCCGACCTCGGGGGAGACCTGCACCGGACCCTCCTCGGACAGCAGGCGCAGCCCCTCGCGCACGGGTGCCCGGGAGACCGCCCAGGGCGGCGGCCGGCTCGTTCTCCGACGACGAGGCACCGAGCGGGAGCGCGAGGCTGAGCACGCGTCGGCGCAGCTCCTCGTGGACCCGTCGGCTGAGCTACGGGCCTGGATGCGTCGTGGTCGGCTAACGTGCACGGTGAGGGGGCCGCTCGACTGCGAAGGGGTCGGACAGGTGAGCAGGCCCTGCCCCGCGTTCGTGACCGTCGCTCCGGGCATCGAGGTGCACTGCACCAAGTCGGGCCGCCACGACCCCGATGAGGACGTCCACCAGGGCCGGCTCGGAGTGACACTCCCCGACGGCCGCGAACAGACCGCTTTCCTGGTGTGGACCACATGGCCGGGCAGCTGGGACGAGACGGACCTCCACCGCCCCTGGATCCCGCCGCCGTCCCCTGAGCGGTACTGACCGTCTCCCCTCGGCCACGGCTGGAGCGCGGTGACCGGGCGGGGCCTGCCGGCCGAGGGGCACGGGTGCGGCGCCGCCTATCCGTTGCTGTAGATCCGGTTCGGATCGATCAGCACGGCAGTGCGCCGTTGCTCGGCCATGACCCGGTCGTACTCCTGCCAGTTCTCGTGCCGACCGCCGGCCGCGGCGAACACCGCGCGCAGCAGGAGGCGGAGCTGGTCGGCGTCGGCCAGCCAGGGCTGCGGGTCGTCGGGCCCGGCCAGCTGTGCGCGTCCTTCCACCGTCGCCCACTGCCAGCCGTGCCGGAAGGTCACGCTCACCTGCGGGCGGGCGCGGAGGTTGGCTAGCTTGACCCGGCCGTAGGTGACGAAGGCCAGCGCCGGCCGCCCGGTCGCCGGATGGGCGAGGATCCCCGCGTTGACCACCGAGGCCTGGATGGTCGAGTCCGCCCGCAGCGTGGCGACGACCGCGAGGTGGTGCTCGTCGGCGGCGAGGGCCGCGACGTCGTCGAGGCTGGTCACACCTGCACCTTGGCACCACCGCGGGGGCGGCTCAGCAGATCGGGTCCGCGCGACGGACATCCCGCGTGTCGCCGTCGACACGCCACGACGTGATGCGGCTGTGACGGCGACGTGACGCAGGCCTCGGACAGTCCACGACGTTCCCCCGCCGAGAGAGGACCTCTGCTGATGGCCGCCATCCAGATCAAGGTCCCCCGCGCCCTCAACCTGCCCGACGACCGGGTCGCGCACCTGGGGTCGCTCTGCCGGAGCGAGGACATCGACAGCATCACCGCCGAGGGGCGCGATCTCCGTGGCGTCGCGAGGGAAGGCGGTGGTCGTCCCGGTAGGGGTCATCGCACTCTGACGGCCCGGTACCCCAGGAGGGCGAGCACGGGACAGGAGCTCGCACCTCCCGCGGCGGGGGACCCCCGGGTCGGTCGCGCCGAGACGTCCGCCGGACGGGATGGAGGAGTGGAGATGTCACGACGGCGGACACGGGGCCGGAGCAAGGCACTGCCGAGGGCGGCGGCCGTGGGTGCCGGCGGTCTGCTGCTGGCGCTTCTGGCGCCCGCGACCACGGCGGTCGCGGCACCCGGTGGCGGCGGGTGCGGATACCGGGACAACGACACCTACGACGAGCTCCTCGAGTGCGTGACCGCCGACGGCGTCCTCGAACACCTCGAGGAGTTCCAGAAGATCGCCGACAACAGCACCGACCCGGACTACCCCGGGACCCGGGCCGCCGGCACCGACGGCTACGCCGACAGTGTCGACTACGTCGCCGGGCTCCTCCGCGAGGCCGGGTACGAGGTCACCCTCGACCCGGTCGAGATCACCTTCAACTTCCCGGGCGTGCTGCGGCAGACCGCGCCGGTCGCGGCCGCGTACCGGACCGGCGTCTTCACCGGCAGTGGTTCAGGGGCGGTCGAGGGCACCGTGATCCCGGTCGACCTCAACCTGGCCACGGGACCCGATGCCATCTCGACCAGCGGCTGCGAAGCCGCGGACTTCGCCGCCCAGGACTGGTCGGGGGACGCCGACATCGCGCTCGTGCAGCGCGGCACCTGCTTCTTCGGCACCAAGGCCCACTACGCCCAGCAGGCCGGCGCCGAGGCGGTCGTCATCATGAACCAGGGCAACACCCCCGACCGCGAGGAGCTCATCGCCGCCGACGCCACCAGCGTCGACCCGCCGATCGAGGGAGCGCCGGGTCCGGTCACCCACGGCATCCCCGTCGTCGGCGCCAGCTCCGCCGACGGGATCGCCCTGTCCCAGTCCGGTTCCACCGCGTTCGTCGAGGTGCTGCCGGCCGAGACCCGCACCGACCACAACGTGATCGCCGAACTGCCGGGGCAGAACCCGGACAACGTGGTCATGGCCGGCGCCCACCTCGACAGCGTCATCCAGGGGCCGGGGATCAACGACAACGGATCCGGGTCGGCCGCGCTGCTGGAGACCGCGCTGATGATGGCCGAGACCGAGCACGAGAACACGCTGCGGTTCGGCTGGTGGGCCGCCGAGGAGCAGGGCTTGGTCGGCTCGAAGGACTACGTCAACGGCCTGTCCCAGGCCGAGCGGGACCGCATCGCGCTCTACATGAACTACGACATGGTCGGCTCGCCGAACTACGTCTTCCTGGTGTACGACGCCGACCAGTCGACGTTCCCGGCGCCCGAGGGCGTGCCCATCCCCGAGGGCTCGACGGCCATCGAGGACCTCTACGAGGCCTACTACACGCTCATCGGCGAACCCTACGACGACACCAGGTTCTCAGGCCGCAGCGACTACGACGCCTTCATCCGCAACGGCATCCCGTCCAGCGGGCTGTTCACCGGCGCCGAGGAGGTCAAGACCGAGGAGCAGGCGGCGATCTGGGGCGGCACCGCCGGGCAGCAGCTCGACCCCTGCTACCACAAGGCGTGCGACACGATCCAGAACCTGGACCGGCACGCGCTCGACGTGAACAGCGACCTCATCGCCTTCGCCATGCTGACGTTCGCCTACTCCACGGAGTCGGTGAACGGGGTCGAGGGCAGGGGCGTCCCCGGTGACGGCGGGGGACTCCCGGCCCCCGCCGGGCCGGAGGGCACGTTCACGGCGGACGGCGGCGCCTGAGCACCCCTGCGGGAACGGGGCCGGCGACCCGTCGGCCCCGCTCCCGCAGCCGCGCCGCGGGGGCGCTCGGACCCCGCCGCCGGGCGCGTGGGTGACGCCCCGCCCGCCTTATCGGTGACTATCGGACTCCACGAAGGTGGCTGCAATGAGCGACGACCCCGACCCCTCCGCGCAGGGAACGACTCCAGGTGAGGCTGAGGGAAACCGCCGTTCCTGCCTGGACGATCCCGCAGAGCTGCGTGACCGGCGGATCTGCCTGAACCGGATCTCCAAGAACCTGGAGGGTGACCTCCGCCCGCGAGAGGACCCCATCACCGAGTCGTGTGGGGACCCTGACTGCAACACCCTCAAGGCCTTCCACACCCTGGAACTCAACGCCGCGCTGCACGAGGAGTGTGACGAGGTCCGCGGACTCGACGGCACCATCGCTGTTCCGGATCTCGTGCACGCCTACCAGGCCGGGGACTTCACCGGGCGGGGCGTGCACGTAGGGACCTTCGAGTGGAGAGGTGCCGGCGTCATCGCGCGTGGCGCACTGTCCGGCATGACCAATGCCGGAACGCATCGTGGACCGGTTCACACCCTTCCCGATGAGTCGGAATGCCAGAGCTGCAACGCGCGAGGCTGGATGGAAGGCCGCTTCTGTGGAGAGGTGATAGAGGAGGGCTCGGATCCGGCTCTGGTCGGCAGTCAGGTCGTCGGGACCTACCGCCTGCGCTTCAGGCCGTCTTCGGCCGGTGGCGCCGGACTTGTTCGCGGCACCCTGGAAGGGTCCTTGATCCGGCCGTGCCGAGCCGCCTGACGCTCCGGCGGGCATGACCCGGCCTTCTCCGAGCCGGTCGGTCGCCTGCCCGGAGGGAACCGCGAGCAGCAGGAGGACGACCGCGAACGACGCGGCGAGCGCTCCCAGCCATCCGCAGGGGACGTCGAGTTCGATGGCCCGATGGGTCACCGCAGGGCGGTCGACGAAGGTGACGACGTGCGCGAGGACCGCGTGGACCAGCAGCAGCGCCAGCAGACGACGCCCCGGCGGGCCTGGGCGACGTCCCCACCGGTCAGGAGTCGTCCGACGACGCGCCCGGCTTCGCCAGGCGCCAGGCCGACCTCGCCCCCAGGCTGGTCTGGATGTGGGCGCGCATCACGTCAGCAGCGGTCTCGGTGTCACCCTCCACGATGGCCTGGAAGAGCAGGGTGTGCTCGTTGGCCTTCATGGCCCGCTCCTCGGGGCTGCGCTCGACCTGCAGGCCGTGCCGCCGATAGCGGTCGGCGGTGTCCCACAGGCCGTCCAGCATCTCGGTGAGCAGCGCGTTGTGCGAGGCCCGGTAGACCGCGGTGTGGAACCGGCGGTGCGCGATGAGCTGCGTCACCGTGGGGTTGCTCGGGAGGGCGTGGAGCCCCTCCAGGCTCGCGCGCATCTCGGCGAGGTCCTGCTTCGTGCGTCTTTCGGCGGCGAGGGAGGCGGCCATCGGATCGAGGGAGCGGCGCACCTCGAGCAGGTCGCGGGCCTCCTCGGCGTCCAGCTGGGTGACCCGTGCGTCGCGGTGGGCGTCCAGCTCGACCAGGCCCTGCTGCTTTAGCCGCCGCAGCGCCTCGCGCAGCGGCGTGGTGCTGATGCCGATCTCCTTGGCCAGCACAGCCTGGTTGATGACGGCGCCGGGCTCGAGCGCGCCGGAGAGGATCAGCTCACGCACGCGTGTGTACGCGAAGTCGCTCTTGGTCGCGTACAGGTCTGCCGGTCGCGTCATCGAGCCTCCTGTCGGGGTGCACACGTTATAACGTGCTCGTGGTCGTCGGCTGGCCGATCGTGGTTCTCGAGGTCGGACGAGGGCCGGCTCCTCGGTGACGTCACCGCCGCAGCGCTGCTCCGCGCCCGGCCCTGAGCGGACGATACATCCAGAGTGGCGGTCATAGGTTATAAGCTCTACGGTGTGGGGACAGGACGCTCCCTCGCCGTGGACGACCCCCGACAGCAGCACCGGGCCCGCGAACAGGTGCCCCTGGTGCACGGTCCGGCCTTCCAGGGCGCGCACCGCCCCGGGCGCACCACGCGGCCGGGCAACAGGCGGCCGCCCGCTGTCTGATCCCGGGCAGCTCCGTCACCACGTCCTGCCGGCCGCTGGACACATCCGAGGAGGAACGACTCCGGTGAGCACGCACGACGCCCTCGTGGAGCGCAACAGTTTCGGCACCGCAGGGGAGCTGGCGGTGGGGGAGCGGCGCTACGCGATCCACCGGCTGGCCGACATCACCCCGGCCGGGCTGCCGATCAGCCTGAGGATCGTGCTGGAGAACCTGCTCCGGCACGAGGACGGCGTGCGAGTGACCGCCGAGCAGGTGGAGGCCCTGCTGGCCTGGGGACACGACGGCCCTGCCGGCGCGGCTGTCGACCTGAGCCCGTCGCGGATCTTCCTGCACGACACCAACGGTGTCCCGACGCTGGCCGACCTCGCCGCCATGCGCGACGCAGCCCACGCGCTGCGCGGCCGCGCCGGGCTGGTCAACCCGACCATCCCGTCGGAACTGGTCGTCGACCACTCGGTGATCGCCGACGTGTTCGGCCGGCCCGACGCCCTCGAGCGCAACGTCGAGATCGAGTACGCCCGGAACGGCGAACGCTACCGGTTCCTGCGCTGGGGGCAGTCGACGCTGCGCAACGTCGCCGTCGTCCCGCCGGGCACCGGGATCATGCACCAGGTCAACGTCGAGTACCTGGCGCGCGTCGTCATGGCCGAGGACGGCTGGGCCTTCCCCGACGTGTGCCTGGGCACCGACTCGCACACCACGATGGTCAACGGGCTCGGCGTGCTGGGCTGGGGCATCGGCGGCATCGAGGCCGAGGCGGCGATGCTCGGCCAGTCGCTGTCCATGCTGCTGCCGCCGGTCGTCGGGGTGCGCCTGCACGGCGCGCTGCCGGAGGGCGCGACCGCGACCGACCTGGTGCTCACGATCACCGAGATGCTGCGCGCCCACGGGGTGGTCGGGAAGTTCGTCGAGTTCTACGGCCCCGGGGTCGCGCAGACCTCGCTGGCCGACCGCGTGACCATCTCCAACATGAGCCCGGAGTTCGGCTCGACCTGCGCGTTCTGGCCGATCGACGACGAGACGCTGCGGTACCTGCGCTTCACCGGGCGCCCGGCGGCGCGCGTGGACCTGGTCGAGGCCTACGCCAAGGAGCAGGGGCTGTGGCACGACCCCGTGGCCGTGCCGCGGTACACCGAGCTGCTGGAGCTGGACCTGGGCGGCGTGGTGCCGTCACTGGCCGGCCCGAGCCGGCCGCAGCAGAGGGTGCCGCTCGACCGTGCCAAGGAGGGTTTCCGCTCCGCCCTCGCCACGGCGATCACGCTGGACCGGGCTGCTGCCCCGGCGACCGTGACGTCGTGGGCCGACGAGGCGTCGCAGGAGTCCTTCCCCGCCAGCGACGCGCCGGCGATCGACACGGAGGTGCCGGTCTCCGAGGTCCCGGCGATGCCGCCCCCGGACGCCCCGGTCTCACCGAGGACGTCGGGCACGGTCCCGGTCACCCTGGACGGCGGGACGGCGGAACTCGCCCACGGCAGCGTCGCGATCGCCTCGATCACGTCGTGCACCAACACGTCCAACCCGACCGTGATGGTGACCGCCGGGCTCCTGGCGAAGAAGGCCGTCGAGCGGGGGCTGCGGTCCAAGCCCTGGGTGAAGACCAGCCTGTCACCGGGATCCCGCACGGTCACCGACTACTTCGACGAGGCCGGACTCACGCCCTCCCTCGAGCAGCTCGGCTTCCACCTGGCCGGCTACGGGTGCATGACCTGCATCGGGGCGTCGGGGCCGCTGGTCGAGGAGGTCTCGCGGGCGGTCACCGACCACGACCTGACCGTGGTCTCGGTGCTCTCGGGCAACCGCAACTTCGACGGGCGGATCCACCCCGACGTGCCGATGAACTACCTCGCCTCACCGCCACTGGTCATCGCCTACGCGCTGGTAGGCACCATGGACGTCGACCTGATGACCGAACCCCTCGGGATCGGATCCGACGGGGACCCGGTGTACCTGCGCGACATCTGGCCCAGCTCCCGCGAGGTCCACGAGGTCATCGAGGCCACCGTGGACGCGGACGTGTTCACCCGCGCCTACGCCGACGTGTTCTCCGGCGACGACCGGTGGCGGGGGCTGGACGCGCCGGCGGGGGAGACCTTCGCCTGGGACGACGGCTCCACCTACCTGCGCCGTCCGCCCTACCTCGACGGCATGTCCCCGGAGCCGGCCCCGGTGCGGGACATCACCGGTGCCCGGGTGCTGGTCAAGCTCGGCGACTCGGTGACCACCGACCACATCTCCCCGGCCGGGGCGATCCCGCCACACACCCCCGCTGGGCAGTACCTCACCGAGCTCGGCGTCCCGGGGTTCGAGCTGAACACCTACGCCTCACGCCGCGGCAACCACGAGGTGATGATGCGCGGTTGCTTCGCCAACGTGCGGCTGCGCAACCAGCTGGTCCCCGGGAAGGTCGGCGGCTGGACCCGCGACCTCCTCACCGGCGAGATCGAGTCGGTGTACGACGCTGCGCTCGGCTACCACGATGCCGGCGTGCCGTTGGTCGTGGTGGCCGGCAAGGAGTACGGCAGCGGCTCGTCGCGGGACTGGGCCGCCAAGGGGCCTGCGCTGCTCGGCGTGCGGGCGGTCCTCGCGGAGTCCTTCGAGCGCATCCACCGGTCGAACCTGGTCGGCATGGGGGTGCTGCCTCTGCAGTTCCTCGACGGCGAGAACGCCGACACCCTCGGACTCACCGGCACCGAGGTCTTCGACGTCCGGGGACTGGCCGAGGCGGTGGCGCAGCCGGGCGGTTCGGCCACCGTGACCGTGCTCGCCGACGGACGGCCCTTCTGCGTCCGGGTCCGCCTGGACACCGCGCGGGAGGCCGACTACTACCGGCACGGCGGGATCATGCGCTTCGTCGTCCGGAACCTGCTCGGGGCAGGACAGGAGAGTTCGACCTCCTGACCGGACACCGCGGCTGCCGTCCCGGCGCGCTCGGCCCGGCACGGCGGCGCACTCACCGCAGGCGCCCGCAGCAGACCCATCGACCCCAAGGAGGGGCACCGGCCAGAACGGACCGCGGTCCGTGCACCTGACACCGAGGACTGCTACGGGGCGCTCTCCCGGAGGTCCTCTTGCGGTGACCCGACGCCGGCGAGCAGCGCTGTCACCAGCTCGTCCGCACGCGGAGGCGGTGGATCGGGGTCACCGCCCCCGCTGAGCAGCTGCTCGAGCGGCACGCCGGCGGGCATCGTCCGCCTGTCCACGAGTCCGTGTGCGACCAGGGCACCGGCCAGCGTCTCGACGTCATCGAACACCTGCCGCCTCCCGGTGGGGAGGGCCAGCACCCACCGGTCCCCGAACACGGAGATCCCGACGCGGGGCCCGACGGAGCGCTGGAGCTCCTTCTGGACGGCGGACTTCATCCCCCGCAGGTTCAGGTAGGCCGTGGTCCTCGAGACCGCGCGGCCGCCCGGGCATCCCGCGCACATGGGCGTTCCTCCCTCCGGATGGACCTACGGCATCACGTCACCGCTGTTGGGGCCCAGCGTCTGGCCGGTGTAGAGGTCACCGCCGGGTGAGGAGGCCAGCAGCAGCGCGGTGGGTGCGACCTCGTGGGCCTGTCCGAAGCGGCCGATGGGCAGCTCGGCCTGCTTGGCGGCCTTCCACTCCTCGGACAGTCCTTCGATCAGGGGCGTGACGATGGGCCCGGGGGCGATGGCGTTGACGAGGATGTTGTGCTCGGCCAGCTCCAAGGCCATGGCCTTGGTCATGCCGATCACCCCGGCCTTGGCCGCGACATAGTGCGTCAGGCCGGTGCCGCCCTTGATGCCCAGCTGCGAGGCGATGTTGATGATGCGTCCGCCGCCGCGCTCCACCATGTGCGGCGCGGCCCAGCGGACGGCCAGGAACACGGCCTTGAGGTCCACGGCGAGGACCTTGTCGAACGTCGCCTCCGTCATCTGCAGCAGCGGCGTCTCGTCGAGGACGCCGGCGGAGTTGACGAGGACGTCGATCCCGCCGAGCTCCGCCACGATCCGGTCCATCCCCGCCCGGACGGCCTCGCCGTCGGTGACGTCCACGGCCAGCGCCGTGCCGCGGACGCCGGAGCCCCTGCACTGCTCGGCGACGGCCGTGGCGCTCGGTTCGTTGCGGTCCAGCACGGCCACGTCGGCGCCCTCCTGGGCGAAGAGGACGGCGATGGCCGCGCCGATCCCGCCGCCGCCGATGACGACGGCGACCTTGCCTGTGAGCTGCTTGTCCATGTCGTCCTGTTCTGGGGTCGACCGCGTACTCGGCGGTGTGCTCAGCTGGGCCAGCGGACGGTCAGGCCGCCGTCGACGATGAGCTGCTGCCCCGTGACGTAGGCCGAGTCGTCGCTGGTGAGGAACCGGATGGTGCGGGCGGCCTCGTCGACGTTGCCCACGCGGCCCCACGGGATGATGGAGCCGGCGGCGTCGAGGCCCTCCCGGCCCAGCGAGTTGACCGGGTCCAGGGACTGCGGGCTCTCGATCAGCCCGGGGATGACGGTGTTCACCCGGATCCTCCGGGGTGCGAGCTCCACGGCCAGGGACCGGCACAGGCCGAGCAGGCCGGCCTTCGCCGCCGCGTAGTGGGCGTGCTCCTCCCACCCGTAGACGCCGCCGGCGATGGAGGAGGTCGCGACCATCGCCCCGCCCTGGGTCATCCGCGTGCTGCAGGAGCGGAAGACGCGCAGGACCCCGGAGAGGTCGACGGCCATCATGTCGTCCCACGCCTGGTCGGTCATCTCCGCCAGCGGCGCCCGGCGCAGGATGCCGGCCGCGGCCACCGCGATGTCCAGCCGGTCGTACTCGTCGAGCGCGGTCTGGGCGAGCCGCTCGGTGTCCTCGAAGCTGCGCACGTCCATGGGTACGGCCGTGCAGCGCCCGCCTGCGGCCTCCACGGCGCGGACGGTGTCCGTCGCGTCGTGGGGGTCCGACGGCAGGTAACCGACCACGCTGTGGGCGCCGGCCCGGGCGTAGGCGACCGCCAGTGCCCGGCCGATCCCGCTGCCGCCGCCGGAGACGACGGCGACCTTCTCCTCGAGTCCGTCGTCGCGGTTCATGCGAACACCGTCGACCGCTGGTGGGCGTCGTGGATGGTGCGGGTCCCGGCCATGCACAGCGCCGAGACGAGCAGGCCGCCGGTGCCGGTGATGATCGCGGCCCAGCCGGTGTCCACACCCGCGGTCAGCAGGATGGTGAGCAGACCCGAGCCGGCGATGCCGCCCAGCGGCGCCATCACGTGCGCCACGTTCGCGCCCATGCCGCGCACCTGGGGCGGGAAGGACTCGCCCATGTAGAACAGCAGCGCCGCGTAGGGGCCGGTGAGGAAGAACAGCGTCAGCGCGTACAGCGGGATGATGAACGCCGCGTTGCTCGGGCCCAGCAGCATCACCAGGCTGACGACGCCTCCGGCGATCCACCCGAGGACCACGGTCCACTTGCGGCCGATCTTGTCGCCCAGCCACCCGTGGAAGACGTAGCCCACGAAGCCCACCGCGTTGGAGAGCACCAGGATGATGAGGGCGTTGTCGAAGGACACCCCCTTGGCCTCGACCAGGATGGTGGTGC
Source organism: Geodermatophilus sp. URMC 61 (assembly GCF_052931555.1). Lineage (NCBI taxonomy): Bacteria > Bacillati > Actinomycetota > Actinomycetes > Geodermatophilales > Geodermatophilaceae > Geodermatophilus > Geodermatophilus sp. URMC 61. The sequence continues at coordinate 444,749 of NZ_JBRFHZ010000002.1, forward strand.
CCAGGACGGAGAAGACCTGGATCGAGAACCAGTTGAAGAACCACGCCAGGGACAGGCAGGTCGTGTGCCGGCGCAGCTGCGGCGTGAAGACGTCCTTCACGCCGGTGGCGTGGTGGGCCGCCTCCTCCAGGTCGTGCTCGTCCGCGAGGGCCTGGGCGCCGGCGGTGTCGCCGGCGGCGCGACGCCGCCTGACCTCCTGCATGGCGGCGAAGGTCGGGGACTCCGGCAGGCGGGCCGCGAGGATCACGACGATGATCGACAGCACCGCGGCGACGACGAAGGACCAGCGCCAGCCGATGAGCGGCAGGGTCAGCGCCGACAGGCCGGCTGAGACGAGCGCGCCGACGGGCCAGCCGCCCTGGACGAGGGAGTACATCAGGCCCTTGCTCTTGGCCTCCTTGTACATCTCGTTGAGGTAGACGGCGTTGACGACCTCCTCCGACATGGAGAACCCGGAGAAGGAGCGGATGATGATCAGGCTCACCGCCCCGACCGCGGCGCCGGTGAGCCCGGACGCCACCGCACCGCCGAGCATGAGCACCATGAGGGCCTTCTTCCGGCCCATCCGGTCGATGATCGTGCCCACGGCGAGGGCGACGATGAACACGCCGATCGTGGCGTAGGTGTTGATCGCGGCGGACTGGGCGACCGACCAGCCGAACTCCTCGGCGATCACGGGCAGCAGGGTGCCGAAGAGGGTGAAGTCGTAGACGGACGCCACCCAGGCGATGAAGCAGACGACGGACACCTGTCGGATCGTCTTGGGAGTGATCCTGACGTTCCAGGGCTCGACGCCGGAGGGCGTCGCGCTCGAGCGCGGGGAGGACATGGCTGTGCTCCTCTACATCAGCGGGATCAACCGGCCTTGCGCGGATTGCGGGCTGCGAAGTCGCGGGCGACGTCCTCCATGAAGGCGAACTCGACACCGTCGTGGCCCTGGATGTGGTCGAGGAGACGCTCGAGCATGAGCAGGTTCTGTGGGCGGCCGCAGACGTCGGGGTGGATGGTGATGGGGAAGACGGCGTAGTCCATCTCCCGGTGGACCCAGTCGAACTGGTCCTTCCACAGCTGCTCGATGTCGCGCGGGCTGACGAAGCCGTGACTGTTCGGGCTGGACTTGATGAACATCATCGGCGGCAGGTCGTCGAGATACCACGACGCCGGGATCTCGATGAGGTCGGTCTCCTCGCCGCGCACCAGTGGCTTCATCCAGTCCCGGGCGGAGGCCGCCCCGTAGTCGATCTTGGTCCAGGTGTCGCCGACTCGCACGTAGTACGGGGTGTGGTCGTCGTGCATCAGCGAGTGGTCGTAGAGGAAGCCACGCTCCAGCAGGATCTCGTTGGTGACCGCCGAGAACTCCCACCACGGCGCCACGTAGCCGACCGGCTTCTTCCCGGAGCGCCGCTCGATGAGGTCGGTGCAGTAGTCGAGGATCTCGGTCTCCTGTTGGCGGGTCATCGCGATCGGGTTCTCGTGGCTGTAGCCGTGCACGCCGATCTCGTGACCGGCGGCGACGACCGCGTCGAACTGCTCCGGGAAGGTCTCCACGGAGTGGCCGGGCCAGAACCAGGTCACCGGCATGTCCCGCCGCTGGGCGAGCTGGAGCAGGCGGGGCACCCCGACCTCTCCCGCGAAGAGGCCGCGGGAGATGTCCCCCGGAGAGTCCTCTCCGCCGTAGGAGCCGAGCCAGCCGCCGACGGCGTCGACGTCGATCCCGACGGAAACGTAGATCTTCTCGGGCATGGTGCCTCCTCGAGGGTCGGTGAGACGGACGTTCAGCGGTGGGTCCGGAAGGCCGGGGGCAGCGCGGCAGCCGAGGTGCCGTGGGGAAGCAGGAGGGCGCCGGGGACGAGCGCGCCGCGGATCGGGCCGGCCGCCGCGTCGGTGACCACGGACCCTGCGTCCCCACCCCCGCGCGACGCGGTGGTCCCGCCCGTGCCGAGCAGTCGGCTGTGCCCCATGTCCCGCCCCCTCCTCGTCGAGCACTGCGCTCGCACGTCGAGATGCGCAGGTCAATCGACCGTGGCCATCGATTGCCGGGCATGACGGCCACGACGGTGAACGACGGCTAGTGTGATGCGTGCCACACGTTCGCGCCTGTTCACCCTCTGAGCTGGGAGGGGTGGTCGAGGTCCAGGAGCCCCCGATCTGGGCTTCCCACCCCGTCGCGAGCGACGCACGAGTGCACCGGAGCGCTGCGGGATCCCGCGGCACACCGGGCCCCTGACCAGCGCAGACGCCGATCAGGGGCCTTCGTCGTCCGGGCTCACGCCCAGGGCAGCCGGCTGCGGCTGCTCCAGTAGTCCTCGGGGTCCTGCGGCTCGACCAGTCCGCCGACGTCGAGGCCGGCGACCCGGGTCGCGGCCGCGTTGCTGGCCAGCTGGGCCACGGTCACCGCGCCGCTGAGGACGACGTCGCACCACGGCTGGGCCAGCGCCGCCCCCAGTGCCAGGGCGTCGACCCCGACGCCGGAGTCCCGCGCGGCCGCGGCGAGCGGGCTGTCGGCCGGCACCCCGTGCTCGGTGAGGCGCCCGTTGGCGACGCCCTCCTTGACGACCACCCGGAGGCCGGCGGCGTGCGCCTCGGCCAGCGCACCGGCCGCGGACGTCTCGAGCAGGTTCCACGTCGACTGCACGCTGGAGAACAGCGGCCGGCCGTCGACGGCGAGCTCCAGGCCGCGGCGGACGGCGGCGGCCTGCTCCGGCCCGGACGTCGAGAAGCCGAGCTCGGTCCCCTCGTCCCGCACCTCGGCCAGCCGGCGCAGCAGCGGCTCGTCGTCCCACAGCGGACTGTCCCCGGTCAGCGAGTGCACCTGGTAGAGCCGCAGCCAGGGGCCGAGCAGCGCGGTGCTCTCCCGGTACTGGCGCTCGAACGCCGCCGCGGTGTGCTCCTTGACCTCGTGGCGCTCGGCGTCCGTGCGCCAGCCGCCGGTGTACCGGTAACCCCACTTGCTGGCGACGAAGGGGACCTGCTCGCGGCCGCGCAACCAGGAGGCGAGGAACTCCTCGGCCCGCCCGTACGAGCGGGCGGCGTCGACGTAGCCGATGCCCAGGGACGCCGCGGCGTCGAGCAGCTCGGAGGTGCGGGCGCGCAGCGCCGCCGGGGACCGGTCGCCGGGCAGGTCACGGTCGCGGCCGAGGGTGATGTACGCCGGCCGCCCGATCGCCGCCAGGCCGAGCCCCAGCACCGCGGTCGGCGCGGCGGGGGGAGAGCTCCCCGTCGGGGTCATCGTCGTCCCCTCCGCGGAGTCAGCCCTGCACCTGCACGTCGAGCTCCAGCGGCAGGACGCCGGAGGAGGGGCCGGCGTGCAGCCGGAACGGTCCCGCCTCGGTGGCCCACCGGTGCGCGGCCTCGTCCCAGTGCTGGTAGGTGCGCTCGGGCAGGTCCACCCGCACCGCCACCTCCTCGCCCGGGTCGGCCGCCACCACGGCGAACCCGGCCAGCCAGCGGACCGGCCGCTCGACCGCGCTGCCCGGACGGCTCGCGTAGACCTGCACGACCTCCCGTCCCCGCCGGGTGCCGGTGTTGCACAGCCGCACGGTGACCGCCGAGGCGCCGCCCTCGACGGACAGGAACTCCCACGAGGTGTAGCCGAGGCCGGAGCCGAACCGGAACCGCGGCTCTCGGCCGTCGCGGTCGTGGCGGCGGTGGCCGACGAACAGGCCCTCGTCGTAGCGCAGCGTCCCCTCGACCGGCCGAGGGGAGGGCAGGCACTCCTCGTCGGCCGGCCAGGTGACCGGCAGCCGGCCCCCGGGCTCGGTCGCCCCGAGGAGGACGTCGGCGAGGGCGTTGCCGCACTCCTGCCCGGGGAACCAGGTCAGCAGCACCGCCGGCACGTCGTCGGCCCACGGCAGCAGCACCGGGGCGCCGGAGTTGACGACCACCACGGTGCGCGGGTTGGCCTCGACCACCCGGCGGACCAGATCGTCCTGCCGGCCGGGCAGCGCGAGCGAGTCGCGGTCGAAGCCCTCGCTCTCCACCTCCTCGGTGGTCCCCACGACGACGACGGCCACGTCGGCGTCCCGGGCCAGCGCCACGGCCTGCTCCACCTCGGCGTCGTCGTCGGTGTCGCGGGCGACGTTGACCTGGAACGTCACCGACTCCACGTCCGTGCCCTCGAAGTCCCCGGCGGGCTCGGGCACGTGGCCGACGACGACCTCGACCTCCTCGCCGGTCCGCAGCTGCACGGCCACGGACTCCTGCGGGGGCCGCACCATGCCCTCGACCGGGTCCGCGCCCGGCGGCAGGCTGATGCGGGTGTCGAGGCGGATCTCCCCGCCGACCGTGACCCGGAACGGGCCCACGCCGGAGACGCCGATCCGGTGGGTGCCGTCCTCCTCGGCCCGCACGCGGGTGTGCACCTCCACCGACCGCACCCGGTCCATGGGCAGGTCCGGCCCGTAGGAGCCCTGCCAGGTGAACGCCGCCGCCTCGCGCACCTCGGTGCCGAGCACGGTGCCCCCCGCGTCGAGGAAGCGCACCTCCACGCCGCGGCCGCCGTCGGGGCGGCGCAGCAGGTCCGGGTCCGCGGGGGGCAGGCGGTGCGTGCTGCGGCCGCCGCGGCCGTGCACGACCTCGACGTCCGGCCCGAGGGCGGCGCGCAGCCCGGCCAGCGGGGAGACGGTGTACGGCGGGAAGACCGTCGCGCTCCCGCCGCCGAGGGTGCGCGCCTCGACCGCGTTGGGCCCGAGGACGGCGACCCGCCGCAACCGGCGCCGCTCGAGGGGCAGCAGGGGGCCCTCGCCGGAGGCGGCCGGCTCGTTGCGGGCGAGGACGAAGCCCGAGGCGGCGGTGGCCCGCAGCTCCGCGCTGATCTCCTCCTCCGTCCAGGGGGTGGCTGCTGTGCCGGCGGCATCCTCGAGGGCGCCGACCCGCCCGGTGAGCCGGAGCACCCGCAGCACCTTGTCGTCGACCGCCGACTCGGGCACCTCCCCGGCGCGCACCGCCGCGACGAGGGCGTCCCCCCAGGGGCCACGAGGACCCGGCATCACCAGGTCCAGCAGGCCGGTCCCGGCCGCGGCGAGTGACCGGGCGGCGAACCAGTCGGACACGACCACCCCGTCGAAGCCCCACTCGCCCTTGAGGACGTCGCGCTGCAGCGGGCTCTCGGTCATCGTCGTCCCGTTGACGCCGTTGTAGGCGGCCATGACCGCCCAGACGCCGCCCTCGCGCACGATCGCCTCGAACGGCGCCAGGTACACCTCGCGCAGCACCCGCTCGTCGACCCGGACGTCGGCGGAGAAGCGCTCGGTCTCCTGGTCGTTGGCGACGAAGTGCTTGACGGTGGCGCCGACGCCCTCGTCCTGCAGCCCGCGGACGTAGGCGACACCGATCCGGCCGGTGAGCAGCGGGTCCTCGCTGAAGCACTCGAAGTGCCGCCCGCCGTAGGGCGTGCGGTGCAGGTTGACGGTGGGGGCGAGCACCACGTCGACGCCCCGGCGCCGGGCCTCCGCGGCCAGGAGCCGGCCGAGGCGCTCGATGCGGTCGACGTCCCAGGTCGCGGCCAGCGCCGTGGGGGAGGGGACGTTCGCGGAGGTGTCCCGCTCGTCCCACCGCTCGCCGCGGACGCCGGCCGGCCCGTCGGAGACCACGAGGCGGCGCAGCCCGACGGCCGGCTCGGGGTGCAGCGACCAGACGTCCGCGCCGGTGAGCAGGCGCACCTCCTGCTCGAGGTCCAGCCGGCCGAGCAGCTTGCGCAGGTCGTCGTCGTGCACGGGGGTGCGTTCCCTTCTCGGCGGGGAGGGGCACCCCCGCCGACCGGCGGGCGTGCTGCGGCGGGGAGCCACCGCAAGGTCTAGTTCGGCCGGGAGGCCCTGGTCAAACGCAGCGGGGCCGAACCGGAGCGCCGTGCGCCCGACGTCGTCCCTCGGGCAGGCTGGTCGCCGTGAAGCTGCTGCTGCCCGACTCCGTCCCGCTCGACCCCGCGCTGCCCGAGGGGGTCGAGGCCGTGCGCTACGACGCCGCGGCCCCGGTGCCCGACGAGCACCTGGACGCCGAGGCGCTGGTGGTGTGGGGCAACCGCCCGGGCGACCTGCGCGCCGTCGCCGGCCGGATGCCGCGGCTGCGCTGGGTGCAGACGCTGGCGGCCGGGCCGGACGTCGTCCTGGGCGCGGGCTTCCCGGACGACGTCGTCGTCACCTCCGGGGTGGGCCTGCACGACCGGCCGGTCACCGAGCACGCCCTCGCCCTCGTGCTCGCCCTGCTGCGCCGGCTGCCGGAGGCGATCGCCGCGCAGGCCGAGCACCGCTGGGCCGACGAGCTCGGCGGGCTGCAGCCGCTGCACCCGGAGGGAGCGGTGACCACCCTGCTCGGCGCCCGGGTGCTCGTCTGGGGGTTCGGCAACATCGGGCAGAACCTCGCTCCGCTGCTGCAGGCCCTGGGCGCGCAGGTGCGGGGCGTGGGGCGCAGCGCGGGGGAGCGGTCCGGGTTCCCCGTCGTCGCCGAGGACCGGCTCGACGCGGAGCTGCAGGAGACCGACGTCCTGCTGATGATCCTGCCCTCCACCGAGGCCACGACCCACGCGCTGGATGCCGCCCGGCTGGCCGCACTGCCGCGGCACGCGCTCGTCGTCAACGTCGGCCGGGGGACGACGGTCGACGAGCCCGCACTCGTCGCCGCGCTCACGGACGGGCGCATCGCCGGGGCCGCGCTGGACGTCACGGAGGTCGAGCCGCTGCCGGCCGACTCCCCGCTCTGGGACGCGCCCAACCTGCTGCTCACCCCGCACGCCGCCGGCGGCCGACCCGTCGGTGCGGACGAGCTGGTGGGTGCCAACCTCGAGGCCCTGCTCGCCGGGCGGGAGCTGCGCAACGTCGTGGCGCGCTGACCCCGACGAGGGACCGCTGTCGACAGTCGGCAGGTCCGGCCGGGGCGGCGCGGCTACCATGACGGGCGACGAGGAGGCTGCTGCGTGAGCGTTGAGTCACTGTCGGCCCTGGACCGGAGCACCCTGCGCGAGCGGTCCCTCGAGGCCCTGCGCGGGGCCATCCTCACCGGCCGGTACCGGCCCGGCGACCACCTCGGTGAGGTGGAACTGGCCGGCTCGCTCGGCGTCAGCCGGGGCACCGTGCGGGAGGCGCTGCGGCACCTGCAGCAGGAGGGCCTGGTCACCTCCGGCAACCGCGGCATGCTGCGGGTCAACAGCCTGACCTCCGCCGAGGTCCACGAGCTGTTCCGCGTCCGGGCCGCGCTCGAGGGGCTCGCCGTCCGGGAGGTCATCGCCTCGTCCCGACGGGAGGCCGCCACCGAGGCGCTGCGGACGGCGCTCGAGCGGCTCTCCGACGAGGAGGAGCCGGCGGCGCGGATGGAGGCCGACCTGGCCTTCCACCTCCTGCTGTGCCAGCTGTCGGGCAACTCGATGCTCGTCGAGGCGTGGCAGCGGCTCGAGGGCCGGATGCGCGTGGCCATCCTCAACGGCGCCAGTTGGCAGGCGCCGATGATGGCCCGCGACCGCCACCTGCCCATCGTCGAGGCCATCGAGCGCGGGGACGTCGAGGCCGCCGTGCGGGTCGTCGACGAGCACATGACCGCCGCCGCGGAGCACTTCGCCGAGGCCACCGAGTCCGCCTGACGAAGGGCCCCCTGCCCCCCGCGCCTCGCAGGCTCGGCGTGGGCACCTGAAGGATGGCCGGCCGCCCGTCCTCCTTCCCGCTGGCAGGCTCGCGGCGAGCCTCGCGACGGAGGCACCCGGGACGGGGGCCGCCCTGCCCCTACCGCTCGCGAGCTCGCCGCGGGACCCTGCAGGAGGACCGCCCCTCCTCCCCCCTCGGGGGAGGACCCCGTCCTCCCCACCTCTCGCACGCTCGGGGCGGTGCCCTGGAGGGCAGCCACCCCCCCCGTGCTGTGACCTGCAGGGATGCAGGTGCCGGGAAGTGACCCTTGACACCGTGACGGTCACCACTCACTCTTGTCGCCAGTTGCCTGTTAACAGTCAACTGACAACGGGGATCCGACGCTCATCGCTCACCGGAGGTCACCATGACCGAGCGGCACCCACCCGTCCGCGATCCACACCTCGAGGAAGTCGCCCACTGGCACCCCATCCAGGGGACGCCGGAGAAGAAGAAGGTCGCCATCGGCTGTTCGGTCGGCGCGACGATCGAGACCTACGACTTCATCGGCTTCGGCATCGCGGCGGCGCTGTACTTCAACACCGCCTTCTTCCCCGCCGACGACCCGTTGTCCGGCACGCTGCTGTCCTTCGCCACGCTGGGCATCGGCTTCGCCGTGCGCCCGCTCGGCGGGATCATCGGCGGCTACCTCGGTGACCGGATCGGCCGTAAGCCGGTCCTCGTCGGTTCCCTGCTGCTCATGGGGATCGCGACGGTCCTCATCGGCTGCCTGCCCACCTACCAGCAGGTCGGCATCTGGGCCGGGATCCTGCTGGTGCTCGTGCGGGTCGTGCAGGGGCTCGCGTTCGGCGCCGAGTGGGGCGGTGCGATCCTCATGTGCTTCGAACACGCGCCCTGGCGGAAGAAGGGCCTGTACACCGGCATCACGCAGGCCGGCTTCCCGGTCGGGCTGCTGCTGGCCAACCTGGCCTTCCTGGCCAGCGTCCCGCTGGGCGGCTCGTGGGCGTGGCGGGTGCCGTTCCTGCTCAGCGCCATCCTGATCGTCGTGGGCATCGTGATCCGGCTCAAGGTCGAGGAGTCGCCCGAGTTCGAGGAGCTCAAGGAAGAGGGCGAGATCTCCAAGAACCCGCTCGTCGAGGTGCTCCGCGACGACTGGCGCAACATCCTGCGCGCCTTCTGCCTGCGGATCACCGAGACCGCCGGCTACGCGGTGTCGGTGACGTTCATGCTGTCGTACATCGCGGCCGAGGGGCTGGCCGACCGGTCGGTCACCCTGACCGGCACGATGATCGCCGCCGGGATCGGCATCTTCGCTACCACCTACTGGGGCGCGCTGACCGACCGGATCGGGCGGCGCCCGGTGTACCTGCTGGGCACCGTGCTGCACGTGCTCTGGGCCATCCCGCTGTTCCTGGTGGTCAACACCGGCGCCGCGGTGGCGATCATCGTCGCCTTCGTCATCAGCTACGCGGTCCTGCAGAACTCGCTGGCCGGGGTGCAGGGCGCCTGGTTCTCCGAGCTGTTCGCGACCAAGACCCGCACCACGGGCGCATCGCTGGCCTACCAGATGTCGGCCGTCGTGTCCGGGTTCACACCGCTGATCGCGACGTGGCTCTACTCCCAGGTCGGCTGGATCGGACCGGCGCTGCTGTTCGGCGCCTACGGCCTGCTCGGCCTGGTCGCCACCCTGGCCACCAAGGAGACCTGGGGCCGCGTCGAGCGGGACGAGGTCGCCGTTCTCGAGCGCGCTCTCGCCACCGAGGCCGCCGTCCCCAACCCCCCCACCCGGACGCACGAGCACCGGCCGACGGCCGACTCGGCGACCGACTGAGTCCACCACGAGGAGGAGCACGACATGACCTCGCTGACCACACCGCAGGCTGCACCGGCCACCGGGGACCGGGAGGAGCGGATCGAGCGGATCCGCCAGGCCGCGTACCGGATCCGCCGCAACGCCCTGGACATGGGGGAGGTGCAGGGGCAGGGCTACATCGGGCAGGCGCTGGGCGTGGCCGACGTCCTGGCCACCGTCTACACCGACCAGCTCCGGTACCGCCCGGACGACCCGCACTGGCCCGACCGGGACCGGTTCCTGCTCTCCATCGGCCACTACGCCATCGCCCTCTACGCGGCGCTGGCCGAGGCCGGCACCATCCCGCTCGAGGAGCTGGAGACCTACGGCTCCGACGACTCCCGGCTGCCGATGTCGGCCATGGCCTCCTACACGCCGGGCGTGGAGATCTCCGGCGGCTCGCTGGGCCACGGGCTGGCCGTGGCCGCCGGGATGGCGCTCGGGCTGCGCCACCAGGGCAACGGCGCGCAGGTCTACAACCTGCTCTCCGACGGCGAGCTCGACGAGGGCTCGACCTGGGAGGCGGCGCTGGCCTGCGCCCACCACGGCCTGGACAACCTCACCGCGATCGTCGACGTCAACGCGCTGCAGGCCGACGGCCCCACCGCCGGCGTGCTGCGCACCGAGCCGGTGACCGACAAGTGGCGGGCCTTCGGCTGGCACGCCCTGCGCGTCGACGGCAACGACGTCGCCGCGCTCGTCGACGCCCTCGACGAGCTCCGCGCGCACCGCGGATCGCCGTCGGTGCTCATCTGCGACACCCGCATCGGACGCGGGGTGCCGCTGCTCGAGGGCCGCGAGAAGGCCCACTTCATGCGGGTCGAGGAGCACGAGTGGCAGATCGCCCGCGACCAGCTGCAGGAGGGGATGGCCCGATGACCAGCACCGCGCCGAAGAAGCGGCTCACCACCTCGGCGATGATCGCCTCGTTCGCCGACCCCGGTCAGCGCACGGCCAGCGCACCGTTCGGGCACGCGCTCAACCGGCTGGCCGAGCAGCGGCCCGAGGTCGTCGGGCTCTCGGCCGACCTGGCCAAGTACACCGACATGCACGTGTTCCGCGACGCCCACCCCGACCGGTTCTTCCAGATCGGCATGGCCGAGCAGGCGCTGCTGGGGGCGGCGGCCGGGATGGCGGAGGTCGGGCTGGTGCCCTTCGCCTCCACCTACTCGGTGTTCGCCACCCGGCGGGCGTACGACTTCCTCTGCCTCGACATCGCCGAGCCCGGGCTCAACGTCAACGTGGTGGGGGCGCTGCCCGGCCTCACCACCGGGTACGGGCCGAGCCACCAGGCCACCGAGGACCTCGCCATCCTCCGTGGCTGCCCGGGCCTGACCATCGTCGACCCGTGCGACTCGGTCGACATCGAGCAGGCCGTGCCCGCGCTGGCCGACGCCCCCGGCCCCACCTACCTGCGGCTGCTGCGCGGGGCGGTGCCGACGGTGCTGGATGAGTACGACTACCGGTTCGAGCTGGGCAAGGCCGCCGAGCTGCGCACCGGGCGGGACGTCGTCCTCATCTCCACCGGCCTGATGACGATGCGGGCGCTGCAGGCGGCGGCGCGGCTCGAGGCCGACTCCGTCGACGTCGCCGTGCTCCACGTCCCGACGATCAAGCCGCTGGACACCGAGGCGATCCTGCGGGCGGCGCGGACCGACCGGCTCGTGGTCACGCTGGAGAACCACACCGTCGTCGGCGGCCTGGCCGAGTCGGTCGCCTCGACGCTGGCCTTCGCCGGGGTGGGCACCCGCGTGGTGCCCATCGCCCTGCCCGACGAGTTCCTCGCCGCCGGCGCCCTGCCCACCCTGCACGACCGCTACGGCCTGTCCACCGACGCCGTCGTCGCCCGCGTCAAGGCCGAGCTCGGCGGCGGCGCGCACGCGCCCTGGGCCGCCGACCCCGAGCCGGCCACGGCCTGACGCCGTCAACCCACACCCGACCACCCGATCACTGGAGGACAACCGTGTCCGTCTCCGACAAGACCGTCGTCATCACCGGCGCCGGCTCCAAGCGCGGCATCGGCCGCGCCACCGCCCACACCCTGGCCGCCGCCGGCTGGAACGTCGCCATCCTCGACCTGGACGAGGCCAGCGCCAAGGACGCCGCCACCGAGGTCGCCGAGCGCAACGGCGTGCAGGCCGTGGGCGTCGGCTGCGACATCACCGACGAGGCGTCGGTGGAGGCGGCGCTGGCTGCTCTCGACGGCGCGCTGCCGCCCGTGGGCGCCGTGGTGAACAACGCCGGCATCACCTCGCCGACGCCCTTCCTCGAGGTCAGCGGCGAGGAGTGGGACCGCATCTTCGCGGTCAACGTGCGGGGCGCGTTCAACGTCACCCAGCCGCTCGCGGCCGGCATGGCCGAGCGCGGCTTCGGCCGGATCGTCTTCCTCTCCTCGGTCTCGGCCGAGCGGGGTGGCGGGGTCTTCGGCGGGGTGGCCTACTCCGCGGCCAAGGCCGCCGAGCTCGGCTTCACCCGGGCGATGGCCCGCGAGCTCGGCCCCAAGGGCATCACGGTGAACGCCGTCGCTCCGGGGCTGATCGACACCGACATCACCGGCGGCGCGCTGGAGGGGGAGCGCAAGCAGGAGTTGGTCGCCGGGATCCCGGTGGGGCGCAACGGCCGGGTCGCCGACGTCGCCGACCTCATCACCTACCTGTGCCGCGAGGAGACCGGCTACGTCACCGGCGCGACGTACGACGTCAACGGGGGGTCGCACATCCACTGAGGGCCGCCCTTCCCCCCACGCCTCGCAGGCTCGGCGTGGGCCCCTGAAGGGCGGCCGTTCCAGCACCTCACCAGGCTCGCGGCGAGCCCTTGAGCGGGGCCGACCCGACACGGGGCCGGCGAGACCTTGCACCGACGGCGCGGCCCGTCCCCCACGGGGGGCGGGCCGCGCCGTCGGTGGCTCAGCGGGGTGTCGCCTCGCTCGGGCGGAAGGGCGCGCCGTGGCCGGGGACGACGAGCGTGGCGAGGTCGAGCACCCGCTCCCGCTGGCGCCGCAGCTCGTCGCGGTCGGGGGAGTAGGGATCGTCGGCCGGGCCCTCGCCGGTCCACCACAGGTGGGTGAGCGCCACGACCGCGTCCGGCGTGCCGACCAGCGTCGTGACGTCCTGCGGGGTGTGCCCCGGCGTGGCCAGCAGCCGGACCGACGGGGTGAGCTCGACCCCGTCGGCCGGGCGCCGGGTGAAGACGTCACCCTCGAGCACCGACTGGAAGTCGTGCACCGGGACCACCGGGAAGAGCGCCACGTTGAGCGTGTGGTCGAGGTGGTGGTGGCTGAGGACGACGTCGGTGACGTCCTCGGGCGCGACCCCGAGCTCGCGCAGCGGACGCAGGATGAGTTCCCGGTCGGCCACCATGCCGGGGTCGACGACCACCACTCGCCCGGCGTCGCGCACCAGGCTCACCGTCCCCGCCACGTGCCGCGAGCGGGCGTAGCCCTCGACCAGGACGTCGACGCGGGCGGTGCGGGAGAGGTCGGCCACTCGCGGACGGTAACCCGCGGTCAGCCCGCCAGGGAGCGGCGCAGCGCCCGCACCGAGGCGGCCGCGCCCGAGTCGCTCATCACCACGCCCGCGTGGTCGTGCCCGGGCAGCAGCTCCGCCGTCACCAGGCCGCCGGACGCGGCCACCACGGCGGCCACCTCGTCGTCCGTGTAGGCCGGCGGCGACCCGGCGCCGGTGCTCCACTCGGCGTACAGCAGCTGGGTGGGCACCGAGAGCCGGCGCAACGCGTCAGCGGCGGTGTCGGTGAGGAAGACGTCCGCGGCGTCGTCGACCAGCACCCGGCCGTCCAGCCGCACCCGGCCGCCGTCCCGGCCCCGCTCCAGGTCGTGCGCCAGGCAGGTGGCCAGGTGCGGGTCGGCAGGGTCGAGCAGCGGACCGGTGTCGGCGACGACGGCGTCGGTGTAGGTGGCCAGGTCGGGCCAGTCGGTGCCCAGCCGGGCGGTGCGGTCGGCGAAGGCCGCCTCCAGCTGCTCCCGGTCCGAGGGCCGGCGCGCCATCGGCGGCCCGCCGTCGAGCAGGGTCAGGCTGCGCACCCGCTCCGGTGCGGTGGCCGCGAGCTGCAGGGCGATGAAACCGCCCAGCGACATGCCGAGGACGTCGACGGACTCCAGTCCCAGCGCGTCCAGGACGGCGAGCTGATCGGCGGCGTGCCCGGCCAGGGTCGAGGCGTCCCACCGCGGCGTGCTCAGCCCGCGGCCGCTGAGGTCGGCGGCGACCAGGTCGACGTCCGGCGCCGTGGCGAGGGTCCAGGCCCACAGCCGCGAGGTGCTGCTGATGCCGTGGATCCCCAGCACCGACCGGGTGCTGCCCGGTCGCCGCCAGGCGTGCACGCGGCGGCCGTCGGGCCGCTGGACCTCGAGGTGCTCGGCGAAGTCGTCGGCGCTCACGCGGTGCCCTCGTCGGGGAGGACCTTGCCGGGGTTGAGGATGCCGTGCGGGTCGAGCGCGGCCTTGACCGCGCGCTGCATCGCGACCACCTCCGGGGCCAGCTCGATCGCCAGCCCGTCGCGCTTGAGCAGGCCGACGCCGTGCTCGCCGGTCACCGTCCCGCCCAGCGCCACGGCATCGCGCATGATCTCGCCGAACGCGACCTGCGCCCGGGCCCGCGCCTCCGCGTCGCCGGGCGGGGTGATCAGCAGCGGGTGCAGGTTGCCGTCACCGGCGTGCGCGATGTTGGCGATGAGCACGTCGTTGCGGACGGCGGCCGCCTCGATCCTGGCGAGCATCTCCGGGACGGCGGCCTTGGGCACGCAGACGTCCTCGGTCAGCAGCGGGCCCAGCCGCTCCAGCGCCGGGTAGGCCAGCCGCCGCGCGGCGAACAGCGCCTCGGCCTCGGCCGGGTCGGTGGACGCCGCGGCCCACGTGGCCCCGCCGAGCTCGAAGCTGCGCAGCATCGCGTCGGCCTCGGCGTCGCCGGCCGGGCCGGGGGCGTCGGTGCGGCCGAGCAGCACCACGGCGGCGTCGACCGACAGCCCCATGTTCTTCCACTCGTCGACGGCGGCCAGGCAGTGCCGGTCGACCAGCTCCAGGGCCGAGGGCGTCACCCCTGCCGCGCCGACCGCCTCGACCGCGCGGCCGGCGTCGACCACGGAGTCGAAGTAGCCGACGACGGTGCGCTCGGGCGCCCGCGCCGGCCGCAGCCGCACGGTCACCTCGGTGACCACGCCGAGCGTGCCCTCGGAACCCACCATGAGTCCGACCATGTCGTAGCCGACGACGCCCTTGGCGGTGCGTCGTCCGAGCCGCACGACCTCGCCGAGGCCGTTGACCACCTCGAGCTCGAGCACGTAGTCGCGGGTGACGCCGTACTTCACGCAGCACACCCCGCCGGCGTTGGTGGCCACGTTGCCGCCGATCGTCGACCAGGGGGAGCTGGCCGGGTCGGGCGGGTACCACAGGCCCTGCTCGGCGCAGGCCGCGCGCAGGTCGTCGTTGACCACGCCCGGCTGCACGACGGCGTAGCGCTCCACCGGGTCGATGGCCACGACGTCGCGCATGTGTTCGGTGGAGAGCACGACGCACCCGTCGACGGCGTTCGCCCCGCCGGACAGCCCGGTGCCGGCACCGCGCGGCACCAGCGGCGTCCGGTGCGCCAGGCAGGCGCGCACCACGGCCTGCACCTCCGCGGTGGACCGGGGGCGGACCACGGCGAGCGGCGCGCCGTGGGGCGCCCACTCGGCCTCGTCGTGCACGTAGGAGCCGACGACGTCGTCGTCGGCCAGGACGCGGTCGGCGGGCAGCGCTGCCCGCAGGGCGTCGACGACGGCGGACTGCAGTGCGGATGCCTGGATCACGGAACTCAGTCAAGCACCGAGCGCTGCCCCGTCACCGTCGTGGCGCCGACCGGCTCCCGCGCCGACCGGGACAGCAGCAGGGCGCCGACCGCCGACAGCAGCATCGCGATGCCGACGAGCCACAGCGCCGGCCGGATGCTGCCGGTGGCGTCGGAGACCCACCCGGTGATGTAGGGGGCGGCGAAGCCGGCGGTGTTGCCCAGCGAGTTGATCAGCGCGATGCCGGCCGCGGCGCCCGCGCCGGTGAGGATCAGCGGCGGGAAGTGCCAGAACACCGGCAGCGCGCAGCAGATGCCGATCGCGGTCAGGGTGATGACGGCCATGACGGTGAACGGCGAGTCGAGGTAGAGCGCCACCGGGATGGTCACCCCGCCCAGCGCGGCCGGCAGGGCCAGGTGCCAGCGGCGCTCACCGGTGCGGTCGGAGTGCCGGCTCCACAGCAGCATCGTGACCGCACCGGCCAGGAACGGGACCGCGACGATCGCGCCGGTCTCGAAGATCGAGTAGTCGGCGTCGAAGCGCTCGGCGAAGCCGGCGACCACGGTGGGCAGGAAGAACGACACCGCGTACAGCCCGTAGACGACGCCGAAGTAGACGAAGCCGAGCCCCACCACGCGCGGGCTGGCCATGGCCCGCCACGGGGAGGCCTCGCGCGGACCGGACGCCTCGCCCTCGTCGGCGATGGTCCGGGTCAGCCAGCCGCGCTCCTCGGGGGTGAGCCAGCGGGCCTGCTCGGGACGGTCGGTCAGGTAGAACCAGCACGCGACGCCCAGCAGCACGGCGGGCAGACCCTCGACGAGGAACATCACCCGCCATCCCTCCAGCCCGAACAGCCCGTCGCCGTACTGGATGACCGCGCCCGACAGCGGCGCTCCCAGCGCCGAGGACAGCGGGACGGCGACGAGGAAGGCGCCGATGAGCTGCACCCGCTGGGTGCGCGGCAGCCACCAGGTCAGGTAGAGCAGGACGCCGGGGAAGAAGCCGGCCTCGGCGATGCCGAGCAGCACCCGCAGCGCGTACAGCCAGCCCGCCGAGTCGACGAAGGCCATCGCGCTGGCGACGATCCCCCAGCTGACCAGGATCCGGGCGATCCAGCGGCGGGCGCCGAAGCGGTGCAGCGCCAGGTTGCTCGGCACCTCGAAGAGGAGGTAGCCGATGAAGAACAACCCCGAGGCCAGGCCGAACATCGTCTCGGTGAGGCCGAGGTCCTCGCTCATCGTCAGCTTGGCGAAGCCGATGTTGGTGCGGTCGAGGTAGTTGACGAAGTACAGCAGCCCGAGGAAGGGCACCAGCCGCCACGCGACCTTGCGCAGCGCGCTCCTCCCGACCGGGTCGGGCTCGGTGTGGGCCACGGCTCCTCCAGACGACGTCCGTGCGGGTGTCCGCGGCTCACCGTAGAGAGGCGGGCCCGCGTGCCAGGTCGGTGCGTCGCACCGCCTCCGGGTGGACGGACCGGCACTGGCCCGACGGGCGTCGGGTCTCGCAGATTCAGCGTCGACACCGCTTCCGTCCCGAGGAGGACGCATGACCACCCCCTACTGGGTCGCCGGGCAACCCCGGACCGGCACCGACGTCGTCGAGGTGCGCTCGCCGTTCGACGGCTCCGAGGCCGGCCGGACGACGAACGCCACCGCCGAGGACGTCGAGGCCGCGGTGTCGGCCGCCCACCACGCCCGCGCCGCCTGTGCCGCGCTGCCCGCCCACGCGCGGGCCGCCGCCCTCGACCACGTCTCCCGGCGGCTGGCCGAGCGCAGCGAGGAGGTCGCCGCGCTGATCACCGCGGAGTCCGGCAAGCCGCTCAAGTGGGCCCGGCTCGAGGTGGCCCGTGCCGTGTCGACCTTCCGCTGGGGCGCCGAGGAGGCGCGGCGCTGGTCGGGCACCCTGCAGCGGCTGGACACCGACCCGGCCGCGACCGGGCGGATGGCCCTGGTGCGCCGGGTGCCGCGCGGCCCGGTGCTGGGCATCGCGCCGTTCAACTTCCCGCTCAACCTGGTGGCGCACAAGGTGGCGCCGGCGATCGCCGCCGGGGCGCCGATCGTCGTCAAGCCCGCTCCTGCCACGCCGCTGTCGGCGCTGCTGCTCGGCGAGATCCTGGCCGAGACCGACCTGCCGGCCGGCGCCTGGTCGGTGCTGCCGGTGCCCAACGAGGTCGCCGCCCGGCTGGTGCAGGACCCGCGGCTGCCCGTGGTCTCCTTCACCGGGTCGGTGCCGGTCGGCTGGTCCATCCGCGAGTCGGCGCCGCGCAAGCACGTCACCCTGGAACTCGGCGGCAACGCGGCGGCCATCGTGGCCCCCGACCAGGACGACGCCGCGCTGGACTGGGCGGCCGCCCGCATCGCGACCTTCGCCATGTACCAGGCCGGGCAGTCCTGCATCTCGGTGCAGCGGGTGTTCGCCCACCGGGACGTCGCGGCCGCCCTCACCGAGCGGGTCGTCAAGGCCGTGGAGGGGCTGGTCACCGGCGTCCCGACCGACCCGGCGACCGACGTCGGGCCGCTGATCGACGAGCAGGCCGCCCGGCGGGTGGAGAGCTGGGTCGACGAGGCGGTGGCCGCGGGCGCCCGCGTGCTCACCGGCGGCACCCGCGACGGGGCCACGTACGCGCCCACGGTGCTCACCGACGTCCCGGTCGACGCGAAGGTGTCCTGCGAGGAGGTGTTCGGGCCGGTCGTCGTCCTGGACACCGTGGACTCCGTCGACGAGGCGTTCGCCCGGGTGAACGACAGCCGCTTCGGGTTGCAGACCGGCGTGTTCACCCGCGACCTGCAGGTGGCCTTCCGCGCGGCCTCGGTGCTCGAGGTCGGGGGAGTGGTGGTCGGTGACGTCCCGAGCTTCCGCGCCGACCAGATGCCCTACGGCGGCGTGAAGGACTCCGGTACCGGACGCGAGGGCGTGCAGGCGGCGATGGAGGACCTCACCGAGGAACGCGTCCTCGTCCTCACCGGCATCGACGTCTGAGCACTCCGTCGCGCGGCGTCAGGAGGCCGCCGGCCCCGTGCCGCCGCACGACACCGCGGCCAGGTGCCGTCCCCCTCTATCGTCCCCCGCCCGGCGTTGGTCATGGGGCTGTCGTCAGCTGGAGCGGCGTGTCCGCGCGTGTCGCCTGCACCAACCCCATGATCAACTCGTGCGGGTGATCAACTCGTGCGGGCGTGCGGGCGTGCGGGCGTGCGGGCGTGCGGGCGTGCGGGCGTGCGGGCGTGCGGGTGCCGGGCCCCGGACGTGGAACGGCCCCGGTGGGACTCCCACCGGGGCCGTCCTGGTCGCGCTCAGCTGTCGATGTTGGCCATGACGTGCTTGACGCGGGTGTAGTCCTCGAACCCGTACATCGACAGGTCCTTGCCGTAGCCCGAGTGCTTGAACCCGCCGTGCGGCATCTCGGCGACCAGCGGGATGTGCGTGTTGATCCAGACGCAGCCGAAGTCGAGCGCCCGGCTCATCCGCATGGCCTTGCCGAAGTCCTTCGTCCACACGCTGGAGGCCAGCCCGTACTCCACCCCGTTGGCCCAGGCGAGGGCCTGCTCCTCGTCGGAGAACCGCTGCACGGTGATGACCGGGCCGAAGACCTCCCTCTGCACCAGCTCGTCGTCCTGCCGCAGCCCGGCCACGACGGTCGGCTCGACGAAGAAGCCGCGGTCGCCCTGCCGACGCCCACCGGCGGTGATCTCGGCGTGGTCGGGGGCGCGGTCGAGGAACCCGGTGACGTGCGCCAGCTGGTTGGCGTTGTTCACCGGCGGCACGAGGGCGTCCTCGTCGCCGGCGCCCTTCTCGTACGTCGTCCGGGTGCTCTTCGCCTGCTCGGTCAGCGCCGCGACGAAGTCGTCGTGGATGCCGGGCCCGGCCAGCACCCGGGTGGCCGCGGTGCAGTCCTGCCCGGCGTTGAAGTAGCCGGCGACCGCGATGGCCTCGGCCGCGGCCTCGAGGTCGGCGTCGTCGAAGACGACGACCGGCGCCTTGCCGCCGAGCTCCAGGTGCACCCGCTTGACGTCACGCGCCGCCGACTCGGCCACCGCCATGCCCGCCCGCACCGATCCGGTGATCGAGACCATCTGCGGGGTGCGGTGCTCCACCAGCGCCCGGCCGGTGTCCCGGTCGCCGCAGACCACGTTGAACACACCCGGCGGGAGGAACTCGGCGGCCAGCTCGGCCATCCGCAGCGTCGTCGCCGGGGTGGTGTCGCTGGGCTTGAGGACGACCGTGTTGCCGGCCGCGATCGCCGGCGCGAACTTCCAGACCGCCATCATCATCGGGTAGTTCCAGGGCGTCACCTGCCCGACGACCCCGACCGGCTCGCGCCGGATCCAGGACGTGTGGCCGGCCATGTACTCCGCGGCCGCCTTGCCCTCCAGGTTGCGCGCGGCACCGGCGAAGAACCGGATCTGGTCGACCATCGGCGGGATCTCCTCGCTCGCGGTCAGCCCGAGCGGCTTGCCGGTGTTGCGGCTCTCCAGCGCCACCAGCTCGTCGGCGTGCGCCTCGATCGCGTCGGCGATGCGGAACAGTGCCAGGGACCGCTCCGACGGGGTGGCGTCCCGCCAGCCGGGGAAGGCGCCCGCCGCGGCCGTGTAGGCGCGGTCGACGTCCTCGGCCGAGGACACCGGCGCGGAGGCGAACACCTCGCCGGTGGCCGGGTCGACCAGGTCGGCCCGTCGGCCGTCGGTGGCGTCGACGTGCTCCCCGCCGACGAAGTTGCGCAGCTCGGCCTTGTCGCTCACCGGAGGTCCTCTCGTCTCACGTCCCGAGGTCTCGGGACCGCTGATCCAGTGGCCATCGTCACCGCTGACAGTCGATCTGTCCAGCCTCATGGCGGGACGACGACGGATTCCTCAAGGCGACGGCGGGTGCAGGGCCAGCCAGAGCTCGGCCCGGACGCCGGGGGAGTCCAGGTCGCGGCCGAGCAGCTCCTCGGCCCGCCGGATCCGCTTGCGCAGCGTGTGCCGGTGGACCCCCAGCCGGGCCGCGGCCGGCTCCCACTGCCCGTGGGCGGCCAGCCAGACCCGCAGCGACTCCACCAGGTCGCCGGGGCCGGCCCGGTCGGCGGCGGCCAGCGGTGCGAGCGCGGCCTCGGCGAACGCGCTGGTGGCCCCCGGGTCGAGGAGTGCCGCCAGTCCCCGGCCGGCCAGGTCGGCGAAGGCGGTGACCGGCCGTCCCGCGGCCCGCCCGTACCCGGCCGCCTGCCGGGCCTGTCGCACGCCGTCGGCGAGTCGCGCCCACGGCACCGGGGGCGCGGTCCCGAGGACGGCGCCGGGCACCCGCTCGGGCAGGTCGGCCAGTCGCCCGGCCAGCGGCCCCTCGGCCGGCACCAGGACGACGAGGGCGTCGTCGAGCTGGGCGGACAGCACCGGCTCGCGGACGTGCGCGGCCGCGTCGGCGGCCACGTCGACGGCGGCGGCCCGCTGCTCCGGGCTGCCCAGCACGGCCAGCGCCTGCACCGGCTCACCCGGCAGCCGCTCGCCCAGCGCCGCCACCACCGGCTCGGCCGCGGCGGTCTGCCCGGCCAGCAGCAGCTGCAGGATCGCCGCCCGCAGCGCCGCGGTACCGCTGTCGAGCGCGCGGGACTGCTCCAGCCGCAGCGTGAGCAGCAGCGCGGCCGCGTTGACCACGTGCCGGTCGCCCGCGGAGAAGGGGCCCGGCCGCCCGACGGCGAGGAAGCCGCGGACCCGCGTGCCGGTGCCCAGCGACTGCAGCAGCACCGTCTCGCCGGGCTGGGTGAGCGCGGCGCCGGCCGGGGGGCGGGCCGTGCGCAGCCGGTCGACCGCGGCCGTCAGGCCGTCGGCGCGGCCCCGGGCGGACGGCGGCGCCGCCTCCAGCGGCGTCCCCGCGGCGTCGACCAGCAGCGCCCAGCCGCCGAGGTGCCGGGCGAGCCGGTCGACGACGGTGCCCGGGGCGCCGGGGGCGACCGCGGCCCGGGTCAGCTCCCGCTGCACCGTCGACGTCCGGGTGACCGCGGCGTACTCCTCGGCGGCCAGCGCGCTGGAGACCGCCCGCGACAGGGCGATGAACGGCGTCTGCCGCGGCACCTCGAGGACCGCCAGCCCGTGCTCGTCGGCCGCGGCGACCAGCTCCGCGGGCACCTCCGCGTGGCTGAGGCCGGTGCCCAGGCCGAGGCCGACCACGCCGGCCCGGGCCAGCCGGCGGACGTAGGCCGCGGCCATGTCGGGCTGCAGGGCCAGGCCGGTGGTCAGCAGCAGCTCGCCGCCCTCGAGGAACGGCGTGGGGTCGGCGAGCTCGCTGACGTGCACCCAGGAGATGGCCCGGTCCACCGGCGCGCTGCGGGTGTGCAGCGTCAGCGCCAGCGACGGCGTGCCGAGCAGGGTCGCGACGGTGACCGGCACGGGAGGACCTCTCGACGATCTGGACACCCGGACGCCCCGGGAGTGCCGATCCGGACGGTACCGGGAGAGACGCACGCCACGGACCCTGGACGCGAGGACCTCCCCCGTCGGGGGAGGCGGGCTCCACGAGGAGACAGCGATGACCGACCTGCTGACCGGCACCCACAGCGTCGCCCAGGAGCGGCGCCTGGTCACCGAGCTGCCCGGCCCCCGCTCGCGCGAGCTGGCCGCCCGTCGTGCCGCGGCGGTCACCTCCGCCGTGGGCAGCGTCCTGCCGGTCTACGTCGAGCGCGCCGCCGGCGGCGTGGTGGTCGACGTCGACGGCAACTCCTTCATCGACCTGGGCTCGGGCATCGCCGTCACCAACGTCGGCCACGCCGCGCCCGAGGTCGTGGCCGCCGTCCAGGCGCAGGTCGCGGCCTTCACCCACACCTGCTTCATGGTCGGGCCCTACGAGGGCTACGTCGCCGTCGCCGAGGAGCTGGACCGGCTCACGCCCGGTGACCACGAGAAGCGCACGGCGCTGTTCAACTCCGGTGCCGAGGCCGTGGAGAACGCGGTCAAGGTGGCCCGGGTGGCCACCGGCCGCTCGGCCGTCGTCGTGTTCGACCACGCCTACCACGGGCGCACCAACCTCACGATGGCGCTGACGGCGAAGAACATGCCGTACAAGCACGGCTTCGGGCCCTTCGCCGGCGAGGTCTACCGGGTGCCGATGTCCTACCCGTACCGCGACGAGCCGGGCACGACCGGCGAGCAGGCCGCCGCGCGGGCGATCGACCTGATCGAGACGCAGGTCGGCGCCGCCAACGTGGCCGCCGTGCTCATCGAGCCGATCCAGGGCGAGGGCGGCTTCGTCGTCCCGGCGCCGGGCTTCCTGCCGGCCCTGACCGACTGGTGCCGCCGCTCGGGCGCGGTCTTCATCGCCGACGAGGTGCAGACCGGCTTCTGCCGCACCGGCGCGTGGTTCGCCTCGGAGCACGAGGGCGTCGTCCCCGACCTGGTCACCACCGCCAAGGGCCTCGCCGGTGGCATGCCGCTGGCCGGGGTGACCGGCCGCGCCGAGCTCATGGACGCCGTGCACACCGGCGGCCTGGGCGGCACCTACGGCGGCAACCCGGTCTCCTGCGCCGCCGCGCTGGCCAGCATCCGCACCATGCGGGAGCGGGACCTGGGCGCTGCCGCGCGCGCGATCGAGGCCACCATGCTGCCGCGGCTGCGCGCGCTGCAGGAGCGCACCGGCGTGGTCGGCGACGTCCGCGGCCGCGGCGCGATGCTCGCCGTCGAGCTGGTCAAGCCTGGCACGAACGAGCCCGACTCGGCGCTGACCAACGCCATCTCCAAGGCCTGCCACGCCGAGGGCGTCATCACCCTGACCGCCGGCACGCACAGCAACGTGCTGCGCTTCCTGCCGCCGCTGGTCATCGGGCAGGACCTGCTCACCGAGGCGCTCGACGTCCTCGACGCCGCCTTCGACGCGCACGCGGGGAAGTGACCGCCCCGGCCGCAGCCGGTGTGCACCGCCGGCTGACCCTGCGTCCGGAGGGCCCCGCTCGGAGCGACCGGGTGGGCGGTCTCGTCACCTGGCCGACCGGCCGGCCCCTGCTCGCCGACGTCGTGCCGGTCTTCGACCGGCTCGGTGTGCGGGTGGCCGACGCCGTCGCCGTCCCCGGGGACGACGACGCGCCGGCCACCCGGCTGGAGCTGCTCCTGCCGCCCGGCACGGCACCGGCCACGGTGCTGCCCCGGCTCGAGCAGGCCCTGGCCGCGGCCTGGGCGGGGGAGACGGAGCTCGACGGCCTCTCCCGCCTGACCGTCAGTGCCGGCCTGCCGGTCCCCGACGTCGCGGTGCTGCGTGCCGCCTGCCGGTACCTCGCGCAGGTGGGGCTGGGCCTGTCCCGCGGCTACGTGGAGGAGACGGTGCTCGCCGCGCCGGAGTTCGCCCGCGCGCTGCTGGCCTCCTTCGCCGCGCGGCACGACCCCGACGCCGCCGACCCCGCGGCCGCGGCGTCCGCGGCCGAGCACCTGGCCGAGCTGCTCACCCGGACGACGAGCCTGGACCAGGACCGCATCCTGCGTGGCCTGCGCGACGTGCTCGCCGCCGTGGTGCGCACCAACCGCTACCAGACCGACGCCACCGGGGCGCCCCGGCCCGCCCTGGCGCTGAAGATCGCCTCCGCGGAGCTGGACCTGCTGCCCAGGCCGCGGCCGGAGGTCGAGACCTTCGTCTGCGCGCCGTCGATGGAGGGGCTGCACCTGCGCGGCGCCCGCGTCGCCCGCGGCGGCCTGCGCTGGTCCGAGCGCCCGGAGGACTTCCGCACCGAGGTGCTCGGCCTGGTCAAGGCGCAGATGGTCAAGAACGCGGTGATCGTGCCGGCGGGGGCCAAGGGTGCGTTCGTCGTCCGCCAGGACCTGCGCGGGCTGGACCGCGCGGCGGTGCAGGAGCGGGTGGCCGGCGCCTACCGCACCTTCGTCGGCGCGCTGCTGGACGTGACCGACGACCGTGACGGCGACCGCGTCGTGCACCCGCCGCGCACAGTGGTCCACGACGGCGACGACCCCTACCTGGTGGTCGCCGCCGACAAGGGGACGGCGACCTTCTCCGACGTGGCCAACGCGGTGTCCGAGCGCCGCGGCTTCTGGCTGGGTGACGCGTTCGCCTCCGGCGGCTCGAGCGGCTACGACCACAAGGCCATGGGCATCACCGCCCGCGGTGCGTGGGTGTCGGTGCGCCGGCACCTGCGCGAGCTCGGGGTGGACCCCGACGGGCCGCTGACGGCGGTCGGCATCGGGGACATGTCCGGCGACGTGTTCGGCAACGGGATGCTGCTGTCCGACGAGCTGCGGCTGGTGGCGGCCTTCGACCACCGGCACGTCTTCCTCGACCCGGACCCCGACCCGGTGCGGTCCGCGGTCGAGCGCCGGCGGCTGTTCGCGCTGCCGGGCTCGTCGTGGGACGACTACGACCGCGCGGCGCTGTCCCCGGGCGGCGGCGTGCACCGCCGGGACGCCAAGCGGGTGCCGCTCTCGCCGCAGGTGCGGGCCCGTCTCGGGGTGGACGCCGAGGAGCTGTCGCCGGCCGAGCTGGTGCGAGCTGTGCTGCGGGCGCCGGTCGACCTGCTGTGGAACGGCGGCATCGGCACCTACGTGCGTGCCGCCGACGAGACCGACGCGCAGGTCGGCGACCGCGCCAACGACGCCGTCCGCATCCCCGCGGGGGAGCTGCGCTGCCGGGTCGTGGGGGAGGGCGGCAACCTGGGCCTCACCCAGCGCGCCCGGATCGCCGCGGCACGGGCCGGGGTGGCGCTGAACACCGACTTCATCGACAACTCCGCCGGCGTCGACACCTCCGACCGCGAGGTCAACCTCAAGATCCTGCTGACCGGGGTGCCCCGCGCCGAGCGGGACGCGGTGCTGCGCGCGGTCGAGGACGAGGTGGCCGCCGCGGTGCTCGCCGACAACGCGCTGCAGGCCCGGGCGCTGTCGGTGTGCGCGGCCCAGGCGCCGTTCCTGCTCGACCGGCACGCCCAGCTGATCGGCGACCTCGAGCGGCACGGCCTCGACCGCGACCTCGAGGGGCTGCCGTCGGAGGCGGAGGTGGAGCGGCTGCGCCAGGCCGGTGCCGGGCTCACCCGCCCCGAGGCCGCGGTGCTGCTCGCGCACTCCAAGAACCTGGTGCGCGAGGAACTGCTGGCCAGCGACCTGCCCGACGACCCGTCGGTGGCCGGGGTGCTGGCCGCCTACTTCCCGCGGGCGGTGCGCGAGCGCTGGCCGGACCGGGTGGCCGGCCACCCGCTGGCCCGGGAGATCACCGCCACCCAACTGGCCAACGACCTGGTCAACCGGGTCGGCCCGGGCTTCCTGCTGCGGCTGGAGGACCGCCACGGCGTCCCCACGCCGGTGGCGGTCCGCGCGTACACGGTGGCCACCCGGGTGCTCGACCTCGATCCCCTGTGGGCGCGGGTGGACGGCCTCGTCGGTGAGGGGGTGCCGCTGGCCGTGGAGCGGCTGGCGCTGCCCGAGCTCCAGGCGGCCACCGAGCGCGCGGCCGACCGGCTGCTGGCGGCGCACCCCGACCCCGCGGCGCTGACCGCGGCGGCACCGGGCCTGGCCGCGGTCGTGGCCGAGCTCGAGCCGGCCGTCTTGCTGGCCCGGCCGGGTGCCGCGGGCGACCGGGCCCGCGCGCTGCAGGCCGAGCTGGCCGCCGCCGGTGCGGGTCCGGAGCTCGCCGCGCGGGTCGCCGTCCTCGGGTGCCAGGCCGATCTGGTCGACCTGGCCGGGGTGGCCGGCACCGCGGGGGTCGACATCGGCCGAGCGGTCGGGGCCGACGCGGCCGTGGAGCAGCTGCTGGCACTGCCGCGGGTGCACGCCTGGACCGCGGAGGAGGCCGGCATCTCGCACTGGGCCGTCGCCGCCCGCGCGGCGCTGCGGGAGGAGGTCGACGAGCTGCGGGGGGCCCTCGTGGCGGCGCTGCTGCGGGACGCCGACGGCGACGCGACCGCCTTCGCCGACCGGCACGCCGCGGCGCTGGCCCGCTTCACCGCCGTCCGCGAGCAGGCGGCGTCCGCCCGTGACGACGTCCTGGGCCGGGCCTGCGTGGTGGTGGCGGAACTGCGCCGGCTGGTGAAGACCCTGCGCTGAACAGGTGCGGCTGGCCGGATGTGGCCCCCTTGCAGGCAGAAGGACCCCGTCCTCCTCACCCGCTCGCGAGCTCGCGGCGAGCCTCTGGACGGGGCCTGGCGCGAGCCTGCGAGCGGCGGGGGGCAAGGGGGTCCTTCCTCAGCCGCCCTCGCGCATCCCCCAGGGGGAGCCGTAGGCGGTCAGCAGGTCGAGGAACGGCACGGCGTCGAAGGCCTCCGGACCCAGCACCCCGCTGCCCTGCCACTGCCCGGTCGCGAGGAGCTCCAGGGCCACCACGGGGTTGACCGCGGTCTGCCAGACCACCGCCTGGGACCCGTACTCGGCCATCGACCAGGCGTTGTCGACGACGTGGTACAGGTACACCCGGCGCGGTCGGCCGTCGGTCCCCGTGCCGCTGACCCGGAGACCCGCGCACGTCCTGCCGGTCATCAGCTCGCCGAGCGAGGCGGGGTCCGGCAGCGCCGCGGCGACCAGGTCGCGCGGCGCGACCTCGACGTCCCCGACCCGGACCGGCGTCGTCGAGTCCAGTCCGGTCTCGTGCAGCACCTTCAGCACCTGGATGAACTGGGACCCGAGGCCGTACTTGAAGGTGACCCGCCGGGCGTCGATCCAGCGCGGCATGAGGAGCACCTCCTCGTGCTCGACGTTGACGCACTCGACCGGGCCGATGCCCTCGGGGAAGTCGAAGACCTCCGCCTCGCTGAACGGCTCGGTGGTGTACCAGCCCCTGTCCCTCTCCCACACGACCGGCGGGTTGAGGCACTCCTCGATCGTCGTCCAGATGTTGAAGGACGGCGCGAAGGCGTGGCCCTGCACGGTCAGGTCGGACCCGTCCCGGACACCGAGCTCGTCGATCTGGGAGAACAGGTGGTCGGCGGCGTAGCGGGCGAACACGTCGGAGAGACCCGGCTCCACGCCCATGCCGACCAGGGCCAGCCGGCCGGCCGCCTCCCACTCGGGGGCCAGCGCGAACTGCGCGTCGCCGAGCTTGACCCCGGTCTCCTCGTACGGGCGCTCCGGGTGCGGACGTGACAGGGACATCGCCATGTCCAGGTAGTCGACGCCGGCTGCCAGCGACGCGCGGAACAGCGACATGACGAACCGCGGATCGGTCGCGTTGAGCAGCACGTCGCAGCCGTGCTCGGCGAGCAGGGCCCGGACGCCGGCCTCGTCGGAGGCGTCGACCCGGGCGGCGAGGAACCGCGGATCGCCCGCCGCGGCGACGGCCTTCTCCGCGCGGGCGGGGTCGAAGTCGGCGACGACGAGTCGCTCCACGAAGCTCCGGCGCGCCGCGATCGCCGTCACCGCGCTGCCGACACCGCCGGCGCCGACCAGCAGGATGCGCATGTCCACCTCCACGGGAGGCGGCCACTGTAGCTACGACTTCCGTGGTCAGGACAGGTCTGCGAACACAGAACCCTTGTCGCGAGGTCGATCTGCTGCGATAACCGTGGGATGCAGCCGGACCCTCCCGACTCCACCGTCCGCCCGGGCGAGGAGGCCACCCTCCGCCCGGGCGCCATCGGGTTCCTCGACGCCCTCGTGATCGGTCTGGCCTCCACCTCGCCGGCCTACTCACTGGCGGCGATCATCGGCGCGCTGGTGGCGCTCACGGGGGTCAACGCGCCCGGCGTGCTGCTGGCCTCGTTCGTGCCGATGCTCCTCATCGCGTCGGCCTTCGCCGCGCTCAACCGGGTCGATCCCGACTGCGGGACGACGTTCTCCTGGGTCACCCGGGCGATGGGGCCGTGGGCCGGCTGGATCGGCGGCTGGGCCATCACGATGACCGGCGTCCTGATCATCGGGTCGCTGGCCAACGTGGGCGTCGTCTTCACGCTGCGGACGCTGGACCTGGACTCGCTGGCCGAGAACACGGCGGTCGTCCTCGTGCTGACCGTCGCGCTCATCCTGCTGATGACGTGGATCTGCGTGCTGGGCACCGAGCTCTCGGCCCACGTGCAGAACGGGCTGATCATCGCCCAGACCCTCGCCCTGCTGGTCTTCGCCGCGGTCGCCATCTACCGCGGGGTCACGGGAGACAGCCCGCTCGGCGGCCTGGACCCGAGCTGGAGCTGGCTCAACCCGTTCGGCGCCGGCGGGGCGGCGCTGTCCGGGGGCCTGCTCCTCGGGGTGTTCGCGTACTGGGGCTGGGAGTCGGCGGTCAACCTCACCGAGGAGACCCGTGACTCGACGTCCACCCCCGGCCGGGCCGCGATCGCCTCCACGGTCGTCCTGCTGGCCACCTATGTCGGCGTCGCCGTCGCCGTGCTCGCCTTCGCCGGCACCGACTACCTCGCGGAGAACGCCGACGAGGAGGAGGCGGTCTTCGCCCTGCTCTCCACCGAGGTGATGGGCGGCTGGGACTGGGTGGTCCTCCTGTCGGTGGCCACGGCGGCGATCGCCTCGACGCAGACGACGATCCTCCCGGCCTCGCGCACCGGGCTGTCGATGGCGCGGCGGCACGCGTTCCCCCGACGCTTCGGCCACATCTCGCCGCGCCACCGCACCCCCGACGTGTCCACCTGGTGGGTGGGCGGCATCGCCAGCGTCTGGTTCGTGGGCGTCAGCCTGCTCAGCGAGAACGCGCTGTTCGACTCGATCACCGCGCTGTCGCTGCTCATCGCCTTCTACTACGCACTGACCGGCATCGCCTGCGCCGTCTACCACCGCAGGCAGCTGACCAGCAGCGTCTCGGCGCTCCTGCTCATCGGGGTCGGGCCGCTGGTGGGCGCCGGGCTGCTGATCTGGCTGCTGGTGCTGTCGATCCGCGACCTCGCCGACCCGGAGAACTCCTACACCGGACAGGCGTGGCTGGGCGTCGGCCCGCCGTTGGTGATCGGCGTCGGGATCTTCCTCGTCGGCCTCGTGCTGATGGTCGTCTGGCGGGCCAGGGACAGCAGGTACTGGCAGGAGCGGCCGGGGATCGCCGGCGACCGCATCCACGTCGACGAGGACCTGCGGTGAGCATCGTCCTGGGCTACGACGAGTCGCCGGGGTCCCGGCCGGCCCTGACCACGGCGATCTCGCTGGCCGCGCGGTTCGACGAGCCCCTCGTCCTCGTGTACGGCGTCGAGCCGCCCGGCGGGGTGGGTGAGGAGTTCCAGGCGCACCAGCGGGCGCTCACCGAGATGGGCCGTGCGGCGGTGTCGCACGCGGTCGCGGAGGCGGAGGAGGCCGGCGTCCGCACGGTCGTCGAGGTGCTGCCCCAGAAGCCGGCCCAGGCGCTGATCGACGCCGCGCACCGGCACGACGGCCGGGTCATCGTCGTGGGCACGCGCGGCGAGAGCCCGCTGCGCGGCGCCGTCCTCGGCTCGGTGTCGCACAAGCTGCTGCACCTGTCCGACCGCCCGGTGCTCTGCGTGCCGGTGTCGGAGGACGGCGGCTGACGCATCCCGTGCGTCGATCACCGGCGGGTGGCTGTCGCACCGGCCGGTGCAGGGAGCCTCCCGCCGATGGTCGAGGGGTCAGCGGTCCCCGGAGGTCCCGGCGAGTCGGTCACGTCAGCCCGAGGAGTCGGCAGTGGAGACGCCCGATCCGGTCCTGCCTCGCCCGGATCGTCTCGCCGCGGACGCGGTGTCGTACGAGGCGGTCTCCTCAGGGACTTCCACCGTCACCCCCTCGAGCACGGTGTGGGCCTGTCGATCGACGAGCCTGGTGAATATCTGCTGGGCGTAGCCGAACAACACGGCCCAGGCGAGGATCTGCGGCGGCGAGTCGAGCGCAGTGAGGCCGGGAACGAATCCTCCCCGCATCAGCAGGAGGCCCAGGACGGCGGTGAGCGATCCGAGGGGCAACTTGAGGAGCGCGAGCGAGATGGGGATCCCGACCGGGGTGTGGGTCCCGTGGATGTTCCGGAGCGCGACGGCCGCCGAGATGGCGGCCGCTGCGAGGCCGAGCGCCTCCACCGTGAACAGGTCCCAGTGCGCGGCCGTCTCGTCCATGACCTGGTCGATGGCAGCGCCGGTGTCACCCGACCCGACCACTGACTGCGCCGTTGGACACACGACCGTGACGCCCTCGGCCGTCTCGGGCGCGAAGCAGAGTGAGACGGTGGAGGGGGTCACGAATCCGAACACGGCTACGGCCACGGCCAGCAGTACCAGGATGAGCGATGTGAAGACGAGGGTGTTGAGGAAGCTCTTCGCCAGCATCAACTCGCGGGCGTTCCTGGAACTGGCCGCGCGCACCGCGCCGATGATGATCCCCCGCTCCTCGTCGGAGAACTCGTGCGGCTCGGTCGGAGCGTTCCCGTTGAGGTTCCGCTGAGGACCTCGGCGAGCTGCGCGCACCGCGCTGTTGATGATCCCCCGCGCCTCCTCGGCGGACCCGCGCCGCTCGGCCGGAGCGTTTCCGTTCAGTCGCTGGTGCGAACCTCGTCGAGCGGCTGAGATCTCCTCCAGCCGTGACCGGCGTGGGTCGTGCGGAGGTAGTTGACGACGCACGTGGGCGAGGAAGCTCGGCATCTGACCGCGCAGGTAGGAATCGGGTGCGAGACGCAACAGGCATGCCTCGGCCGCGTCCAGGTTCGTGGTGGCGCCCTGCAGGCTGCTCCCCGTGATGGCTCGCCACGGATTCCTGTCCCTGGCGCGCCCGATGGCGACCCGTACGTGCGAACAGACGGCTTGCGACAACTCCTCCGAACCCATCCGCTCCGGATGTCGTCCGATCCACCGGTTCAGCTCTTCGAGCTCCTTCGCGCGAGTGATCACACCCTCTCGCCAGGGCCGGTTGACCGGGTACGAGTGGATCTCGGGCGCCGGCTGCTCGCTGACCACACTCGTGGGTTCGGGTCCTCCGAGGTCGGGTGAGGTTCCCGACGCTCGACTCGTGGGTCCTCCAGGGAGAGTCATGCCGTGTCCAGTCGACGAGTTCGGCAGCAGAGTGGTTCCTGCAGGTGGGACCGATGCGTGCCCGACGCCGAGGAGCCGGGGGCCCACGATGCTGGTCCCGCGTCACCGCAACGTCATCGGAGCGCGATCCACCCGAGCGGTGGGTCCGCCATGGCGGCGGGTTCCGGGTGCTCGTTGATGACGTGCGAGAGGTGGACGATGCGGCCGCCTCCAGGGTCGTTCGTGGTGCCGCACAGGAACCGCCGGCCGCCGTCGTCTTCGTCGTGCGACACACGTCCTACGTGGCCTGCGAGGCTCCGGCGTCCTGGCCCCTGATGGACACCACAGCCGTGATCAGGGCGCCAGGAAGGTGCGCCATCCGTCGGGAGGTGGTTGACCCGGCGAGAGCGTCCGCAGCCGGGCCAGCGTGGTCGGGTCCTGGGCTTCCAGCCAGGCGACGAGTTGGCGGAAGGACACCAGGCGGACGTCAGGCCGTTCGGCCATCTGGCGCAGGGCCTCCTCGAGGGCGTCCATGTAGATGCCGCCGTTCCACTGCTCGAAGTGGTTGCCGATGAACAGCGGCGCCCGGTTGGTGGTGTAGGCGCGTTGGAAGCCCGCGAGGTAGGCGTCGCGGGCCTGGGCTCGCCAGGTCGGGTACATGCCCGGGTCGCCGTCCGTGTCGCCGTCGGTCTGCTTGTACATGATGTTGTAGTCCATCGCCAGGGCGTGGCGGGCCTTGCCGGCGGTGGCGCCGGGGAACGGCACGGCCTGCAGGGGGAAGTCCCACAGGCCCGCCCGCTGGTCGGGCCAGACCTGCACGCCGCCGGGTGAGCTGGCGTCGTACTTCCAGCCCAGCGCGGCGGCGGTGGGCAGCAGCCCCTCCTGGCCCTGCAGGCAGGGGGTGCGGCCGCCGATGAGCTCGCGCTCGTAGTCGAAGGGGAGCGGCGGCACGTCGGGTCGGCCGGCCAGCCCGGTGGTGGTCTTCCAGGTCTGCACGAACCGCTTGGCCTGGGCGATCTCCTCGGCCCAGTCGGCCGGCGTCCACAGCGAGACCCCGTTGTCCCCGCAGAAGTGCCCGTTGAAGTGGGTGCCGATCTCGTGGCCGTCCAGCCAGGCGGCGCGGATCTCGCTCATGGTGGCGACGACCTCGGCGGTGGACAGGAACTCGATGTCCGAGGCGCCCACCGGGTGCCGCGGCGGGGCGTACAGCATCCGGTGTTCGGACGGCAGGGCGTAGATGCCGCTGAGGAAGAAGGTCATCGCCGCGCCGTACTCGGCCGCCAGCGAGCGGAACCGCGGGAACAGTCCGGTCTCCAGGTTGGCCGCTCCGTCCCAGGAGAAGACGACGAACTGCGGTGGCGTCTGTCCTGGCTCCAGCCGCTCGGGCACTGGCTGGTGCGGCTGGGGACCTGTGTCGGCGGTCGACCCGTCGCCGATGAGCCGCCCGGTTCGGTCACTGCTCTCACCAGCAGGGTCGTGGCTGGTCAGGCCACGACCCAGCCCGATCCCCAGCAGTGCTACCGACGCGTATTCCAGGAACTCCCGCCGAGACAACCCGCTCATGTGGCCGAGCCCTTCCGCTTGGCATCGTGGGCGGATGCCGAGTCCGACCGGGCTCGAACGGCATCCGCAGGTCGGCCGCGACCGCCACCATCAGCGCGGCCGGCTGCTCGTGGACGAAGCGGTCGCGGGCCCATCGTCCACGCGCTCCAGGACCAGCCGGTGGTGACACGCCGAGCACCTGGACGACTGTCCGCGGACCCCCGTCACGGGTGTCCGCGTCGAGATGGGCCGTTCATGGACGCGTGTCGGCCGCGTCGCCTCAGCCTCGGGACGCGTCCGGGAACTCGCTCACCGGGCCAGCCGGCGGGACATGGCCATGATCATGGCGAGCGAGACCATCACCTCGGCGTGCTCGGGCCGGGTCTCGTCGTCGCGCACGCAGCGGCGGTGCCCGCTGATCCAGGCCAGGGTGCGTGCCACGACCCGGCGGCGGGGATGACCTGGAAGCCGGGCGGTGTCCCACAGGCCGCCGGAAGGGTGACAGGACGTTCCGCGGTCGGCACCGCCGTCCAGGACGTCTGTCCGACGACTCCCCCGGTGGTCACGGGCGGGTGGCTGCTCGAGACGCCGAGACGGAGCACCACCCCCCGATGGATCACCAGGCTGCTCACAGCTTCGCCCAGGCCTCCGTCAGCACGCTGCGCAGGATCTGCTCCATCTCGTCGAACTCCGCCTGACCGCAGATGAGCGGCGGGGCGAGCTGGATGACCGGGTCCCCGCGGTCGTCGGCCCGGCAGTAGAGGCCGGAGTCGAACAGCGCACCGGAGAGGAAGCCGCGCAGCAGCCGCTCGGACTCCTCGGCGTCGAAGGTCTCCTTGGTCGCCTCGTCCTTGACCAGCTCGATCCCGTAGAAGTACCCGTCGCCGCGCACGTCGCCGACGATGGGCAGGTCCAGCAGCCGCTCCAGCGTGGCGCGGAAGGCCCCCTCGTTGGCGAGCACCCGCTGGTTGAGCCGCTCCTCCTCGAAGACGTCGAGGTTGGCCAGGGCCACCGCGCAGCTGACCGGGTGCCCGCCGAACGTGTAGCCGTGCGAGAAGGACGCCGTGTCGCGGAGGAACGGCTCGACGACGCGGTCCGAGGCGATCATCGCGCCGATAGGGGAGTACCCCGAGGTCATCCCCTTCGCGCAGGTGATCATGTCGGGCACGTAGCCGAACTTGTCGCAGGCGAAGGTCGTGCCCAGCCGGCCGAAGGCGCAGATCACCTCGTCGCTGACCAGCAGCACGTCGTAGCGGTCGCAGATCTCGCGCACCCGCGCGAAGTAGCCGGGGGGTGGCGGGAAGCAGCCGCCGGCGTTCTGCACCGGCTCGAGGAACACGGCCGCGACGGTGTCCGGGCCCTCGAACAGGATGGCCTGCTCGATCTGGTCGGCGGCCCACCGGCCGAACGCCTCGGGGTCGTCACCGAACAGCGGCGCCCGGTAGGCGTTGGTGTTGGGTACCCGGATGCTGCCCGGGACCAGCGGCTCGAAGGCCTGCTTGAGCGCGGGGATCCCGGTGATCGACAGGGCGCCGTGCGTGGTCCCGTGGTAGGCGACCGCCCGGCTGATGACCTTGGTCTTCCCCGGCTTGCCGGTCAGCTTGAAGTACTGCTTGGCCACCTTCCACGCCGTCTCCACGGCCTCGCTGCCGCCGGTGGTGAAGAAGACCCGGTTCAGGTCGCCGGGAGCGGCGGCGGCCAGCCGCTGCGAGAGCTCGATGGCCGCCGGGTGGGCGTAGGACCACAGCGGGAAGAACGCCAGCTCCTCCGCCTGCCGCGCGGCCGCCTCGGCCAGCACCCGGCGCCCGTGGCCGGCCTGGACGACGAAGAGACCGGCCAGGCCGTCCAGGTAGCGCCGGCCGCGGTCGTCGAAGACCTCCGCGCCCCGTCCGCGCACGATCACCGGCGGCGGGGTGTCGCGGTACGCGCCCATCCGGGAGAAGTGCAGCCAGAGGTTGGCGGTGGCGTCCGCGCCGACGGGTTGACCGGGCGCTGCGACATCCTGCTCGGTGGTGGTCATGGCTGCGGATCCCGTCGTCCTGAGAGGCTGCAAGTATCAGAATCGTAGCGGCGGGCCACCCCAACGGGCCACGTCGTCAGCGCCGCGCCTGGCTACGATCCGGGGGCCCGGGTCCGCCGGGACCACGTGCGGGGAGGACTGGCATGAGCATCCGTCGGCAGTTCGTGCTGGACGACGTCTCGCGGGCGATCATCGAGCAGCTGCAGGAGGACGGCCGCCGTCCCTACGCGCGCATCGCCGCGGCGGTCGGGCTGTCCGAGGCCGCCGTCCGGCAGCGGGTGCAGCGGCTGCTCGACGCCGGCGTGATGCAGATCGTCGGGGTCACCGACCCGCTGCAGGTCGGGTTCTCACGGCAGGCGATGGTCGGCGTGCGCACCAGCGGTGACGCCCGCGTCGCAGCCGACCGGATCGCCGCGTTCACCGAGGTCGACTACGTCGTCATCACCGCGGGCTCGGTGGACCTGCTGGTGGAGGTGGTCTGCGAGGACGACGACCAGCTGCTCGACGCCGTCGCCCGCATCCGCGCGGTGGACGGCGTGGAGTCCACCGAGACCCACCTCTACCTGGGCCTGGCCAAGCAGACCTACGCCTGGGGCACCCGCGGGCCACAGAGCCCGACGTCGCCCGACGCCGGGCTCTGAGGTTCAGGCGCCGGCGCGGTTGAGCGCGAGGACCGACAGCAGGTCGTAGGCCACGTGGGACGCGGCGATGGCGGTCAGCTCGGCGTGGTCGTAGGGCGGGGACACCTCGACGATGTCGGCGCCGACGACGTCGAGGCCGACCAGCCCGCGCAGCGTGTTGAGCAGCTCGCGGCTGGTCAGCCCACCGGCCTCCGGCGTCCCCGTGCCCGGTGCGTGGGCCGGGTCGAGGACGTCGATGTCGACCGACACGTAGACCGGGCCGCCGGCCAGCCGGCTGCGCATCCGCTCGACGATGCTGCGCACGCCGTCGACCTCGTAGTCGTCGGAGCGGATGACCTGGAAGCCCAGTACGGCGTCGTCCTCGAGGTCCTGCTTGCCGTACAGCGGGCCGCGGATGCCCATGTGCAGCGACCGCTCCAGGTCGATGAGCCCCTCTTCGCTGGCGCGGCGGAACGGCGTGCCGTGCGTGTAGGGGGCGCCGAAGTAGGTGTCCCACGTGTCGAGGTGGGCGTCGAAGTGCAGGACGGCGACCGGCCCGTGGTCGCGGGCCAGCGAGCGCAGGATCGGCAGCGCGATGGTGTGGTCGCCGCCGATGGTGAGCAGCTGCGCCCCGTCGGCGCGCAGTGCGGTCACCTCCCGGTCGATCGTCTCGATCGCCTCACCGAGGTCGAAGGGGTTGACGCCGATGTCGCCGGCGTCGGCCACCTGCTGGGTGCCGAACGGGGTGGCGTCCAGTGCGGGGTTGTAGGGCCTCAGCAGCTTGGAGCCCGCCCGCACGTGCCCGGGGCCGAAGCGGGCGCCGGGCCGGTAGCTGACCCCGGAGTCGAACGGCACCCCGAGGACGGCGACGTCGGCGCGGGAGACCTCGTCGATCCGCGGCAGCCGGGCGAGCGTGGCCGGCCCGGCGTAGCGGGGGACCCGCGTGGCGTCGACGGGGCCGATCGGGGTCTGGTCGTCCACGAGCTCTCCTGGGGTCTGCGGGACCGGCGCCGCCGATCCCCCGTCCGGGTCCGTCGCCACTGTCAACTCGTGTTTCCCATTTGTCAACGACCCGCCGGCAACTACTGTCCGGCCAGGACGGGGAGGTGGTGATGGAGGCAGTGACCGACACGAGCCCGCCGCGGATCGGCGGGCGGCTCAAGGCGGCCCGGCAGGCGCGCCGGCTGACGCTCACCGACGTGGCCGCGGCCAGCGGGCTGACCAAGGGCTTCCTCAGCAAGCTCGAGCGCGACCAGGCCAGCGCCTCGGTGGCGGCCCTCGTGCGGGTCTGCGCCGCACTCGACATCTCGCCGGGCAGTCTGTTCGAGGCCGCGCCCAGCGGGGAGGCCGTCCGCGCCGGCAGCTACCCGCCCATCGCCTTCGGGGGCCAGGGTCTGACCGAGTACCTGCTCACGCCCACGGGGGAGCGGCGGCTGCAGGCCATCCTCTCCGAGATCGCCCCGGGGGGCGGGAGCGGTGAGGAGACCTACGCCCTGCCGGCCGAGGTCGAGTTCGTCTTCGTCCTCGAGGGCGACCTCGAGGTGACGGTCGGCGGGGACGTCACGACGCTGGGCCCCGGTGACGCCTTCACCTTCTCGCCCGGCACCGAGCACGGCTTCCGCTCGCTGCGGACGGACGGGACCACCCGGGTGCTGTGGGTCTTCGCCCCCGCCCTGCCGGTGGGACGGGAGCCGATCTAGGAAACAGTTGTTGACAGATGGGCAACGTGTGGTGATGCTCGCTGCGATCCAGACCACAGCAGCAGCCGCAGAGGAGCCCCCGTGAGCACAGTCAGCGCCGACCCGCGGGGCACGGCCCCGGCCCGCCGCAGTCAGCTCCTCCGGCTCAAGCCGGTCGACGTGATCGTCGCCCAGCACCAGGAGACGGCCGGCTCCGCGCTGCGCCGCTCGATGGGCCTGCTCCAGCTCACCGCGCTGAGCATCGGCGCCACCCTCGGCACCGGCATCTTCGTCATCCTCGGCGAGGCGGTACCCCTGGCCGGCCCGGCCGTCGTGCTCGGCTTCGTGCTGGCCGCGGTGACCGCGCTGTTCAGTGCGCTGTCCTACGCCGAGCTGGCTGGCACCATCCCGGTCTCGGGGTCGTCGTACTCCTACACCTACGCCACCATGGGCGAGCTCGTCGCCTGGGTCTGCGGCTGGTGCCTGATGCTCGAGTACGGGGTCTCGGTGGCCGCCGTCGCCGTCGGCTGGGGCGCCTACATCGACGACCTCGCCTCCGGCACGGTCGGCGCGGTGCTGCCCGAGGCGCTGTCCGCGCCGCCCGGCGACGGCGGGATCGTGAACGTCCCGGCCGTGGTCGTCGTCCTGCTCGCGACGGTGCTGCTGCTGCGCGGCACCAGCGAGAGCGCGGAGGTCAACACCGCGATGGTCGTGCTCAAGGTCGGCGTCCTGCTGTTCTTCTGCGCGGTCGCCTTCACCGCCTTCCGCGCCGGCAACCTGGCGCCGTTCGTCCCCATGGGCATCGCCGGCGTCACCGCCGCGGCCTCGCAGGCGTTCTTCTCCTACATCGGCTTCGACGCCGCCTCGACCGCCGGCGACGAGGCCCGCGACGCCCGCCGCGACCTCCCGCGCGCCATCGTGCTGTCGCTGGCCGTGGTCACCGTCGTCTACGTCCTGGTGGCGCTGGCCGCCGTCGGCGCGGTGCCGTGGCCGCAGATCAGCGGCTCCGAGGCCGCACTCGCCGACGTCCTCGGCAGCGCGACCGGGCAGACCTGGACGGCGGTGCTGCTCTCGATCGGCGCCGTGATCGCGATCGCCAGCGTCGTCCTGACCGTGCTCTACGGGCAGACCCGCATCCTCTACGCGATGTCGCGCGACGGCCTGGTGCCGCCGGTGTTCTCGAAGGTGAGCGCCCGCCGCCGGATCCCGGTGGCCAACACCGTCATCGTCGGCGTCGTCATCGCGCTGCTCGCCGGTCTGATCCCGCTCGGCGAGCTGGCCAACGCCACGAGCATCGGCACGCTGTTCGCCTTCGCGCTGGTCAACGTCGGCGTCGTCCTGCTCCGCCGCACCCGGCCGGACCTCCCGCGCACCTTCCGGACCCCGCTGTACCCGCTCACCCCGGTGCTCGGCGTGCTGTTCTGCGTCCTCCTGGTGTTCGGCCTCGGGACGGCGACCTGGCTGGTGTTCCTCGCGTGGATGCTGGTGGGGCTGGCCGTGTACGCCGGCTACGGGTACCGCCACTCGGCGCTGCGGACCCCGTCGGCCGGCGCCTGAGCGCGAGGGGGGACCGTGCGCATCGCACTCCTGCAGGGGCCGGCCGAGACGCCGGATCCCGACGCCGGCCTGGCCGCGGTCGCCGATGCCGCGCGCCGTGCGGCCGCGGCCGGCGCCCGGCTGCTGGTGACGCCGGAGATGTCGCTGACCGGTTACGCCATCGGCGCCGAGCGGGTCGCCGAGCTGGCCGAGCCGGTGCCCGGCCCGCTCACCGACCGGGTGGCCGCGATCGCCGCCGAGCACGGCCTGGCGATCGCGGTCGGGATGCCGGTGCGCACGCCGGCCGGCGTGGCCAACACCGTGGTCGTCGTCGACCGCGACGGCAGCGGGCCGGTCGGCTACGCCAAGACGCACCTGTACGGCGACGTCGACCGCGACGCCTTCGTGCCCGGGGACGTCGGGGTCGTGCAGTTCCGGCTCGACGACCTCACCGTCGGCATCCTGGTCTGCTACGACGTCGAGTTCCCCGAGGCGGTGCGCGCCCACGCCCTCGCCGGCACCGAGCTGCTCGTCGTCCCCACCGGGCTGATGGACCCCTACGGCCACGTCGGCACGGTGCTCGTGCCGGCCCGCGCCTACGAGAGCCAGCTGTTCGTCGCCTACGCCAACCGCACCGGTGTCGAGGGGGGGTTCGTCTACTGCGGTGCCAGCTGCGTCATCGCCCCCGACGGCACCGAGCTGGCGCGGGCCGGCCGGGGCGAGGAGCTGCTGCTCGCCGACGTCGACCCCGCCGTCCTCACCGCCTCCCGCCGGGTGAACACCCACCTGGCCGACCGCCGCCCCGAGCTCTACCCCACGGAGACCCCCGCATGACCTCCGCCATCCCCGTCGCCGCCCACGAGCCGGGCGAGGAGCGCCCGGTCCGGCCGCTGACGATGTTCGGCCCGGACTTCCCCTTCGCCTACGACGACTGGCTGGCCCACCCGGCCGGGCTCGGCGAGGTGCCCCGCGCCCACCACGGCACCGAGGTCGCCGTCATCGGCGGCGGCCTGTCGGGCATCGTCACCGCGTACGAGCTGATGCGGCTGGGCCTGAGACCCGTCGTCTACGAGGCCCACCAGATCGGCGGCCGGCTGCGCTCGACGCCGTTCGAGGGCCACCCCGGCGTGGTGGCCGAGATGGGCGCGATGCGCTTCCCGCCGTCGTCGACGGCCTTGTTCTCCTACGTGCGCGACCTCGGCCTGCGGACCGTGCGCTTCCCGAACCCGCTCGACGTCGCCACCCCCAGCACCGTGGTCGACCTCAAGGGCGAGACGCACTACGCGCGGACCCTCGACGACCTGCCCCCGCTCTACCGCGAGGTCGCCGACGCCTGGCGCGAGACGCTCGTGCAGGGCGCCCGCCTGGAGGAGATGCAGGAGGCCATCCGCGACCGCGACGTCAAGACGATCAAGGCGATCTGGGACGAGCTGGTCGAGCAGCTCGACGACACGACCTTCTACGGGTTCCTGGCCGCCTCGCCGGCGTTCCGCTCCTTCCGGCACCGCGAGGTCTTCGGCCAGGTCGGCTTCGGCACCGGCGGCTGGGACACCGACTACCCGAACTCGATGCTCGAGATCCTGCGGGTGGTCTACACCGCGGCCGACGACGACCACCTGTCCATCGTCGGCGGCTCCCAGCAGGTGCCGGTGGGGCTGTGGCACCGCGAGGTCGAGGCGCCGGTGCACTGGCCGGCCGGCACCAGCCTGGCCGCGCTGCACCCCGGCGGGCGGCCGCTGCCCGGGGTGACCCGGCTGCACCGGACCGCGCCCAACTGCCTGACCGTCACCGACACCGACGGCGGCATCCGCACCTACCCGGCGGCGGTGTTCACCGCGCAGAGCTGGAACCTGCTCTCCCGCATCGTCTGCGACGAGGAGCTGTTCCCGATCGACCACTGGACGGCGATCGAGCGCACCCACTACATGGGCTCCACCAAGCTGTTCTGCCTGGTCGACCGGCCGTTCTGGAAGGACGTCGACCCGCAGACCGGCCGGCACCGGATGAGCATGACGCTGTCGGACCGGATGACCCGCGGCACGTACCTGCTCGACCAGGGGGAGGGGAGGCCCGGGCTGATCTGCCTGAGCTACACCTGGGCCGACGACTCGCTGAAGTGGCTGCCGCTGTCGGCGACCGAGCGCATGGAGGTCATGCTGTCCTCCTTGCGGGAGATCTACCCCGACGTCGACCTGCGCCGGCACGTCATCGCCTCGCCGGTGACCGTGTCGTGGGAGTCCGAGCGCGACTTCATGGGCGCGTTCAAGGCCAACCTGCCCGGCCACTACCGCTACCAGCGGCGGTTGTTCACCCACTTCATGCAGGACGAGCTGCCCGAGCGGTACCGCGGCCTGTTCCTCGCCGGTGACGACATCTCCTGGACCGCCGGCTGGGCCGAGGGTGCGGTGCAGACGGCGCTCAACGCGGTGTGGGGCGTCGTCCACCACCTCGGTGGGCGCAGCCACCCGGACAACCCCGGCCCGGGTGACCTCTTCGACGAGCTCGCCCCGGTGCGGCTGCCCGAGGACTGACGGCCGGGTGCCGGCCGGTCGCCGCCGGGCGCCGTCCGCGTCAGCGCGTCACACCGGTGTGCCCGAGGGAGTAGCGACCCGGCTGCGGCCACACGCACAGCCCGTGGGGCCCCCTGCCCACGGGGATGCGGGCCAGCAGACGCCCGTCGTCGGTGGCGAGCACGTACACCTCGTCGTCGTAGCGGCCCGACAGCCACAACTGGCTGCCATCGGCGGTCACCCCGCCCATGTCGGGGCTGCCACCCGGGATCGGCCAGGTGCTGTGGAGCTCCCCGGTGCGGGCGTCGAGCACACTCACGCTGCTCGCCAGCCGGTTGGACACGTACATCACCGAGGCGTCCCGGCTGAGGTAGAGGCCGTGGGCGCCCGCCCCTGTCGGGATCTCGCCGATCACCCGGGTCGCGGCCCCGTCGATCACCCAGAGGCCGCCCTGGTCGTGGTCGGCGACGTAGAACCGGGAGCCGTCCGGGGAGAGCTTCACGTCCTGGGGGCCCATGTGGGTGTTGCGGACCGGCATGTCGATCAGCCGCACCAGCCGACGGGTGGCGACGTCGACGACGGCGACCCGGCCGGCGAACTCGCAGCTGAAAACGGCGAGCCGTCCGTCGGCGGTGAGGTCGGCGTGATCGATGCCCGCGCACTCGGGGATCTCCAGCCGCCCCTGCTCGGCCCAGCTGTGCGGGTCGTAGAACACCAGCGTCCGCAGCCTCTCGGCGACCGAGACCGCCGAGCTGCCGTCGGGGAGCCAGTACAGGTTGTAGGGGTCCACGACGGGGATGGCCGGGCCGGGCTCCCCGGTGGTGGGGTCGATCGGCGTGAGTCTGTTGCCGAGGTCGTCCGAGGCGTAGAGCGTCCGCATGTCGTAGGAGGGGGCGACGTGCTGGACCTCCACGCCGGCGGGGAAGCGGTCGACCACCGTGAACGTGGCCGGGTCGATGACCCACACGTCGCCGGAGTCGTTGTGCGGCACGTAGACCAGAGGGCGGGCGGCTCGGGCGGCGGGGCTGAGCATCCCCGCGCCGGCCTCCGCGTAGACGTTGGTGGGATCGTTGACCGGCGGCATGCCGGGCAGGCCGGCGGGGACCGCCGGCGCCGGCGCGGAGGCGGACGGCGGAACCGGCTCGGCGGCGCCGGTCCCCGGAGCGTGCCCCCCGTGCGTCTCTTCAGCCGCGCCGACGCCGTTCGAGGAGCACCCGGCCAGGAGGAGGAGTGCCGCCGGGATCAGGGCCAGCCGGTTCCGCGTCCACGTGGTCATCCTGGGACTCCCTCCGTGCCGGCACCGGAGAGGGGCTGGCGTGGCCCCGGAGCCCCGACGGCGTCCCAGCCGATGGTGGCACGGCACGGCAGGAAGCGGCACCGGACCGTCCGCCGCGTGCCGCGCACCGTCAGCCAGGCCCACGGCGGCAGGGACCCGTGTCGGAGACGGCGCATCGGCCCCCGTGACCAGCGGATCGCTGCCGACGGTCAGCTGCGAAAGGTGCGGTGCACCGCACCGATCCCGCGCACCACGGCGAGCAGCAGCGCGACGACCGCCAGCAGCCCTGCGACCGGGCCGGCCCATGCGGCCAGGCTCGTCGCGGCGTGGTGGTGCAGGGCGGGCGGGTGGACCACGAGCATCGCCGTCGTCAGGACGGCGTGCGCCGTCCACGCCGCCCGGCCCGGCCGCCGCCACAGGTGCACCGCGCACAGCAGGCAGGCCACGGCGAGTGCGGCGGTGCCGACCGCCCCCGGGTGCGGGGCGGCGACCTGTACGAGGACGTGCACCGAGGCGCACCCTGCCGCGGTCCCCGCCG
This sequence comes from Geodermatophilus sp. URMC 61, assembly GCF_052931555.1. NCBI lineage: Bacteria > Bacillati > Actinomycetota > Actinomycetes > Geodermatophilales > Geodermatophilaceae > Geodermatophilus > Geodermatophilus sp. URMC 61. The sequence goes on from NZ_JBRFHZ010000002.1 coordinate 487,497, forward strand.
CACTGCGGGCGAGGAACCGCGGCAGGGCCGCCGGGCCGAGCGGCAACGGCACGTCCGGCCCCCCTGCAGGGACCCTGGCCCCGTTCCGGGTCCCCGCCCTGAGCCTGCGAAGGGTGGGGAGAACGGGGTCCTTGTACTGCATGTGGCGGGGGGCAGGAAGGTCCTGCTAGTGGCACGTGCCCGGGGCCGGCGGGACGTCGAGGGCCGGGTTGCGGTCGAAGAAGCCGACCGGCTTGAGCTCGAAGGACACGACGTCGACCGGCATGACCGGCCAGTCCTCGGGTCGCGGCACGTGGTGGATGCCGAACACGTGCCAGAGCACGAGGTCGGTGTCCACGAGCGGGCGATCGGCCTCCTGCCAGACCGGCAGGCCGGCGTCGAGGCGGCTCTGGTTGCAGAACTCCCCGGAGGGCCAGCGCTCCTCCTCGTCGAACCGGCTCACCCACACCGGGTGGTCGATGACCTGGGCACGCTGCCGGAACGGCGCACTCGGGTCGGCCAGCGCGGGCAGCGCCGAGTTCGGGGACAGCTTGTAGCCCGGCGCCGTCCCCAGGCGGTTGGGCTTGGTGCGGTTGACCACCTTGAAGCTGCGCTGGGTGGCGAAGTCGACGTCCAGACGGCCCTCGGCCTCGGTCTCCACCGCGCGGCTGCGGGTGACCACGGCGAGCCCGTACGGGTTGTCCTCCGACACCGGCAGCGCCTCGCTCTCGGTGACGACGACGGTGTTCTCCGGGCCGTCGACCTCCATGTCCAGCCGGGCGACGACGAAGTGCTGGTGGATCGGCGCGTAGGTGCGCTCGTCGACGACGGTGCCGTACGCCGGCGGGGTGCCCTCGTAGGCACTGGTCACCATGATCCCGGTGGCGCGGACCTCGCACTGGATGGTGCCGTCCTGGTAGAAGCGCCAGTAGGTCAGGTACTCGTAGTTCGCCACCGTGGCGTGGAACGAGACCACCATCCGCCGCGAGCGGCGCACCTCCGCGCCGGCCTGCTCGTCGACGTGCTTCCACAGCACGCCGTCGTCCTCCTCGTGCAGGCAGATCGCGTTCTCGATCGTGTACGGCTCGCCGCGGGTGTCGTGCAGCACGGCGTCGACGTAGGTGATGTCGCCGAGGCAGTCGCACCCGAGCTTCAGCGACGTGGTCATGAAGCCCAGGCCCCACTCGCCGACGTCGAAGGCGGTGCGGCGGTGGTGGTCGGGGCTGGGGTCGCGGTAGGGCACGACCATCTCCGCGAACGACATCCGGTGGGCGACCGGGCGGCCGTCGTAGGCCACCCGGTGGACCACCAGGCCCTCGCGGTGGTTGAAGCCCAGCCGCATCGACCACTTCTGCCAGCGCAGCTCGTGGCCGTCGAGGGCGAACGAGACGCCCTCGGGCTGGGTGATCTCCAGCGGCTTGACGTCGGTGCGCTGCTCGAGGCCCGGGACCAGGGAGGGCACGTACTCGCCCATGACCGGAGCCTCGGCCGGGGGCGCGGTGTCCTCGATCCGCAGCAGCTCCATCGTGTTGAGGTCGACGACGAAGTGCAGGCCCATGACCGGGTTGGCGTAGGGGTTGCCGCCCGGCACCGAGCGGCGCCACACGTCGGTCCACCCGACCCGGCGGTCCTGCAGTCCCTGGGGGATCAGCGAGTGGCCGTATGCCCAGGTGTCGATGAGGACGAGGTCGAGCTCCGTGATGCCGCGCTTCGCGAGTGCAGCGATGACGTCGGGGTGCTCGATCAGCACCTCGTGGGCCTCGTGCCACTCGTCGAGGGTCATGTTCGCCTGCTGGCCGGGCACCGCCTCCCACGAGACGACGGCGTCGTCGGTCAGCGAGACCACCGCCTTGTACGGCGTCCCCTCGTCGCGGCTCCAGCAGGTCACCCGGGCCTCGCGGCGGATCGGGTCGCCGGGACGGAACGCGCGGACGACGTCCTTGGCCGGCTCGCGCAGCTCGATGGAGGCGAACCGCCAGCGCTCGTCGACCCCCTCGTCGCGGCGCAGGACGGCGGCCGCCGCGCGGAACTCGTCGGCCGTCAGCGGGTCGAGCGGGTGCGGGGTGCCGGCGGCGGCGCGCGTGCCGGCCGAGCCGGAGCCGTGGCAGGACGTCGCGAGCTCGGTCATGACGGGTTCTCCTGGGTGGTGTCGGGGCGGTTCGCGAGCAGGGGGAGGGCCGGGTCCCAGCGGGTGCCCTCGCGGGCGTCGCGCCGGCGGCGGGCGATCGCCGAGAGCGCCTCGAGGACGACCCGGTTGGCCAGGGCCGCGGTGATGTCGGCGTGGTCGTAGGGCGGGCTGACCTCGACCACGTCGACGCCGACCACGGGCAGCTCGAGGCAGAGCCGGCGGACGGCGTCCAGCAGCTGGCGGGCGGTCAACCCACCGGGCTCCGGGGTGCCGGTGCCGGGGGCGTGTCCGGGGTCGCAGACGTCGATGTCGACCGACAGGAAGACGCCGTCGCACTCGTCGGTGGCGATGGCCGACGCCTCGGTGAGGCAGGCGTCGAGCCCGCGGTGGCCGATCTCGGTCATCTCGTAGGACCGCATGCGCTGGGCGGCCATCCAGTCCAGCGTCTCGGGCGGTGGCCAGTAGCCGCGCAGGCCGACCTGCAGGAACCGGTCGCCGCGCAGTGCGCCGGACTCGATGAGCCGCCGCATCGGCTGGCCGTGGCCCCACAGGGAGCCGAACTCGATGTCGCCGGTGTCGGCGTGTGCGTCGAAGTGGACCATCGAGACGCGGCCGTGGCCGAGGACGTTGGCCACGCCCTTGGCGTCGGCGAAGGCGATCGAGTGGTCACCGCCGAGGACGACGGGGATGGCTCCGCTGCGGGCCACCGTCTCGACGGCGGCCTCGAGCGCACCCAGCGCCGTCTCGATGTCGCCGGAGTACATCTCGACGTCGCCTGCGTCGAGCACCCGCAGGTCGCGCAGCCCGTCGGTGCGCAGCGCCAGGCTCGGCCGGGACCCGTCGTGCGCCAGGTAGTCGGTCATCCGGATCGCCTGCGGGCCGAAGCGGGTCCCCGGACGGTGCGAGGTGCCGCCGTCGAAGGGCGCGCCGAGGACGACGACGTCGGCGTCGGCGAAGGTCGCGGGGTCGCCGAGGTCGCAGCGGTCGACGCCGAGGTAGGTGATGTCAGGCCCGAACTGGGCGCCGTAGCGCGTCATGGTGTCGAGGTCCGATCGGTCGTGCGGTGGGGTAAGCCGGAGGCGCGCGGTGCGCTCGTCAGACGACGAAATCCGTACTGCAGCAGAGGTTATGCGACGGTATCCGTGTTGCCAAGCCTCCGGACGGGTCCCGCATCGGGTCGACCCCCACGGCGATCGGCGGGGGTGGCGCCGCTATTTCCGCGGATGGTGCCGGAAGGGGTGGGTGGGACACCCCCGCGCCCGTGGGGTCCAGGGTCACTCGACGGAATGGGTGAACGCTGGGGCGACACGCACGCGAAACAGTCGTGCTGCATGCTGTTCGCGCTCGGATCCGTGCACGCCGGCCGCGCCGGAGTGTCGACGGAGCCCGGGCCGGGTGTACACCCTGGCGTCTTCCGCGATCCGTGCCGACCTGGCTGGCTGTCGCGTGTGAGGCGCGGCACACCCGCCGGCTGAGGACAGGCCGCTTCGTGCGGTGCTACGAGAGGAGGGCCGCATGGCGGTGGGACAGGACCGGGGGACCGGGCGACAGGCCGATCTGCGGGCCAAGGGGCTGGCGGGGAACTCCGTCGGCCTGCTGGCCAGCGTGGTGCTCGGCGTCTCGAGCATCGCGCCGGTGTACGCGCTCACGGCGACCCTCGGCCCCACGGTGACCGAGGTCGGCCTGCAGATGCCGGCCATCTTCCTGGCCGGCTTCCTGCCGATGCTGCTGGTCGCCTACGCGTACCGGGAGCTCAACCGGGTGGCGCCGGACTGCGGGACGTCCTTCACCTGGACGACCAAGGCGTTCAACCCCTACGTCGGCTGGCTGTGCGGCTGGGGTGCGCTGCTGGCCACGGTCATCGTGCTGTCGAACCTCGCCGGCGTGGCGGTCTCCTTCTTCTACCTGCTGCTCGGTGAGATCACCGGCTCGGAGTCGGTGGCCACGCTCGGCGACGACACGGTCGTCAACGCCCTCACCTGCGTGGCCTTCGTCGCCGTCGCCACCTGGATCACCTACCGGGGCGTGGAGGCCACCAAGCGGGTGCAGTACGTGCTGGTCGGCTTCCAGATGGCCGTGCTCGCGGTGTTCGCCGTCCTCGCGCTGGTCGAGTCCGGCTCCGCACCCGGCGCCATCTCCTTCGACATCTCCTGGCTCGACCCGACGGCCGTCACCAGCTTCAGCGCCTTCACCGCCGGCCTGTCGCTCTCCCTGTTCATCTACTGGGGCTGGGACACCTGCCTGACGGTCAACGAGGAGACCGCCGGGAGCGCCCGCACGCCGGGCCGGGCCGCCCTCCTGACCATGGTGGTCATCATCGTGACCTACGTCGGCGTGGCGATCGCCGTGCAGATGTACGCCGGCATCGGGACCGAGGGCACCGGCCTGGGTAACCCCGAGACCGGGGACAACGTCTTCGCCGCGCTGGCCGGCCCGGTGATGGGCCCGGGCCTGGCGTTCCTGCTCTTCCTCGCTGTCGTCGCGAGCTCGGCGTCGTCGCTGCAGACGACGTTCCTGCCGACGACCCGGACCATGCTGGCGATGGGGACCTACGGGGCCCTGCCCCAGCGGCTGGCGGAGGTGCACCCGCGCTTCCGGGCGCCGTCCACCGCCACCCTGGTCGCCGGGGCCGCCACGGCGGCGTTCTACGTGGGGATGACGATCATCAGCGAGAACGTCCTCATCGACACCATCTACGCGCTGGGCCTGATGATCTGCTTCTACTACGGCCTGACCGCCTACGCCTGTGTCTGGTACTTCCGGCACGAGCTGCGTCGCAGCGCGCGGGACCTGGTGTTCAAGGGCGTCCTGCCGCTGCTGGGCGCGCTGATGCTGACCGCGGTGTTCGTGCAGACGGCGGTCGACACCCTCGACCCCGCCTACGGCAGCGGCTCCTCGGTGTTCGGCATCGGCAGCGTCTTCGTCGTCGGCATCGGACTGCTGCTCCTCGGCGGAGTCCTCATGCTGGCCTGGCGGGCGCGGCACCCGGAGTTCTTCCGCGGCCAGACCCTGCGGGTCGACACCCCCTCGCTCGTCTTCGACGAGTGACGCCGGACCGCTCCGAGTAGCAGCGCGGCCCGCCTCCCCTCGGGGGAGACGGGCCGCGCCGTTCGAGCGGGAGGGCTCAGCGCTCGCCGGCGCCGACCACCTCGGGCTGCGGGACCCGCGGGCGGGGAGCCTGCCGCTCCAGCGCGGCGCCCTCGACGTCGAGGAGGGGCAGCCAGCGCAGCCAGCGCGGCAGCCACCACGCCCGGTCGCCGAGCAGGGCCAGCGCCGCGGGGACGAGCACCATGCGGACGACGAAGGCGTCGAAGGCGATGCCGGCGGCCAGCGCGAAGGCGATCGACTTGATGGTCGCGTCCCCGGAGGGCACGAAGCCGGCGAACACCGAGAACATGATCAGCGCGGCCGCGACGACGACCGGGGCGGCCTGCCGGAACCCGGTGCGGATCGCCTCCAGCGGCGAGGCGCCGTGGCTGTGTGCCTCGTGCATCCGGGACACCAGGAAGATCTGGTAGTCCATCGCCAGCCCGAACAGGATGCCGATGACCAGGATCGGCGTGAGGCTGATCAGCGGGCCGGTGCCCTCGAGGTTGACCAGGTCGGCCAGCCAGCCCCACTGGAACACCGCGACGGTGGCGCCCAGTGCGGCGCCGACGGTGAGCACGAAGCCGAGGACGCCGACCAGCGGCACCAGCAGCGAGCGGAAGACCAGCACCAGCAGCACCAGGGCCAGGCCCACGACCAGCGCCAGGTAGACCGGCAGGGCGGCGTCCAGGCTGCTGGCGACGTCCACGCTGACCGCGGTGGCGCCGGTGACCGAGGCCTGCGCGCCGTCGACGTCGGCCAGCAGGTCGCGCAGGTCGGTGACGAGCTGCTCGGTGGCCGGGTCGGTCGGGCCGGACTGCGGGACGACGGTGACCAGCGCGGCGGTGCCGTCGGCGTCGGGCACCGGCGGGGTCACCATCGCGACGTCGTCCAGCCCGGGGATCTCGCCGGCGGCCGTGGTCGCCGCCTGCACCGCGCCGTCCCCCTCGAACAGCACGGTGAGCGGGCCGTTGAAGCCCGCGCCGAAGCCGTCGGCGAGCAGCTGCTCGGCCCGGGCCTGGGTGCTGTCCTCCGGCGGGGTCTGCACCAACGTGGTCTGCATCGAGAAGAAGGGGACGGCGACGGTGCCCAGCGCGACGACGGTGAGCAGCAGGGCGACCAGGCGGTGCCGGGTGACCGCGCCGACCCAGCCGGCGAGCAGGCCCTGGCTCGCCGCGTGGTGCGTCGGCGCGGTGGCGCGCTGCCGTCTCGGCAGCGCGCGCAGGCCGAGGAAGCCCAGGGCGGCGGGGACCAGGGTGAGCGCGACGAGGACGGCGACGACGATCGTCGCGGCCGCGGCGAGGCCCATCTGGGTGAGGAACGGGATGCCGGCGACGAACAGCCCGGTCAGCGCGATGACGACGGTGAGCCCGGCGGTGACGACCGCGGAGCCCGCGGTGCCGACGGCCGTGGCGACCGCGGTGCCGACGTCGGCACCGCGCCGCAGCTCCTGCCGGAACCGGCTGACGATGAACAGCGCGTAGTCGATGCCGACGGCCAGGCCGAGCATCGCGGCCAGGATCGGGGTGGTCGACGACAGGTCGGTGAAGCCGGTGGCGATGGTGATGCCCAGGACGCCGATGCCGACGCCGACGAGCGCGGTCAGCAGGTTCAGGCCGGCGACGACCAGCGAGCCGTAGGTGACGGCGAGGACGACGAGCGCGACGACGACACCGATTACCTCGGCGGGGCCGCTGACGTGCGGGGGCGCCTGGATCGCCTGGCCGGTCACCTCGACGGTCAGCGGGCCCGCTCCGGCGTCCTCGACCGCGCTGGTCAACGCGTCCTGCTGCGCGGGGGTGACCTCGCCGACCGGCGCCTCGTAGGTGACGGTGCTGTAGCCGGTGGTCAGCTCGGGGTCGACCGAGGGGGCGGCCGGGTCCAGCGGGTTGCTGGCGGACGCGACGCCGGGCAGCTCGCCCAGCTCGGCGACCAGCGCGCCGACGGCCGCGGCGCTGTCCGGGGTGGTCAGCGTCTGGCCGTCCGGTGCGACGACCACCACCTGCGCGGTCGCACCGCCCGCGGCGCCGAACTCCTCGCTGATGCGCTCCAGCGCGGTCGTCGACTCCTGGCCGGGGATGGAGAAGCTGTCCGACGTCTCACCCGCCAGGGTCCCCGCTCCCACGCCTCCGCCGACGAGCACGAGCAGCCACACGAGGACGACGGCCACGCGGTGCCGGTGCGAGAACGCACCGAGCCGGGACAACAGAACAGCCATGCGTGATCAGGCCTCCACCTGGTCGGGATGGGAAGGAGCGGCGTCCGGGCGGCGGTGGCCGAGCGCGTCGAAGCAGGTGGCGACGATGTGCTGCCGCCACGCGGTGGTCCGGTCCTGGGCGTGCGCGGCCAGGGTCAGGACGGCCAGCGCGGCGAGCGCGCCGATGACCCGGACCAGCCGCGGCGCCTCGGTGGTCTCCGGGTCGACGCCGAAGGCGTGCAGCACCGGGCCGGTCACGGCCGGGTGCGGCTCGGCGTCGAGGTCGGTCACCGGCGCCAGCAGCAGCGCGACCAGCCCGGGGTGGGCCAGCGCGACGTCGACCAGCACCTCCAGCACGTGCCGGTCGCGCGTCGGACCGGGAGGCAGGTCGCCCACCTGGTCGAGCACCCGCCGGCCCAGCGTGCCGGCCTGGGCCAGCACCGCCTCGTGCAGCGCGTCCTTGCTCGGGTAGTGGTGCAGCAGCCCGGTCTTGGACAGACCGACGGCGTCCGCGACGTCCTGCACCGAGGTCTTGGCGAACCCGCGCCGGGCGAAGAGGGCAGCGGCCCGGTCGAGGATGCCCTCGTCGACCTGCTGCCGGAACGGTCGTGTCACGGGAGGGACGGTACGTCCTCACCGACCATTTCGGTCGGTCGACAGACCACTTCGGTCGGTCGTCTTCGTCACACCCCGCCGCGCGCCGCTCAGCCGGTGCGGGTCAGTGACGGGACGAGGGCGGGCAGCGACTCGTAGCCGCGCAGGACGATCGTGCGACGCCGGCGGCCGGGAGCCGCGGCGGCGAGGTCGGGGAACCGCTGGAACAGCGCCCGCAGCGCCACCTCGCCCTCCATCCGGGCCAGCGCGGCGCCGAGGCAGTAGTGGATGCCGCTGGAGAAGGCGACGTGGTCGCGGGCGTTGGCGCGCGTGACGTCGAAGACGTGCGGGTCGGTGAACACCCGCGGGTCCCGGTTGGCCCCGGCCAGCAGGCACAGCACCAGCTCGCCCTCGGCGATCGGCACCCCGTGCACCGTGGTGTCGCGCCTGGCCCGCCGTCCGGTCCGCTGCACCGGGGACTCGACGCGCAGGACCTCGTCCACGGCGTCGGGCCACAGCGACGGGTCCTCGGCCAGCAGCCGCCGCTGGTCGGGGTGGGCGAACAGCAGCGCGGCGCCGTTGGCCACCAGGTTGACCGTCGTCTCGAACCCCGCGCCGAAGACGAGCGCGGCCGTGGACAGCAGCTCGTGCTCGGTGAGCCCGCTGCCGTCGTCGTCGGCGGTGCTCACCAGCGTGGAGAGCAGGTCCTCGCCGGGGGAGCGGCGCAGGTGCCGCAGGTGCCCGCGGAACCAGGCGTCGAGCTCGCCGAGGTTGCGCTCGACGCTGCGGTGGGTGCGCAGGTCCAGCCCCATGTCCAGGCTCGGGGTGGCGCCGTCGCCCCAGGCGAGGAACTGCTCGCGCATCGCCACCGGGACGCCGAGCACCTCGGAGATCACCGTGACCGGCAGCAGGCTCGCGTAGCGGGCCACCAGATCGACCCGGCCGTCGTTCGCTGCGGCCTCCCGCTCGAGGTCGTCGAGCAGCTCGTCGGCGATCGCCTCGGTGCGGTCGCGCAGCCGGGCGACGGCGCGGGCGCTGAAGGCCCGGGTGACCAGCCGGCGGTAGCGGGTGTGCTCCGGGGGGTCGACGGCGAGCATCGACGGCGGGTCGATGGGGCCCACGCTCGGCCGCGGGCCGGCCAGCCGCAGCGCCGCGGCCAGCAGGGGCGGCAGGCCCTCGGTGCGGGACCCGCCGATCTGCCCGAAGTCGTCGCTGCGCAGGACGTCGGTGCACACGTCGTGGTGGACGCTGACCCGCGCGAAGGCGCCACCGGTGAAGGGTGCCGCGGTCCGCAGCCGCTCGTAGTGGGCGTAGGGGTCCTCGCGGACCCCCGGGTCGACGAGCACCTGGGCGTCCGGGTTCCCCGCCCGCGCCCGGGCGCGGATCGCCAGCCGCATCGCCCCGTGCGTCGCGGCCCAGCGGACCGTACTGCGCACCGCCACGTGTCGCCTCCCGTCCCGACGAGGTCCTCATCCTGCGTGACGGGGTTCACGCTCCCCAGGTCGTCCCGCACCGATCCCGCCGTCCCCGAGGTGCAGAGTGCACCGCCGCGGGCCGGTCGACACGCCGACGGGGTCGGCGGACGGCTTGCAGGGGTACCGCGTCACGCGGGGTGTTCTGAGAGGCTCGTCGCGCCGTCCCGACCCTGGAGGAGTGCTGTGTTCACCAAGGTGCTGGTCGCGAACCGAGGCGAGATCGCGGTCCGGGCGTTCCGCGCGGCCTACGAGCTGGGTGCGCAGACGGTGGCCGTCTTCCCGTGGGAGGACCGCAACTCGGTGCACCGGCTCAAGGCCGACGAGAGCTACCAGATCGGCGAGGAGGGGCACCCCGTCCGGGCCTACCTCTCCGTCGACGAGATCGTCGGTGCCGCCCGGAGGGCCGGCGCCGACGCGGTCTACCCGGGCTACGGCTTCCTGTCGGAGAACCCCGAGCTGGCCGAGGCGTGCGCCCAGGCGGGCATCACCTTCGTGGGCCCGCCGGCGTCGGTGCTCGAGCTGACCGGTGACAAGTCCCGCGCGATCGCCGCCGCCCGCGAGGCCGGGCTGCCGACGCTGCAGGGGACCGACCCCGGCGACGACGTCGACGCGCTGCTCGGCGCCGCCGAGCAGATCGAGGGACCGGTCTTCGTCAAGGCGGTCGCCGGTGGCGGCGGGCGCGGCATGCGCCGGGTCGACGACCGCGCCCAGCTGCGCGGTGCCATCGAGGCGGCCATGCGCGAGGCCGAGTCGGCCTTCGGCGACCCCACCGTCTTCCTCGAGCAGGCGGTGGTCGACCCACGGCACATCGAGGTGCAGATCCTCGCCGACGCCCACGGCGGCGTCGTCCACCTCTTCGAGCGCGACTGCTCGGTGCAGCGCCGGCACCAGAAGGTCGTCGAGCTGGCGCCGGCGCCGAACCTGGACCCCGCGCTGCGCGAGCGGATCTGCGCCGACGCGGTCGCCTTCGCCCGGGCCATCGGCTACGTCAACGCCGGCACCGTGGAGTTCCTCCTCGACCGCGAGGGCCGGCACGTGTTCATCGAGATGAACCCGCGGATCCAGGTCGAGCACACGGTCACCGAGGAGGTCACCGACGTCGACCTGGTGCAGAGCCAGCTGCGGATCGCCTCGGGGGAGACCCTCGCCGACCTCGGCCTGTCGCAGGACACCATCGCCCTGCGGGGCGCGGCGCTGCAGTGCCGGATCACCACCGAGGACCCGGCCAACGGGTTCCGCCCGGACACCGGCCGGATCACCGCCTACCGCTCCCCGGGTGGGGCCGGCATCCGCCTGGACGGCGGCTCGTCGCTGGGCGCGGAGGTCGGCGCGCACTTCGACTCGATGCTGGTGAAGCTGACCTGCCGCGGGCGGGACTTCGCCACCGCGGTCGCCCGTGCCCGCCGCGCGGTGGCCGAGTTCCGCATCCGCGGCGTGGCCACCAACATCCCCTTCCTGCAGGCGCTGCTCGACGACCCGGACTTCGCCGCCGGGCGGATCACGACGTCGTTCATCGAGCAGCGGCCGCACCTGCTCACCGCGCGCAGCTCGGCCGACCGGGGGACCCGGCTGCTGACCTTCCTGGCCGACGTCACCGTCAACCAGCCGCACGGGGAGCGCCCGCACCTGGTCGACCCGGTGCAGAAGCTGCCGCGGGTGGACCTGCGCACCCCGCCGCCGGACGGCTCCCGGCAGCGGCTGCTGGCGCTCGGGCCGGAGCGGTTCGCGGCGGAGCTGCGGGGGCAGACCGCGCTGGCGGTCACCGACACCACCTTCCGCGACGCCCACCAGTCGCTGCTGGCCACCCGGGTCCGCACCAAGGACCTGCTCGCCGTCGCCGGGCACGTCGCCCGCACCGTCCCGCAGCTGTTCAGCCTGGAGTGCTGGGGCGGGGCGACCTACGACGTCGCGCTGCGGTTCCTGCACGAGGACCCGTGGGAACGGCTGGCCGCGCTGCGCGCGGCGGTCCCGAACACCTGCCTGCAGATGCTGCTGCGCGGGCGCAACACCGTGGGCTACACGCCCTACCCCGAGGCGGTCACCGACGCCTTCGTCCGCGAGGCGGCGGCCACCGGCCTCGACGTCTTCCGGATGTTCGACGCGCTCAACGACGTCTCCCAGATGCGCCCGGCGATCGACGCCGTCCGCGGGGCCGGGACGGCGGTGGCCGAGGTGGCGCTCTGCTACACCGGTGACCTCTCCGACCCGGGCGAGACGCTCTACACCCTCGACTACTACCTGCGGCTGGCCGAGCAGATCGTCGAGGCGGGCGCGCACGTGCTGGCGATCAAGGACATGGCCGGCCTGCTGCGGCCGCCGGCGGCCGCCCGGCTGGTGACGGCGCTGCGGGAGCGCTTCGACCTCCCCGTCCACCTGCACACCCACGACACCGCCGGCGGGCAGCTGGCCACCCTGCTGGCCGCGTGGTCGGCCGGGGTGGACGCCGTCGACGGCGCGGTCGCCGCCATGGCCGGCACGACCAGCCAGCCGCCGCTGTCGGCGATCGTCGCCGGCACCGACGCCACCGAGCGGGCCACCGGCCTCTCGCTGGCCGCGGTCAACGACCTGGAGCCGTACTGGGAAGCGGTGCGCCGGGTCTACGCGCCGTTCGAGTCCGGCCTGGCCGCTCCCACCGGGCGGGTCTACCGGCACGAGATCCCCGGCGGGCAGCTGTCCAACCTGCGCCAGCAGGCCATCGCCCTGGGCCTCGGGCAGCGCTTCGAGGAGGTCGAGGACGCCTACGCCGCCGCCGACCGGCTGCTGGGCCGGCTGGTCAAGGTCACGCCGTCGTCCAAGGTGGTCGGCGACCTGGCGCTGCAGCTGGTCGGCTCGGGTGTGAGCGTCGAGGACTTCGCCGCCGAACCGGGCAAGTACGACCTGCCCGACTCGGTGATCGGGTTCCTGCGCGGCGAGCTCGGCGACCCGCCCGGCGGCTGGCCCGAGCCCTTCCGCACCCGGGCGCTGGAGGGCCGCCGTCCCGCCGAGCCGCCGGCCGAGCTGTCGGCCGACGACGAGCGCGGACTGGCCGAGGCGCCGCGGGAGACCCTCAACCGGTTGCTCTTCCCGGCGCCCACCCGCGAGTTCCACGCCCACGACGAGCAGTACGGCGACGTCTCCGTGCTGCCCACCAAGGAGTTCCTCTACGGCCTGCGACCCGGCGACGAGCACGCCGTGGACCTCGAGCCCGGCGTCACCCTGCTCATGGGCATCGAGGCGATCAGCGACGCCGACGAGCGCGGCATGCGCACCGTCATGTGCACGCTCAACGGACAGCTCCGGCCGGTGTCGGTGCGCGACCGCTCGGTCGACGCCGCGGTGAAGGCCGCCGAGAAGGCCGACCGCAGCGACCCCGGCCAGGTCGCCGCGCCGTTCGCCGGCGTGGTCACCCTGCAGGTGAAGGAGGCCGACACCGTGGAGTCCGGTCAGGCGATCGCCACCATCGAGGCGATGAAGATGGAGGCCTCGATCACCGCGCCGGTCAGCGGCACCGTGGAGCGGCTGGCCATCAGCGCCGTCCAGCAGGTGGAGGGCGGTGACCTGCTCGTCGTCCTCCGGTGAGGACGCACGGCCGGGCCGGTCGGCCGCCTCGCGGCGGCACCCGGGTCACGGGCGGCGGCGACCGGAGGCGGACGGCGGCCACTCTCGCGCTGTTCCGCGCGCTGGTGCAGCCGCACCAGCGCGCGTGCTGCAGGACCCGCGCGGGAGTGGCCGGGGAGCACCGCTGCGGTGCTCCCCGGCGCCGTCAGGCGACCAGCACCACGACCAGCGTCCGCGGGCCGTGCACGCCCTCGACCCGCTCCAGCTCGATGTCGCTGGTCGCCGAGGGGCCGCTGACCATCGTCAGCGGCGCGTTCGGGTCCAGCCGGCGCAGCGCCTCGGGCACGCCGCCCACGACCTGCCCGGCCTCCACCACGCAGACCAGGCAGTCGGGCAGCAGCGAGACGGCCCGCCGTCCGGACACCGGACCGCCGTCGAGCACGAGCGTGCCGGTCTCCGCGATCGCCACGGCCACCCCGGTCAGCGTGGCGGCGAACGCGGCGAGCTCGACGGCGGGGCGGCCGTCGTCCTCGGTGGCGCCATCCGGCCGCCACGCGGCCGGCACCCCCGGGGCCACGACGACCGACGCCGGGTCCCAGCCGGGACCCAGCCCGGTGTCGAGGGCGGCGGCGACGGTGGCCCCCACCTCGTCCGGGCCGCAGTGCAGCACCGAGGCCTTGTAGTCCTCGAGCCGGTCGACGAGGACCTCGCGCAGCTGCTCGGCCGAGCGCTCGTCGGTCGTGCGGTAGTCGCGGGGGACCACCACGTCGGGACGGCGCTCGCCGAGCGCGGTGCGGATCCGGCCGAGCACCTCCTCGCGCGCGCCGGTCACGACCGACCCCCGTGCTCCCGCGCCCAGGCCTGGGTGAAGGTCTCCCGCGGCGGGGCGGGCAGGTCGCGGCTGCGGGTCCACTTCGAGGCCGGTGGTGGGAGCACCGGCGGCATCGTCGGCCTCCCACCGGCGAGGAACCGGCCGAGACCGGCGGCCCGCTGGGTCAGCCGCCACAGCCGCGGGTGTGACATCGCCGTGGACAGCGCCTTGAAGGCCACTGCTTCCGGCGTCGTCCTCTCCTGCGCCTCGACGTGCTCGCCGCGCAGGTGCACCAGGATGGAGGGGATGTCGATGGCCACCGGGCAGACCTCGTAGCAGGCGCCGCACAGCGAGGAGGCGTACGGCAGCGAGGCGTTGTCCTCGACCCCGGTGAGCTGTGGGGAGAGGACGGCGCCGATGGGTCCCGGGTACACCGAGCCGTAGGAGTGCCCGCCGGTGCGCTCGTACACCGGGCAGACGTTGAGGCAGGCCGAGCAGCGGATGCAGTGCAGCGCCTCGCGGCCCACCTCGTCGGCGAGCACCGCCGTCCGCCCGTTGTCGAGCAGCACGAGGTGGAACTCCTGCGGGCCGTCGCCGGGGGTCACGCCGGTCCACATCGAGGTGTAGGGGTTCATCCGCTCCCCGGTGGAGGAGCGGGGCAGCAGCTGCAGGAAGACCTCGAGGTCCCGCCAGGTCGGCACCAGCTTCTCGATGCCCATGACGGTGATCAGCGTCTGCGGCAGCGTCAGGCACATCCGGCCGTTGCCCTCGCTCTCGACGACGGCGAGGGTGCCGGTCTCGGCGACGGCGAAGTTGGCGCCGCTGATCGCCACCTTGGCCCGCAGGAACCGCTCGCGCAGGTGCGTGCGCGCGGCCATGGCCAGCCGGCGCGGCTCGTCGGGGAGGTCGCGATCGGCACCGGGTCCCTGGAACTGCGGCATGGTGCGCAGGAAGATCTCGCGGATCTCGGCGCGGTTCTTGTGGATCGCCGGCACCAGGATGTGGCTGGGCGCGTCGTCCCCGAGCTGCACGATCAGCTCGGCGAGGTCGGTCTCGTGCGCGGTGATGCCGGCGGCCTCGAGCGCCTCGTTGAGGCCGATCTCCTGGGTGGCCATCGACTTGACCTTGACGACCTCGTCGGTGCCGGTGGCCTGCACCAACCGGGTGACGATCGCGTTGGCCTCCTCGGCGTCGCGCGCCCAGTGCACCGTGCCGCCGCGGGCGGTCACCTGGCGTTCGAGCTCCACCAGGTGCTCGTCGAGGCGGGCCATGGTGGTGGTCTTCAGCGCCTTGCCGGCCTGGCGCAGCTGCTCCCAGTCGGGCACCTCGCCGACGACCCGGGCGCGCTTGCCGCGGATGGTCGTGGTGGCGTGGCCGAGGTTGGCGCGCAGCTGGCCGTCGCGCAGCGCGTCGCGGGCGGCGTCCGGGAAGGGCCGGTCGCCGCGCAGGTGGCCGACCCCGCGGGGTGCGGTGGGCAGGCCGAGGAACGTCGTCCCGGACCGGGGCGCGCCCGGGGCCAGCGGTGTGGGTCCGGTGCGCTCGGGAGCGGTGGTCATGCCGTCGCCACCGGGGTGGTGGGGCGGGGGAGTGATGGCTTCGTGGTCTGGTGCGGGCTCACGGCGTCCTCCGTCGAGGCCAGGATCTCGGCCAGGTGCACGGTGCGCGTCCCCGACCGCAGCCGGGAGAGCCCACCGCCGATGTGCATGAGGCAGGAGGCGTCACCGGCGGTGCACACCTCCGCGTGGGTGGACAGGACGTTGGCCATCTTGTCGGTCAGCATCGCCGTCGAGGTGTCGGAGTTCTTGATCGAGAAGGTGCCCCCGAAGCCGCAGCACTGCTCGGCGGCCGGCAGCTCGACCAGCTCCAGCCCGCGCACCGCGCGCAGCAGCTGCAGCGGCCGGTCGCCGACCCGGAGCAGCCGCAGCGAGTGGCAGGTCGGGTGGTAGGTGACCCGGTGCGGGTAGTAGGCGCCCACGTCGGTCACCCCGAGGACGTCGACGAGGAACTGCGAGAGCTCGTAGGTGCGCTCGGCCAGGGCCTCGGCCTCGGCGGCCAGCTCGTCCTCGCCGGCCCGCCGCAGCACCATGGCCTGCTGGTGGTGGATCGAGGCCACGCACGACCCGGACGGCGACACGACCGCCTCCGCACCGGCGAAGGCGCGCACGTGGTTGGCCACGATCGGCACCGCCTCGCGGCGGTAGCCGGTGTTGACGTGCATCTGCCCGCAGCAGGCCTGCCCGGCCGGGACGACGACCTCGTGACCGAGCCGCTCCAGCAGCCTCGCCGTGGCCATCGCGACCTGCGGCGCCACCGTGTCCACCAGACACGTGGCGAACAGCGCCACCCTCATGCCGCTCCCTCCCGATCGGCCGCGACGTCGCGGCGCACCATGCTCGACTCCCGGACCACGAGGACCGGCTCGAACACCGGCTGCTCGTGCCGGTGTCCCTCCCGACCCTCGTCCAGCAACAGCTCCGCCGCGCGCCGGCCGAGCTCCTGCCGCGGCTTGCGCACCGAGCTCAGGGGGACGGCGGCGGCCGCGGCGAAGTCGATGTCGTCGTATCCCACGATGGCGAAGTCCCCGGGCACCGGGACCCCGTGCCGCACCATCTCCTGCAGCACGCCCAGGGCGAGCAGGTCGTTGGCGCAGACGGCGGCCGTGGGACGGCGGGACGCCGGCAGGCCGATGACCCGGGCGGCGGCCTCGCGCCCGCCGGCGACGCTGAGCTCGTCGGGGGACAGGACGGTCAGCTCGGCGTCGGGGACCTCGCGCACCGCCGAGACCACGCCGGCGTGCCGCTCCTGGATCTGGGGGAGGGCGGCGTGCCCGCCCACGAAGGCGATCCGCCGGTGCCCGCGCTCGAGCAGGTGCTCGGCGGCGAGCCGGCCGCCGAGGACGTCGTCGGTCGCGACGGCGCACTGGTGCGGGTTCGGCGCGCGCCGGTCGACCAGCACGACGGGGACGCCGCGGTCGCGGAGGGCGTCCAACTGGGGGGTCAGCTCCGCCGTCGGGGTGATGAGGACCCCGTGCACCCGTTGCTCGGCGAGCAGGCCCAGGTGCGCGGCCTCCTTCTCCGGGCGGTCGTCGGAGTTGCACAGGACCATCGCGAGGCCTGCGGCGTTGACGACGTCCTCGACCCCACGGGCGACGTCGGTGAAGAAGGGGTTGGCCATGTCGAGCACGACCAGGCCGACGGTGCGGCTGGAGCCCGCGCGCAGCTGACGAGCCGACTCGTTGCGCACGAAGCCGAGGGCGGCGATCGCGTCGAGCACCTTGGTACGGGTGGCCTCGCTGACCACGTCGGGCCGGTTGAGGACGTTGCTCACCGTGCCGACCGACACCCCGGCCCGGCCGGCCACATCGCGGATGCTCGCACTCAGGGCCCCTCCTCGGTCGAGGTCCAGTGTGGCGGACCACATCGTCCGGTACCGCGTGAAACGTGTCAACGGCGTGCTGGGCCGGTCCCGACGAGGCGACGGGCCGGGCACGCACGTGGTCGTTGACACACTCCGGCCCCCTCCGTATGGTCTGCGCCACATTGCCTGTGAATCGTTTCACGGAAGGTGGTCCACATGGACCAGACGCCGCGGATCCCCGCGCCGGGAGCGGTCGTGCTCGCCCTCGACGACGTGAGCAAGTCCTTCGGCGCGGTCGCTGCCCTGCGCAGTGCGCACCTGGAGCTGCGTGCGGGGGAGGCCCACGCGCTGGTCGGCGAGAACGGGGCCGGCAAGTCGACGCTGGTGAAGGTCCTGGCCGGCGTGCACGGCCCGGACAGCGGCCGCGTGCTCCTCGACGGGCGGCCCGTGCACCTGGACAGCCCGGCCGCGGCCCGCGCAGCCGGCATCGCGGTCATCTACCAGGAGCCGACGCTGTTCCCCGACCTCTCGGTCGCGGAGAACATCTTCATGGGGCGCCAGCCGCTGAGTTCCGGACGGCGGATCGACCGCAGGGAGCTGCACGCCCGCTGCGCGGCACTGTTCGAGCGGCTCGGGGTCCGGCTGGACCCCGAGCGCCCCGCGCGCGGGCTCTCCATCGCCGACCAGCAGATGGTCGAGATCGCCAAGGCGCTGTCCTTCGACGCCCGCGTGCTGGTCATGGACGAGCCGACCGCGGCGCTCTCCGGCGTCGAGGTCGAACGGCTGTTCACCGTCGCCCGCTCGCTGCGGGACGGCGGCGCCGCCGTGCTGTTCATCTCGCACCGGTTCGAGGAGGTCTTCGACCTCTGCGACCGGATCACCGTCATGCGCGACGGCCAGTGGGTGTCCACCGACCCGACGGCCGAGCTCACCGTCGACCAGGTGGTCCGCCGCATGGTCGGCAGGGACGTCTCCTCGCTGTTCCCGAAGATCGACGTCGAGCCCGGGGAGGTGGTCCTGTCGGTCCGCGGGCTGACCCGCCGGGGCGTCTTCTCCGACGTCTCCTTCGACGTCCGCGCCGGCGAGATCGTCGCGCTGGCCGGCCTGGTCGGCGCCGGCCGCAGCGAGGTGGTCCGCGCGGTCTTCGGCGTCGATCCCTACGACGAGGGCAGTGTGGAGGTGGCCGGCCGCCCGCTGCGTCCCGGTCGACCCGCCGCCGCGATGGCTGCCGGCATCGCCCTGGTGCCCGAGGACCGTCGCCAGCAGGGCCTGGTCATGGAGCTCTCGGTCGAGCGCAACGCCACGCTGACCCGGCGCTGGCAACTGGCGAGGGGCGGCCTGCTCTCGTCCCGCGCGGAGCGCGCCACGGCCGCCGAGTGGTCGAGGAAGCTGCAGGTCAAGGCAGGCAAGCTGGCCGACCCGGTGTCCACGCTCTCCGGCGGCAACCAACAGAAGGTCGTGCTCGCCAAGTGGCTGTCGACCGACCCCAAGGTGCTGATCGTCGACGAGCCGACCCGCGGCATCGACGTCGGCACCAAGGCGGAGGTGCACCGGCTGCTCTCCCAGCTCGCCGCCGACGGCCTGGCCGTCGTCATGGTCTCCAGCGAACTGCCGGAGGTGCTCGGCATGGCCGACCGCGTCCTCGTCATGCACGAGGGCCGCCTCGTCGACGACATCCCCCGTGCCCGCGCCGACGAGGACAGCGTCATGCTCGCGGCCACCGGGCAGGGCGGCCGGACGGCGGTGGCGCCGTGAGCGAGCGTGCGAGCTCACGCATGGACACAGCAGCACGTGCGAGCGAAGCGAGCACGACCGTGCCCGCCCCTCCCACCGCGCCGGCAGCCGAGCGCGCCGGTCGCGGCGCCGCCCTGGTGCACCGGCTGGTCGTCGTCCGCGAGCTGGGCATCCTCGCCGCGCTGCTGCTGCTCGTGGTCGTCACGGTGGCCGCCAACCCGCGCTTCCTCTCGGCGCAGAACCTGCGCGACCTGCTGATCTCGGCGTCCATCCTCACGGTCCTGGCAGCGGGGCAGACGGTCGTGATCATCACCCGCAACGTCGACCTCTCGGTCGGCTCGACGCTGGGGCTGTCGGCCTACGCGACCGGCACCCTGCTGGTCGCCGCCCCCGGGACACCGGTGGTGCTGGCCGTCCTCGCCGGCATCGCGGTCGGCGCGCTGTGCGGCCTGCTCAACGGGGTGATCGTCGCGGTGGCCAAGGTGCCGTCGCTGGTGGTCACGCTGGGGACGCTGTACGCCATCCGCGGGCTGGACTCGCTGTGGGCGAGCCAGAGCGGCCGGCTGCAGATCAACGCCGCCGACCTCCCCTCGGGGTTCAAGGCCATCGCCGGCGCACGGGTCCTCGGCGTCCCGGTGCTGTTCCTCGTCGCCGTCCTCGTGGTCGTGGCGGTCGGGTACCACCTGCGCACCTACCGCAGCGGCCGGGAGCTCTACGGCATCGGCAGCGACCCGGAGGCGGCCCGGCTGTCGGGCATCCCGGTCGGCCGGCGCGTGCTGGCCGCCTTCGTGGTCAGCGGCGCGCTGGCCGGGCTGGCCGGGGTCATGTACGCCGCCCGCTTCCAGACCCTGGATGCCACCGCCGGCACCGGCCAGGAGCTCTTCGTCGTCGCGGCCGCCGTCGTCGGTGGCGTGGCGATCTTCGGCGGCAGCGGCTCGGTCTACGGCGCGGCGCTGGGTGCGCTGCTGCTCACCACCATCGGCGCGGCGCTGCCACAGCTGGGGCTCAACCCGTTCTGGCGGGAGGCCGCCGTCGGCGCGCTGATCCTCGCCGCCATCGTGCTCGACCGGTCGCTGTCCCTGCGGCTGGCCCGCCGCCTCCGAGGGAGGAACCTCCGTGGCAGTTGACACCACCCCCGCCACCCCGGCCGGTCAGGCGTCGGCGCAGCGGCCGGGGACGGGGTCCCGGCTGCGCCTGCTCGGCAGCGGCGACGCGGTGATCACCGGCGTGCTGGTGCTGTTCCTGATCGTCGCGGCGCTCACCGTCGACGGCTTCGCCTCGGCCCGCAACACCGGCTTCCTGCTGCTGGACGTCGTGGTCATCGTGCTGATCGCGCTGCCGCTGACCCTCGTCATCGTCACCGGCGAGATCGACCTGTCGGTGGCCAGCACGGTGGGCCTGTCCAGCGCGGTCATGGGTCAGCTGTGGTTCGCCGGGCTGCCGCTGGAGACGATCATCCCGCTGTGCCTGCTGCTGGGCGCGGTGCTCGGCGCGGTCAACGGCTTCCTGGTGACCCGGCTGGGGCTGCCCTCGCTCGCGGTCACCATCGGCACCCTGGCCCTCTACCGCGGGCTGGCCTTCGTCGTCCTCGGTGACCGGGCGGTCGCGGACTTCCCGCGGTCCTGGACCACCTGGGCGATCAGCAGCATCGGCGGCACCGGCATCCCGGTGGTGGTCGTCCCGCTGCTGGTCCTCGTCCTCGTCACCGCGGTCGTGCTGCACGCGACCCCGATCGGCCGGTCGCTGTACGCCATGGGCAACAGCGAGGACGCCGCCCGCTTCAGCGGCATCGACGTCGCCCGTACCAAGGCCTGGCTGTTCGTCGTCACCGGCGTGGTCAGCGCGCTGGGCGGCGTCTACTGGACCCTGCGGTACGGCAGCGCCCGCGCCGACAACGCCCAGGGCCTGGAGCTGCAGGTCATCGCGGCGATCCTGCTGGGCGGGGTGTCGATCTTCGGCGGCCGCGGCGGGCTGCTCGGCGTCCTCGCCGGCGCCCTGCTGCTGGGCTCGGTGCGCAACGCGCTGCAGTTGGAGAACGTGCCCGCCGACGTCCTGAACATCGTCACCGGCGGACTGCTCGTCGTCGCCGTCGTCGCTCCGCAGGTCGCCGGATGGGTCCGTGGTCGGACCCGCGCCCGGCCCGGCGGCCCCCCGAGCGCACCACCCGCGCGTCCAGCCCCGGACCCGCGCCCATCGACCGACCCGGCTCCCCAGGTGCCGGCTGACCAGAGAGGGAACCGATGACCAGCTTCCTGACCCGCCGCCGCCTGCAGGGCGCGGTGACCGGGGTCGCCGTGGCCGCCATGGTGCTCACCACCGCCGCGTGCGGTGGCACCACCCGCGGGGAGGAGGAGACCACCTCCGACGGCGGCGGCGCGGCCGCCAGCGCAAACCCGGACGCCGAGATCCCCGCCGACCTGGCGGTGGGCTTCCTGCCCAAGCAGGTCAACAACCCGTACTTCTCGGTGGCCTCCGCCGGCGCCGAGGCCGCGACCGGCGAGTTCAACGGCCAGTACACCGAGACCGGTCCCTCGGAGGCCAGCGCCTCGTCCCAGGTGAGCTACATCAACACGCTCAGCCAGCAGGGCACCGACGTCATCCTGACCTCCGCCAACGACCCGAACGCCATCTGCAGCGCCCTGGACCAGGCGCGGACGGCCGGCTCGAGCGTGGTCACCTTCGACTCCGACACCGACCCGGAGTGCCGCGACGTCTTCATCAACCAGGCGACCACGGAGGGCATCGCCCAGACCCAGGTCGACCTCATCGCCGAGCAGATCGGCGGCGCCGGCCAGGTGGCGATCCTGTCGGCGACGGCGAACGCCACGAACCAGAACACCTGGATCGCGGAGATGCAGGAGTACGCCTCCTCGAAGTACCCCGACATCGAGTTCGTGGCCACCGTCTACGGCGACGACGAGGACGAGAAGTCCTTCCAGGAGACCCAGGGTCTGCTGCAGACGTACCCCGACCTCGCCGGGATCATCTCGCCGACCACCGTCGGCATCGCCGCCGCGGCCCGCTACCTGTCCGGCTCGGAGTTCAAGGGCCAGGTGGCGCTGACCGGCCTGGGGACGCCCAACCAGATGCGCGAGTACGTCAAGGACGGCACGGTGCAGTCCTTCGCGCTCTGGAACCCCGAGGACCTGGGCTACCTGGCCGCCTACGCCGGCGCCGCGCTCGCCGCGGGCCAGATCACCGGCGCCGAGGGGGAGACCTTCGAGGCCGGTGAGCTGGGCCAGTTCACCGTCGGGGCCGACGGCGTCGTCGTCCTCGGTGACCCGACCGTCTTCAACGCCGAGAACATCGACGACTTCGACTTCTGACGTCGTCCCCCTGCCGCCGCCGGCACCGGCAGCGGCAGGGGACCCACCCGAGAGGACCGGCACCCCGTGCCCCGCGTCTGCTTCACCCTCCAGGTCCGGCCCGACCGGCTGGCCGAGTACCGGGAACGCCACGCCACCGTCTGGCCGGAGATGCTCTGCGCGCTGCGCGACGCCGGCTGGCACGACTACCAGCTCTTCCTGCGCGAGGACGGCCTGCTCGTCGGCGTCGTGGAGACCGACGACCTCGCCGCCGCGCAGGCGGCCGTGGACGCCACCGAGGTGAGCGCCCGCTGGGAGGCGGAGATGGCCCCGTTCTTCGCGACCGGCGACGGCCGCGGCAAGTCCACGCTCGACCTCGTCTTCGACCTCGACGCCCAGCTCAGGGCGGCGGGAGAAGCGACCGCACCCACAGGAGCCCGACCGTGACCGAGCACCGCACCCGCGCCCTCGCCGCGCTGGCCGAGCAGACCATCGAGCTGCCCTCCTGGGCGTTCGGCAACTCCGGCACCCGGTTCAAGGTGTTCGGCCAGCCCGGCGTCGCCCGCGACCCGTTCGAGAAGCTCGAGGACGCCGCCCAGGTGCACCGCTACACCGGTGCCGCCCCGCGGGTGTCGCTGCACATCCCGTGGGACCTGGTCGACGACTACGGCAAGCTCGCCGCGCACGCCGCCGACCTGGGCGTCTCGATCGGGGCGATCAACTCCAACCTGTTCCAGGACGACGAGTACAAGCTCGGCTCGCTGACCTCCGCCGACCCCGCGATCCGCCGCCGGGCCGTCGAGCACCACGCGCAGTGCATCGAGGTCATGCGCCAGACCGGCTCGACCGACCTGAAGATCTGGCTGCCCGACGGCACCAACTACCCGGGCCAGGACGACCTGCGCGCCCGCCAGGACCGGCTCGCCGACTCCCTGCAGCAGGTCTACGCGATGCTCGACCCGCAGCACCGGATCCTGCTCGAGTACAAGTTCTTCGAGCCCTACTTCTACGCGATGGACATCCCCGACTGGGGCACCTCGCTGGTGCACTGCCTGGCCCTGGGCGAGCAGGCGACCGTCGTGCTCGACACCGGCCACCACGCGCCGGGCACCAACATCGAGTTCATCGTCATGCAGCTCCTGCGGGTGGGCCGGCTGGGCGCGTTCGACTTCAACTCGCGCAACTACGCCGACGACGACCTCATCGTCGGCTCGGCCGACCCCTTCCAGCTGTTCCGGATCATGAACGAGATCGTCGCCCAGGACGCCCACCGTCCCGAGTCGGGCGTCAACTTCATGCTCGACCAGTGCCACAACATCGAGCCCAAGATCCCCGGCCAGATCCGCTCGGTGATGAACGTCCAGGAGGCCACGGCCAAGGCGCTGCTGGTCGACCGCGCCGCGCTGCGCGAGGCGCAGCTCGCCGGTGACGTGCTCGGCGCCCACGGCGTGCTGATGGACGCCTACTCCACCGACGTCCGCCCCCTGCTGGCCGAGCTGCGCGCGTCGAAGGGCCTGGCCCCCGACCCGTACGCCGCCTACGCCCGCTCCGGCCACCAGGAGCGCATCGCCCGCGAGCGCGTCGGCGGCCAGCAGGCCGGCTGGGGCGCCTGAAGAAGGACCCTGCTGCCCCCACTCGCTCCGCTCGCGGCGGGCCCCTGCAGCAGGGCCGCGCGACTCACGACAGCCTCGGAAGGACCAGACATCATGACCAATTCCGTGGTCAGTGACCTGCTCGCCCGCTCCAACCGGCTGGGCGCCGATCCGCGCAACACCAACTACGCCGGCGGCAACACCTCCGCCAAGGGCACCGAGACAGACCCGGTGACCGGGCAGCCGGTCGAGCTGGTCTGGGTCAAGGGCTCCGGCGGCGACCTGGGCACCCTGACCGAGTCAGGCCTCGCCGTCCTGCGGCTGGACCGCCTGCGCTCGCTGGTCGACGTCTACCCGGGCGTCGAGCGCGAGGACGAGATGGTCGCCGCCTTCGACTTCTGCCTGCACGGCCGGGGCGGCGCGGCGCCGTCCATCGACACCGCGATGCACGGGCTGGTCGAGGCCGCGCACGTGGACCACCTGCACCCCGACTCCGGCATCGCGCTGGCCACCGCCGCGGACGGTGAGGCGCTGACCCGCGAGTGCTTCGGCGACAGCGTCGTCTGGGTGCCGTGGCGCCGTCCCGGCTTCCAGCTCGGCCTGGACATCGCCGAGATCAAGGAGAAGAACCCGCAGGCCATCGGCTGCATCCTCGGGGGCCACGGGATCACCGCGTGGGGCGAGACCGGCGAGCAGTGCGAGGCCAACAGCCTGGAGATCATCCGGACGGCGGAGCGGTTCCTCGCCGAGCGCGGCACGGCCGAGCCCTTCGGCGCCGTCGTCCCCGGCTTCGAGGCGCTGCCCGAGGCCGAGCGCCGCCGCAGGGCCGCCGCACTCGCCCCGGTGGTTCGCGGGCTGGCCAGCACGGACCGGCCGCAGGTCGGGCACTTCACCGACTCCGACGTGGTCCTGGAGTTCCTGTCGCGGGAGAAGCTGCGGCCCCTGGCGGCACTGGGCACCTCGTGTCCGGACCACTTCCTGCGCACCAAGGTGCGCCCGCTGGTCGTCGACCTGCCGGCCACGGCACCGCTGGAGGACGTCGTCGCGCGGCTGCGCGAACTGCACGAGGAGTACCGCGCCGAGTACGCCGCCTACTACTCGCGGCACGCGACCCCGGACAGCCCGCCCATGCGCGGCGCCGACCCGGCGATCGTGCTGGTGCCGGGCGTCGGCATGTTCAGCTTCGGCGCGAACAAGCAGACCGCCCGGGTGGCCGGCGAGTTCTACGTCAACGCGATCAACGTGATGCGCGGCGCCGAGGCGGTCTCCACCTACGCGCCGATCGACGAGCGCGAGAAGTTCCGCATCGAGTACTGGGCGCTGGAGGAGGCCAAGCTCCAGCGGATGCCGAGGCCCAAGCCGCTGGCCACCCGCGTCGCCCTGGTCACCGGCGCAGCGAGCGGCATCGGCAAGGCCATCGCGCACCGCCTGGCGGCCGAGGGGGCCTGCGTCGTCGCCGCCGACCTCGACCTGCAGAAGGCGGCCGACGCCGCGGCCGAGATCGGCGGCACCGACGTCGCGGTGGGGGTGGCCGCCGACGTGTCCGACGCCGACGCGGTGGCCGAGGCGTTCCGGTCGGCGGTGCTGGCCTTCGGCGGGGTGGACCTGGTGGTCAACAACGCCGGGCTGTCGATCTCCAAGCCGCTGCTGGAGACCACCGAGCGCGACTGGGACCTGCAGCACGACGTCATGGCCAAGGGCAGCTTCCTCGTCTCCCGCGAGGCGGCCCGGATCATGATCGAGCAGGGGATGGGCGGGGACATCGTCTACATCTCCAGCAAGAACTCGCTGTTCGCCGGGCCGAACAACATCGCCTACGGCGCCACCAAGGCCGACCAGGCCCACCAGGTGCGCCTGCTGGCCGCCGAGCTCGGCCCCCACCAGATCCGGGTCAACGGCATCAACCCCGACGGCGTCGTCCGCGGCTCGGGCATCTTCGCCGGCGGCTGGGGCGCCTCCCGCGCCGCGGTCTACGGCGTCCCGGAGGAGAAGCTGGGGGAGTTCTACGCCCAGCGGACCCTGCTCAAGCGCGAGGTGCTGCCCGACCACGTGGCCGACGCCGTCTTCGCGCTGACCGGCGGCGACCTCACCCGGACGACCGGCCTGCACGTCCCGGTCGACTCCGGCGTCGCGGCGGCATTCCTGCGATGACGTACGAACACGACGAGCGAGTGAGCATCGCAGCGAGGAACGAGCGAGGAGCGGAGCGAGCCGGAGTCGAGCCATGAGCGAGGAGCTGACCCTCGCGGCCGTCGATCTGGGCGCGTCCAGCGGCCGGGTGATGGCCGCGCGGGTCGGCCCGGACCGGCTCGACCTCACCGAGGTGCACCGGTTCCCCAACCGGCCGGTGCGGGCCGGCGGCATCCTGCAGTGGGACGTCCTGGGCCTGTACGCGGGCGTCCTCGACGGGCTGCGTGCCACCGGCCGCGACGTGGGACGGGTCGACGGGATCGGGATCGACAGTTGGGCGGTCGACGTCGGCCTGCTCGACGCCGACGGTGCGCTGCTGGGCAACCCGGTGCACTACCGGGACGCCCGGCACGAGACGGGGGTGCCGGGGGTGCACGCCGTCGTCCCACCCGAGGAGCTGTACCGGGTCAACGGCCTCCAACACCTGCCGTTCAACACGGTCTTCCAGCTGGCTGCCGCCCGCGGCAGCGCCCGGATGACCGCGGCCCGGACGGCGCTCATGGTCCCCGACCTGCTGGCGCACTGGCTCACCGGCGCGGTCGGCGCGGAGGTCACCAACGCCTCGACCACCGGGCTGCTGGACGCGACGACCCGGGAGTGGTCGTGGGAGCTGGTCGACCGGCTCTGGTTCGACCGCGGCCTGTTCCCGCCGCTGCGGCAGCCGGGCGAGCGGCTGGGTGAGCTGACCGCCGACGTCCTGGCCGAGACCGGGCTCACCGGGCCGGTGCCGGTCGTCGCCGTCGGGTCGCACGACACCGCCTCGGCCGTCGTCGGTGTCCCGGCGGCGACCGAGAGGTTCGCCTACGTCTCCTGCGGCACCTGGTCGCTGGTCGGCGTGGAGCTGGAGAAGCCGGTGCTCACCGAGGCCAGCCGGGCCGCCGGGTTCACCAACGAACTGGGCGTGGACGGCACGGTCCGGTACCTGCGCAACGTCATGGGACTGTGGCTGCTGCAGGAGTCGCAGCGCACCTGGACGGCGCAGGGGGTGCTGGCCGACCTGCCCGACCTGCTCACCGCCGCGGCCGGGGTGCCGGCCTTCACGGCGCTGGTCGATCCCGACGACCCGCACTTCCTGCCGCCCGGCGACATGCCGGCGCGGATCGCACAGGCCTGCGCGGAGACCGGGCAGCCCGTGCCGCGCACGCCGGCCGAGACCGTGCGCTGCATCCTCGACAGCCTCGCGCTGGCCTACCGCAGGACCGTCCGCCGGGCGGCCGAGCTGTCCGGGCGCGAGATCGAGGTGGTGCACCTGGTCGGCGGGGGAGCGCGGAACACCCTGCTCTGCCGGCTCACCGCGGACGCCTGCGGGCTGCCGGTCCTCGCCGGGCCGGTGGAGGCCGCCGCGCTGGGCAACGTCCTGGTCCAGGCCCGCGGGCTGGGCGTGCTCTCCGGCGGGCTGCCGGAGCTGCGCGCGCTGCTGCGGCAGACCCAAGACGCGCAGCTCTACCTGCCGACGCCGGGCTCGGGCGCCGCCTGGGACGCCGCGGAGGGGCGGCTGGGCTAGGCGCGATCGCGCCGGCGCTCGATCGCGTCGAGCACCGTCTTGCGGCCCTTGCCCAGCTCGCGTTCGGCCCGCTCGGCGCGGTCGAGCTGGGAGTCGCCGCTCATCGCCGACACGCGCCTGCGCGCCTCGGCCGCGTCGACGTCGAGGAGCTCGGCGGCCTTGCGGGCCTCCCTGGCCGCGTCGGTGTCGGCCACGTGCTGCGCGTCGCCGCTCCGCTTCCGCCGGTCGGTGGCCTCCCTCTCGTCGTCGCTGAGCAGTTGCCAGGCGGCGTCGGGCAGGTAGCGCCGGGTCCCGTCGGCGCCGCGGGCGCGGTCGCCGCCGTCCGCGGTGTGCCACTCCTGCTCGGTCCACTCCCGCAGGTGCTCCTGGGACTCGGTGCGCTCGCCCTCGTGCCGGTAGCCGCCGCCGTGCGCCTCGTACTCGTGCGCGAGCAGCTGGCTCTTGCGGGCGCTCCACTGCCCCGGCTGCCCGCCGCGGTCGCCCGCCTTGATCTCCTCCTTGAGCCGGGCACGCAGCTCCGGGTCCGTGTAGTCCGCCGCGTAGTCCTCCGCCGACTTCCCGCTCATGGCCGCCGGGGTACCCGTGGTGTAGCGACTCCACTCACCGTCGCTCGGGACCGCCCGGCCCGGTGAGCACGCTCGTCACCGCGGGGGAGGGGCGCAGCTCCACGGGGCGGCCGGCGAGCTCGGCGGCCTCGACGTGGTCGAGCAGCAGCCGCACGCCGGGCTCGGACAGCGCGGTCACCGAGCGGGCGTCGATGCGGTCGATGCGCGCCGGCTCGCGGCCGTAGCGCCGCCAGAACGCGTCGACGGCGGCGGCGTCGACCGCGCCGGCCAGGCAGAGCAGCCGCCCCCCGGTGGTGTTCAGCAGGCGGACGACGCCGCGCCGGCTCGCGGGGCTGTCGGGCGTCTCCGGGCTCACCGCCCCAGTGTGCGTCGACCGGTGGTGACCGGCCTCCGGTGCCGCGGGGACCCGGGCGTGGTCGGTCGTCCGTCGCGGAGGATGGTGGCGTGGAGAACACCGTCGACGTCGCACGTGCCGGGACGGCGGGGCGCCTGGGCGCCGAGGTGGAGGCGGCCGCCCGCCGGCTGGCCGGGGTGGTCGAGCGGACGCCGCTGCAGCGCAACGCGCGGCTGTCGCAGGCGACCGGGGCCGACATCTGGGTCAAGCGCGAGGACCTGCAGGTCGGCCGGTCCTACAAGATCCGCGGCGCCTACAACACGATCAGCCAGCTCGACGCCGCCCGGCAGGCCGCCGGCGTCGTGTGCGCCAGCGCCGGCAACCACGGGCAGGGCGTCGCCTACGCCTGCCGGGCGCTGGGGGTGCGCGGCGCGGTCGTCGTCCCGGGGACGACGCCGCGGCAGAAGCGCGACCGCATCGCGGCGCTCGGCGGGGAGATGGTCGACCTGGTGGTCACCGGCGACACCTACGACGAGGCCGCGGCCGCCGCGCTGGCCCACGCGCGGGACACCGGCGCGACGCTGGTTCCCGCCTTCGACGCCCTCACCACCGTGGTCGGGCAGGGGACCGTGGCCCTGGAGGTCCTCGAGCAGCTGCCCGCCCCGCCGGACGTCGTCGTCCTCCCCGTCGGCGGCGGTGGCCTGCTGGCCGGCTGCGCGACGTGGCTGCGGCAGCACAGCCCCGGCACCCGCATCATCGGTGTCGAGCCGGCCGGGGCGGCGAGCATGGCCGCGGCGCTGGCGGCCGGGGAGCCGGTGGAGCTGCCGCAGCTGGACACGTTCGTCGACGGCGCGGCCGTCCGCCGGGTCGGCGCGGTGACGTTCCCGCTCGTGCGCGACTCGGGTGCGGAGCTGGTCGCCGTGCCCGAGGGCCAGATCTGCACCGAGATGCTGGACCTCTACCAGGTGGACGGCGTCATCGCCGAGCCCGCCGGGGCGCTGGCGACCGCCGCGCTGACCGGCGGGCTGGTGCCGGTCGAGCCGGGGCAGACGGTGGTCTGCCTGCTGTCGGGCGGCAACAACGACGTCAGCCGCTACGGCGAGGTGGTGGAGCGCTCGCTGGTGCACCGCGGCCTCAAGCACTACTTCCTCATCGAGTTCCCGCAGGAGCCCGGCGCGCTGCGGCGCTTCCTCGACGAGGTGCTCGGCCCCGACGACGACATCGTGCTGTTCGAGTACGTCAAGCGCGACAACCGCGAGACCGGCGCCGCGCTCACCGGCATCGAGCTCGGCAGCGCGGCGGACTTCGCGACGCTGATGGCCCGGATCGAGGCCAGCCCTCTGCGCATCCAGCACGTCGCTCCGGGGACGACGGCCTACCGCTTCCTCGTCTGACCGTGAGGGCCCGTCAGCTCCGGTCGATGCGCGCGGCCAGGACCTGCGGTCGGACCCCCTCCTCGGCGGCGACCTCGGTGACCAGCGCGGCGGGACGCGCAGGAGCAGGCACTCAGGACGGCGTCAGGTCGGTGCGGTGCAGCACCCGGCCGCCGACGTCCCGCAGCTGCACGGTCATCACGCCGCTGTCGCCGTCGATGCGGACGTGCCCGAGGAACTGCGAGGAGTCGTTGGGCTCCTCGCCCGCCCGCGCCCCGGTCCGCGAGAAGACCACCCGGGGGCCGAAGGTGCCGTCGAGCTCGGTGGGGCCGAACGTGCCGGCGTGCAGCGGTCCGGACACGAACTCCCAGAAGGGGTCGAAGTCGTCGAAGGCGGCGCGGTCGGGGGAGTAGTGGTGCGCGGCGGTGTAGTGGACGTCGGCGGTCAGCCAGACGACGTTGCGGACGCCGTGCCGCTTGAGGTCCGACAGCAGCCGGGCGAGCTCCAGCTCGCGGCCCGCGGGCCGGCCGGGGTCGCGGTTGGCGATGCCCTCCTGGGCGACCTCCCCGTCGGGCACGACCAGCCCGATGGGCATGTCGGAGGCGACCACCTTCCACAGCGCCCGCGACGTCCGCAGCTGCCGGCCGACCCGGGCCAGCTGGTCCTCGCCGAGGATCCGGGTGCCCGGCCCCTCCGCGGCCAGGTTGTCGGTGTTCGGGCCTCGGTGGGTGCGCAGGTCGAGGGCGACGACGTCCACGAGCGGCCCGTACGGCAGCACGCGCTGCACCCGGGCGCCACCGATCGGGGTGTACTCGCGGAAGGCCCGGCGCGCGCGGGCGGCGAGGGTGTCGACGTCCGTCACGGTGTACCGCTCGTCGGTGAGGACCTCGCCGGGGTACCAGTTGTCGGTGACCTCGTGGTCGTCCCACTGGACCAGCAGCGGCACCTCGGCGGCCAGTCCGCGCACGTTGGCGTCGAGCAGGTTGTAGCGGTACTGCCCCCGGTACTCGTCGAGCGTCTCGGCGACCTTGCTCTTCTCCGGCGTGACGAGGTTGCGCCACACCCGGCCGTCGGGCAGCGCGACCCGCTCCTGCAGCGGCCCGTCGGCGTAGACGTTGTCGCCGGAGTGGACGAAGAAGTCCGGCTGCAGACGGCGGACCGCCTCGAACCCGGTCATGCCGCCGCTGTCGGGGTTGATGCCCCAGCCCTGCCCGGCGACGTCCCCGGACCAGGCGAGGGTGACGTCCCGGCGGTCGCACGGCGCCGTGCGCAGCCGGCCGACCACCGGCTCGCTGCGCTGCCCGTCCCCGTCGAAGTGCACCCGGTAGAACAGCTCCGTGCCGGACGGCAGGCCGGCGAGGCGCACCTTCCCGGTGTGGTCGGTGTCCGGTCCCACGTCCACCCGCCACCGTCCGCGGGGACGGCGGAAGTCGGCCGTCGCCGCGACCTCCACCAGCATCCGGGCCGGGCGGTCGGTCTTGGACCACACCACCGCCGAGCACCCGGTGACGTCGCCGCTCTGCACGCCCCAGCGCACCTCGGGCCGGGACCGCACCAGCCCCGGCGTGCCGAACGCCACGGGTGCCGACCCGCCGAGGGCACCCAGGCCGATCCCGGCACCGAGGACGGCCGCGCCCTGCAGCAGTCGGCGGCGGGACAGTCCGGCCGCGGCCGGGCCGGGGAGGGCGTCGGGGGAGTGGGACACGGAGCGCTCCTTCCTCAAGGTGTCGGGTCGGGACCCACGCTGCTGTCCGGGGCGGGCACCGGGACGACGCGCCCGTGCACGGGCCGCGAGCACCTTGTGGACACGGGGACGCCTGCTCATCCCGCCCGGGGGGCTGTCAGAGGAGTGCCTCCCGCAGCCGGTCGGCGTTGTCGGCGTACCACCGGCGGGCCCGCTCGGCCCGGTCCTGCGCCCCGCCGACCAGGTACTCAGAGAACGCGGCGTGGCCGTTCGCGGCCGCGGTGCCGACGACGTCGTAGCACCAGTCGTGGTTGCGCAGAACCGCCCGGACGACGGCCTCCCGCTCGCCGCGGTCGAGGCCGTAGCTGTCGACGAGGAGCCGGAACCGCTCGACCGCCCGTCCGCGCCGGGTGTCGACGATGTCGGTGTCGGGCCGCAGCGGTGCCCACAGCCGCGCCGCGCAGGCGACGTCCCAGATCCGGGAGCCGGGGCTGGCGAGGTCGAAGTCGATCAGCGCGACGGCACGCCCGCCGCGGAAGACGACGTTGTCCAGGTTCACGTCGTTGTGGCTGACCAGCCCGCCGGCGAAGGGCGCCGGCGGTGAGGGCGGCCAGGTGTGGGCCGTCTGGTCGAAGGTGCTCACCGCGCGGTGGTAGTCGCGGAGCAACTGGGCGACGCTCACGAGCGCGTCGTCGGTGAGGGCCCACGCGGGATAGGGCGGGGTGATGGCCGTGCCCGGCACGTACGAGAGGACCTCGCGCCCGTGCTCGTCCACGCCGAGGAACCGGGGCGCGCCGGCGAACCCGACGTCCGCCAG
Organism: Geodermatophilus sp. URMC 61; assembly: GCF_052931555.1. Lineage (NCBI taxonomy): Bacteria > Bacillati > Actinomycetota > Actinomycetes > Geodermatophilales > Geodermatophilaceae > Geodermatophilus > Geodermatophilus sp. URMC 61. The sequence continues at coordinate 519,761 of NZ_JBRFHZ010000002.1, forward strand.
GTGGCACAGCAGGGCGTGGGTGGCCGGACTCGTGGCGCGCTGCGGCCGGCGGACGGTGTCGCCGACGCGGACGACCTGGCCGCGGTTGGCGGTGCCGCCGTGGAGGAGGACCTCGGGTTCGCTTTCCCTGGGCATCGGCCTCCCTCAGGTCGTCGGCGGCCGGTCGGCGCCGACGCTCACCGCTCCAGGGCGGCGTGGGCCAGGGCCGTGTGGGTCACGATGCCACCCACCAGACCGCTGCGGAGCGCGGCGCGGACAGCGGAGCCCTTCCCCTCGCCGTAGGGGATGACGATCACCTCGGGGATGGCCCGCATCTGCTCGGCGGTGATGCCGATCATGCGTTCGGACAGTTCCGTCCTGATCGGCTCGCCGTCGGCCGAGAGGAACACCCCCGACACGTCGGCGCAGACCCCGAGCCGGTGGAGTGCCGCGCGGTCGTCCTCGGACAGGGCGTCGTGCAGGGTGGACTGGCCGGGCTCCCACAGCCCGACCCCGGCCACGGCCTTCGTCACGAGGGGCAGCTGGGCGAAGGCGCGCGCCACCTCGGGCTGCCCCCGCAGCGCCCGTGCGGTGGCCGCATCGGGGACCGTGAACGGCGCGTAGAACACGTGCGCCGCGCCGCCGGACGCGCTGGCCACCTCCCGGACGACGTCCACCGAGGTGTCGGGGCCACCCGGGATCGAGAGCGCTCCGGTGAGCTGGACGACCGGCGTCCCCGGTAGCGGCGGCAGCGCCCGGGCCATCGCGCTCACCGCCCGGGCCCAGGCGAGACCCAGCACGTCCTGCGGCGTGATGATCTCCGCGAGCAGTCGGGCCGCCGCCCGCCCGAGGTGACCGCGGAGGGAGTCGGCGTCGTCGTCGGGAGTGTCGACGACGACCGAGTGCTGCAGCCCGAACCGGTCCTGCAGCCGCGCCGACAGGTCCACGTCGATCTCGCCCTGGTGGCGGATCTCGATGCGCACCAGTCCGCTCGCGCGCGCCGCGTCGAGCAGCCGGGCGACCTTGAAGCGGCTGAGGCCGAACTCCTCGGCGATCTCGACCTTCGACCGGCCGTCGAGGTAGTACCGCCGCGCGACCGATGCCGTGAGGACGACCCGGGCCGGGCCGTCGTCCACCTCTGCCATGTGTCACCTCTGCTCAGATGAGCGTTCCGCTGCTCACTATGACACAGCTCTTGACGGACTCGGGTGCCAGCATGAGACTCACCTCACACACATCTGAGACCTTTTTCGCTCATATGAGCGCCCGGTGGTCGGCCTCAGGGAGGACTGCATCGTGCACAGACACGTGCGACCGGCACTCGCCGCCGCGACGGCGACCGCACTGGCCGTGGGCGTCGGCGGGTGCGCCGGCTGGGGCGGGGGTCCCGCTGCCGGTGGGGAGGACACCATCAACGTGCTGATGGTCAACAACCCGCAGATGGTCGACCTGCAACAGCTGACCGCCGAGCACTTCACCGCCGAGACCGGTATCACGGTGAACTACACGGTCCTGCCCGAGAACGACGTCCGGGACAAGATCAGTCAGGAGTTCTCCAGTCAGGCCGGGCAGTATGACGTCGCGACGCTGAGCAACTTCGAGATCCCCATCTATGCCCGAAGCGAGTGGATCGCCCCGCTGGACGACTACGTCGCCGCCGACGCCGAGTTCGACCAGGACGACATCCTGGCCCCCATGACCGCGTCCCTGTCCGGGGACGACGGGCGGCTCTACGGCGAGCCGTTCTACGGCGAGTCGTCCTTCCTCATGTACCGCACCGACGTCCTGGAGGCCGCCGGTATCGAGATGCCGGCCAACCCCACCTGGCAGCAGGTCGCGGACATCGCCGCGCAGGTCGACGGCGCCGAGCCGGGGATGGCCGGGATCTGCCTGCGCGGCCAGCCCGGCTGGGGCCAGCTGTTCGCACCGCTCACCACGGTGGTCAACACTTTCGGGGGCACCTGGTTCACCGAGGACTGGCAGCCCGGCGTCGACAGCCCGGAGTTCCGCGAGGCCACCCAGTTCTACGTCGACCTGGTCCGCGAGCACGGCGAGGTCGGTGCCCCGCAGGCCGGCTTCACCGAGTGCCTCAACAACCTCATCCAAGGCAACGCCGCGATGTGGTACGACGCGACCTCGGCCGCCGGGTCCCTCGAGGCCGCCGACTCCCCGGTGAAGGGCAAGATCGGCTACGTCGCCGCCCCCGTGGTCGAGACCGACAGCTCGGGCTGGCTGTACGCCTGGTCCTGGAGCATCCAGCAGGCGAGCGCCAAGAAGGACGCCGCCTGGGAGTTCATCTCCTGGGCCTCCAGCGCGGAGTACGAGCAGCTCGTGGGCGAGGAGCTCGGCTGGTCCAAGGTCCCTGCGGGCAAGCGGGCGTCGACGTACGAGAACCCGGACTACCTGGCCGAGGCGTCGGCGTTCGCCGCGCCCACGCTGGCGGCCATCCAGGCCGCCGACCCCAACGACCCGGGCGTGCAGCCCCGTCCGGCGCCGGGGATCCAGTTCATCGGCATCCCGGAGTTCCCGGACCTGGCCACCCAGGTGTCCCAGGACGTCAGCTCCGCTATCGCCGGCCGGACGACGGTGGACGAGGCGCTCCAGCGGGGACAGCAGCTCGCCGAGGACGTGGCCGAGCGCTACCGGGAGCGGGAGTCGAAGTGACCGAGCCGGCAGCACGACACCAGGGGAAGGCAGCGGGATGAGCACGACTCTCGAGACCAGCCGCGGGCGCGGTCAGCAACCGCCCCCACCGCCTCCGGCGCCGCCCACGCCGTCGCCGGGGGGAGCGCTCCGCCGGTCCGCCGACTGGGCTCGGCGCGCACCACTGCTACCGGCCCTGATCTTCACCATCGTGGTGACCCAGCTGCCGTTCGTGGTCACGCTGATCGTCTCGTTCATGGACTGGAACGCCTACTACCCCGACGAGCGCGGCTTCGCCGGGTTCGGCAACTACGCGAGCGTGCTGACCGACGTCAACATGCGCCAGGCCATCCTCACCACGGTCATCCTCACCGCGGTCGTCGTCCTGGTGAGCCTGCTGCTGGGGATGGTCATCGCGCTGCTGCTGGACCGGCAGTTCCGCGGCCGCAGCGCGGTGCGCACCATGATGATCACGCCGTTCCTCATCGTCCCGGTCGCCGCGGCGCTGCTGTGGAAGCACGCGCTGTTCAACCCCGAGTACGGCCTGCTCAACGGCACGCTCACCGCGATCTGGCGGCTGTTCGGCTCCGACAATGCGCCGCAGCCGGACTGGATCACCATGGCGCCACTGGTCTCGGTCGAGGTCGCCCTCATCTGGCAGTGGACGCCGTTCATGATGCTGATCCTGCTGGCGGGGCTGCAGAGCCGGCCGCTGGACGTCATCGAGGCGGCGCGCATCGACGGCGCGAGCAGCTGGCAGATCTTCCGCTACATGACCTTCCCGCACCTGCGCCGCTACCTGGAGCTGGGCGGGCTGCTGGGGTCGATCTACATCGTGCAGAACTTCGACGCGGTCTTCACGATCACCTCGGGCGGGCTCGGCACGGCGAACCTGCCGTACGTGATCTACCAGACCTTCTACCAGGCCCACGACTACGGCCGGGCGTCCGCCGCCGGCGTCGTGGTCGTCATCGGCACGATCGTCATCGCCACGCTGGCGCTGCGGACGGTGTCAACGCTGTTCCAGGAGGAGAACGCGCGATGAGCTCCGTCACCGACGTCGCACCGGTCCCCGCCACCCGCACGCCCGAGGGCGAGCCCCGCCGGCCGCGCAAGCCGCGGTCCGGGGCCCTGCTGGGGGTGGCCGCTTGGCTGATCGGCTTCCTCTTCGTCGTTCCCGTGCTGTGGATGGTGCTCACGTCGTTCCACAGTGAGGAGGACGCCGCCACCAACCCACCATCGGTCTTCGCCCCGCTGACCACGGAGGGCTACCAGTCCTTCTTCGGCGTGGGCACCGGCACGAGTCCCTGGCCGTCGCTGCTCAACTCCCTGACGGCCAGCGTCGTCTCCACGATCATCGTGCTGGTGCTGGCCATCCCGGCCGCCTACGCGCTGTCGATCAAGCCGGTCCGCAAGTGGACCGACGTCATGTTCTTCTTCCTCTCCACCCGGATGCTGCCGATCGTGGCCGGGCTGCTGCCCATCTACCTGTTCGCCCAGTGGAGCGGCCTGCTGGACAACATCTGGCTGCTGATCGTGCTGTACACGGCCATGAACCTGCCGATCGCGGTGTGGATGATGCGCTCGTTCCTCGCCGAGGTCCCGGTCGAGATCCTCGAAGCGGCGTCGATGGACGGCGCGGGGCTCCTGCTGACCCTCCGGCAGGTCGTGGCGCCCATCGTCCTGCCGGGCATCGCCGCGACCTCGCTGATCTGCTTCATCTTCAGCTGGAACGAGCTGCTGCTGGCCCGGACCCTGACGGGCACTGTGGCCGGGACCGCGCCGGTGTACCTGACCGGCTTCGTGACCAGCCAGGGGCTGTTCCTCGCCCAGGTCTGCGCGGCCTCGTTCGTGGTGTCACTCCCGGTGCTCGTCGCCGGCTTCGCCGCCCAGGACAAGCTGGTGCAGGGGCTGTCGCTGGGAGCGGTCAAGTGAGCGCGGCGACCGGGACGGTCCCGGGGACCGAGGACCTCCGTTCGGCGGCCACCATGCGGGCCGCGGTCCTGCGCGGGCCCGGCGACGTGGTGGTCGAGGAGCGGCCCGTCCCGCAGCCGGGACCCGGCGAGGTGGTGGTCCGCGTCGCCTCGGTCGGGGTCTGCGGGTCGGACACGCACTACTACGACCACGGGCGCATCGGTCGGTTCGTCGTCGAGTCCCCGCTCGTGCTGGGTCACGAGGCGGCGGGCGAGGTGGCCGCACTCGGCCCCGGTGCCACCGCGCTGACCGTCGGCCAGCGGGTGTCGGTCGAGCCGGGCGTCCCGGACCTGACCTGCCCGCAGTGCCTGGCCGGGCGCTACAACCTCTGTCCGGCGATGCGGTTCTTCGCGACCCCGCCGATCGACGGGGCCTTCGCCGAGTACGTCGTCGTCCACGGAGCCTTCGCCCACCCGGTCCCCGACACGATCAGCGACGATGCCGCCGCGCTGATGGAGCCCCTGTCGGTCGGCATCTGGGCCTGCCGCAAGGGCCGGGTGGGTGCCGGGTCCCGGGTGCTGGTCACCGGGGCCGGACCGATAGGGCTGGTCGGCGTCCAGGCCGCGCTGGCCTTCGGCGCCACCGAGGTCGTGGTGTCCGACGTCAACCCCGCGCGGCTGTCCCTCGCCCGTGACCTCGGTGCCACCGACGTCGTCGACGCCCGGACCGCCCGCGTCACGGACCTGCCGCGCCCGCCCGAGGTGCTGCTGGAGTGCTCCGGTCACCCGGCGGCAACCGGGGAGGCCATCCGCGCCCTCGACCGGGCGGGCCGGGCGGTGCTCGTCGGCATGGGCGGCGACGAGCTGGCCCTGCCGCTGTCGGTGGTGCAGGAGCGCGAGCTCGAGATCACCGGCACCTTCCGCTACGCCGGGACCTGGCCGACGGCGATCGCGCTGGTCGCGGCCGGACGGATCGACCTCGACCGCCTGGTCACCGGCACCTACCGCCTGGACCAGGCCGAGGACGCGCTGACGGCCGGCCGCCGCGACCCACAGGCGGTCAAGGTCGTCGTCCACCCCCAGCTCTGACGCCCGTCCCTCCAGCCCCCTCCGAGAAGGAGAGAACCCGATGGCCTCCGTCACCTACGACCGGGCGAGCCGCATCTACCCCGGTGCCGAGAAGCCCGCGGTGGATTCGCTCGACCTCCAGATCGCCGACGGTGAGTTCCTCGTCCTCGTCGGCCCGTCGGGCTGCGGCAAGTCCACCAGCCTCCGGATGCTCGCCGGCCTGGAGGACGTCGACCGCGGGAGCATCCTCATCGGTGACCGCGACGTCACCCACCTCAAGTCCAAGGACCGCGACATCGCGATGGTCTTCCAGAGCTACGCGCTCTACCCGCACATGACGGTCGGGGACAACATGGGCTTCGCGCTGAAGATCGCCGGTGTCGGCAAGGACGAGATCGCCCAGCGGGTCCGGGAGGCGGCGAAGATCCTCGACCTCGAGAGCTTCCTCGACCGCAAGCCGAAGGCCCTCTCCGGTGGGCAGCGACAGCGCGTCGCCATGGGCCGGGCGATCGTGCGCTCGCCGCAGGTGTTCCTCATGGACGAGCCGCTGTCCAACCTGGACGCCAAGCTGCGCGTGCAGACCCGCACCCAGATCGCCGCGCTGCAGCGCCGGCTCGGCACCACGACCGTCTACGTCACCCACGACCAGGTCGAGGCCATGACCATGGGGGACCGCGTGGCGGTGCTCCGGGCCGGCCTCCTGGAACAGTGCGACACCCCGCTGCGGCTCTACCAGGAGCCGGCCAACGTCTTCGTCGCCGGGTTCATCGGTTCCCCCGGGATGAACATCGCGGAGTTCCGGCTGGACGACGGGCACGCCGTGCTCGGGAGGGCGCGCCTGCCGCTGACCACCACGGCCCTCGGTGCGCTCTCTGCCGAGGGGGCCGACCGCGTCGTCGTCGGTTTCCGTCCGGAGGCCCTCGACCTCACCACGGAGCAGGAGCCCGGCGCCTTCCCCGTGGACGTCGGCGTCGTGGAGGAGCTCGGCTCCGACGCGTTCCTGCACGGCACGCTGCCGGAGCTCCGTGAGGCCTCGGGCCCCCTCGGCGAGAACATCGTGGCGCGGGTCGACCCCGCCCAGCCGCCGGCGAAGGGCCAGCGGGTCCACCTGCGCATCCAGCCCGGCAAGGAGCACCTCTTCTCACCGTCGACCGGCCGTCGGCTGCCGGTCTGACCGCAGGAGTCCTCGCGATGCAGCAGCTCGACACCCGGTCCCTGCCCTCGCTGGCCGGTTCCCTGCCCGTGCCCACCTACGACCGGTCGCGGCTGCGGGCCGGCATCGTGCACCTGGGCGTGGGCGCCTTCCACCGGTCGCACCAGGCGATGTACGTCGACCGGCTCCTCGAGCAGGGGCAGGCCCAGGACTGGGCGATCTGCGGCGTCGGGGTGCTGCCCTCCGACCGGGGGATGGCCGACACCATGGCCGCCCAGGACTGCCTCTACACACTGGTCGTCAAGCACGCCGACGGCACCTTCGAGCCGCGGGTGGTGGGCTCGATCGTCGAGTACCTCCTCGCGCCCGACGACCCGGACGCCGTGGTGGAGAAGATGGCGGCGGAGACCACGCGGATCGTCTCCCTGACGGTCACCGAGGGCGGCTACAACATCGCCGCGGTCACCGGCGAGTTCGACGCGACCCATCCCGACGTCGTCGCCGACCTCCGGCCCGGCGCTGCGCTGCGGACGTCCTTCGGGCTGGTCACCGAGGCACTGGTGCGCCGGCGCGACCGCGGCCTGGCCCCCTTCACCGTGGTCTCCTGCGACAACATCCAGCACAACGGCGACGTCGCCCGGCGCAGCTTCGCCGCCTTCGCCCGGCTGCGGGACCCGGAGCTGGGCGCCTGGGTGGAGCGGGAGGTGCCGTTCCCGAACTCCATGGTCGACCGGATCACCCCCGCGACCACGGACGAGGACCGGGCCGAGGTCGCCCGGCGGTTCGGCGTCGAGGACCGGTGGCCGGTGGTCTGCGAACCCTTCACCCAGTGGGTCCTCGAGGACCGCTTCGGCCTCGGGCGCCCGCCGCTGGAGGACGCCGGCGTCCAGGTCGTCGAGGACGTGGACCCCTACGAGCGGATGAAGCTGCGGCTGCTCAACGCCAGCCACCAGGGCCTGGCCTACCTCGGCCGGCTCGCCGGGTACCGGCTGGTCCACGACACCGCCCAGGACCCGCTCTTCCAGTCGTTCCTGCTCGGCTACATGGAGCGGGAGGCGACGCCCACCCTCCGGCCGGTCCCCGGGATCGACCTCGACGCCTACCGGAAGGAGCTGATCGCCCGCTTCTCCAACCCCCACATCCGGGACACCCTCGCGCGGCTGGCCTTCGACGGCTCCGAGCGGCTGACGAAGTGGCTGCTCCCGGTCGTCCGGGACAACCTCGCCGCCGGTGGCGAGGTCCGCCGGTCGGCCGCGGTCGTCGCCGGCTGGGCGCGGTACTCCGAGGGCGTGGACGAGCAGGGGCAGCCGATCGAGATCGCTGACCGGAGGCGGGACACGCTCATGGTCACCGCCCTCCGCCAGCGGGAGGACCCCCTGGCGTTCATCGCCGACCGCGAGCTGTTCGGCGACCTGGTGGACGACGAGCGCTTCACCGCGCCGTACCTGGCGACGCTGCGCTCGCTGTACGAGCGCGGCGCCCGGGCCACCCTCGAGGCGCTGGTGGCCGAGACCGGCGGCCCCGGCGGGACGTCGTCCGTCGCGGTCTCCAGCGACGCCACGGGCCGCTGACAGCTCCGTCACAGGTTCCCGGTCGAGGCTGATCCCGACGGCCGGACACACCGGTCGCTGATCGAGGAGATGCCGTGCGCAAGAAGCTGGTCGTCGCCGCCGCAGCCGGAGCCCTGACGCTGACCGGGCTGGCCGTGGCCGTTCCCGCACTGGCCGAGACCGACGAGACGGGCAGCACGTCGTCGTCCGTCGTGGACCGGATCAAGGACGCGCTCTCCGGCCTGGTCCAGGACGGGTCGATCAGCCAGGAGCAGGCCGACGAGGTGGCTACCACGCTCGGCCAGGCCGACCTCGGGTGGCACGGCCACCACGGCGGCTGGCACGGCCTCGAGACCGCCGCCGAGGCGCTGGGCATGACCGAGGACGACCTGCGGACCGCGCTCCAGGCCGACGGGGCGTCGCTGGCGAAGGTCGCACAGGACCGGGGTGTCGACGCGCAGACGGTCGTCGACGCGCTCGCCGCGGACGTGCGGGAGCGCGTCGCCGAGGCCGTCCAGGCGGGCCGGCTCACCCAGGATCAGGCCGACCAGCGGCTGGCCGACCTGCAGCAAGAGGTCACCGAGTGGGTCAACTCGACCAGCGACGACCGGCCGTGGGGCGGCTGGTGGGGCCACCGCGGCAGCAAGGACGACTGACACCGGACACGGCAGCGGCGCCGTCCCCCCGGGGGGACGGCGCCGCTGCCGTGTCCGGGAGGGAGTGGACGGTGGCGCGGAGCGGAGGTTAGCCTCGCCTTACCGCGTCCGGACGGGCGGGAGTACGAGGCGAGGGAGATCCGCGTGGGGCTGCGACTGCCGGTCGGCGACGTGACCGTGCTGCTGGGCCCGGCGGCGGCCCGCCGTCGGGTGATGGCCGCGCTCGACGACGACGGTGGCCGCTGCGCCTCCGGGCACTCCGCCGTCGGCGTGCAGCGCCTCGCGGCGGCCGCGGACGACGACGTGCAGCGGCGCATCGCGGCGATCGAGGCCGTGCGCGAGGCCGGGGCGACGATCGTGCTCGTCGACCGGCTCACCGAGGGGCTGGCCGCGCCGGACCGCCGCTCGGTGCTCGCGGCGCTGCGTCCGGTGGCCACGAGCGGCCGAGCGGTCCTGGTGGACGACGACGACCCGGTCGCCGCGCTGGCGGTGGCCGACGGCGCGCTGCGCGCCGACCCGGCCGGCGGGTTGTCCGCCGAGTCGCTCGGGGACCTGGACTACCTGGCCTCGTAGGTGAGGCAGTCGGCGGCGTCGGTGCCCGGCCCGACCTGCACTCCGGGGGCGTGGCACTCGAGCTTGTCGTTGTGCACGCAGTCCGAGCGGTGGCAGGCGCCGACCAGTCCGTTCCGGTCGAGCCCGCCGCGGAAGCTGATCTCCACGAAGGTGCCGCAGTGCGCGTGGTCGCCACCCACGGTGATCGCGCCCGCGTGACAGTGGTGCTCGGCGTTGTACGAACAGCTGTCGACGGCGCAGTTCTGGACCTGGGGCATGTCCTGGAGAGACGTCATGCCCCAGGTTGGCACGTACCGGAGGGACCCGCCAGCAAGCTGAGCCTGCCCTAACGTGCAGGTCAGCGTCCTGCCAGTGGAACCCGGACGGCCGGATCCCACAGCCTCCTCGCAGCCGTTTCCCTGCTCCCGGGGAGGTCCGGCGGGGACCATGGGAGGCGAGAAGGAGGAGGTGGCCGCACGTGGTCGTGCAGACCGGACCCGCCCCCACCGTGGGCCGCGGACACGGGGGGCCGCACGGCGTCCTAGTGGTCGTCGGCGGGCTCCCGGGCAGCGGCAAGACGACGTTGCTGCGCCGGCTCCTGGCCGAGGGCGCGCCCGGGGTCGTCGGCCTGGACTCCGAGGACGTCGCCGCGCGGGTGCAGGCGGTCGCCGTCCGCGTCCCGTACCGGGTGCTCCGGCCGCTGGTGCACGCCTGGCACCGGGTGCGGGTGCTGCGCGTCGTCGCCGGGCCCGCGCCGGTCGTGGTCCTCACCGACCCCTGGACCCGCCCGTGGTGGCGGGCCGCCGTCCTGCGGACCGCGCGGCGGGCCGGGCGCTCGGTGCGGCTGGTGCTGCTCGACGCGTCGCGGGCGCTGGCCGAGAGCGGGCAGGCCGCCCGCGGGCGCGGGATCCCGGCGCGGTCGATGCGTCGGCACGCCGAGCGCTGGGACGCGCTGCTGCGAGCGGTCGCCGGCCCGGACGGCGGCGCCGGGCCGGACGCGGTGACCGTCGTCGACCGGGTGCGGGCCGGTCGCCTCACGCTGGCCGACGTGCTCGGCCGGTCCGCGGCCTGAGGCGGTCCCGACACGCCCGGGGGTCCGAAAGCCCATCCCGTCAGGCGTGGTCTCGTCACACAGGGCCAAGGCGCGCGAGGCGGGCAGTTGACGGCCGGGGGTGACCCGAGTTGATTCCTGACACCAGGTGTCGCACAGGGTGCCTGGGCCAGGGGGGAGCACGGTATGCCGGCGTGGACGGTGCAGGTCGCGGAGGACCAGGACGAGCAGGTCGAGGCCGGGATCCTGGTCACGGAGGGAGGAGCGCTCATCGCGTTCTCCGAGGAGGGGCTGGTACTGCGCGCCTGGGCTCCCGGTCAGTGGCGGACCGTGCGGCACCTCGAGCCGGCGCCGGTGTTCCGGGGCGGGGCGCACAGCAGGGACGTGCTGACCTGGCTGCCCCGGGGCTGAGGCAGCCCCTCACGTGTGCGGGCACCGGGCACGGCGCGAACGCAGGTGCCCGGTGAGCCCCAGGGTGGCGGCCAGGCCCGCGCCCAGGACGGAGACGAGCACGCCGTCGACCGCGTCCGCCGCGGCCGCACCCGCCGCGGCGTAGAGCACCGCGGGTACCGCCGTCCCGGCCGTGGCGGCGAGCACGGCGGCCGGCCAGCGCAGCGGCGAGGTGCCGGCCAGGACGGCGACGGTCTCGGCGAGCACCGGGACCGGGCGGGTGACCAGGATGGCGAGCGCGCCCCAGCGGGCCAGCAGTCGGTCGGCCCGCTGCCGCTGGGCCGGGGTGGTCACCCGGTCGACCAGCCCGCGTGCGCGGCGTCCCACGGCGAAGCCCACGGCGGTCGCGCCCACGCCGCCGAGCAGGGAGAGCGCGGCCCCGGGCAGCAGGCCGAAGAGCGCGCCGTGGGCCAGCATCACCAGGCTGGCCGGGACCGGGACGGCGACGTCGGCCACGAGCAGGGCGACGCCGAGCACCGCGGCCAGCGCGCCCGCGGCCCGCAGCGTGGGCAGCGGATCGGTGAGCAGCGGGACGCCGGCCGCCTCGACCACGGCGAACAGCAGCACCGAGGTGCCCGCCAGGACGGCGACGACCAGCCGGTAGCCGCGGGGGAGCACGGGCGTCACACGTCGCGGCGGTACAGCACGGCGTCCGCGGCGAACTCCAGGAAGACCTCGCGCAGCAGCAGCTGGTGCGCGCTCTTCTCCGCCACGACCCGGAAGGCGACGTCCACCGCCCGCGGCCGGCCGAGGGCCAGGCCGAGCTGCTCGGCGACGGCGAAGGCGCTCATCGAGTCGAGGTTGGACAGGTTCAGCTGCCGCAGGTCGCGCCAGGCCGGGCCGCGGCCGCCGGCGAGCAGTCCCTGCACCTGGCCGGCCAGCTCCCGGCCCAGGCCGAGCACGGCCCCGGTCAGGGCGGTGAGCGGGTGCGGGGCCGCGGGACGCACCTCCAGGCCGGCGGCGATCTCGTCGACCGCGGCCTCGTGCCGGCGCGCGGCGTCGTGCAGCTCGGTCAACCAGGTCCGCACCTGGGGGTCGCGGACCAGCGGCACGGTCCGGCCGAGCAGCTGCTGGTAGCCGGTCTGCAGCGAGGCGAGGGTGGCCAGCCAGGTCGCCGCGCGCTGCCGCTGGGCGGTGAGGGTGGCCTCGTCCAGCTCGACCAGCAGTGGTGTCGTCGTCACGACGCCGTCCCGGAGCCGTCGCGGACGACGCGCCACAGCACGCCGGTGTGCCCGTAGGACAGGTGCTTGCTCGGGTCGACGGTCGAGACGCCGAAGTCGAGGACGTACAGGCTCCCGTCGGGCGCGACCTTCACGTCGACCGGCCGCTCGATGCCGCCGCTGCCGTGCGCCGACGCCGGTCCGGGGTGCCGGTTGGCCATGAACGGCTCGGCCGACCCGGTGGCCGGGTCGACGGCGACCACCCGGAACCCGTGGTCGAGGTCCTCCGCGCGGGGCGAGTTCATCGGCGCGAGGGTGCCCCACTCGGCGACCAGCAGCAGGCCGCGCATGCCGAAGGCGTCCGACCGGGAGACGTCGAGGCCGCACAGCGCCGAGTGCGGCTGCTCCAGCCACACCGCGGGCCCCGCCCACTCCGGCAGCGGGTCGGCGATCAGCTGCTCGGCCGGGCGGCCGCGGGACGGCCGGTGCGACTCGTGCCAGACCGGCAGGCCGTCACCGCACAGGTCGGGGAAGCCGTACCAGGCCGGCGTCCCCACCTCGCCGTGCGGCCTCCGCGCGGCGTCGATCCGCCAGACCCGGTCGGGGTCGTTCGCGATCGCCCGGTCGCCGGTCTCCTCGTAGTCGTTGTCGGTGACGTAGAGCTCCCCGTCCTCGGCGAAGACCATGCCGTACGGGTTGCGCACCCCCCAGGCCAGCAGCTCCATCCCGCTGCCGTCGGGGTGGGCGCGCCAGATGCCGCTGCTGCACCTGAGCTCGCCGCGCACCACCTCGCCGGGCTCGGCGGGGACGCCGAAGGGCTTGAAGGCGCCGGTGGTCGCGTAGAAGGGGTAGGGCGCCGTGGGGTCGTGGGTGACGACGTCGTTGCCGGTGAGCGTCACGTCCACGCCGGGGACGTCGTGGACGCGCTGGTGCCGGGCGAGGTCGACGACGTAGCCCTGCGGCAGGACGACGCCGTTCTGCGACACCGAGCCCTGGCCGAAGTACATGAGCCCGTCGGGGCCGAAGACCGGGCCGCCCGGCTCGTGCCAGCCGCCGTCGGGCAGCCCGTCCACGATGGTCGTGACGCCACCGTCGGCCAGGTCGTAGCGCACGATCCGTGCCTGGTGCCCGCCCTTCGCGGAGACGTAGGCCGCGCCGTCGCGCAGCGCGATGTGGCGGGGGCCGCCGAGCGGCTCCTCGCCGAGGGTGTCCAGGGTGCCGTCGGGGCGCAGCCGCAGGATGCGGGCCGGCAGGTGGGGGCGGGTGGGCCAGGTGCTCCCGCCCTCCAGGACGTAGACGGTGCCCTCGTCGTCCACGCCCATCCCGCAGGGCATGGACAGCCCGGCGAGCACCACCTCGGCGCGGTAGCCGGGCGGCAGCACGACGTCGGCCGGGTCCAGCCGAGGGCGGGCGGGGGTGGGCAGCTGCTGCAGGGCCTCCGGGGAGGCGGCCACGGTCGGCAGGGTCACGGGCAGCTCCTCGGGTGAGCCCGGCTGCGTGCCTCTACGCGGGGGGCTGGTGCCGTGCCTCGCCCGCGGCCGGCGCAAACCCGCGGCGGGGTCGGCGACGGAGTGGCGCGGCGCCGCGGTGGACCGCGGTCACCGATGGTGAGGCCGGCCGCGGCGTCCGCCGACGCGGGGCACGGCCGCACGGGGTGGGGGCGGCCGGGCGGGGAGCCCGGTCGTAGGGTCGCCGCCGTGCTGCCTCCCGTCGTCGACGTGTCCTGGGTGCGCGAGCACCGCGACGAGGTCGTCCTCGCCGACGTCCGCTGGTACCTCGACGGCCGGTCCGGCCGCGCCGCCTACGACGCCGGTCACCTGCCGGGTGCGGTCTTCGTCGACCTGGACCGCTGGCTGGCCGCGCCCCCGGGGCCCGACGCGGGGCGGCACCCGCTGCCGGAGCCGGAGGTCTTCGCCGAGGGCATGGCCGCGCTCGGCATCGGGGACGGCGATCCCGTGGTGGCCTACGACGACGCCGGTGGGGTGACCGCCGCCCGGCTGGTCTGGATGCTGCGGGTGACCGGGCACGACGCCGCGCTGCTCGACGGGGGCACGGCGGCGTGGGACGGGTCGCTGGAGCAGGCCGTCCCGGAGCGGCCGCCAGCGGTCTTCACCCCGCGCCCGTGGCCGGCGGAGCGGCTGGCCGGGACCGACGACGCCCTCGACCCGGCCGCGGTGGTGCTCGACGCGCGCGACCCCGAGCGCTACCGCGGGGACCGCGAGCCGGTCGACCCGCGCGCCGGGCACGTGCCTGGCGCGGTCAACGTGCCGTGCCGGGCCAACCTCGACGCCGACGGCCGCTTCCTGCCGGTCGAGCAGCTGCGGGCCACCTTCGCCGCGGCCGGGGTCACCGCCGACAGCGACGTGGTCTCCTACTGCGGCTCCGGGGTGACGGCCTGCCACAACCTGCTCGCGCTGGAACTGGCCGGCCTCCCGCAGGGGCGGCTCTACCCGGGCTCCTGGTCGCAGTACAGCGCCGACCCGGACCGGCCGGTCGCCGTGGGCGACCGGCCGTCCTGACCGGGCCGGTCAGGTCCGGACGGCGAGCAGCGGCTCCGGGCGGGGCAGCGGGACCTCCGCGGGGGCGGCCGGCCGCTGCACGGCGGCGGGCCGGGGGCGGCCGAAAAGGTAGCCCTGCGCGTGCGAGCAGGCCAGCCGGCCGAGGACGGCGTGCTGCTCCTCGGTCCCGACGCCCTCGGCGACCACCTCGAGCTCGAGGCTGCGGGCCAGCTCGATGATCGAGGCCACCAGGGTGGTCGACCGCCCACCGGAGCCCAGGTCCTGCACGAAGCTGCGGTCGATCTTCACCACGTCCGCGGGCAGCCGGCGCAGGTAGGACAGGCTCGAGTAGCCCGTGCCGAAGTCGTCGATGGCGATGCGGACGCCCAGGCCGCGCAGCGCGCGGAGGACGTCGACCACCGCCTCGACGTCGTCGATGAGCACGCCCTCGGTCACCTCGAGGGTCAGCTGCCCCGCGGGCAGCCCGCTCTCGACCAGCGCGGCGCGGACGGTGGACACCACGTCGTCGTCGAGCAGCTGCCGCGGGGAGAGGTTGACCGCGATGTCGATGGGCCGGCCGGCCTCCCGCGACCACCGGGCCGCCTGGCCGGTCGCCTCGGCGAGCACCCAGCGGCCGATCTCGACGATGGCGCCGCTCTCCTCGGCCAGCGGGATGAACTCCACGGGAGGTACCAGCCCGCGGGCAGGGTGCTCCCAGCGCAGCAGGGCCTCGTAGCCGGTGGTCACTCCCTCGCCCAGCTCGACGGTCGGCTGGTAGTGGACGGCGAGCTGGCCCTCGGCGACGGCGGAGTCCAGGTCGGTGATCAGCTCGGCCTTGGTCTGGGCGGCCTGCTCCATGCCCTCCGCGTACACGACCACGCGGTTCTTGCCGGAGGACTTCGCCAGGTACATCGCCAGGTCGGCGTTGCGCAGCAGCGTGTCCGCGGAGCGGTCCCCGGCCGAGGTGGAGTCGGCGACGCCGATGCTCACCCGCACGTGGATCGCCCGGCCGTCGACGACCACCGGGTCGGCCAGGGCTCCCAGCACCCGCTCGGCGACCTCCGCCGCCGCGCGGGCGGCGCCGGCGACCACGACGGCGAACTCGTCGCCGCCGAGCCGGGCCACCTGGTCCACCGAGCGCACGCAACCCTCGATCCGCTGGCTGACCGCGGTCAGCAACCGGTCACCGACGGCGTGCCCGCGGGAGTCGTTGACGTCCTTGAAGTCGTCGAGGTCGAGGAACAGCACGCTGGTGGGACCCGAGCGGCGGGCCAGCATCCGGGCGGTGGTCTCCAGCAGCAGGGTGCGGTTGGCCAGGCCGGTGAGCGGGTCGCGCAGCCCCTGCTGCTCGTTGAGCCGCCAGGCGGCGAGGTGGGCCAGGCTCGCGGCCAGCACGAACACCCCGTGCACCAGGGTCCACGTCCACGGCGAGTGCTGCGCGTTGGCGTGCCCGAACACCGAGTGCGGGAACAGCGTGCCGACGACGCCGTGGTGGGCGAGGACGACGGCCAGCGCCATCCCGAAGGGCACCCAGTTCTGGTACAGGGCCGAGAGCCCGACCATGACGAAGAAGTGGAAGTGGGCCTCGGTGAGGCCGTCCATCAGGTAGACCAGGACCACCGAGGCGGCGAGCAGGGAGGCCGTGGCCGCCGCCGACCGCAGCCCACGGCCGGCCCCGGGCAGCGCCGTGAACACCAGGGGGTAGGCGACCGCCAGCACGAGCAGCAGGGCGGTCAGCGGCGACCGGCCGAGCAGCAGCGCCGTGACGCCCAGACCCCCCGCCTGCGCGGCGGCCACCCGCAGGACGGCCCGGTGACGCCGCTGCCAGACCTCCTCGGGCAGGTGCCGGCCCTCGGGCAGGGCCGTGGCGAGCCGCTGGTGCAGTGCGGTGAGCATGCAGCTGTCCTCGACCCCGCGGCCGGGACGCTCCAGCGCGGTCCGGCGCGCCTCACCCGTCCGGGGGACCAGTGCGCCGGCTGGTCCCGACTGGCCGCCGGCCGGCGGGTCGGTCAGGGTGCGGAGGACGCCGGGAGACCGTCCCCGGCGAGGGGTGGCAGTCGTTCCGCCACCTGCGAGTGCGAGGAGGTCCTGCGATGCGGGCCATGGTCTACCGGGGTCCCTACAAGGTGCGGGTCGAGGACAAGGACGTCCCGGCCGTCGAGCACCCCAACGACGCGATCGTGCGCGTCACGCTGGCCGCGATCTGCGGCTCGGACCTGCACCTGTACCACGGCCTCATGCCGGACACCCGGATCGGGCACACGTTCGGCCACGAGTTCATCGGGGTCGTGGAGCAGGTCGGGTCGTCGGTCCAGAACCTGCAGGTCGGCGACCGGGTGATGGTGCCCTTCAACATCTTCTGCGGCAGCTGCTGGTTCTGCGCCCGCGGCCTGTACTCCAACTGCCACAACGTCAACCCGAACGCCACGGCCGTCGGTGGGATCTACGGCTACTCGCACACCACCGGCGGCTACGACGGCGGTCAGTCGCAGTACGTGCGCGTCCCGTTCGCCGACGTCGGGCCGGTGCGGATCCCCGACTGGATGCACGACGAGGACGCCGTCCTGCTGACCGACGCCGCCGCCACCGGCTACTTCGGCGCGCAGCTGGGCGACATCGTGGAGGGCGACACGGTCGTCGTCCTCGGCGCCGGGCCGGTCGGCCTGATCGCCGCCCAGTCGTCGTGGCTGATGGGTGCGGGCCGGGTCATCGTCGTCGACCACCTGCAGGAGCGGCTGGAGAAGGCGCGGAGCATGGCCTACGCCGAGACCCTCGACTACGACCAGTACGACGACATCGTGGTCGAGCTGAAGAAGCAGACCGACTTCCTCGGCGCCGACGTCGTCATCGAGGCGGCGGGCGCGGAGGCCGACGGCAACCTCCTGCAGCAGGTGACCGGGACCAAGCTGAAGCTGCAGGGCGGCTCCCCGGTCGCGCTGAACTGGGCGATCGACGCGGCCCGCAAGGGCGGCACCATCTCCGTCGTCGGCGCCTACGGGCCGATCCCCAACGCGGTGAAGTTCGGTGACGCCCTGAACAAGGGGCTCACCCTGCGGATGAACCAGACGCCGGTGAAGCGGCAGTGGCCGCGGATGTTCGAGCACGTGCGCAACGGCCACCTGACGCCGCGGGCGGTGGTCACCCACCGGTTCCCGCTGGAGCACATCGCCGAGGCCTACCACGTGTTCTCCGCCAAGCTCGACGGCTGCATCAAGCCGCTGGTCCTGCCCGACGCGGCCTGAGCGAGGAGGAACGATGACCGACCCCGAGATCCCGAGCGCCTACGTCCGGGACAAGCGCGCACCCCGCGAGACGCCCGAGCAGTTGCGGGCCCGGATCCCCGGCTGGGGGGCTGACCTCGACCCCGCCGACCGGCCGTCGCACCCCAAGCTGCGCTACGCGCCGGACACCACCGGCGCGCACTGGGACTTCCCGGAGCGGCAGCCCGAGAAGGAGCCGCGGGAGCGGTCCATCGAGCACGCCTTCGTCACCCCGGTCTTCGGCACCGCGCAGCCGCCCCGGGGACTGTCCGGGGCCATCCGGAAGCTGGCCTACCGCCGCTTCAGCGAGGGCCGCCTGGCGCACTGGCTGCTGCTGATCGTCGGTGACCGGGTCGACGCCTGGGGGAGCCACCTGCGCTCGTTCGCCACGCTGCACCCGGACAACCCGGTGACCGAGACCGGCGTGACGGCCGAGTTCACCCGCGGCGGCCTGCGCTCGCGACGCGGACGCTCGGACGCCCGGCACCACGTCCTCGACCCGGTGGTCGTCGCCGGGCCGTGGATCGCCGGCGCCGCGGTCACCTACACCGGCGCCCGCCGGCTGGTGCGGGCCCTGCGCCGCTGACTGACCGATCGGCGCCGTTCCTCCTCGACGTGCGTCGAGCGCGGCGGTGGAATGGACGGGCACGGCCGCTCTACCTGTCCCGAACAGAGGGGACACCGCTCATGACGCACATCGGGGTGCCTCCTCCCCGCAGCGGGCGCACGAGCGGGCACCAGGCCGTGCCCACCGCGTCCCCGCGCCCGACGGCCCGCGTGTTCGGCGCCGGTCCGGTGGTCATCGGGCACCGCGGCCTGGGCTGCGGGGTCGTCCGCGGCCACCGGGAGAACACGCTGGAGGCGTTCACGACCGCGGCCGCCCTGGGGATGACCTGGGTGGAGGCCGACGTGCGGCGGACGGCGGACGACGTCCTGGTGGTGGCGCACGACGAGGTGTACCCGGACGGCACGCGCGTGGCCGACGTCCACGTGGCGGAGGCCGACCGCCGCGGCACGCTCCGGCTGCTCACGCTGGTGGAGCACCTGCCACCTGCGGTGGGGTTGGACCTGGACCTCAAGTCCGCGATCGACGACAGCCTGCGACCGCCCTCGCGCACCACCGCGGCCCTGCTCGCGCCCGTCGCCGCCGCCGAGGTGCGGCGTCGCCCGCTGCTGGTCACGTCGTTCGACCCGGCGGCGCTGTGCTGGCTGCGCGGCCAGGAGCCCTCGTTGCCGCTGGGCTGGCTCACCTGGCACCACTTCCCCCTCGACGCCGCGGTCGCAGCCTGCGCGCACATGGACGTGGACGTCCTCGGGCTGCACGTGGGATCGCTCGCCCACCGCGGCTCGGGGACCGTCGGACCGGCGACCGTCGCCGGGGCGCTGCCGTTCGTGCACGGCGCCGGTCGGCGGCTCATGGTGTGGTGCCCCGCGCCGGCCTCGGCCGGTGCGCTGCTCGAGGCGGGGGCCGACGCCGTGGTGGTGGACGAGGTCCCGAGAGCCCTCGAGCTCCTCGGGTCCCAGGACACCCCGACCCGCGGGCGGCGGACGGTCGGCGCCCGGCGGTCGAGCGGGGACGCGTAGCGCCCGCACCCCCTCGGCGGTCACGCGCTCGGCATGCCGACCCGCGCGACCACCGCGTCCCTCACCCCGATTGTGGAACCGGATCAAGTGGAACCGGGTTCCGGCCGACTCCGTTGCCATGTCTCAGGTCTCGCCGCACCCGTCGCTGCCCGGTGGCGTCTACGAGGCGATGTTCACCCATGGCATCGACGGCTTCCTGCTGGCCTCGCCGGAGGGACGCATCCACCGGGCGAACGCGCGGGCGTGCCAGCTGCTGGGCTGGACCGAGGCCGAGATCGTCCGGCTCGGCCGGGCGGACATCGCCGACCGGCGGGATGCGGGCTGGGCCGAGGCCGCCGCCGTGCGCCGCCGGGACGGCGCCTACCGCGGGGTGCTCCGCATGCGCCGGCGCGACGGCTCCACCTTCCCCGCCGAGGTCACCACCGCGCTCTTCTCCGACGGCGGGACCACCATGGCCTACGCCGTGTTCCGCGACATGACCGCGGCCGAGGCCGAGGCGGCCCGGACGGCGGAGAGCCGTCGCGCGGCAGCCGAGGTGGTCGACAGCCTCGAGTCGTTCAGCGACATGTACGTCGGGGTGGACGCCGACTGGCGGATCACCTACATCAACGCGCAGGCCGAGGCGCGACTGGGCGTCTCGCGGGCCCACGTCGTCGGCAGGGACGTCTGGGAGTGCTTCCCGGATCTCCTCGGCACGCCGATCGAGGCGGCCTACCGCGAGGCCGTGCGCACCGGGCGGCCGGTGACGGTGGAGGCCCGCTACACGGCGGCCGACCTGTGGTCCGAGACGCGGGTGTTCCCGCTGCGGCGAGGCGGACTCGGCGTCTACTTCCGGGACGTCGGGGAACGGCGGGCCATGGAGCAGGAGCGGGACCGGCTGCTGGCCGCCGAGCGCCGGGCCCGCGCCGCGGCCGAGCAGGCGCAGCACGATCTCGCCCACCGGGCCACCCACGACGACCTCACCGGCCTGCCCAACCGCGCCGGGCTCGTGCAGCAGGTCGGCGCGGTCCTCGACCGGTGGCCGGGCGTCGGGGTCACCGTGCTGTTCGTCGACCTCGACCGCCTCAAGCTGGTCAACGACGGCCTGGGCCACGGTGCCGGTGACGCGCTGCTCGCCGTCGCCGCGCGCCGGCTGGCCGACCTGGCGAAGCCGACCGAGCTCGTGGCCCGGTTCGGCGGGGACGCCTTCGTCATGGCGATGTTCGACGCCTCCGCCGCCGCGGCCGACCGGATGGCGGCCGCGGTGGTCGCAGCGCTCTCCGAGCCGGTGGAGAGCGGCGCCCGCCTGGCGGTCACCGCCAGCGTCGGGCTCTCCTCGTCGGCCGGGCCGGCCGACCTGGACACCCTGCTGCGCGAGGCCGACGCGGCCCTGCACCGGGCGAAGGACGACGGCGGCGGACGGGCGGCCTGGTTCGACGAGCAGATGCACCGGCAGTCGGTGCACCGCGTGCGGACCGAGCGCGACCTGCGCCTGGCGCTGGACCGCGACGAGCTCTTCCTGGAGTACCAGCCGGCCTTCGACCTGCGCTTCGAGCGGATCACCCACGTCGAGGCGCTGGTCCGCTGGCGGCACCCGGAGCGCGGCGTCGTCCCGCCGGGGGAGTTCGTCCCGGTCGCCGAGGAGGCCGGGCTGGTCTCGCGGCTGGGGGAGTGGGTGCTCGCGCGGGTGGTCGAGCAGGCCGCCCGCTGGGCGCACGTCCCCGGCTTGCGGGTGTGGCTCAACGTCTCCCCGCAGCAGCTGGTCGACCGCCGGATGCCCGAGCTGATCGCCGGACACCTCACCCGGGTGGGCGTGGCCGCGGACCGGCTGGGCATCGAGGTCACCGAGTCCACCTTCGCCGACTCCTCCTGCATGGCGGCGGTGCTGGCCGAGGTTCGGGCGCTGGGCGTCGCGGTCGCGATCGACGACTTCGGCACCGGCTACAGCTCGCTGGCCCGGCTGGGCACGGTCCCCGTCGACGTCATCAAGATCGACCGGTCGTTCGTGTGCGACCTCGGGACGGCGCGGGGGGAGGCGTTGCTGTCGAGCATCGTCACCCTCGCCCACGCCCTGGACGCCGACGTCGTCGCCGAGGGCGTGGAGACCCTCGAGCAACTGCGCGTGCTCGGCGCGCTCGGCGTCGACTCGGCCTGCGGCTACCTGCTGGCCCGCCCGGCGCCGCCCGAGCACCTGCCGATGGCGCTGCCGACCGCGGTGTCCGCCCACCCGCACCTCCGGCTGCACCCGTCGGTGGCGCGCGTCCCCCGGGAGCTCCGGGTGCGCTGAGACCCAGCCGACTCCCAGGTCGCGTCCAGCCCGGGCGCGGAGACGGGTCCTACCGTCGCTGTCCGTAGCGACGAGCCCAGGAGACCCCGTGCAGCACCCGCGACAGGACCGGACGCCCACCTACGAGGGGCGCCCGCTGCCCCGGCCCGACGAGGAGCTGGTCGACCAGGGGCTCGGCTTCGACGTCGGGACGCTGCTCAGCCGGCGCCGGCTGCTGACCGTGCTCGGTCTCGGCGCGGCGTCGGTGGGGCTGGCGGCCTGCGGCGGGGGCGGGTCGACGAGTTCGTCGGCGTCGCCGTCCTCGACCGCCACCGCGGGCGAGATCCCCGACGAGACCGCCGGCCCCTTCCCGGGCGACGGCTCCAACGGCCCGGACGTGCTGGAGCAGAGCGGCATCGTCCGCAGCGACATCCGCTCCAGCTTCGGGCAGTACAGCGGGACCGCCGAGGGCGTGCCGATGACCCTGGAGCTGACCGTTCGGGACCTCGCCGACGGTGGGGTGCCGTTCGAGGGTGTCGCGGTCTACGTGTGGCACTGCACCCGCGAGGGCGGCTACTCGCTGTACTCCGCGGGCATCGAGGACCAGAACTACCTGCGCGGCGTGCAGGTCGCCGACGCCGACGGCCTCGTGCGCTTCAGCAGCGTCTTCCCGGCCTGCTACGACGGGCGCTGGCCGCACGTGCACTTCGAGGTCTACCCGGACCAGAGCAGCATCGCCGACTCCACCAACGCCATCGCCACCTCGCAGGTCGCGCTGCCCCAGGACGTCTGCGAGGCGGTCTACGCGACTCCCGGCTACGAGGCCTCGGTGGGCAACCTGGCGCGGGTCGGCCTCGCCAGCGACAACGTCTTCGGGGACGACGGCGGCGCCGGCCAGCTCGCCTCCGTGACCGGTGACGTCACCAGCGGCTACACCGTCCGGCTCGCGGTCGGCGTCGACACCACCACGACCCCGACCGGTGGTGGCACGGGTGGGGACGGAGCGCCCTCCGGTGCTCCGCCGACCGGCGGCCCCGGCGGCACGCCGCCGAGCGGCCCACCCCCGGGTACCCCGTCGAACTGACCCGGCCGGTGGCCCGGCTCAGCGCGCGGCGGCGCGGCCGAGGTCACCCGGGGGGCGGGACCGTGCCCGGTGTCCCGGGGCGGCGCACCCCGGACAGGCCCTTGTCCTCTGGACCCGCCCTCGGCGCCCGACTGAGCATGGTGGCCTGGGATGACCTGGCCGGACGAGGCGTTGCCATGACCACCTCGGCGCTGCGACCCGAGCTGGACGATCTCCGCACCCGCGTGTCGGGCACCGTGACCGGGCGCGAGGAGCCGGGCTACGACGAGGCCCGCGCCGTGTGGAACGGGATGACGGACCGTCGCCCCTGGGCGGTGGTCCGCGCGGCCGGCGTGGGCGACGTCGTCCCGGCCGTCACCTATGCCCGGGAGCACGGGCTGGACCTGGCCGTGCGCGGCGGTGGCCACAACGTCGCCGGCAACGGAGTGGTCGACGACGGTCTCGTGCTGGACCTCGGGGACGTGCACGCCGTGTCCGTCGACCCGGCGGCGGCGACGGTGCGGGTCGAGGCGGGGGCCACGCTGGCCCACGTCGACGCGGCCACCGAGCCGTACGGGCTCGTCGTCCCGAGCGGGGTGGTGTCGAGCACCGGGATCGCGGGGCTCACCCTCGGCGGGGGCGTCGGCTGGCTGACCCGACCCCATGGGCTGGCTGCCGACAACCTGGTCTCGGTCGAGCTGGTGACCGCCGACGGCCGGCAGATCACGGCCAGCGAGACGGAGCACCCCGACCTCTTCTGGGCGCTGCACGGCGGCGGCGGCAACTTCGGCGTCGTCACCGCGTTCACCTTCCGCGCCCACCCGCACGGTCCCCGACTGTTCGCCGGCAACCTGGTGTACCGCCAGGACCGCTGGGGACGGGCGTGGGCGGCGCTGGAGGAGTGGACCCGGGACCTGCCGGACGCGATGACGGCGATCACGACGACGATGACCCCACCCCCCATCGCGGACATGGGGGACGAACCCCTGTTGCTGGTGGGGTTCACGTGGGCCTCCGCCGACCGCGCCACCGGGGAGGCCCTCGTCGGGCGGCTGCGGGAGCTCGCGCCTCCGGACGAGGAGGAGGTCGGCGAGATGCGGTGGGTCGAGTGGCAACAGGCCTTCGACCCCGTGTTCCCCAAGGGTGTGCGGGCGTACTGGCGCAACACCTCCTTCGACCGGCTGGACGACGAGGTGATCGACGTCCTGGTCCGCCGGGGGGCCGAGCAGACCTGGGCCGGCACCGGGTTCGACGTCCACCACATGGGCGGCGCGTTCGGCCGCGTGCCGGAGGAGGCGACCCCGTTCCCCCACCGGGGCGCCCGGTTCTGGCTCAACATCTACGGGTTCTGGAGCGATCCGGCCGACGACGCCGACCGGATCGCGTTCGTCCGTGGCCTGTCCGCGGACATGGAGCCGTTCGCCACCGGAGGTCAGTACGTCAACTTCCAGGGCCTCGAGCCGGCAGGGCACCGCGCGTTCGACCCCCGCGCGGTCTTCGGACCGACGAAGTACGAGCGGCTCGTCGGGGTGAAGCGACGCTACGACCCCGAGAACCTCTTCCACGTGAACCACAACATCCCACCGGGGTGAGGTCGACCGTCGAGGCTGTGCGGGAGGGCGAGGTGCACGCGGTCATCCGGCACTACAGGGACAACTCGCAACTGTTCGACGAGCTGGAGCGGCGGACCGCTGAGGTCGAGCAGGTGATCCGCGGTGTGTCCGGTCTCGTCGGCTACTTCCTGGTGCGGACGGCGGACGGCGGCTTCAGCATCAGCGTCTACCAGGACAGGTCCGGGACGGACGAGTCCACCCGCGCGGCGGCGGACTGGGTCAGGCAGAACCTGCCCCAGTCGGCGGTGAGCGTCCCCGAGGTCATCGAGGGCCGGGTGGTCCTCCACCTGGGCACGTAGCCCGGCGGACGCGGCAGCGCGCTCCCGCCCGCTGGCAGGGCGGGCCCCTGCCGCGGTCAACGGGCCGCGAGCGCGGCGCCCATCCGCTCGACGACCTCGGTCAGCACCGGCCGCGGGGTGGCGAAGTTCAGCCGGACCGCGCCGGCGGCGCCACACAGCACGCCGTCGGTCAGGGCCACCCCGGCCCGGTCGAGGAAGAAGGCGCCCGGCTCGGGCAGATCCAGCTCCCGGCAGTCCAGCCAGGCCAGGTAGGTGCCCTCGGGCGGGGTGTACCGGACGCCGGGCAGGTGCTCGGCGACGAGGTCGGCCAGCAGCCGGCGGTTGCCGTCCAGGTACGCCAGGACCTCGTCCAGCCAGCCGGCGCCGCCGGTGTAGGCGGCGGTGTTCGCCACGACGCCGAGGGTCGAGGCACCGTGCTCGGCGTGCTGGCCGACCCGGGCCCACGTGGCGGCGTCGGCGTCGTTCGAGAGCACCAGCTGCGCGCACTTCAGGCCCGGCAGGTTCCACGCCTTGGACGCCGAGGTCGCGCTGATCGCGTGCCCGGCCAGGACCTCGCCGAGCGCGGCGTAGGGCACGTGCCGGTGGCCCTCGTACACCAACGGCGCGTGGATCTCGTCGGAGAACACCCGGCCGCCGTGCCGCTCCACCACCTCGGCGACCGCCGTCATCTCCGCGGGCTCCAGCACCCGGCCGATCGGGTTGTGCGGGTTGCAGAGCACCAGCAGGTGACCGCCGGCCCGGAACGCCGCGTCGAGCGCGTCGAGGTCGTAGACGTACCGGTCGCCGTCCCGCGCCATCGGCACCTGGAGGACCTCGCGGCCCAGCGCCGGCGGCACGACGAGGAAGGGCATGTAGGCCGGCGTCGGCAGGATCACCGGGCTGCCCGGCCGGGAGCAGTGCTCGATCGCCGCGGCCAGGCCGGCCAGGACGTCGGCCAGCGGCCGCACCCGCGCGGGCGGCACCGCCCAGCCGTACCGGTCGGCCGACCACGCCGCGTACGCCTCCGACATCCCCTCCAGGAGCGCCGGCGGCAGGTAGCCGAACACGGCGCCCTCGACCGCCGCGTGCAGGGCCTTGGTGACCGCCGGCGCGGTGCCGAAGTCCATCTCCGCGACGAACGACCCGATCGCGTCGGGGTACAGCGACCACTTGAGGCTGCCACCCGCCCGCAGCTCCTCGACGGTCACGTCGTCGAATCCCGCCATGACGTCAGGCACCCGCGGCCCGGGCCAGCAGCTGGGCCAGGTGCACCGCGTCGCGGCCGGCCAGCTGGTCGAGCTGCGTGCGGCAGGAGAAGCCGTCGGCGAGGACGACGGCGTCCGGCCCCGCGGCCCGGACGGCGGGCAGCAGCTGGTGCTCGGCGATCGCCACCGACACCTCGTGGTGGCCGCGCTCGACGCCCCAGTTGCCGGCCAGCCCGCAGCAGCCGCCGACCCGGGTCACCGTGGCGCCGGCCTCGCGCAGCAGCCGCTCGTCGGTCGCCCACCCCAGGACGGCGTGGTGGTGGCAGTGCGGCTGGGCGACGACCTCGACGCCGGCCAGGGACGGCGGCGACCAGCCCGGCGTCTCCCGCAGCAGCTCGGCCAGCGTGCGGGTGCCCGCGGCGACCCGTCCGGCAGCCGGTCCGCCGACCAGCTCGAGGGCCTCGTGCCGCAGCACCGCGGTGCACGAGGGCTCCACGCCCACCACCGGGATGCCGTCGTCCACCAGGGGGGTCAGCAGCTCGACGGTGCGGCCCAGGGTGCGGCGGGCGGCGTCCAGCTGTCCGGTGGTGATCCAGGTCAGCCCGCAGCACGCCTCGGCGGGGGGCACCTGCACCCGGTAGCCGGCGTCCTCCAGCACCGCCGCGGTGGCGAGAGCGACCTCGGGGGCGAAGTGGTCGGTGAAGGAGTCGACCCACAGCGCCACCGCGCGCCCACCCGCCCCGCGGCCGTCCCCGGCCGGAGCCGGCCCTCGGTCGGGGCGGGAACGCCACTGATCGCGGAAGGTGCGGGAGGCGAACGCCGGCAGGGAGCGGCGCTGGTCGACGCCGGCGCCCCACTTGGCCAGCCGGCCGCCGAGACGCGACCTCGTGACCGCGTTGGCCAGCCGGGGCGCGCGGGCGGCGACGTCGGCCCAGCGCGGCAGCCAGCCCAGCGTGTAGTGCGAGCGCGGGCGCAGCCGGCGGCGGTAGCTCTGGTGCAGCACCTCGGCCTTGTAGGAGGCCATGTCCACGCCGGTCGGGCAGTCGCGCGAGCAGCCCTTGCACGACAGGCACAGGTCCAGGGCCGCGTGCACCTCCGGGGACCGCCAGTCCCGCACCGGCCCACCCGGCGCCAGCATCTCCTGCAGCACGCGGGCCCGGCCGCGGGTGGTGTCCTTCTCCTCCCGCGTCGCCGGCCACGACGGGCACATCACCCCGCCGCTGGCCTGCAGGTCGGCCCGGCACTTGCCGACGCCGGTGCAGCGGTGCACCGCGGCGGAGAAGTCGCCGCCGTCGTGACGGTAGGCCAGCGCCAGGGTGGGCGGGGTGGTCGCCGCCCACCGCGGTGCGGCGGCCACCCGGATGTCGTCCTCGACCCGTGCCGGACGCACCAGGACGCCGGGGTTGAGCACGTCGTCGGGGTCGAACAGGCCCTTCACCCGCTCGAAGAGGCCGAGCACGTGCGGCGAGTACATGGCCGACAGCAGCTCGCTGCGCGCCCGGCCGTCACCGTGCTCGCCGGACACCGAGCCGCCGTAGCGGGCGACCAGCGCGGCGGCGTCGGTCACGAAGGCCCGGTAGGCCTCGCGGCCGCGGTCGGGGCCCTTGCCGAGCGGGAAGTCGATCCGCACGTGCACGCAGCCGTCGCCGAAGTGGCCGTACGGGACGCCCTGCAGCCCGTGCCGGTCCAGCAGCGCCTCGAAGTCGCGCAGGTAGGCGCCCAGCTGCTCGACCGGGACGGCGGCGTCCTCCCAGCCGGCGTGCGCGGGCCGGCCCTCGGAGGTGCGGCCGGCCAGCCCGGCGCCGTCCTCGCGGATCCGCCAGATCGCCGCGGCCTCGGCGGCGTCGGTGACCACGAGGGTGTCCAGCGCGCCGGCGTCGGCGACCAGGCCCTTCGCCGTCGCCTCGATCTCGGCGACGCTGTCGCCGGTCAGCTCGACGATCAGCCAGCCGTCGCCACGGGGGAGGTCCGGGACGACGGCGGCAGGGACGTCCCGCAGCCGCTGCACGATCCGCTGGTCGAGCCCCTCGACGGCGGTCGGCCCGTGCCGCAGCAGGCCCGGGGTGGCGTCGGCGGCGTCGGCCATCGACGGGTAGCCGAGCACGACCAGGCCGCGGAAGGGGGCGTCGGCGACCAGCCGCACGGTCGCGCCGAGGACCACCGCGAGCGTGCCCTCGCTCCCGACCAGCGCACGGGCGACGTCGAAGCCGCGCTCGGGCAGCAGGTGCTCCAGCGAGTAGCCCGACACCTGCCGGCCGAAGCGGCCCAGCTCCGTGCGGATCGCCGCCAGCTCGCCGTCCACCAGCCGTCGCAGCTCGTCGAGCACGCCGCCGCTCGCCGCGCCGCCCGGCCCGAGCCTGAGCCGCTCGCCGGCACCGGTGACGACGTCGAGGCCGACCACGTTGTCCGACGTCCGGCCGTAGCCCAGGGCACGCGACCCGCAGGCGTTGTTGCCGATCATCCCGCCGATCGTGCAGCGGTTGTGGGTGCTCGGGTCGGGGCCGAAGCGCAGCCCGTGCGGCCGGGCAGCGGTCTGCAGCGCCGCCTGCACCAGGCCGGGGTCCACGGTCGCCGTGCGGGCCTCGGGGTCGATGCCGTGCACGCGGGACAGGTACCGGCTGGTGTCGAGGACGACGCCGGGGCCGACCGCGTTGCCGGCGATCGAGGTGCCCGCGCCCCGGGCGGTGACGGGCACGCCGAGCTCGCGGCAGACGGCGAGGGTCGCCTCGATCTCGTCGGGGTGCCGCGGTCGCACCACGGCGCGGGGCAGCACCCGGTACAGGGAGCCGTCGGAGGAGTACAGCGCCCGGGCCAGGCCGGAGTCGTCGACGTCGCCGACCCCCGCGCGGCGCAGCGCCGCGGTCAGGTCGGTCGCCGGGCTGCTCGTCAGGGGGACCATGGGGCTCCTCGTGCCGCGGGTCGGTGCCTCCTCCTTGTACACCGCATCGGACCCGCGGCGGGACGTCGGGCCCTGTGCGGGTCGAGCCGCGGTCGCCAGCCTGGACGGGTGGCCTTCGACGTCGAGCGACTGCTGCGCCTCTGGTCGGACCCGCTGCCGGTGGACGACGGTGCCGCGGCCGCGGCCTTCCGCGAGCTGTACGCCGATCCGGTGACGGTCAACGGCACGTCGATGTCGCCCGCGGACTTCGTCGCCCGGGCGCGGGCGGTGCAGAACGCCTTCGCCCCGGTGCGGCGCGAGGTGCTGTCGGTCGTCGAGCAGGGGGACCGGGTCGCCGTCGCCTTCCGGATGGGCGGCCGCCAGGTCGGCACCTGGACGACGTCCGCCGGTCCGCTACCGGCCACCGGGCGGGAGTTCTGGCTGCGGGTGATCGACGTCCTCACCGTCGCCGACGGTCGGATCACCGACATCGTCATGGTCGCCGACGAGCTGGGCGTGCTGGTCGGCCTGGACGCCGTCCGGCTGCGCACCCCCGCCGACGCGGTGACCGGCGACTGAGTCGGCCGTCGCGGCGCGCGCGGCGTCGGCCCGGGTCCTCGCACTCCCCGACGCGTCGGCTCCGGGAGTGGGTCGGGCGGGATCGGCCCGTGTCCTGGAACCGCCCGTGATCGGGTTGACGCACGGCGGGCGCCGGGCCAGGGTCGCCTGGGCCATGACGGACCCGGGCGCTGGGGTCCCACCGAGGAGGGGGAGTCCGTGGAAGCCGACGTGATCGTCGAGATCCCCAAGGGATCCCGGAACAAGTACGAGTACGACCAGCGGCTCGGTCGGATCCGGCTCGACCGGATGCTCTTCACCGCGACCGGCTACCCGGGCGACTACGGGTTCGTCCCCGAGACACTGGCCGAGGACGGCGACCCCATCGACGCCCTGCTGCTGCTCGCCGAGCCCACCTTCCCCGGGTGCCTCGTCCGCGCCCGGGTCATCGCCGTGTTCTGGGTGCACGACCGGCGGGGCCCGGACGCCAAGCTGCTGTGCGTCCCCGCGACCGACCCGCGGCACCGCCACCTGCAGGAGCTGGAGGACGTGCCGATGCACCAGATCGCCGAGATCTGGCACTTCTTCGAGATCTACGAGGCCCTCGCACCCGACAAGTCCGCCGAGACCCGCGGCTGGGAGCGCCGGGACAAGGCCGTCGAGGCGCTGGAGGACGCCCGGCGCAGGTACGCCGACCAGCTCACGACGGCCACCGGCACCGAGGGCTGAGCGAGGCCCTCGGCCGGACGCTGCGGCGGGGTGCGGTCACTGCGCACGTGCCCGAGCGGCGGCCGCGGGGACCCGCGACGTCAGGCGGCGGCGACGGCTCGTGCCCGGGCGGCGATGTGCGCCGATGCCGCCCGCGGCTCGATGCCGAGGGCCCGCAGCGACTCGGCGCCCCCGTCCTCGCGCACGTCCCTGCACCACGCGATGCCCAGGGCCGAGGCGAGCTCCGGGCGACGCCGGCGCAGGGCCCGGGCGCCGACCGCGAGCACCCGGCGGGGGACGACGACCCGGCGCATGCGCACGCCGAGCGCGCGCTCGAAGGCGTCGACGACCTCGTGCCGGGTCAGCGCCTCCGGTCCTCCGAGGTCCACCGCCTCGGGCGGGTCGTCCATCGTGGCCAGGCGCACGCAGGCCTCGGCGACGTCGTCCTCGGCGACGTACGGCTGCGGCGTGCGACCGCGACCGTGGATGACGGCCAGCCGCTTGTCCGGCCGGATGCCGGCCTCCGGGCCGAACCAGGTCTCCTGGAACGCGGCCGGCCGGACGAGCACCGACCGCACGGGTGAGGCCTGCAGCAACCGTTCGGTGGCCCGCTTCGCGGCGAAGAGGGGCACCAGGTCCACGATGGCGTCGGTCATGCCCTGCGCGGAGACGAACACGAACCGCTCGACGCCGGCCGCCTCGGCCGCCCGGACCAGCGCGGCGTTCCCGTCGCGGTCTACCCGCTCGATGGAGACGTCCCGCGCCCCGCCCAGGCTGCGTCCCATGCCGTGGACGGTGGTGACGACCGTCCGCACCCCGGCCAGCGCCCGGTCGAGACTCGGCGGGTCGGTGAGGTCGCCGACCCTGAGCTCGACGCCCGCGGACCGCAGGGCGGCGGTGTCGCTGCACGGCCGGACCAGCGCCCGGAACGGGATCCGTCGCTCGGCCAGCCGGACGGCGATCCGGCCGCCCAGGTCGCCGGTCGCGCCGCAGAGCAGGAGCTCGCTCATGGCCCTCCTCCCGGGTCGGTGGACACGCAGGGGAGACACGGTCGCAGGCCGCCGTCAACGCCCCGTCACGTCCGCCGGCCAGGGGGCCTTCCTCACTCCTCGAGCACCCAGACCGCGCTGTTCGGCGGGAGCGCGACCGTGCCGCCGGAGCGCCGGACCGCCGCGGTGGAGGCGAGCAGCACCTGGCCCGGGCAGCCGGCGAGCACCGTCTCGCTGCCCGTGTTGACCACGCAGCGCACCGCCTCGCCGTGGCCGACCGACCGGATGGTCAGCACGTCGCCGCGGGTGGTCACCGTCGCCGCACCCGCGGAGAACGCCGGGTGCGCCCTGCGCAGCGCCAGCGCGCGCCGGTGCAGGGTCAGCGTGGAGCCGCCCTGCCCGGTCTGCACCGAGACGGCGTAGCGGCCCCAGTCGGCGGGGATGGGCAGCCACGGCTCGGCCGCGCCCTCGGGGGAGAAACCGACCCCCTCGGTCGGGTTCCACGGCATCGGCACGCGGCAGCCGTCGCGGCCGGCACGGGCGCCGCCGCTGCGGTGGAAGATCGGGTCCTGCTTGGCCTCGTCGGGCACGTGCGCCTGCGGCAGGCCCAGCTCGTCACCGGCGTACAGGTAGGCCGAGCCCGGCAGCGCCAGCGTCAGCAGCGCCGCGGCCCGGGCGCGGGCGGCCCCGACCTCGCCGCCGCCGAAGCGGGTGACCTGCCGCTCCTTGTCGTGGTTGCCCAGCACCCACGACACCGGGGCGCCCACCCGCCCGTAGGCGTCCAGGGCACTGGTGATGGCCTCGGCGAACGGTGCGACGGCCCACGGCGACTTCAGCAGCCGGAACGACAGCGACTGGTGCAGTTCGTCGGGGCGGGAGTACAGCGCGACCTGATCGAGGTCGGCCAGGCAGACCTCGCCGACCAGCATGGTGTCGGGGTACTCGTCGCAGATGGACCGCCAGCGGCGCCACACGTCGTGCACCTCGGGCTGGTTCCACGTCATCGCCTGCTCGGGGCCGTGGCCGAACAGCGTGGGGGAGTAGGCGCCGGGGTTGTCCCGCAGGCCGGCGTCCTTGTACAGGCCGTAGGCGACGTCGACGCGGAAGCCGCTCACGCCGCGGTCCAGCCAGAAGCGCAGCGTGCGCTCGAAGTCCTCGGCCACGGCCGGGTCGCGCCAGTTCAGGTCGGGCTGCTCAGGGGCGAACAGGTGCAGGTACCAGCGACCGTCCGGGGTGCGCGACCAGGCCGGTCCGCCGAACAGCGACTGCCAGTTGTTCGGCGGTTCCTCCGACGGCGGGGCGAAGTGGTAGCGCGCGGCCTCGGGGCAGTCCGGGTCGGCCAGCGCCGCCTGGAACCACGGGTGCTGGTCCGAGGTGTGGTTGGGGACGACGTCGAGCACGACCCGGAGACCCAGCCTGCGGGCGTCGTCCACCAGCGCCTCGAGGTCGGACACGTCGCCGTAGTCGGGGTCCACCGCCCGGTAGTCGACGACGTCGTAGCCGCCGTCCGCGCCGCCCGAGGGGTAGTGCGGGTTGATCCACACGGCGTCCACGCCGAGCCAGGACAGGTAGGGCAGCCGCTGCCGCAGCCCGCGCAGGTCACCGATCCCGTCGCCGTCGCTGTCGGCGAACGAGCGCAGGTAGACCTGGTAGACGACCGCGTCCCGCCACCAGGGGGCAGGCGCGGCTGCGGGGGCGACCCGGCGCTGGGTCTGGGTCCTCGCGAGGGAGAGGCGGCGTGCCATGCCGCCACCATCGGCGGACCCGGGGGCGAGGTTGTGCAGCAGGTCCCACGAACTGATGAGGTGATGCTGGCAGATCCCGCCAACCGCCCAGGTCGCGTGTGACGCCCGTGACGGGCGTGGTCGGTGGGCTCTGGCCGCGGCCGCCGGGGTACTCCGGGACGGCGCGGACCGCGCACGTCGACGGGAGGACGACGATGGACACAGACCCCCGACCCGGTGAGGACGACGTCGACCGCGACGACGCCGAGGCACTGAGCCGCGCGACCGGCGGCGGGCCGGACGACGCCCCTGATGCGCAGGCCACCACCGGGACCGGCGAGTCGGACACGTTCGTCGGCCGGGTGGCCGGTCAGGACGTCGGCTACGCCGAGGAGACCGGCGCCGAGCGGCGGGCCGCCGAGCAGCGGGACGGCTGACCGCAGGCCCCACGGGGGCCGCCCGGCGGTCGTCCCGGTACCACCCGACGCCCGTCGGCGCCCATCCTCGGGGGTCGGGTGGTGTTCCCGGTCCCCGGGACCCGCGTCGGTCCCCTCGCGCTGCCGGGGCCCGGTCTCGGCGTCGACACCGGCGTCGCGGGTAGCCGCCCAGGGCTGCCGTTCTCGATCTAGCCGTTGGGCGCGATCGGGGTGTGGTGCACCGCCCGGCGGGTGCGGCCGGGGTCCTCCTCGCTGATGGGTGCGGAGGTCCAGTCCTCCTCGGGGATGTGGTCGAGCCCCGCGATCTGCCGAGCGCGGGCGATGATCTGCGGGATCTGGGCCACCCGGCGGTTGCCCGGACAGACCTTGCCGCGCCTCGAGGACCAGACCTCGCCACCGGGGACGCGCCACGGGTCGATGCCCTGGCGGTGGAACGCGACGCCGCGGGAGCGGGGCAGGCTGTTCGGGGCGGCCACCAGCGGGACGCCGTGCTCCCGGTGAGCCCACGCGCAGATCTGGGCGATGGTCTCGACCTGGTCGTCGGTGAAGGCCGGCACGGCCGCGCCGTCGTTGGTGTTCCAGGGCGCGAAGCCCGGCCCCATGTCGGCGTTCTCGATGGTGATGGAGCGGTGGTTGCCGGCGGCGTTCGCGCCGGAGCGGACGGCGGTGTCGACCCACTGGTAGACCTCGCCACCGCCGCCGGTGCCGAAGTGGGAGTTGACGCCGTTGGTCAGCCGTCGGAAGTAGCCGTCGGTGCCGGCCAGGGAGCCCACCATGGTGTGGATGACCACGAGGTCGTAGCGGGCCATGCGGGAGTTGGAGGGGCGGGGGAGGGGCTTCCAGTGGGCCCCGGGCATCCGGGCCATCAGGCGTCGTCCTCCTGCTCCGCGGACAGGACGGCGACCGCCTCCCACTCCTCGGCGGTGAGCTTCGGGGAGTCGTCGCAGTCGATCTCGGGCTCTGGAGCGGTCATGGGGGTACTGCTCCTCTCGGGTGGGTGGATCACGTACGGAGCCGCCGGGCGACGCGGAGGACGCCGCGGCCGGCGAGCCCCAGCAGCGACACCGGCGCGCGTGGCGGACGCCGGCCCTCCCGCGTGCCCACGGGCACGCGGGCTCCACGCACAGCATCGGGCGCGGGCGTCACGAGGACGTCAAGCAGCCGTCACCGCGGACGGCGCGCGCCTGCCCGGGGTGAGCGGGCGCCGTGATCACTCCGGCCAGCGCCCGTGATCAGTCCGGGCGGCGCCGCCGGATCTTCGAGCCGAGCCAGGTGAGCGGGTCGTACCTGCGGTCGACCACCCGCTCCTTGAGCGGGATGATCCCGTTGTCGGTGAGGTGGATGCCCTCCGGGCAGACCTCGCTGCAGCACTTGGTGATGTTGCAGTAGCCGAGGCCGAACTCCTCCTGGGCGGCGTCCCGCCGGTCGACGACGTCGAGCGGGTGCATGTCGAGCTCGGCCAGCCGGATGAGGAACCGCGGCCCGGCGAAGGCGCGCTTGTTCTCCTCGTGGTCCCGGATGACGTGGCAGGTGTTCTGGCACAGCCAGCACTCGATGCACTTGCGGAACTCCTGCGGCCGGTCGACGTCGACCTGCTGCATCCGGTGGTTGCCGTCGGGGTCCCGGGGCCGGGGGGTGAACGCCGGGATCCGCGCGGCCTTCTCGTAGTTGTAGGAGACGTCGGTGACCAGGTCGCGGATGACCGGGAAGGTCCGCAGCGGGGTGACCGTCACCGTCTCGTCCTCGGCGAAGGTGCTCATCCGGGTCAGGCACATCAGCCGCGGCCGCCCGTTGACCTCCGCGCTGCACGACCCGCACTTGCCCGCCTTGCAGTTCCACCGGACGGCGAGGTCGCCGGCCTGGGTGGCTTGCAGGCGGTGGATGACGTCGAGGACCACCTCGCCCTCGTTGACCGGGACGGTGAAGGTCTGCAGCTGACCGCCGGAGGCGTCGCCGCGCCAGACGCGGAAGGTGGCGTCGTAGCCCCCGCCGCCTCCGTCACCGGCGCCACCGCCCCGGCCGTCGTCGGTCGCACCGATGCTGGGTTCACCCGGCTCCGTCACGGCTGCTCCTCGAAGACCTCGGCCAGCTCCGGCGGCATCTGCGGGAGCGGCTGCCGGTCGATCACGACCGTGCCGTCCGGCGCCCGCCGGCAGACGAGGTTGGTGCGCCCCCACTCCGGGTCGGTGGCGGGGAAGTCGTCGCGGGTGTGCCCGCCGCGGCTCTCCTCGCGGGCGAGCGCGGCCCGCGCGACGCACTCGCTGACCGCCAGCAGGTGGGGCAGGTCCAGCGCCAGGTGCCAGCCGGGGTTGTACTGCCGGTGGCCCTCCACCGACAGCGCCGCCACCCGCTCCCGCAGGACGGCGATCCGCTCCAGCGCGCGCTCCATCTCCGGGGCGGTGCGGATGATGCCGACCAGGTCGTGCATCGTCTGCTGCAGCTCGGACTGCACCGCGTACGGGTTCTCCCCGCCCTCCCGCTCGAACGGTGCCAGCGCCGCCCGCGCCGCCTCGGCGAGCGCCTCCTCGCGCAGCGCGACCACGCCGGCCCGCTTGCTCGCGTGCTCGGCCGCGGCCGCACCCGCGCGCCGGCCGAACACCAGCAGGTCCGACAGCGAGTTGCCGCCCAGCCGGTTGGACCCGTGCATGCCGCCGGCGACCTCGCCGGCCGCGAACAGCCCGGGGACCGACGCCGCAGCGGTGTCCGGGTCGACCTCGACGCCGCCCATCACGTAGTGGCAGGTGGGGCCGACCTCCATCGCCTCGGCGGTGATGTCGACGTCGGCCAGCTCCTTGAACTGGTGGTACATCGACGGCAGCCGCCGGCGGACGTACTCGGCGGGGCGCCGGCTGGCGATGTCGAGGAACACCCCGCCGTGCGGCGAGCCCCGGCCGGCCTTGACCTCGCTGTTGATGGCGCGGGCGACCTCGTCGCGGGGCAGCAGCTCGGGCGGACGCCGGTTGTTCTTCTTGTCGTCGTACCAGCGGTCGGCCTCGTCCTCGGTCTCCGCCGTCTCCTTGCGGAAGAAGTCCGGGATGTAGTCGAACATGAAGCGGTTGCCGCTGGAGTTCCTCAGCACGCCGCCGTCGCCCCGGACGCTCTCGGTGACCAGGATCCCGCGCACCGACGGCGGCCACACCATCCCGGTGGGGTGGAACTGGACGAACTCCATGTTCACCAGCCCGGCGCCGGCCGCCAGCGCCAGGGAGTGCCCGTCGCCGGTGTACTCCCACGAGTTCGAGGTGACCTTCCAGGCCTTGCCGATCCCGCCGGTGGCCAGCACGACCGACGGGGCCTCCCAAACGAGGAAGCGCCCCGACTCGCGCCAGTAGCCGAACGCGCCGGTGATCCCCTCCTCGTCGGTGAGCAGCCGGGTGACCGTGCACTCCATGTAGACGTCCACGCCGAGCGCGACGGTGCGCTGCTGCAGGGTGCGGATCAGCTCCAGACCGGTGCGGTCGCCGACGTGCGCGAGGCGGGCGTAGCGGTGGCCGCCGAAGTCGCGCTGGCTGATCAGCCCGTCGGGGGTGCGGTCGAACAGCGCGCCCCAGTCCTCGAGCTCGCGCACCCGGTCGGGCGCCTCCTGCGCGTGCAGCTGGGCCATCCGCCAGTGGTTGAGCATCTTCCCGCCGCGCATGGTGTCCCGGAAGTGCACCCGCCAGTCGTCCTCGGGGTAGGCGTTGCCCATCGCCGCGGCGATCCCGCCCTCGGCCATGACGGTGTGCGCCTTGCCGAGCAGGGACTTGCAGACGACGGCCGTGCGCGCCCCTGCCTCGTGCGCGGCGATCGCGGCCCGCAGGCCGGCGCCGCCGGCTCCGACGACCACGACGTCGTAGGCGTGCCTCTCGAGCTCCATCAGATGGACTCCGTCATCAGAAGAACCTCAGGTCCGAGATCGTGCCGGTGGCCAGCAGGAACACGTAGAGGTCGGCGAGCGCCACGCTGGCCAGCGAGGCCCACGCGTACTGCATGTGCCGGGCGTTGAGCCGGGAGACGACGGTCCAGAAGCGGTAGCGCACCGGGTGCCGGGAGAAGGAGTTGAGCCGGCCGCCGACGATGTGCCGGCACGAGTGGCACGACAGCGAGTAGAGGAACAGCAGGACCGCGTTGACCAGCAGGATCACCGTGCCGAGCCCCATGTGCCCCCACGCGCCGGTCTCGTCGCGGAACGCGAGGACGGCGTCGTAGAAGAGGATCACGTTGATGACCAGCGCCGTGTAGAGGAAGTAGCGGTGCAGGTTCTGCCCGATGAGGGGGAAGCGCGTCTCACCGCTGTAGCGCCGGTGCGGCTCGGCGACCGCGCAGGCCGGTGGGGAGAGCCAGAAGGACCGGTAGTAGGCCTTGCGGTAGTAGTAGCAGGTGAGCCGGATGCCCAGCGGGAAGACCAGGATGTAGATCGCCGGGGAGATCCAGTCCGGGCCGGTGAACAGCTTCGGGAAGGTGTCGCCCTCGCAGGCCGTGGTGATGCACGGTGAGTAGAACGGCGAGATGTAGGGCTCGGAGAAGTAGTACGCGTTCTGGAACGCCCGGAAGCTCGAGTAGACGACGAAGGCCACCAGCGCCAGCGCGGTCAGCAGCGGCTGCACCCACCACCGGTCCGTGCGCAGGGTGCGCGCCGTGATGGCCGCACGCCCCGGGGCGGGCCCGTCGCCGTGCCCCGGGGAGGCCGCCCCGGTGCCGTGCGGCGCGGTCCTCGTCACCGGACGGTGCGCCCGGACCCGGCGACCCCGTCGTCGTAGCCGTCGTCCCAGGAGACGCCGGGCGAGAACGGGACGCCGGGCACCCCCCGGGTCGCCGCGGCCCCGCACAACAGGGTCAGGTCGTCGCGCAAGCGGGCGACGTCGATCCTGAGCCGGCGTGCGTCCACCGTGTCCCCGAAGTACCGGGTGAGCGGGCTGCACGCCGCCTCGAGTTCGTCGACGGCCCGGCGGGCCGCCGCCACGTCCTGCTCCAGGGACATCCCTGCCTCCAGGTGCCGGTCACACCCCCGCCGGGGCGGTGCAGCGAAGTCGACCACGGACGCGCGAGCGGCGGAAGGACTTCCGGGGCGGGGGTCGCGCGGCCAGGGGGTGTCCCACGGACCTCCGGCGTCGGTGGCGCCGCGGCGGCGCTCCGCGGTGCCCGACGGACCGTCGGGCACGAACCCGGTGGCCGACGGCCCGTCGGCCTCGCCGAGCACCCACCTGTGCGGCGCTCCCGTCGGCACGGGCCCGTCGGGCACGTCCTAGCATCGGCGCCCGTGCGGCCCTTCCTCCTGCTGGCCTCGCGGCCCGAGGACGAGGCCGCGGACGACGAGTACGCCGCCTTCCTGCGCGCGACCGGCCTGGAGGAGCACCAGCTGCGGCGGATCCGGTTGGAGGCCGGCCCGCTGCCGCCCCTGGACCTCGACGACTACGCGGGGGTGTTCCTCGGCGGCGGGCCGTTCAACTCCAGCGACCCGGCCGAGGACAAGTCCGCCGTCCAGCACCGGATCGAGGCGGAGCTGTCGGGACTGCTGGACGAGGTCGTCGCCCGCGACCTGCCCTTCCTCGGCGCCTGCTACGGCATCGGCACCCTCGGCGTCCACCAGGGCGGGGTGGTCGACCGCACCCACGGTGAGCCGGTCTCCTGCATCCCGGTGACGCTGACCGACGCCGGCCGGGCCGACCCGTTGCTCGCCGGGGTGCCGGACGTCTTCGACGCGCTGGTCGGGCACAAGGAGGCCTGCCGCGTGCTGCCGCGCTCGGCCGTGCTCCTGGCGACGTCGGCCCGCTGCCCCGTGCAGATGTTCCGGGTCGGCCGCAACGTCTACGCCACCCAGTTCCACCCCGAGCTCGACGTCGCCGGCGTCGTCACCCGGGTGCGGGTCTACCAGCACGCCGGCTACTTCCCGCCCGCGGAGATGGAGGAGCTCATCACCCGGGTCAGCCAGGCGGTGGTCACCGAGCCGAGCCGCCTGCTGGCCAACTTCGTCGCGCGGTACGGCTGACCGAGGACTCCCTGCCCCCACCACTCGCAGGCTCGCGGTGGGACCCTGCAGGGGCCGCCTGCAGGAAGGCAGGAGTGGGAGGTGCCATGGGTCGAGCAGCGGTGGCCCCGGACGGCGGCCTGCGCATGGGCACGCCGCGGGCCCGGTGGGTGCTGCTCACCACGGTGCTGGGCTCGGGCCTGGCGTTCCTCGACGCGACCGTGGTCAACGTGGCCCTCGAGCGGATCGGCACCGACCTCGACGCCGGCTTCTCCGGCCTGCAGTGGACGGTCAACGCCTACACCCTCACCCTGGCGTCGCTGATCCTCCTGGGCGGCTCGCTCGGCGACCGGTTCGGCCGGCGGCGGGTGTTCATCGTCGGCGTCGTCTGGTTCGCCGGCGCCTCCCTGCTCTGCGGCCTGGCGCCCGACGTGCGGACCCTCGTCGCGGCCCGGGCCCTGCAGGGGGTCGGGGGGGCGCTCCTGACCCCCGGCAGCCTGGCGATCATCTCGGCGTCCTTCCACGGCAGTGACCGTGCCGCGGCGGTCGGTGCCTGGTCGGGGCTGGGCGGGGTCGCCGGAGCGATCGGTCCGTTCGTCGGCGGCTGGCTGGTGGAGTGGAGCTGGCGCGCGGTCTTCCTGGTCAACCTGCCGCTGGCCGTGGTGATCGTCGCCGTGGCCGCCCGGCACGTGCCCGAGTCGCGGGACCCGGAGGCCACGCAGCGGCTGGACTGGGCCGGGACGGCGCTGGTCGCCGCGGGCCTGGGCTGCCTGACCTACGCACTGACGGCGGCGGGGGAGCCCGGGGGTGGTACGGCGTACCTGGCCTGGGGCGCGGTCGGGGTGGTCGCGCTCGTCGCCTTCGCGTTCGCCCAGCGCCGCTCGACGGACCCGTTGGTGCCGCCCGCCCTCTTCCGGGACCCCCAGTTCAGTGCGGCCAACGCCGTGACGCTGCTGGTCTACGCCGCCCTGGGCGCGTTGTTCGTCCTGCTCGTGCTCCAGCTGCAGGTGGTCTCCGGCTTCTCCCCCCTGCTCGCCGGCACCGCGCTGTTGCCGGTCACCGTGCTGATGCTGCTGTTCTCCGCCCGCGTCGGGGCCCTCGCCCAGCGGATCGGTCCGCGCCCGCTGATGACCGCCGGTCCGCTGGTCGCCGCCGCGGGGGTGCTGCTCATGCGGCGGATCGGACCCGACGCCTCCTACGTCCCCGACGTGCTCCCTGCGGCGGCCCTCTTCGGCGCCGGGCTGACCCTGCTCGTGGCGCCCCTGACCGCGACGGTGCTGGACTCCGCCGCCGACCGCTTCGCCGGTGTCGCCTCGGGCGTGAACAACGCCGTCGCCCGGGCCGCCGGGCTGCTCGCGGTCGCCGTGGTGCCCGTCGCGGCAGGCATCACCGGCGACGCGTACACCGACCCCACCGCTCTCGACGCCGGCTTCCGGACGGCGATGCTCCTCTGCGCCGGGCTGCTGGTCGCCGGGGCGCTCGTGGCTGCCGTCCTCGTCCGCCGTCCGCTGGGCGTCGAGCAACCGGGGCCGGCCACCCGCATCCCCCTGGAGGAGTGCCTGCACTGCGGCGTCACCGGGCCCCAGCTCTACCCCCAGCAGCCGACTCCGACGGCGGGGGAGGCGTCGCGGTGAGCACCAGCGTCACCCGGCAGTCCACGTCCGGCGGGTGGGGCCTGCTGGCGCGGGTCGCCCCGCTGCGGCGGCGGCTGCGCACCGAGGCCGGGAGCGCCGGGCTGCTGCTCGCCGCCACCGTCGCCGCGCTGCTGTGGGTCAACTCGCCGTGGGGTGGCAGCTACGAGGACTTCTGGCACACCGAGTTCGCCGTCCGGTTCGCCGGCGCCGAGCTCGCCCTGGACCTGCAGCACTGGGTCAACGACGGCCTGATGGTGTTCTTCTTCTTCGTCGTCGGCCTGGAGATCAAGCGCGAGCTGGTGCTGGGCGAGCTCACCGACCGGCGGCGGGCCGCGGTGCCCGCGCTGGCGGCGGTCACCGGCCTCGCGGTGCCGGCGCTGGTCTACGTCGGCTTCACCCTCGGCGACGAGGCGGCCTCGGCGTGGGGCGTGGTCATCTCCACCGACACCGCGTTCCTGCTGGGCGTGCTCGCCCTCGTGGGGCCGGCCTGCCCGGCGCAGCTGCGGCTGTTCCTGCTCACCCTGGCCATCGCCGACGACGTCGGTGCGCTGACCGTGATCGCGCTCTTCTACACCGAGGACCTCGCCGTCGGCCCGCTCGTCCTGGCACTGCTCGGGCTGGCGCTCATGGTGGGCCTGCCCTACCTCAACGTCTGGCGCGGGCCCGCCTACCTGGTGCTCGGCATCGCGGTCTGGATCGCGATGTACCTCTCCGGCGTCCACCCCACCCTCGCCGGGGTGGTGATCGCCCTCTTCACGCCGGCCTACGCGGCCCGCCGGGACGAGGTGGCGGACGCCGCCCGGCTGACGCGGGCCTACCAGCAGTCGCCCAACCCCGAGTTCGCCCGCGCCGCCCGGCTGTCGATCGACCGGTCGGTGTCGGCCAGCGAGCGGCTGCAGCAGCTGTGGCAGCCGTGGACCAGCTTCGTGATCGTCCCGGTGTTCGCCCTCGCCAACGCCGGCGTCCCGTTCACCGGGGAGACGCTGCGCACCGCGGCCACCTCGCCGATCACCCTCGGCGTCGTCGCGGGCCTGGTGCTCGGCAAGCTCGTCGGCATCCTGCTCGGCACCGGCCTCGCGGTCCGGCTGCGCCTCGGGGAGCTGGCCCCCGGTCTGACCTGGCTGCAGCTGGCCGGCGGAGCCGCGCTGTCGGGCATCGGCTTCACCATCTCGCTGTTCATCGTCGACCTCGCCTTCGACGACGAGGGGCGGGCCGACCAGGCGCGGGTCGGCGTCCTGGTCGCCTCGGTCCTGGCCGCGCTGCTGGGCTGGGCGCTGTTCCGGGTGGCCGACCGTCGCCGCCCCCCCGGTGCCGGGATCCGCCCGGTCCTGCTCGACCCGCCGGTGGACCTCGAGCGCGACCACGTCCGCGGGCCGGTCGACGCGCCGCTCACCCTCGTCGAGTACGGCGACTTCGAGTGCCCGTTCTGCGGCCGCGCCACCGGGACGGTCGAGGAGCTGCGGGAGCGCTTCGGCGACCGGCTGCGCTACGTCTTCCGGCACGTGCCGCTGGTCGACGTCCACCCGCACGCCCGGCTGG
The DNA here is from genome assembly GCF_052931555.1 of Geodermatophilus sp. URMC 61. Classification (NCBI taxonomy): domain Bacteria; kingdom Bacillati; phylum Actinomycetota; class Actinomycetes; order Geodermatophilales; family Geodermatophilaceae; genus Geodermatophilus; species Geodermatophilus sp. URMC 61. Next base: position 562,096 of record NZ_JBRFHZ010000002.1, read on the forward strand.
CCGCGGAGGCCGCCGAGGCGGCGGGGGCCCAGGGCCGGTTCTGGGAGATGCACGACCGGCTGTTCGCCGGCCAGGACCGGCTGATGCCGACCGACCTCCTCGAGTACGCCGCGGCAGTCGGCCTCGACGTGTCCCGTTTCGCCCGCGACCTGGGGTCGGGCCGGTTCGCCCGCCGGGTCGAGGAGGACGTCGAGTCGGCCGAGGCCAGCGGTGTCACCGGTACCCCGACCTTCTTCGTCAACGGCCGCCGGCACACCGGGCCGTTCGACACCGACTCCCTGACCGCCGCGCTGCTCGCCGCCGCCGGGGAGGAGGCGCTGTCGCCCTCCGGCGACGACGGACTGACCGGGCTCGTGGTGCCGGCGCTCGGTCAACGGCGCGGCCAGTCCCGCCCCGAGGCGGGCGACGTGCCCGCGGACGTGCCGGCCGACCTCCCCGAGAGCCCGGACCGGGACGGCGCCTTCCCCCGGCTGACCGACGAGCAGATCGCGCTGGTCGAGCGCTCTGCCACCCGGCTGCGGTGCGCGCCGGGGGACACGCTCTTCCGCGAGGGCGACGCCGGGTACGCCTTCCACGTCGTCGTCTCGGGGACCGTCGCCATCGTGGAGGACCTCGGCCGGCCCGATCAGCGGGTCATCTCGGTGCACGGACCGCACCGCTTCCTCGGCGAGCTCGACCTGTTCAGCGAGCAGCCGGTGTCCCTGACCGCGCTGGTGCTGCAGCCGGCCGAGGTGCTGCGCGTCGAGCGCGAGCAGCTGCGGCAGGTGTTCACGGCCGACCCGGCGCTCAAGGAGATGGTGCTGCGGGCCTTCCTGCTGCGCCGTTCCCGGCTGCTGGAGCTCGCCGCCGACCTGCGCATCGTCGGCCGGGGCGGGTCACCGGACAGCCGGCGGCTGCAGGAGCTGGCGCGCAGCCACCGGCTGGCGGCCGGCTTCGTCGACCTGGACGCCGGCGGCGACGGCGCTGCGGTGCTCGCCGAGCTGGGGGTCACCGAGGACGACCTGCCCGTGGTGGTGTGGCGGCACGGTGGGGTCCTGCGCAACCCGAGCGACGACGAGGTCCTCGCCGCCGTCGAGACCCCGGACTGACAGAGGACCCCGTCCTCCCCACCCGCGGCCCCGGGTCGGTCGCCGGCCCGGGGCCGTCGTCCCGGTGTGACCGCGTCGGCCGGCCTCCGCCGCGCGAGGCGACCGGTGGGTGGGGTCGTCGCGGTCCCCGGGTCCGGCGCCGGACGCCGGTCAGGCCGGGACGCGCTCGGCGTGGTCGTCGTCCAGCAGGTGGCGGCCGAGGTGCAGCCGCACCAGCACCCGCTGGAGCTCGGGAGAGGCGCGGCACAGCGTCAGCCGGCGGCCGTGTCGCAGCAGGCGACGGTAGGCCGCGCCGATCGCGCGCAGTCCGGTGTGGTCGGTCACGGTGACCCCGCCGACGTCGAGCACCCACCGTTGCTGCTCGGTGAGCAGCAGGCCGGACACCGCGGAGTGCAGGACGCGGGCGGTCCGGGCGTCCAGCCGGCCGGTCACGCTCAGGCGGCCGGCACCGAGGTCGACCTCGACGACGAGAGCTCCGGCCTGGGGAGACGGCGGGAGGGGCAAGCGATCACCTCCGGGCGCACACCAGGCGACGGGGAGCCGGCCACCGTGCTGCGGGACGAGCGGCGGGCCGGCGTCTGGACCCGAGGACAGGCTAACGGAACGATACCGTCTCGACAACGGATCACCGACCCGGTGCCCTGCGCGGGAGCCCGGACCGGGCTCCCCCGCAGCGTCGTCAGCGCTGCGCCAGGTAGGCCGCCGCGGTCTCCCGCAGGCGGTCGTGCACGCCGTCGAACGCGACGGCACCACGAGGGTGTCCCTGGTCGCTCTCCAGGACGGCGGCTCACTCAGTCGGTGGCCGGCGGCAGCAGCCGCGGCATGAACACCTCGTCGATCGGGCGCGGGCCGACGTACTGCCGGCAGGTGCACGGCACCCACTGGTGCCCGGTCCAACGGCCGCGCTTGTCGTGCACGTCGCGGCGCAGCTCGGCATAGCAGGTGTTGGTCTCGGTGTCGTGCTGGCTGAGCGTGTGGCCGCATCCGCACAGCGGCGCGGGCGGCTGCGGCGGGGGAACGGGACGGCGGCGGCTCAGCCGACCGCCGAGGAAGCCGACCGCGAGCAGCGCCGCACCGACCAGCAGGCTGACAGGTTCCACCGACGTGCTCCTCCGTGATCGCGACCCCTCGACGGTAGCGCGCGCGAGGAGCCGCCGGTGGGCTCGGCCGGTGCGCTCAGCTCTTGTGCTTGCCTCGGCCGCTGACGGCGTCGCGGAGGTGGTCCAGCAGGCTGGCGACCGGTCCGAGGACGGTGCGCACGCCCGGCTCGTTCGGGGTCATCGGGTGCGCGCGAGTCGGCGCCATGGCCTTGACCCGCTCCACCTTCTGGGCCATCTCCACCAGCTCGTCGCGGCTGAAGCTGGCGCGCAGCTCGGTGAACATCCGGCTCTCCTCGTGCTCGACGTGGTGGCGGATCTCGCGGATCAGGGTGGCCACCTCGGTGTCGAACTGCGGGTCGTCGGGGTCCATCCGCTCCAGCCGCTTCATGGTCTCCTCGGCCTCCGCGTGCTCGTGCTTGGAGTGCTCGGCCTCCTCCTTGTCCACCTGCTTCTCCACGCGCGGATAGACCTGCGTCTCCTCGGCGACGGAGTGCTTGACGAGGCCGATCGTCACCTCATCGACCAGCTCCCGCTTGCGCCGCAGGGAGTCGGGGTCGGTCTGCCCGAGCAGGCCCTCGAGCTGGGTGAAGATGGCGTCGAACTCCCGGTGGTCGGCGCTCAGCAGGTCCACCACGTCGCGCTGGCTCTCGGTCTGGGTCACGGCTGACTCCTCGGGGTGCGGGGACCCCTGCTGGGTTCCCCGCGGTGGCGACGGACACACCTCCTGACCAGGACCGCCGTGACCTGTTCGTGTTGTTTTGCCGATGTGAGGTAGGGCACAACTCGAGCGTGCAGTCCTATGCAGTGGGGTTTGCCCGGCCGGACCGCTGGTCGCCGGGGCGGCCGACCGAGCAGAGCAGACCGTGGCACGCCGTCGAGGCCCACCGGCCGTCGACCGAGCTGGACGGCGAGGTGGAGCTCGCCGTCTGCGGGGCGATCGTGCAGGTGTGGGGTTCGCAGGACTGGCAGCGCGTCGGCGCCGGCCGGACGGCGTGCCCGGAGTGCCGTGAGCTGACGTCGGTGTCGCGGCCGCTCAGCCGGGTCGGCTGAGCGGCCGGCACCTCCGCCGTCCGATCAGCGGCGCTCGGGCCGCCGCCCGCTGATCGCCGAGAGCCCGGTGATCTCCCGGCCCACGATGAGCGCCTGCACCGAGTCGGTGCCCTCGAACGTGAAGACGGCCTCCATGTCGGCGTGGTGCCGGGCCACGTGGTGGTCGATGAGGATCCCGTCGCCGCCGAGGATGTCGCGGGCGTCGGCGACGATGGCCCGGGCCTTGGCGGCGTGGTTCATCTTGGCCAGGGAGGCCATGGCCGCGGTCATCCGGCCGGCGTCGGCCAGCTTGGACAGCCGCCAGCACATCAGCTGCATCGCGGTGATCTCGGCGAGCATCCGGGCCAGCTTGTCCTGCACCAGCTGGTATCCGGCGATCGGCTGGCCGAACTGCTCCCGGCGCAGGGCGTGCGCCAGCGCCAGCTCGTAGGAGGCGGTGGCCAGCCCGAGCGCCCGCCAGGCGACGGTGTAGCGGGTGCGGTCGAGCACCTTCGAGACGTCCTTGAAGCTGTGGCAGTTGGCCAGCCTGTTCTCCGCGGGCACCCGGACGTCGGTCAGCGTGATCTCGGCCTGCCACACCGCGCGCAGCGCCGTCTTGCCGGTCATCACCCGGGCCTCGTAGCCCGGCGTCCCCTTGTCGACGACGTAGCCGCCCACCGCGCCGTCCTCACCGCGGGCCCAGATGATCACGTGGTCGGCGATGCTGCCGTTGCCGATCCACTTCTTCTGCCCGTTGAGCACGTAGGAGTCGCCGTCGCGGCGGGCGGAGGTCTCCAGGCCGACGGCGTCCGACCCGTGGGCGGGCTCGGTGAGGCCGAAGGCGCCGACCTCCTCCAGCCGGGCCATGGCGGGCAGCCAGCGCTCGCGCTGCTCCTCGTCGCCGAGCATCGCGATCGACTGCATCGCCAGGAAGCTGTGCACGCCGTTGAAGGTCCCGATGCTGCCGTCGGCGCGGGCGAGCTCCGCGGCCACCAGCCCGGCGGAGACGTTGCTCATCCCCGGGCAGCCGTAGCCCTCGATGGTGCCGCCGGCGATGCCCACCTCGGCGAGCTTGGGCACCAGCTCGAAGGGGAACTCGGCGCGCTCCCAGTACTCGTTGATCCGCGGGGTCACCTCCTTCTCGCAGAAGGCGCGCACCCGGTCGCGGATCTCGATCTCCTCGGGCTCGAGGAGTTCCTCCAGGTCGTAGAAGTCAGGGCTCGACTCGCTCATGCACGGACGCTACGACCGGCGTGGCTGATCCGCCCGGTCCGGCAGCGCGTGACGACTCCCGGCGGTGACGGGTGTCCTCGGCTGCAGCCGGTGGAGATCGGCGTCCGCATGCGCGCAGACACGCGCCAGAGGACCAGGACGGCCGAGCACAGGGACGACGTCGACGCGCGGGGTCAGCCCGGGGGCGCCGACACGTCGGGGACGGTGACGCCGGAGGCGGTGCCGTCCGAGGGGAGCGCGCGCTGGTCGGTGACCCCCTGGCCGGGCAGCGTGCTGTCCGAGGTGGGGCTGGCGGACGTGGTGCTGGCGCCGGGGGTGGGGCTGGCGGACGTCGGGCCGACGGGCGTGGTGCTGGCGCCGGACGGCGACCCCGAGGGGCTGGAGCCGGCGGAGGTCGTGTCCTGGTCGATCGGGCTCTCGCCGTTCGGCCCGGGGGGCGTGGGCGTGGCCGGCGAGGGGGAGCCGGACCCCGTCCCGCCTCCCGGTGCCGGTGCGTGCGAGTCCTGGTCGGCCTGTTCGGCCGCTGCCTCGGGGGAGAAGTCCAGGGCCGCCCGGACCTCCTCCGGATCGGTGGGTCCGTCCTCGTCGCCGTGACTGCCCTGCGGCCGCTCGACGGCCACGGTGGCGTCCGGTGCCTCGTGGACGATGACGAAGTCCTCGACGACGGTGGGAGCCGGCTGCACCACGGTCACGGGCCGGCTCTCGAGCTCCGGCCACGTCTGCCCCTCGTAGCGGGCCCGGTCGCGCGGCACGGGATCGCCGAGCGGGTTGCCGCAGGAACACCGCACCCGGGGGACGCCGCGATCGTCGACCAGCACCGCGGTCCCGGTCTGCAGGACGGACTGGTATGCGTTCGCCCGGCCGTCGCGGTGCCCGTGGTTGGTGACGGCCGTGTCGGCGCGGAGCACGACCGGGGTGAGCGACACCAGGAACGATCGGATGTCCTCGCCCTGGATGCCCTGCGCGCCGGCCCACGCCCGCGCCTTGGCCGGGTGCGCCTCGAGGTGGGTCGCCAACTCGTCGGAGTCGCACACCTCGGCGCCCGTGCCGCCGTACAGCCCCGCCGTGTCCCCGGACACGGGCACGTCCGCCTGCGGGCGCGTCCCGTTCCCGGGGCTGCTGCCGGCCGCCTCGGAGGAGGGAGCCGGCGGCGACCCGGGTGTCGCGTTGCCGTCCGGGGGCACGAAGGGGTCCTCACCGGTGGACGTCGCGGGCTCGGCCTCGACCCGCACGGCCTCTGCCGGCACGGCCTCGACCGACCGCAGCAGGTCGACACCCACCACGACAGCTCCTGCCGCGAGGACCGTCAGCGCGACGAGGAGCACCTGCGACACCAGGCGTCGCCACCGGCCATGCGACCCGCGCCTCCCGACCGACGCGCCGGTGAGCGCCCTGGCGGCGGGAGCCACCTGGGACAGGTCCACGGACACCGTCGCCGCGGCGGCCGGGGAGGCGTTCCGGGGCCCGCGCAGCGCTGCAGCTGCGGCGGCGGCCAGCTCACCGGCGCTCCGGTGGCGCCGGTCCGGGTCCTTGGCCATGCCGCGGGCCACGACCTCGTCGAGGCTCGCCGGGACGTCCGGCACCGCCTCCGACGCCCTCGGTGGCTCCAGGGTCAGGTGGGCGTACATCAGGGCGGGGATCTCGTCAGCCTGGAACGGCGGGCGCCCGGTGAGGGTCTCGTACAGGAGGCAGGCCAGCGAGTAGACGTCGACCCGGTGGTCGGTGGGGCGGCCGAGGAGCCGCTCGGGCGCGATGTAGTCGATGGTCCCGACCGTCGTCCCGGCCGTGGTGTGCCGTCGGCTGCCACCCACGGCGGCGACCACGCCGAAGTCCGCCAGGTAGCAGTGTGGTCCGTGGCCGTCGTCGGCGAGCAGCACGTTGGACGGCTTCACGTCCCGGTGCACGAGGCCTGCCCCATGAGCGGCGTCCAGCGCGGCCGCCACCTGACCGATGACGGCAACGGCGCGGGCCGGTGTCATCGGCCCCTGAGCCGCCAGCACCTCCCCGAGGTCCTCGCCGTCGACCAGCCGCATGTCGAGGTAGAGCCGACCCTCGATCTCGCCGAAGTCGTGGATCGGGATGACGTGCGCCTCGGTCAGCTGCGCGGCTCGCCGGCACTCCGACAGGAACCGCGCGCGGAGACGCTCGTCGGCGACGAACTCCGGGCGCAGCCGCTTGAGGGCGACCATCCGTCCGTGCACCGTGTCGTGTGCCCGGTGGACCTCACCCATGCCCCCGCGGCCGAGGAGTTCCTGGAGTTCGTAGGGTCCGAAGAGCTCCACGACCATGATCGCCGTCCCGGGGATCGGAGGCGCCGGCTGACCCGCTGGCCCGCGGGGGCGGCCAGTCTGGCTTCACCGTCAGCACCGTGTCCAGGGCCGACCGACCCAGCCGTCCCGCCCGAGAGGGAGGCACGCCCCCGGCTGTTCAGTGCCGGCGTCGGCGCCGACGTGGCTCGTGGCGCCGCAGCACGATGCCCACCAGGACGACCAGCAGGAGGACCATGCCGCCCAGGACGAGAGCGTCCGCGAGCCACGTCGTGGCGCTGTGCCGCCACAGCGGGTCGTCCGTCGTCGGCTGGGTCACCCGCAGGTCCATCGTCACCGCACCCATGGCGTAGGCCCACCGGGACGGGACGGCCCAGGAGAGCTGCTCGAGCCCCGGCCGTCCGGCGAGGCCGAACAGCCCGCCGGACAGGACGAACTGCACCATGACCACCACCACGAGCAGGGGCATGCCACGGTCCGCGTTGCTGATCAGGGCGGAGATGACGAGTCCGACGACCATGGAGGCGACGGTGACGGCCACGACCGCGAGCGCCACCTCCAGCTCTCCCGAAGGGAGCAGCACCGCGCCGTCCGGGCCGGGCCTGCCCACCATCGCGAGCGCCGCGAACGCTGCAGCCTGGACGGCCGTCACCACGGTCAGCACGGTCACCTTGGCCGCCACGTACGCCACGCGTGACAGCCCGATCGCACGCTCGCGGTGGTAGATGGTGCGCTCCTTGACCAGCTCCCGGACCGAGCTGGCCGTGCCCATCAGGGCGCCCCCCAGGATCAGCACGAGCAGGAGTTGACGGGCCTGCACCGGGTTCGCCCCCGAGACGGAGAGCCCTCGGGGGGCGGTCATGGTGTGGGCCAGGCCGCTCAGCAACACCGGCAGCAGGCCGAGGAACGCCAGGTACGTACGGTCGGCCAGCAGGACGTCGAGCGTGCGTCGGGACAGCACGCGGTACTGGACGAGCGCGGAGCCCCTCGGCGGGGGAGCGGGCTCAGGCGGAGGCCGATCCGACGGCCGGCCGGAGCGGCGGCGGTCGAGGCCCGAGCGCCGCAGCCGGTCGTGCCAGTCGACCCCTGTCTGGCGCTCCAGCAGCAGGAACACGTCGGCGAAGTCCGCGACCCCGAAGTACTCCAACACCCGGTCCGGTGGACCGTCGTAGGCCATCCGCCCGCCGGGCGCGAGGACGACGAGGTGGTCGCAGACCTCCAGGTTGAGGACGCTGTGGGTGACGACGACGACGGTTCGTCCCGAGTCCGCCAGCGCCCGCAGCGTCTGCATCACCTGTTTGTCCAGCCCCGGGTCGAGTCCCGACGTGGGCTCGTCGAGGAAGAGCAGGGAGGGCCGGGTGAGGAGCTCCAGCGCCACGCTGGTCCGCTTGCGCTGACCGCCGGAGAGCTTCTCGATCCGCTGGTGCGCCCTCTCGGTGAGTCCGAGTTCCTCCAGCACCTCCTCGATGCGCCTGGTGCGGTCCTCCCGCGGCGCGTCCGGGGGGAAGCGCAGGCGGGCCGCGTGGGACAGGGCGCGCAGCACACTCAGCTGCGGGTGGAGGATGTCGTCCTGGGGGACCACCCCGATCCGGTGTCGCACCTCCTCGTAGTCCGCGTACAGGTCCCGTCCGCCGTACCGCACCACGCCCGCATCCGCCGGGCGGGTCCCGGTCAGGGCGCCGAGCAGGGTCGACTTGCCGGAGCCACTCGGCCCGAGGATCGCCAGCAGGCTGCGCCCGGCCACCCGCAGGGCGAGGCCGTCGAGCAGGCGGCGTCCGTCGCGGGTCACGACCAGGTCCGCCGCCTCGATGTCGACGTCCCCGTCGTCCTGGTGAGCCAGCAAGCGGTTCCCGGACAGGTGGAGGACCGCGTGCCCGATGCCGATCAGGTCACCCTCGGCCACGTCGGCCTCGGTGACCCGCTGCCCGTTGAGGTACGTGCCGTTGGCACTGCCGGCGTCGCGGATGTGCCACCTGCCACCGACGCGCTCGAGGACGGCGTGGTGCCGGGAGACCAGGAGGTCGTCGATGACGACGTCGTTGTCCGCGAGCCGCCCGACGGTGATCCGGGAGCCCGCGACGTCGTGCACCCCGGTCCTCGCGGCGTGGGTGGACTCCGCGGTCTCTGGCCCCGCACCAACCCGGACCGGGGCCAGGGTGAGCACGACCCCGTCGACGGGGTGGCCCAGCGCCACGGCGGTCGGGGTGGTGATCAACACCTGTGGCATCCGGCGCCCGTCGAGGAAGACCCCGTTGCGGCTGTGGTCGACCAGGAGCCATCCCTCGGCCGTGGCGTCGACCGTGGCGTGGTGCCGGGACACCCGGGCGTGGTCGACGGGGATCGACGACGAGTCGTCGCGACCGATCGTGAGCGACTCGCCCACGGGGACGATCCAGCGCTGTCCCCCCAGGCGGACCTCCAGGGGCGTCGACCAGTCGCGGACGACCGTCTCCCGGTCCATCTCGACTCCCGTGCTGGCGCTGCGCGGTGGCTGTGTGGTCGCACCGTCCCGAGCGGACCGATGAGACCCCCCGCCGACCCGGGGCGCAAGGTCGTCGGCCTCGCCACGGACCGGACGTGCCTCGACGTCCCGTGCCGCGGGTGCGTGCAGCACCCGTGGCGCGGGTGCGACCCGCTGACCGGCCCCCGTCGGTCGCTGTGCCACCGATCCGTGATCACGTCCGCTACGTTGCCCCGGTCGTCGTCGGGAGGGTCGGGTGCCGTTTCTGATCGCGCGCCTGGCGCGCCTGCTGCGCGTGAGGCTGCCCGGGTGGCGGCTGCCCCTGGCCGTGGCGCTCGTCGTCTTCCTGACCAGTTGGGCGGCCATGGCCCTGGTGGAGCCGGCCGCGACCGGCATCGCCGCGCCGGGCACCTACTGGTGGTACTTCGTCGTCACCGCGGCCACGGTGGGCTACGGCGACGTCTACCCGGCCTCGGCCGGCGGCCGCGTCGTCGGCGTGTACGTCATCGTCGGCGGCATCGTCACGCTCACCCTGCTCTTCACGCAGCTGTCCGCCGCGCTGCAGTCGGTGAGGGGCAAGAGACTGAGGGGGCTGGTCGAGCTGGACCTCGCCGACCACGTCATCCTGCTCGGCTACACCCCGGGGCGGACGGCGCGCATCGTCGCCGAACTGTGCGCCGAGGGCCGTACCCGCGTGGTGCTCTGCGCCTGGGACGAGGACGTCCCCGAGGACCCGCTGCCCGAGCGGCTCGACGTGCAGTTCGTCCGCGGCGACCTGACCTCCGAGGACGTCATGGCCCGCGCCTGCGTGGCCCGCGCCCGAACGGCGGTCGTCGACGTCCGCGACGACAACGAGGCCCTGGCGGTCGCGCTCGCCGTCACCCACGCCAACCCGCGGATCCACCTGGTCACCGCGCTCCGCGACCTCGGCCGGCTGGGCACGCTGCGCTACGTGCACCCCGACGTCCAGGCGGTGCAGTGGCACATGCCCTTCATGCTGACCGAGGAGGCCACCGACCCCGGCATCGCGCAGGTCTACACCGACCTCATGACCAGCGGTGGACACGGCAACACGTACTCGGCGCGCGTCCCGAGCGGCTTCCCGCACCGCACCTTCGGCGACTGCCAGACCTGGTTCGGCCGCACCTTCGGCGCCACGGTGCTGGCCCTGCGCACCGACGGCGGGCCGCTGGTGGTCAGCCCCGGCTGGGACACCCCGGTGCCCGAGGGGACGACGCTCTACTACGTCGCCGCACAGCGCATCGACGCCGCCCGGCTGCGCGCCGGCACGTGAGCCTCAGCGCCCCAGCAGGCCGCGGACGTAGGCCGCCTGACCCAGGTGCTGCAGGTCGTCCGACAGCACGCTGACCAGCCGGACGCCCAGGGTGACCGGCGGGTCCCAGCTGGTGTCGACGACCCGGTCGAGGTCCTCGTCGGACAGGCCGCGCAGGAACTCCGCCGACCGCGCGTGCACGGCGCCGGAGTAGCCCAGCAGCAGGTCGGCCGAGGGCACCCGCACGGCGTCGACCTCGTCGTCGCTCATGCCGTAGCCGGTCGCCGCGTCGTCGACGGGGAGGCCGAAGCGGCCGGCCCAGCCCCCGCTCGTCCACACCTGCTCGGTGCCGGCGACGTCGGCGACGTGGTCGTCCTGTATCCGCAGCCCGTGCCAGGCCAGCCAGCCGATCGGGTTGGCGCCGGGCTGCACCCGGCGGTTCAGGTCGTCGGGCTCCAGACCCTCGACGGTGCGGGTGAACGTCTCCTCGGTCTGCTCGTAGGCGTAGACCAGGACGTCGCGGCTGCGCATGGTCGACCGCTACCCGCCGCCCGGCCGGTCACTCGCCGTCCGGCTCCTCGGGCTCGCTCTGCGCCTCCAGCTCGGAGGCCTGCTCGGGGGTCTCGAGCTCCAGGGCGATGTCGCGGGGCTGCGGGGTGTCGGCGGACGGCGTCGTCATGGCCCGAGCCTGCCCCAGGACGGGTCGGTCCGCGTCACCAGCCGTACAGGGTGCCGAACAGGGCGACGACGCCGACCGCCACGGCGAGCAGCACGAGCCCGAGCAGCAGCAGGGGGACGACGACCCAGCGGCGGCGGAACCGCCGCCGCCGCTGCTCCCTGGGGCGGGTCGCGACGGGCGGCGGGGCAGGAGGCACCGCGGCGGGCGGGGGCGACCAGGCGGGCGGAGGCGACGAGGCCGGCGGAGGCGGCCAGGCGGGCGGGGGCGTTCCGGCGGGCCGGGACGGCGGGGGAGCGGCCGTCTCCGACGTCTCCGCCCGGCGCTTGCGCTCGCGCCGCCGCTCGGCGAGGTGCCGCGCCTGCTCGCGGGCGTCGCGTGCCACGGCTCCGAGCGCGGTCGCCGACGCGGCCGCCAGGGCCCGGAGGTCCGCGGCGTCGATCCGCTGCAGCCGGTCGCCGTTCGCCTCGGGCTCCGCTGCGGGCTCCGCCGGGGGCGGGGCCGGCCCGGGCGACCAGGGGTCGGTCGGGGGCGCCCCGTCGAGGACGGTGTGCAGCTCCCGGCGCGCCTGCTCGGCCGTCATCCGCCGCGCCGGGTCCTTCTCGAGCAGGCCGAGGACCACCGGCGCGAGCGGGCCGGCGTGGGTCGGCGGCGGGGGCTCCTCCGCGACGACGGCCATCAGCGTGGCCATGGGCTCGCCGCGGGCGAAGGCCGGGCGCCCCTCCACCGCGGTCCAGAGCGTCGCGCCGAGCGACCACAGGTCCGCGGCCGGGCCCGGCCGCTCCCCGTGGGCGCGCTCGGGCGCCATGTAGGACGGCGAGCCGATGATCGCGCCGGTGGTGGTCAGCGTCGGGTCGCCGGTGGCGGTCGCGATGCCGAAGTCGGTGAGGCAGGCCCGCCCATCGGGGGCGACCAGCACGTTGGCCGGTTTGACGTCGCGGTGCACGATCCCGGCCTCGTGCGCGGCGGTCAGCCCGGCCAGCACGTCCAGCCCGATGCGGGCGACCGCCGGCCACGGCAGCGGGCCCTCGCTGTCGATGACCTGCTGGAGGCTGCAGGACTCGACGTGCTCCATCACCAGCCAGGGCCGGCCGTCCTCCTCGACCACGTCGTAGACCGAGGTCACCGAGGGGTGGTCCAGCCGGGCGGCGGTGCGGGCCTCGCGCAGCGTGCGCTCGCGCAGCACCCGGCGCTCCTCCTCGGACAGGTGCAGGGCGAAGGTGACCTCCTTGACCGCCACCGGCCGGTCGAGCCGCAGGTCGGTGGCCAGCCAGACGACACCCATGCCACCGCGGCCGAGGACCTCGCGGAGCGCGTAGCGCCCGGCGAGCAGACGTTCGGCGGACGCCGGCTCCGCGGTCATGGGCGGACGGTACGCCCGCGCGGGCGGTCCTGCGCCCCCCGATCGCGCGCGGTGACCGAGGGCCTTGTCGGCTCCCTCGGTGGCCGCGCATGATCACAGTGCCGGTCGTCCGTGGGCACCGGCGCCCCGGCGGCCGGTCTGCGAGGAGGCCGTCATGACCGAGCAGGTCGAACGGGGCGAGACAGCCCAGGCGCGAGGTCCACGGGTCGTGGTCGGTGTGGACGGCTCCGCGGGAGCGCGGGCCGCGTTGCGGTTCGCCGTCGAGGACGCCGTCCGCCGGGGCGTGCCCGTCGAGGCGGTCATCTCCCACCGGCCGCCCGAGGCGTGGATGGACTTCGACGCGGTCGGCGACTTCGACTACGACGAGGCCGAGGCGGCGGCGGTGGCGCGGGCCGAGACGTTCATCGCCGAGGTGCTCCGCGAGGTCCCGGAGCCGCACCCGGAGATCCACGTGACGGCCGTCCTCGGCTCGGCGGCGGACGCGCTCATCCGCGAGTCGGTAGGCGCGGACCTGCTCGTGGTCGGCAGCCGGGGGCACGGCGGGTTCTCGAGCATGCTGCTCGGGTCAACGAGCATGCAGTGCGCCCTGCACGCGCCGTGTCCGGTCACCGTCGTCCACTCGCCCGAGTCCCACCGGGAGCGGCTGCACCTGCGGCGCCGCCACGACGGGGAGCGGGTACGGGCGCGGCGGAGGCGCTTCCGGGGGGCGACGGCCGACTTCACCGGCCCCTGACGCCCCCGGTCAGTCGGGGGAGCCCAGCCAGCGGCGCAGCACGTCGTCCTCGCGGCGCAGCACGACCAGCGCCAGCTCGCGGACGGCGGCCTCGGCCTGCCGCCCGACCACCGGCGCGTCGACCTCCGCCTCCCCGGTCACCGTCGACCGGGTGCCCGCGGCGGTCGGCCGCAGCCGCCGCTCGCCGCGCACCGCCGCCGCCCGGCCGAGGATGCGGGACTCGACCTGCAGGACGGCACGGTGCCCGCCGTCGCCGTCGGTCGTCCAGTTGCGCCGGTCGGCGACGGTGACCTCGCGGCCGACGAAGCGGGTGAACACCCCCGGGACGCCCTGCGTGGGGACGACCAGCCGCAGCGCCGTGTGCGGGTTGTCGCCGTCCGGGATGCTCTCCACCGACTCGAGTCGCGCGCCGAGGGCCTGCGCGTAGTCGCGGAGGAAGGCCTCGTCGGTGAGGACGGCGAGGACGTCGTCCGGGCCGGCCGGGAACGTGGTGGTGTGGTCGATGGGCACGCGCCATCCTGCGACGGCCCCCGCGTCCGCGCCCGTCGAGCGCCGATCCGCTCCATCCGACCGTGCCGCCGACCGGTCAGTTCCGGCGTCCGGTCGGCAGGCGACGGGCGACGGCCGGGACGACGATCGCCGCGGCGACGAGGTGGGTGACCATCAGCAGCACCCGGGTGTCGGTCGTGGCGTCGGCGACCAGGTCCGGGACCAGCGACAGCGCGGTGAGCACCACGGTCGTGCGCACGAAGGTGCTGCGCGGCTGCCGGGCGCGGCGGGCCAGCACGGCGGCCAGCGCCACACCCACCAGGGAGAACAGGACGGTCAGCACCGCGAAGCCGGACACCGGGATCGGCGCGCCGCTGACGTCGAGGCTGATCCCGGCGGCGGAGCCCACGGCCGCGACGGTGCTGGTCGCGAGGGCGGCGACCGCCGTGGCGGCCACTCCCGCGCCGACGATCGAGGCGGTGCGGCGGCGGGTGGTGGCGGTGGGAGCGGTGGTGGTCAGCGTGGCGGTCATGACGTCCTCCGAGCGGAACGGCCGGCTCGGTGCCGGCCTCTCACCTGGACGTCGAACGGCGGCGCCCCGGATCGACACGGTCGCCGGAGTTCTTCTCCACGGCGTCCCCGCCACGCGCCGGAGGCGGCCGGCGGCCGGGCGGGTCATGCGGGGAAGAGCCACGCGAAGCTGCGCCGGGCGGCCTGGGCGTACTCCGCCCGGCCGGTCCGCAGGCCGTACCCGAGGTCCTCGAGGGCGGCGCAGCGGGCGAGGAAGACGATCCGCGGGCCGGCGTCGGGCAGACCGCCGTACGCCTGCAGGACCTCGGCCAGGAAGGCGGGCCCGAAGTCGCGGTACAGCCGGGCGAGGTCCACGGCCGGGTCGGTGACCACGCAGTCCGACCAGTCGAGCACGCCGGTGACGCACGTGTCGTCGGCGAGGAGGTGCTCGGCGCCGAGGTCCGCGTGCGCCACCACGCGCAGCGGGGAGGGGCGCGGCACGTTCGAGCGGACCACGCGCAGCAGCTCGTCGGGCCCGTCGAGGTCGGCCAGCCACTCCGCGGGGTCGGCGTCGTCCTCGTCGACGAAGTCGCGCACCGCGGCCGGGTCGGTGGCGTGCAGCGCGCGCAGGAAGCGGCCGAGGACGGTGGCGGTGCCCGGCGCCGGCGTCCGGCCGAGCAGCGGCCGTCCCGGCAGCAGCCGGTAGCCGAGCACCCCGGCGTCCCCGTCGGCGATCACGGGGACCGGGACGGCCAGCGGGAGCCGCGGCGCGAGGAACTCCAGCAGGCCCGCCTCGCGCTGCACGTCGGGACCGTCGGCCACCCGGAGGACCAGCTCGCCCACGGCGAAGGCGGTGTTGTCCAGCCCGCGGCCCAGCTCCCGGAGCGGCCGGTCGGCGAGCTCGGGAGCGTGCGTCCGGAGCGCCCGGGCGGCGCGTGCCGCCGCGGGCTGGGTCACCGGCCCGGCGTCCCCACCGCCGGCGCTCACTCGCGGGGCGGGGGGCCACCGCGCGCCGGTGCAGTGGGCTGTCCGGGTTCAGCAGCGAGTGCCTGCGGCCGTAGGCCGCGTAGACGACCAGCCCGATGACGAGCCAGACGCCGAAGCGCACCCAGGTCTCCCAGTGCAGCTGGGAGATGAGGAACAGCGACGCCAGGACCCCGAACGCGGGGACGACGGGCATCAGCGGCAGGCGGAACGAGCGGGGCGCGTCCGGCCGGGTGTAGCGGAACAGGATGACGGCGACGCACACGACGACGAACGCCGACAGGATGCCGATGTTCGTGAGGTCCGCGACGGCGCGGATCGGGAAGACGCCGGCGAGCACCGCCGACCCGACCCCGGCGATCCAGGTGACGCGCTGCGGGGTGCCGTGGCGGTCGACCCGGGCGAACCACGGGGGCAGCAGCCCGTCGCGGCTCATGGAGAACCACACCCGGGTGACGCCGAGCAGGAAGGTCAGCATCACGGTGAGGATCGACAGCACCGCGAACACCGAGATGATCGTGGCGATCACCGGCAGGCCGGCGTTGGTGAACGCGGAGGCGAAGCCGGCGGTCGGGTCGATCTCCCGGTAGTCCTGCATCCCGGTGAGCACCAGCGTGGCCAGGACGTAGAGCACCATCGCGATGACCAGCGACAGGACGATCGCCCGGGGCATGTGCCGCCTGCCGTCCTCGGCCTCCTCGGCGGCGGTGCTCATCGCGTCGTAGCCGAAGACGGCGAAGAAGACGGTGGCCGCGCCGGTGAGCACCGAGCCGAAGCCGGCGGGCAGGAACGGGTCGTAGTTGGCGGTGTCGATGTAGAAGGCGCCGAGCCCGATGATGAACAGGATCAGCAGGATCTTGATCCCCACCGCGACGAGCTCGAACCGGCCGAACGTCCGGGTCCCGGCGCTGAGGATGGAGGTGACGAGCAGGCAGATCAGGACGGCGGGGACGTTGACGACGCCGCCCTCCTCGGCCGACGCGGTGACCGCCACCGGCAGGCTGACCCCGAAGCCGTCGAGGAACGCCTCCAGGTAGCCGGAGATGCCGATCGCCACGACCGCGACGATGGCGATGTACTCCAGCAGCAGGTCCCAGCCGATGAACCACCCGATGACCTCGCCGAGGGCCACGTAGCCGTAGGTGTAGGCGGAGCCGGCCCGCGGGATCATGCCGGCGAACTCGGCGTAGGACAGCGCCGCGGCCGCCGATGCCAGACCGGCGACGAGGAACGCGATGAGCACCGCCGGACCGACGCCCGGGTTGTCCGCGTCGCCGTGCGCGACCAGGCCGGCGAGCGAGAAGATCCCGACGCCGATGATGCCGCCGACACCGATGGCGGTCAGCTGCCAGAGCCCCAGGCTCTTGGTCAGCGCACCGGCCCCGCTCTCCTCCTCCAGCTCCTCCATCCGGTCGACCGGCATGCGCCGCCAGATGGAGTGCCTCGCCTGCGTGGCCACGCGTTCCCCCTCGTGGTCGGACCAGAGGCGGTCAGGACCCTCCGCGCAGCTCCCGGCGGAGGATCTTGCCGGTGACGGTCTTGGGCAGCTCGTCGACGATCTCGACGCTGCGCGGGTACTTGTAGGCGGCCATGCGCTCCTTGCAGTGCGCGATCAGCTCGTCGGGCGTGGCGCTCCCGCCGGGCACGAGGCTGACGAAGGCCTTCACCGTCTCCCCGCGCTTCTCGTCGGGGACCCCCACCACCGCCGACTCGCGGACCGCCGGGTGCTCGGCGAGCACGTCCTCGACCTCGCGCGGCCACACCTTGTAGCCCGACGCGTTGATCATGTCCTTCTTGCGGTCGACGATGAAGACCCAGCCCTCGGGGGTCATGAAGCCGACGTCGCCGCTCTTCAGCGCGCCGCCGGGCAGGTTGGCGGCGGTCTCCTCCGGCTTGCCCCAGTAGCCGGCGACCACCTGCGGCCCGTCGGCGACGATCTCGCCGACCTCGCCCAGCGGGAGGTCCTTCCCGTCGTCGTCCTGGATGCGCACGACCGTGCTGGGTGCCGGGACGCCGACCGACAGCGCGCCGGAGGTGGGATCGACCGGGGACGGCGAGCCGAACGGCGTGACCGTCATCGGCGAGGTCGTCTCGGTCAGGCCGTAGGCGTTGTGCACCTGCTTCCCGGTGGCCTCGAGGAACCGCCGCTCGGCGGCCGGGGAGATGGGCGCGCCGCCGGAGTAGATCGACGTGAACGACGCGAAGTGGTCCCGGGTGACCCCGGGGGCGTTGAGCAGCGCGCTGAACGCGGTGATCGCGCCGATGGTGAACGCCGGCCGGTGCTCGAGGAAGGCGTCCAGGACGACCTGCGGCTCGAACCGGTAGGCCAGCACCAGCGGCGCCGGCACGAGCATGCTGACCGCGATGTGCCCGATCAGCCCGGTGATGTGGAACAGCGGGGCGATGCCGAAGATCGCGCCGTCCCGCCCGGCGTGCACCCAGTCGCGGTAGACCTGCGCGGTGAAGACGACGTTGCGGTGGGTGTTCATGGCGCCCTTGGGCACCCCCGTCGTCCCCGAGGTGTAGGTCAGGAACGCGACGTCGTCCGGGCCCAGCTGCACCGGTGGCGGGGTCTGCCCGCGGTGCTCGGCCAGGAACTCGTCGAGGTCCGTCGTCCCCTCGTGCCGCTGGCGGCCCACCCCGGCGAACAGCCGCTGGTCGTCGCGGGTCTGGAAGTCCAGCTCGCTGGTCGTGAGCACCAGCCGGACGTCGGTGTCGGGCACGACGTCGCGGGCGACCTGGTCGTACAGCGACTCCAGGGACACCAGCACCGTGGCCCCGGAGTCCTTCAGCAGGTAGGAGAGCTCGCGGGCACGGCTCATCGGGTTGATCGAGACCATGATCCCGCCGGCCTTCCAGGCCGCCACCATCGCGATGACGAACTGCGGGACGTTCTGCAGGTAGACGGCCAGCCGGTCGCCGCGGGAGAAGCCGTTGGCGAGCAGGCCGCTGGCCAGGGCGTCGCTGAGCTCGTCGAGCTCGCGGCGGCTGACGACGCCGTCGAAGTACCGCAGCGCGTCACCCGACGGGTCCCGGGCCAGCCCCGCGCGGAACATGCTCAGGGCGTCGTCGAACTCGATCTCGTAGTCGGCCGGCTGGTCGCCGTACAGGGCGAGCCAGGGGCGCTCGTCGTAGTCGCTCACGATGGCAGCCCTACTTGATGACGACGGGGTTGACCGGGGAGCCGCTGCCCTTGGCGACCTTGAGCGGGGCGGCGACGTAGAGGAAGGCGTACTGCCCGTCCTCGGCGCAGTCGGCGGCGAGCTGCTCGAGGTCGGCGATCTCGGTGAGGGTCACGCCGAGGTTGCGCATGAGCGCGTTGTGCAGGACGAGCGCGACGCCGGTGTTCGGGTCGGTGGTCACCTCGTTGGCGATCGTGTCGGTGACCAGGTTGGGGATCTCCATGTCCTGGAACCACTGCACCAGCTCGGGGCTGTACACCAGGCCCGGCTCGTTGAAGCCCTCGTAGAAGGCCTCCCCCTGCTGGTGGAACAGGGACAGGAAGTTGGTCCGGAGGATCAGGATGTCCCGCTTCTGGATCTCCACGCCCTGCGCCTTCGCGCACTCGAGCAGGTCCTCGTGGCTGAAGGTCTCGCCCTTGTCGAGGGTCTCCTTGCCGCGGAAGCGGGCCATGTCGAGCAGGACCGCCCGGCCGACGACGCCGCGCTGGGCGATCGGCTCGACGCTGGCCTTGTCCAGACCCCCGATGGTGGTGCGGGCGTCGTAGCCGTTCCAGATCTTGCCGCCGTACCAGACGTGGCCCAGCCCGTCGTACTGCGTCGAGCCCTGAAGGAAGGCGTTGATCTTGTCGTCGGCGTAGTGCAGGCCGCCGGGGTACTGCGGCGCGTCGGGGGAGTCCCAGGTCGACTCGTCGAGGATCTGGGTCCGCTCGGCGGGGGAGCGGCCGGGCCACACCGGGTCGCCCTTCGGGTCGCCGATCAGCCGCTGCAGCGTGAAGACCTTGCCGGAGCGGACCAACCGGACGGCGGCGAGCACCTGCTCCGGGCCGAGGTA
Source organism: Geodermatophilus sp. URMC 61 (assembly GCF_052931555.1). Taxonomy (NCBI): domain Bacteria; kingdom Bacillati; phylum Actinomycetota; class Actinomycetes; order Geodermatophilales; family Geodermatophilaceae; genus Geodermatophilus; species Geodermatophilus sp. URMC 61. The sequence continues at coordinate 581,316 of NZ_JBRFHZ010000002.1, forward strand.
GTTCAGGCAACCGATCTCGTCGTCCGGACCCCACTTGCCCCAGTTCGTCGGCGCGTCGGCGAGCAGGTCGTCGAGGGCGGGGGCGGTGGCGGGCGCGTCGGTCACGAGTACCTCCTGGGCTGGGAAGCGGGCCGCCGGACGGCGGACGGAACGGTGTCGTGGACTATTCCGCCGGTGTGGTGCGGACCACAAGGCACGTGCAACATTCGGCGCAACGCCGCCCAACCGCACCGCCCGACCGCACCGCCCGACCGCAGAGAGGGACGTCATGAGCACCGTCTCGCCCGCCCACCCCGAGTCCGTCTTCACCTACGGGGCGCCGCAGCTGAAGTTCGGGAGCGGGGCCTCCGAGGAGATCGGCTACGACCTGAGCCGGTACGGCGTCCGGCGGGTGCTGGTGGTCACCGACGCCGGCCTCGCGGCCACCGGCATCCCGCAGCGCGTGGCCGACCAGATGGCGCAGTTCGACATCGAGGCGCGCGTGTACGACGGCGTGCACGTCGAGCCGACCGACGTCAGCCTCGTCGCCGCGATCGAGGAGGCCCGCTCCACCGGGCCCTGGGACGCCTACGTCGCCGTCGGCGGGGGCTCCAGCATCGACACGGCCAAGGCGATCAACCTGCTGACCACCAACCCCGGCGAGCTCCTGGACTACGTCAACGTGCCGGTGGGGAAGGGGCAGGCGCCGTCGAATCCGCTGAAGCCGCTCGTCGCCGTCCCGACGACGACGGGCACCGGCTCGGAGAGCACCACGATCTGCGTCATGGACGTGATCGCGGCGCGGGTGAAGACCGGGATCAGCCACGCGATGCTGCGCCCGACCCTGGCCGTGATCGACCCGGACCTCACGCTGACCCAGCCGCCGGGGGTGACGGCGGCGTCGGGCATGGACATCCTGTGCCACGCCCTGGAGAGCTACACGGCGCGCTGGTACACGACCTACGAGCACAAGACGCCCGAGAAGAGGGTGCCCTACTGCGGCTCGAACCCCATCTCGGACATGTGGGCGGAGAAGGCGCTCTCCCTGCTGGCCGGGTCGTTCCGGCGGGCGGTCCGGCACGGGGACGACGAGCAGGCCCGCGCGGACATGGCCCTGGCCGCCACCTTCGCCGGCATGGGGTTCGGCAACGCCGGCGTGCACATCCCGCACGCCAACGCCTATCCGATCGCCGGGCAGGTGAAGGACTTCCACCCCAAGGACTACCCGGCGGGCGAGCCGATGGTCCCGCACGGGATGTCGGTGGCGCTGACCGCGCCGGAGGCCTTCCGGTTCACCTTCGAGGCCGCCCCGGAGCGGCACGTGCGGGCGGCCCAGCTGCTGGCGCCCAACGCCGGCCTCCCGACCGAGGCGGTCGACTTCCTGCCCATGGTCCTGACCGACCTGATGCGCGACATCGACATCCCCAACGGCGTGGGGGCGGTCGGCTTCGACGAGGCCGACGTCCCCGACCTCGTCGAGGGCACGATGAAGCAGCAGCGGCTGCTGGCGACCTGCCCCCGCGAGGTCACCGAGGACGACATCGCCGGCATCTTCCGCCGGTCCATGTCGCTGTGGTGATCAGCTCAGGCGGACGACGCTCTTGGTGACCTGGGCGGTGGCGACCAGCTCGCCGTCCACCACGGCCTCGGCGCGCATGAACGCGACCGCGCGGCCGCGGCGCAGCACGGTGGCGGTGACGTCGACCCGCTTCTCGGCGGCCACCGGCCGCAGCAGCGACACGGTCTGGTCGTGGGTCACCGCGTGCTCGGCGTCGGACAGCCGGGGGAGCAGCGCGAGGTAGCTCGCGGTGTCGAGCAGCGTCGTCACCGCGCCGCCGTGCAGCACCCCCGCCTGGTTCTGCGCCGTGCGGCCGACCGGGAACCAGACGCCGGCGGAGGGGTCGGCCGGATCGCGCAGCTGCATGCCCAGGAAGCGGTTGAGCGGGATGTCGAGGACGGCGCGCACGCGGGCAGCGGTCTCGGTCTCGGAGGGCACGCGGGCCACCTCTCGTCGGGGACTCGTCGAGCCTCGCACGCGTCCGCCGGGGAAGCCGCGGGCACGGGCGGGTGGACCCCACCCGGAAATGGGGGAACGCCCTCCGGAATTGCGGGGGACTGCTCGGTGTCGGCCGTTCTGTCAGCTCGCCATTCTCTTCTCAGGCACACCACGGGAAACAGGTTCCCGGGCCTGGAACGAGGGAGAGACACGTGCACGATCACGACTGGGACGAGGACCACGGCGACGACTGGGGCGGTCACGACGAGGACAGCCACGACTACGACTACGGCTGCGACGAGTACGAGGACTTCGACGACGAGTCCTACGGCGACTACTGACCGGACCGCGGCGTGGCCCGGGCCGCCCGGGCCACGCCGCACCCGGAACGGGGAGCACGAGCCGCTCCGTCCCCGACCGGTACCGCCCCGCTGCCGTGTCGCCGAGGAGGTCGGCGACCGCCCGTCGAGAGCTGCGACGACCCACCCGAGCCCCGGTGGCGTGGCCCTGTCCACCCGGGTCACCCCACCGCCACCACCCACGACCGGCTTCCCGAGCCTGCAGGAGCAGCGTCTCCGGGACCGGGCCGTCCCCGGTGTCGTCGCGCCCGACCGGGCCACCGCCGGCAGCTCTGCCCGCTCCACCCACAGGACGAGGACGGCGCGTGAGATGACCACCCACCGATCCGGACCCACCGACGCCGGCCGGGTGACGGCGGAACTCCGAGAGCTCCTCGACCTGTGCACCAGGGGAGCCACCGCCAACGACCGACAGGACCTCGTCGAGCGACTCGCCGGCGCCCGCCGGGTCCTGGAGACGCCGGATCCGGCCGGGCACTCCGTCCGGGACGCCGCGGCCGTCGTCCTCCGCGCGTGCGACTCCCTCGAGGTGGACCTCCGGGCGCTGCGTGCCCACCTGCAGGACCCGGCCCGGGTCCCCCGGCTGCAGGCGGAGCTCGCCGACGCCCGGGCCCGCAGGGAGACGTTCGAGTCGCGGGTCCAGACCTGGCCGGCCGTGCTGGGGGAGGGCTTCGCCGCCCTCGGCTCCGACCTCGAGTTCGAGGTGCGCAGGGCCACGCGCGCGGTGCAGGCCGAGGCCGACGCCGCGCTGGTGTCGACCGATCCCGGCCGGCACGCCACGGAGCTCGAGAGCTGGCTCCGGGGACGCCTGGTCGCCGAGGCCGAGCGGATCCTCGGCCGGCTGCACGAGGACACCCGCGCCGTCGCCGCGCGGCTCGCCGACCAGGTCGGACTGGCTGCGCTGGACGTCCCGACGTCGTCGGTGCTCCCGGCGGGGCGGCTGGTCGCCGACCTGCGTCCCCACACGCCGCCGGTCGGAGGCGGGCAGCCCCTCGCCACCCGAGTGCTCAGGGTCGCGATGCCCGGCTACGCCGGGATCATGATGACCTTCGTCCTCTCCCGGCTCGGAGGGCTGCAGCTGCCCGGCTGGGTGATGGCCGTCGCCGCCGTGCTGGGCGCGCTGGTGACCGGTGGCGCCGCGCTCCTCGGGGACCGCCGCCGCCAGCTCGAACGGCGGCGCAGCGAAGGCCGCGCCATGGTGCGCGGGTTCCTCGACGACTACCAGCTCGTCCTCGGCAAACAGGTGCGTGACGCCCTGCGGGTGCTGCAGAGCGACCTGCGGACCACCACGTCGGCTGCGGTGGGCACGCACCTGCGTCAGCTGTCCGAGCGGCTCGACGCGGCGGCCTCGGCCGCGAAGGGGGCCAGGCGCATGGCGGACGAGGTCGCCGACGTCGAGGCCGGCCTCGGGTCGATCGCCACGCTGCGGGACCGGGCACGCGCGCTCCTCGATCCGTCGGCAGAGGGCGCACCGGCACGCCGGCTGGTCCCGGTGGCCTGATCCCCGCGGACACCGGTCGACGTCAGGAGCTCGTGAGGACGACGAGCCGCTGGGTCGCTCGGGTCATCGCGACGTAGCGGTCGACCGCTCCCTCGATGCCCGTGCCGAACGCCTCGGGGTCGACGAGGACGACCAGGTCGAACTCGAGCCCCTTCGCCAGCACCGGGGTCAGCGACCGGACGCGGGACGTCGCCCGGAACGTGGCGTCGCCGATGACGCAGGCGGTCCCCTCGGCGTGGGCGGCGAGCCAGGTGTCGAGGACCGAGTCCAGCTCCGAGACGGATCCGTGGACGACGGGGACACCGCTGCTGCGGATGGAGGTCGGCACGTTGGCGTCCGGGAGCGCGGCCCGGACGACCGGCTCGGCCTCCGCCATGACCTCGGCCGGCGTCCGGTAGTTGATGGTCAGCGAGGCGAGCCGGACCTGACCGAACCCGATCCGGCCGAGCCGCTCCTGCCACGACTCCGGGAACCCGTGCCGAGCCTGGGCGCGGTCGCCGACGACGGTGAAGCTCCGGGAGGGGCAGCGGAGCAGCAGCATGTGCCACTCCGCGTCGGTCAGCTCCTGGGCCTCGTCCACGACGACGTGCGCGAAGGGGCCGGCGAGCAGGTCGGGATCGGCGGTGGGCAGCGCGGCCTCGTCGACCAGGGCGTCCCGCAGGTCCTGATGGCGCAGGCTCGTCATCAGCAGCAGCTCGGAGTCGTCGGCCGCGACCAGCTCGTCGATGACGCCGGCCAGGCGTTCCCGTTCCGCGGCGACGACGGCCTCCTGACGGCGCCGGCGCCGGGACGTCTCCGGGTCGCCGAGCCGCTGTCGAGCGGCGTCCAGCAGCGGCAGGTCGGACACCGTCCAGGCCCGGGCGTCCCGGCGCTGCAGCGCCCGGACGTCATCGGCGCTGAGCCAGGGAGCGCACCTGCGCAGGTAGGCGGGTACCGACCACAGGTCCCCGACGACGTCGGTCGCCTCCAACAGCGGCCACGCGCGGTCGAAGGTCGTCCGCAGCTCCCTGTCCTGCTGCAGCGTCCTGCGGACCTGGTCGGCCGGGACGTCGTCGTCGTGCGCGTCGACCAGGATGGTGAGCAGGTGCTCCCAGACCTGGTCGCGGGCCTCGTTGTGCGGGGTGCCGGGATCGGGCGCCTCGAACGCCTCGGCCCAGTCGTCGGCGCTCAGCCGGACGTCGTCCCAGGGCGTCACGACCGTCGTCCCCTCCGCCGGCGGCTCCTCGTAGAACCGGACGGCGGCCTCGATCAGCGCTCCGACGTCCACGGAGGACTTGAGGCGGGCGACGTCCAGATCGGTCTCGGCGGTCGCCGTGGCCCCCTCGGGGACGAGGTCCCGCAGGGTGCAGGTCCGCACTCCCTCCTGTCCGAGGCTGGGGAGGACGTCGGAGACGTAGGCCAGGTACGGCTGGTGCGGACCGACGAACAGCACGCCGCCCCGGTGGTGGCCGAGGCGTGGGTCGGCGTGGAGGAGGTACGCGGCGCGGTGCAGGGCGACGACGGTCTTCCCCGTACCCGGGCCGCCGTCGACGACGAGAGCGCCGTGCGATCCCGCGCGGATGACGGCGTCCTGGTCGGCCTGGATGGTGCCGAGCACGTCACGCATCCGGGGCGACCGGCTGCTGCCCAGGCTGGCGATGAAGGCGGACTGGTCGTCGAGCGCAGCGGCGTGCCCCGCGAACCCGTCCGAGGTGAACACCTCGTCCCAGTAGTCGGTGATCCGGCCGCGGGTCCACCGGTACCGGCGGCGGCTCGCCAGACCCATCGGCTCGGCGTGGGTGGCGCCGAAGAACGGCTCGGCCGCGGGCGAGCGCCAGTCGACCAGCAGCCGGCGACCCGCACTGTCCGTGAGCCCGAGTCGTCCGACGTACACGGGTTCGGAGTCGTCTCCGGGATCCATGCGTCCGAGGCACAGGTCCAGACCGAAGCGGCGCAGGGTGCGCAGGCGAGCGGTCAGCCGGTGGACCTCCAGGTCCCGGTCCAGCGCCTCCTGGCCCGTGCCGCCGGGGGCCCGGCGCTCGGCGTCGAGGCGGTCGGACAGGTCGGCGATCGACCGCTCGAGGCTCTCCGCGACGGCCGCGAAGTGCCGCTCGTCGTCCGCGATGAGTGCCGGGTCGGCCTTGGCGGAGAGGTGGTCGGGGAGGTCGAAGGCGCTGGTGGTCACGGTGTTCACGTCGTCAACTCCGATCCGAGGCCGCTCGCGGCCCTGGCGCGCAGCACGGTGCCTGGGCCGGCGGGACACACGCACTCCGCGAGTGCCATCTCCGCAGGTCCCGGCCTCGGCCGGCGATTCTGCGGCCTGCCCCGGGTCTTGCCACAAGTCCCCCCGGGCGCTATACGTTGAGCTGGGAGGACGAAGGGCTTCCCGCCATCCCTCATCTGGTCGAGGCGGCGGCCCGACTCGCGAAGCGGCCTCCACCCTCATCGGCGAGCACGGACTCGGACGTCGTCGAGCGCGCCGCCGTCCCGGGAGTGGCCGTGAGGGTCGCGGGACCGTCAGTCCGGCGGTTCCGGACACACCGGCGGTGCCCCGCGCCGTTGCCTCGTGCGCTCGTCGGGTCGCCGGCGCGGTGCTGCGAGAGCACGGGCCACGAGGCCACGCCTCCTCGGCGAGGATGCTCGACCGCTGCTCTGACCGCCTCGACGACCTGAGATCTCGCGGACTGCAGGCTGCGCGGCCGTGACCGTGACATCCGGCTCGCATCCACCACCCGAGGAGTGGTGGATGCGAGCCGGACGCCTCGGCGCGGTCCGATGACGAGGGGAGGAGGCGGCTGGGATCACGATGCGGTGCGCGCCGTCATGTCTCCGAGTGAGATGACGTACTCCTCTGTCTGCTCATCGACGCGGATGCCGTAGGTGGTCGGGTAGTAGGCGGTCGACTGGTATGCCTGGGGTTGCTTGAGCGGCTGCTCGAAGTCGGGCCCACTCATCAGGAACTCTGTGGTGATCATGGGCTCGTAGAAGATGTGGCGGCCGTCCCAGCTGCCGTTGAGGAAGATGTGCTGGAAGTCGTAGACGCCGGGGACGAGGGTGGGGTCGGTGAAGTCGATCCAGTGCACACCCATTCCAGGAACGGCCTGCGCAGCAGGGGGCGGACCAGGGGGAACGGAATAGTCCTGTGGCATGTACTTCGCCTCAGGTAGGTGGTCGGCCTTGGCGGCGTAGTCGGGATCGTCCGGGCTGATGGCGTGCATCGTCGCCATGTCGACCATGTCGAAGTGGACGTCGAAGTGCGGTTTCCCGAACAGCTCGACGGGGTCGTGCCCCTGGGGATTCCAGTTGAGCATGACGTGATCGAACGCCGTCGTGGCCGCCTCGTCGGGGAAGTCGAGCATCAGCATGGTCCCCGACGGGGGTAGTCCTTCCAGGGCGGTGCGCGACAACCGCAGGCCGACCTCGGTCGGTCGTCCGTCGCCGTCCACTGTGATGTAGGTCTTGGCGCTGCCGTTTCCGAGCGCCTGGGACGGGCCGAAGACCGTATCGCTGGAACTGGCCGGCACGGGGGTGTCGGACCGCGCGACATCGCCCTGGCACCCGGTGAGAACGGTCAAGGCGGAACAGGTGACGGCGGCAGTCAGTACCGCGTCTCGGAGGACCCGCTGAACCCGCATCGTTCTTCCCTTCTCTGGAGGCGTCTCAGACGAAGGTGTCTCAGGCGGATGGGCCCGCGGCATCGCGCCGGCTCGAGAAAGACCCCCGGAGCATGTGGATTGGCCTCAGGGAGCCGGCGGTGGGCCGATCATCGAGACGCCGTGGTCGGTAAGTGTTCGGGTGAGCCGCTCGCCGGCACGCTAGGAGTGGGGCGTCACTGAAACGTCACGCGTGCGTCGCCGCCAGGACGCGGGGAGGAGCCCCAGGAACCGCGGTGGGACCCGGCTGGAGTGGTGAGGAGGACATCCTCGGTCTCCCGGACGCTGCCGGTGGTCCGGCCACGCTGAGACCGGATGCCCGTGGGCACCGTCCCGGCACGGATCGCTGCGCTCTCGTGTCGGCGGACCGGTGCTGCGGGGCGCTCCCAGGTGATCGTCACCGGGCATCCGAGCTGGTGCTGCCGAGCACCTCGATGTCCCACGTCGACGGGCCACCGGACGCCGTCCCGCAGCTGTTGGGCGGGTCGGTCTCGTCGGCAGTCACCGCCGAGCCCGGAACCGACCGGATGGCCGTGGTCACCGGTAGCGCTCACGCGCCAGGTCATCGACGGCAGCGATCACCCTCCCGGGCCGTGGCACTTCCTCCTTCCGACTGTGCGGGTCACGGGCCGGTGGAGCCGTGCCGACAGGCCGTATCGACAGGGCAGCGCGAGGAGCCCCGATGCGGAGGGGTCCGCTCGGTCGGTCGTTCGACACGGGCGCGGTCCTGGTCCGGTTGCACCGACAGCACGGCGCCCGTGGTCGAGACCAGGCCGGGGTGCACAGACGACTCACTTCTCCGGTGCGGCTCCTGTCGGCTCGTGACCGGACGTCCGTGGTTCGTCCTGGTGGTCCACTGCGCTTCGCAACAGGCGGGTCTGGAGACTCAGGATCTTCGCCAGTTCATCGCGGGCGGAATCGGTGTCCAGCCGGTGCTCCTGGAGATCCAGCAGTGCCAAGCGCGTGCGATCGGCCAGATCGTGCCAGCCCACTGCCAGCTTGTCGTGGCTCTGGCTACGGCGCTGGCTGTCGAGGAATGCAGCAGCGGCTGCCAGCGCAGATGCGAGAAGTGCGATCGTCGCTCCAGGGACCCGTCCGGCTTCGACCGCGAGGCTCGTGGCGCCGGAGATGGCGGGCAGGACCGCGGTCGGTATGCCGAACAGGAGGTAGCGCCTCTTCCATCTCTTCGCAGACCGGCGCTGCGCGGATGCCTGGGTCAGGCAGCGCTCCAGGACGAGGGTCAGTGCCTCTCCCGTGGTGACCGTGGGAGGGGGGAGAGGTTCACCGGGATCGGACCACAACCTCGATTCTCGCCGGGTCGATGACCGTCGTCGACACGTCGAACCGTCCCGGTCGAGCACCCGGTCAGGTGGTCCGCGCACGGACGACCGACGACGGGGTACGAGTCGATCGTTGCTGGGCTGTGGTTCTCGGCGTGCACGTGTCGTCGCCAGTCCTCCAGCCGGGACCGGATCTCACCGACAGCGGCAGCCGTACTCCCTCCGACGGCGCTTCCTCACCTCGGGGCCGCAACAAGGTCAGACTCGTGGGCTCCGACCTGCGGTTGTGCCGTCCGGCGCGCTGTTCCCGCCTGCGGCGTTCCTCTGTGGCTAGGACCTTCCGGCACGTCGGTGGTTTCAGACCGTCCACGGAATCGGTGACGTCGAGGTGACGGCTCATCGCGACCCTGTCCTCAGATGGGCCCGTCGGCGACCTGACAGTTGCGTTCGAACACGGCGAGCAGCCGAGCACGCGTGAGACGGGAGCTCGTGGGGTCTGCCCCCTCAGGGAGCCGCCGCGACCCGGTAGGGGGCTGTCGTCCTTCGGCTCGTTCCTGTCGTCACCGCGATCGGAGGACATCGCAGAACAACCACGGAGTGAGACCGCACAGTCAGCGATGGGGCATGGTGCGTTCCCGAGAGACGCATGTGCAGCAATTCGGAGAGGACATGTGATGACAGAAGTGTCGGCCCCTGCATCCCCGACGACCTGGCACCTCGCGCGGCGCAGCAGGATCCGCGCATTCCGCGCTGGTCCATTCATCCTGATCCTCGCCGAGGGGCAGCTACCCAACCCCGGCTACGAGGTGGACATCCAGCGGAGCCCGCTTTTGATCTTCCCGCCGCAGTTCAACCTTCTCTGGCGACAGCGTCCGGGAATCTGGCCAACGGTCGTCGTGCCCTATCGGCATTGCGAGGTGTTCCGGTACCCCGTCGATCAGCCGACAGTCACCGTGCACCACGCCGACGGCCAGGACCAGGTGGAGATCCAGCCGATCGGGGCAGAACTCGCTCAATTCGGAGCGATGGTGTCCGACCGATCCACGGACGAAGGCAGCGCACCGGGTGGGGAGGAGGCAATCGGCATGTCAGCGAACCTCAAGTTCGATGAGGCGTTCGCGAACGCGCTGGACAATCTGCCGCCGTTCGACCCGCCGTACCCGGACGCGCTCGCGCGCGTCGACGTGGTCGACACCGCTGGGTTGTTCGGGGGTCTCCCTGGCTTCCATCACCTGGTCGTCCGCGTCCGGCGCGTCGTCACCTGACCTCGCGCCCACGCAGAGCACCGCCTGTTGCGCTGAGCTCCAGCAAGGAGGCCCGGCTCCTCTCCGGACGGTGAGGGGCCGGGCTCCGCGGCGTCTGTGGCCGCGTCACGTCATCAGCGGTGTGATCGCCGGGATGCATTCTCGCCAGGCGCACCCGGCGGAAGGGTTCCAGGTCAGGGCGTCGGCGACCCGCAGCAGAGGGTCGTCGGTCGGCCACGCTGACCGTCGCCGAGGAGGCCCCGTACGCCCGCGCCGTTGAGCGCATGGACCACATGTGGACCCACGGCTCCGGCGTCGACCGCAACCTTCTACCCACCCGCCACGTCGGGGCGGAGGTCCAGGACCGCTGTGAGGGGGATGGACAGCGGGTAGCACAGAGCACGGAGCCGCTGCAACGGGCCGGCACATCCGGTGTGCCGAGCAGTTTGCGGGATCGGTGACGAAGCCGCCAGCGCCCACCAGTCCCAGAGCTGCTGCCCGATCAGGATCGGCACCAATTGGCCAGCCTCGCGGAGATTCGTGACCGTTACGCTGGCCTTGCGTCGCACGGTGCGGAGGTAGGTCATGCGGTCACGTATCGGCTGGACTCTGCAGTGGGTTGCCGTTCTCGTGGAAGTTGCCGACGACGATGTAAGCGGTGGTCGGACGTTCCGCCAGGCGGGACTGAGACTCGATGACGGATCCATCGCGGTACTGAACGAGGTCGAAGGCTGCCACCCGGCCAGTTGCTCGACGAGCAGAAGTCCGCCCTGTGCGCCAAGGAGACCGACCTCGAGAAACCTCGCGAACAGCGCAGACTGGCCGAATCCGAGACCGAGGGTTTCGAACGCCGCAGGCTCGCGGGGCGCGATTCCAGCTCCGCGGGACCGTCAGGGACCTGCGATCCACTGATCAAGGAAGCATCATCATGAAGCGGACCATCATCTGGGTCCTGACCGTCGGCGCCGTCGTGGCGCTCATCCTGCTCGTCACGGGCGCCAGCATGTCGGCATCGGGCTTCCGGCTCGACATGGAACGCTGGGTGCTCATCGGCGCCTTCCTGGTTGTCATCTCCATGGCGACCACCGTGATGGTGTCGGTGCTCAACACGCTCAAGGACGTCCGGCAACAGACAGCTGGAAACACCACCGGAGACGGGACCGGAAACGACAGCGGGGACAACAGCTCCGGTAATTCCTAGGGTGTCCGCGCCCCTTCGGGTGCTCGATGGGGTTCATGAGGCAGGCGAGCTGCACCGGGCAACTCGTGCAGATCTTCCGGGCTGTCAGGTTGCTGGAAGCGGTCGGTGTGCCCGTGTGACTGACGTACTCGTCAGTACCTCGGGCAGCTGCTCAGTACAGGCGCCCCCTCGAGTCGATCGCTTCTGCGAGTCGCCGCATGCACTGCGTCCTCCGGTCGCATTGCCCAGAATGCCGGCCCGGTCGAGCTCGGCTTCGGTACGGGCGGCCAGGCCGTGACCGTCGTCCGTGAGCTCAAGGATCCGGCCGCGCTTGTCGTCGAGGCTGGGTCCTGGTGACGAGACCGCGGGCGACTGGTGGGCGGGCCGTCATGATCACTATCGAGTCGGTGACGCCGATGCGGCGGGGGACGTCGACCGTCCGCATCGCTCTGCCCTGCCGCAGCCGGCTGACGAGGTTCTCCTCGACATCTCGTTCGATGGCTGCACTCATGACGGGTGTGACCGAGTACTGGTCGGCGCCCCGCTGTGGATCCGCACGCCCCTGTTGCGGTCCATTCGGATGCAGTCCGATTCTGAGAGGCGCGAGCTCGCGGATCCCTCCGCCACACTTCCATCCGTGACAGCCGATGGAGGTTGATCGGCCGTATCACGAGGTGGCTCCTCGAGAGGACTCACCGCGCGGACAAGCTCGGTGTAGGACTGACCACTTCGAGTGAAGACAGCCGGTCTTCACCCCGCTGACCTGCGGCTTCATGCGTGGGGGGATGGGGCTCGGACCCACGACCCAGGGATCATGAGTCGGCTCGACCGGATGCCGGTGGCAGCCGACCATGAGCGCGCCCAGTCGAACATGCAGGGCAGGCGGCTGTGCCAGTCCGCACCCCTACGCCGGTGTTCGGCGCCGTGCTGCCGAGGTGAGCCCACGCGCGCATCGAGCTCGGCGCCGATTGCCACCTCGGTGATGGCCAGGGCGCGTTCCTCGAGGGGCAGGGCCCTCGGTGGCCGACCGAGCGTCGACAGCGTGGTGGCCAGGTGGTCCAGCCGGGTGGCGGTGCCGGGGTGGTCGCGGCGGTCAGGAGCGCTGGTATGCGCGTGCGACGTCAGTGAAGACGCGGACCATGGCCGCTTCTGCCGGGGCGGGCACGCGCTCGCGGCGGCGGGCGAGCAGGATGCGCCGGGCGGGGGCGGACTTCCCGAGAGAGATGACGCGGACGTCGGGGTGGGGATTGGTGACGGCGGTGCGGGGGGCGAGTGCGATGCCGAGCCCCACGCTGACCATGGCCTGGGCCTCCTGGTAGTCGTTCGCGTGGAAGGCGATCCGCGGGCTGAAGCCGGCCGCGCGGCAGCTGCGGTCGAGCACTTCGGCGACCGGGTGGTCGGGCTCGCGGACGACCCATTCCTCAGCGGCGAGGTCGGCCATGTCGACCCGCTTGCGGTCGGCGAGCGGGTGATCGGCGGAGACGACGAGCATCGTCGGGTCGTCGAGCAGGTGCGTGAGGGCGTAGGCCTCCGGGTCGACCCGGTTCCAGGCGTAGTCCCACAGCAGGGACAGGTCGGCCTCGCCGGAGTCGAGCATCTCGGTGAGCCGTTCCAACCGCGCTGAGCGCACGGTCAACCTGACGCCCGGGTGGGCGGTGCGGAAGCGGCTGACGGCGAGCGCCAACAGTGAGCCGCCGACGGTCGGGAAGGTGCCGACGGTCAGCCGCCCCCGGCGCAGTCCCGCTACCTGGGCCAGGTCGGCCTCGGCCGCGGCCAGTTGCCGGGTGATGCGACGGGCGTGGTCGGCCAGCACCAGCCCGGCCTCGGTCGGCACGATGCCGCGAGGCTGCCGCTGCAGGAGGGGTTGGCCGACCTCCTTCTCCAGTCGGCTCAGCTGTTGGGACACCGCCGACGTGGTGTAGCTCAACGCCTCTGCCGCGGCGGTCATCGAGCCGCTGTCGATGACCGCCGCGAGCAGGGCCATCCGTCGCACGTCCAGCACGTCGACCTCCAGGGTTCAGCGTTTCTTAAGGGGTCTGCAGATTTCTGTGATTGTGCTGCATGCATGACCGGCCGCACAGTCATTTCAGCGACTCCCCGGGCCGGCACGGGGAGCGCGGCACCCGACCCGGACGACGACCTCCCGTTCGGCTCGGTCCCCTTCGACTGTGAGGAGCTGGCGTGCGCGAACTCGCGGCGACCTGGATGCGTGGAGGCACCAGCAAGTGCCGGGTCTTCGACCGTGCTGACCTGGACGACCTCGGCTTGGACACGGCCGCGGTGCTGCTCCGGACCTTCGGCTCCCCCGACCCCCGTCAGGTCGACGGGGTCGGGGGAGCGACCTCGACGACGAGCAAGGCGGTGATCCTCGCGCCGTCGAGCGCCGGGGACGCCGACGTCGACTACACCTTCGCCCAGGTCGGCATCGAGGAGCCGGTCGTCGACTGGGGCAGCAACTGTGGCAGCTGTTCGGCGGTCGTCGGGCTCTACGCGCTGCGGCGCGGCTGGGTGCCCCCGACGGGCGAGCTGACGACTGTCCGGGTGCGCAACACCAACACCGGTCAGCTGATCGTGCAGCAGGTGCCGACGCCGGGCGGGGTCGTCGACGAGGACGGCACCGAGTACATCCCCGGCGTGCCCTTTCCCGGGGTGGGCGTGCGGATGTGGTTCCGCGACCCGGCCGGGCGGACCACGGGGGCGCTGCTGCCCACGGGCTCGCCCCGGGACGAGTTGACTTTCGGCGGGCGTGCCGTGCAGGCCACGCTGGTCGACGCCGGCGCCCCGGTCGTCGTCCTGAGTGCCGCCAGCGTCGGGATCGACGGGGCGGAGAGCCCGGCCGAGATCGCCGCCCGGCCGGGTCTGCTGGCCGCACTGGACGGCGTCCGGCGGCAGGCGGCGGTCCGCATGGGCCTGGCGGCCGACGAGGCGTCGGCGGAACGCGCCGTGCCCAAGCTGGCCGCGGTGAGCCCCGCCCCGGCGACCGGCGAGGCCGACCTGACCGTGCGGATGCTCTCCATGGGTCAGGTGCACCCCGCCCTGGCGATCACCGGCAGCGTCGCGCTGACGATGGCCGTGGCCACGCCCGGCACCGTGGTCCCCGACCACGTCTCACCCGACGGGAACGGTCGACTGCGGCTGGCCACCCCCTCCGGAGTGGTCGCCACGCATTCCGGCGAGCTGGACGGCGCGCCCGCGGTCGCCGTCACACGTACGGCACGGCGCATCGCCGACGCCGTGCTCGCGCTGCCCGGCGAGATCCAACCGCCGCGGCAGCCCGTTCCCGAGGCGCACCCTGCGCCGGCTTCCCAGCGGACAGGCGGTCGAGCATCCTCCGCCTCGCCGGGGCCATCCATCCCGACCGCCCTCGCGAATGCCGAGGTGTCTCGATGAGCACCGAAACCTCCCAGCGGCCGATCGCCGACGCCGCCCCGACATCTGGTGTCCCGCGGCGGACCGCTCTGATCATCATGGCCGTCTTCGTGGTGCTGGCCGTGGCCGCGACCACCTTCGGTTCGGACCTGCTGCGCAGGGCCGCGGCCACGACCGACGGCGACTTCGCGGGGGAGACCCTGGAGGTGCTCATCCCGCTCGCCGAGGGCGGGGGCACCGACACCTGGGCCCGCTACGTCGGCACCGAGCTCAGCCATGCCGTGCCGGGGCAGCCCGGCTTCGCGCCGGTCAACGAGCCCGGCGGGGAGGGCATCGCCGGCACGAACGACTTCGTGGCCTCCGCGCGGGCCGACGGCACGGAGATCCTCGTCTCCACGGCCTCGAGCGTCGTCCCGTGGGTGCTGGGCCGCAGCGAGGTGCAGTACGACTTCGACCAGCTGACCCCGGTCCTGGCCAACGGCAGCGGCGGGGTCATCTACGCCCGGACCGCCGCCGGCGTGAGCTCGGTGGAGGACCTGGTCGACCGGGACACCCCGCTGCGCTTCGGCGGGATCAGCGCCACCGGCCTGGACCTGACGACCCTGGTGGCCTTCGACCTGCTCGGCGCCGACGTCGAGTCGATCTTCGGCTTCGAGGGACGCGGACCGGTCAACCTGGCCCTGCAGCGCGGCGAGGTGGATCTGGACTACCAGACCACGTCGGCGTACGGACCGGCCGTCGCGCCGCTGGCCGAAGCCGGGACCGCCGTCCCGCTGATGTCCATGGGCCAGGTGAACGACGAGGGCGAGATCGTCCGGGACCCCAACTTCCCGGACCTGCCCACCGTCGTCGAGGTCTACGAGCAGCTGCACGGGAAGGCCCCCAGCGGGCCCGCCTTCGAGGCCTACCGCTCGCTGCTGGCGCTGACCTACACCTGGCAGAAGGCCATGTGGGTGCCGCAGCAGACCCCCGACGCCGCGGTCCAGACCCTGCGCCGCTCGGCCCACGAGATGGCTCAGGACCCCGAGTTCACCGAAGCCGCCGCCGAGGTGCTCGGCGGCTACCCGATCATCGCCGACGACGACCTCCCCGCGCTGGTGCACGACGCCTACACCGTCGAGCCCGACGTCCGCGACTACGTCGTCGAGCTGCTGGTGTCCGACTACGACGTCCAGCTGGACTGAGGAGCTCCCGTGCTCGACTCCGCACTGGCCGCCCTGGCCTCACTCACTCAACCTTCCCTGTTGCTCATGCTGGCCGTCGGCGTGGTCGCCGGCCTGGTCATCGGACTGATCCCCGGTCTCGGCGGCACCGGCGCCGTGGCCATCCTGCTCCCGGTCACCTTCGGCATGGAGCCCGAGCAAGCCCTCGCCCTGCTCATCGGGGCGCTGGCGGTGGTGCACACCTCCGACACCGTCGCCGCGGTGCTCTTGGGCGCACCCGGCTCGGCATCCGCCAGCGTCACCATGCTCGACGGCTATGCGATGGCCAAACAGGGCCAGGCCGCCCGGGCGCTGTCGCTGGCGTTCCTCTCCTCCATGGCCGGCGGCATCATCGGCGCCATCGGCCTCACCCTGGCCATCCCACTGGCCCGGCCGTTGGTCCTCTCCTTCGGCGCGCCGGAGCTGTTCATGCTCACCGTCCTCGGCGTCGCGCTGGCGGCGGTGCTCTCCCGAGGGAACGTGGCCAAGGGCCTGGTCGCCGGTTGCCTCGGCCTGCTGCTCGGCCTGGTCGGCATCGCGCCCTCCACGGCGGAGTACCGGTTCACCGGCGGCAGCCTCTTCCTCGCCGATGGACTGTCCCTGGTCGCGGTCGCACTCGGCGTCTTCGGCCTGGCCGAGATCGCCTCCCGGGTCGGCCAGCGACAGCAGCCCGGCGAGGAGATCGCCCTCGGCCACGGCTGGTTGACCGGCATCCGGGAGTGGCTGGGCCACTGGACCCAGGTCATCCGCGGCGCCCTGATCGGCATCTGGGCCGGCGTGCTGCCCGGCGTCGGTGCCACGGCCGGCACGTGGCTCGCCTACGGCCAGACCGTGGCCACCGCCAAGGACAAGAAGAAGTTCGGCAAGGGCGACCCCGCGGCATCATCGGCCCCGAGAGCGCCAACAACTCGGTCGAGGCCGGCGACCTCATCCCCACGCTGCTGTTCGGCATCCCCGGCGGCGTGCCCGCCGCGATGCCGCTCGGCACCCTGCTGACCTACGGCATCCAGCCCGGCCCGACCATCGTCACCGACCACCTCGACCTCATGTACCTCATCGTGTGGTCCTTCGCGATCGCCAGCATCGCCGGCGCCGCGCTGTGCTTCCTGGTCACCAAGCCGCTGGCCCGCATCACCAAGGTGCCCTTCGCGATCCTCGGCCCCGGCCTGGTGGTCGTGATGCTGCTCGGCGCCTTCCAGGAGAGCGGTCAGCTCGGCGACCTGTGGGTCATGATCGCGCTCGGGCTGCTCGGCTGGCTGCTCAAGGACACCGGCTTCCCGCGGGCCCCGTTCCTCATCGGGTTCGTCCTGGCCATCCCGCTGGAGCGCTACTATTTCCTCACCGACGCCGTGTACGACGGCGCTGAGTGGCTGGTGCGGCCCTGGGTGATCGTATTCCTGGCCGTGCTGGTCGCGCCGGCCGTCTTCGCGCTGATCCGCTACCTGCGCCGGCGCCGCGGCAGTGACGCCGACGACCGGCACGTGGAGCCAGAAGGCGAGGACGAGGGCGAGCTGTCGGGCTCGGTGTGGTCGCTGCTGACCGCAGCCGGGATGCTGGTGGTCTTCGTCGTCGCCTTCCTGGTGGCCGGCGGCTACAGCCCCGAGGCCCGCCTGGTGCCCAGGTTGATCACGGGCCTCGGAGCCCTCGCCGCGCTGGTGCTGCTGATCCTGGAGATCCGCCGGCTGCGGTCGGCCCCGACCGCTCCGGCCGGGGCAGAGCAACCCGAACGCCGGCGGTTCCCCGGAGTCGCCGTGGCCGCCCGCACCTTCACCTGGATGGCAGCCTTCCTGGGCCTGGTCGCCCTCGGCGGCTACGTCGCCGCGGCCCTGGTCTTCGTCCCGGCCTTCCTCCTGTACGTGGCCCGGGCCCGGACCCGGACGGTGCTGGTCTACGGAGTGGTCACCGCCGCCCTCCTGGTCCTCGCCCCGATCCTGCTGCCCGTCGAACTGCCCCTTGGAGCTCTGATGTCGCGATGACCGTCCTCGCCACCGTGGCCAACGCCGCCGAAGCGGCCGCCGTTCTCCCGGCCGCCGCCGAGGCGGCCCGCCGCAACAGCGATCTGCATGTCCTGAACCTCACCCACGGCCGGGACACGCAGGCCCTGACCGCGGCGCTGGACGCGGCCCGCGCGGAACTGGGCCCCGACGGCCGGGCGGTGGTCGTCTCCGAGCCGTCGATCCCCGACCACGCCGCGGCGGCGCTCGTGGCGGCCGACAAGATCGACGCCGAGGTCCTCGTGATCGGGGTCCGACGGCGCAGCCCGGTGGGCAAGCTGGTGATGGGCTCGATCGCCCAGACCATCCTGCTCGACGCGGACTGCCCCGTCCTCGCCGTGCGGATCTGACGGCCCGGCCAGGGCCCGCCCACAAGATGGCGCACACCGGCCGGAGCGGGCGGGGACCTTCTGGTCCCCGCCCGCTCCGCTTCGTTGGAAGGTCCGCATCGCCACCACTGCCCGAGGAGACCCGACGATGCCCTCGAACAACGGTTCCCCGTCGGACCCGGTCGTCAGCAGCGCTGAGGACGACCGCCACCGCCTGTCGATGACCATCCTGATGACGCCCGACATGTCCAACTTCGCCGGCAACGTCCACGGCGGCCTGCTGCTGAAGTACCTGGACCAGGTGGCCTACACCTGCGCCACCCGCTGGGCGCGGACCTACGCCGTCACTCTCTCGGTGGACCAGGTCGTCTTCCGGGAGCCGGTCCACGTCGGTGAGCTGGTGACCTTCCAGGCCAGCGTCAACCGCACCGGGCGCACCTCCATGGAGATCGGGGTGCGCGTGACCACCCAGGACCTGGTCAGCCAGGTCGTCCGGCACACCAACAGCTGCTACTTCACGATGGTCGCCATCGGGCCGGACGGTCGGCCGGTGGAGGTCCCGCCGTGGCGGCCCCGGACCGCCGAGGAGCATCGGCGGCACGAGGCCGCCGGCCGGCGTCGAGATCTGCGTCGGGAGATCGAGCGCGCTACCTCGGAGATTCGTCAGGCGACCACGCCCTGATCGCAACGCAGCGGACCTCGGGCTGAGCACCCCCCACAACGTGGGAGCGCAGTCGGCGAACACGGCCTCAGGGCCGTCCTGTGCGTGTGCCCCACCTGTGGGCGGTGTGGGCCGCCCGCGGTCCCGTTCGTGAAGACGAAACCGCAGGCCAGGACCGGTGGGGGGTGGGGCTCGAACCCACGACCCAGGGATCACCTGCTCGCCGCAGCCCGCTACGCCTGCAAGGACCTTGGCCTGCAGAAGCCGGCCGGCCTGCCAAGTCGCAGCCCAGTAGATGGGAGCGGCGAAGCGCGGGCGGTCCCTGCTGCGCTGGTGCGGCCTTCCCGCTGCCGGTGCGAGCGGAAGGCCGGACCAGGCCCCGGACGGTTCAGGCTCAGAGGTCGGCGTGACGCTGGAGTGACGCCAGCATACGAGTATCTGGCGTGGCGCAGGTTGGCCGTGAGGGATGCGAAATGACAGGTCATAGCTCTGGGATAGCAGGTGCGTTCACGCTCTTGTCACAACCGGCCTGCGTTGAAAAGACAGGCCCGCAATCGGAAAGGTGGGGCCGATGTTCGCCTACCGGAGCTTCTGGATGTGGACGACAGGCAACTTCACGACCTCGACCACCGTGGTCTTGGATCGCACCCGTAGGTACCTGGTCACAGGCGGAATCGTCGGAAAGGAAGGCGGCGACTACGGGCAGGTCTTCATCTCGACCGTCTGCACGATGCCTAGTAGTGATCAAGTGCTCTGCGGAGTCCGCGACAATCCGTCCGACACACCGGACACCAACATCAAGACACTGGGGCTCGTCGAGTTCCTACCACCAACTGCTACGCGTGTCACGATCAAGCTCCGGTCCAGTGGTGGGCGGCATCGAGCCGAAGGCATCGTCTACGACATCACCTGACAGGGGAGATCGTCATGAACATGGCAGCCTACGCGGTATACGACGCAGAGACGGGTGAGGTCGTCCACATGCACGTGGAGCCGGCCGAGCTGGGCAGCTCCCCGGAGGAGATCGCAAGCATTGTGGACGTGCAGAATCCGCAACGGTTGCGCGCTATTCGGTTACCTGCGCAAGACCTGCCCTCCGGCGCGGCGCGCGTGGTCGACGGCGAACTTCGTGCCGAGGAGGGGGCGAACTGGGGGCAGGCCGCTGTCGAGGGACCAGAGGTCGAGCCCGACCTGACGCGCAGGTATCGGCCGCAGCCCCCAACCGACGCCTTTGCGTGAGGGGTGCCCTGACCAAAGATTCGCCGGGTTGAGCGGACGAGGGTGTGATCACGCGGCGGCTCGCTGCCCGGGCTGCCCCCAGCGCCGGTGGCATTCGCTGTCAATCCGCGCACGTTCCCGGCGCTGGGCGGCCAGTACGTGCGGGTGGCGGGTGTGGGCGTTGCGCCAGCGCAGGTGCTCGTGCAGCTCACGGGTGAGGACCACGTGGGTCGGGTGATGCGAGCCGGTGATCACAAAGCAGCGCAGGGACCGGAGTGCACCTCGATCGGGTTGGCCCAGGAGGCGTAGGTCGGGGTGGACCACAGCTCGACGGCGTGCCGGGCGGCCCAGCGGCGAGTGGTCGGCCCCTGGTGCGCGGACACGTTGTCCAAGATCACCTGGATCGGCTGGTGGTCCGGGCGGGCGGCGCGGATCGACCGCAGCGCGGCCAGCGTGTTGACCGCGCCCTCATGGAGCCGGACCACGCCCCACAGTCGGTCCTCGCCGACCGAGTAGCAGCCGTGGAAGTACCGCACCCCGCGAGCTTGTGATGGCTGGCCGGTAGCCGGGCCGGGCGGCCTCGTGGCGCCGGCCCGGCGCCGGGCGTGGGTGCGCAGGCCAGCGGGCTGGACTCGTCGAAGGTGAAGGTCCGATCCGGGTGCTGCTCGAGAACGGCCTCGATGCGCGCCGGCTTGGCCTCCCGCGCCGGATCCGGCGACTCCTTACACGTCCTGGTCCGGAGGAAGGTGACCTCGTGGGCGGCCAGTAGCCGGCGGGCCTGCTCCCGGCCGATCCGCACGATCCGCCGCGGGTTGTCGCCCAGGTAGCCGACCAGCTTGCGCACGCTCCCGTGGGTGGACGGCCGCCCCAGCCTGCCCCGGCGGGTGGTGGCCGTCGCGATGAGGAAGGCCTCGTCCTCAGCGCTGATCCGGCGGGGACCGCCACCCGCCCAGCGAGGTCCAGCGCGCCCCTGCCGAACTCGTGGAACCGGTGGATCACCGCGCGGACGGCGGCCGCGACCAGCCGGGCGATCACCGGCACGGTGTTCCCGCCGGCCGAGGCCGGCGCCACCAGCGCCCGCCGATACCGGACCACACTCTTGGGCATCCTCGGTCCACCGCGGCGCACGATCCGCAGCAGCCGCTGCCCTCATCCGGGAGGCGCCTCACCTTCCAGCGTTCGGCCATGCCCCAGCATCGGCCTCACCGGCACGGCTTGTGGTCAGGGCACTGGCTCGTAGCGGGGAAGTGCGGCGACGTCGTCCGGCTGCGGCCTACACCGGGCTCCGCTTCGGCGAGATGACGGCCCTGCGGGGCCGCCGAATCGACTTCCTCCGCAAGCGCCTGACCGTCGCCGAGAGCGCTAGCGAGGTCGAGGACTGGTCGAGTTCGGCACCCCGAAGACGCACCTGCAGCGCACCGTCCCCATGCCCGCCGTGCTCGTCGAGCCGCCGGCGCGGCGGTGCGGAGGCAAGAACGCCAACGACCTCGTGCTGATTTCGCCGGAGGGTGGCACCCGCCCTGGCTGGCAGGCCCCCAGAAGGCAGCGGAGTGACGGGACGGTGATGTCTCGGTGACGGTCCTTGTGTGATGGTTCCACCATTCGGGCTGGTGTACGTGTCCGCTCGAAATGGAGGGTCGAACCGGAGGCGCGTCCCTCTCGCTGGAGGAGCCAGTTCCGCAGCCTCCCGTTCCGGATCCTCTCGTCAGGAGGGTGAAGTGGTGGGTCTACTCGAGAGCAGTCGGATCCCGCTGTCTCTGGTCCCGGAGCGCTTCGTGCAGGAGGGGGCCCGAGAGGAGGGCGTCAAGGCCGAGGAGTTGGTCGCCGATCAGACCCAGCAGGACGTCGTCCTCCTCCGTGACGGACTCGCAGGGAAGGTTCTGAGTTCCGCTGTCCTGAAATGGTGGGAGATGCTCACCCCGTGGCAACGCATCCCCTTCATGATGCAGCGCCAGCAGCAGACGCAGTGGTGCTGGGCGGCGGTCTCGGTGAGCGTCGCGCACTACTACGTTCCGTGGAGCACCTGGACTCAGTGCGAGATGGTCAACCAGGAGCTGGGTCAGACCACGTGTTGCGTGGATGGCTCGACCTCCCAGTGCAACCAACCCAACGTGCTGAGCT
Source organism: Geodermatophilus sp. URMC 61 (assembly GCF_052931555.1). Taxonomy (NCBI): domain Bacteria; kingdom Bacillati; phylum Actinomycetota; class Actinomycetes; order Geodermatophilales; family Geodermatophilaceae; genus Geodermatophilus; species Geodermatophilus sp. URMC 61. Next base: position 603,381 of record NZ_JBRFHZ010000002.1, read on the forward strand.
CCCCGCTGCAGCGCGTTGGCGCGCTCGACCGGATGACGTCATCGGACGCCGGGATGAACGACATCGCCGGGGAAATCGATGCCGGCCGGCCGCTGTGCTGGCGGATCGGATGGAGCGGCGGGGGAGGACACTTCGCCGTGATCGAGGGCTATCGGCGGCTCCCCGCGGAGTGGGTGGCGGTCGACGACCCCTGGTACGGCGCATCGGATCTGCCGCTGAGCACGTTGACGACCGGTGGCTACCAGGGCACGGGCGACTGGACGCACACGTACTTCACCCGTCGCCCTCCCTTCTTCTTCCCACTCATCTGGCCCGAGCGTGAGATTCGCATCCCTGTACCCATCTGGACGCGCGTGCGCCAGCTGACCGAACTCGGTGGAGGTGGCGAGTGATGGCTCTGCACACGTTCGACCCGGATCCCGAAACCGTCGAAGCGGTACGGGCGCACCTGTCCGAGCTGGTCGGGCGGGCGGAGTTCTCCGCGCGCCGGCTGGCGAGAGCCAATCCGCTGGCGCTGGCCCTGGCGGCGCCGCACGAGATCTACTACCTGGGGCTTGACGAGCTCGCCGAGGGCAGGCCGGTCACGACGGCACGGCCGGTCGCGCAGGGCTTCCTCGTCCTCGACGGCGACGAGCCGGTCGCCAGCGCGGAGGTCGGTGGCGAGGGCTCCGGCTTCATGGTCACCGAGGGTCAGTTCGTGGAGGCCACAGCGCGGGCCATCGAGCGCGCCGAGCGCCGAGACGACATCGGGGACGCCGAGGTGCGGCTGCTGCGGATCCCCGCGGTGTACTTCATGGCACTGTGGCTGCACGACCCCGACGGGCGCGATGACCTCGTGATCCCGATGGAGCCGGCGCCGGCACCGCTGGAGGCCGGTCGCACCTACAGGTCCGAGGAGCTGATCGAGCCCCTCGCGGAGATGGCGCGTCAACGGCTGGACGGTGGCGAAGAACTCGGCGGCTGACCCTCGTCCCGAGCCCGAACCGAGCCAGACGCCGAGCTGCAGGCCTGCGTCCCGGAGTCGGGTGCGGGCCTGCTCGCCCGACGACCTCAACCTCAGCCGAACCCAATTCGCAAAGGATCAGCCGAGCTCGCACAGAATGCCGATGTCCTAAGACATCACACCCGTGGGGCGGGTGGGGCTCGAACCCACGACCCAGGGATTATGAGTCCCATGCTCTGACCGGCTGAGCTACCGCCCCGGAGGTGTCCAGACTGCCAGACGCGGTGACGATCTCAGGACGCGGTGCTGATGGCGTCGATCGCCGTCCGGGCCTGTTCCCGCAGCGCGTCCGAGATCGGTGCCGACCCGGCCACCTCGGCGGCCGCGTCCTGCCCCTCCTCGCTGGTCACGTAGGTCATGAAGTCCGCGACCAGGTCGGCGGTCGGCTGGTCCTCGTAGGCCATGCAGCCCAGGTGGTAGCTGACCAGCACGATGGGGTAGCTGCCGGACGCGGCCGTCGTCCGCTCCAGCTCCAGGGCGAAGTCGTACGGACCGCGGCCGGGCAGCGGCGCGGACCCTTCCACGACGGCGGCCGCGGCCTCCGGCGTGGGCGCGACGAACTCGCTCCCGACGCCGATCCGGGCCACGCCCAGGTCGCCGGCCTGGGAGAGGTCGGCGTAACCGACGGTCCCCTCGCCGCCGGCCACGGCGGCCACCACCCCGGAGTTGCCCTGGGCCGACTCGCCGCCCTCCACGGGCCATTCGCCGTCCGGCTCGAACGGCCAGGCCTCGGGCGCGGCGGCGGCCAGGTACTCCGTGAAGTTCTCGGTCGTCCCCGACTCGTCGGAACGGTTGACGGGGGTGATCGGCAGGCCCGGCAGCGCGACGCCGGGGTTGTCCGCGGCGATCGCGGGGTCGTCCCAGCGGGCGATCTGCCGGGCGAAGACCCCGGCCAGGACCGTGGGGGAGAGGTGCAGCTCCGCCACCCCCGGGAGGTTGTGCACCACCGCGATCGGCGAGATGTAGTTCGGCAGCTCGAACACCTCGCCGCCGCAACGCTCCCGTGCCGCGACGAGCTCCTCCTCGTCCAGCGGCGCGTCGGAGCCGGCGAAGTCGATGCCGCCGGCGACGAACTGCTCGCGGCCACCGCCGGAGCCGACCGGGTCGTAGTCCACGGTGACGCCCGGCTGCACGGCCGAGTACCCGGCGGTCCACCCCTGCATCGCCGCCTGCTGGCTGCTCGCCCCGGCGCCCACGAGTGCGCCGCTGAGGTCACCGGCGGCCACCGCGCCCTGGCCGCGCTCGTTCGGGGGCACGTACTGCGACAGCGCCACCGCCACACCGGCCACCGCGGCGACCCCGACGGCTGCGGCGACCTTCCTCCGGGCCGACACCCGCGTCCTCCCGCCATCCGGCCCCGCGCGCTCCGCGCCGGGCGTCCGGACACGACCCTAGGCGTCGCTCCCGGCCCCCACCGATCGGCACCCGGGGCGCCGTTACACGGGTTCCGTCTCCGCCGCCGAGGCCTGTGGACGACGCCCGGGCAGCGTCCACAGCCCCCCGATCGGAGTAGTGCGTGGCCGACATCACAGCAGACACGGGGTGTGAGAGCAGGTTCGGGCGGCAAACCGCGGAACTCCGGCGTTTCTGCTGGTCACCTCGCGCGTCACGACGGCACCACCGGTCACTGCACGGCGGTCGCGTGCTGACACCGCGTAGTGGAGGCGGTGCCCTGGCGGCAAGGCGGCGCGTCGGCTCCGTTACCCGATCGTGACCCGAGGCTCCGATCCGTGTAGGTTCCCCGACGGCCTTGCCGGGCTCAGCTCCTCGGGAACCGAGGGCCTCGGCACGGCTCCGCCGAACCGCCGACGTCCCGATCCGGGGCCGAGGTGGACCGGGGACCCACCGAACTCCTGGGGTGAGTCCTGCCTGCGCAGGGGGTGCGCAGGCAGGTAGGGCGCCGTCCGGCCCGAACCCGTCAGCTAACTCGGTAGGCGGTCGCGAGGATGGGAGAACTGTCGCCTTGGCGACCCTGCACCGCCTGAACACCGTGGTCCGCTGCGCCACGTCACCCCGCAGCCGCACGCGCGCGCCGCGCCGCGCCGTCGTCGTCGCCGCCGCGGTGGCCGGGCTCCTGGCCGGCACCCCCGTCGTCGCCGGCGCCGCGCCCGCACCCGCCGCCTCGGAGCAGGCGTCCCTCGAGGAGCAGGTCAAGGCCATCGAGGAGCAGGTCAAGGCGGCCGAGGAGCAGCTGCAGCGGATGACCGTCGAGGCGGAGGCCGCCGCCGACGCCGCGCTCGTCGCCCGCGCCCAGTTGGCCCAGGGCCAGGCCGAGGCCGAGCGGACCGCCGCCGAGCTCGCCGTCGCCCAGGCCGACGTCGTGGCGGCGAAGGAGGACATCGCCGCGCTCGGCCGCGAGGCCTACATGGGCGCCGAGGAGCGCTACGGCGACCTCGAGCTCATCCTCGACGCGCAGAGCCCGACCGAGCTGCTGCAGCAGGCCGCGACCATGGAGCAGCTCGGCGACCACCGCGCCGAGCGGCTGCAGGAGTTCCTCACCGTCCAGGCGCGGGTCGAGGAGGCGGACCGCGCTGCCCGCGCCGCCGTCGCGCAGCTCGGCGAGCTCGCCCGCAAGGCCGACGAGGCCGAGCGGGCCGCCAACGAGCACCTCGCTCGCGCCCAGGCCGACTACGACGCCCGTGCGGCGGAGAAGGCCCGTCTCGACGGGGAGCTGCGCCTGGCCGGAGAGCGGCTGCTCGCCTCGCAGGGCGCCGCCGACCCGGTCGCCGCGTGGAGCGCCCGCCAGTCACTGGCCAGCTCCGCCGACGTCTCCGGCATGCCGACCGCCGGCCGGATGACCTCCTGCTACGGCCCGCGGTGGGGGACCATGCACCAGGGCATCGACATCGCCGCCCCCATCGGCACCCCGATCTACGTGCCCGAGGACGGCGTCGTCCTGCAGGCCGGCGCGGCCAGCGGCTTCGGTCAGGCCGTGTACGTGCAGCACGGTGACGGGCAGATCACCCTCTACGGGCACGTGAACCAGTTCTACGTCGGCGCCGGCCAGGTCGTGAAGGCCGGGGACCACATCGCCGACGTGGGCAACAAGGGCCAGTCCACCGGGCCGCACCTGCACTTCGAGGTGCACCAGGGCGGGCTCTACGCCAGCCGGGTCAACCCGATGCCGTGGCTCCAGGCGCACGGCATCGCGCGGGGCGGCGCCTGCTGAAGAAGGACCCCGTCCTCCCCATCCCTCGCACGCTCGGGGCGGGACCCGAGAGGGGGCCGGGCGGGACGTTGGAGCGGGGCCTCACCGACGCGGCCGCCGGGGGAGTGCTCCTCCGGCGGCCGCGTCCGGTCTACCGCCGTCCGCGCAGCCGGCCGAGCAGGCCGCCCACACCGCCGAGGGTCTGCGCCGCCAGCGCCAGGATCGGGCCGCCCGGGATGCCCGGCGCCGACTGCACGATCGGCGCCAGGGCCAGCAGGCCGCCCAGCTCGTGCACGCGCAGCCGTCGCCGGGCCAGTGCCGCCACCGGGTTGACCCGGCCCGAGGCGGCCTCCAGGAGCAGGTCCGCCGGGGCCTCCACTGCGGTGCCGCGGACGTCGCCCGCGGGGGTCCGGCGCACCGTCCACCCGGAGTCGTCGGCGGCGAAGGCCCAGCCACCCTCCGGCGTCGCCAGCGTCGCGCCGCCGCTGACCCCCTCGCGGGCCGCCAGGGCGCCGGTCACGTCGGCCAGCGCGGCCAGGCCGGACTGCAGGACCGCGGGCGGGGGAGGGGGCGCGCCGCAGGGCACCAGGTCCAGGCCGTGCACCGCGAGCTCGTAGGCCTGCCCGAGGACGACGCTGAGCAGCGGCAGCCGGCCGACGACGGCGACCGCCGGTGCGGTGTCGAGCTCCACCGGCTCCTCGGCGAGGTACCGGGCGGTGGCGTCCCGGTTGCGTCGCAGCGCGGCCAGCACCTCCTCCCGGGAGGCGTCCCGGTGAGCGGCGGTCACCCGCGCGTTCGTGCCGTCGACGTCCGGCGGCGTCCCCACTCCGCCCGCCCGTGCCGAGGCGATCAGGTCCGGCAGCGCGGCGTGGTCGTCCCAGAGGCCCAGGTGCACGCACACCTCGTGCACCCGCCACCCGGGCAGCCGGGTCGGCCGGTCGAGGTCGACGGCCGCCGTCTGCTCGAGGAAGGCGTCCCACGCGTCGAGCACCATCGACCCGACGGTGTCGCGGCCGGCGTCGGCCATGCCCCGGTGCTGGGGGTCCCCGGTCAGCGCCATGGGCGCCTCCTACCCCCGGGGGACGGCGCCAGGCGTGGTGTGGGTCTCGTCTCTGCCGGGGGCGCGGTCCTCCGGGCGGTCACCCGCCGCCGAGCGGCGTGGTCCGGGGGAGCGACACGGTGGCCCGGCTCGGCGGTGAGCTCACCGCCCTGGCGGAGGTCGAGTCCGGCGGGCGCGAGGCCCTGGCCGCCCGGCTGCGGGACGCCGTGGCCGGTGTCGGCACCTCCGTCGGCGTCACCGGGAGCGTCGGCGTGACCGACGTCCGGCCCGGCGACGCGGGGGACGAGGTCTCGGCCGCGCCGACCAGGCCATGTGCCGGGCCGAGGGCGCCGGCGGCAACCGGGTCACCGCGCTCGTTCGCTGGACCGACGCGGGTCCCGCAGGCGGCCCGTGCTCACGGTGCGTGAGCGGATTCCGGTACGTCTCCGTTCGCGCCAGGACCGTCTGTGGACCCGCAGGGGAGATCCTGTGGACGGCATGTGGGGTGGTGGTGGATCAGGGATCCTGAGCGGCAACTCGTCAGTACGTCACTGACCAGCACGTAGGCGCCGAGCGCGGAACAGTCCCGTCACATTGGACGCAGCCGTCCCGCCCGCACTGGCGCGATCGGGTGACCATCGTGCACACTGTCACCAGGGCCCCTGGTCCGAGATCGCCGAACACAGCCTGTCACCGAATCGATCGTCCGTTGGGGAAGACGAGACCGATCGAGTCGATGGAGGTGCCTCGTGCAGCGACGGTCTACCCAGGGTGTCGTCTTCGTGCACGCGTGCCCGAAGGCGCTCTGCCAGCACGTCGAGTGGGCGCTCGAGCGCGTCATCGGCGCGCCGGTCTCCCTGTCGTGGGCCGACCAGCCCGCGGCACACGGTTCCTACCGTGCCGAGGTGGCCTGGACCGGTGCCCCCGGTACGGGCGCCAAGCTGGTCGCTGCGCTTCGCGCGTGGCCGATGCTGCGTTTCGAGGTCACCGAAGAGGCCAGCTACGGCAACGACGGTGAGCGCATGTCGTACGTGCCCGGCCACGGCGTCTTCCGCGCGCCCACGAGCGCCAACGGCGACCTCGTCGTCAGCGAGCAGCAGCTGCGCAACCTCGCCGCCCACGCCACCTCCATCGAAGCGTTCCGCCACGGTGTCGACGAGCTGCTCGGCGCTGCCTGGGACGCCGACCTCGAGGTCTACCGGCACGCCGGCGACGGCAGCCCGGTCACCTGGCTGCACCAGGTCGTCTAGCGGCCCCGGCCGGAGGCTCACCTGCGAGCGTGTGAGGGGTGAGGAGGCCGGGGTCCTGACTTCATCACGAACCGGCCACGACGGGACGGCAACCCCGCACCTCTCGTCGTAGGCTCAGACGGGTCGTCCGGACGTCGTCGGGGAAGCGGCGTCCGGACGACCAGCACCTCGTCCGATCGGGCCCGGCACCTCCGCGGAGGTGCCGGGCCCGATCGCGTGCGCTCACAGCGGGATGTTGCCGTGCGCCCCGCGGCCGGACGGCGCCGCCGCCAGGGCGGCGACCAGTCGCCGCCGGGTCTGCGCGGGGTCGACCACCTCGTCGACCACGCCGATCTGCAGGGCCCGGTTCACGCCGCCGGCGATCCGCTCGTGCTCCGCGGCCAGCTCGGCGTGCAGCGCCTCACGCTCGCCGGGCGGGACGGCCGCCAGCTTCTTGCGGTGCAGGATGCCGACGGCGGCCTTCGCGCCCATGACCGCGACCTCGGCCCCCGGCCAGGCGAAGACCGTCGTCGCGCCCAGGGAGCGGGCGTTCATCGCGATGTAGGCCCCGCCGTAGGACTTGCGGGTCACCAGCGTCACCCGGGGCACCACCGCCTCGGCGAAGGCGTGCAGCAGCTTGGCGCCGCGGCGGACCACGCCGTCCCACTCCTGCCCGACGCCGGGCAGGTAGCCGGGGACGTCGACCAGCACGACCAGCGGGACGCCGAAGGCGTCGCACATCCGCACGAAGCGGGCGGCCTTCTCCGCCGAGGCGGAGTCCAGGCAGCCGCCCAGCCGCAGCGGGTTGTTGGCGATCACGCCCACCGTGCGGCCGGCCAGCCGGCCCAGCGCGGTGACGATGTTGGGCGCCCAGCGCGGGTGCAGCTCCAGCGACGGGCCGTCGAGGACGGCGGCCACGAGCGGCTTGACGTCGTAGGCCCGGTTGGCCTGCTCGGGCAGCAGCGCCTGCAGGTCGACGTCCGGCTCGCCCTCGGCCGGGGCGAAGGAGCCCTGGGCGGCGAGCAGGTCGACGGCCTGCCGCGCGGTCTCCAGCGCGGCCTGCTCGGAGTCGGTCACCACGTGCACGACGCCACTGCGTCGGCCGTGGGTGTCCGGCCCACCGAGGCTCTCCATGTCGACGTCCTCGCCGGTGACCGAGCGGACGACGTCCGGGCCGGTGACGAACACCCGACCGGCGGGGCCCATGATCACCAGGTCGGTGAGTGCCGGGCCGTACGCGGCGCCGCCGGCGGCCGGGCCGAGGACCACCGAGATCTGCGGGACGCGGCCGGAGGCCCGCACCATCGCCTCGAAGACCTCGCCCACCGCGTGCAGCGCCGTGACGCCCTCGGCCAGCCGGGCGCCGCCGGAGTGCCAGACGCCTACGACCGGCACCCGCTCGCGCAGGGCGGTGTCGATGGTGTCGACGATGTGCCGACAGCCGTCGACGCCCATGGCGCCGCCCATGACGGTGGCGTCGGTGCAGAAGGCCACCGCCCGGGTGCCCGACACGGTGCCCCGGGCCGCCACCACGCCGGAGGTGTCCCGCGGCGCCAGCAGGGACATCGAGCCGGCGTCGAAGAACCGCGCCAGGCGGTCCTCGGGGTCGCGCGGGTCCGGGGCGGTGGCGGGGGGAACGGCTTGGAGCGTGCTCACGGGACCTCCACGGACCGTACGTGGGCGTGCGGGATCAGCCCGGGCAGGCGCGTCGCCCGCCCGGGCGAGCGGGTGGCCCCGCTGCAGGGTCCCGCCGCGAGCTCGCGAGTTGCGGGGCAGCGGGGTCCTTCTGGAGATCCTCTCTCAGGCGGTGGTGAACACCAGGGCGATGTTGTGGCCGCCGAAGCCGAAGGAGTCGTTGACCGCGGCGGTGAGCTCGGCGCGTCGCGGCTCGCGGCGCACGATGTCGAGGGCCTGGACGGCTGCGTCGTCGTCCGGGTCGTCGAGGTTCGCGGTGGCCGGCACGAGCTGCTCGCGCAGCGCCAGCACGGTGAAGACGGACTCCAGCGCCCCGGCCGCGCCGAGCAGGTGGCCGGTCTGGCTCTTGGTCGCCGTCACCAGGGTGTGCTCGCCGATGGTGTTGCGGATGGCGGCGGCCTCCGCGGTGTCGCCGACCGGCGTCGAGGTGGCGTGCGCGTTGACGTGCCCGATGTCGGCAGGGGTCAGCCCGGCGTCGCGGACGGCGGCGGCGATCGCCCGGCCGGCGCCCTCGCCCTCGGGGTGCGGGGCGACCAGGTCGTAGCCGTCTGCGGTGCCGCCGGCGCCGGCCAGCCGGGCGTGGATCCGCGCGCCACGGGCGCGGGCCGCGTCGCCGCGCTCGAGCACCAGCGCGGCCGCGCCCTCGCCGAGCACGAACCCGTCGCGGGCCTTGTCGAACGGGCGGGAGGCGCGCTCGGGCTCGTCGTTGCGGGTGCTCATTGCGCGCATCGCCGCGAAGCCGGCCATCGGCAGCGGGTGCACGCAGGCCTCGGCGCCGCCCACCAGGACGACGTCGGCGCGGTCGTAGCGCAGCAGGTCCAGGCCCCAGCGGATCGCCTCGGCGCCGGAGGCGCAGGCGCTCACGGGGGCGTGCACGCCGCCCTTGGCGCCGATGGCCAGCCCGACGGCGGCGGCCGGGCCGTTGGGCATGAGCATCGGGATGGTGAAGGGCGACACCCGCTTGGGGCCCTTCTCCTCCAGGACGTCGTCCTGGCCGAGCAGGGTCAGCGCGCCGCCGATGCCGGTGCCGAAGACGACGGCGACCCGCTCCTGGGCGACGCCGGCGTCGGCGGCCCCGGAGTCGCGCCAGGCCTCCTCGGCGGCGACCACGGCCACCTGCTGGCTGCGGTCGAGCCGGCGGGCGCGGACGCGGTCGAGCTGCTCGGCCGGGTCGGCGGCGAGGCGGGCGACGAGCTGGGCCGGGAACTCCTTGGCCCAGTCGTCGGTGATCCGGCTGACCCCCGACCGCCCGGCCAGCAGTGCGTCCCACGTGCTGGCGACGTCGCTCCCGAGCGGCGTGGTGGCACCGAGACCGGTGACGACGACGTCGCCGACGGACGTGCTCATGACGGGTTCCTCCTGGGACGTGCGGTCAGGGGCCAGGCGTGGCCCCGCTGCAGGGCCCCGCCGCCGGCCTCGTCCCGGGGCTCACCCGAGCGTGCGAGGGGTGAGGAGGACGAGGTCCTTTCCGGTGGGGGGCAGCGGGTCCTCGTTCAGGCCTTGTTCTTCTGGATGTAGCTCATGGCGTCGCCGACGGTCTTGATGTTGGCCAGCTCGTCGTCGGGGATGGCGACACCGAACTTGTCCTCGACCGCGGTGGCGATCTCGACCATCGACAGCGAGTCGACGTCGAGGTCCTCGGTGAACGACTTCTCCGGGGTGGCGTCGGCGGGCGCCACGCCCGCGACCTCCTCCAGGATCTCGGCCAGACCGGTCTGGATGTCCTCGCTCACGCGCGGTCCTCTCTCTCGGGTGGGGCGGGGGACTCCCGCCGTCGGGCCCCTGTGGCCCGGGGGTCTGTGGGGCCGGTCAGGGCAGGACGACGACCTGGCCGGCGAAGGTCAGGCCGGCGCCGTACCCCAGGAGCAGGGCGAGGTCACCACTCTTGGCCTCTCCGGACTCCAGCAGCGCCGACAGCGCCAGCGGGATCGAGGCGGATGAGGTGTTGCCCGACCGGACGATGTCGCGGGCGATGACGGTGCTCTCGGGCAGCTTCAGACGCCTGGCCATCAGCTCGACGATGCGCAGGTTGGCCTGGTGGGGGGCGAAGACGTCGATGTCCTCGGGGCCGACGCCGGCCCGCTCCATCGCCGTCACCAGGGTGGCGGTGAGCCGGGTGGTGGCCCAGCGGTACACGGCCTGGCCGGCCATGCTCATCGCCTTCTCGCCCTCGGGGATGGCGATGGCGCTGGACTGGTCGCCGTCGCTGCCCCACACGACGGGCCCGACGCCGGGGGTGTCCGACGCGCCGACGACGGCGGCGCCCGCACCGTCGGCGAAGATCACCGCGGTCGTGCGGTCGGTGAGGTCGGTGTAGTCGGTCAGCCGCTCGCCGCCGATGACGAGGGCGTTGCGCGCCGAGCCGCTGCGGATGGCGTCGGAGGCGGCGCTGAGCGCGTAGCACCAGCCGGCGCACCCGGCGTTGAGGTCGAAGGCGCCGGGGCGCTGGGCGCCGAGCCGGTGCGCGACCTCGGGCGCCAGGCCGGGGATCGGCCGCGGCAGGCTGGCCGAGGCGAGCAGCACGAGGTCGACCTCGGAGGCGTCCAGACCGCTGGCGGCCAGCGCCTTGCCGCCGGCCGCGACGCTCATCTCCAGCAGCGTCTCGTCGGGTTCGGCCCAGCGGCGCTCGGCGATGCCGACCCGGGTCTGGATCCACTCGTCGTTGGTGTCCATCGTCTGCGCGAGCTCGTCGTTGGTGACCCGGCGGCGCGGCCGGTAACTGCCGAAGCCGAGGACCCGCGCGCCGGGCGCGCCCACCGCCAGCTGGAGCCCGCTCATGACTGCACCTCCGGGTAGAGCCGCGCGATCGGGTCGCCGGCGTCGACGAGGTCGCCCTCCTGGACCAGCCACTCGGCGAGGACGCCGTCGTACCCGGCGGAGAGGTCGGCCTCCGCGCGACGGCTGCGGACGCGGCCCAGCGGCGTGCCGGCCGGCAGCTGGGTGCCCTCGGCGATGGCGGCGGGGCTGACCGTGCCGCGCACGGGCGAGACGACGACCCGCCAGTCGGGCAGGTGGTCGGGCTCCGGGCGGCCGCGCTCGGCCTCGATGAGGGCGCGGGCGCGGTCGAGGTCGGCCGGGCTGCTGACCGCCAGCACCTCGATGTCGCTGCCCTTCCACTCGCGCTTGGCCAGGCCGGCCAGCGCGCCGGCGGGCGGCAGCTCGATGACCGCCGTGACCCCGAGCTCGCGCAGGGTCGCCAGGCACGCGTCGAACCGCACCGGGCTGGTGACCTGGCTGACCAGCCGGGAGAGCACCTCCCGCCCGCTGGTCACCGCGGCGCCGTCGGCGTTGGAGAGCAGCAGCCGGCTGGGCTCGGCGGGGCGCAGGCCGCCGATGAGGCCCTCGAGCTCGGCGCGGGCGGGGGCCATGTACTCGGTGTGGAAGGCGCCGGCCACCGACAGCGGCATGACCCGGGCCTTGGCCGGCGGGTCGGCCCTGAGCGCGGCCAGGCCCTCGAGCGGCCCGGCCGCGACGACCTGCCCGCCGCCGTTCATGTTGGCGGGGGTCAGCCCGTGCTTCTCGAGCGCCGCGGTCACCTCGTCGGGGTCGCCCCCGAGGACGGCGGACATCCCGGTCGGCGTCTGCGCGCACGCTGCGGCCATCGCCCGGGCGCGGACGGCGGTCAGCGCGATCGCCGCCTCGACGCTGAGCACCCCGGCGAGCGCGGCCGCGGTGAGCTCGCCGACGCTGTGCCCGGTGATGACGACGTCCCGGCCGGTCTGCGGCGTGTGCGCCACCGGGCCCGGCAGGCCGTCGAGCTCGCGGGCGACGAACAGGCTCATCGCGACCACCAGCGGCTGGGTGACCGCGGTGTCCTTGATGGCCTCGGCGTCGCCGGTGGTCCCCAACGCGAGCAGGTCGGCGTCGGCGATCGCACCGGCCCAGCGGAAGAAGGACTCAGCCCCGGGCAGCTCGAGCCAATCGGTGAGCATCCCGGGCTTCTGCGCACCCTGTCCAGGGGCGAGGACGGCCAGCACGTATCTCACCGTTGCAGACATCCCGGCGCCCCGCCGTGGGGAGCGGCACGAAAGCGCACCGCTGCTCTTTGGAGGGTTCCCACAACCGGACCGGGTTCCTGCGGGGTGTCACCCAGGACGCCGTGGTGGAAACCGCACTGTCGGGGCGGGGTGTCCTCCCGCAGGAGCCGGCGGCGGGGGCCAGCAGGTCCTCCTTCAGTGCCAGAGCGAGCGGTCCTGGTCGAGGGCGGCGAGGGCGAGCGCGACCTGCACCGTCCAGCCGCCGCGCGGGTCGGTGGTCGAGACGCCGGTGATCTCCGTGGCCCGCTTGAGCCGGTACCGGACGGTGTTGGGGTGCACGAACAGCGCGCGGGCGCTGGCCTCCAGGTTGCCCCCGCTGGCGAGCACCGCGCGCACCGTCTCGAGGACCTCGCCGCCGGCGGCCTGCAGTGGCAGGGCGATCCGCTCCTGCAGCGTCGCGCGGGCGGTCGGATCGCCGTCCAGGGCCCGCTCGGGCAGCAGGGCGTCGGCCGCCACGGGCCGCGGCGCGCCCGGCCAGGCGCGCGCGGCGCGCAGTCCGGCGAGCGCGGCGGCCGCGCAGTCGCCGGCCCGGCCGAGGCCGTCGACGACCGGGCCCATGACGACCGGGCCGGGGCCGAACTCGTCGCTCACCCGCTCGGCTGCGGACTGCAGGTCCGACGACCCGCCCAGGACGACGACCAGCTGGTCGGCGTGCACGCCCACGAGCACCTCGCTGCGCACCTGCCGCGCGGCCCGGCGGGTGGCGGCGTGCACGTCGCCGTCCCGTGGCGCCGTGCCGACCAGCACGGTCACCGGGCTCATCCCCGCCCAGCCCAGCGCCGAGGCCCGGCCGGAGAGCTCCTCGGAACGCTCCCCGCGGACCAGCGCGTCGACCAGCAGCGCCTCCAGGCGGGCGTCCCAGGCGCCGCGGCTCTCGGCGAAGCTGGCGTAGACCTGCGCGGTGGCGAAGGCGACCTCGCGGCTGTACTGCAGCACCGCCAGCCGCAGCACGTCGACGTCCCCCGGCTCGGCGACGGTCTCGACGAAGTCGTCCATCACCTCGACGGTCACCCGGACCAGGTCGACGGTGTGCTTGAGCGGCACGACGCGGGCCAGCTCGCGTGGCGCGGCGCCGAAGACCTCGCCGGTCAGCCGAGGCCGGCGGTCCGGGCTGCGGCACCACTCGACGAACGAGGCCAGCCCGGCCTGGGCGACGAGCATCACCCAGGAGCGCTGGTCGGCGGGCATGGTGCGGAACCAGGGCAGCTCGTCGTCCATCCGCGCGACGGCGCGGGTCGACAGCGAGCCGGACGCGCGCTCCAGCCGCCGCAGGGTGGCGGCGGAGGGCGGGCGCCTGCTGACCCGGTCGGACACATCGGCCAGCGTGGCACGCAGGGCGCCGTCAGGGAGAGTGGGAGGGGTGGGTCGGGACGGTGGAACGAGGGTGCTGCAGCGGGACCCCCGGCGGACGACGGTCGCGCGGGCACTGGCGGCGGTCGGCGCGGGGATCGTGGTGCTGCTCGCCCTGGGCGTCGGGGTGCTGGCCGGCTGGGCGCCGCAGGTCCGGCTGGACGACGCGGTCAGCCGCGCGCTCTACGCCGGCGACGACCGTTCCGTGGCCATCGACGTGCTGCTGGAGGTGCTCACCACCCCCGGTGTCGTCTGGTTCCGGGTGGTCGTCTCGCTGCCCGTGCTGTTCTGGCTGGGCACCCGCAGGGCGTGGCGGACGGCGGGCTGGGTGGTGGCGGCCAACGTGCTGGTCGGCCCGGTGACCGCGTTGCTCAAGGAGGCGTTCGGGCGGGTGCGTCCGGCGTTCGAGAACGGCGGGGCCGGCTACGACACCCTGAGCTTCCCGAGCGGCCACTCCTCGGGCATCGCCACGCTCGTGACCGTCGCCCTGGTGTTGGCCTGGCCGCGGCTGACCGTCCGACACCGCCGGCTCGCCGTGGCGGGCGGGCTGGCCCTGGTCGTCCTGGTCGGGCTCACCCGGATGTGGCTGGGCGTGCACTTCCTCTCCGACGTCGTCGGCGGCTGGGCGCTGGGCGTGGCCTGGACGCTGCTGGTGGCGGTCGTCTTCGACGCGCTGCCCGGCGGCCGCGGCGCGCTCCCGCCCCGCGAGGAACCGAACAGGAGGACACCGTGACCCTGACCTCCGACGTCCTGCTGGAGCCCGACGACGGCTCGCTCGGCCCGCTGCTGCGCCTCGCCGACGACCGGCTGGCACCCGGCGCCGGTTACGGGCGGCACCCGCACCGTGCGGTCGACGTCGTCGCGGTGGTGCTGGCCGGCTCGCTGCGGCACACGTGGGGGAGCGGTGCGGTGCTGAACGCGGGGGACGTCGCCGTCCTGCGCGCCGGCACCGGGCTCGAGCACGACGAGGTCGCCGGGAACGACGGCGCACACGTCCTGCAGACCTACCTGCGCAGCGCCCGTCCGGGGGACGACGCCGCGCACGAGGTGCACCCGAACGCGGACGGCTGGGTGGACCTCGGCCGGCCCGACGCCCGGCTGTGGACCGAGACGGTGGAGGACGGGACGTCGGCGACCGTGCCACCCGGGCTGCTCGTGCTGGCCGGACCCCACGGCGTCCGCGTCGAGCAGCAGGCCGGTGGCCCCGTGTCCGGTCCCGCGACCGCGGTGGTCTGGCAGCTCGACGTCACCCGCCCGGCCTGGGCCCGCGACTAGCTCCTGGGGGAGAGTGGCGGCATGCCCATCCCCGCCGCGGACCTGCTGGCCGCCGCCCGTGCCGACGCCGACCGCACCGTGGACCTGCGTCGCAGGTTGCACCGCACCCCGGAGATCGGGCTGCACCTGCCGCGCACCCAGACCATCGTGCTCGAGGAGCTCGCCGGGCTGCCGGTGGAGGTGACGACCGGGACGGGCACGACCTCGGTGACCGGCGTGCTGCGCGGGGCCCACCCCGGGCCCACCTACCTGCTGCGCGCCGACCTCGACGCCCTGCCCGTGCACGAGGACAGCGGGCTGCCGTTCGCCTCCGAGGTGCCCGGCGCGATGCACGCCTGCGGGCACGACCTGCACACCGCGATGCTGCTGGGCGCCTCCCGGCTGCTCGCCGAGCGACGCGACGAGATCGCCGGACAGGTCGTGCTCATGCTGCAGCCGGGGGAGGAGGGCCTGCACGGGGCGCGGTACATGCTCGAGGAGGGGCTGCTGGACGCCGTCCCGGAGGCGCCGGTCGCCGGGGCGTTCGCGCTGCACGTGTTCGCCAACCAGCCCAGCGGCGTGGTCAGCGTGCGGCCCGGGCCGATGATGGCCGCCGCCGACCACTGGGAGGTCACCGTCCGTGGCCGGGGCGGGCACGCCTCGATGCCGCACGCGGCCGCCGACCCGGTGCCGGTGGCCGCGGAGATCGTGCTGGCGCTGCAGTCGATGGTCACCCGACGCGCCCCGGTGTTCGACCCGGCGGTGGTGACGGTGGCCAACCTGGTGGCCGGCTCCACCGACAACGTCATCCCGGACACCGCCTACCTGCAGGGGACGATCCGCACCCTCTCGCCCGAGCGGCGCACCGACGTCGTCGCCTCCGTGCGGCGGGTCGCCACGCACGTGGCCGCCGCGCACGACATGGAGATCGACTTCGTGCACCGGCAGGGCTACCCGGTCACGGTCAACGACCCGTCGGTGGCCGAGAGGGTGCTGGCGGTCGCGGGCGAGCTGGTCGCCCCGCAGCGCAGCGTCGTCGCCCCCGAGCCGCTCATGGGCGCGGAGGACTTCTCCTACGTGCTCCAGCGGGTGCCCGGCGCGATGGCCTTCCTCGGGGCGTGCCCGCCCGGTCAGGAGCCGGCGACCGCTCCGGGCAACCACTCGAACCTCGTCGTCTTCGACGAGGAGGTGCTGCCGACCGGCGCCGCCCTCTACGCCGCGATGGCGCTGGAGACCCTGACCGGCTGAGGCCCCGTCCAGGGCACCGCCCCGAGCCCTGACGGCCCCCTTGCAGGGTCCCGCCGCGAGCCTGCGAGTGGCGGGGGGCAAGGGGGTCCTCGGAGGGGAGGACGGGGTCCATCACCAGACCAGACCGACGACGTCGGCCGCGCAGCCCCAGGAGAGGGTGACGCCGGCGCCGCCGTGCCCGTAGCAGGCGACGACGGGCCGCCCGCCGACGTCCAGCCGTTCCAGCCGGACGGTGGGCCGGCCCGGCCGCAGCCCCACCGCCCGCGACAGCACCGGCTGTCCGCGCAGCTCGGGGACCAGTGCGCACGCCCGCTCCAGGATCGCGGCCTCGACCTGCGGATCGGGTCGCGGCCCGTGGCGCCGTCCACCGCCGTGCCGCCGCAGACGACGTCCCGCCCACGGGGGACGACGTAGGTGAGCCCGGCCGGGTTCTCGTCGTCCAGCACCCAGCCGGACAGGCCCGGGTCGGCCAGCCGGACCACCTGGCCCTGCACGGGCACGCAGGAGTCGTCGTCGAGGAGGCGCCCCGACGCCAGTCCCGCGGCCACCACCACGACGTCCCCGGTCACGTCGTCGAGCGCGGCGACCCGGCCGATCACGGTCTCCACCCCGGCCGAGGCGCACGCGCCGGCCAGCCAGGGCAGGTACCGGCCCGTGTCGACCACCGGCAGCGTGCAGCGGGTGCCGGCAGGGGCGCCGGGCGGGAGCTCCTCCGGGGTCGCCGGACGGACGTCGGGCACGCCGGGCGTCCACCAGAGGTCGGGTTCGGGCGTGCGGTGCACGAACGTGCCCGGCCGGAGCGTCACCCCGGTCGCCGGGTCGGCGGCCAGCCGGGTGAGGACCCCGAGCGAGGTGGCGCCCCACCGCAGGACCGCGTCCGCGGGCGCCGCTCGGTACGGGAACCAGATCGCGGCGGCCACCGCGGAGGTGGTCGCCGCGATCTGGTCGGCGGTGTGCAGCCGGACCCGGTGCCCGGCCCGTGCCAGCTCGAGCGCACAGGTCAGCCCGACCACCCCGCCGCCGATGACGGCCACCTCACGGTGACCGTCATCAGCAGCTGGCAGGACGGCGGCCCCGCTGCAGGGGGCCGCCGCGAGCTCGCGAGCGGTGGGGGGCAGCGGGGTCCTCTTTCAGGTCGCCGGGCTCGGGTCCGACCGCTCGTCCTCGGGCGCGGCCTGGACGTCGCGGACCTGGTACTTGTCCACCGCCTGGCGGACGACGTCCCGGTCGACCTCGCCGCGCTGGGCCAGCGAGGCCAGCACCCGGACGACGACGGACTCGGCGTCGACGTGGAAGTGCCGCCGCAGCGCCGGGCGGGTGTCGGAGAGCCCGAACCCGTCCGTGCCGAGCGTGGCCATCCCGCCGGGGACGTACGGCGCGATGAGGTCGGGCACGGCCCGCATCCAGTCCGACACCGCCACGACCGGGCCCGGGGCGTCGGCCAGCCGCTGGGTCACGTACGGGACCTGCGCCTCCTCCTCCGGGTGCAGCAGGTTGTGCTCCTCGGCCGCGTCGGCCTCCCGGCGCAGCTCGGTCCAGGAGGTCACCGACCACACGTCGGCCGAGACGCCCCAGTCGTTGGCCAGCAGCTCCTGTGCGCGCAGCGCCCACGGCACCGCGACGCCGGAGGCCAGGACCTGCGCCTTCGGGCCGTCCCCCTGGCCGGGCGCGTACAGGTACATGCCTGCCAGGAGGCCCTGCAGGTCGAGGCCCTCGGGCTCGGCCGGCTGGTTGTACGGCTCGTTGTAGACGGTCAGGTAGTACATGACGTCCGGCGAGCGGTGGCCGCCCAGCGGGCTCCCCGGGTCGTCGCCGTACATGCGCACCAGCGCGTCCTTCGTGATGTGCCCGACCTCGAAGGAGAACGCCGGGTCGTAGCAGACGACGCCCGGGTTCGTGTGCGCCAGCAGGAGCGAGTGCCCGTCCTCGTGCTGCAGACCCTCGCCGTTGAGCGTCGTCCGCCCGGCGGTGGCGCCGAGCAGGAAGCCGCGGGTCATCTGGTCGGCGGCCGCCCAGAAGGCGTCGCCGGTCCGCTGGAACCCGAACATCGAGTAGAAGATGTAGATCGGGATCATCGGCTCGCCGTGCGTGGAGTACGACGTGCCGACGGCGGTGAACGACGCCGCCGAGCCGGCCTCGTTGATGCCCTCGTGCAGGATCTGGCCCTGCTCGGACTCCTTGTAGGCCAGCATCAGCTCGCGGTCGACCGAGGTGTAGCGCTGGCCGTGCGGCGAGTAGATCTTCTGCGTCGGGAACAGCGAGTCCATGCCGAACGTGCGTGCCTCGTCGGGGATGACGGGCACGAGGCGCGGGCCGAGGTCCTTGTCCTTGAGCAGCTCCTTGAGCAGGCGGACGAACGCCATCGTCGTCGCCACCTCCTGCTTGCCCGAGCCGCGCCGCAGGACGTCGAGGGCCTTGTCCTCGGGCGCCTTGAGCGTCTTGAACTCCGCGCGGCGCCGCGGCACCGCCCCGCCCAGCTGCCGGCGCCGCTCGAGCATGTACTGCATCTCGTCGGAGTCCGGGGCGGGCTTGTAGTAGGGCGGCAGGGTCTTGTCCAGCGCCTCGTCGGGGATCGGCAGGTAGAGCCGGTCGCGGAACGCGGCGAGGTCCTCCGCGGTCAGCTTCTTCATCTGGTGGGTCGAGTTGCGGCCCTCGAAGTGGCTGCCCAGCGTCCAGCCCTTGATGGTCTTGGCGAGGATGACCGTGGGCTGGCCCTTGTGCTCCACCGCCGCCTTGAACGCCGCGTAGACCTTGCGGTAGTCGTGCCCGCCGCGGGAGAGCGCCCAGATCTCCTTGTCGCTCATGTCCTCCACGAGCTTGCGGGTGCGCGGGTCGCGGCCGAAGAAGTGCTCGCGGACGAAGGCGCCGTCCTCGGCCTTGTAGGTCTGGTAGTCGCCGTCCGGCGTCTGGTTCATGAGGTTGACCAGCGCGCCGTCGCGGTCGGCGGCCAGCAGCGGGTCCCACTCCCGGCCCCAGATCACCTTGATGACGTTCCACCCGGCGCCCCGGAAGAAGGACTCCAGCTCCTGGATGACCTTGCCGTTGCCGCGCACCGGCCCGTCGAGGCGCTGCAGGTTGCAGTTGATGACGAAGGTGAGGTTGTCCAGCTCCTCGCGCGCGGCCAGGCCGATGGCGCCGAGCGACTCGGGCTCGTCCATCTCGCCGTCGCCGAGGAACGCCCAGACGTGCTGGTCGGAGGTGTCCTTGATGCCGCGGGAGTGCAGGTAGCGGTTGAACCGCGCCTGGTAGATCGCGTTGATGGGGCCCAGGCCCATCGAGACGGTCGGGAACTCCCAGAACTCGGGCATGAGCCGCGGGTGCGGGTAGCTCGACAGCCCGCCGCCGGGGTGGCTGACCTCCTGACGGAAGCCGTCCATCTGCTGCTCGGTCAACCGGCCCTCGAGGAAGGCGCGGGCGTAGATGCCGGGGGAGGCGTGGCCCTGGAACCAGATCTGGTCGCCGCCGCCGGGGTGGTCCTTGCCGCGGAAGAAGTGGTTGAAGCCGACCTCGTAGAGCGAGGCGGAGGAGGCGTAGGAGGAGATGTGGCCGCCGACGGCGATCCCCGGCCGCTGCGCGCGGTGGACCATGATCGCGGCGTTCCACCGGATGTAGGCGCGGATGCGGCGCTCGACGTGCTCGTCACCGGGGAACCAGGGCTCCCGCTCGGGCGGGATGGTGTTGATGTAGTCGGTGCTGCGGAGACCGGGGACACCGACCTGCTGCTCGCGGCTGCGCTCCAGCATGCGGAGCATGAGGTAACGGGCCCGACCCCGACCGGCGTGGTCGATGACGGCGTCCAGCGACTCCAGCCACTCGCTGGTCTCGTCGGGGTCGGTGTCGACCAGCTGGCTGGGGAGGCCGTCGGTGATGACGGCGCGGGCCCGTCCGGTCTCGTTGCCGGCGTCGCGGGCGGGATCGCCGCCCGACTGCTGCGGAGCGCTCATGGCCACATCGTCCCCCGCGGGTGGGGTGCGCGTCACGCCGGTCGCCCACCTGGCGGGACGACGGCCGGTTCAGGCCGTTCCTCGACACACTTGCACCTGACCAGGCATGCCCTACGCTTTCCGCCTACGCCGACCGTGGCCTCGGACCACCGAGGCGGGGTGACCGGTGCGGACGGGAAGGGGTGACATGGCCGGGCTGCGGGAGAGGTCTCCCGCTGGTCGCGTCCTGCCCGCTCTCCCACCGCACCCCGCACCCCCGGCCGCGCGCCCCACCCCCACGACACCCCGCCGGCGCGGGCACGGACGTGCCCCCCGGTCCGCTTCGGAACCCATGGAGGAACAGCAGGGATGAGCGTCGACTCGGGCAGCGCCAGCATGGCGGCCCGGCTGGGCATCAAGCCGGGCATGGTCGTGCAGGAGCTCGGCTGGGACGAGGACGCCGACGAGGACCTGCGGGACTCCATCGTCGAGGTCTCCGGCAGCGAGATGGTCGACGAGGACACCGACGAGGTCGCCGACGTCGTGCTCCTGTGGTGGCGGGAGGACGACGGCGACCTGTTCGACGCCCTGACCGACGCGATCACGTCGCTCGCCGACGACGGCGTCGTGTGGCTGCTGGTGCCCAAGTCCGGCCGCCCGGGCCACGTCGAGCCCGGTGACGTCACCGAGGTCGCCCCGACCGCGGGTCTGTCGCAGACCAGCAGCGTCTCGGCGGCCAAGGACTGGTCCGGCATCCGCCTGGTCACCCCCAAGGCGGCGCGCAGCCGCCGCTGAGCAAGGGCCCCCTCGCCCCCACGGCTCGCGAGCTCGCGGCGGGCCCCTGCGAGGGGGCCTCCCTGCACGCACCGCATGCTCGGCGCGGGCCCTGAGGGGTGGCCGCTCCAGTAGGTCACCGGGCCGGCGGCGGGACCGTGCAGGAGGGCCGCCCGGACACCGCTCCGGACGGGTGGGGCACGATCGGCGCATGAGCCTCTCCGTCGGGGACGTCGCGCCCGAGTTCAGCCTGCCCGACCAGGACCGCCAGGTCGTGTCGCTGGCCGACCTGCGCGGGACGCCGGTCCTGCTGGTCTTCTACCCGTTCGCCTTCTCCCGGATCTGCACCGGTGAGCTGTGCCAGCTGCGCGACGAGCTGGCGACCTACACCGATGCGGGCGTGCGGGTGCTCGCGCTCAGCACCGACCCGGCCCCCACCCTCAAGGCGTGGCGCGAGCAGGAGGGCTTCGACTTCGCGCTGCTGTCGGACTTCTGGCCGCACGGCGCGGTCGCCCAGGCCTACGGCGTGTTCAACGACCGCGCCGGCATGGCCGTCCGCGGCACCTTCCTCGTCGACGCCGAGGGCCGCATCGTCTTCACCGAGGTCAACGGCCCGGGGGACGCCCGCGAGCAGTCCGGGTGGAAGGACGCGGTGGCCCAGCTGGCGGCGTGATCCTGCCGGTGGCGTGGCCGTGCTCCGGCCACGCCACCGCGGTCCCGTGCCCGGGGGCACCTACCCTGGGCGCGCGGGGCGCGTAGCTCAGCGGGAGAGCTCTCGCCTTACAAGCGAGCGGTCGCCGGTTCGATCCCGGCCGCGCCCACCTCCGCACCGTGACCAGGGCGTGCGCCCGGGAAGACGTGATCGACTCACCAGCACAGCGCTCCCCGGTATGCGGCGATCAGGACGGGGTGCTCGCCCCGGCGGACGCTGCGGACGCCGTCGTGGCCGAGCCGGTGCAGCGCTCCCAGCGCCGCTGGACCCCCGGAGATCTCCGGCCACAGGTCGACGTCGACGACCACCCGCGCACGACGACCAGGGTGCCCGGGGGTTCTCGACCACCCTGATCCGTGCACGGTCACGACGGCCGGAGGGGTTCCGGAACCGGCGCTCCGGGCCACACACTTCCTGCGCCGGCGACCGGGACCGGACCCCAGGAGGTGTCAGATGGTCACCGCCGCATCCGGACGTCGTTCGCGTCTCCGTCCCAGGCCTCCGCGGGTGCTGCTGGTCGCCGCGCTGCTGTCGGGCTTCCTCGTCCACCCGCTCGCGTCCCCGGCCCGGGCCGACACGATGTTCGGGCACGACATCTCCTGGCCCCAGTGCTCGGAGGCCGACGGCGGGTACGGCCTGCCGATGCCCCTGGAGTCGACCGACTTCGTGATCGTCGGCCTCACCCGCGGACTGGCGTTCACCGAGAACCCCTGCTTGGCCGACCAGGTGCGCTGGGCACGCGACCACGGCAAGCCCAGCCACGCCTACGCGATGGGTACGTTCCCCACGTCGTCACAGCTCTCGGCCCACGGCGACGAGGGGCCGTGGGACCCATCGACACGGGCAGGGCGACTCAGCAACGTCGGGTACGCCGCGGCGGACTTCGCCGCGGCCTCGATGGAACGCCTCGGTTGGCGCCCACCGAAGGTGTGGATCGACGTCGAGCCGCGGCCGGCCCAACCCTGGCCCACGGGGTCGGCGGTGCGTGGACAGGAGAACCGCTCCGTGCTCGAGGGGCTCATGCGGGGGCTGCAGGACAACGGCTTCGCCTACGGCCTGTACTCGTACGCCGCCGGGTGGCACGAGATCACCGGCGACTGGCAGCTCCCGGACGTCCCGGTGTGGGCGACGGCCGGGAGGCTGGACTACCCGGACGAGGCGCTCGACCGCTGCTCACAGCGGAGCTTCTCGGGTGGCCCGGTGCACATCGCACAGTGGTACGACGACACCCGCGACTACAACCGCACCTGCAGCGGGTTCTCCTTCTAGGGGAACCGCGGGCCGGCGAGGCGTTCGCAGGTGGGGACGTGGCGCTCGGGGGTCACCTCGACCACGTCGGCGGGCAGCTCCGGCGGCGGGGCGTCCTGCAGCTGTGGAGCCCGGGAGCGGCGAGCCACTGGGAGAGCCCGCCGTCGTCGAGGAGACCGTGCTGACCCGACGCCGTGGGATGGCACGCCGAGACGCGGGTCGGTCATGCCACCGTCGCGGGCCTCGACCCTCGCTCTGGGAGGAGCGTCGTCCTCGGTCGCGGCACCCCGGCGTTCCCTCGCCCGGACGCGGTCGAGGCGACGAGGTGAGCTCTGCTGCACGGGGACGATAGTGACGCTCGGTCACCCATGAGAGTCAGAGGGTGAGACTCTTCCGAGATCGATCAGCCTCCGTGAAAGGCGGTGTCCATTCGAACCATCCGGTTCCGGATGCGCGTGAAGCTGTACGGGTCGTACTCCGAGTGCTCCCCGTGATGGAGGACCCTCTCGTGCGCCGAATCCTCACCTGTGTCCCAGCCTTCCTCATC
The DNA here is from genome assembly GCF_052931555.1 of Geodermatophilus sp. URMC 61. Lineage (NCBI taxonomy): Bacteria > Bacillati > Actinomycetota > Actinomycetes > Geodermatophilales > Geodermatophilaceae > Geodermatophilus > Geodermatophilus sp. URMC 61. The sequence continues at coordinate 626,588 of NZ_JBRFHZ010000002.1, forward strand.
ACCATCGCCCTCCTGGCTCCGCTGCCTTCCCGCGCCGCTCCCGCTGCTCCGCCGTCCCCGGTCAGGACGTCGACCTCCGTCATCCCCATGGGCTCCGTCACCGCACCCGCGCTCGGGGCCGAGGTCCAGGCCGAGGCGGGCGGCGAGGCTGCCGGGATGTCCGGAACTCGTCCCACGCTGTCCGTGAGCCGCACGGGAACGGAGGAGTTCTCGCTGCTCGGCGTCACCTGGGCCCACGACCCGGCCGTCACGGACACGGTGGTCCGCATCCGTGTCCTGTCCGTGACGGGAGCCTGGGGCGAGTGGTCGGAGGTCGACACGCAGGATCCCGGGCAGAACGCCACCGCGACGCCCGGGGCGCGCCTCCGCGGTGGGACGGAGCCGGTGTGGACGGGACCGAGCACGGGGGTCCAGGCGGAGGTCCTGACCCGCTCGGGGGCGCGCCCGAGCGACGTCCGGCTCGACCTGGTCGATCCCGGCAGCAGTGCGGCCGACGCCGTGGTCGCCGTACCGGCGCCGCAGGGCGGGGCCGAGTCGTCGCTGGCCGCGCCGGCGGTCCACTCTCGGGCGGAGTGGGGCGCGGACGAGGGGATCCGCACCTGGGAGCCCGAGTACGCGCCGACCCTGGAAGCCGCGACGCTGCACCACACCACGGGCACGAGCGACTACACCGCCGCGCAGGTGCCCGCGATGATCCGGGCGATCTACCGATACCACGCGGTCAGCCGGGGATGGGGCGACATCGGCTACCACGTCATCGTCGACAAGTTCGGCCGGCTCTGGGAGGGCCGCTACGGCGGGCTGGCGAGCACCGTGATCGGTGCGCACGCCGGTGGCTTCAACACCGGCACATCCGGCGTGTCCATGCTCGGTGACTACGACCGGGTCGACACCACTGCACCCATGGTCGACGCAGTCGCGGCGTTCATCGCGTGGAAGTTCGCGGCCTTCGACATCCAACCGACGGCCAGCACCACGCTCACCTCCGCAGGCGGTGGGACCTCCCGCTACGCCACCGGCGCCGAGGTGACCGTGCCGACCGTGTTCGCCCACCGGGACGTCGGCCGCACCGAATGCCCGGGTGATCACGGCTACGCCCGGATGGGGGAGATCCGTGCCAAGGTCGCGCAACGGCTCGCGAGCGCCCGGTCCTGGAGTGGGTGACGCCGCAGGCACCGCCGTGACGTCGGCCGGATGACGCTCGGCGGCGGTGCCCGCGCAGTCACCGGACCGCTGCCTGCCCGGCACGGCTGTTGACCTGCGCCCCGTTGACGCGAGCCCTGCGCGCACGCGCGCGGACGCCGGTTCGATCCCGGCCGCGCCCACCATCGCACTGGCCAGGCGCTCGCCTCGGCCGGCCCTGACGGGACCGTGCCGCTCCGGGAGTCGCCCGACCCCGTCACGTCACCCTGGTCCCAGGACTGGACCAGGGTGAACCCGGCCGCCCGGCCCTGGACGCGCGGTGCCGGGCCCCGCCACACTCCCGTGGTCCGTCGTCTGCCCAGCTGGGGGCGTGCGTCGCCGGAGCCGCACGACGAGCCCAGTCCTACGCTGCCCCGGGAGGCCCGCGTGGCCGACGCCGTGCTCGACGTGCCGAGCTGGGTCGTCGCACTCCTGCTCGTGGTGGTCATGCCCGGGCTGGTGCTGCTCCTGCAGTGGGGGATCCGGCGCCGGTGGCCGGCCCTGGCCGAGGGCGACCACAACGAGGTGGTCGGCTTCATCATCGCGGTGGTCGGCGTCATCTACGCCGTCCTGCTCGCGTTCGTCGTGATCGTCGCGTGGGAGAACTACGACTCCGCGGAACGGATCGTCGGGCAGGAGGCGAGCACCCTGCGCGGCCTCTACCGGGAGAGCGCGGCCTTCCCGGCGGAGACGCGGGAGGAGCTGCGCGACCTGGTCCAGCAGTACGCGGGCGAGGTCGTCGAGCTGGAGTGGCCGGCGATGTCCGAGGGCGTCCCGGGGGACCCTCGAGCGGGTGCCGTCTTCGACGAGATGGCGGACGTCCTCGCCGGGGTCCAGGTCACGACGCCGGCCCAGGAGGAGTTCGTGGGCGCCGAGGCCGAACGGCTCAGCCAGCTGGTCGGCCTGCGCAGTCAGCGCCTCGACTACGTGGACCGGACGATCCCCGGCGTCCTGTGGACGGCGCTGATCGTGGGCGGGGTCGTGACCATCGGCTTCGCGCTGCTGTTCGGGCTCCAGCGGGCCGTGCTGCACTCCCTGATGCTGGGCAGCCTGGCCGCGCTCATCGGCGTGCTGCTGTTCGTGGCCGTCGAGATGGACCGCCCGTTCGCCGGGGGCGTCGCGATCGAGCCCGAACCCTTCGAGCGGGTGCTGGTCGACTTCAGCGGCTGAGCAGCGGAGGGGCGGTCGCGGGTCCGATCCGGCCGCGATCGCCCCTCCGGCCCACGTGCACGCGGTCGAGGTGCCGGGGCCGGCTCAGGCCGCGGCGGCCTCGTCGGCCAGCGGCGTCGGGACGTCGGGACGCGGGAAGGCCGGGCGCAGGAACACCGGCGGCCGGAACGGCCGCCAGGTGCCCTCGGGCTGGGCGAGCCGGTCGGCGATCGCCCACAGCGCCGCCGGGTGGTGGCCCAGCCCCAGGTGGCTGGCCATGACGGCGATGTTCTCGCTCCGCTCGCCGGGGGTGTCCAGGCAGGTCTGCCAGTGCACGATGCCGTCGAAGTGCGAGTAGATCGACGTCGACGGGACCGGCATGGGCTGGCCGACCGGCTCCAACGGCAGGGAGCGGTGCTCGACGTGCAGGTGCGCGTAGCTGTCGAAGACCCGCGAGGCCCGGCTCTGGGTGTGCCGGGTGAGCCGGAACGGGCTGCCCAGGGTGATCACCTGGCGCACCGAGTCCGGCGTCCGGCGGGCCAGGTCGCGGGCGAAGATGCCGCCCAGGCTCCAGCCGACCAGGGACAGCGGCCGGCCGTAGCGGTCGCTGAGGTCGTCGATGCGGTCGCGCATCCCGGCCACGCAGGCGGCGGTGGGGCCGATGTTGCGACCGAGTTGCCAGCCGTGGACGCGGTAGCCCAGCCGGCGCAGCGTCGCGCGCAGCACCCGCGTCGACGCGTCGTCGGCCATCAGCCCCGGCAGCACGAGCACCGGGTGCCCGTCGCCGTGCGGCAGCCGCGGCATCAGCGGCCGCGCCGCCAGGTACAGGCCGAAGTCGGCCATCGCCCGGCCCGGCTCGCTCAGGTACAGCGGCAGCGCCGGTCCATCGCCTCGCGTCACGTCGTCCTCCTCGTCAGCCGGCCTCCGTGGGCGGCCCGCCCCGCAGGTACCACCGGGTACTGCTCCTGACACACGCGAGCGGTACCTGATACACCCATCGGCAGTCTCGCTGTGCCGTGTGACACGTCGCGTCGACCCGAGCCCGGGGGCGGGGACGGTGATCCGGGCGTGGCACGGTACGGACATGGACGCCGAGACCGACGCCGGGGGCACCCCCGGGCACAGCCGCACCGTGGACATCGACGGCCCGGTGCACCACGTCGACTTCGGCGGCCGGGAGGACGGACCGACCGTCGTCCTGGTGCACGGTCTGGGCGGCTCGCACCTCAACTGGGACCTGTTCGCCCCGCTGCTCACGCCGCACGCGCGGGTGCACGCCCTGGACCTGCCCGGCTTCGGCCGCAGCGAGCCGGGGGAGCGGACGGCCAACGTGCGCGACAACGTGGTGGTCCTCGACCGCTTCGTCCGCGAGGTGACCGGCGGGCCGGTGGTGCTCGTCGGCAACTCGATGGGCGGCATGGTCTCAGTGCTAGAGGCGCAGCGCTCGCCGGCGAAGGTCAGCGGCCTGGTGCTGGTCGACCCCGCGCTGCCCGGGCCGCGGGGGCGTCCGGACCCCCGGGTCGCGGCGGCGTTCGGGCTCTACGCCCTGCCCGGCGCGGGAGTGCGCTACCTGGCCGGGCGTCGCCGGAAGCTCGGCGCGCGGGGCACGGTCCGCGAGATGCTCGTGCTGTGCGGGGTCGACCCCGACGCCGTCCCACCGGCGCTCATCGACCGCTCGGTCGCGCTGGTCGACGAGCGGCGGGACGTCGCCGGCATGGACCGCGCCTTCCTCACCGCGGCCCGCTCGCTGCTCCTGCTCCTGGCCGACCCGCGGTTGGTGCGCCGCGCGATGGCCGGCGTGCAGGTGCCGGTGCTGCTCGTGCACGGCGACCGCGACCGGCTGGTGCCGGTGTCGGTGGCGCGTGACGTCGCCCGGCGGCACCCGGACTGGCGCTACGTCGAGCTGCCGGGCGTCGGGCACGTGCCGCAGCTGCAGTGCCCGGAGGTACTGGCCGAGCACGTCCTGGCCTGGCTGCCGTCGGTGACGCGGGTGCCCTGAGGCCCCTCCACGGCACCCGGCCCCGTCCCGAGGCTCGCCGGGAGCTTGCGAGCGGTGAGGACGGGGCCCCTCTACGAGGCGTGCGGGGCACCGGGGTCCTTCCGCTTCAGGTCAGCGTCGCCCGCAGGGCCTCCCACCCCGTGTGCTGCGGCCGCCAGCCCAGCTTGGTCTTGGCCTTGGCGGTGTCCATGATGACCGGCCGGCTGAACGCCTCCACCCACTCGACGGCGGGCGGCAGGAACGGCACCCGGGACACCGCGCGGGCGGCCAGCTCGGCCGGCGCGGCCGGGACGGGCACGGGGAGCGCCCCGAACTCGCGCAGCACGTCGGCGGTGGTCAGGACGCCGTCCCCGGCGATGTTGTAGGCGCCGGCCGGACCGGCGCCCACGACGCACAGCTGCAGGGCGCTGCCGACGTCGTCCTCGTGGATGAACTGGAACCGCAGCTCCGGCGCGAGCACCGGCACGGGGACCGGCAGCCGCCGCGGGCGGCTGAACAGCGCCCGCCCGATCGGCGCGAGGGGGCCGGGCAGGACGTCCTTGGCGCCGATGGCGTGCGGGCCGAGCACGACCGGCGGGCGCAGCAGGTACAGCGCCAGGTCGGGGGTGGTGGCGGCCTCGGCGTCCAAGAGCTGCTCGAGCTCGGCCTTCTCCTGGCCGTAGAACAGCCGGGCGGCCGGGCGCACCGGCCAGTCCTCGGGGATCAGCTCGGGGTTGTCGGGGTGCCAGCCGTAGGCCGCCACCGACGAGGCGTAGACGAAGCGGCGGGCGCCGGCAGCCGCCGCGGCGCGGAAGACGTTGAGCGTGCCGTCGACGTTGATCGCCCGGGTCGTCTCGCGGGAGGCGTTGCCGGTGATGAGGAACGCCAGGTGCACGACGACGTCGGCGCCGGCGAAGGCCTCCTCCAGGGCCGCGGGGTCGCGGACGTCGCCGCGCCGGTACTCCATCTTCGTCCAACCCCGCTCTGCAGGGTCGAACGGCCGGCGGGCGATGCCGACGATGCGCTGCACGCGGTCGTCGGCCTGCAGGAGCGGGACGAGGCCGTTGCCGAAGGTCCCCGTGGGACCGGTGACGGCGACGGTGAGGTCGGACTCGAGAGCTGGCATCCCTCTACTCTTCCAACTGGCTGGCCCCGTCCCGGGTCCCGCCCTGAGCCTGCGCAGGGTGGGAGGACGGGGTCCTCCTTCAGGTCGCGGCGCTCGCGGGGCTGGCCTCCCGGGCGGCGGCGACCAGCTCGTCGATGCCGCGCCGGATGCCCCCGGAGAGGACGTCGACGTCGGGGAAGGCGTCGAAGTCGGCGTTGATGCCGAAGGTCATCGTGTTCAGGTAGGAGAAGATCCCGATCGACACGCGGGTGCCGCCGGCGATCGGCACGTAGGCGTGCGCCGAGCACATCCGGCGGCCCAGCACGTACAGCGGCACCCGCGGCCCCGGCACGTTGGTCGTCACGGCCTGGCACCACATCTGCCCGGCGGCCAGTGCGGCGCGCACGCCCATGGACAGCAGCGTCGGCGCCACGAAGTCGCCCATCGCGATGATCGAGCGGGCGTCGACGGCCTGCATGACCTTCTTGTGCTCGTCCATCTGCCGGCGCACCGAGGTCAGCCGGGCCACCGGGTCCGGCTCGCCGACGGGCAGGTCGACGAAGACGGCCGAGATCTGGTTGTCCAGCTGCCCGCGCTGGTCGGCCTGGCGCACCGAGATCGGCACCATCGAGCGCACGACCAGCCCCTGGCGCAGCGAGCCGCGCCGCTCCAGCAGGTCGCGGAAGCCGCGGGTGATGGCCGCGAGGACGACGTCGTTGACGGTGCCGCCCAACGCCGTCCGGACGCCCTTGAGCTCGTCGAACTCCGCGTCGGTCCAGGCCCAGCGCCGGTGCGGGCCGATCGGCCCGTTGAGCGAGCGGGCCGTCGGCGTGGCCAGCTGGCGGGCCACGGAGGGGACGCTGCCGGCCAGGGACCGGCCCATCTTGACGGCGTTGCGGCCCGCGCCCCGCACGCCGTCGGTACCGGACAGCCGGGTGAGCTCGCGCAGCGGGTGGGTGACGGCGTCCTGGACCGCCCCGGCGACCACCTCGAGGGACGACGGACTGCGCTGCGGCGTCCAGTCCTGCGGCTCGCCGTGCGTGGCGTCGGGTGTCAGGTCGAACATCAGCTGCATCAGGTCGGTCCCGGCGATGCCGTCGACCATGCAGTGGTGCACCTTGGAGATCAGCGCCCAGCGGCCGTTCTCCAGCCCCTCGACCAGCCACAGCTCCCACAGCGGCTTGGCCAGGTCCAGGCGCTGGCCGAGGACGCGACCGGCCAGGTTGCGCAGCTGCTCCTCGCCGCCCGGGCTCGGGACGGCGGTGTGCCGGACGTGGTACAGGATCTGGAAGTGCGGGTCGTCGACCCACAGCGGACGCCCCAGGTCCAACGGCACCCGGCGGACCCGCTGCCGGTAGCGCGGTACCAGGGGCAGCTTGCCCAGCAGCAGCCGCACGACGTCGCCGTAGGAGGGGGCCGGCCCCTCGAACACCGCCACCGAGCCCACGTGCAGCGGCGTGTCCTCGCTCTCCGCGTAGTAGAAACCGGCGTCGGTCGGGCTCATGCGGTCCACGGTCAGCTCCTCCCACCCCGCCTCGTGCGGCGGGCCATCGTCCCAGCTCCGCGGGGGCTCCCGGAACGCCGCCGCCCCCTCGGGGTGAGCCCTACCCGACCACGTGGCCGGGGTCACGTCCACCGGAGGTCAGGCCGCGCGCGCTCCTGCCTCCACGCGGTCGAGCAGCCGCAGGAACGCCGCGTCGACGATCGCGGTGCGGGTCAGGTTGACGCTGTGCCCGGCGCCGTCGATGACCACCAGCTCGGCCGAGGGTCCGATCTCCTCCGCGAGCCGCCGTCCGTGGGGCAGCGGGGTGAGCCGGTCGTGGGTGGCGGCGACGACGGTGACCGGCACCCGGCCGAGCACCGGCAGGGCGGCGTGCTCCTCGTGCTCGAGGAAGGTCGCGTAGAAGGCCATCGTGACCGGCAGCGGGGTCTCCTCCAGCAGGTCCTGCACCATCCGGACCTGCTCCGGGTCGGCGTCGTCCCTGCCGAACAGGTAGCGGCGGGTGTACCAGCGCCCGATCCGGGTGCCGCGGCGGCGGAAGCGCTCCAGCAGCGGCGCCCACAGCTGCAGCAGCCAGAGGTAGACCGGCAGCAGGTGCAGCGCACGCAGCACCCGGACGCCGAACCCGACCAGCCCGCCGCTCACCAGCCCGCCGGCGGAGGTGGCCAGCAGGAAGGCGCCGACGACGCGGGTGCCGAACAGCTCCGGGCGCTGCCGGGCCAGGGCCATGACGCTCATTCCACCCATCGAGTGGCCGGCCAGCACCACCGGCCCCTCGGGCACGACGGCGTCGAGCACCTGGCCCAGGTCGCGGCCGGTGCGGTCGATCGTCGCCCGGGTCAGCGGCGTCCAGCCGGAGCGGCCGTGCCCGCGCTGGTCCCACAGCACCAGCCGGGCGCGGCTGCGCAGGGCGTCGCGCTGCAGGTCCCACTCGCCGAGCCGGGCGGTGAAGCCGTGGCTGAGGACGACGGTCAGCGAGGCGTTCTCGATCCCGTCCACCTCGACGTGCAGGTCGACGCCGTCGTCGGTGCGGACGGTCAGCTCGCGAGGAGTCACCCGGCCATCCTCACCCGGGCGGCGCCGGCCTACTCGTCGGCGACGGCCGTGCCCGGACGGCGGCCGGGGGCGGCGTCGCGGACCAGCCGGCGGGCGGCGTCCACCTCGCGGGCGACCGGTGCCAGGACGCCGTCGGCGTGGATCTCGGCGTCGTCGGGCGGCCGGTGCGCCCGGATGTCGTCCTCCAGCTCCCGGATGGCGCGGCGGAGGACGGCGACCTGCGCCAGGTCGGGCGCCGGCTCGCCGTGCCGGGTGGCGATCACGGCCTCGGTCACGGCGTCCGACGTCCGTTCCAGCTGGACGATGACCGGCCAGAACGCGGCGGCGCGGGTGCTCACCGGCGGCGGCTCGGCCAGCCGGCGTTGCAGCTGGGTGTGCAGCTCGGTGAGCGCGCGGTAGCTGCGGCGGCGGGCGCGGCGCCGCTCGGTGGGGCTGCCGGTGAACGCCGCCTCGACGAACTCGTCCAGGGCGTGGGCGGCGTCGCGCAGCGCCTCGTCGAGGGGTGCCCGCCAGGTCTGCGGCCACAGCAGGTAGCCGAAGACCAGCACGATCGCGCAGCCGATGAGGGTGTCGAGCAGTCGCGCACCCACCAGGCCCGGGCCGCCGGGCAGGGCGATGTCCAGCAGCAGGATGATCACCGGCGTCTGGAAGACCGAGAACAGGCCGAAGTTGGCGCCGCGGGCCCACGGCAGCAGCGCGGCGGCCGCGGCCATGGCGACGAGCACCCACGCGGTGCGCGGCAGCACGGCCAGCAGCAGCGAGCCGAGGAGGACGCCGAGCAGCGTGCCCGCCCCGCGCTGCACGGCGCGGGTGAAGACCGACCCGAAGTCGGGCTTGAGCACGATCGCGACGGTGAGCAGCACCCAGTAGGGCCGCTCGATGGGCAGGTACTGGCGGGCGATCTCGGCGATCGTCATGCACAGCGCCAGGCGGACGGCGAAGCCGCGGGTGTCGGGGCTGCCCAGCGTGCGGTCGGCGACGTCGCGCAGGCGGCTGCGCCAGTCCGGTCGCGGCTGGGGGACCGCGGCGCCGGCCCGCTCCTCGGGGTCACCGACCACGTTCCACGCCAGCCGCAGTCCGTGGCGCACCGCGCGCCGGGTGGGCTCGCCCTCCTCCAGGGGCTCCGGCCGCTCCTCGGGCAGCTCCTCCCTCCCGGCCACCGCGGCCGCGAGGGCGTGCACCGCGCCGACGTCCTGCGGGTCGGCGGGCGACCCGGCGCGCGCCGTGGCGACCGTGCCCTCGACCAGCGGCGCCGCCGCGTTGAGGACCCCGGCCAGTTCGGAGAGCTCGCGGCTGCGCCCCGCGGTGCGGCTGCGCGAGCGGATGACCCGGTCGTAGGCGTCGTTGAGGGCGGTGGTCAGCTTCCGGCGCGCCTCCTCGGCCTGGGACGTCCCGGCCGCGGCGAGCAGCTCGCCGATGCGGGTGAAGACGGCGGCGACCGCCGTCCGGTCGGGGTCGTTGGGCTCGGTGGCGTACTGGACCAGCGTGGTGAGCGTCGCCCACGCCGTCCCGGCGACGAAGCAGCCGACCTCGGCCGCGGCGGACAGCGGGGTGACCAGGCCCGAGGCGAGGGCGGTGTAGACCAGCAGCTGCAGCGACCCGAGGGAGAGCGCGGCGTTGACCGCGCTGATGAACGCCGCCAGCGCGGCCGCGACCGCGACGACGACCACCGGCAGCCACCCGCCGCCGGACGCGAACTGCCCGAGTACCAGCCCGATGCCGCCGAAGACCGTGGCCGCGGCGGTGCGGCGCAGCCGGTCGCGCAGCGGGCCGCCCTGCGGGGCCAGGCTGCCGGCGAGCGCGCCGGTCGTGGCGAACACGCCCGCCCCGAGCACCGGGCCCGGCTCGATGCCGCCCTCGACCGCGACCGCCACGGCGAGGGGCGCGGGCACGGTCACGGCGAAGCGGACGACGTCCCGCCACGGCACCGGGGGCGGGGTCGTGCGCACCAGCTCCTCCAGCCAGGCCGGTGCACGCAACGCCCGCTCCGCCACGGGTCCTGAGCTTTCCATCCCCCGCTCTGCCAGGCTGCGCCCGTGACCGGTGTCGTCGTCCGGGTCGCCTCCGCCGCGGACCTCCTGGAGCTCCCCGCGGTCGAGGCGGCCGCCGACGAGCTGTTCCGGGCGCGGGGCGTGCTGGACCTGCCGGCGCCCGCCCCGGCCGCGGTGCGGGCCCAGGCGTGGCGGGTGCTGGTGGCCGGGCGGCCGGTGCAGGGGTTCGCCGTCCTGGAGCGGGTGGACGGTGACGTGCACCTGGAGCAGCTGTCGGTGCAACCGTCGGCGATGCGGCGAGGCATCGGGGCGGCGCTGCTCGAGGCCGCGGTGTCCGAGGCCCGGGTGGCCGGCGCTCGACGGGTCACGCTGCTCACGTACGCCGACGTGCCGTGGAACGGGCCCTGGTACGCCCGGCACGGATGGCGGGGAACCGACGACCTGGGGCCGGAGCTGCAGGCGCTCGCCGCGCACGAGGCGGAACTCGGCCTCACCCGGCACGGCCGCCGCGTCGCCATGGCCCGGCCCGTGGACGACGCGATCAGCGGGTCGGTGTATCAGGCGGGGCGGGTTCGGCATCCGGGTGTCCAGGAGCCGCCGCGGTAGGGCGGCGGGACCTGGAGGTCGGGATGACCGTGCCCACCACCGGCCGGGACGGCACCGCCGTCGTCATCGGGGCGGGCATCGCCGGGTTGCTCGCGGCCCGCGTGCTCGCCGAGTCCGTCGGCCGGGTCGTCGTGCTGGACCGCGACACCCTGCCCGAGGACGCCGTTCCGCGGGGTGGCGCTCCGCAGTCCGCGCACGCGCACGCGCTGCTGTCCCGGGGTCTGCGTGCCCTCGAGGAGCTGTTGCCGGGACTGACCGCCGAGCTCGAGGCGCACGGAGCCCTGCCCGGGGACCCGCAGGAGGTCTTCCGCTGGATCACCGACGGTCGGTCGATGACCCCCGGCCGCTCCGGCCTGCGCACGCTGATGGTCAGCCGGCCGCTGCTCGAGCGGGAGGTGCGCCGCCGGGTCCTGGCCGACCCCCGCACCAGCGTCCAGGAGCGGGTCGACGTCCGCGCCCTGCTGCACGACGGCTCGGGCCGGGTCACGGGGGTCACCGCGGTGGACCGGGACGACCCGACCGACGAGCCGCGCCGGTGGGACGCCGGGCTCGTCGTCGACGCTTCCGGCCGGCGGTCCCGGGCGTCGGCGTGGCTGTCCGAGCTCGGCTTCGCACCGCCCGGTGAGGAGCGGGTGCAGGTCGACCTCACCTACGCCACCCGCCAGTACCGGCGGGACCCCGCCGACGTCGACGGCGCCCTGGGGGTCGTCGTCAACGCCTCCCCGGACACCCAGCGGGGCGGTGGCCTGTTCGCGCAGGAGGGCGACCGGTGGGTCTGCACCCTCGCCGGTCTCTTCGGCGACCGGCCGCCGATCGACCCCGACGGCTTCGAGGCCTACGCCGCGACCCTCTGCTCGCCGCTCCTGCACGACGTGATTACCTCCAGCGTCCCGCTCGACGAGCCGCGGCGGTTCCGGTTCCCGGCGTCGGTCCGCCGGCGGTACGAGCGGCTGGCGCGCTCGCCGCGGGGGCTGCTGGTCATCGGCGACGCGGTCTGCAGCTTCGACCCCGTCTACGGCCAGGGGATGACCGTGGCCGCCCTGGAGGCCCTCGTGCTGGGGGACGTCCTCCGCCGGGGGGTGGACCGGCCCTCCCTGGCCCAGGACTTCTGGCGGGACTGCGCGTCGGTCGTCGACGTCCCCTGGCAGATGTCCATCGGCGGCACCACGCGACTGCCCGGCTACCGCGGTCGGGTCGACCGGAGGACCCGGATGGTGAACGCGTACATGGCCACGCTGCAGCGCTCGATGGCGGTCGACCCCGCGATCAGGACGGCGTTCGTGCGGGTCGCCCAGCTCGAGGCGCCGCCGTCCACCCTGTTGTCCCCGTCGGTGCTGGCCCGGGTCGTGCGGGCGTCGCGCCGTCCGCGGGGAGACGTGCCGGGCCCCCGGGCGCCGGCCGGGGCCCGACCCTCACCGACGGCTGCCGGCTGACCTACAGTCCGGCCGGTGACCGTGACCCTGGGGGAGGTCGTCGCCGCACTGGAGGCGCGCTACGACCCCGCGCTGGCCGAGGACTGGGACGCCGTCGGGCTCGTCTGCGGCGATCCGGACGAACCGGTGGAGAGGGTGCTGTTCGCCGTCGACCCGGTGGCCACCGTCGTCGACGAGGTCGTCGAGACCGGCGCCCAGCTGCTGGTCACCCACCACCCGCTGTTCCTGACCGCGGTCCACGGCGTCCCGGCCCACGACCCCAAGGGCCGCCTGGTGCACCGCCTGGTCCGGGCCGGCGCCGGCCTGTTCGTCGCGCACACCAACGCCGACCGGGCGCCCGACTCCGGCGTGAACGACGCCCTCGCCGCCGCGCTCGGCCTCATCGGCACCCGTCCGCTCCAGCCCTCCGCCACCGATCCCCGCGCCGGGCTCGGACGCGTCGGACGACTCCCCGAGCCGGTCACCCTCGCGGGGTTCGCCGAACGCGTGGCCGCAACGCTGCCCGCGACCGTCGGTGGCGTCCGCGCGGCCGGCGACCCGGGACGCCGCATCGAGACCGTCGCCGTCTGCGGCGGCAGTGGCGGCTCGCTCCTACCCGCCGCCGCGGCCGCCGGTGCCGACGTCCTCCTGACCAGCGACCTGCGGCACCACCCGGTGTCCGAGGCGCAGGAGATCCCCGGCCCGGCGGTGTGTGACGTGGCGCACTTCGCCTCCGAGTGGCCCTGGCTGCCGGTCGCGGCCGACGTCCTGTCGCACGACCTGTCCGGTCGGGTGGAGGTGGCCGTCTCCACGCGGCGCACCGACCCGTGGACGGCGCACGCCGGGGTCGGCCGCTGACCCGGCCGTCGCCCGCGGCCGGTCGACCCCGCTCGGCCTGGACCCGGGGTCGAGCGGCTACGCCGCCTTCCTCACCCCTGCTGGTCGCTGTCGCCGTCACGCTGGCCCCCCGGGCGGCCGAGGTGGCCGAGGGCGTCGACGGGACGGCGGAGACCGACGACACCGCCGAGCGAGAGGACCCGACCTCCCGCGCTGCCCGACCCACGGGAGTCCGCACCGCCGGGAGCGGCAGGGGAGCACCCGAGCCGCAGGTGGTGGAAGGACCCCCGTGCCCCCACCGCTCGCGCGCTCGCGGCGGGACCCTGCACGGGGGCCGGGGCCGGGGCGGTGCCCCGGTAGGTTGGACGGGTGAAGGCCGACCACTTCGACCAGCAGAAGCTGCTGGCCCTCGCCGCCGAGGACGTCGCCCTGGGTCAGCTGGCCCACCGCCGGCGCACCCTCCCGGAGAATGCCGCGGTCGAGGCCGCGGCCGAGTCGGAACGGGAGCTGGCCGCCGCCGCGGTGCGCGCCGAGACCGAGGTGCGCGACCTGCAGCGGGAGGTCAAGCGGCTCGAGGGGGACGTCGAGACGGTGCGCGCGCGGGCGGCCCGCGACCAGGGGTTGTTGGACTCCGGCAGCGTCTCGGCCAAGCAGATGACCGACCTGCAGCACGAGATGCAGTCGCTGGCGCGGCGGCAGACGGACCTGGAGGACCAGGAGCTCGAGCTCATGGAGCAGCTCGAGACCGCGGAGGCCGCCCTCGCCGAGGCGCGGCGGGGGCAGGAGACGGCGCAGGCCGAGCTGGAGCGTGCCCGGAAGCTGCGCGACGACGCCCTGGCCGACATCGCCGACGGGACGGCGCAGCACGAGGCCGCCCGCACCGAGGCCGCCGCCCGCATCCCCGCCGACCTGCTGGCCCTCTACGAGCGGATCCGCACCCAGACCGGCGGTACCGGCGCGGCGGTGCTCAAGGCGCGCCAGTGCCAGGGCTGCCGCATCGAGCTGTTCGGGAAGGAGCTCGCCACCGTGCGCAACGCCGACCCCCACGAGGTGGTCCGGTGCGACAACTGCGGCCGGATCCTCGTGCGCACCGCTGAGTCGGGCCTCTGATGCGCAGGCTGATCGTCGAGGCCGACGGCGGCTCGCGCGGCAACCCCGGCCCGGCCGGCTACGGCGCTCTCGTGCGGGACGCGGCGACCGGGAAGGTGCTGGCGGAGCGGGCGGAGTCCGTCGGCCGGGCGACCAACAACGTCGCCGAGTACGGCGGCCTCGTCGCCGGGCTGCAGGCCGCGCTCGACCTCGACCCGACCGCCGACGTCGAGGTGCGGATGGACTCCAAGCTCGTCGTCGAGCAGATGTCGGGTCGCTGGAAGGTCAAGCACCCCGACATGCAGAAGCTGGCGCTGCAGGCCCAGCAGATCGCCCGGCAGCTGGGCGGCGTCCGCTACACCTGGGTGCCCCGCGCGCAGAACGGCGCCGCCGATGCGCTGGCCAACAGCGCGATGGACGGCCGGCCGGTGCACCGCGACGCCGCCGCCGAGCCCACCACCGCGGAGGACGACGTCCAGCCGGTGACCCCCCGCGCGCCCGCCGTCACCACCGTCACGCACCTGCTGCGACACGGCCGGACCGAGCACACGCCGGAACGTCGGTACAGCGGCCGCAACGACCTGCCGCTCTCGGCGATCGGCCGCGCCGAGGCCGAGGCGTCGGCGAAACGGGCGCAGGAGCTCGGGATCGACGTCGTCGTGGCCTCTCCGCTGCGCCGCACCCGGGAGACCGCCGAGGTGGTCGGCGCGGTGCTCGGGCTGCCGGTGCAGTACGACGACGACCTGGTCGAGCTCGACTTCGGCGACTTCGAGGGCCTCACCGCCGAGGAGGCGAAGCAGCGGCACCCGCTGGCCGCGCGCCGGTTCGCCGAGGAGACCACGGTCACGGCACCCGGCGGGGAGTCGGTCGCCGACGTCAGCGAGCGGGTCACCCGCGCACGGGCCCGCATCCTGCGCGCGCACGCCGGGAAGACGGTGCTCGTCATCTCCCACGTCACGCCGATCAAGCTGCTGCTCGCCGCCGGCCTCGACGTGCCCGACGACGTCGTCCACCGGGTGTTCCTCGAGGCGGCGTCCCTGAGCACCGTCGCGTGGCGCTCCGACGGGCGGGCCGCCGTCCGCCTCGTCAACGACACCGGCCACCTCCGGTGACGACGGACCCCGTCCTCCCCGGCGTGCGCAGCGCGACCGGGCAGGCCAGGGCCTCGGCCGGTGACCGTGGCGTCTCGGTGGCGGCCGGGGACGTCGGCGGCCAGGCGTTCTCCGAGGGGTGATCGACCGGGTGGCGCTCCACCGGGTGCCCGTCGTGCTGGGCCCGGGCCGGGCGTTCCTCGGCTCCGGCGGCCCGGCCGAGGTGCTCTCCGAGGACCCGCGGGTCGTCGAGGGCCCGCGGGTCACCCACCTCCTCCACGTCGCCCGGCGGTGACGGGGAAGGGCGGACGCGAGGACGGCGTTGCACGGCGTGCCCCGCGCCACAGCCGCCGACGTGCGCGGGGGATCATGTGGCCGCACCCACCCAGCCGAGGAGCCCCGTGACCGCCACCATCGCGCCCGCCACCCCCGCCGTCGCCGGCGACGAGCGCACCCTCTCGCCGGCCGAGTACGAGACGTGGGCGGCGGAGGTCCGCCGGCTGGCCGAGGAGCGCGGCGCGGTGATCCTGGCGCACAACTACCAGGTCCCCGAGATCCAGGACGTCGCCCACTTCACCGGCGACTCGCTGTACCTGTCGCGGGTCGCGGCGCAGACCGACGCCCGCGAGATCGTCTTCTGCGGCGTCCACTTCATGGCCGAGACGGCGAAGATCCTCTCGCCGGACAAGACCGTGCTGCTGCCCGACCACGGGGCCGGTTGCTCGCTGGCCGACTCGATCACCGCCGAGCAGCTGCGCGAGTGGAAGGCCGAGCACCCCGGCGCCGTCGTGGTCAGCTACGTGAACACGACCGCGGCGGTGAAGGCCGAGACCGACATCTGCTGCACGTCGTCCAACGCCGCCGACGTCATCCGGTCCATCCCGGAGGACCGGGAGGTCCTCTTCTGCCCCGACCAGTTCCTCGGTGCGCACGTCAAGCGGGTGACCGGGCGGGAGAACGTCCACGTGTGGGCGGGGGAGTGCCACGTGCACGCCGGCATCAGCCCGGCCGACGTCCGCGCGCAGGTGGCCGCCCACCCGGACGCCGAGATCCTGGTGCACCCGGAGTGCGGCTGCACCACCTCGGTGCTCGACCTGGTCAGCCACGGCGACCTGCCGGCCGACCGCACCCGCGTGCTGTCCACCGGCGGCATGGTCGAGGAGGCGGCGAGGACGTCGGCGTCGCAGGTGCTGGTC
This sequence comes from Geodermatophilus sp. URMC 61, assembly GCF_052931555.1. Lineage (NCBI taxonomy): Bacteria > Bacillati > Actinomycetota > Actinomycetes > Geodermatophilales > Geodermatophilaceae > Geodermatophilus > Geodermatophilus sp. URMC 61. Next base: position 642,781 of record NZ_JBRFHZ010000002.1, read on the forward strand.
GCCACCGAGGTCGGCATCCTGCACCAGCTGCGGGCGCTCAACGCCGGCACCCGGTTCATCCCGATGAACGACCGAGCCGCCTGTCGCTACATGAAGATGATCACGCCGGCCAAGCTGCTGCAGACGCTGCGCACCGGCGAGGGCGCGGTGGACGTCGACGCCGAGACCGCGGCCCGGGCCCGCCGGGCGGTGGAGGCGATGATCGCGATCGGCGAGCCCGGCCGCGGCGGGGAGTGACCCCCCGGCCGTTCCCGCGGAGATCGCCCGTCAGCGGAGCAGGTCGTCGGCGATGTCGGTGACGATCGCCCGGAAGGTGCGGGTGTCGACCTCGTCGTCCACGGTGACGCGGACGATGTCGGAGACCTGCTGCTCGGACGTCGGCCGCACGGCCGCGGCCCGCGCCGCGGCGATCAGGTGCAGCTGCTGGACCCGGGCGGTGTCGTTCGCGTGCCGGACCGGGGAGAGTCGGTTCTCGCGCATGACCCGACGCTAGGCAGGCGCCCGGGCTCTGCGGGGACGCTCGGGGCGTGTCCGCCGGCGGGTGGACCCCTCCGTCACACGTGTAACGCGGCCCACAGCGCCACGGTCGCGGCGGCCAGGGTGAGCGGCACGGTGGCCAGCCCGACGGCGCTGAACCGGGCGGCGGAGGGAGCGGCCTCGCCCAGCGTCCGCCGCCACAGCAGGTTGGCCAGCGACCCGGCGTAGCTGAGGTTGGGCCCGATGTTCACGCCGATCAGCACGGGCCTAGACCACCTCGGAGACCCGGGTGGTGCGGGCGACCAGCCGTCGGGCGGCCAGGACGACGACCCCGGCGAGCGCCGGCCAGGCGGGGAGAGGCCGAGGCCGGAGGCGACGGCGAGCCCGACGACGGCCAGCCCCACCACCGCGATCGCCCGGCGCGGCACCGGCGGGACGTCGGCCGGGACGGCGTCCCCAGACGCGGCGAGGTCGGCTCGGAAGAGCTACCGCAGCACCAAGTACTCGACGGCCACCGCGGCCAGCCACGGACCGAGCACCAGCCCGGTGAAGTGCAGGAAGGTCAGCCCCGTCGCGGCGAAGGCCAGCAGGTTGGTCAGGTTGGACACCGGCAGCAGCAGCGACGCGGAGTTGGCCAGGTGACCGGTCGCCCAGGCGTGCGGCCGGGCGCGCACGCCCACGGAGGCGGCGGTCGCCACGACCACCGGCAGCAGCAGGACGGCGGTCGCGTCGAGGCTGAGCACCGCGGTGACCGCAGCGGCCAGCAGCGCGACGCGGGTGAGCAACCGCTCGGCCGACCGCTCCGAGCGCTGCGCGGTCACCGCACCGGCCCAGCCGAACAGGCCCTCGAGAGCAACGAGGAGGGCCAGCAGCAGGATCAGCACCAGGAAGGCCACGGTCGGCGCGATCTCGCCTACCGCCTGCTCGGCGTCCGGCCAGCCGACCGCACCGACCAGCACGAGCAACACCGCTCCGGGGGCGGCGACGGTCGCGGCATGCGGGCGTGGACCGCTGTGGGCCGCCGCCAGCAGCGTCGCGACGAGGACCGTGCCGGAGACGGCGAGGGCGACCGGGTCCACGCGCGGGTCAGATCCGGGCGAACAGGTAGACCGACACGGCGATGCCGAACGCGACGATGAAGACCCGCAGCGGCGTGGTCGGGATGCGGGTGGCGATGCGGGCGCCGAGGAAGCCACCCAGCAGGCTCGCGGGGGCGGCGACGGCCACGACCGGCCAGTCGACCGGTCCGAACAGGCCGAACACGACGACGGTGACGGTGGCGGTGACCGCCGAGAGCGCCGACTTCAGCGCGTTCGCCAGCTTCAACCGGTGCAGGCCCACCCCGAGGACGCCCACCAGGATGACGCCGAGCGCGCCGCCGAAGTAGCCGCCGTAGACGGTGGCCAGGAACAGCGCCACGTACAGCCACGCCGGGTCGCGCCGGGGACCGGCGTCCTGGGCCCGGCGCAGCCGCCGGGTGATCAGCGGCTGCACGGCCAGCAGCAGGCTGGCCAGCAGGACCAGCACGGGGACGACGACGTCGAAGGCCGAGGTGGGCGTCGTGAGCAGCACGACGCTGCCGGTCACGCCGCCGAGCAGCGCGACCAGGCCGAAGCGGAGCAACCGGCCGCGCTGGCCGGCGTACTCCGACCGGAAGCCGAGGACGCCGCCGAGGTAGCCCGGCCACTGGGCGATCGAGTTGGTGACGTTGGCGGCCACGGTCCCCAGCCCCAGCGCGACGAGCGTGGGGAAGAGGATCAGCGATCCGCCGCCGGCGACGGAGTTGATCGCGCCGGCGACGAGGGCGACGCCCGCCGCGATGGCCAGGTCGAGGGCGGACACGAACCGCGAGCCTACGGTGACCGCGTGGAGCTCACGCGGACGGCGACGGTCCTGGCGGCGGCGCTCGGTGGGTCGGGGGTGCTGCACCTGGTCCGGCCGAGCACGTACGAGTGGCTGGTGCCGCCGGAGCTGGACGCCGCCCGCGCCTGGGTGTACGCCAGCGGAGTGGCCGAGATCGTCACCGCCGGGTTGATGGCGGTGCCGGCGACGCGGCGGGCCGGGGGGTGGGCCGCGGCGGCACTGCTGGTGGCGTTCGTGCCCGCCCACCTGCACACCTTCCGCGTGGTGCCGCGGCGGGCGCTGCCGATGACGGTCGCCGCCGTCCGGCTGCCGCTGCAGGTGCCGCTCGTCCGCATCGCGCTGAGAGTGGCGCGGGGCCGATGACCACCCTCGTCCTCGTCGCGGGGGCCTGGCACGGCGCCTGGTGCTGGGAGCGGGTGCCGCCAGCGCTGGAGCGGGCCGGGCACCGCGTCGTCGCCGTGCCGCTGACCGGGGTGGGAGAGCGCGCGCACCAGCTCTCGTCGCAGACCACGCTCGCCACGCACGTCGAGGACGTCGTGGCGGTCGTGCGGGCGGAGGAGTGCCGGGGCGCCGTCCTCGTCGGGCACAGCTACGGCGGTCTCGTCATCACCGGGGCGGCCGACCGGCTGGGCGAGGAGGTCGGCCGGCTGGCGTACGTCGACGCCGTCGTCCCGACGCCCGGCCAGAGCTGGGCCGACGGCAACCCACCGGAGACGCGGGCCGCCCGCCGGGCGGCGATCGCCGAGCACGGGCACCTCCCGCCGCCGCCGGTGTCGGCGTACGGGCTCACCGGGGACGACGCGGCGTGGGTGGAGCGGCGGCAGACCCCGCAGCCCGGTGGGACGTACGACGACCCGCTGCACTTCGACGCGGACCGGTGGGCCGCCCGGCCGCGCACCTACGTCGACTGCACCGCACCGGCCGTGGCGACCATCGAACCCTCCCGCCGGCTCGTGCGCACGCAGCCGGGGTGGGAGGTGGTCGAGCTCGCCACCGGCCACGAACCGATGGTCAGCGCGTCGGACGCGCTGGCCGCCGTCCTCCTGGAGGTCGCCGGGCGCTAGCCGAACCGGCGCCGGTGCAGCTCGTGGACCTCCTCGTCCAGGCCGGGCACCGGGCCCTCGACCGGCACGCCCGGGGCGACGTCGTTGACCGGCAGCGGGCGGACCGGAGCCGGCGGGACGCCGAGTTCGGCCAGCCAGGCCGTGAGCTGGGCCGAGGAGCTGGCGTAGACGATCCGGCCGAGACCGACCCAGGCGTGCGCGGCGGCGCACATCGGGCAGTGCTCGCCGGAGGTGTAGACGGTGGCCGCGGCCCGCTCGTCGGGGGTCAGGTGCGCGGCAGCCCAGCGGGCGATGGCGAACTCGGGGTGCTGGGTGGCGTCGCCGCCGGCCACGTGGTTGGAGTCCTCGAAGCGGACCCGGCCGTCGGCGTCCACCAGCACCGACCCGAACGGCTCGTCACCGGCGTCGAGAGCCGCGCCGGCGAGCGCCACGCAGCGGCGCAGGTGGGCGAGGTCCGCATCGTCGACCATGCGCCCATCCTCCGACGGGTCACTGCGGGGTCACCAGTAGTGGCCGGGGGTCGAAGGTGACCTGGATGCGCACGATCCGCCCACCCCGTGTGTGCATCCAGTTGGCCGTCGGGGCCGCTGGCGCACCGGTCGTGTACAGGTCGAACCAGGTCAGCACGTCGTCCCCGTCGACGAACCGGTGGCGGACGACGACGTCCTCGAGCACCCGGCTCATCCCGCGCAGGCCGGTGACGCAGGTGTCGGCATCGTCGGCCGTGCCCAGGGGGCCGCGGAACGTGCAGTCGTCGTCCAGCACGGCCCGGAGGGTGTCGAAGTCGCGGGCCAGCCAGGAGCGGAAGTACGTGTCGGCCAGCTCGGCCGGGGTGGTGGAGTCGGTCATGCCTCCACCGTGCGGCCGGCCGAGCCAGAAGTCCAAGACACGATGGTGCTGGTTTCCATAGCCTGGCGTGATGGAACTGCACCAGCTCCGGTACGTCGTCGCGGTGGCCGAGGAGGGCAGCTTCACCGCGGCCGCGCAGCGGGAGCTGGTGGCCCAGCCGGCGGTGAGCGCGGCGGTCCGGACGCTGGAGCGGGAGCTGGGCGTGCAGCTGTTCCGGCGGGGGCGCAGCGGCGCGACGCCGACGGAGGCGGGTGCCGCGGTGCTGGTGCACGCCCGTGCGGCGCTGGCCGCGGTCGCGGCGGCCCGGGACGTCGCCGATGAGGTGACCGGGCTGCTCCGGGGGCGCGTGGAGGTCGGCATGGTCGTCGGGTGCACGTCGACCGTGCTGGCCGACCTGCTGGCCGACTTCTCCGCGACTCACCCTGCCGTCGAGGTGGTTCTGGTCGAGGGCGCCAGCGCCGACCTGCTCGCGGCGCTGTCCGCCGGCCGGCTGGACCTGGCCTGGGTGGGTCGCGCCCAGCGGCCGCCGGCCGGAGTCGAGACGGCGGTCCTGTACGAGGAGCAGCAGGTCGCCGTGGTCCCAGCCGACAGTCCGCTGCGCGGGCGCTCGCTGACCGTGGCCCAGCTGGCGTCCCACCGGCTCGTCGCGCTGCCACCGGGCACCGGCGGCCGGGCGGCGCTCGACGCGGCGTGCGCAGCCGCGGGGGTGGCGCCGGTGGTGGCCTGCGAGGCGACCGGCCTGGAGATGATCTGCCTGCTCGCCGAGCGCGGCCTCGGCACCGGCGTCGTCCCGGCGTCGGTGGCGGCCGCCGCGGCGGACCGGCTGCGTGCGCTGCCGCTGGACCCGCCGGTGACCTCACGCATCGAGCTGGCGTGGCGCACGGGCGGGCCGTCGTCCCCCGCCGGTGCCGCGCTGCTCGCGGTGGCCCGGCAGCACGTCGAGGCGGCCAGTGGGGGATGAGGTCCGCCGTCTCGTCGCTCGTCGTTCCGCAGGGCAGTGCTCTGGCACGCTCGCCGGATGAGCAGTGGGGCCACGGCGGCCCGACGGCAGCGCGCGGTGGCGGCGGCCGTCGCCGCGGGTCTGGCGGAGGGGCTGGACGTGCGGGAGCCCGTGGTGCTCTACGACGTCTTCTCGGTCGTCGTGCACCTGGCGCCGGCCCCGGTGGTGGTCCGGGTGCCCACCGTGCTGCCGCACACCGTCCGCGCCGACCCAGCCGGGCAGCTGGCGCAGATGCAGATTGAGCTCGCCGTCTGCGCCTGGCTCGCCGAGCGTGCCTTCCCAGCGGTGCGGCCGGCCGCGGCCCGGCCGTGGGTCCACGACGGGCAGGCGATGACCGCGTGGGAGCTCGTGGAGGTCAGCGCCGGACCGGTGCCCGAGGAGGACCAGGGGGCCGCGGTGGCCCGCCTGCACGCGGTCCTGGCCGACTGTCCCGTGGAGCTGGGCTGGTGGTTCCCGCTGGACGCCTCCGTCGCCGAGGGGCTCGACCGGCTGCCCGGGCTGCTGCCGGAGGAGGACGTCGAGCGTGCCCGCGCCGAGTGGGGGCTGCTGCGTCCCCTGGCCGAGGACCCGGCCGCGTTCTCGGCCGCCTTCCCGGACGCGCACGTGCAGCCGGTGCACGGGGACGCGCCGTTCTACAACCTCCTCCCGACGACGACCGGGCCGGTGGCCTCGGACCTCGAGCACGTGCACCGCGGGCTGCGGGAGTGGGACCTGGCGGGGGCGCCACCGGCCGTGCGATCCGGGTACGCCGCCGAAGCCGCGAGGCTGCGACTCTCGCCGCTGGACGACCGGCTGGCCGCGGTGGCCGAGCGCGGTCGCGACCTGCAGCTGCTCGCCGTCCTGCCGCTGGACGCCGAGCTGCCCGGGTTGTCCGACGGGCTGGCTCCGCTGGTGCAGGGCTGGCGGGAGAAGCCGCCGCTGGACGACCTCCTGGGGTGAGCGCCGAGGGGTCGCCTTCCGTCGTCCCCGGGGAGCAGACTGCCCGCCATGCCGCCTCTCCCGATGCCCGACGACTGGCAGCGCGCCCTGGTCGTGGCCGCGCACCCCGACGACATCGAGTACGGGGCGGCAGCGGCCGTCGCGGTCTGGACGGCGGCCGGCAAGGAGGTCCACTACCTGCTGGCCACCCGCGGGGAGGCGGGCATCGCCGGGATGTCACCGGCCGAGGCCGGTCCGCTGCGCGAGGAGGAGGAGCGCCGCTCGGCCGCCGTCGTCGGGGTGTCGGAGGTGGAGTTCCTCGGCCACCGGGACGGCGTGCTCGAGGCCGGGGTGGGGCTGCGCCGCGACCTGGCCGCCTCGATCCGCCGGCACCGGCCGGAGCTGGTGCTGACCATGTACGGGGGCCCGACGTGGACGCCGCCCGGGGTCACCCCGGGCTACCTGAACTCCGCCGACCACCGGGCGCTGACCCAGAGCGTGCTCGACGCGGTAGCCGATGCCGGGAACGAGTGGATCTTCCCGGACCTGACCGAGGAGCGGTGGTCCGGCGTCCAGTACGTCGCCGTGCACACGATCGACCCGGAGCCACCGCACGTCATGGACGTGTCCGCGGGGGTGGAGAAGGCAGTGGCCTCGCTGACCGAGCACCGCCGCTACCTGGAGGCGCTCTCCGACGAACCGGTCGACGAGCAGGCACGTCGACAGATCGACATGGCGACCCTGACCGAGGACAGCGCGCGCCGGGTGGGCTTCCGCCTCTACTGGGGCTGACGCCGGTCAGCGGACAGCGGAGGCGGCTGCGCGCTAGCTGCGTCCGAACGCGTACGCGTGTGCGAACGCGGCCAGGCTCGGGCGGGGTTCCTCTGCCGTGACGACCGGACTCCTTGACATGTACCGGGCATCGGTCTGCGCTGGTCTTCCTCTCCCCGGACAGAGGGGGACCGATGCCTGCTCTGTTCATCAGTCACAGCAATCAGGACCGGGTCGCGACTGAGCGGGTGAGCAGCTGGCTGCAGAGAGCCGGTTTCACCACGGTCTTCGTGGACTTCGACCCAGAAGACGGCATACCGGCGGGGCGGAACTGGGAACGCGAGCTGTACGCCCGGCTGCGCCGCACCGAGGCCGTGGTCTTCCTCGCGAGTAACGCCGCGATCGCATCCCGGTGGTGCTTCGCGGAGCTCAGTCTGGCACGGTCGTTGGGGCACCCCGTCTTCCCCCTGGGCCTTGAGCCCGGGGTGCGACTCCCACTCCTGGCGGACGTGCAGTGGATCGACCTGACCGACTCCGATCTGGCCTCCGACGGGGACGGGGACGGCTCCGGCCGGCCGCCGGGACTGCGCAAGCTCCTCGCGGGTCTACGGGCGGCAGGTCTCGACCCGGCGGACGCGTTCTCCTGGGACCCGACCCGGTCGCCCTACCCGGGGTTGGCTCCCTTCGACCCGGAGGACGCCGCGGTCTTCTTCGCCCGGGAACGGGAGACCGAGCGGTTGCTCGAGCTGCTGCACCCGACCCTGCAACACGGCGCAGGCCGGTTCGTGGCCGTCGTCGGCCCGTCGGGGAGTGGGAAGTCCTCGCTCTTGCGTGCCGGGCTGTTGCCCCGCCTCGCCCGGTCGCCGACGCACTGGATCCTCGTGCCGCCGCTACGACCGGGGAGCCGCCCCACCCACCACCTGGCCAGCTCCCTGGCAGAGGCCTTCACCGAGCGCGGACACCCCCGTTCCACCGCGGAGGTCGAGGGCGTCCTCAGCCGCGGGCCGGAGGGGCTGGTCCGCCTCGCCCGGGAGCTTGCCGACCTGGCCGGGAAGGGAACTGGTCAGCCGGCCTCGCTGGTGGTGATCGACCAGGCCGAAGAACTGATCACCGTGACAGGAACACGAGAACAGCAGTCGTTCCTCAGGCTGCTGGACGGTGCACTCGGCGAGGACACACCCCTGTGGGTGGTCGCCTCGGTCCGCTCCGAGTTTCTCGCCACCGCCCCGGAGCGGGCAGGGCTCGCCGAGGTGATCGACGACCCCCTCGTGGTGGAGCCGCTCGGTCGTGGCCGGCTCGCCGAGGTGATCGCCAGGCCGGCCCAGCGAGCCGGCCTGGACCTGCAGGCGGGGCTGGTCGAGCGGATGGTGGAGGACACCGCCGGCGGGGACGCCCTGCCGCTGCTGGCCTACACGCTGCGGGAGCTGTCGGAACGGTCCGGGCCCGATGGCCGGATGAGCCTAGCAGAGTACGACGCCGTGGGCGGAGTGGTCGGTGCCCTGCAGCGACATGCCGATCGCGTCGCCGACGAACTCTCCCGCCGTGGACTCGGCCCGCACGTCGTCCCCACCCTGCTCAAGCTGGTCACCGTCAGTCCGGAGGGGGAGACGACGCGGCGCCGGGTGTCATGCCGCGCGCTGGTCGACGAGGAGCGCGCGGTGGTCGACGCCTTCGTCGACGCCCGGCTTCTCGTCAGTCATGACGAGACCTCCGGGCCACCCGGTGACCGAGCCGCGGGAGATGCCATGGTGGAGGTCGCGCACGAGGCGCTGCTGCGACAGTGGCACCCGCTGCGGGACGCCGTCGAGGCCGACCGGTTCAGCCTTGAGCTCCGGTCAGAGCTGGAACGGCACGCCGCTGACTGGAAGCACGGCGACCGCGACGAGTCCTACCTACTGCGCGGCGGGCGGCTCGCGGCCATAGGCCAGTGGGCGGACGAGCACGTCGGCGAGCTGGGACCGATCGAGAGCCAGTACTTGCAGGCCAGCCGGGCGCTGGCCGCACGCGAGCTGGAGACGGCCCGACGCTCGAACCGGCGCCTGCGGGCCCTTGCCGCCGGTCTGGCGGTCCTGCTGGTCGCCGCTGTCGCCGCAGGAGGACTCGCCCTGCAGCAGAACCGGGAAGCCCAGGGGCAGGCGCGGCTGGCCATGTCCCGCGAGATGGCAGCCGAGGCAGACGCTCTGGTCCACGGAAAGCCCGACGCGGCGATCCTTGCCGGCCTGCAGAGCATGAGCCTGGCTGGCGGCGAGCAGCCAGGCCCGACTCCGCCTGACGGGCTGATCACCGGTCTGGCGCAGATGACGCACATGTCCCAGCTGCTGACCGGTCACACGGGCCCGGTGTGGGGCGTGGCGTTCAGCCCGGACGGCCGTCTGCTCGCCACGAGCAGCGGGGACCAGACCGTACGGCTGTGGGAGGCAGACTCCGGCCAGCCGGTTGGTGATCCGCTGACCGGCCACACGGCCGTCGTCAGGGACGTGGTGTTCAGCCCGGACGGCGCTCTGCTGGCCACTGCCGGTGGGGATCAGACGCTGCGGCTGTGGGACGTGGCGACGAGGCAGCCGCTCGGCCAGCCGTTCAGCGGCCACACTGCGGGTCTGTGGGCGGTCGCGTTCAGCCCCGACGGGCGCCTGCTCGCGACGGCCGGTGATGACCGGACGGTGCGGCTGTGGGACGTGGCGACCGGGCAACCAGTCGGGACGCCCTCGACCGGGCACACCGATGCAGTCCACGACGTTGCCTTCAGCCCGGATGGCAGCCGGCTGGCGACCGCCAGTGCCGACCGGACGGTGAGACTGTGGGACGTGGCGACCGGGCAACCGATCGGGGCGCCCCTGACCGGGCACGAGGACGCGGTGTGGGGTGTGGCGTTCAGCCCCGACGGGAGTGTGCTGGCGACCGCTAGTGCCGACGGGACGGTGCAGGTCTGGGACCTGGCCAGCGGGCAGCCCCTGTGGTCTCCGCTCTACTGGCAGTCCGGTTCGGTGTGGGGAGTGGCGTTCAGTCCGGACGGAGGGCTGGTGGCGAGCGCCGGTCAGGACGGGACGGTACAGCTGTGGGACGCCGCGTCCGGTCAGCCTCATGCGCAGGCGCTGGTCGGCCACACCATGTGGGTGAACAACGTGGTGTTCAGCCCGGACGGTTCCCAGGTAGCCAGCGTGAGCCTGGACCAGACCGCGAGGATTTGGGATGTGAACGAGACGTACTCCGTCAGTCAGCCTTTCGCTGGCCACACCAACTGGGTCAACGGGGTGGCGTTCAGCCCGGACGGCGATCTCCTGGCCAGCGCCGGTGGGGACCAGACGGTGCGGCTGTGGGACGTGGCGACCGGTGAGCCGTACGGCGAGCCGCTGACCGGCCACACCGACTGGGTGAGCGGGCTGGCGTTCAGTCCCGATGGAGGGCTGGTGGCCGGCGCCGGTGGGGACCAGACGGTGCGGCTGTGGGACGTGGCGACGGGTGAACCGCATGGCGAGCCCCTGACCGGCCACACCGCCCCGGTGGGCGGAGTGGCGTTCAGCCCGGACGGCAAGCTGCTGGCCAGCGGCGGTGATGACCAGACGGTGCGGCTGTGGGACGTGGCGACCGGTGAGCCCCATGGGGAGCCGCTGACCGGCCACACCGACTGGGTGAGCGGGCTGGCGTTCAGCCCGGACGGCAAGCTGCTGGCCAGCGCCAGTGGGGACCAGACGGTGCGGCTGTGGGACGTGGCGACCGGTGAGCCCCGTGGGGAGCCGCTGACCGGCCACACGGGTTACGTCCAGGACGTGGCGTTCAGCCCGGACGGTCGGCTCTTGGCCTCGAGCAGCACCGACAACACCGTGCGACTGTGGGACGTCGCGTCCGGGCAGCCCCACGGAGAGCCTCTGAGAGGGCACACCAACACCGTGCTCAGCGTGGCGTTCAGCCCCGACGGTCAGCTCCTGGCCAGCGGGAGCAACGACCGGACGTTGCGGCTGTGGGACGTGGCGACCGGGGAGCCCCATGGTCCGTCGTTGACGGGACATCGCAACGAGATACGGGCAGTGGAGTTCAGTCCGGACGGTCGGTGGGTGGCGACCGGTGCTGCTGACGGCATGGTGCGGTTGTGGGACACGGAGTTCTCGTCCTGGGTGGAGGCCGGCTGCCAGATGGTGAGCCGGAACCTCTCGATGACCGAGTGGGAGCAACTGGCGCCCGGGATGACGTACGAGCGGACGTGCCCCGGCCTGCCCGCGGGAGAGGGTGCGCCACCGGACGCCCCTGTCGCTCGCTATTCGAACTGACTCGTCACGTGCGGGTTCCGTCCGACGTCTACGGATCAACGGATCCCCGACGTGAGGATCTCCGTGCCCGGCCGCGGGACGTTCACCCGGGAGGACGGGCTGCCGCTCGAGGAGCCGGCGCTCACGGCGCTCGACGAGCTGGCGACGGAGGATGCCGAGGACCTCACCACTAGAATGGGTGGCACGACGGACGAGTCGGCCGGGCGGTCGCGTCGGCGGGGGAGACCCCGTCGCCGAGGAACGTCCGGGCTCCACAGGGCAGGGTGGTCGCTAACGGCGACCCGGGGTGACCCGCGGGACAGTGCCACAGAGAACAGACCGCCAGCGGCTCGCCGCTGGTGAGGGTGAAACGGTGGTGTAAGAGACCACCAGCGCGCCGGGTGACCGGTGCGGCTCGGTAAACCCCACCCGGAGCAAGGTCGAGAGGGACGGCGGTCGCACCGCCGTCCTGCGCAGGCGTTCGAGGGCGGCCCGCCCGATGCCTGCGGGTTGACCGCTGGAGCCTGCCGGCAACGGCAGGCCTAGATGGATGGCCGCCCATCGGGATGCCGTGAGGCACCCGTGGACAGAACCCGGCGTACAGGCCGACTCGTCCGTCGCGCCATGCCGGCCAGCGGACCAGCCGCGGCATCGATGACCTCGACGCGGTCCGGTGACGGATCATGCGCGAGCAGCCAGCCCCGGTCGGGCCGGATGTGAGATCCCAGAGCGAGATCTCACTTGTTGTTGTAGGAGAAGTGCTGGTAGTCCTTGGGGCTCGTCCAGGCGCCGCCCCAGTACCAACCGATGTCGGCAAAGGCCTGCACCGTGCAGTCGCCGGCGTGGATCATCCCGGGTGCTGACTTCGACCGGTCGACATAGTCGGCGCTGGCTGGGGGAAGGACCCTGCCACTGGAGGAGATGTAGGGGTTCTGTACGGGATTGATGTCGATGGCCCCACCGTAGGAGTGCTGCGACCACACCCCTGGACGTCCGGTCACCTCCCGGCAGTTGAAGGCTGAGGTGTTGTTGGCCTCCATCGACCGGTCGTCACTGCCCTGGTAGTCGTCGACCAACTGCATGCGTGCGATCGGGAAGTCCTGGTCGTACAGGTCGTGGAACACCGAGACCACCGGCTCGGCCCAGTCCTCGTGGACGACCATCTCGCCCTGCGCGTCCTGCCCGTCGAACGTGCGATAGCTCATGATCAGCAATCGCAGGTCTTCCGGCGGCACCGGACAGCCGGAACGGTAGGTGTAGGGGAGGTCGGCGGCGGTGACTTCCTCGATCTCGTACTGGAAGGACGACGGAGACGAGCCTCGGACCGGGCTCGTGGCGGCGGACGCATGAGGCAACAGCGCCCCACCCATGCCGACTGCCGTGGCAGCCACACCGAGAACGGCCAGGAGCTTGCCCCACTGGTTGCCGGACACGCGATGTCCCTCCCTTGCCGGTAGGCCGTCATGCACCTCTCATCGATCGGATGCCGATTCGGGGATCCGCGATACACCGGGGGACGGGTTCTCCTCACGGAGCAGCGGCGTGCGCGTGTACTCGTCGGGGGACGAGCGCAGGGTGTCGGGCCAGCAGTAGGCCTCCAGGTCGGCCTCACCTCGGCGGCGCGCGGTCACGCGGACGTAGCCGAGGTAGCGGCCGCGGTCGGCCTCGAGTGTCTCGATCTCGGTCTGGTTGTCGGGGGCGACGGCCAGCAGCCAGTCGCGCCAGAGTTGCCACCCGTCGACCATGGTGTCGGCGCTCTCGACGGCCACGATCCCGGTGCGCTCCCAGTGCCGCTGCCACCACCGCGCGGAGTGCAGGCACCACAGGTCCTGCGTCCAGAATCGGCGCAGGTGCTCGGGAACCGCGCCGTCGACCTCCTGGGTCAGCCCGGCGCCCACGATGGCGATGGGCCCGTCCGGCTTCACGAAGTGTGCGAGGTAGTTCAGGTACAGGTCGTCGGTGCCGAAGTAGGGATAGGCGTCGACGCTGACGATCGCGTCGAAGAAGTCGGCCGCGAACGGCAGAGAGCGGGCGTCGGCGTGCAGCGGATACACGCCCTCGGCCACCCCGGCGTCCTGGATGCGCCGCAGGTTCTCGGTGGCGCTGATCCACAGGTCGGTGGCCCACACCTCCACGCCGAACTCACGGCGCAGGAAGACCGATGACGCCGCCCGTCCGGCCCCGAGGTCCAGCACGCGCATGCCCGGCTGCAGCGGCAGGGCCTGCCCGAGCCACTCGGTCAGCCACAGCGGGTTCGCACCGCCGCCGGCGGCGGCCAGGATCCACGCAGCGGAGTACCGGGAGGAGCGCGGGAAGCGGTCGGAGACCAGCAGGTCGGGTGCGGACATGGAACCTCCCGCGCTCAGGATGCCCGGCGCAGCGCCGGAGTGCCTGCCCAGGGTCTCCACGAATCGGGGCACGGGACAGCGGTGCGCAAGGTCGGCCTCATCGTCCGTCGTCCCGCCCCGACCGGAGCGAGCCGTCAGGCAGCGGTCCGTGACGTCCGGTGGAGGCGCCGGGCGATGAGGTGGTCGAGCCCGAGGCGGCCCGAGCCGGTCACGGCGAGGACGAGGCTGAGCAGGCCGATCGCGATGACGGTCTCGGGGCCGTTGCGGTCCATGGCGTACAGGCCGCTGGTGTGCACGAAGACCCAGGCGCCGACCATGTTCAGCGCCATCAGCACGCCGACGACCCGGACCGCGGCACCGATGATCATCGCGATCCCGCCGACGAGTTCGAAGAGCACGTTGGCGGGTCCGGTGAGGGCACCCAGGGGGACGCCGGCCTCCGTGAAGAGCCCCCCGACGCCGGCGAGGCTGCCGCCGAAGTCGTACTCGACCTTGGCGTGCGCCACCATCAGGACGCCGAGCCCGACGCGAGCGACGAGCAGGACGAGGTCCCGGGTGGTCTGGGTGAGGACGGTGTCCCCAGTGAGTCGGGTGCGGTCGGTGGTGGTCATGGTCGTGGTCCCTCGATCTGGTCGGGCCGGTCGAGCGCGTGGCGGACCGGACGGAGCCGGGCCCCTGGGTGGTCGCCCGGGGTCTCACCGGGTCGACGAGGGCGCGGTCACCTGTACGACTCCGTCGCGGGCCTCGACTCATCGGCGTCCGTCCCGTCGACCGGGAGGACCGGGCGGGCCCGTTCGGCACCCCGCAGACCAGCGCGCCAGCGACGCCGCGGGCCCCTGCGACCCGGCAACCACCCGCGAGACTGTCGTCGGGCGGCTCCCGTGAGCCGACGGGGGGTCACGCCCGCGGCGCAGCCAGGTCGGTCGCAGGTGCACCCCGCGGCTCAGGACGGGCGCGGGTACTGCTCGCTCAGCCGCGTGTAGGCCAGCGCCCGCGCCGCGTCGAAGACGTCGAGGTCCTCCACGAAGTAGGTCCAGAACCCGCGCTGCCGCTGCAGTTCCACCTCCTGCAGGTCGATGCGGTGGTAGTCGCGCTTCTTCGGGTCCTGGGTGCGGAGTTCCTCCCGCCCCTGGTCGCCGAGCCTCCCGATCAGCTGGATCGCGCGGACCTGCTCCCGGTAGGAGGCGTTCATCCACAGCTCCGTCTGCAGGTCCAGGACCTCGGGGAGGTTGCTCGGCAGGGGGCCGACCCACTTGCTGTTGAGCGGGCGCACCGCCCAGACCTGCTGGGCGAAGGTGAGCTCGTCCACGATGATCGACCGCGCGTAGGCACCGTCGACGGCGGCGTCGCCCCGGAGGCCGTAGTAGAAGAGCCACAGCGCCTCGCACAGTCCGTCCCGGTCGATGCGCCGGTACCGGACGCGCTCGCCGCCGTCGTAGGACGCCGCCGGGTCGTGGTACTCCCTGATCAGCGCGAGGCCGCGGTCGTTGACGTGCAGGTACTCGACGTCCCGTGTGGGCGCGTAGCTGTTGAAGACGACACCGACCGGTGCCTCGGTGAGCGTCTGGACCGTGGCGGCGAGGAAGTCCTCCGAGAGGTCCGGGACCAGCACGCGCGCGGGCAGCAGGAGGTCGGTGAGGTCCTCCACGGTCGGCGCCCTGCGCCAGCCGATGCCCTCGCGGAGGAAGTCGAGCGCCGTCCGCCAGTAGTGCCGGGGGAGGGCGTACAGCAACCCCCGGAACACCCCCGGCACCCCGAAGAGCACGGTCGCGGCGGCGGCCTGCTGGGGTGTCTCCCGGGTGGCCAGCCACCAGCGCCGGCGGGCCTGTTCCGCGTCGTCGATGCGCCGTTGCAGGTCGGCGCGGAGGTCCGCACCGCGCAGGTACTCCGCGGTGCTGGCGATCGCCCCCGAGGTGCACGAGATCATCTCGAGTCCCGGCAGCAGCCCGCTGCCGACCCCGCGCTCCCGTGCGAGCTGCTGGGCCGCGGCGAGGAAGCCGGAGCCGTGGGCGTTGCTCCCGGCCAACCCGGCGAGGGCGAACGCGGTGCGTCGGGTCATGACGGAACTCCTCGGTCTGGCGGGTGCCGACCGGACGTCACCGACTCCGGTGCCGTCCCAGGGTCGGATCCTGGGGGAGGCGCGTCAACGTCACGTCACGCGGGACCCGAGACGTCTGCACCCGACGAGGCCCGTCCACCGCCGGCCGCTCCCATCCCCGGTCGCCCGGTTCCGACGGTCGGTGGCGGGCACAGTCCACGGCATGACGGAGCCGGAAGAGCGGACCCCTGAGGTGGAACAGCGGCTGGCGGAGGACCTGGACCCGGAGCGGCATCGAGCGCCCTCCGAGGGCATCCCCCGAGACCTGCCGGAGGACGACGGTGAGGGACCCGCGTCGACACGGGAGCGCTGACGCGCACGCCCAGCCGGCCGGGGGTCACGCCCGCTCGCCGGGGAGTCCGGCGGACGACGCTCCTCCACCCCGCTCGTCGCCGGCGAGCCGGCAGTGCTGACCTGCGAGGGACTCCGACAGCCTCCTCGCACGGACGGGGCCGATCCCTCGCACCGCGGCCAGTTCGCGCTCGGTGACGGTCCAGGCGATGGGCAGTCCGTGGAAGTGCTCGACGATCCTGCCGGCGAGCCGGGGCCCGATGCCGGCGAGACCCTGCAGGACGTGCAGAGCGGCGGTGTCCGCGCCGCGCCGTCCCGGCCGCCTGTCCAGCGCGTCGTGGGTGGCCTTGTTCGCCCAGCGGTGCAGTGACAGCACTGTCGCCACGGTGCTGTCGACGTCCGGCACCGCCTCCACCCAGATGCCACGGGCGCGGACCGACCACAGCAGGCTCCGGTAGGCGTCCCGGTGCCACGAGGTGACCGGGCGCCCGTCCGGTACGTCCGGCTCCGCGACGCCCGCTGCGCTCCAACGGACCTCGCCCTCGATGACGAGCACGGCGACGTCGAGGGCGCTCATCGCGGACACCGAACGGGTCAGCCGGCCGTCGCGGATCGAGGCGAACAGATCGGGGACCGTCTTGCGCTGGAGGCCCACCCGGCCCAGCGGTCGGACGTCGAAGAGCACGTCTGCTCCGTACCGCTCGGGCAGCGACGACGTCGCACCGAGGTCGCGGATCCGCGCCGGCTCGGTGGGTGAGACCAGTAGTCCCGGCAGGGCCTGCCCGGCGGTCAGCGTTCCTCCCGTACTGCCTTCAGGAAGGCTGGGGTCCGGTCGTGCTCCGGCGCGTCGAGCGGTGGCAGCGACCGAGCGGTCACGCGCACCCAGGGAGGTCCGTGCCGACGCGCCTCATCGCCCTCGTCTGGGCGCCGTCATCGTGACCTCGGGCGCAGCGCCCTGTCCACCCTCCGCCGACCGGGCGACCCGGGTATGGCGTCGTCGGACGCCCGGCCGAGGACCCGCCGACGACCGTGCGCGTACGGGCCCACTCAGGTGTCGTCCGCCGGTGACGGGCCGCGCGGGAACAGCGGCGGCCGGGAGGGCGCTGTCCACCGTGTGAGCGTCGCCCCCGCACCGACCGTGTCCTTCGACGACCGCTTCGCCCGTGAGCTGCCGGAGATGGCGGTCCCCTGGCAGGCCGACGGGGTACCGGACCCGCAGCTGCTCGTGCTGAACGACGCGCTGGCCGGCGAACTCGGCCTCGACCCCGACGCGCTGCGCCACCCCGAGGGCGTTCGCCTGCTGGTCGGCACCGCCGTGCCCGACGGCGCACACCCGGTCGCGCAGGCCTACGCCGGGCACCAGTTCGGCGGGTTCGTCCCGCGCCTGGGTGACGGGCGGGCGTTGCTGCTCGGCGAGCTCACCGACGTCGAGGGCCGGCTGCGCGACGTGCACCTCAAGGGCTCGGGCCGCACGCCGTTCTCCCGGGGCGGCGACGGCCTGGCCGCCGTCGGCCCGATGCTGCGCGAGTACGTGGTCAGCGAGGCGATGCACGCCCTCGGCATCCCGACCACGCGCTCGCTCGCCGTGGTGGCGACCGGGCGCAAGATCCGCCGCGAGACCCTGCTGCCGGGCGCCGTCCTGGCGCGGGTCGCGAGCAGCCACCTGCGGGTCGGCAGCTTCCAGTACGCCCGCGCCACCGGGGAGGTCGACCTGCTGCGCCGCCTCGCCGACCACGCCATCGCCCGGCACCACCCCGCCACGGCGGACGCCGAGAACCCCCACCTGGCGCTGTTCGAGGCCGTGGTCACCGCCCAGGCGTCGCTGGTCGCGCAGTGGATGCTGGTCGGGTTCGTGCACGGGGTCATGAACACCGACAACACGACGATCTCCGGCGAGACGATCGACTACGGGCCCTGCGCGTTCATCGACGCCTTCGACCCGGCCACCGTCTTCAGCTCGATCGACACCGGCGGGCGGTACGCCTACGGCAACCAGCCGATCGTGGCCGAGTGGAACCTCGCCCGGTTCGCCGAGGCGCTCCTGCCGCTCCTCGCCGACGACCCGGAGCAGGCGGTCGCCCTCGCCGTGTCGGCGCTCGAGCGGTTCCGCCCGCAGTACAACGCCGCCTGGACGGCGGGCATGCGCGCCAAGCTCGGCCTGCCCGACGGGCCGGACGACGAGGTCACCACGGCGCTCCTCGAGGACCTGCTCGCCCTCGTGCAGGAGAGCCGCGTCGACCTGACGTCCTTCTTCCGCGCCCTCGGCACCGCGGCCCGCGGGGACGCCGAGCCCGCGCGCCGCGTCGTCCTGGACCTCGCGCGGTTCGACGCCTGGCTCGAGCGGTGGCGTGCCCTCGGCCCGGACGCCGAGGCGATGGACCGGGCCAACCCCGTCTACATCCCGCGCAACCACCTCGTCGAGGAGGCGCTGGAGGCGGCGACCGCCGGCGACCTGGCCCCGTTCCAGCAGCTGCTCGAGGTGCTGGCCGCCCCCTACGAGGAGCGCCCGGGTCTCGAGCGGTACGCGGCACCGGCTCCGGGCGACACCGGCCCCTACCGCACCTTCTGCGGCACCTGAGCCCGCGCCATGACGGTCGGCCGGGCCACTCGGCACGGTCGACCGTCGCCTCCGTCCGGTCCGTGCGCCACAGAGCCGCCAGACCTTGCCGAACTGGCAAAGGATGTTGCCATCGAGGCCCTCGGCGTCGCACCGTCGCCGCGGAGGTGGTCACGGTGACCGGTGGACTGAGGGACGAGTACGACGTCGTGGTGGTCGGCGGGGGCGCCGCGGGGCTGAACGGGGCCCTGGTGCTGGCGCGTTCGCGGCGGTCCGTGGTGGTGGTCGACGCGGGTGCACCGCGCAATGCACCGGCGGCCGGCGTGCACGGGCTGCTGGCCCGCGAGGGGATGCCGCCCGGCGAACTGCTGGAGCGCGGGCGGGCCGAGGTCCGCTCCTACGGCGGCTCCGTCGTCGACGGCGAGGTCGCCGGCGCGACGCGGGACGGCGACGGGTTCGTCGTCGGCCTGGCCGACGGGCGGGCGGTGCGGGCGCGCCGGCTGCTGCTCACCACCGGGCTGGTCGACGAGCTGCCCGACGTCCCCGGGCTGCGCGAGCGGTGGGGCCGCGACGTGCTGCACTGCCCGTACTGCCACGGCTGGGAGGTCCGCGACCAGGCCGTCGGCGTGCTGGCCTGCGGTCCGATGGCGGTGCACCAGACGCTGCTATTCCGGCAGCTCAGCGCCGACGTCATCCTGTTCGCGCACACCCAGCCGGCACCCTCCGGGGAGGAGGCCGAGCAGCTGGCCGCCCTCGGCGTCCGGGTGGTGACGGGCGAGGTGGCCGGGCTGGAGGTCGCCGACGACCGGCTCGTCGGCGTGCGGCTGACCGATGGCACGGTGGTCCAGCGGACGGCGGTCGCCGTCCAGTCGCGGATGGTGGCCCGTGCCGGCTTCCTCGCCGGTCTCGGCCTGACCCCGGTGCCGCACCCGTCGGGCATGGGGGAGCACCTGGTCGCCGACGCGACCGGGCGCAGCGGGGTCCCCGGCGTGTGGCTCGCCGGCAACGTCACCGACCTGTCCGCACAGGTCGGTGCGGCCGCGGCGGCAGGTGCGGCCGCAGGGGCCCAGGTCAACTACGACCTCGTCCTCGAGGACACCCGCCGGGCGGTCGCCGCCGCCCGTGAGCCGCTGGGGGTCTGAGCGGCGTCCGTCACGGCCCGGAATGGGCGGCGGCGGTGCGGCCTTGGCTCCAGGTGCGGCCGAGGCCGCACCACAGACCGCCTGGACGACGGGGGAAGCCGTGACCGACCTGCAGGACCGTGCCGCGACGGCGACGCTCGCGCCGCCGACGGAGGCCGCGCCGCCCAACCGGGCGCTGCTCGCCCTCCTCCTCGGTGCGTTCGTCGCCGTCGGGCCGCTGACGATCGACATGTACCTGCCGGCGCTGCCCACGATCACCGCCGAGCTGGGGACGACGTCGGCGATGGTCCAGCTGACCCTCACGGGCACACTCGTCGGCCTGGCGATCGGCCAGCTGGTGCTCGGCCCGCTCTCCGACACGTTCGGGCGGCGCGGACCGCTGCTGGCCGGCACGGCGCTGTACGTCGTGGCGTCGCTGCTGGTGCTGGTCGCCCCGAGCATCGAGGTGCTGGGCGTGCTCCGCCTGCTGCAGGGCGTCGGGACGGCGGCCGGCGCGGTGGTCGCGATGGCCGTGGTGCGCGACCTGTTCACCGGGCGGGCGGCGGCCACGATGCTGTCCCGGCTGTTCCTCGTGCTCGGTGCCGCGCCGGTGCTGGCCCCCACGCTGGGCGGTGAGCTGCTGCGGGTCACGAGCTGGCGCGGCATCTTCGCCGTCCTCGCGGTGTACGGCCTGCTGCTGCTCGCCGTCGGCGCACTGGCCCTGCGCGAGACGCTGCCGCCGTCGCGGCGCAGCGGCCGCGGCGTCGCCGGCACGCTGCGCACCTACCGGGGGCTGCTGCGCGACCGCACGTTCGTCGGCCTGGTGCTCGTCGCCGGGCTCACGATGGCCGGGCTGTTCAGCTACGTCTCCGGCTCGTCGTTCGTCTTCCAGCGGCAGTTCGGCCTCGACGAGCAGCAGTTCGGCCTGCTGTTCGGCGCGGGCGCGTTCTGGTTGATCGCGGCCACCCAGCTCAACCCGGTGGTGCTGCGGCGCTGGGCACCGGCCCAGGTGCTGGTCGCCGGCACCGTCGTCGGCGCGGTCGCCGGCGCGGCGCTGCTCGTCCTCGCCGTCACCGGCACCGGCGGGCTGGTGGCGGTCGTCCTCCCGCTGTGGGCGATGCTCTTCGCCTCCGGCCTGGCGCTGCCCAACGCCCCGGCCCTGGCGCTGTCCCGGCACGGCGAGTCGGCCGGTTCGGCCGCCGCGCTGCTGGGTGCGGTGCAGTTCGGCGTCGGCGCCGCGGTCTCGCCGGTCGTCGGCCTGCTGGGCAACGACGCCGCGGCGATGGGCACGGTCATCCTCGCCGCCCTGGTCCTCGCCATCGCGGTGCTCGTGACCGTCGTCCGGCCCTGGCAGCTGACCGACGACGCGCCGGAGGAGCCCGCACCCGCCGGCGTGCACTGACCCTCGCCGGTTGACGACCGGCGGCCGCGCGGCCACGGTGCCCTGGTGCGGAGCGATCGCGGGGGCCGCCGACCGGCCGCGGACGGGGGCGTGGTGGACCGCCGCGGGCTGGGCCTGCTGACCGGCAGCCACGTCGTGGACGACCTGTACCAGGGGGCGGTGCCCGCGCTGCTGCCGTTCCTGGTGCTGGAGCGGGGGTACTCCTACGCGGCCGCCACCGGCATCACCCTGGCCGCCACCGTGCTCTCGTCGGTGGTGCAGCCGGCCTTCGGCGTCCTGGTCGACCGCCGGCCCCTGCCCTGGCTGACCCCGCTGGGCCTGTTGGTCGCCGGGATCGGCATCGGGCTGGCCGGCCTCGGCGGCTCCTACTGGTGGACCTGGGCGGCGGTGGCCCTCTCCGGCCTCGGCGTGGCCGCCTACCACCCGGCCGCGGCCCGGGCGGCCCGTGCTGCCGCCGGCGCCTCGGCCCAGGGGATGAGCTGGTTCGCCGTCGGGGGCAACGCCGGTCTCGCCCTCGGCCCGGTCGTCGTCACGCCCGTGCTGCTCGCGTACGGCGTGGCGGGGACGCCCCTGCTCGCGCTGCCGGCCCTGGCCACGGCCGTCGTCCTCCTGGCTCTCGGCTGCCGGGCCCGCGCCCGCCCGCGCACCACCGCCGCAGCCGGCGGGGCGCGGCAGCGGGACGACTGGCGGTCGTTCGGCTGGCTGACCGGGCTGGTGGTGATCCGCTCGGTCCTCTACTTTGGGGTGTCGTCCCTGATCGCGTTGTACGTCATCGACCGCTTCGGGGTCTCCACCTCGGCCGGCTCGGCGGCGTTGGCCACGTTCCTCGCCGTCGGCGCGGTGGGCACGCTGGCGGGCGGCTGGCTCGCCGACCGGTGGGGCCGGGTGCCGGCCATCCGGCTGGGCTACGCGGTCGCCGTGCCCGGTCTCGTCCTGCTCGTCGCCGCGCCGTCCTGGCCGGGGGTCCTCGCTGCCGCCGTCCTGCTCGGCGTGGGGCTCTACCTGCCCTTCTCCGTGCAGACCACCCTCGGGCAGGAGCTGCTCCCCAACCGGGTCGGCACGGCCTCCGGCGTCACCCTCGGCCTGGCCGTCTCGGCCGGCGGTGCCGTGACACCCCTGTTCGGGGTGCTGGCCGACGCGTACGGCCTGGTGTGGTCGGTGGCCGCCCTGCTGCCGCTGCCGCTGCTCGCGCTGCTGGTCAGCCTGCGGCTGCCCGGGGCGGCCGCGCGCGAGGTGTGGGCCCGCACGGAGGGGCGGCGGGGGTCCCCACCCGAGCCGGCCGCGCCGCACCGCTGAGACCGCACCGCTGAGACCGCACCGCCCGTTGGCCTGGGCGCGGGAGCCGTCGTCCATCA
The DNA here is from genome assembly GCF_052931555.1 of Geodermatophilus sp. URMC 61. Classification (NCBI taxonomy): domain Bacteria; kingdom Bacillati; phylum Actinomycetota; class Actinomycetes; order Geodermatophilales; family Geodermatophilaceae; genus Geodermatophilus; species Geodermatophilus sp. URMC 61. The sequence continues at coordinate 665,139 of NZ_JBRFHZ010000002.1, forward strand.
CGCGCGCCGCGCCGCCGTGGCGCGGGCAGGACCTGCGAATCTGTCCGGGTGACGGAGGGAGGCCTGGACCGGCGGACGTCGTTCTGGCCGCGCACCCGGGTCCGCCGTCCCGCCGACGGTGTGGCCCTGGCGCTCGTGGCCGGCGCGCTGGTGCTCCTGGTCCTGGTCGCCGTGCAGGCGCCCCGGGTGCCGGTCGCCGGCGCCGACCTCGCCGACACGGCCCTCGGCGGACTACCCGGCACCGTGCTGTCCATCGCCAACGGCGTCGCCTCGCTCGCCGTGCTGGCCGTCCTCGGGGTCGTCCTGCTCGACGCGCTGCGCAGGCGCCGGTTCGCGGTCACCTCGGCGGTCCTCGCCTGTGCCCTGGCGCTAGGCTCGGGCGGGGCCGCGGAGTGGCTGCTGGGCCGGCAGGACCTGCTGGGGACAGCCGAGGACGCGGCGGTCACCCCGATCGCCGCCGCCGTCGGCCTGCTCGTCGGGGCCGACCTGCAGCGGCGCCCGCGGTGGACCGCGCCCGCCCGGGTGGTGCTCGGCGCGGCCCTGCTGTGCGCCCTCGCACTGGGCAGCCTCACCCTGCTCAGCGGAGCGGTCGCCCTGCTGGCCGGCACCGCGGCGGGCCTGCTCGTCCGGGTGCTGGTCGGCGTGGTCCCCGCGCGCCCGGACGAGGGACGGCTCCGCGCGGTCCTCGCCGCGGCCGGACTCCGGGTGGACGAGCTGTGTCCGCTGTCGCACCCGGCGGAGAGCCTGCGCTACGCCGCCACCTCGCCCGGCGGTGCGCTCGAGGTGGCCGTCGTGGACCCCGACCGCCGCGGCGTCTCGCTGGCCCGCCGCGGGGTGTCGCTGGTGCGGCTGCGGTCATCGGTGGTCGGCCGGCCCGCCCTCACCCTGCGCGGCCAGCTCGAACGCGAGGCGCTCTGCGCCGGCATCGCCCGTGCGGCCGACGTCCCCGCGCCCACGGTGCTGACGCTGCTGTCCGCGGGGCCGGCCCTGCTGTCGGTGGCCCGGCCGCTCGCCGGCACCCCGCTGGCCGAGGCGGACGGTGAGGTCCCCGGGGTGCTCCGGGCCGCCTTCGCCGCGCTCCGGCGGGTGCACCGGGCCGGGGTGGCCCACGGCGCGGTCAGCCCGCAGTCCGTCGTCCTGCTGCCGGACGGCCGGGTGGGCTTCACCCGGTGGCGGTCCGCCCAGCCCGCGGCCAGTGAGCTGCAGCGCGAGCTGGACGTCGTGGCGCTGCTGGTCACCGCGGCCGCGCACGCCGGGGTCGGGGCGGCGGTGACCGCGTTCCGCGACGGGTACGGGCCCGGGGCGCCGGCCGAGGCGCGGCTGGCGGCGCTGGCCCAGCCGCTGGTGCTGCCCCCGCCGCTGCGGGAGGCGGTGCGCCGGACGTCGGTCGTCGGCGAGCTGCGCACCGCCCTGGCCGGGCCCTCGGGGGCGACTCCGGTCGCGGCGCCGCGGCTCGAGCGCGTGCGGCCGAGGACGATCGTCACGGTGCTGGCGGCGACCGTCGCCGCGTACGTCCTGGCCTCCCAGCTCTCCGAGGTCAGCCTCGCCAGCACGCTGAGCGGGGCCCGCTGGCACTGGCTCGCGGTCGCGGTGCTCGGCTCGGCGGTGACCTACGTCGGCGCGGCGCTGGCCCTGCAGGCCTTCGTCCCGGTCGACCTGCCCCTGGGCCGCACCACGCTGGTGCAGGTCGCGACGGCCTTCGTCACGCTGGTGACCCCGCCGACCGTGGGCCACATCGGGGTCGGCATCCGCTACCTCCAGCGCGCCGGCGTCCCGCTGGCGACGGCGGCTGCCAGCGTCGCCGTGAGCCAGGTCGTCACCGTCGTCGTCACGGTGGTCGTGCTGTTGGTGTGCAGCTGGGTGAGCGGCGTCTCGGCGTCCCGCCCGACGCTGCTGCCCAGCGGTGAGGTGCTCCTCGTCCTGGTCGTGGCGACGGCGGTGCTCGTCGTCGTGGGGTTGCTGCCGCCCACCCGGCGGCTGCTGCACCGCCGCGTGGAGCCGCTGCTGCGCCAGACGCTGCCCCAGCTGCTCACCGCGCTGACCCAGCCGCGCCGCCTCGGGACGGCGGTCCTCGGCACCCTCCTGCTCAACGGCGGCTACGTGCTCGCGCTCGACGCCTCCCTGCGTGCCTTCTCGGCCTCGCTGTCCCTGCCGACGCTCGTCGTCGTCTACCTGGCGGCGTCCACGATCGGGTCGGCGGCGCCCACCCCTGGCGGGCTCGGCGCCGTCGAGGCCGCCCTCGTCGGCGCCCTGACGGCGACGGGTGTGCCGGTGACCGCCGCGCTCACGGCCGTCCTCGCCTTCCGGACGGCGACGTTCTGGCTGCCGGCGCCGTTCGGCTGGCTCGCCTTCATGGTGCTGCAGCGCAGGCAGCAGATCTGATCAGGGCGCTTGACCTGCGCTCCTCTGTAGGTCGTCCCTTCGATCGAGGTCGCTCTCATCGCCGCCCGGACCGCGACGCTCGCTGTCAGCACCCCTCGGCTGGCCGGCCTTCGTGCGCTGCGGCGGGGGCAGCGGATCGGATCGGTTGCTGACCTGCAGTCTCCCTTGCCCATGGATCTGACTCGAACATATGATCGAACACATGGACGGCGGAGTGCAGCCCGGGACGGTCGGTGTCGACGCGTCGGGCGTGTCCGGCAACGTGGCGGTGGATGAGCCGTCGGTGGGCTGGGCGAGCGGTCCGTTGGGTGCGGTGCAGGCCGCGGCGCGGGAGATGAGCCGGCAGGCGGCGGTGCGGGCCCGGGCGGTGGCGGACTTCGCGGTCTCCCGCCCTGCCAGTGCCGATCGGGCGCCGGGGGAGCGCGGGGCGATGTCGGCCGAGCGGTGGGCGGCGCGGGCCGAGGTGCTGCGCCCGGTGAGCGAGTGGGCCGCCCAGGAGCTGGCCATCGCGCTGAACGTCACGGTGCAGGCGGCGGAGGCGGAGCTGGCGCGGTCGCTGGCGCTGGTCACCCGGCTGCCTCGGGTGCTGGACGCGCTCGCGGCCGGGCTGCTGCACCCGGGACACCTGTGGTGCCTGCTCGAGCACGTCGCCCCGATCACCGACGACACCCTCCGCGCGAAGGTCGAGGCCGACCTGCTGGCCTGGCTGGCCGCCCGCCAGCGGGTGACCACCCCGGCCGCGCTGGGAGCGCGGGTACGCCGGGTGGTCACCCGGCTGAACGCCCGCGACGCGGCGCGGGACCTGGCCCGGGCGCTCAAGCGGCGGGGCATCTCGCTGCGGGAGGACCGCACGCTGGGGATGTCGGTGGTCACGGTGGTGTGCAGCACGCCGGAGGCGCAGGCGTTCTACCGCGCGCTGGGTGCCTGCGTCGACGCCCTGGACCCCGACCCCGGCGACGCGCGCACGCGGGGGCAGAAGCTGGTGGACTGCCTGCTGGACCTCGTGCTGCGCCCCGGCGAGACCGACCTGCCGCCGGTGCAGGCGCTGCTGACCATCGTGGCCTCGGTGCACACCGTCCTGGGTGGTGACCAGGCGGGGGAGGTCGACGGCAGGCCGGTGCCCGCGGAGATGGTCCGCCAGCTGGCCCGCGCCCTCGCCGGCCTCGACCCGACCCCCACCCCGAGCGCCTGCGACGGCACCGCGGCCGCGGGCCAGAGGACGTGCCTGGCGGATGAGCACTTCGAGCCGGCCGACGCGGCCGCGATGTCAGCCACTTCGCTCCCTGCCGGTGGCGCTGTCGAGCCGGTCGACGTCGAGGGCGGCCCGATCGAGCGGGCCGCCGCGGAGCTCAGCGCCGCCGACTTCGACCGCTGGCTGGACGAGCTGGTGAGCGCCGGCTTCGGCGACGCTGCCGCCTCCGGTGCTCCGGGCGGGGAGCCCGGCGTCCCACCCGGCCCCGCCGAGTGGGACGCCGGGCCCTGGCAGGACCCCTGCGAGTGGCTCGACAACCTCGGGCGCGACCTGCCCGAACCCGATGCGGAGGTCCCCCCGCTCACCCCGCACCGCCACCCCTGGTTCGGGCTGGTGGGCGGCTGCCGACCGCGCGGTCGACCAGGCCGGTGCGGCGGTGCACGCCGCCCGCCTGGCCCTGGGTGCGGCCGGGCGGATGGTGCGCACCGGGCAGCGCGCCGACGCCGCCGACGAGGCCGCCTGGCGGGCCGGTGCGGCCGGGCGGGTGACCGCGGCCGGTGACGCGCTGGCCGCGGCCGCCGACGGCCAGCGTGAGGAGCTGGCCGCGCTGCTGTCGGCCACGGGCGTGGGTGGGCTGGCCGATCGGCCGCGGATCGCGGTCACCGACGCGACCAGCGGCGCGCTGCCGGCGCTGACCGACCTGCCGGGGCTGCGCCGGGCCGGCGGCTGCGGGCGGCAGGCCTGCCGGCGGCGGCCGGAGGCCTGCGGGCACGACCTGACCGGCCGCCCCGGCCTGGGCCCGCCCGGCCCCAGCTCGGGTACCGGCCCGAGGCGGCGCTGGACCGTTTCGCCCGGCCCGGGATCGGCGCTGCCGCTTTCCCGGCTGCCGCCGCCGCGTCGCCCGCCGCAGGCTAGCTCGACCACGTCCGCGCCTGGCCCGACGGCGAGACCGCCGCGGCCAACCTGGCCGGCTTCTGCACCGCCGACCACCGCGGCAAGCACCAGGCGCCGGTCCGGGTTACGCCATGGCCGCCGACGGCACCCTCACCGTCACGACACCCAGCGGCCTGACCGCGGTCACCGAACCACCGCCCTACTGACCGTTCGCCGGCCGCTCCGTCGGGAGCCGGACGTGGTGAGCCGACCGGATCCGGGTGCGGTCAGGACGAGGCCCGGGACACCGGTCAGCCTGCCGGCGCGACCCGCGGGTCCGCCCCGAGGGACGGGCTGTCGCACGGGACGCCCGGCTCGGGTGTGCGTTCCGGTCAGAGCGCCAGGAACCAGCCCAGCGCGCCGGCCACGACGCCGACCACCAGCAGGACAGCAGCGGCAGCACGGTCGAACCGGTTGTCCAGCAGGGTGTCCAGCAGGCTGGTGAGCTCACCGAGCCGGACGGGAGCCTCCCGCTCGCGTTCCGCGGTGCCACCGTCGCGCCAGCGACGCAGGGCGGAGCCGGCCCGACGGGCCTCTGCGACCAGCAGCGCGAGGGCGGTCACCTGAGCGAGCAGCGCCACGGAGAAGCAGACGACGGCCAGGGCGACCTGCGCGGTCTCGCTCATGCCGCCGAGGGTGCCGGAAACCACCGGTCCGGTGGGACGGCGGCCCCGTGCAGCCGATCAGACCGACGAGCACTCGGCGGCGGCTCGCGGCATCCCCCGGACCGGTGGCGGTCCCGCACCGACGACCGCCGCCGTGCCATCGTCGCCCCGTGCTCCCCGTCCTCGCCGTCGTCGCCCTGCTCCTCGGGGCGGGCGCGGGCCTGCTGGTCAACCGCGCTGCCGGGCGCTTCCCCTGGCCGCCGGGTGCCGGTGCCCGGGAGTTGCTGGGACCCGGCCCGGTCGCCGTCCGCCCGCCGCTGGTCGAGGTCGCGACCGCGCTGCTGACGGCGCTCACCGTGCTGCGCACCGGGCTGTCCTGGGAGCTGCCGGCATTCCTGCTGCTCGCCGTCGTGGGCGTGCTCCTCACCGTGGTGGACCTGCAGCACCGGCTGCTGCCCAACCGTGTGGTGCTGCCGGCGCTGGCCGCGGGCACGGGGCTGCTGCTCCTCCCGGCCCTCGTCGACGGCGCCTGGGACGCCCTGCTGCGCGCGGTCCTGGGCGCCGCGGCCCTGTTCGCGGTGTACCTCGCGCTCGCGCTCGTCTCGCCCGGCGGCCTGGGCATGGGCGACGTGAAGCTGGCCGCGCTCCTCGGCCTGTACCTGGGCTGGCTCGGCTGGGCGGCGGTCGTGCTCGGGGCGCTCGCCGGCTTCGTCGTCCAGGCCGTGGTCGCGCTGGGCCTGGTGGCGACCCGACGGATCCGGCTGCGCGACGAGCTGCCGTTCGGTCCGGCCATGCTCGCCGGCGCCGCCCTCGTCATCGGCGGCACCGCCCTGCTGCCCTGACCCCGGCGATCTCCGCGGTGAGCGCCGCGCGAGGACGGTCACGTGGGGTGATCCCGACGGAGAACTGCTCACCCGGGCAGGTGGACGCTGTCGGCCGACCGGGTGGACCGGGCTCAAGCCGGGCGTCCGGCCGTTCGACACCCCCCTGGCAAGTGCCGCGACGTCGGGTCGCCCGACCCGGACCGGACGGCACCGTCCCCCAGGGAGTCCCCGTGCTCAACCTCGTCACCAACCCGCTGGCCACGCTGATCACGCTGTACTCGTTCGCCGAGGAGCGCCTCAAGCGCGAGGAGAAGGGTGCGACCGCCGTCGAGTACGGCCTGATGGTCGGCCTGATCGCGGTCGGCATCATCACCGCGGTCATCCTGCTGCGCACCCAGCTGTCCGCCCTGTTCACCAGCATCGCCGGCTCGCTCGGCACCGCCGCCGGCGGCGGAGCTCCGGCTGCCGGCTGACCCTCCACATCCCACGGCGCAGCGGTCCCGTCCCCCCGGGGCCGCTGCGCCGCGCCGCACCCGGCGACGACAGCGGGAGGAGGTGGGGGAGGAGTGCGCACCCGACTGCGCGACGAGCACGGCGCCGGTGCCGTGGAGTTCGCGCTCATCGTGCCGCTGCTGCTCGTCCTGGTGCTCGGCATCGCCGAGTTCGGGCACGCGTTCCAGGTGCAGGGCACCCTGTCCGCCGCCGCCCGCGAGGGTGCCCGGGTCATGGCCCTGCAGAACGACCCGGCCGCGGCTCGCACGGCCGTCCGGGACGCCGCCCCCACGCTCGACCCGGCGATCAGGAACGCGCAGATCACCGTGACGCCGGCTGCCTGTCCGGCGACGACCACGACCCCGTCGACCGTGCGCGTGACCGTCGACTACCCGATGCCGTTCCTCACCGGCTTCTTCGGCGCGAGCATCGACCTGACCGGGACGGGGGTCATGCGGTGCAACGGCTGAGAAGGGACCCCCCTGCCCCCCGCCACTCGCGGGAGGACCCCGTGCTCCCCACCCCTCGCCCCGCTCAGGGCGGTGCCCGGGACGGGGCCGGGATGCAGGGCGGCCGCCCCGCCCTCCGCCGCCGGCTCGCCGGCGAGCGCGGTGCCTCGGCCGTGCTCCTGGCACTGCTCATGGTGCCGGTCCTCGGGTTCACCGCGATCGCCGTCGACATCGGTGCTCTCTACGCCGAGAAGGCCCGGCTGCAGGTCGCCGCCGACGCCGCGGCGCTGGCCGTCGCCGCCGACTGCGCCCGGGGTGCCTGCGGCGACGTGCAGGCGACCGCCCAGGGCATGGTCGACGCCAACCTCGGCGACGCCACCGCAGCCCCGCCGGTCCTGGCGTCGAACCCGAACCGCGTCACCGTCTCCGGGAGGACCCCGAAGGAGCACTGGTTCGCCCCGGTGATCGGGCACGACGCGACCACCGTCTCGGCCACCGCCACGGTGGCGTGGGGCGGCCCCAGCCGCGGCACCGCCGTCCTGCCGCTGACCTTCTCCTGGTGCGAGTTCGTCCAACAGACCGGTGGCGGGCTGCCCTCGGGCACGACCGAGCGCACGATCCACCTCACCAAGTCCTCGAGCACGATCAAGGACTGCACCGGGCCGTCGGACAACTTCGTGCCCGGCGGGTTCGGGTACCTGGTCAGCGACCCGGGCGACTGCCGCGCCAGCAGCGCCCGCGACGAGCGCTCGTACTCCTCGACCGGCAACACGCCGCCGGCCGAGTGCTCGGCCCAGGACTTCTCCTCCTGGGTGGGGCAGACGGTGCTGCTGCCGATCTTCGACCAGTTCGGCGGCACGGGCAGCGGTGCCTGGTACCGGGTCTACGGCTACGCCGCCTTCCGGCTCACCGGCTACCACCTGGGCGGCCAGTTCAGCTCACCGTCGCGACCGTGCGGCGGCAACGAGCGCTGCGTCACCGGCTACTTCACCCGCTTCGTCGAGCTCGGCGAGGCCTTCGACCACGACTCCAACGCCCCGCAGATGGGCGCTTGGGTCCTCCGACTCGTCCGATAGGGGCCCTCGTGAGACGCCGCCTGCTCGCCGCCCTCGCGGCGCTGCTCCTCGCCGCCACCGGCGCCGTGGTCCTCCTGGCCTACGTGCGAGGTGCCGACGCCCGCGCCCTCGCCGGGGTGCAGACCGTGGACGTCCTGGTGGTGGACCAGCCCGTCCCCGAGGGGACGCCGGCCCAGGAGCTGACCGAGCTGGTCCGCACCGAGCGGCTGCCGGCCAAGGCCGCCGTCGAGGGCCGGGTCACCGACCTCGACCAGCTCGCCGGGCAGGTCGCCACCGCCGACCTGCAGCCGGGCGAGCAGCTGCTGGCCGCCCGCTTCGCCGCGCCGGAGGACCTCTCCGTGCCCGGCACCGTGGCCCCGCCCGAGGGGACGTCGGAGGTGAGCCTCCTGCTCGAGCCGCAGCGCGCGGTCGGCGGCCGGCTCTCGGCCGGTGACAGCGTCGGCGTCCACGTCTCGCTCGGCCTGCCGGACGGGACCGGGGTGACGCACTCGGTGCTGCACCGCGTCCTGGTCACCCAGGTCCAGGGCGCACCGGCGCCGGCCTCCGAGGGGGAGGGCACCGACACCGCCTCCTCCGGCAGCGCCGCGCCCTCGGCCAGCCTGCTGGTCACCCTGGGGCTGCGGCCCGAGGCGGCCGAGGCCGTCGTCTTCGGCATGGAGCACGGCACCGTCTGGCTCTCCCTCGAGCCGGAGGGGGTCGACACCACCGGCACCGAGGTCCTCTCCCCGGGCAACGTCTACGACAAGGACTACTCATGAGCCGCGTGGTTCTCGGCGCAGCCGACGACGAGCTCGTCCTGCGCGTCAAGGAGGCGACCGACGGCGACGTGCACGTGCTGCCCGCCGGCCGGCTGCCCGCCGACCCGGCGCGGTTGTTCGAGCAGCTGGTCGACGGCGAGCTGCCCGAGGTCCTGCTGATCGGCCCGCTGGCGCCTCCCCAGGAGGTGTTCGGCCTGGCCGCCCGGCTCGACGTGCAGTGCCCGGGCATCAGCGTCGTCCTGCTCGCCGACCCGGGGCCGCAGACGTGGCAGGAGGCGATGCGGGCCGGCGTCCGCGACCTGCTGTCGCCCACCGCGGACGCCGCTGAGCTGCGGGCCGCCCTCGAGCGCGCCGGCTCCGCCGCGGCCGGACGACGACGGGTGCTGCGCCCGGTCGAGGAGACCGCCCGCTACACCGGGCGGGTCATCACCGTGGCCTCCCCCAAGGGCGGGGTGGGCAAGACGACGGTGGCATCCAACCTGGCGATCGGACTGACCGCGACCGCGCCGCAGTCGACGGTGCTCGTCGACCTCGACGTCCAGTTCGGCGACGTCGCCTCGGCGCTGGGCCTCGTGCCCGAGTACTCCCTGCCCGACGTCGCCCACGGCCCGGCGGCCGAGGACACGATGGTGCTCAAGACCTTCCTCACCCAGCACCCCAGCGGCCTGTACGCCGTGTGCGGCGCGGAGTCCCCGGCCGCCGGCGACGCCGTGACCGCCGCCGACGTCAGCCGGCTGCTCACCTCGCTGGCCCGCGAGTTCCGCTACGTCGTCGTCGACACCGCGCCGGGCCTCTCGGAGCAGACCCTCGCCGCCCTCGACCGGGCCACCGACGTCGTGATGCTCAGCAGCATGGACGTCCCCGGCGTCCGCGGGCTGCGCAAGGAGCTCGACGTCCTGCGCGAGCTGTGCATGATCCCCGCGGGCCGGCACGTGGTCATGAACCTCGCCGACCCCAAGGGCGGGCTGTCGGTGCGCGACGTCGAACTCGCGATCGGCACCGGGGTGGACGTCGTCGTCCCGCGCTCGGCCGCGGTGCCGGTGTCGACCAACCAGGGTGTGCCGATCGTCGCCGGCGGCCGCAAGGACCCGGCGGCCAAGGAGCTGCGCCGGCTGGTCGCCCGCTTCGCGGCCACCCCGATCGTCAAGCCGAGCCGGTACCGGGCCAAGCACCGGGCGGCGTCGTGAACCTCGCCAGCCGGCTGGCCGCGGCCCAGGGGCACGCCGCACCCGAGGCGCCGGCCGCGTCGCCCGTCCTGCCGCCGCCCCGGCCCGTGACCCCGGCCGCGGGGGTGGCGGTCGCCCCGCCCACCGACGCGCTCACCCGGCTCAAGGACCGCGTGGCCAAGGCGTTGTTCGAGCGCATGGGCAACCGGATGAACGACCCGTCGCTGTCGGAGGAGCAGCTGCGCGCCGTCGTCCTCGGGGAGCTCGACGAGGTGGTCGAGGAGGAGCGGGTCCCGCTGTCGGCCGAGGAGCGGGCGCGGCTGACCGCCGAGCTGGCCGACGACGTGCTCGGCTACGGCCCCCTGCAGCGGCTGCTCGACGATCCCAGCGTCACCGAGATCATGTGCAACGGCCCGGACGCGGTCTACGTCGAGCAGGACGGCCGGCTGGCCCGCACGGCCGCGCGGTTCACCTCCGAGGAGCACCTGCGCCGGGTGATCGACCGGATCGTGTCCCGGGTGGGACGGCGGGTCGACGAGTCCTCGCCGCTGGTCGACGCGCGGCTGGCCGACGGCTCCCGGGTCAACGCGATCATCCCGCCCCTGGCCTTCAGCGGGTCGACCCTGACCATCCGCAAGTTCGCCAAGGACCCGTTCACCGTCGACGACCTGATCGGCTTCGGCACCCTGTCGCCCGAGATGGCCGAGCTGCTGCACGCCTGCGTCGAGGCCCGGCTCAACGTGATCGTCTCCGGCGGTACCGGCACCGGGAAGACGACGCTGCTCAACGTGCTGTCCTCGTTCATCCCCGAGGGCGAGCGGATCGTCACCATCGAGGACGCCGTCGAGCTGCAGCTGCAGCAGGAGCACGTCGTCCGGCTGGAGTCCCGGCCGCCCAACATCGAGGGCAAGGGCGCGATCACCATCCGCGACCTGGTGCGCAACTCGCTGCGGATGCGCCCCGACCGGATCGTGGTGGGGGAGTGCCGCGGCGGGGAGTCGCTGGACATGCTGCAGGCCATGAACACCGGCCACGACGGGTCGCTGTCGACGGTGCACGCCAACTCCCCGCGCGACGCGATCGCCCGGCTGGAGACCCTCGTGCTGATGGCCGGCATGGACCTGCCGCTGCGGGCGATCCGCGAGCAGATCGCGTCGGCCGTCGACGTCGTCGTCCAGCTGACCCGGCTGCGCGACGGCACCCGGCGGGTCACCCACGTGACCGAGGTGCAGGGCATGGAGGGGGAGACGGTCACCCTGCAGGACGCCTTCCTCTTCGACTACTCCGCGGGCGTCGATGCCGCCGGCCGCTTCCTCGGCAAGCCGGTGCCCACCGGGGTGCGGCCGCGGTTCACCGACCGCTTCGACGAGCTCGGCATCCGGGTCTCGCCCCGGGTGTTCGGCACGCCTCCGCCGCGGCGGGGGTGGGCCTGATGCTGCTCGTCGCGGGCCTGCTCGCGGTCACGGGTGCGCTGCTGCTCCTCGTCGTCGCCGTCCTCCCGGCCGGGCCGCGGCGGGTGCCGCTGTCCCGGCTGGACCCCGCCGTCGCCCCGCCGACGTCCGCGCTGGCCGGTGCGTCGGCCGCCGCCGGTGCCGCGGTGGAGCGGGTGCTCGCCCGGCGCGGACTGGTGGCCCGCGGCACGGCCGCGCTGGAGCGGGCGGGGGTCGCGACCGCGCTGCCGGACGTCGTCCTGCTGGTGGGACTGGGCACCGTCGTCCTCGGCGCGCTGGGCTTCCTGCTCGGCGGGGTGCTGCTCGCGCCACTGTTCGCGGCCCTGGTCCCGTTGGCCACGAAGGTGGTCCTCGGGCTCCGGCGCGGACGGCGGCAGGCGGCGTTCGCCGACCAGCTCGACGACTCGCTGCAGCTGATGGCCTCCAGCCTGCGCGCCGGCCACAGCCTGCTGCGCGCGGTCGACACGGTGTCGCAGGAGGCCGCGGCCCCGACCTCCGAGGAGTTCGCCCGCATCGTCAACGAGACCCGGGTGGGCCGCGACCTCGGCGACGCCCTCGACGAGGTGGCCGAGCGGATGGCCAGCGACGACTTCCGCTGGGTCGCCCAGGCGATCGGCATCCACCGCGAGGTCGGCGGCAACCTGGCCGAGGTGCTCGACACCGTCGGCCGGACCATCCGGGAGCGCAACGCCATCCGCCGTCAGGTCAAGGCGCTGTCGGCCGAGGGCAAGCTGTCGGCCGTCGTGCTGATGGCCCTGCCCTTCGGCATCGTCGCGTTCCTCATGGTGAGCAACCCGGCCTACCTGGCCCCCTTCACCACCACCCTGGTCGGCTGGTGCATGACGGCGGCGGTCGTCGTGCTGCTGGTCGTCGGCGGGCTGTGGCTGAAGAAGACCGTGGCGATCCGGTTCTGATGCTCCCCGTCCCCGTTCCCGTGCTCGCGGCCGCGCTGGCCGTGGCCCTCGCCGTCCCCCTGTTGGGCTGGGCGCTGCTGGCCCGCCCGCAGGACGCCGCCGCCCGCACCCGCGCCAACCTCACCCGCGGCCTGGACCTGCCGGGCGCGGCCGCCGCCCGCCCACGGGCCCGGCTGCTGCCGCGCCTGGCCGGCGCGCTGACCCCGGCCGGCACGGTGGCCCGGCTCAACCGGCTGGCCGGCGCGGCCGGCCGCCCGGCGGAGTGGCCGGTGCCCCGGCTGGTAGCGGCCAAGCTGGTGCTCGCCCTGGTCGCCGCGGCGCTCGGGCTGCTGGTGGTGACGGCCAGCCCGGGTCCGCTGACCGTGCTGATGGCCGTCGTCGTGACCGGGGTGGCCTACGTCGTCCCGGAGCTGCTGCTCTACAGCCGCGGGCAGGAACGGCAGCAGGCGATCGCGCTGGAACTGGCCGACACCCTCGACCAGATGACCATCGCGGTGGAGGCCGGGCTCGGCTTCGAGGCGGCGATGGCGCGGGCCGGGCGCAACGGCCGCGGCCCGCTCGCCGAGGAACTGGTGCGCACGCTGCAGGACATCGCCGTCGGCCAGCCCCGCCGCGAGGCCTACCTGGCGCTGGCCGAGCGGACGGCGGTGCCCGACCTGCGCCGCTTCATCCGCGCGGTCGTGCAGGCCGACGCGTACGGCGTCTCCATCGCCGACGTGCTGCGCACCCAGGCGGCGGAGATGCGGCTCAAGCGGCGGCAGCGGGCCGAGGAGAAGGCGATGCAGATCCCGGTGAAGGTCATCTTCCCGCTGATCCTCTGCATCCTGCCGACGCTGTTCATCGTGCTGCTCGGCCCCGCCGCGCTGGACATCGCCGCGGCCTTCGGCGGGGACTGACCGCGGCGAGATCTGCACAGTGGCGGCCTCGGGGCACCCGATGGGCGCCACTGTGCAGATCTCGCGAGGGCGGGAAGCGGCTCAGCTGCCCTTCTTGTGCGAGCCGCTGGAGCGCGGCTGAGCCGGGTTGGTCGGGTCGCCCTGGGACGGCGGGTTCATCGCCGGGCCGCTGGTGGCCTCGGAGACCTTGGAGCCGGCGCTCGCGTGCACCGGGTCGTCGACGGCCGCGGCGGCGGGGTCGCCACCGGAGGGCTGCGCGCCCTCGTGCAGCGCGGCCAGCCGGTTCTCCATGATCGTCACCACCTGCAGCCGGTCGGCGTGCGCGCGCTCGTACTCCAGCAGCGTCTGCAGGCCCGCGGCGTCCAGGGTGCGGATCCGCGACGCGAGCCCCTCGACGGGGAGGTGGTCGTAGTCGGGCAGCGGCAGTTGATCGTGCTCGGTCATGGCCGACCGCCTACCCCCGCCCTCCGGATCCGACACGGGTGTGAGGCCACGGCCGGTGGGTAGGCGGCGGAGGCGGGAGTGCCCGACCGCGGGCCCCGCTGTTCGTCATGCCGCAGCGATCGAGGAGTGGTTCCCACCCCATGGACGTGTCCTTCCTGGAGCCGGTCTTCAGCGCCTCCGGGCCCTACGCCACCGTGTGTGCCGACGTCACGCACACCACCGAGAACGCCGACACCGAGGTGGAGCTGCGGGTCCGCGCCATCGCCGAGAAGCTCACCGAGCAGGGCGCGCCGGAGACGGTCGTCGAGGCGGTCCGCAGCCGCCTGCTCGAGGCCAACGAGGGCGGGGACATCGCCACGTTGAGGGGCCGGGCCCTGGTCGTCGCCGCGGACGGCAGCGTCGTCCTCGACCAGCCGCTGGTGGACTCGCCCCGGCAGGAGGTCGCCGAGTGGTCGCCCACCCCGAACCTGCTCCCCGTCCTGCGGCAGCTGCCCGGACGGGTGCCGCACATCGTCGTCGTCACCGACCGGGTCGGCGCCGACATCTCGGTGGCCACCCTCGTCGGCCGGCCCGAGATCGAGGACGAGGTCGAGGGCGACAGCTTCCAGATCCGCAAGTTCCAGGGCGGCGGCTGGGCCCACCACCGGTACCAGCACAACGCCGAGAACAAGTGGATCCACAACGCCGACAACGTCGCCGAGCGCATCGCCTCGCTGGCGCGCCGGCTGCACCCGGAGTTCGTGCTCCTCGCCGGCGACATGCGGGCCCGGCAGATCCTCACCGACCGGGCCAGTGACCTGTGGTCGGAGCTGATCGTCTCCATGGACGAGGGCGGCCGCGCCGCCGGCGCCGACCGCGAGCCGGTCGACCAGCGAGCCGCCGAGCTGGTCGCGGAGCACGAGGCCCGCGAGGAGGCCGACGCGGTGGAGAAGCTCGCCTCGGCCGGCGCGCACGGCCTGGCCGTCACGGGCAAGGCCGCGGTGGTCGAGGCGCTCCGCAAGGGCCAGGTCGAGACCCTGGTCCTCGCCGACCAGCAGGACCCCGACGACACGCTGATCGTCGGCAACTCGCCGCTCGAGCTGGGCGTCGACCAGCACGACATGGACGCGCTCGGCACCCACGGCACCGTCGTCCCGGCCGAGGGGGCGCTGCTCGCCGCCTCGGTGGCGAGCGCGGCCGGCGTCGTCGTCGTCCCCCGGGCGGCGATGCCCGGCGACATCCCGGTCGCCGCGATCCTGCGCTACACCGACGACTCCACCCCCCAGGCCCAGTGAGGAAGCTCGAGATGACCGACCCGCACCAGCCCGCCACCTCTCCCGGCACCTCCACCGGCGACGTCGAGCGCCGCGCCGCGATCGCCGAGGCACTCGGCAAGGAGGTGTGGCCGGCCGACAAGGACGCCCTCGTGGCCAAGGCCCAGGAGGCCAACGCCCCGGACCGGGTGCTGTCCGACCTGCGCCGGCTGCCGTCCGGCCAGCAGTTCGACAACGTGCAGGACGTCGCCCGCGCCCTGGGCATCGGCACCGAGCAGCAGCGGTTCTGAGATGACCACCAACAAGGAGCCCAGCCCCGAGGCGCTGGCCAACGTCACCGAGCACAACGTCTCCACGCGGGCGGAGCTGCTGCCCGAGGAGGAGGAGCTCTCCGGCAGCGGCATGGAGGAGGTCGCCGCCGAGGTGATCCTGGCCGAGTCCGAGGAGCGGACGGTCCACCCCGACCCGGACGACGCCCAGGGCGCCCACCGCCAGTCCGCAGAGACCGCGGACCTGCCCTGAGCGCCCCGCACGAGCACGCCGTCCAGCTGCGCTGGTCGGACCCGGACTCCCTCGGCCACGTCAACCACGCCCGCGCGCTGAGCCTGATCGAGGACGCGCGGCTGGCCATGGCCGGGAGAGCACCGGGGGACCAGGGGCTGATCCTCGCGCGACTCGAGGTCGACTACCTGCGCCAGCTGTACTACCGGACCGGTGAGCGGCTGTGCGTGCGCAGCTGGGTCACCCGGCTGGGCACGAAGTCGCTCACCGTCCGGCAGGAGCTGGTCCAGGACGACGCCGTCGCCATCCGCGCCTCCGTGGTGATGGTGGCGTTCGACTTCGCCACCGACACGAGCCGGGCGATGACCGACGACGAGCGCGCGCACTGGTCCCGGTTCACCGAGCCCTGAGGTGGGCTTCTTCGACGGCTTCCCCGAGACCACGGCGGACGGGGCGGACGGCGTCCGGTTGCGGGTGCGGGCCGGCGGCGAGGGCCCGCCCGTCGTCCTGCTGCACGGCCACCCGCGGACGCACACCACCTGGCACCGGGTCGCCCCGCTGCTGGCCGCGGCGGGACACACCGTCGTCTGCCCGGACCTGCGCGGCTACGGGCAGTCGTCCACGCCGCCGACGACCGAGGATCACGCGCCCTACTCCAAGCGCGCCATGGCCCGCGACGTGGTCGCGCTCATGCGGGGCCTCGGGCACGAGCGGTTCGCCGTCGTCGGGCACGACCGCGGCAGCTACGTCGCGCTGCGCACGGCCCTCGACCACCCCCACGCCGTCAGCCATCTCGCCGTCCTCGACTGCATCCCGATCGTGGAGCACCTCGACCGCGCCGACGCCCGCTTCGCCACGGCTTGGTGGCACTGGTTCTTCTTCGCCCAGCCCGACAAGCCCGAGCGGGCCATCGGCGCCGACCCCGATGCCTGGTACGGCGCGCTGGCCCCCGGGAAGGCCGCGCAGATGGGGCGGGAGAACCACGCGGACTTCCGCCGGGCGATCGCCGACCCCGCCACGGTGCACGCCATGCTCGAGGACTACCGCGCCGGCCTGACCGTGGACCGCGCCGCCGAGGAGGCCGACCGGGCCGCCGGACGGCGGGTCACCTGCCCCACGCTGGTGCTCTGGTCCGCCCGCGACGACCTCGAGGACCTGCACGGCGACCCGCTGCGGATCTGGGCGGACTGGGCCGGCGACCTGCGCGGCGGTGGCCGCATCGACAGCGGCCACCACATGGCCGAGGAGGCTCCCGAGGAGCTGGTCACGGCGCTGGTCCCGTTCCTGGCCTGCGGCGCGACAGGGCGGTGACGGGGGGCACGGGGCGTAGCGAGCGCCTGGTGCTCTGGGGCACGACGATCGTCATCCGCGCGTCCGCGGACACCACCGGCGGTGCGTCCACCCTCTTCCAGGAGGGGACACGGCTGCTGGACACCTCGCGCCACGTGCACCGGGAGACCGACGAGCTCTACTGCGTCGCTACTGCGTCGTCGAGGGCGAGCACGTCGTCGTGTGCGGGGACCTGGGGTTCACGGTGGGCCCGGGCGGGACGCTGTTCCTCCCGCACGGCGAGCCGCACGCGCACCGGCGCGTGGTCCCGCGCACCGGCCGGCTGCTGTGCACGACCTCCCCGGCCGGCTTCGAGGGCTTCTCCCGCATCCTGGCCGAGGCCAGCCGCGCCGACGCGTCGCCCGGCGAGGCCTACGAGCGGGCCTCCCGGGAGCACGGCGTCACCTGGCTGGGGGACGGCGACTGACGCCCACGGGCGGCGGGTAACGGCCCGGCATGCCGAAGACGACGAAGAGCGGGGACGCCAAACAGGACGAGATCCCCAGCACCCTGCAGCGCTCGGACGAGAAGGCACAGCGCACCTTCGCCAAGGCGCACGACTCGGCGATGGACTCCTACGACGACGAGCAGCGCGCCAACCAGGTCGCCTGGGCCGCGGTCAAGCACACGCACGAGAAGGTCGGCGACCACTGGGAGCCGAAGGACCACAAGGGTCCCAGCGACGCGCAGGCCGAGGGCGGCCGGGACACCAACCGCGAGACCAAGGGCGGTGTCGACGCCAACGCCACCAAGGAGCACCTGATGGACGTCGCCAAGCGGCTGGACGTCTCAGGCCGGTCGAAGATGAGCAAGGACGAGCTGGTCGACGCCATCAGGAAGGCGAACGACAAGGAGACCGCCGAGGCGCGCAGGAAGCGCTGAGGGGGAGCGCACGAGACGAGGGTGGGGATCGGATCACGGACGCGGCGCGGCGTCCGGGGGCGCCGCGCCGGACGGACTATTCCTCGCACTCCTCACGTGTGTCGTCGCCCTCGTGGTAGTCGTGGTAGCGGTGACGGTCGTACCACCAGTCGTAGTCGTCCCGATCCCGGTCGCCGTCGCCATCCCAGTCGTAGTCCCAACCGCAGTCGTATGGAGCGACCTCGGCCTGGGCCATGCCGGGAGTGACGAGACCGGCGGCCAGGGCTGCGCCGAACGTCGTGGCCAGGAGGACGTGGCGAGCGGTCTTTTCCATGATCCCCCCTTGTGGTGGGTTCCTGGCGACACCTCGTGGTGCCGAGGGGACCGTAATGGGGCCCGCGCAGTCTCAGTACTGGCCAAAGACCCTGCTCAGCGGGCGGATTTGACCGATCCCGGTTCGGCTACCGAATGGCCGGATGCCATTACAGGGACACGTCGCACCCGTCAGGAACCAGTGACTCAAAGATCCTCGGAATTCCCGACCGACCGGGCTCGCGGACGTCATCACCGGGACGCGAACCCTTCCGCTCCCCCGATGGGTCCGGTCGAGTGACTCCAATCGAGTGTCATCGTCCGTCCAGCCCAGTGCGACCACCGGGAGCCGAAGGACCACAAGGGTCCCAGCGACGCAAGCCGAGGTGCGGGAGGAGAGCTGGATCGGCCTACTTGATCGGTCGACCCGAGTCGTCCCGTGCTCGCGGGGTCGCGTCCTGCACCAGGCCGACGGTGCCCAGGAGCGCGACCACCGCCGCGGCCGTCCACAGGTACGGGGCCACGTCACCGTCACTGCGCCATGCGGAGACGACGAGGGCTGCTGCCGCGGCCAGGAGCGCCAGACCCAGCACGACCCCGACGGCGTCCCGTCGCTTCCTGTCCTCCTCCTCGACGATGCGCGCGACCTCCGCGTCCAGGTGCGCCAGCATGCGCTTGTACGCAGCGCTGTCCGGTGGGAGCTTCGCGAGCAGGTCTGCGTCGCTGACCAACCGACCGCGGCGACCCTTGACCGCGCCCCGGAGGAGCTTGGCCACGGCGCCCACCACCGGGATGGCCGCGAGCACGACCTTGGACCAGTCGTCCGCGTCCACTACGAGTGCTCGACGCACGGGCTCCGGCCGCTGTGGCCGCCATCGGCGCATCGCGCCATGGGTGAGGTGCCCACGAACGGACTCTAGCGACCTCGCCGGACGCCCATGCCAGGAGAAGGCGCCTGATGGACGTCGTAGGCTGGACGCCGTCGCTGCACCCTGCGCGACCCGGAACTCATCGACGCCATTCAGGTGATCCACGCCAAGGTGATTCGTCCGGCGCGCCAGGAGAGTCACCGCGTTGTAAGAGCGTCCGCGATGGCGGACGGAATGCGGCGTCGTGGGCGGCCCTGCGGCGTTCCGTAGGGGTCGCACTGGTCGGGCGACGACGCACAGTGACGGGAGTCACGCCAGGCGCGTACCCTCATCCATGGGTTGGCCGACGATCCAGTTCCTCAGGAGGCACCCATGTCCGTCACCAATGCGCGTCAAGACGGCGGCTTCAACGAGTCAGGCGTTCACGAAGAGGCCACGACTCGTGACGCTGTGGAGCAGCGGGAGTACTCCCGGCCGCGGGCATTCGCCGTCGGCCCCGCCACCAAGCTCGTCCGCGGGGGCTTCGCCGGCAAGTACAGCGACGGCTTCACCGGCTACTACACCGAGGCCTGAGAGAGCCTGCGCGGCCATCCGCCTCCACCCCGACGTCCTGCTGGTGGGGGCTCCGGACGGCGGCGGCAGGCTGCTCGACCTCGCAGGTTCGTTCCACGTGCTCGACCAGATCGCGACGGAGCTGCTCTGGGACGTGGCGCGCCGAGGCCGGTCCGAGGCCGTGCGCGCCACGGCGCGGCTCTACCGGGTGCCCGAGGAACGGGTCGAGGCCGATCTCGGCGAGCTGCTGAGGGAGCTGCCTCCGGGCATCGGCACCGTGGAGGCGGCTCGACGCGGCAGGTGGGTGGATCCGCTCGCCGTCGCAGCGCTGTCCCTCCTGCGCCGAGTCAGGCATCCCCGCTTGAGAGCCTGGGTCCTGCTGGCGGCTGCCCGAGTCTGCTTCGCCACGGTGGGGTGGTCCCGGACGCTCGGTTGGTGGACGTCGTTGCCCACCCGGGGCCGTCCGGGTGGCTCGTCCTGGGCCGAGATCGACGTTCGGGTGCGCCGCTCCGCCACGGGCAGCGTCCTCGGGCACACGTGCAAGGAACGGGCCGTGGTCTGCCTGGCCGAGGCGCGGGCAGCGGGGCTGGGGGCTGCCGTGGTGCTCGGGCTCAGCTTCTACCCGTTGGCGACGCACAGCTGGTGCGTCCTCGACGACGGCGTCGTCCTCGGCGACCTCCCCGACGTGTGCGCCGCGTTCGACACCGTGGCCCTCTACCGGTGAGTGGTGGTCTGCTCGTCGCGACGGTCGACGCGGCCGGCGCCGTCCTCGCGGCGACGGGCAGGCTCGTCTCCACGTTCTCCGGTGGTGGACTCACCGTGGTGCTGCTCGGTGAGCTGCACTACCGCGCGGACCTGCACGTGGGGGCGGGCCGGCCCGACGACGCCGAGCGGGTCGCTCGCGTCTACCGCCGTGGGGGGCAGGCGGGGCTCGCGGCTCTGGAGGGCGACTTCGCCTTCCTGCTGTACGACCGGCCCGCCGGTCGGCTCGTCGCGGCGCGTGATCCCATGGGAGGTCATCGCCTCTACCACGAGCGTCTCGGCGCACAGGTGGTCGTGGCGACCGACCTCACCACGCTGCACCGCAGGCGGGGCCACCGGCCGGCCCTGGACCTCGGCCATCTCGCCGACTACCTGGCGGGGCGGTCCCCGGTGAACGAGCCGGCCGGGACGAGCACACCGTTCCGGGGCGTCGAGCGGGTCCCGGCGGGCGCGTCCCTGCAGATCGAGGTCCCGGCCTTGACGGCGACTGTTCGTCCCCTGTTCCCTCCGTTGGAGGCGTCGATCGAGCGAGGCGTTGCACTGCCCGACCTCGCAGCCGAGTACCGCGAGGTGCTCGCCGCGGCGGTCGGCGAACGCGCGGTCGGTCGCGTCGCATGTCACGTCTCCGGCGGCCTGGACTCGTCTGCCGTGCTGCGCTGCGCGGCAGACGTCGCCGCCCAGGGCCGGTGCACGCTGGTGGCCGGGGTCTCCGTCGTCTACAGGGACCTGCGCCTGCTCGCGCGCGAGACGCCGTACGTCCAGCACGCGCTCGGCATCGCACCCGGCATGCCCTCCGTGCGACTCGACGGGGACGACCTGCTGGACTTCGACGCCTTCGCCGACCCCCCGCAGCACGACGAGCCCCACCCCGGCCTGTGGCGCATGAGCATGGACCGGGCGCTGACCCTGGCGGCGTCCGACGCGGGGGCCGAGCGGGTCCTCACCGGCATCGGCGCCGACGAGGTGCTCGACATCCACCCCTTCCACCTCGCCGACGACCTGCGGAGATGGCGGCTGGCCAGGGCGTGGCGGGAGGCGCGTCGCTGGGCGGCAGCGGACAACACCAACCCCTGGACCGTGCTCCGTCCCTTCGGGCTCGACCCCCTGCTCACTCACCGGCGCCGTCGCGAACCCGACGTCCCCCCGTATGTCAGGCCGGAGTTCGCCCGGCACACGGCTCTGGCCGAACGCCTCTCGGAACGAGCTGCCGCCGAATCCGCCCCGCATCCCATGGCCGCGGTCGAGTTCGCCCTGGCCGGCATCCGCAGCCGGATCGGCGACCCGGTCCGGTGGGCGGTCGCACACCCCGTCGGCCTCGTCGTCGCGCACCCGTTCCTCGACCTGCGGGTCCTGCGGACGGGGCTGAAGGCCATAGCGAACACGAGGCCGGACCCGGAGCCGAGCAAGCCGCTGCTGCGCGCCGCGATGCGCGGCGCTCTGCCCGAGCCCATCCTGACGCGACGGCGCAAAGGACACTTCAACGAGGTCTACTACCGCGGGCTGCTGCGCAACCGGGACCGGCTGGTCGAGCTGGTCCGCGGTCCCGCAGTCGCCGGTCTGGGCATCCTGGACGTCGAGGCCGTGGCCGCCACCCTAGATCGAGGTGCTCTGGGGGGGCTCGGCGTCGCGGACATGCACCAGCTCAACCTCGCCCTCTCCCTGGCGCGGTGGCTGCTCCAGGAGGCGCAACGGGTCCCTTCAGCCGTCTCCTGACGGGTCAGGAGACGTTCGGTCAGGCCGCAAGCCGGTGGTCAGCACGTGAACGACCGCGGTGGACGACGCCCGATCACCGACGTACCGGGTACCGCCTCCCTGCGCCGGCTCAGCTGCGCGACGGTGTTCCACAGGCCGCCGGGCACCAGCTCGCTCCCCTGTCGTTCTCCCACGGCCGACAGCACTCTACTGGTCAGCCCTCATCACCTGAGACGTGTTCCGAGTGCGCGATCCCCGTCGGGTCCACGGATAACTCGGCGGGTCCACGGAAAAGTGGACACCGTGGGCTTTCGCCTGCTGGACCATGGCGATGGCTCTCCGTACTGAGGGGGTTGTGCACGGTCAAGGAACGCCGCTCCGGGAAGACCCTGCTTCTGCCATCGCATCTGAGGCGACCTGCGTGACTCTGTAGGCCGCATGAGGTCCGATGATTTGTGCTGGGACGGAGGTGTTCACGTGGACTGCGCCCCGGAGCTGATCGTGGCTCGTATGGATTGGCGGCGTGACGCCGGGCGGCCGAACGCCCAAGTAAATCAGCATTACGCGGCCGAACTCCTGCTCCGTTGTCCGAGCCGGGGGGCGACGGGTCGCCCCGTCCGGCTGGAAATGCCAACGGATGACGACAACGGGACGGCGCCAGATGCCTAGCGACCCGGCTGACGTGTACAGGCTGATCGCCAAGCGCCTGCTGAAGGGCAAGGTCGTCCCGGTGCTGGGGGCGGGGGTGAACCTCTGCGAACGGCCTCCGGAGGCCGTCTTCCAGCCGGGGCACTACCTACCCAGCGGGGCGGAGCTGGCCGCGGTGCTGGCGAAGGACTACCCGATGATCAAGACGCGGGACCTCGCACAGGTGGCCCAGTACATCGCCGCGCTGGCCGGTCAGGGGCCGCTGTACGACGAGCTCCACGACGTCTTCGACGCCGACTATCCCCCCACCCGCCTGCACCGGTTCTTGGCCCGGATGTCTCGGCACACCCGCACGGCCGGCCGCGGCTGCATGCTCTTCGTCACGACCAACTACGACGACGCGCTCGAGCGGGCCTTCGCCGACGAGGGCGAGCCCTACGAGCTGGTCACCTACATCGCCGAGGGAAAGGATCGGGGCCGTTTCCGTCATTTCCGTGCCGATGGCAAGGTCACGGTGATCGACCGGCCCAACAAGTACAACGAACTCCGGCTCGACCGGTCACCGGTCATCGCCAAGATCCACGGCGCGGTGGACCGCCGCAGTCACCTGGACAGCTACGTCATCACGGAGGACCACTACATCGACTACCTCACGCGCGCGGACGTCGGCGGGCTGTTCCCCGTCAACCTCGGCATGAAGCTGAGGGCCAGCCACTTCCTCTTTCTCGGCTACAGCCTGCGGGACTGGAACCTGCGGGTGATGCTGTATCGGCTGTGGGCGGAACAGCAGGGCATGACGTACAACTCCTGGGCCATCCAAGCCGACCCGGATCCCATCGACGAGCGCGCGTGGGACGAGCGTGGTGTCGACATCCTCCCGGTTTCCTGTCAGGACTTCGTCGGCGCGCTCGAGGTCGAGGTCCAGAAGCTGCTCCAGGCTGAAGGAGCGGAGGCGGCGTGACCAGCGCGACGCGGCCTCCGCAGCAGGCGGCCCCCGAGGACGCCGTCCCGGCCTGCCCGTACGTCGGGCTGGTGCCCTTCGACGAGGGCGACGCAGCCTTCTTCTTCGGACGCGAGAACGAGATCGAGCTCATCGCGGCCAACCTGGTGGCGGCACGGTTGACGCTGCTGTACGCGCCGAGCGGGGTCGGCAAGACGTCGGTCCTGCGTGCGGGGGTCGTGCCGCGATTGCACCTGATCGGTGAGGAGGACGACGACCTGGGCCTGCGCCGCGCGGCCGTGGCCTACGTCAGCGACTGGAGCGGGCCGCCGCTCGAGCGGGTGAAAGCGGAGCTAGGTCGGGCGCTGCGGGCGACAGGCGCGAGCGTGGACGGTCCGGCATCCGCCGAACCGCTGGGAACCTGGCTGCGTGGTTGTCCCGAGCGGGCCAGCATCCCCGTGGTGTACCTGATCCTCGACCAGTTCGAGGAGTACTTCCTCTACCACCCGTGTGATGAGGAACTGCCCGTCGAGCTCGGCGAGGTCCTCGCCGCGCGGGACCTCAACGTGCACGTCCTCCTGTCGATCCGCGAGGACGCCCTCGCTGCCCTCGACCGGTTCGAGGGCCACGTGCCGCACCTGTTGGAGAACTACTTCCGGCTTGCCCACCTCGACCTCGAGTCGGCCCGAGCGGCGATCGAGGGCCCCCTGGAGCGCTACAACGAGCTCACCGCACCCAGCGGGCAGATGTCCGTCGAGCCGGAACTCGTCGAGGCCCTGCTCGAGGAGGTGCGCGCCGGCCGTGTGCAGGTGGGTGAGGGAGGAAACCTCCCTGTTCGGCTCGGACCCCCAGACCGGGGCGACATCGAGGCGCCCTACCTCCAGCTCGTGCTCACTCGGCTGTGGGAGGAGGAGCGAGCTCGGGGCTCGACGGTACTGCGACGGGACACGCTCACCGAGCTCGGCGGTGCGCAGACCATCGTCCAGTCCCACCTGGACGCCGTCATGGCCGGCCTGTCCCCGCAGCAGGTGCAGGTGGCCGCCGCCGTGTTCCACCACCTCATCACGGCGTCCGGGAGCAAGACCGCGCTCACGGCCGAGGACCTCGCCGACTGGGCCGATCTGTCGTCCGACCGCGTACAGGATCTGCTCGAGGCCCTGTCGTCGGGTCCCAAGCGGATCCTCCGCCCAGTCCCCCCGGCCACCGGCGTCGCCGGGCCGCCACGGTACGAGATCTTCCATGACGTCATGGGCGCCGCGATCCTCGACTGGCGCCGCAGATACGTCGCCAAGGAACAGCAGGCGGCCGCGAAACGCGAGATCGAGCAGGCACGGGCAGCAGAGAGGAACGCCCGCCACCGTCTCCATCGGGCGCGCCTCGTCGCGGCGACCATGGCCCTGCTCCTGGTCGCCGTCGGCGTGGCCAGCGTGGCCGCCTGGAGATACGCCGTGAACGCGAACAAGGCGTCCGCTCTGGCCGCGGCGCGGGAGCTGGGGGCCCATGCCGACCGGATGGTGAGCACTCGGCCGGATCTGGCCATCCTGCTGGGCCTGGAGAGCATGAGCCTGGCGCGTGGTCAGCACGAGCCCCCTCCCCGCGGACTAGTCACAGGGTTGGCCGAGCTCACCCACCGCACCACGGGCCTGCTCCGCGGCCACACGGGGGCGGTGAACGGCGTGGCGTTCAGCCCGGACGGGACCCTGCTGGCCACCGCCGGCGCCGACGAAACGGTGCGGCCATGGGATGTGACCACCGGCCAGCCGCGCGGCGAGCTGACCGGCCACATCGGTGCCGTGCGCAGCGTGGCGTTCAGCCCCGACGGGACCTCGCTGGCCAGCGCCGGGGACGACGGTGTGGTGCGGTTGTGGGATTCCGCCGCCGGTCAGAAGCGCGGTGAGCTGACCGGCCACACCGGTGCCGTGCGCAGCGTGGCGTTCAGCCCGAACGGCAGCCTGCTGGCCGGCGCCGGCGAGGACGGAACGGTGCGGTTGTGGAATACCGCCACCGGCCGGTCTCACGGCCGGCCGCTGGAAGGCCACACCGGCGCGGTGACCGCCGTGGCGTTCAGCCGGGACGGATCCCTGCTGGCCAGCGCCGGTACCGACGGAACGGTGCGACTGTGGGATCCCGCCACCGGCCAGCCGCGCGGCGAGCCGCTGGCCGGCCACCGCGGCCCGGTGCTGGGCGTGGCGTTCAGCCCCGACGGGACCTCGCTGGCCAGCGCCGGGGACGACGGTGTGGTGCGGTTGTGGGATTCCGCCGCCGGTCAGAAGCGCGGTGAGCTGACCGGCCACACCGGTGCCGTGCGCAGCGTGGCGTTCAGCCCGAACGGCAGCCTGCTGGCCGGCGCCGGCGAGGACGGAACGGTGCGGTTGTGGAATACCGCCACCGGCCGGTCTCACGGCCGGCCGCTGGAAGGCCACACCGGCGCGGTGACCGCCGTGGCGTTCAGCCGGGACGGATCCCTGCTGGCCAGCGCCGGTACCGACGAGACGGCGCGAGTCTGGGAGGTCGACGACACCTATACCGTCAGCCGACGGCTGGCCGGCGACCCCGGCACGGTGCGGGGCGTGGCGTTCACTCCCGACGGGATCCTGCTGGCCGGCGCCGGCGAGGACGGATCGGTGCGGCTGTGGGAGACCGCCACCGGCCAATCGCACGGCCAGCCGCTGACCGGCCACACCGGCCCGGTGAACGCCGTGGCGTTCAGCCCCGACGGCGCCCTGCTGGCCAGCGCCGGCACCGACGGCACGGTGCGGCTGTGGAGGACCACTACCGGGGAACCGCGCGGCGAGTTGGCCGGCGACCTCGGCGTGGTGCGGGGCGTGGCGTTCAGCCCGAACGGCGCCCTGCTGGCGACCGCCGGTTCCGAAGGGCTGGACGGGAGGGTGTGGTTGTGGGATCCCGCCACCGGGGAACCGCGCGGCGAGTTGGTCGGCGACCTCGGCGCGGTGTTAGGGGTGGCGTTCAGCCCGAACGGCGCCCTGCTGGCGACCGCTGGCGGCGACGGGACGGTGCGGTTGTGGGATCCCGCCACCGGCCAATCGCACGGCTGGCCGCTGAAGGGTCACACCGGCGCGGTGACCGCCGTGGCGTTCAGTCCCGACGGATCCCTGATGGCCAGCGCCAGTACCGACGGAACGGTGCGGCTGTGGGATCCCGCCACCGGCCAGCAGCGAGGCGAGCCGCTGGACGGCCACAGCGGTGCCGTGTGGAGCGTCGCGTTCAGCCCCGACGGGACCTTGTTGGCCGGCGCCGGCACCGACGGCACGGTGCGGCTGTGGGACCCCGCCACCGGGGAACAGCGCGGTGAGCTGACCGGCCACAGCGGCCCGGTGACCGCGGTGGCGTTCAGCCCACGCGGCGCCCTGCTCGTCTCCGCCGGTACCGATCAGACGGTGCTGCTGTGGGACCTGCGCTGGTGGGATCGGCCGGCCGCGGACTGGGCCCAGGCCGGCTGCCGGCTGGTCAACCGCAACCTGTCCCAGGCCGAGTGGAACCAGTTCGCCGGGGATCGGCCGTACCAGCGGACCTGTCCGCGACTCCCCAACGGGGAAGGCGCACCGGACGACGCCCCCGCCACCAAGTACTGATCCGAACCGTCTGGAGAGGAGCGCGACCCTGGTGTCCCGAGGAGTTCCGGCAGCCGGCCGCGCAGCTGGTCCTCCGCAGTCGCTGCCGAGCTCGACATCCACCCCAAGAGGCTGCACGACCGGTCACTCCCGGGGCGCGTGACCGTGTCGACCCGGCCGGTGACGTGGACGTGACGCACGGGTGACGGTCGTGCTGCCACCGTGACGGATCAGTTGTCAGCTCGAGGCAGATGCGACGGAGAGGCCGCGGCCCCGGGTCGTTGACCATCCGCGGATGGAGCGCTGATGACCGGAACGACCGTCGGCGACCTGCTCCCCACTCCACCGGTGTCGTCGGCGGCGCCGGCCGTGGACCTGCAGCAGGCCAGTGCACCCCTCCCGGTGGCTCCTCCGCTGCTCATCGACGTCGTCTGGGGTCATCTCGCGCGCACACCTGGGGACATCCACGTCACGGGCCACTACCTCGGCGTCATGCCCACTGCCGCGGAGCGGGCCCTCGACGAGGCCATCTCGGTGCCCGGTGGCCGACAGCTCATCGCCGAGCACACCCGCCGTCGTTGGTTGGTCGGTGCGCTCGGGGAGGTCTCGTACTTCCCCGGGCACACCCCTGGAGGAGCCGGCGACTCCCTCGTGGTCCGAGCCGCGGTGGCCGGCATGGGCCGCGTCGGCACCTTCAGCGAGAGCAACGCCGTGCGGCTGTACGCGTCGCTGGTCCGTGAGCTCGCGGGCCTGGCCTGCGTGGAGCACGCGGTCACCGTCCCCATCGGTGCGGGGGCGGGCAACCTCACCATCGACCAGGTCGCCCGCGCGCTCGTCGTGGGATGCGGTGAAGGACTGGCCGGCCTGTCGCCGGAGGACCGGCGCCTGCGGCAGGTGTCGGTCGTGGAGATGAACCGACTCCGGGCCGAGAAGCTGCACGCCGCCCTGACCGAGGCTGCACGCATCGAGGCCGCTCGAGCAGAGGCGGCTCACGGACGCGCACGAGTCCGGGTCCTCCCCGAGATGGCCACCGCACCCGGTGGTGAGGTCGGGCCGGACGCCGTCGTCCTCTACCTGGCGAGGTCGCTGCTGACCCGACTCACCCGACACCACGGGGACGAGGCGACCGGGCGGCTGCTCGACGACGTCCGCGCGGACCTCCCCGGAGAGATCAGGGACCAGATGGCGGCCAAGCTGGCGGAACTGGCTTCCGAACCCGCAGAGGTCGTCGACGTGCGACTGCGCGCGGCGGAGGACATCGATCCGCCGGCCAAGGGCTCTCCCTCGGAGGACGCCGTGCCCACCAGGATCACGGCGCTGCAGCCGACCGACGCAGGCGGGGTGAGCCTCTCGGCACTGACCGCCCGGGCGACGGTGCCGGAGCGCGAGGTGCGTCTCGACCGCAACCTGCTGGCCGAGCTGATCCGACGCCTGACCGCCCCGGAGGAGCGGGACGCCGAGGAACTACCGCCCTTCCTGACCCGCCTCCTGGTCCCGCTGGACCTGCGGGCCTACCTGAACGGCGATGCCCCCCTGATCGTCGAGGTCGATCCGCGCACCGCGCGGGTGCCGTGGGAGTTCCTCATGCCGGCCACCGAGGCCGGGGAGAACCTCGAGCCGCTGGCCGTTCGACAACCCCTGGCGCGTCAGATGCGAACGACGTACGCGCGCACCGACATCGACGCCCCGGCGCCTCAGGAGATGCGTGCTCTGGTCATCGGTGACCCTGGCGACGGGGATCTGAGCCTGAACGGAGCGCGTGAGGAGGCCGTCGCGGTAGCGGATGTGCTCAAGCGGCACGGCATCCGGGTCGAGGCCTACATCGGCAGCGCCGACTCCCCGCCCACAGCGGAATCGCGGCCCGCCACCAGGCTCGACGTGCTGGCGAAGGTGCTCACCGGTCGTTACGACCTGATCCACTATGCGGGACACGGCGTGTTCGACCCCGTCAAGCCGGAGCTGTCGGGATGGCTGTTCGCCGACGGCCTGCTCACCGCGCGGGAACTGACCCAGATGTCCCGAGCGCCGTGGCTCGTGATGGCGAACGCATGCTGGTCGGCCGCCAGGCCGGACACCGGCCGCCTCGATGCGGGTGCCCCGCAACCGGCCCGGGGCCGCGAGGGTGAACTGGCACCCGTGCTGGCCGACGAGTTCCTGCGGGTCGGCGTCGGTCACTTCATCGGAGCGTCCTGGCGCGTGCCCGACGGGAACGCCCGGGAGTTCGCCGTCCGCTTCTACGAGCGACTGCTCGGGGAGGGGGAGGCCGCGCGGGAGAACGTCGGACGAGCCCTCCTCGAGGCCCGCCGGGAACAGTGGACCTCCTCCCGCACCAGGCCCCAGGCGACGCCGGAACAGCGGAACGCCTGGGCGGCTTACCAGCACTACGGCGACCCCGGCGACGGGCTGCGGACGCGAGTGCTCTCCAGCACCGACGTCCCGAGGGGGTGAGATGTCCCGGTCGACGTTCGGCGACGTCGTCGTCCTCCTGCCCGGCATCACCGGGAGCGTCCTGGTGCAAGGAGACGGCCGGGACGCGGAGGAGATCTGGGCGCCGAAGCCCGGGGCCGTGCTCCGCGGACTGCTCAGCCTCGGCCGCTCGCTGCAGACCCTCACGGTCGAGAACGACGACTGGCGGGTCGACGACCTGGGGGACGGCGTGCGCGCCACCGCGCTCGTCGACGCCGCCCACATCATCCCGGGGCTCTGGAAGATCGATGTCTACTCCGGGGTGGAGACCGCCCTGATCGAGAGGCTGGGGCTCACCCGAGGACAGAACTACTTCCCCTTCCCCTACGACTGGCGCCGGGACAACCGCGCCAGCGCACGTCGGCTGCAGCAGCAGGCCGGGGCCTGGTTGCGCGCCTGGCGGGACCGCTCCGGCAACGCCGACGCCCAACTCGTGCTCGTGGCCCACAGCATGGGCGGCCTCGTCTCCCGCTACTTCGTCGAGGCACTGGGCGGATGGGAGACGACGAGGGCGGTCGTCACGTTCGGCACCCCCTTCTACGGCTCGCTGAACGCCGTGGACTTCCTCGTCAACGGCTACCGGAAGGGCCTCGGCCCCTTCCGGTCCGACCTCACGCCGTTGCTGCGATCGATGACCTCACTGCACCAGCTCGTGCCCTACTACCGGTGCATCGACGCAGGCGGGGTGAGAGCGGTGGCCCCGGGCGCTGCCGGGCTGCCGCACTGGCGCCCGGAGTGGACCGATCACCTGGACCGGTTCCACAGCGAGATGGAGGACGCGGCGCGCAGCAACCGCGCAGATCCCCGCTTCGCGGCCGACCCCGTCGCCTACCACCCCATCACGGGATGTGATCAGCAGACCCGCCAGTCGGCCCGGCTGCGGGACGGCACCCTGGCCGTGCTCTTCGACCGGGAGGGCGAGGACGAGGGCGGGGACGGGACGGTACCGCTCATCTCCGCGGCGCTGTCGGGCACGGAACCGATGCGGACCTTCGGACCGGAGCGGCACTCCCGCCTGCAGGGCAACGACGGACTCCTCGGTCACCTCGGAGGACTCCTCAGGTCCCTCCACGACGCCAAGGTCTCCGACCTCCGCGCCATCGGGACCCGGTTCAGCCTGGTCCTGGACGACGTCGTCCTGCCCGGCGAACCCGTCACGGTCGGCGTGAAGCCGCTCAGCAGCCTGCCCTCGCAGCTCCTCCGACCCGAGGTCGACGCAGAGATCACCCTGCGCCTCGAGGGCGGCGGCACCGTCGTCCGGCGCCAGGTGTCACTCACCCGGGACGCCCTCAACGACGTGGAGCTGGGCGAGGCGGCCCCGGGCACGTACGTCGTGCAGGTCACCGCGGCCGACGCGGCACCCGTCTCGGACGTGCTGGCAGTGGCGTCCCCCCAGGACGTCGAGGGTGAGCTCGGCACGGTGACCACCGCAGCCGGCTGAACCAGGTCGGTCGAGCCTCCGTATCAGCCGGATCGGCACGCGGGCAAGCCGGTCACCCGGTGACCGGTGGGGCGCGTCCACCCGGCCGCCCGGTGGACGCGCCCCACGGCGGCGTTCCGGATCCGGGCCCGGCGGGTAGCCCGGCGGCATGGCCGACACCCGACGTCCCGTCAGCGACCAGGTGGTCGTCGTCCTCGGTGCCTCCAGCGGCATCGGGCGCGCGACGGCGCTGGAGTTCGTCCGGCAGGGGTGCACCCGGATCGTCGTCGCCTCCCGCGGGGAGGAGGCTCTCGGCACGCTGGTCGAGGAGCTCACCCGCGAGGGCGCCGAGGCGGTCGCCGTCCCCACCGACATCACCGACCAGGCCGCCGTGCGGGCACTGGTCGACACCGCCGAGGCCCGCTTCGGCCGGATCGACACCTTCGTCACCGTGCCGGGCGTGGGCATCTGGGGGTCGGTGAAGCAGATTGACCTGGACGAGTTCCGCCGGGTCACCGAGGTGAACTACCTCGGCCACGTGGCCGCCGCGCAGGCCGCCGTCCCGGCGCTGGAGCGGGCCGGCGGCGGCGTGCTGATCGGCATCGGCTCGGTGGAGGGCTACCGCTCCATCCCTCTGCACGCGCCGTACTCGGCGAGCAAGTTCGCGCTGCGCGCCTTCTACGACGCGCTGCGGATGGAGCTGGCCGAGGAGAAGTCGCCGGTCGAGGTGAGCCAGATCCTGCCCGCCGGCATCGCCACGCCGTTCTTCGAGCACGCCCGCACCAAGCTCGGCTCGATGCCCAAGCCGCCACCGCCCGTGTACGCGCCCGAGCTGGTCGCCGAGGCCGTCGTCCGGGCGTCGGTGCACCCGCGGCGGGAGATCCCGGTGGGCGACGCCGCGCTGGGCTTCATCGCCGGCCAGCGGTTCAGCCCCGCGCTCACCGACGCACTGCTGTCGGTGACCGGCCGCCAGCTGCAGACCACCGACCGGCCCGACGACGGCACCGACATCCTCGACAGCCCGACCCCCGGCCCCGGCCGGGTGCGCGGCGCCTTCGCCGACCAGGCGCTCACCACCAGCCCGGTCACCCGGGTCGCCGGCGCCGTGGCGCGGCCCGGGGAGCTGCTGCTGCGGGCCATCCGGCGGCGTTCCTCGGCCTGACTCCGCGCGCCGGTCCGCTCCTCGCTCGCAGAGCTCGCTGCGGTGCTCCCGCCGCTGTCGTCAGGCGTGGGGGATGAGCAGCAGCTCGGTCTGCCGGTCGCCGAGGTAGGTCACGCCGCCGTCGGTCAGGACCACGCCCTCCTCCAGGGCCATGCGCACCGGCTGGTCGCCCCACTCGGGCACCGGCACGTGGACGCACAGCTCGAGGGCGTAGACGGTGCCGGGGTGCAGCACCCGGTCACCGGCGCCGGGGACGCCGTCCTGGTCGTCCCAGCGCCCGATCGCCGGCCCCGCCCCGTGGCCGTGCACGCCGACCGGGTGCGAGTAGATGACGCCGTCGATGCCCTCGGCCGCGGCTGCGCACCGGGCCGCGGCCAGCACCTCGTTGCCGGTGCGGCCGGGCACCAGCTCCGCCGTCGTGAGGTCCTGCAGCCGGTTGCCCACGGCCAGCGCGTGGCGCAGCCCGGCCGGCGCCTCGGTCTCGCCGCCACGCAGCACGTAGCCGTTGCGCTGGTTGTCGCTCTTGAGGCCCAAGGTGGCCAGGCCGACGTCGCAGTGCACCAGGTCGCCGGGCTCCACCGGCACGTCGTAGGGGACGGCGGGCAGCAGCGCGCCCTGCCCGCGCAGCGGGGGCACCCCCGCGCGCTGCACGTCGACCACCGGGTGGAACCACGGCTCGACGCCCAGGTCGGTGAGCCGCTGGCGGATCCACCACGCCAGGTCGGTGGCGGTGCAGGCGCCCGCGGTGAGGACGGCGGGGGAGAAGGCCTCCTCGACCACCTCGCGCGCCCGGTGGTTGAGCCGGTCGAGCGCGGCGATCTCCTCGGGCAGCCGCGTCTCCAGCCAGCCGACGGCCAGCTCCTCGGCCGACACCAGCCGGTCGGCCCAGGGGCCCAGCGCCTCGGCGAGCAGCCGGTGCTCGGTGTGCGACAGCCCGTCGGCGAGCGCGAAGTCGACCGAGACGTCGATGCCGATCCGGCGCGGCGCGGCCTGCTCGACGATGCGGCGCACCTCGGCCCACTGGGTGTCCTCGGCCGGGAGCCGTCCGCCGTCCTCGGGCGACCAGGCCGGCAGGAACTGGCCCACCGGGTAGCGCGAGACCGCGGCCGCGGTGACGCCGTCGTCGCTGCGGTGCAGCACGAGGATGGTGCGCCGGCGGGCCGAGAGCCAGGTGGCCGGCAGCAGCGTGGCCAGCACCGGGTCCTCGTTGTACTCGCGGCCGACCACCAGCCACAGGTCGATGCCGGCGCGGTCCATGAGGCCGGGCAGGAGGTCCAGCAGCCGCTGGGTGAGCCACCGGTCGCGGACGTCGGCCTGCTCGCGGAGCGGCAGGGGCACCGTCCGCGTCGGGTCCGGTGCGACGAGCGTCATGGGAAGAGTGGAGCAGAGAACCGGCGTCCCCACCGGTCGAGCGGGGCGGCCCCGTCCCGGGTCTGGCCCCGAGCCTGGTGAGGTGCTGGTAGGGCCCCTGTGCAGGGTCCCGCCGCGAGCCTGCGACTCACAGGGGCAGAGGGGGCCTTCCTCAACCGGCCGCGCGGCGGGCGGGCCGGAGGCTGTCGGCGAACGCCCCGGAGCGCTGCCGCGGCAGCGCCGCGGCCACCCGGTCGCGGCCGGCCTGCTTGGCCTCGTACATGGCCCCGTCGGCGCGGTCCACCAGCCGCCACATCGCGTCGGCGGCGTCCTCGCCGTCCACCGGCCGGGCCAGCGCGATGCCGATCGAGGCGGTCACCGAGTGGCCGTCGTCCGTGCGGCTGGTCCGTACCGCCGCGCGCAGCCGCTCGGCCAGGCGGTGGGCCTCGGCCGGGTCGCTGACCAGGCCGAGCACGATCAGCTCCTCGCCGCCCGTGCGCGCCAGCACGTCGCTGGGCCGCACCGTGGCCGCGAGCGACGACGCCACCGTGCGCAGCACCGCGTCACCGGCGGCATGCCCGTGGGCGTCGTTGAGCTGCTTGAAGCGGTCGAGGTCGAGGACCATCGCAGCGACCCGCGACCCCTCGCGGCGGGCCTGCCGCCACACCCGCGGCGCCTGCTCGACGAGGAGGCGACGGTTGGCCAGGCCGGTGAGCGGGTCCTGGTGGGAGAGCGCCTGGGTGGCCTCCAGCAGCCGCTGCACCCGGCGCCGCAGCACGTAGACGCCGAACGCGGCGCTGTTCAGGGCGCCGGCGCTGATCGTCACCTGCACGGCGATCGACAGCGCGCCGTCGTAGGTGTGGGTCAGCGCGATCGTGCAGGCAACCACCGTCGCCAGCATGGTGGCGCCCAGCATCCAGGTGCCGAGGAACCAGGCGGCGACGAACGAGGGGAAGAGCAGCATCAGCGGGGTCGCCTGCGCCGGCACGGAGACGCTGAGGACGACGATCACGTAGACCACCTCGGCCAGCATCACCAGCCCGGAGGTCTGCCATCGGCCGGCGCGCGGGCGGACCGCCAGTGCGGCGGCCGCCACCAGGCACGCCGCCATCGCGACCGCGTAGCTGATGCGGGTGGCGCCCTGGTGCAGCGTCCCGTCGACGAAGAGGTGTGCCGTGCCGATGAGGCCGGCGACGAAGGTGAGCGCGGCGAGGACGAGCGCCGCGATCCGGCGTTCCGGCCCCCGGCTGACGGAGGTCTCGTGCCTCCGCGCCAGTGTGTCGGTGTCTCCGCGTCGCCACCCGCTCACGCGGGCAGCATGCCGCATACAGTGGGCCCACGGACAGTTCCGTTGCGTGGTCGTCACCGAACGTCCCAGTCGCCGGGACGGGTCGACGGCGCCGCACGTCGGTGCCAGGGTGACGGCCGTGTCCCACCCCGAGCCCGGTACGGCCGTCGTCCGCACCCTCGCCGAGCACCCGATGGTGGCGGCGGGGGAGACCAGCGCACTCCGCATGGTCGCGCCCGGCTCGCACACCGCGGGCCGTTTCGGTCTGGTGGAGTACCGCCTCGCGCCGCACAGCCCCGGGGCCGCGCCGCACTACCACCAGACGTTCTCCGAGTCGTTCTACGTGCTCTCCGGCCGGTTGACGGTCTACGCCGACGGCGCCTGGCGGCCGTACTCGGCCGGTGACTTCGCGCTGGTGCACGAGCGCGGCGTGCACGGCTTCCGCAACGACGGCGAGGAGCCGGCCGACTTCCTCATCCTCTTCGCGCCGGGCATCGCGCGGGAGCACTTCTTCGCCGAGATGGCCGAGCTGCGCCGCAGCGGCCGGACCCTCTCACCGGAGGAGATGACCGCCTTCTACGCCCGGCACGACCAGGTGATGGTCGACGTCTGAACGGGTGCGGTCGGTCGGCGGACCGACCGGAGCCCGTCGGCGCCTCCGGCAGGCGCCGACGACGTCGGACTGCTCGCTCGTCCACCGGGTTTCGTCCGGCCCGACTGGGCCTACCGTCGAGCGTGACGTCGGAAGGCCACGTACCGGGAGGACGACATGGCGCAGGGGCCGTGGTTCTACTGCCTCAAGCACCACACCGTGGAGGACCGGGACGGCTGCGCCGAGCGGCACCGCCTGGGCCCGTACGCCACCCGCGAGGAGGCCGAGCACGCGCTGCAGTCGGTGGCCGAGCGCGAGGAGCGGCTGAACGCCGAGGACCGCGCGTGGAGGGACGGCGACTGAGGAAGGACCCCGTCCTCCTGCAAGGGGGCCGTCAGGGGCTCGCGGCGAGCCTCGGGACGGGGCCGCCTGCCCGCCGGGGCATGATCCCTGCGGAACGCCGGGGGGTCCGGCGGGCGCAGGAGGTGGGACGTGTCGGACGGACGCTCGGTGGAGGACCTGGTCGTCGGCGTGCTCGGCGGCACCGGTCCGCAGGGCCGCGGGCTCGCCGTCCGGCTCGCGGCGGCGGGGCAGCGCGTGCTGCTGGGTTCGCGGGACGCCGAGCGGGCCGGTGAGGTCGCCGCGCAGGTCGCCGAGCGGGCCACCGCCGCAGCCGGGGGTATCGAGGTCTCGGTGACCGGCGGCTCGAACGTCGACGTCGCCGGCGCGGCCGACCTCGTCATCGTCGCCGTCCCGTACGCCGGGCACGCCGACACCCTCGCCGAGCTCGCCACCCCGCTGGCCGGGAAGGTCGTCGTCGACTGCGTCGTCCCGATGGCCTTCGACGAGCTCGGGGCCTACGTGCTCGACGTCCCCGAGGGCTCGGCGGCCCAGGAGGCGGCCGCGCTGCTGCCCGACTCGCACGTGGTCGGCGCGTTCCACCACCTGTCGGCGCGGCTGCTCGAGGATCTCTCCCGCCCCACCCTGGACGGCGACGTGATGGTGGTCGGCGACGTCCGCGAGGCCACCGACGCGGTGCAGGCGCTGGCCGGCCGGCTGCCGGGCATGCGCGGCATCTACGCCGGCCGGCTGCGCAACGCCCGCCAGGTCGAGGCGCTGACCATCAACCTGGTGTCGGTCAACCGCCGGTACAAGGCGCACGCCGGCATCCGCGTCACCGACGTGTGAGCCCCTGCCACTGCCGGGGTTCCTCGTGCGTCGCCGGTGCTGCAGGAGCGGCGATCCGCGAGGAACGCCGGCGGTGCTCGCCCGGGCTCAGCGGACGAGGGGCCCTCGGGAGGAGGTGATGTGCACCTGTGGCGGCTCCCCGGCCGGGGACGCGCCGCAGGTGCACATCACGGGGCGCGCCCGGCTACTCGAAGGAGTGCTCGGGACCGGGGAACAGGCCGTCGCGCACCTCGTCGGCGTACTCGCGGGCCGCGCGCAGCAGTTCACCACGCAGGTCGGCGTACTTCTTGACGAAGCGCGGCACCCGCCCGCTGGTCAGCCCGGCCATGTCCGGCCAGACCAGCACCTGGGCGTCGCAGTCGGCGCCGGCCCCGATGCCGATGGTCGGGATGGCCAGCTCCTTCGTCACCTGGGCGGCGAGCGGAGCGGGCACCATCTCGAGGACGACGGCGAACGCCCCGGCCTGCTCGACGGCGTGCGCGTCGGCCAGCAGCTTCTCCGCGCCGGCCCCGCGGCCCTGCACCCGGAAGCCGCCCAGGGCGTGCTCGCTCTGCGGGGTGAAGCCGATGTGCGCCATGACCGGGATGCCGGAGTCGTGCAGCAGCCGGATCTGCGGGGCGACCCGCTCGCCACCCTCCAGCTTGACCGCGTGCGCGCCGCCCTCCTTCATCATCCGGACGGCGGTGTCGAAGGCCTGCTGCGGCGAGGCCTCGTAGCTGCCGAACGGCAGGTCGGCGACGATCAGCGACCGCTGGGTCGAGCGGGTGACCGCCTTGGTCAGCACCAGCAGGTCCTCGACGGTGACCGGCACGGTCGAGCTGTGCCCGAGCACGACGTTGCCCGAGGAGTCGCCGACCAGCATCACCGGGATGCCGGCCTCCTCGAAGACGGCCGCGCTGAAGGTGTCGTAGGCGGTGAGCATCGCCCACCTCTCGCCGCGCTCCTTGGCCTGCTGCAGGTGGTGCACCCGCACCCGGGCGGTGGACTTCCCGCCGTAGAGCACCGATTCGCTCATGTGTGTGATGCCGCTCCCTCGCGGACGGTGGGCAGCGTCTCCCGCCACCGGTTGGTGATGGGCAGCCGCCTGTCGCGTCCGAACGCCTTGAGGCTGATCTTCGTTCCGGGGGCCGACTGGCGGCGCTTGAACTCCGCGGCGTCCACCAACCGCAGCACCCGCGCCACCACCTCGGGGTCGTGGCCGCGCTCGAGCAGGTCGGCCATCCCGAGGTCGCGGTCGACGTAGTCGGCCACGACCGCGTCGAGCTCCTCGTAGGACGGCAGCGAGTCGGTGTCGACCTGGCCGGGCGCGAGCTCGGCCGACGGCGGCTTGTCGATGGAGTTCTGCGGGATCGGCTCGGTCTCGCCGCGGCCCCTGGCGTGCGCGTTGCGCCAGCGGGCCAGCTCCCACACCAGCGTCTTCGGCACGTCCTTGATCGGTGCGAACCCGCCGGCCGAGTCGCCGTAGAGGGTCGAGTAGCCGACGGCGATCTCGCTCTTGTTCCCGGTGGTCAGCAGCAGGTGCCCGTGCTGGTTGGACAACCCCATGAGCAGCGTGCCCCGGATGCGGGCCTGCAGGTTCTCCGCGGCGACGCCGCTGAGCTCCACCGACGCGTGGTAGGCCTCGACCATCGGCGCGATCGGGACGACGGAGTAGTGCAGCCCGGTGCGCCGCGCGAGGTCCTCGGCGTCGGCCAGGGAGTGCTCGCTGGAGTACCTCGAGGGCAGGCCGACGCCGTACACCCGGTCGGCGCCCAGCGCGTCGACGGCGAGGGCTGCGCACACGGCCGAGTCGATGCCGCCGGAGAGCCCGAGCACCACCGAGGGCATGCCGTTCTTGTCGATGAAGTCCCGCAGGCCCAGCACCAGCGCGCGCCAGACCTCCTCGCAGTCCGACAGCGGCTCGGCCACCGGCGCCGGCCGCGGCTCGAACGCCGGCACCGGCTCCTCGGACAGCACGTGCCGGGTCACCGTCATCGGCCCGATGCGGCCCTCGCGCCGCTCCGGCACGGACGACCGGTCCATCCGCAGGTCCACGCACATGAGGTGCTCGACGAACTGCGGCGCCCGCCCGAGCAGCTCGCCGTCGCCGGACACGGCCATCGAGTCGCCGTCGAAGACCAGTTCGTCCTGGCCGCCGACCTGGTTGCAGTAGACGACGGTGGCCCGTGCCTCGGCCGCCCGGCGGCGGACCAGCGGCAGCCGCAGGTCGTCCTTGGCCCGCTCGTAGGGCGAGGCGTTGGGGGAGAGCACCAGGTCGACCCCGGCCTGCCCGGCGACGCCGCACGGCCCGCCCTCGACCCAGAGGTCCTCGCACACGGTCAGCGCGACGTCCACGCCGTGCAGCCGCACGACCGGCAGCTCGGTGCCGGGCACGAAGTAGCGGGCCTCGTCGAAGACGCCGTAGTTGGGCAGGTGCCGCTTGTAGTACCGGACGACGACCTCGCCGCCGTACAGCAGCGCCGCGGCGTTGCGGGGTGCGCCGTGGCGCGGGTTGGCGTCGGCCGGGCGATCGTCCTCGCCCGGCATCGACTCCGCCGGCGCCGGGCCGCTGCCCTCGGTGTGCGCGAGGTAGCCGACGACGACGGCCGTCCCGCCCAGGCCCCGCTCGGCGAGGTCGGCGGCGAGGCCGACCAGCGCGGTCTCGCTGGCGCGGGCGAAGGACTCGCGGAGCACGAGGTCCTCGGCCGGGTACCCGGTCAGGGTCATCTCGGGGAAGACGACGACGTGGGCGCCGGCGCTGGCCGCGTCCGCCGTCCAGCGGGTCACCAGCTCGGCGTTGCCACTGATGTCGCCGACGCGGGTGTCGACCTGGGCGAGGGCCACGCGGAGCTGTACGGGTTCGCTCACGTGCCCATCCTGGTCCGCGCCCCCGGCAGGCGGCCACGCGGGGGAGGACGGGGTCCTTCCTCAGCCGGTGGCCACCGGTGGGGTCGTCGGCCGCGGGACGGGCAGCCCGTTCACCGTCGGGGCGGGCTCGGGGCCGGCCGACGCCGGGGGAGTGGCGTGCTCGAGGAAGCGCAGCAGCTCGACCGGGAACGGCAGCACGACCGTCGCGTTCTTCTCCGCGGCCACCTCCACCATCGTCTGCAGCAGGCGCAGCTGCAGCGCGGTCGGCTGGGTGCTCATCACCTGGGCGGCCTGGGCGAGCTTCTCGGAGGCCTGCAGCTCGCCCTCGGCGGTGATGACGCGCGAGCGGCGTTCCCGCTCGGCCTCGGCCTGCCGGGCGATCGACCGCTTCATCGACTCGGGCAGGGCGACGTCCTTGATGTCGACGCGGTCGATGTGGACGCCCCAGTCGACCGCGGGGCTGTCCATCATGAGCTCCAGGCCCTGGTTGAGCCGCTCGCGGTTGGACAGCAGGTCGTCGAGGTCGCTCTTGCCGATGATCGAGCGCAGCGACGCCTGGGCCACCTGAGCGATGGCGGCCTGGTAGTTCTGCACGTCCACGACGACGCGGACCGGGTCGTACACCCGCCAGTACACGACGGCGTCGACCTTCACCGTGACGTTGTCGCGGGTGATCCCCTCCTGCGCCGGCACCGGCATGGTGACGATCTGCATGTTGACCTTGTGCATCCGGTCGATGCCCGGGGCGATCAGCGTCAGGCCGGGCTGCCGCGCGTCGCCGAGCAGCCGCCCGAACCGGAGCACCACCCCGCGCTGGTACTGGGTCACGACGCGCACGCTGGCGCCCACGAGCACCGACAGCCCGAGGACGACGACGATGACCAGTGCGAGAACGACGTCCATCTCGCCCTCCGCCAGCGGCGTCGCGGCCGGGCGCGGGATCGGGCCCGTGGCCGCGCCGCCCTCCTGATGGCGGCCACATGCTAGATCCGCTACGGCCGTCGCGGGGCTCCTCGGGCGATCACCGTGCCGGGATCTCGCGCCTCACGCCCGACCGAGCAGTGCCGCGAGCTGGTCGGCGTGGTCGCGCTGGTGGCCGGGGAGGAAGCACACGATGTCGGCGAGGGTCACCGGGCCGTCGACCGCGTGTACGCCGTCCCGGTCCAGGTCGGTCGGCGTCAGCCTGGCGACGCTGTCGAACAGCGCCGCCTGCGCCGTCCGGAGCTGCTGGACGAGCTGTACCGGCGGGACCGCGCGGTAGCCGGCGACCCGCTCGGGCTCGTCCGGGGCGAAGTCGGCCAGCAGGGGTCCGGACTCCGTCCGCAGGCGGTAGATGCGCTCGGTGAACACCAGGGCGCTGTCGCGCAGGTGTCCGGCCACCTCGCGCGGCGTCCACTCCAGCTCCGCGGCGTACTCGGGGAAGTGACCGTGCCGGACCAGGCGCTCGCGGTCACGGGCGGCGAGGCGGACCCCCCACAGCTCGCTGGCGGCCACGCGGGCGAGGAGGAGGTCGACACGCGCCTGCTGGCGCGCGAGGGCGTCGACGGAGGTGGCCACCGGACTGGTCTCGACGGTCGTCATGCCGCAGCAGCCTGTCCGACCTGGGGAAGAGCTGAGAAGGGACCTCCTGCCCGGACCGCACGTGGTCCCCGTCACACCGCCCGCGCCGGGCCGTGTCGGTTCGTGCGGCTCCGGGAGGACGCGCCGAACTCTTCCGCCGACATGTACCGGTCTTAGACTTCCGGCATGGAGGACCACGTCGCCGCGGTCGCCGCGCTGGCCGAGCCCACCCGCCGACGGCTCTACGACCACGTCGTCCGGCAGTCGGCTCCGGTGACCCGGGACGAGGCCGCGGCGGCGGTGGGCGTGCCGCGCGGGACGACGGCCTTCCACCTCGACCGGCTCGTGGCCGACGGTCTGCTCGACGTGCACTACGAGCGGCGCACCGGCCGCAGCGGGCCCGGCGCCGGCCGTCCCGCGAAGCTCTACCGGCGGGCGGCGTGCACCGTCGGGGTCTCCCTGCCCGAGCGCCGCTACGACCTGGCCGGCGACCTGCTCGCCGGGGCGCTGCAGGAGGCCGAGGCGTCGGGCGAGTCACCTCGGACCGTCCTCGGCCGACGGGCCCACGCCCGGGGTCGGGAGCTGGGTCGGGCGGTGGGCCGGGCGCTCGGCGGCCGGGATGCCGTGCTGGCGGTGCTGGAGGAGCACGGCTTCGAGCCCCGGGTCGAGGACGGCGGGGTGACCCTCGCGAA
Organism: Geodermatophilus sp. URMC 61; assembly: GCF_052931555.1. Classification (NCBI taxonomy): domain Bacteria; kingdom Bacillati; phylum Actinomycetota; class Actinomycetes; order Geodermatophilales; family Geodermatophilaceae; genus Geodermatophilus; species Geodermatophilus sp. URMC 61. The sequence goes on from NZ_JBRFHZ010000002.1 coordinate 706,577, forward strand.
CTGCCCGTTCCATGCGCTGGCCGGCGAGTACACCGACCTGGTCTGCGGGATGAACCTGCGCCTGCTCGACGGCGTCCTCGCCGGCATCGACGGCACCGGGCTCACCGCCCGGCTCGCGCCGGCCCCGGGCGTCTGCTGCGTTCGCCTGGAGCCATCGCCGCCCGCCTGAGAGGCGTTGACAGCGGAGGCCCTGAGGTCTCTACTTCTAACCCTTACCGGTTTTAGAAGGAGGGTTCTCATGACCACCCACCTCGACCGCACCCGAGGCGCCGTCACGGCCATCGACCCGGCCCGCCAGGCCTTCCTGCTGCTGCGGACGGTCTTCACCATCGCGCCCATCGCCTTCGGTCTCGACAAGTTCGCCGGCCTGCTCACCGACTGGCCCGGCTACCTCGCGCCCTGGATCGACGACCTGGTGCCCGGCACCGCGCAGCAGGCCATGTACGCCGTCGGCGTCGTCGAGATCGTCGCCGGCGTCGTGGTCGCCGTCGCGCCACGGTTCGGCGGCTGGCTGGTGGCCGCCTGGCTCGGTGGGATCATCGTGAACCTGCTGACCGTCCCCGGCTTCTACGACGTGGCCCTGCGCGACTTCGGGCTCCTCGTCGCCGCAGTCGCCCTCGCCAGGCTCGCGGCGCGCTACGCGCCGGGTCGCACCGCGGGGCGCCGGTCGTGACCGTGGCCGGGCCGGCGGTGGCGGCTGACCCCGCGAGCCGTCACCCCGCACTCCGCGTCGTGCGCCGGACCGGGGCGGTGGACCTGCTCGCGGCCGAGGAGGCGGTCGGCCGGCTCCTCCGGGCGCTGGGCCGCGACCCGTCCGACCCGCACCTGGCCGAGACGCCCCGCCGGGTGGCCTCCGCCTACGCCGAGATGCTGACCGCCCGGCAGTTCGACCTCACCACCTTCCCCAACGACGAGGGCTACGACGAGCTGGTCATCGCCAGGGACATCCCGCTGCAGTCCCTGTGCGAGCACCACCTGCTGCCCTTCTCGGGGGTCGCGCACATCGGCTACGTGCCCGGCGCGCGGATCCTCGGCCTGTCCAAGCTCGCCCGGGTGCTCGAGCTCTTCGCCCGCGACCTGCAGGTCCAGGAGCGGCTGACCCAGCAGGTGGCCGACTGGCTGCAGGAGCACCTGGCCCCGCGCGGGGTCGGGGTGGTCGTCGAGGCCGAGCACCTGTGCATGTCGCTGCGCGGCGTCCGGGCTCCCGGGGCCCGCACCGTGACCTCCGCGCTGCACGGGGTGCTGCGCTCCGACGCGCGCTCCCGCGCCGAGTTCTTCGCACTCACCGGAACCACCTGACCCCGACACCGGGGAGGAGGACGCCGTGCCCACACAGGCTCCCTTCGTCATCGTCGGCGCCGGACTCGCCGGCGCCAAGGCGGCCGAGACGCTGCGGGAGGAGGGGTTCGACGGGCCGGTCGTGCTCGTCGGCGCCGAACCCGAGCGGCCCTACGAGCGGCCGCCGCTGTCCAAGCAGTACCTGCTCGGCCGCGCCGACCGCGACAACGCCTTCGTCCACGACGCGGGGTGGTACGCCGAGCACGACGTCGAGCTGCGTACCGGCGTCCGGGCCACCCGGCTGGACCCTGCCGCGCACCGGCTGACCCTGGACACCGGCGAGGAGCTCTCCTACGCGCGTGTGCTGCTGGCCACCGGTGCCTCGGCCCGGCGGCTCCCGGTGCCCGGCGCCGACCTCGACGGCGTCCGGTACCTGCGCACCCTCGCCGACGCCGACCGGCTGGTGACGGACCTGACCGGCGGTGGACGCCGGGTCGTGGTCGTCGGCGCCGGCTGGATCGGCCTCGAGGTGGCCGCCGCCGCGCGGTCCCACGGCAACACCGTGACGGTCGTCGAGCCGCAGCCCACGCCGCTGCACGCAGTGCTGGGCGCCGAGATGGGCCGCGTGTTCGCGCGACTGCACCGCGACCACGGCGTCGAGCTGCTGACCGACACCGTCGTCCGGGAGATCCGTGGGTCCGGTGGCCGGGTCACCTCGGTGGTCACCGACGGCCACGCGGGGCTGCCTGCCGACCTGGTCGTCATCGGGGTGGGTGTGGTCCCCGACAGCCAGGTCGCGGCTGCGGCCGGGCTCGAGGTCGACAACGGCGTCGTCGTGGACGAGGCGCTGCGGTCCTCGGCCCCCGACGTCTACGCGGCCGGGGACGTCGCCTCGGCGTTCCACCCCCACCACGGGCGGCACGTCCGTGTCGAGCACTGGGCCAACGCCCTCAACCAGGGGCCGGCCGCGGCGCGCTCGATGCTGGGACAGGAGGTCGCCTACGACCGGGTGCCCTACTTCTTCACCGACCAGTACGAGCTGGGCATGGAGTACTCGGGCCTCGCCGGTCCCGGCGACACGGTCGTGTGCCGCGGCGACCCCGACGACGGTGCGTTCATCGCCTTCTGGACGGCCGACGGCCGGGTGACCGCCGGTATGAACGTGAACGTCTGGGACGTCACCGCGCCCATCCAGCAGCTCATCCGGTCGCGGCGGCAGGTGCAGCCGGCCAGGCTGGCCGACCCGGACACGCCGCTGGAGCTCCTGGCCGGGTAGGACTCCGGGCCGTCGGGCGTGCCGGGGTGCCGCCGTTCCCGCGCAGGAGGCAGGCTGGGAACGACGTCACACCCCGGAAACGACTGGACGCGATCATGCCGAGCATGGACCGACAGCAGGAGTTCGTCCTGCGCACTCTCGAGGAACGCGACATCCGCTTCGTGCGGCTGTGGTTCACCGACGTCTCGGGCTACCTCAAGGCCGTGGCCGTGGCGCCGGCCGAGATCGAGGCGGCCTTCGCGGAGGGCATCGGCTTCGACGGCTCGGCGATCGAGGGGTTCGCCCGCGTCTACGAGTCGGACATGCTGCTCAAGCCCGACCCGGCGACCTTCCAGGTGATGCCGTCGGCCAAGGGGCAGCCCAGCGACACCGCGCGGATGTTCTGCGACCTCACGCTGCCCGACGGCTCGCCGTCCTGGGCCGACCCGCGGCACGTGCTGCGGCGGGCCCTGTCCAAGGCCGCCGACATGGGGTTCACCTTCTACACCCACCCCGAGGTCGAGTTCTTCCTGCTCAAGGACCTGCCCACCGACGGCAGCGCCCCCGAGCCGGCCGACACCGGCGGCTACTTCGACCTGTCGACCCACAACGTGGCCCACGACTTCCGCCGCGAGGCGGTCTTCGCGCTCGAGGCCATGGGCATCTCGGTGGAGTTCAGCCACCACGAGGTCTCGCCCGGCCAGCAGGAGATCGACCTGCGCTACGCCGACGCGCTGTCGATGGCCGACAACATCATGACCCTGCGGCACGTCGTCCGGGAGGTCGCGCTGGCCCAGGGGGTGCACGCGACGTTCATGCCCAAGCCGTTCACCGACCTGGCCGGCTCGGCGATGCACACCCACCTGTCGCTGTTCGAGGGCGACCGCAACGCCTTCCACGACCCGTCGGACCCGATGAAGCTCTCGGCGACCGGCCGGCAGTTCATCGCCGGGCTGCTCGCCCACGCCAAGGAGTTCACCGCCGTCACCAACCAGACGGTCAACTCCTACCGGCGGCTGCTGGCCGGCACCGAGGCGCCGACCGCGGTGACCTGGGGCCGGGCCAACCGCTCGGCGCTGGTGCGGCTGCCCTCCTACAAGCCGAGCAAGGCGCAGTCGGCCCGCGTGGAGGTCCGCTCGCCGGACTCCGCCTGCAACCCGTACCTCACCTTCGCGGTGCTGCTGGCCGCCGGCCTGCGCGGCGTCGAGAAGAACTACGAGCTGCCGCCCGAGGCCGAGGACGACGTCTGGTCGCTCACCGACACCGAGCGCCGCGCCGCCGGGTACGACGACCTGCCGGTCTCCCTCGGCGAGGCGCTGACCGCGATGCAGGGCAGCGAGCTGGTCGCCGAGACCCTCGGCGAGCACGTGTTCGAGTTCTTCCTGCGCAACAAGTGGGCCGAGTTCAACGCCTACCGGCAGAACGTGACCCCGTGGGAGCTCACGCGCTACCTGCCCGGCCTCTGAAGGAGCACCCTCCGGCGGTTTCCGCGGAGATCGCCGGAGGTCGGCTGGTTACGCTCGGCGCGTGGCCCGCCTGCTCGTCGTCGTCCCGTCCGAGACCGATCCGCCGGCCCGGCTCGGCACCTGGCTCGCGCAGGCCGGACTGGAGCTCGACGAGCGCCGGCTCGGCGCCGGCGACGAGCTCCCGGCGACCCTCGAGGGGTTCGACGGGCTGCTCGTCCTCGGCGGCCCGCAGTCGGCGACGGACGACGAGCGGACCAGCCCCGAGCTGGTCGGCGTCCGCCGGCTGCTGGCCGAGGCACTGGCCGGCGACGTCCCGACCCTGGCCGTGTGCCTCGGCGCCCAGCTGCTCGCCGAGGTCGGCGGGGGCCGCGTGCGGAAGGGGGTCGACGGACCCGAGGTCGGCGCCACCCTCGTCGCCAAGCGCGACGCCGCCGACGCCGACCCGCTGTTCCGGCCCCTGCCGCTCAGTCCCGACGTGATCCAGTTCCACCACGACGAGATCGCCGAGCTGCCGCCCGGGGCGACGCTGCTGGCCAGCAACCCGGCCTACCCGCACCAGGCCTTCCGGGTGGGCCGGCACGTCTACGGCCTGCAGTTCCACATCGAGACCACCCCCGAGATCGTCGCGGAGTGGGCCGAGCGGGACACGGTCGGCGTGGCCGCCAGCGGGCTGGGTCGCGAGACGATCTGCGCCCGCGCCACCGCCGTGCACCCGGACCTCGAGGAGGCGTGGGCGCCGTTCGCCGGCCGCTTCGCCGACCTCGTCCGCAGCCGCGCCACGGCCGGGGTGGGGACGGCGTGACCGCCAGCAGCGCACCGGAGATCCCGCGCCGGGCCGTCGTCCGGCTGGTGCGCTTCGGCTTCCTCGACGGCGAGCGGGCCGCCCGCCTGCTGTCCGAACCGGAGATGGGGCTGTGGGACCTCGAGCGCAACGAGCCCGCCGACCCGGAGGCCGGCCCGGTCGTCTCCGCGCTGGCCCGCACCGGCGACCCCGACCTCGCCGTCCGCTCGCTGCGCCGGCTGATCGAGGCCCTGGACTCCGCCGACCCCACCGGCGGCTCGGCCGCCGCCCTGCTCGCCCGGCTGCGCGGCTCGGCCCTGCTGCGCGCCCGGCTGCTCGGGGTGCTCGGCGCCAGCTCGGGGCTCGCCGATCACCTGGCGGCCCACCCCGGCGACTGGACGGTGCTGGACGGGGACGGCGACGGCGCCTCCCGGGGGCCGACCCGGCCCACGCCCCAGGCGCTGGAGCGGCAGATGCTCGTCGCCGTCGGTGCCGACCCCGACGACCCGCCGTGGGGTGTGCGGCTGGGGAAGGCCGCGCCGGACGCGAGCCCGCAGCGGGTCGCCGACCTGCGGCTGGCCTACCGGCGGGCGGTGCTCTCCGTCGCCGGCCGTGACCTGGGCGAGGGCCTGGCCGCCGAGGACGTCGCCGCCGAGCTCGCCGACATCGCCGCCGCGGTGCTGAGCGCCGGGCTGGCCGTCGCCGTCGCCGAGCAGCCCGCCGACGCGCCCGCCTGCCGGCTGGCCGTCATCGCGCTGGGCAAGACCGGTGGCCGGGAGCTGAACTACGTGAGCGACGTGGACGTCGTCTTCGTCGCCGAGCCGGTCGGCCCGTCGGGGCAGGCCGGCGAGGAGGTCGACACCGGCCCCGCGGTGCGGAGCGCGAGCCGCGTGGCGGCGGCGCTCATGCGGATCTGCCGCGAGGCGGCCTGGGAGGTCGACGCGGCGCTGCGCCCCGAGGGCAAGGCCGGTGCGCTGGTGCGCACGCTGCACGGGCACGCCGCCTACTACCGCAGCTGGGCTAGCACCTGGGAGTTCCAGGCGCTGCTGAAGATGCGCCCGGTCGCCGGTGACCCCGACCTCGGCCGGGCCTACGTCGAGGAGCTGTTCCCGCTCGTCTGGCAGGCGGGGGAGCGCCCCGGCTTCGTCGCCGAGGTGCAGGCGATGCGCCGGCGGGTGCTGGAGAACATCCCACCGGCCCAGGCCGAGCGCGAGCTCAAGCTGGGCCGCGGCGGGCTGCGCGACGTCGAGTTCGCCGTCCAGCTGCTGCAGCTGGTGCACGGGCGGGTCGACGCGCGGCTGCGGGTCGGGGGCACGCTGCCGGCGCTGCACGCGCTGCGGGCCGGCGGCTACGTCGGTCGCGACGACGCCGACACCCTCATCGCCTCCTACCGGTTCCTGCGCACCGTCGAGCACCGGCTGCAGCTGTTCCGGCTGCGCCGCACCCACCTGCTGCCCACCGACGAGCAACAGCTGCGCTGGCTGGCCCGGTCGCTGGGGTACAAGCCCGACCACCGCGGGGACGCCGTCGCCGTCCTCGACGCCGAGCTGTCGCTGCACACCCGCGAGGTGCGCCGGCTGCACGAGAAGCTCTTCTACCGGCCGCTGCTCTCGGCCGTGGCGAAGGTGCCGCCGGAGGCCGCGCAGCTGGGGTCGAAGGCGGCCGGCGACTGGCTGCGCGCGCTGGGCTTCGCCGACCCCGACGGCGCACTGCGGCACATGGCCGCCCTCACCGGCGGGGTGTCGCGGTCGGCGTCCATGCAGAAGTACCTGCTGCCCGTGGTGCTGCAGACCCTCGCCGACTGCGCCGACCCCGACGCCGGGCTGCTGGCCTACCGCAAGGTCAGCGAGGCCCTGGGCGGCAACCAGTGGTACCTGCGGCTGCTGCGCGACGAGGGCCAGGTCGCCGAGCGGCTGGCCGCGCTGCTGGGGTCGAGCCAGTACGTCGCCTCGCTGCTCACCCGCACGCCCGAGGCGCTGCGGATCCTCGCCGACGACGACGAGCTGCGCCCGCGCACCGCCGCCGCGCTCGCCTCGGCCTGGGGCCGGGCGGCCGGGCGGGCCGCGGACCCGACCGACGGCATCCGGGTGGTGCGCGGGCTGCGCCGGTCCGAGCTGCTGCGGGTCGCCGCCGCGGACCTGCTGGGCATGCTCGACGTCGAGCAGGTCGGCCGGGCCCTCACCGACATCGCCGTCGCCACGCTGCAGGTCGGCCTGGACATCGCGGTGCGGGCGCACGCCGCCGAGACCGGCACCGCTCCCGAGGACCTGCCCACCGACATCGCCGTCATCGGCATGGGACGGCTCGGCGGCGGCGAGATGGGCTACGGCTCGGACGCCGACGTCCTGTTCGTGCACCGGCCGCGGGTCGTCGGGGGTGGTGGGGCAGGGGCGAGCACAACCGAGGACGGGAAGGCGACCGCGGCGGCCAACGCCGTCGCGCACACGCTGCGCCGGCTGCTGGGCGAGCCGGCACCCGACCCGGCCTTCGAGGTCGACGCCGACCTGCGCCCGGAGGGCCGGCAGGGCGCGCTGGTGCGCAGCCTGGACTCCTACCGCGAGTACTACGACCGATGGATGTCGGTGTGGGAGGTCCAGGCGCTGCTGCGGGCCGCGCCCGTGGCCGGCGACGAGGCCCTCGGCGCGGCGTTCGTCGAGCTGATCGACCCGATCCGCTACCCGGCTCACGGGATCACGGCCGAGCAGGTCGCCGAGATCCGCCGGATCAAGGCCCGGGTCGAGCGGGAGCGGCTGCCGCGCGGCGCGGACCCGACCACGCACACCAAGCTGGGCCGCGGCGGGCTCGCCGACGTCGAGTGGACCGTCCAGCTGCTGCAGCTGCAGCACGCCGGTGAGCACCCCGAGCTCCGGGGGACCTCGACGGTGGGGGCGCTGAGCGCGCTTCGCGAGGACGGCCTGCTCGGGAGCGAGCACGCCGAGGCGCTGCAGCGGGCGTGGGAGCTGGCCACCCGGGCGCGCAACGCGGTCTTCCTCGTGCGCGGCCGGCCCCGCGACCAGCTGCCCCGGCCAGGGGTGGAGCTGGCCGGCGTCGCCCGGGCGAGCGGGTACGGTCCGGACGCCGACCCGGGCCAGTTCCTCGACGACTACCGGCGGGCCACCCGACAGGCCCGCGGCGTCGTCGAGCAGGTCTTCTACGGGCAGCCCGCCTCCGGTTCCTGAGGCCGGGCCCTTCCGGCGGCCCAGGGGCTGGAACCCGGACGCCTTCGGGAGGACGATCGGGGCACGCCCCGTGTCCGGGAGGAGAGCGCGATGTCAGATCCCGTCCACCGCTCGCCGGAGCGCCCGTCGGGCGCGGACTCCATGTCGGTGGCCGAGAAGCTGATGGCCGAGTGGGAGGCCCGCCACGACGTGGCCGCCCGCGGTCGGCGGATCGACCCCGCCGCGGCACTCCAGCACTACCTGAGCCACAGCCGCTGCTCGGAGGAGCTGCACCACCGCGACCACCCGCACCCGCGGCGCACACCCCGGCAGCCCAGTGCGGCCGAACAGTTCGCGGCGGAGCACCCGCTGCTCGCCTCATGGGTGCGCTGGGGCGAGGACCGGCCCTGACGGCGTAGCCCCGGAGGACGGCGTAGCCCCGGAGGGCGAGGCCGGGTGTGCGCGGCGCCCGGCCGGGGCAGGGCAGGGGGGTGTCGGACCCCCACCCGGTCAGCCCCGAGGACGCCGCCCCGACGTCGGAGCGCGGCGCCACCATCACGCCCTACCGGGACGGTCCGCTGATCGTCCGCGGGGACTTCCGCCTGCTCGACCAGGACGGCAACGAGATCGACCCGGGCCGCGAGACGATCGCGCTGTGCCGGTGCGGGAAGTCCGGCATCAAGCCGTTCTGCGACGGCTCGCACAAGCGCGCCGGCTTCTCCGCCCCGAGCGCTCCCAGCCGCCCGCGGCCGGCCGCCCGCATCCTGTGCGAGGCCCGGCGGGACGACGTCCCGCGCGACGCGCCGTAGCTCTCAGCGTCCCTCGAACGTCCGGGCCATCCGCTCCTGCGCCTCGAGGGCCGCGCCGATCCGGGCCTGGACGGCGTCGAGCCGACCGATCACCTCGCTGGTCGCGTGGATGCCGGCCGACACCGACCCGGTGCTGGTCTGGATGCCGGTGATCTGGGCGGAGACGCGCTGCGTGGCCGCGGCCGTCTCCCGCGCGAGGTCCTTGACCTCCCCGGCGACGACGGCGAAGCCGCGGCCCAGCTCCCCGGCGCGGGCGGCCTCGATCGTGGCGTTGAGCGCCAGCAGGTTGGTCTGGTCGGCGATCGAGGAGATGATCCGGATGACGTCGCTGACGGAGGCCGACGCATGGCTCAGCGCCTCCACCTCGCCGGTCATCGCCGAGGCCCGGGCCACGGCCTCCTCGGCCACCCGGCCGGCGTCCGCGGCGGCCTCCCGGAGCTGGGCGACCGTGTCGAGCAGGGCCCGCGCGTTCTCGGCGTCCAGCTCGGTGCGCCGCAGCACCTCGATGCGCTGGGAGACCAGCTGCTGGACGTTGCGCAGCGCCGAGGCGCGGGACTCGGACAGGTCCACGGTCTCGGTGACGAAGAAGTCCATCGTCCCCAGGACGCGCCCCTCCACCTCGACCGGGAAGCACACCCCCGAACGGACACCGGCCCGCTGCGCGGCCGGTGCGCGGACGCAGTCGGGGACGTCGGCGAGATCGCGGACGAAGACCAGGTCGCGCTCCCGCCAGGCACGGCCGGAGAGCCCGGCGCCCTCGGCGAAGGTCGCGGCGAGGGTGACCCGCCGGAACTCCTCGCCGGCCGAGCCGGAGTCGACACCGAAGCGGAGCACGTGCTCCTGCTCGTCGAGTTCCCAGTAGGAGCCGTAGGCCCACCCGAACGCGGCGCGGACCGTCTCGAGGGCCGTCCGCACCGCGGTGCGCACGTCCTGCGCCTCCCCGAGCCTCTTGGCCACCTCGGCGACGGCCACGCGGTCGTCGACGGCCTCGCGGAGGGCGACCGTGGCCACGGCCCCCTGTCGCGCATGGGCGGCGACGCGGCTCAGCGACGTCCACTTCTGGCCCCGGGCCCCCAGGAAGGGCAGCGGGAAGTCGGCGTAGAACTCCTGCAGCGCGACGAGCCGGTCGCCGGTGAACACCGGCAGCCAGGCTCCCTCCGGGGTGCCGAGGGCCGCGGCCGCGTCCCGACGCCGGGCCGCGTCGGGCCCGCCGTCGTCGCTGGCGACGGCCACCCGTGACGCGGTCGCCCGCCGCACCAGCGCCGACGTCGCGGGCAGCGTCGCGCCGGCGCGCGGGTCGCGTGCCAGCCGCCCGGCCAGCCGGCCGAACTCGCCGTCGAGGCGGAACCCGCCGGAGGGGTCGGCCAGCCAGACCGCGGCGTAGGGCAGCTCCAGCGCCTCGGCGAGGGCCCGCACGACGCGCCGGTGGGCGTCGGCCTCGCCGGTCACACCGGCGTCGAGCGCCTCGAGCACGTGCTCGAGGGCCTCGCTGTCCCGGGGCGGCGGCCCCGTCGGTGCGGCGACCTCGGGGGTGCGGGTGCTGCGGATCCTCATCGGCGTCCTCTCCTGGGGTCCGGCTCTGTCATCGGCAGCCGGACCGGAGAGTCCACCCGGAACGCCTTCCTGTGACGTGGTGGAACGGCCACCCTCCAGGAGCCCGCCGGCCCCGTCCCGGGCCCCGCCCCGAGCGTGCGAGGGGTGGGCAGGACGGGGCCCTTCCACGAGGCGGGGGGAAGGGTGGTCCTCCTTCAGGCGGCCAGGGGACGCTCCCCGCGCAGGGCCGACCGCCCGGCCTCCCAGGCGCCGAGCAGGTGGCGAGCCGCCAGGCCGTCCATCGCCAGCGAGCAGGCCGCCCCGAACAGGACGTCGGCGGCGAGCGCGGGCTCCTCGGCCACCAGGGAGCCGCACATGTCGACCGAGGCGATCTGCTCGTGGACGGCGTCGGCCTCGACGTGCTCGTCGTAGAAGACCGTCGTCGTCCCGTGGTACCCCAGCCGGCGCAGCCCCGCCGAGTAGCGGCGCGAGGGCTCGGAGGAGGTCATCTCCACGCAGGCCAGGTGGCCGAGCGCCGCACCCCGCCAGCGCCGGTGCAGCCCGAACAGCGACATCGTGTTGACCGAGGCGAACGCGGCGGCCGGGGCGTCGTCCCACAGCGCGCCGTAGGTGTCGTCGAGACCGAGATCGCGCATCATGTCGGCGAACAGCCGGCTGTGCATGCGCGCGGCCGACCCGCCGCCGTACTCGTCGGCCTGGATCTCGACCATCGCCGCCTTCGCCCGCCCCGACAGCCGGGGGACGGCGAAGGTGTGCGGGTCGGCCTCCTTGAGGTGGTACACCGAGCGCAGCGTGAGGTACTCGCGCCACTGTTCCAGCGAGCCGCTGCGTGACATGTGCGACGACAGCGAGGGGCTGTCGTCGGCCGCGATGAGGGCGGTGAGCTGCCGGTCGACCGGCTCGTCGGTGACCTCGGGCTCGCCGACCAGCGCGCGCAGTGCCGCGGTGTGCGCCCGCTCCAGGTGGGCGCGCAGCCGCAGCAGGTCGGGGTCCCACTCCCAGGTCTCGGCGACGTCGTCGAAGCCGCGGTAGTGCAGCTCGTAGCAGATCGCGAGGGCCAGCTGGAGGTCCTCGTCGAGGAGCGGGTAGGTCGCGATGGCCGCGGTCCGCTCGGCGAGCTCGACGGTCGCAGCGGCGAGCGCGCCGCGGGTCAGGTCGGCGCAGAGGGCGGAGGTGAAGGGACCCCGAGGCTCGGGCAGGCGCATGGAGCGACCATGCCCAGGGCCGGCGCCGTCGAAGCACGTCAGGGGTGTGGTGTTGGTCCACGGGTAGAGGGGGTCCATGGACCCCAGCTCTCCCGGCCGTGTCGTCCTCGTCACCGGCGGCAGCGCCGGCATCGGCCGCAGCACCGTGACCCGGCTGGCCCGCGACGGCGCGCGGGTGGTGACCTGCGCCCGCGGCGGCGACCGGCTGGAGCAGGCCGTCAGCGGTCTGCCGGGGGTGAGCACGGTGGTGGCCGACGTCGCCGACGCCGCCGACCGCGAACGGCTGCTCGACCGCGTCCTCGACGAGCACGGGCGGCTCGACGCCGTCGTCCTCAACGCCGGGCTCGGCTGGGCGGGGCTCGTGGAGGACATGCCCGGTGACGCCGTCGAGCGGCTGATCGCGCTCAACCTGACCGGGGTCGTGGAGCTCACCCGGATCGCCCTGCCGCACCTGTTCGGCGCGGCGGCGCAGCGGGGGAGGGCCGACGTGGTCACGGTCGCCTCGGCGGCGGCCTGGTCGCAGGTGCCGCCGCTGACCGTCTACTCGGCGACCAAGGCCGGCGTGCACGGCTTCGTCAAGGGGCTGCGGCGGGAGGTGACCGCCCGGGGCGTGCGGGTGCACACGGTCAACCCCGGCCCCGTGCGGACCGAGTGGCTGGCCCGCGGGCACGGGTCGCCGCCGGTGTCGGACGACGACGCCCGGGGCCGGCTCTCCCGGGGGATCCGCCCCGAGCGGGTGGCCGACCAGATCGCCGGCTGCCTGACCGCGCCGTGGTCGCGCACGGTCGCCGTCCCGCGGTGGATGGGGCTGGCCCGGCTGGGCGAGGTGCCCCCGGTGGACCGGGTGCTGGACCACCTGCTCTCCCGGCAGGCCGACCGGATCCGCCGGGTGACCGCTCGGACGGTGCAGCGGCGCACCGGCTGACCCGGCCGGCGACCTTGACGCCGGGCTCCGGTCCCGGCGACGGTGAGTCGCTCGTCCGGCCTCGGGGCCGGCACGTGACGATCATCTCCGACTACACAGTCAGGTCGTGCCGGAACGGTCCGGTCTGTCTCCCTGGGGGAACCGATGCGACCCACCGCCCGCCGCGCCACCGTCGCGGCCGCCGTGACGACCACGATCGCCGGCCTCGCCGTGGCCGCAGCCGTGCCCGCCGCCGCCGAGCCGGGGCGCGGGGCGAAGCCCGGTGCCGGACCCGAGCCGGTCGAGCTGCAGCTGCTCGCGCTCAACGACTTCCACGGCAACCTGGAGCCGCCGACCGGGTCGAGCGGGCGGATCCAGACCGGCGTCAACGCCGACGGGACGGCGGTCACCGTCGACGCCGGTGGCGTCGAGTACCTGAGCACCCAGCTGGCGCAACTCGCCGCGGAGCAGGAGCAGAACACCATCACCGTGGCCGCGGGAGACCTGATCGGCGCCTCCCCGCTGCTGTCGGCCGCCTTCCACGACGAGCCGACCATCGAGGCGCTCGGCCTGGCCGGGCTGGACTACGCCAGCGTGGGCAACCACGAGTTCGACGAGGGTGCGGCCGAACTGCTGCGCATCCAGAACGGCGGCTGCCACCCGGTCGACGGGTGTGCCGACGGCACGCCGTATGCGGGCGCGGACTTCCAGTACCTGTCGGCCAACGCGTTCGTCACCGAGACGGGGGAGCCCCTGCTGGCGCCGTACGCCATCGACGAGGTCGAGGGCGTCGAGATCGGCTTCATCGGCATGACCCTCGAGGGCACCGAGGACATCGTCAGCCAGCAGGGCGTGGCCGGGCTCGACTTCGCCGACGAGGTGGAGACCGCCAACCGGTACGCCCAGGAGCTGCAGGCCCGTGGCGTCGAGACGATCGTCGTGCTGCTGCACGAGGGAGGCGCCCAGTCCGGCCCGAACGCCTGGGACGTCAACGGCTGCAACGGCCTCACCGGCCCGGTCGTCGACATCGCCGAGGGCATGTCGGACGCGATCGACGTGGTGGCCAGCGGGCACACCCACCAGGCCTACAACTGCGAGATCGGCGGCAAGCTGGTCACGAGCGGCAGCTCGTTCGGCCGCCTGGTGACCGACATCGACCTGTCGATCGATCGGCGCACCGGCGACGTCCTCACCGCGAGCGCCGAGAACGTCGTCGTCACCCGGGACGGGGCCGGCGACCCCGCGCAGACGCAGCTCATCGCCGGCTACCGGCAGGCGCTGGGCCCGATCGCGAGCAGGGTCGTGGGCACGGCCAGCAGCACGATCACGAGGACGGCCGTCCCGAGTGGTGAGTCCCCCCTCGGCAACCTCATCGCCGACGCCCAGCTGGCCGCCACGGACGACGAGCAGCGGGCCGTCGCCGCCTTCATGAACCCGGGCGGCGTCCGTGCCGACCTGCCGGCCGGCGAGGTCACCTACGAGGAGGCGTTCACGGTCCAGCCGTTCGCCAACAACCTGGTCACCCTGGACCTGACCGGAGCCCAGGTCCAGTGCCTGCTCGAGCAGCAGTACACGACCGCCAAGGTGCTGCAGCCCTCGGACACGGTCCGCTACACCGTCACCGCCTCGGGCGCGCCGAGCACCACCGGCAACTGCGCCGGCGGGCGGGTGCTCAACGAGACGGTGACGATCGGCGGGGCCGCCGTCGTCGACGGGCAGACCTACCGGGTCACCGTGAACAACTTCCTCGCCGGCGGGGGTGACGGGTTCACCGTCCTCACCGGCGGCACCAACGCGGTGACCGGTCCGATCGACCTGGACGCCTTCACCGCCTACCTGACCGACCGGTCGCCGGTGGCGCCGCCCGCGACCGACCGGATCACCGTCCAGTAGTCCGCAGCTCCTGCACCGCGGCGGCGGCTCCCTCGCGGGGGCCGCCGCCGTCGCGTTTCGGCAGGTACGGCGGGTGGGCAGGGGGAGGGGGTCCGTGCACCCGACCGGGAGGACGCCCAGACCGTGCGCCACCTCCGCGCCACCGCGGCCGCCGCCCCACTGCTCGTTCTTGCCGCCTGCGCGGCCCCGGCCACCGGCCCCGCGCCGCAGGCCGTCAGCGTCTCGCCCGTCGCCCAGGCCGTCGCCGTGACCGGGGGGCAGAACTTGTGTACCGGCCCCGCCGGTCACCGGGTCTCGTACCCGGCCGACTGGTCGACCAACGAGGCCGGCGTGCTGCCGCAGTGCAGCTGGTTCGGGCCCGGCGGGGAGGTCGTGGTCCCCGAGGCCTCCGACGTGCGGACCGCGCCGGTGACCCTGCAGGTCGTCGACGCACTCCTGGCCGAGGTCGCCGTGCGGGTGCCGGACGAGGTGGCGCGCACCGAGCTCGAGGTCGGCGGCCGTTCGGCGGTGCGCACCGAGCAGGTGACGACCGTCGGCCTCTACCCGGAGGGCACCCGCATCACGACCTGGGCGCTGGACCTCGACGGCCGCACCCTGGTCGCCGACGCCGTCGAGCTGCCCGGCGGGGACCACGAGCGCGCGGTCGCCGTCCTCGACGAGATGGTCCAGACCCTGGAGCCGACCGCCGGCTGACCCTCCTTGTCAGCGCCCGCGACGCGCTGTTCCCTCTTCGTGACGGACCTCGTGCACAGTGCTCGGCACACCGAGCGGGGGACGAGGAGGGGCGATGGACTTCCTGCAGCCGTCGTCGTGGGACGAGGCACTCGCGGTCCGGGCCGAACGGCCCGACGCGCTGCCGATCGCCGGCGGCACCGACGTCATGGTCGAGCTCAACTTCGACCGCCGCCGTCCCGGGGCGCTGCTGGACCTCACCCGGATCGCGGAGCTGCGGGAGTGGTCGGTCGACGACGGGGTCGTCCGGCTCGGCGCCGGCGTCCCCTACGCCCGGGTGATCACCGAGCTCGGCGACCGGCTGCCCGGCCTGGCCATGGCCGCGCGCACCGTGGGCTCGCCGCAGATCCGGGTGCGCGGCACGGTCGGCGGCAACCTCGGGTCGGCGTCCCCGGCCGGCGACGCGCACCCGCCGCTGCTCGCCGCCGGCGCCGAGGTGGAGGTGGCCTCGGCCGCCCGCGGTACCCGGCGGGTGCCGGTCGCGGAGTTCTTCACCGGCGTCAAGCGCAACGCCCTCGCCCCCGACGAGCTCATCGCCGCCGTCCACGTGCGCACCGCGCGAGGGCCGCAGCAGTTCTGCAAGGTCGGCACCCGCAACGCCATGGTCATCTCGGTGTCGGCGTTCGCCCTCGCCCTGCACCCCGACCGGCAGGCCGTGGGCACCGGCATCGGGTCGGCCGCGCCCACCCCGCGCCGCGCCACCGAGGCCGAGGAGTTCCTCGCCGGCGAGCTCGACTGGGCCGCCCGCCGACCGCTGCCGGAGGGCCTGGCGCAGGCCTTCGGCGAGCGGGTGGCCGGCGCGGCCGCACCCATCGACGACGTCCGGGGGACGGCGGCCTACCGGCGGCACTCGCTCGCAGTGCTGGCCCGCCGCGCCGTCACCTGGGCCTGGGACGACCTGAGGAGGGCTGCCTGATGCGCGTCACCACCACCGTCAACGGCATCGAGCGCACGGCGGACGACGTCTGGCCGGGGGAGAGCCTGCTGCACCTGCTGCGCGAGCGGCTGGGCCTGCCCGGGGCCAAGAACGCCTGCGAGCAGGGGGAGTGCGGCTCCTGCACCGTCCACCTCGACGGCGAGCCCGTGTGCGCCTGCCTGGTCGCCGCCGGGCAGGCCATCGGCCGCGAGGTCACCACCGTGGAGGGGCTGGCCGAGGGGCAGGCGCTGCACCCGGTGCAGGAGGCCTTCGTCGAGGCCGGCGCCGTCCAGTGCGGGTTCTGCACGCCCGGACTGGTCGTCATGGCCTCCGACCTGCTGGCGCGGGTGCCCGAGCCGTCGGACCCGGAGATCCGCGAGGCGCTGGCCGGCAACCTGTGCCGCTGCACCGGCTACGAGAAGATCCTCGACGCGGTCCGGCTGGCCGCCCGGCGGCAGGCGACCCGATGACCACCACGCAGACCGGGGCCCGCACCACCGGCCGCATCGGCGAGAGCGCGCAGCGACCCGACGGCACGCTCAAGGTCACCGGCGAGTTCGCCTACGCCAGCGACCTCTGGCACGACGACATGGTCTGGGGCGTCACGCTGCGCAGCCCCCACCCGCACGCCCGCATCCGGCGCATCGACGTCGCCGAGGCGCTCACCGTGCCCGGGGTCAGCGCCGTCCTCACCGCCGACGACGTCCCCGGCGAGAACGCCTTCGGGCTGGAGCACGCCGACCAGCCGGTGCTGGCCGCCGACGTCGTCCGCTACGAGGGCGAGCCGGTGGCGCTCGTCGCCGCCGACCACCCCGAGACCGCCCGCCGGGCCGCGGCGCGCATCCGCGTCGACTACGAGGTGCTGCCCGCCCTCACCGACCCCCGCCGGGCCCTGGACGACGACGCGCCTCAGGTGCACCCCGGCGGGAACCTGGTCCGCCACCTGCGGCTGCGCCGCGGCGACCCCGCGCCCACCGCGCCGGTCGTGGTCAGCCTCGACTTCGAGGTCGGGATGCAGGACCAGGCGTTCCTCGGGCCGGAGTCGGGGCTCGCCGTCCCGGCCGAGGACGGCGGCGTCGACCTCTACGTCGCCACCCAGTGGCTGCACGTCGACCAGCGGCAGGTGTGCCTGGCCCTGGGCATGCCGCCCGAGAAGGTGCGGCTGACCCTGGCCGGGGTCGGCGGCGCGTTCGGCGGCCGCGAGGACCTCTCGGTGCACGTGCACGCCTGCCTGCTGGCGCTGCGCACCGGCAAGCCGGTGAAGATGAGCTACGGCCGGGAGGAGTCCTTCTACGGGCACGTGCACCGGCACCCGGCGACGATGACCTACGAGTTCGGCGCCGAGCGCGACGGGACGCTCGTCTACGCGAAGGCGGACGTGCTGCTCGACGGCGGTGCCTACGCCTCCTCGACCGCCGCCGTGGTCGGCAACGCCGGGCTGCTGGGCCTGGGCCCCTACCGCCTCCCTTCGGTGGCCGTCGACGCCCGCGGCGTGTTCACCCACAACCCGCCGTGCGGGGCGATGCGCGGCTTCGGCTGCGTGCAGGCCGCCTTCGCGCACGAGGCGCTGATGGACGAGCTCGCCGCCGCCGTCGGCGTCGACCCGGTGGAGATCCGCCGGCGCAACGGCATGCGCGAGGGCGACCGCAACGTCACCGGCCAGGTGATCGACTCGGCCGCCCCGGTCGCCGAGCTGCTGGAGCGGGTGGCGGCGATGCCGCTGCCACCGCCGCTGGAGACCTCCGACCTGCGGAACCTGCCCGGGGCCGTCGGCAACACCACCCACGGCGAGGGCGTGCGCCGAGGCGTCGGCTACGCGGTCACCTACAAGAACATCGGGTTCTCGGAGGGCTTCGACGACTACTCGACCGCACGGGTGCGGCTCGAGGTGGTCGCCGGCGAGGCGGTGGTCACCGTGCACACCGCGGCCGCCGAGGTCGGCCAGGGACTGGTCACCGTGCAGCAGCAGATCGCCCGCACCGAGCTGGGCGTGGAACGGGTGGTCGTCGTCCCGGCCGACACCACGGTCGGCTCGGCCGGCTCGACGTCGGCGTCCCGGCAGACCTACGTGACCGGCGGGGCGGTCAAGGCCGCCTGCGAGGCGGTGCGGACGGCGGTGCTGCGGCGGGCCGCCGTCGCGCTCGGCCGGCCGGTCGCCGGGCTCGCGCTGGACGGCGAGAAGGTCGTCGGCGCCGGCGGCGAGGTGCTCGCCGGGCTCGCCGACGTGCTGGGGGACGACGCGGTCGAGGAGACCGTCGAGTGGCGGCACCGGCCCACCCACGCCGTCGACCCCGAGACCGGCCAGGGCGACGCGCACGTGCAGTTCGCGTTCTCGGCGCACCGCGCGGTGGTCGACGTCGACACCGAGCTCGGCCTGGTCAAGGTGGTCGCCCTCGACACCGCCCAGGACGTGGGGAGGGCGATCAACCCCGACGCCGTCGTCGGCCAGATCCACGGCGGGTCGGCGCAGGGGATGGGGCTGGCGCTCATGGAGGAGGTGGTGGTGAGCGACGGCCACGTGCGCAACCCGTCCTTCACCGACTACCTGCTGCCGACGATCCTCGACATGCCGCCGATGCGGGTGGAGGTGCTCGAGTACGCCGACCCGCACGCGCCCTACGGCGTCCGTGGGGTGGGGGAGCCGCCGACCATCTCCTCGGGCCCGGCGGTCGCCGCCGCGGTGCGCGCCGCCTGCGGGAAGCCGCTGCGCCGGGTGCCCATCCGCCCCGAGCACATCACCGGGGTCTGAGCGCCCCTGCGAGTGCGCGCTGGTGGACGCGTCCGGTGCGGGGAGGCGACCAGCAGCGCGCACTCGCGTCAGGGGTCAGCTGCTGATGGCGATCCGCCGCGGCCTGGCCTGCGCGGCCTTCGGGACGTGCACGGTCAGCACGCCGTCGTGCAGCTGGGCGCTGACGTTGTCGGCGTCGACGTCGCCGGGCAGGGTCACCGAGAAGTGGAAGCGGCCGACCCGGCGGGTGCGCCGGTGCAGGATGCCCTTGCGCTCCTTCTCCTCGATGTCGCCGGAGACCGTCAGCCGGCGGTCGTCGAGCTGGATGTCGACGTCCTCGCGCGCCACGCCCGGGAGGTCGAGCTCGACGGTGTAGGCGTCGTCGGCCTCCTCGACGTCGGCCAGCGGGGACCAGTGGTCCAGGGCGCCGGTCAGCCCGGACTGCCACAGCGTGTTCACCCGCTCGTAGAGCTCGTCCAGCTCACGGAAGGGGTCCCATCGCGCAGTGGAGCGGGACGGGGAACGGACGGGGAGCGTCATGGTGCGTCCTCCTCTCGAGATCTCGTCGTGTCCGACACCTCCGTGAACCTCCAGTGGCGGCTGTAGATTCCCGAACCGACGCGCGTCACCGGCATCTAGCCGACGCCCGATCGGGCCGCGATCATCGTCGAGTGGCTGCCCCCGCCGGCACGTCGGCCGGCCACTCGCCGATGATCGACCCCGAGGAGCGACCGACCGTGACCGCCACCGTGGACATCCCGGTACCGACCCTGGTCGGGCAGAGCGTGGTGGTGGAACCGGACGCCGTGCGGATCCTCGATCGCCGCGTCTTCCCCTTCCAGCGCCGGTGGGTGACCTGCCGCAGCCACGAGGACGTCGCCCGGGCGATCGAGGACATGGTGACCCAGAGCCTCGGTCCGCTGTTCGCGGCGGCCGGCGGGATGACGCTGGCCGCCCGGGACGCCGACCGGCTCCCCACGGCACGAGCCCGCCGCGACCTCCTGACGGCGGCCGGCCACCGGCTGGTGTCCACCCGACCGACGAACAACGGCATCCGGGACGTCGTCGCCGAGCTGCTGGCGGTCGGGACGGCCGCCGTGGACGCCGGAGAGCCGCCTGGGCCGGCCGTCGAGCAGGCCGCCCGGGACGCCGCCGAGCGGCACCGGGCCGGCCACCGGCGCCTGGGCGAGCACGCCGCCGCGCTGGTCCCCGACGGCGCCACGGTCCTGACCCACTGCTGGGCGGAGTCCTATCTCACCGAGACCGTCGCGGCGGTGCTGCGCTCGGGCCGGCGGATCGACGCCGTCTGCACCGAGACGCGTCCCTACCTGCAGGGCGCCCGGCTGACCGCGGAGAGCCTGGCGGAGATGGGCGTGGCCACGCGGGTGGTCACCGACGGGATGGCGGCGCACCTGATGAGCCGCGGCGAGGTCTCCGTGTTCGTGACCGGGGCCGACCGCGTCACGATGGACGGCTCCGTCGTCAACAAGATCGGCACGCTGCAGATCGCCGTCTCGGCGCACGCCTTCGGCGTGCCGTACCTGGCCCTGGTGCAGGCCCCGGATCCCCTGGCGCCGGACGCGGCCGCCGTCGAGCTCGAGGACCGGGACGGGCGCGAGGTGCTGCACTGCCTCGGGCAGCGCACGGCCTCGGAGCTGGTCACCGGCGTCTACCCGGCCTTCGACGTCACACCCCCGCGCTTCGTCAGCGTCGTGGTCACCGACCGGGGGCGGTTCGCGCCGTCCGACGTGGCCTCCTACTTCTCGGCGTGAGGGCGCCCACGACCCGCGACGAGGTGGTCGACCAGCTCGTCGAGGTCGGCCGGCTGGCGGTCCAGCGCGGCCTGGCCCTGGCCAGCGGCGGCAACCTCTCGGCCCGGCTGCCGGACGACCGCGAGTTCCTCGTGACGGCGGCCGGCACCTGGCTCGACCGGCTCACGCCCGCGGACCTCAGCGTGGTGACCCTGGACGGCGAGGTCACCGGCGGCGCCGGGCGACCGTCGACCGAGTGGAAGCTGCACCAGCGCAGTTATCTCGCCCGGCCCGACGTGAACGCCGTCGTCCACCTGCACCCGCAGCACGCCGTCCTGGTCGACGCGCTCGGCCACCGGATCCGGCTGATCACCCTCGACCACGCCGCCTACGTGCGGTCGGTCGGGACCGTGCCGTACCTCCCGAACGGCTCCGACGAGCTCGCTAACGCCGCCGCCGAGCAGCTCCGCGAGCACGACTGCCTGGTGCTGTCGCACCACGGCTGCTCGACCGTGGGACCCGACGTCGGGATGGCCTACCGGCGGGCGCTGAACCTGGAGGAGGCGGCCACGGCGACCTACCGCGCCCTGCTGCTCGGCGACACGACCTGCACCTTCCCGCCGGAGGCCCTCGGCGACCTCCGCCACGGGCCGCCGTGACCCGGGCTACCGGTTGAGCCGGCCCTCGAGGTGGTCGCGCAGGACGACGGCGTTGTTGTGCTCGCGGTCCCGGGCGGCGTACAGGAGGACGACGTCGCCCTCGGCGGCCGCGGCCCGCAGCGGCGCCCAGCTCTCGGGGGACGCCTCGAGCTCGGCGACGTAGCGGCGGCGGAACTCCGCCCACCGGGCCGGGTCGTGGCCGAACCACCGGCGCAGTTCGTCGCTGGGTGCGGCGTCGCGGAGCCAGCCGTCCAGCGCCAGGGCGTCCCGGGCGACCCCGCGCGGCCACAACCGGTCGACGAGGAAGCGGGCACCGGGGACGTCGGGGTCGAGCTCGTGGACCCGCATGATCCGGATCACCGGAGTGCCCGGAGCGGTCAGTCGCGGACGGCGTCGAGGTAGTCGGGGTAGGCCGCGGCCACGTCCTCGATCTCGACGATGTCGGGGAAGTCGGCCACGTCCTGGTGGCCGAGGAGGAAGTGGACGGTCCGCCGGACCAGCTCCTCGTCGTCCACGTCCAGGTCGAGCTCCTCGCGGAGCTCGGGCGTGAGCCGGAACCAGGACTCGGTCTCCCCGCCGTCGCCGCGCAGCCGGACGAGGAACTCCGACTCGCCCTGTGCCTCGATCTCCAAGGGGTCGGTCATGTGGGTGGTCTACCCCGTCGCGGGGGTGGCGCACCGCAGCGGGGGAGGCGCTGCGACGCACCGCGCCGGGGAGCAAGCTCGGGGACATGACCGACACCTCCGGACCGCCGTTCCGCGCCGACCACGTCGGCAGCCTCCTGCGGCCGCAGGGCCTGCTCGAGGCCAGGGCCCGCTTCGCCGCCGGGGAGATCGACGCGGCCGAGCTGCGCGGCGTCGAGGACGGGGCGATCGCCGACGCCGTCCGCATGCAGGCCGACGTCGGCCTGCGCACCGCCACCGACGGCGAGTTCCGCCGCGCCTCGTGGCACATGGACTTCATCTACGCCATCGGCGGCATCAGCAAGGTGACCGGCGAGGACATCGTCGTCCACTTCAAGAACGCCGACGGGACGATCGACTTCACGCCGGCGGGCCTGCACGTCGACGGGCCGCTGTCGATCGACGAGCCTATCTTCGCCGCGGACTTCGCGTACCTGCAGGGGCAGGTCTCCGGGCGACAGACGGCGAAGCTCACGATCCCCTCGCCGTCGATGGTCCACTACCGCGGGGGCGCCGCGGCGATCGACCCGGCCGTCTACCCCGACGAGGACGCCTTCTGGGACGCGCTGTCGGCGGCCTACGCCCAGCAGGTGCGGGGCATCGCGGCTCAGGGCTGTACCTACCTGCAGCTGGACGACACCAGCCTGGCCTACCTCAACGACCCCGCGCAGCGCGCCGAGCTGGCCGCGCAGGGCCGGGACGCCGAGCACCAGCACGAGCGCTACATCCACCAGATCAACGCCGCGCTCGCCGGCCGGCCGGAGGGACTGACCGTCACCACGCACATGTGCCGGGGCAACTTCCGCTCCTCGTGGGTCGCCGAGGGCGGCTACGACTTCGTCGCCGAGGCGCTGTTCGGCGGGCTGGAGGTCGACGGGTTCTTCCTGGAGTACGACGACGCCCGCTCCGGCGGGTTCGAGCCGCTGCGCTTCGTGCCGCCGGGCAGGCGCGTCGTCCTGGGCCTGGTCACGACCAAGCGCCCGCAACTGGAGGACAAGGACGACCTCAAGCGGCGCATCGACGAGGCCGCACGGTACGTGCCGCTCGAGCAACTCGCGCTCTCCCCGCAGTGCGGCTTCTCCTCGACCGTGGAGGGCAACGCGCTGACCCGGGACGAGCAGGTCGCCAAGCTGGCGCTCGTCGTCGAGACCGCCCAGGAGGTCTGGGGCTGCTAGGAGGACTCCGGCCCCTTGCCGGCCCCGTCGCGAGCGTGCGAGTGGTGGGGGGGCGAGGAGATCCTCGATCACGGGCCGGTCACGACCCGGCCCCCTGCTGGTGGGACGGCGGAGGGCTTGGCATGCTCCCAGCGTCCACAGGACGGCGTCGTCCGGGCGCTGTCTGCACACGCAGGGAGGGCGAACGTGTCCACCACCGTCAGCAGGCACGACACCGACGGAGGACCCCCCGGAGGGGCCGGCCGTCGCCGTCCGACGTTGAAGAGCATCTTGGTCTGGACGGCGGTGGCGATCGTCGGCGCCGTCGCGTGGACGGTGCTCGCGCTGGCCCGCGGGGAGACCGTCTCGGCCCTCTGGATCCTGTTCGCCGCGCTGTGCTCGTACGCCATCGCGTACCGCTTCTACGCGAAGTTCATCGCGCGCCGCGTGCTGGGGGTCGACGACCGGCGGGCCACCCCGGCCGAGCGGCTCCACAACGGCATCGACTTCGACGTCACCGACCGGCGCGTGCTCTTCGGGCACCACTTCGCCGCGATCGCCGGCGCCGGTCCCCTGGTCGGGCCGGTGCTCGCCGCCCAGATGGGCTACCTGCCCGGCACCATCTGGATCATCGTCGGCGTCATCTTCGCCGGTGCGGTGCAGGACATGACCGTCCTGTTCTTCTCGATGCGCCGCAACGGCAAGAGCCTCGGCCAGATGGTCCGCGAGGAGATCGGGATCGTCGGCGGCATCGCGGCGCTCATCGCCGTCTTCGCGATCATGATCATCATCCTGGCCGTGCTCGCGCTGATCGTGGTCAACGCGCTCGCCGAGTCGCCGTGGGGTGTCTTCTCCATCGCGCTGACCATCCCGATCGCCCTGTTCATGGGCGTCTACCTGCGCACCATCCGCCCGGGCCGCGTCCTCGAGGCCACCGCCATCGGCGTCGTCCTGCTGCTGGCCGCGGTCATCGGCGGCGGCCTGATCGACGACACCGGGCTCGGCGCGGCGCTGACGCTGTCGAAGGAGTGGCTGGTCCTCGCCCTGGTGGTCTACGGCTTCGTCGCCTCGGTGCTGCCGGTGTGGCTGCTGCTCACCCCGCGCGACTACCTGTCGACCTTCATGAAGGTCGGCGTGATCGTCCTGCTCGCCATCGGCCTGATCCTGGCCCGACCGGTGCTGCAGGCCGACGCGGTCAGCGAGTTCGCCCGGGAGGGCACCGGCCCGGTCTTCGCCGGGTCGCTGTTCCCGTTCGTGTTCATCACCATCGCCTGCGGCGCGCTGTCGGGCTTCCACGCCCTGATCTCCTCGGGGACGACCCCGAAGATGGTCGCCAAGGAGAGCCAGGTCCGCCTGATCGGCTACGGCGGCATGCTCATGGAGTCCTTCGTCGCCATCAGCGCGCTGATCGCGGCGGTGGTCATCGACCAGGGGCTCTACTTCGCGATGAACGCGCCGGCCGGCGCCACCGGCGGGACACCGGAGACGGCGGCGGCCTACGTGACCGGGCTCGGGTTCCCCACCTCGGCACAGGACCTCGCCGCGGCCTCGGCCGCGGTCCAGGAGCCGAGCCTGGTCTCCCGCACCGGTGGCGCGCCCACCCTCGCCGTCGGCATCGCGAACATCCTGTCCGACGCGTTCGGCGCCGGCATGGCCGCCTTCTGGTACCACTTCGCGATCATGTTCGAGGCGTTGTTCATCCTCACCGCCGTCGACGCCGGCACCCGCGTGGGCCGGTTCATGCTGCAGGACACGATCGGCAACGTCTGGAAGCGCTTCGGTGACCTGTCGTGGCGGCCCGGCAACATCCTGGCCAGCGCCGCAGTGGTCGCGCTGTGGGGCTACATCCTCTACGTCGGGGTCACCGACCCGCTCGGCGGCGTCAACCAGCTCTTCCCGCTGTTCGGCATCGCCAACCAGCTGCTGGCGGCCATCGCGCTGACGCTGGTCACGGTGCTGCTGATCAAGCACGGCAAGGTGAAGTACGCCTGGGTGACCGCCGTCCCGCTGGCGTGGGACCTCGTGGTCACCATGACGGCGAGCTTCCAGAAGGTGTTCTCGGCCGACCCGGCGGTGGGCTACTTCGCGCAGCGCCAGCGGTACGCCGACGCCGCGGCGGCAGGAGAGCTCCTGGCGCCGGCGAAGAGCGCCGACCAGATGGACCGGATCATCTACAACTCCACGCTGAACGGCGTGCTCCAAGCGGTCTTCGCCCTGCTCGTCCTGGTCGTGGTCGTCAACGCGGTGGTCGTGATCGCCCGGGCCCTGCGGACCGGGGGACCGGTGCCGACGACCGAGGAGCCGGCGGTGCCGTCCTCGATCGTCGAGCCCTCCGGGCTGTTCGCGACCGCGGAGGAGAAGCGCGCCATGGCCGAGCAGGAGCGGCTGGTCGGCGCGGGCACGCGGGGCCACGGCACCTTCACCGAGGAGGGTCCGCCACGGTGACCGGGGGGATGGCCACCACCGTCCGGTCGGCCGCCGGCCGTGCCTGGCACGGGGTCCGCTGGTACCTGCGCGAGTGGAGCGGCGAGGCTCGCTGGGACGACTACCTGCGGCACTGTGCCGACCACGGGCACGCGCCGATGAGCCGGCGCGAGTTCGAGCGGCGCCGCGCCGACGAGCTGGAGCGCAACCCGGTCAGCCGCTGCTGCTGAGGCGGACGACGACTGCGGCCCCGGCCCCCTGCACAGGGGACCGGGGCCGCGGTGCATTCCGGGAGAGGGCGGCTCAGCCGGCCGCCGGCGCGGGCTCGGGCCGGGGCTCCTCCACGGGAACCTGCTCGTCCTGCCGTCGCCGCAGCGAGACCCCGCGCAGCGCCAGCGCGGCGGCCGGGGGCAGGACGGCCAGCGTCGGCAGCACGTAGCGGAAGTCGAACGAGGCGGTCGCGGCCGGCCCCGCCATGAGGGTGAGCCCGATCAGCGACAGCAGCGCCGGGTCCAGCCGGTCCCGCCAGTCACGCCGGCGCAGCACCAGCGCCCCCAGACCCAGGAGCAGGCACACGCCCAGCACCGGTCCGGGGGTGGAGAAGTAGCGCTGGTACGAGCGCAGGTCGCCGACCATCTCCTCGTCGTAGCCGAACGGCCCGGGGGCGAGCACCGGCGTGCAGTTGTACTGCTCCACCGGCTCCGGGTACGGGAACGCCCACCAAGTCGGGCAGGTGTCCTGCGGGCCGGAGACCCGGCCGGGCTCGACGTAGTGGACCGTCTCCGAGAGCAGCTGGCGCAGGTAGTCCCACGGCTGCCCCGTGATGGCGATGGTGGCGAACTCCGCGAGGTCCTCCTCCGACCACACCCGCTCGCCGTCCACCACGGCGTTGGCCGGGCTGTCGGTGAACCAGACGAACTGGTCGCCGGGGCGGCGCTCCTCCGGCGGCTCGGTCGGGCACAGGGGCTGCAGCCGCTCCGGCACGTCGAGCCGCTCGCACTGGACGAAGGTGGCGACCCGCCCGTAGAGGAAGTGGCCGGTGTAGTCGGTGAGCGCGAACGAGCCGTGCACGCTGCCGAACCAGGCCGCGTAGGGCACCAGCACCGCAGTGACGCCGCCGAGGAAGGCGACGACCACCGGCCAGCGCAGCGTCCGGACCAGCAACCGGACGACCAGGTAGACGAACACGACGCCCACGAGGAAGAGCCCCACCGTGCGGGTGAGCGTCAGCAGGCCCAGGACCGCGCCGACCGCCGCGACGAGCAAGGGCCCCGGCCGCTCGCGGACGAGCAGCAGCACCAGTGCGAGGGCCATGAGGAACACGAACAGCGTCTCGGCCAGGATGAAGTGCTCGACGTTGAGCAGATGCGCGTCGAAGCCCAGCGGCAGGACGGCGAGCAGGCTCAGCCAGCGGGGGACGTCCCGGCGCTGCAGCAGCACGTAGACCAGCACCATGACGGCCAGGCCGAGCAGGTGCTGGACGACGGCCACCTCGCGGAACGTGGTCACCGGGTTCAGCAGGGCCAGGAAGGCCGAGTAGCCCCACGGCCGGTCGACGGCCGGCTCCACCCACGCGGCCCGGTCGACGTAGGTGCCCGAGTCGGGGAACCACAGCGCCGTCGAGTACGCCGCGGTCACGTAGCCGCGCGCGATCGCGGCGAGGACCAGCACGACGAGGAAGGCGGCGTGCCGGCGGGCCAGCCGCAGCGTGCGGGCCACCGGGCCCGGGCGGGCGTCGGCTGCCCCGGACGCGGACGCGCCCGCCGCCGGCGCGGGGTCCTCGGGGGACTCCGGCCGGCGACGGGCGCCTGGTGCCTGCGTCACGCCGCGGTGGGGCGGGGACTCCCCTGGTCGTCCGCCGTGGCGTCCGTGCGCTGCGACGAGACCTCCTCGTGGTAGTCCTCCTCCACGTTGACGTCCCAGATGTCGTGGTGCGTGCCGTCGGCGATGTTCTGCACGGTCAGCATGGCCGTGAGCATCGAGTGGTCCTGGTTGTTGTAGCGGAACATGCCGTTGCGCCCGACCGGGTGCAGGTTCGGCGTGTTCTCCTCCATCCAGCGCCGGATGACCTCGACGTTGTCCTTGTACCCGGCGTCGTAGAACGGGTAGGCCTTCGGCATCCGGACGACGAAACCGCGCTCGACGTCGGAGGCCTTGGCCAGCCCGAGCTGCTCGAGCTCACGGGCACCCTGCGCGATGAGGTCCTCGTCGGACCGGTTCCAGGTGTCGTCGCCGACGTTGACGAAGAACTCCAGGCCCAGGCAGGTGCGCCCGTCCTTGACCAGGTACGGCGACCAGGAGCCGAAGTTCTGGATCCGGCCGACCTGGACGTCGGGGGAGTGGATGTAGATCCAGTTGTCGGGGAAGCCGGCCTCGACCGGGAGCACGAGCGCCACGGTGAGGAAGTCGCGGTACTTCAGGCCGTCGGCCGCTGCCAGCACCTCCGCCGGGGGCTTCGGGTCGAGGGCGTTCACCAGCGAGGAGAACGGCATCGAGCTGATGAACTCGTCGGCCTCGTAGTGCCTCTCGGCGCCGATGTCGCTGCGGCTGGCCTCGGGCGCGCCCGCGCCGGCGCCGTAGCCGCCGGTGACCACTGTGGTCAGGCCGGTGACCCCGCGGCCCGGCTCCCAGTGCACGGTGCGGACCTTCTCCTCCATGACCACCGTGCCGCCGCGCTCCTGCACCTTGCGCGCCGCGGTCTCCCACATCATCCCGGGCCCGTACTTCGGGTACTGGAACTCCTCGATGAGGGAGGTGATCTCCTTCTGGTTGCGCTTGGGGGTCAGCGCGTTGATCACCGCACCGGTCAGCGACAGGTTCTTGATCCGCTGGGCGGCGAAGTCGGCCGGCAGCTGGTCGACCGGGACGCCCCAGAGCTTCTCGTTGTAGGTCTTGAAGAAGTGCTGGTACAGGCGCTTGCCGAAGCGGGCGACGATCCAACCCTCGAGGGTGTCCTGGTTCTTCGGCGGGCGGATCCGCGCCCACAGGTAGGACGCCACGCACCGCACGGCCTCGACGGGGCCGAGGTTGCCCAGGGCGTTGCTCGCCTTGAGCGGGTAGTCGTAGAGCTTGCCGTCGTAGAAGATCCGGCTCATCCGCGGCCGGAGCAGGAAGTCTTCGTCGGGGAGGATCTCGTGCCAGAGGGCCTCGACCTCGGGCACCTTGGTGAAGAAGCGGTGGCCGCCGATGTCGAAGCGCCAGCCCTCCCGCTCGGCGGTGCGGCTGATCCCGCCCACCATCGAGTCACCCTCGAGCACGGTGACCGGGACCTGGCGACGCACCAACTCGTAGGCGGCGGTCAGCCCGGCGGGGCCGGCGCCGATCACCGCCACACTGGGGCGGTTGCCGTCGGTGGTCATGAACTCTCGCCTTCTCGCTGTTGGACCCACGACGACGCGGTCTGGACGACCCCGACCGTTCCGGACGACCCCGTCCCATGGGATTGGCACATTCGCCTTGCACGGTACGTGGGCCGCTTGCCCCCGGCCATGCCGCCTCCATGCCGCCTCCATGCCGCCTCCATGCCACCTCCACGCCACAGGCGCACCGCGACCTGTCCTCGGGCCGAGGACGGCGACTCCTCGTGCCGTCTGCTGTCCTGCGGCTACACGTCAAGCGCTTGTCCTGACGCGGCCGCTGCAGCCTCTACCGGTCGAGCGCGGTGACGTACAGGTGACGTCATCGTGACGTGCCGGACCGACCCTTGATGCGTCGTCCACGTGCCAGTAGCGACGCGCCAGCGAAGGGCACGGTCCATGGCCTCGGTGTTCGTCAGCCACAGCAGCCGAGATCAGACGGTCACCGAGCGGGTGGTGGAGAGGCTGCGGGCCGCCGGGTTCGCCGCGCTGTTCGTCGACTTCGACCCCGAACAGGGCATTCCCGCCGGGCGCAGCTGGGAGCGGGAGCTGTACACCCAGCTGCGCCGCGCCGACGCGGTGGTCTTCCTAGCCAGCGAGGCGTCGGTCGCCTCCCGGTGGTGCTCGATCGAGATCGGCCTGGCCCGCTCGCTGGGCCGGCCGGTGTTCCCGGTGCGGCTGCAGCCAGGGGTCGAGCTGCCGCTGCTGGCCGACGTGCAGTGGACCGACCTGACCGACCTGACCGACCCCGGGCCGGGGCTGGCCCGGCTGCTGGCCGGGCTGCGGTCGGCCGGGCTGGATCCGGCCGACTCCTTCGCCTGGGATCCGGCCCGCTCACCGTATCCGGGCCTGAAGCCCTTCGCCCCGGAGGACGCCGCGGTGTTCTTCGGCCGCCAACCGGAGACCCACCGGCTGATGGAGCTGCTCACCCCGACCCTGCAGCACGGCCCGGGCCGGATGGTGGCGGTCATCGGACCGTCGGGCAGCGGCAAGTCCTCGCTGCTGCACGCGGGCCTGCTGCCCCGGCTGGCCCGGCAGCCGCAGCGGTGGGTGGTGCTGCCGCCGCTACGCCCCGGACGGCAGCCCACCGCCAACCTGGCCGGCGCACTGGCCCGGGCCCTCGCCGCCCGCGGCCGGCCGCGCTCGGCCGAGGAGGTGGCCGCGGCCCTGGCACGGGGCCCGGCGGGGCTGGTCGAGCTGGCCGGGCAGCTGGCCGAGCTGGCCGCGAACGGCACCGGCCGGCCGGGCGTGCTGGTGATCGTGGACCAGGCCGAGGAGCTGCTGACCCGCACCGGCGCCCGAGAGCAGCAGGCCTTCCTGCAGCTGCTGGCCGGCGCGCTGCACGAGGACAGCCCAGTGTGGGCGGTGGCCACCCTGCGCTCGGAGTTCCTCAGCACCGCCCCCGACCGCGCCGGGCTGGCCGAGGCCGTCGACGATCCACTGGTCATCGAGCCGCTCAGCCGCGCCCGGCTGGCCGAGGTGATCGCCCGCCCCGCCCAGCGGGCCGGGCTGGACCTCGACCCCGGGCTGATCGAGCGGATGGTGGAGGACACCGCCGGCGGGGACGCGCTCCCGCTGCTGGGCTACACCCTGCACGAGCTCTACCAGAGAGCCGGACCCGAGGGCCGCATCACCGCGGCCGACTACGACGCCGTCGGCGGCGTCGTCGGCGCCCTGCGCCACCGCGCCGACCGGCTCTCTGACGAGCTGGACCGGCGCGGCCTGGGCTCCTCGGTGCTGCCCACGCTGACCCGGCTGGCCACCGTCACCGGCGAGGAGCAGCCCACTCGCCGGCGGGTGCGCTGCAACGCGTTCAGCGCCGAGGAGCGGGTGGTGATCGACGCCTTCGTCGACGCCTCCCTGCTGGTCAGTGACCAGGATCCCGCGGCTCCCGACGCCGAGGCCGTGGTGGAGGTGGCGCACGAGGCGCTGCTGCGACAGTGGCCACCGCTGCGGGAGGCGATCGAGGCCGACCGGGAGCTGCTGCGGCTGCGCTCGGAACTGGAACGGCTGGCCGCCGACTGGCAGCACGGCCAGCGCGACGACTCTTATCTGCTGCGCGGGGGCCGGCTGACCACCGTCGACGAGTGGACCACCCAGCACCCCGGCGAACTGGGCCCGCTGGAGCAAGAATTCTTGGAGGCCAGTCGCGCCCTGGCTACCCGCGAGCTGGAGACCACCCGCCGGTCCAATCGACGACTGCGTGCGCTGGCCAGCGGCCTGGCGGCGCTGCTGGCAGTTGCGCTGGTGGCCGGCGTCCTGGCTCTGAACGCGAAACGGGAAGCTCAAGCACTGACCCGGCTGACGCTCTCCCGGCAGGCGGCCGGGGAGGCGGAGCAACTGGTCGACACCCGGCCGGAAGTTGCGATCCTGGCCGGATTGCAGAGCCTCAGCCTGGCCCGAGGTCAATCACCAGAGCCCTCAGCCGGACTCATAGCGGGGATGGCCCGAATCACCCACGCGTCCCAGCGTGTCACCGGCCACACCGACTGGGTGAACGGCGTGGCGTTCAGCCCGGACGGGCGGTTGCTGGCCACCGCCAGCGGGGATCAGACGGTTCGGCTGTGGGACGTCGCCGAGACCATCTCCGTCAGCCGACCGCTGGAAGGTCACACCGACAGGGTCAATGCGGTGGCGTTCAGCCCGGACGGGCGGTTGCTGGCCAGCGCCAGCTCTGATCGGACGGTGCGGCTGTGGGACGTGGCCACCGGCCAGCCGCACGGCGAACCGCTCACCGGCCACACCAGCACGGTGTGGGGGGTGGCGTTCAGCCCGGACGGGGCGCTGCTGGCCACCGCTAGCCAGGACACCACGGTGCGGCTGTGGGACGTGGCCACCGGCCAGCCGCACGGCGAACCGCTCACCGGCCACACCGACTGGGTGAACGGCGTGGCGTTCAGCCCGGACGGGCGGTTGCTGGCCACCGCCAGCGGGGATCAGACGGTGCGGCTGTGGGACGTGGCCACCGGCCAACCCCACGGCACCCCACTGGCAGGCCACACCGACGCGGTGACCAGGGCGGCGTTCAGCCCGGACGGGTCTCTGCTGGCCAGCGGCAGCTGGGACACGACGGTGCGGCTGTGGGACGTGGCCACCGGCCAGCCCCACAGCACCCCACTGGCCGGCCACACCAGCACGGTGTACGGGGTGGCGTTCAGCCCGGACGGGCGGCTGATAGCCAGCGCCAGCTCTGATCGCACGGCGCGGCTGTGGGACGTGGCCACTGGCCAACCCCACAGCACCCCACTGACGGGCCACACCGACACGGTGTGGGGGGTGGCGTTCAGCCCGGACGGGCAACTGCTGGCCACCGCCAGCGGAGATGCCACGGTGCGGCTGTGGGACGTCGCCGAGACCATCTCCGTCAGCCGACCGCTGGAAGGTCACACCGACGCGGTGAACGGGGTGGCGTTCAGCCCGGACGGGCGGTTGCTGGCCAGCGCCAGCGGGGATCAGACGGTGCGGCTGTGGGACGTGGCCACCGGCCAGCCGCACGGCGCCCCACTGCAAGGCCACACCGACGCAGCGAACGGGGTGGCGTTCAGCCCGGACGGGTCTCTGCTGGCGACCGCCGGCGCCGACACCACGCCGCGGCTGTGGGACGTGGCCACCGGCCAGCCGCACGGCGCCCCACTGCAAGGCCACATCAACACGGTGTACGCGGTGGCGTTCAGCCCGGACGAGGCGCTGCTGGCCACCGCCGGCGCCGATCAGACGGCGCGGCTGTGGGACGTGGCCACCGGCCAACCCCATGGCGAACCGCTCACCGGCCACACCCACACGGTGTGGGGGGTGGCGTTCAGTCCGGATGGGGCGCTGCTGGCCACCGCCAGCGGCGATGGCACGGTGCGGGTGTGGGACATGGCCACCGGCCAATCCCACGGCCAACCACTGACCGGCGTCAGTAACGCAGCGCTCGCGGTGGCGTTCAGCCCCGATGGACGGCTGCTGGCCAGCGCCCACGGGGATCAGACGGTGCGGCTGTGGGACGTGGCCACCGGCCAACCCGACGGCGAGCCGCTCACCGGCCACACGGACACGGTGTGGGGGGTGGCGTTCAGCCCGGACGGGCGGCTGCTGGCCACCGCCAGCGCCGACAAGACGGTCCGGCTGTGGGACGTGGCCAGCGGCCGACCCCACGGGCAACCGCTGAGCGGCCACACCGACACGGTGTGGGGGGTGGCGTTCAGCCCGGACGGGTCTCTGCTGGCCACCGCCAGCCGGGATGGCGCGGTGCGACTGTGGAATCCCTATTTTTCGGATTGGCAGTCCGTCGGCTGTGAACTGGTCAACCGCAACCTGTCCATGACCGAATGGAAGCAGCTGTTACCAGACATCCCATACGAGCGCACCTGTCCCGACCTGCCCGCCGGACAAGGTGCGCCGTCCGATTCCCCAGCGGCTGAGTACTCCGGTTGACGACCGCGGATCACCACAGAGCTGTGTTGACCCATACCTCGTTTCGGCGATGACCGTTCTTCCATCGGCCGGCCCGTTTCTCCCTCGACACCCGCCTTCAATGACAACACCGTCCTTGTACCCATCGGCACGGGATGAGTTCGCTGAGAGAAGTGGAGAGTCGCTGGAGGGAGGTGGTACCTGATCAGCAACAGAGAGTGGATCACCGTCGCCGATGGGCATCTGCGGGCTGTGGCCGAACACGCTGGGCATCACGTTGCGGTGCGCGCGGCAGAACGCAGGCTCGTGCATCGCTGGTCTCGCCTTCGAGGCCAACCCGGGTGGTGCGGCGACCACGCCGCAGCACCATGCGAGGCTTCCGGGGGGCCAGGGGCGGCTGCCGGATGCTCGACACGTCCGTCATCGCGGCGATCGCACCACGTTGGCGGACGGCGTTCCTACTCCGCTGGGCGAGTGTCGCGGCATGCTGTACGCGACCCGCAGCCAGTGCAGCAGAACCGAGCCACGACCGAGCCGATCCAGGTCATCAGCAGGGAGAGGAGGCAGAGCAATGCGAGTTCTCAAGAGGTGGTTGGTCGTCCTTGCGGTCGCCCTGGTCGCGGTCGGACTCGCGCCGGGCATGGCGCAGGCAGAGGCGCCGAGCGCGTCGTCATCACAGCCTTGCCCCAGCCTCGAGGGCTGCTACAACTACGCAAGCATGCAGTCGTTCTACGATGAGATCATTGTTCTGGTCGAAGGGTTCTCGGCGGCGAGCTACTCGGCCATGCCATCACCGGCAGCCTACTACTACATCGCGAACGGGACCACGATGCCGATGAGCTGCGATCCGGGTATCGCAGACTCGGCCGCATTTCACTTCTGTGGGCCTGACGACAGCATCTACGTCGGCCAAGACCAACTCTGGAGCTTCTACACCATCAATGGCGATGCGGCGGCTGCCTTCGGCATCGCTCACGAGTGGGGCCACCACGTGCAGCATGTCGCCGGCGTATCGAACCTGGTCGATACCCCTACGGAGAAGATCCAGCTGGAGAACCAGGCCGACTGCATCGGCGGTGCCTTCCTCAAGCACCTGAACGAGCAAGGCATGCTCGAGCCGGACGACTACAGCGACATGGCCAGCATCCTGCAGAGGATCGCCTCGGCCGAAGGCCCCGAACGCGACCACGGAACCCTCGAGGAACGGGGCGTCTCCACGCAGTACGGCTTTGACCACGGACTGGCCCGCTGCAGCGAGTTCTTCCCGGACGCGCCGCTGGTGACCTGACCCTGTAGGGACAGCGGTCTCACGCTGGTGACGAGGACCGGTCCCGCACAGGTTCGAGCGAGTCGGTGACCGATGGCCCGGTGATGGGCACGGAGAGCTCACCGGCCCGGTCGAGCTCCTGGGGACTGCTGCCGCCGGGCCGGATCGCCGTCCCGCCGACGGCGAGGCCCCTCCATTGCCACAGGTGGCCGATGCCGGGAACAGTGCTCCCTCGGCCGGTCCGGGCGAGGGAGCACTGTCGTTCACGGGGGTCTCACAGCCCAGGTCGTCCTCGCTGCGGTCGAACGTGGACTGCCATCCCGGGTCGCCGGACGAGGGCGGCGCCAACCGCTCGGACCTCATCACTATTCGCGCAGACAGGGGCCGGAGGGGGAGCCGGCGGAGACGAGCCGGACACCGCTGCCCATCCCGCCGGATCGGGCGCTGGGACCGTCTGCCGCGGTGGCTCGCTGGGGCGGCAACCACGTCGTCGCCGACGGCCTCGGGCGACAGACGTCCCCGTGGGCGATCGACCGGGCTGTGAGCCCGGCGCGGTCGAGGACCGAGGGGCGACCCGAGGCGTTCCGGTTCCACGACCTCCGGCACCACCTGGCGTCCCTGCTGATCGGCAGCGGCCTGGACGTCAAGGTCGTTGAGCACCGCCACCGCACGGCTCGGCAGAGACGACGCTCGACACCTACGGGCACCTGTGGCCCGACGGCGACGAGTCCGCACGGGCAGCCGTGGGTGCGGTGCTGGCTGCTCGTGCGGACTCTGTGCGGACCAAGTCCGCTGACCTGCGGTAACCCGCAGGTCAGCGGCGGGTGAGACTCAGATGTCGTAGTACATCGCGAACTCCCCCCGCGTGATTGAGCACTTGTGGCTCTTCATTAATATGGGCTCTGACCTGGTCTTTCATGGTTGGCGACGTTTAGAGACGGATGGGTCTTGTTGAACCTTTTGGGGACTGGATGGGGACTGGCGGCAAGCTCCCCGGTGACGGCGCGGCGCGGGGTTGGCTGCCTTGACCCGTGGCTGCGGACCGGGATCCGGCTCGCACGTCGGCACGCCCGCGGTGTCGGCGATGCGCATCCCACCCGATCAGCGTGCCGGCTGCCTCGGTCGCGGGAAGGGCGCTTCGCGTCCCTTCGGGATCGGCCTGCGGCCGACCCTTCCCCCGACCAGCGGCAGCCGGTCCGGGCGGGTTGTGGGAAGCGCAGGGGAGTGCGGACGGCGGACGTCTGTCAGTGGGTGGTCCCGTGTGGCCCGGAAGCTCACTCACCGGGAACCGTCGTCCCGACGGGGATCCCCTAGCGACTGTCTCTAAGGGCGGCTAGTCCGAAAATGTCCGGAGCTCCTGGTCAGGCCGCGGGGTTGAGGGTCACCGAGTAGCCGAGGGCCTGCAGTTCGCGGACGTGCTGGCGGACCTTGCGTTCGGGATTGGTGCGGGCGGCGTAGTAGTCCGGGCCGAGGTCGACGAACTGCGCCTGCTCGTCGGAGAGCAGCGCCCAGGCGATGACGAGGATCGAGCGTCCGATCGCGACGATGGCGCGGTTCTTGCCGCGGCGGCGGGCGATCCGCCGATACCTCTCGCCAAGGAAGGTGTCGGTGCGGCCTGCACTGACCGCGGCCTCGCCGAGGATCCGCGCCAGGTAAGGGTTGCCGTGTCCGCTGCCGGCGTGGCCCTTCGGCCGGCCGGCGGACTCACTCACCCCCGGCGCGAAGCGGGCCCAGGAGGCCAGATGGCCCGGGGTCGGAAAGCGGCTCATGTCGGTGCCGATCTCGGCGAGGATCATCTGCGCGGCGACCGGCCCGACCCCGGGAATCGCATCCAGCCGGGCCACCGCGGGCGCCAGCTCGCCCATCTGGGCGTCGATTCGCGCCTGCACGGTGGCGATGTCGGCGGTGATGCCGTCGACCCGGCGCAGCATCTGGGTCAGCAGGAACCCGTGGTGCTCGGTGAACCGGCCGGTCAGCGCCT
Source organism: Geodermatophilus sp. URMC 61 (assembly GCF_052931555.1). Classification (NCBI taxonomy): domain Bacteria; kingdom Bacillati; phylum Actinomycetota; class Actinomycetes; order Geodermatophilales; family Geodermatophilaceae; genus Geodermatophilus; species Geodermatophilus sp. URMC 61. The sequence continues at coordinate 742,929 of NZ_JBRFHZ010000002.1, forward strand.
CGGTCAGCCGGGCGGTCTTCGACCGCAGGCTGCCGCGGGCGAGGTCGGCCAGTACCGCGGGGTCCCGCTCGCCGGCGATCAGCGCGGCCATGATCGCCCGCCCGGAGGCGCCGAACGGGTCGCTGACCACGACCGAGAGCTTGATCAGCGCGTCCTCGAGCAGCTTCTCCACCCGCTGCTTCTCCGCGGTGCGGGCGGCCAGCAGGTCGACGCGGTAGCGGGTCAGATCGCGCAGGACCCGGATCGCCGGCGGCGGCACGAAGCTGGGCCGCAGCATCTGCCGCTCGGCCACCTTGCACATCTACACCGCATCCAGCCGATCGGTCTTGGGCCGCCCGGGTAGGTGCTTGACGTCGTGGGCGTTGACCAGCCAGGTCTCGAAGCGGTCCTCCAGCAGGTAGAACGGCGCCCGCCAGTAGTCGCTGGTCGCCTCCATGACCACCCGGCTCACCCCGAGGCCGGCCAGCCAGTCGCCCAGCGCCAGCAGCGCGGGGTCATCGTGCTGACTGTGCGGACCTCCTGCATCCGCCGCCCGCCCGGGCCGGGCACCCGGGCGCAGCACACCACCTCGGCCTTGCCCACATCCAGCACCGCCACCCGCTCGATGATCTCGGCCTCGTCGGTCTCGACCCGCATCGCTCTTGCCTCCACACCTCGAACGGACTTCGAGGCGGCCACCCGTGGGGGCTGCAGGGGAACGGCGAATCTAGTCCTCGTGCTCGAAGCACACGTATCGGCCCACAGCACAGCTCCCGGCGCCCGACTTCAGGACGGCCTCGCAGGACCAAGCCACCACGACGTCAACGGGCGGCCGCAGATCATTTTCAGGCCGGACCGGCGCTCCCCGGGAGGGGAGACCCAGGACTTCAAGGACACCAGGAGGGCGGCCCCGCCGCCCCTGTTCTGGAGCGGCGGGGCCTGACCGCAACGGACCCCGCGGAATCCGCTGCGGCTGCTCGTGTCTCCGCAGGCCTCCGGCTCTGGGCGACTCGGTGAGTGGTGGACGACGTCAGCGCGTCCCGGAGAACCAGTTCCCCGGGGGCAGCTCGCCGGTGTGCACCAGGTCGTCGGCGACCGTCCGCAGCTTGCGGTTGGTCTTCATCGACATCTGCGCCAGGACCTGGAACGCCTGGTTGGCGGTGAGCTTGTGGCGGTCCATCAGGATGCCTTTGGCCTGATCGATGATCCCCCGGGTCTCCAGCGCCGCCTGCAGGTTGGTGATCTCTTTGCGGGCGGCGTGGTAGGTGTGCAGGTTGCCGGCGGCGACCGCGGCGTAGGGGGCGAACCGTGTGGCCGCGGTCCGGCTGTCCTCGTCGAAGGCGTTCGGCCGGCGGGCGTAGATGTTCAGCGCGCCGGTGACGTCGTCGGCGTCGATGGCCAGCGGCACGGACAGGGAGCTGAGGGCGCCGTGCTCGACGGCCCGTGGCATGTAGTCCGGCCAGCGCCCGTCGGTGCGGGTGTCGGCGACTTCGGTCAGCTCGCCGGTGCGGGCGGCGTGCAGGCACGGGCCGTGGTCGCGGTCGTACTGGGTCTCGTCCAGGTCGGTGGCCAGCTGCCCGGTGGAGGCCACCGTCGTCGGCTGTCTCTCGACGAGCAGCGACACCGAGGACTCCGGGTTGCCGGGCATCACCGTCTTGGTCGAGTCGGCGATCAGCTGCAGCAACTCCTCCATCGACACCGTGCGCAGGGACAGCGACCCGAGGCGCTCGAGCGCCTGCACGGCGGAAGTGGGTGAGGAGGTCTGGTCACTGGCCACGGCGGGCCCCCGGTCTGTTCATACCGAAGGTGGTGACCTCGGCCGCGGCCCTCGATCTGGGGGCCGTGCATGAGACGCCGGCTGTGTGACGTGTCATCGACGCCGAGCGGTCCGGCGTCATGGCTGACGCTACTCCCGTGGGCGGCCTTCCGGGCTCTGAGGTGTCCCTGAGTGGGCCGCTCAAGGACGCCCCGGTTACTGCGGCAGGCGGAGGTCCCAGTCCTCCTCGTAGGCCGAGACGAGCCAGCCGTCGCAGTGGTCGACGTGTGGCTCGCGAGACCGCCGACGAGGCGGGCGACGCCGTGCTCTCCGACGCTCTCGCGAGCGGAGGATCTGTGACACGACGGATGCGAGCAGCGCCCACCCCTCGGATGATGCCTGCATGCCGACCACCGCCAGCTTCCCGTCCCCGGCCGACGGGCTCGCCATCGCCACGTACGAATGGGACGACGTCACGGGCGGCCCCGTCGGGGTGGTCCAGCTGGTGCACGGGTTGGCCGAGCACGGGCCCCGCTACGACCGGTTCGCCCGGGCCTTGAACGCGGCCGGGTTCCTGGTGTCGGCCGCCGACAACCGTGGCCACGGAGCGTCGGTGTCCGAGGATGTCTCGCTGGGCAGCTTCGGCGCGGCCGGGGTCGAGGGCTTCGTGGCCGACATCGGCGCGCACGCGCGCCTGCTGGCCTCGCAGCATCCGGACGTGCCGCTGTTCGCCTTCGCCCACTCGCTCGGCTCGATGGGCATGCAGATCGCACTCCTGGCCGAGCCGGTCCGCTACGGCGGCGTGGTGCTCAGCGGCTCGACGACCCTCGACGGCCTCGGCGGCGTCCTCGCCGGCCTACCCGCCGACCAGCCGGGGCTGGCGGCGTTCAACGCCGGCTTCGAGCCGCGCACCGGCTTCGAATGGCTCAGCCGCGACCCCGCAGAGGTCGACGCTTACGTGGCCGACCCGCTGTGCGGGTTCCCCACCGAGGACGCGATCATCGGCGGCGTCCTGGGGCAGGCCGAGCACACCGCCGAGCCGTCACAGATCCGACCGGACCTGCCGCTCCTGCTGATCTCCGGCGACCGGGACCCGGTCGGCGGCCCGGGCGGGAGCAATGTCATGGCACTGGCCGACCGCTACCGCTCGGCCGGGCTCACCGACGTCACGGCCACTCTCTACCCCGACGCCCGGCACGAACTGGTCAACGAGACCATCCGCGACGAGGTCACCGCCGACGTCATCGGCTGGCTCCGGGCGCACCTGCCGGGCTGACGAGCCTGGTGGCTCCCTATGAACACGACCCAACCTGAGCGCGCGGCCCGAACTTGACATCGCACTTGCATTTTGCAAGTGTCGCCCGCATGAGCCTCTTCATCACCTGCCCGGTCGAGAGCGTCGAGCGCGCGACCGCCTTCTACACCGCCCTCGGCTGGACCCTCAACGCCGAGATGTCCGATCACAACGTGTCCTGCTTCGCGATCGCGCCCGAGCAGTACGTCATGCTCGGCAGCCGCGAGATGTACGCGAGCGTCGGCGGCGTCGAGGAGCTGGTCGGCGGACCCCACACGCCCTCCAAGGTCACGGTCTCGTTCGATCTGGGCAGCCGGGAGGCGGTCGACGAGCTCACCGAGCGCGCCGGCGCCGCCGGCGGGCGGATCGGTGACACCGACGACTACCCCTTCATGTACCAGCGCCAGTTCGACGACCTCGACGGCTACCACTACTCGCCGTTCTGGATGAAGCCGGACGCCGATCCGACCGCGTGAGCGACCTCGCCGCGGCCCTCGAGATTGTCGGAGCCCGGTGGGCCCTGCTCATCGTGGAGCGGCTGCTTGACGGGCCGCAGCGATACGGCGATCTGCAGCGCGACCTCGGAGTGCCCACGAACATGCTCGCGACCCGCCTGCGCGAGCTCGAAGCGGCCGGCGTACTGACCCGTCTGCCGCTCCGGCACAACACTCGGGCCTACGCGCTGACCGATCGCGGGCTTGCCTTACGCGAGGCGATCGTCGCGCTCGCACGCTGGGGCGCCGAGCAGGCCTAGGTGTGGCGCGGAGTCGCGACGTGGAGTTGACCCGCCTGCGTGGACACCTCGTTGCTGCGGTCTGAGGCTCAGGCCGCGGTGGTGCGAGTGTGCCGCGCTTCGAACGCCGCCGGGGCCAGGTGGCCGAGAGCCGAATGCCGTCGACGCGGGTTGTAGAACGTCTCCAGGTAGTCGAAGACCGCGAGCTTGGCCTCGCGTCGAGTGGCGAACCGGCCGCCGGGCTGCCGGTCGAACAGCTCGCACTCCAGCGTGGCGAACACGCTCTCGGCCAGGGCGTCGTCGAAGCAATCAGCGACGCTGCCCATGCTGGCCAGCGCACCGTGGCGGCGCAGCTCCCGCTCGAGGGCGTGGGAGCTGTACTCCCTGGGCTCAACCGGTCGTTACAACACCCGCTTGGTGGAGCAACCGTAGTTGCTCGTCTAGGACCTCGGCCGGGGTCTTCCAGTCGAGGACCTTCCGGGGCCTGCTGTTGACCGCGGCCTGCACGGCGAGCAGGTCCTCGAGGTCCCAGCGGGAGAGGTCGGTGCCCTTGGGGAAGTACTGGCGCAGCAGGCCGTTGGTGTTCTCGTTCGTGCCGCGCTGCCAGGGCGAGTGCGGGTCGGCGAAGTAGACGGCGATGCCGGTGTCGACCGTGAACTGTGCGTGCGCGGAGAGCTCCTTGCCGCGGTCCCAGGTCAGTGAGCGCAGCAGCTCGGCGGGCATCGTGGCCATCGTCGCCTGCAACGCGTCCTTCATCGCGACGGCGCCGTAGCCGCCGAGGGCAGGTCCGTTCTTGACCGGTGGGACGGTGCCGTAGCCCTCCAGACGCGGCAGGTGAACCAGCAGCGTGTAGCGGCTGGTGCGCTCGACCACGGTGCCGATCGCCGACCGGTTCAGCCCGATGATCAGGTCGCCCTCCCAGTGCCCGGGGACCGCGCGGTCCTCGGCCTCGGCCGGCCGCTCGCTGAGCACGACCTCGGCGGTGACGTGACCCTGCGGCCTGTTGCGTGAGCGCTCGCGGGGCTTGCGCAGCGCCCGCCCGGTCCGCAGGCAGGCCACCAGCTCGCGCTTGAGCGCGCCGCGCCCTTCGATGTAGAGCGCCTGGTAGATCGCCTCGTGGCTGATGCGCATGTCCGCATCGTCGGGGAAGTCGATGACGAGCCGTCGGCTGATCTGCTCCGGGCTCCAGGCCGTCGCCCAGCGACGGTCGGCACGATGGGGCTTGTTCAAGCCCTTCCAGGTCGTCGGCGGGCCCGCGGCGACCGTCCCGTCGGGCCGCTGCAACTGCCCACTGAGCCGGGTCTGGACGTACTCCTGCAGCCGCGGATCGCTCGCCAGCTTCGCCGTTTTGGGGCGCCGAGCAGCGGTCTGCGCCTTCCACTGCGCGACCGTCGCCCGGTACTCGATTCGGCCGCTGCGGGTCGCGGCGTTGCGTCGCAGCTCGCGCGAGATCGTGCCGGGATCGCGCTTGAGCTTACGAGCGATCGCCCGGACTCCGAGACCCTTCGCGTTCAGCAGAGCGAGGTTCTCACGCTCGTGAAACGACAGGTAGCGGCCGGTGGGCTCGGCCAGGCTCAGCGGCGGCATGCCGCCAGCGTGACGAAACCAGCGCGACGCGACGGGCGTGGACACGCCGACCTCGAGCCCGGCGTCCTCGGTGCGCTTGCCCTGCGCGATCAAGCGCCAGAACGCGCGCTCCACATGCCGGGCCGGCATCGGCCGGCCCGGTGAGCGCATCGCGGGCCGCAAAGCCCGATCCGCTTGCTGCTGACGTCGCACCATCGAACACCTCCGTGATCACGGGGTGTTGCGACGACCGATTGAGTCCGCCCTCGCCGCCGCGGTCGCTGTGGTGGATCACGCCGGGCACCCGGCCGCCGCGGCGGTGCGCCGCCATGGCCACGGCGTCAACGACCAGGTCGGTCTTGCGGTCAGAGGCCATCGACCAGCCGATCACCATCCGGCTGAACACGTCGGTGACGCAGGCCAGGTAGAGCCAGCCCGGCACGGTCGGCACATAGGTGACATCGGCCACCCACAGCTGATTCGGGGCCGTCGCGACGAACTTGCGGTCGACCCGGTCCGGCGCCGCCTCGGCCCTCGGGTCGGACCGGGTGGCGGAGAACGGTCGCTTGCGCCGGTGACAGCCGACGATCTCGGCCTGGCGCATCAGCCGGGCGACGCGTTTGCGGCCCATGCGCACGCCGGCCTCGGCGAGCTCGGCGTGGATCCGCGGCGCGCCGTAGACCTGCCGGTTCTCATCGAAGGCGGTGCGGATCTGGGTGGTCAGTACCTCGTCGGCGACCGCTCTGGCCGAGGGCGGTCGGCGCAGCCAGGCGTAGAAGCCCGAGCGGCTGACCCTCAGCAGCCGGCACAGCGCGGCGACGTCGTGGTGGGCCTTCTCCCGATCGATGAAGGCGAACCGCGTCACCTCGTCGACTCCTCACACGTTGAAGGCCGCCGCTTTTTTCAAGATCTCGCGCTCGTTCCTGAGCCTGGCGTTCTCCCGGCGCAGCCGGGTCAGCTCGGCGCGTTCCTCGGCGGTCAACGGCAGCAGCCCACCGCTGTCGGGCTCACCCCGATCGGCGCGGTCGGCTCTCACCCAGTTGCCCAGCGTCGTGTCGTTCATCTGCAGGTCACGAGCGACCTCAGCGACCGTCTTGCCGGTCGCCCGGACCAGCTCCACGGCCTGCTCCCGGAACTCCGGTGAGTACTTGCTCGGTCGGCCCATCAGGACCCCTTCCTCGGGCTTGCAGCCCAAGCTCAGGGTGTCCACCGAAGCGGGTCAACTCCATAGCGCTCGTCGCCCATTTGGGCGCCAGCGGGCGGGTCGGCTTGCTCGATACCACCGAGGTCCGGGTGCGCCGCCCGGCGGCCCATCGACCCGGTCGCCATCGGTTCGTCTCCGGGAAGGCCGGGGGCTAACGCGGTGAAGGCGCTGGTCCTCACCGACCCTGATGGGCGGCTGCTGTTGATGGGCGGTCGCCGGCGCCCAGCTCACCGGAGACCGACGGTTGCTCGCTCTGGCCCAGGTGGCCGAGGCGGAGTTTCTGCGCTGCGCCTGCGACCGACCCGGGGCACGGGACCGCCTACGCCTCCACCACCCCCGAGTCCGCACGACGGGCTGCACGGCCATCGAGGCCGTCTTCCGTGTGATGACCTCCTCATGCGAGCCGCGGTGGCGGCGCCCGACGCCCTGTGATGTGACGGCGCGAGCCACGCTGGATGGGGGTTGGTGCAGTGCCGGCACGATCCCGGTGATGCGCTGTGCCCGGCCCCCGCTGCTCAGCCCTGCCGTACCTACCGTGACGCCGGGTGCCGGGAGGTCACCTGACGCGTAGGCTTCATCCTGGGAGCGGCTGCAGCCGCTCATGGGTGGCCCCGGACCCGGCGACCTCACCGGTTTTCTGGGGAGAGTTCCGTGCGCGCCTCCGTTGCCTCCACCGTCGTGAGCCCTGCGTCAGGTCCACCGATTCGCGGCGGGACCCGCCGTCCGTCGTCGCCACGAGATCGCGGCACCCGGTGGCAGGCACCACCCGGGCCCCTGCGCGCCCACCGGCTGGACGCCCACGGCGTCGCGCGGACCGGCGGCGCCGGGAGGACACGGTGATCACCCGACGGCAGGTCCGCGCCGTGTTGGCCGACGGGGGGCAGGTGGTCGACGGCGCCGGTCACCCCGTGGGCCGCATCGTGCACGTGCACCTGGATGTGCGGACGGTCGAGCCTGGTTACGTGATCGTCGCCTGCGCTCTGTGCGACGGGGTCGCGGTCGTCCCGCTCACGCGGGCACGGTTGCTCAGCGGGTGCGTCCACGTGCCCTACAGCGCGGCCGACGTGTGCGGCGCTCCTCGCGCGGACGGGTCCGCCTTGCGCCTCGACCCGCGGCAGGTGGAGGAGCTCGACCGGTACTACGCACGCCTGCACGACGGCGCCCTGGTGCCGCCGAACGGGGACGGCGACGGGGGCAGGGTCGCGAGCTTCGCGCTGGCGCCGGCCGAGGCGGGGACGCCGGCGGCGGCCGGCAACGGGCCTCGGCGGGTGAACGGCGCGACACCCGGATCCCTTCCCGTTGATGCCGGGCTGGATCTCCACGCCGGCTACGACGGCCGCCCCGCCTACCCGGCCACCCCCGTCGGGCCCTGGCCGCCGGTGTCCACGTCCTCGGCCGGACCGCCGTGGTGGCAGCGCCGGCAGTGGCGCTGGCCGTCGGTCCTCACCTCGGTGCGGGCGATGCGGTTGGAGCTGCGCCCGCTGTTGGACCTGACCGGCCTGCCCGACGGCGAGCTCCAGGACCTCATCTTGGCCGCCGGTGAGGCCGCCACCAACGCCGTCGAGCACGCCCGCCTGCCCGCCCCGCCGTGCTTCGACGTCCTCATCGAGGTCGGTGACGCCGGGGCCCGCATCGTGATCCAGGACCACGGTCGCTGGCGTGCCCCTGCCCAGGGGGGCGGCCGCGGCCGCGGCCTGTACCTGATGGGCGTCCTGGCAGAGGCGACGCTCACCGTCGGGCCAGGGGGCACGACGGTGGTCCTGCGCAACCGTCCGAGGTCCTCCGGCTGACCGGAGAGCCCCGCCGTCGGCGGAGAGCCCGGCGACGAGGCAGGTGAGGGGGTGGGCATGGCGTCGACACGGGTGGCCGAGATCCTCCGCGCGGCCTGGGCGGGGTCCCCCGACGGCACCGGCCTGCCGGCGAGCCTGGCAGCCGCCTGCGTCCGATCCCTCTCGGTGACCGGGGTGGGTCTGGCGCTGATGACCGATGACGGCCCGGCGGGGATCGTCGCCGCAACCGACGGTGCCGCGAGGGAGCTGGAGGAGCTGCAGTTCACCCTGGGCGAGGGCCCGTGCGTGGACGCCTCCGGGACCGGGCGTCCGGTGCTGCAGCCGGACCTCGCGGCGACGGCGCCGCTGCGCTGGCCGGCCTTCGCCGGAGGAGCGCTGGAGGCCGGCGTCCGCGCCGTCTTCGCGTTCCCGCTCCGGGTCGGCGCCATCCGGGTCGGCGTGCTGGACCTCTACCGGGACCGGGCCGGACCGCTGTCCGCCGACGAGCTCACCGAGGCCCTGTCGTTCGCCGACGCGGCGACGCTGGTTCTGCTGGACGCCCAAGCCGGGTCTCCGGTGTTGGTGCCGGTCCCGGTCCTCGACGACCGGGCCGAGGTGCACCAGGCGACGGGCGTGGTCTCCGTGCAGGCCGCGGTCGGCCTGGCCGAGGCTCTGGTCCTGCTCCGTGCGCGGGCCTTCGCCGACCCGCAGCCTCTCGGGGACCTGGCGCGGAAGGTCCTCGCTGGGACGGTGGACTTCCGGGAGGTCAGCGACAGTGGTTGACGGCACGGCGCGGTGGCCGGACACAGGATCGGACCCGGTCGACCGGGGCGGGAGGGCATGGATGGTGCGGGAACAACGCCTCGCGGCGGTCTTCGTCGAGCTCGCCGACACCCTGGTCGAGGAGTTCGACGTGGTGGACTTCCTGCAGACCCTGACCGAGCGCTGCGTCGAACTGGTCGACACCGACGCCGCCGGGCTGATGCTCGACGACCAGCGCGGCAACCTCCGGGTGATCGCCTACACCGACGAGTCCACCCGGCTGCTCGAGCTGTTCGAGCTGCAGAAGGCGGAGGGCCCCTGCCTGGACTGCTTCGCCACCGGTCAGGTCATCGCCAACGTCGACCTGACCGCCTCGCGGAGTCGGTGGCCGGTGTTCACCGAGGCGGCGCTGGAGTCCGGCTTCGCCTACAGCCACGCCCTGCCGCTGCGCCTGCGGCGGCAGGTGGTGGGCGCGCTGAACCTGTTCACCGTCGAGCGGCGAGCGCTCACCGGCGACCACCTCGCCGTCGCCCAGGGCATGGCCGACATCGCCACCATCGGCCTGCTGCACGAGCGGGCCCTGCGCGACCAGGTCGTGCTGGCCGAACAGTTGCAGACCGCGCTGCACAGCCGGATCGTGATCGAGCAGGCCAAAGGCGTGCTGTCGGCGCGGGCCGCGATCAGCGTGGGCGAGGCGTTCACCCGGATGCGGACCCACGCCCGGCGGACCGGTGAACCGCTGACCACCGTCGCCGAGGCCGTCGTGACCGGCGCGCTGGATGACGACCTCCAACCGGTGATCGACTCTGCGTGAGGAGAACCGGTTCTGCTGGCGGCACTTCGGGAGTGCCCGGCGGTACGGTCGCCCGCTGAACGTGTATCCAGAGGCGCCCGCGGCGTGCCCCCAGGTCGAGAGCCCTCGGGTCCCGATGGCTGTCGCCTGCAGTGCCGGCGACGAAGGCGCGGCGCCCGCGCCGAGGTCAGTCCCGGCCGCGCTGGACCTCGTCGACGAGATCTGCGGCGATGTCACGCAGCTTGCGGTTCGCCAGCTGGGACTGCTTGGCCAGCAGGTCGAACGCGGCATCGCCGGAGATGCCGTGGCGGCCCATGAGGATGCCCTTCGCCTGGTCGATGACCGCGCGGGACTCCAGCGCGCGTAGAGGCCGGCGTTGGCGACGGCGACCGCGGCGTAGCTGGCGAACGTGGTCGCCAGCTCCCGCGTCTGCTCGCGAAGGCGCCGTCCTCGGTGCCGTAGATGTTGAGCCCCCCGATGATCTGGCGCCGCGCGGGCAGGCCCACCGATAGCGTGTGCGTGATGCCCTGGCGCCGCGCCGTGCGGGCGAAGTCGGGATAGGCGGCGCTGTGGGCGGTGTCGTCGATGGGGATGATGCCGCCGGAGATCGCGGCGTCCATGCACGGGCCGAACCCGGCCTGGTACTGGCGTTCGTCGAGCTGGGAGGCCAGCGGCCCGGTGAAGGCCACGCTCTCCACCTCGCCGTCCGCCATGAGGGTCACCGACACCTCAGCGGCGCCGGGGATGGTCTGCTTCGCCAGCTCGGCCACCCGGGCCAGCGTCGCGGACAGCGGCTGCTCACCGAGCATGATCCTGCTCAGCTCGGCGAAGGAAGCGCGGGGGGTCGCGCGGCGGCTCGGCGCCGCCGGCATCGGGGGTGGACACGGCAGTTCTCGATTCGAGGGAGGACTGCGGTGTCGAACCTCGCGACAGTCCGAAGAGCGGCGTCGCCGACCGCGCACGAGAGAGAGGTCGGGATGGGAGCGGGAGGCCCCGCTGCTACAGGCTCGCCGTCCGCCGGTCCTCGGGACGGTGCCGACTCGCCGTGATCGTGGGACCGACGTGCTGCCCGTGACCCTACGCGCGTCCGGGCGCGCATCCGTCAGCGCACGCTCGGTCGCTGACGTCCCGGAGACCGTCGTCACGTTTCGGACACGCCCCAGCGGGGTATCAGAGATCGTCTTTCCCGGGCGCCGGAGCGCGTCAGCAGGGTGCTGGGCCGCCATTGCCGCCCCCGCTTCGTTTCCGTCGTCGAGCCCAGCCACGGCTCCGACCGACCGCTCCCCCCGTGAAGGGACCTCGGTGCCCGCCTCCGCTGCCATCTGCCCACTCACCCTCATCGCCTGGCGGTTGAGCGCCGTTCCCGCCCGCGACCTGTGGGCTGACTACACCGCGCTGGGCGGGAGCCGACCGCGCGCCGCGCTCGACGGGTACCTCGCCGGCACCGCTGACTGGAGCGCCGCCAAGCACAACGCCCTCGCCCAGGCCCTCAACGAGTGCCTGTGGGACCTCGGTCATGCGAGCCTGGCCCCCTACCGGGAGCTGCAGGATGACCGGAACTCGGTGACGCCGCAGATCCAGGAGGGACCGGATGCCCCGAGGGGGTCCGAGCCCAGCTGAGGACGCATCGACCTCGGCCCCGCAGCTCCTGATCTCCGTTCACACCCTGCCCTCACAGTCCAGCCCCATGATCGCTTCCGTGGCATCCGATCAGGCGAGTGGCGCGACGGCGAAGCCGCGGCGGGTGTGGCAGCGGCCGGCACAGGACAGCGCTGGCTCGCTGTGGACAACCCCGGTGCCTGGCAACGGGGTCAGGACGGCGCCATCGTCGGCGCAATCCGTACACCTGCGACGGCGGTGGAGGGCTGTCCGGCCTGCGGGCGGCGGGCAGTGCTCTGAGCGGCGCTCGTCGACCTGCCGTAGCGCTCAACAGGTTCGGGGAGAAGGCGCACAGGGCGACTCCTCGGTGTTCGGACGGCCCCAGCAGCGCGTCCTCGAGGCCGCCTTGTGTCCCTGAACGGCCCACTCGAACATCCCACGGTGCTGACCCGTCAAGCGGCGACTTCGTCGACTCCGCTGTGCCACGCGGTGGCCTCGTCGTAGCGACTGTGGTGGCGCAGGCAGCCGTCCAGGATGCCGATCAGTCGGTTGACCAGGGTGCGGAGGGCCCGATGTTGGGTGGCGCTGCGGGCGCGTTGTCGGTCGTAGTAAACCCGGGCTCCGGGTGAGACGCCCAGTGCGGTGAAGGCCTGGTGGTTGAGCGCGTCGGCGAGCCGTCGGTTAGGGGCATAGCGGGCCAGGACGATCCGCCGGGTGGCCGGGGCCCGAGTGACTGGGGGCTGTGCCGGAGTGGTTCTTGCGGGCCTTGGGGCCGGCGTAGCAGTGCCGGTCGTCGCCGAACTCGGCGAGCACCCGAGCGCCCGGAACCGGCCCGAGCCCGGGCTGGCTCAGGTACATCTCAGCGTCCGGGTGTCGGCCAACACCCGCCTCCGCCTGCTGCCGGAGCACCTCGGTCCGAACCGCCCCGGGTCAGTGGAGGCTCTGGTGTGCCCCGGGTTCGACGGAGTCAGGTGTTCCGCCGAGCGGCCATCGTGGTGGTTTGGCGGATGAGCACTGCCCGCAGTCGTGACCGGCGAGCGGTGGGGGGACGACTGCCGGCCGCGCGCGCATGCTGGGACGATGCCGGCCGAGCGCAGCGACGGGACACGTACCGGAGCCGAGGCCACGATTCCAGCGCCACCGCCAGCGCCCGCGTCACGGCGCAGCGCCGCCCACCGGTTGGTCAGGCGCACGTTGGGCAACGCCTGGAACGACGACATCTTCACCGAGTCGGCGGCCGCGGCGTTCTGGCAGACGCTCTCACTGCCGCCGCTGCTACTCGGCCTCTTCGGCATCCTCGGCTACGTCGGCGGCGCGTTCGGACCCGACACCATCGCGGCGGTGCAACAGTGGATCATCGACCTCACCGCCGGGGTGTTCAGCCGCAACGCCCTGGAAGACATCATCGTCCCGACCGTCGCCGACGTCCTCAGCACCGCCCGTGCGGAGGTGATCTCGGTCGGGTTCGTCCTGTCGTTCTGGTCGGGCTCGTCCGCGATGGCCTCGTTCGTCGACGCCATCACCCGCGCCTACGACCAGTACGAAGTCCGCAACCTCGTCTGGCAACGGATCCTGTCGATGCTCCTGTATCTGGTCGGTCTCGTCACCGGAATCCTCGTCCTGCCGCTCCTCGCGCTCGGACCGGAGCGGGTCCTGCCACTGCTGCCCGACTCCTGGCAACGCGGCGCGGGCACGGCCCTCGACACGGTCTACTACCCGGTGCTCGGCCTCGTGCTGATGCTCGCACTCACGACCCTCTACAGGATCGCGCTGCCGCTCAAGCCCCCGTGGTACCGCGGACTCCCCGGGGCGCTGCTCGCCGCACTGGTCTTCCTCACAGGGTCGACCGGACTGCGGCTCTACCTCGACTGGTTGACCGGTAGCGGATACACCTACGGCGCGCTGGCCGCGCCCATCGCGTTCCTTCTGGCCACCTTCTTCATCGCGCTCGCGATCATCTTGGGCGCACAGTTGAACGCCGCCATCCAGGCCCTGTGGCCAGTTCCGCTGCGTGACCGCCGCGGCAGGCTCGCGAAGTCCGGGCCCGGGACGCCGGAGCTGCGCCGGACGGTGCGCGACGACCCGGAAGCCGCGGCCGCGGTGCTCGAGCAACTCGCCTACACGGTGGAGCGCCCTGCGCCGTCAGCCCGCCGGGACTGAACGCAGCGTGTCGCGATCCGGTGAGAGCCGTGCCGGTCCGCGGCGCCCCGTACTGGCACTCGCCGGGCGACACCGTCCAGTACGGGGCGGGGCTCCGGGTGCACCACCCAGGACAGCGATGACGCCGACGGCTACGGATCCTCCAAGGGGCGCAGTAGGTGCAGTTGGACGCCACGGAGGGCCAGGGGAGCCCGCAGGCCGAGAAGTTCACCCGGTCTGCGCGTAGAAGGAACAACTGGTCACCGACGTCTCCGCCAAGCAGGGTCCGCTACGTGGAGACGGGACGAGTGGAGTCCTACCGTCAGGTCCCGCGTCACCGCCTGGACCTGCCTGTCCTGGGACGCCTCGACAGGGTCCTCGTCGAGCCGGCGTTCGGACTCTCAGGAACTCTGGCCCCACCCCATCGCGCTCGGGTTGCTCTCCTCGCCGAGTGACCACCAGGCGAGCTGTCCGGGTGCCAGGGTCAGGTAGGCGAACTCACTCTGGCCTGGCAGCCGTGCCATGAGCGTCACGAACTGATTGCTCGCGCGGGCGGTCGCGATCTCCTTGACGCGACTTGCGAGATCGACGGAGTCGTCCAGTTCCCACACGAGGTCCGTCCCGGCCGTCCTCAGCACCTGTGCCATGCCTCTCAGCACATCACTCGCGGATCCGGATGAGCCACCCGACCGGCGCGGCGCACCCCCGATGCCGGCACCGTGCGCCGCCCGATCTGTCTGCCCCGGCTTCACCCAGCCTCCGCAGTCGCTCGGTGGTCCGATGGTGACGAGCGCCGTGCCGAGCTTCGACGATCCGCCGCAGAGCCGACGCACCGCATCACGGCGGACCATCCGTCCGCCTGGAAAGGGTCCTCATGCCCATGGCGGATGAACGGACGGCAGCTCGGCCGGTCAGGGGGACCCCGATGAGCGTAGGTTGACGAGTGACGCCACTTTGGCGTCATGCCCCTCCGCTACCGGAGGGAGATCGGCGGTCCCTCTGATGGGGCTCACCAGAACGAAGACGTCTCCCCGACTCGCAATGGTCCGGTCGTGACGACCATCCGAGTCACCCGCCGACCGCGGATTCCCTCGGCGGGCGTCGAGAACACAGCGCCGCGGTCAGCTCCCGCTCCGGCCGATGGCGCCGAGGGGAGCTCGATCCGCCTCGCTCTGATCGACCCATCCGCCGCACGTACCACGTTGGACGGCGCGTGTGGCCCCGAACGCGGGATCTGACCCAGGAGTTGCCTGCACTGGTCGAGGAGCTGCATCGTCGGGCGATCAGGGTCACGCGGGTGGCTTTCAACCCCCACCACCGGGGCCCGCGCTGCGGCAGCTGGCCGCGGACGGCCGAACCATCCGCCTCGGCTGGCCCCGAACCTCGACCGGCAAGTGCTCAACATGACCGGTGAGTTGAGCCGCGGTCGGCTGGACTTCCTCATGGTCCCCCGGACACGACGGCGGCCGCCGCAGAGCGTGCCTTCCCGGCGGCCACCGACCGTGCCAACCGGCAGGCACCGACCGAGCTGCTCGACATGCTCAGCGCCGCAGGTCCGCCCGTGCCACCCCCACGCTCCTCCGCCGACCAAGCCCGACACTGAGGAGACCGCGGCCTGGCACTCCGGGGGGCCACCTGTACCGCTGGACGTCGGTGACGTCCCGCCCGGTGGTGTAGCTCGCGGCCGTGAGGAGGTTCTGCGGGTTGGACTATGACGCGATCAGGGCCGGCTGCGCCACCTCCTCGGCCGGGGTGGGTTGGTTGAGTTGGGTCATGGAGCCTTCGGAGAGGTAGCGGCGGTCGGAGACCTGCCACTCGTCGTGCGCCTCGACCAGGACCGCGCCGGCCAGCCGCAGCAGCGCTTCGGGGTTGGGAAAGACGCCGACGACGTCGGTGCGCCGCTTGATCTCCTTGTTCAGCCGCTCCAGCGGATTGGTCGACCAGATCTTCTTCCAGTGGCCGACGGGAAAGCCGGTGAAGGCCAGCAAGTCGTCCTTGGCTTCCCGCAGCATGGCTTCGACCTGAGGGGACTGCCGGCCGAGCATGCCGGCGATGACGTCGAGCTGGGCGCGCACGTGCTCGGCGTCGGGCTGAGCGAAGATCGTGCGGATGGCCGCGGCGACCATCTCGGCGTTGCCCTTCGGTACCCGCGCCAGGACGTTGCGCATGAAGTGCACCCGGCACCTCTGCCACGCCGCACCCAGCAGGACTGCACTGATGGCGGCCTTGAGCCCGGTGTGGGCGTCGGAGATGACCAGCTGGGTGCCGGCCAGGCCGCGGGCCTTCAGCGAGCGCAGGAACGCGGTCCAGAACGCCCCGTCCTCGGAGTCGCCGACGGCGAAGCCGAGCACCTCGCGGTGCCCGTCGGCGGCCACCCCGGTGGCGATGACGACGGCCTGCGAGACGACTCTGCGGTGGACCCGGGCCTTGCAGTAGGTCGCGTCCAGGAACACGTAGGGGAACGCCTGCTCGGCCAGTGAGCGGTCGCGAAAGGCAGCGACCTCCTCGTCCAGATCGCCGCAGATCCGGCTGACCTCGGACTTGGAGATGCCCGAATCGGCGCCCAGCGCCTTCACCAGATCGTCGACCTTGCGGGTGGAGACGCCGTGCAGATAGGCCTCCATCACCACCGCGAACAGGGCCTGGTCGATCCGCCGCCGGCGCTCCAGCAGCGAGGGGAAGAACGAGCCGGCGCGCAGCTTGGGGATGCGCAGCTCCAGATCCCCGGCCGTGGTGCTGAGCACCCGCGGGCGGGAGCCGTTGCGCTGGGCGGTGCGGGCGTCGGTGCGCTCGTGCGGGGCGGCGCCGATCACCGCGGTGAGCTCGGCCTCGATCAGGGCCTGGTAGATGGTGGTGGCCGCCGACCGGATCCGGTCGTCGACTTCGGCGGCCTTCAGTGCGTCGAGCACCTCGAGCAGGGCAGACTGGTCCAGGGCCATCGTGTGCTGTGTCCTTCCGCGAGAACCATTGGCGTGGTCTCGCTGACCATCACACGATGGCCCCCTCGCGTGATCACCCACGCGAGCGGTGACCTGGACTTACACCACCAGCGGGGACGTCACCCGACGCGCACGCCGCGACACCGAGCATCACCAGCGCCCAGCTGTCACGCCGGGGCTGGCCGACTACCCGTCGGGTGTCCCACAACCCGAGTCCGAGCGCCACGGGCCGCGGGCCACGCCTGGTGCCGCCCCGGGCCTGGGGCGGTGAGCGGGTCGCCCCTCACTCGGCCGCCACCGCGCCACGGGGGAGGGGACCGGAGGGGAACTGGAGCCTGCCGGCCTACGGCGCGCGCCACCACCGGAGCCGGCCTTCTTCCGGACGCCATCACCTGGCTCTGGCCCCGGCGCCGAGCGAAGACCTCAGGCGCTCCCACCTCCTGGACCACCGGCGACAGGAGCCGAACCGGAGGAGGACAGGAGCCTGACCGGAGAAGTTGGCTGTGGGCTGTCACCAATGGCCACGAAATCGCGCCTTCTACAGGTGGTACCCCGCCCATGTCCGCCGAGCCCCGGAGACCGCCATGCCCGACCAGATCCCCGGCCGCGACCACACCGCCGCGCCCACGTCTGAGCTGCTCACCATCGGCGAAGCCGCCCAGCTGCTGCGCGCCCCGGTCGCCACCCTGCGGTACTGGCGCCACCTGGGCACCGGCCCGCACTCCTTCCGGCTCGGCCGCCGCGTCCTCTATCGCCGCGACGACCTGCGTGCATGGATCGACGCCCGGCATGATGCGGACAGCGCCGGCCGGTCTTGACGAGGAATATTGTGTCCGACAATACTGGTCCTCTGGAGATCCGGTTCACCCAGTCGGCGCGCAAGCACCGCATCGGCCGGGCCTCCGCCCGGCACGTCCTGGCCACCGCCGAGGCGACCGCGGTCACCACGACCAGCGGTGCCGACGCCTGGCTCTACGTCGGACCCGACGAACGGGGGCGGGAACTAGAGATCATCGCCCTCGAGGTGCACCCGGCCGACGGCGGGCAGTCCTACCTGCTGGTCCTCCACGTCATGCCGACCCAGCTCCGAGGAGACCGCTCATGAGCGACGAGCACCGGCCCGCCGTCACCCCCGACTCGCCGATCGGCCCGGACGTCGACCTCGACGCCGAGGACGTCCGGCTCGCCGACGGGACCCGGCTGACCGAGCAGCGCGCCGCCGAGATCGTCGATGAGGTCCGCCGCCGCGGCGGCCGGCCCTCCCTCACCGGAGAAGCCGCCGCCTCACCGCGCATCGCCTTCCGCGTCACTCCCGGTGTCCGCGACCGCGCAGCCCAGGTCGCCGCCCGGGAGGGCAAGACCGTCTCCCAGCTCGCTCGCGAGGCACTCGAGGCCCGAGTCGCCACGGAGCTGTAGACCTCCTCACGCAGAACGACAACCGCCCTGTGCCTGCGCCACAGACACGAGAGGCTCGTGGCCTTTCGCAGCATCCAGGATCGGTGGTACGTCACCGACCCGGCGACGGGAAAACGCGTGCGGAGTCCCCGCTACGGGCAGGGGATGCGCTACCGGGCGCGCTTCAAGGACGCCGCGGGCAAGGAGGTCACCCGCGCGTTTCCCGACAAGGAGAAGTCGAAGGCACAGCGATGGCTCGACGAGGTCACGACCAGTCAGGTGACCGGGACCTATGTCGACCCGAAGACCGCCGGGACCACGGTCGCCCAGTGGTGCGAGACGTGGCTGGCCGGCTATGCCACCCGACGCCCCCGGACCGTGCGACAGGCGCAGGTCCACATCGCCCAGATCGAGGCCGCGTTCGGTCCGATGCCGCTCTCGGCGGTACGGCCGTCAGCGGTGCGGACGTGGACGGTGGAGCTGAAGGCCGGCGGCCTGGCCGACAGCTACGTCTATGCGCTGCACTCGCGCCTGTCCCAGGTCATGAGCGACGCCGTGCACGACGGGCTGCTCGCGCGCAATCCCTGTTCGCGGCGCACCTCACCAGGGACAGGCGGTCAACGCCCCTACGTCGCCACGACCGAGCAGGTGTGGGCGCTGCACGACACCATCGCTGAGCACCTGCGCCCGGCGATCCTGCTCGGGGCCTTCGTCGGACTGCGGACCGCCGAGGTGGTCGGACTGCGGGCCTGGGACGTCGACTTCATGCGCGGCGTCGTCCGGCCGGTGCAGCAGGGCAACGGGGAACCGCTCAAGAGCGAGACGTCGCGGACGCCGCTTCCCATCCCGCAGGAGCTGTCGCTGCACCTGTCCGCTGCGGTGGCGCGGTGGGGTGGGGACCACGTGGTCACCGACGGCACCGGCCGGCAGACCTCGACGTGGGCGATCGAGCGGGCCGTCCGCTCGGCCCGGCCGAAGGTCGCCGGGCTGCCCGAGGCGTTCCGCTTCCACGACCTGCGGCACTACCTCGCGTCGCTGCTGATCGGCAGCGGCCTGGACGTCAAGGTCGTGCAGCACCGGCTCCGGCACGGCAGCGCCAAGACGACGCTGGACACCTACGGGCACCTCTGGCCGGACAGCGACGAGTCAGCACGGGCCGCCGTCGGTGCGGTCCTGGCGGCCCGTGCTGGGGACTCGTTGGGGACTGGCAGCGCCTCGCCGCAATAAACCTGCAGGTCAGCGCGGTGTAAGACCTAGATGTCGTAGTACATCGCGAACTCGTGCGGGTGCGGGCGGAGGCGGATCGGGTCGATCTCGTTCTCCCGCTTGAACTCGATCCACGTCTCGATCAGGTCGGGGGTGAACACCCCACCGTCGACGAGGTACTCGTGGTCGACCTCGAGCCGGTCGAGGACGGCGTCCAGCGAGGCCGGCACCTTCTCGATGCCCAGGGCCTCCTCGGGCGGCAGCTCGTAGAGGTCCTTGTCGACCGGCGCCGGAGGCTCGATCTTGTTCTTGATGCCGTCGAGGCCGGCCATCAGCATCGCCGAGAAGGCGAGGTAGGGGTTGGCCGACGGGTCGGGCACGCGGAACTCGATGCGCTTGGCCTTGGGGCTGTCGCCGGAGATCGGGATGCGGCAGCAGGCCGAGCGGTTGCGGGCCGAGTAGACCAGGTTGATCGGGGCCTCGTAACCGGGCACCAGGCGGTGGTAGCTGTTCACCGTCGGGTTGGTGAAGGCCAGCAACGACGGGGCGTGGGCGAGCAGGCCGCCGATGTAGTGGCGGGCGGTGTCGGACAGGCCCGCGTAGCCGGTCTCGGCGTGGAAGAGCGGCTCGCCGTCCTTCCAGAGCGACTGGTGGCAGTGCATGCCCGAACCGTTGTCGCCGAACAGCGGCTTGGGCATGAAGGTCGCAGTCTTGCCGGCGGCCCAGGCGGTGTTCTTGATGATGTACTTGAACAGCATCAGGCTGTCCGCGGCGGCCAGCAGCGTGTCGAACTTGTAGTTGATCTCGGCCTGGCCACCGGTGCCCACCTCGTGGTGGCCCCGCTCGAGCTGGAGGCCCGCCCGCGTCAGGTTGAGCATCATGTCGGCGCGCAGATCGCTCTGGTGGTCGTAGGGCTCGACCGGGAAGTAGCCGCCCTTGGGCCGGGTCTTGTAGCCCAGGTTCGGGCCGCCGTTCTCACCGGTCAGCGCGCCGGAGTTCCAGGAGCCCTCGACCGCGTCGATGTGGTAGTAGCCCTCGTTGATGCCGGTCGAGTGCCGGATCGAGTCGAAGACGTAGAACTCGGCCTCGGGACCGAAGTAGGCGGTGTCGGCGATGCCGCTGCTGGCGAGGTACGCCTCGGCCTTCTTCGCCACGTTCCGCGGGTCGCGGCTGTAGGCCTCCCGGGTGATCGGGTCGTGGATGAAGAAGTTGATGTTCAGCGTCTTGTGCTTGCGGAACGGGTCCACGAAGGCGCTGTTGGCGTCGGGCAGCAGGAGCATGTCCGACTCGTTGATCGCCTGGAAGCCGCGGATCGAGGAGCCGTCGAACCCGAGACCCTCGGAGAACGTGTCCTCGCCGAAGGTCGACGCGGGGATCGTGAAGTGCTGCATGACGCCGGGCAGGTCGCAGAAGCGGACGTCGACGAACTCGACGTCGTTGTCGCGGATGTAGGCGGCGACCTCGTCGGGACTGGTGAACATCGATCCTCCGGGTTGGGGCGGACAGCCGATGGCGAACGTACGAGCGAGCGGTTGCCCTCGGGTGTCTCGGGTGTTTCGGGCCGGTAACAACGCCCGTGGCGTGTCGCCGGACCCGTCGCCGCCGGTCAGGCGGACGGTCTGTGCGCGCGTCCTACGCTGAGGGCCATGGTCCGGGACGCGCAGCCACCCTCTCAAGAGCGCCCGCGCGGCGCCGCGCTGGGACTGCCCGCCGAAGGGCCCGGCTCGCTGGCGTCCTTCGGCAGCCGGATCGGCGCCTTCCTCGTCGACGCGGTGGCCTCGGCGCTGGTCGCGGGCCTGTTCACCGCGCCCTCGCTGCCCGGCAACTGGAGCCTGCTGCCGTTCGGGCTGATCACCGTGGTCACGCTCGTCGCCTTCGGGCAGACGCCGGGGATGCGGCTGTTCGGCCTGCGGCTGGCGCACCCCCGGGAGGGGCAGCGGCCGGCGCTGTGGCGGGCCGTCGTCCGGACGGCGCTGCTCATGGTGCTGGTGCCCGCGCTCGTGGTGGACGCCGACGGCCGCGGGCTGCACGACCGGCTCACTGACACCGCCGTGGTCCGCGACGCGTGATCGTCCGCCGGGAGCGGCCGGCCGACCACGCCGCCGTCCACGCCCTGCACGCCGCGGCCTTCCGGCCACCCGGCGCGCGGCCCGACGCTGACGTCGTCGAGGCCCGACTGGTGGACGAGCTGCGCGAGGACGCCGGCTTCCTGCCGCACCTGTCCCTCGTCGCCACGGACGGCGGCGCGGTGGTCGGCCACGTGATCGCCACGCGCGGCCGGCTGGAACCGCTCGGCGTCCCGGCGCTCGGACTGGGCCCGCTCGGGGTGCTGCCCACGGCGCAGGGCAGGGGCGTGGGCACCGTGCTGGTGCACGCGCTGCTGGCCGTCGCGGAGGCGGCCGACGAGCGGCTGGTCGCGCTGCTCGGGGCGCCGGCCTACTACCGGCGGTTCGGCTTCGTCGCGGCCGCCACCGTGGGGGTCGCCGCGCCGGACCCGGCGTGGGGCGAGCACTTCCAGGCCCGCTGGCTCAGCGACCGGAGTGCCGAGGGGACGTTCCGGTACGCGGAGCCCTTCCGCCGGCTCTGAGGCCACGTACACGCCGAGCCCCCGTGCCGCACGGCACGGGGGCGATGTACCTCGTCGTCCTACCGGACGACACCGGGGCCAGGTGCCGTCCCGGCTCGCGTGGAGCTCCTGCGGGCCGACCCGCCGGGAGGCCTCCGGCCCCCGCAGCGGGACGACCCGGGGGGCTGTTACCTGCGGCGGACCTGGCGCTGGCTGACGGTCATCTGCCGGCCGCCGGGCAGGGGGCCACCGGGGACCGGCATCCGCGTGCCGCCGAGCGCCGCGACCCGCTTCCGGAGCGCGTTGAGCTCGCCGCCGGAGAGGTTGCGCGGCAGCTTCATGACGTGCGCGCTCAGCTTGCGCAGCGGCACCTGGCCCTCCTCGTCGCCGACGAGGACGTCATAGATCGGGGCGTCCCCGGCGATCCGGGCGAGTCGCTTCTTCTCCTGGGCCAGCAGCGGGCGGATCCGCGACGGCGCGCCCTCGCCGACCAGGATCACGCCGGGCCGGCCCAGCACCCGGTGGACGGCGTCGAGCTGTGTGGTGCCCGCGACGCCCGAGGAGACCTGCCAGTCGCCGCGCATGCCCTCGAGGACCCACGCGGCCGCGCCGGGCTGGCCCTCCACCTGGCGGTAGGCCGAGCCCTGCGCGCGGCGACCGAAGACGATGAGCGCGGCCAGCAGGCCGAAGAGGATCGCGATGGGCAGGAAGAGGAACGGCGCCCCGAACAGGATGGCGATCAGCTCGATGACGGCGGCCACCGCCACGAAGGCGATGAGCATGACCCAGGGCAGCTTCGGGTCGTTCTTGCGGGTCAGCGTGTAGGCCTGCTTCATCATGCGGACCTGGGCGCCGACCTTCTTGAGGCGGCCGACCTTCGGCTGGCCGTCCTTGCCGACCTTCGTCGCCCCCTTGCCGCGGCCTCGGGAGCCGGGTCCGGTGGCGGCCTTGCCGGTGCCGGGGGGCGCGGAGGAGTCGGTGGGCCTGCTGCGTGCCATGCCCCCAGGATAGAGACAAGGACCCTCCTGCCCCCCACCGAGGAAGGATCCCGTCCCCCCGCCCTTCGCGAGCTCAGGGCGGTGCCCTGGACGGGGCCGGCGCCGGGACCGTGCAGGAGGGCCGTCGGCCGGCCCCGGTGGACCGGCCGCGACGTCCTCAGATCGAGCGGGTCAGCCCGCGCGCCTCGACGGCCTGCTGGTACAGCCGGCCGGCCCGGTAGGAGCTGCGCACCAGCGGCCCGGCGAGCACGCCGGGGAAGCCGATCTCCTCCGCCGTCTTCTGGAAGCCGACGAACTCGTCGGGCTTGACCCAGCGGACGACGGGGTGGTGCCGCGGCGAGGGCCGCAGGTACTGGGTGATGGTCAGCAGGTCGCAGCCGGCCTCGTGCAGGGCCCGCATCGCCTCGACGACCTCGTCGGGCTCCTCGCCCATGCCCAGGATGAGGTTGGACTTGGTGACCAGCCCGGCCTCGCGGGCGGCGGTGAGGACGGCCAGCGAGCGCTCGAACCGGAAGCCGGGGCGGATCCGCTTGAAGATCCGCGGCACGGTCTCGACGTTGTGCGCCAGGACCTCGGGTCGGGAGGAGAAGACCTCGGCGAGCTGGTCGGGGTCGGCGTTGAAGTCGGGGATGAGCAGCTCGACACCGCAGCCCGGGACGGCGGCGTGGATCTGGCGGACCGTCTCGGCGTAGAGCCAGGCGCCGCCGTCGGGCAGGTCGTCACGGGCGACGCCGGTGACCGTGGCGTACTTGAGCTGCATCGTGGCGACGCTCTCGGCGACCCGGCGCGGCTCGTCGGCGTCGAACTCGGCGGGCTTGCCCGTGTCGATCTGGCAGAAGTCGCACCGCCGGGTGCACTGGTCCCCACCGATGAGGAAGGTGGCCTCCCGGTCCTCCCAGCACTCGTAGATGTTGGGGCAGCCGGCCTCCTCGCAGACGGTGTGCAAACCCTCACGGCGGACCAGCGACTTCAGCTCGGTGTACTCCGGGCCGGTCTTCAGCCGGGTCTTGATCCACTCCGGCTTGCGCTCGATCGGGACCTGGCTGTTGCGGACCTCGAGGCGCAGCAGCTTGCGGCCGGAGGGCGCCAGGGGGCTGTCGGTGGAGGGGGTCGGGGCCACCGTCTCGCTCATGATCGACCACGGTACTCCCGGAGACGGCAACGCCCGCCTCGACCGAGGCGGGCGTTGCTGCTCAGGAGCGGGGTGGGGTCAGGTCGCCGGGTTGCGTGGGTCCTCCGAGTCGGAGCCGATGCCGCCGGAGGCGGTCTGCGGCTGGTCGTTCGGTGAGGCGGTCGCGGTGTCCAGGGCCGCGTCGTCCGGACTGGTCGTCGCGGTTCCCGGGACGTCGGGCGCGGGGGCCTCGGCGGGGCGCGACTGCTGCGCCCACGAGCCCGCGTCGGTGTCGGGCGGGGTGGCGTCCCCCGCGGTGGTCTGCGCGGTGGAGACGGTCTTGCCGGAGTTGCTCGGGGAGCTGGGCACGGGGTCCTCTCGGTAGCTCGGCACGGGCCCGTCGCCGGTGGGGGCGGGGGTCCACAGGTCGTCGGAGCCGCGGCGGCGGCGCAGCACCACCGCCACGGCGGCGGCGATGCCGAGGACGGCGAGCAGCCACGGCCAGCGCCGCGGCCGGGGCTCGATCCCGACCTTCCGCCTCATCCCCTTACCCGCCTTCGCGGCCTTCCTCTCCAGTTCCCGGCGTTTCTTCGCCGCCGTCCTCTCCAGCTCACCGCGCTTCTTCGCGGCCCTGGCGGTGGCGGCGGCCAACTCCAGGCGGCGCAGCTCGAGCTCGTCGCGGGCGCTGCCCAGCCCCGAGCTGAGCGACTCGCGGGTGTTCTCCAGCACCGGGGTCACCGCCTCGCGGGCGGCCAGCACCCGGGGTGCGGCGTAGGCCAGCGTGGCGGCCTGGGCGGCGGTCAGCCTGGGGACGACGTCCTCCGTCAGCGTCTTCTGCGCCGCGCCGCGGGCGGCCTCGACGCGCGGGGTGAGGTCGGCGGCGGCCTTGGTGGCCGCGGCCTGGGCGGCGGTCACCGCGGCGGTCAGGTGGGGGACGGCGGCGTCGCGGGCGGCCTCGACGCGGGGGCCGAGGGCCTCACGGGCGGCCTCCACGCGCGGCGTGAGCGCGTCGAGGGCGGCCTCCACCCGCGGGCTCAGCGCGTCACGGGCAGCCTCGACGGCGGGCGCGGCGACGGCCACCGCGGCGGCCACCTTGGGCGCCACCGCGCCCATGGCGGCGTCCAGCGCCGGACCGCTCACCTCGCGGGCGGCCTCCACGCGCGGTGCCAGCTGCTCCGTCGCTGCCCGCCGGGCCTCCGCCACCGCCGTGCCGATGTGGGCGAGGCCCTCCTGCAGCTCCTCGCCGATGATCTGGCCGTGCGTCTTCTTGCGGAACACGGGATGCACCTCCGGTTGATCGTGTCGGCGGCCATCCTGCCCGGTCGTCGGGGACGGCACACCCCGGGTGCGATCTCCGGGACGGCCGGTGCGACGAGGCCTCGATAGCGTCGCGGCGTGCAGCTACGCGTCTTCACCGAACCGCAGCAGGGCGCCACCTACGACGACCTGCTCGCCGTCGCGCGGCGGACCGAGGAGGCCGGCTTCGACGCCTTCTTCCGCTCCGACCACTACCTGGCGATGGGCGGGGACGGCCTGCCCGGGCCGACCGACGCGTGGGTGACCCTGGGCGGTCTGGCCCGCGAGACCAGCCGCATCCGGCTGGGCACGCTCATGTCTGCGGCGACCTTCCGGCTGCCCGGGCCGCTGGCGATCTCGGTGGCGCAGGTCGACCAGATGAGCGGCGGGCGGGTCGAGCTCGGCCTCGGCTCGGGGTGGTACGAGGCCGAGCACACCGCCTACGGCATCCCGTTCCCGTCACTGGGGGAGCGGTTCGACCGCTACGAGGAGCAGCTGGAGATCGTCACCGGCCTGTGGTCGACGCCGGTCGGGCGGACCTACGACTTCGCCGGGCGGCACCACCGGCTCGAGGGCTCCCCGGCGCTGCCCAAGCCGGTGCAGGCCGGCGGCGTGCCGGTCATCGTGGGCGGGCGCGGCAAGCGGCGCACGCCGGCGCTGGCGGCCCGTTACGCAGCCGAGTTCAACGTGCCCTTCGCCTCCGTGGCGGAGAACGCCGAGCTCTTCGAGCGGGTGCGGCAGGCCTGCGCGGACGCCGGCCGCGATCCGGCGTCCATCGTGTTCAGCACCGCGCTGGTGCTCTGCGCGGGCCGGGACGAGGCCGAGCTGGCGCGGCGGGCCGAGGCGATCGGCCGGGACGTCGACGACCTGCGGGCGCACGGCGCCGCGGGCACCCCGGCCGAGGTGGTCGACGTCCTCGGGCCTACCGGGAGGCGGGGGCGAGCCGGGTCTACCTGCAGCTCCTCGACCTCGCCGACCTCGACCACCTGGACCTGGTGGCCGCGGAGGTGGGCCCCCAGCTGGGCCAGGCGGGGTCAGGCGGGCGCCGGCACCCGCGCCGCGCCCGCGCGCAGCCGGGCGGGGACCTCCAGCGCGAGGACGGCGGGTGAGGTCCTCCGGTCGGGCAGGACGTCGCACCCCAGCCTGGCGAGCGCGACGGCGGGCCCACCGGTCCTCGCCTCCGCTACGACGCTGTGACCGAGGGCGCGCGCCAGGGCGACGGTGTGCTCCACCACCAGGAGGGCGCGTGGTTCCGTGTCCACGTCGCCGGTCAGGCTGCTGTCGAGGTGGATGCGGTCGGCCGGCAGGTCGCGGATCGCGGCGAGGGTGAGGAGCCCGGCGCCGGGGGCGTGGACCGCGGTCCTGATGCCCCGGTCCCGGACGGCGTGCAACAGCTCGACCGTCTCCGCGGGGGCCTGCAGCGCCCCCTGGTCCACTCGCAGCTCGAGGGACCGGGGTGGGAGCCCGTGCCGCAGCAGGGCGGCACCGAGCCGATCGGGCAGTCGGGGATCGCCCAGGTCGGCCGCGCCGAGCGGCACCTGGACGGGGACGGGGGTGTCGGGCCACCACCCGGTGACCGCCCGGAGGACCTCCTCGAGGAGGTCCGGCGCGGTCGTGCACCCGGCGGGCGGCAGCACCGCCTCGACGAAGGTCGGTCCTCCGTCCCGGCCGGGCACGACCCGGAATCGCACCGGGGGAGTGGGCGTGTCGGGGCTGTCGGGCACGGCCGGGACGGCCGGACGGTCCCGGTCGCTGTCGGCCGCGTGGACCCTGACGCCGCCGAGCTGGGCCTTCGCGGCGTACATGCCGGCGTCGGCCTGCCGGAGCAGGTCGGCGACCGTGCGCCCGGAGCCGGCGGCGGTCGCCACGCCGATGCTGACGCCGACCCGGACCGGGGTCCCGGCGACCGTCAGCGGCTGACACACCACGGTGTGCAGGCGACGGGCGCACTCCTCGGCCGCGGCGGCGTCGGTGTCCGGGAGCAGGACGGCGAACTCGTCCCCGCCCAGGCGCGCCAGGAGGTCGCCCGGACGCAGCGCCGGCCGGGCGACCTGGCCGATGCGGCGGAGCAGTTCGTCGCCGGCGGCGTGCCCGAGGCCGTCGTTCACCGCCTTGAAGCCGTCGAGGTCGAGCAGCAGCAGGGCCGCCGGACCCGATCGCGCGAGGTGCTGCTCGGCCGCGGTCAGCAGGGCCCGCCGGTTCGGCAGGCCGGTCAGCTCGTCGGTGCTGGCCTGCCGGGTCACCTCGTCCAGCGCGCGCGTCTCCCGGACGGTCGCCGCGGTACGGGCCAGGGACGCCAGGACGCAGCCGAGCGCGCAGGCCCCTCCCACGCTGAGCGTGCCCTCACCCCACTCGGGCGCCAGCACCGCCAGGCTGGCGACGTTGCAGGCGAGCGGGATGGTGACGACACGCCATCCGGTCCGTGACGTCGCGGCGGGTGACTGCGCAGCAGTGTCCCGGGGGCGGGCGGCATGGGCGGCCAGACATGTGACGACGGCATTCGCCATCCATGTGAGGTCCAGGGGGCCACCGGGGACGTAGCCGTCACCGGCCTGGGCCGCGGCGAGGAGCAGGTCCCCGAGCAGCTTGGAGGCCAGGACGGCGCAGAGCAGCACGATGACCCTGTCCACACGCAGACCCAGGACGCTCAGTACCGCTCCGAGCAGGGCCAGCAGCAGCACGTCGGCCACGGGGTAGGCGTAGGTGGCGGCGGTGGCCAGCCCATCCAGGTCGTGCGCCTGGACCGCCGGCGCGATGAAGAGCGTCGCCGCGACCGACGTGATGCCCAGCGCCCCGATGAGCCCGTCGAGCCAGGTGCTCGGCCGCAGGTCCCGGACCCGGGCAGCCACCAGCGCAACGGCGACGACGTAGAGCGCCGGATAGGTCGCCAGCCAGGGGACGTCGGCGATCGAGGGGAACGGCGCCTCGGGGAGAGGTGCCGCGGTGAGGGCGAAGAGCACGTTGCCGGCCACGCTCAAGGAGAACGCGACGGCGGCTCCTCGCCACGCCACGCGATCCTCGGGGACCCGCTTTGCGGCGCGCAGACAGAACACGGCCGCCGCGACGGGGACCGCGTTGAACAACAGCAGGTCGTAGACGATCGCGGTGCCGCCGGAGTGGGGCGCACTCCCGACTCCGGTCGCGAAGGCGGCGGCGCAGACGAGCACCGCGATGAGCGCTGCCCGCGGCAGCAGTCGTCCCCGTTCCGGCAGCTGGGTCGTCCTCACACGAGGGCATCGGCCCTCAGCCCGCGCAGGTGGAGGGAGCGGTCGGCACGCCTCACTCCTCAGGGGCTGTCGCGCCGCTCAGGTGGGGCACGGCCCGAGCACCCTACAGCTCTCCTCGAGGTCGAGGGTCTGCGCCGGTGCCGCGGCGCGAGGGAGCTGCGCGGTAGCATCGAGGGCGTGACCAGGCGGCTCCTCCTCGCGCGGCCGTGCTGACCTGAGATCCCCAGTCAGCACGGCGACCCCTCCTGCGTGAGGGGTCTTTTGCTGTCCGCCGCCGGTACGAGCACCCCGAGGACCAGGAGCACGACGATGAGCCAGACGGCCGACCAGCCGAGTGTCGAGCAGGCGGGGGACGTCCCGCCGCACCGCTACACGCCCGCCCTGGCGCAGCGCATCGAGCTCGCCTGGCAGGACCGCTGGGCGGCCGAGGGGACGTTCCACACCCCGAACCCGACGGGCCGGCTGTCCGAGGGCTTCGAGCGGGTCGCCGACCGGCCCAAGTACTTCGTGATGGACATGTTCCCGTACCCCTCGGGCGCCGGCCTGCACGTCGGCCACCCGCTGGGGTACCTGGGCACCGACGCCACCAGCCGGTTCCGCCGCATGGACGGCGCCAACGTGCTTCACCCCATGGGCTACGACGCCTTCGGCCTGCCCGCCGAGCAGTACGCCGTCCAGACCGGGCAGCACCCGCGGATCACCACCGAGGCCAACATCGCGGCCATCAAGGCCCAGCTGCGCCGGCTGGGCGTCGACCACGACGAGCGCCGCACCTTCGCGACGATCGACCCGGGCTACTACAAGTGGACCCAGTGGATCTTCCTGCAGGTCTTCGGCTCGTGGTTCGACGAGGAGGCCGGGAAGGCGCGCCGGATCGACGAGCTGGTCGCCGAGCTGGACGCCGGCACGCGCGAGCCCGCCCCGGGGACGAACGACACCGGCCGGCCGTGGGCCGAGCTGGACGACGTCGAGCGGCGGCGGATCGTCGACGCGCACCGGCTGGCCTACCTGCACCAGGCGCCGGTCAACTGGTGCCCGGGCCTGGGCACGGTGCTGTCCAACGAGGAGGTCACGCCCGACGGGCGCTCCGAGCGCGGCAACTTCCCGGTGTTCCGGCGTCCGCTGACCCAGTGGATGATGCGGATCACCGCCTACGCCGACCGGCTGCTGGACGACCTGGACCGGCTGGACTGGTCGGACTCGGTGAAGCTGATGCAGCGCAACTGGATCGGCCGCTCGGTGGGCGCGAAGATCCGCTTCGCCGCGGGTGACCCGAGCATCGAGGTCTTCACCACCCGGCCCGACACGCTGTTCGGTGCCACCTACATGGTGCTGGCGCCCGAGCACCCCCTGGTCGAGGCGCTGACCGCCGCCGCGTGGCCGGACGGCACCGACCCGCGGTGGACCGGGGGAGCGGCGACCCCGCGCGAGGCGGTGAAGGCATACCAGCTGCAGGCGTCCCGCCGCTCGGAGCTGGACCGGCAGGACACCGCCCGGGAGAGGACCGGCGTCTGGCTGGGCGTCACCGCGGTGAACCCGGTCAACGGCCGCGAGCTGCCGGTGTTCATCGCCGACTACGTGCTGACCGGGTACGGCACCGGAGCCATCATGGCCGTCCCCGGTGAGGACACCCGCGACTACGAGTTCGCGCAGGTCTTCGGGCTGCCCGTCGTCCGCACGGTGCAGCCGCCGGAGGACTTCGAGGGCGGCGCCTACACCGGCGCCGGCCCGATGATCAACTCGGCCAACGACGAGATCTCGCTGAACGGCCTGGACAAGGCGACGGCCATCGCGCGGATCACCGACTGGCTGGTCGAGCACGGCCACGGCGAGGCGACCACCACCTACAAGCTGCGCGACTGGCTGTTCAGCCGACAGCGCTACTGGGGCGAGCCCTTCCCGATCGTCTACGACGAGAACGACCTGCCCGTCGCCGTCCCGGACTCGATGCTGCCGGTGCTGCTGCCCGAGGTCGACGACTACTCGCCCAAGACGTACGCCGACGACGACGCCGACTCCCTGCCCGAGCCGCCGCTGTCGCGCGTCACCGACTGGACGACGGTGGAGCTGGACCTCGGCGACGGGCCGAAGAAATACCGGCGCGAGACCAACACGATGCCCAACTGGGCCGGCTCGTGCTGGTACTACCTGCGCTACCTGGACCCCTCCGACGACACCCGCATGGTCGACCCGGAGCTGGAGCGCTACTGGCTGGGCCCACGCGAGCCCGGCGACGTCGGCGGCGTCGACCTGTACGTCGGCGGCATGGAGCACGCCGTGCTGCACCTGCTGTACGCGCGCTTCTGGCACAAGGTGCTGCACGACCTGGGCTACGTCTCCAGCCAGGAGCCGTTCCGCCGGCTGGTCAACCAGGGCTACATCTCCGCCTACGCCTACACCGACGAACGCGGCTTCTACGTGCCCGCAGCCGAGGTGGTCGAGGAGGACGGCCGGTTCACCCACGAGGGCAGGCCCGTCAACCGTGAGTACGGGAAGATGGGCAAGAGCCTGAAGAACATGGTGACGCCGGACGAGATGATCGCCGCGTACGGCGCCGACACGCTCCGGGTCTACGAGATGTCGACCGGCCCGCTGGAGCAGTCCCGGCCGTGGGAGACGAAGGCCGTCGTCGGCTCGCAGCGGCTGCTCCAGCGGATCTGGCGTGTCGTCGTCGACGAGGAGACCGGCGCGGTCCGGACGGCGGACGACGTGGAGCCGGCCGAGGAGACGCTGCGGGCGCTGCACCGGGCGATCGCCGGGGTCCGCGACGGCATGGCGACGCTGCGCTTCAACATCGCCATCGCCCGGATCACCGAGCTGACCAACCACCTGACGCAGGCGTACGGCGGCGACTCCGCGGTGCCGCGGTCGGTGGCCGAGCCGCTGGTGCTGCTGGTCGCGCCGCTGGCCCCGCACATCGCCGAGGAGCTGTGGGCGCGGCTGGGCCACGAGCACTCGCTGGCCTGGCACCCGTTCCCCGAGGCCGACGAGCGCTGGCTGGTCGAGGACACGGTGCAGGTCGCCGTCCAGGTCAACGGCAAGGTGCGCGCCCAGGTGACCGTGCCGGCGGACGCCGACGCCGCCGCGCTGGAGGCCGCCGCCCGGGCCGACGAGAAGGTCGCGGCGCACCTGGACGGGAAGACGGTGCGCCGCGTCGTCGCCGTCCCCGGCCGGCTGGTCAACTTCGTCCTGGGGTAGCGGCACCGTCGTCCTGCCGGACGCCTCCGCCGGGCCCGGACACCGTCGTCCCCCCGGACGCCGGGGTCCTGGTGCCGTCCCCTGTCGGACGAGCCGCCGCTGTCGCGCCTGCGCGGACCCCTCCGGGTCCACTCGGCGCGGCAGCGGTCACCCGGTCAGGACCGCGCGCATCGCCTTCTCGACCGGCTCGAGGGCCTCGTCGATCGTCACGTCGCGGCCCAGCTCGGCCGACAGCGAGGTGACGCCGGCGTCGACGATGCCGCACGGGACGATCGCACCGAAGGCGCCGAGGTCGGGGTCGCAGTTGAGTGCGAAGCCGTGCATCGTCACGCCGCGGGCCACCCGGATGCCGATCGCGGCGATCTTGCGCTCGGGCCGCCACCGGCTGCCCGGGCCGGGCTCGTCGGCGGGCAGCCAGACGCCGCTGCGCCCCTCGACCCGCCCGGCCTCGACGCCGAAGCCGGCGCAGACCTCGATGAGCGCGCCCTCCAGCCGGCGGACGTAGGCGACCACGTCGACCGGGTCGGGCAGCGCGACGATCGGGTAGCCGACCAGCTGGCCCGGGCCGTGCCAGGTGATCTTCCCGCCGCGGTCGACGTCGACCACGGGCGTGCCGTCCTGGGGCCGCTCGTGCGGCTCGGTCCGCTTGCCGGCGGTGTAGACCGACGGGTGCTCGAGGAGGAGCAGCGTGTCGGGACCCTCGCCGGCCACCCGGGCGGCGTGCAGCTCGCGCTGGCGCTCCCAGGCCTCCTCGTAAGGGACCCTGCCCGCCCGGATCACCTGCAGCTCAGTCACGCGTCCAGCGTAGTGAAAGGACCGGCCTGCCCCGCACCGCGTAGAAGGCCCCGTCCTCCTCGCCGTGCAAGGACCCGTGATCCCCACCCTTCGTAGGAGGACCCCGTCCTCCTCACCGCTCGCAAGCGCTCGCGGCGAGCCTGTGGACGGGGCCGCGGCGGGACCCTGCAGGGGGCGGCGGTGCCCTGGACGGGGCCGCGGCGAACCTCTGGACGGGGCCTCCCGGTACGGGGCCGTCCTAGCGCAGCCGCCGGGCTGCGATGCGGGTCTCGACCGCGGTGCCGTCGGGACCCCGCTCCACCCGGTAGGCGGCCCTGTCCGGCCGGTCGGCGACCGCCTCCACCAGCTCGGTGCCGCGGTAGACCAGCCCCACCCCGTCGTCGGTGGCGTGCCCCCCGGGCAGCGTGCCGTCGGCGACGAGCCGGTGGTACAGCGGACGGCGCTGCTCCTCGGAGTCGTAGTGCACCCCGTTGGACGTGGGGATGAGCCCCAGCCCGTTGGTCACCGGGCGCAGGTCGGGGCCGTAGGAGTCGGTGGTACCGCCGACGTGCCAGCACAGCGACCCGGCCGACACCCCGCCCAGGACGACACCGGCCTCCCACACCTCGCGGAACACCTCGTCCAGCCCGTGCACCCGCCACACCGCGAGCAGGTTGGCCACGCTGCCGCCGCCGACCCAGACGACGTCCTGGGCCAGCAGGTGGGCGCGGACGTCGGGCACGGTGGGCATCGGGAAGAGGCTCAGGTGGCTGACCTGCACCCCACTGCCGGCGAAGGCGCCGTACACGCCGGCCACCCGCACCGGGTCGTCGCCGGTGGCGGTGCCGAGGTAGCACAGGCGCGGCCGCTCGGGCGCACCCGCCAGCTCGAAGGCGAGGTCGAAGACGGGACCCGGTGCCCAGTCGTAGGGACCGCGACCTCGGGAGTCGAAGCCGATGCTCGTGGCCAGGATGGTCGGGGCGGTGGCGGGCACGGTCAGGCAGCTCCTCGCTGGTCGGGGCCCAGGGCGCGCAGGACGGCGCGGGGGACCCACGCCCCACCGGCCGTGGCGCCCCGGATGGACGGGGTGTCGTGGGGGTCGGCGGCCACGAGCAGCCCGCGGCCGAGGTCGACCGGTCGCCGCAGGCGCAGCGGCGGGACGGGAACCGACCAGCCGGCCGGCCCGGCCCGGCCGACGTGGGCGCGGACGGGCAGCGGCATGGCCCGAACCTAGGACGCCGGGAGCCGTCCCGTCCGTCCGGGGCGGGGTCCGTGGACGCGGCCGGTGCCTGTGGACGGCGTCAGCGGGATGGCCGCCGGTCCGCTTACGGTGCCCGCCATGCCCGCGTCCTCTCCAGCGCCCGTGGTCCCCGGCTACCGGCTCGAGGAGCTGCTCGGTCGGGGCGGCTCCGGCGAGGTGTGGCGTGCGGTGCCCCGGTCCGGCGGTCCTGCGGTCGCCGTCAAGCTGCTGGTGGCCGGGGACGCCGAGCGGCAGGCCCGCGAGGCTGCGCTGCTCGGGGAGCTCGACCACCCGCACCTGGTCCGGTTGCACGAGGTGGTGCACGAGCCACGTCGCGGCGGTCAGCCGCGGGTGGCCCTCGTCGTGGACCTGCTGGCCGGCGGCAGCCTGGCCGCGCTGCTGGCCCGCCGCGGCCGGTTGCGTCCCGGGGAGGTGGTCACCGCCCTCGCCCCGGTGGCCGCCGCTCTGGCGCACGCGCACGAACGCGGGGTCGTGCACGGCGACCTCTCACCCGGCAACGTCGTGTTCACCGCCGAGGGCCGCCCGGTGCTCACCGACCTCGGGGTGGCGCGGGTGCTGGGTGAGGAGGCGGCCCGTGAGGTCACGCCGGCCTACGTCGACCCCACCGTGGCCCGCGGCGGAGCGCCCGGCCCGGCCTCGGACGTCTTCGGCGTCGCCGCCGCGGCCTTCCACGCGCTGACCGGGGTCGCGCCGTGGAACGCCGCGACGCCCGCCGACACGCTCCGGGTGGCCGCCGAGGGCGTCCTGCCCGACCTCGCGGAACTCGCACCCGGCGCCCCGCCGGACCTGCTCGCCGTGATCGCCCGCGGTCTCTCGGCCGACCCGCACGACCGCGGGTCGGCCGCCGCCTTCGCCCTGGACCTGCGGCACGCCTGCCGTCCCGAGCCGGTGCGGCTGCCGCAGGCGGGAGTGCCCGACGAGGAGCTCGCCCGCACCGGCCGTGGTCCGCGCACCGAGCTGACCCACCAGGTCCCCGGACGGCACCGACCGGTCGCCGACGAGGCGCCGCCCGACCGCACCGGCCTGCGCGGCCGGCTCGCGGCGTCCGGGCCGCTGCTGCGCCGGGGTGCGGTCCTGGCCGGCACGGTCGCCGTCGTCGTCCTCGGACTGCAGCTCGGCGACCGGTGGGGCAGCGCTCCGGCGCCGGAGCCGACCGCCCTGACCGACCGCGCCGCCGGCACACCGCGCACGCCGCAGCCGGTGCCCGACCCGCCCGCAGCCGCGCCGACGTCGGCTGCCTCGAGCCCCGCGGCCCCACCACCGTCGATCCCTGCGCCCGGGACCTCGGCTGACCCGCCGCCGGCCCCTGCACCGGAGCCCGCTGCGCCCGAGGCGGCTGCCCCGCCCGAGGAGGACTGGCGCGATCGCCTCACCCACCTGTACCAGCGCCGGGCGGAGGCACTGGCCACCGCGTCCGTGCCGCTGCTCGACGACGTGTACGTCCCCGGCAGCACCCTCCTCACGGCCGACCGGGACAGCGTGGCCGCCCTGGTCGCCGCCGGAGAGGCGCTGCGCGGCTTCGCGCCGCAGGTGGTCAGCGCGACCCTGGTCGACGGCACGCCCGGCGCGGGCCCGGTGACCCTGCGCGTGGTGGACCGCTGGCCGGCCTACGAGGTGGTGCGAGCGGCCGATCCCGGGGGCCCGCCGCTGCGCAGGGTCGACGAACGGGGCGAGGCGGAGGTGCGCATGACGATCGAGGCCACCGCTGAGGGGTGGCGGATCTCGTCGGCCGAGCGGCTGGGGTGAGGTGGGGTCAGCCGCGCTGCAACGCCGCGCGCAGCGCGTCGTCGAGCTCGGGGTGCGTCCACCGGTAGCCGGACCGCTCGAGGACCGCGGGAACGGCGCGCTGACCGACCAGCACGCTGGAGCGACCGAACTCACCGAGGGCCAGCGACAGCACGGGGCCGGGGACCGGGAGGACCGCCGGCCGGTGCACCGCAGCGGCGAGGCGCCGGACGAACTCGGCATTGGTTACTGGGCGGGGGCCGGTGAGGTTGACCGGTCCGGAGACGTCGGCGGACAGCAGGAACCGGATCGCGTCGACCTCGTCGTCCAGGCTGATCCACGGCCAGTACTGCCGTCCCGAGCCCATCCGCCCGCCGAGGCCGGCCCGGAAGACCGTGCCCAGGATGCGCATCAGCATGGCGTCGCGGCCGACGACCAGGCCGGTGCGCAGGTGCACCACGCGCACACCCGCGTCCTCGGCAGGGCGGGTGGCCGCCTCCCAGTCGGCGCACAGCCGGGCCAGGAAGTCACTGCCGGGCGGTGCGTCCTCCTGCACCGGCCGGTCGCCGGTGTCGCCGTAGTAGCCCACGGCCGAGGCGGAGAGCAACACCCGACGGCGTCCCGGGGCGGCCGCGGCTGCCCCGGCCAGCGCCTCGCTCACCGTGACCGTGCTGTCGAGCCGGCTGGAGCGCAACTGCTCCTTGTAGCCGGCCGTGAAGGGCCGCGGCCGGATGGGCGTGCCGGCCAGGTTCACCACGGCGTCGACGTCGGACAGCAGGGCCGGGTCGATCCGCCGGTGCTGGGGGTCCCACCGGTGCTCGTCGGCCGTCCGCGGCGTGCGGCGCACCAGCCGCAGCACCTCGTGACCGTCGGCCCGCAGGGCGGTCACCAGGCGCGTCCCGATCAGCCCGGAGGAGCCGGTGACCGCGACCTTCATCTGTCTCCTCCACAGTGCGGGACGCGATCGGGACCCCGGCTGCTGCCGGGGCCCCGATCGATGGCCCGCTGCAGGGCCCCGTCGCCGGCCCCGTCCCGAGGCTCGCCCCGGCTTGCGAGGGGTGAGGAGGACGGGGTCCTTCCACGATGGGGGCAGGGGTCCTTGTTCAGGAGAGGCCGAGCTCGCCGTGGAACTGAGCGCCCTCCAGCCGCTCCTTCACCGTCCCGAGGAAGCGGGCGGCGTCGGCGCCGTCGACGATCCGGTGGTCGTAGGTCAGCGCCAGGTAGACCATCGACCGGACCGCGATCACCTCGCCGAGGTCGGGGTCCTGGACGACGACCGGGCGCTTGACCACGGTGCCCACGCCGAGGATCGCCACCTGCGGCTGGTTGATGATCGGCGTGTCGAACAGCGCCCCGCGACTGCCGGTGTTGGTCAGCGTGAAGGTGCCGCCACCGAGCTCGTCCGGGGTGACCTTGTTGGTGCGGGTCCGCTCGGCCAGGTCGGCGATCTTGCGGGCCAGCCCGCCGATGCTCAGGTCGCCGGCCTCCCTGATGACCGGGACCAGCAGACCGCGCTCGGTGTCGACCGCGATGCCCAGGTTCTCGGCGTCGTGGTAGGTCACCGTGCCGGCCTCGAGGTCGATCGAGGAGTTCACGGCCGGGTGGGCCTTGAGCGCCTCGACGGCCGCCTTGGCGAAGAACGGCAGGAACGACAGCTTGACGCCCTCACGGGCCTCGAAGTCCCTCTTGGCACGGTCCCGCAGCCGGGCGATGGCGGTGACGTCGGCCTCGACGACCGTCGTCAGCTGCGCGCTGACCGCCAGCGACTCCACCATCCGGCGGGCGATGACCGTGCGCAGCCGGGAGAGCTTCTCGGTGCGCCCGCGCAGCGAGGTGTCGGGCTGGGCCGCCGGTGACGGGCTCGGTGCCGGCCGGCCGGGGGCGGCAGCCGGGGCCGGGGCCTCCGCGGGGGCGGACGCCTTCTCGGCGGCGGCGAGGACGTCCTGCTTGCGGATCCGCCCGCCGACGCCGGTACCGGTCACCGAGGACAGGTCGACGCCGCGCTCGGCGGCCAGCCGGCGCACCAGCGGGGTGACGTACTGCCCGCCCCCGTCACCGGCGGGTGCCGGAGCCGGGGTCTTCGGTGCCTCGGGCGCCTGGGGGGCGACCGCCTGGGCCGGTGAGGGCGCGTCGGTGGGAGACGTGCTCGGCAGCACGCCGCCGGAGCCGTAGTCGGCACCGGGCTGCTCCGAGGACGGCTCTGCCCGCTGCGGCGTCGGGTCGGCCTGCGGGGTCGGACGCGTCGCCTGCGCAGGGGGCGCCGGCTCACGCGGGGCCTCCTGCGACTGCGGCTCCTGCTCGGCCGGGGCCGAGGGGGCCGGGGCCTGCGCCGCGGCGCCCCCGCCGGCGGACCCGGAGCCGATGACGGCCAGCTCGGCGCCGACCTCGACCGTCTCGTCCTCGTTCACCGAGATCGACAGGAGCGTTCCCGACACCGGCGCGGGGATCTCGGTGTCGACCTTGTCGGTGGAGACCTCGAGCAGCGGCTCGTCGGCGGTCACCTCGTCGCCGACGGACTTCAGCCAGCGGGTGACGGTGCCCTCGGTGACGCTCTCGCCGAGCGCCGGCATGGTCACCGGCGTCCCCTCGCCGCCGCCCTGACCACCGCCCTGGCCGCCGTCGCCGGAGGCCGGGGCGGCCGCGGCCGGCTGCGGCGCGTCCGACGGACCGGGACCGGCGTCCTCGACCTGGTCGGCCGGGGTCTGCGGGGTGGTGTCGGTGTCCTCGGCCGATGCGGGGCCTGCGGGCGCGCTGCCG
Source organism: Geodermatophilus sp. URMC 61 (assembly GCF_052931555.1). Classification (NCBI taxonomy): domain Bacteria; kingdom Bacillati; phylum Actinomycetota; class Actinomycetes; order Geodermatophilales; family Geodermatophilaceae; genus Geodermatophilus; species Geodermatophilus sp. URMC 61. Next base: position 780,976 of record NZ_JBRFHZ010000002.1, read on the forward strand.
TCGCCGTCCCCGCCGATGACCGCGAGCTCCGCGCCGACCTCCACCGTCTCGTCCTCGGCGACGAGGATCCTGGTCAGCACGCCGGCCGCCGGCGAGGGGATCTCGGTGTCCACCTTGTCGGTCGAGACCTCGAGGAGGGGCTCGTCGACCTCGACCTGCTCACCCTCCTGCTTGAGCCATCGGGTGACCGTGCCCTCGGTGACGCTCTCGCCCAGGGCGGGCATGGTGACGGAGGTCGGCATCGGGGCAGGGCTCCTTCTGGCTGGCGCTGGTGGGTGGGGAGGTGGTGCGGAGGTCAGCCGTGCACGTGCAGCGGCTTGCCGGCGAGCGCGAGGTGGGCCTCGCCCAGGGCCTCGCTCTGCGTCGGGTGCGGGTGGATGAGGGCGGCGACGTCGTCGGCCTCGGCCTCCCAGTTGTAGATCAGCTGGGCCTCGGCGATCAGCTCGCCGACCCGGCTGCCGACCATGTGCACGCCGACCACGGGGCCGTCGACGGCCTGCACGAGCTTGACCGCGCCGGCGGTCTTGAGGATCTGGCTGCGGCCGTTGCCGCCGAGGTCGTAGGTGAGGACCTTGACCTCGCCGAAGCGCTCCTTGGCCTGCGCCTCGGTGAGACCGACCGAGGCGACCTCCGGGTCGGAGTAGGTGATCCGCGGGACCCCGGCGTAGTCGATCGGGGCGGGCTCGAGGCCGGCCAGCCGCTCGGCGACGAGGATCCCCTCGGCGAAGCCGACGTGGGCCAGCTGCAGGGTCGGGATCAGGTCGCCGACGGCGGAGATGGTGGGCACGTTGGTGCGCAGGTACTCGTCGACGAGCACGAAGCCGCGCTCCATGGCGACGCCGGCCTCCTCGTAGCCCAGGCCCTGGCTGACCGGTCCGCGGCCCACGGCCACGAGCAGCAGCTCGGCCTCGAACTCCTTGCCGTTCTCGAGCGACACCTTGACGCCGTTCTCGGTGTGCTGCACGCCCGAGAAGCGGCTCCCGAGCTCGAAGCCGATCTTGCGGCGGCGGAAGGCGCGCTCCAGGAGCTTGGAGGACGACTCGTCCTCGAGGGGCACCAGGTGCGGCAGGGCCTCGATGATGGTGACGTCGACGCCGAAGGACTTCCAGGCACTGGCGAACTCGCAGCCGATCACGCCGCCACCGAGGATGATCGCCGAGGCCGGCACCCGGTCCATCTTCAGCGCATGGTCGCTGGTGATGACCCGGGTGCCGTCGATCTCGAGACCGGGCAGCGAGCGGGCGTAGGAGCCGGTCGCCAGCAGGACGTGGCGGCCCTCGTAGCGCTGGCCGTTCACCTCGACCGCGGTGGGGGAGACCAGCCGGCCCTCGCCCTCGACGTACTGGATCTTGCGGCTCTTGATCAGGCCCTGCAGGCCCTTGTAGAGCCGGGAGACGACGCCGTCCTTGTAGCTGTTGACGCCGTCCATGTCGATGCCGGCCAGCGACGTCTTGACGCCGAACTGCTCGCCCTCCCGGGCCAGGTCGGCGACCTCGCCTGCGTGCAGCAGGGCCTTGGTGGGGATGCAGCCGCGGTGCAGGCAGGTGCCGCCGACCTTGTCCCTCTCGACGAGGACGACGGACATGCCGAGTTCGGCAGCACGCAGCGCGGCGGCGTAGCCACCCGAGCCACCACCGAGGATGACCAGGTCGGCGGGGGAGGTGGGTGAGCTCACGAGTTCTCCTCGGGTGCCGGGGTCCCGTCTGCGTTCACGCGGGCGGGGATGGTCCGCGCCCATCCTGCCACTCCGGGAACGCGCCCGCGGGCTGCACCGTTGCCAGCGCGGACGTCGCGCGCGAGCGCGTCCTCGGCGGGACGGGAGCGGACATGGGGCTGTGGGGCCGGCTGCGGGGGCGGGCGCCCGGCCGCGGCACGCTCGACCGGGGTTCCGGGCGGGCCGACGTCACCCACCTCGAGCAGTTCGTCGCGAGCCGGCGTGGCGTCGAGGGGTACGTCGAGCCCCGGACGGCGGTCACCGAGACCACGATCGTCCTGGTCGCCGCGGACGGGGAGTGGACCCGGCGACGGATCGACGGCCCGGACACCGCCCGGCGGCTCTCCCGCGAGCTCGGCATCCCCGTCTACGACGCGCAGGTGACCGGCTACCCGCAGCGGATGCGGGACTGGTCGAAGGACCACAGGCAGGGGCCCGCCACTCGCTGACGCTGGCGGCGGGCCCCTGCCTGTGGCCGTTCCCTCACGTCACTGATCGGCGATGAGGTCCTCGATGGTCGCCAGCAGCGTGCGCACCGGCACGCCGGTCCCGCCCTTGGGCGTGTACCCCCACGGCGCGCCGGTGTTGTAGCTCGGGCCGGCGATGTCGATGTGCGCCCACGGCAGCCCGTCGGGCACGAACTCGGCGAGGAAGTGCGCCCCGACGAGCATCCCGCCCATCCGGTCGGCGTTGGCGTTGACGAAGTCCGCGACGGGCGAGTCCAGCCCGCGGCGCAGCTCGGCCGGCATCGGCATCGCCCACATCGCCTCGCCGCTGCGGGCGGAGGCGGCCACGACGGCGTCGCGCAGGTCGTCGCTGCCCATCACGCCGGCGGTGCGCGAGCCCAGGGCGACCAGCTGCGCGCCGGTCAGCGTGGAGGTCTCCAGGATCGCGTCGGGGGAGTCCTCGGCGGCCCGCGCCAGGGCGTCGGCCAGGATCACGCGGCCCTCGGCGTCGGTGTTGGTGATCTCGGCCTTCTTGCCGTTGCGGAAGGTCACCACGTCGGCGGGGCGGTAGGCCGAGCCGCTGGGCAGGTTCTCGGCCATCGGTACGGTGGCGGTGACCTCGACGGGCAGACCGAGCTGGGCGACCAGGCAGACGGTGGCGATCACGGCGGCCGCCCCCGCCATGTCGCTGGTCATGTGGTGCATGTTGGCGGCCGGCTTGATCGACAGGCCGCCGCTGTCGAAGGTGATGCCCTTGCCGACCAGCGCGACCTTCTTGCGCGCCCTCTTCCCGCGGTAGGTCAGCCGGAGCACGCGGGGTCCACGCGTCGAGCCGCCGCCGACGGCGAGGACGCCGCCGTAGCCGCCGGCGGCCAGGGCCGCCTCGTCGAGCACCTCGACGTCCAGCCCGGCGCGCTTGCCCGCCGCGGCGCCCCGCGCCGCCAGCTCGGCCGGGAAGAGGTCGTTGGGCGGGGTGTTGACCAGGTCGCGCACCAGCGCGACGGCGTCGGCGACGGCGCGGACGCGCTCCAGCGGCCCCTTCGCGGCCCCGGCGTCGGGGACGACCACGGTGAACTCGCGCGGCGGGACGGGCCGGCCGGCGGTGTCGGACTTGTAGGCGGTGAACTCGTAGGCACCCAGCAGGCTGCCCTCGCCGACGGCGTGCAGCCGCAGCTCGTCGGGTGTCCCGCCGACCGCGGCCAGCAGGGTGACGACCGAGCCGCGGCCCGACAGCGCCCGGCTGGCGGCACCGGCGGCCCGGCGGACCGCGTCGGGGGCGTACCCGCCTCCGGTCTGAGGTGCGCCGAGGCCGACGGCGGCGACGACGGGGAACGGGCCCTGACCGAGCGCGGCGACCCGGGTGACCTCGTCCTCCGCACCGCGGGCGGCCAGGTCGGCGAGGGCGGGCAGCAGGCGACCGCCCAGCAGCCGGTCGACGGCCTCCGCGCCGGGCGTGGGGAGCGGGCCGTCGGGCCCCTTCCCGATGCCGACGACGACGGCGTCGGCGGAGAGCTTCTCGAGCGGGCGGTCGGTGGCGGAGATCGTCGGCGGCACCGCTCGATCCTAGAAGGACCCCTCTGCCCCCACCGTTCGCCAGCTCACGGGTGGCCCCTGCAGAGGGGCCACCCGTCCTCCCCGGCCTCCCCAGCCTCGGGCCGGACCCGGGACGGGGCCGCCCTGCCCCCACCTCCGCGGTGACCCCCTCCCGGGCACCGCGAACGGTGGGAGTGAGGGGCCCTTGTGCCTGCAGGTGTGCCTGCGGGCGGGCCCACCGGTCACCGCCGGCACCGATAGCGTGCCGTCCGTGACCCCGCTGACCTCCCCCCTGCACGACCGGCACGTCGCGGCCGGTGCCAAGCTGGCCGACTTCGGCGGCTGGTCGATGCCGATCGAGTACGCCGGGGGCGGGGTGCTGGCCGAGCACGAGGCCGTCCGCACGCGTGTGGGCCTGTTCGACGTCTCGCACCTGGGCACCGCGACGGTGCGCGGCCCGGGGGCGGCGGCCTTCGTCGACAGCTGCCTGACCAACGACCTGTCCCGCATCGGACCGGGCCAGGCGCAGTACACGATGTGCTGCCTGCCCGACGGCGACCCGCGTGCCGGGGGAGTGGTCGACGACCTGATCGTCTACCTGCACGGCCCGGACGACGTCCTGCTCGTGCCCAACGCCGCCAACGCCGCCGAGGTGGTGGCCCGGCTCACCGACGCCGCACCGGCCGGAGTGACGGTCACCGACCGGCACACCGAGGTCGCCGTCCTGGCCGTGCAGGGGCCCCGGTCACCGCAGCTGCTGGCGTTCCTCGGGCTGCCCGGCGAGCTGCCGTACATGTCCTTCGTGACCGGTGTGGGCGGCGGCTCCGCAGAGGTCACCGTCTGCCGCACCGGCTACACCGGCGAGCACGGCTACGAGCTGCTGGTGGCCGCCGACCGCGCCGGCGAGCTGTGGGACGTCCTGGTGGAGACCGGTCAGGACGAGGGCCTGCGGCTGTGCGGGCTGGGCGCTCGCGACACGCTGCGCACCGAGATGGGGTACCCGCTGCACGGCCACGAGCTCTCGACCGACATCACGCCGGTGCAGGCCCGCGCCGGCTGGGCGGTGGGCTGGCGCAAGCCGGCGTTCTGGGGCCGCGAGGCGCTGCTCGCGGAGAAGGAGGCCGGTCCGGCGCGGCTGCTGTGGGGGCTCCGGGCGGCCGGGCGGGGCATCCCGCGTCCGGGCATGGCGGTGATGGACGCCGACGGCGCCCGGGTCGGCGAGGTCACCAGCGGCACGTTCTCGCCGTCCCTGCGCACCGGCATCGCCCTGGCCCTCCTGGACACCGCCTCCGGCGTCGGCGAGGGCAGCGAGCTGGCCGTGGACGTGCGCGGGCGGCCGCAGACCGTGCAGGTCGTGCGGCCGCCCTTCGTCCCCTCGCACGTGCGCTGAGGCCCCCTGCAGGGTCCCGCCGCGAGCTGCGAGCGGTGGGAGGCAGGGGTCCTTGTTCAGCTGCGCTGGTGTGACTCCTTGGTCGGCACCGGCGGGTCGGGCAGCGAGTCGGCCATCGTGGCGTCGCGCTCGCCCATCGGCTGGGGCGGGCCCTGGGTCGTGTCCTCCGCCGTCTGGTGCTCGGCCTCGGAGTTGATCTCCGCGCCGAGCAGGATCAGGTAGCAGGTCAGGTACAGCCACAGCATCAGCACGATGACGCCGGCGATCGTCCCGTAGGTCTTGTCGTAGGACCCGAAGTTGTCGACGTAGATGCTGAAGCCGAGGCTCACCAGCGCCCAGATGACGGTGACGACGACGGCGCCGAGACTCACCCAGCGCAGCTGCGGGGCGTCCCGGTCCGGGGCGACCCGGTACAGCACCGCCAACGACCCGGCGAAGATGCCGAGCAGCAGGACCCATCGGACCACCTGCGCGAGCACGGTGGCGAACGGGCCGAGCGGCAGCAGGTCCAGGAGGTTGGGGACCACCGCGACGAGGGCGAAGGTGATCAGCACGAAGAGGATCGCGCCGAGCGTCAGCCCCAGGGAGATCGCCTTGCGCTTGACGAAGCCGCGGGTCTCCACCTCGTCGTAGGCCAGGTTGACCGCGGTCACCAGGTTCCCGACGCCACCCGAGGCGCTCCACAGCGCACCGAGCACAGAGGCGATCAGCCCGAAGCTGAGCGCCCCGCCGCTGTTGGTCACGATGCTGTTGAGCTGGTTCCCGATCAGGTCGGCGGCGCTCTCCGGCAGCTGTGCCGAGAGGTCCTCGACCTGCTGAGCGACCGACTCCGGGGAGGCCACCAGCCCGTAGATGTTCAGCATCGCGATCAACGCGGGGAAGATCGCCAGGAAGCCGAAGAACGCCACGCCGCCACCGATGATCGGCATGTTGTCGGCGTTGTTCTCTGCCCACGCCCGTCGCACGATCTGCTTCCAGCCCCGCCAGGGGATCTCGGTCGGCTTGTCCGCGGTGATGCCGGGCAGCTGCTGCTCGTCCGGCGCCCCCGGCGGCAACCGGTCGGCCTGCGGGTCCGGCCCGCGGGTCTCCGCAGCCCGCGCGGCTGCCCGTCGTGCCGCCTTCTCCTCGACCCGCTGGCGGATGCGGTCGACGGCGCTGTCGCGGTGTCGGGTGCCGGCCACGTCAGTCGCCCGGCCAGCTGCCGGTCAGCTTCGTGAAGCCGCGCGCACCGGCGCGGTCGATCGCCGCCTTCGTCGCAGCGAAGATGGCGCCCTGCAGAGCGGCAGCGAGGAGGACCTCCTTCATCGAGTACTCGCTCTGCAGCGCGTCGGGCGCGTCCTCCGCGTTCGCCACGCGCTTCCAGACCTGCTTGAACACCGCGCCGGACACCACACCGGCCAGGACGCCGCCCAGCAGGCCGATCGGCCGGTAGGCCAGCTTGGCTCCCTTGCTGCTGGTCACTTCGTCCTCCTCACGGCCCGGCGGGCCTTCGCCCTCTTCGCCGCCCTCTTCGCCGTCCTCTTCGCGGTCTTCCTCGCCGCCTTGCGGGCCGCCTTCTGCGCGGCGGCACGTCGGGCGGCGGCCGCCTTCGCCTCGCGCTTGGCCGCGCGCTTGGCCGCGCGCCGGGCGACCCGGCGGTCCTTCGTCCGGCGCCGCCACACCAGCAGGCCGAGCAGCGCGGCCACGCCGGCGCCGGCGCCGATGACCGTGGGTGGGCTCTCGCGGTAGGTCTCCACCGCGGTGTCGCGGGCCCGGTAGGCGCTCTCCCGCGCCCGCTCGGGGACGTCGAGGCGGTGCGAGAGCTCGTCGACGGTGCGACCGAGCTGCTCGCGGGTGGCCTCGATCTCGGCCTTGATGGCGTCCGGGTCGTTCGCCGGCGGCTGGTTGTTCGTCGTCCCGCCCGGGCCCTGGCTGGCTGGTGTGCTCACCGGCGCGCACTCTCCTTCACCGTCTGGATGTCGGCCTTGGTACTGGCGATGGCCTCGGTCGGCACGGGGGGCGTGCCCTTCTCGACGTCCTTCTTGCCGACCAGAGCGAGCACGCCGGCGACGGCGAGGAGCACGACCGCCACGATGAGCGCGGCCAACCAACCGGGCAGCACGAGGGCGAGGGCGAGGACGGCGGCGGCGATGAGCACGGCCGTGCCGAAGAAGGCGAGCAGGCCGGCGCCGCCGAACAGGCCGGCGCCGATGCCGAGCCGCTTGGCCTTCTGGGTGACCTCGGCCTGCGCGAGCCGGGCCTCGTCACGCACGAGCCGGCTGATCTGCTCGGTCAGCTGACCGACGAGCTGGCCGGTCGAGGCGTCCTCGGGAGCGGGGGGCGGGGTGGGTGCGCGGCTGGCACCCGTAGTGGGGTCGGTCATCGGTCCTCCGAGCGGGAGTGTGTCGATGTCCTCAGATGCCCCCGATGATCGCCGGGGTAACCAGTCGCGGGTCACACTCCGGGCACGGCCGGCCCGGCGGGTCTATAGCCTGCGGCGCATGAGCTGGTACTGGCGCCTGGAGGACCCCTCGGGCGCGGAGCTCGACCCCGCCGCGATCGGGGTCGAGGTGCCGCGTGCGGACAACCAGGGCGACGCGGAGTCCTGGCTGGGGGAGAACTGGCGCGACCTGCTCGAGCGCGGGGTGGCGACCGTGACCCTCCTCGACGGCGGGCAGGAGGTCTACGGCCCCATGGGCCTCGCCCCCACCTGAGCCCGCCCGAGTAGAGCCGGGCGGGCCCAGGAGGACCCAAGTGGCCCCGCCGGCCCCGTCCAGAGGCTGGCCCGCGAGCCTGCGGGCGGAGGGCCTGCTACGAGTGGCGGTGAGCAGGGGTCCTCCTCCGGAGGGTGGGGAGGACCGGGCCCTCCTCCTAACCGCGGGCGGTCTTGGCGGGGTCACGCTCGACGACGTCCCCCAGGACCTCGTCGATGCGCGCCAGGACGTCGGCGTCGAGGACCACCCCGGCTGCCGCCACGTTGTCCTGCACCTGCTCGGGCCGGCTCGCGCCGATGATCGCGGCCGCGACGTTGGGGTTCTGCAGCACCCACGCGATGGCCAGCTGCGCCATGGAGAGGCCGAGGTCCTCGGCGACCGGCCGCAGCCCCTGCACCGCGGTGAGGACGTCGTCCCGCAGGAACCGCCGCATCGACCCGCCCGCCTCGGCGTGCCCGCCGCGGCTGTCGGCCGGCGGCTGCTGACCGGGCAGGTACTTGCCGGTGAGCACGCCCTGCGCCAGCGGGGACCACACGATCTGCGAGATCCCCTCCTTCTCGGAGGTGGGCACGACCTCGTCCTCGATGACCCGCCACAGCATCGAGTACTGCGGCTGGTTGCTGATCAGCTGGATGCCGAGGTCGCGGGCGAGGGCGGCGCCGGCGGCGATCTCGTCGGCGTTCCACTCCGAGACGCCGATGTAGAGCACCTTGCCGGCCCGGACGAGGTCGGCGAAGGCGGTCATCGTCTCCTCCAGCGGCACCGTCGGGTCGTAGCGGTGCGCCTGGTAGAGGTCGACGTAGTCGGTCTGCAGCCGCCGCAGCGAGGCGTGGCAGCTCTCGGTGATGTGCTTGCGGGACAGGCCGCGGTCGTTGTGGCCCGGGCCGGTCGGCCAGTAGACCTTGGTGAAGACCTCGAGCCCCTCGCGGCGCTGGCCGGCCAGCGCGCGGCCGAGCACCGCCTCGGCCCGGGTGCCGGCGTAGACGTCGGCGGTGTCGAAGGTGGTGATGCCGGCGTCGAGGGCGGCGCGGACGCAGGCGTGCGCCGCGTCCTCCTCGACCTGGCCGCCATGGGTCAGCCAGTTGCCGTAGGCGATCGCGGAGATGGTGAGGCCGGAGCGGCCCAGTCGTCGGGATTCCACGCCGACCGACGCTAGCCCCGCGGGCGCGCCGGGGCGTCCCGGGCCCGTTGACGTGCCGGAACGGCCCCCCTGCAGGGTCCCGTCGCGAGCGTGGTGACGTGCTGGAACGGCCCCGCGTCAGGGCCCCGTCCCGAGCGGGCGAGGGACGCGGGGTCCTTCGTCAGACCTGGGCGCCCAACGGGACCTCGGGCTTCGGGAAGCGCCAGCGGCGGACCATGGTGGCGCGGCTGATCCCGTACCAGACCAGCCCCTTCATCCTGTGGTCCTGGTTCGGGAAGCGCTCGAGCACCCTCTTCTTGATCCGCCGGCCCAGGACGATCGAGTCGGCGATGATCAGCAGGAAGAAGACCAGCCAGATGGAGACGGTGTAGCTGCGCACCTGCTCGTTGGGCACGAAGTTGCCGATGAGCACCAGCCCGGCGACGAGGAGGAAGAAGCTGCCGGCGTTGCGGCGGGCGTCGACGACGTCGCGGACCAGCTTGCGGACCGGGCCGCGGTCGCGGGCCGGCAGGTAGGCCTCGTCGCCACGCGCCGCGCCGGCGCGGGCGGCCCCGCGGTTGGCCGCCTGCTGCTCGCGCATCCGCTTGTAGGCCTCCTTGCGGGTCTGCGGAGGCGGCGGGGGAGGACCGGGACGACGTCCCTGGGCCTCGTGGCGCTTGGGCGTGGGCCGGCCCTTGCCGCCCGTCTTCACCAGCTGCGAGGTCGGGTCGGCGGCGGGGTCGGGCGCGGCCTCGGTGCGGTCGCGGCGCCCGGGCAGGCGGAGCTTCACGGCTCCGAGTCTACGTGTGACCTCGGTCGATCCCGGTCCGCACGGCACCCCACGCCGTACAGTGGGAAGAGGCTCCGCTCCGGCGGTGTTGGCCTGCTGCAGGACGTGCCGCAGCAGGCACCCTCGAACGTGGGAGGACATCCAACATGACGGTGCAGGACACCACGGCCACCGGCGTCATCCTCAGCGACCCCGCTGCCGCCAAGGTCAAGGCGCTGCTGGACCAGGAGGGTCGCGACGACCTCCGCCTGCGCATCGCCGTCCAGCCCGGCGGCTGCTCGGGCCTGCGCTACCAGCTCTTCTTCGACGAGCGGTTCCTCGACGGCGACCAGACCTACGAGTTCGGTGGGGTCGAGGTCATCGTCGACCGGATGAGCGGTCCCTACCTCGGCGGCGCCGTGATCGACTTCGTGGACACGATCGAGAAGCAGGGCTTCACGATCGACAACCCGAACGCCACCGGCTCCTGCGCCTGCGGCGACTCCTTCAGCTGAGTCACTGACACCGCGGTCCTCCGGACCGCACCGCGGCACCGCCGACGCGACGGAGGCCCGGTCCCTCCCGCGGGAGGGACCGGGCCTCCGTCGCGTCGGGACTACAGCCGGACCGGGTAGACGGTCTCGGGGACGTCGACCTTGATGCGCTGCTCGACGAAGACGCCGTGCCACACCATGAAGACCAGCAGCGTCCACAGCTTGCGGGAGAGGTCGACCGGCGAGCCGGACCGGTGGTTGTCGCGGTGGGCGTCGAGCATCCAGAGGATCTGCCGCCGGTCGAGCCACTCGTCGGTCTGGCTCTCCTCGACGATCTGCCGCGCCCAGTCGTGCAGGTCCTCGGCCAGCCAGTGCCGGGTCGGGACGGGGAAGCCGAGCTTGCGGCGGTGGAGCACGTGCGGCGGCACGATCTGCTCGAGCGCCTTGCGCAGCGCGTACTTCGTCGTCTCCTTCGTCACCCGCTGGTCGACCGGCAGCGTGCCGGCGACCGCGAAGACCTCCGGGTCGAGGAAGGGCACCCGCAGCTCGAGCGAGTTGGCCATGGTCATCTTGTCGGCCTTGACCAGGATGTCGCCGCGCAGCCAGGTGAACAGGTCCACGTACTGCATGGCGGTCACGTCGTCGTAGCCCGCTGCCCGGGTGCGCTCGTAGAGCTCGCGGGTGACGGCGACGTGCGACAGGTCGGGGTCACGACGCTCGAGGAAGCCGAGCTCGTCGTCCCGGAAGATGCGCGCGTTGCCGTAGTAGCGCTGCTCGAGCGGGATGGAGCCGCGACGCAGCAGGTCCTTGCCGCGCATGCCGTCGGGCAGCCTCGCCGACAGCGCGCCGAGCGCCCGGCGGATGCCGCCGGGCAGCTTGTCGAACGCCGCCAGCGACAGCGGCTCCCGGTAGATGTTGTAGCCGCCGAAGAGCTCGTCGGCGCCCTCACCGGAGAGCACCACCTTCACGTGCTTGCGGGCCTCGCGGGCGACGAAGTACAGCGGCACGAGCGCGGGGTCGGCGACCGGGTCGTCGAGGTACCAGACGACCAGCGGGATCGACTCGGCGAACTCCTCGGGCGTCACCACCTTCGTCACGTGCTCGACGCCGATCGCGGCCGCCGACTCCGCAGCGACGTCGATCTCCGAGTAGCCCTCCCGCTCGAAGCCGACCGTGAAGGTCATCAGGTCGGGGTTGTACCGCTTGGCCAGCGCGGCGATCGCGGTCGAGTCGATGCCGCCGGAGAGGAACGAACCGACGGTGACGTCGGCGCGCATGTGCACGCGCACCGAGTCGTCGAGCACCGCGGCGATGCGGTCGTAGAGGCCCTGCTGCTCGTCCGCGGCGACCGGCCGGACGGGGAAGGTCGGGTGGAAGTAGCGGCTGGTGTGCAGCTCGCCGTCCACCACGGTGAAGCTCGTGCCGCTCTCGATCCTCCGGATGCCGCGGTGCAGCGTCGCCGGCTCGGGGACGTACTGCAGCGTCAGGTAGTGCTGCAGCGAGGCGGAGTCCACACCGCCGGCGGCGTCGCTGCCGCCGAGCAGCTCCAGCAGCGCCTTCTTCTCGGAGCTGAAGACCAGTGCGCCGTCGGCCAGTCGGGCGGTGAACAGCGGCTTGATGCCGAAGGGGTCGCGGGCGCCGAACGCCGTCCCGGTCCGGGTGTCCCAGATGATGAAGGCGAACATGCCGCGCAGCCGCCGGACGACGTCCTGACCCCAGTAGTGGTAGCCGGCGACGATCGCCTCGGTGTCCCCCTCGGTGGCGAAGCGGGCGCCGAGGGCCGCGAGCTCCTGGCGCAGCTCCACGTAGTTGTAGATCTCGCCGTTGAAGACGATCCGGTAGCGGCCGTCGGCGTAGGGCATCGGCTGGTGGCTGTGCTCGATGTCGATGAAGGCCAGCCGGTTGAAGCCGAAGGCGACCCGTGCGTCGTTCCAGACCTGGGTCTCGTCGGGGCCGCGGTGCCGCAGGCAGTGCAGCGCCTCGCGCACCTCCTTCACGCGGGTGTCGTCGACGCGATCGGCGTCGGTGGACAGGTAGGCGAGCAGGCCGCACATGGGCGTGGTTCTCCGAGGGTCGTGGTGTGCCGGCGGAGTGGCCGCGGCAGGGTCAGACGCGAGCGCCGGCGCGTGTCTTGCGCGTGGCGTTGCGCTCGGCCACGAAGGACAGGATCGGAACGGTGCCTGCCACCAGGGTGAGAACCGTGCCGCGCAACGTCCAGGAGGCGCGCAGGGCGAGGTCGCAGGCCGTCAGGAAGAAGACGAAGTAGAGCCAGCCGTGCGCGGTGCCGATCACCGAGACCGGACCGTCGATCCCGGCGAGGTACTTGAGCGGCACCGCGACGAGGATCAGCGCGATGAGCAGCAGACCGACGATCCAGGCCATCACGCGGTAGCGGGTCAGTGCGGCGGGGACGTCGCGGCCGACCCGGCGCGCGAGGGCGCGGGGCAGCCGGGAGGCGGTCGTCGGCTCAGCGGCCATGCTCGGCCCGCTGCTGCAGCGCCCGCTCGTTGAGCTCGGCGAGGTAGGCGTTGTAGGCGGCCAGCTCCGGGTCGCCGGAGGTGTCGATGCGCGGCCGCTGGTAGAGGACCACGTCGGTGCCCGGCTCGTCCTCGTCGGGGTCGCGGTTGAGCTCCTCGCGGCACATCCGCACGTAGAACCACAGGCCCATGAACCCGTACAGCGGCCACTGCAGCGCGTAGCTCCAGTTCACCGCGCCGCCTCCGGCCTCGGCCTTGGACAGCTGCCAGTACCCCAGGAAGAAGGTGGTCACGAAGAGGGCGGCCACCACCAGGTGCAGGAGCACCCACTTGGGGGTCAGCAGCCGGGAGAACACGGCCCCGACTGTAACCGGCGGTGCCCCCTGGCAGGGGACGCCGGTGAGAGGTCTCACCGTGCCGCGGTCACGCCCGGTCGCGGTCCGGCGCGGCACCGAGCCGCGCTGCGACCGCCGATGCCCGACCCGCCGGTGGGGCATCTCCGGTGGTCGGCCGCGCTGCGGGGTCGGATAGTCTCGGCCCACACTGAGGTCGGCGGAGGATGCCGTCCGCCGGGAGCCGGCGGACGCCCCGCCGGAGGACCGTCCGGTCGGCCCGGACGGAGGACGAGGAGGCAACGAGCAGTGGCTCGAGGCAGCAGGCCCGCGCGGCTGGCCGCGCTCGGTCTCCCGGTCGACCGTACGGGCGGGAGCGCGCGATGAACTGGGAGCAGTTCTGGCTGATCGGCTGGCCCAACGGCATCACCGACGAGGCCGAGTCGATGCGCCACCTGTGGATCGGGTCGATCATCGCCGCGATGGTGGTGGGCACGCTCGTGTGGGGCCTGATCATCTTCGCCTCCATGCGCTACAAGAAGCGCGGGGACGAACTGCCCAAGCAGACGGCGTACAACCTGCCGCTCGAGATCGTCTACACGATCATCCCGTTCCTCATCATCGCCGGGCTGTTCTTCTTCACGGTGGTCACGCAGAACCGGGTCCAGGAGCGCAGTGCCGACCCCGACGTCACCGTCGCCGTCAACGCCTTCAAGTGGAACTGGCAGTTCGTCTACCCGGAGACCACCGGGGCCGATGGCGAGCCGGTGAACACGGTCGGCAACAGCGACGAGATCCCGATCCTCGTCCTGCCGGTCGACCAGACCATCCGCTTCGAGGTGGCCTCCGCCGACGTGATCCACTCGTTCTGGGTGCCGGAGTTCCTCTTCAAGCTCGACGTGATCCCGGGCAACGAGAACGGCCGCGACAACGTCTTCGAGGTCACCGTCCGTGAACCGGGCGCGTTCGTCGGACGCTGCGCCGAGCTCTGCGGCACCTACCACGCGTACATGAACTTCGAGGTGCGCGCGGTCTCGCCGGCTGACTACGACGCCTACCTGGCCGCACGGGAGTCGGGCCTCAGCACCTACGACGCGCTGGAGAGCATCGGTCAGCCGGGCGCGGCGACGAGCACCTCGCCGTGGGACCTGGTCGACGACGCGCAGCGGGCGGACGGCTGAGGTGCCCGCCACCCGCGCACCGCACACCACGCAGGAGGGACGGCCGTGAAGGTCGAAGCGCTCATCTTCAACGTCATCGGCGTCTTCTGCTTGCTCATGGCCGCCGTCTACGGGCTCTGGGCCCGTGAACCGATCGGGACGACGGCCCTGGTCCTCTCCGGTGGGCTGACGTTCCTCATCGGCGGGTTCTTCTGGTTCATCTCGCGGCGCATCGACGCCCGCCCGGAGGACCGCAAGGACGCCGACATCGCCGACGGCGCCGGCGAGCTGGGCTTCTTCAGTCCGGGTAGCTACTGGCCCTTCGGAATCGCTCTGTCGGCGGCCCTCATGGGCCTGGCGCTGGCGTTCTACTACCCCTGGATGATCATCCTGGCCGGCGCGGCCCTGCTGATCACCATCGGCGGCCTGCTGTTCGAGTACTACGTGGGGCAGAACGCCCAGGGCTGATCTCCCGCCACCTCGAGGGCCCCTTCCCGCTGCGGCGGGAAGGGGCCCTCGTCATGGGACGTCGGCCCGTGCGCCGGTGGTGGACGGCATTGCTGCGGGACCGTGGACGTCGTCCCGGGGGGACGGAGGGCGGGCGCACCGGCTCGCAGCAGGACGGCGGTGGTCGCGCTCGGCGCCCTGGCGGCCGTGAGGCCGGTGGAGTGAGCGTGTGCCCACCCTGGTGGCGTGACCGGCCGCATCAGTCCTGGGGCATGTGGCGGCCGGGAACCGCGTCCGACGCCCGCGGACCGCCGTCCTCACCGCCGTGGTCCACGACTCGTGCGCTGGACGTCGCGCCCGGTGGCCCCAGGACGACGATGGCGGGCGTGCGATGCATCCTCGACGCGGCGGGGAGCGCGGCGGTCTCCCGTGGCTGGATGCCCGTTCCACCTCGGACGTCCGCCGGCCGGCTGCACGGGGCTGTGCGGCGGACGCCGACGGTGGGTGCACGGGAGGGGAGGACGCGCCCTCGGGTCCGTCGGCGGCGCGCCGGTCCCTCGGCCGCGCGAGCGCCTGCTCTGGTTTCCCCGGGCCCCGACGCGAGCCGTCGTGGGGCGACGAGGGGTCGCCGAGCGGTCCGCGGCTCGCGGGGGCGGGGGAGACGGTCACTCCCGGCAGGGGTCCGTCGGCGGCGCCCCCGGAACGCAGCAGGGCCCCGACGGGATCCCGTCGGGGCCCTGCTGCGTGGTGCGGGTGCTCAGTCGCGCGGCTCCTGCGGCCGGCCACCGTCAGAGGGACGGCCGGAGGCGGTCAGCTCGCGGTCGGCCTCCGCGGCCGCCAGGCCGTGCTCGTCCTGGCGCTGCTCGAGCTCGACCTGCGCCGGCTCCTCGATCGGGCGGAAGAACCCGCGGATCGCCCGGCGGGCACCGCCGACCTGGTTCATCTTCTTGGGCACCGGAGCGCCACCGTAGGCCAGCTGGCCGTGGCCGTGCGCGTCGACCGGGCCCAGGGGCTGGTGCACCTCGATGAACTCACCGTGCGGCAGCCGCCGGATGACACCGGTCTCCAGGCCGTGCTCGAGGACCTCCCGGTCGTGCTTCTGCAGACCGAGGCAGATCCGGTAGGTGAACACGTAGGCGATCGGCGGCAGGATGACCAGACCGATGCGGCCCACCCACGTCATCGCGTTGAGGCTGATGTCGAACTTCTCGGCGACGACGTCGTTCCCGCCGGAGATCAGCAGGACCACGTAGAAGGTGAGCGCCATCACCCCCAGCGATGTGCGCACCGGCACGTCGCGCGGACGCTGCAGCAGGTGGTGGGAGGCCGTGTCCCGGGTCAGCTTCCGCTCGATCATGGGGTACAGCGCCAGGAGCGTGAAGAGGATGCCCGGGAGCACCACGGTCGGCCAGAACAGCGCCGGGATCTGGTAGTTGCCGGGCAGGTTGAGGTCCCAGGCAGGGAACAGACGCGTCGAACCGTCGAGGAACATGACGTACCAGTCGGGCTGGGACGCGGCCGAGACCTGTGCCGGGTTGTACGGACCCCACAGCCACACCGGGTTGATCTGCACCAGGCCACCGAGCGCGGCGCAGACGCCGAACACGATGAAGAACAGGCCACCGGCCTTGCCGGCGAAGGCCGGGAAGAGCCGGTTGCCGACCACGTTGTGCTCCGTCCGCCCCGGGCCCGGGAACTGGGTGTGCTTCTGCTTGACCAGGATCAGCAGGTGCAGCGCGATCAGGGCGACCATGATCGCCGGGACGATCAGCACGTGCACGATGTACATCCGGCCGACGATGAACTCGCCCACGTAGTCGCCGTTGAAGACCGCCCAGTGCACCCAGGTGCCGACCACGGGGATCGCCAGGATGATCGCCGAGACGATCCGCAGCCCGGTGCCGGAGAGCAGGTCGTCCGGCATCGAGTAACCGGTGAAGCCCATGGCGAACGACAGGACGAGCAGCGCGACGCCGATCAGCCAGTTCGTCTCACGCGGACGTCGGAAGGCGCCGGTGAAGAAGATCCGCAGCAGGTGGACGACGATCGACGCCACGAACAGCAGCGCCGTCCAGTGGTGCAGCTGCCGCACGAAGAGGCCGCCACGGACGTCGAACGAGAGGTACAGCGTCGACTCGTAGGCGGCCGACATCTCGGCGCCCCGCAGCGGGGCGTACGTGCCCTCGTAGACGACCTCGCGCATGGAGGCGTCGAAGAAGAAGGTCAGGTACGTGCCGGACAGCAGCAGGACGACGAACGAGTAGAGCGCGATCTCGCCGAGCAGGAACGACCAGTGGTCGGGGAAGACCTTGTTCAGGGTGCGGCGCAGCGGCCCGGCGACGATCAGACGGTCGTCGACCTCCAGCGCAGCCTTGCCCAGTTGCGTGGTCGGGACACCCGGCGCTGTGGCGGTGCGAGCCATCAGATGCGCTCCCGGTTCCAGTAGGTGGGGCCAACAGCCTCAATGTAGTCACTACGGGCAACGAAGTAGCCCTCGTCGTCGACAGTGATCGGCAGCTGTGGCAGGGGACGGGTGGCCGGGCCGAAGACCGGCTTGGCGCCCTGCGTCACGTCGAACTGCGACTGGTGGCATGGGCACAGGATGCGGCTGGTCTCCTGCTCGTAGAGCGACACCGGGCAGCCGGCGTGGGTGCAGATCTTGGAGTAGGCCACGTAGTCGCCGTAGCCGAAGTCGTCCTGGCCGTTCCGGGGACGGTCGATGGCCACCTGCTCCGGGCGGAGCCGGATGAGCATCGTCGCGGCGTCGGACTCCCGGTTGCCGCCGGGGACCGCCGGGAAGACCGTCTCCAGCGAGCCGGGCTGCTGGTCGCCGGGTCGGATGGGGCTGCCGTCGTCGCGGACGAGACGGACACCCTCGGCCCAGCTCGTGGTGCCCAGCGGGTCGCCGGTGTTCGGGTTGCGGATGAGGCCGCCCAGCGGCATGAGCAGCATGAGCCCGACCCCGCTGCCCATGAAGACCAGCGAGCGGGTGATGAGCTTCCGGCGGGCCAGGCCGGTGTTGTGCAGGCCGCCGACGAGAGTGGCGCCGGTGGTCACCCGGTCGAAGTGCGAGCCGTCGTGCTTGTCCTGCACCGCGGTCTCGTGCGGGAGCAGCTTCTTGGTGAAGAGCACCATGCCGACGCCGACCAGGATCAGGGAGAGCCCCCCGAGCCCTCCGATCAGCGGGGTGAAGAACGCGCTCCAGCCGCCCTCGGTGATCGTCCACTGCCAGTCGGGGAGGAACCAGCCGGAGCCGACGTAGATGACGAAGGCCGCGAACGCGGCCAAGCCGGACAGGCCGAAGGTCAGGCCGACCTGGCGGACGGCCCGCCTTTCCACCGGGGAGCCCGGCTCGGGGCCCGGGTCGACGTGCAGGACCTGCACGCTGTCGTACCGGGCGCCCAGCAGGTCGAGCTCCTCGCGCGACATCGTCGCGAGCTGCTCGGGGGTGTAGTCGTCGTCCGGACCGCCGTGCAGGGGGCCGGGGACGTCCGCGCCGCCGGCCGAGCCGGGGGCGCTCTCGCGCGTGGTCACGCTGCCTCCTCGCCGACGCCCGTGGTCAGCGCTCGTGGTGCCGTGGGGGAGAGGGTCCGCGTGCTCACGCCTTGCTGCCCATCCAGAAGATGCCGAACAGCAGCGCGGCCACACCGACGACCCAGATGACGACGCCCTCGGCGACCGGGCCGATGCGTCCGACGCCGAAGCCACCCGGGTCGGCCTGGCTGTTGATCGTCTGGACGTAGTTGATGATGGAGCGCTTCTCCTCGGGCGTGAGCTGGTTGTCCCCGAAGACGGGCATGTTCTCGGGGCCGGTCAGCATCGCGGTGTAGATCTCGAGGTCGTTGGCGTCCTCGAGACTCGGGGCACGCTTGCCGGAGGAGAGTGCACCGCCCTGGCCGACGAAGTTGTGGCACGAGGCGCAGTTGAGGCGGAACAGCTCGCCGCCTTGGGCCAGGTCACCGTCGCGCAGGTCACCGGAGGGCAGCGTGGGGCCGCCGCCGTTGGCCTGGACGTAGGCCATGAGCTGGTCGATCTCCTCGTCGGAGAAGACCGCGGGCTTGTCCGGGGCCTGGGCCTCCTGGCGGACCAGTGGCATGCGGCCGGTGTGCACCTGGAAGTAGACGGCCGCCTCGCCGACGCCGATGAGCGAGGGCCCGCGGTTGGGCACGCCCTCGAGGTTCTCGCCGTGGCAGGTGATGCAGCTGCGCTCGTAGAGCTCGCGGCCGGCGGCCTCGGCGGAGGACTCGCTGGCGGTGCTCTCCTCGGTCGCCTGCGCGGGGGCGAGCGCCGAGTAGAGAGTGCCGGTGAGCACCAGCGCGGCCATGAGGCCGGCTACGTTGGCGACGCGGCGGCGCTGCTTGGAGCGGCGCCGGGCACGGGCTGCGGCGGCGGGGGACCCGATGGCGGGACGGCGGGACCAGCGGCGTCGGCCGCAGGGCGTCGTGTCGTCGGACGGGGCGTCGGACTGCGGATTCAGAGAAGACACCGTTCCCCTAGCGGATGAAGTAGATCGTGGTGAACAGCCCGATCCACACGACGTCGACGAAGTGCCAGTAGTAGGAGACCACGATCGCCGCGGTCGCCTGTGCCGGCGTGAAGCGGCCCATGGTGGACCGGATGAGCAGGTAGACGAAGGCGACGAGTCCCCCGATGACGTGCAGGCCGTGGAAGCCGGTCGTCAGGTAGAAGACCGAGCCGTAGGTGCTCGAGGAGATGGTGGTGCCCTCCTCGACCAGCTGGATGTACTCGTAGCCCTGGCCGAGGACGAAGATCAGCCCCATCACGAAGGTGATGGTGAACCAGCGGCGCAGGCCGTAGACGTTCCCCTGCTCGGCGGCGAAGACCCCGAGCTGGCAGGTCACCGACGAGCTGATCAGCACCAGCGTGACCACCAGCGCGTACGGGATGTTGAGGTGCGTCGGCTCCGGTGGCCACCCCTCGAGGGACCTGGCGCGCGCCGTGAAGTACATGGCGAACAGGCCGGCGAAGAACATCAGCTCGCTGGAGAGCCAGATGATCGTGCCGACGCTCACCAGGTTCGGTCGGGTCAGGGAGTGCACCCGGGAGGTGTCGAAGGTGCCGCTCGCCACGGGAGCCGTTGTCACGAGGCCCATCATGGCATCGCTCCTGGCAAGGTCACGACCGCGGGTGGGATGGCGTGGCGACGCCGTGACCTCCTCGATACCGAGATCCCGTGCCGCCTGGTCAGCGGGCTCGCTGCCACTACGCTCGGCGCCGTGAGCAACGCCGCCCCGGCCACCGTCCTGGTCTACAGCTCCCGGCCCGACGTGCGGGCCGCCGTGCGCACCGCGGTGGGTCGCCGCCCGGCCGCCGACGTGGGGCCGCTGACGTGGGTCGAGTGCGCCACGGGCGAGGAGGTCGTCGAGACCGTGGACGCCGGTGGCGTGGACCTCTGCATCCTCGACGGCGAGGCCCAGCCCACCGGTGGCCTGGCGTTGGCCCGCCAGCTGACCGTGGAGGTCGCCGACCGCCCGGCGCTGTGCGTGCTCATCGCCCGGCAGCCCGACCGGTGGCTGGCGCACTGGTCGCGGGCCGAGGCCACCCTGCCCCTCCCGGTCGACCCGCTGACCGCTCCCGCTGTCGTCGCCGACCTGCTGCGCGACCGGGTGGGACGGCGCCCGGTCGCCCGGTGAGCGCCCGACCGACCTGGGCGGCCCTGCTCAACCGCCTGCTGGCGCGCGAGGACCTCTCCGCCGACGAGACGGCGTGGGCCATGCGCGAGGTGATGACCGGCGAGGCCACCCCCGTGCAGATCGCCGCCTTCGCCGTCGCGCTGCGCGCCAAGGGCGTGGCGCCGCAGGAACTCGGCGGGCTGGCCGCCGAGATGCTGGCGCAGGCGACGCCGGTCGAGCTGCCGCTTGCCTCGGTGGACATCGTCGGCACCGGGGGCGACGGCGCGCACACGGTCAACATCTCCACGATGGCCGCGGTCGTCACGGCCGCCGCCGGGGTGCCGGTCGCCAAGCACGGCGGGCGCGCGGCGTCGTCGTCCTCCGGAGCCGCCGACGTGCTCGAGGCGCTGGGTGTGGTCATCGACCTGCCGGCGCCGGCGGTGGCGCGCTGCGTCGAGGAGGCCGGGATCGGTTTCTTCTTCGCGCCGGTGTTCCACCCGGGCATGCGGCACGCCGCCGTCCCGCGGCGGGAGATGGGCATCGCGACGGTCTTCAACTTCCTCGGCCCGCTCACCAACCCCGCACGCCCGGCCGCGGCCGCCATCGGGGTCGCCGACCCGCGCATGGCCCCGGTGGTGGCGGAGGTGCTCGCCGCCCGCGGCATGCGGGCGCTGGTGTTCCGGGGGGACGACGGCCTCGACGAGCTGACCACCGCGACGACGTCGTCGGTGTGGGTGGTCCGTGGCGGCGAGGTGGAGCCCGACCGGGTCGACCCCTCGGCGCTGGGCATCGCGCAGCCGCCGACCGACGCGCTGCGGGGAGGCGACCCGGCGTTCAACGCCGACGTGTTCCGGCGGGTGCTGGCCGGCGAGCCGGGCCCGGTGCGCGACGCGGTGCTGCTCAACGCCGCCGCCGCACTCGCCGCCTTCGCCGAGCGATCCGCGCGGCTGCACGACGCGCTGGCCGTCGGCCTGGAGCAGGCGGCGGCCGCCGTGGACGACGGGCGGGCGGAGGCCCGGCTGGCGCACTGGGTGGACACCAGCCGGGCGCTGCGCGGCTGAAGGAGGACCCTGTCCTCCTCACCGTGGAAGGACCCGTCCTCCCCGCCCTTCGCAGGCTCAGCAGGAGGACCCCCTCCTCCTCACGCCTCGCAGGCTCAGCGCGAGCCTCGGGACGAGGCCGGCGGGACCCTGCAGGGGCCGGACGGGCCCGCGACGGGGTCCCTATTCCAGGCCGAGGGAGAACGCGGCCTCGAGGTCGTGCCGGGAGTAGGCGCGGAACGCGATGTGGGTCTCGGTCTCCAGCACGCCCGGCACCTTGTTGATGCGCCCGGCGATCACCTCGGCCACCTGGTCGAACTCGCGGACCCGGACGACCGCGATGAGGTCGACCTCGCCGGCGGTCGAGTAGACCTCGCTGACCCCCTCGAGGTCGGCGACGGCCTCGGCCACCTCGGGGATCGCGTCGGTGGCCGCGTCGATCATGACGATGGCGGTGATCACGCCGGGGATGCTAGCCGGGCGCCCGGGACGCCGGCGGCTGCGCCGGAGACCCGCTCGGGCCGGGCCCGGGTACCCAGCGAACGGCTGTCGGCGAACGGGTCGCGCCCGGCACGGCCGGCCTCCACCCGGTCGAGGAAGTCGGTGTAGCCGCCCGTGCCCGGAACCGGGCAGGCCAGCGTGCCGTCGACCTGCACCAGCCGGGTGCCGGGCCTCTCCATCCAGCGCAGCACCAGCTCGGTCTCGTCGACCGAGGCCGCCAGCTCGCCGTCGGGGCCCAGGGGTGTCTCCGCCGTCGCCAGCAGCCCCTCGAGGGTGGTCCGCACCGAGCTGCCGCGGGCGGCGCACCCGGCGGCCACCAACCGGCCCCGGCGGACGACGGACAGCTGCCAGCCGCCCTCGCCGTCCGGACGGGCCAGCACCAGCTCGGGCACCGCGGCCAGGGACTCCAGCCGCTGCCGCCGCCGCACCGCGCGCACGAGGGTGGCGACGCGGTCGCGCAGGACGGCGGCGTCCTCGTAGCGCTCCTGGGCGGCCAGCCGCTCCACCCGCGCCAGCAGCGGCGCCAGCAACGGGCGCGGGTCGGCGGCCACCGCGGTGCGGAGGACGGCGGCGATCTCGCCGTACTCCTCGACGGACTGGGCGCCGGTGCACGGTGCGCCGCAGCGGCCCATGCCGGCCAGTGCGCAGGCGGTGCCGAGCACCCGCACCGAGAGCCGGCCGGTGCACTGGCGCAGCGGCAGCGACTCGTGGACGGCGGCCACCGCGGCGTCGGCCGCGCGCCGGTCGGGGAAGGGGCCGAGGAACACCCTGGCGTCCGGGCGCACCCGGCGCACCACCGACAGCCGCGGGAAGGGCTCCTCGGTGAGCCGCACCCACAGCGCCCGCTCGGGGAACCGCGAGCGACGGTTGTAGCGCGGTTTGTGCTCGGCGATCAGCCGCAGCTCGCGGACGGCGGCCTCGAGGTCGTGCGCGCATGGGATCGCGTCGACCCGCTGCGCCAGCGCCACCATCTCGGTCATCCGGCTGCGCTGCTCGCCGGCGGTGAAGTAGCTGCGCACCCGGCTGCGCAGGTCGGTCGACGTGCCGACGTACAGGGGCTCGTCGCGGGGACCGCGGAAGAGGTAGACGCCCGGGCCGTGCGGCACGCCGTCGGCCAGGTGCCGCTTGCGCAGCCGCTCCGGGTCGACCTGCCGGGTGAGGCCGGTCAGCTCCTCCAGGCTGGTGATGCCCAGCGGGCCCAGGCGCTCGAACAGCCCGTGCAGGACGTCGACGGTGGCGCGGGCGTCGGCCAGCGCCCGGTGGCAGGGCTCGGTGCTGGTGCGGAAGTAGGGCGCGAGGGTGGCCAGCTTGCAGTTGGGGACCTCGTCGCGGGTGAGCAGACGGCGGGCGAGGACGGCGGTGTCGACCGAGGCCGCGGCCGGCCAGGGGATGCCGCTCTCCGCGCAGGCGGCCCGGAGGAAGCCGAGGTCGAACGGCGCGTTGTGGGCGACCAGCACCGCGCCGCGGGCGAACTCGAGGAAGTGCGGCAGGACGGCGCCGATGCGCGGGGCCGCGGCGACCATCGTCGAGGTGATCCCGGTGAGCACGCTGATGTAGGGCGGGATCTCGCAACCGGGGTCGACGAGGGTCTGGAACTCGCCGAGCACCTCCCCGCCGCGCACCTTGACCGCCCCGATCTCGGTGATCGCGCTGTCCTTCGGCGAGCCACCGGTGGTCTCCAGGTCGACCACGACGAAGGTGACCTCCGCCAGCGGGGTGCCGAGCTCGTCGATCGTGGCCTGCTCGTAGCGGGGCAGGCCGGCGGCGGCGCGGGCCGCCGTCCCGGCGAGGCGAGCGGGGGAGAGCGACACCGGCCGGGCGGGGGAGGAGCGCACGGGGCGGACGGTAGGTCGGGGTGGTGACAGTCCCGGGGACGCGCGCCGGGCAACGGGGAGGGTGGGGGAGGACGTCGCCCGTCCGGGGGGGGAGCGGTGCGCCGTCCCCTGGCGCGCCCGCGCGGCCCCCTACACCATCTCGTCGAGGACCGCTGCGGTCCCGATTCGCAGAGGTGGTCCGTGTACTCGCTCTCCCGGTGGCGCCCCGGCCGCCGCGCGGTGGCGTCCCTGTCCGCAGGCGTCGTCGCGCTCGCCGCCGTGCTGTCGTCGGCGACCCCCGCGGTGGCCGACCCGACGGGCCGGGCCGGCGCGACCGCCAGCCTCCTGGACAGCCCCGAGCTCGACGATCTGCAGCGACGCGCCGACGAGGTGCAGGCCGACCTGCAGGAGCGGCAGTCCCGGGTCGTCGCGGCTCGGGAGGCCCTCACCGCCGCCGAGGCGGCCGCGGCGCAGGCGGAGGCCGACATCGTCGCGGCGGACGCCGAGCTCGCTCGGGCCCGGGCCGAGGTGGCCCGGCACGCCTCGGCGGTGTACCGGGACGCGGGTGAGGTCACGCCGCTGTCCGTGCTGCTGTCCGGTGGTGGTCCCGGGGACGTCGTCGCCGCGGGGGGCCTGCTCGACGCCGCCGAGCGGCACGCGGCCGCGGTGGTCGCCGCCGCGGAGCGTCGACGGCAGGAGGCCGCGGCGCGGCGGGCGGAGGCGGAGAGGACACGGGAGGCCGCCCGTGCCCGAGCGGCGCAGCTCGCCACCGAGACCGCTGAGCTGGAGGCGGCCGCGGCCGCGGCGAGCCGGGACCTGGAGGTCGCCGTCGCCGCCGTCGACCGGCAGCTGGGCCGGCAGCGGGAGGAGCAGCGGGCGTCCGGCCGGCAGGCGGCGGCCGACTGGCGCAGGCACCTCGACCAGCTGGCCGCGGCCGGCATCGTCCCGCCGCCGGCCGCGGCGCTGCGCGACCCGGCGGCAGGCCTGCCCGACGGGCTGGCGCCGGTGCCGGCGTCCGACGGCGGCGCGCAGGCGGGGGCGGCCGCGTTGCCCGGCGCGTCGGATCCGCTGGTCGTCCCGTCCGCCGAGGCGGTCGGCGCGGTCAGCGCCGCGGTGGACGCTCTGGAGCTGCCCTACGTCCCGGGGGCGGCGGGGCCGGACGCGTGGGCCTGCGGATCGCTGGTGCACGCCGTCTACGCCTCGGTGGGGATCGACCTCCCCGATGACCAGGCGGGGCTCTTCTCGGTGACCACGCCGGTCGACCCGGCCGACGTCCTCCCGGGGGACCTGGTGTTCCTCGGCGCCGGCCGCTCCGGTCTGGGCAACGTGGGCATCGCGCTCGACCGGCGGACCGTGCTGGCGGCCGACGCCCGCGCCGGTGCCGTGGTGGTCGGCCGCCCGGCGGCCGACCGGGTGCTGGGTGTCGCGCGGCCGAGCCTCGGGCCGCGCACGGCCGTCCGGGCGCCCGGACCGTCCGGCGGGGCGCTGCCGGTGGGGTGCGGCGCCGTGCGGTACCCGCCCGAGACGTCCGGGGGGTCGGCGTGGGGCGGCTTCCCGAACGGGTTGATCCCGCCCAGCGCGATGTGTCCGCTGGAGGTCGCCGGCCACCTGCTGCGCTGCGACGCGGCGGCGGCCCACCGGGGGATGAGCAGTGCCTTCGCCGATGCCTTCGGGACGCCGTTGTGCACCACCGACTCCTACCGGACCTACGCCGCTCAGGTGCGGCTGTACGGGGAGAAGCCGGAGCTGGCCGCGGTGCCCGGCACCAGCAACCACGGCTGGGGCCTCGCGGTCGACCTGTGCGGGGGCGTCGAGCGGTTCGGGACGGCGCAGTACGCCTGGATGGTCGCCAACGCCGGTCGCTTCGGCTTCGTCCACCCGCGGTGGGCCGACCCCGGCAACGGCCGCGAGGAACCCTGGCACTGGGAGTACGTCGGCGCCTGAGCCGGAACTGTCGGTGCCCGCTCCTAGCGTCCTGCCCGGATCGACCGGGGCCGCGGACGGCCTCCTGCGACGAGGGTCGGCGAGCAGAGGAGTGGACCGTGCACATCGACTGCGACACCTGCACCGCCCGCGGCACCGGCTGCGGCGACTGCGTCGTCACCGTCCTGCTGGGGGCGCCGCCGGGCTGGCAGAGCACCGACCCGACGGTGGTGCCGATGACCGGCCGGCGGGACGGCCAGCTGTCCGCCGAGGACGTCGTCGTGCTGCCGCCGGGGGTGGTCGTGGAGTTCGACGAGGTGGAGCGGCGCGCCGTGCGGGTGCTGGCCGACGCCGGGCTGGTGCCGCCGCTGCGGCACGAGCACGCCACGCGTCCGGCCCCGGCACGACGGGCCGCGCCGCAGCGGCGGGCCGGCGGTCAGGGGTCGCAGCGGCGCACCGGGTGAGCGGGGCGCGCCCGTCTCCGTGCGAGCCGGGTCCGACGGACGGCGTGTCGCCGACCAGCAGGAACACCGATCCCACAGTCCCCGGCACCCCCGATCGTCACTTCTTCAACAACCCCCGTACGGTGAGCCGGTCCGGCCGGGTGGTCGTCACCTGCAGACGGGTGACCTCGGCCGGTCACCGCCGAATCGCCCGAGGCGCCACACCGGCGCCGAGGGGGAACCGGGGACCCACCGCAGCACTGGGGTGAGTTCTCCCGCGCGCCGGTCCGCCGGGGCGCAGAGATAGGGCGCCTTCTTCCCAGCCCGAACCCGTCAGCTAACTCGGTAGGCGGTCGCTGAGGAAGAAACGGAGAGCCGCCGACCGTGGCGACCCCCCGCCCTGCCCAGAGGCATGCCGTCGATCAGTTCCACCCCGACCTCCCGGTCGCGTTCCGCCGCCCGACCCTGTCCCGCGGCATCGCCCGCGGACTGGTCCTGGGAGCCACCGCCACCCTCGCCCTCACACTGCTGCCGGGCACCGCCGTCGCGGAGCCGGAGGACGCCACGAGCGCCGCACAGGCCGCGCAGCTGGTCGCCCGGGCCGCGCACGAACTCGAGGTCCTGACCGAGCAGGTCAACGAGGCCCGCGAGACGCTGGCGCAGCAGCAGGACGCCGTCCGGAGCGCCGGCCAGGCAGTCGCCGCCGCCCAGACGCAGCTCGACGCGCTCGACGGCCGGATCCGCCAGGTCGCCCGCACCGCCTTCACCGCCGGCGACGGCATGCCGGAGCTGGACCTGCTGATGACCAGCGGGTCGGCCGAGGAGTTCGTCTCGCAGCTGGCCACCCTCGACGCCATCGCCGGCCACACCGACGACGTGCTCGGTGCGGTCGCCGCGTCCGCCGCCGCGGCCGAACGGGCCCGCGCCGACGCCGACGCCGCGCAGGCCGCCGCCCAGCGCACGCTCGACGACGTCACCGCCCGCCAGGCGCAGCTCGAGGCGGACACCGCCGACTACCAGGCGCAGTACGACGCGCTGTCGGCACCGCAGCAGCAGGAGGTCGTGGCCGCGCACGCCGGCCGGTCGGTCCCCGCCGCGCCGGCCGCCGCGGCCGGCGGCGCCGCGCAGATCGCCGTCGACACCGCCCTGGCGCAGGTGGGGGACCCGTACGTGTGGGGCGCCGGCGGGCCGAATGCCTTCGACTGCTCGGGGCTGACCCAGTACGCCTACGCCGCGGCCGGCATCAGCCTGCCGCACTCGTCGCGGATGCAGGCGGCGATGGGTTCCGCGGTCTCCCGGTCCGAGCTGCAGCCGGGCGACCTGATCTTCTACCACAGCCCCGTCAGCCACGTGGCGATGTACATCGGCAACGGCCAGATGGTGCACGCCTCGACCTCGGGTCAGCCGGTGAAGGTCGTGAGCGTCGACTCGATGGGCGGCATCACCGGGATGCGCCGGGTCGCCTGAAGGACCCCGTCCTCCTCACCGCTCGCAGGCTCGTGGCGAGCCTCGGGACGGGGCCGGGGACGGGGCCGCGGCGAGCTTCTGGACGGGGCCGGCCCGGGGCGGGGCCAGGATCGAGCCGCTGCCCGTGTCCCGGTCGGGAGTCCCTCCGGGCACCCGTGACCGGCCCACCGCCGCCGAGTGCCGTCCCCGACCGCCGCGGACCCGACCATAGGATCGGCGCGTGAGCGGGGCGGGCGGGACGAGCGCCCGCCGGGTCGCGCTCCTGGTCGCCGGTGTCCTCGGCGCCGCGCTCGTCGTCGTCCTCGTGACGGTCCCGCCGTGGACGCTGCTGCCCGAGCCACCGGGTGGGCGTACTCCCGTCGACCCCTCGTCGGTCCTGCCGCCGGACCTCCTCGCCCGGGCCGAGGCCTTCGCCAGGGCGCTGCGCCCGGCCTCGCTGACCTCCCTGCTCCTCGGCCTGGTCGTCTCCGCCGTCCTGGGGCTGACCCCGCTGGGGGCACGGCTGGTGCGGGCCGTGGCGCGACCGCTCGGCGGCGGGCGGGTCGCCCAGGTGCTGCTCGGCACGGCGGCCGTGGTGGTCCTCGGCCGGCTGGCCACGCTGCCGGTGTCGGCGTACGCGGAGGTGGTCCGCCACCGGTACGGCATCTCGACCCGCAGTTGGGGGTTGTGGCTGCGCGACGTCGCGGTCTCGACCGCCATCAGCGCCGTCCTCACCGCCCTCGCGCTGGCCGCCTTCCTCTGGCTGGTCCGGCGCGCGCCGCGCACGTGGTGGGCGTGGGCCGCGGCGGTGGCGGCCGGCTTCGTCGTCGTCGGGTCGTTCCTCTACCCGGTGGTCATCGAGCCGGCGTTCAACCGCTTCGAGTCACTGCCCCCGAGTGCGCTGCGCAGCGAGCTGCTCGACCTGGCGGAGGAGAACGGCACCCCGGTGCAGGACGTGCTCGTCTCCGATGCCTCCCGGCGGACCACGGCGCTCAACGCCTACGTCTCCGGCTTCGGGTCGACCCGCCGCATCGTCCTCTACGACACGACCCTCGAGCAGCTGTCCGACGCCGAGGTCGAGTCGATCGTCGCGCACGAGCTCGGCCACGTCGTCCACGGCGACGTGCTCACCGGCACCCTGGTCGGGGCGCTGGGGGCGGCGGCCGCGGTGGCGCTGTCGGGCTGGCTGCTGTCGTGGACGCCGCTGCTGCGCCGCGCGGGCGCGCAGTCGCCCGCCGACCCGGCCGTCGTCCCCCTGGTCCTGCTGCTGCTGTCGGTGGGCGGGCTGCTGAGCACCCCGGTGCAGAACCTGGTGTCGCGGCAGGTCGAGGCGCGCGCCGACCTGCGCGCGCTCGACCTCACCGGGGACGCCGGGGCGTTCACCGCGATGCAGCGCGAGCTCGCCGCCACCAACCTCAACGACCCCGACCCGCCCGCGGCCTGGCAGTGGTTCTTCGGTTCGCACCCGACCGGCGCGCAGCGGATCGCCTTCGCCGAGGACTGGCAGCGGCTGGAGGACGCCGGGTGAGGACGCTGGTCGTCACCAACGACTTCCCTCCGCGCCAGGGGGGCATCCAGACCTTCGTCGCCGCACTGTTGGCCCGCCGCCCACCGGAGTCCCTGGTCGTGCTCGCCTCCCGCTCACCCGGGTGGGAGGCCCACGACGCCGCGCTGCCCTACGAGGTGGTCCGCCACCCGACCGGGATGCTGCTGCCCACGCCCGCCGTGGCCCGCGCGGCGGCCGAGCTGGCCCGCCGGCACGGCTGCGACACCGCCTTCTTCGGCGCCGCGGCCCCGCTGGGGCTGCTCGCCCCGGCGCTGCGGGAGGCCGGGGTGCGCCACCTGGTCGGCGCCACGCACGGCCACGAGACCGGCTGGGTGGCGCTGCCCGGCGCGCGGCAGCTGATGCGGCGGATCGCCGCCGGCCTCGACCTGCTGACCTACATCAGCGACTACACGCGCGACCGGCTGGCACCGGCGCTGTGCGGGGTCACCCGGATGGCGCAGCTCTCGCCGGGGGTGGACGTCGACCGCTTCGCCCCGGACGCCGACGGGGCGGCGGTGCGGGCGCGGTACGGGCTGGGCGGCGCGCCGGTCGTCACCTGCGTCTCACGGCTGGTGCCGCGCAAGGGTCAGGACGTGCTGGTCGCGGCGTGGCCGCGGGTGCTGGCGCGGCACCCCGACGCGCGGCTGCTGCTCGTCGGCGGCGGCCCGCTGGAGGACCGCCTGTGCCGCGAGGTCGCCGCCCGCGGGCTGGAGCGTTCCGTCGTCCTCACCGGGCCGGTGCCGTCGGAGCGGCTGCCCGAGCACTACGCAGTCGGCGACGTGTTCGCCATGCCCTGCCGCACCCGCCGCGGCGGGCTGGACGTCGAGGGGCTGGGCATGGTCTACCTCGAGGCGGCCGCCTGCGGCCGGCCCGTGGTGGCCGGTACCTCCGGCGGCGCGCCGGAGACGGTGCAGGAGGGCGTCACCGGCCACGTCGTGGCCGACCCCCGCTCGCCGGAGGCGGTCGCCGCCGTCCTCACCGGCCTGCTCGACGACCCGCAGCGCGCCCGCCGGATGGGCGCGGCCGGCCGGGCGTGGGTCGAGCAGCGCTGGTCGTGGACGACGATCGCCCGGACCTTCGCTGCCCTGCTCGACCCCGACGGCTGACGGCTAACGGCCCTGCTGCAGGGCCCGGCCCCGAGCCTGCGAGGGGTGGGCGGCAGCGCGGTCCCTCTGGTAGAGCTCCTCGACCTCGGCGTCGAACTCCTTGAGCACCACGGAGCGCTTGAGCTTCAGGCTCGGCGTGAGCATCCCGTTGTCCTCGGTGAAGTCGGTGCCGAGCACTCGGAACCTCTTGATCGCCTCGGCGTGCGACACCGCCTTGTTGGCGTCCTCGACCGCCGCGCCGATCTCGGCGAGCACGTCGGGGTCCTCGGTGAGCTGGGCGGCGGGGAGGCCGGTGTCCTTGCCCTTGGCCGCCAGCCACTGCGGCAGCGCCTCCTCGTCGAGGGTGACCAGCGCGGCGATGAAGGGCCGCTGGTCGCCGACGACGATGCACTGGCTGACCAGGCGGTGGGCGCGCAGCCGGTCCTCGAGGACCGCGGGGGCGACGTTCTTGCCCCCCGCCGTCACCAGGATCTCCTTCTTGCGCCCGGTGATCGTCACGAAGCCGTCGGCGTCGATCTCGCCGAGGTCACCGGTGTGGAACCAGCCGTCGGCGTCGATGGCATCCTCGGTGGCCTTCTCGTTCTGCCAGTAGCCGCGCATCACGATGCCGCCGCGGATGAGGATCTCGCCGTCGTCGGCGGTGGCGAACGAGACGCCGGGCAGCGGGCGGCCGACGGTGCCGATGCGCAGCGCGCCGTCGTGGTTGACCGACGCGGCGGCGGTGGTCTCGGTCAGGCCGTAGCCCTCGAAGACGGTGACGCCGATGCCGCGGAAGAAGTGGCCCAGCCGCTCGCCCAGCGGGGCGCCGCCGGAGATCGCGCCCATGCAGCGGCCACCGAGGGCGGCGCGCAGCTTGCCGTAGACGAGCCTGTCGAACAGCGCGTGCTGGGCGCGCAGCGCCAGGCCGGGGCCGCCGGTGTCCTGCGCGCGGGACCAGTCGATGGCCACCTGCGCGGCCCGGTCGAAGATCCCGCCCTTGCCGTCGCCCTCCGCCTTGGCCTTGGCCGAGTTGTAGACCTTCTCGAACACCCGGGGGACGGCGAGCACGAAGGTCGGCTTGAACTCGCCGAGGTCCTCGACCAGGTGCTTCACGTCCGGGGTGTGGCCGATGACCGTGCGGTTCCTGATCGCACCGACCTGCAGGACCCGGGCGAGCACGTGCGCCAGCGGGATGAACAGCAGCAGCGAGCTCTGGGCGTTGATGAACCGGTCGAGCAGCGTGATGCCGTTGCCGATCTCGAACAGGAAGTTGCGGTGCGTCAGCTCGCAGCCCTTGGGCCGGCCGGTGGTGCCGCTGGTGTAGATGAGCGTGGCCAGGCTGTCGGCGTGCAGCGTCGCCCGGCGGGCGTCGAGCTCGCTGTCGGGCACGTCCTGCCCGGCGACGGTGAGCGTGCCGATCGCGTCGTCGTCGATGACGTACACGGACTTGAGGTCGGGCGCCCGGTCGCGGACCGACTCGACGGCCGCCGCGTGCTCCTCGCGCTCCACGATGGCCGCGGTGGCGCCGGAGTCGGACAGGATCCAGGCGACCTGGTCGGGGCTGGAGGTCTCGTAGACGGGGACGACGACGCCGCCGGCGGTCCAGATCGCGTAGTCGATGACCGTCCACTCGTAGCGCGTCTTGGCCTGCAGGGCGACCCGGTCCCCGGCGGCGACGCCCGCGGCGACCAGGCCCTTGGCGACGCCGCGGACCTCCTCGCCGAACTGCCGCCACGTCACGTCGACCCACCGGCCGTCGACCCGGCGCCGCAGGCCGGTCTCGTCGCCGTGCCGGGTGACGTTCTCGACCAGCATGTCGGTCAGGGCCTCGTCCGTGCCGACCTCGGTGGTCGCGGGGACGCTGAACTCGCGCACGCCTCGTCCTCTCCTGCCCGCCCGGTCCGGGCACCGTCGCCCGGACCCTGTCGCGGGCCGTCGCGGGCGAATCTAGTCGGTGTTCCCTACCCGCGAGTAGGGAGAGTTGCCGGTGTAGGCCGCCCGGGTGAAGCCGAGCGGTTAGCCTGCTCCGCATGGCCGACCAGTCCACCCAGTCGATCACGG
The DNA here is from genome assembly GCF_052931555.1 of Geodermatophilus sp. URMC 61. Lineage (NCBI taxonomy): Bacteria > Bacillati > Actinomycetota > Actinomycetes > Geodermatophilales > Geodermatophilaceae > Geodermatophilus > Geodermatophilus sp. URMC 61. Next base: position 813,043 of record NZ_JBRFHZ010000002.1, read on the forward strand.
TCGCGGCGCCGCCGGCCGACGTCATGGCCGTCATCGCCGACTTCCCGTCGTACCCGGAGTGGGTCGCGGCCGCCAAGCAGGTCGACGTCCTGGGAACCGGGCCGGACGGTCGGGCCCGCCGCGTGCACTTCGTCCTGGACGCCGGCGCGGTGAAGGACGACTACGTCCTCGAGTACACCTGGGACGACGACCGGCGGGTCTCGTGGCAGCTGGTGCAGGGCCAGATGCAGAAGCGGCAGGAGGGCTCCTACACCCTCAGGGAGACCGCGCCGGGCAGCACCGAGGTCACCTATGCGATCGCGATCGACCTCTCCATCCCGATGCTGGGCATGATCAAGCGCAAGGCCGAGAAGGTCATCCTCGACACGGCCCTCAAGGAGCTGAAGAAGCGCGTGGAGGGCTAGGCGGCCGGTGCGCACGCTCCTCCTCACCGGCCCCGGTGGGGCCGGTACCTCGACGCTCGCGGCGGCCACCGCCGTCCGCGCCGCCGCTGACGGCACCCGCACGCTGTTGCTCACCCGGCCCGGCCCGCGGCCGGCCGGGCTCAACGACGTCCCCGGCCTGGCCGTCGCGGCGGTCTCCCCGCTGGCGGCGGCCGAGGCGCTGTGGACGTCGGCCGGGGACGCGCTCGGCGCCGTCCCGGGCCTGACGCCGCCCCCGCCCACCTCGGTGGTGCCCCTGCCGGGGTCCGCTGAGCTGGCCCTGCTCGCCCGCCTGGCCCGCGCAGCGGCCGCCGACGAGGCCGACACGGTGGTCGTCGACGCCGGCCCGCTGGAGTCGGGTACGGCGCTGGTCGGCCTGCCCGGCGCGCTGCGCTGGTGGCTGGCTCAGGCGCTGCCCACCCGGCTGCGCGTGCTGGGCGCCGTCCGGACCGCCGCGGTGCGCTCCGGTGCGGCGCCGCGCGGACCGGTCGACGCCGTCCTCGACGCGGTGCAGCCCCTCGAGGCAGCGCTGGGCCGGCTGCCGCTGGACGACCCGGCGTCCACCGAGGTGCGCCTGGTCGCCGTGCCCCGCGCCGGTGCCGTCCCGGCGCTGCGCCGGGCGGTGACCGCGCTGGCGCTGCACGGCCAGCAGCCGGCCGCCGTCCTCGCGCGGGTGCTGCCCGACGGCGCGGCAGGGGAGTGGTGGGCGCGCCGCGCCGCCGAGCAGGACGCCGCGCTCACCGCCCTCGCCGAGCTGGCCCCGCTGCGGCGGGTGGCGGAGAGCGCGCAGGAGCCGGGGGACGTCTCGGCACTGCCCGCCCTCCTGCCTCCGGAGGACGACGCCCCGCCCGTCGCCGCCCTGACGCCGGCGGTCGCCCGGGACGACGGCGTCCGCCGCCTGGTGCTGCCGCTGCCCTGGGCCGAGCGCCCCGGCCTGGACCTGACCCGCTGGCAGGACGACCTGGTCGTGACCGTGGCTGGGGCACGCCGCTCGGTCCGGCTGGACTCGCTGCTGCGCCGGTGCGTGGTCACCGGCGGCACCCTCGCCGACGCCGGGACCGCCCGGGCGCGACTCGAGGTCACCTTCACACCCGATCCGCAGCTGTGGCCGGCCGACCTGCTGGCCGCCGAGGGGAGCACGCCGTGAACGACGCACCCGACTGGGTCGAGCAGGCCCGCCGGCTGGTGGCCGGGCTGGGGCAGACGCTGGGGGCCGCCCTCCGCGAGGAGGACGGCGCCGGTGCCCACCCGTCCGACTGCCACTGGTGCCCGGTGTGCCAGGTCGCCGCCGTGGTGCGCGGTGAGCGCCCCGAGGTGACGGACGCGCTGGCCGACGTCCTCACCGCCGCCGCGGCGGCCCTGCGCACCGTCTCCGAGCGGGCGTCCGCCCCCGCGCCGGAGGCGGAGACGGAGGAGCCCGCGCCGCCCGCATCGCCCGCCCCGCCGGTCCAGCACATCGAGATCGCCTGAGTCGCCGTGCCGTCCCCCACCCCTCCCTCCGGAACCGACGCCGCCGACCTGGCCGCCCTGGGCATCGACATCGGCGGCACGAAGGTGGCCGGAGGTGTCGTCGCCCCGGACGGCACGGTGCTGGCCACCGCGCGGCGGGCGACCCCCGGCTCGTCGGTGCAGGAGACCGAGGACGCGATCGCCGCGGTGGTAGAGGTGCTCGCCCGCGGGCACGACGGCCCACTGGTCGGCGTCGGTGTGGGGGCGGCCGGCTGGTTCGACCGCACCGGCGACACCGTGCTGTTCAGCCCGCACCTGGCCTGGCGGCACTCGGCGCTGCGCAAGGACCTCGCCGCGCGGCTGCAGCGGCCCATGTGGCTGGGCAACGACGCTGATGCCGCCGCGTGGGCCGAGTACCGCTACGGCGCCGCCCGGGGGGCCGACCTCGCGCTGATGATCACCCTGGGCACCGGCATCGGCGGCGGCATCGTCATGGACGGCCGGCTGCAGCGCGGCTCGCACGGCGTCGCCGGGGAGTGGGGCCACATGCGGGTCGTCCCCGACGGGCGGCTGTGCGCGTGCGGCAACCGCGGCTGCTGGGAGCAGTACGCCAGCGGCACGGCGCTGGGCCAGACCGCGCGCGAGGTGGCCCGCAGCTCACCGGCCGCGGCGGCGATGCTGCTCGAACGGGTGGACGGCGACCCGGACCGGCTCAGCGGCGAGCACGTGGCCACCGCGGCGGCCGAGGGCGACCCGCTGGCGCTGGAGCTGCTCACCGAGGTCGGTTCGTGGCTGGGGCAGGGCATCGCCGACCTCGCCGCCGTCCTCGACCCCGAGGTCGTCGTCATCGGCGGCGGGGTCAGCGTGCTCGGCGAGATGGTGCTCGGCCCGGCGCGCGAGCGGCTGGACCGGGCGCTGCCCGGCCGCGGGTTCCGCCCCGGCCCGCGGGTGGTCGCCGCCCGGCTCGGCGCGGAGGCGGGGATGGTGGGCGCCGCGGACCTGGTCCGCCGCGCCGTCGCCGAGGGACAGGCGTGATCACTGTCGTCCTCCGGGCGGCACCGCGGTGACACGGTCGCCCTACCGGGCGACACCGCGGTCAGGTGCCGTGCCCCTGTCGCGTCGAGCCGCGCCGTCGTTCCTCGCGGACCCCTCCGGTGCCCACTCCTCACGACCCGACCGGGAGCAGCGTCCGGCTCAGACGACCGCGCCGTCGTCGCCGTCGTCGGTGCTCCGCTCGCGCATCCGCGACAGCAGCACCCCGACCCCGCCGGCGACGGCGGCCACGCCGAGCACCAGGCCGAGGTCGGCGGACAGGCCCACCACCCGCGGGGCCACCACGAGGACGGCGCCGGCGGCGATCAGCAGCACCGCGTACAGCGAGGCCGGTGCGGGGGCGGGTACCGGCGGGGGCGGTGGCGGCTCGTAGTGCTCCTCCGGCCGGTCGAGCACCGACGGCTCGGCCGGGGGCGGCGGCGGGGCGTCGGAGGGGTCCTCGTCGACGACGGTGCGGCCGTGTTCGGCCTCGAAGGCGGCGACGATGCGCGCCCACTCGGCGTCCTCGTCGATGTCGCGCCGCGCGGGCTGCCGGGCACGGGTGCGCTCGGCCACGTGGTCGTCGGCGTGTTCGTCGACCAGGGCTCGGGCCTCGCGGCTGCGGGACCGGTCGACGAAGAGCCGGTCGCTCGGCGGGCTGGGCAGCGAGACGGTGCGGGTGTAGGGCTCGACGTCGGCCGAGGGCTCCAGGTAGGCGGCCACCCCGGCCTCGCGGAGCACGTCGAGCAGGTGCTCGCCGACCCGCGGGTCGACGTCGCGCAGCGGTGTCCACAGGGCGGCGTCCAGGCCGTTGTCCCGGCGGCCGCGTCCCCGGGTGCTCATGCCCGTCCCCGGCGCAGGAGGGCGGACTCGCGAGCGGCGGTCAGCGGGGCGGGCTGGGGCACGGGTCCTCCTCGTCAGCCGGCGAGCGAGCCGGTGGGCACGGGGGCTGTGGGAGTGGCATTGTCCTTCCGCCTCCGGGATCAATAGTCTGGCAGCCCCAGAGGGAGGCGTGTTGTTCTACTGGTTCCTCAAGTTCGTGGCCATCGGCCCGGTCGTGAAGCTGGTGTTCCGGCCACAGGTAGAGGGTGTGGAGAACGTGCCCCCCGACGGGGCGGCGATCCTCGCGAGCAACCACCTGTCGGCGGCCGACTGGATCTTCATGCCGCTGTCGCTACGCCGGAGGGTGACCTTCCTGGCCAAGCGGGAGTACTTCACCGGCAGCGGCGTGAAGGGCTTCGTGCAGCGGGCCTTCTTCACCGGCGCCGGCCAGGTGCCGATCGACCGGTCCAGCGCCTCGGCCGCCGAGGCCGCGATCCAGACCGGGTTGCGGATCCTGCGGCAGGGCAAGCTGCTGGGCATCTACCCCGAGGGCACCCGCTCACCCGACGGCCGGCTCTACCGCGGCAAGACGGGCGTGGCCCGGATGACGCTGGAGACCGGGGTGCCGGTGGTGCCGGTCTCGATGACCTACCGGGAGCGCCGACTGCCGCTGGTCGGCTGGAACCTGCCGAAGGTGCGGGTGCGCTTCGGGGCGCCGCTGGACTTCTCCCGCTACGAGGGCCTGGCCGGCGACCGCTTCGTCGAGCGCTCGGTCACCGACGAGATCATGTACGAGATCATGACGCTGTCGGAACAGGAGTACGTCGACGTCTACGGCGCCCGGGTGAAGACGTCGATGGACGCCACCGGGGCCAGCGCGTCCGAGGTCGTCAGCCGGATGCAGCCGCCCGCCGACGAGGCCGCCGACCGGGCGCCGGAGTCCCTGGCCGGCTGAAGGAGGACCCCGGCCCCTGCAGGGGGCCGGGGTCCTCCTCGCGCAGGCCCGGCCCTGGAGGCCGGTCAGCGGCCGGGCAGCCGGTCGGCCACGTCGTGAGCAGGCCGACGGCGGCCACCTACCGTGAGGGCGTGCGGCGCTTCTTCTACGACACCGAGTTCATCGAGGACGGCACCACCATCGACCTCGTCTCCATCGGCGTCGTGGACGAGACCGGCCGGGAGTTCTACGCGGTCAGCACCGAGTTCGACGAGCGCCGGGCGATCTCCTGGGTGCGGCGCAACGTGCTCGACCAGCTGCCCCCGCCGTCGGACCGGGCCTGGCGCAGCCGTCAGCGCATCCGGGACGACCTGCTGGCCTTCCTCACCGGCCCGGGCGAGGAGATCGAGCTGTGGGCCTGGTTCGCCGCGTACGACCACGTCGCGCTGTGTCAGCTGTGGGGGCCGATGCCGGCGCTGCCGCGGCCGATCCCGCGGTTCACCCGCGAGCTGCGCCAGCGCTGGGACGACCTCGGGCAGCCGCCGCTGCCGCCTCGGCCCAGCGGCGCCCACGACGCCCTGGTCGACGCCCGCTACAACCTGGCCCGCTGGCAGGCGATGGAGGGCTTCCGCCGCTGAGCCCCGGAGCCGTCCGGCTCAGCCGGTCCGCGCCGGCGTGGGGGTGAAGGTCACCGGGAGCTCGCGCAGTCCACGCAGCACCCCGCCGCCGGTCCACCGGAGCTCGTCCTCGGCGGTGGCCAGGGCGAGGTCCGGCAGCCGCTCGAGCAGCGCGGCGAAGGCCACCTGCGCCTCGATCCGGGCCAGTGGCGCGCCCAGGCAGTAGTGGACGCCGTGCCCGAAGGCCAGGTGCCCGGGATCGGTGGAGCCGACGTCCAGCCGGTCGGGGTCGGGGAAGCGCTCCGGGTCCCGGTCGGCCGCCGCGATGGCGAGCAGCACCATGTCCCCCCGGCGGATCGGCATCCCGCCGATCTCCAGGTCCTCGAGGGCGAAGCGGCTGAGCCCGGGGTTGACCGGCCCGTCGAAGCGCAGCAGCTCCTCGACCGCCTGGGGCACCAGGGACGGGTCGGCGCGCAGCCGGTCGAGCTGGTCCGGGGCGCGCAGCAGCGCCAGCGTGCCGTTGCCGATGAGGCTGACCGTCGTGACGTAGCCGGCGATGAGCAGCAGGAAGGTCATCGCGAGGAGCTCCTGCTCGTCGAGGCGCTCGCCCTCGTCGGTCGCCGCGATCAGGTCGGTGAGCAGGTCGTCGGAGGGGTGCCGCCGCTTGGCGGCCACCAGCTCCCCGAGGTAGCCGTGCATCCGCTCGCGGGCGGCGGCCACGACGGCCAGGTCGGTGCGGGCGTCGAACGGCCGGTCGAGCATGTCGTCGGTCCAGCTCCGGAAGCGGTCCCGGTCGGCCGCGGGGACGCCGAGCAGTTCCCCGATCACGGTGATGGGCAGAGGCAGGGCGAACTCGCCGACCAGCTCGGCGCGGCCCCGCGGGGTGATCCGGTCGAGCAGCGTGTGGGTGATCTCCTGCACCCGCGGTCGCAGCCCCTCGACCCGGCGGGCGGTGAACGCCTTGGACACCAGCCGGCGCAGGCGGGTGTGCTCCGGCGGGTCCGCGCCGATCATGCTGCGGCTGAGGAAGTCGCCGCGCAGTCGCTCGTCGAGGTCCGCGGCGTACTGCGGGTCGTTGCTCAGCCGCGGGTCCGACAGCGCCGCGAGGACGTCGGCGTAGCGGGTCACCACCCACACGGGCACGCCCAGCCGCATGTCCACCCGGTGGACCGGTCCGCTCTCCCGGAGGGCGGCGAGCACCGGGTGTGGATCGACCGCAGGGTCGGTGAACGGCGTGGCCGGGACGCTCATGGGCGTCCTCCCTCCGGGACGCGGTCTCCGTGGAACGTCCCGAGCGTCGCACCGGACGGCCCCGGGCAGAACCCCGCCGCCCGTCGCACGACGCCCCACCGGCCGGACGGGGCGTCGTCGTGCGGTTGCCCCTCCAGAGCATCGCTGGCCCCCTGCAGGGTTCCGCCGGCGCCCTTCAGTGGCTCGCCGCGGCCCCGTCCAGGGCACCGCCCTGAGCTTGCGAAGGGCGGGGAGGACGGGGTCCTTCCACGGTGAGGAGGACGGGGTCCTTCCACGAGTGGCGGGGAGCAGGGGGTCCTTCCTCACACGGTGAAGGCCCCCAGGAGGCGGGTCCGCTCGTGCGAGAGCCGGTGGAGCTCACCCAGAGCGCAGGTGGGCCCAGTCCTCCGGGTGGGCACGCAGGTGCGCAGGCAGGGTGCGCGCCGGGTGCCCGGTGAGCGTGGGCACGACGTCGGTGACGCGGGACATCCCACCCGCGGCGATCGCGCGGTAGCTGGTGACCCAGCCCTCGATCTCCCAGTCCGGGTGCCCGGACGGGCGCCGGGTGGCCCACGCCTCCTCGACCGTCTGGCGGCGGTAGAGGGCCGGCCGGCCGGTCACCTCGGCGAGGACGGCGGCCGCCTCGTCGAGCGACAGCGCCTCCGGTCCGGTCACGTCGAGCACGGCGCCGTCGAGCGCGGGGGAGTCGTCGAGCAGGACGGCGGCCGCGACGTCGGCCAGGTCGTCGCGGGACGCGAAGGACGCCCGTCCGTCGTCGGCCGGCGCCGCGATCACCGCGCGCCCGTCCTCGAGGACGGCGAAGAACGGCACGAAGTCGGCGTACATGCCGTGCCGCAGCACCGTGGTCCGCAGCCCGGTCGCGGCGAGGGCCTCCTCGGTGGCGGCGTGCTGGCGGGCCAGGGTGAAGACGGCGTCCGGCGCCGCCCCGAGGAACGACGTGTAGACGACGCGCTGCACGCCGGCCGCGGCCGCCGCGGAGACGGCGGTCAGGTGCTGCTCCAGCCGGTCCTCGGCCTCGGCGGCCGACACCAGGTAGAGGGTGTGCGCCCCGGCGAGGGCGGCGGTCAGGCCGGGTCCGTCGGCGTAACCGCCCGGGACGGCGGCCACCTCCGCGCCGGGCGCCCGCGGGGCTCGCGCGGCGTCGCGCACGACCAGCCGCAGCGCGACGTCCTCCCGGTCGGCGAGCCGGTCCACGACACGTCGTCCGAGCGCGCCCGTCGCCCCTGTGACGGCGATCACCCTCGGCATACGATCAGCCCTCTGACCAGCAGCACGACCCCGCCAACGACCGTCAGCGTGCGAACCTTCCCGAAGGGCGGCCCCATGCGCATCGGCATCCTGACCGGCGGCGGCGACTGCCCGGGCCTCAACGCGGTGATCCGCGCCATCGTCCGCAAGGGCATCCAGTGCGGCGACGAGGTGGTCGGCTTCCGCGACGGCTGGCGCGGTGTCCTGGAGGGCGACACCGTGCCGATGGACCTGGCCGCGGTCCGCGGCATCCTGCCTCGCGGCGGCACCGTCCTGGGCACCTCGCGCACCAACCCCTACGCGCTGGAGGGCGGCGCCGACCGGGTGCTCGCCACGCTCGAGCGGCTCGCCGTCGACGCGCTGATCCCGATCGGCGGGGAGGACACCCTCGGCGTGGCCACCAAGCTCGCCGAGGCCGGCGTGCGCGTGGTCGGCGTCCCCAAGACCATCGACAACGACCTCGACGCCACGGACTACACCTTCGGCTTCGACACCGCCCTCGGCGTGGCCACCGAGGCCATCGACCGGCTGCACACCACCGGCGACAGCCACCACCGCACGCTCGTGGTCGAGGTCATGGGGCGGCACGCCGGGTGGATCGCCCTGCACGCCGGGATGGCCGGCGGGGCCACGGTCGTCCTGATCCCCGAGCAGCCCTTCGACGTCGACGCCGTCGTCGCGCACTGCCAGCGCCGCTTCGACTCCGGCTACTCGCCGATCGTGGTGGTCTCCGAGGGCGCCAAGCCCAAGAACGGCGAGCTGGTGCTGGCGACGGGGGAGCGCGATGCGTTCGGCCACGTCCGCCTCGGCGGCATCGGCACGGCGCTGGCCTCGCTGATCGAGCAGCGCACCGGCCGGGAGGCGCGGGCCGTCGTCCTCGGGCACATCCAGCGCGGCGGCACCCCCTCGCCGTTCGACAGGGTGCTGGCCACCCGCTTCGGGCTCGCCGCGCTCGCCGCGGTGCACGCCGGCGAGACCGGGGTGATGGTGGCGCTGCGCGGCACCGACATCGTGCTGGTGCCCCTCGCCGAGGCCACCGCGCAGCTGAAGCTGGTCCCCGTCGACCGGTACGCGGAGGTCGAGGTGTTCTTCGGCTGAACAAGGACCCCCCGCTCCTCGGCCCCCTGCAGGGGCCCGCTGCGAGCTCGCGAGCGGTGGGGGCCAGGGGGTCCTCCTGCTGCAGGAGGCCGTTCCCGAGGGCTGCGGCAGAGCCGCCGGTACCCTCTGATGGCGTGACCCACCCCGACCCGGCTGCCCTGCTGCCCGACCTGGACCGGTGGCGGCAGCTGCCCGCCGCCCAGCAGCCGGAGTGGCCCGACCGCGCCGCCCTGGACACCGTCCTGGACACCCTCTCCTCCGTGCCGCCCATCGTGGCGCCCAGCGAGGTCGACGAGCTGCGCACGCGGCTGGCCGAGGTGGCGCAGGGCCGGGCGTTCCTGCTGCAGGGTGGCGACTGCGCGGAGACCTTCGACCTCAACACCGACGCGCACCTGCAGAGCACCACGCGCACGCTGCTGCAGATGGCCGTCGTCCTGACCTACGGCGCGAGCGTGCCGGTGGTCAAGGTGGGCCGGGTGGCGGGGCAGTACGCCAAGCCGCGCTCGTCGAACACCGACGCCCTCGGCCTGCCCTCCTACCGCGGCGACATGGTGAACTCGCTGGAGCCGGTGCTCGAGAAGCGCATCCCCGACCCGAACCGGCTGGTGCGCGCCTACGCCAACTCCGCGGCCGCGATGAACATGATCCGCGCCTACGCCCGCGGCGGGCTGGCCGACCTGCACGCCGTGCACGACTGGAACAAGGACTTCGTGGCCAGCTCCCCGGCGGGTGTGCGCTACGAGGTGATCGCCCGCGAGATCGACCGGGCGCTGGCGTTCATGAAGGCCTGCGGCGTCGACGACACCGCGCTGCGCGGCGTGGAGCTGTACAACAGCCACGAGGCGCTGATCCTGGACTACGAGCGGGCGCTGCTGCGGGTGCACGACGGCCGGGCCTACGCCGCCTCGGCGCACTTCGTCTGGATCGGCGAGCGCACCCGCCAGCTCGACGGCGCGCACGTGGAGTTCATGTCGCGGATCGCCAACCCCATCGGCGTCAAGATCGGCCCGACGACGACCCCCGAGCAGGCGGTCGAGCTCGTCGAGCGCCTCGACCCGGACGGCGTCCCCGGCCGGCTCACCCTGATCAGCCGGATGGGCAACGGCAAGATCCGCGACGTGCTGCCACCGATCGTCGAGAAGGTCACCGCCAGCGGCCACCAGGTGGTGTGGCAGTGCGACCCGATGCACGGCAACACCCACGAGTCCTCCACCGGCTACAAGACCCGGCACTTCGACCGCGTCGTCGACGAGGTGCTCGGCTTCTTCGACGTCCACCGGGCCCTGGGCACCTGGCCCGGCGGCATCCACGTCGAGCTCACCGGTGAGGACGTCACCGAGTGCCTCGGCGGGGCCATGGAGATCAGCGACGAGGACCTCAACAGCCGCTACGAGACCGCCTGCGACCCGCGGCTGAACACCGGGCAGTCGCTGGAGCTCGCCTTCCTCGTCGCGGAGATGCTGCGTGGCTGACCTGATCGACCTCCGATCCGACACCGTCACGAAGCCGACGCCCGGCATGCGCCGGGCGATGGCCGAGGCCGAGGTCGGGGACGACGTCTACGGCGAGGACCCGACGACCAACGCGCTCGAGGAGCGGGTGGCGGACCTGTTCGGCCACGAGGCCGGGTTGTTCGTGCCGTCCGGGACGATGGGCAACCAGATCGGCCTGCGGCTGGTCTGCGAGCCGGGCCAGGAGGTGCTCTGCGACGCCGACGCCCACATCGTCACCTACGAGATGGGCGCGGCGGCGGTGCTGTTCGGCATCTCCACCCGCACGGTCGTGTCCGACGGCGGCCGGCTCGACACCGCCCAGCTGGTGGAGCAGGTGCGCCCGCAGGACAACTGGCACCTCACGGCGACCGCGGCCGTCGCCGTGGAGAACACGCACAACCGCGGCGGCGGGCTGGTGCAGCCGCTGGACCAGCTGCAGGCGCTGTGGGGCTGGTCGCGGCGGGCCGGCGTCAACGTGCACCTCGACGGCGCCCGGATCTTCAACGCGCACGTCGCCTCCGGCGTCGACCTGGCCACCTACGGCGGGCTGGCCGACACCGCCTCGGTCTGCCTGTCCAAGGGGCTGGGCGCCCCGGTCGGCTCGGTGCTCGTCGCCTCGGCCGAGCGCATCGCCGCCGCCCGGCTGTGGCGTAAGCGGCTCGGGGGCGGGATGCGGCAGGTCGGGGTGCTCGCCGCGGCCGGGCGGTACGCGCTGGACCACCACCTCGACCGGCTGGCCGAGGACCACGAGCACGCCCAGCTGCTGGCCAAGCGGCTCGGGGTCGACCCGGCCACGGTGCAGACCAACATCGTGCGGTTGGACGACGTCCCGGCCCCGGTCGTGGCCGAGGCGGCCAAGGCGCAGGGCGTGCTGGTGTCCCAGATCAGCGACCGGCGGCTGCGGCTGGTGACCAACCTGGGCGTCGACCGGGCCGGCGTCGAGCGCGCCGCCGACGTCCTCGCCGGGATTCTCGACCGCTGAACCACGGCGGCCGCCGTCCCGACCGGGGACGGCGGCCGCCGTGGTGTCGCGGCTCAGTAGCTGCTGAACAGCAGCCGGTTCGGGGTGCCGGCCCTCGCGGCCGTCTTCGACTGGACGACGTGGCCGGTGGTCGCGGCCGCGGTCACCCTCGTGGCGACCGTGGCCGGCGACGCGGACGGTGCGGTCGACAGCTCGAGCGCCGCGACCCCCGCGACGTGCGGCGTGGCCATCGACGTCCCGCTGATCGTGTTCGTCGCGGTGCTGCCCGTGTGCCAGGCGCTGGTGATGCCGACGCCGGGCGCGAACAGGTCGACGCAGGAGCCGTAGTTGCTGAACGACGCCGCCCGGTCGGTGCGGTCGGTCGCGCCGACGGTCAGCGCGCCGGGCACCCGAGCGGGGGAGGAGGCGCAGGCGTCCTGGGCCACGCCGGCGGAGTTGCCGTTGCCCGCCGCCACCGCGTAGCTGACGCCGTCGGCGATGGAGTTGCGCACCGCGGTGTCGATGGCGGTGCTGGCCCCGCCGCCGAGGCTCATGTTGGCGACCGCGGGCGCGCCGGCCTCGTGCTGCGCGGTGACCCAGTCGATGCCGGCGACCACGCCGGCGGTGGTGCCGCTGCCGTCGCAGCCGAGCACCCGGACGCCGACCAGCCGCACGCCCTTCGCGACCCCGTACGTCGTCCCGCCGATGGTGCCCGCGACGTGCGTGCCGTGGCCGTTGCAGTCGTCGGGCGCACCGCCGTCGACCGCGTCGTAGCCGGCGCCCACGCGGCCGGTGAACTCGGTGTGGCCGGCGGCGATGCCCGTGTCAATGACGTAGGCGGTGACCCCCGCGCCGGTCGCGGTGTAGCCGTAGCTCGCGTCGAGGGGCAGGTCGCGCTGGTCGGTGCGGTCCAGGCCCCACGTCGCGCCCGACTGTGACCCGTCGGCAGTGACCACCTGGTCGCGCTCCACGGCGACGACGCCGGGGATGGTCGACAGCCGGCTCGAGGCGGCCTCCGGCAGCGTGACGGCGAAGCCGGTCAGTGCCGAGGTGTAGACGTGGTCGACCCGCCCGCCGAGACCGCTGGCACGCTCGGCCGCCCGCGCGGGGAGCGTGGAGCGGTCGACGGTGACCACATAGGTGGCGCGCGGACCGTCGGAGGGTGCGGCGGCGGCCGGGGCGGCGGTGGCGCCGACACCGGCGGTCGCGAGGGCGGCGACGACGCCGACGGTCAGGGTGCGACGAGTGGGCAAAGGACGGCTCCTCGGACGGGCTCGCCGCGGCCTGGTGACCGCGGCGAGGTGCAGCCAACGTGGTGCATGCCATCACCGCAAGTAAGCACGCTGATCCGCAACGTTATGAAGGCGTGTCCAGCCGAGCCACCAGAGCGGCGGGATCACGCGATCTCGCCGGCCCCCGTGCCGGGTCCCCGGCCCAAGCGGAGCGAGGGGTGGGGAGGAGGGGGCCTTCTCCGAGGCGTGAGGAGGACGGGGTCCTCTGCCGAGTGGTGGGGGCAGGGGGGTCCTTCTTCAGGCGGCAGGGGCCTCGACGGCCGCGGTGCCGTCGCGGAGCGAGCGCAGCAGCGCGATGTCGGCCGCATGCCCCGCCGACGCCACGCCGTCCTTCTCGCTGGGCGTCTCCACGACGACCGGGACGCCGGCCATCGACGGGTGGGCCAGCAGCTCCGCGAACGGCGCCACCCCGATCGAGCCGGCGCCGATGGTGGTGTGCCGGTCCCGCCTGGAGCCGCACTGGTCGAGCGAGTCGTTGGCGTGCACCAGGCCCAGCCGCCCGGGACCCACGGTCGCCTCCAGCGCGTCCAGGGTCGCGGCCGTCCCGCCGGGCGTGGTGAGCTCGTGACCGGCCGCCCAGGCGTGGCAGGTGTCGAAGCAGACCCCGAGCAGCGGGTGGTGCTCCAGCGCGGCGAAGTACGGGCCGAGGTCCTCGACGGTGGCGGCCAGCGATCTGCCACCGCCGGCCGTCGGCTCGACCAGCAGCCGCGGGCCGTCGTCCGGTGCGGCCTCGAGCACGGGCAGCAGCCGCTCGTGCAGCTGGCGCAGCGCGTCCTCGTAGCGGTCCTCGCCGACGGCGGAGCCGGCGTGGACGACGACGCCCTGGCAGCCGAGCTGGGCTCCGCGGGCGAGGTTGTGCGCGATGCTCGCGATCGACTGCTCGACGGTGGCCTCGGTGGGGGAGCCGACGTTGACCAGGAACGGCGTGTGGATGAAGGAGGGCACCCCGCGCTCGGCGCAGCCCGCGGTGAACAACGCGTCCTGCCGCGGGTGGCCCGCGGTCAGCTTCCAGCCGCGCGGGTTGCCGACGAAGACCTGCACGGCCCGCGCGCCGACGGCGTCGGTGTAGGCCAGGCCGCCCTTCGCCAGCCCGCCCTTGATCTGGATGTGCGCCCCGATGGGCGGCACACCGGCAGCAGTGCGCAGTGTCCTCAGTCCTGTCCGAACGTCACCAGGATCGTCACGGAGGTGCCGATGTCGACCGTCTGCCCGGCGGCCGGGCTCTGCCGGAAGACCTTGTCGCCGAAGAACTGGCTCACCTGCACCTTCAGGCCCGCCTCCTCGAGCAGCGCCGTCGCCTCCTGCTGGCTGCGGCCGACCACGTCGGGCACCTCCACCTGCGGCAGCCCGACCGAGACCTGCAGGGTGACGGTGCTCTGGTAGGGCGCCTCCTGGCCGCTGGCCGGGGTGACCGCCATGACCTCGCTGGGGTCGACGTCGGCGGTGCGGCCCTCGGTGCGCTCGACGGTGAAGCCCAGCGACGACAGGTTGGCCGTCGCCTCCTCCGGCGAGAGCCCGACGACGGCGGGCACCGTCACCGGCTCGTGGCCGCGGCTGACGTAGACCACCAGCTCCTGGTCGCGCTTGAGCTCGGTGCCGGCTTCCGGCTCGAACCCGGTCACGTGGCCGACCGGGACCTCGTTGTCGTAGTCCTGCACCTCGCGGATGGCCACCGGGACGTTCTCGAGCGCGGCGCGGACCTCGTCCAGCGGCCTGCGGACGAGGGCCGGGTCGGCCTCGAACCGCTCCGGGCCCCTGGAGACGACCAGCCGGACGTCGCTGCCCCGGATGGCCTCGCCGCCGTCGGGCTCGGCGGAGATGACCACGCCCTCGCCGACGTCCTCGCTGAACTGCTCCTCGCAGCAGTCGGGGGTCAGCCCGGCCTCCTGCAGCAGGTCGATGGCGGCCGCCTGCTCCTTGCCGGCCAGCTGCGGCACCGTCGTCCACCGGCCGGACCCGAGCCACCAGCCGACCGCGCCGATGGTGATCGCGGTGAGCAGCACGAGGGCGACGGCGAGCCGGGCGCGGCGGCGGCGGATGTGCGCCGGCACCCCGGGGCGGGTGCGCTCGGGCGCGGGCCGCCGCGCCCCCGGGTCGGTGCCCGGGCCGGTGCCGGGCAGCATCGAGGTGCGGCCGCCGCGGCCGGGCCGGGTGCCGCCCGGGCCCAGCACCTCGGTGCGCGGGGCGGCCGGGTCGCTCGGGTGCCGCGTCGGGCGGCTGGGCCGGTTGGTCGGTCGCAGGGTGTCGGCGGTGGCGGGGACGCGCCCGGTCGGCACCGGCACGCGCTCGATGCCGAGGTCGTTGCGCACGTCCTCGAGGTCGGCGAGGAACGCCCCGGCGTCCAGCGGCCGGACGGCGGGCTCGCGTCGGGTGGTGCGCGCCACCAGCTCGTCGACCTCCCACGGCAGGCCGGGTACCTCCTCCGACGGCCGGGGCATGTCGTGGTGCACGTGCTGGTAGGCCACGGCCAGCGGGGTGTCGCCGCCGTAGGGCGGGTGGCCGGTGAGCATCTCGTAGAGCACGACACCGGCGGCGTAGACGTCGCTGCGGGCGTCGGCCTTGCCGCGCTCGAGCTGCTCGGGGGAGAGGTAGGCGACGGTGCCGATGAGCACCCCGCCGGTGTGGCTGGTCTGCCCGGTGCCGGTAAGCGCGCGGGCCAGGCCGAAGTCGGCGACCTTGACCACGCCGTCGGCGCCGATGAGCACGTTCTCGGGCTTGATGTCGCGGTGCACGATCCCGGCGCGGTGGGCGGCGGTGAGCCCGGCGAGCACCGGCTCCAGGACGGCGAACGCCTCGGCGACGGTGAGCCGGCCGCGGGCCTGCAGCAGGTCGCGCAGCGTGCGGCCGCGGACCAGCTCCATCACCAGGAACACCAGGCCCTGGTCGCTGCCCTGGTCGCTGACCGAGACGACGTTGGGGTGGCTGAGCATCGCCGCGGCCCGCGCCTCGCGGGTGAAGCGGTCGACGAACGTCGGGTCGTGGGCCAGGTGCTCGGCCATGACCTTGACCGCGACCGTCCGGTGCAGCCGCAGGTCGGTGGCGGCGTAGACGGTGGACATCCCGCCCCGGGCGAGGCGCTCCTCGAGCAGGTATCTCCCCTCGAGGACGAGGCCGACCACGGGGTCGGTCACGGCGGTGTCCACTCGGCCGAGTGTAGGAGCGGGTCGGTGCTGCGCCGTCCGTACACGCGGAGCGCCGGCCGGTGTGACGGGTTCACCCGTCACACCGGCCACCACCACATCGGCGTCCTCCGGACGCCGATGTGATGGTGTGCCGCGTCGGCCCCCTGCAGGGACCCGCCGCCGGCCCCGTCCAGAGGCTCGCCGCGAGCCTGCGAGCGGTGAGGAGGACGGGGTCCTTCAACCGTCCCCCTCGGGGGAGCCTCCGGCCCCGCTCGGCGGGACCTGCGGCCGGGTGCCGTCCCCCGGTGGCGTGGAGCCCCCGCTCAGGCCAGGTCGCCGCCCAGTTCCAGGCCGGGGTAGAGCGGGTGGCGGTCCAGCAGCTCGGCGGCCGCGGCGCGGGTCCGGTCGGCCAGGCCGTCGGCGGTCGCGTACCTCGCCTTGGACGGCGACCCGTCGCGGGTGGCGGTCGGCGTCGTGTTCGACAGGACGTCGACGATCAGCTCGGCGGTGCGGTCGAACTCGTCCGCCCCGAAGCCGCGGGTCGTCAGCGCCGGGGTGCCCAGCCGGATGCCGGAGGTGTACCAGGCGCCGTTGGGGTCGGCCGGGACGGCGTTGCGGTTGGTCACGATGCCCGCGTCCAGCAGCGCGGACTCGGCCTGGCGGCCGGTGAGGCCGAAACCGGACACGTCGACGAGCACCAGGTGGTTGTCGGTGCCGCCGGTGACCAGCCGCGCGCCGCGGCGGGTCAGCCCCTCGGCGAGGGAGACGGCGTTGTCGACGACGCGCTGCGCGTACCCGGCGAAGGCGGGCTGGCGGGCCTCGGCGAAGGCGACGGCCTTGGCGGCCATGACGTGCGGCAGCGGGCCGCCGAGCACCATCGGGCAGCCGCGGTCGACGGCCTCGGCGTACTCGGGCTGGGCCAGCACCATGCCGCCGCGCGGGCCGCGCAGGGACTTGTGCGTCGTCGTCGTGACGACGTGGGCGTGCGGCACCGGGTCGAAGTCGCCGGTGAACACCTTCCCGGCGACCAGGCCGGCGAAGTGGGCCATGTCGACGACGAGCGTGGCGCCCACCTCGTCGGCGATCTCGCGCATCCGGGCGAAGTCCACCCGGCGCGGGTAGGCCGAGTACCCGGCCATGAGGATCAACGGCCGGAACTCCCGGGCCCGCTCGCGGACGGCGTCGTAGTCGAGCAGCCCGGTCTCGGGGTCGGTGCCGTAGGAGGACTGCTCGAACATCTTGCCGCTGATGTTCGGGCGGAAGCCGTGGGTGAGGTGGCCGCCGGCGTCGAGGGACATGCCGAGCATCCGCTGGTCGCCGAGCTGGTGGCGCAGCGTCGACCAGTCGGAGTCGCTCAGCTCGTTGACGTGCCGGACGCCGGCCTTCTCCAGCGCCGGGGACTCGACGCGGGAGGCCAGCACCGCCCAGAAGGCGACCAGGTTGGCGTCGATGCCCGAGTGCGGCTGCACGTAGGCGTACGGCGCGCCGAACAGCTCGCGGGCGTGCTCGGCGGCCAGCGCCTCGACGGTGTCCACGTTCTGGCAGCCGGCGTAGAAGCGGTGCCCGACGGTGCCCTCGGCGTACTTGTCCGACAGCCAGTTGCCCATGGTGAGCAGCACGGCGGGGCTGGCGTAGTTCTCGCTGGCGATCAGCTTCAGCGAGGCCCGCTGGTCGGCGAGCTCCGCGCCGATCGCGTCGGCCACCCGGGGCTCGACCGCCCCGATGACCTGCAGCGCGTTGCGGTAGGCGGCCGAGGCGATCTCGGCGGCGGAGGTGGTGGTGGTGGCGGTCATGGGGGGCTCCAGCGCGAGGGGACGACGGGTGGGTGCCCAGGCGCCCGGCGGGGTGGTGCGGGCCGCTCCCCGGTGGTGGTCCACCTCAGCAGCGCCAGTCACGGCCCCAGCCCATCGTATCGGGGCAGCTGGACGGCGGGTCGGCGTCCCGGGCACGGCGGACCGCGGTGGGGTCATAGGCTCGGTCGTCATGGAGACGCTCACCCCCGCTGAGGTCGCCGGCGTACTGGGGGTCTCGCCGAACCGGGTCCGGCAGCTGCTGCGCGAGCACAAGCTCATGGCCGTCCCCGGCAGCGGCAACAGCCGGATCCCGGCCGACTTCCTCCAGGACGGCGCCGTCCTCAAGCACCTGCCCGGCCTGATCACCGTGCTCAGGGACGGCGGGTTCAGCGACGAGGAGGCCTTCGAGTGGCTGTTCCGCGCCGACGAGACGCTGCCGGGCACCCCCGTGGAGGCGCTGCGCAGCGACCGGCACACCGAGGTCACCCGCCGGGCGCAGGCCCTGGCCTTCTGACGGCGCGCGCGTGGGGCACCTGACGTACCTGGCGCTGCTCGCCGGCTGCCTGGTCGTCACCGCACCGCTCGAGCTGTTCCTGCGGGTGCGGGTGTACGCCCGCTGGCGGCGGCTGCTGGTGGCGGTGGCCCCGGAGTTCGTCGTCTTCGTGGTGTGGGTGCTCTACGCCATCGCGCAGGGGCACTGGGACTACTCCGACGAGCTCACCCTCGGCGTCCGGCTGCCCGGTGGCATCCCCGTCGAGGAGGTGCTGTTCTTCCTCGTCGTCCCGCTGTGCTCGGTGCTGGCGCTGGAGGCCGTGCGCAAGGTGACCGGCTGGGACGCCGGCTACCCCGCGGAGGAAGCCGGGACCGGCCGGTGAGCTACTCGACGCTGGCCGTGCTGGCGGTGGTCGCCGTCCTCGTGCTGGACCTGGCCGTCTACCGCACCCGGATGGTCACCCGGCCGGTGTTCTGGGTGGCCTACGCGATCATCATCACGTTCCAGCTGCTGATGAACGGCGTGCTGACCGGGCTCGAGGTCGTCACCTACGACCCGGACACGATCTGGGGCCCGCGGATCGCCTACGCGCCGGTCGAGGACCTGCTGTTCGGCTTCGCCATGGTCACCCTGACCCTGGCCAGCTGGGCCGCGGTCAACCGGCGGGCGAACACCGCCAGGCGCCGCGGCCTGGAGACCCGCACCCGGCGGTCGAGCACCCGGTAGTCGGCCCGCTCGATCTCGGTGAGGATGCCGCCGTAGAGGTCGGTGGCCGCGCGCACGCAGTCGCGGGACTCCGGCGCGAGCATCGGCGTCCCCGGGGCGGCGTCGTCGTAGCGGCGGCGCACGATGGCGACCATCTCCCGCATCAGCGCGCGGAAGTTCCCGTCGTACCGCTTGTCGGCGAGCTGCTCGCGGGTGACGCCGTGCGCGGCCATGAGGTCGGCCGGGAGGTAGACCCGGCCGCGGTCGACGTCCTCGGCGACGTCGCGCAGGAAGTTGGTCAGCTGGAACGCCTCGCCCAGAGCGATGGCGTGCGGGGCGGCCTCCTCGCGGGCCACGCCCGGCGCGGTGCCGAGCACGGGGAGCACCTGCAGGCCGATGACCGACGCCGAGCCCCACATGTAGCGGTCGAGGGCGTCCATGTCGGCGTACCCGGTGACCTCGAGGTCGCTGGTCATCGCGGCGAGGAAGTCGACCAGGTGCTCGACGGGGATGTCGTACCGGCGGTAGGTGTGCACCAGGGCCAGCCGCACCGGGTCGTCGGACCAGCCGGCCTCCAGCTCGGCGAGCACCGCGCGGGACCACTCGGCGAGGTCGCCGGCCGGGTCGGGGCCGGGGTGGTCGACGAGGTCGTCGGCGGTGCGGGCGGCGGCGTAGAGGGCGTGGACCGCCGGCCGACGGTCGGCGGTGAGCAGCCGGGTGGCCAGGTGGTAGCTCTTGCCGTGCTCGGCGTTGATGGCCGCGCAGTGCCGGTAGGCGGCGTCGAGCAGCGCCTGCCGCTCGGCCTGCGTGCGCGGCGGGTCGGTGAGGGTCACGTCTGCTCCTCGCTGGCGCTCGTCGCTGGCGTGCCCGCCGATGGTGTGTCACCGGGTGACCTCGCCAGCTCGGTCACCCGGTGATCCTCTCCGCGGCCAGCCGGCCGCTGATGACGACCATGGGCACGCCGACGCCGGGTTGCACCGAGGAGCCGGCGAGGACGACGTTCTCCGGGCCGCGCCGGGGCAGCGTCGGGGTCCGGAACGGGCCGGTCTGGCCGAAGGTGTGCGCGAGCGCGAACGGCGTCCCGGCGGCCATGCCCTGCGCCGCCCAGGTCAGCGGGGTGTCGACGTGCTCGACCTCGATCGCGCCGATCAGCCCCGTCCAGCCGCGCACCTCCAGCACGCCGAGCACCTCGTCGCGGTAGCGGGGGCCCAGCGTCGTCCAGTCCAGGTCGGGGTTGCCGCCGCTGTGCGGGTCGAGGTTCGGGGTCGGCGCGACGATGCTCAGCACCTGGCCGCCCTCCGGGGCGAGGCTGCGGTCGGTGCGCGACGGCATGCTGACCAGCAGGCTCGGGTCGGTCATCGGGCGGCCCTCGACGGTGAGCTCGCGGAAGACCTCCCGCCAGGCGGCGCCGAAGCTGATCGTGTGGTGCGCCTGGCCGGGCAGCTCGGCGCGCACGCCCAGGTGCACCGCGACGCAGGACGGCGAGTACACCGGCCGTCGCACCTGCCGGAACCCGGGCACCAGCGTCTCCGGCCGGTCGACGGTGACGACGACGGCGTCGGCGGGCAGCCGCTCGCCGTCGTCCAGCAGCACGCCGGTGACGCGCGACCCGCCGACCTCCAGCTCGCGCACGCCGGTGGCGTAGTGGAACCCGACCCCCGCGTCGGCGGCCGCGGCGGCCATCGCGCGGGGGACGGCGGCGATCCCGCCCACCGGGTGCCAGACGCCGGCGCCGATGTCGAGCTGGGCGATGACGGCGTAGGCGGCGATCGCGCGGTACGGCGAGACCCCGGCGTAGAGGGCCTGGAAGCTGAACAGCCGGCGCAACCGCTCGTCGGTGAAGTGCCGCTCGACGTGCCGGGACAGCCGGCCGAAGCCGCCGCGCCGGGCCAGCTGCACGAGCTCGGGGCCCAGCAGGTCCAGCGGGGTGTCGAGGTTGCGGTCGATGAAGGTGGTCAGCTGCAGCCGGTAGAGCGCGGCCAGGTCGGCCAGGTAGCGGCGCAGCGCCGCCGCCTCGCCCGGCCCGCACAGCGCCTCCACCTCGGCGGCGAACGCGTCGACGTCGGCGTGCACGTCGAGGTGCGAGCCGTCGGCGAACTGTGCGCGGTAGGTGGTCTCCAGCGGGACCATCTGCAGCCGGTCCTCGAGCTTCTCGCCGACCGCGGCGAGGGCGTCATCGACCAGCTGGGGGGCGGTGAACACCGACGGGCCGGTGTCGAGGGCGTAGCCGCGCTCCTCGACCCGCCCGGCGCGCCCGCCGGGGCCCGCGGCGCGCTCGACGACGGTGACCTCCCGGCCGGCGCCGCGCAGCCGCAGGGCCGCCGAGAGCCCGGCGAGGCCGGCGCCCACGACGACGACCCGGTCGGTGCGCCCGGGGACGGTGCGGACCATCAGGCGGTGCGGGTGGTCGCGGCGACGGCGAGCGCGTCGAGGGCGGCGCGCGCGTCGTCGGCCAGCGGGGCCTCGGCGATGGCGGTGCGGGCGAGCGTCGTGCGCTCGGCGATCCGCTGCTCGACCTGGGCGCGGGCGCTGGTGGCCTCGATGAGCGCCCGCAGCGCGTCGAACTCCTCGGGCCCGGCCTCGGGGTTGCCGAGGAACTCGGTGAGCAGCCGCCGCCCGTCGTCGTCCGCGGCCTCCTCGGCCAGCGCCACCAGCAGCGTCTGCTTGCCCTCGCGCAGGTCGTCGTCGGCGGACTTGCCGGTGACCGACGGGTCGCCGAACACCCCGAGGACGTCGTCGCGCAGCTGGAACGCCTCGCCGAGGGGGAGGCCGATCGCGGTGTAGACCTCGGCGGCGCGCTCGCCGGCGCCGGCGATGGCGGCGCCCAGCTGCAGCGGCCGCTGCACGGTGTATCCGGCGCTCTTGTAGCGGGCCACGGTGAGCGCGCCCTGCACGCCGGGCAGGCCGCCCGCGGCGCGCAGCAGGTCCAGGTACTGCCCGGCGGTCACCTCGGTGCGCATGGTGTCCCAGACCTCGCGGGCCCGGGAGAGCGCGGCGGGGGAGATGCCCGAGCAGCGCAGCAGCTCGTCGGACCACACCAGCGCGAGGTCGCCGACGAGGATCGCCGCGCCCACCCCGAAGGCGTCGCCGTCCCCGGCCAGCGCGCCGTCCCCGTGGCGGGAGGCGAAGCCGACGTGGGTGGCCGGGCGACCGCGGCGGGTCAGCGCGCCGTCCATCACGTCGTCGTGCACCAGCGCGCTGGCGTGCACGAACTCCAGCGCGGCGACCGCCCGCAGCACCGCCGCGTCGGACTCCCCGGGGCCCTCGCCGCGGACGCCGCGCCAGCCCCAGTAGGCGAACAGGGGGCGCAGCCGCTTGCCGCCATCGGCCAGGGCGCAGACCTCGTCGATCACCGGGAGCAGCGACTGGTCCATCGCCGCCAGGGTCTCGCGCTGCTCCTCGAGGAAGTCCGAGAGCGCCGTCCAGACGGCCGCGCGCACGCGGTCGATCTCGGCGGTGGTCGGCGGAGGAGCCGGGGGGAGGGCGGGTGTCTCGCGCTGCTGCGCCCCGGCGGTCACGGACCGAGTATCGCGCGCGACTCGATCAGGCGCGGCCGGGATCCGGGCGGAGTGGGTCAGGGCCACGGGGTCTGCCTCCTGGAGCCGGGTGTGCGGCGGTGCCGGAGGACCTTCTCCGGCGGCGTGCCGGGCGGATGCAGCGCGGGCCGGTCGGCGGCGGGTCCGTATCCTCGCTGTCCATGACCCGGACCGTGCGCGAGCTGCTCGCCGAGAGCCGGCCGACGTGGTCCTTCGAGTTCTTCCCGCCCAAGAACCCCGAGGGCGCCACCCAGCTGTGGACGGCGCTGCGCGAGCTCGAGCGGCTGCACCCGTCGTTCGTGTCCGTCACCTACGGCGCCGGCGGGTCGACCCGCGAGGGCACCGTGTCGGTGACGGAGCGCATCGCCACCGAGACGACGATGACCCCGCTGGCCCACCTGACCGCGGTCGACCACAGCGTCGCGGAGCTCCGGAACGTGGTCAGCCGGCTCGCCGCGGTGGGGGTGCGCAACCTGCTGGCGCTGCGCGGCGACCCCCCGGGGGCGGACCCGCAGGCGGAGTGGGTGGCCCACCCGGAGGGGCTGACGTACGCCGCCGAGCTGGTCGAGCTGATCCGCTCCATGGGGGACTTCTCGGTCGGCGTGGCCGCCTTCCCCGAGCGGCACCCGCGGTCGCCGGACTTCGAGACGGACGTCGAGATGTTCGTGCGCAAGTGCCGGGCCGGCGCCGACTTCGCGATCACGCAGATGTTCTTCCGGCCGGAGGACTACCTGCGGATGCGCGACCGGGTGGCCGCCACCGGCTGCGAGGTGCCGATCATCGCCGGGGTCATGCCGGTGACCAACGCCCGGCAGATCACCCGGATCGTGCAGCTGTCCGGGCAGGCCTTCCCCGAGCACCTGGCCGACCGCTTCGCCGAGCTGGACGGCGACACCCCCGAGGCGAGGGCCGCGGTGCGGGCCTACGGCGTCGAGGTGGCCACCGAGCTGTGCCGGACGCTGCTCGACGAGGGGGTCCCGGGCATCCACTTCATCACCATGAACCGGTCGACGGCGACCCGCGAGGTGCACGCCAACCTGGTGGCGGTCGGCACGTCTCACTGAGTCCGGGCCCGTCGCGGCGCGACCGCAGGCCTCGTCGGGACCGTCCGCACGGGTGACCATGGCGAGGTGACCGCATCCCGGCGGGCGGGCGGGCGAGACGGTGGCCCGGTCGTGGGCGACGACGGGCCCCGCGGCGTCGACGCGACCGTGGCGGCTCCCGCCGCTGGCCCGGGGGACGAGCCGCCGGCAGAACCGGTCGCCGGCGAGCCCGCCGTCGGGGGGCCGGCCCGGATGCCCGTTCCGCCCCTGCTGGTCGACCTCGCCGGATGGGGGTGGCGGCTGCTGCTCCTGGCGTTGATGGCGGTCCTGTTGCTGCGCGCCGCGGAGACGCTCTACCTGGTCTCCCTGCCGATGGCCGCGGCTCTGCTGCTCACCGCCCTGCTCTCCCCCCTCGTCTCGGCCCTGCGGCGGCGGGGGCTGTCCCGTGGGTCGTCCACCGCGGTCGCGGTGGTGGGGATGGTGCTGGTCGTCGCCGCCGTGCTCACCTGGGTGGTGCAGCGGGCCGTCGCCGAGGTGCCCACGCTGTCGGCCGCGCTGGAGCGGGCGGTCCGGCAGCTGCCGCTGAGCAACGACACGCTGCTGCGGCTGCGCGACCAGCTGGTGGTGTACCTGCAGTCCGGCAGCGGGTCGTTCGCCACCGGCGTGCTCACCGGCCTGCAGACCGCAGCCGAGGTGCTCACGGGCGTGGTCCTCACGCTGCTGCTGACGATCATCCTGCTCACCGACGGCGACCGGATGTGGACCTGGCTGGTCACGCGGCTGCCGGTGCCTGCGCGGCCCCGGGCCGTGCGTGCGGGGGTGCCGGCCTGGTCCCGGCTCTCGGGGTGGGTGCGGGGCACCGTGGTGATCGCGGTCTTCCACGCGTTGGTGGTCACGGTCACCCTGCTCGTGCTCCGGGTCCCCCTCGTGGCGCCGCTGGCCATCGTGGTCTTCCTGGGCAGCTTCGTCCCGCTCGTCGGGGCGGTCCTCGCCGGCGGCCTGGCGGTACTGGTCGCCTTCGCCACGCACGGCCTGGTGTCGGCGGTCGTGCTGATCGCCGTCCTGCTGGTCGACAACCAGGTCGAGGCGCACGTCCTGCAGCCGTTCCTCGTCGGGCGCTACGTCCGGCTGCACCCGTTCGTGGTGGCCGTGGTGATCACCGCTGGGGCGCTCGTGGCGGGCCTCGCCGGTGCCCTGCTGGCCGTGCCGTTCACCGCCGCCCTCCACGCGGCGCTGACCAACCTCCCGGATCCGGCGCCGGTACCGGCACGGCCCCACCGGAGCTGGCTGTGGAGTCGACCCGCGGGGCCCGCTCCGGGGTGACCCGGGCCTACGCACTGACGCGTGCCGGCGCGCTCGCGAGCGCCGCGGCCGCCGCCGCGGCCCGGCGCAGCGCCTCCCGCTCGGCGGCGTAGCCACCGACGACGCCGACCACCGGCAGGTTGGCCAGGAACCGGTGACGCAGCTTGCCCTTGGGGCGGGCGTCGAGGGTGTCGTCGATGCGGCTGAGCAGCCGGGCCACCCGCCAGATCGTGCGGAGGTTCCCCCACAGACCTGCGCGGTCCTGCCGCGCGCCGAACGCCTCCTCGGCATAGGTGCCGGGCGCCCGCTGCAGCAGCGGCTCCACCCGCGGCGCGGGGAGGTGACGGTCGAGGAGCACGTGGGCCAGCAGCGACACCCGCTCGGCCGGGGCCTCGATCCCGTGCTCGGTGGCCACGCCGCCGACCACCACGGCCTGCACCGCGGAGCCGACCGTGTTCTGCAGCGGCAGCAGGTCGGCGAGCTTGCCGGCGAGGCGGGGGGCGGCGCTGACACCGGCCCCGATCCGGGAGACCCGGTCGGCCCACCACTGCTCCCGCTCGGCCGCCGGCAGCTCCGGAGGCCGGCCCAGCCGGCGGACCAGTGGGGCGGTCAGCCGGTCGACCCGGCGGAGGACGTCGACGACGACCGCGTCACTGATGGGAGGCGCCATGGGATCGCTCTACCCGCGGTCGCCGCCGAGCCATGCGTCGGCTTGCCCGCGCGATGTCCGTCGGGGGCGCCGTCCGTCCTGGGATGCGCCTCGAGCGCACGGCACCGCGGCGTCAGGCCGGGTCCGGCGGCTCGGCCAGCGGCGCGCGGGTGCGGGTCATGAGTGCCACCAGCTCGGTCACCGCGCCGCGCACCGCGGCGACCTCGTCGGTCACCGCGCGCAGGTCGCCCTCCCCCCGGCCGGGCAGTGCCGACGTCGCGGCCGTGATCCCGTCGACCTCCGCGGCGCTGCGCTCCAGCCGCTCCAGGTCGGCCAGCTGACGCAGCTCCGCCGAGAGCAGCGCGGCCTGGTCGCGGTAGCGGATCAGCGCGTCGGCGCGGTACCCGAGCCGGAGCGCGGCGGCCTCCAGGGCGGCGGACTGGCGGTCCCAGTACTCCGCCGCCGTCCCGACCGGGCGCACCCCGAGGGAGACGCGGGCCGACCGGATGCGCAGTGCGAGGTCGACGATGCGGTCGACCTCGGCCTGGCCGTCGAAGCGGCTGGCCGCCAGCAGCGGCGAGGACCACGACGGCTCGCGCACCGTCTCCGCCCACGCCCGCCCGGCGGCCGCGGCGACGCGCGCCTCCGTGGTGTCCCAGGCCGCGAAGGCCGCCTCGGGTGCCGGGGAGGCCGCCTCGGGAGGAGGGGACGGCAGTCCCAGCCGGGTGCGGGCGGCCCGGTCCAGCCGGGCGGCGGCCTCGTGCAGGCGCGCGCGCCGGGACGACGGCTCGCGCCGGGGTGATCGGACGACGACCAGCCGGCCCTCGGTGAGGTACCGGTCGCGCCACAGCGCCGCGCCCTGGCCGTCCGCCGTCCGCACTCTCCTGCCCTCCTGCTGCGCTCCGTGACCAGCCCGTCGCCCCAGGGTGCCCGTCCTGGCCGCCGGAGGACGCGAACCCCGGACGGGGCGTTCAGCGTGTCCCGGCCGGGTACGCCCGTCAGGGAACACTGAGCAGGTGGCCGCGCGCAGGACCGCCGGACACACCAGGATCACTGGGACAGCGCACGGGTGCTGGGACATCGGAAGGAGTTCGGCGTGGCGGGTGGACTCGTAGCCCTGTTCGACGACGTGGCGACGCTGGCGCGCGCCGCCGCCGCGTCCGTCGACGACATCGGGCTCGCCGCTGGGAAGGCCAGCGCGAAGGCCGCCGGTGTCGTCGTCGACGACACCGCCGTCACGCCGCAGTACGTGCACGGCCTGGCCGCGGAGCGCGAGATCCCGATCATCAAGCGCATCGCCAAGGGCTCGCTGCGCAACAAGCTGCTCATCCTGCTGCCCGCGGTGCTGCTGCTCAGCCAGTTCCTGCCGTGGCTCCTGACCCCGATCCTCATGCTCGGCGGCGCCTACCTCTCCTACGAGGGCGCGGAGAAGGTGTGGCACAAGCTCCGCGGCGGCCACGACGACCACACCGCGGGCGAGGAGACGCCGCGGGACGAGGACAGCATCGTGTCCGGGGCGGTGCGCACCGACTTCATCCTCTCGGCGGAGATCATGGTCATCTCGCTGAACGAGGTGGTCGACCAGCCGTTCCTCTCCCGGGCGGCGATCCTCGCCCTTGTCGCGGTCGGCATCACGGTCCTCGTCTACGGCGTCGTCGGGCTCATCGTGAAGATGGACGACGTCGGCCTGAGCCTGTCCCAGCGGCCCGGGAAGGGCGTGGCCCGGTTCGGCCACGGGCTGGTCAGGGCGATGCCCCGGGTGCTGGCCGTCATCACCGTGATCGGGACCGCCGCGATGCTGTGGGTCGGTGGTCACATCCTGCTGGTCGGCTCCGACGAGCTGGGCCTGCACGCCGTGTACGGCGCCGTGCACCACCTGGAGGAGCTGGCGCACGAGGCCACCGGGGCCCTCGGCGGGGTCGTCGGGTGGCTCGTCAACACCCTCGCCAGTGCGGTCGTCGGGCTCGTCGTCGGGGCGGTGATCGTGCTCGTCATGAACCTCACGGTGCACCGGCGCAAGGCGCACACCGGCTCGCACTGAGAGCACCCCGTCCCCGGCCCCGTCCCGGGGCTCGCTGGCCCCCTGCAGGGTCCCGCCGCGAGCTCGCGAGTGGTGGGGGGCAGGGGGTCCTTCCACGAGGCGTGAGGAGGACGGGGTCCTTCCGCCGGCAGGAGGCCGGCCCGGGGCCCCGCGCACGTACCGTGGGACGCATGGCCGCACGGGGGAGGGGCGCGCTCGGGCGGTGGGCTGCCGTCGGGCTGCTCGTCGCGGCCCTGGTCGCCCTGCCGTCGGTCGTCGCGGCCCTGCCCGCCGACGACACCGAGGTCCCCGCCACCGAGCTCCGGGCTGCCGTGCTGGCCAGTGCGGACGTCGGCTTCTCCGGCTACGCGGTCTCCGCGGGCGGGCTGGCGCTCCCGGTGTCCGAGCGGCTCACCGACGTCGCCGACCTGTTCAGCGACCGCACGCTCATGCGGGTGTGGTGGCGCGGACCGGAGGAGCACCGGGTCGACGTGGTGAGCGGAGCGGGGGAGACCGGCGTGCACCGCACCCCCGGCGTCACCTGGACCTGGGACTTCGAGGCCGCGACCGCCACCCGCGGCGCCCCGGCGTCGCTGGCGCTGCCCACCCCGCCGGACCTGCTGCCCGCCGCGCTCGGCCGGCGGCTGCTGTCCGAGGCAGCCGACGACGAGCTCTCCCGCGTCGGCGCCCGCCGGGTGGCCGGCCGCGACGCGCTCGGGCTGCGCGTGGTGCCGGCCGACGCCGCCTCGTCGGTGGGCCGGGTCGACGTGTGGGTCGACCCCGCCAGCGGGCTGCCGCTGCAGGTGGAGGTGTTCGCCGAGGGGGCCGCCCTCCCGGCACTGGACACCCGCTTCCTCGACCTCGACCTCGCCGTCCCCCCGGCGGACGTCGTGGCGTTCGCCCCGCCGCCGGATGCCACCGTGCTCACCGCGCCGGACACCGAGGAGCTGATCGCCCAGGCCGAGGAGCGGGCGCCGGACGTGCCACTACCGCGGGAGCTGGCCGGCCTGTCGCGGCGGGGTTTCGCGGGCGTGCCCGACGCGGTCGGGGTGTACGGCCGCGGGATCACGCTGCTGGCGGCCGCGCCGGTGCCGGGACGGCTGGCCGGGGGGCTGCGCGAGACGCTGACCGCCAGCCCCGACGCCGTCACCGACGAGCTCGGCACCCGGGTCGCCGCCGGCCCGCTCGGCCTCATGCTCGTCGACCCGGTGGACGGGCCGTCCTACGTCCTCACCGGCACGGTCACTCCCGACGCGCTCGCCGACGCCGCCCGCCGCCTGCTGGGAGCCGTCTCGTGGACGCGGTGATCCGCACCCGGGGGCTGGTCAAGCGCTACGGCCGGCTGCGTGCGGTGGACGGCATCGACCTCGACGTCCGCGCCGGTGACGTCTACGGCTTCCTCGGCGCCAACGGCTCGGGCAAGACGACGACGGTGCGGATGCTCCTGGGCCTGGTGCTGCCGACCGCCGGCGAGGTCGAGCTGCTGGGGGAGCGGATGCCCCGCGCCGGCCGCCGGGTGCTGCCCCGGGTGGGCGCGCTGGTCGAGGGGCCGGCGCACCACGGGCACCTGTCCGGCCGGGCCAACCTCGCGCTGATCGACGCGGCCGGGCCCGGCGGCTCCCGGCGCACCCGCCGCGCCCGCATCGGGGAGGTGCTCGAGCAGGTGGGCCTCGGCGGCATCGACCGCCGGCCGGTGCGCGCCTACTCCCTCGGCATGCGGCAGCGGCTCGGCCTGGCCGCCGCGCTGCTGCGCCGTCCGGAACTGCTGGTGCTGGACGAGCCGACCAACGGGCTGGACCCGCAGGGCATCACCGAGATCCGCGAGCTGCTGCTCGAGCTGCACCGCGGCGGGACGACGGTGTTCCTCTCCAGCCACCTGCTGGCCGAGGTCGAGCAGCTGTGCACCCGCGTCGGCGTGCTCGACCGCGGCCGGCTGGTGCTGCAGGACGAGCTGGCCCGGCTGACCGCGCCCACCGGCGCGACGGTGGTGGACACCCCGGCCGCCGACCGGGTGCGGGCGGTGCTCGACGGCCGGGTGCTCGCCGTCGAGGGCTCGCGCGTGCTGGTGCGCGGCGCCGACCCGGCCGAGGTCAACGCGCTGCTCGTCGGCGCCGGCGTGCCGGTCACCGGTCTGGCCCTGCAGCGGCCCACCCTCGAGGAGGTCGTGCTCGCCGCGGCCGGCACGAGCGCCGACCGGGTGGAGGCGGCCCGGTGATCGGCGTCGAGCTGCGCAAGATGTTCCGCCGTCCCCGCACCTGGGTGACGATCGCCGTCCTCAACGCGCTGCCGGTGCTGGTCGCCGTCCTGGTGCAGCTGACCGACCTGGCGCCGCGGCCCGGGGAGGGCCCGCCGTTCCTCTCCGCCGTCCTCACCAACGGCGCGCTGTTCCCGCTGGCGGCGCTGGCCATCGTGCTGCCGCTGTTCCTGCCCATAGCGGTGGCCGTCGTGGCGGGCGACGCCGTCGCCGGCGAGGCACAGGCGGGCACGCTGCGCTACCTGCTGGTCCGGCCGGCCGGCCGCACCCGGCTGCTCCTGGCCAAGCTGGTCGCGCTCATGGCGTTCGTGCTGGTCACCGTGGTCGTCGTCGCCGCGGTGGGCTACGTCGTCGGGACGACGCTGTTCGAGGCCCAGCCCGTCGCCGCCGGCGCGACGACGTCGGTGTCGGGGACCTCGCTGACCCAGCAGGAGCTGGCCGGCCGCAGCCTCATGGCCATCGGCTACGTGACGGTCTCCATGCTCGGCGTCGCCGCCTTCGGGCTGTTCTTCTCCACGCTCACCGACTCGCCGCTGGCCGCCGCGCTCGGCGCGCTGGCGGTGCTGGTCACCTCCTCGCTGCTGTTCACGCTGGACGCCGCCTCCCCGATCGCGCCCTACCTGCCGACCCGGTACTGGCTGGCCTTCGTCGACCTGTTCCGCGACCCGATCCTGTGGCGGGACGTCGTCCGCGGGCTGGCGCTGCAGGGCGTCTACGTCGGCGTGCTGCTGGCCGCGGCCTGGGCGAACTTCACCACCAAGGACGTCACCAGCTAGGAGCAGGACCGCCTCGTCAGCCGCCGAGGCGGGCGCAGTCCGCCGGTCCCAGCGCGGCCGGCGGGGCGGCGCCCAGCTCCTCGAGCACCATCGCCTGCACCAGCGGGTCGCGCGGCAGGTCGCCGTGGCCGACGCGGGCGCCGGGGCACACCGACTGCACCGGCAGCTCCATCGCGCCCTCCAGCCGGGCGGACTCCGGCGGGGTCACCGTCTGGTCCTGCGTGGTCCAGATCGAGATCCAGGCCGGCCCCTCCGGCGTCTCGTCGCCGGCGTTGAGCCCGGCGAGCAGCGGACTCGCCGTGGCGAGCTGACGACAGGCCTCGGGGCACTGCTCCGGTCCCAGCTGCCCGGCCAGGTCGGCCAGCGTCGTGCCGTGGTGCGGAGCGCCGAGGGTGACCACCCGCCGGGCGACGGCCGCGCCGCCGTCCGCCGCCCACAACCGGGCGATCACGCCGCCGGCGGAGTAGCCGACGACGTCCACGCTGTCCGCGCCGGTGCGCACCAGGACCGCGTCGGCGGCCTCGGCGAGCGCGTCGGCCGCGGCGCCGAGGTCACCGGTGCCGTCGCCGGGCACGTCGACCACCGTGGCGTCGCGCCCCTCCGCGGTCAGCCGGTCGGCCAGCGACTGCAGCGACGCGGTCGAGCCGCCGTAGCCGGGCACGAGCAGCACCGGGCCGGGCGTCCCCTGGGACACCGGCTCGCGGCCCGCGGCGCCCGACGTCCGGCCCAGGAGCAGCGCCGCCCCGGTGACCAGCACGGCGACGACCACGAGGGCCAGGAGCGTGACGACCAGGCGGCGTCGGGCGGGGGAGAGACCGGCGAGCACCCCTCCACTGTCCCTGGCCCGCCGCGCCTGGTGGACTGCGCTGGTGGAGCGGGCGCCGTGCTGAGCCGCGAGGAGTACCTCGCCGCCTGGTCGAGGTGGCACGGCGGAGCCGACCCGGCGGCCAGCCGGCTGGTGCACGGCTGGCTGTCCGGGGTGTACGCGCTGGCCCGGCGGGTCGCCGGGCTGCCACCGGTCGCGGTGACCGTCGCGGGGCTGCTCGTCGCGGCGGCCGCTGTCGTCCCCGCCGCGGTCGGTGGCCCGTGGCTGGTGCTCGCGGGGGTGCTGGTCGGGCTCTCCGCCGTCCTCGACGGGCTCGACGGGGCGCTGGCCATCGGGACCGGGCGGGCCTCGCGCCGCGGCTTCGTCCTCGACTCGGCCGTCGACCGGCTCAGCGAGGGGGCGTTCGCCGCCGCGCTCTGGGTGGCCGGCGCCCCCGGCTGGCTGGCCGCGGCGTTCGGGGGGCTGTGCTGGCTGCCGGACTACCTGCGCGCCCGGGCCGGGCAGGCCGGCGTCGCCGAGACAGGGGAGCTGTCGGTCTGGGAGCGCCCCACCCGGGTCGCGATGACCGGCTTCACCCTCGGCGGAGCCGGGGTGGTGGCGGGCCTCGGCTGGTCCGCTGTGGTGGTCACCTGCGGGACGGCGGCCGGTTGCCTGCTGGGCGTCGTCGGCGTCGCCCAGCTGGGGACGGCGCTGCGGCGGGCGCTGGCCGACTGAAGGGAGGACCACCCTCCTCCCCACGCCCCGCAGGCTCGGCGCGGGCCCCGGGAGGGTGGCCGTTCCAGGACGTCCCCAGGTCGGGGGGCACTGCCCGACCCGCGCCGGGCGGGGTAGGACGGGGGCAACGCCGTCGAGTGCACGGGAGACCGCACATGGACGACCGACCGAGCCGGCCCTCGGGCGCCACCCGTCGCGGCCAGCCCAGCCCCCAGCCGGAGAACCGGGCGCCCGAACGCCCCTGGCGCACCGAGGGCATGCCACCGGGCCGGGACGACGGGGACCGGCCCTCCCGTCTCCGGCGGCTGCGCCCGTTCGCCGTGGCGCTGCTCGCCTACGTCCTGCTCTTCGCCGTGGTGACCTGGCAGGACCAGGGCGACGCGCCGGTCACCGTCTCCTACACCGAGTTCTCCGCCCAGGTGGACGCGCGCAACGTGGAGGAGGTCTTCGCTCGGGGGTCGACGATCCAGGGTGAGCTGCGCGCCGCCCGCCCGGTCCCGGGTCGTTCGGGCGAGGAGTACCGGCAGTTCACCACCGAGCGCCCGACCTTCGCCGAGGACGACCTGCTCACCCGCCTCGATGACGCGGGGGCCACGGTCAGCGCCGAGCCGGTGGTGGAGCAGCGCGGGGCGTTGTGGAACCTGCTGATCTCCTTCGCCCCGATCCTGGTGCTGGTCGCCTTCTACTGGTGGCTGTTCCGGCGGCAGCGCCAGCTGGGCGCCGGTCCGTTCGGCGGGGGCAGCAGACGGAAGCCCGTCGACCCGGAGAGCGTCCGGGTCACGTTCGACGACGTGGCGGGCATCGACGAGGTCGAGGCCGAGATCAGCGAGGTCGTGGACTTCCTGCGCAACCCGGAGAAGTACCGCCGGTTGGGGGCCCGCGCACCCAAGGGCGTCCTGCTCGCCGGCCCACCCGGGACCGGCAAGACGCTGCTGGCCCGTGCCACGGCCGGGGAGGCCGGCGTGCCGTTCTTCTCGGCCAGCGCGTCGGAGTTCATCGAGCTGATCGTCGGCGTCGGGGCCCAGCGGGTCCGCGAGCTGTTCGCCGAGGCGCGCAAGGTGGCCCCGGCGATCGTCTTCATCGACGAGATCGACACCATCGGCCGGGCCCGCGGCGGCGCGGTCGCCACCGGCGGGCACGACGAGCGCGAGCAGACGCTCAACCAGATCCTCACCGAGATGGACGGTTTCTCCGGCGCCGAGGGGGTGGTCGTCATGGCGGCCACCAACCGGCCCGACGTCCTCGACCCCGCGCTGCTGCGTCCCGGCCGCTTCGACCGCACCATCACGGTCAACCCCCCGGACCTGGACGGTCGCTTCGCGATCCTGCAGGTGCACGTCCGCGGCGTCCCGCTCGCCGACGACGTCGACCTGCACCAGGTCGCCGCCGTCACCCCCGGCATGACCGGTGCCGACCTGGCCAACCTGGTCAACCAGGCGGCCATCGGCGCCGCTCGCCGCGGTGCGGACAGCGTGTCGGCCCGCGACTTCGCCGACGCCCTCGAGCGGATCCAGCTCGGTGCGGAACGCGACGTCGTGATCCCACCCGAGGAGCGCCGGCGCACCGCGTACCACGAGGCCGGCCACGCCCTGCTGGGCATGCTGCAGCCCGGTGCCGACCCGGTCCGCAAGGTCACGATCATCCCCCGCGGCCGGGCTCTCGGGGTCACCCTCTCCACCCCGGAGGCCGACCGCTACGGCTACGACGAGCGCTACCTGCGCGGGCGCATCATCGGCGCGCTGGGTGGCATGGCGGCCGAGGAGGAGGTCTTCGGCGTGGTCACCACCGGCGCGGAGAACGACCTGGAGAACAGCACCCGGATCGCGCGGGCGATGGCCGGCCGGTGGGGGATGTCACAGCGCGTCGGTCCGGTCTCCGTCCTGCCCAAGGACGCCGACCCTCGGCTGGCGGGCGTCTCCGAGGCCCTGCTCGACGCCGTCGACGAGGAGGTGCGCCGCATCAGCGAGGAGTGCTATGCCGAGGCCCGCAGGTTGTTGCGGGAGAACCGGGACCGGCTCGAGGCCATCGTCGAGCAGCTCCTCGAACACGAGACGCTCGAGGAGCCGGAGATCTACGCCGCCGCCGGCATCCCCCGACCGAGCGGCCGCCAGCTGGGAGCGACCGTGCCGGCGTGAGGGACCCCGCGGGCACCGGTTCCGGCCAGCCGACGCCGTCCGGCGCGGCACCCGGGCGGCTCCTAGGGTGTTGGAGTCGTCGTCCGGTCCACCGGGCGTCCCGTCGAACGCCGCCACCGAGGGAGCGCCCCGTGCCCGTCGCCGTCACCGGCTCCATCGCCACCGACCACCTGATGACCTTCCCGGGGAAGTTCACCGAGCAGTTCGTCGAGGGCCAGATGGAGAATGTGTCGCTGTCGTTCCTGGTCGACGACCTGGTGCAGCACCGCGGTGGTGCCGGCGCCAACATGGCCTACGGCCTGGGGCTCCTCGGCCTCGCGCCGGTGCTGGTCGGCGCCGTGGGCAGCGACTTCGCCGACTACGAGGCCTGGCTCAGCCGGCACGGCGTGGACACCGCGAGCGTGCACTGGTCGGAGCTCAAGCACACGGCCCGCTTCGTCTGCACCACCGACGTGGCCAACAACCAGATCGCGTCGTTCTACTCCGGTGCGATGTCGGAGGCGTCGTCCATCGAGCTGGCCCCGGTCGCCGACCGAGTGGGCCCGCTGGACCTGGTCGTCGTCGGCCCCAACGACCCGACGGCGATGGTGCGGCACACCCAGGAGTGCCGGGACCGCGGCTACGCCTTCGCCGCCGACCCCAGCCAGCAGCTGGCGTGGGCCGACGGCGAGATGATCCGCGACCTCGTCGACGGAGCGGACCTGCTGTTCACCAACGAGTACGAGGCCGCGCTGCTGCTGCAGAAGACCGGGTGGAGCGACGCCGAGGTGCTCGACCGGGTGGGCACCTGGATCACCACCCGGGCGGCCGACGGCGTGCTCGTTCGGCAGGCCGGCGCCGAGCCGATCGAGGTCATCGCCGTCCCGGAGACCAAGCCGGTCGAGCCCACGGGCGGCGGCGACGCGCTGCGCGCCGGGTTCATCGCCGGCCGGATGTGGGGGCTGGGCCTCGAGCGGGCCACCCAGCTGGGGTCGGCGGTCGCGACGGAGGCCGTCGAGGTCATCGGCACCCAGGAGTACGAGCTGCGGCGCGAGCCGTTCCTCGAGCGCTTCGCCGACGCCTTCGGCGGCGACGCCGCCGACGACATCGCCGCGCACCTGCCGTGACCCGGCCGGCCTACCGGCCGACACCGCGGCCAGGTGCCGTCCTCGGGTGCTACTGGCCGCGCAGGTTCTCGCCGATGGTCGGGTCCTCGGCCCAGCGGCGGTAGGAGATCCGCTTGATCTCGCGCACCTCGCCGAGCGCCGTCCACTCGTTGCCGCCCAGGCGGGCCAGCGGCCGGAGGCGCTCGATGCGCGGCCGCCCGTCCTCGACCGCGCTCTCCCACACGGTGATCAGCTCGACCCGGCCGAACACCACCGTGCTGTCGCCCAGCCGCACCGTCGAGTGCAGCCGGCACTCCACCGCGACCGGCGACTCCGCGACCCGGGGGACGCCGACCCGCTCGCTCGGCTCCAGCGCGACGCCGACCTGCTCGGCCTCGCTGACACCGTGCGGGAAGTCGGTGCCCGTGGCGTTGACCTGCTCGAACAGCCACTCCGGGGTCATGCTGACGGTGAACTCTCCGGTCGCCTCGACGTTGTCCAGCGTGTCCTTGCGGCCCACGGAGGTGAACTGCACGACCGGCGGGGACACGCACGCCACCGTGTAGAAGGAGTGCGGCGCCAGGTTCACCACCCCCTCGGCCGAGCGGCTGGCCACCCAGGCGATCGGGCGGGGCACCACGATCGAGTTGAGCACCCGGTAGAAGGCGCCGCCGTCCATGGCCGCCGGGTCGAAGTGCACGCGTGCGTTCGGGCTGGTCACCCGGCCATCGTCTCCCGGGCCGCCGGGACCCCGCCGACCGGGCGACCGCGCCACGACAGCGTGCCCCGCCGCCGCCCGGCCACCGACCCGGCCAGCAGGACGTCGAACAGCAGCATGGACAGCGGGTGCGCCAGTGAGTCCGGCCAGACCCGACTGCCGGTCGCCGCGGCCGACACCGCCCGCCCGGCCACGCCCGCCGCGTAGCCCACCAGCCCGGCCCGCGACCCGCGCAACGCGGCCAGCGCGGGCAGCACCCACACGGCGGTCAGCCCGGCCGCCACGGCGACGCCGGCTCCCGGCGACCCGCCGACCGAGGCCCACAGCGACTTGGCGTAGCCGGCCCGCAGCGCCGGCCAGCCGTCGTACATCCGGCAGGCGGCCAGCCGTGACCCCTCGACCGGCACCGCCCGGCCGCCGGCCCGCTTCACCGCCCGGGCCAGGGCGACGTCCTCGATCACCTCGCCGCGCACCGCGCCGTGCCCGCCGGCCCGCGTGTACGCCGGCCGCCGGACGACGAGGAACTGCCCGTTCGCCGCGGTCAGCGACGGCCGTCGCGAGCGCTCGGCCAGCCGCACCGGCAGCGTGGTGATCCACAGCCACGGGCCCAGCGGCTGCACGAGGCGCTCGGCCACGGTCGCGGTCACCGGCCGCGGCCAGGGGGAGACCAGGTCCAGGTCGTGCGCGTCGAGGACGGCGACCGCGCCGGTCACCGCGTCGGGGAAGAGCCGGACGTCGGCGTCGAGGAAGACCAGCACGCCGTCGTCCGAGTCATCGGTCGCCGCGGCCCCGGTGGCGCAGGCGTGCGGCTTGCCCAGCCAGCCCGGCGGCGGGTCGGCCGCGGCCACCAGGCGCACCCGCGGGTCGGGGACCGCGCGGACGACGTCGACGGTGCCGTCGGTCGAGCCGTCGTCCACCACGACCACCCGCAGGTCCGGCACGCCCCGCTGGGCGAGCACCCCGGCCAGGCAGTCGCCGACCTGCTCCTCCTCGTCGCGCACCGGCAGGACGACGGTGACCGGCCGGCGCACCGGCGGCGGCCCCGCCGGGGGACGGCGCAGCAGCACCACGTTGACCGCCGCGTGCAGCGCCCCGGCGACCGCCGCGCCGGAGAGGACCCGCAGCAGCCGGCCGGTCACGACGTCCGGCGGGCCTGCGCCGTCAGGGCGGCCAGCACGGGGACGGCGAGCACCACACCCCACACCGCCGACCCCGGCAGCCCGAGCCAGCCGGCGTGCGCGAGGGCACCACCGAGGGTCATCCAGCCCAGCACCAGCAGCGGCGCGCCGTCGCCGGTGCGCAGCGGCTCGATCGCGGTGCGGGCGACGACCAGGTCGAGCAGCGCCATGAGCACGAGACCGGCCAGCAGCCAGCCGGCCAGGTTGGTCAGCGGCACGGTGTCGATGCCCGGCAGCCCCGGCTGCGGGTGCGCCCAGGTCCAGTAGCCCGCCTGCACCATCTGCGGGTCGAGGACGACGTCCCACCCGGCGAACACCGCCGCGGCCACCGCCACGCGGGCCGGGCGCCGGCGGCCCGCCCGCACGTCGCGGGTGAGCCGCCGGGCCAGCAGCCAGCTCGGCCAGGCCATCATCAGCCAGGCCAGCGGCACGAGGAACGGGACACCGAGCAGCGTGGGCCCGAGGTCGTCGCTGTAGGCGTACTCGCCGTACGGGAACCCGGTGGCCAGGCCGACCGCCTCGAACGCCACGGCGGTGGCCGCGGTGACCAGCAGGACACCGGCCCCGGTGCGGGCGCCCCGGCTGACCGTCGCGTGCACCACGGACACCGTCGAGCCGAGCAGCACGATCGTCCAGCTGACCGCGTCGCGGACCGCGCCGCCGTCGTCGGTCAGCGGATAGGCGATCGCGGTGAGCACCAGCAGCACCGCCGGCGCCCACGGGAGTGCGGCCGGCCGGTTGCCCGGCCGCACGGCGAGCAGACCGCTCACCGGCGCACCCGGGCCAGTCCGCGCCGGAGGGCCTCCCGTGCGCGGGCGGGCACGCTCCGGTCGCCGAGGACGACGCGGGCCGCCGTCCGCCCGGAGTTGCCCGACACCCCGCCGCCGGGGTGGGTGGAGGCACCGGCGAGGTAGAGGCCGGTCAGCCCGGGCACCCGGTAGCCCGACAGCGCCGGCGTCGGACGGAAGGCGAACATGCTGGCCAGCCCCATCTCCACGTGCATGACGTTGCCACGCAGCAGCGACAGTTCCCGTTCCAGCAGCAGCGGGGTCTGCACGTACGTCCGCCGCACCGAGGCGGCGAAGCCGGGGGCGAAGCGGTCCACGGCGGCGATCAGCCGGCCCGCCTCGGCCTCGGCGAGCGCGTCCCAGTCCCCGCCGTCGGCCAGCGCGTAGGGGTACCACTGGCCCCACACGGTGACCACGTGCTGCCCCGGCGGGGCGAGGGAGTCGTCGGTGGCCGAGAAGCACATCGTCAGCGGCACCGGCTCCCGCGGCAGCCGGCCGGCCAGCCAGTCGCCGTGGGCAGCGGCCAGTTGCGCGCGGTCGGTGCACAGCAGCTGCAGCCCGCCCAGCGCGGCCGCGGGGTCGACCCCCGGGTAGGACGGCGGGGCGTCGGTCAGTGCCCGCACCACCAGCCCGAAGCCGTTGCCCACCGGCGGGGCGGCGTCGGCCAGCGCCGGCGGGGCGTGCTCCCCGGCCAGGTCGCGGGTGGCCAGCACGTGGCAGGCCGCGACGACGACCGGGGCCGCGACCCGCCGTCCCGACGCCGTCTCGACGCCGGTCACCCGGCCGTCGTCGACCAGCAGCCGGGTCGCGGCGTCCCCCAGGGCGACGCGCCCGCCGTCGGCCTCCAGCCGGCGGCGCAGCGCCTGGGTCAGCCCGCCCGAGCCGCCCACCGGGTGGCCAGGGGGGACGTCGTGCAGCAGCGTCGCCCAGGCCACCATCGCCGCGGTGCCGGGCTCGGACATCGGCGGGCCGGACTGCGCGCCGAACCAGGCCAGGGCCGCCTTGAGCCGCTCGCTGGTGAACCAGCGGTCGAGCAGCGCGTCGCCGGAGCCGAGGAAGTCGACGGCGAGGTCGCCGCCGGGGGTCCGCGGCCGACCGTCGGCGGGGGCGCCCAGCGGCCAGAAGGAGCGGGCCAGCCCGCCCACCGTCGGCCGCCGGGCGAAGGAGCCGACGACGGCGCGGCTGCGCGGGGCCCACACCTCGACGAAGCGGCGGTAGGCACCCGCGTCCTCGGGCCCGCAGGCGTCGGCGATCGAGGCGCAGGTGGCGTCGAGGTCGACGGAGAACACCAGTGGCCGGCCGTCGGGGCCGGGGCCGCCCGGGGAGGGGGCGGGCGCGAAGCCCCACGGGTCGCAGTCGACGTAACGCAGGCCGTGCGCCGCGAGGTCGAGCTCCTCGACGATGCCGCTCTGCCGGACGATCACGTGCGCGCTGGAGCCGCGGTCGACCCGCACGCCCGGCCAGCGCTCCACGGTCGAGACCGCGCCGCCGAGCACCTCGTCGCGCTCGAGGACCTCCACCCGCAGCCCGGCGCGGGCCAGGTAGCAGGCGGCGACCAGCCCGTTGTGCCCGCCGCCGACGACGACGGCGTCGACGGCGGCGTCGCCGTCCGCGGCCTCCTCGCTGGCGCTCGTCGGCCGCGGCAGCCCTGCTGCACCCCTGCGTGGGCTCGCGAGCTCGCTCACGTGCGGTCGGGCCGCGGCGCCGGGGGCGGCAGCGGCAGGCGGGCGCCGAGGATGGCGAAGGGGCGCGAGTCGCCGGGGAAGCGGTGGTTGCGGGCCAGGTCGACGAAGCCGTCGGCGTGGTACAGCCGGAAGGCCTTGGTGTCGTTGTCCGGGGTCGACAGCAGCGCCGCCGGGTAGGGCAGGCCGGCCACCAGGGCGTGCAGCAGCTGGCGGCCCAGCCCGCGGCTCTGGTGGTCGGGGTGCACGTGCAGCTCGCAGACCTCGAAGGCGCCGGGCAGCCAGCGCTTCGCCGTCCGCCGGTCGAGCGCGGCGCGCACCTGGTCGTGCCACCACTGGCCGGGCGCGACCAGGTAGCCGTAGCCGAACCCGACGAGGACCTCCCCGTCGGGGGTCTCCACGAAGGCGCCGACCGCGCGGAACCCGGGGCGCTCGGTGTGCTGGATCGCGTAGCCGTACCGACCGGCGACCACCGAGGGGCTGTAGCCCATCGCCTCGCCGTAGATGGCCAGCGCCTCGTGCATGTGGTCGCGCAACCAGTCGGTGGGCAGCTCGGTGACCCGCGCCGCGGGGGTGGTGCCGGTCATGACGCGGTCGCCTCCGGCAGCTCGGTCGGGCCGTTCCCGACCTCGGCGGGGGTACCGCCGGTCAGCCGCAGCAGCTCCTCGTAGCTGGTGGGGAAGACCGCGTGCGGGTGCCCGGCCGCCGCCCACACCTGGTCGTAGCGGGCGAGCTCGACGTCGACGAGCGTGCCGATCGGCTCCGGGTGGCCGATCGGGGCGACGCCGCCGATGGGCTGGCCGGTGTGCCGGCGCACGAAGTCGGCCGACGCCGGGCGCACGTCGCGGACGCCGAGCAGCGCGGCCACCTTGGTGACGTCGACCCGGTGGGCGCCACTGGTGAGGACCAGCAGCGGCGCGCCGTCGGCGTCGAACAGCAGGCTGTTGGCGATGGCCCCGAGCGGGACGCCGAGCTCTCCGGCCGCCTCGGCGGCGGTGCGGGCGCTGCCGCTCAGCTCGAGCACCTGCCCGGTCGCGCCGGCCTCGGCCAGGAGGGCGGAGATGGCGGCCACCCGGGGGTGCTCGGGTCGGCTCATGCGTCGATCCTGCCATCGGCCAGGGCGGTCCGCTCCGGGCCCGGTCCCCCGTCCGGCCGGGCCCGGCGCACCCGGCCGCGCGTTCCGCTTGACGTCGTCGGTGCCGTCGGGTCTACTCGACGCAGTTCGAACACGCGTTCGAATTGCGTCGGCCTCCCGCCGCACCTGGGTCCTTCCCCACCCGGTGCGGCGGGCCGGGGCCGGTGGGGCGGCGGAGCGGGTGGGGAGTCTGTCATGAGCCGGGTGCTGAGCGGGGTCGGCGAGGAGGTGCGGGTCGAGCGCGGGCCGCTCGGGCCGGCGCAGTTCTGGCGCGGGCAGTCGCGCTACGTCGTGGGCGAGCTGCTCGACTCGTGGGTGGAGACCGCCCCGTGGTGGCAGCGCGGTGCCGCGGGAGCCGGTGGCGCCTCCGCCGAGCTGGTCGCCAGCCGCGAGGTGTGGCGGGTCGAGGCGGTCCGGGCCTGGCGGTCGCGGATGAGCTTCGCCGGCGTCTTCGACCTCAGCTGGGAGTCGGCGGACAACCGCTGGTCGCTCGTGCGGGTGCACGACTGATGGGAGCCGTCCGCGTCATGGCCGACCAGCTGCCGCTGCCCCCACCGCTGCCCTCGGCCGCACGCCAGCTGCTCGACCAGGCCTCCCGCGCACTGGCCGAGGCGGCCGCGAGCGCCGACGCCCGGCAGCGCTACGCCACCGCCCACCTGAGCGCGCTGCGCGCCGCGGCCGCGGTGCTGGCCGCCCGCACCCGGCCGGAGTCCGGGCGGCGCCGCCCGCGCAGCGCCTGGGTGCTGCTCGGCCAGGTGGCGCCCGAGCTGGGGGAGTGGGCCACCTTCTTCGCCGCCGGCGCGGCCAAGCGGGCCGCCGCCGAGGCCGGGTTGTCCCACGCCGTCACCGACCGCGAGGCCGACGACCTGGTCCGCGACGTGCGCGCCTTCCTCGCCGTCGTGGAGAACGCCCTGGGCAGCACGCCGCCGCCGGAGTCGCCCCGGCGCGCGCGTCCCCGGGTGGTCGGCGGGTCCGAGCACCGGCACGGGAGGTGAGACCCGACCCCTTCGTCCACCTCCACGTCGCCTCGGGCTACTCCATGCAGTACGGGGCCAACCACCCGGCCGACCTGGTCGAGCGGGCGGCCGAGCACGGCATGCGGGCCCTGGCGCTCACCGACCGCGACGGGCTCTACGGCGCGGTGAAGTTCGCGCTGGCCTGCCGGGCAGCCGACGTGCGGCCACTGTTCGGGGTGGACCTGGCAGTGACGTCCTCGGTGGACTCGACCGTCCCACCGGCCCTGGCCCCCGTGGTCGGTGGTGCGCACTCGGCGCAGCGTGCACGGGGCCGCCGGCCGGGCGCGCCGGACGACGCACCCGGCCGCACCGGCCGCCGCTCGCCGGCGCGCGGTGGGTCGAGCGTCGACCCGCGGCTGCCCCGCGTCACCTTCCTCGCGCGGGACGGTGCAGGCTGGCGGTCGTTGTGCCGGCTGACCAGCGCCACCCACCTGCGTGGCACCCGCGGAGAGCCGGTGAGCTCGCTGGCGCTCGCCGCCGAGCACGCGACCGGGCTGGTGGCCCTGCTGGGCCCGGACTCCCCGGTGGGCCGGGCGCTGGCCGCCGGACGGGCCGACGTGGCCTCCGCCCGGCTGGCCGCCTGGCGCGCGGTGTTCGGCCCCGGCTCGCTGGTGCTCGAGGTCGTGCACCACCGCGGCCGGGGCGACCGCTCCCGGGCGCAGGCGCTGCTGCGCTTCGCCGCCGCGGAGGGAGTCCCGGCGGTGCTGACCAACGCGGTCCGCTACGTCGAGGCGCTCGACGCGCCCACCGCCGACGTCCTGGACGCCGCGCGCCGGCTGGTCCCGCTCGACACCCGGCACGTCGACCGGCGCACCGCCGAGGGTTACCTCAAGTCGGGCAAGGAGATGGCCGAGGTCGCCGAGGACCTCGTCGGCCCCGACCGCGATGCGGCGCTCCGGCTGCTGGAGCGCACCGCCCGGCTGGCCGAGCAGTGCACGGTCGACGTCCGGGCCGACCTCGGCGTCGGCACCGTGCGCTACCCCGAGCTCGACGTGGTCACCACCCCGGCCGAGCAGGGGATGGGCCCCTCGGCGGTGCTGCGTGCCCGCTGCGAGGCCGGGCTGGGCCGGCGGGGGATGGCCCGGACGGCGGAGGTGGCCCGGCGGCTGGACGACGAGCTGGCGGTCATCGACACGCTCGGCTACCCGTCCTACTTCCTCACCGTCGCCGACGTGGTCGACCTCATCAGGAGCCTGAGGGTCCGGGCGGCAGCGCGCGGATCGGGTGCCGGCAGCCTGGTCACCTACCTGCTGGGCATCTCCGACGTCGACCCGATCCGGTACGGCCTGCTGATGGAGCGCTTCCTCTCCCCGCTGCGCCACCAGCTGCCCGACGTCGACATCGACGTGGAGTCCGCGCGCCGGATGGAGGTGTACGACGCGGTCCTCGGCCGCTTCGGCGCCCACCGGGTCAGCTGCATCTCGATGATGGACACCTACCGGGTGCGGCAC
The DNA here is from genome assembly GCF_052931555.1 of Geodermatophilus sp. URMC 61. Taxonomy (NCBI): domain Bacteria; kingdom Bacillati; phylum Actinomycetota; class Actinomycetes; order Geodermatophilales; family Geodermatophilaceae; genus Geodermatophilus; species Geodermatophilus sp. URMC 61. Next base: position 856,083 of record NZ_JBRFHZ010000002.1, read on the forward strand.
GCCATCCGTGACGTCGGCGCCGCGCTCGGGCTGCCGCCGGCCGAGGTGGACGCGGTCGCCAAGGCCTTCCCGCATATCCGGGCCAACCAGGTGCACGCCGCGCTCAAGGACCTCCCGGAGCTGCGGGCCAGTCGGCTGGGCGCGCGGCGCGGCGGCGGCACCGGCGACCTCGACCTGCTCTTCGACCTGGTCGCCCGGCTCGACGGGCTGCCCCGGCACATCGCGCTGCACCCGTGCGGCGTGCTGCTCTCCGACGCCACGCTGCTCGATCGCACCCCGGTGGAGAACAGCTACCTGGGCTACCCGATGAGCCAGTTCGACAAGGACGACGTCGAGGAGCTCGGGCTGCTCAAGCTCGACCTGCTCGGCATCCGGATGCAGTCGGCGATCGCGCACGCCCTCGACGAGGTGGCCCGGGTCGACGGCGAGACCGTCGACATCGACGCGATCCCGCGCGACGACCCGACGACGTTCGAGCTGATCCGCAGCACCCGGACCCTCGGCATGTTCCAAATCGAGTCCCCGGGGCAGCGGGAGCTGGTCGGCAAGTTCGGGCCGGAGACGTTCGAGGACATCGTCATCGACATCTCGCTGTTCCGGCCCGGCCCGGTGAAGAGCGACATGGTCACGCCGTTCCTGCTGGCCCGGAACGGCTGGCAGGACCCGGTCCACCCGCACCCCGACCTCGCGCCGCTCCTCGAGCAGACCGCCGGCGTCGTGGTCTTCCACGAGCAGGTGCTGCAGATCGTGGCGCAGATGACCGGCTGCGACCTGGCCGAGGCCGACGAGGTCCGCCGGGCGCTGGGGGACCGGGAGCTGCACGCCGAGGTGCGGGCCTGGTTCATGCCCCAGGCGCTGCAGCGCTATCCGGCGGAGGTGGTCGAGGAGGTGTGGGAGGTGCTGGTCGCCTTCGGCTCCTTCGGCTTCTGCAAGGCCCACGCCGCGGCGTTCGCGCTGCCCACCTACCAGTCGGCGTGGCTGAAGACCCACCACCCGGCGGCCTTCCTCGCCGGGGTGCTCACCCACGACCCGGGCATGTACCCGAAGCGGCTGATCCTCGACGACGCCCGCAACTTCGGCGTCCGGGTGCTGGGCCTGGACGTCAACGCCTCCGCCGGCACCTACCGGGTCGAACGGCTCGGGTCCGACACCGACCCTGAGGCTGGACCTGAGGTCGAGGGTGAGGGCTGGACCCGGCCGGAGTGGATGCCCGCGGCGATGCCCGACCCGTCCCGCTACGGCATCCGGCTGTCCCTGGCCGACGTGAAGGGCATCTCCGCCGACGAGGTGGAGCGGGTCGTCGCCGGGCAGCCCTACCGCTCGCTCACCGACTTCTGGCACCGGGCGTCGGTGTCCCGGCCGGTGGTGGAGCGGCTGGTGCTGGCCGGCGGGTTCGACTCCCTCTACGGCTTCGGGGTCCGTGACCGCGAGGCCGGCCGGCCCACCCGCAGCCGCCGGCAGGTCACCCGCCGCGACCTGCTGCTGCAGATCGGCGAGCTGGACCGGTGGAGCCGCAGCGGCGCGAAGGCCGCCACGACCGGGCAGCTCAGCCTCGACCTCATGGGCCTCGACATGGAGGGCGCGGAGCCGCCCGGCGAGGAGGCGGAGGAGCCGGGGCTCGGCTGGGCCGAGGGCAGCGGGCTGCCGGAGTTCACCGACGCCGAACTGGTGCGCGCCGAGCTGGAGGTGCTCGGCCTGGACGCCAGCCGGCACGTCGTCGACTTCTACCGTCCGTTCCTGGCCGCCATCGGCGCGGTGCCGGCCAGTGAGCTGCTCACCAGCCGCAGCGGCGCCGAGGTGCTGGTCGCCGGGGTCAAGGTGGCCACCCAGACGCCGCCGATCCGCTCCGGCCGCCGGGTGGTCTTCGTGACCCTCGACGACGGCACCGGCTGCACCGACTCCACCTTCTTCGAGGACGCCCAGGGTCCCTACGCCTCGACGGTCTTCCACTCGTGGCTGCTGGTCATCCGCGGGGTGCTGCGGCGCACCGGCCCGCGCGGGGTCTCACTGCGGGCCACCGGCGCGTGGGAGCTGCCGGCGCTGCACGAGGCCTGGGCGACCGGCGGGCCGGAGGCGGTGGCCGAGCAGATGGCCGCCCCGGGGGAGTACACCGAGCAGTCGATCGCCGGCGCGGCGGCCTCCCGCGGCTCGCGCCCGGTGGTGGTCAAGCCGGTGCTGGTGCACCCCACGGGTTTCCGGATGTCGCCCTACGCCGACATCAAGCCGGCGGGGGAGGACGCCATGACCGTGGCACGCCGCGACGCCACCCACCGGGGGACGTCGCCGCCGCGCAAGCTGTGGCACTCCAGCCCGGGCAGCTCCGGCCACTGACGGAGGACCCTCTGCCCCACGCCTCGTCAGAGGACGCCCGCCCCCCACCACTCGTGGGAGGACCCAGTCCCCCTCACCGTGGAAGGACCCCGTCCCCCCTTCGCGAGCTCACCGTGGAAGGACCCCGTCCCCCCTTCGCGAGCTCAGCGGAAGGACCCCGTCCTCCCCACGCCTCGCAGGCTCGGCGCGAGTCTCGGGACGCGGCCGCGGCGGGACCCTGCAGGGGCGACGGGACGGGCCGCGGCGAGCCTCCGGACGGGGCCGGCGGGGCCGGCACCGCTGTACCCCGGTGGCCCGTCACCGCCCAGCCGTGTGCAGCCGGCGTGCAGCAGTCGGCGCCACGGTCCGGGCCCACGCAGCCGAACTCGCGCGCCGGCGACCGATGACCTGCGGGTGGGCGGGCGGTCTACTCCTCGACGCGGGAGCCGACCGTCCCGCACACCCGCCGAGAGGACCCCTGATGCCCAAGCAGATCCCGTGCCTGTGGTTCGACGGCGCGGCCGAGGAGGCCGCCGCCCACTACACCTCGATCTTCCCGAACTCCTCGATCGGCGAGGTCACCCGCTACGGCCGCGACATGCCGATGCCCGAGGGCACCGCCATGACCGTCTCCTTCACCCTCGACGGCCAGGAGTACGTCGGCCTCAACGGCGGCCCGCAGTTCCCGTTCACCGAGGCCATCTCCTTCCAGATCATGTGCGCCGACCAGGAGGAGGCCGACCACTACTGGAACCGCCTGACCGACGGCGGCGAGGAGAGCATGTGCGGCTGGCTCAAGGACCGCTTCGGCGTCTCCTGGCAGGTCGTGCCGACCGAGCTCACCACCCTGCTCAACGACCCCGACCCCGGGCGCGCCCGGCGGGCCACCGAGGCGATGCTGCAGATGCGCCGCATCGACGTCGAGGAGATCAAGCGGGCGGCCGACGGGGTCACCGCCTGAGGAAGGACCCCCTGCCCCTCACCGCTCGCAGGCTCGCGGCGGGGCCCTGCAGGGGCCGCCCGCACGCGGTGGGCGATGCGCGCGGACGGCGTGATCCCCGCCCGGGACGCGCCGCGAGCGCACACCGCCGCCCGGCGCGGCCGGCCCGGCGCGCGCCACCGCTGCCGGACGCACCCCTGCGAGCGGGCCGGTGACCGGGACCGACCGCCGCTAGGCTCCGACGGGTGCCGCCGTCTGCCCCCACCTCGTCCGCTGCGGACCAGCTGCCCGCCCGCGCGGCCGCCGTCTGGGCCGCCCTCGACCCGCTCGTCGCGGCGGGCCGCCCGCTGCGGGTCCTCGACGTCGGCGGCGGCAGCGGCAACTCCGCCGTCCGGCTGGCCCAGATGGGCCACGACGTCACCGTGGTCGACCCCAGCGCCGACGCCCTCGCCACGTTGAACCGGCGGGCCGAGACCGCCGGCGTCGGGCCGCGGGTGCACGGCGTCCAGGGTGACGGCGACCGGCTGCACGAGGTGGTGCCCGCCGGGACCGACGGCGGCTACGACCTGGCGCTGTGCCACTCGGTGCTCGAGGTGGTCGACGACCCCGCCGCCACGCTGCGCGAGCTCGCCCGCGCCCTGCGCCCCGGCGGCACCGCGAGCGTCGCCTCGGCCAACCGGGCCGGCGCGGTGCTGGCCCGGGCGGTCGCCGGGCACCCGGTCGAGGCGCTGGCCCTGCTCGAGGACCGCGACCCCGCCCCGCGGCGCGCCCGCCGCCCGGCCCGCCGCCGTTTCACCCCGGACGACCTGCTCGTCCTGGTCGAGGACGCCGGGCTCCGACCGGGTGGCTGGCGCGGCGTCTCGGTCGTCGCCGACCTGCTCGACGTCGCCTCCGGGGCCGACCCCGAGGCGGTCCGCCGGCTGGAACTGGCGCTGGCCGGCAGCTCGCCCTACCGCGACGTCGCCGCCGGGCTGCACCTGCTCGCGACCCGCCCCTGATGGCTCTGCCCGCCGACCTCGCCCGGCCCGATTACGGCACGGCCACCCTCGCCGACGTCCTCCCCGGCGCGGCCACCGCGCTCGGCGTCCCCGTGGAGCGCGGCGACCTGCCGCCGGACCCGCTCGGCCTCACCGCCGCGCTGGCCGGGGCCCGCCGGGTGGCCGTCCTGCTGGTGGACGGGCTCGGCGCCGACTTGGTCCGCGCGCACCCCGACATCGCCCCCACCCTGGCCGGGCTGGCCACTCCCGTCGGAGACCTCTCCGCGCCGTGTCCGAGCACCACCCCGGTCAGCCTCACCACCCTGGGCACCGGGTTGCCGCCGGGCAGCCACGGGGTGCTCGGCTTCGTCACCGCCGTGCCAGGGGAGGACCGCATCCTCAACCACGTCCAGTGGACCGACGACCCCGATCCCGCCGTCTGGATGTCGCGGCGCAGCGTCTTCGAGCAGGCCGCCGACGCGGGGGTCGAGGTCGCCGCCGTGGCGCCCTACGCGTTCCGCGGGTCGGGGCTGTCGAACGTCGCCTACCGCGGCGCCCGCTACACCGGCACCGTGGGCGCCGGCGACCTGGCCGCCGTCCTGCTGGAGTCGCTGGCCGCCGCGCCGCGCACCCTCGTCTACGGCTACACCGCCGAGCTCGACCTCACCGGTCACGTCCGCGGCGTCGACTCGCCCAGCTGGCGCGCCCAGCTGGCCCTCGTCGACCGGCTCGTCGAGCAGGTCGTCGACGGCCTCCCGGACGACGCCGCGCTGCTGGTCACGGCCGACCACGGGATGCTCGACGTCCCGCCCGGCACCCGCCTCGACCTCGACGCCCACCCCGAGCTCACCGAGGACGTCCGGCTGCTCGCCGGCGAGCCGCGGGCCCGCTACCTGCACGCCGTCGCAGGCGCCGAGGCCGACCTGCTGGCGCGGTGGCGAGAGGTCCTGGGGGACCGCGCCTGGGTCGCCGGCCGCGACGAGGCCATCGCCAGCGGTGTCTTCGGCCCGGTGGACGACGACCTGGCCGGGCGGATCGGCGACGTCGTCGCGCTCGCCCGCGGCACCTGGGCCCTGACCGCCACGGAGCGGGAGCCCGGCCCGAGCCGGTTGGTCGGCTACCACGGCTCACTCACCGCCACCGAGCTGGCCATCCCGCTGCTCGCCACGCGGGGCCGCGCCCTGGCGTGACCCGGCGCCACACCGGTGGGCGTTGACGGCCCGGGCGGCGCGGACGACAGTGCCCGGCGCTCGACGTCCCGACCCCCGGCAGGGCGGAGCCCACGATGACCGCCAGACGCTCTCTCTCCACCCGAGGCGCCCTGGCCTGCGTGCCGGCCGTCGCGGCGTCGCTGGTCCTGGTCGCACCCGGCGCGGCCGCCGCCCCGGCCGCCCCCGTGCCGGCCGCGCCGGTGGCGGCGAGCGCGGCCGCGGACCCCGCGCTCGTGGAGGACCTGCGGGGGGACCTCGAGGCGTACCTGCAGGCCCGCGGTGCGGCCGAGCACGTCTCGGCCGCCGCGCTGAGCGTCAGCCTCCCGATGCAGGAGGCGACCATCGACGTCAGCGCCGGGACGACGGAGTTCGGCGGCTCGGTGCCGGTGCGCCCCGACGCGCTCTGGCAGGTCGGCAGCAACACCAAGGCGTTCACCTCGGTGCTGCTGCTGCAGCTCGAGGCGGAGGGGCGCCTCTCGATCGACGATCCGCTCAGCCGGTGGCTGCCGGAGTACCCGCAGTGGGGCGAGGTCACCATCCGGCGCCTGCTCGACATGACCAGCGGCATCCCGACCTACGACGACCAGCCGGCCTTCGACGCCGACTACGCCGCCGACCCGCTCCGGCAGTTCACCGCGGCGGAGCTGGTCGACTACGTGGTCGGCGCCCCGGCCACCTCCGGGTACAGCTACTCGAACACCAACTACGTGCTCGCCGAGATGATCGTCGAGCGGGTGACCGGCACCGGCTACGCGGCCCAGCTGTCCGCCCGGCTCCTGGTGCCGCTGGGCTTGGCGGACACGTACTACCGCTCCCACCTCTACCCCCCGGGGATCGCCGGCCGCATGCCGGCCGGCTACTACGCCCGCACCACCGAGCCCGGAATGGGTCCGCTGGAGGGAGAGGACGTCAGCCGGGACAGCCTGTCCTGGGCGCGGGGCGCCGGCGCCATCCTGAGCACGACGGCCGACATGACGTTGTGGGCACGCGTGCTGTACGGGGGTTGGCTGCTGCCGCCGCAGCAGCAGGCCGAGCTGCTGAGCCTGGTGTCGACGGCGACGGGGGAGCCCATCGAGGCGACGTCGCCGGAGGACCCCAGGGGGTTCGGCCTGGGGGTCGCCCAGATGACCGACGACCTGGGCACGTTCTGGTTCTACGAGGGGGAGACCATGGGGTTCCGGTTCCTCCACGCCTACTTCCCGGAGTCCGGGCTCGTCGTCGCCGTGGGCCTGAACAGCAGGCCCGACGAGGACCGGATCGGGGCCCTGGCGACGTCGGTGTACGACACGCTGCTGACGCACGGCGCTCTCGGGCCCGTCCCGGCCGGCGCCGTGCCCTGACGCCCGGGGACTCAGACGCCGTCGAGCAGCAGTACGTGCCAGGTGCGGCTGTGCGCGGCGTGCACCGCCCGGCAGGTGAGCGGCGCCGTCTCCTCCGACGGACGGCTCTCCACCTCGGTGACCACGTCGCCGTCCGGCCCGGCGAGGGTGACCACCCACCGCTCGACCTCGACGCCGGCCGGGGTCAGCCGGCGCACGTCGCGCGGCAGCAGGTCGTCGACCCCGAGCAGTGACAGCTGCGCCCGGGCGGTGTGCTGGGCCGCCTGCACCGGCGCGGGCAGGCCGGAGCGACCGCGCAGCCAGGGCAGCGCGACCCGGCCCCCGGTGTGCGCCTCGACCAGCTCGGTGCCGTCCCCGGGCACCTGGCCGTAGTAGAAGCCGTGCGGCAGCACGAGCACGTTGCTGGCGAACCGGCAGCCGCCCAGGTGGCTGCACTCCCAGACGTCGTCGCTGGGCATCGTCCGGGCCAGCGGCCGCCCCCGCAGCGCGCAGCAGGCGTCGTGCCCGCCGTGCGCGCACACCAGGTAGAGCGGCCGATCGGCCGGTGCCCCGACCGACCCGTCCCAGGGGACGTCGACCAGCTCGGCGTCGCTGTCGCGCACCGACCACCACACGCCCTCGGCGCCGGGCCGGCCGTCGACGTAGGCCCAGCGTCGCTGGGAGTCGGCGAGCCGGTCGCCAGGACGGCGGACGAGCAGCACCCGCACGCCCTCGACCCGCGCCCGGTGCGCCAGCCGCGGTGCCACGGCCGGGTCGAAGCGGGACTGGGTGAGCGCGTCGACGCCCCACGGACCCGGCTGCTCGACGAGCAGCCAGCGCTGCGCCGGAGAGGCGGTCGCGACGCCGGAGTCGCCGCGGACCAGCGCCTGCACCGAGCAGCGGTCCGGGTCGAGTCGTCCCGTGGGCAGCCCCGGCGCTGCCGCGACCCGGCAGAAGTCGGCCGGAGCAGTCACGTCCCCTCCTCGCCGGCGCTCGGGTGGGCCGTGACCGGTGGTGCTGTGCACGTGCGTGACCTCGCGAGCTCGGTCACGCGACGGGGCCCGGCCGGCTCACGATCCGTTCCCGGGCGTGCGCTCACCCCGCCCATGGTCCTCCGCGGTCGCACCGGGCACGGTGACGATCGACTCGGTCACCAGCCGGCGGGCCAGGGTCAGCTGGTCGGCGGCGTCGAGTCCCGGTAGGTCGGCGACCTTCAGCTCGCCGGCGGCCAGCAGCCCGGCGACGGCCGGCCGGGTCTGGGCGGGCAGCTCGAGGGAGCGCCGTCCGGCGATCAGCGTCACCCGGCCGTCGGCGGCCTCGCGCAGCTGGCAGCGCAGTCGCCGGCGCAGCCGCAGCACGGTGTCGGGGGAGAGGGCGGCGGCCGCGGTCGCCTGGGCCAGCGGCGCCACCGGCTCCGGGCGGACCTGCGACCAGGTGCGGGCCCGCAGCCGGTCGGCGACCTCGGTGGGGTCGACGCGGTCGAGCCAGCCCTTCAGCGCGGTCACGACCGTCGCGACGTCGTCGGCCACCGCGGCCGGGTCGGCGAGGTCCACGCCCAGCGGCAGCGAGCGGCGCAGCTCCGGGTCCTCGGCGGCGAGCCCGCGGACCAGGTCGAGCGCGTTCTCCGCGGCCGCCCAGCGGGTCACCGAGTGGATCCCGACGGTCAGGTGCGCGCTGATCGCACCCAGCGCGGTCGCCGAGTGCAGGTAGCCGCGGGGCAGGTAGAGGGCGTCGCCGGGGCGCAGCACCGCGTCGATCACCGGCTCGCCCTCGGCCGCGGCGGCCACCGCGGCGGCCCGGTCGTTCCACGGCTGGGTGCGCAGCGGGTCGGTCAGCACCGGCTCGTGGATGCGCCAGTGCTTCTCACCGGCCACCTGCAGGACGAACACGTCGTGGACGTCGTAGTGCGGGGAGAACCCGCGCGAGGACGGCGGGGTGATGTAGGCGTTGACCTGCGTCGGGTGGCCCAGGTCGGCGGCCAGCTGGTCGGCGAACTCGATCAGCGGCGGCCAGAGCCGGTGCAGCCCCTGCAGGACGACGGTGCTGCCGTCGGCGAACAGCCGCAGCACCGCGTCGGAGGAGACCTGGTCGGCGACCTCCGCGCCGGCGCCGCCGGAGGTCGTGAAGCGCTTGGCGTCGACGACCGCGCCGTCCTTGGCGATCCGCAGGAACGGGGTGCGCAGCCCGCGGCGGGACAGCAGCTCGTCGACCGCGGCGAGGTCGAGCAGGTCGTCGAAGGAGCCGCCGGTCTCCTCGGCGCGGGTCAGCAGCGGCCGGCAGGCCCAGTACTCCTCGGCGAAGACCCGCGGGTCGACAGCGGTGCACCGACGCAGGGCCGACCGGTCGGCCGGCCGGCCCTGCGCGGTGGGGTCCTCGGTCAGGCGGAACCGTCCGCGCCGCCGTCGGCGCCACCGTCGGCGCCGCCGTCCGAACCGCCACCGACGGCGCCGCCGTCGGCCGGGCCGTGGCCGGCGCCGCTGTCGGCGCCACCGTCCGCACCGCCGTCGGCCCCGCCGTCCGCACCTCCATCGGCGCCGCCGTCCGAACCGCCACCGACGGCGCCGCCGTCGGCCGGGCCGTGGCCGGCGCCGCTGTCGGCGCCACCGTCCGCGCCGCCGTCGGAGACGCCGGGCGTGCCGGAGGCACCGCCGTCCGCGGGACCTTCGGTGCTGGTCATGTCGTCGTCGTCGAGAGCCATGGGTCTCCCATCACGTCGGGTCCGGGCCGCCGGCCGGCGACCCTCCGGGGGTGCTGTACCTCGCGCATCCTGCTCTCACACGCCCGCCTCGACCAGCGGTGACGGGCTGTCCGCAACGTCTCCGTCACGACGTCGCGTCGAGGTGCCCCCGGGGTCGCGCGGGCGTTAGCGTCCTCCTGGAAGTCGAACAGGCGTTCGAGCTGCGGGAGGGGTCGGGTGTCGTCGGGGTCGTCGTCCCGTGCTGCGGGCTGCACCGTGCTGCACGTCGACATGGACGCGTTCTTCGCCAGCGTCGAGGTGCGCCGCCGGCCGGAGCTGGCCGGGACGCCGGTGATCGTCGGTGGGGCGGGCAACCGCGGGGTGGTCACCTCGGCGACCTACGAGGCGCGCCGCTACGGGGTGCACGCGGCGATGCCGACGTCCCGCGCGCTGCGGCTGTGCCCGACGGCGACGGTGCTGCCGGGGGACATGGCGCTCTACGCCGAGGTGTCCCGCTCCGTCATGGCGCTGTTCCGCTCGATCACCCCGCTGGTGGAGCCGCTGAGCCTGGACGAGGCCTTCCTCGACGTGTCCGGCGCCGGGCGGCGGCTGGGCGATGCCGCAGAGATCGGCGAGTACCTGCGTGCCCGCGTCTTCGACGAGCAGGGCATCACCTGCTCGGTCGGCGTGGCCGGCACCAAGTTCGTCGCCAAGCTCGCCTCCACCGCAGCCAAGCCCGACGGGCTGCTGGTCGTCCGGCCGGCGGAGGTCATGCAGTTCCTGCACCCGCTGCCGGTCGGCGCGCTGTGGGGCGTGGGCGCCAAGACCGAGGAGCTGCTGCTGCGGCTGGGGCTGCGCACCGTCGGCGACCTCGCGCACGTGCCGGTGCGCACGCTGCAGCGGGCGGTGGGCCCGGCGGCCGGTGCGCACCTGCACGAGCTGTCCTGGGGCCGCGACCCGCGCCGGGTGACGCCCGACGAGCCGGAGAAGTCGACCGGGCACGAGGAGACCTTCGGCACCGACGTCGACGACCCGGCGGTCATCCACCGCGAGCTGCTGCGGCTGGCGGAGCGGACGGCGGGCCGGTTGCGCTCGGGCGGCTGGCTGGCCCGCACGGTGACGATCAAGGTCCGTTTCGCCGACTTCGCCACGATCACCCGCAGCCGCACCCTCGACGTCCCCACCGACGTCGGGCAGGAGCTCTACGACACCGCCCGTGCCCTCTTCGACGCCCTCGGCCTGGACCGGGCCCGCATCCGGCTGGTCGGCGTGCGCGCCGAGCGCCTGGTGCCGGCCGGGGAGACGCCGCGCCAGCTCGAGCTGGGCGCCCGGGAGCGCGGCCGCCGGGAGGCCGAGCTGGCCGCCGACCGCGCCGCCCGGCGGTTCGGCGCCGGCGCGGTCCGCCCGGCGACGCTGCTGCACCGCGACGGCCAGCGCACCCGCTGAGCCGGCCCCGTCGTGGTGGGACACGCCCGACGAGGTCGCACCCGACCGGGTGGTGGGAACTCCGACCGGACCCCGTTCGTGTCCCCGCCGACACCGTGGGCCACCCGCCGGTGTGATCACGACGAGCCCGGCGCGGCCCGCCTTTCGCACCCCGCGGAGGGCTCGTATCCTCGGTGTCACCGACGGCGGGCACCGCCGTCGGGTCTTGGCTTTGGCCCACGTGGAGGTCGACGTGCCGCTCTCCGAGCACGAGCAGCGACTGCTGGAGCAGATCGAGCGCGCCCTCGTCGATGACGATCCCAAGTTCGCCTCGTCGGTCCGCTCCGGTGACCGCCGCGGCAAGGCACGTCGCAAGCTGCAGCTGGGCGTCCTGCTGTTCGTGGTGGGCATGGCCGCGCTCATCGGCGGCGCGGTGATCCCGTCGGTGCCGCTGGGTGCCCTCGGCTTCCTGGTCGCCTTCGGTGGGCTCGCCCTCACCGTCCTGAACTACCGCTCGGCCACCGGCGCCGTCGAGGTCGGCCCCGGCGCCCCGGCCGGCGGCGCGGCTCCCGGCCGGGGTGGTCGCGGTCGCGGCGGCAAGGTCCGCCGGCAGCCGCTGAAGAACCGGCTCGAGGAGCGCTTCCGCCGCCGCTACGACCAGTAGCCCGCAGCTCCCGTACGACAGCCGCCGTCCCTCCCGGACGGCGGCTGTCGTCGTTCGTGGCCCGACTCCCCGCAGGAGGCACCGTGACCGATTCCGACACGACCGCCGTCTGGGAGGGCCTCGCCGCCGGCGGCGGTCTGTGGGCCTGGGGCGACGAGGACGGCGTGGCCCCGTGGACCGACGGCGACGGGCACGACGTCGTCCCGCTGTGGACCGCGGCGGACCGGGCCGAGGAGGAGTCGCTGTCCGACGCCGAGCCCGGTGAGGGTCCGGTGTTCCTCGACGTCGAGACGCTGCTCGAGGCGATCCCCGAGTGGGTGGCCGCCGGCGTCCGCGAGGCGGGACTGCAGTCCGAGGGCGGCCGGTTCACCCTCACCGTGCCGCTGACCGAGCTGACCGAGCGGCTGCTGCGCCTGCAGTAGAAGGACCCCGTCCTCCCCACCCTTCGCACGCTCAGGGTGGGACGCGGGACGGGGCCGCCAGCCTGGGAGTGGCGGGGGCGAGGGGGTCCTCCTTCAGTCGCGCAGCGCCGTCCAGCCGCCCCACCGGAGCCGGGGCAGGGCGGCGCGCAACCCCGTCAGCAGGGACGGCGGCCAGAGCAGCGCGCGCAGCCGGGCACCCCGCGGCGCCGCGGCCAGCAGCCCGCGGCGGGCGGTGGCCAGGTCAGCGCGCAGCTCCGGACCGACGGCCGGGACGCTGCCGGGGCGGGCGTAGCTGGCCGCCTCCTCGGCCCGGGCCAGCCGGGTGACCGCCGCCGCCACCCCGGACCCCGCGACCGCGCGCCGGCCCGGCCGGTGTGCGCCGCCGCCGGGCTCGGCCGCCTCGGTCAGGGCTTCGGCCACCTGTCGCGGTGTCCGGGCCGGATCGGTGGTCCGGCCGAGGTCCAGCGCGGTGGCGGCGAGCTCGTCCCACAGCGCCGCCGGACTACCGGTGGCCAGCCGGCGGCGGCGCTGCAGCACCCGCAGCCCCGCGGGCACTGCCGCCAGCGCCAGGACGGCGAGGACGAGGCCCACGGTGCGCAGCGCCGTCGGCACCCACGAGTCGGCCTGCTGCGGCGCGGCCTGCGGCACCGGCACGTCCTGGGGCGCCGGCTGGTTCTGCGGCGTCGGGACCGTCGGGGCGGGCAGGGGCGCGGTGGTCGGGTCGGTGCGCGGGTCGACCTCGAGGTCCTGCGGCCGTGGCGCCCACGGGAGCTCGACGGCGCGGTCGAGGTCGATCGGGGTGGGGTCGTAGGGGATCCAGCCCAGGTCGTCGAAGTAGACCTCGACCCAGGCGTGCGCGTCGTCGCTGGTGATCAGCCGGCTGCCGTCGGGCTGCACCGTCCCGGGTGTGTAGCCGAGCACCACCCGCGCCGGGACGCCGGCCGCCCGGACCAGTGCCGCCATCGCCCCGGCGTACTGCTCGCAGTAGCCCTGCCGCAGCCGCAGGAAGTCGGCCAGGTCGTCGCCGCTGGTCCCCGGCGTGGTGGACAGCGAGTACTCGTAGCCGTTGGCCGGGTCGGTGAAGTGCCCGTAGACCGCCTGCACACGCTCGTAGGGGGTCTCCGCGCCGGCGGTCAGGGTGGCGACCAGCTCGTCGACGCTGGGGTCGAGGTCGGGCAGGGCGGTGTAGCGCTGCACCATGGGCAGCTCCGGCGGCAGCGGGTCGGCCGCGGCGAGCTCCTCGGCGGTGGGCCGCGGCTCGATCGCCGCGACCGACCAGGTCTGCTCGGCGGTCGACACGTCGCGGCCGAACACCGTGCCGGTGCCCGGGTCGAAGCGCCAGTGGTCGGGCTCGGCCACGTCGACCGACTGGGGCACGTACAGCACCGGGAGGAAGCGGTCCTCGTGGCCCAGGGCGGTGACCAGCGCGTCGACCGGCCGGCCCCCGCGCCGCCCGGGGAGGGTGGCCAGCTCGGCGTCGTCGGCGACGTCCGTCTCGCCGTCGAGGTTGCCGATCGACCAGCCCTCCGCGGCGTCGTAGACCTCCAGCGCGACGACCCGCAGGTACCCGGGGTCGGGCACGGAGGCGTTGAGCCGCAGCAGGTCGATCGGCTCGTCGCGGGTGAGCTGGCCCTGCAGGGCGGCGGCCGGGTCGAGGGCGGTCCCCGTCGAGCTGCCGCCGCCGCGGCCGAAGCCGCCGGAGAAGCCGCCTTCGGTCAGCGTCGGGACGACGGCGCCGACCACCAGGCCGAGCACCACGGCCGCAGCCCCGGTCCGGACGGCGGTCAGCGTGCCGGCCCCCAGCAGCGGACGCCGTCCCTCCGGCGAGCGCCGGCCCAGCCGCCGGTGCTGGTCGGCGAAGAGCAGCAGCGCCAGCCCGGCGGCCGGCGCGGCCACCGGCAGCACGCCGATCGTGCCGGTCACCGTGCTGACCGGCACGCAGAACAGGACCAGCAGCCCCAGCCCGGCCAGCGCGGGCTGCCGCGCGCCGACGGCCACCACGTCCACGGCGACGGCGACCAGGCCGGCCAGCAGCGTGGTCAGCGCGACCAGCCCGGTCAGCGGCAGCGCGGGCGTGGCCTGCTCGGCCATCTCCACCGTGCCCTCGGCCATCACCGTGCCGAGGTCGCCGAGGCTGCCGCCGGTCGGCCACCACCCGCCCCACGCCCGGTCCGGGGCGAACAGCGCGGTCAGCACGCAGGCCAGCACGACCAGCTGGCCGAACGGGACGGCGAGGGCGACCAGTGCGGTCCACCAGCGGGGGACCGCGCCGTCGGAGGTCAGCCGGTCGGCCAGCGCGGCGCCGGCCACGCGCAGCAACAGGCCGCCCGCGGCGACCGCGACGACCGCCGCGAGCACGGGCGGCCGCCAGTCGCCGGCGGTGAAGACCGGCACCAGCGCGAGGGTGCCCAGAGCGGTGGCGACCGCGGCGGCCACCGTCGTCCCGGCGTCGCGCAGCAGGTCGCGGGCGGTGTCGCTGGTCATCGGACGCCGGCCTGCAGGACGCCGGGCCTGGCCACCTGGGCCCACACGTCGGCCACCGTGTCGCCGGCCCCCGCGACGGCCACCTGCCAGCCGCCGGCGCGCAGGAGGTCCGCCGCCGCCTCCTGCTGGCGGGTCAGCTCCGCCCGCGCCGCCGCGCCGACCGGCCGGCGGCGGCGGGCACCCTCGACCTCGGCCCAGCTGCCGATGTCGGTGAGGACGGCGAGGTCGGTGGCCGGGCCCGAGCGCACCCGCACCAGCTCGGCGGCCTCGTCCGGGCCGAGCGCCCCGAGCAGCGCGACGACCGGGCCCTCACCGGCCGCACGGGTCAGCAGCGCCAGGCCGGGGCCCAGGCCGGCCAGCCGGGACGGCGCCACCCCGGCGAGCCGGTCCAGCAGCTCCTCGCCGCTCAGCCCCCCGCCGGAGTCGGCGCCGGCCAGCTCGGCGCCCTCGGTGACCACCCGCAGCCTGGCGCCGCGCGCGAGCAGCTCGGTGCCGATGCTGGCCGCCGCCTCGACCAGCCACTCGAAGCTGTCGGGCGGAGGCGTGTCCGGGCCGGGAGGGACCGCCCGGCGGTCGGCGGGCAGGGGACGGGAGACCAGGTGGGCGCGGGCCCGGGTGTCGAGCAGCAGGGTCGCCTGCGCGCGCCACGGCCGTTCCTCCAGCCGCACCATCAGCTCTCCGGTGCGCGCGGTCGCCCGCCAGTGCACCTTCCGCAGGTCGTCGCCCTGCCGGTAGGGCCGGGTGCTCACGTCGTCCTCACCGTGGACGGCGAGTGAGCGGCGCGCGCCCGAGCCGCCCGCGCCGTGCCCGCCGCCCGGGCCGCCGGGGCCGAGCGGCACCACGCGCGGCACCACGACGAGCGCGGCGGTGTCGGCCCCCACGACGCTGCGCAGCACCAGGCCGAAGGGGTCCACGAGCCGCAGCTTCAGCGGTCCGAGCCGGTAGCGGCCGCGTCGTCCGCCGTGCACGCGGTAGTGCAGCGTCGTGGAGCGGCCGCCGGGCAGCCGGTCCACGACGAACTGCGGGCTCGGCCCGAGCTCCCGGGGCAGCGTCTCGGCGAGCAGCCACAGCCCGCCGGTGCCGCGGCTGGCGTTGCTGAGCTCCAGCTGCACCTCGGCGTCCCCCCCGCGGGGCAGCCGGACGGGGGTGACGGTGCGGCGGGAGGCGACCCGGAAGCGGTGCCGGGCGACGGCTCCGGCCGACAGCAGCGGCAGCGCGAGCACGAAGACCGCCACCTGCACCAGCGGCTGCTCACCCAGCAGCACGCCGAGCAGCAGCAGGGTGAGCCCGGCGGCGACCAGGCAGCGCCCGCGCAGGGTGAGGCTCGCCAGCGCGGTGGCGACCGAGCCGGCCACCTCAGCGTCCGCGGGGGACGGGCACGGTCCTCAGCAGGTCGCCCACCACCTGCTCGGCGGTGCGCCGCGAGGCGGCGGCGTCAGGGGTGAGCAGCAGGCGGTGCGCCAGCACCGGCACCGCGACGCTCTGCACGTCGTCGGGCAGCACGTGGTCACGGCCGGCCAGCGCCGCGGTGGCGCGGGCGGTGCGCAGCAGCTGCAGGCCCGCGCGCGGCGAGGCGCCCAGTCGCAGGTCCGCCGAGCGGCGGGTGGCCTCGACCAGCGCCACCACGTAGCGGCGCACCGCCTCGGAGACGTGCAGCCGGCCGACGGCGGCCACCAGCGCGCGCACCCCCGCGGCGTCGGTGGCCGGGGTCAGCGTGGTCAGCGGGTCGGTGGTCACCAGGTCGTCGAGCATCGCCAGCTCGGCCTCGCGGTCGGGGTAGCCCATGGAGACCCGCGCGGTGAACCGGTCGCGCTGGGCCTCGGGGAGGGGATAGGTGCCCTCCATCTCGATCGGGTTCTGGGTGGCCATGACGAGGAACGGGCGGGCCAGCTCGTAGCTGATGCCGTCCACCGTGACCTGCCGCTCGGCCATGCACTCCAGCAGCGCCGACTGGGTCTTGGGGGAGGCCCGGTTGATCTCGTCGGCCACCACGATGTTGGCGAACACCGCGCCCGGCTTGAACTCGAACTCGCGGGTCTCCTGGTCGTAGACCGACACCCCGGTGACGTCGCTGGGCAGCAGGTCGGGCGTGAACTGGATGCGGCGCACGCTGGCGTCGACCGAGGCGGCGAGCGCCTTGGCCAGCGTGGTCTTGCCGACGCCGGGCACGTCCTCGACCAGCAGGTGCCCCTCGGCCAGCAGCACGACCAGTGCCAGGTGGACGACGTCGGGCTTGCCGTGGACGACACGCGCCATGTTCGCCGCGATGCGCGCGCCCTCCGCCGCGACGTCGACCGGGGTCGCTGTCCCCGCGGTCGTCGGGGTCACCTCGGTCACGCAGCCTCCTCGCTGGCGCTCGTCGGCCGCGTGTCCGACGGTGCTGTTCTCATGGGTGACCTCGCGAGCTCGGTCACCGGGCCTCCCGCTGGCGCTCGTCGGCCGAGTGTCCGACGGTGCTGTGTCCACGGGTGACCTCGCGAGCGCGGTTCCCGGACCCGTGTCCGACGGTGCCCGGCCCGGGTGACCTCGCGAGCTCGGTCACGTCATCAACGTTACGTGCCTGCACGCCTCCCGGGCGTGGCGTCGCGCACGCACCGCTGGCCCTGCCTCGGCTCCCCACCGGCTCGCCCACGGGTCCCGCGACGGGCCCCACCGGCGGGCTCCGCCGGTGGGGCGGAGTGGGAGGGCACCCCACCGCGCCCCACCTCGCGGCGGAGACCCGCGTCCGGGCCGCTGACCTGCGGGAGTGGCGGTGGAGAGGTCCGGTCACGACATGGTGTCGAGTGGTGTTCGGTGGGGCGTAGTGGGTTACTGTGTGGCCCGGTGGGGAGGTACGGCCCGTCCCGGGGGCGCCCCGGAGTGCGAGGAGGACCGATGGGGGAGGTGATCCGGTGTTCGTCGGCAGCTACCCGTTGCGTCTCGACGAGAAGGGCCGGCTCGCACTCCCGGTCCGCTTCCGCGAGCAGGTGGCCGGCGGCATGGTGATCAAGAAGGGCCAGGAACGCTGCATCTACGGGCTCACCATGGCCCGGGTCGCCGAGCAGAGCGCCGCGGCCGCCGCGATGGCGCCCTCCGACACCGCGGCCGCCCGCATGCGCGCGCGCATGAGCTTCGGGTCCATGGTCGAGGTGGAGCCGGACAAGACCGGCCGCATCACCATCCCGGCCAACCTGCGCGAGTACGCCGGCCTCGATCGCGACGTGGTCGTCGTCGGCGTCGACACCCGTTTCGAGATCTGGGACGCCGCCACCTGGGACGCCTACGTGGCCGAGCAGGAGGCCACCTACGCCGACATGGAGAGCGAGGGGATGCCCACCCTCTCCTGACCCTCCGTCCCGCTCCTCCGACCCCTCCGGGCCCCACCCCCCGACCGAGCCGACTTCCCCGCGGCTCGACCGGACCGGCCCGAGCCACCTTCCCCGCGGCTCGGACCCCCACGGCGCCGGAGGAGACGCACCGCCCAGGGGCGCGCCGCCGGCTCCCCACCGGCGCGGGCCCGCCCGTCCCCGCGGGGCTCCACCTGACGTACTTCCCCGACGCCAGGCGGAACCCCGCGGGGGGCGGGCCGGGCGCGTGCCGCGGGCCGGTACCCACGGGACGGCCGAGCGGTCACACGGTGCCTCCCGCGCCCCATCCGCCCCGTCAGCGCTCCCCAGCCCCGGCGAAACGCCGCCGCGCTCCACCCGCCGACCGCCGCCCAGCCCCACCATGGACGGGCCCCCACGCCCCCGAGGACGCCCGATCCCGTTCAGGAGCCGCCGACGATGAGCAGCACCGAGCCGGCGCCAGGAGGGCGGGGCACGTCCACGGTGCACGTGCCCGTGCTGCTCGACCGGGTCACCGAGCTGCTCGCCCCCGCCTGCACCGCCGACGGGGCCGTCCTCGTCGACGCCACCCTCGGCCTGGCCGGGCACTCGCTGGCCCTGCTGCGAGCCCACCCGGGGCTGCGGCTGGTCGGCCTCGACCGCGACCCCGACGCCCGCGCCGAGGCCACCCGCCGGCTCACCGACGCCGGCGTCGGCGACCGGGCCTCCGTCGTCCCCGCGGTCTTCGACGAGCTACCGGAGGTGCTCGACCGGCTCGGCCTGACCGAGGTCCAGGCGGTCCTGTTCGACCTCGGCGTCTCCTCGCTGCAGCTCGACCGCCCCGCTCGCGGCTTCAGCTACGCCGCCGACGCCCCGTTGGACATGCGCATGGACCCGTCGGCGCCGCGCACCGCCGCCGACGTCGTCAACACCTATCCCGTCGCCGACCTCGCGCGGGTGCTGCGCGTCTACGGCGAGGAGCGCTTCGCCACCCGCATCGCCCAGGCCATCGCCCGCGAGCGCGAGCGCGCGCCGTTCACGCACACCGAGCGGCTGGCGCACCTGGTGCGCGACTCGATCCCCGCCGCCACCCGCCGCACCGGCGGCCACCCGGCCAAGCGGACCTTCCAGGCGCTGCGCATCGAGGTGAACGACGAGCTCGGCGTGCTCGAGCGGGCGCTGCCGGCCGCGCTCGACGCGCTCGCCCTCGGCGGCCGCATCGCCGTCATCACCTTCCACTCCCTCGAGGACCGCATCGTCAAGCAGACCCTCGCCGCCGGTGCGGTGGACCGCACGCCGCCCGGCCTGCCGGTGCCCCTCCCGGAGATGGGGCCGACGCTGCGGCTGCTGACCCGCGGCGGCGAGGCGCCCTCGGAGGCGGAGGTCGCGGTCAACCCGCGGGCCGCCTCGGCCCGGGTCCGGGCCGCCGAGCGCATCCGGCGGGCCGCGTGAGCGCCGCGGCGGCACGGACGCCGCACCGGACGAGAGGGACGACGCACGGGCCGCGCACGCGGCCGACCAGCGACGGTGAGGAGGCCGCATGAGTGCCACCGCCCGCGCGGCGGGGAACCCGTCCGAGGACCGCCCCGGCCGCCGGACCCCGCCCCCGCTGAGGAAGGACCCCGTCCCCCTCGCCGCTCGCCCGCTCGCGGCGAGCCTCCGAACGGGGCCGCCCGCGCGAGCGATGGGCGGTGCGCCCGGACGGCCGGCGACCGCGGAGCGGCCTGCGAGCGCCGGGCGGCCAGGTGCCGCGTCGCGCGCTCCGCGGACCGCCACCCCGGCGCCCGCCCGCGCCCACACGGCCCCCGTGCGCACCGGCTCGCTGCGCAGCCGCACCGCGGCCCGCCCGACCCAGGCTCCCGGCCCGGCGGCCCGGACCGCCGCCCCAGGCTCGCCGGCGTCCCGGCTGCGCAGCGCGGTCGGTGCCCACCGTGCGCCCTTCGTGCTGCTGGTCGTCACGCTGCTGGTGGCCACCGCGCTGGGGCTGCTGTTCCTCAACACCGCCATCGCGGTCAACTCGCTCAAGGCCACCCAGCTCGCGGCCGTCAACGAGGACCGCGCCCAGGAGGTGCAGCGCCTGGAGCAGCAGGTGATCGCCGGCGGCACGCCCGCCGAGCTGGCGCGTGAGGCCCGGCGGGCCGGCATGGTGCCCGCCGGCCCGGCGGCCTACCTGGTCGTCGGGGAGGACGGCACGGTCACCCTGCGCGGCGAGGCGGTCCCGGCCGAGGAGCCCGAGCCCAGCGAGGTGCCGAGGCTGCCCGCCCCGCCCGTGGCCGCGGCCGGGGACTGACCGTGGCGACCCCACCCCGCTCGTCCGCTCCCCGCCGGCGTCCGGCTGACCGTGCCCCGCTGCGGAGCGGCACGGCCGGCGCGTTCACCTCGCGCCGCGCTCCCGGCAGCCGTCGGGTGCCCGGCGCGCTGCAGGCCAGCCGTCGTCGCTACAGCGTCGGCTTCGTCCTCGTCGTCGTCCCGCTGCTGGTCATCACCGGCAAGCTCTGGCTGCTGCAGGGGGTCGACAGCGGCCAGTACGCCCTCGCCGCCACCCAGGACCGCATCCGGGTCCAGGACATCGCCCCCCTGCGCGGCTCGGTCGTCGACCGCGACGGGAACCCGCTGGCCTACACCGCCGAGGCGTTCCGCGTCACCGCCGACCCGACCCTGGTCGCCGACCCGGCGCGCACCGCCCTGGCGCTGACCACGCTGCTCGACGTCCCGGTCTCCGAGCTCACCGACCTGCTCTCCGGGGACGGCCGCTACGTCGTCCTGGCCTCGCAGGTGCCGCCGGAGACCGTCGATGCCATCGACGAGCTCGGGCTGGCCGGGATCTTCTCCGAGGACGACCCGGTGCGGCACTACCCCGCCGGGTCGGTCGCCGGGCAGGTCGTCGGCTTCATCGGCCGCGACGGCGAGGGGCTGGCCGGCGTCGAGCAGACCCTCGACGAGGAGCTGGCCGGCACGCCGGGGGAGCGGCGGGTCGAGGTCGGCAGCGGCGGGCACCCGATCCCGTCGGGCATCGACCAGTCCACGCCCGCCGTCGACGGCCGGACCGTCGAGCTGACCCTCGACGCCGACCTGCAGTTCGTCACCGAGCAGCGGTTGCAGGAGGCCTGCCAGGACGGCGCCACCACCCGCGCCTCGGCGGTCGTCCTCGACGTGCACACTGGTCAGGTCGCCGCGATGGGCTCCTGCCCGGGGTACGACCCCGGCAACTACGCCCGGACCGATCCGGAGCTGCTGGGCAACCCGATCGTCTCCAGCGTCTTCGAGCCCGGCTCGGTGCTCAAGGCGGTCACCCTCGCCGCGGCCCTCGAGGAGGGCAGGGCGACGCCGGACACCGTGCTGAGCGTCAACGGCCACATCCAGGCGGGCGACCGCGTGGTGCGGGACGCCCACGACCACCCGCCGATCGACTGGACCGTCACCGGGATCCTCGCCAAGTCCAGCAACGTCGGCACGATCATGCTGGCCCGCGAGGTGGGCGACGAGAAACTCGAGGAGTACCTGCGGGCCTTCGGCCTGGGCAGCACCACCGGCATCGAGCTGCCCGGTGAGAGCGCCGGCATCCTCCAGGACTCCGCGGACTGGACCGAGAGCCGCTCGGCCAACGTGCCGATCGGGCAGGGCGTGTCGGTGACCACGCTGCAGATGGCCTCGGTCTACCAGGCGATCGCGAACGGCGGGGTGCGCATCCCGCCGCGCATCGTCTCCGCGGTGGGCGGTGAGCCGACCCCGGCGCCGGAGAGCACCCGGGTGCTCAGCGAGGCCACCGCGGACGGCGTCGCCTCCATGCTCGAGGCCGTCGTCGGGCCGGGCGGCACCGCCCCGCTGGCGCAGGTCGAGGGCTTCCGGGTGGCCGGCAAGACCGGCACCGCGCAGCGGGCCAACCCCGAGTGCGGGTGCTACGCGGGCGGCGGTTACGTGACGACGTTCGTCGGGTTCGCCCCGGCCGACGACCCGCAGTACGTCGTCGCCGTCGACCTCGAGCGGCCCACCAGCGACGCCGAGGGCGGGCAGGTGGCCGCCCCGGTCTTCGCCGACGTCATGCGTCAGGCGCTGACCGCCGACGGCATCGTGCCGTCGGGGACGCCCCGCCCCGACTTCGTGCTGACCGGCCCGGAGGACTGAGGACCCCTCTGCCCCCACCGCTCCTGGAAGGACCCGTCCTCCTCACCGCTCACGGGCTCCCGGCGAGCCTCTGGACGGGGCCTGCGCCGGGTTCGGGACGGGGCCGCCGTCGAGGCGGCGAGCGGGCCCTCCGCGTGTGGGCGGCGGGCCGCAACCGACCCGCCGGTAGATTGGAGTCCCGTGAGCGAGAGCGGGAGGGGGACGACGTCCCGGTCGACGGGAACCGACCCCGTGACCCTCGCCGACCTCGCCGACCTGCTCGGCGCCCCCGTCCAGGGCGACCCCGGCACCGCGGTCAGCGGCGTGACGCTGGCGTCGGCGGAGGTCGACCCCGGGGACCTCTACGCCGCCCTGCCCGGCGCCCGCACCCACGGGGCGCGGTACGCCGCCGACGCCGCGGCGCGCGGTGCGGTCGCCGTCCTCACCGACCCCACCGGCTGCGACGAGGCCGTCGCCACCGGCCTGCCGGTGTGCGTCGTCGACGACCCCCGCGGGCTGCTCGGCGCGGTCGCGGCGCGTGTCTACGGGGAACCGGCCCGGCGACTGCAGGTCATCGGGATCACCGGCACCAACGGCAAGACCACGACGAGCTACCTGGTCGAGGCGGGCCTCGTGGCCGCCGGCCGCGGTACCGGCCTGGTCGGCACCGTGGAGACCCGCACCCGGGGCCGGGCCGCCGACGGGACGCCGACGGTCACCACCATGCCCAGCGTGCGGACGACGCCGGAGGCCCCCGCCCTGCACGCGCTGCTGGCCCGGATGGCCGACTCCGGCGTGCAGACGGTGGTCATGGAGGTCTCCAGCCACGCGCTGGTGCTCGGCCGGGTCGGTGGCATCCCGTTCGCCGCGGCCGGGTTCACCAACCTCGGCCGCGACCACCTGGACTTCCACGCCGACCTCGAGGACTACTTCCAGGCCAAGGCCCGCCTCTTCGACGGTCGCGCCGCCGTCGAGGTGGTCGACGTCGACGACGTGCACGGGCGGCGGCTGGCCGGCATGCTCGGCGGCCGCGCGGTCACCGTCTCCATCGAGGGTGCCGACGCCGACTGGACGGCGACCGATCTCGTCCCTGCCCCCGCCGGCGGGACGGCGTTCACGCTGACCGGGCCGGACGGGCGCTCCTGGCCGGCCCGGGTGCGGCTGCCCGGCCGGTTCAACGTGGCCAACGCCGTGCTGGCGGTGGCGTTGCTGGACGCGGTCGGTGTCCCGGTGGAGACGGCGCTGACCGGGCTGGCCGAGACGGTGGTGCCCGGCCGGATGGAGCCGGTGGACGCCGGTCAGCCGTTCGTCGCCGTCGTCGACTACGCGCACACCCCCGACGCCGTCGCGACGGCGCTGACCGCGCTGCGCGCCGCGACCCCGGGGCGGGTGCTCACCGTGCTCGGCTGCGGCGGCGACCGCGACCCGGGGAAGCGGGCGGAGATGGGGGCGGCCGCGGCCCGTGGCAGCGACGTGCTGGTCGTCACCGACGACAACCCCCGCTCCGAGGACCCCGCCGCCATCCGCGCGGCGATGCTGGCCGGCGTCCCCCCCGACCGGCGCGGCGACGTGCTGGAGATCGGCGACCGCCGCGCCGCCATCACCGCCGCCGTCGCCCGCGCCCGGCCCGGCGACGCCGTCCTCGTGGCCGGCAAGGGCCACGAGACCGGCCAGGAGGTGGCCGGCACCCTGCACCCGTTCGACGACCGCGCCGTCCTGCGTGAGGCCCTGGCGCGGTACGTGCCGGCCGGAGTGGAGCCCAGACCATGACCGAGCTCGCGAGGGCGTGCGAGGACACGGCAGCCCGGGGCACGGGGTCGTCGAGCGCCAGCGAGGAGACCGCGTGATCCCCCTGACCCTGTCCGAGGTGGCCGAGGCGGTGGGCGGCCGGCTGACCCGCGGCGACGGCACCGTGACCGGGAAGGTCACCGTCGACTCCCGGGCCGTGGTGCCCGGCGACCTGTTCGTCGCCGTGCCGGGGGAGCGGGTGGACGGGCACCACTTCGTCGGTGCCGCCGCGGCCGCCGGCGCCGTCGCCGCGCTGACCACCCGGCCCGACGACGCGCTGCCCTGCGTGGTCGTCGACGAGACGGTCACCGCGCTGGGCCGGCTGGCCGCCGCGGTGCACGCCCGGCTGGCCGCCGGGGGTGGGCTGGCCACGATCGGCATCACCGGCTCCTCGGGCAAGACCAGCACCAAGGACCTCCTCGGCCAGGTCCTGGCCACCGCGGGCGCCACGGTCAGCCCGCCCGGCTCGTACAACAACGACATCGGTCTGCCGCTCACCGTGCTCGACGCCGACGAGGACACCCGATTCCTCGTGCTCGAGATGGGCTCCCGCGGGCGTGGCCACATCGCCCGCCTGTGCCGGGTGGCCCGCCCCGACGTCGGCGTCGTCCTCAACGTCGGCTCGGCCCACCTGGGCGAGTTCGGCTCGGCCGACGGGATCGCCGTCGCGAAGGGCGAGCTGGTCGAGGCGCTGCCGGCAGAGGGCACCGCCGTCCTCAACGCCGACGACCCGCGGGTGATCGGCATGGCGCCGCGCACCCGGGCCCGCGTGGTCACCACCGGCCGGTCGCTGGACGCCGACGTCCGCGCGGAGGACGTCGTCCTCGACGAGGCCGGCCGCGCCGGCTTCACGCTGGTCACGGGTGGTGCCCGCGCGCCGGTGCGGCTGCAGGTCGTCGGCGCCCACCAGGTCGCCAACGCCCTGTCGGCCGCCGGCGCGGCGCTGGCCGCCGGGATGACCCCGGAGGACGTCGCCGCCGCGCTGTCGGCCGCCGTGCCGCGCAGCCGCTGGCGGATGGAGGTCACCCGCCGGGACGACGGCGTGACCGTGGTCAACGACGCCTACAACGCCAACCCCGAGTCGATGCGCGCCGCCCTGGCCGCGCTGGCCGGGCTGCCCGCGCGGCGGCGGGTGGCCGTGCTGGGGGCGATGGCCGAGCTGGGGCCGGGCGCCGCCGAGGAGCACGAGCGGCTGGGCCGGGACGCCGTGGCCGCCGGGGTGGACGTCGTCGTGGCCGTCGGGCCGGATGCGGTAGGGATAGCCGACGGGGCGCTCGCCGCAGGTGCACGCGAGGACCAGGGTGCGGTGCGCGTGCCCGACCGGGCAGCCGCCCGGGAACTGCTGACGGAGGTGCTGGTGCCCGGTGACGTCGTGCTGGTGAAAGCCAGCCGGTCCTACGGGCTCGAGGTGCTCGCGGCCGACCTGCTCGCCGCAGGGGCAGGCGCGTGAGGTCCATCCTCATCGCCGCCGCGTTCGGTCTGGCGATCTCCATCCTGGCCACACCGGTCGCCGTGCACCTGTTCCGCCGCAAGGGCTTCGGCCAGGAGATCCGCGACGACGGACCCGAGAGCCACCTGGCGAAGAAGGGCACGCCGACCATGGGCGGCACCGTCATCGTCGGGGCCACGGTCGGCGGCTACCTGATCGCGCACCTGTTCCTGCTCGACCAACCCGGTCGCGGGGTGACCGCCAGCGGCCTGCTGGTGCTCTTCCTCATGGTGGGGCTGGGCACCGTCGGCTTCCTCGACGACTACCTGAAGATCCGCTTCCGGCGCAGCCTCGGGCTGAACAAGACAGCCAAGCTCGTCGGTCAGCTGGTGGTCGGCGTGGCCTTCGCCGTCCTGGCGCTGAACTTCCCGGACGAGGCCGGCATCACCCCGGCCTCGGAGTTCGTCTCCTACGTCCGTGACATCGACCCGCTGTTCCTCGGGTCGGTGGGTTTCGTGATCCTGGCCTACCTGTTCATCGCCGGGTTCTCCAACGCGGTGAACCTCACCGACGGCCTCGACGGGCTCGCCGCCGGCTGCTCGGCCATGGTCTGTGGCGCCTACACGGTCATCTCGTTCTGGCAGTTCACCCACGACTGCACCAGCGAGTCGATCGCCGGCTGCTACACCGTCCGCGACCCGCTCGACGTCACGCTGGTCGCGGCCGCCGGGCTCGGTGCGTGCCTGGGCTTCCTGTGGTGGAACACCAGCCCGGCGCGGATCTTCATGGGGGACACCGGCTCGCTCGCGCTGGGCGGGCTGCTGGCGGGCCTGGCCGTGGTGACCCGCACCGAGCTGCTGCTCGTCGTGCTCGGCGGGCTGTTCGTCGCGGTGACGCTCTCGGTGGTCATCCAGGTGGCCTTCTTCCGCGCGACCCGCCGCCGGGTGTTCCGGATGGCCCCGCTGCACCACCACTTCGAGCTGGCCGGCTGGACCGAGAACACGGTGATCGTCCGCTTCTGGCTGGTGACCGGGATGTCGGTCGCCTTCGGGCTGGGCCTGTTCTACGCCGACTGGCTGACCTTCGCGGGCCTGTGAGGAAGGCCCACCCTGCCCCCACGCCGCATCGGCCCCCTGCAGGGTCCCGGCGCGAGCTCGCGAGTGTCGGGGGGCAGGGGGTCCTCCTGCTGGGGGTGGCCGTTGCAGCACCTCACCACCGCGACACGCCAGCACGGTGCGCCGGGGAACCGGCCCCACCGGCGACGATGGCCCGATGGAGACCACCGGCGTCCCGACCGCTCCCGGGCGGCGCCGGACCGGGGCGACCGGGCGCAGGACGCCGGTCCGCCGGTTCGCGCCACCGCCCTGGCTCGACGGCCCCATGACCAGCTTCCAGCTGGTCGCCGGCGCGGCCGGCATGCTCCTGGCCATCGGCCTGGTCATGGTCTTCTCCGCCTCGGCGATCGAGGCCGCGCTCGACGACCAGCCCGCCTGGCGGCCCGGCGTCGACCAGGTCGTCTTCGCCGTCATCGGCCTGGGCGCGCTGCTGGTGGCGGTGCGGCTCCCGGTCGGGCTGGTGCGCCGCTGGGCGCCGATCGCGCTGCTCGTTTCCGCCCTGCTGCTGGTCGCGGTCCTCGTGCCCGGCATCGGCATGCAGCTCAACGGCTCCCGGGCCTGGATCGACCTGGGCTTCACCAACTTCCAACCCTCCGAGCTGGCCAAGCTGGTGTTCGCGCTGTGGGGCGCGCACATCCTGGCGGTGCGCGACCGCTTCCTCACCGTCCGGACGCTGCTGGTCCCGCTGCTGCCGGTGTTCGCCGTCCTGTCGCTCCTGCTCATCCTCGAGCCGGACTTCGGCGGCGTCGTCAGCCTCGGCCTGGTGCTCGTCGGCCTGCTCTGGGCCGGTGGACTGCCGCGCCGCTGGTTCGCCGCGTTCACCGCCGTCGGTGTCGGGGCGGTGGTGCTCATGGTCGCCGTCGCGCCCTACCGGATGGAGCGGATCACCTCGTTCCTCGACCCGTTCGCCGACCCGTCGGACTCCGGCTTCCAGGCCATCCGCGGTTTCTACGCGCTGGCCACCGGCGGGCTGTGGGGCGTGGGGCTGGGCAACAGCGCGATGAAGTGGAACCTGCTGCCCGAGGCCGAGTCCGACTACATCTTCGCGATCATCGGCGAGGAGCTCGGCTTCCTCGGCTGCCTGGTCGTGGTCACCCTCTACGGCGTGCTGGCCTGGGCCGGCTTCCGGATCGCCCGGCGCACGGCCGACCGCTTCGTGCAACTGGCCTGCGTGGCGATCACCGTCTGGTTGGTCGGCCAGGCGGCGTTGAACATGGGCTACGTGGTGGGCCTGCTGCCGGTCACCGGCCTGACGCTGCCGCTGGTCTCCGCCGGCGGCACCTCGCTGGTGCTCACCCTGTTCATCGTGGGCCTGCTCATCCGCTTCGCCCGCTCCGAACCCGAGGCGATCGAGCACCTGCGCCGGGCCGAGCGCGGGCGGCTGTCCCGCTGGCTGCTGCCGGTGCCCGAGCAGGCCGTCGACACGGTGCGCCCGCGCCGCGCCCGCCGTCCCGAGCGGCCCGACCAGCGCCCCGGCCGCGCGTCCGAGCGTCCCACCCGC
This sequence comes from Geodermatophilus sp. URMC 61, assembly GCF_052931555.1. Lineage (NCBI taxonomy): Bacteria > Bacillati > Actinomycetota > Actinomycetes > Geodermatophilales > Geodermatophilaceae > Geodermatophilus > Geodermatophilus sp. URMC 61. The sequence continues at coordinate 883,754 of NZ_JBRFHZ010000002.1, forward strand.
CGCACCGCCGCCCCCGGCGCACGCACCGTCGCCCGCGTCGTCCCGGTCCCGCCGGGGGAGCGCGCCCCGCGCGAGCGGGTGCCAGCCCGCGAGCGGCGGACGGCGGAGGCCCGCGGCCGGGTGCCCGAGGCCCGCCGGCAACCGCCGCCCCGGGCCCGCACCACCGCCCCCGAGTCGCCCCGGCGGCCGCGGTGAGCGGACCGGGAGGGAACATCGCAGCGAACTCTGAGGGCGAGGAGCGGAGCGACCGCGGAGCGAACCAGGAGGCATCGTGAGCGCCCGCCTGAGCGTCGTCCTCGCCGGGGGTGGCACCGGCGGCCACATCGAGCCGATGCTGGCCCTCGCCGACGCGCTGCTGCGCCGCGGCGCGGTGGAGGGCGGCCTTCGGATCACCTGTCTGGGCACCGCCCGGGGCATGGAGACCCGGCTGGTCCCCGCCCGCGGCTACGACCTGCGGCTGATCCCGCCGGTGCCGCTGCCGCGCAAGCCCACCGTCGACCTGCTGCGGGTGCCGGGCCGGGTGGTCCGCTCGGTGTCCGAGACGCGGGCGCTGCTGCGCGAGCTGTCCGCCGACGTCGTCGTGGGCTTCGGTGGCTACGTGGCGCTGCCGGCCTACCTGGCCGCCCGGAGGGAGCGGGTGCCGGTCGTCGTGCACGAGCAGAACGCGCTCCCGGGCCTGGCCAACCGGATCGGCGCGCGGGTCGCCACGCGGGTCGCGGTCACCGCGCCCGGGACGCCGCTGCGCGGTGCCGAGCACGTCGGCATGCCGCTGCGGACGGCGATCAGCACGCTGGACCGCTCGGCCCGCCGCGCGGAGGCCCGTGTCGCCTTCGGCCTGGACCCCGACCGGCCCACGCTGCTGGTCTTCGGCGGGTCGCAGGGCGCGGCCTCGCTCAACCGGGCCGCCGTCGGCGCCGCGGACGCGCTCACCGCCGCCGGGGTCCAGGTGCTGCACGCCCGGGGGCCCAGGAACACCGACGTGACGGTGCCTCCGCGCGCGCCCGGGCACGCCCCCTACGTCGTCGTCGACTACCTCGAGCGCATGGACCTGGCCTACGCCGCCGCCGACCTGGCCCTGTGCCGGTCCGGGGCGGTGACCGTGGCCGAGCTGTCCGCGGTCGGGCTGCCGGCGGTGTTCGTGCCGCTGCCGATCGGCAACGGGGAGCAGCGGCTCAACGCCCTGCCCGTCGTCGAGGCTGGGGGAGCACTGCTGGTGGACGACGCCGACCTGTCGCCGTCCTGGATCGAGGAGCACGTCGTCCCGATGGTCACCGACCCGGTCACACTGGTGCGCTACGCCGAGCACGCCGCGGCCGCCGGTGCCCGGGACGCCGACGAGCGCCTGGCCGACATCGTGCTGGAGGTGGCTGCCAAGTGAGCGAGCTGGCGAGCTCACCCGGGGACACAGCAGCGCGGGCGCGAACGCGACCGACGAGCGCCAGCGAGGAGGACGAGTGAGCGCCGCTGCGGTGGCCGCGTGGACCGACCCCGTGCCGAGCCTCGAGGAGCTCGGCGCGGTGCACTTCATCGGCATCGGCGGGGCCGGGATGAGCGGCATCGCCCGCATCCTCCTGGCCCGCGGCGTCCGGGTCTCCGGCAGCGACCGCCGCGACACCCCGACGCTGCTGGCGCTGCGGGCACTCGGCGCCCGCGTGGAGCTCGGCCACGACCCGGCGAACCTCGGCGACGCCGACACCGTCGTCGTCTCCACCGCGATCCGCGACGACAACCCCGAGCTGGCCGCGGCCCGTGAGCGGGGCCTGCGGGTGCTGCCCCGCGCGGTGGCGCTGGCCGCGGTGATGGCCGGCAAGCGCAGCGTCGCGGTGGCGGGCACGCACGGGAAGACGTCGACCACCTCGATGCTCACCGTCGCGGTGCAGGCCTGCGGCGTGGACCCGTCGTTCGCCATCGGCGGCGACCTCAACGAGTCGGGCAGCAACGCGCACGCCGGGAAGGGCGACGTCTTCGTCGCCGAGGCCGACGAGAGCGACCGCTCCTTCCTGCTGCTGGCCCCCCACGGCGCGATCGTCACCAACGTCGAGGCCGACCACCTGGACAACTACGGCGACCTGGCCGCGGTCGAGGCCGCCTTCGACCGGTTCCTGCAGACGCTGGACCCCGCGGGCTTCCTGGTGCTGTGCGCCGACGACCCGGGCGCGGCGCGGCTGCGCGCCGTGCCCACCCCGGCCCGCGTGCGCATGTACGGCACGGCCGAGGACAGCGACCTGCGGCTGGTGGACATCGAGGTGGGCCCGGAGACCACCGCCTGGACCGCGGTGCTGGACGGCCGGGTGCTCGGCCGGGTGTCGATCCAGGTGCCCGGGGAGCACATGGCCCGCAACAGCGCCGCCGCGCTGCTGGCCGGTCTGGAGCTGGGTCTGCCCGCGGAGCAGTTGATCACCGGTCTCGGCCGCTTCGGCGGGGTGCACCGCCGCTTCGAGCTCAAGGGCACCGTCCGCGGGGTGCGGGTCTACGACGACTACGCCCACCACCCGACCGAGGTGGAGGCGCAGCTGCGCGCCGCGCGGGCGGTCGCCGGCACCGGCCGGGTGGTCGTCGCCTTCCAGCCGCACCTGTACAGCCGCACCCGGGAGTTCGCCGCCGCGTTCGGCGCGGCGCTCGGCCTGGCCGACGAGGTCGTGGTCATGGACGTCTACGGTGCCCGCGAGGACCCGGTCCCCGGCGTCACCGGCGCGATGGTGGCCGACGCCGTGACGCTGCCGGCCGGGCAGGTGCGCTTCGAGCCGTCCTGGTCGGCGGCGGCCCCGGCCCTGGCCGAGCGGGCACGGCCCGGCGACCTGGTGATCACCATGGGGGCGGGCAACGTCTCGATGGTCGGCCCGGAGGTGCTCGAGGCGCTGCGCTCACGCCCCACCCACCCCGACGGTCCAGCGCCGGAGGACGGCGATCCGGGGGGTCCCGCGCGGTGAGCCGCTCGGGGACGACCACCAGCGACCGCGCGCGGGGCGGGGGGTCCTCCCGGGCCGGCGCCGAGGCGCGTCCGCGCCGCCGCCCGCGGCGGCGCCCCCCGGCCGCCCGCCGCCGCCGGCTGCTCGTCCGCGGCGGCGTGCTCGTCGCGGTACTCGGCCTGCTGGCCTGGCTGCTGTGGGGGAGCCCCGTGCTGGCCGTCTCCGCCGTGCGGGTGGACGGCGCCGGCACGCTGACCGCCGCCGAGGTCGTCGACGTCGCAGGCATCGACGAGGGGACGCCCCTGCTGCACGTCGACGTCGACGCCGCCGAGGCCCGGGTCGCCCGCCTGCCGCAGGTGGCTGACGTCGAGGTGACCCGCGGCTGGCCGCGCAGCATCGTCGTCACCGTGGTCGAGCGGGTGCCGGTCGCGGTGGTGGAGCAGTCCGGGACGCGCACGCTGCTCGACGCCGACGGCGTCCTCTTCGACACGGTCACCGGCGATCCGCCTGTCGGCGTGGTGCCGCTCGACGTCGCCGACCCCGGCCCCGAGGACCGCGCCACCCGCGCGGCGCTGTCGGCCCTGGTCGCGCTGCCGCAGGACGTCCGCGTCGATCTGGCCGAGGCGCGGGCGAGCAGCGCCGAGGACGTGACGCTCAGCCTCGAGGACGGCACCACCGTGCTCTGGGGGAGCGACGAGCGGGCCCGCGACAAGGCCGACGCGCTCGTCGCGCTGCTCGGGCAGCTGCGGGCCGGCACGCTCGAGCCGGCCGGCACCATCGACGTCAGCACGCCCACGGCGATCGTCCTCCGCTAGGTCGGGCTGGCCCCGGCCCGGCCGGCGGGGGAGGGTGGCCCGGTGAGCACCGGGCCGGTCAGCCGCTTCCCCGTTCCTCCGCACGACGAGTTCCCCGAGCAGCTGCGCGAGCGCTACGCCGACGTCGAGGAGCGCTCGGGCTTCCTGCCCAACGTCTTCGCCGCCCTGGCCTGGCGCCCGGCCGAGGCGGCGGCCTTCTTCGCGCTGCACGACGCGCTCATGGACAAGGACACGCCGGCGCTGTCCACGGCCGACCGGGAGCTGATCGTGGTCGCCACCAGCGCGGCCAACGGCTGCCTGTACTGCGTGGTCGCCCACGGGGCGATCGCGCGGATCCGCGCCCGCGACCCGTACCTCGCCGACCAGGTCGCCGTCGACTGGCGCAAGGCGCCGGTGTCGGAGCGGCTGCACGCGGTGCTCGAGGTCGCCGTCCGCCTCGCGGTGGACCCCGCGACGGTCACCGCCGCCGACCTCGACCGGCTGCGCGGCCACGGCCTCACCGAGGACGACGTGTGGGACGTCGGGGCGATCGTGTCGTTGTTCGCGCTGTCCAACCGGCTGGCGCACTGGGCGGCGATCCCACCGAACGAGGAGTTCTTCCTCATGGGACGCGTCCCCCGGCAGTAGCGGGGACTGCGCTGGGTCGTCATCCGGTGTCGCGGCGTGTCCGGCGCGAGCGGACGACGACACGCGCGGCAACACGACACGCCCGACACGGCAGATCACTTCGCTGGTTCCCGCTGCCGGTCATGTCACGGCCCTCGACCCGTACGTGAGACGTTCGGCGCGCGGGTCGTCACCCACGGTGGTGCAGGTGTGACCAGTGCGTTGTCCGAGATCCGTGGGGAAACGCGTGTTCGACACGCCGGGCCCAGGAGGGTGCTTGTAGCGCCCGTGAACGCCCACCTAACTTCGTGCGCGTCGACCCAGTTGACATAACTATAAGGCTTTACTTGAGGATGAGGGTCGAGGTCGGGAGCCCCACATGACACCTCCGCACAACTACCTCGCGGTCATCAAGGTCGTCGGCATCGGCGGCGGCGGCGTGAACGCGGTGAACCGGATGATCGAGGTCGGCCTCAAGGGGGTCGAGTTCATCGCCATCAACACCGACGCGCAGGCGCTGCTGATGAGCGACGCCGACGTCAAGCTCGACGTCGGCCGTGAGCTCACCCGCGGGCTCGGCGCGGGCGCGCAGCCCGACGTCGGCCGGCAGGCCGCCGAGGACCACCGCGAGGAGATCGAGGAGGTGCTCAAGGGCGCCGACATGGTCTTCGTGACCGCCGGCGAGGGCGGCGGCACCGGCACCGGCGGCGCGCCGGTCGTCGCCTCGATCGCCCGCAAGCTCGGCGCGCTGACCATCGGCGTGGTCACCCGCCCGTTCTCCTTCGAGGGCAAGCGGCGGGCCGTGCAGGCCGAGTCGGGCATCGAGGAGCTGCGCAACGAGTGCGACACGCTCATCGTCATCCCCAACGACCGGCTGCTGCAGCTCGGTGACCGGAACGTCAGCGTCATGGACGCCTTCCGGACCGCCGACCAGGTGCTGCTCTCCGGTGTCCAGGGCATCACCGACCTGATCACCACGCCGGGTCTGATCAACCTCGACTTCGCCGACGTCAAGTCGGTCATGTCCGGCGCCGGGTCGGCCCTCATGGGCATCGGCAGCGCCCGCGGGGACAACCGGGCGCTGCTGGCCGCCGAGCAGGCGATCGCCAGCCCGCTGCTGGAGGCCTCGATGGAGGGCGCCCACGGCGTGCTGCTGTCCATCTCCGGTGGTTCGGACCTCGGCCTGTTCGAGATCAACGAGGCCGCCTCGCTGGTCTCCGACGCCGCGCACGCCGACGCCAACATCATCTTCGGTGCGGTGATCGACGACGCCCTCGGCGACGAGGTGCGGGTCACCGTCATCGCCGCCGGCTTCGACGGCGGCAAGCCGCAGGGCCGCAAGGACGCCGGGATCGCCTCCGTGCCGGCCGCCCCGGTGGCCCCGCCGACCACTCCCCGGATGCCGGTGGTGCAGCCGCAGCCGGTCGCCGGCGTCCCGACGGGGGAGCGGCTGGTCGGCTCTGCGCAACCGCACCAGGCGCAGTCCAACCCGCCGTCGACGTCGCAGATGCCCGGCCGTCCGGCCGCCGGGGGCGGGATCACCGTGCCGCCGCTGCCGCCCGTCCCGGGCTCGACCTCGAACGCCGCGGCCCGGCGTCCGCTGTCCAACGAGGACTTCGAGGAGGAGCTCGACATCCCGGAGTTCCTCCGTCAGTAGGAGGACCCCCGTGCCCCCCACCACTCGCGAGCTCGTGGCGGGCCCCTGCACGGGGGCCGCACCGTGAGCTCCGCTCCGGCCGCTCCGCAGGCGGTGCGACCCCGACGGGTCGTCACCGACCGGCGGGGCGGCCGGTCGGTTCCTCCGTACGACACCTTCAACCTCGGCGCGCACGTCGGTGACGACCCCGTCGCCGTCGCCGCCAACCGCGAGCGGCTGGCCCGCGAGCTCGGCGTCCCCGCCGACCGACTGGTGTGGATGGACCAGGTGCACGGCACGCGGGTCGCCGTCGTGGACGGTCCGGTCGAGAGCCCGCTGGAGGGCACCGACGCCGTCGTCACCCGCACGCCGGGACTGCTGCTGTGCGTACTGGTCGCCGATTGCGTCCCGGTCCTGCTCGCCGACACCGCCGCGGGCGTCGTGGCCGCGGTGCACGCCGGCCGCGAGGGCGTGCGTGCCGGCGTCGTCCCCGCCACGCTGGCCGCCATGGCGGAGCTGGGCAGCCGCCCGGGCGACGTCACCGCGCTGCTCGGCCCGGCCGTCTGCGGCGCCTGCTACGAGGTGCCGCGGGCGATGCAGGTCGAGGTGGCCCGCGTGGCGCCCGCCGCCGCGGTCCGCACCCGCCGGGGGACGCCGGGGCTGGACCTGCGGGCCGGGCTGGCCGAGGTGCTGCGCGGTGCGGGCGTCGGGCAGGTCGTGCACGACCCCCGGTGCACCGTCGAGGACCGCTTCCTCTTCTCCCACCGCCGCGACGGCGCCACCGGCCGCCAGGCCGGCGTCGTCTGGATCGAGTGAGGACCCTCCCGCCCCCACCCCTCGCCGGCGCTCGCGTGAGCCGCGGGACGGGCTGACCTGGCCCCGCGGCCCCGTCCCGGCGGCCCTCCTGCAGGGTCCCGCCGCGAGCCGGCGAGTGGCGGGGGGCAGGAGGGTCCTTCCACTGAGCGCGCGGAGGGCGGGGGGACGGGGTCCTTGCACTGCAGGGGGGCCACGGCCAGCGGGATGATCGTCGCCGTGAGCACCCCGGCCGACCGCCTGCAGGCCGTCCGCGACCGCATCGCCACCGCGGCGCGCGCCGCGGGCCGGGACCCCGCCGACGTGGGGCTGGTGGCGGTGAGCAAGACGTGGCCCGCGGCCGCCGTCCGGGAGCTCGCCGCCCTCGGCCAGGCCGACTTCGGGGAGAACCGCGCCCAGGAGCTCACCGGCAAGGCCGCCGAGCTCACCGACCTGCCGCTGCGCTGGCACATGGTCGGGCAGCTGCAGCGCAACAAGGCCGCGGCGGTCGCCCGCCTGGGCGCCGTCGTCCACTCCGTCGACCGCCTCCCGCTGGTCCGCACCCTCGCTCGGGTGGGGGTGGAGACCGGCCGGCCGGTCGAGGTCTTCGTCCAGGTCGACCTCGGCGGGCCCGAGGGAGAGCTGGCCGCCCGCGGCGGGGCCGACCCGGCCGACGTCCCCGCGCTGGCCGACGCCGTCGCCGACGAGGAGGGCGTCGTCCTGCGCGGGCTCATGGCGGTCGCCCCGCGCGGTGCCGCGCCGGGCCCGGCCTTCGCGCGGCTGGCCGCCCTCGCCGAGCGGGTCCGGGCCGACCACCCGGAGGCGCGCGACCTCTCCGCCGGGATGACCGCGGACCTCGAGGAGGCGGTCGCGGCGGGCAGCACCCTCCTGCGTGTCGGAACCGCGCTGTTCGGGACGCGGCCTCTAGCCTCCCCGCAGGACTAGTCACACCAGTCACACGGGTCCCAGGAGCCCGGGTGGCCACGCGCGCGCACGGGAGAAGGGCAGGGCTGATGGCCGGAGCGATGCGGAAGATGGGCATCTACCTCGGGCTCGTGGAGGACGACGACGCCCGGGCCTACGGCCGGTACGACGCCCGCCAGGGGGACGCCGACCACTACGACCGCCTCGAGGACCGCCGGTACTCCCGGTACGTGTCCGAGGACGGCTACGCCGCCGACAACGGTTACGACGACCGCTACGACGTCGGGGACCGCTACGAAGCCGACTACCGCGACGGCGACTTCCGGGCCGACGACCGCCACTTCACCGACCTCGACGCCGACCTGCCGCAGACACCGGACCCCGAACCCCTCGCGCTGCCGCGGCGCCCCGCGGCCAACCGCAACCTGGGTCTGGCGCCCAGCCCGGGCGGCGCCACCGCCTCCCGCGCCGGTGGGCTGGCCGGCGCGGGTGCCGGATCGGTCCCCGGCCCGGCGACCGCGGTGTCCGGCCCCGTGGGTGCCGCCGGGCTCGCCGTCCGCGAGCCGGTCGCCGCCACGCCCGAACCGGCCCCCGCCCCGGCGCCGCAGCCCTACCGGATCACCACGCTGCACCCGCGCACCTACAACGAGGCCCGGCAGATCGGCGAGAGCTTCCGCGACGGCAAGCCGGTCATCATGAACCTCACCGAGATGGACGACGCCGACGCCAAGCGGCTCGTCGACTTCGCTGCGGGTCTGTCGTTCGGGCTGCGCGGTAGCATCGAGCGCGTCACGAACAAGGTGTTCCTGCTCAGCCCGCGGGACGTCGACGTGACGGCCGAGGACAAGGCGCGGATCCGCGAGGGTGGTTTCGCCGCCGAGTCCTGAGGTCGGTGGCAGGAACGGACCGGCACCCCCGGGTGCCCTTGGACGAGCGAGGACCGTGGCTCTCTTCTGGAACATCGTCTCGTCGGTCCTGCTCGTCTTCCTGGTGCTGCTCTTCGCACGGTTCGTCGTCGACTGGGTGATGGTGCTCGCGCGCAGCTGGCGCCCGTCCGGGCTGGTGGCAGCAGGCCTCGAGGTCGTCTACGCGACCACCGACCCGCCGCTGAAGGCGATCCGGAAGGTGATCCCGCCACTCAACCTGGGGTCGATCCGCCTGGACCTCGCGTTTATGGTTCTCCTGATCGCCGTGTACATCCTGCGTGGCATCGTGGACAGCCTCGCGCTCGCCGCCGCGTGACCGCTGCCCCTGACCGGGGCAGTGGCCCCGGAGGCCGGTCGGAGCTGTCCGCCGCTCGTCCGACGTCGTCCCTGTCCCCGTTGTCCGACCCGAGGTGAAGTCGATGCCACTCACGCCTGCCGACGTGCACAACGTCGTCTTCAAGAAGCCCCCCATCGGCAAGCGGGGCTACGACGAGGACGAGGTGGACGCCTTCCTCGACGTCGTGGAGGCCGAGCTGGCGCGGCTGATCGAGGAGAACAACGAGCTGCGCGCGGGCTCCGCGACCGGACGCACCCCGCGCGCCGTCGAGGCGCCCGAGCCGCCGGCCCCGGCGCCCGCCGCCGCTCCGCCGCCCCCGCCGGCACCGATCCGCGAGGACGACAGCGCCCGCGCGTCGCGCATGCTGGCCCTGGCCACCGAGACCGCCGACAAGTACGTCAACGAGGCCAAGGCCCAGGCCGACCAGATGGTGGTCGCGGCCAAGACCAACAGCGAGCGCATGGTCAGCGATGCCCGGGCCAAGAGCGAGCAGATGGTCAGCGAGGCCAAGATGCGCGCCGACTCGATGGTCAACGACGCCCGTACCCGCGCCGACACGATGGAGCGCGAGGCCCGCGCCAAGGCCGCCGCGCTCGATGCGGACGCCGAACGCCGGCACAACGAGGTCATGGGGTCGCTGGAGGAGAAGCGCAGCACCCTGGAGCGCAAGATCGAGGAGCTGCGCACCTTCGAGCGCGAGTACCGCACCCGGCTGCGCTCCTACCTCGAGTCGCACCTGCGCGACCTCGACAGCCGCGGGTCGGCGGAGCCGGCGTCCAACAGTCGGCAGACCAGCCACGCCGGCGCCTAGCGAGCACACGCGAGAGGGCCCCCGGGTGGATCACCCGGGGGCCCTCTCGCGTCGGCCCCCTCCCAGGTTCCACCGGCCCGGTCCCGCGGTCCCTGCAGGGTCCCGCCGCGAGCCGATCGGCCCCGTCCCGGGCCCCGGCCTGAGCCTGCGGAGGACGGGGAGGGCGGGGTCCTCCTCGGGGGCAGGGGGCCTTCAGCCCTTGACGCTGCCGGCCAGCAGGCCGCGGACGAAGTAGCGCTGCAGGCCCAGGAACACCGCCAGCGGCAACACGATGGACACGAAGGCGCCCGCGGCCAGCAGGTACCAGTCCGAGCCACGGGTGCCCGCGAGCTCCGCCACCCGCACGGTCAGCGGGACGACGTCCGGCGCGCCGCCGGCGAAGGTGAGCGCGACGAGCAGGTCGTTCCACACCCACAGGAACTGGAAGACGCCGAACGCGGCGATCGCCGGGGTCAACAGCGGCAGCAGGACCTGGAAGAAGATCTTCACGTGGCCGGCGCCGTCCATGCGCGCCGCCTCCACCAGCGAGGCGGGGATCTCCTTCATGAAGTTGTGCAGGAGGAAGACCGCCAGCGGCAGGGCGAAGATCGAGTGCGACAACCAGATCGTCCAGAAGGACCCGGCGAGGCCGGTGTCGACGTAGATGCTCAGCAGGGGGATGAGCGTGACCTGGATCGGCACGACCTGCAGCGCGAAGACGGCGACGAAGAGGATGCCGCGCCCGGGGAAGTCGATCCAGGCGAACGCGTAGGCCGCCAGCAGTGCCAGGGTGATCGGGATGACCACCGCCGGCAGCGTGATGACCAGCGAGTTGACGAACAGCGTCGCGAAGTTCGTGCCGCCGCCGTAGAGCACCTCGTTGTAGTTGTCGACCGTGAACCGCGGATCGGACAACGCCGTCCACCAGCCGGAGCGGCGGATGTCGAGCTCCGGCCGGAAGGAGGTGACGAACAGGCCCAGGGTCGGCACCGTCCACAGTGCGGCGATCAACAGCGCGATGGCCGACGCGGCGGACGAGCTGAGCTTGGTCTTGGCGGCCACGGCCCGGCGCTCGGCGCGGGTGAGCCTGTGCTCCTCCGGGGGGGCCGGCGCGATGACGGGGGTCGTCGTGGTCATCGGATCTCCTCGGCCAGGCGCAGCTGGCGGACGTTGTAGACGACGATGGGGATGACGAGGACGAACAGCAGCACCGCGAGGGCCGCGCCGAGCCCGAAGTTGAACTGGCGGAAGGCCTGCACGTAGAACTCGTTGGCCACGACGCTCGTGCCGAACTGACCGCCGGTCATCGTCCGGACCACGTCGAAGACCTTGAGCGTGGTGATCGCGACGGTCGTGAGGACGACGACGAGGGCCGGGCGGATGCTGGGCACGGTGACGTAGCGGAACATCTGCAGCCCGCTGACGCCGTCGAGCCGGGCGGCCTCGACGACGTCGTCCGGGATGGCCTTGATGGCCGCCGACAGGACCGTCATCGCGAAGCCGGCCTGGATCCAGATCATCACGACGATCAGGTAGAAGGTGTTGGACGGCGCGTCGAGCAGGAACTGCTGCGGTTCCAGCCCGACGAGGACCAGCAGCTGGTTGAGCAGGCCGATCTGGCGCACGCCCGGCTGGTCCGGGCGGTACTCGTAGACGAACTTCCAGATGACCGAGGCGCCGACCATGGAGATCGCCATGGGCAGGAACACCAGCGCCTTGGCCAGCGACTCGAACCGGGTGCGGTCGACCAGGTAGGCGTAGACCAGCCCGAGGCCGGTGGTCACCACCGGGACCAGGACCACCCACAGGGCGGTGTTGACCAGGACGGTCTGGAAGTTGTCCTCGGTGAAGACCGTGACGTAGTTGTCCAGGCCGACGAACTGCGAGCCGTCCCGGTCGTAGAAGGACCCGCGGACCGTCGCCAGGGCGGGGTAGACCAGGCCCACCAGGAGCAGCAGGACCGTGGGCCCGAGGAAACCGGCCGCGACCACCCAGTTGGGCACCCGCCTGGGCCGGTCGACCGCGAACAGGAGCGCCCCCATCACGGCGGCGAACAGCAGGATGGCGACCACCATCAGGGCGACCTTGTGCCCGGTGGTGCTCGCGTCCAGGAACCACTGCACCGCAGCGGACCTCCTCCGAATGCGGGACGCCGGGGGGCCTCAGCAGCGCTGTGCTGGACAGCGGAGCCGTGGCCCCCCGGCCTCCGTGGGTGGGCGAAGTGCGGTCGCGGTCAGCCGGCGGCTGCCCGGACCACGGGGGTCAGGACGCCGGCCAGGCGTTCTCGACGTCGGTCAGGACCTGCTGGGTCGGCTTGTCGTTGGCGATCCAGTTGGTCAGCTCGGTCCACAGCGTGCCGGCGCCGATCTCACCGGGCATGAGGTCCGAGCCGTCGAAGCGGAACACCGCCTCGGGGTCCTGGAACAGCTCGGCGGAGAGCCGGTCGACCGGCGAGGTCAGGTTCTCGACGTCGAGACCGGTGTTGGCGCTGACCCAGCCGGGACCGGAGACCTTGGCCTTGACGTTGGCCCAGTCCGCCGAGGAGAGGTAGGTCTGCAGCGCCTGGGTCGCCGGCCGGTCGTTGAACGCGGCGGTGAACTCGCCACCGCCGAGGACCGGAGCGGCTCCGTCGCTCCCGATGGCGGGCAGCGGGAAGGCGAAGACGTCGCCGTCCTCGGCGACCTCGGTGCCCTCGGGCCAGTTCGCCTGGTAGAAGGACGCCTGCCGGTGCATCCAGCAGCTGCCGTCGAGGATGGGCAGACCGGCGTCACCGAACTCGGTGGAGGCGATGGACTGCACCTCGCCGAGGCCGCCGTTGACGTAGTCGGGGTTCTTCAGGATGCCGCCGACGGTGTCGAGCGCCTCGACGATCCGCGGGTCGTCGAAGGGGATCTCGTGGTTGACCCACTGGTCGTAGACCTCGGGGCCGGCCGAGCGCAGGACGACGTCCTCGAGCCAGTCGGTGGCCGGCCAGCCGGTCGCGTCACCGGAGTTGATGCCGGCGCACCAGGGCTTGGCGCCCGAGGCGGCGATCTGGTCGGACAGCGCGATCATCTCGTCCCAGGTCTGCGGGACCTCGTAGCCGGCCTCCTCGAACGCCGACGGCGAGTACCAGACGAAGGACTTGGCGTTGGCGCCCAGCGGAGCGGCGTAGAACTCGCCGTCGACGGTGCCGTAGGCCTTCCAGGTCTCGTCGAAGAACTCGTCGACGTTGGCCTCGACCTGCTGGGGCGCGGGGACGACGGCCCCGGCGCCGACCAGGGTGGCCAGCAGACCCGGCTGCGGGATGAAGGCGATGTCGGGCGCGTTGCCGCTCTGGACACGCACCACCAGCTGCGCCTCGAACTCCCGCGAGCCCTCGTACTGCACGTCGATGCCCGTGCACTCCTCGAAGGGCACGTAGGAGTCGATGTGCGGCTGGTCCTCGGGGTCGACGATCGAGGTGTAGACGCTGACCGTCTCGCCCTCGAGGTCGCCGAACGCCTCGTACGGGGCGCAGTCGATGGTCTGGTCGGAGGCCTCCGCGGTGCCACCTCCGCCGCCGCTGCTGGTCTCGCTGGCCCCGCAGCCGGCGAGCACCAGCGCGACACCCAGGCCGCCGGCCAGAGCCGTCGAGCGCCGGCCTCTCGCGCGCATGTTCATCTGTCTTCCTCCGGACTCCTCGCGGCGTCCCCGCCGCGCTGCGTAGCTCTGCGTCGACGGCACCGTGCGGACCGTCACGTTCGCCCGGGGACCATAACGTCGAGTCGCGCACCCAGACCGAGCCGTTCTGTAACGGTTTCGACACGAGATCGTCACGCCAGCGTCGCGCGTTCCCGCAGGTCACGGGCGGGTCACGGTTGGGCACCCGGGCGCGTGCCGACCCATCCGGTCGCTGGTTGCCCGACCGGTCGCGTGTCACAGTGGGCGCGCTCTGCACCGGCGCAGGAAGGATCACATGGCCGCCATCACGTACGACCGGGCGACGCTCGTCCACCCGGGCGCCACCCGACCGTCGGTCGACGCGCTGGACCTGTCGATCGCGGACGGTGAGTTCCTCGTCCTCGTGGGCCCGTCGGGCTGTGGCAAGTCCACCTCACTGCGGATGCTGGCCGGCCTGGAGGAGGTCACCGACGGGTCGATCCGCATCGGTGACCGGGACGTGACCCGGCTGCCGCCCAAGGAACGGGACATCGCGATGGTGTTCCAGAACTACGCGCTCTACCCGCACATGACGGTGGCCGACAACATGGGCTTCGCGCTCAAGATCGCCGGCATGGGCAAGGAGGAGCGCCTGGCCCGGGTGCGCGAGGCGGCCCGGCTGCTCGACCTGGAGCAGTACCTGGACCGCAAGCCCAAGGCCCTGTCCGGCGGGCAGCGCCAGCGCGTCGCGATGGGCCGGGCGATCGTGCGCCAGCCGCAGGTGTTCCTCATGGACGAGCCGCTGTCCAACCTCGACGCCAAGCTGCGGGTGCAGACCCGGACCGAGATCGCCGCCCTGCAGCGCCGCCTCGGGACGACGACGGTCTACGTGACCCACGACCAGGTCGAGGCCATGACCATGGGCGACCGGGTGGCGGTGCTCAAGGAGGGCGTCCTGCAGCAGGTCGACAGCCCGCGCGCCCTCTACGACCGGCCCGCCAACGAGTTCGTCGCCGGCTTCATCGGCTCCCCGGCCATGAACCTGGTCCCGGTGCCGCTGACCGAGGGCGGCGCGGTGCTCGGCGGGCACCCGCTGCCGCTGCCCCGGTCCGTCCTCGCCGCCCTCGCCGCGGAGAGCAGCCGCACGGCCACCGTCGGTTTCCGGCCCGAGGCCGTCGAGTTCGTGGCGCCCGGACGGGGGATCCCCGTCGAGGTCCAGGTGGTGGAGGAGCTCGGCTCGGACGCCTTCGCCTACGGCCGCCTGCAGGACGGGGCCGCCCCTGCGCCGACCGGTCCGCTGGTGCTCCGGGCGGACGCCCGCCGACCCCCGGCCAAGGGCGAGGTCGTGCACGTGGCCATCCGCCCGGGGGAGGCGCACGTCTTCTCGGCCCAGACCGGGGTACGGGTCTCGCATGCCGACGACTGACCCGCGGTCCCACCGCCACCCGGCGCGGACCCCCGGCGCCTAGGGAGCCTGCGGTGGTCCTGGGCGCGGGTCTGCTGGTCCTCCTGGGCCTGGGCCTGTTCGTCGGCGGCATCGTCACCGGGACGACGGCGCTCTACTGGGGCTGCGTGGCGGCGTGCGGGCTCGCCGCCGTCCTGCTGGTCGGAGCCCGGCTGCGCCCGGCGCGCGAGGCCGGCGACGTCGACCACCGCGCGTCGGAGACCTCCGCGCGGGCGGACGCGGCCCGCACCTGGACGCCCGACGCGCGCCAGGCGGCCGGGCGACCGGCGGTGCCGGCCGAGGAGCAGGCCCCGGCTCGCGAGCCGGTGGAGCGGACGCCGGAGCCCCCGCGCCGGCCGGCCGGGGCGACGGCGGTCCGGGGAACCGAGGCCGAGCCGCTCCCTGAGCCGGGCCCCCCGGTGCCCCCCGCGGAGCCGCGGCGCCCGGACCAGCACGCCGCCGGACTGCCGCAGCCACCCCGCGACGGGCAACCCGCCGTGGAGTCGCCGGCCGAGCCCGCGTCCGCCTTCCCGGCGGCTGCGCCGACCGGCAACGGCCACCTCGCCGACGGCGCGCCGGCGCGCCGCGGTGCCCACGAGCCGCGGGAGGCCCTCGCGGACCCGGCGACGGGAGAGCCCGGCGAGGAGGACGTCGAGGTCACCGACCTGCTCCTCGTGATGGACCTCGACGACGAGGTGCTGGTCGTCGACGAGCACCCGCGCTACCACCTGCGCGGCTGCCCGTTCCTCCGGGGCCGGGTGGGCGTCGGCCTACCCGTGGTCGAGGCACGCACCGGCGGCTTCACCCCGTGCGCCACCTGCCGCCCGGTGCGGCACCTGGCCGAGACCGAGCGCTCCCGCCGGCAAGCGTCCCGCGGGGACTGAGCCGGCCCGGCCAGGGCGTTCCCGGACCGCGGGAACCGGGAGCGGCCCCGTCCCGGGCACCGCCCCGAGCCTGCGGAGGGTGGGGAGGACGGGGTCCGTCCTCAGTCGGTGGCGCGGGCGATCCAGAACCGCGAGCCGGCCGGGCCCTCGACCCCCTCGCCGTCCCCGGGCTGCTGCGCGTGCACGCGGACGGCGAGCACCTCGTCGGCCACCTGCGCACCGTGCTCGGTCAGGGCCTGGCCCATGGGGTCGGCGGAGGAGTCGCCAGCGGTCCACCAGAGCTCGATGCGGTCGCTGACGGCCAGCCCGCCGTTCTTGCGGGCCTCCTGCACCAGCCGCACGGCCTCGCGGACCAGACCGGCCCGCTCCAGCTCCGGGGTCAGCTCCAGGTCCAGCGCGACGGTCAGCCCGCCGCCGCTGGCCACGGTCCACCCCTCGCGCGGCGTCTCGGTGACGACCAGGTCGCCGTCCTCCAGGGGCACGGTGGCGCCGTCGACCTCGACCGACGCCGTCCCGGCGCGGTAGGCGGCCACCAGGGCCGGCGCGTCGGCGGCGGCGACCGCCTTCGCCACCGCCTGCACCTGCTTGCCCAGCCGACGACCGACCGCACGGAAGTCGACCTTCACGCTCACGTCGACCAGGTCGCCGCCGACGGCGGAGAGGTCCATCAGCTCGGCCACGTTGAGCTCGTCGGCGACCTCGGCGACCAGGTCACGCGGGAGCTCCGCCCAGCCCGGCGCGGCCACGACCGCGCGGGCCAGCGGCTGGCGGGTGCGCACCTTGGCCGACGTGCGCGCCGAGCGGCCGAGCTCGACCAGCCGGCGCACCAGCGCCACCTGCTCGACCAGCTGCGGGTCCCGGGCGTCCTCGTCGACGGCCGGCCAGGCGGCCAGGTGCACGCTGTCGACCGCGTCGGCCACACCAGGGACGACGGCGCGGGACCACACCTCCTCGGTGACGAAGGGCGTGAACGGCGCCATCAGCCGGGTCAGCACGTCGAGCACCTCGTGCAGCGTGGCCAGCGCCGCGGGGTCGCCGTCCCAGAACCGCCGCCGCGAGCGGCGCACGTACCAGTTGGACAGGTCGTCGACGAACTGCGCGATCAGCCGCCCGGCGCCCTGGGTGTCGAAGTCCTCGAGCGCGGCGGTGACGCCCTCGGTGACCTCCGCCAGGGTGGCCAGCGCCCACCGGTCCAGCAGCGGCCGCTCGGCCCGCGCCGGTGCGGGGCTCGAGGTCGGGTCCCAGCCGTTCGTGTCGGCGTACAGGGTGAAGAAGCTGGCGGTGTTCCAGTAGGTGAGGAGCACCTTGCGGACCACCTCGGACAGCGTCTCGTGCCCGATCCGGCGGGCCGACCACGGCGAACCGCCGGCCAGCATGAACCAGCGGACGGCGTCGGCGCCGTGCCGGTCCATCAGCGGGATGGGCTCGAGGATGTTGCCCAGGTGCTTGCTCATCTTCCGGCCGTCCTCGGCCAGGATGTGGCCCAGGCACAGCACGTTCTCGTACGAGTTCTCGCCGAACACCAGCGTGCCGACGGCCATCAGCGAGTAGAACCAGCCGCGGGTCTGGTCGATCGCCTCGCAGATGAACTGCGCCGGGTAGGCGGCCTCGAACTCGGCCTGGTTGCGGTACGGCGCGCCCCACTGGGCGAAGGGCATCGAGCCGGAGTCGTACCAGGCGTCGATGACCTGGGGCACCCGGCGGTAGGTGCCCTCCTCGCCGGGCAGCGTGAAGGTCACCTCGTCGATGAACGGCCGGTGCGGGTCCAGGTCGGACAGGTCGCGGCCGGTCAGCTCCGACAGCTCGGCCAACGACCCCACGACGACCATGCGGCCCGGGTCGGCGTCGTTGCGCCAGACCGGCAGCGGCGTCCCCCAGTACCGGTCGCGGGAGAGCGCCCAGTCGATGTTGTTGCGCAGCCAGTCGCCGTAGCGCCCCCACTGGATGTGCTCGGGGTGCCAGTGCGTCTTCTCGTTCTCGGCGAGCAGCTGGTCCTTGACCGCGCTGGTGCGGATGTACCAGGACGGCTGCGCGTAGTACATGAGCGGCGTGTGGCAGCGCCAGCAGTGCGGGTAGCTGTGCTCGTAGCGCTGCTCGCGCCAGAGCACACCCCGGGCCTGCAGGTCCTCGACCAGCGCGGGGTCGGCGGCCTTGAAGAAGTGCCCGCCCACCAGGGGGACGTCGGGCAGGAAGTGCCCGGTCGCGTCGATCGGGTTGACCACCGGCAGGCCGTAGGACCGGCCGACGGCGAGGTCGTCGGCGCCGAACGCGGGGGACTGGTGCACCAGCCCGGTGCCGTCGTCGGTGGTCACGTAGTCGGCCAGGACGACGAAGTGCGCGTCGACCGGCCGACCGTCGGGGCCCTCGGGGAAGTCGACCAGCTCGAACGGCCGCTGGTAGTGCACCCGCTCCCAGTCCCGCCCCGTGGTGCGGGCCAGCACCTCGACGTCGTCGGTGTCGCCGAAGACGGCCTCCAGCAGCGGTTCGGCGACCACGAGGGTGGCGGGGTGGGCCGGGTCCCCGGTGCTTCGCGCGACGACGTAGGTGACGTCGGGGTGCACGGCGACCGCGGTGTTCGACGGCAGCGTCCACGGCGTCGTCGTCCAGATGAGCAGGTCGGCCTTCCCGGCCCACTCGCCGCTGGTGACCGGCAGCCGCACGTACACCGACGGGTCGGTGATCGACTCGTAGCCCTGGGCCACCTCGTGGTCAGAGAGGCCGGTGCCGCAGCGCGGGCAGTACGGCGCGACCCGGTGGTCCTCGACGAGCAGGCCCTTGGCGTGCACCTGCTTGAGCGACCACCAGACGCTCTCGATGTAGGTCGGGTCCATCGTCCAGTAGGCGGTGGACATGTCGACCCAGTAGCCCATCCGGCGCGTCAGGTCGGAGAAGTCCGCGACGTGCCGCTCCACCGACTCCCGGCAGCGGGCGTTGAACTCGGCGATGCCGTAGCGCTCGATGTCGGGCTTGCCGGCGAAGCCGAGCTCCTGCTCGACGGCGATCTCCACCGGCAGGCCGTGGCAGTCCCAGCCGGCACGGCGGGGGACGTGCCAGCCCTGCATGGTCTTGAAGCGGGGGAAGACGTCCTTAAACGCCCGCGCCTCGATGTGGTGGGTCCCCGGGCGGCCGTTGGCGGTGGGCGGGCCCTCGTAGAAGTTCCACTGCGGGCGGCCCGCGGTGGCCTCCAGCGTGCGGGCGAAGACCTTGTCGGCCTCCCAGCGACCCAGGATCTCCTGCTCCAGGGCGGGCAGGTCGACCTGAGGGGGCAGCGCGCGGAAGGGGCCGGGTGAGCTCACGCCGCGATTCTCCCACCCCGCGCGACCCGGTTCCCGAGGCCGCCGTCCGGGCCGCCGGGTCGCGGGGCGGCGCTGGCCTCGACGTACGGGAGACTGCGGAGGTGGACAGGGGCACGCGGTGAACTCGACGGTCACCGTCGCGCTCGCCGCGGGGGCGGTCGTCGTCCTCGTGGCCGCCGTCGCGCTCCGCCTGGCGGACCGGCTGGGACTGCCCAGCCTGCTGCTCTACCTGGCGCTCGGGGTGGCCATCGGGGAGAGCGGCCTCGGCGTCCAGTTCGAGGACTACCGCCTCACGCACACGCTGGCGTACGCCGCCCTCGTCGTCATCCTGGCGGAGGGCGGTCTCACGACGCGGTGGGCCGACGTCCGTCGGGCGATCGGACCCGGGGTCGCGCTGTCCACGGTCGGCGTGGCGGTCAGCGTGGTGGTGACCGCGGCCGTCGGCGTCTGGGTCCTCGGCTACGCCTGGGGCTTCGCCCTCCTGCTGGCCGCGGTCATCAGCTCCACCGACGCCGCCGCCGTCTTCGCGACCCTGCGGCGGCTGCCCCTCCCGCGGCGGATGGCCGCCTCCCTGGAGGCCGAGAGCGGCCTGAACGACGCGCCGGTCATCCTGCTGGTGACCGTGCTGGCCGAGTCGCTCACCGGGGCGTCGACGCTGCCGTGGTGGCTGGTCGGCCTGGAGGTGGCCGCCGAGCTCGCCGGGGGGACCGTCATCGGGGTCGGGATCGGCTTCGGGGGCGCCGCGCTGCTGCGCCGGGTGGCACTCCCCGTGGCCGGCTTCTACCCCCTCGCGACGCTGGCGCTCTGCGTGCTCGCGTACTCGTCGGCGTCGCTGGCGCACACGTCCGGCTTCGTCGCGGTCTACCTCTGCGGACTGGTGCTGGGCAACGCCGCGCTGCCGCACCGGGCGGCGAGCATCGGGTTCGCCGAGGGCATGGCCTCGCTGGCGCAGATCGGCCTGTTCGTCCTGCTGGGTCTCCTCGTGTCACCGGGCCGGCTGGTCGACGGCGTGGGGCCGGCGCTCGTGGTGGGGGGTGCGCTGCTGCTGCTCGCCCGGCCGCTGTCGGTGGTGGCGAGCCTGGCGTGGTTCCGGTTCCCGTGGGCGCAGCAGGTGTTCATCTCCTGGGCCGGCCTGCGCGGGGCGGTGCCGATCGTCGCGGCCATCATCCCGCTGACCATGCAGGTCCCGGGGGCGCGGACCGTCTTCGACACGGTCTTCGTGCTGGTCGTCGTCTTCACGGTCGTCCAGGGCTGGTCGCTGCCGTGGCTCGCGCGGCGCCTGCGGATCGCCACCCCCGTCACGCCGCGCGACGTGCAGGTCGAAGCGGCACCGCTGGAGGAGCTGGACGCGGAGCTGATGCAGCTGACCGTGCCGGAGGGCTCGCGGCTGCACGGCGTCTACCTGCCGGAGCTGCGACTGCCGGAGGACGCGGCCGTGGTGCTCATCGTGCGCGACGGCCGGTCGTTCGTGCCGGGTCCGACGACCCGGCTCATGCGCGGCGACCAGGCGCTGCTGGTGTCCACGCGGAGGTCGCGAGCGGAGGCCGAGCGGCGGCTGCGCGCGGTCAGCCGGGCCGGCCGGCTGGCCAGCTGGCGCGGCGAGAGCGGCGCCGCCTCGGAGGCGGACTGAAGGAGGACCCCCTGCTTCCCGCCACTCGGAGGCTCGCGGCGGGACCCTGCAGGGGGCCACTCCGGGATCCCGGGACGGGGCGGAGCGGTTCAGCGGTGGTCGGGGACGGCACCTGGGCGGGGTGGACCGGGTGTGGGGCCCGGAGGGTCCCCGGTCGGGGCACGGGCAGCGGCTCGGCGCCGGTCGGGGACGGCTCCTGGCCGCGGTGGACCGGGTGTGGGGCCCGGAGGGTCCCCGGTCGGGGCACGGGCAGCGGCTCGGCGCCGGCCGGGGACGGCACCTGGCCGCGGTGTCGGCCGGTAGGCCGACGATGGACTCAGCCGTTGAGCTCGAGGGTCTGCATCGTCTCGGCGCGGACCTCGGCCAGCAGGGCCGGGTCCTCGTTGAGGCGGCGACCGTAGGAGGGGATGGCCTCCTGCAGCTTCGGGCGCCAGCCGGCGATCCGGTCGGGGAAGCAGCGCTCCAGCACGGTGAGCATCGCCGAGACGGCGGTCGAGGCACCGGGGGAGGCGCCGAGCAGACCGGCGATCGTCCCCTCGCCCCCGACGACGAGCTCGGTGCCGAACTGCAGGACGCCGCGGCCGGTCGCCGGGTCGCGCTTGATGACCTGCACCCGCTGGCCGGCGGTGATCATCTCCCAGTCCTGCTGCTCGGCCAGCGGCACGAACGAGGTGAGCGTCTTGTGCCGGGCGCTGCGGGACTGGAGCAGTTCGCCGATCAGGTAGCGGGTCAGCGCCATCTCGGTGCGGGCGACGCCCAGCATCGAGCTCAGGTTGTTCGGCTTGACGCTCAGCGGCAGGTCGAACACCGAACCGGCCTTGAGGAACTTCGGCGAGAAGCCGGCGTAGGGCCCGAACAGCAGCGAGTGGTCGCCATCGATGAGCCGCAGGTCGAGGTGCGGCACCGACATGGGCGGTGCGCCGACGGCGGCCTGGCCGTAGGCCTTCGCCTGGTGGGCCGCGACCAGCTCGGGGGAGCGGGTGCGCAGGAACATGCCGCTGACCGGGAAACCACCGAAGCCGCGGATCTCGGGGATGGCCGCCCTCTGCAGCAGCGGCAGCGCGCCACCACCCGCCCCGACGAACAGGAACCGGGTGCGGACGGTGCGCTCCTCACTGCTGACGGTGTCGCGCACCGTCACCGTCCAGCGGCCGTCGTCCCGCCGCTCGACGTCGGTGACCCGCTGGTTGACGTGCACGTGCACGCCGCGCTCCTCGGCGTCGTCCAGCAGCAGCCGGGTCAGCGACCCGAAGTCGACGTCGGTGCCGGCGGCCGAGCGGGTGGCGGCGACCACCTGGTCGGCGGGACGTCCGGCCATCATCAGCGGCAGCCACGCGGCCATGACGCCGGAGTCGTCGGTGTACTCGAGGCCCTCGAACACCGGCTGTGCGGACATCGCCCGGTGGCGCGTGCGCATGTAGGCGCGGCCGCCCTCGCCGGTCACGAAGCTGACGTGCGGGACGGGGGTGATGAAGTCCTTGGGCGAGCCGGTCAGCCCCGAGCGGACCAGGTGCGACCAGAACTGCCGTGAGACCTGGAACTGCTCGTTGATCGTCACGGCCTTGGTGACGTCGACCGAGCCGTCCGCGCCGGCGGGCGTGTAGTTGAGCTCGCACAGCGCCGCGTGTCCGGTGCCCGCGTTGTTCCAGGGGCCGGAGCTCTCACCCGCGACCGCCGGCCCGGACTCGAAGACGGTGACGCTCCAGTCGGGGGCGACGATGCCGAGCAGCGACGCGAGGGTCGCGCTCATGACACCACCCCCGACGAGGACTACGTCGGGGTCGGTGGCCGGGGCGAGATCGGTGGACACGGGGGCCTTCCCTGCTCGGGGAGAGAACGGGTGCTCTCCCAAACATCGACCAGCTAGCTCCTCAACGTGTCACTCCCCGTGGTGAATCATGTCGCACCGCGTCATGAGATGGATCACACCGCGTTCGAGTTGCGGCTCGGCGCGGTGCGCGGCAGGGCCGCTCGACCGCCGCGGCTATCGTCGGTCCGGACGGCGCCCACCGGCCGCGCCGGCCCCCGCCAGGCCATCGACCGAGGAGCCCTCCTGTCCGATCCGAGCGACCCCCGGGACGGCGCCGTCGCGGCGACCGGCACCCCCGGACGGCGTCCCCGCACCCGGCTGCTGCTCCTGCTCGCGCTGGCGGTGCTGGCCCTGGACCTGGCCACCAAGCTGCTCGTCGTGGCCACGGTCGAGCGCGGAGCCGACATCCGGCTGCTCGGCGGGGCGCTGTACCTGACGCACACCCGCAACACCGGTGCCGCGTTCTCCTTCGCCGAGGGCTTCACGGTCGTCTTCACGCTCATCGCGGTCGCCGTGGCGGTGGTCATCGTGCGCACGGCGCGCCGGCTGTTCTCCACCGGCTGGGCCGTCGCGCTGGGTCTGGTGCTGGGCGGGGCGGTGGGCAACCTCGTCGACCGCGTCTTCCGCGAGCCGGGCTTCCTGCGCGGCGGGGTCGTCGACTTCATCTCGGTGTTCGCGCCGGACGGCGAGGTCTACCCGGTCTTCAACATCGCCGACTCGGCGATCGTCTGCGGGGGTGTGCTGGGGGTCGTGCTCGCGCTGCGCGGCATCGAGTTCGACGGCACCCGCAGCAGCGGCAGGGGCGCCGGAGACGGCGACACCGCGCGCGGCTGACCCGCTCGACGCCGGCCCTCCCGCTGCCCCGGTCAGAATGGACCCCGTGACGAACCCCGCCGGCCAGCACCGAGCGCTCCCGGTGCCCGACGGGCTCGAGGGCCAGCGCGTCGACCAGGCGCTGTCCCGGCTGTTCGGCCTCTCCCGCGGCGCGGCCGCCGACCTCGCCGACGCGGGTGCGGTCGTCCTCGACGGGCGGGTCCGCGGCAAGGGCGACCGGGTCAGCGGCGGCAGCTGGCTGGAGGTCGAGCTGCCCCCGCCGCCAGGTGAGCCGGTCCCGCCCGAGCCGGTCCCGGGCCTGACCGTCGTCCACGACGACGACGACGTCGTGGTGGTCGACAAGCCCGTCGGCGTCGCCGCGCACCCGAGCCCCGGCTGGGAGGGGCCCACCGTCGTCGGCGGACTGGCCGCCGCCGGGTACCGCATCTCCACCTCGGGTGCCGCCGAGCGGCAGGGCGTCGTCCACCGGCTCGACGCCGGGACGACGGGACTGATGGTCGTGGCCAAGAGCGAGCGGGCCTACACCGCGCTCAAGGCCGCGTTCAAGCAGCGCACCGTCGAGAAGGGCTACGCCGCCCTCGTCCAGGGCCACCCGGACCCGTCGCGCGGCACCATCGACGCCCCGATCGACCGGCACCCCAGGCACGACTGGAAGTTCGCCGTGGTCCAGGGCGGGCGCCCGTCGGTGACCCACTACGAGGTCGTCGAGGCGTTCCCGGCCGCCAGCCTGGTCGACATCCGGCTGGAGACGGGCCGCACCCACCAGATCCGGGTGCACTTCTCCGCGCTGCGCCACCCCTGCGTCGGCGACACGGTGTACGGGGCCGATCCGACGCTGGCCGCCCGGCTGGGCGTCTCCCGGCAGTGGCTGCACGCCGCCCGGCTGGGCATCCCGCACCCGGCCGACGGCCACTGGATGGAGTTCACCAGTCCCTACCCGCCTGACCTGGCCGGCGCGCTCGACATCCTGCGCGCCGAGTCCTGACGCCCGTGCGAGCTCGACCGTGAGCACGGTGGGGCTCCCCGGCTCGCTGGGGGACTTCGGCCCGGCCGCGCTGTCCGCGGTGGTGGTCGCCGGGTACCTGGTGGTCGGGGAGCCGGTGGTCGGGCACGTGCTGCACCGCCGCTTCGAGGGCCGGCTGCGCACCGACGACGGCGCCCGGCGGTCCTTCTACGGCCGGCTGCTGGTGCTCGAGTGGGGGCTCGCGGCGCTCGCCCTGGTCGTGTGGCTGTCGGCACCCGGGGTGGACGCCGCGGCCGTGGGCCTGCGCTGGCCGCAGTCGTGGCCCGGGCCGGTCGCCGTCGCCGCCACCGTGCTGGTCCTCGGCTTCGTCGTCGTCTCCACGCGGGCGCTGCGCTCCGGTGGGCTGGCGCGCGCGGCCGAGCTGCGCCGGCCCGGGGAGGGGCGGCACGCCGAGCCGGCCGTGCACGCCACGCTGGCGCTGCTGCCGCGGACGACGGCGGAGCGGCGGCTGTTCACCCTGGTCGGGGTCACCGCCGGCGTCTGCGAGGAGTGGCTCTACCGCGGGTTCTTCCTCGCCGTGGTCGCCGCCGTCGGCGAGGGGCTGCCGACGCCGGTGCTGGTCGCGGTCGGCGCGCTGGCGTTCGGGCTGGCACACGCCTACCAGGGCGTCGCGGGCATCGTGACCACCGGCGTGCTGGGCGGGGTCATGGCCGGCCTCTACCTGGGCACCGGGTCGCTGCTGCTGCCCGTCGTCCTGCACGCGCTGATCGACCTGCGCTTCCTGCTGGTGCCCGCGTCCGCGCTGCCCGACGTCCTCCGGCGGCCGACGTGAGGGCCCGCCGGGCCGTTGCCGCGGACTGGCCCCAGGTGGCCGCCCTGCGCGCCCGGGTCTTCGTCGAGGAGCAGGGCGTGCCCGCCGAGATCGAGCAGGACGCGCACGACGCGACCGCGGTGCACGCCCTCGCCGAGGACGACGAGGGGTGCGTGGTGGCCACCGGACGGCTGCTGGTCCGCGACGGGCGCGCGGTGATCGGCCGGATGGCGGTCGACGCCGCGGCCCGCGGGCGGGGGTACGGCGCCGCCGTCCTCGCCGAGCTGCACCGGCAGGCCGTCGCACTGGGCCTGACCGAGGTGGAGCTGCACGCCCAGCTCACCGCGCGGGGCTTCTACGAGCGGGCCGGCTACACCGCCGTCGGAGACGTGTACGAGGAGGCGGGCATCGCCCACGTCACGATGCGGCGTCCGCTCGTGTGACGGATCGGTCCGCCGGATCGCCGGGACACGTCTTGTCAGAGCCCCGGAGTAGACCTCTGCAGGTGCGAGGATCGGGTCACCCCCGGCCCGCACCCCGGACCACAGCACCGCCGGTCTTCCCCGCCGGTCGCCTGCCGGATCCCGACGGCCGGGCACGCACGACCCGTGAGGAGCACGAAGGCCCGTGAGCACCCCGTCGTCCGACTCGTTCGTGCACCTGCACGTACACACCGAGTACTCGATGCTCGACGGCGCGGCGAAGCTGCCGGAGGTCACCAGGGCCGCCGCCGAGCAGGGGATGCCCGCGCTGGCGATGACCGACCACGGCAACGTCTTCGGCGCCTACGACTTCTACAAGCAGGCCAAGGCCGCCGGCGTGAAGCCGATCATCGGCATGGAGGGCTACTACACGCCCGGCTCGCGCTTCGACCGCGCGCCGTTCGACTTCGGCGACAACCTCATCGACGAGGACGGCGAGGGCGGCTCCTCGCGCGGCAAGGCCGCCTACACGCACATGACGTTGCTGGCGCGCACCACCGAGGGGATGCACAACCTCTTCCGCATCTCCTCGATGGCCAGCCTCGAGGGGCAGTACCGCAAGCCGCGCTTCGACCGCGACCTGCTCGAGCGGTACGGCAAGGGCCTCATCGCCACCACCGGTTGCCCGTCGGGCGAGGTGAACATGTGGCTGCGCGCCGGCAGGTACGAGCGCGCCCGCCAGGCCGCGGCCGACTTCCAGGACATCTTCGGCAAGGAGAACTTCTACGCCGAGCTGATGGACCACGGGCTGGCGATCGAGAAGAAGACCCGCCCCCAACTCATGCAGATCGCCGGGGAGCTGGGCATCCCGCTGCTGGCGACCAACGACCTGCACTACACGCACAAGGAGGACGCCGAGGCCCACGACGCCCTGCTGTGCATCCAGACCGGGTCGCGGCTCAACGAGACCAACCGCTTCAAGTTCAACGGTGACGGCTACTACCTGAAGAGCGCCGCGGAGATGCGCGCGCTGTTCCCCGACGAACTCGCCCCGGCGTGCGACAACACGCTGCTGGTCGCCGAGCAGTGCGACGTCAGCTTCACCGAGGGCGCGGACCTGATGCCCCGGTTCCCGCTGCCGCCGGGGGAGGACGAGACCTCCTGGTTCGTCAAGGAGGTCGAGCGGGGGCTGCACAAGCGCTGGCCGAACGGCATCCCCGACCACGTGCGCAAGCAGGCCGACTACGAGGTCGGGATCATCACGCAGATGGGCTTCCCGGGGTACTTCCTCGTGGTCGCCGACTTCATCAACTGGGCCAAGGACAACGGCATCCGCGTCGGACCGGGCCGTGGCTCGGCGGCGGGCTCGCTCGCCGCCTACGCCATGGGCATCACCGACCTCGACCCGCTGGCGCACGGGCTGATCTTCGAGCGGTTCCTCAACCCCGAGCGCGTCTCCATGCCCGACGTCGACATCGACTTCGACGACCGCCGGCGCGGCGAGGTCATCCAGTACGTCTCGCAGAAGTACGGCGAGGAGCGGGTCAGCCAGATCGTCACGTACGGCACCATCAAGGCCAAGGCCGCGATCAAGGACGCCGCCCGCGTGCTCGACCGGCCCTACTCGGTCGGCGACGAGCTGACCAAGCTGATGCCGCCGGCCGTCATGGGCAAGGACATCCCGCTGTCGGGGATCTTCGACCCGGCCCACCCCCGCTACAAGGAGGCCGCGGAGTTCCGCGCGCGCTACGAGTCCGACCCCGGGGCGGCCGAGGTCGTCGACCAGGCGCGCAAGCTCGAGGGGCTGAAGCGCCAGTGGGGCGTGCACGCCGCCGGCGTCATCATCGGCCGCTACCCGCTGATCGACAGCATCCCGATCATGCGGCGCGAGGCCGACGGCGCGATCATCACGCAGTTCGACTACCCGACCTGCGAGACGCTCGGCCTGCTCAAGATGGACTTCCTGGGCCTGCGCAACCTCACGGTCATCGACGACGCGCTGCGCAACATCGTCGCGAACGGCAAGGAGCCGATCGACCTCGACGAGATCAGCAAGGACCTCACCGACAAGGCGACCTACGACCTGCTGGCCCGCGGTGACACCCTCGGCGTCTTCCAGTTCGACGGCGGGCCGATGCGCTCGCTGCTCCGCCTCATGCGGCCGGACAACTTCGAGGACATCTCCGCCGTCGGCGCGCTCTACCGGCCCGGCCCGATGGGCGCGAACTCGCACACCAACTACGCGCTGCGCAAGAACGGCCAGCAGGAGATCACGCCGATCCACCCCGAGCTCGCGGAGCCCCTGGAGGACATCCTCGGCACGACCTACGGCCTGATCGTCTACCAGGAGCAGGTCATGGCGATCGCGCAGAAGGTCGCCGGGTACTCCCTCGGCAAGGCCGACCTGCTGCGCCGCGCGATGGGCAAGAAGAAGAAGTCCGTCCTCGACGCGGAGTTCGTCGGCTTCGAGGCCGGCATGAAGGAGCGCGGCTACTCCGATGCCGCGATCAAGACGCTGTGGGACATCCTCGTCCCGTTCGCCGACTACGCGTTCAACAAGGCCCACTCCGCCGCCTACGGCCTGGTGTCCTACTGGACCGCGTACCTCAAGGCCAACTACCCGGCCGAGTACATGGCCGGGCTGCTCACCAGCGTCGGCGACGACAAGGACCGCCGGCCGATCTACCTGGCCGAGTGCCGACGGATGGGCATCAAGGTCCTCCCGCCGGACGTCAACGAGTCGTCCTGGGACTTCACCGCCGTCGGCACCGACATCCGCTTCGGCCTCGCGTCGGTGCGCAACGTCGGGCACAACGTCGTCGACTCGATCCGCCGGGCCCGCGAGGAGAAGGGCGCCTTCAAGGACTTCGCGGACTTCATGCGCAAGATCGACACGGTGGCCTGCAACAAGAAGGTCATCGAGTCCCTGGCCAAGGCCGGCGCGTTCGACTCCCTCGGCCACTCGCGGCAGGGCATCGTCGCGGTGCACGCCCAGGCCGTCGACTCGGCGATGGCGCTCAAGCGCAAGGAGGCCGAGGGGCAGTTCGACCTCTTCGGGAGCTTCGGTGACGAGGGCGGCGACGACCCGTTCAGCGGGGCGCTGGACATCGCGATCCCCACGGCGGACTGGTCGAAGTCCGAGCGGCTGGTGTTCGAGCGCGACATGCTCGGCCTCTACGTCTCCGACCACCCGCTGCACGGTGTGGAGCACGTGCTCGCGGCCAACGCGGACACGCCGATCGCCGAGATCAACGCCGGCGGCATCGAGGACGGCGCCAACGTCACCATCGCCGGCATCCTCACCTCGGTCGCGCCGCGCACCAACAAGCAGGGCGCGCCGTGGGCCATCGCGACCCTGGAGGACCTCGAGTCCGGCATCGAGGTGCTGTTCTTCCCCAAGACGTGGGCGGAGGTCTCGGAGAAGGTCGTCCGCGACCAGATCGTCGTGGTCAAGGGCCGGATCAGCCGCCGCGACGACCAGCCCTCGATGTTCGGCTCCGAGGTGACCATCCCGGAGCTCACCGAGGGCGCGCGCGGCCCGGTGCTGGTCTCGATGGCGGCGGCTCGCTGCACCCCGCCGGTCGTCGAGCGGCTGCGTGAGGTCCTGGGCAGCCACCCGGGCACGACCGAGGTCCACCTCAAGCTGCTCAACAACGGCCGGGAGACCGTGCTGCGGCTCGACCAGGGCCTGCGGGTGCGGCCCAGCACGGCGCTGATGGGCGACATCAAGGCGCTGCTGGGCCCGACCAGCGTCGCCCTGCTCTGACCGAGGACCCCCGAGACGGCCCCGTCCCTCTCACCGTGGGAAGGACCCCGTCCTCCCCTTGGAGGACCCCCTTGCCCGCCGCCACTCGCCGGCTCGCGGCGGGACCCTGCAGGGGGCCACGGGACGGGGTCGCGGCGAGCCTCCGGACCGGGCCGTCCGACACCTCGCACGCTCGGGTGCTCGGCACGGGGCCGCTGCAGGGGCCCGCGCCTCGCGAGGCACGGGCCCCTGCAGCACGGCCGCCGGTCCGCCGACCGCTGCGAGCCGGTCAGCCGCCCCGGGCGGGGCCGGGCCGTCGAAGGGTCCGGAACAGGTGCACGAGCATGGCGGCCAGGGTCACCATCTAGGCCGCGAGTGCGAGCCAGATGCCGGCCGCCCCCACCACGCCCACCAGCGGCAGGGCGTCGACCCGGCCGAGGTACGTGCCGGCGACGGCGTACATGCCCAGGGGGAAGACGATCGCCCACAGCGAGGACTCGTAGACCAATGGCACGCGGTGCACCCGGTGGCGCCACCACCCGGCCGCCACGAGGACGGGGATGAGCCAGGTCCCGAAGGCCCACAGGAGGACCGCGACACCGGCGATCAGCCCGCGGGTGGCCTCGACCATGGGAGAGGGGCGCATGTCCACGATCCGCGCCCCCGCGAGCACGCTGATGGCGGTGGCACCCATCGCGATCCAGTACGGCGGGGTCAGGTCGGTGGCCCGCAGGTCGTACACCAGCAGCCGGACGGAGACCAGGACGCCGACCGCGGCGTACAGGAAGACACCGACCGACCAGGAGAACACCGCAGCCGCGGCCAGCGCGTGGCGCAGGTCGGGCAGCTCCGGCTCCAGGGTCGCGGCGGAGACGGCTATCGACTGCGCAGCCACCACCCAGGTGAACCAGGTGCCGTCTGCGGCTCCGAGCACGGGGTGCGGGTGCCGGGCCATGACCGCGGTCCACGGGATGACGTAACCCAGCACCAGCCACGCCAGTCCGGCGACCACCAGCAGCACCAGGGCGACGGCGTGGTGGCCGTCCATGGCCACGCGGACTCCCAGGACGTTGCTGCCCGCAATGAAGGTGAAGAAGCCGAAGCCCCGGTTGGGGTCGGCCAGGTCCGCGCGTACTGCATCGCGGTGCACGAGCACGCGCCACCCGCTGAGGGCGAGCAGTACGGCGTAGGACACCTCGCACACGAGCAGTGACAGCACCGAGAGCAGGTGCCGCCCGTGCTGGTCCAGCCCGATGGAGACGATGCCGCTGGCCATCACGAGGGCGAAGTAGCCCGGTGCCAGCCGGCGCGCGGCCTCGTCCAGTCGGCGAGCCGCTCCCGCGCTGCTCACGGCCGAGAGGCTACTGATCCCCGACCCGACACTCCCGCCCACGCTCGGACGCGCGCTCGCAGCCGCAGGGCCACCACGCCGGACAGGCGTGCGCCAGCCGCCGGGGTGCTGCACGCGGTTCACTGGGGGCGTGGACAGCACCTCCGCAGCCGATCCCGCCGGGCCGCCGCCCGTCCGCCCTGCACGCTGGGGGGCCGGTGACCGGTGGCCCGGCCGGGCGGAGCTGCGCGCCGACCTGCGCGGCTCGCTGGTGCTCGTCGGCGTGCTGCTGCTGGCCGGGGTGGCCGCCGGGCTGCTGTGGTGGGCGCTGGCGCCGCGGGCGACCTTCGAGGTCACCGCGGACGGCGTGGTCCCCGTCGGGCTCCCGTCGGCCGAGCTGCCCTTCGCCGACGACGGCGTCTTCACCCTCGTGCTGGCCGGACTCGGGCTGGTGGCCGGGCTGGTCGCCTGGCGGCTGCGGCGCCGTCGCGGGGTCGCCACCGTGCTCGCGCTCGCCGTCGGCGCGGTGCTGGCATCGCTCGCCGCCTGGCGGCTCGGCGAGCTGCTCGGCGCCGGTCCCTCGCCGGCCGAGCTCGCCGCCGTGGGCACCCGCGTGATCACGCCGCTGCGGCTCGGCTCGCCCGCAGCGCTCGCGGTGGCGCCCTTCCTCGCCGTCCTCGGCTACGTGGTGGCCACGCTGCTCACCGCGTCCGAAGACCTGGACCGACCCGACCCGGTGCCGGCCGGCCCGCACCCCGACAGCCTGCCGGAGGCCACCGTCGCCGAGGACGCGCTGCGCCCCTAGCCGCCGCCCGCGGATGGCCACCCCTCAGGGCCCCACGCCGAGCATGCGAGGCGTGGGGAGAGGGGTGGTCCTTTCAGTTGACGCTGCGCGGGCCGGCGAAGCGCTGCAGCGGCGCGGGCACCGCGCCGATCGTCTCCAGCAGGGTCAGCTCGCGGCGCAGCAGCCGGGACTCGGTCTGCAGCCGCCGGCGGGTGGCCGACTCGGCCAGCAGCCCCTGCCGGTCCTCGGTGGTCAGCAGCGCCGCCGAGGCCACCAGGTAGGACAGCGCCCGCGGTTCCCCGGCGACGGCCTCGAGTAGCTCGGAGGTGTCGGCTCCCTCGCCGTCGACGTCCCCGGTCAGGGTGGCGACGGCGGTGACGTAGCGGCCGAACAGGTCGCCCACCCCACGCACCAGCACCTCCATCGAGCCGCGCGCGACCTCCGACACCAGCTCGTCGTGGGGCGGGTCGGCCGGCCACCCGCCGGGCGCGGTCAGGCCCTCCTGGTCCCCGGCGGCCTCCTCGGCAGCCTCCTCGTCGGCCAGCCACTCGACCTCGGCCTGCAGGTAGGGCGGGTCCTCGCCGACGAGGAGGTCGAGCAGCCGGAACCGCTCGTCGCCGATGGTCACGATGCGGAACCCGCCGTCGGGCTGGGGCCGCACGGTCTGCAGCAGCGCGGTGCAGCCGACGTCGTAGAGGGCCTCGGCCGGGGCGATGTCCTCGACCTCCCAGCCCTGCCGGATGGCCACCACCCCGAAGCAGCGGGCCCCGCCCTCCGGCAGCTCCAGCAGGTCGCGCACCAGCCGGCGGTAGCGCGGCTCGAAGACCTGCAGCGGCAGGACCACCCCGGGGAACAGCGGCGTCCCCAGCGGGAAGAGCGGGATGACGTCCACGGCAGGCGAGCCTACGGGTGGCCCCGGTCCCCGAACGGGACAGCGCGCCGGGGGGAGCCGCCCCGGCGGCTACCCTGGGGTGTTCCGTTCCCACCCAGGAGGTCCGCCCGTGCTCGCCCGCATCGACCTGCGTGGATCGGCTCTGCCGGGGGTGCGTGAGCTCTCCGGCCTGCTGCCCCGCGCCGCCACCGACATCGACTCGGTGCTGGCCACGGTCCGGCCGCTGTGCGAGGACGTGCGGCTGCGCGGCGCCCAGGCCGTCCGCGAGATCACCGCCCGGCTCGACGGTGTCGACCTCGAGGACTTCACCGTCCCGCAGGAGGCCATCGACGCTGCGCTCGCCGGCATCGACCCCGCCGTCCGGGCCGCCCTCGAGGAGGCCATCGCCCGCGTCCGGAAGGTGCACGCCGACCAGCGACGCACCGACGTCACCACCGACGTCGTCCCCGGCGGCACGGTCACCGAGCGCTGGGTGCCGGTACGCCGCGTCGGCCTCTACGTGCCCGGCGGGCTGGCGCCGCTGCTGTCCAGCGTCGTGATGAACGTCGTCCCCGCGCAGATCGCCGGGGTGCAGTCCATCGCGGTCGCCTCCCCGCCGCAGCGCGACCACGGCGGCCTGCCCGACCCCGGCGTGCTGGCCGCCTGCGCGCTGCTCGGCGTCACCGAGGTCTACGCCGTCGGCGGGGCGCAGGCGATCGCCGTGTTCGGCTACGGCGCCGGCTCCTGCGAGCCGGTCGACATGGTCACCGGGCCCGGCAACGTCTACGTGACGGCGGCCAAGCGGCTGCTGCGCGGGCTCATCGGCATCGACTCCGAGGCCGGCCCGACCGAGGTGGCGATCCTCGCCGACGAGACCGCCGACCCGGTGCACGTCGCGGCCGACCTGATCAGCCAGGCCGAGCACGACCCGCTGGCCGGCGCGGTGCTGGTCACCGACAGCGAGGCGCTGGCCGACGCCGTCCTCGACCTGGTGCCCGGGCAGGTCGCTGCGACCAAGCACTCCGACCGGATCTCCGCCGCGCTGGAGGGCAGCCAGTCGGGCATCGTGCTGGTGGACGACGTCGACGCCGGTCTGCGCGTGGTCGACGCCTACGCCGCCGAGCACCTGGAGATCCAGACCCGGGACGCGCGCGAGGTGGCGATGCGGGTGCGCAACGCCGGGGCGGTGTTCGTGGGCGCCTGGTCGCCGGTCTCGCTGGGCGACTACATCGCCGGCTCGAACCACGTGCTGCCCACCGGCGGGTGCGCGCGGCACTCCAGCGGCCTGTCGGTGCAGTCCTTCCTGCGCGGCATCCACCTGGTCGAGTACGACGAGCGGGCACTCGCCGACGTCGCCGGGCACATCGACGCCCTGGCCGGTGCCGAGGACCTGCCCGCGCACGCCGCCGCCGTCCGGGCCCGGCAGCGCGCATGACGGGTCTGGACGAGCTCCCGCTGCGGCCGGAGCTGCGTGGCCGCACGCCCTACGGCGCCCCGCAGCTTCAGGTGAAGCACCGGCTCAACACCAACGAGAACCCGCACCCGCTGCCGCCGGAGCTGCTCGCCGACCTGGGCGAGGCGCTGGGGCACGCGGCGCTGGAGCTCAACCGGTACCCCGACCGGGACGCGCTCGCGCTGCGCCGCGACCTGGCCGCCTACCTCAGCCGCAGCAGCGGGGAGACGGTCGAGCCGGCGCAGGTCTGGGCGGCCAACGGCTCCAACGAGGTGCTCCAGCAGGTCCTGCAGGCCTTCGGTGGGTCAGGGCGGACGGCGCTGGGCTTCACGCCGTCCTACTCGATGCACCCGATCATCTCGGCCGGCACCGGTACGGCCTGGGTCGACGGGCACCGCCGGGAGGACTTCAGCATCGACGCCGCACAGGCCGCCGCGCAGGTGCGCGAGGTCCGTCCCGACGTCGTCTTCGTGACCAGCCCCAACAACCCGACCGGCACCGCGGTCGCGCTCGAGACGATCGCGACGGTCTACGACGCGACGTCCTACGGCCACGGGCGGGCCGGCGTGGTCGTGGTCGACGAGGCCTACACCGAGTTCGCCCGCACCGGCACGCGTTCGGCGCTCACCCTGTTGCCCGGCCGGCCGCGGCTGCTGGTGAGCCGCACGATGAGCAAGGCGTTCGGGATGGCGGGCCTGCGGCTGGGCTACCTGGCCGCCGACCCCGCCGTCGTCGACGCCCTGCAGCTGGTCCGGCTGCCCTACCACCTGTCATCGCTGACCCAGGCGGCCGCGCGGACGGCGCTGGCGCACACCGACGCGCTGCTGGCCACCGTCGACGCGGTCAGGGCCGAGCGGGACCGGATCGTCGCCACGCTCCCCGGGCTGGGGCTGACCAGCGTCCCGAGCGACGCCAACTTCGTCCTCTTCGGACGGTTCGCCGACGCCCCCGCCGTGTGGCGTGCGCTGCTCGAACACGACGTCCTCGTCCGGGACGTCGGCCTGCCCGGCTGGCTGCGGGTGACCGCCGGCACCACGGAGGAGACCGATGCCTTCCTCACCGCGCTGGGTGAGGTCATGCGTGAGCGGGGTGCCGCTTGACGGACGCCGACGGGCCGGCGTCGAGGACCACCCTGGGTGAGGTGGTCGCCGACCTGCACCTGGGAGGATCGGGGTCATGACCCGCACCGCACGCGTCGAGCGCGAGACCAGCGAGACCAAGCTCGTCGTCGAACTGGACCTCGACGGCACCGGCACGAGCTCGATCAGCACCGGGGTCGGGTTCTACGACCACATGCTGACCTCGCTGTCCAAGCACAGCGGCATCGACCTCACCGTGCAGGCCGACGGCGACCTGCACATCGACGCCCACCACACCGTCGAGGACGTCGCCATCGCCCTCGGTCAGGCGTTCGCGCAGGCCCTGGGGGACAAGAAGGGCATCACCCGCTACGGCGACGCGACGATCCCGATGGACGAGGTGCTCGCGCAGGCGGCCGTCGACCTCTCCGGCCGGCCGTACTTCGTGCACTCGGAGCCGGAGAACATGACGCCGATGATCGGGCCCGACTACCCGACGTCGCTGACCAAGCACGTGCTCGAGTCCTTCGCCTTCAACGCCCGGATCAGCCTGCACGTGCGGGTGCTCTACGCCGGCCGCGACGCCCACCACATCGTCGAGGGCCAGTTCAAGGCGCTGGCGCGGGCGCTGCGGGCTGCGGTCGCCATCGACCCGCGCGTCACCGACGTCCCCTCCACAAAGGGCGCTCTGTAACGGCCATGACCGTGCTCCGGTGCCTCGCGTGACCTTCGCGGTCCTGCTGCTCGTCCTCGGCGGCTTCCTGCTCGGCGGTGCGTGGAGCATCTGGCGGGCCGACCACGACACCAAGGGGCGCACCGGCCCGCAGGTCGCCGTCGCCGCCGTGCTGTTGATCGCCGCGGTCCTCGCCACGGCGTCGGGGGTCCTCCGCCTGGTGTAGGGGCCAAGGGGCGGTTCCTGGCCGTCGTCCTGGCCGACTCGACCCCGTGGCAGGCGTACGGGACCGGGGCGGCCCGCGGGGCCGGCGTCTGGCTCGAGCTGACCGTGCTGCCCCGGCGGGGCGGGGCACGGAGCGCTGACGCCCGCTTCCCTGCCTCCTCGCAGCCGGTGCCGACACCCGTACAGCCGGCAGCCGACCAGCAGCCGTGGGTGGGCGACGGTCGACTGCCGGCTGAGGCGGCGGGGTGGTGGCTGTCGGGTCAGGCGGCGGTGGCCAGGGGTGGTCCGGTGCGCTGGGGGCCGATCAGGATCTCGGTGCCGTCGGGGCGCCAGGTGCGCCATCGGCCATCCGGTCGGCGCTCGACGCGGAAGCCGTGGTGCACCTTGGTGTGGTGCCGCTCGCAGAGCAGGGCGGCGTTGTCCAGGTCGGTGGCTCCGCCGTCGATCCAGGCCCGCAGGTGGTGCACGTCGCACCAGTGCGTCGGCGCCGGGCAGCCGGCGAACACGCAGCCGCCGTCGCGCACCTCCGCGGCCCGGCGGACGTGGGGTGGGAACAGCCGCACGGTGCGGCCGTGCTCCAGCGGCACCCGGTCGGGGCCCATCACGATGCGGGTGACGTTCCCGTCGCAGGCCAGCCCGCGGGCCCGGGCCGCGGAGATGGTCGCCCCCAAGCCCAGCTCGGCGGCACCCCGGCCGACCGCGGGGCCGGCCAGGTCCTCCAGGCTCCAGGCCGATGGTGACGACGACCTGCGGCTTGTGCCCGCGCAGCGTGGGCACGCTGCTGGCGGCCAACTGGTTGTCGCACAGCTGCACCAGCGCATCGGCCAGATGCTGGCCCCGCGTCCGCTCGTCGGCGGCGGCCCGGCCGGCCTGCACCAGGGACTCCAGCGCCGCCTGCAGCCTCTCCCCGCCCACCGCATGCAGGTCGAAGCGGCCGGTGACCCCGCCGTCGGGCCGCCGGGTGAGCACCAGCCGCCGGCCCTCGGTGGGATCGGGCTCGGGGCCGTCGGCGTCGAGCCGGTCCAGGTAGTGCTGCACCGCCGTGGCGACGTCGGCGTGCGGCCGCTCCTTGGCCACGCTAGTGAGCACGGTGTCCACCGCGGCCAGGTCCACGCCCTGCTCGGCGGCCAGGGCCAGCGGGCCCGGCTCGGCCACCCGCGCGATCAGCCCGGCCTGCTCACCGGTCACCGCACCCGCGGCGAACGCCGCCGCCATCGCCGGCAGGTGCGCCAGCGCCCGCCCGGCGCGCACCACCCGCGCCGCCTCGGCGGCCGACAGGTGGGCGTGCCCGCGCAGCCAGGAGGCCATGGTCGTGAGCCCGTCGACCTCCGCGGCCCCGGACACCTCGGCCTCCCGCACGGTGCGGGCGATCTCGGCGGCCAGCCCGTTCTGCGCGGCCAGCAGCGGGCGCAGCCGCTCCAGCAGCGCCGGACCGAACAACGGGGCGAGGTCCTCGGCGGCGAGCGCGTCGAGGGCGGCGATCAGCTCGTCCACGACACCCCCCGCCGGTTCGATCAGCTGTTCGAAGTCTAGCTCACCCGGCGATCTCGATCACCGAGAATCCTCAAGTGAGGCGCCTGTCCACAGATCTCGACGGGCCTCGACAGGCATGGGTCACGACCGGAGAGCGAGGACACCGTGGAGCCCGTCGTTCACTGGGTAGGTGCGACGTCCACCACCCCGTCTGCGGGAATCCCGTCGGGCGCGCGGCTGCTCCCACGTACCGTGGCACGCGTGAAGAAGGTCGTCGTCCTGGACTACGGCTCGGGCAACCTCCGCTCGGCCGAACGCGCACTGACCCGGGTCGGTGCCGACGTCACGGTGACCGGCGACCCGCACGCGGCGCTCGAGGCAGACGGTCTCGTCGTGCCCGGGGTCGGCGCCTTCGCGGCGTGCATGCGGGGCCTGAAGGCCGTCGACGGGCCGCGCGTGATCGGCCGCCGGCTCGCCGGTGGCCGTCCGGTGCTCGGCGTCTGCGTGGGCATGCAGGTGCTCTTCGAGCGCGGTGTCGAGCACGGCCAGGACGCCGAGGGCTGCGGCGAGTGGCCCGGTGTGGTGGAGCAGCTGCAGGCGCCGGTCCTGCCGCACATGGGCTGGAACACCGTGCAGGTGCCCGAGGAGTCGGTGCTGTTCGACGGGCTCGAGGACCAGCGCTTCTACTTCGTGCACTCCTACGGGGTACGCGACTTCCCGCTGGGCTCCGAGGGGCCGCCGTCCCCGCTGGCCGCGCCGCTGGTCACCTGGGCCGAGCACGGCGACCGGTTCGTCGCCGGGGTGGAGAACGGCCCGCTGTCGGCCACCCAGTTCCACCCGGAGAAGTCCGGGGACGCCGGCGCCCAGCTGCTCGGCAACTGGCTGCAGACCCTGAGCTGACCGCTCACTGCAGCGGGAACGGCGACTGCAGCCACCACGGCGCGTCGACCACCTCGACCCGCGCGACCCACTTCACCCACCAGAAACCCCGGCGCCCGGGGGCGACGAGCCGCACCGGTGCGCCGTGTCCCGGGGTGAGCGGGCGGCCCGCCGCGTGCGTGGCCAGCAGCAGCCGACCTGCCTCGACGAGCGGCAGCCGGCGCCGGAACCCGGTTCCCGAGACCACGTCCACGCTGCCGTCGACCGGCAGCTCCCGGCCCAGGTGCTCGGTGAGCAGTCGGTCCAGCCGCACCCCGCGCCAGTCCTGGACGGCGTACCAGCCGCCGGTGCAGTCGAGGACGGCGCGGACGACGTCCCCGCGGTCGAGGTCGGCGACCGGCACCCGCACCCGCCGGCCGGGAGCGGTCAGCACGAGCACGGCAGCGGGGGAGTCCGGCACCGTGTCGGAGATCCACTGCGTGACCGGCATGGCGACCGGGTCGTCGGTGCCGCGCTCGAACGAGCCGGTGGCCCGGCGTTCGGCGCCCGGTGCGCCGGTCAGCCGCAGCAGCCCCTCGCCGGAGCCCCAGAGCGCCATCGCGCCGGCGCCCAGCGCACCGGCCCGCAGCAGCCCGCGCCGGCCGAGGTCGGTCGTGCGCGGGCGCTGCCGACGTCCCCACGCGTGGACGACGACCAGCGCGCCGGTGGCCACGCCCGCGGCCACGTGGACGTGCAGCACCGGGACGCCGGCCGACCAGGACCACGGTCCGGTCACCCCGGCCGCGTGCAGGACGCCGGTGAGCAGCGTCAGGAGCGTCGCCACCCCGAGCGAGACACCGCCGGCGCCGCGGGTCCCGGCGGGTCGGCGCCAGGCCCGCCGGACCACGACGGCCTTCCACGGGACGAGCAGCAGCAGCCCGAGCCCGGCCGCTCCGTGCACCGCCACCACCAGCCGCGCCGGGCCGGGCGACCCGACGGCGAAGGCCAGCACGCCGGTACCGCCGGACAGCAGGAGCAGCGCGAGCAGGCCCACGTTGGTGCGCCGGCCCGCCCGGCGGGGCGACGTCAGGGCCACGCACCGAGTGTGCGTCAGCTGCGCAGATAGGAGGCCCCGTTGACGTCGATGATCGTCCCGGTGCTGAACCGCGCCTCCGGCGACGCGAGCCACAGCACCGCGGCGGCGACCTCCTCGGGGCGGGCGACCCGGCCGTAGGGCGACTGCGCGCGGACGGCGTCCCCGCCCGGGCCGTCGAGCACCTCGCGGGCCATCTCGGTCTGCACGAAGCCCGGCGCCACGGTGCCCACCGAGATGCCGTGCGGGGCGAGCGCGATCGCCATGGACTGGCCGAAGGCGTTGAGCCCGGCCTTCGACGCGCCGTAGGCGGGTGTGTTCGGCTCGCCGCGGAACGCGCCGCGGCTGGAGACGTTCACGACCGCACCCCCACCGGCGGCGACCAGGTGCGGCACCGCCCGGAAGGTGGCGTTGGCGGCGCCGAGCAGGTTGACCGCGAGCGTCCGCGACCACGCCGCCTGCCACTCCTCGTAGGTGACCGTCAGGGGCGGGTGGGCGGTGAAGACCCCGGCGTTGTTGACCAGTACGTCGAGCCCGCCGAGCGCGGCCGCGGCCTCGTCGACCATCCGGCCCACCGCCTCGGCGTCGGCCAGGTCGGCCTGCACCGACACGTGCCCGTCGCCGGGCAACTCGGCCAGCACCGCCTCGGCGCGCTCCCGCGACGCCCCCCAGTGCACCGCGACGCGGTCACCGGCGGCGGCGAAGGCGCGTGCGATGGCGCGGCCGATGCCACGCGAACCACCGGTGACCAGGACGGCGCGGGAGTCGCTCACACCGGGCAGTCAACCAGGACGTTCACCAGCGGCCGCGGTGGACCACCTCGTCGACGCCGCGCCGGCCGCGCCGCAGGGACGGCGACCGGCGGTCCTCCGCGCCCGGGTAGCCGACCGACACCACGCCGACCGGCCGATGGGTGTCCGGGACGCCGAACGCCGTCCGCAGCGCGTCGACCCGCTCGGCCGGGACGCCGAAGAAGCACGCGCCCAGCCCCTCGTCGACGGCGGTGAGCAGCATCAGCAGCGCGGCCATGCCGGCGTCGACGTCCCAGTAGGGGACCGGCCAGCGGGCCTCGTCCCGGTCGGTCCAGCCCTTGTCCGGCTCGGCGTACCGCTCCAGGTAGGCCGCCTTGGACGACAGCGGCACCACCAGCAGCGGCGCCCGCCGCATCCGGGTCAGCCACCCGTCCGGGGCGCCGGCGGAGGTGGTCACCGCCCAGAACAGCTCGCGGTCGGCGGCGTCCTCCAGCACCAGGAACGCCCAGCCCTGGGTGAAGCCGGCCGACGGCGCGCGCAGCGCGTGCTCGAGCAGCCGCTCACGCACCTGGGGCGGCACCGGCCGGTCGGGGTCGTAGTCGCGCACCATGCGCCGCCGGCGGACGACGTCAGCGAACTCCACCGCGTCACCCTGTCACCGTGCCCACCGCCCCGGTGCTCCGGATCCGCTCACGGACCGTGAGCGCATCGGTCGGTAACGCGAGGACACGTACGGCGTGGCCGCCGATGGAAGTGGCACTTCCGTAACAGGGGGTGTGGCTCAGAGTGACCAGCCGCCAGTATCTGCCCGGCGATCCGAGCCCGATTCGGATCGCTGAGCTGCGGGATCGGCGCGAGCCACGGGCCGGTCCCGGGTCCGCACCCGGTGCGGGCGCCCTCGTCCCACCGCGGAGGGACCTCCGAGGGCTCAACGGAATGCGGATGGTCGAGTCGACACCGGGGCCCCGTCGCCACAGCGGGCGCCATCGAGGAACCGCACCTGTGGACCGGTGCTCTGCCGGTCCACTCGACGGGCCCGGGACGCGCAGCCCGGACGCCCGTGCGCTCCTCCCGGTGTCCCGGAGGGGGAAACGCGTTCGTGTCCGAGGTCTTCTCGGTGATCGCCCGTGACTGGCACCTGCTGCTGCCGATCGGTGTCGTGGGCGTCCTGTCCTGGTCCATCTGGCTGATCCGCAAGGTGCTGTCCGGGCGCTACCGCTCCACGGTCAACCTCTTCCGCACCACCACCTCGGTCGTCGTCCCCTCGTTCCGGGAGGACCCCGACGTCCTGGACCGCTGTCTGGACAGCTGGCTGGCCCAGGGCCCGACCGAGGTCATCGTCGTGCTCGACATGAAGGACACCGAGGCCTTCGCCCGGCTGACCGCCCGTGACGACGCCCGGCTGAGCGTCATCTCCTTCGCCCACCAGGGCAAGCGCTCGGCGCTCGGGGTGGGCATCCGGGCCGCCAGGGGTGAGGTGCTGGTGCTGTGCGACTCGGACACCGTCTGGCTGCCCGGCGTCCTCAGCTCGGTGCAGATGCCCTTCGTCGACCCCGCGGTCGGTGCGGTCAGCACACGGCAGAACGTCTACCAGCCGGACTCCAGCATCTGGCGGCGGGTGGCCGACTGGATCATCGACCTGCGCTACCTGGACTACGTGCCGGCCACGTCGCGGGCCGGCGCGGTCGTCTGCGTCTCCGGGAGGACGGCGGCCTACCGGCGCAGCGCCGTGCTGCCGGTCCTGGAGCACCTCGAGCACGAGTTCTTCCTGGGCCGGCGCTGCATCGCCGGGGACGACGGCCGGCTGACCTGGCTGATGCTGGCCAGCGGCTACAAGACCGTCCACCAGAGCAGCGCGCGCGCCCAGTCGATGTTCCCCAGCACCTTCCGCGCCTTCTGCAAGCAGCGGGTGCGCTGGAGCCGCAACTCCTACCGCTGCTACCTGACCGCGGCCTGGAACGGGTGGCTCTGGCGGGTCCCGCTGGTCAGCCAGGTGACGGTGCTGCAGATCCTGTCCACACCGGTCACGATGTTCGCCGCCGTGTACTACGTGGTCGCCTCGGCCTCCGACGACCGCGGCTGGCAGGCGCTGGGGCTCTCCCTGGCCTGGGTGCTCATCGGCCGGGCCATCCGCAGCACCAGTCACCTGCGCCGTCGTCCGCAGGACCTCGCGATCCTGCCGCTCGTCGCGGTCGTCATCGCGCTGGTGGCACTGCCGATCAAGACCTACGCCCTCTTCACCATGAACAAGCAGGGCTGGCTGACCCGCCGCGCCGACCTCACCGGCGGGGAGGGTCAGGACGAGGCGAGCCTCGCCCCGGTGACCCGACCCGCCACCGCGCCGGCGGCGGTGGCCAGGTGAGGCGCCGGGGGACCGGCTCGCGGGTGCTCGTCGCGCTCGCGCTGACCACGGCCGCGCTCGCCGTCCCGCTCCTCGCCGGCCGCCTGCCGCACGCCGAGGCCCCCGAGGAGGCCTCGACCCCCTCCGCCGGGCTCCTCGCGGCGCCCAGCCAGGCCGGCGCGGACCGGCAGAGCGACCTCGTCGTCGCCGAGGACCGGCGTCTGCTCGGCCTCGTCACCTCCGTCCGCCCGGGGTCGGCGCCGTACACGGTGGCGCCCGAGGGCGCCGACACGCTGGTGCTCACCAGCCGCGGTCTGCCCTACGGGCTCGGCGACCTGGTCGGGCTGGGCGCCGCGCGGGTCGAGCCGGACGGCGCGGTGCTGCTCACCCGGCACGTGTTCGTAGCGCCCGGCGCGCGGCTCGCCATCGAGGCGCCCGGCACCGAGCTGCGGCTGCGCAGCGAGTCCTCCGGCTTCGCCTCCCTGGTGGCCTGGAAGGCGGACCTGCTCCTGGCGGGGGCCTCGGGGCGGCGTCTCCAGGTGACCAGCTGGGACCCCGCGGCCGCCGGACCGGATCAGCAGGTGGAGGACGGCCGGGCCTACGTCCGGGACGTGGGCGGCCGGATGACCGTCCGGCAGACCGATGCCGCGCACCTGGGCTTCTGGGCGGGCCGGACCAGCGGCGTGGCCTGGACCGGCAGCTCGACGACGGTGGCCACCGGCGCGATCTCGGACTCCTCGTTCCGGGCCAACCACTACGGCGTCTTCGCCTCGCAGGGCGAGCAGCTCGAGGTCGTCGCCGCGGTGTTCGCGGACAACGTGGTGGACGGCCTGGCGCTGTACCGCAGCACCGAGTCGACGACCGTCCGAGAGTCGCTGGCGCGGGACAACGGCCGGCACGGCTACTCCGTCGACCGGGGTTCGGAGTCGGTGGTGTTCACGCGGTCCTCGGCCATCCGCAACGGTGCGCACGGCGTCTTCTTCGACGGCGCGCCGCTGGCGCAGGGGCTCTCCGCCGGTGGGGCGCCGCTGCGGGCCTACGGGCAGGTGACCGTCGACGGCGGCTCGCTGGTCGGCAACGGCCGGGCGGGTCTGCGGGTGATGGAGGGTGCCGCCGTGACCGTCCGCGGGACGCGGGTGGTCGACAACCGCGACGGCATCGTCGTCGTGGACACCGGGGCGCCCACCACGGTCGAGGACACCGTCGTGTCCGGGCCGCACCGCTTCGGCATCTCGGTACAGGGCGGCACGGCCACGGTCCTCCGCAACGAGGTCGTCGGCGGCCGGACGGGGATCCGGGCGCAGGACGCCGTCGCCACCATCACCGGCAACTCGGTCTCGGGCACGACCGACCACGGCGTCTCGGTGGTCGGGGCGGCCGGCGGCTGCGCGGTCACGGGCAACACGATCGCCGGCCGGGGACCCAGCGGCCTGGACACCTACCGCGTCGACCCCCTGCACACCGTGGACGTCAGGGGCAACGACCTCGAGGGCTGGGAGACCGACCGCGACAACTGGACGTACTGGTCGACGTTCATCCCCAACCACCCGATGCTCGTCCTCTGGGTCGTCGTCCTGGGTGTCCCGGTGACCCTCGCTCTCCACGCGCGCCGCCGGCGGCTGGAGCCCGGAGCCGCGCCCTACCCGGACGTCCCACGCCGCGGGACCCCGCGTCTCGTGCGGGTGGACGTCGGCCGTCCCACGTCCGAGGGGACGCCGTCGTGAGGGCGCGACGCCCGCTCCGGTGGACAGCGGCCCTGGTCCTGCTCGCCTGCGCGGCCTGCACCCAGTCGTCGGACGGCCCCGCCCTCGACGCCGCCCCGCCCACGACGGCGCCGCCCGCTCCCTCGACCGCGGCACCACCGCCGCCCCCGCCCCCCGGCGGCGCGGCGGTCCCGGCCGGCTGCCCGGCGGAGGCGCCCGACGCCGTCGACGTCACCGACGCGCAGGAACTGCTGGCGGCGCTGGAGGCGGCCCGGCCGGGCCAGGTGATCCGGCTGGCCGACGGCCGCTACGAGGGCGAGTTCCTGGCCGAGGCGCAGGCCAGCGCGGAGGCGCCGATCCGGCTGTGCGGAGGGCGGGGTGCGGTGCTCGACGGCGGGGACGTCGACGGCGGCTACACGCTGCACCTGTCGGGGGCCACGCACTGGACGGTCAGCGGGTTCACCGTCACCGGCGGGCAGAAGGGCGTGATGGTCGACGCCGGCTCCGGCATCCGGATCGAGGGGCTGCTGGTGACCTCGATGGGGGACGAGGCCATCCACCTGCGGACCCACAGCAGCGACAACGCCGTGGTGGGCAACACCATCCGCGACACCGGACTGCGCAAGCCGAAGTTCGGCGAGGGGGTCTACGTGGGCAGCGCGGAGAGCAACTGGTGTCAGCTCACCGACTGCCAACCCGACCGCAGCGACCGCAACCTCATCGAGGGCAACGACATCGCCGGCACCACCGCCGAGGCCGTCGACGTCAAGGAGGGCACCAGCGACGGGGTGTTGCGCGGCAACACCTTCGACGGCGCCGCGATGGTCGAGGCCGACTCGTGGGTCGACGTGAAGGGCAACGGCTGGCGGATCGAGGACAACACCGGCACCTCCACCCCCGCCGACGGGTTCCAGGTGCACGAGATCGTCGACGGCTGGGGGCGGGGCACGGTGTTCACGGGGAACGTGGTGCACGGGGTCCCGGAGCTGGCCATCAACGTCGCCGGGCCACGGACGATCCGCGACGCGACCACGGTGACCTGCGACAACGCGGTGGACACCGGGCGGCTGAGCAACGTGGCGTGCTCCCGGCGATGAGCCGCGCCGGCCGAGCGCTGCCGGGGTCCGCCCG
Organism: Geodermatophilus sp. URMC 61; assembly: GCF_052931555.1. NCBI lineage: Bacteria > Bacillati > Actinomycetota > Actinomycetes > Geodermatophilales > Geodermatophilaceae > Geodermatophilus > Geodermatophilus sp. URMC 61. The sequence goes on from NZ_JBRFHZ010000002.1 coordinate 928,716, forward strand.
GTGACGCCGGCCGCACCCGCCCGCCCGGCGACGGCGACGAGCGCACCCGGCTGGTCGGGTGGCTGGACCTGCAGCGCGCGAGCTGCTCGACGGCGCCGAGGGCCGCTACCGGGTCGCCCGTGCCGGTGACGCGGGCCACCGGCACGGGGTCCCTACGCTGTGGAGCGTGCCGAAGCTGCAACTGCTCCCCGCCGTCGACGTCGCCGACGGCCAGGCCGTCCGCCTCGTGCAGGGGGAGGCCGGCAGCGAGACCTCCTACGGCGACCCGCTGGAGGCCGCGCTGCAGTGGCAGCGGGACGGCGCCGAGTGGGTGCACCTGGTCGACCTCGACGCGGCCTTCGGCCGGGGCGGCAACCGCGAGCTGCTGGCCCGCGTGGTCGGCGAGCTGGACGTCGACGTCGAGCTCTCCGGGGGCATCCGGGACGACGAGTCGCTGGCCGCGGCACTGGCCACCGGCTGTCGCCGGGTCAACCTCGGCACCGCCGCGCTGGAGTCGCCCGAGTGGTGCGCCCGCGCCATCGCCGAGCACGGCGACCGGATCGCCGTGGGCCTCGACGTCCGCGGCACCCGGCTGGCCGCCCGCGGCTGGACCCGCGAGGGCGGCGAGCTCTACGAGACCCTCGCCCGCCTCGACGCCGAGGGCTGCGCGCGCTACGTCGTCACCGACATCACCAAGGACGGCACGCTGCGCGGCCCCAACCTCGACCTGCTGCGCGAGGTCTGCGCCGCGACGCCGCGCCCGGTGGTCGCCTCCGGCGGGGTCAGCTCGCTCGACGACATCCGCGCGCTGGCCGGCCTGACCCCCGTCGGCGTCGAGGGCGCGATCGTCGGCAAGGCCCTGTACGCCGGCGCGTTCACGCTGCCCGAGGCGCTGCGGGTGACCGAGGAGCTGGCGTCGTGAGCGAGCTCGCGGGCTCCCGCAGGGACACAGCAGCGCCGCGAACGCGGCCGACGAGCGCCGGCGAGGAGGAGGCGTGAGCGTGGTCCGCTTCGGCTCCGACACACCCTGGGAGGCGGTCGTCGGCTACAGCCGCGTCGTCGTCCACGGCGACATGGCGTGGGTCAGCGGCACGACGGCCACCGTCGACGGCGCCGTCGTCCACCCCGGGGACGCCGGCGCGCAGACCCGCCAGGCCCTGGCCAACCTCTCCGAGGCGCTGGAGCGGGCCGGGTTCACCGTCGCCGACGTCGTCCGCACCCGGATGTTCGTCACCGACATCTCCCGCTGGGAGGAGGTCGGCCGCGCGCACGGCGAGGTCTTCGGCGACATCCGGCCGGCCACCTCGATGGTGCAGGTCGCCGCGCTGATCGACCCGGCCATGCTGGTCGAGATCGAGGCCGACGCCGTGCGGAGGACCCCGGCATGAGCCTGGCCGTGCGCGTGATCCCGTGCCTGGACGTCGACGCCGGCCGGGTGGTCAAGGGCGTGAACTTCATCGACCTGCGGGACGCCGGTGACCCGGTGGAGATGGCCCGCGTCTACGACGCCGAGGGCGCCGACGAGCTGACCTTCCTCGACATCACCGCCAGCTCCGGCGACCGCGAGACCACCTACGACGTCGTCCGCCGCACCGCGGAGAGCGTGTTCATCCCGCTGACCGTCGGCGGCGGGGTGCGCTCGGTGACCGACGTCGACCGGCTGCTGCGGGCCGGCGCGGACAAGGTCGCGGTCAACACCGCCGCCGTCGCCCGCCCGGAGCTGATCAGCGAGATCAGCGACCGGTTCGGCAACCAGGTGCTCGTGCTCTCCCTCGACGCCCGCCGGACCCGTGACGGTGCGGTCACCGACTCCGGGTTCGAGATCACCACGCACGGCGGACGGCGCGGCACCGGCCGGGACGCCGTCGAGTGGGTCGTGCAGGCCGCCGAACTCGGCGTGGGTGAGGTGCTGCTCAACTCGATGGACGCCGACGGCACCGAGGCCGGCTTCGACCTCGAGCTGATCCGCGCGGTGCGCCGGGAGGTCACCGTGCCGGTCATCGCCAGCGGCGGCGCGGGGGAGACCGCGCACTTCCCGCCCGCGGTCGAGGCCGGCGCCGACGCGGTGCTCGCCGCCACCGTCTTCCACTTCGGCAAGCTGCGGATCGGCGACGTCAAGGCCGCCCTCGGCGACGCCGGCGTCCCGGTCCGCCGGGAGACCGACCACCCGATGGCCTGACCGCGGCGGTCGACCCGCCCCGGGCGGCCGTGGGACCCTCCTCGGAGTTCCTCGACCCGGGGAGGCGCCGTGTGTCGCTGGCTGGGTTACGTCGGGGACCCGATCACGCCCCGCGAGCTGCTGTACGACCCGGAGCGGTCGCTGATCGAGCAGAGCCGCCGACACGCTCCGGACATGCCGCTGCCCAACGGCGACGGGTCCGGGCTGGGGTGGTACGGACGCCGGGAGGTGCCGGCCCTGTTCCGGACCACCGCGCCGGCCTGGGGCGACGAGAACCTGCTCGAGCTGGCGAGCGAGATCTCGTCCCGCCTCTTCCTGGCCCACGTCCGGGCGGGGACCGGAGCGCCGGTGCAGCAGACCAACTGCCACCCCTTCCGGTACCGGAACTGGTTGTTCGTGCACAACGGGTACATCAACGAGCACGCCCGGCTGCGGCGGGAGCTGCTGCTGGCCGTCCGGCCGGACCTGTTCGGCAACATCGTCGGCACCACGGACTCCGAGCTGATGTTCCACCTGGCCCTGACCTTCGGGTTGCAGGACGACCCGGTGGCCGGCCTGGAGGCGATGGCGGGCTTCGTGGAGGAGGTCGCGGAGGCGGCGGGTGTGCCCGAGCCCGTCCAGATGACGGTCGGTCTGACCGACGGCAGCAGGCTCTACGCGGCCCGGTACGCCAGCGGCCCGGTGGTGAACTCCCTGTTCGTCAGCGAGGACGTGGAGTCGCTGCGCGCGCTGTACCCGTCCAGCGAGCGGTTCGCCCACTTCCCGGACAACGCCCGGGCCGTCGTCTCCGAACCGCTGGTGGACCTGCCCGGGGTGTGGCGGGAGGTGCCCGTGGCCACCGCGCTGGTCGTGGACGAGACGGTGCAGGAGCTCCCGTTCGAGCCGCGCCGCCCGGTGGCCGTCGCCCCCTCGGCCACGGGGTAGGCCCGGTGGCCCCTGCAGGGCCCGCCGCGAGCCCGGGAGTGGCAGGGGGCCTCTACTCGACGCGGGCGACGTCCCTGCGCCCGCTGGCCCACAGCAGCAGCTCCAGCGGCTCGCCCTCCACCACCGTCTCCGGCGTGCCGCTGCCGTAGTGCCGTTCCACCCCCGGCACGTCGCTGCGGCGCAGCACCAGCGCCCCCGGCACCCCGCCGGCGGCGACCCGGCCGAAGAACACGACGTTGCCCCACAGCTGGTCCTGCACCTCCCGGGGCAGCGCGCGGGGCGCCCAGCCCGGCTGGGCCCGGCGGACGTCCTCGTGGTGGATGGCGTACTCCGCCGTGTCGACCACCGCGGCCACCGGTGGCCACGCGGTGGGCAGCCACCGCGGCGGCCCGGAGCGCACGCGGGCCACCAGGTCGGCGTAGGGGGTGCCGGCGCGCAGGCGGTCCTCCACGCGGTGGGCCCAGGCGGCGAACGGCCGGCCGACCGGCGTGGTCTCCAGGGCGAAGCCGGGCATGGCGTCCGGACGGCGGTCCCGGGCGACCAGGTGCGCGGCCAGGTGGGCCGTCGTCCAGCCCTCGCAGCGGGTGGGCGCGGAGGGTCCCAGCCCCTCGAGGAGGTCGGCGAGCGCCGCGCGCTCGCGCGCGGCCAGCGGCCGGGAAGAGGAGGTCACCGGGCGGGGTTACCGACGGGGCGGGCCCGGGAAACAGCGCGCGGGCCCTTAGCGCGTCTAAGTACAGTCGCAGACGCCGCCCCGCACGACCACCGAGGAGACCTGTGCCCCGCCGCCGAGACGCCGTCGTGCGGCGAGGGATGCGCCACATCGGGCGCGCGATCGCCGAGCAGCCCGGCATGTTCACGCTGGCCTTCCTCGCCAGCACCCTCTACGGCGGGATGACCGTGGCCAGCGCCTACGTGCTCGGCGAGGTCACCGACCGCGTCGTCCTCCCGGCCCTGGACCACGGCGTCACCTCGGCCGGCGCCCTGACCCTCGCCGCGGCCGCCATCCTCGGCGTCGCCTTCCTGAAGATCCTCGGCATCCTCGGCCGGCGGCTGTTCGCCGGCGTCATGGGCTACCGGCTGCAGGCCGAGTACCGCCGCCGGGTGACCGGCCAGTACCTGCGGCTGCCGCTGTCGTGGCACCAGCGGCACCCGACGGGGCAGCTGCTGTCCAACGCCAACTCCGACGTCGAGGCGGCCTGGTTCTTCGTGGCGCCGCTGCCCTTCGCCTGCGGCGCGGTCGTGATGATCGGCATCACCGTGGTCGCCCTGGTCGTCACCGACCCGTGGCTGGCGCTGGTCGGCCTGGTGGTCTTCCCGCTGGTCTTCGTGCTCAACGCCGTCTACTCGCAGGCGATGAGCCCGCGGATGCGCCGGGCCCAGCAGCTGCGCGCCGAGGTCAGCGAGATCGCGCACGAGAGCTTCGACGCCGCCCTGGTCGTGAAGACCCTCGGTCGGGAGGACGTCGAGACCCGCCGGTTCACCGAGCGCGCCGAGGAGCTGCGCGACGGGCTGGTCGCCGTCGGCCGGGTGCGCGGGCTGTTCGACCCGCTGATGGAGGCGCTGCCCAACCTCGGCACCCTGGCCGTGCTGCTCATCGGCGCCGGCCGCGTCGCCGACGGTGCCACCGACGCCGGCGACCTGGTCTCCATCGCCTACCTGTTCACGCTGCTGGCGCTGCCGATCCGCGCCATCGGCTGGGTGCTGGCCGACCTGCCGCGCGCCCTGGCCGGCTTCGACCGGGTGACGCCGGTGCTCGACGCGACCGGCGAGACGCCGCACGGCACCGAGGTCGCCGTCGCCGGCACCGGCGGTGCGGGGCTGGGCGTGCGCGGGGTCGACTACGGCTTCGACGGCGCGGCCCGCCCCACGCTGTCGGGCGTCACCTTCGACGTCGCGCCGGGCAGCACGGTCGCCGTCGTCGGGCCGACCGGCTCGGGCAAGTCGACGCTGGCCGGGCTGCTCGTCCGGCTGGTCGACCCCGGCACCGGCGAGGTGCTGCTCGACGGGGTCGACCTGCGCGCGCTGCGCGAGGGGGAGGTCAGCACCCAGGCGGCCTTCGTGCCGCAGGGCACCTTCCTCTTCGACGACACGGTGCGTGGCAACGTCACCCTCGGCGCCGACGTCCCCGACGACGAGGTGTGGGCGGCGCTGCGGGTCGCCGCCGTCGACGACGTCGTGCGCCGGCTGCCCGAGGGCCTCGACACCCGCGTCGGCGAGCGCGGCGCGACCCTGTCCGGCGGTCAGCGGCAGCGGATCGCGCTGGCCCGCGCGGTGGTGCGCCGTCCGCGGCTGCTGGTGCTCGACGACGCGACCAGCGCCGTCGACCCCGCCGTCGAGGCCCGCATCCTCGACGCGCTGCGCTCGGCCGACCGGCCCTCGACCGTGGTCGTGGTCGCCTACCGGCAGGCCACCATCGCGCTGGCCGACGAGGTCGTCTGGCTCGAGGGCGGCCGGGTGCTCGCCCGCGGCAGCCACGAGCGGCTGCTGGCCGAGGTGCCCGGGTACGCCGCGCTGGTGCGGGCCTACGCGCAGACGGAGGTGGCGGCGTGAGCACCGCGATCGCCGAGCACCGCGAGGAGGGGGCCTTCGCCACCCTGCGCCGCGGCCTGCGGATGATGCCGGAGTTCCGCCGCGGCCTGCCGGCCACCTTCGCCCTCGCCCTGGTCGCCACCGCGGGGCGGGTGGTCGTGCCGATCGCCGTCCAGCAGGTCATCGACCGCGGCCTGACCGGCCCCGGCGGCCCGGACCTCGACCTCGTCCGCACCGTCGTGCTGCTCTGCGCCGTCGTCGTTCTGCTGACCGTCGTGGCGGTCTACCGGATGAACGTCCGGCTGTTCCGGACGACGGAGACCGCGCTGGCCGGGCTGCGCGCGCAGGCGTTCCGGCACGTGCACGACCTCTCGGTGCTGCACCAGCAGGGGCAGCGCCGCGGCTCGCTGGTCTCCCGGGTCACCAGTGACGTCGACCAGCTGTCCACCTTCATGCAGTGGGGCGGCGTGCTGGGCGTGGTCAGCCTCGGCCAGCTGCTGGTGGCCACCGTCGTCATGGCGGTCTACTCCTGGCAGCTGACGCTCGTCGTGCTGCTGTGCTTCGTGCCGCTGGCGATCGCCGTGCGCTTCTTCGCCGCCCGGCTGGCCGTCGTCTACGGCGTCGTGCGCGAGCGGGTCGGCGACGTCCTGGCCGCGGTGTCGGAGTCCGTCGTCGGCGCCTCGACGGTGCGGGCCTACGGCATCCGCGAGCGCACCGCCGCCCGCCTCGACCGCGCCATCCACCGGCACTACCGGGCGCAGGTGAAGGCCCAGCAGGTCACCGCGTCGGTCTTCGTCAGCGGCGAGTTCGTGGCCGCCGTCGCCAACGTCGCGGTGGTCGTGGGCGGCGTCCTGCTCGGCCTGGACGGCGACCTCACCCCCGGCACCCTGGTCGCGTTCCTGTTCCTGGTCACGCTCTTCGTCGCGCCGGTGCAGACGGCCAGCGAGGTGCTCAACGAGGCCCAGAACGCCGTCGCCGGGTTCCGCCGGGTGCTCGACGTCCTGGAGACCGAGCCCGACGTCCGCGACCCGGCCGTCGCCGACCCTACGACGGCGCGGGAGCTGCCGCACACGCCGCTGGGCGTGTGGTTCGAGCACGTGACCTTCCGCTACGCGCCCGGGGCGCGGGCGGCGCTGGAGGACGTCGACCTGGAGATCGCGCCGCGCCGCCGCGTCGCCATCGTGGGCGAGACCGGCTCGGGCAAGACGACGTTCGCCAAGCTCGTCACCCGCCTGATGGACCCCACCGGGGGCCGCGTGCTGCTCGGCGACGACGGCGCCGGCTGGGTGCCCCTGGACCGGGTCGCGTTCGCCTCGCTGCGCCAGCGGGTGGTGATGGTGCCGCAGGACGGCTACCTGTTCGACGCGACCGTCGCCGACAACGTGCGCTACGGCCGGCCGGGGCTCTCCGACGCCGACGTGCGCGCCGCCTTCGAGGAGCTGGGGCTGGGCGACTGGGTGGCCGGGCTGGCCGACGGCGTGGCCACGCGGGTCGGCCAGCGCGGCGAGTCGCTGTCGGCGGGGGAGCGGCAGCTGGTCGCCGTCGCCCGCGCCTACGTCGCCGACCCCGACCTGCTGGTGCTCGACGAGGCCACCAGCGCCGTCGACCCGGCCACCGAGCGCCGCCTCACGCACGCGCTCGACCGGCTGACCAACGGGCGGACGACGCTCACCATCGCCCACCGGCTCTCCACCGCCGAGCGGGCCGACGAGGTCCTCGTCGTCGACGCCGGCCGGGTGGTCCAGCGCGGCTCGCACGCCGAGCTGGTGGACGCCGAGGGTCCCTACGCGCGGCTGCACGCCTCCTGGCGCCGGTCCTCGGCGGCGGAGCCCCAGCCGACGGCCTGACGCGCCGTCGTCATCGCCGGGAACGCCTGACACGGCGTCACGGGCGACCGACGTCCCGCGGGCCGGCTGCGACCGCCGTCCCGGCGCTGCGGTCGCCGTCCTCGTGCTGCAGCACGGGGACGCCGACCGCGGGGAGGACGGCCGGAGCCGCTGAGCGGCCCCCGTGGGGCCTAGCCTGCGGACGTGGCCACACCCCGCGACCGAGGCCGTCCGGCAGCCGACCTCCCGCCGCCGGACGCGCGCATGCCACCGCTCGCGCTCACCGCCGGCGTCCTCGGTCTCGTCGGGGCGCTGCCCACGCTCTTCCTCGCCGTCGTCGCCGTGGCGCTCGGCGGGCTCGCCGCCGACGCCGGACCCGACCCGTGGACCTATCTGCTGCTCGCCGCGCCGGTGGTGCAGGTCCTCGGCGCGACAGGGCTGCTGACGCGCCGCAGCTGGCTGCTGCTGGTCCTGGCTGTCGTCCCGGTCGCGCTGCTGGCCGGTGCGGTCGTCTGGGCGGCCACCGGCACCGCGGACGCCGGCAACCCGAGCCTGCCGCTGCTGCTGCTGGTCGCCCCGGTGCTCGCCGCGGTCCTGGCGGCCACCACGCGGGTGCGCCGCTGGGTGGCCGCACGGCCGCGCCGCACCCGCTGACTCCCGTCCCGCCGGCGCACAGGTGGCCGACCTACGCTGCCGGCCATGGCGTCCTCCTCCCGCAGCCGGGTGGCGACGCGTCGCTCGCCGCGGGCGGCGCCCCGCCAGCAGCCGCCCCCGCCGAGGCCGGCCGGACGGCCGGTCCTCGCCCCGTTCGCCGCCGTCTTCGGCCTCCTGGTCGCCGCCGAGTACCTGTGGCTGGCCTGGCTGCTCCGCGCCCCGGAGGTGGCGACGCCCTGGTTCGTCGTCGCCCCCGTGGTGCTGGCCGTGCTGGCCCTGGCCGGCGCGGTGCTCGTCATCCTCGGGCGGGCGCGGGCGTTGCTGCTGCTGGCCGCCGTCAGCGTCGTCCTGCTGCTCGGCCTGCTGGGCACCGCCGTCCTGTTCGGCGCCCTGGGCCTGGGTGCGGTGGTCGGTCAGACGCTGCTGCTGCTCGTCGGGCCGCTCGGCTGCCTGGTGCTCGCCGTGCGCCGCCCGGTCCGGGAGTGGACGCGCCGCGCACGGGTGACGCGACCGCCTGACCAGGGCCGCCGGACACAGCGCACCCGCTAGCGTTCGTTCCGTGACCGACACCGACGTCGTTGTGGTGGGGGCGGGGCTGGCCGGGCTGGTCGCCGCCGCGGAACTGGTCGATGCGGGCAAGCGCGTGGTGCTGCTCGACCAGGAGCCCGAGCAGTCCCTGGGTGGGCAGGCCTGGTGGTCCTTCGGCGGGCTGTTCCTCGTCGACTCGCCCGAGCAGCGGCGGCTGCGGGTGCACGACTCGCTCGAGCTGGCCCGGCAGGACTGGTTCGGCACCGCCTCCTTCGACCGCGAGGAGGACCACTGGCCGCGCCGGTGGGCGGAGGCCTACCTGCAGTTCGCCGCGGGGGAGAAGCGGGCGTGGCTGCGCGAGCAGGGCATCCGGTTCTTCCCGGTGGTCGGCTGGGCCGAGCGCGGTGGGTACACCGCCACCGGTCACGGCAACTCCGTGCCGCGCTTCCACATCGTCTGGGGCACCGGCCCGGGCATCGTCGAGCCCTTCGCCCGCCGGGTCCGGGCCGCCGCCGACCGCGGGGCGCTGCGGCTGCTGTTCCGGCACCGCGTCGACGAGCTCGTCGTCAGCGGTGGCGCGGTCACCGGCGTCCGCGGCACGGTCCTGGAGCCCAGCGACGTGCCCCGCGGCGAGGCCAGCTCCCGCACGCCGGCCGGGGAGTTCGAGGTGTCCGCGCAGGCCGTCGTCGTCACCTCCGGCGGGATCGGCGGCAACCACGACCTGGTGCGGCAGAACTGGCCCGCCCGCCTCGGCCCCGCGCCGCAGCGACTCCTCTCCGGCGTCCCGGCGCACGTCGACGGCCGGATGCTCCAGGTCACCGAGGCCGCCGGCGCGAACCTGATCAACCGCGACCGCATGTGGCACTACACCGAGGGCATCGCCAACCACTCGCCGGTCTGGCAGCGGCACGGCATCCGGATCCTGCCCGGGCCCTCCTCGCTGTGGCTCGACGCGACCGGCAGGCGGCTGCCGGTGCCGCTGTTCCCCGGCTTCGACACCCTCGGCACGCTGGCCCACATCGGACAGACCGGCTACGAGCACACCTGGTTCGTCGCCACGCACAAGATCGTGGAGAAGGAGTTCGCGCTGTCGGGCTCCGAGCAAAACCCCGACCTCACGGGCAAGGACGTCAAGCTGCTGCTCAACCGGGCCCGCGCCGGCGTCGCCGCCCCGGTCCAGGCCTTCCTCGACAAGGGGGAGGACTTCGTCGTCGCCCGCACCCTGCCCCAGCTGGTCGCCGGGATGAACCGGGTCACCGGCGGCACTCCGGAGCTGCGGCTGGCCGACGTCGAGCGCGAGGTCGTCGCCCGCGACCGCGAGGTCGCCCACCCCTTCACCAAGGACCTGCAGATCACCGCGATCCGCGGCGCCCGCAGCTACCTCGGCGACAAGCTCATCCGCGTGGCCCCGCCGCACCGGCTGCTCGACCCCGAGGCCGGCCCGCTGATCGCCGTCCGGCTCAACCTGATCACCCGCAAGACCCTCGGCGGGCTGGAGACCGACCTCTCCGGGCGCGTGCTGCAGCCCGGCGGCGCGGTCTTCCCCGGCCTCTACGCCGCGGGCGAGGTGGCGGGCTTCGGCGGGGGCGGCATGCACGGCTACCGCTCGCTGGAGGGCACCTTCCTCGGCGGCTGCCTGTTCAGCGGCCGGGTGACCGGCCGCGCGCTCGCGGCCGCGCTGTGAGCGGACGGATGACCCGGTGAGCACGCAGCCCAGCCCCTGGTCGGACCCGACGACGGAGACCGAGCCCGGCGCCCCCTACGCCGGGCCGCCGCCGACGGTGCCGTACCGGCCCGCCACCGGCTGGCCCCCCGCGGCCCCGTACGGGGGGACGGCGTGGCCACCGCCCTGGCCGCTGTCCTGGCCACCGCCCTGGCCACCGGCCCCCGCCCGGCCGCAGCGGCCCGGACAGGTGGTCGCGGCCGCGGTGCTCGCCTTCGCCCAGGCCGCCGGCGTGGCCCTCGCGACCGCCTACCTGCAGCTGCTGGGCACGGTGTTCTCGATGGCCGCGGGCGAGCCCGGGTTCCCGGCCGACGGCGCGGCGCTGGCCGCCGAGGCGAGGGTGCTCTCCCTCGTCCAGCTGGCCTCGGTGGTCCTGCTGGGCACCGCGGGGATCCTGGCGTTGACCAGCCGCCGCCCCCTCGCCCGCTGGACCCTGGTGGCCGCGGGCGCCCTGCAGCTGGCGCTGGCCGCCTACTGGGCGGTGCGGCTGCTCCCCGTGCTCGACCAGGGGGCCGGTGTGCTGGCCGTCCTCGTGCTCGGCTTCGCCGCCGCGCCGGCCGTCGCCCTGGGGTTGTCGGTGGGCCGGCCCGCGCAGGCCTGGTTCGCCCCTCCCGACGGGGGGACGACGCCGCACCGGTGATCCGGCCGGTCGGCGGCGGGTGGGACGATCGGGCGCATGTCCGCCGTCCCCGCCGCCGAGTCCGCCCTGGACCCCGCGGTCGCCGCACTACTGCGCCGCGACCCCGCCGGGCTGGTCGCCGCCGTCGTCCAGCAGCACGACACCGGCGAGGTGCTCATGGTCGCCTGGATGGACGACGAGGCGCTGCGCCGCACCCTGACCACCGGCCGGGCCACCTACTGGTCGCGCAGCCGGCGCGAGTACTGGGTGAAGGGGGAGACCTCCGGGCACCGCCAGTGGGTCCGCGACGTCCGACTGGACTGCGACGGCGACGCCCTGCTGGTCCTCGTCGACCAGGAGGGGCCGGCCTGCCACACCGGCGAGCGCTCCTGCTTCCACCGCCCGCTGGAGGTCACCCGTGCGGCTCGGTGAGACCAGCCCGTCGCGGGAGGAGTTCGCGGCGCTCGATCAGCCGATGGTCCCGGTCACCCGGCGGCTGCTGGCCGACGGCGAGACGGCGGTCGGCATCTACCGCAAGCTCGCCGGCAACCGTCCGGGCACGGTGCTGCTGGAGTCCGCCGAGCAGGGCAAGCAGTGGAGCCGGTACAGCTTCGTGGGCGTCCGCAGCGCCGGGGTGCTCACCGAGCGGGACGGCGTCGCGCTGTGGCTGGGGGAGCCGCTCGCCGGCCTCACCGACGACCTGCCCGCGGACCCGCTGGCCGCCGTCCGCACGCTGGCCCGCCGGCTGCGCTCGCCGCGCCGTCCGGACCTGCCCCGGCTGACCGGCGGCCTGGTCGGCTACCTCGGCTACGACGTGGTCCGGCGGCTGGAGCGGCTGCCGGTCACCAGCGTCGACGACCTCGGCATGCCCGAGCTCGCGCTCATGCTGGTCACCGACCTGGCGGTGCTGGACCACCACGACGGCACCGTGCTGCTGATCGCGAACGCGGTGCGCGGGGCGGAGGGCTACGACGACGCGGTGACCCGGCTGGACGCGATGGCCGCCGACCTGGCCAAGGCCGCGCCGCCCGGGGTGGCCACCTTCGCCACGGCCGCGCCGCCGATGGTGCAGAGCAACATGGCGCCCGGGGTCTTCGAGGACGGCGTGGAGCGCGTGCGCGAGCACATCCGGGCCGGCGACGCCTTCCAGGTGGTGCTCTCGCAGCGTTTCGAGATGCCGACCGAGGTCGAGGCCCTGGACCTCTACCGGGTGCTGCGGGCGACCAACCCCTCGCCGTACATGTACCTGCTGCGCTTCGCCGGGCGGGAGTCGCCGTTCGACGTCGTCGGCTCCTCGCCGGAGGCGCTGGTCACCGTGACCAGCAGCTCGGCCGTCGTCCACCCGCCGGCCGGCACCCGCCCGCGGGGCGCGACCCCCGAGGAGGACGTGCGGCTGGCCGAGGGCCTGCTCGCCGACCCCAAGGAACGCGCCGAGCACGTGATGCTGGTCGACCTGGCCCGCAACGACCTCGGACGGGTCTGCGTCCCCGGCACGGTCGAGGTGCCCGACTTCATGCGGGTCGAGCACTACAGCCACGTCATGCACCTGGTGTCGACCGTGGCCGGCGAGGTCGCCCCGCAGTGGGACGCCCTCGACGTCTTCGACGCGACCTTCCCGGCCGGCACCGTCTCCGGGGCGCCCAAGCCGAGCGCGATGGCGATCATCGAGTCGCTGGAGCCCACCCGGCGCGCGCTCTACGCCGGCACCGTCGGCTACGTCGACGCCAGCGGCGACCTCGACATGGCCATCGCCATCCGGACGGCGGTGCTGCACCAGGGCCGCGCCTACGTGCAGGCCGGCGCGGGCGTCGTCGCCGACAGCGACCCGGCCACCGAGGAGGCCGAGACCCGGCACAAGGCGCGCGCGGTGCTCTCGGCGATCGCGACGGCAGAGGGGATGCGGGAGCTCCCGTGAGCCGCCCTGTCGTCCGGCCGGCTCCGCGGGGCGGAGACGGACCGTGAGCGACCGCCGCGAGATGGCCGCTGCCGTCGTCGGCCTCGCCGTGGGCGGGGGTCTGGCGCTGTCCACCGGCGGCCAGACGTGGCTCACCGCGACCGTGGCACGCCCCGAGCCCCTGCCGCCGGTCACCGAGCAGCTGACCGGCTCGGAGCTCGCGCCGCTGGTACCGGCCGGCGGGCTGGTGCTGCTGGCGGCCGCGGTGGCGCTGGTCGCCGTCCGGGGCGCCGGGCGGGTGCTGGTCGGGCTGCTGGCCGCCGTCGCCGGGGGAGTGCTCGGCTGGTCGGGCCTGCGGACCCTGGTCGCCGGAGGGGACGCCGCGGCCGCGAGCGTGCTCGGCAGTGGGACGCCGGGCAGCACGGGAACCACCGTGCTGTCGGCCGCCTGGCCGGTGCTCGCCCTCGTCGCGGGGCTGCTCGCCGTGGCCGCGGGCCTGCTCACCGTGCTCCGCGGCCACACCTGGCCGGACATGGGGCGCCGGTACGAGCGGGCGGCGGCCGCGGCCCCCGCCCGCCGGCAGACCGACGAGGACCGCGCGCTCGACGCCTGGCGCGCGCTCGACCGCGGCGAGGACCCCACCGAGGGGCCAGCGGAACGACGCTGATTACCCGGGGACCGCCCGATCCACACCCCCGTCCGGGGTGTCCACCCGCCCCCGCGGGCAGCCGGGCGGTCGGCCGCCTCTAGAGTTGGTCCACGGATCGGGGCCCGGCCGGGGCCACGCCCGGTGGGTGGTCTCCGGAACCCGGTGGGCGGTTGACGAGCAGCAGCGGGGAGGGACTCGTGTCCGTACTCGACGAGATCGTCGCCGGCGTCCGTGAGGACCTGGCGGCACGCGAGGCGACCACCCCGCTGGCGGAGGTCAAGGCCGCCGCTCGGGACGCCCGCCCGCCCCTCGACGCCCTGACGGCCCTGCGCGCACCGGGTGTCGGCGTCATCGCCGAGGTGAAGCGGCAGAGCCCCTCCAAGGGTGCGCTCGCCGACATCCCCGACCCCGCGGTGCTGGCCCGGCAGTACGCCGACGGCGGCGCCCGGGTGATCAGCGTGCTCACCGAGCGGCGCCGCTTCGGGGGCGGCCAGGCCGACCTCGCCGCCGTTCGGGCGGCCGTCGACGTCCCGGTGCTGTGCAAGGACTTCGTCGTCACCAGCTACCAGGTGCACGAGGCGCGCGCCCACGGGGCCGACGTCGTCCTGCTGATCGTCGCCGCGCTGGAGCAGAACGCGCTCGTCGGCCTGCTGGAGCGGGTCGAGTCGCTCGGCATGACCGCGCTGGTCGAGGTGCACACCGAGGCCGAGGCCGACCGCGCCCTCGCCGCCGGCGCCGCGGTCATCGGCGTCAACGCCCGCGACCTGACCACGCTGCAGGTCGACCGCTCCACGTTCGAGCGGATCGCGCCGGGGCTGCCGTCGGAGGTCGTGAAGGTCGCCGAGTCCGGCGTCCGCGGGCCGCACGACCTGATCTCCTACGCCGCGGCCGGCGCCGACGCCGTCCTCGTGGGCGAGGGCCTGGTGACCGCCGGCGACGCCCGCCAGGCGGTCGCCGACCTGGTCACGGCCGGGGCGCACCCGGCCACCCCGCGCACCCCCCGCTGACCAGGCCCCGTCCCGAGGCTCGCCCCGAGCTTGCGAGGGGTGAGGAGGACGGGGTCCTTCTTCTGCCCCCCGGGAAGGACCTCCCTGCCCCCCACCGCTCGCAGGCTCGCGGCGGGCCCTGCAGGAAGGCCGACCGGGGCTCGCGGTGGCCTCTGCAGGAGGGCCGAACCGCCGGTTCGGCAACCCCCTGCACCGGTACGGGGCTGACACGCGGGACACTGGGGGCATGACCACGAGCGCCGTCTCCCCGCCGGAAACGCGACTCGAGCCGGCGCGCCCGAGCTGGCCCGACGCCACGGGCCACTTCGGGGTCTTCGGTGGCCGGTTCGTGCCCGAGGCGTTGATCGCCGCGCTCGACGAGCTGACCGAGGCCTACCGCGCGATGCGCGTCGACCCGGCCTTCCTCGAGGAGTTCGCCGCGCTGCAGCGCGACTACACCGGCCGGCCGAGCCCGATCACCGAGGTGCCGAGGTTCGCCGAGCACGCCGGCGGAGCGCGCATCTGGCTCAAGCGCGAGGACCTCAACCACACCGGCTCCCACAAGATCAACAACGTGCTGGGCCAGGCGCTGCTGACCAGGCGGATCGGCAAGCAGCGGGTCATCGCCGAGACGGGGGCCGGGCAGCACGGCGTCGCGACCGCCACGGCGGCGGCGCTCATGGGGCTGTCCTGCACGATCTACATGGGCGAGGAGGACACCCGCCGCCAGGCGCTCAACGTCGCCCGCATGCGGCTGCTCGGCGCCGAGGTCGTCCCGGTCACCACCGGCTCGCGCACCCTCAAGGACGCGATCAACGAGGCGTTCCGCGACTGGGTCACCAACGTCGAGACGACGAACTACGTGTTCGGCACCGTCGCCGGCCCGCACCCGTTCCCGGAGATGGTCCGCGACTTCCAGCGGGTCATCGGTGACGAGGCGCGCGCCCAGCTGCTCGAGCGGGTCGGCCGGCTGCCCGACGCCGTCCTGGCCTGCGTGGGCGGCGGCTCCAACGCCATCGGCATCTTCACCGCCTTCGTCCCGGACGACGGCGTCCGCCTGGTGGGGCTGGAGGCCGGCGGGGACGGGGTGGAGACCGGGCGGCACGCGGCCACCATCACCGGCGGGACGCCGGGGGTGCTGCACGGCGCCCGCTCCTACCTGCTGCAGGACGAGAACGGCCAGACCATCGAGTCGCACTCGATCAGCGCTGGCCTGGACTACCCGGGCGTCGGCCCGGAGCACTCCCACCTGCACGACATCGGCCGGGCCGAGTACCGGGCGGTCACCGACGCCGAGGCCATGGAGGCCTTCGCGCTGCTCTGTCGCACCGAGGGCATCATCCCGGCGATCGAGTCGGCGCACGCCCTGGCCGGGGCGATCACCCTGGGCAGGGAGCTGGGGTCGCGCGGGGCCGGGAGGCGCGGGGACGAGCCTCCACTGCTGCTGGTCAACCTCTCCGGCCGCGGCGACAAGGACGTCGAGACGGCGTCGCGCTGGTTCGGCCTCGGCGACCGCGAGCACGTCGAGCCCGGCGCCGGCATGGACACCGACCAGCAGCCCACCGAGGGCGCGGTCACCTCCGGCGACGCGGTCGCCGGGCAGGACGCGGGGGAGTCGGCGTGAGCCACCTGCAGGACACCATCGCCAAGGCCAGGGCGGAGGGGCGCTCGGCGCTGGTCGCCTACCTCCCGGTGGGGTACCCGGACGTCGACGCCTCCATCGCGGCCATGGTCGCGGCGGTCGGCGGCGGGGCCGACGTCGTCGAGGTCGGCGTCCCCTACAGCGACCCCGGCATGGACGGCCCGGTCATCCAGCAGGCCGTCGACCCGGCGGTGCGCGCGGGCGTCGGCATGCGCGACGTGCTGCGCGCCGTCGAGGCGGTCGCCGCGACCGGTGCGGTGCCGGTCGTCATGAGCTACTGGAACCCGATCGAGCGCTACGGCGTCGAGCGGTTCGCCGCCGACCTGGCCGCAGCCGGGGGAGCGGGGGCCATCACGCCGGACCTCATCCCCGACGAGGCCGGGGCGTGGCTGGCCGCGTCGGAGGCGCACGACCTCGACCGGGTGTTCCTGGTCGCGCCGTCGTCCACCGACGCACGCCTGGCCACGACCACCGCGGCCTGCCGCGGGTTCGTCTACGCCGCCTCCACCATGGGCGTCACCGGCACCCGGGCCACCGTCGGCGACGCCGCGGAGCGCCTGGTCGCCCGCACCCGCGAGGTCACCGAGCTGCCGGTGTGCGTGGGCCTGGGCGTCTCCAACGGTGACCAGGCCGCCGAGGTCGCCGGCTTCGCCGACGGCGTCATCGTCGGGTCGGCCTACGTGCGCGAGCTGCTCGAGGGCCGGGGCGCCGAGGGCGTGCGCCGGCTCTCGGAGGACCTCGCCGCGGGCGTGCGCCGTCCGGTGTCCGCCCCGTGACCGAGCTCGCGAGGTCACGCATGGGCACAGCACCGACGGCCACGCGTCCGACGAGCGCCAGCGAGGAGGAGGCGTGACCGCCCTCGCCGCGATCCCCAGCCCCACGCAGGGCGTCTGGGAGCTGGGACCACTGCCCCTCCGGGCCTACGCGCTGTGCATCATCGCCGGCATCGTCGCGGCGGTCGTGATCACCGAGCGCCGCTGGGTCGCCCGGGGCGGGGCGAAGGGCGAGGTCCTGGACATCGCCGTCTGGGCGGTGCCGTTCGGCATCGTCGGCGGCCGGCTGTACCACGTCATCAGCAGCCCCCGGCCCTACTTCGGCGAGGGCGGCGACCCGCTGCGGGCCCTCGCCATCTGGGAGGGCGGCCTCGGCATCTGGGGGGCGATCGCCCTGGGCGGCGTCGGCGCCTGGATCGCCTGCCGCCGCCGTGGCATCCCGCTGCCGGCCTTCGCCGACGCCCTGGCTCCCGGGCTGCTCGTCGCCCAGGCCATCGGCCGGCTGGGCAACTGGTTCAACAACGAGCTCTACGGCCGCGCCACCGACCTGCCCTGGGCGCTGACGGTCTACGACTGGACCGGCACCCAGGCCGTCGTCGGCCCCGACGGCCAGCCCCTGGTGCTCGGCACCTTCCACCCGACCTTCCTCTACGAGCTGCTGTGGAACCTGGCCGCGGCGGCGGTCGTGGTCTGGGCCGACCGGCGCTTCCGGCTCAGCCACGGGCGCGCGTTCGCGCTCTACGTGGCCCTCTACTGCGCCGGCCGGCTCTGGATCGAGCTGCTGCGCACCGACCCCGCGGAGACCTTCTTCGGCGTCCGGCTCAACGTCTTCACCGCCGTCTTCGTGGGTCTGCTCGCGGTCGCCTACCTGGTCTGGCAGCGGGGCCGACCCCGCGAGGTGATCACCCGGGGACGTGACGCCGGTGACACCACGCCGGCCGGCGGCCACCGGGCGGGACCCGCCTCCGCGGCCGCCGCGACCGCCGCGGAGTCCCGCGACGGCGAAGACCCAGGTGGGGACGGCGACCCGCGACATCCCGGCGCCTGAGGACGACGCGCCGTTCCCGGGGTTCGGGCGTACGAGATCCGGGTTACGGCTGTGTACCCTTCTGCCAAGGCCCCCCAGTGATCCTGGCGGGGTCGCACGAGTCGGAACCGGGCCAGCGCCGCCCCGCGGACGACCGCTCCGAGGCACCATCCCCGGAGCTCGCCAGCCGGGTCGGCCCGGGGGGTCCACGGACCGTCCGCCCACCGGTATCAGCCGCAGTGCCCCGCTCCTCTTACCACTGACCACCGGCCGGGCCCCCGCCCCCCGCCCGCTCCCGTCACCGCCGACGGCGACCGGGCGTCGTGCCGACGACGGGAGTGACATGTTCGAGTCCACCGCCCCCGCCGCGCCCTCCACCTCAGGCGGCGGCTCCGTGCCGCCCTCGCGGGCCACCGCTGTGCCGTTCTCGGCCGTTCCGGCCGCGTCCGGCCTCTACGACCCGGCCAACGACAAGGACGCCTGTGGCGTCGCGTTCGTCGCCGACGTGCAGGGGCGCGCCTCCCGGGACATCGTGGCCGCCGGGCTCACCGCCCTGCACAACCTCGACCACCGCGGTGCGGCCGGCTCGGAGCCGAACTCCGGCGACGGCGCGGGCATCCTCACGCAGGTCCCCGACGCGCTGCTGCGCGCCGAGGTGGACTTCGACCTGCCGCCGGTGGGCGAGTACGCCGTGGGCATCGCCTTCCTGCCGGTCGACGAGGCCGAGCGCGCCGCGCGGGTCGAGGACCTCGACCGTCTGGCCGCCGAGGAGGGCCTGACCGTCCTCGGCTGGCGCGAGCTGCCGGTCGACCCGGACGGCGCCGACGTCGGCCCCACCGCGCGCGAGGTCATGCCGCACTTCGCCCAGGTGTTCGTCGCCGAGACCATCGGTGCCCGGGCCGACGGGAGGGCCTTCGGCGGCGGCGCGGTCGTCAACGGCGTGACCCGGCTGGAGCGGCGCGCCTTCGTGCTGCGCAAGCGGGCCGAGCGGGCCGCCACCGAGGCCGGGAGCTCCCTGTACTTCGCCTCGCTCTCCTCGCGCACGATCACCTACAAGGGCATGCTGACCACCGACCAGCTGCCCGCGTTCTTCCCCGACGTGCGCGACGAGCGCTACGCGTCGGCGATCGCGCTGGTCCACAGCCGGTTCTCCACCAACACCTTCCCGAGCTGGCCACTGGCCCATCCGTTCCGGGTGATCGCGCACAACGGCGAGATCAACACGATCAAGGGCAACCGGAACCGGATGCGCGCCCGCGAGGCCAAGCTGGAGACGTCGCTGTTCGACGGCCCGGCCGGCCCCGCCGCCGAGCTCGGCCTGGACCGGATCTTCCCGGTCACCGCCAGCGACTTCAGCGACTCGGCGACCTTCGACGAGGTGCTCGAGCTGCTGCACCTGTCCGGCCGTTCACTGCCGCACGCGGTGCTCATGATGATCCCGGAGGCGTGGGAGAACCACGACGAGATGGACCCGGCCCGCCGGGCCTTCTACCGGTTCCACTCCTCGATCATGGAGCCGTGGGACGGGCCGGCCGCGGTGGCGTTCACCGACGGCACGCTCATCGGCGCCGTCCTCGACCGCAACGGGTTGCGCCCGGGCCGCTGGTGGCACACCAAGGACGACCTGGTCGTGCTGGCCAGCGAGGTCGGCGTCCTGGACATCCCCGACTCCGAGGTGGTCGCCAAGGGCCGGCTGCAGCCGGGGCGGATGTTCCTGGTCGACACCGCGGCGGGGAAGATCGTCTCCGACGAGGAGGTCAAGGGCGCGCTCGCGGCCGAGCACCCCTACGAGGACTGGCTGCACGCCGGCCTGGTGCACCTGCCGCAGCTGCCCGAGCGCCGGCGGGCGCGGCCCAGCCACGAGTCCGTCGTCCGCCGGCAGCAGCTGTTCGGCTACACCGAGGAGGACCTGCGCGTCCTGCTCACCCCGATGGCGTCCTCCGGCGCCGAGCCGATCGGCTCCATGGGCACCGACACCCCGGTCGCCGCGCTGTCGGACCGCTCGCGGCTGCTCTACGACTACTTCGGCCAGCTGTTCGCCCAGGTGACCAACCCGCCGCTGGACGCCATCCGCGAGGAGCTGGTGACCAGCCTGGGCCGCACCTTCGGCCCGGAGCAGAACCTGCTGCACGCCACCCCGGCGTCCTGCCGGCAGCTCTTCCTGCCCTACCCGGTCATCGACAACGACGAGCTGGCCAAGATCCTGCACATCGACGACGACGGCGACCTGCCCGGTTACGCCGCCGTCCGGATCACCGGCCACTTCGACGTCAACGGCGGCGGCAAGGCCCTCGCCGAAGCGGTCGAGCAGCTGCGCACCAAGGTCAGCAAGGCGATCGCGGCGGGCGCCCGGATCATCGTGCTCTCCGACCGGGACTGCGACGAGAAGCGCGCCCCCATCCCGTCGCTGCTGATGACGGCCGCGGTGCACCACCACCTCGTGCGGCAGAAGACCCGCATGGAGGTCGGCCTGGTCGTCGAGTCCGGGGACTGCCGCGAGGTGCACCACGTCGCGCTGCTGCTCGGCTACGGCGCCGCCGCGGTCAACCCGTACCTGGCCTTCGAGTCCATCGAGGACCTCATCCGCGACGGCGTCCTGACCGGCGTCCAGCCGGCCCAGGCCAACCGCAACATGGTCAAGGCGCTCGGCAAGGGCGTCCTGAAGGTCATGAGCAAGATGGGCATCAGCACCGTCGGCTCGTACACGATGGCGCAGATCTTCGAGGCGGTCGGGCTCTCGGAGGAGGTCGTCGACGAGTACTTCACCGGCACCTCCTGTCCCCTCGGCGGCGTCGGCATCGACGTCCTCGCCGAGGAGGTGGCCATGCGCCACCGCCGCGCCTACCCGGAGAACCCGACCGAGCGCGCGCACCGGCGGCTGGAGACCGGCGGGGAGTACCAGTGGCGCCGCGAGGGCGAGGTGCACCTGTTCAACCCCGAGACGGTGTTCCTGCTGCAGCACGCCACCCGCTCGCGGCAGTTCGAGGTGTTCCAGCGCTACACCGACACCGTCGACAAGCTGTCGGAGGAGGCCGCCACGCTGCGCGGCCTGTTCACGATCAGGACCGGCGTGCGCCCGCCCGTGCCGCTGGAGGAGGTGGAGCCGGTCAGCGAGATCGTCAAGCGCTTCCAGACCGGCGCGATGAGCTACGGCTCCATCTCGCAGGAGGCGCACGAGACCCTGGCGATCGCCATGAACCGGCTCGGGGGCAAGTCGAACACCGGTGAGGGCGGCGAGGACCCCGACCGCTTCCAGCCCGACCCGAACGGCGACCTGCGCCGTTCGGCGATCAAGCAGGTGGCCAGCGGCCGGTTCGGCGTCACCAGCGAGTACCTGGTCAACGCCGACGACATCCAGATCAAGATGGCGCAGGGCGCCAAGCCCGGCGAGGGCGGCCAGCTGCCCGGCGCCAAGGTGTACCCGTGGGTGGCCCGCACCCGGCACTCCACGCCGGGCGTCGGCCTGATCAGCCCGCCGCCGCACCACGACATCTACTCGATCGAGGACCTCAAGCAGCTGATCCACGACCTGAAGAACGCCAACAACGAGGCGCGGGTCCACGTCAAGCTGGTCAGCGAGGTCGGGGTCGGGACGGTCGCGGCCGGCGTGAGCAAGGCGCACGCCGACGTCGTCCTGATCTCCGGGCACGACGGCGGGACGGGTGCGGCGCCGCTGACCTCGCTCAAGCACGCCGGCTCGCCGTGGGAGCTGGGCCTGGCCGAGACGCAGCAGACGCTGTTGGCCAACGGCCTGCGCGACCGCATCGTCGTCCAGGCCGACGGGCAGATGAAGACCGGCCGCGACGTGCTCATCGCCGCCCTGCTGGGCGCCGAGGAGTACGGCTTCGCCACCGCTCCGCTGGTCGTCTCCGGCTGCGTGATGATGCGCGTCTGCCACCTCGACACCTGCCCGGTCGGCGTCGCGACGCAGAACCCCGAGCTGCGCAAGCGGTTCACCGGGCGCCCGGAGTTCGTCGTGACGTTCTTCGAGTTCCTCGCCGAGCAGGTGCGCCAGTACCTCGCCGAGCTGGGCTTCCGCTCGCTCGACGAGGCGATCGGCCACGCCGAACTGCTCGACACCCGCAGGGCGGTCGACCACTGGAAGGCCGAGGGGCTCGACCTCAGCCCGATCCTGGCGGTGCCCGAGCGGGCGAACGGCGGGCCGCGGCACAAGGTGCGCGAGCAGGACCACGGCCTGGACGTCGCCCTGGACCAGACCCTCATCCAGCTGTGCGAGGGGGCGCTGCTCGACGCGCGGCCGGTCACGCTCGAGCTGCCGGTGCGCAACGTCAACCGCACCATCGGCACGATGCTGGGCTCGATGGTCACCCGGCGCTTCGGCGGCGAGGGGCTGCCGGACGGCACCATCGACCTGACCTTCACCGGGTCGGCCGGCCAGTCCTTCGGCGCCTTCCTGCCGCGGGGCATCACGATGCGGCTGTTCGGCGACGCCAACGACTACGTCGGCAAGGGCCTGTCCGGCGGGCGGATCGTCGTCCGCCCGGCGCGCGAGGCCGGCTTCGCCGCCGAGGACAACGTCATCGCCGGCAACGTCATCGCCTACGGCGCGACCGCGGGCGAGATCTTCCTGCGCGGCCGGGTCGGCGAGCGGTTCTGCGTGCGCAACTCCGGGGCGCTGGCCGTCGTCGAGGGCGTGGGCGACCACGCGCTGGAGTACATGACCGGGGGGCGCGCGGTGATCCTCGGCCCCGCCGGCCGCAACATCGCGGCCGGGATGTCCGGCGGCATCGGCTACGTCCTGGATCTGGCCCGGCACCGGGTCAACACCGAGATGGTGGACGTCGAGCCGCTGGACGGGGAGTCCGCGCAGTGGCTGCGCGACGTGCTGGTGCGCTACGCCGCCGACACCGCGTCGCCGGTGGCCGCGGCGCTGCTGGCCGACTGGGGGCGCTGGTCCGAGCGGTTCAGCGTCATCATGCCGCGCGACTACCGGCGCGCGCTCGAGGCCCGGCGTGCCGCCGAGGCCGCCGGAACGGATGTGGACAGGGCACTGATGGAGGCCGCACGTGGCTGACTCGACCGGATTCCTCAAGCACGAGCGGGCGCTGCCGCCGCGGCGTCCCGTCGACGTGCGGATCCTGGACTGGAAGGACGTCTACCTCTCCCGGCAGAACGGTGAGGACGCCGTCTTCCCGGTCTCCGCGGTGCGCCAGCAGGCCGCCCGGTGCATGGACTGCGGCATCCCGTTCTGCCACCACGGCTGCCCGCTGGGCAACCTGATCCCGGAGTGGAACGACCTCGCCCGGCGCGACGACTGGACCGAGGCGATCGAGCGGCTGCACGCGACCAACAACTTCCCGGAGTTCACCGGGAAGCTGTGCCCGGCGCCGTGCGAGGGCTCCTGCGTGCTCAACCTGCAGGAGTCGCCCGTCACGATCAAGCAGATCGAGTGGGAGATCATCGACCAGGCGTTCCAGCGCGACCTGGTCAAGCCGGTTCCCCCGCAGGAGCACACCGGCAAGAAGGTCGCCGTCATCGGCTCCGGACCCGCCGGACTGGCCGCCGCCCAGCAGCTCACCCGCGCCGGGCACGACGTCACCGTCTTCGAGCGGGCCGACCGCGTCGGCGGACTGCTGCGCTACGGCATCCCCGAGTTCAAGATGGAGAAGGCCGTGCTCGACCGGCGGCTGGACCAGATGCGGGCCGAGGGCACCCGGTTCGTCACCGGCGTCGAGGTGGGCAGCGGCCGGGACGGCGCCCCGACCGTCGAGCAGCTGCGCGCGGACTTCGACGCCGTCGTCCTCGCCGGTGGCGCCACGGTGGGCCGCGACCTGCCCGCGCCGGGCCGGGAGCTGCGTGGCATCCACCTGGCGATGGAGTACCTGCCCTTCGGCAACCGGCAGGCCCTCGGCGAGCTCGACGAACCGCCGATCAACGCCCACGGCAAGCACGTCGTGATCATCGGCGGCGGTGACACCGGCGCCGACTGCCTGGGCACCGCGCACCGGCAGGGGGCGCTCTCGGTGACCCAGCTGGAGATCATGCCGGCGCCGCCGGACCGCCGGGCCGAGACCAACCCGTGGCCGACCTACCCGATGGTCATGCGGGTCTCCAGCGCCCACGAGGAGGGCGGGGAGCGGCTCTACAGCGTCAACACCGAGCGCTTCGTCGGCGACGACGACGGCAACGTGCGCGCGCTGCTCATCCACGACGTGCAGCGGGTCGACGGCCGGTTCCAGAAGGTCGAGGGCACCGCGCGGGAGCTGCCCGCCGACCTGGTGTTCCTCGCCATGGGGTTCACGGGCGCCCAGCGCGAGGGTCTGCTCGACGGGCTGGGCGTCGAGTTCGACCAGCGCGGCAACGTCGCCCGCGACGGCGAGTTCATGTCCACCGTCCCGGGCGTCTTCGTCGCCGGTGACATGGGCCGCGGCCAGTCGCTGATCGTGTGGGCCATCGCCGAGGGTCGCGCCGCGGCGGGCGCGGCCGACGCCTGGCTGACCGGCGCGTCGATGCTGCCGCGGCCGATCACGCCCACCGCGGTCGCGCTCCGCTGAAGGACCCCCTGCTCCCCGCCAGTCGCAAGCTCGCGGCGGGGCCCTGCAGGGGGCCGATGACCGGTTGGGGCCGGGTCCCGCGTGCGCGGGACCCGGCCCCGGCCGCATGGACGAGCCTCACAGGGAGCCCTCCCCACGCGCGGCGGACGGCCCTACTAGCGTTTCCCCCATGTCGCGTCGCGCCAAGATCGTCTGCACGCTCGGGCCGGCAACCGGTTCCCTGGAGCAGGTCACCGCCCTCGTCGAGTCCGGGATGGACGTCGCCCGGCTGAACTTCAGCCACGGCGCGCACGCCGACCACGAGCGCGCCTACCACATGGTCCGCGAGGCCTCCGACCGCACCGGTCACGCCGTCGCCGTCCTCGCCGACCTGCAGGGGCCCAAGATCCGCCTCGGTACGTTCAGGGACGGCCCGGTCCACTGGGCGACCGGCAGCCGGGTCTGCATCACCGTCGAGGACGTCGAGGGCACCGCCGAGCGCGTCTCCACCACCTACAAGGGCCTGGCGGCCGACGCCAAGGTCGGCGACCGGCTGCTGGTCGACGACGGCAAGCTGGCGCTGTCGGTCGTGGGGATCGAGGGCCCGGACGTGTGGTGCCTGGTCGTCGAGGGCGGCGAGGTGTCCAACAACAAGGGCCTGTCGCTGCCGGGCGTCGCGGTGAGCGTGCCGGCGATGTCGGAGAAGGACGAGGAGGACCTCCGCTTCGCCCTGCACATGGGCGTCGACTTCGTCGCGCTGTCCTTCGTGCGCTCGCCGCGCGACGTGGACCTGGTGCGCGACGTCATGCGCCAGGAGGACGTCTACGTCCCGGTGATCGCCAAGCTGGAGAAGCCCGAGGCGGTGGAGAACCTGGAGGCCATCGTCGAGGCCTTCGACGGGATCATGGTCGCCCGCGGTGACCTGGGTGTGGAGCTCGCGCTCGAGCAGGTGCCGCTGGTGCAGAAGCGCGCCGTGCAGGCCGCCCGGGAGCGGAACAAGCCGGTCATCGTGGCCACCCAGATGCTCGAGTCGATGATCAGCTCCTCGCGGCCCACCCGTGCCGAGGCCTCCGATGTCGCCAACGCCGTCCTGGACGGCGCGGACGCGGTGATGCTGTCGGGGGAGACCTCGGTGGGCCGCTACCCGATCGCCGCGGTGCGCACCATGGAGCGGATCATCGACGCGGTCGAGAGCGACACCGCGTGGGCCCCCGAGCTGGTCCGGCGGTCGCGGTCCCGGTCCGGCGCCATCGTCCGGGCCGCCCGGGACATCGCCGAGTCCCTCGACGTCGAGGCCCTGGCCACCTTCACCCAGACCGGCGACAGCGCCCGGCGGCTGGCCGCCCTGCACCCCCGGATGCCGCTGCTGGCCTTCACCGTCGACGGGCGGGTGCGCAGCCAGCTGGCGCTGTCCTGGGGCGTGGAGACCTTCCTGGTCCCGGAGGTGCAGCACACCGACGACATGGTGCGGCAGGTGGACTTCTCGCTGCTGTCCATCGGCCGGCTCAAGGAGGGCGACCGGGTCGTCGTCGTGGCCGGCAGCCCGCCGAACACCCCGGGGTCGACCAACCTCATCCGGGTCCACGAGGTGGGTACCGACTCGTGACCCGGGTGGAGGGCGGCAGCCAGGCCGCCTCGCTGATGGCCGTCCTCGACCTCGAGGAGCGCGACACCGACCTCTACGTCGGCCAGACGCCGCGGACGCCGCTGCAGCGCATCTTCGGTGGGCAGGTGGCCGGGCAGGCCCTCATGGCGGCCTCACGGACGCTGCCGGGGGAGCGCGCGGTGCACTCGCTGCACTCGTACTTCCTGCGGCCCGGTGACCCCCACGAGGAGATCCGCTACGCCGTCGAGCGGATCCGGGACGGGCGCACCTTCAGCACCCGGCGGGTGATCGCCTGGCAGCGGCGTCGGGGTGAGGACGTCGCGATCTTCGCCCTGACCGCCGATGCCTCGGTGCCGGAGGTCCCGGTCGTCGAGCACGCGCTGCCGATGCCCGCGGTGCCGGCCCCGGAGACCCTGCCCAGCCTGCCCGAGGTGGTCGCGCCCTACGGGGAGCGCGCCGCGGCCGCGCTCGCCATCAGCCAGGCGGTGGAGCAGCGGCTGCTCGAGGACCCCTTCGACCGGACGCCGAAGTCGCCGCCGGACACCCGCACGTGCGTGTGGATGCGGGTCGCCGGCCGGCTGCCCGAGGACGGCAGGGTGCACCGCTCCGCGCTGACCTTCGTCAGCGACCTGACCCTGCTCTCGGCCGGGCTGGCCCGCACCGGCGGCGGCTGGGGCGGGGAGTACGTCGGCGCCAGCCTCGACCACGCGGTGTGGTTCCACGCGCCGGTGCGCGCCGACGAGTGGTTCCTCTACGAGACCGACAGCCCCGCGGCCTCCGGCGGCCGGGCGCTGTGCTTCGGCCAGGTGTGGGCCGCCGACGGCACCCACGTCGCCACGGTCGCGCAGCAGGGCCTCATCCGGTCGCTGCGCGGCTGAAGAAGGACCCCGTCCCCCCACCCCTCGCAGGCTCGGGGCGGGACCCGGGACGGGGCCGGCGGCGGGGCGCTACAGAGGGGCCCCGCCGGCCTCGGCGTGGTCGGCCTCGGCCTGCGGGGCGGTCTCCGGCGGCGTCAGGTCCTGCTGCGCGTGCGCCTGGGCCGCCGTCTCGTCCTGGGCGGCCGGGGTCTCGACCGGCCGGAGGGCCGTCGCGCTGGCGGCCTCCTCACGGGCCCGCTGCTCGGCGGCGCGGCGCTCGGCCTCCTCGCGGGCCCGCTCCGCCGCGGACTCGGCGAAGTCGGCGGCCAGCCAGTCGTACCCCTCGCACAGCAGCGTCCAGGCCCGCTCGACGTGTGCCCGCGTCGTCGCCGGCGCGCCGATCGCCACCCGCAGCACCGCCTGGCCGCCGACGGTGGTGTGGGTCAGGAAGACCTCGCCGCCGTCGTTGAGCCGCTCCAGCAGGGTCATGGTGGCGACGTCGGCGTCCACCCCCTCGGCCCAGCGCGGGCGCAGGCACACCAGCGACAGCGGATGGGGGACGACGACGTCGAACCGGTCGTCGGCCTCCGCCCAGCCGGCCAGCTCCTGCGCCAGCGCGACCCCGGACCGGATGTGCGCCCGCAGCCCCTCGGCGCCGTACCAGCGCAGCACGAACCACAGCTTGAGCGCGCGGAAGCGGCGGCCGAGCTCGATCTGCCAGTCGCGGTAGTCGACGACCGCGCCGGCGTCGGTGGCGGCGTTGCGCAGGTACTCCGGCAGGATCGCCAGCGCCCCGGTGAGCGCGGCCCGGTCGGCCACCCAGAACAGCGTCGCGTCGAAGCCGGTGAGCAGCCACTTGTGCGCGTCGGTGGTGTAGCTGTCGGCCCACTCGACGCCGGCCTGCAGCGCCCGCAGCTCGGGGACGACGGCGCTCACGCCCGCGTAGGCGGCGTCCACGTGCAGCCAGACGCCGGCGTCGCGACAGATCGGGCCCAGCTCGGCGAGGGGGTCGAGCGCCGTCGTCGACGTCGTCCCCACGGTGGCGCAGAGCAGCACCGGCCGGTAGCCGCGGGCGACGTCCCGCTCCAGGCGCGCCCTGAGCGACTGCGGGCGCATGGCCAGGTCACCGTCGACCTCGACGATGCGGACCGCGTCGCTGCCGAGGCCGGCGATCCGCACGGCCTTCTCCATCGAGGAGTGCGTCTCCGCCGAGACGTAGACGGTGTACTCGTCGGGCCGGACGCCCGAGCGGACCGTCCCGCCGCCGCTGGCCCGGTGCAGGGCCGCCAGCAGCGCGACGAGGTTGGCGCCGGAGCTGGAGTCCTGGACGACCCCACCCCCCGGACCGGTCGACAGGAAGGTCTCCGGCAGGCCGAGCAGGCCGGCGAACCAGTCGAGCACGTGCTGCTCGAGCTCGGTGGCCGCGGGGCTGGTCACCCACGACATGCCCTGCACCCCCAGGCCCGCCGACACCAGGTCGCCGAGCACCGAGGGCCCGGACGTGTTGGCCGGGAAGTAGCCGAAGAAGCCGGGGTGCTGCCAGTGGGTGAGCCCGGGGACGACGACGCGGTCGAGGTCGGCCAGGACGGCGTCGAACGACTCACCCTGCTCGGGTGGGGCGTCCGGCAGCGCGGCGCGCACGTCGCCGGGGATGGCGGGGGAGCGGACGGGCAGCGAGCCGACCCGCGTCCAGTAGTCGGCGATCCAGTCGACGACCTCGTGGCCGTGCCGCCGGAACTGCTCCGGGGTCATGTGCGGGGCGGACGGCGTCGGCTCGGGCTCGCTCACGGCACCCACCGTATGGCCCGGTGCCGTCGTGGTCCTGAGGTGCCCCCGGTGCGACTCGAACGCACACTGCGCGGGTTTTGAATCCGCTCCCTCTGCCGATTGGGGTACGGGGGCGTAGCGGCCGGCGGCCGAGGAGCAGCCTAACGGCCCGTCGTGTTCCGTCCCGCATCGCTAGGCTCCGGCGCGTGAGCAGCGAGCCGATCCGGGTCCTCATCGCCGAAGACGAGGCGCTCATCCGCCTCGACCTCAAGGAGATGCTCGAGGAGGAGGGGTACACCGTCGTCGCCGAGGTCGGTGACGGCCAGCAGGCCGTCGACCAGGCCACGGAGCTGCGGCCGGACCTCGTCATCCTCGACATCCAGATGCCGGTGCTCGACGGGCTCTCGGCGGCCGAGCAGATCGCCTCGGCGCGCATCGCCCCGGTCATCGTGCTGACGGCCTTCAGCCAGCGGGAGCTGGTCGAGCGGGCGCGCGACGCCGGCGCGATGGCCTACCTGGTCAAGCCGTTCTCCAAGAACGACCTGGTACCGGCCATCGAGGTGGCCCGTGGCCGCTTCGCGGAGATGACCGCCCTCGACGGGGAGGTCCGCACGCTCGAGGAGCGCCTGGAGACCCGCAAGGTGGTCGAACAGGCCAAGGGCAAGCTGATGGCCGACCAGGGGATGACCGAGGCCGAGGCCTTCCGGTGGATCCAGCGGACGGCGATGAACGAGCGGACGTCGATGAAGGCGCTCGCCCAGCGCATCCTGCAGCCGCAGGCCGCCGCGGACCCGACGACGGGCGGCTGAGACCTGCGGTGTGACCCCGGTCGCGCGTCCGACACGCCGTGTGACGGGCCGGGATCCGGCAGGTCACGACCTGATCACGGTCCGGGCGACCCCCGCTCCACCCCCGGATCCGGCAGTTACCTTCCCCCCACTGACCGGTCGCCCGCCTGGGCGGACGGGTGTACGACCGACACCACAGTGGGAGTTGTTTGATGCGCACAGGCATCCTCGCGCGCAACGCCGCCGTCGCGGCCGCTGCCCTCCTCGTCCTGACCGCCTGTGGCGGCGGTGGCGACGACAGCGGCGGCGGTGGTGGTGGCGACGCGGCCGGCGAAGGCGGCGGCGAGCGACAGGTCAACGTCTACGGCACCGACGGCAACATGGGCAACGCCCTGGGTGAGTCCTTCTCCCAGCAGGGCTCCCTGGCCGGCATGAAGGGCACGACGCCGCTCACCGAGCTGGGCGCGGAGTTCACCGACCGGCTCCGCGAGATCGACCCGAACCTGCAGGACTACAACTACGCCGGCGAGACCTACGACGCGGTCGTCGTCACGGCGCTCGCCGCGCAGGCGGCCGGTACCAACGACGCGAACGTCTTCAAGGAGTTCATCAACGGGATCACCGTGGGCGGCGAGGCCTGCACCGACTTCGCGGCCTGCCTGGAGATCATCAACAACGGCGGGAACGTCGACTACGACGGGATCTCCGGCCCGCTGAGCTTCACCGACGCCGGCGAGCCGGCGGAGGCGAGCTTCGGCATCCTGCAGTTCGGCGAGGACAACCAGCTCGACCAGGACGCCACCGAGTACGTCCTCGCCGGTGACGAGGCCAACGCCACCACCGACGAGGGCCCGGCCTACGCCGCGCCCGGCGCCACCGGTGAGCCGCTGGTGATCGGGACCCTGCTGCCGCTGACCGGCAACCTCGCCTTCCTCGGCCCGCCCGAGGTCGCCGGCGCCCGCCTGGCGGTCAACGACATCAACGCCGCCGGCGGTGTGCTGGGCCAGCCGGTCCAGCTCATCGAGGGTGACTCCGGTGACGCCTCGACCGACACCGCCACCCAGACGGTGGACCGCCTGCTGCAGGGCGGCGTCAACGCCATCATCGGCGCGGCGTCCTCGGGCGTCAGCCTGACCGTCATCGACCGGATCACCGGTTCCGGCGTCGTCCAGTTCTCGCCGGCGAACACCTCCGACCAGTTCACCGACTACAACGACAACGGGCTGTACTTCCGCACCGCGCCCCCGGACACGCTGCAGGCCCGGGCGCTGTCGGACCTGATCATCAACGACGGCAACAACACCGTCGGGATCATGGCGCTCAACGACCCGTACGGCACCGGTCTGATGGAGAACACCCGGCAGAACCTGATCGCCGCGGGCCTGGCCGAGGACAGCATCCAGACGCTGACCTACGACCCGCAGGCGGCGAACTACGACGCCGAGATCCAGCAGATGGTGGACTTCGCCCCCGACGCCGTCGTGGTGATCGGCTTCGAGGAGTCCGCGCGCATCATCGAGGGTCTCAACTCGCAGGGCATCGGCCCGTCGCGTTGATCCCCGCAGGCGTCGACCGCGGCGCCTGACCGACCGGCCGGCGGCCCGGTACCCCTTTCCGGGGTGCCGGGCCGCTGTCGTCCCCGGGGTCAGCGCCGCAGGTGCTGCCCCTCCGGCGCCCAGTCGGCCGGGCGGCCGGTGTGGTTGGAGAACTCCACCGACCAGCGCCACCAGCTGCGGTCGGACGCGTGCTGCCACGCGGTCAGGACGCCGACCTCGCCGCCGGGCAGCAGGACCGGCAAGCCGTACAGCTCCGGATCGGGCCAGACCTCGCGGCGGCGGACCTGCCCGCCGTCGAGCTCGAGCAGCGTGATGGGGGAGTAGTCGCCGTCCCGGTCGGCGTCGGCGCCCAGCACCAGCGAGCCGTCGTCCGCCCGCACCTCCAGCTGCAGCCGGGCGGGCGCGGCGTGCACCAGCACGCGGGAGAAGCCGCTCGCCGTCGTGCAGCGGGCGAACTCCAGGCCGTTCATCCCGCCGTCGCGGGACCGCAGCTCCCAGGTCCAGTTCATGTCCGTGGTCTACCCAGCACGACGGCGCCGGCCCCCGTAGGGGACCGGCGCCGCTGTGGTGAGGTACTGGAACGGCCCCGCTGCGGGGCCCCGCCGTGGCCCCGTCCCGGGTCGCGCCCTGAGCTTGCGGAGGGTGGGGAGGACGGGTCCTGTTTCAGTGCGCCTTGGCCAGCGTCCCCAGGTAGAGCTCGATGACCTTGGGGTCGTGCATCAGCGACTCACCGGTGTCGGTGTAGGCGTTGCGGCCCTGGTCGAGGACGTAGCCGCGGTCGCAGATCTGCAGGCACCGGCGGGCGTTCTGCTCGACCATGATGATCGAGACACCGGTCGCGTTGATCCGCCGGCAGCGGATGAACACCTCGTCCTGGTAGGCGGGGGAGAGGCCGGCCGACGGCTCGTCGAGCAGCAGGACGGACGGCTCCATCATCAGCGCCCGTCCCATGGCCACCATCTGCCGCTCACCACCCGACAGCGACCCGGCCTTGATCCTGCGGCGTTCCCCGAGCAGCGGGAACAGGTCGGCCACGTAGTCGAAGCGCTCGCGGAAGACCTTCGGTCGCAGGTAGGCGCCCATCTGCATGTTCTCCTCGATGGTCAGCGAGGGGAACACGTTGTTGTTCTGCGGCACGTAGCCGACACCGAGGGAGACCAGCCGGTGGGCCGGCGCGGACGTGATGTCCTCGCCGCGGAGGCTGACCGTGCCCGAGCGCACCGGGATGAGCCCGAACAGCGTCTTGAGCAGCGTGGACTTCCCGGCGCCGTTCGGGCCGATGATGCCGACCAGCTCGCCGTCCTGCAGGTAGAAGTCGCAGCCGTTGAGGATGTTGACGCCGGGCACGTACCCGGCGACCAGCTCGTCGGCCCGCACCAGCGCGCCCTCGGCGAGCCGCACGTGCTCCTCGCGGGTGGCGGCCAGCTCCGCCCGGGACATCTCCCCGGCGATCGCCCGCTGGTCGGGGGTGCCGCCGTCCGCGTGCCCGACCTGGAACATCGGGTCCTGCATCGCCGGGTCGTCCATGGTGCTCATCGGTCCTCCTCGCGTCGGGTGTCGGAGCCGATGACGTCGCCCTCGGCGTTCTCCTCGCGGGCGATCTCCGCCTGGGCCTCGGCGAGGACGCGGTCCTCCTCCTCGACCGTGAGCGGGGCGTCGTGGTGCGCGCCGAGGTAGGCGTCGACCACCGCCTGGTTCTGGCTGATCGACTCCGGCGGGCCCTCCGCGATGACCTTGCCGGCGGCCATGACCACGACCCAGTCGCTGATGTCCCGGACGACGTCCATGTCGTGCTCGACGAAGATCACCGTCATGCCCTCCTCGCGGAGGTCCTTGACGTGGCCGAGCAGGCTCTGCGTCAGCGCCGGGTTCACCCCGGCCATCGGCTCGTCGAGCATGACGACCTTCGGGTCGCTCATGAGCGCGCGGGCCATCTCCAGCAGCTTGCGCTGACCACCGGAGAGCGTGCCGGCGAAGTCGTCCTTCTTGCGGTCGAGCTTGAACCGGGTGAGCAGCTCCATCGCTTTCTCGGTGTTGGCGCGCTCCTGTCCTCGCCAGGTGCCGGGCACCAGGGCACGCAGGAAGCTCTCGCCCTTCTGCCCCTGCGCGCCGAGCAGCATGTTCTGCAGCACGGTGAGCCGGGACAGCGCCTTGGTCAGCTGGAAGGTGCGGACGACGCCCAGCCGGGCCACCTGGTGCGGCGCCAGCTTGCCCAACGGGCGGCCGTCGAAGGACCACGTGCCGGTGTTGGGCTGGTCGAAGCCCGTGAGCAGGTTGAACAGCGTGGTCTTGCCGGCGCCGTTGGGCCCGATCAGGCCGGTGATGCCGCCGCGCTGCACCTCCAGGTGGTCCACCGACACCGCGGTGAGGCCGCCGAACGTGCGCGTCACGCCGTCGACGACGATGGCCGGGTCGGGCTTGGCGACCCCGACCTCCCAGGGGAGGTCGCGCAGCGCGGCCCGGGCGAGCAGGCGGGGCGCTCGGCCGGTCCCCGCCGGCTCCATGGCCGCCGCGTGCGCCCCGTTCGAGGCCGGCTGGCCGGGGGTGGGGTCAGCGGGCATCGAGCATCACCTCTCGTCGGTCGCCGAAGATGCCCTGTGGTCGGAAGACCAGCAGCAGCATGAGTCCGAGCCCGATCAGCACGAACCGGATCTGAGCCACGTCGGTCGCCGAGAGCAGGTCCTCCGGGATCACGCCGTTGCCGATCAGCGTACGCAGGCCGGTGTCGGCGAACTGGATGATGAAGAACATCAGCATCGAGCCGACGACCGGACCGAGGACGCGGGCCGCGCCGCCGAGGATCAGGGCGGCGTAGGCGAGGAAGGTGTTCGCGTTCTGGTACTGGTCGGGGTTGGCCGACGCGGTGCCGAGGGCGTAAATCATCCCGCCCAGGGCGCCGAGCACACCGCCGAGGACCAGCGCCTGCATCTTGTAGACGTAGACGTTCTTGCCGAGGGCGCGCACGGCGTCCTCGTCCTCGCGGATGGACTTGACCACCCGGCCCCAGGGGCTGCGGACCAGGAGCCAGACGAGCAGGCAGGACAGCGCGACGAGGACCCACCCGACCGCGGTGACCCACAGCTCGGCGCCGCTCCACTGGGTGCCGAGGATCGGGTAGCGGCGGGAGGTGTCCCACGGTGCCAGGGCCACGAAGTCGGCGTTGAAGCCGGCCAGCCCGCGGGTGCCGTTGGTGACCGGGGTGGCAGACACCGAGCGGAACAGCAGCCGCAGCCCCTCGGCCGCCGCGATGGTCGCGATGGCGAGGTAGTCCGCCCGCAGCCGCAGGGTCGGCAGACCCAGCAGCAGGGCCAGGACGACCGCGGCGAGCAGGCCGATGACGACACCCACCCAGAACGGCAGGCCCCACTGGCTCACCGAGATGGCGATGCCGTAGCCGCCGAGCATGGCGAAGGCGATCTGCCCGAAATTGAGCAGGCCGGTGTACCCGAACTGCACGTTGATGCCGATGGCGAGCAGCGCGAGGAAGACGGCCTGGAAGCCCAGGCCGGCCTTGAGCGCGACGGCCAGGGCGTCGATCAGTTCACCCATCGCTCAGCCCACCCTCACCCGGCTGCCGAGGATGCCCTGCGGCCGCACGATCAGGATGACGATCAGCAGGAGCAGCCCGCCGACGTACTTGACGTCGTTCGGGATGACCAGCGTCGACATCTGCACGAAGACACCCACCACGATGCTGCCCACGAGGGCGCCGTAGGCGGTGCCGAGACCGCCGAGGGTGACCCCGGCGAACATGAGCAGCAGCAGCCGGAAGCCCATGTCCCACTGCACCTCGTCGGAGAGGCCGAGCAGGACGCCGCCGAGGGCCGCGAGCGCGCCGCCCATCATCCACACGACCAGGATCACCCGGTTGACGTTGATGCCCGAGGACGCCGCGAGGTCTCGGTTGTCGGCGACCGCCCGCATCGCCTTGCCGATCTTGGTGCGCTGGAGCATGACCGCCACCAGGAGCAGCGTGACCAGCGCGATGACGATCGACGCGAGGTCGGCGTTGGTCATGGTGAACGCGCCGTAGTCGACCGCCCGCTGGCCGCGGTAGTCGGCGTAGGCCTCCGAGCCCCCGCCGAAGATGATCTGGTACAGGTAGCGCAGCAGCAGCGACAGGCCGATCGAGATGACCAGCGCGGCGACCAGGCCGGTCCCGCGCCGGCGCAGCGGCCGCCAGATCGCCAGCTCGTTGAGCGCGCCGATGCCCGCACCGATCACCATGGCGATCAGCGCGGCCGGGATCAGCGGCACGCCGCCCCGCACGTTGATGAACCACGCGGCGATCGCGCCGATGGTCACCAGCTCGCCGTGGGCGAAGTTGGTCAGCCCGGTGGTGCCGAAGATCAGCGAGAGGCCGACCGCCGCCATGGCGATGAGCAGGCCGAAGCGCAGGCCCTCCACGAGCAACTGGACCCAGCGGACCGTGCCGCCACCGGACTCCCGGCTGCCGTCGCTGAGCGCGATGATCACGCCCTGGTTGCGGCCGGCGTCGACGGTGACCGTGCGGCTGTTCTCGCCGGTGAGCACCACGCCCTCGGGCAGGTCGTCGGCGTTGATCGTGACGGTGTACTGACCCGGACCGGGCACCGGCACCGCCCACCGGCCGTCCTCGTCGGTCTCGACGGTGTCGACCTCGGTGCCGTCGGCGGCCGTGACGACCACCTCGACGCCCTCGACCGGCCCGAGGACGTTGGTCCGCAGGGTGCCCGACACCTGCTCGGCGGCCGCGGGCTCCTCGGTCTGCGCGGAGGCGGTGCCGGGGGCCAGCGTCAGGGCGAGGCCGCCGAGGAGGGCCAGCAGGAGCAAGCGGAGCAGCATCCGGCCGCCGCGAGCGCGGGATCCCCGTGCGGACCGGCGCCGGCCGGGAGCGGGTCCCCTGGGGGCGCCGCGTCCCGGTACACGGCCTGGTGCGTGCGTCACTCGACCTCCCTGGCTGTGTGCATGACGGGCGACGGTAACCCAGCACTGTTTCGGTTCGTGATCCTCGCGACCCACCTGTTACCTCTCCGCGACACGCCGCACCCGTCACGCCCGTCCCACGGACGGCGCGCCGTCGTGATCACACCGGTCGCCGGGTGCAGGCTCTGGCCACCGTCCAGGGAGGCCCCCGTGTCAGTTCCCGGTTCCCGGTCCCGCGTCACGACGCGCGCCGCGCGTCCCGCCGACCTGCCCGCCGTCCTCACCCTGGTGCGCCAGCACCGCGCCGAGGCCCACGCCGAGGGGGTGCTGACCGGTCAGACCCCCGGGGCCGCGGCCGCCGCCGGGTTCCGCCGGCTGCTCGCCGACCCGGCGCACCGGGTCGTGCTGGCCGTGCTGCCCGGTCCGAACGCGCCCGACGGCGGCGGGGACGGCGGCGAGCTCGTCGTCGGCCTGGCCGTCCTCGGCGTCGACCCGCTGTCGGTGGTGCTCGGCGTCCCGCAGGTCACCGTCGACAACCTCGTCGTCCACCGCGACCGCCGCCGCTGCGGCGCCGGCGCCGCGCTGCTCGGGGCCGCCGTGGCGTACGCCTCGGAGGTCGGGGCCGCGCACGTCGTCGGTGCGGTCGGTGGGCACGAGGCCGAGCGGCAGCGCTTCTTCGCGCGGATGGGGTTCGCGCCGCTGACCACCCGGCGGATCGTGCCGAGGGAGACCCTCGCGCGGACGCTGGCGGCCTGGCAGCGCGGCGGGGGCACCGTCGCGGTCCCGCGCCGTCCCCCGGTGCGCCGTCGTCCGCCGGCCCGGCTGGTGCCGCTGCACGACACCGCGGACGGCTGACGAAGGACCCCCTGCCCCCCGCCACTCGCAGGCTCGCGGCGGGACCCTGCAGGAGGCCCGCTTCAGGCGGCCAGCAACATGCAGGTGAGCCGGGCGGTGGCGGTCACGCGGTCCTGCTCGTCGGTGACCTCGATGGTGAAGGTGGCCAGCGTCCGGCCGCGGCGGACCGGCGTGGCGACGGCGGTGACCACCCCCGCGGTGGCCGCCCGCAGGTAGCTCACGTTGAGCTCCACCCCGACCGCCTGACGGCCCGGGCCCGCGCCCAGCGCCGCGGCCCAGGAGCCGACCGTCTCGACCAGCGAGCAGGTGGCACCGCCGTGCAGCAGACCGAACGGCTGCTGGTTGCCCTCGACCGGCATGGCCGCGACCACGTGGTCGGGGTCGAAGTCGGTGATCCGGATGCCGAGCTTGTCGTCCAGCGGGCTCATCTGGCCGGCGTCGAGCCAGGCGGGGCGGTCCACGGTCACCCCGGCACCGTAGCCAGCGCCGCGCGGCCGGGCGGCGGGGGCTCGGCTGCCCGGGCGGTGTCGGCGGACGCACCTAAGATCTGCGGCGATGTCCGCTCCGGTCTCCGCCCCCGCGTCCAGCCCCGCCGTCCCCGCTGCCGACGGGACACGCCCGCGGCTGCTGCTGCTGGACGGGCACTCGCTGGCCTACCGCGCCTTCTTCGCCCTGCCGGTCGAGAACTTCTCGACGACGACCGGGCAGCCGACCAACGCGGTGTACGGCTTCACCTCGATGCTGATCAACGTGCTGCGCGACGAGCAGCCGACGCACGTGGCGGTCGCCTTCGACGTGGGCCGCAAGACGTTCCGCAGCGAGATCTACGCGGAGTACAAGGCCAACCGCAGCGAGAGCCCCACCGACTTCCGCGGCCAGGTCAGCCTGATCCAGGAGGTACTGGCCGCCCTGCACATCCCGGTCATCACCGCCGAGGGCTACGAGGCCGACGACGTCATCGCCACCCTCACCGTGCAGGCCGTCGAGCAGGGCATGGACGTGCTCATCTGCACCGGCGACCGCGACGCCCTGCAGCTGGTCAACGAGCACGTCACGGTGCTCTACCCGCGCAAGGGCGTCTCCGACCTCACCCGGTTCACCCCCGAGGAGGTCGAGGCCAGGTACGGCCTGTCGCCCACGCAGTATCCCGACTTCGCGGCGCTGCGGGGCGACCCCAGCGACAACCTGCCGAGCATCCCGAGCGTGGGGGAGAAGACCGCGGCCAAGTGGGTCCGCGAGTACGGCTCGCTCGACGCGCTGGTCGACCAGGTCGACACGGTGAAGGGCAAGGTCGGCGACAAGCTGCGCGAGCACCTGTCCTCGGTGCTGCAGAACCGGCGGCTGACCGAGCTCGACCGCGGCGTCCCGCTGGAGGTGGGCCCGGTGGACCTCGCCGTCCGCCCGTGGGACCGCAACGAGGTGCACACCCTCTTCGACAACCTGCAGTTCCGGGTGCTGCGCGACCGGCTGTTCGCCACGCTCACCAGTGCCGAGCCGGAGGCCGAGGGCGGCTTCGACGTCACCGAGGACGAGGTGCCCGCCGGCGGGCTGGGCGCCTGGCTGGACCAGCACGCGCGCACGAGCCGCACCGGCATCGTCTTCCGGGGTACCTGGGCCAGGGGCACCGGTGAGCTGACCGGCATCGCGCTCGCCGGCGGCGACGACCACGCCACCTTCGTCGACCTGGGCCCCCGCCTCGACGCCGCCGACGAGCAGGCGCTGGCCGACTGGCTGGCCGACCCCGACGCGCAGAAGGTCGTGCACGAGGTCAAGGGCCCGCTGCTGGCGATCTGGGCCCGCGGCTGGGACCTCGCCGGCGTGGTCAGTGACACCGCGCTGGCCGCCTACCTGGCGCTGCCCGGGCAGCGCTCGTTCGACCTGAGCGACCTCGCCGTCCGGTACCTGCGCCGCGAGCTGAAGGACTCCGCCGACGAGGAGGCCCAGCTGACCCTCGACGGGATGGGGCCGTCGGAGGAGGACCTCGCCCGCGAGGCCGCGCACGCCGACGTCCTCAAGGCCGTCGCGGTCAACGACCTCTCAGACGCCTTCGAGTCCCTGCTCGGCCAGCGCGGCGGCGACTCCCTGCTCGGCGAGCTCGAGCTCCCGCTCACCTTCGTGCTGGGCCGCATGGAGCAGCGCGGCATCGCCGCCGACCTCGACTTCCTCCACGAGCTGCAGCGGGAGTTCGCCGACGGCGTGGGCGCCGCGGCCGCCGAGGCCTACGCGGTGATCGGCCGCGAGGTGAACCTCGGCTCGCCCAAGCAGCTGCAGGCGGTGCTCTTCGACGAGCTGGGCCTGCCCAAGACCAAGAAGATCAAGTCGGGCTACACGACCGACGCCGAGGCGCTGACCACCCTGCTGGCGCAGACCGGTCACCCGTTCCTCGAGCACCTGCTGCGGCACCGCGACGTCACCCGCCTGCGCACCGTCATCGACGGCCTCATCCCGATGGTCGACGAGGTCGGGCGCATCCACACGACCTTCCAGCAGACGATCGCCGCCACCGGGCGGCTGTCCTCGACCGACCCCAACCTGCAGAACATCCCGATCCGGACGGCGGAGGGCCGCCGGATCCGGCAGGCGTTCATCGTCGGGTCCGGCTACGAGTCGCTGATGACGGCGGACTACAGCCAGATCGAGATGCGCATCATGGCGCACCTGTCCGGCGACGAGGGGCTCATCGAGGCCTTCACGTCGGGCGAGGACCTGCACTCCTTCGTCGCCTCGCGGGCCTTCAACATCCCGATCGAGGACGTCGACCCGGAGATGCGCCGCCGGATCAAGGCCATGAGCTACGGCCTGGCCTACGGGCTGTCGGCGTACGGGCTGGCCTCCCAGCTGCGCATCTCCACCGAGGAGGCGCGCGAGCAGATGCACGCCTACTTCGAGCGCTTCGGCGGCATCCGCGAGTACCTGGACGGCGTCGTGGAGGACGCCCGCCAGACCGGTTACACCGAGACGACGCTGGGTCGCCGGCGCTACCTGCCCGACCTGACCAGCGACAACGGGCAGCGCCGGCAGATGGCCGAGCGGATGGCGCTCAACGCCCCCATCCAGGGCTCGGCGGCCGACGTGATCAAGGTGGCCATGCTGCGCGTGGAGGAGGCGATCGCCGACGAGGGGCTGCGTTCGCGGATGCTGCTGCAGGTGCACGACGAGCTCGTGCTCGAGGTCGCGCCGGGGGAGCGGGAGGCGCTGGAGACCCTGGTGCGCCGCGAGATGGCGGGCGCTGCGCAGCTCTCGGTCCCGCTGGAGGTCTCCGTCGGGTTCGGCCGGACCTGGGACGAGGCTGCCCACTGACGAGGGCCCTCACGGCGGCCACACCGTCGGACCGGCCGGTCGGTGTGGGCGTCTTACCAGAGCGGTCCGGGACCGGGCTCGTTCCGGGCTGTCTGGGTAGAGCGCCGCGGCGGAGGGCGCGCCGCTCGGTCGGGCCGGTGACGGACCGCGTTCCGGCGGCACCTGACCCTCAGGTCGAGGTCCAGGGTTGGGCCTCAGGTGGGCTTCGTGCAGACCAGCACGAGGGTGCCGGGGACCAGCGCACCGCGGGCCGGGGACCACTGGCCCCACTCCTGCGTGCGGCCCGGCGTCCACTCGGGCTCGACCAGGTCCTCGAGGACGAGTCCCGCGCCCACGATGGCGCGCACCCAGTCGCCGACCGTGCGGTGGTGCTCCACGTACACGGCGCGGCCGTCCTCGTCGGTCTCCACGTACGGCGTCCGGTCGAAGTAGGAGGAGACGACCCGCAGGTCGTCGGGGTCGGGGGAGTCCGGCAGCGGCCAGCGGAACGGGTGGTTCACCGACGCGACGAACCGCCCGCCGGGACGCAGCACCCGGGCCACCTCGGCCAGCGCACCCTCGACGTCGGCGACGAACGGCAGTCCGCCGAACGCCGAGCAGGCCAGGTCCACGCTCCCCGTCCCCAGCGGCAGCGCCCCGACGTCGGCCTGGAGCAACGGGACGGCGATGCCGGTGGCCCGGTTCAGCTCGGCGGCCCGGGCCAGCATCCCGCCGGAGAGGTCGAGCGCGACGACGTCGGCCCCCTCGCGGCGCAGCCAGCGAGCGCACGGCGCGG
Source organism: Geodermatophilus sp. URMC 61 (assembly GCF_052931555.1). Lineage (NCBI taxonomy): Bacteria > Bacillati > Actinomycetota > Actinomycetes > Geodermatophilales > Geodermatophilaceae > Geodermatophilus > Geodermatophilus sp. URMC 61. The sequence goes on from NZ_JBRFHZ010000002.1 coordinate 969,551, forward strand.
ACCCGCAGCCCACCTCGACCACACGGCGGCCGGCGACGTCCCCCAGCAGGTGCACGTCGGACTCGCGCAGCCCCTCGGGGCACCAGAGGAAGTCGACGTCGCCGAGGTCGCCACCGTGCTCGGCGAGGTAGGCCGGCGCCGCGGCGTCCCACCAGCGCCGGTTGGCCCGGACCGACTCCGCCGTCCCCGCCGGGCGCCGGGCGACGCCGCTCGGTGCGGGGTAGCCGTCGTCGGCGAGGGGCAGGTCGGGCGGGGGAGCGGCCTGGCTGTCCATGACACGCCGATCGTGACACGCCGGAGGCCCCGGGGAGGCGTCGTACCCAGGTGGACCGGGTGCTCCCCGGCTCCGTACCATGGGAATGCGCCAGAGGTCTGTCAGTGCTGAACCCACCAGGGGATCGGCGCGCGCCGGCTCTCCCCGCTCCCCGCGGTCACCCGGCCGCGGGTCGTCCTGTCCCCACGCATCCCCCGTCCGGAGCACTCGACCACATGACCTCCACCCAGGTCCGTCCTAACAGCACCCCCCAGGTCGCCGTCAACGACATCGGCACCGCCGAGGACTTCCTCGCAGCGATCGACCAGACGATCAAGTACTTCAACGACGGCGACATCGTCGAAGGCGTCATCGTCAAGGTCGACCGGGACGAGGTGCTGCTGGACATCGGCTACAAGACCGAGGGCGTCATCCCCTCGCGCGAGCTGTCCATCAAGCACGACGTCGACCCCAACGAGGTCGTCAGCGTCGGCGACCAGGTGGAAGCCCTCGTCCTCCAGAAGGAGGACAAGGAAGGCCGCCTGATCCTGTCCAAGAAGCGCGCCCAGTACGAGCGCGCCTGGGGCACGATCGAGGCGAAGAAGGAAGCCGACGAGGTCGTCACCGGCACCGTCATCGAGGTCGTCAAGGGTGGCCTCATCCTCGACATCGGCCTGCGTGGGTTCCTCCCCGCCTCGCTGGTCGAGATGCGCCGCGTCCGCGACCTGCAGCCCTACGTGGGCCGCGAGCTCGAGGCCAAGATCATCGAGCTCGACAAGAACCGCAACAACGTCGTCCTCTCCCGCCGGCAGTGGCTGGAGCAGACCCAGTCCGAGGTCCGCAGCGAGTTCCTCAACAAGCTCGCCAAGGGCCAGGTCCGCACCGGCGTCGTGTCCTCGATCGTCAACTTCGGTGCGTTCGTGGACCTGGGTGGCGTCGACGGTCTGGTGCACGTCTCCGAGCTGTCCTGGAAGCACATCGACCACCCGTCCGAGGTCGTCGAGGTCGGCCAGGAGGTCACCGTCGAGGTCCTCGACGTCGACCTGGACCGTGAGCGGGTCTCGCTGTCGCTGAAGGCGACGCAGGAGGACCCGTGGCGTCAGTTCGCCCGGACCCACCAGATCGGGCAGGTCGTGCCCGGCAAGGTCACCAAGCTGGTGCCGTTCGGTGCGTTCGTCCGCGTCGACGAGGGCATCGAGGGTCTGGTGCACATCTCCGAGCTGGCCGAGCGCCACGTGGAGATCCCGGAGCAGGTCGTGCAGGTCGGCGACGAGATCCTGGTCAAGGTCATCGACATCGACCTCGACCGGCGCCGAATCTCGCTGTCGCTGAAGCAGGCCAACGAGGGCGTCATCGGCGACGAGGACGTGTTCGACCCGGCCGCCTACGGCATGGCCGCGTCCTACGACGAGCAGGGCAACTACATCTACCCCGAGGGCTTCGACCCGGAGAGCGGCGAGTGGCGCGAGGGGTACGAGGCGCAGCGCGAGGAGTGGGAGCGGCAGTACGCCGAGGCCCAGGCCCGCTACGAGGCGCACCGCAAGCAGATCGCCGCGGCCCGCGAGGCCGACGCCGAGGCTGCGGCCGGTGGCAACTACTCGAGCGGCGAGGCCGAGGGTGGCGACACCTCCGGCGGGACCCTCGCCAGCGACGAGGCGCTCGCGGCGCTGCGGGCCAAGCTCGCCGGCGGCGAGTGATCCCCGCTCAGCGAGGCTGAGCGACAGCACCTGAGGCCGAGGCCCGGGACCCCGCGGGGTCCCGGGCCTCGGTCGTCCCTCCCATCCCCGTGGAGGGACGACGGGAGGCCCCGTGGACGCGTCCGCGGAGCCCCCGGCCTTGCACGGCCCCGTCCCGAGTCCCACCCTGGGCTTGCGAAGGGTGGGGAGGACGGGGTTCTCCTTCAGAGGCTGAGGATGATCGCGAATGCGGTGCGCGGGCGGCCGCCGGAGTTCGCGAGGAACTGCCACGTGTGCCGGCCCGCCGGTGCGGTCGCCGACAGCCAGCGCAGGAAGGCGTTGCGCGGGCGGACGCCGCCGTTGCGCTCGAGCTGCTCGCGGACCATCGGCAGGTCCGTGCACCGCACGCCCGTGGGGCGGTCGAGCCGGTGCCGACCGGGGCCGCGCCGGACGGCGGCGGGGGTCGACGGGGGGGCGGCGTGCGCGGAACGGGACATGGTCGGTTCTGCCTCTCTGGGCGTGGGGAGATCGCCGAGGAGAGAGTTGCCGATGGGACGTGTGTGACTGGAGCGACGCGCCGGGCAGGACGGACGGGTGTTACCCGTCCGTGACCGTCTCCCGGCAGCTGGCTACTGTCCGTGCGTGCTGCGGATCGGGCTGACCGGCGGGATCGGATCGGGCAAGAGCACGGTGGCGGGCCTGCTCGCCGTGCGGGGCGCGCACATCATCGACGCCGACCGCATCGCCCGCGAGGTCGTCGAGCCGGGGACGCCGGGGCTGGAGGCCGTCGCCGCGGCGTTCGGGCGCGGCGTGCTGACCGCCGAAGGTGCCCTGGACCGCCCGGCCCTCGCCGCCGTCGTGTTCGCCGACCCCGACGCCCGCCGCCGGCTCGACGGCATCGTGCACCCGCTGGTGCGGGCTCGCGCCGCCGAGCTGGTCGCCGGGGCGCCCCCGGACTCCGTGGTGGTGCAGGACGTGCCGCTGCTCGTGGAGACCGGCCAGGCCGGCTCGTACGACCTGGTGCTCGTCGTTGAGGCCGACCTGGACACCCGGGTGCGGCGGCTCGTCGGCCGGGGGGTGTCCGAGGAGGACGCCCGCGCCCGGATCGCGGCCCAGGCCACCGACAAGCAGCGGCGCGCGGTGGCCGACGTCGTGCTGGACAACAGCGGCACCGTCGAGGAGCTGGAGGCGCAGGTCGAGCGCTTCTGGACCGAGCGGGTGACGCCCGCCCTCGGCTGAGGTCGCGCTGGGCCTCGTGGGAGCGGTCGAGGACCGACGCAGGGTGCGGCAGGCATCCGTGCGGCTGCAGGCGCTTCGTGCCGAGAGCCGGCGTGAGGTCCGCGCCGCCGTGGGCGGGGGACCGCGGTGGAGGTCCCGGCCGGGCGCCGCCCTCCGGGAACGGCGAGAGGCCCGGGTCCGACGGACCCGGGCCTCTCGTGCTGTGGGCGATACTGGGTTCGAACCAGTGACCTCTACCGTGTCAAGGTAGCGCTCTACCACTGAGCCAATCGCCCGATCCGGCCTGCGGCCGGTCCGCTCCACCGGTCTCGGCGGGGCCGAGGTGGAGACGGGATTTGAACCCGTGTAGACGGCTTTGCAGGCCGTTGCCTCGCCTCTCGGCCACTCCACCGCACGCGGGCGCCGATCTGACGACCAGCGCCCGAGGTTCCGAGCGGACGACGGGATTCGAACCCGCGACCCTCACCTTGGCAAGGTGATGCTCTACCAACTGAGCCACGTCCGCGTTGCTGTGTTGCTGTCTTGCAGGGAGAACCATACCCGACCCGCGGACGGGGGTTCACGGGGGGTCCCCCTCGGGTCACCGACCCGTCGGGTCGGCTCCGCCGTTGGACAGCAGCGCGGCCAGCTCGCCGTCCACCTCGAGCACCGAGGACTCCTCGCCGAACGGGACGACGCTCGCGGTCAGCTGGAGGAAGCCGGCGACCGTGCCGCGGGACACCTCGAACAGCGCCTCGCCCGAGGGGGCGCGCAGGTGGAGGAAGAGGACGTCGCCCGACGTCCGGGACGGCCACAGCCGCACGTCGCCCTCGCCCGCCGGCACGTCGAGGCCGGCCTGCAGCAGGTCGCGGCCCACGAGCCAGGAGATGCCGTCCTCCTCGGCGCCGTCACCGAAGGTGATCCGGACGGCGAACGGGTCGCTCACCTGGTAGCTGAACAGCGCGGGGACCTCGGTCCAGGACTGCGGACCCACAAGGTGCAGCGTCGTCGGGCACGTATACCCAGGCGTGGCGCGGTTGATCATGTCTCGAACAACGACCTTCCCTGACCGAGCGGAAGCGCGGATGATCACCGCGCGTGTCGTTCCTCTGAGTGCCCGTTCCGGGCCTGGCTGAACCTCGTCGCGCGCCTGTTGCACAGGCCGCGTGTGACGATGGGGCTCGTGAGCAGTTCAGGACGGCGTGTCGGGGACGGCCCCGCGGGCGCCGACCTGCTCCTGCGCCTGCGCGCGGGTGACCGGAGCGCCGTGGACGAGCTCTACGACCGGTACAGCCGCTCGGCCTTCGCGCTCGCGCGGCGCGTCCTCGCCGACGACGTCCTCGCCGAGGACGTGGTGCAGGACGTGTTCCTCGGCGTCTGGCGCGACCCCGGGGCCTTCGACGCCGTGCGGGGCTCCTTCACCTCCTGGCTGCTCGCGCTGGTGCACCACAGGGCCGTCGACGCCGTCCGCCGCGGGGAGTCGCCCCGCCGCCGGCGGCGCCGGGCCGAGGACGACCGGGCGCCGTGGCCCCCCACGTCGTCGCGCGACGTCGGGGAGGCGTGGAGTCCGGTGGTGTCCGAGCAGGTGCGCGGCGCGCTGAGCGCCCTGCCCCCTCCGCAGCAGGAGGCGCTCACCCTGGCCTACCACGGCGGCTACACGCAGCGGGAGGTCGCGGCGTTGACCGGCACGCCGCTGGGCACGGTCAGGACCCGCATGCTGGCGGGGGTGCGCCGGCTCCGCGAGGAGATCGGCGGCGGAGGCGCCGTCCCGGGCGGCGCCCTCAGCCGGTCCGCGCCGGCCGACGGGACGAGCCGGTGACCGTCCCCCGGGACCCCGGCCGCGGGGAGCACGAGACCCTCGACGAGCTCGCCGTCGGCTGGGCGCTGAACGCCCTCGAACCGGATGACGAGCAGCTCCTCGCCGCCCACCTGCCGACCTGCCCGCGCTGCCGGCAGACGGTGCGCGAGACCACCGACGTCATGGGCGCACTGGCCGGTGACCTGCCCCCGGTCGACCCGCCGGAACGGCTGCGCCAGCGGCTGCGCGCCGCGGTGGAGGAGACCGAGCAGGTGCCGCGTCCGGCGCGGGAGGGCGAGCGGACGCCGCTGGTCCCGCCCGCGCCACCCGAGCGTCCGGCCCCCGTGCACCGGCTCGAGCCGCCGGCGGCGGCCGCGACCCGACCGCCGATCCCGGTCGACGCGGTGGACCCGCGGTCCAGCCGGCGCCGGGTGCCGTCGAACGCCCTCGCGGCGGCCGCGGTCGCGGCGATCCTCGCGCTGGCGACCTGGAACCTGGTGCTCAGCTCGGCCCACGAGCAGGCCCAGGCGACCGCCGCCGAGCAGGCCGAGGTGGTCGACGCGCTGCTGACCCCCGGCCGGGCCACGGTGGCGCCGCTGATGGCCGACGGCGCGACCGTCGCCACCGTCGTCGCCCGCGAGGGAGAGGTGCAGGTGGTCGCCCAGGGACCGGCGCCCAACGACGTCCAGGACCAGACCTACGTGGTGTGGGGGACCGGTGCCGGCGCGCCGGCACCACTGGGTACCTTCGACGTCACGTCCCCGCACCCGGCTCTCCGGACCCTAGGCTCAGGGACGTCCGGGCTGGACGCGTACACCGGCTACGCGGTGACCCTCGAGCCCGGCCGCTCGGCTCCGCCGGAGCCCGGCGACATCGTGGCGTCAGGGGAGGTGTCGAGCTGAGCGGTCCGGAGACGGTGACCCCCTCCGGCGCTGGGCAGCCGGTGGCCCCGGCGTCCGGTGCGCGGCGTGCCCACGCGGCCGAGGACGGCCACCACCGCAGCCTGCGGGAGCGCGTCGCGGCCACGCACTGGCGGCGGCGACTGGCCGCCCGCCGCCCCGTCGACCACGGCTACCGCCTGGTCGTGGGCGCGTGCGGCGGCCTCGTCGTGGCCTTCGGGCTGGTCACCATCCCGCTGCCCGGGCCGGGCTGGCTCACCGTCATCGCCGGGCTGTTCCTGCTCGCCACCGAGTTCACCTGGGCCGAGCGGCTGCTGGACTTCACCCGCCGGCACGTCCGGGCGTGGACCGAGTGGCTGGGGCGGCAGCGGGTGTGGGTGCGGGTCGCCGTCGCGCTGGCGACCGCGGCCTTCGTCTACGGCGTCCTGGTCGTCGTGCTGCACGTCATGGGCGTTCCGGACTGGGTGCCGGGGTGGGTGCCACTCTGGCGCTGAGGGTCTGGCACAATGACCGTCGCAGGGGCGATTGGCTCAGTGGTAGAGCGCTTCGTTCACACCGAAGAGGTCACTGGTTCGAACCCAGTATCGCCCACCGGCACGAGAGGCCCGGGTCCGTCGGACCCGGGCCTCTCGTCGTCCTGGCGTCAGGCGGCCGGGCCGTAGGTCAGGTGGGCCACCCCGTTGCTGAGGCGCTCCACGTCGAGCAGCGACAGCTTCTGCGGGCTGCCCTCGGGGAACAGCCGGGTGCCGGTGCCGACGGCGAGCGGGTAGACGTACAGGTGCAGCTCGTCGACGAGGCCGTCGGCCAGCAGGGCCCGCACGAGCGTGGCGCTGCCGCTGGCGTAGAGGTCGCCCTGGTCCTTGAGCTCGCGGATCCGGCCGGCGTCGTAGCCGCCGATCGCGGTGGAGTTGCGCCACACCGACTCGGCGTCGGTGAGGGTCGAGGAGACGACGTACTTGGGGGTGTCGTTGAAGAACGGCGCGCCGGGGTCGTCCTCGACGGTGCGGGTCGACCACGCCGGCGCGAACATCTCGAAGGTGGTGCGGCCCAGCAGGATGCCCTTCGCCGGGGCGGTGAGCGACCCGATCGAGTCAGCCAGGTCGTCGGGGAACCCGTAGTCCATCGTCCACATCGGTGCGTCGACGACCCCGTCGACGGTGGTGAACTCGTGCACCCTGATCACGCCCATGTCTGCATCCTCCGTGTGTGCTGCGGCCCGGCTGCGACGGTCGCCGCGGGGGCCGGTGGTCGGTGTCGTCGAGGGAGACCCTGGCCGATCCGCGTTCTCATCGGTGTGCAGCGCGCCGTCCCGGCACGATCCGGCGGGCGGGCGCACGGAGGAGGACCATCGGTGTGGTGTCCCGCCGACGGCCGCCCGCCCCGCCCGTGCCGGCCCGGCCGCGCCAGCCGGGGCGCGCCGAACGGCTGACCGAGGTCCTCGAGCGGGACGGCGACACCTGCATCTGGTGCGGCCGGGTCCTCGGCGGTCTGGTCCCGCCGACCACCGAGCACGTCGTCCCCCGGCTCAAGGGCGGCCCGTCGTGGCTGGCCAACGAGGTCGCCGCGTGCCGCCGCTGCAACGCCGAGCGCGGCCACCGGGCGCCGGTGGACTGGCTGGAGGAGTGCGAGCGGCGCGGCTGGCGGACCGACGCCGACCGGCTGGCCCGGGCGCTGGACGCGCTGCAGGCGGCCATCGACCGCGAGGGCGGCCAGCGCCGGGCACGGCCCTACCTCGACGCGCAGCGCCGCCGGCTGCGCCGACGGCTGCCGTCGTCGGGCGAGGGACGTACGGTCGCCTCGTGACCGGTGCCGGCAGCGTCGTGCAGGTGAGCGTCTACCCGGTGAAGAGCCTTGGCGGGCGGACCGTCCGGGAGGCCGAGCTGGGGCCGGCGGGCCTGGTCGGCGACCGCGCGTGGAGCGTCGTGGACGCCATGACCGGGGAGCGGGTCACGGTCAGGAGCACCCCGGCGATGGCCCAGGTCGTCGCCACCGGGGACGACGAGGCCGACACGATCACGCTGACCGAGGTGCTGGGGCGGCCGGTGCGCCTGCAGCGGTCCCGGCAGCCGCAGGTGGACGCCGCCGCGGTGCACCTGGTCAGCCGCGGGGCGATCGCGCGCGCCGACGCCGGCGACGTCCCCGAGGGGTGCTCGGCCGACGACCCCCGCGCCAACCTGCTGCTCGACCTGCCCGAGGGCGAGGACGAGCGGTCGTGGGTCGGGCGCGCCGTGCGCATCGGCGAGGTGGAGGTCGCCGTCACCCGCACCCCCAAGCACTGCCTGGGCGTGTACGCCGAGGTCCGGCGGCCGGGGACGGTGCGCGTCGGCGACCGCGTCGAGGTGCTGCCCGGCTGACCCGGCCGGGCCTCCGGGGGTGACGTGCGCCGCGCACTAGGCTCGGGAGTGCCCGTTCGTCGACCCGCAGGAGCTCCCGTGTCAGCCGCGCCCACCCTCGCCGCCACCGCCCCGATCCGGGTGTCGGCCGGGACGACGGCCCAGGACGCGCTCAAGGCGGCCGGGATCCCGCTCAAGGGCCCCGACGGCGCGGTCGTCGTCCGGGACCTGGCCACCGGTGACCTCAAGGACCTCGCGTGGGCCCCCGAGGCCGACGCCGAGGTCGAGCCGGTGCCCGCGGCCAGCCCCGAGGGTCGGGCGGTGATCCGCCACTCGACCGCGCACGTGCTGGCCCAGGCCGTGCAGGACCTCTTCCCGGGCACCCGGCTGGGCATCGGCCCTCCGGTGGAGAACGGCTTCTACTACGACTTCGCCCCCGAGCGGCCCTTCACGCCCGAGGACCTCAAGGCCCTCGAGAAGCGGATGCAGGAGATCGTCAAGGCCGGCCAGTACTTCTCCCGCCGCGAGATCAGCGACGCCGACGCGCAGGCCGAGCTCGCCTCCGAGCCCTTCAAGCTCGAGCTGATCGGCCTGAAGGGCGGCGAGGCTGCGTCCTCGGATGATGGCGCCTCCGTCGAGGTCGGCGGCGCGCAGCTGACCATGTACGACAACCGGGACGCCCGCACCGGCGACCTGGTGTGGACCGACCTGTGCCGCGGTCCGCACCTGCCGCGCACCTCGAACATCCCGGCCTTCTCCCTCACCCGGTCGGCGGCCGCCTACTGGCGGGGCAGCGAGAAGAACCCGCAGCTGCAGCGGATCTACGGCACCGCCTGGGAGAGCAAGGAGGCGCACAAGGCCTACCTGGAGCAGCTGGCCGAGGCCGAACGCCGCGACCACCGGCGCCTGGGCGCGGAGCTGGACCTGTTCAGCTTCCCCGACGAGATCGGCTCCGGCCTGGCCGTCTTCCACCCCAAGGGCGGCGTGGTCAAGCGGGAGATGGAGGACTACGTCCGCCGGCGGCACATCGAGGAGGGCTTCGACTACGTCGGGACGCCGCACATCAGCAAGCGCGGGCTGTTCGAGACCTCCGGGCACCTGCCGTACTACGCCGACACCATGTTCCCGCCGATGGAACTGGAGAACAGCGAGTACTACCTCAAGGCCATGAACTGCCCCATGCACAACCTGGTCTTCAGGTCGCGCGGGCGTTCCTACCGCGAGCTGCCGCTGCGCCTCTTCGAGTTCGGCTCGGTCTACCGCTACGAGAAGTCCGGCGTCGTGCACGGCCTGACCCGGGTGCGCGGCCTGACCCAGGACGACTCGCACAGCTACGTGACCCCGGAGCAGGCGCCCGGCGAGATCCGGCACCTGCTGGCCTTCGTGCTGGGCCTGCTGGACGACTTCGGGCTGACCGACTACTACCTGGAGCTGTCCACCCGCGGGGACTCCGAGAAGTTCATCGGCTCGGACGAGGAGTGGGCGGTGGCCACCGCGGTGCTCGAGGAGGCAGCGCGGGAGACCGGCCTGGAGCTGGTGCCCGACCCGGGCGGCGCGGCGTTCTACGGCCCGAAGATCTCCGTGCAGGCGCGGGACGCCATCGGCCGGACCTGGCAGATGTCGACCATCCAGTACGACTTCAACCAGCCGGCCCGCTTCGGCCTGGAGTACACGACCGCCGACGGCTCCCGGCAGCAGCCGGTGATGATCCACTCGGCGAAGTTCGGCTCGATCGAGCGGTTCTTCGGTGTCCTCACCGAGCACTACGCCGGTGCCTTCCCTGCGTGGCTCGCGCCGGTGCAGGTGACCGGTGTCCCGGTCACCGACGAGCAGGTGTCCTACCTGCGCGACGTCGCGCTGAAGCTGCGGGCCCGCGGCATCCGCGTGGAGATCGACGACTCCGACGACCGGATGCAGAAGAAGATCCGCACGGCCAGCAAGCAGAAGGTGCCCTTCGTGCTCATCGCCGGGGCCACCGACGCCGAGTCCGGCGCGGTCTCCTTCCGCTTCCGCGACGGCAGCCAGCACAACGGCGTCCCCGTCGAGAAGGCGGTCACCGCGATCGCCGAGTGGGTCGCCGGCCGGGCCAACACCGATCCCACTGCCGAGTCCGTGGTGGCCGGATGAGCACCGAGTCGGAGGAGGCCTTCCGGGTCGCCGTCTCCAGCGACGACGGCGGTCCGGCCACGGTCTTCGAACACCTGTGGACCCCGTACCGGATGGCCTACATCCGCGGGGAGGGCAAGCCCACGGGTGCCCACGACTGCCCGTTCTGCCTCATCCCGCAGATGGACGACGAGGAGGGGCTGGTCGTCGCGCGCGGCGAGACCGTCTACGCCGTCCTCAACCTGTACCCGTACAACGCCGGCCACCTGATGCTCGTGCCGTACCGGCACGTGCCCGACTACACCGACCTCACGTCCGCCGAGGTCGCCGAGCTGGGCGCGTTCACCCAGACGGCCATGCGGGTGGTGCGCGCGGTGTCCGGGGCGCACGGGTTCAACATCGGGATGAACCAGGGCTCGGTCGCCGGCGCCGGGATCGCCGACCACCTGCACCAGCACGCCGTGCCGCGCTGGGGCGGCGACACCAACTTCATGCCGGTCATCGGGCTGACCCGCGTGCTGCCGCAGGTGCTGCGCGAGACCCGGGCGCTGCTCGCGCAGCACTGGCCGGACGGCCGACCCACGCCGGGGGCCTGAGGTGCTCGGCATCAACGCCCGCGCGGCGGTGGGCCGATTCTGGGCACCGGTCGTGGCCCGGCTGGCCCGGGCCGGGGTCACCCCGGACGCGGTCACGCTGGTCGGCACCCTGGGGGCGATCGCGGGCGCGGTCGGGCTGATCGCGACCGGACACCTGTTCTGGGGCGCGTTCACCGTCACCGTCTTCGTGCTGCTCGACATGCTCGACGGCGCCCTCGCGCGAGCCCGTGGCGGCGGCTCGGTGTTCGGCGCGGTGCTGGACTCCACCGGCGACCGCGCGGCCGACGCCGCGATCTTCGGCGCGCTGGTGTGGTGGTTCTCCGGGGCCGGCGACGACCGGCTCATCGTGCTGCTGGCGCTGCTGTGCCTGGTGCTCGGCGTCCTCACCTCCTACGTCAAGGCCCGCGCCGAGGGCATGGGGCTGAGCTGCGACGTCGGCGTCGTGGAGCGCACCGAGCGACTGATCCTCGTGCTGGTCGGCACCGGCTTCCTCGGCCTGGGCATCCCGTACGCCCTGCACGTCGCGCTGTGGGTGCTCACCGTCGGCAGCGCGGTCACCGTGGGGCAGCGGTTCGTCGAGGTCCACCGGCAGGCCCGCGGCCGCGCGTTGCCGACCCCGCCGCCGTCCCCCTCGCCCCCGCCGTCCTCGGGCCTGGTGCCGTGACCGACGTGCCCGGTGCGGACGCTGCGACGGCGGGATCGACGGGGACGGGCTCGAGGGAGACGGCGGCCCGGCTGCGGCTGGTCCCGCGACGGCCGGGGCTGCGGGCCCGCGCCACGGCGCAGCTGACCGACCTCGGCTACGCCGCCGGCTGGAGCGCGGTCAAGGCGTTGCCCGAACCGCTGGCCCGTGGCGCCTTCGACGCCGCCGGCCGCTGGGCCGCCGTGCGGGAGGGCCGCGGGGTGCGGCAGCTGCGCGCCAACCTCCGCGTCGCGACCGGTGGCCGGCTCGACGAGGCCGCGCTCGACGAGCTCACCATGCGGGGGATGCGCTCCTACGCCCGCTACTGGCAGGAGGCCTTCCGGCTGCCGCGGCTGTCCCGGGAGCGGATCGTGGCCGAGACCGTGAGTTCCGGGGTCGAGCACATGGAGCGGGCCCGGACGGACGGCCGCGGCCTCGTCTTCGCCCTGCCGCACAGCGGCAACTGGGACGCCGCTGGCGTGTGGCTGGTCGACTTCCTGGGCGGACCCTTCATGACGGTGGCCGAGCGGCTGCGGCCGGAGTCGCTCTACCGGCGGTTCCTCGAGTTCCGCGAGACGTTGGGCATGCGGGTCGTCCCGCTCACCGGAGGTCCGCGGCCGAGCTCGGCGGTGCTCCGCGAGTGGCTGGAGGCCGGCGGCTGGGTCTGCCTGCTGGTCGACCGCGACCTGGGTGCCGGCGGGGTGCCGGTGGAGCTGTTCGGCCGCTCGGCGACCATGCCCGGTGGGCCCGCGCTGCTGGCGGCCCAGACCGGTGCCGTGCTGCACCCCGCGATCTGCCGGTTCACCGAGCGAGGCTGGGCCTTCGACGTCCGGCCCGAGGTGCCGGTCGACGGACCCGGCCGGCTCCGCGACCGGGTCGCCACCGCGATGCAGGGAGTGGCCGACGCGTTCACCGCCGGCATCGCCGAGCGCCCCGAGGACTGGCACGTGCTGGGCCGGATCTGGGACGACGTCCCGCCCGACCCGCCAGGGGACGGCGCTGCGGCGAGGTCGACGAGCCGGACCAGGGCGGAGAGCCCCTGATGCGCATCGGACTGGTCTGCCCCTACCAGTGGGACGTCCCCGGCGGGGTGCAGTACCACGTGCGCGACCTGGCCGAGACCCTCCGCGGGCTGGGCCACCACGTCGAGGTGCTCACCCCCGCCGAGCGCGAGGAGTCGCTGCCCGACGAGTACACGACCTGGGCCGGCCGCACCGTGCCGGTCCCGTACAACGGCTCGATGGCCAGCGTGCAGTTCGGGCCGGTCAGCGCCGCCCGGGTGCGCCGCTGGCTGCGCGAGGGGCACTTCGACGTCGTGCACGTGCACGACCCGGCGCCGCCGTCGGTGGGCCTGCTGGTGTGCATGATGGCCGAGGGCCCGATCGTGGCCACCTTCCACGCCGCCACCGTCCGGTCGAAGTTCCTCGCCGCCTGGGGGCCGGTCATCCGGCCGTGGCTGGAGAAGATCTCCGGGCGGATCGCGGTGTCGGACTTCGCCCGCCGGGTGCAGGTCGAGCACCTCGGCGGCGACGCGGTGATCATCCCCAACGGCGTGCACGTCCGCGCGTTCGCCGAGGGGCCGTCGCTGCCGGGCCGCACCCGCGGCGTCGACGGGCCGACCATCGGTTTCCTCGGCCGCTACGACGAGCCGCGCAAGGGCCTGCCGGTGCTGCTCGAGGCCTTGCGCAGCGTCGTCCGCCGGCACCCCGGCGCCCAGCTGCTCATCGCCGGCCGCGGCGACCCCGCCGCCGTCCGGGAGCTGCTCGGCGAGGACCTCGCCCCGCACGTCTCGCTGCTCGGCGAGCTCACCGAGGCCGAGAAGGCGGCGTTCCTGCGGTCGGTCGACGTCTACTGCGCGCCCAACCTGCTGGGGGAGTCCTTCGGCATCGTGCTGATCGAGGCGCTGGCGGCCGGAGCGCCGGTCGTGGCCAGCGACCTCGACGCCTTCGCCGCGGTGCTCGAGGACGGCGCCGCCGGTGTCCTGGTGCGCCGCGGGGACGCCCGGGACCTCGCCCGCGCCCTCTCCGACCTGCTGGCCGACCCCGGGCGCCGCGCGCGGCTGTCCGAGACCGGCCGCCGGGTGGCCGCGGAGTACGACTGGTCGGCGGTGGCCCGCCGGGTGCTCGCCGTCTACGAGACCGTCGTGCTGCCCGGCAGCGGCGAGGTCACCGCGTCGGACGACGACGACCGGCTGGCCGACCTCGCCTCCCTCCCGGGGAACGCACCGACTCGATCGGCCCCGCGTCGGTGGGTGCAGCGCTAGCCTGACCCGTCGTGACCCCCGACGTCTGGCTGCCGCTCACCGCCGCCGTCGTCGTCCTGCTGCTGGCCGCCTGGGTGACGTGGACCCTCACCCGGCTGCGCCGCCTGGAGGCCCGGGTCGATCGGGCCTGGACGGCCCTGGACACCCAGCTCACGCGGCGCGCCGCGCTGGCCGCCGAGCTCGCCCGCGACCACGTGGGCGCGGTGGGGGAGGAGCGGGCCGCCCGGCTCGCGGCGTGCGTCCGCGAGGTCCGCGCCCCCCGGACCGGCGACCGCGAGCTCGCGGAGAACGCCCTGGGCCGCGAGCTGCGCGAGCTGCCCGCCGACCTGCCCGGCGTGCCGACCGCGTTGCGGGCCGACCTCGACGGGACGGCGACCCGGATCGGGCTGGCCCGGCGCTTCTACAACGACGCCGTCCGCGACACCGCCGCGCTGCGCACCCGCCGGCTGCCCAGCCTGCTGCGGCTGCACGCCTCCCGGCCGCTGCCGCGGTTCTTCGACATCGAGGACGACCTCCGCGAGGTCACGGGCAGCGCCGCCGGCGGCCGCGCGCGCCCGTAGCATCGGGGTCTCTCCCCGACGTGCGAGACCGAGGCAGTCCCGTGGCAGAGCAGAGCGCGACCACAACCGGCACCACCGGCACCACCGGCACCGAGGCCGTCAAGCGTGGCATGGCCGAGCAGCTGAAGGGCGGCGTCATCATGGACGTCGTCACCCCCGAGCAGGCGACGATCGCCGAGGACGCCGGTGCGGTCGCCGTCATGGCCCTCGAGCGGGTGCCCGCCGACATCCGTGCCCAGGGCGGCATCGCGCGGATGAGCGACCCCGACATGATCGAGGGGATCATCGACGCGGTCACCATCCCGGTCATGGCCAAGGCCCGCATCGGGCACTTCGTCGAGGCGCAGGTGCTGCAGAGCCTCGGGGTCGACTACATCGACGAGTCCGAGGTGCTCACCCCGGCCGACGAGGCGCACCACATCGCCAAGAGCGCGTTCACCGTGCCGTTCGTCTGCGGCGCCACCGACCTGGGCGAGGCGTTGCGGCGGATCGCCGAGGGCGCGGCGATGATCCGCTCCAAGGGTGAGGCCGGCACCGGCAACGTGGTCGAGGCCGTGCGGCACATGCGGGCCATCCGCGCCGGCATCCGGCGGCTGGGCACCCTCGACGCGACCGAGCTGTTCGTCGCCGCCAAGGAGCTGCGCGCCCCGGCCGACCTCGTGGCCCTGGTCGCTCGTGAGGGCAAGCTGCCGGTCGTGCTCTTCACCGCCGGTGGGATCGCCACCCCGGCCGACGCGGCGATGATGATGCAGCTGGGTGCCGAGGGCGTCTTCGTCGGCTCGGGCATCTTCAAGTCCGGCGACCCGGCGCGGCGGGCCGCGGCCATCGTGCAGGCCACCACCTTCCACGACGACCCCGACGTGATCGCCAAGGTGTCGCGCGGGCTCGGTGAGCCGATGGTGGGCATCAACGTCGCCACGCTGCCGGAGAGTGAGCGGTACGCCACCCGAGGGTGGTGATCTTGTCGACCGGTCCGGCCCGGGACCCTACGCTCGGTACGTGACCGCTCACCTCGCAGGCAGACCCGTCGCCGCCGGCCCCCGGCCGGGGATCGCTGCGGGAGGGCGGGTGGGCGGCCTCGACGTCGCCCGCGGGCTCGCCGTCCTGGGCATGTTCGGCGCGCACCTGGGCGACACCGGCGAGCTCGGCTGGGACCCGGACACCTGGTCCGCGCTGGTGGACGGCCGGTCGTCGACCCTCTTCGCCACGCTCGCCGGCGTCTCCATCGCGCTGCTCTCCGGGGGCAGCGCCCCGGCCGCGGGCCGGGAGCTGGCCGCGGCCCGCACCCGCATCCTCGTGCGGGCCGCGTGGGTGTTCGCCATCGGCGGCCTGCTCGAGCTGCTCGACACCGACATCGCGGTCATCCTCGGCGTCTACGCGGCGCTGTTCGTCCTCGCGCTGCCGTTCCTGCGCTGGCCGCCCCCGCGGCTGCTGCTGGCCGCGGGTGTGGTCGCCGTGGCCGCGCCACCACTGGTGGTCGCGGCCGCCCAGCTGATCAGCGCCCACGGCGACGAGGACGTCGCCCTCGCCTCGCTGCTGGTCACCGGCAGCTACCCCGCGGCGGTGTGGCTGGCCTTCGTGCTGGTCGGCCTGGCGGTGGGGCGCCTGGACCTGCAGGCGGTGCGGGTGCGGACGGCGCTCGTCGCGGCCGGCGCGGCGGCCGCGGTCGTCGGTTACGGCGGCGGCTGGCTCAGCGCCCGGATGCTCGGTGCCGGCCCGTACGAGGGCATCGAGTCCGGCTTCGGCAGCAACCCCGGCACCTGGGACGCGGCCTGGTTCGCCGGCGCCGAACCGCACAGCGGGACGACGTTCGAGGTGGTCGGCTCCACCGGCGTGGCCCTCGCGGTCATCGGCGTCTGCCTGGTGGTGGCCGACCTGCTGCCGCGGGTGGTCTACCCGCTGGCCTCCGTGGGCGCGCTGGCGCTGACCGTGTACTCCGCGCAGATCGTCGCGATCCGGGCGCTGGACGCCGGTGACGACAGCTGGGGCCTGTGGGCCGCCTTCACCCTCACCGCACTGCTGCTCGCGTCGGTGTGGCGGTGGCGGCTGGGCCGCGGCCCACTGGAGCGGCTGCTGACCTGGAGCTCGCGGCGGGCGGCCGGGACGTAACCTGGACCCTCGTGTCCAGGGAGCCCGTCGTCGGTGTGCTGGCCTTGCAGGGCGACGTCCGCGAGCACCTCGCGATCCTCCCGGAGCTGGGTGCCGAGGCGGTGACCGTCCGCCGTCCCGAGGAGCTGGCCGCGGTCGACGGGCTGGTCATCCCGGGCGGGGAGTCGACGACGATGGCCAGGCTGGCCGCGCGGTTCGGGCTGCTCGAGCCGCTGCGCGCGGCGGTGGCCGGCGGGCTGCCGGTCTACGGCTCCTGCGCCGGGATGATCATGCTCGCCGACCGGCTGCTCGACGCCCCGCCCGACCAGGTCACCGTCGGGGGCCTCGACGTGACGGTGCGGCGCAACGCCTTCGGCCGGCAGGTGGACTCCTTCGAGTCGGAGGTGGCGCTGGAGGGCCTGCCCGGTGGACCGGTGCACGCGGTCTTCATCCGGGCGCCGTGGGTCGAGCAGGCCGGGGAGGGCGTGCAGGTCCTGGGCCGGGTCGTCGGAGGGCCGGCCGACGGTAGGATCGTCGCGGTCCGCCAGGAGAACCTGGTGGCCACCAGCTTCCACCCCGAACTGACCGGGGACCGCCGGGTGCACGCGCTGTTCGTCGACATCGTCCGACGCCACCTGGCCGAGAGGGCCGGCGTTGCCGGCGAGGAGAAGGGACAGCCGTCGTGAACGAGCTCGTGAGTCCACCAATGGGCACGGTCGGCCGGCCGCGGACGCGGCCGACGAGCCGGCTGCACCTCCCGCTCGCGGGGGACAGCGGGGAGGACTCGTGAGCGGCCACTCCAAGTGGGCGACGACGAAGCACAAGAAGGCCGCGATCGACGCTAAGCGCGGCAAGCTGTTCGCCAAGCTGATCAAGAACGTCGAGGTGGCCGCACGCGTCGGCGGCGGGGACCCGGCGGGCAACCCGACGCTCTACGACGCCATCCAGAAGGCCAAGAAGTCCTCGGTCCCCAACGACAACATCGACCGGGCGGTCAAGCGCGGCGCGGGCCTCGAGGCCGGCGCCGCCGACTACCAGACCATCATGTACGAGGGCTACGCCGCGGGCGGGGTGGCCGTGCTCGTCGAGTGCCTCACCGACAACCGCAACCGGGCCGCCTCCGAGGTCCGCACCGCGATGACCCGCAACGGCGGCTCCATGGCCGACCCGGGTTCGGTGTCCTACCTGTTCTCCCGCAAGGGCGTCGTCGTCGTCCCCAAGGCCGGCGGGGTCGACGAGGACACGGTGCTCATGGCCGTGCTCGAGGCCGGCGCCGAGGAGGTGCGCGACCAGGGCGACTCGTTCGAGGTCATCAGCGAGCCGACCGACCTGGTCGCCGTCCGCACCGCGCTGCAGGACGCCGGCCTGGACTACGACTCGGCCGAGGCCGGGTTCGTCCCCAGCGTCACCGTCGAGCTGGACGAGGAGGCCGCGGGCAAGGTCTTCCGGCTCATCGACGCCCTCGAGGACTGCGACGACGTGCAGAACGTCTACGCCAACTACGACGTCTCCGACGAGGTGCTCGAGAAGGTCGGGTGAAGTCGAAGGACCCCGTCCTCCCCACTCCTCGCGAGCTCGGAGCGGGACCCGGGACGGGCCGACGGGTGCCTGAAGGGTGGCCGTTCCAGCACCTCACGTGGGCGTGTCGTGCCGTTCCGTCGTCCCGGGCGGCTACCGTGGGTCGAACACCAGTTCGGCTGACGTCAGGAGGCGCCTCCATGCGGGTGCTCGGCATCGACCCGGGCCTCACCCGGTGCGGGTGGGGGGTGGTCGACGGGCGTCCCGGCGCGCGGCCGACCGCCGTCGGCGTGGGGGTCGTGCGCACCGCCGCGGAGCTCGACCTGGAGCTGCGGCTGCTGGAGCTGCACACCGCCGTCACCGCGCTGCTGCGGGAGCACCGGCCGGACGTCGTGGCGATCGAGCGGGTCTTCACCCAGAACAACAAGGGCACCGCCACGGGGACGGCGCAGGCCGCGGGCGTGGCCGCGCTGGCGGCGGCGCAGGCCGACCGGCGGGTCGCCTGGCACACGCCCAGCGAGGTCAAGGCCGCCATCTCCGGCAGCGGCCGCGCGGACAAGGAGCAGGTCACCCTGATGGTCACCCGGGTGCTGGGGCTGGCGTCCCCGCCCAAGCCGGCCGACGCCGCCGACGCGCTGGCGCTGGCCGTCTGCCACGCCTGGCGCGGCCCGGCGCAGCAGCGGCTGGAGGTGGCCGCGCTGGCCGGCGGCATCGGCGCGCCGGTCGTGCAGCGGACGCTGCCGCGCTGGCAGGGGGTGTCGAGGTGAGCGCACAGCTGACCGGCGTGCCCCTCCGTGGCTGCGTGTCCGTCCCGACGGGAGTGCGACGGTGATCGCGAGTGTGAGCGGCCGGGTCGCCGCGGTCTCGCCGGACGGCGCGGTCGTCGAGGTGGGCGGCATCGGCCTGGCCGTGCAGTGCACGCCGGGCACCATCGCGCGACTGCAGGTGGGGGAGAGCGCCCGGCTGGCGACCAGCCTGGTGGTCCGGGAGGACTCGCTCACCCTCTACGGCTTCGCCGACGACGACGAGCGCCAGCTGTTCGAGCTGCTGCAGACGGCCAACGGCGTGGGCCCGCGGCTGGCCCAGGCCGTCCTGGCCATCCACCCGCCGCGCGAGGTGCGCCGCGCGGTGTCGATGGCCGACGTCAAGGCGCTCACCCAGGTGCCGGGCATCGGCAAGAAGGGCGCCGAGCGGCTCATCCTCGAGCTGCGCGACCGGCTGGGGACGACCTCGGTCGACACCCCGCTGGACGGCGCCGCGCCCACGGGCCTGCCCGCCGTCACCGCGGTCGCCCCGTGGCGGGACCAGCTGGCCTCGGCCCTGATCGGGCTGGGCTGGACCGGCAAGGAGGCCGACGCGGCGATCGTCCAGCTCGCCCCGTTGGCCGACGAGCAGGTCACCGCGACCGGCTCGGTGGAGGTCGCCGTCCTCCTGCGCCAGGCGCTGCGGCTGCTGGGCCGGGCATGAGCAGCCCCTTCGACCGCGGGCTGTCCGCGGAGCCGGCGGAGGGCCTGTCCCGCGACTTCTCGGTGGCGGCGGGGGCCGGCGACGAGGAGCGGGTCGTCGAGTCCGCGCTGCGCCCGCACTCGCTGGCCGACTTCATCGGTCAGCCCAAGGTGGCCCGCCAGCTGGAGCTGGTCCTCGAGGGTGCCAAGCGACGCGGCCGCCCGCCGGACCACGTGCTGCTGTCCGGCCCGCCCGGGCTGGGCAAGACCAGCCTCGCGCTGATCATCGGCTCCGAGCTGGGGACGTCGGTGAAGATCACCAGCGGCCCGGCGATCGAGCGCTCCGGCGACCTGGCCGCGATGCTGTCCAACCTGGCGCCGGGCGACGTGCTCTTCATCGACGAGATCCACCGGATCGCCCGTCCGGCCGAGGAGCTGCTCTACATGGCGATGGAGGACTTCCGGGTCGACGTCGTCGTCGGCAAGGGGCCGGGGGCGACCGCCATCCCGCTGGAGATCAACCCGTTCACGCTGGTCGGCGCGACCACCCGCGCCGGCCTGCTCACCGGGCCGCTGCGTGACCGCTTCGGCTTCGTCGGCCAGATGGAGTTCTACGAGCCGGCCGAGCTCGAGCGGGTGCTGGCCCGCAGCGCCGAGCTGCTGGGTGTCGAGCTCACCGCGGACGGCTCGGCCGAGATCGCCGGCCGCTCCCGGGGCACTCCCCGCATCGCCAACCGGCTGCTGCGCCGGGTCCGCGACTACGCCGAGGTGCGCGCCGACGGCCGGGTCACCCGCGCGGTCGCCCAGGCGGCGCTGGCCCTCTACGACGTCGACCACCTGGGCCTCGACCGGCTCGACCGCGCCGTCCTGGAGGCGCTGGTCATGCGCTTCGGCGGCGGCCCGGTGGGCGTCGCCACGCTCGCGGTGGCCGTGGGGGAGGAACCGCACACCGTGGAGGAGGTGTGTGAGCCGTTCCTCGTCCGCGCCGGCCTGCTGGCCCGTACGCCCCGCGGCCGGGTGGCCACCGAGGCGGCCTGGCAGCACCTCGGCCAGCCGCTGCCGCGCGGCGGCGTCCCCCTCGGTCGGGTCACAGCCGACCCACAGGCACCGGGTTCGTCGTCAGACACCCTGTTCGACGCCTAGACTGCGGAGCGCTGGCGCGCAACTCGTCCGGCGTCGCCGCGCGAGTCCCGCACGGTCGCCCGGATGCGCCGCGCCGCAGCCGACGCACCCGAGCGGTCCCGTCCCGGGCCGCACCCACCGCGGGCGGTACGCCGCGGTAGAGAGGCACATCTGTCGTGGAGTTGTTCCCGCTCGTCATCCTCGTGCTGGCCTTCGTGCTGCTCATCGTGGTGCCGGCGCGGCAGCGCAAGAAGATCCAGGAGCAGCAGCGGGTGCTGCAGGAGTCGCTGACCCCGGGCACGCCGGTCATGACGACGGCCGGTCTGCACGGCACAGTCGTCGCCCTCGGTGAGGGCACCGTCGACCTGGAGATCGCCCCGGGCGTGGTCGTGACCTTCGCCCGGCAGGCGGTCCTCGAGGTCCGCAAGCCCGCGGTGGCCGGCCCGGCTGCTGACGGCACGGCCCTGCCCGGCGACGACGCCGACGGCGGCCCGGCCGACCGCACCCGCTGACGCGGAGCCGCCTCGTGGCCCAACGCACGCTGCCCGCGCGCCGGTACTTCGGCGCCTTCCTGCTCGTCGTCGCCGTCCTGTACGGCCTCGTCTTCCTCACCGGCGACAGCCGCACCCCGCAGCTCGGCCTCGACCTGCGCGGCGGGACGACGGTGACCCTCACCGCGGCCACCCCCGACGGCCAGGCCCCCGACCCGACCGAGCTCGAACTGGCCCGCCAGATCATCGAGCAGCGGGTGAACGGCCTCGGCGTCGCGGAGGCCGAGGTGGTGACGGAGGGCGACGCGAACATCGTCATCTCCGTCCCGGGGGACGACGGCGACCAGGCGCGCGAGCTGGGTCAGACCGCGCAGCTGCGCTTCCGCCCGGTCGTCCAGGGCCCGGAGCCGGCCGCCCCGGCCGCGGAGGAAACCCCCGCCGCCGGGGAGTCCGCCGCACCCAGCGACGCCGCTGCGCCGACCGACGCGGCCGCGCCCACCGACTCCGCCGCCCCGACCGACCCGGCCGCGCCCACCGACTCCGCCGCACCGAGCGCGCCGACCACCCCGGCCGATCCTGCCGCGCCCTCGGACGGCGCCGTCGCCGACCCCTCGCTGCCCGAGCCCGGCGCGCCGCCGGTCACGCAGGAGCAGGCCGCGGCCGAGTACGCCACGCTGACCTGCGACCCCCAGGACACCACCCCCGAGGTCGAGCTGCCGGAGAGCTACGTCGCCGCGTGCACCGAGGACGGGTCGGCCAAGTACCTGCTCGGCCCGTCGATCATCGAGGGCACGCAGATCTCCGACGCCAGTGCCGGCACCCAGCAGGGCACCGGCGAGTGGGTCGTGCTGCTGGACTTCCAGAGCGACGCCGAGCAGACCTGGGCCGAGTACACCGCGGCCAACGTCGGCTCCAACGTCGCGTTCACCCTCGACGGGCGGGTCATCTCCGCACCGACCATCCAGGGCGCGATCACCAGCAACCCGACGACGATCACCGGCTCCTTCGACCAGGAGAGCGCCGAGGAGCTGGCCAACCAGCTGCGCTACGGCGCCCTGCCGCTGACCTTCACCCAGGCGACCGCCCAGTCGATCTCCACCGAGCTGGGCGCCGAGCAGCTGCAGGCCGGCCTGATCGCCGGCGCCATCGGCATCGCGCTGGTGTTCGTGTACGCGCTGCTCTACTACCGGCTGCTCGGCCTGGTGATGATCGCCAGCCTCGTGTTGTCGGCGGTGGTCGTCTACGCCGTCCTGGTGGTGCTCGGCCGGCAGATCGGCTTCACGCTCAGCCTCGCCGGCATCGCCGGGTTCATCGTGTCGCTGGGCATCACCGCGGACTCGTTCGTCGTGTACTTCGAACGCCTCAAGGACGAGATCCGTGAGGGCCGCACGCTGCGCTCGGCGGTCCCGCGGGCCTGGGTCCGGGCCCGGCGCACCATCCTCTCGGCCGACGCGGTCAGCTTCCTCGCCGCGGCGATCCTCTACGTGCTGGCGATCGGCGACGTGAAGGGCTTCGCGTTCACCCTCGGCATGTCGACGGTGCTCGACCTGGTCGTCGTCTTCCTCTTCACCCACCCGCTGATGGCGGTGCTGGCCCGCTACCGCGCCTTCGGCAGCAGCCGGTTCTCCGGCCTGGGCCGGAGCCTCGACCGCCCGCGCGCGGCCACGGGACGTCGTCCCGCCCCCGAGCGCGAGCTCGTCGCCGCCGGCACCGGCCGCATCGCGCAGGACAGGAGCGACGCATGACCGGCCGCGATCCCCGACCGGGCGCCGACGAGCTGCCGGTGGGCACCGACGCCGACGAGGCGTCGGCCTCCGGCACCGCGACGGCCGACGCCGCCGCGGCCGCCGACGACACCGCGCTCGCGGAGGCCGGCCTGCCCCGCGAGGGCGAGAGCGGCCCCCGGCGTCCGCGGCGCCGCGCCTCGCTGGCACACCGGCTCTACAACGGCGAGGCCGGGCTGGACGTCGTCGGCCGCAGCCGGCTGATCTACCGCGTCACCGCCGTCGTGGTGCTGCTGTGCATCGCCGCGGTCGTGTTCCGGGGCTTCAACTTCGGCATCGACTTCGCCGGCGGCAACAGCTTCCGGCTGCCGGGCTCCACCGAGCAGCTCGCCGAGGTGCAGCAGGCCGCCGAGGACGCCGGTGCCGAGGTGGCCTCCGCGCAGGTGGTCGGCGGCAACACGCTGCTGCTGCGCACCGGCGCGCTCGACAACGACACCGAGCGCGCGGTCGTGGACGCCGTCGCCGGGGCGGCCGGCGTGCAGCCCGAGCAGGTCAGTCCCGAGGCGGTGAGCGCCGAGTGGGGCCAGGACATCACCGACCAGGCGCTCGTCGCGCTGGCCGTGTTCCTGATCGCGGTCATCGCCTTCCTGGCGCTGCGGTTCCAGCCGAAGATGGCGGTCGGCGCCATCGCGGCCCTGCTGCACGACATCGTCGTCACCGCCGGCGTCTACGCGCTGATCGGCTTCGAGGTCACCCCCTCGACGGTGATCGGCTTCCTCACCATCCTGGGGTTCTCGCTCTACGACACCGTCGTGGTCTTCGACAAGGTCGACGAGAACACCAAGGACCTGGACAGGTCGGCGCGGATGACCTGGGGCGAGGCGGCCAACCTGGCGGTCAACCAGACGCTGATGCGCTCGATCAACACCTCGGTGATCGCGCTGCTCCCGGTGGCCGGCCTGCTGTTCGTGGGCGCCGGGCTGCTCGGCGTCGGAACGCTCAAGGACCTCGCGCTGGTGCTCTTCGTCGGCCTGGCCGCGGGCGCCTACTCGTCGATCTTCCTGGCCACGCCGATCGTCGCCGACCTCAAGGAGCGCGAGCCGGAGGTGCAGGCGCTGCGCCGCCGGGTGCTGGCCCGTCGCGCCGCCCAGGCCCGCCAGGGCGGTGGCCGCACGACCGCGGCCGGCCCGGTGGCCAGCGCCCGGCGCGCGGACGGCACCGCCCGGCGCGCCACCGGGGTCGCCCTCGCCGAGCGCGAGGAGGACCTGGGTCCGGTCCAGGCCGACGTGGTGGTCGAGTCGCCGGAGTCGGTGCGCCCCGACACCGGGCGGACGGCGCAGCCCTCCCGCAGCGGGGCGACCGCCGCGCCCCGACCCGGTGCCCGTCCCCAGCAGCCCGGCAACCGCCGCTCCGGCGGGCGGAAGCGCCGGTGAGCCCCGGCGCGCCGGCGGACAGCACCCCGCTGGACGAGCTGATCGCCTCGCACGCCGTCGAGATCCCGGACTTCCCCCAGCCGGGGGTCGTGTTCCGCGACCTGACGCCGGTCTTCGCCGACGGGCCGGCCTTCCGCCGGATGGTCGAGGGGCTGGCCGCGCCGTCCCTCGGGGACCCACGGGCCGCCGCCCTGGCCACGCCGGGCACCGGCGACCGCGGTTACGACGTCGTCGTCGGCGTCGAGGCCCGCGGCTTCCTGCTCGCCGCCGCGGTGGCGCTGGAGGCCGGCGTCGGCGTCGTGCCGGTCCGCAAGGCCGGCAAGCTGCCGCGCGAGCGGCTCTCGGCCGACTACACCCTCGAGTACGGCACCGCGACCCTCGAGGTGCACACGGACTCGATCAGACCGGGTCAGCGAGTGCTCCTGGTCGACGACGTCCTGGCCACCGGCGGCACCCTGGCCGCCAGCGTCCAGCTCGTCGAGGCCCTCGGCGGGGTGGTCGTGTCGGTCTCGGTGGTCATCGAGCTGGCGGACCTCGGCGGCCGGCAGCGGCTCGCGCCGCACGCCGTGCACGCCCTCTGGACGACCTGAGAGGCAGACGACTCCCCAGGTGGGGTCGCGAGCAGGCCCTCCCCGTCTAGCATGGGGAGCGACCGACCTCTGAGCAGGAGTCGCCATGGGCCCCGACGCCGCCACCAACGTGGCTGCCGCGCGGCCCGACGCGCCGGCCCTGCCGGCCGGGGACGCAGCGCCGGCCCTGCCGGCCGGGGACGCAGCGCCGGCCCTGCCGGCCGGTGAGGGGGCCCTGGCGCTCCCGGCCGGGAGCGGCACGACCGACGGCGGCGAGCGGCAGCCCCTGCCGAGCCGCCCGGTGGTTCGTCGTCCGGACGACGTGGGCGCCGAGCCCCCCGGCGAGCACGACGCCCACGGCGGCGCGCCGCGGCGCCGGGTCCGCGACCGGCTGGCTCGCCGCATCGTCGCCGGCCAGCGCAGCGGGCTCGTCCGCCCGGTGCTGGAGCCCCTGGCCGCGCTGCACCGGCAGAGCCACCCCAAGGCCGACCTGGCGCTGCTCCAGCGGGCCTACGACGTCGCCGAGGCGGCGCACGCGACGCAGAAGCGCAAGAGCGGCGACCCCTACATCACCCACCCGCTGGCCGTGGCGACGATCCTCGCCGGGCTCGGCATGGACACCACGGCGCTGGTCGCCGCGCTGCTGCACGACACCGTCGAGGACACCGGGCAGACGCTGGAGTCGATCACCGAGGCGTTCGGTCCCGAGGTGGCCCACCTCGTCGACGGCGTCACCAAGATCGACCGGGTCAAGCTCGGCGACGCCGCCCAGGCCGAGACGATCCGCAAGATGATCGTGGCGATGGCCCGCGACCCCCGGGTGCTGGTCATCAAGCTCGCCGACCGGCTGCACAACATGCGCACGCTGCGCTTCCTCCCGCCGGAGAAGCAGGAGAAGAAGGCACGCGAGACGCTGGAGATCCTCGCCCCGCTGGCCCACCGGCTGGGCATGAACACCATCAAGTGGGAACTCGAGGACCTCGCCTTCGCGACCCTCTACCCCAAGCGCTACGACGAGATCGTGCGGCTGGTCGCCGAGCGGGCGCCGTCCCGGGACACCTACCTGGCCGAGGTCACCGCCGCCGTCACCGACCAGCTCAAGGCCGCGGGCATCCCGGCCGTCGTCACCGGCCGGCCCAAGCACTACTACTCGATCTACCAGAAGATGATCGTCCGCGGCCGCGACTTCACCGACATCTGGGACCTGGTGGGCATCCGGATCCTGGTCGACTCGGTGCGCGACTGCTACGCGGCGCTGGGCATCATGCACGCCCACTGGCAGCCGGTGCCCGGCCGGTTCAAGGACTTCGTCGCGATGCCGAAGTTCAACATGTACCAGTCGCTGCACACGACGGTGATCGGGCCGCAGGGCAAGCCGGTCGAGCTGCAGATCCGCACGCACGACATGCACCGCACCGCCGAGTACGGCATCGCCGCGCACTGGAAGTACAAGGAGAAGGCCAGGTCCGGCGGCCGCCCCGGGCCGGGCGAGGGCCGTGGCGGCAAGACCGGGTCGCCCGACGACATGCTGTGGCTGCGCCAGCTGCTGGACTGGCAGCGGGAGGCGCAGGAGCCCGGCGAGTTCCTGGAGACGCTGCGCTACGACCTCGGCCCGCAGGAGGTCTTCGTCTTCACGCCCAAGGGCGACGTGGTCAGCCTGCCGGGCAACGCCACCCCGGTGGACTTCGCCTACGCGGTGCACACCGAGGTCGGCCACCGCTGCATCGGCGCCCGGGTCAACGGCACGCTGGTCTCCCTCGACAGCAAGCTCAACAAC
This sequence comes from Geodermatophilus sp. URMC 61, assembly GCF_052931555.1. Lineage (NCBI taxonomy): Bacteria > Bacillati > Actinomycetota > Actinomycetes > Geodermatophilales > Geodermatophilaceae > Geodermatophilus > Geodermatophilus sp. URMC 61. The sequence goes on from NZ_JBRFHZ010000002.1 coordinate 996,102, forward strand.
GGCGACGTCGTCGAGATCTTCACCTCCAAGTCGCCCACGGCCGGGCCCTCGCAGGACTGGCTGGCCTTCGTCGGCTCCTCCCGCGCGCGCACCAAGATCCGCCAGTGGTTCACCAAGGAGCGCCGCGAGGACGCCGTCGAGGCGGGCAAGGAGGCGCTGACCCGGGCGATGCGCAAGGCGGGCCTGCCGCTGCAGCGGCTGCTCGGCGGCGACGCACTCGGCACCCTGGCCAAGGACCTCCGCTACGCCGACGTGACCGCGCTGTACGCCGCGGTGGGGGAGAACCAGATCTCCGCGTCGTCGATCGTCGAGAAGCTCATCGCCGCCCTGGGTGGGACCGAGGGCGCGGTCGAGGACATCGCCGAGACCACCATCCCGATGCGCCGTCCGGTGCACCGGCGCCCCTCCGGCGGCGACCCCGGCATCGTCGTCCACGGCATGTCCGACGTGTGGGCCAAGCTCGCCAAGTGCTGCACACCCGTGCCCGGTGACGGGATCCTCGGGTTCGTGACCCGGGGCGGTGGCGTGAGCGTGCACCGCACCGACTGCACGAACGCCGCCGACCTCCAGCGCAAGCCTGAACGTCTGGTCGAGGTCGAGTGGGCCTCGCAGCCCGGCTCGGTGTTCCTGGTGGCCATCCAGGTCGAGGCGCTCGACCGGCACCGGCTGCTCTCCGACGTCACCAAGGCACTGGCCGACGAGCGGGTCAACATCCTGTCGGCGTCGGTGCAGACCAGCCGCGACCGCGTCGCGGTCAGCCGGTTCACCTTCGAGCTGGCCGACCCGGCGCACCTGGGCGCGGTGCTGCAGACGGTGCGCAACGTGGAGGGCGTCTTCGACGTGGAGCGTGTCACGGCCTGAGAGAGGACTCCCTGCCCTCACCGTGGAAGGACCCCGTCCCGGGTCGCGGCGGGACCCTGCAGGGGCCGCCGTCCCGTCCACCCCTCGTCAGAGGACCCCGTCCCCCTCACCCCTGGCAGGCTCGGGGTGAGCCTCCGGACGGGCCGGGGACCCGGGACGGGGCCGGACCTGAGCCTGCAGGCGGCCGGGCGAGGATGTCGGGGTGACCGACCTCGTGGCCGCGGCCCGCGGCCTCGCCGCCGACCTGCTCGCGCCGGAGGCCGCCGCGGTCGAGGCCGCCGGGTCCGTCCCCACCAGCCACCTCGACCGGCTCGCCGACGCCGGGCTCCACGGACTGACGGGACCGGCCGACGCCGGGGGAGCGGACGCCGACCCGGCCACGGTGGCGGCGGTCGTCGAGGAGCTGGCCGCCGGCGACCTGGCGACGACGTTCGTCTGGCTGCAGCACCTGGGCGTGGTCGGCCGGCTGGCGGCCGCCGGGCCGCCGGAGCTGCGTGCCGCTCTCCTCGCCGACCTCTGCGCCGGCCGGAGGCGAGCCGGCATCGCGCTGCAGGCGGCGCTGCGACCGGGGCCGCCGGCGATCCGCGCCCGCTGGGACGGCGCGGAGCTCGTGCTGGACGGCGCCGTGCCGTGGGTGACCGGCTGGGGGCTGGTGGACCTGGTGCTCGTGGCCGCGCGGATCGGCGAGGACGTCCTGTTCGTGCTGGCCGACGCGCAGGACGGCCCGACCCTGACCGCCACGCCGCAGCCGATGGTGGCCGTGGCCGCCAGCCGCACCGTCGAGCTGCGGCTCACCGGCCACCGCGCTCCCGCCGGCCGGCTGGTGCACACCGCGCCGCTGGCCGACCTGCTCGCCGGGGACGCGGCGGGGCTGCGGCTCAACGGCTCGCTGGCGCTCGGCCTGGCGCTGCGCTGCATCCGGCTGGTGGGCCCGTCACCGCTGGACGCCGAGCTGGCCGCGATCCGCAGCGGGCTGGACACCGCCGGACCGGCCGGGCTGCCGGGCGCGCGGGCCGCTGCGGCGGCGTTCGCGCACCGTGCGGCCGGGGCGCTGGTGGCCGCCACCGGCAGCTCCGCCGTCCGCACCGGATCGGTCGCCGAGCGGACGGCGCGGGAGGCGGCGTTCCTGCTGGTGTTCGGCTCGCGCCCGGCGATCAGGACCGCGCTGCTGGAGCGGCTGGGTGCCGGGGCCCCCGGCCGTCGGGCAGCCGGGTCGCGGTGACCGCGGACAGCGGACGGCGGTGCGGGGAACAGGGCGCCGTCCCGGTGGCCGGCGCGCTCTAGGAACCCCGGCGGGGAGCCTGCGTAGGGTCGGGCGCGGCCGGGCCCGTCAGGCGACGGTGACCGACTCGATCGTCACCGGCACGTTCGGGGCGCCGCCACCGGGGCTGGGGTCCAGCGAGCCGTCGTTGCCGTTGGCCGCCACCTCGTCGAGCACGGCCAGGCCGGCCTCGTCGACGGTGCCCACGACGGTGTAGTCCGGCGGCAGCTGGCTGTCGCCCCACACCAGGAAGAACTGGCTGCCGTCGAAGCCCTGGCCGCTGTTGGCCATCGCGACCGTGCCGCGGGGGTAGGTCTCCGCGCCGGTGACCTCGGTCGGCGAGGTGTAGGTCGGCCCGCCGGCGCCGGTGCCGGTGGGGTCGCCGCACTGCAGCACCTGGAGCCCCTCGCTGTCGACCTCGCGGTGGCAGGGGGTGTCGTCGAAGAAGCCCTGCTCGGTCAGGTGCACCAGGCTGGCGGCCGCGCACGGGGTCGCGGCGCGGTCGAGGATGAGGGTCAGCTCGCCCAGGTTCGTCGTCACCCGCAGCGCGGTCGTGCCGGACGCGGGGGCGACGTCGTCGGGCGGGGCCACCTCGGTCAGGTAGGGGTTGGCCGAGGAGCCCTCGCCCCACTCGCAGGTCACCGTGCCCGATCCCGCCGTGTCGCCGTCGCCCGCGCCGGCGGGGCTGTCGGCCCGGCCGCCCTCGCCGCTGGAGCCGCCGCAGGCGGACAGGGTGAGCAGCGCGCCGGCGAGGCCGGCCGCCGCGCGCAGCCGCCGGCTCACGCGGCCACCGTCAGCGTCTGGATCCGGACCTCCTGGGTGGGCGCACCGTCGCCGGGCCCGTTGCTGCCGTCGTTGCCGTTGGCGGCGATGGTGTCGAGGGTGGCCAGCCCGGGCTCGTCGATGGTGCCGAGCACCGTGTAGTTCGGCGGCAGCTGGCTGTCGCCCCACACGAGGAAAAACTGGCTGCCGTCGAAGCCCTGGCCGCTGTTGGCCATCGCGACCGTGCCGCGGGGGTAGGTCTCCGCGCCGGTGACCTGGGTCGGGAACTCGTAGGCCGGGCCGCCGGCGCCGCTGCCGCTGGGATCGCCGCACTGCAGCACCTTCAGGCCCTCGGAGTCGGTCTCGCGGTGGCAGATCGTGTCGTCGAAGTAACCCTGCCCGGCCAGGTACACCATGCTCGCCACCGCGCAGGGGGCGTTGGCGTTGTCCAGCGTCAGGCCGATCGGGCCGAAGTTCGTGGTGACGTCGACCTCGGTGGTGCCGGTCGCCGTGACCTCGACCGGCGGGGTGCCGGTGTCGGCCTGCAGGTTCGGGTTGGCCGTGGTGTCGGCCGGCGTCCAGTCGCAGGTGCCGTCGCTGCCGTCGACCACGCCGGGGGTCGGGGCGGCCGGGCTCGTGGGGGTGGGCTCCGCGGCCGCCGTGTCGGTGTCGTCGCCGCCGATCCCGGTGAGCAGCAGGACGACGCCGACGACGAGCACCACCGCCGCGGTGGTGACCCCGATCAGCACGTTGCGGCGACGCTTCCTGGCCAGCTCGGCGCGGCGCTCGAGTTGGCGCTGCAGCCGCCGCTGGGCGGCCTGGCGTCGCTGCTTGTTGCTCGGCACGGGTGGTACTCCTCGAGACGCACGGCTGCGGGGGGACGTCCAGGGCGCCCGCACCCCGCTGGTCGTTGGGCAAGTCTAGGCGCCGAGCCTGACCGTTCCCTGACACCGTGCGGGCTCGGGGGCGGCGCGCGGGCCCCGCGTAACCTGCACGGGTGCTCATCCGCTCGTTCCCGGCCGGCGCGTTCGGCACCAACTGCTACGCCGTCGCCTCCGGTCCCCGGCAGGAGTGCGTGGTGGTCGACCCGGGCATGGACGCCGTCGAGCCACTGGCCCGCATGCTCGCCGACGACGGCCTCAGGCCGGTCGCCGTCGTGCTGACCCACGGCCACCTCGACCACACCTTCTCGGTGCTCCCGGTCTGCGACGGCTACGACATCCCCGCCTATCTACACCCCGCCGACAGCGGCATGCTCTCCGACCCCGCCCGTTGGCACGGTCCGCAGCTGGCTCCGCTGATCACCGGCGTCCGGCTGCCCGACCCCACCGACGTGAAGCCGCTCGACGACGGCGCGGTGCTGTCGCTGGCCGGCGTCGAGCTGACGGTGCGGCACGCGCCCGGGCACACCCGGGGCTCGGTCGTCTTCTCCCTGGACCTGGGCAGCGAGTTCGACGGCGCCCCGGGGCTGCTGGCCGGCGACGTGCTCTTCGCCGGTTCGGTGGGCCGGGTCGACCTGCCCGGCGGGTCGTGGGAGGACATGCTGCGCTCGCTGCAGGACGTCGTCCTGCCGCTGGACGACGAGACGGTGGTGCTGCCCGGGCACGGGCCGGCGACCACGATCGGCCGGGAGCGGGCGACCAACCCCTACCTGGCCGAGGCGGCGAGCGCTCCGAAGGGCCGCGGGTTGTGAGCGGGCTCGCGAGCTCACCGGGGAGCACAGCAGCGCCGCGAACGCGGCCGACGGGCGCCAGCGAGGAGGGCTCGTGAGCGGCCTGACCGCCCCGAAGGGCACCTTCGACGTCCTGCCGCCGGAGTCCGAGCGGTTCCTCGCCGTCCGGGAGACGCTCACCGCGCCGCTGCGCCGGGCCGGCTACGGCTACGTCGAGACGCCGGTGTTCGAGCACACCGAGGTGTTCTCCCGCGGGGTGGGGGAGTCCACCGACGTCGTGACGAAGGAGATGTACACCTTCGACGACCGCGGCGGCCGCTCGCTGACCCTGCGCCCGGAGCTCACCGCCGGGCTGATGCGGGCCTTCATCGAGCACCGGCTGCACACCGGCGCGCTGCCGGTGAAGCTGTGGACGGTCGGTTCGGCGTTCCGCTACGAGCGCCCGCAGGCCGGTCGCTACCGGCACTTCACCCAGGTCGACATGGAGGCGCTCGGCGTCGACGACCCGGCGCTGGACGCCGAGGTGGTGGCGCTGGGTGTGCAGGGCTTCCGCGGCCTCGGGCTCACCGACTTCGAGCTGCTGCTGACCTCGCTGGGCGACTCGACGTGCCGGCCGCAGTACCGGGAGCAGCTCGTCGCCTACCTGGACAAGCTCGACCTGGACGAGGAGACCCGGCGGCGCGCGGCCATCAACCCCCTGCGGGTGCTCGACGACAAGCGGCCCGAGGTGCAGGCGCAGCTGGACGAGGCGCCGCTGATGGTCGACCACCTCTCGGACTCGACCAGGGCGCACTACGACGCCGTCCGCCAGCACCTCACCGACCTCGGCGTGACCTGGACCGAGGCGCCCCGGCTGGTGCGCGGGCTGGACTACTACACGAAGACGACGTTCGAGTTCGTGCACAACGGCCTGGGCGCGCAGTCGGCCATCGGCGGGGGCGGGCGCTACGACGGGCTCTCCGCCGCTCTCGGCGGCCCCGACGTCTCCGGCATCGGCTACGCCGTCGGCGTCGACCGGACGCTGCTGGCGGTGCAGGCCGAGGGTCTCGACGTCGGGACGGCGTCCGGCGTCCAGGCCTTCGTCGTCCCGCTGGGCGCGGAGGCCAAGCGGCTGGCCGTGCGCCTGGTCGGCCGGCTGCGCCAGGCCGGCGTCTCGGCCGACACCGTCTACGGCGGGCGCGGGCTCAAGGGCGCGATGAAGGCGGCCGACCGGTCGGGGGCCTCGCACGTCGTCGTCATCGGCGAGCGCGACCTGGCCGAGGGCGTCGGCCAGCTGAAGGACATGCGCACCGGCGAGCAGACGGCCGTCCCGGTCGGGGAGCTGTTCGAGCGGGTGCGTGCGAGCGTGGAGGGATGAGCGTGCCGGAGACGACGCCCGAGCGAGCATCGCAGGGAGCGCCGACGGCCGAGGAGCGGAACGAGGGTGGGGTCGACCGATGAGCATGGAGCAGCGGCCGCTGGGCCGGACGGGAGCCGACGTCAGCGTCGTCGGCCTGGGCACCTGGCAGCTCGGCGGTGACTGGGGGGACGTCGACGACGACACCGCCGCCGACGTCCTCGACGCCGCGCTCGACGCCGGCGTCACCCTGCTCGACACCGCCGACGTCTACGGCGACGGCCGCTCCGAGGAGCGCATCCGCCGTGCGCTGGTGGCCCGGTCCGACCGGCCGTTCGTGGCGACCAAGGCCGGCCGCCGCGCCGACCCGTTCGAGGCCGCGCAGTACACGCCGGAGAACCTGCGGGCCTGGGTCGACCGGTCCCGCCGCAACCTCGGCGTGGAGACCCTCGACCTGGTGCAGCTGCACTGCCCGCCGCCGGCCACCTACGAGGACGACCGCGTCTACGACACCCTCGATACCCTGCTCGAGGAGGGCGCCGTCGCCGCCTACGGCGTCTCGGTGGAGACGGTGGCCGAGGGGCTGCGGGCCATCCAGCGCCCGAACGTGCAGACGGTGCAGGTCATCCTGAACATCTTCCGGCGCAAGCCGCTCGAGGAGCTGCTGCCCGCCGCGCGGAGGGCCGGTGTCGGGATCCTGGCCCGGGTGCCGCTGGCCAGCGGGCTGCTGACCGGCAAGTACGACGAGTCGACGACGTTCGCGCCCGACGACCACCGCAGCTTCAACCGCCACGGCGAGGCCTTCGACGTCGGCGAGACCTTCTCCGGCGTGCCGTTCGAGGTGGGCGTCGCGGCCGCCCGCGAGGTGGCCGAGATCGCCGGCGACGCCCCGACGGCGGCGTTCGCGCTGCGCTGGGTGATCGACCAGCCCGGCGTCACCACGGTGATCCCCGGCGCGCGGACCGTCGAGCAGGTCCGCGGCAACGTCGCGGCGGCCGCGCTGCCGCCGCTGACCGGCGCCCAGCTCGCCGACCTCGAGCGCGTCTACGACGAGCGGATCCGCGCGCACGTCCACGACCGCTGGTGACCAGTCCTCCCTGCTGCGTCATCTCCCGCCCACCACCCCGAGAGGCAACCCCCGTGCTCCGCACCCACGACGCCGGAACGCTGCGCGCGTCCGACGCCGGTTCCACCGTCACCCTCGCCGGCTGGGTCGCCCGCCGCCGCGACCACGGCGGGGTCGTCTTCGTCGACCTGCGCGACGCCTCGGGCTACATCCAGGTCGTCGTCCGCGAGGAGGAGGCGCACGCCCTCCGCAACGAGTTCTGCGTGCTGGTCACCGGCGAGGTCCGCCGGCGTCCCGAGGGCAACGAGAACCCGGAGCTGCCGACCGGGGAGATCGAGGTGGCCGCCGCCGAGCTGCGCGTCCTGTCGCCGTCCGCCCCGTTGCCGTTCCCGATCGAGACCGACCAGGCCGCGTCGGACGACGTCCGCTACCGGTACCGCTACCTGGACCTGCGGCGGCAGGGTCCGGCGAAGGCCCTCCGGCTGCGGTCGGAGGTCAGCCGGATCGCCCGCGAGGTGATGGCCCGGCACGGGTTCACCGAGGTGGAGACGCCGACCCTCACCCGCTCCACGCCCGAGGGCGCCCGCGACTTCCTCGTGCCGGTGCGGCTGCAGCCGGGCAAGTGGTACGCGCTGCCGCAGTCGCCGCAGCTGTTCAAGCAGCTGCTGATGATCGGCGGGCTGGAGCGCTACTACCAGATCGCCCGCTGCTTCCGGGACGAGGACTTCCGCGCCGACCGGCAGCCGGAGTTCACCCAGCTGGACTTCGAGATGAGCTTCGTCGAGCGCGACGACGTGCTCGCCGTCGTCGAGGACGTCGTCCGGGCGCTGTGGCAGGAGCTGGCCTCCTACGACGTGCCGGAAATCCCGCGGATGACCTACCGCGAGGCGATGGACCGCTTCGGCTCGGACAAGCCCGACCTGCGGTTCGGCATCGAGCTCACCGAGCTCACGGAGTACTTCGCGCAGACGCCGTTCCGGGTGTTCCAGGCGCCGTACGTCGGCGCGATCGTGATGCCCGGCGGTGGCTCGCAGCCGCGCCGGGCCTTCGACGCGTGGCAGGACTGGGCGAAGTCGCGCGGGCACCGCGGGCTGGCGTACGTGACGGTCGGGGAGGACGGCACGCTCGGCGGGCCGGTGGCGAAGAACATCTCCGACGCCGAGCGCGAGGGCCTCGTCGCCGCCGTGGGTGCGCAGCCCGGGGACTGCGTCTTCTTCGCCGCGGGGGCCCGCCGGCCGGCGCAGGAGCTGCTCGGCGCGGCGCGCAACGAGACCGCCCGCCGGCTGGAGCTGGTCGAGCCGGGCTCGTGGTCGTTCCTGTTCGTAGTCGACTTCCCGATGTTCGAGGAGACCGAGGACGGCTCCTGGACGTTCACGCACCACCCCTTCACCTCGCCGACACCCGACTGGCGGGACCGCTTCGAGCAGGACAAGGGCGCTGCCCTGTCGGACGCCTACGACCTGGTGTGCAACGGGAACGAGCTGGCCAGCGGCTCGGTCCGCATCCACGACGCCGAGCTGCAGGAGCGGGTGTTCGAGACCCTCGGGATGTCGCAGGAGGAGGCGCGCGAGCGGTTCGGGTTCTTCCTGGAGGCCTTCTCCTACGGCCCGCCACCGCACGCCGGTGCCGCCATCGGCTGGGACCGCACCTGCGCGCTGCTGTCCGGGGTGGACTCCATCCGCGAGGTCATCGCCTTCCCGAAGACCGGCGCCGGGTACGACCCGCTGACCGGTGCGCCGACGCCGATCACCGAGGCCCAGCGCAAGGAGGCCGGCATCGACGCCCAGCCCGACGAGCCCGCCCTGCCCGGCGAGCCGGGCGCGCCCGGTCCCACCGACCCGACCCGCTGAGGTCTCCGGCCGTTCCCACGGCTGCTCAGTCCGCGACGTCGGGCGGCCAGACGACGCGGAAGCGTTCGAAGACCACCTCGAGGTCGTCGTCCCACGTCTGACCGCGGGCGGCCAGCGTGCGGCGGAAGTAGCGCTCGTGTGCCCGCAGCCAGCTCGCCCGGGTGCGGTCGCCCTCGCCCTCGTCCCAGGCGAAGGCGGCGTCGACGCTGTCCAGCCGGCCGAGGCGCAGCTCGACGGTGCGGAGCACGCAGCGGGGCCGGCCGGCGCCGTCGCAGACCACCCAGTGACCGCCGACCCGGGGGAGCGGCTCGGCGTCGTGGGCGTGGTCGAGGACCAGTCCGGCCGTGGCCCGCTTGGTGCCGGCGAGCACCAGGCCGAGCAGCTCGTCGGCCAGGTCCACGGAGTCGCCGAACCGGCCGACCCAGGGCTCCTCCTCGGGTGGGGCCGGCTGCGGGCGGGCGCTCGCGTAGGCCGACCACAGCGCCAGGGCCTCGTCCCGGTGGACCGGTGGCAGGTCCGGCGTGGTCATGCGGCCATCCTCCCCGGCAGGCGTCTCGCGGCAGCCGGTCGCGGGACGGCTCAGGACTCGTCGAGGCGGGCGAGCTGCTCGGCGGTGAGCTGCAGGTCCGCGGCGGCCGCGGAGTCCTGGATGGACGCCGGTCGTGAGGCCCCCGGGATGGGGACGACGACCTCGGACTGGGCGAGGTGCCAGGCCAGGGCCACGCGGTACACCGACACGCCCAGCTCCTCGGCGAGCTCCGCGAACGCCGGCGCGGAGGACTGCAGCGCGCCGGCCGCCGACACGCCGCCGAAGGGGCTCCACGGGATGAAGGCCAGCCCGTGGGCCTCGCAGTGGGCCAGCTCGTCGGCGGAGAACCGCCAGCCGGGGGAGAACTGGTTCTGCACGCTGGCCAGCGCAGGACCCACGATCGAGCGGGCGACGTCGATCTGCGCGATGTCGGCGTTGGAGATGCCGACCATGCGCACCAGCCCGTCGTCGACCAGCTGTCGCAGCCCGGCCATCGACTCCTCCCACGGCGTGTCCGGGTCGGGCCGGTGGAACTGGTAGAGGCCGACGGCGTCGACGCCCAGCCGGCGCAGCGAGTCCTCGCAGGCGCGGCGCAGGTACGCCGGCGACCCGTCGAGCTCCCAGTCGGTGCCCCGGCGGGTGTGCCCACCCTTGGTGGCGACGAGCACCGACGAGGTGTCACCACCGTAGGAGGCCAGCGCCTCGGCCACGAGCGACTCGTTGTGGCCGAACTCCGACTCGTCGGCGGCGTAGGCGTCGGCGGTGTCGATCAGGGTCACGCCGGCGTCGAGCGCGGCGTGCACGGTGGCGACGGCGTCCTCGCGGGAGGGCCGGTCGGTCCTGGTGGACAGGGGCATCGCCCCGAGCCCGATGGCGCTGACGGTCTGGTCTCCGATGCGTCGCTGCCTCACGGGGGCTGTCGTGCCCCGCGGGTAGCGTTCGCAAGCGTGAGCGGACAGGCGCGGAAGCCTCGCAGGGAGCGCCCGAGCCGGCAGGGAGCGAGCACCGCGGCGAACCCTGCGAGCGAGGAGCGGAGCGACCGCGGAGGCGAGTCATGACACGGCGACCGAGGAGCGCAGCGCGCCGCGGGAGCGAACCGGGGGGATCGTGAGCTCGCTGTTCGACGAGCCGGCGCCGGAGGTCTCCGGCGTCGACCCGGGCGCACCGCTCGCCGTCCGCATGCGGCCGCGGTCGCTGGACGAGGTCGTCGGCCAGTCCCACCTGCTCGGCCCGCGTGCGCCGCTGCGCCGGCTGGTCGAGGCCGACGAGCCGATGTCGCTGGTCCTCTACGGCCCGCCGGGCACCGGCAAGACGACGCTCGCGCACGTCATCTCGCTCGCCACCAAGCGGCAGTTCGTGCAGTTGTCGGCCCTCGACGCCGGGGTCAAGGAGGTCCGCGCGGTCATCGCGGGGGCCAAGCGCGAGCTGACCTACGCCGGCCGGCGCACCGTGCTGTTCATCGACGAGGTGCACCGGTTCTCCAAGACCCAGCAGGACAGCCTGCTGTCGGCGGTCGAGGACCGGATCGTCAGCCTCATCGCCGCCACCACCGAGAACCCGTTCTTCTCCGTGGTCAGCCCGCTGCTGTCGCGCAGCCTGGTGCTGGCCCTGCAGCCGCTGTCGGACGACGACGTCCGCAGGTTGCTGCACCGCGCGCTCACCAGCGACCGCGGGCTGGACGGCGCGGTGACGCTGGCTGCTGCGGCCGAGGAGCACCTGGTCCGCATCGCCGGCGGGGACGGGCGCAAGGCGCTCACCGCGCTGGAGTCCGGCGCCGGCGCCGCCCAGGCGGCCGGGCTCGCCGAGATCGACCTCGCCACCCTGGAGACGGCGGTGGCCCAGGCCGCGGTGCGCTACGACCGGCAGGGCGACCAGCACTACGACGTCGCCAGCGCCCTGATCAAGTCCATCCGCGGCAGCGACGTCGACGCCGCGCTGCACTACCTGGCGCGCATGGTCGAGGCGGGGGAGGACCCGCGCTTCATCGCCCGCCGGCTGGTCATCTCCGCCAGCGAGGACATCGGCATGGCCGATCCGACGGCGCTGCAGACCGCCGTCGCCGCCGCCGACGCCGTGGCCTTCATCGGGATGCCGGAGGGCCACTTCGCGCTGGCGCAGGCCGTCGTCCACCTGGCCACGGCGCCCAAGTCCAACGCGGTCACCGTGGCGATGAGCGAGTCCGTCGCCGACGTGCGTGCCGGGCTGGCCGGGCCGGTGCCGCCGGGGCTGCGCGACGCCCACTACGCGGGCGCGAAGAAGCTCGGCCACGGCGGGACCTACGTCTACCCGCACGCCCACCCCGACGGCGTGGTGCCGCAGCAGTACCCACCGGACGCCCTGGTGGGCAAGGACTACTACCGGCCCACGAACCGCGGTGCCGAGGCGACGATCGGGGCGCGGCTGGCGAAGCTGCGCGCGATCGTCCGGCGCGGCCGCGGAGCCTGACCCGCGCCCTCGTCCGGCGCGGCCGCTGAGCCACCGGCGGGGCACGGACGGGCATCCGGGCCCCCGACTACTGTGACCACGCCGGGCCGACGCCCGCCGGCGGCGACCGGCGGGGCCCGGACGCCGAGATCGACGTCGACGAACCAGGAGGACCGGGTGTCCGCAGGAGAGTGGGCCGGACTGATCGCAGCGCTGGCGCTGGTGCTGCTGGTGGTGCTGCTCGCCGTCCCGATCCTCAAGCTGGGGCGCACGCTGGACGAGGCGACGCTGACCATCCGCCAGGCCCGGGAGCAGAGCGGCCCGATCCTGAGCCAGGCGTCGACGACGGTCGCCCACGTCAACAGCAACCTCGAGCGGGTCGACGACATCACCGGCAACGCCGCCAACGTCTCCAGCAACGTGGCCGCGCTGACCAGCGTCGTCGCCGCCACCGTCGGCAGCCCGCTGATCAAGGTGGCCGCGTTCAGCTACGGCGTCCGCAGCGCCGCGCGCAAGAAGCGCGAGGGCCAGGCCATCGCCGAGGCCGCCGCCCGTGACAAGGCCGAGCGCCGCACGCGCCGCGCCGCCCGGCGGGCCGCCTGATGCGCCGGCTGTTCTGGCTCGCCATGGGGATCACCATCGGCGCCCTCGTCGTCCGCAAGCTCTCCCGCGCCGCGGAGCGGATGACCCCGGCCGGTATCGGCGCCTCGGTGGCCGAGGGCCTGCGCGACCTGGCCGACGCCATCGGCGACTTCGGTGCCGACGTGCGCGCGGCGATGGCCGAGCGGGAGCTGGAGCTGCGGGCCGGCACCGGCCTGGACGCGCCGCTGCCCGAGGCCGGCCCGGCCCAGCTGCCCGGCCGGCACGCCACCGACCGCTGAGCCCCCTCCTCCCCGCGGGACGCCGCACCCCGGCCGACCGCCTCCCAGACCGAGTAGGACATGCAGACCGCCGAGATCCGCCGCCGTTTCCTGGAGCACTTCGCCCAGCGCGGGCACACCGTGGTCCCCAGCGCCTCGCTGGTCTCCCCGGACCCGTCCCTGCTGTTCACCGTGGCCGGCATGGTGCCGTTCATCCCGTACCTGACCGGCCGGGAGCCCGCGCCCTACCCGCGGGCGACCAGCGTGCAGAAGTGCGTGCGCACCCTCGACATCGAGGAGGTGGGCAAGACCACCCGCCACGGCACGTTCTTCCAGATGAACGGCAACTTCTCCTTCGGGGACTACTTCAAGGAGGGGGCGATCCAGCACGCCTGGGACCTGATCACCGGATCGGTGGAGGACGGCGGCCTCGGCTTCGACCCCGAGCAGATCTGGGTCACCGTCTACCTGGACGACGACGAGGCCGCCGAGGCGTGGCAGCGGATCGCGGGCCTGCCCGACGAGCGGATCCAGCGCCGCGGCCTGAAGGACAACTACTGGCACACCGGCCAGCCCGGCCCGGGCGGCCCGTGCAGCGAGATCTACTACGACCGGGGTCCGGAGCACGGTCCCGACGGCGGCCCGGTCGTCGACGAGGACCGGTTCCTCGAGATCTGGAACCTGGTCTTCATGCAGCACCAGATCGACGACGTGCGGAGCAAGGAGGAGTTCCGCATCGTCGGCGACCTGCCGAAGAAGAACATCGACACCGGCATGGGCCTGGAGCGGGTGGCCTACCTGCTGCAGGGCGTCGACAACCTCTACGAGATCGACGAGGTGGCGCCGGTGCTGCGCCGCGCCGCCGAGCTGGCCGGGGTCGACTACGGCCGCGATCACGACGACGACGTCCGGCTGCGGGTCGTGGCCGACCACGTGCGCAGCGGTCTGATGCTGATCGGCGACGGCGTCACCCCCGGCAACGAGGGGCGCGGGTACATCCTGCGCCGGCTGCTGCGCCGCGCCGTCCGCTCGATGAGGCTGCTCGGCGTCGACGAGGCGACCCTGCCGGCGCTGCTGCCGGTGTCGAAGGACGCGATGAAGGCCAGCTACCCCGAGCTCGAGGCCGACTTCGCCCGCATCTCCAGCGTCGCCTACGCCGAGGAGGAGGCGTTCCGCCGCACCCTGGCGTCCGGGACGGCGCTGTTCGACACCGCCGTCCGCGAGGCCAAGGCCGCGGGGACCCCGGCCCTCTCCGGTGAGCAGGCCTTCTCCCTGCACGACACCTACGGGTTCCCGATCGACGTCACCCTCGAGATGGCCGCCGAGCAGGGCGTGACCGTCGACGAGGCCGGGTTCCGCGCGCTGATGCAGCAGCAGCGCGACCGGGCCCGCGCCGACGCCCGTGCCAAGAAGACCGGCTCGGTCGACGTCCTGGCCTACCGCCGGCTGCTGGCCGAGCACGGTCCCACGGACTGGCGGGCCTACCAGACGCTGCGCACCGACTCCCGCGTGCTGGGCCTGGTCTCCGAACTCGCCGCCGAGGAGGACGCGCCCGGTCGGCCGGCGGGGCCGGGCGAGATCACCCGCGTGGTGCTCGACCGCACGCCGTTCTACGCCGAGTCCGGTGGCCAGGTCGCCGACGCCGGTGTCCTGACCTGGGACGGCGGCCGCGCCGAGGTGCTCGACGTGCAGCGCCCGGTCAAGGGCCTGGTCGCCCACCAGGTGCGGGTGCTCGAGGGCGCGCTCCACGAGGGCGCCGAGCTGACCGCCGAGGTCGACCGCGAGTGGCGGCTGTCGGCCTGCCAGGCGCACTCGGGCACCCACGTGGTGCACGCCGCGCTGCGCCAGGTGCTCGGCCCGCAGGCGCTGCAGTCGGGCTCCTACAACCGCCCGGGCTACCTGCGGCTGGACTTCGCCTGGCAGGGCGCGCTGACGCAGCAGCAGCGGCACGACATCGAGGACGTCGCCAACGCCGCCGTCCGCGCCGACCACCGCGTCTCGGCGACCTACATGTCGCTGCCCGAGGCCCAGGCCATCGGCGCCCTGGCGCTGTTCGGGGAGACCTACGGCGAGCAGGTCCGCGTCGTGGAGATCGGCGGCCCGTGGTCGCGGGAGCTGTGCGGTGGCACCCACGTGCAGGGCAGCGCCCAGATCGGCACGCTGGCGCTGACCGGCGAGTCGTCGGTCGGCTCCGGCTCCCGCCGCGTCGAGGCCGTCGTCGGCCTCGAGGGCTTCCGCTACCTGGCCCGCGAGCGCGACCTGGTGCGTCAGCTCGGCGAGCTGCTCAAGACGCCGACCGACACCGTCCTCGAGCGGGTCAGCGGCATGCTGGCCCGGCTGCGCGACGTGGACAAGGAGCTCGCCGAGCTGCGTGCCCAGCAGACCCTGGCCGCGGCCGGGGAGCTGGCGGCCGGCGCCCGCGACGTCGGCGGCGTGTCGGTGGTCACCGGCGCGCCGGGCGGACTGGGCGGCGGCGACCTGCGCACACTGGCCCTCGACGTCCGGGGTCGGCTGCCCGCCGACCGTCCGGGGGTGGTCTTGCTCGCGTCCGAGTCGGGAGGCAAGGTGGCTCTCGTGGCGGCCCTCAACCCGGCCGCCCAGGAACGCGGACTCAGCGCCAGCGACGTGCTGCGGGCAGCAGCGGCCCCGGTCGGCGGACGTGGCGGGGGCAAGCCAGACGTGGCCCAGGGGGGCGGTACCGACCCCGCGGGCATCCCAGCGGCCCTGCAGGCCGGAGAACAGGCGGTCGCGACCGCCGCAGGGAGGTAGCGGAGTGTCCAGTCAGCACCCCGACCAGACCGGTCCGGCGGGCGAGCGCCCGATGCAGGGGCGGCCCGCCGTCCCCCCGTCACGGCCGCGCGCCACCCCGGCCGCTCGGCCGCAGCAGCCGGTCCACCACGCGACCGAGCAGATCGACCTGCGCGCCGGCTTCCCCCCGGTGCGGCACGAGACCGCGCAGATCGACCTCTCCGGCGGGCTGCCCGGCGGCCTGCCCATCCCGCCGCGGCAGCGGCGGCAGGGCCGCCGGCTGGGCATCGACGTCGGCAGCGTGCGCGTCGGCGTGGCGATCTCCGACCCCACCGGCACGCTGGCCAGCCCGCTGGAGACAGTGCAGCGGGCCCGGGACGAGTCCGACCTCGACCGCATCGCCGCGCTCGTCGCGGAACACGAGGTGACAGAGGTGATCGTGGGGGAGCCGAGACACCTCTCGGGTGCGTCGGGCGCCTCGGCGAAGGAGGCGCGTGCCTACTCTCGGGCACTCGCCGGGCGCATCGGCTCGGTGCCCGTGCACCTCGTCGACGAAAGGCTCTCCACCGTGACCGCAGCCAGTTCCCTCCGGGCGAACGGTCTCGACAGCCGCCGCCAGCGCTCGGTGATCGACCAGGCCGCGGCCGTGGTCATCCTCCAGGCCTATCTGGACGCCCAGCGGGAACGCTCGTGAACGAGCTCGCGAGTCCACGCAGGGGCACAGCACCGCCGGTCACGCGACCGACGAGCGCCAGCGAGGAGGAAGCGTGACCGACCCGACCCCGCCGGGCCGGCGGGGTCGGCACGCCTCTCCCGACTCCTCCAGCGGCGTGCCCGCGTCCGCGTGGCTGACGTCGATGCCCAGCCGGCCCCCGGTCGGGGACAAGGGCATCCACCCCGGGCCCGCCCCGCGCCGCCGCCGGGCCGTCGACGACCAGCGCACCGGGCCGATGCCCGGCCCGGTCGCCCACGCCGGGGACCAGCGGTCCCCGCGGCCCCGGCACCCCTCCGAGCCCCTGCCCGACCTGCCGCCGATGCCCGCGGGCGCCTGGTCCCGGCTCTCCCGCCGTCCCGACGATGCCGCCGACGACGCCACGGTGGGGGTGGGGGCCGTCCCCGCCGTCCCCGGCGCGGACCCCGACGAGACCGCCGGGCACTCCGCCGACCCGCACCAGTGGGACGACGCCGACTCGCTCGGGGGCCTCGACGTGCTCGGTGCCTCCGGCTCCCACGACGTCCGCCGCCGGCGCCGCGGCCGGCGCGCCGAGCCCGAGTACCACGCCGACGAGTACGGCGACGAGCCGCTCGGCGGCGGGCGGGGCTCCAGCCGCCCGCGTCGCCGGCGCAGCCCGCTGGGGGTCGTCCTCTCGCTCCTGGTCCTGGCCGGCCTCGTGGCCGGCATCTTCTACGGCGGCAGGGCGCTGATCGGCCTGGTCAACCCGGCCAGTGAGGACTTCCCCGGGGAGGGCACCGGCAGCGTCGAGGTGCGCGTCTCCTCCGGCGACACCCTCAGCGACATCGCCCGCACGCTGGAGGCCGAGGGCGTCATCGCCTCGCCGGGCCCGTTCGTCGACGCCGCCGAGACCGAGCCGGCCGCCACGGGCATCCAGCCGGGTGTCTACGCGCTGCGCTCGCAGATGAGCGGCGCGGCCGCACTGGACCTGCTCCTGGACCCGGCCTCCCGGATGATCTCGCGGGTGACGATCCCCGAGGGCTTCACCATGCGGGCGGTCCTCGACCGTCTGGCCGAGACGACCGGGAGGCCGGTCGCCGAGTTCGAGGCCGCGGTCGTCGACCCGGCCGCGCTGGGCCTCCCGGCGTACGCCGGCGGTCAGCTGGAGGGCTACCTCTTCCCGGCCACCTACGAGTTCGAGCCCGACGACACCCCGGTCGACATGCTGCGCCAGATGGTCGGCCAGTTCACCGCCACCGCCGAGCGGCTGCAGCTCGAGCAGCGCGCCGCCGCGGTCGGGCGGACGCCCGCCGAGATCGTCACCGTGGCCTCGATGGTGCAGTCCGAGACCCGGCTGGACGAGGAGCGGGCCGACGTCGCCCAGGTCGTCTACAACCGGCTCGGGCAGGGCATCCCGCTCGGCATCGACGCCGCCCTGGCCTACGGGCTGGGCAAGAACGGCAACGACCTGACCATCACGGACCTGCAGACCGACAGCCCGTACAACACCCGCACCCGGGCCGGGCTGCCGCCGACGCCGATCAGCTCCCCTGGTGAGGCCAGCCTCGAGGCGGCGCTCGCGCCGAGTGCCGGGGACCTCCTGTACTACGTGCTGGAGAACGCCGACGGCGGCCACTTCTTCACCGCCGACTACGCGGAGTTCCAGGCGGCGCGGGCACGGTGCGCCGCCGCGGGCCTCGGCTGCGGTGGCTGACGCGGCAGCTGCGGGGTCCAGGAGGGCGGCGGTCCTCGGCCGCCCGGTGGGGCACTCGCTGTCCCCGCTGCTGCACCGGGCCGCCTACGCGGCGCTCGGCCTCGACGACTGGACCTACGACGCCCTGGACGTCGGTGCGGAGGACCTGCCGGTGCTGCTGGCCGGGCTCGGCGAGGAGTGGCGTGGCTTCTCGGTGACGATGCCGTGCAAGCAGGCCGCAGCCGACGTCGCCGACGTGGTGGAGCCGCTGCCGCGCCTGCTGCACGCAGCCAACACGCTGGTGCGGACCGAGGCGGGCTGGCGGGCGGAGAACACCGACGTCCTCGGCGTCGGCACCACCCTGCAGCAGGCCGGGGTCGCCTCGGTCGACCGCGCCGCGATCGTCGGCGCCGGGGGGACGGCGGCGGCCGCGGCGGTGGCGCTGGCCTCGCTGGGCGCCGCGCACGTCGACGTCGTCGTCCGCGAGCCGGGCCGCGCCGGGGACCTGCTGCGGGTGCTCGACACCCTCGGCGTCCCGACCACGGTCCTCTCGCTGGCCTCGGCCGTCGTCGACGCCGAGGTCGTGGTCAGCACCGTGCCGGTCGGCGGCCAGGAGGCGGTCGCGCGGCTGCCCTGGACGGCGGGGCAGACCGTCCTCGACGTCCTCTACGACCCCTGGCCGACCCCGCTGGCCACCGCGGTCACCGAGGCCGGCGGCACCGTCGTCGGCGGCCTCGAGGTGCTGTTCTGGCAGGCCACCGCCCAGGTCGAGCTGATGACCGGGCAGCCGGCGCCGCTGGTGGCGATGCGCGGCGCGCTCGACGCCGCCGTCGGCCTCCGCTGACCGGCGTGCCCGTCGCGGACCTCCCGCTCGGCGCGATCGCCGCCGTGGCCCTCGCCGGCGGGCTGTCCCTGGGACCGTGGCTGGCCCGCGTGTCGGTCCGGCTCGCCCGGCGGGACGACGCGGCGCCGGCCGGCTCGCTGCGCACGGCGCTGACCGTCGTGCTGGTGGTGCCGGCGCTGGCCGGTGCGCTGCTGACCGGCGGGATGCGGCCGGGGACGGTCGCGCTGGCCTGGGCCGGGGTCGCCGGGGTGGTGCTCGCGCAGGTCGACCTCGCCGTCCACCGGCTGCCCGACCGGGTGACCGTCCCGGCGTACGCGGCGGTGGCCACGGCGCTGCTGGTCGACGCCCTCGCGCTCGGCACCTGGACCGCGCTGCTGCGCGCCGCACTGGCCGGCGTGGCCGCGTTCGGGCTGGCCGCCGGTGTCGCCGTCCTCTCCCCGAAGGGGCTCGGGTTCGGCGACGTGAAGCTGCTGGGCCTGCTCGGCCTGGTGCTCGGCTGGGTGGGCTGGGGTGCGCTGCTGGCCGGGGTGTTCCTCGGCCTGGCGACCGGGGCCGCGGCGTCGGTCACCCTGGTCGCCGCCGGGCGGGCCGGGTGGCGCACCGCGCTCCCGTTCGGCCCGCCGCTGCTGGCGGGCGCGGTGCTCGCCCTGGCTCTGCAGGGTCAGGCGCTGCCCACGTGAGCAGGGCGGCCCGCTCCCTGGGCCCGCCCCGGGCTCGTCGGGGGTGGGGAGGGAGGGGGTCCCTCGACTGGCACAATCGCGGTCATGTTGCGCTGGCTGACCGCCGGTGAGTCGCACGGCCAGCAGCTCACCGCCATCCTCGAGGGCCTGCCCGCCGGCGTCCAGGTCACGACGCCGGACCTGGACCTCGACCTCGCCCGCCGTCGCCTCGGCCACGGCCGCGGCGCCCGGATGTCCTTCGAGCAGGACGTCGTCTCGCTGACCGGCGGGATCCGGCACGGGCTGACCCTCGGCGGGCCGATCGCCGTCCAGGTGGGCAACACCGAGTGGCCGAAGTGGCAGACGGTCATGTCCGCCGACCCGGTCGACCCCGAGGTGCTCGCCGGCCAGGCCCGGAACGCGCCGCTCACCCGCCCGCGGCCGGGTCACGCCGACCTCGCCGGCATGCAGAAGTACGGCTTCGACGACGCCCGGCCGGTGCTGGAGCGGGCCAGCGCGCGGGAGACCGCGGCCCGGGTCGCGCTGGGTGCGATCGCGCGGGCGTTCCTACGCCAGGCCCTCGACGTCGAGGTGGTCAGCCACGTGGTCGGCATCGGCCCGGTCGTCGTCCCCGACGGCGTGGTGCCCGGTCCCCAGGACAACCCGCGCATCGACGAGGACCCGGTGCGCTGCGCCGACCCGGAGACCAGCGCGCTGATGGTCGCCGAGGTCGACGACGCCCGGAAGAACGGCGACACCCTCGGCGGGGTCGTCGAGGTCGTCGTCCACGGCCTGCCGCCGGGCCTGGGCAGCCACGTGCACTGGGACCGCCGGCTGGACTCCCGGCTGGCCGCCGCGCTCATGGGCGTGCAGTCGGTGAAGGCCGTCGAGGTCGGCGACGGGCTCGAGACCGCCCGCCGACGCGGCTCGGTGGCCCACGACGAGATCGTGCTTGCGCCCGGTGAGGACGGCGAGGCCCGCGTCCAGCGGCTGTCGGACCGCGCCGGCGGCATCGAGGGCGGGATGACCAACGGCGAGGTGCTGCGGGTCCGCGCCGCGATGAAGCCGATCTCGACGGTGCCGCGGGCGCTGGCCACCGTCGACGTCGCCACCGGGGAGCCCGCCGTCGCGATCAACCAGCGCAGCGACGCCTGCGCGGTGCCCCGCGGCTCTGTCGTGATGGAGGCCATGGTGGCGCTGGTGCTGGCCGACGCCGCGCTGGAGAAGTTCGGCGGCGACTCGGTGACCGAGACCCGCCGGAACGCGCGCGCCTACCTCGACGCGCTGGCGATTCGATGACCTCCGGACCCGGGGCCCCCGCCCACCCGACGAGCTCCGCGGCACGCCGCCCGCTGCTGGTCCTGGTCGGGGCGCCGTCGTCGGGGAAGACGACCGTCGGCACCGCCCTCGCCGACCGGCTCGGGGTCGCCTTCCGCGACACCGACGCCGACGTCGAGACCGGCACCGGCCAGCGGGTCGCCGACCTGTTCGTCGACCTCGGCGAGCCGCACTTCCGCGCGCTGGAGGAGCAGGCCGTCGCGGTCGCGCTCGAGGAGCACGACGGGGTCCTGGCCCTCGGCGGCGGCGCGGTGCTCAGCGCGGTCACCCGCGAGCGGCTGACCGGCTACGCCCGCGCCGGCGGCACCGTCGTCTGGCTCGACGTCGACCTGGCCTCGGCCGCCGAGCGGGTGGGGCTGGGCCGCAGCCGTCCGGTGCTCGGCCTCAACCCGCGGGCCACGCTGCGCACCCTGCTCGCCGCGCGGGCGCCGCTGTACGCCGAGGTCGCCACCGTCACTGTGGCCACCGGCGGACGCGCGCCCGACGAGGTCGTCGACGAGGTCGCGGCGGCGGTCCCCCTGCGGGCCACACCGTGAGCGGCCCCGCGATCGAGCCGGCTCCGCCGGGCGGGAGCGGACCGATGACGCCGAGGCGGGTGACGGTGCCGGGCGAGCGGCCCTACGACGTGGTCATCGGGTCCGGCGCGCAGCACGAGCTGGGCAGCCTGACCACCGACGTGCTCGACGGCGCCGCCCGCGCCGCCGTCGTCCACGCGCCACCGCTGGCCGGGCTGGCCGGCGGGCTGGTCGAGACGCTGCAGACCGCCGGGGTGGCCGCGGAGGCCGTCGTCGTGCCCGACGGGGAGGCGGCCAAGACCGCCGCGGTCGCCGCGAGCGTGTGGGAGGAGCTGGGCCGGCTGGGGCTGACCCGGTCCGACGCCGTCGTCGGCGTGGGCGGGGGAGCGGTCACCGACCTCGCCGGGTTCGTGGCCGCGACCTGGACCCGCGGCGTGCGTGTCGTCCAGGTGCCCACCAGCGTGCTCGGCATGGTGGACGCCGCGCTCGGCGGCAAGACCGGCATCAACACCGGCGCGGGCAAGAACCTCGTCGGCGCCTTCCACCCGCCGGTGGCCGTGCTCGCCGACACCGACGTCCTCGCCGGGCTGCCCGAGGCCGAGTTCCGCGCCGGGATGGCCGAGGTCGTCAAGTGCGGCTTCATCGCCGACCCCGTCGTCCTCGACCTGCTCGAGGCCGACCCGACCGGCCGCCGCGACACCGAGGAGCTCATCGAGCGCGCGGTGCGGGTCAAGGCCGACGCGGTCGGGGCGGACCTCTACGACACGGGGGTCCGGGAGTTCCTCAACTACGGGCACACCCTGGGCCACGCCATCGAGCGGGTGGAGGACTTCGGCTGGCGGCACGGCGAGGCGGTCGCCGTCGGACTGCTCTTCGCCGCCGAGCTCGGCGGCCAGGCCGGCCTGCTGACCCGCGAGGAGGTCGACCGTCACCACCGGCTGGTCACCGCGATGGGCCTGCCGACCCGCTACCGCGGGGACTGGCAGCGCATCCAGTCGGTCATGCGGGTGGACAAGAAGGCCCGCGGCGGCTCGCTGCGGTTCGTCGTCCTGGACGGCATCGGCAACCCGCGCATCCTCGCCGACCCCGACCAGGCCTGGCTCGACGCCGCGTGGTCGGCCGTCGCCGCATGACCCCCACCACCCCGTACCGACCACCCGCCCCACCACCCCGTACCGACCACCCGCCCCACCACCCCGACGGGAGCCCCTCGCGTGACCATCCAGGTGCTCAACGGCGCCAACCTCGGCCGGCTCGGCACCCGCGAGCCGGAGAAGTACGGGACGACGACGTACACCGAGCTGGTCGAGCTGGTCGCCGCCGCGGCCGTCGAGCTGGGCCTGGAGGTGCGGGTCCGGCAGACCGACGACGAGGGTGAGCTGCTGCGCTGGGTGCACGCCGCGGCGGACGCCGGCGACCCGGTGGTGCTCAACCCCGCCGGCTGGTCGCACACCTCGGTGGTGCTGCGCGACGCGCTGGCGATGCTGACCGCCCCGCTGGTCGAGGTGCACATCAGCAACATCCACAAGCGGGAGGGGTTCCGGCACCACTCCTACGTCTCCGCGGTCGCCGACGGGGTGATCGCCGGGCTCGGGGTACAGGGGTACGTGCTGGCGCTCCGGTGGCTCGCGGCACAGGAGGTGGCGTGAGGCGACGGGGAGTGAGCATCGCAGCGAGGTCTGCGAGCGAGGAGCGGAGCGACCGCGGAGCGGAACGGAGGACGTGGTGAGGTACGCGGAGCGTCGGGAGCGGCTGCGGGCGACGGCGGCCGAGCGCGGGCTGGACGCCGTCCTGGTGACCGAGCTGCTCAACGTGCGGTACCTGACCGGTTTCACCGGCTCGAACGGCGCGCTGCTGCTGCGCACGGATCCGTCCCCCGCCCACCCGGACGTCTTCGGCACCGACGGCCGTTACACGACCCAGGCCGGCACCCAGGTGCCCGACGTCGAGCTGCTCGTCGACCGGGCCACCGTCGCGGCCCTGGCCCGGGAGGCGGTGCGCCCTCGGTCAGGGGGGCAGGGTGCCGGGCGGATCGGGTACGAGAGCCACCACGTCACCGTCGACGGGCTGCGCGCGCTGGAGTCGGTGCTCACCGACGCCGCCGCAGGCGGCACGGTGCCGGAGCTGACCAGCGTGCGGCGCGCCGTGGAGGCGTTGCGCGCGGTCAAGGACGACGACGAGGTCGACGCCCTGCGCCGGGCCTGCGCGGTCGCCGACGCGGCGCTCGCCGAGCTGGCCGCCGAGGGAGCGCTGCGGCCCGGGCGTACCGAGCTGCAGGTCGGCCGCGAGCTCGACGCCCGCATGCTGTCGATCGGTGCCGAGGCGCCGTCCTTCGAGACGATCGTCGCGACCGGCGCGAACTCGGCCATCCCGCACCACCGGCCGGACGCCACCGAGCTGCGGCCGGGCGACTTCCTCAAGCTCGACTTCGGCGCGACGGTCGACGGCTACCACTCCGACATGACCCGCACCGTCGTCCTGGGCGGGGTGGGCGGGGAGGTCGCCGACTGGCAGCGCGAGGTCTACGAGCTGGTCGCCGCCGCGCAGGCCGCCGGGCGGGCCGCGCTGGCCGTCGGCGCCGACGTGGTCGCCGTCGACTCCGCGGCCAGGGACGTCATCGCCGCCGCCGGCCACGCCGAGCACTTCACCCACGGCCTCGGCCACGGGGTCGGGCTGCAGATCCACGAGGCGCCGGGCATCGGGCAGCTGGGCGCGGGTAGGCTGGCCGCCGGCATGGCCGTCACCGTGGAGCCGGGGGTCTACCTGCCCGGCCACGGCGGTGTCCGGATCGAGGACACGTTGATCGTCACGGACGACGAGCCCGAGTTGTTGACCCTCACGAGCAAGGAACTGCTGGTCCTCTAGATGGCTACCACCAACGACCTCAAGAACGGCATGGTCCTCAACCTCGACGGCCAGCTCTGGACCGTCACCGAGTTCCAGCACGTCAAGCCGGGCAAGGGCGGCGCGTTCGTCCGCACCACGCTGAAGAACGTGCTCTCGGGCAAGGTCGTCGACAGGACCTTCAACGCCGGCACCAAGGTCGACACGGCCACCGTCGACAAGCGGAACATGACGTACCTGTACAAGGACGGCACCGACTTCGTCTTCATGGACGGCGAGACCTACGACCAGATCCACGTCCCGGCCGAGACCGTCGGCGGCGGCGCGGACTACATGCTGGAGAACACCGAGGTCGTCGTCGCCGTGCACGAGGGGACGCCGCTGTACGTGGAGCTCCCGGTGACCATGGAGCTGGTCGTCCAGCACACCGACCCGGGCCTGCAGGGCGACCGGTCCACCGGCGGCACGAAGCCGGCCACCCTGGAGACCGGCGCGCAGATCCAGGTCCCGCTGTTCGTCAACACCGGCGACAAGCTCAAGGTCGACACCCGCGACGGCCGGTACCTCGGCCGCGCCAACTGATCGCGGGCGGCCGGGTAGGGCTGGCATGGCTGCCCGCAGCAAGGCGCGCAAGCGCGCCGTCGACGTCCTCTACGAGGCCGACGTCCGAGGCAGCGACCCGCTGGAGCTGCTGCGTGAGCGGGTGGCGCTGGCCTCGCCGCCCGTCCCCGACCACGCCGTCCGGCTGGTCGAGGGGGTGGCCGAGCACGCCGCCCGCATCGACGAGCTGATCGACCGGCACGCCCGCGGCTGGTCGATCGACCGGTTGCCCGACGTCGACCGCGCGATCCTGCGCATGGCGGTCTTCGAGCTGCTGTGGGTCGACGACGTGCCCGACCCGGTCGTCATCGACGAGGCCGTCGAGCTGGCCCGGTCGCTGTCGACCGACGACTCGCCGCCCTACGTCAACGGCGTCCTCGGCGCGATCCTCGACGCCGAGGTCCCCACCAGCTGAAGACCCCCGTACTCCCACCTCCTCCCACGAGCTCAGGGCGGTGCCCAGGACAGGGCCCCCGGGACCCTCGGGACGGGGCCGGGACGCCACGGCCGGGCCCCGGCGTTCACTGGACGTCGCGGCGGACGAAGAGGACGACGCCGAGGGCGACGGCGGCTCCGGCGACCAGGCCCAGCACCAGCCCGCCCTGCAGGTTGCCGACCAGGATCTCCCGGGTCTCCCCGACGAGGCTGCCGGTCGCCGGATCCACCGCCTCCCCGCCGAGCACCACGGTGTGCCCGCCGGGCAGCACCAGGCCCGCGACGCTGCTGGTCAGCAGCCACGGCTGCCAGGCCGGGCGCAGGACGGCGACGGCGGTCTCCACGACGGCGAGGTAGACGAACCCGATGCCCAGCGCCGCCCCGGTGTTGCGCACCAGGGAGGCCAGGCCGAAGCCGCCGACCGCGGCCAGGACGGTGAGCAGCACACCCCGCGCCTGGGTGCCGAGCAGGTCGCCCCAGAAGCCGTCGGGCAGAGCGCGGCCGTCGCCGGCCGTCGCGTCGAGGATGCCCGCCGTCGCGAGCCAGGCCGCCTGCAACGTGATCCCGAGCAGGGCCGCGCCGAGCGTGAGCGCCGCCAGCTTGACCGCCATCACGCGGACCCGTCGGGGCTCCCAGACCAGCAGCGACACCACCGAGCGGGTCGACCACTCGGCGCCGATCCAGGTCGCCCCCAGCACGAGCGCCAGCGCACTCCCGGCCACGGCGAACCCGATGGCCCCGGGGACGGTGCTCTGCGCGAAGGAGAACGGCGGGTCCGCGGCCTGCCCTGGCGCGGTCGGGGGACCGACCTGGGTGAGACTGATGACGGTCGTGGCCAGCCAGCCCAGCACCGCCAGCCCGAAGAGGACCTGCACGAACCGGCGGGCGCGGAACCGGTGCAGCTCCGCGCGCAGGAGGCCACCCGGGCCCTGCGGGACCGGCGGCCCCTCGGCCGGTGCGGGCGGCCGCCCGACGACGGCGCTCATGCCGGCTCCCCGGTGATGGCGAGGAAGGCCGTCTCGAGGTCGGCGTGCACCGGGGTGAGCTCCTCCAGGTAGTGCCCGTGGCAGGCGAGCAGGCGGGTGATCTCACCGGGGGAGTCGACCTCGTGCAGGGCCAGGGCCGGCCCGCGGGCGTCGTCGAAGGGGGACACGGCCACGCCGGCCGACTGGAGCACCGCGGCGGCCGCTCCCCGGTCGGGCACGCGGACGACGACGTCGCGCGTGGCGCGGCCGGCCAGCACCTCGGCGACCGGCCCGGAGGCCACGCGGCGGCCACGGGTCAGGATGGTCACCGAGTCGGCCACCTGCTGGATCTCGGCGAGCAGGTGGGAGGAGAGCAGCACGGTGGTGCGCCCGTCCCGCCCGAGGCGGCGGATCAGCTCGCGGACGTCGCGGATGCCGGCCGGGTCCAGCCCGTTGCTCGGCTCGTCCAGGATGAGCAGCCGAGGGCGCTTGAGGAGGGCCGCGGCGATGCCCAGCCGCTGCTTCATGCCGAGCGAGTAGCCCCTGAACCGGTCGTCGGCCCGCTCGCGCAGACCGACGGTCTCCAGGCACTCCTCGACCCGGGTCCGCGGGACGCCGGCGACCTCGGCCAGCAGGTGCAGGTTGCGGCGACCGGAGAAGGCGGGGAAGAACAGCGGGGTCTCGACCAGGGCGCCGACGTGGCCGACCACCTCCGCCAGGGCCTGGGGCACCGGGCGGTCGAGGAGTCGCACCGTCCCGGAGTCGGGGGAGACCAGGCCGAGCAGCACGCGGATCGAGGTCGTCTTGCCCGAGCCGTTGGGGCCGAGGAACCCGTGGACACCGCCGGACTCGACCACCAGGTCGAGGTCGTCGAGCGCCTTCTGCGGCGGGCGCCCACGACGACCGCGGTACGTCTTGGTCACCGCCTCCATGACCACTGCAGGCATGGCACCTCTTCCGTGGACGGTGGAACGAGGGCCGCACGGCGGCACACCGGCGTCCCCACGCCTCACGTACTCCCGTGCGTGTCGATCGCCGGGCGGTCAGCGACCGGTGCCCGGCGGCGTCGACTGCCATACGACGGCGCCACCGGCCGTGCTGATACGCCGAGGGCCCACTCCGATCGTCGGAGTGGGCCCTCGGCGTCCCGGCCCCGTCCGAGGCCCACGGCGGCCCGTCCAGGGCACTGCCCCGAGCCCGCGGAGGGTGGGGAGGACGGGGTCCTCCGACCGTGCGGAGGACGGGGTCCTCTCGCTCAGCGCGGGGTGCGGCGGCGCTCCCAGTTCGGGTTGACCTCGTCCTCGTCCTCGTCGCCACCGAAGCCGACGACGCTCTCCATGCCGGGGGAGAGGACACCCCACTCGATGAGCCGGCTGGTCAGCTCGTCGGGGCTCATGTCGTAGATGATCGCCAGCGACTTGAGGTCCTCGGCGCGGATGGAGAGGACCTTGCCGTTGTAGTCGTGGCGCTGGGCCTGGATGGTCGAGGCGTACCGGGCCAGCGGGCCGGCCTCGTCCGCGGGCAGCGAGCCGAGCGACTCGAGGTTCAGCACGATCTTCGTCGTCGAGGTGACCGCCGAGCTGGGCCGCGGGTCGGGCAACAGCTCGGAGACCGGGACCCCGTAGAAGACCGCGAGCTCGGAGAGCCGCTGCACGGTCACCGCACGGTCGCCGCGCTCGTACGAGCCGACGACCACGGCCTTCCAGCGGCCGTGTGACTTGTCCTCGACTCCCTGGAGCGAGAGGCCTTGCTGGTTGCGGATGGCGCGGAGCCGGGCACCGAGGGCCCGTGAGTAGTCGGTGCTCATCGCTTCCTGCTCACTGTCCGTCGTCGGGGGCGGGTTGTCGTCACGGAGCGTACTGGTCGAGCGGGTCCGATGACACCGGGGCACTCCTCCGGGTCACAAGGGCCGCGATCGGGCCCGTCCCGGGCGCGTCGCGGGTCACACCGCAGCGTGCAGTACGGTCGATGCCGGTCCGACCACTCCTTTAACGACCCGTCCCGTGAGGCGGGGAAGGAGGCCTGATGGCCAGCACGACCGAGCGTGCCCACGGCGACGCACCGTCGCCGTCCCCGGTCCTCTCCGCCGCCGACGTGACCCGCGTGGTCGACCGGATGGCCCACCAGCTCATCGAGAAGTGTTCGGGGGGCGACGGCCTCGCCGGCGTCGTCCTCGTCGGCATCCCCACCCGCGGCGCCCCGCTCGCCCGCCGGCTGGCCGCCCGCGTGCACGCCTTCTCCGGGTCCCCGGTCGACGTCGGCACCGTCGACATCACGCTCTACCGCGACGACCTGCGCATGCGTGGCGTCCGCGCGCTGGAGGAGACCGTGCTGCCCGAGAGCGGCATCGACGGCCGGCTCGTCGTCCTGGTGGACGACGTCCTGTACTCCGGCCGGTCCGTGCGCGCGGCGCTGGACGCGCTGCGCGACCTCGGCCGCCCGCGCGCCGTGCAGCTCGCGGTGCTGGTCGACCGCGGCCACCGCGAGCTGCCCATCCGCGCCGACTACGTGGGCAAGAACCTGCCCACCTCTCGCGACCAGTCGGTGAAGGTCCGGCTGGCCGAGGTCGACGGCGAGGACGCCGTCCTGGTCACGGAGGGGCCGGCGTGAAGCGACGGGGAGTGGGCATCGCAGCGAGCTCTGCGAGCGGGGAGCGGAGCGACCGCGGAGCCGAACAGGGGAGCACAGCGTGAAGCGGCACCTGCTGGAGGCCGCAGACCTCGACCGCGCCGACGCGACACTGGTGCTCGACACCGCCGCGCAGATCGACGCCGCGCTGGCGGGCCGCGAGGTCAAGAAGCTGCCCACGCTGCGCGGGCGGACGGTGGTCAACCTCTTCTACGAGGACTCCACCCGCACCCGGATCTCCTTCGAGCTGGCCGCCAAGCGCCTGTCGGCCGACGTCATCAACTTCTCGGCCAAGGGCAGCAGCGTCTCCAAGGGCGAGAGCCTCAAGGACACCGCCCTGACCCTGGAGGCGATGGGCTCGGACGCCATCGTCGTCCGGCACTCGGCGTCGGGCGCGCCGCACCGGCTGGCGAACTGGGTGCGCGGCAGCGTGGTCAACGCCGGCGACGGCACCCACGAGCACCCCACCCAGGCGCTGCTGGACGCCTACACGATCCGCCACCGGCTGGGCCGGCTCGAGGGCGTGCGCGTGGCGGTGGTCGGCGACGTGCTGCACAGCCGGGTGGCCCGCTCCAACGTGTGGCTGCTGCACACCCTCGGCGCCGAGGTCACCCTGGTCGCGCCGCCGACGCTGCTCCCGGTCGGGGTGGGCAGCTGGCCGGCGGAGGTCTCCTACGACCTGGACGCCGTCCTGCCCAAGGCCGACGTGGTGATGATGCTGCGGGTCCAGGCCGAGCGGATGAACGCCTCGTACTTCCCCAGCGCCCGCGAGTACAGCCGCCGCTACGGCCTGGACGCGCACCGGATGGGCGCCCTGGGCGACGACGCGATCGTAATGCACCCGGGCCCGATGAACCGCGGGATGGAGATCGCCGCCGAGGTGGCCGACTCGGTCCGCTCCACGATCGTCGAGCAGGTCGGCAACGGGGTCTCCGTGCGCATGGCCGTGCTCTACCTGCTGCTGGGAGGCGCCCCCTCATGACGTACCTCATCACGGGCGCCCGCCCCTACGGCGAGGACGCCACCGACATCCTGGTCGAGGACGGCCGGATCGCCGCGGTCGGCGAGTCTCTGTCGGCCCCCGGCGCCGACGTCGTCGACGCCGCCGGGCTGGTCGCGCTGCCCGGCCTGGTCGACCTGCACACCCACCTGCGCGAGCCCGGCCGGGAGGACGCCGAGACCGTCGAGACCGGCAGCCGCGCCGCCGCGCTCGGCGGCTACACCGCGGTGCACGCCATGGCCAACACCGACCCGGTCGCCGACACCGCCGGCGTCGTCGAGCAGGTGTGGCGCCTGGGCCAGGAGGCCGGCCTGGTGGACGTCGTCCCGGTCGGCGCGGTGACCGTGGGGCTGCGGGGCGAGCGGCTGGCCGAGCTCGGTGCGATGGCCGACTCCGCCGCCCGGGTGCGCGTGTTCTCCGACGACGGGCACTGCGTCGCCGACCCCGCCCTGATGCGCCGGGCGCTGGAGTACGTCAAGGCGCTGGACGGCGTGGTCGCCCAGCACGCCGAGGAGCCGCGGCTGACCGTCGGCGCGCAGATGCACGAGGGCGACCGCTCGGCCCGCCTCGGGCTGACCGGCTGGCCGGCCGCCGCCGAGGAGGCGATCATCGCCCGCGACGTGCTGCTCGCCGACCACGTCGGCGCCCGGCTGCACGTCTGTCACGTCTCGACCGCGGGCTCGGTGGAGATCCTCCGCTGGGCGAAGTCCCGTGGGGTGCAGGTCACCGCCGAGGTCACCCCGCACCACCTGCTGCTCACCGACGAGTGCGCCGAGGGCTACGACCCGGTCTTCAAGGTCAACCCGCCGCTGCGCACCGACGCCGACGTCGAGGCGCTGCGCGCGGGCCTGGCCGAGGGCGTCATCGACGCGGTGGCCACCGACCACGCGCCGCACGCCGTCGAGGACAAGGAGACGGAGTGGGCCAGCGCCCGGCCCGGGATGCTCGGCCTGGAGCAGGCGCTCTCGGTCGTCGTCGCGACGATGGTGGAGACCGGCCTGCTCGACTGGCGCGGCGTCGCCGACCGGATGTCGGCCCGGCCGGCGGCCATCGGCCGGCTCGACGGTCACGGCCGCCCGCTGGCCCCGGGCGAGCCGGCCAACCTGCTGCTGCTGGACCCCGGCACGCGCGCGGTCGTCGACCCCGCCGCGCTGGCCAGCCGCAGCCGCAACAGCCCCTATGCCGGCCGGGAGCTCCCCGGCCGGGTGGTCGCCACGTTCCTGCGGGGGACGGCGACCGTGCTCGACGGAAAGGCACAGCGTTGACGCGGCAGCGTTTCGGCGGCGAGATCTGCACACTCGTCGCCTCCAGGACCCCGAAGGCGACGAGTGTGCAGATCTCGCACCCGAGGGGAGCGGTCCAGTGACCGACGCGATCCTCGTCCTGGAGGACGGGCGCACGTTCCGGGGCGAGGCCTACGGCGCGGTCGGGACGACGCTGGGCGAGGCGGTGTTCGCCACCGGGATGACCGGCTACCAGGAGACGCTGACCGACCCCAGCTACGCCCGCCAGATCGTCGTCATGACGGCCCCGCACATCGGCAACACCGGGGTCAACGAGGAGGACGACGAGAGCCGCCGCATGTGGGTGGCCGGCTTCGTCGTCCGCGACCCCGCCCGCCGCCCGGCCAACTGGCGGGCCACCGGCAGCCTGGACGACGAGCTGGCCGCGCAGGGCGTCGTCGGTATCAGCGGCATCGACACCCGCGCGCTCACCCGCCACCTGCGCGAGCGCGGCGCGATGCGCGCCGGCATCAGCAGCGAGGGCCTCTCGGCCGAGGAGCTGCTGACCCGGGTGCGCGGCTCGGAGAGCATGAGCGGCGCGGACCTCGCGCCGTCGGTCACCGCGAACGACCCCTACGTCGTCCCGGCGGTGGGGGACAAGCGGTTCACCATCGCCGCGCTCGACCTCGGCATCAAGACCGCCACCCCGCGGCACCTGGCCGCGCTGGGCGTGGAGACCCACGTGCTGCCCGCGACCGCCACCGCGGAGGACCTGCTCGAGCACGGCCCCGACGGCGTCTTCCTCTCCAACGGCCCGGGCGACCCCGCGGCCGCCGACTACGCGGTCGAGGCGGTGCGCGGCGTGCTGGACGCCCGCCGGCCGCTGTTCGGCATCTGCTTCGGCAACCAGATCCTCGGCCGGGCGCTGGGCCTGGGCACCTACAAGCTGCGCTTCGGCCACCGCGGCCTCAACCAGCCGGTGCTCGACCGGGTCAGCGGCACGGTGCGGGTGACCAGCCACAACCACGGCTTCGCCGTGGACGCCCCGCTGGACCGGCCGACCGACACCCCCTACGGGCGGGTCGAGGTCAGCCACGTCGGCCTGAACGACGACGTGGTCGAGGGGCTGCGCCTGCTGGAGGCCCCGGCGTTCAGCGTGCAGTTCCACCCCGAGTCCGCCGCCGGCCCGCACGACGCCGCGCCGCTGTTCCAGCGGTTCGTCGACCTCATGGAGTCCGCCCGCACCGGGGACGCGCAGGCCGGTGGGCCACCGCCGGAGGTCCAGCAGACGACGGGGGAGAAGGCCTGACATGCCCAGACGGACGGACATCCACCACGTGATGGTGATCGGCTCCGGGCCGATCCTCATCGGCCAGGCCGCCGAGTTCGACTACTCCGGCACCCAGGCCTGCCGGGTGCTCAAGGCGGAGGGGCTGCGGGTCAGCCTGGTCAACAGCAACCCGGCGACGATCATGACCGACCCGGAGATCGCGGACGCCACCTACGTCGAGCCGCTGACCCTGGAGTTCGTCGAGAAGGTGATCGCCAAGGAGCGTCCCGACGCGCTGCTGGCCACCCTCGGCGGGCAGACCGCGCTCAACATCGCCATCGGCCTGTACGAGAACGGCGTGCTCGAGGAGTACGGCGTGCGGCTGATCGGCGCCGACGTCGACGCCATCAACCGCGGCGAGGACCGGCAGCAGTTCAAGGACATCGTGCGGTCCATCGGTGCCGACGCCCCGCGCTCGCGGGTCTGCGGCAGCGTCGAGGAGGCGCTGGCGACCGCCGCCGAGGTCGGCTACCCGGTCGTCATCCGGCCGAGCTTCACCATGGGCGGCCTGGGTTCGGGCTTCGCCACCGACGAGGCGAGCCTGCGCCGCATGGCCTCCCACGGGCTGGCCGACTCCCCGGTGCACACCGTCCTCATCGAGGAGTCGGTGCTGGGCTGGAAGGAGTACGAGCTGGAGCTGATGCGCGACCGCAGCGACAACGTGGTCGTCATCTGCTCGATCGAGAACGTCGACGCGATGGGCGTCCACACCGGCGACTCGGTGACCGTCGCCCCGGCGATGACCCTCACCGACCGCGAGTACCAGCGGATGCGCGACGTCGGCATCGCGGTGCTGCGCGAGGTCGGCGTCGACACCGGCGGCTGCAACATCCAGTTCGCCGTGAACCCGGCCGACGGCCGGCTGGTCGTCATCGAGATGAACCCGCGGGTGTCCCGGTCCAGCGCGCTGGCGTCCAAGGCCACCGGCTTCCCGATCGCCAAGATCGCCGCGAAGCTGGCCATCGGCTACACCCTCGACGAGATCACCAACGACATCACCGGCGTCACCCCGGCCGCCTTCGAGCCGACGCTGGACTACGTCGTCGTGAAGATCCCGCGGTTCGCCTTCGAGAAGTTCCCCGGCGCCGATCCGCGGCTGACCACGACGATGAAGAGCGTCGGCGAGGTCATGGCGCTGGGCCGCAACTTCCCCGAGGCGCTGGGCAAGGCGATGCGGTCCACGGAGACGAAGACCGCGGGGTTCTGGACCGGGCCGGAGGACACCCGGTCGGCCGCCGAGCTGCTCGAGGCGCTGCGCACGCCGGTGGACGGGCGGCTCTACGTCGCCGAGGCCGCGCTGCGCGCCGGTGCCACCGTCGAGCAGGTCGCCGAGGCCAGCGGCTTCGACCCGTGGTTCGTCGACCAGATCGCGCTGGTCGGCGAGGTCGGCGCCGAGGTCCGCGACGCGCCGTCGCTCACCGCGGAGCTGCTGCGCCGTGCCAAGCGGCACGGCCTGTCCGACCGGCAGATCGCCGCGCTGCGTCCCGAGCTGGCCGGTGAGGACGGCGTCCGGACGCTGCGCCGGCGCCTGGGCGTGCGGCCGGTCTACAAGACCGTCGACACCTGCGCCGCCGAGTTCGCCGCCCGCACCCCGTACCACTACTCCTCCTACGACGAGGAGACCGAGGTCGAGCCGCGGGAGAAGCCGGCGGTGCTGATCCTGGGCTCGGGGCCCAACCGGATCGGGCAGGGGATCGAGTTCGACTACTCCTGCGTGCACGCCGTCATGGCGCTGCAGGACGCCGGCTACGAGGCCGTGATGGTCAACTGCAACCCCGAGACCGTCTCGACCGACTACGACACCGCCGACCGGCTGTACTTCGAGCCGCTCACCTTCGAGGACGTCCTCGAGGTGGTCGAGGCCGAGCGCGCCGCCGGCCCGGTCGCCGGGGTCATCTGCACCCTCGGCGGGCAGACCCCGCTGGGCCTGGCGCAGCGGCTCAAGGACGCCGGCGTCCCGGTGCTGGGCACCTCGCCGGAGTCGATCGACGCCGCCGAGGACCGCGGGGCGTTCTCGCGGGTGCTGGCCGACACCGGCCTGCAGGCGCCCAAGCACGACACGGCGACCACCTTCACCGAGGCCCGGGAGATCGCCGCGAGCGTCGGCTACCCCGTGCTGGTCCGGCCGTCGTACGTGCTCGGCGGGCGCGGCATGGAGATCGTCTACGACGACGCCACGCTCGAGGCCTACATCGCCAAGGCCACCGACGTCAGCCCCGAGCACCCGGTGCTGGTCGACCGGTTCCTCGAGGACGCCGTCGAGATCGACGTCGACGCGCTCTTCGACGGCTCCGAGCTGTACCTGGGCGGCGTCATGGAGCACATCGAGGAGGCCGGCATCCACTCCGGCGACTCGGCGTGCGCGCTGCCGCCGATCACCCTGGGCTCGGCGGACCTGCTGAAGATCCGGTCGGCCACGGAGAAGCTGGCCGCCCGGATCGGCGTGCGCGGGCTGCTCAACGTGCAGTACGCGCTCAAGGACGACGTCCTGTACGTGCTCGAGGCGAACCCGCGCGCCAGCCGAACGGTGCCGTTCGTGTCCAAGGCGACGGCGGTGCAGCTGGCGAAGGCCGCGGCGCGGATCGCGGTGGGGGAGTCGATCGCCGAGCTGCGCACCGCGGGCGTGCTGCCGGCCGTCGGCGACGGCGCCGACCTGCCCGAGGACGCCCCGATCGCGGTCAAGGAGGCGGTGCTGCCCTTCCACCGGTTCCGCACCGTCGACGGGCAGAACGTCGACACCGTGCTGGGCCCGGAGATGAAGTCCACCGGCGAGGTCATGGGCCTCGACACCGGTTTCGGGACGGCGTTCGCCAAGTCGCAGGCGGCGACCTACGGTGTGCTGCCCACGGAGGGCACCGTCTTCGTCTCCCTGGCCAACCGCGACAAGCGCTCGGCGATCTTCCCGGTCAAGCGGCTGGCCGACCTCGGCTTCCGCGTGCTGGCGACCATCGGCACCGCCCAGGTGCTGCGCCGCAACGGGGTGGCCTGCGAGGTCGTCGGCAAGTACAGCGACGGTCCGGGCAACGTCGTCGAGCGGATCACCGCCGGGGACGTCGACATCGTCGTCAACACCCCGTTCGGCGCCCCCGGCAACAGCGGGCCCCGGCTGGACGGCTACGAGATCCGCACCGCCGCGGTGGGCCAGGGCGTCCCGTGCATCACCACGGTGCAGGGGCTGGCCGCCGCGGTGCAGGCGGTGGAGGCGCTGCGCCGCGGGGACGTCGGGGTGCGCAGCCTGCAGGAGGTCCACGCGGCGCTCGGCGGCACCTCCGGCGGGCCGAGCACCTCTGCGAGGACCGGCGCGTGACGACGGCGTCGTCGGGCGACGCCGTCGGGCGGGTACGGGAGGACCTGGTCGCCCGCGGGCTGGTCGACGGCCTGCCCGCGGCGTTCCTCGCGGGGGTGACCCGTTTCGCGCGGCCGCCGCAGCCGGAGCTCGACGCCCTGGCCGCGGCGGCCCGCGGCCTGGCCGCGCGGCTCGCCGCCGGGGACGTCGGCGACGCGGACCTGCCGCTGCTGACCCGCGTGCTGTTCTCCGCCGGCCACGCGGCGGTGCTCGCCGACGCCGGCCTGCCGACCCCGGCCTACGACCTCCTCGGTTCCTACCGCGTCAACCTGACCACCCCGGTCGGGCCGCGGCTGGCGCAGCGCCCGGTCGCCGGCGGACGGCGCTGGCGGGTGCTGGGCCGGGACGTCGGCTTCCCCATCGGCGTGCCCGCCTGCGTGCTGGGCGGCGGCGAGGAGTGGGTCCGCCACTTCGCGTGCAACGGCTACAGCGTGCTGACCTACAAGACCGTCCGCAGCCGCGCGCACGAGCCCAACGCCCAGCCGAACTGGGTGTTCGCGCAGCGGGAGACGCGCAGCCTGCCCCCTGGCGCCGCCGCCGAGGTCACCGCCGACCCGTGGGACTGGGTGCCGCCCGGGTCACCGGACGTCAGCACGGTCAACTCCTTCGGCGTCCCGTCGCTGGCGCCCGAGGAGTGGACGGCCGACCTCGAGCGGTCGCTGGCCGCCGTCGACGACGACCAGCTGCTGCTGGTCAGCGTCATGGGGGAGGGCGACGGCCCGGCCCTGGTCGACGACTTCGCCCGCACCGCCCGGCTGGCGCAGGAGGCCGGTGCGACCGTCGTCGAGCTGAACCTGTCCTGCCCGAACACGCTCAACCCCGGGGCACCGGGCGTGAAGTCGCCGCTGTGCCTGGACGCCGACGCGACCGTCGCGGTGGTCGAGGGCGTGCGCCGCGCGCTGGACGACCGCACCGGGCTGGTCGCCAAGCTGTCCTGGCTCGACGAGCCGCGGCTGGCCGCGCTGGTGCCGCGGCTCGCTCCGCTGGTCGACGGCGTCGCGGGCATCAACACGCTGCAGAGCCGGGTGCGGCGCAGCGACGGCGAACCGACCTTCCCCGGCCGCGAGCTGGCCGGGCTGTCGGGGGCGGCGGTGCGCGACTCCGCACTGGACTTCACCGGTCGGCTGGTCGCCCTGCGCGAGGCCGGGAGCCGGCACTTCGACGTCCTGGCCATGGGCGGGGTCACCGACCCGGCCTCGTTCGCGGCGCTGTTCGCCCTCGGGGCCGACGCGGTCCAGTCGGCGTCGGGTGCCTTCGCCAACCCGTTCCTCGCCCGGGACTGCGTCGACGAGCTGGGCGACACCCTGCCCCGGGCGGTGGCGAGGTGACCGAGCTCGCGAGGTCACCCATGGACCCAGCACGGTCCGGCACGGGCCCGACGAGCGCCGGCGAGGAGGGCACGTGACGGTCCCGTTCGGCCGGCGCCTCGCCGACGCCGTCGCCGCCCGCGGGCCGCTGTGCGTCGGCATCGACCCGCACGCACCCCTGCTCGAGCGCTGGGGCCTGCCCGACGACCCCGAGGGCCTGGCCCGCTTCACCGACACCGTCATCGACGCCCTCGCCGGCACCGTCGCCGTCCTCAAGCCGCAGCTGGCCTTCTACGAGCGGCACGGTTCGCGTGGCCTGGCCGTGCTGGAGGACGGCGTCGCCCGCGCCCGCGCCGCCGGTGCGCTCGTGCTGCTCGACGCCAAGCGCGGGGACATCGGCTCGACGATGGACGGCTACGCCGGCTACCTCCGCCCGGACCACCCGATGGCCGCCGACGCCCTGACCGTCAGCCCCTACCTCGGGCCCGGCTCGCTGCAGCCGGCCGTCGACACCGCCCGGCAGCACGGCGGCGGGCTGTTCGTGCTGGCCCGCACCTCCAACCCGGACGCCGGCACGCTGCAGCACGCGGTCGTGGACAGCCGGTCGGTCGCGCAGGTCGTCGTCGACACCGTGCGGGGCTGGAACGCCGCCGACGGGTCCGGGTCCTTCGGCGTCGTCGTCGGGGCCACGCTGCGCGAGCTGGACGTCGACCTCACCGGCCTCGGCGGGCCGGTGCTCGCCCCGGGGCTGGGCGCGCAGGGGGGGTCGGTGGCCGACCTGCGCCGGCTGTTCGGCCGCGGGACCGCCGTCGTCCCGACCGTGTCACGGGACGTGCTCGCCGCCGGGCCCGACCCCGCCCGGCTGCGTGCCGCCGCCGAGCGCTGGGCCGGGGAGCTCGCCGGCTGAGGCGAGCCGGGCCCGCGCTCGCCCGGAGGGGGACCGCGACCCCCTCCTGAACCGGGTCGTGCGGCCGTTCACCAGCGCGTTTCCCGAGGTCTCCGGCGTGTCGCACTGGCGTGTCGGAGGTTTGCGGCCGGAACCGTCCGGCACCGAGGAGCGGCGACAACCGTCGTTGACCTGCACGGATGACCGTGGGTCACCACATTTGGCGACGCAGGGTCACGGGCGCTTCACGGATTGCGTGAAACCGAGGGGTCAGACCCCCGTGACCTGCGCATATAGGGAGAGCTAGGTTGGCCGACAGGCTCAGCAGTGAGTCCTGCCCCCCGACACAGTCAGAGCCCCGCCGGTCGAACAGGTGGCCGGCGACGACAGATTGGGTCGCACCATGCCCCTCCCTGACCTGTCCCCCGAACAGCGTGCCGCGGCTCTCGAGAAGGCGGCGGCCGCCCGCAAGGCCCGGGCCGAGCTGCGCGAGCGGCTCAAGAGCAAGGGCGCCACGGTCGGTGACGTCCTGCGCCAGGGCGAGACCGACGAGGTGATCGGCAAGATGCGCGTCTCCGCGGTCCTGGAGTCCCTGCCCGGAGTGGGCAAGGCCCGGGCTGCGAAGATCATGGAGCGGCTCGAGATCTCCCCGACCCGCCGGGTGCGCGGTCTGGGTGCCAACCAGCGCCGGGCCCTCGAGACGGAGTTCGGCGGCGAGAAGGTCGCGACCGAGCAGGTTCCCGTCGAGGGTTGACCCGCAGGACCAGGCACCGGAGGTCGAGGACGACGACGCGTGGCAGCTGCCGCCCCGGAGCACACCCCGGCACGGCTGACCGTGCTCTCCGGCCCCTCGGGGGTCGGCAAGGGCACGGTCGTGGCGGAGGTCCGGCGCCGGCACCCCGAGGTGTGGGTGTCGGTGTCGGCCACCACCCGCCGGCGCCGGCCCGGTGAGGTCGACGGGGTGCACTACCACTTCGTCAGCGACGCCGAGTTCGACCGGCTGATCGCCGAGGACGGCCTGCTCGAGTGGGCCGAGTACGCCGGCAACCGCTACGGCACGCCGGCTGCCCCCGTGCGCGAGCAGCTCGCCACCGGGCGGCCGGCGCTGTTGGAGATCGAGCTCCAGGGTGCCCGGCAGGTCCGGGCCCGCGACGCCGACGCCCAGCTGGTCTTCCTGGCCCCGCCGTCCTGGGGCGAGCTGGTCAGTCGGCTGGCCGGACGGGGCTCGGAGCCGCCGGCCGTCCAGGAGGAGCGGCTGCGCATCGCGCAGGCCGAGCTCGACGCCGCGGGGGAGTTCGACGTGGTGGTGGTCAACGACGACGTGGCCCGGGCTGCCGACGAGTTGGTAGGCTTGCTGACTGCGCCGTCGCCCGGGTCCCTCCGGAGCAGCGGCGCGTCCGAGTGACGGGGCCTGGCAGCGCCGCCCGCCACTCCCCGATGACGAGCTGAGGAGCACGCCCGCCCGTGTCCGGAGTCGCACCCGCCCCCGAGGGCATCACCAACCCGCCGATCGACGAGCTGCTCGAGCGCACCAGCAGCAAGTACGGCCTGGTGATCTTCGCCGCCAAGCGCGCGCGCCAGATCAACGCCTACTACAGCCAGCTCTCCGAGGGCCTGCTGGAGTACGTCGGCCCGCTGGTCGACACCGCCCCGCAGGAGAAGCCGCTCTCCATCGCCCTGCGCGAGATCAACGAGGGTCTGCTGACCCACACCGCCGGCGAATAAGGACCCCGTCCTCCCCACCCCCCGCAAGCTCAGGGTGGGGCCCGGGACGGGGCCACGACGGTCCCCTGCGTGATGACGAGGCACCTGGCGCGAGCCGGGTGCCTCGTCGTGTGTGGAGGATGGACGGCATGAGCCGCATCGTGCTGGGCGTCGCCGGGGGCGTGGCCGCCTACAAAGCCGCCCTGCTGGTGCGCGCGTTCACCGAGTCCGGGCACGACGTCCGCGTCGTCCCGACGCCGTCGGCCCTGCGCTTCGTCGGTGCGGCCACCTTCGAGGCGCTGTCGGGCAACGCGGTCACCACCGACGTGTGGTCCGACGTGGACGAGGTGGCCCACGTCCGCATCGGGCAGACCGCGGACCTCGTCGTCGTCGCGCCGGCCACCGCCGACCTGCTGGCCCGCGCGGCCGCCGGCCGGGCGGACGACCTGCTGACCGCGAGCCTGCTCACCGCGCACTGCCCGGTGGTGTTCGCCCCGGCCATGCACACCGAGATGTGGCTGCACCCGGCCACCCAGGACAACGTCGCCACGCTGCGCCGCCGCGGCGCGATCGTGCTGCCGCCCGCCGTCGGCCGGCTCACCGGCCCGGACTCCGGCCCGGGCCGGCTGCCCGAGCCCGCCGACATCGCCGCGCTCGCCTCGGTGGTGCTCACCGCCGGCCCCGCCGCCCTCGCCCCGGACCTCGTCGGTCGCCGCGTCGTGGTCAGCGCCGGAGGGACCCGGGAGCCGCTGGACCCCGTCCGCTTCCTGGGCAACCGCTCGTCGGGCAGGCAGGGCTGGGCGCTGGCCCGGGTCGCTGCTGCCCGCGGCGCCGAGGTGGTGCTGGTCGCCGCCAACGTGGAGCTGCCGGCGCCCTTCGGCGTCCGCGTCGTCGGCGTCGGCACGGCCGAGGAGCTGCGCACGGCGGTGCTCGCGGAGTCGGAGGACGCCGACGTCGTGGTCATGGCCGCCGCGGTCGCCGACTTCCGGCCGGCCACGGTCGCGCTCACCAAGCTGAAGAAGGGCAGCAGTGCCGAGCCCGAGGACGTCCCGCTGGTGCGCAACCCCGACGTCCTGGCCGAGCTGGTGACCAAGCGCCCCGCCGGTCAGCTGGTCGTCGGCTTCGCCGCCGAGACAGGGGACGACGAGGCCGACGTGCTCACCCACGGCCGCGCCAAGCTCGCGCGCAAGGGCTGCGACCTGCTCGTGGTCAACGACGTCTCGGAGGGCCGGGTGTTCGGCCGGGCCGACAACGCCGCCGTCGTCCTGGCCGCCGACGGCACCGCCACCGAGCTGCCCGAGGGCAGCAAGGACGCCGTGGCCGCCGGCATCTGGGACGTCGTCGGCCCCCGGCTGGCCTGAGCCCGACACCGCCGACGGCGCGCGCCGGTAACGTGCACCCGACGAGACGCCCACGCCCGGGCGTCCACCCGACGTCCCCGACCCCAGGGAGTACCGCGTGTCACGCCGCCTCTTCACGTCCGAGTCGGTGACCGAGGGCCACCCGGACAAGATCGCCGACCAGATCAGCGACGCCATCCTCGACGCGATGCTCGAGCAGGACCCGCGCAGCCGCGTCGCCGTCGAGACCCTGATCACCACGGGGCAGGTCCACATCGCCGGTGAGGTCACCACCGCGGGCTACGTCGACATCGCCGACATCGTCCGCAAGACCGTGCTCGGCATCGGCTACGACTCCTCCCGCAAGGGCTTCGACGGCGCCTCCTGCGGGGTCAGCGTCTCGATCGGTGCGCAGTCGCCGGACATCGCCCAGGGCGTGGACACCGCCTACGAGGCGCGCACCGCGGGGGTCACCGACGACGAGATCGAGCGCCAGGGCGCCGGCGACCAGGGCCTGATGTTCGGCTACGCCACCGACGAGACCCCCGAGCTCATGCCGCTGCCGATCGCGCTGGCCCACCGGCTGTCCCGCCGCCTCTCGACGGTCCGCAAGGACGGCTCGGTGCCCTACCTGCGCCCCGACGGCAAGACGCAGGTCACGGTGGTCTACGAGGACGACCGCCCGGTCGGCGTCGACACCGTGGTGGTCTCCTCGCAGCACGCCGAGGACATCTCGATCGAGCAGCTGCTCACTCCGGACGTGCAGGAGCTGGTGGTCGAGCCCGAGCTCGCCGCTCTCGGCCTGCCCACCGACGGCTACCGGCTGCTGGTCAACCCGACCGGCAAGTTCGTCATCGGCGGCCCGATGGGCGACGCCGGGCTCACCGGCCGCAAGATCATCGTCGACACCTACGGCGGCATGGCCCGCCACGGCGGCGGCGCCTTCTCCGGCAAGGACCCGTCGAAGGTCGACCGCTCGGGCGCCTACGCCATGCGCTGGGTGGCCAAGAACGTCGTCGCGGCCGGGCTGGCGCGCCGGTG
The DNA here is from genome assembly GCF_052931555.1 of Geodermatophilus sp. URMC 61. Taxonomy (NCBI): domain Bacteria; kingdom Bacillati; phylum Actinomycetota; class Actinomycetes; order Geodermatophilales; family Geodermatophilaceae; genus Geodermatophilus; species Geodermatophilus sp. URMC 61. The sequence goes on from NZ_JBRFHZ010000002.1 coordinate 1,037,842, forward strand.
CGAGGTGCAGGTCGCCTACGCCATCGGCGCCGCGCACCCGGTCGGCCTGTTCGTCGAGACCTTCGGCACCGGCTCGGTGGCCGACGACGTCCTCGAGAAGGCGATCGGCACGGTCTTTGACCTGCGCCCCGGCGCGATCGTGCGCGACCTGGACCTGCTGCGCCCGATCTACGCCCCGACCGCCGCCTACGGCCACTTCGGCCGCACCGACGTCGACCTGCCCTGGGAGCGGCTGGACCGCGTCGAGGCGCTGCGCTCGGCCGCAGGGGTCTGAGAGGACCCGTCCTCCTCACCCCCAGGCTCGGGGTGGGCCACCGGGCGCGGCCGCCGTCCCGCACCGAGCGATGCGCGCTGGTGGCGCGTTCCTCCACAGGGACGCGCCACCGCCGCGCACCGCGGTCCCGTCCTGTCGGACCCCGTGAGGACACTCCGGGGCGACCCTGCACTCCCGCGCCGAACGGAGACCTCGCTGACCTCGGCCCCGACGCAGCCGGCCGACGCCGACCCGGGCACCCGCACGCCGCGGGTGGCCCGGGTCGTCGTCGACGTGCCCCTGGCGCACCTGGACCGCCCCTTCGACTACGCCGTCCCCGACGCGATGGCCGGCGAGGTGCGGGCCGGGTGCCGGGTCCGGGTGCGCTTCGCCGGGCAGCTGGTCGACGGCTTCGTCGTCGAGCTGACCGACGTCAGCGAGTCGGGGCGCAAGCTGGCGCCGCTGGCCAAGGTCGTCTCCGGCGAGCCGGTGCTCACCCCGGAGGTTGTCGTGCTGGCCCGTGCGGTGGCCGAGCGCTGGGGCGGCACGGTGACCGACGTGCTCCGCCTCGCCGTGCCGCCCCGGCGGGCCGCGGCCGAGAAGCGCCCGCCCGCCGAGTCGCCGCCGTCGCCGGGGCCGCCGGACCCGGCCGGTTTCGCCCGGTACCCGACCGGCCCGGCACTGCTCAGTGCCGTCGCCGAGGGCCGTCCGGCTCGCGCGGTGTGGACGGCGCTGCCCGACGAGGACTGGCCGGCCCGGTTGGTCGAGCTGTGCCAGGCCGCGCTCTCCGGCGGCCGCGGCGCCCTCGTCGTGGCGCCGGACGGCCGCGACCTCGACCGGCTGGCCGCCGCCGCGGAGGCCCGGCTGCCGCAGGGGTCGGTCGTCGTCCTGCGTGCCGACGCCGCCCCCGACGCCCGCTACCGCCGCTTCCTCGACGTCGTCCGCGGCACTGCCAAGGTGGTGCTCGGCACCCGCGCCGCGGTCTACGCGCCGGTCGCCGACCTCGGGCTGGTCGCCGTGTGGGACGACGGCGACGACCTGCACGCCGAGCCCCGCGCGCCCTACGCGCACGCCCGGGACGTGCTCGTGCACCGGGCCCACCTCGCCTCGTGCGCGGCCGTCGTCGCCGCGACCGCGCGCACCGCGGAGGCGCAGCTGCTGGTGGAGAGCGGCTGGGCGCACGAGCTGGCCGCCGACCGCGGCACCCTGCGCGCCGCCGCGCCGCGCGTGCAGCCCCTGGGTGCCGATGCCGAGCTGGCCCGCGACCCCGCCGCCCGCACCGCCCGGCTGCCCAGCCTCGCCCACCGCGTCGCGCGCCAGGCCCTCGCCGACGGCGCGCCGGTGCTCGTGCAGGTGCCGCGGGCCGGCTACGCCCCCGGCCTGGCCTGCGACCGGTGCCGGGCGCCGGCCCGCTGTGCGGTCTGCTCCGGGCCGCTCGGCGTCGCGCCCACCCCCGGCTCTGGCGGGTCACGCGTGCCGGCCTGCCGCTGGTGCGCCCGCCCCGCGGCGACCTTCGACTGCCCGTACTGCCACGGCACGAAGCTGCGCGCCTCGGTCGTCGGCGCCACCCGCACCGCAGAGGAGCTGGGCCGGGCCTTCCCGGGTGCCGCGGTGCGGGTCTCCGGCCGCGGGTCCGGAGTGCTGCCGAGCGTGCCCGGCGGGCCGGCGCTCGTCGTCGCCACCCCGGGAGCGGAGCCGGTCGCCGAGGGCGGGTACGGCGCTGCGCTCCTGCTGGACTCCTGGGCGTTGCTCGGCCGGGCCGACCTGCGGGCGGGTGAGGAGACGCTGCGCCGGTGGATGAACGCCGCCGCCCTCGTCCGCCCGGGATCGGCGGGCGGCCAGGTGGTCGTCGCCGCCGACGCCGCGCACCCCGTCGTCCAGGCGCTGGTGCGCTGGGACCCGGGTTGGCTGGCCGCCCGGGAGCTCGCCGACCGCCGCGAGCTCGGCTTCCCGCCGGCGACGCGGATGGCGGCGCTGTCCGGGACGGCGCCGGCGCTGGCGGAGTTCCTCGCGGCCGCCCGGCTCCCCGCCGACGCCGACCTGCTCGGCCCGGTGCCCGAAGCGCCGCGGCCCGGTCAGGAGGGCGAGCGGGAGCGTTACCTGGTGCGGGTGCCGCGGTCGGAGGGCGCGGCGCTGGCGTCCGCGCTGGCCGAGGTGCAGGGCGTGCGCAGCGCCAAGAAGGCCGCCGAGCACGTCCGCGTCCAGCTCGATCCGCTCGACCTCGTCTGAGGCAGGACCCCCTGCCCCCACCGCTCGTTGACGGATCCCGTCCCTCTCACCCCTCGCGGCTCGGGTGAGCCTCCGGACGGGGCCGGCGGGACCCTGCACGGGGCCGTCCTGTCAGTCGGGGTGCTGCGCCAGCAGCTCGGCGAGCTCGTCGTCCAGCCCGGCGGACAGGTCCTCGGCGATCCGTGCGGTGGCCCGGTGCCACCACACCGGCGCGGTCGAGACCGCCGTGGCCACGCCGACCACCACCCCGAGCAGCAGGTGGGGGCGCGCGAGGCCACGGCGGCGCAGGGCCCGGGCGAGGGGGCCGTCGACGATCGTCACCGCGAGCCCCCAGCCGGTCGTCGCGAGCGCCTGGTGCAGCCGGGCCGCCCGGTCCTCCGGGTCGTCGGGCAGCACCGGCAGGCCCCGCAGCGCCCGGCGCAGCGCCGGCAGCTCACGGACGACGGTCTCGGTCGTCACCGCGGCCAGGATCGCGGCGTACACCCGGGCACGGGCCCAGGAGCGCGGAGGCAGGTCACGCGCCGCCTCGCCAGCACCCACCACGAGGCCGTCGACGGCGGCGCTGGCGACTGCGCGGACACGGTGGACCCCCGGTGCGGCCATGCTGCACCGTAGCCAGGTCGCGGCGCCCGGCCCCGCCCTGACGGCCCCTCGGCAGGGACGGGGGCCGTGGGGCCCTTCTTCTAGGATCGACCGGTGAGCGTGACCCCCATCCGGCTGCTGGGCGACCCGGTGCTGCGCACTCCCGCCGCCCCGGTCGTCGACTTCGACCAGGAGCTGCGCCGGCTGGTCGCCGACCTCACCGAGACCATGTTCGCCGCCGGCGGCGCTGGGCTGGCCGCCCCGCAGATCGGCGTCGGGCTGCGGGTGTTCACCTGGTTCGTCGACGGCGAGGTCGGCCACCTGGTGAACCCGCAGGTGACGCCTGTGGGGGAGGAGACCGAGGAGGGCCCCGAGGGCTGCCTGTCCATCCCCGGCTTCACCTTCGACTGCCGCCGGCACCTCTACGTGGCGGCCACCGGGTTCGACCTGCACGGCGAGCCGGTCCGCGTCGAGGGCTCGGACCTGCTGGCCCGCGCCGTGCAGCACGAGGTCGACCACCTCGACGGCGTGCTGTTCGTCGACCGGCTGGACGCCGAGGCGCGCGCCGTCGCGCTGGCGGCCATCGGCGAGGCCGAGTGGGCCGGCGCCGGAGCGTGGGTGCCGCGGGTGGAGGTGAGCCCGCACTGAGGCTCCTCTTCGCCGGGACGCCGGACGTCGCCGTCCCCTCGCTGGAACTGCTCCTGGCCTCCGACCACGAGGTCGTCGCCGTCCTCACCCGCCCCGACGCCCGCTCCGGCCGCGGCCGCAAGGTGAGCCGCTCCCCGGTCGCCGAGCGGGCCGACGCCGCGGGCGTCCCCGTGCTGCAACCCGGCTCCCCGCGCGAGCCGGAGTTCCTGGAGCGGCTCACCGAGCTCGCGGTCGACTGCGCGCCGGTCGTCGCCTACGGCGCCCTCGTCCCGCAGGCCGCGCTCGGCCTGCCGCGGCACGGCTGGGTCAACCTCCACTTCTCGCTGCTGCCGGCCTGGCGGGGCGCCGCGCCGGTGCAGCACGCGATCATGGCCGGCGACGAGGTCACCGGCGCGTCGACCTTCCAGCTGGAGGCGGGCCTGGACACCGGGCCGGTCTACGGGGTGGTCACCGAGCCGATCGGCCCGCGGGACACCGCCGGCGACCTGCTGGGCCGCCTGTCGATCAGCGGCGCCCGGCTGCTGCGGACCACCCTCGACGGCATCGCGGCCGGCACGCTCGAGCCCCGGCCGCAGCCGACCGAGGGGATCAGCCTCGCGCCGCGCATCGAACCGGCCGACGCCCGCGTCGACTGGTCGCTGCCGGCCCACGTGGTCGACCGGCGGGTCCGCGGGGTCACCCCCGCGCCGGGGGCGTGGACGACGTGGCGCGGCGACCGGCTGCGGCTGGGCCCGGTCGAGCCGCTGCCGACGTCCCTGGGGCTGGCGCCCGGCGAGCTGTCGGTGGGACCGACCGGCGTACTGGTCGGCACCGGCCGCGGCGCGGTCCGGCTCGGCGAGGTGCAGCCGGCCGGGAAGCGGATGCTGCCGGCGCCGGACTGGGCGCGCGGGGCGCGACCGGCGCCGGGCGAGCGGCTGGGGGACGAGGCGTCGTGAGCGAGCGCGCTCCCCGGCGCGGCGACCGGCGTCCGCCGTCCCGCCGCCACCGCCCGGTGCTCGACGGCGCGCGGCTGACCGCCTTCGACGTCCTCGACGGCGTCACCAGCCGCGACGCCTACGCCAACCTGCTGCTGCCCCAGCTGCTGCGCGAGCGCGCCGCCGACCTCGGCGAGCGCGACGCCGCCTTCGCCACCCAGCTGGCCTACGGCACCCTGCGCGCCACTGGCACCCTCGACGCGGTCCTCGCCCCGCTGGTCTCCCGGCCGCTGGCGGAGCTCGACCCGCGGGTGCTCGACCTGCTGCGCCTGGGCGCCTACCAGCTGCTGGACCTGCGGGTGCCGGCGCACGCCGCCGTTGACACCACCGTGGCGCTCACCCGGGCGATCGTCGGCACCGGCGCCTCCGGACTGGTCAACGCGGTGCTGCGCAAGGTCGCCGGGGGCGGGGACCGCGCATCCTGGATCGAGCGCCTCGCCGGGGACGGGGACCAGCGGTTGGCGCTGGCCACCGACCACCCGCGCTGGATCGTCGAGGCCTGGCGGGATGCGCTCGGTGACGAGGTCGAGGTCGAGCCCGCGCTGCTGGCCGACGACGCTGCGCCCGAGGTGCACCTGGTCGCCCGGCGGGTGCCCCGCGACCAGCTGGTCGCGGAGACCGGCGGGCAGCCCGGGCCGTGGTCGCCGTACGCCGTCCGGCTCGGCGGCGGGGACCCGGCGCGCGTCCCGTCGGTGCGTGAGGGCCGGGCCGCGGTGCAGGACGAGGGCAGCCAGCTGGCCGCCCTGCTCCTCGCCCGTGCGCCGCTGGAGGGCCCGGACGCCGCCTGGCTCGACGTGTGCGCCGGACCCGGCGGCAAGGCCGGGCTGCTCGCCGCCGTCCGGCCCGAGGGCGTACGGCTCACCGCCGCCGACCGCGCGCCGCACCGCGCCGAGCTGGTCCGTCGTGCCCTGCGCGACGAGGACGACGTCGAGGTGCTGGTCGCCGACGGGCGTACACCGCCGTGGCCGTCGGGCTCCTTCGACCGGGTGCTGCTCGACGCGCCGTGCACCGGCCTGGGGGCGCTGCGCCGACGCCCCGAGGTCCGCTGGCGGCGCACCCCGGACGACGTCCCGCCGCTGGTGGACCTGCAGACGGCCCTGCTCGACAGCGCGCTGGCCTCGGTGCGTCCCGGCGGGGTGGTCGCCTACGTGACCTGCTCCCCGCACACCGACGAGACCGTCGCCGTGGTCGACGCCGCGGCCGGCCGGGACGACGTCGAGGTGCTGCCGGTCGCGCCGCTGTTCCCCGAGGTGCCCGGGCTCGCCCGCGGGCCGTACGGACAGCTGTGGCCGCACCGGCACGGCACCGACGCGATGTTCATGGCGCTGCTCCGCCGCACCCGCTGAGCCGGGCGCTCACCCGGCCAGCGAGGTCGACGCCGGAGCCGTCCCGTCCGACGAAGACGTCGCCGGGGCCGGCTCCGTCGTCGCGACGGCGGAGGACCACCGCTTCACCCGGGCCTCGTGCTCGCGGTCCTCGTGCTCGCGGCTCTCGTCCTCGCGGCCCTCGTCCTCGCGGGTCTCGTCCTCGCGGGTCTCGTGCTCGTGGTCCTCGTGCTCGCGGGAGCCCCCCCGCGCCGGGTCGGCGGTGCCGCCGTCGTGACCGCCGTGCTCCCCCTCCTCGCCCTTCTCCGCCTCCTCGTCCGTCTTGCCCTTCTTGCCCTTCTCGCCCTTCTTGCCCTTCTCGCCCTTCCCCTTGCCTTTCCCCTCGTCGTCCTCGTGCCGGTCGTGGTCATGCGGCTGCCGGTCGACGTCGCCCGACCGTGGCGGGGCCGGGGCGGAGGGCGTCGCGGGAGCCGCCGGCGTCGTCGGTGCCCGGTCGGGCTCGGGTGCAGGTGCGGCCCCGGGCTCCGGGGCGTCCGCTGACGGCGTCCCGGCCGGCGAACGGGTCGCCGACACGTCCGCCATCCCGGACGCGGGTGTTCCGGCCGACGACGCTCCGGCCGCATCCGCCGGGAGCGTCGCTCCTCCGCGCGGTGGCGGGGGGAGCGGGGCCGGATGCCGCTGCGGTGGCGCGGTCGTGCTCGGCGCGGCGGCCTGCGGCGCGGCGTCCTGCGGTTCGCCCTCGCGCAGCGCTTCGGCCGACGACGCGGCGGGAGAGGGCTCCCCCCACCGGTCCCCTCTCGGCCCGGCGCTGCGCTGCGGTGCCGCGTCGGCAGGCTCGTCCTCCGACGGTGCGGCGGGCGGCGCCGGGGACGGGCTGCCGGGGGCCGCCGCACCGCCCTCGGGTTCCTCGGCGGCCGGCCGGGCGGGCTGGGCCGGCCCGCCGAGCAGCGAGAAGCCCGCCCAGGCGCCGGTGAGCGTAGCCGTGCCGATGGCGGCCAGCACGGCGATGGCGCCGGCCACCAGCGCCAGTCGCTCGGACCACCGCCGCCGCACCGGCCGCCCGCTCGCCGCGTAGTGCAGCAGGACCGGGCGCCGCAGCGGGTCCGGTGGCGGGACGGCGTCGCGCCGGCTGCGGTGCCGGCCGGAGCTGCTCATCCCGTCGTCCGGTGTGGTCGTGTCGGCCGCAGCCGGCGCTCGGCCCACAGCGCTGCCTGCGTGCGGTCGGTGGCGCCGATGCGCTGCAGGATGCGCGTGACGTGGGTCTTCACGGTGGCCTCGCTGATCCGCAGCCGCCGGGCGATCACCTTGTTCGGCAGGCCCTGCCGGACCAGCTCGAGCACCTCCTTCTCCCGGTCGGTGAGCAGGTCGCCCTGACCGCGGTCGCGCAGATCGGCGAGGAGCGCGGAGGTCACCATGGGGTCGACCGGCGCCCCGCCGGCGGCGATGCAGCGCACCGCGTCGAGGATGGACTCCCCGTCCTGGTACTTGAGCAGGTAGCCGTCGGCCCCGGCGATCAGCGCGGGCAGCACCAGGTCGGGCTCGCCGAAGGAGGTCAGCACCAGCACCGGGGTGGTGCGGCCGCGCTCGCGCAGCGTGCGGATCACCGTCACGCCGTCCCGGCCCGGCATCGACAGGTCCAGCAGCAGGACGTCCGGGTCCAGCCGCTCGACCAGCTCCAGGGCGGTGTCGCCGTCCCCGACCGCGCCCACGCACTCCAGCCCGTCGGCGGCGTCCAGCAGGCTCGAGATGCCCCGCCGGACGACGGCGTGGTCGTCGACGACCAACACCCGGATCACCGTGCCGCTCCGGTGGACAGGGGCGCGGTGGTCGACAGCGGCACGGTCGCGACCAGCCGGGTGCCCTGACCCGGGGCGCTGGTCAGCGTGAGCGAGCCCCCGGCGTCCACCAGCAGTTCACCCAGTGCCCGCAACCCGACGTGGCCGGCCGCGAACCGCTCACCCAGCCGGCTCTCGTCGAAGCCCTGCCCGTCGTCCTCGACCCGCATGGTGGCCACTCCTTGGTCCCGGGTGACGACGACCTCGACCGAGGTCGCCCGGCTGTGCGTGGTGACGTTGCGCAGCGCCTCCTGGGCGCAGCGGTAGAGCAGTGCGGCCGTCGGCCCGGGTAGGTCGCGGGCGGCGTCGGCGTGCACGTAGACGCGGATGCCGGAGCGGCCGACCTCCTGCGCCAGCACCTGCAGGGCCGGCAGCAGTCCGCCGCGGAAGGCGCCGCGGGCCGGGATCAGCGCGACGAGCAGGGCGCGGAGGTCCTCGACGGTCTGGCGCACCGAGGACGCGGTCCGCTCCAGCAGTTCGGCGTCCTCGGGGTTGCGCGGGCGGCCGCGCATCTGCGCGGCATCGAGGTCGTAGGCCAGCCCGGTGAGGTCCTGGACGACGTGGTCGTGCACCTCACCGGCGATCCGGCGCCGCTCGGCGTCCGAGGCGTCCACGGCGGCCTGCAGCAGCGCGTCCTCGGCCTGCTGCGAGTGGTGCAGCCGCGACGCCAGCCGCCAGGCCAGCGGCACCTGGATCACCTGCAGCAGCGCCAGGGCGCCCAGAGCGGCGGGCGCGAAGCGCTGCCAGGACCGCCGAGCGAGGTCGGTGACCTCGGAGTAGCTCTCGTGGAACTCGACCAGCAGGGGGGTGCCGTGCACGTCGTCCACCCCCACCCAGGCCACCAGCACCCGGCCGCTGCTGCGGCCCGGGACCACGCCCGGTTCGTCAGGGCCGGCCACCAGGGAGGCGACCGACCCGGTCTCCAGGGCCTCCCGCGCGGCGGGCGGCAGCGGGGCGGTCCGGCCGACGACGCTGCGGTCGTCGGCCCAGAGCACCCGACCGTCACCGGCGCGCACCCGGACCGCGACCACCGGGCCGGCGGTGACCAGCGCGCGGACCTGGGTGCCCAGGTCGCCCTGGGCGGCGGGTGGCCGGGTGGGGTCACCGTCCAGGACCGGCGTCAGCGTGGCGGCGGTGACGCGGGCGAGGTTCTCGAAGGCCCGGGTGCCCTGGTCGAGACCGGCCCGGCGGGCGAGCACCCCGGTGAGCAGGGCCAGCGCGAGGGTCACGGCTAGTCCGGCGCAGGTGAACCAGGCGACGGGAACGACCACCGATGAGCGACGCGTCGCTCGGTGCCCCGCCGTCCGCCGTCTTCCTCGGACCACAGCTCGAACCCTAAGGAGCAGCAGTTCCGTATTGGGGGTCTCGGGACGCGAGTGCAGCTCAGAGCGGACATCCCATGCCGCCGCGCCCGCGGAGTCCTACGGAGGGCGACCTCCCGACCACGGAGCGAGGCGGCGGGAACTGGGCGCGTCCCGCCGACGACCACTGCACCGTGACCACTCGAGCGCCGGCCGTGCGCCGGACCACCGCCACCGTCCTGATGGCCATCGTCCTGCTCGCTGCCGGCACCGGGACGGCGGCCGCCCACGTCGAGGTCAGCGCGGAGGGTGCCGTGGCCGGCACCGGCCCGGTGACGCTCGCCTTCTCCGCCGCGTCGGAGGCGGACTCGGGCATCACCGCGATGCGCACCCAGCTGCCCGAGGGCATCGACCCGGCCGACGTCACGCTGGCCGCCGGGCCATCCGGGTGGGTGCTCACCCCGACCGCGGAGGGCTTCGACGTGGGCGGGCCCGCACTGCCCGTCGGCGCGGACGCCGAGTACGCGGTGACCGTGGCGACCCTGCCCGCCGGTGTGACCGAGCTGGCCTTCCCGACGGTCCAGGTCTACGCCGACGGCACCGAGGACGCCTGGATCGAGCGGGAGGTGCCCGGCGGACCGGAGCCGGAGCTGCCGGCGCCGCTGCTCGTCGTCGCCCCGGGCGCGCCGGCTCCTCCGACGGCTGCGCCTCCGACGCCCGTGCCCGCTCCCACGGTGGAGCCCACCCCCGCCGCGCCCACCGCGTCGGCACCGGCCTCCGCCGCCGAGGCCGACGAGGAGAGCGGCAGCGGCTGGCTGGTCGCGGCAGCCGCGGTGGCCGCGCTCGCGGCCGTGGCCGGTGGTCTCCTCTACCGCCGCTCGCGCGCCGGGCGGTGATCACCGCCGCCTAGACTCGGCGGACGTGCCCCGCAGCCCCCTCATCGCGCCCAGCCTCCTGTCGGCGGACTTCGCGCGGCTGGCCGAGGAGGCGCAGCGGGTCGCCGATGCCGACTGGCTGCACTTCGACGTCATGGACGCGCACTTCGTGCCGAACCTGACCTTCGGGCTGCCGGTCATGCAGGCGGTGCAGGCGGTCAGCCCGGTGCCGCTGGACTGCCACCTGATGATCGAGGACCCGGCGCGCTGGGCGCCGGGCTACGCCGAGGCGGGTGCGCGCAACGTCACCGTGCACGCCGAGGCCTGCACCGGCGACCCGCGGGCCGTCGCCCGAGACCTGCGCGCCGCCGGGTCGCTGGCCGGCCTGGCGCTCAAGCCCGGGACGCCGCTGGAGGAGTACCTCGACGTGCTCCCCGAGTTCGACACCCTGCTGGTCATGACCGTCGAGCCCGGCTTCGGCGGTCAGCGGTTCATCGCCGAGACGCTGCCCAAGGTGCGCCGCGCCCGGGAACTGGTCGACACCGGGCACCTCACGCTGCTGGTCGAGGTCGACGGCGGCATCAACGCCGACACCATCGAGCAGGCCGCCGCCGCCGGCGCCGACGTGTTCGTGGCCGGCTCGGCGGTCTACGGCGCCGACGACCCGGCGCGCGCCATCGCCGGCCTGCGCGCGCAGGCCGCTGCGGCGTGGCAGGGGTGAGCGTCTCCGCGGCCGAGCTCTCGGCCATGGCGCGGGCGCGCGAGCTGGGCACGGGCGTCCTCGGCACCACCAGCCCGAACCCACCGGTGGGCGCGGTGGTGCTGGCCGCCGACGGGACGCCGGTGGGGGAGGGCGCGACCGCACCGCCCGGGGGTCCGCACGCCGAGGTCCGAGCGCTGGCACAGGCGGGGGAGCGGGCCCGCGGGGGCACCGCCGTCGTCACCCTCGAGCCGTGCGCCCACACCGGCCGCACCGAGCCGTGCGTCGAGGCGCTGCTCACCGCCGGGGTGGCCCGCGTGGTGGTCGCCGTCCCCGAACCGACCCCGCTGGCCGGGGGAGGCGCCGCCCGGCTGCGTGCCGCCGGCGTCGAGGTCGAGCTCGGCGTGGAGCAGCGGGCCGCCGAGGAGGGCGCGCTGGCCGCGTGGCTGACCGGCGTGCGCGAGCAGCGCCCGTTCGTGGTCTGGAAGGTCGCCGGCACCCTCGACGGCCGGGTGGCCGCCGCCGACGGCAGCAGCCGCTGGGTCACCGGGCCGGAGGCGCGGGCCGCCGTCCACCGGCTGCGGGCCACCTGTGACGCGGTCGTCGTCGGGTCGGGGACGGCGCTGACCGACGACCCGCAGCTCACCGTCCGCGACGCCGACGGGCGGGACGCCGCACGGCAGCCGCTGCGCGTGGTCCTCGACCGCCGCGGCCGGCTCCCAGGGACCGCCCGGGTGCTCGACGACGCCGCGCCCACCCTGGTCAGCGCCGCGACCGGCCCGGGAGAGCTGCTCAGCGAGCTCTTCGCCCGCGACGTGCGGCGGGTGCTGCTGGAGGGCGGTCCGACGCTGGCCGCCGCCTTCCTGCGCGAGGAGCTCGTCGACGAGGCGGTCGTGCACCTGGCACCCAAGCTGCTCGGCGCCGGCGCACCGCTGGTCGGTGACCTGGGAATCACCGGGATCGGCGACGCGCTGACCCTCACGGTCACCGGCCTCACCCGCCTGGGCGGGGACGTGGAGATCCGACTGCGGCCCAACCGGCACACTGGACACCGGCGCGTCGCGGACCACCACGGCGCGACCGGAGGGAGTTGATCGTGTTCACCGGCATCGTCGAGGAGGTCGGCGTCCTGCTGGCTCGTGAGCCGGTCGGGCGGGTGGGTCGTGAGGCCGACTCCGCCCGGCTGCGCATCCGGGCGCGCAAGGCGCTCGAGGGCGTGGCGCTGGGCGACTCGATCGCCGTCAACGGCGTCTGCCTCACCGTCACCGGGAGCGACGGGGAGGAGTGGACCACCGACGTGATGGCCGAGACCCTCCGCCGCAGCTCCCTCGGCGCCCTGGGCGCCGGCGACCCGGTCAACCTCGAGCGCGCGGTCACCCCGCACACCCGGCTCGGCGGGCACCTGGTGCAGGGCCACGTCGACGGTGTCGGCACCGTCGTCACCCGCACCCCCGGCGAGCACTGGGAGGTCGTGCGGGTCGCGCTGCCGCCGGAGCTGGCGCGCTACGTCGTCGAGAAGGGCTCGATCACCGTGGACGGCGTCTCGCTGACCGTGAGCGCCGTCAGCGCCGCAGACGACCCCGAGCCGTGGTTCGAGGTCAGCCTGATCCCCACCACCCTGCGCGAGACCACGCTGGGTGCCGTCCCTCCCGGGAGCCCGGTCAACCTGGAGGTCGACGTGATCGCCAAGTACGTGGAACGCCTGTTGGGAGCACGCCGGTGAGTGCCAAGGTCCGCCTGGACACCGTCGAGGACGCGATCGCGGCCGTCAAGAGCGGCCGGCCGGTCGTCGTGATGGACGACGAGGACCGCGAGAACGAGGGCGACCTGATCTTCGCCTCCGAGCTGGCCACCCCGGAGCTCGTCGCGTTCATGGTCCGCTACACCTCGGGCTACATCTGCGTGGCCGTCACCGAGGCCGACGCCGACCGGCTGGACCTGCCCCCGATGTTCCGGGTCAACCAGGACCGCCGCGGCACCGCCTACACCGTCACCGTGGACGCGCGCGAGGGCGTGACCACCGGCATCTCCGCCGCCGACCGCGCGCACACCATCCGGTTGCTGGCCTCGCCGGACACCGACTCCACCGACCTGGCCCGGCCCGGGCACATCGTGCCGCTGCGCGCCAAGGACGGCGGCGTGCTGCGCCGGCCCGGCCACACCGAGGCCGCCGTCGACCTCGCGGTGCTCGCCGGGCTGCGCCCCTCCGGGACGCTGTGCGAGCTGGTCAGCGAGAAGGACCCGACCGGCATGGCCCGCGGCGAGGAGCTGCGCGTCTTCGCCGACGAGCACGACCTCTGCCTGATCTCCATCGCCGACCTCATCGCCTACCGCAAGCGCTTCGACAAGCTGGTCGAGCGCGTCGCCGAGGCCACCGTGCCGCTGGCGCCGGGCACCTTCACCGCCGTCGGCTACCGCAGCTCCTACGACGAGCGCGAGCACGTCGCCTTCGTCTACGGAGACATCGGCGACGGCGAGGACGTGCTGGTGCGCGTGCACTCCGAGTGCCTGACCGGCGACGTGTTCGGCTCGCTGCGCTGCGACTGTGGCCCCCAGCTGCAGGCCGCGCTGGCCGCGGTGGCCCAGGAGGGGCGCGGCATCGTGCTCTACATCCGCGGGCACGAGGGCCGGGGCATCGGCCTGCTCCACAAGCTGCAGGCCTACCAGTTGCAGGACATGGGGATCGACACCGTCGACGCCAACCTCGACCTCGGCCTGCCGGCCGACGCCCGCGACTACGGCACCGGGGCGCAGATCCTCGTCGACCTCGGCGTGCACACCATGCGGCTGCTCACGAACAACCCCGCCAAGCGCGCCGGGTTGGAGGGCTACGGGCTCATGGTGACCGGCCGGGTGCCGCTGCCCAGCCACGTCACCGCGGAGAACCTGGCCTACCTGCGCACCAAGCGCGACCGGATGGGCCACCTGCTCGACATCATCGAGCCGGAGACCGAGTCCGGCCCGGCCGACGCCGCCACCGTGCCCGGTACCGACGTCCCGCTGCACCAGACGGAGCAGCAGCTGTGAACGAGCTCGCGAGTTCACCGATGAGCACGGCAGTGGGCCCGCGAACGTGGCCGACGAGCGCCGGCGAGGAGGTCGCGTGAGTGGGAAGGGCGCGCCCGAGGCGGCGGCGGTCGACGCGGCCGGGCTGACGCTCGGCATCGTCGCCACGACCTGGCACGCCGAGATCACGGGGGCACTGCTGGACCGCGCGGTCGCCGCCGCGGTCGCCAGCGGCGTGCCCGAGCCGACCGTCGTCCGGGTGCCGGGGGCGGTGGAGCTGCCGGTGGTCGCCCAGGCGCTCACCGAGCGGCACGACGCCGTCGTGGCGCTCGGTGTCGTCATCCGTGGCGGGACGCCGCACTTCGAGTACGTCTGCGACGCGGTCACCGCCGGCCTGACGCGGGTCGCCCTGGACGCGGGCAAGCCCGTCGGCAACGGCGTCCTCACCTGTGACACCGAGGAGCAGGCCCGGGACCGCGCCGGGCTCCCCGGCTCCGGCGAGGACAAGGGCTGGGAGGCGGCCGTGGCCGCTCTCGCGACGGCGCTGACCCTGCGCAGCCTGCGCGGGCCCGCCCGGCCCACCGGCTTCTCGATCCGACCGGCCGACGGGAGCCGCGCGTGAAGACCTTCGACGAGCTGTTCGCCGAGCTCTCCGCCAAGGTCGCCGCGGGCGACCCTGCGTCGGGGACGGTCTCGGCGGTCCGCGACGGCGTGCACGCCGCGGGCAAGAAGGTCGTCGAGGAGGCCGCCGAGTCCTGGATGGCCGCCGAGCACGAGGGGACCGAGCGCACGGCCGAGGAGGTCAGCCAGCTCCTCTACCGGGTGCAGGTCCTGATGCTCGCCCGCGGGCTGACCCTCGACGACGTCTATGCCCACCTCTGACCCTGCTCATCGCTGAGCCACCCCCGACCGAACCGATCGAAGGAGTCCCTCCGTGCTGCGCATCGCCGTGCCGAACAAAGGCGTCCTGAGTGAGCCCGCGGCCGCCATGCTCGCCGAGAGCGGCTACCGGCAGCGCCGCAGCACCAAGGACCTCGCCGTCTACGACCCCGACAGCGACACCGAGTTCTTCTACCTGCGGCCCCGTGACATCGCCGTCTACGTGGCCGCCGGCACGCTGGACGTGGGCATCACCGGCCGGGACATGCTGCTGGAGACCGCGCCGGCCGTCGGCGAGGGCGCCGCCGCGGTGGAGGTCATGCCGCTGGGTTTCGGCCGCTCCTCCTTCCGGTTCGCCACGCCGGTGGAGTCCGGCATTGAGACCGTCGAGCAGCTGGCCGGCAAGCGGATCGCCACGGCCTACCCGGTGCTGCTGCAGCGCCACCTCGACGAGCGAGGCATCGCGGCCTCGGTGGTCAAGCTCGACGGCGCGGTGGAGACCGCCTGCCGGCTCGGCGTCGCCGACGCCGTCTGCGACGTGGTCGAGACCGGGACGACGCTGCGCGCGGCCGGGCTGCACATCATCGGCGAGCCGGTGCTCAGCAGCGAGGCCATCCTGGTGCGGCGGGCCGGGGCCGAGGAGGACCCCGCGGTCGCGCAGCTGCGCCGTCGGCTGCGCGGTGTGCTGGTGGCCCGGCAGTACGTGATGCTCGACTACGACTGCCCCAACGAGCTGCTGGAGAAGGCCACCGCCCTGACTCCGGGCCTCGAGGGGCCGACGGTCAGCCCGCTGCAGACCGAGGGCTGGTCGGCGGTGCGCGCGATGGTCGCCCAGCACGACACCAACCGGGTGATGGACGAGCTCTGGGAGCTCGGCGCCCGGGCGATCCTCGTCACCAGCATCCACGCCTGCCGGATCTGAGAGGGGACCCCGTCCTCCCCACCCCTCGTGAGAGGACCTCCCTGCCCCCCACCGCTCGCAGGCTCGCAGCGGGACCCTGCAGGGAGGCCAGCGGGATCCGGGACGGGGCCCGCGGCGAGCCTCCGGACGGGGCCGCGCGCCGGTGTGGCTCGCGGTGCGGTCCGCACGTACGAGAGCCCCCGTCCGGACGGGACGGGGGCTCTCGGCGTCTCGGCGTTCAGCGGACGCGCATGGTCCGGTCGACGAGGTCGATCGCGGTGCACAGCCCGAGGGCCATCGCCCGGCCGCTGGTCGTTCCGGTGGCCAGCAGGCCGTCGATCGCCGGGCCCAGCGGCCGCTCGCCGACCAGTCCGTGCAGCACCGCGGCGTACTCGGCACTGACCCGGCCGGCGGCCGCGTGCCGCAGCAGCGACCGGGACAGCTCGGTCGTCCGACCGGCGGCCAGCGCGGAGACCGCGGCGGCGAACCGCTCGGCGGCGGGGTGGCCCAGCAGCACGAGCCCGGCCATGGTGCCGGCCATGACGTCGTCACCGGCCGGGGTCAGCCCCGGGCCGAGGCCGATCAGCCGCGTGGCGGTGCGGAGGGCGGCGTCGAGGTCGGCCCGGCGGACGGCGCCGCGCAGCGCCGCGAGCGGGCCGCCGGGACCGGCCGGCAGGCCGGGGAGGGTGAAGGCGCTGTGCGGGACCCCTTCGCCGTAGAGGGCGTTGCGCAGCTGGCGGACACCCTCGGGCAGCAGCGCCGGGCGGGGGCGCGGCAGCCGGGGCCGCGGGTCCCACCAGGCGGCGGCGCTGACGGCGAGGTCGCCCACGACGATGCGCCCGCCGCCGACCTCGGCCGGGGCGTCGGGCGGCAGTGCCACCAGCGGGCGGCCGTTGCTGGGACGGAACAGCACGCAGGCCAGCGGCAGCCGGGCGGCGTCGCTGGTGAGCACGCCGACGACGTCGCCGCCGCGTTCGGTGGGCACCTGCAGGTAGACGGCGGCCGGGACGCTGAGGAGGACGCGCGCCGGGCGGACCGGACCGCGCAGCAGGTCGGCGACACCGGTGCTCGCCGAGGCGGGCACGGCGGTGGCGGCACGGGCAGGGGGAGCGGTGCGCGCGGTCGCCTGGGCGGACTCGCGCGGCAGCGGGATGGTCGGTAGGCCGGCCCGCGCGGCGCGGCCACGCGGGGAGGTCGGAGTCCCGGGGCGGTTCCCGCCCGGGCCTGCGGTCTCGTCGATGGTGCGCATGGCGACCCTCTTCACGCTGGAAGACCACGGGGAGCACCGTCGGCTCGGGACCCCCCGCCCGGGCCCGTCGCCCCGCTGGAGGGGCTGGCGGCACCCTGGGGCGGGAACCGGCCTACCATCCACCGGGCGGAGTGGAACCGGGTCTCGAACCTATGCGGCGCGTCGCACGCCAAAGTATGGCGGATGTCGCCAAGAATGGATGATCAGGTCCGAGCACTCCTGACAGGGTGCTCCGGTGCCGCTGTGTGCATCGGCAACTGAGAAAGTTGGAGTCGTGACCCAGGGTGAAGCCTCCCTCATCGTCCCCACGCTGGGTGAGGGCATGGTGTCGTCCCGGCGTCACCTGTCGGCAGCGGAGGCGCCGGTGACCGAGAGCCGCGGCGAGCGGCCCAGCTGGCAGGAGCGCATGGGCCTGAGCCTGGCCGAGGCGCTGCAGCTGCCCGGCCTCGCGGGGACGGAGGTCGTCGCGGGGCGCGGCGGCCTCGACCGCGTCGTCCGGTACATGGTGGTCGACGACCCCGCCGACCCATTGGCCGTGGCCGGTCCCGACGTCCTCGTCGTCCTCGGGGCGCGCCTGCCGCCGGCCGACGCCGCCAACTGCCGCGCCCTGGTGGAGCGGCTGGAGTCCATGGGCACCGCGGCGCTGGCGTACCGCCGGACCGAGGGGCCGCCGCCGGTGCCGGCCGACGTGCTGAGCGAGGCCGACCGCCGGGCGCTGCCCGTGCTCGCCCTGCCCGCGACGGTGCGCACGGGCGAGGTCGTCTCCGAGGTGCTCGGCGCCGTCGTCGGCAAGCAGAGCGAGGCGCTGGCGCTCTCCAACCGCATGCACGACCAGTTCATCGACGTCGCGCTCAGCGGCGGTGGGCTGGCCGAGGTGACCGAGCAGCTCGCGGCCTCCCTCGAGGGCGCCGCCGTCCTGGGGCTGGGACCGGACCGCGAGATCGTCACCAGCGCCGGCCCGGTCGAGGACGTCGCCGAGATCAGCGACTGGCTGTGGCTCCTGGACGCCGAGGCCGAGGACGAGATGGCGATGATGGCGCCGTCCCGCCGGCTCTCGGGGCTGCGCGCCGACCAGACCGTCGTGACCCCGGCCGACGTGCTCGCCGACGCCGACCTCTCCCCGGCCGACGGCATCCTGCTCGTCCCCGGGCACCACGAGCTGCCCGGCGGGGTGGGCGAGTACGCGGTCGCTCCGATCATGGCCGGCGACCAGCGGCACGGCTGGCTGGTCGCCGTCCACCGGACCGGGCCGCTGCTCGTCGGCGCCGGCGCGCTGCTCGAGCGGGCCGCGGTGGTCGCCGCGCTCTCGGTGATCCGCCAGCAGGCCGTGCACTCGGTGGAGCTGCGCTTCCAGGGCGACCTGGTGCGCCGGCTGGTCGCCGGGTCGCTGCGGCACACCGAGCGCGCACTGGCCCAGACCCGGTCCTTCGGCTGGCGGCTCGACGGCCCGGTCGTCGTCCTGGTGACCGCGACCGAGACCGCCGCCGACCCGCAGGCCGACCCCACCCGCGCCCTCGACGTCCTCGACCGGCTGGCCGACGGCTGGCGCGCCGCGCTGGAGACCGAGGTCTCCGGCGCGGCGGTGGCCGGGCTCTCGACGGAGATCGTCACGGTGCTGCCGCTCGACGGGCGGACGCCGGAGGAGATCACCTCCCTGGTGGCCGCGGTGACCGGCCGGGTCAACGCGCGGGTGCGCCGGGTCGGGCGGGTGCTCGGTACCGGCATCGGCCGCCCGGCGGGCTCGCTGTCGGCGCTGGGCGAGGCCCACCAGCAGGCGTCCCGGGCGCTCGGCGTGGGCCAGGAGATCCACGGGCCCCAGGCGGTCACCCACTTCGACCAGCTGGGCGTCTTCCGGCTGCTGTCGCTGATCCCGGACAGCACCGAGCTGCGCAACTACGTCGACGAGGTGCTGGGGACGCTGGCCGACGCCGCCGACCCGGACTCCGCCGACCTGCGGGAGACCCTGCGGGTGCTGCTGGAGACGAACCTGAACGTCGCGGAGTCCGCGCGCCGGCTGCACTTCCACTACAACACGATGCGGTACCGGATCGGCAAGCTCGAGCGGCTGCTCGGACCCTTCACCACCGACCCGACGCTGCGGCTGAACCTGCTGCTCGCGCTGCACGCGGCCCGCATGCGGGGCCTGGACCAGCCGCACCGCCCACCGGTGGACGCCGCGATGACGCAGCCCCCGGACGACGGCCTCGACGCGCTGATCTGACGAAGGACCCCGTGAAGGACCCCGCTGCCCCCCACCGCTCGCACGCTCGCGGTGGGACCCTGCACCAGGGCCGTCCGACCGCTCGCACGCTCGCGGCGGTCCCCAGCAACGGGGCCGCAGCGTGACAGAGGCCGTCGCGGCGCTGGTCGACCGCATGGGGGAGCTGCTGGCGCCGCTGGAGGCCGACCGCGACCCGGCCCGCTTCTTCCTGGGCGTGTACCTGCGGACGACGGTCGCCGTCGGTGCGGCGATCGACGCGGGCGCCTTCGAGGACCCGGCCTGGGTCGAGGAGTGGGACGTCGACTTCGCCGGCCTCTACCTCGACGCGCTGACCGCTCACCGCCGCGACCCGGCGTCGGCCCCCTGGCCGTGGCGGCTGGCCTTCGGCGCGCGGCCGGACCTGCCGCCGGAGGCGCACGTGCTGCTCGGCATGAACGCGCACATCAACTACGACCTGCCGCAGTCGCTGGTGCGGGTCGTGCCGCCGCTGGAGTTCGACACGCCCGCGACGCTGGTGATGCGCGGGCGCGACCACGAGCGGATCGACCGGGTGCTCGCCTCCCGGGTCGCCGCCGAGGACGGCGAGCTGCACCGCGCCGGGGGACGGCGGACGCGGCTGGACCGGCTGCTGGCCCCGGTCAACCGCA
Organism: Geodermatophilus sp. URMC 61; assembly: GCF_052931555.1. NCBI lineage: Bacteria > Bacillati > Actinomycetota > Actinomycetes > Geodermatophilales > Geodermatophilaceae > Geodermatophilus > Geodermatophilus sp. URMC 61. The sequence continues at coordinate 1,057,467 of NZ_JBRFHZ010000002.1, forward strand.
CGGCCAGCCAGGTGTTCCTGCGCGAGTCCCGGCGCAAGGTGTGGGCCAATGCGGCCGCACTCGACCGCGCCCGCCGCCGCGGACCGGAGGTCGCCGCGGCCCGGCTGGCCGAGCTCGAGGCCGCGGCCGCCGCACGGGTCGACGACCTGCTGCGCCCGGGCCCGGTGCTGGTGCGACTGGCCGTCCGCGGCTTCGGCGTCACGCTGGGCTGATCCGCTCCCGCTCCGCGCTGCCGGGACGGGGAGCGTCGGCGAGGCTGGGACGACGGCCGCACCCGGTGGCCCGACCAGGAGGTGTCTGCAGTGAGCGCCGCGAGGACGACGGGCGAGCGAGCATCGCAGCGAGCGCCAGCGAGCGAGGAGCGGAACGAGCCCGGAGTCGAGCAGTGAGCGAGGTCGCCCGTCCCCTGTCCGGCAGGGTCGCGCTGGTCACCGGCGCGTCGTCGGGGATCGGTGCAGCGACGGCCGTCGCCCTGGCCGAGGCGGGCGCCTCCGTGGCGATCGGCGCTCGCCGCCGCGACCGGCTCGACGACCTGGCCGCGCGGCTCGGCGAGGCCGGCGCGAAGGTGGCCACCCTCGACCTCGACGTCACCGACGAGGCGTCCTGCCGCGACGCCGTCGCCCGCACCCGCAGCGACCTCGGCGGGCTCGACGTCCTGGTCAACAACGCCGGGGTGATGCTGCTCGGCACGATCGTCGGCGCCGATCCCGAGGACTGGCGGCGCATGCTCGGCACCAACGTGCTCGGGCTGATGTACATGACCCACGCGGCGATCGAGGGCATGGTCGAGCAGGGCTCGGGGGACGTCGTCAACATCTCCAGCGTCGCCGGCCGCCAGGCCCGCAAGGGCGCCGGGGTCTACAACGCCTCGAAGTGGGCGGTGAACGCCTTCAGCGAGTCGCTGCGCCAGGAGGTGACGACGAAGGGTGTGCGGGTCTCGCTGGTCGAGCCCGGCGCCGTCAGCACCGAGCTGACCGACCACATCACCCAGCCCGAGGTCAAGGTGGCGTCGGTGCAGATGTACACCAGCATGCGCGCCCTGCACGCCGAGGACGTCGCCCGCGCGATCGTCTACGTGGTGACCCAGCCGCCCCACGTGGCGGTCAACGAGGTGCTGGTGCGCCCCACCGACCAGGAGCGCTGAGCGGCCCGACCGGCCGGTCGGCACTCTCGCGCCGTTCCTCGCGTGTGCGCGCTGGTGCACCGGCGCAGCGGCGGCTGGAACAGCGCGGGAGTGGCACGGCGGCTCCGCCCCGGGTCCTGGGCCGAGCCTGCGAGGCGCCGGGGAGGAGGGTCCTCCTTCAGTCGACCGGCGGGATGGGCGTGCGGACGGCGTAGAGGACGTCGTCGCGCTCGTGCACGAAGCCGAGGCGGGCCGCGACCGCCAGGCTGGCCCGGTTGTCGGGGCTCGTGGTCCAGGTCGGCGTGCGGCCCCGGGAACGGACGTCGGCCATCACCGCGGCGGCGCACGCGGTCGACAGGCCGTGGCCCCGGGCCCCTGGCTCGGTGACGACGCCGAGGTCCTCGAACCGCCGGCCGACCAGGAACGGGCACGCGACGGAGACCGGACGGTCGCCGTCGAACGCGGCCCAGGCCCATCCGGACGCCGCGAGTCCGGCGGCGCCGCCCCAGGTCGCGCCGATCCAGGCGATCGAGGGGGAGAGCGCGGCCAGGGCGGGCGCGTCGCTTCCCTCCAACCGCCGGACCGCGGCGACCGGTGCCGGCGTCTGCGTCGTGGGTGGCAGGAGGGCGATCACGCGCGGCCAGATCGCGGTGCCCGGGTCGATGGCGCGCAGCGTCGGCAGCCACTCGGGTGGCGCCTCGACGAACCCGGCCAGGCCGTCGACGTGGCGCGGGACCCCGCGCAGCGCGACGTTGCCGCCGGACGCGGCCATCACGGTCCGCGGTGCGGGCCACCGGTCGACCCGGCAGACCCCCACGCCGGTGAGCGCGATGTGCTGCTGGACCAGCGGGCCGGGCCGCTCGGGCGCGAAGAAGTCCGCCACGTCGGCTGCGGGGACCTCGAGCACGTCGGCGGCCTAGTCGTGGAAGACCTCGATGCGGGCCCCCATCTCGACCAGCCGCTCGTAGAGCTGCTCGTAGCCGCGGGCGATGATGTCGACGTTGCGCAGCACCGACGTGCCCTTGGCCGCGAGCATGGCCAGCAGGATGCACACCGCCGGGCGCAGCGCCGGCGGGCAGACCACCTCCGCGCTCGACCAGCGCGTCGGGCCGGTCACGAGCACGCGGTGCGGGTCGAGCAGCCGGACGTCGGCGCCGAGCCGGGTCAGGTCGGAGAGGTGGATCGCCCGGTTGTCGTAGACCCAGTCGTGGATCAGCGTCGAGCCGGTGGCCGCGGCCGCGATGACGGCGAAGAACGGCAGGTTGTCGATGTTGAGGCCGGGGAACGGCATCGGGTGGATCTTGTCGATCGGCGCCTTGAGCTGCGACGGCGAGATGGTGACGTCGACCAGCCGTGTGTGCCCGTTGTCGGCCAGGTACTCCGGGGAGAGGCGGTAGCGCAGCCCCATCTCGGCGAGGGTGGCCAGCTCCACCTCGAGGAACTCGATCGGCGCCCGGCGCACGGTCAGCTCGGAGTCGGTGACGATGCCGGCGGTCAGCAGGCTCATCGCCTCCACCGGGTCCTCGCTGATCGTGTAGTCGACGTCGGCCTCGAGCACCGGCCGCCCGCGGACGACGAGGGTGGTGGTGCCCAGCCCCCGGATCCCGACGCCGAGCAGCTGCAGGTACAGGCAGAGGTCCTGGACCATGTAGTTGGAGCTGGCGTTGCGGATGGTCGTCGTCCCGTCGGTGCGGGCCGCGGCCAGCAGCGCGTTCTCGGTGACGGTGTCGCCCCGCTCGGTCAGCACGATGGTGCGGTCCGCCGTGTCAGGCGGAGTGACCGCGGCGTGGTACCGGCCGCCGCGGGCCTCGACCTCCAGCCCGAAGGGGCGCAGCGCGATCATGTGCGGCTCGACCGTGCGGGTGCCCAGGTCGCAACCGCCCGCGTAGGGCAGGTCGAACGACGGCGCCCGGTGCAGCAGCGGGCCGAGGAACATGATGATGCTGCGGGTGCGGCGGGCGGCGTCGGCGTCGATGCCGGCCAGGTCGAGCTCGTCGGGGACGAGGAGCGTGAGGTCGCGGCCGGTCCCGTCCCAGGTCGCCGAGACGCCGATCGAGCGCAGCACGTCGAGGATCCGGTCCACCTCGACGATGCGGGCGACGTTGCGCAGCGTCGTCCGGCCGCGGTTGAGCAGGGCCGCGCACAGCAGCGCGACGGCGGCGTTCTTCGAGGACTTGACGACGACGCTGCCGCGTAGCGGCACGCCGCCGGCGACCCGCAGGTGGGTGGGGCCGGACGGGCCGACGCTGAACAGCTCGCGCTCCAGGGCCTCGGACAGCCGGCCGAGCAGCTCGAGGGTGAGGTTCTGGCCGCCCTGCTCGATGCGGGCGACGGCGCTCTGGCTGGTGCCCAGGCGCTCGGCGAGCTGCTGCTGGGTCAGCCCACGGTGCCGGCGGGCGTCGCGGACGAGCATGCCGATGCGGTGCATCGCGCTGGCCTCGTGCGCGGGGGTGCCGGCGCTGGCCTCGTGCGCGGGGGTGCCGGCGCTGGCCTCGTGCGCGGGGGTGCCGGCGTCGGCCTGCAGCGTGGGGGTGGTGTCGGTGGTCGGTGGGGTGGCCGTCACGAGTGGTCACGATATCTCGTATGTGAGATGCGGCGGGTCTGCCGCGTCGCGGTGGAGCGGTCCGGCCAGACTGCGGGGCATGGACGTTCTGGTGACGGGAGGGACGGGGCGGCTGGGCCGGCTCGTCGTCGAGCGCCTGCAGGACGGCGGGCACCGCGTGCGGCAGATGTCGCGGCGGGGGACCGGCCCGGGCGGAGTGCGCGGCGACCTGGCGACCGGCCGCGACCTGTCGACGGCGCTGGCCGGCGCGGAGGTCGTCGTGCACGCGGCGAGTGACGCGCGGGGGGACTACTGGGAGGCCGACGTCGCCGGCACGCGGCGGCTGGTGCAGGCGGTGGACCGGGATCGGCTGCGGCACCTGGTGTTCGTCTCCATCGTCGGCGTCGACCGGATCCCCTACGGCTACTACCACGCCAAGTACGCCGCCGAGCAGGTGCTGCTGGCCTCGGGGCTACCGGTGACGCTGCTGCGGATCACCCAGTTCCACGACTTCGTCGACCAGTTGCTGACCACGGCCCGGCGCGGGCCGGTGCTGCCGGTGCCGATGGGCTGGCGGCTGCAGCCGGTGGACGTGGCGGAGGCCGCCGCGCACGCCGCGGAGGTGGCGCTCGGGGCGCCGGCCGGGGACGTCGTCGAGTACGGCGGCCCCGAGGAGCTGACCGCGGCGGAGGTCGCGCGGGCGTGGGCGGCGGCCCGGGAGCCGAACGCCCACGTGGTGGCCACCCCGGTGCCCGGCCGGCTCTCGGCGGCGGTCCGCGACGGGGGTGCGCTGCCCACCCGCGGCGCGCGTGGGCGGCGCACCTACGCCGAGCACCTGCGCGGCTGACGAAGGACCCCGTCCTCCCCACCCTTCGCAGGCTCAGGGTGGGACCCGGGACGGGGCCGAGGACGGCGTCCGGAAACCGCCGGTGGCGGGCGCGGACACCGACCTAGGGTCGTTGCGTGCCCCGCCGCGCTGCCGTCCCCGTGCTCGCCGCCGTCGTCGTCACCGTGCTGGCCTGGGCGTCGGCGTTCGTCGGCATCCGCGCCGTGGGGGCCGAGCTCTCCCCGGGGCCGCTGGCGCTGGGCCGGCTGCTGGTCGGTACCGCGGTGCTCGGCCTGCTGCTCGCCGGGGCCGGCCGGCCGTGGGTGGCACCCACCCGCCCGGAGTGGGGACTGCTCGCGGTCTGCGGGGTCGGCTGGTTCGGCGTCTACAACCTGGCGCTCAACGCGGCCGAGCAGCACCTGGACGCCGGGACGACGGCGATGCTGGTCAACGTCGGGCCGATCCTCATCGCCGTCCTGGCCGGGCTGTGGTTGGGCGAGGGCTTCCCGCGGTGGCTTGTCGCCGGCCTGGCGGTGGCCTTCGCCGGCGTGCTGCTCATCGGTACGGCGACCCGCGGCGCCGAGATCGACGGCCTGGGTGTGGTGCTGTGCCTGGTCGCCGCGATCACCTACGCCGCCGGGGTCGTCGCGCAGAAGCCGCTGCTGCGCCGGCTGCCGCCGTTGCAGGTCACGGCCACGGCGTGCGCAGTCGGGGCGCTGTGCTGCCTGCCCTGGGCCGGGTCGCTGGTCGCGGAGCTGGGCGCGGCCTCGCCCGGGTCGGTGGTCGGGCTCGTCTACCTGGGCGCGGTGCCGACCGCGCTGGCCTTCAGCACGTGGGCCTACGCGCTGGCGCGCACGGACGCCGGGCGGCTGGGCGTGACCACCTACCTCGTGCCGCCGCTGGTCGTGCTCATGGGCTGGCTGCTGCTCGACGAGGTCCCGCCGGCCCTCGCCGTCGTCGGCGGCGCGGTGTGCCTGGCCGGCGTCGCACTGTCCCGCCGGCGCAGCCGCGTCCGCCCGCCGGTCGCGGTCGTCCAGGAGGCGGGCAGCGCCGCCTGAGCCGGACCACGGACGGGCGAGGGCTCCACTGCCGGAGCAGTGGAGCCCTCGTCGTGTCCGGTCGTCAGCTGCTCCCGGTCACCGCCGCGTGGTGTAGGTGAACAGCGGCGACACCCCTCCCTGCGAGGACTCCGCGGCCAGACGGGTGAACCCGGTCGGCGGGGTCACCCCGTTCGCCACCCGGACGGCCCGGGCGCCTGTGGCGTCGACCTGGGCCGTGCCGAGGAGCTCCCGCCCCGTGCCGTCGGCCCGGGTCGACCCCCGTTGTCGTCGGCAGCCCCCTCGCCCGGACCGGCAACGGGGGGATGCGCCGACTCCGTGGCAGAGCGGGGGTTGCGGACAGGCGCCGCGTGGGGGGTGCGCGCCCCCAGTCCAGGGGAGGGACGCGGGTCAGCCGGCCGCGCGGGCGGGGACGACGAGCACCGGCCGGTGCGCGTAGTGCAGCAGTGCGCGGGTGACGTGGCCGACCAGGGTGTCGCGGGCGCCCCCGCGGCCGCGGCTGCCCACGACGACCACCCCTGCGCGGCGGCGGGCGGCCTCGTCGGCCAGGGTCGCCGCGGTGGCCCGCGGCCGGCCGGCCCGACCGGAGCAGCGGACGGTGATCAGCTCGATGCCCTCGACGGGCGACGGGGCGGGGGAGCCCTGGGACTCCTCGACGGCGACCATCAGCCGCTGCCGGTGGGGGAACAGCGTGGTGGCCGCGGTGAGCGCCCGCTGGGCGTGCTCGGAGCCGTCGGTGCCGACGACGACCGGGCCGGACTCCACCGCCGCCCACTCGACGGTGGTCATCGGGTGCGGTACGACGAGCACCGGCACCGGGCTGACGTGCACCACCAGCTCCGACACGCTGCCCATCGAGGCGCGCATGCCGCTCATCCCGCGCGAGCCGACGACCATCAGGTCGGCATCGACCTCCTCGGCGGTGCGGGCGAACTGGTAGCCGTCACCGCCGAAGGTGCGCTTGACCAGCGCCTCGGCCTCCCAGCCCGCGGCCCGCGCGAGCTTCACGCCGTTGCCGGCCAGCCGTTCGGCCTCGGCCCTGCCCTCGGTCTCCAGCAGCCGGCCCAGCGCCTCGGCGTTGGCGGCGCGCTCCATGACACGGTGCCGCAGCTCGGGGGAGGTGAACGGCGGTTCCCAGAGGTTCAGGATCGAGACGGAGGCCGAGGGCAACAGCGCCGCAGCCGCCTCGATCGCGTTCACCGCGCTGGGCGAGCCGTCGTAGCCGACCAGGACGCGCGGGCGCCGGACACCGGTGTCGGGTGCGCTCATGGCGGGCATCGTCCTCCGGGCGGGCCGTCCCCGGGAAGGTCCCGGGACCATCGACCTGGCGCCACCCATGGGCTAGGCACGAGGTCCCTGGGCGCCGTCGTCCCGGGTGGGGAGGAGCGCGCGTGGACGAGCAGCAGTGGACGGCGGTGGTGGCAGCTGCCACCCGGGCACCGTCGATCCACAACACCCAGCCCTGGCGGTTCACCGCCACCGGTGACCGGCTCGACCTGCACCGAGACCACGAGCGCGCGCTGCCGGTGCTCGACCCGACCGGCCGGCAGCAGGTCATCAGCTGCGGGGTGGCCGCCGAGTTCGCCGCCGTGGCGCTGCGCGCGGCCGGTGTCGAGGCCGAGATCGAACTGCTGCCCGCGTCGGAGGACCCCGACCACCTGGCCACCGTGCGAGCCGGGGCGCCGCGCGAGGTCACGTCCGCCGACGCCGCGCTGGCCGAGGCGATCGGCCGGCGGCACACCGAGCGGTCGCCGTTCCTGCCGCGCGCCGTCCCCGAGGGGCTGCTGGAGCGGGTGGAGGCCGACGCGGGGCCGCTCGGGGTGTGGGTCAAGACGGTCACCGGCTCCGACGAGGAGGTCGCGACCGCCTTTCTCGTCTCCCGCGCCGAGGAGCTGGAGCGCAGCTCCCCGGAGTACCTCGCCGAGCTGGAGCGGTGGCTGCGCACCGACCCGGCTGCGGTGGACGGCATCCCGGTCGGCGCCGTCCCGGAGGACGACCCGGCGACGCGGCCGTCGAACTGGCTGGTCCGCGACTTCGTCGCCAGCAGCCGTACGCCCCGCACCTTCCTCCCGGCCGGTGACCCGGCGGCACCCCCGCCGGAGGTCGAGCGGCCGACCGTCGTCCTGCTGGGGACCGAAGGCGACGACCGGACGGCGTGGCTGCTGGCCGGCCGGGCGCTGGGCCGGCTGTTGCTCACGGCGACGGTCGAGGGGCTGGCCACCTCGCCGCTGACCCAGGCGCCGGACTGGCCGGCCACCCGCACCCGGATGCGCAGCCGGCTCTCGCTGGTCGGCTACCCGCAGATGCTGCTGCGGATGGGTTACCCGTCGACGGCCGGCGGTCCCGTCTCGGGACGGCGTCCGGTCAGCGAGGTGCTGCGGTTCGAGCCGGCGAGGTGACGGGCGGCCCCTGCAGGTGGCTGGGCCCCTCCTCCCACCACGCGCACGCTCGCGGCGGGCCGCTGGAGGCGGCCGTGTGGCGGGGCGGGAGATCCGCCCTCAGTCGCGGCGCCGGGAGGCGGTCCAGGGGTCCTCGGGGTCGAAGTCGTCGTCGGGCTCGGCGTCGGTCTGCGTCCGGACCGGCTCGGGGCGGGTGACGGCGACCTCCAGGGCCGCGTCGCGCTCACGGGCCCGCTCGGCGCGCTCGGCCCGCTCCCGGGCGCGCAGTTCGCGGCGGGAGGGGCGCGAGTCGGCCTGCGGGCGCCGGCTGAGCGCCCACAGCCCGGCGCCGGCCAGCGCGAGCCCGATCGGGATGGGGTAGGCCGAGGCCCGCTCGGTGCCGCCCTCGCCGAGGAGCTCGGTGATGCCGAGGGCGAAGAAGACCGTCATCGCGGTGCTCAGCAGGCCCAGCAGTGCCAGCGCCGTCCCCAGGACCTCCGAGCGCGGCCGGGCGCCGTAGGCCAGTGCCAGCAGCCCGAGCCCGCCGCCGACGAAGTGCAGCCCGGCACCGGCCTGGTGCAGGTCCTCCTGGCTGCCGAGCGGGAAGAGCCCGACCAGGACCACCCCGACGGCGGCCGCGGTGAGGAAGGCCGGCACCATCCGGCCGCCGAGGCCGGCCAGCGCCGGGCGCAGCAGGACCGCGCCGGCGGCGATGAGCACGCCCTGGACGACGAACGAGGCGTTCATCAGCAGCGGCGCCGCGGAGACCGTCGAGCCCAGGTCGCTGATGAGGTCGTCGGCGCGGCTGTACGAGCCGCCGGTCTGCAGCTGCACGACGGTCTCGACGACGAAGAACTGCAGGGTCAGCAGCCAGGCGATCGCGCCCCAGCGGTACCGGGTGGGAGTCACACCGGCCATGGTCCCAGCGCGGCGTCCGGGTTCGGGGGCAGGTGGGCGAGGACGGCGTCGTACTGCTCCGCGGACAGCCAGGAGGGGTTGCTGCCGGCCGGCATGCGCAGGACCTCGGCGTCGCGGGCGGCCTGGTCGGCCAGCAGGTCGGCGCGGGCGACGGGGGAGGGCAGCCGGGTGAGCCGGACGGGGACGACCGGTCCGCCGTCGCGCTCCTCGGCCCCGCCGGTCGTCTCGCCCAGCGCGTGCACGCCGGGGGCGGCCCGGCCGCTGACCCACAGCAGGCACGGCTGGCCGGCCTGCACGAGGTCCAGCCGGTAGGAGCGCCGGACGCAGCGGGTCAGCTCGTGCGCCGTGCCCACCCGCCATCCGGGCTCGATCAGCTCCGGCGGGCGGGTGGACTTCAGCACCCAGCAGGCGACGTCCCCCGGTTCCAGGCGGGTCAACCGGACCTCCTCGGACAGGGGACGGCACCTGGCCGCGGTCGCGGGGGCGGGGTCGCCCGCGAGGGTCGTGCCGGGGCGCGGAGGGCGGAGCCCTCCCGGCGTGGTGCGGCGGTAGGGCTCAGCGCCCGTCGGGGACGGCACCTGGCCGCGGTGTCGGCCGGGAGGCCGACAGGTCAGTCAGTGGCGGAGTGCTGCTCAGCGCCCGCGGGGTCGGCGTCGTCGGCGTCCACCATCTGCCGCTCCTGCTCGGTGCGGTGCTGCAGCGCGTCGTCGTTGGGCCGCGCGTAGCCCCCGGCGTGCTCCTGACGGTCGCGCGGGGCGGACTCCGTCGTCTCCATGACGTCGTCGAGGTTGGGACGGTCGGGCTCGCTCACGGGTCTCTCCACTTCGTCGAGGACGGTGCGTCGGGAGAGGCCATAGCCACCACGAGACGGTGGTAACCCGTGATCAGCGTTGCTCGAGCAGGCCGGCGGGGACCCACGCCTCGACGAGCACGGTGCCCTGCGGCCCGGCCACGGCGTAGGTGACCCGGCCGGACCAGCCGCCCTCGTCCTGCCGCCACTCCACGAGCAGTCCCGGCCACACACCGGGGGCCCCGGGCGGGTCGTGCACCCAGCAGTGCCGGCCGCGCGCCCGGTCGTGCCGGGACGTGGCGGCCGACGGCGGGGGAGGCGTCTGGGGCTCGGGCGGGCCGACGCCCGAACGCACCGCGCGCTCGCCGAGGGAGCGACCGGACCGCCCGGGGTGCATACCGCCAGCCACGCGCAGAGTGTCGCACGAGGTCGAACGCCTGTTCGACGCGAGCGCCGGGTCGCGGCGGACGGTGACCAGGGGATCGTCCGGTCGTCACCGTCGTCCACCGGGAGGTCCGTCCCGTGCAACCACCCACCCGTCCCGGCCGCGGCGCCGGCCGTGCCGCCGTCGGCGTCACCGCCGTCGGACTCGCGGTCGCCGGCCTGCCGGCTCTGGCGACCGCCGCGCCCCCCGCCCCGCACGTCTCCGACGTCCACTACGACAACGCCGGCACCGGCTCGGGCGAGATCGTCGGGTCCGAGAGCACCCCGGCGGGCCGGCCCCTGTCGCGCACCCAGGCCGCACCGGTCTGGTCCGGTCCCGCCGCGGCGACGAGGGGAGTGGTCGACGGCGTCGGCGAGGACCCCGCGCCCGAGCCGGTCGACGTCTGCGCGGCCCCGGTGACGCACCCGATCGGGGCGGTCCAGGGCAGCGGCGCGGCGACGACCCTGGCCGGGCGGACGGTCACCCTCCGCGGCACGGTCGTGGGCGACCTGCAGGGACCCGACGGCTTCGAGGGCTTCCACCTGCAGGACGCGGGGGACGGCGACCCGGCCACGTCCGACGGCGTCTTCGTGCTCAGCACCGTCCCGGTCGCGCTCGGCGACGAGGTCGCGGTCACCGGGGTGCCCGGCGAGTCCTCCGGCCAGACGCAGGTCACCGCGAGCACCGGGGTCTCCGTCTGCGCCGACGACCTGCTGCCCGAGCCGGCGCCGGCGTCCCTCGACCTGCCCGCCGACGACGCCGCCCGGGAGCGGCTCGAGGGCATGCTCGTGCAGCCTGCCGACGCGCTGACCGTCAGCGAGGTCTTCGCGCTCACCCGGTACGGCGAGCTGACCCTCGCCGAGGGCGGCGTGCTCGTGCAGCCCACCGAGGTCGCCAGCCCGGGCACCCCCGAGGCCGCCGCGGTGGTCGCCGGCAACGCCGCCCGTAAGGTCCTGCTCGACGACGGCCGGGACGACTCGAGGTCCCTCACCGACCGGCCGTACCTCTCCCCGGACAGCCCGGTGCGGGTCGGCGACGTCCTGGACCTCACCGGGCCGCTGGTCCTCGGCTACGGCTTCGGCGAGTGGCGGTTGCAGCCGGCCGACGGCACGGCGGACGGCGTGTTCGAGCCGGACGACACCCGCACCGAGGCGCCCGGGCCCGTCGGCGGCGACGTCCGGCTGGCGACGTTCAACGTGCTCAACTACTTCCTCACCTTCGGCGACACGGGGCGCGGTGCCGAGAACCAGGAGGAGTTCGAGGAGCAGGCCGGCAAGATCGTCCCGGCGATCCGGGCTCTGGGCGCCGACGTCGTCACGCTGCTGGAGATCGAGGACACCGACACCACGGGGCTGACCCCCGGGAACGCCGACACCGCGCTGGCCGACCTCGTCCGGCGGCTCGACGAGGCCGCGGGTGCCGAGGTGTGGGCGTACGTGCCGCTGCCGCAGGAGCTGTACGCGGTCCCGCGCGACGCCATCCGCAACGGGATCGTCTACCGCACCGACCGCGTGCAGCCGGTCGGCGACCCGGTCGGCCTGGCCGACGAGAGCGTGTGGGCCAACGCCCGCGAGCCGCAGGCGCAGACGTTCGCCGCGGACGGCGACGCCTTCACCGTGGTGGCCAACCACTTCAAGTCCAAGAGCCCCGGCGACGCCACCGGCGACAACGTCGACGACGGCGACGGGCAGGGGCAGTGGAACGGCGACCGCGTCCGGCAGGCCCGGTCGGTCGCGGCCTTCGCCGCCGGGCTGGCGCAGCGCACCGGCGACCCGGACGTCGTCCTGATGGGCGACCTCAACGCCTACAGCCAGGAGGACCCGGTCGAGGAGCTGCGTGCCGCCGGCTGGACCGACCTCGGCGAGCGGTTCGACCCCGGCCGCTACAGCTACGTCTTCGACGGGCTGTCCGGCTCCCTGGACCACGCACTGGCCACCGCCGCCCTGACCGCCAAGGTCACCGACGTCGTGCACTGGAACGTCAACTCGGTGGAGTCCCCGGCCTACCAGTACGACGGCGACCCGGCGCTCTACGCCGCCGACCCGTACCGATCCAGCGACCACGACCCGCTGGTCGTCGGGATCGACCTCGACGAGCGCTGCCAGGGCCTGGTGCCGACCGTCACCGGCACCGAGGGGGACGACGTCCTGCACGGCACGAACGGCCGGGACGTCGTCATGGGCCTCGGCGGGGACGACGAGCTGCGCGGCGGCAACGGCGACGACGTCCTCTGTGGCGGGGCCGGGACGGACACGGTCGCCGGGGACAACGGGGCCGACGTCCTGCTCGGCGGCCTGGGCGACGACGCCCTCGACGGCGGTAACGGCGACGACACGCTGGTCGGCGGCCCCGGCGAGGACCTCCTCCAGGAGGGGCGCGGCAGCGGCACCCGGGAGCAGGAGGGGCCCGCCGCCTGACGAAGGACCCTCCTGCCCCCACGGGGTCCTTCTCCTGCGGGAGGGCCGGTCCACCACGTCGTTCGGCCGGTGCGGACCCCCCGGGTCCGCACCGGCCGCGGCTCAGGAGCCCTTGATCCCCTCGGCGAGGGTCTGCGCGACCGTCTGCAGCAGCGGGTGCGCCGGGAGGTCCTCCACGAGCACCGGCAGCGGTAGCGACCAGTTGGGCCGGTCGGTGGTGCCGGGCATGTTCGGCCGGCGCCGCTCGCCGACGGCGTCGTCGAGGGTCGCCGAGAGCAGCAGCGACGGCGCCCGGGCCAGCAGCTCGTGCGCCCGCTTCACCGCCGTCTCGGGCCGGGCGTTCTTCCGCAGGCCGGGCAGCTTCTCCAGCAGCGACGTCCGGCCCCGCTCGAGCTCGTCGTCGGTCCCGGTGCCGTACTCGCGCTGCTCCTCGAGGTCCGCCCCGGTCCACAGCCCGGCCACGGTGGGCAGGTCGTGGGTGGTGATGGCGGCCATCGCCTCGCCGGGCCACTCGGCGGGGTCGTCGTCCTCGAACCACAGCAGCCGGTAGCTGAGGATGCCGTGCTCGGCCATCGCCTCGCGGACGCCCTCCTCGACGGTGCCCAGGTCCTCGCCGACGACGACCGCCTGTGCCCGGTGGCTCTCCAGCGCGACGATGTCGAGCAGGTCCTCGGCCGGGTAGCGCACGTAGGCGCCGTCCGCGGCGCTCTCACCGGAGGGCACCCACCACAGCCGGAACAGGCCCATCACGTGGTCGATGCGCAGGCCCCCGGCGCCGGCCATCGTGGCGCGGATCGACTCGATGAACGGCTCGTAGTCCGCGGCGCGCAGCTGCCACGGGACCAGCGGCGGGGAGCCCCAGTCCTGGCCCTGCGAGTTGAAGGCGTCCGGCGGGGCGCCGACGGTCGCGCCCTGGGCGAGCACGTCCTGCCAGGTCCAGGCGTCGGCGCCGCCGCCGGCGACGCCGATCGGCAGGTCCTGGATGACGGTCATGCCCTCGGTCGCCCGCTCCAGCTGCAGGTGCAGGCACCACTGCAGCCAGGCGTGGAAGGCGACGTCGCGTTCGTGCTCGGCGACGAAGTCTCCGACGGCGCCGCTGCGGGGGGCGCGCAGCTCCTCGGGCCAGGTGTGCCAGTCCGGGCCGTGGACGTCGGCCAGCGCGCACCAGGTCGCCCAGTCCTGCAGCTTCTGGCCCTGGTGCCACCACCAGTCGGGGAAGGCGGGGTCGTCGCGGCCGGAGGCGTCGAAGACCCGGCGCAGCACGTCGCGCTTGCGCGCCCAGATCGCGTCGCGGTCGATGAGCTCGCCGTCGGCCAGCCCGCGGCCGGCCTCGCTGCCGAGGTCGACGGCGCCCGCGCCGGGCACCTCCTCGACCCGCAGGTACACCGGGTTGCGGAACCGCCGGGTGGCCGGCAGGTAGGGGCTGGCCTCCTGCTGCGGCGTCGGGGCGACGGCGTGCAGGGGGTTGATGAGGACGAACCCGGCGCCCTGGTCCGCGGCCATCTCGCGGACCGCGCGCAGGTCGGCGAGGTCGCCGATGCCCCAGCTGCCGCGGCTGCGGGTGGCGTACAGCTGCACCGCCCAGCCCCAGGCGCGCTCGTCGGGCAGCCAGCACCGGCCGGGGGAGACGACGAGCCGGCGGCGCGACCCGCCCGGGGCCTGCAGCCAGTGGTAGCCGAGCGGGAAGTCGTCGGGCAGCTCGCCGTCGACGTGCCGGGTGGAGCCGTCCTCGAGGGTCACCTCGGCCTCGTCCACCTCCAGGACGTCGCCGGGGCGGGCGACGATGGGGGCGCGGTCCTCGAGGTCGGCCGGCGGGGTGCCGATCACCTCGCGCAGCCGCTCGATGGTGGCCTCGGCGACCTGGTGTTCCTCGTCGGAGGCGTCGAGCCAGCTGGCGTCGATGCCCCACTCGTCGGTGGTGGGAGTGCGCGTCACGCCTCCGATACTCCCCAGCCCACCCGCCGCCCACACGGCACACCGCGCGTGGTGCTGCTCTCGCTCCGGTCGCGCCGCCCGGGCCGCGTCCGAGAGCATCGACCCGACGTCCCGGCTGCCCCGAGGAGAGCGATGAGACCCCAGCGCGGCGTGGGCACGACGGGTGCGGACCACCTGGTCGGGGCCCTGCAGGACCTCGGCGTGGACACGGTCTTCGGACTGCCCGGGGTGCACAACCTCGCCGTGTGGGAGGCGGCCGCCGCGGCCGGGGTCCGCGTGGTCGGCGTCCGGCACGAGCAGGCCGCCGTCTACGCGGCCGACGGGTACGCCCGCGCGACCGGCCGGCTGGGCGTGGCCGTGGTGACGACGGGGCCCGGCGCGGCGAACACCCTCGGCGCCACGGGCGAGGCCATGGCGTCGGGTGCGCCGGTGCTCGTGGTCGCCACCGACATCCCGTCGACGCTGCGGCGTCCCGGCGTGTACCGGGGTGTCCTGCACGAGACCCGGGACCAGGCGGCCATGTTCGTGCCCGTTACGAAGGCCACCGTGGTCACCTCGGCGGTGCCGGACCTGTACGCCGACACCGTCCGTGCCGGCTCGGCCGCCCTGCGCGCGCCCACGGGGCCGGTCCACCTCGGCGTGCCCACCGACCTCCTCGGCGCAGCGGCGGGCGGCGTGGTCCGCACTCCGCTGCCGTCCGCCCCCCGGCAGCCGGTGGACGAGGACGAGCTGGCCCGCGCCCGCGAGCTGCTCGCCCGGGCCCGCCGCCCGCTGGTGTGGGCCGGCGGCGGGGCGCTCCGGTCGGGGGCCGGCGACCTCGTCGGCGACCTCGCCGTGCGCCTGGCCGCTCCCGTCGTCACGACCTTCGGCGGGCGCGGCCTGCTGCCGCCCGACCACCCGTGCCTGGTGCCCGGCCCGCCGTACGTCCCCGCCGTCGGCCGGCTGTGGGACGAGGCGGACCTGGTGGTCTCCCTGGGCAGCGACCTCGACGGCACCAACACCCAGAACTGGGCCATGCCGCCCCCGCCGGCGCTGCTGGCGGTCAACGTCGACCCCGCCGACGCGGCGAAGAACTACCCGGCCGACGTCGTGGTGACCGGCGACGTGGCCGCCGTGCTCGCCCGGCTGCTCGACGGCCTGCCCCAGCGGGACGGCCTCCCCGCTCTCCGCGCGGCCCACGACGCCCTGGCCGGCGAGGTGCGGGCCCTGGTGCGGGCGGAGGAGCCGCAGGCGGAGGCCCTGCTCGACGCCCTCGACCGGGTGTCCGACCGGACGGGGGTGCTGCTCGCGGACATGTGCATCGCCGGCTACTGGGCGGCGGCCTTCGCCCGCGTGCCGGGGCCGCGCCGGCTGGCCTACGCGCTGGGCTGGGGGACGCTGGGCTACGCCTTCCCCGCCGCCATCGGGGCGGCGGTCGCCGGCCGGGGCCGGGCCCTGGTCCTCGTGGGTGACGGTGGCTTCCTGTTCGCCTGCGGGGAGCTGGCCACCCTCGCCCAGGAGCGGCTGCCGGTCACCACCGTCCTCGTCGACGACGGCGGGTACGGGATGCTGCGGTTCGACCAGGTGCACGCCGGCGTCCCGACGCGCGGCGTGGACCTGCTGACCCCGGACTTCGTCGCCCTCGCCCGGTCCTTCGGCGTCCCGGCCCGGGCGGTGGACGGCTTCGGGGAGGAGTTCGCGGCCGCGCTGGCGGAGAGCCTCGACGCCTCCGGCCCCGACGTCCTCGTGGTGCAGGCCGCGCTCACCCCGCCGCCGTCCACCTCGCCGCGCTGGTACCGACGGCGCCAGGCGCCTCCGTGACCGACAGCACCCGGCTGCTGGTCCACCCGCCGCTGCTCGGCCCGGCGGTGCTGCACTCGCCGACGACCCGGGCCGGGTCGCGGACCTGCTCGGCTGACCGGGCTCACCCCTGGGGGGTGGGGCCGGGGCGGTTCGCTCAAGCGGCGGGGCCGGCGCGCCGAGACCGACGGGGACGCTCCCCGACGGAAGGCCAGCAGTGGACGACGCACCGGCACGGCCCCCGGCCCGCGGCCTGCAGATCGCGGTCCTCTCCGGGGTGCTGGCGGCCACGCTGACCGCCGCGCACCTCGCCGCCGCACGGCTCGCGACCGGCTCCGAGCAGGTGCTGCTGCACCTGCTGCTCAGCGGCGGCGCGGCCGCGGGTGCGGCCGCGCTCGCCGCCCGGCGGGTGCGACGCACCGAGGCCGACCTGGCCCGGCTGGCCTTCTCCGACGTCCTGACCGGCCTGGCCAACCGGGCGCTGTTCACCGACCGGCTCGAGCTCGCGCTGCGCCGCACCGCGCGCAGCGGCGGCGAGGTGGTCGTCGTGTTCCTCGACCTCGACGGCTTCAAGGCCGTCAACGACAGCCTGGGTCACGCCGCCGGGGACCGGCTCATCCGCGAGGTCGGCCGGCTGCTGCAGTCCGCCGTCCGCACCGAGGACACGCTCGCCCGGCTCGGCGGCGACGAGTTCGCCATCCTCGTCGAGCGCTCGCCCGGCGTGGAGGAGGCCACCCGGATCGCCGAGCGGGTGCTCGCCGCGCTCGACGGACCCGTCGACCTGGGTGGGCAGCGGGTCACCGTCTCGGCGAGCATCGGCATCGCCACCGGGGACGTCGCGGCGACGGCGTCCTCCCTGCTGCGCGACGCCGACAACGCCATGTACTGGGCCAAGGGCTCGGGGCCGGGCCGCTACGTCGTGTTCAACCCGCAGATGCGCTCGGCCGCCGCGGAGCGCCGCCAGCTCGAGGCCGACCTGTGGGCCGCGGTCGCCGGCGGGGAGTTCCGGCTGGTCTACCAGCCCGTCGTCGACCTGGGCAGCGAGCGGGTCACGGGCTTCGAGGCGCTGCTCCGCTGGGAGCACCCGACCCTCGGCGTCGTGCTGCCCGAGCGGTTCCTGCCGGTGGCCGAGGAGATCGGGCTGGTCCCCGACATCGGCCGGTGGGTCCTCACCGAGGCGTGCGTCGCCGCGGCCGCCTGGCGCCGCGACCACCCGGCCGCGGCCGACCTGTCCATGGCGGTCAACGTCTCGCCGTCCCAGCTGGGGTCGCCGCGGCTTCTCGAGGACGTGCGGACGGCGCTGGCGGCCAGCGGGCTGCCGCCGTCGGCCCTCGTGCTGGAGCTGACGGAGTCGGTGCTGGTGCGTGACCCGGTGCTGGCCGCCGAGCGGCTGCACGAGCTGCGCGGCCTCGGCGTGCGGGTGGCGCTCGACGACTTCGGCACCGGCTACTCGTCGCTGTCGCACCTGCGGCAGTTCGCCGTCGACATCCTCAAGATCGACCGGTCGTTCGTCGGCACCATCGACGACGCCGAGTCGATGCCGGCCATCCTGCGCGGGCTGATCAACCTGGGGCACACCCTCGACCTGGAGATCGTCGCCGAGGGCATCGAGGAGGAGCGTCAGCGCACCCACCTCCGCGACGGTCAGGTCGCACTGGCGCAGGGCCACCTGTTCGCCGCGCCGCTCGAGCACACGGACGCCGAGCTGCTGCTGCTCGGCGGTGCCAGCACACCCACCGAGGGAACCGACACCGCCGCCCCTGCCTGACGTTCGGCCGCACGCCTGCCCTCGTCGTCCCCTCGTCGTCGATCATGGGCTTGCTGCAGTCCCGCGCGGCGCGTCTTCGCGTGTCGCCAGCGGCAACCCCATGATCGGCTCGGTGGGGCCACCGACTGCGCCAACCTGTGCTGCCTGTGCCGCCGGCACCACCGGCTCAAGACCCACGCCCCCGGCTGGACCTGCACCACGACCCCGGACGGCATCCTCACCGTGCGCGCCCCAGCGGGGTGACCCGCACCAGCCGGCCACCGGGCCTGCAACTCACCGGCCCTCGGGTCCTCACCCGCCCACCCGACCGGCCCGAACAGCCACCGCCGCTGCACGACCCCGCCGACGACCCGCCACCGTTCTGACCCCACCGCCCCGAGCCCCGCGGCGACCACGCCCGTCGCGGGCGGGGTGACAACGCGCGAGCTGCCCGGGTGTGCAGCCGACCGGCCGGGTCACCTGGCGCTGCTCGGGCCGAGTCCGCAGGTAGCCGCCGCGACGACGGGGTAGGGGCCCGGCATGACGGTGATCGGGTTCCACAACTCGCACGAGCAGGTGCACCCCGCCGAGCTGCTGCGCGCGGTCCAGCACGCCGAGGAGGTGGGCTTCACCGCGGCGATGTGCTCCGACCACCTCGAGCCGTGGAACGAACGCCAGGGCCACTCCGGCTTCGCCTGGTCCTGGCTCGGCGCCGCCCTGGCCACCACCGGGCTGCCCTTCGGTGCGGTCAACGCCCCCGGCCAGCGCTACCACCCGGTGATCGTCGCCCAGGCCGTCGCCACCCTCGGCGCGATGTTCCCCGGCCGCTTCTGGGTCGCCCTCGGCTCCGGCGAGGCCATGAACGAGCACGTCACCGGGCACGTCTGGCCCCGCAAGGAACTGCGGGACGCCCGGCTGCGCGAGTGCGTCGACGTCATCCGCGCGCTGCTCGCCGGCGAGGAGGTCAGCCACGAGGGCCTGGTCACCGTCGACCGCGCCCGCATCTGGACCCTCCCTGAGCAGCAGCCGGCGCTCATCGCCCCCGCCGTCACCGCCGCGACCGCCCGCCGGCACGCCGAGTGGGCCGACGGGCTGGTCACCATCAACCAGCCGCACGACACCCTCCGCGAGCTGATCGACGCCTACCGCGGCGCCGGCGGGCAAGGCACGCTCACCATCCAGGTGCACGTCTCCTGGGACCCCGACCCCGACCGCGCCCTGGACATCGCCCACGACCAGTGGCGCAGCAACGTCTTCCCGCCGCCGCTGTGCTGGGACCTCGACACCACCCGCGCCTTCGACCAGGCCAGCGCGCACGTGCCGCCGGAGGCCGTGACGCAGGCGGTGCGCGTCTCGGCCGACCTCGGTCAGCACGCGGAGTGGATCGCCGAGTACGTCGACCTCGGCTTCGACCAGGTCTACCTGCACCACGTCGGCAAGGAGCAGCTGCCCTTCCTCGACGCCTTCGGCCGGCACGTCCTCCCGCAGCTCGACGTCACCCGGCCGGCGCCGGCGGTGGCGATCGACCCGGAGGGCCCACCGGAGCCGCGCCGTCCTCACCAGGAACCGCAGCCGGCCGTGCTCCCGTGAGCGGGCACGTCACCGTCCGCCTCGTCAGCCAGGACGACGTCCCCGCCCTCACCGCGCTGGTCGCGGCCAACCGCGAGCACCTGGCGCCGTGGGACCCCACCCGCCCGGAGGAGTACTGGACCGAGGAGTTCCAGCGGCAGGACACCGCACGGCTGCTGGACCTGCACCGGCTCGGCGGCATCCTGCCCGGGGTGGTCGTCCTGGACGGCGAGCCGGTCGGGCGGATCACCGTGAACAACGTCGTCCGCGGCGCGTTCCTCTCCGGCGACCTCGGCTACTGGATCTCCGGGCACGCCACCGGCCGCGGGGTCGCCACGGCCGCGGTCGCCGCGATGACCCGATGGGCGTTCGGCGAGGTCGGCCTGCACCGGCTGCAGGCCGGCACCCTCCTGCACAACGCCGCCTCGCAGCGGGTGCTGCGCAAGAACGGGTTCACGCCGATCGGCGTCGCCCCGCGGTACCTGCGCATCGCCGGCGAGTGGCAGGACCACCTGCTCTTCCAGCTGCTCGACGAGCCCGGGGTGCGATAGGGGCGCCGAGGGTGGAGGCCGTCGCCCTGCTGCTCGTCGGCCGCGCGGGGACGGCCCGGCCCGACCGGGTGGCGGGCCGTCGTGACGTCCACGGCGGCGGGCGGATCTCGACGCGCACGTATCTGGGAACACGTGGGCCACGTCTGTATGTGGACGGACCCCCGACGGGTTGTCCGAACACGTCTCGAGGTCCCCCTGTCCCGAGGAGCCCGCGTGCTGGTGGAGAACGTCCACGCCCTGACAACTGGTCCCATCGCCTCATCCGCCGGTGGTGCCGGCAACGCCGGTCCCACGACCGGCGCCGAGCGGACCCCGGCCGAGGCCATGGCCGCGGTGTTGGCGGAGGTGCTGCAGGTCGAGTCCGTGGCGGTCGACGCCCACGTCTTCGAGGACCTGGGCGCCGACTCGATGGTCATGGCCCGCTTCTGCGCCCGGGTGCGCAAGCGGGACGACCTGCCCTCGGTCTCGATCAAGGACGTCTACCAGCACCCCACCATGCGCGACCTGGCGGCGGCGTTCGCGCCGGCGCCGGCCGCCGACCCGGTGGAGACCGCGCTGGCCGCGGTGTTGGCGGAGGTGCTGCAGGTCGAGTCCGTGGCGGTCGACGCCCACGTCTTCGAGGACCTGGGCGCCGACTCGATGGTCATGGCCCGCTTCTGCGCCCGGGTGCGCAAGCGGGACGACCTGCCCTCGGTCTCGATCAAGGACGTCTACGCCCACCCCACCATCCGCGACCTGGCCGCGGCGTTCGCCGACGCGGCACCGCGGACCGCCGCCGCATCGGTCGCGCCTGCGGACGAGGCGTCGTCCGGGGTGGCGCTCCAGGCGCCTGCGCCGGCCACCACGGCGGCGTACGTCCTCACCGGAGCCCTGCAGCTGCTCCTCATCTGCGGGTACGCCTACGTCCTCGCGCTCGGCTTCCAGCTGACCTTCGACTTCATCTCCGCGGGCGGGAGCCTGGTCGACACCTACCTGCGGGCGACGCTGGCCGGTAGCGCGGCCTTCATCGCCGCCTGCCTCTTCCCGATCGCGGTGAAGTGGACGCTCGTCGGGCGGTGGAAGCGCCAGGAGATCCGCGTCTGGACGCTCGCCTACGTCCGCTTCTGGCTGGTCAAGACGGTGACCACCCTGAACCCGATGGTCCTGTTCGCCGGCTCGCCGATCTACTCCCTCTACCTGCGGGCCCTGGGCGCGAAGGTCGGGCGCGACGTCCTGATCCTCACCCGCCACGCGCCGGTGTGCGCCGACCTCATCACCATCGGCGACGGCACGGTCATCCGGAACCACACGTACTTCACCGGCTACCGGGCTCGGGCCGGCGTCATCCAGACGGGCGCGGTCACCCTCGGGCGCAACGCGTTCGTCGGTGAGAAGTCGGTGCTCGACATCGAGGTCTCGATCGGCGACGGAGCCCAGCTCGGCCATGCGTCCTCGCTCCACGCCGGCCAGGCCGTGCCCGCCGGCGAGCGGTGGCACGGGTCCCCGGGGCAGCCGACCCAGTCCAACTACCAGACGGTCGAACCGCTCCGCATCAGCCGCCGCAGGGCGGTCACGTACACGGCGATGCAGCTGCTGCTGTGGTTCCTCGTCTACGTGCCGGTCACGGCCGGGGGCACGATCCTGCTGCTCGAGGGGGTCCCGTGGCTCGCCGCCCTGCTGGAGCCGGGGTCGCTGGCGATGGCCGGCGGCAACTTCATCGTCGTCGTGCTGGTGGCGTCCCTGGTGGTCTTCTTCGGCGGGATGCTCCTCAGCCTCCTCGTCGCCGGCACCGTCCCCCGACTGCTCAACCGGGCTCTGGAGCCGGGCCGGGTCTACCCGATCTACGGGATCCACTACTCGGCGCACCGGGCGATCACGCGCCTGACCAACCGCCGGTTCTTCATGGAGCTCTTCGGCGACAGCTCCTACGTCGTCCACTACCTGCGCTGGCTCGGGTACCAGCTCAGGCCGGTGGTGCAGACCGGCTCCAACTTCGCCTCGGAACTGGTGCACGAGAACCCGTACCTGTGCTCGGCCGGCAGCGGCACGGTGGTCGCCAGCGGCCTGCACTTCGTCAACGCCGACTACTCGAGCACGTCGTTCCGCCTCTCCCCGGCGAGGATCGGCGGGAACAACTTCCTCGGCAACGACATCGTCTATCCCGCCGGCGGCCGGACGGGGGACAACTGCCTGCTCGCGACGAAGGTCCTCGTCCCCATCGACGGGGAGGTCCGGGAGAACGTCGGGCTGCTCGGGTCGCCGAGCTTCGAGATCCCGCGCACCGTCGACCGGGACAGCAGGTTCATCCGCATGGCCCACGACGAGGAGTTCCCGCGCCGCCTCGCCGCCAAGAACCGGCACAACCTCCTCACCATGGCGTACTGGCTGCTGGCCAAGTGGGGCTACTCCTTCGGGCTGACCCTGGTGGGCCTCCTGGCCGCGGACTTCTACGCCGACCTGGGGGCGGCCGCACTGGCCCTCGGTGAGGTCGCCGTCGTCCTCTTCACCCTGTTCTACGTGGCGTTCGTGGAGCGGTGGTCCACCGGGTTCCGTGGTCTGGAGCCGAGGCACTGCTCGATCTACGAGGTCGGCTTCTGGCAGTCGGAGCGCTTCTTCAAGATGCAGGCGGGGCCGGGGCTGAACGCGGTCTTCACCGGCACCCCGTTCCAGTCCTGGTTCTGGCGGATGCTCGGTGTCCGGCTCGGCAGGCGGCTCTTCGACGACGGCGGCGGCATGTCGGAGAAGACCCTGGTCACGATCGGCGACGACGTCACCATCAACGCCGGCTCGTTCATCCAGTGCCACTCGCAGGAGGACTACGCGTTCAAGTCCGACCGGGTCTCGATCGGCTCGGGTTGCACCATCGGCATCGGCACGACGGTCCACTACGGCGTGACGATCGGCGACGGTGCGGCGCTCGCCCCCGAGTCCTTCCTCATGAAGGGCGAGGAGGTCCCGGCGCACGAGCACTGGGGGGGCAACCCGGCCCGGGAGATGCGCGAGACCCTGCCGGCCGTGGCACTGCGGCCCGCGGCGCTGCCGCAGCTGCCGGCCCCCCGGCCGGCCGGGGACGACGCCGGCGAGCTCGTCGGCGCCGGGGCGGACCACCGGTGAGCGGAGGCCCTGTGCCATGGGCGTCCTGACGGACACTGACCGGTACCCCTGACGGGGGTGCTCGCCGCCGGTGGCCCACCGCGATCCCGCGGTGGGCCACCGGCGGCGTCGGCGTCTCCGGGCGCGTGACCTCGATCCCGCCGCGGCGGGGCCCGCCGGGCCCGGAACGGCTTGCGGCGGACGTGTATCCGGAGCCGCCCCGGCGGCCTCTTATGGGGGAGCCGCGGGCCGCTGGATGCAGGCCGGCCGGCGCCGTGCACCCCGAACGAGGAGATCCTCCGTGACCTTGCGCCCGAGCGCGGCTCCGGTCGCTGTCCGACCACCGGCTGCTCCCGCCCCCGTCCGACCACCCGCGGCTCCGGCTGCCCGGTCGTCCCGGGTGACCGGGGTGGACCTCGCCCGCGGACTGGCGCTGCTCGGCATGATGGCCAAGCACGTCTTCGACGACGTCACCGAGCACGGCCCCACGGCCACGGGGCTGATCGCCTCGGGCCGGGCCGCGACCACCTTCGCCCTGGTCGCCGGGGTCAGCATCGCCTTCCTGTCCGGAGGACGACGCATCCTGCACGGCCGGGCCCGCACCGCCGCGGCCGCCGGCCTGGCCGTGCGCGCGGCCATGATCGGGGCGATCGGTCTGCTCCTGGGCTTCGCCGGGGCCGACATCGAGCTGATCCTGGCCTACTACGCCGTGTTCTTCCTGCTCTCCATCCCGCTCCTGGGGCTGCGGCCGAGGACACTGGCGCTCCTGTCGGTCGCCTTCGCCGCGCTGGGCCCCGTGCTGCTGTTCGCCACGGACGGCATGGGCCTGCCCGACTCGGGCACCTACGAGCCGACCTTCGTCACCCTGGCGACGGAACCGCTCGGCCTGCTGGTCCAGATCCTCGTCACCGGTGACTACCCCGCGGTGGTGTACATGGCCTTCGTGTGCGCTGGGCTCGCCATCGGCCGGCTCGACCTGACGTCCCGGCGGGTGGCGGGGTGGCTGCTCGGCGGCGGGGTCGCGCTGGCTGCCGCCTCGCAGGTGGCGTCCCGCGTCCTGCTGTACCCGCTGGGCGGCCTCGACCGGCTCATCGCCTCGAGCGACCTGCACGGGGACCGCGCGGCGATCGCGACGCAGCTGCTGTGGGACCCGCCCGACACGTCGTCGTGGTGGTACCTGGCGCTGCCGGCCCCGCACGCCCACACGACGCTCGACGTGACCAACGTGCTGGGCTCGGCCATGGCCGTGCTCGGGGCCGCGCTCCTCCTGACGCGGATCCGCGCCCTCGGGCGCCTGCTCGGCCCGATCCGGGCGGCAGGCACGATGACCCTGACCCTCTACAGCGCGCACATCCTGCTCATCGCCCTGGGGGTGTTCGAGGACTGGGAGATCGCGCAGTACCTGCTCCTCGTCGTCTCCTCGATCGTCTTCGCCGTCCTGTGGAGCCGCGTCCGGACCCAGGGGCCGCTGGAGAAGCTGGTGGCGACGATCTCCGGTGACGTGCGGCGGGCCGTCCTGCCGAACACCCCGGCGCCGGCCAGGACGGCGAAGGCGTAGCCGTCCTCGCCCCGCTGACCGCCGAGGCGCAGGTCGCACCCGAGGCCGATCTGCGGTAGGGACGGGGCACGCCGAGGAGAGGACGCCGGGATGCGCATCACCGACACCGCGGACCTGTGGTGGAAGAACGCCGTCGTCTACTGCCTGGACGTCGAGACCTACCTGGACTGGGACGGCGACGGCTGCGGCGACCTGGCCGGCCTCGCGCAGCGCATCGACCACCTGGCCGACCTCGGCGTGACCTGCCTGTGGCTGATGCCCTTCTACCCGACCGCCGAGCGGGACGACGGCTACGACATCACCGACTTCTACGGGGTCGACCCGCGGCTGGGCACCCACGGTGACCTGGTCGAGGTCATCCGCACCGCCCACGACCGCGGCATGCGGGTCATCGCCGACCTGGTCGTCAACCACACCTCGATCCGGCACCCGTGGTTCCAGCGGGCCCGGCAGAGCCGCGACGACCCGTTCCACGACTTCTACGTCTGGCGGGACGACGAGCCGCCGGACACCTCCGACCAGGTCGTCTTCCCCGACCAGGAGAAGAGCATCTGGACCTTCAACGAGCCCACCGGCGAGTGGTACCAGCACCGCTTCTACAAGGAGCAGCCCGACCTCAACGTGGCCGACCCGCGGGTGCGCGACGAGGTCGCCAAGGTCATGGGCTTCTGGCTGCAGCTCGGGCTGTCCGGCTTCCGCGTCGACGCCGTCCCCTTCTTCCTGGAGGTGGAGCCGGACCACGGCGGGGACCTCCCCGACCCGCACCAGTACCTGCGCGCGCTGCGCCAGCTGCTCGGCCGCCGCACCGGGGACGGCATCCTCCTCGGTGAGGTCAACCTGCCGCACGAGCAGCAGGTCGAGTTCTTCGGCGGCGCCGACGGCGACGAGCTGACGATGCTCTTCGACTTCGTCGGCATGCAGGCGCTGTACCTGTCGCTGGCCCGGGGGGACGCCGGTCCGCTGATCAAGGCCCTCACCGACCGCCCGGCCGTCAGCCCGGACAGCCAGTGGGCGACCTTCGTCCGCAACCACGACGAGCTCACCCTCGACAAGCTCACCGACGACGAGCGCCGGGAGGTCTTCGCCGCCTTCGGCCCCGAGGAGCGCATGCAGGTCTACGGCCGCGGGCTGCGTCGCCGGCTGCCGCCGATGCTGGACGGGGACCCGCGCCGGGTGCAGATGGTCTACAGCCTGCTCTTCTCCCTCCCCGGCACCCCGGTGCTCTTCTACGGCGAGGAGATCGGCATGGGGGAGGACCTCTCGGCTGAGGGCCGGCTCGCCGTCCGGACACCGATGCAGTGGACGTCGGGCCCCAACGGCGGCTTCTCCACCGCCGACCCCGACCGGCTGCCCGGCCCGGTCGTCGACGGCGGCTTCGCCCCGCGTTTCGTCAACGTCGCCGACCAGCGCCGCGACCCCGAGTCGCTGCTGTCGTTCGTGAAGCTGCTCATCCGCCGGTACCGCGAGTCACCCGAGCTGGGCTGGGGGGCCTTCACCGTCCTCGAGCAGCCGCACCCGGAGGTGCTGGCCCACCTGTGCAGCTGGGACGACGGCGCGCTGGTCGCCGTCCACAACCTCGGCGCGCAGCCGCGCACCGTCCCGCTGACCCTCGAGGGCTGCGACGCCGGGCACCGGCTGGTCGACCTGCTGTGCGACGGCGAGGAACCGGTCGACGGGGACGGCGGGGTCGAGCTGACCCTCGACGGCTACGGCTACCGGTGGCTGCGCGTGGTCGGCCCGGACGACCGCCGGCTGGTCTGACGCAGCAGCGGCCCGGCGTCGCGGTGCACGACGTCGTCCGGAGGGGTGCCCAGGCCCGCCAGCGCGGCGACGAAGCCGGGCGGGGCGGGCAGGTCGCGCAGCCACACCGGCTCCCGCCCGTCCCGGTACAGGACCCGGGGCGGGGTGGACGGCGGGGTGAGGACCAGCCCGTCCGGCGGGACGTCCAGCCCCTGACCGGTGGCCTTGAGCACGGCCTCCCGGCGCACCCAGCAGACGGTGA
Source organism: Geodermatophilus sp. URMC 61 (assembly GCF_052931555.1). NCBI lineage: Bacteria > Bacillati > Actinomycetota > Actinomycetes > Geodermatophilales > Geodermatophilaceae > Geodermatophilus > Geodermatophilus sp. URMC 61. The sequence continues at coordinate 1,084,156 of NZ_JBRFHZ010000002.1, forward strand.
AGGCCCGCGGTTGCACGGCGGCCGGCAGCCGGGCCACGTGCTCGCGCTCCGCGTCGGACAGCGCGCAGGAGGCCATCTCCTCGAGCTCACCGGGCGCGAACCGGCCGATCTCCTCGACGTCCACGCCCACCCGGCCACCCGGCAGGACGGCGACGACGACGCAGTGGCCCGAGTGGGAGATCGAGAAGTCCGGGCCGTCGGCGTCGGCGAGCCGGGGCCGGCCGTGCGGCGAGCCGCAGGTGGTGCAGGTCCGGTCGATCCGCAGGTCGGCCGGCGGGGTCCCGAGCGCGGTCCCCAGCACCATCCGGGCGACCGCCGCGCCCGCCGTCATGCGCTGCCGGTCGGCCGGCCGGGCCAGCCGCGCCCGGCGGGCCAGGTCGGCCTCGCCGAGCAGCGCGTCGTGCTCCGGGCGGACGTCGCCCGGCCGGGCCCACCACACCTGGCAGACGCCGGGCAGCGGCGCGAGGTCGGGGCCGGACCGCGGCCAGGGCGGCCGGCCGTAGCAGGGGCGCACCGGGTCACCTCCGGTCCACGGCGCCCGCGGGGGACGCCGGACTGTTGAGCACCGCCTGCCGGGCCCGTCCCGCGGCACGGCCGACCAGTTCCTCCAGCGGGCCCTGCGCCCGCCAGTGCCGCCAGAGGACGGCGAACACCATCGCGGAGACGACGAAGAAGAGGTACTGCACCGCCTCCGAGTCCTCGAACACCCCCACCGCGACGAGGAGGACGTGTGCGCTGTACAACGTGAGCGTCATGGCTCCGGCGGCCTCCACGGGCGCCAGCACTCGTCGGAGTGCGGAGATCCGCGTCAGGAGGAGCGAGGCACCCAGCACCGCCATGGCCGACCCGACGGAGTTCAGGGCGTCGAACGTCGTGTGCGAGTGCGGAGCGGGCAGCGCCAGGTACCACCACGAGGACGAGCCCTCGGGGGCCCACAGCAGCGTGGTGGCGATCTGCGCCCGGTCGCCCCGGAGCCCGTCCGCGGCGATCAAGCGGTCCAGGCCGCCGAGCGGGTACAGCATGACGCGGGACGCGACCTGGGTGGCCACTGCGAGCGCGACGCCGCCGCCGAACAGCCATCCCGCGACGCGGCGTGAGGTCAGGTCGAGCCGCCCGATGGCGAGCCCCGCGCACAGGTAGGCCATGTACACCACCGCGGGATAGTCCCCACCGGCGAGGATCTCGCCCAGGAGCCCGAGCGGGTCGGTCACCAGGGTCGTGAAGGACGGATCGCCGATGTCCGCATCAGGGAGGTCCACGTTGTCCGTGGCGAACATCAGGACTGAGCCCAGCACGATGATCGCCGCCGTGAGGAACCCCAGCGTCCTGGGCCTCAGGCCTAGGAGCGGGATCGCGAGCAGGAAGAAGACGGCGTAGTACGCCAGGATGACCTCCAGCCCGGAACCGGCGTACCCCAGCAGCAGGCCGATCGTCCCGATCAGCAGGGCACGGACCGCCAGCCCCACCGCGGCCGCCCGACGGGGGCGCCCGTGCAGGATCCGCCGTCCGCCGGACAGGAAGGCGAGGCTCACCCCGGCCACCAGCACGAACGTGGTCGCCGACCGGCCGGAGGCGATGATGCCCGTCGCGGTGGGGCCGTTGGCGGTGACGTCCTCGAAGACGTGCTTGGCCATCATCCCGAACAGCGCGAGTCCGCGGGCGAGGTCCACGCCGGTCACCCGACCCCGCGCGGGTGGCGCCTCCGGCGCCGCGGGTGGAGACGGGGACGCGCAGGAGGTCACCGGTCCATCCCGCCGGCCAGGACGCGCTCGACCTCGTCGAGGCTCTCGACGACGGCGACGCGGTGTGGGTCGGCCGGGCCGGCGGCGGCCTTGCCGCGGCCGGTGACCAGCAGGACGACGGTCTCCGACCGGTCGACCATGCCCTGCGCGACGGCGATCTCCAGCCCGGCCAGTGCAGCGGCACCCGCGGGTTCGGCGCCGACACCGGCACGGCGGGCCAGCGTCCCCACCGCAGCGGCGAGTGAGTCCTCGGAGACCGCCACCATCGCCCCGTCGTCCCGGCGCACCGCGTCCAGCACGGCGTCCCCGATCGCCGGCCGCAGCACGGCGATGCCGTCGGCCGCCGTGGCGGCGGGGTCCAGCTCCGCCGGGCCGGCCGGCGTGCCGAGCCAGGCGCGCACCAGTGGCTGGCAGTGCTCGGCCTGCACCCCGACCAGGCGGGGCCGCCGGGGAGCCAGGCCGCAGCGGACGAGCTCGTCGAAGCCCTTGTCCAGCGCCACGAGCGTCGGACCGTCGCCCACCGGGGCGACGACGACGTCCGGGATCACCCGACCCAGCTGTTCCCACACCTCGAACGCCACCGTCTTCTTGGCCTCGAGGGTGACCGGGTTGGCGCCGGTGTTGCGGTCCAGCCAGCCGAACGCCTGGGCGGCGTCCCGGGAGAGGTCCGTGGCGGCCGCGTAGCCGGCCGGCACCTGGAACACCCAGGCGCCGGCCTGCGTCATCATCGCGATCTTCTCCGGCCGGCAGCCGAGGGACACGAAGATGACCGCCCGCAGCCCGGCCGCGGCCGCGCCGAAGGCCGTGGAGACCGCCGCGTTGCCGGTGGAGGCGGTCGTGATCGTGTCGATCCCCCGCCGCAGGCCGTCCTCGATCACCAGTGCGGTGGCGCGGTCCTTGTTCGACGTCGTCGGGTTGCGCGTCTCGTCCTTGATCCACAGGCGCGGCGTCCCCGTCTCCTGCCGCAGGGCCGGGGCGGGCAGCAGCGGCGTGCCACCGATCGGCAGCGGGTACCGCACCGGGCCGTCCGGCACCGGGAGCAGGTCCCGGTACCGCCACATGGTGAAGGAGGCGGGCCGGTCCTGCGGCACCAGCGCCGGTCCGTAGTCGTACTCCAGCCACTCGCAGCCGGCCACGACGGCCGACCCGGTCATGCTCCCCACCGCGCCGTCCTCACCCGTACCGGCGCAGCTCGGAGAAGAAGTCGTCGACGACGTGCAGCTCGCCGGTGCGGGCCAGCTCGTCGTAGACGGACTTGCCGACCGCGAGGTCGAGCACGCCCAGGCCGAAGGGCGAGAAGACCACCGGCCGGTCCGCCGGGACGGTCACCCGGCCGGCCATCACGTCGGCGAGCGTGCCGAGCAGGAAGTCGCGGTTGCCCGTGAGCTGCTCGACGAGGTGCGGCGAGGTGTCGGCCTTAAGGCAGTGCTCGACGTCGTCGACCACGTTGACCGAGCGCAGCAGGATCTCCGGTGCGAGGTCGCGCAGCGACACGTGCAGCACCAGGGGGTTGTGGTCGAACCAGGACGGGTCGGTGACGTGCGGCTCGCCGGCGACCGTGGCGAAGACGACGAGGTCGCTGGAGCGGATCAGCTGCTCCGCGGTCTCGTGCACGGTGACGCGGGCCGACGTCCCCGACTGCTCCAGGTACCCGGCGAAGCCGGCGGCGCTGTCGGAGGAGAGGTCGTGCACGCCGATCTCGTCGAACGCCCAGCCGGTCGCGGCGAGGTAGGTGTGGATGTAGCGGGCGATGAGGCCGACGCCGAAGAACCCGACCCGCGTCGGCCGCGGGCGTCCGCGGCTGAGCCAGTCGGCACCCGCCGCGGCCGACGCCGCCGTCCGGGTGGCGCTGATGACCGAGGCCTCCATGCAGGCGAACGGGTAGCCGGTGTCGTGGTCGTTGAGGATGAGGACGGCCGAGGCGCGCGGGATGCCGGCCGCCACGTTCTCCGGGAAGCTGGAGATCCACTTGACGCCGTCCACCCGCAGCTGACCGCCGATCGAGGCCGGCAGCGCGATGATCCGGGAGGACGGGCGGTCGGGGAAGCGCAGGAAGTAGGACGGCGGGTTCACCGAGTCACCCGCGCCGTGGAGCCGGTAGGTCGCCTCGACCAGTTCGACGATCTCCTTCTCGCGACCGTGCAGGGCGGACTGGACCTGGGCGCCGGGGACCACGGCGAACGAGGGCACCGTGAGCTGCTGGGACATGCGTACTCCGTTGTGCGGGGGGAGGGATCAGGCGGTCGTCGTGCGGTCGGGCAGGCGCGTGGGCTCGGCCATCCCGACGAGGACCTCGCGGGGTCCCTCGTAGGGCTCCCGGCTGTGTGCCGTGCGGATGTTGTCCACGACCAGCAGGTCGCCGGACTGCCAGGGCTCGCGCAGGGTGTGGGCCTCGTAGACCTCGTTGAGCAGTGCGACGACGTCCTCGCCGATCGGGTCGCCGTTGCCGAACCGCGTGTTGAAGGGCAGGCCGTCCGGGCCGTAGACGTCCACCAGGTACTCGCGGACCTCCTCCGCGAGCGTCCACTCGTTGAGGAACGCGACCTGGTTGAACCAGCAGCGCCGGCCGGTCACCGGGTGCCGCACGACGGCGCTGCGCCGCTGCCTCGTCTGGAGGCTGCCGTCGGGCTGCCAGGCGGCCTCGATGGCGTGCGTGCGGCAGTACTCCTCGACCGCCGCCCGGTCGTCGGTGCCGAACGCCTCGGCCACCGAGGCGCCGATCTCGTCGTTGAAGCTGCGGACGAGCATCCAGCCCTCCCGCTCGAAGCGCTCGACCAGGTCGGCCGGGAGCGCCTCCAGCACGGTCGGACCGTCGGCCACGCCGGTCACCCCGCCGGAGGTGGGCGCGGTGAGGCAGGCGAAGAGCAGCAGGCCCGGGAACTCCAGCGCGTAGCTCAGCTCGTTGTGCATGCACATCGGCTGGTTGGCCGGCCACGGGGTCGACGAGTACGCCCCACCGGCCCTCGGCTCCCGGGGCGCGAATGCCTCGCGCTCGGTCATCAGGCCGGTGGTCAGCTGCCCGAAGACGTTCGCCACCTCGTCCGCGTCACGCAGCCCGAGGCCGCGGACCAGCACCGCCCCGTGCTCGGCGACGGCCGCGCGCAGGGCGTCCCGGTTCCCGGCCGCCCACGCCGTGGCATCGCCCCGGGCGTCGGTGCGCAGCACCGGGGGGCTGCCCGGCTGCAGCTCCACGCCGAGCAGGGACGCCGGGGAAGACGACGACATCAGGAGGTCCTCTCGGGGGCTCGGGGGGAGGGGATGGGGGAGGAGCCGGTGCGCTCGTCGAGCAGGGCGGCGAGGGCGGCGAGGTCGGGTACGGCCTGGAGCTCCTTCAGCGACACTGCGCGGCCCAGGGCGACCACGAGCTTCACCGCCGACAGGGAGGTCCCGCCGAGGGTGGCGAAGGAGTCCCGCCGGCCGATCTGCTCGGCCGGGACGCCGAGGACCGTCGACCAGACCTCCGCCAGCCGCCGCTCGGTCGGCGTCTCGGGTGCGTCGAGGTCCCGCGTCCCGCTGAGGAGCTCCCCGGCGAGGGCGGTCAGCGTCGTCCGGTCGATCTTGCCGTTGGCCGTCAACGGCATGACCTCGCGCCAGTGGAAGGTCGACGGGACCATGTACTCGGGCACCGCCGCGCCCAGCCGCTCCCGCAGGACGTCGTCCTCGATCGGCCCGGGACCGGAGTAGAAGGCCACGAGGCGCTTGTTGCGGTCGGCGCCCTCGGCGACCACCGCGGCGCCGTCGCGCACCCCGGGCACCCGCAGGAGGCCGTTCTCGACCTCGCCGATCTCGATCCGGAAGCCGCGGATCTTGACCTGGTTGTCCCGGCGGCCGAGGAAGTCGAGCTTTCCGTTCGGCAGCCAGCGGCCGTAGTCGCCGGTCCAGCAGATCCGCTCACCGGGCCGGTTGGGGTCGTCGCGGAACACGCGAGCGGTCCGCTCGGGGTCGTTGACGTACCCGCGACCCACGCAGATCCCGGAGAAGACGATCAGCCCGGGGGCACCCAGCGGGACGGGGGTCCCGTGCTCGTCGACGACGTCGACGTGCGTGTTGATGATGGGCCGGCCGAGGGGCACCCGCTCCTCGGCCGGGACCTCCGCCATGATCTCGTGGACGGCGTCGTCGGAGGTCTCGGTCAACCCGTAGGTGTTGACCACCGGGATGCCGGGCTGGACGGCGAACCAGCGCTGGACGAGCTCCTTCTTCAGGAAGTCCCCGGTGGGGCAGACGGTGTGCAGGTCGGGCAGCTCGCGGGGGTGCTGTTCCAGGTAGGAGACGATCACGTCCAGGTACGAGGGGACCACCTGGAGCACCGCGGCCCGGTTGTCGACGATCGTGTCGACGAACCGCTCGACGTCGAGGATCACGTCCTGCGGGACGACCAGGGTCCGCCCGCCGAGCACCAGCCCCGCGACCATCTGCCAGATGGAGATGTCGAAGCACTGCGGCCCGGTCTGCGGCACGACCTCGCCCTCGGCGATCGCGAGGTCCTCGATCTTGGCGAACAGGTGGTTGATCAGGCCCGCGTGCTCGCACATGACGCCCTTGGGCTCACCGGTGGAGCCGGAGGTGAACAGCATGTAGGCCAGCTGGTCCGGCGCCACCGGGACGCCGAGGTCGCCGTCGGCGTGGTCCTCGGCCCAGGCCGCGTCGACGGGGAGCCGTTCGACGTCGGGCAGGGTCTCGAGCGCCTGGTCGAGCGTGGTGCTGCTGCGCTCCTCGGTGAGCACCAGGCGGCACTCCGCGCGGGTGAGCGCCGTCCCGATCCGGCCGGCCGGGAAGTGCGGCTCGAGGGGGAGGTACGCCCCGCCGGACTTGTAGACGGCGAGCACGGCGGCGACCCACTCGAGGTCGCGCTCCATGACGACCGCGACGACGTCCTCCCGGCGCACGCCTCGCGCCAGCAGCGCCCGGGCGAGGTGGTTGGCCCGTGCGTTGAGTTCCGCGTAGGTCCACTGCCGGTCGCCGCAGACCACGGCGACGGCGTCCGGCTGGGCCGCGGCGCGCTCCTCGATGAGCTCGTGCACGGGACGGTCCGGCAGCGCGCGCTGCGGACCACCGAGGTCCTCGAGCTGGAAGCGCAGCTCCTCGGGGGAGACCAGGCTGGCCTGACGCGGCTCGGCGTCCGGGTCGACAGCGAGCTGCTCCAGCGCGGTGTGGTGGTAGCCGGCGATGCGCGCGGCGGCATCGGCGTCCAGGACGTCGGTCCGGTACCGCAGCCGCACGGCCAGCCGGTCGCCGTGGTGCGCCGGCGCGACCTCCAGCACGATGCCGTCGGGGAGGTCGCCGCCGGCGCCGGTCGGGTCGAAGACCGTCTCGAACGACGGTCCGCGGGTGTCCAGCTCGCGCTGCAGCTCCTCGAGGGGGGCGTGCCGGTGCGCCAGCACCTGGGCCTCCACCGCGGCGGTGCGCCGGACCAGCGCCCGCCACGAGCCGGCGTCCGTCGAGATCCGGCACGGCAGGGGCCGGTTCCCGTCGCCGGCGACGTAGCCGGTCACGACCTCGTGCTCGCCGGAGAGCGCGGAGAGCACGCGGGCGTGGGCGGCCAGGAGCACCGATCCGAGCGGAACCGCCAGCCGGTCGGCCAGCCGGCGCAGGGTGACCCGGGTCGAGTCCGCGACCGTCACCTCGAGGGCCGCCGTCCCGGGCGCCGGCGCCTGGGACCACCGCGGGATCGTCGTCGACCCGCCTGCGGCGAGGGTCTCGTGCCAGAACGCGCGGCCGGCGTCCGTGGCCGTGTGGACGGCGGTCACCGGGACTCCGCCAGGTGACGCTGGGTGGCGCGGTGCCGGCCGCCCCTGCGCGGGACCGGGACGGCCGAGGCGTCCCCGTCCTTGCCGAACAGCTCCATGAACTCCTCCACGTTCTGGGTGTCCTGCCCGTTGAGGGCGTCGTCGTCCGGGGTGCCGAGCTCCGCAGGAGGAGTCGGCGCGGGGAGAGCGAAGACGGAGAGGGGGATCGGGTCGAGCTCCGCGGCGGGGTTGCCTCCCCAGCGGGCGCCGGCCGGGACCTCCTCGCCCTTCATGAGGAAGGACTCGGGCCCGATGACGGCGCCGTCCCCCACGGTCACGCCGTAATGGACCATGGTGGCCACGCCGATCGTGCAGCCGGAGCCGATGGTGGTGGCGTCGGACTTGAAGGCGTAGTCCTCCTGCGAGTGGCACTGGATGTACGCGCCCGCGTTGAGGATCACGTCGTCACCGATGGTCACGATGTTCTTCTCGGACATCCCGGCGCCCTCGTCGTAGAGCCGCTTCCCGACCCGGACGCCGACCATCCGCCACAGCAGGGACTTGAACGGGGTGCCGTTCATCAGCCGGTGCACGTTCGCCCGCGCGCAGAGCTTGAAGAAGCGCTCCGTCCGCCAGAAGTCGACGTCGTAGATGGAGCAGTACTTCGGCCGCACACCCTTGAACCCGGTGGACGCCCGCTCGACGAAGGCGAAGTAGCAGATGGTGAACAGGACCCACGCGACGTTGGCCAGCGCGATCGCCCCCGCGCCCAACGAGTCGTACAGGTCGACCATCGAGAAGCCGATCAGCGTGAGGGCGAAGACGAAGACCCACCGCGACAGCAGGAACAGCGCGATGCTGACCAGGTTGTGCCGGTTCTTCGCGGCCAGCCGCTGCGGGAACTGCTCGTCGTGTGCCATCCGGATGAACTTGTCGTCCCGGGCGACCGAGCGCGGGATCTGGAAGGCGGGGGAGCCGAGCAGCCCGACGCCCTCGCGGACCGGCCCGTCGATCGGGACGAGGACCTTCGTGGCCAGCAGACAGTTGTCGCCGGTCCTGCCCTGTGGCGGGTAGACGATGTCGTTGCCGAGGAAGTTGTTCCCGCCGATGCGCGTCGGGGACACGCTGAACGACGTGCTGGAGTAGTTGGCGTTGACGATCGAGATCCCGCTGGCGACCACCGTCCCCCTGCCGATGTGGCTCAGGTACGGGCTGTCGTGCTTGACCTCGGTGCCGAAGTTCGACCCGGTCTGCACGACCGGCTTGAGCCGGTAACCCAGGGCCGACAGGTAGGGGACGATGTAGGAGCTGTCGCCGAACACCTCGTGGAAGAACTTCCGGTTCGTCAGCCGCGAGATCGCCCGGTGGAACACGTAGTGGATCCCGTAGAGCGGGTAGACCCGGTCCGGCTCGAGGACGAGGTCGAGCAGGCGTGGGACGACCATCACGACGAGCAGGCTGAGCAGCATGCCCCCGAAGAAGAGGACGAGGGAGATCAGCAGCGCGACGCCGTAGAACGACGCGCTGGTGAAGGCCAGCGGGCCGCCCTCCAGCAGTTGGGCCATCCACGGGATCTTGGTGAGGAGGTAGGCCAGGACGCCGAAGGACAGCGGCAGGTACAGGCCGAACAGGTACAGCAGCTGCAGTCCTGCGTACCGGGCCCGCCGCCACGTCCCGCAGTCGGCCGGGGCGACGCCCCGGTAGTCCGCCTGTGTCGGCTCACCCGGCGACCCGTGCCAGTGCTCGCCGGCCGGCACCGCCTGCCCCGCCTGCAGGGAGGAGGCGTGGCCGAGCTGCGCGCCGTCGCCCATCGACGTCTCGATGTCCAGGACGGACTTCTCGCCGATGAAGGCGTTCCTGCCGATCGTGACCCGGCCGGTCTGGATGACGCCGTCGACGGCCCGGTGGGTGCAGAGGAAGCCGTCCTTCTCGATGACCGTGCCGTCGCCGATCGTCAGCAGATCGGTGCAGACGGGCACGTGCCGGGAGAAGACGACCACGCCGCGCCCGACCTTCGCGCCCAGGGCCCGCAGGTAGAGGCTGTAGAGCGGCGAGCCGGCGAACAGGACCAGCGGGTTGGCGGCGACCAGTGTCTTGACGAACCAGAACCGGAGGTAGCCCGCGCTCCAGATGCGGATCTGCTGGGGCCGCCACCGGCCGATGAGCAGCCACTTCACCAGGATCGGCAGCGTGCACATGAGAACGAAGGTGACCGCGCCGACGAGGGCCGCCCGCCGGTAGTCCTCGAGGAGGCCGCCACCGGCCCAGATGTAGTCGAAGCCGCGCTGGAGCACGGCGCCCATGACCAGGGTGTAGGCGAGGAAGAGCGCCACCTGCATCGCGCCGGTGGCCACGTACTCGGCCGCGCTCGCCCGTGCCACCGGCTCGCTCGCCGCCACGGCGGACACATCGGCCGGGACCGGGGCCTCGGCCTCCGCCGGTGCGGTGGGCGCAAGCGCCGTGGCCAGCCCGCGCAGGGTCGGGTGCGCGTAGACGTCCTTGATGGAGACCGCGGGCAGGTCGGCCCGCTTGCGCACGCGGGCGCAGAAGCGGGCCATGACCATGGAGTCCGCGCCCAGGTCCTCGAAGACGTGCGCGTCCGGGTCCACGGTGTCCATCTGCAGCACCTCGGCCAGGACGGCGGCCAGCCCGTCCTGGACGGGGCTTCCGGCCGGCGCGGGGGCCAGCGCGCCGGCCAGGCCGCGCAGGGTCGGGTGCGCGTAGACGTCCTTGATGGAGACCGCGGGCAGGTCGGCCCGCTTGCGCACGCGGGCGCAGAAGCGGGCCATGACCATGGAGTCCGCGCCCAGGTCCTCGAAGACGTGCGCGTCCGGGTCCACGGAGTCGACCTGCAGCACCTCGGCGAGCACCTCTGCCAGGCCCGACGCGACCGGGTCGGCGGCCGGCGCGACGGCCGGCGCGGGGGCCAGCGCCCCGGCCAGGCCGCGCAGCGTCGGGTGCGCGTAGACGTCCTTGATGGAGACCGCGGGCAGGTCGGCCCGCTTGCGCACGCGGGCGCAGAAGCGGGCCATGACCATGGAGTCCGCGCCCAGGTCCTCGAAGACGTGCGCGTCCGGGTCCACGGTGTCCACCTGCAGCACCTCGGCCAGCACCGCGGCGTAACCGGTGAGCACCGGGTCGGCCGGCCGCGCGGGGGCGGCCGACCCGGCGGAGACCAGGTCCACGGGGTGTCCCGGCACGTCAGTTCCCCGACCGCGGCAGGGGCAGCCGGACGACCTCGGCGTCCGGCGGGGAGGTGACCAGGCTGGTACCACCCGGGTCGGCGTCCGACTCGACCGGCCGCGGCAGGCTCTCCGGGAACGGGTGGGCGGCCTGGACCGGGTCCAGCACGTCCTTGCCGAAGAGGTCCTCGAGCCAGTTGGTCTGGTAGACGGTGTCGAGGTACCGCTCGCCCAGGTCGGGGGCGATGGCGACGGCGGTGAGGTCAGCGCTGCCGTGGCGGGCCAGCCAGCTCGCCGCCCCGCTGACCACCGTGCCGGTGGAGCCGCCGAACAGGAAGCCGCGGTGCGCCAGCCGGTGGCAGGCGCGGAGGGTGTCGGCCTCCTCGACCAGCACAACCTCGTCGACGTAGGACTCGTCGAGGAGCGCGGGCCGGACCCCGCTGCCCAGCCCGGGGATCATCCGTCGGGCCGGGGGTCCGCCAAAGGTCACCGAGCCCACGGAGTCGACCGCGACGACGTGCACCGGACGGTGCCACTCACGGAAGAACCGGGCGCAGCCCATCAGGGTCCCGGTCGTGCCGGCACCGACGAAGAGCACGTCGAGGTCGGGGAAGTCGCGGGCGATCGCCGGCCCGGTCCGCTTGAAGTGGGCCCGCCAGTTGCCGGGGTTCCGGTACTGGTTCAGCCAGACGAAGCGCGGGTCGGAGGCGCACATCGCCTCCACGTAGTCGATCCGCGCCCCGAGGAAGCCGCCCACCGGGTCGGGCTCGGTGATGGTGTGGACCTGGCTGCCCAGCGCCTCCATCAACCGCCGGGTCGACAGGTTGCAGCGCGGGTCGGTCACGCACAGGAACCGGTAGCCGCGGCTGGCCGCGATCATGGCCAGCGCGACGCCGAGGTTGCCCGAGGAGGACTCGATCAGCACGGAGTCCGGCGTCAGGACGCCGTCCCGCTCGGCGGCCTCCACCATCTCGGTCGCGGCCTTGAGCTTGATCGAGCCGGCGAAGTTGAAGCCCTCGCACTTCAGGTACAGCGGGGCGTCGACGATCGACCGCAGGTCCACGTACAGGTCGTCCTCGTTGAAGGCCTGCGGGACGGAGATGACGGTCACAACGGTCTCCTCAGGGGTGGCAGCGCACGCGGCTGCTCGTCAGGAACCGGGACATCGGGGGAGGTGGGGTAGCCGTCGCACCTACACAGAGGGCGGCGGTCGGGCCGGTGATACAGCCGAGGGCGGGCCGTGCGGTCGAGGGAGGACGGGGCGGCGGGACCGGCGCAGCTGGTGGCGTGGAGACGTGCGGGAGGCACCCGCTCGGACTGGATCGGCACCATGGGCTCCCCTGCACGCTCGCGAGACCGGGAGGACCGACGGCACCGCCGGGCGACGTCGAGCCGGTGTGGCCCTGGCAGTCTGTGTTACGGGAAGGTTGCGTCTCCATGCGACATCCGGTGTAGTCCGGACGGCCCAGGACCAGGGACCCTGGACCAGGGGCCCTGCTCAGGATGCGTGTCGCGGTCCCGACGGGTCGACACCGGCAGCGGCCTCCCTGCCCCCGTCGGCCCCTCCGCCTAGCGTGGACGGCGATGTCCGAGGAACCCCGCACCCCGTCGTCCCCCGTGACCACCGAGCTGCCCGCGGCCGAGCCCGCCGGTGCGACCCCGGGCGGCGCCACACCGTCCGGCGCCGCCCCCGCGGGCGCCGCGCCGTCCGACCCCGCGCCCTCGGGGCCGGTCCCGTCCGGCCCGGTCCCACCCGCCCCGACGGCGACCGGCCCGATCCCGGTCGGCACCCCGCCGGCGCCGCCGCAGCCGGCCGCCCCCACCGCGGCGCCGGAGGGCGCCCAGCCGACCGGTCCGGTCGCCGGCCGGCCCCGGACCGGCGCCCGCAACCCGTTCCCGCTGACCCGGATGGGCCCCTGGGCCCCCGTCGCCGGTGCGGTGGTCGGCCTGCTCGCGGGCCTGGTCGTCGTGCTGCTGCTCGCCGGGGTCGCCGAGGCCTTCGCCGAGCGCCTGGCGCTGGTCTTCCTCACCGTCGGGCTCGGCATGCTCGGCGCGGCCGGGGCCCTGCTGGCCGACGAGGTCCGCCTGGTGCGCCGCGGTGCGCGGGAGGCCGGCATCCGGCCGGCCTGGGTGGAGGCGACGGCCAACCTCATCAACGGCCTCACGCCGGCCCGGCTGCTGCTGCTCGCGAGCGCGTTCGTCCTCTTCCTTGCCGCCTACGTCAGCACCTGAGCCGGCCGCGTCCGGCCCCGCTGGCCCCCTGCAGGTCCTCTCAGGAGTAGGCCTGGACGGCGAGGTGCACCGCCAGACCGAGCCCGGCGAGGGCGATGAGCCGGCGCAGCAGGGTCGCCGGCGCGCGGCGCACCACCCGCGGGCCGAGGCGCCCACCGGCGAACAGGCCGATCGCCAGCGGCAGGGCCGCCGACCAGGCGACCGGGGCGAAGACGGCGAAGCCGATCGCCGCCGCCAGGTTGGCCGTGCCGAGCACCACGTTCCGCAGCGCGTTGCCGACCGGCAGGCCCTCGCCGGTCGAGAGCAGGAGGAGCGCGAGCAGCATCACGCCGGCCGCGGCACCGAAGTAGCCGCCGTAGACGGCGATCGCGGCGACGGCCAGCGGGAGCCACGACGGGTCACGGTGGGTCGGGTGCGCGGCGACCCCCCGTGCGGCCAGCTCCCGCGGTGGCCGCTGCACCAGCAGCGCCACCGCGGCCCCGCCGATCAGCCACGGCACGATCCGCTCGAAGGCGTCCGACGGCGTGAGCAGCAGCAGGGCCGCACCGGCCGCGCCGCCCAGCACCCCACCGCCCGTGAGCCGCAGCAGCCGCCGTCCCTGTCCCCGCAGCTCCGGCCCGGAGGCGCTCACCGCGCCCACGCTGTTGAGCACCAGGGCGACGGTGTTGGTCACGTTGGCCGCCACCGGCGGAAGGCCGGCCGCCAGCAGCGCCGGGTAGCTCACCAGGGAGGCCAGCCCCGCGATGCTGCCGGTCAGCCCCCCGCCGACGCCGGCCAGCACGAGCAGGGCGAACTCCGCAGGGGTCACCCGTGGTCGCCGTCGCGGTCCGGGGCGGCCCGCAGGTCGGCCGGCACCAGGCGGCCGGCCAGGATGTCCTCGGCGACGTCGTCCACCACCCGGCCCGCGGCGATCGCCGAGGCGCGCATCGTGGCGATGGCGTCGGTGGCGTCAAGTCCGCGGACGACGCCGACCAGACCCATGGCCTGCCAGACGCTCGCCCGCCGTTGCGCGTCCGGCCCCTCCATCCAGCTGCTGCCGTCGTCCGGGAACTCCGGCCCGGTCACCGTGACCGCCAGCTCGTGCGTGGTCACCCGAGCGACGTCCTGCAGGTCGTCGCGGTCGAGGGAGGTCAGCCGCGCGGGGTCGCGCACGTACAGGTCCAGGACCACCAGCGGCCCCATCGGCGGGGGCAGCGGCACCGACAGCACGCCGCGGTAGGTCGTCTCGTCGAGCAGGGAGGCCCACAGCTCCGGCCAGTTGCGGGCGATGTCCTCGAGGGAGAAGGCGATCGCCGTGCCGTTGTCCTGCGCGCGCAGGCAGGGGCCGTCACCGACGGTGAACTGCAGGCGTTCGGCGTGCGCGGTCTGCGGGTCGCTGGCACCGATCGGCGTCCGGAGCAGACCCACGTGCAGGCTCAGCCCGGCACCGTCGACGTCGAGCGCGGCGGCGCAGGCCCGTGCCAGCCGGGAGGGCAGCAGTTCGGGTCCGTCGAGGTCGGCCGGTGAGGTGGTCAGGGCCTGGTCGAAGCGTTCGGCTGCACTCCCGGTCATGGGTCCAGCTTGCCGCGTGGCCCGACGGGCTCCGACACCGGCCGGTCCGGCGGTGTCAGCCGGTGAGCAGGACGGCGATGGCGACGCACCCGAGCGCGACGATCGCGCCGCGCAGCACGGCCGAGGGCAGCCGGCGGCCGAACCGGGCGCCGACGTACCCGCCCAGCAGTGAGCCGGCCGCGACCAGCCCGGCGGCGCGCCAGTCGACGCGGTCGGTCGCCACCACGATGTAGGCCCCGGCGGCCACTCCGTTGACCGCGGTGGTGAGCACGTTCTTGATCGCGTTGAGCCGCTGCAGGGACTCGTGCAGCAGCAGGCCGAAGACGCCGATCTGCAGCACGCCCTGGCTGGCCGCGAAGTAGCCACCGTAGCTGCCGGTCGCGTAGGCGCCGGCGAGGAGCGCGGCCAGCCGGGCGGGGCCGATCCCGGACGGCGGCTCCTCCTCCGACCGCCGGCGCGTCAGGGCCCGCGACACCAGCGGCTGCACGACGACGAGCACGACGGCCAGCCCGACGAGCACCGGCACGATCGCCTCGAAGCTGCTCGCGGGCAGGTGCAGCAGCAGGAACGCGCCGGTCAGCGCACCGAGCACCGAGGCGGGCAGCAGCCGCACCAGCAGCCCGCGCTGCCCGGCCAGCTCGCGCCGGTAGCCCAGCGAGCCGGCGAGGTTGCCCGGTACCAGGCCGAGGGAGTTGCTGATCGTCGCGGTCACCGGCGGCAGACCGATGGCGAGCAGCACCGGGAAGGTCACCAGCGTGCCCGAGCCGACGACGGCGTTGATGGCGCCCGCCGCCAGCCCCGCCGCGGCGACCGCGAGCATCTCCAGGAGGGTCATCGGGTCATCGCCCGTGAGCGTGCCACGCCCGCGGGCGACCGGGCCCAGGGGGAGGGCGAGGTGACCGATCCGCGAGGCGTTCTCCCGGCGCCGGTATCACGCAGCGGCCTCCGGACCTCCGATGAGGCACACGACCGTGGCCACGGCGCCCACCGGGGCCGCGGGTGCCGGAGTGCCGGCGCGCCCACCGCTGAGCCTCGACCACTGCCGATCGGAGGCGACGTCCGTGCGCACCCGGATCATCAGCCTGGCCGTGCTGACCTCCGTCGTCGCCACGGTTCTGTTCGCCGTGCCGCTGGGCGTGGCGGTGCTCCAGTACGCGCTGCAACACCAGTGGGGGCACCTGGTGCGCGACGCCAGCGACCTGGCGATCACCGTCGCCGGCGACGTGTACCACGGCGACCGGATCGAGCCGGAGACCGTCGACGACTTCTGGGACGACGGCGAGGGGGTCACCGCAGCCGTGTTCGACCGAGACGGTCAGCGGTTGGCCGGGGCGGTCCGGGAGTGGGACGCCGACGTACTGGCCGGGGCCTTCGACGGCCAGGTCTCGACCGCGACCGACGGGAACCTCTGGGTGGTGGCCGTCCCCGTCACCCACTCCGACGAGGTGATCGGCGCGGTGGCGGTCACCCAGTCCCGCGCGGACGTGCTCGGTGTGGTCGGCCTCATGTGGGCGGGGATGGCGGGACTGGCGACGGCCGCGGTGACGGTCGCCTGGTTGGTCGGGCGCCGGCAGGCCCGCCGGCTGGCGCAGCCACTGGAGGAGCTGGAGGAGAGCGCGCGTCGGCTGGGGGAGGGTGACTTCAGCGTCCGGACCCGTCGGGGAGGGATCGAGGAGATCGACGCGGTCGGCGCCGCGCTCGAGGCGACCGCGGCCCGCCTGGACGAGCTGCTCGCCCGGGAGCGGGCCTTCTCCACCGACGCCTCCCACCAGCTCCGGACGCCGCTGGCCGGGATGCGGCTGCGCCTGGAGGCGGCGCTGGAACGGGCGGACGCCGACCCCCGGCCGGCGATCGCCGCGAGCCTGGTCGACGCCGACCGCCTGGAAGCGATCATCGACGAGGTCCTGGCGCTGGCCCGCGCCGGGGAGGGCCCTCCCACGGAGCCGGTCGACCTCGGCACGCTGGTCGGTGAGCTGTCGCCGGAGTGGGGCGCGCGGCTGGCACTGCACGGGCGGGACCTCACGGTGCGGGTCGACCCCGGCGCGCCGGAGGCCCGGGCGTCGACGGCGGCGGTCCGCCAGGTGCTCGGCGTGCTCGTCGACAACGCCACCACCCACGGCCGGGGCACCGTGACCGTCACCGTCCGGGAGGCCACGGGCGCCGTGGCGGTCGACGTCTCGGACGAGGGTTCCGGCGTCCAGGACGACAGAGGCGCCGTGTTCGCGCCGCGGGCTGACCGGCGCAGGGGGCACGGGATCGGCCTCCCGCTGGCCCACCGGCTCGCCGAGGCCGAACGGGGCCGGCTGCAGCTCACGCGCGTGGCGCCCCCGGTCTTCACCCTCCTGCTGCCCGCGGTCCCGGTCGAGACCCGGGACGCGCGCGAGGTCGCCGCCGCGGGGTCGGGCGACCGGTGACCCCCGCGGGCGCACCGTCCGTCTCGGGGGCGCTCCCCGGGTGGGCCCGGACCTCGAGGGCGGTCGGTCCAGGCTCGGTCAGTTCAGGCTGAGGACACCGACGCCGGGCACGAGGAGGCCGCATCCGCCCGGTCCGCTCCACACGGACCACGGCACGAGTCCGGTGGGGGCCGCGGCCCTCGCCTCGGTGGACACGGGCGTGATCCTCCACGTGCTGGTCCTGACGACCGTGCCGAAGCGGCTGTCCGGGACCGCACCCGACGTCGTCAGGCACCGGGCGCTGAGGCACGGGTTCGGTCCGACGGTCGTCAGGGCCGTGCGCAACCGCTGCAGGACCCGGTCGAGCTCCGCGAGGGAGCAGGAGTCGTCCCGGGGGGCGTGGACCTGGAGGGTCAGCAGCTCGGACCCGGCAGGGGCGGAGCTGCGCTCGTCGACCGTCCACCTCAGGGAGACGAAGCAGGACGCCGTCCGCTCGTCCGGGGTGCCGTCCGACTCGAGGCGCCGGGCGTAGTTGGCCAGCAGCGTCCTCAGCGTGGCGTCCCGGGCGATCAGGTTGAACGCCACGATGCGAAGGTCCACGGAGCCCTCCCTGGGTGCCCGCCGTGCCACGGCAGCCCGTCGTCTGCTCCCAACGTTAGGGAGGCGATGACGAGCAGCGGTCCAGGCGGAGGCAAGAGTTCGGTTAAACCGTGGGCGCGAGCCGACCCGTCACGCGAGGGCCGGGATGCGCTCCAGCAGTTCCCGTCGAGGGGGCGGTCGGTCCACCCCGGCCATGCTCCGGTGTTGATCATGGGGTTCCCGCCGGTGCCCACGGCGTTTCCGCCCGTGTCGCCGACAGGAGCCCCGTGGACAACAGCGCCGGGCGTCGACCGGCCCTCTGCAGGGTCCGGCCGCGAGCTCGCGAGCGGTGGGCGGCAGGGGGTCCTTCTACCCCTTCAGTCCCTCCGACCCGCGTCGACGACGCGCAGCACCACGGCGCCCTCCTCGTCGGAGGCCTCGAGGTCGACCTCGACGTCGAAGCCCCAGTCGTGGTCGCTGGCCGGGTCGTCGAGGATCTGCCGGACCCGCCAGACCCGGGGCTCGCTCCTGTCCCAGATCAGCAGCGCGGGACCGCGGGCGTCGGCGCCGGTGTTCAGCTCGGCGTGCTCGGCGAAGTAGGCCTGCACCACCTCGCCCCACCGATCGGCGTCCCACCCGGAGCCGCGGTCGAGCTCGCCGAGGTCGTACCAGCGGCGGCGGGCGAAGAGCTCCACCCGGCGGAACAGCTGGTTGCGCACCATCGCCGTGAACGCCCGCTCGTTGCCGGTCAGCGGCCGCGGGCGGGTCGGGACGGCGACCGGCGCGTCCAGCGGCTGGTCCGGGCTGGTCAGCTGCTCCCACTCGTCGAGCAGCGAGGAGTCCACCTGGCGGACCAGCTCGCCGAGCCACTCGACCAGGTCGGTCACCTCGTCGGTGCGGGCGGCGGCGGGGACGCCGGAGCGCAGCGCCTTGTAGGCGTCGGAGAGGTAGCGGAGCACCGCGCCCTCCGCGCGGGTCAGCCCGTAGGCGTTGACCAGCTCGCGGAAGGTGTAGGCGTTCTCCCACACGTCGCGGACGACGGACTTCGGCGACAGGTGGGCGTCGGCCGCCCACGGGTTGGAGCGGGTGTAGACCTCCAGCGCGTGCTCGAGCAGCTCGGCCAGCGGCTGCGGGTAGCTGATCTCCTCGAGCAGGTCCATGCGCTCCTCGTACTCGATGCCCTCGGCCTTCATCCGGGCCACCGCCTCGCCCTTGGCCTTGTTCAGCTGCGCGGCCAGGATCTGCCGTGGGTCGTCGAGGGTGGCCTCGATGACGCTGACCACGTCGAGGGCGTACGTCTCCGACTCGGGGTCGAGCAGCTCGATCGCCGCCAGCGCGAAGGTCGACAGCGGCTGGTTGAGCGCGAAGTCCGGCGGCAGGTCGACGGTCAGCCGGTACCGCCGTCCGTCCGGCTCGGGCTCGTCGAGCCGGACGAGGACGCCGGCCTGCAGCAGCGAGCGGGCGACGCCGATCGCCTCGCGGACGTGCCGCAGCTGCCGCTTGCGCGGCTCGTGGTTCTCCGTGAGCAGCCGGCGCATCGCGACGAACGGGTCGCCGGGCCGGTCGACGACGTCGAGGACCATCGCCGTCGACACGCGCATGTTGCTCGTCAGCGGCTCGGGATCGGCCTCGACCAGCCGGCGCATGGTGCCCTCCGACCACGGCACCATGCCCTCGGGCGCCTTCCTGCGCACCAGCTTGCGGCGCTTCTTCGGGTCGTCGGCGACCTTGGCGAACTGCCGCAGGTTCTCGACCTCGTGCTCGGGCGCCTGGACGACGACGGTGCCTGCGGTGTCGTAGCCGGCCCGCCCGGCCCGCCCGGCGATCTGGTGGAACTCCCGGGCGTTGAGCAGCCGGGTGCGGGTGCCGTCGTACTTCGACAGCGCGGAGAAGACCACGGTGCGGATCGGCACGTTGATGCCGACGCCGAGGGTGTCGGTGCCGCAGATGACCTTGAGCAGGCCGGCCTGCGCGAGCTGCTCCACCAGCCGCCGGTACTTGGGCAGCATGCCGGCGTGGTGGACGCCGATCCCGTGGCGCACCAGCCGCGACAGTGTCGTCCCGAAGGAGGTGGTGAACCGGAAGCCGCCGATCATGTCGGCGATCGCGGCCTTCTCGTCCTTGGTGCACACGTTGACGCTCATCAGCGCCTGGGCGCGCTCCAGCGCCGAGGCCTGGGTGAAGTGGACGACGTAGACCGGCGCCTGCCGGGTGTCGAGCAGCTCCTGGATCGTCTCGTGCATCGGCGTCGTCGCGTAGTAGTGGTGCAGCGGCACCGGGCGCTCGGCGCCGGCGACGAGCGCGGTGGGCCGGCCGGTGCGGCGGGTGAGGTCCTCGCGCAGCCAGCCGGTGTCGCCGAGGGTGGCGCTCATGAGCAGGAACTGCGCCTTCGGCAGCTCCAGCAGCGGCACCTGCCAGGCCCAGCCGCGGTCGGGGTCGCCGTAGAAGTGGAACTCGTCCATGACGACCAGCCCGACGTCGGCGTCGGCGCCCTCGCGCAGCGCGATGTTCGCCAGCACCTCGGCGGTGCAGGCGATGATCGGGGCGTCCCGGTTGACCGCGGCGTCGCCGGTGAGCATGCCGACGTTCTCCGCGCCGAAGACGCCGCACAGGGCGAAGAACTTCTCGCTGACCAGCGCCTTGATCGGCGCGGTGTACCAGCTGCGCCGTCCCTCGGCCAGCGCCGCGTACTGCGCGCCGGTGGCCACCAGCGACTTGCCCGAGCCGGTCGGCGTCGCGAGGACGACGTTGGCGCCGCTGACCAGCTCGATCAGCGCCTCCTCCTGGTGCGGGTACAGGACGGTGCCCCGCGCCTCGGCCCAGGCGGCGAAGGCCGTGAACAGCTCGTCGGGGTCGGCGCCGCGCGCCCGGAGCGCGGAGAGGTCGGACGAGTCGTCGAGGAGGGGAGGGGCGGTGGCGGTCATCGTGAGGGACAGCGTGCCCGACGCCCGTTCGCTTCCCGTCGAGGCGACCCGGTTCCGCGGCGCGCAGCACGGGTAGGCGAGCGCCCGTACCGACGCCGCACCCGATGGAGGACGACCGTGTCCGAGCCCCGCCCCGAGTCCCAGCCCGCTCAGAAGCAGGACGTCCCCGGGACGCTGGGGGAGATGACGCCCAAGCCCGACCACGGCGAGGAGAGCTACCGCGGCTCCGGCCGGCTGACCGGCAAGGCGGCGGTCATCACCGGCGGCGACAGCGGCATCGGCCGCGCCGTCGCGATCGCCTACGCCCGCGAGGGCGCCGACGTCCTCATCTCGTACCTCAACGAGCACGAGGACGCCAAGGACACCGCCCGCTACGTCGAGGAGGCCGGGCGGAAGTGCGTGCTGGTCGCCGGCGACCTGGCCGACCGGGCGCACCAGAAGACGATCATCCCCAAGGCCGTCGAGGCCTTCGGCAAGGTCGACGTCCTGGTCAACAACGCGGCGTTCCAGATGAGCCACGACTCGCTGGAGGAGATCTCCGACGACGAGTGGGACCACACCGTGGCGCTCAACCTGACGGCGATGTTCACGCTGTGCAAGGACGCGATCCCGCACATGCAGCCGGGCGCGTCGATCATCAACTCGTCGTCGGTGAATTCCGACAACCCGAGCCCGAACCTGATCGCCTACGCGATGACCAAGGCCGGCATCGCCAACTTCACCGCCAGCCTGGCGCAGATGCTGGCCGAGAAGGGCATCCGCGCCAACAGCGTCGCGCCCGGGCCGGTGTGGACGCCGCTCATCCCGGCGACCATGCCGGAGGAGAAGGTGGAGAGCTTCGGCCAGCAGGTGCCGCTGGGCCGCGCCGCCCAGCCGGCCGAGCTGGCGCCGGTCTACGTGCTGCTGGCCAGCGACGAGGCGTCCTACGTCTCCGGCGCCCGCGTCGCGGTCACCGGCGGCAAGCCCATCCTGTGAGCAAGGACCCCCGGCCCCGGCCCCGTCCCGGGTCCGCTGGCCCCCTGCAGGGGCCCGCCGCGAGCCTGCGAGTGGCGGGGGGCAGGGGGTCCTTTCACGAAGGGTGGGGAGGACGGGGTCCTCTGTCAGCGGACGGTGCCGACGACGACCGGGTCGGTCCAGGGGGTGGCCGAGCCGTCGGCCCGCACGGCGCGCACCCGGTAGGCCAGCGACCCGGCATCGGCCAGGGCGGCGGTCCGCCCGGGATCGTCGGCCGGTGCCGTGCCCCGGCCCTGGGCCAGCTGCAGGTCGATGCAGCCGCCGGTCAGCTCCCGGACCCGCGGGGCGACTCCCTCGGCGGTCACCGTCCGCACCTCCCAGCCCGCCACGGCCTCGTCCCCGGCCGGCGCGAAGCACGCCTGCCAGGTGGTCGACCAGGTGCCGGCCGCGGGGTCGACGTCGTCGACCAGCGTCGCGGACGCCAGCACCGGGGCGGCCCCGGTGACGGCGGTGGTCTCCGCCGCCGCGGTCGCCGGGGCGGCCGGTGTCCCCGCCCCGCCCGCCGAACAGCCGGCGAGCCCGACGGCCAGCGCGAGGAGCGCGGCCACCGGGCCCGGCGAGCGGAGAGACGACGTCACCACTCGACGGTGCCGAACACCTCGCCGTCGAGGACGATCGTGTTCGGCGGGACGACGGCGTCCGCCGGCAGGTCCGTGCCGACGACCGCGCTGTGGTCGCCGATCACCGCGCCGTCGCCGATGGTGCTGCGGAAGACGACCACCTCGTCGCCGAGCCGCACGCGGTCGCCCACCACGGTCTGCGTTTCGGGCCGGCCCGCGACGACGACCCGGCCGCCGCCGTGCACGATCGCGCCGGTGCCGTAGCGGACGTCGTCGCCGACGTGGAGGTCGCTGCCCTCGAGGGCGTGGAAGGTGACGTCGTCGCCCATCCGGTGCACGTGCCCGACCACGAAGGGCTCACCCTCGTCGGCGCGGACGGCGATCCGCTCACCGGTCCGCTCGGCGAAGCGCGCGAAGGGGTCGGCGAGGGCGACGTCCCCGATCACGCGGTTGCGGAACTCGGGCCGGGCCTGCTCCTCGCCGGCGAAGCTCGGCAGGTCGCGGTCGGGGTTGAAGTCGCTGCCGCCGGGGTCGACGTTGGCGCCGGTCACCGCGGTCGGGTCCTCGCGGTACAGCTCGGTGTACTCGCGGGCCAGTGACTCGTTGACGTGGATGACGGCCTCGTTGAAGTCGATGTCGCCCTGGTTGATGAAGCGGACCTCGCCCAGCTCCGGGTCGCTGGCCTCCGCGTCGGTGGTGACGTCCTTGCCCGGCAGCACGAGGAAACCGCTGGGCAGGGTCACTCCCGGGGCGACCCGGGCGAGGGCCGAGACGCCGGAGTTGCGCTCGATCGTCGCGCCGTCGACCTGCGCGCCGAAGGAGAGGAACACCGAGCCCGCGCCGACGTCCACGCCGGCCGCCACGACCTCGGCGGGCAGCTCGCTCTCCGCGGTGCCGACGCTGGCCGAGCCGAGCACCGAGGACCCGTGGGCCAGGATGACGCGATCGCCGACCTCGATGCCGCTGCCGCCGCGGGCGTCGACGGTGACGTTGTCCTGCGCGTTCGAGGCCTCGCCGACGGTGATCGGCGCCTCCTCCGACGCGAGCAGCTCGGCGAAGGGACCGACGTAGGTCCGCGGACCCAGGGTGACGTGCCGGGCGCCCTCGACCGTGGCCGTCGGGTCGAGGAAGGTGGCGGAGCCCGCGGCCGCGCCGGCCGCGCAGACCGGTCGGTCGCGCTCGGTGGGGGAGCAGCCGTGCGAGTCGGCGCGGGCGAGGGCGGTCGGGGCGAGGGCCGTCGGGGCGAAGGCGCCGGCGACCAGGAGGGCGGTCGTCGAGCCGATCAGCGCGGTGCGTCGCATGGGCGGTGTCCGTCCGTGGGGGCCGCTCACCCGGCCGGGGAACGTCTGTAGGCACCATGGAGCTGGCCGCACCACGGGTCAACGGCCGTTGCCGAGGCCAACCGTGTGGAGCCGTCGCCGTGCGCAGATCGGCTCAGCGCACGGCGGCGGTGATCCGGGCGATGTCGGCCGGGCCGACCCGGCAGCAGCCCCCGACGAGACGGGCGCCGGCGGCCAGCCACGTGGGCACCTGGGCGGGGTCCACGCCCCCGGTGCCCGTCCAGCGGCGCGCGTCGGCGTCCCAGCCCTCGCCGCTGTTCGGGTAGGCGACCAGCGGCTTGCCCGACGACGCCGCGGCGGCCAGCGACGGGCCGACGGCGGCCGGGTCGGTGCAGTTGACGCCGACGGCCACCACGGCGTCGTTGCCACAGGCCATCGCGAACACCTCCGCGGCCGGCTCGCCGCGGCGTGTGCGGGCGACGCCACCGTCCAGCACCGTGGTGAGCGACAGCCAGACCGGCATCCCCAGCATGTCGGCCTCCTCCAGCAGCGCCTCGGCCTCGGCGGCGGCGGGCACCGTCTCGCAGGCCAGGACGTCGGCGCCGGCCTCCGCCAGCCACTCCATGCGCGGCCGGTGCCAGCGCCGCAGCCGCTCGACGCCCAGCAGGTCGGCGTAGCCGCCGGTGTACTCCGAGCCGTCGGCGAGCGCCGCGCCGTAGGGTCCGACCGACCCGGCGACCCAGGCGTCCGGCGCGCCGCGGCGGGCCAGCACCACCGAGCGCTCGATGAGCCGGCGTGCCCCGGCGGCGTCCACCCCCGCCCGGGCCAGACCCTCCACGGAGGCCTGGTAGCTGGCCGTTGTCGCGACCTGCGCGCCGGCGGCCGCGAACGCCGCGTGCGCGGCCACCACCGCCTCGGGGGCGTCGAGCAGCAGCCGGGCCGACCACAGCGCCGACGACAGGTCGTGCCCCTGCGCCTCCAGCTCCGTGGCCAGGCCGCCGTCGAGGACGACCGGGCCAGCGGCGAGGGCGGTGGCGAGGGGCACTCCGGGCACGTCCCGATGGTGCCCGCCTCCGGCTCGGCCTGCGGAGCCCGCCGCGCGCCCGGAGGATCAGGGACATGGTCTTCGTCTGGAGCAGCGGCTGGGGGCCGCGGCGGCGCCGGCACGGACCGGGGTACGGCCGACGTTACGGACCGCGGTACCGCTACGGCCCCCCGTACGGCTACGGCCCCCGGTACGGCTACGGGCGGCGCCGCGGGTACGACCGCGACGGCTCGTGCCTGCGCGACCTGCTGTTCCTGAACACCGGGTGCTGCCTGGCCAACGCGATCGGCTGCGGCGTCGAGGGGATGTTCCTCGTGCCGACGACGGTGCGGCACGTCCACGCCGCCGGCACCGGGCCGCGCAGGACTCGGGTGCGGGACCGGCTGGTGGCCGCCGTCCGGGTCTACCAGCGCGAGGTCAGCCCCCGGCGACCGCCGTGCTGCCGCTTCGAGCCCACCTGCTCGGCCTACGCCGTCCAGGCACTGGAGCGGCACGGCGCCGGACGCGGCAGCTGGCTGACGCTGCGCCGGCTGCTGCGCTGCCGGCCGGGCGCGGCCGGCGGCCCCGACCCCGTACCCGCTGCGGCCTGAGGTGCCTCCGCGACACTGGCCGCGTGCCGACCACCGATGACGCCTCCGGGGACCTGCCGGTCACCGGCTCCCTGGTCGTGCCCGCGGCCGCGCTGTACTGGCGGTTCTCCCGGTCCTCGGGTCCGGGCGGGCAGGGGGTCAACACCGCCGACTCGCGGGTCGAGCTGTCGGTCGCGCCGCTGGAGCTGCCCGGGCTGACCGGCGTCCAGCGGGAGCGGCTGGCCGCGCGCCTGGCCGGCCGGCTGGTGGACGGCGTCCTGACCGTGGCCGCCGGCGAGCACCGCCAGCAGCTGCGCAACCGGCAGGCCGCGCGGGAGCGGCTGGCCGCCGTCCTGCGCGCGGCGCTCGCTCCGCCGCCCCCGGCGCGCCGGCGTACCAAGCCGACGCGCGGGTCGCAGGAGCGACGGATCCAGGCCAAGAAGCAGCGCGGCGAGCTCAAGCGCTCCCGCCGCCGCTGGGACTGAGCCCCGGCGACCCTGCGAGGGAGACCGACCCGCCGGACCTCGACCGCTGCCCACTCGTGTGGGCGGGGCCGTCGAAGGGACCACCGGTGGCCCTGCGGCCCGGAGGCAGTGCCCCTGCCGAACCTCCACCCCTGCCCACAGCTGTGGGCAGGGGTGGAGGTTCGCGAGGGGGTGAGCAGAGGGCGTCCTCGGGGAGGACGACCGGTGGCCGGAGCTCAGTCCGCGACCTCGGCCCGCCGCCGCTCCAGGAACGCCCGTTCGGTCGCGTTGCCGGCCAGCGCGAGGGCCGCGTCGTAGGCCGCGGCGGCCTCGGCTCGACGCCCCATCCGGCGCAGCAGGTCGGCCCGCACGGCCGGCAACAGGTGCGAGCGCGGCAGGTCGAGGGCGTCGAGCAGCGCCAGCGCCGCCGCCGGGCCGTGCACCTCGGCCACCGCGACCGCCCGGTTGAGCGCCACCACCGGGCTCGGCGCGAGCGCCACCAGGTGGTCGTAGAGCGCGAGCACCTGCGACCAGTCGGTCTCGGCGGCGGACGCGGCGTCGCTGTGCACCGCCTGGATCGCCGCCTGCACCTGGTACGGCCCGGGGGCGCCGCGGCGCAGGCAGCGGCGCACCAGCTCCTGGCCCTCCGCGATCAGCGCGGCGTCCCACCGGGAGCGGTCCTGCTCGGGCAGGGGCACCAGCGACCCGTCGGGCGCGACCCGGGCGGACCGGCGCGACTCGCTCAGCAGGACCAGCGCCAGCAGGCCGAGCACTTCCGGCTCGTCGGGCATGAGCTCCGCCAGCTCGCGGGCCAGCCGGACCGCCTCCGCACAGAGGTCGGTGCGCACCAGCCCCTCGCCCGCCGACGCGGTGTGCCCCTCCGAGTAGACGAGGTAGACGACGGCGAGGACGCCGGACAGCCGGTCGGGCAGGTCGGCCTCGGCGGGCACCCGGTACGGGATGCGGGCCGCGCGGATCTTGTGCTTGGCCCGCACCAGCCGCTGGGCCATCGTCGCCTCGGGCACCAGGAACGCGTGCGCGATCTCCGCGGTGGACAACCCGCCCACCAACCGCAGGGTCAGCGCGACGCGGGCAGCGGGGGCCAGGGCGGGGTGGCAGCAGGTGAACAGCATGCGCAGCCGGTCGTCGCGCACGGCGCCCTCCTCGGGCGGGGGTCCGGGGTCGGCCAGCAGCGCCGCGGCCCGGTACCGGTCGGTGCGCGTGGACTCGCGACGCAGCCGGTCGATGGCCCGGTTGCGGGCGGTGGTGACGATCCAGCCCGCGGGGCTGGGTGGCACGCCGTCGGCCGGCCAGCGCTGCAGGGCGGTCACGAAGGCGTCCTGCACCGCCTCCTCGGCGGCGTCGATGTCGCCGAGGAGGCGGGTGAGGACGGCGACCGCGCGTCCGTAGGACTCGCGGAAGACCGCCTCCACGTCGGGCGCACGGACCTCGGGCACCGCGTCAGACGCCCTGGTTGGCGATCGGCCGGACCTCCACCGGCAGGGTCGTCGCCCGCGCCACCTCGCGGCCCCAGGCCAGTGCCGCGTCGAGGTCCTCGGCCTCCACGACGGTGAACCCGCCGACGTGCTCCTTGGCCTCCACGTAGGGTCCGTCGGTGACGAGGAACTCCTCGCCGGCGGGGCGCACCACGGTCGCGGTCTCGGGTGCGTGCAGCCCGGCCGAGAACACCCACGCGCCGGACGCCCGCATCCGCTCGGTCACCGCGGCGACGTCGCGCATGATCGGCTCGAGCACCTCGGGCGGGGGCACCGGGCCGTCGGGCTGGATCAGGCTGAGCAGGTACTGCGGCATGACGGTCTCCTCGGGGTCAGCGGCCGGCACCGTACCGGCCACTCACCCCCTGTACGAACGACCCGGGGTCAGATCGACAGCTGCGCGACGAGGTCCTCAGGACGACGGGGAGCGCACCATCAGCCAGAGCGGCAGCGTGCCGTCGGAGTTCTCCAGCGCCTGGTCGACGTCGAAGCCGAGCCGCCGCAGGAAGCGGACCGCGGCCCAGGTCGAGACGACGGCGGCGGCGGGCAGGCCGTCGGCGTCGCAGCGCTCGAGCACCGGCTGCAGCAGCGCCGTGCCGAAGCCGTGCCGCCGGCTGCTGGGCCGGGTGCCCTGGTGGGCCAGCCACCAGTGCGGTCCGGCCGGGCGGGCGGCGTCGACCAGCTCGCGGGTCCGGCGGACGGCGTCCCAACGAGAGCCGTGCACGTGCGGCAGCTCGGTGGCGAGTGCGGCACGGACGTCGTCGGGCAGCGGCCGGGTGCCCGGCGCCCCCACGGGGGCGTGCCACGCAGCGACGGCGGTGACGTCCTCGGTGACCCAGCCGGTGCCGGTGGAGACCGCGCGGTGCCCGGCGTCGAGCTCGGCGAGGCGGGTCAGCCGCTGCACCCGGCCGTCGTCCGGCAGCGCCCAGCGCGCCCAGCGCGAGGTGGCCTGCACGAGGGTCAGGGTGGCGGCGATCCGGGGCACGTCGCGCTGCTCGGCGGGGCGGACCGACGGGGCGCCGAGGTGCACGGTGATCACGCGGTCGGCCACCCCGCCAGCGTAGGCACGCCCTAACAACGGCCGCCGGGACGGCGTGAGGTGGACGGAACGCAGGCTTGACGCCGATGCCGCGGCCGGGAAACCGGCGCCGTCGACCCTCGTCGGCGTGACCGCGACCGCCCTCCCCGGAGTGCTCGCCGGGACCGGCCCGCGCACCCGGACGACGCAGACCCACTGCCCCTACTGCTCCCTGCAGTGCGGCGTCACGATGACCGCCGGCGACCGCCCGGCCACACTGCAGCCGGCCGACTTCCCGACCAACCGCGGCGGCCTGTGCTCCAAGGGCTGGTCGGCGCCGGAGCTGCTCGACCACCCCGAGCGGCTGACCCGTCCGCTGGTGCGCGCCGTCCCCGGCGACCGCAGCAGCGCGCTGGTCGAGAGCACCTGGGACGAGGCGCTGGACCGGGTCGTCGCCGCGATCGAGCGGACCCAGGCCGCGCACGGCCGCGACGCCGTCGGCTGCTTCGGCGGCGGCGGGCTGACCAACGAGCAGGCCTACCAGTTCGGCAAGTTCGCCCGGGTCGCGCTGCGCACCTCACGGATCGACTACAACGGCCGCTTCTGCATGTCCTCGGCCGCGGGTGCGGCCAACCGCGCGTTCGGCCTCGACCGCGGCATGCCGTTCCCGCTCTCCGACGTGGCCGCCGCCGACGTCGTCGTCCTGGTCGGGTCCAACCCGGCCGACACCATGCCCCCGGCGATGCAGTGGTTCGACGAGGGCCGGGCCCGCGGCGCGCAGCACGTCGTGGTGGACCCCCGCCGGACGGCGACCGCCCGCAACGCCGCGCTGCACCTGCAGCCGCTGCCGGGTACCGACCTGGCGCTGGCCAACGGGCTGCTGCACATCGCGATCGCCGAGGGCCTCGTCGACGAGGCGTACGTCGCGGCGCGCACCACCGGCTTCGAGCAGGTCCGGGAGGGGGTCGGGGCGTACTGGCCCGACCGGGTGGAGCGGCTGACCGGCGTCCCCGTCGCCGACCAGCGCCGCACCGTCTTCGCCCTCGCCCGCGCGGAGCGGGCGATCGTGCTGACCGCCCGCGGTGCCGAGCAGCACCGCAGCGGCACCGACACCGCCCAGGCGTGGATCAACCTGGCGCTGGCCCTCGGCCTGCCCGGCCGCGAGGGCAGCGGCTGGGCCACCGTCACCGGCCAGGGCAACGGGCAGGGCGGTCGCGAGCACGGGCAGAAGGCCGACCAGCTGCCCGGCTACCGGCAGCTCGCCGACCCGGCCGCTCGCGCCTCCGTCGCCGCGGTCTGGGGCGTCGACCCCGACGACCTGCCGCAGCCGGGGCCGTCGGCCTTCGAGCTGCTCGACGCCCTCGGCACCGACGGCGGCGTGCGCACCCTGCTGGTGCTCGCCTCCAACGTCGCGGTCTCCGCACCGGACGCCCGCCGGGTGATCAGCCGCCTGGGCGACCTGGACTTCCTCGCGGTCAGCGACTTCTTCCTCTCCGAGACCGCCGAGCTCGCCGACGTCGTCCTGCCCAGCGCCATGTGGGCCGAGGAGGACGGCACGATGACCAACGTCGAGGGGCGGGTCCTCCGCCGCCGGCGCGCGCTGGACCCGCCCGACGGCGTCCGCGACGACCTGCAGCTGCTCGCCGAGCTGGCCGACCGGCTCGGCGCCGGGCACCTGTTCTCCGCCGACCCGGAGACGGTCTTCGCCGAGCTCGGCCGGGCCAGCGCCGGGGGAGCGGCCGACTACTCCGGCATCACCTACCGGCGCATCGACGAGGAGCAGGGCGTCTTCTGGCCCTGCCCCGCACCGGACCACCCCGGCACGCCGCGGTTGTTCCTCGACCGCTTCGCCACCCCGGACGGGCGGGCCCGCTTCCTCCGCGTCGAGCACGTCGAGGCCTCCGAACGGCCCGACGCCGCGTACCCCTACGTGCTCACCACCGGCCGGGTGCTGGCGCAGTACCAGTCGGGCACCCAGACCCGGCGGACCAGGAGCCTGCAGCTGGTCGCTCCGCTGCCGCGCGCCGAGCTGCACCCCGACCTCGCCCGCCGCCTGGGCATCGGCCCGGACGACGTCGTCGAGCTGGCCACCCGCCGCGGCCGGGCCCGCTTCTCGGCGCACCTGACCGACGACATCCGCCCCGACGTCGTCTTCGCCCCCTTCCACTGGGGCGGCGGTTCCAGCGCCAACGCGCTCACCGACGCCGACGCGCTCGACCCGACGTCGAGGATGCCGGCCTTCAAGGTCTGCGCGGTCGCCGTCACCCGCGTCGCCGGCCCGGTGGAGCGGCTGCCCGCCCCCGACGCCGCCACCCAGCCCCAGACCCGTCCGCACCAGCAACCCGCGGCGCGCACCCCGCTCCTGCCGTCCCGCCCCGTCCCGAGGAGGACCCCGCGCGTGAAGAGCACACCCCGTTTCCTGCAAGGCGTGTACCCGCTCACGGGGGAGGGCCTGGACAAGCCCGGCCCCATCGACCCGGCCCTGCGCTACACGGTGCCCTCGGGTGCCACCGCGCAGGCCCTGTACTTCCGCGGCGGCAACTCCACCGACCACCTGGTCTACGTGCTGCTGGTCCGCGACGGGGTGCCGGTGCGCTGGTTCCCGATCGGGGCGAAGGGGGACGTGCACGTCCCGCTGCGCGTCGTCGAGGACCTGCCCGGCGGCACGGTCGTCGAGCTGCAGGCGGCTGGGCCCATCGGCGTCACCGGTGAGCTCGTGGTCGACCTCGGGCTGGTGGAGGTCTGATGACGATCCTGGGTGGTCGGCCGACCGGCCTGACGTCCTTCTCCCTCGACGACGACCTGGACTCCCGCGCCCGGCTGGTCGTCGTCGGCAACGGCATGGCCGGCGCCCGCCTGGTCGAGGAGGTGCTCGAGCGGGGCGGGGCCGAGCAGTTCCGCATCACCGTCCTCGGCGACGAGCCGCACGGCAACTATAACCGGATCATGCTCTCGCCGGTGCTGGCCGGGGAGTCGCACGAGGACGACATCGTCCTCAACAGCCACGACTGGTACGCCGACAACGGCGTGCACCTGCGGGCGGGGGTCCGGGCCGAGCGCATCGACACCGCCGCCAAGACCGTCCTCGGCTCCGACGGCTCGGTCACCCCCTACGACCACCTGGTGCTGGCCACCGGCAGCTACTCGTTCATCCCGCCGATGGCCGGGGTCCGCCGCGACGACGGCAGCCTGCTGCCCGGCGTGTACGGGTTCCGGACCATCGACGAGACCCGCGCCATGCTCGAGGCCACCGGCCGCTGCCGGAGGGCCGTCGTCATGGGCGGCGGGCTGCTCGGCCTGGAGGCGGCCCGCGCGCTGCAGAGCCACGGGCTGCAGGTCGAGCTCGTGCACGCCATGCCGTGGCTGATGAACGCCCAGCTCGACGCCGAGGCCGGCGCCATCCTCAAGAGGAGCGTCGAGTCGCTCGGGATCGCCGTCCACCTCGACGTCCTGGCCACCGAGGTGCTCGGCACCGAGCACGTCGAGGGGGTCGTGCTGAAGGACGGCCGCCGGCTGGACTGCGATCTGCTCGTCGTCGCCGCCGGCGTCCGGCCGCACACCGACGTCGCGCTCCGCTCGGGGCTGGAGGTCGAGCGCGGCATCGTCGTCGACGACCGGCTGCGCACCGACGACCCCGACGTCTACGCCATCGGCGAGTGCGCCCAGCACCGCGGCTCGGTCTACGGCCTGGTGCAGCCGGCCTGGGAGCACGCCCGCGTGCTCGCCGACGTCCTCACCGGCGCCGACCCCGACGCCGAGTACCACGGCAGCCGGACGGCGACCAAGCTCAAGGTCGCCGGCGTCGACGTCGCCACCATGGGGGTCAACACCCCCGAGCGGGAGGACGACGAGTTCCTCGTGATCTCCGAGCCCAAGCGCGGCGTGCACCTGTCGGTGGTGATCCGCGACGACCGGCTCATCGGGGCCACGCTGCTCGGCGACACCCGCAAGGTCGCCTTCCTGACCCAGGCCTTCGACCGCGGCGCGCCGCTGCCGGAGGAGCGGATCCGGCTGCTCGTCGACCTCTCCGACGGCGCCGAGGAGGTCGGTGTCGCCGAGATGCCGGCCGACTCCCAGGTGTGCAACTGCAACGGCGTCTCGAAGGGCGACATCTGCGGGGCCGTCGCCGGCGGCTGCGGCAGCGTCGGCGCCGTCATGGACGCCACCCGCGCCGGCAAGGGCTGCGGCTCCTGCAAGTCCCTCGTCAAGCAGATCGTCGAGTGGGCCGCCGACGGCGACGTCGCCGAGGACCCGGCCGCCTCGTACTACGTGCCCGGCGTCCCGCTGGCCAAGCCGGAGCTGATGGCCGCCATCCGCGAGCAGGACCTGCGCAGCGTCTCGGCGGTCTTCGCCGCGCTCGCCCCGGGCGGGCAGGAGGACGCCAGGTCGAAGATGGGCCTGACCTCGCTGCTCAAGATGGTGTGGGGCGTGGACTTCGTCCCCGAGAAGGACGGCGAGTTCATCAACGACCGGGTGCACGCCAACATCCAGCGCGACGGCACCTTCTCCGTCGTCCCGCAGATGAAGGGCGGCGTCACCACCCCGGCCCAGCTGCGCCGCATCGCCGAGGTCGCCGAGAAGTACGAGGTCCCGATGGTCAAGGTGACCGGCGGCCAGCGCATCGACCTGCTCGGCGTCCGCAAGGAGGACCTGCCGGCGATGTGGGCGGACCTGGGCATGCCCTCGGGGTACGCCTACGGCAAGAGCTTCCGCACCGTGAAGACCTGCGTGGGCAGCGACTTCTGCCGCTTCGGCCTGGGGGACTCCACCCAGTTGGGCATCGACCTGGAGACGCGGTTCCAGGGCATCGAGAGCCCGGCGAAGATGAAGCTCGCCGTCGTCGGCTGCCCGCGCAACTGCGCCGAGGCCTACGTCAAGGACGTCGGCGTCGTGGCGATCGGCAACGGGCGGTGGGAGGTCTACGTCGGCGGGGCCGCCGGGGCCACCGTCCGCAAGGGCGACCTGCTGGCCACCGTCGACTCCCCGCAGGAGGTGCTCCGGCTCACCGGCCGGTTCCTGCAGTACTACCGGGAGAACGCCAACTGGCTGGAGCGCACCTACGACTTCGTGCCGCGGGTCGGGCTGGAGCGGATCCGCGCGGTGCTGCTCGAGGACAGCGAGGGGATCGTGGCGCAGCTGGACGCGAACATGCAGCGCTCGATCGACGCGTACACCGATCCGTGGGGCCAGGACGGCAGGGAGCCGGCCACCCCCGGCCAGTTCCGCACGTCGCTGCCGCTGGTGGCGCTGCCGAAGGTGCCCGTCCGATGAGCGCCACGACACGGTTGCGGCACCTCGAGGCCGCCCGGACCACCACCCCGGGCACCGGGACCGGCAGCCCGGCGACCGACGTGCGCACCCTCGGCCCCGCGGCACCGCCGCGCGGCGAGGCGTACGCCGTCGGGCGGGTCGAGGAGGTGCCGCCGGGGGAGGGGCGGGCGTTCGTGGCCGGGGGCGTGCAGGTCGCCGTCTTCCGGCTGCGGGACGGCTCGCTGCACGCCACCCAGGCCGCCTGCCCGCACGCCGGGGGACCGCTGGCCGACGGGCAGACCGACGTGGACGTGCTGGTCTGCCCGCTGCACCTGCACGCCTACCGGTGGCGCGACGGCGCCTCGACGTCGGGGGCCGCGCCGATCCGGGTGTACCCGGTGCGCGAGTCCGGCGGCGAGATCGTCGTCGAGGTGTAGGACCACCTGCCCGCTCCGGCCCACCACCACCTCTCCGGTGATCATGGGGTCGTGGCCGCCCGCACCGGCGTGTCCCCGCGTGTCGGCGGCGACGACCCCATGATCAACCCGGTGGGAGAGGATCCGGACGGGGCCCGCCGCCTACGCGGGGCGCACCTCGAGCACGTGCACCCCGGCCTCGGTCGGGACGTCGCGGGTGAGCCGCAGCCCGGCCGCCGCGCACAGCGCCGCGTACTCCGCGGCGGTGCGCTCGCGGCCGCGCAGCAGCACCAGCACGTGCAGGTCCATCCGCACCGCGGCCGGGTCGTCGACGGCGCGCTCGGGCAGCACCGCCTCCACCACCAGCAGCACCGAGTCCGGCCGCATCGCCACCCGGCAGACCGTGAGCACCCGGCGGGCGGCGTCGTCGTCCCAGTCGTGCAGCACCCGGGACAGCAGGTAGGCGTCGGAGCCGGCCGGCACCTGGGCGAAGAAGTCGCCACCGACCGCGGGCAGGTCCGAGCCGGCGACGACCTCCGGCCGGTCGAACAGCAGCACGTCGGCGGACGGCGCCCGCTCCCGCACCGCCCGCAGCAGCGCGCCGGACCCGCCGCCCACGTCGACCACCGAGGCGAAGCCGGAGACGTCGTAGGCGGCCACCACCGCACCGGCCTCCCGCGCCGAGCGGTCGGCCATCGAGGCGCGGAACGCCGCCAGCCGCGCCGGCTCGGCCGCGAGCGCGTCGAAGAAGGGCCGCCCCTCGGCGAGCTCGAACGGCGTCCCACCGTCCCGCACGGCGGCGAAGAGCTCCGCGGCGGACCGGTAGTAGAGCCCGCCGCGGGCGGCCACCGCACCCCGCAGCGACCCCGGCACCCCGGCCCGCAGCAGCTCGCCGACCGGGCTCAGCGCGAAGCGGCCGTCGGGCAGCTCCTCGAGCACCTCCTCGGCGGCCAGCCCGCGCAGCACCCGGTGCAGGACGTCGGGCACGGCGCCGAGCTCCCGTGCGAGGTCGGGGGCGTTGCGCGCGCCGGCGGCCAGCGCGTCGGGCACCCCCAGCGCGACGGCGACGTGCAGCAGCTGGGTGACCAGGTAGCCGTCGGCGAGCCGGGCCAGCCGGTCGGCTGGGGAGCCGGGCACGGCGGCATGGTGACACCACTATCAGCAGGCGGACAACGCACTCAGCGGCGCGGACGGGCGCGCACGTGCATCCGCTCGCCCTGCGGGCCGAAGAGGGTGAGCACCTCGGCGACCCCGGGGCCGGGGTTGCCGAACCAGTGCGGCGTCCGGGTGTCGAACTCGGCGACCTCCCCGGGGCCGAGGAGCAGGTCGTGCTCGCCGAGCACCAACCGCAGCCGGCCGGAGAGCACGTAGAGCCAGTCGTAGCCCTCGTGGGTCTGCTGCTCGGGCTCGCCGCCCGGCCAACCCGCCGGATAGACCTGCTTGAACGCCTGCACCCCACCGGGACGGCGGGTCAGCGGCAGGGACGTGACGCCGTGGTGGGTCACCGGCCGCAGGTGCACCCGCGGGTCCCCGGTCTCCGGCGCGCCGACCAGCTCGTCCAGCGGCACCTGGTGGGCCCGCGCCAGCGGCAGCAGCAGCTCGAGGGTCGGTCGCCGCTGCCCGGACTCCAGCCGGGACAGCGTGCTCACCGAGATGCCGGTCTCCTCCGACAGCTGCGTCAGGGTGAGCCGGCGCCGCTGGCGCAGCGCGCGCAGCCGCGGGCCGACGGCGGTGAGCACCGCGTCGGTCGTCGCCTGGTCGTCCGCCACGTCCGTCATTTGCCGGTCCGGCAATCTCCTTTGTCAAGACGGCGCTACCCGGGGAGGCTGCCGGGCATGGAGCACGGAGCACACCAGGCGCACGGGGAGATGCGGTTCGACGAGGCGTCCTGGGAGGAGCGGTACCGCACGGCGCCGGCGCTGTGGAGCGGCCGCGCCAACCCGCAGCTGGTGGCCGAGGCCGCCGGGCTGACGCCGGGCCGGGCGCTGGACGCCGGCAGCGGAGAGGGCGGCGACGCGCTGTGGCTCGCCGGCCGCGGCTGGCGGGTGACCGCGGTCGACTTCTCCACAGTGGCGCTGGCCCGCGCCGCCGCGGCCGCCGACCGGCTGGGCGTCGAGGTCGACCGGGTGCACGCCGACCTCACCCGCTGGACACCGCCGGCCGGGGCCTTCGACCTGGTCTCGGCGCAGTACCTCCACCTGCCGGCCCACGACCGCGACCCCGCGTTCGCCCGGCTGGCCGCCGCGGTCGCGCCGGGCGGCAGCCTGCTCGTCGTCGGGCACCGGCCCAGCGAGCTGCACACGGGGATGCCGGAGATGTTCTTCGCGGCCGAACAGGTCGCCGCGACGCTCGACCCGGCGGACTGGGACGTCGTGGTCTGCGAGGACCGCCCGCGCACGGCGGCCGGCCCGGCCGGGCGCGAGCTGCCCGTCGCCGACACCGTGCTGCGCGCCCGCCGCCGGGGGTGACCGCCAGGGCGCCGGGACGGTGGCCGTGGCCGGCGCGCGGTCCGCCGCAGTCCTCGCTCCCGCCGACCCGGACCCACTCGAGGCCGCCGTCCGGCGGTCGGCTCGGCGAGGACGGCGCCGTCCGGCCCGAGCACGGCGACGTTCGCCTCGTCCGTGCCCGCCCGCCGCTCACCGGTCCGCCCGGATCGGCTCGACCGACGACAGCACGGTGCCGTCCGCGGCCCGGACCTCGACCCTCGCCGTTGCCGCGGGTCCGGCCGTCCCGCCCAGCCCGTCGGTGAGCGGCACCTCGGCCAGCGGCGTGCCGCTGTCGTCGACCACCCGGGCCGTGACGGCCGAGGACGGCGCGACGACGGCGAGCGTCCCGGTCCCTGGGTCCCACAGCGCGGCGGGCAGCACCCGTTCGACGACGACCGGCGCGCTCCGCAGCCGCAGCTCGTCCGGCGCCGCGCCCGGCGGGCCGGCGAACCAGGCGAGCGCGACCGACCCGGTGCCCAGCTGCCGTTCCAGCTCGTCGTCGTCCACGAGCGGCGGCGGCACGGTCAGCGGGCGGGAGACCAGCGCCCACCGCCCGCCGGGCACGTCGCCGGCGAAGAGCACCTGCGCGTCCTGCGGGGGACCGGCCGCGCCGGCACCCGCGTCGCCCCAGGACAGCTGCCGCGCCGCCGCCACGAACGCCGCGTCGCCGGCCAGCGAGCCGACGGTGCGGCTCCCGCCCGCACCGGCGTCCGCCAGGGGCGCCGACGCGGGCGCGTCGGCGACGGCGGTCGCCGGCTCCGCCGACGGCCCGTCCGGCACCAGGAGCCGGCCGCCCGCCACCGCGGCCACGACCGCCAGGCCGACCGCCCCCAGACGCAGCTGCGTCCTCCGGCGGGCGCGGTGTCGCTGCTCGACGACCGCGGTCAGGTCGGCGCGCGGCGGCGGCGCGGTGGCGTCGGCGAGCGCGCTCAGGCGCGCCCGCAGCTCGTCGTCCCTCACCGCTCCTCCCCACCGGTCGGCTGCAGCGCGGTCAGCGCGGCGCGCAGCCGGGCCAGGCCCCGCGCGGTCTGGGTGTTCACCGTGCTGGGCGAGCAGCCCATCAGCTCGGCGGCCTGCTGCTCGGAGAGGTCCTCGAAGTAGCGCAGCACCACCGCGGTCCGCATCCGGACCGGCAGCTCGCGCAGCGCGGCGCGCAGCTCCTCGTCGCCGTCCTGGTGCGGTGCCGCGGGCCGGTCGGGCACCGACTCCACCACCTGCTCGGTGGTGGACGACCGGCGCCGCCAGCTCGCGTGCGTGGTCACCAGCACCCGGCGCACGTAGGCCGAGGGCGGTCCGGAGCGGCTGATCCGGTCCCAGTGCCGGTAGGTCTTGAGCAGGGCGGTCTGCACGAGGTCCTCCGCGTGTCCGCGGTCGCCGGAGAGCAGGACGGCCAGGCGCAGCAGAGCGGCCTGCTCCGCGGACACGAACTCCGCGAAGCCCCGGTCCCCGTCGTCCACCCGTGCCTCCTCCGCCGGCCTCCTGACCTCTCCACGCGGTGGGCCCGGCCGCAGACCCACACCCCCGGGGTCTCGTGCGGGAGGGTGGTCGGCATGTCCGGGTTCGTCGAACTGAGTCACGTGATCTCCGCCGGGATGGTGACCTATCCCGGCCTGCCCGGGCCGGAGGTGACCCCGCACCTGACCCGCGAGGCGTCGCGGGAGCTCTACGCGCCGGGCACCGAGTTCGCCATCGACGCGGTGCGCATGGTCGGCAACACCGGCACGTACCTCGACAGCCCCCTCCACCGCCACGCCGACGGGGCCGACCTCGCCGGGCTGCCGCTGGAGAAGCTGGCCGACCTGCCCGCCGTCGTGATCCGCACCGCCGGCTCCGGCCGCCGGGCCGTCGGTGTCGGCGACCTCGCCGGTCACGACGTCGCCGGGTGCGCGGTGCTGCTGCACACGGGTGGGGACGCCGACTTCGGGACGCCGGCCTACGCCGTGGACGCGCCCTTCCTCAGCGGGGACGGCGCCCGGTGGCTGGTCGACCAGGGCGCGGCGCTGGTGGGCATCGACGCGGTGAACATCGACGAGATGGTCAAGCGCGGCGAGCGGCCGGCGCACACCCTGCTGCTGGCGGCGGGGATCCCGATCGTCGAGCACCTCACCGGGCTGGGCGCGGTGCCGGACACCGGCGCCCGCTTCACCGCCGCCCCGCCGCGTTTCGCCGGGTTCACCACCTTCCCAGTGCGCGCCTACGCCCAGCTGCCGGACTGACCCCGGCTCAGGCGGGCGGCGCGAGCTCGGCCAGCGCGGCGGCGACGTCGTCGTCCCGCACGAAGCCCAGCGCCAGCAGCCGGTGCACGAGCACACCGCGGCGGGTCGGCCGCAGGTCGGCCGGGCGCAGCCGGGGGAGTGCCGCGCCGCCCGGCCGCGGCTGGGCCGGCGGCGGGTCGACCAGGCCGGCGCGCTGCAGGTCGGCGACGTCCTCCCGCGCGCCCCACGCCGTCCACCCGCGCGGGTCGTCGGCCAGCGGGGTCATCGGCAGCGGCAGGCGGTCGCGGCGGCCGACGCCGGCCAGCAGCACCAGCTGCCGCCAGGTCAGCCCGGCGGCCAGCGTCAGTGCCCGCTCGACCAGCGCGGCGTCCAGGTCGGGGGAGCAGGCCACCTCGGCCAGCAGGTAGCCCAGGTGCCGCACCCGGCGCTCCTCGTGCGAGCCGCGGGCGGCGGCCACCACGGCCTCGGTGACCGCGTCGGCCGCCGAGCGCCCGCCGGACCGCGGGCTGAAGTAGCCGTCGGTGCGGACCGGCCGCCCGCCGCGGGCCAGCGCCACGCCGTGCTCGACGGCGAAGGCGAGGACGGCGCCGGCGCGGGCCCGCTCCCGGGGGACGGCGATCCCCGCCGCCTCGTCGGCCGCCGTCCGCAGGCACCGGGCCAGCCGCTCCTCGAGACGCACCGCCACCCGGCCGGCCGGGTCGGGGTAGACGAGGGTCGCGGCGCTCCGGCTCATGGTGCCCGCGACCGCCGCGCCGTCCTCGATCAGGGCGCGGCCGGCAGCCGCAGGGTCCTCGGTCACGGTCACGCCGCCGATCCTCCCCACTGGCCGGGCCGGTGCGCACCCCGGTCGACCACGGCCTCACCACAGCGGGTCAGCGCCGGTGAGCACAACGGAACACGAGTTCTGCCCGGCAGCAACGGCGGGGGAACGACGGGCCGCCACCGTTCTGGCCCATGGCCGCCCCCACCCCCACCACCAGCCAGCGGACCGCGCCGGTCGCCGTCGCGACGCGCCCCGGTCGCTGGATCGACGACTGGCGCCCCGAGGACCCCGCCTTCTGGGAGTCCACGGGCAAGCCGGTCGCCCGCCGCAACCTGTTCTTCTCCGTCTTCTCCGAGCACATCGGCTTCTCGATCTGGAGCCTGTGGTCGGTGCTCGTGCTCTTCCTGCCCGAGTCGGTGTACGGCATCGACCCGGCCGGCAAGTTCCTGCTCACCACGCTGCCGACGGCCCTGGGCGCGTTCGTCCGGCTGCCCTACACCTTCGCCGTCGCGACGTTCGGCGGGCGCAACTGGACGATCGTCAGCGCCGCGCTGCTGCTCGTGCCCGCCGTCGCCACGGCCGTCGTCCTGGAGCCCGGCGTGGACTACACGACGCTGCTGGTCGTCAGCTGCCTGGCCGGCGTCGGCGGCGGCAACTTCGCCAGTTCCATGGCCAACATCAACGCCTTCTACCCGAACCGGCTCAAGGGCTGGGCGCTGGGCCTCAACGCCGGCGGCGGCAACCTCGGCGTCCCCGTCGTCCAGCTGGTGGGCCTGCTCGTGCTGGCCACCGCGGGCGTGGAGCACCCGCGGCTGGTCCTGCTCGTCTACGTCCCGCTGATCGTCGTGGCCGCCGTCGGCGCGGCGCTGCTGATGGACAACCTGTCGACCGCGCGCAACCAGCCGCGGGCCATGCGCGAGGCCACCCGGGAGCCGCACACCTGGATCATGTCGCTGCTCTACATCGGCACCTTCGGCTCGTTCATCGGCTTCGGGTTCGCCTTCGGCCAGGTGCTGCAGAACCAGTTCAC
The DNA here is from genome assembly GCF_052931555.1 of Geodermatophilus sp. URMC 61. Classification (NCBI taxonomy): domain Bacteria; kingdom Bacillati; phylum Actinomycetota; class Actinomycetes; order Geodermatophilales; family Geodermatophilaceae; genus Geodermatophilus; species Geodermatophilus sp. URMC 61. The sequence goes on from NZ_JBRFHZ010000002.1 coordinate 1,124,095, forward strand.
CTCCGACTTCGCCACGCCTCTCGCCGCGGCGTCGCTGACCTGGCTCGGCCCGCTGCTGGGCTCGCTGATCCGCCCGCTCGGGGGCTCCCTGGCGGACCGCTTCGGCGGTGCGCGCATCACCTTCTGGACCTTCGTCGCCATGGCGGTCGGCGCCGCGATCGTGTGGACCGCGAGCCAGGTGGGGTCGCTGGCGCTGTTCGTCGTCGGCTTCGTGGCGCTGTTCGTGCTCAGCGGCATCGGCAACGGCTCGACCTACAAGATGATCCCGGCGATCTTCCGCGTCCAGGCCCAGCAGCGGGTGGCCGCCGGCGAGGACTCGACGGCCGCCGACCGGCACGCGCTGCGCATGTCCGGCGCGCTCATCGGCATCGCCGGCGCGGTCGGTGCCTTCGGCGGCGTGCTGGTCAACCTCGCCTTCCGGCAGTCGTTCCTGACCACCGGCACCGGCGACTCGGCCTACCTGGTGTTCATCGCCTTCTACGTGGTGTGCCTGGCCGTCACCTGGGCCGTGTACCTGCGCCCCCAGGCCCGCATGTCGGGCGTGTGAGGGGGCGCTGCCCCGTGCCGGATCTGCACAGTGGTGGTGATCGCGAGCCCGATGGCCGCCACCGTGCAGATCTCGTCTCAGACCGCCAGGCGGTAGCCCCGCTTCACCACCGTCTCGACCACGCCTGGGCCCAGCGCCGCGCGCAGCCGGGCGACGGCCATCTCGACGGCGTGCCCGTCGCCGCCGCCGGGCAGCCCGGTCACCAGGTCGGTCTTGGGGACGACGGCGCCCGGCCGGGCGGTCAGCGCCCGCAGCACCGCGATCGGGCCCGGCGCCAGTTCCACCACGCGGCCGTCGAGCAGCGCGGCGTGCCCGCGCACCTGCAGTTCCCGCCCGCCCACGTGCAGGACCGGGTCGCGCTCGGGCAGCCGCGCCACCACCTCGCGGGCCAGGGCGCCGAGCCGGGCGCGCTCGGGCTGCACCGACGGGACGCCCGCGGCGTCGAGCGGCCCGGCGGTCACCGGGCCCACGGCCACCGGCAGGACGCCGGAGGTCAGCGCGGCGACCAGCTCGGCGAGCAGGCCCAGCTCCTCGGCGACGGTGAGCAGGCTCGCCGCGGCCGGGGCGCTGGTGAACGTGACCGCGTCGACCGTGCCCGCCACCACCGAGCGGACCAGCCGGTGCACCGGCGTGACGTCCTCCGGCAGCACCCAGCGGTAGACCGGCACGGGGAGCACCTCGGCGCCGGTCGCCCGCAGTGCCGCGACGAAGTCCGGCAGCGGGTCGCCGTGCAGCTGGACGGCGATGCGGCGTCCCTGCAGCGGCCCCTCGGCTCCCGACAGCAGGTGCTCGAGCACCTCCGCCGACGACTCCGACGCCGGCGACCAGGCGTCGACCAGCCCGCCGCCGCGGATGGCGCCGCGTGCCTTGGGGCCGCGGGCGAGCACCCGTGCATCGCGCAGGTGCTCGACCAGCGGCAGGTCCCAGGCGTCGGCGGCCTCCAGCCACCCGCGGAAGCCGACACCGGTGGTGGCCACGACCAGGTCCACCGGCCGCGCCAGCACCTCCCGCGTCGCGGCGACCAGCTCGGCGTCGTCGGCCAGCGGCACGATGCGGATGGCCGGCGCGTACACGACCCGCGCGCCGCGGCGGGCCAGCAGCGCACCGAGCTCCTCGCGCCGCCGGGCCGCGGTCACCGCGACGGTGTAGCCGGCCAGCGGCAGCGGCGCCTCGGTCCCGGGCGGGGCCTCGGGCAGGACATCGGTCACGGTTCCCCCTCGTCGACGGCGCTCGCGACCATGGTGCGTCGTCCCCGTTGCGGAGGTGTGTCGGACCGGGGTCGAGCGGCTCACAGTCCGCGCGACTCGGGCGCCCACCGCGCGAGCAGCACGCTGGCGTCGTCCTGCAGCACGCCGTCCTGGTGGGCGAGGACGGCGTGCATCAGCCGGCGGGCCGTCTCCGGCGGGGACTGCCCGCCGGCGACCTCGCGGGTGAGCAGGTCCAGCAGCCGCTCCTCGCCGAACCAGGCGCCGGTGGCGTCCCGCGCCTCGGTGACGCCGTCGGTGTGCACCGCCAGCCAGTCCCCGGGCTGCAGCGCCTCCTCGGCCACGGTGCGGACGCCCGCGCCCAGCCCGAAGGGCACGCGCCGGCCACCGGCCAGCGACTTCACGACCTTGCCTCCTCGCAGCAGGTGCGGCGCGGGGTGCCCGGCGTTGACGTAGCGGAGCCGGCCGGTGGGGACGTCGAGCTCGGCCAGCACCCCGGTGACGAACGAGCTGCCCGGGAAGGTGCCCGCCACGACCTCGTCGAGCGCCCGCGCCTGCTCGTGGACGCCCCGGCCGTCGCGGCGGGCACCGCGGTAGGCCGACACCGCGGCCGCCACGAGGACGGCGGCGGACAGCCCGTGCCCCATCGCGTCGAATGCAGCCAGGGAGACGGTGGTCTCCGACAGCGCGTAGTCGAACGCGTCCCCGCCCGCCTCGTAGGCCGGCTCCAGCATCCCGGCCAGCACGAAGGTGCCGCTGCCGGCCGTCAGCGGGGGCAGCAGCTGCCACAGCAGCTCGGCCGACGGGCTGCGGGACCGGGTCCGCCGCGGTCGCTCGAGCCCGTCGCCGTACTGGCCCATCGACACCACCAGCGAAGCGATCAGCTCCGCCAGCCAGCCGCACTGCTCCCGCAGACCGGGGTCGTAGACCTCCGGCGGTGTGTCGACCCGGACCTCCAGCACGCCCACCCGGTCGGCGCCGTCGACCAGGGGCAGCCACAGCCGGTGCACCCCGCCCGCCTCCGACGGCAGGGGCCGCACCGTCTGGAAGACCCGGCCGGGCAGGGAGCCGTCGATGGGCACCGAGCCGGGGGAGGCGCCCCCCGGCGCCAGGAGCGGCCACAGCCGGCGCTGCTCGTGGTCGGCGACGTGGACGGTGACCTCCACGCCCAGGGCGGCACCGGCCTCGGTGACCAGGACCGGCAGCCGATCCGGCGGAGCGGAGTGGGCCGACTCCACCAGGCGCAGGAGCGCGGCGAAGGGCCCGCTGACCCGCCCCCGCCGCAGCGGAGGGCTGTAGGGGACCCGGTGCCGGGTGAGGAGCTCGTCGAGCCGCTCGTTGAGGGCGTGCGCGAGCACGTTGACCTCCGAGGGCGGCAGCGACATGAGGCCCGCCACGTGGCCCTCCACCTCCATGAGGTCCGCGGAGCCGCCGAGTGCGAAGTACCGCATCCAGAGCTCGTCCAGGGTGAGGTCGGCGGCCTCGAGGGCCGACCGCAGCGCACGGCGCTGCTCCTCCTCGAGGGAGTCCTCGGGCCCGGGCAGGCCCGGTCGGAGGCTCACCGCCGGCGGCGGACGGCGGAGTCGACCACCGCCCGTGCGACGTCGGCCAACGTCCCGCCCTCCTCGCCGGTACGGGACACCAGCAGGCCGAAGGCGACGTCCTCGGGGACCCCGTGCCGGGCCATGACGACGCCCTTGGCGGTGCTCACCAGGTCGCGGCTCCGGACCGCCTGCCGCAGCCCCTCGCTGAGCCGCCGGGCCCGCTCGCGGGTCTGCACGTTGGCCACGAGGATGGCCGCCTGGGCGGAGGCGATCGTCAGCCGCCGCTCGGTGTGGTCGTCGAAGGACCCCTGCTGCTCCGCGTAGACCTTGAGCGCGCCGAGTGCGGTGTCGCCGGCGATCAGCGGCGCGCTCATCGCGGCGCGCAGCCCGAGCGGGGCCACCGCCGCGGCCCACCGCGACCACCGGCGGTCGGTCTGCAGGTCGTCGACACGGACGAGCCGGCGGCCGGCGGTCGCGGCCAGGCAGGGACCCTCGTCGAGCTCGTACTGGAGGGCGTCGGCGCGCTCGACCCGGGCGTCGCTGGACCCGGAGCTGCGGCGGCCACGCTCGTCGATGATCGAGACCCCCGCGCCCACGGCCCCGGGGACCGTGTCGAGGGCCATCGAGCACACCAGGCCCAGCGCGGTCGCCACCGTCTCCTCGGACAGCAGCAGTCCGGTCACCCGAGCGGAGACGGCCGACAGCTCGTCGGCCAGGGGGAGGTCGGGAACGGCCTGGGAGGCCGAGCGATCCGAACCCGGCTCGTCGTGGTGCACGTGCGCCTCACGGTGGTCGGCCACCCGCCCCGCCGGTTCTGGACGGGGGTGGCAGCGCCGGCGCCAGCGTAGCCCCGCCAGGGGTGGGGACCGGCCGGTCCGTGCCCCCGACGTGGCCCTGCCCTCGCACCGACCTGGGAGCATGGACACGTGTCGACCTCCGGCCCGCCCGCCGTCTCCGCCGTCCCCCGCCGTTGGCGGGCGCTGTGCGCGACGGCCGCCGTCGTCGTCGCCGCCGTCCTCACCTACGTGGGCGTGACCCTGCCGCAGAACGCGACCGGCGTGGCCTCGTTCAACGCGGCCGACCAGGTCGCCCTCGTCGGCCTGGGACTGGTGCTCGGCGGCGGCCTGCTGGCGCTCGGCCGCCCGCGGGTGGACGCCGACGAGCGGGGCGTCCGGGTGCGCAACCTCGCGGGTGAGCGGACCCTGCCGTGGACGGCGGTGCAGGCCATCCGCTTCGACCGCCGGTTCCGCTGGGCGACGCTGCTGCTCACCAACGACGACGAGTTCGCCGTGCTGGCCATCCAGGGCGCCGACGGCGACCGCGCCGTCGAGGCGGTCGAGGGGCTGCGGGCGCTGCTGGCGGCCAGCCGGGCGGACCAGCCGCCGCCCCCGCCGCTGCTCTACGACGACTGAAGGAGGACCGCCCTCCTCACGCCCCGCAGGCTCGGCGTGGGACGGGGCCGCGGCGAGCCTCCGGACGGGTCGCCCGGGAGGGGCCGGACCGGGAATGACCTGGGCCGCCTCGACGCTGTAGTATCTGCGTGCCTCCCCGCTACACGAGGCGCGCGAACCACTGAGCGGCCCCGCCCCGGGCCGCTCGACCAAGAGGAGCCCGCTCCCACCTGGCACCGTCGAGGCGTCCAGGTCCCGGATCGCGGAGCCCGGCACCCGCCGGGCCCGCGGCGTGCACGAGCCCCCGGGCTCGGCGCACCCGGCGAGTGGGCCCCACGAGCAGTCGCTCGTGGGGCCTCTCTCATGTCGGCGTCCGGTGACCGAGCGAGCCCTCCCACGCAGCAGCAGAGGAGAGGCCATCACCGAGCCCCGCATCAACGACCGTATCCGCGTCCCCGAGGTCCGCCTGGTCGGTCCCGAGGGCGAGCAGGTCGGCATCGTGCCGATCGGCGAGGCGCTGCGCCTGGCCCAGGACTCCGAGCTCGACCTCGTCGAGGTCGCGCCCATGGCCCGGCCGCCGGTCGCCAAGCTCATGGACTACGGGAAGTTCAAGTACGAGTCCGCCCAGAAGGCCCGCGAGGCCCGGCGGAACCAGGCGCTCACCGTCATCAAGGAGATGCGGCTGCGCCTGAAGATCGACCCGCACGACTACGAGACCAAGAAGGGCCACGTCGAGCGCTTCCTGCGGAGCGGCGACAAGGTCAAGATCACCGTGATGTTCCGCGGCCGCGAGCAGTCCCGGCCGGAGATGGGCTACCGGCTGCTGCAGCGGCTGGCCCAGGACGTCTCCGAGCTGGGCGTCGTGGAGTCCAACCCGAAGCAGGACGGCCGCAACATGGTCATGGTGATCGCCCCGCACCGGAACCAGGCTGCGACGGACGGCGCGCGCCGACAGGCGAAGGCCGACAAGGCCGCCGGGGGGCAGGCCCCGCCGGCCTGACCGGCCGCACCGAACAACCGCACCACCAGACGTACCGGCGCCGTCCGCCGCCGACGTCGCGGCAGCCCCGCGCTGCCGCGATGTCGACGTGCCACGGCACCGCCAGACACGAACGAGGACCGAGGACATGCCGAAGCAGAAGACGCACAAGGGCACCGCGAAGCGAGTGCGCGTGACGGGCAGCGGGAAGCTCATGCGCGAGCAGGCCAACAACCAGCACAAGTTCGAGCACAAGTCCTCGCGTCGCAAGCGCCGGCTCGACCAGGACCAGGTCATCTCCCCGGCCGACACCAAGAGCCTCAAGAAGCTGCTGGGCCTCTGAGCGCCCACTGACGAGAAGACAGGAGCACTCACGTGGCACGCGTGAAGCGGGCGGTCAACGCCCAGAAGAAGCGTCGGACGGTCCTCGAGGCCGCCAGCGGCTACCGGGGCCAGCGGTCCCGGCTCTACAGCAAGGCCAAGGAGCAGCTGCTCCACTCGGCCACCTACCAGTACCGCGACCGCAAGGTGCGCAAGGGTGACTTCCGCAAGCTCTGGATCACCCGCATCAACGCCGCGGCCCGCCAGAACGACATGACCTACAACCGGTTCATGCAGGGCCTCAAGCTGGCCGGCATCGAGCTCGACCGCCGCGTGCTCGCGGAGCTGGCCGTCAACGAGCCGGCCGCCTTCACCGCGCTGGTGGAGACCTCGCGCGCCGCCGTCGCCGCCGTCCCGGCCGGCGGTCAGGCCGCCTGAGCCCGGCCAGCAGCACCCGAGACGCCGCCGGCGTCCGGCCCACGACGGGCCGGCGCCGGCGGCGTCGTCGTGTGTGGGGCCCGTGTGTCGGGGCGCGAGATCTGCACACTCGCGGCCTTCGCACCCCCGATGACGACCACTGTGCAGATCTCGCGGGAGCAGCAGGAGGACGACGACCGGTGACCGAACCGCTGACCGAGCGCTCCGCGCGGGTGGCGGCCGCCCGCAAGCTGACCCGGCGGGCCGGCCGCGACGCCGCGGGGCTGTTCCTCGCCGAGGGCAGGCAGGCCGTCGCCGAGGCGCTGGCCGACCCGGCCGGGGTCCGCGAGGTGTTCGCCACGGAGGCCGCCGCCGCGGCGCACCGCGACCTGCTCGCGGCCGCGCCGGTGCCGGTGCGGCTCGTCACCGAGAGGGCGGCCGCGTCGCTGTCGGAGACGGTGACCCCGCAGGGGCTGGTCGCGGTCTGCGCGCTGCGCGACGTGCCGGCCGACGTCCTGGTGCAGGCGCCGCCGTCCCTGGCCGTGGCGCTCGCCGAGCTGGCCGACCCGGGCAACGCCGGCACCGTGCTGCGCACCGCCGACGCGTGCGGCGCCGGGGCCGTGGTCTTCGGCGCGGGCTCGGCCGACCCGTACGGCGGGAAGGCGGTGCGCTCCAGCGCCGGCAGCCTGTTCCACGTCGACGTCGTCCGCGGGGCGCCGCTGCCCGGGCTGCTGCCGCGGCTGCGGGCCGCCGGGGTCACCGTGCTCGCCGCCGACGGCGCGGGAGAGACGGCCCTCGACGAGCTGGGTCCCGAGCTCGCCGGACCGGTGCTGTGGCTGTTCGGCAACGAGGCCCGCGGCGTGCCCGCCGACCTCGCCGCGCTGGCCGACGCCCGGGTGCGCATCCCGATGCGCGGGCGCGCCGAGAGCCTCAACCTGGCCGCCGCCGCGGCGATCTGCCTCTACACCACCCAGCTCGCCCAGTAGGAGGACCCCGTCCTCCCCGGCCTCCGCGGGCCCGGAGCGGGCCCCCGGGACGCGGGCCCCCCGCTCAGCCCCGGGTGCCGCTGCGGGTCGCGTACATCCGCATGTCGGCCGAGTGCAGCAGCGCCGGGAAGTCCGCGCCGTCCTCGGGCCAGACGCTGACCCCCACGCTGGCCCGGACGACGACCTCCTGGTCGCCCAGCGGCACCGGGCCGGCCACCACCGCGGCCAGCTCGTCGGCGATGCGCCGCGCCTCGGCCGCCGCCGTGGCCTGGGGCAGGCCGGTGAGCGCGACCAGGAACTCGTCGCCGCCCAGCCGGGCCAGCAGGTCGTCGCGGCGCAGCCGGCCACGCAGCCGGCCGGCGACCGCGACCAGCAGCTCGTCGCCGGCCGCGTGGCCGAACCGGTCGTTGACGCCCTTGAAGCCGGCCAGGTCGACGAACAGCAGCGCCACCGCCTCGTCCCTGGCCCGGGCGTTCCAGATCGCGGTGTCGACCTGCTCGGCCAGGCGCCGCCGGTTGGGCAGGCCGGTCAGCGGGTCGGTGTAGGCGAGCTCCTCGATGCGGGTCAGGTAGCTGCGGGTGCGGTCCCGCTCCTGCACCAGCGCCCGCTCGGCCTCGACGCGGGCGGTGACGTCGACCTGGACGCCGATGTAGTGCGTGACCGTGCCGTCGGGTCCGGTGACCGGCGCCAGGTGCAGCTCGTTCCACCAGGTCGTCCCCGCGGGGCCGCGCTCGTTGAGCATCGTCACGCGGCACTCCTCACCGGCGTCGATGGCCCGCCGGACGGCGGCGACGGCCGCCGGGTCAGTGTCCGGGGTCTGCAGGAACCGGCAGTTGCGGCCCAGCAGCTCGCGCTTCGGCAGACCGGCGAGCCGCTCGAAGGCCGGGTTGACGTACACCAGCGGCTGGTCGGGCAGCCGGACGTCGACGATCGACACGCCGCTCGGGGTGGCCGCCAGCGCGCCGTGCACCAGGGTGTCGCCGCTCGCGCTGACCAGCACCCCGACGTCGAACCGGTCGGCCGCGGGCACGGTCGGGCCGGACTGCGCGCCCCGGTCGACCGCGGGCGCCGAGGGGAGCGCCTCCTGACGCGGAGCGACCCGCGCCAGCAGCGCCGCGGTCGCCCGGATGACGGTGTCGCGGTCGTAGGTGAGGGCGTAGGCGAACCGGCGCTCTGCGTCGGGGCCGTCGTCCCCCAGGTCGCGGGCGAGCAGCGCCGCGGAGAAGTGCGGGCCGAGCACGGTGACGTCCCACTCGCCGCGGACCGGGTCCGCCGGGTCCAGCGCGGCGCCGCGCAGGCCGGGCAGCGGCTCGACCGGCAGGTCCTCGCCCAGGGCGCACACGAAGCCGGTGCGCTCCACCAGGTCGCGGTAGCGCAGCGTCGTCGCCGGCGTGAAGTGCCGGGCCTCCTGGAAGGTGGCGGCCACCACCGAGGCGGGCCCCAGCCGCAGCGCCTCGCGCTCGAGCTGCTTGGACAGCTCGATGAGCAGGGCCTTGGGCGCCTCACGCAGCGGGACGTCGATCGGCAGGCAGGCGAACGGCGAGACGTCGGCGTCCTCGCTCACGGTGTCGGGCCGCTGCGAGGGCAGCACCAGCGAGCCGTTGACCGCACCCTCGACCGGACCGGGGCCGGGGCGGCCGAACAGCCAGCCCTGGCCGAGCGTCGCGCCCAGCGCGCGGGCCATGGCCAGGTGGGCTTCGTCTTCGATGCCCTCGGCGAGCACCACCGAGCCGGTGCGCTCGGCGTGCGCGTTGACCGCGTTCATGATCTCGGCGATCGCGGGCCCGGGGCGCTCCTGCACCAGCCGCAGGTCGAGCTTGACCACGTCGGGACGCAGCACCGGCATGAACGCCAGCGACATCGCCTCGGCGCCGACGTCGTCCACCGCGACGCCCCACCCGACCGAGCGGACCCGCTCGACCGTGCGCAGCAGCTCCGCCGGTCGCGTGGCCAGCGCCCGCTCGGTGATCTCCAGGACCACCCGCAGCCCGCCCGGGGCGGCCTGTGCGATGGCGAGCAGGTCCTCCATGGGCGCGCGGTCGAGCACCTCGGGCTCGACGTTGACGAAGAGCGTCAGCGGCGTCGCCAGGCCGGCGGCCAGCGCGCCGGTGAGCGCGGCATTGCGGCAGGCGGCGTCCAGCTCGGCGAGCCGGCCGGCCTCGCGGGCGGCCGCGAAGAGGTGGTCGGGGCGCTCGAGCGGGCCCTGCGGTCCACGGGCCAGCGCCTCGTAGGCCACCACGCGGCCGGTGTCGAGCTCGACGATGGGCTGGAACACGCTGCGCACCGTCCCGTTCCGCAGGACGTCGTGGATGGTCGTCGCGGCGGCCGCGCAGGAGGTGGTCACGTCCACCCATCGGACGCCGGGGGCCCTCGTTGAGCGGGGACGACGGTGCACTCGCCCCAACGGGGGAGTCTCAGGTCGGCAGCGCGATGAGGACGACGGCCGCGCCGGCCGCCGCCAGTCCGGCCGCCTGCGTCGCGACGAGCCGCTCCCGGAGCACCACCTGAGCCAGGACGACGGTGCTCACCGGGTACAGCGAGGCGAGGATGCCGGTGACCGCCAACTGCCCCTGCTGGGCCGCGAGCAGGAACAGCGCGTTGGCCGCCATGTCTGCGATCCCGACCAGCATGACCACGGGTAGCGCCCCGCGCGGGACCGACAGCGGCCGGGATGCCAGCCGAGCGACGAGGACCACCGCCAGCACGGAGGCCACGCGCGCGGCCACGAGCGGGCTGAGCGCGGCGTCCTCCCCGGTGCGGTCGAGCAGCACGAAGAACAGACCGAATCCGCTGCCGGCGGCCAGGGCGGGCAGCAGGGTCGTCGGCCGGGCGGTGCGCAGCGAGCCCAGCCCGTCCTCGGCCGCCACCAGGACGACGGCGACCAGCGCCAGCAGGATGCCTGCGACCGTCCACGGCCCGATCCGCTCGCCGAGCAGCAGGCCGCCGAGCACCGGCAGCGCAGCCGCCGAAACCGCGGTCACCGGCGCGACGACGCTCATCACGCCCTCGGCCAGCGCCCTGTAGAAGAGGACCAGCCCGGTGGCGCCCGCCAGGCCGGCCGCGGCGCCCCAGGCGAGGTCGGTGCCGGTGGGGGCGCCGCCGACCACGGGCAGCAGCGCCAGCGCCCCGGCCAGGCCGGCGAGCTGGGAGAGGGCGACGACGGCGGACGCGGTGGCCCGCCGGGTGGCCAGGCCGCCGCAGAAGTCGGCTGCGCCGTAGACCACCGCGCTGGCAAGCGCGAGCAGCACCGCCACGTCGACCTCCTCACCCGGCCCGCCCCGTGCGCGCCGCCGGCCCGTCCAACGCACTGCTAGGGGCCGGCTTCCACGACCGGAACGGATTGGCGCTCCCGTTGCGCTGTCTGTCGCGTCACCGGCGAGATCGCGCGATCTGGCACCCACCGCGCCGCCCGACCGTGCGAGATCACGCGATCTCGCCGAGGGGCAGCCAAACCCGGCAGCAGCGCCTGCGCGCGCACGGGCAGAATGGCCTCCCGTGTCTGGCGCCAACGACCCCTACGACCCCAAGCAGGTCGCCGCCCTCTCACCCGAGGCCCTCGACGCCGCGGTCGCCGAGGCCCAGCGGGCGTTCGCCGACGCCGGCGACCTCGAGCAGCTGGCCGCCGTCCGCCCGGCCCACCTCGGGGACCGCGCGCCGGTGCTGCTGGCCCGCCGCGAGCTCGGCGCCCTGCCGCCGGCCGCCCGCGCCGATGCCGGCAAGCGGGTCAACGCCGCCCGGGTCGCGGTCACCGAGGCCTACGAGTCCCGCAGGGCCAGGCTGGAGGCCGAGCGCGACGCCCGCGTGCTGGCCGAGGAGCGGGTCGACGTCACGCTGCCGTGGGACCGGCTGCCCCGCGGCGCCCGGCACCCGCTGACCACGCTGACCGACCGGATCGCCGACATCTTCGTCGGGATGGGCTACGAGGTCGCCGAGGGCCCGGAGCTCGAGGCCGAGTGGCTGAACTTCGACGCGCTCAACATCGGCCGCGACCACCCGGCGCGCACGATGATGGACACCTTCTTCGTCGCCCCCGAGGACTCGGGCCTGGTGCTGCGCACGCACACCAGCCCGGTGCAGGCGCGCACGATGCTCTCCCGCACCCCGCCCATCTACGTCGTCGCGCCGGGCCGGGTGTACCGCACCGACGAGCTGGACGCCACGCACCTGCCGGTGTTCCACCAGGTCGAGGGCCTGGCGGTCGACCGCGGGCTGACCATGGCGCACCTGCGCGGCACGCTGGACCACCTCGCCCGCTCGCTGTTCGGCGGCGACGCGGTCACCCGCTGGCGGCCCTCGTACTTTCCCTTCACCGAGCCGTCGGCGGAGTTCGACGTGTGGTTCCCCGAGCACCGCGACGGCCCGCGCTGGGTCGAGTGGGGCGGCTGCGGGATGGTCAACCCGCGGGTGCTGGTCGCGTGCGGCATCGACCCGGAGGAGTACTCCGGCTTCGCGTTCGGCATGGGCATCGAGCGGGCCCTGCAGTTCCGCTCCGCCGTCGGCGACATGCGGCACTTCGCCGAGGGCGACGTCCGTTTCACTTCTGCGTTCGGAGTCGATCAGTGAGCGGGCATCGCCGCGCCGGGAGCCGACAGCGAGTGAGCATCGCAGCGAGGGACGAGCGAGGAGCGGTGCGAGCGCGGAGGCGACCCGACGACGAGGAACGAACGAGGAGCGGAGCGAACGGGCTGCGGAGCAGCGGAGGAGCACAGTGAGGGTCCCCATCGGCTGGCTGGCCGAGCACGTCGACGTCCCCGCCGATACCACGGTCGAGGACCTCGACGCCGCCTTCATCCGGCTGGGCCTGGAGGTGGAGGAGGTCCACCGGGCCGCTGAGGTCACCGGCCCGCTGGTCGTCGGCCGGGTGCTGGAGATCGAGGAGCTGACCGGCTTCAAGAAGCCGATCCGCTACTGCCAGGTGGACGTCGGCGAGGAGGCCGGCGCCGAGGGTGGGCGGGATGTACGCGGCATCGTCTGCGGCGCCCGCAACTTCGCCGTCGGCGACGCGGTCGTCGTCGCGCTGCCCGGCGCCGTGCTGCCCGGCGGCTTCGCGATCGCCTCCCGGAAGACCTACGACCGCGTCTCCGACGGGATGATCTGCTCGGTCCGCGAGCTGGGCGTCGGGGACGACCACGCCGGCATCCTGGTGCTCGGCGACGACGCCCCGGCGCCGGGCACCCCGGCCGGCCCGCTGGTGGGCCTCGACGACGTGGTCGTCGAGCTGGCCATCACCCCCGACCGCGGCTACTGCCTGTCGATCCGCGGCATCGCCCGCGAGATGGGCACCGGCCTGGGCGTCGAGTGGCGTGACCCCGGCGCGCTGACCCCGCCGGCCTGGGCCGGCGAGCCGGCGTGGCAGGTCACGGTCGAGGACGCCGACCGCTGCGACCGCTTCTCGATGATCGCGCTGGAGGGCCTGGACCCGACCGCGCCGAGCCCGTGGTGGATGCGCCGGCGCCTGGCGCAGTCCGGTGTCCGCAGCATCTCGCTGGCCGTCGACGTCACCAACTACGTGATGCTCGAGGTCGGCCAGCCGATGCACGCCTTCGACCGCGACCGGGTGCGCGGGCCGATCGTCGTCCGCCGGGCGCGCGAGGGCGAGCGGTTGACCACGCTGGACGGCGTGGAGCGGCGGCTGGCCTCGGACGACCTGCTCATCACCGACGACTCCGGCCCGATCGGGCTGGCCGCGGTCATGGGTGGTGCGTCGACCGAGATCGGCGACGGCACCTCGAACGTGCTGCTGGAGGCGGCGCACTGGGAGCCGACCGGTGTGGCGCGCACCGCCCGCCGGCACCGGCTGCCCAGCGAGGCGGCCAAGCGGTTCGAGCGCGGCGTCGACCCGGAGATGACCGTGGTCGCGCTGGCCCGCGCCGCCGCGCTGCTGGCCGAGTACGGCGGCGCGCGGGTCGTCGGCTCGCTGGTGGACGTCGACACCCGCGGTCCCCGCCCGACGATCGCGCTGGACGCCGCACGGCCGGGCCGGGTCGCCGGGGTGCCCTACCCGACGGCGCAGGTCACCGAGCTGCTGGCCGCCGTCGGCTGCACGGTCGAGGGGGACGGCCTGCTCACGGTCACCCCGCCGTCCTGGCGCCCCGACCTCACCGACCCGGCCGACCTGGTCGAGGAGGTCGTGCGGCTGGCCGGCTACGACCACGTCCCCTCGGTGCTGCCCACGGCCCCGCCCGGGCGCGGGCTGACCGAGCGGCAGCGCCGGCGACGGGCCGTCGGGTGCGCCCTGGCGGAGTTCGGCTACGTCGAGGCGCCGTCCTTCCCCTTCGTCGGGACGGCGGTCCTCGACGCGCTGGGCCTGGCCGAGGACGACCCGCGCCGGCAGGTCGTGCTGGTGCGCAACCCGCTGTCGGAGGAGGAGCCGGCGCTGCGGACGACGCTGCTGCCGGGGCTGCTCGCGGCGCTGGCGCGCAACCTCTCCCGCGGCATCCGCGACGTCGCCCTGTTCGAGCACGGCGCGGTCTTCCCCGGCGGGGAGCGGTCGGCGGCTCCGCTGCCCGGCGTGGACCGGCGTCCGGACGACGAGACGCTGGCCGCGCTGCTGGGCGCGGTCCCGGAGCAGCCGTGGCACGTCGCCGTGGCCCTGGCCGGGAACCGCGAGCCGCGCGGCTGGTGGGGCGCGGGCCGGCCGGCCGTCTGGGCCGACGCCGTCCAGGCCGCCCGCCGCGTCGCCGAGGCCGCGGGCGTCGAGCTGACCGTGCGCGCGGGCGAGCGGGCGCCGTGGCACCCGGGCCGCTGCGCGGAGCTGCTGGTCGACGGGCGCGTGGTCGGGCACGCGGGCGAGCTGCACCCGCGGGTGTGCGCGGCCCTCGACCTGCCGGCCCGCACCGCGGTGATGGAGCTCGACGTCGACGCGCTGCCGCCGGCGTCGGTGCCGGTGGGCCCGCACCTGTCGAGCTTCCCGCCGGTCTTCGTCGACCTGGCGTTCGTGCTGGACGAGGGCGTGCCGGCCGCAGCGGTCGAAGAGTCGATCCGCGAGGCCGCCGGCGAGCTGCTCGAGTCGGTGCGGCTGTTCGACGTCTACACCGGGCCGCAGGTCGGTGCGGGGCGCAGGTCGCTGGCGTACTCGCTGACCCTCCGCGCACCGGACCGCACCCTGTCCACGGCGGAGGCGGCCGAGCTCCGGCAGCGCGTGGTGGCCTTCGTCGAGGAGGCGCAGCAGGCGGAGCTCCGTGGCTGAAGGAGGAGAAGGACCCCTGGAAGGACCCCCTGCCCCCCACCACTCGCAGGCTCGCGGCGGGCCCCTGCAGGGGGCCGACGGGACGGCAGCACTCGCCGGCGTCGCGCTGGTCACCGGCGCGTCGACCGGCATCGGCCGGCACCTGGTGCAGGGGCTGGCTGCCCGCGGCATGGCCGTGGCCGGCCTGGCTCGCAACGGGGATCGGCTGGCGGCGGCGATGGACGAGGTCGCCGTCGCCACCGGTGCCCGCACGCTGGCCGTGCCCGCCGACGTCACCGACCGGGCCGCCGTGGACGAGGCGGTCGCGCGGGTCCGGGAGGAGCTCGGGCCGGTCGACCTGCTGGTCAACAACGCCGGGGTGATCGACGCGGCCGAGGAGCCGCTGTGGGAGGCCGACCCCGACCAGTGGTGGTCGGTCGTGGAGAGCCACGTCCGCGGCGCGTTCCTGCTCGCCCGCGCCGTCGTCCCGTGGATGGTCCTGCGCAACCGCGGCCGCGTCGTCGACCTCGCCAGCGGCATGAGCGTGCGCGCCCGACCGGAGTACTCGGCCTACTCGGTGGCCAAGACCGGACTGATGCGGATGACCGAGGCGCTGGCCGGCGCCCTCGAGGGCACGGGCGTGCGGGTCTTCGACGTGGCGCCCGGCGTCGTCGACACCCCGATGACCCGGGCGATGCCGATGTGGCGCGGCTTCACCGACTGGACGCCGCCGGAGCGCGTCGTCGAGCTGGTCGCCGCGATCGCCGCCGGGGAGCTCGACCAGTGGTCCGGCCGGTTCCTGCGGGCGGGCGCCGACGACCTCGCCGTCCTGCGCGCCACCACGCCGGAGGACGCCGCCCGCCAGCTGCGGCTGCGCCCGTACGGGGACGGCGACCCGCTGGCCTGACCGGCGGCCGCCGCTCAGATGACGGTGGCCAGCGCCCGCGGTGCGATGTCGACGGCGACCGGCGTGTCCGCGTCCAGCTCCACCAGCTCGCCGTCCAGCTGCAGGGGCATGGGGGCGAGCGCCGTGAACGCGTAGTGGGTCACACTCGGTTGCGGGCCGAGCCCGCGGGTCGCCGCCCTGAGGAGCGTCCCGAGCACGCGGAGCTTGCCGGTGCGCCGCTGGGTGATGACCTCGAACCGGCCGTCGTCGGGGCGGCCACCCTTACTGAGCGTCGCGTACTTGGCCATCTCGTCGATGTTGGCGAAGACCAGGCTGTCGATCGTGCGCCGTCTGCCGTCCTCGAGCTCGATCGGGAACGGCCGGAACCGGGAGAAGGACCGCACCACGGTGACGATCTCCCGCCACGACCCCTTGCCGCCCTCCTCCAGGTCGACGGCGACGACGGGGGTCAGGCCGACGCCGATGTAGGAGTGCGCGTACCGGGTCTGCGCGGCGGCCCCGCTGCCGATGGTCAGCCGGAGCAGGTCGATCCGCCGGACCTCACCGGCCACGATCGCGTCGGCCAGCGGTCGCTGCCGCGTCACCCGGCGGTGGTCGTTGGCGTTGCCGGCGGCCCGCACCGCGCACACGGCCTCGCTGTCCCCGGCCTGCATGACACCGTCGACGACCTCGTTGTACCCGCCGTCGCCGCTCACCGAGACCAGCAGTGGACGCCCGGAACCGGCCGCCTCCCTGGCCAGGTCACGGGCGTGCCCCGCGTACCGGGTGGGGCAGAGCTCCACCGGCACGGCCGGCAGCCGCCGGGTCAGCTCGGCCCGCAGCTCCTCCGCGGACCGGGGCGCGTCGCCGGTGCTGTTCGGGTTGAAGATGACCACGATCCGGTCGTACGGACTCACGGTGGGGCTCCTCCAGGGGGCGGGCGCCCGTCGGCTGTGCACCGTCATGCCCGCAGGGCGACCCGGGCACTCGCGAGGGCGCCGGACCCTGCGCCGTGGGTCGGCCGCCGTGCGACCGGTCCCACGAGGACGGCGACCCGCTGACCTGGACGCCGCTGTGCCAGCGCCGCGGGGGCGGCCCCGCCCGACCCCGGGCCGGCCCCGCGACTCGCCGGTGGCTGTATCTACCGCAGAGGTCCGGGCATCCTCCGAGTACAGGTCCCCGTGCGGAGCGTCGCGGGGTTCGTGCTCTTCCCGGACGAGGGGGACGCCATGGGAGCAGCGCCCGGCGAGCTGATGCGGATCCTCACGCGGAACCAGCCCCTGGGCCCGCCGTACACGGAGGAACTGCTCAGGAGCCCGCGCGGCATCTTCGAGCAGCTCTACGACCGCACGAACGGCTGCCACGGCAGTGCGGAGCGCGACGACCCGATCTACGTGGTCGGCCGCAAGGGCTCCGGCAAGACGGCCTTCCTGGTGGGCACGGCCTTCGTGGACGGCGCGAAGGTCATCCTCATCAAGTCCGAGGACGCCTACCACGAGATCGAACGGCTGCGGATGCGGTACGCGCGGGAGGTCGGTCCGCTCTTCGCGGAGAACCTCGCGCACGTGTGGCAGGTGCTCCTGACCCACGCCGCCATGCTGCTCTCGTACCGGGTGCCCGGACTGAGGCACACGGACGAGGGCCGGCTCATCGCGTCCTACCTCAGCTCGTACGGCAACCCGTCGAGCCTGGAACCGGGGAGACTGCTCGCCCGTGTCGGCAGTGCGCTGTCCGACGTCCTCGTCCGATCGGCCCCGGGTCTCACGGTCGAGGAGATGTGCGCGTCCCTGCGGACGGACGTCGCCACCTACGAGGTCGCCTACCGGTCCTTCGTCGACCTGATCGGACGCAAGGGGGTGCGCCTGTACGTCGTCGTGGACAACCTCGAGGACCTGCACGTCCACGTGGACGAGCTGCGGACGACCCTGTCCGCGCTCTTCCGCGCCACCCGCGAGTTCGCCAGCACCGCGGGGGCCCAGCCGTTCAAGGTCCGCTTCGCCTTCCCGGCGGAACTCGTGCAGCGGCTCCGGGACCTCACGGCCAACCCGGAGAAGGACTTCCTCGACTACCTCGTCATCCGGTGGACCGCGGCGGAGCTGATGACCATCGCCGGGAACCGTCTCCGGCGCTTCCTCGACCTGTACCACCAGGACGAGCTCGAGCGCCTGGGTCTGCCGCGCCAGCACGACGAGCGTGACCACCAGACGGCGGAGGTCACCCTGAGGTCGTTGCTCCCCTGGGGAGGGATCCGCACGGGTCTGGGGTCCGACGAGGACCCGGTGGCCTACATCATGCGGCACACGCAGCTCCTGCCGCGCCACCTCATCCAGATCCTGAACGAGATCCTGGCGCGCGCGGCGCGGCACCGCCAGGGCGTTCCCGTCGCGACCCCACAGGACGTCCTGGAAGGCGTCCGGGAGGCGGAGCTGCGCATCGTCGACGGGATCCTGTCGAGCTATTCGCACGACTACCCGTACATGGCGGCGGCGCTCGGGTACCTCAAGAACCACATCCCGAACACGCTCACGTGCAGCGAGCTCCACCGCGCCTTCAACGCCGCAGGGGTCGCCCGGTCCGGCGTCGACTACAACGACTTCCTGGAGGCCGCCCTCGACGTGGGTGTCCTCGGCATCGTCGACGGCTCCACCTCGCGGTACACCGTCGGCCGCTTCTCGTACACGTTCACCGAGACGCTGCGGCCGGTGGAGGACGAGGACCAGGTCTGCGTGCACCCGCTCTTCATGTTCCGGCTCTTCGACCGGGGCGGGATCCGCCGCCTCCGGGACCAGGGGAGGCTCCCGGTGTACCCGTACGGCTCGGACACCGGGCAGTTCGACCGTGACTAGCAGCGGGCGGTGGGCCTACCTCGACGGCGGCCACGAGGGCCGCAGCGTGCTCGGCATCTCGTTCTCCGGCGGCGGCATCAGGTCGGCGGCCTTCTGCCTGGGTGCCTACCAGGCCCTGTCCCGCCAGGGGCTGTTCCAGAGGGCGCGGTACCTGTCCGCCGTCTCGGGGGGCAGCTACATCGCCGGTGCCCTCACGGTCGCCCAGGGGAAGTCCGATGCGGAGGCCCTGCGCGGGGAGGCCGCGCCCTGGTCCCGGGGCAGCCCGGAGGAGTGGTACCTCCGGACGCACCTCAGTTACCTGGCTCCCGGCCTGGCCGGCCGGCTGTGGCTGCTCGTGAACTTCGTCTACGGGCTCGTGCTGAACCTCCTGCCGCTCGTCGTCGGGTCCCTTCTCGCCGGCCGGGTCGTCGGGCTGGTGTACGGGGCCGTGATCGACGACATCGGGACCGCCCGCGGCCGGCCGGCCGGCGCGGTCGCGTGGGGGAGCGCCGCCGCGGCCGGCCTGTTCCTGGCGGCGATCGTGCTGGTGGGGCTGCGGCGGTTCTTCGACAGGGGCCGGTTCCGCGCCGTGCCGGGGGAGCGGTCGCTCCGGAGGGCCGCGACAGCCCTCGTCGCGGGCTCGGGTGTCGTCGCCGTCCTGGCCGTCTGCCTGCCCCTCCTGGTGCACCTCCTCGGTCTGGCGCTGGCCGACGGCCCGTTCTGGGCGGGGAGGGCCGACGACCTGGGGTCCCGTCGCCTGCTCGTGACCGTGGTCATGGTCGTGGGAGTGGTGCTGCTCGGGGCCCTCGCGGTGCTGCTGATGCGACTGGGCAGAGCCCGTGCGTTCCAGGGCGTCCTCGCCTTCCTGGGCGGCTGGGGGATCCTCGCCGTCCCCTTCCTGCTGGCAGCGGAGGACGAGGCGCGCAGTGGCTGGGACGCGCCGCGGGACGGGTGGGAGCTGCTGGGCCTGCTCGTCACGTTGGCGGTCTGCGGGTTCTGCATCCACAACCGCCGGTACTCCATGCACCTGTACTACCGGGAGCGCCTGAGTCACGCGTTCGTCCTGAAGCGCACCAGTGCGGCCGGTGGCGTGCGGGTGGCCCCCGTTCCCTACGACGACGAGGTGAGACTCAGCGACCTCGGTCGGGAGATCGAGGCCAAGCGCAGGTCCGGTCTGCCGTTCCCGGAGCTGATCGTGTGCGCGGCGGTGGCCGCCCGCGAGGGGGACGTGCCCAACAAGAGCTGGGCGGCCCCCTTCACCTTCGACGCCTCCCGGTCGGGGAGCGTCGACCTGGCGCCCCTGGTGCAGACCTCCGAGCTGGAGCGGGCGCGCACGAGGGGCGGCAGCGGCCTCACGCTGCCGTCGATGATGGCGATCTCGGGGGCTGCCATCTCGCCGACCATGGGGCGCTTCACCCTCCCCGCCCTGCGGCTGCTGATGGCCCTCGCGAACCTGCGTCTCGGAGTGTGGATCCCCAACCCGTTACGGGGCGGCGACGTGGCGGCTCCTCCGTCGGGCGGCCGCTCGCGGGTGCGCCGGGTGGCACGGGCGATGGCCGCGGGGTGGCGCGAGCCGGGAGGGCTGTACGTGCTGAAGGAGGCGATGGGGCTGGCGGGGACCAGAGGGCGCTTCATCCACGTGTCGGACGGCGGTCACTGGGAGAACCTCGGCCTCGTGGAGCTGATCAGGCGCCGCTGCACGCACATGATCGTCGTGGACGCCAGCGCGGGTGGTCTCAGCCCGCTGCAGGACATCGCCCGTGCCGCGGCCCTGGCCAGGTCGGACCTCGGTGCCGAGGTGCGGCTGGACCCTGCGGCGACCCTGCCGTCGACCGGGACCGGCCTGGCCGAGGAGCCGGTCGCGGTGGGCAGCGTGACCTATCCCGACGGCAGCATGGGGGTCATCTACTACGCACGCTGCGTCCTGTGGGACGGCGTTCCGATGGACCTCGCGGTGTTCCGGGAGGAGGACCACCAGTTCCCCCAGCACCCGACGGCCAACCAGTTGTTCTCGGGGGAGCAGTTCGACGCCTACCGGGCACTGGGCTGGGAGGTCGCCGCCGCGCTGGCGCAGCGCGCCAACGTGCCCCTCGACCAGTTCGACGCCGGCACCGGCGACAGCGAGGAGGAGGACGCCGAGTCGGTGCTCGTCATGTGAGGCGCTGCGCTGCCGGTGCACGCCGGCGGGAGTGCTCCCGTGGCGGCGCGGCCGGGACCCGTCGTGAACAGTCATGCATGGCCGTGTATGGTCATGCATCGTGAGCGGAGCGCAGACGTGGACGGTCGGGGTCACCGGCGCCACCGGGTACGCGGGGGGTGAGGTGTGCCGGCTGCTGGCCGGGCACCCGGACCTCCGGCTGGCCGGGGTGCACGCCAACTCGAGCGCCGGCCGACGCCTGGGTGAGCTGCAGCCGCACCTGCTGCCCTACGCCGACCTCGAGGTCCGGCCGAGCGACGCCGACTCGCTCGGCGACTACGACGTCGTGGTGCTCGCCCTGCCGCACGGGGAGTCCGCCGCCATCGCCGCACAGTTGTCCGACGACACGCTCGTCATCGACTGCGGCGCCGACCACCGGCTGAACGACCCGGCCTCGTGGGCGCGGTGGTACGGCTCCGCGCACGCCGGCAGCTGGCCCTACGGCCTGCCCGAGCTGCCCGGCCAGCGGGAGCAGCTCGCGGGTGCCCGGCGGATCGCCGTCCCCGGCTGCTACCCCACCTCGGTCACCCTGGCCCTGGCCCCGGCGCTGGCCGCCGGCCTGGTCGAGCCCGACGTCGTGGTGGTCGCCGCCAGCGGCACGTCCGGCGCCGGGAAGAAGGCCTTGCCGCACCTGCTCGGCAGCGAGGTCATGGGATCGGTCAGCGCCTACGGCGTCGGCGGCGTGCACCGGCACACGCCGGAGATGGTGCAGACGCTCTCGCAGGCGGCCGGCGAGCCGGTGGGCGTCAGCTTCACCCCGACCCTCGTGCCGATGAGCCGGGGCATCCTCGCCACCTGCTCGGCGAGGCTGCAGGCCGGGGCCGACGCCGCAGCGGCCCGCGCGGCCTACGAGAAGGCCTACGCCGACGAGCCGTTCGTGCACCTGCTCCCCGAGGGCCAGTGGCCGACGACGGCGCAGGTGCTCGGTGCGAACACGGTCGCCCTGCAGCTGGCCGTCGACCCCGACGCCGGCCGGCTGGTCGTCGTCGCCGCGGTCGACAACCTGACCAAGGGCACCGGGGGAGCGGCGATCCAGTGCGCCAACCTCGCTCTCGGCCTGCCCGAGACCACGGGTCTCCCCGTCGTGGGGGTGGCCCCGTGACGACGACCGCCCCGAAGGGCTTCCGGGCGGCCGGCGTCGCCGCGGGCCTCAAGTCCACCGGCGCGCAGGACGTCGCCCTGGTCGTCAACGACGGTCCGGACGACGCCGCCGCGGCGGTCTTCACCACCAACCGCTTCCCGGCCGCGCCGGTGCAGTGGAGCCGCCAGGTCCTCGGCGGTGGCCGGGTCAGGGCCGTCGTCCTCAACTCCGGCGGCGCCAACGCCTGCACCGGACCGCAGGGCTTCCAGGACACCCACGCCACCGCCGAGCACGCCGCCGCGGAGCTGGGCCTCGGGGCGATCGACGTCGCCGTCGCGTCCACCGGCCTGATCGGCGTCCGGCTGCCCATGGACAAGCTGACCGCCGGCGTCACCGCCGCGGCGGGGGAGCTGTCCGACGACGGCGGGCAGGACGCCGCGCTGGCGATCATGACCACCGACAGCGTCCCGAAGACCACGGTGCAGGCCCGAGGCGGCTGGACCGTCGGCGGCATGGCCAAGGGCGCGGGCATGCTGGCGCCGAGCCTGGCCACGATGCTCGTCGTCCTCACCACCGACGCGGTGGTCGACACCGGCACCCTGCAGACCGCGCTGAAGCGGGCGACCAGCGTGAGCTTCGAGCGGGTCGACTCCGACGGCTGCCTGTCCACCAACGACACGGTCATCGTCATGGCCAACGGCGCCAGCGGTGTCACGCCGAGCGCCGAGGAGGTCACCGAGGCGCTCACCGCGGCGTGCACCGACCTGGCGATGCAGCTGCTGTCCGACGCCGAGGGCTCGACCAAGGACATCGCGATCACCGTCCGCAACGCCGCCAGCGTCGAGGACGCGCTCACCGCCGGCCGCGCCTGCGCCCGTAACAACCTGCTCAAGACCGCGCTGTTCGGCAACGACCCCAACTGGGGCCGGGTGCTCGCGGCCATCGGCACCACCGACGCCGCCTTCGAGGCCGACCGGGTCGACGTCACGATCAACGGCGTCACCGTCTGCCGGGGCGGCGCGATCGGCGACCCCCGCGAGGGGGTCGACCTCACCGGCCGGCAGATCTCCATCGACGTCGACCTGAGGGCCGGCGGCGAGCAGGCCACGATCTGGACCAACGACCTGTCCATCGCCTACGTGCACGAGAACTCGGCCTACTCCACATGAGCGACCAGGCAGCACCCGACCCCGAGCCGCACGTGACGACCGTGCACGACCCGGCCGCCCAGGACCCCACCCCGCCCGACGTCCGGATCGACGAGGCCCCGCCCGCGGTGCCCGCCGTCCGCAGGCGGATCGGCACCAGCCGGGTCATGCGCACCTACGACCCCGAGGGCGACGCCCGCAAGGTCGCCGTCCTGACCGGGGCGCTGCCGTGGCTCAAGGAGTTCCACGGCAACGTCGTGGTGATCAAGTACGGCGGCCACGCGATGGTCGACGAGGAGTGCCGCCGCGCCTTCGCCGAGGACATGGTCTTCCTGCGGACCTGCGGCATCCTGCCCGTCGTCGTCCACGGCGGTGGACCGCAGATCACCGAGATGCTCGGTCGGCTCGGCATCCGCAGCGAGTTCCGCGGCGGCCTGCGGGTGACCACGCCCGAGACCATCGACGTCGTCCGCATGGTGCTCACCGGCCAGGTCGGCCCGGACATCGTCGGGTTGATCAACCAGCACGGCCCGATGGCCGTGCACCTGTCCGGGGAGGACGGCGGCCTGCTCACCGCCGAGCGCACCCTCGCCACGGTGGACGGCGAACAGGTCGACGTCGGCCTGGTCGGGGACGTCGTCGGGGTCGACCCCACCCCGGTCCGGGCGCTGCTGGAGTCCGGGCACATCCCGGTGATCGCCACCGTCGCCCCGGACCGGGACGGCGTGGTGCACAACGTCAACGCCGACACCGCCGCCGCGGCGGTCGCGGTGGCGCTCGGTGCGGTGAAGCTCGTCGTCCTCACCGACGTCGAGGGCCTCTACGCCGACTGGCCGGACCGCGACTCCCTGGTGCAGCAGATCGACGCCGCCGAGCTCGCCGAGATCCTGCCGACCCTCGACTCGGGGATGGTCCCGAAGATGGCCGCCTGCCTGCGGGCGGTCGAGGGCGGGGTGAAGCGGGCGACCGTGGTCGACGGGCGCACCCCGCACGCCCTGCTGCTGGAGATGTTCACGTCCGAGGGCACCGGGACCATGGTGGTCCCGGCCCGCACCGTCCCCGGGGAGGAGCCGGCATGACGAGGGAGGCAGGGCGGGTGAGGACCGCCGAGCTGGCCGCCCGCTGGGCGGCCGTGATGATGAACAACTACCGGACCCCGCCGGTCGCGCTCGCCCGCGGCGCGGGGGCGACCGTGTGGGACGTCGACGGCCGCGAGTACACCGACCTGCTCGGCGGCATCGCGACGACCATCCTCGGCCACGCCCACCCGCGGGTCGTCGAGGCGATCACGCGGCAGGCACAGACCCTCGGCCACGTCTCCAACCTGGCCATGCACGAGCCCGGCGTCACCCTCGCCGAGCGGCTGCTCGAGCTGGCCGGCCGGCCGGGACGGGTCTTCTTCTGCAACTCCGGCGCGGAGGCCAACGAGGCCGCGTTCAAGCTCAGCCGGCTCACCGGGCGCACCGAGGTGGTCACCGCGGAGGGCTCCTTCCACGGCCGGACCATGGGCGCGCTCGCGCTGACCGGGCAGCCGGGCAAGGCCGACGCGTTCGCCCCGCTGCCCGGCGGCGTCCGGTTCGTGCCCTACGGCGACCCCGACGCCCTCACCGGCACGGTCACCGACCGGACGGCGATGGTGCTGCTCGAGCCGATGCTCGGTGAGGGCGGCGTGCAGCCGGCGCCGCCGGGCTACCTCGCCGCCGCGGCCGACACCGCCGCGGCCTCCGGCGCCCTGTTCGCCGTCGACGAGGTGCAGACCGGCACCGGGCGCACCGGGCACTGGTTCGCCCACCAGGCCGACGGGGTGCGCCCCGACGTCGTCACCCTGGCCAAGGCGATCGGCGGCGGGCTCCCGCTCGGCGCCACCCTGGCCTTCGGCGAGGCCGCCGACCTGATGACCGCCGGCTCGCACGGGTCCACCTTCGGCGGCAACCCGATCGCCGCCGCGGCCGCGCTGGCCGTCCTCGACACCATCCGCGACGAGGGGTTGCTGGAGCGGGCCAAGGAGCTCGAGCACCGGTTCACCGCGGGCATCGAGGCCCTCGGTCACCCGGGCGTCTCCGGCGTCCGGGGGAGGGGCGCGCTGCTCGGCGTCGTCCTCCCCGCGCCGGTCGCCGGGGCGCTGGAGGCGGCGCTGCGGGAGGCCGGCTTCCTCACCAACGCCGTCGCTCCGGACGTGCTGCGGCTGGCGCCGTCCCTCGTGCTCACCGACGCGCAGGTCGACGCCTTCGTGGCCGCCCTGCCGGCGGCCCTCGACGCCGCTCTGGAGACCGCTCGGTGACCCGCCACCTCCTCCGGGACGACGACCTCAGCCCGGCCGAGCAGGCCGAGGTGCTGGCCCTGGCCGCAGAGCTCAAGCGCACCCGGCACACCGAGGCCGCGCCCGTCCCGCTGCGGGCGGCGAACGGCGTGCCCCGGGCGGTGGCCGTGCTGTTCGACAAGCCCTCGACCCGCACCCGGGTCAGCTTCTCGGTCGGCGTCGCCGAGCTCGGCGGCTACCCGCTGGTCATCGACGCCGCCACCAGCCAGCTCGGCCGCGGAGAGCCGGTCGAGGACACCACCCGCGTGCTCGACCGGCAGGTCGCCGCGATCGTCTGGCGCACCTTCGGCCAGGACCGCATCGGGGCCATGGCCGCGGTCAGCCGGGTGCCGGTGGTCAACGCCCTCACCGACGAGTTCCACCCCTGCCAGATCCTCGCCGACCTGCAGACCGTCGCCGAGCGCAAGGGCACCCTCGCCGGGCTGACCATGAGCTACCTGGGCGACGGCGCCAACAACATGGCGCACTCCTACCTGCTCGGCGGCGCGACGGCCGGCATGCACGTGCGGATCGGTTCCCCGGCGTCCTTCCAGCCCGATCCCTCGGTGGGGAAGCGCGCCGAGGAGATCGCCGCCGAGACCGGCGGCTCGGTGCGCTGGACCGACGACGCCGCGGCGGCCGCCGACGGCGCCGACGTCCTCGTCACCGACACCTGGGTGTCGATGGGCCAGGAGAGCGAGTACGACGCCCGCGTCGCGCCCTTCCTGCCCTACGCGGTGGACGACGCGGCGCTGGCCCGGGCCGCCGACGACGCCGTCGTCCTGCACTGCCTGCCCGCCTACCGGGGCAAGGAGATCGCGGCCGACGTGATCGACGGGCCGCAGAGCGCGGTGTGGGACGAGGCGGAGAACCGGCTGCACGCGCAGAAGGCGGTGCTCATCTGGCTCCTGGAGAACTCGTGAGACCGGACGTCGCCCGTCGCGCCCCGCAGGGTGCGCGTCCCCCGCGGCTCCTGGAGCGATCCGGGTGACCACGGCGCTGACCCGCTCCGCGCGCCAGGCCCGCATCCGCGAGCTGATCGAGGCCCAGCCGGTCACCTCGCAGACCCAGCTCGCCGCGCTGCTGGCCGAGTCGGGCATCGAGGTCACCCAGGCCACGCTGTCGCGCGACCTGGAGGAGCTCGGTGCGGTCAAGCTGCGCGGGTCCGACGGCGCCCCGGCGTCCTACGTGTTGCCGCCGGAGAACGCCCCGCTGCGCCCCGCACAGGCCGCGCCCGCCCGGCTCACCCGCTTGCTGGGCGACCTGCTGACCTCCGCGGAGGGCAGCGCCAACCTGGCCGTCGTCCGCACGCCGCCGGGTGCGGCGCAGTTCCTCGCGTCGGCGCTGGACAAGGTCGGCCTCCCCGACGTCCTGGGCACGATCGCGGGGGACGACACTCTGCTGGTCGTCTCCCGCCGTCCCAACGGCGGGGCCGCCCTCGCCGACCGGCTGCGGGCGATGGCCGAGCGCGCCCCGGCCCCGACGAACGGACCCGAGACCGACCTGGAGGACCCCGCACCGTGAGCCCGGCCGACCCCGCCGTGCCCTCTGCCGCCGCACCCGGCACCCCCGCCGTGCCCTCTGCCGCCGCACCCGGCACCCCCGCCGTGCCCTCTGCCGCCGGACCCGGCACCCCCGCCGTGCCCTCTGCCGCCGGACCCGGCACCCCCGCCGTGCCCTCTGCCGCCGGACCCGGCACCCCCGCCGTGCCCTCTGCCGCCGGACCCGGCACCCCCGCCCCCTCCTCGCAGACCCGCCTGTGGGGCGGCCGATTCGGCGGCGGTCCCTCGCCGGCGATGGCCGCCCTCTCCAAGTCCACGCACTTCGACTGGAAGCTGGCGCCCTTCGACCTGGCCGGCTCCCGGGCGCACGCCCGCGTGCTGCACCGCGCCGGGCTGCTGACCGACGACGAGCTCGAGCGGATGCTCGGCGCGCTGCACGAGCTGTCCACCGAGGTCGAGGCGGGCGCGTTCGTCGCGATCGAGTCCGACGAGGACGTGCACGAGGCGCTCGAGCGCGGCCTGACCGAGAAGCTCGGCACGCTCGGCGGCAAGCTGCGCGCCGGCCGCAGCCGCAACGACCAGATCGCCACGGACCTGCGGCTGTACCTGCGGCACCACGTCCGGGCGCTGGTCGCCGAGCTCTCGTCGTTGGAGTACGCGCTGGTCGGCCTGGCCGAGCGCTACCAGGACGTGCCGGCCCCCGGCATGACGCACCTGCAGCACGCCCAGCCGGTGCTCATCGCCCACCAGCTGCTGGCCCACGCGCACGCCATCGCCCGGGACGTCGACCGGCTGCGCGACTGGGACCGCCGCACCGCCGTCAGCCCCTACGGCTCCGGCGCGCTGGCCGGCTCGTCGCTGCCGCTGGACCCCGACGCCGTCGCCGCCGAGCTCGGCTTCGACCGCGCCTCGGACAACTCGATCGACGGCGTCAGCGACCGCGACTTCGCCGCGGAGTTCTGCTTCGCCGCCGCGCTGGTCGGCGTCCACCTCTCCCGGCTGGGCGAGGAGGTCGTCCTCTGGACGTCGACGGAGTTCGGCTGGGCCCGGCTCGACGACGCCTGGGCCACCGGGTCGTCGATCATGCCGCAGAAGAAGAACCCCGACATCGCCGAGCTGGCCCGCGGCAAGTCCGGCCGGTTCGTCGGCAACCTGACCGGCCTGCTCACCATGCTCAAGGGCCTGCCGCTGGCCTACGACCGGGACCTGCAGGAGGACAAGGAGCCGGTCTTCGACTCCATGGAGCAGCTGCTCCTGCTGCTGCCCGCGGTCACCGGGATGATCGCCACCCTCACGCTCCGCCCCGAGGTGCTCGCGGCCGCGGCGCCGCAGGGCTTCGCGTTGGCCACCGACGTCGCGGAGTGGCTGGTCCGCCAGGGCGTGCCGTTCCGCTCGGCGCACGAGATCTCCGGGGCGGTGGTCGCCTTCTGCGAGGGGGCCGGTCTCGAGCTCGACCAGCTCGACGACGACCAGCTCGCCGGCATCGACGAGCGGCTCACCCCCGAGGTGCGGTCGGTGCTCTCCGTGCCGGGCGCGCTGGCGGCCCGCAGCGCCCGCGGGGGGACGGCGCCGGAGCGGGTCGCCGGCCAGATCGCCGCGCTGCAGCAGCTCGCGACCGAGCACGCGCACTGGGCGTCGGCCTCACCCGTGGCGGCGGCGCTCTGAGCGACCTCGGACCCGGGCCGCTGCTGACGCCCGGCGAGCTGGTCGGCCCCCCGGACGCCGTGGCGCCGACCCTGCTCGGCTGCTGGGTGGTCACCGACCGCCCCGCCGGCCGGGTCGCGCTGCGGCTGACCGAGGTCGAGGCCTACGCCGGCGACGGCACCGACCCGGCGGCGCACTCCCACCGCGGCCCCACGCCGCGGGCGGCCGTCATGTTCGGCCCGCCGGGGCGGCTCTACGTCTACTTCAGCTACGGCGTGCACTGGTGCGCCAACGTCGTCGTGGGTGCGGAGGGCCAGGGCTCGGCGGTGCTGCTGCGCGCCGGGGACGTCGTGGTGGGGGAGGAGCTCGCCGCCACCCGCCGTCCCGCCGCGCGCGCGGCCCGGGACCTCGCCCGCGGCCCCGCCCGGCTGACCCAGGCCCTCGCCATCGGCCCCGAGGACAAGGACGCCGACCTGCTCGACCCGTCGTCCCCCGTGCGGCTGCACCGGGGCGACCCGCCGGCCGACGTCTCGGCCGGGCCGCGCATCGGGATCAGCGTGGCCACCGAGCTGCCGTGGCGGTTCTGGGAGACCGGGGCCGGGTCGGTCAGCCCCTTCCGCCCGGGCGGGAAGCCCCGCCGCCGGACCGCCGGGCAGGATTGAGTCGGTGACCGAGCCCACGAGGCCACGCGAGGACCCAGCACCCCGGGCACGGCGCCGACGAGCGCCAGCGAGGATGGACCCGTGACCGACGTGATCGACGAGCTGCACCGCCGTGGGCTGATCGCCCAGAGCACCGACGAGGAGGCGTTGCGCAAGCACCTCGCCGACGGCCCGGTCACCTACTACGCCGGCTTCGACCCGACCGCGCCCAGCCTGCACGTCGGGCACCTGCTGCAGTTCATGGTGCTGCGGGCCCTCCAGCGGGCCGGGCACCAGCCCGTCGTCCTGGTGGGCGGGGCGACCGGTCTGATCGGCGACCCGCGGCCCACCGCGGAGCGCCAGCTCAACGACCGGGACACCGTCGCCGGGTGGGTGGACAGCATCCGCACCCAGGTCGCCCCGTTCCTCGAGGTGCCGGCGGAGCGGGAGGGCCTCCGGGCGCCGGTCTACGTCGACAACCTCGAGTGGACGGCGCCGCTGTCCGCCATCGACTTCCTGCGTGACATCGGCAAGCACTTCCGGGTCGGCCGCATGCTGGCGAAGGAGGCGGTCGCCGCGCGGCTGAACTCCGAGGCCGGCATCAGCTACACCGAGTTCAGCTACCAGATCCTGCAGGCCAACGACTACCGCGAGCTGTTCCGGCGCCACGGCGTCACGCTGCAGACCGGCGGCTCGGACCAGTGGGGCAACCTCACCGCCGGCATCGACCTCGTCCGCCGGACCGAGGGTGCGACGGTGCACGCGCTGTCCACCCCGCTGGTCACCAAGTCCGACGGCACCAAGTTCGGCAAGACCGAGGGCGGGGCGGTCTGGCTGGACCCGGCGCTCACCTCGCCGTACGCGTTCTTCCAGTTCTGGCTCAACGCCGACGACGCCGACGCCCGCGCCTGGCTGCCCCTGTACTCCGAGCGCCCGGCCGAGGAGGTCGAGGCGCTGATCGCCGAGTCGGAGGAACGCCCCGCGGCGCGTGCCCTGCAGCGCGCGCTGGCCGAGGAGCTGACGCGACTGGTGCACGGCGAGCACGAGCTCCGCCAGGCCGAGGCCGCGGGCCGGGCGCTGTTCGGCCGTGACGACCTCACCGCCCTCGGCCCGGAGACCCTGGGCGCGGCCCTGCGGGAGGCTGGCAGCATCACCGTCGACGAGGGGACGCCGACCGTCGCCGCACTGCTCCAGCGGACCGGGCTCGTCAGCAGCCTCTCGGAGGCCCGGCGCACGGTGAAGGAGGGCGGCGCGTACCTGAACAACGAGCGTGTCACCGATGCCGACGCCGTGCCGGGGGAGTCGGACTGGCTGCCCGGGGGATGGCTCGTGCTGCGCCGCGGTAAGCGCTCGGTGGCCGGCGTCCAGCGCGCCTGATCCCGTGTGAACGGCGTGTGACGACACCGTTCCGCACAGGTGTCGGGCGTCACCTCGTACCGGTTTGACAGCCCGGACCACACCCACGTAACTTTCTCTCTGCGCCCGGCGAGACCGGAGCGGGACGGAGACCTAGTCACCGCCCGCGGGTCGGACCAGGCGCCGCCTGCCCAGCAGCTGAGCGGGCCCCGGGAACACAACCCGGGGGACGTCGGTTGTACTGGGTGCCGCCGCTCCGAGCGTCGGGCGCGGGTCCTGGACCCGCCGCTTGACGGACACAGAGAGCGGCGTAACGTGGAACAGCCGCCGCGATCGATGGCCCACCCGGCCGGGTGTCGCGAGCGTCCGCTCCTTGAGAACTCAACAGCGTGCCGAAAGTCAGTGCCATAGTATCAACCCCTTTGTGGGTTTCTTTGGGTTGAGATTGATCGAGAGCGTCCGGTTCTCGGTTCTCGGCCGGGTTTCGAGCATCTACGGAGAGTTTGATCCTGGCTCAGGACGAACGCTGGCGGCGTGCTTAACACATGCAAGTCGAACGGGGCTCATCGCTTCGGTGGTGGGTTCAGTGGCGAACGGGTGAGTAACACGTGGGCAACCTGCCCTCGGCTCTGGGATAACTCCAAGAAATTGGGGCTAATACCGGATGGGCACCGCTGGCCGCATGGTCGGTGGTGAAAAGGGTTTCCGGCCGAGGATGGGCCCGCGGCCTATCAGCTTGTTGGTGGGGTAGTGGCCTACCAAGGCGACGACGGGTAGCCGGCCTGAGAGGGTGACCGGCCACACTGGGACTGAGACACGGCCCAGACTCCTACGGGAGGCAGCAGTGGGGAATATTGCGCAATGGGCGGAAGCCTGACGCAGCGACGCCGCGTGGGGGATGACGGCCTTCGGGTTGTAAACCTCTTTCAGCAGGGACGAAGCCTCACGGTGACGGTACCTGCAGAAGAAGCACCGGCCAACTACGTGCCAGCAGCCGCGGTAATACGTAGGGTGCAAGCGTTGTCCGGAATTATTGGGCGTAAAGAGCTCGTAGGCGGTTGGTCGCGTCGGCTGTGAAAACCCGGAGCTCAACTCCGGGCCTGCAGTCGATACGGGCCGACTCGAGTGGTGCAGGGGAGACTGGAATTCCTGGTGTAGCGGTGAAATGCGCAGATATCAGGAGGAACACCGGTGGCGAAGGCGGGTCTCTGGGCACCAACTGACGCTGAGGAGCGAAAGCGTGGGGAGCGAACAGGATTAGATACCCTGGTAGTCCACGCCGTAAACGTTGGGCGCTAGGTGTGGGGGCCATTCCACGGTCTCCGTGCCGCAGCTAACGCATTAAGCGCCCCGCCTGGGGAGTACGGCCGCAAGGCTAAAACTCAAAGGAATTGACGGGGGCCCGCACAAGCGGCGGAGCATGTTGCTTAATTCGATGCAACGCGAAGAACCTTACCTAGGCTTGACATGCACGGAAAAGCGGCAGAGATGTCGTGTCCTTCGGGGTCGTGCACAGGTGGTGCATGGTTGTCGTCAGCTCGTGTCGTGAGATGTTGGGTTAAGTCCCGCAACGAGCGCAACCCTCGTTCCATGTTGCCAGCACGTGATGGTGGGGACTCATGGGAGACTGCCGGGGTCAACTCGGAGGAAGGTGGGGATGACGTCAAATCATCATGCCCCTTATGTCTAGGGCTGCAAACATGCTACAATGGCCGGTACAAAGGGCTGCGATACCGCGAGGTGGAGCGAATCCCAAAAAGCCGGTCTCAGTTCGGATTGGGGTCTGCAACTCGACCCCATGAAGTTGGAGTCGCTAGTAATCGCAGATCAGCAACGCTGCGGTGAATACGTTCCCGGGCCTTGTACACACCGCCCGTCACGTCACGAAAGTCGGTAACGCCCGAAGCCGGTGGCCCAACCCCGTGTGGGAGGGAGCCGTCGAAGGCGGGATCGGCGATTGGGACGAAGTCGTAACAAGGTAGCCGTACCGGAAGGTGCGGCTGGATCACCTCCTTTCTAAGGAGCACCGGCCGCCACGTGCGCGTGGTGGTGCAGAGCTGTGCTCGGACCGTGATGGTTCTCCGCTTCCGGAGGGCCGCGGGTGTTCGGGGCAGTGCTCGAGGGTGGAACGCTGACCAGTTCGGCCGGCAGCCGGTGGCTGCTCCCAGTACGGCGGTTCCCCCTGGAGGGGCCGTGTGGAACGGGGCGGACCGCGGGAGGGCCGGTCGTAGGCACGCTGTTGGGTCCTGAGGGAGCGGACCCCTGGGTCGGGTCGGGCGCCGTGCGCTCGGGTCGGGGTGGGGGTGGGTTGTCTCGGTCGGGGCCGTTCGGGTCCTCGTACCACTCATCGTCCGTGCGCGTTGGCGCCGGGGGTGGGGTTCGGCGGGGCGGTGTCCGGATGGTGGCCGGTTGGTCGTTGAGAACTGCACAGTGGACGCGAGCATCTTTGATTGCAGGCCCGCGCAGACCCGGTTCGGTGTCGATGGTGTCCTCCCGTGGGAGGGCCGGTCGGTGCCGGTGGGTGTGGGTGGGGTGTGTTGTTGTTGTGTGGCCAAGTTGTTAAGGGCACACGGTGGATGCCTGGGCACCAGGAGCCGATGAAGGACGTAGGAGGCTGCGATAAGCCTCGGGGAGCTGCCAACCGAGCGTTGATCCGAGGATGTCCGAATGGGGGAACCCCGCACCAGTCATGTGGTGTGACCCGCGCCTGAACACATAGGGCGTGTGGAGGGAACGTGGGGAAGTGAAACATCTCAGTACCCACAGGAGAAGAAAACAACCGTGATTCCGTGAGTAGTGGCGAGCGAAAGCGGAGGAGGCTAAACCGTTTCCATGTGAGACCCGGCAGGGGTTGTGGAAGCGGGGTCGTGGGACCGTCCGCGTCAGTCTGCCGGCTGACGAGGGAGTGAGCAAGTGTGGTCGTTAGTGGAAGGCCTCTGGAAGGGGTCGCCGCAGAGGGTGAGAGCCCCGTACACGAAAACGCCGCACCTCCCGGACGTGTTTCCCAAGTAGCACCGAGCCCGTGGAATTCGGTGTGAATCCGGCGGGACCACCCGCTAAGCCTGAATACTCCCTGGTGACCGATAGCGGACGAGTACCGTGAGGGAAAGGTGAAAAGTACCCCGGGAGGGGAGTGAAATAGTACCTGAAACCGTGTGCCTACAAGCCGTGAGAGCCGTGAAGCGCATCCTTGGGGTGCGGCGGTGATTGCGTGCCTTTTGAAGAATGAGCCTGCGAGTTAGCGGTGCGTGGCGAGGTTAACCCGTGAGGGGTAGCCGTAGCGAAAGCGAGTCCGAACAGGGCGGTGCAGTCGCGTGCTCTAGACCCGAAGCCGAGTGATCTACCCATGGCCAGGTTGAAGCGCGGGTAAGACCGCGTGGAGGACCGAACCCACCAGGGTTGAAAACCTGGGGGATGAGCTGTGGGTAGGGGTGAAAGGCCAATCAAACTCGGTGATAGCTGGTTCTCCCCGAAATGCATTTAGGTGCAGCGTCGCGTGTTTCTTGCCGGAGGTAGAGCACTGGATGGCCGATGGGCCCCACAAGGTTACTGACGTCAACCAAACTCCGAATGCCGGTAAGTGAGAGCGCGGCAGTGAGACTGCGGGCGATAAGGTTCGTAGTCGAGAGGGAAACAGCCCAGATCATCGGCTAAGGCCCCTAAGCGTGTGCTAAGTGGAAAAGGATGTGGGATCGCAGAGACAACCAGGAGGTTGGCTTAGAAGCAGCCATCCTTGAAAGAGTGCGTAATAGCTCACTGGTCAAGTGGTTCCGCGCCGACAATGTAGCGGGGCTCAAGCACACCGCCGAAGCCGTGGCACTTCCACGTATCCCCGTCGTCGCCTTTCGGGGCGCCGGCCAGGGGTGGAGGTGGGTAGGGGAGCGTCGTGTGGCGGGCGAAGCGGCGGAGGAATCCAGCCGTGGACGCCACGCGAGTGAGAATGCAGGCATGAGTAGCGAGAGGGGAGTGAGAACCTCCCCCGCCGGAAGACCAAGGGTTCCTGGGCCAGGCTAATCCGCCCAGGGTGAGTCGGGACCTAAGGCGAGGCCGACAGGCGTAGTCGATGGACAACGGGTTGATATTCCCGTACCCGCGAAGGAGCGCCCATGCCGAACCCAGCGATGCTAACCGCCCGACGCCGCCGCGGTCACTTGTGACCAACGCGGTCGAGCGCGGGATCCGACCTGGTAGTAGGCAAGCGATGGGGTGACGCAGGAAGGTAGTCCTACCGGTGAGTGGTGGTACCGGTGCAAGGGTGTGGCCCGCGCCATAGGCAAATCCGTGGCGCAGACAGGGTGAGGCCTGACGCATAGCCGATTGCGGTGAATGGGATGATCCTATGCTGCCGAGAAAAGCCTCTAGCGAGTTCCGAGCGGCCCGTACCCCAAACCAACTCAGGTGGTCGGGTAGAGAATACCGAGGCGATCGAGCGAACTGTGGTTAAGGAACTCGGCAAAATGCCCCCGTAACTTCGGGAGAAGGGGGGCCCTCTGCTGTGAACCGCCTCGCGCGGGGCAGCGGTGGGGGGCCGCAGAGACCAGTGAGAAGCGACTGTTTACTAAAAACACAGGTCCGTGCGAAGTCGTAAGACGAGGTATACGGACTGACGCCTGCCCGGTGCTGGAACGTTAAGGGGACGGGTTAGCTCTTCGGGGCGAAGCTCAGAACTCAAGCGCCAGTAAACGGCGGTGGTAACTATAACCATCCTAAGGTAGCGAAATTCCTTGTCGGGTAAGTTCCGACCTGCACGAATGGCGTAACGACTTCTCAGCTGTCTCAACCACAGGCTCGGCGAAATTGCACTACGAGTAAAGATGCTCGTTACGCGCGGCAGGACGGAAAGACCCCGGGACCTTCACTACAGCTTGATATTGGTGTTCGGTTCGGCTTGTGTAGGATAGGTGGGAGACCGTGAAGCGGGCACGCCAGTGTCCGTGGAGTCGCCGTTGAAATACCACTCTGGTCGAATTGGATGTCTAACCTGGGTCCGTGATCCGGATCAGGAACAGTGTCAGGTGGGTAGTTTAACTGGGGCGGTTGCCTCCCAAAGGGTAACGGAGGCGCCCAAAGGTTCCCTCAGCCTGGTTGGCAATCAGGTGGCGAGTGCAAGTGCACAAGGGAGCTTGACTGTGAGACCGACGGGTCGAGCAGGAGCGAAAGCTGGGACTAGTGACCCGGCACCGGCATGTGGAAGCGGTGTCGCTCAACGGATAAAAGGTACCCCGGGGATAACAGGCTGATCTTCCCCAAGAGTCCATATCGACGGGATGGTTTGGCACCTCGATGTCGGCTCGTCGCATCCTGGGGCTGGAGTAGGTCCCAAGGGTTGGGCTGTTCGCCCATTAAAGCGGTACGCGAGCTGGGTTTAGAACGTCGTGAGACAGTTCGGTCCCTATCCGCCGTGCGCGTAAGAGACTTGCGAAGAGCTGTCCCTAGTACGAGAGGACCGGGACGGACGAACCTCTGGTGTGCCAGTTGTACCGCCAGGTGCACGGCTGGTTGGCTACGTTCGGCAGGGATAACCGCTGAAAGCATCTAAGCGGGAAGCTCGCTTCAAGATGAGGTCTCTCACCGGGAGCAACCGGGTAAGGCCCCCGCCCAGACCAGCGGGTTGATAGGCCGGAGGTGGAAGCACCGCGAGGTGTTGGAGCTGACCGGTACTAACAGGCCGAGGGCTTGACCACACGACCACACCACCCTCCACCCGGGGGCGGTGGCAAGACAAAGCGTGTACGCGTCCACTGTGCGGTTCTGAACGCACCAACCCCCGGCGGGCTGGTACACGTTCACAGTGTTTCGGCGGTCATGGCGAGAGGGAAACGCCCGGTCCCATTCCGAACCCGGAAGCTAAGCCTCTCAGCGCCGATGGTACTGCCCCGGGAACGGGGTGGGAGAGTAGGACACCGCCGGACAACCATTCCAGAACGGGGGTCAGAGCCAGGTGCTCTGGCCCCCGTTCTGTCGTCTCCACACTCCTTGCAGCACCTCTTCACACACTTCTCGCAGCACTGCGCGTGCTGCCGCCACTCTCGAGGTACGGAGACGGTCATGACTTCACCGCGACGAGGCGCCGGGGGGACCGGCGGGCAGGGACCCCGAGGAGGCCGAGGCGGCGCTGGACAGGGCCGAACGCAGGGCCGGAGCGCCGGCCCCCGCGCAGACGCGGCCGGTCGCGGCGGGGGGTCCTGGCAGGGGCGTCGGCCCGCCGGCGGCCGGTCCGAGGACAGCCGTGGCGGATGGCAGGAGCGCCGTCCCGAGGGCGACCGGGCGCAGCGTCGTCCCCAGGGCGAGGGCGGTCGGCCGGAGGGGTCCGGACGGTCGGACTGGCGGGACCGCCGTCCGCAGCGGGACGGCGGCTCAGGAGTCGGTGGCCCTCGTCGTGAGTGGCAGGACCGCCGTTCCCCCGGTGACCGGCCGACCGGTGGGCGCGCGGACTGGCAGGACCGCCGTCCCCACGGCGACCGGCCGACCGGTGGGCGCGCGGACTGGCGTGACCGCCGTCCCCAGGAGGACCGGACGCAGGGCGACCGTCCCGCCCGCGCGGAGCGGGACCGCTCGGGGCGCAGCGACTGGCAGGACCGTCGCCCGGCAGGGGAGCGCAGCGACTGGCAGGACCGCCGCCCGGCCGGGGACCGGGACCAGGGTGCCCGTACTCGATGGCAGGACCGCCCCCGCGCTGCGCGCGCCGACGGCGCCGCTCCGGACCGGCGCGAGGGGCGTCCGCAGCGTCCCGGTGGGCCCCGGGGCGAGTGGCAGCCCCGTCAGGGCCGCGAGGGCGGGCCGCGGAGCGACTGGCGCGACCGCCGTCCCGGCGACGACCGCCGCGGTCGTCCGGAGCGCGGCGAGCGTCCGCTCCGGGGCGCGGACCGCACGCCGCCGGCGCCGGCGGGCCCGGAGGTCCCGGAGTGGGCCGACCCGCGCGACCTCGACCAGTCGGTGCGGGCGGCGCTGCGTGGCCTCGACCCGCGCAACGCGCAACGGGTGGCCGGACACCTCGTCGTCGCGGGCACGCTCGTGGACGACCAGCCCGAGGAGGCGCTGGCGCACGCGCGGGCGGCGCGGGACCGGGCGTCGCGCCTCGCGGTGGTCCGGGAGGCCGTGGGGGTGGCCGCGTACCACGCCGGCGACTACGCCGAGGCCGCCCGCGAGCTGCGGGCCTACCGCCGGATGAGCGGTGACCAGGGATACCGGGCGGTGCTCGCCGACTGCGAGCGGGCGCTGGGGCGCCCGGAGGTGGCGCTGCGGCTGGTGCGCGAGGCGCTGGCCGAGCAGCCCGACGCCGAGGAGGCCGTCGAGCTCCGCCTGGTCGAGGCCGGGGTACGGCAGGACCTCGGTGAGCTGCCGGCAGCCCGGCTCGTCCTGGAGGGCGCCCTGGGTGGCTCCTCGCGGCCGGACTCGGTGGACCTCACCGACCCCACCGTGCTGCGCGTGGCGAGCGCCTACGCCGACCTCCTCGAGGCAGTCGGCGAGGCGGAGGCCGCGGAGCAGTGGCGCGCCGCGGTGGCCGCCCACACGCCGGAGGATGACGTCGAGTTCTCCGAGGAGGGGCTGCCGTCGGCCGACACGGCTCCGGACGAGGAGCCCCCTCCGACGGTGTCCGGGTCCACGCCAGCGGCGCCGGCCGACACGGTCGAGGACGCGGACGACCGCGACGGCATCGACGCGGGCGCCTACGACTTCGACCAGGACGTCGAGGGCGAGGTCGCCGAGCTGCTCGGCGAGACCGACGCGGACGAGGGCGACGCCGAGCACTGACCACCGACACCCACGGCGGCGTCGTCCACACCGGCGCCATGGGTCCACAGACCGCCGGCGAGCCTGGTCCGGCGCGGACCGGACGGCGAGGCTGCCGTCATGAGCGTGGCTGTGATCGACCGGAACGTCGTCGTGCTCCGCGGGAGGCTGTCCGCCCCCGCCGAGGTCAGGACCCTGCCCAGCGGCGACACGCTGGTCAGCTTCCGGCTGGTGGTGCGCCGGCCCGAGCCGCGGGCCAGGGGCCAGTCGACGGACGCGCTGCCCTGCATCACCTACGACCGTGCGCTCCAGCGGCGGATCGCGGCGTGGCAGGCCGGTGACGTCGTCGAGGTCGAGGGCGCGCTGCAGCGGCGCTTCTGGCGGACCGCCTCCGGTACCGCGTCGGTCACGGAGGTCAACTGTCGACGGGGGCACAAGGTGCCACGGTCCGCGGGCCCCGACGCCCGCACCGCCTGAGCGGCCGGTCAGTCCCCGTGCGGCCGCAGCACCAGGCCGGTCCGCGGCTTGGGCACGAACAGCGTCGACTTCCGCGGCATGCGGGCGTTCGCCCGGGCCACGGCAGCGACGTCGGCCGGCGAGGGCGCGCGCAGCAGCACGGCCACGCCGCGGCGGTCCCGCGCGCCGTCGAGCGCCTCCTCGAGGCCGTGCGCGATCAGCACGCCCCCGTGGTCGTCGTCGCGGCCCCACAGGTGCTGCACCAGGCCGTGGTGCGCCAGCACGACGTCCAGGCCGCGCCACGCTGCGGGCGCCTCCGCGGGGACGGCGGCGAGCACCTCACCCGACGGGGAGTCCAGCCGGGCCACGCGGGAGCCGTCACTGACGAGCAGGCCAGAGCCGGCGGGGTCGGTGATCCACCGCTCGATGACGTCCGCGGCGCTGCCGGCGCTCGAAAGCTCCGTGACCCGGAAGCCGGCCGACGCCGTGGCGAGCGCCTCGTCGAGGGCCAGGTCGGGCACCACCCGGTGGATCGGCTGCACCCTCAGCCCGCCCGGACCCATGGGGGTGACCAGCGCGAGGATGGCGCGCGCCTCGTAGGCCCGCGCGGCGGCGAAGCGGTGGTGACCGTCCGCGATGACCGCGCCGGTGTCGGCGAGTGCCGCGGTGACCGCGTCCCTGAGCGCCGGGTCGGTGACCCGCCACAGGGCGTGCCGGACGCCGTCGGCGTCGGTCACCTCGAGGGTCGGCGCGCCGTCCTGGGCGAGGGCGGTCAGCGCTGGGACGTCGGGATGTGGGTCGTGCGCCAGGACGATGGGCTCCAGGTCGGTCGCGGTGGCCGCGAGCAGGGCGCGGCGGCCCTCCACGGCGACGGGGAAGGTGTCCTCGTGCGGCAGGACGGCGCGGGAGCCGGCCGGCGGCAGCCCGACCGCCCCCAGCCAGCCGACCGTCTCCGGGGCGCCGTCCGCGGGCCGCATGGTGTACACCCACAGCGCCGGGCCGGAGTCGCGCTCCAGCACGCCGGTGCTCTCCCAGTCGCGCAGTGTGGCGGCGGCTCCGGCGACGGAGCGGCGGGTCGTGTCGGCGCCGTCGGGCCCGGACGCGACGCCGGGCAGGATGAGGCGCACGATGTTGTGTGGATCGGCGGCGGTCAGCCGGTCCCGGCCCTCCGGGGTCACCAGGTCGTAGGCTGGCGAGCTCACCCGGGCCAGGTGGCCGGGGTCTCGTTGCCGGTAGGTGAGGGCGCGGAAGGGCCGGACCTCGAGTCCCGTCGCAGCTGCTGGGTGCGCGGAGTCCGCCGACGACGAGAGCACGACGTGAATCGTAGGAGTGGTGCGCTCCGGTCGGTGCCGGTCGCGGGCTGCGGGGGAGGGCCAGCGGCGTCGACACCGTCCGGCGGCACCCGGACCGAGGGAGCGGCGGTGTCCGACGCGGGGGTGCCCGACGGCGACGTCTACGACTGGTACCAGCGGGGACTGCAGCTGCTGGCCAACCGGGATCCGGCCGCGGCGGCGACGATCCTGGCGCGCGCCGCCGAGGCCGAGCCGGGGTCGCGGAGCCTGCTGGAGGCCCTGGCCCGCGCCCAGTACGACGCCGGCCGCTACGCCGAGGCGGTGGGCACCTTCCGCGAGCTCACCGTGCGCAACCCCGCCGACGACTACGCGCAGTTCGGCCTGGGCCTGGCGGCCAGCCGGGCGGGCGACCTGGACCTGGCCGCCGAGCACCTGGCTCTCGCCGTGGCGATGCGGCCCGACCTCGGCCACTACTCCCGGGCGCTGCGCGGGGTGCGGGCCCGCCGCGGCGGGGAGACCTCGTGAGCGGCGCGCCGGTCCCGCTGTTGGTCGGCGCCACCGAGCCGCCCTGCCGGGCGTACGACGTCGCGCTGCTCGACCTCGACGGCGTCGTCTACGTCGGGTCCGAGGCGGTGCCCGGCGTGCCCGAGGCGCTGGCGGCCGCACGCGCCGCGGGCATGCGGCTGGGCTTCGTCACCAACAACGCCTCCCGGACGCCCGAGGAGGTCGCCGGACACCTCAGCGCCCTCGACGTCCCCGCGAGCGCCGCCGAGGTGATCACCAGCTCGCAGGCAGCGGCCACCGTCGTGGCACAGCGGCTCGGCCCCGGCGCCCGCGTGCTGCCGGTCGGCGGTCCCGGGGTCGCTGCCGCGCTCGAGGCCGCGGCACTCACCGTGGTGGCCCGCGCCGAGGACGAGCCGCTCGCGGTGGTGCAGGGCTACGGCCGCGACGTCGGTTGGACCGCGCTGGCCGAGGCCGTGGTGGCGGTGCGCAACGGCGCCGAGCACGTCGCCACCAACGCCGACGCCACCATCCCGTCGCCCCGCGGCCCGCTGCCCGGCAACGGCGCTCTGGTGGGCGTGGTCAGCGCCGTGACGGGCCGGCGTCCGCTGGTG
Organism: Geodermatophilus sp. URMC 61; assembly: GCF_052931555.1. NCBI lineage: Bacteria > Bacillati > Actinomycetota > Actinomycetes > Geodermatophilales > Geodermatophilaceae > Geodermatophilus > Geodermatophilus sp. URMC 61. The sequence continues at coordinate 1,164,829 of NZ_JBRFHZ010000002.1, forward strand.
ACCGGCAAGCCGGACCCGGCCATGCACGCCGAGTGCGTCCGCCGCACGCACGCACGCCGTCCGCTGGTCGTGGGCGACCGGCTGGACACCGACGTCGAGGGCGGGCGCCGGGCCGGCGCGGCGACGCTCCTGGTCCTCACCGGCGTGACCGACCCGGCGGTCCTGCTCGCCGCCGGTCCGCACCAGCGGCCCGACCTGCTCGCACCGGACGCCCGCGGGCTGCTCACCCCTCACCCGGGCGTGGTGGCCGACGGCGGGGGATGGCGCTGCGGGCAGTGGACGGTCCGCCGCGGCGACGGACCCCTGCGGCTGGGCCGGGACGCCGGCCGGGCACCCACGAGCGCCGACGGCCTCGACGGGCTCCGGGCACTCTGCGTCGCCCACTGGGTGCGGCACCCCGGGACCGCCGCACCCGTGCAGGTGACGGCCGACGGCGAGGCCGCCGCCACCGTGCTGCGGCAGTGGGGTCTGCCGTCCTGAGGTGGCCCCGGTGAGCCGCACGGCCCTCCTGCAGATGCCCCTTCCACGGTGGAGGGCAGGAGGGTCCTCCCTCAGAGCAGGGAGCGCAGCCGGAGCATGTCCCGCAGGCCGGCCTCCAGCTTCACCCGTCCCGACGCCCACGCGGGGCCGAACGACAGCCGGCCGTCGGTGAGCGCGAGCAGGTCGTCACTGGACATGGTGAGCCGGATGTCGGCCTTCTCCAGTGACGAGCCGTCGGGCTCGGCCCGCACCTCGCGCACCGAGCCCCGGGCCAGCCGGCCGCGCACGACCTGCCCCAGGTCGGTCAGCCGGCAGGACAGGCTGCGGTCGAGGCCCTGGGCCGCCGGCTTCGCCGCGAGGTCGCCGAGGACACCCTCGAGGGCGGTCATGCACTGCTCCATCGTCGCCACGTGGGCACGCCTCCATCGCGTCGGGGGACCGGGCGGCCGAACGCTAGCGCCCGCCGTCGACCCGTGCGCGTCACCCCGGGCCGGTACCCTCGCGTGCCGGGGGAACAGCACCGGGCCGTGCCCGGACCGCCCGTCCCCGAGGTCCTGCCGGCGCCCGCTCCCGCCGCGTCCGTCCACCCGAGAGGCCCGCGATGACCGACCCGTCCCGACCGCGACCGGTCCCGGGGCCGCCCCGGCCCGGCCCGTGGGGCGGTCCGGCGCCGGTCCCGGCGGGGCCGGTGTCTCCCGAGGCGGTGCCGGTGGCGACGCCGGCCGCGGACGAGGGTGCGCCCTTCGCCGGTCTCCCCGCGCGGCCGGTGGCCGAGCACGTCGCCGTCTTCGAGGCCGAGCACGCCCGGCTGCAGCGCGAGCTCGGCACGATCGACCAGCTCTGATGGTCCGCCGCAGCCGGCTCGACGCGGAGCTCGTGCGGCGGGGCCTGGCCCGCTCCCGGGAGCACGCCGTCGCGCTCATCGCCGAGGGGCGGGTCGCCGTCTCCGGGCGGGCGGCCACCAAGCCCGCCACGGGCGTCGACGCCAACACGCCCGTCGTCGTCCGCACCGATCCCGACGAGCCCACCTGGGTCTCCCGCGGAGCGCACAAGCTGCTCGGCGCACTCGAGGCCTTCCCCGTCCCGGTCGAGGGCCGGCGGGCGCTGGACGCCGGTGCCTCCACCGGCGGCTTCACCGAGGTGCTGCTGCGCCGCGGTGCCCGGGAGGTCGTGGCGGTCGACGTCGGCTACGGGGAGCTGGCCTGGTCGCTGCGGACCGACGAGCGGGTGCGGGTGCTGGAGCGCACCAACGTCCGCACGCTCACGCCCGAGCAGGTCGACGGCCCGGTGGACCTGGTCGTCGCCGACCTGTCGTTCATCTCGCTGCGCCTGGTGCTCCCCGCCCTCACCGCCTGCGCCACCACCGAGGCCGACCTGCTGCCCATGGTCAAGCCGCAGTTCGAGGTCGGCCGCGAGCGCCTCGGCGCCGGTGGCGTGGTCCGCGACCCGGCGCACCGGCAGGACGCCGTCCTGACGGTGGCGCGAACGGCCGCCGACCTGGGGTGGGGGACGGCGGGCGTCGTCGCCAGCCCGCTGCCCGGGCCGGCCGGCAACGTCGAGTTCTTCCTCTGGCTGCGCCGGGACTCAGGGCCGCCGCGGGAGGACGACGTGCGCCGCGCCGTGGAGGAGGGCCCATCGTGACGGGGTACCCACGGGCCATCGGCCAGCGAGCACCACGGCCGCGCCGGCACCCCGCCGGCCACCGCTCCCGAGGAGGACCTGTGACCGAGCTTGTGAGGTCGCACAGGGACACAGCACTGCCTGGCACGCGACTGACGAGCGCCAGCGAGGAGGAAGCGTGACAGAGGTCAGCCCCACCGTGTGGGCGCCCAGCGGAAACCGGCACGTGCTGCTCGCCGTGCACACCGGCCGCCAGGACATCGTCGAGCTCGCCCGCAGCTCCGCCGTCCGGCTGGCCAAGGGCGGCATCACCGTGCGGCTGCTCGAGGACGAGGCGGAGGCGCTCGGCATCGAGGGCGCCCAGGTGGTCCCCGCGGACGCCGAGGGCGCCCGCGGTGCGGAGATCGTCATGGTGTTCGGCGGCGACGGCACCTTCCTGCGCGCCGCGGAGCTCGCCCGCTACAGCAACGCCGCGCTCATGGGCGTCAACCTCGGCCGGGTCGGCTTCCTCGCCGAGACCGAGCCCGAGGCGGTCGAGGAGACCCTCACCGCGATCGAGCGCTGCGAGTACTCGGTGGAGAAGCGGCTGGCCATCGAGGTCGACGTCCTCGACGCCACCGGTGCCGTCGTCGGCGGCACCTGGGCGCTGAACGAGGCGTCGGTGGAGAAGTCCGAGCGCTCCCGGGTGCTCGACGTGGTCGTGGCCATCGACGGCCGCCCGCTGACCAGCTTCGGCTGCGACGGCGTCCTGTTCGCCACGCCCACCGGGTCCACGGCCTACGCCTTCTCCGCCGGCGGGCCCGTCGTCTGGCCCGACGTCGAGGCGATGCTCGTCGTCCCGTCCAACGCGCACGCGCTGTTCTCGCGGCCGCTGGTCACCTCGCCGGACTCGGTGCTCACCGTGGCCATCCCCGCCGACGGCAACCGGGCCCGGGTCTCCGCCGACGGGCGCCGCGCCCTGGAGGTGCCCGAGGGCGGGCGGGTCGACGTCCGGCGGGCCGCCCGGCCGGTGCGCATCGCCCGGGTGCACGCCACCACGTTCGGCGACCGCCTGGTCGCCAAGTTCGGCCTGCCGGTACGCGGCTTCCGCGACGCCCGCCGGCACGACCCGGGCCACGAGATGAGCCACGACCGCAACGTGCTGACCCGCGGCTACGTCCGCGGGGACGGAGGGGAGGAGGGCCGCGGTGGCGGCACGGACGACGACGCGTGAGACCCGGCGGCCTGCCCGCGCGGCCGAGCGGGTCGAGGTCCCTCCCGCGGCGGCCGACGACCCGACGACGCGTGGCCGGCTGACCGAGCTGCGCATCCGCGGGCTCGGCGCCATCGACGACGTCACCCTCGAGCTCGGCGACGGGCTCACCGTGGTCACCGGCGAGACCGGCGCGGGCAAGACCATGGTCGTCACCGGGCTCACGCTGCTCTTCGGCGGCCGGGCCGACCCCGGCCGCGTGCGTGCCAACGGGCGGGCCGGCGTCGAGGGGCGACTCGCGCTGCCCGCCGACTCCCCGGTGTGGGAGCGGGCCGCCGACGCCGGCGCCGACCCCGACGACGACGGCACGCTGATCCTGGCCCGCACGGTCAGCGCCGAGGGGCGGTCGCGGGCCCATCTCGGCGGGCGCAGCGTCCCGGTCGGCGTCATCGCCGAGATGGCCGAGGGGCTGCTCGCGGTGCACGGGCAGAGCGACCAGCTCCGGCTGTCCCGCCCGGCCGAGCAGCGCCGGGCCCTGGACCGCTACGCCGGCACCGCCCACCTGGAGCTGCTGGACCGCTACCGCGAGGCGTACGGCCGGTGGCGGCGGCTGGCCGGTGACCTCGAGCGCCGCCGCAGCCAGGCCCGGGAGCTGGCGCAGGCCGCCGACGTCCTGCGGCACGGGCTGGAGGAGATCGAGGCCGTGGGCCCGCAGCCGGGGGAGGACGACGAGCTGGACGCCCAGGCGCGCCGGCTCAGCGACGCCGACGCGCTGCGCGCCGCCGCCGACGAGGCCCGTGTCGTGCTGGTCGGCGACGTCACCGGCGACCTCGGCGACGACCTGCCGCAGGACGCCAGCGCCGCGCTGGCCATCGCCGAGCGGGCGCTGGCCGCCTCCGACGACCCCACGCTGGTGATGCTGGCCCAGGACCTGAACGACGCGGTCGCGGTCGTCTCCGACGTGGCCGGGCAGCTGGCCTCCTACGTCGCCGACCTCGACGCCGATCCCGCCCGGCTGGCCGAGGTGATGGACCGCCGTGCGGCGATCACGGCCCTGGTGCGCAAGTACGCCGACGTGGGCGAGGGGGTGGGCGGCGTCCTGGCCTGGGCGGAGGACGCCCGCCGCCGGCTGGACGAGCTCGACGTCTCCGACGAGGCGCTCGAGGCGCTGGAGGCCGCGCGCGACGCCGCCCGCGCCGAGGTCGACGACCTCGGCGCGCAGGTGTCGGCCGGACGGCGGGCGGCGGCCGACGGTTTCGCCGCCGAGGTGGGCCGGGAGCTGGCCGGGCTGGCGATGAAGAGCGCCCGCGTCTCGTTCTCCATCGAGAGCGATCCGGACGCCCCCGGCCCCGACGGCATCGACGAGGTGGCGCTGCTGATGGCCGCGCACCCCGGCGCCCCGCCGCGGCCGGTGCACAAGGGTGCCTCCGGCGGTGAGCTGTCGCGGGTGATGCTCGCGATCGAGGTGGTCTTCGCCGGGGCCGACCCGGTGCCGGTGATGGTCTTCGACGAGGTCGACGCCGGGGTCGGCGGGCAGGCCGCCGGGGAGATCGGCCGGCGGCTGGCGCGGCTGGCGCGGCAGCACCAGGTCGTCGTCGTCACCCACCTGGCGCAGGTCGCGGCGTTCGCCGACACCCACCTGGTGGTGGACAAGTCCCCGGACACCGGTGCGGGCGTGACCGCCACCGACATCCGGGCGGTCGACGGTGAGGACCGGGTCCGCGAGCTGGCCCGGATGCTCTCCGGGCTGGCCGACAGCGACACCGGTCAGGCACACGCCCGGGAGCTGCTGGCCGTGGCGGCCACGGCGCGCACGGCGGCGTAGGGGAGGTGGGGAGTCGGCAGGAGTGACGGCGGAACCAGTGGGGTAGGGCCGGATCGTGCCCCACCGACGTCGCACCGCCGCTGTCGCGCGGCCTCTGGTCCACCGCCCGCTTCCCGGTGCCGCCCGGTGAGCTGTTTCTCCTCCGCCGACGAATCGGCGCACTACGGGTTCAGCGTGTGCATGCTGCTCACGCAGTACCGCGAGCAGCTGGGCTGGGCACGTGAGGGCGTCGTGGAGCTCGGCACCGGTGACGCCACCGCCATCGCCGACGTGGTGGCCGGCCTCCCGGAGCTGAGGGTGCGCAGCTTCGACATCAGCGCCTCGTCGGTCGAGCGGGCCCGCGAGAACATCGCCGCCCGCGGGGTCGCCGACCGGTACACCGTGGAGCTCGGCGACTTCTTCGACCGCGCCGACTCCGCAGCCGGGCCGGCCGCGACCACGGTGATCGCCAACCCGCCCTACATCCCGGCGCCCGACCGCGACATCCTCATGCCGGAGCTGTGGGGTGGGGTGTACGGCAACGACCTGGTGCTGCAGCTGCTCAAGGCCGGCTACCGCAACGTCGTCACCGCGGTGCCGAGCTACGCCGACCCGGAGACGACCGTCCGGACGGCGGAGGACCTCGGCTACCGGGTCGCGAACTTCCTGGCGATGGGCTTGGACTACGGCGAGTACAGCAGCGAGCCGAAGGTGCGCGACCACATCCGCCGGCTGGTCGCCGAGGGCCGTGGCTGGGCGGGGGAGGGCGAGTACATGGTCGCCGTCGCGCTGTTCACCCAGGACCCGGACATCCCCGGCGACCGCGCCGGCCAGCTGCTGCGGGCACTGCAGATCTCATGAGCACATGAAGGCGCCTCCTGAACGTGGCGCTCGAGTGAGCCGCCCCGTGGGGCGGTCTGACGAGTGGGGCCCGGAGGGTCTCGCGAGGAGGGCCGGGTAGGGCTCGGCTCGGCCGGGGGACGGCTCGTGGCCGCGGTGTCGGTTCGACGGGTGGGGCCCGGAGGGTCTCGCGAGGAGGGCCGGGTAGGGCTCGGCTCGGCCGGGAGACGGCACGTGGCCGCGGTGTCGGTTCGACGGGTGGGGCCCGGAGGGTCTCGCGAGGAGGGCCGGGTAGGGCTCGGCTCGGCCGGGGGACGGCACGTGGCCGCGGTGTCGGTTCGACGAGTGGGGCCCGGAGGGTCTCGCGAGGAGGGCCGGGTAGGGCTCAGCTCGGCCGGGGGACGGCACGTGGCCGCGGTGTCGGCCGGTAGGCCGACGATGTCATCGTCACCGCCGCTTGGCGTAGCCGGCGAGGCCGAACTGCAGCAGCGCCAGTCCGCGCTCGCCGCGGGCGCGGAGCTCGGCGGACAGCTCGGGACCGGACACGCCGGCGAGCACCCGGTCGCGGGCCAGCTCCAGCAGCGCGGCGTAGAGGCTGAGCACCGCGTGCGCGGCCAGCCACGGCGCCAGCTCACCGGGCTCGGCCTTCGTCTCCTCGGCGATCAGCTCGGCCAGCGCGGTGGTCAGCTCGCCGAGGATCTCGCGCTCGCGCACCTGCAGGGTGCGGCTGCCGCGGATCACCTGCGCCATCTCCGCGACCCCGGCCGCGGCCTCGGGCGAGCCCAGCCCGCTCATGGCCCGGACGACGAAGGTGCCGGCCGCGGCGCTCACCGACTCCCCGGCGGGGCGGGTGCGCACCGCCTCGAGCAGCGCCGCGCGCATCGGCGGGTCGGCCTCGAAGACCAGCCCCTCCTTGACCGGGAAGTGGTTGAAGACCGTCTTCTCGACCACGCCGGCCCGCTGGGCGATCTCCACGACGCTGACCGCGTCGAAGCCGCGCTCGGCGAACAGGTCGGCGGCGGCCTCGATGATCGTGGCGCGGGTCTGCTGGCGGCGTCGCTCCCGCAGGCCCGGGCCGCGCAGCGCGCGCCGGCCACGCCGTCCGCGGGCGGACTGCTCGGGCTCCGGGACCGCGGACGGAGCGGCCGGGGTGGTGGCGCCGGGCAGCGAGGGCGCCTCGTCGTCGGCGCCGGCCGGCGCCGCCGGCGTGGACAGCTCGCGGACCGCCTCGGGCGCCTCCGGCCGGACCTCGTCGTGGGAGTCCGTACGGCCGACCGCCTGCGCCCCTCGAGTCACCTCGACAACGCTAGACAGCGCGCCCGACTGCTCCGGAGGGGCCGGTGCGCCGCATCCGCCCGGCGTGTCACCGTCCCGTGGTGTCGACCACTCTGCGTGACCGGGAGGTCGTCGATGCGCGTCGGAGGAAAGGGGTGTGAGGCCTCCGTGGGAGAGTGCAGGCCATGCGCATCGGCTCCCTCCGCCGTGACCGGGCGCCGGAAGCGGCCCCCGGAGTGACCGGCACCGTGCGGCTGGACCGCCGTACCAAGAACCTCACCAAGCGGCTGCGCCCCGGGGACGTCGCGGTCATCGACCACGTCGACATCGACCGGGTCAGCGCCGACTCCCTGGTCGCGTGCAAGGTCGCCGCGGTGGTCAACGCCGCGCCCAGCACCTCCGGCCGCTACCCGAACCTCGGCCCCGAGATCCTCGTCAACGCCGGCATCCCGCTCGTCGACGGCGTCGGCAAGGAGGTGCTCTCGGCGGTCAAGGAGGGGACGACGGTCCGCGTCGACGGCAACCGGCTGGTGCGGGAGGACGGCACCGTCGTCGCCGAGGGCACCGAGCAGACCCCCGAGACCGTCGCCGAGGCGATGGCCGAGGCGCGGGCCGGGCTCTCCGTCCAGTTGGAGGCGTTCGCCACCAACACGATGGAGTACATGAAGCGCGAGCGTGCGCTGCTGCTCGACGGCGTCGGCGTCCCGGACGTGGCCACGCAGATCGAGGGCCGACACGTGCTGGTCGTCGTCCGCGGCTACGACTACAAGGAGGACCTGCAGGCGCTGCGGTCCTACATCCGGGACTACCGGCCGGTGCTGATCGGCGTCGACGGGGGCGCCGACGCCCTCGTCGAGGCGGGCTACAAGCCGGACATGATCATCGGCGACATGGACTCGGTGAGCGACGAGGTGCTGAAGAGCGGCGCCGAGGTCGTCGTCCACGCCTACGCCGACGGCCGGGCGCCGGGCCTGGCCCGGGTCCAGGACCTCGGCGTCGAGGCGATCACCTTCCCGGCCGCCGCCACCAGCGAGGACATCGCGATGCTGCTGGCCGACGAGAAGGGCGCCTCGCTGATCGTCGCCGTCGGCACCCACGCCACCCTGGTGGAGTTCCTCGACAAGGGCCGCGGCGGCATGGCCTCCACCTTCCTCACCCGGCTGCGGCTGGGCGGCAAACTCGTCGACGCCAAGGGGGTGAGCCGGCTCTACCGCAGCCGCATCTCGACCCTGACGCTGGTGGTCCTGGTGCTCGCCGCCCTCGTGGCCATCGGGTCGGCCCTCGCCGTCTCGGCGGCCGGCCGCGTCTACCTCGACCTGATGGTCGACCAATGGAACAGCTTCGTGTTCTGGCTGGAGAACCTCTTCTCGTGATCGACTTCCGCTACCACCTCGTCTCGCTGATCGCCGTCTTCCTGGCCGTCGCGCTGGGCATCGTCATCGGCACCACGGCGCTCAACGCGCCGATCCTCGAGGACCTCGAGGGCGAGGTGGCCGCGCTCGCCGAGGACAAGCGGGCGCTGGAGACCCAGACCCAGGAGCTGCAGGCCCAGCTGGACACCAGCGACGCCTTCGACCAGGCCGTCGCTCCTGCCCTGGTCGCCGGCGGCCTCACGGGGCGCAGCGTCGTGCTGCTGGCCACCGGCGAGGACGTCGCCGCCGAGACCGTCGAGGAGGTCTCCACCCTGGTCGGCCAGGCCGGCGGCACGGTGACCGGCACCGTCCGGCTGCAGCCCCAGTACAGCGACCCGGCCACCGCCGCCGAGGTGCAGAGCTACGTCACCGGGCCGGGCCTGCCCACCGGCGTCCAGCTGCCCGAGACCGACGACACCGGTCAGCTGGTCGGCGCGCTGCTGGCCCAGGTGCTCATGCGCCCGACCGCGCCCGGCGCTCCCGCTCCGGACACCGCCGCCCTCTCCTCGGTGCTCGCCGGCCTGCGGGCCCTCGACGTGCTGGACGTGGAGTCGAGCTCGGTCACCCCGGCCGACTTCGCGGTGCTGCTCACCGCCGGCGCCCCCCTCGAGGAGGACGCCGGGCAGCGCACCGACACCCTCGTCGACCTCGCGCTGGCCCTCGACGCCGCCGGCTCGGGCGCCGTCGTCGCCGGGGACCCCGCCTCGGCCGGCGACACGGGGCTGGTCGGCGTCCTCCGCGCCGACCCGGAGAACTCGGCCGCCGTCTCCACGGTCGACAACGTCGGCGCGGCGTCCGGCCGGATCAGCACGGTGCTCGCCCTCGGGCGGGAGAGCCAGGGCACCTCGGGCGCCTACGGGACGGGTGAGGACACCCAGCCGGTCCCGCCGCTCCCCGCCGCGGCCCCGTGACCCGCCGGCGGTCGGTCCGGGTCGCGCTCGGTGGCGCGGCCGCGGCCCGGCTCGGCCTCGCCGCCGCGGGCGCGCTCGACGCGCGCCCGGTCGGAGCGCGCTGGCGGCGCACCAACTACGCCGGCCGTCCGGTGACCCTGCTCGGCGGCCCGGCGCTGGCGCTGGCCGCGACGGCGTCCGCGGTGGCCGGTGCCCCCGCGGGCACCCGGGCGGCCGCCGCGCTGGTCGGCACCGTGTCCGGGCTGGTCGGCGGCTACGACGACCTCGCCGGCGCCCGCCCCGAGCAGGCGCGGGACAAGGGGCTGGCCGGGCACCTGCGGGCGCTGCGCACCGGGCGGGTGTCGGCCGGTGCGGTGAAGGTCGCCGGCATCGGCGCCGCCGCCGCGGCCGCGGCCCTGCTCACGCGGCGGGACCGCGGGCTCGCCGACGCCGTCCTCACCACCGGGCTGGTCGCCGGCACCGCCAACCTGGTCAACCTGCTCGACCTGCGTCCCGGCCGCGCGGCCAAGGCCGCCGCGCTCGCCGCCGCCGCGATGCTGGGGAGCCCGTCGGGCGCGCTGGTCGCGGGGCCGCTCGGCGCGAGCCTCGCCGTGCTCCCGGCCGACCTGGGGGAGCGGGTCATGCTCGGCGACTGCGGTGCCAACGCCGTCGGCGCGCTGCTCGGGCTGCGGCTGGCCGCCGTGCCGGGACGCCCGGCGCGGGCCGGGGCGCTGGCGGCGGTCGTCGGGCTGACCCTGGCCAGCGAGCGGGTGAGCTTCACGCGGGTCATCGAGGCCACGCCCGGGCTGCGGGAACTGGACCGGCTCGGCCGCCTCCGGGCATGAGTTCGAGGCAGGTGGTCCGGGGGGTCGCCGGCGCCGCCGCGCTGATCGCCGTCCTCACCGTGCTGACCCGGCTCGCCGGGTTCGGCCGCACGCTGGTGTTCACCAACGCCGTCGGCGCCGGCAGCACCGGTGACACCTACCTGGCGGCGAACAACGTCCCGAACATCGTCTTCGAGGTGGTCGCCGGTGGTGCGCTGGCGAGCCTCGTCGTCCCGATGCTGGCCGGCGGCATCGCCACCGGCGACCGCGAGCAGGTGCGGCGCACCGCCTCGGCGCTGCTCGGCTGGAGCCTGCTGGTGCTCACCCCCCTGGCCGTGCTGCTCGCGGTGTGCGCCGAGCCGGTCGCCCGGCTGCTGCTCGGCTCGCAGGACCCGGTGCAGGTCGACCTCGCCGCCCGGTTCCTCGTCGTCTTCGCGCCGCAGGTCGTGCTCTACGGCATCGGGATCGTGCTCACCGGCGTGCTGCAGGCGCACCGCCGCTTCGCCGCGCCCGCGCTCGCGCCGCTGCTGTCGAGCGTGGTCGTCGCCGGGGCGTACCTGACCTTCGCCGCGATCGGCGGCAGCCGGACGGCGGAGGGACTCTCCACCCCCGCCGAGCTGGTGCTGTCGGTCGGGACGACGCTCGGGGTGGCCGCGCTGTCGCTGTCCCTGCTGCTCCCGGTGCGGCGGCTGCGCCTCGGGCTGCGGCCGTCGCTGCGCTTTCCCGTGGGCGTCGCCCCGCGGGTGCGCCGGCTGGCCGTGGCCGGGGTGCTCACCCTCGCCGGTCAGCAGCTGCTGGCAGCGGTGGCGATCCGGCTGGCCAACGCCGGGGCGCCCGACGGCACCCAGGTGGTCTACGCCGCCGGGCTCACGGTGTTCCTCGTGCCGTGGGCCGCGCTGGCGGTGCCGCTGGCCACGTCGGCCTACCCGGGGCTGGCCGAGCGCGCCGGGACCGGCGACGAGGCCGGGTTCCGCCGGGCGCTGGCCCCGGTGACCGCCCTGGTCGTCGTCGCCTCGACCGTCGCCGCAGCGGTGCTGGTCGCGGTCGCCGGGCCGATGGCGGGGGTGTTCCTCGCCGGGGAGCCGGCGGCCGTGGTCGGTGCGCTGCGCGACACGATCGTCGCCTTCGCGCCGGGGCTGCTCGGCTACGGGCTGGTGGCGGTGCTCTCCCGTGCGCTCTACGCCCGCGGCCTGTGGCGGGCGCCGACGGCGTGCGTGCTCGGCGGCTGGCTGCTCGCGGTGGCGGCGGACGTCGTCCTCGCCGCGGTGCTGCCCGCGGACGACCGCGGCGTCGCCCTCGCCGCCGGGCACAGCGCCGGGGTCACCGTGGCCGGGCTGGCGCTGCTCGCCGTCGTCGCGCGGGCGACCCCGGCCGGCCCCGCCACCCCGGCCGGGCTCACCGGGGTGGCCCGCACCGGGCTGCCGGCGCTGCTCGCCGCCGCGCTCGCCGCCGCCGCGGGACTGGCCGTCGCCGGCGTGCTCGGCGCCGACCCGGTCCCGCAGGGCCGCCTCGTCGCGACCGTCGGCGCCGGGGTGCTCGCGGCGACGGCCGCACTGGCCGTCGCCGCTGTGGTCATGATGGGGACCGCGCGGCGCCCGCTGCTGGCGGCGGTGCGCGGGCTGCGTCGGAGCGATCCCCAGGAGGTGCACGGTGGCTGAGCGGCTCCCGCTGCAGGGCCGCCGGGTGGCCGAGGTCCTGGCGACCAGCACCGGTGGAGTGGGCACGCACGTGCGCGCGGTGCTGGCCGCGCTCGTCGCGGCCGGTGCCGACGTCCGGGTGTGCGGGCCCGCGGCCACCGAGCGGCTGTTCGGCTTCACCGCCGCAGGCGCCGCCTTCGCGCCCGTCGAGATCTCCGCGGGACTCTCCCCGGGAGCCGACGTCCGCGCCGTCGCGGCGCTGCGCCGCACCACCGCCGACGCCGACCTGGTGCACGCCCACGGACTGCGCGCCGGGCTGGTCGCCGCGGCCGCCCGCCGGCGCAGCGGCCGGCCACTGGTGCTCACCCTGCACAACGCGCTGCCCGAGGGCGGGGGCGTGCTGCGCCGGGTGCTGCGGCTGGTCGAGCGGGCCACGATCCGCGGCGCCGACGTCGTCCTCGCCGCCTCGGGCGACCTCGCCGAGAACGCCTGGCGGCAGGGCGCGCGCGACGTCCGGGTCGCGCCCGTCGCGGCCCCGCCGCTGCCTGCCCCGGCCCGGCCGGCGGCCGAGGTGCGCGCCGAGCTCGGGGTCGCCGACGGCCGGCCCCTGGTGGTCGCCGTGGGGCGGCTGCACCCGCAGAAGGGCTACGACGTCCTGCTCGACGCCGCCGCCCGGTGGGCCGCCGGCCCGCACCCCCCGCTGGTCGCCGTCGCCGGTGACGGACCGCTGCACGGCGAGCTGGCCGCGCGCATCGCGGCCGAGCGGCTGCCGGTGGCGCTGCTCGGCCGGCGCAGCGACGTCGCCGACCTGCTCGCGGCCGCCGACCTCGTCGTCCTGCCCTCGCGGTGGGAGGCCCGCTCGCTGACCGCGCAGGAGGCCCTGCGCGCCGGCACCCCGCTGGTCGCCACCCGCACCGGCGGCCTGCCCGAGCTGCTCGGCGACGGCGCGGCCCTGGTGCCGGTCGGTGACGCCGCGGCGCTCGCCGACGCGGTCACCGGCCTGCTCGGCGACCCGGCGCGCGCCCGGGCGCTGGCCGAGGCCGGCAGCCGGCAGGCGGCGACCTGGCCCGACGAGGACGCCACCGCCCGCCAGCTGGTCGCGCTCTACCGCGAGCTGCTCGGTGCGCCGCGATGAGCCGGCTCGCGGCGCTGCTCGCCGTCCTCGCCGTCCTGCTGACCGCCGTGCCGGTCCCTCCCGCGGCCGCCGCGCCGGCGGAGGCGAGCGCCGACCGCGTGGTCGTCGTCGGCGTCCCCGGCCTGGTGTGGGACGACGTCGACCCGCGGGCGACGCCGGCGCTCTGGGCGCTGGCGGAGAGCTCGCCGATCGGCGCGGTGTCGGTGCGGGCCGCGCGCGCCACCAGCTGCGTGCTCGACGGCTGGGCGACGCTGGGGGCGGGCAACCGCGCCCGCTTCCCGGCCCCGGACGAGTCGATGCCGCCGGTGCCGCTGCCGACCGTGCCGCTGCCCGATGAGGCGCCGGCCGATCCGGAGACCACGCCGACGCCGCAGCCGCAGGTCCCACCGGTGCCGCCGGCGAGCCCCGCGCTGTCGCACTGCGGCCTGCAGGAACGGCTCGCCGCGGCCGGCCTGGCCGATCCGCAGGCCGCCGTCGCCGCGGTCGCCGACGACCCCGCCACGGCCCGCTTCGGCGCCGAGCCCGCGGCCCTGGGCGCGGCGGTCGGCTGCGCCACCGTCGTCGGCCGGGCGCCGACGCTGGCCGTCGCCGCGCCCGGCGTGACCATCGGCTGGCGCGACCAGCTGCCCGCCGACCCCGGCGAGCTGCTCACCGGCTGCCCGCTGGTGCTCGTCGGCCTCGACGACCTGGTGGACGCCGGGGAGCCCGCGCTCGAGGGCAGCGACACCGGCACCGAGCCGCGGCCCCGCGCCGCCGCGCTCGCCGGCATCGACGCCGCGCTCGGCCGGCTGGTCGAGGCCGTGGCGGCGGCGCCGGGGGAGACGCTGCTGCTGGTCCAGGGCATCTCCGAGGTCAACGACGGCCGGGCGCAGCTGCACGTCGGCATCGCCTCCGGTCCGGGCGCCCGCGAGCCACGCTGGCTGACCTCGGCGAGCACCGGCCGGGCGCCGTTCGTCCAGCTGATCGACGTCGCCCCCACCGTCCTCGCCGCGCTGGGCCTGGAGCGGCCCGCGTCGATGAACGGCCAGGCGCTCCGGGCCGACGGCGCGCGGCCGCCGCTGGCCGAGGCCGTCGAGGTGCTCGAGCGGGCCAACACCGCCGCCTCCGTGCACTACCGCAGCACCGGCGCCTTCTTCATCGGGCTGGTGGTGCTCGACGCCGCCGTCGTCGCCCTGGGGCTGCTGGTCGCCGGAGGACGGCGCCGGAACCGGGTACCGCGCCCGGCCGGGGAGAGGTTGCGCGGCGCGCTGCGCCCGGTCGCCCTCGGCGCCGCCGCGGTGCCGGTGGCCAGCTACCTCGCCGGGCTGCTGCCGTGGGAGCAGGCGGCGGCGCCCCGTCCGGCGCTGGCCGGCAGCGTGCTGCTCGCCGCGCTGGCGGTGCTCGCGGTCGCCGCGCTGGGGCCGTGGCGGCGCCGTCCGCTGGGCCCGCCGGTCGTCGTCCTGGCGATCACGCTGGGCACCCTCGTCGGCGACGTCCTGACCGGGTCGACCCTCGAGCTCAACGGGCTGCTCGGCTACGACCCGATCGTCGCCGGGCGGTTCACCGGCTACGGCAACCTCGGCTTCGGGCTGCTCGCGGTCAGCGCGCTGCTGCTCACCGCCCTGCTCGCCACCGCCGCCGCCCGCCGCGCACCCGTGCGCCGGGCGCGGGCCGCGACGGCGGCCGTCGTCCTCGGTGCCGGGGCGCTCACCGTGCTGGTCGTCGGGGCGCCGGCGCTGGGCCGTGACTTCGGCGGGGTGCTGGCCGCGCTGCCCGGCTTCCTGCTGCTGGCGATGCTGCTGACCGGCACCCGCGTGACGGTGACCCGGATGGCGGCGGTGCTCGGGCTGGCCGTGGCGGCGGTGGGCACGCTCGCGGTCCTCGACTGGCTGCGGCCCCCCGCCGAGCGCAGCCACCTGGGCCGCTTCGTCGAACAGCTGCTCACCGGCGAGGCGTGGACCGTGGTCAGCCGCAAGGCGGAGGCCAACCTCGGCATCCTGTTCGGCAGCCCGCTGGCCTGGCTGCTGCCGGTCGCGCTGGTCGCCGCGGTCTGGCTGGTGCGCCCGGCCGGGGGTCGGTGGGGTGGGTGGCTGCCGGAGCCGTTGCGCGGGCCCGGACTGCTGCGCGGCCGCCGCGACCTGCTGCCGCCGGCCGACCTCGCGGTGCTGCGGGCCGGGCTGCTGGCCAGCGCGCTCAGCCTGGCCCTGGGGGCGGCGGTCAACGACTCCGGGGTGGCCCTGCCGGCGACGGCGGCGTCCCTGCTGGTGCCGCTGCTGGTGTGGCTCGCGGCGGGCCCGCGGGGTCCGGGCGGGGGAGGCCCGGCCGGACCCGAGGGCACGGCCGCGGGCCGGGCGGGGGAGGGAGCCGATCGTGTTACGGTGGTCTCCCGTGGATCGACCGCATGGCACGCGTGACTACGGGCTCCTCCACAACTCCCAGCCGACGAAGTTCGTCTTCGTCACCGGTGGAGTTGTCTCCTCTCTCGGCAAGGGCCTGACGGCCAGCTCGCTCGGGGCGTTGCTGTCCAGCCGTGGCCTGCGGGTCACCATGCAGAAGCTGGACCCCTACCTCAACGTCGACCCCGGGACGATGAACCCGTTCCAGCACGGCGAGGTGTTCGTCACCGAGGACGGCGCCGAGACCGACCTGGACATCGGGCACTACGAGCGGTTCCTCGACACCGACCTCACCGGCCGGTCGAACGTGACGACCGGCCAGGTCTACTCGGACGTGATCGCCAAGGAGCGGCGCGGCGAGTACCTCGGTGACACCGTGCAGGTCATCCCGCACATCACCAACGAGATCAAGGCCCGGATCATGGCCGCCGCGATGTCGGCGGAGGAGGGGGCCTCCGAGCGGGTGGACGTCGTCATCACCGAGGTGGGCGGCACCGTCGGTGACATCGAGTCGCTGCCCTTCCTCGAGGCCGCCCGCCAGGTGCGCCACGAGATCGGCCGGGACAACTGCTTCTTCCTGCACATCTCGCTGGTGCCCTACATCGCGCCGTCCGGTGAGCTGAAGACCAAGCCGACGCAGCACTCGGTCGCCGCGCTGCGCAACATCGGCATCCAGCCCGACGCGGTGGTGTGCCGCTCGGACCGGGAGATCGGCACCGGCCTCAAGCGCAAGGTCAGCCTGATGTGCGACGTCGACGCCGAGGGCGTCATCTCCTGCCCCGACGCGCCGTCGATCTACGACATCCCCAAGGTGCTGCACCGCGAGGGCCTGGACGCCTACGTCGTCCGCCGGCTGGGCCTGCCGTTCCGGGACGTCGACTGGACGGTGTGGGGCGACCTGCTCGACCGGGTCCACGCGCCGAAGCAGACGGTGACGATCGCGCTGGTCGGGAAGTACATCGACCTGCCCGACGCCTACCTGTCGGTCACCGAGGCGCTGCGGGCCGGCGGGTTCGCCCACCGCAGCCGGGTGGAGATCCGCTGGGTGCCCTCCGACGACTGCCAGACCCCGGAGGGCGCCGAGCGCGCGCTGGCCGGCGTCGACGGCGTCTGCATCCCGGGTGGGTTCGGGGTGCGGGGCATCGACGGCAAGCTCGGCGCGATCCGGCACGCCCGGGTCAACGGCGTCCCGCTGCTGGGCCTGTGTCTGGGGCTGCAGTGCATGGTCATCGAGGCCGCGCGCAACCTGGCCGGGCTGCCCGAGGCCAACTCCGCCGAGTTCGACCCCGACACCCCCCACGCGGTCATCGCGACGATGGCCAGCCAGGTCGACGTCGTCGCCGGGCGCGGCGACATGGGCGGCACCATGCGGCTGGGCAGCTACCCGGCCACCCTGCAGAAGGGCTCGGTCGTGGCGCAGGCCTACGGCTCGAACGAGATCAGCGAGCGGCACCGGCACCGCTACGAGGTGGCCAACGCCTACCGGGACCGGATCGGCGAGGCCGGGCTGGTCTTCTCGGGCACCTCGCCCGACGGCCTGCTGGTCGAGTTCGCCGAGCTGCCCCGCGACGTCCACCCGTTCTTCGTCGGCACCCAGGCCCACCCGGAGCTCAAGAGCCGCCCGACCCGGCCGCACCCGCTGTTCGCGGCGTTCGTGCAGGCGGCGATCGACTTCTCCGAGTCCGCGCGGCTGCCCGTGCCGCTCGACGAGGACGAGAAGGTGGGCATCTAGTGACCGAGCTCGCGAGGTCACCGGAGGGCGGAGCACTGACGGTCATCGGGACGACGAGCGCCAGCGAGGAGGACCGATGACCGAGCCCGCGCGGCCCGGTGAGTACGAGGTCCTCGACAGCGAGACCGTGCACGAGGGCCGGATCATCACCCTGGTCAAGGAGACCGTCGCGATGCCCGGCGGCGGGGACAGCGTGCGGGAGATCGTCCGGCACATCGGCGCCGTGTGCGTCGCCGCGGTGGACGACGCGGGGCGGATCGTGATGGTCCGCCAGTACCGCCACCCGGTGCGCGGCTACCTGTGGGAACTGCCCGCCGGCCTGCGCGACGCCGACGGGGAGCCACCGCTGGCCACGGCCCGGCGCGAGCTCGCGGAGGAGGCGGGGCTGGCCGCCGAGCGCTGGTCGCTGCTGGTCAACAGCTACTCGACCCCGGGCTTCTGCGACGAGCAGGTCCTGGTCTACCTCGCGGAGGGGCTCTCGGCCGTCGACCGGCCGGAGGGCTTCGTCGTCGAGCACGAGGAGCTCGACATGACCGTGGAGCGGGTGCCGCTCGACGAGGCGGTGCAGCGGGTGTTCGCCGGCGCGATCCGCAACTCCTCGGCGGTCGTCGGCGTGCTCGCCGCGGCGCAGGTCCGGGCGACCGCGCCCCAGCTGCGCCCCGCCGACGCCGAGTAGCCCTGGCAGGGCGGCCCCGTCCCGGGTCCCGGCCCCGTCCCGGGTCGGCCCCGTCCAGAGGCTCGCCGCGAGCGTGCGAGCGGTGAGGAGGACGGGGCCTTCTCCGAAGGGTGGGGAGGACGGGGTCCTCCCACGGTGAGGAGGACGGGGTCCTCAGCGGATGACCGCAGGCGCCGAGGTGCCCACCTGCACCCAGCGCGGCACGCCCAGGGTGTCGGGCACCTCCTCCTCGAGCCAGAACACGTAGGGGACGCCGGGCGTCAGCCCGGTGAACGTCACCGTGACCGGCACGCAGTCGGCGGGCTGGGGCGCGATCAGCACCGGCGGCTCGGGTTGCGGGCCGGGCGCCAGCTGCTGACTGACCGCCTGCACCCGGTACCGCCGCACCTCGGTGCGCCCGTCGGCCTGCCAGCTGACCGTGGCCGACGCGACGCCGGGCACCACTCCCGGCGGGACCTGCCGCGGGTTGCCGTAGCCGCCGCACGACGAGGGTGGCGGGTCGGTGTCGGGCACCACGCCGTGGGGGACGCCGGGACGCACCCGGACCTCGATCGGCCGCGGTCGCGGCACGTCCACCACGCTGACCCGTGGGATGGCGACCGGCGCGGCCGGAGGCGGGGCGACGACCGTGGCCGGGCGGGGGAGCGCCGCCGCGGGCGCCGGGACCGCGGGCAGCGCCGTCCGGGAGGCGGTCACCGTCGCGGCGACCTCGGTGACCGGGCCGCTCAGCGCCATCAGCCCGACCGCCGCCACCGCGGCGACCGTGCCGGTCCCGCGTCCCCGTCGTCGTGCCCGCCGTGCCACGCAGCACCTCCTGGTGTCCTCCCGGTCATCGGCAGTCCCTGGCGTCACCTCAACCCCAACCGGCGCTCGTCCCTCGCGAGGGTGTCCGCGGGCAACCCGAGGCGGGCGAGCTCGACGGCGGCGAGCGCCCGGGTCGCGGCCGGGTCGCCGGCCCGCCACGCGTCGGCGGTACCGGGTGGCAGGGCGGCGAGCCGACCGAGGGGTGCGGTGGCCAGCGCCCGCGCCGCGAGCACCGCGGGGTCGGCGGTGGCCAGCCGCCGGGCGGCGCCGGCCGCCCGCACCCAGCCCAGCCGCCAGGACAGCCAGCGCAGCAGCAGCCAGCCCACCGGGAGGACGACGAGGACGACGGCGAGCACCGCCGCCAGCGTGCCGACGGCGTCCTGCGCGGCCTGCCCCGCGCCGCCGGCCGACCCGCCGGCCGAACCCAGCGCCTCGAACGGTGCGGCCAGCTCGTCGCCGACCACGGGGACGTCCTCGGCGGCCTGCGCGGCCGAGGACATGCTGCCGGCCACCGAGGCGCCGAGGTCCGCGACGGCGCGGCCGGACCCGGCCAGGGCCAGCACCGCGCCGTGCACCGTCCGGGCCACCAGCACCCAGAGCACCAGCCAGGCCAGCAGCCCGACGTCGGCGGCCAGCTGGCGACCGCGCAGGGCGGGGGACGGGGCGTACAGGGGCACGGGCACTCCTCCTGTCGGACCGGGGGGACCCGACCACCCTCCGCCGCGGGACCGCTCCCCGCAGGCGGAGCCCCCGGGAGCGCTGGCAGGCTGGGCCCGTGCTGACCTCCGACCAGGCCCTGGCCCTCCTCTCCGCCGCCCGCGAGGAGTGCGCCCGGGTCGGCGTACCGATGTCCTTCGCCGTCATGGACGCCGCGGGCCACCTCGTGGCCCTGCTGCGCACCGACGGCGCCCCGTGGATCTCCACCGACGTCGCCCAGGGCAAGGCCTGGACCGCGGCGGCCTACGGCATGCCCAGCGCCGGGCAGAAGGCCAAGATGGACACCCTCCCGAACTTCTCCACCGCGCTGAGCGCGATGACCGGGGGCCGCTTCACGCCGCAGCCCGGTGCCGTCCCGGTCTACGCCGACGGGCAGCTGGTCGGGGCGCTCGGTGCGAGCGGGGGCACCGGCCAGCAGGACGAGGACGTCTGCAGCGCCGCCGTCACCGCCTGCGGGTACGCGACCAGCGCCGGCTGACCGGAGGACCCCGTCCTCCCCACCACTCGCAGGCTCGCGGCGGGACCCTGCAGAGGGGCCGCCCCCAACGGGGGAACCCGGCCCGGCGGGCCACCGGGGTCCCTGCTGCCTGCCTACACTCCGCGCGAGGCGCGCCCCGACCGGGTGCGCCCACGACGCGGTGCGGTGCCCGTCACCCTCGGACGCCCCACCGGGACCAGGAGAGCGGACGATGCGGGTCGGGGTTCCCCGAGAGGTCAAGAACCGGGAGTACCGGGTGGCGCTCACCCCTGCCGGGGTGACCGAGCTGGTGCGGTCCGGGCACACGGTGCTCGTCGAGCGGGGCGCGGGCGAGGGCTCGTCCATCCCGGACGGCGACTACACCGCCGCCGGGGCGACGATCGTGGCCGACGCCGACGACGTGTGGGCCGACGCCGACCTGCTGCTCAAGGTCAAGGAGCCGATCGCCGAGGAGTACCACCGGCTCCGCGCCGGGCAGACGCTGTTCACCTACCTGCACCTGGCGGCGTCCAAGGAGTGCACCGACGCGCTGGTCACCTCCGGCACCACCGCGATCGCCTACGAGACGGTGCAGACCGCCGGCGGGGCGCTGCCGCTGCTCGCCCCGATGTCCGAGGTGGCCGGACGGATGGCGCCGCAGGTCGGCGCGCACAGCCTGGAGCGGGCGCACGGCGGCCGCGGCGTGCTGCTCGGCGGCGTCTCGGGCGTCTACGCGGCCAAGGTGGTCGTCATCGGCGCCGGCGTCTCCGGCATGAACGCCGCGGCGATCGCCCTGGGCATGCAGGCCGAGGTCGTCGTCCTCGACAAGGACATCGACAAGCTGCGCGCCGCCGACCGCATCTACCAGGGGCACCTGCAGACGGTGGCCTCCAACGCCTACGAGGTCGAGCGGGCCGTCCTCGACGCCGACCTGGTCATCGGGGCGGTGCTGGTGCCAGGCGCGAAGGCGCCCACGCTGGTGGGCAACGAGCTGGTGTCGCGGATGAAGCCCGGGTCGGTGCTCGTGGACATCGCCGTCGACCAGGGCGGCTGCTTCGAGGACACCCGTCCCACCACGCACGACGACCCGACGTTCCGCGTGCACGGGTCGGTCTTCTACTGCGTGGCGAACATGCCCGGCGCGGTGCCCAACACCTCGACGCACGCGCTGACCAACGTGACGCTGCCCTACGTCATGGCGCTGGCCAACGAGGGCACCGCAGCCGCCGTCGGCTCGGACCCGGCGCTGGCGCACGGCGTCAACGTCGTCTCCGGGCAGGTGGTGCTGCCCGAGGTCGCCGAGGCCCACGGGATGACCGCCGTCCCCCTCGAGGAGGTGCTCCTCTGACGACGTCCACCACCAGCCCGGTCGAGCGGGTGGTCGCCGGCTACCTCGACCACCTCACCGTCGAGCGGGGGCTGGCGGCCAACACCGTCTCCGCCTACCGCCGCGACCTGCGCCGCTACACCGAGTTCCTCGAGGCCGCCGGGGTGCGCGGGCTCGGTGAGGTGGCCGAGTCCGACGTCGCCGGGTTCCTCGCCGCCCTCCGGCAGGGGGACGACGACCACCCGCCGCTGTCGGCCACGTCGGCGGCCCGGGCCGTGGTCGCCGTCCGGGGCCTGCACCGGTTCGCGCTGCTCGACGGCCTGGTGCCCGACGACGTGGCCCACGAGGTGCGCCCGCCGGCGCCGGCGCGGCGGCTGCCCAAGGCGATCCCGGTCGAGTCGGTGGTCGCGCTCATCGAGGCCGCCGGGGCGCTGGAGGGTCCGCGCGGGCTGCGCGACCGGGCTCTGCTCGAGCTGCTGTACGGCACCGGGGCGCGCATCTCCGAGGCGGTGGGGCTGGCCGTCGACGACCTCGACCGCGGCCAGTCGGTGGTCCGGCTGGCCGGCAAGGGCGGCAAGCAGCGGATCGTGCCGGTGGGGTCCTACGCGCTGCAGGCGGTGGAGGACTACCTGGTGCGCGCCCGCCCCGCGCTGGCCGCGGCCGGCCGCACCGGCGTCCGCGGCGGCGCGCTGTTCCTCAACGCCCGCGGCGGCTCGCTGTCGCGGCAGAGCGCCTGGGCCATCCTGCGGGCGGCGGCGGAGCGGGCCGGGCTCAAGGCGGAGGTGTCGCCGCACACGCTGCGGCACTCCTTCGCCACCCACCTGCTCGACGGCGGCGCCGACGTCCGCGTCGTGCAGGAGTTGCTCGGCCACGCCTCGGTGACCACCACGCAGGTCTACACGCTCGTCACGGTCGACCGGCTGCGCGAGGTCTACGCCAGCAGCCACCCCCGCGCCCTGACCTGACAGTCGTCAGCGGGGATCCTCGGCGTCTTCTGCCAGTGGCCTCGGCCGGGTGTGCCAGCCGGGTTGGCACGGGTCGCCAAGTCGACACGACGTGCGGCGTGCCTCCCGGGCGAACCGTGTTGATCTCCTTACCGTCAGTGCATCCCGCGCGGCAGAACGGCTGACCGCACCGGTGCCGGACGCCGGCGGGCACGAGGTGGAGGACACGACAGCGATGGCGATCCGAGGGGACGCGGCCGGACAGGCCTTCGCGCTCCCGACCGACCCCGAGCCCGAGATGGGTGCCGCCGCCCCGCGGCTGGACCCGGCCCGCGCGCGCATGCGCCGGCTGCCCGACCCCATGCCGCTCACGCAGCACGGCCCCGCGCGGATCATCGCGATGTGCAACCAGAAGGGCGGCGTCGGCAAGACGACGTCGACCATCAACCTGGGTGCCGCGCTGGTCGAGTACGGCCGCAAGGTGCTGCTCATCGACCTCGACCCGCAGGGGGCGCTGTCGGTGGGCCTCGGCGTCCCGGCGCAGAACCTCGACCGGACGATCTACAACGCCCTCATGGAGCGGCGCACCTCGCTGAAGGACGTGCGGGTGTCCACCGACATCCCCGGCCTCGACCTGGTGCCCAGCAACATCGACCTGTCGGCCGCCGAGGTGCAGCTGGTCAGCGAGGTCGCGCGCGAGCAGACGCTGCTGCGGGCGCTGGCCGACGTCCGCGAGGAGTACGACTACATCCTCATCGACTGCCAGCCCTCGCTGGGCCTGCTGACGGTCAACGCGCTGACCGCCGCCCAGGGCGTGGTCATCCCGCTCGAGTGCGAGTTCTTCTCGCTGCGCGGCGTGGCCCTGCTCGTCGACACCATCGAGAAGGTCAAGGAGCGGCTCAACCCCGAGCTGGAGATCTCCGGGATCCTCGCCACGATGTACGACGCGCGCACCGTGCACTGCCGCGAGGTGTTCAGCCGGGTGGTCGAGGCCTTCGGCGACACCGTCTTCCAGACGGTCATCCAGCGGACCGTGCGCTTCCCGGAGACCACGGTCGCCGGCCAGCCGATCACCACCTGGGCGCCGACGTCCTCGGGCGCGTCGGCCTACCGCGACCTGGCCAAGGAGGTCCTGGCACTGTGATCGAGCTCGCGAGATCACACGGAGACACAGCACCCCGGGTCGCGCAGACGCCGAGCGCAGGCGAGGTGTCGGCGTGACCCGCCGTCCCGTGCTGCCCGGTGCGGCCGAGCTGTTCCGCCGCACCGACGCGCCCCCGGCGCCGGAGGTCACCGAGCTGCCCAGCATCAGTGCCACGGTGAGCTCGCCGGCGCTGCGCGGCGGGGCCGCCCGCCGGGGCGAGGGCGCGGCGGAGCCGACCACGCCGCTCACGCTGGTCCCCGGTGGCGCGGACGACGCCGCCGACCCGCTGGCCTCCTTCCGGCAGCCCGCCCCGGCCGTGACGCCGGTGCGGCCGACCCGCGGCAAGGCGCAGCGCAGCGAGCGGGTCAAGCACGACGAGAAGATCACCGTCTACATCTCCGCCGAGGAGCTCCTGGCGCTGGAGAGCGCCCGGCTGGCGTTGCGCGGCCAGCACGGGGTGGCCGCCGACCGCGGCCGCATCGTCCGCGAGGCGGTCAACGTGCTGCTGGCCGACCTCGCCGAGCGCGGCGAGGACTCGGTCCTGGTCCAGCGGCTGAAGAAGTAGCGGGTCCCCTCCGCATCGCCGTGCCCGGCACCGTCGGTGACCGCTCCTAAGCTGATCGTGTGAGCGCGACGGACACCTCGGAGGTCGGCAGCGGGCGGTTCACCGTCCGGCTGACGAACTTCGAGGGCCCGTTCGACCTGCTGCTGCAGCTGATCAGCAAGCACCAGCTCGACGTCACCGAGATCGCGCTGTCCCAGGTCACCGACGAGTTCATCGCGCACCTGGACGCGCTCGGCGACGAGCTCGACCTCGACCAGGCCAGCGAGTTCCTCGTCGTCGCCGCCACCCTGCTCGACCTCAAGGCCGCCCGGCTGCTGCCGGCCGCGGAGGTGGAGGACGACGAGGACCTCGAGCTGCTCGAGGCCCGCGACCTGCTCTTCGCGCGGCTGCTGCAGTACCGCGCCTACAAGCAGGCCGCCGCGTTCCTGCGCGAGCGGGAGGCCGACGCCGTCCGCCGGTACCCCCGCGACGTCGCGCCCGAGCCCCGCTTCGCCGACCTGCTGTCCGAGGTGCTGCTCGGCGTGACCCCCGAGCAGTTCGCGTCCCTGGCCACCAGGGCGCTGACCCCGAAGGCGCCGCCGACCGTCGGCGTCGCACACCTGCACGCGCCCCCGGTGAGCCTCTCCGAGCAGCTCCTGCTGGTGCGCAACCAGCTCCTCGAGGCCGGGACGGCGAGCTTCCGAGCGCTGACCGCCGACTGCGAGCACACCCTCGAGGTGGTGGCCCGGTTCCTCGCCCTGCTGGAGCTCTACCGCCAGCAGCGGGTGCTGTTCGAGCAGCTCACCCCGCTCGGCGAGCTACACGTGCGCTGGGTCGGCGGCGCCGATCCCGGGCCCGAGATCCTCCTCGACGGGGAGGACACGTGACCGAGCTCGCGAGGTCACGCAGGGACGCAGCAGCGCCGCTCGCGGAGCCGACGAGCGCCCGCGAGGAGGACACGTGACCGAGGAACGGCCGCCGATCTCGTGGGACGCGCTGGCCGCCGAGCTGGCCGCCACCCGCGAGGAGGCCGAGCAACGCGACGGCGCCGACCCGGCCACCTGGGACGCCGTCGCCGCGGAGCTGGCCGCGCGGGTCGCGGAGCGGTCGGCACCCGTGGCCGAGCCCGCCCCGGTCGAGGAGCCCGCGCCGCTGGCCCCGCCCGTCGCCGCCGTCCCGTCGCCCGAGCCGGCGCCGGAAGCCGGGCCGGCGCCGGAACCCGAGCCGGAGGCCGACCTCGACCCCGCCGCGCTGCGCGGGGGCCTGGAGGCGTTGCTGTTCGTCGTCGACACCCCGGTCGACGAGGTCACGCTGGCCGGTGTGCTGCGCTGCCCCGTGCCACGGGTGCGGACCCTCCTCGCCGAGCTCGCCGAGGACTACGACCGCCGCCGCGCCGGCATCACGCTGCGGCGCGTGGGAGAGGGCTGG
This sequence comes from Geodermatophilus sp. URMC 61, assembly GCF_052931555.1. NCBI lineage: Bacteria > Bacillati > Actinomycetota > Actinomycetes > Geodermatophilales > Geodermatophilaceae > Geodermatophilus > Geodermatophilus sp. URMC 61. Next base: position 1,190,086 of record NZ_JBRFHZ010000002.1, read on the forward strand.
CGGCTCTACACCCGCGAGGAGCACGCCGGCGTCGTCGAGCGCTACCTCGTCGACGGGCAGCGCAGCCGGCTCACCCAGGCGGCGCTGGAGACCCTCGCCGTCATCGCCTACCGGCAGCCGGTGACCCGCGCGCGGGTTTCGGCCATCCGCGGTGTCGGTGTGGACGGCGTCATGCGCACGCTCCTCTCCCGCGGCCTGGTGTCCGAGGTCGGCACGGACCCCGACAGCGGCGGTGGGCTGTACGCGACCACCCCGCTGTTCCTCGAGCGCCTGGGGCTGGAGAGCCTCGACGAGCTGCCCGAGCTGGGGCCGCTGCTGCCCGAGACGTCGGCCGTGCTGGACGAGCACCCCGACGCCTGAACGAGGACCCCGCTGCCCCCGCCACTCGTAGGAGGACCCTCTCCCCGAGCCCTTCGCGAGCTCAGGGCACGCCAGGAGAGGGCCGGGGACCCTGCAGAGGGGCCACGCGCCAGCAACCCCGGCAGTCGGGCACTCTCGCGCCGTTCCCCGCGTCTCCCCGCTGGTGCAACCGCGCGGGAGCAGCAGGAACCGCGCGAGGGCCGGACCCAGGCCCCCCTGGCGGTCGCAGTGCGGGCGTTCCTCGTGGGTTGCCGGCGCTGCCGGCCCGGCGATCCACGACCATCCCCGGCAGTGCGGGCACTCTCGCGCCGTTCCGCGCGCCTCCGCGCCGTCGCAACCGCGCGGGAGCGGCAGGAACGGCGCGGGGGTCGGGTCCGCGCCGGTTGACCCCGCGGGCCGACGACCGCCCGTCCGGGGGACGACGCCGCGGCGGTGGGAGACTGGAGCGGATGGACACCGCCCCGCACGACGATCCCACCTCCGGCCCCGGCGAGGGGTGGTCGGAGGACATGGAGCTCGCCCCCGTCCACCCCGGTGACCGCGGTCGCGCCCGCAGCGATGCCGCGGCGGAGGGTGAGCGGCTGCAGAAGGTCCTCGCCCGCGCCGGGGTCGGCTCCCGCCGGGTCGTGGAGAACATGGTCGACCAGGGCCGGATCAGCGTGAACGGCCGGACGGTCACCGTGCAGGGCATGCGGGTCGACCCGGCGCGGGACAAGATCGCCGTCGACGGGGTCCGCATCGAGCTGCGCGACGACCGGGTCACCTACGCCCTCAACAAGCCGGCCGGCGTCATCACCGCGATGAGCGACGACCGCAACCGCCCCACCGTCGGCGACATGGTCGGCGACCTCGCACCCGGCCTGGTGCACGTCGGCCGGCTGGATCAGGACACCGAGGGCCTGCTGCTGGTCACCAACGACGGCGAGCTGGCCCACCGGCTGGCCCACCCCTCCTACGAGGTCAAGAAGACCTACCTGGCGCAGGTGTCGGGCTCGGTCCCGCGCGACCTGGCCCGTCGGCTGCGCGCGGGTGTGGAGCTCGAGGACGGCCCGGTGAGGGTCGACTCCTTCCGCGTCGTCGACACCCACGCCGGCCAGTCGGTCGTCGAGGTGGTCCTGCACGAGGGCCGCAAGCACATCGTGCGGCGGCTGCTGGCGCACGTCGGGCTGCCGGTGTCGCGGCTCACCCGCACCGCCGTCGGCCCGGTGAAGCTCGAGCGCATGCGCAGCGGGTCGATCCGCCGGCTCACCCGCGCCGAGGTCGGCGCCCTCCAGGAGGCCGTGGGCCTCTAGGCCAGCCGCCGCACCGGGTCGGCGAGCACGTCGCCCAGCGCCCGCAGCGCCGCGCCGGTCGCGCCCGCGGCCGGCGGCCCGCTGACGGCCTCGACCACCGGCCGGCGCCAGCGCGCCGACAGGACCCGGCGTCCCAGCAGCTCCTCCAGCCGGGGCCGCAGGGGCTCGGCCAGCGCGGCCAGGTGCCCCCCGAGGACGACTGCCGGCAGGTCCAGCACGTTGACCACGCCGGCCAGCGCCACGCCGAGGGCGCGGGCCGCGGCGTCGAGGGCGCGCCGCACGTCGGCATCCCCGGCGCGGGCGGCGACCTCCGCCGGCGGGGTGTCCAGTGGCAGGCCGGCGGCGGCGAGCAGCGCGTGCCGCCCGGCGTACTGCTCCAGGCAGCCGGTCGAGCCACAGCGGCAGGCCGGCCCCTCGGGGTCCACGCAGACGTGCCCCACCTCGCCGGCCCAGCCGGCGCTGCCGGTGACCACCCGCCCGTCCAGGACGGCGGCGCCGCCGATGCCGATCTGGCCGGAGACGTAGAGGAAGTCGCGCAGCGGACCGGGCCGTCCCGGCGCCGCCTCGGCCACGGTGCGCGCGGCCAGGTCGGCCTCGTTGCCGAGCGCGGGGCACAGCCCGCCGGGCAGGTGCAGCGCCAGCAGGTCGACGGCGGGGACGTCGGACCAGCCGAGGTTCGGCGCGCGCAGCAGCACCCCGGCGTCCACCAGGCCGGGCAACGCCAGCCCGGCGCCGGCCAGCCGCAGCCCCCCGGCCGGACCGTCGAGCAGCGCAGTGGCGAGCGCCCCCAGCCGGGCCAGCGTGCCCGCCGGCTCGCTGCCGACCAGGTCGGCCTCCTCGACCCGCTCGGCGACCACCCGGCCGCGCAGGTCCAGCACCCGCGCGGCGAGCAGCCCGGCGTCCACCTGCAGGCCGAGCGCGCCGATCCGGGCGCCGGGCAGCAGTGGGGTGGCCGGGCGGCCGCGCCGGGGCAGTGCCACCGGCTCGCCCTCGTCGAGCAGCCCGCCGGCGACCAGCTCGTCGACCAGCCGGGCGGCGGTCGCCCGCGTCGTCCCGGTGCGGACGGCGACGTCCGCGCGCGACAGCGGCCCGTCGGCGGCACACACGGTGCGCAGGACGAGGGCCAGGTTGGAGCTGCGCAGCGTCGACTGCCGCGCCCCCGTCTGTTCCACCGTCCGCACCCCTTGAGGCTAGCGGCGCGCTGCTTTATGTTCTACGGCAGAACAAAACCCGATCGAGGGAGACCGCATGAGCGCGCCACAGCCCACCAAGGACGACCGGTTCAGCTTCGGCCTCTGGACGGTCGGCTGGCCGGCCCGCGACCCGTTCGGGGACGCGACGCGTCCGGCCCTGGACCCCGTGGAGTCGGTGCACCGGCTGGCCGAGCTCGGCGCCTACGGCGTCACGTTCCACGACGACGACCTGATCCCCTTCGGCAGTGACGACACCGCGCGGGAGAACCACGTCAAGCGGTTCCGCGCGGCGCTCGAGGAGACCGGCCTGGTCGTGCCGATGGCGACGACCAACCTGTTCACCCACCCCGTGTTCAAGGAGGGCGGCCTCACCAACAACGACCGCGACATCCGCCGCTACGCCCTGCGCAAGGTCATGCGCAACATGGACCTGGCCGCCGAGCTGGGCGCGCAGACCTACGTGCTGTGGGGCGGCCGCGAGGGCGCCGAGGTCGACTCCGCCAAGGACCTCAAGGCCGCGCTGGACCGCTACCGCGAGGGCATCGACACCCTCGCCGCCTACTCCGAGGACCGCGGCTACGGGCTGCGCTTCGCCCTCGAGCCCAAGCCGAACGAGCCGCGGGGCGACATCTTCCTGCCCACCATCGGTCACGCGCTGGGCTTCATCTCCACCCTCGAGCACGCCGACCTGGTGGGTCTCAACCCCGAGGTCGGGCACGAGCAGATGGCCAACCTCAACTACACGCACGGCATCGCCCAGGCGCTGTGGCAGGGCAAGCTCTTCCACATCGACCTCAACGGCCAGAAGGGCCCGCGGTTCGACCAGGACCTCGTCTTCGGCCACGGTGACCTGCTCTCGGCCTTCGCCACCGTCGACCTGCTGGAGAACGGCTTCCCCTCCGGCGGCCCGCGCTACGAGGGCCCGCGGCACTTCGACTACAAGCCGCTGCGCACCGAGGACGTGAGCGGCGTCTGGGAGTCCGCGGCGGCGAACATGCGCACCTACCTGCTGCTCAAGGAGCGGGCCGCGGCCTTCCGCGCCGACCCCGAGGTGCAGGAGGCGCTGGCCGCCGCGCGCGTGCCGGAGCTGGCGCAGCCCACCCTCGGCGAGGGCGAGACGTACGCGGACCTGCTGGCCGACGCCGCGGCGTTCGAGCAGTTCGACGCGGCGGCCGCCGGGGCCCGCCCGGGTGGCCAGGTGCGCCTCTCACAGCTCGCGCTGGAGCACCTGCTCGGCGCCCGCTGAGTCCGGTAGGCACTCCGTCATGACGCTGGTGGCCGGGGTCGACTCGTCGACCCAGTCGTGCAAGGTCGTGGTCCGGGACGCCGACACCGGCGCCCTCGTGCGAGAGGGCCGGGCGCCGCACCCGGACGGCACGGAGGTCGACCCGGCCGCCTGGCGGGCGGCGCTCGAGGCGGCGATCGACGGGGCCGGCGGTCTCGGTGATGTCGCCGCCGTCGCCGTCGGCGGCCAGCAGCACGGGATGGTCTGCCTCGACGAGGACGGCGCGGTGGTCCGCCCGGCGCTGCTGTGGAACGACACCCGCTCGGCCGGTGCCGCGCGGGAGCTCACCGCGGAGCTGGGCGGCGGGCAGGCGTGGGCGGAGGCCGTCGGGCTGGTGCCGGTCGCGTCGTTCACGGTCACCAAGCTGCGCTGGCTGGCGGAGACCGAGCCGGAGAACGCGGCGCGGACCGCGGCGGTGTGCCTGCCGCACGACTGGCTGACCTGGGAGCTGGCGGGGGGTCGCGGGCGCGGGTCGGCGGGTGGCCGGCAGGGCCTCGACACCCTCGTCACCGACCGCGGGGACGCCAGCGGCACCGGTTACTGGTCGCCCATCACCGGCGAGTACCGCCTCGACCTGCTGGAGCGGGCGTTCGGCCGCACCCCCGTCGTCCCGCGCGTGCTCGGCCCGGCCGAGCCGGCCGGGACGGTCGCCGCCGGCGCCCTGGCCGCCGACGGGGGAGCGGTGCTCGGGCCGGGCACGGGGGACAACGCCGCCGCGGCCCTCGGCCTCAACGCCGAGCCCGGCGACGTGGTGGTCTCCATCGGCACGTCGGGGGTGGTCTCCACCGTCTCGACCACGCCGATGACCGACCCGACGGGGACCGTCGCCGGGTTCGCCGACGCCACCGGGCACTTCCTCCCGCTGGTCACCACGCTGAACGCCGCGCGTGTGCTCGACGCGACGGCCCGCCTGCTCGGGGTCGACCACGCGGAGCTGTCCCGGCTGGCGCTGTCCGCGCCGGCCGGGGCCGGCGGCCTGGTGCTCGTGCCCTACCTGGAGGGCGAGCGGACGCCCAACAAGCCGCACGCCACGGGGGCGCTGCACGGCCTCACCCTGTCCACCGCCGAGCCGGCGCACCTGGCGCGGGCCGCCGTCGAGGGCCTGCTGTGCGGGCTCGCCGACGGGCTCGAGGCCGTGGCGGCCGGCGGGACGCCGGTGCGGCGGGTGTTCCTCATCGGCGGCGGTGCCCGCTCCGAGGCGGTCCGCCGGATCGCCCCCGCCGTCCTCGGCGTGCCGGTGCTCGTCCCGCCGCCGAGCGAGTACGTGGCCGACGGCGCGGCCCGGCAGGCGGCCTGGGTGCTGGCCGGCGGCGACACCCCGCCGGTCTGGCCGAGCGCCGCCACCGAGGTCCACGAGGCCGACCCCGTGCCGGCCGTCCGCGAGCGCTACGCGGAGGTCCGCGACCTCACCGCCGACCGCACCTGAGCGAGGCCCCGGCGCTGGACGCGTCCCGCTGGGGACCGGGCGGGACCGCGCCGTCGAGCCGCTGGCCGGCGCGGCGGGTCCGTCGTGCTGCCGTTATACCCAACGCGCAGCTACACCTCGACGGCGGGACACCACGCCGACGCGGGGAGGCGGGGAAACCGTCACCTGTGCGGCGCGGGCGGTCCCCGAACGGGTACCTAGACTCGATCGAGGGGCACGGCGATCCGTCGCCCCCCACCGATCGAGGAGAGTGGTAGTGGCCGTCCGAGCGATCCGGGGCGCGACGCAGGTGGACGCCGACGAGCGGGAGCTGGTCCTCGACGCGACGCGAGAGCTGGTCACCGCGGTCATGGAGCGCAACCAGCTGGAGCACGACGACGTCATCAGCATCCTGTTCACCGCCACCCCCGACCTCGTCTCGGAGTTCCCGGCGCTGGCCGCCCGCGAGCTCGGCTTCGGGGACGTGCCGCTGATGTGCGCCACCGAGATGGACGTACCGCACGCGCTGCCGCGGGTGTTGCGCCTGATGGCGCACGTGGAGACCGACCGGCCGCGCGCCGAGGTGCAGCACGTGTACCTGCGCGGGGCCGTGGCGCTGCGACGGGACATCGCACAGTGAGCGAGGGACGAGCGGACACCACCGTGCGGAGCGATCGCACGGTGACCGCGGCCTTCACCGGCCAGATCGCGCTGGACGGACCGTCGGGGACCGGCAAGTCCAGCGTCGCGCGAGCCGTCGCCGCGAAGCTGGGCGCCGCCTACCTGGACACCGGCGCGATGTACCGCGCCGCCACCGTCGCCGTCCTCGACGCCGGGGTGGACCCGGAGGACGCCGAGGCCGTGGCCGCCGTCGTCGCTGCGGCCCGCATCGAGGTCGGGACGGCGGCCGGCACCGAGTTGGTGCAGGTCGACGGCGTGGACGTCGCCGTGCGCATCCGCGGCCCGGAGGTCACCCGCGCCGTCTCGGCGGTCTCGGCGGTGCCCGCGGTGCGCCGCCGGCTGGTCGACCAGCAGCGCGCGCTGGTGGCTGCGGCCGACGCGGTCGTGGTCGAGGGCCGCGACATCGGCACCGTCGTCCTGCCCGGCGCGACGCTGAAGGTGTACCTGACCGCGGCGCCCGAGGCCCGCGCCGAGCGGCGGGCCGCCCAGCTCGGACTGACCACCCCGGACGAGATCGCCGAGCTCGCCGCCGACCTGCGCCGCCGCGACGAGTACGACAGCAGCCGCGCCGACAGCCCGCTGCGCCCGGCCGAGGACGCCGTGGTGGTCGACAGCACCCACCTCGACCGCGAGGGCGTCGTCGACCGGGTGGTGGAGCTCGCGCTCTCGACGGTCGGGGCCGCGCGATGAGCGAGCAGAGCGGCCCGCTGCCGGTCGTCGCGATCGTCGGCCGGCCCAACGTCGGCAAGTCCACGCTGGTCAACCGGATCCTGGGCCGCCGCGCCGCCGTCGTCCAGGACACCCCCGGCGTCACCCGCGACCGCATCGCCTACGAGGCGCTGTGGAACGGCAAGCGCTTCACCGTCGTCGACACCGGCGGCTGGGACCCCAAGGCCAGCGGCCTGGGCGCCTCGATCACCCGCCAGGCCGAGTACGCGATGAAGACCGCCGACGTGATCGTCTTCGTCGTCGACAGCCAGGTGGGCGCCACCGACACCGACCTGGCCGCCGCGCGGATCCTGCGCCGCAGCGACCGCCCGGTGGTCCTGGTGGCCAACAAGGTCGACGACGAGCGCAGCGAGTCCAACGCCGCGGAGCTGTGGTCGCTGGGCCTGGGGGAACCGCAGCCGGTGAGCGCGCTGCACGGCCGGGCCAGCGGCGACCTGCTCGACCTGGTCCTCGACGCGCTGCCCGAGGCGCCGCGGGAGCAGGAGGACGAGGGCGGCCCGCGCCGGGTGGCGCTGGTCGGCCGGCCCAACGTGGGCAAGTCCAGCCTGCTCAACCGGTTGGCGCGCGACGAGCGCTCGGTGGTGGACTCGGTCGCCGGCACCACCGTCGACCCGGTCGACTCGATCGTCACCCTGGGCGGCGAGGAGTGGCGGTTCGTCGACACCGCCGGGCTGCGCCGCAAGGTCAGCACCGCCAGTGGCATGGAGTACTACGCCAGCCTGCGCACCGAGGCCGCCATCCAGGCCGCGGAGGTCGCCGTCGTCCTGCTGGCCGCCGACGAGGTGGTCAGCGAGCAGGACCAGCGGGTCATCACCCAGGTGATCGAGGCCGGCCGTGCGCTGGTCATCGCCTTCAACAAGTGGGACGCCCTCGACGAGGACCGCCGCCTGCAGCTGGAGCGCGAGATCGAGCGCGACCTGGCCCGCGTGAAGTGGGCGTCGCGGGTGAACGTCTCGGCCAAGACCGGCCGCGGCGTGGACAAGCTCGCCCAGCACCTGCGCGCGGCACTGGCCTCCTGGGAGACCCGGGTGCCGACGGCGGAGCTGAACACCTACGTCCGCGCGCTGGTGCAGGAGACGCCGCCGCCGGCCCGCGGGGGCCGCGCCCCGAAGATCAAGTACGTGACGCAGGCCGACGTCCGCCCGCCGCGGTTCGTCGTCTTCTCGACGGGGTTCCTCGAGGCCGGCTACCGGCGGTTCCTGGAGCGCAAGCTGCGCGAGCGCTTCGGCTTCCACGGGACGCCGATCGAGATCTCGGTGCGGGTCCGCGAGGGCCGGGGGAGCGAGAAGCCGAGGGGCTGACCAGGGATCGGAGAGGCGGGCCCGCCCGGAGCCGGGCGGCCGCTGGGGGTGCTCCCCGACCGGTGGCGTGCAAGTCTGGTGCCCGGACGCCCGGCGCCCTGGCGTGAGCCCCGCGCCTCCTCACGGCTCCCCGGCCTCCGGAGCGAGGTGGTGTGCGTGGACGTCGTGGAGCTCTCGCGGTTCCAGTTCGCCTCGACCAGCATCTTCCACTTCTTCTTCGTCTCGCTCACCGTGGGGCTGGCGTTCCTCATCGCGGTGATGGAGACGATCGCGTTCGTCCGCGCGGACCGGCGCGAGGTCTACGGGAAGATGACCAACTTCTTCGGTCACCTCTTCCTGATCAACTTCGCGGTGGGCGTGGTCACCGGGATCGTGCAGGAGTTCCAGTTCGGGATGAACTGGAGCGAGTACTCCGACTTCGTCGGCAACATCTTCGGCGTCCCGCTGGCGCTCGAGGTGCTGATGGCGTTCTTCCTCGAGAGCACCTTCATCGGGCTGTGGTGGTTCGGCAAGGACCGGCTCAAGCCGTGGATGCGGCTGGCCAGCATCTGGCTGGTCGCGATCGGCACGCAGATCAGCGCGTTCTGGATCGTGCTGGCCAACGCCTGGATGCACCACCCGGTCGGCTACGAGGTGGTCGACGGGCAGGCGCGGCTCACCGACTTCGGTGCCGTCGTCTTCAACTACAAGGCCTGGCTGTACTTCGCGCACGTGCAGGGCAGCGCGTGGGTGGTCGCCGCCTTCTTCGTGCTGGGCATCAGCGCCTTCCACCTGCTGCGCCGGCAGGACACCGACGTCTACTCCCGGTCGCTGCGGCTCGGCCTGGTCTTCGCCGCCGTCGGCACGGTGTTCTCGATCGTGAGCGGGCACACCGAGGCCCAGGTCGCGGTCGAGGACCAGCCGATGAAGTTCGCGGCCATGGAGGCGCAGTGGGAGACGTCCGACTCGCCGGCCCCGTGGTCGCTGGCGGCGGTCATCGACCAGGACGAGCAGCGGAACACGGTCAACGTGGAGATCCCGTACCTCGGGTCGGTGCTGGCCTACAACAGCCTCGAGGGCCGCTACGAGGGACTGATCCCGCTCAACGAGGAGTACCAGGAGCTCTACGGCGAGGGCGACTACGTCCCGCCGGTCGCGTGGGTGTACTGGTCCTTCCGCACGATGGTGGCCATCGGCTCGCTGCTGCTGGCGACGGCGTTCCTCGGGCTGTTCCTCTGGTGGCGACGACGGCAGGGACTGGACACCACCCGCTGGTTCCTGCGGGCCCTGGTGCTGTTCATCCCGCTGCCCTGGATCGCCAACTTTACCGGGTGGATGGTCACCGAGATGGGCCGCCAGCCGTTCATGGTCTACGGCCTGCTGACCGTCGAGGAGGGGGTGAGCGCCAACACCGCCGGCGAGGTGCTCGCCGGCCTGATCGGGCTGTGGGCGGTCTACCTGGCGCTCATCGGGCTGGACATCTACCTGCTGACGGTCACCGCCCGGGCCGGCATCCACCGCAAGCCCGAGGCCCAGCTGGTCGCCGCGCCGGCGCCGGACTACGAGGGCGCCGGGTTCCAGGGGTACGAGAAGAGGGACTGACGGTGGACCTGGTCACGCTGTGGTTCTGGCTCATCGCGCTGGCCTTCACCCTCTACTTCTTCCTGGAGGGCTTCGACTTCGGCGTCGACATCCTGCGGCCGACGCTGGCGCGCACCGAGGCGGAGGAGCGGGCCCTCACCGGCACCATCGGGCCGTTCTGGGACGGCAACGAGGTGTGGGTGATCGCCGCCGCCGGGCTGATGTTCTCCACCTTCCCGGTCTGGTACGGCGCGGTGTTCAGCGGCATGTACCCGCTGTTCGTGCTGATCCTGCTGGCCCTGCTGCTGCGCGGCGTCTCCTTCGAGTACCGCAACCAGGTCGACAGCGAGCGGTGGCGCGCGTTCTGGGACTGGATGTCCTTCGGCGGCAGCGTCGTCCCGTCGTTCCTGTGGGGCGTGATCATGGCGAAGATCATCGAGGGGCTGCCGGTGGGCCGTGAGGGCCGCGTGGAGGGCGGCTTCGCGGAGATGTTCACCCCCTTCTCGGTCGTCGGCGGCGTCACCACGCTGCTGCTGTTCATGCTCCACGGCGCCAACTTCCTGCTGCTGCGCCTGCACCGGGACACCGTCCTGTACGACCGGGCGCGCACGGCGGCGCTGCGGTGGGGCGCGCTGGCGACCGTGGCGATCGTGGCGTTCGTCGTCATGGGCTACGTGACCGAGGACCTGTTCGAGGACTTCGGGTTCGCGTCCTGGGTGTTCCCGGTCGCGGCCTTCCTGACGCTGGCCAGCATCTGGCTGGCGCTGTCGCGCCACTGGGACACCCTCGCGTTCACCATGAGCGGCCTGACCGTCCTGTTCGCCACGGTCACGGTGTTCATCGCCCTCTACACCCGTGGCGAGGTGCTGCCCTCGACGCTCGACCCCGCCTTCGGCCTCACGCTGCAGGAGACGGCCAGCCAGCACTACACGCTGGTGCTGATGACGTGGGTCGGCGGGATCTTCCTGCCGCTGATCATCGGCTACCAGATCTGGAACTACTACGTCTTCCGGGAACGCGTCCGCCCCGACGAGGGCGCCCTCACCCACGGCTACTGATGGCCCGCGGCCCCGCAGCACGCCTGCTGACCCTGCCCGGTCCGCGACGGCTGGTGCTCGTCTGCGGTGTGCTCGGATTGCTGACCTGGGCGCTGCTGGTCGTGCAGTGGGCGCTGGTCGCGGCCGTCGTCACCGCGGTCGTCGAGGACGGCGCGACACCCGGCACGCTGGCCGGCGTCCTGGCCGGGGTCCTGGCCACCTGGGGCGCCCGCGCCGCCCTGGCCGGCGTGCGCGACCGCGCGGCGGCACGGGCCTCCGCGCGGGTCCGGCGGATGCTGCGGGCGACGCTGCTGCGCAGGTTCCTCGTCCTCGGCCCCGGCACCGTGGCCGGCGAGCGGGCGGGGGAGCTGGTCACCACCGTCACCGAGGGCGTCGGCAGGCTCGACGGCGTCGTCGGCCGGCTGCTGCCCGGTGCGGTGACGGCGGCCGTCGTCCCACCGCTGGTGGCGGTGACGGTGCTGGTGCTCGACCCGGCCGCCGGCGCCCTGCTGCTCCTGACCGGCCCGCTGGTGCTGCTGTTCCTGTGGCTGACCGGCACCCTGGCCGCCCGCGCGTCCCGCGCCCAGTGGGAGACGCTGGCCCGGCTCGGCGCCGCGCTGGTCGACACGCTGCAGGTGCTGCCCACGCTGGTGGCCTACGGCCGGGCGCGGAGCAGCGCCCGCTGGCTGGCCGACGTCAGCGAGGCCCACCGGCGGAGCACCATGCGGCTGCTGCGGACGGCGTTCCTCAACGGCTTCGTGCTCGAGTTCGGAGCGGTGCTGTGCACGGCCCTGGTCGCGGTGACCGTGGGCGTGCGGCTGTTCGAGGGCGAGCTGGCCCTGGAGCGCGCCCTGCTCGTGCTGCTCCTGACGCCGGAGTTCTTCGCGCCGCTGCGGGCCCTGGGGGCCGACCGGCACGCGAGCCTCGAGGGTGCGCCGGCCGCCGAGCGGGTGTTCGCGCTGCTGGACGCGCCCTCGCCGCGGCGCGGCTCGCGGCCGGCCCCGGCGGGCGTCCCGCACGTCGAGCTGCGCGGCGTCACCCTGCGGTACGGCGAGCGGGTGGCTCTCGACGGTGTCGACCTCGACCTGCCGCCGCTGTCCCGGACCGCGCTGGTCGGGCCGAGCGGTGCCGGCAAGAGCAGCCTCGCCCGGCTGCTGCTCGGCTTCGCCGTCCCCGACGAGGGCAGCGTGCTGGTCGACGGCGTCCCCCTGGCCGAGCTCGACCCCGAGAGCTGGCGGTCCCGGGTGGCCTACGTGCCCGAGCGCCCGTGGCTGCTGGCGGGCAGCGTCGCCGACAACGTGCGGCTCGGGCGGCCCGGCGCCACCGACGCCGACGTCGAGGAGGCGCTCGCGCGGGCGGGCCTGCTCGACGTCGTCCGCCGGCTCCCGCAGGGCCTGGCGACGCCGCTGGGCGAGGACGCCGCCCGGCTCTCGGGTGGGGAACGGCTGCGGTTGGCGCTGGCCCGCGCGTTCGTCGCGGACGCCGCGCTGCTCGTGCTCGACGAGCCCACCGGCCAGCTCGACGAGGCCACGGAGGCCGCGGTGCTCGCCGCCCTCGACGACCTCGCCGCCGGGCGCACCGTCGTCACCGTCACCCACCGGACCGCGCCCCTGGCGCTGCACGACCGGGTCGTGGTGCTCGAGGACGCCGCGGTCCGCGGTGCGGCGGTGCCACGGTGAGGGAGGTCCTCGCGGCGGCCTGGGGCCCGCGCACGGCGCTCGCCGTCGTCCTCGGGGCGCTCACCGTGCTGTCCGGCGCGGCGCTGCTGGCCACCTCCGGGGCGCTGATCACCGGCGCGGCGCAGCGGCCCTCGACACTGCTGGTCCTCCTGCCGCTCATCACCGGGGTGCGCCTGTTCGGCGTGGCCCGGGCCGCGCTGCGCTACGCCGAGCGGCTGGTCACCCACGACGTCACCCTGCGGGTGGTCGCGCGGGTGCGCGGGCGGCTGCTCGAGCAGCTGACGCCGCTCGCGCCGGCCGCGCTCACCGGCGCGCGGGGCGGTGAGCTGCTCTCGCGGGTGCGCACCGACGTCGACGAACTGCAGGGCGTCGTCGCCCGCCTGCTGGTGCCCGCGGGTGTCGCGGTGCTCGCCGGCGGGACGGCGGTGGTCCTGACCGCGCTGGTGTCGCCGGCCACCGCCGCCGTCCTGGCCGGGCTGCTGCTCGTCCTCGGCGTCGCGGTGCCGGCCGCCGCGGCGCGCGCGGGACGGCGGGCCGCGGTCGCCGCGGCGCTGGCCGACGCCGCCGTCGCGGCCGACACCCTGGACCTGGTGCGCGGCCTGGCCGACCACCTCAGCGGGGACGGCGGGGCCACGGCCCTGCGCGCGCTGGACGACTCCCTCCTCCGGCAGGAGGAGGCCGAGCGGACCAGGGCGCGGCTCACCGCGGTGACCACGGTGTGCCGGGAGGGCGTGCCCGGCCTGGGGCTCGTGGTGGCGCTCTGGCTGGTGGGGGCCGACGTCGCCGCGGGGACGACCGGCCCGCTGCTCCTCGCGGCCTGCGCCCTCGGGGTGCTCGGGGCCTTCGAGGCCGTCGGAGGGCTGGGCGGAGCGTGGAGCGCGGCGGGCGGGATGCGGGCCGCGGCCGAGCGGGTGCGCGCCCTCGGCGAGCTGCGTCCCGCGGTGACCGACCCGGAGGCACCGCGGCCGCTGCCTGCCGGGTCCGCGCTCTGCCTCGAGCGCGTCGGCCTGCGGTACCCCGGCGCCGCGGACGCCGCGGTGGCCGGCCTGGACCTCGCGGTGGCGGACGGCGCCAAGGTGGCGCTGACCGGGCGCAGCGGCGTGGGCAAGAGCAGCGTCCTGGGGCTCGCGATGCGGGTGCGGGACCCCGACGCCGGGCGGGTCACCCTGGGCGGCACCGACCTGCGCGACCTGGCCCTCGACGGCGTCCGCTCCCGCGTGGCCTGGTCGGCCCAGTCGCCCCAGGTGCTCGCCGGCACCCTGGCCGGCAACCTCCGCCTCGGCCGGCACGACGCCACCGACGAGGAGCTGGCCGCCGTCCTGGCCGACGTCGGGCTCGACGGCCTCCTCGCGGACCCCGGGTTGCACGGCTGGGTGGGGGAGGCGGGGGAGCGCCTGTCCGCCGGTGAACGCGCCCGCGTCTCACTCGCCCGGGCGCTGCTCAGCCGGGCCGACGTGCTGCTGCTCGACGAGCCCACCGCCCACCTCGACGCCGCGCTGGCGGCCCGCGTCCTGGACCTGCTCGCCTGCGACCCCCGCGCCGTCCTGCTGGTGACACACGACGCGGCCGCCCTGGACGCGCGGTGGCAGGTGGTCGACCTCGACCGCCGCAACCGATGAGTCCGGCCGCCGACGGCGGTCTTCCCGGCATGACCGCACCGCAGACGCACACCCTGGAGACGCCGGGCGCCGTCCTCGCCTACGACGTCCGGCCGGGCTCCTCGGCCGCGGAGCCGCCGCTGCTGCTCATCGGCTCACCGATGGCCGCCTCGGGCTTCGCCTCGCTGGCCGCGCGCTTCCCCGACCGCACCGTCGTCACCTACGACCCGCGCGGGGCCGAACGCAGCCGGCGCACCGACGGCGCGGCGGAGTCCACGCCCGAGGAGCACGCCGACGACCTGTCCCGGCTGATCGACGCGCTGGACGCCGGGCCGGTCGACGCCTTCGCCAGCAGCGGGGGAGCGGTCAACGCGCTGGTGCTCGCCGTCCGCCACCCCGAGCAGGTGCGCACGCTGGTCGCGCACGAGCCGCCGTTGGTGCCGCTGCTGCCCGACCGCGGGCCGGCGTCGGCCGCCGTCCGGCACGTGCACGACACCTACGTGCGCGCCGGGTACGGCGCCGGGATGGCGGAGTTCATCCGGCTCGTCCTGCACTCGGGGCCGGTCACCGAGGACTACGTACGGCAGCCGGGTCCGGACCCCGCTGCGTTCGGCCTGCCGGCCGACGACGACGGCTCGCGGGACGACGTGCTGCTGGCCCAGAACCTGCTGACCTGCACCGGGTACGAGCACGATGTCGAGGCGCTGCGCCGGGCGTCCACGCGGATCCTGCCCGCGGTCGGGATCGGCTCGGCGGGGCAGCTGGCCCACCGCGGCGGTCTGGCCCTGGCGGAGCGGCTGGGCACGGCGCCGGTCGAGTTCCCCGGCGACCACGGGAGCTTCCTCGACACCGGCTACGGCCCGCCGCCGGACGTCGACGCGGTGGCGGCGCGGCTGCGCGAGGTGCTGGCCGGCGACCGCGACACGGTGGCAGCGGGCAGCTGACCACCGGTCGGGGCGCGATACCGGGTGCGGTAACCTGCTCTACGCAAGCGTCCGGGCGGTGCGAGTCGCCCGGCGCTCGGGCTGTAGCGCAGCTTGGTAGCGCACTTGACTGGGGGTCAAGGGGTCGCAGGTTCAAATCCTGTCAGCCCGACAGTGAAACCGCAGGTCAGAGGCGGGTCGGCCGTGAGGGCCGGCCCGCCTCTCGCATCACTACAGCAACGCGTACAGTAGCGCGGCCGACGTACAGCAACGGTCACCAGCGGAGCGCCTGGTCGAGCCGGTCGGCCGCCTCGCGCTGCTGCGCCGGACCGACGTGGCTGTAGATGTCCGCCGTGATGGCGTACGACGAGTGGCCCAGGTGCTCCTGGACGACCTTGGTGTGGGTTCCGGCGGCCAGCAGGAGGCTGGCGGCGGAGTGCCGCAGGGTGCGCAGGGTGACGCCGCGCAGGCCGGCGCGCTGCGCGAGGACCTCGAAGCGCCGCAGCACGTTGCGGGGCTCCAGCGGTGTCCCGATCTCGGTGGGGAAGACCAGCCCGTGCTCCTGCCAGGCCCCGGCGGCCGCTTGCTGCTTCTCCAGCTGCCGGGTCCGGTGGGCCGGAGCGTCTCGATCGCCGAGCGGGGGAGTGGCACGGTCCGGCGGGACTTGTCGGTCTTGGGCTCGTCGAGCTGCAGCCCCTGGGAGGTTCGGGAGAGGGTCCCGGACCCTCAGCAGCCCGGCGTCGAGGTCGACGTCGGACCAGTGCAGCCCCAGCGCCTCGCCGCGGCGGAGCCCGGTGGCGAGCATGACCCGGAACAGGGTCTCCAGCCGGTCACCCTTGATCGCTTCGAGGAGGGCCTGCGCCTGTTCCGCGGTGAGGTGTGGCGCGTCCTTGCAGCAGTTCGAGGCACTGGTCGACGGCGGCCTCGAGCGGTACGTGACCGGCCGGCAGCAGATCGAGCTCGTAGCAGGGGGCAACAGCGCCTATAACGCCGGCGTGGACTACCGCACGCTGTTGGACAGCAGTCCCCACGCCGACCAGGTGCGGGCGCTGTACCGCGAGGCCGGGCTCGACCTGGACGCCGACCTGGCCACGCTGACCCGCGACGCGGACGTCGAGGCCGACCCCGAGGCCGTGGCCGACCTGACCCGCTCGTCGATGGTGACCGGGGAGCTGGAGATCCCGGAGCTGGCGATCCACACCATTGCCGACGAACTCGTCCCGGTGGAGCAGGAGGACTGGTACGCCGAGCAGGTGTTCAGCGAGGGTGAGGCAGGTTTGCTGCGCCAGGCCTACGTGGAGGGGGCCGGCCACTGCGAGTTCCAGCCCGCGGAGCACGTAGCGGCGCTGCAGGCCCTCGAGCAGCGGCTCGACACCGGTCGCTGGGACGACCTGGCCGACCCGGCTCGGCTGAACGCCGCAGCCGACGCACTCGAGCTCGGGACCACCGCCCGGTTCACCCGGTTCGACCCGTCGCGGCTCGTCGGCGGGCTCGGGGAGCCGGGGCGCGACCGGGACCGCTGACCGCCGGCGACCCGGCCGGTCCGGGGTGCCACGCGCCCCGGACCGGCGGGTCCCGGTCTGGTCCAGAGGTCCGTACGGACGGCGACCCGCCCGTGTGCCTTCGGTGGGGCGGTGGGCTGTCCAGGGCTGCCTGGCAGAGCGCGGACGTAGCGCAGGCTCCTTCGGCCTGTGCCGGGGTCAGCAGGGCGACCGTGCTCGAACTGGGTGGGTCACCTCGTCCCGGAACCGGTTGAGGAGTTCGTGGCCCGGTTCCGTGATCCGGGTGAGCCGGCGCCGCCGTCCGCGCGAGCCCGGAACTCGGGACCCAGGAGCCGGGACGCCATGCTTCCGCGGGGTGGTGACCATGCCGGCCGCCCCTTGGTCGAGGGGACGGAGGACTTCGCGTCGTGCCCAGACGCCGGAGCTGCGCCTCGACCGGCGGCAGGCCGTCGCGGTCCCCGCGAATAGTGGTCGACCGAGCCATCGGTGTACCCGGCCCCGGTGCGGAACGGCTCGGTGCAAGCCCATGGACATCTGTCCGCGCACGTCGTCGCAGCCACCTGCACTGACCACCATGTGGCGCCGTCCAGGCCGGTCAGCGATGTCTGCCGGCGGTCCTTGGGTGTCGTGATCAGCACCGATGCGGTCAACGCGGAGATTCGGCGGATCTGTCTTCCGTCACGTGGAAGGGGCGTACACCCTGAGCCGTGACCTCCGTCACTCTTCCCTCGGACATCGCCGATCGTCGGCGAGGCCCCTCACGGAGGAGCGAGGCATGGCGTCAGGGAGTTCCGAGAGCGACACCGCCCGGGAGGAGCAGCTCCTGGACGCCGGCCGCGACGACAGGCCCGTCGTGCCCTACCGGGCCCTGTGGGCGGTGCTGTTGCTCGGATGGGTGGTCAGCTACGCGGACCGGACGGTCACCGGCCCGGTCATCGCGTGGATGATCCAGAACGAGTCCGGCTTCATCGGGGACGCGTCCAACCCGGCGACGCTCGGCGGTCTGGTCGGCTCGATGTTCTTCCTGGGCTACATGCTCACCCAGTACCCGGGCGGGCGGCTCGGCGATCGGTTCGGGCACCGCGAGATGATCATCGTCTCCCTGCTGGCGGCCGGCGTCCTGACCGTCGTCTCCGGCCTCGTGGCGGGACTGGTCGCCTTTGTCGCGGCCCGCGTGCTGACCGGCTTGGGCGAGGGCGTCTTCTACTCGAACGACCGGACCCTGATCATCACGCACACGCCGGCGGCCCGGCGCACGCTCGGCCTCGGCATCGTGATCACCGGCCTGTCCATCGGCCTGACCGTGGGCATCATCCTCACGCCGATCCTCATCGGGTGGGGCGCGTCCCTGGGCATGGGCGACGGGGCCTGGCGGATGCCCTTCTTCGTCTTCGCCGCCTTCACCTTCGTCGTCGCCGCTGTGGCGTTCACGTTCTTCCGGTCCAGGCTCGGGGGCGCGCTGCGGCTGGGTCCTCCGTTCCTGCGGCTGATCCTCTTCTCGGCGCCGACCTTCGTCATCATCGTCGCGCTCTTCCTGCTGGCCGAGACCCTCGAGTGGCCCGAGTGGCTGACCGCGACCATCGCGTCGGTCATCGCGCTGGTCTACATCGGGATCATCGTGCGCAGCGTGCAGCGGTCCGGCCGCGGCGCCGCCCTGCTCAACCGCAACATGTGGCTGATCTACCTGGCCTACATCGCGATCCTGTGGAATCTGTGGTTCTTCAGCTTCTGGTCGGTGCAGATCGTCCGCGAGGCGGCGCAGAGCAGCCTGCTGGCCGCCGCGCTCACCGCGGCCTTCAACGCCGGCGCCGGCATCCTGGGGTTCCCCGTCGGCGGCTGGCTCGCCGATCGCGCCATCCGCCGCGGCCGCGGCCGAAAGCCCCTCGCGCTGGTGTGCACCGCTGTCTACTCGGTGCTCGTGCTGATCTTCGGCTGGAGCATCTCCGGCGGGGAGGGCGACCAGCTGCCCTCGCTGGCGCTGCTCGGACTGCTGCTGTTCAGCTCCGGCGTCTTCTTCAACGCGCTGCAGCCGATCGTGCAGGGCATGACCGGCGACCTGGTGCCCCCCAGCGAGCGTGGCTCGGCCTTCGGCATGCTCAACCTCGTCTCCGAGATCGGCGCCGTGCTGAGCCCAGTGGTCAGCGGCATCCTGCGCGACGCGACCGGCAGCTGGGCTCCCGGGGTCTACGTCGCCGCCGGGATCATGATCGTCTCCTTCTTCCTCTACGCGCTGGTCCGGGAGTCACCGGCCCGCCACGAGGACCCCATCCCCGCCTGATCGTCTCCCGCCCCCTCCGAGACCTCTGAAGGGACCCCGACATGACCGGTTCGACCTCTCCCGCCTCCATCGGCCGCCCAACCGGGCACGCCGCGTTCCGCTCGTTCCCGCTCAACGCCTGGTACGCGGCGGCGTGGGACCACGAGGTCGGGCGCAACCTGCTGCCCAAGACGGTCGCCAACCGGCCGGTCGTCCTGTACCGGACCACAGGCGGTCGTCCGGTCGCGCTGGCCGACGCCTGCTGGCACCGGCTGGCGCCCCTGTCGATGGGCAAGCTGCGCGGCGACGACGAGATCATGTGCGGCTATCACGGCATCTGCTACGACCCCGACGGCCGGGCTACGTTCATGCCGGCGCAGGAGACGATCAACCCCAGCGCCACGGTGCACTCCTATCCGGTGGTGGAGCGGCACCGCTACGTGTGGATCTGGCCGGGCGACCCGGCGCTGGCCGACCCGGCGCTGGTGCCCGACCTGTACTGGAACGAGCACCCCGACTGGGCCGGCGACGGCAAGACGATCCGCGTCAACTGCAGCTACCAGTTGATCGTCGACAATCTGATGGACCTCACCCACGAGCAGTTCGTGCACGGGTCGAGCATCGGCCACGACGCGCTGTCGGAGTCGGAGTTCACCGTGACCCACACCGAGCGGACGGTGACGGTGACCAAGTGGATGTTGGGGATCGACCCGCCGCCGTTCTGGAAGCGCAACCTGCAGGACCGCTTCCCCGGCTACGAGGGGCCGGTCGACCGCTGGCAGATCATCCACTACACGGCGCCGTCGACCATCGCGATCGACGTGGGCGTGGCCAAGGCCGGTACCGGTGCACCTGAGGGCGACCGCAGTCAGGGGGTCACCGGAACGGTGATCAACACCATGACACCGGAGACCGACAACACCTGCCACTACCTGTGGGCGTTCGCCCGCGACTGGTGCCTGGACAAGCAGGTGATCACCACCCGGCTGCGCGAGGGCGTGTCCAACGTCTTCTTCGAGGACGAGTTGATGCTCGAGGCCCAGCAGCGGGGGATCGAGGCCAACCCCGACTACGACTTCTACAACCTCAACATCGACGCGGGCAGCATGTGGACCCGCCGGATCGTGCAGCGCATGATCGACGCCGAGCTCGGTTCGGACATCGGTGCGGTGAGCGACGAGGCGGGGCACGCCGCCGCCACGATGGCCGAGGTCACCGCCGCGGCCAACGCCGAGCCGCCGGGCGACGGCGGAACCGGCCAGGCAGCGGAGGTGGCCGGCGGGGTGGCCCGGCACCGGGAGCAGCCGACGGCCGGCCTGATGGGTCGCGGGCTGTAGCGGGAGCGTCGACATGGCAGCCACGAGCGCCAAGCGGTGGCGGAGGGCGCGGGTGATCGACGTCCGCGAGGTCGCGGAGCACGTCCGGCGAATCGTCCTGGAGCCCGAGCGGCTCGAGGCGCCCGCGCCCCCCGGCAGCCACATCGACATCGGGGTCTACGTCAACGGTCGCGCCGACGTCCGCTCGTACTCCGTCGTGGGCATGAGCGGCTACGGCACCGAGCTGGTCCTCGGTGTGCAGTTGGCCCGGCAGAGCCGGGGTGGCTCGGCCTACATGCACAACCTGCGGCGGGGACAGGAGGTGTCGATCACCCAGCCGCTGCAGAACTTCCCGCTCAACTACGGCAAGCCCGGATACGTCCTGGCTGCCGGGGGCATCGGCATCACGGCCCTGGTGGGCATGGGCAAGGCGCTCAAGGCCCGCGGCGCGGACTACCGCTTCGTCTACGGCGCGCGGTCGCGAGACCTCATGGCCTTCCTCGACGAGCTGGTCCCCGAGCACGGTGACCGCCTCGACCTGCGGATCGACGACGAGGGGAGATCCCTCGACGTCCCCGACCTCGTCGCCGGCGTGCCGGACGGCGGGGAGCTGTACGTCTGCGGTCCCACGCCCATGCTCGACGCGATCAAGGCCGCCTGGGCCCAGGCCGGACGGCGACCGGCGGACCTGCGCTTCGAGACGTTCGGCAGCAGCGGCCGGTTCGCTCCCGAGGCGTTCACCGTGCGGATCCCGCGGCTGGGCCTGGAGACACTGGTGGCGCACGACGTGTCCATGCTCGAGGCGCTGGAGGCCTGCGGAGCGGACATGATGTTCGACTGCCGCCGCGGCGAGTGCGGCCTCTGCGAGGTCAAGGTCATCGACGTCGAGGGCGTCATCGACCACCGTGACGTCTTCCTCAGCGACGAGCAGCACCGGGCGGGCGACCGGTTGCAGTGCTGCGTCTCCCGCGTCGTCAGCGCCCGGACCGGCGGGCTCTCCGGCACCGACGGGCGGCCGGGGGTCGTCACCATCGACGTCCCGTGACCAGCGATCTCCGTGCCGGGCCGCTGGCGGCCCGGCGGACGGCGGGCGGCAAGCTGCTCGCCGTCCTCGACGCCTTCACCCGCGAGCGGCCGGCGCTCACGCTGTCGGAGATCGCCCGGGACGTCGGCGTGCCGCTGTCGACCGCGCATCGTCTCGTGGCCGAGCTGTGCGCGTGGGGCGGAGTCGAACGGGACGAGGACGGCCGCTACCGGGTTGGCCTGCGGGTGTGGGAGCTCGGCGCGCTGGCCCCCCGCGGTCTCGGGCTCCGCGAGGCGGCGCTGCCCTTCATGGAGGACCTCTACGAGGTCACCCATGAAAACGTGCAGCTGGCCGTGCGCGACGGCACCGACCTCGTCTTCGTCGAGCGGATCGCCGGGCGGTCGGCCGTCGGCGTGCTCACCCGCGTCGGCGGGCGCTTCACCCTGCCGCCGACCGGGGTGGGCCTGGTGCTGCTGGCTCATGCCCCGGTCGAGGTCCAGGAGGAGGTCCTCGCCCACCCCCTCGTGAGGTACACGCGGCACACGATCACCGATGCGGGGCAGCTGCGCCGCGTCCTCGCCGAGGTCCGCCGCAGCGGGGTGGCCATCAGCGACCGGCAGGTGACCGGCGACGCGGTCTCGGTGGCCGCGCCGGTCGAGGTCCGCGGGAGTGTCGTCGCCGCGCTGTCCATCGTGGTCCGCGGCAGTTCGCCGTCGGCTGTCCGCCCCTACATCCCCGGAGTCCGGGCCGCCGCCCGAGGCATCGGGCGCACGTTGGCCTCGACTGCCTGACCGGCGCCCTCAGGAGGGAGACGTTGCAGAAGGTCGTCGGGCTCTGCTCCGTCCTGACCGTCGGCCGCGGGGTGCCGCGCATGTCTTCACCGGCGCCCTCCCCGCCGCCCCGGCTGATCAGCGACGGGCTGTGGGCGCCGGTCGAGCCGCTGATCGCACTCCGACCTGGACAGGGCCACGGAAGCCTCTTCCCACAGGTCGAGTACCGGCTCGTTGACCACCATCCCCCCTGACTCGGGACGGTTTGCCTTCGTCCGACGTCGCTCCGTATGCCGCCCGACCTGGGCAGTTGAACGTGGTCGTGAACCCGCGGCCGACGGCTAGGTCTTCGGGCGTGTCTCGACCGCTCCGGGCCCGGCAGTCGAGACCTCTCCTGTCCACATCCCGCTCCTCGCAGCATGTAATGGTGAGGCTGCGGCAAGCAGGGCCTCCCCGATCGGTGGCCAGTCGATTGCAGGGGACCGCGAGCGCCCTGGCCGGGCTGGCCCGGACACAGCAGGTCGTGAGGAAGCCCTGGGTCAGGAGCGGGGGGCGGCAGGCGTGTTCACCGGGATCTCTGCTGGCCCCGGGCGATGAGGACGAGGCCGCCCACGACGACCACGATGGGCACCCACGACGGCAGCCCGAACGGTCCGAGCAGCAGGCCCACGACAGAGAGCACGAGCTGGAAGCCGAGGAAGAGGCCCAGCGCCACCAGGACCCAGAAGAGGACCGGCTGCTCAGCCTGCAGTCGGCGCAGGTGGTTCATGGCGTCTCCTCGGTCGTGTCAGTCTGGCGCGGGTCGACGATGCGGCCTGTCCGTGAACAGCCGGCTCGAGCCACTGGGAACATCGCCAGAGGGGGCGGGACTCAAGTCCACTGTGCACCGGGGAACGTCCCTCGGCGAAGACGGTGTTCCCACTTTTGTTCTCGCCAGGGGCCCGGTCAGGCGGTCTCTGCGTGGTGCCACGGCGGTGGCCAAACCCTGCTGTTCACAGTGGTCCGCAGGGATTCGTCGACGACCGTACGTGGCGTTGACCTGCAGTGATGGACACCGGCGGACGTCCACGGACCTCCACCAGCCGCCCTGGCAGTGTGGAGGGGGTTCGAGTCCCCTCAGCTCCACTCCGAGCGTCCTTCGGCAGGGAGGGCGGTCTGAGTCGTTCCCGGGGCCGTGTGGGATCGCGGACGGTGTCCCTCCCGCAGCGCCCCCCTGAGGTGGGCCACCTCTCGCTGGCGCTTCTCTTCCCATGGCCGTCGCCGGTCACCGGATCGAGAACGCCCATAATTCGCCGATGTGCCGCAACCCGGGGATGCTGTCGCCGGAGCTCGGGCAGCAAGGGGGTGACCGTGGATCTGCACAGTCGTCCGTGCGCCCTGCCCGTTCCAGTGCGGCGCCGAGCCGCGTACCGCCGACAGCCACCTCCACAACGGCGTTCGCGGGGGCCGTGCCCTGTGTCCTGCGCAGGACCTCCGGCCCGTCGCCCGGTCGCCTCTCGAGCCGCTGCACCGGTCCCGAACGCCGAGCCGGCCACTCGGAAGCGGGCGGCCGCCTCGATCCCCGGGGGCTCCCGCCCCTCGGCCGGAGACATCGGGAACCTCGACAGATCCTGCACACGCAGAGGGGATGAGCCTTGTCCAGGTCTCACCAGGAAGCAGCTGTCCCGCCGGCATCCCGCACGTCCATCGTCAAGGTCGTCGGCGCCAGCCTCGTCGGGACGACCGTGGAGTGGTACGACTTTTTCCTCTACGGCTCGGCCGCCGCGCTGGTCTTCAACAAGTTGTTCTTCCCCGATTTCGATCCGCTCGTCGGCACGCTGCTCGCGTTCGCCACGTACGCCGTGGGCTTCGCGGCCCGCCCGATCGGTGGGGTGATCTTCGGGCACTTCGGCGACAAGATCGGCCGCAAGCAGATGCTGGTCATCACGCTCATGCTGATGGGCGGCGCGACGTTCCTGATCGGCCTGCTACCGACCTACGCCACGATCGGCATCTGGGCACCGATCCTGCTGATCGTCCTCCGGCTGGTGCAGGGCTTCGCCCTCGGAGGCGAATGGGGCGGCGCGGTGCTGATGGCCGCCGAGTACGGCACGCCGGAGCGACGCGGGTACTGGGCCTCCTGGCCGCAGGCCGGCGCGCCGGCGGGCAACCTCCTTGCCGTCGCCGTCCTCGCGCTCGTCTCGGCGGTGACCACTGACCAGCAGTTCGAGTCCTGGGGCTGGCGCATCCCGTTCCTGCTCAGCGCGGTGCTGGTGGGCGTGGGTCTCTGGATCCGGGTCTCGATCGAGGAGTCGCCGGTCTTCCGCGCCGCCCGGGAGCAGTCCGCCAAGGCGGAGGAGGCACCCAAGCTGCCCGTCGTCCAGGTGCTCAAGGAGTACCCGCGGGAGATCATCCTGGCCATCGGCGCCCGCCTGGCCGAGAACATCGGCTACTACATCTTCACCGCGTTCGCGCTGGCCTACGCCACCGGTGAGGCGGGCGTCTCGCAGGGCACGGCACTGAACGCGGCGCTCATCGCCTCCGCGGTCCACTTCGGAGCCATCCCCACCATGGGGGCGTTGTCCGACCGTTTCGGCCGCCGGCCGGTCTATCTGGTCGGGGCCGTGGGCGTCGGGGTGTGGGGCTTCGTCTTCTTCGCCCTGTACGACTCGCAGTCGTTCCTGCTCCTGGCGCTCGCCGGCACGATCGGCCTGATCTTCCACGGAGCGATGTACGGGCCGCAGGCGTCGTTCTTCTCCGAGCTGTTCTCCACCCAGGTGCGCTACAGCGGCCTGTCGGTGGCCGGTCAGGTGTCCTCGATCGTGGCGGGCAGCCTGGCGCCGATCATCGCCACGGCGTTGTTGATCGAGTATGGCAGTTCCCTGCCGATCTCGATGTACCTCGCCGGTGCCGCGGTGCTCACGGTGATCGCCGTCGTGCTCAGCCGGGAGACCGCGCGCAGCGACCTGACGCGGGACCCCGCCGCCGATCGGGCGTCGGTCGGCGCCGGCCGGCTCTGAGACCCGCCGTCCGGTGCACCGCAACAAGGTCATCTCGGCCGACGCCGCGGCGCAGATCGTCCTCGACGGCGACACCGTCGCCACCGGCGGATTCGTCGGCGTCGGGTTCGCCGAGGAACTGGCGCTCGCGCTGGAACGGCGGTTCGAGGCCACCGGCTCGCCGCGGGACCTCACCCTGGTCTACGCGGCGGGCCAGGGCGACGGCGGCACGCGCGGGCTGAACCACTTCGGTGCCGACGGCATGGTGCGCCGGGTCATCGGTGGACACTGGGGGCTCGTGCCGAGCCTCGGCGTGCTCGCCCTCGACGACCGCATCGAGGCGTACTGCTGGCCGCAGGGGGTGATCAGCCACCTGTTCCGGGAGACCGCCGGTGGGCGCCCGGGTGTGGTGACCAAGGTCGGGCTCGGCACGTTCGTCGATCCGCGCCACGGGGGCGGCCGGATGAACGAGTGCACGACGGAGGAACTAGTCGAGCTGGTGACGCTGCGCGGGGAGGAGCACCTGTTCTTCCCCGCGCAGCCGGTGCACGTCGCCCTGCTGCGCGGGACGACGGCCGACCCCGAGGGCAACATCACGATGGAGCGCGAGGCGCTCACCCTCGAGGTGCTGTCGATGGCGCAGGCGGCCAAGAACTCCGGCGGCGTGGTGATCGTGCAGGTTGAGCGGGTCACCGAGCACCGGACGCTGAGCCCGCGCGAGGTGAAGGTCCCCGGGATCCTGGTCGACGCGGTCGTGGTCGCGCAGCCCGCCCACCACGGTCAGACCTTCGCCGAGGCCTACAACCCCGCCTACACGGGGGAGATCACCGCGCCCAGCACCGGGCTGGCCCCGATGCCCCTCGACGTGCGCAAGGTGATCGCCCGTCGCGCCGCGATGTTCCTGTCGACGAACGCGGTAGTGAACCTCGGGATCGGCATCCCCGAGGGGGTGGCGGCAGTGGCTGCCGAGGAGCGGATCCTCGACCTGATCACGCTGACCGTCGAGCCCGGCGGTGTCGGTGGCATCCCGGCCGGCGGGCTGAGCTTCGGCGCCGTCGCCAACCCGCAGGCGATCATCGACCAGCCGTACCAGTTCGACTTCTACGACGGCGGCGGGCTGGACCAGGCGTTCCTGGGCATGGCCGAGGCCGATGCGGAGGGGAACGTCAACGTCAGCCGGTTCGGTCGCAGGGTCGCCGGTGCGGGCGGCTTCATCAACATCAGCCAGAACGCCAAGGCGGTCTTCTTTCTCGGCACGTTCACCGCCCGCTCGCGGGTGGGGGTGCGCGACGGCGCGCTGGTCGTCGACGACACCGGCGCGGTCGCGAAGTTCCGCGACCGAGTCGGGCAGGTGACCTTCAACGGGCGCCTGGCTGCGGAGCGCGGGCAGTGCGTGTACTACATCACGGAGCGGTGCGTCCTGCGGCTGACCGAGCGTGGCCTCGAACTGGTCGAGGTCGCCCCGGGCGTCGACGTAGAGCGGGACGTGCTGGCCCACATGGACGTCGCTCCCGTCATCGGCGACGACCTGTGCGCGATGGACGCGGCGATCTTCCGCGACCGGCCGATGGGGCTGCGCGACCGACCTCCCGTCGACATGGAGGAGCGTTTCCGGTTCGACGCGGCCACCGACACCGTCTACGTCAACTTCGAGGGGCTGCGGCTGGTGACGGCGCAGGACGCCGACGACCTGGCCCGGGAGCTCGACCGCCGGTTCTCCGCGCTCGACCGGCGGGTGCACGTCGTCGTCAACTACGACAACTTCGACCTCGGCCCTGACGCGGCGGATCCCTTCTTCGCCATGGTCAGGAACAACGAGGAGCGCTTCTTCCTCTCCTCTACCCGCTACTCGACCAACGCGTTCTTCCGCCGCCAGTTGGGCCGGGAGTTTACCGAGCACGACCTCTACGCCAACTTCAGTGAGCACCCTCGCTGAGCGCGTTCCTCCACCGCTGTGGTCACGCCCGGAGCACCACTGACGAGCACGGCGTTGGCCGTGCGCCACCGACCGCCTCGGCGGCGAACCAGCCGGCAGAACAGGAAGACGGCCAGGACGGCGCCGGAGGCAGTTGCTCAGGAGTCCGCGAGGGTCAGGCGAACGAGACCTGCTTACGTGGGAGGCACCGACGGGTGCTTCGAGTATCGACAGCGGGCATCTGCACGATCCGCGGCCCACGTTATCGGGTGAGGGTCTCGTCGAGCCAATCGAGGATGCGCTGCTCGAGCAGGGAGCGGGCCATCGGCTCGCAGTGCCGGTCGGCGCCCTCGGCGGCGGTGAAGCGGACCAACTGCCTGGGTCCGGGCAGCGCGTCGTAGAGCCGCCGGGACTGGCCCGGCCAGAACTGCTCACCGTCGGGATCGGTGATCAGCATCGGGGTCGTGATCTGCGTGGCGACACCGTCGAGGGTGTATCGGCGGGCCACGGTGACCACGTCGTACGCCGACGTCATGCCATCGGGCTTGGCGCGCCACTCCTAGTTCTGCCGCTCGGCCGCGGACGCCTGCCGCATCCCCTCGGCCATAAGCTGGTTTGTCGAGTACGAGCTCGCCACGGTCGAGGAAGGTCCCCGGTCGCCGTTGAGTCGCCCCGGCTTCAGCTGTTCGGTGATCGGCACCGCTGGAACGTAAAGCCCCGCGCCGACAGCTAACGTCGACACGGGGCTACAGGTAATCGACTTCAGCGCCCTGAAGGGTCGCCTGCTCCTGGGGAAGGCGTCAGAGGGTGAGCAAGCACCCAAAGGCGGCCTGCCCCACCATCAGTTGCCGGCGGCCCGGAACTGCTCGACCACGTCGCTCTTGATGCGGCCGCGCGGAGAAACTTCGATGCCCTGGCTCTTGGCCCAAGCTCGGACGGCCGCGGGTCAGGCGCGCAGCGAGCCCCGTGTTCGGTCTCGTGAACGGCGGCGGGCCAGAGCGGCAGCTGGTTCCTCCGCCGGGCCGGCCACGGAGTGATGACCACACACGTCGGCCGCGACAGGGGACGTCGCGGGGGTCAGATGGCGGGCGGTGAGGGTGAGAGGACATCGCGCACGGGCGGTGGCGTGGATAGCGCGGCGCCGCGTGGCGAACCGAATCTGACCGTCCGTCGGCGCCACGCCGGAGACTGACCCGCTGCTGCCGATGTCGTTGTCGCCGGGTCCCACCGGCGGGACCATGCCGCCCGCACGGGGGCCGAGAGAGGAGGCACCCATGCCCCGCTACCTTTTCGTCGGCAGCTACTCCCCGCAGGGCTCAAAGGGGGTCCTGGCAGCCGGTGGCACCGCTCGCCGGGCTGTCATCGAGAAGATGGTCTCGGACCTGGGCGGTCGCGTGGAGACCTTCGACTTCGCGTTCGGGTCCGACGACGTCTACACCATCGTCGAGCTCCCCGACGCCCGAACGGCGACCGCCATCGCGCTCACGGTCAACGCTAGTGGCGCCATCAGCCTGCGCACCGTCGTCCTCATGACCCCTGAAGAGGTCGACGCGGCGGGCCAGGTGCAGCCGAACTACCAGCCGCCGACCGCGTAAGCACTATCCCGAGGTGAGACTCCCGTTCCTCGCGACGGCCACCGGCGCGAGGAACGGGAGAACGGCTCTGGACGCGTCCGACAGGACGACGGCTGGTGATCGCCCATGTCCGACACAATCGGTGGACGGGCCCTACTTGGCTCCGGCCTCGGAAAGCTGAGCCAGAAGTTGCGCCGCCCGAAAGTACTTGTTCTTGCCGAGGTCGCCAACGGTCTTGATGTTGAAGGCTTGCTTGAGCAAGTCCGCATCGCCCTCGCTGACACCTTGCAGGGCGCTCACCGGCGCCTTGAGGATGTCGGCCAAGGACTTGTTCTCCCAGTCCTTGTCCAGGAAGGCGTTGAGGTCCGCTTGTACGGCCACGTCGGCCTCCAGTGTGTCGATGGTCCGGGGAACGAGCATGGCACGCCGGTGATCTGTCCGCGTGTCGAGGCATGAGGATGAGGAGGTCGTGGACCGGCCACTCCGACCCCGGAAGAAAGGCAGGGCCAAAGCGGTCGATCGAGCCGGCGGGATGCCGGTTCCGCTGGCCTGTCGACGTCGGCGGACGCTCCGCTGGAGAGGGCGGTCGGCGACTGGGCGACGGTGACGAGGTCTGAGAGGTCGGAACAGTCAAGCCGACCGGCCAGGACCATGCGCAGGTGCCCGCCCGCCAGCAGCCAGGCGCAGGTCCGGCGGCCCGCGGGGCCCCACAGACCCTGGCCTCGTGCGGCGACCGCCAGCGCCGTGTTCGCCGACCCTGTGGACGTTTGCTTACAGCCGGCGCCGTCGTTGCTGCGGTCGAACTCTTCCCACGGCCGGGAGCGCTGAGGTGGATGGCGCCGGCGCCCACCACATGGCAACGTCACGCCACACGCCCCACTCGAGCCTGATATGCCGAAGTGGGAAGTCCAACGCACGGCCATGCCTTGCTCAGTCATGAGCCGTCGCCTTTCAGGCTAACCGCTGGTCATCTGCTTCGGCGACGAACAGCACTGAGGTCTGCTCATCCTCACCCTTGCGGGGTTCCGCTCGGTTGACAATCCGTCTGCGCTCCTGATTCCTTGGCTCTATGGCTACCAAGACTCAGGTTGTTCTGATCGATGACCTCACCGGCGACCCGGCCGACACCACCGTGAAGTTCGCCCTGGACAAGACCGAGTACGAGATCGACCTCTCAAATGAGAACGCAGCGGAAATGCGGGAAGGACTTTCTCGGTACGTTGAGGCTGCGCGGAAGGTGAGCGGCGGCGGACGCCGGAGCGCGCCGGCGCCCAAGCCGACCTTCTCCGGGTACGACCCGGCCGCGGTGCGCGCGTGGGCGGCCGGGCAGGGCATCGAGGTCAACGCCCGCGGGCGCATCAGGGCAGAGGTCGTGGAGCAGTTCCGGGCCGCCGGCAACTGAGCGCACTGCCTCCGGCCGGCGCGTGCCCGACGGGGCAGGCCGGGGCCGGCGACGGCCTCCGCCTGCTCAGCTACTCGTCGCCGGCCTCGGGCTGCCCGTGGTCATCGGCCAGCTTGAGCGGGACGTCGGCGTGGCATGGCCGGTCGAGGGCCAACAGGCGAGGCGTTGGCCGCGCAGGACACGAGTGGGATCTCGGTGAGGCTGCCGTACCCCACCCCGTGAGGGGGGTGGAGTTCGGCGACTTGTCTGGGCTGAAGGCGCTGATGCGCGCGCCTTCGGTGACCGGCCGTCCGGCGCCGTCGGTACGCAGCGGGTTCAGCGCCGACGGGCTACCGGTGGGCCGCCAGGCCGTCACCGCACCGCAGGGCCGACCGGCGGTGCCGGGAGTCGGGCACGCCTTGGAGCGGGCGGCCGGGTCCGGTCGCCGTCGCCCCGTCCTGGGTGGAGTCGTGGTGCTCAGTTGCCGCGGGGCGCGGCTCGGTAGGCGCCGGCCGTGCCCCGCTGGCCCGCCGGGCGATGCGCCCAGGCCTGCTCGAGCTTCTCCTGGCGACGCGCGAAGACGACCGTCCCGATGAGGAAGAGCCCGGAGAGGAGGAGCACGACGGCGGTGAACGCGTTCACGAACGGCAGGTCCACGCCGGCCAGGGCGAGCACGCCGAGCGCGACCAGCGCCAGGGCGGCCAGCACCGCCGCGGCGGCGCGCCACGGGCTCTTGGCGACCTGCTCGACGCCCTCCTGCGCCTTGTCCTTGGCGTAGTCCAGCGGCTTCTGCGCCCAGGAGAAGCGCGTGGCCAGCACCGCCAGGCCTGCGGCGACGAGCACGAAGCCGGGACCGGGCAGCACGAGCAGCGCGATGCCGGCGAGGGTCAGCAAGCCGCCGAGGACGGCGACGACAGCGGTCTTCACCGTTGGGTGGTGCCCAACTCATCGGGCCGTCATGCGGCACCGCCCGGCCGCGGGTCGGACTCCGCCCGTGGCGTCAGCGGCCCGGCTCGAGGAGCCCGTGCCGCCGCCCGCTCCTCCGGCACCGGACGCTAGAGCTGGGCCACACGCACGTCAGCGTGTTGCTGCGTACTGACCGGCACCCGTGTACGAGCCCCGCCTCCGCTCGGCATTGTCTGGCGAGGCGAGCAGGGAGCGCACGACGACTCCGAGTCCGCCACGGGACGGGATCACCGCGGCGGAGTCGGGTCGTCTGCGGCGTCTTCATCTCCGAGTAGGGAATCGTTGGTCACAGCGACCTGAGCCAGATACAGCGTGATGGGGGGCGGGAAAGCAGTCGGCGGGAGCGCTGCAGGGTGTCCTCGCCGAGCGCGGGCTGGCTCCGCCTCGCCCAGCCGGACCAGCGCGACAGTCAGGGCGGTCGCCGTCAACAGGGTGGTGCGTGGTCCGGGCCGAGCACCCGGCGGGAGGGCTGCAGGGTGTCCGCCCGAAGGGCGTGGGTCGGTTGCATCTCGCCCAACAAGGCCAGGGCCTCGGTGAGGGCGGTCGCCGTCCGCAGGGTGATCAGGTGGTCGGGGCCGAACACCCGGCGGCAGCGCCGCAGGGTGTCCTCTCCCAGGGCGCGAGCCGGCTCCGCTTCCCCCATCGAGACCAGGGCGAGGGTCAGGGCGCCCGCCGCCCACAGGCTGATCGGGTGATCCGGGCCGAACACCCGGCGGCAGCGCTGCAGCGTGTCCTCGCCCAGGGCGCGGGCCGGCTCGGCCTCGCCCAGCTGGGCCAGGGCACCGGTCAGGGCGCCCGCCGCCAACAGGGTGATCAGGTGGTGCCGGCCGAGCACCCCACGCTGCAGGACGTCCTGGGCCAGGGCGCGGGCCGGCTCGGCCTCGCCCAGCTGGGCCAGGGCGTAGGTCAGGGCGCCCGCCGCCCACAGGGTGGGCGGGTGATCCGGGCCGAACACCCGGCGGCAGCGCTGCAGCGTGTCCTGACCCAGGGCGCGGGCCGGCTCGGCCTCGCCCAGCTGGGCCAGGGCGTGAGCGAGGCCGCCCGCCGCCGACAGGGTGATCCCGTGGTCCGGGCCGAGCACCCGGCGGCAGCGCTGCAGCGTGTCCTGGCCCAGGGCGCGGGCCGGCTCCGCCTCACCCAGCTGAATCAGGGCGAACGTGAGGGCGGTCCCCGCCCCCAAGGTGGTGGCATGGTCCGGGCCGAGCACCCGGCGGCAGCGCTGCAGCGTGTCCTCGCCCAGGGCGCGGGCCAGCTGGGCCGCCCCCCGCTGAACCAGGGCGAGCGTGAGAGAAGCCGCCGCCCATAAAGTAGTCGGATGGTCCGGGCCGAGCACCCGGCGGCAGCGCTCCCACGTGTCCTCCCCGACGCTACGCGCCGCTGCCACGTCGCCTACCGCGAAGAGGGCAAGGGTGAGGTTGCTCGCCGCGGCCAGGGTGTCGGGGTGGTCGGGGCCGAGGATCGCCCGCCAGTGGTCGAGCAGCTGTTCGGAGAGAGCCCGGCTGGCGTGGCTGTCTCCTTTGGTTTGCAGGTAGCGGGTGGTGTTCAGGACCAGTTGCCGGCCGGCGGGAGAGGAGTCGCCCAGCGGGGCGGTGGCGAGGATGTGTGGGGCGAGCTGGGCATAGGCGGCCCAGCCGGTCGCATCGTCCGGATCGCCGGGGGCGGCGGCGGCCAGCAGCGCCACCACCCGCTGCTCGGTGGGCTGCTGCCGGTCGGTTTCGAGCTGGTGCCGGATGACCGCCTGCACCAGCCGGTGGAGCTGGAAGCCATCGGGGTGGCGGCGGGCCAGGGAGTAGCCGACCAGCGCGCCGACGGTGTCGGTGAGGGCGTCGGGATCGGCGGCGGTGCTGCGCAGCGGCTCGTCAAGCAGATCCGGGTGGCCGATGAAGAGGGTCAACGGAATGGGTTCGGGGGCGAGGAAGGCGGCCAGCTCCAGCAGCGCCACCGCGGCCGGGTCCTCACTGCGGAGTCGCTCCAGGGACAGCCCCCAGGTGGTGTCGATCCGCCCGTGATAGCAGGGCACCTCGCCGCGGGCGAGCAGGCCGGCGCGGTGGGCGCGGAAGCGGCGCAGATAGTCGGCGGGCGGCAGGTCGGTCTGCTCCAGATAGCCGGCGGCCTGCGCGGCGGCCAGCGGCAGGTCGCCCAGCTCGGCGGCGAGCTTGTCGGCCAGCTCCTCATCCAGGCCCGGGATCCGGGCCCGCAGCAGCGCGATCGTCTCCGCCCGGGCGAGCACGTCGACCTCCAGCCGCCCACCCAGCGCGCCCCAGCCGGGGGACCGGGAGGTGATCAACAGGTGCCCTGCCCCGCCGGGCCGGTAGAGGGCGACGTCGGCCGGAAGCTCGGCGTTGTCGAAGATCAGCAGCCAGCGGTCCCGGCCGCGCAGCTCGGCCAGCAGCCGGTCGACGGTGTCGGCGACGGTGGGCCCCGGAGCAAACTTAAGCCGGGCGGCCAGTGCGGCCAGCTGCTCGGGGATGAGCACCGGCTGCTCGGCGTCGACCCACCACACCAGGTCGTAGTCGGCGGCGAAGCGGTGCGCGTACTCGATCGCCAGCTGGGTCTTGCCCACCCCACCCAGCCCGTAGAGGGCCTGCACCACCAGCGTGGCCTCACCGGCACCCAGCCGCCGCCGCAGCTCGGTGAGCATGCCGTCCCGGCCGGTGAAGCGGGGATTGCGGGCCGGCACCCGCCACACCCGCGGCAGGGCGCCGGCGAACCCAGGCTTGTCCGGCGGCGCCGGTCCGGCCCGGGGGAACGGTGGCGCGCTCGTCGGTCGGACCCGCGTTAGTCGGTCTCGTAGCCGGGTCGCCGCCGTGGCCTCGTTCAGGCCGGTCAGGTCCAGGTAGATCAGCGGTGCGTAGAGCGGGGGCAGGGTGACCGGCTCGACCAGCACCGGCACGATCCGCCCCGCCGCTGCCGCGGACCCGGCGAAGGCGGCACGCAGCTCCACCCCGCCGAAGGTGCTGGAGAAGTAGGCCTCGGTGCACACCGCCAGCAGCCGATCGGCGGACTCCAGGGCCGTCTGCATGCGGGTCACGAAGTCCTCACCCGGCGCCCAGTCCCACACGTCCAGCTCGACGCGGTAGCCGGCTTCCTGCAGCTGCCAGGCCAGCCACTCCGCCCAGGCGGTGTCCCGCCCGGCGTGGCTGATGAAGAAGTCGGTCTGCTCACCGGTGACGCTCCACGGGGTCGCGCCGCCAGCTGCAGCGCCCGCTGGCCCACTCACGGTCACGGCTTCCCCCTTGTGCGCGGTTAAGGAGATCGAGCGTCGAACCGGCCGGTCTGATACGGGGGACTCACCGTTCTCACGATGAGGCGCATGAGTTCTGTAGGTCCTTAGCCCCACAGCACATGGCCTGGACCGTCCGGCAGCGACTGCCGGATGCCGGTGGGATGCCGTGGACGTAAACGCGTCCTGGCCGTCATGTTGACCTGTTGAAGGCGCCGCCTGTCGTACTAAAGATCATTAACGGCGGAGGTTCCGGGCCCTGCTGACGGGTGGCGTGGTGTGCGCTATGCCGATGGCATGCAGTATCCCGATGGTGGTGGGCTGACCGCCGAGGAGAGGGCCCGGCGAGAACGGGTGCGGCTGGCGGCGGCCGAGTGGATCAAAGAAGGAGCCAGCGACCGGGAGGTCGCGGCCCGGTTCCGGGTCACCCGGATGTCGGGCAACCGGTGGCGGCGCGCGCTGGCCGTCGGCGGTCGCCCGGCGCTGGCCTCCAAGGGCGCGGCGGGGCGCGCTGCAAGCTCACCTCGGCCCAGCTGGCCGAGCTGCAGGACCTCCTCGACGCCGGCCCGGCGGCGTGGGGCTGGGCGGATCAGTGCTGGACGCTGCTGCGCATCGCCGCGGTCGTGCGAGAGCGGTTCGGCGTGGACTACACCCTGCCCGGGCGGGACCTGCTGCTGCACCGGCTGGGCTGGAGTGTGCAGGTGTCGGCCCGGCAGGCCGCGGAGCGGGATGAGGAGCGGATCACCGCCTGGGGCGAGGCGACCCGGCCGGAGATAAGAGGACGGTGGCGGACCAGGGCGCCTGGCTGGTTCTCGACGACGAGTCCGGCCACGGGGCTCCAGGCCGCCCAAGGGCCGCACCTGGAGGGCGTCGGGGTTGCACGCCGGTAGTGCGGGTGACCGCGGCGATCAGCCCGCGGCTGTCGGTGGCCGCGCTGGTCGCGGTCAGGTCCGGGCACCAGCCGCGGCTGATCTACCGCACCCACCGCGGCCGGCGCGGCGGCGGGCGCAAGGGCTTCACCGAGGCCGACTACGCCGCCCTGCTCGATGCGCCCACCACCAGCTGCGCGGGCCGATCGTGCTGGTCTGGGACAACTGAGCACTCACACGAGCAAGGCCAGGCCGAGCGGATCGCGGCCCGGCCGTGGCTGACCGATCACCGACCGCCGCCGTACGCCCACGAGCTCAACCCGGTCGAGTTGATCTGGGCGCACCTGAAGCGGTCGCTGACCAACCTCACCAAGCACACCATCGCCGAGCTGACCGCAGTGGTGAAGACCCGCCTGAGACGGATGCAGTACCGCCCCGGCCTGCTGGCCGGCTTCCTCGCCAGCACGGGGCTCGAGTTCGGACCGTTCCTGAAACAGCCGCCCTCAACGATCGTTAGTTGATCCGGTAGACCAGCGCCAGGTGGGCCGTCACGACGAACGGACCCGGCTTGGGGTGCTTGACCAAGAGGTCTGGCACCTTTCCGCCGAAGTGGACGACCGCCATGACCCGACCGACGTTCTCGGCCATGTTGCGCACCTCCCGGTTCACGGACTCACGCATGAGGTGCACCGGGGCGATGTCCAAGATTGTGTCGGGGTGGACGTCGCACACGACCTCGATCCGTCCCATCTCCGCAGGTCACCGGCGGTGACGAGTTGGTGACGGTGATGTGACGCAGCATGCGGAGGGTGGGGACTGCCCGAAGCTTCACCCACACTGGGAGGAAGGAAGCCTGAAATGCCTGACAACTACACCTTCGCGGCTGTCGCCTCACCGGGGGACGTCACCCACCTCCTCAAAGACAAGAGGGCCCGTAAGGCAAGAGTGGCGGCTGTCGGGCAGGAGAATCAACACAAGCGATTCAATGTCTGGTATGTCCCTTCGCATGATCACAAGGACTGGCACTTCAAGGAGATTCCATTTGACTTGAACAGCGATGACGACACGAAGGCTGTCACCAAGGAGCTCAACAAATCAGACTTGGCCGCCGTGACATTCTTCGGACAGGAGAAGAAGTACTATATCTGGTGGCTCGACGACTGATCCGCGACCTCCGCACCCCCTAGCCCCGGATCTCTCTAAGGTGAGTGGGCCGCAATCTTTATCCCAATGGCTGCGGCCCACCCAGCCATGTCCTCGTCGCTAATTACCAATGAGATTGCAGGGAGGTTGACTTCAGGCGACAACGGCGATGTACGCCAACTCGGGGTCGCCAAAGAAGCCGCGGACGATGTGCGGTAGGCGCTGCAGCCGGCGCAGGCGGGCGGTGACGACCGCCTTCATCTGCTCGGGTCCCTTTGGAGCGGCGGGGGCCACCCCGTCGTGCTTGACGTTCTTCCACACCCATTCGTCCGGGTTGAGCTGCGGAGAGTAGGCCGGCAGCCGGTAGAGCCGCAGCGCCCCGTCGGTGGAGTCGACGAAGCGGTCCACCGCCTTGGCTCGGTGGGCCGGGTGGTTGTCGACGATGCAGAACACCGGGTCGCTGCCGTGGTGCTCGGCGTCGTGCAGCAACCGCTTGAGGAAGGCGATGAACCCGGCGGCGGTCAGCGTGCCGGTCAGCACCGAGAACCGCAGGGCGCCCCGCGCGCTGATCGCCGAGATCATGTTCAATCCGAAGCGCGCGCCGGTGGCCGCCACCGTTGGGGTCCGCCCGACCGGGGCCCAGGTGGTGCCGGGGTGGTAGTCCGAACGCACGCCGGCCTCGTCGACGAAGTAGACCGTCCCGCCGGCCGCCTTGGCGGCCGCGGCGATCTTGGGATACTCGATCTCCCGCCACCGGGCCACCGCGACGGGGTCGGCCTGCTCGGCCCGATACAGCGGCCGCTGGGCGGAGAAGCCCAGGTGGTGCAGAGTGCGCCCGACGCTGGCCACGGTGAGTTGCACGCCGAACCGGGCGGCGATCAGCTGGCGGACAACCTCGCGGGTCCACAGCGCCACCGCGAACCCATGAGCGCGGGGATCGCTCTCGGCGATCAGCCCGGCCAGCTCGCCCAGCTGCTCCTCGGCGAGTTTGCGCGGCCGCCCGGGCACCGGGCGGGCCCGCAGCGCCTCGTGGCCCTCGGTGCGCTCGGTGGCCAGCCAGGTGTAGATCGTCCGCCGATGCAGGCCCAACGCGGCCAGCCCCGCACCGACCTCGGCCGCCGGGACGCCCCGGCCACCTGCTCGACCGCCCGCAGCCGCAAGGCCTCAAGGGTTTGGTGGTCGAGCTTGCGGCCGTCGTCCTCCCGCATTCCTCGATCGTCCGCGCCTACTCGATGCAGATCAAGCTACTAACGATCTTTTCAGTGACGACGCTCGAGGTCCCTAACGACCTCGTGCATGGTTAGCCCGACGACTTGACCGTGCTGTGTGCAGGACGAGCAGGGTCGTGATGTGTCGAGCACTCTTCCCCGTGCCGCCGCTGTCGCCGATCGCCGAGTGACCGGACTGTCTCGAGAGGTCCTGGCCGAGCTGGTCGCCGAGCTGGGACCGCGCTGGCAGGCGCGCCAGGACGCGCGGCTGGCCGATCGGCCGCGTCGGCGGGCGGTTGGAACCGGTGCCCGGTACCGGCTGGTGTTCCTTGACCGGCTGCTGGCCACGCTGGTGCACCTGCGCCACGGGGTCACCCATGACGTGCTGGCCTGCTGGTTTGGGGTGTCCCGGTCGACGATCACCGGGGGCGGTCGGGGAGGTGCGTCCGCTGCTGGCCGAGCGCGGCTGCACCGTGGAGGGCGGGCTCCGGCTGCGCACGCTGGCCGATGTGGTCGCCCATCTGGGCGCCAGCGGGCAGCTGGGCCTGCTGGATGCCACGGAGGTCCGGGTGCGCCGCCCGGCCGCGGGTCGGGCCGGACTCGGTTCGTCTCGGGCAAGGCCCGCGCCAACACCGTCAAGGCGCTGGTCATCACCGATGCTGAGGGGCGGCTGCTGTTCTGCGGGCACACCCGCCCGGGCTCGATCCATGACCTGACCCAGGTCCGCCAGGCCGGCCTGGTCGAGACGCTGGCCCTCATCCCCGGCGCCACCCTGCTGGCCGACGCCGGCTACCAGGGCCTGAGCGCGCAGACCGCCGGGGCGGTCCTCACCCCGCGGCCGGCCCGGCGCAAGAACCAGATCCCGGTCTTCCCCGCCGTCGCCGCGGCGCGCGAGGCCGAACGCAGAGCTCATTCGGCGCAGCGGATCCGCGTGGAGCACGGCATCGGTCACCTGAAGGACTGGCGAGCCCTGTTCCGACACCTCGGCCGGCGCGAGCACCTCGACACGATCCTGCCCGCGGTCGCCGGCCTGGTCTCCAGCCAGGAACGAACCCCACAACCTGATCAGCTTCACCGCCCGCCAAGAGCTCTCCCGGCCGGCACCACCGCGTGATCGAACTAGCCCTGAACGGGTCCACGACGGCCCGCGGCTAACCGTGCACGAGGTCGTTAATCTTGTAATGAGGCTTTCTCACCAGGAATCCGCACCCAGTTGAAGGGTGCGATCGACGCCGGTGGCCAGGTCTGCAGCGAGGCGCCAAGGACTTTGCGCGCGGCTCCCCAGGGCAGGCTCCGCCGGGCGGCGATCGACACTCGCTGGCGCACCGACGTCGTCGGCGTCTTCCCCAACCCCGAAGCCCTGCTGCGCCTCGCCGGCGCGGTGCTGGTCGAGGCCCACGACGAATGGCAGGTCTCCGACCGCCGCTACCTCTCCGAAGGTTCCATGACACTGCTGACCCGGACCGACGAGGAGGTGGCGCAGCCGGCGCTGATCGCGTCATAGTCACCACACCGCTGACCGACACGGTGAGGACTACATCCGCCACTCAGCGGGACGTCACCCTCGTCCAGGCGTCCGGGGAGGGCGACTTCTGGTGAGAAGACCTCTCTATGAAGACGGGGGCCGCTGTCAAGGATCCTGTCGTTCCCGCGTAGGAGCCTGGCGCCGCGGGGTGCCGCAGCGGGTCCAGGTGGAGCGCCCGCAGCCGCACAGCGGCGAGGACGAACGACCTGGACGTGCGAGGACCCGGCGGCAGAATGACCGGCCGCGGAGAACGTGGGATCCCTGGGATACCACTCACGGACACCGATCAGGGACACCGATCAGGGACACCGATTCGGAGGGGATCGGCCGGGTGGGTGAAGAGCCGCGCTCATCTCTCTATCGCCTCCTCGGCAGGAGGACCAGGTCGGATGGGAGGGGCTTCGCTCCGGTGGCGCAATTCAATGCGGGGCCGTCTACGCGGCCAGAGGTTTTACGGCGCCTGCCGGAGCGAAGGGCTTATTCGTGGTGAGCATGAACCAGATCGCCTCGGCCAGCCGGCGAGCGAGGTCGACCCGGGCGATCCGGGCCCCGCGCTGCTTGCCCAGGCGGGTCCGGGTCCGCTGGTAGCGCTCGGCGTAGGCCGGGTGGCGGGCGGCGTGGGTGGCCGCCTCGATCAGCGCCCAGCGCAGGTACTTCGGCCCGTTCTTGGCCAGTGAGTTCCGGTGATCGCGGCGGCCAGACTGGTAGACCGTCGGGCACAGCCCGGTGTAGCCGACCAGCTTCTTCGGCGTGGCGAACCGGGCGATGTCGCCGATCTCAGCGGCGATGGTGTAACCCAGCACCGGCCCGATGCCCGGCACGGTCACCAGCAACGGCACGTACGGGTGATCGGCGCCGAGCCGGCGCAGCGCCGCCTCGCAGTCGGCGATCTGGTCGTCGAGGTCGTCGATCAGCCGCAGCGCCGCCGCGACGTCCCCGGCCCACGGCTCGGGCAGCGCCAGGCCCGTCAACAGGCGGCGGCCGGCGGCGCCGAACAGGTCAGACACCGGGCACGGATGGCCAAAGGCCATCAGGATGGCGTGGATGCGGTTCTTCAGCGCGGTGCGATGGCGCACCAGGTGCAACCGCCACCGGGCCCGCTCCCGCTCGGCGCGCACATCCGGATCGGGCAACCAGATCGCCGGTACCAACTCCCGCCGGGACAGCTCGGCGAGCACCCACGCATCGATGCGATCGGTCTTGGCCGCCAGCGGCGCCAGCCCCTTGACCTTGACCGCATCGGCGACCTGGACCTCCCAGCCGAGCAGCTCCAGCTGGTCATGGACGAAGCGGGCGCCGGTCATCGACTCGATCGCCGCCGTCACCGGCTGCTCGAACGCACCGATCCGGGCGGCCAGCGAGGCCAGGCCGCCGGCGTCCGGCGCCGCGGTGGTCACCAGCATCGGCGCGCCCGTCTCATTCATGACGTGCACATCCACACGGGTCCTGCTCAGGTCCAGCCCAACGTGCAACATGAGGACCAGGCCTCCTCTCGTCACGACTGCCGGCCTCACCAGCAGCGTGCTCCGGGGGGAGGTCCCCGTCTTCATGGCATTCATTGCGACCACGACGCAGACCGAGTCGACTTCCTACCCGGTCGTATCTCGCCAGCGGCGGGGACCGCGCCGTCGGGGCCACGGTGGTGCGTGGCCGCTTCTCGTCTGCGCCGAGGTGGTGTCGGCTGCGTTCAGGCGGCAGCCATCGGGAACACATGCATGTCCCCGCCGGTGACCGACGTGGGCAGAGCCAGGCTCCCGATCGGCTTGCCGGCCAGCTTCACCGGAGCGACAGCTCGCCTTCCCGAAACGATGGCGGCGCGTCGGCCGGATCGGCGCCCCATGCGGTGTTCGGCGTGCTCGCCATGGTGAACGACAGCGTGCCGCCGGTGCGGACGAACGACTCGGGCAGCCACGGCTTGCTCGTTGCCCTGCCGTTGACGCTGAGGCTCTGCACGTAGAAGGTGTCCGCTGACGCGCCGGGCGCGTCGATGGTGATGGTCTGCCCGCTCGGGCGCTTGACGACGATGTGCGGGAACAAGGGGCTGCCCACCGTCAGTTCCGCCCGACCGGGGATCGAGGGATAGACGCCCAGCGCTCCCCAGAGATACCAGGCGGCCATCTGGCCGAGGTCGTCGTTGCCCACGAAGCCGTCTGCGGTGGGGCGCCACAGCGTGTTCAGCGCCTGCCGTACGACGGCCTGGGTGCGGTAGGGCGCGGCGGCGAAGTCGTACAGGTACGGGGTCTGGCTGGACGGCTCGTTGCTCAGGAACGCGTACGGCTCGGTGGGGCCGGCGTTGAGCTCGGTGAAGAAGGTGTCCAGCCGGGCCCGTACCGCCGCGTCGCCGCCCATCGCGTCGAACAGCCCGCGCGTGTTGTACGGCACCATCCACGTGTACTGCGCGCCGTTGCCCTCCACGTAACGGCTCGGATCTGCCGGGTCGAACGGAGTCGGGAACGAGCGGTCGCGATTGCGCGGCTGCAGGTACCCGGTCGCCGGGTTGTACAGGTTCTCCCAGTACTGCGCCCGCGCCATGAACTCCTGCCGGATGCCCGGTTCACCGAGCCGGTCGGCCAGCTGCGCGATGCCGAAGTCAGCGCTGGTGTACTCGAGGGTCGTGCTCGGATCCCCCGGCAGGTACCCCAGTGACTGGAAGTCCGCCAGGCCCGGGCGCTCGACGTATCTGGCGTTCGGCGGCTGTACTCTCGTCGCGCCGTGCACCATCGCGGCCAGCGCGCCGGCCGCGTCGAAGTCGGTGGCGCCGAACGCGTAGATGCTCGCGACGATCGAGTGGTACGGGTCGCCGACCATGACGCCGGTGAAGTCGTTGTTCTGCGACCACCGGTCCCACACGTCGCCCGCCTGCTGCGCCTGGTTGACCATGGACTGGGCGATATCGGCGGCCTCGTGCGGGGCGAGCAGCGCCAGCATCTGCGCCTCCGACCGGTAGATGTCCCAGCCGGAGATGTTTGCGTACTGGGCGTGGCCGGTTGCCGCTCGGTGGCGCTGCCCGTCGAAGCCGAGGTACTGACCGTCGCTGTCACTGAACACGTTCGGGTGCAGCAGCGCGTGATACATCGCGGTGTAGAAGACGGTGAGCTGATCCGGCGAACCGCCGCTGACCTGGATCTGCCCGAGCCGCGCGTTCCACGCCGCGCGGGCCGCCTCGGCGACCGTGTCGAAGGCCTCGCCCCCCTGCTCGGTCTTCGCGTTCGCGGTGGCGTTGGCCACGCTGACGTAGGACAGGCCGACCCGGAGGTCGACCGTGCGGTCGTTGCTGGAGTCGAACGTGACGAAGGCGCCGGAGCCGGGACCGGAGACCGAGACGTCCGGTGCGGCCCGGCCCTCGGCCGGCGGAGCGGGCGCCGTGCCGCGCGGCTTGGCCGGGGTGCCGGACGGGCCGGATACCGCGCCGCTGCGCACCGACGTGCCGCCGGTGCTGACCGCGTCGTTGTGCCAAGTGCCGACGGAGGCGAAGCGCCTGTCGAAGGCGGCCGAGAAGTAGACCCGGTAGACGTTGCCGGCGCCACAAAAGCGGCCGCTGGTGGCCCAGCCGCTGATGGTGTTCCCGTCGACATCGACCTGTGCGTCCGTCACGCCGTTGATGGAGCCGGACACGTTGATCAGCAGCGTCGCCTCAGTGGTGACCGGGTAGGTGATCCGGGCCATTCCGGAGCGTTGGGTTGCGGTCAGCTCCATGGTCGCGCCGGAATCCAGCGTGACCCCGTAGTACCCCGGGGCGGCCGACTCGTGCGCGTGAGAAAAGGTGGACGCGTACCGGCTCGGGTCGCTGGCCGGGGACGTGGTGACCTGACCGACGAACGGCAGGAACGGCAGGTCTTGGGCCGCATTGCAGCCGGCGCCGGAGAGGTGCGTCAGGCTGAAGCCGCGGATCCGGTT
This sequence comes from Geodermatophilus sp. URMC 61, assembly GCF_052931555.1. Classification (NCBI taxonomy): domain Bacteria; kingdom Bacillati; phylum Actinomycetota; class Actinomycetes; order Geodermatophilales; family Geodermatophilaceae; genus Geodermatophilus; species Geodermatophilus sp. URMC 61. The sequence continues at coordinate 1,232,677 of NZ_JBRFHZ010000002.1, forward strand.
GTCCGGGTAGTAATAGCCGCCGGGCTGGGTGGCCACCGTGTCCGGGCTCCACTGCACCATGCCGAAGGGCACGACCGCGCCCGGGAAGGTGTTCCCGCCACCGCCGCCGGTACCGAAGTCCGGCCCGCCCGGCTGGGTACCGGAGAACGGGTTGACGTGCCGCGCGAGGTCGGGCGCGGCCCCCGGCACCGCCGGCCGGCCCGGGTCGGCGGCCGCGGACGGGGTGACCGCGAGGGCGGAGACCGCCAGCAGCGCGGCGGCGAGCGTCGTCACCCGCCGCCATGGTCGTGGTCCTCGTTTCAGGTTCATCCAGCGCCCCCGGGCCTGCAGTTCCGATCAATTGGAGATCGTTTGAAGACGAGGGTCGGCGTGCCGTCCTCGAGCGCCGGCCGGCCGTGCCGAGGCTGTGATGGGCTGATCGAGGATCTCATGTTCCACGGGCTGTGGAAGCGGATCGCTGCGCTGTTTCCATCGCCCGAGCCGCATCGGTACCGTTGCCCAGGGCTCTGGCCGATCAATGAGCCATTCCCGGTAGGGAGCGGCGGGGAGGCAGTGCGGTGGACACAGGCCGGACGCCGGCTGAGCGTCAGCCGGTGGGGGTGGCCTCGGGGATGTCGCGGTCGAGCTCGTCGTCCCGGGGTGGGCCCTTCCACTCCAGCAGCAGCAGCGAGGCGTCGTCACTGGTCCGGCCCGAACGCGCGGTCATCAGCGCGTGCGAGAGCCGCCGCACCGTCTCCGCGCAGGTCAGGTCGGCCGCGGTCGTCTGCTCGATCAGGTCGCGCAGCCGCTGCTCGCCGAACTGCTCACCGCCGGGCAAGCGCTCCTCGACGACCCCGTCGGTGAAGAACAGCACCCGGTCCCCGGGTTGCAGCTGCGCGGTCTGCACGACGGGGGTGCCGGCGCCGAAGCCGACCGGCCGGCTGACCGGACCGGTGAGCTCACCGATCACCCGGCTGCCGCGCACCCACAGCGCGGGTGGGTGGCCGGCGTTGACCCAGCTGAGCAGACCTGTCTCGGTGTCCAGCCGGCCCAGCTGGGCGGTCGCGAAACGCCCCGGGAAGGAGGTGGCCACCGCCTGGTCCATCGCCGGGTACAGCTCGGTCAACGGGAGTTCGGCCAGCCTCCCGTGCCGGTAGGCGGCGATGATGACGGTGGCCATCGTCGCGGCCTCCAGGCCGTGGCCCATCGCGTCGAACACCGCCACGTGCAGCACGTGCTCGTTGAACGCGTAATCGAAGCTGTCGCCCCCGACCTCATACGCCGGCTCCAAGACCCCCGACAGGTCCAGGACGGGGGTGCTCATCGACAGCGGCGGCAGCATCCGCCACTGCAGGTGCGCCGACAGGCTCAGCGGCCCGGCGGTGCGCACCCGGGTGAACGCGTCGGTGTAGCTGTCGTTGGTGACGATCATGTCCGCGACCAGGCCGGCCAGCCGCTGGGCGAGCTGCCGGTCGTAGTGGGCCAGCCGGGGGAGGGTCAGGCCGAGCACGCCGACCCGGTTGGATCCGTCCAGCAGTGGCAGGTGCAGCCGGACCGAGCCGTCGGGGAGCGGCTCCTCGACCGACTCCTCGGTGCTGAACGCCCGCCCGGCCAGGCTGCCGGCGATGGGGAGCGGATCGCCGACCAGCCCAGGCCCGGTCAGCGGCCGCAGCGTCAGCTGCGCGAGGTCCTGCAGGTGGATGCTGACGTCGGTGGCACCGGCGATCCGCGCCTCCTGCGCGATGAGCTGGCCGACCAGCCGAGGTGCGATCAGATGCACCCGGTCGAGCAGGGCACCCAGCAGCCGTTCGCCCACGCTCTCGACTGCCGGCCGGCCCTCGTCCCGGTCGGTGAAGCCGGCCCGCGACTCCGCCCCCTCGCTCGCCGTCACCTTCACGGCCATGAGCAGACAGCGGCCCGGACAAACACGTCAGGGCCCTTTGGGCGATGCCCCCAGGATGGGCAGTGCGTTGCCCGAGGCGCACCGCGGCTGCTCACCGCTGGCTTCTGCGCCGACCTACGACGCCGCGTTCGGTCATCCGGGGGTGGGCCTGCTCTGCCCGATCACTGCCCTGTTGGCGGGCTCGGTGCGGGCGTCCCGGATCGCGAGCAGGGCGATGTCATCGTCGGTGCGGCCGGTGATCAGCCGTTCGAGCACTCGGTCGCACAGCTCGTCGAGGGGCGGCTGGGCCAACTAGCCGAGGACGGTGGTGAGCTGGGTGATGCCCTCGTCGAGGTCGCGTGAACCGCCCCGAGTTCAGTGGAGCCTCCATCAATCCCGGGGCGGTTCAGAGAGCCGGCTGGGCACATCAGCCGTGTCCCGTTCCGACCCGGCGACGAGCGCCTGCTGGACCGGGCGACCCCGGTAGAACTGCCGGAGATCGCGCAGACCCTCGCCGCCGCGTTCACCAGCTACCCCCGGACGACGGGACCGTGCCCGGCGACGACCGCAGCGAGCGGCTGCGGGCACGCTCGCCTGCTCACGCTCGGCGAAGCTCTGCTCGATGTGCCTTCGCGCACCGAACACGGAGTCATCCCGCCTCGACCAAGAGGGGGGACACGCAGAGACACTCCCGGAGCCTCGGTCTCGTGCTGCGGCCGACTCCTTGTCGACCGCGGCACCCGGGGCCTCGGATGACCGGAGCCGATGGCGGTGCGAGCCCTGCACGCGGGCGTGCAGCGCGCTGGAAGCGCCCCGGTGCACCGTGTCCCGCGTCGGGGAACGGGACGACGAGGAGGCATCGTGGACGACACGACGAAGGTCCAGGACCCCGCGACCGGGCGCGACGGGCGCACCGTCCTCGTCGTCGGGGCCGGGCCCGTGGGGCTGGTGGCGGCGTGCGAGCTGGTCCGCCAGGGCGCGCGGGTCCGGCTGATCGAGACGCTGGCGGAGCCCACGACGCAGTCCCGCGCGGTTGTGATCCACCCGCGCACGCAGGAGCACCTGGCCGCAATGGGCGTCCTGGACCGGCTCGAGGCCCGGGGCCTCGCCCAGACCGCGATGGAGATCTACTCCGGCCGGGACGCCAGCCTGCGGGTGCACCTGACCACCGACGACGTGCCGTCCCGCTACCGGCGCATCCTGGACCTGGCGCAGCCGGAGACCGAGGCCATCCTCGCGGAGCACGCCGCCGGGCTGGGCATCGTCGTCGACCGCCAGGTGACCCTCGACGGTCTGGTCCAGGACGACGACGGGGTCAGCGTGACCCTGACCTCACCGGCGGGGACCACGCGGCACCGGTACGGCTGGGTGGTGGGTACCGACGGCGGTCACAGCAAGGTCCGTGCGGCCCTGGGCACTCGGCTTGAGGGCGTGTTCCAGGGTCAGCACTTCCTCTTCGCCGATGTGGCCGCGCGCACCGGGCTTTCGGCGGACACCATTCGCATGTTCGCCCATCCGGACGGGATCGCCGGGGCCTTCCCCATGCCCGACGGGCGCACCCGGCTCCTGTGCCTCGTCGCGGTCCCGGACCCGGGCACCACCCCCACCCTCGAGGAGGCGCAGCAGCTGGTGGACGAGCGGATGGGCGGGCAGTGGCAGCTCAGCGACCCGAGGTGGCTGACCTACTTCGAGGTGCACCACGGGCAGGTCCCGCAGTACCGGCACGGCCGTGTCCTCCTGGCCGGGGACGCCGCGCACGTCCACAGCCCCGCGGGGGGCCAGGGCATGAACACCGGCATCCAGGATGCCGTGAACCTCGCATGGAAGTTGGCGCTGGTCACCACCGGCCGGGCCGGGTCGGACCTGCTGGACACCTACCACGCCGAGCGGCACCCCGTCGGCGCGGCGGTGGTGCGAGAGACCAGCCGGTTGACCGACGTGATGTCCGCCCACGGGCTCGGGGCGGACCTGCGCGACCTCGGGCTGCTGTTCCTCGGGCACCTGCCGGCGTTGGAGGACCGGCTCCTCGCGGACATGACCGAGACCGCGGTCGCTTACCGCGGGAGCCCGGCCGTCAGCGGCGACACCGGCCCGGGGCGGCACGCCGCCCCGGGCGACCACGCCCCCGACATTCCTGGGCTCACAACGGTCGACGGGAGCCCGGCCTGGATCGGCGACCTCCTCCGCCGCCCCGGGTTCGTGCTTCTCACTACCGCGGTCGCCCCGTCGACGCTCGACCGGCTCCAGGGCATCCTCGGCTCGCTCGGCACGGCCGTGCCCGTGGTCCAGACCGCGGCTGGTGCCCCGGCAGGGGCCCTGGTCGACCCCGGAGGGGAGGTGGCCCGCCACTACGGCATCGGGGACTCCGGGATGGCCCTGATCCGGCCCGACGGCTACCTCGGCCACCTGTCGACCCGCGCCGACGCGGACTCCCTGGCCGCCTACCTGATCGGCCCCCTGCACGCCGAGCGCCAGCCGGCATGAGCTCAGCCCCCGCCGACGCCGCCACGATGAGGCCGCACCAGCGGGTGAGCTGGCAGGAACTGACCCGCTGGGGACGTTTCCCCTCGGACGCTGCGGACGAAGGACCGGCGGCGGCGACGACCTGACCGGCCGACCTCGTCGGAGCCGGCCTGGCGCGGCTCAGTGACCGACGTCTCCTGCGGACGGGGATCGATCGTCACCGCTCCCGCCACATCGCGGACCGCGGCGAGGACCTCGCGCGTCACCTCGCCCACCGAGCGGGAAGGCCCGAGGCCGATCCGGTGCCGGCGTCCGCCGCTGTGCTCCACGCCCGCCTCGTGCGCGTGGAGGTCCAGGACGACGACCAGGGTCCCGGATCCGTCGGGTGCGGGCAGTGGCTGTGTCTCCCAGCCCCTGGCGGTCAGGCGCAGGGCGGCGTGCTGCAGCTGCGGTTCCGGCGGCGCGAGCGCGGCGGAGAGCTTGGCGAGGACCTGCGTGTGCGCGTGCAGGGTGTGGGGGGTCGCCCGCCACTGCTCGTAGGGCAGGGCCGGCCAGTGCTCGGGCGCGGGCATGCGCGGGGCGTCTCGCCGGACCGCGGGTTCCAGGGCGGTGTCGGAGTCCCTGCCGTGGTGTCGCGGTGGACGGCGCGTCATGCAGAGACCGACGCCGTCGCCTCGGCGGCCTCCAGCACCAACCGGGTCGCCTCGCCGTGGTGGGACATCCCGACCACATGCGAGGCGCCAGGGATCTCCAGCACGCGCCGTGCTCCGGCCCGCTCGGCCATGCGGCGGTGTGCCCCGGCGGGGATGTTGTGGTCGAGCTCCCCGAACAGGAACCAGCTGGGCAGTGCACGCCACAGCGGCCGGTCGCCCGACGGTTCGCCCAACGCGGCCTCGGTGATCGGACGCTGGGTGACCGCCATCAGCATCGCCTCCTCCCGGGGCAGGTCGGCGCAGAACTGCTGGTGGTAGCGGTCCGGTGCGATGTAGGTGTCGGCGCCGCCGTCGGCCAGGGGCACGCGCACCAGCGTCTCGCCCAGGGTGCTGCCGGGAACCAGGGAGGAGGCGTCCGCGGAACTCTCCCCGGACTCCAGCGCGAACCCGGCCACGAACACCAGCCCGACGACGTCCCCGGCATCGGCGGCCACGTTGGTCATGACCGAGCCGCCGTAGGAGTGCCCCACCAGGAGCACGGGTCCCTGGATGCTGCCTACCAGGTCGCTGAGCGCCGCGGCGTCGCCGGCGACGCTGCGCAGGGGGTTGGCCCAGGCGATGACCCGGTGTCCCTCGGCCGCCAGGGGGCGGATGACGCTGTTCCAGCTCGAGGACTCGGCGTAAGCGCCGTGGACGAGGACGATGGTCTGCTTCGCGTTCACGGGGTCTCCCGTCGTGCGGTCGGGGCCCGGTCCGGCCGAGCCGGGCCTGAACTTCCCCGCTCCACCCACCGGGTTCATCGGTCAGCTGACTGCACATCGCCCCCGACCTCGGCTCCTCACGGAGGGCGGTCAGATGGCCGATGCGGCGCCGAGCCGGCCGGACTCGGAGGAGTCCGAAGGCGGTCGCGCACCCGGGGCACCGGCGGGGGCGGGTACCGCGTCCGGGGCCGCGGGCCGGCGGGAGGCGGGCCGATGAGCCGCCACTACCGCGACATCGCCGTCACCGATGGCGTGCGCGACGTGCAGGCCACGTACGGCAGCAGGGACCACTGGGAACGGCGCGATGTCCGCCGCGGTGCGCGGCACCGTCCATCCCGGGCTCCGACGGTGGTCGGATGGCGGATGCCGCGCACCGGCCGTCGGGGACAGGGTCGGCAGGGGCGCCGGCCACGGCGCCACCGGAGGGAGGACAGGTGTCCGACGAGCTGCGGGTGTCCGAGGTCCCCGGAGACGTCGCATCCGTCGTCGATCGGCTGACCGCGGACCTGCGCGACCGCGGGGTCGAGGTCTTCGCCACCATCGACCACGCGGCCGGCGCGCGCGCCGCCGGCCTGGACCTGCCCGACGAGGTCCTGCTCGTGTTCGGCAACCCGGCGGTCGGAACGGCGCTCATGCAGGCCGATCCCCGATCCGGGGTCGACCTGCCGTTGCGGATGCTGGTGTGGTCCCAGGACGGCACGACGCGGCTGGCCTACCAGGACCCGGCCGCGCTCGCTGACCGCTACGAGGTGGGCTCCGAGGAGGCGACGTTGGGCAAGCTGCGCGGCCTGCTCGAGCAGCTCGTCGCCGAGGCCGGGCGACCGCGGTGAGACGGCCCCTCACCGCGCTGCCACCGTCGCCGTCCTGCTCGCCGACTGCTACGCCGGGAAGGACGCAGCGACCGAGACGGACGCTCCCGCCACCGCGGGAGTGAATGCCTCCGCCGGGTCGGTCCAGGTCCTCGACGCCGTCCTCGACACCGGAGCACCGTGCCCGCGGGAGGCGACATCGCTTTCCGGGCGGTGCTGTCCAACGACGACGACCGGCTCATGACGGTCAGCACGCCGGCGGCCGCGTCCGTCGAACTGCGCGCCGCTGACGGGGCACGGCCGCCGCCGGCATGCCGTCCCCGCCGGTGGGGAGGTCGACGCGATGAAGAATTCGGCCCACCTGCGGCCCACCTGCGGCCCACCTGCGGCCCACCTGCGGCTCACCGGGCCGACCGAGGACTCGCCGATCGGGGAGAGCGTGCCCGTGACCTTCGCGTCCGCGACCGCGGGCGCCCGGCACCGGCGGTACAGCCCGCCGCGCCCCGCGGTGATGCACCCGTGGTGCGGCGCTCCTGGAGTCGGTTGGAGGGCCCGGGTCAGCCGGTGAGGACGCCCGCGGAGGTCAGTCCACAGACGATGAGCACACCAGCGGTGAGCAGCAGGGGTCTGCTGAGGCCGGATGTGGTGGGCCGCCGCGGTGGTCCGGCCGATCGCGCGCAAGCCGCGGCGCAGGTGATCGCCAGCAGTCCGGCGATCCAGACCGGCCACGACTCCCGTGACCAGCCCTGTCGCAGCAGCAGGAGGCCGAGGACCACCTGCCCCAGCGCCGTCCGTTGCCAGCCCAGACGGGTGCGGGCGTGAGCCGTGTCCCGGTCGGTCGTCACCGCGTCCCCAGCACGACCGCGAAGACGACCACCGCCAGGATGATGAGGGCTGTGGTGAGGAGCAGCAGGCTGTGCCCTGCAGGTCGAGCCTCCCGCTCGCGCATTGCCTTCTCGGTCGCCGCCCACCGGGAGTAGGCCAGCGACGCGGTCCCGACCGCGAGGGTCGCCAGGAAGGCGCCGAGCGCCCAACGGACGTCGGTGCGAGGGAAGGGTGGGATCAGCTGGACGACGGCCACCGCGGCGGCGATGAGGGAGAGCGACGTGCGGATCCAGGCCAGGAAGGTGCGCTCGTTGGCGAGTGACCAGCGGTAGTCGACCTCGCCCTCACCGGGCGGGGTCGGGGGCATCACGGGCAGGGTCGGGTCGGCCGCATCGTCTCGTTCACTCGCCACGCCGGCCTCCCGCCTGCGCCCGCGGAGACCGGCGCCATCGCACCAGAGTCGCCTTGACCTCTACTTTCCCGCATCCGCCACATGACCCGACGCGGAGCTGAGCGGGTCGACAGGCGAGTGCCTGGCGCAGGTCGCCGCTGGTGTTGTTCGGATCGCGCAGGAGGCCCTTCGGGCTGGGGAAGAGCACCGGCGGGTCGGCTGCGGCGGGCAGGCGGGCCAGGCGCCGGCGTAGCAGGTCGAGGGTCTGCGGTGGCAGCGCGATGGTGCGTCGGCCGGCGTCGGTCTTGGGCCGCTGCTGGATGAGCAGGCCCAGGAGTGGGTCGCGGGTCACGGTGCCGGCGACGGTGAGCGTGCCTTCTTCGAGGTCGAGGTCGAGGTCGGTTGGGCGGACGGCGCAGGCCTCGCCGATGCGCAGGCCGGTGCCGAGCAGGAAGGCGACGAGGTCGGGTAGGTCCTGGCGGACGGCGGTGGGGTCGGCGGTCAGTCGGGCTCGCAGCTGGTGCGCCTCTTCGAGGGTGAGCGCTCGAGGACGGCGGCGGGAGCCGCGCGGCCCTCGGCGGGCCGGGGTCTCGCGGACCGGGTTGGTGGCGAGCAGTCGGTGCCGGACGGCGAGGCCGAGAATGCCGGAGAGGGCGCTGCGGGTGGTCTTGGCCGCCGCGGGGCCGTGGGCGCCGTGCACCGAGGTGAGCAGAGGGTCGAGGGCCGGGACGGTGACCTCCCGCAGGCGCAGCTCGCCGAGGCCGGGCAGGACGTAGGCGTGCAGGGCGAACCGGTACAGGCGCTTGGTGCCGGAGGCCCGGTCGCTGCCGTCGATGTCGGCCAGCCAGCGGACGGCGATGGTGCGTAGCCGGCTGTCAGCCGGTACCGGGGGAGTGGCGCCGGTGCCGCGGTCACGCAGGGCCTCTCGCAGCCGCCGCTCGGCCTGCGCCCGGGTCTGGCCGCGGTGAGGAATAGCAAGCGCCTCACCGAAGGCGGCAATTGTCCGATCCGTTGCGAGAACAGCTGCTGGAGCCGCCCGCTCAGCGGCAGGACCGGTGGCAGCGGCGACAGCGCCGTCCGCTGCGCGGACGTCAGGGCGGTGGGCAGCTCCACGAGCGCCAGCGGATTGCCTTGCGCCTCCCACACTGAGCTGGCGAACCGTCCCGCCGACGCCAGCCAGCGCGTCACGAAGTCCTCCCCCGGCGTCGGCGTCGATTCGCTCGCCGCGCGGGTGGACCGGCTGCCCGGGACGACGGCCGGCCCCGCGTGTCTGAGGTCGAGTACGCCGGCCGAGCCGAGCCTGGACGTCGCCGTGGCAAGGGCTCCGCCGCGCGCCTGGCCCGGGCCTGGACGTCGCTCTCCACCAATTCAAGCTCGACTCTCCATCGAACCGTGTCGACGCGGTCGAGATCCGGACGGCGAGCGCCACGAAGACCGTGGCGGCGCGGCTCGAGCACGAGGACTCCCCACCGGGCGCGACGTCGGTCCCTTCCCGACCGCCTTCCGCGGTGCCATCGTGGGCTGCCGCTGGAACCAGTCGCGCCGACCGGGGAGGCTCTCATGCCCAGGTCCGAGAACGAGGCAGCCCGCCGATCCCGGGCGGCGGCACTGGTCCTGGCCTGCGTCGCCGGGTTGATCACCGTGACCACCACCCCGGCGGCGGCGGGACCGGCGCACGGCGTCATCGTCCTGCCCGGCGCGTCCTCGGCCGAGGGGATCGCCAAGGGCCGGGGCGCGACGTTCTACGCCGGCGACCTCTTCGCCGGTGACATCTTCCGCGGGGACCTCGAGCGCGGAACGGCGGAGTTCTTCATCGACGCCCCGGACGGCCGCATGGCCGTCGGGATGTCCGCAGACCGACGCCACGGGCTGCTGTTCGTCGCCGGTGGCTTCACCGGTCAGGCGTACGTGTACGACCTCCGTTCAGGTGCCACCGTCGCCGTGTACCAGTTCGCCCCACCGTCCGCGCCCGGTCTACCGCCGACGACGCTGGTCAACGACGTCACCCTCACCCGGGAGGGAGCCTGGTTCACCGACAGCCGGCAGGCCCGGCTGTACTTCGTGCCGACCGGTCGCCGGGGCGAGCTGGGCGAGTTCCGCACGCTGGAGCTGACCGGGCCGGCGGCCGACACCAGCGACGCGTTCAACCTCAACGGCATCGTCGCCGCCGACCACGAGGGCCGGCTCGTCGTCGCCCACGCGGGCAACGGGGAGCTGTGCACCGTGGATCCGGCCACCGGGGACAGCGCGGTCCTCGCCGGGGTCAGCGTGCCCGGCGTGGACGGGCTCGTGCTGGACGGCCGGGACCTGTGGGCGGTGCAGAACGGCAACGCGGTCACCCAGGTGCGGCTCAGCCGCGACCTGTCCTCCGGGGTCGTGCGGGAGGTCATCACCGATGACCGGTTCGCGACCCCCGCCACGGCGATCAGGTACTCCGGCCACCTCGCCGTCGTGAACGCCCACTTCGACACCGGCATCCCGCCCACCGCCGACCAGTACGAGGTCGTCCTGGTGCACGACTGACCACGGGCCTCCCCGGCTGGTCTGCAGGGTGCACGGCGTCCACGTGGTGACGGCGTCTCGGGTGGCTGCGGGCCCGCGTGGATGCAGGGATGGATGCCGACTGCAGACCCACGGTCGGTCGCTCGTCGCACCGCCGGACGAGGGAGGGGCGGCCCCGAGATCCCGGGACCGCGTCCCGTGGAGGTGTGGTGGCCCTGTGCGTCAGTAGGACGTGCAGGTGAGGTAGGCGAAGCCCTCCCGGGCGGCCTCGAAGGGGTCGAACGTGGGGTCGCCGAAGCGCGGGTCGTGCTCGACGACGAAGTACCGGGTGCTGCCGCCGGCCGCCGCGAAGACGGCCGGGAAGTCGATGCTGCCTCGGCCGACGATCTCGATCCGGTCGTCCAGCGTGGGGTTGAGGTCCTTGACGTGGAAAAGCTGGATCCGGTCGCCGTACTCCTCGACCAGCTGGACCGGGTCCGCGCCGGCGAAGGTCGCCCAGTACAGGTCGAGCTGGAAGACGACGTTCCTCGGCTCGGTGTGCTGCATCAGGATCTCGAAGCCGGTGCGGCCGTCGCCGAGGGCGGCGAACTCCCAGTTGTGGTTGTGCGTCATCAGCGTCTGGCCGGCCGTGCGGGCCTGCGCGCCGAGGGTGTCGAGGTACTGGGCGTATGCGGTCCACTGCGCCTCCGTGGTGTAGGTCCGCGGGGTGCTGCCCGAGCCGAAGTACCCGATGCCGAGGATCCGGTTCTCCTCCAGGATCGGCGTGATGTCCACCGGGGACTCGGGCGCCCCGACGTCCACGTGCCGTCCGGAGGCCTTCAGGCGGTACTCCCGCAGCAGCGCCGCGTACTGCTCGGCGGTGAACCCGCTCAGGGTGAACGGCTCGACGTTGCGGTAGCCCATCTCGGAGAGCCGGCGCAGGACCTCCTCGTGGCGCGCCTGGGTGGCGGCGTCGGAGCCCAGGCCGATGTACTCGGCGAAGGTCCACAGCTGGATGGAGACCTTGCTCGCCGGGATGCTGCGGCCGGCGGAGGCGCTCGGCGCCTCGGTGGACGGAGCGGCGCTCGCCGTGCCGACGAGGCCGGCGAAGAGGAGCGCGGACAGGGCGGCGACGAGCACCGCCCGCAGTCTGGCGCGCTGGCTTCCCGACACCTTCATCGATCCCCCTCGGTGGTGAGACCGGCGCCTGGGACCTCGGTCGGCCCCTCGGACCATCGCTCGGCGCCGGGAGCGGCAATGGTGAGGGGCGGGGCGGCGCCCTCCGGAGAGGCGGTCGCGGAGCCGCGCCGCCGCGGCCTCGTCCGGACCGGTCAGGTCCAGCGGGATCAGCGTCGCACACCGCGGGGGAGGGGTGACCGGTTCGGCCAACGCCGACCTCTCAGTCGAAACCCGCGAACTGACGGTCGACGTCGACCTGGCGGGCCACCTCCCGGCCGACCGTCTGCAGCTGGGCCACGGCGCCGACGGCGTCGAGCCTCCGCAGCCGGCTGCGATCGCGCGCGGCGATGCCGAGGGCGGCCAGGGCGTCGTCGCTGAGGTCCGCGTCGTAGCGCAGGTACGTGAACAGTGGACAGCCACCCGGCGCCTCGGCGTCCAGACGGCTGCCGAACTCGCGATCGATGACCCCTCCGGCGCGGGTCCGGGCCAGCGACCGGCAGACGAGGTCCTGGGCCACGGAGGCTCCGCGCATGAAGACCGCGGGGAGGTTGGCGGCGTTGAAGAACAGGTCGACCTTGCGGTGGTGCAGTCCGGGGTGGACGGACGCCGCCGAGCCCGTGCCCACGGAGACGACGAGGAGCTGGTCCTCCCCGGCCGGCCAGCACAGGCCGTACTCGGGCAGGGTCGCCATGAGGAAGAGCAGGAGGGCGGGGTTGTTGAACGGTGTCATCCCGCCCTCCTGGAAGACGTACTCGGAGACCCCCACCCGCAGGTGCTGAGGGGGGAAGTAGACGGGAGCCGCGGTGCTGCCGCGCACCAGCGTGCTCAGCGGGAGGTCGAGGTTCCGGTCCGGTACGGGGTTGAGGTACCGGTCGGCGCGGTTGTACCTGGCCCGTGTGCAGTTGCTCAGCGGCCACGGCGAGTCCGTGACGGTGTTGTGCAGGACGACCAGCAGCAGGGACCGGAACTCCCGGTCGCCCAGCGTGGTGCCGGCCCCGAAGAACGTTTCCAGCTCCTCGGTCAGCGGTCCGTCCCGGTACAGCGACCGCAGGCGCAGCGGGAGGAACCGCCTCCGGAAGACCTTGCGGTCGAGGCTGGCGTAGCGCTCCTGCACCTCGCCGACCGACCTGCCCATGGCCAGGGCCGCGGCGATGATCGCGCCGGTGCTGGTCCCGCCGATGTAGTCGAAGTAGTCGGACAGGACGAGGTCGGGCTCGCCGCGGCGGTGCCGCAGCTGCCGCTCCAGCTCGGCGAGCACCTCCAGCGTCAGGACGCCCCGGATCCCGCCGCCGTCGAGCGCCAGCAGCCTCTTGGGGCCCGGTGCGTCCTGACGGTCCTCGTACCGGCGCGGCGTCGGGTCGATGACGCGCACCCGCCGATCGGGACCGGTGTGGCCGAGCCGGCGGACGAAGTCCGCCGTCCCACCCGGGCCGTCCCCGCGCTGCCCGTCCCAGACCAGCAACGCGTGCGGGGACGCGGTCATCGAGCGCGCCACCTCGACCAGCCGGGTGTTCGCTCGGGCGAAGACGTCCTCGTCGTCGGGCCCTGCGTCGCCAGGGGGCAGGACCTCGACCTCGCTCCGCTGCAGGAGCTCGCGGAAGCGGGCCGCCCAGTCGCTGTCCGGGAGGTCGACCGACTGCCGCTGGAACTCGTCGGCCGGCAGGGCGAGGCACAACCGGACCCGTGCACCCCGTCGCAGCCCGGCATCTGCCGCGAGGATGTCGGCGCCGCGGGCGCCGCCGCAGACCACCGTCGTCCCGGGGCCGACGCGCCAGGTCTCGAACGCCTCGTCGACCTCCCGCGCCACGCGCCCGACCTGACAGGGCGGGAAGCGCGGCACCTCTCGGTCCGGCGTGTCGACCATGTGGCCGCTGACGGCCACCACGCCAGGGGGGTCGGGCATCGTGGGCGCACCTCCCGCTCGGCCGCGCGTGACGGTCAGCACGATGGTCGATCCGCGCCCGCGCGTCACCAGGCCGCCGTCCCGTTCCGCAGGCCACGGCAGCGACGCGACCGAGCCGCCCGGATCCGGTGCACCCTGAGCCCCTGGGCGGCCCCGAGGCGGCCGCGGCGCCGTGATCACCGCGCGCCCGGCGCGGGAGGGGAGCCAGCGATGACCGACCGTCCGTTGTGCTTCGTCCTCATGCCCTTCGGGAGGAAGCCCGACCCGGCCGGCGGCGCGCCCATCAACTTCGACGCCGTCTACCAGCGGGCCCTGCAGCCCGGGATCGAGGACGCGGGGATGACCCCGATCCGGGCCGACGAGGAGAAGCTCGGGGGCATCATCCACCAGGCCATGTACGAGCGGCTGCTGTTGTGCGACTTCGCGGTCGCCGACCTGACCACGGCCAACCCCAACGTGCTGTACGAGCTGGGCATCCGCCACGCCGCACGCCCCCGCACCACCCTCACCGTGTACGCCGCCCAGAAACCGCTGCCCTTCGACGTCGCCCTCCTGCGCACCCAGCGGTACCAGCTGACGGCGACGAACAGGCTGACCGAGAAGTCGGCCGAGAGGCTGCGGGCGAGGACCGCCGAGCACCTGACCGAGCTGCGAGAGCTGGCGCGGAGGGAGGAGGTGACCGACAGCCCGCTGTTCCAGCTGATCTCGGCGTGGCGACCCCAGCAGATGCCGGCCGAGGCCGCCGGCAGCTTCCGGGGACAGATCCGGGTCGGCGAGGCGCTCAAGGGACGGCTCGAGGTCGTCCGGCGGATGGCGGGCTCGGAGGACGGGAAGGAGGAGGCGCGAACCGCGCTGCACGCCGTCCACGCGAGCGTGCGAGGGAGCGACACGGAGGACCTCGGCGTCTGGACCGACCTCGTCCTGGCCTACCGGGCGCTGGAGGACTGGAGCGCGATGATCGAGGTCTACGACGAGATGCCCCAGCACCTCCGCCGTCAGCCCGCCGTCCGGCAGCTCGTGGCCTTCGCCCACAACCGGCTGGCCGAGGACCCGGGCACCCCGCACCGGCAGGAGCGACGTGCCACGGCCCTGTCGCTGCTCGACGAGCTGGAGCGGGAGTGGGGTCCGTCGTCCGAGACGCACGGGCTGCGCGGGCGGGTGTACAAGGCGCAGTGGGTCGAGACCGCGGCAGCAGGGGACGAGACGCGGGCCGTGGCCCTGCTGGAGAAGGCGGTGGACCAGTACGTCCGTGGCTTCGAGGCCGACTGGCGGGACTACTACCCGGGCGTGAACGCGGTGACGCTGCTCGACGTCCTGGGGACGCCGGAGAGCCTGGCCCGGAAGAACGACCTGCTCCCCGTGGTCCGGTTCGCGGTGGAGCAGCGGGCGCGTACCGAGGCGGCCGACTACTGGGTGTCCGCGACACGGCTGGAGCTGGCCGTCCTGCACGACGACCCGGAGGCTGCGGAGCGCGCTCTCGCGCAGTGCCGGAGTCAGGCGCCGGAGCGCTGGCAGCGCAGGACGACCGCCGACAACCTCCGCCTCATCGGCCGCGCGCGAGCCGCGCGGGGCGTCGACGTGACGTGGCTGGACACCCTCATCGGTCGCCTGCACCCGTCGGTACCCGCGGGCCCCGGCTGAGCCGCGGGGATCCGGGCCGGCTGCAGAGCTCGAGCATCCGGCGGGCGCGTGACGTCACGGCACGACCGACCCGCTAGGGGAGCTGTCGTGCCAGCCGCCGGGCGAGCGCCGTTCCGGTCAGCACGGGGTTCACGGAGCCGACGGTCGGGAAGAGCGACTGGTCGCAGGCATGGACGTTCTGCACGTGGTGGAAGCGCCCGAGGCTGGTGGTCACGGAGTCCGCGGCC
The DNA here is from genome assembly GCF_052931555.1 of Geodermatophilus sp. URMC 61. Taxonomy (NCBI): domain Bacteria; kingdom Bacillati; phylum Actinomycetota; class Actinomycetes; order Geodermatophilales; family Geodermatophilaceae; genus Geodermatophilus; species Geodermatophilus sp. URMC 61. Next base: position 1,247,871 of record NZ_JBRFHZ010000002.1, read on the forward strand.
GTGCCGCCCATCCACAGCGTGCCGGCCTCGTGGTAGGTGGTGCCGAGCCCCCAGTGCCAGCTCGGGAACGGTCGCTGCAGCGGGTGGGGCTGCGTCTGCCAGCCCCCGTCGTAGAGGTACTGGATGTCCTGCGCCGTGCCGGCGATCGCCCGGGCGAGGTCCTGTGCCGTCTGGTCCATCGCCTGCCACGTCGTCCAGTCGCCGGGGCGCAGCTGCAGGTGAACGTAGGCGCGGGGAACGCCGTACTCGTCGATCTCGTGCGGGCTGAGGTCCATCCAGCTGCCGACGTCGTTCGGTGTGGGAGACGTGGTGTCGGGGACCATCTCGCCGATCCCCCGGACGGTGAGGGTGACCCACTCCGGATCGACGTTGGCCAGCTGTTCGTCGAGGATGTCGAGGTCCGGGATCATCTGGTACAGCAGAGCGTCCGACCCCCCGCTGCTCGTCGACGCCGTCAGCTGGAGGTGGAAGCGCCGGCCGGCAGCGGTTCCGCGCACCAGGAGGGCGGCGGTCTGGACGAGCGGCCCCGAGGACGGCAGCACCGACCGGCGGATGCGGAACGTCAGGTCCGTGCGCAGGTGGGCCATGAGGTTGCGCCCCATGAGCGGCGTCGGGAACGACAGCAGCGCGATCCGGGTGGTCTCGATCGCCCCGGCGGCGAGCACCACGCGGGCGCCCGGACCGAGCGGCAGCGTCCTGCGGGCGCCATCGACGTCGACCTCGAGGGCCTGGGCGACCCCGTTCTGGACGACGACCCGGATCACGTGGCACCGGGGAACGAGGAAGAGCCGGCGCTGCGCGTCGTCGAAGCCCGCCTGCGCGCTGTCGCGGCGGAGCGCGGCGACCAGCAGCGGCAGGCTGCTGTACTTGTCGAAGCTGAACAGGCCGGACGCCGGGGCACTGCCCTGGACGGCGACCGGGGCCGGCTGCACCGGACCACCGGGGAGCGTCGTGTCGAGGTTCGGCATCCCCGGTATCACGGCGGTGAGGCGCGTGTGCAGCTGCGAGAGCAGGTCACCGGACAGGAAGTCGGTGCCGGGCACGACGCCGAGCTCGCTCTCGACGCGGTCGTACTCGGCCTCCAGGTGGGCTCCGACGTCGGCCGGCCACTGCGCCAGGTCGGCGTCGGTCAGCCGCGGGCACCAGCCGCCCCAGTAGAGCGACTTGCCGCCACAGCAGTACGCCGTCCCGGGGAACGGGGTGTTGCCGCGCCAGGGCAGTCCCCAGACCAGCTCGCGCGCTCTCATCGGGTCCTGCGCGGGATCGATGGCGGAGGGGACGCCGAGACCGACCGGGCCCAGGTTCTGCACGTGCTCGCCGACCAGGAACGGCCCGGCCTCCAGGACCAGGACGCGCCGCTGGGGTTGGAACTCGGCCAACTTGGCCGCGAGGTAGCCGCCATAGGCGCCGGCCCCGACCACGACGACGGAGAAGGGCGGCCCCCCGTTGGCAGTGGCTTCCTCCCAGGTGTTGCAGACGTTCCGGGCGAGACCGTCGATCGCCAGGCTGGTGTCCTGGACGAGCACCGGGTCGGGGGTCGGGGCCAGGCGGGGGAGTGGCATCTGCGCCTCCGTCAGGGGAGGCCTGAGCCGGGAACGGATGTCGACGGCTCACACCGCGGAGACCGCGCATCCCGGCGTCGGCCCGGAGTGGGTCGTGTCCGGTGCTCACTGGGGTGGGGCCGGGGGCGCAGGAGGACCGTGGACCGACCGCCCACCGCACGCCATCCCGACGACCCGAGGCTCCGCGGCGCCCGTCATGACGTCGTCACCGCGCCATCACCGGGCCCGGAACTCGCGCAGTCCTCACCAGCCTCGCAGAAGGAGGTCGTCGGCCGCTGCGCCGTCCTGACGGTTCGGTGCAGCGCCTGGTGTGGAGGCCGGATCAGGATCCGGACGCCCGCTGCGGACTCGCCTGTGTCCTCATGTCAGGTGGTCGAGGAGCATGTGCTGTGACACGACGGTGACGACGCTGTGACGGACACGCCTCTACCGTGAACCGAGTTGTTCGCAGGCCGCCGAGTGAGAGGCCTCCGTGCTCTTGTGCCGGCGTGACACCTGAGCCTCCTGCCGGTGCCGGACAGGCGGTGGGGAATGCAAGCGGAGACGAGGCTGGACGTGCATGTGGAAGCGAATCGCATGACGAGCGCGAGGGGACCGCGCCCTGACTCCCTCAGGAACTGCGCGGCCGGCATTCCCCTGCTCGGGCTCATGGCGCGGCGCGCGACCGCCCAGCTCCGCGGCGCCATTCCTGTCGTGCAGCGTGGGTGATGGCGAAGCCGATGGTGATCGACCGTGGTCGTCCGTTCGGCAGTCGCTCCGCGGACCAGGAATCCGGTTGGAGCGGCGCGAGGGTGTAGCACCGTCCGGATCCTGGGTTCGGATGCTCATACCGAGGGTCCCCACCGTAGGGACCACATGGCGGAGGAGTGCAGGTGACCGTCAGCGGAAACGAACACCGCGAATCGCCCATGGAGGCCTTGCGCATCATCTCCGAGGCCGGGGAGGTCGTGCGGAACGGTGTGTTGCGGGAGTTCACCGACCCACGGGGCACGTCATACCGATCGGAGAGCCCGCGGGCGGCCATCGATCGCTTCATGGAGCAGCGCGGTGGCGACCTGAAGGCCGGCGGGGCCGACCTGCGCGAGCTGGACTCCGCTGAGGGTGCCGGCACACTGCGGGTGCGATACGGCCAGTTCCACAACGACCTCCCGGTGCTCGGGGCCACGCTCCAGGCGGTGGCCAGCATGCGCACCAACAGTGTCGTCAAGGTCAGCAATGCCGCCGATCAGGATCTGAGTGGGGCCCCGTCACCGGAACAGGCGCGCTCGATCGGTGAGTTGCACCCCACGGTGTTGGCGCCGTTCGAGGCCGAGTTCGGCTCTGCCGAGATCGTGGGCAGCCAGCTGGCCTATCTCAGGGACGTCGAACGGCCCTCGTTGCCGGAGGCCGATTATCCGACGGCGTCGGTGGCGCTGCTGTCCACCGGGACTCCGCCCGACGGCGCGGTGCACCTGGTGCACGACGTCAAGGTGCAGACCGGTGAACCGTTCGAGATCTTCCGAGTGGTCGTCGACGCGGTGACACCCACCGTGCTGTGGATCGAACTGCTCAGCAAGTACGTGACCGCGAGCCTACGGGTCTTCGTCCCTGATCCGGTGAGCGAGTCCGACGACGCCACCCTGCACGGCGGGTCGAGCGCCGCCGCTCTCGACCAGTTCCTGCACCCCGTGCAGGCTGAGATCGAGGCGGCGACGGGTGGCACGTTCCATCTCCGCGGGGACTGGGTGAACTGCGACGACTGGGACACCCCTGCATTTCCCCAACCCGCCGAGCCGACCCCGACCTTCGACTACCAGAGCTATCCGGCGGATCGCAGGTCACTGAGCGCCAACGCCTACTTCTGGCTCGATTCGTTCGCCCGCTATCTGCGCACCTTCGGCAACACGACCCTGAACGCGAACATGGTGCGGGTCGACGTCGACGCGCAGGGGTTCGACGGCGCGGACAACAGTCAGTGGCTGGGGGCGACGAATCCACCACGGATCCGGCACGGTGAGGGCGGTGCGCCGGATGCCGCCGACATGAGCGTCATCATCCACGAGTACATGCACGGGGTGTTCGACTTCCTCGGCAGCAACCACGGGGGATCCCTCTCCTACGAGCACAGCTTCTGCGACGCGGTCCCGGCCATCTACCGGGACAGGTTCAATGCCAACCAGCACCGGCGGACGGAGACCTTCCCGTTCGACAACAACGCCACGAACCGGTGGAGCGACGAGCGGACGCTGGACCGTGCCGAGCGGTTCGACGACGCAGGATTCGCCGGCTACGGGTTCAACCTCCGCAACTCGATGCTCGGTACCGCGGTGTGGGAGTCCTACTTGGGCATGGGCGGTGGCTCGCCCGACCCGCTCGTACGGCGGCGGGCCGCGGATGCGCTGATCGCGACGGTCATCGAGATGTTGCTCATCACGCCGGACGACTCCTCGACCGACGCTGCGCACGCTCGTCGACTGGCTCAGGACCTCATCGTCGCGGACATGGCTCTCACCGGGGGCCTGTACAGCAAGGTGATGGACGAGGCCTTCGTGAGACGCGGGCTGTGGGCACGGAGGACGGTCGACCTCTACATCACCGACAGCGCCGGAGACGTGGGTGTCATCCCCAGCCCTGCTCCGCACTGGACCTCGCCGGACATCTGGGTGCGCAATCTCGCCATGAGCGACGGCGACGACCCCGAGCAGGGCCACCAGGCAGCGATCGAGGGTCAGCCCAACCACCTCTACGTGCGGCTCCGCAACCGTGGTGCTCGGACGGCCCCAGCCGACACGTTCCAGGTGGAGGTGTTCCGCTGCGACCCGGCGACCGCCACCACGTGGCCGGACCACTTCCAGTCGCTGGGAACGCTGACCGTCGCGGATCCGGTTCCGGCCGGCGGCGCCCTCCGGGTCGGCCCGTTCACCTGGACGCCGCAGAGCGCCGATGAGGCGGGTCTCGTGGCGCTCGTGCACGGCACCGAGGATCCGGCGATCACCGCGACCCTCCTCGGCTCGGTACCGCACGAGCAGCTGGCCCGCTTCGACAACAACATCGGGCAGCGCACGGTCGCCGTCCAGGCAGCGGAGCCCGACGGCCGGCTGCGCACGAGCGGACACGTCCCTGGCGCCACGGCCGACACGCGTTTCAGCCTGCCGCCCCGATCGCCCGCCGCACCCGTGGACGAGGAGATCAGGTGAACGAGCAGCGGACGGTCGTGGACACGTCGGCACCGAGCTGGAGCGGCGACGGCAACGCCTCCGACAGGGGGACCCGGGAGCAGAGGTGCTCACCGTGACCGGGCCGCTGGACTTCCCGCCGCCCGACAAGCGAACTCCTCCGGCACCGGCGGTCCTGGCATCCCCGGCGCCGCGGAAGGTCCGGACCGGAACGGGGCCGGACGGGGGCGTCACCCGATTGGTCGAGCGGGTGTCGACCAGTCGACTGCGCACCACGGTCGAGGAGCTGGCGGGACTGCCCACCCGGCACACGTTCTCCCCGCACATCCACCGGGCCGCGGACCTGATCGCGGCGACGTTCACCGCCGCCGGTTACGCCGAGGTGGTGAAGCTGCCCTGGATCCGCAACGGGCGCACCGCCGACAACGTGGTGTGCACCAAGCCCGGGACGAGCGGGGGCGGCCGCATCGTCATCCTGTGCGCCCACTACGACTGCCGGATGGAGAGTCTCGGCGATTCGTCGGCCCGCGCACCGGGTGCGGATGACAACGCGAGCGGTGTGGCCGCGGTCCTGGAGATCGCGCGGCTGCTGCACGGTGTCGACCTCACCGAGACCGTGCAGTTCGTCGCCTTCTCCGGGGAGGAGCAGGGGCTGTGGGGATCGTCGGCCTACGCCGATGCGCTGCACGCGGCCGGCGTGGACGTCCACCGGGTGATCAACATGGACATGGTCGGCCGGCCGCCGGAGGACGGCTCGGTGGTGGTGGAGCGTGACCTCGGCAACCAGGTGGCCCACAACGACGCGGACTCCCAGGCGTTCGGTGCGGTGATGGCCCAGGCGGCGGCCGACTACACCGACCTGCCGGTCAAGCTGGGGCCGATCTACTCCAGCGACTACATGCCGTTCGAGGCCAAGGGCTACGTGGTGATCGGCGCCTACGAGGGTGAGGGCAATCCGCACTACCACGCCACGTCGGACACTCCGGAGACCCTGGACTACGAGCACTACCTGACCCCGGTCACACGGTTCACGCTGGCCACCGTGCTGCGTCAGTGGCTCGACACGAGCGCCGGCAGCCGAGTCGACCGGGCGTCGGGTCTGGCGGCGCAGATGTGATCGAGCCGGGGTCCGTGCCGCCGATGGTCGGCTCGGATCCGTGCCGGGGAGCCTGCTTCCTGCGAGCCCAGCCGTCACGCTCGGACGGCCAGGCGACCACGACGTCAACGGGCAGTCGGGCACCATGGCCCGCGGATGCTGCCGGCAGGACTCGGGACGTCGTGCTGCCGGCGACCGTCGAGGCGCGTGGCCGTGCCCGGGTACGGGCGTGGTGGGCGCCTGGGGGGTGTGGAAGCGTTCCCGGCATGGTCGGACACGAGGACCTCGCCGTGCGGACGCTCGGGCCCTGCCGGATCGACTCGCCGCTCGCCTCCCGGCTGGGCGGGCGGGAGACGACCCAGCACTCGGTCGTGGAGGAGGACCGGATCCTCTTCGACGACACGATCTCCATGGCCGGTGCCCGCGGCCTCCCGGTCGAGCAGCTGCCCAGCCTGGAGCCCGGCGGCCCCCGGAAGCGGATCTACTTCGACCCCGCCAAGACGCGGGTCGGGATCGTCACCTGCGGGGGCCTGTGTCCCGGCCTGAACGACGTCATCCGCGGGCTGGTGCTCGAGCTCTCCCGGCACTACGGGGTGCGGCGCATCGTCGGCTTCCGCAACGGCTACCGCGGGTTCATCCCCCGCTACGGCGAGGACGTGCTCGACCTGACCCCGGAGGTCGTCCAGCACATCGACGACGAGGGCGGCACGATCCTCGGCACCTCCCGCGGCGAGCAGGACCCGGAGGAGGTCGTCGACGCGTTGGAGCGCCTGAACATCAACATCCTCTTCGTGATCGGTGGCGACGGGACCATCCGTGGGGCGATGGAGATCGTCCGCGTGGTCGGCGAGCGCGGCCTGAAGGTGGCGGTGGTCGGGATCCCGAAGACGATCGACAACGACATCCCCTACATCGACCAGAGCTTCGGCTTCCAGACCGCGATGGCCGAGGCGACGAAGTCCATCCACGCGGCCAGCGTCGAGGCCCGTTCCGCGCCCGGGGGCATCGGCCTGGTCAAGCTCATGGGCCGCCACTCGGGCTTCATCGCCTGCTACGCCACCCTGGCCAAGGACGACGCCGACTACGTCCTCATCCCCGAGGTGCCCTTCGCCCTGGACGGGGAGCGCGGGCTGCTGGAGCACCTGCGCCGCCGCGTGCAGGAGCGAGGGCACGCCGTGGTGGTCGTCGCCGAGGGCGCCGGGCAGGAGCACGTCCAGGAAGAGGAGCCGGGCCGGGACGCCTCGGGCAACATCCGCTTCGGCGACATCGGACGACTGCTGCGCAAGCGGATCATCGAGCACCTCGACGCGGCCGGGGTGGAGAACAACGTCCGGTACTTCGATCCCAGCTACGCCATCCGCAGCGTGCCCGCCAACCCGTACGACAGCGCCTACTGCCTCCGCCTTGCGCACGCCGCGGTGCACGCCGCGATGGCCGGGCGCACGGAGGTCATCGTCGCGCGCAGGCGGCGGCGCTTCGTGCACATGCCCATGCCCCTGGCGGTCAGCCGCCGCAACCACGTCGACCCGCTGGGCGACCTGTGGATGTCGGTGCTCGAGGCCACCGGCCAGCCCGTGCGGTTCGAGTGAGCCGGGACGACGTCGTGGCCGCCTTCACCGCCGCCGGGCTCGCCGACCTACTCCAGGTCGGCTGAGCTCACCGCGCCGCCACCGGCGGCCCGTCGGCCTGTCCGGCGGGCCGCCGCCCGCCGTGGCACGGCGTCCCGGTCGACGACGAGGTCGAGCGGCCCTGTCGACATCGACGGGAACGGGGCCGCCGTCGGCCATCGAGCCGGAGCTGCGCTCCGCCTGCCCTCGTGGACGCCGCTCGAGCTCGCTGACGAGCACGCCGGCCACGACCAGTACCGCGCCGGCGATCGCGAGGTCGGGCAGCCGGTCGCCGGCGAGGCGACCGACCACACCACCCCACACCGGCTCACCGGCGTAGATCACCGTCGCCCGGGTCGGCGACACCGACTGCTGTGCCCAGTTCATGGTGAGCTGGATGAGACAACTGGCGACCCCGAGTCCGGTGGCGGCCAGCAGCCAGACCCAGGAGAAGGGCGGGACACCCTCGCCGACGATGGGCATGATCGCCAGCGACAGGCCCCCTCCGACGAGCAGTTGCACGACGGTGACGCGGCCGAGGTCGACCGTGCCGGCGAACACGCCGATGAGGACGATCTCCGCAGCGATCGCGACCGTGCTGACCAGTGTCACGACCTCTCCGGCACTGAGGCCCAGTCCCGTCGCGCCTGGGCCGGCGAGCAGGACCAGTCCGGCGAAGGCGAGCGTCACCCCGGCCAGGGCCGCGGGCTTGGGTGCGCGGCGGAACACGGCCCACTGCAGCAGCGGCACGATCGGGACGTAGAGCGCGGTCAGGAACGCCGACGTGCTGCTGGGGATCGTCTGCAACCCAAGCGTCTGCAGCGCGTAGCCGAGGAAGATCGTCACCCCGATCGCCGTCCCCGCACCGAGCTCGCGCCGCGTGAGCCCGACCAGCGTCCGACGGAACACGACCAGGCTGATCAACCCGGCGGTGATGAACCGGAGACCCACGAAGAACAGCGGCCCGCTGTGCTGGACGGCGAGGTGGACGACGAGGAACGTCGCCCCCCAGACCGCGGTGATGCCCACCAGCGCGAGTTCCTGGCGGCTGAACAGCCGTGTCGGCCGGCGGGCTGGCATGGGGCGGCCGGCAAGGATGTGCAGCATTCTGCACACCGTAGGTGTAGGATCCTGCACATGCAAGCCTCGCGTCGAGACGTGCTGGTCCACGTCGGGGAGAACCTGCGCCGCCTTCGGCAGGTCGGGGGCATGAGTCAGACGATGTTGGCCGAGGCGTCGGGCATCAGCCGGCGGACGATCATCAACCTCGAGGCCGGTGAGGCCAACATCAGCCTGTCCGGTCTCGATCGTCTTGCCGAGGCGCTGGGCGCCACCTTCGTCGATCTCGTCAGCGCCCCTGCCGCGTCCACGCGCAGCATCGAGGCGGTGGCCTGGCGTGGCTCGGCGCCGGAGAGTGAGGCGGTGCTGCTGGGCAGTGTGCCGGCGCGCAGCGAGGTGCAGCTGTGGTCCTGGGCGCTCGGCGCAGGGGAGCGCTACGACGCCGAACCGGATCCGGCCGGATGGCACGAGATGGTCCTCGTCACCGAGGGCCGGCTCCGGATCGAGCGTGACGAGGGGCCGGTGGACCTCGCTGCCGGCGACCACGCCACGTACTCCAGCGCGCAGGCCTACGCCTACGTCAATGTGTACGACGGCGTCACCCGCTTCATCCGCAACGTCGTCTCGTGACGCCGCTGCGTCCCCTGGGCTCGACACGGTGGCGCGACGGGGAGCGGGCCGGGGGCCTGCCGCCGGGCGGCGAACTCCCTGCGGTGCCGGCCTGTCCGACTGCTCCCACGACCGCCCTTGGGTGTGGGTGGCCGTGCCGCGGTGCTGCTCAGACCTGCGGCCGCAGTGCTGTCAGGGCAGGGGAGGAGCGGACCGCGACTGCCAGGTCGACCAGTGCCGAGCCGGAACCCGCGGCGAGGGCTGCGTTGTCGTCCGTGAGGGTGTTGCGGTCGAGATGGGCCGCGTGGTCGAGGTAGAGCACCTGGACGGCGAAGGACCCGGCGAGGACGTCCCGGAGGTCGTTGACGGCCAGGAAGTGGGCGCCGCTCGCACCGGTCAGGACGATGGCTGCCGCCTTGCCCTGCAGTCGGACGCGCGTCTCGCCCCACGTGCCGCGTCTCCGGCACGGAGAAGACCATCCGCGAGGTGCGACCGCGCTGGACGACCTCACCGTTGATGGTGGCGCCATGTTCGAGATCGTCCGGATCGTCGATCGTCACCAGAGCCGGCTCGATCGGCGCGAATCCGCGATGTGACTTCGTCAGGCGGGCTGCGGCGGCGCAGTCGGAGTGGTCCCGGGAGCGCAACGATGCCGTGCCCTCGGCTGCCCGACTGCGCTGGTCACCGCACGGGGCGGACGGCCGGACGTCCGGCGCCGACGAGCTGGTCTCGCCCGCCCTGCGGCACTGCTGGTCCGGGCGGGTCAGGCGACGGTCATGGCCCGACGGCGGACTCGCTCGTCGAAGCGGTCCCGCTCGCCACTGAACGGTCGGCCCAGGTACTCGCCCAGCGTCACGCCGGCAGCGAGAGCGAGCCCGACCGCCGCGGCTCCGACCAGCGCGGCGAGGCCGTTCTGGAGGTCGGCGTCCACGACGATCGCGAACAGGCCTCGGTAGATGGCCAGGCCGGGCAGCAGCGGAACGATCCCGCAGACGGCGATGAGCAGCGGTGGCACCCGCAGCCGTTCGGTCAGCACCTCTCCGGCGAACCCGAGCACGACGGCCGCGACCCCGCTGGCCACCGCAGGACCGGCGCACAGTCCGGCAGCTGCCCGGAACGTCGTCCACGCCAGTGCCCCGGCCATCGCAGCGAGGACGACGGCGCGCGGCAGAGCATGGCAGGCCAGCGCCCAGAACCCGGCGATGCCGGCCGACGCGACCAGCCCGACGGGAAACGGCACGGCGATCGGCGAGTTGTCCACGACGGTGAGCAGCAGGTCCGCGCGCTGGGCGAGGTCCAGCACGCCGGCGATGCCCACGACGATGCCGGCGGTGAGCGTCACCACCTCGAAGGCCCGGGCCCCGGCGGTCACCGGGAACCCGCTGATCGCGTCCTCGGCGGCGCCCACCAGGGACAGCCCGGCGAGGAGGACGACGATGCCGGCCGCGACGACGAGCGAGCTGCGCACCTCGACGTCCCAGGCGACGAGGAGGACGGCGACCCCCGTCGCGACGGCCGCGCCGGCCGCCTGCTGGAAGAAGAACGGCAGGCCGTGCCGGTTGAGGACCCGCATGAGCTGGTCGATCAGTGCGGTGGTGACCGCCGCGATGAGGGCGACCACCCAGCCACCGCCCAGGAAGAGGGCGACGGAGCCGGCCATGCCGGACCACCCGAGGGTGGGGACCTCTCGGCGGTACGTGCGAGGCGCCGAGAGCACCCGGTCCAGTCGGCGGTGTGCCCGCTCGACGTCGACCCCGCCCGCGGCGACCGCAGACGCCAGGTCCGTGACGCCCTGCAGGCGGGTGTAGTCCATCCGCTGGGTGCGCACGATCCGCATGGCGGTGAGCGGCACCGCGTCCTCCCGGTCGTAGCTCACGATGAGCGACGTGAAGGTGATGTCGACCTGGCAACTGGTGAGGCCGTAGGCGGCGGCGACCCGCAGCACCGTCGCCGTGACGTCGGCCGCCGGGGCGCCGAGGGCCAGCATCGACTCGCCGATGCGCAGGGCCAGGCCCAGCGCGGCGTGCGCGGTGAGGTCGTCCATCCGGCTGGGCTGGGCCCGCAGGCCGATGGGCGCGGTCGGTGGGGAGTTCCCCGCGATGGCCCGCCATGCCCGCTCGGGGAAGCGCGCGAGAGGCCTGCGACTGTCGGGCCGGAGCACGTCATCAGGCTATGTCGGTGGGGCCCGCTGTCCGGCCCTCGACCGGCCGACCTGCCCATGACATCCGCAACAGCGCCCTCTCGGATGGCGCCGGGCGAGCCCGCATCGCCGCCAGCGGGTGGCCGTCGCCGCGCCCGAGCTCCGGGACGAGGGACGTGGCCGGTGGTGAGTCCTGCGATGCGTACGGCTGTGCAGGACCCGAGGGAGGTGATTTCCTCAGAAGCCGGCGGTGACCCGTGGTGGAGGTCCTTCATGTCCGTCGAGCCGCCCCTTCCGGCCGCACGGGCTGACGTGCGGCGGGCGTCGCTGGTGGTCGCGGCGGCTCAGCCACGCTGTGTGGCCGGTGACGTGGCCACGAACGTGGCGGCGCACGTGGAGGCCATCCACGAGGCTCGGGCCCGGCTGGTGGTCTTCCCCGAGCTGTCGTTGACCGGCTATCTGCTCTCCGCAGCGCCGCTCACCCTCGAGGACCCGGTGCTCGGGCCGCTGGTGACCGCGTGTGCAGCCACCCACACCGCCGCCCTGGTCGGTGCGCCCGTGATCGACGGCGCGGGCCGGAGGAGCATCGCGGTGCTGCTGGTCACCGGTGGCGGGGTGCGGGTGGTCTACCGCAAGACGCACCTGGGTGGGGACGAGCCGGCTCACTTCACCGCCGGGGACGGGCCCGCGGTGGTCGAGGTCGATGGGTGGCGGATCGGTCTGGGGGTGTGCAAGGACACCGGCGTCGCCGAGCACGTCATCGCCACCGCGGCGCTGGACGTCGACGTCTACGCCGCCGGTCTGGTGCACGCGCCGGATGAGCTGGCCGAGCAGGACGCCCGAGGGGTGCGCATCGCGGCCACCTGCGCAGCGCACGTCGTCTTCGCCAGTGCCGCCGGGCCCGTCGGGGGTCCCTACGACGAGACCGCCGGCTCCTCCACGGTGTGGGCTCCGGACGGCTCGGTGCTCGCCCGCGCCGACGCGGCACCGGGCCGCTTCGCCGGCACGACGATCAGAACGGCTTGACCACCACGGGCGCGGTTCGCGGAGCGCCCGCCTCCGTCGGCCTCCGGGCACGACCATCCGGTGGTCCAGGGGCCCGGTCGTGACGGACGTGTCCGCGCCCCGGCCCTGCAGGGACCGGGGGCGATGCGGCATCAGCGGCGCGACACGCTGCAGGCGCACTCGCACCTGCTGCGGGGCCGAGCCGGCGCACCGGGCCACTCCGTGGACGGCGGGAAGGTGTGCGACCGGGGCAGCACGCGGGCCTGGGGATCTCCCGATCAGCCGCGTGCGACCAGGGTCTCGAGGATGGGTCGTGCGTGGGTCCACAGGACGGCGCCACCGATGCCGGGAACGACGTGGCGGTGCGCGCCGGGGATCCGGCCGGTCAGCGTCGCGCCGTTGTCGGGGGAGTGGCTCGTGTCCTCTTCGCCGTACCAGACGTCGACGGGGATCCCGATGTGCGCGAGGGGGATGGGCCAGCGGCTCATGGCGAGCAGGGTGTCGCGGACGTATCCCTCCGGCCCTTGGGCGAAGCCCTCCCGCAGCGCCGTGCGATAGGCCCGCTCGAAGTCCCTGGTGCGGTACACGGCCCGGTCGCGCGGTGCCGCCCCCGTCATGACCAGGTCCCACATCGCGTCCGCGTCGAAGCGGCGCAACACCGCCGTGGCGCCGTCGGGATCGGTGGCCACGAGGTCGACGAGATCCCGCAGGTGCGGGGGCAGCGCGGTCCTGAACTCCGGGGCGGCGACCTCGTCGCTGGCGGAGACCAGAGCCAGGGCCCTGGTGATGCCCGCCGCGGCGCAGGCGAGGGCGAAGGGGGCTCCCTGTGAGTTGCCGATCAGCGCCGGGCGTCCGAGTCCGCGCCGTTCGACGAGTTCGCCGACGTCTGCGGCGAAGTCCGCGAGTGTGCGGCCGGGTGCCGGCGTCGATGCGCCGAGGCCGGGCCGGTCCACGGAGACGAGTCGCACGTCGAGCGCTGCCACGGCGCGCGTGCTGATGCCCAGGTGGCGGCTGATCGCTGCGCCAGGGGACAGCAGCACCGGTGTTCCTCGCGGTGAGCCCCATTCGGCCCACGCCAGCCGTCGTCCATCGGCGAGCGTGCTGTACCCCAGTCTCTCGGGGGCGTGGAGGCTCAGCTCCATGCTCGACTCCTCCCACGCGGGACACGGGGCATCCAGGATGGGCCGGACGTGGTGCCTGACGGACGGGTTCCGGACACGTGGCAGCCTGCCGGTGCCGTCGACAGTCGTACCTCGTGCCGCCGCGACGGCGGTGGCCGGGCTCCGGGACTGCCGTGGCGCGACCGGCCATCGAGGACGACGGTCGCCCTCCGCGCGCCGACGTGGTGTGCCGCCCCCTCGGAGCAGCCAAGCTCTGCCGGGGACATCGTGCCCGCTGCGCACCGCCCGATCGGCCGCTGCTCGGCGGCGGTGTCCCGGCGCAGGACTCACCCTGGAGGGATCCGGATGCAGCTGCTCGGCGAGACCGCCGTGGTCACGGGCGCGGCCAGTGGCATCGGACGAGCCCTGGCCCGGCGCCTGGCTCAGGCCGGTGCCCGCCTCGTGCTCGCTGACATCGACGGCGTGGCTCTGACGGCCACCGCCCGCGAGGTGGGGGCGACCGCGGTCGTCACGGACGTGGCCAGCCCGGATGACAACGAAGCGCTCGCTGACGTGGCAGGTCCCACTCGCGTCCTGTGCCTGAACGCAGGCGTGACCGGCAGCCACGTCGGACCGGTGTGGCTGACCCCGCCCGATCAGTGGGCACGGGTGATGGGCGTCAACCTCGGAGGCGTGGTCAACGGGTTACGGGCCTTCGTCCCCCGCATGCTCGCCGACGACCAGCCGCACCACGTCCTCATCACCGCCTCCCTCGCGGGTCTGGCCACCTGGCCCGGCGGTGGCGCCTATGCCGCCTCGAAGCACGCGGTCGTGACGGTCGCCGAGCAGACGGCACTGGAGTTGTCCGACAGCAGGGTCACGGTCACGGTGTCGTGCCCGGCGCTCGTGCGGTCGGGCATGTCCGCCGAGGGAGCCGATCCCCACGACGTGGCAGTCGAGGCGCTCGACGCCACCGGACGAGGGGAGTTCACCGTCGTACCGACCGAGTGGCGCCAGGCCGTCCGGGACCGCGGCGTGAGGTTGGCCGCCGGAGCGCGGCCACGACTCCCGGCCGCGACGCCACCGGCAGACGGCGGGAGGTCGGGGTGACGGCCGCACCCCGTGGTGCGCCGCGGGCCGGAGACGATGGACCCCGAGGGCCGACGGGTGTCCACCCTCTCCGGTGCGGCGCGGACCGGCCTGTCGGTCAGACCGTCTCGGGTACCCGCAGATGGGCCAGGGCGAGGTCGAACTCCGCCACCTCGAGGATGTCCATCCCCATCCTGGCCACGAACTCCTCGCGCAGGGTCGTGAACTGGTCACGGGTGTGCGACATCGCCTCTCGGCTCTCGAAGACGACCGCCGAGGCGCACCGCCCGTCCCGACGGTCCACCATGAGGCTGTTGCTGCAGAACCCCGGCGTCTCCTCCCACCAGGGCATCAGACTCTCCCGGTAGGCGTCGATCACCCGGTCCAGGTTCGCCGGGGCGGTCCGGGTCCACGTCACCCGCGCGCACGCGCCGTCCCCGGCCCGGTGTGCCCGGTGCAGGACGGCGATCTCCCACTCCTGGACCTCGGGCGTGACGCCGAACATCTCGGCTGCGCGTCGTCGTGACGCGCCGACCCGCTCGGCGCTGGCGTGCATCGCGGAGTCGGTCTCCCAGGCGCTGGTGACGATGCACCGGCCGGTCTGGCGGTCGGTCAGGAGGGAGAGACCGACGCAGCCGTCGAGGTGCGTGACCATGGGCATGACGTCGTCGCGGATGTGGGCGACGAGGTCGTCGAGGGTCTCGGGGCGGACCCGCATCGTGGTGGATCGGGCGTACATGCCACCACTCCTTCCTCGTGACGGCGACGCCCCTGCGGCATCGCCGCGCGGCACACTGTGCTCTCCCTCCGAGGCCGAGGCAACGGCCACCGGTGCTCGGGCCCGAGGGCGGTTCCACCGACCTGCGGAGCCACTGCAGCCGGGGGGCCGAGCGCGCCGTGGACGACCCGCTCGATGACGCCGCGGCCGCGGTGGGCGGTGCGGTCGTGGGTCACCCGGCGGCCGTGGGTCACCCGGCGGCCGTGGGCCCCGCTGGTTGCCGCCCGGCCACCGGCCGATCGTCCCCGGCCCCGGCGGCGAGCTCGCGGATGCGGCCGGCCACGTGGTCCCAGCTCCACAGCCGTACGGCCGCTCTGCGGGCTCCCTGGGAGAGCGCTCGCCAGGACCCGGTGTCCAGGTCCAGCAGCTCGCGCAGCCGGGTGCGGAGGTCCTCGGCGCTCCCGCTCGTGAAGGACGCCAGGTGTCGCAGGTGCGGCGGGTACTCGCCCTCCAGGCCGGCCGCGATCTCGGCCAAGCCGGAGTGCCGGGCGACCAGCGGAGGCGACCCACAGGCCGCGGCCTCCGCAGCCACCATGCCGAACGCCTCCGGGAAGACCGACGGGACGACACTGACGTCCGCCAGCGGCCACAGCTGGGCCAGGTGGCGGTGCTGCAGGGGGCCGGTGAACAGGACGTCCGGGCCGGCCAGAGCCGCCAGCTCAGCGCGGGCCGGGCCGAAGCCCGCCACCACCGCCCGGGCGTCCAGTCCGTGCAGCGCTTCCAGCAGCAGTGAGACCCCCTTCTCGGCGCTGAGGCTGCCCACGTAGAGCACCGTCTTGCGGTTCCCGCTCAGGAACCCCGCCAGGCGCTCGGCGTTGCCCTCGTCGGGCAACCGCTCGTCGTGCCCCGCGGCCGGATGAGCCGGATCCCGCCGGCTCTCCTCGATGAGGGCGGTCAGCGCGGCGGCCCGCTCGCGGGGGCGCAGCGTGTCGACGTCCACGCCCGGGGGGACGACGGCGACCCGCTCGGCGTCTCCGCCCACGAGCTCGCCGAGGACACCGGCCACGTGGCGGGACCCGGCCAGGACGACAGCCGCGCCGGAGAGGGTCTCCCCGGCCCAGGCGCACAACTCGGCGTTTCCCCGCATGGCAAACTGCAGTTCCGACCCGTGCGCCTTGACGACGTACGGCAGCCCGGACGCCGCCCCGACCGGAGCACCGAGCAGCACGTGGTTGACCAGCAGGAAGTCCGCGGGTCCCTGCGCCCGTACGGCCGCCGCGTTCGCCGCCACGAACGCCTCCCGGTCAGCGCGGCTCATCTCCGTCAACAGCCGCGGCTGCACGTCCTCGTACGGGCCCATCACGAAGACCGGGAGCGGCCCGGGCAGACCCGGCCGGACGACCGCGGCGCCGCCCAGGTCGTGGCGCTCGGGATGCGGCTCCTGGCAGAGGACCACGACCTCGTGGCCCATCCGACTCCACGCCCGGGCGAGTTCTCGGGTGTAGACGTTCGACCCGCTGCCCTCGAGGAGATAGCCGTGCCAGATCAGGATGCGCATCCGACCAGAGTGCGTGACGGACGCCTTCGCCGGCCGGGATGTCATCCGCGCCGCGGGACCGGCGACCTCGTGCACGGTCAGCGGGACGGCCGCTCCGTCCGTCGTGTCGCCCGCGTCCGCCGAGAGGATCCGGACGGCGGTGTCGAGAACCCGGAACCGGCTCCGTCCCCGGGGTGCGAGCGACCACGATGGGTCGCACCAGCACCGAGGAGAGACACGATGGCCAAGTACCTGCTGCTCAAGCACTACCGCGGCGCCCCGGCCGCGGTCAACGACGTGCCCATGGACCAGTGGACGCCGGAGGAGATCTCGGCTCACGTGCAGTACATGCACGACTTCGCGGCCCGGCTGGAGGCGACCGGCGAGTTCGTCGACGGTCAGGCGCTCGCCCCCGAGGGGACCTTCGTCCGGTACGACGGCGAGGGTCGCCCACCGGTCACCGACGGCCCGTTCGCCGAGACCAAGGACCTCATCGCCGGCTGGATGGTGATCGACGTCGACAGCTACGAGCGCGCCATCGAGCTGGCCGGGGACCTGTCGGCCGCTCCCGGGGCGGGTGGGAAGCCGATCCACGAGTGGCTCGAGGTGCGCCCGTTCCTGGCCGCACCGCCCACCATCACGGAATGACCGCTCAGCTGGACGAGGTCCTGCTCCGGAGCCTCACGCCCAGCGTGCTCGGGATCCTCGTCCGCCGCGGAGCCGACTTCGCGGCGGCCGAGGACGCCGTGCAGGACGCGCTGGTCGGGGCGATCCGCGTCTGGCCGGCCGACCCACCGCGGGACCCGAAGGGCTGGCTGGTCACCGTGGCCTGGCGCCGGTTCCTCGACGCGACCCGGGCGGACGCCGCCCGCCGCCGGCGTGAGGACCTCGTCGACGAGGAGCCCGCGCCCGGACCCACGCCCGGCGTGGACGACACGCTCCAGCTCTACTTCCTGTGTGCCCACCCGTCGCTGACGCCGTCCTCCGCGGTCGCGCTCACGCTGCGCGCCGTCGGCGGGCTGACCACCCGCCAGGTCGCCCAGGCCTACCTGGTGCCCGAGGCGACCATGGCCCAGCGCATCAGCCGGGCCAAGCGCACCGTCTCCGGCGTGCGGTTCGACCAGCCCGGCGACGTCGCCACCGTGCTGCGCGTCCTCTACCTGGTCTTCAACGAGGGCTACTCCGGCGACGTCGACCTCGCCGCCGAGGCCATCCGGCTCACCCGGCAGCTCGCGGCCGCGATCGACCACCCCGAGGTGGCGGGACTGCTCGCCCTCATGCTGCTCCACCACGCCCGGCGCGCCGCCCGGACCGCACCCGACGGCAGCCTGGTGCCGCTCGCCGAGCAGGACCGCGGCCGGTGGGACACCGGGCTGATCGCCGAGGGCGTCGAGATCCTGCAGGCGGCCCTCGCCCGCGACCGGCTGGGCGAGTTCCAGGCCCAGGCCGCCATCGCGGCGCTCCACGCCGACGCGCCCACCGCCGAGGAGACCGACTGGGTGCAGATCGTCGAGTGGTACGACGAGCTCGCGCGCCTGACCGACAGCCCGATCGTCCGGCTCAACCGCGCCGTGGCCGTCGGCGAGGCCGACGGACCGCGCGCCGGCCTGGCGGCGCTCGCGGCGCTGGACGACTCACTGCCCCGCCACGCCGCGGTGGCGGCGTACCTCCACGAGCGCGACGGCGACCTGGTGACGGCGGCACGGCTGTACGCCGAGGCGGCCCACAAGGCACCCGTCCTCGCCGAGCGCGAGCACCTGACGCGCCAGGCCGCCCGGCTCAACGCCCACCGGGGGCACTGACGGTCCCCGACCGAGTTGGCCGGCCGGCCCGGGACCGGCCGTCCGCCTCGTTACGCCGGTGTGACGCGGGGCTCCGTCGAAGCCAGACTGTGTAAAGAGTCACTGGGGGCCCTTGTCCTCCGGCTGCCCCTCTGGTTCCCTCATGTGAAGTCGGTCTCGAATGACGCAACAGGGATTGGGGAGTGTCATGGAGCAACCGCGCAGCGAGCAAGCCTCGCCCTCCCGCCAACCGAGCCGGTCGGAGGCCGTCGGGGCTGGTCAGACGTCAGCCGGTGGCGCCGGAACCGGGCGGGAGCGCAGTACCGCCGACGCCGCCGAGGTGACCGTGACCGGGACCCACCCGGCCATCGCGGAGCCGCCACCCTGCGTCGCCGACCGGCACGCGGCCGTGGACAGGGTCCTGTTCGCCATCGCGGCGGTCATGGCACTGGGCTTCGTCGTCTGGGGCTTCGCCAGCCCCACGGGCCTGGGCACCGCGAGCGGTTCGATCCTCGACTGGATCACCGGCAACCTGGGCTGGATGTTCGTGCTGCTGGCCTCGGCGTTCGTGGTGTTCGTGATCTGGCTCGCGGCCGGGAAGTACGGGCGGATCCCGCTCGGCCGGGACGACGAGCGGCCGGAGTTCCGCACCATCTCGTGGATCGCGATGATGTTCAGCGCCGGCATGGGCATCGGGCTGATGTTCTTCGGGGTCGCCGAGCCGCTGTCGCACTACGCCGCCCCGCCGCCGCTCACGGCCGAGCCCCAGACGTCCCAGGCGATCGAGACGGCGATGGCGACCACGCTGTTCCACTGGACGCTGCACCCGTGGGCGATGTACGCCGTCGTCGGGCTGGCCATCGCCTACGGCACCTTCCGGCGCGGCCGCCGCCAGCTGATCAGCTCCGCGTTCATCCCGCTGCTCGGCCAGCGGCGCGCCGAGGGGCCGGTCGGCCGGGTCATCGACGTCCTGGCCATCTTCGCGACGCTGTTCGGGTCGGCGGCCTCCCTCGGCCTCGGTGCGCTGCAGATCGGCAGCGGGGTCGAGATCCTCGGCTGGGCCGGGGACGTCGGCAACGGCGTCCTGGTCGCGATCATCGCGATCCTGACCGCCGCCTTCGTCGCCTCGGCCGTCTCCGGCATCGAGCGTGGGATCCAGTGGCTGTCCAACACCAACATGGTCCTGGCCCTGCTGCTCGCGGTGTTCGTCTTCGTCCTCGGCCCGACGATCTTCATCCTGAACCTGATCCCCGACGCGGTCGGCAGCTACTTCTCCGACCTGGGCGAGATGGCCGCGCGGACCGAGGCCACCGGCGGCGACCCGATGGCCACCTGGCTGCGCGGTTGGACGGTCTTCTACTGGGCCTGGTGGATCAGCTGGACGCCGTTCGTCGGGCTGTTCATCGCCCGCATCAGCCGCGGCCGGACCATCCGCCAGTTCGTCACGGGCGTGCTGCTCGTGCCCAGCCTGGTCAGCCTGCTGTGGTTCGCCGTGTTCGGCGGGGCCGGGATCGCCGCCCAGCGCGACGGCGTCGACGTCGCCGGCCAGGGCACCACGGAGGGGCAGCTGTTCGCCGTCCTGGGGCAGTACCCCCTGGCCACCGCCGCGACCGTGCTCGTGATGGTCCTCGTGGCGATCTTCTTCGTGTCCGGTGCGGACGCGGCCTCGATCGTCATGGGGTCGCTCTCGCAGCGCGGCACCCTGGAACCGAGCCGCTGGGTCGTCGTCTTCTGGGGCGTCGTGATGGGCTCCGTCGCAGCGATCATGCTGCTCCTGGGCGAGGACGGCGCCGCCCTGACGGGGCTGCAGAACCTCACGATCATCGCGGCACTGCCGTTCGCGCTGGTGATGGCGGCGATGGCCGTCAGCCTGGTCAAGGACCTCCGCCGCGATCCCATCGTCCTGCGCGGGAACTACGCCTCCTTGGCGATCGAGCAGGCCGTCGTCGAGGGGATCAGCCGCCACGGCGACGACTTCGTCCTCATGGTGGAACCGGCCCGGATCCCCGGCGCAACGGACACCGCGACCGGGGCGGCGGCGCCGTCCTCGACGAGCTCGCAGCCGGCGGACCAGCTGTCGGTCAGCCCGGGCGGCAACTTCGTGGCACCGGCAGGGGGCACGTCCGTCCCCGCGCAGAGCCAGGCCAAGGCGGAGGCCATCGGCCGACCGCAGGATCCGCGCGACTGACAGGACCCCCTGCTCCCACCGCTCGCAGGCTCGCGCGAGCCCCCGTCCAGAGGCTCGCCGCGAACTCGTGAGCGGGGGGACGGGGTCCTCGTGCCTGCAAGGGGCCGGGCGACGGGTGAAGGCCTCCTGGCGATGGAGCTGCGTGCCGCTCCATCGCCAGGAGGCCTCGCTGTGTCCAGGGGCCGTGCCGACCGGGACGCGTGAGGAGCCGGCGGCCCGGGGGCGCGGAGTGCGACCTCGAGGCGAGGCGGACCGGTCGACTGTCCCGACGGCCGCCGTGGCAGGTCTGTCACGCCGGCCCTCGGTATGAGGTGACGACAGCCGTCACGGGCCCGGGGCGGTCTCCTCGGGCCGCACCGGAGGCCGGATCGGGCTGTTGCCGGCGCTACGGGCACAGCCGTCTGTGACACGGCGTGTCCCGTTCCTCGGGGCGATGATCCTCGGGAGCCCATCACGCCGGTCGAGATCTCCATCGTCTGGGAGGTGAGCGGCCGTGGTCGCTGACAGGTCGGCGGAGCGGCGCGAGTTCGGCGTGGACGACATCCGTCGAGCAGCCGACCGCATCGCACCCCATGTGATGGAGACGCCCGTCCTGACCTCGCGCGCGCTCGACGCGAGCTGCGGAGCCCGCCTGTTCGTGAAGGCGGAGTCTCTGCAGGTGACCGGGTCGTTCAAGGTCCGGGGCGCCCTCAACAAGGTGCTCGGGTACGACGGGCCCACGCTGCGCAACGGGATCATCGGCTACTCCGCCGGCAATCACGCCGCGGCCGTGGCGGCGGCCGGACGCCTCGTGGGATGCCCGGCTGTCGTCGTCGTGCCCACCTCGGCCCCGCGCATCAAGGTCGACAACTGCCGTGCATGGGACGCCGAGGTCGTCTTCTACGACCCGGCGACCGAGGACCGTGCCGAGGTCGCAGCGACCATCGTGGCGGAGCGAGGGATGACGTTCATCCCGCCCTTCGACGACCACGCCATCATGGCCGGCGCCGGCACAGCTGGACTCGAGCTGGCCCAGGACCTGCTCACGCGCGGAGTTCGACCCGACGCGGTCGTGGTCAGCTGCAGCGGCGGAGGGCTGGCCTCGGGCGTCCTGGTCGCGATGGAGCACCATTTCCCGGGCATCGAGAAGTACATCGTCGAACCGCGGGGCTACGACAAGATGGCCCGGTCCCTCGCCGAGGGCCAGGTGTGCAGCAACCCGGCCGTGTGCACCTCCGTCATGGACGGCATCGCCGGACCCGTCGCGGGGCAGCGCCCGCTGACCGTCCTCGCCGAGTTGGGCGTCACTCCGCTCACCGTCGACGACGACCAGGCACGCCTCGCGGTCGCCGGCGCGTACCAGCACCTCAAACTCGTCGCCGAGCCCGCCGGCGCCGCCGCCCTGGCGGCCGTGCTGTCCCGGCAGGACGACTTCACCGACCGCGACGTCGCCCTGGTCTGTTCCGGCGGGAACGTCGACCCTGCCGTCTACACCGCAGCACTCGATCTCGCCTTTCCCACTCCGCTCTGATCGAGCTCGGGGAAGCGTCCCGGTCTGCCGTCGTGGCGTCGGTCACCCGCTGGTGGCGCCGTGCGGGCGGCCGTCCGCTCATGCAGCCTCCCGCGCGGGCACGCGACAAGGGGAGCAGGGTGGTCGCCAGGCACGCGACCTGTGACCGGGGGAGCGGTCGGGCCGTCCGCGACGGCCGGTCCTCGGCCGAACGGCCACGGTCACGCACCGGCCGGACCAGGCGGTGCGGGCGTCCCCAGCGCGAAGGCCGTAGCCGGAACCGCACGCCTGGACCGCCGTCACCACGGCGACGGCGGTCCAGGCGTGCGGAGCCACGGGGGTGGGCCGCCGCACCGCTGCGTGCGGGGGCGGCCGGGGGTCAGGACGCGGCCGGCACGGCCGAGCGCAGTTGTCGGCGCCACCGGGTGAAGAGGCGCGGCTGGTTCATCCCGAGGACGGCCACGGGGTGCCCGTCGCGCTCGTAGACCGCGAGGAAGCTGCGGTCGGCACAGTCGCCCTCCACCACACGGGCGACGTCGCCCTCGCGGCGCGATCCCGCGAACTGGAGGCGGGCGCCGTACTGGTCCGACCAGAAGTAGGGCACCGGCGTCGGCGCCGGCTCGCCGCTGCCCAGCAGCGTGGCGACCGCGGTGGCCGGTTGCTCGAGCGCGTTGGTCCAGTGCTCGATGCGCACGTGCCGTTCCGCGGAGGGCCACCACGTCGCGGCGCAGTCACCGACCGCGACCACGCCCGGGATGTTCGTGGCCCCGCGCGCGTCGGTGAGGACGCCGTTGCCGAGGGCCACGCCGGAGTGGGCCAGCCAGTCGATGTTCGGGATGGCGCCGATCCCCACGACCACCACGTCCGCGGGCAGGCGGGTGCCGTCGGTCAGCTCGACGGCCTCGACCCTCTCGGTGCCGATCAGCCCGGAGACCCCGGTGCCGACCAGCAGGCGGGTGCCGTGGTCGGCGTGCAACCCGGCGCAGACCGCGCCCATGTCGGCGCCCAGCGGGCCGGCGAGGGGGACGGGCTGGGTCTCGACGACCGTGACGTCCAGCCCGAGCTTGCGGGCCGTGGAGGCGACCTCCGCCCCGATGAAGCCGGCCCCGATCACGACGAGCCGTTCGGCGGCGGCCAGGTCCTCCCGCAGGGCGATCGCGTCGTCCAGGGAGCGCAGCACGTGCACGCCGTCGAGCCCGTCGCTGCCGGGCAGCCGTCGGGCGCGGGCGCCCGTGGCGAGGACGACGCCGTCGGCGCGGACCTCGCTGCCGTCGTCCAGCAGCACCGAGCGGCTGAGGTGGTCCACGCCGACCGCCGTGGTGCCCAGCCGCCACTCGAAGCCGAGGTCCTCGTCGTCGGGCGCGCCCAGGGCGATGTCGTCGAGCGAGGCCGTGCCGGCCAGGAACTCCTTGGACAGCGGCGGGCGGTCATAGGGGGCGTGCACCTCGTCGCCGATGACCACGATGCGGCCGTCGAACGACTGGTCCCGGAGCGCGCGCGCAGCCGAGAGACCGGCCAGCGAGGCCCCGACCACGGCGACGGTGGGGCTCATGCGGCACCGTCCGCGGCGGCCCCGGGCTGCACATAGATCATGCCGTCCTGCACGACGACCTGGTGCGTGCGGACGGGTGTCTTGGCGGGCGGGCCGGACACCTTCCCGGTGCGCAGGTCGAAGCAGGAGGCGTGCAGGGGGCACTCGACCGCGCAGCCGTCCAGCCACCCGTCGGCCAGCGAGGCGTCCTGGTGGGTGCACGTGTCGTCGATCGCGTAGAAGTCGCCGTCGACGTTGAAGACCGCGATGGGCTCGTCGGCCTCTACGCGGGTCGCCTCGCCGGGCGGCAACGCGGTCGTGGGGCAGACCGGGATCATGGGCGCTCCAGGCTCGTCACTGTTGCGGTCAACGCAACTCTTCGCCGATGACGCAACAGCATGGTCCAGCCTCCCCGGTGACGTCAAGAGGCGCGCGGCACCCTGCCATCCGCCACCTACGCTGAGGTCATGAGTGGGTCGCAGGGTGAGAACGCGGAGCGGGGCTCGGTCGCCGTCGTGCAGTCGGTCGACCGGGCCCTGAGCGTCCTGGAGATCCTCGCGGCCCACGGTGAGGCCGGCGTCACGGAGGTCGCCGCCGAGCTCGGGGTGCACAAGTCCACGGCCTTCCGCCTGGTGGCGGCACTGGAGAGCCGGGGCTTCGTCGAGCAGTTGGCCGACCGAGGCAAGTACCGGCTGGGCTTCGGCGTCGTGCGCCTGGCCGGCGCGGCCGCCGCGCAGTTGGACATCGCCCGGGAGGGGCGGCCGATCTGCGACGCACTGGCCGCCGACCTCGAGGAGACGGTCAACATCGCCATCCTGGACGTCGACCGGGCGGTGAACGTCAGTCAGGCCCGGGGGCCGGGGGCCCTCAGCACGCACAACTGGGTGGGGCAGGGCACCCCCCTGCACGCGACGTCGAGCGGCAAGGTGCTCCTGGCCTACGCTCCCGACGCCGTCCGCAAGGACGTGCTCTCCCGGGAGCTGCAGCGCTTCACCCCTGCCACGATCACCGATCCCGAGGTGCTGCGACAGGACTTCGACCGGATCGTCGAGCAGGGGTGGGGTGCCACGGTCGAGGAGTTCGAGATCGGGCTCAACGCCGTCGCCGCACCCGTCCGAGGCGCGGACGGTGACGTGATCGCGGCCCTCAGCGTCTCGGGGCCGTCCTTCCGCATGGATCCCGAGGACTTCCCGAAGCTCGCCCGGCGGGTGGTGTCGGGCGCAGAGGAGCTGAGCAGGAAGCTGGGCTTCTTCGCCCGGGCCCGCTGACCCGGCGGGGCGCTGCTCCCGTGGTGGTCGAGACGTCCCGCTGACCTCGCTGCGTCCCCTCGGCGCCATGTGGGCACCCAGCGCGAGCGGGACGGCGTCGGAAGCGCCACGTGTGCACGTCGTTCCGTCCGCCGCCGTCCGGTCGCCCGGGCCCGCCGTGCCACCGGGTGGTCGCGGTGGGGGCGCGGTGGTGTCCCGGCCCGTTCGGAGATCCTCCGCGCGGATCC
Source organism: Geodermatophilus sp. URMC 61 (assembly GCF_052931555.1). Lineage (NCBI taxonomy): Bacteria > Bacillati > Actinomycetota > Actinomycetes > Geodermatophilales > Geodermatophilaceae > Geodermatophilus > Geodermatophilus sp. URMC 61. The sequence goes on from NZ_JBRFHZ010000002.1 coordinate 1,273,032, forward strand.
GGGGAATTCTCGGCGGCAAGACTGTTGCGTCCTGCGCGAGCCGCTGAGTAATGTGCAACACATCGGTCGTCCTGAGCTCGCTGGCGGGCGACGACCGCGGCTTGTCGCAGACAGGCGTTGTCCCGACTTCCGGTGTCCCCAGATCCCCGAGGTGCCGTATGACCACCACCGACCTGCCCGCGAGCCTCATCTCCACGCTGCCGGGCCACTACTACACAGACCCGGCCGTCTTCGCCCTCGAGCAGAGCCGGATCTTCGAGACCATGTGGTTCTGCGCCGTGCGGTCGGCCGACCTGCCGACTCCCGGGAAGTTCCGGAAGGTCCAGGTCGGCCGGGAGAGCGTGCTGATCGTCCGCAGCCGTGACGGGCAGCTGCGGGCCTTCCTCAACATCTGCCGGCACCGCGGCGCGCAGATCTGCACCGACGACTCCGGTGAGGTCAAGCGGGCCTTCCAGTGCCCGTACCACGCCTGGACCTACGACCTCGAGGGCAAGCTGGTCGCGGCCCCGAACCTGACGAAGATGCCCGACATCGACCGCGTGCAGTACGGCCTGGTGCCGGTGCACCTGCGGGAGTGGCTGGGGTACGCCTGGGTCTCCCTGGCCAAGGAGCCCCCGTCCTTCGAGAACGACGTCATGGGCGCCATCACCGACCGCCTCGGGGACCTGGAGTCCATCGACCACTACGAGCTGGACTCGCTCACGGTGGGCCGCCGCATCACCTACGACGTGAAGGCGAACTGGAAGCTCATCATCGAGAACTTCATGGAGTGCTACCACTGCGCGACCATCCACCCCGAGCTCACCGAGGTGCTCCCGGAGTTCGCCGACGGCTACGCCGCGCAGTTCTTCGTCGGGCACGGCGCGGAGTTCGGCGACGACGTCCAGGGCTTCACCGTCGACGGCAGCGAGGGCTTCGGCAGGCTCCCCGGCGTCGACGAGGACCAGGACCGCCGCTACTACGCCATCACCGTCCGGCCGACGGTCTTCGTCAACCTGGTGCCCGACCACGTCATCTTCCACCGCATGTTCCCGGTGTCGGTCGACCGGACCATCGTGGAGTGCGACTGGCTGTACACCCGCGAGGTGGTGGAGTCCGGGAAGGACGTGTCCCGGTCGGTGGAGCTGTTCCACCGGGTCAACGAGCAGGACTTCGAGGCCTGTGAGCGCACCCAGCCGGCCATGTCCTCCCGCGCCTACGCCAACGGCGGCGTCCTGGTGCCCTCCGAGCACCACATCGGGGAGTTCCACGAGTGGCTGACGCAGCGCCTGTCGGACTGAGGGAGGACCCCCTGCCCCCCACCGCTCGCGGGCTCGCGGCGGGACCCTGCAGGGGGACAGCGGGACCCGGGACGGGGCCGGCGAGCTCCTGAAGGGTGGGCCGCCCAGCGGGGCCGAGGACGACGTCCTCGGCCCCGCTGGGGTGTCCGTGGCCGAGCGGTACGGCGCCACGGAGCCGTGTCCGTCACACGGCGAGGTGGCCGGCGTCGGTGGGCACGACCACGCCGTGGCGCTCGAGTCGCTCCCGGTGCAGGAGGGCGGTCCGACGCTCGACAGGTCGCCGTGGTACGGGCCGAGGGACGTCAGGTCGATGTCCGCGAGGAACGCGGGAACCGTCGGGCTCGACGAGCGAGCCGCAGTGACCCGCGGTGTGCCCGGACAGGTGCAGGACGGTCGGGGTCCGGCCACCGAGGTCGACCACGTCGCCGTCCTCGAACGTGCCGACGTCCTGGCGCTCGCTCAGGTGGGAGGTGTCGCGGAGCTGCTCCCGGAGGACCCGGTCTCGGAGGGTCCCATCCCGAAGCCGGGGAGCAGGACCTCGGGGGAGCGGACGGCGCCGACCTCGGCGGGGTGTGCGGGGACCGGCAGGTCCGGGAAGGGGTGCAGTCCCGCCAGTGGGTCCTCGTGGGCATGGCCGATGACGACCCGCCTCGCCGATCGAGGGGTCGACCAGCACGGTGCGGTCCGTCCCGCTGATCAGCAGGGAGTTGCCGGAGGGCCGGCGGCCGCCCTCCGGCGAGGGGAGGAGTGGAACGCCTCCGTACTGCACACCGGGCCCGGCATGCCGTCCTCCCCGGTCGTGCCATCGGCTCGCCGACGGCGGCCGCCCCCGCTACCTCGGGTCTGCGTCGGACAGCCGGGCCAGCCACTCCTGCCGCCACGCCTCCGTCCCCGCCACCTCGTTGAACGTGAAGAAGTGGAAGCCCTGCAGGTTGTGCTCGGGCCGGCCGAGGCTGGGTGCGAGGGCTTCCACGAGACGGTCCGGCCGGTAGCCGTGGGGCAGGAAGAAGCGCCAGAACATGCTCTGCTGCTTCACCAGGAACCGGGCCGACTGGCCGAGCCCGAGCCCGGCCGAGATGCGCACCAGCTTCTGGCGTGTCACCGCGCCGGGGACTCCGATCCGGATGGGCAGGTCGACGCCCCGCAGCTCGACCTGCCGTGCCCATGCCGTCGTCGTCGAGGGGTGGAAGCACAGCTGGGTGATGACGTGGGTCGCGTGCGGGGCCTTCCGCTCGAGGGCGCGTTCGATCAGCTCCGCGCTGATGTGTCCGTGCCCCTCGGGGTAGCCGCCGATGCCCACGTCCTCGAAGTGGTGGCCGACGGTCTCCAGCTCCTCGAGCAGGGAGAGCGCGTCGGGGAACCTCCCCGCGGGCTCGGCGGCATCGCCCCCGATGACGAAGACGCTGTTCACCCCGGCGGTCCGCAGGCGGGCCACGACGTCGGCCAGATGGGCCCGGTCCCGGACGAGGCGGGCGGCCAGGTGGGGCGTGGCGACGAACCCGTGACCCGACAACCGCTCGGCCAACTCGAGCGTCGGCGTCAAGCCCTTGGCCTCGGTCACCGTCACGGTGAGGGGCACGGTCCGGGGGACGTGCCCGACGACCGACTCCTCGGCGCCCCGCAGCGGCAGGACCTCGTAGCTCGCGTCTCGCAGCGCCCGCTGCAGCGCGAGGCGGGTCCGCTGCCGCGTCGGCCGGCCCTCCACCGGAGGTGGTGGTCCTGTTCCCCCGGGCGCACGTGCCCGGCCCGGGCTCTCAACGGACACGGCACACCTCCGCGGCGATGGTCGTGTCGTCGCCGTGGCCGGTCTTGACGACCGTGTCCTCGGGCAGGGTCAGCAGACACGACCGGATGGAGTTCAGGATGGTCGGCCTGTCGCTGTAGGAGCGCCCGGTGGCGCCGGGCCCGCCGCAGAACAGCGTGTCGCCGGTGAAGACGGTGGCCAGGTCGCGTGCGTAGAGCGACGTGCTGCCCGGGCTGTGGCCCGGGGTGTGCATCGAGAACAGGCACGTCCCGGCCACGGAGAAGCGGGTGCCGTGGCCGACGGGGGCATCGGGCAACGCCTCCGGATGGACGCTCCTCCACAGCATGAGGTCGGCGGGGTTGATCCAGATCGGCGCCCCGGTGGCCTCGCGCAGCGCCACGGCGGCGGTGATGTGGTCGTTGTGCCCGTGGGTCAGCACGATGGCGGTCACCCGACGCCCGCCGATGGCGTCGAGGATCGGGGCCGCGTCGTGCGGGGCGTCGATGACGAGCACCTCGTCGTCGTCGCCGACCAGCCAGACGTTGTTGTCGACGTCGAAGTCCTGCCCGTCGAGGCTGAAGACGCCGGAGACGACGGCCTTGTCGATGCGGGCGGTCCCGCGTCCTCCTCGCACGCTCGTCGTACCCGTTCCCCGCGGTACCGGGCTCATCGGTGGGCTCGCGAGCTCGATCACTTGTCCAACACCACCACGGAGCGCAGCACCTCGCCCCGGCGCAGGTTGTCGAAGGCCTCCTCGACGTCGTCCAGACCGATGGTCTCGCTGACGAAGTCGTCCAGCGGGAAGCGGCCCTGCCGGTACAGGTCGACCAGCATCGGGAAGTCCCGGGAGGGCAGGCAGTCGCCGTACCAGGAGGACTTGATCGCCCCGCCCCGGCCGAAGACCTCGAGCAGCGGCAGCGTGATCTGCATGTCGGGGGTCGGGACGCCCACCAGCACCACCCGCCCGGCCAGGTCACGGGCGTAGAAGGCCTGCTCGAACACCGCCGGATGCCCCACCGCGTCGATCGCCACGTCCACCCCGAAGCCGTGCGTGGCGCCCTTGATCGCCGCCACCGCGTCGGTCTCGCGGGAGTTGACGGTGTGGGTGGCGCCGAACCGGCGGGCCCACTCCAGCTTCCGGTCGTCGATGTCCACGGCGATGATCGTGGTCGCCCCGGCCAGCGTCGCCCCGGCGATCGCGGCGTCGCCCACCCCGCCGCAGCCGAACACCGCCACCGACTCGCCACGGCGCACCCCGCCGGTGTTGATCGCCGCGCCCACCCCGGCCATCACCCCGCAGCCCAGCAGCCCGGCGGCGGTGGCCGGCGCGGCCGGATCGACCTTGGTGCACTGCCCGGAGTGCACCAGCGTCTTCTCCACGAACGCGCCGATGCCCAGCGCCGGGCTCAGCTCGGTGCCGTCGGCCAGGGTCATCTTCTGCGCGGCGTTGTGCGTGGCGAAGCAGTACTGCAGCTCCCCCCTGGCACACGCCCGGCACTGCCCGCACACCGCCCGCCAGTTGAGGATCACGTAGTCCCCGACCGCGACGTTGGTGACCCCCGCGCCGACCGCGGCCACGGTGCCGGCGGCCTCGTGGCCGAGCAGGAACGGGAACTCGTCGTTGATGCCGCCCTCGCGGTAGTGCAGGTCGGTGTGGCACACCCCGCAGGCCTGGACGTCGACCACGGCCTCGCCGGGGCCGGGGTCGGGGACGATCACCGTCTCCACCGTGACGGGGGCTCCCTTGCTGCGGGCGACGACGCCCTTCACCTCGTAGGCCATGGCGGTTGTTCTCCTCTCGGGGGTGTGCGGACGTGCGGGCCTCCCTGGAGAGGCCCGCCGCGGCCCTCCTGGAGGGCCCCGCGGTGAGCGCGCGGACGGTGGGGGAGCAGGGAGGGTCCTTTCACGGTGCGGGCCGGTGAGGTCCTTTCGCGGCCCCCCTTGACCCTGCTCGAGCACCACCCTACGGTGTTGGACGACTGATATACCAGTCCTCGGGCTTATCTCATGACAGAAGGGACTGCGGCATGGTCGTCCAGGTCGACGGAGCGCCTCAGGCCCCGGCCATCTCGGACCGGGTGCTCAACCGATCGCTGGCGGACACCGACCCGGAGGTCTTCGACGCGATCTCCGCCGAGCTGACGCGCCAGCAGACCACGCTGGAGATGATCGCCAGCGAGAACTTCGCTCCGGTGGCGGTCATGCAGGCCCAGGGCTCGGTGCTGACCAACAAGTACGCCGAGGGCTACCCGGGCAGGCGGTACTACGGCGGCTGCGAGCACGTGGACGTCGTGGAGCAGCTGGCCATCGACCGGCTGAAGGCGCTGTTCGGTGCGGAGTACGCCAACGTCCAGCCGCACTCGGGCGCGCAGGCCAACGCCGCGGCGATGTCCGCGCTGCTGGAGCCCGGTGACACCATCCTGGGCCTCGACCTGGCCCACGGGGGTCACCTGACCCACGGCATGAGGCTCAACTTCTCCGGCAAGCTCTACGAGGTGGCCGCCTACCACGTGGCCCGCGAGGACCACCGGGTCGACATGGCCGAGGTGGAGAAGCTGGCGCTGGAGCGGCGGCCCAAGCTCATCGTGGCCGGCTGGTCGGCCTACCCCCGTCACCTGGACTTCGCCGAGTTCCGCCGGATCGCGGACGAGGTCGGGGCCTACCTGATGGTGGACATGGCGCACTTCGCCGGGCTCGTCGCCGCCGGGCTGCACCCCTCCCCGGTGCCGCACGCCCACGTGGTCACCTCGACCACCCACAAGACCCTGGGCGGCCCGCGCGGTGGGGTCATCCTGGCCACGGCGGACCTGGCGAAGAAGTTCAACTCGTCGGTGTTCCCGGGCCAGCAGGGCGGGCCTCTGGAGCACGTGATCGCCGCCAAGGCGGTCGCCTTCAAGCTGGCCGCGGAGCCGGCCTTCCGGGAGCGCCAGGAGCGCACCCTCGCCGGCGCCCGGATCCTGGCGGACCGGCTGCTGGCCCCCGACTCCCGCGAGGCCGGCATCAATGTGGTCAGCGGCGGCACCGACGTCCACCTCGTCCTGGTGGACCTGCGCGAGTCTGAGCTCGACGGCCGGCAGGCCGAGGACCGCCTGCACGCGATCGGCATCACCGTCAACCGCAACGCCGTGCCCTTCGACCCCCGTCCGCCCATGGTCAGCTCCGGTGTCCGCATCGGCACCCCGGCGCTGGCCGCGCGCGGCTTCGACCTCGACGACTTCGCCGAGGTGTCCGACGTGATCACCGCCGCGCTGCGGCCCTCCGTCGGCGAGTACCAGCTCGCCGCGCTCCGCGCGCGGGTCACCCGGCTCGCCGACCGCCACCCGCTCTACCCCGACCTGACGGAGGTCCCCCGATGAGCCTCGGTTCCTCCCACGCCACCCGCACCCCACGCACCCCCGGCGCGGACCTGCCGGAGCACCCGGACTTCCTGTGGCGCGACGTGGAGCCGAAGCGCTCCTACGACGTGGTCATCGTCGGCGGCGGCGGGCACGGCCTGGCCACCGCGCACTACCTGGCCAAGAACCACGGCATCACGAACGTCGCGGTGCTGGAGAAGGGCTGGCTGGCGGGCGGCAACATGGCCCGCAACACCACGATCATCCGCTCCAACTACCTGTGGGACGAGAGCTCGGCCATCTACGAGCACGCGCTGAAGCTGTGGGAGGGTCTCGAGGAGGACCTCGGCTACCCGATCCTGTTCAGCCAGCGCGGCGTGCTCAACCTCGCCCACACCCTGCAGGACGTCCGCGACAGCGTGCGCCGGGTCGAGGCCAACAAGCTCAACGGCGTCGACGCGGAGTGGCTGGAGCCGGACGAGGTCCGCAAGATCTGCCCGGTCGTCAACACGTCGGCCGACATCCGCTACCCGGTCCTGGGGGCGACGTACCAGCCGCGCGCCGGCATCGCCAAGCACGACTACGTGGCCTGGGGCTTCGCCCGCCGGGCCGACGAGGCCGGCATCGACCTCATCCAGGACTGCGAGGTCACCGGGTTCACCACCGACGGCGACCGGGTCACCGGGGTGCAGACCACCCGCGGCACCATCGCCGCCGGCAAGGTCGCCCTCTGCGCGGCCGGCCACACCTCCGTGCTCACCGACATGCTCGGCATCCGCGTGCCGGTGCAGAGCCACCCGCTGCAGGCGCTGGTCTCCGAGCTGCTCGAGCCGGTGCACCCCACGGTGGTCATGTCCAACGCCGTGCACGTGTACGTCTCCCAGGCGCACAAGGGCGAGCTGGTCATGGGCGCCGGGGTCGACTCCTACAACGGCTACGGCCAGCGCGGCGCCTTCCACATCATCGAGCGCCAGATGGCCGCCGCCGTCGAGCTCTTCCCGGTGTTCGCGCGGGCGCACCTGCTGCGCACCTGGGGCGGCATCGTCGACGTCAGCCCCGACGCCTCGCCGATCGTGGGCCGGACCCCCTACGACAACGTCTACCTCAACTGCGGCTGGGGCACCGGCGGGTTCAAGGCCACGCCCGGCATCGGCTCGGCCCTGGCGCACACCATCGCCCACGACGAGCCCCACCCGTACGTGGCGCCGTTCACCCTCGACCGCTTCGTCACCGGCGCGCTCGTCGACGAGCACGGCGCGGCCGCCGTGGCCCACTGACCCAGGGAGTCTCCCGTGCAACTCATCGCATGCCCGTGGTGCGGCCCCCGCGAGGAGGTCGAGTTCCACTACGGCGGCCAGGCCCACGTCCCGTACCCGGACAGCCCCGCCGAGCTCTCCGACGAGGAGTGGGCGCACTACGTCTTCTTCCGCGACAACCCCAAGGGCCGCTTCGCCGAGCGCTGGAACCACAGCGCGGGCTGCCGCCGCTGGTTCAACGCGGTCCGCGACACCGCCACCTACCGCTTCGAGCGCGTCTACCGCCTCGATGACCCGAAGCCGGTGACCCCATGACGAGTCCGTTCCGCACCCCCGAGGGCGGCCGCATCGACCGCGCCACCACCGTCGAGTTCACCTTCGACGGGCAGACCCTTCCCGGTCATCCCGGCGACACCCTGGCCTCGGCGCTGCTCGCCAACGGCCGGCACCAGGTCGCCACGAGCATCAAGTTCGGCCGGCCCCGCGGCATCGCCGCGGCCTGGGCAGAGGACCCGGGCGGCCTGGTGCAGCTCGAGGAGCCCTTCCCCGAGCCCATGCTGCTGGCCACCACCGTCGAGCTCCACGACGGGCTGGCCGCCCACGGCCTGCCGGGGCAGGGGCGCCTCGCCGAGGTCCCCGACTCGGCCCGCTACGACGCGGTCCACCACCACGTCGACGTGCTCGTCGTGGGTGCCGGACCCGCGGGGCTGACCGCCGCGCTCACCGCCGCCCGTGCCGGCGCCCGCGTCGCCCTGGTGGACGAGCAGTCCGAGGCCGGCGGCTCCCTGCTGTCGGGCACCGACCGGCTCGACGGCGTCCCGGCGGCGGACTGGGTGGCCGACGCGGTCGCGGAGCTGGCCCGCCACCCCGAGGTGCTGCACCTGCAGCGCACCACCGCCTTCGGCAGCTACGACGACGGCTTCGTCCTGGCGCTCGAGCGGCGCACCGACCACCTCGGCGCCGCCGCACCCAAGCACCTGTCCCGTCAGCGGGTGTGGCGCATCCGGGCGCGGTCGATCGTCGTCGCGACCGGGGCGCACGAGCGCCCGGTCGTGTTCGCCGACAACGACCGCCCGGGCACCATGCTCGCCGGCGCCGCCCGGACGTTCCTGCACCGCTACGGCGTGCTGCCCGGCCGCGAGGCGGTCGTGTTCACCACCAACGACAGCGCCTACGAGGCCGCCCTCGACCTGCACCGTGCCGGCGTGCGGGTGCAGGCGGTGGTCGACGCACGACCGGAGGGCTCACCGCAGCGCCGGGAGGAGTGCGAGCGCGCAGGCATCCGCGTCCTGTCCGGGGCGGTCGTGGTCGGCACCCAGGGCGTGGAGCGGGTCACGCACGCCCTCGTCGCCCCGTTCTCCGACGGAGAGGTGGGCGCCAGCAGCGCCATCGCCTGCGACCTGCTCCTGGTCAGCGGGGGCTGGAACCCCGCGGTCCACCTGTTCAGCCAGGCCCGCGGCCGGCTGCGCTACGACGAGGCCCTCGGGGCCTTCCTCCCCGGGGAGGAGCTCGACGGCCTGTCGGTCACCGGCTCGGCCGCCGGCGTGTTCGACCTGGCCGGATGCCTGGCCGATGGGCAGCGGGTGGCTCGCGGGACGTTGACCGCGCTGGGGATCGCGCCGGCGGGGGAGGACCGGCTGCCGTCCGCCCCGGCGCCCGTCACCCCGACCGCCCCGCTGGTGCTGTGGCGGGTGCCGGACACCTCCGGCGCCGACGGCAGCACCCAGTTCGTCGACCTGCAGCGCGACGCCACGGTCGCCGACATCGCCCGCGCGGTGGGTGCCGGCCTGCGGTCGATCGAGCACGTCAAGCGGTACACGACGATCGGGACGGCACACGACCAGGGCAAGACCTCCGGCGTCCTCACCTCGGGGATCACCGCCGAGCTGCTGGGGATCCCGGTGCAGGACACCGGGACCACCACGTTCCGGCCGCCCTACACCCCCGTCGCGTTCGCCGCGCTGGCCGGCCGCGACCGCGGCCGGCTCTTCGACCCCGAGCGGGTCACCGCGCTGCACGACTGGCACGTGGCGGCCGGGGCGGTCTTCGAGGACGTCGGCCAGTGGAAGCGTCCCCGCTACTACCCGCGGCCCGGCGAGAACATGGAGGCCGCGGTCCTCCGGGAGTGCGCCGCAGCCCGCACCGGCGTCGGGATCCTCGACGGCTCCACCCTCGGCAAGATCGACGTCCAGGGCCCGGACGCCGCCGTCCTCCTCGACCGGCTCTACACGAACCTGATGAGCAGCCTGAAGGTCGGCTCGGTCCGCTACGGGGTCATGTGCGGCGTCGACGGCATGGTCATCGACGACGGCACGGTGCTGCGCCTGGCCGAGGACCGCTTCCTCGTCCTCACCACCACCGGCGGCGCGGCGAAGATCCTCGACTGGATGGAGGAGTGGGTCCAGACCGAGTGGCCGGACCTGCGGGTCCACTGCACCTCGGTCACCGAGCAGTGGGTCACCGTCCCCGTCGTCGGCCCCCGCTCCCGGGACGTCATCGGCGCCGTCTTCCCCGAGGTGGACGTCTCCAACGAGGCCTTCCCGTTCATGACCTGGCGGGACACCACCCTGGAGGGCGTGCCGGTCCGGCTGGCCCGGATCAGCTTCTCCGGCGAGCTCGCCTTCGAGGTCTACGTCAACCCGTGGTACGCGGTCGCGGTCTGGCAGCGACTGCTCGAGGCCGGCCGCCCGTACGGCATCACGCCCTACGGCACGGAGACCATGCACGTCCTGCGCGCGGAGAAGGGCTACCCGATCATCGGGCAGGACACCGACGGCACCGTCACCCCGCACGACCTGGGCATGGCCTGGGCGGTCTCGAAGAAGAAGCCCGACTTCGTCGGCAAGCGCTCCTTCGCCCGCCAGGCCAACCAGGACCCGCTGCGCAAGCAGTTGGTCGGGCTGCTGCCCGTGGACCGGCAGACCGTGCTGCCGGAGGGCTCGCAGATCGTGGAGTTCCGCGCCGACGGCCAGCTGCCGCCCCCGCCGGTCCCGATGCTCGGCCACGTCACCTCGAGCTACCGCAGCGCCGAGCTCGAGCGCCCGTTCGCCCTCGCCCTGGTCAAGGGCGGCCGGGCGCGCGTCGGCGAGACCGTCCACGTCCCCGTCAACGGCACCCTCGTCCCGGTCGAGGTCACCGGGTCGGTGCTGGTCGATCCCGAAGGAGCCCGTCGCGATGGCTGAGCTGCTGCGCACCCACCCGCTCGAGGCCTGGAGCACCGCCTTCGCGCAACTGCCCGACACCGTCGGCATCGCCGTCGAGCCGTACGTGGCGACGGTCGACGTCCGGCTCGGCACCGTCGGCGCCGAGGCGTCGGCGGCGCTGGGCGTCGCCCTGCCGACGGCTCCCAACACCTGGGTGCCGGCCGGCACGGGGCGGGCCGTCTGGCTCGGCCCCGACGAGTGGCTGCTCACCAGCACCACCGAGGCGCCCGAGGAGCTGGAGCCCCGCGTCCGCGCCGCCGTCCTCCCGCTGGGCGGATCCGCGACGGACGTCTCCGCCCAGCGGATCGCACTCCGGCTGACCGGTGCGCGGGTGCGCGACGTCCTGGCCAAGGGCTGCTCGATCGACCTGCACCCACGGGTGTTCGGCCGGGGCAGCAGCGCGCAGACGATGCTCGGCCAGGCCGGCGTCGTGCTGCTGGCCCTGTCCGACGCCGCCGACGACTTCGTCGTCCTGGTCCGGTCGTCCTTCGCCGGCTACCTCGCCGACTGGCTGCTCGACGCGGCCCTCGAGTTCACCACCACCCACGACAGCTGATGAAGGACCCCTCTGCCCCCGCCCCTCGCAGGCTCGCGGCGGGACCCTGCAGAGGGGCCGACCCAGACCAACCGGCACGTCAGGAGCGAAAGCAATGTCCACCACCCCTCGTGTGGTCATCATCGGAGCGGGGATCGTCGGCGCCAACCTGGCCGACGAGCTGACCGCTCGTGGCTGGGACCGCGTCACCGTGGTCGACCAGGGGCCCCTCCCGCTGACCGGGGGCTCCACGTCGCACGCGCCGGGGCTGGTCTTTCAGACCAACGCCTCCAAGACCATGACGGCGCTCGCCAGCTACACCGTGGAGAAGCTCAAGGGCATCGACGTCGACGGTGCCTGGTGCTTCAACCAGGTCGGTGGCCTCGAGGTCGCCACCACGCCGGAGCGGCTCGCCGACCTGCACCGCAAGCAGGGCTGGGCGACCTCCTGGGGCGTCGAGGCGCAGGTGGTCGATGCGGAGGAGTGCGTGCGGCTGCACCCGCTGGTCGATCGCGACCGCATCCTCGGCGGGCTGCACATCCCCTCCGACGGCCTGGCGAAGGCCTCCCGGGCGGTCGTCGCCCTGGCTCGCCGCGCCGAGGCGCGCGGCGCCCGGTTCCAGGGCTCGACCCGGGTGACCGGCATCGAGCAGGCCGGCGGCCGGGTCACCGGCGTCCGGACCCCGGACGGCGTCATCCCCGCCGACCTCGTGGTCTCCTGCGCCGGCTTCTGGGGGGTGGAGCTGGGCGCCATGGTCGGGATGGACGTTCCGCTGCTGCCCCTGGCCCACCAGTTCGTCTGGACCGGGCAGGTGCCGGACCTCGTCGGGCGCAACGACGAGCTCAGCGAGGCGAGCCTGCCGATCCTGCGCCACCAGGACCAGGACCTCTACTATCGCGAGCGCGTCGACTGCCTGGGCATCGGCTCCTACGCCCACCGGCCGATGCCGGTCGACCTGCGCGAGCTGCCGCAGGGGGACGGCGTGCGGGAGTCGTCGATGCCCTCGATGCTGCCCTTCACCGAGGAGGACTTCGCCCCGGCGTGGGAGCAGAGCCAGCTGCTGCTGCCCTCGCTGCGCGCCACGAAGATCGACAACGGCTTCAACGGCGTCTTCTCGTTCACGCCCGACGGCGGCCCGCTGATCGGGGAGTCGCGGGACGTGGCCGGCTTCTGGATCGCCGAGGCGGTCTGGGTGACCCACTCCGCCGGGGTCGGCCGGGCGGTGGCCCAGCTCCTGGTCGACGGCCGCTCCGAGATCGACCTGCACGGCTGTGACGTGCACCGCTTCGAGGACGTCCAGCTCGCGCCGGAGTACGTGAGCGAGACCTCGCAGCAGAACTTCGTCGAGATCTACGACGTGATCCACCCGCTGCAGCCGCGGCTGTCCCCGCGCAACCTGCGGGTCAGCCCCTTCCAGGCCCGGCAGCAGGAGCTCGGCGCGGTCTTCCTCGAGGCCGCCGGCTGGGAGCGGCCGCACTGGTACGAGGCCAACGCCCCGCTGGTGGAGGAGCTGCCGACCGAGTGGGTGCCGCCGGAGCGGGACGCGTGGAGCGCGCAGTTCCACTCGCCGATCGCGGCGGCCGAGGCGTGGCGCACGCGGACGGCCGTGGCGATGTACGACATGACCCCGCTCAAGCGGCTGGAGGTCAGCGGCCCCGGGGCCCTCGGCCTCCTGCAGCGGCTGACGACCGGCGAGATGGACAAGTCGGTCGGGGCGGTGACCTACGCGCTCGCCCTCGACGAGGCCGGCGGCATCCGCAGCGACCTCACGGTCGCGCGGCTGGGCGAGCAACTGTTCCAGGTCGGCGCCAACGGGCCCCTCGACCACGACTACCTGCAGCGCCAGGCGCCGGCGGACGGCAGCGTGCAGATCCGGGACATCACCGGCGGCACGTGCTGCATCGGCCTGTGGGGTCCCCGGGCCCGCGACCTCGTGCAGCGGCTCAGCGCCGACGACTTCTCCAACGACGGGCTCAAGTACTTCCGCGCCAAGCGGGCCCGGATCGGGGGAGTCCCGGTCACGGCGATGCGACTGTCCTACGTCGGCGAGCTCGGCTGGGAGCTCTACACCAGCGCCGACAACGGCCAGCGGCTGTGGGACGTCCTGTGGGCCGCCGGTCAGGACCTCGGCGTCATCGCCGCGGGCCGCGCGGCCTTCAACAGCCTCCGGCTGGAGAAGGGCTACCGCGCCTGGGGCCACGACATGACCACCGAGCACAACCCGTACGAGGCCGGTCTCGGGTTCGCCGTCCGCACGCAGAAGAAGGCCGACTTCGTGGGGCGGCAGGCCCTCGCCGGGATCGGCGACGACACGGTGAGCCGCCGGCTGTCCTGCCTGACGATCGACGACGGCCGCAGCGTCGTCCTCGGCCACGAGCCGGTCCTCGTCGACGGCCACCCGGCCGGCTACGTGACCAGCGCGGCCTTCGGGCACACCGTCGGCCGGCCGATCGCCTACGCCTGGCTGCCGGCCTCGGCGACCGTCGGCACGGAGGTCGAGATCGAGTACTTCGGCACCCGGATCCCTGCGACCGTCGCCACCGAGCCGCTCGTGGACCCGGAGATGACCCGGCTCCGCGGCTGAGAGAGGACCACCCTTCCCCCCACGCCTCCTCGAAGGACCCCGTCCTCCTCACGCCTCGCACGCTCGGCGCGAGCCTCGGGACGGGGCCGGCGGGCCCCTGAAGGGTGGCCGCTCGACCACCACCTCTCCGCTGGACCGGCGGGCGACCCCGACCACTCCCGGGGCCGCCCGCCGGCCCGCGGCCTCGCTCACCCCGGAGGACTCGTTCATGCGCACCGACACCATCGAGACGTTCCTGGCGCAGCTCGCCGCCAGGGTGCCCGCCCCAGGAGGCGGGGCCACCGCCGCACTGCACGCGGCCCAGGCCGCCGCCCTGGTGGCGATGGTCGCCCGCTACAGCGACTCGGCGAAGTACGCCGAGCACGCCGAGGAGATCGCCACCATCACGGCCACCGCCGACCGGCTGCGCCAGAACGCCGTGGGCCTGGCCGAGGAGGACGCCGCGGCCTTCACCGCGGTCACCGAGGCCTACGGGCTCCCCAAGGGGACGTCGGACGAGGCCCCGGCCCGGTCCGAGGCCATCGCGAGGGCCCTGGTCGCCGCGGCGCACGTGCCGGCGATCGTCATCTCCGTCGCCGACCAGGTGCTGGGCCTCGCCGAGCAGTTGCTGCCCGTCGGGAACCGCAACGTGATCAGCGACGTCGCCGCCGCCGCAGAGGCGGCCCGGGCCGCGGCCACGACGGCCCGGGTCAACGTGGAGATCAACCTCGGCGGCATCAAGGACCCGGCGACCTGGGGGGAGCTCACCGCGGTCGTCGACACCGTCGACGACCTGGTCCTGCGCGCGGAGAAGGTCACCGCCGCCGTCCGCGACGGGCTGGTCCGATGACCGCGACGTTGAGCGGGACCGAACTGGCCGCCGGCATCCGCGCCGAGGTCGCCGCCGCGGCCGCCGACCTGGCCGCCGCCGGGACACCGCCCCGGCTGGCCGTGGTCGTCGCGACGGCGGACGAGTCCAGCGCCTGGTACGTCCGCTCCATCGCCCGGGCCGCGGAGAGGACCGGCATCGCCTGCTCCGTGGTCGACCTCGGGGAGACGGCGACGCCGGATCGGATCCGCGCCGAGCTGGCCGCGCTCAGCGCAGACCCCGCGGTGCACGGCATCATCCTGCAGACCCCGCTGCCGGCCGACGCCGTCTTCGAGGACCTCGCCGCGTCGATCGACCCCGCCAAGGACGTCGACGGCGCCAACCCGCTGAGCCTGGGACGGCTGGCCGCAGGCCTGCCCGCCTTCGCGCCGGCGACCGCCGAGGCCGTGCTCGCCCTCCTGGACCACCACGGGATCCCCCTGTCCGGCGCGCACGCCGTCGTGGTGGGGCGCTCGAACGTCGTCGGCAAGCCCGCGGCGCACCTGCTGCTCCAGCGGGATGCGACCGTGACCGTCTGCCACCGGGGCACCAAGGACCTGGCCGAGGTCACGCGGTCCGCGGACGTGCTCGTCGCGGCCGTCGGGCGCCCGGACCTCATCACGGCCGAGCACGTCGCCGCGGACGCGGTCGTCATCGACGTCGGGACCAACCCGACGCCCGACGGCGGACTGGTCGGGGACGTCGACGCCGCCTCGGTCACCGGGCGCGTCGCCGGACTGACCCCGGTCCCCGGCGGCGTCGGCCCGGTCACCACCGCCCTGCTCCTGCGGCACACGCTCGCGTCCGCGCGCGGCTGACGAAGGACCCCGCTGCCCCCCGCAGGCTCGCGGCGCGACCCTGCAGCGGGGCCGGGGCGGGCCGGCGACGCCCGAGAAGGGCCTCGGGCGGCCGTGGACCCCCGCCGCTCCGCCCTCCGGACCACCCAGATCGGAGCAGCCAGATGACCGGCACGGCGTTGGCCGGCCGCACGCCCGCGGGCACCGGCACCTCGAGGCACCCCCTCAGTGGGGCCCTCGCGGCGAGGCGGCCTCTGGTCTGCGGCATCCTCAACGTGACCCCCGACTCCTTCTCCGACGGCGGGCGCTTCGACGGCCTCGACCGAGCCGTGGAGCACGGGCGCACCCTGGCTGCCGAAGGGGCCGACCTCATCGACATCGGCGGGGAGTCCACCCGACCCGGCTCGCGCCCGCCGACCCTCGCCGAGGAACTCGACCGCGTCGTCCCGGTGGTCGAGGCCCTGGTCCGGCAGGTCCCCGTGCCGCTCTCCGTGGACACCTCCCGTCCCGAGGTCATGCGGGCAGCCGTGGCCGCCGGCGCCAGCATGGTCAACGACGTGCGGGCGCTGCAGCGGCCGGGCGCCCTGGAGGCCGCCGCTCAGCTCGGCGTACCGGTGTGCCTCACGCACATGCAGCGCTCGCCGGAGACCATGCAGCGCGATCCCCGCTACCAGGACGTCGTCGTGGAGGTGCGCACCTTCCTCGCCGAGCGGACGCGGGCCTGCCTCGACGCCGGCATCCGGCCGGAGCACCTGGTGGTGGACCCGGGGTTCGGGTTCGGCAAGACGCTGTCGCACAACGTCGCGCTCCTGGCGTCGCTCGACGCGTTCACCGGCCTGGGGGTCCCGGTCATGGTGGGGCTGTCCCGCAAGTCGATGCTCGGGCAGCTCACCGGACGGGACGTGGGGGACCGGCTGCCCGGATCCCTGGCCGCGGCGCTCGTCGCGGTCCAACGAGGAGCCTCCGTGCTCCGCGTGCACGACGTCGCGGCCACGCGGGACGTCCTCGCCGTCCTGGACGCCGTCGGCCCGGTGTGAACGGCCGGCGGCCGGCCCCCTGCAGGGCCCCGCCGCGGTCCCGTGCGGAGGTTCGCCGCGAGCCTGCGAGCGGTGAGGAGGACGGGGTCCTTCGACTTCCTCAGATCACCGCGCGGATCGCCTGCTCGAATCCCAGGACGTGCTCACGGGCGAGGTCGTCGGCCTGGTCGGCGTCGCCGGCGGCGATCGCGCGGAGCAGCTCCACGTGCTCCCCGACGTGCTCGTCGACCGTGGGCAGCCGGTCGAGGAACAGGCAGAAGATCCGCGTCGCCAGGTTGTCGTAGCGGATGAGGACGTCCTCCAGGTGGGGATTGCCGGCGGCTCGGTAGATGGCCCGGTGCACGGCGAGGTCCCAGCGCATCAGCTCGGTGCGGTCGATCCGGTCGACGTCCAGGTGCTGGATGCGCGAGGCGAGGTCCTCGAGCTCGGCGTGCGGCGTGCGGACGGCTCGCTCGGCGGCGCGGCGGGCCGCCAACGGCTCGAGCTGGGCGCGGATGTCGGAGATGTGCGCCAGGTCGGAGATGTCCATACCGGTCGCGAAGGTCCCTCGCCGCGGGTAGGACACGACGAGCCGGTCGCCCTCCAGACGCTTCAGCGCCTCGCGGACCGGGGTCCGGCCCACGCCGAGGTCCTTGGCCAGTTCGTCGTCGTCGATCGGGTCGCCCGGACGGATGTCGAGCATGATCAGCCGGTCCCGGATCGCCACGTAGGCCTTGTCCGCCAGGGACGCGACAGCGGACGAGTCGAGATCCAGGGGCGCAGCGGTCACGAGCAGATCGTAGAGGTTGTCGGCCAACGGCTCTTGCCTCTTGAGAGGGATCGACATACCTTCAGACTACATCTGATATACCAACTGTGTACCTGGGTCCGTGGTTGGTGTCCAACGCATCGGCGGGGGAGAGGGAGGCACGGGTGACCATCAGCGCCTTCGACCTGTTCAAGGTGGGGATCGGCCCGTCGAGCTCGCACACCGTCGGCCCCATGCGCGCGGCCTGCGCCTTCGTGTCCCGGCTCCGCGACGAGGGCCTGCTGGGACGGGTCGCCGGGGTGCGCTGCGAGCTGTTCGGGTCGCTGGGGGCGACCGGGCACGGGCACGGCAGCGTCAAGGCGGTCGTCCTCGGCCTCGAGGGGGAGCGACCGGACCTGGTCGACCCGGTCGCAGCCGAGCCACGGGTCGACGCCGTCCGTCGCGAGGGCAAGCTCGCCCTGGCCGGCGAGCACCTCATCGCGTTCTCGGTGGACGACGACGTCGTCCTGCACCGGCGCAAGCGGCTGGAGTTCCACAGCAACGGCATGCTCTTCCGGGCACTGGACGCGGAGGGCAACGACGTCGACCGGCGCGAGTACTACTCGGTGGGCGGTGGATTCGTCCTCGACGAGGACGACGCCGGCAACCCGGTCGTCGTCGAGGACCCCAGGCCCGTCCGGTACCCGTTCCGCACCGGCGAGGAGTTGCTGGCCCGGACCCGGGAGACGGGGCTGCGGATCAGCGACGTGATGCTGGCCAACGAGCTGGCCTGGCGCAGTGAGGCGGAGGTCCGCGCCGGGCTCCTGCACATCTGGGCGGTGATGCAGGAGTGCGTCGAGCGCGGCACCCGGACCACCGGCGTCCTCCCCGGTGGGCTCAAGGTCCGCCGCCGGGCGGCTGCGCTGCGCGCCCAGCTGGAGGACCGTCCGGACGAGGACGACCCGCTCCGTGCGATGGAGTGGGTCACCCTGTACGCCCTGGCGGTCAACGAGGAGAACGCGGCCGGCGGGCGGGTGGTCACCGCGCCGACGAACGGCGCCGCTGGCATCGTGCCGGCCGTCCTGCACTACTACCGCGATTTCGTCGACTCCTACTCCGAGGACGGGGTGGTGCGGTTCCTGCTGACCGCGGCCGCGGTCGGGCTGCTGTTCAAGGAGAACGCCTCCATCTCGGGTGCGGAGGTGGGGTGCCAGGGGGAGGTCGGCTCGGCCTGCTCCATGGCCGCCGCCGGCCTCGCCGAGGTGATCGGGGGGAACCCGGAGCAGGTGGAGAACGCCGCCGAGATCGGCATCGAGCACAACCTCGGCCTCACCTGCGACCCGGTCGGCGGGCTGGTGCAGATCCCGTGCATCGAGCGCAACGCCGTCGGTTCGGTCAAGGCCATCACCGCGGCGCGCATGGCCGTGCGCGGGGACGGCCGGCACCACGTCCCGCTGGACAAGGCCATCAAGACGATGCGCGAGACCGGCGCGGACATGAAGGACAAGTACAAGGAGACCGCCCGCGGCGGGCTGGCCCTCAACATCGTCGAGTGCTGAGGAGGCACCCGTGTCCCACCCGTTCACCCTCACGCTGAGCTGCCCGGAGCGTCCGGGCATCGTGCACGCGGTGAGCTCGTTCCTGTTCGAGCACGGCTGCGACATCGTCGAGCACCAGCAGTTCGACGACCCCCTCCGCGGGCAGCTGTTCCTGCGCACCGAGTTCGTCTGCGCCGAGGACACCGGCGCCGACCGCCTGTCGGCGGACTTCCGAGTGGTGGCCGACGAGTTCGGCATGAGCCACCGGGTCACCGGCGACCAGCCGCAGCGCGTGCTCGTCATGGTGTCGAAGCTCGGTCACTGCCTCAACGACCTGATCTTCCGCTGGCGCGCCGGCAGCCTCGGCGCCGAGCTCGTCGCGGTGGTGTCCAACCACGAGGACCTGCGCCCGATGGCGGAGGCGGCCGGCCTGCCGTTCGTCCACGTCCCCGTGACGCCGGCGACCAAGCGCGAGGCCGAGGCGCGGCTGCTCGAGCTGGTCGACGAGTACCGGGCCGACCTGGTCGTCCTGGCCCGCTACATGCAGATCCTCTCCGACGAGACGTGTGCCGCCCTGCACGGCCGGGCGATCAACATCCACCACTCCTTCCTGCCGGGCTTCAAGGGCGCCAAGCCCTACCACCAGGCCTTCGACCGCGGCGTGAAGCTGGTCGGCGCGACGGCCCACTACGTGACCCCCGACCTCGACGAGGGGCCGATCATCGAGCAGGAGGTCATCCGCATCGACCACACCTACGACCCGCGCGCGCTGGCCACCGTCGGCCAGGACGCCGAGGCGCTGGCGCTGTCGCGGGCCGTCCGGTGGCACAGCGAGCGGCGGGTGCTCCTCAACGGGCACAGCACGGTCGTCTTCCGGTGAACCGGTCGCGGGAGGTCTGATGTCGACCGGGACGGTGGACCGGCTGTCGCCCGCCGGCACATCCTCGTCCCGGGCCGCGCTCGACCGCGTCCGCCGGTACCTGTACGAGGAACTCGGGCCCCAGCAGGGCCCGGCCGGAGCGGGGCTCGTCCGCGCCCGGGCCCTGTTCGGGGCGCTGGGGGACCCGCAGGACCGCTTCCGCGCCGTCCACGTGGCGGGCACCGCCGGGAAGGGCTCGGTGAGCACCTTCGTCGCGAGCCTGCTCCGGGCGCACGGGTTCCGGGTCGGCGCCCATCTGTCACCGCACGCCTACTGCCTCCTCGAGCGGTTCCAGCTGGACGGCGCCCCGGCTCCCGCCGAGCTCGTCGACGCCGCGCTGGCCCGGATCCGGCCGGCGGTCGAGGCGGTGGAGCAGGCCGGGCACGGTCGGCCGTCCTTCTTCGAGGTCACCAACGGCATCGCCTTCGACCTGTTCGCCGACGGTCTCGACTACGGGGTCGTCGAGACCGGGCTCGGTGGACTGCTCGACTCCACCAACACGATCTCCCGGGCGGACAAGCTGGCGGTCGTCACGCCGATCGGCCTGGACCACCAGGACGTGCTCGGGGCCACGCTCCCCGACATCGCGGCTCAGAAGGCCGGCATCCTGCCCTCCGGCGGTCGCGCCGTGGCGGCTCGCCAGGGCGGTCCGGGGGTGGAGGACGTGCTCGGCGCAGAGGCGGCCCGCCGGAGCTGCGCTCTCCGGTGGGTGGACCTGGGCCCCCCGGCGGTGCAGGCCTGGACCGGACCGGGCGGCACCGAACTGTGCCTGCGGGGCCAACCGCCCCTGTCCCTGGGGTTGACCGGGCGGCACCAGGCCGGCAACGCCCACCTGGCGCTGCGTGCCGTCGAGGCGCTGGCTGCGCGCGACGGGTGGGCCCTCGACGCGGACGCCGTCTGGCTGGGGCTGCGGAGCGCCACGCTGCCCGGCCGGTTCGAACGCCGGACGATCGGCGGCCGGACCGCGGTCCTCGACGGTGCGCACAACCCGATGAAGCTCGCGGCGTTGGTGGCGACCCTGCAGGAGGTCCACCCCGGCGCCCGGTTCCCGTGGGTCCTGGCGTTCAAGCAGGACAAGGACCTGGACGCGGCCCTCCACGTCGTCGCCCCGGCGGCCTCCGTGGTCGTCGCGACGGAGTTCCGCTCCGACGGCGGCGACCACCCGGCCGGCGCCTCCGTCCGGGCCGAGCTCGTCGCCGCGGCGGCGGCGGACCGGGGCATCCCGACCGCGGTGGAGCGGGACCCGGTGCTCGCGGTGAGCCGTGCTGCCGAGGAGGCGGACGAGGCGGTGCCGCTCGTGGTGAGCGGCTCGTTCCACCTGCTCGGCGCCGTCCACGGCGTCACGGTGCCGCAGTGGCCGGCAGGCTGACCCCGTCCTGCGCAGGGGCCCGCTTCGACGACCTCCGCACCGGAACGGCGCTCCGGTGTCCCGCGCCCGACCGGATCCTGGTGGCCGACCACCCCGGTGAGGTCGTCGGCGTGCTGGCCGAGGTCGAACGGGCCACCGACGCCGGCCGGTGGGCGTTCGGGTACGTCGCCTACGAGGCGGCTGCCGGGCTGGATCCGCACCTCGCGGTGCACCGGTCCACGCCCCTGGGGATGCCGCTGGCGTGGTTCGGGATCTGTGACGAGCCGATCCCGGTGCCACCGCTCGTGGCCGCTGGGACGGCACGGCCGAGCGACGTCCGGACGTCCGGCGCCACCCAGTGGCGGCCCACGTGGACGGCGGCAGGACATGCTGACGCCGTCGCCCGCATCCGGGAGCGCATCGCCGCTGGGGACACGTTCCAGTGCAACCTGACCGTCCGCATGGCCGGGCGCGTGGCCGCCGACCCGTTCGCCCTGTACCGCGACCTGGCGCTCGGCCAACGCGGGGCCTACAACGCCTACCTCGACCTCGGCCGCTTCGTCGTGGCCAGTGCCAGCCCCGAGCTGTTCTTCGAACGCCGTGGTGACGACGTGCTGCTCCGTCCCATGAAGGGAACGGCGCGGCGGGGACGACACCGGGACGAGGACCGGCGCCTGGCGGCCCAGCTCCGATCCAGCGCGAAGGAGCGGGCCGAGAACGTCATGATCGTCGACCTCATGCGCAACGACATCGCCCGCGTCGCCGAGATCGGCAGCGTCGACGTGCCGGCGCTCTTCACCGTCGAGCGGTACGAGACGGTGCTCCAGCTGACCTCCGACGTCACGGCTCGCCTCCGGCCCGGAACCGGGCTGGTGGAGCTGTTCCGCGCCCTCTTCCCCTGCGGTTCGGTCACGGGGGCACCCAAGCCGAGCTCCATGGAGATCATCCGATCCGTCGAACCCGAGCCCCGTGGCGTCTACTGCGGGGCCATCGGTCTGGTCGGGCCACCCGACGCACCGGTGCGCGCCCGCTTCACCGTGGCCATCCGCACCGCCGTGGTCGACACGGCCACGGGTGAGGCCGTGTACGGCACCGGGGGCGGCATCACCTGGAGTTCGCAGGCCGCGGCCGAGCACGAGGAGGTGCTCGCCAAGGCGGCCGTCCTCCGTGCCCGACCCCGCGAGTTCGAGCTGGTGGAGACGATGCGGTACGAGCCGCAGCGCGGTCTGCGCAACCGGGAGCGCCATCTGCGGCGCCTGGGGGAGTCCGCCGAGCACCTCGGGTTCCGGTTCGACCTGGCGGCCGCGCGCGAGGTCCTGAGCTCGTCGTTGGACGGACGCCCGGCAGCACGGGTCCGGCTCCGGCTCCGCCGCGACGGGACCCTCGCCGTCGACGTGGAGGCCCTGCCCTCGCCCTCTCCCGGCCCGGTGCTGCTCGCGGTCGACGACGAGCCGGTGGACCCCCAGGAGGCCTGGCTCTTCCACAAGACGACCGTCCGGGAACCGTACGACCGGCGACGCGGGCGGCGACCCGACGTCGACGACGTGATCATGGTCAACACGAGGGGAGAGCTCACGGAGGCGACCCGGGCAACCCTGGCGCTGAAGCTGGATGGGCGGTGGTGGACGCCTCCACTGGACTCCGGGTGCCTCCCGGGGGTGGAGCGCGCGCGGCTGCTCGAGACGGGCCGACTGCAGGAGCGGGTGCTCTCCGTGGCCGACCTCGAGCGGGTGGAGGGGTTGGCGGTGCTCAGTTCGCTCCGGGGATGGCGGGCCGCAGCGCTGGGCGCCGTCCGTCGAGGGGCGGCGCCCACCCGAGATCGGGTCTGGCCGGCACGGCCCTGCCCTGACGGGGGGAGCCCGGTGCCCGCCGCGCTCGTCGGCAGGGGACGGGTCGCTCGCGGGGCTCCCACCGCGCGCACCCCGGTCGCAGGTCGACCGACCAGCACCGCCGGCGCGACCGCGACGTCCGTGTGACCGGGTCGCCTCGCCCGGGGAGGATCCGGGGATGTCCACCGACACCGAGCCACCGACCGACCGCAGCAGCGCGGACGAGGACCTCCACCGCCTGTCGATGACGATCCTGATGACGCCCGACATGTCGAACTTCGCGGGCAACGTCCACGGCGGGCTGCTCCTGAAGTACCTCGACCAGGTCGCCTACACCTGCGCGACCCGCTGGGCGCGGACCTACGCCGTCACTCTCTCGGTGGACCAGGTCGTCTTCCGGGAGCCGGTCCACGTCGGTGAGCTGGTGACCTTCCAGGCCAGCGTCAACCGCACCGGGCGCACCTCCATGGAGATCGGGGTGCGCGTGACCACGGAGGACCTGGTCAGCCAGGTCGTCCGGCACACCAACAGCTGCTACTTCACGATGGTCGCGATCGGGCCGGACGGTCGGCCGGTGGAGGTCCCGCCGTGGCGGCCCCGGACCGCCGAGGAGCGCCGGCGCCATGAGGCCGCGGGGCGCCGCCGGGAGCTGCGTCGGGAGATCGAGCGGGCGACCACGGAGATCCGCGCGGCCACGTCGCACTGACGAGGGCGTCGCCGGCCGGAGGGTGGGTGCGCCCGGTGGTCCTGCCTCCTCCTGTGACCACCACTCGGGCGGTCACGGCTCGCTCGGCGGGCGCGGACGTCGGTTGCCGGTGACCGGCAACGCCAGCGCGCCTCATCTGACCGGGCAGGCCCGTAGCCGATGGTGCCGACGGCGGGGATGGTCGGAGTCGGCAACGGAGGTGGTCATGCTCAGCGATTCCGAGCAGCGGGTGTGGGACGACGTCGAGCGGTTCTGGGCCGAGGATGCCGTGGAGCCTCCGCGGCCGGTGCCGGTCGCACGGCCGGCGCCCCGGGACCTGGCCGGTCCGCCCGCCCTCGTGGTCGCCGGCGTCTGGGGTGCGATCCTGCTGATCCTCCTCGGTGCACTGGTCGCCGGGCTGTCGGTCGGTGTCGCCACCGCCCTCGGGTGGGCGCTGTGGCGCCACTGGCCTCGGCTGGGCCGGACGGACCCGACCACGACCACGACCTGATCGGTGCTGGGCGGCGCTCCGGGACGTCCACGACGAGGCCCGTGCCACCGTCGACCGTGAGCTCCCCGACGGCACCCGTGCCCCACGGCCCCGGCGGCGACGACGACCACGGCCGGCTCCGGTCGAGGTCGTCCTCGCTCACCCCCCTGGTCGGGCGCGTCGCCGTCTCCAGCGCACCGGCACCGACGCGCAGCAACAGGTGCCTGTTCCCGTGCGCGAGGGCAGGTGCCGGCGCCTACCTCAGTGGTGCGCGTGCCCGTCGTGCCCCTCGCCTCGTGCGTCGGCGGCCCGGCGCTCATCGGCCTCGTGCCCGCTCCCGTGCCCGGCGCCGTGGTAGGCGTGCACGACGGCGTGACCCTTCCCGCGGCTGATCAGCCAGCGGTTGACCGGCACGGTGACGACGAACGCGACGGCGAGCGCGAACGCCAGCGAACCCCAGAACAGCCAGCTGTCCACGTGTGCCTCCATCGCGCCGGGCACCGCCAGCATGATGGCGTTGTCGACGAGCTCCATCACGGTGATGGAGAGGGTGTCGGCGGCCAGCGCGACCGGGATCGCCGCACGCAGCGACAGGCCGGAGCGCATCACGGGGCCGATGGTGAACGAGTAGCCGAACACGAAGGCCAGGGCGACGGCGAGCACGATCGTCTGCACATCGGACCAACCCAGCGCGGTGCCGATGACCATGCCGAGGACCTCGCCGATGGCGCAGCCGGTGAGGCAGTGCAGGGTGGCCGAGACCGCCAGCCGGGTCAGGGCCGTGCCCGTGGGCCGTTGGGTGTGCGTCGAGTGGTCCATCACTGCTCCTCGATCGGGTGTGCGGACAGGTGGTCGGTGTCCGACCGTCGTGGGTGCCGGGCCCGTCCCGCCCTCGAGGCGGGACGGGCCGCGGGTCAGCGGGTGGCGCCGGCGAGGGTGCCGCGGGCGGGCGTGTGCGCAGCGGCGCCACCGCCGGCGGTGTCGGAGGCCAGCGGGGCGAAGCGGCGCAGCCGCAGGCTGTTGCCCACGACCGACACCGACGACAGCGCCATCGCCGCGCCGGCGATCATCGGGTTGAGCAGGCCGGCGGCCGCCAGCGGGAGCGCCGCGACGTTGTAGACGAACGCGGCGGCCAGGTTGGTGCGGATCGTGCCCAGCGTCCTGCGGGACAGCCGGATGGCGTCCGCGGCCGCCCGCAGGTCCCCGCGGACCAGGGTGAGGTCGCTGGCCTCGATCGCCACGTCGGTGCCGGTGCCCATCGCCAGGCCGAGGTCGGCCTGGGCGAGCGCGGCGGCGTCGTTGACGCCGTCGCCGACCATCGCCACGACCCTGCCCTGGTCCTGCAGCCGCTTGACGACGTCGACCTTGTCGGCGGGCAGCACCTCGGCGATCACCTCGTCGATGCCGACGGCCTCGGCGACCGAGCGGGCGACGGTGGCGTTGTCACCGGTCAGCAGCACCGGGGTCAGGCCCAGGTCGCGCAGTTGACCGATGGCCTCGGCGGAGGTGTCCTTGACCGCGTCGGCGACGACGAGGACGCCGCGGGCGGCGCCGTCCCAGCCGACCGCGACGGCGGTCCTGCCCTCGGCCTCGGCCGCGGCCTTCGCCTGCTCCAGGTCGGGGCTCAGGTGCACCGACCAGTCCTCGAGGAGCCGGGTGCGGCCGACGAGGACCGCGTGGCCGTCGACGACGCCCTGCACGCCGAGGCCCTCGATGGCGGTGAAGCCGTCCACCGGCGGCAGGGTGCCGACCAGCTCGGTGGCGCCCTTCGCGATGGCGGCGGCGATGGGGTGCTCGGAGGCGTCCTCGAGTGCGCCGGCCAGCCGCAGCACCTGCTGCCGGTCCTCGCCGGGGGCGGCGACGACGTCGAGCAGGGTCATCCGGCCGGTGGTGACGGTGCCGGTCTTGTCGAGGACGACGGTGTCGACGCGGCGGGTGTTCTCCAGCACCTCGGGGCCCTTGATCAGGATGCCCAGCTGAGCGCCGCGGCCGGTGCCGACCATGAGCGCGGTCGGTGTGGCCAGCCCCAGCGCGCAGGGGCAGGCGATGATCAGCACCGCGACCGCGGCGGTGAAGGCCGCGGCCAGCCCGCCGCCGGTGCCCAGCCAGAAGCCGAGGGTGCCCACGGCCAGGGCGATGACGATCGGCACGAAGACGCCGGAGATCCGGTCGGCGAGCCGCTGGACGGCGGCCTTGCCGTTCTGGGCGTCCTCGACCAGCCGGGCCATCTGCGCCAGCTGGGTGTCGGAGCCCACGCGGGTGGCGCGCACGACCAGCCGGCCGCCGGCGTTGACGGTGCCGCCCACGACGGCGTCGCCAGGGCCGACCTCGACCGGCACGGACTCGCCGGTGAGCATCGAGGCGTCCACGGCCGAGGAGCCCTCGGCGATCACACCGTCGGTGGCGATCTTCTCGCCGGGGCGCACGACGAACAGGTCGCCGACGGTCAGCTGGTCGATGCCGATGCGCTTCTCGCGCCCGCCGCGCAGGACGGAGACCTCCTTCGCGCCCAGCTCGAGCAGGGCGCGCAGGGCCGCACCGGCGCGGCGCTTGGAGCGGGCCTCGAAGTAGCGTCCGGCGAGGATGAACGTGGTCACCCCGGCGGCGGCCTCGAGGTAGATGTTCCCGGCCCCGTCGGTGCGGGCGATGGTCAGCTCGAACGGGTGCGTCATGCCCGGCTCGCCGGCGGTGCCGAGGAACAGTGCGTACAGCGACCAGGCCAGCGCGGCGAGGGTGCCCATCGAGATGAGCGTGTCCATCGTGGCCGCGCCGTGGCGGGCGTTGGTCCAGGCGGCCTGGTGGAACGGCCACGCGCCCCAGACGACCACCGGCGCGGCCAGGGTGAGCGAGAGCCACTGCCAGGAGGTGAACTGCAGCGCGGGGACCATCGCCATCGCCACGACCGGCACGGTGAGGACCGCGGAGACGGTCAGCCGCTGCCGCACGCTGCGGACGTGGTCGTCGGCCTCCGATGTCGCCGGCTGCCCGTCCTCGGTGCCGGCCTCCGGCCGCTCGGGCAGCTGCGCGGTGTAGCCGGTCTTCTCCACCGTGGCGATGAGGTCGGCGGGTGTGACGTCGCCGGTGACGGAGACCTTCGCCTTCTCGGTGGCGTAGTTGACCGTGGCGGTCACGCCGTCGAGCTTGTTCAGCTTCTTCTCGATGCGCGCGGCGCACGAGGCGCAGGTCATCCCGCCGATCGCCAGCTCGACCTGGGTGTCGCCGGCCGTGGCGGGCCCGGCGGTGTCGGGTGGTGTGGAGCTCATCATCGTCTTCCTCGGAGCGTGCTGGCGGTGGTCCGGATGTGGTCCTCAGCCGTGGGCGTGACCGGCGTCGTCGTGCCCGTCGGCGCCCTCGGTGGCGGGTGCCCCGGTGGCTGCGGCGGTGGTGTCGCCGGCGTGGACGGTGAACTCGGCGGTGCGCACCACGTCGCCGTGCTGGAAGTCCAGGAACAGCCGGTAGTCCCCGGCCGAGGGGGCGGTGGCGTAGAAGGTGATGTCCGGGCCCGGCTGGGTCGTGCCGTCGCCGGGCTCACCGGCCGGGTGGACGTGCAGGTAGGCCAGGTCGCCGTCGCGCAGCGCGACCAGGTGCCCGTAGGCGGCCAGGTAGGGCTGCAGGTCGGTGACCGGCCGCCCGTCCCGGCTGACCGACAGCGTCAGCTGGGACTCGGCGCCGGGGGTCAGCCGGCCGTTCAGGGTGACGGTGTACCCGTCGACCGAGGCCGTGGTGGAGGGCTCGGGCAGCGGCTGCGGGACCTGGTCGCCGGCCACGGCGACGTCGGCGCCCAGGACGAGCGCCGGGTCCTCACCGGCGGGGTCGAAGTCGGCGAACAGTCGCCAGCTGCCGGCGCTCAGGTCCAGCGGGACCGACCAGGTGCCGTCGGCGGCCAGGTCGGGGTGCACGTGCTGGTACCCGGTCAGGTCCCGGCGCACGGCGATCAGGTGCAGGTCCTCGTCGTGGGCGGTGTCGTAGGCGGTGACCGGGCGCCCGTCCGGGCCGAGGACCCGGAACGACACGGAGGTGGCCGCGCCGGCCGGGAGGTGGTCGGCCACGTCGAGGGTGTACCCGTCCTGGGAGATCTGCAGGCCGCCGGGCAGGTGGCTGGCGGCAGCCGGCTGTGCGCTGGTGTCCATCGGGGACTCCGTGTGCGGCTGGGTGTGGGGGGCGGTGTCCTGGGTGGGCTCGCCGATGGGGCCGACCACCGAACCGATGCCGGCGGCCGCGCCGAAGACGGCGACCAGCCCGAGCGTGTAGGCGCCGAGCCGGGTGGGGGTGTCCATCGCGGGTCCTCCGGGTCAGGAGCGGACGAGGCGGGCGATCGCCTCGGATGCCTCGCGGACCTTCGCGTCGGCCTCGGGGCCGCCCTGCTGCGCGGCGTCGACCACGCAGCCGGCCAGGTGCTCGTCGAGCAGGCCGAGGGAGAACGACTGCAGCGCGCGGGTCGCCGCCGACACCTGGGTCAGGATGTCGATGCAGTACTGGTCGTCCTCCACCATGCGCTGCAACCCGCGGATCTGGCCCTCGATGCGGCGCAGGCGCTTGAGGTGTTCGTCCTTCGCGTGGGTGTAGCCGGCCATGTCGTCCTCCTCGTGCCGTGGTCGTGGCTGGCGGGGTGCGTCCGGTGGGCGAGCGCCGGTCCGGTGGGGAGCCGGCGCTCGCCCCACCGGACGCGGATCAGGCGGGCACGACCTCGTAGCCGGCCTCGTCGACCGCCGCGGCGACCGCGTCGACGGACACCGCCTGGTCGCTCTCGACGGTCACCCGGCCGCCGGCCACGTCGACCTGCACGCCGGTGACTCCCGGGATCTTCGAGACCTCCTCGGTGACCGCGCTGGCGCAGTGGCCGCAGGTCATGCCGCGGACGGCGTAGTCGGTGGTCCTCACGGTGTTCTCCTCTCCGAGCGGTTGAATACCCACTGGGGGTACGCCCTACAAGGTGTACCCCCCTGGGGTACCTTCCGCAAGGGGGTGTGATGCCCGTCGCATGCGCGCCGCCGGCGGTGGGCGGAGGCCGGCTCGGTGGAGGCGGCCCGACCACGCGGCGGGCGCCCGCGTGGGCCTCGCCGGCGCACCTGGCCGCGCGGGCGGACCTCCTGACGATCCCGGTGGGGTGAGGTACGGAGGCCCGGCCCCACCACCCGGCGACGGGGAGGCGGGCGGTGGACCCGCTAGGCCCTGCCCCAGATGCCCCAGGTGACGGCCGATGCGCCGCGCAGGACCTCCGCCGGGCCCCGGCAGGCGGCGGCGCAGCGCCGTCCTCGTCGAACGAGAGGGCCCCGGCCGTCTCACCGGCACCGGGAGGGGAGCGGACGGTCAGGCGGCGGCAGGCGCGAGTTCCCCGCGGGCGGAGACCAGGACACCGACGGCGAGGACGAGCATCAGCAGTTGGAACGCCGGCACGGCCAGCTCCTGGAAGGCGCTCTCCAGGCCGCTGTAGGCGACGTCGACCCCGACGGCGACCGAGACGAGCCCGGCCAGCACGGCGACCCAACCGGCCCAGGCGGCCACGGCACGAGTGATCAGGATCGTCGCGCCGAACAGCAGCAGGGCCACGCCCAGCGTCACGCGGAAGTAGCTCTGCAGACCCCACTCGGTCCAGCGCACCACCTCGGCGTCGCCGAGCCGGACGGCCCGCTCGGGTCCGTCGGCGGCGACCCAGGCGTCCACGGCCTGCTTCAGGGTCACCCCGTCCACGGCCTGCAGCGCGGCCCACACCGCGGCGGTGGCCACCGTCGTCCCGGCGGCGAACGCCGACAGTCGCCGGGCCCGCGGCCGCAGCACCTGGTGCAGGACGAGCAGCCCGCCGAGGGCCGCCAGCACGCCGACGAACTGGGCGAAGTGGACCCACTCCCACGCGGCGCTCGCCGCGTACCTGGCGAAGATGTCCTCGTGGACGTCCTCGTTCCCACCCGGATGGAACAGCACGGTGACCACGGTGGTGAAGAGGAACCCGCCGAGCAGCAGCGCGCCGCTGGAGCGCAGCAGCTCACGGTCCGTACGGGTGCTCGGTGGCGACGTCATGGCTACCCCCTCCGCCGAACGGCGGCCGCTGGGTGATCGTAACGGCGGCACCCACCGTGGAGGGGCGCGCCGCGGGCCGGTGATCAGGACGCGCCGGGCGGGGGAGGCCGGCGGCGGTGGTGCTCGGAGTGCCGGGTGGGGGATCGGCGCCGGCGCAGCAGCATCCCCCCGGCGCAGTAGGGGTCCCAGCGGGTCGGCAGCGGCAGGCCGGGGTCCGGCGCCGCCTCCATCCTCCGGGCCGGCAGGCGCTGCAGCCCGGCGGAGGTGGTCACGCCGCGAGCGTCGATGCGAGCCGGGGCACGGGGCGTCACCGGCGCGAGGAGTGGCGCGTCCACGATCCCGTGCCGATGCTGTGCGAGGACGCAGGGCGGCGGTGGCCCGCGGTCGTCCGGCCGGGAGGTCTTCCGATCCCGGCCGGGCTGGGCTGACCACCAGGCTGCGGTGGATCCGGGTTCGCAGCCGCCCGCGACGTGTTCGCCGGTTCGGGGGACCGGTCGTCGTCGGGACCCGCTCGCGTGCCGGGGGGCGAGCCCGCAGAGGGAGGAGCAGGCCGCGTGACCACCGACGGGTCGAGCGCGTCCGCCGCGCCGCGGTCGCTGCGCGCCGAGTGGGCACGGCTCGCAGCCGTACCGGCTCCGCCTGGCCGGTTCAGCCCCGATCTCGTGGCGGGGCTGCCGGAGCCGGCCCGTCGCTGGCTGACGCACGCCCTCGCCCCGGGGACACCGCTGTGGCCCTCGGTGCGGCTGCGGATGCGCGGCGAGATCAAGATCGGGGCGTGGCGGTCGTTCACGGCCCGGCAGGTGCTCGCCCCACCGCACGGGTTCATCTGGGCGGCCACCGCCCGCGTCGCCGGGCTGCCGGTGACCGGCTTCGACCGGTACGGCTCCGGCACCGGCCAGATGCGCTGGCGGCTGCTGGGCCTGGTCCCGGTGGTGACCGCTGCGAACCCGGACGTCACCCGAAGCGCCGCCGGCCGGCTCGCCGGCGAGGGCGCCTGCTGGCTGCCGACGGCCTACGGCGCGGCCCGCTGGGCGGACGGTCCCGAACCGGACACCGCCGTGGCCACCTGGCGGATCGACGACGTCGACGAGTCCGTCTCCCTGCGTATCGACCGCGACGGTGCACTCCGGGAGGTCCGGCTGCAACGCTGGGGCAACCCGGACGGGCAGGGGTTCGGCCGCCACCCGTTCGGCGTCGCCATCGAGACCGAACGTGCCTTCGGCGGCGTGACGGTCCCGTCCGCGCTGCGCGCCGGCTGGTGGTGGGGCACCGACCGGCAGGGCGCGGGGGAGTTCTTCCGCGCCGAGATCACCGACGTCACCTTCGGTTGACCGTGCCGCCCGGGGGCAACGCCCCCGGCCCGGTCGCAGGGTCGCCGTGGAGCCGGCACGTCGCGGCCGTGCCGACGCTGCCGGCGGTGGAGGCGATCGCCGCCCCGGCGACGACGGCGACCGCCGCGACGGTCATCAGCCGGCCGGTGGTGACGGCCCCGCTCACACCGCACCGGCCGTGCGGTGGCCGTTGAGCGCACGCGTGCGGGCCGTCGCCCACCGGTGGCTGTGGTCGGCCGGATCGTCGCCGGTGCCGATCGCCTCGAGCCGGGCCAGGTCGGCCGGCACCAGGCCGGGCACCGTGCGGAGTGCGCCGAGCAGCAGGTCGACCTGGCGACGGAGCGCCGGCACGTGTTCGGGCCGGCCGGCGGTCTCCACGTGGTCGACGAGCATGCGCAGGACGCGCAGCAGGGCGGCGGCGACCTGTGGCTGGGCCGGGGCGGCGTGGCGGAGCTGGTCGAAGCCGTGCGCGACGTACTCCGCGCCGGACAGCTGCCAGGGCCGCAGCAGCAGTCGTCCGCCGGGGCCGGTGACCGCGTCGGCCGGGGCGGCGGTGAGAAGAACCCGGCGCAGCAGGCTGCCGATCCGCAGGGCCACCTCGACGGCGGTGTTCGGGTCGTTGATCGCCGCGCTCAGTGCACGCAGCCCGATGTCGACCAGCTGCCGCAGGGCGAAGTCGATGTCGGACTGCATGGTGCGAGTGGCCGAGATGAGCACCGTCGCCGACAGACGCCGTGTCGTCGTTCGTCGGTCCTCGGGTGCCGGCCACACGGTGACGAGGGGCTCACCGGCGTGGACGTAGGCGCCGATGCGGGTGTCCAGACGAACGGTGGTGCCGGGCTCGACGGCGGCCAGCAGCCGGTCGCTGGGCGCCTGGGTGATCCAGCCGTCGCGCGGCGCCGGCACCACCAGCACCGGCTGCCCGGCCGGCAGCTCCGGGGCCGCGGCGGGACGCTCGGCGGTGGTCGTGCGGGCGGCGGCGGCGAGGACCTGCCGGCCTTCGGAACCGATGCGCTCGACGACCTCACCCACCTGCAGGCTGTGCGCGAGGTGGTCCAGGTGGGCCACGATGAGCAGGACGGTGACCACGGTCAGCACGACGGCGACGGTCAGCGAGATCCGGGGCGCCGGGCCGGCGGCGTCCCCGTCGACGCGGCGCAGGATCAGCACGCAGTAGACGAACGTGGCGATCAGCAGGCCGATGACGACCTGGCTGAGCCGGTCGCGGATGAACGAGCGCATCACCCGGGGGCTGAACTGGCTGCTGGCCAGCTGCAGGCTGACCACCGTCAGGGAGAACACCACCCCGGCGGTGGTGATGGTCGCGCCGGCCACGGTGCTCAGCAGCCAGGTGGCGGTGCTGCTGCGCATCGTCACGGTGAAGGGGAGGGCTCCCGCGCCCGCGGCCCGGTCGGCCGCACCGGCCGCCTCGGCGAGGACGATGCTGGCGATGACGATGAGTGCGGGCAGTGCGAACAGGCTCTCCCGGAACCGGTAGGCCGCCGCCGCGGCACGCATAGGCAGCGGCGGCCGCACTGCGCCGCTCACCGGCACACCCGCCGCGGACGCCGCGCCGAGGGACGTCGCGGAGTCGTCTGTGGCCGCCCGCGCGTCGGCCGACCGCGCGGCTGCGGGCCCTCGACGTCGGCCGGGTCGACGGCGACGAGGTCGGCCAGCCCGGTCAGCTGCAACGGGCGGAGCACGCGGTGACGGCCGCCGGTGCGGACCACCAGCCGGATGCCGCGCATCCGGCAGCAGCGGTGCGCCCGCGCGAGCACCTCGACTCCGGCCGCGTCGAGGCACGTCACCCGCCCCAGGGAGACGACGAGCTCGCGGACGCCGGGTTGGCGCGCCTGCGAGGTGAGGCAGAGGTCCAGCGCCGGGGCGGTGTAGCTGTCGACCTCGCCGACCACCTCGACGACCACCCGTCCGGGACGGGGGTCGGGAACAGTGCTCACCGACAGCAGCTGACCGGTGTCGGGAGCGGGTCGGTGGGCGGGCGTGTGCAGCACGGGGGCTCCAATCGGGGAGGGACCCACCCGCCACCCGCCGGCGTCCGGGGGTGGTCGCCGACGGGTGGGCGTGCGGAGGCGGGTCAGCGCAGCGGGTCGAGCGGGCCCAGCTCCGGTGGGGCCTCGCCCTCGAGCACGGTCCGGGCGACCAACTGCCCGGTGGTCGGGCCGAGTCGACCGGGCATCGACCGGCACTGGGTGTGCTGCGCCGCCGGTCGGACGCCGGGGTCGGACCGGTGGCTGCCCGGGAGGTGGCTGACGGGGGTAGCCCGCGCGGGGACGCGTGTCCGCGGCGGCGACCGCTCAGCGGGTCTGCTGGCAGGAGACGCAGGCGGCCGCGAACGGCCGGAACTCCAGCCGCTCGGCGGGGATGGCGGCCCGGCAGTGCACGCACACGCCGTAGGTGCCGGCCGCGATCCGCTCCAGGGCTGCGTCGATGTCCCCGATCGTGCGCAGCAGGGTGGTCGCGCGGCTGACCGCGACCGGGTCCGGCATCGAGGTGGCCGTCTCGGCCAGGGCGAGTTCGCGCTGCCGGACGCAGTCGGCCCGCTGGGTCTCGAGCAGCACCCGGAACGGCGCCCAGTCGGTGGTCGGGGCCGGGGATCCGGTGGTGCCAGGGGTGGTGAGCGTGGTCATGGGTGTCCTCCTGGGATGACGAGAAACGCGCCCCACCGGGAGCGGGACGCGCAGGACGAGGGCCGAGAGACCGGGAACGTCAGGCGCACGCCGGTGGCGCCCGGTCCTGGCTGCGTCGCAGCACGTCCAGGCCACGCAACCCGCGCGCCCGCAGGCTCAGCGCGAGGGCCAGCAGTCCGCCGCCGGTCACCGGCGAGGGGCGGCCCGCGTGCGACCCGGCGAGTACGACCGCACCGGCGGGGCCGGGCGTCGTCGGGGTCGGCGCGTTCACCGGGGTCACCCCTCTCGTCGTGGGTCAGCGCGGGTTGGGAGAGCTCTCGGCCGACCGGAGCAGGCGGTCGATCTCCGCCAGGACCCCGCGTTCGTCCGTACCGAGCACCCCGTCCACCCCCGCGCACTAACACGTGGTAGCCGACAGCCGAGGCCCTCGCGGGCGCGGGAGCGCCACGCCCCCGCGGACCTGAGCCCACCGTGCCCGCGCGCTGCCGGCCCGGACACGGCAGCAGCCGGTCAACTCGGGCCGCGCCGCGTTGCCGACGACCGGCAACGAGACCGGGTGGAACCTGGTCCGCTCCTGGCGTGAGGTCCTCCGCGATCGCTGGGTGCCCGGGTGAGCGGCGGCCCTGGGCGCGACGACCTCGCCGGCGACCGCTCCCCGACGTGTCGACGTGTTCGTGGCCCCCTCGCTGCGGTGTCCGACGTCATGTCCTGTCTCACCACGGACGTCGGGGCCGACGAGGAGGATGAGGACTCCGATCCCCGACGAGATGGACGACATGAACGACGGTTCTCCCGCCGACCTCCGGAGCACCCCCTGGGAGGACCACCTCCAGGTCGGGCTCGCCCGTGCCGGGCTGACCCGGCGTGCCGCGCGGCAGCCTTCGGGGCACCGGCGTGCCGGCCCGGCACTGGTGGGCGACGTCCAGGACATCGCCGAGGTGCTGGGCGTCCTCGACCGCCGGCGCTGACGCCGGTCGACCACCCACGGCTCGCCTCGACCGGCGGCCTGCGCCTGGCCGTGTCGTCAGGGCCGGCCGGCGGGCGTGTCCGTCGCGGGACCCGTGCCCAGCAGGGCTCCGGCGAGCAGGTGCCGCCGGTGCTGCTCCGCCGCTTGGATCAGTCGCTGCTCGTCGCCGGCCACGAAGGCGTCGAGCATGACCTGGTGCTCGGCCTGCAGGATCTCCTGCCCGCTCCTGTCGAGTGTGTTCGCCGCTCGATAGCTCTCGGTGGCCTCCCACAGGCCCGCGAGCAGGCGGAGCAGTCGCGGCATGCGGCAGGGCGCGAGCAGAGCCTCGTGGAGACGTCGTCCGTTGTCGCTGAAGGCGTTGACCTGACCGTGGCGGAGGGCTTCCTCGGCCGCTTCGCAGGCTTCTCGGGCCGCGGCGCGGTCGGCGTCCGTGGTGTTCGCCAGGGCTCGGCGCAGGGCCTCGTCCTCGAGCAACGCACGAACGAAGTAGATCTCCTCCAGTTCCTCAGCGGTGAGGCTGGGGACGGTGAAGCCCACGTGCGGCCGGTGCGTGACCAGGCCTTCTCCCTCGAGGATCATGAGCGCCTCGCGGACCGGGATCCGGCTGACCCCCAGCGCTCCTGCCACCGCATCGACCCGGATCACGGTCCCGGGTCGCAGCTCCCCGTCGTGGATGCGGCGGCGCAGCTCCTGGAGGACCGCCTCCTGCATGGTCTGCGGTCGGAACGTGGGAGCCACCTGCCACCTCGCTCTGCTGGCGTTCGTGGCAGGTAGTGTGCCCGTCCCGGACCGGTCGTCGCTGCACGCGACCCGCTCGGTAGGCGCGCCAGCCGCCGTGGTCGGAGATGTCGACGAGACCGTGGCCCTCGGCATGGACCTCAGGGCGGAGTTGGACGGCCAGGCTCGCGGACCCGTCGGCGAGCTCGATCACGGCCAGTTCGAGCTCCGGCGGCTCCACCGGCATGAACTCGTCGCGGACGGCCGCCAGGGGGAGGGCGTACAGCTCCCCGGGTACGCGGACCCCACCCTCGGTGACCGGCCACAGGGCCGGGAAACCCCCCTCGCAGGCGTAGAAGCGGTAGCGCGGAGCGGTGCTCGCCTCACCGAGGAACGCGTACCGCGCGATGCCGGGGTGCACCCGACCACCGCGCATGCCCTCACCGTTGAGGAAGAGGGGGACGACGACGTCCCCTCCGGGGCCGGCTGTCGCCGTCATGTGGTCGGTTCCTGTTCCTCGTCGGGGACCCAGTCGGCGGCGAGCCGCTCGGCCAGCCGCTCGAGGAGGAGGCCGGCCTCGCTCATGCACCGGGCGGGGTCGGGTTCGATGTCGGTCAGCGCGTACGCGGCGTGGATCCCCGTGGGCGCGAGGTCCTCGTGCGTGAGGAGTGAGCGGCCGGCGACGGCGACGACCGGCACGTCCACCCCGCGGGCGGCCGCAGCGACGCCGGCGGGTGCCTTGCCGTGCAGGGTCTGCTCGTCCAGGGAGCCCTCGCCGGTGATCACCAGGCCCGCACCGGGCAGCGCGGCGCGGAAGTCGACGAGGTCGAGGACGAGGTCGATGCCCGGTCGCACCGTCGCGCCGAGCACGGCCATCGCCGCGAACCCGACGCCACCGGCCGCACCGGCGCCCGGGCGGTCCGCCACGTCGACGCCGGTCGCCGCCCGCACGGCCTCCGCCCACCGGGCCAGTGCGCCGTCGAGCTCGGTGACGTCGTCGGGCGAGGCTCCCTTCTGCGGACCGTAGACGGCCGCCGCACCTCGCGGGCCCAGCAGCGGGTTGTCGACGTCGGAGGCGACGACGACCTCCGCCTCTCGCAGAACCGGGTGGAGCCCGGAGAGGTCCAGCACATCGACGGCCGCCAGAGCGGCACCGCCGCGGCCTACCTCGCGGCCTCCGGCGTCCCGCAGACGTGCGCCCAACGCCTGCACGAGCCCGGCCCCGCCGTCGGTGGACGCGCTGCCCCCGATGCCGAGCACGATGCGCCGGCAGCCCGCGTCGAGCGCGGCACCGATGACCTCACCCGTGCCGTGGCTCGACGCGGTGCGGGCGGCCGGCCGCCCACCGGGGAGCCGGCGCAGCCCCGACACGTCGGCCATCTCGACGACGGCGGTGCCGTTCCGCTCGGCGTAGGCGGTCGCCACCGGTTCGCCGGTGGGTCCCTGTGCGGACACCGGGACCCGCCGGTACCCGGCGGAGACCGCCGCGTCGAGCGTCCCGTCGCCCCCGTCGGCCACCGGCACCTGGACGACCTCGGTCCTCGGGGCGGCACGGGTGAGCCCGGCGGCGAGGTGAGCGGCCACCTCCGGCGCGGACAGGGAGCCCTTGAACTTGTCCGGCGCCACCACGACGCGCATGCATCCTCCTCGAGCTGGTGACGGACTGGCACGGCCGTGGCCACCGGAACGGCCACCCTCCAGGGGCCGCCGGCCCCGTCCAGGGGCTCGCCGCGAGCGTGCGAGGAGGAGGACGGGGTCCTCCTCCGGGGCGTGGGGAGGGTGGTCCCCCCTCAGTCGAGCAGCTGCATCTCCCCGAGGGCGAGCGCGGAGACGGCGGTGGGCGCGTGGTCGCCCTCGCTGGCCAGCTCCTCGAACTCCACGACGTTGTCGAGCTCCGTGCCCATCGAGATGTTGGTGACCCGCTCGAGGATGATCTCGACGACCACCGGGACGCGGTGCTCGACCAGCAGCTTCTTGGCCTCCTCCAGCGCGGGGCCGATCCGGTCGGGCTCCTGCACCCGCAGGGCCTTGCAGCCGAGGCCCTCGGCGACCTTGACGTGGTCGACGCCGTAGCCGCCCACCTCCGGGGAGTTGACGTTGTCGAAGGCCAGCTGCACGGCGTAGTCCATGTCGAACGCCCGCTGCGCCTGCCGGATGAGCCCCAGGTAGGAGTTGTTCACCAGCACCTGGATGTAGGGCAGGTGGAACTGGGCCCCGACCGCCAGCTCCTCGATGAGGAACTGGAGGTCGTAGTCGCCGGACAGCGCCACCACCGTCGCCTCCGGATCGGCGACGCAGACACCGAGGGCCGCGGGCACCGTCCAGCCCAGCGGCCCGGCCTGGCCGGCGTTGATCCAGTGGCGGGGCCGGTAGACGTGCAGGAACTGGCCGCCGGCGATCTGGGAGAGGCCGATGGTGCTGACGTAGCGGGTGTCCCTGCCGAACGCCTTGTTCATCTCCTCGTACACCCGCTGGGGCTTGATCGGGACGTCGTCGAAGTGGGTGCGCCGCAGCAGGGTCCGCTTGCGCTGGGCGCACTCCTCGACCCAGGTCGTGCGATCGGGCAGCCGGCCGGCCGCCCGCCGCTCCCGGGCGACCTCCACGAAGAGCCGCAGCGCCGCTCTGGCGTCGGAGACGATCCCGAGGTCGGGCGTGAACACCCGCCCGATCTGGGTGGGCTCCACGTCGACGTGGACGAAGGTGCGCCCGCGGGTGTAGGTCTCCAGCCCGCCGGTGTGCCGGTTGGCCCACCGGTTGCCGACGCCGAGCACGAAGTCCGAGGCCAGCAGGTTCTGGTTCCCGTAGCGCTGGGACGTCTGGAGCCCCGCCATGCCGGCCATCAGCCGGTGGTCGTCGGGGATCGCGCCCCAGCCCATCAGCGTCGGGACGACCGGGACGTCGACGAGCTCGGCGAACTCCACCAGCAGGTCGGCGGCCTCGGCGTTGATGATCCCCCCGCCGGCGACGACCAGCGGCCGTTCGGCGGCCTGGAGCATGTCCAGGGCCTTCTCGATCTGGGCCCGGGTGGCCTGCGGCTTGTAGACGGGCAGCGGCTCGTAGGCGTCGACGTCGAACTCGATCTCGGCCATCTGCACGTCGAAGGGCAGGTCGATCAGCACCGGGCCGGGTCGCCCGGAGCGCATGAGGTGGAAGGCCTGCTGGAAGGCGCGCGGCACCTGCGCCGGCTCGAGCACGGTCGTCGCCATCTTGGTCACCGGCGCGGCGATCGCGGCGATGTCGACGGCCTGGAAGTCCTCCTTGTGCAGCCGCGCGGTCGGCGCCTGGCCGGTGATGCACAGGATCGGGATGGAGTCGCCGGAGGCCGAGTACAGCCCGGTGATCATGTCGGTGCCGGCCGGCCCGGACGTGCCGATGCAGACCCCGATGTTGCCGGCCTCGGCGCGGGTGTAGCCCTCGGCCATGTGCGAGGCGCCCTCGACGTGCCGGGCGAGCACGTGCGAGATGGTGCCGTTCTCGCGGAGCGCGGCGTACAGCGGGTTGATCGCCGCTCCGGGCACTCCGAAGGCGTGCGTCACGCCTTCCCGCTGGAGGATCTGCACGGCCGCCTCGACGGCCCTCATGCGAGGCATGGGTCTCCTGTCTCCGCGGGCCCGCTCGCGGGCCCGCGTCGTCTCGTGGATGTGGTGGTCAGGACCGGCCGGAGAGCTGCTCGACGAGCTTGAGCAGCGCCGAGTGGTCGAGTGCGCCGTCGCCCTGGGCCTTCAGGCTGGCGACGAGCTGGGCGACGACCGCCCCGAGGGGGATGACCACTCCGGCCTCGCGGGCGGCGGAGGTGACGATGCCCAGGTCCTTGTGGTGCAGCTCGACGCGGAACCCGGGCTTGAAGTCGCGACGGAGCATCGCGGCCGCCTTGCGGTCGAGGATGGCGTTGCCGGCCAGGCCGCCGGCGAGGACCTGCACCGCGGCCTCGGTGTCGACCCCGTAGGCCTCGAGGAAGACGATGGCCTCCGCGACGAGCTCGATGGTGCCGGCGACGATGAGCTGGTTGGCCGCCTTGACCGTCTGGCCGGATCCGGCCGGCCCGACGTGCACGATCGTCCTGCCGACCGCCTCGAGGACGGGCCGGCCGTCGGCGAAGTCCTCCGGGCTGCCGCCGACCATGATCGACAGGGTCGCGTCGATCGCGCCCTGCTCACCGCCGCTCACCGGGGCGTCCAGGACGCGCACGCCTCGCTCGCGGCCCGCCTCGGCGACTCGCTTCGCCACGTCGGGGCGGATCGAGCTCATGTCGACGTGCAGGGTCCCCGGCTTGACCAGCCCGTAGAACCCGTCCTCGCCGATGGTGACCGCCTCGACGTCCGGCGAGTCCGGCACCATGGTCACGACGACGTCGGCGTCGCGCACGGCCTCGGCCAGGCTGCCGGCGCCGCGCCCGCCCTGCTCGACGAGCCGCTGGACCGGCTCCGGGCTCCGGTTGTGGCCGATGACGTCGAAGCCGGCTCGGACCAGGTTGCCGGCCATCGGGCCACCCATGATGCCGAGGCCGATGAAGGCGACCGTTGTCATAGGGATTCTCCTCCGGATCAATCGGGCGCGGCCTCCCTGCAGGGGCCCGCCGCGAGCCCGCGAGTGGTGGGGGGCAGGGAGGTCCTTACTGCAGCCAGCCGAAGCTGTCGGCCGAGGCGCCGCTGGGCTTGTACTCCAGCCCGACCCAGCCGTCGTAACCGGCAGCC
Organism: Geodermatophilus sp. URMC 61; assembly: GCF_052931555.1. Classification (NCBI taxonomy): domain Bacteria; kingdom Bacillati; phylum Actinomycetota; class Actinomycetes; order Geodermatophilales; family Geodermatophilaceae; genus Geodermatophilus; species Geodermatophilus sp. URMC 61. The sequence continues at coordinate 1,313,561 of NZ_JBRFHZ010000002.1, forward strand.
GCCAGCCGGCCGAGGTAGCGGTCCAGGTCGAGTTCCCCCGTCCCCGGTTCGTTCCGGCCGGGGGCGTCGGCGATCTGCACGTGCGCGACCCGCCGGCCGTGGGTCTCGATGACCCGGTCGATGTCGTCCCCGTTGACCGCCAGGTGGTACAGATCGCAGAGGAAGCCCAGGTCCGTCACCCCGGTCTCCTCGGCGACGCGGTCGATCACCCCGATGGCGTCGGCCGCGGTACGCAGCGGGTACCGCGGTGCGCCGCTGACCGGCTCGACCAGCACCGTGCCGCCCACCCGGCTCGCGGCCCGACCGGCCAGGGCCAGGTTCTCCACCGCCAGCGCGTCCTGCTCCTCCGGCGAGGCGCCGTCGACCCGGTTGCCGTAGAGGGCGTTGAAGGCGCGGCAGCCGAGCTGCTCACCGATCCCGACGGTGACGTCGATGTTGTCCCGGAACTCCTGGGTGCGCGCGGGCCAGGACACCAGGCCCCGGTCCCCGCCCGGCATGTCCCCGGCGGAGAAGTTGAGCCCGACCAACTGCACGCCGGCGTCGCGGATGGCGCGGACGAAGCCGTCGACGTCGGCGTCGGAGGGCACGGCGACCGGGAAGGGCCACCAGAACTCGACGGCGTCGAACCCGGCCGCCTTCGCGGCCTCCGGGCGCGCCAGGAGGGGCAGCTCGGTGAACAGGATGGAGCAGTTGACCTCGTACCGAAGGGTGCGAACGACCATCACGTCTTCCGGGGGAGTAGAGCCGGTCGGACAGGGAATGAATGGTCAGCCTGCCGGGACCGGGGATTTCCGTGAACCGGGTCGTCGTCTTCGGAGGACGGCGTCCGGATGAATGTGCCTGGGACCGTAGGCGCTGCCGAATGTCGTGGTCAAGCGGTCCGTCGACACAATCCCGGCGGAGGCGACGGATATATCGGATATACACCCCGAGTCCGCGGACGCCATTCCCGCCGGGGTCGGTATTTCGTATATCTGCCCGGATCTGTTGACCGGGTCACATCCCCGCTCATAGCGTCCTCCGGCATCGGGCGGCCCCGCCGACCCGTCCGGCGGGAGCCCGGTCGAGACGTCGCGACCGGCCCGCCGTCCCCCCGGTCGTCCGGCCGGCTCGGGCGACCCCACCACCTTCCCCACTCGGCAACGGGAGGCCTCGTGACCCGGTTCGACACGGTCCTGCGCGCTCGCCGTCTCGTGACGGCCGGACGCGAGCAGGCCGGCTGCGTCGGGATCACCGGCGGGCGCATCGCCGCCGTGGAGCCGCTGGAGTCGGGTCTGCAGGGACGGCGGGTCGTCGAGCTCGACGACGACGTCGTGCTGCTCCCCGGCCTGGTCGACGCCCACGTGCACGTCAACGAACCCGGCCGCACCGAGTGGGAGGGCTTCGCGTCGGCGACGCGGGCGGCTGCCGCCGGTGGCGTCACCACGATCCTGGACATGCCGCTCAACAGCATCCCGCCGACGGTGGACGTGGCTGCGCTGGAGGTGAAGCGCAAGAGCGCCCTCGGGCAGTCCTTCGTCGACGTCGGCTTCTGGGGCGGCGCGGTCCCCGGGAACGTGGGAGAGCTGACCGCGCTCCACGCCGCGGGCGTCTTCGGCTTCAAGTGCTTCCTGGTGCACTCGGGCGTCGACGAGTTCCCGCCGCTGCGTCCCGACGACCTCGAGGAGTACCTGCGCGTCCTGCGGACGGTCGACGGGCTGCTCATCGTCCACGCCGAGGACGCCGACGCGATCGAGGAGGCCCCCAGCCCCCACGGCGGGCACTACCGCGACTTCCTCTCCTCACGGCCACGGGTCGCCGAGGACCGCGCCGTCAGCCGGGTCATCGACGCCGCCCGGGCCACGGGAGCGCGGGCGCACATCCTGCACCTGTCCAGCAGCGACGCCCTCGGGCTCCTCGCCGAGGCGCGCCGCGACGGCGTCCGGATCACCGCCGAGACCTGTCCGCACTACCTGACGTTCGCGGCCGAGGAGATCCCGGCAGGGGCGACGCAGTTCAAGTGCTGCCCGCCCATCCGGGAAGCGGCCAACCGCGACCTGCTGTGGCAGGGACTCGCCGACGGGACGATCGACTGCATCGTCTCGGACCACTCACCGTGCACCCCGGAGCTCAAGCGGCTCGACCTGGGCGACTTCGCGGAGGCGTGGGGCGGCATCTCCTCCCTCCAGCTCGGCCTCTCCGACGTGTGGACCGAGGCGCGGCAGCGCGGTTTCTCCCTGGCCGACGTCACGCGCTGGATGGCCGAGCGGCCGGCGCAGCTCGTCGGGCTGCAGCGCAAGGGCCGCATCGAGCCCGGCTACGACGCCGACTTCTGCGTCTTCGCGCCGGACGACGGTTTCGTCGTCGACCCGGCCGCACTCTTCCACCGCAATCCGATCACCCCGTACGCGGGCCGGCGGCTCGACGGAGTCGTCCGCAGCACCTGGCTGCGCGGCCACGAGATCGACCGTGCAGCGCTGGCCGGCGAGCAACCGCGGGGCCACCTGTTGACCCGAGGAGAAGCGTGACGATGACCAGCCATGTCCAGGAGCAGCCCGGGGTCGCGGTCGTGGGCTCCGGAGCCGACGCGGCGCCGGTGCAGGACTTCACCCACCTGCCCGACCTGGCCTCGCGCAGCCTGGGCGGCAGCGTCGTGCACGCCAACGACGAGCTGTTCGCCGAACGGGAGAACCTGATCAAGCCGGAGGCGCCCACGTACTCGACGTACACCTTCGGGCACAAGGGTCAGGTCTACGACGGCTGGGAGACCCGCCGGCGGCGCGAGCCCGGCTTCGACTTCGCCATCGTCCGCCTGGGCGTGCCGGGGATCGTGCGGGGGGTCGTCGTCGACACGGCCTTCTTCAAGGGCAACTACCCGCCGGCGGTGTCGGTCGAGGGCGCCGCGGTGGAGGGCTACCCGTCGCCGAGCGAGCTGCAGGACGCCGAGTGGGTACCCCTGGTGCCCCGGTCGCCGGCCGCCGGGGACACGAGGAACGCCTTCGCCGTCGACCGGCCGCAGCGCTTCACCCACGTCCGGTTGTGCATGTACCCCGACGGCGGGGTGGCGCGGCTGCGGGTGCACGGCGAGGTGGTCCCCGACCCCCGGTTCCTGGGGGCCGGCGCCGTCGACCTCGCCGCCCTCGCCAACGGGGGTGTGGTGAGCGGCTGCAGCAACACGTTCTTCTCGTCGCCGACGAACCTGATCTCCCCGGGCCAGGCGCGGGTGATGGGGGAGGGGTGGGAGACCGCCCGCCGCCGCGACGGGGGCAACGACTGGGTGGAGTTCTCCCTGGCCGGGCCCGGCGTGGTGCGCCTGGCCGAGCTGGACACCAGCTACTTCGTGGGCAACGCCCCCGGGTGGGCCTCGCTCCGCGGCACCCGCCGCGGAACCGGTGCGGCGGCCGGCTCGGGGGAGTGGACCGAGCTGCTGCCCCGCACCCGGTTGCAGCCGGACACCCGCCACCTCTTCCGCCTGCCCGACGCCGGCGAGGTCGACACCGTCCGGCTCGACGTCTTCCCCGACGGCGGCATGGCGCGGGTGCGGCTGCACGGCGCGCTCAGCGACCAGGGACGGGCCCGGCTGGGGCTGCGCTGGTTCAACAGCCTGCCGGCCGCCCAGGCCCGTCAGGTGCTGGGGGAGGAGTGCGGACTGGACGGTGGCACGGCCGACGACGTCCTCACCGCCCGGCCGGTCCAGGCCCTGGACGCGCTCCCCGACGCCGTCCGGTCCCTGCTCGCGGGAGACGCGCGATGAGCGGGTCGGTGGACGTGCTGCAGGCCGGTCTCCGGACCCTGGACACGCTGCCCGCCGACCGGGCCGAGGAGCAGTTCGCCACCTGCTGCGCGGCCCGCGCCTGGGTCGCGCGGATGGTCGCGGACCGGCCCTACGCCGACGTCGACGAGCTGCTGGCCGCCAGCGACCGGGCGGTCAAGGAGCTCGGACCCGACGACCTGGCCGAGGCGCTGGCGGCGCACCCGCGCATCGGCCAGCGGGTGGGGGGCTCGTCCACCGAGGCCGCCTGGTCCCGGCAGGAGCAGTCCGGGATGGACGACGCCGGCGCCGAGGTCCGCGCCGCGTTGCGCGAGGGCAACCTCGCCTACGAGGAGCGCTTCGACCAGGTCTTCCTGATCCGTGCGGCCGGCCGGTCTCCCGCGGAGATGCTCGCCGAACTGCACCGGCGGCTGCGGAACGACCCCGAGACCGAACGGCGCGAGGTCGCCGAGCAGCTGCGGCAGATCACCCGCCTGCGCCTGGAGAGGTCGTTGCAGCCGTGAGCTCCCTGTCGACCCACGTGCTCGACGCCGTCTCCGGGCAGCCCGCCGCGAGCGTGCGGGTCGTCCTGGAGCGCCGGACCGACGACGGGTGGCAGCCGCTCGGGAACGGCGTCACCGGCGCCGACGGCCGGCTGCGCGACCTCGCCCCCGACGGACTGGACACCGGGGTGCACCGCCTCGTGTTCGCCACGGGCGAGTACTTCGCGGCCACCGGCCAGACCGGCTTCTACCCCGAGGTGGCGGTGGCCTTCACCGTCACCGAGGACCGGCACCACCACGTCCCCCTGCTGCTCAGCCCCTACGCGTTCTCCACCTACCGAGGTTCCTAGACAGGAGTGTGATCCCCATGGCATTCGTGCTCGGCCACAACCAGTACGGCAAGGCGGAGAACCGGGTCGTCCGGGTCTTCCGCGACAGCGACCCCCACGACATCGTCGACTACAACGTCAGCGTCGCGCTCTGGGGCGGGCAGGAGGCGCCGCACCTGACCGGCGACAACTCACCGGTGCTCCCGACGGACACGCAGAAGAACACCGTCTACGCGTTCGCCAAGGAGGACGACGTCGTCGCGCAGCCGGAGTCGTTCGGCATCCGGCTGGCCCGCCACTTCGTCGACGACACCGAGCCGATCACCCACGCGCGGGTGCACATCGAGATGTACCCCTGGACCCGGCTGGGCAACCCGCACGCCTTCACCCGCGACGGCCGCTACGTCCGCACCGCCACCGTCACCTACGACGGCTCGACCACCTGGGTGGTCTCCGGGGTCGAGGACCTGTGGATCCTGAAGACGACCGACTCCGAGTTCGCGGACTTCCTGGAGGACCGGTTCACGACGCTGGCGCCCACGCACGACCGGCTCATGGCGACGTCGATGCGCGCCCAGTGGCTGCACACCAGCGAGGACGTCGACTGGGGCAAGTCCCACGACCGGGCGGTGCAGACGCTGCTGGAGACCTACGGCAACCACCACAGCCTGGCGCACCAGCAGACCCTCTACGACGCCGGCGTGGCGGTGCTGGACGAGCAGCCGGAGATCGCCGAGATCCGCATGACCGCCCCGAACAAGCACCACTTCGTCTACGACCTGGCGCGCTTCGGCATCGAGAACGACAACGAGGTCTTCCACGCCGACGACCGTCCCTACGGGCTCCAGGAGCTCACCGTCCGCCGCGACGACGCCCCCGCCCCCGGCCTGGCCTTCGACCCCGGCCAGGGCTGGTGACCGCACCGACCCGCTGACCGAGGAGGAAGACCGATGGCCCTGTGGAACAAGCGGCGCCACACCGGTGCGGCCAGGACCGGCGTGCACCCGGTCGACGAGGTGCTCCCGCCCGGACCGATGGTGGCCTACGGCCTGCAGCACGTGCTGAGCATGTACGCCGGCGTGGTGGCCGTGCCCATCATCGTCGGCACCGCGCTCCAGCTGACCCCGGCGCAGACCACCTACCTGATCAGCGCCGGGCTGTTCATCTCCGGCCTGGCCACGCTGCTGCAGACCCTCGGCGTCTGGCGGATCGGCGCCCGGCTGCCGATCGTGCAGGGGACGTCGTTCGCGGCCGTCTCGACCATGCTGGCCATCGGCGCCCCGCTGGGCGGCGAGGCCGGACTGCGGGCCATCTTCGGGGCGCTGATCGTCGCCGGCGCCATCGCCCTGGTGATCGCGCCGTTCTTCACCAGGCTGCTGCGGTTCTTCCCCCCGGTCGTGACCGGCACGGTCATCACCGTCATCGGGGTGTCCCTGCTACCGGTGGCGATGCGGTGGGCGCTCGGGCCGACGAACACCCCCGACCACGGGTCGATGCGCAACATCGGGCTGGCCGCGGCCACCCTGCTGATCATCGTGCTGATCTACCGCTTCCTCGGCGGCTTCTTCAACCGGGTCGCGATCCTGCTCGGCCTGGTGCTCGGCACGCTGGTGGCCATCCCGTTCGGCGCCACCGACTTCGGCCGCATCACCGACGCCGCTCCCTTCCAGCTGACGTCGCCCTTCCACTTCGGGACGCCGACCTTCGCCGTCGGCGCGATCGTGTCGATGCTCATCGTGATGCTGGTGATCATGACCGAGACGACGGCCGACATCCTGGCCATCGGCGAGGTCGTCGAGAAGCCGCTCACCCGCCGCGACGTGACCGGCGGTCTGCAGGCCGACATGCTGTCCACGACCGTCGCCGGTGTCTTCAACGGCTTCTCGGTCAGCGCGTTCGCCCAGAACGTCGGACTGGTCGCGGTGACGGGGATCAAGAGCCGGTTCGTCGTCGCGGTGAGCGGCGTCATCCTCTTCCTGCTCGGGCTCTTCCCGGTCCTCGGGGGGATCGTGGCGGTCGTGCCCCTGCCCGTCCTCGGTGGCGCCGGCCTGGTGCTGTTCGGCACGGTCGCCGCCAGCGGCATCCGCACGCTGAGCAAGGTCGACTACGACGGCAACGCCAACCTGGTCATCGTCGCCGCCGCGCTGGGGATGGGGGTCATCCCGATCGCCATCCCGGAGTTCTACGAGCCCTTCCCGAGCTGGTTCCAGGTCATCTTCGACTCCGGCATCAGCGCCGCCGCGATCACCGCGATCCTGCTCAACCTGCTGTTCAACGTGCGTCGCGGGCACGTCGAGGAGGGGCCGATCTTCGCCGAGGCGCCGGCGATCGGCACCACCTACGAGGGCGACGCCGAGGGGATCGTCGTCGAGCACACCGACACCGACCACCCCACCCCGACCAGGCCCCGGATGCCCAACCCGCGCGCGACGCACTGACCGCCGGAACGGCGGGGCGGGCCGATCCAGGCCCGCCCCGCCGTCCTCGCCAGCCCAGCGCGCGGGGCCACCGCCGCGAGCGCCGTCGCCTCCGAGGAGGCCGGCCGTGCTCGAGTCCCTGGACCCGGCCGGGACGCAGGAGTGGGATCGACGCGCTCGCCCCGGTCCTCGCGCCCGCGGGGGCCGAGCGGGCGTTCACCTGCTCGACGAGGTGGTTCCGGGGACCCGCCGTGAAGGGGACGGGTCGAGGTCCGGGGTCGCGTGCCCCGCGGCCGGGCCCGCCGGGACCCCTGACCAGCCACCGGTGCAACCACGACAGCGAGGAGCGACCCCATGTACGAACGGCCCTACGAGCTGGTCGGTGCGCCGGAGAGCCTGATCGCGCGCATCCGCGCCCGAGGCAACGACGTGCTGCGCAACCCGATGCTCAACCGCGGCACGGCCTTCACCAGGGCCGAGCGGGAGGCACTGGGGCTGGGCGGGCTGCTGCCGAGCGCGGTCTCGCCGATCGAGGGCCAGGTGCGCCGCACGTACGAGCAGTACCGCGGACAGCCCAGCGCGCTGGCCAAGCACGTCTACCTGGCGAGTCTGCGGGACCGGAACGAGGTGCTCTTCTACCGGCTGCTCAGCGAGCACCTGGAGGAGATGCTGCCGATCGTCTACACCCCGACCATCGGGGAGGTCATCGAGCGCTTCAGCCACGACTACAACCGGCCGCGGGGGGTCTTCCTGTCCGTCGACGAGCCGCAGGACATCGAGCGGGCCCTGCGGGACTACGGTCTCGGTCCCGACGACTGCGACCTCATCGTCGCCAGTGACTCCGAGGGCATCCTGGGGATCGGCGACCAGGGCGTCGGCGGCATCCAGATCTCCATCGGCAAGCTGACCGTCTACACCGCGGCCGGGGGCATCCACCCGCGGCGGGTCATCCCCGTCGTGCTCGACGTCGGCACCGACAACCTCCGGCTGCTCAACGACGAGATGTACCTCGGCAACCGGCACTCCCGGGTGCGCGGCGAGCGCTACGACGACTTCATCGACGCCTTCGTCTCCGCCGCCACCAAGCTGTTCCCCAACGCCCTGCTGCACTGGGAGGACTTCGGCGCGAGCAACGCCCGGCGGATCCTCGAGCGGTACAACCAGACCTGCTGCACCTTCAACGACGACATGCAGGGCACCGCGGCGGTCGTGCTCGCGGCGGTCTTCGCCGCACTGGGCTCCACCGGCGCGCGGCTGCGCGACCAGCGGGTGGTCGTCTACGGCGCCGGGACCGCGGGGATCGGGATCGCCGACATGCTCCGCGACGCCATGGTGCGGGAGGGGTTGTCCCGCGAGGAGGCGGTGCAGCGGTTCTGGGCGCTGGGCAGCCGCGGGCTCCTGACCGAGGAACGCGCCTCCGAGCTGCGGGACTTCCAGGTGGCGTACGCCCGTCCCGCCGGCGAGACGGCCGGCTGGGCCGGACCGAACGGGGCCATCGGGCTCGCCGAGGTCGTGGCCCGGGCCCGGCCGACGATCCTGATCGGCACCTCGACCCAGCCGGGCGCCTTCAGCGAGCCGATCGTGCGCACGATGGCCGCCTCCGCCGAGCGACCGGTCATCCTGCCGCTGTCCAACCCCACCTCCCTGTGCGAGGCGCTGCCCGAGGACCTGATCGCCTGGACCGACGGCCGCGCGCTGGTGGCGACCGGCAGCCCGTTCGCGCCGGTGGACCACGACGGGCGGACCCACGTCATCGCGCAGGCGAACAACGCCCTGATCTTCCCCGGCCTGGGGCTGGGGGTCTCGGTGGTCAAGGCACGCCGGGTCAGCACCGGCATGCTGACCGCGGCTGCCGCCGCGGTCGCCGAGCTCTCCGACGCGGGTGCCGCCGGGTCGGCGCTCCTCCCACCGGTGGACGACCTGCGGCCGGTGTCCGCCGCGGTCGGGATCGCGGTGGCCCGGGCCGCGGCGGCCGAGGGCCTGGCCCAGGTCGAGCTGCACGACCCGGTCCAGCAGGTGCACGCGGCGATGTGGCGCCCGGAGTACCCGCGGATCGAGGCGATCTGAGCGCCGGTCACGCGAGCGGCCCCGAGGCGATCCAGCAAGGGAGAACGGTGTCCGAGCGGCTCCAGCGGGGGACCCGGCCCCCGGGTTCACCCTGCCCACAGCGGACGGGGACGAGGTCTCGTCGGAGGCCCTGCGCGGGAGCAGGGCCGTCCTGTACTCCTACCCGGCTGCGATGACGCCGGGCTGCACCACGCAGGCCTGCGACCTCCGGGACGACCTGGGGTCGCTGCGCGGCGCCGGCTACGCCGTCTACGGCATCTCGCCGGACGACCCGCGGACGCTCGCGCAGTTCCGCGAGCAGGAGGCCCTGACCTTCGCCCTCCTCGCCGACCGCGACCACGCCGTCTGCGAGGCCTACGGCGCCTGGGGGAGGAGCAGGTGGACGGCAGGACGACGACCGGTGTCATCCGTTCGACCGTCGTCCTCGACGAGGAGGGCCGGGTGGAGGTGGCGCTGTACGACGTCCAGGCCGTCGGTCACGTGGCCGAACTGTGCCGGACCCTCGCTCCGGCACGACCTCGCCGACGAGCTCCGCACGTCCCCGACCACGGGGGCGCCGACCGGTGCACGCGCCGAACACGGAAAGGACCGCACGGATGACCCGACTCAGCGACGACCTCGCCGACGTCCTGGACGCCCGGCTCGCCGCCGCCGACGAGGAGCTCCGGTCGCGCTACCCGGGTGACCCGGGGACCCGGCAGCCGGTGCACACCGTCTACGTCCCGGCCGACCGGTTCTCCGCCGACACCCACCAGCGGTGGGGGGCGGCGGCGGTGGAGCTGCTCGACCGGCATGCCCCGACGGCGGAGGCCCTGGCGGCGGCCACGGGCGTGCCCGGAGCCCTGGTCGACGACGTCCACGAACGGGTGCGCGCGAAGCTCGTCCGCGAACCGGTCGAGGACCTGCGGGTGGACTTCGAGGACGGCTACGGGCAGCGCTCCGACGAGGAGGAGGACCGGGCGGCCACCGGGGCGGCCGTCGCCCTCGCCGCGGCCGCCCGAGCGGAGGGTGCGCCGCCGTTCCTGGGGATCCGGTTCAAGAGCTTCGAGGCCCCCACCCGCCGGCGGGGCCTGCGCACGCTGGACGCCGTCCTCACCGGGCTGCTCGACGCCGGTGGCCTCCCCGCGGGCCTGGTGCTGACCCTGCCGAAGGTGACCTCGGTGGCGCAGGTGGCGGCCATGGCCGACGTCTGCACCCGGCTCGAGGAGGCCCACGGGCTGCCCGCCGGGCGGCTGCGGTTCGAGATCCAGGTGGAGACGCCGCAGGCCATCGTCGGCGCGGACGGGACGGCGACCGTGGCCGGCATGATCTCGGCGGCGGAGGGGCGCTGCACGGGCCTGCACTACGGCACCTACGACTACAGCGCCGCCCTCGGGATCACCGCCGCCCAGCAGAGCCTCGAGCACCCGGCTGCCGACCACGCCAAGGCGGTGATGCAGGTCGCGGCGGCCGGCACCGGGGTGCGCCTCTCCGACGGGTCGACCAACGTGCTGCCGACGGGAGGCCGGGACGCCGTGCACGCAGCCTGGCGCCTGCACGCCCGCCTCGTCGCACGATCCCTGGAGCGGGGCTACTACCAGGGCTGGGACATGCACCCCGGGCACCTGCCGACCCGCTACCTGGCCACGTACTCCTTCTTCCGCGCCGGGCTGCCGGCGGCGGCCGCACGGATCAGGGCCTATCTCGGCCGTGCGCAGGGCGGGGTCATGGACGAGCCGGCCACGGCTCAGGCGCTCGCCGGCGCGGTCCTGCGCGGTATGGACTGCGGCGCCGTGGCTCCGGACGAGGCCGCCGAGCTGACCGGCGTCGACCGCGCCCGGCTCGAGGGGCTCGCTCGCCGCGTCCAGCTCTGACCGCCCCGCGGCGGAACCGGGCCGGAGTTCCGCCGGACCGAGCCCGCTGCGAGCGGTCAGCCGCGGCCGATGTACGGCATCGCGGTGGCGAGCACGGTCATGTTCGCGACGTTCGCCTCGAGCGGCAGGCTCGCCATGTAGACGACCGCGCGGGCCACGTCCGCGGCCGCCATCCGTGGCTCCGCCCGGATGCTGCCGTCGGCCTGCAGGACCCCGCTGGCCATGGTCTCGGTCATGTCGGTGGCCGCGTTACCGACGTCGATCTGGCCGCACGCGATGCCGTGGGCGCGGCCGTCCAGGGACGTGGACTTGGTGAGGCCGGAGACCGCGTGCTTCGTCGCGGTGTAGGCCGCGGACATCGGGCGGGGGACCTGGGCGGAGATGGAGCCGTTGTTGATGATGCGGCCACCCTGCGGCTGCTGGGAGCGCATGACGCGGAACGCCTCACGCGTGCAGAGGAAGACGCCGGTGAGGTTGACGGCGACGGCCGCCTGCCACTCGGCCAGCGGGATCTCGTCGATGCTCCTCGCGGTACCGAACGAACCCGCGTTGTTGAACAGCAGGTCGACCCGACCGTGGGTGTCGACGGCGGCGTCGAACAGGGCCCGCACGGACGCCTCGTCGGTCACGTCGGTCGGGACCGGGTGCAGCCGCCCGGCGCCGTCCTGCTCGGCGACCGCCTGCAGCGCCTCGCGCCGGCGCCCCGCCAGGACGACCCGCCAGCCCTCCGCGGCGAGGGCCAGCGCCGTCGCCGCCCCGATGCCGCTGCCTCCGCCGGTGACGACGGCGACCGCTCCGTCCACGTCCACTCCTCGCCGCGTCCCCACGACCTCGCCGTCCGCGCTCGTCCTCGACCCCGGGCGTGGTGGCCGATCCGCCGCGTCCGGTGCGGCTCGTGCAGGTCCGCGGCAGCGTCCGCCGGCCGCTGACCCGAGGTCGTGTCCTCAGTCGAGATCATCGCGGACCCCCACCGTTCCGGCAGTGTGGGGCCGGGCCGGGGCGACGGCAGTGGCGCGGACCCAGCGCAGCAGCGCGGTGAACGCCAGAGCGGAGGTCACCGCACCGCCGGCGAGGCGCACCCGGTGCCCGGCGACGAACTCTGCGGCGACCTGACGCAGGTACTCCGCCGTGTGGGTGCCGGCCGGGTCGACGAACATGATCTCGTTGCGCGGCCAGAAGAACACCACCGAGAACAGGAACTCGCAGGTGACGAACACCGCAGCCGCGCCGACGACCCACCACCGCAGCCGCGGCTCGCGCCACGTCAGCACCGTCGCGGCCAGGCCGGTGAGCACGACCGTGGCGCCCAGGGGCGGGAAGTAGTCACTGGGGCCGCCCGCGACGAGGAACTCGCGGGCCCGGTCGAGCGACTCCGGGGGGTCGCCGAAGACGTTCGGGTAGAGCATCACCGTCTCGGCGGCCACGCCGCCGAAGGACAGCATCGCCGTCCACACGAGGGCGATGAGCGCCACCGTGGTGAGTCTCGTGCGCGACATGTCCATGGGTCCTCTCGCTGGTCGACGCGACGCCCGGGCGGTCGTCGCTCGGCCATGCTGGGTGCGGCGGGCTCCCGGGTCTGCCGACCGCCGGCGGACACCGGGGTCGCTCCCCGACGTACGTCGAGCAGGTCTCGGTGCGCACCCGACCGACGACGGGGATGAGCAGGACCTCTCCGCTCGCGGCGGGGCGCAGCCGGTGCGGCGCGGGCGGGAGCAGCGGGGCCCGGGTCATCGTCGCGGCCCCCGGTTCCGCTGGACGGCGGCGGCCAGCAGGCCCGCCAGCGCGCCCAGCGCGGCGGACCGGCCGATCTCGAAGGCCGCGACACCCACGGCCGAGGCGCCGTCGACGTCGGGTCCCGTGCCGAGAGCCCGCGACAGGGCGACGAGGACCACGCCGAACACCACCCCGGCGAGGGTGGCGGTGAGCACCGGCCGCGGCACCCGCCCGAGACCGATGCCGCCGATCCACACGACGGCCACGAGCCCGACGAGCAGCAGCGCGGTGGGTGCCGCACCGAGGATGCCGGTGACGCCGCTGAGCTCGGCCAGCGGGAACAGCAGCGCCAGGGCACCGAGCCCCAGGACGACCGGCCAGCTGACCGGCTCCCGGGATCCGGGGCCGGGAGGCCCGACGGGTGCGTACCGGTCCGGCATGCCGGCGACGCTAGGAACGGCCGCCGGGCGCCCGCGTCGGTCGAGGAACCCGCCTGCGGTCGCTCCTGGTCGACGTCCGGCGACGTCGACGGTCGACGACGGCGGTCGACGCAGGAGGGCTGCCCGGCCGGGGAGGACCTTCCTAGGCTGTCGGCGTGCCCAGGGACGTGCCCGCCGGCCGCGGCCCCGACGGGGTGGACCAGCGCCTGACCGATGCCCTGCTGGCCACCGCGCAGACGCTGACCGTGGCGCTGGTCGTCGCCGCCGATCTGGAGGGGACCGGCCGGGCGGCCCTCGGTGCCTACGTGTTCGCCGTCGGCTTCGGCGTGCTCGTCCTCGCCGGGCGGCGGGTGCCCGTCGCGGTCCTGGTGCTGACCGTGCTGGGGGTCTTCGCGTACTACGCCCTCGACCTCCCCCCGATCGGCATCGCGCTGCCCGCGGTCGCGGCGCTGTACCGGGCCGCCGACGTCGGCGCCACCCGCTGGGCGGTGGGCGCCGGCAGCGTGCTGGTCGCGGTGGCCGCCTGGGCCCGGGTCGCCGACGGCCTGCCCACCAGCTACCTGCTCAGCTACGAGCTGCTCACCAACGTCGCCCTCGTCGCCGCGGCGGTCGCCCTGGGCGTGAGCGTGCGCGCCCGGCGGGAGACCCGGGAGTCCCAGGAGCGGCTCCGGGCGCTGACCGCCGCCGAGCAGGCCCGGGAGGCCGACCGCCGGCTGCAGGCCGAGCGGGTCCGCATCGCCCAGGACCTGCACGACTCGGTCGGGCACACCATGTCGGTCATCGCCCTGCAGAGCAACGTCGCCGCCGAGGCCATCGGCCGCGACGACGAGACCGCCCGGCGCGCGGTGGAGCAGATCGGCGCGGCGACGTCGGACCAGCTGCGCGAGCTGCGGGCGACCGTGAAGCTGCTGCGCTCCCCGGCGGCCGGCGCCGAACGCGGCACCGTGGGACTGTCCGGCCTGGACCGGCTGGCCGAGGGCGCCCGCGAGGCCGGTCTGGGGGTCGACCTGGACGTCGACGTGCCCGGGGGTTGCCTGGACGGGGCGATCGAGGCGGCGGCCTACCGGATCGTGCAGGAGTCGCTGACCAACGTGCTCCGTCACTCGCGGGCCGCCCACGCCGCGGTCACCGCCGGGGTCCGCGGTGACCGGCTGGAGGTGGTCGTCGCCGACGACGGCCCGGGTGCGGGCCCGGACGGTGGACCACGCCCCGGGACGGTGCACCGCCCGGAGGTCGGAGCGCGCCCCGAGGACGAGCCGCCCGGCGGCGCCGGGCTGGCGGGCATGCGCGAGCGGGCCGCCGTGCTCGGCGGCGAGGTCCACGCCGGACGCGGCACCGGCGGTGGATTCGTGGTCCACGCGGTGCTCCCCACGAGGCTGGCGCCGTGATCCGCATCGTGCTGGTCGACGACCAGGAGGTGGTGCGCGCGGGGCTGCGGACCCTGGCCGAGCGGGACGGGGACATCGTCGTCGTCGGGGAGGCCGGCACGGGCCGGTCGGGCCTGTCCCGGGTCCGGGAGCTGCGCCCCGACGTGGTCCTCATGGACGTCCGGCTGCCGGAGATGGACGGCCTGCGGGCCACCCGGGAGATCGTCGCCGACTCGCGGCTGGACGGCGTCCGGGTGCTGGTGCTGACCACCTTCGACGAGGACGAGCACGTCTTCGAGGCGGTCCGCGCGGGCGCGGCCGGCTACCTGCTCAAGGACGTCTCGCCGACCGACCTGCGGCAGGCGATCCGCACGGTCGCCGCCGGCGGGTCGCTGCTGTCCCCGTCGGTCACCCGCACCGTGATGCGCACGCTGGCCGACCGGCTGCGGTCCTCGGTGGACGACGCCCCGCTGCGGGAGCTGACCGAGCGGGAGCGGGAGGTGCTGGGCCAGGTCGGCCGGGGGCTGTCGAACGAGGAGATCGCCCGGGAGCTGTTCATCTCCCCGGCCACCGCCCGCACCTACGTCTCCCGCCTGCTGACCAAGCTGGGCGCCCGCGACCGGGCCCGGCTGGTGGTGCTGGCCTACGAGACCGGACTCGTCGTCCCCGGGGAGTAGGACCGCGGGCGCCTCGTCACCGTCCGCCGGTGTCCAGGGCCGCCAGCAGGCGCCACAGCGGCCGCTGGATCCGGTCGGGGATCCCGGCCAGGGCGAAGGAGTACCCCGAGTCGACGGTGATCCGCGCCAGCCGGCCGATCGGCGGCAGCCGGCCGCCGGCGGCCAGGGCCCGGAACTGCTCCTCCAGCGGGCCGGCCGGGGTCTCCAGCGTGCGGATCCGGGTGGGCCTGCCGGAGGGGTTGGCGAAGGCGTGCACCGTTCCGGGGGGAACGGTGACCGACTCGCCGGCGACCAGCGTCCGCGTGTGCCGGCCGAGCCGTACCCGCAGCACCCCGTCGAGCACGGTGAACACCTCGGTCTCGTACCGGTGCCGGTGGCGGGGCGGGCCGGACAGGTGTGGTGGCAGGAGCGCCTCGACCTCGAAGGCGGTGCCGCCGTTGTCGGCTCCCGAGGTGAGCACGGTGATCCGCTCGCCGGTGGGCAGCCGGAGCGCAGGCCCGTCCCGCTCCGTGGTCATGGCGGCCTCCCGATGTCCGAGTGCCGGGTGCGGGCAGCGCCCGGCCGGAGCCGACGCTGGGGGAGGTGCGGGTGCGCCGTCTGCCGCCCGGCGGCGACGTGCCGGGTCGCCCGCCGGCGGAGCCGCCACGTCCCGGAGGCGACCCGCCGGTGCGCCCGACACCGGTCGTGCGCAGGGGCCACCGGGGCACCGCTCAGCTGGGGGCGGGTGCGGCCTGCCACAGGTCCGGTCCGAACACCTCGTACAGGACGTCGCGGGGGCGACGCCGCGGTCGATGAGCGATCTGCGGACGGCCTCCATGAACGGCAGCGGACCGCGCAGGTGGTAGGTGGCGTCCTCGGGCAGCCCACCGCGGCCAGGTCCATCATCCCGGCGTGGACGCCGTCGACGGGCAGGCTGCACCCGGCGCCGCGCTCGAACCAGACGTGCAGCGAGCCGGTGGGCAGCGCGCGGACGTCGTCGGGCACCTGCCGGCGCAGCGCCCAGGAGGCCTCGTCGGTGCTCCACCGCCCGGGGCATGCGTCGATGGGCCGGCGTCCCGCGGAGCCCTGACCGGGCGACCCGGCCGGTCCGCAGGGAGAGGGGCCCGGCCGGTGTCCTCGTCGGCTCGTCCCGCTGCAGCGGCAGGTGCAGGGGGATCCCGGACCGGCACCTGGGCCGGATCGGTGGATCACGGCGATGTCGCCGGCTGCGACCACTGCGCGGCCATCGGGGACCACCGCTCGACGACGACCGGCGAGGGGAAGGCTCCGCCAGCCGCTCTTTGACCGGCGAAGCCTCGACCGCTCGGAAGCACCCACTCAGCCGACGCGGCCTGCTGTCAAGGGTGGGTTGCCCCCACGTGGGGCGCAAGACGCTCGCGACATCTCGTCCGGAGCGACCCGGCTGCGGGTCGCCCGGCAGTGAGGCCACCCGGGTCGGCGCCGGCGGGTCTCGTCGGAACGACGCGGTGCAGAGCATGGACGGTGGGCGTCCGCGCCGGTACACCTGCCGGGGAGGGGCGGCACGCGCCGGCCGGGGGAGGAGCGGTTGTGGCGGGGCCGACGGGCGCAGGCGGTCCGCTGCTGGTCGGCAAGCTCACCGTGCCGCCGGTCCCTCCTTCGCTCGTGCCTCGTCCCCGGCTGCTGCACCGGCTCGACGCCGTCCGCACCACACCGGTGACCGTGGTCGTGGCGGGGGCCGGCTGGGGGAAGTCGACGTTGCTGGCCGCCTGGGCCCGGCACGCCGACGTGCCGATCGCGTGGGTCACCCTCGAGAGCAGCGAGGACGATCCGGCGCGGTTCTGGACGTACGTGGCCACCGCCCTCGCCGGCCCCGCCCCGGACGTGGCCGGCCCGGTCCTCCGCGCGCTGGCCGTGCCCTCGGTCGACCCACTCGGTGTCGCCGTCCCCGAACTCCTCAACGGCTTCGCAGCCCGGGACGAGCCCACCGTGCTCGTCCTCGACGACCTGCACGAGGTCACCGACGCCCGGGTCACCGAGGGGCTGGAGTTCCTCCTCGACCACCTGCCCGCCGCGCTGCGCGTGGTCCTCGCCAGCCGCACGGAGCCCCCGATCGGCCTCGCCCGGCTGCGGGCCCGGGGCCGGCTGACCGAGCTGGGCGCCACCGACCTGCGCTTCACCACCCAGGAGGCCCGCGCGCTGCTGACCGCGGTGATCCGCGGCGGGCCCGACGACTCCGGGCCCGAGCCTGCGGCACTGGCCGGGCTGCTCGCCCGCACCGAGGGGTGGGCGGCCGGGCTCGTCCTCGGCGCGCTCACCCTGCGGGACCGTGCCCACGGCCGGGCGGTGCCGCACGGTCCGCCCGGTCTGCGGCACGCCGTGGACTACCTGCTCGCCGAGGTGCTCGCCGGTCAGACGCCGGACCGACGGGAGCTGCTGGTGCGCAGCGCTCCGCTGAACCGGTTGTGCGGCCCGCTCTGCGACGCGGTGCTCGACCGCGCCGACTCCGGCGCCGTCCTGGCCGGTCTCGAGCGGGACGGCGTCTTCGTCACCGCGGTGGACGGCGGCGGGCGCTGGTACCGCGTGCACCCGCTGTTCCGGGCGGCGCTGCGACGCGAGCTGGACGACCCCGCGGGTGCCGCCGAGGTGCAGCACCGGGCTGCGGCGTGGTTCTGGGAGCAGGGTCTGGTCGAGGAGGCGATCCGCGCGCGGCTCGACGCCGGCGACTCCGCCGGGGCCGCCGACTGGTTGGTGCAGAGCACCGGGACGTTCCTCGCCACGGCGCGCGTCGGCGTGTTCGCCGAGCTCGGCAACCGGCTCGACCCGGCCGTGGTCGCGGACTCGGTCCCCCTGCTGCTGTCACTGGCCTGGGCTGCCGGTGTCACCGGCCGGCTGGACCGGGTGCCCGGGCTGCTCGACCGGGCCGCCGAGCAGGTCCGGGCGGGCCGTCCCGGCCCCGGCTTCCCCGGCTTCGCCAGCCCCGTGGGGGCGATCGCCGCGCTGCGCGCGGTCTACGGGTCGGCGGCCGTGGACCCACCGGAGGTGGCCCTGGACGCGGCCCGCGAGGCGGTGGCGGCCGAGACCGATCCCGGGCTGGCCGGTTGGGTCGTCGCCCGGGTCGCCCTCGGCGGCGCGCTGCTCACCGGTGGACGGTGGGCGGAGGCGTTGGCTGAGCTCGACGCCGCCTGGCAGGCCCCGGCCTCCTCCGCCCTGCCGGTCTTCTCCCGTCTGGAGGTGGCCGGGCTCCTCGCCTGGTGCCTCGTGCAGCCCGGCGACGACGCCGCCGACCCCGACCGGGACGCGCGCGCCGAGCGCCTGCTGCGGTCGACCCGGGACGACGCCGCGGCGCTGGAGGCGCACCTGGGGGACGCCGCCGCGGCAGCGCTGGCGCTGCTGTACGCCACGGCCGGGGTGCTCGACCGGCGCGCCGGCCGGCTCGGGTCCGCACGTGCCCGTTCGGACCGTGCCGCCGACCTGGTGGGCGTGCAGGCGCATCCCGCGGTCGTCGTGCTGGTGCTCCTCAGCGCCGCGGAGACCGCCCTGGCCGACGGCGACCCGACGGCGGCGCTGGGCTTCCTCGACCGGGCCCGCGAGGCGCAACTGAGCGCGCCGCCCTCCCCGGTCCTCGACCGGCAGGTCGCCGCCGTGGAGGCGCGGGCCGGCCAGCGGGCGGCCGCGCGGGCGCGACCGGCGCTGGGCGAACCGCTGACCGAGCGGGAGGTCTCGGTGCTCCGGGCGCTGCGCGGTCCGCTCAGCCAGCGGGAGGTGGGCGCGGCACTGCACCTGTCGGTCAACACGGTGAAGAGCTACACCAGGAGCCTGTACCGCAAGCTGGACGTGGGATCCCGGCGCGAAGCGGTCGAACGGGGACGCGCCCTCGGGCTCTGCTGACCCCACCCGGGGTGATCCGGCGAGCGGCGTGGTGCGCGACCACCCCGGCGGCCGGGAGCGTTCGCGGCACCCGATGCCGAGGAGCCCGCCGTGTCCCTCCCGCCCACCCCCACCAGCCCGCGACGAACCCCTGGAGCGTGGCCGCCTGGCGCCGTCTCCACCGTCACCGACCTCGACGGCCCCGTCCGCCACCTGGACCTGGGCGGTCCGGCCGGCGCGCCGGTCGTGCTCTGCGTGCACGGCCTCGGCGGCTCGGCCCTCAACTGGGGGCTGCTCGCCCCCCTGCTCGCGCGCAGCCACCGGGTCCTCGCCGTGGACCTGTTCGGCCACGGCGGCAGCGGGGTGCCCACCGGCTCCCGCCCCGATGCGGTGACCGCCGACCGCCGACTCCTCGACCGGTTCGTCCGCGAGGTCGTCGGGGATCCGGTGGTGCTGCTCGGGCACTCGATGGGCGGCGTCCTGACCATCCTGCAGGCGGCCACGGCGCCGGAGACGGTCCGCCGGCTGGTGCTGCTCAGCCCGCCGGTGCCGGGCACAGCCGGTCGGCTGGACCTGGCCATCGCGGCCAAGCTGGCGTTCCTCCGGTTGCCCGGCGTGGCCGGCGTGGTCTCCCGGGAGCTGGCCGCACTGTCCCCCGAGCAGGTGGTCGAACGGCAGCTGCGCCGGGCGACGCCGCACCTGCACCGGATCCCCGCCGACGGCATCGCGGCCGCCGTCACCGAGACCCGCGACCGGGCCGCCCGCCCCGACGCCGTGGCCGGTCAGGCCGAGCAGTGGGCGGCCCTCCTGGGCACCATGGCCCTCCTCGCCCGACCGCGGTCCTGGCGGCGGACGGTCGCCGGCGTCGCCGCCCCGACACTGTGGCTGCACGGAGACGACGACCCGCTGGCGAAGCCCGACGCGGCCCGCGCGCTCGCCGCGAGCCGGCCGGACTGGACGTTCGAGGTGCGGCCGGGCGTCGGGCACCTGCTCGCTCTCGAGGACCCGGCCTGGACCGCCGATCGGATCCTCGCCGGCGACGGGCCGGGCTCACGGTGAACGGGACACGCACCCCGGTCGCCCGGTCCGGTCGGGAACGCGCAGCGCTCGGTGGCTTCCCGCTGCTGGCCTTCCTGGTCATCTGGGCGGTGTGGGTGCCGCGGGCGCTGCAGTCCGCGGGGGTGCTGCACAGCCGGTGGGCGTCCGGCCTGGGCGCCGGGTGGACGTACGGCCCCGCGCTCGCCGCCGTCCTCACCGCGGCGTGGGTCGGTCGTCCGGCCCTCGGGAGCTGGGCACCCGGCTGACCCGGTGGCGCGTCGGTGTCCGCTGGTGGGCCGTGGTGCTCGCCGGGCCCGTGGTGCTGTGGCTGGTCACCGCGGGGCTGTACGTGGTCCTCGGCGGGGACGCGTCCGAGGTCCGGCCCCAGGCGGTCGAGCCAGGGCCGGCCGACTGGTCCCCCTGTTCCTCGTGCCGGCCCTGACGGACGGGATCGGCGAGGATCTGGGCTGGCGCGGGTTCTCGCTGCCCCGCCTGCTGGGGCGCAGAGGGCCGGTCACGGCCGGCCTGCTGCTGGGCGTCGTCCGGCTGCTGGTGGTCCAGCTGGCGGTCAGCGGCGGACTCCGGCCGCCGCCGTCGGACGGCGGGACCGCGGCCACGCCGACCTGAGGCCGTGCGCGACCGAGCTCGGTGACGCACGCCACCTGGGGCACCAGCGCCGCACGGTGCTGGTGCACTCCCGGTCAGGTGCCCACGACGGCGATCGACGCGAAGACGACGAGGTCGACGGCGACGTGGATCAGGAAGGGCCAGCCCAGCCCCCTGGTCGCGACCATCGCCCCGCCCAGCAGGAGCGCCAGCGCGCCGGACTGGAGCACTCCACCGAACCCCTCGGGGACCGAGCCGGAGTAGTGGGCGAGCCCGAACCAGACCGACGTCAGGAGGACGGCCTGACGCGAGCCCACGACGCCGACCAGGGTGGCCAGGGGACCGGATCGGTAGACCACCTCCTCGCCGAGTGCGTTGAAGGCCGCGCAGCCGATGACGAGCGGCAGCAGAGGGGTGAGCCGTTCCAACGCCGCCGGCTCGAGGCCCGACTCCAGCCACGTCATCGTCGCCAACAGAGCGAACAGGGCGCCGGCAGCGACGGGCCCCAGGACGGCCCAGCTCACCGCGCTCGACCGTCCCGGCAGTCTCGCCCCGCTCGGTGCTGCCATGTCCCCGGGCGTGAGGAACGCCTCCGTCGGTGTCATCCGGAGGACCGTGACGAGGAGGCCGGCCATCGCCGCCGCCACCAGGAGGAAGACCGTCTTGCCGAAGAGGGCACGACCCAGGTCCGATCCGCCGGCTCCGGTCCAGCCGCCGAGCAGCGGCGGCAGCAGATACGCCGCGCAGAAGGCGGCGAGCACCACCAGCAGGTACCGCAGGACGGGTCGGGCCGGCGGCCACGTCCAGGCGACAGCGGACAAGGGGGCCGCGGCGGCGAGCGTCGACCAGTGCGCTGCAGCAGGAGCGACTCCGGCGAGCTCGACCGCGGTGATCGCGGGCAGGCTGCTCAGGACCAGGGTCACCAGCCACGCGAAGGCCAGCGTGCGTCCATCACGCGTGACGCCGGCCGACCGGCCACCGATGGAACTCATCGCGGTCACGACCGTCCTGCCAGGGGCTCGGGCGCTGCGGCGCCCGTCGTCGGCCCCGCGATCCCAGTGAGGGCTCCGCCCGGGTGGACCGTCACCACCCCGCCGGTGGGACCACCCGGGTGGTGCGGTCGCC
This sequence comes from Geodermatophilus sp. URMC 61, assembly GCF_052931555.1. Classification (NCBI taxonomy): domain Bacteria; kingdom Bacillati; phylum Actinomycetota; class Actinomycetes; order Geodermatophilales; family Geodermatophilaceae; genus Geodermatophilus; species Geodermatophilus sp. URMC 61. The sequence continues at coordinate 1,335,254 of NZ_JBRFHZ010000002.1, forward strand.
GGAGGCCGCGATCGGGGAGTGCCGAGGACCTCCGGGACGGCCTCCGGCGGGACGCGGTGGGTGAGCGAGCCGGCCGTGGGGCCATGACGGCGCCCTTCCGCCCTCGCCGTGGGAGGTGTGCCGTGACGGGCGGTCAGAGGGAGGCGAGCGCGCGGACGCGGTCGGCGATGACGCGCCGGGCGGCGGCGGAGTCGAAGGCGAAGAAGTCGAACTCGTGCGGAACGCCCGGGTGGAGGTGGAACTCGACCGGGACGCCTGCCTGGCCGAGGCGCAGGGCGTAGGTGAGGTCCTCGTCCCGGAAGACGTCGAGCTGGCCGACCTCGATGTAGGCGGGCGGCAGCCCGGCCGGGTCGGCGACCCGCGCCGGGGCGGCGTGGGCCGGGGTGTCCGGGCCGCCTGCGGTGTTCCCGAGCAGGGCCTGCCAGCCGGTGCGGTTGTCGTCCCACGACCACACGACGAACGGCGCGAGCTGCGGGTCGGGTGTCACCGTGCGGTCGTCGAGCATCGGCATGACGAGGATCTGCTTGGCGATGGCCGGGCCCCCGCGGTCGCGGGCGAGGATCGACACCGCCGCGGCCAGGCCGCCGCCCGCGCTGTCACCGAACACACCGATGCGGGCCGGGTCGACGCCCAGCTCGGCGGCGTGCTCGTGCAGCCAGACGAGGGCGGCGTAGACGTCCTCGGCCGGGGCGGGATGGGGGTGCTCGGGGGCGCGTCGGTAGTCGACCGACAGGATCGGGGTGCCGCTGGCCGACACGTAGCGGGAGACCGACCCGTGGAACAGGCCGACGTGGCCGGCGATCATGCCGCCGCCGTGCAGGTACAGCACGGCAGGGCCCGGCTCGCCGGAGGCGTCCGTGCGGGTGTACCAGCGGAGCCGGATCGTCGCGCCATCGACGGTGGCGAGCTCGTGGTCGCTGGTCGTGACGTCGTCCGGGAACGGTTGGGCGGTGTCCAGGTGACCGAAGACGGCCTCCAGCGTGGCGCGGCGGGTGGGCACGTCCCCGACCGGCGGGGGTGTGCGGCCGGCCGCTTCTGCGGCGAAGGGGACGAAGGCCTCGGCGACCTCGGGGTCGAGGGTGAAGGACACGACGGATCTCCTCTCTGCGAACGGGGGGTGTACGGGAGGACGGCCCGGTGTCCGGGCCGACCGGAACGCATCGCGGTCAGCTCGTGCGGTCGGGGTCAGGCGAGCTGGACGAGGACGGAGCCGGTCACCAGCAGGGCGAGCCCTGCGGCCCGCGCCGAGGTCAGGGCCCGGCGTGCCATCCGGAACCAGCCGAAGTGGTCGATGAGGGCGGAAGCGATCTGCTGGCCGGTGACGGTCAGGGCCACCGTGACCGCGGCTCCGACGACCGGGATGAGCACGAAGGTGGCCGTGACGTAGGCGGCGGCACACAGTCCGCCCAGCCAGCCCCACCACGGCATGCCCCGCAGCGGCCGCAGTCGTGGCGTCGGTGTCCGCCGCAGCGCGAGCAGAGCGAGCAGCAGGGCCGCGATCGTGAGCGTCGCGACGGTGAAGCTGATCGTGGCGACCGCCAGCGGCGCAGGGATCTGGCGGCGGAGCTGCGCGTTGAGCGCCCCCTGCACCGGCAGGGCCGCTCCCGCCAGCAGACCCAGGGCGATCCAGCCGGGGTGGGCAGCGGTCGGTCGGACCGCGGTCGCCGGGCGGCCGGCGGCCCCGGGCGTGGAGACGTGCCCTCCCACCGCCGGGAGCCCGGGAGCCGCGCTCGCCGGTAGGCGCACCTGCGAGATCGCGGCCGAGGCGGAGACGATCACCGCGATGCCGACGACGAGGGCGACGCCGCCGAGCAGGATGCCGGGGGTCAGCGGTTGGCGCGGGACGGCCAGGAGCCCGGAGAGGTCGAGCACGAGCGAGGCGAGCACCTGGCCGGTCACGAACAGTCCCATCGCGGCGAGCGCGCCGAGCCGGGGGAGCAACAGGATGCCGGCGGTGATGTAGAGGGGACTGGCCATGCCGGCGAGCAGCAGCCAGCCGGGCTCGACCCCACCGGCCGACCGCAGCGCGCCGCTCGTGCCGGTCCCGGCGGCGAGCGCCACCAGCAGCGTGGCCGCCAGGACCAGCTGCAGGGTGGACGCGCCGTACGGGGTGCCGACGGCCTTGCTGAGCTGCTGGTTCGCCGATGCCTGGACCGCGAGCAGCACGCCGACGAGGAGGGCGGCGATTAGGAGGACCATCACGGGGACTCCCGTCTGGATGAAGCGGACACCATGTCCGGTTAATTCCGGCGGGGAGCTGAACCGGACGGCCTGTCCACTTATTCCGTCGCCGTCGGTACGCTGCCGGGAATGGCGACCGGAGAGATCCCCGAGCTGCCGGTCGTCGCTCCAACGGCCGGAGACGACGGCGGGTCGGCGGCGGGGAGACGGCCCCGCGAGCGGGCGGATGCGGCCCGCAACCGCGAACGCATCCTCGCCGCGGCGGATCGACTCTTCGGCGCGGACCCGGGCGCGGTGACGATGGGAGACATCGCCCGAGCTGCGGGCGTCGGCCGCGCGACGCTGTACCGCCGGTTCCCGGACACCACGTCGGTGGCCGCGGCCCTGCTCGGTGAGCACGAGCGGCGCCTGCAGCAGGAACTCCTCAGCGGGCCGCCGCCGCTGGGGCCGGGGGCGCCGCCGGCCGACCGGCTCGCCGCCTTCTACGCCGCCATGGTCGACCTGCTCGACCAGCACCTGCACCTGGCCCTCGGCGGCGAGTCCGGTGCGGCCCGCTTCACCGTCGGCGCCTACGGGTTCTGGCGGGTGCACGTCCGGGCTCTGCTCCTCGACGCGCAGGTCCCCGACCCGGACACCGTCGTGGACCTCCTGCTCGCCCCGCTCGATCCGGAGGTCTACCGCTACCAGCGGTACGAGCGGAGGCGCTCCCCGCGGCAGATCGCCGCGGGCCTGACATGGCAGGCCCGCCGGCTGCTCGGCCCGGCGACCTGATCCGTCGACCGCGAGCGTCCCGGTGCCCGCCGACCGCCCGGCGGAGGCTGGCAGGAATGACGCGGTCGCCGTCATTCCTGCCACTCGTCCCGGAGGTTCGCGGGGTCGACCCTGGGGCCGGTGGCAGATGTCGCCGGAGGTCGACGAGTCCGGGAGGGGACCGATGGGTCACTGGAGGACGACGACGCTGCGGATGTGGCGGGGACTCCGGGAGTTCCTCGCCGTCCAGGTCGAGCTGCACGAGCGCGCGGCACTGCTCGACCGGCCGTGGGAGGAGGAGTTCCTACACTGGGCCGGCGACGGGCGGGAGCTGCACGGCCGGCTCGTCCCGCCTCTCGGGCGAGGCCGGGGCACCACCCTCGGCGGGTGGTGTCCCGGCCTGGCGCGCTCTCGCGGCGCGGCGTCCTGGACGGCTTCGCGGTCGCTGGCCTGACGTTCGCCGTCCCGGTCGACACCGACGCCGAGTGGGGCTGTCCGACGCTCCTCGTCCTACGACGGGTCGGCTAGGGACGAGGAGTCCTGTCGCGCCCGGTCGAGTGCACCGAGGCGCCGGGCAGCCCGCTGCGCCCGCCACGTGCGGTGGATCCCGGTAACCGTGGCGGCGGCGGTCAGGACGACGGCGACGGGTGCGGGGTCGAGGTCCGGGCCGCTGCCGGGCAGTGCCGCGGAGGCGACGTTGGGGGCGGCGTGCATGGCGACTGCGAGGGGCACGCAGCAACCGGAGCGCGTGTAGGCCTCGACGACGAGCACCCGCGCGCTCACCGTCCCCAGGCACTGCCATGCGATCCACCGGGCGTCGCGGCCGACCTGCAGGTAGGGCACCAGGTGCCAGGCGGCCCAGATCGCACCGACGACGAGCCCGGTGGGCGCGGTGCCCAGGCGGGGGAGCAGCCGGTCGGTCGGGTAGGTGGTCCAGCCGACCTCCTCGGGCAGCGCCGCGGCCAGGTAGGCCGGGGTGAGGAGCAGCACCGCGGCCGGCGCCACCGGTGACGGCGGGAGGGGCAGCCCGCGGTCGAGGAGCGTCGCGAGGAGCACGAGTGCCGGGAAGAGGGCCACGGCGGCGGGGACCCAGCCGGCGTGCGACGTGGCGGTGACGTCGACGGACCGGCGCCACAGCGTCGCGGCCCCGGTGCGGCCGCCCTCGATCGCCGCGAGCGCCGTCGCGACGATCGCGGGGCAGACGAACATCAGCGCGCTCGCCGGCAGGAGCAGTCCCAACCCCGCCGGCCGCACCGATCCCAGCAGCAGCCAGAACGGCAGCGATGACAGGACCAGCACGGCGACGAACGCCGGCACCGCTGCCCCAGCAGGCCACGCCTCCCGCAGCAGCGGGACCGAACGGCGGGCGGATCGGCGCCAGCGACGCCCCGACGCCCAGCGGGTGCTCCACGGAGTACGCGGGGACCTGTGCCGGGTCATCGGGGGCGTCCTCCTCCGGGCACGGAAGGCGCGGCACGCCTGCGGGGTGCGGCGCCGGACGGGAACGTGTCGACCGGTGCGGCAGGCAGGCGGAGACGAGGACGCTGTTCAGCGGGGCCGGTCCGCCGCCGTGCTGCAGACCTGCCGCCCGGGCACCTCCTCGGCCGGTGGGGCGGCCGCGGGCGCCCGGTCGAGCGGGTGCGCGACCTCGTCGGCCGGCAGGCGCGCCGCGAGGAGGGCCACGATCGCCAGGACCGGTGGCGCCAGGCCAGCCACGAGGAAGGTCGCGGCCGACCCGATCAGCCCGCTCACCGGGCCGGCCAGGGCCATCGAGAGCGGCATGAGGCTCAGCGAGACGAAGAAGTCGAGGCTGGACACGCGTCCGAGCAGGGACGGCGGCACGCGTCGCTGCAGCAGCGTGCCCCAGATGACGGTGGCGGCCTCGAACGTCGCACCGATCACGGCGCCCGCGGCGACCATGAGCCACAGACTCGTGGTGAGGCCGAAGACCGCCATCGGAACGCAGCCCAGCCCCCACAGCGACAGCATCACGGTGAGGTAGCGCCGCGGCAGCCGCAGCGACGCGACGACGAGGGAGCCGATCGCCCCACCGATCCCGAAGGCGGCCAGGACGTAGGCGTGCTGCGTCGGCCCGCCCCCGGCGTCGCGGATGGCGAACGGGACCAACACCTCCAGCGGACCGAGGAAGGCCAGCACCATCAGCGACGCGAACAGCAGCGTCGCGAACAGCCAGGGTGTGCGGACCATGTAGGAGAAGCCCTCCCGCAGGTCGGTCAGCACCCCGGACGGGGCGGCGTCCCCGGCGGTCGTCCCGCGCCGGACCGGGGTGACCGGCAGGGCGAGGAGGTACGCGGCGGCGAGCAGGGAGACGGCCGCGGTCGCGGCCAGGGCCGCGCCGGGGGACAGCGCGGCGACGAGGAACCCGGCCGCGGCCGGGCCGGCGGCGTTCTGCAGGACGGGACGGACGGCGCCCTCCAGTCCGTTGGCCGCGAGCAGTTCCCCCTCCGGCACGAGGGCGGGCAGCTGCGCTGAGTAGGCCGGGTAGTACAGCCCCGTCGCCAGCCCCACGGCCAGGGCGGCCGCCGCCAGCTGCCCCAGTGCCAGCACGCCCACCAACGAGAGGACGGCGACCACGGCGACGGCGCCCGCCTGGACGAGCGCCACCGTGAGCAGCAGGTGCCGCTGCGGCACCCGGTCGGCGAGCACGCCGCCGAGCAGGGTGCTGGCCAGCATCCCCCCGGCGGTGAGGCCCGTGACCAGCGAGAGCGCGGCCGGGCCGCCGCCCAGGGCGACCACCTGCCAGACCACGGCCACCGCCCACAGCCCGGCGGCCGTCAGCGTGAGCGCCATCGAGGCCGCCAGCAGCCGGTAGTACCGGTTCCGCAGCGGCGCGAGCGCGCGCGGCAGGGCGGTCATGGCGGGTTCCTCCCGATCGGGTCGGTCGGCTCATGGTCGGGGAGGGGTACGACGGTCCGCACCGCAATAAGCCGGACCCCGACTCCGGGCGCGGACGGCGGCGTCCGGTCCCGGCGTCACGGTCCGTGCAGCGCGGGGAGGATCCGGCGGTCAGGTCGGCAGGGGCGCTGATGTGCGACCGCCTCCGGTGGGTGTCGTGACGGACGGTCGCGGAGGGCCGTCGTGGCCGGGACGAGGGCCCGCACCGAGGGGTCTCCGGGCGGCCGGCCGTCGACGAGCGGAGGACCGCCTCAGTCCGTCGCGCGGTCGTCCAGGCGGTGGGCCAGGTCGCTCATCAGGTTGTTGGTCTCCGGCAGTGTCGGTCGGGGACAGGCCTCGCCCGAGGCGAGCAGGTCGCGCAGGGCGCCGGTGACGAGGAAGCCGGAGGGGGACGACGAGCAGCGGGACGTCCAGGGCGAGCGGGGGCATCCCCGGCGGAGGTGGAGCGGGCCCGTCGTCGTGGACCGGTCACTGAGCCAACCGCAGGGCCGGCGCGACCGGGACGGGGCCGTCGGCCGCTGCCGACCCTCCGGGGAGGACGACGAGCGCGGGACGGACACCGACCGCTCGCGGTCCGCCGAGCCTGGCCCGGAGGGACGCGTTCGCGTAGCCGGTCGGCAGCCGGTGGCACTCATCGTGGACGTGCGGCGGCGGTGCGGGAGCGGAGGGGTGCTGCGCCAGGTGGACGTAGGTGATGCCGTCCGCGGGGTCGTACGTCCTCATCTGGTCCTCGCCTCCTCCCGGAGCTGCCGGTGCGGTGGCCGCGGTCTGCGATGGCGACACCGGCGGTGCGATCCGGACGGGCACAGCGTGGCTCAGGGGTACGACAGAAAGCCGACCCCGGCGGGACCCCTGCGCGCCCACGAGCGGGGCTCGACGCCGTGGGCGCAGACCCTCGCCGGCTCGGTGGAGGTGACGGCGCGACGCTGCTCGGCCGTGCGCGGTCGTGCCCGGCGGGTGGTGCGCGACCACCTGTCCGCGGTCGTCGCCGCGTGGAGCGGGAGCCCGAGCCCGTGGTGACCACCGGGACGGGCGTGCGGCCGGCGGAGGCCGGTCCTCCACAATGGGACTCGGCCGGCCCTGCCGGGATGCGCCAGGTGGGAGACGGAGGACATGAGCGACCACGGGCACGGGGGTCCCGGCGGACTGCCGGACCTCGTGGGCGGCTCGACCGGCACCGCCTGGGAACTGCTGACCCTGGCGATCGACGCCGCCGGGATCGGTACCTTCGACTGGGACCTGGTGACAGGGACGCTGAGCTGGGACACCCGCCTGATCGAGCTGTTCGGCTACGACGCGACCACGTTCGACCGCAGCATCGAGGCGTTCAACGCCCGGCTGCACCCCGATGACGTGGACCGGGTCGGCGAGTTGCTGCGGCGGGCCATCGACACCGTGGGTGAGTACTCCGCGGAGTACCGGGTCGTGCTCTCCGGTGGAGAGCAGCGGTGGGTCGCCGCCCGCGGGCGCACGCTGGCCGACGAGGCGGGCGTCGCGGTCCGCCTGCTGGGCGCGGCATGGGACATCTCGGTCCGCCGGCAGGCGCAGGACCGGCTGGCGCAACTGGTGGAGTCGATGGCGGTCGGGTTCATCGCGACGGACTCCGCCTGGGTGATGACCCACCTCAACGCCGAGGCCGAGCGGATCGCCGGCGTGCCGCGCGCCCAGCTGCTCGGACGGACGCTGTGGGAGGCGTTCCCGGCGGCGGTGGGCACCGACTTCGAGGACAACTACCGGCGTGCGGCCGACACCGGTCAGCCGGTGGTGTTCGAGGCCCTCTACCCCGGCCCGCTCGAGGTCTGGGTCGAGGTCCGCGCCGTGCCGAGTGCCGACGGGGTGGCGCTGTACTTCCTCGACATCACCGCCCGGCGGCGTGCGCAGGAACTGTCGGAGCGGGCCGCGGAGCGCGAGCGGCTGCTGTCGCGCATCACCGAGGAACTGTCGGCGACGCTGGACGCCGACGAGGCCGCGCGCCGGCTGACCCGGCTGGTCGTGCCCGGCATCGCCGACTGGTGCATCGTCACCCTCGTCCACGACGAGGATGCCAGCGGCGACCGCCGCGCCCTGCGCAAGGTCACGTCCTGGCACCGCGATGCCGAGCTGCGGGGCGCCGTGGACGCCTACGCGCAGACACGGCTGGGATCCCTGCGCGACGACGCGCTCTTCGTCCGGGCGATGCGCACCGGCAAGCCACAGCGGCTGAGCGAAGGTGCCACCGCCCAGGCCGAGGCGATGCTGCAGCCCGGCCCGGTGCGCGACCTGGTGCGACAGCTGGCGCCGGAGTCGATCGCCGTCCTCCCGCTGCCCGGCCGCGACGGCCCGGTCGGGCTGCTGACCCTGTGCACCGGCGCCGAGCGAGGGGCGCTCACCCCGGAGGACCTGGTCACCGCCCGCCACGTCGCCGCCCGCGCCGGCGTGGTGCTGGACAACGCGCGCCTCTACCGGCAGCAGCGCGGTCTGGCCGAGGGCTTCCAGCGGTCACTGCTGACCCCACCACCGGAGCCCGACCACGTGCAGATCGTCGTCCGGTACGTGCCGGCCGCCCAGGCCGCCGAGGTGGGCGGGGACTGGTACGACGCGTTACTGCAGCCCTCCGGGGCCGCGGTCCTGGTCATCGGTGACGTCGTCGGTCACGACGCCCAGGCGGCCGCGCGGATGGGGCAGGCGCGCACCATCGTGCGGACCCTCGCCGCCCGCGACCACGACGGGCCGGCCGCCGTGCTGCGCGAGGTCGACCAGGTGATGCAGACGCTCCAGTCGCAGATCCTCGCCACCGCCGTCGTCGCCCGCCTCGAGCAGACCCACGGGGAGCGGGCGGCCGGGCTGACCCGACTGCGCTGGTCGAACGCCGGCCACCCGCCGCCGATGGTGATCACCCCGGACGGCCAGGTGCACGTCCTCGCCGGTGACCGCCCGGACCTGCTGCTCGGGGTCCGCCCCGGGGCTCCGCGCCGGGAGGTGGAGGTGACGCTGCCGTGGGACAGCGTGGTCCTGCTCTACACCGACGGGCTGGTCGAGAACCGGCACGAGGACCTCGACCACGGGCTGGACCGGCTGCAGGCCGTCCTCGGTGAGCTGGCCGGTCGTGACCTCGACGACCTGTGCGACGAGGTGCTGGCCCGGATGCTGCCGACCAACCCCGGCGACGACGTCGCCCTCATCGCGATCCGACTGCACCCCCAGGACCGGCGCCGGCCGCCGCAGGCCGGCCCCAACCGGGTGCCGCCCGACGTGCCGCCGCCGCAGTGAGGGTCCTCGGCCCGAGCCGGTGGACGCCGCACGTCGACGCTCGGTTCGCCCCGGCGGACGGTGACGTGGTCGCACGGCACCCAGGTGCTCCAGAACGAGGCTGATCCGGAACAAGCCGTCCGTCAACCCTGCGTTTCCCGCCAGCGCCTGGGGCTAGAAAACGCCCGATCCGAGGGGTCCCTGCCTCGAACCGCGCGGCAGGGCCCCTCCCGTCCCTGGCCGGCTCGCTGGGATCGGGAGGCAACGTGGTGGAACCGAGTGAGCGGGTCACCTGGGAGGACTGCCCCAACTGCCGACGGCCGGCGGCTGTCGGCTGGGTGGACGGGCGGCCCACCGAGTTCGACTGTCCGCGCGGCTGCGGCCTCAGCGCGGAGCAGGTGCAGGCCTTCACCGCCAGGCGCGCTCGACCGCCGGTCGACTGGTTGACGCGCGTCTCGTAGCGCCCGGCGCGGTGCTCGCCGGCGAGCCGCCCGGCGACGACGCCGCCGCGGGCGTCGTCCGGTGCCCGTTGACACGCGCCGGCTGCGCTGCGCGCGATCCGCGGACCCGGCCACCGCGCCGGTGTGCGTCTCGTGAGCCGAGTCCCGGCCAGCCCCGACACGAGGCGGGTTCGGGTTTGCGGCCAGGTGGCGGGGGCATGCAGAGGCGCCCGCTGCGTACCGATCGTCGCTGCGCTGCCACACCCGGACGTCGAAGGGGCAGTCGTGGACACCGCCACCCGATTCGTCGAGACGCTCGATGCCGACACTCGTGCCGCCGCCGACGATCCCGACCTGCTGCCGGTGCGCCTGGCGCACGCCGCGGCCACCGTGCTCCCCGTCGAAGGGGTCGGGCTGAGCATCCACGGGGAGCCGGGCCTGCGGACACCCCTGGCGGCCAGCAGCGAGGTCGTCGCCATCGCCGAGCGACTGCAGTTCACCGCCGGCAGCGGGCCGTGCCTGTTCGCCGCCGAGTCCGGGCTGCCGGTGTTCGCGACCGAGGAGATCCTGGCCCGCCGGTGGCCGGCCTTCCACGACCTGCTGGTCACCCACACGCCGCTGCGCAGCGTCCTCGCCCTGTCCCTGCCCGGACGGCTGAAGGGCCTGGGCGGGATGGACCTCTACCTCGCCGCAGCCGATGGGGCGATCGCCGTGGACGTCTTCGCGGCCCGGTGCGTCGCCGAGCTCGTCTCCGACCACCTGGACCTGGCCGCCGACTGGTCGGTGTGGACGCCGACCGAGCTGCCGGCCTGGTCGGACACCCCCGATGCGCGGCGCCGGGGCCGGCTGTGGCTGGCGGTGGGCATGCTGATGCTCGCCCTGCAGGCGCCGGCTCCGGACGCACTGGCGGTCCTGCGCGGGTACGCCTACGCGGCCGGCCGGACGGCCGACGACGTGGCCATCGACCTGGTCGAGCGGCGTCTGCGGCCCGAGCAGCTGCGTGAGGACGCGGGCAGCCCGGGACAGCCCACCACCTGAGCCACCTCGTCGGTGCGCGTCCTGCACCGTCGTCCCGCGTGGACGCGCGCGGGCCGGCTCGGGACCCGGCCGAGGGTGGCTCGTCCGACGGAGCGGCCAAGGCCATCCGCTGACCGGGAGGGCCGCACGGAGGAGGCTGCGCGCATGGACATCACGACCGTCAACGACCGGCACCTGTACCAGGGCCGGGTCGTCCTGCGAGATCCCGAGGACCCGACGGCCCGGAGCGAGATGCCGGTGCGGATCGTGCGGTTCGGTCCGCCCGGCTGGCTGACCGTGGCCGACGGTCTCACCGACGACGCAGACATCGAGCTGTACCCCACCAGCCGGGTGCTGGCGGTCTCCGCGCTGCGGGAACTCGGCGGGGCCCCGCTCCGGTCGAGCGCCGAGCACTGAGCCCCTCCGACTCGTGCACCCGCCGCACGGGCACCGCGCCCGCTGCCCGTGCGGATCGACCCGGCGGGCGGTCCCGCGACGTCGACGGCTCGGTGTCGCCCGCTGCCGGCGCCACGACCGTGCCCCGAGGTCGGGCCACGGGCCGTAGGCGTTCCCCCGGAGCCGCCTCCAGTGACTCCGACACCCCTCGGGGACATCGACCCGGTGGCGGTTCGTCGTGGTGTCCACCGCCGTGTCGACCACCGTCCGGCGCCGACGTGCCGGCTCAGGATCCGGGATCGCCCCGCTGGACCTCCCGTTCGGGGAGTTCTCCGACGGTCACCGTTCCGGGTGCGGCGGGCCCGAAGACCTTCACGGCGGCCGTGATCGTCCCCTTCAGGACGTGCTGCACGTAGTTCGCGGCGGCCATGGGACCCAGGCCGAAGGGCAACAGCCCGGCGAGGAGCGGCGGTCCGACCGCCAGTGCCCACGACCGGAGAATCTCCGACTGCGAGGCGGCGATCTCCTGCCGCTCCTCCGCCGTCAGGGCCGCCAGGGCGTCGTGCGCAGCGGGCTGCCCCAACAGCGACGCGTGGCGTCCCAGGATCGCGTCGGGGCGGATCCTCCCGGTCTTGTCGAGCCCGACCGCTCCGTCCGTGAGGACCAGGAGGACGGCGATGCGGGTCAGTTCGGGGTCGGTGAGGTCCCTGTCGTAGAGCAGTCCGACCTTGATGGCCGCACTCACCGCCTCCTTCAGGACCTCCCTCAACGCGACCGGGACCGCGGCTGCCGAGATCGCCGTCCCGTAACCGGGCAGGATCGACGGCAGGGAGTAGGAGACCGCTCGCGCCGCCCTGATCCGGTTTCCGCGCGTCACCTGGCCGACCAGGTCTCCCGGCGCGACCAGGGGCTTGCCCGCACGGACCTTGTCGACCACCTTCTGGGCCTCCTCGAGGGAGGGCTGGAGGGTCCGGTTGATCAGCGCCATGGCGCGCTCGACGGTCGACTCGATGTCGAACTCCGGCTTCGGGAAGGTGAAACCGCTGGTCATGTCGGTCTCCTGTCCGTTGGCGACGTCCGGAGGATGCCAGCGCGCCGCGCCGGAACGGGGACCACGGTGCGCGGCCCGTCGGCCGGGTCACCGACACGTGCGCAGGGCCGACTCGACGCGAGCAGTGGGCCCCTGCACCACCGGTCGATGGCGGTGCCGTCCGGTCCCCACGCCTGTCGTCGACCGGGCCGCACGAGGCGCAGGGCAGTTCCGGACCGTGAGTGCACGGCCGGGGAGGAGTGACGGCGCTGCGGCTCCTGCTCGTCCCTGCACGCTGCATTTGCTGTGACCTAAGTCACATTCTACGGTCAGGGCGCTCGCATCCGCGGGACGGTCCGGCAGCACGCCGAATCCTGCCGCTGGCCGGACCGACCTCGACACACCTGAGGCAGGAACGGGAGATCGCAGGACCTCCGGGCCCAGTAAGCGGCCCTCGGGGTGAAGCCGTGTCCGCCACGGCCGGGCAGTCCTCCCGCCCGAACCCGACAGCTCATCCCGCAGGCGCGCTCGGAGGATCTCATGCACAGATCTGTCCTCGGCATGCCCGATTCCGTCCAGGCGGGGCGCCCCATCCGTCTGGGCATCGTGGTGAGCCTGGCGCTCATCGCCCTCGCAGTACCGGCTCCGGCGATGGCAGCCCCTGACACCTCGGCCCGTGCACCAGCAGACCTGTGCGCGCAGGTCGCTTCGCGGGCCGGCTTCAGCGGCGATCGGCTCGTCACCGCGGTCGCGGTCGGCATGGGGGAGTCGTCCTGTCGGCCGAACGCGCAGAACGCCAACGGCCCGACCAAGGGCTGTCCGAACGGCTCGGTGGACCGTGGTCTCTGGCAGATCAACAGCTGCTGGCACCCCTCGGTCTCCAGGAGCTGCGCCTTCGACGCACAGTGCAACGCCAACGCCGCGTATCGGATCTCCGCCAAGGGCGCCAACTTCAGGTCCTGGGCGGCCTACACCAACGGCTCGTACCGGAACCACCTGCCCGCGGCCCGGGCTGCGGTCAGCCGACTCAGCTGAGCCCAGGTCACCGGAGGCACGTGACCGTGCCTGAACCTGAGACGCGTTGCGGGAGTACGCCCTCGGGATCGGTGTGCCCGCCCACGGCGGACACACCCCGACGTTCCCGTCGGCGCGGTGAGCCCAGCCGCACTCCCGCAACGTCGTCCGATGCCCGGTCGCAGGACTCCCTCTACCCGCGTCGATGCGGGTCCGCCGGGCCGCAGCCGAGCATGCGCAGCGGCCGCAGGGTGGGTCGGGATCGCACACCGACACGCCCGGTGAGCCCGACCCTGCAGCGCTGGACGGCGTCGGTGACGGGGGCCCTCCTGCTGGTGCTGCAGGCCGTCCCGGCTCAGGCGGCGTCGGCACCGCAGTGCGCGGCCGGCTACGTGCGGCTCACCTTCGACGACGGGCCCCACCGGACCGCCACACCCGACATCCTGGACACGCTCGCGGACCGGGGAGCGGAGGCGACGTTCTTCGTCACCGGTCAGATGACCGCTGCCCGACCCGACATCGTGCGCCGCGCCAGCAAGGAGGGGCACCGGATCGGGAACCACTCGTGGAGCCACCCGGAGCTCACCACGCTCGACCGGGCGCAGGTGGCATCCCAGCTGCGGCGCACCAACGAGGCCATCGAGCAGGCGACGGGGAGCGTCCCCGGCGAGTGGCGCCCGCCGTACGGCGCCACCAACGACCTCGTACAGGCGGCGGCCCGGGAGGTCGGCCTGGACTCGATGGTGCTGTGGACCGTCGACCCCCGCGACTGGGCGGATCCGCCGGCGACGACGATCCGGGACCGCGTGCTGCAGCAGGTGCGGCCGGGGAGCATCGTCCTCCTGCACGACGCCACGGGGCAGAACACCCCCGCAGCCCTGCCGATGATCCTGGACGGGCTGGCCGAGAGGGGGTACTGCACGCAGTGATGTCCCCGCACCACACCGCGGGGTTGTGGAACGGTCCGGACGATCGACGCGGTGGTCCGTTCATCGGCCACGGCACGCAGGAGCTCCTCGGCTGGTCCGGCGGCCCCGGTGGCCGCCGGGCTGGCGACGCCACCGGCGTCGACGGCGCTGACCGGTGTCATGACGACGGCGATCCGGGGCCGCCCGGCGTGATCCGGGGTGGACGGCTACCGCTGCCCGAGGGGCTGCAGGTCCAGATCCGCCAGGGTCGCCGGGTCGGCGAGCAGGTCGATCGCGGTCACGACGCCGTCCTCGACCGTGAAGGCGAAGACCACCTGCGGCGTCCCCCTCAGTGACCACACCGCTCCGGGCGTGCCGTCGACGAGCACGAGCCGCGCGGCCCGCGCCCGGCCGGAGAAGAACCGGGCGACCGCGGTCGCCCCGGAGACCTCGGCGTCGGCGCCCATCCGGGTGGCGACGGCGTCGGACCGCAGCACCGCCTCGGGGTGGAGGAGCTGGAGCAGGGCGGAGAAGTCGCCGTTGCGCGACGCGTCGAGGAAGGCCGCGACCACCTCGCGGCGCCGCTGGGTGGCATCGGGCGGCTCGGCTCCGCGCACCCGGCGCCGGGCCCGGCTGGCCAGCTGCCGAGCAGCGGCAGGGGAGCGGTCGACGATCGGCGCGATCTCGTCGAAGGGCACGTCGAACAGGTCGTGCAGCACGAAGGCCAGCCGCTCGGCGGGCGCGAGCTGGTCGAGGACGACGAGCAGCGCCAGCCCGACGGAGTCGGCGAGCACCGCCTCCTCGGCGGGGTCGGCGACGGCGTGCAGACGGCTCGGCGGCGCGTCGTCGAGGGGGTCCTCGCGCCGGCTGGCCCGAGCACGCAGCTGGTTGAGCGCCACGCGGGCCACGACGGTCGTCAGCCAGCCGCCGAGGTTCTCCACGTCGGCGCTGCCGGCCCGGCTGACCCGCAGCCAGGCCTCCTGGACGGCGTCCTCGGCCTCGGCGCGCGAGCCGAGCAGGCGGTGGGCCACGGCGGTCAGCCGGTCGCGGTGCTCCTCGAACCGCCCCGCGAGGACGTCGGCTGCGCTCACGTCGTCACATCCCTCGGTCGGCGCGTGTCAGAGAGGTGGCAGACGAACCCCACCATCCGAGGAGCACACCATGACGACCGGGATCCGCACCGTCATCTACCCCGTGGACGACCTGGCCCGCGCCAAGGCGCTGTTCGGTGCGCTGCTCGGTACCGAGCCGGTGGTGGACGCGCCGTACTACGCCCAGTTCGACGCCGACGGTCAGGCGATCGGCCTGGACCCGCACGGCCACCGGCACGGGCAGTCCGGCCCGGTCGCCTACTGGCACGTGGACGACGTCGCGACGAGCCTCGCCGCCCTCCTGGCGGCCGGCGCCGAGACGGTGCAGGAGCCCACCGACGTCGGCGGCGGCCTCCTCGTCGCCCTGGCCCGGGACGGCGACGGCAACCTCATCGGCCTGCGCCAGGCGGGCTGATCCGCACCGCTCCTCATCCTCGTGCCGCCGCTCGCCGCGTCCCGCGGAGGAGACCGGGGCGGGCCGGCCGTCCCGGGGACGGGAAGCGCCGGCTCCTCCGACGGACACCCGCACCGGGTCGCCCCGGGGAGCTCGACATGGGCACGCGCCACCGGTCCGCGGCCGCGCGCGCCGCCTCACGGGCCGCCGGTGGCTCGTGCGCGGCGAGCTCCGCCTCGGCGTAGAGCCGGAGCAGACCGCGGAGGGCGTAGCGGTTGCCGGCCGCGGGCTGGACGAGGTCGAGGTCGGCGAGCTCGTCGAGCATGTCCTCCGCACGCCACCGCGGCGCCCCGACGAGGGCAGCGGCCAGACCGGCCACGAAGGTCGGGTCCTCCACGAGCGCCAGCCGTCGGGACAGCTGCCGGGTCGACGGCCCGAGCTGGTCGACGGACGACCCGATGGCCGCCCGCATCTGCAGGTCGCCGGCGGTCAGCGCGTCCAGACGGCGTGCCCTCACCGCAGGCGTTGCACCAGCCCGGCCGCCGTCCACCCGGGTCGGCTGGCCACGCGGTTGCCGGCGATGCGCAGCGCCAGGGGGACGTGGTCGCACAGGCGTGCCAGCCGGACCAGGTCCGGCTCCGCGGCCTGCTCGGGCACGCTATCTCGGTCTCACGGCCCGACGAGGTCGCCGCCACGATCCTGGCGGCGGTGGAGGCGGTCACGTCGATCCCCGCGTGACACCCGCGGTGGGGCCGGGCCGCGTCCACTGCCCGGCCGCACCGGCGACCCCTCGTTCGCCCCGGACGGAGGCAGGCGGACCGCCGATGCAGCGCCGAGCCACGGCGGCGCCGGCCCACGGCGGACGAAGGGCCACGCCGGCGCGGTCGGTCGCCGCGACGACGAGGAACCGCACTCCTGCGTGTTCCTCTGGTGGTACCAGGGCGGTGTGTCGAGTCTGGACGGACACCCACCCACACGTGAGCCCCCAGGAGACCCCTGATGGACCTGAGCCGTTTGCGGATCACCCGGCAGCACGTCGTGGACCTGCTGCCGATCATGGGACTGACTCCGGAGCAGGAGGCCCGGTTGCTCGCCCTCCACTACCCGGTCGACTTCACCGAGGCCGCCGCCGCCTTCCAGTCCGTCGGCGTCGCCCTGGACACGCTCACCGACCGGATGGGTGGGAGCCCCTGAGCGACCGCGGGCCGGTCGGGGTCACGGGCCGCGGACCGGCGGCACCCGACTCAGGCGTGGGTCCCTCCCGTCAGGCGGGCGGCGAGGGTCCGGGCGGCGTCCGTGGCGGAGCGGCGGAAGAGGTCGTCGTCGCCGGTGCACAACCAGTTCACCGACAACCCGAAGAGCTGGCCCAGCACAGACTCGGCGAGCACCTCCACGTCCCCGCACCAGGTACCGCCGGATGCCTCGGCGACGCGGTGCAGCAGGTCGAGGACGTCGCCGCGGTACTGCTCGGTGGACTCCCGCGCCGCGGCTCGCAGGTCGTCGTCCCGGCCGCCCATCATGGTCAGCTCCTGGAGCACGATCTCGGCTCCGGGATCGGCGATGACGCTGTCGACGTAGCCGACCAGGGCGCGGGTCAGGATCTCCGCGGGGGTGCCCCCGGTCTCCACCGCCCGCCGGAGCAGCGCGGTGGAGCGGTCACGGTCGGCCCGGAAGACCGCGCGCACCAGCTCGGTCTTGGAGCCGAAGGCGTAGTGCACCGCCCCCAGCGGGACGCCCGCCTCCTTGGCCACCGCCCGGGTGGTGAGCGCCCACGCCCCCTCGCGCTGCATCACCCGCATGGCGGCCGCCACGAGCTGGGCGCGGCGCTGCTCGACGGGCAGGTGCGCGCGCCTCGCCTCCGTCACCGGGCCACGGTCTCACCTGCCGGGAGGCCGGCGGGCACCGGACCCGCGCCGGGCACCGCGCTGCCGCGGAGCAGGACGACGGCCTGCACCGCCACGTACGCCGCCAGCAGGGCGGCGACGAGCAGGACCACGTGCATGCCGGTGACGAACGCCTGCCCGGCCTCGGCGAGGAGGGACATGGCGGTGTGCGGCGGCAACCCTGCTGCGACCTCCGCGGCGCCGCCGAGGGTCTCCCGGGCCGCCTCGGCACCCTGCGCCGGCACGCCGTCGACGACGCCGAGGTGCGCCGCGTAGACCGAGAGCCCCACGGTGCCGAGCACGGCGGTGCCCATCGCGCCACCGAACTCGTAGGCGGTCTCGGAGACCGAGGCGGCGGCACCGGCCCGCTCGGGGGGTGCCGTCGCGAGGATGACGTCGTTGGTCAGCGCCTCGGCCGCCCCGACGCCGCCACCGATGAGCACGCTCGCCACGACCAGGACGACCCGGTCGCCGTCGACCCCGAGCATCGTGCCGACCGCGAGCCCGGTCGCGGCCAGCGCCGTCCCACCGCCGATGACCCACCGCAGGTGCAGGTGGCGCGTCAGCCACGGAGCGGCCAGCGACCCGGCCACGGTCGCTCCCGCGAGCGGCAGCATCCACAGGCCGGCGACCAGCGGGCTCATGCCCAGCACGAGCATGAGGTACTGCGGCAGGAAGAACATCAGGCCGAGCAGGGCGAAGACCGTGAGCAGGTTCGTCGTCACGGCGACGGAGAAGGCGCGGGAACCGAACAGGCGCAGGTCCAGCAGCGGTTCGGCCAGCCGGCGCTGCCGGCGCACGAAGGTCCACAGCAGTGCAAGCCCGGCCGCGAGGCCCAGGAACACCGGCCCGCTCCCGCCGCCGTGGGCCGCGGTCTTGAGGGCGTAGACCAGCGGCAGCACACCGGCGATCGACAGGACGGCGGAGAGCGCGTCGAAGGGGCCCGGCCGCGGGTTGCGCGACTCGGGCAGCAGCAACGGGGCGCCGACGAGCAGCAGGACCATGACCGGGGCGTTCACCAGGAACACCGAGCCCCACCAGAAGTGCTCGAGCAGGACCCCGCCGACGATCGGGCCCAGGGCGGCGCCGCCGGAGAACGCGGCCGCCCAGACGGCGATGGCCAGCCGTCGCTCGTGGGGGTCGGGGAACACCGAGCGCAGCAGCGCCAGGGTCGAGGGCATCAGCGTGGCCCCGCCGAGCCCGAGCAGGGCCCGTGCGGCGATGAGCATCCCCGCGGTCGTCGAGAACGCCGCGACCAGCGAGGCGCACCCGAAGGCGGCGGCGCCGGCCACCAGCAGCCGGCGGCGGCCGATGCGGTCGCCGAGGTTGCCCATCAGCACCAGCAGACCGGCGAGCAGGAAGGAGTAGATGTCGACGATCCACAGCAGCTCGGTCGACGTCGGGCCCAGGTCGGTGGTCAGGGCGGGCACGGCGAAGCCCAGCACGGTCATGTCGATGCTGATCAGCAGGACCGGGAGCGCCAGCACCGCGAGAGCGGACCAGCGACGGAGCGGACTCACAGTCGTTCCTCGAGACGGAGGGGGACGCCGGCCGACCGGCCGGCGGTCCGATCCTGTCAGAGATTTGGTCGATCGACCAATTTCGTCGCCGGAGGGCGGTCGCGGCCGGGTGGGGTGACCGATCGTTGGTGGCCCAATGCTTGGACCGGCACGCAACTACGCTGGGGAGGTGACGACCGGCCAGACGCCCCAGGTCCCGATCGAGTCCGAGGACGTGCTCGCCTTGGACCGGCAGGTGTGCTTCGCGCTGTCGGTGGCCGCCCGCAACGTGGTCGCCGTCTACCGGCCGGTCCTCGAGCCGCTCGGCCTGACCCATCCGCAGTACCTGGTGATGCTGGCGCTGTGGCAGCACGGGACCCTGTCGGTCAAGGAGCTCTCCGGCCTGCTGCAGCTGGACCCCGGCACGCTGTCGCCTCTGCTCAAGCGCTTGGAGGCGGCCGGGTTGCTGCGCCGCGAGCGGGACCCGAAGGACCAGCGCAACCTCGCTCTCGCGCTGACCGACAAGGGCACGGCCTTGCGCGAGCAGGCCGAGCGGATCCCCGCCGGCATCGTCGAGCGCCTGGGCATGCCGGTCGAGCAGCTGATGAGCCTGCACGAGACGCTGACCCAGGTGATCGCCGCCTCCCAGCAGGCCCTGGCACACCCCGCCGCGCGCGACGAGGAGGGACCGGAGGCCACGGTCGCCTGACGCCGCCGCAGGCCGTCCGGCAGGTGTGAGCTCGCTGACACTTGGTGGCCCAATATTTTGCGTCCCAAGCAATCCGGGGCACCATGGGCGGGTGACCGTCGTCGAGCAGGAGCACACAGAGGCCATGGCAGAGCCGGCAGAGCACGACACCTCCGAGCCGATCGTCCGGCCGGCTCCGCACCGCTGGCTGTGGTACGCGCTGGGTGGCGGGCTGCCGGAGCGCCACCGCCGCTGGGTGCTCTTCGACACCACCACCGGTACGTGGTGGGCGCGGCACATCGTCCGCATGCTCGTCCAGATGGCGGTCCCGATCGCGCTGATCATGGTCTTCCTGCCGGCCCCGCTGGGCCTGCGCGCGGCGGTCGCCGGCGGCGGGATCTTCCTCGGGCTCATCTACTCGCTGGCGTACATGCCCGAGACCACCGAGAACCGGGTCGTGAAGGCCGGCTACCCGGCCGGCACCGCCACCGCCCACCGCGAGCAGGCCGCCCACCAGCGGGACCTGCGGGACAGCGAGCGCCGTCGGGCCGCCAACGCCAAGCGCGCCGCCCGCTACCGCGACCGCTCGGGCGGCTGACCGACGTGGCCGGCTGCGCCGGGCCGGCAGCGCGCCCCGTCGAGGGGGCGCGCCGCATCCCGGCGGCGCGACGACGACGGAACGGGAGCATCGGCCCGCGGTCGTCCGGGACCGAGCAGTCCGGAGGAGCGACCGGCTTCCCGGCGTGCCCCGGCGGCGTAGCGTCTCCACCCGTGGGGGGCGTGGACGGCGCCACGGCCGGCCCCGAGTGGGACGGCCATCTGCTCCTGCTGCACGAGTCCGCCGCCGAGCGGCAGGCGGGTGTCGCCGCCTGGGTGCAGCGGGGCCTCGACCTCGGCGAGAAGGTCCTCTACGCCGAGGGGCCCGACGAGGGGAAGGGCTCGCTGACCGCGGCTCTCGAAGCCCACGGGGTGGACGCCGCCACCGCGGTCGCCGACGGGCGTCTCGCGCTGGTGCCGCTGGCCGAGTTCTACCCCTCGGACGGACAGCGGCTGGTCGTCGACCGCGCCCTGGCCGAGGGGTTCCCCGCGGTGCGGATGTCGGTCGGCGCCCTCGCCGCGGTGACCGTCCTCTCGCCGGGGCACTACCTCACCGTGGAGCGGCGGATGGACGAGCTGGTCCGCAGCCTCCCGGTGTCCGCGCTGTGCCAGTACGCCCGCAGCGTCACCACGGGGCCGGCACTCCGGGGCGCGGTCGGCGTGCACGTGGCAGGGGTCCGCGAGGCGTACTTCGCCACCGGGGCCGGCGAGCTGGGGCTCGTCCTGCGGGGGGAGGCCGATGCCGGCAACGCCGAGGTCCTCGAGGCCGCCGTGACCGCGTTCACCGACGTCCCGCCGCGGGTGCTGTACCTCGACCTCGCGGAGCTGTCGTTCATCGACGTCGCGGCCTGCCGGGCACTCGCGCACGGGAGCTGGGGGTTTCGTGCGTGCGGGGGGCAGGTCCTGCTCGTCGCGCCCCCGTCCCCTGTCGAGCGGACGCTGCGGCTGCTGGAGCTGAGCGACCTCCCGGGGTTCCGGCTGATCGGGAGGGACGCGTGAGCGCAGGGACGCCCGAGGACTACCTGCACGCCGCGCTCCTCTTCCGCTCGGACGAGGAGTTCCTGGGCCGGGCCGTGCCCTTCCTGCAGGAGGGACTGTCCGCCGGGGAGGCCGCGCTGGTCGTGTGCGCGGAGGAGCACAACAGCCTGCTGGCCCACGCGCTCCCCGCGGACGCGCACGTGCTGGTCCTGCCGCGCGACGCCGTGTACACCCGTGCAGCACACGTCTGCGTCACCTACGAGCGGCTGGTCCACCGCCTCCTCGCCGACGGTGCCCGCGGGACACGGTTGGTCAGCGAACCCTCCTGCAGCAGCGAGCCCTCCTGCAGCAGCGCGCCGGAGGCGTGGGGGACGTGGGCGGCCTTCGAGTCCGTCTCCAACGTCGTCCTCGCGCCGCTCCCGCTGTCCAGCGTCTGCGGGTACGACGTCCGGGAGTTGTCCGCGTCGATGCAGTACGACGTCGAGCGGGCCCACCCCTACCTGCTGACCGAGGACGGCCCCCTGCCCAGCGGCGCCTACGTGCAGCCGGCCGAGCTCCTCGGCGGCATCCCGCCGCCGGACCCGCTGGAGGCCACGCCTCCCTCGCTCGACCTCGAGGGCATCGGCGACCGGGCCGGCGTCGCCTGGGCGCGGGGTCAGGTGCGACTCCTGGTGGAGGCGGCCTGCCCCGATGCACGGGTCGGCCAGGAGTTCGTCGGCGCGGTCGCCGAGGTGATGACCAACGCATTGCGCTACGGCGGGCCGCCGCTGCACGTCCGGGTGTGGACGGCGCCGTCGCGGCTGCTGTGCACGGCGACCGACTGCGGGGCCGGGGCGGACCTGCTGTTCGCCGGATACAGCCGAAGGGACCTCGACGACGACCGGACCGGGGCGGGGCTGTGGCTGGCCCGACAGGCCTGCGACCGCCTCGACGCCTACCCCACCCCGGGCGGGTTCACCGTGCGCCTCGGCTCCGCGGTCCCCGCGGCTGCCCGCGGCGCGGAGGGGGCACGGAGCCGGAACGGGACTCCGGATGACCGCACCCGGGCGGCGCGCCTGCGGGCCGCGGAGCTCCTCGGCCGGGTGGAGTAGCACGGAGGGCGTCATGACCGCCGACATCAGTCTCCAGGACCGTTTCACGGTGCCGGGCCGGTTCTGGCACCGGCTCGACGACGGTCGCGTGCAGTGCGACGTCTGCCCGCGGGAGTGCCGGCTGCACGAGGGCCAGAGGGGCCTGTGCTTCGTGCGGGGCCGCGTGGACGACCAGATCGTGCTGACCTCCTACGGGCGGTCGAGCGGGTTCTGCGTGGACCCGATCGAGAAGAAGCCGCTCAACCACTTCCTGCCGGGCAGTGCCGTGCTGTCGTTCGGTACCGCCGGCTGCAACCTGTCCTGCCGCTTCTGCCAGAACTGGGACATCTCCAAGTCGCGGGAGATCGACCGGCTCTCCGACGCCGCCGGCCCGGAGGACATCGCCGAGGCCGCGGAACGGCTGGGCTGCCGCAGCGTCGCCATGACCTACAACGACCCGACGATCTTCCTCGAGTACGCGGTGGACGTCGCCGACGCCTGCCGGGCACGGGGGATCAGGGCCGTCCTGGTCACCGCCGGGTACGTGGCCGACGAGGCGCGGCGGGAGTTGTACGCGCACGTCGACGCCGCGAACGTCGACCTCAAGGCGTTCACCGACGACTTCTACCGGCGCGTCTCGGCGGCCCGCCTGCAGCCGGTGCTCGACACCCTGGTGTACCTGCGGCACGAGACCGACGTGTGGTTCGAGATCACCACGCTGCTCATCCCGGGGCACAACGACTCCGACGGGGAGATCGGCGCCGAGTGCGCGTGGATCGCCGAGCACCTGGGGCTCGACGTCCCGCTGCACTTCACCGCCTTCCACCCGGACTTCAAGATGCGTGACGTCCCGCCCACACCGCCGGCCACGCTGACCCGCGCGCGGCGGATCGCCCAGGACCACGGACTGCGCTTCGTCTACACGGGCAACGTGCACGACGCCGACGGTGGTCGCACCACCTGCCCCGCCTGCGGCGAGGCCGTCGTGGAGCGGGACTGGTACGTCATCGGGCGCTACCGGCTCACCGACGACGGGCGTTGCACCTCGTGCGGCGCCGCGGTCCCGGGCCGCTACGACGGGCCGGTCGGCCGGTGGGGGGCGCGGCGGCTGCCGGTGTTCCTGGCCGGGAGCTGACGGTGCAGGTGCGCCCGCCCGCGGTCGCCGGCCGGTTCTACCCCGCCGACCGGGAGGAGCTGCGCGGCCTGGTGGACCGACTGCTCGGCGAGGTCCGGGGCCGGGGGCGGGGTCGGGGCCGGCCGGTCCTCCCCGCCGCCGTGGTGGCGCCGCACGCGGGATACCAGTACTCGGGCGCCGTGGCCGCGACCGCGTACGCGCGGCTACCGGACGCCGTCTCCCGGGTCGTGCTGCTGGGACCGGCGCACTTCTGGCCGCTCGACGGGATGGCGGTGCCGACGGTGGACGCCTTCGCCACACCGCTGGGCGACGTCCGAGTCGACGACGACGCCCGGACGGCGGCCGCCGCGCTGCCCGCCGTGGCGGTGGACGACCGTCCCCACGACGGCGAGCACTCCCTCGAGACGCAGCTGCCGTTCCTGCAGCGGGTCCTCGGCGCCGTGCCGGCGGTGCTGCCGGTGCTGGTCGGCCGCACGCAGCCGGAGTCCGTGGCGGCGCTCCTCACCGCCACCCTCGCGGCCGACGACGCGCTCGCCGTCGTCTCCACCGACCTCAGCCACTACCTCGACGAGCGCTCGGCCCACCAGCGGGACCGGCGCACCGCCGATGCGGTCCTGGCCTGCGACGCCGGCGCCCTGGAGCCGGACGACGCCTGCGGCTACCACCCCCTGCGCGGCCTGCTGCACCACGCCGCCGAGCACCGGCTGACCGTGGAACTGCTCCGTCTGGCCACGTCGGCGGACAGCGGAGCGGGGCGCGCCCGCGTCGTCGGGTACGGCGCGTTCCTCCTGCACCGAGCGGCGGGAGGACGGAGCTCCTGAGGGGACGACCTGTTCGCCGCGCCCGGCCACGTGCGATCGCTCACGCGGTGAGCGAGGCGACTCCCGCGCGGGTTCCGGCGACGCGGGCCGGACGGCGCTGCAGGCGCGTCCGCGGCGACTGGTTGGCGTATCCGGAGGGCAACGTGGCGCACGCGATCGTGCCGTCCGCGGGAGCCGTGCGGGCGGCAGCCGGTCCGGACAGGTGCACGTAGCGGATGTGGTCCGCGGGGTCGTAGGTGTTCATCGCAGGCTCCGTGGTCGCCGTCGTCTCGGATAGAGGATCAGCGAGGACCGGTCGCTGATACATCCGGTGAACCCCCCGAGACACCGGCCAGAACCCCCGTTGTGGACCGGGAGACAACCCCCCACGAGCAAGGGGGGACACCCTGCGCGTGGCACGTGCGGGCGGGGTCGGTACCCGCTCCGGGCGCATGCGCCCGCGACCGTGGAGAATGGCAAGGATCGTCAGGCAATCTGCACGAGCGAGGAGATGGGTGTGCCGGAGCCGGCCGTGACCTTGAGTGGCGGGGTGGTCGTCTCGTCCACCCGGCGGGAGGAGGTCTCGGCGCGGATCCGGCGGGCACTGCTCACCGGGGAGCTGCGACCGGGCCAGCGCATCAAGGAGGTCCCCCTCGCCGAGGCGCTCGGCGTCAGCCGCCCCACCCTGCGGGAGTCGCTGCAGCAGCTGGTCCACGAAGGGGCCCTCGTCCAGGTGCCCTACAAGGGCATCCACGTCGCGCAGCCCACCGCCGAGGAGCTGCGCGACGTCGCCGAGGTGCGCATGACGTTGGAGACGATGGCGGCCCTGCGCCTGGCGCGGGACCCGCACGGGCCGGCGATGGACGGCGTCCGGGAGGCGTTGGCGTCGCACCTCGCCGCGATCGAGTCCGGGGACGACCTGCAGGCCCACGTGACCCACATCGCGCTGCACAGGGCGATCTGGGACCTGGCCGACAGCCCGACGCTGCGCAAGATCTGGCCTCTGGTCGGGTCCCAGATCCACGTCGCGCTGAGCGTGGACCAGGCGGTGCGCCACGATCCGGAACGGGACGCGGCGCTGCACCGCCGGCTGGTCCGCGTGATCGAGGAGGGCGACGAGGCGACGATCGCCGCCGAGGTGGAGGAGCACATCAGGCGCAGCGTCGACGAGGTGCTGCGCCGACTCGCCTGAGTGCTGTCCCGCGGATCGTGCACGCCGCCACCGCTGCCGGTGTCCCTCAGCGGCCCACGTCGGGACACGGCGTCGTGGAGCGTTGGCACCACCGTGTCGGTCACGTCCCGTTGCCGGGAGCCGTCGGGTCGCCTCGTGCGGCCCGCTCGTGGACGGATCGAAGACGGGCGGGGCGCGTCGGCGCCATCGTGACGGTCTGCCGCCGCCGACCGACCCCTCACCTCATGACGACGGGCGGCCAGGTCGGTGTGCTCAGTCGACACAGGGGCTGCGGCCATCCGCCACGCCCATCCGCTCGATCACTCGGGGGGGCGCCGGACGAGGTCGGCTCCATCGGGCGTGGTGGGCGCGTTCGTCGGCAGGTTCGTCAGCTTCACGAGGCCCGCTCCCGTCATGGCGCCAGCGGCTCCCTCGGTCGGCGCAGAGGGCGCGGTGCTCGTCGGCGGGATCGGTGCACTGCTCGCTGATGCGGGCAGCGGTGTGCTCCGGACTATCGTGTCCTGGGCCCATCGCTCACTGAATCCCGCCAGGAAGGCGATGGCCGTGAGGAAGTAGGGCGCCGCAGCGTCGGATTCCGCTGGAATCTGGAGCGGAATGAGGTGTGCCTTCAGCAGTACGTACAGTGCCACGCCGAGCGCGCCGCCGATGACGGGGCGGACGCTACCGGCCAGGCAGGTCATGAACGATTCCAGCGTCGTGTCCACGTCGAGACGCTGGCCACGGCTGATCCTGATCATCACGCTGAGGATGGCACCCAATCCCCCGGCCGCGATCGCGCGCACCAGGTCTTGTGTCGGCGCCTGCTCGAACATCGGTATGGTGCTGGCCATCCATGCTGACGCCAACACGACGATCCCGCCCATGAGCAGACCGAATACGTAGTGTCTCAGTGCGACCCTGATCGCAGCTTGATCCGCGAACTCCTGCAGGCGCGTCAATTCGCTCTGCGCAATCTGCAGGGCTTTCTCGATGCGGTGCACACGGCTGCACTCCCTGGTCTCCCGGGCCTCTTTCCCCACGGCCTCCAGGCACTCGACGGAGTCCAGGACGCCGAGCAGGTACACGATGATCGAGAAGAGCATCTCGAGTAGCACACGGCGGGGGCGCCCTGTCACGACGAGTGCGGTCTGTTGCTCCATCGCGCGCGCTCGCCAGAGCGCGGCCTCGAACTCGGGCTGCACGACGGCGACAGTCTCCCCGGGATACCTCATGCGGATCTCGAAGGTCTCCCGCCTGCCAAGAGGAGCTCTTCGGCGCATGTGCAACGCGCCGGCGTGGATGTGCTTGGCGAAGTACTGGTCGACGATCTCGTAGTCAGCCCCTAGGTACTGCTCGCGCAGCCTCGCGAAGTCCTCCCTCGAGCCTTGGGTCCTGCGGTGGGGGTATGCGTGGATGAGGTCGTCGAGGCAGGGGGTGCCCTGATCCCGGGGAGGTTCCCGGTCGCCCCCGTCGGGCTGGGGCCGGACCCCATTCCCGTTCTCGTGCTGTCGTGGCGATCCGTTGACAGCTGCTTGCAGTTCCACCCTTGCCCTCCACTGCGGGATCCCACCGTCGTAGCAAGGACACTCGCGCTGGTATCGCTGATACAGGGACGTGGACCGTCCGCCCATCGACATCGGGTGGTGATGGGCGCCTCAGCGGTGACGGCACTGGCCTCGCCCGAGGTGAACCGATTCGACCCGCCGGTCCAGCTGCCCGGCGGCGGACCCCGACCCTCGGTGCCGTCAAGGACCGGCCCGCCCATTCGCGGCCTCGCGGTCGACCGCATCGGCCGGGGTGTACATCCGGCCACCGCCGTCCACGGACCCGGTCGGTGCCTGGAGCACCCCCCACCGTGGGCCGGTGGTCCTGTCGGCCTCGCGTGGTGCGGTCGCCCTGTCCCTGAGGCCGCCCTCGCGGCGAACCGGGCCGGGGCCCCAAGTGGCCCCTTCGGAGGAACTCCCGGACAGCGACGGCCGGGTCCTCGCCCTACGGAGTGTCGGGTCGGTGGAGGAGCGCGACACAGATCGTCGGGTGACTGCGGGGGCGGGTGTCCGCAGACTCAGCTCATGTCGATGACGACCGGCCGGACGACGGCTCTCCGCCGCGACGGATCCGGTGACCGACGGCGAGGAGCAGCCGTCCGGGCTCTCCGGGTACGTCTGACGTCCGTCCGACCCGAAGCCACGAGGAGCCTGGGATGACCACCTCGATCGAGCAGCCCCCGGCCGGTGTGCCCGACGCGACGGCGGCCCGCGCCGCGGACCACCTCTGGATGCACTTCGCCCGCCAGGGCCGCCACCCCGAGACCCCCGTCCCTGTCGTCACCCGCGGGGAGGGCGCCTACATCTGGGACAACCGGGGTCGCAAGATCCTCGACGGCCTGTCCGGGCTGTTCGTCGTCCAGGTCGGGCACGGGCGCCGGGAGCTGGCCGAGGTGGCCGCGAAGCAGGCAGCCGAGCTGGCGTACTTCCCGGTGTGGGGCTACACCACGCCGGTGCAGGCCGAGCTGGCCGAGCGGGTCGCCGACCTGGCGCCCGGCGATCTGAACCGGGTCTTCTTCACCACCGGCGGGGGAGAGGCGGTGGAGTCGGCGTGGAAGGCCGCGAAGCAGTACTTCAAGCTGATCGGCAAGCCGCAGAAGCACAAGGTGATCAGCCGGGCGGTGGCGTACCACGGCACACCCCACGGCGCCCTGGCCATCACCGGGCTGCCGGCCATGAAGAAGGACTTCGAGCCGCTGGCCCCGGGCGGGTTCCGGGTGCCCAACACCAACCTCTACCGCCACCCGGAGTTCGCCGAGGACCCCAAGGCCTTCGGCCGCTGGGCCGCCGACCGGATCGAGGAGGCGATCCTCTTCGAGGGTGCCGACACCGTGGCCGCGGTGTTCCTGGAGCCGGTGCAGAACTCCGGCGGCTGCCTCGTCCCACCGCCGGGCTACTTCGAGCGGGTCCGCGAGATCTGCGACCGGCACGACGTGCTGCTGGTGTCCGACGAGGTGATCTGCGCGTTCGGTCGGCACGGTGCGACCTTCGCCTGCGAGAAGTTCGGCTACACCCCCGACCTGATCACCTGCGCCAAGGGCATGAGCTCCGGCTACGGCGCGATCGGCGCGATGATCGCCTCGGAGAAGGTGATCGAGCCCTTCCTGCGCCCGAACGTGGCGTTCCCGCACGGTTACACCTTCGGCGGTCACCCCGTGGCGGCGGCGATCTCGCTGGCCAACCTCGACGTCATGGAGAACGAGGGGCTCAACCAGCGCGTGCTGGACAACGAGGCGGCGCTGGGCGCGACGCTGCGCAAGCTGCTGGACCTGCCGATCGTCGGCGACGTCCGCGGCGACGGTTACTTCTGGGCCGTCGAGCTGGTCAAGGACAAGGCCACCCGGGAGACGTTCGACGCCGCGGAGCGCGAGCGGCTCGTCCGCGGCTTCCTGCCCGGCGCGCTGTTCGACAACGGCCTGTACTGCCGCCCCGACGACCGCGGCGACGTGGTCGTGCAGGTCGCTCCGCCGCTCATCTGCGGCCAGGCACAGTTCGACGAGATGGAGCAGATCCTGCGGCACACGCTCACCGAGGCCCAGAGCCTCGTCTGAAGCAGGACCTCCCTGCCTCCACCGCTCGGAGAAGGACCCGTCCCCCTCACCCCTCGCAGGCTCGCGGCGAGCCTCTGGACGGGGCCTGCCCGGGACGGGGCCGCCCGACCCACGCAGTTCCGACCACACCCGACGTCGTGGTCGACTCCCACCGCTCCGGTGCGACGGCACCGGGTCCCGACCGCAGGAGACACGCCATGAGCACGCTCGTCGTCGGAGTACCCAGCGAGATCAAGGACAACGAGAGGCGGGTGGCACTCACCCCCGACGGCGTCGTGGAGCTGGTGCACGACGGTCACCAGGTCGTCGTCCAGGCCGGCGCCGGCGCCGGGTCCCGGTTCGCCGACGAGGAGTACGCCACTGCCGGTGCCAAGGTCGTGCCGACCGCCGACGAGGTCTTCGACGCGGCCGACCTCATCGTCAAGGTCAAGGAACCGGTGCCCGCGGAGTACCACCGCTTCCGGCCGGGCCAGCAGCTGTTCACCTACCTGCACCTCGCCGCCGACCGCGGCCTGACCGAGTTCCTCCTGGAGCGGCGGATCGACTCCATCGCCTACGAGACGGTGCAGAACGCCGACGGCAAGCTGCCGCTGCTGACCCCCATGAGCGAGGTCGCCGGCCGGATGGCCGTGCAGGCTGCCGCGCACCACCTGGAGAACCCCGCGGGGGGAGCAGGGATCCTGCTCGGCGGCGTCCCCGGCACCCCCGCGGCGAAGGTCCTCATCATCGGCGGCGGGGTGGCCGGCACCGAGGCGGCGAAGATCGCCCTGGGCATGCGGGCCATCGTCCGCGTCCTCGACACCAACCCCAGCCGGCTGGCCTACCTGTCCGACATCTTCGGCGGGCGGCTGGACCTGGTGACGCCCAACCGGGCCCGGACGGCGGCCTACGTCGCCGAGGCCGACGTCGTGATCGGCGCCGTCCTCGTGCCCGGCGCCAAGGCGCCCAAGCTGGTCAGCCGGGAGATGATCGCCGCGATGCGGCCGGGCAGCGTGGTGGTCGACATCGCCATCGACCAGGGCGGCTGCTTCGAGACCAGCCGGCCGACCACCCACTCCGACCCGACCTACGTCGAGGAGGGGGTCGTCCACTACTGCGTGGCCAACATCCCCGGGGCGGTCGCCCGCACCTCGACGCTGGCCCTGACCTCGGCCACGCTGCCGTACCTCGTCCGGGTCGCACGGGACGGCGTGGTCGGCGCGGCCCAGGCCGACCCCGCCCTGCGCCTCGGCCTGAGCACGCTCGACGGGAACCTGGTCAACCGGCCGGTCGCCGAGGCGCACGAGCTGCCGTTCACCGACCCCGCCGAGGCGCTCGCGGCACGGTGAGGCGTCGAGCGGGCACGGAGGTCACGGTCGTGGCCGTGGAGCAGAGGGAGAACCCATGAAGATCCTCCTGGTGGGAGCGACGGGGCGGCTCGGCACCGCGGTGGGGGAGGCGCTCACCGGCCGCGGGCACCAGGTCGTCACCGTCGGCCGCACCGCCGGGGACATCCGCGCCGACGTCGCCGACCCCGAGGAGACGGCCCGCGTCTTCGCACAGGTCGGCGACCTCGATGCGGTGGCGAGTGCCGCGGGCGACGTCCCGTACAAGCGCATCGCCGACATGACCCCCGAGGACTACCTGCGCGCCTATCGCGGCAAGGTCGCCACCCAGGTCGAACTCGTCCGGCAGGGCACCCGCCACGTCGCGGAGCGCGGCTCGTTCACCCTGATCTCCGGCGTCCTGAACCGGGACCCCATCGTCACCGGCAGCGCGGCCGCGATGGTGAACGGTGCGGTGGACTCCTTCGTGCGCGCCGCGGCCATCGAGATCGCGCCCCAGCGCATCAACGCCGTGAGCCCCACCGTCTTCACCGAGAGCATGGCCGCGTACGGCGATCTCTTCCCGGGCGTCACGCCCGTCGACGTCGACGTGGCGGCGGCGGCCTACGTGCGGTCCATCGAGGGTGCCGAGACCGGCCAGGTCTTCCTCGTGCAGTAGGAGGCCCTCGAAGGACCCCTCGCGGGCTCGGGGCGGACCTCTGGATCTGTCATACCAGGGGCGAGCCCTGGAGGGTCGGGGCGAACTTCGCCAGGTTGGCCATTCTGCGCTGGATCGCGGTGATCTCGCCGATCGCCTCGTCGAGCACACTCGCCTCGATCGACGACAGGTCGCGCAGCCGGATCGTGTCCGACGGCGTCGCGCCGGACCCCAGCTGCTCCAACTGGTGTCGCAGTCGCATGCGCTGGACGATCTCGAACACGTCACTGAGGGTCTCGGCGTCCTCGGCGGTCAACACCGGCGATCCGGCGGCGGCCCGGAGCCGCTCCTGCGTCCCGACTGCGGTCGCCCCCACGCTCAGCGCCGCCCAGCGCGCGACGTTCGTGATCGGCAGCAGGGCCTGCGTCTTCAGGTCGACCTGCTTGCGACGCCACCGTCCGCGGGGCGTCCTGGACCGGTCGACCGAGATGGCGAGCAGCACCTTCATCGTCGACGGGTGCAGGCGGAGGTCGCCGAACACGCGGGCGACCTCGGGCAACGTGAGGTCGCCGTGGATCGGCCGGCCGTCGACGAGCAGGCAGGTCTTGATGACCGCGTCGTCCTCCCTGGGCCTCGACAGCCAGCCGCGGGCCGCGGCCTCCCACTGCCGGTGCGTGAGGGCGAACTCCGGGTTCACGGGGCTCACCCCGTGGCGGTCGTGCTTCAGCCCGGCGCGCTCGAGGACGGCGGCGATCTCGAGGAACGCGGGACGGTAGCGCCCGATCTCGTCGGCGCCCATCCCGTCCGCGAACGAGACCGATGCGTCGATGTCCGAGCTGAGCACCGCCTCGCGTCGCCCGTTGCTGCCGAGGGACAGCCAGGTGAACGAGTCCACGTCGAGGTCGGGGTGTGCCTCCATGACCAGCTGGATCGCGCGACGCACGAGGGTGTCCACCAGCGCCGAGTGCACGGTGATGACCCGGCTCGAGGCCAGGCCGCGGGCCATCAGGTCGCTGACGAGCTGCGGGACGCCGCGGTAGCGGTGCTCCAGCTCCGCCACGGTGGTCGCGCGACGCAGCTGTTCGTGGAGCGCCGCTCCCGCAGTCGTCGACGACACCACGAAGTCGATCGGCGCGACGGCGCCGCACAGCTCGCCCGTGCGGTCCGTGACGAGGACGACGTCCGCCGCACGCTCCAGGACCTTGATGAGCGCCTCGTTCGCCGAGGCCCCGAGCTGCACCGTCGGCGGGTCGGGGTCCATGACCTCCACGACCGGCATGGTGGTGGGCAGGGCGGACGCCACGACGTCACGGATGGAGGCGTCGGTGATGAGTCCGAACCGCCCGGGGCCGATCCGGACGGCGGCGTACTGGAGGTCGGCCTGGGCCATCCGCAGAGCGGCGTCGGCGATCGATGCCTCGGCGTCGACGACCAGCGGTGCGCGTGCCACGAGGTCGTCGACGAGCGTGTACGCGGGGACCCCGACCGCGCGCTGGTTGGTCGACCAGACCTCCTGCGCGAGGAAGCGGGCACCGCGGCGGGACGCGAAGGCCGGTGCGACCAGGTCGGCCGGCAGCCGGACGACGACGACCCTCCCCACGGCGACGGCCCGCGGCCGGAGCGCCGCCCCGGTGAGGGCGGCAACGTAGCCGAAGAGTCCACCGCTGCCCTCCGTCTTGTCCGGCAGCTCGGTCAACCGGTCCCTGTTGATCCAGATGTCGACCCGGCCCTCCCACACGACGAAGAGCTCGGCGATGCGGGCGTCGAAGGCGTCGAGGATGACGTCGCCGGCCTCGTACTGCTCGACGACGGCGTGCGCGACGATGCGGGCCAGTTCGGAAGGCTCCAGGGCGTCGAACGGGGCGCAGGAGCCGAGGAAGTCGGTCAACGTCGCGACGTCGAGGTCCCCGGGACGGGCGGCGGCGGGCACGACCGTCGATGGTAGGTCGCCGCGCAGGTGCCCCGACGTCGCGCGCTGGACACGCGGACGGTCCGGGCGCCCGCCACGGAGCACCCGGACCGCCCGCACCACGACGATCAGCCCATCGCCTGCGCGCGGTCACGTTCCGCCTGCGCGGCGAGGATCTCACCGAGCTCCTCGGTGGGACCGCCCGCGCGCACCGACCAGAGGAAGGAGCCGACGGAGACCAGCACCATGAGGACCAGGTCGACCGGGTTGGGGAGCACCGGGCTCTCCATCGGCCCGAACTGGCCGAGGTGGGCGATCAACAGCAGGGCGAGGATCGTCGCGACCAGCCACGTCCCGCCGTGGATGTGACGCCGGCCGACGTGGGTGCTCACGGCGTAGAGGCCCGCCATGAACAGGGCGACGATGAGGAGGATCGCGGTGAAGTAGACCGGGAACCCCCAACCGCCCTCGCGCTGCTCCTGGTCCAGCGTGGCCAGCCAGCCCCCGCCGACCGCGGTGACGATCCAGGCGATCGTGAACGCCGCGGACAGCAGCCAGCTCGGGCCGGGCCTGCTCCACCCCTCCCGCACGCTGGTGTAGGCGCCGTAGATCGGCAGCGCGAAGAAGACGATGGTGAAGAGGTTGATCAGGGGCACCCATCCCGCGAAGTAGATGAGCAGGAGGCTCGCGACGTACCCGGCCAGGGCCCAGAAGAAGGCCCCCTTGAGCTTGACCGGCCGCGGGAAGTCCGGTGCGGTGCGCCGCAGCACCGCCAGGACCGGGCCGCCCATGACGTAGCTGAGGGTCAGCGCGATCGAGACCATCCCGACGAACAGGTACCAGCTCGGCGCGGGGAAGAAGAACAGCAGGCCGGCCAGGGTGCACCCGAGCAGGGCCACGATCGGGGTCCCGTGGCGGTTGATCCGTTGGAAGACCCTCGGCACCTCGCTGTTGACCGACATGGAGTAGACCGTCCGGGTGCCGATGCCGAGCCACACCCATCCGGTGGCTGCGGGTGAGAGGGCGGCGTCGGAGAGCAGGACGATCGAGAACCACGTGAAGCCGGCCGCGACGACGGCGTTGAGCAGCGGGGCGGACGCCCAGTCGCTGCCGAGGAGGCCGGCCCAGTCCCCGGGTTCCACCCCGGCGGCCGCCCAGTCGATCGCCCCC
Source organism: Geodermatophilus sp. URMC 61 (assembly GCF_052931555.1). Taxonomy (NCBI): domain Bacteria; kingdom Bacillati; phylum Actinomycetota; class Actinomycetes; order Geodermatophilales; family Geodermatophilaceae; genus Geodermatophilus; species Geodermatophilus sp. URMC 61. The sequence continues at coordinate 1,369,076 of NZ_JBRFHZ010000002.1, forward strand.
AGGAAACCGATCTGCAGCAGGATGTAGATGACCAGCGGGATGATCAGGCCGCCCACGACGATCGCGATCGGGATGTTGCGCTGCGGGTTCACGACCTCGCCACCGAAGTCGAGGATCTGCCGGAGCCCCGAGTATGCGAAGACGATGCCACCGCTGGCGAGGGCACCGAAGACCGCGCCACCGCCCAGCGGCGTGAAGCCGCCCCCGATGGTGAAGTTCGCCGAGGAGAACGCGGTGAACATGAGCCCCGCCGTGAGCAGGGGGATGACCAGCTTCCAGATGGTGACGTACTTGTTCGACTCGCTGAGCAGCTTCGCCCCGAAGGAGTTGAGCAGGAAGAAGACGAAGAGCAGCAGGAAGCCGACGAGGATGCCGCGCGGCCAGGAGAGGACCGTGATGCCCGCCCGCTCCTCGAGGAAGCCGAGCTCCGGCCAGTTGCCGCCGATGTAGGTGAGAACGGCCTGGACCTCGATCACGGGCAGTGCCAGCGCCGCGATGAGGTAACCCCAGCCGTTGAACCAGCTGAGGAACGCGCCGTGCGTCAGCCGGGGATAGCGGACGCCCGCGCCCGATCGGGGGAGCATGGCGCCGAGCTCCATCCAGGTGACGCCGATGATGCCGAAGAACACGGCGCCGAGGACCCACGTGAGGATGGAGGCGGGGCCGGCGATGCTCGCGGCGGCGAGGGTGGCGAGGAGCCAGCCGGAGCCCACCTGGACGCTGACGGCGAGGGCGATCAGGCCGAAGAGGCTGATCTGTTGCTTGAGATGAGCGTCGCTCGCCTCGTACGCGCCCTCCACGGGAAGGGCGTCTGGCGTTGCGGACATGTCGACTCTCTCCTTGGTCGGATGCGGTGGTTGTCGCTGTGCGGTCCCCGTGTGCTCTCGGTGCGTGGTCCGCTGCTCCGCGGTGTGGACGCGACCGGTCCCGCCTCCTCCCGGCGGGGCGGTCGGGGGGACGACGTCGGTCCGCGGGCAGCACTGGGGCTCGACCGCCGTGGCGGGGCCGAGGCATGGGTGGGCTGTGCGCCGGGGTGGCGGCGACACGGGTGCTGATGGCCTGCCGACCGACGTGCCCGACGTCGACCTGGTGGGGCCTGCGTCAGCTGCGGGAGGGGGCTCCTGCCCGGCGGGCCCTCCTGCGGGACGACCGCACGAAGCGCTCGGGTCCGTAGGGCGTGAGCGGGCTCGGGCGGCCCGCCTCGACGTCCCGAGCGAGGTCGCGCACGGACTTGGCCGTGCTCGGTGCCAGCGTGAGGCCGAGCATGCCGTGCCCGGAGGCCACCAGGACGTTGCCCTCCGGGCGCAGCCGCCCGACGATCGGCAGCCCGTCGGCCGTCATCGGGCGCAGGCCCGCCCACGGCTCGGCGTGCGGGGTGTCCTCGTCCCAGTCGCGGAACCCGAGGGCGGCCGCCCGCTCCACGGCCGCGACCCGGCGCGCGTTGACGCCGGTGTCGAACCCGGCGAACTCCATCGTGCCGGCCAGTCGCAGCCGCCCGTTCAGGGGCGTGACGGCGACGTGCGCGTCCTCGAAGGTGAGCGGCGTGTTCAGCCGCACGGGGGAGGGGGAGTAGTCGACGCTGTACCCCTTGCCCGGACCGATGGGCAGCGCAGGACCCAGCTTCGCGGCGAGCGCGCCGGTCCACACGCCGGTGGCGAGGACGACCTGGTCGCACTCGACCCGGCCGGCGTCGGTGACCACGGCCGTGGCGCGGTCACCGGTCTGCTCGAAGTCCAGCACGCGGGTGTGCTCGCGCAGCTCGGCGCCGAGCTCGCGCAGGCGCTTGGCCAGCGCCCCGGTGAGCGAGTCCGGCTCCACCTGCCGGTCGTCGGGGAAGAACAGGGCGTGGCGCGCCCGGTCCGAGAGGCACGGCTCACGGTCGTGCAGCGCGTCCGCGTCGAGCAGGTCGGGCACCATCCCGAACGGAGCGAACGCGTCGTTGAGCGCCACCCGGTGCGCGAAGCTCTCCCGGTTCTCGAACACCAGCAGCACGCCCCTGCGGTGCATCTCGAACCACAGGCCGTCGTCGGCCCACTCGTCGAGGACGTCGACGCAGGTCGAGGCCATCTCCAGGTGGACCTGGAGGGAACGACGGAAGTCGCCCTCGTTGCAGTGGCGCGCCATCGTGACCATGAACCGCAGGAAGGTCGGGGACAGCGACGGCCGGACGAAGAGCGGACTGTCGGCCTTGAGCATCCACTTCAGGCCCTGGAGCACCATCCCCGGCGCCGGTACCGGCGTCGCCTCGGCCATCGTGATCTTGGCCGCGTTGCCGTGCGATGCCCCCGCGCCCAGGGCACCGGCGTCCAGGACGGTCACGTCGTGGCCGTCGCGGACCAGCTCGTAGGCGCTCGCCAGTCCGACGATGCCGCCGCCGACCACCACGATCTTCACCGCTCTCTCTCCCTCCGGCGTGGGACCGTGCGCGCGGCGTCAGTCGACGACCTCGACGCCCGCGGCGCGCAGCAGCCGGGCGAACTCGGCCCGGGCCTCCCCGTCGAGCAGCGCGAAGGGCTTGCGCACCGGGCCGGTCGCGTACCCGCGCAGCTGCATGCCGGTCTTCACCGCGGCGGCGTAGTTGTGCGCCTCGAGCAGCCGGCAGATTGGGTAGATCTTGGCCCACAGCTCTCGGGCGCGGACCAGGTCGCCGTCGACGGCGAGGGCGTCCCACAGCTGCCGGGACAGCTCGGGAATGACGTTGGTCGCACCCCACACGGAGCCCTTGGCGCCGGCGGCGAGGCCGTAGAAGGTCAGGGTGTCCCAGCCGTTGAACGCCGTGATCCGGTCCGTGTGCAGCTGCAGGAGCTCGGTGAGCCCGACGGCGTCGCCGGAGGTGTCCTTGAGGTAGCGCACGCCCTCGACCTCGGCCAGCGAGGCGATCTCCGCCGGGCTCAGGTTGAGCCCGGTGGCCGACGGGATGTTGTAGAACATGATCGGCAGCTGCGAGGCGGCGTGGATCTCGCGCAACAGCTCCTTGAAGGTGGACAGCTCGATCGCGTCGTAGAACGGCGGCACCACCATCAGCGCCGAGGCGCCGGCCTGGGCGGCGTGGGCGGCCAGCTCGACCGCATCGGCGGTCGACAGAGCGCCGGTACCGGCCACCACGGGCACCCGACCCCCGGCGGACTTGACGACCAGCTCGGTCAGCTGCTTCCGCTCGTCCAGGCTCAGGGTGGTGAACTCCCCCGTGCTCCCCCCGGGGACGAGGCCGTGCGCGCCCTCCCGGATCAGCCGGTCGACGTGAACGTCCAGGGCGGTGGCGTCGATCTCGCTGCCATCGGCGGTGAAGGGGGTGACGAGTGCGACGAGGATGCCGGTGAGGTCGGTGGTGGTCACGATGTGCCTCTCGGTGTGCAGGTGGGGTCTTCCCGGGACGCGGAACCGCGGCGAGGCGCGGCCCGGAGCGCAGATTGTTTGACAATCTGTCGATAGCTCGAAAGAGTGAGGGCTGTCACGCGGTTCGTCAAGCCCCGTTCCGATCCGGGGCACGGACCTCAGCTCCGGACAGGAAGGCGCGACATGGCGACCCCGTCCTCCACCGGCACCCCGTCCGCCACCGGTACGACGAGCATCACGTCGATCGACGTGCACGCCGAGGGTGAGCCCGGGCGGATCCTGCTCGGCGCCCACCTGCTCGTGCGCGGCACGACGTGGCCCGAGCGGATGCGCTGGTGCGTGACGGAGCTGGACTGGCTGCGCCGACTGCTGCTGCGCGAGCCGCGCGGGCACCCCTCGATGTGCGGCGTCCTCGTGCTCCCGCCGCTCGACCCGGGTGCCGACGTGGGGATCATCGTCCTCGAGCAGGGCGGTTTCCGGCCCATGTCGGGGAGCAACACGATGTGCGCCGTCACGGCCCTGCTCGAGACGGGCAGCCTGCCTGCGACCGAGCCGGAGACGGTGGTCCGCATCGACACCGCGGTCGGCCCGGTGGAGGCCACCGCTCGGGTGGAGGGCGGCCGGGTGCGCTGGGTCCGGGTGCGCAACGTGCCGTCGTTCGCCGTGGCGCTGGACTCCCCGATCGTCGTCCCCGAGTACGGCACCATCGCCGCCGACATCGCCTTCGGCGGCCAGTTCTACGTGCAGGCACGGGCGGCCGACATGGGGGTCGCACTCGGCCCCGAGCACGCCCCCGCGATCGCCCGCGCCGGCACGGCGCTGCTCGCGGCGGCCCGCGAGCAGGTGCCGGTCGCGCACCCCGAGAAGCCGGACGTCGCCGAGATCGCCCTGGTCATGCTGCACGGCCCCGGCGACTCGGCCGGCGTCTCGGGGCGCAACAGCGTCGTCCTGCCGGCCGGCCGGATCACCCTCGGCGACCCGGCGTCGTGGCGCGGGACCCTGGACCGCTCACCCTGCGGAACCGGCACGTGCGCCCGGATGGCTTCGCTCCACGCCCGCGGCGAGCTCGACCTCGGTGCCCCGTTCGTGCACCAGGGCGTGCTCGGCACGACGTTCCGCGGCCTGCTGCACGAGCGCACCACCGTGGGCGGCCAGGACGCCGTGGTGCCCTCGATCCAGGGCCGGGCGTGGATCACCGGCTACGCGCGGCACGTCCTGCAGCCCGACGACCCGTTCCCCACGGGTCTGACCGTGGGCGACGTCTGGAGCACCGTCCGCGACTGACCGCGTGGACGCCGTCGTCCCGAGCGACACCCGCACCCAACCCATCCCCGAGGAGCAGCATGTCCACCGCCATCGACGACACCGGCCAGCAGTTCATCAACGGCCGACGCCGCCACGGTCGCTCGTCCGACCCGCTGACGGTCACCAACCCCTCCAACGGCGAGGTCGTCGCCACCGACACGCTCGCCTCGGTCGACGACGTCGACGCCGCCGTCGCCGCCGCCAAGGCCGCGTTCCCCGGCTGGGCGGGCGCGACGCCCGCGGAGCGCTCGACGGCGATGCACCGGCTGGCCGCCGAGCTCGACGCCGTCGCCGGTGAGCTCGCCACCGCCGAGAGCCGCCAGGCCGGCAAGCCGATCCGGCTCACCCAGGGCTTCGACGTCCCCGGCACCGTCGACAACGTCTCCTTCTTCGCCGGCGCCGCTCGCAACCTCGAGGGCAAGGCCAGTGCCGAGTACTCCGGCGAGCACACCTCGACGATCCGCCGCGAGCCGATCGGGGTGGTCGGCTCGATCGCCCCGTGGAACTACCCCCTCCAGATGGCGGCCTGGAAGATCCTGCCCGCCATCGCCGCCGGGAACACGATCGTGCTCAAGCCCGCCGAGCTCACCCCCACGACCTCGGTCGCCTTCGCCGAGGCGGCGCAGCGCGCCGGCATCCCCGACGGCGTCGTCAACGTCCTCACCGGGCGCGGCTCGGTCGTCGGCGAGGCGCTGGTGACCCACCGCGACGTCAGCATGGTCTCCTTCACCGGCTCGACCAGAGCGGGCAGCCGGGTCGGCTCGCTGGCCGCCGGCCTGGTCAAGCGGGTGCACCTGGAGCTCGGCGGCAAGGCCCCCTTCGTCGTGTTCGACGACGCCGACCTCGAGGCGGCCGCCCGGGGCGCGGTCGCCGGATCGCTGATCAACGCGGGCCAGGACTGCACCGCGGCGACCCGCGCCTACGTGCAGCGCCCCCTCTACGACGCCTTCGTCAGCCGCGTCGCCGAGCTCATGTCCTCCGTCGTGGTCGGTCCCGTCGACGACCCCGCCACCGACCTCGGGTCACTGATCTCCCTCAATCACCGCGACAACGTCGCCGGCATGGTCGACCGCGCCCGCGAAGCCGGGGCCAAGGTCGTCACCGGCGGGCGTCCCGGCACCGGCGCCCTGGCGGCCGGTGCCTACTACGAGCCGACCCTCGTGGTCGACGCGGCGCAGGACTCCGAAATCGTCCAGGACGAGGTCTTCGGCCCCGTCCTGGTCGCCCTGCCCTTCGACGGCGACGACGAGGGTCTGGCGCTCGCCAACGACACCCCCTACGGGCTGGCCGCCTCGGCGTGGACCAGCGACGTCTTCCGTGCCCAGCGGGCCTCCGCCGGGATCGCCGCCGGCTGCGTGTGGATCAACGACCACATCCCGATCATCAGCGAGATGCCGCACGGCGGGTACAAGGCCTCGGGCTTCGGCAAGGACATGTCCACCTACTCGTTCGACGAGTACACCCAGGTCAAGCACGTCATGTCGGCGCTGTCCCCGCAGCCGCGCAAGGACTGGCACGACGTCATCTTCACCAGCCCGGCCGAGGGGGAGGAGCATCACCACTCGCGCGTCATGACCGCCTGAACCGACCCCGCGTCCCCCACGGGCGCACCCGGCCGGCGGGTGCGCCCGTGGCGCGGACCGGCACGGGGAGCCGCCGGCCGACCGACCCCTCACCCGGTTCCCCCGCCGAACACCTCGTCGGCGAGGACGGCGACGTGGAGGGACACGAGGATGTCCGGATCGTCCAGGTCGACGCCGAGCACCTGCTCCACCCTGGCGAGCCGGTCGTAGAAGGCCGACCGCGACACGTGCAGCTCGGCGGCTGCGTCGGACTTGCTGCCCGGGTGGCGGACCAGCGCGCGCACCGTGTCCAGCAGGCCGGTCTGCGTGCGGGCGTCGTGCTCCCTCAGCGCGTCGAGCTCCCGTGCGGTGAACAGCCGCAACCGGTCGTCGTCGGCCAGCATGGTCAGCAGGCCACGCAGGTGCACGTCCTCGAGCCGGTGCACGGTGCGCTCCCGCGCGCCTGGTCGCACCGCGTCGACCACGTGCAGCGACTCGCGCAGGGTCCGCCCGACGTCGCCCACCCGGTCCACGGCACGGCCCGCGCCGGCGACGACGCGGACCCGCCGGTGCACGCGACCGGCGAGTTCCTCCGTCGCCCGGGTGCTGTCGGCCGAGGGGCTGAAGGAGAGCAGGGCCCGCACGGCACCGTCGATCTCGCAGACGAGTGCGGGCACCCGCATCTCGTGCACGGCGTGCACCACCGCGGCCACCGCGGCGTCCAGCTGCCCGGCGCGCCGGCCGGTCTCGTCCGACACGACCGGGGAGCGCAGGGCGAGGCCGACGAGCTGCCGCCGGGTCAGGGGCATCCCGGCGAGTTCGCAGCGCTGCAGCACGTCCGGCGCGCTGGGGTCGGCGAGCAGCCCGACGAGCAGTTCGTGGTGGGTGCGCCGGACCAGGCTGTCGCGCTGCCGGTCGTGCAGCCGGTGCAGGGCCAGTGCCGCAGCAGCCCGCTCGGCGGTCGCCACGAGGCGCTGCGCGGGCCGGCCGGGGGACTCGATGACGAGACGGCCCCAGCCGCGGTCCCGTTTGCCCACGCGGGTCACCAGCCAGCCGTTGGCCTCGTCCCACGTGGTGCGCCCGTCCAGGACGACGACCCGTGAGCGGGCGGGCCAGTCGGCGAGGAAACCCGCGGCGTCGCCCGGGCCCGAGCGGAAGTCGACGATCCGGTGCTGCTCGTCCTCGAGCACGACCGTGGCGCCGGCCAGGCGCTGCACCGACTCCAGGATCTCGGCCGGGCCGGCCTCGGCGATGCTGAGCTCGGTGAAGACCTCGTGGACGCGTTGCGCCTCGCGCAGCTCCTCGAGCTGGGAGTCGACGATCCGCTCGCCCACGGCCTGGGCCACGGTCGCGAACCGGACCTCCCGGCCGAGCGCGACCAGCGGCAGCGACAGCCGCTCGCAGGCAGCCGCCAGCGCCGCCGGGACCTCCGCCCACCGCCGTCCCAGCTCGATCACCAGGCCGGCCGCGTCGCTGCGGTCCAGGCTCTCGGCGAAGGCCGCCAGGTCGTCGGCGCTGTCCGGCAGGGCGATCCCCGTGCTGAGCACCAGGTCGCCGCCGCGCAGCAGGGGAGCGATGTCGACGAGCTCGGTGGTGTGCACCCAGCGCACCTGGCGGCCCAGCCCCGCGGCGCCGGCGAGCACGACCGGGCCGGCGCCGCGCAGGGCCGGCACGGCCAGTGCGTCGCGGACGGTCATGCCGGCCACAGGCGAGCTCCTCGGACGGTGCCGGGAAGCCCCCGGCACGGCGGCGGTGGGCTACGAGCCTAGGGACCGTCAACCCGGAGCAGACCCGGCCCGGCTCCCACAGGGTGCGCTCAGGAGACCCGCACCAGGGTGCGTCCGCGCGCCCCGCCGTCCAGGATCCGCGCGAGTGCCCCCGGGACCTCCTCCAGCGGCACCTCGTCGGTGGCCAGGTCCTCGAGCGACGCAGGGCGCAGGTCGGCGGCCAGTCGCGCCCAGACCGCGCGGCGGCGCTCGATCGGGCACCGGACCGAGTCGATGCCGAGCAGGTTCACGCCACGCAGGATGAACGGGAAGACCGTGGTGGGGACGGCGACGCCGCCGGTGTTGCCCGAGGCGGCCACGGCCGCGCCGTAGCGCAGGGAGGCCAGGACGGCGGCGAGCGTCTCCCCGCCGACGCAGTCGACGGCACCGGCCCACGTCTCCCGCTGCAGGGGACGCGAGACGTCCAGCGCGGACCGGTCGACGACGTCGGCCGCCCCGAGCGAACGCAGCCAGTCCGCCGCCTCCGCCTTCCCCGTGACCGCGGTGACCTCGTACCCGCGCCCGGCGAGAACGGACACCGCCACGCTGCCGACCCCGCCGCTGGCCCCGGTGACCAGGACCGGCCCGGCACCGGGGGTCAGGCCGTGCTCCTCGAGGGCGACGACGCTCAGCGCCGCGGTGAAGCCCGCGGTGCCCAGGGTCATCGCCTGGCGCTCGCTCAGGCCGTCCGGCAGCGGGACCACCCAGTCGGCGGGCACGCGGGCGTACTCCGCGTATCCGCCGTGGTGGGCGACGCCGAGGTCGTACCCGTGGACCAGTACGCGCTGTCCCGTGGCGAGGGCGGAGCTCCCCGGGTCGACGACCGTGCCGGCCAGGTCGATGCCGGGCACGAGCGGGTCGATGCGGGCGACCTTGCCGTCCTTGCGGGAGGCGAGGCCGTCCTTGTAGTTGACGCTCGACCACGAGACGGCGACGACGACGTCCCCGTCGCCCAGGTCGGCAGTGGGCAGCGAGCGGAGCTCCAGGCGGGACTCCGGCCCCGAGGCGTCGGCGAGCAGGGCGCGGACCGAGGAAGGCAGATCGGACATGTGCCGATCCTGCGGGGGCGGGGCGGCGTCCGGCGCGGCACGGTGTCCGGGGAGCCGGGCGGATCCCGACACTCTGTCCTCTCCGCGGACTCCCCAGGGCCCGGATCCTCATCCCGTGTCCATCGACGTGCGGTACAGGCCCCGTTCCCTCGCAGTCGTCGGCGCGTCGCCGTCTCGCTTCGTCGGCCGCGTCGCGCTCGAGAACAGCCGGGCGCTGGGCTACGCGGGTCGCCTCGTCGCCGTCACGCCCAAGCACCGTGAGGTGACCGGCGTGGCCGCGGTGCCGACCCTGGCCCACCTCGACGAGCCGGTCGACCTCGCGCTCGTGCAGGTCCGCGCCGATCGTGTGCTTGGGGTGATTGAGGAGGGGCTGGCCGCCGGTGTGCGCAGCTTCGTCGTCCCCGGCGCCGGCCACACCGACTCCGGGCCCGTCGCGCACGAGCTGGTGCTCGGGCTGCAGCGGCTCCGGCAGGAGCACGACCTCGCCGTGGTGGGCCCCAACTGCATGGGCGTGCTGGACCTGGTGACCGGTGCCGCTCCCTACATCGGCAGCGTCGGTCCCCACCTGCGGCGGGGGAGCGTGGGCCTGGTGGCCCAGAGCGGCGCCATCGTGGAGGCCTTCGTCAACGCCGGGCCGCGGGTGCCGCTGTCCACCGCGATCTCCTCGGGCAGCGAGGCCGTGCTCTCCCTCGCCGACCACCTCCGCTTCTTCGCCGCCGATCCCGAGACGACCGCCGTCCTGGCCTTCGTCGAGGCGATCGGCGACGCGGAGGAGACGCTGGCCGCCTGCCGGGAGCTGGCCGAGGCGGGCAAGACGCTCGCCGCCTGCGTCGTGGGCCGGTCGGCCACGGCCCAGGAGGGCGTCCAGGCCCACTCGGGCCGACTGGCCGGGGGCGCGCGGACGGCCGCGGCCGCACTCGCCCAGGCCGGCGCCGTGATCGCCACCGACCTCGACGAGCTGCTCACCCTCGGCGAGGTCCTGGGCACCCGGCGGCGGATCGCGGGACGGCGCGCGCACCTGGTCACGAACTCGGGGGCGAGGGCAACCTGCTCGCGGACGTGGCCGCGGACGTCGGTCTGGAGCTGCCCCGCCTGAGCGAGCCCGCCCGCCGGTCCCTCACCGAGCGCTGGCCGCTGTTCTCCCCGCGCAACCCGCTCGACCCCTGGGGCACCGACGAGTACGAGGTGATCTACCCGGAGGCCTTGCGGGCCGCCGCCGCCGAAGGCGGCGACCTGCTCGTCGTGGGCATCGACCAGCAGCAGACCGCCGGCAGCCACGAGAAGGACCTGGGTCTGTTCCTGGCCAAGGCGCTGCACGAGGCCGTCGCGGACACGACCACCGTGCCCGTCGTCCTCAGCCCGGCCAGCCAGGACCCGCCGGAGGAGCTCGCCGCCTTCTGCGCGCAGGCGCGGATCCCGCTGCTGCGCGGTGCCCGCCCGGCACTGGGCGCCCTGGCCGCGCTCGGCCGACGTGCGGAGTCAGCCCCCGGCGCCGGCGCTGGATCCCTGCAGCTCGCTGCGCCACTGTCGACCGGGCCGCTGCCGTCCACCGAGGACGAGGTGCTCGCCGCCCTCGCCGAGCTCGGCCTGACGGTGCCACGCACCGTCCGGGCGGAGACCGCGGAGGCTGCCGTCGAGGCGTTCGCCGAGCTGGGCGGTCCCGTCGTCCTCAAGGGCGTCGCGGAGGGCCTGCTGCACAAGACCGAGGCAGGGCTGGTCGCGGTCGGCCTGCCGACCCCCGACGCCGTCCGCTGCGAGGCCGACCGCATGCTCAGGTGGGCGGCGCAGCACGAGGTGCCGCTCGAGCTGCTCATCGCGGAGATGGTCCGCGGGGACCTCGAGGTCCTCGTCGGCTTCCACCGCGACCCCGTGTTCGGCCCCACCTGCCTGGTGGGCCTCGGCGGCGTGTGGACGGAGTACCTCGACGTCGTGGACGTCCACGTCGGCGAGCTGGACGAGCCGACGGCGAGGGGCTTCCTGGAGCGCAGTCGGGTCGGCCGGATGATCGCCGGCGCGCGCGGGGGCGCGCTCGACCGGGACGGCGTCGTCCCCGCCCTGTGCGCGGTCAGCCGGCTGGGCGCCTCCTCTCCCGACATCACCGCCATCGACGTCAACCCCGTGATCGTCAGCAGGACCCGGGCAGTCGCCGTCGACGCGGCGCTAACCACCGCCCCCTGATCCGCACCACCCGGCACACCGACCACTGGAGGAGCAAGGACATGACCGAGCCCATCGTCAGCACCCTGCGCGTGCGCATCGGCCAGGAGGAGGCCCACTACGGGGGCAACCTCGTCGAGGGCGCACGCGTGCTCAAGTTCTTCGGCGACATCGTGACCGAGGTCGCCATCATCACCGACGGCGACGAGGGTCTGTTCGTCGGCTACGACAAGGTCGAGTTCCTGGCGCCGGTCCACACCGGCGACTTCCTCGAGATCACCGGGACCGTCACCCGGATCGGCACCACCAGCCGCACCGTGCAGTTGGAGGCCCGCAAGGTCATCGCCTCCCGGTACGACGAGAGCCCGTCCGGGGCGGACGTGTTGGACGAGCCCGTCGTCGTCGTCCGGGCGATCGGGACCACCGTCGTCCCCAAGGCGCACAGTCGCGGGCCGCGCGGCGGAGGCCGACCGGCCGCCTGACCCGGGTGACCCCGACGGTCGGACGGCGCCGGCCGGACCGATCCGGGCGGGCACGCGACGTCGGGGTTCCGGGCCGCTGCCCGTCGGGTGCAGGCTGACGACGCGACGCACCCTCCGACGAGCGGGACGCCCGGCCCGGCCGGCCGACCCCTCCCCACCCAGGCACAGGAGAAGTCCATGTCCGAGCAGAGCGTCCTGAGCCCCTCCACCGACAGCACGTCCCCTCCCACCCGGCTGATGCTCATCGGCGGGAACTGGGTCGAGGCCGTCGACGGGGAGTGGCGGGAGATCACCAGCCCGGGTCACCGTGGCCAGGTCCTCGCCCGCGTCCCGCGCGGCAACGCCACGGACGTCGACCGCGCCGTCACCGCCGCACGGGAGGCCTTCCCCGCCTGGCGCGACCAGCACTTCAAGGAGCGCCAGCGGGTGCTGCTGCGGATCGCCGACGCCCTCGAGGGCCGCGCCGAGGAGCTCGCCCGGCTCACCGCCGCCGACACCGGGAACGCGCTGCGCACCCAGGCGCGGCCCGAGGCGGGCCTGCTGGCCGAGCTGTTCCGCTACTTCGGCGGTGTCGCGGGGGAGGTGAAGGGCACCACGCTGCCGGCCGGGGCGTCGCAGCTGCAGTACACCCGGCAGGAGCCGCTCGGGGTGGTCGGCGCGATCCTCCCGTGGAACTCGCCGCTGATGATCGCCGGCTTCAAGGTCCCGGCCGCCCTGGCCGCCGGGAACACCATCGTGCTCAAGGCCGCCGAGGACGCTCCGCTGTCGATCCTGCTCATGGCGGAGATCTGCGAGGAGTTCCTGCCCCCCGGCGTCCTCAACGTGGTGACCGGCACCGGCCGGGCCGCGGGCAACGCCCTGGTCGAGCACCCCGGCGTCGACAAGATCTCCTTCACCGGCTCCACCGAGGTCGGGCGGGGCATCGCCGGCAAGGCGGGGGAGCGGCTGGCCCACCTGTCCCTGGAGCTGGGTGGCAAGAACCCGTCGATCGTGTTCCCCGGTGCGGTGACCGACGAGCTGATCGAGGGCCTGGTCCTGTCCTCGCGGATCAGCCGGCAGGGCCAGAGCTGCACCGCCGGCTCGCGGCTGTACCTGCACCGCGACGTCCACGACGAGGTCCTCGCCCGGCTGAGCGAGCGGCTGGGCGCGATGAAGGTCGGCGACCCGCTGGACGAGGCCAGCGACATCGGCGCCGTGATCAACGAGACCCAGTTCGACTCCATCCGGGAGTACCTGGAGGACGGGCTGTCCACCATGCGCGTCGAGGTGGGTGGGCTGCCGCCCACCAGCGGGCCCCTCGCCGAGGGGTTCTTCCACGTCCCGACGCTGTTCTCCGGCGGCGACAACAGCTTCCGGCTCGCCCGCGAGGAGATCTTCGGGCCCGTGGTCGTCGCCATCGCCTGGACCGACGTCGACGAGGTCGTCCGCATGGCCAACGACACCGCCTACGGCCTGGCGGCCTACGTCTGGAGCTCCGACATCGACCACGCCATCACCACCGCACACCGGCTCGAGGCCGGCTGGGTGCAGGTCAACCAGGGCGGGGGACAGGTCGTGGGCCAGTCCTACGGCGGCTACAAGCAGAGCGGCATCGGCCGGGAGGTGTCCCTCGAGGGCATGATCGCCGGCTTCACCCAGACCAAGCAGATCAACGTGCGCCTCGGCCACGGAGCGACACCCGCGCCCCGCACGGGGCCCTGACCGGGCGCAGCACCGCCGTGACCCGGTCTCAGCGACGCCCTGCCGATGACCTGACCGTGGAGGACGGATGGCCAGCTACACCGCGACCGCGATCTGCGAGGGCGACCACTGGGTGATCGACGTCCCGGGTGTCGGTACGACCCAGGCCGACACCGTCGACGACATCGAGGAGATGGCCCTCGACCTGGTCGTCGCGATGACCCACACCGATCCCCAGGAGGTGCACGTGCAGGTGCGCATCGTCTGAGCCGGCCACCGACCCGGGGCGCCGCGCGGCCCGGGTCAGGGGTTGGCCGACAGCGCCGAGGGGTGCTCGGTCAGCGGGGTGACCGCGATGCTCATGAAGGGGAACAGCGGCAGGTTCCACAGGATCTCGTGGAGCTCGTCGCCGTCGGCGACGTCGAAGACGCTGATGTTGCTGTACCGACCCACGACCCGCCACAGGTGCACCCACGTGCCGCTGCGCTGCAGCTCCAGTGCGCGGGCCTCCTCGGCGGCCAACAGCCAGGCGCGCTCGTCCGGGTCCAGGTCGCGGGGGATGGCGACGTCCATGCGGACGTGGAACAGCATGCTGGGGCTCCTCGAGGATCGGATGGGTGCGGCCCCCTCCAGGGTCCCGCCCCGAGCGTGCGAGGGGTGGGGAGGACGGGGCCCCTCACGAGCGGCGCGGGGCAGGGAGGTCCTTCATCAGGCGGCTGCTGTCGCCTCGTCCCGCTCGAGCACGAAGTCGTACTCGACCGGCGGGTTCCCTCTCCGGTGTCCTGCGGGTCCAGGACCAGCTCCGGCTTCACGGCCTCGGCGACGTCGCTGTCCAGCCACTGCGCGAGCTCCTGGGCCGGCATCAGCAGGTCGGGCTGGAACCGCAGCACGAGGCCGGGCAGCTCCCGCGCGGCGATGCGCGCCAGCTGCGGCAGGTGGCGGAGCGTGGCGAGCCCGGTCGCGCCCACGCGGAGCAGCCCGGCGTTCCCGCTCCCGATCAGGTGCGCACGGGTCCGAGCGGCCTGCACCGCGTCGAGGATGCGGCGCGCATCGCGGAGGAAGGCCTCACCGGCAGGTGTCAGCTCCACGCGCCGGGTCGTCCGGGTGAACAGCGTGGCGCCGAGCTGTGACTCCAGCTGGCGGATCGCCTGCGACAGCGGGGACTGGGCCATGTGCAGCCGCTCGGCGGCCCGGCCGACGTGGCGGGTCTCGGCGACCGCGACGAAGTACTGCAGGTGGCGGTTCTCCACGTCCCCTCCTCCCGCGGCGGATCGCTGCCGGTGTGACGCGGCCAACGTACGGCGGTCCGGCATGTGCGGACAAAGACCCATTCCGGCTCGATCGTGACGTCTGGCGTCCGGAGCGAGGTCGCCGCACGGTCGGACGCCGCCCTGACGGCACGGGGACGGTGAGCCAGCGCCCCAGCCGCACCCGGGGGTGCCCGGGACGAGGCCGCCTGCACCGGCGGCCGCGGAACGGTTTCCGCTGGCTGCAGGGGTTGGCCCGGTCGGCACATCCGCCTAGCGTTGGCGTGTCCTGGCCGTCATGGCCAGCAGGGGTCGGTGGTGAGGATGACCCAGGTCAGCACGGCAGCGGTGCTCCGCGCGCTGCTGGTCGCCGTGGGCGTGGCCGCGGTCCTCCTGGTGGTGGTCCACGCGGGCAGCGCGGTGATCACGCCTCGTCAGCTCCGGGTGATGCTGCCGTTCCTCGCAGTCGCGCTCGCGACCATCGCCCTGTTCCTGGTGTGGTCCTCCCTCGGGCGCGTGGTCACCCGGGTCGCCGGGCTCGGCGTGGTGAGCCCGTACTCGGCGTTGGCCGAGGCAGCCCGGCGGATCCAGGCGGGCTCCCTGGAGCAGGTGCTACCCGGACTGGCCCAGGTGCTCGCCGTCGGCACCGGTGCGGACCGCGCCGTGATCTGGCTGGCGGTCGGCGACCGGCTGGTGGATGCCGCACACCACCCGCCGGACGCCGGATCCCTCGCCGGACCCCCACGCGACGTGCAGCGGCTCGCGGACCTGCTCGTGGAGCCGGACACCGACTACGTCGTGCCGGTGCTGGACGGCGGAGCGCTCCGGGCCGCCCTGGTGATCACCAAGCCCACGGCGATCACCGCCGCGGACCGCAGGCTGCTCAACGACGTCGCCAACGGCGCTGCGCTGCTGCTGCGGGTCGTCGCGCTCAACGCGGAGCTCAGCGAGCGGGTGCGGCAGGCGGCGGACCTGGCCGAGGAGCTGCGCGCCTCCAGGCTACGGCTCGACTCCGCGAGGGAGGCGGAGCGGCGGCGGCTGGTCGGCGAGCTCACCCACGTGATGGGGGACCGTCTGGTCCTGCTCCGGGCGGACCTCGAGCAGGCCCGTGCGGGCCTGACCGGTGCACCGGCTGACGGGTCCTCCGTCCGGGTGGCCCTCGCCCGCTCGCGGGTCCGCCTGGACGACCTCCTCGACCGGTTCCGCACCGTGGCCCGGGGCGTCTACCCGACCGTGCTCCGTGACCAGGGACCGGCCGCCGCGCTCCAGGAGGTGGCGGCCGACCTCCCCCGACCGGTCCGGCTCCTGGCGGACCCGGCGCCCCGCCTGGCGTGGGAGCTGGAGTCCGGCCTCTACTACCTCGCCGCCTCGGTGCTCCGTGCCCTGGCCGGTCGACCTGCCGGGCCGGAGCTCTCCCTGAGGCTGGAGCCCGCCCCCGGCCGGGTCTGCGTGGTGATCGAGGACCCCGTCCCACCGGTGGGGGCCGCTCGTCTCGAGGCGCTGCTCGCCGACGACGCCGACCGCCTGGTCGCCCTCGGCGGTGCTCTGCTGATCACCGAGACGAACGGGGACGGCGGGGTGCCCTCGACCGTCACCGGGAACGGGAACCCCCCGGTCGTCGTCCGGGCCTGGGTGCCCGACCGGGTGGAGCCCGCCGTGGGGAGCGTCGAGGCGGGGACCGCGGTCCGGTGACCGCCGAGCGCTCGGGGCGACGCACCGGTGCGGTGTCGGTGGTCGCCTTCGTCTGCTGTGCGCTGCTGTCGGTCGGCTGGCTCGGCCTCGGGGTGGTGGCGGCCGTGGTGCACCACTCACCGGATCTCGCCCGCAGCCTCGCCGCGCAGGCCGCCGACGGCCACGACTGGGCGCTGGGCCTGCTCGCTGGCGCACCGCGGACCGAGCCCCTGTACCAGCTGGTACCGGACACGGCCCTCAGCGTGCTGGTCCTCGCCCTCGGAGCCGCCCTGCTGGTCTCCGGTGTCCACGACCCCACCCGGTCCCTGCTCGCGATCGCGCTGGCCGCCTCGGCCGCTGCCTTCAACCTGCAGTCGAGTGCGGCGTCGCAGGCACTGGCCACGGTCACCGGGCTCGATCGGGTCGATCTCGTCCCCCGGTTCGTCCTGCCGGTGGCCACCTGCGTCGCCTACGTGCTCGCCATGGCCCGGACGCCGCCGGGCCGTCCGGCCGGACGTCCCGAGCCGTGGGCGGGGGTGGCGGCCGCCGGCGTCGCGCTGGCCGCCGTCCTCGCCGCCCTGGTGTACCCGGTGTCCGTCCGCTGCGTGCTCCTGGTCGGCCTTGTGCTGCCGCTCCTCGGGATCGTCGGCACCCGCCGGTGGTACCGCGCCGCCAACAGCGAGCGGTTGCGCGCGCCGGCGCGCCTGCTCTTCGGTGTACTGGTCGGGACGGTGGTGGTCGAGGCGGCGCTCGCCGTCGTCACCGGGGTGCTGGTGTGGCTGGGGCTGCCGGGACTCCCCGTCATCGATCCGACCGCCGTGGGCGTGGGGACGTCGTTCCCGTCGATGCCACAGGTGGTGCTGTCCCTGTGGGCCGCTCGGCTGTCCCTGCCGGTCCTGGCCGTGGCCGTGCTGTGGGCCGGCCGGCGGTCCGGAGCCGTCGGGGCGCAGCGGTGGTTCAGCCGCAGCCTGGTCGTCGTGCTCGTCACGGCGTCGATCGGCTGCCTGTACGTGGTCGTCGACACGGTCCTGAGCAGTCGGGCCGCTTCCGTCGTCGCCGAGGGAGTGGCCGTCGCGCTGTGCGCTCTCGCCTTTCTCCCCGTCTTCCTGATGGCCGAGAGAGTGGCCGACCGGTTGCTGTACGGCACCCGGCCGGCGCCCTACGGCGTGCTGGCCGAGCTGGCCGCACTGCCACGGCTGACCACCCGGGGCGTTCCCGACCTGGCCGGCATCGCGGAGGTGGTCGGCCGGGGACTGGGCGCGACCACGTGCCGGCTGACCGTGCACCGGCCGGGGCTGCGCGACCGGAGCTACCAGTGGGTCCGGCCGGGAGAGGAGGAGGCCGAGACGTTCCTGGAGGTCCCCAGCCTGCACGGGGGGCAGGAGGTCGGGACGGTGGCGATCGACCGGGCCGCGGTCGCCGGGGCGGACGACCAGCGACAGGACCTGCTGGAGGCGATCGCGAACAGTCTCGGGATCGTGCTGGAGGCCGCGCGCGTCGGCATCGACCTGGAGCGCCAGCTGCGGGCGGCGCTCGCCCATGCCGCCGAGATCGCCGACGCCCGTCGCCGGGCGGTGGCCGAGGCGGACAGCGAACGGCGACGCCTCGAGCGCGACCTGCACGACGGGGTCCAGCACCACCTGGTGTCGCTGAGCATGGCGCTCGGCCTGGCCGAGGTGGAGCTCGGGGCCGGACGGCTGGGGGAGGCACGCGCCCGGCTGGACCAGGTCCTCGAGCAGCTCCAGACCGCGGAGACCGTCCTGGCTCGTACCACCACGGGCCTGTCCGCGCCCCCCCTCGGCGAACGCGGTGTGGTCGCCGCCCTGTGCGCCGAGTTCGAGGGGGACCCGCACGTCCGGGTCGACCGCACCGGAGTGACGGTCCAGCGGTTCTCCCCGGAGGTCGAGGCCGCCGTCTACTTCTGCTGTCTCGAGGCGGTGAGCAACGCCCGCAAGCACGCGCCGGGTGCGCCGGTCCGGGTGCGGCTGTCGACCGAGCGGGAGCGGCTGTACTTGAGCGTCCGCGACGAGGGCCCGGGATGGGAGGCCCCGGCCGGCTCCGGCGTGCACGGCCGCGGCCTGCGCAACATGGCGTCGCGGATCGCGGCGGTCGGGGGACAGCTGCAGGTCCGGACCGCTCCCGGGCGGGGGACGGCGGTCGAGGGCTGGGTGCCCCTGGGCGCTCCCGCGCTCGACCGGCCCGCCACCGTGGGGGCGGTCGGACCGGGCTACCCGGGCAGGTGAGGGTGGGGGTCCGCGAGGCACGGGAGCCGCGGTGTCCGGTGGCCCTCCCGCGCGCCGAGCGGTGCCCGCGCGCACGGCGTCACCGTGGGGAGTCGTTGTAGTGGCGCAGCCCGGGCGACCCCACCATCATCCTTAGGAGCTCAGGCCTGACCCCCACCGACTCGTTGTGACACGAGGGAGCGGACATGGCACACGGCCCCGCCGAGAGCGGCGACCTCCACAAGGGTCTCAAGCAGCGACACCTCACGATGATCGCGATCGGCGGCGTCATCGGCGCCGGCCTGTTCGTCGGCTCGGGCGCGATCATCGGAGAGGTCGGCCCCGCGGCGTTCCTGACCTACGCCCTCACCGGCGTCCTGATCGTCATGGTCATGCGGATGCTCGGTGAGATGGCGGTGGCGAACCCCTCGACCGGGTCGTTCGCCGACTACGCGCGGCAGTCGCTCGGCGGCTGGGCCGGCTTCAGCGTGGGCTGGCTGTACTGGTACTTCTGGGTCATCGTGGTCGGCTTCGAGGCCGTGGCCGGGGCGGCGATCCTGCAGCGCTGGCTGCCCGACGTCCCGCTGTGGGTCATGGCGCTCGTCCTGATGGTGCTCATGACGGCGACCAACCTGTTCTCGGTGGCCTCCTACGGGGAGTTCGAGTACTGGTTCGCCGGCGTCAAGGTCCTGGCGATCATGGCGTTCATCGCGCTGGGCGCGCTGTTCGTCCTGGGCCTGTGGCCGGGCCGTGACCTCGACTTCTCGAACCTCACCGAGCACGGCGGCCTGTTCCCCAACGGCGTCGGCACGCTCGTCTCGGGCATCGTCATCGTGGTCTTCTCGATGGTCGGCGCCGAGATCGCCACCATCGCCGCCGCGGAGTCCGATGAGCCGGAACGGGGGATCGCGCGGGCGACGAACTCGGTCGTCTTCCGGATCCTGATCTTCTACGTCGGCTCCATCTTCCTGCTGGCCACCATCCTGCCGTGGAACTCCACGGAGCTCGGCGACTCGCCGTACGTGGCGGCGATGGAGGAGATGGGCATCCCGGCGGCGGCCGAGATCATGAACGCGGTCGTGCTCACCGCCGTCCTGTCCTGCCTGAACTCCGGCCTCTACACGGCCTCGCGCATGCTGTTCGTGCTCGCTGCCCGGCACGAGGCACCCGGCCGGATGCTCTCGATCAACGGCCGAGGTGTCCCCGCGTGGGCGATCCTCGCGTCCAGCGTCGTCGGGTTCCTCTGCGTCATCGCGGCCTACGTCTCGCCGGACACCGTCTTCCTGTTCCTGCTCAACTCCTCCGGCGCGATCATCCTCTTCGTCTACCTGCTGATCACCCTGTCCCAGCTGCGGATGCGGCCGACGATCCCGCCGGAGCGGCTGCGGGTGAAGATGTGGTTCTACCCGGTCCTGACCCTGCTCACGGCGGCCGCCATCGTCGGCATCCTCGTGCAGATGCTCATCCGGGACAGCACCCGGTCGCAGCTGCTGCTCAGCCTGCTCGCCTGGGCGGTCGTGCTCGTCGCCTACGCCGTCCGGCGCAGGGCCATCGGCGAGGCCCACCTGACCGAGCAGGGGGTCGCCGCGGAGCACCGCGCCGACCGGTGGATGCACGAGCACGGCGCCGTCGTCGACGTGGAGGTCGACGCCGCCGTGGGGGAGGGGCGGCTCGACCCCCGGGTCATCCGGCGGATGGACGAGGAGGGCTATCCCAACGAGGCGCCCTGACCCTCGCGCCCCGGCCACCGGTGGGGGCGGCCGGGGCGGGGCGGGGTCAGCCCATGTGCGGGTAGCGGTAGTCGGTGGGCGGCACGAAGCTCTCCTTGATCGACCGCGGGGACACCCAGCGCAGCAGGTTCAGCGGGGAGCCGGCCTTGTCGTTGGTGCCGCTGGCCCGGGCGCCGCCGAAGGGCTGCTGGCCGACGACGGCGCCGGTGGGCTTGTCGTTGACGTAGAAGTTGCCCGCGGAGAACCGCAGCACCTCCATGGCCTCGACGATGGCGGCGCGGTCCTGGGCGATGATCGACCCGGTGAGCCCGTAGGGGGCGGCGTCGGCGGCCTCGTGGACCACCCGGTCGTAGTCGGCGTCGTCGTAGACGAACACCCCGAGGATCGGGCCGAAGTACTCGGTGGTGAACACCTCATGCTGGGGGTTGTCGGCCTGGACCAGGGTGGGGCGGACGAAGAAGCCCTCGCTGTCGTCGGCGGTGCCCCCGGCCAGGATGTCCACGCCCTGCTCGCCGCGGACCCGGTCCAGGACACCGGTGAGCCGGTCGAAGGAGCGCTGGTCGATCACCGCGCCCAGGAAGTTGGAGAAGTCGGTGACGTCGCCCATCGGCATGCCCTCGACCTCGTCGAGGAACGGATCCCGCAGCCGGGTCCACACCGAGCGGGGGATGTAGGCCCGGGAGGCCGCGGAGCACTTCTGGCCCTGGAACTCGAACGCCCCGCGCACCAGGGCGGTGCGCAGCACGTCGACGTCGGCGGAGGGGTGCGCGATGACGAAGTCCTTGCCGCCGGTCTCGCCGACCAGCCGGGGGTAGGCCCGGTAGCCGGTCAGGTTCTCGGTGACCGTGCGCCACAGGTGCCCGAACGTCGCGGAGGAGCCGGTGAAGTGGATGCCGGCCAGGTCGGGGTGGACGAGTGCGACCTCGCTGACCGCGCGCCCGTCGCCGGTGACCATGTTGATCACCCCGGGCGGCAGGCCGGCCTGCTCCAGCACCCGCATGGTGTGGTGGGCGGCCAGCTGCTGGGTGGGGGAGGGCTTCCAGATCACCGTGTTGCCCATCAGCGCCGGCGCGGTGGGCAGGTTGCCCGCGATGGCGGTGAAGTTGAACGGCGTGATGGCCAGCACGAAGCCCTCGAGCGGCCGGTGGTCGAAGCGGTTCCACACCCCCGGGGAGCTCTGCGGCTGCTCCTCGAGGATCTGCCGGCCGAAGTGGACGTTGAACCGCCAGAAGTCGACCAGCTCGCAGGGGGTGTCGATCTCGGCCTGGTAGCAGGTCTTGCTCTGCCCGAGCATGGTGGCCGCGTTGAGGGTGTGCCGCCACGGCCCGGCGAGGAGCTCGGCGGCCTTGAGGAAGACCGCGGCGCGGTCGTCGTAGGACATCCGCTGCCACGCGGGTGCGGCGGCGCGGGCGGCCTCCACGGCGTCGGCGACGTCGGCCGGGGTGGCGTTGTGCATGGTGCCGAGGACGGCGTCCTTGCGGTGCGGCTGGACGACGTCGATGGGCTCGCCGCGGCCGGCCCGCTGTTCGCCGCCGATGGTCATGGTCAGCTCGGCCCGCTCGGCGGCGAGCTGCTTCAGCCGGTCCTCCAGCGCGGCCCGTTCGGCGCTGCCGGGTGCGAAGTCGTGGACCGGCTCGTTGACCGGCGGGGGGACCTGGGTGACGGCGTCGAGCATCGCGGATCACGCTCCGGGTGTCATGCGGTTCATCGACCGACGAGGGCGCGCAGGAAGAACAGCAGGTTGGCCGGGCGCTCGGCCATCCGGCGCGTCAGGTAGGGGTACCAAGCGGAACCGAACGGGATGTACACGCGGACGCGGTGACCGTCGTCCACGAGTTCCTGCTGGAGGTCGCGGCGGATGCCGTGGAGGAACTGGAACTCGTACTCCTGCGGTCCCTTGCCGGCCCTGGCGGCGGCCGTCCGCGCGTACGCGATGAGCTCGTCGTCGTGCGTGCCGAACGCGGGGTCGGAGCCGTGCTCGAACAGCCAGTCGGTCAGGTACTTGAACTGTGCCCTGATCTCGGCCTTGCCCTGGTGCGCCCGCTCGAGGGGTTCGGCGTAGGCGCCCTTCACCAGCCGGACCCGCGGCTTGAGCGGCGCCAGTGTCTCCAGGTCCAGGGGGGTGCGACGGAGCGCGGCCTGCACGGCGAGCCGGGTCCGCGGGTGCGCGGTCGCGGCGTCCCGGAACAGGGCCACCGTGTCCGGGACCAGGCTGCTGTCCTCCATGTCGATCTCGACCGGGACGCCCACGGCCTTGGCCTGGTCGAGGATCTCGGTCAGGTTCGCCACGCACGCCGCCCGGTCCACGGTCTGGCCGAGCTGGGAGAGCTTGATGGAGATCGCGGCGTCCAGCCCGCGCGCGGCGCTCGCCTGCGCGGCGGCCTCGTACTCCGCGACGGCGGAGGTCGCGCCGGACAGGTCGGTGACCCCCTCCCCGAGGAGGTCGAGGATGCTGCCGATGCGCCGGGAAGCGAGCGACGTGGCCACGTCGAGCGCCTCGTCGAGCCGCTCCCCGGCGACGAACCGGTGGGCGGCCCGGCGGGCGATCGGGTTCTGCGTGACCTGCCGCTGGAGCCTCGGGCTGCCGGCGGCCCACATCAGCACTCGGTTGACCATCGCGCTCCCCGTCCCGGGTCGGCTGGCGTTCGGGTGGCTGCGGGGAACGACTCTACTGACGTGTGACCCAGGCCACACCCACGCGGCCGCGGGCGCCGCACCAGAGCTCAATCGGCGGTCATGGCCCGACGGCGGACGCGCTCGTCGAAGCGGTCCCGCTCGCCGTTGAACGGTCGGCCGAGGTACTCGCCCAGCGTCACGCCGGCGGCCAGGGCGAGCCCGACCGCCGCGGCTCCGACCAGGGCGCCGAGCCCGGCCTGGACGTCGCCCTCGACGACGATCGCGAACAGGCCCCGGTAGATCGCCAGTCCCGGGAGCAGCGGGACGATCCCGCAGACCGCGACGAGCACCGGTGGGATCCGGAGCCGGTCGGTCAGCAGTTCCCCGCAGAACCCGAGGACGACGGCCGCGACCCCGCTGGCCACCGCGGGGCCGGCTCCCACGCCACCGGCCGCCCAGGACGTCGTCCACGCCACCGCCCCGGCTCCCGTGGCGAGGACGACGGCGCGGG
Source organism: Geodermatophilus sp. URMC 61 (assembly GCF_052931555.1). Lineage (NCBI taxonomy): Bacteria > Bacillati > Actinomycetota > Actinomycetes > Geodermatophilales > Geodermatophilaceae > Geodermatophilus > Geodermatophilus sp. URMC 61. The sequence goes on from NZ_JBRFHZ010000002.1 coordinate 1,392,410, forward strand.
GGCGGGCGTGGGAGGCCAGCGCCCAGAACCCGGCGATCCCGGCCGACGCCGCCAGCCCCACGGCGAAGGGCACGGCCGACGGCGAGGCGTCGACGACGTCCAACAGGATCCCGGCCCGCTGGGCGACGTCCAGCACGCCGGCGATGCCCACGACGATGCCGACGGTCAACGTCACCACCTCGAAGGCCCGGGCCCCGGCGGTCACCGGGAAGCCGCTGATCGCGTCCTCGGCGGCACCGACCAGGGACAGTCCGGCGAGCAGCACGACGATGCCGGCCGCGACGACCAGTGAGGTCCGCACGTCGACGTCCCAGGCGAGGAGCACGACGGCGACGCCCGTAGCGAGCGCGGCCCCGGCCGCCTGCTGGAAGAACGACGGCAGACTGCGCCGGTTGAGCACGCGCATGACCTGCTCGATCAGGGCGGTGGTCAGCGCCCCGATCAGTGCCTCCGCCCACCCGCCGCCGAGGAGGAACCCGACGGAACCGGCGACGCCGGCCCAGCCCAGCGCGTGCACGGTGCGGCGGTACGTGGGAGGTGCCGACACGACGCCGTCCAGCCGGCGGTGTGCCTCCTCGACGTCGAGGCTCCCGGTGCCGACCGTGCGCGCCAGGTCGCTGATCCCCTGCAGGCGGGTGTAGTCCATCCGCTGGGTGCGCACGATCCGCATCGCGGTGAGCGGCACCGCGTTCTCCCGGTCGTAGCTGACCGTCAGCGACGTGAAGGTGACGTCGACCTGGCAGTTGGCCAACCCGTAGGCGGCGGTCACGCGCAGCACCGTCGCCGTCACGTCGGCCGCGGAGGCCCCGACGGCCAGCATCGACGCCCCGATGCGCAGGGCCAGGCCCAGCGCGGCGTGCGCGGTGAGGTCGTCCATCCGGCTGGGCTGGGCCCGCAGGCCGATCGGCGCGGTCGGCGGGGAGTTCCCCGCGATGGCCCGCCAGGCCCGCTCCGGGATGCGCGCGTACGTCGAGCGACGGGGACGGGGGCGGGCGGACACGCCCTCAGGCTAGGTCGGCACCTGCCCGGAGGTCCCGCTCGGTCCCGTCGGACTCCCCGAGCGCCAGGAGTCCCCGACCTGGGTGAACAGCCCGGCCCGCACCGATCGCTGCAGGGCGGCCATCTGCTGCTGGACGGCCCCGGTCGTGCACCCCAGGGCTGCCGCCGCCGCGGTCATGCTGCCCGTGGCGCGGACCTCGACGAGCGTCCTGAGCTCGACGAGGTCGAGGTCGACGTCCATGCGGAGACGCTGAACGGACCGAGCGACGAAGCATCGATGGTGCTGCACAGGCGTCGACCGCCACGATGGCAGCACGCTCCCGCGCTCCCGCTCACGGAGGACCGGAATGACCGCGCCCCGTTGCCACCTGCCGTCCTCCGCGTCCGTCGTCGTCATCGGCGGCGGCGTGATCGGGCTCAGCACGGCCCACGCCCTGGCCCGGGCCGGCGTCCACGACGTGGTGCTGCTGGACAGGGACGCCCTCGGGAGCGGGTCGACGTGCCGGGCGGCCGGAGGTGTCCGGGCGCAGTTCTCCGACCCGGTGAACGTCGCGCTCGGGGCGCGGAGCCTGGAGACGTTCCGCGACTTCCCCGCGCGGTTCGGCCAGGAGATCGACCTCCACCAGGTCGGCTACCTGTTCCTGCTCAGCACGCCGGAGGCCCTGGCGGCGTTCGAGGCCAACGTCGCCCTGCAGAACGCCCTCGGTGTCCCGAGCCGCCTGATCGGCGTCGAGGAGGCCCGGCGCCTGTCGCCGCTGGTCTCACCCGAGGGGCTGCTCGCCGCGGCGTACTCGCCGACCGACGGCCACTGCACGCCGGAGTCCGTCGTCCTCGGCTACGCCTCTGCCGCCCGCCGGGCGGGCGCCACGCTGCTGCCGCACTGCGCGGCCACCGGCGTCGACGTCCGGGACGGCCGGGTCACCGGTGTGCGCACCGACGCCGGGACGATCCGCACCGACACCGTCGTCTGCGCCGCCGGCGCCTGGTCGGCCGAGATCGGTTCCTGGGCCGGGGTGGACCTCCCGGTCACCCCGCTGCGGCGGCAGATCCTGGTGACCGAGCCGGTTCCGGGCCTCGACCCGCGAACGCCCTTCACCATCGACTTCGAGACCAGCTTCTACTTCCACCGCGAGGGGGAGGGCCTGCTGCTGGGCATGTCCGACCCCGAGGAGATCCCCGGCTTCGGGCTCTCCCGGTCCGACGCGTGGCTGCCGCGTCTCGGGGCGGCGATCGAGCGGCGGGCGCCGGCGCTGGCCGAGGTGGGCATCGCCGGCGGGTGGGCGGGGCTGTACGAGATGACCCCGGACCACAACGCCCTGATCGGCCGTGCCGACACGGTGGAGGGCTTCCTGTACGCGACCGGGTTCTCGGGGCACGGTTTCCTCATGGGACCGGCGGTGGGCGAGGTCGTGCGCGACCTGTACCTCGGCGAGGAGCCCTTCGTGGACGTCTCCGGGCTCAGCGCCGCACGCTTCGCCGGCGCGGACGCGCGCCCCGAACTGAACATCGTCTGAGAAGGGACCACCGTGCCCCCCACCACTCGCAGGCTCGCGGCGGGGCCCTGCACGGTGGCCGGCCTGATCCGAACACCCGCTGAGATGACCACCGTGCCCCCACCGTGGAAGGACCCCGCGTGGTGGCCGCCGACCCCCGACCCGAGGAGCTGCTCGTGACCACCCTGCCCACCGCCGACGACCTCAGCCGTTCGGCGCGGGAGGCCGCCGCCCGCTGCGGCGTCGACCTCGACTCCGTCTCCGGTGACCACCCGGTGACCTCCCCGATCAACGGGGCGCCGCTGGCCTCCGTCCGCTGGCAGGGCGCGGCCGACGTGCACGATGCGGTGTCCCGCGCGGGCCAGGCGTTCCAGACGTGGCGGACGGTGCCCGCGCCGGTCCGCGGGGGGCTGGTGCGCCGCTTCGGCGAGTTGCTCCGCGAGCACAAGGCCGACCTCGGCACCCTGGTCAGCCTCGAGGTCGGCAAGATCACCTCGGAGGCCCTGGGCGAGGTCCAGGAGATGATCGACATCTGCGAGTTCGCCGTCGGGCTGTCCCGGCAGCTCTACGGCAGGACGATCAGCTCGGAGCGGCCCGGCCACCGACTCATGGAGACCTGGCACCCGCTGGGCGTCGTCGGGGTGATCAGCGCGTTCAACTTCCCGGTGGCCGTCTGGTCGTGGAACACCGCCCTCGCGTTGGTCTGCGGGGACCCGGTGGTCTGGAAGCCCTCCGAGCTCGCCCCGCTGTCGGCCCTGGCCTCGGCCGCCCTGCTCGACCGCGCCATCGCCGAGGAGGGTGCGCCGGAGGGACTCAGCCAGGTGGTCCTCGGCGGCGCCGACGTGGGTGAGGCGCTGGTGGACCACCCCGGCGTCGCCCTGCTCAGCGCCACCGGGTCGACGCGCATGGGCCGGGTGGTGGGCCCGCGGGTGGCCGACCGCTTCGGCCGCTCGCTGCTCGAGCTCGGTGGCAACAACGCGGCGATCGTGACGCCGTCGGCCGACCTGGACCTCACCACCCGCGGGGTCGTCTTCGCCGCCGCCGGCACGGCCGGGCAGCGGTGCACCACCATGCGCCGGGTCATCGCCCACGTCGACGTCGTCGACGAGCTCACCGACCGGCTCGCCGCCGCCTACCGCAGGCTGCCCATCGGCTCGCCGATCGAGGAGGGGACGCTGGTCGGCCCGCTCGTCCACGACGCCTCCTTCAAGGCGATGCAGGACGCACTGGAGGCCGCGCGCCAGCAGGGCGGCGAGGTCGTCGTGGGCGGGGAGCGCCGGCTCGCGGACGAGGCTCCGCACGCCTACTACGTCGAACCGGCGATCGTGCGGATGCCGGCGCAGACCGACATCGTGCGGCAGGAGACCTTCGCGCCGATCCTCTACGTCCTGCCGTACCGGACGCTGGAGCAGGCGATCGCGCTCAACAACGACGTCCCGCAGGGCCTGTCGTCGAGCATCTTCACCTCCGACCAGGCCGAGGCCGAGCGCTTCCTCGCCGCCGACGGCTCCGACTGCGGCATCGCCAACGTCAACATCGGGACCTCCGGCGCCGAGATCGGCGGGGCCTTCGGTGGCGAGAAGCAGACCGGGGGCGGCCGGGAGTCCGGCTCCGACGCCTGGCGCAGCTACATGCGCCGGGCGACCAACACGATCAACTACTCCGGCGAGCTGCCCCTGGCGCAGGGCGTGAAGTTCACGGTCTGACAGCGGGACGATGCCAGCCACCCGTCCGTCGAGGTCCTGCTGGACGAGGGGGAACCCGACGAGCTGACCCCTCGGGTCCACGACGGCGACCTCGACGTCGCACTGGTCCACCGCTACACCCGGGTCCCCGTCCGGCGTCCGCACGCGCTGACGGTGACCCCGCTGCTCCGCGAGGACCTGGTCCTGGTGCTGCCTGCGGCACACCCCCTGGCCGGGGCGGGGGAGGTGCGCCTCGACGAGCTGGCGGACGCCACGTGGGTCGCCACCAGGCAGGGGACCGCGGGTGCCACGTGCCTCCACCGGATCTGCGCCGAGGCGGGCTTCGAGCCCCGGGTGGGCTACCGGAGCAACGACTACGACGTCGTCCGGGGCTTCGTCCGCTCCGGCCTCGGCGTGGCCCTCGTGCCGGTCCTGGGCCACGTCCCGGATCCGGGGGTGGGAACGTCCCGGCTCGCCGGGGTGGGCGTCCACCGACACGTCGGGGTGCTGACCCGGCCCGCCGTCGGCAATCCGGCCGTCGACGGTGTGCTCGCCGCGCTGACCGTCGCCGCCGAGGCCCTCCACGACCCTGGGCGGGGGGTGCTGCACGAGACCGCGCCCCGGACGACCGTCGGCGGGAGGAGCGGACCGGTCGGTCAGCCGTGGGCCGGTCCACGTCCGTCGGCGCTCGCCCCGGGCAGGTGAGCCAGTCCCAGGGCCCGTTCCAGGAGCCGGAACCGGTAGGCCGCGGTCAGGACGGCGAACCACAGCACCAGCGCCGGCAGGACCGTGGTGAAGACCGGGTCGGCGGCGTGGGTGAGCCCGAAGTAGTCGGTGAACGGCTCGACGAACAGCCCGCCGGTGAACGTGGCGACGAGCACGGCCACGAGCACGGCCGGCCGCCGGTCACCGTCGGGCCGGGTCCACGACGCGAAGAGCCGGTGCGGGGGTTTCAGGAAGAGGATCAGCAGGAAGGCGGCGTAGGAGACGAAGGTGGACAGCGCCGTCTGGGCCCCGATGGTCGCCGCGGCCTCCGCGAATCCGACCTCACCGGACGAGAGCCCGGTGTAGCGCTCGAAGTCCGTCACGACGAAGTCGGGGACGTCCGACGCGGTGAACCCCTCGAGCAGCGTCGTGTAGTGGTAGGCGTACACGGCGACGCCGCCGGCGGCGGTGACCACCATCGCCGGGACGACGAACCGCCACAGCGACGTCAGCAGGTGGGGGTCCGGGAGTGCGGGGCGGGCCCACATGGTGAGGAAGAGGGTCGGGAGGCCGACGGTCAGCAGGGTCAGCCCGACCTGGGCCGGGGAGTAGGGGAACCCCAGGCCGAGCATCGTCACGGCGAGGATCACCAGGCCCTGCGTGCCGACCCGGGCGAGGAAGACCTGCATCGAGGTGCCGATGCCGGAGATGATCCTCCGGCCTTCCTGCTGCGCGGGCAGCAGCGCGGTCAGCGAGTCGTCGGTGAGCACGATGTCGGCCACGTCGCGGGTGACGGCGCTGCCGCTCCTCATCGCCACGCCGACGTGGGCGCGCTTGAGCGCGCGGGCGTCGTTGACGCCGTCGCCGACCATCGCCACGTACCGGCCCTGCCGGCGCAGCGAGGCGACGAGGCGCTCCTTCTGTTCCGGGGCGATCCGGCCGAACACCGTCGTCCGGGCCGCCACGTCGTCGAACTCCGGGTCGGAGAGGGTGTCGAGCTCGGCGCCGGTCACCGGGTCCCCGCCGTCCAGCCCGGCCTGCCGGGCCAGTGCAGCCACCGTGCGGGGGTCGTCGCCGGAGACCACCTTCACCGCGGTGCCGCCGGCGGTGAGTCCGGCGAGGGTACGGGGCACGTCCGGCCGCAGCTCGTCGGCGAGGGCGACGACGGCCAGCGGCTCCAGGGCCGGCAGCCGTGGCCGGCCGGTGTCGTCGCGCAGCCGGGCCTGCGGATCGGCGGCGCGCCCGATCACCAGGACCCGCAGTCCCTGCCCGGTCAGCGCCCGCACCGTGTCGGTGAGCGGGGCGCCGGACAGGGACGGGGCCAGGGCGTCGGGCGCGCCCAGGACGTGGACCCCGTCGTCCGTGCGCAGCGCGCTCCACCGTAGCGACGACGAGAACGGGACCTCCTCCCGCACCTCCCACGGCGCGCCTGGCAGCGCCGCGGCCAGCGCCGAGGAGGTCAGGTTGGCGGCGGTTCCGCTCCGCGCCAGCGAGCCGACCAGCCGCTCCACGGCCGCGGCCCCGAGCGGGCCGACCGGCCGGACCTCCGCCAGTGAGAGGCGGCCGGTGGTCAGCGTCCCCGTCTTGTCGGTGCAGACGACGTCGACGTTGCTCACCGACTCCACCGCGTTCACCTGCTGCACCAGGGCGCCCCGGTCGGAACTCTTCGCGGCACCGACCGTGTAGGCAACCGCCACGAGGAAGAACAGCCCGTAGGGCACCAGCCCGGACAGCACCGCCGTGGTCTGCACGACGCGCACGAGCGAGAACCCCTCGAGCGCGGCCTGCAGCAGGATGGTGGCGCTCATCAGCGCCACCAGGACCATGACCAGGCGGACGACGAACTGGATGCGGCGCTGCAGCGGGGTGGTGTCCGTGGACGCCCGGCGCGCTTCGGCGGTCAGCCGGCTGGCGTAGCTCGACGCGCCGACGTCCCGGGCGAGCTGGGAGCCCCCGCCACCCACGCAGGAGCTGCCCGACAGCAGGTCCTCGCCGGGCCCCCGCAGCTGCGGCTCGGACTCGCCGGTGAGCAGCGACTCGTCGACCTCCACCCGGCCGCCGTCGAGCACCGGGCCGTCGACGACGACCTGGTCGCCCGGGCGCACCCGGAGCACGTCCCCGCGGACGACGTCCTCCTGCGCCACCGAGACCTCGCGGCCGTCGCGGAGCACGGTGACCGGGCTGCGGCTCAGCAGCTGCAACCGGTCGAGCTTGCGCTTCGCGCGGATCTCCTGCACGGCGCTGATCGCCGCGTTGACCAGCCCGAGCCCGACGCTGGTGAAGGCGTCGTTGTAGCGGCCCAGCGCCAGCAGCGCCGCGCCGATCACGAAGAGGATGACGTTGAAGAACGAGAAGACGTTGGTGCGCAGGATCCGGGCGTAGCCGCGGGACGACGCGCTGACGGCGACGTTGCCCTCGCCGCGCCGCCGCCGTGCCTCCGCCTCGCGCGAGGTGAGGCCCACCGCTCCCACGACGTCGGTCACCTGCACGTCCATGCCGCTCGCTCCCCCCGAGGTCGCCGCGCCGCGCCGGAGGCGTACCGGCTGGAGGCTGGATCCTGCGGGTCCGCGGCCGTCCCCGGCAGGACCTCGTGCCGTCCGGGAGTCTCTCCCGCAGCGCGCGGGACCGCTGCCCGGGAGCGTCACCCACCGGACCGTCGGACGCCCCGGAGGCGCACCCACCGTGGCTCCCCGGAGTGGGAAGGCGGCCCGGGCGAACGCCGCGCCGTGCACCAGCCCGAAGAGGCCGGCGACGCAGACCTCGCCCCGCGGCACGATGGCCAGGGCGGCGACGCCGCCGACGATCGGTCGGGGAGAGCGGCGGAGGAACGGGGCACGCGGCTCGGCGTCCGGCTCGGCAGGAGTCGGAGGCGCGAGAGTCGTGGTCTTGCCCGGCACTGTCGGTGCATGCGGTGTGACCGCCCTGGGCATGGGCTGGGCGTTCGCTGGGTGGGCCGAGGCCGAGCGGCCGTCAGGCGGCCCGTCGGTGGAGCCGGTGTGGTAGGCAGTCGCACCTCGTGGAGGACGACTGCCGACCAGGGCGAGGACCGGCCGGGAGTCCACGCCGCATAGCGAGGAGGGGTGCAGATGACGGAGGACGGATGCGCCGGCGACGCCTCCGCCGACATCCGGGTCCTGCTGGTCGACGACCACCCGATGGTGCGCAGGGCCCTCGCTGAGGCGCTGTCCGACGAGGACGGCCTCACCGTCGTCGGCGAGTGCGCGGACGGAATGCAGGCAGTGGAGGCCGCCGCGCGCCTGGCCCCCGACGTCGTGTTCATGGACGTGTCCATGGCCGGGATGGACGGGCTGACGGCCACGGCAGCGCTGCGCGCCGCCCGGCCCGAGGCCCGGGTCATCGTGCTGAGCGGGGAAGGCCCCGAGGCGGAACCCGAGGCCGTGGTCGCCGGTGCGCACGCCCTCGTGCCGAAGGGCACCCGTCTCGGTCCGCTGCTCCGCTGCCTGCGCACGGTCGCCGCCGGCGGCACGGACTGTCCGTTCTGCCTCTGACGACCTCCGGCCCCGCACAGGACCGGAGGGGAGCCGCACTGTTGCCGGCAGCCGGGCCGGAGCAGGATGGGCAGCCCCGTTCGGAGCCATCAGAACGGCCGACCTCCCCGCCCGCGCCGGGCGGAGCAGGAGGAGTCGCGATGTCCCGTTCCCTCCGCGGCACGTCGGCCGCGGTGCTGTCCGCCCTCGTGCTCGCCTGCCTGCCGGCGTCGGCGGCCCTGGCCGCGCCCGAGTCGAGTGAGCCGCCCGTCGTCCACACCGGGTCCGGCGCGGTGAGCGGCGTGCAGGCCGGCGGCGTGGACGGCTACCTCGGCATCCCGTACGCCGCACCGCCGGTCGGGGAGCTGCGGTGGAGCCCGCCGCAGCCGCCCGCGCCGTGGGACGGCGTCCGGCCGGCCGACGCCTACGGCAACCGCTGCCCGGCGACCGAGAGCACGAACGGTCCGCGCTCGGAGACCGAGGACTGCCTGTTCGTCAACGTGCAACGACCCGCCGGGACCACGCCGGAGGACCGTCTGCCCGTCTACGTGTTCATCCACGGCGGCGGCCTGGTCAACGGCAGTTCCAACCAGGCCGACATGGCCGCGATCGTCGCGGCGACCGGGATCGTCGGGGTCACCATGAACTACCGGCTCGGCCTCCTCGGCTTCCTCGGGCACCCGGAGCTCACCGCGCGCCAGGGCGAGTCCGGCAACTACGGGCTCATGGACCAGCAGGCGGCGCTGCGCTGGGTCCAGGAGAACATCGCCGCCTTCGGCGGCGACCCCGCGCGGGTGACGATCGGCGGGGAGTCGGCCGGCGGGTGGTCGGTCTGCACGCACCTGGTCGCCCCGGGGTCCCGGGGCCTGTTCGCCGGGGCCATGATCCAGAGCGGCTCCTGCCCGAGCCGCAGCCAGGACGCCGCGGACGCCACGGGTCAGGTCGTCGCGCAGGCGGTCGGGTGCAGCCCGTTCGCGAGCGCGGTGGCCTGTCTGCGCGGCAAGCCCGTGGGTGAGCTGATCGACGCCCCGACCCCGCTGGTCCCGCCGGTCGCCGGTACGCCGTTCCTCCCCACGGACCCGCGCGTCGCGGTCGGCACCGGGGACCTCGCGCGCGTCCCGGTGGTCGTCGGCGCCACCCTGCACGAGGGCCGGACCTTCGCCGCCGGGAACATCGGCTGGACCAGGGAGCAGTACGAGACGTGGATCCGCGACTCCTTCGCCGAGCACGCCGACGCCGTCCTGTCCCGCTACCCGTGGCCGGCCGACGCGGACCAGTTCACGCCCGCCTACCTCTCGGGTGCGATCCTCACCGACGCCGGCCTCGCGTTCGGCATCGGCGGCTGCCCCAACCGGGCGCTCACCCGTGACCTGGCCGCGCACGTGCCGACGTGGGCCTACGAGTTCGCCGCCCGCACCGGACCCGGGCTGCAGCCGATCCCGGGCTACGAGTGGGGCGCGGGGCACGCCGCCGAACTGGCGTACCTCTTCCCGAGCTTCGACAACGGCGTTCCCATCGCACCCACGTTCGATGCCGGTGAGCAGCAGCTGGCGGCGGAGATGAAGCAGTACTGGGCCGCCTTCGTGCAGCGCGGCGACCCCGGCGTGCCCGGCCAGGCGGCCTGGCCGTCGTACGACGCCGAGCAGGTCGTGCTCTCGCTGCAGCCCGCCGGCGGGAGCACCGCCGTCCCCGACGCCGCGCTGGCCGAGGAGCACCAGTGCGCGTTCTGGGACCCGCTGACCGCCGGGGGCGCCTGATCGGCACGTCCGCCCGGCGCTCCAGCCGGGGGACGGGTGGCCTCAGGGGCGGGGGCGGTCGATCAGCCGGGAGAGCACGACCTCGCTGCGGGTCTGGTGGACGTTGGGTTGCTGCCGCAGCCGCTCGATGGCCTCCTCCAGGTGCGGGATGTCGGCGGCCAGGATGTGGACCAGCGCGTCCGCGGAGCCGGTGACGCTCCACGCGCCGACCACCTCGGGGACCTCGCCGAGACTGCGCCGCAGCTCCAGCGGGGACGGCGTCCCCTCCCAGAACACCTCCACGTAGGCCTCGGTCGTCCAACCGAGGACCTCGGGGTCGACCAGCGCGGTGAAGCCGCGGATCACCCCGTCGGCCAGCAGGCGGTCCACCCGGCGCTTGACCGCGGGCGCGGACAGGCCGACCTCGGCGCCGATGACGGCGTACGTGGCGCGGGCGTCGCGCGTCAGGCAGCCGATGATCTGCCGGTCGAGCGGGTCCAGGCGGTCGACAGGCCTCTGCAACACATCGAACACCGTAGGCCCTCAGACGCAACGGATGCACCCTGATCATGCAACAGAGGAGCATTGATGCCGCTGTCCGGCGTCCCTAGCCTCTGGGCACGGCCGCCGCCCGACACGACCGGGTCGCCGGCCGGTGGAGAGACCGACGCCCCACCCGGAGGAGGCCCCCCATGACCACGACACGGCGTACCGACGGCCCGCTCTCCTCGAGCGAGCACGCGGCGCTCACCGAGACGGTGACGGCGCACAACTACGCCCCGCTGCCCGTGGTCGTGGCCGAGGCGCACGGGGCGTGGGTGACCGACGTCGACGGCCGCCGCTACCTCGACTGCCTGGCCGGGTACTCGGCGCTGAACTTCGGCCACGGCCACCCGGTCCTGCTGCAGGCGGCACGGGAGCAGCTCGAGCGGGTCACGCTCACCAGCCGCGCGTTCTACAACGACCGGCTCGGGCCCTTCGCCCGTGACCTGGCGGCGCTGGCCGGGATGGACCTGGTGCTCCCGATGAACACCGGGGCGGAGGCCGTGGAGACGGCGATCAAGGTGGCCCGGCGCTGGGGGTACCGGGTGAAGGGCGTCCCCGCGGGGCAGGCACAGATCGTCGTCGCGGCGGGCAACTTCCACGGGCGCACCACCACGATCGTCAGCTTCTCCACCGACGACTCGGCGCGCGAGGGCTTCGGGCCCTTCACCCCGGGCTTCACCGTGGTGCCCTACGGCGACGCCGACGCGCTGCGGGCGGCGCTCACGCCGGAGACGGTGGCGGTGCTGCTGGAGCCGGTGCAGGGGGAGGCCGGCGTCGTCGTGCCGCCGCCCGGCTACCTCGCCGCGGTGCGGCAGGCGTGCACCGACGCCGGGGTGCTGTTCGTCGCCGACGAGGTCCAGTCCGGACTGGGCCGGACCGGCGCCACCTTCGCCTGCGAGCTCGAGGGCGTCGTCCCCGACGTCTACCTGCTGGGCAAGGCCCTCGGCGGCGGCATCGTCCCGGTGTCGGCGGTGGTGTCCACGCACGAGGTCCTCGACGTCCTCACGCCGGGCAGTCACGGGTCGACGTTCGGCGGCAACCCGCTGGCGGCGGCGATCGGGCACGCCGTGGTGGGGCTGCTGGAGACCGGCGAGTACCAGGAGCGCGCGGCCAAGCTCGGCGTCCAGTTGCGCGACCGGCTCGACGACCTGGTCGGGCACGGCGTCCAGGCGGTGCGGACGCGCGGGCTGTGGGCCGGGATCGACATCGACCCCGCGCTGATGACCGGGCGCGCCGCGTGCGAGCGGCTGGCCGAGCGCGGCGTCCTGGTCAAGGACGCGCACGGGCAGACCATCCGGCTGTCCCCGCCGCTGGTCGTCGAGCCCGACGACGTCGACCGGGCCGTGGACGCGCTGGCCGCCGTCCTCGACGCGGGAGGGCGCTGACCCCGGGGTGCTCGAGCGACCCCGTCGGAGGGATGACGCATGTCATCGATTGACTTCCGATAAGCACCTATCGACAATCGATGCGTGATCACGACGCGTCGGGTGGTCGGCCCGCTCAGGTTCCTGCTCGCGGTGGCGTTCGCCGCCCTGGTGCTGGCGCAGGTGGTCTTCCTGCCGGCGCTGTCGGGGGCGATGGCCGAGGACTCGCCGGAGCTGGCGTACCTGCGGTGGCCGACGCTCGTGGTCGCCGTGCTGGGGCTGGGCTGCGTCCAGGTCGTCATCGTGTGCACCTGGAAGCTGCTCACCCTGGTCGAGGACGACCGCATCTTCAGCGCGGCGTCCATGGCCTGGGTGGACGCGATCGTGGGCGCGATCGCGGCCGCGTGGCTCCTCTTCCTGGGCACGTTCGTCTGGTCCGTCGTCAGCGTGGGTCTCCCCGGCCCGCCGCTCGTGCTCCTGCTCCTGCTCGTGGCCGGCGCCGTGGTCGGGCTGCTCGTGGTGGTGATGCGTGCGCTGCTGCAGCAGGCCACGACGCTGCGGACGGACATGGAAGCGGTCATCTGATGCCGATCGTCGTGCGCATCGACGTCGAGCTGGCCAAGCGCAAGATGAGCGTGGGTGAGTTCGCCGAGCGCATCGGGCTGACTCCGGCGAACGTCGCGGTGCTGAAGAACGGCCGGGCCAAGGCCGTCCGGTTCAGCACGCTGGAGGCCATGTGCCGGGTGCTCGGCTGCCAGCCCGGCGACCTGCTGGAGTGGGTCCCCGACGAGCACGAGGCACCGCACGCCGCGCACGAGGCCCGCCGGTGAGGGACGGCGCCGACGTGCTCGTCGTGGGGGCCGGGCTGGCCGGGCTGCACACGGCCACGCTGCTCGCCCGCCGAGGCCACGACGTGCTCCTCGCCGATCGGCGGCCCGGGCTGGCCGGCGCGATCCGCACCACCGGCATCTTCGTCCGCAAGACCCTCGACGACTTCCCGCTGCCCGCGGAGTGCCTCGGCCCGCCGATCCGGCGCGTGGTGCTCCACCCCCCGGGACGCGGCCGTCCGGTGGAGCTGGTCAGCGGGCGCGACGAGTACCGGGTGGGCGACATGGGCCCCCTCTACCTGGCCGCGGCCCGGGAGGCGGCCGACGCCGGCGTCCGCGTCGCGCTGGGCACCCGGTACGACGGCCGGCGGGACGGTGGGCACCTGCTGGCCGGCCCGGACGGCCGGATCCGGGTGCGGGCGCGGTTCGTCGTCGGCGCGGACGGCGCCCGCTCGCGCGTGGCCCGCGACCTCGGGCTGGACCGCAACCGGCACCTGCTGGTCGGGGCCGAGGAGGTCTTCGCGATCCCGCACGGCGGGGGGCCACCGACGTTCCACTGCGTGCTCGACCCCTCCCTGGCGCCCGGCTACCTGGCCTGGGTGGTCAACGACGGGCGGCACGCCCACGTCGGCGTCGCCGGCTACGCCGACCGGTTCCCCGACGGCATGCGACGGGCCCTGGACCGGTTCCGCGCCTCCGCGCCCGGGCTGCCCGCCGACCACCGTCCCGAGGAGGTCGAGCGGCGGGGCGGCCCGATCCCCGTCGGCGGCCTGCTGCGTCGGATCAGCGGTCCCGACGGACTGCTCGTCGGGGACGCGGCGGGTGCGGTCTCCCCGCTCACCGCCGGTGGCCTCGACCCGTGCCTGCGCCTGTCGGAGCACGCGGCCGACGTCCTCGACGACGCGCTGCGCACCGGGCGGCCGCGTGCCCTCGAGCGGTACGACGGTGCCGCGCTGCGCGCCCGCTTCCGGGGGCGGCTCATCCTGCGCCGGGGGCTGGCCCAGGTGCGCACGCCGACCGTCGCCGCGGCGGCGTTCACGCTGCTGCGCACGCCGGTCGGTCGGGCGGCGGCCCGCCACATCCTCTTCGGCGACCGGTCCTTCCCCGCCCCCTGACCGCGGTCCGGGGTGCGGTGTGCGGGGCCTCACCGCAGCGATCCCCCGGAGCGCGCCGGCCCGCTCGTACGGTGGAGACGACACGTCGGACGCCGGCCCGCGGCTCGCGTCCGACAACCGAGACCCAGCGCAGCGGGACGACCCCCCTCCCGCGAGACCGAGGACAGCGACATGGCCGACTCCCACGCCTCCCACGCAGCTCGGCGGACCCGCCGCCTGGTGCGCAGCCTGGGGCAGCTGGCGCTCCTCGACTCCTGGTCCCCGGACAGCTCCCGGCTGCACTCGCTCTCGGCCGCCCGGCGCGGCCTGCGCGACGAGTGGACCCGCTCGGGCGACCTCACCGAGGCCCAGGCCCGTGCGCTGGTGGCGCTCGACGAGACGACGCCCTGGCAGGTCTGACCACCGCCCCGCGGGCGCTCAGTCCGTCGCGCGCGGCACCGTGATCTTGTACTGGGCGATCTTCCGGTAGAGCGTGGCGCGGCCGATGCCGAGCTCCTCGGCGGCGCGGGTCACCGTGGTGTGGGGCCGGGTGAGGCAGCGGACGATCTCGTCCCGCTCGAGGCGCTCCAGCCGGCTGAGCGGGCGGCTGCCGCCGTCGAGCACCTCAGGCGCCAGGTGGTGGACGTCGACCACGTCGGCCCGGGTCACGGCGTCCCGGACGACGCGGCGCAGCTGCCGGACGTTGCCCGGCCAGGCGTAACCGGTCAGCGCGCGGGCCGCCCGCGGGGTGAAGTCGACCGGGCGGTGCCGCTCCTGGCGGGCCGACCAGTGGGCGAGCGGCAGGACGTCGTCCGCCCGCAGCCGCAGCGGCGGCGCCTCGACCACGGCATCGGCCAGCTGCGCGAGCTGCCCGGGGATCGCCGCGAACTCGGGTGCGGAGAGCACGAACGGCTGGGGCGACCCGGCCCGCCGGACCGCGGCCAGGGTCTGCGCGAGCTCGCCCGCCGCCCACGCCGGCAGGTGCTGCAGCCCGGAGACGATCACGCAGGTGTCCGCGTCGCGCAGCTCCGGCGTCCACAGCTCGAGCCAGGCCGCGACGTCGCCGGACTCGGGGGCCCGGGCGTGCAGCAGCCGCTGGCGCGGGGCGAGCCGCCGGCGGGCGAGGGCGGCCAGCGTGGCCTTGCCCGCGCCCGGCTCGCCGACGACCGCGGTCACCCGGCCGGAGGCGACGGCGGCCGCCGCCTCCTCCGTCGCGGCCCGCCAGCTCGCCGACACGCACGGGTCGCCGGCGTCCGGGGTCAGGTGGCTGCCGATGACGTGGAAGACCTCGCCGCGGGGCGCCGGCCGCACCGTCCGGCCGCCGGCGCGCACGAGCATGAGTGCGCTCGTGGCGTGGGCCGCCGTCTGCGCCAGCCCCAGAAGCAGCCCGGAGGAGCTGCTCGACCAGGTCGTGAGGTTGATGCTGCCGGCCAGCTCGCCGGTGACCGGCTCGATCACCGGTGCCGCCGCGCAGGTGTAGCCGCGCAGGTCGGTGCAGTAGTGGTCCTCGGCGCGGACCAGCGAGGGCGCCCGGTCGGCGAGGGAGAGCCCCAGGCCGTTGGTGCCGGCGTTGCGCTCGTTGTAGGAGAAGCCGGGCGCCAGGTGCACCCGGTCCAGCGACCGCTGCATGTCGCGGTCGTCGCCGATCCGGGCCAGGACCAGCCCCTCGGAGTCGGCCACCATGAGGCTGACCGGCTCGTTCGGGATGGTCGCCTGCAGGTCGGTGAGGACCCGGTGGGCGCACTCGTAGAGCAGCGACCCGGTGTCCGGCGAGCCGCTGAAGACGGGGATCACCTCGTCCGGTGGGACGCCGTAGCCCTGGCTGCGCCGCCACGAGGCGCGCAGCCGCGGTGCCGCCGTCCGCCCGGCCAGCTCGGGGTCGGTCACCGGCCCGACCGCGCTCGACAACTCGTCCCGGTGCACGTCCACGGGCACCTCCGCCGGCCGCGGGCGAGGACTCACCCGCTGTGTCGTGTGTCACGAGACTGTACGCGTCGGTTCCGCCGGGACGACGTCCCAAAGTGAGACAACGACCTGCTCTGCAGCCCGTGTCCCGCTGCCTAGCGTCGTCGGCCAGGGAGCGTGACCGCTCTCACAGCGAGCCGACGGAGGCCGGAGATGTACAGCAAGGACGGCGAGCAGTACTACGTCGTGGACTCCCACATCGCCCTGTGGGACGCGCGTCCGGAGAACCAGCGCAACATCCACGGCAAGCAGTTCATCGACTGCTTCTACGACTACCACCGCAACCTCAGCCCGGAGTCCGAGACCTGGGGCTACGAGGAGTACCTCTACCAGGGCGGCGAGCGGCTGATGCGCGACGTCTTCGTCGACGGGATCGTCGACCACGCGATCTTCCAGCCGGCCCGGCTCGCCGAGTTCTACCACCGGGGCTTCGGTCAGACCGAGGAGGCGTTCGCCCTCGCGCAGGCCCACCCGGACAAGCTCACCTACAACCACTACTGGGACCCGCGCGACGGCGAGAACGGTCTCGACGAGCTCCGGGCCAACGCCGAGCGGATGCGGCTCAAGGGCGTGAAGCTCTACACCGCCGACTGGCACGGCGAGTCCCGCGGGTGGAAGCTCACCGACCCCATGGCCTACCGCTACTTCGAGGCCTGTCGTGAGCTGGGCATCAGGAACATCCACATCCACAAGGGCCCGACCATCCGGCCGCTGGACCGGGACGCCTTCGACGTCGCCGACGTCGACCACGCGGCCTCGGACTTCACCGACCTGAACTTCGTCGTCGAGCACTGCGGGCTGCCGCGCCTCGAGGACTTCTGCTGGATCGCCACGCAGGAGCCGAACGTGTACGCCGGCCTGGCCGTCGCGATGCCGTTCATCCACACCCGGCCGCGCTACTTCGCGCAGATCATGGGCGAGCTCGTCTACTGGCTCGGCGAGGACCGCATCCTCTTCTCCAGCGACTACGCGCTGTGGACGCCGAAGTGGCTGGTCGAGCGCTTCGTGGACTTCCAGATCCCCGAGGACATGACCGAGTACGCCCCGCTGACCACCGCGGTGAAGAAGAAGGTGCTCGGCCTCAACGCGGCCAAGCTCTACGACCTGCCGGTGCCGGCCCACCTGCAGCTGCCCGACGCCGACGAGACGGCCACCGGCCCGCGCGAGCCGGCCGCCGCCGACCTCGCCACCGTCTGAGGAGGACGCCGATGACCGCGCTGCTCCCCGACCTCGCCACCGAGGTCTCCGAGACCGAGGTCAGGGCCGCGCTGGGCACCGTCGTCGACCCCGAGCTGGACGAGCCGATCACCGACGTCGGCTTCGTCCGCTCGGTGTCGGTGAACGGCTCCACCGTCGAGGTGCACCTGCGGCTGCCCACCTCGTTCTGCGCGCCCAACTTCGCCTGGCTCATGGTCTCCGACGCCCACGACGCGGTGTCCGCCGTCCCGGGGGTGCAGTCCGTGCTGGTCGAGCTCGACGACCACCACGACTCCGACCTGATCAACCGCGGGATGGCGGCCGGGCTGGGGTACCGGGGCACCTTCGGGCACGAGGCGGAGGAGTCGCTCGACGAGCTGCGGGCGACGTTCCAGCGCAAGGCGCACACCGCGGCGATGGAGCGGGCGATCACCGCCCTGCTCCGCACCGACCCCACGGTGGACGTCGCGGCGCTCACCCTCGGCGACCTGCCGGCCGGCGAGCACACCACCGACGCGCTGCTGCGCCGGCGGGCGGCCCTGGGCCTGCCCGTCGACGACGGGGCACCGGTGCTCGTGCACGACGACGGCACCCGGCCCGACCCCGCACAGGCGGAGATGGTGCTGCGCCGGGCCCGCTCGGTGCGCATCTCCGTCGACGGCAACGCCCACTTCTGCCGGGGTCTGCTCACCACCCGCTACCCCGGGTCGGAGGCCGACCAGACGCCCCGCCCCGAGGACCGTCCCCTGCTCCCGCTCACCGTCTCGAAGGGAACCCACCCGTGAAGGCCGTCCGCGTGCACGAGTACCACGCCGACCCCACGATCGACGACATCCCCGAACCGCAGATCCAGGGTCCGCTCGACGTCATCGTCAAGATCGGCGGCGCCGGGGTCTGCCGCACCGACCTGCACATCCTCGAGGGCCAGTGGGCCGACCTGCAGAACCCGGAGCTGCCCTACGTGATCGGGCACGAGAACGCCGGGTGGGTGCACGAGGTCGGGGAGGGTGTCACCAACGTCGCCGTCGGTGACACCGTGATCCTGCACCCCCAGCCCAGCTGCGGCCTGTGCATGGCCTGTCGCGCCGGCCGGGACATGCAGTGCGGGAACGCCTTCTTCCCCGGGCTGTCGAACAACGACGGCGGCATGGCCGAGTACCTGCGCACCACCGCCCGCGCCTGCGTGAAGCTCGACCCGTCCACCAACCCGGCCGACGTCGCCGCACTCGCCGACGCCGGCATCACCGCCTACCACGCCGTGCGCAAGGCCCTGCCGCTGCTGCACCCGGGCACGACGGCGGTCGTGCAGGGCGCCGGCGGTCTCGGCCACATCGGCGTCCAGTGCCTGGCCGCCCTGTCGGGCACCCGGATCGTCGTCGTCGACCGCAACCCCGATGCCCTCGAGCTCGCCCGGCAGATCGGCGCGGACGAGACCGTGGTCGCCGACGGCAACCAGGTGCAGGCGGTCCAGGACCTGACCGGCGGGGGTGCGGACGTCGTCCTCGACTTCGTCGCCGAGCAGGGCGCGGAGATGGACGGCTGGCACATGACCGGCCCGGCCGGCTCGTACTTCGTCATCGGGTACGGCGGCGAGCTCCGGATCCCGACGCTGGACTTCGTCGCCGGCGAGAAGAACATCGTCGGCAACATCGTCGGCACCTACACCGACCTGGCCGAGCTGATGGTGCTCGCGCAGGCCGGGAAGGTCACCCTGCACACCCAGCAGTACCCGCTGGACAGGGCCGTGGACGCGCTCCGCGACCTCGACGCCGGGAAGGTCCGGGGCCGGGCGATCCTCGTCCCTTGACGCAGGACCACCCTTCCCGCCACGCCTCGCAGGCTCGGCGCGGGTCCCTGGAGGGTGGCCGACCCGTCTCCGGCACGTGCGGCCCGGGTCCCTCCTGGGGACCCGGGCCGCGACGCGTCACGACAGGACGGGCAGCTCCAGCCCTGACGGGTGCGCGGCGTCGTGGAACACCTCGAAGCGGCGGGTGCGGCCGGTGGTGGCGGTCGCCAGCGGTTCGCCGGTCCCTCACCCCGCCGGCGCAGGGGTCTCCGGCGTGCACCGGCGGGAGCGGGCGCGCTCGGCCACGCCCGCGTCGCTGCAGTAGCCGGTGCGCCGGCGCTTGAGGCACAGCAGCCCGAGCAGCCGGCCCTCGTCGCCCACCACCGCCAGGCGGCGCCGGCCGGTGCGCAGGAGGGACGCGTGCACGTCGGCGAGGAGGGCGGCCGGTGCGACGGTCCGGCCGGCCAGCCGCGACAGCGGGAGGGCCGGCGCTGCGGCCGGCGCGGTGTCCGGCACGTCCTCGCGCAGCAGCGTGCCGCGGAGGACGCCGTCCTCGGTGAGCAGGGCCATCACGACGTGGTCGTCGGCGAGGACCGCCCGGACGTCGGCGACCGAGGCGTCGGCGGGCAGGGTCTTCGGCCGGCCGATCATCACGTCGGCGACGGTCGGCCCGGTCACCTCTGCGCCGTCCGCACGGGGCGGTGGGGCGACGCCCAGCAGCTCCGCGTCCATCGCCCGCACCTCCTGCCCTCGGTGATCCGTCGACCCCCGCATGGTGCCCCACCCGGCTGCGTCCACCCGTCGGGCGGGCCGGGATGCGGCCGGTCGTCGTCGTCCCCCGGCGGATGACCGCACGCGGCCGCATCCCGGCGCCGCCGGCTCACGGCGCGTCGAAGAGGGTCACCTCGTCCGGCCGGGCGGTGAACGGGTTGGCCCACTGCGACGGCGCGCCGGTGATCGGCTGGGCGTCGGTCACCACCACGAAGGGGGTGCCGGGGTAGACGGCGAGCACCCGGGTGGTCGAGGTCAGCGTCTCGGTGCGCTCGATCAGCTCGCCGCGCCGGAGCTGCTGCGTCGTCCGCTCGCCACGCAGCTCCGCACCGACCTCGGCGACCCACCGGGCGCCGTCCTGCTGGAAGGCGATGGCCTGCACGCGCCGGCCCGGGGGGGCGGGCTCGCAGCCGGCGAACTCGGCGAGGGCCTCGTACAGCCGCTCGGCCTGCTCGTCGTCGCTCGCCCGGGGGAGGAAGAAGGCAACCACGGCCGCCATCCTCGCCGTCCGTACCGACAGGCCGGGACGGCTAGCAGCCCCGGCCGGCCGCTGCTGCCTGCGCCCCCCCGTGCGCGACCTCCGCGGCGGACATGGCGCGGACGCCGTCGAGCTCGACCGCGGGCGCGGGCAGCAGGCCGGGGGCCACCCGGGCACCTGCCGACCCCGGCCGCACGACCGGCGCGCCCGCCCGGACGGCGGCCCGGCGGACGAGGTCGACGTCCCCGTCGTAGAGCCGGACGACGTGCACGACGGGCCGCCCGGCCGCCCGGTAGGCCGCGACCAGCCGGGCGAGTTCGGGCAGCACGGCCGACGTGCCGGCGACCGCCGCGGTCCCGCCGTCGAGGAAGTCGGCCTGCGTGTCGATCACGAGGAGCGCGGAGGTCTGCAGGTGGGGCTCGGTGAAGGCGTCGTTCGTCGGGGGAGTGCTCATCGCGCCACCCTTCCAGGACCCCGCCACCGGGTGTGCCTCGGCGGGGTCACCCCCTGCCCCGGATGGTGGGCAGCGTCCGAGTGTCCCGGGGACGGGAAGGCGTCGCGCACGCGCGACCGGGAGCCCGCGGGGGAGGCGCCCGGCGCCGTCGCGGCGCGAGCGGGCGCCGGGTCAGTAGGACCGCGGCAGCCCGAGCACCTTGGTCGCGACGAAGGCCTTGATCATGTTGTTGTTGACCGGGGCGACCTGGTACATGCGGGTCTCGCGGAACTTGCGCTCGACGTCGTACTCGTCGACGAACCCGTTGCCGCCGTGGGTGTCAAGGGCGACGTTGGCCGCGGCCCAGCTGGCCTCGGAGGCCAGGTGCTTGGCCATGTTGGCCTCGGCCCCGCACGGCCGGCCGGCGTCGAACAGCCGGGCCGCCTCGTAGCGCATCAGATCGGCGGCACGGACCTTCATGTAGGCGTCGGCCAGTGGGAACTGCACGCCCTGGTTGGCGCCGATCGGGCGGCCGAAGACCTCGCGCTCGATGGCGTAGGCGGAGGCCCGCTCGACGAACCAGTAGCCGTCGCCGACCGCCTCGGCGGCGAGCAGGACGCGCTCGGCGTTCCACCCGTCGATGACGTACCGGAAGCCGGCGTCCACCTGGCCGATGACGTGGTCCGCGGGCACGCGCACGCCCCGGTAGGAGACCTGGTTGGTGGCGTAGTTGAACATCGTGCGCACCGGCACGACCTCGAGGCTCTCCGGCTGCTCGGCCCGCACCCGGCGCAGGTCGACGAGGAAGAGGGTCAGCCCGCGCGTCCTGTCGGCCCCCCGCTCGCTGGTGCGGGCCAGCACGAGGGCGAGGTCGGACTCCTGGATCCGGCTGGTCCAGTTCTTGTGCCCGGTGATCACGAAGTCGTCGCCGTCGCGGGTCGCGGTGGTGGCGATGGCGGTGGTGTCCGACCCGGCCGCGGACTCGGTGATCGAGAAGGCCTGCAGCCGCAGCTCACCTCGGGCGATCAGCGGTAGGTAGGTGTCCTTGAGGGCCTGGCTGCCGTGCCGCAGCAGGGCGCCCATCGTGTACATCTGCGCGTGGCAGGCGGCGGAGTGGCCACCGGAGCGGTTGATCTCCTCCATGACGACCGACGCCTCGGTCACGCCGAGGCCCGCGCCGCCGTACTCGGTCGGGATCAGGACCGAGAGCAGGCCGGTCGCGGTGAGGGTGTCCACGAACTCCTGCGGGTAGCGGCGGTCCCGGTCGGTGTCGCGCCAGTAGGCGTCGGGGAACCCGGCGCACAGGGCGCGGGTGCGGGCGCGCAGTGCCTCGACGGAGGTCTCGTCGGTGCCGGCGGGGGACATGGGCGTCCTTCCGAGGGTCGTGTCGGGGGAGCGGTGCGGGTGGCCGCCGTCAGGGACACCGCCGCCCTCCGCAGCGGGCTTCATCGTGCCAGCGGACTCCGCAGCGCCGTCCGGCCGCTCGGCGGTGTCCACGGGTCGGCGCAGAGGTGTCCACTCCCCTGGTGACGGAGCGCCTGGTGGACATCGACGACGCCGACCTCGACGCCGCCCGGGTGGCGCTGTCGACCTCGACGATCGAGGAGACGGTCGGCCGGGCGCTGCGCGAGGCGGCCGCCTCCGCTGCCCGTCGCCGCGAGGTCGAACGGCGGCTCGACGGCTCCTCTGCCACGCGCCGGGGGAGCGACGAGCCAGAGGGAGCAGTGCCGCCACAGGTCCGGCACAGCGACGAGGCCGAGCCCGAGGTCTGGGACGACCCGGTGCGCGGCGACGTCTCCTTCCGGGTGCTCTTCAGCGCCGACCGCACGCCGACGTCCGCGCTGCACACGGGGCTGGCCGAGCTGGCGCCCGGTGGCCGGCTGGGGCTGCACCGGCACGCCCGGGCCGAGGTCTACCACGTCGTCGAGGGCAGCGGGGTCGTCGTCCTGGACGGCGTCGAGCACCCGTGACGGCGGGATCGGCGGTGTTCGTCCCCGGTGACGCCGAGCACGGCACCCGCAACACCGGCGAGGGTCCGCTGCGGTTCGTGTACGCGTTCGCGACCGACTCGATCGACGTCGTGGTCTACCGGTTCTCCGACGAGGGGTGACCGACGCCCTCTCGGTGCGTCCGCGACCTGTCGGACCGGGCCGCGAGACTGCGGGGGTGAACAGGGTCGTCCTCGTGCGCCGGGCCGAGGGGGTCGTGGCGGCCCGCGAGCTCGCCGACGACGGGACGACGGTCGGGGAGACGCAGCTGGCCGCCGGCGAGCTCGCCCGGTTCGTCCGGGAGCGCGAGTGCGTGCCGGTCCGCTGGGTGTGGGACGACACCACCCGCTGGTACCCGGGGCTGCTGGACGCCGGCGTCCGGGTCGAGCGCTGCACCGACCTGCGGCTCACGCACGCGGTGCTGCGGCGCTCGCCCTCCGTCGACCAGTCCCTGCTCGCCGGCGGCGCGACCGCGGCCTGGGACGCGCTGCAGCCGGTTCCCCCCCGCGGACCCGGCGCTGTTCCCGCTCGAGGACCCGGCCGACGGCCTCGACCCGCTCGCCGAGCACGAGCGCCAGCAGGCCGCGCTCGCCGCGTCGACGCACCCCGCCCGCCTGGCGCTGTTGCTGGCGGCGGAGTCCTCCGGTGCGCTGGTGGCGGCCGAGATGACGCACGCCGGTCTGCCGTGGCGGGCCGACGTGCACGCGCGCCTGCTCACCGAGCTGCTGGGGCCGCGTCCGCCGCACGGCGGGCGCCCCGCGGTGCTGGAGGCGCTGGCCCGGGAGGTCCGCGCGGCGCTGCGGGCGCCGGACCTGAACCCGGACTCGCCCGGCGTCCTGCTGCGGGCGCTCCAGTCGGCGGGGCTGGCGGTGGAGGACACCCGCTCGTGGACCCTCGAGCAGCTCGACCACCCCGTCGTCGGCCCGCTGCTGGAGTACAAGAGGCTCTCCCGGCTGCTGACCGCCAACGGCTGGGCGTGGCTGGAGGCATGGGTGCGCGAGGGCCGGTTCCGGTCGTCGTTCGTCCCCGGCGGCGTCGTGACCGGGCGGTGGGCCTCCAACGGTGGAGGAGCGCTCTCGGTGCCGGTGCAGGTCCGCCCGGCCGCGGTCGCCGACGACGGCTGGCGGCTCGTCGTCGCCGACGTCGCCCAGCTCGAGCCGCGGGTGCTCGCCGGCATGAGCGGGGACGGCGCGATGGCCGAGGCCGCCCGGGCGGCCGACCTGTACGAGGGCATGGTGGCCGGTGGCGTGGTCGAGACGCGGGCGCAGGCCAAGGTCGCCATCCTCGGCGCGATGTACGGCGCCACCCGGGGCGAGAGCGGCCGCGTCCTGCCGCGGCTGACCCGCCGCTATCCGCGGGCCCTCGGGCTGGTCGAGGAGGCCGCCCGGGCCGGGGAGCGCGGAGAGGTCGTGACCACCCTGCTCGGCCGCGGCTCGCCACGCCCCACCGGCGCGTGGGCCGAGCGCGCCGTCGCGCTGGGCGAGCCGCCCGAGGTCACGGGGTCCCGGGAGGAGCACGACCGGCACCGCCGGGCCTGGGGGCGGTTCACCCGCAACTTCGTCGTCCAGGGCACCGGCGCGGAGTGGGCCCTGTGCTGGCTGGCCGACCTGCGCAACCGGCTGTGGCGCCTGGGCGGCACCGGCTCGCTGCAGCAGCGGCCGCACCTGGTCTTCTTCCTGCACGACGAGGTCGTCGTCCACACGCCCGGGCACCTCGCCGAGTCGGTCACCGAGGAGGTGCGCCGCGCCGCTGCGACGGCCGGGCGGCTGCTCTTCGGCGCCTTCCCCGTCGACTTCCCGCTCGACGTCGCCGTCGTCCGCTCCTGGGCCGACGCCGGTTGAGCGCGGGGCGTCCAGCCGCGACACGCGGTGCGGGCAGGGCCGTTCGACATCGTCGGACGAGCGCTGTTGTCACCACGGCCGACGGCCTCCCTAGCCTCCCGCCACGCCTCAGACCCCGACGGGGTCGCTGGTTCGAGGAGGAGCAGCATGAGAGTGCGATCCCTGACGACAGCCGTCCTCACGGCGGCCGGGTGCGTGGTCCTGGCCGCACCGGCGCTGGCGGTTCCCCCGCAGCAGGCGCCGCCGCTGGCGACGCACCAGGAGCCCGGCGCGGAGCCGTGGGTGGCGGCGTGGACCACCGCGCCGCAGGGCGTCTACCCGCTCGGCTACGCGGTGGCACAGCCCGGGCCGCTGGGCGAGGTGGTGCCCGGTGTCGAGCAGCCGCTCCTCGAGTACGCCTTCCCCGACGAGCAGGCGCAGGACCAGACCATGCGCATGGTCGTGCACCCGGGCATCGGCGGCGACGAGTGGCGCGTGCGGCTCAGCAACCGGTTCGGCACGCAGCCGGTGACCTTCGGCCGCGCGACCGCCGCCCTGCAGCAGAGCGGCGCCACCGTCGTCCCGGGCACCGAGCAGCAGCTCACCTTCGACGGCCGGCAGTCGGTGACCCTGCAGCCGGGTGAGGAGGTGCGCAGCGACCCCGTCCCCATGGAGCTCACCGACGCCGAGGCGCAGCGGTCCAACGTGGCGGTGAGCCTGCACGTCGAGGGGTCGAGCGGGCCGATGACCTGGCATGCGGCGTCCTTCACCAGCTCCTACGTCACGGACCCGGGCGCGGGCGACCACACCGGGGACGCCACCGATGAGGCGTTCCCGCACTCCACGACGAGCTGGTTCTTCCTGACCGGGCTGGAGGTGCTGCGGGAGGACGCCGGGACGGTGGTCGCCCTCGGCGACTCCATCACCGACGGCTTCTTCTCCACCATCAACGGCAACGACCGCTGGCCCGACGTGCTGCAGCGTCGCCTGCTGGCCGAGGGCGACGACGAGGTCGTCTCGGTCGTGAACCAGGGCATCGCCGGCAACATGGTGACCCGGGTGGGGCGCCTGCCGGGAGGCTGCACCCCGTGCGACGGGCCGCCGGCCGTCGACCGGCTCGACGAGGACGTGCTCAGCCAGCCCGGCCTGCGCGCCGTCGTCCTGCTGGAGGGCATCAACGACCTCGGCGGCGGCGGGGCGACGGCGGCCGAGGTCACCGCCGGCATGGCGGAGATCGCCGACCGGGTGCACGCCGCCGGGATCCCGATCATCGGGGCGACGCTGACCCCCTCGGGCGGCGCCGAGGCCGGCCTGGCGAACTACGGCACGGCCGGGACGGACGAGCAGCGGCGGGCCGTGAACGACTTCATCCGCACCAGCGGGGTGTTCGACGCCGTGGTCGACTTCGCGGCGGCCACCGAGGACCCGGCCGACCCCGGTCGGCTGCTGCCCGCCTACGACACCAACACCTCGGTGGGTGGCCCCGGCGACCACCTGCACCCCAACCGGGCCGGGTTCCTCGCCATGGGTTCCGCGTTCGACCTGGAGGAGCTGCGGCAGCTCGTCGCCTCCGCCGCACCGCTGGCCATGGCGGCCGGCTGACGACGGCAGGGGCCGCCGGAGACGGTGACACCCCGTACTCCCGGAGGCGGCGTCCCCGACGTGGGGGCGCCGCCTCCGCCGTCCCTGGGGCCGCCGCTACTGCTCGACGTCCATCCGCTGCACGAGGCCGCCCGTGAAGGCGTAGACGTGGCGGACGTCGCCGACCGCGAGCAGGGCGCCACCGCGGTCGCGGACCACCTGGTGGACGGCGACCTCCACCGTGCCGTCGGGGCGCTCGCGGATGCCGGTCGGCTCGACCCTGGGGCGGATCTCGGCCCACTGCCGCTCCCAATAGCGGCGGACGGCGTCGTGCCCGACGACCCGGCCACCCTCCCAGCCGTTGGGCCAGTCGACGTCCGGGGTCATGGCGGCCAGCACCGTGTCGATGTCGCGTGCGTTGAAGGCCCGGTACAGCGCGCGCAGCGACTCCTCGCGGTCCGGTGCGGTCATGTCGGTCGTCCTCCTGGCCCGACGTCGGGGTGTGGCAGCACACCGTCGCACGACCCGCCGCCACGGACGCCCGCACGCGCCCGGAGCCGACCTCCATTGCCGTTATGCCCAACTGCGGCCCTATGAAGACAGCCGGCCCCGGCGGTCTGCCGGTGCAGGCGGCCGGCGAGCGGCCGCCCGGACCGAGGAGGAGCCGTGCGGAAGCTGGTCGTCACCGAGTTCGTGACCCTGGACGGCGTCGTGCAGGCGTCCGGGCGACCCGACGAGGACCGCTCGGGCGGGTTCGGCCGCGGTGGGTGGCAGCCGCCGTACTGGGACGACGCCACGGGTGCCCAGTCGGTCGAGTGGTTCGCCACCGCCGAGGACTTCCTGCTGGGCCGCACCACTTCCCCGACACGAGCGCCGACGACGACCGCGCCGCGGCCGGGGCGGCCGGGTCGCGGCCGTAGCCGGTCCGGTCGCCCCGGGCCCGGGCTCAGGACCGCCGCAGGCCGGCGGCCTGGAGCCCGGCGAAGGCGGCGACGACGACGGCCTGCAGCACGGTCCACGCCGCGCCGACGGCGGTGGGGCCGCCCACGCCGGTCGCCGCGACGGCGACGCTGCCGACCGCCCACAGCACGTTGGCCGCCACGACGGTGCGGACGGCGGTCGGCGCGGGCCGGGCGGCGACCGCCCCGACGACGGTGCCGAAGAGCAGCAGGAAGACGCCGGCACCGCGCAGCCACCCGGCGGACAGGCCGAGCAGGTCGCCGAGCAGCGGCGCGGCGAGCAGGTAGGCGGCGCCGTTCGCCGCGGTGACGACGGCGTCCAGGCGCAGCGCGAGCCGCAGCAGGGAGGGGACGGGGCGAACCGTGGTGGTGGTCATGCCCGACACGCTCCCGCTGGTGCAGCCGCCGGTCGATTACCCGCGAGGTAGGCGGCGGGCGGTGGGCCCACCGCCGCGGAGCGGCCCGTCGGGGCGGCCCTGTTCGCCGGCGCCGGGGCGGTGCACGGCTTGACCGGCCCGGCTACCGCCCCGAGAGCTGCCCGCTCGGGGTCGCGGCCTCCGCGGGCCGGCCGGGGGAGGAGCGCCGCCCCCACCCGAGTCCCAGCCAGGCGACGGCCGCCGTCGTCGCGCACACGGCGACGCCGACGAGCGCGAGGGTCGTGTAGCCGCCGGCCGCGGGTGCGGCCGCACCGGAGGGCGTGGCCGCGGCGAGCAGGGTGGCGGTGAGGGCGCTGCCGAGCGCGAAGCCCACGTACCGCAGCACCTGGTTGAGGCTCATCGCGCTCCCGGTCTCCGAGGGCGGGACGGCGGAGACGACGAGCGCGGGGAACGCCGCGAACGAGGCCCCGACCCCGAGGCCGGCGACGGCCATGACGAGGAAGAGCTGCCAGAGGTCCGAGCGGGCGAGGGCGAACAGGACGAACGCGGCGCCCTGCACGCTCGCCGCGACCGGGAGGACGACGTGCCGGCCCGCGCGGTCGGCCAGGAGCCGGGCGAGCCGCCCGCCCAGCACGCTCGCCGCCGAGAACGGCAGCAGCGTCAGCCCGGCGACGACGATGGAGGTGCCGAACCCCGCGCCGTCGGACGGCGGCGCCTGCGCGAGGACGGGCACGGCGGTCAGCAGGAGGTAGTTGGACAGCCCGACCAGCAGGGCCGCCGAGTGGGCGGTGAGCGCCAGGCGTCCGCGGGCGAGGCGCAGGTCGACCAGGGGCCAGGCCGTCCGGCGTTCCCAGCCGACCCAGGCCAGCAGCGCGACCGCCGAGGCGGCGGCGAGCGCCCACAGCAGCGGCGACGTCCACCCCCACACCTCGACCTGGCCGAGGGCGAACAGCAGCCCGGCCACCCCGGCCCCCAGGAGCAGCGCGCCGACGACGTCCAGCCGCCCCCGCGGGGCCGCCGTCGACGGCGGCAGGACCACCGCACAGGCGAGCAGCGCCGCGAGGCTGACGGCGGCGCCGGCCCAGAACGCGGCGTGCACCCCGCCGAGCTCGGCGACCAGGCCCGCCAGGGGGTAGCCCAGCCCGACACCGGAGACCACCGTCACCGACAGCACGGCGATGGTGGACCGCGAGCGTTCCCCCTCGAGCGCCTCGCGGGCAGTGGCCATGGCCAGCGGCGTGAGCCCGAGCCCGACGCCCTGCAGCGCGCGGCCGGCGATCAGCCAGCCCAGCCCCAGCGGCAGGGCGGCCAGCATCCCGCCGAGCGTCACGACCGCGAGGACGGCGAGGACGACCCCGCGCCGGTGCGGACCGTCGCCGAGCCGCCCGACGACCGGCGTGGCCACTGCGCCGACGAGCAGGGTGGCGGTCAGCGACCACTGCGCGCCCGGCAGCGTCGTCCGCATGGTCTCGGCGATCGCCGGTACCAGCGGCGCACCCAGGCTGCTGATGACGGCGACGACGGTCCCGACGAAGACCAGCACCGGGACGAGGGCGCGAGGGGACCGGGCGACCGTCATGGCCTCCAGGGTCCCAGATCGTTGCGTTGATCAACCGGTGAGCCGCCCCACGGTGCCCGGTCCGCGTCCGGCGTTGGCATGCTCGGGACACCGCCGTCCGCGTGGCCCCGCCACCCTGCTCCCCGGAAGCCGACCATGCCCGACCCCGCCCCGACCGCAGCGCCGCCGGCCTACTTCGAGCGCCTCGGGTCCGGCCGGTTCCGGGCCACCGAGCACACCGGTGGCGCGTGGTCGGTCACCGAGCAGCACATCAGCCCGCTCAACGGGCTGCTCGTGCACGCGGTCGACCGGTTCGTCGCGGAGCGCGCCGTGGTCGTCGGTGCGGCTCCGGACGGGCTGGTCACCGGCCGCATCACGTTCGACATCCTCGGCGTCGTCCCGATCGACGAGGTCGACGTCTCCGTGGAGGTCGTGCGCCCCGGGCGGACCGTCGAGCTGCTCGAGGCCGTCGCCGTCTCCGGCGGGCGGGCCGTCCTGCGCGCCCGCGCGTGGCGGCTGGCGCGGCACGACACCGCGGCGGTGGCCGGCGGCGCCCCCGACCCCCTGCCCCCGCCGGACGGGCTGCCGTCGTCGCCCCTCTCGGCGGTGTGGCCCGGCGGCTACATCGCCTCGCTCGACGTGCGCCCGCTGCGCCCTCCCGAGCCGGGACGGGCCACCGTGTGGCTCGCCACCCCGGTCGCCCTGGTCGCGGACGAGCCGGTCGGCGAGCTGGCCCGGTTCGTCGGCCTGGTCGACACCGCCAACGGCATCGCGGTGCGCCGCTCGCCGAGGCAGTGGATGTTCCCCAACATCGACCTGACGGTCCACCTGCACCGGCAGCCCGCGGGCCGCTGGGTGGGCCTGGACACCACCGTGGTCTTCGGTCCGGACGGTTCCGGCCTCACCACGACCGTGCTGCACGACCTCACCGGCCCGGTGGGGCGGGCCGAGCAGCTCCTGACCGTGCGGCCCCTGACCTGACCCCGGCCCAGCGCTGACGGCCGCCCGGGCGTCCGTCCCCGCCCTGCCGGTCCCCGCGGCCCTACGCTCGCGCCCTCGACCGGCCGCGGAGGGGGCGTTCATGGGGACGATCGGCGTGGGGGTCATCGGCTTCGGGTGGATGGGGCGGGTGCACGCCCAGGCCCACGCGCGGCTGCGGCACCACTTCCCGGACCTGGGCCTGGTCCCGGAGCTCGTCGCGGTCGCCGACGACGTCCCCGGCCGGGCCGAGGCGGCCGCCGCGCAGTTCGGGTTCGCCTCCGCGACGGCGGACTGGCGCGAGCTGCTCGCCGATCCGCGCGTCGAGCTCGTCTCGGTGACCGCGCCGAACTGGCTGCACCGCGAGCTGGGCGTCGCCGTCGCGGAGGCCGGCCGGCACCTGTGGATCGAGAAGCCCGTGGGCCTGACCGCGGACGACGCGCGCGCGGTGGCCGGCGCCGTCGCCGCGGCCGGCGTGCAGGGCGCCGTGGGGTTCAACTACCGGCACGCGCCCGCGGTGGCCCTGGCCCGCCGGCTGGTCGACGAGGGCACGATCGGCCGGGTCACGCACGCCCGGTTTTCCTTCCTCAGCGACTACGCCGCCGCCCCCGAGGGCGCCCTGACCTGGCGGTACGAGCGGGCGCGGGGCGGCAGCGGCGTCCTGGGCGACCTCGCCTCGCACGCCGTCGACCTCGTCCGGCACGTGCTGCACGGCGAGATCACCTCCGTGCTCGCCGACACCACGGTCTTCGTGCCCGAACGACCGCGCCCGACCGGCGCGACGTCCGGGCACGCCGTCGCGGCCGGCGGCGTGCCCGGGCCGGTGGAGAACGACGACCACGTGGCCGCGCTGCTCCGCCTGTCGACGGGGGCCCGGGTGGTGCTCGAGGCCAGCCGGGTGGCGGTGGGGGAGCAGAACGCCTACGGCTTCGAGGTCCACGGGACGACGGGCCGCCTGGCCTGGGACTTCCGCCGGATGGGCGAGCTCCAGCTCAGCCGCGGACCTGCGGCGCAGGACCAGCCGGTGTCCACCGTGCTGGTCGGGCCGGGGGCCGGGGAGTATGCCGCCTTTCAACCCGGCGCCGGGATCGCGATGGGCTACGACGACCTCAAGGTGGTCGAGCTGCGCGACCTGCTCGCCTCGATCGGAGCCGGCCGGCCGGTGGGCGTCGACCTCTCCGACGCCGTCCGCGCCGCGGTCACCCTCGACGCCCTCGTCGCCTCCTCGGCGAGCGGCACCCGGGTCGAGGTCCCGGCGGTCTGAGCGGACCCGGCCCCATGCCGTGGGGGCTGGGCGTGATCGCTTCCGCAGAGGACCCTTGACGCGTCTGGTGGGCCATGTCACATTCCACATGTCACTATGTCCAGACAAACGGACCTCATCGCGGGGGGCGGCGTCCGGGAGCTGGGCAGGTCAGCGGCCGCCAGGAGGGTGGCCATCCCGACGAGGAGACGCGCATGAGGAACACCCGGAGGTCGCTGCAGGCGGCGGTGGCGGTCAGCGCAGCGACCGTGGCGCTGGCGGCGTGCAGCAGCCAGGGCGGGGCGCAGAACGAGGGCGGTGGAGCTGCTGCGGAAGGCGAGAGTTACACCATCGCGATGGTCACGCACGAGGCCCCCGGTGACACGTTCTGGGACAAGATCCGCGCCGGCGCCGAGGCGGCTGCTGCGAACCACAACATCACGCTGAACTACTCCAACAACCAGGACGCCGGCGAGCAGTCGACGCTCCTGCAGAACGCCATCGACCAGGGCGTGGACGGGCTGGCGACCACGCTGCCCACCCCCGACGCCGTGGGCCCGAACGTGCAGAAGGCGGTCGACGCCGGGATCCCGACGGTCGCGTTCAACGCCGGCATCAACGACTACCGGAACTACGGCGTCACGATGTACTTCGGCTCGGACGAGGACCTGGCCGGGCAGACCGTCGGCACGAAGCTCGCCGCGGAGAGCCCCGGCCACACCGTGTGCGTCATCCAGGAGCAGGGCCAGGTCCAGCTCGAGGCCCGCTGCGCCGGCGTGGCGAAGACCCAGCCCGACACCGAGGTGCTCTACGTCAACGGCCGCGACCTGCCTGCGGTGCAGCAGACCATCGGCGCCAAGCTGCAGGAGGACCCCTCGATCGCCAACGTGGTGGCCCTCGGCGCCGACATCGCGCTGGCCGCCGGGCAGGCCAAGGCCGACTCGGGAAGCCAGGCCAACATCGCGACCTTCGACCTCAACGCCGACGTGGCCCAGCAGATCCAGGACGGCGGCATCCTGTTCTCCGTCGACCAGCAGCCCTACGTCCAGGGCTACATGGCCGTGACCTCGCTGTGGCTCAACCTCACCAACGGCAACGACATCGGCGGCGGGGGCCCGGTGCTCACCGGCCCGTCCCTGGTCGATGAGTCCAACATCGACACGATCGTCGAGTACGCGCGGAACAACACCCGATAACCCACTCGGGGGGAGCCGGACGGCCCGGCTCCCCCCGCCCCGTCCTCCCGACCCTGGAGCAGGCCATGAGCTCATCCGTGGCGGCGAAGCCGTCCACCGCACCCCCGGCCGCACCCGCGGGCCGCGCCCAGCGATCCCTCGTCTCCCGCGTCCTCGGCCGTCCCGAGATCGGTGCGCTGGCCGCGGCGATCGTCATCTTCGCCTTCTTCTACGCCGTCGCGGAGCCGTTCCGGACCCTCCCGGCGCTCGCAACGGTCCTGTACGCCTCCTCGACCATCGGCATCGTCGCGGTCGGCGTGGCGCTGCTGATGATCGGTGGCGAGTTCGACCTGTCCGCCGGTGTCGCGGTGACCACGACGGCGCTGGCGTCGGCGATGATCTGCTACCAGTTCAGCCTCAACATGTGGGTCGGCGTCGTCGTGAGCCTGCTCATCGCGCTGGTGATCGGCTTCGTCAACGGCTACCTCGTGATGCGGACCGGGATCCCGAGCTTCCTCATCACGTTGTCCACCTTCTTCATCCTCCAGGGCATCAACCTGGGCGTCACCAAGCTGGTCACCGGCACGGTCGCCACGCCGAACACGAGCGCCCTCGACGGGTTCGCGTCCGCGAAGGCGGTCTTCGCCAGCGACATCGACCTCGGCTTCATCACGCTGAAGGTCACCGTGCTGTGGTGGCTGCTGTTCGTGGCCGTCGGCACCTGGCTGCTGCTGCGTACCCGCACCGGCAACTGGATCACCGCGGTCGGCGGCAACCAGGCCAGCGCCCGCGCGGTCGGTGTGCCCGTCCGCGCCACCAAGATCGGCCTGTTCATGGGCGTGTCGTTCCTCGCCTGGTTCCTGGGCATGCACCTGCTGTTCAACTTCAGCACCGTGCAGGCCGGCCTCGGCGTCGGCAACGAGTTCATCTACATCATCGCCGCGGTCGTCGGCGGCGCCCTGCTGACCGGTGGCTACGGCTCGGCCGTGGGCTCCGCGCTCGGCGCGTTCATCTTCGGCATGACCACCCAGGGGATCGTCTACGCCGGCTGGGACCCCAACTGGTTCCGCGCCTTCCTGGGCGTGATGTTGCTGCTTGCCGTGCTCGTCAACCTGTACATCAAGAACTACGCCGCCCAGAGGAGATGACGTGACCGACACCATCGCCGAGCACGCCGCGCGGGACCTGGCCAAGGGAGCGCCCCTGGTCGAGATGGAGGGCGTCGGCAAGAGCTACGGTGCCATCCGGGCGCTCGAGGGCATCAACCTGACGGTGAACGCGGGGGAGGTGGCCTGCGTCCTGGGGGACAACGGCGCCGGCAAGTCCACCCTCATCAAGATCATCTCGGGGCTGCACGGGCACACCGAGGGCACGCTCCGGGTCGACGGCCAGGAGCGCAAGTTCTCCTCCCCGCGCGAGTCGCTCGACGCCGGGATCGCCACCGTGTACCAGGACCTCGCGGTGGTGGGCCTCATGGAGGTCTGGCGCAACTTCTTCCTGGGGTCGGAGATCCGCAAGGGGAAGTACCCGATGGCGCCGCTGGACATCAAGGCGATGCGGGAGATCGCCGACGCCGAGCTGCAGAAGATGGGCATCGTCGTCAAGGACATCAACCAGCCGATCGGCACGCTGTCCGGCGGGCAGCGGCAGTGCGTCGCCATCGCCCGGGCGGTGTACTTCGGCGCGCGGGTGCTGATCCTCGACGAGCCGACGGCGGCGCTGGGTGTCAAGCAGTCCGGCGTGGTGCTGAAGTACACCGCCGCCGCCCGGGACGCGGGTCTGGGGGTCGTCTTCATCACCCACAACCCGCACCACGCCTATCTGGTGGGCGACCACTTCATCATCCTCAAGCTCGGCCGCCGGGTGCTCGACAAGAAGCGCTCCGAGGTCTCGCTCGAGGAGCTCACCACCGAGATGGCCGGCGGTCAGGAGCTCGCGGAGCTGTCGCACGAGCTGAAGCGTTAGCCGCTCGCCCCGGCACATCCCGCCCGCCGTCCCCGGACCACGTGGTCCGGGGACGGCGGGCGCCGTCTTGGTCCGTGCAGGGTCCCGCCGTCCCCGCCCTGAGCCCTGCGAGGAGCGGGCCGGACGGGGTCCTCCCTCAGGTGAGGGGGACGCCGACGCGGGAGAGGTCGTCGGCGAGGTGCGCGGTGTCGTTGAACCGGCGGACGCTCCAGCGCTCCCCGACCAGGACCACCTGGGACAGCGAGGCGTTGCGACCGCTGAGGAAGGGGAACGGCGGCGCGCCCGTGGCCAGGGCGAGGGCCTGGGCGATGACCCCGCCGTGCGTGAAGACGGCGACCCGCTGGCCCGGGTGCGCGGTCGCGATCCCCTGCAGCGCGGCACGGACCCGGGCGGCCAGGGACGCCGCCGGCTCCGCACCGGGGATGAGGTCCCACCGCTGCTCGGCCACGACCCGCACGGCCACCGTGTCCCCCTGGGCCAGGCGCTGCACGATCAGCCCGTCCTCCCACTCGCCGAGGTGCAGCTCGCGCAGGTCGGGCTCGACCCGGGGCAGCAGGCCGGTGGCGTCGAGCAGCGGCTGCGCGGTCTCGACGGTCCGGCGCAGCGTCGACACGTAGACGGCGTCGACGCCGACGTCGCGCAGCCGCCGTCCCACCGCCTCCGCCTGCGTGCGGCCGAGCGGCGACAGCGGTGGGTCGCCCTGTCCGTCCTCGAGCCGGGGGTGGGGGTGGTCGGGGTGCGCGGGCACGACCTCGCCATGGCGGACGAGCAGCACGTCGGTGCTGGGGTCGTGGCGCGCTGCGGGCACCGGGTCATCCTGCCCGGACGGCCGCACCGGCGCCCCCGGGTCCCCCGACGCCGGACGGCCGCCCCTCAGCCGCCCACGCCGAGCCGGCGAGGCGTCGGGGGAGGGGTGGTCCTCCGTCACGGGGCGCTGGCGTGCCGCTCGGCCTGGGCGGTCAGCTCGGCGTCCAGCTCCTCGGGGGACCGGTCCTCCTGCAGCGCCCGCCAGACCAGCTCGGCCTGCGTCTCGGGGGCCAGGCCGCCGATCGGCTGGTCGCGGTCGAGGTTGGTTGGGAACGCGTAGCCCTCGGCCGAGGCGGCGACGACGTTGCGCAGCGTGCGCTCGTCGCCGCCGGCCGCCCTCCCGGCGCGCAGCACCGGGTAGAGCGCCCGGCACATCGCCGTGCGGTCGACGGCCTCCATCGCCCGGCCGAACGCCGAGGAGACCTGCAGCAGGTTGGCCATGCGGCGCACGTCGGCCGACCGGTTGGTGCCGGCGCCGTGGAACAGGGCCGGGTTGAAGAAGGCGGCGTCGCCCTTCTGCAGTGGCAGCTGGACGAAGTGGGCGTCGAAGTAGGCGGTGAACTCCGGCTGGTGGAAGGCGACGTACCCGGGGGCGTACTTCTGCGAGTGCGGCAGGTACATCGTGGGCCCGGTCTCCACCGGCATGTCGCAGTGGGCGACGGCCCCCTGCAGGGTCATGACCGGGGAGAGTCGGTGCACGTGGGCCGGATAGGCCAGGGCCTGTTCCTCGGACATGAAGCCGAGGTGGTAGTCGCGGTGCGCGACCTGGGCCTTGCCTCCGGGGTTCACCACGTTGATCTGGCTGGTGAGCTGGTAGCCGCGGCCCAGCCACGCCTCCGAGACCAGCGCGATCAGGTCGTTGGCGTAGTAGGCGGCGAAGGCCTCCGGGTCCCGGACGGCGAACTTGTCCAGCGCGCCCCACACCCGGTCGTTGGCTCCGGGCGTGGCGAAGTGGTCGCCTCCGACGATCCCGGCCGCCTTCTGCTCGTCGATCATGGCGTGGAACACCGCTGTGGCCCGGTCGACCACCGCGGTGTCCGCGAAGGCGCCGGCGAAGACCAGGATCCCCGGCCCGTCGGTGAGCGCGCGGGCCAGCTCGGCCTGCACGTCCCGGCGCCCCTCGGGGGTGGCGACGGCATCGCGCAGCCGCGAGCCGTAGACCAGGACGCCCTCCCGCACCTCGTCGGCGGAGGGGTACTCGGACAGATCGGTGGTCGTCTCGACGACGGCGCGGAAGTCGTCCAGGCGGCAGTCGTCCGCGGTGAACCACCCGGGAGCGGTGCGGGCGGTGTCCGGTGCGGTCATGACGAGAGTCCTTCCGGTGCGGGCTGGGCGTGCCGTCGAGCCTGGCGGTCCGGTGCGGGGGCCACAAGGCCGCCGATCCCTCAAGAACCCCTCATCGGGCGTTGCTGTCGGCCGGCCTCCGCGCCCGGGCCGCTCCCCGCTCTCCTGCCCGGGGCACCTCCGCGGTCGCTCCGCTCCTCGCTCGCCGGCGCCCGCCTCGCTGCGATGCTCCCCAGGCTGCCGGCCGACGGCCCTCAGAACTCCTCCCAGACGTCCGGGTACTGCCCGTTGACGCGGGTGCCGTCGGCGAGCGTGGCGATGCCGGCGAGGTCCTCGTCGGTGAGCGCGAAGTCGAAGACGTCGAGGTTCTCCACCAGCCGGCTGCGGGACGACGCCTTGGGGAAGGTGACCAGCCCCTGCTGCACGTGCCAGCGGAGGACCACCTGCGCGGGGGTCCTGCCGTGCCGCCGGCCGATCTCGGCGAGCACCGGCTGCCGCAGCAGCTCCCCGCCGTTGGCCAGCGGTGACCAGGACTCGGTGACGATCCCGCGACGGGCGTCGTCGGCGCGCTGCGCGAGCTGCGGGTCCCGCGGGTGGCACTCGATCTGGTTCACCGCCGGCACCGTCGAGGAGGCGGCGGCGAGCCGGTCGAGGTGCTCGGGCAGGAAGTTGGACACGCCGACGGCGCGGGTGAGCCCCTCGGCGAGGAGCTCCTCCATGGCCAGCCAGGACTCGACGTAGCGGTCGAGCCGGGGGAGCGGCCAGTGGATGAGGTACAGGTCGACGAAGTCGAGCCCGAGCCGGTCCAGGCTCGACCGCAGCGCCTGCTTCGCCGAGTCGGACCCCTGCTCCCGGCCGCGCAGCTTGGTGGAGACGAACACCTCCTCCCGCGGGAGACCCGAGTCGGCGAGGGCCTGCCCGACCCCGCGCTCGTTCTCGTAGCTGGCCGCGGTGTCGACGAAGCGGTAGCCGACCTCGAGGGCCTCGCCGACGATCCGGCGGGTCGCCTCGTCGGGGAGCCGTGCGGTGCCCAGCCCGAGCTGGGGGATCGCGACACCGTTGTTCAGGGGGACGTCCGGAACCGTGGTCATCTCGCCAGCCTCGCGAGCCGTCGCGTGCCCGGTCAACCTCACCGGCACCTCACCGACCCCTCAGACTGGCGCCATGCCGCACCCCTACCCGATCCGCGAGATCGCCTGCCAGGCCGGCCTGTCGGAGGCGACCGTCGACCGGGTCCTCAACCGACGTGGCGGGGTGCGGCAGAGCACCGTGCAGGAGGTCCACCGTGCCATCGCCGACCTGGACCGGCAGCGCACGCAGGTGCGGCTCACCGGGCGGACGTTCCTCCTCGACCTGGTGGTCGACGCGCCGGCCAGGTTCTCCGCCGCGGTCCGGGCGGCCCTGGAGTCCCAGTTGCCGCTGGTCCGGCCGGCGACGTTCCGGGCGCGGTTCCACCTGGCCGACGCCCCTCCCGTGACCGAGCTGGCGGCCACGCTCGACCGGATCGCCCGGCGTGGCTCGCAGGGCGTCGTCCTCAAGGCCCCCGACCACCCGCTGGTCGTCGGTGCGGTCGAGCGCCTGGCCGAGGCCGGGATCCCCGTGGTCACGCTGGTCACCGACCTGCCGACCAGCCGCCGGGTCGCCTACGTCGGCCTGGACAACCGGGCGGCCGGGGCGACCGCGGCCTACCTGCTCGACCAGTGGCTGCCGGACGACGCCGCCGTCCTCGTCACCCGGGGGACCGGCTCCTTCCGCGGCGAGGACGACCGGGAGATGGGCTTCCGGGCGACCACCCGGTCGCTGCGCCCGGGCCGGCGGCAGGTCGACCTGGTCGACGCGACCGGCGACGACGACGTGCTGCGCGGGCTCGTCCGGGACGCCCTCGCCGCCGACCCGGGCATCGCCGCCGTCTACTCGATGTACGCCGCCGGCGGCAACGCCGCGACGGTCGCGGCGTTCGCCGACGCCGGGCGCGCCTGCCACGCGTTCGTCGCCCACGACCTGGACGCCGAGAACCTCGCGCTGCTGCGGGAGGGACGGCTGTCCGCGGTCCTGCACCACGACCTCGCGCTGGACCTGCGCCGCGCCTGCCACGTGGTCATGCAGGCCCACGGCGCGTTGCCCGGCACCCCGAGGTCCTGGCACTCCGGCGTGCAGGTGGTGACGCCGCACAACATCCCGGTCGAGGTCCTCGCTGCGCGGGAACCCGGTGACGGGTCGATGAGGGGTCCTCGCCGTTGACCGGACGTGCTCCGGCGGACAGCCTCGACCCGGCGCAGCCCCGGGCGGGGCGCGGACGAGTCGAGGAGGACGTCGTGGGGCTGGACATCGGGGTCATCGGGATCGGCATGATCGGCCAGGAGCACGTCCGCCGGCTGGACGGTGGCCCCGGGGGCAGCCGGGTGGTGGCGGTGGCCGACGCGGACGCCGAGCGCGCCGCCGGCGTGGCCGCGCAGCTGCCGGCCGCGAAGGCCCTGCCCAGCGGCGAGGAGCTGGTCGCGTCGGACGCGGTCGACGCCGTCGTCGTCACCTCCTGGGGACCGACGCACGAGCCGTACGTGCTCGCCTCCATCGCCGCCGGCAAGCCGGTGTTCTGCGAGAAGCCGCTGGCCACCACGCAGGAGGCCTGCCGGCGGATCGTGGCGGCGGAGGTCGCCGCCGGCCGGCGGCTCGTGCAGGTCGGCTTCAACCGCCGCTACGACCCCGCGCACCGGGCCCTCAAGCGGGCGGTGGACGGCGGCGCCATCGGCGCCCCGCTGCTGGTGCACTGCGCGCACCGCAACGCCTCGGTGCCCCCGCACTACACCCGCGACATGTCCATCGCCGACACCGCCGTCCACGAGATCGACGAGCTGCGCTGGCTGCTCGACCAGGAGATCGCCGCTGTCCAGGTGTTCACCCCGCGCAAGAGCAGCCGCGGTGGCGAGCTGCAGGACCCGCTGCTGCTGCTCCTCGAGATGGCCGACGGCGTCCTCGCCGACGTCGAGGTGTCGGTCAACGTCCACTACGGCTACGAGATCCGCTGCGAGGTCTCCGGCGAGACCGGCACGGTGGAGCTGGCCGACCCCGCTCCGGTCCGCATCCGCCGCGAGGGCGCGGTCGCCGGTCTCGTGCCCGCCGACTGGCGGGAGCGCTTCGCGCTCTCCTACGACGTCGAGCTGCGCGAGTGGGTCGACACCGTCGTCGGCGGGCGACCGTTCCAGGGACCCAGCGCCTGGGACGGCCTGGCCGCGCAGGTGGTCTCGGATGCGGCGCTGCGCTCACTGCACGCAGGCGGCCGGGTGGCGGTGGAGCTCCCCGAGCGGCCGGGGCTGTACCGGTGACGACGGACCGGGTCGAGCCGCTGCGGATCGGGGTCCTGGGCGCCGCGCGCATCGCCGAGCGGGCCATCGCCGTCCCCGCGCGCGACACCGGTGCCCGGTTGGTCGCGGTCGCCGCCCGGAGCCGGGCCCGGGCCGAGGACTTCGCCCGCACCCACGGCGTTGAGCGCGTGCTGCCCTCGTACGCGGACGTCCTCGCCGACCCCGAGGTGGAGGTGGTCTACGACCCGCTGCCGAACGCGCTGCACGGCCCGTGGAACCTGGCCGCCGTCGCGGCCGGCAAGCACGTGCTGTCAGAGAAGCCGTTCGCCTCGAACGCGGAGGAGGCCGCCGACGTCCGGGACGCCGCACGGCGCGCGGGCGTCACGGTCATGGAGGGGTTCCACCACCTCTACCACCCGGTGATGCGCCGGCTCCTCGACCTGGTGGACACCGGTGAGCTGGGGGACGTCGTCCGCGTCGAGGCGACGATCGCCATGCCCGCGCCGGAGGACGGGGATCCCCGCTGGTCGCTCGAGCTGGCCGGCGGGGCGCTCATGGACCTCGGCTGCTACGGCCTGCACGCCCTGCGCAGCCTGGCGCCGTGGACCGGCGGCGAACCGGTCCCGGACACCGCCCGCGCCGGGGAACGCGCGGGTGCCCCGGGTGTCGACGAGGAGCTGCACGCCGACCTGCACTTCCCGTCCGGCGCCACCGCCGCCGTGCGCTGCAGCATGGTGCACCCGGACCGGGACTTCTCGCTGCGGATCGTCGGCACCCGCGGGGAGGCGACGGCGCCGGCGTTCGTCGAGCCGCACCGGGACGACCGCGTGCTGGTGCGCACCCCGGCCGGGACGAGGACCGAGCACCTCGGCACCCGGACGTCGTACACGTACCAGCTGGAGGCGTTCACGGCTGCGCTGCGGGGCGGCCCGCCGGTGCCCACCGGCCCGGACGACGCGGTCGCGACCATGACGCTGGTCGACCGCTGCTACCGGCTCGCCGGGCTGCCGCCCCGGCCGCGGGTCCGGAACCAGCCGCACCGGACCGGGGCGTGACCGGCCGCTACAGCTTCTCGGCGGCGGCGCGGAGGTTCTCGGCGGCGAGGGCCAGGCCCTCCAGGCGGTCGTACGCGGCATCCTCGTGCTCGATGTTGACCGCCATGTCGGGGTCGACCTCGGCCAGGGCCCGCAGGAACTCCGTCCACCAGTCGACGTCGTGGCCGACGCCGACGGCGACGAACCGCCACGCCGGGTCCTCCGGCCAGGCGGTGCACCAGGAGCCGTAGCCGGTGGGCACCTTGCCCGGGGCGTCGGCGGGCACCCGCTCGAAGGAGGTGTCGAGCACGCCCCGGATGCCGACCCCCGGCGTGATCATGGCGTCCTTGGCGGCGGCGTGGAACACCAGCGGGCCGAGGTCGCGGATGCAGGCGACGACGTCCATGCCCTGCCACATCAGGTGCGACGGGTCCATCTCGGCGCCGATGTTGGTCGCGCCGACGGTGTCCACCAGCCGGCGCAGCGTGACGGGGGAGAACACCAGATTGTGCGGGTGCATCTCGATGGCGATCCGGACGTCGTTGGCGCGGGCGAGAGCGTCGATCTCCGTCCAGAACTCGGCGGCCACGCCCCACTGGTAGTCCAGGACGTCCATGTACACGCCGTCCCACGGGTTGACGACCCAGGACGGGTACCTGGCGTCGGGGTCGGAGCCGGGGGTGCCCGACATCGTCACGACGTTCTCGACGCCCAGCAGCCCGGCGAGCTCGATGGTGCGGCGCAGGTCGTCGGCGTGCTTGGGGCCGACGCCGGGCAGCGGGTTGAGCGGGTTGCCGTTGCAGTTGAGCCCCGTCAGCTCCATCCCGCGGGCGGCGAAGGTCTCCAGGTAGTCCCGCCGGGCCCGCTCGGAGGACAGCAGCAGGTCGACGTGGCAGTGCGGCGAGGGGATGAAGCCGCCGGTGTTGACCTCGACGGAGGTCAGGCCGTCGGCCTGCAGCACGTCGAGGGCCTCGGACAGTGGGCGGTCGTGCAGGCAGGCGGTGTAGGCGCCCAGCTTGAGGGACATCGGGGATCGGCCTCCCGGTCGGCGGGTCAGTGGGTGGGGATGCCGACGGCGGCGCCGTCGGACTGCGCGGACTCGACGACCGCCTGGACGATCTGCATCGTGTGCAGCCCGTCGGCGAAGGTGGCGTTCGGCGGCAGCGGGTCCGGGGTGCCGGCGATCTGGTCGAGGAAGGCGCGGCACTGGTAGACGAACATCTCGGCGTTGCCGCCGCCCACGCCCGGGGCCTCCATCGGGTAGCCCCCGGCGAAGTAGGGCGTCTGCGGGCCGACGATCACCTGCCGCGCGCCGCGGGTGCGGGCCTCGGGCTGGCGGTCGTCGAAGAGGTACTCCGCGGGGCGGTGCCAGTCGAAGGAGGCGCGGCCGTCCAGCCCGTGGACGTCGAAGGCCAGCCCGTTGGGCATGCCGAAGGCGGTGCGGGACACCGAGAACGACGCGGACAGGCCCGACTCGAAGCGCGCCGAGAACACGGCCGTGTCCTCGTTCTCCACCTCGCCCATCTCGTCGGAGACCGGGGCGGCGCCGTGGCCGACCACCGCGCCCAGCGGCAGCGGCCGCTTGGTCACCCGGGTGGCCAGCGCGGCACCGGAGACCGACACGACCGGCCCGCACAGGAACTGGGCGACGTCGATGACGTGCGCCCCGATGTCGGCCAGCGCCCCGCTGCCCGGTCCGCCCCGGTAGCGCCAGCTCAGCGGGCTGCGCGGATCGCAGGCGTAGTCGCACCAGTAGCGGCCGTCGAACAGGGTCAGCTCGCCCAGCTCGCCGTTCCGCACGTGGTCGCGGATCGCCGCGATGGCGGGGGAGCGGCGGTAGGTGTAGCCGACGGCGGTCACCACGTCGGCGGACCGCTCAGCGGCGACCATGGCCCGCGCGTCCTCCAGCGAGCCGGCCAGCGGCTTCTCGCACAGCACGTGCTTGCCGGCGGCGATGGCCGCCTCGGCGATCGGCCGGTGCAGGGCGTTGCCGACGACGATGCTGATCGCGTCGACGGAGGGGTCCTCGACGACCTCCTCCCAGCCGGTCACCGCCCGCTCGAACCCGTAGCGGCGGGCCGCGTCGCGGGCCAGCTGCTCGTTGGCGTCGGCGATCGTGGCCAGCCGGACCGGCGGCAGCCCCTCGCCGAAGACGGTGTTCACCTGGCGGTACCCGGCGGCGTGGCTGCGGCCGGCCATGCCGGCGCCGATCACCGCCACGGACAGGAGCTGCTGGGACATGGCTGTCACCCTCCGGTGGCTGGAGCAGGGCGGAGGCGGACGCCGTCCCGCCGAGGTGGCACGCTGCGCGAGGATGTCGCCCACGCGGCCTTAAAGCGCTTTAATGATGGCGCCGATGACAGCAGGGTGCCGCGGTCGTGTCAAGGGAGGAGGCGGTCG
This sequence comes from Geodermatophilus sp. URMC 61, assembly GCF_052931555.1. NCBI lineage: Bacteria > Bacillati > Actinomycetota > Actinomycetes > Geodermatophilales > Geodermatophilaceae > Geodermatophilus > Geodermatophilus sp. URMC 61. Next base: position 1,435,448 of record NZ_JBRFHZ010000002.1, read on the forward strand.
TCCTGAGCGCCGAGGAGCCGGGGCGTCGTCCCCGGCTGCAGGACGTCGCGGGTGAGGCGGGGGTGTCGCCGGCCACGGTGTCGCTCGTGCTGCGCGGCTCCCCGGGCCCGAGCAGTGCCACCCGCGACCGCGTGCTCGACGCCGCGGCCCGGCTGGGGTACCGGCCCGACCGCGCGGCCAGCCTGCTGGCCCGTCGGCGGAGCCGGCTGATCGGCGTCCTGATGGACGTCGGCAGCACCTTCCACGCCCAGCTCGTCGAGGACGTCCACGACGCGGCCGAGGAGCACGGGTACGACCTGGTCCTGAGCACGGTCACCCGCACCCGGGACGAGGGACGGGCAGTGGAGACGTTGCTCGACTCGCGGTGCGAGGCCCTGGTCCTGCTGGGGCCGGACGCGCCCGCCGCCCGGCTGAGCGCGCTGGCCCGGCAGCTGCCGGTGGTCGCTGTCGGACGCCCGGTGTCGGCCGACGGCGTCGACGTCGTCCGGGCTGCCGACGACGAGGGTGTGGCGCAGGCCGTGGAGCACCTGGCCGGCCTCGGGCACCGGCGCATCACCCACGTCGACGGTGGTCGCGGACCGATCGCCACGGCCCGGCGGCGCGGCTACGAGCGGGCGATGCGCCGGCACCGGTTCGGGTCGCAGGTGCAGGTCGTCGCAGGGGACTCCGGCGAGGCGTCCGGGGCGCGGGCGGCGCGGACGCTGTTCGCCGCCGACGCACCCCCGACCGCGGTCGTCGCGTACAACGACGCCTCTGCCGTCGGCCTGCTCGACGCGCTGCTGCGCGGTGGCGTCGACGTCCCCGGCGAGGTGTCCGTGGTGGGCTACGACGACAGCCCGCTCTCGCGGCTGGCGCACGTGGACCTGACCACGGTCAGCCAGGAGTCGCAGCAGCTGATGCGGTACGCGGTCGCCGCGGTGGTCGAGCGGCTCGACGGGGGGCGCACCGAGCGCCGCGAGGTCGTCGTACCGCCACGGCTGGTGGTGCGGGGGACGACCGGTCCACCGCCTCCGGGAGCGGCCTGACCACCCTCCTCGGCGAGGTCACGCGATCTCGCGCGCCCCCAGGGCCGTTCCCGTGCGGGGTCGCGTGATCCCGGCGGGGACTTTGACCTGACAAACCGTTGACAGTGGCGGAGGTCACCAGCAAGTCTTGAAGCGCTTCAAACCGAGTCGCTGCCGATCGCGGAGATCCCCATGGCCGAGACCGCCACCGCCCCCGCTGCTCCCCTCGACTACGACCCGTTCCGGCCGGACTTCTACACGTCCGACCCGTTCGGGACGTACCGCCGGATGCGGGACGAGGCGCCCGTCTACTGGAGCGAGCGCTGGGGCTGGTACGCCCTGACCCGCTTCGAGGACGTGCGGGCGGCGGCGCTCGACGCGGACACGTTCCGCAGCTTCGAGGGCATGGACATCGACGACAGCCGCCTGGAGCAGGTCCCGCCGGGGTCCATCGGCAGCATGGACAACCCGCGGCACGACCAGGTCCGCTCGGTGGTGCAGCCGTACTTCCTGCCGCGCCGCATCGCCTCGCTCGAGGACGGCGTCCGGGCGGTGGTGCGCGACCTGGTCGCCTCGTGGCGGGACCGGGGCGCGGTGGACAGGGGCATGGTCGACATCGCCCAGGAGCTGGCCTGGCCCATGCCCTTCGACGTCTTCTTCCACCTGATGGGACTGCCGAGCCGGCACGACGACGACCCCCTCGAGCGGGCGCGGCGGGAGCAGCTGGAGCACTGGACCCACGAGCTCAAGGACCGGGTGCCCGGCACCCCGCACCTGACCCCGGTCGCGCGGGCCGCGACCGCCGGCGTCCAGCAGTTCTTCATCGACCTGCTCGAGGAGCGCCGCCGCCACGGCCGCGACGACCTGGTCACGGAGTTCGTGCACGCCGACATCGACGGCGTGCCGTTCGTGGACGCGGAGGTCACGCCGAACTCCGAGGTCAGCGGCCTGATGATGATCCTGTTCCTGGGCGGCGTGGAGTCCACCGCGGGGTTGACCGGCACGCTGTTCAAGCTGCTGGCCGAGAACCCCGACCAGCGGGCGCTGCTGCAGGCCGACCCGTCGCTGATCCCGGCTGCCGTCGAGGAGGCCCTGCGCCTCATCACGCCGCTGCAGCTCACCGCCCGCACGACCTCGCGTGAGGTCACCCTGCACGGGGTCACGATGCCCGCCGGGAGCCGCGTCGTCCTGATCCCCGGCGCGGCCAACCGCGACGAGCGCCAGTTCCCCGACCCCGACCGCTTCGACGTCACCCGGCCGCGGGGCCGCCACCTGGGCTTCGGCGAGGGGGTGCACGGCTGCCTCGGCGCGCCGCTGGCCCGGCTGGAGGCGCGGATCGCCCTCGAGGAGGCCCTGCCGGTGCTGGGCGACTACGAGCCGGCCGGCCCGCCGACCTTCTACCCCAGCTCGCCCAACATGTACGTCTGGAAGCACCTGCCGATCGCGTTCGGCCGGTCGGCTCGCCGTCCGCGCGTCGAGGCCGTGCACCACCGGACGACGACCGTCACCCTCGCCGCCACCGAGTTCGAGGCCGACGCCACGGTGGCCGCCAAGCGGGAGGTCGCCGACGGCGTCGTCGCCCTGACCCTGCGCGAGGCCGGCGGCCGCCCGCTGCCCCCGTGGGAGGCGGGCGCGCACGTCGACCTGGTGCTCGACGGAGCGGCCACGCGGCAGTACTCGCTGTGCGGCGACCCCGCCGACCACGCCGAGTACCGCCTGGGCGTCCTGCGCGACCCGGGCGGTCGCGGCAGCTCGCTGTACGTGCACGACCGGTTGTCCGTCGGTGACACGGTGCGGGTGCGCGGCCCGCGCAACAACTTCCCGTTGGTCGCCTCGCCGCGGTACCTGTTCCTCGCGGGGGGCATCGGCATCACGCCGCTGCTGCCGATGATCCGCGTCGCCGACGCCGCCGGCGCGGACTGGCAGCTCGTCTACGGCGGGCGGCAGCGCGCCTCCATGGGGTTCCTCGACGAGCTGGCCGGCTACGGCGACCGGGTGTCGGTCCGCCCGCAGGACGAGACCGGGCTGCTCGACCTCGACGCCCTGCTCGGCACGCCCCGACCGGACACCCTCGTCTACTGCTGCGGCCCCGAGGCGCTGCTCGCGGCGGTGGAACAGCGCTGCGCCGCCTGGCCGCGCGGGGCGCTGCACGTGGAGCGCTTCGCCCCCCGACCCCAGGACGCGACGGCGCGGAACGAGGCCTTCGAGGTCGTGCTGCGGCAGAGCGAGCTGACCCTCCCCGTCCCGCCGGGCCGCTCGGTCCTGTCGGTCGTCGAGGAGGCCGGGGTCGGCGTCCTCTCCTCGTGCGCCGAGGGCACCTGCGGCACCTGCGAGACCGCGGTCCTCGAGGGCGTGCCCGACCACCGCGACTCGGTCCTGAGCGAGCAGGAGCGGGAGGCGAACGACTGCATGATGATCTGCGTCTCCCGCTCCGCAACCCCGCGGCTGGTGCTCGACCTCTGACCCGGCAACGGCACCCTGTGGATCGTCGGCACGACCCGCCCCGGACTCCGCCGCGGACCGGTCCCGGTGCGCCGACGACGCCCGGCCCGGACCCCTCGCCGCGCACCTCCGCGCCCGCGGACGGGCACCGGCAGCACCGCCGTTGCGGTCCTAGAACCCCAGGGCCCGCCAGGTGTCGGGCCCCACGATCCCGTCGGCCACCAGCCCGGCACGCCCCTGGAAGTACCGCACCCGGGCGTCCGTCCGCGGACCGAAGTCACCGTCGACGTCGAGTGGCGGGAGGCTCGGGTACCAGCGGTTCAGGGTCTCCTGGAGCCTCCGCACGGCATCGCCCCTGCTGCCCAGCCGCAGCACCGGCATGGCGGGCGGGGGCGGAGGCGGCGGTGTGTCGCCCAGCACGACCTGGTTGAGCAGGTCCACGGTCAGCCCGCCGTTCGCGGCCCACCACATCAGCTCGACGTGCCCGTGATCGGTGTGTGGTGAGGACCCGGAGTACGGGCGCCAGTCCGCCGCGATCGACGACCAGATCCTGCGGTTGTGGATGACGCACTGGAGGCCGAGTTCCTGGGAGTGCAGCCGGAAGGTGTCCATCACCCCCCAGGACCAGCTGTTCCCGACGGGGGTCCCCAGGTCGGCGGCACGCCCCTCGGCATGGACGCTGAGCGTGCGTCCGCCACCCACCGGACGACAGTTGTAGATGCCGAGGTTCCTCGCGCCTCGGTCCCCGTAGGCGCCGAGCCACCACGACACCAGGTTCCGTGCGCCCTGCGTGGGACCTCCGGTGCAACTGCGCGCGCCCTGGTATCCGCCGATCTGGATGGTCACTGACCGGCGTCTTCCGGGACGGGCACCGCGTGTGGCGCCGGCTCGACGTAGTCCGGGTTCTCCGGGTTCTCTACGGCAGGAGGTGTGGGTGGCGGTTCGGCGCTCCCATCGGCCTCGAGGGCCATCTCCGGGTCGAGATCGAACTCGTTCGGCACGCCGGGGTCACGGTCCGACACGAGGCGCCTCCTCCGTCTCGTCGGGGACGGGTGCTCAGCGAGTCCCCCGTCGAAGCCTGTCGGGAGACCGGGCAGTTCCCATGCGCGTTGCACACTCTGCCCACGGCGGCCGGGGGTTGACCACGGCCCATCGCCCCCGTTCGGTCCAGCGAGCCGACTCCCGGGCGCGGCCACCACGAGGAGGTGCCACGGCGCTACCGAACGTACGAGGCCGAGGGCGCACGGTGAGCAGCTCGGCGAGCGGGACCCGGCCACCGGGACCGGAACGGGAACGGCACGTGCCGAGCGCCGACTGTCTGACCTGCGAGAAGGCGTGTGCCGCACAGATCGCGCGACGGGCCTCTCGGACCCTGAGCCCTGTCCTCGTGCGGACGACGACCCAGCGGGGTGCGGTGCCGAGGCGCTCACCCGCGGGAGCCGCCCGGGGCGGTTCCCGCGGACACCGCCGCCTCAGCGGGGCGGGGCGGTGGTGCTCCGGACGACGAGCCGGGGCGGGACCACGAGCTCACGCTGCTCGACGGGGATCCCGTCGAGCCGGTCGACGGCCCGCCGCACGGCCAGCGTGCTCAGCTGCCCGACGTCCTGAGCGACGGAGGTGAGGTCGACCGAGGAGAGCCGGGCGATCCGGCTGTCGTCGTACCCGACCACGCTGACGTCCCCGGGCACCGTGCGCCCCGCCCGGCGGAGGACGTCGAGCAGGCCCAGGGCGCACCGGTCGTTGAAGACCGTGACCGCACCGGGCAGGGGGCCGGTCAGGAGGGTGCGCGCCGCAGCCGCGCCGTCGTCCTCGGTGAGCCCGCCGGGCAGGACGCGCGGGGTGAGGCCGTGCCGGCGCACCGCCTCGCGGTAGCCCCGCCGCCGCTCGGCGGCGCCCGGGGCACGCCCGCCGTCGACGTGCACCACGTCGCGGTGGCCGAGCGCCACCAGGTGGTCCACCGCCAGGTGCAGTCCCTCGTCGTCGGCGGTCCGGACGACGTCGACCGCGGCGGACCGCACGGAGCGGGCGACGGTCACCACGGGCAGGCGGGTCGCGAGGCCGGTGAGGTGGGCGGTGGGCGACGAGGGGCCGAGCAGCACCAGCGCCTCGCAGCGGTCCCCCAGCAGGCTGTCGACCGCCCGCTGCTCGCCGCGTCCCGGCGTGACGGCGCTCAGGGCCAGCTCGTACCCGGCCTTCTCGGCCGCGTCGTAGAGCCCGGTCAGCAGATCGCCGTGGAAGGCGTGCTGGACCCCGAACACGACGCCGATCAGCCGGCTGCGGGAGCTGCGCAGCAGGCGGGCGCGGCTGTCGGGCCGGTAGCCGATCTCGTCCGCGGCGCGCTGCACCCTCTCCCGCGTCGCGGCGCTGGCTCCCGCGGCGCCGCGCACGACGATCGACACGAGGGCCGTGGAGACGCCGGCCCGGGCGGCGACGTCGGCCAGGGTCGGCCTCCGGCCGGGTCCGGCTGATGGCACCCGCCCAGCCTAGCGCCGACGGTTCTAGAACGTTCTAGCGAAATCCCCTTGACGGGGGACGTCGACCCGGCCACGCTGACCTCCCTAGAACGTTCTAGGACTCGGAGGTCGGGATGGAGACCGTGGGTGTGGCCCTCATCGGGTCGGGGCGGATGGGCGCCTTCCACGCGGAGACGCTGGCCCGGCGGCTGCCGCACGCGCGGCTGGCCGCCGTGGTCGACCCCGGACCGGGCGCGGCCGAGCGGCTGGCCGGCGCGCTGGGCGCGGGCCGGGCCTGCACCGACGTCGCACAGGCCTGGGCGGACCCGGCCGTCGACGCCGTGGTCATCGCCGCGCCGGCCCGGTCGCACGCCGACCTGGTGGTCGCCGCCGCGGCCGCGGGCAAGCACGTCTTCTGCGAGAAGCCGATGGCGGTCACCCTCCGGGACGCCGACCGGGCGATCGACGCGGCCCGCGCCGCGGACGTCGTCCTGCAGGTGGGCTTCAACCGCCGGTTCGCCGCCGACTGGCGGGCCGCCCGGGCGCTGCTGGACGCCGGCACCCTGGGCACCCCGCGGCTGCTGCGCTCGCTCACCCGCGACCCCGGCGGCTTCGACCCGTCCCGCGTCCTGCCGGACACGATCTTCCTCGAGACGCTGATCCACGACTTCGACACGCTGCGCTTCCTGAACCCCGGCGCCGAGGCCGTCGAGGTCTTCGCGACCGGGGACGCGCTCGTCGAGCCGGCGTGGCGGGACCGCGGGCTGCTCGACACGGCCGTGGTCACCGTGCGCTTCGACAACGGGGCCGTGGCGGTGGCCGAGGCCTGCTTCGAGGCCGCCTACGGCTACGACGTCCGCGGCGAGGTGCTCGGCTCCGGCGGCATGGCCACCATGGGCGACGGCCGGCGCAGCGGGATGGCCTTCTCCGGGCCGGCCGGGCGGCTGGTCGAGACCGTCCGCGGCGACCAGGAGCTCTTCCCGGGCGCGTACACCGCCGAGCTGGCCGCGTTCGTCGAGGCCGTCCGCACCCGGACGCCCGCGCCGGTGACCGGTGAGGACGCCCGCGCCGCGCTGGCGATCGCGCTCGCTGCGGCGGAGTCGGTGCGCACCGGCCGTCCCGTGCGGGTCGAGAAGTGACCCGGCCCCGTCCCGGGTCCCGCCCCGAGCGTGCGAGCGGTGGGGAGGACGGGGTCCTCCGACTCGCTGCCTCGGCCGAGATGCTCTTCCTCGACCTGCCGTTCGCCGAGCGGGTGCGGCGCATCGCCGACGCCGGCTTCGAGGTCGAGATCTGGGACTGGACGGCCAAGGACGTCGACGAGCTCGCGCGGACCGGCGCGACCTTCTCCTCCATGACCGGGTACGTCACCGGCACCCTGGCCGATCCCGACGGTGCTGCGGAGCTGCTCCGCACCGCCGAGCAGTCCCTCGCCGTCGCCGACCGGCTGGACTGCCCGCGGCTGAACCTGCACGGGACCGGGCTGGACGGCCGGGGGCTGCCGGTGGTGCCCGCCGAGGTCGTGACCCCGGCGATGTGGCTCGCCGCCGCGCGCACGCTGGAGCGGCTGGCCGCGCTGGGGGAGCGGGCCGGGCGGGTCTTCACCCTCGAGAACCTCAACACCGCCGTCGACCACCCGGGCACGCCGTTCGCCCGCGCCGCCGACACGATCGCGCTGGTGGAGGCGGTGGGCAGCCCGCACCTGCGGCTCAACCTCGACCTCTACCACGCCCAGATCGGTGAGGGGAACCTCATCGCGCTGGTGGAGCGGGCGCTGCCGCTGGTGGGGGAGATCCAGGTCGCCGACGTCCCCGGCCGGTGCGAGCCGGGCACGGGGGAGATCTCCCACCCGGCGATCGCCGCGGCGCTCGACCGCCTCGGCTACGACGGCGTCGTGGCCCTGGAGGGCTGGGCGTCGGGCGACCCGGTGGTGGCGCTCGACCGCTTCCGCGCTGCCTTCTCGCCGGCCCGCTGAGTTCCTGCCCGCGAGCGGTCAGCCGCCGCCGGCCTCCCGCGGAGCCCCCGGGATGGCCTCCTCGGCGTCGGGGACCCGAGGCGGCGTGTTCCGGGGCAGGATCGTCGGCGGGCGGTGCTCGGCCAACTCCTGTCGCGCCGTGTCGAACGCGATGATCCGGTTGCCCCGGTTGTGGGACAGCCACAGTGCGCGGGCCCAGGTGTAGAGGGTGCCGAGCCGGTTGCCCCAACCGACCAGGTACATGACGTGGATGAAGATCCACATGACGTAGGCCGCAAAGCCGGTGACCTTCACCCCGAAGGCGTCCGCGACGGCTGAGCGGTAGCCGATCGTGGCCATGGTGCCCTTGTCGAAGTACGTGAAGGGTGGCGACTGCCGGCCGGCGAGACGGTCCTTGATGACCTTGCCGACGTACTTGCCCTCCTGGATGGCGGGCTGGGCCACCCCTGGCAGCTTGTCGAGCGACGCCATGTCGCCGATGGCGAAGACCTCCGGGTGGCCCGGCACCGTGCAGTCGGGAGCCACCGGGATCCGGCCGGCGCGGTCGGTCTCGACGCCGGCCTTCTCGGCCAGCAGTCGGGCCAGCGGGGACGCCTGCACCCCCGCGGCCCAGATGCGGGTGCGCGTGCGGATCGTCTCGCGCCCCTCCGGTCCCTCGACCGTGATCGACTCGTGGTCCATGTCGACGGCCAGGGTGTTGAGCCGCACCTCCACACCCATCTCCTCCAGGCGCTTCTTGGTGTACGCCTGGAGCTTGGGCGCGAAGGGGGGCAGGACGGCCCCGGCCCCCTCCAGCAGGATGATCCGAGCCTGTCGCGTGTCCGCGGAACGGTAGTCCCGCGGGAGGACCGTGTGGGCCAGTTCCGCGATCTGCCCGACGAGCTCGACGCCCGTCGGCCCGGCCCCGACCACCACGAAGGTCAGCCACTCCGCCCGTTCCGCGGGATCGGTGGCGATCTCGGCCATCTCGAACTTGGCCAGGATCCCGTCGCGCAGGTAGCGGGCGTCCTCGATGGTCTTCATGCCCGGGGCGTACTCGGCCAGTTGGTCCTTGCCGAAGTAGGAGTGTGTCGCCCCGGCCGCGACGACGAGGGTGTCGTACGGCAGCTCGAGCCGCCGCCCGTCCGGTGCTCGGGCGCTGACCACCCGCCGGTCCAGGTCGAGGTCCTGCACGTCCGCGAGCAGCACGCGGGCGTTCCTCTCCCGCTTGGTGACGCTGCGCAGCGCCGGCGCGATGAGCCCCGGGGACAGGATGCCCGTCGCCACCTGGTACAGCAGCGGCTGGAAGAGGTGGTGGTTGGCCCGGTCCACCAGTGTCACGTCGACGTCGGCCCGGTCGAGGGCTCGGGTGACGTTGAGCCCACCGAAACCGCCGCCCACGACGACGACCCGGTGCCTCCCGCTGGTGTGTGCAGTCATGACGCCACCCTCTCGTGCCGGGCCGCCGGAGCGGTGGTCGGGCCCCTGCTCGGCCGGCAGCTCCTCGTGTCCCGCGATGGCCCCCTCACGGGCGGACGATCACCGCGGCGGTGGGCCGGCCCGGATCCTAGGCCGTCGGTCACCCGGTCGGCACCAGGCGTCGGCGCCTCCGGGCCGGTGCCGGGACGAGGGAGCTGCCGGGACGGTGTCCCGGCCCGTCGACCGGCCTGCCCGATTCGCCTCTCGACTAAGTCTTAATGTCCTGACATAGTGTGGGTGATTCACGCCACGTCGGCTCACCTGCCGCCCACGGAGGGTCCTCATGCCGCTCGTCCGGATCGACGTCGTCGAGGGGCGCCGCACCGCCGCGGAGCTCCGCCTCCTGGCCGACACGGTCCAGGAGGTCATGCTGGACGTCTTCGCCGCGCCACCCGGGGACCGCTACCAGGTGGTCTCCGAGCACCGCCCGGGGCAGCTCATCTGCGAGGACACCGGCCTGGGCATCGGGCGCACCGATGACCTCGTGGTGCTGCAGGTCTTCCAGCAGGGGCGCTCGGAGGAGCAGAAGCGGGCCCTCTACGCGGGCCTGGCGCAACGGCTCGAGAAGGCCACCGGCCTGGCGCCCAGCGACCTGGTCGTCTCCGTCGCCACGAACACCCGCGAGGACTGGTCCTTCGGGCTGGGGCGTGCCCAGTTCCTCGAGGGCGACCTCTGAGAGGACTCCCTGCCCCGCACCGTGGAAGGGCCCCGGCCTCCCACCCTTCGCCGGCTCGGGACGGGGACCCGGCAGGGGGCCGCCGTTCTCCGTCACCGCCGTCTCACCCTCCGGAGGAGCACGTGTCCGCACGGGCGTCGTCGAGCGAGCCGACGTCAGGCGCCCTCCCCGGACGGGCGCCCGCGGAGGGTCCCGCTGCCGTGTCCGGCCGGTGCCCGGCGCGCGATGCGCAGCCGCTGTCCCGCCGTGACGGCCGCACGCCGGGCCCGGGAGGAGCCTGCGGCGGCCGGCCGCGGCGGCGGGCCCTCGACCGCACCGAACTCGTCCAGCATCCGATCGATCGTCGCCAGCAGGGTCGAGTTGAGCTCCCAGAGACCGGCGTGGCTGCGCGGGTCGCCGATCAGCAGGTCCTGCATCAGTGCCCGGCCGCTGCGGAGCGCCTCGAGCGCCCCGGACAGCCGGTTCCGCCCGCCCTCCTCGGCGTCCGGGGTCTCCGAGACCAGCACGTGGCCGAACTCGCGGACCACGTTGCCCATGCGCTCGAGGAGGCTCGCGACGGTGCGCCGGACGATGTCGGCGTACACGGCGTTCTCCTCGACGCCGGTCCGTTCCCGGGTGGCGTCGTCGATGGTCCGGAACAGCGTGCGCAGCGACACGGAGGCGTATTCGAGCGCGTCCAGGCCGGTCCGCGTCCCCCGGCCCACCGGCGGGACCCGCAGTGCCCGGACGTTGAGCCGGCGGCTCTCCTCGGCGTGGGCCAGCGCCCGGTCCACCCGGGGGGGCGTGCCGGTTGAGCCGGCGGGCGTCCTCCAGCCAGCGGGTGGACTGCTCCACGGTCACCGGCCCGGCGCTCAGGGCCGACGCCGCGTCGTGCAGCACCCCGGCGATCTCGTCGGCGAACCCCTGCAGCGCGCGGGTCGCGTAGCGGGTCTGCACCGCCGGCGGGAAGACCACGTTGGCCAGGACGCCGACGGCGGCCCCGATGAGCGTCTCCACCACGCGGGCCGAGCCGACGGACTCCACTCCCGACGCGCCGAGCACGAGCATGGCGCTGATCGGGACCTCCACCAGGTGCGGACCCAGCCGGAGCAGCTGACCGACCAGGATCGAGGCCGCGACCAGCGCCGCCAGGCTCCACCAGGTCAGCCCGACGACGGCGGCGAACAGCACCGCCAGGGACACGCCGGACACGACGCTCAGCACTCGCTGGACGCCGTTGAGCAGGGTGCTGCTCAGCGTCGCCTGCACCACGAGCAGGGCGGTGAGCGCGGCGATCAGCGGTGGCGGGGTGTGCAGCCCGACGACCTGCGCGACGAGGAAGGCCGCGACGGTCGCCCCCGTCATGCGGGCCGCGCGGAAGGCGGCCGAGCGGCCCCGTCCGCGGACCCGCAGGACCAGTGCGGCGACGCGACCTCGCACGGGCCGCTCGGCCGGCCGGCGCCATGCAGTCACGGCGTCATCCTCGCCGGTCCGCGCGGTCCCGGCTGCCCGCCTCGCCGCGGGGGCACGGCACCGCGCGGGCACCCGGAGGCCGCGCCGTGACCGCCCCGGGACCGCCGCGCGGGGCGCCCGAGCGGCGGGCCTGGATCCTCACCACGCTGCGGACCGTCGGCTTCCTGTCCGTGGCCGACCTGGCCCGCCAGCTGCGCGTCTCGCAGATGACGATCCGACGGGACCTGCACGACCTGCAGGCCACCGGCCGCGTGCGGCTGGTCCACGGCGGGGCCAGCCTCGCCCCGCGCGAGCTGCGGCTGGCCGCCTTCCCGGAGACCGAGCACACCGAGGACCAGGAGCGGGTCGCCCGGCACGCGGCCGGCCTGGTCGGTTGCCGCGACACCATCGTCCTCGACGCCGGCCCGATGGGCGTGGCGATCGCCCGGGCCCTGCCGCCGTCCTTCACCGGCTGCGTCCTCACGCACTCGCTGCCCGCGCTGTCGCTCCTCACCCGGGAGCGGGCGGGGCGGGTCGTCGCGCTGGGCGGCGAGTTCCTCCCGGCCCGTTCGGCCTTCGTGGGGCCGACGACGGAGGCCGCGGTCGCCCGGCTCCGCGCGCGGACGTTCTTCGTGTCGCCGTCGGCCGTCGACTCCCGCGGCCTCTACGCGCAGTCGCCGGCGGAGGCCAGCGTGCAGCGCCGGCTCGTGGACATCGCCGACGAGGTCGTCCTCGTCGCCACGCAGGAGGCGTTCGAGACCTCTGCGCCGGCGCTGATCGAGCCGCTGGACCGGCTGACGGCGGCGGTCTGCGACCGCCGGCCGCCCGCCGGGCTCGAGACCGCGCTCGGACGGGTGGGGGTGGTCCCTCGTGTCGCCGGCCGCTGAGCCCGGGCGCCCGCCGCCCACCCGACGCCGGGTCCTCTTCCGCCGCCGCGCGCCCTGAACACGCGGTGTGCGGAACCCATCCGCGGATGTGCGATCCCGAACACGCACGTGTCTTGAAACTGCCATTCCGCCCGCCTAGCGTCGCCGTCCGAGAACGGCGGGAGCCGGGTGTGCGACCCCTCTGTCAGCCATTCCGCACTCAGGCCGCACGCGGCCTGTTCCCGAGAAGAGGCGCCAATGTCGGCGATCCATTCCTCCCACGGCGGCCACTCCGGTGGGACGTCCGCCGGTGTGCAGCGCTCACCTGCGAACAACCGCTTCCTCATCAAGCTGACCGTCATCTCCACGCTCGGCGGCCTGCTGTTCGGCTACGACACCGGGGTCATCTCCGGTGCCCTCCTCTACATGGGCGAGGACCTGAACCTCACCCCGCTCAGCGAGGCGGTCGTGGTCAGCTCCCTGCTGTTCCCGGGCGCCGCGTTCGGCGCGCTCCTCGGCGGCAAGCTCGCCGACGCCCTCGGCCGCAAGGGCAGCCTGCTGGTCTGCGCGGGGCTGTTCCTGTTCGGCGCGCTGATCTGCGCGATCGCGCCCAACGTGGTGATCATGACCACCGGGCGGATCCTGCTCGGCTTCGGCGTCGGTGCCGCCGCGGTGACCTGCCCGCTGTACCTGGCCGAGATGGCGCCCGTCGACCGGCGGGGGCGGATGGTGACGATCAACGAGCTGATGATCGTGACCGGCCAGTTCCTCGCCTTCGCCATGAACGCGCTGCTGGACGCGATCATCCACGACCCGCACGTCTGGCGGTGGATGCTCGGCGTCGCCACGATCCCCGCGGTCGCGCTGTTCGTCGGGATGTTCTTCCTCCCGGACTCGCCCCGCTGGTACGCCGTGCGCGGGCGGCTCGACCAGAGCCGGCGCGTCCTCGAGCTCGGCCGTGCCCCCGAGGAGGCGGCCGAGGAGTACAACATCATCGCCGTGCACGCCCAGCGCGACCTCAACGAGGACAAGGGCGCGGCCATGCGCGACCTGCGGGCCTTCCCGTGGATGCGCCGGATCCTGTGGATCGGCTGCGGTCTGGCCACCATCCAGCAGGCGACCGGCATCAACACCGTGAACTACTACGCGCCGACCATCCTGGAGTCGACCGGCCTGGGTGCGAGTGCGTCCCTGGTCCTGACGATCACCGTCGGCGTCGTCGCGATCATCGGGACCGTCCTGGGCATCGTCCTGATCGGGCACTTCAACCGCCGCCCCCTGCTGCTCACCGGGTTCACGGGGGTCGCGGCCGGGCACGCCGTCCTGGCGCTGTCCTTCCTGCTGCCCGAGACGGCGTTCCGGAGCTACCTGATCCTGGCCGCGATGCTGATCGTCGTCTTCTTCGTGCAGACGTTCATCGGCACGCTGGTCTGGCTGCTGCTCTCGGAGATCTTCCCCATGACGATCCGGGGGTTCGCGATGGGCATCGCGGTGTTCGTGCTCTGGACGGTGAACGCGGCGATCTCCTTCGCGTTCCCGCCGCTGGTCGCCGCGCTGGGGGCGACCCCGACGTTCGGGCTCTTCGCGCTGATCAACGTCGGGTCGTGGTTCTTCGCCAAGAAGTTCGCTCCGGAGACCCGCGGCCGCACGCTCGAGGAGCTCGAGGACGACTTCCGGACGCACGACGCCGCGCACCTGGTCCACGAGGCCCCGGCCGGCGTCCGGGGCGGCTGAGCACCCCGGCCCCGCTGGCGCCCGCCCCTCCCGGTCTCCCCGGGGGCGGCGGGCGCCGCTGCGTGCGGGACCGTCGCGGGGCGCGGCTCCCCCGGACCATCGGGGGCGGGCGGGCGACGGGACACCCCCGCGGCGGCTGCGGGGCCCGGGTGCGGAGGGGGCGTCCCCGGTGGCGGGGCGACCGGCCCTCGGAGGCGTCGTCAGCCTCCGTGGTGCTCGGCGAGGTGGGCGGCGAGGGCGTCCAGGCCGAAGTCGGCCTCCGGGTCCCGCCACACCGAGTGCGCGTGGTTGCCACCCTGCTGCGTGTTGTCCCACTCGGCGAGCAGCCGCGAGCCCTGCAGCCGGTGGTAGTGCGGGCGTCCCGGCTCCGTGGGCCCGGCCCATGCCAGGTGCACGGCGTCGACGTCCACGGGCGGGGCCAGCCCGTCGGGTGCCCGGCCCACGTAGGCCGACACGAGCGCCTCCAGGAGCGCCCGCCGGTCGCCGTCCAGCTCGCTCCCCGCGAGCCCCAGCGGGGAGGCGCTCAGTGGCAGCAGCCCGTCGTCCGGCCCGGCCTCGGTCTCGCCGGCGCCCGGGAGCCGCGGTCGGTTGCCGCTGACGATGTCCGAGGGCGCCCGATTCAGCAGCACGGCCCTGGCTCTCAGCGCAGGTGGCAGGGACCGCACCAGGTCGCGGGCCAGGTCCTCGGTCGAGCCGAGCGGCCGCAGGGTGCCGCCCCCGAGGAGCGGGGCCGCGGCCGGGTTGGCGCCGATGAAGCAGGGCGTCACCGCCCGAACCCGGCCGCCGACCACGAGGTTGTTGAGGGAGACGTGGTGACCGCCGAAGCGCCAGCCCCACGGGGCGGGTCCGCCCGGCTCCCCGAAGACCCGCAGGTAGTACAGGCCGGGATCGCGGTAGCGCTCCCGGTCCCCGCTGCCGCGCGGGAAGTGCTCCGCGCGGTCGAGCACGTTCTCCAGGCCCATGACCGCGCAGACGGTCACGTAGCCGGCTGCCGAGAGACCGGTGGACACCAGGTGCATCGCCAGGGACTGCTGGACCGGCCGTTGCCGGCCCAGGGGGAGCCCTCCGTGGTCGGTCGGTACGTAGTGCCAGCGCAGTCGCTCGGCTTCGGCCTGCGGCCCGTCCGAGGGCCCGGGCCACTGCGCCGGGCCCCGTTGTCCCGGGTCGAGCGAGGCCAGCCACGCCGACGCCGCTGCCGCCATCCGGCCGGCGACGACCCCGCCCGCGGTGTCCCTGTCCGGCGCGCCGGCGGCGGGGGTCAAGGGTGCCGGTCCCGCGTCGACGTGGTCACCCCGTCGGGCGCCGGCTCCCGGGCCGTGTCCGCCAGCAGGTGCAGCGGTCCGGGGGTGCGTCGTCCCCCGACGACGTCGCCGATGCGGACCACGGGCACGGCTCCGTCCTCCGAGGGCAGATCGGGTGGGCCGGGGCAGGGCCCGGACGACGTACCGGTCGTCGGCCGAGCGTCCGTCCTGCACGAGCCGGACCCGCCTCACACCCGAGCTGCGCAGCGGGGTGTCGAGGTCCTCCCGCACCGTCGGCAGGTCGGCGTCCCCGGCCTGCGCAGGTGTCAGGAAGGACTCCCGGCGCGGCATCCGGTGCTGGGCACCGAGGCACTCGACGCGGTGGCGGTTCCTGGTCTCGTCCGGCGGCGGCACCTTCCCCCCAAGGACCTCCGGCTCCTGGCACTGCTCGAGGACCGGAGAGCGCTGGTGCCCCGGCTCGGTCCGCGGGCTCGGCGGGCGCAGGCCACCTCCCGGTGACGTCGTCGGGCGCGGCCCGAGGCCGGCGCCGGCGGAGACGTGTCTCGCCGGCGCCGGCCGGTCCGGTGGCCGCGCCCCGAACGGGCGAGCGGGGGCCGTGGGGGCCCTCCTCAGGCGTTCTGGGGGAAGCCCAGGTTCAGGCCGCCGTGGCTGGGGTCCAGCCAGCGGCTGGTGATGACCTTGCCGCGGGTGAAGAAGTGCACGCCCTCGGCGCCGTGGGCGTGCGAGTCGCCGAACAGGCTGTTCTTCCACCCGCCGAACGAGTAGTAGGCCATCGGCACCGGGATCGGCACGTTGATGCCGATCATCCCGACCTCGACCTCGTGCTGGAACCGCCGGGCGGCGCCACCGTCGTTGGTGAAGATCGCGGTGCCGTTGCCGTACTCGTTCGCGTTGATCAGCTCGACCGCGTGCTCGTAGGTGTCCACCCGCAGCACCGAGAGCACCGGGCCGAAGATCTCGTCCCGGTAGACGCTCATGCTCGGTTCGACGTGGTCGACCAGGGTCGGGCCGAGCCAGAACCCGTTCTCACCACCGTCGGGGGTCACCTCGCGGCCGTCGACGACGATCTTGGCGCCCTCCTTCTCGCCGGCCTCGACGTAGGACTCGACCCGGTCGCGGTGCCGCTTGCTGATCAGCGGACCCATGTCGCAGCCCTTGCGGCCGTCGCCGGTACGGAGCGTGTGGGTGCGCTCGGCGATCCGGGCGACCAGGTCGTCGCCCACCTCGCCGACGGCGACCACCGCGCTGATCGCCATGCAGCGCTCGCCGGCCGAGCCGAACCCGGAGTTCACCGCGGCGTCGGCGGCGAGGTCGAGGTCCGCGTCGGGCAGCACGACCATGTGGTTCTTGGCCCCGCCCAGGGCCTGCACCCGCTTGCCGTGCCGGGTGCCGGTCTCGTAGACGTACTGGGCGATCGCGGTGGACCCCACGAAGGACACCGACTGGATGTCGGGGTGCTCGAGCAGCCGGTCGACGGCGACCTTGTCGCCCTGGACGACGTTGAAGACGCCGTCGGGCAGCCCGGCCTCCTTCCACAGCTCGGCGATCCACAGCGACGCCGACGGGTCCTGCTCGCTGGGCTTGAGGACGACGGTGTTGCCGGTGGCGATGGCGATGGGGAAGAACCACATCGGCACCATCGCCGGGAAGTTGAACGGGCTGATGATCGCGACCGGTCCCAGGGGCTGGCGGATCGAGTGCACGTCGACGTTGGTCGAGGCGTTCTCGGTGAAGCCGCCGCGGACCAGCGAGGGCACGCCGCAGGCGTACTCCACGACCTCCTGGCCGCGGGAGACCTCGCCCAGGGCGTCGTCGAGGACCTTGCCGTGCTCGGCGGTGATGATCGCGGCCAGCTCGGGCTTGCGGGCGTTGAGGAGCTCGCGGAAGCGGAAGAGCACCTCGGTGCGCTTGGTCAGCGAGGTGTCCCGCCAGCCGGGGAAGGCGGCCGTGGCGGCGGCGACGGCCGCGTCGACCTCCTCGGTCGAGGCGAGGGCGACCTCGCCGATGACCTCGCCGGTCGCTGAGTCGGTCACCTCTCCGGTTCGGCCGCTGGCGCCGTCGCGGCGGGCGCCGTCGATCCAGTGCGGGATGTGCGTGGGCATGGTGCCTCTCTCGGGGTCGGTCCGCCGTCAGGGAGCGGTGTCGTCGGGGAGCGGGGTCTGCGGGAAGTTGGGCCGGGAGGTGCCGGCAGCGCCGGCACCGGAGACCGCGTCGCCGGAGAAGTGCTTGCCGACCAGCCGGCGGATCGCGTCGAGCATGCGGATGCCGGACTCGCGGGCCTGGTCGTCCCAGCCGAAGACGCAGGTGGTGAGGACGCCGTCGAAGCCGATCCCCGCCAGGGCGGCGAAGGCCTCGTCGAAGTCGACGTCGCCGCGGCCGATCTCCATGTGCTGGTGGACGCGGGTGGTGTTGCCCGGCGGGTTGGTGATGTAGCGCAGCCCGTCGGAGGCCCGGTGGTCCATCGAGTCGGCCACGTGCACGTGGGTGAGCAGCTCGCCGGCGTTCGCGATGATCCCCGGCGCGTCGTCGCCCTGGTGGAACGTGTGCGGCAGGCAGTACAGGAAGGACACGCAGGGCGAGTCGATGCCGCGGATCATGTCGAGTGCCGGGAGGCCGAGCTCGATGAAGTCGTCCGGGTGCGGCTCCATCGCCAGCTTGACGCCCTCCCGCTCGAAGACCGGCAGCAGCTCCTCCATCGACCGCCAGAACATCGCCTCGGCGAGCTCCGGTGCCTCCGGGCGGCCGTTGAACTCGGAGTTCATCGTGTCCACGCCGAGCTCGACGCAGATCTCGATCGCCCGCTTCCAGTAGCGGACGGCGGCCTGCCGCTCCACCTCGCCCGGGCCCGACCAGCGCATGACCGGCAGCAGCGAGGTGACGCCCACGCCGGCGTCGGCCAGCCGGGACTTGAACGCCCGGACGGTGGCGGTGTCCACCCGCGGGTGCTTGAAGAACGGGATGAAGTCCTCGCGGGGCGAGAGCTCGATCCACTCGTAGCCCATGCCGGCGACGACGTCGGGCAGCTCCAGCAGCGGCGTCGTCCGCAGCATCTGCGGGTCCAGGGCGATCCTCACGACTGCGCGCCCCCCCGCGTCTCCAGCCGGACCTCGGTGCGCCGGCCGGTGCGCAGCGCCTCGACGCCGGCCGCGCACACCGCCTGGGCGGCGTACCCGTCCCAGGCGCCTGGGCCGTCGACCTGGCCGCGACGGGCGGCGTCGACCCAGCGCTGCAGCTCGATGTCGTAGGCGCGGCCGAAGCGCTGCCGGAAGTCCGGGGCGATGCCGGTCGAGCGCAGCGCCCCGGCCGGTCCGCCGGTGGCGCGGACCAGGCCCTGGTCCAGGCCGATCATCGCGCTGCCGTCCTCGCCGACAACCTCGGTGCGCACCTCGTAGCCCACGCCGGTGCTCACGAAGCACTCGACGTCGACCATCCGGCCGCCGGTGGTCTCGAACAGCACGAGCAGCGGGTCGGACTGGCCGGCGACGGCGTGCCGGGTCGCCCGCGGCCGCAGCACGGTCACCGCGGTGATCTCCTCGTCGAGGAGGAACCGGGCGACGTCGACCTCGTGCACCACCGAGTCGTTGACCATCATCTCGCTGGTGAAGTGCGGGGGGACGGCGGCGTTGCGGTGCGCGCAGTGCACCACCAGCGGCTCGCCGAGGGCACCCGCGTCGAGGAGGGCCTTGAGCTCGGCGTACTCGGGGTCGAAGCGGCGCATGAAGCCGACCTGGACCAGCCGGCGGCCGGTGCGGGCGGTGTACTCGTCCTCGGCCCGCACCAGGGCCAGCGAGCTGTCGGCGTCCATGGTGAGCGGCTTCTCGCACAGCACCGGCTTGCCGCGGTCGATGCAGGCAAGGACCTGCTCCTCGTGGAACTGGCCGGGGGTGGCGATCAGGACGGCGTCGACGTCGTCGTCGGCGATCGCGGTCAGCGGGTCGCCGATCACCCGGCAGCCGGGCACGGTGGCGGCCACCTGCTCGGCCTTCTCGGTGAACGCGTCGCTGACCGCGACGACCTGGGCGCCGGAGATGCGGCTGTAGAGGCGGGCGACGTGGTCGGCGCCCATCATCCCGACGCCGAGCACGGCGACCCGCAGGTCGCGCGCGGGGACGTCGGCGAAGTCCGGGAGCGCCCCGGTGCGGGTCTCGGCGGTGGTCACGCCTGGGTCTCCGATCCGGTGGCGGGGGTCTTGGGGGCGCCGATCTGCAGCGACGGGAAGCCGCAGCTGCCGATGTAGCGGTGGGTGCGCTGGGCGATGGGGAAGGGCACGTCCGGCGGACAGGGGTACAGGTCGTGCTCGACGATCGCGAAGACGTCGAGCCCGTGCGCCTCGATCGCCTCGAACAGCGGCGGGTAGGCCGGGACGCCGTTTGGGGGCTCGGTCATGGCCCCCATCGGCACCGCGGCCGCCCAGGTGATGTCCTCCGCGAGGACGCGGTCGATCACGGCGGGGTCGACCTGCTTGAGGTGCAGATAGCCGATCCGCTCGGGGTACTTGTTGATCAGCTCGAGGTTGTCGCCGCGGTAGTAGCTGACGTGCCCGGTGTCCAGGCACAGCGGCACGTACTGCGGGTCGGTGTCGGCGAGGAACCGCTCGATGTCGCGCTGCCAGCCCACGTGCGTCTCCGCGTGCGGGTGGAAGGCGATCGACAGGCCGTACTCCTCCTGCACCGCCCTGCCCAGCCGGGTGACGCCGGTCGTCTTCGCCTCCCACTGCTCGGGAGTGAGGTCGCGGGACTCGACGTCGGCGCCGGTCTTCTGGTCGCGGAAGGTGTCCGGGATGACGACCACGTGGGTGCCGCCCATGGCCTGGGTCAGCGCGGCGACGTCCTTGACCTGGCTCCACACCGCGTCCCAGGAGTCGGGGCGGTGCAGGTGCTCGAACACGGTGCCGGCGGACACCCGCAGGCCGCGGGCGGCCAACTCGTCGGACAGCCGGGCGGGGTCGGTGGGCAGGTAGCCGTAGGGCCCCAGCTCGATCCACTCGTAGCCGCAGGCGCTGACCTCGTCGAGGAAGCGCTGCCAGGGCACCTGGGCCGGGTCGTCGGGGAACCAGACGCCCCAGGAGTCGGGCGCCGACCCGATCCTGATCCGGCTGCGGCTGGACTCCCGGCCGGTCTGGTCGGCAGCCGCGGCGTTCTGCACGGTCATCTCTTCTCTCTTCCGGATGAGGGCGGGCGGATCAGGACGGGGAGGTGCCGCGCTCGGACGGCGTGAGGTAGGCGGGTCGCTGGACGGCCTTCCAGCGGTCGTAGACCGCGCGGGCGTCCTGGGTGCTCTGCAGGGTCGAGACCTCGCTGACCGGCACGTCCCACCACGACTCGCTGGAGGGGGCGTCGACCAGGGGGTCGGTCTCGACGTGCACGACCGTCGTCCGGTCGCTGGCCTTGGCCTTGCGCAGCGCGGCCTCGAAGCTCGGGCCGTCCTGGGCGACCAGGACGTCGACGCCCAGGCTGGCCGCGTTGGCGGCGAGGTCGACCGGCAGCACGTCGCCGTCGAGCCGGCCGGACGCCGAGCGGTAGCGGTAGCGGGTGCCGAAGCGCTGGGACCCCAGCTGCTCGGACAGCGCGCCGATGGAGGCGAAGCCGTGGTTCTGCACCAGGACGACGACGATCTTGACGCCCTCCTGGACGGCGGTGACCAGCTCGGTCGGCATCATCAGGTAGGAGCCGTCGCCGATCATCACGAAGACGTCGCGGTCGGGGCTGGCCATCCGGATGCCGATGCCGCCGGGGATCTCGTAGCCCATGCAGGAGTAGCCGTACTCGACGTGGTAGCCCTTGCGGTCGCGGACCCGCCACATCTTGTGCAGGTCGCCGGGCATGGAGCCGGCGGCGCAGACGACGACGTCCCGCGGCGCGGAGACCTCGTTGACCATGCCGATGACCTCGTTCTGGGTCAGCCGGCCGCCCTCGCCGGCGCTCGGGGTCTCCGGGTGGTAGGCCGCCTCGACGGTGGCCTCCCACGCGGCGGCGAGCTCCGCGGTGCGGGTGCGGTACGCGTCGTCGACCGACCAGCCGGCCAGCGCGTCGGTGAGCGCGGTGAGCGTCTCCCGGGCGTCGGCCTGGATGCCGACGCCGGCGTGCTTCACCGCGTCCAGCGCGGCCACGTTGACGTTGACGAAGCGCACGCCGGGGTCGTTGAAGGCGGTGTGCGAGGCGGTGGTGAAGTCCTGGTAGCGGGTGCCGATCCCGATGACGACGTCGGCCTCGCGGGCCAGGGCGTTGGCCGCCGTCGTCCCGGTGGAGCCGATGGCGCCCACCGACTGGGAGTGGTCGTAGGGCAGGGCGCCCTTGCCGGCCTGGGTCTGCCCGACCGGGATGCCGGTGGCGGAGACGAAGGCGTCCAGGGCCTCGGTGGCCTGCGAGTAAATGACCCCGCCGCCGGCGACGACCAGCGGCCGGCGGGCCGAGCGGATCACCTCGACGGCGCGGGCCAGCGCGGCCGGCTCGGGCAGCGGCCGGCCGACGTGCCAGGTGCGCTCGGTGAACAGCTCGACCGGCCAGTCGAAGGCCTCGGCCTGCACGTCCTGCGGGAAGCAGAGGGTGACCGCGCCGGTCTCGGCCGGGTCGGTGAGCACCCGCATCGCGCCGAGGAGCGCGCCGGGCAGCTGCTCGGGCCGCCAGATCCGGTCGAAGTAGCGCGACACCGGCCGGAAGGCGTCGTTGACGGTGACGTCGCCGCTGTCGGGCCGCTCGAGCTCCTGGAGCAGCGGGCCGGCCGAGCGGGTGGCGAAGGTGTCGGCCGGCAGCAGCAGCACCGGCAGCCGGTTGATGGTCGCCAGCGCCGCGCCGGTGAGCATGTTGGTCGAGCCGGGGCCCACGCTGGTGGAGACCGCCCAGGTCTGCAGCCGGTCCTTGGCGCGGGCGTAGGCGACGGCGGTGTGCACGACGGCCTGCTCGTTGCGGCCCAGCACGTAGGGCAGGGCGCCGGGCTCGTCGATCTCGGCCTGCAGCAGGGCCTGGCCGAGGCCGGCGACGTTGCCGTGCCCGAAGATGCCGAAGCAGCCGGCGAACAGCCGCTGCCGCTGCCCGTCGCGCTCGGTGTGCTGCTGGGCCAGGAAGCGGACGACGGCCTGGGACACGGTGAGCCGCACGGTCTCGGTCCGGGCCGGCGTGGGGATCTCGCTCACGGTCGGGGTGCTCCGTTCTGCTCGGTGCCGGCGGGGGAGTGCAGGGGTAGTCGGGGGTCGACCGGTTCGTCGGCCCAGGTGCCGCGGATCCAGGTGTGCGCGGGGTCGTCGACGATGCGCCAGGCGCGCTCGGTCCCGGGACCGGCCATGACGTTGAGGTAGTAGAGGTCGTGCCCGGGGGCGGCGATCGAGGGGCCGTGCCACCCGTGGGGGATGAGGACGACGTCGCGGTCGCGCACCTCGGCGAGGACGTCGATGGGCCGCTCAGGGGTCCCGTACACCCGCTGGTAGGCCAGACCCGGCTGGCCCTGCGGTCCGGCGGCGACCTCGAAGTAGTAGATCTCCTCGAGCTCGCTCTCCATCTCGGAGGTCTCGTCGTGCTTGTGCGGCGGGTACGACGACCAGTTGCCGCCGGGGGTGATGACCTCGCAGGCGATGACCGCGTCGGCCTCGAAGACGTCGGCGGTGGCGAAGTTGTTCACCTGACGGCTGCACCGGCCGGCGCCGCGCAGCTCCACCGGCACGTCCGCGGCGGGGCCGTAGCGGACCGGCAGTCGCCGACGGGCGCGGGCCCCGCACAGCGCGAACCGCCCCCCACCGCGGCTGGACAGGGTCGCCGTGGCCCCGAGGGGGAGGTAGGCGAAGTCGGTCGGCCCGGCGAAGACGCCGCTGCGCCCGGCGAGAGTCAGCACCTCGCCCTCGCACTCCACGGTCAGGCCGCCCTCCAGCGGGACGACGACGACCTCGTCGGGGCCGGTGTCCAGGTCGTGGCTGCCGCCGGCGGGCAGCTCGAGCACCCGCAGGCTCGAGTGACCCCAGCCGGCGGACTCGGGGGTCACCTGCAGGGTGTAGGGGCCGGCGGCGGCGCTGCCGGCGGGCAGGTGCAGCGAGCGAGAGCGCCCCTGCCCTCCGGGAAGGACCCCGTCCTCCTCATCCCTCGCACGCTCGGGCGAGCCTCCGGACGGGGTCACCCGAGGCTCGCGGCGGGCCCCTGCAGGGGGGCCTTCAGACCATGCCGTCATCGTGGCGCCTTCAGTGGACCAGGGACACGGCGGTGTCCACGGCGGCGGCGACGTCGTCGTCCGGCGGGTAGAGGAGGGTGCGGCCCACGACCAGGCCGCGCACGGCCGGCAGGGCCAGTGCGTCCCGCCAGCTGGCGTAGGTCTCCTCCGGTCGGCGGGAGGGATCGCCGCCGAGCAGCAGCGTGGGCAGGGTCGTGGCGTCCATGACCCGCTCCATCTCGGCGACCACCGGGAGCTTCATCCAGGTGTAGGCGGAGGTCGCGCCGAGGCCCTGCGTGATGTGCACCGACTTGATGACCGCGTCGGGGCTGAGGTCGTTGGTGACCCGGCCGTCGACCCGTCGGGACAGGAACGGCTCGAGCATCGCCACCACGCCGGCCCGCGCGAGCTCGGTGACCGCGCGTCCGGAGGTCTCCAGCATCCGCACCGTGCCCGGGTCGTCGAGGTCGATCCGGTTGAGCATCTTGGCCGCGTCGAACCGGGCCTCGACGACGCCGGCGACGTCGTAGCCGGTCATCCGGTCGTCCAGCTCGAAGCTCGCGCCGGCCAGGCCGCCGCGGTTCATCGAGGCCACGACGACCTTGTCCTCGAGCGCACCGAGGAGCAGCAGGTCCTCGGCGATGTCGGCGGTGGCCAGCAGGCCGTCCACGCCGGGGCGGGCGAGCGCGGTGCGCAGCCGGTCGAGCATGTCGGTGCGGCTGTTCATCGCCGTGGGCCGTCCCTGCGCCGCGAGCGCGCCGCGGGCCGGGTGGTCGGCGGCGACGAGCATCAGCCGCCCGTCTTCGGGCAGGAAGGTCGGCCGCCGGCGCCGTGCGGCCAGCGCCCGGCGGATGGCCTGCGGGTCCCGGCTGCGGATCTCGGTGACCTCGGCGTAGGAGGTGCACACCGGCGGGGTGCCGAGCACCTCGGCGGGGGACAGGGCGGTGTCAGACACGGGTGCCCTCCAGGGAGGCGGTGACGGAGGCGTCGATCTCGGCGGCGGTCGGCATCGCGGTGGAGCACTCCAGCCGGGAGGCGACGATCGCCCCGGCGGCGTTGGCATTGCGCAGCAGCCGTTCCAGCGGGAGCCCGGTGAGCAGGCCGTGCGCGAGGGAGCCACCGAACGCGTCGCCCGCGCCGAGGCCGTTGACGACCTCGACCGGGGTGGGCGGGACGACCACCCGCTCGGTGCGGGTCTTGCCGAGGACGCCGCGCGGGCCCTGCTTGACGATGGCGAGCTCCACGCCGGCGTCGAGCAGCGCGTCGGCGGCCGAGTCGGGGTCGGTCTCGCCGACGGCGACCTCGCACTCCTCGCGGTTGCCGACGGCCACGGTCACGTGGGGGAGGGCCGCGCGCACCTGGGCGGTGGCCTCCTCCCGCGAGGCCCAGAACACCGGCCGGTAGTCGAGGTCGAGCACGGTGTGCCGGCGGCGCCCCCGGGCCTCCCACGCCGCGTGGTGGGCCGACCGGCTGGGCTCCTCGGACAGGCCGGTGACCGTCGCCCAGAACAGCCCGGCGTCCCGGATCGCGGCCAGGTCCAGGTCCTCCGGACGGATCTGCAGGTCCGGGGCGGTGGGCCGGCGGTAGAAGTACAGCGGGAAGTCGTCGGGCGGGAAGATCTCGCAGAAGGTGACCGGCGTGGGGTGCGCGGGGTCGACCACGACGAACCGGTCGTCGACGCCGAGGTCGCGCAGCGCCCGACGGACGAAGCGCCCGAACGGGTCGTCGCCCACCCCGGTCACCAGGGCGCTGGAGTGGCCGAGTCGGGCCGCGGCGACCGCGACGTTCGCCGCGCTGCCCCCGAGGAACTTCCCGAACGTCTCGACGTCCTCCAGGCCGACGCCGACCTGCAGCGGGTACACGTCGACCCCGCTGCGGCCCATCACCACCATCTCGACGGTCTCTGTCACGGTGTGCTCCGTCCCCCTGCTCGTCGTCCGGCTGCCCCCTGGGACTGTGCTCCGCGACACAACAAGGTGTCAAGAGTTTGTAAGGACATAAGGCCAACCTGACGTCCATGGACGGTGGTCCCCGAAGAGGTGAGGACAACAGGACGTCCCGAGGTGCGATCATGGGCTTGCGGAGCCGCCGAGCCGCCGTGGCCCCGCACCGGAGGAGGCCCTGTGCTGACGATCGACCTGGACCGCTCCAGCCCCACGCCCCTGTACTTCCAGCTGGCCCAGGCCATCGAGGGTGCGATCACCGGGGGCGACCTCCCGGCCGGCTCGCGCCTGGAGAACGAGATCCTGCTGGCCCAGCGCTACGGGCTGTCGCGGCCGACCGTGCGGCGGGCGGTGCAGGAGCTGGTCGACAAGGGGCTGCTGGTCCGCAAGCGCGGCGTGGGCACCCAGGTCATCCAGCCGCACGTGCGCCGCTCGGTGGAGCTGACCAGCCTCTACGACGACCTCTCCCGGTCCGGGGAGGCACCGACGACCGAGGTGCTGTCCCTGGAGCGGGTCGCCGCCTCGGCCGACGTGGCCAAGGAGCTCGACGTGGCCGAGGGTGACGAGATCGTCGTGGTGCGGCGGCTGCGCCGCTCGCGCGGGGAGCCGCTGGCGCTGCTCACCAACCACCTGCCGGGCCGGTTCCACCCGACCGTCGAGGAGCTGACCGAGCGCGGGCTCTACCAGTACCTGCGCGCCCAGGGCGTGCACCTGCGGGTCGCCCACCAGCGCATCGGCGCGCGGCTGGCCCGCGCCGAGGAGGCCCGGCTGCTCGAGGAGCCGCCCCGCACGGCGCTGCTGACCATGCAGCGCACCGCCTTCGACGACCAGGGCGCGCCCGTCGAGTACGGCCGGCACGTCTACCGCGCGTCGCGCTACGACTTCGAGACCACGCTCGTCGGCCGCTGACCGCCCGCGTGCCGGAGCTTCGGCACGACCTGTGCCCCAGCGGACCTCCGGGGGCCCGTGGTGTCGGCCACATCTGCCCACCCGTGGTGGGGACACTCACAGTGCGCCAGCGAGATCTGCCAAGGGGATGGGCGGATCATGGGAGAGGAGACATCGACCAGCACAGCCCCACGGAGACCGCCATGCAGGGCACCTCGTTCGCCATCGCCGCCACCACGCCGGACCTCGGGTTCACGGGGTGGCTCCGCCGCCGCCAGGACGAGCGGCGCGCCCGCCGCGCCCTGCAGCGCGAGCTCGCCGACTACGCCACCGTCAGCGAGCGGGACGACCTCGCCGCGCTGATCGCCGGCCGCGGGGACGCCGAGAGCGAGGCCGCCGACGTCCTCGTCCGCCAGGCCCGCCGCGACCTCTTCCGCGCCTCCTGAGGGCGGACCCCGTCCTCCCCGCTCCCAGGCTCGCGGCGAGCCTCGGGACGGGGCTCGCCGCGTTCAGCTGAAGGGGTTCTCGCCGGCCTCGATCTGCGCGGCGAACTCGCGCAGCGCCGCCGTGTCGGGGGTCGCGCCGGCCTCCCGGATCGCGGCGTCCAGCGCGGCGAGGACCTCATCGGCCCTCCGGCCGGCCATCGCGTCGCCGATGTCGGCCAGCGTGGGGGCGACCCGCTCGCTGACGGGCTCCGTCCGCCGGCGCACCGGCGGCCGCAGCAGGCGCAGCAGCTCGTCCTGGATCCCGGGCCTCGCTCGACGCGTCACGTCCGGTCTCCTCGACGGGCAGGGGGAGCCCGCCCGGTGGGGCCCACGGCGAGCCGCCGTCAGTGCACACGGTCCCCCCGGCGTGGGCAACCCCGCGCCCCGCGGGCCCGGCCTCCGCGACGCCACCGGGTCAGTCGGCGAGGGAGTCGGCGAGGTCGAGCGCGACCAGCAGCCGCCCGCCGTCCCCTGCGACCGCGTAGACCAGCTGCCCGTCGGCCACGTGCCCCTGCGAGGCCGTTGCGGCCGAGCGCCAGCACGGGGTCCATCGCTGCAGGTGCGCCGGCCGGCGTCGTCCGCCGACGGGTCCGGTCTGCGGGGACGGGGAGCCGCACCCGCCGACACCGCGCAATCTACCGTTATCCCCAACTTGCGCGGCCGCGACGAGAGGCCCGGCCGGACCGCGCCGGAGGACGAGCGTCAGCTCGACGCGCGTCGGGCACACTCCGGGCAGGGCGACGCCGAGCCCAGGCCGCGCCGCCCGGCCCAGCTGCCCTGGACGACCGCGACCGGGGCTCCGCAGACGGCGACCCAGGGCGGCGGCCCGTCGGCGGCCTCCCGGGGGACGGCGTGGGCGAGCTCGCTCTCCTGGTCCCGGCCGGCCGCGTGCTGGGGGCTCGTCATGCGACCAGCATGGGCACCGCCCCGGACCGCGGTCGACGGGGGCCGGACGCGCGCGCCAGGCTGCCCTGCATGGAGCACCGCATCCCCGTGGCGCCGGGCATCGAGCTGTGGGCCGAGGAGCGCGGTTCCCCGGCCGGCACGCCGCTGCTGCTCGTGATGGGCGCCAACGCCAGCGGGCTCGTCTGGCCCGAGGCGCTGGTCGACCGGCTGGCGCGGCGGCACCGGGTGGTCCGGTACGACCACCGCGACACCGGCCGTTCCACCCGCGCGTACGGGAGCGCGCCGTACGCCGTCCGGGACCTGGCCACCGACGCCGTCCGCCTGCTCGACGGGCTCGGCGTCGACCGGGCGCACGTCGTGGGCATGTCGATGGGCGGCACGCTCGTGCAGCTGCTGCTGCTCGACCACCCCGACCGGCTGCGCAGCGCCACCGTGTTCGCCACCTCCGCGCTGGGCAGCGGCCTGGCCGACGTGGCGGGGGAGAGCGACCTGCCCGGCCCCGCTCCGCACGTCCTCGAGTACTGGGCCTCGATGGGCGAGGAGCGCGACCCCGAGGCCGAGCTCGCCTGGCGGGTGCAGCACTGGCGGCTGCTCAACGGCACCGGCGTCCCCTTCGACCCCGCCGAGTTCCGGGCGATCGAGGAGCGCGTCGTCGCGCACAGCGGCAGCTCCCGCACCCCGGTCGCGCACGCCCTCGCCGACCCGTCCGGGCTCGACCGCGGGGCCGAGCTGGCCGCCGTCCGGGTGCCGACCCTGGTCGTCGAGGCGCCCGAGGACCCGGTCAACCCACCGCCGCACGCCGAGCACCTGGCCGCGGTCATCGGCTCGGCGCGCCTGCGGACCGTCCCGGGGATGGGCCACGCGCTGCCCGCCGCCGTGGTGGCCCTGCTGGCCGACGCGATCCTGTCGCACACCGCCGCGGTCGACGCAGAGGAGGGGCGCCGGGTCCCTTGATCGGCCCCGCCCCCGGAGGCAGGCTGTGACCCACAGCACACCTACGGGGGCAGCTGCCAGGAGGTCGTCGTGCAAGCACGTGTCGGAGACCGGATCGTCGTCCACTCCACCCACCAGGGAGAAGCCGAGCGCACCGGCCGGGTGCTCGAGGTGCGGGGGGAGGGCGGCGGGCCGCCCTATGTCGTCCGGTGGGACCCCGACGGGCACACCGGTGTCTTCTACCCGGCGGGCACCTGCGCCGTCGTCCCCGAGCCGGCGAACGGCTGAGCGGCGTGGCCAAGGAGACCGTCGCCGCACCGAGCCCGCGGCCGGCCGAGCAGGTGCGCAACGTGGCCCTGGTGGGTCACGCGGCCGCGGGCAAGACGACCCTCGCCGAGGCGCTGCTGGTCGCCACCGGCGCCCTGAACCGTGCCGGCCGGGTGGAGGACGGCACCACCTGTCTCGACAGCGAGGAGGTGGAGGTCCGCCAGCAGCGCTCGGTGTCGCTCGGCGTGGCCACCGTCGAGCACGACGGGCACCGCATCACCCTGCTGGACACCCCCGGCTCCCCGGACTTCGTCGGGGAGCTGCGGGCCGGCCTGCGCGCGGCCGACGCCGCGCTGTTCGTCGTCTCCGCGGTGAACGGCGTCGACGCGGGCACCGTGCAGCTGTGGGAGGAGTGCGCGGCGGTCGGCATGCCGCGCGCGGTGGTCATCACCCAGCTGGACCGCGCCCGCGCCGACGTCGAGGAGACCGTCCGGCTGTGCCAGACGATGCTCGGCACCGGGGTCTACCCCGTCCACCTCGTCGAGCGGGGCCCGGACGGCAGCGTCACGGGCGTGGTCAACCTGCTCCAGCCCGGCGCCGAGGCCCCGGACGCCGACCGGCTGCGCAGCGAGCTCATCGAGGGCATCATCGGCGAGAGCGAGGACGAGGCGCTGATGGAGCGCTACCTCGCCGGTGACGAGCTGGTCCAGGGCGACCTGATGAACGACCTGGAGACCGCGGTCGCGCGGGGCCACTTCCACCCGGTGCTCTGCGCCGCCCCGCTGCAGGGCATCGGCATGGACGCGCTGCTCTACCTGCTGGTCAACGGCTTCCCGTGCCCGATGGAGCACGGCTGCCCACCGGTGACCCGGCCCGACGGCTCCCCGGCGCCCGGGCTGTCCTGCGACCCGGAGGGGCCGCTGGTCGCCGAGGTGGTCAAGACGACCACCGACCCCTATCTCGGCCGGGTCTCCCTGGTCCGCGTCTTCTCCGGCACCCTGCGCCCGGACACCGCGGTGCACGTCTCCGGGCACGGCATGGCCGACCGCGGACACCCCGACCACGACGTCGACGAGCGGATCGGGGCGGTGAGCTCGCCGCTGGGGGCGACCCTCCGCCCGGTCGCCGCCTGCCCGGCGGGCGACATCTGCGCCGTCGCCCGCCTCGCCGCGGCCGAGACCGGGGACACCCTCTCCTCGCCCGAGGACCCGCGGCTGGTCCCCCCGTGGGACCTGCCGACCCCGCAGCTGCCCGTGGCCGTCGAGGCGGCGTCCCGGGCCGACGAGGACCGGCTGGCCACCGCCCTGTCCCGGCTGGTCGCGGAGGACCCGACGGTCCGCCTCGAACGCCGTCCCGACACCGGGCAGCTGCTGCTGTGGTGCGTCGGGGAGGCGCACGCCGAGGTGCTGCTGGAACGGTTGCGCTCCCGGCACGGCGTCGCGGTGAACACCGTGCCGGTGCGGGTGCCGATGGTGGAGACCCTGGCCGGGTCGGCGCGGGTCACCGGCCGGCTGGTGAAGCAGTCCGGCGGGCACGGCCAGTACGCCATCGTGGTCGTCGAGGCCGAGCCGGGCGAGCCGGGCTCCGGCGTCGTCTTCGAGCAGCGCATCGTCGGCGGCACCGTGCCGAGCCAGTACCACGGCAGCGTGGAGAAGGGCATCCGCGCGCAGGCGGAGAAGGGCGTCAACGGTGACCGGCCGATCGTCGACGTCCGCTTCACCCTCGTCGACGGCAAGGCGCACTCCGTGGACTCCTCGGACGCGGCGTTCCAGTCCGCCGGCGCGCTCGCCGTCCGCGAGGCCGCGGCCGCCGCGGGCACCCGGGTGCTCGAGCCGTGGTGCGAGGTGGAGGTGGCGGTGCCGGGGGAGTACGTCGGTGCGGTGATGAGCGACCTGTCCGGACGGCGGGCGCGGGTCACCGGCAGCGACGCCGACCCCGAGCGCGACCGGACGACGGTGCGCGCCGAGGTGCCCGAGGTCGAGCTGCTCGGCTACGCCGGGGCGCTGCGCTCGGTGTCGCACGGCACCGGCAGCTTCACCCGGCGGCCGATGGGCTACGAGCCGGCGCCCGCGTCCCTGACCGCTGTGCCCGCCTGAGGACGGACGCCCTGCAGGGGGCCGCCGTCCTCCCCGCTCGCAGGTTCGCGACGAGCCTCCGGACGGCGCCGGCGGGACCCTGCAGGGGGCCGCCGGCCAGGGCGCGGGCCTCGGGGGAGTGTCGGCCCGCGGGAGTGTCGCAGCGGGACACTAGCCTCGGGGCCGGTGTCCAGCGGGTGCGGAGGTGTCGTGACGTCGTCGAACGGGCCGTCGGCCGCCGCGTCGGCCCGGACGGGGGCGAGCGCGCCGGCCCTGCCCGACCGCAACGTGCTGCCCGACCGGGTGTGGACCCTGCCCAACGCGCTCTCGGTGCTGCGGCTGCTCGGCGTCCCGCTGTTCCTCTGGCTGCTGCTGGGGCCGCAGGCCGACGGGTGGGCCGTGGTCGTGCTCATGGTCGCCGGCGCCACCGACTGGCTCGACGGCAAGCTGGCCCGCGCCCTCGGGCAGTCCAGCAAGCTCGGCGCGCTGCTCGACCCTGCCGCCGACCGGCTGTACATCGTCGCCACGCTGATCGCCTTCGTGCTGCGCGAGGTCGTCCCGCTGTGGGTGGTCGCCGTCCTGGTCGGACGCGAGGTGGTGCTGGGGCTGGCGCTGCTGGTGCTGCGCGTCCACGGCTACCCGCCGCTGCAGGTGCACTACCTGGGCAAGGCGGCCACCTTCATCCTGCTCTACGCCTTCCCGCTGCTGCTGCTCGCCGACGGCGACGGCCCGGTCGCGGCCGTGGCCCAGCCGGTTGCCTGGGCGCTCACCATCTGGGGTGGGGGGCTGTACGTGCTGGCCGGCGTCTTCTACGTCGTCCAGGTCGCCGGGCTGGTCCGCGCCGACCGGGCGGACCGGGCGGACCCGTGACGACGGTGCAGCGCGGCGGCGGGCCGCGGTCGCTGGGCGCCTCGCTGCTCGACCAGGTGCTGGCCGAGACCCTCGACCCCGCCTACGCCCAGGCCGCGCGTGCCCGCGAGGCCCGCGCCGCGGGGGATGAGGCGCCGCCGTCACGGCAGCGCCGCGGGCAGCTCGCCGTCGCCCTCGTGCTGGTCCTCGCCGGGCTGCTGGCCGTGGTCACCTACGACCAGGCCGCCGCCGGCGCGCAGGGCCGCGAGGAGGTGCGCTCGGCGCTGGTCGCCGAGATCGAGGGGGAGTCCGAGACCACCGACCGGCTCGCCGCCGACCTCGAGGGGGTGCGCGCCGAGGTCGCCGCCGCCCGGGCCGACGCGCTGGCCGCCACCGCCGTCGGGCAGCGCGTCCTCGACCGGCTCGAGGACGCCGAGCTGACCGCCGCGGCCCTCCCCGTCCGCGGCCCCGGCCTGCTGGTCACCCTCGCCGACGC
Organism: Geodermatophilus sp. URMC 61; assembly: GCF_052931555.1. Classification (NCBI taxonomy): domain Bacteria; kingdom Bacillati; phylum Actinomycetota; class Actinomycetes; order Geodermatophilales; family Geodermatophilaceae; genus Geodermatophilus; species Geodermatophilus sp. URMC 61. The sequence goes on from NZ_JBRFHZ010000002.1 coordinate 1,467,721, forward strand.
CGAGCCCGACGCCGACGAGGACCCCGTCGGCGGGACGACGGAGGCCGACCCCCGCGGCCAGGTGCGCGACGGGGACCTGCAGCTGGTGGTCAACGCGCTGTGGGCGTCCGGCGCCGAGGCGATCAGCATCAACGGCCAGCGGCTGGGCCCGACGACGGCGATCCGCTTCGCCGGCGAGGCGGTCCTGGTCGACTTCCGGCCGGTCGCCAACCCCTACCTGGTCAGCGCCGTCGGCGACCCCGGGAGCCTGCGCAGCCGCTTCCTGGGCAGCCCCGAGGTCAACTCCCTGGCCGTCATCTCCGAGACCTACGGTCTGCGCTTCGAGTTCGCCCAGGAGGACGAGCTGTCCCTGCCCGCCGGGAGTCCGCCCGAGCTCCGATCCGCCGTCCCGGTGTCCGAGGCGCCCGCCCCGGCGCCCGAGCCCGCGCCGGGGGGCTGACCGTGATCCCGATCCTCGGCCTGGCCGTCGGCATCGTGCTCGGCCTGGTGTTCGACCCCACCGTGCCGCTGTGGCTGCAGCCCTACCTGCCGATCGCCGTGGTCGCCGCCCTCGACGCGGTCTTCGGGGGCTTCCGCGCCCGCCTCGACGGGATCTTCGACGCCAAGGTGTTCGTCATCTCGTTCGTGTCGAACGTCGTGGTCGCCGCGCTCGTGGTGTTCCTCGGCGACCAGCTCGGGGTGGGCGCGCAGCTGTCCACCGCGGTGGTCGTCGTCCTCGGCATCCGCATCTTCGGCAACGCCGCGGCCATCCGCCGGCACGTGTTCCGGGCATGAACGACCCGCAGCGCCCCGAGCCCGACGGGCGGCCGGTGGACGACCTCCACCCCGGGGACGACGCCCCCGACCTGGACACCCCCGCGCCCGCCGCGGACGCCGGCGACCGGCCCACCGAGCCCCCGGAGACCGCCGCCCGGCCGGCGCAGCAGGGCCCCGGGACGCCGCGGCGCCGGCGCGACCCGCTGGCGGCTGCGCTCATCGGGGTCCTCACCCTGCTGCTCGGCTTCGCCTTCGCCGTGCAGGTGCGCACCACGGGGACGGGGGAGGACTACTCGACCCTCCGCGAGGAGGACCTGGTCCGCATCCTCGACGACCTCGACGCCCGCGAGGACCGGCTGCGCCAGCAGATCGCCGACCAGCGCGCCGCGCTGCGGGAGCTGACCAACGACGACAGCCAGTCCGAGGCCGCCATGCAGGCGGCCCAGGAACGCGCCGAGGCCCTCGACATCCTCAACGGCACGGTCGCCGCCGAGGGCCCGGGGCTGGTCATGACCATCCGCGACCCCGAGGGCCGGGTGCGGGTCGCCGACCTGCTCGACGCCGTCCAGGAACTGCGCGGCGCCGGCGCGGAGACGATGCAGATCGACGGCGTCCGCGTCGGGGTGTCGACGGCGGTCACCGGCGAACCCGGCGCCCTGCGGGTCGACGGCGTGGAGGTCGACAGCCCCTACGAGATCCGGGTCATCGGCTCGGCGCAGGACCTGGAGACGGCCATGAACATCCCCGGTGGCGTGGTCGATCGGGTGGGCCGGCAGGGCGGCAGCGTGGGCATCGAGCAGTCCGAGACCGTCGTCGTGGACGCGTTGCGGCAGCTCGACCGCCCTCAATACGCTCAGCCCGACACCGACGACGGCGGATGACGCCCTGCCGGACCCCACCCACCTCACCGACGAGGAGCCGCTGCATGACCACGCCCGACGACCGCCGCTACACCGAGCAGCACGAGTGGGCCATGCTGCAACCGGGTGGAGGCGAGGGCACCGTCGTGCGGGTCGGCATCACCGACCACGCCCAGGACGCGCTCGGCGACATCGTCTTCGTGCAGCTGCCCGAGGTCGGCGCCGAGGTCGCGCCCGGCACCCCCATGGGCGAGGTGGAGTCGACCAAGTCGGTCTCCGACGTCTACGCGCCCGTCCCCGGCGTCGTGGCCGCGGTCAACGAGGCCCTCGAGAACGCCCCCGAGACCATCAACGCCGACCCCTATGGGGCGGGTTGGCTGGTCGAGATCACCGTCGCCGGGGACGGCGGCGACCCCACCGCGGACCTCATGGACGCCGCCGCCTACCAGGCGCTGGTCGAGGCGAGCTGACCCGCGCGCCGGCCCGCGGTGCGGTGGCCCCGGACCCGGCCGCCATCACTATGCTGCCGACCGGGGCGCCGCGGAGGCCGTCGACCGACCGCTGAGCCTCACCCTGTACGTTCGGTTGACCCTCGGGTCGGCCGCTGGTTCCATGACCCACGGCCCGCCGTGCTCGACGCGGCGACCGACCCGCGACGGGCTGTCCGGCCCGTCGTCCGCCGGCCGCCCGCGGCCAGACCCAGGTCCGCGGCGGTGCCACCCCTGCACCGGAGGAGACAGACGTGCACTGCACTCGTTGTGGCCACAACAACCCCGAGGGCAGTCGCTTCTGCGCGCAGTGCGGCGCGGCGCTGTCCCAGGAGCGGACCGGCGAGTCCACCAGCGTCATCCCCAAGGTGGGTGGCGAGGACTCCGCCGAGACCCCCGAGGTCACCGAGGCCGACGCCCACGCCGGCGCGGTCGAGTCGCTGCCCGCGGGCTCGGCGCTGCTGGTCGTCAAGCGCGGCCCGAACGCCGGCAGCCGCTTCCTGCTCGACCAGGACGTCACCACCGCCGGCCGCCACCCCGACAGCGACATCTTCCTCGACGACGTCACCGTCAGCCGCCGGCACGTGGAGTTCCACCGCGAGGGCGGCGGCTTCTCGGTGCACGACGTCGGCAGCCTCAACGGCACCTACGTCAACCGCGAGCCGGTCGACGTCGCGACGCTGGCCGGGGGGGACGAGGTGCAGATCGGCAAGTTCCGCCTCGTCTACCTGACCGGCCCGCGCACGGGCGAGCCCGCCGGCGCGTGAGCCGGCGCGCAGCCAGGGGGACAGGGACGGTGCCGGCGGCACGGACGGCGGCGTGAACGCCGGGCCCTCGCGCGCCGACGCGTCCGGGGAGCCCGACGGCCCGCGCACACCGCGCCTCACCATCGGCGAGGTGCTGACCGTGCTCCGCGAGGACTTCCCCGACGTCACGATCAGCAAGATCCGCTACCTCGAGTCCGAGGATCTGGTGCACCCGCAGCGCACGCCCTCGGGCTACCGGAAGTTCTCCTCGGCCGACGTGGCCCGGCTGCGCTACGTGCTGGCCGCCCAGCGCGACCAGTACCTGCCGCTGCGGGTCATCAAGGAGCACCTCGAGGCGCTCGACCGGGGCGAGCCGCTGCCCGGCGGCACGCCGCCGGCCGCGCCGCCGCCCGGGGAGGAGGCCGACACCGGCAGCCTGACCGGCGAGCAGTTCGCCCGGGCGTCCGGCCTGGAGGCCGGGCAGCTGGCCGACTGCGTGCAGTTCGGGCTGCTGACCCCCGACGCCGAGGGACGGCACCCGGCAGCCGACCTGCCGATCGCGCGGGCGGCGGCGGGACTGGCCCGGCACGGGATCGAGCCGCGGCACCTGCGCGTCTACCAGAACGGCGCCGAGCGCGAGGCCGGGTTGGTGGAGCAGCTGGTCGCGCCGGTGCTGCGGGCCCGCTCCGAGGAGGCCCGCAACCGGGCCACCGAGAAGCTGCGGGAGCTGGCCGCCCTCTCCGCGCAGCTGCACGGTGCGCTGCTGGAGGCGCGTCTGAGGGATCTCCTGCGCCCCTGACACGGGCGTACCGTGGTCGGGGTCGGGCCCTGAGCCCACGGCCCCGGCGCCGAGCCGTCGTCCACCAGCCGCCCGTACCGATCCACCGCCCGTCCTCGGGCCGCAGCTGAGGGAGCCCCACCGTGCAGGAACTCAGAGTCGTCGGCGTCCGGGTCGAGCTGCCCGGGAACCAGCCGATCCTGCTGCTCAAGGAGACGCAGGGCGAGCGGTACCTGCCCATCTGGATCGGTGCGGTCGAGGCGGCGGCGATCGCCTTCGAGCAGCAGGGTGTGCGCCCGGCCCGGCCGATGACGCACGACCTGCTCAAGGACGTCATCCGCGCGCTCGGCGCGACGCTCGAGGCGGTCAACATCACCGAGATGCGCGACGGCATCTACATCGCCGAGCTGGTGTTCGGCGACGAGCGGGTGGTCAGCGCCCGCCCGTCGGACGCCGTCGCACTCGCCGTCCGCACCGGCGCGCCCATCTACGGCGCCGAGGAGCTGCTCGACGAGGTCGGGATCGAGATCCCCGACGAGCAGGAGGACGAGGTCGAGAAGTTCCGCGAGTTCCTCGACCAGATCTCCCCGGAGGACTTCGGCGCCGGCTCCGGCTCGGGCGGCAGCGGCCCGGCCTGAGAGGACCCCTCGCCCGCCTCCGCTCGCGGCGGGGCCCTGGAAGGGGGCCGCCGTCCGCCACGTCCAGCGCAGGAGGAGGCCCCCGCTCGGTGCGGCGTCCCGGGGCGGCCACGGGGCCGGTGCGGGTGTGACTGCTGTGACGGCAGGGGCGCGTGCGGCGGTCGAGCACAGGTCGAGGGTCGGTCCGGGTCAAGGAGGCGTCCCCGAGCGCCGATACCCCTCCGATGGGTGAGTGCTGCGACACGCCGCCCTCCTCAGTTGACCGGCCTCGGGGCCCGGCTTACGGTCGGCGAACAACAGCGGTGTGACACTGGCGACCCGAGCGGCAGCCGAGCTGCAGCGACCCGAGTCCCGGTCAGCACCGCGGGGACCGCGGCGTCAGCTGCGGGAGCAGAGGAGGACGCTGACGTGAGCGACCAGAGCAACGGCTCCCAGGGTCAGCTCTTCAGCGACGCTGCCGTGGGCGCGCCGTCCTACGACGAGGTCGACAGCGACCTCGTCGGGTACCGCGGCCCGACGGCGTGTGCCGCTGCCGGCATCACCTACAGGCAGCTCGACTACTGGGCCCGTACCGGCCTGGTCGCCCCGTCGGTGCGCAGCGCGACCGGTTCGGGCACCCAGCGGCTGTACTCCTTCCGCGACATCCTGGTGCTCAAGGTCGTCAAGCGGCTGCTCGACACCGGCGTCTCGCTGCAGAACATCCGCAGGGCCGTCGACCACCTGCGCAACCGCGGCATCAAGGACCTCGCCAACGTCACCCTCTTCTCCGACGGCGCCACCGTCTACGAGTGCACGTCCGCCGAGGAGGTCGTCGACCTGCTCGCCGGCGGCCAGGGCGTCTTCGGCATCGCCGTCTCCGGCGCCCTGCGCGAGCTCTCCGGCGAGCTCGCCGAGCTGCCGGCCGAGCGCCTCGACGGCGCCCCGCTGCACACCGCGGACGACGAGCTCGCGGCGCGCCGCCGCCGCCGCGCCGCGGTCTAGGGAGGCTCCCCCGACGCGAGGGCACCCGCGTCGCCCGGATGCCCTCGCGCATCTCCGGGTGAGCCGGCGTCAGCCGGGTCCCGACGGGTGGGCGCAGCGCCTCCACGCCGGCCCGGGACGGCACCTGACCGCGGTGGCGGCCGCCGGGCCGGCGATGTCGGCGCCGATCTCGCCGCCCTCTCCGCCGCTGGTAGCGTCGTGGTAATGGCGGACCGTGCTCCTGAGCCCCTGCCCGCACTCGCTGCGCTGGACCCCGCCGGGTCCTTCGCCGCCCGGCACATCGGCCCGCGAGCCGACGAGACTCGGGCGATGCTCGCCACCGTCGGTCACCCGACGCTGGAGGCCCTCGTCGACGCCTGCGTGCCCGAGGGGGTCCGCGACCGCACGCCGCTGGACCTGCCGCCGGCCGCCGACGAGGCGACGGTGCTGCGGTTGCTGCGCGAACGCGCCGAGGCCAACGAGGTCTACACCTCGATGATCGGTCTGGGCTACTCCGGCACGGTCACCCCGGCGGTCATCCAGCGCACCATCCTGGAGAACCCGGCCTGGTACACCGCCTACACGCCCTACCAGCCCGAGATCAGCCAGGGCCGGCTCGAGGCGCTGATCAACTTCCAGACGATGGTCGCCGACCTCACCGGCCTGCCGGTCGCCGGCGCGTCGATGCTCGACGAGGCCACGGCCGCGGCCGAGGCGATGACCCTGGTGCGCCGCGCCGGTAGGGCCAAGGCCGACGCGGTGTTCGTCGTCGACGCCGACACGCTGCCGCAGACCCTCGCCGTCCTGCGCACCCGCGCCGAGCCGCTGGGCATCCACCTGCACGTCGCCGACCTCTCCGCCGGCTGGCCCACCGACCTGCCCGAGGCCGGCGCGTTCGGTGTGCTGCTGTCTTACCCGGGGGCCAGCGGGGCCGTCCGCGACCACCGGGCGCTCGCCGCCGCCGCGCACGAGGCCGGTGCCGCGGTCGTCGTCGCCGCCGACCTGCTGGCGCTGACGCTGCTGGAGGCGCCAGGGGAGTGGGGCGCCGACGTCGCCTGCGGCAGCTCCCAGCGCTTCGGCGTCCCCATGGGGTACGGCGGGCCGCACGCCGGCTACCTCTCCGTGCGCGAGGGCCTGGCCCGGCAGCTGCCCGGCCGACTGGTCGGCGTGTCGGTCGACGCCGACGGGGACGTCGCCTACCGGCTGGCGCTGCAGACCCGCGAGCAGCACATCCGCCGGGAGAAGGCGACCAGCAACATCTGCACCGCGCAGGTGCTGCTCGCCGTCATGGCCGGCGCCTACGCCGTCTACCACGGGGCGGAGGGGCTGACGGCGATCGCCGCGCGCGTGCACCGCAGCGCGCAGACCCTGGCCGGCTGGCTGCGCGCCGGGGGCGTGGAGGTCGTCCACGACCGGTTCTTCGACACCGTGCAGGCCCGGGTCCCCGGCCGCGCCGCACAGGTGGTCGCCGCCGCGGCCGAACGGCGGATCAACCTGCGGCTGGTGGATGCCGACACCGTCGGCGTCGCCTGCGACGAGACGACGACCGTGCAGATCCTGCGGGCGGTCGCCGAGGCCTTCGGGGTGCCGGCGGACGACACCGCCGAGGGCAGGGCGGCGCTCACCGACGGCGGCGCGGACGCGCTGCCGGCCGAGCTGCGTCGCCGCACCCCGTTCCTCACCCACCCGGTCTTCTCCGCGCACCGGTCGGAGACGGCGCTGCTGCGCTACCTGCGCTCGCTGTCGGACAAGGACCTCGCGCTGGACCGGACGATGATCCCGCTCGGGTCCTGCACGATGAAGCTGAATTCCGCGGTGGAGATGGCCGCGATCACCTGGCCGGAGTTCGCCCAGCTGCACCCGTTCGCCCCGGTCGAGCAGGCCCGTGGCTACCGGCAGCTGATCGACGAGCTGTGCACCGCGCTGGCGGAGGTCACCGGCTACGCCGCGGTCAGCGTGCAGCCCAACGCCGGCTCGCAGGGTGAGTTCGCCGGGCTGCTGGCCATCCGCGGCTACCACCGCTCCCGCGGCGAGGCGCACCGCGACGTCTGCCTGATCCCGTCCTCGGCGCACGGCACCAACGCCGCCAGCGCGGTCATGGCCGGCATGCGCGTGGTGGTCGTGGCCTGCGACGAGGCCGGCAACGTCGACGTCGCGGACCTGCACGCCAAGGTGGACCAGCACGCCGAGCGGCTGGCCGCGATCATGATCACCTATCCGTCGACGCACGGCGTGTTCGAGGCCGACATCCAGGAGATCTGCGCCGCGGTGCACGACGCCGGCGGTCAGGTCTACGTCGACGGCGCCAACCTCAACGCGATGGTCGGCCTGGCCAAGCCCGGCCGGTTCGGCTCCGACGTCAGCCACCTGAACCTGCACAAGACCTTCTGCATCCCGCACGGCGGCGGCGGCCCCGGCGTGGGGCCGATCGGCGTCCGGGAGCACCTGGTGCCGTTCCTCCCCGGTCACCCGCTCGTCGACACCGGCACGCAGGGCCCGACGGTCTCGGCGGCACCGTGGGGGTCGGCGGGCATCCTGCCCATCTCGTGGGCGTACCTGCGGCTGATGGGACCGGACGGGCTGCTGCAGGCCACCGAGCACGCGATCCTGGCCGCGAACTACGTCGCGGCCCGGCTGCGCGAGCACTTCCCGGTGCTCTACACCGGCGCTGACGGGCTCGTCGCCCACGAGTGCATCCTCGACATCCGGCCGCTGACCAAGGCCACCGGCGTCACCAACGACGACATCGCCAAGCGGCTCATCGACTTCGGCTTCCACGCCCCGACGATGAGCTTCCCGGTCGCCGGCACGCTGATGGTCGAGCCGACCGAGAGCGAGGACAAGGGCGAGCTGGACCGCTTCGTCGACGCCATGGTCGCCATCCGCGCCGAGATCGAGAAGGTCGCCACCGGGGAGTACGACCGGACCGACAACCCGCTGCGGAACGCGCCGCACACCCTCGCGATGGTGGCGGGGGAGTGGGAGCGGCCGTACCCGCGAGAGGCCGCCGTGTACCCGGTGCCGGGGCTGCGCGGCCGCGGCTACCTCGCACCGGTGCGCCGGATCGACCAGGCCTATGGCGACCGCAACCTCGTCTGCTCCTGCCCGTCGCCGGAGGCCTTCGCCGAGCCCGAGCCGGCTCCCGAGCCGTCGGCGCACGTCCCGGACCGCAGCGAGGGTGCGCCCGACGACCTGGGGACGGCGGCCGACGCCGTCCCCGCCGGCGCCCCGGCCTGACGACGGCCGGGGACGTCGCCGCCGGCTCTGCGGGCGGGGGGCGTCCTGGGCGGTCAGGTCCGTGGGTGGGCTGACGGTCGTGGAGGCTGCGGCGCCGGTCGTCGACCGGCGCCGCAGCCTCCACGCGACGTCCCTACGTCCGTTATTCCCAACTGGCGCCTCGCAGACAAAGAGAAGAGGCCCGGCCATCGCGGGGGAGGGGGCGTCGTCCTCCGCGTCCCGCCCCGTTGTCACCGCCGCGGTGCACGGCACCACCGGGGGGACGAGAGCCGGCGCCCGCTTGGCGCGCCGTGAACCGCGGCGGGGACGTCGCGACAGGGGCGCGGCCGCGGCCGGGTCGACCATGGGCCTGTCGCCGCCGACGCGCGGTGACGCGCCACCGCGAGGGCGACGACCCCGTGGTCGACCGGCCGACGGGTGCGAGTCGTCCCACTCAACCGTTATCCCCAACTAGCGCATGAACACAACGCCAAAGGCGAGGACCACAGCTGTGGCGAGGGGCCCGCGGCGTCAGATCTTGCGCAGCAGGACCCGGCGGACCTCGTGGTCGGCGGCCTTCTGCAGCACCAGCCGGGCGCGCGAGCGGGTCGGCGCGATGTTGTCGCGCAGGTTGGGGCCGTTGACCGCCGCCCAGATGCCCAGGGCGGTCTGGCGGGCCTGCTCGTCGGTCAGGTCGGCGAACCGGTGGAAGTAGGCGCTGGTGTCGGCGAACGCCGTCCGCCGCAGGGCGAGGAACCGCTCGACGTACCAGTGCTGGATGTCGGTCTCGGCGGCGTCGACGTAGACGGAGAAGTCGAAGTAGTCCGACAGGAAGACCTCGGGCGCCCGGCCGTCGGCCCGGCGGCCGGCCTGCAGCACGTTGAGCCCCTCCAGGATGAGGATGTCGGGGCGGTCGACGACCTGCCGGGCACCGGGGACGACGTCGTAGGCCTGGTGGTCGTACAGCGGCGCGCTGACCTGCCCCCGGCCGGACTTGACCTCGGCCAGGAAGCGCAGCAGCGCCCGCCGGTCGTAGCTCTCCGGGAAGCCCTTGCGCCCGAGCAGCCCACGCGCTTCCAGGTCGGCGTTGGGCAGCAGGAACCCGTCGGTGGTGACGAGGTCGACCCGCGGGTTGCCCGGGCCGGCCGCCAGCAGGGTCTGCAGCAGCCGAGCGGTGGTGCTCTTGCCGACGGCGACGCTGCCGGCCACCGCGATGACGTAGGGCACCTTGGCCGTCGAGTCGCCGAGGAACTCGCTGCGGGCCGCCCACAGCCGCCGGCTGGCCTCGACGTGCAGCCGCAGCAGCCCGGCCAGCGGCAGGTAGACCGTCGCGACCTCGTCGAGGTCGATCCGGTCGCCGAGGCTGGCCAGCTGCTCGAGCTGCGTCGCGTCGAGGGGCAGCGAGCTGCCCGCCGCCAGCGCACGCCACGAGTCGCGGTCGAACACCGCATAGGGCGACACCTGGGGCCGTGCCGCTGCCGTCACGTCGCTCGTCCCACTCCGGTCACGGACTCCATCGTGCCGTCCGGCCTCCCCGGCTCACCCGCCCGGGTGGGGTGGCGGTGTCCGACCGGCGGTCGGACGGACCGCGACCCGGTGCCGGTCTAGGGTGCCCGTGTGTCCCTGCCCTCCGGCCTGCTCGAGCGCATCGAGCAGTACTTCGCCGCGGCGCCGTTGCCGGATGCGCGCATCGAGTCCGCTGGCGGTCTCGACGTGCCGGTGGGCCGCCCGACCTGGCCGTACCCGGCGCGGCCGCGGCCGGGGGAACCGGTGAGCGTCGAGGACGTCCGGGCCGCCGTGGCGCTCCAGGAGGCCGCCGGCCTGCCGGTGGCGATCGAGTGGATCTGCGAGGACGCGCCCACCGTCGAGACCGCCGTCCGGGCCGCGGGACTGACCGTGAGCTCCTCGCCGCTGCTGGTCGCCGCGGACCCGGTGGAGCTGCTGCTGCCCTCCGGCGTGCGGCTGTACCTGGTCGGCGCCGACGACCCCGAGCTGCCGCGCTACGAGCGGCTGACCTCGATCGCCTTCGCCCACCCGGGACCACGCTCGGATGCCGGCGGCGCCTCGGTCGGCGTGGCCCTCGGCTCGCCCCGCACCGCGGTGCTGCGCGAGCGGATCGCGGCCGGCCGCACGGTCATGATGGTCGCGGTGGAGGACGGCGAGCCGGTCGCGGTCGGCACCCACCACCCGGTCGTCGTCGACGGCACCGAGGTGACCGAGATCGTCGGCGTCGCCACGCTGCCCAGGCTGCGCGGCCGCGGCCTCGGTGCCGGGCTGGCCTCGGCGCTGACCGCGCACGCCCGGGAGACCGCCGAGCTGGTGTTCCTGGTCGCCGGGGACGACGACGTCGCCCGGGTCTACGAGCGGACCGGCTTCGCCCGCCTGGCCACCGTGGGCGTGGCCGAACTCTCCTACGCCGGCTGAGGCGCCGTCAGGAGGGCGGCGGGAGCGGGACCGCCGCCGCGGCCGCGTCCAGCGCCGCCTTCGCCCTGTCGTAGCCGACCGACCGCGGCACCTCGCTGAGCAGCACGACCACCTGCCCGCCGACCACGCCCACCGAGTGCAGGTGCCGCTGGCCGCCGAGGCAGCACATCCAGCCCTGCTTGACCGCGGCACCGGGCAGGGTGCCGAAGACGCCGAACTCCTGGTCGAAGCCGTCGGCGGCGATCGGGGTGGCCGTGCGCATCCAGCCCAGCAGCGCCTCGGCGTCGTCCGGGTGGGCGATCACCGGCAGCCGCACGAGGAAGCGGGCCAGGTCGGCGGCGGTCGTCGTCGTCTCGCCCCACTGCCCCCACCTCCGCGGCGGCGCGGTGTCGGTCAGCCCGTAGCGGACGGCGACGTCGCGGACCGCCTGCGCTCCGCCGAAGCGCAGCCAGACGTCCGAGGCAGCGGGGTCGTCGGAGCGGCGGATCATCACCTCGAGCTCGGCGCGGTCGTCGGGCGTCAGGGTGACCGCGCCGGTGCGGGCGCGGTGCAGCACGTCGGCGGCGAGGAAGAGCTTGACCAGTGAGGCGGTGGGGAAGGGGCGGTCGGCCAGCTCGTTGCCCGCCGTCCGGGCCAGCACGTCCGCGGTGAGGGCCTCGGCGGCGCGGATGGAGACGTCCGTCTGGCGTTCCTCCTGGCGGGCGACGACAACGGCGAAGGTCCCGAGGTCGCCGTGGGCGGCGGTCACCGCGGGGACGATCTGCGCCGGCGCGACGCCGTCCTCCGCTGTTGCCCAGCGGGGCACGGCGACCCCGGTGAGCAGCAGCGCGAGCAGCACGACGGTGACCACGGCCGGCGGCGTGCCCCAGCGGGCAGGCCGCGGCCTGCTCCGGTGTGCCGCAGCCGTGGGCATGCCGCGATGGTGCCCAGCTCAGGTAACGGAAATGAGAACTCTCCAGCACGCGCCGTGTGTCCGGAGCGCTGCGCGTCCGGCCGGTTGCGCAGCGGTACGAGACGGGGCCGTTCACCTCTGCTCGTAGGTGCCGACCAGCACGGCGCGGGCGAGGGTGTGGCCGAACAGGTTGAAGCCGAGGACCGCGGGCGGGGCGTCCGGGGGCACGTCGAGCCGCTCGACGTCCACGGCGTGCACGGCGACGAAGTAGCGGTGCGGCCCGTGGCCGGCGGGGGGTGCGGCGCCGACGAAACCGGGGAAGCCGGCGTCGTTGCGCAGCTGAACCGCGCCCGCCGGCAGCCCGGAGCCCTGCTGGTCGCCGGCGCCGCTGGGCAGTTCGGTGACCGAGACCGGGATGTTCGCCACCGCCCAGTGCCAGAAGCCGCTGTGGGTGGGGGCGTCGGGGTCGAAGACGGTGACCGCGAAGCTCTTCGTCTCCTCGGGGAAGCCCGACCAGGACAGCTGCGGCGAGCGGTCCTCGCCGCCGGCACCCATGACCCCGCTGACCTGGGCCCTGCCCAGCGGCGCGCGGTCGGTGACGTCGGTGCTGGTCACCTCGAAGCTCGGCACCTGCGGCAGGACGTCGTAGGGGCTGGGCGGCATCGGGCGGTCGGCCACGGCGGGGCTCCTCGGATCTCGGGTGGACGGCGGGACGGGTGCTCCCGCGCCGACCCTAGAAGGACCCCGTCCTCCCCGCCCTTCGTGGGAGGACCCCCTGCCCCCCGCCACTCGCAAGCTCGCGGCGGGACCCTGCAGGGGGCCAGCGGTGCCCGGGACGGGGTCACCCCGCGCCGGTGAACAGCGTGTTTCCCGGAACGGCACGGGGCCGCCGACGCCGGTAGCTTCGGGGGGTGCTCGGTCTCCCCGGCTCGATCCGTGCCTGCCTGTTCGACCTCGACGGCGTCCTCACCCGGACCGCGACGGTCCACATGGCCGCGTGGAAACGGACCTTCGACGAGTTCCTGCGAGCCCGCGACCCCGGGGCGCGCGAGTTCACGCAGGAGGACTACAACCGCTACGTGGACGGCAAGCCCCGTCTCGACGGGGTGCGCGACTTCCTGGCCAGCCGCGGCATCACGCTGCCCGAGGGGACGCCGGACGACCCGCCGGACGCCGCGACGGTGCACGGGGTCGGTCTGCGCAAGAACCAGCTGGTGCTCGCCGAGCTCGCCGAGCACGGCGTCGAGGTCTACCCCGGCTCGGTCCGCTACCTGCGGGCCGTCAAGGAGGCGGGCCTGGCCACCGCGGTGGTCACCGCGTCGCGCAACGGCCGGCAGGTGATCGAGGCCGGTGGTTTCGCCGACCTCGTCGACACCCGGGTGGACGGCGAGGTCGCGGCGACGCAGGGGCTGCGCGGCAAGCCCGCCCCGGACACCTTCCTCGCCGCTGCTCGCGCGCTGGGGGTGCCGCCGGACGGGGCCGTCGTCTACGAGGACGCGCTGGCCGGCGTGGCCGCCGGACGGGCGGGCTCCTTCGGCTACGTCGTGGGCGTCGACCGGGTGGGGCACGCCGACGAGCTGGCGGCCGCCGGTGCGGACGTCGTCGTCCAGGACCTGGCCGAGCTGCTGGAGCCTCGGTGACCGTGCCGGCGAGGTCACGCATGGGCGCAGCACCGGTCGGCACGGCGCCGACGAGCGCCAGCGAGGAGGCGCCGGTGACCGAGCCGGCGAGGTCACGCATGGGCGCAGCACCGATCGGCACGACGCCGACGAGCGCCAGCGAGGAGGCGTCGTGACCGAGGGGCGTCCGCACTTCCCGATCGAGCCGTGGGCGCTCAGCGAGACGGGCCTCGACCACGCCTCGCTCGCCGTCCACGAGTCGGTGTTCGCGCTGTCCAACGGGCACATCGGCATGCGCGGTTCGTTCGAGGAGGGCGAGCCGGTCGTCGTCCCGGGCACGTACCTGAACGGCTTCTTCGAGGAGCGGCCGCTGCCCTACGCCGAGGCCGGGTACGGCTTCCCCGAACAGGGCCAGACGGTCGTCAACGTGACCGACGGCAAGCTGATCCGGCTGCTGGTCGGCGACACCCCGCTGGACCTGGACTACGGCGAGATCATCGATCACCGCCGCACCCTGGACCTGCGCCGCGGCCTGCTGCGCCGCAGCACCGAGTGGCGCTCGCCGAACGGCCGCGTGGTCACCGTGACCAGCAGCCGGTTGGTCTCGCTGCGCCGCCGCTCGATCGCCGCCATCGAGTACACCGTCGAGTGCACCGACGGGCAGGGCGACCTCTACATCGCGCTGCAGTCGGACCTGCTGGCCAACGAGCCCGTGGACAGCGGCTCGGAGGCCGACGACCCGCGCGCCGCGGCGGCGCTGGCCCGCCCGCTGGTGAACGAGATGGCGGTGGCCCGCGGCCAGCGGGCGGTCCTGGTGCACCGCACCAAGCGCAGTCGGTTGCGGATGGCCGCCGGCATGGACCACGTCGTCGACGTGCCCGACAGCTCCACGACCGACATCGAGGCGACGGACGACCTCGCCCGCTTCACCCTCGCCGCCCGGCTGCCGCAGGGCTCATCGGTGAAGCTGGTCAAGTACCTGTCCTACGGCTGGTCCTCCCGGCGGTCGGCGGCCGCGCTGCGCGACCAGGTCGAGGGTGCGCTGGCCACCGCCAAGCTGGCCAGCTTCGAGCGGCTGCTGCGCGAGCAGCGGGAGGTGCTCGACCAGCACTGGCAGCACGCCGACGTCGAGATCGAGGGGGACGACGAGCTGCAGCAGGCCGTGCGCGTCGGCGTCTTCCACTTGCTGCAGGCCGGCCTGCGCGCCGAGCGCCAGCCCATCCCGGCCAAGGGGCTGACCGGTCCCGGCTACGACGGGCACACCTTCTGGGACACCGAGACCTACGTGCTGCCGGTGCTCACCTACATCGCCCCCGGGGCCGCCCGCGACGCGCTGCGCTGGCGGCACTCGACCCTGGAGCTGGCCCGCGAGCGGGCCCGGGTGCTCGGCCTGGAGGGGGCGGCCTTCCCCTGGCGGACGATCCGCGGCGAGGAGACCTCGGGCTACTGGCCGGCGGGGACGGCGGCCTTCCACATCAACGCCGACATCGCCGACGCCGTCGTCCGGTACCACAACGCCACCGAGGACGAGGAGTTCGACCGCGACCACGGCGCCGAGCTGCTCATCGAGACCGCCCGGCTGTGGGCGTCGCTGGGCCACTTCGACGACGAGCACGGCTTCCGCATCGACGGCGTCACCGGGCCGGACGAGTACACCGCCGTCGTGGACAACAACGTCTACACGAACCTCATGGCGCAGCGGAACCTGCGCGAGGCGATCGAGGCGGTCAAGCGCCAGCCCGACGTGGCCGGCCGGCTGGGCGTCACGACGGAGGAGACCGACCGCTGGGACCGGGCGGCCGCCCTCATGGCGGTGCCCTACGACACCCGGCGTGGGGTGCACATGCAGTCCGACGCCTTCACCCACCACGAGGAGTGGGACTTCGAGGCCACCCCGCCCGACTGCTACCCGCTGCTCCTGCACTACCCGTACTTCGACATCTACCGCAAGCAGGTGGTCAAGCAGGCCGACCTGGTGATGGCACTGCACCTGCGGGGGGACGCCTTCACCCCGGAGGAGAAGGCCGCCGACTTCGCCTACTACGAGGCGCGGACGGTGCGCGACTCCTCGCTGTCGGCCACGCAGCAGGCCGTGGTCGCCGCCGAGACCGGCCACCTGGCCCTGGCCTACGACTACTGGGGCGAGGCCACGCTGACCGACCTGCAGAACCTGCACGGCAACTCCGGGCACGGCCTGCACCTCGCGTCGCTGGCCGGCGGCTGGACGGTGGCCGTCGCGGGGTTCGGCGGGATGCGGGACCACGACGGGCGGCTGACGTTCGCCCCTCGGCTGCCCGAGCGCATCACCCGGCTGCGGTTCCGGCTGAACTACCAGGGCCGGCTGCTGGTGGTCACCGTGACGCCGACGGTGGCCACCTACCGGGTCGTCGAGGGGGATCCGCTCGACGTCCACCACCACGGCCGGCGGGTGACCGTGACCGAGGACGAGGTGACCGCGGAGATCCCGCCCCCGCCGGAGGTCGCGCCGGTCCACCAGCCGTACGGCGTGGCACCGAGGCGCCGCGGCCGTCGCTGAGAGAAGGACCACCCTTCTCCCCACGCCTCGCAGGCTCGGCGCGGGCCCCTGAAGGGCGGCCGTTCCAGCACGTCACCGGCCGCCCAGCAACCACCAGCCGCCGAGCAGCAGCGCCCCGACGTCGACGAGCAGGAAGAGGCCGACCCACAGCACCGCGGGTAGGTGGGTGAGGCGGGCCAACTGGTCGGCGTCGGAGTCCGGTGCGACGCGGCGGCGCCGGGCCCGCTGCAGCTCGAGCACCGTCTTCGGCGCGGCGAGCAGCAGGAACCACGTGCCGGCGGCGGCGAAGGCGGCCTGACCCGAGGGCGGCAGCCACCCGGTGACGGCCAGGACCACGGCGCCGGTGGCCAGCACCGCCCACAGCCCGTACCAGTTGCGGATCTGCACCAGCAGCAGCGCGAGCAGGCCCAGCAGTGCCCACAGCAGCCCGACCGCGTGCCCGGCCGCCAGCAGTGCCGCCGCCCCCAGCCCGAACAGCGCCGGGCCGGTGTAGCCGGCCGCGCAGGTGAGCACCATGCCGAGCCCGGTCGGCCGCCCCGCCGACACGGTCAGCCCGGAGGTGTCCGAGTGCAGCCGGATGCCGGCCAGCCGTCGCCCCGCCGCCAGGGCCACCAGACCGTGCGCGCCCTCGTGGGCGATGGTCACGACCGTGCGGGCCGGTCGCCACAGGGAAGGGGCGAGGACGACGGCCCCGGCCGCCACGAGCGCGCCCACGAGGACCGCCGTCGGCAGCTGGGGGAGGGGAGTGGTCACGCGGGCCCAGAACCCCTCGACGCCGTCCACGCCGGGGAGTCAACCGCACCCACCTGTGAACGACGCCGGCGCGACACGGTCCCACTGGGCGTGGTGGCTGCCGAGGAGGAGGGCGCGGCGGGCGCACGCACCGCCGCCCGCAGGCACCAACTGTCCGTTATCCCTAACAAAACAATCGCTAACCTGCAAGATCGAGAACGATCAGCGAAGGCGGCGATATCCGATCGACGCAGGAGGCTGGTCAGGCGACCATCAGCAGCCGTGGACGTCGCCTCGTCGTTGCCGGCCTTCGTGCTGGCCGTGGTGCTCATCTCGGTGTCGCCGGGCCCGGCGATGGCGCTGGTCATCCGGCGGGCGGCGCTGCGGGGGACAGGGGGAGCGGTGCCGGTGGTGCTCGGCCTGGAGGTCGGCCTCTACGTGTGGGCGCTGCTCGCGGGGGCGGGGTTCGCTGCGCTGGTGGCCGCCTCGGAGATCGCCTACCTGGTCCTCCGGGTCGTGGGGGCCGTCGTCCTGCTGGTGCTCGGGATCCGTGCCTGGCGGGCGGCGTGGTGCGTGGGGCGGCAGCCCGACACGGCGGGGGAGCGGGTGTCGTCGGCGGGCCACCGGCGCTGGTGGACGGCGTTCGGAGAGGGCCTGGTGGTGCAACTGGCCAACCCGAAGGCCGCCGTCCTCATGCTCGCGCTCTACCCGCAGTTCGTGCCGGTGGACGGGCCGGTGTTCGCGACGACGGCGCTGCTGGGCCTGCTGCAGGTCGGTCTGGAGACGGGCCTCTACCTGGGCCTGGCCGCTGGTGTCGCCCGGGCGGGGTCGTGGTTCCGACGGCCGCGAATCCGTCGGCGGCTGGAGGCGGTCAGCGGAACCGTGCTCGTCGCCCTCGGGCTGCGGGTGGCCGTCTCCAGCCGCTGAGTCGGCTCAGCGTGTGGTGGTCAGGTTGACCGCGTTGCCGTCGGGGTCCCTCACGTGGGCGACGCGCTGGCCCCATGGCATGTCGTTGGCCGGTGCCGGCGCCTGTCCGCCGTGGGCCTCGACCCGGCTCAGGGCGGCGTCGACGTCGGGCACCTCGATGCTGAGCAGCACCCGCCCGGCGGGAGCGCCCTCGACCGATCCGTCGGAGACGATGCCGAGCTCGGAGTCGCCGACCTGCAGGGCGAGGTAGAACGTCGGTCCGTCGTCCGGCGTCCGGCTGGTCTCGGTCGCGCCGGCGACGCCGGTGTAGAAGCGCGCCAGGCGCTCGAGGTCGTGCGTGACGATCATCGGGGTGACGCTGCTGGGCACGGGGGTTCCTCTCGGTGGGCACGTCGACGGGTGGACCCTCCTGCGGCGGCGAACTCATCGGTCGCCGCCGCAGGAGGGTGCCGCCGTCACCGGGCGGGGCAGCGTCACGTGACGAAAGGGGGGCAGGCGAGGCCCGCGGGCGCCTCGGTTGACCTAGTCATGCTTGGTCATAGCCTGGGTGCATGTCGACGACCGTCAACGTCCACGAGGCGAAGACCCACCTCTCGCGGCTCCTCGAGGCCGTCGAGGCGGGGGAGGACGTCGTCATCGCCCGGGCCGGCAGACCGATCGCCCGGCTCGTCCCGGTCGCCGCGCGGACCGAGCCCCGGGCCCCGGGGTCGTGGCGCGGTCGCGTGTCCATCGCGGACGACTTCGACGACACGCCCGAGGAGCTGATCGCTGCCTTCCACGGTGATGCCGACTCATGACCCTGCTGCTGGACACGCCCGTCCTGCTGTGGTGGCTGGCGGATGACCCGCGGCTGACACCGACGATGCGGGAGGCGATCGCGGACCCGGCGTCGACGGTGCTGGTGTCAGCGGTGACGGCGTGGGAGATCGCGATCAAGGTGGAACTGGACAAGCTGACGATCCCCGGAGATCTCGCCGGGGAGATCGGACGTCAGGGCTTCGACGCCCTGCCGGTCACCGTGGAGGACGGCCTGGCGGCCGGCGCGCTGCCGCGACACCACAGCGACCCGTTCGACCGGATGCTCATCGCCCAGGCTGTCCGTCGGCGGTTCGTCCTCGTCACGGCGGGACGTCGCTTCGCCGACTACGACGTGCTGATCCTGTCGTAGCCGGGTTCGGCAGAGGAGGCCCTGCACCGAGCTGCTGGTGACCCCGCACGGTCGACCTGGAACTGCCCTGCTACTGCTGGGCCGACGCGGATGCTGCTGTGCTGGCTGGGGCCTGTCCTGTGCCCGCCGGGATCTGCTCGGCCTCGCCGGTCGTCCCCGGTAGGGCCGGCAGGTCCTTGAAGAACGCCTTGGACTCGTTCTCCCGGATGGTGCCCAGGTCGGCGAGAAGTTGCCGAGCCTCTTCGCGCAGGAGCGCCGGGTCGGTGACGCCGCCCTGCAGCGCTTTCCACTCGAGGTAGCGCTTGGTGAGCGCCATCTCGGTGCCGCGGAGCAACACCCAGCTGGAGTCCCAGCGGTAGAAGCCGCGGAGGGCGGTGATCGCCGCCACGACGAAGCCGACCGCTGAGACGATGACGTCCTTGCCGGTGAACGTGCCGCTGGCGATCAGCGGTAGGGCGCCACCGAGCAGGATGAGCAAGATGCCGCTGATGCGGTAGAAGTGACGATGCCACCGCGCGCGCGAGTCGTAGAAGGCGCGGACGCGCAGGAAGTACCGCTCCGCCTGGGCGACGAAGTCGCTTGGTTGGGTCTCGACCCACTCGTCGAACGGAGGTGGCCGGAACAGAGCTCTCGCTGGCACTGGCGGCCCCTACACACCACTACGCGCGTCAGGAGAACGGTACTGGCTCGGGATGTAGTTGGCGAAGAAGAAGTTGTCCGCCACCTCCCGCGCGCGCTGCTCGTCCGACTCGTCGTCGACGGGGAAGGCGAGGACCGGCACGCCGCGGCGGCGCCACAGCGTGGTCCAGAACGAGGGCATCCTGGTGATCTCGTAGCTGATGAAGTCCGGGCGGGTGACGGCGTTCGTCGGCATGGTCCTGCCGACGGCGGCGACCACCGCGTTGGCGGAGTGCAGTTCGCCTGACGCCTGACCGATGGGGCGGTCGTCTGTGAGCCGTCGCAGTCGGAAGACCGCCAGCGGGTCGAAGGACTGGACCGCCGCCGGGCCGGCATAGTCCCGCAGGTGCGCCGCGATCGTGCGTTCGAGCGATCCGTGCCAGTCGGGGACCCAGCGTCGGACGTCGACGACCATGGGCACCTTGCCGTCGACGGTCTCGAGGACCTGCCCCAGTGTCGGTATCGGCTCCTCGGTGTCTCCGAGTCGGACATGGGCGAGCTGCCGACTGGTCAGGTGCCGGAGTGCGACGGTTCGGCCGTCCGGAAGGGGCACCGCAGCGTCGTGCCAGACCACCGGGCAGCCGTCCACCGTGTCCTGGACGTCGAACTCGAACGGGATGCCGTGGGCAACGGCCCGGCGGAATGCGGCCAGGGAGTTCTGCGGTACACCCTGCGCGTTCTCGTAGAACCCCCGATGGGCGATGGGCTGGTCGCGCAGCCAGCTCTCCACGCTCACCACCGCCTCCTCGAGGCCTGGTACCCCACGCGAGGGCTCGCCACCGACACTAGCCGCGCAGCCGTGTGGTCAGCCGTCGGGTCGGGTTGGCAGGGGCTCGGCGTGTCGGTGTGGACGGGTAGCAGAGCCCTGGTAGGAGGGGCGTCCGCCGACGGGGAGCGGACTGCTTGACATAATGTGCATTATCGGCGTTCGAGGTCCGGCGGCCGAGAGGAGCTCGCTGAATCGCCCGGGCGGGACGACATCCGGGCGACCGCGACGGCCGTTCGGTCGTCACCCGTGACGTCTCGCCGGTCCGGCGCGCTGGCGCACCGGACCGGCGGCCGGCGCGCACGTCGTCGCGCCGGCTCGACCACCAGTCGGCTCGCCGCCTCGTCCATCCGCCGCCGCGGCGTTCCGTCGCCCGGGCGCCGTCCGGTCCGTCCACCCGGTCTTCCTGGAACCCGACCTCCGGTCGGCGCATCTGGGCCACCCGCCGATCCACCCGCCGATCGCGGCCGGCGTCCCGCCACGGGCCGTCGGCCGCCGCCTGGGGCGCCACTTCCCCGGGCCCGCTCACCCACCCACCTTTACGTCACTGTGACGGAATAGCGGGTGGGTGAGCGGCCCCGACGGGCGGACTGCGTGGGCGCTGCCTAGGGTCGGAGACATGCAACTCCGACGCCCGATCGCCGCACTGATGACCGCCCTGGCGCTGTTCGGAGGCGGCGCGACGATGACCGCCTGTCAGGCAGCCGGGCAGGACCAGAACGACGGCAGCACCGACGAGAACGCGCCCCCGAACGTCGGGACCGACGACGAGTCGGACCCGTCGCGGGACAACGTGCCCGACCTATCCGACCCCGACGACGGCGTCGAGCAGGGCAACAGCAACGACGACGCCGACGACGGCTGATCCGCCGCGCCGGTGCGGTCAGCCGGCGGCGCGCTCGGAGACCCAGAGCCTGTCGAGCCGCCCGGTCGACCGCACCAGCTCCTGCAGGGAGCGTTCCAGTTCGGCCTTGGTGTGCCGCTCGCCGAGCAGGGTCTGCACGTCCTCGATGGCGCAGCGCAACTGGTAGAGCCGGTCCTGCAGACCGTCGAGCTCCGCGCGGGTGACCAGCACGACGTCGCCGGACAGGCCGGCCTTCGCCGTCGCGGAGCGCTGCTCGTAGGCGCGCTGCCGGCAGGCCTGACCGCAGTACTGGCGCGGGCGCCCGACCGACCCCTGCTCGGGCAGCACCCGGCGGCACCAGCCACACCGGCGCTCGCTGCTCCTCCCCGCGCGCGGGCTGAGCAGCCCGGTCTCGGTCGTTGCCTCCTCGTCGATCGTCCGGATCGTGTCTCGCTTCACCACGCTGCGCACCGTAGACGCAGGTACCGACACAATCCGCGGAACACGCCCGGCCCGCGCGTGCGGGCGGCCGGTGCGGGCGGTACGGACCGGTCCTCGACCGCGGGCGGGACGATGCCCTGACCAGCGCGCGCACCAGCGGCGTTAGCGTGTCGGCGTGGGCTCGGTCCGGTACGCGTTCCTCGACGGGCACACCCCCATCGCGATGGCCCACCGGGGCGGGGCGATCGAGCACCTGGAGAACTCCATGCCGGCCTTCGAGGCCTGCGTGGCGATGGGCTACCGGTACCTGGAGACCGACGTCCGGGTCACCGCGGACGGTGTGCCGATCGTCTTCCACGACCCGACGCTCGACCGCGTCACCGACCGCACCGGGCGCGTCGACCAGCTGAGCTGGGCGGAGCTGGCCCGGGCACGGATCGGCGGGCGGGAGCGGATCCTGCGGCTCGACGAGCTGCTCGGCGCCTGGCCCGACGTGCGGTTCAACCTCGACATCAAGGCGCCCGGTGTCGTCGCCCCGTTGGCCCGGGTCGTCCGCCGGCTGGGCGTCGAGGACCGCATCTGCCTGGGCTCGTTCTCCGACGCCCGGGTCGCCGCGGCCCGCCGGGTGTTCGGCCCCTCGGTGTGCACCTCGCTGGGCCCGCGCGGCGTGGCGGCGCTGCGGCTGTCCTCCTACTCCCCCCGCGCCGCCGGGCTGGTGCGCATCCCCGCCGGCTGCGCCCAGGTGCCGCTGCAGCTGGGCGGCCGGGCGCTGGTCGACGAGCGCTTCATCGCCGCGGCGCACGCCCGCGGACTGCAGGTGCACGTGTGGACGGTGGACACCGAGGAGGAGGCCGCGGCCGTCCTCGACCTCGGGGTGGACGGCGTGATGACCGACCGCCCGGCGATGCTCCGGGACCTGCTGGAGCGCCGCGGCCAGTGGAGGCCACGGTGAGCGGGGTCGCCGACCGGGCCGCCCCGCGTGGCGTCGTCCCCGGCGACATCCCGGCATGACCTGCCCTTGCTGGACGACCTCGATCACGGCTGACACCCTGCGGCCGTGACGACCGCCGCCACCACCGGGCCGACCAGTCCCCCCGCCGACCCCGCGCTGCGCCGCGAGCGGTTCGGCTGGTACTCCTACGACTGGGCGATGTCGGTGTTCAACACCAGCGTCACCACGGTCTTCCTCGGCCCGTACCTGACGTCGGTCGCCGAGGAGGCGGCCGGGCCCGACGGCCGGCTGGGCCTCCTCGGGCTGTCCATCCCGCCGGGCAGCTGGTTCTCCTACGTGCTGTCGGCGTCGGTGCTGCTGCAGGTCCTCGTGCTGCCGCTGACCGGCGCCGTGGCTGACCGGACCGGGCGCAAGCGGGAGCTGCTGGCCGGCTTCGCCGCGCTGGGTGCCCTGGCCACCACGGCGCTCTACTTCGTCGCCGACGGCCGCTACCTGCTCGGCGCGGTCCTGTTCGTCCTGGCCAACATCAGCTTCGGCGCGGCCACCGTCGTCTACTACTCGTGGCTGCCGGACCTGGCCGCCCCGGACGAGCGGGACGCCGTCTCCAGCCGCGGGTGGGCGTTCGGCTACGTCGGCGGTGCGCTGCTGCTCGCGGTCCACCTCGGCCTGGTGCTCGGCGCGCCGTCCCTGGGGCTGACCACGGGGGAAGCGGTGCGGATCTGCCTGGCGACGGCGGGCCTGTGGTGGGGCGCGTTCACGGTGTTCACCGTCTCCCGGCTGCGCAACCGGCCGGTGCGCGCAGCGGCGGCCCGGCCACGCCGCGGCTTCCGCCAGCTGGCGGGGACGATGCGCGAGATGCGTGCCTTCCCGCTGACGCTGTGGTTCCTCGGCGCGTACCTGCTGTTCAACGACGGCGTCCAGACCGTCATCTCGCTGTCGGCCACCTACGCCACGGAGGAACTGGGCCTGGAGCAGTCGGTGCTCACCGGGGCGATCCTCATGGTCCAGGTGGTGGCGATCGCCGGCGCGCTGGGTCTGGGCCGGCTGGCCGCGCGGTACGGGGCCAAGCGGACCGTCCTGGGCGCCCTGGTGGCCTGGATCGGCGTGCTGGTCGTCGCGTACTTCCTCCAGGCCGGGGCGGTCGGGCAGTTCTACGCCCTCGCCGCGGTGATCGGGCTGGTGCAGGGAGGCACGCAGGCGCTGTCCCGGTCGCTGTTCAGCCAGCTCATCCCGGCGGGCAAGGAGGCCGAGTACTACGGCTTCTACGAGATCAGCGACCGCGGCACCAGCTGGCTGGGCCCGCTGGCGTTCGGGCTGACCTACCAGCTGACCGGGTCCTACCGGTTGGCCATTGTCAGCCTCGTCGTCTTCTTCGTGGCCGGCTTCGTCGCGCTGGCCGCGCTGCCCATCCGCCGCGCGGTCGTCGCGGCCGGCAACGCCCCACCCGAGCGTCTGTGACCGAGCCGGGGAGGTCACCGATGGGCGGAGCAGACCGTGGCGCGGGATCGACCAGCGCCGGCGAGGAGATCCTGTGACACCCCTCATCCCGGCGGACGGCGCCACCCTGCTGTCCGTCGTCCCGGCCGCCGGCGACCGCCGCCGCCACCCGGCGCCGGCGCACCTGCGCCTCTTCCACGGGCCGATGGACTGCGGCAAGTCCACGCTGGCCCTGCAGGTCGACCACAACCAGAGCCGGCAGGGGCGGCGGGGCCTGCTGCTGACCCAGGGCGACCGCTCCGCGCAGCCGCAGATCAGCTCCCGGGTGGGACTGTGCCGCGAGGCGCTGGAGGTGGAGGCCGGCACCGACCTGCGGCTGCTGGTGCGCGACCACTGGGCCGCCGGGCACCGGGTGGACTACCTGATCGTCGACGAGGCCCAGTTCCTCACCGCCGCGCAGGTCGACCAGCTCGCCGAGCTCGTCGACGGGTCGCACGTCGACGTCTACGCCTTCGGGCTGACCACCGACTTCCGCGCGCGGCTGTTCCCGGGCACCCAGCGGCTGCTCGAGGTCGCCGACGACGTCCAGCGCATCCAGGTCGAGGTGCTCTGCTGGTGCGGGCTGCCCGGGTTGCTCAACGCCCGGGTGGTGGACGGCGAGATGGTCCGCGAGGGCGAGACCGTCGTCGTCGCCGACACCGCGCCCACGCCAGCCCCCGACGTCCGGGACGCCGACGTGCACTACCAGGTGCTCTGCCGACGCCACCACGTGCTGGGCCAGCTCGGGCCGACGGCGGCCGGTCCGGGCCAGCTGGCGCTGCGCTGAGGCCCCCGGCGGCGGCGTCCCACTCCCCCGTGGTCCGCACGCGCCACGGAGCGGCCGGGGTCCCCCGGACGGGGGGGTGGTGGCGCGTCGCCATACCACTCCATGCGATGATTCGGGACCGATTCCGCGGAATCTCTCCGCGAACTCTGTCGTTGGTCCTCTTGATCCCGCCGTCCAGTGGGTAGACCCCTGCTGCGACGGTGAGTCTGGACCGACACCACCAGCACGAGAGGACGGTGTGCCATGGGCGAGCGTTCCCTGCGGGGCAGCCGACTGGGCAGCGTGAGCTACGAGACCGAGCGGAACACCGCGCCGATCGAGCGGCAGTACGCGGAGTACCGGTGCCCGTCGGGTCACCTGTTCACCGTGCCCTTCGCGGACGACGCGGAGCTCCCCGACACCTGGGAGTGCAAGTTCGACGGTTCGGCCGCCAAGCTCGTCGGAGGGACCGAGCCCGCGCCGAAGAAGGTCAAGCCCCCGCGGACGCACTGGGACATGCTCCTGGAGCGCCGCTCGGTGGAGGACCTCGAGGAGGTCCTGGCCGAGCGCCTCGAGGTGCTCCGCGGCCGGCGGACCCGCGCCAGCTGAGCGAACCGCACGACGGCGAACGGCCCCGGTGGGATCCCCACCGGGGCCGTTCCGCGTCTCGGGGGCCGGGGCGCGAGCCCCGCTCGACCGGCGCAGCCGCCCTCCTGGTTGATCATGAGGTTGTTGTCGGCGACACACGTCGACACGCCCTCCCGCCCGGCGACATGCCCCTGATCGACTCCGAGAGAGGGGCGGGCGGCCCGCCGGGGAGCCAGGTCAGGGGCGGTCGTCGCGCACCGGCTCGTCCCGCGCGACCTCCCCCTCGATGACCAGCGGCCGGCCGAACCGGGACGCGTGCGCACCGGAGCCGAACGGGCCGCCCAGGGGCTCCTCGGCGCGGGCGCTGCGCACCCGCACCGGCCCGCGCAGCGTGACCGGCACCCGGGCGGCCACCGCGCGGCCCAGCAGCCCGCGGACGAGCAGACGGGTCGGCGGCAGCAGGCACAGCAGCCCGACGACGTCCCCCAGGAAGCCGGGCAGCACCATCAGCAGCCCACCGGCGGCGATCAACCCGGCGTCGCCCAGGGCGCGTCCCGGTGCCCGCCGCTCGCGCGCCCGCTCCCGCAGCTCGGCCAGCGCCCGAGTGCCCTGCCGGGCCAGCAGCGCCCAGCCCAGCGCGGTGGTGGCCAGGGCGGCCAGCAGCGTCCAGCCGACGCCGATCCACCCGGCCACCAGCACGAAGACGACGACCTCGGCCAGCGCCCACAGCCCGACCAGCACGCGCACGCGGTGTCCCACGGCTCTCCCTCCGCCCGCACGCGCCGGCGGTCCCGGGTCCGCCTACCGGCCCGCGGTCGACCGCCCGCCGTCGCGGACTCGTCCCGGCACGGGGCGGCGGACCCGGCCCGGCAGCCGGTCGGCCAGCCGGTCCTGCAGGCCCCACCAGGTGACCCGTACCAACGCCTCTTGAACGATCGAGCGGCTCATCTTGCTCCGCCCGAACGTCCGCTCGGTGAACGTGATCGGCACCTCGGTCACCCGGGCGCCGGCGCGGACCGCCCGCCAGGCCCAGTCGACCTGGAAGCAGTAGCCCTGGCTGGCGACGTCGTCGAGGGGCAGCCGGTCGACCAGCTCACCGCGCACCGCCCGGAAGCCGCCGGTGGCGTCGGCCAGGGGCAGCCGCAGCGACCAGCGGGTCCAGAGGTTGCCGGCGCGCGAGAGCAGCAGCCGGTGCAGCGGCCAGTCCTCCACCCGGCCTCCGGGCACGTACCGCGAGCCCAGCACCAGGTCGGCGTCCGCCAGCGCGGCCAGCAGGTCGGGCAGCTGCTCGGGGTGGTGCGAGCCGTCGGCGTCCATCTCGACCAGGACGTCGTAGCCGCGCTCGCGGCCCCACCGGAACCCGGCCACGTAGGCCGGGCCCAGGCCGGCCTTGGTGGTCCGCCGCAGCACGTGCACCCGTGGGTCGAGGGCGGCGAGCTTCTCGGCCAGTTCGCCGGTGCCGTCGGGCGAGCCGTCGTCCACGACGAGCGCGTGCGCCTCCGGGAGAGCCGCGTGCAGCCGCTCCAGGATCGGCTCGAGGTTCTCGACCTCGTCGTAGGTGGGGACGACGACCAGCACCCGACGGGCGCTCACGCCGTCCCCCTCCGCCGCCGGCGGCGCAGCCCGGGCACGGCGACGGCGAGCAGCGCACCGGCGCCCAGTGCGCTCAGCAGCCACTCCGGTCCGGCGCCGAGCCGCTCCGCGAGGGTGGTGGAGTCGCGCTGCGCGACCTCCTCGACGAACACGGCCGGCTCGAACAGCCCCGAGGAGGCGGCCAGGGAGCCGTCGGGGGCGATGACCGCCGAGATGCCGCTGGTGGAGGCGAGGGCGACCGAGCGGCCGAACTCGACCGCCCGGACCCGGGCGGCCGCGACCTGCTGCTCGCTCTCGGCGCTGTAGCCGAAGGTGGCGTTGTTGGTCTGGACGACGACCATCCCGGCGCCGGCGGCGACGGCGTCGTGCACCAGGCCGTCGTAGACCACCTCGAAGCAGATGACGTCGGCGATGCGGGCGCCGCCCACGTCCAGCAGGCCGACCTCGTCGCCGGCGGCGAAGTCGCGGCGCACCAGGTCGACCTTGTCGCTGAACAGGCGGAAGAGGTCGCGGAAGGGGATGTACTCGCCGAACGGGACCGGGTGGCGCTTGACGTAGGTGTCGCCCGGCCCGGTCTGCGGGTCCCAGACGATCGCGGTGTTGCTGATGAACTCCCCCGGGCCGCTGACGACGGCGCCCACCAGGATCGGCGCGTCGATCGCCGCCGCGGCGCGGCTGATCTCGCGGGCGGCGTCGGCGTTGCGGTACGGGTCGATGTCGGAGCTGTTCTCCGGCCAGATGACCAGGTCGGGCTGCGGCTGCTCGCCGACCGCGACCGCCTCGGCCAGGGCGAGCGTCTGGCCCACGTGGTTGTCCAGCACCGCCCGGCGCCGCTCGTTGAACTCCAGGCCCGGCTTGGGGACGTCCCCCTGCACGACCGCGACCGTCCGGGTCGGCCCGCCCGCGGTCAGCGAGGAACCGGGCAGCGGCAGCCAGGCCAGCCCGCCCAGCGCCGGGACGGCCAGCGCGCCGAGGGCGGTGAGCGCCGCGGCCCGTCGTCCTCCGGAGCGCAGCCGGAGGACCGCGGCGGCCAGCAGCGTGCCGGTGAGCGCGATGGCGAAACCGACCAGGGGCACCCCGCCGTAGGCGGCGAACGCCAGGAACGGGCCCTCGGTCTGGCTCAGGCCCAGCCGGCCCCAGGGGAAGCCACCGAAGGGGAAGCGGCCGCGCAGCGCCTCCTGGCCGACCCAGAGGGCCGCCGCCCACAGCGGCCACAGCGGCAGCCTCGACGTCACGGCCGTCGCCGCGCCGAGCAGGGCGACGGAGGCGGCCTGCGAGGCGGCGAGGGCCAGCCACGGCAGCGCGCCGACGAAGATGCCGCTCCACGACAGCAGGGGCACGAAGAACGTCAGGCCGGCGACCAGACCCAGCCAGGCGCCGGAGCGGGCGCGCTGCCCGTGGACGGCCAGCGCCAGGGCGGCGGGGCCCAGCGGTGCCAGCAGCGGCAGCGAGGAGCCAGGGAAGGCGAGCAGGAGCAGCCCCCCGGCGACGGCCGCCAGCAGGGTGCGCCATGCCACCTGCCCACCCACCCAGCGCCGCTGGTACCCGGTCGCGCGGATCCCGCCCGACGACCCGGCAGGCCGCTGGAGAGTGCCGGTCGGCGTCGCTGACGGCACCCGTGCCTCCCGTGCACCCGTGCGGCCGGGAGCCCCCGGCCGCTGACCTGCCCCGAGCCGGTCGGACGGGGTCGCGGGCCGTCGGCGACGTCGCCGGCGTCCCACGGTCCAGCATCCCATCCCGTCGGGGAACGGCGGACGCCCAGTTCCGGGGGCACCCGTCCGGGCGCACCGCGGGACGGCTCCGATGGCGGCCGCCGGCCGAACGCCACCCCCGGCCTGACTACAGTCACTGCAAGGACCCTGCCCCCGCGGACCGGGGACCCGTCGGTGGCCTAGGCGCCCGCGTCCGGAACCGGGGCACCGGCCACCAGCAGCAGGAGGCAGGCCGGCCGGCCCCGTCCGGCGAGGACGGCCGACAGCGTCTCCGACGTCGCCCACAGCGCCAGGTCGGCCGGTGCCCCGACGGCCAGCGGCCCCCGCGGGTGCTCCGCGCGGACGGCGTGCCAGCCGCCGTGCGTGGCGGCGTCGAAGGCGTCGAAGGGCCGCAGCCCCGACCCGGGCGTGTGGTGGTCGACCGCCGCGTGCACCCCGCCCCACGGATCGAGCGGGGTGACCGGGGCGTCGCTGCCCAGGGCCAGCGCCACCCCGGCGTCGGCGAGGTCGGCGAACGGGTTGGTCCCCAGCGCCCGCTCCACCCCGAGCCGCTCGGCGTACATCCCGGCGTCCCCGCCCCAGGCCGCGTCGAAGGCCGGCTGCACGCTGGCCACCATCCCCCAGTCCCGCAGCCGCTGCACCGCCGCCGGGGACACCATCTCCACGTGCTCGAGGCGGTGCCGGCACGCCCGCACCGCCGCCGCGCCCAGCTCGTCGACGACCGCGCCGACCGCGTCGAGCACCTGGTCGACCGCGGCGTCCCCGATGACGTGGAACCCGGCCTGCACGCCGGCGCGGGTGCAGGCGCGCACGTGCTCCACCAGGGACGCCGTCTCGAAGCGCAGGTGCCCCGCGGTCTCGGGTCGGTCGCTGTAAGGACGGCTCAGCGCGGCGGTGTGCGAGCCCAGGGCGCCGTCGCAGAACAGGTCGCCCCCGGCGCCGACCAGGGCCAGCTCGCGCACCACGTCCAGGCCGCCGCGCTCGGCCAGCTCCCCCCAGTAGCCGAGCACCCGCGGACCGGGCTCGGTGGCGGCGATCCCCAGCAGGCCGGCCAGGTCGTCGGCGCCGGAGACCTCCGGCCCGGCCATCTCGTGCAGGCTGCCGATGCCGAGGGCGGCCGCTGCGGTCCGGGCGGCGCGCTGCGCGGCGCCGCGCTGGGTGGCGTCCACGGCACCGTGGGCCGCCTGCCGCGCGGCGTGGTGGGCATCGAGGCGCAGCTGCCCGTCCGGGGAGAAACCGGGCAGGTGAGCGATGCCCGGGATGCGGTCCAGCAGCGCGGTGGAGACGGTGGCGGAGTGGACGTCGACCCGCGCCAGGTAGGCCGGCCGGTCGCCGACGACGGCGTCGACGTCGGCGCGGGTCAGCCCGCGCCCCTCGGGCCAGCCGGTCTCGTCCCAGCCGGTGCCGAGCACCACGCCAGCCGGAGTGGCCTCCGCGTGGGAGCGCAGCGACGCGACGGCGTCACCAAGGCTCAGGCTCGAGTGGAGGTCGAGGCCGGTGAGCGCCAGACCGGTCGCCGTGGCGTGCACGTGGGCGTCGACGAAGGCGGGGGTGAGCAGCGCCCCCTCCCCCGCGACCACGCGGGCGGCGGACGGCGCGCCGGCGGCGTCCCCGAGCCAGGTGATCCGCCCGTCCTCCACCCGCACCGCCCGGCCGGCGCGGTCGCCGATCGTCACGTCGGTGACCAGCACGCTCTCGGTCACGGTCCGTCCCCTCTGTCGCGCGGGCGCCGTCCGCACCCGGGGAAGGACACCACGGCGCCTGCGAGGACGCGTCCCGGGGGTCCGGGGTCCGGGGTCCGGTGGCCGCGGGCCGCCCTCGGCGGTAGGCAGGACGGCGTGGCGGCCGACCGCGGGGACCTGCGCACCGCCCGGTTGCGGCTGCGGCCCTGGACCACCCACCGGGACGACCTGGCACGCCTGGTGGACCTCTACAGCCGGGACGAGGTCACCCGCTGGCTGGGCGGCACGCCGTCGGTCCCGCCGGTCGAGCTGGTCGCGCGGTGGCGCGCGGTGGCGCAGGCCGACGACCGCTTCGGCGTCTGGGCGCTCGAGCTGGCCTCCGGGACGGTGGCCGGCACGGTGCTGCTCAAGCCGCTGCCCCGGGGCGTGGGCGAGGTGGAGGTCGGCTGGCACCTGCACCCGGACAGCTGGGGCCGCGGCTACGCCACCGAGGCGGCGCGGGCGGTGATCGACCGGGGCTTCCAGGCGGGTCTGCCGGAGGTGTACGCCGTCGTCCGTCCCGGCAACACCGCCTCGGTGGCGGTCTGCACCCGGCTCGGGATGACCCCGCTGGGCCGGATGCGCCGCTGGTACGACGTCGAGCTCGACGCCTTCCGGCTCATGGCGCCGGTGGTGGTCGACTGACGAAGGACCCCGTCCTCCCCATCCTTCGCGGGCTCAGGGCGGGACCCGGGACGGGGCCGACAGCGGCTCAGCGGGACCGGCGGCGGCGCAGCAGTCGGCGCGCCGTCGCGAGCGGGCCCGCCTTCGGGCGGGTGCCCCGGACGTCGCCGTGGTCGAGCCGCACGGCCTCCTCGAGCGTCGGCGCGGTGCCGCCCAGGTGCGCCGGCTGCCACCACAGGTCGTCGGGGCCGGCCGGCGGCTGGGGGTAGCTGCGCTGCGCCTCGTCGACCAGCGCCTCCATCGCCGTGCGGATGCGGGCCAGCAGCGCGCGGGGCTCCTCCCCCGGCTCTGGGCGGATCGGCTCGCCGAGGACCACCGTGACCGCCACGCCACGCCTCAGCTGGATCGGGTGGTGCTTGGTGAACAGCCGCTGACCGCCCCACACCGCCGCAGGGACCACCGGGACGGCGGCGTCGATCGCCATGCGCGCGGCGCCGCCCTTGAGCGCCTTGACCCGGAAGCTGCTGCTGATCGTCGCCTCCGGGAACACGCCCACCAGCTCGCCGTCCTTGAGCGCCCGGACGGCGAGGTCGAACGCGGCCGCGCCGGCCTTGCGGTCCACGGGGATGTGGTGCATCGCCCGCATGAAGGGCCCGGAGAAGCCGTGGTGGAACACCGAGGCCTTGGCCATGAACCGCACCAGCCGGTGCCGCGGGAGCGCCGCCAGGCCGAGGAAGGTGAAGTCGAGGTAGCTGACGTGGTTGCTGCAGACCACCGCGCCGCCCGACGTCGGCAGGTGCTCGGAGCCGCGGACGTCGAAACGGAAGCGCAGCAGCCGGAAGACGACCAGCGCCAGCCGGATGACGAACCGGTAGGGACGGTCGCGGGGGTCCGGGCGGGGACCGAACAGGTCCCGGCGGACGACGTCGCGCCAGCTGGCGGTGTACATGGCGGGACGATAGCCGCCGTCCCCGGGCGCCGCGATCACGTGTGCGTCGCCTCGACGGCCGCGCGGACCACCGCGGTCAGGTCACCGGTCTCCGCGAACACCCGGCGCTGCAGATCGGCACCGGTCCCCCGCGCGAGGACCGCGGCGACCCCGTCGCCGACGCACCGCTCGTCCCCGGCGGCGGCCAGGGCGGGGCGCGCGTGCTCGAGCAGCGCCGACACGACCTCCGCGGCCGGCGCGGGGCGGCCGGTGACGGGGTGCACGAGGTCCCCGGTCAGCCCTGAGCGGCTGGCCCGCCACGCGGCCATGCGTACCACCTCGCTGCGGACGGCAGGCGCCGGCACCCCGGCCCGCCACTCGCCCGCGGCGGTGTCCACCAGTCCCCGGACCAGACCGGCCAGGGTGACGGCGTCCTCGGCGTGCAGCGCGACGTCGGCGACCCGCACCTCGACGGTGGGCCAGCGCTCGGACAGCCGGGCGTCGAAGTACACCATCCCGGTGTCGACGATCGTCTCGGTCGCGAGCAGCTCCTGCACGAGCCGGTGGTAGGCGGCGGCGTCGGCGAACAGCTCGTTGGGGCCGGACGACGGCCACCGGTTCCACGCCTGGGCGCGGTAGCTGGCGTGCCCGCTGTCGCGGCCCAGCCAGAACGGCGAGTTCGCGGTCAGCGCGGTCAGCACCGGCAACCACACGCGGATCCGGTTGAGCACCGCGACGCCCTCCTCGTCGTCCGCCACGGCGACGTGCACGTGACACCCGCAGGTCAGCTGCTCCGCCGCGGTGAGACCGAAGGTCTCGGCCATCTCGGTGTACCGCTCCCCCGGCGTGGTCCGCGGCTCGACCCGCACCGGGGAGCTGGCCAGGGCGGCCACCCGGGCACCGACGCCGCGGGCCGCCGCGTCCGCCCGCTCCCGCCAGTGCCGCAGGTCGGCGGCGACGTCCTCGAGGCCGGTGCAGACGCGGGTACCGAACTCCAGCTGCTGGGCCTTGAGCTCCGGCACCAGGCGGGCGGCCGGGTCCGCGGCACCGGCGACGTCGCCCCGAGCAGCACGGTCGTGCTCGTCGACGGTCTCGCCCTCGCCCCGTCGGGCCGCCACCTCCAGCGCGGCCGGCCCGAGCGGTACCGGGCGCCCCGAGGGGGCGACGACCAACAACTCCTCCTCGACACCCACCGTCCGCACGCCGACCAGCATCGCCAGGGTGCAGCGGAGCCGCGCGCCGAACGGGGTGAGGGGCTGGATGTCTTGGTCGGTGCTGCGGCGCCGGAGGCGCCGAGTGCTCCTCTAGTTGATTGGCACATTCGTTAGGCATAACGGTAGAGTGGACTCATGACCAAGCGGTGGGAAGCGCCACTCCCGGCGATGCCGGCTCCGCCTCCCGAGCGGGCCTGGCGGCGACTGCCGGTGCCGCCGGGCTACCAGGCCCAGTGGCGCCGGCTCGTCGACGCCGCGCTTGAGGTCGGCATGGGGCCGGACGCCCTCGCCGAGGAGGGCATGGACCCCATCGCCGAGGCCCGTGACTGGAAGCCGGCCACCGTCGCCCTCTACAGCAAGGTCGCCCGGTACGGCGGGATCGCGCTGCCGATGGTGCGGACACCGGAGCCCGACCCACAGACCCTCGAGCTGCGGCCACTCTCGCAGATCAGGACCGAGGACCCCGAGCACCTGCGCACCGTGGCGTGGTGCGCGCTGGCACTGGGCTGGCCCGGGACCGTCGGGCAGTTCCGGGGTCTGCGCCGCGACCAGGTGCACCCGACGGCGCGGCGGGTCGTCGTCCGCACCGAGGACGGCGAGTGGTCGGTCCCCGGTGCGCTCACCGCGTGGCACGCCTGGGAGTCCTGCCGCGCCCGGTTCCCCGCGCTCGCCGACAGCCCGTGGGTGCTGCCGGCCCTGCGCCGCGGCCCGGGCCCCACCTCCGCCGTGGGCGCCCAGCTGTCCACCCAGGCGCTGCAGGTGACGTTCGCCAAGCACGCCGTCCGGACGGCGCAGCACCTACGCCTGACCGCACCACCGTCGCGGCGCGAGTGGGCCGAGGCGCTGGCCGCGCAGTACCTGACCCTCTCCTACGACTCCTATCGCCGGCTCGCGCTCGCGGGCGGCGCCGAGCCGGTCGCACCGCGGGGCGCCGTGCGCGCCAAGCGCAGCGCCGCGCGGGCCGCCCGGGAGGCCGAGGGCCGCTCCTGAGCGACGTGCGGGCCGGGTCCTCGGCGTCGAAGCTCTTGCTTTCCCTTGTTCGTCTGCGTGACTGTTCGGGATAACGGGCATGTGCGTGTGTCTTCTGGCCTCAATGCGCGCGCGTCGACCAGCTCGGCCGGCCGGCGTGACACCCGCTCGTGGTCGGCGCCATCCGCTCCTGTTCTGCGGTTCGGCGCGGCTCGTGGCCGACGGGCCCCTCCCCCATCGCTGCGGTTCGTCCTGGCGGATGCGCACGCAGTAGTTAGGGATAACGGCACGGGAGGGTCGAGGACACCCGTGCTCGTCCTGTGGCACGCCGGGTCAGAGGAGCGCGAGCTGCTCGCCCGCCGGTGCCGCGGCGGGGCGGGTCCACGCCGTGCGGGCGCCCGGCCGGGTCGCCGGGAGGCTGCCCGCCGGGAAGTCGCCGTCCCCGTCACCGGGGATGCCGGCCGGCGCGCTCCCGCCGTCCACCCTGCGCGCCGCTCCCCGCGTCTACCGGTCCAGGCCGTACCGGGCCAGCAGCGGGGTCAGCCGCCCGGCCAGCCAGCTGCGCTACTCCGGCGCCACGCTCGCGCCCCGGCGGTAGAGCTGCCGGTAGCGCGGCACCAGCGCCGGGTGCTCGCGAGCCAGCCAGGCGGAGAACCACTCCCGGGCGCCGGGGCGCAGGTGCAGCGGGACGACGGTGACGCCGGTGGCGCCGGCCTCCGCGATGGCCCGCAGTGCGGCGTCGAGGTCGGCCAGCCGGTCGGTGAGGCCGGGCAGGACCGGGGCGGGGATCCCTTACAGACACGGCGGCCTGTGATCCGGCGGGGTATCACGATCGCCTCGGAACACAGCGCCACGAGATCCTTGGGCGGCCCGAAGCCCGCGCCGATCCGACGTCGGGCACTCAGTGCCTGGTCTCGTACCTGGTCAGGACCACGCCGTCGGGAAACGTCCGGGTCTCCACCAGGGTCAGGCTCACCCAGTTGTCCAGGGCCGTGAAGAACGGCGTGCCGCCGCCCACCAAGACCGGTGCGGTGGCCAGCACGTACTCGTCGATCAGCCCGGCCCGCATCGCCGCCGCGGCGAGGGTGGCGCCGCCGATGTCCATGGGGCCGCCGTCCTCGGCCTTGAGCCGGGTGATCTCGGTGACCGCGTCGCCGGTGACCAGGCGGGTGTTCCAGTCGACCGCGCTGATCGTGGAGGAGAACACCACCTTCGGCATGTCCTGCCAGCGGCGGGCGAACTCGATCTCCGCCGGTGTGGCGCCGGGCTGCTGGTCGGCGGTCGGCCAGTGGGAGCTCATCGTCTCCCACAGTCTGCGTCCGTACAGCGCCAGGCCGGTCGCCTCCACCCGGTCGGACCACCACTGGAACAGCTCGTCGCTCGGCACGCTCCAGCCGAGGTCGTCGCCGGGCGCGGCGATGTAGCCGTCCAGGCTCAGGTTCATGCCAAAGGTCAGTTTCCGCATGGGCTCACCTCCCGTGAGTCGGTGTTCGGCGTACAGACCGGCACGGCGCGGAGGAGTCATCGGTCAGGCCACACCGAGGGCCGTCGACCAGCACGCCAAGCGGGTGCTGCGCACGGAAGGGGACCCCCTGCCTACACCCGACACCGGGGCGCCCGGACCGTCCTCACCTCGACCAGCGGTGTTGCAGATACCCGTACGGTGGAGATCTCCCTAGCCGGGGCCTGAACGTACACGTACTGAGCCCCAGCTGAATCAAGATCGAACCCTGCCGACTCCTTGACGCATGACATCCAGCGGGCACTACAGCGGCGGGCGGTCCTCGTAGAAGGTGGAGAGCACCACCGTCGTCCGCGTGGTGACGTCGGCCGTCTGCCGGATCGTCCGCAGCAGCGCCTCGAGCGCGTCCGGCGACGACGTCCGCACCTTGAGCAGGTAGCTCTCCACCCCGGCCACCGAGTGGCAGGCCTCGATCTCGGGCAGGTGCGCCAGCAGCGACGGCGCCTCGTCGGGCGAGGCGGCGTCGGTGGGCGTGATCGCCACGAACGCCGTGAGCCCCCGGCCGAGGGATCTCGCGTCGAGCCTGGCGTGGTAGCCGGTGATCAGCCCGCGCTGCTCGAGCCGGCGCACCCGCTGGTGCACCGCCGACACCGACAGGCCCACGCGCTCGGCGAGCTCGGTGAAGCTGGCGCGCCCGTCCCGGGCCAGGGCGGCCAGCAGCGCCCGGTCGACGTCGCCGGAGGTGAGCGGCCCGCCGCCGCCCTCAGCCCGGGAGGACGACGAGCTCACGCGGACCCTCGTTCAGCACGGTGACGCCGTCGTCGGTGCACACGACGATGTCCTCGATGCGGGCGCCGCAGCGGCCGGGCAGGTAGATGCCCGGCTCGACGGAGAACGCCATCCCCGGCTCCAGCGGCAGGTCGTTGCCCGCGACGATGTAGGGCGCCTCGTGGGTGTCCAGGCCGATGCCGTGCCCGGTGCGGTGGATGAAGTACTCGCCCCACCCGGCGGCGGCGATGACGTCGCGCGCGGCGGCGTCCACGGCCTCGGCGGTCACGCCGGGCCGGACGGCGGCGGTCGAGGCACGCTGGGCCTCCTGCAGGACCGCGTACCACTCGGCGACCTCGGCACCCGGCGCGCGGCCGACGGCGTAGGTGCGGGTGCAGTCGGACCGGTAGCCGGTGGCCGTCTCCCCGCCGATGTCGACGACGACGACGTCCCCCTCCTGCACCACCCGGTCGGAGAGCTCGTGGTGCGGGCTGGCGCCGTTGGGCCCGGACCCGACGATGGTGAAGTCCACCGAGACGTGCCCCTCGGCGAGGATCGCCGCGGCGATGTCGGCGCCCACCTCGGCCTCGGTGCGCCCGACCCGCAGCCACTCCCCCATCCGGGCGTGCACCCGGTCGATGGCCGCCCCGGCCGCGGCGAGCTCGGCGACCTCGGCCGGCGTCTTCACCATCCGCAGCCGGTCGACGACCGGGCTCGCCAGCTCCAGCGCCGCCCCGGGCAGTGCCCCCGCGACGCCGAGCGCGTGCAACGCCCAGGTGCGGTCGCCCACGGCCACCCGCGCCGGCGCGGCACCCAGCCGGGCGGTGGCGGTCCGGCCGAGCAGCGCGAACGGGTCGTCGGTCTCGTCCCAGGCCAGCACCTCCAGGCCCAGGCCGCCGGCCGGGCTGGCGTCGACCATCGGCGCCTCCAGCCGCGGGACGACGAGGAACGGCTCCCCCTGCCGCGGCACCGCCAGCGCGGTGAGCCGCTCCATCGCGTGGGCGTCGTAGCCGCAGAGGTAGCGCAGGTCCGAGCCCGGGGTGACGACGAGCAGGTCGACCCCGGTCTCCGCGGCGACCGCCCGCGCCGCGTGCACGCGGTCGAGGGTCACCAGCGGCACCGAGGCGTCCGGAGCGGCGGTCGGAGAGGGCACGATCGGAGCCTAACCAGCGCACACTCCGCCGGTCCGCGGCCGTTACCGTCCCGAGTCGTGACGACGATGCTGCTCGATGCCGCCTCCCTCTACTTCCGGGCCTTCTACGGGGTGCCGACCAGCGTCACGTCGCCCGACGGGCGCCCGGTCAACGCGGTCCGCGGATTCCTGGACATGACCGCCCGGCTGGTCACCGCCCACGCCCCCGACCGGCTCGTCGCCTGCTGGGACGACGACTGGCGCCCGGCCTTCCGCGTGCAGGCGCTGCCCTCCTACAAGGCGCACCGGCTCTCCCCCGACGGCGGCGAGGAGACCCCCGCGGAGCTCGGCCCCCAGGTGCCGGTGCTGGTGGAGGTGCTCGCCGCGGCGGGGCTGGCGCGGGTCGGCGCCCCCGGGTACGAGGCCGATGACGTCATCGGCACGCTGGCCACCCGTGCCCGCGGCCCGGTCGACGTCGTCACCGGCGACCGCGACCTGTTCCAGCTGGTGGACGACGGGCGCGGCGTGCGCGTGCTGTACACCGCCCGCGGCATCACCGACCTCGAGCTGGTCGACGAGGCGGCCGTGACCGCGAAGTACGGCATCCCCGGCCGCGCCTACGCCGACTTCGCCGTGCTGCGCGGGGACCCCAGCGACGG
Organism: Geodermatophilus sp. URMC 61; assembly: GCF_052931555.1. NCBI lineage: Bacteria > Bacillati > Actinomycetota > Actinomycetes > Geodermatophilales > Geodermatophilaceae > Geodermatophilus > Geodermatophilus sp. URMC 61. The sequence goes on from NZ_JBRFHZ010000002.1 coordinate 1,505,754, forward strand.
GCTGCCCGGTGTGGCCGGCATCGGCGCCAAGACCGCCGCGGCGCTGATCACCGAGTTCGGCGACCTGGCCGGCATCCGGGCGGCCGCCGCGCGGACCGTCGTCCCCAGGCCGCCGCTCACCGCCGCCGTCCTCAAGAAGCTGCACGCCGGCGCGGACTACCTCGACGCCGCCCCGGTGGTCGTGGCCGTCGCCCGCGACGTCGACCTGCCCGCGGTGGAGGGCACGCTCCCCCGCCGTCCGGCCGACCCCGACGCGCTCGCGGCACTGGCCGCCGCGCACGGCATCGAGTCCTCGCTGCGGCGGCTCGGTGCGGCGCTGGGCTGGCCGGCGGACGCGCTGGACTGAGCGCTAGACCTCTTCCCAGGTGTAGGCGGCGGTCTGCTCGTCGGTGATGAGGATGCGGAGGGTGACCTCCTCGCCGTCGGCCGTGGTGCCGGTGCACTCGTAGTCGGCGCCCTGCTCGACCTGCATCTCGTCGTCGCAGGTCAGGTCGATCGCCACGCCCTCGATCTGCTCGAACTGTGCGGCGACGTCCGCCTCGACCCGCCCGGTGTCGAGCACGGTGTCGGCGAAGAGCCGGGCGAGCACCACGGCGACCAGCAGGAGGACCGCCGGGACCACGATGCCGGCCACCAGCCTCCTGCGGGACCGGCGCGGCGGGGCAGGCGGCGGCCCGTACGGCGGCGGCCCCCACGCCTGGCCGTACTGCGGCTGACCGGTCCAGTGGGGCGGCTGGCCGGCCGCCGGCTGCCCACCCCAGGGCTGCCCGTACTGCGGCCCCTGCGGTGGCTGGCCGCCGTACGGGCCGGGCGCCGGCGATCCCCAGCCCGCGGGCTGCTGGGGCCACGGCTGCTGGGGCCACGGCTGCTGGGGCGGCTCACCGGGCGGAGGGCCGCCGTGCGGTGGGTTGGTCATCGTCGGGAGATCCTGCCACGGGGAGCGGCTCAGCCGCCGACCGCGACGGCGACCACGCCGCGCCGCACCCGCTCCACCGCCGTCCGGGCCGTGGCCGCGAGCGGCTTCTCCGCGACCTTGGCCAGCTGGTCGAGCAGGTCCAGCAGCTGGCGGGCCCAGCGCACGAAGTCCCCGCCGGACAGCTCCGTGCCGGCCTGCTCGGCGCCGGCCAGGACCCGGTCGAGGCTCTGCCCGTCGGCCCAGCGGTAGGCGGCCCAGGCGAAGCCGAGGTCCAGGTCGCGGGTCGCCGGGACGCCGTGGTCGAGCTCGACGTCCTGCAGCCGCGAGCGGATCCGGCGCATCTCCGCGATCGCCGCGGCGACCCTGCCGGCCGGGACCGCCGGCTGCCCGGGCATCTCCCGGCGGGCCTCGAACACCAGGGTCGAGACCGCGGCGGCCAGCTCGGCCGGGGTGAGCCCGCGCCACACGCCCGAGCGCAGGCACTCGGCGACGAGCAGGTCGGCCTCCGACCAGATGCGCGCCAGCCGCCGGCCGTCGTCGGTGACCAGCGGGGCGACGTCGGCGACCTCGTGGTCCACCGGGTCCGCCCCCTCGACCACGGGCGGCGCCGCCGGGTCGGGCACCAGGTAGCCCAGCTCCTCCAGGACGTCGCAGGTGCGGTCGAACTGGCGGGTGAGCGAGCCGGTGCGCTCGGCCATCCGCCGGTGGGTGGCCTCGGCCTCCCGGGTCGCCCGCAGCCAGCGCTCGGCCGCCCGCACCCGCTCCTCCCGGTCGGGCAGCGAGTGCACCGGGTGCGCGCGCATCGCCCGGCGCAGGTCGTGCAGCACCGGGTCGTCGGCGGCCGCGGACCGCTGCTTGACCCGCCGCGCGCCCAGGTCGTGCTCGACCCGTGCGTTGCGCAGCGTGGCGGCCAGGTCGCGGCGGGCGTGCGGGCTGCGGTGGTTGAAGTTCTTCGGCACCCGCACCCGGGCCAGCGCGGTCACCGGCGTCGGGAAGTCCACGGTGCCCAGCCGGCCGGCCCACTTGTCCTCGGTGAGCACCAGCGGGCGGGGCTCGGCCAGGTCGGTCACCCCTGGGTCGAGGACGACGGCCAGCCCCTGGCGCCGTCCGGACGGCACCCGGATGACGTCGCCGGGCCGCAGCGCGGCCAGGGCGTCGGAGGCCTCCATCCGGCGCTTGGCCGCCGAGTCGCGGGAGAGCTCCCGCTCCCGGTCGGCGATCTCCTGGCGCAGTCGCGCGTACGCGGCGACGTCGCCGTCCTCGGAGTGCATCTCGGCGGCCCAGCGCTCGGCGTCCCGCTCGTACCGGGCGGCGGCGCGGGCCAGCCCCACGACCGAGCGGTCGGCCTGGAACTGGGCGAACGAGGAGGCCAGCAGCTCGCGGGCGCGGGCCCGGCCGAAGGAGCTGACCAGGTTGACGGCCATGTTGTAGCTGGGCCGGAAGCTGGACCTGAGCGGGTACGTGCGGGTGCTGGCCAGCCCCGCGACGACCGAGGGGTCCATGCCCGGCACCCAGACGACGACGGCGTGCCCCTCGACGTCGATGCCGCGGCGGCCGGCCCGGCCGGTGAGCTGTGTGTACTCCCCCGGCGTCACGTCGACGTGCGCCTCGCCGTTCCACTTGACCAGCCGCTCGAGGACGACGGTGCGCGCCGGCATGTTGATGCCGAGCGCGAGGGTCTCGGTGGCGAACACGGCCTTGACCAGGCCGCGGACGAAGCACTCCTCGACGGTCTCCTTGAACGCCGGGACCAGGCCGGCGTGGTGGGCGGCGATCCCGGCCAGCAGCCCCTCGCGCCACTCCCAGAAGCCGAGGACGTGCAGGTCCTCCTCGGGCAGCGACCCGGTGCGCTCGTCGATGATCGCGGCGATCTCGGCGCGCTCGTACTCGTCGGTCAGCCGCAGCCCGGAGCGCAGGCACTGGTCGACGGCGGCGTCACAGCCGTTGCGGCTGAACACGAAGGTGATCGCCGGCAGCAGGCCGTTGCGGTCCAGCCGCTCGATGACGTCGGGCCGGGCCGGCGGCCTGTAACGCGGCTTGTGCCAGTCCCGCTCGCGGCGGGAGCCGCCGTTGCCCCCGCCCCAGGTGTCCAGCCGCCGCTCGTACTCGCGCACGTAGCGGACCAGCTCCGGGTCGACGACGCTGGCGCCGCGCTCCCGGGTGGACTGGCCTCGCGGGTCGTTCCCCTGCTCGGCGGCGTGCGCGGCCGGGCGCAGGCTGAACAGGTCGAACACCCGGTTGCCCACCAGCATGTGCTGCCACAGCGGGATCGGCCGGACCTCGCTGACGACCACCGTGGTGTGGCCGCGGACGGTGACCAGCCAGTCGGCGAACTCCTCGGCGTTGCTCACCGTCGCCGACAGGGACACCAGCGTCACCGACTGCGGGAGGTGGATGATCACCTCCTCCCAGACCGCGCCGCGGAAGCGGTCGGCGAGGTAGTGCACCTCGTCCATGACGACGTAGCCGAGCCCGTCGATCGCCGGGGACTCGGCGTAGAGCATGTTGCGGAGCACCTCGGTGGTCATCACCACCACCGGGGCGTCGCCGTTGATGGCGTTGTCCCCGGTCAGCAGGCCGACCTTCGCCTCGCCGTAGCGGTTGACCAGGTCGTTGTACTTCTGGTTGGACAGCGCCTTGATCGGCGTCGTGTAGAAGGCCTTGCGGCCCTCGGCCAGCGCCTTGTGGACGGCGAACTCGCCCACCACCGTCTTGCCGGCACCGGTCGGCGCGCAGACGAGGACGCCGGCGCCCTCGTCGAGGGCCTCGCACGCCTCCACCTGGAACGGGTCGAGGGAGAAGCCGAGTTCCGCGGTGAAGTCGGCCAGGGCAGGGTGGGCACCGCGCCGCCGGGCAGCCGCGTACCGCTCAGCGGGGCTGGACATGCCTCCACGTTAGGCGCGTCTCCCCTCCTCGGCGCGCCCGACCTCGTCCCGCAATTGTTAGGGATAACGGCGTAGTGCCGACCGGGGCGGCCACCGGTGATCAGCTCGGCTGGTCGTCGCGGGTCCTGGCTCGCGTCCGGTGGTGAGCCAGGACCCGGGGCGGCGAGCCGAGCCGATCGTCGGGCCGGCTCAGCGGCCGGTGCCCACCACCCACAGCGCGCCGGGCACGCAGACGCTGGCGGCCGGGAGCGGCGCGACGGGCTCACCATCGGCGTAGGTCATGAGCCCCTCCCCGGCCAGCTCCACCCGGGAGGCGCGGTACATCGAGCACCGCAGCGGCGGCGCCCCGGGCCCGGCCACGCCCGGCCGCCGGGCTCACCAGGACCGCGACCTCCGCGCGGCGCCGGCCCCCGCAGGGGCCCGCCGCGGCCCCGCGAGGGACCCCGCCCTCCCCACCCCCCGCAGGCTCGGGGGCGAGCCCCGGGTCTGGACCGGGACGGGGTCGGTCCACGGTGGGGGCAGGTGCCCTCGGTCAGCCGCGGGAGCGAGCCGCCGGCCCCTCGACCGGCGCGGGGTCGTCCTCCCGGCGGAGGTCGTCGTAGGGGGTCGCTGCCACGTCCAGCGCGGACGGCGCGGCGTCCAGCGGCGAGGCCTCGTCGTCGGAGAGGTCGTGGAAGTGCGCCGCGGCGTCCCGCTTGGCCCGGCGCCGGTCGACGAACCGGGCCACCTGGATGGCCAGCTCGAACAGCACGATCATCGGCCCGGCCATCAGCAGCATGGTGAACGGGTCCTGCGTCGGGGTGACGAACGCGGCGAAGACCACGGTGAGGAAGAAGATCCACCGCCGGGCGCCGCGCAGCGTCTCGTAGGAGAGGACGCCGACCAGGTTGAGCGCGACGGCGATCAGCGGCACCTCGAAGCTCACCCCGAACGCCACCAGCAGGGAGAGCGCGAAGCCGATGTAGTCCTGGGCGGTCAGCGCGATCACCGTGCCGCTGCCGGCCAGTCCCAGCAGCAGCTGCAGGCCCGCCGACAGGGACAGGTAGGCCAGCGTGGCGCCCAGCGCGAACAGCACCGAGGAGACCGCGACGAAGCCGAAGCCGTAGCGCTTCTCGTTGCGCTTGAGCCCCGGCGTGACGAACGCCCACAGCTGGTAGAGCCAGAACGGCGCGGAGAGCACCGCCCCGCACAGGAAGCTGACCTTGAGCCGGATGAACACGCCGCCGAGGACGTCGGTGATGAGCAGGCCGCACTCCTGCTCGCCGCCCTGGGTGAAGCGCAGGTCGGCCGGCAGGTCGCAGTACGGCGCCCGGATGAAGTCGCCGAGGCCGTGCTCGTACCACCAGAACGCGACCGCGGTGGCGACCAGCAGCGCGAGCAGCGCCTTGGCGATCCGGTTGCGCAGCTCGGTGAGGTGCGCGACCAGCGTCATCGTCGCGGCGGGGTCGCGCGGCGGACGGCGCCGACGCCGGCGCAGGCCGGAGCGGCGGGCGGGCTCGCTCATGGTGGTGCCGGGGGGGTGGGGTCAGCGGGTGCTGTCGGCCGGTCCGGCCTGCGCGGCACGCGCCCGCAGCTCGGCGGCCCGGGCCTCCGCGGCCCGCGCCTCGGCCTCGAGGGCATGGCGGTCGAGGCCCTCGCGCTCGCGGTCGGCCGCGGTCGCCGGCGGCAGCACCTCACCGCGCACCGGGGAGGTCTTGGCGGCCTCCCTGGTGCGGACGTCGTCGTCCTTCATGCCCTTCATCTCGCCCTTGAAGATGCGCAGCGAGCGGCCCAGGGAGCGGGAGGCGTCCGGCAGCTTCTTGTAACCGAACAGCAGCAGGATGGCCAGGATGATCAGGCCGATCTCCATGGGGCCGAGTCCGGCCATGTCGTCCTCCAGGTCAGCGGGTGGCGTCGTCGATGCTACGTGGCCGCGGGCGTCCTGCCGCCCCCGAAACGGGGGGTGGGGTCAGGACGGCCGCTGGACCCCCGCCGCGCGGGCGGCGGTCGCCTGCGCCTCGGCGAGCAGCGGCCGGACCTCCCGCTCGAACGCCGCGAGCTCCCGGCGCAGCCGGCCGGCCGCGCCGAGCAGCCCGTACGCCAGCGCGCCCAGCACGACGACGGCGAGGACGGCGACGGCGATCCACACGACGGTCAGCAGCACGGGCCCGACCCTAGTCGCCGGAGGTGGACGACAGCTGTCCGTCGGCTGCATAGCGGGCGAGCGCCGCCCGGGCGTCGGCGGCGACGGCCGCGGCCAGCTCGGCCGGCTCGTCGACGGTGGCGGCCCCGCCGAGGGAGGCGACCAGCCGCCGCGCCCACGCCATGTCGGCGGTGCGCAGGGCGACCGCGAGACCGCCGGGCGGGTCCTCGACCTCCCGCACGTCCTCGACCGGGTAGTACTCGGCCACCCAGCGGGCGGTGCGGGCCAGGCGCAGCCGCACCACCGGCGAGCCCGGCTCGGGCTGGTAGAGCCCGGCGTCGAGGTCGCGCAGGGGCACCCCCGGCGGCGGCGCCGACGGCTCGTCGAGGACCTCGACGTCGTCGATCCGGTCCAGCCGGAACAGCCGGACGCCGCCGACCTCCCGCGACCAGGCCTCCAGGTACCAGCGGCCGTCGACCAGCAGCAGCCGCAGCGGGTCGATGGTGCGCTCGGTGCGCTCGTCCCGGGTGGGCACGTAGTAGTGCAGGTGCAGCGCCCGCTTGCGCTCGAGCCCCTCCCGGACGACGGCCAGCGCCTGCTCCTGCGCGTCCACCGACAGCGCCACCGGCGTTCCCCGCTGCGTGGCGTGCCCGGCCGCGGCCGAGACCTTGGCCAGCGCGCGGCTGACCGCCTCCCGCTCGGCCAGGCCGGGCAGCTCGAGCAGGGTGCGCAGCGCCACCACGAGCGCGACCGCCTCGTCGGTGGTCAGCCGCAGCGGGCGGACCATGCCGGCGGTGAAGGTGACCCGGACCCGGTCGCCCTCGAAGGCCAGGTCGATGAGGTCCCCGGGCCCGTAGCCGGGTAGGCCGCACATCCACAGCAGCTCCATGTCGCGGCGCAGCTGCCGCTCGGGGACGCCGAAGTCGCGGGCCACCTCGGCCAGCGGCACCCCCTCGGGGCGGGCGGTGAGGTACGGGACCAGCGAGAGCAGCCGGGTCATCCGCTCGGTGGTCGTGGGCGCGCTCATGTCGCTCCCCCCGGCGCCATCGCCGCCAGGCGCGTAAGCCGCTCGACGACGGCCGCGCGCACCGCGGCGGGGGCCTCGACGACGACGTCCGGGCCGTAGGAGGCGATCTCGCCGGCCAGCCGCATCGGCTCGGTGGTGCGCAGCTCCAGCCGGTCCCAGTCGCCGTCCGCGGTCGGGCCGAGCGGGACGGCGTGCCGGCGCAGCCCCACCGCGGTGCCGGGCCGGGCCCGCACCACCACGAGCTGCTCCTCTCCCCCGAACTGCCCGGCGACCATCGCCGCCAGGTCGACGTCCTCCGGCGGCTCGAAGGCCCCCGCCGGACCGGTCGCCCGGGGGGTGCCGACGACCCGGGAGAGGCGGAAGACGCGCGGCGCCTGCCGGTCGAGGTCGAGGCCGCCGAGGTACCAGCGGCCGTGCCAGGCGACGACGCCCCACGGCTGCACGCGCCGGCGGGTGGGGGCGTCCTCGTCGGGACGGCGGTAGTCGAAGGTCAGCTCGCGGCGGTCGCGGGCGGCGGTGTAGCAGGGCTCGAAGGCCGGCTCGTCGGAGTCCAGCCGTGGGCGCAGCGGGATCGCGCGGGAGGTGTCGACGTCCACCCCGGCGGCCTTGAGCTTGACCAGCGCGCTCTGCGCGGCGCCGGCCAGCTGGGCGGACTCCCACAGCCGCAGGGCGAGGCCGACCGCCGCGGCCTCCTCGCCGGTGAGCGTGATCTCGGGCAGCTCGTAGTCGGCGCGGGCGATGCGGTAGCCGTCCTCGGTGTCGAAGACGCTGGTGCGGCCGGTCTCCAGCGGCACGCCCATCTCGCGCAGCTCGGCCTTGTCCCGCTCGAACATCCGCTTGAACGCCTCGTCGGCGCGGGCCGTGCCGTCGTCGGGCTCGTAACCGGGCACGGTGGCCCGGATCTTCGCCGCCGTCACGTACTGCCGGGTGCCGAGCAGGGCGATGACCAGGTTCACCAGCCGCTCCGCCCGCTTCGCCGCCACGGGCCCAGGCTAGTCACGATCAGCAACGCGTGAGCGCTCTGGCTAGCCTGCCCCGGTGGGGGACAGCGGAACGACACAGCAGCGGATCCGGTGGCGACGCGGCACGGTGACCGCCCTCGGGCGGGCCTGGCGCGACGCCCAGGAGCTCACCGCCGAGGTCGACGGCGACGGCGAGGTGCGGGCGCTGGCGCACCCCTCGCTGGTCGGCGTCCCGGAGGTCGGCGACACCGTGCTGCTCAACACCACCGCCTGGGCGCAGGGCCTCGGCACCGGCGGCTACGCGCTCGTGGTCGCCGTCCCCGACCGGCTGCCGCCGGACCCCACGGGCCCCGGTCACCTGGTCAAGGCCCGGTACACGCCGCTGCAGGTGAGCGTGCAGGGCGTCGACGAGCAGGAGACCGAGCACCACCGCACCATCGCCGACGCCGAGGACCTCGCCGGGATGCCGGTCGTCGTCGCCGACCTGCACTCGGCGCTGCCGGCCGCGCTGATCGGCGTCCTGGCGACCGACCCCGACCTCCGGGTCGCCTACCTCATGACCGACGGGGGCGCGCTGGTCGCCGGGTTCTCCCGCACGCTGTCGGCGCTGGCGCCCTCGCTGGCCGGCGTGGTCACCGTCGGCCAGGCGTTCGGGGGTGACCTGGAGGCGGTCACCCTGCACACCGGGCTGCTCGCCGCCAGGCACGTGCTCGGCGCCGACGTCGCGATCGTCAGCCAGGGGCCGGGCAACCTCGGCACCGGGACGCCGTGGGGCTTCTCCGGGGTGGCCGCCGGTGAGGCGTGCAACGCGGTCACCGTGCTCGGCGGGGAGCCGGTCGGGGCGCTGCGCATCTCCGACGCCGACCCGCGGCCGCGGCACCGCGGCGTCTCGCACCACTCGCTGACCGCGTTCGGCCGGGTCGCGCTGGGCGGGGTGACGCTGGTCGCGCCGCGCGGGCTGGGCTCGGAGCTGGGCAGCCAGGTCGAGGAGGACCTCGCCGGCCAGCCGGAGCGCAACCGGGTGGTGTGGATGGACGTCGACGGGCTCGAGGAGGCCCTCGGCCTGTCCCCGGTGCCGCTGTCGACGATGGGGCGCGGCTGGCCCGAGGAGCGCGCCTACTTCCTGGCCGCGGCGGCCGCCGGCCGGTACGCCGCGCTGCAGGTCCCGCTCGACTGACGACGGCCGAGCCCCTCGGTCGGGGGTGGCCGGCTCCGCGCGCCGCCCGCCGCCCGCCGCCCGCCGTGATCGTCGGAGCGGGGCTGCCCGACACGCCGACCGTCGCCGCCGTCCGCCGGTGACCACCGAGGCCGGGGCAGGGGACGGGTGCGGGCCAGGCAGCCGCCGTCCGGGCGCAGGGGCCGTCGCGTCGTCCACCGCCCGACACGGCGAGATCGGCGACCTCGCGCGCTCCGGCGGTCGACGGCGTGCGGGACCGGCGAGCCCGCCGCTCCGCTCACATCGAGGCGATGAGCTTGTCGACGCGCTCGTCGACGGCCTTGAACGGGTCCTTGCACAGCACGGTGCGCTGGGCCTGGTCGTTGAGCTTGAGGTGCACCCAGTCGACGGTGAAGTCCCGGCGCTTCTCCTGGGCCTTGCGGATGAACTCCCCGCGCAGCCGGGCACGGGTGGTCTGCGGGGGCACGTTCTTGGCCTCGAACACCCGCGGCTCGTGCGCCACCCGGTCGACCTGGTTGTTGCGCTCCAGCAGGTAGTACAGCCCGCGGGTGCGGCTGATGTCGTGGTAGGCGAGGTCCATCTGCGCCACTCGGGGGGAACTCATGGGCAGGTCCCGCTTGGCCCGGTAGCGCTCGATCAGCTGGTACTTGGTGGCCCAGTCGATCTCCCGGTCGATCAGCGAGAGGTCGCCGGTGTCGACGGCCTTGAGCACCCGCCCCCACAGCTCCAGCATCTGCCGGTGCACCGGGCCGAAGCCCTCCCGGTCGACGAACTCCGCGGCCCGGGAGTGGTACTCCGACTGGATCTCCAGCGCCGACATCTCCTTGCCGTTGGCCAGCCGCACCTTGCGCCGTCCGGTCATGTCGTGGCTGATCTCGCGGATGGCGCGGATCGGGTTCTCCAGGCTCATGTCCCGGATCGGCACCCCCGCCTCGATCATGCGCAGCACCAGGTCGGTGACGGCGACCTTGAGCAGCGTGGTCGTCTCGTTCATGTTCGAGTCCCCGACGATCACGTGCAGCCGCCGGTAGCGCTCGGCGTCGGCGTGCGGCTCGTCGCGGGTGTTGATGATCGGCCGCGAGCGGGTGGTCGCCGAGGACACGCCCTCCCAGATGTGCTCGGCGCGCTGGCTGATGCAGTAGATCGCCCCGCGGGGGGTCTGCAGCACCTTCCCCGCACCCACCACGATCTGCCGGCTGACCAGAAACGGGATCAGCACGTCGGCCAGCCGGCTGAACTCCCCGTGCCGGCCGACCAGGTAGTTCTCGTGGCAGCCGTAGCTGTTGCCGGCGGAGTCGGTGTTGTTCTTGAACAGGTAGATGTCGCCGGTGACGCCCTCCTCGGCCAGCCGCTGCTCGGCGTCGACCAGCAGCCCCTCGAGGATCCGCTCGCCGGCCTTGTCGTGCACCACCAGCTCGGTCAGGTCGTCGCACTCGGCCGTGGCGTACTCGGGGTGGCTGCCCACGTCCAGGTACAGCCGCGAGCCGTTGCGCAGGAAGACGTTGGAGCTGCGCCCCCACGACACCACGCGGCGGAACAGGTAGCGGGCCACCTCGTCGGGCGAGAGCCGCCGCTGCCCGCGGAAGGTGCACGTCACGCCGTACTCGGTCTCGATGCCGAAGATCCGTCGCTCCACGCACCGACTCTAGGCGCCGGACCCGGCGAAAGCTCCCTCTGCGCGCCCGCGCCGCCCTGGACCGGGGCAGGTGGACCCGATCAGCTCTCCCGGTGCGCGTCGAGCCGTCGCAGCAGGTCGTCGGCGACCTTCTCGATGGCGTCGTGTGGCAGGACCCACTGCCCCCCACCACTCGCAGGCTCGCGGTGGGACCCTGCGATGGGCCGTGCGCCGTAGGGGAACGCGTAGCGGCCCTTGGTGCCCTCCGAGGCGTCCGCGTCCTCGGCCAGGTGCCAGGCGGCGAAGGCGTCGAAGGCCGCCGAGTCGATCGACGCGTTGGCCGCCACGGCGTCCGGCGCGGCATCGGACCAAGCGGTGTGGTCGTCGTACCCGCCGTCGTCGATCAACCGCTCCGCCCGCGCGACGGCGGCCTCGCTCACCCGGTAGGTCGGCATGCCGCTCCCCTCCCCCGCTCGGGAGCCGAGCAGCAGCCCCAGGGCGCCGAGCGTGCCGGCGGAGCAGCTCCTCGCCGCGCCGGCGCGTGGGCGGCGTCCCCGCAGGACCCACCGCCGGCCCCGTCCCGGGCCTGCGGGGGATGCGGAGGACGGGGGGTCCTGCCACGGCGGTGGGGCAGGGAGGTCCTGTCTCAGGTGGTGGGTGCCTCTCCCCCGCTGCCCGCCGTTCCGCCGCTGTCGGGCGCGGACGGTTCGCCGAGGCCCGCCGGGGTGCCCGGCTGGGGCACGCTCGGGGAGTGTGCGGCCGTGTGCGGCTGCTCGCCGCCGACGGCGGCGTCCTTCCCGTCGCGGTCGAGCAGCGGGCGCAGCGCCGCCCCCAGGATCCGCCGGAAGGCCCGCTTGGGCCGCCGCCGGTCGAGGACGGCGACCTCCAGCTGCTCGGCCGAGAGCAGCGCGGGGCCGCCGTTGCCGGCGCTGGTCGCCGGGCTGACCGCCGAGAGCGCCTGGACGCCGACCCGCAGCGCCTCGGCCAGGTCCATGCCGGGCAGGAAGTGCTCGCGCAGGTTGGCGCTCACCGCCTCGGCCTGGCCGCCCATGACGATGAAGTCCGGCTCGTCGACGACCGAGCCGTCGAAGGTGAGCCGGTAGAGCTGGTCGGTCTCCGGGGTGTCGCCCACCTCGGCGACGCAGAGCTCGACCTCGTAGGGCTTGGTCTGCTGCGTGAAGATCTCGCCGAGGGTCTGCGCGTAGGCGTTGGCGATGACCCGGCCGGTGACGTCGCGGCGGTTGTAGCTGTACCCGCGGACGTCGGCCAGCCGGACGCCGGCCACCCGCAGGCTCTCGAACTCGCTGTAGCGGCCGACGGCGGCGAAGCCGATCCGGTCGTAGAGCTCACCGACCTTGTGCAGCGTGGAGCTGGGGTTCTCGGCGATGAACAGCACGCCGTCGGCGTAGGTGAGGACGGCGACGCTGCGGCCGCGGGAGATGCCCTTGCGGGCGTACTCCGAGCGGTCGCGCATCAGCTGCTCGGGCGAGGCGTAGTACGGCAGCGTCATGGCGATCAGCCCTGCCCCTCGGCGGCGGCCCGCTCGTCGGTGATGGTCTTCGCGATGGCGGCGACCTCGTCGTCGGTGAGCCGGACGGCGCCCTCGGCGTCGACCCGGTAGACGATCGGGTACAGCCGGCGCACCGGGTCGGGTCCACCGGTCGCGGAGTCGTCGTCGGCGGCGTCGTAGAGCGCCTCCACCAGGCTGGTGGTGGCGGCGTCGGCGTCCAGGTTCGGGCGCCAGGTCTTCTTCAGCGAGTTGCGGGCGAACAGCGAGCCCGAGCCGACGGCGGCGTAGCCGCGCTCCTCGTAGTTGCCGCCGGTGACGTCGTAGCTGAAGATCCGCCCGGGTGAGGTGCCGGGCGCGGCGTCGAGGTCGAAGCCGGCGAACAGCGGGACGACGGCCAGCCCCTGCAGCGCGGCGCCGAGGTTGCCGCGGATCATCTGGGCCAGCCGGTTGGCCTTGCCGTCGAGGGAGAGCGTGAGGCCCTCGATCTTCTCGTAGTGCTCCAGCTCCACCTGGTAGAGCCGGACCATCTCGATGGCGATGCCGGCCGCCCCGGCGATGCCGATGACCGACCAGGTGTCGGCCGGGTACACCTTCTCGATGTCGCGGCTGGAGATCAGGTTGCCCATGGTCGCCCGCCGGTCGCCGCCCATGAGGACGCCGCCCTCGTAGGTGACCGAGACGATCGTGGTGCCGTGCGGCGTGACGTCGCCGACGGGCATCTGCGGCACGGGACGGCGACCCGGCAGCAGGTCGGGCGCGGCCACCGCGAGGAAGTCGGTGAACGAGGAACCCACCCGGTCCAGATAGGCGGGCGGGAACCCGCTCCGGCCAGCCGAATACTCGCTCACCCATCCGCCTCTCTCGCCGCCGGGGACCAGCGGCCTTGTTCGCTCTGACGCCTCGTCGAGGACCCCTGCGGGCCGGTCAGGACGCCGTCACGACCCTACCGGCGGCTCGGCGGACGGGCTCTCGGAGTCGGGCCTGACGACGAAGGTCTCCTCGAGTCGGGCGAGGAGCTGACGTTCGCGGTGACCGTCGACGTAGAAGGCTGCCGCGTGCAGCAGGGCCGGGTCGTCACGGAAGAGCCCGAGGCCGTGGTTGCACCGCTGGCACAGCAACTGCCGGGTCGCACCGGTTCCGTGGTCGTGGTCCAGGTGCTGGGCCGGGTCGCCGCAGATGGCACAGCGGCCGCCCTGCGCCGCCCTCATGTCGGCCACCTGCCCCTTGCTCAGCCTGTACTTGCCATAGAAGTAGCCGGCCGAGTTGGCCGCTCGATCGCAGGCACGGCAGCGTGAACCGAAACCCGACGCAGTCCTGGCGTTCCGTGTGTAGTCCTCGTGCGCGACCGGCTGCTCGCACGACGGGCACCAACGGAACCCCTCCGGGATCCACGAGTGGTCCCAGACCTCCTTGCCCAGGGAGCGGCGGTGCTCCCGGTACCAGGCTCTGTTGCGCTCACGGTTGCAGGCCAGGCAATAGAAGGAGAGCCCATCGGTCAGCGTGCGGTTCCGACCGAAGTCGCTGACGTGCTTGATGATCCCGCACGACGGGCAGCGCTTCTCAGTGATCACGGGAGCATCTGCCGACTACGCAGAGTGATCACTGGCCTCCCTTCTGCACATACGAGCGAACGAACTCTTCTGAATTCTCCTCGAGGACCTCGTCGATCTCGTCGAGGATCGAGTCCAGGTCCTCGGAGACCTCCTTGTGGCGCTCGGCGACCTCGGCGTCGACCGACGCCTCGACCTCCTCGGTCTCCTCCCGGCTGCGCGTCGAGCGCTGCTGACCGCCGCTGTCCCTCGTGGCCATGGGGGTTCCTCCCGGTGCAGGTCGTGGCTGGTGCCTGGTGCAGAAGTTACCCGCGTGGTGTGACGAACGGAGGACGACCGACCGGCGTGGTCAGCCGCCGGTGATGGTGTCGACCAGCTCCTGCGCCGAGGACGTCGACTCGAACAACGCGCCGACGTGGTCGCGGGTGCCCCGCAGCGGCTCCATGGTCGGGATCCGCACCAGGTTCTCCCGGCCCAGGTCGAAGACCACCGAGTCCCACGACGCCGCGGCCACCTGTGCGGGGTACCGGCGCAGGCACTCCCCGCGGAAGAAGGCCCGGGTGTCCGACGGCGGGCGCACCATCGCCTGCACCACCTCGTCGTCGGTGAGCAGCCGCTGCATCGAACCGCGCGACACCAGCCGGTGGTACAGCCCCTTCTCCGGGCGCACGTCGGAGTACTGCAGGTCGACCAGGTGCAGCCGCGAGTCGCCCCAGGAGAGCCCGTCGCGGGAGCGGTAGCCCTCCAGCAGCCGCAGCTTCGCCGGCCAGTCCAGCCGGTCGGCGCAGCGCATCGGGTCGACCGCGAGGTCCTCGAGCACCTCGGCCCACCGGCGCAACACGTCGCCCGTCTGACCGTCGTCCTCGCCCCGCCGGTCGACGTGCCGCTGCGCCATCTCCAGGTACGCCTGCTGCACCTCCAGCGCCGTCATCCGGCGTCCGTCGCGCAGCCGCACCTGGTGGGTCAGCGACGGGTCGTGGCTGATCGCCTGCAACGCCGCCACCGGCTCCTCGATCGAGAGGTCCTGGGTCAGGGTGCGTGCCTCGATCATGTCCAGCACCAGCGCCGTCGTCCCGACCTTGAGGTAGGTGGACAGCTCGGCGAGGTTGGCGTCTCCGATGATCACGTGCAGCCGGCGGTACTTGTCGGCGTCGGCGTGCGGCTCGTCGCGGGTGTTGATGATCGGCCGCTTGAGCGTCGTCTCCAGGCCCACCTCGACCTCGAAGAAGTCGGCGCGCTGGGAGAGCTGGAAGCCCTGCGTGCGGCTCTCGGTGCCGATGCCCACGCGCCCGGAGCCGGCCACCACCTGGCGGGTCACGAAGAAGGGGATGAGCCCGCGGATGATGTCGAGGAACGGCGTCCGCCGGTCCATCAGGTAGTTCTCGTGGGCGCCGTAGGAGGCGCCCTTGCCGTCGGTGTTGTTCTTGTACAGCTGGATCGGCTGGGTCCCCGGCACGCGCGCGGCGCGGCGGGCGGCCTCGGCCATCACGTGCTCCCCCGCCTTGTCCCACAGGACGACGTCGCGGGGGTTGGTGACCTCCGGTGTCGAGTACTCCGGGTGCGCGTGGTCGACGTAGAGGCGGGCCCCGTTGGTGAGGATGACGTTGGCCATCCCCGAGTCCTCCTCCAGGTCGTTGTGGTCCAGCGCCTGGGCCGGGGACAGGTCGAAGCCCCGGGCGTCGCGCAGCGGCGACTCCTCCTCGAAGTCCCAGCGCGGCCGGCGTGGGGTCGGCGCCTCGGCCACCGCCCAGGCGTTCACGACCTGGCTGGACAGCGTCGTCGGGTTCGCCGTCGGCTGCCCGGGCACCGAGATGCCGTACTCGACCTCGGTCCCCATGACCCGCCGCACGCTCATGTCGCCACCCTAGGCGTCCGGGGCGACACCGTCCGGCGGACGGTCGGCCGTCCGCGGACGGGTCGGGCCCCCCGCCCGGCCCCGGGGCCGACCGATGGCCCGGCCCCGGCCGTTCGCGGGGACCGGGCCGTCGGCCGGCCTCGTCCAGGGTCCGGTCCCTGCAGGGTCCCGCCGCCGGGCCCGTCCCGGATGCCCCTCCGAGCCGGCGAGAGGTGGGGAGGACGGGGCCCTCTCGGAGGTCCTCCCGTCAGAGGTACTGGCCGGTGTTGGTCGCGGTGTCGATGGCGCGGCCGCTCTCGGTGCCCTTGCCGCTGATGAGCGTGCGGATGTAGACGATCCGCTCGCCCTTCTTGCCCGAGATCCGCGCCCAGTCGTCGGGGTTGGTCGTGTTGGGCAGGTCCTCGTTCTCCTTGAACTCGTCGACGCAGGCCTGCATCAGGTGGCCGACGCGCAGCCCGGCGGCGCCGGTCTCGAGCCGCTCCTTGATCGCCATCTTCTTGGCGCGGTCGACGATGTTCTGCAGCATCGCCCCGGAGTTGAAGTCCTTGAAGTACAGGACCTCCTTGTCACCGTTGGCGTAGGTCACCTCGAGAAAGCGGTTCTCCTCACTCTCGGTGTACATCCGCTCGACGGTGCGCTGGATCATCCCGGCCACGGTCGCCTCGCGGCTGTTGCCGTGCTCGGCGAGGTCGTCGGGGTGCAGCGGCAGCGTGGTCGTCAGGTACTTGCTGAAGATGTCGCGGGCGGCCTCCGCGTCCGGCCGCTCGATCTTGATCTTCACGTCCAGGCGGCCGGGCCGCAGGATCGCCGGGTCGATCATGTCCTCGCGGTTGGAGGCGCCGATGACGATGACGTTCTCCAGCCCCTCGACACCGTCGATCTCGCTGAGCAGCTGGGGCACGATCGTCGACTCGACGTCCGAGGAGACCCCGGAGCCGCGGGTGCGGAAGATCGAGTCCATCTCGTCGAAGAAGACGATGACCGGCGTCCCCTCGCCGGCCTTCTCGCGGGCCCGCTGGAAGACCAGCCGGATGTGCCGCTCGGTCTCGCCGACGTACTTGTTGAGCAGCTCGGGGCCCTTGATGTTGAGGAAGTAGGACCTCGCCTGCCCCTCCCCCTTCACCGCGGCGACCTTCTTGGCCAGCGAGTTGGCGACCGCCTTGGCGATGAGTGTCTTGCCGCAGCCGGGCGGGCCGTAGAGCAGGATGCCCTTGGGCGGGCGCAGCTCGTACTCGCGGAACAGGTCGGCGTGCAGGAACGGCAGCTCGACGGCGTCGCGGATCTGCTCGATCTGCCGGGCCAGGCCACCGATGTCGCCGTAGTCGATGTCGGGGACCTCCTCGAGGACGAGCTCCTCGACCTCGCTCTTGGGGATCCGCTCGTAGACGTAGCCCGAGCGGGTCTCCAGCAGCAGCGAGTCGCCGCTGCGCAGCGGCTGGTCGGCCAGGGAGTCGGCGAGGTGGACGACGCGCTCCTCGTCGGTGTGCCCGATGACCAGCGCGCGCGGGGCCTCGCCCTCGACCGGCTCGAGCAGCTCCTTGAGCATGACGACGTCACCGGCGCGCTCGAAGCCGCACGCCTCGACGACGTTCATCGCCTCGTTGAGCATGACCTCCTGGCCGTGCTGGAGCTCGTCGGCCTCCACCGCCGGGGAGACCGAGACGCGCAGCTTGCGGCCGCCGGTGAAGACGTCCACCGTGCCGTCGTCGTGGCGGGTGAGGAAGACCCCGTAGCCCGACGGCGGCTGGCCGAGCCGGTCGACCTCCTCCTTGAGCGTGACCAGCTGCTCACGCGCGTCGCGCAGTGTGCTGGCGAGCTTGTCGTTGCGCTCGGACAGGAAGGCCGCGCGGCCCTCCGCCTCCGCCACCCGCTCCTCGAGCAACCGCAGCTGGCGGGGGCTCTCCGCCACCTTGCGGCGCAGCAGGCCGATCTCCTCCTCCAGGTAGGAGATCTGGCTGAGCAACGCCGTCACGTCACGCTCGCGCCGCGCCCTGAACTCGTCGGGACCATTGCCAAGACCGGGGCCCATCGCGCACCTCCGACACATCGGGAGAGCCAGGACGCAAATCTATACACGCCCGGCGACAGCGTGCCCGGGGCGCGCGGGGGACGGTGGGCTCCGCCGCAGGCGGACGGACCCCGGCCCCCGCGCGCGCCGCAGGCTCGGCGAGAGCCCTGGCCGGGGCCGGTGAGGGTGCCCTACTTCTGCGGCCGTCGCTGCCGCACCGGGGCGACGACGCCCTCGGCCAGCCGGCGCGCGGTGACCAGGAAGGCGGTGTGCGCGACCATCCGGTGCTCGGGGCGGACGGCGAGGCCGACGGCGTGCCAGGGCCGCAGCAGGGACTCCCAGGCGTGCGGCTCGGTCCACACGCCCTGGGCCCGCAGGGCCTCGACGTAGGTGGACAGCTGGGTGGTCGTGGCCACGTAGCCGACCAGGACGCCGCCGGGGCGCAGCGCGGCCGCCACGGTGGGCAGCACCGCCCACGGTTCCAGCATGTCGAGCACGACCCGGTCGACGACCTCCTCGGCCGGGTGCTGGTCGAGGTCGCCCAGCCGCAGCGACCAGGTGGCCGGGACCTCGCCGAAGAAGGCGCCGACGTTGGCGCGGGCGACGTCGGCGAAGTCCTCGCGGCGCTCGTAGCTGGTGACGGTGCCGTGCTCGCCGACCGCACGCAGCAGCGAGCAGGTCAGCGCGCCGGACCCGGCGCCGGCCTCGAGCACCCGCATCCCCGGGCCGATGTCGCCGAAGCCGACGATCTGCGCGGCGTCCTTGGGGTAGATGACCTGCGCGCCCCGGGGCATCGAGAGCACGAAGTCGGCCAGCAGCGGCCGGAACGCCAGGTAGCCGGTGTTGGCCGTCGAGTGGACGACGGAGCCCTCCGGCGCGCCGATGAGGTCGTCGTGCGCGATCGCGCCGCGGTGGGTGTGGAAGAGCCTGCCGGGCTCGAGGACGACGGTGTGCAGCCGGCCCTTGGGGTCGGTCAGCTGCACCCGGTCACCGGCGACGAAGGCCCCCGCCACCGGCTCCCCGCGCGGGGCCTCCGGCGTGTCGTCGGTCGTCTCGGCGGTGTGCTGCTGCGCGTCCACGGGCGGCCAGCCTACGGAGGCGCGCCGGCGCTCCGGCGCGCGCGCTCCGTTCTGTCGGTACCCCGGCCTAGCCTCGGAGAGGTGACGACGATGGTGCAGACCGGGCAGCCCGCCGACGGCGCTGCCTCTTCCCCGGACGCTCCCGTCGCCGACACGGGGGCGGGCGAGGGGCGGGCGCCGCGCCGCCCCTCGCTGTCCCCGAGCCGGGCGGCCGACTTCAAGACCTGTCCGCTGCTCTACCGCTTCCGCACCATCGACCGGCTGCCCGAGCGCAAGAGCCCGGCGGCGGTCCGCGGCACGCTGGTGCACTCGGTGCTCGAGCGTCTCTACGACCTGCCCGCCCGGCAGCGCACGCCCGAGGCGGCGCGCGAGTTGGTCGCTCCGGCGTGGGAGGAACTGCGGGCCGACCCGGAGGTCGCCGAGCTGTTCGCCGAGGGCAGCGCGGCGGACGACGCCCCGGAGCCCCCGTCCCTGGAGGCGTGGCTGGACTCCGCCGGGAAGCTGGTGGAGACCTACTTCTCCCTGGAGGACCCGTCGCGCATCGAGCCGCACGGCCGCGAGGAGCTGGTCGAGGTCACCCTGCCCGACGGGCTGCTGCTGCGCGGCTACGTCGACCGGCTCGACGTCGCGCCCAACGGCGCGATCCGGGTGGTCGACTACAAGACCGGGTCGATGCCGCGCGAGGCGTTCGAGGGCAAGGCCCTGTTCCAGATGAAGTTCTACGCGCTGGTGCTGTGGCGCACCCGGGGCGTGGTGGCCAGCCAGCTGAAGCTGCTCTACCTCGGCGACGGCGACGCGCTGACCTACGCGCCCGACGAGGCCGAGCTGGTCCGCTTCGAGCGCACCCTGCAGGCGATCTGGGCGGCGATCGAGCGCGCGGTCGCGACCGGCGACTTCCGGCCCAACCGCAGCCGGCTGTGCGACTGGTGCGACCACCAGGCGCTGTGCCCGTCGTTCGGCGGCACGCCCCCGCCGTTCCCCGCCGAGGCCGCGGCCGCGGCCGGGTGGGCCACGCTGCCGATCGTCGAGCGCGACTGAGAAGAGGACCCCCTTCCTCCCCACCCTCCGCACGCTCAGGGTGGGGGCCTGGAAGGGGGCCGTTCCAGCACGTCACCGAGCTCCCGGCGGGACCCCGCAGGGGGCCGGTGACCTGCCCGACCCCGTCCGCCCGTACCGGCAGCTGCACCCGGAGCCCGACCCGCGGGCCCACACCGCCGTCGAGGCCGCCCGGGGCGAGCGGCACCCGGACGGCGACCGCCGCTGACCTTGCGCCCTGCCCCGGCGGTGCGGCAGCGCGCAAGCTCCCCGCATGCGCGGATACCGGGCACCGCGGGCGTTCGACGGCGAGCGCTTCCTCGACGGCGGGGCGCTGGTGCTCGTCGAGGGCTCCACCATCGTGGGCGTCGAGCCCGGCACCGCGCCGGCTCCGGAGGGCTGCGCCGTCGTCGACGTCCCCGGCGGAACGCTGCTGCCCGGGCTGGTCGACACCCACGTCCACCTCTGCGGGGACGGCGGCCCGCGGGCGCTCGACCAGATCCCCGAGCTGGACCCCGCGGAGCTCGACGCCGTCGTCACGGCCGCCGAGCAGGCGACGCTGCGGGCGGGCGTCACCACCGTCCGCGACCTCGGCGACCACCACTGGAACGTGCTGGAGCGTGCCGGGCGGGACGGCGTGCGGCCGACCGTCGTCGCCGCCGGGCCGCCGATCACCTCACCCGGCGGGCACTGCTGGTCGATGGGCGGCGAGGCCTCCGGGGTCGAGGCGCTGCGCCGCGCGGTCCGGGAACGGGCCGAGCGGGGCGCCGGCGTCGTCAAGGTCATGGCCAGCGGCGGCGTGCTCACCCCCGGGACCGACCTCACCGCCTGCCAGTTGACCCTCCAGGAGCTGCGCGCCGTGGTCGAGGAGGCCCACCGGCTCGGGGTGCCGGTGACCGCGCACGCGCACGGCCTGACCTCGGTCGAACGCAGCGTCGCGGCCGGCGTCGACGGCATCGAGCACTGCAGCTGCCTGACCGGCACCGGCATCCACCTGCCCGCCGGACTGGCCGCCGCCCTGGCCGCCGGCCGCATCGACGTGTGCCCCACCGTGGGGTTCCTGCCCGGCGTCGACCCGCCGCTGCACGTGCAGGCGCGGATGGCCGCGGTCGGCGTGACGGTCGAGCAGCACCTGCCGCACGTGGCGGCCCTGCACCGGGCGGGCGTCAGCCTGCTGGCCGGCACCGACGGCGGGATCGGCCCCTCCAAGCGGCACGGTCAGGTGGCGTACGCGGTGGCCGACCTGACGGGCCCCTGCGGCGTGCCGCTGGAGGAGGCGCTGACCGCGGCGACGGCCCGCGCGGCCCGGGCCTGCGAGCTGGACGGCCGGACGGGGCGGCTGGCAGCCGGCTGCGACGCCGACCTGCTGGGGGTCGACGGCGACGTGGCGACCGACGTGACCGCCCTGCAGCGGCCGCGCGTCGTCGTCGCCCGCGGCCGGGAGGTGCCGCTCTAGGCGCGGGCGTCCACCGCGTCGCGGACGGCCAGCACCTCGGTCAGGTCGGCCAACCGCACCCCGGCGAGGGTGTCGCGCAGCACCAGACCCGGCGCCGGCGGGAGCGGCTGCAGCGACGGCACGCCCAGCACGGCGGCCCCGGCGGCCAGGCCTGCGGTCGAGCCGGCCACCGAGTCCTCCACCACGACGCAGCCGGACGCCTCGACGCCCAGGGCGGCCATCGCCTGCAGGTACGGCGCGGGGTCCGGCTTGCGGGCGGGGACCTCGTCGCCGCAGACGGTGGTGTCGAACGGCGGGACGTCGGGGAACGCGCGGCCGATCGCGGCCAGCACGATGTCGGCCAGCCGGCGCGGTGTGGTGGTCACCAGCGCGGTCGGGACGGCGGCGTGCCGGATCTCGCCGAGCAGCTCCCGCGCTCCGGGCCGCCAGTGGATCTCGCCGGCGAGCAGCTCGGCCGTGCGGTCCTCCACCCAGCGGGCGTCGGCGCGGGCCTCGGCCGCGGTACGGGTCACCCCGATGTCGGCGTACAGGATCCCCAGCGCCGTCCCCATGCTCGTGCCGACGGTGCGCTCCCGGGCGGCCACGGACAGCTCACCGCCCAGCTCCCGGGCGAGGGCGAACATCGCCTCACCCCAGTACTGCTCGGTCTCGACGAGGGTGCCGTCCATGTCGAACAGCACCGCCTGCAGCCGCGCTCCGCTCAGTCCGCCGGTCTCCGGGGTGTCCACTGGATCCACGGTACGGCCCGGCCGGGGGTCGGGCCGGTCCCCGGGCAGGACGACGGCGTGACGGTCATCGCACTCGGCGACGTGCTGGAACGGCCTCCCTGCAGGGTCCTCGGCCCCGTCCCGGGCCCGCGCCGAGCTCGCGAGGGCGGCCGGCTCCGTCCGGAGGCTCACCGCGAGCGTGCGAGCGGTGGGAGGGACGGGGCCCTGCCGGGGGTCCTTCCCCTTCATTCGTCGTCGGTGCGGTACCCCAGGTTCGGTGAGAGCCACCGCTCGGCCTCGGCGAGCGTCCAGCCCTTGCGCCGCGCGTAGTCCTCGACCTGGTCGCGGCCGAGCCGACCCAGGACGAAGTAGCGCGCCTGCGGGTGGGCGAAGTACAGGCCGCTGACGGCGGCGCCGGGCCACATGGCCATGCTCTCGGTGAGCGTGATGCCGGTGGCCGCCTCGACGTCGAGCAGCTCCCAGATGGTCCGCTTCTCGGTGTGCTCCGGGCAGGCCGGGTAGCCCGGGGCGGGGCGGATGCCGCGGTACCGCTCGGCGATCAGCGCGTCGTTGTCGAGGTGCTCGTCGGCGGCGTAGCCCCAGAACTCCCGGCGCACCCGCTCGTGCAGCCGCTCGGCGAAGGCCTCGGCCAGCCGGTCGGCCAGCGCCTCCAGCAGGATCGCGCTGTAGTCGTCGTGGGCGGCCTTGAACGCCGCGACCCGGTCGGCCGAGCCCAGGCCCGCCGTGACGGCGAACGCGCCGACGTAGTCACGCAGGCCGGTCTCCCTGGGCGCCACGAAGTCGGCCAGGGACTTGCGCGGCGAGCCGTCGCGGCCCTCGGTCTGCTGGCGCAGCTGGTGCAGCGTCGCCCGGACGGCGGTGCGCGACTCGTCGGTGTAGACCTCGATGTCCTCGCCGTCGACCCGGTTGGCCGGGAAGAGCCCGACCACGCCCCTGGCCCGCAGCCAGCGCTCCCCGACGATCCGGTCGAGCATCTCCTGGGCGTCCTCGTACAGCCGCCGCGCGGCCTCGCCGGTCGCCGGGTTGTGCAGGATGTCGGGGAACCGGCCGCGCATCTCCCAGGTGTTGAAGAACGGCTGCCAGTCGATGTAGCCGCGCAGCTCCTCCAGCGGGTAGTCGTCGAAGACCCGGGTGAACCGGGTGACCCGCCCGTGCAGGTGGTCGCAGTCGGCGCCGCTGCACACGTCCCTGGCCTGCTGCAGCAGCATCCGCGGCCGCGGTGGGGTGTACGCCGTCCAGTCGAGGGCCGGCGCGGCGGCGCGGGCGGCCTCCAGCGGCAGCAGCGGGCGGGTGTCCTGCCGGGCGGCGTGCCGCTCGCGCAGGCCGGCGTACTCGGCCTCGACGTCGGCCAGCAGCGTCGGGCGCTGCTCGTTGGACAGCAGCGCGGCCACGACCGGCACCGACCGGGAGGCGTCCTTCACCCAGATGACCGGCCCGTGGTAGCGCGGGGCCACCTTGACCGCGGTGTGCGCGCGCGACGTCGTGGCCCCGCCGATGAGCAGCGGGATGTCGAACCCCTGCCGCTCCATCTCGGCGGCCAGGGTGCTCATCTCGTCCAGGGACGGCGTGATCAGCCCGGACAGGCCGATGACGTCGGCGCCCTCCTGTTTGGCGGTGTCGAGCACCCGCTGCGCCGGCACCATGACGCCGAGGTCGACGACGTCGTAGTTGTTGCACTGCAGGACGACGCCGACGATGTTCTTGCCGATGTCGTGGACGTCGCCCTTCACGGTGGCCATGACGACCTTGCCGTTGCTGCGGTCGGCGTCCCCGGGCTGCTTCTCCGCCTCGATGAAGGGCACCAGGTAGGCGACGGCCTTCTTCATCACGCGGGCGGACTTCACCACCTGGGGCAGGAACATCTTGCCGGCGCCGAAGAGGTCGCCGACGACGTTCATGCCGCCCATCAGCGGGCCCTCGATGACCTCGATCGGCCGGCCGCCGCGCGCGGCGATCTGCGCCCGCAGCTCCTCGGTGTCGGCCTCGATGAACCCGTCGAGGCCCTTGACCAGCGCGTGCGTGATGCGCTCCTCGACCGGCAGGGCGCGCCACTCCTCGGAGGCCACCTCCTTCGCGGCGCCGTCCCCGGCGTACTCCGCGGCGATCTCCAGCAGCCGCTCGGTGGCGTCGGGGCGGCGGGCCAGGACGACGTCCTCGATCCGCTCGCGCAGCCGCTCGGGGACCTCGTCGTAGACCTCGAGGGCCCCGGCGTTGACGATGCCCATGTCCATGCCGGCGGCGACGGCGTGGAACAGGAACACCGCGTGGATGGCCTCGCGCACCCGGTTGTTGCCGCGGAAGGAGAACGAGACGTTCGAGACGCCGCCGCTGACCAGCGCCCCGGGCAGGTTCTGCTTGATCCAGCGGGTGGCCTCGATGAAGTCCAGCCCGTAGCGGGCGTGCTCCTCGATGCCGGTGGCGACGGCGAAGACGTTGGGGTCGAAGATGACGTCCTCGGCCGGGAAGCCGACCTGCTCGACGAGGATGTCGTAGGCCCGCCGGCAGATCTGCCGGCGCCGCTCCAGCGAGTCGGCCTGGCCCTGCTCGTCGAAGGCCATGACGACGACGGCGGCGCCGTGCTTGCGGCACAGCCGGGCGTGACGGACGAACTCCTCCTCCCCCGCCTTGAGGGAGATGGAGTTGACGATGGACTTGCCCTGGACGCACTTGAGGCCGGCCTCGATGACCTCCCACTTCGAGGAGTCGACCATGACCGGGACGCGGCAGATGTCGGGTTCGGCGGCGACCAGCTTGAGGAAGCGGTCCATCGCCTCGACGCCGTCGATCATCCCCTCGTCCATGTTGACGTCGATGACCTGGGCGCCGGCCTCGACCTGCTGGCGGGCGACGGCGAGGGCGGTCGGGTAGTCGCCGGCGCGGATGAGGTTGCGGAAGCGGGCCGAGCCGGTGATGTTCGTGCGCTCGCCGACGTTGACGAACAACGAGTCCTCGTCGACGGTCAGCGGCTCGAGGCCGGACAGGCGCAGCGCGGGGCGCGCCTGCGGAGGCGTCCGCGGGGACCGGCCCTCGACGCTCGCGGCGATCGCGGCGACGTGCGCGGGCGTGGTCCCGCAGCAGCCCCCGACCATGTTCACGAAGCCGGCCTCGGCGAACTCGGCGAGGACCGCCGCGGTCTCCTCGGGCGACTCGTCGTACTCGCCGAAGGCGTTGGGCAGACCGGCGTTGGGGTAGCAGGAGACGTACGTGTCGGCGACCCGCGAGAGCTCGGCGAGGTAGGGCCTCATCTCCGCGGCGCCCAGGGCGCAGTTGAGGCCGACCAGCAGCGGGCGCACGTGCCGGACGGAGTACCAGAAGGCCTCGGTCACCTGGCCCGAGAGCGTGCGGCCCGACGCGTCGGTGATGGTGCCCGACACCATCACCGGCCAGCGTCGGCCGCGCTGCTCGAACAGCGTCTCCAGCGCGAAGATCGCGGCCTTGGCGTTGAGCGTGTCGAAGACCGTCTCGACGAGGAGGACGTCGACGCCGCCGTCGACCAGCCCGTCGGCCTGCTCCAGGTAGGCGAGGGCGAGCTCGTCGAAGGTGACGTTGCGGGCGCCGGGGTCGTTGACGTCGGGAGAGATGGACGCCGTCCGCGTCGTCGGGCCGAGCGCGCCGGCGACGTAGCGGGGCCGGCCCGGGGTCCGGGCGGCCACCGCGTCGGCCTCGCGGCGGGCCAGCCGCGCGGCGGCCACGTTGATCTCGTAGGCCAGGGCGGACATGTCGTAGTCGCGCAGCGAGACGGCGTTGGCGTTGAAGGTGTTGGTCTCGATGACGTCCGCGCCGGCCTCGAGGTACTCGCGGTGGATGCCCGCGACGAGCTCGGGCTGCGTCAGCACGAGCAGGTCGTTGTTGCCCTGGACGTCGGTGTGCCAGTCGGCGAAGCGCTCGCCGCGGTAGCCGGTCTCGTCGGGCCGGTCGCGCTGGATCGCCGTCCCCATGGCCCCGTCGAGCACGAGGATCCGCTGCCCGAGCATCGCCGTGAGCTCCGCGGTCGCGTCCGGGCGGAGAGCGGGCGACTCGATGCGGGTCTGCACCGAGCCAGGGTAGCCGCCCGCCGGGGTGGGCCGGTCGCCCGCGCGGGGGACGCCGGTGTCGCTGTCCGGGCCGAGCACCCGGGCAGGCGGGCGGGATCGACGTAGGCTCGCAGGGGTGATCGACCCGAAGTCCACCCCTGAGGACCTGCCCCGGCTCGACGACCCGGTGGTGGTCGTCGCCTTCGAGGGCTGGAACGACGCCGGGGACGCCGCCACCGGGGCGCTGGAGCACCTCGAGCTCATCTGGGACGCCACCCCCCTCGCCGCGCTGGACCCCGAGGACTACTACGACTTCCAGGTCAACCGGCCCACCGTCTCGCTCATCGGCGGGGTCAGCCGCCGGATCGAGTGGCCCACCACGCGCATCTCGGTGGCCCGTCCACCGGACTCCGGCCGCGACGTCGTCCTGATCCGCGGCATCGAGCCCAACATGCGCTGGCGCAGCTTCTGCGAGGAGCTGATCGAGCTCTGCCAGGAGCTGGACGCGCGCACGGTGATCGGCCTCGGTGCCCTGCTCGCCGACACCCCGCACACCCGGCCCACCCCGGTGACCGGCTCGGCCTACGACGCCGAGTCGGCCGAGAAGTGGGGTCTGGAGACCTCCCGCTACGAGGGGCCCACCGGCATCCTCGGCGTCTTCCAGGACGCCTGCGTGCAGGCCGGGCTGCCGGCGATCAGCTTCTGGGCCGCCGTCCCGCACTACGTGTCGCAGCCGCCGTCCCCCCGGGCGACGGTCGCGCTGCTGCGTCGGGTCGAGGAGGTCCTCGAGCTGACCGTGCCGCTGGGCGCGCTGCCGCAGCAGGCCGACGACTGGGTCAAGACCGTCGACGAGATGGCCAACGAGGACGCCGAGGTCGTCGAGTACGTGCGCTCGCTCGAGGAGCGGGCCACCGAGAGCGACCTCTCCCAGGCCGACGGCGACCAGATCGCCCGCGAGTTCGAGCGCTACCTGCGCCGGCGGGGCTCCTCTCCCAGCTGAGCGCCGCCCCACGCCGCCGCGAGATCTGCACACTGGTCCCCTTCACGCCGCTGATCGGGGCGAGTATGCAGATCTCGCGCGAGGCGGGGTGGCCGAGCGGCGCCTGAGTTGGGGATAACGGTCGTCGTGCGGGCGCGGCCGGGCCGCAGTGCGGCGTGGCGCGCCGCTATCGGAGCAGCGGGCGCATCCGGCTGGTCGCGTCGGCGTCGAAGAGCCGGTCGTGCGTGGACAGCGCGTACCGGTCGGTCATGCCCGACACGTAGTCGACGACCTGGGTGACCGGGTCGGCAGAGGTGTCGCGGTAGGTCGCCGGGATGAGCTCGGGGTGGGCCAGGTGGTGGTCGACGAGCCGGCGGGTGACGTCGATGGCCAGCTGCTTCTGCCCCGCCGCGGTCTCCGAGGCGTACACCCGCTCGAACATGAACGTCCGCAGCTCGTGCATGGCCTCCAGCGGCTCGGGTGCCATGACCACCACCCCGTCGGCGAGCGACCCCGCGACGACGGCGTCGATCATCGCGCCGACCATCCGGCTGCCCGGGTCGCCGAAGACGGTGCGCGCCCGGGCCGGGAGGTCGCCGACCTGCAGCACCCCGGCCCGGACGGCGTCCAGCGCGTCGTGGGACAGGTAGCCGATGCGGTCGGCGTAGCGCACGCACTCGGCCTCGCGGGTGGTCGGCGGCGGCGTGATCTTCCAGCTGTGCGCGCGGATGCCGTCGCGGACCTCCCAGGTGAGGTTGAGGTGCTCGAGCACCTCGACGATCCGCACCCCCTGGGCGGCGTGGTGCCAGCCGCCGGGGACGTAGGGCTCCAGCGCGTCCTCGCCGATGTGGCCGAACGGCGAGTGGCCCAGGTCGTGGCCGAGCGCGATCGCCTCCGCGAGGGCCTCGTTGAGACCCAGCGCCCGGGCCAGCGAGCGGGCGACCTGGGTGACCTGCAGCGTGTGGGTCAGCCGGGTGACGAAGTGGTCGCCGTCGGGGTTGAGGAAGACCTGCGTCTTGTGCTTGAGCCGGCGGAAGGCCTTGGCGTGCAGGATCCGGTCGCGGTCGCGCTCGAAGGCGGTGCGCAGGGGGTCCTCGTCCTCGGGGACGGCACGGCCGCGGGTGGCCGTCGAGCGCCTGGCCGCCGGCGCGAGGGCCTCCTCCGCGCGCTCCCGGGCCGCCCGGTCGACCAGGTGGAAGGCCCCTCCGCCCATCAGCGCGACCGGGGCGCGGAGCCGTCCAGCGCGGGGTCGAGGGCTCGTCCCCCGGCGCACGGGTCCAGCGCCACGCCGAGCAGCGCGTCGACCGCGTCGGCGACGACCCGCGGGGCGCCGTCGTCGGGATCGTCGTCCGGCCCGGTGGTCAGCGTCCGCGCGGCCCAGTCGTCGACCAGCGCGATGGCGCCGGGGCTGTCGAGGTCGTCGGCGAGCCGCTCGCGCAGCCCCTGCAGCACCGGCGCGGCCGGCGCGCCGGCGTCGCGGGCCACGGCCCGCCGCCAGGTGTCCAGCCGCCGCTCGGCGGTGGCCAGCAGGTCCGGCGTCCAGGCGCGGTCGGTGCGGTAGTGCCCGGCCAGCAGGGCCAGGCGGATGGCCATGGGGTCCACGCCCTCGCCGCGCAGCTTCGAGACGAAGACCAGGTTGCCGCGGCTCTTGCTCATCTTCTCGCCGTCCAGGCCGATCATGGCCGCGTGCACGTAGGCCCGGGCGAAGGGCAGCTTCTCCCCGGTCGCCGTGGCGGTGAGCGCCTCGGCGTGGACGGCGGAGAACTCGTGGTGCGGGAAGATCAGGTCGCTGCCGCCACCCTGGACGTCGAAGCCCATCCCGATCGTCTCCAGCGCGATCGTGGCGCACTCGATGTGCCAGCCGGGGCGTCCGGCGATGCCCCGGGGGCCGGGCCAGGACGGCTCCCCCGGCCGCTGGCCGAGCCACAGCATCGGGTCCAGCCGGTTGCGCTTCCCGGGGCGGTCGGGGTCGCCGCCGCGCTCGGCGGAGTACCGCAGCATGGTCGCCTCGTCGTAGCCGGACTCGCTGCCGAAGCCGGGCGCCTGCGCGACGTCGTGGTAGACGTCGCCGGTGCCGTCGTCGAGCACGTAGGCCAGCCCCTCGTCGAGCAACGTCTCGACGTGGGCCACGATCTGCGGCACCGACTCCACCGCGCCGACGTAGTCCTCGGGCGGCAGCACGCGCAACGCGGTCATGTCCTCCCGGAACAGCGCGGTCTCGCGCATGCCGAGCACGACCCAGTCCTCGCCGTCCCGCTCGGCCCGCTCGAGCAGCGGGTCGTCGATGTCGGTGACGTTCTGCACGTAGTGGACGGCGTGGCCGGCGTCCCGCCACACCCGGTTGACCAGGTCGAAGGCCAGGTAGGTGGCGGCGTGGCCGAGGTGTGTGGCGTCGTACGGGGTGATGCCGCAGACGTACATCCGCGCCGTCGTGTCCGGAGAGGTGGCGACCACCTCGCCGCGTGCGGTGTCGTACAGCTTGAGGACCGGACCGGTGCCCGGGAGGGTCGGGAGGAGCGGGGCGGGCCAGGCGAGCACGTACCGAGCCTAGATGCGGGTACCGGGGCGCCCGGTCGGCCCTCATCCTGTCGGAGGACCCTGGCGCCCCGGAGGACCGCGGCGCCGCCCGCGGGAGGAGGGACCGTGGAGCTCGACGAGTACCTGCAGGTGCTGCAGGAGGCCGACGCTCGCTTCGCCGACGCCGCCGCCGAGGCGGTGCTCGCCCACGGCTGGCGGGCTCCGGTGGCCGGCTGCCCGGGCTGGTCGCTGGCGGACCTGGTCTGGCACCTGGCCGAGGTGCAGCACTTCTGGGCCTGGGTGGTGCGCACCCGCGCCGGCGACCCCGGCGCCTACGTCGAGCCGGCGCGGCGTCCGGACGACGAGCTGCTCGGCTTCGGCCTGGCGCAGTCGGCGGAGCTGGAGACGGTACTGGCCGGGACCGACCCGGCCGAGCGGGTGTGGACCTGGGCGCCCCGCCAGGACGTCGGCTTCGTGCTGCGCCGGCAGGCGATGGAGGCGGTCGTGCACACCGCCGACGTCGAGGAGGTGCTCGGGGACGTGCGCCCCATCCCCACCGACGTCGGCCTGGACGGCCTCGACGAGTGGCTGGAGGTGATGGTCCCCGGCGCGCTGCCGCAGGGCCCGCCGGAGGGCGCGCACCCCGTCGTCCTGCACGCGGTGGACGCCGACGCCGAGCGGGTGCTGTTCCCCGGCTCCCGGCCGGTGCCCATCGCCCGGGTCACCGGCACCGCCGGTGACCTGCTGCTCGCGGTCTGGCGGCGGGTGCCGCTGGAGGTGCTCACGGTGGACGGCGACGGGCTGCAGGCCGCCGCGATGATCGACCTGGTGCGCCTGGAGTAGCGCCCGGGCTCAGGGCCAGGTGGTGGCGTGCCGCTCGAAGTCCGCACCGGTCTGGACGCCGACGACGTCGAAGACCATCCCGGAGGGGTCCTTCATCTGCCAGAAGCCACCCATGTCCTGGACGCGCGTCGCACCGAGCGCCTCGAGCCGGGCCGCCTCGGCGTCGACGTCGTCGGTCTCGACGTCGACGTGCCAGCGTGGCGGTGTCCCGGCCCCCGTGCGCTGGACCTCGAGGTGGAAGCCGCCGGCGAACGCCCCCAGCGACGACCAGTTCTCGTCCGACGGGTCGGGCCGCACCGGGTGGCCGGTGGCGGCGGACCAGAAGGCCCGCCCGGCGTCGTGCAGGTCGGGGGGCAGGTCGAGCATGAGGACGGCCAGGCGGCTGCGGTGGGGCACGGCGGCAACCTAGCGGGGGACGGCGCCTCGCGAGCAGGGTGAGGCGCCCCGCGGGGCAGTCCGAGGAGAGTGGGGGCCGGAGGCTCCCGCGACGAGGGCTGGGATGGGCTCAGCGCAGCAGGGGGACGGCCCTTGGCCGCGGTGTCGCCCGGAGGACGACGATCAGAAGGGCGGCCAGGGCAGGGCCGGCCAGTCGCCGTTGGGCTGCGGGTGCCGGCCGGTGCGCAGCAGCTCGGCGACCCGCTGCTGGGTGCGCCGGACCTCGCGGCGGGTCAGGTGCTCGTGCAGCTGGTCGCCGAGGTCGCCCATCAGGTCACCGGTCAGCTTCTCCAGCACCTCGACCGCCTCGGCCGGCAGCCGCTGCCCGGCCCAGCGCCACAGCAGGGTGCGCAGCTTGGGGTCGACGGAGAAGCAGATGCCGTGGTCGACGCCGTACACGTGCCCGTCGGAGGTCGGGATGATGTGCCCGCCCTTGCGGTCGGCGTTGTTGACGACCGCGTCGAAGACCGCCATGCGCCGCAGCCCCGGGTCGTCGGAGCGGACGAAGGCGGCCAGGTCGACGTCGGGGTCGCCGTCCACCCACAGCTGCACCATGCCGGGACCGAACGGGCCGTCGCGCAGCACGGTCGGCGGCACGATCCGCCAGCCGGTCGCGTCGCTGATCAGGGCCGCGGACACCTCGCGCCCGGCGAGCGTGCCGTCGGGGAAGTCCCACAGCGGCCGCTCGCCCGCGACCGGCTTGTACACGCACTCGGCCTCGAGCTCGCCGTTGCGGACGTAGCCCACCAGCGTGACGTTGCTGGCGTCGAGCATCCGGCCCTCGAGGTCGATCTCGCCCTCGAGCAACAGGGCGCGCGCCTCTGCGTCGTCGGCCGGGGGGCGCAGACCCGCGGCCGGGTCGGCGGGGCGCTCGCTCATCGGGGCGGTCGGACGGTGCTCAGCGGCGGTAGCCGTTCTGCCGCGGGCACACGTGCCCGGTGGGGTCCAGCGGCAGCGAACACAGCGGGCAGGCCGGGCGGCCGGCGGCCACGACCCGGCGGGCCCGGACGACGAAGGCGCGGGCGGCGGCCGGCGTGATCGTCACCCGCAGCGCGTCGGGCCCCTCCTCGCTGTCGGAGAGGATGACGTCCTCCTCGACCGGCTCGTCGCCGGCGGCCACGGCCTCGACGACGACGGCCTGCGACTCGCCGTCCCACGCCAGGCCCATGGCCGCCACCCGGAACTCCTCGTCGACCGGGGCGGTGAGCGGCTCGAGGTCGTCGACCTCGGCGTCCGGCGGGACGACGGTGCCCGGGCGGGTGGCCACCTCGTCGAGCAGTTCGCTCATCCGGTCGGCGAGCACCTGCACCTGCGCCTTCTCCAGCGCGACGCTCACGACGCGACCGGAGGAGTCGGAGGCCTGCAGGTAGAAGGTGCGGTCGCCGGGCTGGCCCACCGTGCCGGCGACGAACCGGGACGGACGGTCGAAGAGATGGAGCTGGCGAGGCACGGGCCCAGGTTACGCGGACGGGCCGGACGGGCGCCCCGAGAGGCGAGGTCAGACGGTCGCGCCCGCACCGCCACCGACGACGGCGTCCGAGTCGGCCCTGCGGCGGCGCCGCCTCTTCTTCGGCGGGACCAGCGCGGCGACGTCCCCACCGGTGTCGTTCATGCGCACCACGAACGGGCGGGTGTCGGTGTAGGTGACCACCGACACCGACGCCGGGTCGACGACGATCCGCTGGAACTGGTCGAGGTGCAGCCCCAGCGCATCGGCGAGCACGGCCTTGATGACGTCGCCGTGACTGCAGGCCAGCCACACCGCGTCCGGGCCGAGGCGGGCGTTCCACTCCCGGACGGCGGCGACGGCGCGAGCCTGCGTCTGCGCCAGGCCCTCCCCCTCCGGGCCGGGGAAGACCGCCGCCGACGGGTGCTGCTGCACGACCTTCCACAGCGGCTCCTTGACCAGCTCCTTGAGCGGGCGGCCGGTCCAGTCGCCGTAGCGGGCCTCGCCGAGCCGGTCGTCGGTGACCAGCTCGAGGTCGCGCCCGGGGAGGACGGCGCCGGCGGTCTGCCGGCAGCGCTCCAGCGGGCTGCTGACGACGGCGGCCAGCGGCACCGGCGCCAGCCGCTCCCCCACCGCCCTCGCCTGCTGCTCGCCGGTCTCGTCGAGCTGCACGCCCGGGGTCCAGCCGGCGAGCACGCCGCCGGCGTTGGCCGTCGTGCGGCCGTGCCGCAGCAGGATCACGGTGGTCACGACGCCCGAGCCTAGAGAAAGGACCCTCCTGCCCCCCACCGCTCGCACGCTCGCGGCGGGACCCTGCAGGAGGGCCGCCCCCTCCCCCACGCCTCGCAGGCTCGGCGCGAGCCCCTGAAGCGTGGCCGGGCCACCGCTCGCACGCTCGCGGCGGGACCCTGCAGGAGGGCCGAGCGGGGCCGCACGCCGGGGGGCCAAACCGCGTTGATCATGGGGTTGTCGCGGGAGACACGCCGTGTCGGGCGCGTCCGCGCGCGACAACCCCATGATCAACGCGGGCAGGAGGAGGCCGGGACCAGGGGGACGGCCCCGCGACGTCACTGCGGCGCGAGCACCCCGGCGCCGACGAGGGCGAGGATCAGCAGGCCCAGCACCACCCGGTAGACGACGAACGGCGTGAAGCTGCCGCGGTCGAGGTAGCGCAGCAGCCAGGCGATGACGGCCAGGCCCACGCCGAAGGCCAGCACCGTGGCCAGGATCGTCGGCCCCCAGGAGACCGTCTCCCCCGCGACGCCGCCGGTGAGCGCCTCGTAGACCTGGAAGAAGCCCGAGGTCAGGACGGCGGGGACGGCCAGCAGGAAGGAGTACCGCGCCGCGGCGGCCCGCGAGTACCCGAGGAACAGGCCCATGGTGATCGTGCCGCCGGAGCGGGACACGCCGGGCACCAGCGCCATGGCCTGGGCGAAGCCGAAGGCGATGCCGTGTCCCACGGTCAGCTCGTCCAGCTCGCGTTTCTTGCGGCCCACCCGGTCGGCCCAGTAGAGGACGAGCGAGAAGGCGACCAGCGCGATCGCCACGATGCGCAGGTCGCGGAAGGTCGTCTCGATGCGGTCCTGGAAGAGCAGGCCCAGGATCCCGATGGGCAGCGTGCCCACGATGATCAGCCAGCCCATCCGGGCGTCGGGGTCGCTGCGCACCGCGCGGTCGCCCAGCGAGCGGACCCAGGCGTTGATGATCCGGCCGATGTCGCGACGGAAGTAGAGCAGCACCGCGGCCTCGGTGCCGATCTGGGTGATGGCGGTGAACGCCGCGCCCGGGTCACCCCAGCCGAAGGCCTCCCCCACCACCCGCAGGTGCGCGCTGGAGGAGATGGGCAGGAACTCCGTCAGGCCCTGCACCAGCCCCAGGACGACGGCCTCGATCCAGCTCATCGCCCGCAGGCCCCCCGTCGGCCGCGAGCGGTCGGTCGGGCGGGCGGGGCGGGGCGGTGAGGCGGGCTGGGGTGGGCCGGCGGGGCGGTCGGATCGAGCACGGGAGGCCACCCTAGGCCGCGCCCGGCCCGCGCCCCGCGCGGCACGCAGGAACCGCCGCGCTCCCCGGATCGGCGTCCCGACCGCCGGTAGGTTGGCCTCCCGTGGAACAACGCGCACTCGGGCGCAGCGGCCTCGTCGTCTCGCGCCTGGCACTGGGCACCATGACCTGGGGCCGGGACACCGACGAGGACGAGGCCGCCATGCAGCTGACGGCGTTCGTCGACGCCGGCGGCACGCTGGTCGACACCGCCGACGTCTACTGCGACGGGGAGAGCGAGCGCCTCCTGGGCCGGTTGCTGGCCGACGTCGTCCCCCGCTCCGACGTGCTGGTCGCCACCACGGCCGTCGGGCGCACCGCACCGGGGCCGATGGGGCGCGGCGCCTCCCGGGGCCACCTGCTCACCGCCCTCGACGCCTCGCTGGAGCGCCTGGGCCTGGAGCACATCGACCTGTGGCAGCTGCACACCTGGGACGACACCACCCCGCTGGAGGAGACCCTCGCCGCCTGCGACACCGCCGTCTCCTCGGGCCGGGTGCGCTACGTCGGCGTCAGCAACTTCACCGGCTGGCAGACCGCGCAGGCGGTCACCTGGCAGCGGGCCTGGCCCGGCCGGGTGCCGCTGGTGAGCACCCAGGTGGAGTACTCGCTGCTGCAGCGCGGCGTCGAGCGCGAGGTGGTGCCGGCGGCCGAGGCACTGGGGCTGGGCATGCTGGCCTGGTCGCCGCTGGGCCGCGGGCTGCTCACCGGCAAGTACCGGCAGGGCGCGCCGGACGGGTCCCGGGGCGCCTCCCCGCAGTGGCAGGGCTTCATCGACGGGCTGCGCTCGCCCACGGCCGACCGGATCGTCGAGGCCGTGGTCACCGCCGCCGAGGGCCTGGGCACCACGCCGCTGGCCGTGGCGCTGGCCTGGGTGCGCGACCGCCCCGGCGTCACCGCACCGGTGGTGGGCGCACGCACCGCCGCGCAGCTGCAGTCCTCGCTCGACGCGGAGTCGGTGCGGCTGCCGGCGGCGATCCGCACCGCGCTCGAGGACGTCTCGGCGCCCTACTTCGGCTACCCCGAGCGGCGGTACGACAGGTGAGCGGGCTCGCGAGCTCACCGGTGAGCACAGCACGGCCCGTCGCGACACCGACGAGCGCCGGCGAGGAGGAGTCGTGACGACGACTGCGACCGACCCGGTCTTCGCGGCCTTCTGCGCCGCGGGCCTGTGGCCGGGCCTGGGCAAGCGGGCGGCCGCCGAGCTGCCGGCCGCCGGGATCACCTCTCCGGACGACGTCACCGCCGACCGGCTCCTCACCCTTCCCCGGGTGGGCCGGCAGCGCGCCGAGCGGCTGTTCTCCAGCTTCCTGTCCGCGCAGCCCACCTACGAGGTGGTGGCGCTGCTGGTCGGCGCGGGCCTGGACGCCAAGCTCGCCTCCTCCGCAGCCGATGCCCTGGGCAACGACGCCGCCCGCCGGCTACGCGACGACCCGTGGGCGCTGCTCGGCCTGGCGGGGGTCACCCTGAGCGACGCCGACCGGCTGGCCATCGCCGTCCTGCCGGGTGCCGACCGGCAGGACAGCCGCCGCGGGCGGGCGATCGTCGCGCAGACCCTGCGGACGGCGACCCGCGACGGGCACACCGTCCTGCCCGCCGACCTGGTGGTCGCCGCGCTGCGCGCCGAGGGCGTGGCCGACCCGGCTGCCGCGATCACCGCCGCCGTCGAGTCCGGCGAGGTGCTCGAGCACGAGCCCCCGGAACCCGAGTTCGACGAGGACGCCGATCCCGACGAGCTGCCCGAGCCCGACCCGGCGCTGCGGACGCTGTCGCTGGCCCGCTTCGGGATGGCCGAGGAGGCGGTCGCGGAGAACGTGGCCCGGCTGGCGGCCACCGCGGAGCGGATCGCCGACCCCGCCGCCGTCCGCTCGGTGGCCAAGGGCCTGGACGAGGCGCAGAAGCAGGCCGTCGCGCAGGTGCTCGGTGCCGGCGTCTCGCTGCTGACCGGCGGGCCGGGCACCGGCAAGAGCCGCACGGTCGCCGCGGTCGTGCAGCTGCTGCGGTCCAGGGGCACCGAGGTCGCGCTCGCCGCGCCGACCGGCCGGGCCGCCAAGCGGCTGGAGGAGCTCACCGACCACCCGGCGGTCACCGTGCACCGGCTGCTCGGCGCGCAGGGCACCTCGGGCGGGTTCGCCCGCAACGAGGAGTGGCCGTTGGACGCCGAGGTCGTCGTGGTCGACGAGGCCTCCATGCTCGACGTCGAGCTCACCGCGGCGCTGCTCGAGGCCTGCCAGGACGGCACCCACCTGCTGCTCGTCGGCGACCCGGCGCAGCTGCCCTCGATCGGCCCCGGGCACGTGCTGGGCGACCTCATCGACTCCAGCGTCGTGCCGGTCACCGAGCTGACCACCCTCTACCGGCAGGCCGAGGGCGGCGCGATCGCCCGGCTGGCCAACGCCGTCCGGGCCGGGGAGCTGCCGCCGGTGGACTCCCCCGACCGCGAGGTGGTCGTCGTCCCGGCATCGGGCAGCGCGGAGGCGGCCAAGCGGGTGGTGCAGCTGGTCACCGACTCGATCCCGCGGGCGCTGAGGATCGACCCGGGCTCCGTGCAGGTCGTCACCCCGGTGCACCGCGGCCCGGCCGGCACGATCGAGCTCAACAAGGCGCTCAAGGCGGAGCTCAACCCGGGCGAGGGCACGGTGTGGGGCTTCGACGTCGGCGACCGGGTGGTGGCCACCGCCAACCACCTCGACCTGGAGCCCATCGGGTTCGCCAACGGCGAGGTCGGCGTGGTCACCGGCACCGGCGACGGCACGCTCGACGTCGACTTCGCCTCGGGGCCCGTGACGGTCACCGGGTCGGCGATGAGCGACCTGCGGCACGGCTGGGCGATCACCGTGCACCGCGCGCAGGGCTCGGAGTGGCCGGGCGTGGTCGTCGTCCTGCCGCCGGAGGCCGGCGGCATGCTGTCGCGGCCGCTGGTCTACACCGCGCTGACCCGCGCCCAGCGGCACCTGTCGGTCGTGCACGCCTCCGGGGCCGCGCTGGCGCGCGCGGTGAGCCAGGTCGACGTCCGGCCGCGGCGCACCCGGCTGGCGCAGCTGCTGGCGGAGAACGCCGGGGCGTAGGAGGCAATGCACACGTCTGCGTGGCCCGGGACGTGTGCGTTGCCTCCTATGCCCGGCGGGCCGCGCAGATCAGCTGACGGGTGGCGGCCTGCAGCTGGCCCGGGCAGGTCAGCGGCCGCGCGAACGGCACCCGCAGGTCGCGCTGCCCGGCCGGGCGCTCGATGCGCAGCCGGAAGCCGAAGCGGTCCAGGCCCAGCGGACGGACGACGTCCCGCGGCCCGAGGTCGCCGGCCGGGATGCGGCTGCGCAGCAGGTCGAGCACCTCGCGGTGGTCCCGGTCCAGGTGCTGCAGCATCTGCGCCTCCACCGCGGCCAGCGGGTCGGGACGGGCCTGCGCGTGGGCCCGCGGGTCGACCTCGGTGCAGTGCTCGCCCTCCCGCAGCACCACCTCGGCGACGTCCAGCCGCAGCAGCGTGGCGCCCTGTCCCACGTCGAGCAGCGGGCCCACCGGCCGGATCTCCGCGAAGGCGAGCACCGCGGCGCGCCGGGCCACCGCGTGCACGGGCGTGAGCCAGCCGGAGAGCCACAGCTGGGCGCGCAGCGGGTCCCGCAGCGGCACCGGCGCCCGGTCGCTGACCATCAGGACGGCCGTGAGGTCGTCGTGGCCGGCGAGCGCGGCGTCGACCTCCCCGTCGGCCGGCACCAGCACGTAGGTCGTGCCCGTGGTGGTCGTCGCGTGCGCCAGCGGGCTGACCGCGTCGAGCCCGCGCACGCACAGCGCGGCCGAGGTGCGGCTGGCGACGGTGCGGGCGCGCTCGGCCGCGTCGGCCCGGAGGACGGGTGCTGCGGGGCTCGTCGTCACGGGGCTCCCTCGGGGTCGGCAACGAGTTAGGAAAGCCTAACCTGAGCAACCGGACGGCGAAAGGTCGACGGCGCGGCGTGCGCGACACGCCGGGCAGTTACGGAATGGTCCCGTCCACGAACCTTGTCCCCTCCGCGGTCGCCGGTGTTGCATGGCGATCCCGGGCGCCCACCGGCCGCCCCCTGCCTCAGGAGCCGCCGTGAGCGCACGCTGTCGCGCTGCCGTCGTCAGCACACTGACCGTCCTGGTCCTCGGAACGGGGACGGGGGTCGCCGCGGCGGAGAGCCCCGCCGGCGAGCCACCCACGAGCCCGGTCGCGCCGCTGACCTGGACCGGGTGCGGGACGACGGCCGAGGCGACCGCGGTCGGCGTGGAGTGCGCGACGGCGGACCTCCCGATGGACTACGACGAGCCGGACGGGGCGCAGGTGCAGATCGCCGTCGCGCGCGTCCCGGCCACCGACCCGGCGAACCGGATCGGCTCGCTGTTCGTCAACCCCGGCGGCCCCGGCGGCGAGTTCGTGACCTACCTGCAGGAGGCCGGCGCCGGCCTGTTCGCCGACCTCAACGCCCGCTTCGACATCGTCGCCTTCGCCCCCCGCGGGGTCGCGCCCAGCACGCCGGCGATCGACTGCCAGGTGGACCAGGAGACCCAGGGCATCTACTCCGTCCCGGTGCCGGACCCCCTGGACATCGACGTCGACGCCTACGTCGCCAAGGCGCAGGGCTACGTCGACGCGTGCCTGGCGAACAACGGGGAGATCCTCGAGCACGTCTCGACGGCCAACGTCGCCCGGGACATGGACGCCCTGCGCGCCGCGGTCGGTGACGACCGGCTGACGTACCTGGGCTTCTCCTACGGGACCTTCCTCGGCGCCACCTACGCCAGCCTCTTCCCCGACCGGCACCGGGCGATGGTCCTCGACGGCGCCCTGGACGCCGATCAGTACATCAACGACCCGCTCAGCAGTCTGGCCACGCAGACCGCCGGGTTCGAGACGGCGCTGGCCCGCTTCGCGGAGGTCTGCGCCGTCGACCAGGTGGCCTGCTCGGGCTTCGGCGGCACCGACCCCTACCTCGCCTACGACCAGCTGCTCGCCCAGGCCGACGCAACGCCGCTCCCGGCCGCCGGCTACACCGCCGACCCGCGTCCGGTGACCGCCGACGACATTCGAGCCGTCACCTCGCCCCTGCTCTACGCCAAGCAGAACTGGGGCCTGCTGGGCGCGGTGCTCGCCGAGGCCGCGGCCGGGGACGGATCGACGGTCCGCGCGCTCCTCGACCAGGTCGTCTACGCCGACGGCG
This sequence comes from Geodermatophilus sp. URMC 61, assembly GCF_052931555.1. Taxonomy (NCBI): domain Bacteria; kingdom Bacillati; phylum Actinomycetota; class Actinomycetes; order Geodermatophilales; family Geodermatophilaceae; genus Geodermatophilus; species Geodermatophilus sp. URMC 61. The sequence goes on from NZ_JBRFHZ010000002.1 coordinate 1,545,127, forward strand.
CCTCGACCGACCTCTACTTCACCATCGGCGCGTCCGAGCAGCGCTACCCGCAGGGCGACCTCGACGTCTACCTCGACCGCGGCGCGGAGTCGTGGGCGTCCTTCCCCCACTTCTGGTCCAACAGCGGGTACGTCGAGATCAACTACGCGCTGTGGCCGGCCCACGACGAGGACGCCTTCGCCGGGCCCTTCGACGTGCCGGCGTCCTCGGCGACCCCGCTGGTCATCGGGACGACCTACGACCCGGCCACCCCGTACTCCGGGGCGGTCAGCCTGGTCGCGGACCTGGGTAACGCCCGGCTGCTGACCATGGAGGGCGACGGCCACACCGCCTACGGCCGCAACTCCGCCTGCATCGACGCGGTCACCGACGCCTACCTGATCGACGGCGCACTGCCCGCCGAGGGCACCGTCTGCCAGCAGGAGGTCCCGTTCGTGGGCGTCGGCCAGGTCCCGGCGGCGTCCACGGCGACCCAGCGGCTGGCCGCGCCGGTCCTCCCCTGAGGTCCCGGGCCCGCCGTCCGGACGGCGGGCCCGTCGACCGCACCGCCACCGGTCCCCGGCGCGCCGCCCGCGACGCGCCGGGGACCGCAAACGGCGAGGTACCGCAGCCGTTGCCCGCGCCGACGGCTCGGGTGTTCCATGTCCGGCGTTCACGGGGCGCCGGCTCCGTGGCGCCCCGGCATCCTCGGAGAGGGCTGGGGTCCGTGGTCCGGTGTCGTCGCTCGCTGGTCGTGGTGGCCGTGGCCACCCTCGTCTCCGGCGCCGGGACCGCGGTCGCCGGTGCCGCCGTCCCCGCGGCCGGGCCGCTGCCCGGCGCCGTTCCGCAGCTGAGCTGGGCGGCCTGCGGGACGACGGAGGACGGGACGGCGGCCGGCGTGCAGTGCGCGAGCGCCGCCGTCCCGCTGGACCACGACGAGCCCGACGGCGAGGTCGTCCAGATCGCCCTGGCCCGGGTGCCGGCCACCGACGCGGCGAACCGGATCGGCTCGCTGTTCGTCAACCCCGGCGGCCCCGGCGGCGAGTTCGTGACGTCCCTCCAGGAGGCCGGCGCCGGCCGGTTCGCCGCGCTCAACGCCCGCTTCGACATCGTCGCCTTCGCCCCGCGCGGGGTCGCGCCGAGCACGCCGGCGATCGACTGCCGGGTCGACCCGGAGACCGGGGGCCCCGTCGTGATGCCGACGCCGACCCCCTTCGACGTCGACCTGGACGTGCTCGTGGCCAAGGCGCAGAGCTACGTCGACGCCTGCCTGGCGAACAACGGCGAGATCCTCGAGCACCTCTCGACCGCGAACGTCGCCCGCGACCTGGACCTGCTGCGCGCGGCGGTGGGCGACGATCGGCTGACCTACCTCGGCTACTCCTACGGCACCCTCATCGGAGCCACCTACGCCAGTCTCTTCCCCGAGGGGTACCGCGCGCTGGTGCTGGACGCCGCCGTCGACGCCGAGGGGTACCTCAACGACCCGCTGAGCATGACCGCGGAGCAGGCGGCCGGTATCGAGGTCGCACTGGCCCGCTTCGCCGAGGCCTGCGCCGTGGACCAGGTGGCCTGCTCAGGCTTCGGCGGCACCGACCCCTACCTGGCCTACGACCAGCTGCTCGCCGCGGCCCAGGCCCGGCCCATCCCGGCCGACGCCTACCCGGGCGACCCCCGGCCGGTCAGCGCGGACGACATCCGGGGGGTGACCATCCGGCTGCTCTACGCCAAGCAGCTGTGGGGGCTGCTCGGTCTGGTGCTCTCGGAGGCCGCGCAGGGGGACGCCTCGTTCATCCGGGCGCTGCTCGACCAGGTGTTCCGGGCCGACAACACGTCGGCCGACCGGCAGTTCGCCATCGGCGCGTCCGAGATGCGGTACCCGCGGGACGACCTGCAGGTCTACCTGGACCGCGGCGCCGAGTCCTGGGCGTCCTTCCCGCACTTCGGGGGCAACAGCGGGTACACCGAGATCCACTACGCGCTGTGGCCCGTGCACGACGAGGACGCCTTCACCGGGCCCTTCGAGGCGTCGGGATCCGCACCGGCACCGCTGGTGATCGGCACGACCTACGACCCGGCGACGCCGTACGCCTGGGCCGAGCGGCTGACCGACGACCTGGGGACGGCCCGGCTGCTGACGATGGAGGGCGACGGGCACGCCGCCTACGGCGGCGAGTCCGCCTGCATCGACAGCACCACCGAGGCCTACCTGGTCGGTGGCGCGCTGCCCGCCCCCGGCACCGTCTGCCGCCAGGAGACGGTCTTCGAGGCCCCCCGGCCGGTGCCGACCAGCGCGGCCGCTGCCACGCAGGCGCTCAGCGGCCTGCTGCTCCCCTGAGGCCCGCGGCCCGCCCGCGGGGTGCGGCAGGCCGCGGGGGCGGGCGGGCGCCGGCCACGCCAGGACCACAGCCCGGCGCACGCGCGCGGCCGAGGGCTACAGCGGGGCCTCGTCGTCGTCGACCGGGACCTCGGCCTCCTGCTCGAGGACGTCGGCGGGGTCGGCCTCGCGGTCGCCGACCGGGCGCAGCGGGCTGCCGGCCTCGCCCGGGCGGGCGGCCAGCTGCTGCTCGAGGGCGTCGGCCTCGGGGACGCCCTCTCCCGGTGGGGTGGCGTCACCGGCGAGGGCGACGGCCGGCGGGTCCAGCAGGGCCTCCTGCTCGGCGCGGTCGGCGTCGGGCACGTCGTTGCCGGGAACGGTCACGTCGTCCTCCGTGTCGTCGCAGGATGGGGTCGGCTCCATCCTGCCGCCCGGTAGGTCGTCGGGCAGTCCGGGAGTCGGTCGCGGAGCGGTCCGGGAGATGACGGTCGGGTGACCGGGCTCGCGGGGTCGCCGGTGGGCGGGGCACCTCCCGGGCACGGGCGACGACGAGCGCCGACGAGGGAGGGCACGTGACCGGCGGGCGTTCGGAGGGCACAATCGGCCGGGTGGAGGCGGTCGCCGGGGATTACGAGTTCGCGCCGCTGCGGATCCCGCCGGGTACGTCCCGGTCCGCAGCGGCGACCATGCTGAGCCTGCAGGCGGACACCGGCGGCTGGGAACTCGCCCGGCTGCAGCTGCACGCCGACGGCACGCGCAAGGTCATCCTGCGCCGCCGGGCCCGGCTGTCCTACCTGCCCAAGCCGCACATCTGAGCGCGGCCCGCGCCCCGTCGACCCGCTGCGGTCGCTGACCCGGCGGGGGCGTGCGAGGGTCTGGCGTGGCTCGCCGCTGCCCGGGCGGCCTGGGAGGACGGCATGAGAGAGACACTGACCGACCGGTTCCGCTTCCTGCGCGCGTTCCTGGCCAACCCCCGTCAGGTGGGCGCGATCCTGCCGACCTCCCGCTGGGCGGTACGGGACATGCTGGACCTGGCCGACCTCTCCCGCGCCGAGCTCGTCGTCGAGCTGGGCGCGGGCACCGGGGTGCAGACCGGCGAGATCCTCGCGCGCCTGGGCCCGAACGCCCGCCTGGTGTCGCTGGAGATCGACCCGGACCTGGCCAAGCTGCTCGACGAGCGCTACGACGACCCCCGGCTGCAGGTGCTCTGCGACTCGGCGGAGGACCTCGACGTCCACCTGGGGGGCAAGCGGGCCGACGTGCTGGTCTCCGCGCTGCCCTACACCTCGTTCGAGGCGGGGCTGCGCCGCCGGGTGCTGGACCTGCTGCCCGTCACGCTGGCCCCCGGCGGGGTGCTGCTGGTGATCCAGTACTCACCGCTGATCCTGCGCGAGCTGCGCCGGCGCTTCCCGTCGGTGCAGCAGAAGATCACGCCGTGGAACGTCCCGCCGGCGTTCCTGTTCGCCTGCCGCACCGACGCGGGCTGACGCTCACCGCATCGACGGCGGGCGCAGCGCCTCCGGGACGACGGCGGTCTCGCCACTGGCGGTCTTCGCGCTGGGTACGCCCTTGAACCGGTAGGGCACGGTGCCGACGCCGGGCTGGACGACGTAGGCCGCGCCGGGCTCGCCGGACGCCCAGGCCATGACCATCGCGTCGGCCACCTCCTCGGCGGAGAGCACCGGGAAGCCGGCCTGGGTGAACTCGTCGCGGATCCGGTCGATGATCGCGGTGTCGGCGAAGCCCGGGCAGATCGCGGTGATCGTCGTCCCCTCGCGGGCCAGGCGCGGGGCCATCGACCGGACGAAGGCGATGGCGCCGCCCTTGGCGACGCTGTAGCCGGGGTCGGTGGCCATCGGCGAGAGCCCGGCCAGGGACGCCGTGACGACGATCGCGCCGCCGCCGGCCCGCTTGATCGCCGGTCGGGCAGCGACCGCGCCGTAGACGACGCCGAACAGGTCGACGTCCACCACGTGCAGGAACTCGTCGAGGTCGAGCTCGTCGTCGGACTTGGCCGCGGAGATGCCGGCGTTGAGGTAGGCGGCGTCGAGCCGGCCGTGCCGGGCCTCGACGCGCTCGACGACGGCGGCGTTGGCCGCCCGGTCGGTGACGTCGAGCACCTCGAACTCCGCGCCCAGGTCGGCGGCGGTGGTGCGCGCCCGCTCGCCGTCGAGGTCGGCGAGGACGACGGTGACCTCCCGCTCCCTCAGCTTGGCGGCGAGGGCGCGGCCGAAGCCGCCGGTCCCTCCGGTGATCAGTGCGACGGATCCGGGACGGGGTGCGGGCGCGCTCACCGTCGCATCACATCACGCGCTGCGGAGGAACCGGTCGAGGACCCGGACGCCGAAGCGCAGGGACTCCACCGGCACCCGCTCGTCGATGCCGTGGAACAGCGAGGCGAAGTCCAGGTCCGGGGGCAGCCGCAGCGGGGAGAAACCGAAGCAGCGCATGCCCAGCCGCTCGAAGCTCTTGGCGTCGGTGCCGCCGCTCATCGTGAACGGCACCGCCCGGGCGCCGTCGTCCTCGGCCTCGAGCGCGGCCACCATCGCGCCGACCAGCGGGCCGTCGAACGTCGTCTCCACGGCCTGGTCGTGCACCAGCCACTCGCGCTGCACGCCCTCCCCGACGAGGCCGGCCAGCTGGCGCTCGAACTCCTCCTCCTGCCCGTAGAGGAAGCGGCCGTCGACGGTGGCGCTGGCGGTGCCGGGGATGACGTTGGCCTTGTAGCCGGCCTCGAGCATCGTCGGGTTGACCGTGTTGCGCAGGGCCGCGCCGATCATCCGGCTGATGCTGCCGAGCCGGGCCAGGGCCTGCTCGGGCTCGTCGGGGTCGATCTCGATGCCGTAGGCGTCCTCCACGGCGGCGAGGAACTGGCGCATCGGCGGGGTGAGGGTCGTCGGCAGGCGGGTGGAGCCGAGGCGGGCGACGGCCGCGCACAGCCGGGTGACGGCGTTGTCGTCGTGCACGAAGGAGCCGTGGCCGGGCCTCCCGCCGGCGGTCAGCCGCATCCAGGCCAGGCCCTTCTCGGCCGTCTGGACCAGGTAGAGCCGCAGGTCGTCGCGGACGGTGATGCTGAAGCCGCCGACCTCGCTGATCGCCTCGGTGCAGCCCTCGAACAGGTCCGGGTGCTCCTCCACCAGGTAGCGGGCGCCGAGCCGGCCACCGGCCTCCTCGTCGGCGACGAAGGCCAGGACGACGTCCCGCGGCGGCCGGACGCCGGTGCGGGCCCAGTCGCGCACGAGGGCGAGGGTCATCGCGTCCATGTCCTTCATGTCCACCGCGCCGCGGCCCCAGACGTAGCCGTCGCGCACCTCGCCGGAGAACGGGTGCACGCTCCACTCGGCCGGGTCGGCGGGGACGACGTCCAGGTGGCCGTGGACCAGCAGCGCCGGCCGGCTGCCGTCCTGGCCCTCGATGCGGGCGACGAGGCTGGCCCTCCCCCGCTCCGACTCGTGGATGACCGACGGGATGCCGACCTCGCCGAGCTTGCCGGCGACCCACTCCGCCGCCGTCCGCTCGCCCTTGCCGGTGGCGGTGTCCCCGGTGTTGGTCGTGTCGATGCGGATGAGGTCGGAGAGCAGCTCCGCCACCTCGCCCTGGGCCCGGCTCAGGTCGGTCTCTGCCACCCGGCGAGCGTAGGACCGCCGGTGTCGCCCCATCGGGTGAGGGAGGGCTGGTCTCCCCTGCCGGCCGTGCCGATGTCCGGGGCATGCGCACCGGAGTGATCACGCAGACCCGCGACCCGCGAGCTGCCGCTCGGAGCGCGCTGTTCATCCTCGTCGTCTGCTCCGGGGTCGTGACCGCCTTCACCGTCGTGCAGCACTCCTCGGCCGGGACGACGACGGTCGTCTCCTGGATGGGCGCGGGTCTGCTCGCCGCCGCGGCGCTGACCTGCGCGTTGGTGCCCGCCGAGCGGCTGGACCGCTCGGGTGCCTTCGCGGCGATGCCCGTCGCCGGGGTGCTGCTGGCCTGGGTGCTCAACACGACGACCCAGGACGCCTCGACCGCCGCGCAGGTCTTCCTCGCCTTCCCGGTGCTCTGGGCGGCGTCCCACCTGCGGCCCCTGGCCGTCGTGCTCGTGACCACGCTGGCGGTGGCCGCCCTGGCGGTGACCCTGACGACCCTGCGGCCGCTGGCGGTTGCGGTACCCGACCTGGTCTTCTTCGGGACCGTGCTGGTCGTGATGGCCGTGCTGCTGGTGCGCGCCCGCGAGGTGCAGGACCGGCTCGTGGCCGCGCTCGAACGGCAGGCGACGGTCGACGGTCTGACCGGCCTGGTCAACCGCCGGGTGTTCGACGCGGCGCTGGAGCGCTCGCTGTCCCGGCCGGCCCACTCCGGGACCGCGCTGGTCCTCGTCGACGTGGACAGCTTCAAGTCGATCAACGACACGTACGGCCACCCGGTCGGCGACGACGTCCTGGTGCACCTGGCCGGCATCCTGCGCAGCCACGTGCGGGCGGACGACGCCGTGCTGTCCCGGCTCGGCGGTGACGAGCTCGCCGTCCTGCTGCCCGGCTCCACGGCCGACGTGGCCGCCCGACGCGCCGACGAGCTGCTGCAGGCGGTCCGCTCGACCCCGTTCAAGCTGCCCGACGGCACCCTGCTGTCGCTGTCGATCAGCCTGGGCGTCGCCCACGTGGCCGCCGGGTCGGCCGGCCTGCGGGCCCTCTACTCCACCGCCGACGGCGCCCTGTACGGAGCGAAGCGGGCCGGCCGCGGCCGCGTCGGCGTGGCCGTGCGCTGAGCGCGCCGCGCGGTGAGAGGGGGTGTCCCGGACCCCGACCGGGGTCGGGTAGTCTTGCTCCCGCACTCGTCCGGGTGGCGGAATGGCAGACGCGCTAGCTTGAGGTGCTAGTGCCCTTTATCGGGCGTGGGGGTTCAAGTCCCCCCTCGGACACAGCCTCACCCCGGTGATCCTGCAGGTCAGGAGCCCGGGGTGTCGTGCTGTAGAGGCCTCTGAGGCCCTCGTGATACCCCCGTGATACTTCGCGACCTAGATCAGCCCTCGAGCAGCGCGGCGAAGCGCTCGGCTGCCTGGCGGCCCATGCCGGGGTGCACGTGCTGGTAGACGGTGAGCGTGATGGTGGCGTTGGCGTGTCCGAGGCGCTCGGAGACGACCTTCACCGGCACCCCGTCAGCGAGCAGCAGGGTGGCATGGGTATGGCGGAGGTCGTGCAGCCGGATAACCGGCAGCTGCTCCTCCTCCAGCGCCTTGCGGGCCTGGGCGACCTGGCCGGCGAAGCGGCGCGAGAATCGCTCCGGGTGCCGGTGGGTGCCGTCGAGGTTGCTGAGGACGAGTGCCGAGTCCCGGACGAGGTCGAGCGTCAGCGCACCGCGAGCTGCGCGGTAGGCGCGCAGCGCGGCCACGGTGCCGGCATCGAGGTCGACGACCCGGGACTGGCCGGTCTTGATCGGGCCCTCGACAAGTCGCTCGCCGGCGCCCTTGTCCTTGACCACGCCGACACTGCGGCGGACCGCCAGGCGGCCGAGGTCTAGGTCCACGTCCCGCCAGCGCAGGGCCAACGCCTCACCTCGGCGCATCCCGGTGGCCGCGAGCAACCGCCAGCCCATAGCGAGGTCGGGATCCTGCTGGTCGGCCCAGCGGAGGAAGCGGGCGAGCTCCGGCGCAGTCCACGCCTGCATCTCCGGTGGGCGGGCCTCCGACGGGCTCGGGGCCGTCGAGCGATCGGTGGGGTTCACCGGGAGCCGTCCCTGCTTGACCGCGTTGCTCAGCGCCGACCGCAGGATGGTGAACACGTAGCGCACCGTCCGCGCGGAGAGGCCGCCTTGGCCGTCAGCCCGGCCGGACGCCTCCAGTTGCCGCATCCAGGCGTCCACTGCCGCGCCGGTGAGCCGGGCGACCGGCTGCGCACCCAGGTACGGATCGATGTGCAGCCGGATGTTCTTCCGGTACGAGGCGAGTGTGGCGGCGCTGAGCCGTTGCCCTGGACCCACTCGGCGAGGTAGGCGTCGAGGCGCTGCTTCGACGGCTCGACCCACTCCCCCATCTCGGACCTGCGGATCTCCGTGCGCAGCGCTGCGGCGGCGTCCCTGCGTGTCTTGAATCCCCGCTTGAGGACGACGCGTCTCGTACCGTCCTCCCGCTGAGCGGAGTACTTGATCAGGAAGCGCGAGCCGGTCTTGGTCTGGTACTCGCTGATGCTGCCCTTGCCCGCCTGGCGCCGCCGATGCTTGGCCATCCACCGACCTCTCGCAGAGTCGCGTGTCTCAGGTCCATCCCGGCCTACTCCCGGCGGGAGACCTCCGGGAGCCACATTCGCAATCTGTGGAAGAGAAGGCGGCCTGTGGACCGTGACGTCAGCAAGGGAGCAGCACCCCGCGGGCAGCCTTCAGCGGAGCATCACGCACCTTCTCCGGTTCTTCTCCGGTAGACGGCTGAAGGTCGTCGGACCGCCCCCTCGGCGTCCGGAGTTGTGTCGCAGCACGCGCCCGGTGACTGGCTATTGCCGAGCTCGACTAGCCCCTTGCCCGTCCCCCGAGACCCCGTCACGTTCAGGAGTTCACCTTGGGCCGTCGAAGTGTTATTCGTCGAGGTCAGCGGCTCGGACCGTCCGCCTGCGCCCGCCCAAATGCGCCGCCGTTCGGAGGGCGTTGCTGCATCCGTCGCACTTGGCCGTGTCACTCCGATGCCAGGGCGTGTGCTGAGAACGCGCCGAACGGGTGGCGCAGCGGCCTGGGAAGGCTGTCGGGCCGGAGTGGTCAGCTTCCCGCCAGGTGTGCAGGGCGACTTTTCTCGCCCTAATGCGGCTGGGTAACCTACTGGATGACGGTCTGTAGCGCCGCAGCCTCCCTCCAGTTTTCCTCCGGTCGGTCCGTGGAATGCTGGACGCCCTCGCCTCCGGCGGACTCACAGCCAAGCCTGCGATTTGATCTTGGCGTGGTTGGCCGCTGCTGGTTCGCGTTGAAAACGCAGGTGAGGTTGTCGATGTGGCGTTGGCCGTTGATGGCTCAGGCGGGCTGTCTTCAAGGGTATTGGATGAGTAAAAGATGCATGACCTCGTGGATGCGCGACAGGCCGATCGTGCCGCCACGGACGGTGAACTCGCGCTGCCCGAGCACCCGGCCGGTGAGCGGCTGCAGGGACCTCCATCTGCAGTCTGTAGGTCATGTGGCAAGCGCCGCGGCAGCCTCGGGGACGTGCGCCGGCCGCCATGACCGGCGGCGGATGATTCGCCTGTCCCGCGGACTCATCAGGGAGCCGTCGCTCCGGAGACTGTCGGTTAGACCGACGTGTCGCTGAAGGCGGCTCCAGGGACACCGAGAGGGGCGGCCCCGCCGTCCCCTGTTCTGGAACGGCGGGGCCTGACCGCGACGGCCCCCGCGGAAGCCGTTGCGGCTGCTCATCAGTCTCCGAGGGCTCCGGATCCGGGGCGACTCGGTAGGCACTCCGGGCCGGGTCATCTCCTCGGTGCCGGCGGGATCACGGGTTGGGGTAGTTCGCCGGTGTGGACCAGGTCGTCGGCGACCGCGCGCAGCCTGCGGTTGGTCTTCATCGACATCTGCGCCAGGACCTGGAACGCCTGGTCCGCGGTGAGCTTGTGGCGGTCCATCAGAATCCCCTTGGCCTGGTCGATGACCCCCCGGGTCTCCAGGGCGGTCTGCAGGTTGTCGGCCCTGTCCACAGCACTCCGGTAGGCGTGCAGGTTGCCAGCGGCGACCGCGGCGTAGGGGGCGAACCTCGTGGCCGCCGAGCGGCTGTCCTCGTCGAAGGCGTGCGGCTCGCGGGCGTAGATGTTCAGCCCGCCGGCGACCTGCCCGTCGTCGTCGATGACCAGCGGGACGGACAGGGAGCTGAGGGCGCCGTGCTCGGCCGCCCGCGGCATGTAGTCCGGCCACCGGCTGTCGGTGCGGGTGTCGCCGACCTCGGTCAGCTCGCCGGTGCGGGCGGCGTGCAGGCACGGGCCGTGTCCGCGCTCGTACTGCGACTCGTCCAGGTCGGTGGCCAACTGCCCGGTGGCGGCCACCGTGCTCGGGTTGTCCTTCACCAGCAGCGACACCGACACCTCGGTGTGACCCGGCATCACCGTCTTGGTCAGGTCAGCCACGGTCTGCAGCAATCCCTCCATCGACAGGTCGCGCAGGGACAACCGGCCCAGGCGCTCCAACGCCTCGGTGGCATTCGCCGGTTGCGAGTTTTCGGCACTGTCCACGGCACGGCCTCCGGACTGCTGATACCGGGGTGGGTGCCTCGGCCGCGGACCTCGATCTGGGGTCCGTGCGCGGTACGCCGACTGTGTGACGCCCCGTCGACGCCGGGCGCATCCCGACGTCTCACCCTGACGCTACTCGCCTCGGCAGCCTTTCGAGCCCTGGCGATGTCACTCGAGCCCCGGCGATGTCACTAACGACCTCGTGCATGGTTAGCCGGACCGCTTGCTCGTGACGGATGGAGCAAGGTCGTGGTGTGTCGAGGACGCTGGCCCGTGCCGCCGCGGTCGCTGATCGTCGGGTGACCGGGCTGTCCCGGGAAGTGCTCGCTGAGCTCGTGGTCGAGCTCGGGCCACGCTGGCAGGCGCGCCAGGACGCGCGGCTGGCCGATCGGCCGCGCCGGCGGGCGGTCGGAGCCGGTGCCCGGCACCGGCTGGTGTTCCTCGACCGGCTGCTGGCCACCCTCGTGCATCTCCGTCACGGGGTCACCCACGACGTGCCGGCCTGCTGCTTCGGGGTCTCCCGCTCGACGATCACCCGGGCGATTGGAGAGGTGCGCCCGCTGCTGGCCGAACGCGGCTGCCTCGTTGAGAGCGGGCTCCGGCTGTGCACCCCGGCCGACGTGGTCGCCCCATCTGGGTGCCAGCGGACGACTCGATCTGCTGGATGCCACCGAGGTCCGAGTGCGCCGCCCCGCGGCGGGTCGGGCGGGTTGAAGTGACCCGCGTCACAGCGGTGTGCTCATTGCTTGGTGGGGTAGTCGCCGTGAGTGCGGGCGTACTCGATGGACCTGCGCGAGCGGGTGGTTGCCGCGGTTGATGGTGGGATGAGCCAGGAGCAGGCGGCGGTGGTGTTCGGGGTGTCGGTCAACACCGTCGGCCGGTATCTGGCTCGCCGGCGGACCACCGGCAGCCTGGCCCCGACCGCACAGCGGCACGGCCCGACGCCGAAGAAGAGGCAGCGGCTGCACGCCTGGCTACCGGGTCGGCTGGCCACCGCGGCCGATGCCACGCTGGCCGAGCACGCCGCGGCGTTCGCCGCCGAGGCCGGCCTTCGGGTGTCCCTGGCGACGATGTCGCGGGCCATCGCCAGCCTGCCGGCCGACGATCCCGGCCAGGCGCTGACCCCGACGGGGCGTCGGCGGCGGCCGGGCCGACCGCTCAAGCAAAGACCCTGACCGCCACCGAGCGCGACGAGGCTGCTCGCACCCAGTGGCGGGCGGACATGGACCGGGTGGACCCGGCCCGGCTGGTCTTCGTCGATGAGTGCGGCACCCACACCTCGATGACCCGCCGCCGCGCCCGCGCCGCCTGTGGCCGTCGGGCCCCTGGTGCGGTGCCGCGCAACCGCGGACCGGTGACCACCCTGCTCGCCGGACTGTCGCTGGCCGGAATGACCCCGGCGATGACGGTCGAGGGCGGCACCACCGCGGCGGTGTTCGCCACCTTCCTCGAGCGGGTCCTGCTGCCGGCGCTGCGCCCCGGGCAGGTGGTGGTGGTCGACAACGTCGGCGCGCACAAGCCCGACCGGATGCACCAGCTGGTCGAGGCCGCCGGCTGCCGGCTGGTGTTCCTGCCCGCCTACTCCCCGGACCTGTCCCCGGTGGAGGAGGCCTTCAGCAAGGTCAAGACCCTTCTCAAGGCCGTCGGTGCACGCACCCGCGCGGCGCTGGATGCCGCGATCGCCGCCGCCCTGGAGGCAGTCACGCCCGCCGACGCCGCCGGCTGGTTTACCCACGCCGGCTATCCCACCGCCCAACCCACCTGAAATCCGCTGTCAGGCGCACGATCCTTCTGAGCGCGACGACTGCGCGGCCGTGCCGGCCAGGGCCGAGGCTGTCGGCCGGCGGGTGGCTCACAGTCAGATCGCCACCCCGGGCACCGGGCGGCGGGCGGCGGGCGGCGGGCGGCGGGCGGCGGGCGGCGGGTGGCGGGCGGCGGTGAAAGGTTCCCCACGCCGCATCCGGCTCAGCCCGTCGCACTGCTGGCGCGAGCCGCCCGGCGCGGGTCGTCGCAAACCTGGGGCCTCGCGGTGGCGGACACCGTGACCGAAGCGGTGCAGACGTCCATCCGCGCCCGTCTCGGCCGCTCGTCGAGCGGCGTCGCTCAGGAGTCCCAGATGGGGCCGACGGCCGTCATGCCCCGCTGCCGTAGCTGCGCCACCAGCCGCAGGGTGGCCTTCCTGTTCGAGATGCAGATGACGGCCTCGGCGCCGGTCTCCCGGCACACCCGGTAGGCCAGCTCGGCCAGGTCGGGCTGGCCCAGCGCGTCGGTGTCGTACACGATCGTGTCCGGCTGGGCGGTGAGGATCTCCCCCACCAGTTCAGGACCGTAGGTGCGCTCCGGGTTGCGGGTCACCCACACCAGCCGGGCGGGCGTCGAGCCGCAGAGGAGCTGCGGCAGGCAGGGCGCGATCCCGCTGCCGGTCGCCACCCACACGACCCGGTGGAACAGCCGAGCCACCGTGACGACGCCGGCCGTCGGAACGCCGCGCACCCACACCGAGTCAGGCCGGTCGGCGATGAATCGGGCAGTCCAGTCACCCCCGCGGGAGACCGCCATCCGGGAGGCGCCGGCGTCGCCGGAGGGCATGTCGGCGAAGGCGTGCCACTCGCCGAGCGGCCGGCGGGCGATCCGGCTGGCCGTGCCGGGCCGTACCCGCCGTCCACGATCGAGGGTGACCAGCGCCACGTGGTCAGACGGCGTCACGACCGACACCGGTATGTGGCGCAGCTGCAGCCATGGGGTCCCGACGAAGACGGCGACGGCTAGCACGATCCACGTGCCGGGGGACGCGGCCAGCGCCGCGACCACGGAGTCACCGGAGCGCGCCGTGATCAGCACGGTCAGCACGGTCAGCACGGCGAAGAGCACCACGGACAGCCAGCCGCCGTAGCGGTGGGTCAGCTCGTACCGGTCGTGGCGCTGCTCGCGGGCGGTCGGCCGCGCGCACACCGCCATGCCGCCGAGGACGGCCAGGATCGCGGCGGACAGGGCGAGCAGGGCGATCCCGAGGCCGCTCCGCGGGCCGGTGACCACGCCGCCCGCCGTCAGCGCCGTGAAGGCGGTGAACCAACCGATGGCCGCCACCGCGCAGCCGACGTGAACCCCGCCGCTGAACTGGTACACCTGCGCGAGCGCCGCGCGGACGCGCAGCGGCCAGCGCAGAGGAACCGACGTCGCCGCCCGGAACAGGACGTTGACGAAGTACTGCTGCCGTACCAGCACGGCGAGCCCGACGTTGATGGTCGCCGCAGTGACGAAGTACGTCGGCACGGACGCGACGGACCTGACGCGGACCAGCACGAGCGCGGCGGCGATCCCGTTGCAGGCGAGCACGACCGCCAGCCAGCGCAGGAACGGCAGCATCGCCCAGCGGGCCGGCAGGGCGGCGTGGGCCGGCATCCGCCGGCCCCGTGCGGGCCGTACGACCGAGGCTCCAGCCTGGGTCCTGGTCGGAGGAGGAACCGGCTCGGTGGGGACCGGTGGGCTGGGAAGAACCGCAACGCTCATGACGCGCACCTCGCGACCTGGCCGGGAGGATCCCGATGGCAATCCGAGACTTCCGGCCGAGGCGGGCGCGGTCTGGCCGGCGACCGGCGGATGCGGCGCATGAGATGCCGTCCTCCGATGGGTGGACCGCTGGCCGCCCATCCATCGTCCCCGTCCGGCCGGCAAGGTGAGAAGGACGCACCCACGGTGGTCCGGCGAGCCCTGACCGATGGTCAGGAGCACCGGCGCCTGAGCAGCACCGCCCGGCGGAGGACGGCAGCGAGGAGCTGACCGCAGAGGCAGCGGCATGGCCGGTACGCCCATTCGCCGGACCGGTCCGCCCGCGGCCGGGATGCGTTCGGTGCGACGGCGTCGAGGCGTCGCTCGGGTCCTCGCCGTCGCGAGGCCCTCAGGCATCCTCTGCGGCCCTGAGGCGCTCCTCCCGGATTGCCGTGGACATCGCAGCGCGCGTCCCAGCACGGCCGGAACAGAGGTCGAGCGAGACGCGCAGTCGCCGCGCGATACCACCGCGAACGACATGCGACCCGACGGTGTCAGGAGCCCACCGGAGACGCCGTACGGCGAGGCTGCGTTCGCCCCCCCGCCTCCGCCCCCCTGATCGGGGAGTGGGCGATGGCCCACGTCGCGGTGCCTGAGTTCCCCTCGGAGACCTGCCCGATGACGATCGCCCAGCGGCTGTCCCCCGGCCCTGGCGGGCCCGCCTGCCGGCCATGCACTGGGCCGGTTCCCGCGCCGACGGACACGGCCCGATCCGGCGTCGGCAGGCCGACGCCGGATCGGTGCGGTCAGTGCGTTCCCCGTGCGATGAGCAGCTCGCACGGGCCGACGAAACCAGTGCCCGCCTCGAACTGCCGGAGCCCCTGCTCGACCTCGGCCCAGACGTCCTCCCTCTCCTGCTCGGGCACGGCGGCCAGCATCTGGTGCAGTGCGCCGAAGGACTCGCGCTCGAAGCGCAGGCACTCCGCCGCCGACGGCAGCAGCAGCGGCGCCTCGACCGTCTCCACGCCCACGTTCCGGAATCCCGCCGATCCCAGGGCCTGCTCCAGCGCCCCGGGGGCGCCCAGGCTGAACGGTCCGGGCAGCCCCGGACCGGGTGCCGGCAGTCCCGCGCGGCGCCGGATGACCGACACGGGGATCGAGAAAAAGCCGTTGCGGTCGGGCGTCGAGTAGACGATGGCGGAGACCCGGCCACCGGGACGGAGGGCGGCGTGGATCCCTCGCAGCGCCCCCACCTGGTCCGGCAGGTAGATCAGGCCCAACCGGCAGATGGCCGCGTCGAACTCCTCCCTGGCGAGGTCGCCTAGTCGCTCACCGTCGGCCTCGACCGTCTCGACGTTGACCAACCCCGCCTTGGCCGCCTCCTTGGCGGCGTAGGTGAGAATGGTCGGGGAGATGTCGGTGGCCACCACGCGGCCCTGGCGACCGACCCGCCGTGCGGCGGCCAGCGTCTGGCCGCCGGAACCGGCGGCGATGTCCAGCACCGATGCGCCCGGGGCCACGCCGGCACCGTCCAGCATCCGGTCGGTGGCGTCTGCGAGCCAGCGCTCGACCGTGGGACCCCAGCGGTGCCATGCCTCTGCCGCGTCCTCCCACTGCTGTCGGGTAGTGGTCTTGTACTGCAACGGGTCGAAGCCCATGGCTTCCTCCTCGCGTCGTCGGGAACCTCACCCGAGAGGCGCCAGAAGGAGACCTCGGACCGCCAGAACGGGTCTGGCGGATCGCCAGACGCCGCAAGGGGGCCCGGAGCGGCAGGATGGGTGTGTGGACCGCCCGTCGCGGGAAGCACTCATCGGAAGGGACGACGCGCTCGCCCACATCACCCGCGCCGTCGCTTCAGCCAGGCACCACGCCCGAGGGACCCTGCTGGTCAGCGGGGCGGCCGGCATGGGCAAGACCGCCCTGCTGCGGACCGCGCTGGCGGGCGCCGGCGACGTGGACCAGGCGTGGGGCACCTGCGTGGAGGCCGGGAACGCCCCTGGCTACTGGCCGTGGACCCAAGCCCTGAACGGACTCGTCCGGGGTGTGGGGATCGACCGGGCGCGGGCGGCAGCAGCCGGCGATCGGGGACTGCTCGCCACGATCTCGACCGCGCTCGGCGAGCAGGGCCCTGCCGAGCAGTCCGACCGGGGACGTCTGCTGCTGCTCGACGCGACCGCCGCCTGGCTGGACGCGCTGGCGGCGGTCCGTCCCGTGGTCGTCGTCCTCGATGACCTGCAGTGGCTCGACGACTCCTCCCTCGCCTTGTTGGAGCGCGTGGTGCAGGACCCCCGCCCGGCCGCGTTGTGCGTGCTCGGGGCGTTCCGGCACGACGAGGTTCCGCGGCCCCTACAGGCACGTCTGACCGCGCTGGTCGCGCGCGCCGAGCACGTCCACCTGACCGGCCTCGACCGTTCCTCCGCCGCCCTGCTGGTGCAGGGCACCATCGGCCGACCGGTTCCCGAGGAGACGACCGCCGTGATCTACCGGCGCGCAGGTGGTCACCCCCTGTTCACCCGGGAGCTGGCACTGGCCGGGGCAGACGGCCTGCCCGAGGCTGAGGTGCCGGCTGCCGTGCGGGAGGTCATCGGGCGACGGCTCCGGACACTGCCGGCGGAGACACAGGAGGTCCTCCGGGTCGCGGCCCTCACCGGGTCCACCGTGCTCCCTGACGTCGTCGCCGTCGTCACCGGGCGCACCCCGGCCGCCGTCCAGGACGCGGCTGTTGGGGCCGTCCCCGCGGGGATGCTGCTGTGGCACGCCGGGCGGCTGCACTTCGCGCACGACCTGTTCCGGGAGTCGATCGCCGACGGCGTCGACGCCGCCTCGAGACCCGCGCTGCACCTCGCCATCGGCAGCGCACTGGAGTCGAGGGTCGAGCGAGGCGGCGACGTGGCCGCCTCCGAGCTGACCCGGCACTTCCGTGCCGCACTGAGCTGCGGCGGCCTCGACCACGCCGTGTCCTGGGCGCTGCGAGCGGCCGAGGTCGACCGCTCGGCCCTCGCTCTGACGGAGGCCGCCATGCAGCTGCGCCGGCTCCGCGGCGCGGTAGCCGACGCCGGGCTCGCCCTGCCCGAGGATCGACTCCTCGACGTCCTCCTCACCGAGGCCGACGTCCTGGCGCGCAGCGGCCGACCGTCCGACGCCCGGGGTCTCGTCCGCGCCGCGCGGACCGCCGCCGATCAGGCCGGCGACGCCGTCGGGACGACCCGCGCCGCGTTGGCCGCCGCCGCGCTCGGGTCGCGCTTCGCGACCCGCCGAGACGACCTCGTCGCCGAGCTTGAGAGCGCGCTGGCCTCGGTCGGGGACGCCGACCCCGCCCTGGAGGCGAGGCTGTCGGCGGCGCTCGCCCGCGAACTGCAGCACTCCGTGCCCGAGCAGCGTTCCCGCGCGGGACCGCTCAGCGAGCGCGCGCTACAGCTCGGCCGGGCCACCGAGGACCCCGAGGTGATCCCGGCTTGCCTGCTGGCCCGTCACGACGTCCTGTGGACGCCGAGCGAGTCAGCCAGGCGCGCGGAGGTCACCTCCGAGCTCGTCGCCCTCACCCAGCGGTCCGGGGACCGCGAGCGGCAAGCCGAAGCACTGCTCCTGCAGGCCACCGCGCTGCTGGACGCCGGGAGCGCCGCCTTCGAGCCGGCGCTGGAAGCCTGCCTCGAGCTGCTCACGGCCCTCGGGCAGCCACGCCACCTCTACATCGTCGAAACGCGCCGTGCCTGCCTGGCCCTGATGCGCGGACACCTCGAGGAGGCGACCGTCCGGATCGAGGACGCCGCCGCGCTGGGAGACCGGCTGCGCGAGCCGGACACCGGCAACGTGCACATGTCACAGCGGCTGGAGCTCATCCGGGCCCGTGGGGTGCCGGAGGAGCTGACGGACTTCGCGCGGGCAGCCGTGGGGCACTGGACGGGTGCGCCCGTGCACGCCCATGCCGTCGCAGCCGGATTCTGCGCTCGCGGAGGAGATCTCGATGCGGCCCGGCACCACGTCGCCGCCGTACACGACCTCGGCACCTGGCGGGCCGACCGCTCGTACCTGTGGTCGGTGTTCGTGCGCGAACTGTCGTGTGCGGCCGCGGCGCTGGGCGACGTCGAGTTGTGCACCGAACTGCTCAAGGAGGTGCGACCGCTCGCCGGCGGGTGCGGCACGAACGGTGCGTTCGTCGCCTTCGCAGGCTGCCACGCCCACACCGCGGGCAGGCTCGCTGCGGCGGTGGGCGACGACTCGCTCGCCCGGACCCTGCTCGAGGAGGCGTGCTCCGCCTACGAGCGACTGGGGGCGGCAGCCCTCGCCGAGGCGAGGGAGGACATGGTGGCCTGCGCCGCACCCTCGGGACGCACCGCGTCGCTGATCCGGCGGGGCCCGGTGTGGGAGCTCGCGTTCGCGAGGCGCACCACCGCCGTGGGGCACTGCAAGGGGCTCCAGGACATCGCCACCCTGGTCCGGCACCCACGCCGCGAGGTCCACGTCCTGGATCTCGTCGCGTCCCCTGCGCAGTCAGAGTCCGTCGGTGAGGTGGTCGACCGCACCGGGCTCGACCACTACCGGAGCCGGTTGGCCGAACTGTCCGATGAGCGCCTGCAGGCAGGAGAGGACGGCGACGCCGCCCGGCTCCGCGCCGTCGACGAGGAACACGAGTCCCTAGTGGCCGAGCTCCAGCGTGTGACCGGCCTCGGCGGACGACCACGGACTTTCGCGAACCGCGCTGTCGAGCGCGCCCGCAAGGCCGTGACGGCACGCATCCGCGACGCCGTCCGCCACGTGGACGACGTCCTGCCGGAGGCCGGCGCCCACCTCGACCGGTACGTCGTCACCGGGGTCCGCTGCCGCTACCTCGGCGACCAGCACTGGGACGTCAACTGCTGACCCGCGCCCGCCCCTCGCCCAGCCGCGAACGACTGACATGTCAGGGCAAGCTTCCACTGGCCTCCGGGTCGTGATTTGTGTCGGGTTCCCTGGCCGGCGGCCAGCACCTGCTCGCGCAGCCCTGTCGGGCGGGTGCGGTACCGCGGCTTGGGGTGCGGGCCCAGCCCGGAGAAGCCGACCAGACGGGCACCGCTTCGAGCGGGTGGGCGGTCAGGTCGCCGGTGACCTGGCAGACGTAGGGCCAGCCGTGGGCGGTGAGCTGCGCGCGGAACTGCGCGTTGGTGCCGTAGCCGGCGTCGGCCACCACCACCGGCGGAGTGAGGTCCCAGCCGGCCAACTCGGCGAGCATGTCCAGCGCCAGCCGCCACTTGGGCCGGTGCCGCTGATCATCCGGGATGCCGGCGTGGGCCCGCCGCGCCCGGATCACGGCGGCCGCTTCCTCGTCGGCCGCCTTGGTGTCGTCCCAGCCGGCCGGCAGGAACAACCGCCAGGACAGCGGGCAGGAGGCGGTATCGGTCACCGCGCAGACGCTGACCCCGACCTGGCAGTTGCCGACCTTGCTCAGCGTGCCGGAGTACTGCCGGGCCACCTCCGGGGAGGCGGTGCCGTCCTTGACGAACCCGGTGTCGTCGATGACCCACGCATCCGGGTCGATCATCGTCACCGCCCTGCGGGCCAGCCGCTCCCGTACCGGCTTGACCGCCCAGGTCGAGGAGACGAACTGCTGCAGCCCCTAGGTGTCGCGACCAGACAGGTTGTTCACGCTGCGAGTCGGCTGATCGGTGGGTGACCGCCGAGGGCGGAGTGGCTGCGGGCAGTGTTGTAGTGCTCCAGCCAGCTGTCCAGGGCAGCGGTGCGCTGGTCGTTGCAGCTCCATGCGGTGGCGTAGGCCCACTCGGTCTGCAGGGTGCGGTTGAACCGCTCGGCCTTGCCGTTGGTCCAGGGCCGTCCGGGCCTGATGAACCGGCGCCCGATACCCAGCCGGGCGCAGACGGCGATCCAGGCCTTGCCGACCCGGTAGCTCTTGGCGTTGTCGGTCAGCACCCGGGCCACGGTGACGCCGTGGCAGGCGAACCAGGCCGCCGCCCGGGTCAGAAAGCCGGCGCAGGTGGCCACCCGCTCATCGGGCAGCACCTCGGCGTAGGCCAGCCGGCTGTGGTCGTCGATGGCGACGTGCACGTAGTCCCAGCCCAGGCCGTGCCCACGGACCTCCTCGCGGCGACCGTGGACCCGCCAGCCGCCGCCGTCGGGGATCTGGCCGAGCTTCTTGACGTCGACGTGCAGCAGCTCACCGGGGTGCTCGCACTCGTACCGCCGCTCGCTGTGCCGCCGGCCGCGCAGCAGCTCGCCGGTGAGCCGATCGACCTCGGCCAGCCGGGGCAGCCCGGTGCGGGTGAGCACCGCCCCGATGGTGGAGGCCGCCAGTCCCAAGATCGCGGCCAGCCGCACCGGACCGGCATGGTGCTCAGTCCGCGCGGCCACGATCGCCGCCGTCGTCTCCGGCGAGGTCTGCCGGGGCATGCAATGCGGCCGCGAGGAGCGGTCGGCCAGCCCGGCCTCGCCCTCGGCGCGCCAGCGGCGCACCCACTTGGAGACCGTCTGCCGGCTCACGCCCAGCTGCTTGGCGACCTCGCCGGGCCGGTGCCCGGCCAGGACACGGTCGACGATCAGCTTGCGGGCGAACACGGTGATGCGGGCGTCAGCGTGGGCCACAGAGACCTCCGGTGGGAAACGGCGACGTCAAGCACCGCCACTCCTTCCGGAGGTCTCCTTCGTGATCAAGCCGCCGCGCCGCGTGTCAACAACGTCTCTGGTCAGGACACCTAGACGAGTAAGTCCGAACGGAAGTCAGTGGTCGTAGGCCATCGCTGATCTCGTGCCCGGCTGGCCGGTATGGCGGTTGTGCCAGATGGCGGCGGTGAAGGCGAGAAGTCGCTGGGCGACTCGCGCGGTGACGCCCGCGAGGGTGCACCCGCCGTGCAGCTCGAGGTCGAGCTGGCTCTCGAGGTGTCGTGAACCGACTCGATGAGCTGGCGGATCGGCGCCTGGCCCCGCTGGAGTCAGGTGGAGCCGGCCTCGACGGCTGCCGCGGTGCGGTGACGGGTGCGGTTCCACACCACCACCTCCCGCAGCGCCGCCAGCAGCGCGCGGGCTACGGCCGTCCCGATGGCGCCGGTGCCGAGCACGGCGACGTGGCCGTTCGGCAGGAGGGGGGCCGATGTCATGGTCCGCTCCATCCTCTCCGATCCGGCTCGCGGCCTCGGTCGAGCAGCCGGGTGGCCGGACCGGGAGGGCGTGGTCGGCGCGGCGGGCATGCCCTGCACCGGCAGCACGCCCACGGCCGTGCGCGGAGGTAGTCGCCCAGCCGGTCGGGCACCGGCGCGTCCGGCCATCCCCCGTGCGCCGCGGCGGTGCCGGTCACGACCCGGCCGGCCCGGCCGACGTGGCACCCCACCGAGCCGGCGGTGGAGGCGGGAGGGGATCGGCGCCGTATCCCGCGGCGCTGGCGGTGACGACGGCCAGGACCGCTGCCCAGGACGACGCGTCACGACTCCCCCGGGGACGAGCCGCCGTCCCGCACGCCGGGGACGGACGGGGTGACGTGCGCGAGCGAGCCGGTTTCCAGCGCGACCCACAACGACCCGTCCGGTGCCAGGGCCAGGCCGTGCGGTTCGGCACCGGGCCGGAAGGCCACGACGTCGACGACCCCACCGTCCCGGCCCAGCCGCACGGCCGTGCTGGTGGCCCACAGCGTCGCCCAGCACCCCCCGTCGTCGGTGGCAGCCACGGCGTGTGGCCGGGCGGCGCGGTCGGGCAGCGGGAACTCCTCGATCCCCCCACCAGGATCGAGGCGTCCGATCCGGCCGGCGCCGATCTCGGCGAACCACACGGCCTCCCGGCCACCGTGGATGCCGACCGGTGCCGCTCCCTCCGTCGGCAGCCGCCACGTGGTGACGGCGCCGTCGCGGGTGATCCGGCCGATCGCGTCCTGCCGGTTGAGCGTGAACCAGAGCGCCCCGTCGGGCCCGGCGGTGATCATCGAGGGCATCCCCCCGGGGGCCAGGGCGTACTCCTCCACCGTGCCGTCGAGCGCCAGCCGGCCGATGCGGTCCGCGGACAGCCGCGTGTACCACAGCGCACCGTCGGGACCAGCGCAGATCCCGTACGGCGCGGCCTGCGGCGTGCCCACCGGCACCGAGGTGACCGAGCCGCCCGGGTCGACCCGCCCGATGCGCCCGTCGCCTCGGCTGAACCACATCGCCCCATCGGGACCGCAGGCCAGGAGCATGGGCCGGCTGCGTGCCGCGCCGAGCGGGAGACGAGCGACACCGCCGTCCCGCTCCAGGCGCACGAGTTCCCCCGCCTCGACGAGAGTCGTCCACACGGCCCCGTCCGGGCCGACGGCCACCGAGTACGCGCCTGGGCCGACCTCGTGCTCCCGCACGGACGTGGTGCTCGCCGCCCTGCTCGTGATCGTCGTTCTGCTCGACATCGCGTGCGCCCTCCTCCTGTGGGCTCAACCTCGATGCTAACGCTACAAGAGTTGCGTTAGGATCGTCCAGTGGCCCGAGCAGCATCAACTCGTCGACCCGGTGGTCGGACTGCTCGCGTGCGAAGCGCGGTCCTGTCGGCCGTCACCGCCCTGCTCGCCGAGGGCGGCTTCGACGCGCTGAGCATGGAGGCGGTCGCCGCACGGTCAGGCGTGCACCGGACGACCGTCTACCGGCGCTGGGGCAGCACCGCGATGCTGCTGGTCGACCTGCTCGACCTGGGAACCGAGGACGACTGGCGACCGCCGGACACCGGTTGCCTGGAGGAGGACCTGGTGGCGATCAACCGGGAGGTGTGCGACGCCCTCACCGCGGACCCGTCGCCCACCGTGGCCGTCATCGCCGCCTCGTTCCGTTCCGCGGAGGCCGCCGAGGCGCTGAGCCGGTTCTGGGCCGACCGGTACCGGCGGTGCGCCGTCGTCGTCGACCGCGCGGTCGCCCGGGGCGAGGTCCCCGCGGAGACCGACGCCCACCGGTTGCTCGTGGCAGCGACCGGCCCCCTCTACCACCTGCGCGTGCTGCTGCGCCGACCGCTCGGCCAGGCGGACGCCGATGCCTTCGCCCGCGCCGCCGCAGCAGCGGCCACGACGGCGTGCCGCCTCGGCGCCACCCTCCCACCGCCGCCCTGACCCCGTCGTCCACCCGGCGACGGCGCCCCCTCATCGGCGCCGCAGCGTGGTGACCAGCGACGTCCCCCCGGACGCCGTCATCGCCGGCAGCCGCTCCCGCTCCGTTCCGGTGTCGGGTTGCGGCGGAGCCCGGCGGCCATGGGGGTCCTCCTGATGGCGTGATCGACGACGGCACATCCGAACGGTGTCAACGGCCGACTGGTCGGCGCCTCCGGCTCACCGTGCGGAACGACCGGCCACGGCTCGTGTGCCTCGTGCGTGTAGCGGGCTCGGGGCCACGGATCGCGCGGTGCACGCGACGGTCAGCCCGCCTCCGCGTCGAGCGCCGCCGCGACCCGCCGGTGCGCCGCCCAGATCTCCTCCGGCAGGTCGCGGAACTGCGCCAGGTGCTCGGCGCGGTGGGCCATCTCCTCCCGCCACCGCTCGACGTCGATGGTGAGCAGCCGCTCGAGGTCGCCGGCAGGCAGGTCCATGCCGCGCAGGTCCAGCTCCTCCGCCGTGGGCACGATGCCGACCGGCGTCTGCCGGCCGCTCACCTCGCCGGCCTCGAGGTGCACGAGCCACAGCAGCGGACGCAGGTTCTCGCGGTAGCCCGGCCACAGGAAACGACCGTCGTGCGGGTCCCGCTGGAACCAGTTGACGTGCGCGAAGACGGGCCGCTCCCGGGCGGCGCCGATGATCTCCAGCCAGTGCTCGGCGTACGCGCCCTCGGGGTAGGACAGGAAGGGCCGCATCGACATCGGGTCGTAGCGCAGCACGCCCTCGGTGCCCTCGGCGGCGAAGGTCGCCTCGGCGCCCAGGGTCAGGCCGTCGTAGACGCCCTCGGCGACGTCGGTAATCGCGCGGATCAGCGGCTCCCGGTCGCGGGTGCGGCCGCCGAAGATGATCGCGTCGATCGGCACACCGCGCGGGTTCTCGAAGTCGGGTGCGATGTTCGGGATGTTGGCCAGCGTCGTCGTGAACCGGCTGTTCGGGTGCGCCCAGGCCGAGTCCCCGGCCTCCTCCGGCCGCTCGCTGACCAGCTGTCCGGTCCAGTCCCGCCACCCGGCGGTGTCGGCCGGCGGGTGCGGCGTCTTGCCCTCCCACCAGACCTCGCCGGTGTCCTCGTTGTGGGCGACGTTGGTGAAGATCGTGCCGGTGCCCGGACCGATCGCGGTGACCGCGGTCGGGTTGGTCGTCTCGTTGGTGTCCTTCGCCACGCCGAACACGCCGAACTCGGGGTTGATCGCGTAGATCCGCCCGTCCTCGGGGTCGACCCGCAACCACGCGATGTCGTCGCCGTAGAAGGTGACGTGGTACCGGTCGCCGAGCGCGTCGGGGGCCAGCATCATCGCCAAGTTCGTCTTCCCCGAGGCGCTGGGGAACCCGCCGCAGATGTGGTACGTGCGGCCGGTCTGCTCGTCGGTGATCCCGAGCAGCATGAACTGCTCGGCGAGGAACTCGCCCGACCGCCACCCGTCGTACGAGGCCTGGCGCAGGCCGTGCGCGATCTTGCCGAGCAGCGCGTTGCCGCCGTAGGAGGACCCGTAGTGCAGGATCGTGCGCTGGTCGGCGGCGGTGACGAAGTAGCGCTGGTCCTCCGGCGTCCCCTGGCCGAGGGTCTCGAGGTCACCGGTGATGTGCACTCCCCGGACGAAGCTGTCCGGGTCGTCGAGCTCCTCGACGTGCTGCACGCCGACCCGCGCCATCCGGATCATGTGCAGGACGACGGTGCGGCAGTCGGTGAGCTCGACGCCGGTCGCGTGACGCGCGAGCGGCGAGCCGGGCGGCGCCATCAGGTAGGGGACGACGTACATCGTCTTGCCGGCCGACGCGCCGCGCATGCGCTCCTCGAGCAGCGGGCGCATCTCGTCGGCGGGCCGCCAGTTGTTGTAGACCCCTCTGTCCGCCGGGTCACCGGTGGCGACGACGGTGCGCTCCTCGGAACGGGCGGTGTCCTTGACGTGGCTGCGGGAGTAGTACCGACCGTCGCCCGCCGGGAGGAGTTCGCCGGCCTCCAGCGCCTCACGGATCAGCCGCTCGTCGTCGGAGGCGTTGACCACCTCGATCTGCGCTGCACCGGTGTGCGCGGCCCAGTGGCGGACGAAGTCCCGGACGCGGCCGTTGCCCAGCCCCGCGTCGTCGAGCACGGCGTCGATCCCGATCACGACCAACCCCTTTCCGTTCGGCAGAGCCGTCCGTTGGTCGGGTAGAGCCACCAGCCGCCGCACGCGATGGCGGGCCAGGTCACGTCCGCCCGGTGCGCTGCGACTGATTGCCCCGAGGCGAACTTATTAGCCCTCCCCGCGGAGCGCTCCCTCCGGTCGACCGATCGGCAGACGGGCAGAGCCGTCAGCCCGTGACCTCACCGCCGGGCGGGTGGAGCGCGTCGCCCTCGGACCCGACCGGTCGCGTGGTCGTCATCCGTCCGTTCGTCCCGGCTCAGGAGCGAGCGACGGGTGCACTCGAGGGTGGGTGGACGCCCCGTCAGGTCTGCCTGGTGTGGCCGCGCACCATGACCGCGGCGACCGCGGCGGCGAGGAACCCGAGCGCGGCGGCGGTGCCGGCGGCGTGGAAGCCGTCGGTGAACGCGGCCGCGGCGCCTGCGCGGGCCGTGTCGGAGAGCGCGGCCGCTCGACCCACATCCCCCGCCTGGGTGGCTGCAAGGGCAGCGCCGTCGAGCGGCGAGGTGTGCGCGACCTCGGCGCGCAGGACGAGGCCGAGCACGGTGGTTCCGAGCAGGACGCCGACCGGACGCAGGGTGGACAGCAGCCCGGACCCGACGCCGAGGCGATCGGCCGGGAGCGCCGCGAGCGCTGCGCCGGTGAGCGGTGGATTGAACAGGCCGGCGCCGGAACCGGCGAGCGCGAGACCCGGGACGAATGCGAGCAGGCTGCTCACGCCGTCCGTGGCGGAGCAAGGCCATCCCCAGGCCGGCCGTGATGAGCCCGGCGACGGCCAGCGGGGCACGTGGCACCCCGGCGAGCAGCGCGCCGGCGAGTGTCGAGGCGACCATGTACGGCACGATGACCGGGAGGAAGGCCAGTCCCGCGGTCAAGATCGCCAGGCCGGCGTGCAGGTCGCGGCCCACCGCTGGCAGCGCGACGTTGAGCGCGGTGGTGTCGAGCCCCACCAGAAACGCCGCACGCGCCGAGACGACCAGGGGGCCCACGCCGGAGACCCGGCGGTTGACAGACCAGCAGCCGGTTGCGAGCCGATGAGACGGAGCACGGGGCCTCCCGGGATGGTGCTGGGTACGGTGAGCCGGTTGCGCGGTCGGACTGCTGTGCGGGCGTCAGCGGCCGGTGGACCGCCGGCCGCTGAGGTAGAAGATCCACCTGAGGCCGCCGACCCGACCCGGCTGACCCATGGGGGCTCCATGGCCCGTCCATGCATCGAGCAGGGGAGGGCGGACACCGGCGGGTCGTTACCGGCCGCCGGTATCCGCACGCCGATCTGACGCATCAGCCCTCACCGCTCCCATGGACCCCAGACGTGGACCGCCCCGGGTTGTGGGCGTCAACTCGACTGGGGGCAGTCCCCATCTCCTCGGCCGGACCGTGTGCAGTGGCGCACGGGGGATGCGCGCGAATGGCCTAGCCGCCGCTCGGGTAGCGGTCGACCATGCAAGGGGTCACCCCCAACGGAGAGGGATCTCATGTCGGTCGACGCACCCCCCACCTCGCACGCAGCCACCGGCGACCAGACCGGTCGCGACTGGGGCATGTACATCGGCGGTGAATGGGTCGAGGCCCTCGACGGCCGTTGGACGGAGGTGACTTCGCCGTCCCGCCGCGGCATGGTGCTCGGCCGGGTCCCGCGCGCCGACGCCTCCGACGTGGACCGCGCCGTCCGGGCCGCCCGGGCCGCGTTCCCCGGCTGGGCCGCCCTGCCGGCGACCGCACGGCAGGAGGCGCTGCTGGCGATCGCCGACGACCTGTACGCCCACGCCGAGGAACTGGCCCGGCTCACCGCCCAGGACACCGGCAACGCGCTGCGCACCCAGGCCCGGCCGGAGAGCCAGACCCTGGCGAAACTGTTCCGCTACTTCGGTGGCGTCGCCACGGAGGTCAAGGGCGTCGTCCTGCCGGCAGGCGAGGGGCAGTTGCAGTACAGCATCCGCGAGCCCATCGGCGTGGTCGGCGCCATCCTGCCGTGGAACTCCCCGCTGATGATCGCCGGGATGAAGATCCCTGCAGCGCTCGCGGCCGGCAACACGATCGTGGTCAAAGCGGCCGAGGATGCGCCGCTGACCGTCCTGCGGTTGGCCGAGCTGTGCGCTCCGCACCTGCCCCCGGGTGTGCTCAACGTGCTCACGGGCTTCGGTGAGGACTGCGGTGCGGCGATCACCGGGCACTCGGACGTGGACAAGGTCTCGTTCACCGGCTCCACGGAGGTCGGCCGGATCGTCGGTGGTGTGGCCGGGCAGCGGCTGGTGCCGGTCTCCCTGGAGCTCGGCGGCAAGAGCCCGAGCATCGTGTGGCCGGACTCCTGCGACGACGCCACCGTCGAGGGCGTGCTGACCGCGATGCGGTTCACCCGACAGGGGCAGAGCTGCACCGCCGGCTCCCGGCTCTTCCTGCACGAGGACGTCTACGACGAGTTCCTCGACCGCACGGTCGCCCGACTGCAGCAGCTGGTGGTCGGTGACCCATTGGACGAAGCCAGCGACATGGGCGCGCTGATCAACCAGGACCAGTTCGACCGGGTCACCGGTTACGTCGCCGAGGGCAAGAGCCGTGACGACGTGTCGGTGGCCCTGGACGGTTCCGGGCAGGTGCCCCGCGACCTCGACGGGTTCTACCTGGGGCCGACCGTCTTCTCCCGCGCCGACAACGCCTGGCGCCTGTCCCGGGAGGAGATCTTCGGCCCGGTCATGGTGGTCATCCCCTGGCGCGACGAGGAGGAGGTCCTGGCCATGGCGAACGACAGCCACTACGGCCTGGCCGCCTACGTGTGGTGCAACGACCTGGGCCGGGCACTGACCGCCGCGTACCGGATCCAGTCGGGCTGGGTGCAGGTCAACCAGGGCGGCGGGCAGATGGTCGGGCAGTCCTACGGCGGGGTCAAGCAGTCGGGCATCGGCCGGGAGTTCTCCCTGGAGGGCATGTTGGAGTCCTTCACCCAGATCAAGCAGATCAACGTCAAGATCAACACCGGCGCGGCGACCCAGAAGCGCACCGCCACCCCTTGAGGTCCTCAGACGTCGGTGCAGCCCAGCAGCTCACACCGGCGCAGGATGACCTCCTGGCTCAGCTCGTCCATGACCAGGCGGGCCGCGGGCGGCGCAGCACGCGCGGCGCAAGTGAGGCCAGGTAGTCGAGGGGGATGGACACCTCGACCGGGAACAGCCGGACCAGGCCCGGTTCCCGATCCCCGAGGAAGGCGGGCAGCAGACCGATCCCGCTGCCGGCCTGGTGGGCTCGACGCGCGCGAACACGTCGGTCGAGGCGAAGCCCATCGTGGCATCCGGGCAGGGCCGCTGGATGATGTGCAGGATCGGTGATCCGCATCAGCGGCTCGATGTAGAAGACCAGCGTGTGGTTGCCCAGGTCGTGGGGCGAGCGCGGCATCCCTCGGCGCTCCAGGTAGTCGAGGCGGCGTACATGCCGATCCGGTGATCGGTCAGCCGCACCGTGTCGCTCCGGCTGGCCCCGGGTTGGCCGACGACGACTCGATGTCGGCACCGACGGTCTGCAGCAGCGGGCAGGTCGCTACCACCAGCTCGACCAGCAGCTGCGCGTGTTGCCGCCGCAGTCGGGCCAGCACCGGGGCGACGAGGTGGACTCCGAAGGCCTCGGTGGAGCTGACCTGGCCGGACCACTCAACGGCGAGGCGTCCGTCGGGCTCTGGGCTCGCCGCGCACGGCCGCCAGGGCCTGCTCGATGCGTTCGGCGGCCGTCACCACCTCGCGGCCGAGGTCGGTGAGTCGGCAGCCCTGGGTCGAGCGGATGACGACGGTACCGCCGAGTTCCTCCTCCAGCCCGGTCAGGCGCCGGGAGACGGTGGAGTGGTCGATGCCCAGGGCGGTGGCCGCGCCCAGCAGGGTCCCGCACCGGGCGACCTCCAGCAAGACCACCGTGTCGTCCGCACCCAGCACCCGGCGCCTCCGGTCCGTGCAGTGGCGCGGCGACCTCGTCCGAGGAACGGCCACCACGTCGTTGTGCGTTTCTGCACGACCGTCGTGGGCAAGTGAGGGTGGTCACAGGGGTTGTCCAGGCCCACGATGGAGCCGCCACCGGATCGGCCAGCCACTCGGACGGTGGTTCGAGCGTGCGGCCGACGTCAGAGGCAGTGCAACAGAGCGGAGGAGTCCGGATGAACGTGGCCTGGATCGGCCTGGGGAACATGGGCGGCCCGATGGCCGCGAACCTGGTTGCGGCAGGTACTGCGGTGCGCGGTTACGACGTCAGCGAGACCGCCGCACAGGCAGCCGCCGGGTTGGGCGTGGAGGTGGTCGGCAGCATCGCCGAAGCGGTGCGCGACGCCGACATCGTCTTCACGATGCTGCCGCGCGGCGAGCACGTACGGGAGGTCCTCACCGCCCCCGACGGCGTGCTGGCCAACGTCCGGCCGGGGACCCTGATCGTCGACGAGTCCACGATCGACATCGACGTGGCCCGCGAGCTGCACCAGGTCGCCACCGAGGCGGGCGCCCGTTTCCTGGACGCGCCGGTCTCCGGCGGCGTCTCCGGCGCCGCGGCCGGCACCCTCACGATCATGGTCGGCGGCAAGGCGGAGGACCTCGAGGAGGTCCGGCCGCTGCTGGAGGTGCTCGGCGGCAGGGTCGTGCACGCGGGTGACGCCGGCAACGGCCAAGCCGCCAAGATCGTCAACAACATGATGTGCGGGGTGATCCTGGCGGTGACCTGCGAAGGCGCCGTCCTGTCGAAGCGACTGGGCCTGGACCCGGCCACCTTCCACTCGATCGCCGCGACCTCCTCCGGCGACTCCTGGGTGCTGCGCACCTGGTACCCCGAGAAGGGCGTAGTCGAGAGCGCAGCGGTCAACCGCGACTTCGAGGGCGGCTTCTCCGTGGCCCTGTTGCACAAGGACCTCGGCCTTGCCGTCAACGCCGGGGAGTCCACCGGCACGCCGCTGCCGTTCGTCACCCAGGCCCGCGACGCCATGGCCTCGCTCATCGACGCCGGCCAGGCGAACAAGGACTGCAGCGTGCTGGTGAAGAAGGTCGACGGGACCCTGGACACGCCGGCCGGCTGACCCCGTCCACGCCACCGGCGGGTGCTCGCAGCACGGGCGCGCCGCCGGGGCGTCCCGGATCAGCAGGTCCGCGGACACGCACCTCCACCGTCAACGATCACCGGACCGCGCGAGTGGGCGCTGTCCCCGCCCCGACAGGAGACGACGATGCGGGCCGTGCTGGTGTCCTCGACCGGAGGGGCCGACGTCCTGCAGGTCACTGACGTCGACCGGCCCTCCCCCGGTCCCGGGCAGGTCCTGGTCCAGGTCTCGGTGGCCGGGGTCAACTACATGGACATCTACCAGCGCACCGGGGGCACCCCGCTGCCGGTGCCGTTCGTGGCCGGGGTCGAGGGCGTCGGGACCGTGGTCGAGGCGGGGACCGGGGTCGAGGACCTCGCCGCCGGTCAGCGGGTCGGCTGGCTGCGGGGTGGGCAGGGCAGCTACGCGGACTTCGTGGTCGTGGACGCCGCCATGGCCGTTCCCGTGCCCGACGGCGTCCAGGACGACGACGCCACCGCCGTCCTCATGCAGGGCGTCACCGCGCAGTACCTGGCCACCGACACCTACCGCGTGCAGCCCGGGGACAGCGTTCTGGTGCACGCGGCCGCGGGCGGAGTGGGACAGCTGCTCACCCAGGTCGTGCGGCTGCGCGGCGGGCGGGTGATCGGCACGGTGTCGACCGAGGAGAAGGCCGAGGTCGCCCGCCAGGCCGGAGCCGACGAGGTGCTGCACTACGACGAGGTCCCCGACCGGGTCCGGGAGCTCACCGGTGGTCAGGGCGTCGCCGCGGTCTACGACGGGGTGGGTGCCGCCACCTTCCAGGGCAGCCTGGCCAGCCTGCGCCCCCGCGGGATCCTCGTGGTGTACGGCACGGCCAGCGGCCCGCCACCACCGGTGGAGATCTCCCAACTGGCTTCCGGCGGCTCGCTGTACGTCACCCGGCCGACGGTCGTGCACTACACGGCTTCTCGAGGGGAGCTGCGGGCACGCACCGACGAGGTCTTCGACTGGGTCGCCAACGGCAGGCTCCGGGTGTCGATCGGCGGGCGCTTCCCCCTCGCCGACGCACGGGGGGCGCAGGAGGCACTCGAGGCGCGGCAGACGACCGGCAAGCTGCTGCTGCGGCCCGGGGACAGCGAGCCCCGCGCCTGACGCCGCCTCCGTGCATCCCGTTCCGAGGCAGGCGCCGGACGTGCGGGGTGGGAGAAGCCGGAGCAACATGCTTCATGCCTCAGCCTCGAGGAGCAGTCCCATGCCCGGCACCCGCCTCGTCAGCAGCTCCGCCATCGACGTCGGATCGACTCGACGGCTGCCCGACGCCGCGGCGCCGGCGGGCTCCCGGTTCGTCGACGCGCCCGTCCCCGGCTGGACCGGAGGCGCTACCGGGGGCACTCTGACCTCCATGATCGGCGGCGTCGAGGCCGACGTCGAGGCGGCCGGGCAGGACACCCAGCCGATGGCGGGCACCATCATCGCCACCGGAGGACCCACCACGGGGCAGGCCGCCCAGGTCTGCAGCGGCGTCCTGGCGCTGACCACCACGACCGGCCTGGCCCGAGGGGTCACCCGCGCGGGCCGGCTGGGCCTCGACCACGTGTTCCAGGACATCCCCGCTGCCTCGTCCGGCCCCACTGCATCGTCCGGCGGCTCGTGGGCGCTGGACGACCGGTACCCCGTTCCCAGCAGGTCGGACAACGCATCGTCCGGCAACGACTCCGCCACCACGTCCCCCCTGACCTGGCGTTGGAGGACAGGCCGGCGGTGGCCGCCGACCGGACCGGCACCGACCTGGAGGTCGGTCACCTGTACACCTCGAATCACCAGCCCCTCAGCGATGCCCGTGCCGGTGCCGGAAATCTGCCCTGCTCTGCCGTGGTGAAGGTCACCGACGGCAGCATCGACAGCAAGGAGCGCAACTGATGTCCGATCGCCCGCCCCTCAACGAGGAGACGCTCGACTTCGAACACCGGATGGAGCACGAGCACCACGCCGACCTGCCGTACCTGCGCAAGGTCGTCGGCGCCTCCATGGCCGGCACCGTGGTGGAGTGGTACGAGTTCTTCCTCTACGGCACCGCCGCCACCCTGGTCTTCGGCCAGCTGTTCTTCCCCGACACCGGCAACGAGCTGGACGGCATCATCGCCGCGTTCGCCACGTATGCCGTCGGCTTCATCGCCCGCCCGCTGGGCGGTATCGTGTTCGGCCACATCGGTGACCGCATCGGCCGCAAGACGCTGCTGCAGTTCTCGCTGATCCTCATCGGCGGCGCCACCTTCCTGATGGGCTGCCTGCCCGGATACGCCGCGATCGGGTACTGGGCTCCGATCCTGTTGGTCACCCTGCGCTTCATCCAGGGCTTCGCCCTCGGCGGCGAATGGGGCGGCGCGGTCCTGCTCGTGGCCGAGCACAGCCCGAACAAGAGCCGTGGCTTCTGGGGCTCCTGGCCCCAGGCCGGCGTCCCCCTGGGCAACCTGCTCGCCACCATCGTCCTGCTGGTGCTCAACGTGACCCTCAGCGACGAGCAGTTCCTGTCCTGGGGCTGGCGGGTCGCCTTCTGGCTGTCGGTGATCATCGTGGTCATCGGCTACTACATCCGCACCCAGGTCTCGGACTCGCCGACCTTCAAGGCGGCCCAGGAGCAGGCCGAGAAGGAGGAGGCGGCCGGCTACGGCCTGATCGAGGTGTTCAAGCGCTACCCGCGCGGCGTGTTCACCGCCATGGGCGTGCGCTTCGGCGAGAACATCGTCTACTACATCGTGGTGACGTTCTCGATCACCTACCTGGCGTTCATCGGGGTCAACACCGACCGGATCCTGCTCCTGCTGCTGTTCGGCCACGTGCTGCACGCGGTGGTCATCCCGCTCATCGGTGCGGCGGGGGACCGGATCGGGCGGCGCCCGGTGTACATCGCAGGCACGCTCGCCACCGCGGTCTGGCCGTTCATCGCCTTCCCGATGTTCGACACCCAGAACTCCTTCGCGATCCTCGCCGCGATCATGCTCGGCCTGATCGCGCACGGCCTGATGTATGCGGGCCAGCCCGCGATCATGGCGGAGATGTTCCCCACCCGGATGCGCTACTCCGGCGTCTCGATCGGCTACCAGGCCACCGCCATCGTGGCCGGCTCCTGGGCGCCGCTGATCGCCACATACCTGCTGAACGAGTACAACAACTGGGTGCCCATCGCGATCTACGTCGCGCTCGCCGCAGGCGTGAGCCTGGTGGCCGCGCTCGTCATGAGGGAGACCAAGGGCGCCTCCCTCGTCGCGATCGACGCCGAGGACCTGCGGCGGATGAGGGCCCAGCGGGCTGCCTGAGCCGACGCCGGACCCCTGCCCACGCAGCGAGGACGGGACCCCCACCGCCAGCGGGGGTGGGGGTCCCGTGCGTCCACGGACGTCTCGCCGAGCGGCACACACCACCACCGGCCCGCCTCGGCCGGGTCGCTGCAGGTGGACCGCCCCGGCGAGTCCGCAGACTCTGGTGTGCCCGGGTTCGACGGAGTCGGGTCGTTGGACTCGTCAGGCCCCGATGATCAGTCGTCGGTCCTCGAACTCTGCGGGTGTGAGCATGCCCAGGAGCCTGCCGGAGGAGGTGGCTCGACACGGCGTGAGGCGGCGGACGATCGGGGTCGTGCAGGGCTCCTCCTCCCGGACGTTCCCAACTTCTCCGATGACGAGCGGGCCCACCGAGGAGATGCCGTGCCACCGGTCATCCTGGCGGGTACCCCTGCGGTGCACGGGTTGCTGGAGGCCGACATCGACGAACCCGCGGCTGCGGGTGGCCGCGGCGAGGTGCACCAGCCGCTGCCGCTCAGCGTCGTCCGACCGTCCCGAGGATCCACCTACTGCACCGCGAGGTGGCCGAAGTGGCGCCGGTGGTCCCCCGGGGTGGTGTCCAGCCGGCGACGGAATGCGCGGTTCATCGTCTCGGGCGCGCCGAATCCGCAGATGCGCGCGATGTGGTCGACGGCGTGGCGGGTGGTCTCGAGCAACTGGCAGGCCGCCTCGAGCCGCAACCTCTCCACGTGCTCGCTCGGCGTCACCCCGACCTCGGTCTTGAACACCCGGCTGAACTGCCGCTCGGACAGGTGCACACGGCGGGCCAGGGCGGGCACCGACAGGTCTGCGGTGAGGTGATCGGGCAGCCAGGCCAGCAGCTCCCGCACCGGTTCGCTCTCCGCTGCCTGAGCGGCGAGCAGCGGAGAGAACTGCGTCTGCCCACCGGACCGCCGCAGGTAGACCACCAGGTGCCGGGCGACCGCCGCCGCCGCCCGCGGGCCGTGGTCGTCCGCGACCAGGGCCAGCGCCAGGTCGATGCCCGCCGTCACGCCGGCGGAGGTCCAGACGTCGCCGTCGCGCACGTAGATCGCATCGCCGTCGACCGACACGTCCGGGTGCGCGCTTGCGAGCAGCTGGCACTCCGCCCAGTGTGTGGTGGCCCGCCGCCCCTCCAGCAACCCGGCGGCCGCCAGGACGAAGGCCCCCGAGCAGACCGAGGTGATCCGTCGGGCGCTGCTCGCCAGCCGCCGGACGTGCGCCAGCAGGTCCTCGTCCGCGCATGCCTCGGCCATGTCGCGGCCGCCGGCGACCACGAGGGTGTCCACCGGCTCCACGACATCTGTGAGTGCTGTGGTGCCGAACGACAGCCCGGAGCTGGCCAGCACCGGACCGCCCGAGGAGCTCACCACCTGGGTGCGGTACGCCGCCGCCGGCACCAGTCGGGTGGCGCTGGAGAAGACCTCCAGCGGGCCGGTCACGTCCAGGATCTGCGCCGACGGGAACGTCACCACCGCCACGCCGAGGTCACCCACTGCCTCACCGTACGGGTCGGTGTGGCCGGATTCGTCAAGCCCGCGTCCTGGCGCCGTCGACGCGCCTCGCCCATCGTCGTCCCGTGGCCACGACAGCTGCTTCACCCACGACGACGGGCTCCTCCGACCGCGGTGTCATCCGGGGAGGCGGCCGTCGCGCGTCGGCCCGCCGCCTGGCCTGGGTGGTGGCCGGCTCGGTCGTGATCGGCCCGCTCGCTGCCGTGGCGTTTCCCGTCGGCGCCTTCGCCGGCGCGCCCGAGCACGTGCTCGTCGGCACAGGCCTGCTCGGCCTGGCGCTGGGGTGGGCCGCGCTCGCCGTCGGGGCGGCGATGCTGACCGACCAGCCGCAGCGCTGGGCAGCGGTACCGGCGGCCGCGCTGGGTTCCGCCGGGGCGGCGCTGCTCGTGCTCGCACCAGGCGACAGGGCGCTGACCGCCGCCGGCTGGGTCTGGCCACCCCTCCTCCTGGCGCTCACGGCCTGGACCACCGCCCGTGCCGTGCGGTCGCTGCGCGTCCGGGCCCCCTTCTGGCTGCTCTCCCCCGTACTAGTCCTGCTGCTGCTCGCCTCCGTCGGCGGCGGTGCGGCGACCCTGCGCACGGCGTTCGCCGGCGGCCCGCCGCCCATGCCAGGACAGCTGTACGACGTCGGGGGCCACCGGCTGCACCTGTCCTGCACCGGCACCGGCGGCCCCACCGTCGTGCTGCTCGGTGGAATGGGTGAGACCTCCGCCGCCTGGGGTCTCGTGCAGCCCGCGGTCGCCGGGACGACGCGGGTCTGCTCCTACGACCGGGCGGGCCAGGCATGGAGCGACGGCGCTCCGGGCCCCAAGGACGGCCGGCAGGTGGCGGCCGACCTGCACACCCTGCTGAGCCGGGCCGGCGAGCCCGGCCCGTACGTGCTCGCCGGCCACTCCGTGGGCGGCCCGTACGCGATGGTCTACGCCACCCAGTACCCCGACGACGTCGCCGGCCTGGTCCTGCTGGACTCCTCGAGCCCCCAGCAGTTCACCTCGCTGCCCGACTATCCCGGCGCCTACGCGCTCATCCGGCGGACCACGTCCCTCCTCCCCACCCTCGAGCGCCTCGGTGCCGGCCCGCTGCTGGACTCCGGCGCCCCGCCGGACCTCCCGCACGCGGCCCAGGCGCAGGTGCAGGCGTTCGACCGGAGCACGCGGCAGCTGCGCGCCGCGCGGGACGAGGTGGCGGCCTACCCGGAGGTCTTCGAGCAGGCGCAGGCCTTGACCGGCGTCGGCAGCACCCCGCTCGTCGTCGTCACCGCCACCGCCGGCGACCACCAACCCGGCTGGCCGGCCGCCCAGGACGCCCTGGCCGACCTCTCCTCCACCAGCAGCCACCGGCTCGTGCCGGCGACGCACGCGTCCCTGCTCCTCGATGCCTCCGACTCCGTTTTCAGCGTCGCCGCCATCGAGGACGTGGTGCAGGCGGCGAGAACCAGCTCAGCGGTGTCGGAACCGTGACCTGGACCGCCCGACGGACGTCCGGACTCGCTGCCCACCTGACCGCCGTGGTCGCGCGTGGACATCGGCCGACAGCCGGACCGCCATGGGCAGCCATGCCCGCTCGCCTGGTACGTGCTCCGGCGGCGTGGGGCGTGGTGTTCGGAGGCCTGCAGGCGGCGTCGCCGTTGGGCTTTCCCTGGCTGACCGCCTCCACCGTCTACTCGTTGGGGCTCACGCTCATCGCGGCGGTGTACGTCGGCTTCAGCGTCGCGGACGGGCGGCGGACGGTCATCGCCGTCGAGACCGGCGTCGCTTCTGTCTTCGTCGTCATCGCCGGGATCGCGGTGACCGGACCGGCCTGGCTGATCGTCGGCGGACTGGCAGGCCACGGCCTCAAGGACCTCTGGCAGCACCGGACCGGGTTCGTCGCCAACACCCGCTGGTGGCCGTCGTTCTGCGCCATCGTCGATCTCGTCGCTGCCACTGCCATCGCGCTGATGACGATGACCCACCGCGGCCTGCCGCTCTGAGGCGAGGACCCCGATGAGGGAAGTGGCTGCGGCCGGCCGACGGGGCCACCGCAGTAGCGCCAGCGTCGTCCCACGTGAGGACCGATCAGCGGCGACGGCGACTCGAAGGACGGCGGGCTGCCGGCGACGCCCAGGACGGTGGGGGTCTCCGGGCGGCCCGTGGCTGAGCCGCACGCCTGCCTGCTCGCGCGGCCCTGCACCGTTGCGCCACGGTCACCGGCACGGTCCGATCGTGCCCATGCCCCTGCCCCGGCCCACTGATCCACGTCGCGACAGCCGCTCTCCCGAGCCGGCGAACGGCGGGAACCGCTGATGGACCCCGGCGCTCTCGATGAGACCGTCCCCCGCATCGCCGCCCGGCACGGCAAGGAGCACGTCGGCCTGGTGGTGGGGGCGGTGACGTCCGCGGGTGCACGGTGTGTCGTGCCGATCGGGCACGTTCGCGCGCCTGACGGCCCGGCGCCGCGCGCGAACAGCCTGTTCGAGATCGGCTCGGTCACCAAGGTGTTCACCGCGTTGCTGCTCGCCGAGGCCGTGACGCGCCGCGAGCTGTCGCTCCACACGCCGCTCGGCGACCTGTTGCCGGAGGTGGACGTCCCGACTCGCGACGGCGCGGTGATCACCGTCGAGCACCTGGCGACCCACACCGCGGGGCTGCCCAACAACCCGATGCCGTTCTTGGCCGCGCTCCGCGTCCAGTGGAAAGCCCGTGACGGCGATCCGTGGGAGGCGATCGACCGCGCCGCGCTGCTGACCGCGCTACGCCAGACCAAGCTGCGCCGCACGCCCGGCACCGGCCGCATCGCCTACTCCAACCTCGGTGCCGGCGTGCTGGGCCACGCACTGGTCGCCGCGGCTGCCACGCGCGACTTCGGCGAGCTGGTGCGCTCGCGGATCTGCGAACCGCTCGGGATGGCCGACACCGTGCTCCTCCCAGACCGTGAGCAGACTGAGCGCGAGGCCGTCGGCCACCGCCGGCGCCGCCGGACCACCGGCCACTGGAGGGTCGCCGCCCTGCCCGGCGCTGGGGCGCTGCGCTCCACGGCCACCGACATGCTCACCTTCCTGCACGCCCAACTCCGCCCGCATGACACCCCGCTCGGACCGGCGATCGCACTCACCCACCCGGACCGCCGCCCCGGCAAGCGACTCGGCATCGGGCTCGGCTGGCTGCGGGTGCCGATGGGGGGCCAGCACGTCCTGCTCTGGCACAACGGCGGCACCGGCGGCTTCCGCGCGTTCGCCGGGTTCGTGCCGGCCGCCGGTGTGGGCGTGGTCGCCCTGGCCAACGACCTGCACAGCGTCGACCGAGTCGGCCTCGACCTGCTCACCGCGCTCAGCACCTAGGGCATGTCTCGCCCCGTGCGCGTCCAGGCCGAGATCGCGGCGAGGACGACCGGTCCCGGTGGATGAGGACCTGCCTTCCGGTAGCGGGTGGCCAGTCAATGTGGACGCCACCGGTGAGATTCCAGCTGGCAACAGCCAGCGCCGTGCCCAGTTCTCCGCGACGCGAGGCGGATCAGTCCCCCAGACGCAGGGGTGTGCGTAGGTAGCGTGTCGCCCCTCGGACAACGAGTTGGACCCCCACGATCGCCGATCGTGGGGGTTTTCCCCCTGTCCACGGAGGCAGATCGGTCGCGTTGAGCGCGCGGACGGCCACCGTCCAGGACCTCAGCGCCCGGCGTCCACCGGCTGTCGCGCGGGAGCGGAGAGGGTCTGGTCGAGCCAGTCGAAGACCCTCAGGTCGCACAGCGCGCGGTTGCGCATCTCGCAGTGGTCGCCCGCCCCCTCGGCCCGGCTGAACGTCACGAGCGTCCGAGGAGCCGTCATCCCGTCGTCGACAGCGGTCGCCGTGCTCGACAGCGGGTCGTCCTCGGCGGCGCAGAGCAACGTCGGGCATGCGATGCGGTCGAGACGACCGGCGAGCGTGAAGTCGGCGGCGACGCGGAGGTAGTCGGCGTACGACTGCACGCCGTGGACCCAGAAGCCGCGCTGCTCGGTGACCCAGCGCTGCGCCCGGTTGCGTTGCATGCCCGCGGTCAGCGCCGCGAGGGTGCCCTCGTCGACATCGGGCAGCCGTGTGATGACGGCCTCGGGCAGACCTGCGGCACGCAGCCGGGCCCGTGCCCCTTCCAGGATGCCGAACAGTGCCGGGTCCGCGACGCACGCGGCGAGGCGGTGCTCGCCGGCGGCAGCCCGCAGCGCCAGGTGGCCGCCGAGGCTCCAGCCGGTCAAGACCATCCGCTGCGGGTCGACCTCGGGACGTCGCAGCGCCAGGTCGACCACCGGGCCCACCACGTTCTCCCAGTCGGGGCGCATGACGACGCCGTCCTCGTACAGGAGCCGCCCCTGCCCCGGCCCGTCGAACAGCAGGCAGTGGTAGCCCCGCCGGAGCGCCGGGAGCGCCTGACCGAGGTACATCTCGAACAGCGTGGCGTCGTAGCCGTTGGTCGCGATGAGCAGCGGCCGGGGCTCGGCTCCGGTGCCGGCGCGAAAGAAGTACGCGGGCAGGGCCGTGTCCTCGAACGGGATCTCGAGCGGCTCACCCGGTGGGTCGGCGGCGGCCGCGGCCTTGGCGAAGACCTCCGACTGCTTGCGGAACGCGGTCAGCAGCCGCGGATCGACCGGGGCGCCGAACAACGGGTGGTAGCTGGCCGCGTAGTACAGCGACGCCCGCAGGTAGGTCTCCCGCGCACTGACGCGATGGCCACCCCTGGCGGCGTCGTCGGCCTCCTCCGCCAGCCGGTCGGCCGCCGCGGACCACGCGGTGTACCAGGCGTCGTCGTCGCCTTCCCCGATCTGCGCGCAGACCGCCGCGACCTCACCCAGTTGACCGCCGAGACCCAACCCGAGAGAGACGGCGAAATCCTCGAACAGCGAGTCGGTGAAGAACAGACCCATTGCTCCTCCCTCTCCCTGGTCCCCGACATCCGAATCGGACGGGTGTGCCACCCGCTGGAGCCCGGACCACGGTCCCGCGCAGCACCGGTGACGTCAGCTCGTCCGCTCCCGCGACGATCGCCTCCCACGCCAGCCCATCCGCCGCGCGACCTGACGTGTACGCGGTGCGGTGTCCCGCTCCGCCGAGGCGCGACCCACGGTCTCGGTCGACCTGCCACGACCGGCCGACGTGCTCTCCTGGAAGGCGCGACCCACCAGCACCTCGACGTCCGGCCCCTGGGCGAGCCCAACCTGGTGCCGGCCGCTGGCATCGTCGCCGAGGACGCCGGTCGTGTCGCCCCTCGGACACAGTCGAGGCGCACCGCTCGGTGTGCGCTCTCCGTTGCCGGTGGCAGACCCGGCGTTGCTGTCACGCGCGCGTCGTCAGGCCCTGCCGCAGCTCGTCCATGGCTCGCGCGAGGCTCACCCGCGGCGCCCAGCCCCACCGGCGCGCGCGGTCGGTGAGCAGCTGCCCGGTCCAGACCGGCTCGTCGGTCCACTCGGGCGCGACGCCCAGCGCGTCGGTGACCGTGCCGAGGTAGTCCCGCCACGTCGCAGCCTCGCCCGCGACGATGACCGGGGTCGTGCCGCTGGCCACGGGGCCTCGCGCCGGGTCGTCGGCGGTCGCGACGGCGCCCGTGGCGACGTCCGCGATCAGGGCCGCCAGGTCGTCGACGTGCACCCAGGCCCAGGTCTTGGCCGGGTTCGCTCGGCGCTCACCGCGGCGGACCCGCTGCGGTCGCAGCGTGTTCCAGACCGACGTGTCCCCGGCGCCCATGATCGCCGGCGGGCGAACCAGCACGGTCGTGAGCCCGCCGACCTGTGCCAGCGCGGCGTCGGTGGCGTTCTTGGTGTCGGGGTAGTCGCCGCTGCCCTCGGGCAGGAGGGCGCCGTCCTCGGCCACGTCCCCGACACCGGCCGAGCGGTCGTAGACCCCGGCCGTGGACACGTGCACGAACCGGGCGACGCCGGCGTCCCGGGCAGCCCGAGCGAGGACCGGCGTGCCCTCGACGCCCACCCGGTGCTGCACTTCTCGGGACGCGCCCATCGGGTGGACCGTCGTGACGACCGCGTCGACGCCCTGGGTAACCGTGCGGGCGAGGCCCTCGTCGGCGAAGTCGCCGACGAGCTCGGTGACTCCGTCGAGCGCAGGCGCGCTGCCGACGCGTCGGACGACGGCGCGCACCCGCGCCGACCGCTCGACGAGCGCCCGGCACACCGCGGCGCCCACCAACCCGTTCGCACCGGTCACCACGACCACGGGAGCGGAAGAGGCCATGCCGTCCACACTGCCAGCGACCACACGACGACGCTTGCTGCGCTCCATGTCGCGGCGTCGGGCGGGCCCGGTGGCGGTCGCCGTCCCGTCAGCTGGCCGTCGCGCGTGCGGCCTCGTCGATCCACCGGGCGACGGCGCCGGGCTGGGAGACCGTCACCGCGTGGGAGGCGTCGACCTCGACGGTGTGCGACCTCGCACGCTCGGCCATGAACCGCTGGGACTGGGCCGGGACGGCGAGGTCCCGGACCGTGACGAGGTTCCAGGAGGGGATGGTCTTCCAGGCCGCCTTCGTCGCCCTCCCCTCCAGCGCGTCGGCGACGATGGGCCGCTGCGTGACGGCCAGCAGCGCGGCGACCTCCTCCGGCACGTCGGCGGCGAAGACCTCCCGGAACTTCTCCTGCTCGATGTACAGGTCGTGCACCGTCTGCCCGTCGGGACCACCGACGGGCACAGGGCGCAGCGCCGGCCCGAGCTCGTTGCCGGGGAACTTCCCGGCCAGCTCGCCGGTGCTCTCGCCCTCCTCGAGGAGGAAGCTGGCGACGTACACGAGCGCCTTCACCTTCGGGTTCCCGTCGGCGGCCTCGCTCATCACGCTTCCGCGTAGGAGTGGCCGGCGAGCACGATCGGCCCGTCCACGCTGGCCAGGACGCTGCGCAGGACCTCGGCGTCACTGTGCAGGGCACGGAGCGGGTTGGCCACCCCGAGCACCGGATAGCCGTCACCTGAGCTGGGCGATCACTCCGTTCCAGCTGGACGAGTCGGCGAAAGCCCCGTGGACGAGCACCACGGTGGGCTTCGACGTGTCCGTGAGGGTCGCTGCGGTGTTGGCGGACATGGTTCGGTTCCTCTCCAGTCGTGGGCGGCTGAGCCGCCCGGTTCGACGCCGCAGCCCGGGGCTGCGGGTTGCAAGGGCACGACCAAGGAGCCGGACCGGCTCACTCTCGTGCTGTTCGCCGCATACCGGTCGCCGGCCTCGTCGCGGCGGACCTGGCCGCCATGCGCGACGCCAACCGCCGGTTGCCGCCGCCATCGAGGCCGACGACGTCGAAGCCGCTCCCCGCGCCGACGACGAGCTGCACGGCGTGCTCGTGGCCATCTCCGGCAACCGCGCACTCGCCACGGTCCTCGAGCAGTTCGCTCCCAGCCTTGCGCCGTGCGGAGCGGCTGCGGTTCGGCTCGCTGCGGGGCCGTGCACCCGGCGCCCGGCGAACCGGGGTCAGTGAGGAGCGATGACCAGCTCCGCGATGAGATCGCCGTCCATCGCGAAGCGGTAGTCCAGCTCGGCCAGTCCGCCGGGGAAGTCCCCCTCCAGACGGTTGGTGGCCACGCAGTGCGTGTCGTCGATGCGCTGCGCGCCGATGAGTTCGGTCGTGTAGGTGAACTCGGCTCCGGCGTTCCGCAGGAACTCGCGGACCTCGTCGGTCCCGCGGAAGGTCTGTCCCTGGTCGAAGACCACGGCCGTGGAGCTGAAGGCGCGGATGGCTGCGTCGACGTCTCGGGCCGCGTGGGCGGTGAGGAAGTCCCCGATCGCGGCCGGGAGCTCGCTGGACTGGATGCTGGTCGGTGTGGTCATGCCCCGACGGTGCGGCCTCCCACTCCGGGAGGGTCGAGCACTGGACCCTCCCCCGGGGAGAGGGTGCACAGTGCTCCGGTGCTGGCCATCGGCGAGTTCTCCCGGCTGACCCACCTAAGCGTGTGCACGCTGCGCCGCTACCACGACGCGGGCCTGCTCGAGCCCGCGACGGTGGACCCCGCCAGCGGCTACCGGTACTACACCGCGGACCAGATCCCGACCGCCCAGGTCATCCACCGCCTGCGCGAGCTCGACGTCCCACTGCCCGACGTCCAGCGCATCCTGCGCTCCCCCGACCCGAGCACCCGTGCCGGTCTGGTCTCCGACCACCTGCAGCGACTCGAGTCCGAGCTCGACCGGACCCGTGCCGCGGTCGCGTCGCTGCGCCGGCTGCTGCGGCCGGAGCCCGCCCCGCTCGACGTCGAGCTGCGTGCGGTGCCGGCGACCACGGTTGCCGCGGTCGAGGACGACGTGGAGCACGACCACGTCCTCGACTGGTACGCCGGTGCCATGGCCGAGCTGGACGCCGTGGTGAGGCAGCCGACCGGCCCCCCGGGCGGCCTGTACGACAACGCGCTGTTCGAGACCGGCCGCGGGCACCTGCTGGTGTACCGGACGACGGCGCACCCCCCGCACAGCGGCCGGGTCCACCCGCTGACCCTGCCGGCCGTCGAGCTGGCCGTCACCACCCACGTCGGCGAGCACGACGACATCGACGTCACCTACGGAGAACTGGGCGCCTGGGTCGTGAGGAACGCGCTCGTGGTGGCCGGACCGGTCCGGGAGACCTACGTGGTCGGGCCCCGCGACACGGCAGAACCGGCCGCCTGGCGCACCCAGATCGGCTGGCCCGTCTTCCGAATGGCCCAGCCCTGAGCAGGGAGGACAGCGGTGGAGGAACCCCACCTCTGGCGGTGCGCGGCGAGCGTCTTGCGCGCCTGGCCGGTACCCCGCTGATGGCCCCCTGACAGCACGGAGCGGTCACTCGACAGGCGA
This sequence comes from Geodermatophilus sp. URMC 61, assembly GCF_052931555.1. NCBI lineage: Bacteria > Bacillati > Actinomycetota > Actinomycetes > Geodermatophilales > Geodermatophilaceae > Geodermatophilus > Geodermatophilus sp. URMC 61. Next base: position 1,588,896 of record NZ_JBRFHZ010000002.1, read on the forward strand.
GAGCCGTGTGCGTATGTACCGTGTCGCCTCGGACACCGAGTTGAACCCCCCACCACCTCTGGGCCCGTGGGGTCCTCCTCCCGATGCCGGCCGTGGAGATGCGTGCGGACTCCCACCGAGCGGTGGGGATCCCGGTCACCGGTGAGGACCGCGGTTCGGAGCGCTGTGCCAGGGTCGGGCATGGCCGCTTCCTCCCCGCGCCGGGCTGCCGGACTGGTGGACGAGCTGGGGCGGCTGCTGCTCGGGGCCCCCATCCCGTTGTCCGTGCGGTGCTGGGACGGCTCGGCGTCCGTCGTCGACGGTGCACCGACCCTCGTCGTGCGCCACCGGCGGGCCCTGCGCCGGCTGGTCTACGCGCCCGGGGAGCTGGGCCTCGCTCGCGCCTACGTCAGCGGGGACCTCGATATCGAGGGGGACATCTACTCGGCGCTGAGCTTCCCGGACCGGATGCCGGCCCGCCCAGAGCTGCGCCTGGACCGACGGGCTCTCGCCCGGTTGGCCGGCCCGCTGCTGCGCCTCGGGGTCGTCGGACCGCCCCCCGCACCACCGCCGGAGGAGGCCCGACTGAGTGGGATCCGGCATTCGCTCGGGCGGGATCGGCGCGCCATCCGCCACCACTACGACGTCGGGAACGACTTCTACCGGGTGCTGCTGGGACCCTCGCTCGTCTACAGCTGTGCCTATTTCCCCGAGCCGGCGGCGACGCTGGAGCAGGCGCAGGAGGCCAAGCTCGACCTCGTCTGCCGCAAGCTGGATCTGCGGCCCGGGATGCGGCTGCTCGACGTCGGGTGCGGGTGGGGCTCCCTCGCGCTGCACGCCGCAGCCCGGTACGGGACATCGGTGACCGGGGTGACCATCTCCGCCGCCCAGGCCGAGCTGGCCACCCGGCGCGTGGCGGAGGCAGGCCTGTCCGAACTCGTCGAGATCCGCCTGCAGGACTACCGCGAGGTCGTCGACGGACCCTTCGACGCGATCGCCTCGGTCGGGATGGCCGAGCACGTGGGCCTGGCTCAGTTGCCGCTCTACGCCGCCAGGCTGCACGTCCTGCTGCGCCCGGGCGGTCGGCTGCTCAACCACGCCATCGCGTGCGGCCCCGCAGCCGGCCCCGACCGCCCCGATCCCGGCTCGTTCCTCACCCGCTACGTCTTCCCCGACGGCGAACTGCAGCCGCTGGCCACCCACGTCCGGATCCTCGAGGAAGCCGGCTTCGAGGTCGCCGACGTCGAGGCTCTCCGCCGGCACTACGCGCTGACCTGCCGAGCCTGGGTGAGCAACCTGGAGCGTCGATGGGACGAGGCCGTCCGACTGTCCTCCCCCGGCCGGGCCCGGGTCTGGCGGCTGTACCTCGCGGGATCGGCGCTGGCCTTCGAGGGCCACCGGGTCGGCGTGAACCAGGTGCTGGCTATCAAGCCAGGATCTCCCGGACACGACCGCCTCCCCCTGACCCGTCCGGACTGGAGCCGTCGTGCAGTGGAGCGAGCCCAGGGGCCGGGCGACGGCGCCGCCTGAGGCCGTGGCCGAGGATCAGCAGCGACGGGCGGCCACCCCTGCGTCTCCTCGACCCCTCCTCGCCCGGTGACATCGGCGGTCGGCTCGCGTCGACGGCCCGGTGGGGAGGCTGGTGCCGCTCATGACGAGAGATAGCGGATCACCGCCAGTACCCGGCGATGGTCGTCGTCGCTGGGCGCCAGGCCGAGTTCGTCGTAGATGTGGGACGTGTGTTGTACGACCGACCGCTCGGTGATCGACAGGGTTCGGGCGATCGACGCGTTGGACCGGCCCTCGGACATCAGGGCCAGCACCTGCTGCTGGCGAGGGGTCAGCCGGTCGAGCGCGTCGTGCTTCCCCCGGGCGCGGGCGACCATGAGGCTCACGACCTCGGGGTCGAGGACGGTGCCGCCGGCAGCGATGCGGCGGAGATCATCCGTGAACGTGTCGATGTCGGCGATCCGCTGCTTGAGGAGGTACCCGACGCCCGACGAGCGATCGCCCAGCAGTTCGACGGCGTAGGCGCGCTGGAGGTGCTGCGACAGCACGAGGACGGCGATCTCGGGGTGCTCCTGGCGGATCGCCACCGCCGCCCGCAGGCCCGCGTCCTTGTGATCGGGCGGCATCCGGATGTCGGTGACCACGATGTCGGGGACGTGTTCTCCCGCGCAACGGACCAGCTCGTGTGCATCCCCGACCGCAGCGACGACCTCGAACCCGGCGGCCTGCAGCACGTGCGTGAGCCCGGTCCGCAGCAGCGCCTCGTCCTCGCCGATCACGACCCGCACGGCAGCTCCACGAGCAGATGTGTGCCTCCGCCGGCCGGGCTCTCGATGGTGAACCGGCCACCGAGGGCATCGACACGATCGGCGAGGCCACGCAGCCCCACACCACCCTCCTGGGTGGCACCGCCGACGCCGTCGTCGGTCACGCCGATGACGAGCCGCGTGGGCGCGTGCTGGAGCGTCACGGTCAACGTGTCGGCCGCGGCGTGCTTGACCGCATTGGTCAGCGCCTCTGCGACCACGAAGTAGGCCGTCCTCTCGACCGTCGCCGGTAGGCGCCCGTCGACCGCGGCCACCGCCAGCCGAGTGGGCAGCGGCATGCGATCGACCAGGTCCTCGATCGCCGCGGTCAAGCCCCGTTCGACGAGGGCGGCCGGCATCAGGGCGTGGACGATCTCCCGGAGGTGCCGGGCGGCACCGTCGATGCCGACACGGAGGCGTGTCGCCGCGTCGGGGAGATCGGCCGCCCCGCCGATGCGAGCCAGCTGTTGAGCCTCCACCGCCAGCAGGACGAGCTCCACCTGCAGACCGTCGTGCAGGTCCTGGGCGACGCGCTGCCGCGCCCGGTCGCCTGCCTCGACGAGGCGGGCGCGGGACTGCTGCAGGTCGGCGTGGCTGGCCCGCAGCTCGGCCGTCAACCGGTCGTGGTCGATGGCGAGGGCGGCCACCTGACCCGCCCCGCGGACCAACTCGGCGTCGTCGATGACCGTCGCGTCGTAGACGATCGCGCCGATCCGTCGCGACCCGAGCTCGATGTCGACCAGGTGGCGGTGCTCACCCAGCGCCGACGTGTCGAACGTGGCGCCGTCGCCGTCCACGAAGGCGCGCCCGTCCCGCGACGCGTAGACGACCTGCACCGACGCGTCCCCGAGGGTGCGCCCGAGGGCGTCGGCGAGCAGCTCCGGGGTGGCGGCGGACGACGCCAGCCAGGCACTGAGCTCCTGGATCTCGGCGGTCCTGGCGAACCCGCCGCGCAGCATCGCCGCCGCGAAGGCGACGGGCACCCCGGCCAGCAGGACGATCTGGAACCCGACCACCTGCACGACCGAGAGACCGGCGGACGGACCCAGCAGCGGCCCGAGCGGCGTCGCCAGGACAGCCAGGATCCCGTAGGCGTACAGCGGCAGCAGGACCCCACGTTGGCCGGGCGTCGCGGTACGCAGCCGGTCGACGAGCACGCCGGCGGTCATCAGCATGACGACCATCCCCGCGCCGCGCTGGAGCCAGGTGCCGGCGTGGAGGAGATCCACCCGATGACCGACGGAGAGCATGCCGCCCGGGCTGGCACCCGGATCGAAGAGGTACGCCGGGACCTGGAGGACGAGCGACACCACGAAGCCCCCCACCACCGTCAGGCGGGAGGTGCGCGAGCGGAGGCGGCCGGACGGGAAGGCGTGCAACAGCCACACCACCACGGCGAGCGGGGTGGTGGCGAGCACGACACCGACCGCCACCAGGACGGGTGTTCCGGTGTTGGCGAGGGCGACCACGAACCACGACAGAGCCCCGAGGACCATGATCGGGCCGATCCGGTTGCTCGGCCGGCGCCGCCACGCCTCCAGACCTGCGGCCAGGTAGACCGATCCCCCGGCCGGGAACGACGCGAGCAGCCACCACGCAGCAACGCGCTGCTCGGCGAACAGGGCGATCTCGACGCCGGCGACGACGGCACCGAACGCGCCGATCAGCGCGAGGCTCATCATCAGCGCCCGCGCCAGCGACGATCGCCCACCTCCCCGATGCGCCATCGGCGCAGCATGGCACCGGCGACGCGCCCTCGGTGCAGCAGCGCACCGGTGACGACTCCCGCGAGACCCTGTACCCAGGTCCAGGTGGGCGGGCCACTCCGGTCCATTGCCCGCCGGTCACGACGTCGCCAGGGTCGCCCACGTGAACCGCCGAGCGGCTGCCCTCCCGTTGCTCGTGTCGACCGTCGTGCTCACCGCGTTCACCTCGTCGACCGAGTCGTCCGCCTCGCCGGGCGCGCAGCCCGGCATCCAGCCGCAGGTCGGCGAACTCCCCGCCGCTGCCGCGGCCGTCATGGCCAAGCCGGAGTTCGAGACGGCCCGGTGGCTCTACTCCGTCGCCGAGGCGGAGACCGGTCGGGTCGTCCTGGCCGGCCGTGCCGGGGAGTCCGTCTTCACCGCGTCGACCGCGAAGAACTTCACCGTCGGCACCACGTACGCGACGCTGGGCACCGACGCCACGCTCACCACGCCGGTGTACGCGACGGCCGAGCCGGCCGGTGGCGTCCTCGCCGGCGACCTGGTGCTGGTGGCGTCGGGAGACCTCGCCATGGGCGGCCGCGGCGCCGTGAGCGGCCGCGTGGACCACGCGTTCACCGCCGACACGATCGACCACGTCTACGGCGACGTCGCGCCGAACGCGGCGCTCGTCCCGGACGACCCGTTGGCCGGTCTGGACGACCTCGCCCGGCAGGTGGCCGCCTCGGGCGTCACCGACATCGCCGGCGACGTGGTCATCGACACCCGGCTGTGGAACACGTTCGCGGGCCAGGAAGGACCTGCCCCGTCGATCTACGTCAACGACAACATCCTCGACATCACGGTGGAGGCGGCCGGGGTCGGGCAGCCCGCCGTCCTCGACCTCCGCCCGCAGACGGAGGCCGTGACGGTGACCTCGACGGTGACCACCACCGACGCGGGCACGCCGACGTCGCTCACCGTCACCCCCGATCCCGGCGATCCCGCATCGGTCACGGTCAGCGGCACCATCGCCGCCGGCACGGCCCAGCTCGCCATCTACCGGGTCCCTGACGCCGCGTCATGGGCGCGCACCCTGTTCGTCGAGGCACTCGGTCGCGCCGGGGTCACGGTCACCTCCCCCGCCGTCGGACACAATGACGAGGCGGGGTTGCCGCCCACGGGTTCCTACCCGGCCGAGGACCGGGTGGCTTCCCTGACCTCCCCGCCGATGAGGGCCTTCGGTCGCATGATCCTGGAGACCAGCTACAACACCGGCGCGAACGCCCTGATGTGCCTGCTCGCGGCGCACGGCGGCTCGCCGGACTGCCTCGACGGGCTGGCGGCGGTGCACCACCAGCTCGACCGGGCCGGCGTCGTCGCCGAGGACGTGGTGCTGTTCGACGGGCAGGGCGCCGACCCGGCCTCGACGACCCCGGACCAGATGGTCGCCTGGATGAGGTGGGCGCAGACGCAACCCTGGGGCGAGGAGTTCGCGGCCGACCAGCCCGTCCTCGGGGTGAGCGGGACGCTGGCGAGTACGGGTCAGGACGGTCCGGCCGCGGGCGAGGTCGCGGCCAAGACCGGGACGAGCGTCGACGTCGACCCCACCACGGGGCGCGTGTTGTACAAGGTGCAGAGCCTCGCCGGCTACCTCACCAGCGAGCGGGGCGAGCGGTTCGTCTTCTCGCTGTCCATGAGCGGGGCGACGTACCCCGACGTGCCCACCGGTCTGCACGACGCCAACGAGGACGTGGCGGCCGTCGCCGCGGCCTTCCAGCAGGCGCTGTGACAACGGCGGTGCACCCGGCCGGTGAGCTCCGTGGTGCGGACATCCGGACACCCCCTGACCGGCTACCCATCGGGAGGTCGACCATGACAGCTGCAGAGCGCTCGTGCGGGTCGCGTCGTTCCCGGCCACCCGGTTCGCTGGCCGCCTCGATCGCGACGACGGCGGTCGCGTTGCTGGTCGTGGCTCCCGCCCCGGCGACCGCGTCGCCGGCCGGCGCGGCGCCGCCGTCGGAGGATCCGCCGTACGCCGCGGCGGTCCAGCCCGAACTCGACCGGCTCATGAGGGACCTGGCGGTCACCGGCGCCGTCGTCCTGGTGCGGTCCCCCGAACTCGGCGACTGGGCCACCACGATGGGCACCCGGACCTGGCACGGCACCGAGCCGGTCACGCTCGCCGACCACGTCCGGGTCGGCAGCAACACCAAGACCTGGACCGCCACGGTGATCCTGCAACTGGTCGACGAGGGCAGGATCAGCCTGGACGACCCGGTGTCGCGGTACCGCCTCGACGTGCCCAACGGGGAGGACATCACCATCGCCCAGCTGCTGGACATGAGCAGCGGGCTGGCCAACTACACCACCGACCTGGAACTCAACGAGCAGATGGACAGCAACCCCGGCCGGGTGTGGAACCCGGAGGAACTGCTCGCGATCGGCCTCGCCGAGCCGCCCGCCTTCCCCCCGGGGGAGGGGTTCCTGTACTCCAACACCAACTACGTGCTGCTGGGCGTGATCATCGAACAGCTCACCGGGGTCCCGGTGGAGCAGGCCTTCGAGGAGCGGATCTTCGGCCCGCTGGAGCTGGGCGAGACCTCCTTCCCGGCGCTGAGCGACGCCTCGATCCCGCAACCGCACCCACAGGCCTACACCTTCGGCACGAACGTGGAGACCATCGACAGCCTCGTGCTCCCACCGGAGGTCCAGGCCGCAGCCCGCGCCGGCACCCTGGAGCCGATGGACGTCACCGACGCCAACCCCTCCTGGGGGTGGACCGCGGGCGCCGGGATCTCCACCGCGCCGGACCTCGCGGACTACGTGGAGGGACTGGTCGATGGGTGCCTGCTCAGCCCGCAGCTGCAGCAGCAGCGGATGGCCAGCGTCCAGCCGCTGGACCCGGACGACCCGGCCAGCCCCGGCTACGGGCTCGGCCTGGCCAGGTTCGGGCCCGTGTACGGCCACTCCGGTGAGCTGCCCGGGACCAACTCCTTCATGGGCCACGACCCGGTCCGGGACATCACCGTCGTCACCTGGGCCGCCACCGCCCCCGCGCCCAGCGGCGAGGGCCCGGCCGTCGAGCTCGCCAAGGCGGTGATCGCCGAGCTCTACGCCGACTGATCGGCACCCCTGGCGGACCGGGTCAGGACGACGGGTCCCGGCTCCGGGGACACCACACCGTTCCCTCCACGGGAGGAGTTGTTCCTCATGCGCCGATGGATGCGCCCCGCCGCCCTCACCGTCGCCCTGCTCGCCGGAGCCGGGACGACCGGCTTCACGGCCACCCCCGTTCTCCCGGCCGAGTCCGCTCCTCCCCCGGCCCCGACCCTCGACCCGGACCTCGCCGCACGGATTGACGAACTGGCCCGGGCCGCGCTGACCAACGGCATCACGGGTGCGGTCGTCGGGATCTCCGACCCGGTCCGGGGGAGCTACCTCCAGGCCTACGGGACCGCGGACACCGCGGGGACCCCGATGACCACCGACGTGCACTACCGCATCGCCAGCGTGACCAAGACCTTCACCGCCCAGGCGGTGCTGCGCCTCGCCGACGAGGGGAGGCTGTCCCTCGACGACACCCTGGAGGAGTACGTCCCCGACATCCCCCACGGGGAGGAGATCACCGTCCGCCACCTCCTGGGCATGCGCGGCGGCGTGTACGACTTCGTCGCAGACGATCAGTTCATGGCGCGGTACGTCGCCGATCCGCTCCTGCCGGGGTGGTCCCCCTACGACGTCCTCGAGATCATCCGCGCGCACGCCGACGAGGCCACCCCACCCGGCCAGGCGACCGTCTACTCCAACTCGGAGTACGTACTGCTCGGGCTGGTCGTCGAGCGGGTCACCGGCCGCTCGGCACCGCAGTACACCACCTCGGTGATCGAGGACCTCGGCCTTCCGGAGACGTCGTATCCCACGACCGCGGCCCTGCCGGAGCCGTTCGCCCACGGCTACGTGAACACCGACAGTCAGCTGGCACCGGCCGACCCCGCCGCGGAGGAGCCGCGCGACGTCACGCTCAGCAACCCCGTGGTCCCGTTCACCGCCGGCGCGGTCCTCTCCACCGTGCCCGACATGACCCGCTACGCCGAGCAGCTGGCGACCGGCGCGGGCCTCGCCCCGGAGACCGCCCGGCTGCGCCAGGAGTGGACGCCGCTCACCTCGACCGGCGTCCGGGTGCAGTACGGCCTCGGCGTCCTCCAGCTCGGGAACTGGGTCGGCCACAACGGCTCGATCTTCGGCTACAGCGACATGGTCTTCCACCTGCCCGAGCAGAGGGCGAGCGTGGTGGTGATGGTCAATGCGGCCGACGGCGAGGCCGTCCCCGCGACGGACCTCTGGGGTGGGATCGTCACGCTCCTGTACCCCGACAGCCTGCCGACCTGGTGACCGTCAGGGCACTGCGGTCCGCTCCGACCCCGCGGCACCAGGGTGGGCACGGCGCCGCTGCGCGTGAAGGACCGGCAGGTGTTCCGGCGGCAGGAACACGTGGACGTACGCGTCGACCGGGCGGAGCGGCACGTCTGCGGGTCCATCGACCACCGTGGCAGCATGTCGACAGGAACCTCGCGCAGGCTGGGCGCAGGGTGCGATCGGGCCACCTCGACGGCGGCGGCCCCGGCGACCCGCGCCCACCTGCGGAGGCCTGCGAGCGGCGACCCACCGCGCGGTGGCAGCAGTCCGGCTCACGGCGCGGCGGCGATCGGGTCGGAGGACATCACGCAGGCCAGAGGCGTGGGCGTGTGCAGCGAGTCGCCCCTGGGCACCCCGCGGACACCGGCACCACCCCGTCCGGCAACTGCCATCAGCGGGCCGGGCGCCACATCGGCCGGAGCGGCGGGCCTCCAGGAGCCGCGACGGGCGCGGCGGCCACGGAACCGTGACGCTCCCAGAGGGCGCGGTTCCGTGGGCTGGTCGCCTCCCGGTAGGCCGAATGGCCGGAGCGGTCGGCACGCTGGAGGCCTCCGTGCTGCGCGTCCTGCCGATCGCTCCCGTGCCGGGCACCAGGCTGCCGGCCGGGGTGCGGCGCTCGCCGGCGCACGTGCGGTCGGCGGTGCTGGTCGCTGCGGCCGTGTTCGGTGGGCTGGGCTGCGCGACCCCGGCTTCCCTCGCCGGGACTCTGCTGACCGGCCCGGTGGCCTGGCGGATCCGCGGGGTCGCGCTGCCCACGGTCGCGGGCGTCATCAGCGTCGCCGTCCTCGGGCCGTGTGGTGAGCCGGCCGCGGTGGGCGCCCGAGCGTCCCTCGACGACCGCGCGGGCCGCCACGCTCATCGCGGCGGCCTTCCCCACGCTGCGCGGCCGGCCCGTGGAGCCGCTGGCGGAGGGCTGGGACAACACCGTCTTCCTCGTGGACGGCACCTGGGTCTTCCGCTTCCCGCGCCGGCAGCTCGCGGTGCCCGGCTTCCGGCGGGAACTCGCCGTCCTCCCCAGGATCGCCAGACGGCTCCCCCTCCTCGTTCCCGAGCCGGAGTTCGTGGCCGAGGACGACGACCCGGTGGACCCCTGGCCGTTCGCGGGTGCCCGCCTGCTGCCGGGACGGGAACTGGCCGACACCGGTCTGCCGGATGACCAACGACGGGCGGCGGCTGCGACGGTGGGTGCGTTCCTGCGGGTGCTGCACGCCGCCCCGACCCGGCAGGCCGTGCCGACGGGGCTGCCGCTGGACCCCATGGGCCGTGCGTGGCCGCGGGCCCGGATCGACGACACCCGAGCCCAACTGCGGCACCTCGTCGAGGAGGGCACGTGGGCCGGGGACACGGGCGTGGAGGCACTGCTCACCGAGGCCGAGCGGCTGGACGCCCCGGCCCGGCCACCGGTCCTCGTGCACGGTGACCTGCACGTGCGGCATCTCCTCCTCGACGACGGGGGCGGCGCGGTCGGCGTCATCGACTGGGGCGACGTGTGTCTGGCCGACCCCGCCGTCGACCTCGCCCTCGCCTACACCGGCTTCTCGGGGTCGGCTCGGGAGGACTTCCTCACCGCGTACGGGGAGGTGGACGCCGACCGGGAGCTGCGCGCCCGTGCCCTGGGCGTGCGGCTGAGCTCCTTCCTCGCCGCCTACGCCGCCGACGTCGGACGCCCCGCCCTGCTCACCGAAGCCCTCGCCGGCCTGCGCCGGGCGGTGGGCTGACCATCGGCAGCGCACTGCCCCGACGCTCAGGCCGGCCGGCGCGGACCAGCGCTCCACCGGCGACCCGGACCGCATCGCAGGGGGCGTCCGCGCCGCCCTGCTGCACGTCCCGTCGACGCCGCCGTTCCCGACCCGACCGTGTGCCACGGCCCGCTGACGACGACCCGGCCCGGGACGCCGCGGCCCACGTCCTCCGCTGTGGATCCTCCGTGGTGGATCGAGCGGCGCCCCGGTCGGCTATTCGCTCACGCCTCCCACGTGATCAGGACTTCCGCAGGTGATGTAGCGCGGCATCCGGTCCGCGCGGAGACGCCCGTCCGCGGTGAACACGCTCTGCTCGTACCGGCGGATGCGTGCCCGTTCCTCAGCGGTGAGGCGGCCCTTGGCCAGCCCCGGCCCGAGGTGCTCCGACTGGTAGGCGGTGTGGTCGTGAGCGGGGAGCACGATCAGCTCGGGCAGACGTGCTCTGAGCTCGGTGAGCCGACGGATGGAGGCATTGTGCTGCTCGACCCGCTTCCCGGCGCCGAATGCCTGGACGTCGCCGTTCGCCAGGTGGCGCAGCGTGTAGAGGCAGTCGCCGGCGATCAGCAGTCCGTGGTCGTCCAGGCGCACCACCACACAGCTGTGACCAGGCGTGTGGCCCGGTGTCGGCAGCAGCTTGACCACGCCGTCGGCCGTCAGGTCATGACTCGCGGGGAAGTTCTCGAACGGCCCGGAGTCAAAGTCGGCCAACGTCACGCTCCGCGCCGGCTGCAGGGAGGGCTCGTACACCATCGGGATGAACCCGAACAGTCTCCAGTCGCGGTTGTCCCACTCGTCGCGGCTGACCACGACCTCGGTCCCCGGCAGGTAGGCAAGTCCCCCGACGTGGTCCTCGTGGAGGTGGGTCAGCACCACTCGGGTGATGTCCTCGGGTCGGTGACCCAGCCGGGCGAGGACCGCGGGGAGTTCCTCGGAACGGTCCAGCCGGTATTCGTCCTCGTCGAAGAGGTAGTGCGCCATGCCCCGGTAGTAGTGGCCGTGCTCGTGGGCCTGGCGCCAGTTGATCCCGGTGTCGACGAGGATGAGCCCGTCATCCGGGTGCTCGACGAGGTACGCGTGGATGGGCACCACGATGAAGTGCCTCTTGTCCGTGGCGAACCGGTAGAAGGCCGAGAGCCCTCGCCAGCCCTCCAGACCGCCGTAGAACTGCCCGAAAGGCACCTTGGTCGCTCCCAGTCGCAACTGGTACACCGAGATCGGGCTGTGCGCGCCACTCATGTCGACCTCATCCCACGTGCCGATCGCGGATCGGCTCCCTGCTGGCGGGGCACGAGCGAGGGTCGGGACGTCGGACGGGGTCGCAGACCTCGGGGCCCGTCGCGGTGGGCCGTTGTACGACGGGCCTGCCGGGTGCGTGGGTGTCGCCGGTGACGAGGACGGTGGTCATGGTCCCTCCTGGCGAGCAGGGTCCGGGATCGCCGACGGCGCCGGTGCAGGCAGGGTGTGACGCCCCGCATGCGGCGTACGAGCGCGACTGTAGGGCGGGCACCAGCCCGCCGGACCCGGCTGCATCGCCGGCTCCGCCGGGCTCCCGGCGTGCGGACCCGGCTGGGCACGGTGGACGGCGGCCGTGGTCAGCAGCCGTCGTGCGCGGCTGCTGGTCCGGCCACGGCTCTGCGCGGGCGCCCGCACGCCGTCCCTGCTCTACGTTCCGGCTGTGCGTCGATCGGTGCTGCTCGAGACAGCGTCGCCTGTGGTCGGTGCGGCTGTGGTCGGCAATGCCTTCATCGGCCGGGACTCGTAGCGGTGGTTCCAGCACCTCCGGCGTCCTGCGCTGCAGCTGCCGATGGCAGCGTTCTACGCGGTCGGTGGTGCCTACTACCTGATCATGGGGGTGGTCGTCCACAGATCGGTGACCCGCGGGGACAGGCGTTCCTACCGCTCGGCCATGGCGGTCCTCGCGGCCAACGAGCTGTGGAACGCCACGTTCTTCGGTCGCCGCAGTACCAGGAACGGCTTCCTCGGCCTGCTGGCCTTCCTCTGCCCCCTGGGACTGCTGCAGATCTCGATCATCGAGGACCGGAGGTCCTCGCTCACCCTGGGTGCCTACACCGCCTACGTCATCGGCTACGACCTCCCGTGGACATACCGGCTCTGGCGCCTCAACCCGGCTCCAGCGGAGCGGTCGGCCGCCTCGCGGCCCATGCGGGGGTGCACGAGCCGGTAGACGGTGGGCGTGCTGGTGGCGCTGGTGTGCCCGAGGCGCGTGGGGACCGGACACCGCGGTGACCGTGATCGGAGCCCTCGACCCTGGAACCCGGAGGCGGGGTCCCCGAGGATGAGTTCGCGCCGGCCGCGGGCAGGACCCGGCTGCAGAGGGGACGGGCGAGGGCGATGGACGAACTGGTGCGCAGCGCGGTCCGCTGGGCCACCACCCACGGCGCGTTGCGGCTGGCGATCCGGGCACGTGCCCGCGCGGGCAACCCGGACGCCCAGGTCATGACCGACCCGGCACTCCGCGCGGACCCGTACCCGCACTACGAACGGCTGCGGACGGCGGCCCCCCTCGCCGACGGGGCGCTGGCCCGCGTCAGCGTCCACCACGACGTGTGCACCGACGTGCTGCGCAGCGAGGACTTCGGGCAGATCGGTGCCCACCGGACCGACCGGCTGCCGGCGGCGTTCCGGCTGGTGCTGCGGCTGGCCGGCGACCGGCCGGGGGTGAGCCCCATCGACCCGCCGTCGATGGTCGCCGTCGACCCGCCCGAGCACACCCGCTACCGCCGGCTGGTGAGCCGGGCGTTCAGCGCCCGGGCCGTCGCCGGGCTGCGCGAGCGCACCCGCCAGATCGCCGACGAGCTCCTCGACGACCTCGAGCGCGAGGCCGCGGCACACGACGGGCAGGTGGACCTCGTCGCCCGCTACGCGAGCCTGCTGCCGGTCACGGTGATCTCCGAGATGCTGGGTGTCCCGGTGGAGATGCGGGAGCAGTTCCTCGCCTGGGGCGACCGCGCCGCGCCGGTCCTGGACCTGGGCCTGGACTGGGCCACCCACCGCGACGTCGAGCGCACCCTCGCCGAGCTCGACGCCTGGTGGCGCGAGCACCTGCGGCGGCTGCGCCGGGACCCGGGCCCGGACCTGCTGTCGAGCCTGGTGACCACGGTCGACGACGACGGTGGCGGCCTCACCGAGACCGAGCTGCGGGCCACGGCCGCACTGGTCGTCGGCGCCGGGTTCGAGACCACCGTCAACCTCATCGGCAACGGCGCCGCCCTGCTGGTCGCCCACCCCGACCAGCGCCGGCTGCTGGCCGAGGACCCGTCGCTGTGGCCGAACGCGGCCGACGAGGTCCTCCGCGTCGACCCGCCCGTGCAGCGGACCGGACGTCGGGCCCGGCGGTCCACGACCGTCCACGGTGTCCCCGTCGCCGAGGGCGAGTGGCTGGTCCTCCTGCTCGCCGCGGCCAACCGGGACCCGCGGGTGTTCCCCGACCCGCACACCTTCGACGTCACGCGTGCCAACGCCCGCGACCACGTCGCCTTCTCCAGCGGCATCCACTTCTGCCTCGGGGCCGCGCTCGCGCGGATGGAGGGCGAGGTCGCGCTCCAGGCGCTCTTCGAGCGTTTCCCCGACCTCGGCCCCGCGGGCTCCGGGCGCCGCCGCGACACGGTCATCCTGCGTGGCCACGAGGCCCTGCCCGTCACCCTCAGGTCCACGACCTGGCGAGCCCGGTCCGCGTCTGGTGTGAGCCGGCCCGACCAGGAGCCGGTCGGGACGAGCTCCGCCTGACCCCGCGGCGGCGCGGCCACGGTCTCCCTCGTCCTCCGTGCCCGCCACCGAGTTCCACCTGCGGAGCTATCCGCTGCCCGACGGCGTGCGCGCCCACGCCGCGGCCGCGGAGGACGACGGCTGGGAGAGGCCCCGGTCGGCGATCCGTGGCGTCGGCGTCACCAGGTCGCCGGGCACCGCCGACAGCACCCTCTCGACGTAGTCCCGCACCGCGGCCTGCATCCCGACGTCCCGGCCGGCCGCCTCGGACAGGAACCACCGGTGCTCGAGGATCTCGTGGAAGATCTCGGCGGCGTCCAGCCGACTGCGCAGGTGCGCCGGGATGGCGGCGATCGTCGGCTGGTACACCTCGGTCAGCCAGCGGATGGCGGCCGCGGTCTCGGAGACCGGGCCGTCCTCCGCCTGTTCCAGTGCGGCCCGGTAGCTCGCGATGTCGGCGAGGAGACGGCGGGCCTGCTTCTCCTGCACGTCCAGCCCGGTCCGGGTGAACACGGCCCGCCGGCAGCTGCCGGGTTCGGCGACGCGGGTGGTGAGCCGCAGCCGGCTCCCGCCGGCCGGGTCCTCGACGAGCTCCATCTCGCCGACGTCGAACCCCAGGTCCTGGAGCCTGCGGATGCGCTCGGCGACGCGGAACTGCTGCTCGTCGCGGGGCATCACCTCCTCGCTGGTCAGCTCCGCCCACAGCTGTTCGTACCGTGCCACCAGGTCGGCCGCCGCGAGGGCCGGGTCGAGGTCCTGGGTCAGGGAGCCGCTCTCCCGCAGGTCCGTCAGCTCGCCGACGACCCGCGCATAGGCCACATCGGTGTCGTGGTCGCGCTGGCTCTGGGTGAGACGCTCGTGCACCTCCCCCGTCTCGGCGTCCACGAGATAGGCGGCCAGCGTCCCGGCGTCGAACCGGAACAGGGTGTTGGCCAGGGAGCAGTCGCCCCAGACGATGCCGGCGAGGTGGAGCCGGACCAACAGCTCGACCTGGGCGTTCATCACCCGGTCGATCAGCTGCCCCCCTCGCGGGTTGGCGAAGAGGGCGAGGAAGGACGATGAGTAGTCCAGGAAGCGGGTGACGAGCACGGCCTCCTGGGCACCGGGCCGGTCGACGACGACGCCGATGACCTCGACCGCCGGGATGCCGAGCTCGTGCAGTCGGCGCAGCACCTCGTACTCGCGGCGGGCGGGTCGTTCGGGCAGCTCCTTGAGCGCGAACACGCGTCCGGCCTCGGCCACGAACCGGACGACGTGGCGGGAGCGTCCGTGCTGCGGGATCTCGACGATCCGGTCGTCGGTCCACTGCGACAGCGGAGCGCCCCACGGCAGGGTCACCAGATCGGCCGCCGCCTCGGCAGGAGGGCTGAACACGAAGCGCATCCCGGACCTCCGGTCCTCGGACTCGGTTCTCCTGTGAGGCTAGCGCGCGGCAGTCCGGCTGCCGGGCGGTCAGGGTGGTGTGCGCAGACCCGCCCCGGTCCGCTCGGAGCTGCGCCCGGCGCCGACGACCGAGGCCGGCGGAACGGACGCCCGGCGATGCCTCGATCCGGCGCCGACCTCGTACGGCGCGGGCTGGTCGCCGACGCGGCGCTCACCGAGCAGGGGCGGCAGCGCGACGGCATCGAGCAGCAGACCGAGGCCGCACTCACGCGGGTCCTCGACGCGATCGGCCCCGCGCTGCCCACGCTCACCCGGCAGCTCGACGAGTGGTCGACGGCGATCGTCGCCGGCGGCGCGGCCCCGCCCGACGTCTACGAGCGGATCAGCGGCTGACCCGCGCGGCCTCCGGCGCCGCCACGCCGGAGAACGGCCGCGCGCCGGGGGTGGAGGCTGCGGACTGGCCCGGACCGTACGCCGGTCATCCGTCATCCGAACCGGGCACGGCTGTCGGACTGGTCACCGGTTCCGATCCAGCCACTCGAGGAGCACCTTCGACACGTGCTCGGGCTGGTCGGTCATCAGCACGTGGTTCGCGTTCGGGATCATCACGAGCTCGGCGCCGGGGATCCGGCCGGCGATGATGCGGCCGTTCTCCGGCGGGACGAGCGCATCCAGCTCCCCGTGTACGACCAGCGTCGGCGCGGTGATGCCCTCCATGCGGCCGTAGCCGTCCCATCGCGACGACCCGACCGCCTGCGCCAGGTAACCCTCGTTCGAGGCGGCGAGCGGGAACCGCACCGCCCAGTCCTCCTCGATGCGCTCGCGAGGTGTCTCGGGCGCGTAGTTGTAGGGGATGGAGGCCTCGGCCGCCTCCTGGGGCGTCATCTGGCCGCGCTGCGCCAGCATCGCCACCGCCTGGGGGTTCATGACGGCGTGCGCGATGCCCGGGTGTGTGGCGATCAGGCACAGCGAGCGGACCCGTTCCGGAGCGGTGAGCACGATCTCCTGGGCGATCAGGCCGCCCATCGAGAGGCCGACGACGTGGGCGGTGTCCACATCCGCGGCGTCCAACACGGCCAGGGAGTCCGCCGCCATGGTCTCGACCGTGTACGGCGCCCCAGGAACGTCACCGGTGCGGCCGGCACCCCGGTTGTCGATCCGGATGACCCGGTAGCTCTCGGCCAGAGCGGGCACCAGCCGGAACCACATCGCGGCCGGGTAGGCGAGCCCCATGAGCAGCAGGACGGCGGGAGCGTCCTCCGGCCCGTCGGACTCCCACGAGATGCGGGCCGTGTCAGGACGCTCGATGACCGGCACGGGTCGCTCCCTTCAACGTGAGGTCTCGCGGCCTGGAACGGAGTCGTAGCTCCTCACGTGCACCGCACCTCGGGATGTCAGGTCCGGGCCCGAGAACGACACCACACTCTCCGGAGACCGGGACCCAGTCCATTCTGTAGCAAGACCTCGGCGCCCTGTGCAGAAGTGTGCCTGTCCAGCGTGTCGCCCCTCGGACACCGCCTCACCCCGGTGTCCCTGCAGGTCAGGGGCCGGGGTGTTCTGCTGTCGGGGCTCTCGCGGCCCTCGTGATGCCCTCGTGATACTTCCGCGCTCCGCATCAGCCCTCGAGCAGCGCGGCGAACCGGTCGGCCGCCTGGCGGCCCATACCGGGGTGCACCTGCTGGCAGACGGTGGGCCTGGTGGTGGCGCTGGCGTGGCCCAGGCGCTCCGACACGACCTTCACCGGCACGCCGTCGGCCCGCAGCAGGGCGGCGTGGGTGTGCCGGAGGTCGTGCAGCCGGATCACCGGCGGTCGCTCCTCCCCCCAGCACCGTGCGCGCCGTGACGACCTGCCGGAGGAGCGTTCGGGGTGCCGGTGGCTGCCGTCGAGATCGCTGAGCAGGAGCGCCGCGTCCCGCACGAGGTCCGGCGCCAGCAGTCCACGGGCTGCCCGGTGGGCACGGAGCGCGGTCACGGTGCCCGCGTCGAGGTCGACGCCCCGGGATCGGCCAGTCCCGGTCGGCTCCTCGAGGAGGCGCTCGCCCGCGGCCTTGGCCTTCACCACGCCGACGCTGCGGCGCACCGCGAGCCGGCCGGCGTCCAGGTCGACGTCCCGCCAGCGCAGGGCCAGCGCCGCACCCTCGGCACATCCGCGGGCAGCCACCGCCTCCCCCGCCGGGCCGGCGGCTACCCGCTGCCGCGGCAGGCCCCTACACGACCACGTCGGTCAGGCTGTCCAGCGCGACGTACACCGGGGCGCCGTCCACCGACTCGTCGGCGGGGACCGACCGGGACAGCGGATCGGCGGCCACGTAGGCGGAGAGGTCGTAGCCGGTGGCGTCGGCGAGGTCGCGGATCGCGATCTGGAACGTCCGGTAGGCGCCGAGCTCGAAGCCCTCCTTCGCCTCGGTGCGGTCCCGCTTCTCGAGCAGTTCGCGGATGAGGTCCCCCTGGCTGAGCAGGTACGCGGTGGCGTGCAGTGTGCCGTCCGTGCCGGCCATGGCCACCAGCTTCCAGAACTCCCTCGGGGCGAGGACGCCGTCCTTGATCTCCGGGTCATCGTCGCGGTTCACCGGCCCGGTGAACACGCAGGCCCGGAAGCCGTGCGTGCGGGCGTTGTCCAGGATGTAGTTCTCCAGCCCCAACCACAGCTCCTTGCCCTGGTTCATCGTGGCGTGCTGGACGGCCGCGTTGGTGTAGTGGAACGTGTCGTCGTTGGCCTGGGCAGCGTCCGGGCCCCAGTTGGGGTCCTCGCGCCGGACCATGTGGCCGCGGTCGATCTCGGGGTCGTCGTAGTCGTCCCGCCCGAGCTGGACGTCGCGGCCCAGTCGGCCGTCGGTGAACCACTTGTCCTTGCCGCGCTTGATCCGAACCGGGTGTTCGCCGTCGATGTTGACCGCGGTCACGACCGGCTGCCGGCGACTGGTCGAGAACCGGACGCCGAAGTGGGTGTAGCGGAGCTGGAACGGGTCGGCCGCCGTCCCGTCGCTCGGGCGCGCGAGGTCGTCCAGGACGTGCGCCGGCAGGCCGGGCCACGGCGCGGCGAGCCCGTCCCCGAGGAAGTCGAGGTCGTACCCGCCCCGGCCGCGGAACCGGCCGGGTTCGGAGAAGCCATCCCGGGCCTCGATCTCGGCGCCCTGCGGCCGGCGAGGAACCGGGATCACCACCCGTTCCGCCCCGGCCAGCGCCCGCTTCAGGCTGCCGATGCCGACCGCGCTGTTCTCGACCCCGTAGACGCCGGCGTAGTGCAGGCCGACGACCCGCCGGCTGCGCAGGTCGATCAGCGGCGAGCCGGAGTTGCCACCCAGGCTGGTGCAGTCGTGCGTGAGCACGGTGCGCCCGGAGAGGGCCTGCATCACGAAGCCGGGCGCGCAACGCTTCACGTCGTAGAGGTCGTGGAAGTACCGCGCCTGGTCGTTGGCGTCGTTCCGGCTGTCGAAGGCGGGGTAGCCGATGAGTGCGACGACGTCCTCCTCCTGAGCCTCGTCATCGGCCAGGTCCAGTGGGTCGGGCAGACCGGCGCCGACGATCCGGAGCAGCGCGACGTCCGGCGCCGCGTCGTCGGCGAGGTAGAGGATCTCCCGCACGGCGACCGCGCGGGCGTCCTCGGGACGGGCCCCGACCTCTTCCTTGAAGTCGACGTTCATGCCGTAGAGCACACCGCTGGACGGTGAGCGGAGGAAGACGCCGCGGCCGGTCGCGGTCCGGCGGGCCACCAGCTTGGCCACGTGCCGGTTGGTGGCGACCACGCGCGCGTCGCCGTCGCCGTCGACCACCCACCCGGTGCCGCCCCAGGACATCCGGTGGTTGAGGAACTCCACCCGGCCCACCGACGGGATCCACGGGTGGATGCCGGTGATCAGCCCGCCGGTCTCGGGCGGGAAGTCGACGAGGTCCTGCAGCTCCACGGCGTCGTTGCGGATGAGCAGCGGTGGCCTGCCGACCCGCCGGACGATGGCCTCCAGCGCATCGATGCGCACGAGGCTCTCGAGCGGCTGGCGGTCGGTGGCGACCGCCTCGCGGGCCTCGTCCGGGATCACCGCTGCGGCGGCGTCGGGGACGTCCCCACGCACCACGGCGTCCCGGACGGCCTGCGCCAGCCGCGGCGACCGGGCGAGCCGGGTCCGGACGCCTTCGACGCGTTCGTCGATGGTCATGGTCATGTGCGAACTCCTGTCTCGGTGTTCCGGGCGACCCCAGCGGGACCGCAGGTGGGACGAAGGCGGCGGGAACCCCGCGGTCCAGCCGGACGCCCGCGACGGCAGCCGGGGCTCCGGGGGCACGGCCTCACGGGCAGCCCTCAGCGCTCTTCCCAGCCGCTCCTGGCGGCGTGCCGTCGAAGGAGGGCTCCGTCGTCAGTCGATGAGCGCCCGGGCAGCGCCGCCGTCCGGCGCCTGCAGGGATGACGCGGCTCGGCCTGGCCCGCTGCGAGGTCGGCATCACGGATCAGGTGTAGCGGCATGTGCGTCACCGCTCCGTCACAGCCGACGCTCGTGCAGCGACATCTGGACGAACCGATGTGAGAGGGACTGTCGAGGACCACGGCGCGCTGGGTGAAGCCGGGATCGGCGACCTCCCCGAGGCCGTCGCCGGCGCAGTCGTCGACCCCTGTACGGCCCGCTCGCCGAGGATCCCTACCCCGTGGACGAGCCGCTGCGCTTCCGACCGGAGGGGTACTGGTCCGCGCGACGGCACTCGGGCGGCTGGTGACGCACGAGTGACATCGGGGTGACGCGTCATGCGAAGCATGTGGGTGGTCGAGTTCGTCGGCCGCCGCGTGAGGTCGCGTCGATCAGGTCGCGTCGACGACCGAGGCGCGCGGCGGCGTCGAACGGACATGTTCCGCCGCCGAGACGCCCGATCGCACTGCCGCGTACCGCTCTGCAATGCCGTGGCGCACGTCAACAACCCGACCTGGCCACACGTGTAGCTGCGCAACAGCCGGCATTCGAGGGACGTGCGTCGGCTCGGAACGGATCACGGAACAGAAGGGATTCGGAACGCTATGGCATCGCCCAATCTGACCCGAGTTCAGGCGGAACAACGGGCCGCGTTGCTGGACGTGGCCGACTACGCCATCGAGGTCGACCTGACCGATGGCAACGGTGCGCCCGGCGAGGCGACCTACGCCACCACCACGACAGTCCGCTTCGCCTGTCGGGAACCCGGTGCCGGCTGCTGGATCGACTTCGTGGGCGCGGGCGTGCGGTCGGCGGTGCTCAACGGGAGAGAGCTGGATGTCTGCGGCTACCGCGAGGACGAGGGCATCGCCCTGCCCGCGCTCGCCGCGGACAACGAGCTGACGGTCGTCGCCACAGGGCGCTACACGAACACCGGCCAGGGCCTGCACCGCTTCGTCGATCCGGTCGACGGGAGCGTCTATCTGTACACGCAGTTCGAGACGGCCGACGCCAAGCGGTTGTTCACCTGCTTCGACCAGCCCGACCTCAAGGCCCGCTACACGCTCACGGTGCACGCGCCGGGGGATTGGCAGGTCGTGTCCAACACGGTGGCCGAGCGCACCTCCGACGGCCCCGGCGGGGCCGTCACCCACCACTTCGCCGCCAGCGAGATCATGAGCACCTACCTGGTGGCGCTGGTGGCCGGGCCGTACGCGCACTGGCACGACGAGTACGTCGACGACCGCCCCGACGGTACCGGGGCCAGCATTCCGCTGGGGCTCTACTGCCGCGCTTCGCTGGCTCGGCACATGGACGCCGAGCGGCTGTTCGCCGAGACCAAGCAGGGCTTCGGCTTCTTTCAGCACAACTTCGGAGTTCGGTATCCGTTCGGCAAGTACGATCAGCTGTTCGTTCCCCAGTTCAATGCCGGCGCGATGGAGAACGCCGGCGCGGTGACCTTCCTCGAGGACTACGTCTTCCGCTCTCGGGTCACCCGCGCCAGGTATGAGCGCCGCGCCGAGACCGTGCTGCACGAGATGGCGCACATGTGGTTCGGCGATCTGGTGACCATGCGCTGGTGGGACGATCTGTGGCTGAACGAGTCGTTCGCCACCTGGGCGAGCATCTTCTGCCAGGCCGAGGCGACCCAGTACACCCAGTCCTGGACGACCTTCGCGAACATCAGGAAGAGCCGCGCCTACCGGCAGGACCAGTTGCCGTCCACCCACCCCGTCGCGGCCGACATCCCCGATCTGGAAGCCGTCCGGGTCAACTTCGACAGCATCACCTACGACAAGGGCGCCAGCGTGCTCAAGCAGCTCGTCGCCTACGTCGGGCGGGAGCCGTTCCTGGCCGGACTGCGCGCCTACCTGACCGCGCACGCCTGGAGCAACGCCACCTTCGCCGACCTGCTCGCCGCGCTGCAGGCGGCGTCCGGGCGGGACCTGTCCGGCTGGGGCGCGCAGTGGCTGAAGACCACCGGGCTGAACATGCTCCGTCCGGCGTTCGAGCTCGACACCGCGGGCCGGTTCACGCGGTTCGAGGTGGTGCAGCGCGGAGCCCGGCCCGGCGCGGGCGAGCTGCGCACCCACCGGATCGCGGTCGGCATCTACGACGAGCGGGACGGCCGGATCGTGCGCACCCACCGCGTCGAGGTCGACGTCACCGGCGAGCGCACTTCGGTGCCGGCCCTGGTCGGCGTGCCGCGCGGCAAGCTGGTGCTGGTCAACGACGACGACCTGACCTACTGCGCGCTGCGCTTCGACCCAGCCTCACTCGCCACCGTGCTCGACCGCATCGGCGACATCTCCGATCCTCTGCCCCGCAGCCTGTGCTGGTCGGCGGTGTGGGAGATGACCCGCGAGGCCGAACTCAAGGCGCGGGACTTCACCGCGTTCATCGCCGCTGAGTTCGACACGGAGACCGACATCGGTGTGCTGCAGCGGCTGCTGCAGCAGGCGCAGACCGCGGTCAGCTCCTACGCCGATGAGCCGTGGGCGGCCGAGCGCGGCTGGCCGCTGCTGATCGACGCCCTGCTCTCCTGCCTCGACGTCGCACCTGCCGGCTCCGACCTCCAGCTGGCCGTGGTCACCGCGTTGACCGCGAGCGTGCTGCCGCCGCCGATCCTGGAGCGGATGCGCGGCTGGCTGGCCGGAGTCGAGGTGCCCGACGGCCTGACCGTCGACACCGACCTGCGGTGGCGGCTGCTGCACGCCCTCGTCGCGCACGGCACGGCCACCGAGGCCGACATCGACGCCGAGCTGACGCGCGACGACACCGACAGCGGTCGGCGGAACGCCGAGCAAGCCCGCGCCCTGATCCCGACACCCGAGGCCAAACAGCGCGCCTGGCAGCGCGCCGTCCACGACGACGACCTGCCCCGCGCCATCACCGTGGCCATCGTCAACGGGTTCAACCACCCCGCCCAGCGCTCTCTGCTGACCCCCTACGTCGAGAAGTACTTCGCCGAGATCGCCGACCTGTGGGCCCGACGCACCAGCGAGCAGGCCCAACCCGTGGTGACGGGCCTGTTCCCCTCGTGGGCCGTCGACAAGACCACCGCCGAGGCCGCCGACGCCTGGCTCGCCGACCAGTCACACCCCTGCAGCGCACCGCAGTGGAAACCGCTGTGCCGACTGGTGTCGGAGGGCCGAGCAGACCTCGTGCGCGCCCTGACCGCACGGGAGTTCGACCGCAGCTGACCAGTCCTGGATGACCGCAAGATCAGGCCGCGCAATGCTGACTACGCACGGCGAACCGTCCGACCTCGTGGCAGCGTTGCCGCCTCCCGGACTCAGCGACTGGAGGGAGCGGGCGCGCGGCGCACCTGGCCGATCGCCGCGCCACCGTCCACGACGAACTCCGATCCGGTGCAGAAGCTGGCCTCCTCGCTGGCGAGGAACACGACCATCCGCGCCACCTCCTCGGGCTCCCCCATGCGCGGGATCGGCTGGCCGGCGAGCACCTGGTCGCGCACGGCGGCCATGGCCGGGTTGGTCACCTCGGTCATCGGCGTCTGGATGATCCCCGGGTGCACCGAGTTGACGCGGATGCCGTCCCGGGCGAGCTCGAGCGCGGCGCTCTTGGTCAGGCCGCGCACACCCCACTTGCTCGCCGTGTACGCCGACTGCCCGGGTAGTCCCACCAGCCCGGACACGGAGGAGATGTTGACGATCGCCCCGCCGCCGGCACGACGGAGCGACGGGATCGCGGCGTGCATGCCGAGGAAGACCCCGGTGAGGTTGACGCCGAGCACCTCGTCCCAGCTCGTCGGATCCATGTCGGCGAGCGGGCCCCAGCGGACGATGCCGGCGTTGTTCACGAGCACGCTCACGGGCCCGAAGGCGGACTCTGCCACGGCGACCGCGTCGCGCCACTGGTCGGGGTCGGTCACGTCGAGGTGCACGAAGCGCGCTCGCTCCTCTCCCAGCTCGGTCACGACCTTGGCGCCCTCGTCATCGAGCAGATCCCCGATGACGACACGGCCGCCTTCCTCGACGACCGCGTGCGCGATGGCCGCGCCCATGCCGCGTGCGCCACCGCTCACGAAAGCCGTCCGACCGTCCAGCTTGCCCATGGTCCCCTCCTGGCAGGGCTGCGGGTCCGTACCCGCCGGGGCCCGGTGCTGCGGTCGGCCGGGCGGGTCTGTCCCGACAGTCTCGGCCCCCGGTGCCGCGCCCGAGAAGGTGTACCCGCGCCGGGTCACCGCAGGCCGGTGTCCGGACCCCACGGCGGCGAGGAGAACCGGGAGAGGCGTCTCTCGCTGTGGGCGCGTCACTACCGGTCGCCCGGAGGGACACACCCCGCATCCGCTTCCCGTAGACGTGACCTATCCCGCCATGGTCGTCCTCGTGGCGTTCGGCCGCTTCGGCCCCGAGTCCTCCACCGTCTGACGCGGTCCGGTCAGCCCCCCGATGCGAGGGCGTGCCCCTGAAGGTCACGAGCGCGATCAGGCCGACGGCAGCCAGGGGCGGCACGAACAGCCTCTTCCGGGGTACTCGCCTCGAACCGGACGGTCGCCGAACCCGTCCTCGATGAGATCCACCTCCCGAATCGGGTCAGAGGCACCCCGCACCGGTGGGACTCCCGTACAGTTGCGTCCGGTCGCTGTTGTGCCTCTGCTTCGTTCTCGAACGTCCGCAGTCGTCTCTGCCTGACGTTCCTCTCGGTCCTGCCGGTCGGTGCGGCGACCCGGGACCGGCGCCTGTCGGTCCTGACACCCCAGCACGGAGAAGAGAACGACATGGCTCAGGGCACTGTGAAGTGGTTCAACGCGGAGAAGGGCTTCGGCTTCATCGAGCAGGACGGCGGCGGCGCCGACGTCTTCTGCCACTTCTCGGCGATCACCGGCAGCGGGTACCGGTCGCTGGACGAGGCGCAGCGCGTCGAGTTCGACATCACCCAGGGCCAGAAGGGCCCCCAGGCGGAGAACGTCCGCGCGCTCTGAGCGGGGTGAGGAGGTACGGCGACACCGCGCCGTACCTCCTCTCCTGTCGCAGGGCCCGCCGGGCGCCGTCGGGAACCGGTCCAGCACGGACGGCCCCACCGGTCGGTGTCGGGGCGGGTGCGTGTGCGTCGTGTCGCCCCTCGGACACACTGCCGAGCCCCACGGTCAGCGACCGTGGGGCAGGAGCCCGGGGTGTTCTGCTGTCGGGGATCCTGAGGCCCTCGTGATACCCGCGTGATACTTCGCGCGCCGGATCAGCCCTCGAGCAGCGCCGCAATGCGGTCGGCGGCCTCGCGGCCCATGCCGGGGTGCACGTGCTGGTAGACGGTGAGCGTGATGCTGGCGCTCGCGTGGCCCAGGCGCTCGGAGACCACCTTCACCGGCACCCCCTCGGCCAGCAGCAGGGTGGCGTGCGTGTGGCGGAGGTCGAGCAGCCGGAGCGCCGGCAGCGGGTCCTCTCCAGTGCCTCCTCCCGGAGCGCCGACCTCGATGCCAGCCGGGTGGTCCGGACCAGCTTGCCAGCTCGAGGACCGGGTATCCCACCGGCATGCAGATCCCGAAGGCGATGGTGGTGGAACGGATCCGGACCGCGGGCGGCGCGGAGGCGGCCGACCGCGCCGACGCGGAACTGCCCGAGAAGGTCGACACCGACCGCGACGCCGAGCTGCTGCGCCGCTTCGAGCTCGACCCGGCGGAGCTCGCCGAGGGCCTGGGAGGACAGTCCCCGGCCGTCGGCTGAGGGGCGGTTCCGGCGCGTCCACGGCGCCGTGGACGCGCCGGAACAGTCCTAGAGCTGCCCCTGGAGGATCCGGACCACGTCGTTCGCGGCCTCCATGTGCAGCATGTGCCCCGCCTCGACGCGGCGGAGGTCGACCCCGTCCGGCACCGGCAGGATCCGGTCAGCAGCGCCCCAGACGATCGTGACGGGTACGTCGACGCCGTCGAGCAGCGCCCGGCAGTCGATCGCCTGGCGGTCGCCGTCGAGCAGGGTCTCGACCACTACCGACAGCGCCTTGTCGACGCCGTCGAGCCGCTTGTAGCGCAGCAGGTCGTCGACCAGTTGACGGGTCACCTGAGACTCGTCCGCGAACAGCCGGCCGAGCAGCGGCTTGAGCTCGCGCCGCGAGGTGGCTGCCGCGAACCCGCGCAGGTACTCCGCGTCGGCGTCCGGGGTGAACCCGGCAGGGGCCAGCAGCGTCAGCGACGCCACCTTCCCCGGTGCCGCCCGGGCCACCGCGGCGATGACCGCACCGCCGAGCGAGTGCCCCACGAGGTGCGCCCGGGAGATCCCGAGGGCGTCGAGGAACCCGACGACGGTGTCGGCGAGCATCTGCAGCGTCCCGTCACCCACGTCCTTGCTCGACGCGCCGTGCCCGGGCAGGTCCAGCGCGTGCACGGTGTGTGTCGCGGCGAGCGGCTGCTGCACGAACAGCCACGAGTTCTTGTCCCCGCCGTAGCCGTGCACGAGCACCACGGGGTCGCCTGCGGGTTCGTCGGGCGCCAGCGTGAGGTAGGAGATCGTCCGCCCGCCGACGTCGACCACCTGCGGCTGCGGCTCGTCACCCTGCTCCAGGACGCCCGATGCGACGGCCGCCCGGGCCTCCTCGACCACCGCGTCGATCTCCGTGTCCGGGACGTCGGCGGGGGCGATGACTGCGAGAACCGCGCCGATGGGCAGGGCCTCCCCAGGTTGGGCGACGATGCGCCGCAGCGGGCCCTCCTGAGCCGACTCAAGCGTCCCGGCGATCTTGTCGGTCTCGATGTCGACGAGGTCGTCCCCCTTCGCGACCGTGTCCCCCTCCGACACGAACCACTCGACGATCCTGCCGGTCTTCATCGAGAGGCCCCACTTGGGCATGGTCACGCGCTGGATGCGCTCGTCGGTCATCTCCTGTACTCCACGACGCTCTTGACCGCGTTGGCCACCCGCTGCGGGTCCGGGATGAACAGGTCCTCCAGCGAGTCAGCGAACGGAACGGGGGTGTGCGGGCCGGTGACCTGCTGGATCGGCGCCCGTAACGCGCCGAAGGCCTCCTGCGCGACCATCCCGGCGATGTCGCTGGCCAGCGAGCACCGCGGGTTGGACTCGTCGACCACGACGAGCCGCCCAGTGCTCTCCACCGATTCCAGGATGGTGTCGCTGTCGAGCGGGCTGGTGGTGCGCGGATCGATGATCTCGGCCTCGATGCCTGTCCCCGCGAGCTCCTCAGCCGCCTGCGACGCCACGTTCACCATGCGCCCGAACGCCACGATCGTGACGTCGCCGCCCTCACGCACGACATTCGCCTCGCCGAACGGGATGGTGTAGCTCTCCTCCGGCACCTCGCCCGCGACGTCGTAGAGCAGCTTGTGCTCGGCGAAGATCACCGGGTCGTCGTCACGGATGGACTGGATGAGCAGGCCCTTGGCGTCGTAGGGGTTCGAAGGTGCGACGACCTTGAGCCCCGGGACGTGGGTGAACACCGACAGCAGGCTCTGCGAGTGCTGCGCCGCCGCCCGCAGACCGGCTCCCCACATCGTGCGGACGACGACGGGGGTGCGGGCCTTGCCCCCGAACATGTACCGGAACTTCGCGGCCTGGTTGTAGATCTGGTCGAAGCAGACCCCCATGAAGTCGATGAACATCAGCTCGGCGACGGGGCGCATGCCACCGGTCGCCGCGCCGATCGCGGCGCCGATGAAGGCGGACTCCGAGATCGGGGTGTCGAGCACCCGGCCCGGGAACCGGTGGTACAGCCCCTTGGTGACACCGAGGACGCCGCCCCATGCGTCCTGCTCGCCGGGCGCCCCGGTGCCACCGGCGTTGTCCTCGCCCATCACGATGACGCGCTCGTCTCGCTCCATCTCCTGGGCCAGGGCCTCGTTGATCGCCTCGCGGTAGGTGATGCTCCGTGCCATGGTGCGGCTCCTCAGTACGTGACGTAGACGTCGGAGAGCAGGTCGTCCCGGCCGGGCTTCGGGGCGGCCTTGGCGGCCTCGACCGCGGCCTCGATCGCCGCGGCCACCTCGGCGTCGACCTGGTCGAGCTGGGCGTCGGTGAGCGTGCCGTCCTGGGTGACCCGCACACGGAAGCGCTTGAGGCAGTCGAGGTTCTCGCGGGCGTTGGCCACCTCGTCGGCCCGGTAGAGCTGCTGGTCGCCCTCGAAGTGCCCGAAGTAGCGGGTGAACTTGACCTCGATGAGCGTCGGACCGCCGCCCTCCCGGGCCCTGGCCACGGCCTCGCCTGCGGCCTCGTACACGGCGAAGAAGTCGAAGCCGTCGACGATCACCCCGGGCATGCCGAAGGCGCCTGCGCGGTCGGCGATGTCGTCGGTGGCCACCGACCACGTCGCAGACGTCGCCTCGGCGTAGCCGTTGTTCTCCGCGACGAAGATCGCCGGCAGGTTCCAGATGGTCGCGAGGTTCAGCGACTCGAGCGTGGTGCCCTGGTTCGAGGCACCGTCGCCGAAGAAGGCCACCGCGACGCCGCCGTCGCCCTTCATCTTCGAGGCGAGCGCGCGCCCGCAGATCAGCGGCGGGCCGCCACCGACGATGCCGTTGGCCCCGAGCATGCCCTTGGACAGGTCGGCGATGTGCATGGAGCCGCCCTTGCCGCGGCACGAGCCGGTGACCTTGCCGAAGATCTCCGCCATCATCGCGTTGACGTCGACGCCCTTGGCGATGCAGTGACCGTGCCCGCGGTGGGTGCTGGCGATCGCGTCGCGGTCGTCCAGGTGCGCGCAGACACCGGTGGCCGAGGCCTCCTCGCCCGCGTAGAGGTGCACGAACCCCGGGATGTCGCCGGTGGCGAACTCCTCGTGCACCCGCTCCTCGAAGTCACGGATCGTCCGCATGGTGCGGTAGGCCTGCAGGAGCCGGTCGGGCGTGAGCTCCAGCGAGCCGGCGGGGGTGGACAGGGTGCCTGTCATGACATCACGATCCCTCCGTCGATCATGACCGACTGTCCGGTCATGTAGTTCGAATCCGGTCCGGCGAGGTAGGACACGAAGGCCGCGACGTCCTCGGGCGTCTGCACACGGCCGAGCGTGATCAGTTGCGAGTACTGGGCGAGGGTCTCGCCGCGCTCGTTGCCGAGGTAGGAGCCCAGCTTCTCGTCGATGAGGTCCCACATGTCCGTGCCGACGATGCCCGGGCAGTACGCGTTGACGGTGATCCCGTGCTGCGCGAGTTCCTTGGCCGCGGCCTGTGTCAGCGCACGCACGGCGAACTTGGTGGCCGAGTAGTGGCCCAGGTAGGCGAAGCCGGAGTGAGCCGCGATCGACGCGGCGTTGATGATCTTCCCGCCGGTGCCTTGTGCGATCATCCGCTCGGCAGCAGCCTGCAGGCACCAGACCACGCCGAAGACGTTGACGTCGACGATGCGCGCCAGGTCATCGCGGGTGACCTCGAGGAGGGGCTTGACCTGCGCGATCCCCGCGTTCGCCACCATCACGTCGACGCTGCCGAGATCGCGCGCGGTGCGGTCGACCAACGCGAACACCGCCTCCCGATCGGTCACGTCGGCCGGTACGGCGATCGCGCTGCCTCCGGCTGCGGTGATCTCGTCGGCGACGCCCTCGGCGGTGGACTTGTCGACGTCGTTCACCGCGACGGCGTGCCCGTCGCGGGCCAGCCGCAGCGCGATCGCGCGCCCGATGCCGCGGCCGGCCCCGGTGACCACCGCGGTGGTCACCGCGTCACCTCGACGCGCAGCGGCGCCGCCCTCACGTCAGCGTCTCCTTCGGGGATACGAGGATCTTCACGTTTCCTCCTTGTCGTCGATGAGCTCTTGGAACCCCTCCGCCAACCGGTCGAGATCGATCCGGCCGGTGACGACCTGCTCGGCGTCGAACATGCGGTCGCGCAGCGGCCCCGAACCCCGCGGTCGCCATGCCCGGCCCCGAGCCACACCAGGCGCACCGGGGAGCAGCCCACCGCGAGCGGCTCGCCCTGGGCGCCGAGGTCGGCCGGCAGTGCGCCCGGTGGGTGCACCCAAGCGCGCGTCGCCCCCCGACGGAACCACCGGATGCCCGGCCCGCCCGACGGAGCCGAGCTGACAGCAGCCGGTCGGAACACCCCGCGGCGCCCTGGCGCTGCTGCTCTCATCGGACTTCCTGCGTCGCTGCATCGACGACGGACGGCTCGGGGGCTGGGCGGGCGACGAGCAGGTGTTGCCGTGCCGCGGCCGCGAGCACCTGCCGCACGTCCACCACCCGGGGGCCGTCCTGGGCGAGGGTGACGATGACCGGCGTGGTTGGTCCGAACTCGATCTCCCGCTCGCCGTCCACCGCGACCGTGCCGCGAGACAGCCCGACCACGTGCCGCTCCCCCACTCGCAACGGCACCGCCTCGCGCACCGCGACGGGGACGATGACACCGGGAGCGACAGGAGCGAGGACCGTCCGCCCCGAACCGAGTCGCACCACCACACCGTCCCGGTGGCACCGTCCAGCGGGGCGCAGCAGCCCAGCGATGCTGGACAGGCCGATCGCGTGCGGCTCAGCGAAGGCGCAGTAGACCTCGACCAGCGTCTCGACTTGCCATAGCGCCCGGGACCCGATGTGGGGAACGGTGGAGACGCCGGCGTCCACCAGTGCGATGTCGCGCGTAGGACCCGCCTCGATCCGCAGCACCTTGGCGCGGCGAGTGACCTCGTCTTCGTCGACACGGCCGGTCGCCAGCAGGCCGGCCGCGCTACCGGCCACTGTCGCCTCCAACATCTCCGGGAAGGCGTTGTTGGTGCCGGTCGACAGAGGCAGCAGCGCGACGTCACCGCTTTCGGCCGCGGCGGCCCGCACCGTGCCATCGCCTCCCAGCAGCACGATCACGCGGGCGCCGCGCTCGCGCATGTGTCGCACCAGCCGGCGCGTGTCGGCCGCCGTGCCGGTGATCGGGTCGAGCACCACGAACTCGAGCTCCGGCCACCGCCCGGCGCTCGCCCGGCGCTTGTCGCGGGCCCGCAGGACCCCGCCGGCAACGCCCATGGCGTCGGTGGAGATCAGCACCCGCTCGGCGCCCGTGGCGCCGGCGGCCGCCACGAGGCGAACGACCATGTTGGTCTTCTCGACGTTCGGGAACACCGACGCCTGGGCCACGAGACGCCGGATGTCGCGTCCGGACATCGGGTTGGCCACGATGCCCAGTACTGATCCCGGGACGACCGGTATTACCGCGCTCGCCCCATCGGCTGTGACGTGGCTCACATCGGCAGTCAACCCCGCTTTGCGCTCGGGCACGAGGGGCTGGAGGACGCTTCACGACTCTAGGGAGGAGGGTTTGCGGCATGGGCGGCGCCTCCCCCGCCGCGGCTGACCGGTGACGGGTGGTGGCACCGGTCGAGCTGTCGCCGCAGCGGCCTCCTCCAGGCAGCCACGTCCACCGCTCGGTGGTCCGGCTCCGCGGCGATCAGGTGGTGGAGGTCTGAGGTGCCGCACCGTCCCATCACCACGGGAGCGGCGACAGCAGTGTGCGTGCGTAGCGAGTCGCCATCGGACACCGCCCCACCCCGGTGTTCCCGCAGGGTCAGGATCTGCTGTCGGGGCTCCTGAGGCCCTCGTGACACCGCGTGATACTGCGCGCGCCGGATCAGCCCTCGAGCAGCGCCGCAATGCGGTCGGCGGCCTCGCGGCCCATGCCGGGGTGCACGTGCTGGTGAACGGTGAGCGTGATGCTGGCGCTCGCGTGGCCCAGGCGCTCGGAGACCACCTTCACCGGCACCCCCTCGGCCAGCAGCAGGGTGGCGTGCGTGTGGCGGAGGCCGTGCAGCCGGATCACCGGCAGTCCCCCCGCGCCTTGCGCGCCTGCTCAACCCGGCCGGCGAAACGGCGGCAGAGCCGCTCCGGGTGCCGTCGAGATTGCTGAGCACGAGCGCCGAGTCACGTACGAGGTCCAGCGCCAGCCGTCCGCGCGGCGCCCGGTAGGCGCGGAGCGCGGCCACGGTGCCCGCGTCGAGGTCGACGACCCGGGATCGGCCTGTCTTGGTCCGGCCCTCCATCCCGTGCCGCCGACCCCGGCGAGTGCCGGACCGTACGCGCGGCGGCCCCTCGCAACAACCGGTCGCCGACCGGCGGCCTCCGCCGACGGCGAGCCCTCGCCCGGTGGTGTCAGCAGGTAGCGGCTTCGCGGAGCGGACCGCGCCGACAGCATCCGCGGCAGGCGAGTTCGCCCAGACCTGACGGTCCGGCGGCAGGAGGCTTGGCGACGGTGGCAGCGATCGCGGATCTGCTTCCCGTCCAGGCTCGGCTCCGCTGGGATGTCCTGGAGTACTCGGTCGCGGCCGCTGCCGACCCCGCGAGCCGTGACCGCGCGTGCCACGAGTGGACGGAGGTGCGGGGCCATGGTCACCGTCCTGCTGACCGGGGGACGGACGGCGTATCGCCCGAACTCCGATCCCCGGCCCTCGTGCGCTCTCGCCGAAGCAACGCGTGGCGTCGTCCGGTGAGCGCTCGGAGGCAGCCCTCGGGCGCCGCCAGCGGTGCGGACCTGCCTCACGTCCGCCGAGACGTGGACCGGGCGGCGCTGCTGGGCACGGCCCTGGCTGCAGTCATAGCGCTCAGCTTCAGCGGCGAGGGCGCGTGGGACTGGCTGGGCGCAACGGCCGGGATCGCACTGCTCACGGTGCTGGCGGCGTTCTTCCGCCTGCCTGCGGGCAGGGGGTTCACACCGGGGCTCCGGGGCGAGCTCGCGGCTCTGTCGGTGGTGGCCGCGCTCGCGGCGACACTCGTCATCGCACCCCTCCTGCAGGCCGTTCTGGCCGCGATGACCGCCGCCGGGCACACATGCCGCGCCAGCGCGGCGGTAGCGGCCGGTGCGCTGGAGAGCGATGGATCCGCGCAGCGCGGCGCCGAACTGGCCGTCTCCAGAGGAGATGCCGGTGTGACGACCGCGACGGACGCCCTGTCGCGCGCCGCAGCGAACGAGCGGCGCACGGTCATGGGCGACTGCATCGGTGCGATGACCTCAGGCTGGCTGTGGGCGCCGGCCGCAGGCATGGCCGCGGCCGGCTACGCATGTGCGTGGTGGCTGGTGCGGCGACGGCATGCCCGCGCGCCTCGGGGCTGAGGCCACCACTGCACGAACCCGCGGATGCCGGAACAGGCCCGAGCCCGGGGATCGCGCCCCCGCTGTCAGTGCCCGGGCAGGTGGGCCTCCGGTCAGGGCCGTTCTTCCCGAATCCCCCGAAGTCCCGGAGCTCGCGGGAGCGCCTGCAGACGCCGCCGGCCCTCAGCCAAGGGGTCCACCATCGACTTCCCCGAGACAGTGGACAAGACCCGGGCCGCTGTGGAGCCTGCAGTGAGCCTTCCCCAGTAGCGGCGACGGAGCAGGTCAGAGGGACACGCCGACGGCGTGAGATGACCGGAGGAAGCGCAGGACCTCGGTGGGAGGGACGTCTTCTCACGGATGCCCCACACCGAGGTCCCTGCTGTGTCCGATCTTGTCACCTACACCGCCGTGCTCCCGGCCGACGAGGAGACCGTGCTGCTCGAGTCCCGGCTGCTGGCCGCCGAGCGGCGCCGACGAGGTACCCGAGGTCAGCGGCGGGTGCTGGGCTGCTATCGGCAGGCGGTGCTGGTGCTGCGCTCCTCGACGGCACCCGGCTGGCCCAGTTGGCCGTCGACCACCGGATCGGCCGGTCCACGGCCTACCCGGCATCTGCACGAGGGCATCGACGTGCTCGCGGTGGCCGCGCCCGGGCTGCTTGGTGCGCTGCCGGCCGCCCGCGCCGCCGGCCATGCGCACGTGACGGTGGACGGCACGCTGATCCGCACCGACCGCTGTTCCGCACCGGGTCCGGCCGTCCGGACCGATCGAACCGACGGGCGGGTAGATCTGTGGTGGTCGGGCAAGCATGCCTGCCACGGCGGCAACGGGCAG
The DNA here is from genome assembly GCF_052931555.1 of Geodermatophilus sp. URMC 61. Lineage (NCBI taxonomy): Bacteria > Bacillati > Actinomycetota > Actinomycetes > Geodermatophilales > Geodermatophilaceae > Geodermatophilus > Geodermatophilus sp. URMC 61. The sequence goes on from NZ_JBRFHZ010000002.1 coordinate 1,622,340, forward strand.
GTCGTCGCGGCCCCGGACGGCTGGCCGATCAGGACCTCGCCGGTGCGACCGGGTCGGGAGCACGACACCACCGCGCTGCGCGCCCACGCCGAGGCGCTGCCGCTGCTGGCCGAGTGGACCGACACCGCGCACCGTGGAACTGCGGCATGCGGCCACCCGTGACCCGGCTGAGCGCGGCAACGCCCTGCTCAAGACCACCTTCACGGCACTGCGCCGCGTCAGCCTCTGCCCCTGGCGCATGGCGCGATCACCGCCGCCGTCCTCGTTCTTCTTCACCACGAGCGCGGCCGGACCACATGATCACCAGCCAGGAGCCGTTACTGGGAATGGCTCAGTGGCTTCGCCGGGGTCACCAAGGCCGACCTACGGATCGAGACGTGTGCGTGAGTACCGTGATGCCCCTGGAACTTCTCCGGTGGAGGTTTCCACCGCCCGGGCGGGGCTTGGCCCCGTGCTCATGTTCGCCGCACTGCCGGTCCAGCCGAGTTCAGCAACGGACCCTGGCACGGCGCCGCCGTCGGCTGTCTCTGACCGCTCTGGCCGCGGCCCACCCATCACGGCATGGTCTGATCCGGTCGGCCTGTGCAGAACGCCGCTCTCCCGCGACGGCAGCGCGGCATGGGGCCATGGGGAGGCCTGGACCGGGATCACGGTCATCCGGCTGACATTCGTCTCGAGTCGAGTGGATACGGCAGACAACCTGGCGCGGCCGAGCCATGGGATGTAGGCAGAAGCTGTTCCGGCCGCCGACGAGGGAGCACTCCCATGGCCGACAAATCGCCCCACGACAACCACTCCACGAAGAAGTCGGGCAAGGCCGTCAAGGCCAAGCGCAGCGAACACAAGGAGAAGCAGCGGACCGCCACAGAGATGGAGCGGCTGATGCACCCTCGGAGGGCCAAGAGCTGACCGGCCCCTACGGGCGACAACACACCCGGGGCACGCGACCCAGGCCCGACCTGCGCCGCCACCGCACTGTCGTCAGAGGTTCAGGCGTGTGCGTATGTAGCACGTCGTCCCTCGGACACACTGCCGAGCCCCACGGTCAGCGACCGTGGGGCTCGTCTGGTTCGTGGGCGGCTGGCTGCCCTGGACCACGGACCGGTCTCGGCTGTCCGACGGTGCCTTCGCGCGGCCGCCGACCGGATCCTCGGCTTTGTCCCGACATCGCCACCCGTGGGTTCACGTGCCGGTGTGGTCGGTCCGGCACGGCTCCGAAACGATGGGGGCATCGAGATGCGAAGCGCGACGAGAGTCGCTGCGCCCCGTCCCCGGGAGGATCGGATGCCGGCACCGCTGCCCCCGCTGCCCGCGATGATCGTCGGGAGCCTGCCCCAGCCCGACTGGCTCATCGACCGGGAGCGGCTCGGGCATCGGTTCCCTCCGCGGGTCCGGGCCCGGGAGCTGTGGCGCATCCCGCCGCAGTTCCTGCAGGAGGCCCAGGACGACGCCACGCTGGCGGCCGTGCGCGCCCAGGAGGAGGCCGGGCTGGATGTGGTGACCGACGGGGAGATCCGCCGGGAGTCCTACTCCAACCACTTCGCGACCTCCCTCGACGGCCTCGACGTCGAGCACCCCGGAACGGTGCTCAACCGCTCGGGGATCGAGATCCCGGTGCCCCGGGTGACCGGCGAGATCCGACGGCCGCTGCCGGTGCAGGTGGACGACGTCCGGTTCCTCCGCGCGCACACCGACCGCACGACCAAGATCACGGTGCCTGGACCGTTCACGATGGCGCAGCAGTCGCAGGACGAGCACTACCGCGACGACCGGGCCCTGGCCATGGCGTACGCGGAGGTCGTTCGCGAGGAGATTGCCGACCTGTTCGCCGCCGGCGCCGACATCGTCCAGGTCGACGAACCGTGGCTGCAGGCGCGTCCCGAGGTGGCCCGCCGCTACGGCGCCGAGGCGGTGTCCCGTGCCGTGGCGGACGCCGCCGGCCCGGTGCACGTGCACCTGTGCTTCGGCTACGCGGCGATGGTCTCGGATCGCCCGGCGGGCTACTCGTTCCTGCCGGAACTGGCGGACACACCGGCCGACACGATCTCGGTCGAGACGGCGCAGTCGCGCCTCGATCCGGCGACCCTCCGGCCCCTGCGGGGCAAGGGCATCGCGCTCGGCGTCCTCGACCTGTCGACCCCTGAGGTCGAGACACCGGAGACGGTGGCTGACCGGGTGCGGCGGGCGCTGGACCACGTCGACGTGGACAAGCTCATGCTCTCCAGTGACTGCGGGCTGAAGTACCTCCCGCGGGCGTCGGCCACCGGCAAGATGCGCGCCCTCGCCGAGGCGGCTGCGCTGCTGCGGTCCGAATTCTGACGCAGCGGTCGCAGGTCCGTGTGCCGTGGGGAGGCTGCGGCTCGGCTCCAGCCCACCAGCGACTGCTCCCGGAGGGCTCGCGCGCCGGTGCCATCCGATCGGTGCGCGGCATCCGGGATGATCCGCCCATGGCAGAGGGCTGCGCCGACGACTGCGAGGACGTGCGTGCGGTCCTGGCTGTCGAGGACCGCCGCTACCGGGCCATGGAGGACGCCGACCTGACGGTGCTCGACGAGTTGTGCGCGGACGAGCTGAGCTACGCGCACTGCAGCGGCGCCCGGGACACCAAGGAGCAGTACCTCGAGAAGGTGCGCTCGGGGTACTACGTCTACCGGCACATCGACCACCCGGTGGATCGCGTCGCCGTCGTGGGCGACACCGCGATCGTCGTGGGCCGGATGAGGGCCCACCTGGAGGTCGAGGGCACGCCCAAGACCATCGACAACCTCGCTCTGGCCGTGTGGACGAGGGCCTCGGGCGCCTGGCGGCTCCTGGCCTACGCGCCGACGTCCCTGCCGACCTGAGCCGCGGGGGCCTACGCCTGCTTCTGGAGCACGAAGTCGTAACGGGCCTCGAGCCACGGCTCCGCCGACGTGCCGCCGTCCGGGGTCTCGCCGGGCTCTCGGTGCTCGAACGGGACGACCAGTTCGGCCTTGGTGCCGAAGACGACGTCGCTGTCCAGGTACTCCGCACCCTCCTGGAACAGGTGGGTGATCAGGGGCTCGTAACCCGGCACGTTGAGCAGGAAGTGCACGTGCGCCGGCCGGTAGTGGCTGATCCCGGTCCTCGAGATGAGCGCGCCCACCGGCCCGTCCATCGGGATCGTGTAGCCCAGGGGCGCCACGGTGCGCACGCAGTAGGTGCCGTCCTCGCGGGTCCGGTACTTCGCGCGCAGCCGGGCCTCGTCGACGTCCGCGTGCTGCGACTCGTAGAGCCCCTCGTTGTCGGCCTGCCAGAGGTCGAGCAGCGCCCCCGGCACGGCGTTGCCGTCGAGGTCCTTCACCACGCCGGAGATGAACAGCGGCGTGCCGGGCAGGCCCTGCGACATGTCGGCGCCGTACTCGAGCTCCGGCGAGCCCTCGATGTGGAACGGGCCGAGCACCGTGGCAGGTGTGGCTCGGGGGTCGAGTCGGTGGTTCATCTGGACGACCAGCATCGACAACCCGAAGACGTCGGAGGCGAGGATGAACTCCTCCCGCTTCTCGTCGCTGATCTGCCCGGTGTGGGTCAGCCACTGCATCGCCGCCATCCACTCGGCCTCGGTCAGCCGGACCTCCCGGGCGAAGTCGTGCAGGTGCCGCACGAGCGCCGTCATCAGCTCGGCCAGGCGCGGGTCCTCGGCGGTGGCCCAGCGCTCCACGGCCAGATCGGTGATGTTCTCCTCGGTGACCAGCTGCACGGTCGCCTCCTCCTCGAGGGCCGCGCGGGCGGCGAGCGCCGTCCGCGAAGGGTGGGTCAGGGCGTCATGATCAACCGCACGCCCGCCTGTCCGGACGCCTGCCGACGCCAGGCCTCGGCGACCTGGGCGAGCGGGAGCACCTCGTGCGTGACGGCGAGCCGGCCGGCCGCCGCGTGGCCGGCCACCGCGGTGATCGCCTCGCGGCGCTGGTCGGCCGTCAGGTGGTTGTTCGTGTAGCCGAGCACCGACGCCGACTTGCTGCGCAGCTCGGCCGAGGAGAACTGCGCGACGTCGCCACCGGCCCCGCCGAGGTTCACCAGCCGCCCGCGAACCGCCAGCACCCGGGAGGCGGCGGTCGCTGCGGTGCCGAACACCGGGTCGATGACGACGTCGACCCCGGCTCCGACGGCGTCGCGGAGCCGGGCGGTCAGCTCGTCGACGTCGCCGCCCAGCGCGAGCACCTCGTCCGCCCCGGCCCGGCGGGCCCGTTCCTGCGCCTCCGGCGACCGGGAGACGGCGACCACCCGGCCGGCGCCCAGCAGCTTCGCCGCTCCGACAGCGGCCTGACCGACCGCTCCCCCGCCGCCGAGCACGAGCACGGTCTCGCCTGCCCCGAGGCGGGCACGGGCGGTGAGCATCACCCAGGCCGCGACCCCGGACATGCCGAGGGCAGCCAGCGATGCGTCGTCGACGTCCGGATCGATCGCCACGACGTCCTCGTCGGGGACCACACACCGCTCGGCGAGGCTGCCGTCGCCGGGCGCCATGCCGGCCGTGGTCGAGAAGAACACGCGGCTGCCCTCGTCCAGCACGGCGGAGCTCTCGACCACCCCGACGCCCTGGACGCCGGGGACGTAGGGCGTGGCGGGACGCCCGAAGTACGAGCTGCCCGAGGCGCACAGCTGATCGAGCGGGACGATCGGCGCCGCGGTCACCGCGACCAGCGTCTCCCCGGCCGCTGGCGCCGGGGTCGGGTGGTCGGCGTACGCGGGTGTGCCGCCCGGTCGGGTGAGGACGGCCGCGTTCATCCCGGCGGCTCGCCACTGTCGGGGGCGACATAGGTCGCGTTGCCGTCGACCGCCAGGTAGGTGTCCATGCCGATCGGCCGGCGTCGCTCCTCGGCGATGTGCCCCAGCAGGCCGGCGGCCCGGGCCAGGAGAGCGAAACCGCGCAGCAGCTCCACGGGCAGTCCCAGGTCCGCCAGCGCGGCTCCGCACACACCGGCACCGTTGAGCGGCAGCCGCCGGCCGAGGACCTGCTCGTGCACCCGGCCGATCGCCTCGAACAGGCGCAGGTGCGGCCCCCGCAGTCCCTCCTCCTCCGCGATGCCGATGAGCACCGCGGTGCGCGGGTCGCGCACCTTGTGCACCGGGTGGCCCAGGCCGGGCACCAGGCGACCGGCGGCCCGCGTGGCCCGGACCGCCTCAAGCGCCACGGCGTCCCAGCCGTCGTCGTCCGCGGGCAGCGGACCGTCCTGCGTCCCGATGACCGCGTGCAGATAGGCCCCGCAGTCCTCGGTGACGCCGAGGAACCGGGAGCCTCCCCCCAGCAGCCCGGCGGCCAGAGCCCCCTGCAGGGAGTCCGGGGCCGACAGGTAGGTCAACCGGGCGGCGAGCGCGGTGGGCGTGAAGCCGTGGTCGGCGAGGGCGACGAGCACCGCCTCGAAGACGCGGGTCTCCGCCGGCGTCGGACGGCGCATGCTGACCAGCCAGAAGGCCAGCTCGCCGAAGCCGACCTTGCCCATCAGATCGGTCGCGAGGTCCTGGCCGAGCAGGCGGATCTCGTCGGCAGTCGACGTCCCGAGGGACGTCGGGAAGGACAGCCCGTCTGCGGGGGTGGGGTGGGACCGACCAGCAGAGCTCATGCGGAGTGCTCCTCCCGTCCGTCGGCCAGCCACCGTCGGATCTCGGCCCCGTGCTCGTCGAGGGCCGGCGGTGGCAGCCGGTACTCCGCCTCGGTCGCCGAGAAGGCGATCGGGTTGCGCACCGACGGAACGGCGGCCGCGCCCTCCCCCACGGTGACCACGGGGGCGAGGCCGATCTCCTCGGCGAAGGCCACGCCCTGGTCGATGGTGTTGATGGGTCCGCACGGCACCCCCGCACCGATGATGTCGCGGAACCAGTCGGTCTTCGAGCGGGTCCGGAGCCGCTCGACCAGCAGCGGACGGAGCTCGTCACGGTTCGCCGTCCGGTCCTCGTTCCGACGGAACCGCGGATCGTCGACCAGCTCCGGCACCCCGAGCACCTCGCAGAGCCGGCGGAACTGGCCGTCGTTGCCCGCCGTGATGATCAGTTCCCCGTCGGCGCACGGCAGGGGCTCGTAGGGGAACAGGCTGGGATGGCTGTTGCCCATGCGGAAGGGGACGACCCCGCCGGCGACGAACGCGCTGGTCTGGTTCACCAGGCCCGACAGGGCCGACGAGAGCAGGTTGACCTCGACGTGCTGACCCCGCCCCGTCTCGTGACGGTGGTTCAGCGCCGACAGCACGCCGATCGTGGCGTGCAGACCCGCCATGACGTCGAAGAGCGCCACACCGGCCCGGTACGGCTCACCCTCGGGCTCACCGGTCAGGCTCATGAAACCCGAGATGGCCTGCACGATGAGGTCGTACCCCGGCAGCGACCGCCCCCTGGGCCCGCTGCCGAACCCGCTGACGGACGCGTAGACGACCCCCGGGTTCTCCGCCGCGACGCTGTCGTAGTCCAACCCGAAGCGGTCCAGTCCCCCGGGCCTGAAGTTCTCGACGAACACGTCGGCCCTCCGCGCCAGCTCCCGGGCGAGGGCGGCGTCACCGGGGTCCTTCAGGTCCAGCGCGATCGAGCGCTTGTTGCGGTTGACGCCCAGGTAGTAGGTCGCGACGCCGTCCCGGACCGGGGGCTGCCAGGTCCGGGTGTCGTCCCCGCCCGGCCCCTCGACCTTGACGACCTCGGCGCCGAGGTCGGCCAGCAGCATCGTGGCGTACGGGCCGGCGAGGATCCGGGAGAAGTCGGCCACGAGGAGGCCCGCGAGCGGTCCGCGAGCGGCCGCGCCGGGGTGTGCTGACGTCATCGGTCGGCGCTCGCTCTCCTCCTGGGCCTCCGCGATGCGGACGCACGTCCGCGCCGGAGTCTGAGGGCCGCTCTCGGGCCTGTCAACGGGCTCCGATGTCCTCTCTCGGAGCGGCCGTCCTCCCCTTGACATGTGGTGCACACCACACCACAGTGGCGCCGCCCGGGCCTTTGACCGCTCCGCGGACACCGGTCCGACATCGCCGCCGACGTCCGAGGAGAAGACGATGAGCATGTCCGGTGCTGCGAGCGGCAACGGGGCCGGCGCCCCCGCCGCCGGCCGTCCGCTCGTGTTCCGTGGGGGCACCGTCCTGACCATGGACGACGCCTCGACGGTCCTCCGCGACGCCGACGTGCTCGTGGTGGACGACCGGATCGCCGGCGTCGGCCCCGCTCTCGCCGTGCCCGACGGCACGGCGGAGATCGACGCGCGCGGCGGCATCGTGATGCCCGGCATGATCGACACCCACCGCCACATGTGGCAGACCGCCATGCGGGGGTACGGCGCCGACTGGACGCTCACTCAGTACTTCGTCTGGTACTACCTCGAGCACGGCAGGAAGTTCCGCCCGCAGGACATCGCGGCGGGCAACCGGCTCGCGGCCATCGAGTCGCTCGACGCCGGCGTCACCACGACGGTCGACTGGTCGCACAACCTGCACACCGTCGACCACGCCGAGGCAGCGCTCGAGGCGCTCCGGTCGGTGCCCGGCCGCTTCGTCATGGCCTACGGCAACATCCAGGCCGGGCCGTGGGAGTGGAGCGCCGACCCGGCCGTCCGCTCGATCCTGGAGCGGCTGCGCGACGCCGGTGACGACAAGATGGGCGTGCAGATGGCGTTCGACGTCACCGGCGACCCCGCGTTCCCGGAGCAGGCCGCGTTCGAGGTGGCCCGTGATCTCGGCATCCCGGTGACGACACATGCCGGGGTCTGGGGCGCCACGAACGACGACGGCATCCGGCTGATGCACGAGAACGGGTTCATGACCCCGGAGACGGTCTACGTGCACGCCTCCACCCTCACCCGGGACAGCTACCAGCGGATCGCCGCCACCGGGGGCTCCATCTCGGTGGCCACCGAGTCGGAGTGCAGCGCCGGCCAGGGGCACGCGCCCACCGAGCAGGTGCTGCAGTACGGCATCCCGGTCTCGCTGTCGATGGACACCAGCGTGTGGTGGAGCGGCGACATGTTCTCCGCGATGCGGGCCACGCTGAACGCCGACCGGATGGCCGAGCACATGGACGCCCACCTCAAGGGCGACACCATCACGCACCTGCGGTTGTGGGCCCAGCACGTCGTCGACTGGACCACGCGGGGCGGCGCCCACGCGCTCGGCCGCGACGACCTGGGCAGCCTCCGGGAGGGCCAGAAGGCCGACGTCGTGCTGATCAAGAACGACGCCTCCCCGGTGTCGTTCCCGCTGCTCAACCCCTACGGGCACGTGGTCTTCCAGGCACAGCGCGGCGACGTGCACACCGTGGTGGTCGACGGCCGGGTGGTGAAGCACGAGGGCAGGCTCGTGGGCATCGACCTGGCCCCCGTGCGCCGGGAGGTCGAGTCGACGGTCGAGTACCTGCGGTCGGAGATCGGCGAGGAGGCCTGGCAGCAGGGCATGTTCCCCGAGAGGCCGGAGGCGGAGGCCGAGATCCTGGAGAACCCGTACCAGTACACCGACTACAAGGACGAGTCCAAGCGCGCCGGCGGCGAGGAGCGGGTCCTCGGCCGTTGACGGAGGACCCCGTCCCGCCCACCGTTCGCAGGCTGAGGGCGAGGCCCGGGACGGGGCCGTCGGCGGAAGGAGATTGCGATGGCGGGGCGGGGCACGGGACCCGATTTCGTGGAGGCGCTGGCCCGGGGGCTGGACGTCCTGGCCTGCTTCGACGCCGACCACCGCAGCATGTCGCTGACCGAGGTGGCGACCGCGGTGGGGCTCGCCCGGCCCACCGCTCGGCGATTGCTGCTCACCCTCGAGGAGCTGGGGTTCGTCCGGTCCTCCGGCGGGGCGTTCCAGCTGACCCCCAGGGTGCTCACCCTCGGCATGGCCTACGTCGGTGCCCTCGGCCTGTGGGACATCGCCCGTCCGCACCTGGAGGCTCTGGTCGCCCGTACCGGTGAATCGTCGTCGATGGCACAGCTCGACGGCTCGGACATCGTCTACGTCGCCCGGGTGTCGGTGCCCAAGCTGATCGCGCTGCGCGTGGAGATCGGCACGCGGTTCCCCGCCGCGCTGACCTCGCAGGGCAAGGTCCTCCTGGCCGCCCTCTCCCCCGACCGGCTTGCCGCGACCCTGGCCGAGCCGAGCCGGTCCGGCCTGCCCGTGCAGGTCGGGCGGACGCCGGACCAGCTGTGCGACGAGCTGACCGCCGTCCGCGCCCGAGGCTGGGCGCTGGCCGACGAGGAGCTCGCCCCGGGGGTGCGCTCGGTCGCGGTCCCCGTCCGCGACCGGGACGGCGCCGTGCAGGCCGCCATGAACGTCACCGTGCACGCAGCCGAGACCACGACCGAACAGCTGTTGCGGGAGCACCTGCCGCTGCTGCTCCGCACGGCGGGCGAGGTCGGTGCTGAATGGGCACTGTGGCAGTCCCGGCCGCACGTCCAGGTGTCGCGTCGACCGGCAGGCTCGGCCACCGCGTAGTGCGACAGTGCGGCAGCCGGCTGCAGCGGTCCTGCGCGCCGGTGACGCGTTCGCCGCCGTCGCCGAGTGCCGACCCTCCTGCCTGGCTCAGCGGGCGCGCTGCTCCCCGGATCCCGCCTGACCTCGGCGATCGACGCGCACGCCGCGGGACCGCTCCACCTGTTGCTGCCCGTCAGGAGGCCGCGGTGTGCGAGGAGGCTCGTGCGGCTCCTCGTCGGCCGGCTGGAGTTCCAGTGGCGGGCCCTCGTCGGCCTGTTCCGGTGAGGATCCACCTCGTCCGGCACGACACCCGGATGCGGGGATGATGGCCCGGTGCTGATCACCGAGGACCGGGAGGACGTGGCCGTCCTGCGCATCGAGCACGGCCGGGTCGGCGCCCTCGACGTGGAGCTGCTCAACGCCCTCACCGAGGCCGTCACCGCGTCCGACCGGGCGCTGGTCATCACCGGCAGCGGCTCGTCCTTCTCCGCCGGGGTGGACCTGCGCCGGATCCTGGACGGCGGCCGGCCGTACACCGAGGAACTCCTGGCGGCGCTGTCCGGCACGTTCCGCGCCGTGTTCGACCATCCGCGGCCGACGGTCGCGGCGGTCAACGGGCACGCGATCGCCGGGGGCTGCGTGCTGGCGCTGGCCTGCGACCGTCGGCTGATGTCGGGCGGACGGATCGGGTTGACCGAGCTGGCGGTCGGCGTCCCCTTCCCCACGTCCGCCCTGGAGATCGTCCGGCACGCGCTCGGTTCCCGAGCCGGCCAGGTGCTGCTGGGCGCGGAGACCACGGACCGCGAGCGGGCGCTGGCCCTGGGCATGGTCGACGACCTCACCGAGCCCGGCGAGCTGCTCCCGCGGGCGGTCGCGCTCGCCACCGAGCTGGCCGCCCGGTCGCCGGAGTCCTACCGGCTGGCCAAGGTCGCACTCCACCGCCCCGCGAACGCGGCGATCGAGGCGAGCGCCGGTGGCGACGCGGCCGTCCTCGCCGGCTGGACCTCCGAGGACACCCGGCGGCGGATCGAGGCCGCGCTCGCGGCGCTGGCCCGGCGCCCGTAGCTCTCGGCAGGCAGGGCAGGTCCTCGAACGCTGCCATCAGGGCGTCTCGCCGCGCTGGGTTCCGACCCGCGACATGATCGCGGCGTACGCGGCGGTGACGGCCGTGGAGAGAGTCGGCTCGATCACCGGCGCGAAGAACGGCGAGTGGTTCGTGGGCACCGGCTGGTCGCCGTCCACCACCTCGTCCGGCATCCCGCCGAAGAACCAGTACACGCTGGGCACGCCGATCGCGCCCGGCAGATGTCCGAAGTCCTCGCTGCCCATCTGCGCCGGCGTGTCGCGGACCTTCTCCGGGCCGAGTGCCGCGGCGAGCGCCGCCTTGATCCGCTCCGTGGCGTCCGGGTCGTTGTACAGCAGCGGGAAGGTGTACAGCTCCTCGATCTCCGGCTCCGGGGCGCCCGAGGCCGTGGCCTCGCCGGCGATGACGCGCCGCAGCGCGGTCAGCACCCGCTCGCGCACTCGGGGGTCGAGGTTGCGGACGTTGAGGGTGAACACCGCTGTCGCCGGGATGACGTTCTCCTTCAGCCCGGCATGGAAGCTGCCGACCGTCACCACCGCCGACTTCAGCGGGGGGACCTCTCGCGCCACGATGCTCTGGATCCGCACGACCATGTGGCAGGCGAGGACGACGGGGTCGACGGTGTCCTCCGGTCGCGAGCCGTGGCCACCGCGGCCGTGTACGGTCACCCGCCAGCTGTCGGCCATCGCCATCGCCGGGCCGGTGGGGATGTCCACCTCACCGGCCCGACTCGGCCAGACGTGCTGGCCGAAGATGACCTCCGGGTGGGGCGCGCGGTCCCACAGCCCGTCCGCCACCATCGCCGACGCCCCTTCACTGGTCTCCTCGCCGGGCTGGAAGAGCACGACCACGGTTCCGGACCAGCTGTCGCGGCTGCTCGTCAGCAGGCTGGCGGCGCCGATCGCGCAGGTGATGTGGGTGTCGTGGCCGCAGGCGTGCATGACCGGCACATCGGTGCCGTCCCGCAGCCGGCCCCGGGCGGTGCTCGCGTAGTCCAGCCCCGTGTCCTCCGCGACGGGCAGGGCGTCGGTGTCCGCGCGGAAGCCGACGACCGGACCCTCACCGTTGCGCAGGACCGCCACCACGCCGGTGCCACCACAGGGAAAGGTCTCGAAGCCGAGTGCAGCCATCCGTTCCGTGATCAGCGCGGCGGTCCGGTGTTCTTGCATCGACAGCTCCGGGGCGGCGTGTAGCTGCCGGTACAGCGCGTGCAGCTCGTCCCGGAGCTCCGGCGAGATCCTGGTGCCGTTCGTCACCGACGTCATCCGATGGTCCTTCCTGCTCAGCCGCCGACGTCCATGTGCTCGGTGCGATTCTCCGGAGGCGGAACGGGGTGCGCAGACCGGTCGCGCAGCACCCACGCCAGCACGACGGTGCTCAGCAGCACGAGGGCCGTTGCGTGGGCGGTCGAGCCGCGACGTCGGGAACCAGGTTCAGCTGCACCAGGACCGCCACCACGACGGCGGTCACGGTGGTGGCCGGGGAGACGTGGATCCGGGTCACGCCGCGGATGTCCTCGGGGACGACGCTCACCGGCCAGGTGCCGAGGATCCCGACGAGGACCAGCAGCGAGAAGATGTGCACGGTGGCGGCACCGCAGATCGCCATCACCGCGGCCCGCTCGGCCCGTTCGGTGCCGGGCAGGCCGGACTGGGCGATCCGCAGGCCCGTGAAGATCAGGTGGACGGGGCCTGCCGGTGAGAGGAGGCCCGCGCCCGGACGACGACGGCTCCGGACGACGGTCCGGGGACGACCCCCGGTGGCCGGCCTCGACCGGCACCGGGCACCTGGCTCGCCGACCCTCCCAGTGCCAGGAGGCTCCCCCTGGCGCCCGTTCAGCTTCCCCGCTCCGCCGTCGGAGCGGCAGCGGTCGACAGCCGACGGGCGGTGTCGATGAGCGGGACGTGGCTGAAGGCCTGGGGGAAGTTGCCCACGAGCCGTCCGGCCCGCGGGTCGTACTCCTCGGACAGCAGGCCGACGTCCGTGCAGAGCCCGAGTAACCGCTCGAACACCTCGCGCGCCTCGTCGTGCCGCCCGAGGAGCCAGTAGTTGTCGGCCAGCCAGAAGGTGCAGGCGAGGAAGGCACCCTCACCCGGAGGGAGTCCGTCCGCGTTCGCCCCCGGCTCCTGGGTGTAGCGCTGGACGAACCCGTCCCGGAGGAGCTCCTTCTCGATCGCGGCCACGGTGCCGCGGACGCGGTCGTCCTCCGCGGGGAGGAAGCCGACCAGAGGGATCATCAACAGCGCGGCGTCGAGCTCGGTCGACCCGTAGTACTGGGTGAACGTGTTGCGCTCGGCGTCGAAGCCCCGCTCGAGGATCTGCCGACGTACGGCGTCCCGCAGGCTGCGCCATCGGTCGACCGGGCCGGGCAGGCCGAAGTCCTCGACCGCCTTCACGCCGCGGTCCACCGCGACCCAGGCCATCAGCTTGGAGTGAGTGAAGTGCTTCGGCCCCCCACGGACCTCCCAGATCCCCTCGTCCGGCAGGGTCCAGTGCTGTTCCACGAACTCCAGCAGCGCCCGCTGCAGCGCCCAGGACGGATCGTCCCGCTTCAGCCCGAACCTGCGAGCCAGGTGCAGGGCGTCCATGACCTCGCCATAGACGTCGAGCTGGAACTGCTCGGCGGCGGCGTTGCCGATCCGCACCGGGTTGCCGTCGTAGCCGGGCAGCCAGTCCGCGACGTACTCCTCGAGCCGGCGTTCGCCGGCCACGCCATACATGATCTGCAACTCGGCGGGGTCCCCGGCGACCGCTCGCAGCAGCCACTTTCGCCACTCGGCCGACTCGGCCGAGAAGCCGCAGGACAGCAGCGACTGCAGGGTGATCGTGGCGTCACGCAGCCAGCAGAAGCGATAGTCCCAGTTGCGCACCCCGCCGAGCTGCTCCGGTAGCGACGTGGTCGGGGCGGCGACGATGCCTCCCGTCGGACCGTAGGTGAGCGCCTTGAGCGTGATGAGCGACCGCCGGACGAGGCCCTGCCACTCGCCGTCATAGGAGCACTGGGCCATCCAGTCGCGCCAGTAGACCTCCGTGCCGCGCAGCGCCACCATCGGGTCGACGGGCAGCGGCGTGGGCAGGTGTGAGGCCTGCCAGGTGAGGACGAACGGGACGGAGAACCCCTCACCGACGCTGAACTCGGCCACCGTGGCGAGGTCGTCGCCACGGACCTCGACGGGGGTCCGCAACCACACCGCGTCCGGACCGGCGACCGCCACCTGTGCGCCGGCTTCGCGGTAGACCCAGGGCACCACGTGCCCGTAGTCGAACCGCAGCCGCAGCTCCATGCGCAGCGGGACCCGTCCGCGGACACCTTCGACGATGCGGACCAGGTCGGGGGCCTCGCCCCGGATCGGCATGAACTCGACGAGGCGGACCGTCCCCTCGTCGGTGTCGAACTCGGTCTCCAGGATCAGGGAGTCGCCCCGGTACCGGCGGCGGGTGGCCCGGACGGGGCTCGCCGGAGCGAGCAGCCACCGGCCGTGCTGCTCGGTGCCGAGCAGGGCCGCGAAGATCGCACCGGAGTCGAACCGGGGGAAACACAGCCAGTCGACCGATCCGTCCCGGCCGATCAGCGCGGCCGTCTGGGTGTCGCCGACGATCGCATAGTCCTGGAGCGGGAGCGCCATGCCGCACCTCTTCCTCCCTCAGCCGCCGAACTCGAGAACGACCTTCATGTCGTCGCCGTGGCGCGGCAGGGCCGCCGACCACCGCGCGAGCGGTACCCGCCGAGTGACGAGCCCGGCCAGCCAGTCGTCGTCGGCGGCCGCCTCCCTCAGATCAGCCGAGTCGGGCGTACCAGGCCGAACGGTCAGCGCCTGCATGCCGCTCCTTCCGACAGGGACCCGATGGCTGGGCTCCCCGGGACGTGCCCCTGGGCAGCACGGTGGCGATCAGCGTCGCGCCAGTCCTCGCGCACCGACTCCCCAGTGCACACCGCCGTCGTCGCGGCGGACAGGGGGCCCGCCCTCGTGACACCCGCGTGGTACCTCGCGGCCCGGATCCGCCCTCGAGCAGCGCCGCGCAGCAGTCGGCCGCCTCGCGGCCCGTCCAGGTCGACGACGCGGCTCTGACCGGTCTCGGTGGGGTCCTCGATCAGCTGCTCGCCGGCGCCCTCGGCCTCCACCACGCGAGGCCGCGACGCACCGCGAGCCGGCCGGCATCCAGGTCGACGTCCCGCCCCTGCAGGGTCAGCGCCTCACCCGGCGCATCCCGGTGGCCGCGAGCAGCCGGCAGCCCATGGCGAGGTCCGGATCCTGGACGTCGGCCCAGCCGAGGAACCGGCCGAGCCCGGCCGCGGTCCAGGCCTGCACCACCTGAGCGCCGAGGTGGGGACGGGGTCACCGCCGGCTGGGCACGGCACCTGGCCGAGCCCGCGGTGACCCGTGCGGGCCCGGCCCGGTCCCGACCTGGAGGACGGCCCCGCGCCAGGCGTGCGCGAGGCCGCGGACCCTAGGTGGTGATCGGCGTCTCCGGCAGGAAGCCGTGGCACTGCCGGGTCGCCTCACGGAAGCGGGACCGCCGTCGTCTTCCGTCGTTCCTCGATGAGGGCTTCCGCGCCGGTGGCTGCGGCCACGCTCGCGCCGGCCGCGAGGGCCTGCCGCCACGCCGTCTCCCGCTGCGCGACCTCGCGCGTCGACGCGATCACGGTGTCGAGGTGTTCGCGCGGGACGACGACGACGCCGCTGGAGTCCCCGCGGATCACGTCACCGGGGTGCACCGTGACCCCACCGACCTGCACCGGGATGTTGAGCGCGCGGCCCCTCGTTGGATCCCGTGGCCGGGTGGGCGTTGCGGGCGAAGGTCGGGACACCGACCTCGTCGATCCCCGCGATGTCACGCACCGCCCCGTCGACGACGATGCCGACCACGCCCCTCTCGGCGACTGCTCCCGCGAGGATGTCGCCGAGGATGGCGGCGTCCGCCCTGCCACCGCCGTCGACGGCGACCACGTCGCCGGACCGGGTCACCTCGGGCATCTTCAGCATGAACAAGATGTCCCCGGGTCTGGTCCAGACCGTGACCGCTGGACCGCAGAACTCCGTTCCCCCGGCGATCCTGCCGAGCCCTGGGCCGACGACACCGACCGGCCCACCACAGTCCGCGATCTGGGTCGTGGAGAACTCCGCCAGGGCCCCGACCGCGGCGGCCGGCGGGCGCTCGATCGCCACGACGATCGTCAACTGCTGGGCGTGCGACTTGCTCATGCCACGACCTCCTGTTGGACCGCACGACGGCGGATCGGCGGTCCGTCGCACGGGACGGCGAAGACCGTCGTCGTCGGTGCATCCTCCCGTTCCGTGCCCCGCTGACCCCGGACGCCAGCACAGGAGAACGTCGATGACGACGTCCCGCACGACCACGTGGACGACCGCGCCGCCGACGGTTCCTGATCGGCGTGTCCCGGTTCAAGGTCCCCTCCGCGTCGGCCGAAGACCACGAGCCGAAGGGGCGCAGCCGTGGGCGTGTGTACCGTGTCGCCGCTCGGACGCAGCCTCACCCCCGGTGGGCCTGGACGTCAGCGGCTCGGCAGGTGGGCCTCCAGCCACTGGAACGCCCGCAGCGCGGTCAGCCGCCGCCCAGCGGCTGGCAGTGCCAGTTGGCGCCGTCCGCCACGCCGAAGCGGGCCACCTCGTGCGGTGCGGTGAGCAACCCGGCCAGCTGCTCGGACTGCCCGGGCCAGAACTGCTCGTCCTCGGGCTCGGTGATCAGCAGTGGGGTCCGGATCCGGTCCGCCACGTCGCGGACCTGGTAGCGGCGGACCTCGGTGAACAGGTCGAACGGGCTGGTCACCCCGTAGGGACGGGCCCGGTAGGCGAAGGTGCGGGCCGTCTCCGGGTCCCCGCCGGCCTGGGCCATGTACCGGTCGAAGTCGTCCTTGCGGCCGGCGTCGAGCAGCTGGAGCATCTCGGCCGGCAGGTACTCCAGCCAGGACGTCGACACGTCGACGACCCCCGGGTCGGCGACCGCCGCGACGAACCGGTGCTCGAACGCCAACGCGCGGGGCACCCAGTACCCGGCCTGGCTGATCCCGTAGGCGGTGAGGGCGGTGGCGTCGACGTCCGGGCGCCCGACGAGGGCGTCGACCACCGGGGTGAGCACCGCCTCCCAGTCGGGCCGGAAGGTCGTCCCCCGCTCGAAGAGCATGGACTGCTGCCCGGGGCCGTCGTAGACGAACGCGTTCCATCCGCGGTCCAGGGCCTCCGCGGCACCGGCCCACCACATCGCGGTGATCGGGCCGTCGCTCCCGTTGGTGATCACGAGGGTCGGCCGCGCTGTCCCGGAGGCGTCGGGCCGCAGCAGGTATCCAGGCAGGGTGGCGTTCTCGTACGGGACGTCAACCCGCACGAACCGGGAGTCGGAGCAGTCGATCAGCGCCTCCCAGCAGTCGCGTCCCTTGCGGAACGTCGGTAGCAGGACGGTCTCGGCACGGTCGGCGGGCAGGCCGTCGACGGCGTCGAGCGATCGGGACCAGGCGTCGGCCGCCGCGAGGAAGGCCCAGCCGGCTCCCCGGAGGTCGCCCGCGTCCCGGTGCTGCGCGCCGACTGCCGCGAGCTGGTCCGCCCGCTCTGCCCACGCCGAAAACCAGCTCGCCCAGTCGCCGTCGGTGATCCGCGCCGCGGTGGCCAGCACCGTCCCCACGTCACCCACCCCGTAGGCCGTCGCGCCCAGCATGATGCGGATCCCGTAGTCGAAGCTCTGGTTGGCGAAGAAGCCCTCCTCCAGCACGCGGGAACCGGTCGCGGTGGTCGGGGCCGTCTGCTGCGCGGTCATGCGTCCTCCTCGGCTCGAGCTGGTCGGGAGCCGACCCTCGCAGCCGGAGGCCTCGAGGACATCCGTCATCTGACGGACGGGGCCTGCTCAGGTGGGCTCTCGTGCCCCGGGGCCACCGTCTCCGGCGCGACCGCCCCCCGCTCTCTACGGCTGCTCGCTGCTGGGCGCACTGGTCGGATCGGACACGTCCGGCACGCCGGTCCCACGGACGTCCTGCGCCCGCTGAGCTGCCGCGGTGGTGGTGATCCAGGCGTCGATCGTCTCCCACCACCGGTACAGCCAGTCGGTCAACTGCGTCTCGTCCCGCGGCACCTCCGCGGCCGGGATGAACCACCAGCGCAGGTGCAGGGTCTTGTCCATGGGCAGGCTCCGCCACAGGTCGCGGACCGTGCTCAGGTGTTCCAGCCCGGTGTGCGCGACGAGGACGACGTCGGCGTGCGGGGCTGCGCGCAGCGCCGCGACGACCCCGCCCGGACGCGGCGGCAGCAGGTGCCGCATCGCCTCCGCCCGGCGCACCGCCGTCAGCAGGCCACGGTCGCGCAACCGCTGGATGGCCCGGGTCCGGCGCCGCGGGGTGAAGTTCGCGCCCTCGGGGAAGATCAGCAGGGCGTCCTCCTCGCCCAGGTCGCGGGCCAGGTCGGCGATCGCCGCCTCCGAGCCGTTCCCCGCGGACGGTCCGGCCGGGACGAAGTGGTTGGGCAGCCGGTTGAGGTAGACGTCGATCAACGGGTCCAGCTGCAGCACGTCCTTGAGCACGATCCGCGGCTGGCGCAGGTGGTCGCGGTTCATCAGCGTGTGCACGAGCAGGAACGAGTCGCCCGGACCGGCGTGGCGGGAGAGCACCACCATGGCGTTGGTCGAGCCGGGTGTCCCGTCGTCCAGTGGCGACCAGGACGCGCCGTCGGTGACCAGCCGCAGCGCGAACAGCCGCTGCGCCACCCGCATCAGCGTGTCGAGCAGCAGGCGCAGCACGGTGTAGTGGGCCGCCCGGGACGCGGGGGTGGCCAACCGGCGACCGAACCCGCTGAGCACCCACAGGACCGCCGCGACCGCGAGCCCGGCCACCTCCAGCGCGAGGTACACGAGCGCCAAGGCCAGCAGCCGCAGCGCACGCAGCCGGCCGGGCAGGAAGACAGAGGCGACCACCGCCACGACCACGAGCGCGGGCAGCAGGACGACCGCGGCCACCAGCGCACCGACGAGGAGCGGACCGGTGACCCGTCGCACGTGGCGTGGGGGCAGCACGTCAGACCACCCCGTCCCGAGGTGCGCCACTGCGGTCCAGGTAGTCGCGGGCTGCGACGTAGGCCTGGTCGATCCGGGCGGACACGCCGGAGAAGTCGCGGTACCGCAGGTTGCCGGCTCCCGGTGGAGCCGGGTCACCCGAGGGCAGCAGGTGCAACGTGACACCCGACGGCAGCGCGGCCAGGTCTGCGGCGAACCGGTGCCGGCGGGCGATCTCGAAGGCGACCAACCCGACCTCCCACGGTCGGGTCGGCGGGCGCAGCGGACGGTCGATCCGCCCGACGTGCAGCACGAAGATCGTGTCGGCACCCAGTGCGACCGCCCGGCCGACCGGGATGCTGTGCACCAGGCCTCCGTCCAGGTAGTGCTCGCCGTCGAGCTCGACCGCCGGCAGCAAGCCGGGGACCGCGCAGGAGGCGAGCACCGCCTCGACCAGCGCACCCTCGGTGAACCAGTGCTCGGCAGCCCGCTCGATGCTGGCCGCGACGCACTGGAACGGCACCCGCAGCTCGGCGAAGGTCTGCACCGGCAGGTGGGCCTCGAGCAGGTCCCGCAGCGGCTCGCGCGGGTGCAGGTGGGTGCGGGTCCGCACCAGGGTGCCCAGGCGCGCCAGCACGGACCCGGTGAAGATCTGCTCGGAGGCCAGCTCCTCCCACACGGCGCGCAACCGGTCCACCGCGCTCGGCGCCGGGTCGGCGGCGACGAGCGCGCCGTTGATCGCGCCCACCGACGTGCCCACGACCAGGTCGGGTCGGACGCCGTGCTCGAACAGCGCCTGCAGCATCCCGACCTCGGCCGCGCCGAGCACTCCCCCGCCACCGAGCACGAAGGCCGTGCCGCCCGTGCCGGCCGGCATCCCTG
Source organism: Geodermatophilus sp. URMC 61 (assembly GCF_052931555.1). Lineage (NCBI taxonomy): Bacteria > Bacillati > Actinomycetota > Actinomycetes > Geodermatophilales > Geodermatophilaceae > Geodermatophilus > Geodermatophilus sp. URMC 61. Next base: position 1,641,681 of record NZ_JBRFHZ010000002.1, read on the forward strand.
GCGAGGCCATGGCCCGCATCGTGTCATCCACGGCAGGACGCGAGCAGCTCGACGTGACGCCCAGCACGACCGCAGCACGACGGCCGTCGCCGGGTGGGCCTCTCCCCGCCGGGGCGGTTGCAGGTCGCAGCGCTACCGTCCGGCTCGCCTCTCGTGCCGATCCCGGTCGCCGCCGGCCCGGTCGTGCCGTGCACGGCGGTACGGGGTCAGGCCAGGATGCGGGGCTCGTAGGCGGCTTCAGCCTTCAGCAGGATCCGCCGGGCCGGGAGGAACCGGCCTTCCCGCAGGCTGCGCGCCTTGTTCGGGTCCGTCTCGGCCAGGTGCTCGTTCTCGTCGAGGTGACGCTTGTTCTCGATCAGCTCGATCAGACGGCCGAGCCGGTCGGCGGCGGCGCGTTGGATGAAGCCGCCCAGGTAGGGCTCGCCGGGGCGCCGGGTGATCGCGTCGATCGCCCGGACGACCTCCTCAGGGACGTCGAGGGCGCGCAGCCGGTCCAGGTCGTAGCGGCGGGCCGGGTCGGGCCGGTCGCGGGTGACCTCGATGATGTGGTGCAGGACCGCGACCATCTCAGCCCGCTTCCCGTAGGGACGGGCCGCATCGGCGATCGGCACCAGCTGGTACAGGTAGTAGTCACGACCTAGCTCGTCGACCTGGCCTTCGTGTGCCTCCATGGCGAGGAGGTGGGCGGAGGCAACGGTGAACAGCACGGGTGGGCTCCCCCTCAGGGCATGAAGACGTCGCCTCTCCGGGAGGGGCGATGGTGCAGGAGTAGCGGGAGCTCGACGAGGTCTCCGAGTTCGTGACAGCGCGGTGCCCCGGATCGCCGCGGACCCGCGCGAGGCCGGCCGGCGCTCGATGAGGACACCCCCGCTGCTCGCGTACGTGAGCTCGGCTGTGGGCGCCAGGAGGCGTCGCGGCTCCACCGCCATCGACATGGCAGCGGGCGCCGGCGACGTGCCGACGGGTCCCGGCGATCGTGGAGTCCACCGCACCGTCCAGTCGATCAACCCGGCCTCGGCTCCGACTGACTGCAGTCCGGTGGGGATCGCCGCCCAGCCGCCAGCGACGGAACAGTCGGTCGATCGTCTGCCGGCTGCCGTACCGCTCCGGCCGGGGAGGATCCGGGGTCGGATGCCCTCGATCGCCCACTGCGACTCGGTCAGGTCATGGCGGGGCGCCGTCGGTTGGGATGCCCTCCACGAAGTCTCCGTGGTGAGTTCCCACCCTATCGCCGGGTCTGACTACTTCTCAACGCGGCCCAGCAACAGAGCGTCATCCCCGGCGCCGACCCGGCGGAGCACACGAGCAGTCCCCGTTCAGACCGTCCTCACCGCGGCGGCGGGACCCCGGGCGCGTGCGCCGGCCAGTCGCGACGGTGCCGACGTCGGCACAGGGGCGGACCACGGCGTGTCCGAGCCTCTCCCGCCCACGTGCCGGGCTCCGTACCGTGGGCCCGCAGGTCTCACTGGACGTCCCTGTAGGGGGCACGATCGGTGATCTCCGGAGGCAGACCCACACCGCCGCGGACCGCCGCGGCATCACTCGCACTGCTGGTCACCGTGCTGTCGGGGTGCGCCCGGTCCGTGGACGCCCCGGTTGCGTCGTTGACCGACCTGCAGAGCTGTCCCGGGGCCGGCTCGGTCATCGGGGTGTTCACCGGTCAGACCCCGAGCCCCACGCCGGCGGACAGCCCGGCTGCCACGGGCTACGACACCTGGGCCCTGACCCTGGACGACGGCACCCGGCAGTTGACCGACGACGGCGTCCACCTGGGCGCTGTCATGAGTCCCGACGGGCGCGCCGTGTACCACCTGCGCAGCAGCGGCCGCGTGTTCGGCGATGCCCTCGAGACGCCCGGGGTCATCGAACGTCTGGACGTCCTCACCGGCCAGGTCACCGAGGTCGCCGAGCTACCCGGGACCGTCGACCTGGGGATCTCCGGCGACGGCCGCCACCTCGCGGCGGCGCACACGGTCGAGCCCCACCCCGACACGGGGCTCGACGTCAACAGCGTCACGGTCGTGGACCTGACCTCGCTGGAGGTCGAAGCCCCGCTGTCGCGCGCCGCCGACGTCGATCCGAACCTCTTCAGTGCCGTCACCGAGGTGGCGCTCAACCCGGACGGCAGTCGAGTGGCCTACGTCCTCGCGGTCGAGGTGGAGCGCGGCACGGTCGTGAACACCCTGCGCATCCGCGACCGGGTGACCAACGCGGACACCGTCGTCCACACGGCGCAGGGAACGGACTTCGTGTCCGACGTCGACTGGTCGGCCGACGGGACGACGGTCCTCGCCGCGATCCGGCACCAGCGGCCGACCGACACGGCGGAGGACCCGGCCCGATTCCGGACCCTCCGCGTCGACGTCACGAGCGGACGGACGACGCTCGACGAGGGCTTCGCCCAGGACTTCGCACCGCTCAGCGCCGACGGCAGTCGCCTGCTGGGCATCGCAGCCCCAGGCCCCGAGGAAGGCCCCGGCAAGTCGGAGCTGGTCGCCTGGGATCGTGCGCGAGGGCCGAGCCGGATCGCGTCGATCGCGCCCGCGGGCGCCGGCATCTCCGTCGCCTCGTGCAGCTATCGATGAGGGCCGGTGACCTGCCGAGGACGGGCCGCATGCCGATCCTGACCGCCGGACGACGGGGGCGCGCCCTTGCCGTCGGACTGGCCGTCGCCATGGGGATCACCCTGCTGGCCCCTGTGCCGGCAGCAGCGGCATCCGCTCGGCTGCTGGTGTGGGACTTCAACGCCTGCGACCAGTTCGGGCGGGGGAACGCCGCCTGCGACGTGACCCCCACCCAACGGGCGAGCGCCATCGCCCGGAGCATCACCGCCTCGCCGTGGTCCCCGAACGTGGTGACACTGCAGGAGATGTGCCGCTCGACCTTCGACATGGTCGTCGGATCGCTCCCACCGGGGTGGGTCTCCCACTTCCACTCCACCTACACGACCACCGACCCTCGCTGCCAGTCGGTCGACCACACCTGGGGGATCGCCGTGCTGGCTCGCAGCGACGTGCTGGACGCCACCTCGACCCACGTGCTCGGCGTGGAGGTGAGCGGCGAGCGCCGGACACTGCTCTGCATCGACGTGCGGGTCACCATCCCGCTGCGCACCTGTACGACACACCTGACGGCCACCTCGCAGGCCACGGCGGCGTCCCAGGCCACCACGGCGGCCCGCCTGGTAGATGGATGGGTCGCCGCCGACCACACCGTGGTGGTCGGCGGCGACTTCAACCTCGACGTCCGGCAGTGCGGCAACGTCGAGGTCGGGAACGGCCTGCGCAGGTGGTACCACGGCCGCTTCGGGGCCGGTGTCACTCGCTGCTACCGGGGATCCGGGGCGATGTCCGAGGTGGATCGCTACCGCCCGGGCGGCGACGGCGTCTACGACGAGGACACCTACGCTCTCGCCAAGCTCGACTACGTCTTCGGTGACCGACGACACGTGGACCCGATCGAGGAGGGTGACGCCACGACGTCCAGCGTCTCCGACCACGATCCGCTGCGGGGTGCCATGACCGCACACGCCGGTCACGGTGGGTCCCGACCACCGTGCGACCGGGAGGCGTGCTCCCCCACGACGACCTGGCAGGACCCGTAGGAGGCAGCTCCCATCGGGCCCAGCGGCCTCCGGCGCCCTGACCTCGCCGGGTGGTCGCCGCGGAGCCACCTCCAGGTTCCGACCGGAGCCGTGTGCAGGTCCACCGGATCGCCCCTCGGACACACTCGCACCCGGTGGTCCTGCAGGTCAGGAGCCCGGGGCGTGCTGCTGTCGGGGCTCCTGGAGCCCCGTGGCACGTCCACCTCCGTCCAGCCCTCGGGCAGCGCGGCGGAGCGACCCCCGGCCTCGCGCCCCAGCCGCGCACTGCAGGCCAGGGGTCGGACGACGAGCTCAGCGCAGCGGCCTCGTCTGGGACAGCGAGTCGACCCCGTCCCGTCGCTCATCGGGTTGCTCGTCCTGCCGCTCCCGGTGCAGACGCAGCCGGTGGCTGCGGGCCTCGGTCGAGTGCACCACGGTGACCGGACAGGTGGCGTGCATCACACACTGGATGCTCGTCGAGCCGAGCAGCATGGTGTGGAAGCCGCCGTGCCCACGGCTGCCCACGACCAGCAGGTCCGCGCCGTGCGACTCACGGATGAGCACGTCTGCCGGCGAGCCCTCCGCGGCGCGGGCCTGTGCGTCGGGCAGCGGACCGGCCAACCCGCGGGAGACCTCGTCGACCACGGCGCGGACCTTGTCCTCGTGCTGGCTCCGCAGGGTGTCGCGAAGTCGTTCCAGCTCGGGTGAACCGATCACGTTGTAGTCCGCCCACAACTCCGGCACCCGGTAGGCGATGACCGCCTCGACCGGCACGCCGCGCCGTGCCGCGTCCTCGAGTCCGAACCTCAGCGCCGCCTTCGAGCCCGCCGAGCCGTCGACCGCTACCACGACCCGGGGCCCAGACATCACCGCGGGTTCGCTGTGCGGCACGTCGACGTACAGGGATTCCTCCTCGTCGTGCACCACGCCACCTCCTCGGTCCGACACCACCGTTCCGGCACCTGCCCGGCTCCCTGCGCGAGGCTTCCCGGGCCGGTCACCACCTCCACGCGGGCGCGACCGCGGACGCCGGTCCCCTCCCAGTCCAGCGCATCGTCATGGGACTCACGATCCTCCGCTGGGGCGCGTCTCGACAGGGCCAACGGCGCTCGGTGATCATCGTGGGAGGGTCGCCGGCTCCGGCGTGTCAGGCCGCCGTCCGACGATGCTCGAGGCGAGTACCGGCCGCCGCGACGAGCGCTCAGCGTCCACCGCCCGTCAGCCGTGTGGCCGACCGCGTCTTCCCGCTGGTCGACCGGCCGCGGGGCCCGCCACCTCCTCGTCGACGCCGACACGGCCGCGGGCCTCCGTCGCGGCCATGTCGTCGCCCGGTCACTCGTAGTAGAGCTTCTGCGGGCCGGGATAGACCCAGGAGAGGGCGTCCCGCAGTCGGTCCCGCCAGTTCTCCCACGAGTGGCCGTCCCTGGCCTCGACGTAGCGGACCTGCATGCCGGCGTTCTCGAACACGTGCACCATCGACCGGTTCGGCACGATCAGCTGCTCGTAGACGCCGCAGGACATGAAGATCCGGTCGGCGACGCAGCGGGGCTTGGCCCGGAACCGGTTCACGAACTTCACGACCGGATCGAAGAGCGGCCCGCCGCCGTGGTCGCTGCCGATGTCGGTGAACACGAACGACCCGGACATCAGGATCAGCGACCCGTACGTGCCGGGCGATCGATAGGCGGCCGCCAGCGCGGCGACCCCACCGAACGACGAGCCCAGCAGGCACCTCCCGGCGGGCTGCCCGACGAGCGGGAGCGACGACTCCAGTTCCGGCAGCAGCTCCTGCGCGAGGAACCGGGAGTGCGCCGCGGAGTTCGCGTACTCGTCCAACCGCTCCCCCGGGTGCGTGAAGGCGACCACGGTCTCCTCGACGTCGAGCCGGTGGATCAGGTTGTCCAGCACGGACTTCATCGACGCGTACTGCAGGAAGTCCCCGCCGTCGTGGACCACCAGCAGCGGGTAGGAGGCCGTCGGCCGGAACCGGGCCGGCAGGTAGAGCGTCACGTGCGCGTCGCGGCCGAGCGCTCGGCTGCGCAGCGCCATCTCCCTCAGCTCGCCGGGGCGGGCCTCGGGGTCCGGGAGGACCCAGTCCGGCGTCTCGTAGTCGGCTCCGAAGCAGACGGACGACGAGCCCACCGGGCTGTGCGACCGCTTCTCGTTGAGCGGGTCGTTGAACCGCTCGTAGTGGTCGCCGCGCCGGATCTCGATCTGGTACTCGACGCGCGAGCCCTCGGGCAGCTCGAGCACCAGGTACCACAGGTCGGTGTCGTGCAGCCGGCGCATCGGGATCCGGTCGGGCAGCCCGACGATCCGCTGGCAGATCCACGCCTCGTCGGCCTCGCCCCGCCACAGGAAGGTGCAGCGCGAGCCCTCGACCACCGGGACCGCACGTCGGGCGAGGAACCGGTCGACCGCCCCGGCGTCGAGTGGCTTCGCGGACTTGAGCCGGTTGATGGCCAGCCGTCCGGCACCCGTCCGCGCCCGGGCCGTCGTCATGCCGCCGTCCCCTCGGTGATCCGCCCGTCCGGATCGATCACCCGGGCCCCGGGCGGCAGTGATGCGTCCGGGCCGAGGTCGACCCGCACGCCGTCGTCCAGGACCAGGCAGGTGGCCGGCGCGAGCCGCCGGGCCAGCACCGACATCCGGAGCTGGTCGTCGGTCCTGAGCCGCCGCCGGGCATGGGGCAGGACGACGAGCCCGGGGACCACGCCGATCCCCGCGTCGAAGACCTCGGTCAGCGAGGCCCCCTGCGCCGCCCGGTCGTGGAACAGCACGACGCGGGCGGTCAGCGCCATCGCCCCCGCGGACCACGCCACCACCCGCGGCGGCAGGTGCGGCGCGAGGTGGAACAGGTGCAGCACGCGGAGCAGGTCCCCGACGTGCCCACCGGCGACGACGAGGCACTCCGCCGTCGCCAACAACCGGCGGACCTCCTCGCGGTGCCCGGCGATCGCAGCGCGCTCCTCCGGCCGCCACCGGCCGTAGAACGCGTCGTGCAGCTCCCCGACCCGGGCGAGGTGCGTCGCGTCGAGCAGCCGCACCGCGGCGAGCGCGTCCTCCATGGCCATGGCCTGCGTGTTCTCGTGCCCGCCGGGTCGCGCGGCCACCGCGTACACGGCCTGCAGCGCGTGATCCAGCCGGATCAGGTAGAGCTGCTGGAGCTCGTCGAGCACCAGCCGGTGTTCGCGCTCGGCCGCGGCGTACTCGGGATCGGCCCGGAGCACCTCCATCCAGCGGGCGAACAGCCGCAGGTTCACCGCCCGACCGCCGGCCAGAGCGGCGAGCTCGGCGTCGTCCGACTCGCGCTCCTGCCAGCCGGCGTTCACCATCGCGACCGGCCCCTCGACCCCCAGCGCGGGCAGGACACGCTGCAGGGTCGGCCGTCGCTGCGGCCCGAGCAGTGTGACGGAGGGACTCACTGTGGCGGCGTCAGTTCGCGTGGACGTGCACGGTGCGCCCGACGTCGTCGAGCATGCCGCGCAGCGTGTCGAAGTCCGGATGCCGCATGCGGACGTACGCGTTGGCCATGTACCCGGCCGCCACCGGCTGGGTCGCCGTTCCCGGCGGGGGCAGGTGCGCGTCCAGCACCCACTCCGCGTGCCGGCTCTGGATCTCCTCCACTCCCGAGTAGCCGGAGATGGTGCCGTCCTGCTCCGGTCGCAGCGCCACGATGCCGGCCGAGTACCGCCGGGACGGCTGTCCCCAGATCTGCCCGTGGACGACCGAGTCGGCCCACTGCCGGTAGATGTCGAGGTCGTTCGCGGCGGAGTAGAGGTCCCAGGCGCCCACTCCGGGCGGCCGGCAGCCGATCTCGCTGAACCTCAGGCCCTTGGGCCCGAAGAACCACTCCATGTGCGTGGCGCTGGTCCCGATGCCGAGCGCCTCGTTGACCTGCCGGCCCAGGTCGCGCAGCTCCTGGTAGTCCGCCACCGAATCGATCCGGTTGGTGGCCACGAACTGCGGCGAGATCCACCGGGTCCGCATCGCCTCGAGCACGTTCGGGAAGTAGTGCGACACGAAGTCGATCGCAGGCCTGCCGTCGACCGACAGCGTGTCGTAGAAGCCCTCGTGCCCCTCGACGAACTCCTCGACGGCGATGGAGTCGACCTGCTGCGCGCCGAACACCTCCAGCGCGGCCTCGAGTCCGGCGTCGTCGTCGACCCGGGTGGTGTCGAGCGCCCCGGCGCCGGTCCGCGGCTTGAGGATCAGCGGGTAGCCCACCGCCCGGGCGAAGTCGCGCACCTCGTCGGCGGTGGAGGCCCCGGTGGAGGCAGCCGTCGGCACGCCGGCGGCCCGCAGCGCCTCCTTCATCGACGGCTTGTCCCGGCACAGCCACGCCGTGCGCACCGACGTGCCGGGGATCGTGCAGTTCTCCCGCACCTGGGCGGCGGCCAGGGTGTGCGCCTCGATCGTCGCCTCGAGCCGGTCGACCCAGAGCCGGTCCTGGATCCAGCGGACGGCGTCGGTCATCACGCCGACGTCCGTGACGCTGGGGACGACGTGGTAGTGCGTCATCCACGATCGCAGCTCGTCGTCCATCCACTCCATCGGACGGTCACCGATGCCGATCACCGTGGCACCGACCTCCGTGAGGGCCCGCACGAAGTGGCGCTGCGTCGGCGGGAACCCCGGGTCGACGAAGACCACGTTCATGCCGGGGAGCCTAGGCACTGCTCGGATCCCGCGCTGCCTCGCGGAGCGACCGGCTCGACCGTTCGTGCACATCGTGCCCCGGGCGTAGCGTCCCGCCATGGTCGTCGCCGCCTTCGTCGCGCCGTACCTGCTCGAGGCCACGGCGCGATTCGTGTCCGTCGCCGCGCAGCTGCCGGACGTCCGACTCGGCCTGGTCACCAGCGAGCCCGTGGAACGGATCCCCCCGGACCTGCGCCGGCATCTGGCCGGTCACTGGCGGGTGGACGACGCCCTCGACCCGCGGCAGCTGGCCTGGGCCGTGACCGGCCTCGCGGGGCAGCTGGGCCGCGTGGAGCGGCTCGTGGGCGCCCTCGAGCAGCTGCAGGTACCGCTGGCGCAGGTCCGTGAGTCGCTCGGCATCGACGGCATGGACGTACGGACCGCGCGCAACGTGCGCGACAAGTCGCCGATGAAGGAGACGTTGCAGGCCGCCGGGATACCGTGCGCCCGGCACGCCCTCGTGCGCAGCCCCGGTGCGGCCACGGCCTTCGCCGACCAGGTCGGGTTCCCGCTGGTCGCCAAGCCGCCGGCGGGGGCGGGAGCGCAGTCGACGTTCCGGTTGGACGACGGCGCCATGCTCCGGAGCTGGCTGGCGGCCGTGCCGGTGGGTGCGGACTCCCCCGCGCTGCTCGAGGAGTTCCTCACCGGCGAGGAGCACACCTTCGACAGCGTCACCCTCGGCGGGTCGACCGTGTGGTCGTCGATCGCGGACTACCGGCCGCCGCCACTGGAGGTCCTGCGCAACCCGTGGATCCAGTGGACGGTCGTGCTGCCCCGCGACATCACCGGCCCGCGGTACGAGGGCATCCACCGGTGGGGGCCGGCGGCGCTCAAGGCGCTGGGCGTCACCGATGCGCTCACGCACATGGAGTGGTTCGCCCGGCCCGACGGCTCGGTCGCCGTCTCGGAGGTGGCCGCGCGGCCGCCCGGGGCGCAGCTGACCTCGATGCACGGACACGTGCACGACTTCGACCTCTTCCGAGCGTGGACCGAGCTGGTGATCCTCGGCCGCTTCGACGTGCCGGAGCGCAGGTTCGCGGCCGGGACGGCCTACCTCCGCGGCATGGGACGCGGCCGGGTGCGCGCGGTGCACGGCGTCGACGCCGTCCTCCAGAAGATCGGGCACCTGGTGGTGGAGGCGCGGCTCCCCCAGGCGGGCCAGCCGGCGGGAGCGGACTACCTGGGTGAGGGGTACGTCATGGTGCGCGATCCCGACACCGCGGTGGTGGAGGACGCGCTGCACCGGATCGTCAGCGGGATCCGCGTCGAGCTGGCCGAGGGTTGAGAGGGAGGACCCACGTGGACGTCGTCATGCTCTCCCCCGGCTACCCGGCCGAGATGGCCTACTTCACCCGGGCGCTCGCCACCGTCGGGGCCCGGGTCATCGGGGTCGGCGACCAGTCCCCCGACGCGCTGCCGGAGGCGGCCCGCTCGTCACTGGCGCACTACGAGCACGTGGACCTCGCCGACGGCGACGCGGTGCTGCGGGCGCTGCACGGGCTCGGCCGGCACGTCGCGATCGACCGGGTCGAGTGCCTCTGGGAGCCGTACATGCTCCTGGCGGCACGCATCCGGGAGGCGTTCGGGCTGCCCGGCATGACGGTCGAGCAGACCGTGCCCTTCCGCGACAAGGAGCGGATGAAGCAGGTCCTCGACGGGGCCGGCATCCGGACACCGTGGCACGTCAGGGCACGGACCGTGGCCGAGGTGTGGGAGGCCGCCGAGAAGGTCGGGTTCCCCCTCGTCGTCAAGCCCATCGCCGGCGCCGGGTCCGCGGACACCTACCGGGTGGACTCCCAGCAGGAGCTCAGCGAGGTCCTGCCGCTGATGCGGCACGTACCGGAGGTCAGCGTGGAGGAGTTCGTCGACGGCGAGGAGTTCACGTTCGACACCATCTGCGCCGACGGCCGGATCCTGTTCGAGCACGTGCTGTGGTACCGGCCCCGGCCGCTGCAGATGCGCATGCACGAGTGGGTGAGCCCGGTCTCGATCTCCCTCCGCGACCTGTCGGTGCCCGACCTGGCCGGTGGCCGGCGGATGGGGACGGCGGTGCTGGAGGCGCTGGGTTTCCGCTCCGGCTTCACGCACATGGAGTGGTACCTCAAGGCCGACGGCGAGGCCGTGTTCGGCGAGATCGGGGCGCGTCCGCCCGGCGCCCGTGTCGTCGACGTCATGAACCTCGCGACCGACGGCGACACCTACGTCGGCTGGGCGCAGGCGGTGGTCCACGGATCGATGGAGCCGCTGGAGCACCGGTACAACGCGGGCTCCGTCTTCAAGCGGGCCCGTGGCACCGGCCGGATCACGCACGCCGAGGGCCTCGACGACCTGCTGGCCCGCTACGGAGAGCACGTCGCGCTGCTCGACCTGCTGCCCGTCGGGGCGCCGCGGCGGGACTGGCGCTCGACGGTGACCGGGGACGGGATGGTCGTCGTCCGGCACCCGGAGCTGCAGCAGGTCATCGAGATGACCGAGGCGTTCGCCCGGGACTTCCAGCTCTACGCCGCCTGAACGAGGAGGAGGACCCCGTCCTCCCCACCCCTCGCAGGCTCAGGGCGGTGCCCTGGACGAGGCCGCGGCGGGACCCTGCAGGGGGCCCGCCTAGCAGAGCTCGTCGAGGTACTGCGGGAGCATCCGCCGCCAGGTCGGCCACTCGTGCGGCCACTCCTGCCCCCACGCATCCACCCGGTTGGGCACGCCCTTGCGGCCGAGCACGTCCGCCACGGCCCACGACTCGCCGACGTCCTCCCACGCGCCCTGCCCGGAGGCGAGGACGACGAAGCGCTGCCGCAGCGCGTCGAGCCGGTCGCCGTCCAGGCCCGGCACGAAGTCCACCGGCGAGGCGAGGAACAGGTCGTGCGAGAACGCACCGTCGAAGAAGCGCTGCAGCCGGTAGGTGCCGCTCATGCCGATCGCCGCGCGGAACACGTCGGGGAAGCGGCACAGGACCGCCACCGCGTTGAAGGCCCCGATGGACGCACCCGCGGCGACGATCGGTGACCGGTCCCCGCCGAGGTCGGTCCGGATGGCCGGCACGACCTCGTGCAGGACGCAGTGGTGGAACTGGTTGGCCAGCCACATCCGGTACTCGGGTGACCCGGCCTTCGCCACCATCGCCCGGCCCGCGACGCTGTCGCAGGAGTAGAGCTTGACCCGGCCGCCCTCGATGAGCGGCCGGCAGGCGTCGACCAGCCCGTTGCGCTCGATCTCCTCCGCGTCCCCGCCCGCGGTCGGGAACACCAGGACCGGCGCGCCGTAGTGGCCCCACCGGGCCATGCCGATGGGCTGCTCCAGCCGTTCGGAGTACCAGCTGTCGGTCGCCTTCACGTCGTCCCCTTACCCGCGGCTCGGCGCCGGCCATCCTGACCCCGTCGTGCCGGTCCGACAACACCGAGGCCGGGTCCGCGGCGCCGGGCTGTCTCGGTGTGTCGCGCGGCCGGTTCTGTGCCAACCTGGCCGCACAGGGGCACCAAGTGGAGGTGGCTGTCGTGGGCGAGAAGGTCGAGGCCCGGAGCTTCTCCCGCGCGGACCGCCAGCGGTACCGCGAGAAGCTGCGCCGCTGCCTCGACGTCTTCGGCCGGATGCTCAACGAGTCGCAGTTCGAGTTCGACCGGCCGCTCACGGGCATGGAGATCGAGTTCAACCTGGTCGACGCGCAGCAGGACCCGGCGATGCGCAACGAGGAGGTCCTCGCCGCGATCGCCGACGAGGTGTTCCAGGCCGAGATGGGCCAGTTCAACATCGAGATCAACGTGCGCCCCAGCTCGCTCGCGGGGCGGGCGGCCGAGGAGCTCGAGGCAGAGCTGCGGGCGAGCCTGAACGAGGCCGACGTCCGGGCCCGGGCGATCGGCGCGCACATCGTGATGATCGGTGCGCTGCCGACGCTGAGGCCGGAGGACCTGACCGAGGCCGCGATCACCGCCCACCCGCGCTACGCGCTCATCAACGAGCAGATCTTCGCCGCGCGCGGAGAGGACCTGCACATCGCGATCGACGGCCCCGAGCGACTGGACGTGCACGCCGACACCATCGCGCCCGAGGCGGCCTGCACCAGCACGCAGTTCCACCTCCAGGTCAGCCCGCAGGAGTACGCGGCGCACTGGAACGCCGCGCAGTGCATCGCCGGGGTGCAGCTGGCGCTGGGGGCCAACTCGCCGTTCCTGTTCGGCAAGGAGCTCTGGCGCGAGACCCGCATCGCGCTGTTCGAGCAGGCCACCGACACCCGGCCGCAGGAACTGAAGGCGCAGGGGGTCCGGCCGCGGGTGTGGTTCGGCGAGCGGTTCATCACCTCGGTCTTCGACCACTTCGAGGAGAACGTCACCTACTTCCCCGCCCTGCTGCCGGTCTGCGACGACGAGGACCCGGTGGCCGTCCTCGACCGCGGGGACGTGCCCCGGCTGAGCGAGCTGCGGATGCACAACGGCACCATCTACCGCTGGAACCGCCCGGTGTACGACATCCACCAGGGACGACCGCACCTACGGGTCGAGAACCGGGTGCTGCCGGCCGGCCCCAGCGTCGTCGACGTGTTCGCCAACGGCGCCTTCTACTACGGGCTGCTGCGGGTGCTGGCCGCGCAGGACCGGCCGGTGTGGTCCCAGATGTCGTTCACCACCGCCGAGGACAACTTCCTCGCGGGTGCCCGCAACGGCATCAACGCGCACCTGTACTGGCCGGGCCTCGGCACCGTGCCGGTGACCGAGCTCGTGCTCCGCCGTCTGCTCCCGCTCGCCCAGCAGGGGCTGGCCGAGTGGGGGGTCGACTCCGCGGTCAGCGACCGCCTGCTCGGCGCGATCGAGCGCCGGTGCACCACCTACCGCAACGGAGCGGAGTGGCAGGTGGAGACCTTCCGGCGGATCGACGAGCAGCGCAGGCCCCTGGACCGGCGCGACTCCCTGCGCGAGATGCTGCGGCGCTACAGCGAGCTCATGCACGCCAACGAGCCGGTCGACAGCTGGCCGGTCGACTAGTCGAAGGACCCCGTTCTCTCCACCCCTCGCAAGCGCGGGGCGGTGCCCTGGACGGAGCCGTCAGACACGGGACAGGCGGGCCTCCTCGTCGTGGGCCCAGGCGCCGAGCAGCCCGCGGTAGTGCGCGATGAAGTGGTCGCGCTCGTGCGGCGGGAAGGTGGACCGGACCGTGTCGACGAGGAGCCGGTCGAAGTCGGGACCGCGTACCCAGTCGAGCATCACCTCGTCGAGGTGGGTCAGCCGGCTGGCGCAGAAGTCCGAGTACGCCTCCACCTGGAAGTACTCGTCGGCCAGGGCGCGGTACGCGCGCAGCTTCTCCCCGTAGTCGAGGTCGGTCCGGTCGGCGATGTCGAAGTACCGCCGGGTGTCCAGGTCGTACCGCGGCTGCCGTCCCGTCGCGCTGCAGTAGACCGACCAGCGGACGAGCGCCTTCAGCGCCCATGGGAAGTAGTAGTGCAGGCTGGTCAGCGCGATGTCCGGGCAGGCGTTGGCGTAGTCGATCGGGTAGACGACGCCGTCCCTGATCAGCGTCTCGCAGGAGTTGAACTCCCAGCGGAAGAAGGCGTTGACGAGCCTGCCGATGGTCACCGTCTCCTGGCCGGTCGCCGCGTCCAGGAAGCCGTGGGCGACCGAGTACCGGGCGTGCATGGGCTGGTCGGGGTCGAACTTCATCACCATCGTCTCGGGGCCGATGGACAGGCTGCGCGCGAAGACGTCGTATCCGGACACCGCCTTCTGGAGGTGCATCAGCCGCTGACCCGACTCGTCGTAGGCCCGGTGCAGTTCGGCGGGATCGCGGATCATGCTCACGCCCACCCACGCACCGCCGTCGTAGGGCTTCATGAACAAGGGGTAGCCGAGACGTTCGGCGATGGCATCCAGGTCGAACGGACGGTTGTACTTCTCCGCCGTGTAGGCGTACTTCGCGTGGTCGGGCGGGTTCTTGTACGGGATCAGCACCGTGTCCGGCACGTGCAGGCCCAGGCGCAGCATGGCGCAGTACGCGGCATGCTTCTCCATGCTCTGGAACGTGAACGGGCTGTTGAGGAGGTAGACGTCGTCCATGAGCGCCGCCTTCTTCAGCCACTCACGAGGGTGGTAGTACCAGTACGCCAGACGGTCGATCACGAGGTCGTACCGCGGCCGGCTGCACAGGTCGAACGGCTCGATCGTGATCCGCTCGACGTCGAAGTCGTGCCGCCGACCGGACCCGTCCATCACGGGGCCGAGCCTGCGGATCATCGCCTCGAAGGCCGTGGGCCAGTCCTCCTCGGTCCCGAGGAGGAGGCCGATGAGGTGGCGTTGATCGGACATCGGCGCTCCTCGAGGCGACGGTCGGGCACGTCGCCGCATCCTCGGGACGACGCGATCGGATCGTAGATCCGTCGTGCGGTGCGCGCTGACCAGCGGGAACCGCGCGAGCGCCCACGCTGCTTCCTCGCCCGCACCAGGCCCCGGCCATCCGCTGACCTCGCCGCTCCGCCGCCACGGTCTCGGCGTCGGGTGACCCGAGGGAGGGCCACGTCACCCCCCGGCCACCTCGGTCCCGCCCGGGACGGCCGAACGGGCTGCTCGTCCCCGTCCGTCCCGGGATGGTCCGCGGTGGCCGCCAGCGCGCTCGCGCCGCGTCGGTCACCCACCGCCCGCGCCGGGTCCCGCCGCTGCGGCGTGCTGCCGTTCGGCGCCGGCCGCTGCCGGTGAGCGGTCGAGGACGAAGCCCTCGTAGTCCTTCGCGGCGACCTCCTCGCACTTCGCCCGGTAGGGGCCGACCCCACCGAGGTAGACCATGAACTCCCGCGCCTTCCCCTCGACGTTCGAGCCCAGGTACCACGAGTGGGACGTCGGGAAGAGCGTCGCGCTGGCCACCTCACGGGTGTGCGCGACCCAGGCGTCCTCGGCCTCCGCGGTCGCCTCGATCCTGCCCACGCCGTGCTCGTCGACGTGGCGGATGGCGTCGGAGATCCACTCGACGTGCTGCTCGATCGACACGATGATGTTCGACAGCACCGTGGGGGTCTGCGGTCCGGCGACGACGAACATGTTGGGGAAGCCGTGCACGGCGAGCCCGAGGTAGCTGCGCGGGCCCGCCGCCCACTTGTCCTTGAGCCGCTGCCCTCCACGCCCACGGATGTCGATCGAGGTCAGCGCACCGGTGAGCGCATCGAACCCGGTGGCGAGGACGAGGTCGTCCACCTCGTACTGGCGGTCGGTGGTGCGGACGCCGGCCGGGGTGATCTCGACCAGCGGGGTCTTGCGCAGGTCGACCAGTTGGACGTTGTCGCGGTTGAAGGTCTCGTAGTAGTCCGTGGCGAGGCACAGCCGCTTGGTGAGGATGGGGTAGTCCTTCGGACAGAGCGTCTCGGCGACATCGGGATCCTCGACGATCCCCCTGATCCGTTGCCGGACGTACTCGGCGGCAGTGTCGTTGGCGGTCTTGTCCACGAGCACGTCGGTGAACGCGACGTACATGTCGCCGAGGCCGTTGTCGGGGTCGTTCCAGGCGTGGTCGTACACACGGCGCCGCTCCTCCGGGTCCACGTCCAGAGCGGAGCGCTCGGGCATGGGCAGCGCGACGCCGAACATGGAGACCCGCGCCTGCTCGCGCATCTCCCGGTAGCGCGCCTTGACGCCGTCCTGGTAGCCCGGCGCGAACGGGTGGTTGTGTGCCGGGATGGCGAAGTTCGGCGTCCGCTGGAAGACGGTGAGGTCCGCCGCGTGCTGCGCGATGAGCGGGATGGCCTGGATGGCTGAGGAACCGGTGCCGATGACGCCGACCCGTCGTCCGGTGAAGTCGACACCCTCGTGCGGCCAGCGGGCGGTGTGGTACCACGCGCCCCGGAAGCTCTCCAGGCCGGGCACCTCGGGCTTCTTCCATTTCGACAGCGGCCCCGAGGCGTGCACCACGAACCGGGCGGAGACCTCGTCGCCCTGGTCTGTGTGCACCGTCCACCGAGCCCTGTCGTCGTCCCAGACCATGGCGGCGACCGTGGTCCGGAACCGGATGTCCCGCCGCAGGTCGAAGCGGTCGGCGACGTGCTGGGCGTAGCGGAGGATCTCCGGTTGGGTCGGGTACTTCTCCGTCCACTCCCACTCCTGCTCGAGGTCCGGGTCGAAGGAGTACGAGTAGTCCATGCTCGGGAAGTCACAGCGGGCGCCGGGGTAACGGTTCCAGTACCAGGTGCCACCGACGTCCCCCGCTGTCTCGAAGACCTGCACCGTGCAGCCCTGCTGGCGGAGCCTGTGGAGCATGTACATGCCCGCGAAGCCGGCGCCGACGACCACGACGTCGACAGCGCCAGGCTCGGTGCGTGCACGGGGGGAAGCAGCACGGGACTGGGGCACGGGGGCTCCTCGCGAAAGCGGCGCAGCGGAGCAGCCGCCCGTCGGGTGAGGACGGCGGACCTCCTGGAGGCCTGGGTGAGGGGGTCACCATGCTGCCCAGGGGGGTCCAGCCCCTCCAGAGACCTAGTGCTCTGGGGTCGGCGGCGTCGACCACCCCCATCCGGCCTCCTGTGATCGCAGGCCGAGCACGTGCGTCTTCGGGCGGGCTGCGGCGCCGGACCGTCCGATCCACGACACGCTCCGTGACCCACCCGGTCCAGGAGGGCCGTCCCCCTCTCCCGCCGGCCACGGGTGCCCGGACTTCGGACGCCCTCAGCGCGAGAGGGTCAGCTCCTCGTCGACCGTCGTCGTCGCCCGACCTCGGACCAGCCCCACCCCGAGGGTGAGCATGCCGGTCACGAGCACGACCGCCCCGACATAGGCGAGGTTGACCAGTGCGTTCGGCTCGGTCGCCGCGGGGTCGAGCACGGAGAGGAAGAACGCCAGCGGCAGGAGCACCGCTGCGGCCGGGAACGCCAACCGGACCAACCACCTCGCAGGCTCCGCCAGTGCGGTCTCGTCGACGTACCGCAGCGCCACCAGGGAGAGCACGAGGAGCACGCCCGCGTGGGCGTGGCCTGCCCGCCACAGGTCCTGACGGAGGGGATTGGCCTCGTACGCGGGGTCGTACACGAGCAGAGAGAGGACGCTGACGCCACCGAGGACGACGGTGGGCATGATGATCAGAAGCACGCCGGCCACCCGCCGGGATGTCGTGGTCACCGGACACCTCCTCTGTGGGGCCTCGATCGGTCCATGACGGCCCCTCGGTCGCCGGACCGAGCCCTGGACGTGTCGACGAGGCACGCACCACGGGGGGTGGCACCGCATCGACAGGGACGGCGGAGCCCGTGGGGACCGCACCTGAGGGTAGGTCGGACGCGGTGAGGTGGGGACCGTCTCGCGCGCGAGTGGCCGCCCTGCCGGGCCTGCCCGGAGTTCGCGGAGGAAGCGGCCATCCGGAGGGATGGCCAGCGGTCGTCCCGTCAGGAGCGGAACCGTGCGCGTTCGTACCGGGTCGCCCCTCGGACACTCCCTGATGCAGGCCCCGCGGTCGTCGGCCGCGGAGCCCTCGTCCGCTCCGCGCGTCCCGGACCGACCGCGCCGGGCCTCGAGCGGTGGGACATCACCCGGTGTCCGGACCGCTCGCCCGCGAGCCGGGCTGGAGGACACGGCGGGGATCAGGCGCCGACGTTCTCGGGGCTCACCGCACAGGCGTGAGGGACCGCTACTGCGCGGCCGTGGCCTCCACCTCCGGGGCGGTCCCGACCCGCGAGTCCTCGAACTGCTCGGCGGCCGGCTGCGCGTGCAACGGCATCATCGGGCCATCGCCCGCCGGATCGAGGACGTCCTGCTCGAACCACCCGTAGCGGCCGCTCAGCACCTGCTGCGCGACCTCGTACTGCGCCGCGTCGTCGTTGGCCCACAGCTCCGTGAACAGCCGGTCGGCCCGACGCCGGGCCTGGCTGCAGAACAGGTCGGCCAGCTCGACGGCCTCCTGCCTGCGTTGGGGGTGCCCGCGCGCGATGGTGTCCGCGTAGACGCACGCGCACGCCATCGCGTACAGCTCGGCACCGATGTCGACGATCCGGCCGAGCAGCTGGCCCTTCCGCTCGAGGCGCGCCTGGTAGCGGCCCATCGCGTAGAAGGTCGAGCGCGCGAGCTTGCGGGAGCGGCGCTCGACGTAGCGCAGGTGCGTGGCCAGATCGCCGAACTCGGAGAAGGAGCGAGGCCGCTGACCGGCGCCCGTCGTCAGCGTCGGGAACCACCTGGCGTAGAACGCGCCGGCCCTCGCGGCGGCCTTCACCCTGTCGGCCAGGCCGGAGTCGCCGAGCACCACGTCACCCGCGACCTTCAGGTGCTGGTCGACGGCCTCGCGGGCGATCAGCAGGTGCATGATCTCCGTCGAGCCCTCGAAGATGCGGTTGATGCGCATGTCGCGCAGCATCTGCTCGGCCGGCACCGGCTTCTCCCCGCGCCGGGCGAGCGACTCGGCCGTCTCGTAGGCGCGGCCGCCGCGGACCTGGACCATCTCGTCGACGGCGGTCCAGCCGAGCTCCGACCCGTAGAGCTTCGCGAGCGCGGCCTCGATGCGGATGTCGTTCCGCTTGTCATCGGCCAGGCGGCTCGACACGTCGAGCATCGCCTCGAGGCCGAACGCCGTGCCCGCCAGCCAGGCGAGCTTCTGTGCGATCGGGTCGTGCTCGCCGATGGGCTTGCCCCACTGCGTGCGCTCCGCCGCCCACTCGCGAGCGATCTTGAGCGAGTACTTGACCGCCGACAGGCAGAACGCCGGCAGTGACAGGCGGCCGGTGTTGAGCGTGGTGAGCGCGATCCGCAGACCCCTGCCCTCGCCGCCGATGACGTCGGAGTTCGGGACGAAGACGTCGTCGAAGCGCGTCACCGAGTTCTCGATGCCCCTGAGTCCCATGAACTCGTTGCGGTGCTCGACGGTGATGCCCTCCCGGTGGCAAGGGCAGATGAAGGCGGTGATGCCGCCCTGGTGGCCGTCCGACCTCGAGACGACGGCCATGACCACCACCACGTCGGCGATCGCGCCGTTGGTCGCCCACAGCTTCGTGCCGCTGATCCGGTAGCCCGTGCCGTCCTCGGTCGGGATCGCGGTCGTGCTCATGCGCGCTGGGTCCGAGCCGACGTCCGGCTCGGTGAGCAGGAACGCCGAGATGTGGTCCGTGGCGAGCCTGGGGAGCCACTCGCGCTTCTGCTCCTCCGACCCGAACAGCCGCAGCGGCTCGGGGAGGCCGATCGACTGATGCGCGGACAGCAGGGTCGAGATCGACGAGTGCCACGTGCCCGCCATGGCCAGCGCCTTGTTGTAGTGGACCTGACTCAGCCCCAGCCCGCCGTACTCCTCGGGGATCTTCATGCCGAGAGCGCCCAGATCCTTGAGGCCCTGGATGACGTCTGCGGGGATCTTCGCCTCGTGCTCGATCCGCTGCCGGTCGACTCGCTCCGTGAGGAAGACGCGGAGGCGCTCGAGGAATGCCTCCCCCTTCCTGACCTGGGCCTGATCCAGCTCGGGCTGGGGGTGGATGAGGTCCAGGCGGAAGTTGCCGAGGAAGAGCTCCTTGCCGAACGACGGCTTGGTCCACTCCGTCTCGCGGCTGGCCTCGGCGACCTGCTTCGACTGCTCGTACGACGGACTCGACGCCATGAGTGAGAATCGCCCGCCACCTTCCCGCCCGGCAACAGGCGACGGCGCAGCACAGGATCGCCCCTTGGCCGTGGCCATCGCGGTCGCGGCCCTCCGGTAGGCCCGCTCGCCGAGGATCCGTACCGCGTCGGCGAGCCCTGCGCTTCGGGCTGGGGGCCACCGGTCGGCCAGACCCGGCCCGTGCCGCGTCGTCTCTCCGATCCGGGGTGTCGAGGTGCTGGTCCGCGTCCGCGGGACCCGGCTGACCGTCGCCGCCCACAGCCGGCTGCGGACGGCCCGCCCGCCGCCGCCCTACGCGATGAGGGCCACCGCCATGACCATCGGCAGCGAGACGATCGAGGCGACGGACGTGACCATCGTGAGGGTCTTGAAGGTGCCCTGCGTCGACAGCCCCAGCAGCGACTTGAACATCCAGAAGAAGTTGCTGTTGACCTGGAGTGCGAACATCGCGCCCGAGGCGATGGCGAGGCCGATGACGACCGGCGAGACGTTGATGGACCCGAGCACCGGGCCGATGATCCCGGCGGCTGTGATGGCCGCCACCGACACCGACCCGATCGCCAGGTGCAGCACCGCGGCGATGAGCCAGGCGAGCAGGATGCTCAGGATGACCGGTGCCTCTGCTTCGGCGGTGAAGAGGCCGGCCAGGATCGTGTCGAGCCCGGTCTCCCCGATGACGGCACCCAAGGACCCGCCGATGCCGGTGATGAGGAGGATCGCGCCGGTGGTGTGGAAGCCCTCGCTCATCGCCGTATCCGTGCCCTCCGGGCCCAGGGTGCGCCGGCAGAGCACGTAGGCACCGATCAGGCCGACGAAGAGCGCGAAGTTGGCGTCGCCGAGGAAGGCGATGAAGTCGTTGGAGAACTCCAGCAGCTCGGCGAAGGCGCCGAACGCGATCATCACCAGCGGCACCAGGATGGGTAGCAGGCAGACGAGCAGCGGGGGCGTCGCGCTGTCCTCCTCGACCAGCTCAGTGGTCTCCTGCTCGACCATGGCCTCGTCGACGTGTTCGTCCCTGGCCACGTTCCAGTAGCGGCCGCGCAGGAGCAACCGGAAGATCAATGTCGTCACGATCGCGGTCAACGGCCCCAGCACCAGGCCGTAGATCAGCCACGTGCCGAGCGGGATCCCGAGCAGGCCCGCGATGGAGACCGCGGCCAGTCCCGGGATCACGAAGACGTAGCCGGCGAAGATCCCGGTTCCGAGCGCACCGGACATGTGCGGCAAGCCGGTCCGGCCGATGAACGGCGCGGTCGAACGCGCCACCGGAGACGCCAGCACGACCTGCACGTCCACGTAGATCGAGGGGAAGATCGTCGACATCGCCGCCGTCATCGCATACGGGAGCCGGTGCGCGCCGACACGGTCGACGAGCATCGTCACCATCTTCCGGAAGGCGCCCATCGCATGCAGCATCGCCCCGATGAGCACGCCGAAGCCGATGAGCAGGCCGACCTCGCCCATGATCTCGCCGAAACCGGTGGTGATCGCCGTCAGCGTCGCCGTGAAGCCGACACCGGTCGCGAGGCCGAGATAGAGCGACCCGACGATCAGGGAGATCACCGGGTCGACCTTGATCTTGATGATGAGCAGGACGATCACGACGATGGCGATCGCGGTGTGAAGCACGACCATGACCTGCTCCTCCCGGTACGGGGATGGGCGAGGTCACCGCACCGTCGCCACGCCGACTCCACACCTTGGCACTGATCAGGCGCCGGAGGCGGTCCGGCGGAGGTCGATGCGGTCGGCAGCCGGCCCGGTCGCCACCGCCGCCGTGTGGCTGCCCGTGCCGCAACGGCCCGAACACCGAGGGTCTCGAGCGTCGCCGATGTCCCGAGTGAGCACATGGTCGGGACGGCGTGCCAGGACCGGTCACGGATGTCCGTCCCCTGAGCGGTGCCTCCGGGTTCCCGCCGAGCTGGAACAGGCTGGCACGCTCAGGCGGCTCACCAGCGCGAACGTCGACATCACGGTGGAGAGGAGCACCGCCGTGCCGCTCTCCGACGTGATCAGGTCCGGGCGGTGCCGGGATCGCCCCCGGCCGTCATCGGCATGGCAGTCCGGTCGCTCCCGCCTCGAGCTGCGCCGCCGACCACTCCGCGCCACTCTCCGAGAGTCGGCAACCTGCGGCAGGATCCCCGGCGTCGCCGACTACCGCAGCGGAGCGGCCACGCAGGAGGAGGACGACGTGAGTGAGGACCTCAGCCGAGACGTCAGCGGGGACCTGGACCCCGCCGAGACCCGGGAGTGGATCGACGCGCTGGACTCGGTCCTCGCGTTCGAGGGCGCGGACCGGGCGTTCCACCTGCTCGACGAGGTGCTCGCCGAGGCGCGCCGCAAGGGCGCGGCGGTCCCGTACAGCGCCACCACCCCGTACCTGAACAGCATCCCGCCGGGCGACGAGGACCGGCACCCGGGCGACCGCGCCATCGAGCACCGGATCCGATCGTTCATCCGCTGGAACGCCCTGGCCATCGTGCTGCGGAACAACGCGGAGTCCTCCGAGCTCGGCGGCCACATCGCGAGCTTCCAGTCGGCGGCGACGCTCTACGACGTCGGCTTCCAGCACTTCTGGCACGCGCCGACCGACACCCACGGCGGCGACCTGCTGTTCATCCAGGGCCACTCCTCCCCCGGGATCTACGCCCGCTCCTTCCTCGAGGGCCGGCTCACCGAGGAGCAGCTGCTCAGGTTCCGGCAGGAGGTCGGCGGGGACGGCCTGTCGTCCTATCCGCACCCGTGGCTCATGCCGGACTACTGGCAGCTGCCCACCGTGTCGATGGGCCTCGGCCCGCTCATGGCGATCTACCAGGCGCGGTTCCTCAAGTACCTGAACTGCCGGGGGCTCGCCGACACCACCGACCGCAAGGTCTGGGCCTTCCTCGGCGACGGGGAGACCGACGAGCCCGAGTCACTGGGCGCCATCACGCTGGCTTCGCGCGAGAAGCTCGACAACCTGATCTTCGTCATCAACTGCAACCTGCAGCGGCTCGACGGACCGGTCCGCGGCAACGGCAAGATCATCCAGGAGCTAGAGGGCATCTTCCGGGGCGCCGGGTGGAACGTCATCAAGACCATCTGGGGCAGCAACTGGGATCCCCTGATCGCCCGTGACACCTCCGGCCTGCTGCTCAAGCGGATGGAGGAGGCCGTCGACGGGGAGTACCAGGACTTCAAGTCCAAGAACGGTGCCTACGTCCGGGAGCACTTCTTCGGCAAGTACCCCGAGCTGCTCGAACTCGTCGCAGGCATGACCGACGACGAGATCTGGGCCCTCACCCGCGCCGGACACGACCCCAGCAAGGTCTACGCCGCCTACAGCGCGGCGGTGCGGACCGTCGGGCAGCCGACCGTGATCCTGGCCAAGACGGTCAAGGGCTACGGGATGGGCGAGGCCGGCGAGGGCCAGAACATCACCCACCAGCAGAAGAAGGTCGCGGGCGCGGCGCTGGCCCGGTTCCGCGACCGCTTCGCCATCCCCGTGCCGGACGAGCAGCTCGACGAGGTGCCCTTCCTGCGCTTCCCCGAGGACAGCGAGGAGATGCGCTACCTCCGGGAGCGCCGGGCGGCACTGGGCGGCCCCATGCCGGCGCGTCGGCGTCGGTCCAGCGAGACCCTGCAGGTGCCCGACCTCAGCGCCTTCGGCGCGCAGCTGGTGCCGACCGAGGGTCGGCAGATCTCCACCACCATGGCCTTCGTCCGCGTCCTCAACACGCTGCTGCGCGACAAGGCGATCGGCCGGCGGGTGGTCCCGATCGTGCCCGACGAGTCACGCACCTTCGGGATGGAGGGCATGTTCCGGCAGTTCGGCATCTTCAGCCAGGTCGGTCAGCTCTACCGGCCGGAGGACGCCGACCAGCTCATGTACTACCGGGAGGCCCCGGACGGCCAGATGCTCCAGGAGGGCATCAACGAGGCGGGGGCGATGTCCTCGTGGATCGCCGCGGCGACGTCCTACAGCCTGAGCGACACCCCGATGATCCCCTTCTACATCTTCTACTCGATGTTCGGCTTCCAGCGGGTCATGGACCTCGCCTGGGCAGCCGGGGACTCACGGGCGCGCGGCTTCCTGCTCGGCGCGACCGCCGGCCGGACGACCCTCAACGGCGAGGGGCTGCAGCACGAGGACGGCCACAGCCACGTGCTGTCCTCGGTGATCCCGAACTGCGTCTCCTACGACCCCACGTTCGCCCACGAGGTCGCGGTGATCATCCAGGACGGGTTGCGCCGGATGCTCGCCGAGCAGGAGGACGTCTTCTACTACGTCACCCTGATGAACGAGAACTACGAGCACCCGGGGATGCCCGAGGGCGCCGAGCAGGGGATCCTGCGCGGGCTGTACCTGCTGCGGGAGGGACAGGCCGGACCGGCAGGAGACGGGGCCGGGCGGCCGCGGGTGCAGCTGCTCGGCAGCGGCACGATCCTGCGTGAGGTGTTGGCCGCCGCCGACCTGCTCGCCGCCGACTTCGGGGTGGACGCCGACGTGTGGAGCGCGCCCAGCTTCACCGAGCTGCGGCGGGACGGGATGGAGGTCGAGCGGTGGAACCTGCTCCACCCGACCGAGCCGCCGCGCCGCAGCTGGGTGGAGCAGTGCCTGGCCGACCGACCGGGCCCGGTGGTCGCGGCCACCGACTACGTGCGGGGCTTCGCCGACCAGATCCGGCCCTACGTCCCGGGCAGCTACCGGGTGCTGGGCACCGACGGCTACGGGCGCTCGGACTACCGCCGCAACCTGCGCCGGTTCTTCGAGGTCGACCGGCACGCGGTGACCGTGGCCGCGCTCGCCTCCCTCGCCACGCAGGGCGCCGTCCCGGCGACGACGGTGGCCGACGCCATCGGCCGGTACGGCATCGACCCGGAGGCACCGCCGCCGTGGACCGTCTGACCACATCCCCTCGTCCGGAAGGCCTGACATGACCGCTCCCGCCGAAGTGACGGTGCCCGACATCGGCGACTTCTCCGACGTGCCCGTCATCGAGATCCACGTCCGGCCCGGGGACGCGGTCGCGGCCGAGGACCCGCTGGTCACGCTGGAGTCCGACAAGGCCACGATGGACATCCCGTCGCCGGCCTCCGGTACCGTCCGCGAGCTGCACATCTCGGTCGGCGACACGGTGAACGTCGGGCAGCCGATCCTGCTGCTCGACCAGTCCGACGGGGCCGCCCCGGTCGAGCAGCTCGCGGCGGAGACGGTGGACCAGGAGGAGCCGACCGACGTCGTCACGGAGCACGCCCGGCGCTCTGCCGAGGCGGCGCACCCGTCGACCGCGCCCGGCGGTCCCCCCGTGAGCGCCACGGCGGCGCCGCCGGACTTCACCGGCGTGCACGCCGGGCCGAGCGTGCGCCGGCTGGCCCGCGAACTGGGGATCGATCTCACCGGGGTCACCGGCTCCGGACGGAAGGGACGGGTCACCAAGGACGACCTGCTCCGGGAGGTCCGCGGACCGCAGCAGGCCGCCCCGGCCCCCGCCCCCGCCGCAGCGGGAGGCGGCATCCCGGAGATCCCGCCGCAGGACTTCTCGAAGTTCGGGCCGGTCGAGGTGCAGCCGCTCTCCCGCATCCAGCGGGTGTCCGGGCCGCACCTGCACCGCTCGTGGCTCAACGTCCCGCACGTCACCCACGACGACGACGCCGACATCACCGACCTCGACGCCTACCGCAAGGAGCTCGACACCGAGGCCAGGGCGGAGGGGTACCGGGTCACGCTGTTGTCGTTCCTGCTCAAGGCGTCGGTGTCTGCCCTGCGCGAGTTCCCGCGGTTCAACAGCAGTCTGACCCCGGAGAAGGACGCCCTGGTCCTCAAGCGGTACTTCCACATCGGCGTCGCCGTCGACACGCCCGAGGGCCTGGTCGTCCCGGTCATCCGCGACGTCGACCGCAAGGGGATCCGGGAGCTCAGCCGCGAACTCGGCGAGGTGTCCGCGCGGGCCCGGGACGGCAAGCTGACCGCCACCGACCTGCAGGGGGGCTGCTTCACCATCTCCAGCCTGGGCGGCATCGGCGGGACGTCGTTCACCCCTCTGGTGAACGCCCCCGAGGTCGCCATCCTGGGCGTCGTGCGGTCGAAGACCGCCCCGGTCTGGGACGGCACCACGTTCGTGCCGCGGCTGGTGCTGCCGCTCTCCCTGTCCTACGACCACCGGGTGATCGACGGCGCGGCCGCTGCGCGCTTCACCCGGTACCTGTGCCACCTGCTCGAGGACGTCCGCCGCCTCGTCCTCTAGCACCAGCCGAAGCACCGCCCACCCCCAGCCCTGGAGCCTCCCGTGGACATGCGCATCCCCGACATCGGCGACTTCGCGGACGTCCCCGTCATCGAGGTCCACGTCGCCCCGGGCGACGTGGTCGCCGCCGAGGACCCCGTCCTGACCCTGGAGTCGGACAAGGCCACCATGGACATCCCCGCGCCGGCGGCCGGGACGGTCGAGGAGGTGCTGGTCCAGGTCGGCAGCCGGGTGTCCACCGGTGACGTGGTGCTGCGCATGACCGAGAGCGGCACCGGCACCGCGCCGGCCACCCACCCCGTCACCCACGAGGACGCCGTCCCCGCCCCGGTGGACCGCCCCGGCTACGGCTCGGCCGCCGGCGTCTACGACCGGGTCGAGGTGGTCGTGCCCGAGCTCGGCGACTTCGCCGACGTGCCCGTGACCGAGGTGCTGGTCGGACCGGGTGACCAGGTGGGTCCGCACACCCCCGTCGTGACCCTGGAATCGGACAAGGCGGTGATGGAGATCCCCGCCTCCCAGTCCGGCACCGTCGAGGACGTGGCGGTGCGGGTGGGCGACCGGGTCAGCGCCGGCAGCATCCTGCTCTTCCTGCGCACCGAGGACGCGCCGTCCCGGCCCGCCGCGGCGGCGACGCCCGCGGCGGAGCCGGCAGCCGCGTCCGGGCCCGGAGACGTCCGCGCCGACGTGCTCGTCCTGGGCGCCGGCCCCGGCGGGTACACCGCGGCGTTCCGCGCGGCCGACCTGGGCAAGTCGGTCGTCCTCGTCGATCGGTGGCCGGCGCTGGGCGGGGTCTGCCTCAACGTCGGCTGCATCCCCTCCAAGGCGCTGCTGCACGCGGCCAAGGTGATCGCCGAGACCCGGGAGATGGCCGAGCACGGGTTGTCCTTCGGGGAACCCTCGGTCGACGTCGGCAAGCTGCGCAGCTGGAAGGACCAGGTCGTCGGCCGCCTGACCGGCGGGCTCGCCGGCCTGGCCAGACAGCGCAAGGTCACCACCATCCGCGGCAGCGGCCGGTTCACCTCCCCGAACCAGGTGCAGGTCGAGCTGGCCGACGGCGGCACGACCACGGTCGACTTCGAACACGCGATCATCGCCGCCGGATCGGAGCCGGTCCGGTTGCCGTTCGTCCCGCACGAGGACCCGCGGGTCATGGACTCCACCGGCGCGCTGGAGCTGGCCGACGTCCCTCGGCGGCTGCTGATCCTCGGCGGCGGGATCATCGGGCTGGAGATGGCGACCGTCTACCACGAACTCGGCGCCGAGGTCACCGTCGTGGAGCTGATGGACCAGATCATCCCGGGCGCCGACAAGGACCTGGTCCAGCCCCTGTACAAGCGCATCTCGCAGACCTACGCCGGTGTCCACCTGAAGACCAAGGTGACCGCCGTCGAGGCGCGACCCGAGGGACTCGTCGCCACGCTCGAGGGCGAGACCTCCACCACCGCGACCTTCGACCGCATGCTCGTGGCCGTCGGACGGCGACCCAACGGTCCGGCGATCGGCGCGGAGCGGGCCGGCGTGGTCGTCGACGAGCGGGGTTTCGTGCCCGTGGACAAGCAGATGCGCACCAACGTCCCCCATATCTTCGCGATCGGCGACGTCGTCGGGCAGCCGATGCTCGCGCACAAGGCCACGCACGAGGGCAAGGTCGCCGCCGAGGTCACCGCCGGGCAGAACAGCTTCTTCGACGCCCGGGTCATCCCCTCGGTGGCCTACACCGACCCTGAGGTCGCCTGGGTCGGGGTCACCGAGAACGAGGCCAGGGCCGCCGGCATCCACTACGGCAAGGGCGTCTTCCCCTGGGCGGCCAGCGGCCGGGCGCTGTCCCTCGGCCGCGACGAGGGGTTCACCAAGCTGCTGTTCGACGAGGCCGGCCACCGGGTGATCGGTGCCGGGGTCGTCGGCCCGTCCGCCGGCGAGCTCATCGCCGAGCTGGGGCTGGCGATCGAGATGGGCGCCGACGCCGCCGACATCGGCCTGACCATCCACGCGCACCCGACGCTGTCGGAGACCGTGGGGATGGCCGCGGAGGCGTTCGAGGGCACTCTCACCGACCTGTACCTGCCGAAGCGGAAGAAGTAGCCGGGGGCTCAGGGAACGGGAGACCGCTCGGGCCGCGGGCGTCGACACCGGCACGTCCCCCGGCCGGCCTCGATCCTGGGATGGCACGGCTGCCACACCGCCTGGTTCGCGTGCTGCGCCTCGACGTCGTCGCCCGAGCACGGGCACCTCGGCCAGGACGACGCCGCACCGTCGCGTCGGCGCGGACCGCTCAGCCGTCGACCACCCCGGACCGACTCGACACCAGCCCGCGGACCTCGCGCAGCGCCACGGAGAGCGTCGCCAGGTCCACCCGGTCATCGGCGGCAACGTCACGGAGGACGCCCAGACACCGGCGGACCGCCGGCTGGTTGTGCTCGAACCACCGCTGGACCAGCTCGGCGCTGTCCTGCGGCGCGTTCCCGGCCCGCAGCACCTCGGCGGTCAGCGAGGCGCGGACGGCGTAGAGGTCGTCGCGGAGGGCGGCGCGCGCCAGGGTCTGCCACCGGTCGTCCCGGGGCAGCCGCAGGATGCGCTCGCGCAGCCAGTTCAGCTGCAACGGCTGACCGAGAGCGAAGTAGACGGCGGCCACCTGCTCCCGTTCGCGACCTGTCGCGCGGGCCACGTCGATGATGTCCAGCGCGGAGAAGAGCGCCGGCAGCGCGGCCACCCGCTGGGCGAGCGGCTCCGGGACCCCGTCAGCGGTGGATCGTTCGATCGCGGCGGCGAAGGTCTCGTCCGCCTGCTCCGAGCCGGCGAGGAGACGCGGCATCTCGTCGGCCAGCAGCGGGACGGCCGGCGCGAAGTGCTCGACGGTGCCGCGGATGTCCAGCGGCTGGCGACGGTTCCGGAGCAGCCAGCGGCTCGCCCGCTCGGCGAGCGTCCGGACCTCCAGCAGCAGCCGGATCTGGACCTCTGTCGGCACGTCGGCCAGCGACTCGATCTCGGCCTGCAGCCTCGTCAGCCCGAAGATCTCCCAGCTGGCGACGTGCGCGCGGGCGACGTGCGGGACGGGGAGGCCGGTCTCCTCGGCCAGGCGGAACGCGAACGTGCTGCCGGCGCGGTTGACCATCGCGTTCGTCACGCAGGTGGCGATGATCTCGCGTCGGAGCGGGTGGGCCGGGAGCCGGTCCGCGTACCGGTGCCGGACGGCGGCCGGGAAGTAGCGGGCCAGCTCGGCGGACAGGAAGGCGTCGTCCGGCAGGTCGGAGGCGAGCAGCTCGTCGTAGACCCAGATCTTCGAGTAGGCCAGCAGGACGGCGAACTCCGGCATGACCAGGCCGCGCCCGGCGGCGGCGCGCTCGGCCAGCTCGTCGTCCGTCGGCAGGAACTCCAGCTCCCGGTTGAGCCGCCCGAGCCGCTCGAGCGCGCGCAGGTAGCGCACGTGCACGTCGAGCATCGCCCGCGCCTGCGCTCGCGCGGTGTAGAGCGCGCGGGTCTGGGCGCGGTTGTCCCCGAGCACGAGCTCCGCCACCTCGTCGGTCATCTTGACCAGGAGGGCGTCCCGCTGCTTGCCCGTGAGGTCACCGTCGGCAACCACGCGGTCGAGGAGGATCTTGATGTTGACCTCGTGGTCGGAGCAGTCCACGCCGGCGGAGTTGTCGATCGCGTCGGTGTTGATCCGCCCGCCCCCGAGCGCGAACTCGATCCGCCCGCGCTGGGTGAAGCCGAGGTTGCCGCCCTCGCCGACGACCCGGCAGCGCAGCCGGCCGGCGTCGACGCGCACCTGGTCGTTGCGCTTGTCCCCCACCTCGGCATGGGTCTCCGTCGAGGCCTTGACGTAGGTGCCGATGCCGCCGTTCCACAGCAGGTCGACCGGCGCCCGGAGGACGGCCCGGACCAGCTCATCCGGGGTGAGGAACTCCTCCTCGACGTCGAGCCGGGCGCGGACCTCCGGGGAGAGCGGGATCGTCTTCGCCGTCCGCGGGAAGACACCGCCCCCGGTCGAGATCAGTGACGGGTCGTAGTCGGCCCAGCTGGACCGAGGGAGGGCGGACAGCCGGGCGCGCTCGGCGAACCCCACCGCGGGGTCGGGGTCGGGGTCGAGGAAGACGTGCCGGTGGTCGAAGGCCGCCACCAGGCGGAGGTGCCGGGACAGCAGCATCCCGTTGCCGAAGACGTCGCCCGACATGTCCCCGATCCCGACGACCGTGACGTCGTCGTCCTGCACGTCGACGCCGAGGTCGTGGAAGTGGCGCTGGACCGAGATCCAGGCCCCGCGCGCCGTGATGCCCATCGCCTTGTGGTCGTAGCCGGACGACCCACCCGACGCGAAGGCGTCGCCCAGCCAGAACCCGTACTCCTGGGAGATGGCGTTGGCGGTGTCGGAGAAGGTCGCGGTGCCCTTGTCGGCGGCCACGACGAGGTACGCGTCGTCCCCGTCATGGCGCACCACGCGCGGGGGCGGGACGACCTCGCCGGCCACCAGGTTGTCCGTCACGTCGAGCAGGCCACGGATGAACGCCGAGTAGCAGGCGACCACCTCGGCCTGCAGGGCGTCCCGGTCCGCGGGCGGGTCCTTGACCACGAAGCCGCCCTTGGCCCCGACCGGGACGATCACGGCGTTCTTCACCGTCTGTGCCTTCATCAGTCCGAGCACCTCGGTGCGGAAGTCCTCCGGCCGGTCGGACCAGCGCAGGCCGCCGCGGGAGACCGGCCCGCCGCGCAGGTGGACGCCCTCGACGCGCGGTGAGTAGACGAAGATCTCGAACACCGGCCGCGGGAGGGGCAGGTCGGGGATCTGTGCCGGGGCCAGCTTCAAGGACAGCCACGGCTTGGCCGCCCCGTCCGGCCCGACCTGGAAGTAGTTGGTCCGCAGCGTCGCCTCCACGATCCGGAGCAGGGTGCGCAGCACCCGGTCCTCGTTGAGGCTGGTGACGGCGTCGAGTCCGCCCTCCAGGTCGTGGACGACGTGCTTGGCGTCCAGCTCCCGGTCCACGGCGTGTTCGGGATCCAGCCGGACCCGGAAGAGCTCGAACAGCCCGCGGGCGAGGTCCGGATTGTCGGCGAGGGTCGCGACGGTGTAGTCCAGGGCGAAGGTGGCGCCGACCTGCCTGAGGTACTTCGCGTAGGCCCGCACGACGGCCACCTCGCGTCCCCGCAGCCCGGCGCGGAGCACCAGCCGGTTGAGCCCGTCGTTCTCCAGGTCGCCGCGCCAGACCATGGCGAAGGCCTCCTGGAAGCGCTCCCGCATCCCGTCGGTGTCGAGGCCGGTGACCCCCTCCAGGCGCAGCCCGAAGTCGTAGATGTAGACCAGTTCGGCTCCGGCCGGTCGTACCGCGTAGGGGCGTTCGTCGACGACGTAGACGCCCATGTTCTCGAGCAGCGGCAGGACGTCGGAGAGGGTGACGGACTGGCCGTGACGGAACAGCTTGAACCGCAGTGTGTCGGGGGGAGCCTCCAGCGGCCGGTACAGGTGCATCCCGAGGTCGTCGACACCGCCGAGTCCCTCCATCCGCCCGATGTCGACGACCGCTGCGGCGGCGGAGGTGTCCTGCCGGTAGGCCGCGGGGAACGCATCGGCGTAGCGGCCGTGCAGGTCGACCCCGCGTTCCTCCCCGAGCTGGTCGACCAGGGCGTCGTAGAGGTCGTCGGTCCACGAGCGCATGGCCGCGGCGAGCCGGGCCTCGATCTCGGCGACGTCGTACTCCGGGACCGCACCGGGCTCGGTGTGGACGGTGATGTGCAGCCGGGCCAGGACCGATTCGCTCACCTGCGTCGCGTACTGGGTGCTCACCCCGTGGAACGCGGACCGCAGGATGCCCTCGATCCGGGTGCGCAGGGCCGTGGTCAGCCGGTCGCGCGGCAGGTACACCAGGCAGGACATGAACCGGCCGAACACGTCGCGCCGCACCAGGAGGCGCAGCTGCTGACGGTCCTGGATGTCGAGGATCGTCGTGGCCGCCTCGAACAGCTGCTCGGCGTCGATCTGGAACAGCTCCTCGCGGGGGTAGCCCTCGAGGATGTCCCGGAGCATCCGCCCGTCGTAGCTGTCGGGGCGGTACCCGGCCCGGTCGAGCACCGCCTGCACCTTGCGGCGCAGGACCGGGATCTCCTGCGGCGACTGCCGGTAGGCCGCGCTCGCCATGAGGCCGAGGAACCGGCGTTCACCCACGACGTCGCCCTCGGGGCTCAGCCGCTTGACGCCGACGTAGTCCAGGTAGTTGGGCCGGTGGACGGTCGACCGGGAGTTCGCCTTGGTGAGGTTGAGCAACCCCGGCTCACGCGCCCTCTGCCGCACCTCCGGCGGCAGCTTCGCGAAGCTGTGCGAGACCGGGCGGCTCCGGCTGTCGCGCAGCAGCCCCAGCCCCGTCCCCGGGACGGCGCACAGCAGGTCCTCGCCGCCCTCCGTGCCCAACTCGTACTCGCGGTAGCCGAGGAAGGTGAAGTGGTCGTCGGCGAGCCACCGCAGCAGGGCTGCTGCCTCGCTCCGGTCCTCCTCCTCGAGGGACGCCGCCTCGACGTCCAACGCGCCGGCGACGGCCAGGGCTCGCTCCCGCATCGCCGACCAGTCCTCGACCGCGGCACGCACGTCGCCGAGGACGCGGCGGAGGTCATGGCCCAACTGGTCCAACACCGCCGCGTCGGTCTGCCGGTCGACCTCGAGGTGGACGAACGACTCGGCCAGCGCCCCCGACGTGGGATCGTGCCGGTCGAGGATGTCGACGAGCCGCCCCGTGTCGCGACGTACCGAGACGACGGGGTGCACGGTGAGGTGCAGTCCGAGTCCGTGCCGGATGACCTCCGTCGTCACCGAGTCGACCAGGAACGGCATGTCGTCCGTCACGATGTCGACCACCGTGTGCGGCGACCCGAAGCCGTGCTCCTCGAAGTCCGGCGAGTACACCCGCACCGCGGGCGCTCCCGGCGGCCGGTCGAGGGCGAGGGTCAGGTGCGACATCGCGGCGCCGTACAGATCGTGCACGGGCCGAGCTGCCAGGTCGCCGCGGGCGGTGCGCCCGTAGTACTGCCCGACGAACGTCGACAACAGCCGCTGCTGCTCCGGGGGCAGCCGGTCCTGCGCGTACCTCCGGATCTCGTCGATGATCTCGGTCCGGTCGCGGGACGGGATGGCGGGCATGGCGACCCCCTTCGGCCACGCCACAGCGTGCTCTCCTCGGAGGCACGCGCCAAGGACCGTGGGGCCGCCGGCCTCGGCACGTGTGCACGGCGAACGGTGGTCCCCCGAGAGGCCGTGGAGTGCGTGCAGTCCTGCACCGGATGACCCGGGCCGGCGCACTGGCACGAGACGCCCCGGGGCCGGGACGGCTCCTCGCACTCCCGGCCGCAGCTCGGCGCGATCGGTCTGTCCCGACCGGATCGCGGCGAGGTCACCCGCCCAGCGGACTAGGCAGCGCCCGCACCGGACGGGAGCAGCACGGGGAGCCAGCCGGTGCCGAGCTCCGAGAGATCCTGCAGGCTGAGGAGCACTGCCCGGCGGTCCGGTCACCAGGGCGTCCATCGACGCCACGGCTGCCGGGACCGTTCCGGTGCGGGCACGCCGAGCAGGACGGAGGACACCCATGTGGGCGCAGACGCTCAGCGGTCCCTTCTGCTTCGAGCGGGTCGAGGTGGCGGCCCCGGACCCCGCCGCCCTGCCGCCCGGGCACGTGCTGCTGGCCACCCGCGCCGGCGCCATCTGCGGCAGCGACCTGCCCAACTTCCGCGGCGGTGTGTGGCCGCACCCGGCCGCCGAGGACGGCTGGGGGGCCACGCGGGCGCCGGGCTTCCCGATGCACGAGATCGTCGGGGAGGTCGTCGCCAGCAGGCATCCCGACCGCTCCCCCGGCGACCTCGTCGTGGGCTGGGCGTCGATGTTCGACGGCATCGCCGAGCTCGTGGTCACCGACGGCGACGGCCTCGCCCGCTACGACACCGCCCTGCCGGCCACCACAGCGGTCATGCTGCAGCCCCTGGCCTGCGTCCTCTACGCCGTCGAGCAGCTCGGCGACGTCTCGGGGCAGACGGTCGGGGTGATCGGTCAGGGCCCGATCGGCCTGCTGTTCAGCCACGTCCTCAAGGCCCGCGGTGCGGCCCGGGTGACCGGCGTGGACCCGGTGGACCGCAGCGACGTCGCGTCCGCCTTCGGCGTCGACGAGGTGGTCACCGCCAGGGCCGAGCCGTGGGCGGCCTCGCTGTCCGACGCCGACCGGCCGTCCGTGGTCGTGGAGGCGGTGGGCCACCAGATCTCGACGCTGCAGCCGGCACTGGACGCCGTGGCGCCCGGCGGTCAGGTGTTCTACTTCGGCGTCCCGGACGACCCGGTCTACCCGTTCGACATGATGACCTTCCTGCGCAAGAACCTGACCCTGCGCTCGGGCGTCACCCTGGAGCGGAGCCGGGTGCTGGTGGACGCCGGGGCGTACCTGGCGGCACACCCCGGCCTGCGGGACTGCTACGTCAGCCACGTCCATCCCGTCACTGACGTGCAGGCGGCCTTCAACGCCGCGATCGCCCCCAAGCCGGGGCAGCTGAAGATCGCGGTCGACATGACGTGACCGCGGTCGTCCCGACCGCGTCGGACCCGGAGCCGGCCCGCGCCTCGCTGTCCCGTCGACGGCCGACGGGGCCCGGCCTCCCGTCCCTGGGCTGCCCTGCCGCCGAGGTCCTCGTGATCCGGTCGTGGACCGCTCGTCGAGCCCGACAGCTCCTGCCCCGGGCTCGCCCGGGCCTCCGCTGCCGACGTCGTGGACCCGGAGCCGCGAGGGCCGCACCGTCAGGACGGCGACCCGGCCGCGGGGGGTCGGCCGGCTCGCCGGCCGGCAGGCGGCCGATGCCGCGCCCGCGGCGGGAGCCCCCCGGCCGGCGGGGGCGGATCGAGAGCCCGGCCGATGCCGGCCAGGTCGTCCGCCAGCGTCAGCAACCAGCCCCAGGTGTCGAGCATCCGGAGCGCGTCGTCCGGGGCGGCGGCGAGCTCGTCTCGGGGCACCCGGTCCACCCGCACGGCCGGACGAGCCGTGGGCACCCGGTCGGCCGCGACGGCGGCCGCCGCCTCGCGGTAGCCCGCGGCGACGTCCGCGGCCGCGGTCCGCAGCTGCGCGGCCAGCCGCGGCCAGGGCGGCGGCGCGGCGGCAGGATAGCGAGACCGCAGGGTCCGGGAGTAGTCGTCGACACGGTGCACCACGCCGAGCACGGCCAGCCAGTCCACGCGGGAACCCGGCCGGGTCGGTTCGGACCGGTACTGCGCGTAGGTGTGGTCGAGCAGTGCGGCGCGCCGGCCGAGCGAGGTCTGGTGCGCCGACCCCGCACCGGTCAGCTGGCCGACGACGGCGACGATCTCCTCCGCACCTGCCCGCAAGCTCTTCCCGGCGGCCCGGAGCAGCTCCCCACGGCCTCCGCGCGGCCACACCGCGGCACCGATCAGGATGCCGACGAGCCCGCCGACGAGGACGTCCTCGAGGCGGACCTCGGCGAGGCGCCAGTTCACCGGAGCGACCTGGGCGAACAGCAGGGCGACGACGACGGTGAACCCGGCCTGCCCCGCCGCCACCCCGAACAGGGAGCCCGCCGCGAAGGCCACCACCATCAGCCCCGGCAGCACCCAGGCGTAGACCGGGGCGTCCGCCCCGACGAGGAAGAGCACTCCCCCGGCGACGACGGCACCGCCGGCGGTGCCGGCGACGGCGCGGACGAGCACCGAGCGCCCGGCGACCGCGCAGGTTCGCATGAGGCTCAGCGTCGCCAGCAGCACCCAGAAGCCGTGCGAGAGCTCGAGGACCCCGGCGACGGTGCGAGCGACGGCGAGGCCGAGCGCCAGCCGCACAGCGTTCTGCAGGTAGACCGAGCGCGGTGTCAGGTGTGCGCGCAGCCGCCGCCACCACAGCCGGCCGGTCGAGGCGGTGAGGAACCAGAGGTCCTCGGGGACGTGCGCCGGATCGGGGGCGGGCGCACCGACGGCGCCGCGGACGGTGAGCACCAGGCTGCGGGCGGCCTCCGCGACGGCGACGGTGGTGACACCGGCCCGCAGGGCCGCCGGCTCGGTGGCGCGGTCCAGGAACTCCTGCCTGCGCCACTCGCGGTGGGAGCCGAGCGCGAGATCGAGCCGGTCGGTCGACGGCGGGGGTCCGGTGCCGAGCAGGGCCTCCCGCCCCTCGGTCAGGACGTCGGCCACGGCGTCCATGAGCCGCGCGGTCGCGGGGTGGGTGCGGGACCCGCCGGAGGCGGGCCAGACGTCGGCGAGCACACCCAGTCGATCGGAGATCACCCGGATCGCCGCCGCGGCCCGGATCAGGGAACGGTCGCGGACGCCCGGCCCGAGCGGCCGCTCGGCGATCGGCACCGTGCTCAACCGCAGGCTCGCCGCGGCGTCCGCGGCGGCGGCCCGCAGCGCGGACGATCCCCCGTCGCCGCCGTCCCGCTGCTCGCGGGCCAGCACACGCGCGTAGGCCGCCACCCGCCCGGCGGCGTCGGCCACGCGGACGCCCGGGTCCGCCGGCTCGGGGGCCGGCCACAGCACCCGGTCGGCGACGGCGAGGAGCGTGATGCCCAGCCCGACCCCGAGCAGCCGCTGGTCGAGGGTGTCCGGTGCGTACGGGGGGAAGCACGGCAGTACGTAGAACAGCTGCAACCCGTTCACGACGCCGGCCATCCGCGGCCCGCCGACGCCGGCGTAGGCCACCAGGAACCCCACGACGAGCATGCCCAGGACGGCCGTCCAGGTGTGCACCGCCAGCAGCGTGCCGAGGGTCACCAGCAGACCGGCGATCACGAGGCTGCCGAGATACGTCCGGGTCCGGTCGGCCGGCGGTCCCGTGACCTCGGCGAGGGCGCCCAGGGCGACCACCGCGAACAGCGCGTAGAGGGCGGTGGTCGGATCGTCGACCAGGTACCGGCAGGTGGCGAAGCCGACGTAGGCGGCCACGGTGACCCGGCCGGCCCGCCGGACGGCGGCCAGCGACGGGTCACGCGCCCGGAGCCAGGTCAGGGCCCGCGCGGCTCCACCCGCCGCCGGTGCCGTGGCGGTGCCCGACCCGGTCACCGCGGCCCGGGCACGGCGCCGCCCACGCCTCCGGGCCGGTCCGGGCGGGCCGGCGTCGACCGTCCCCGCCCCGCCACGGAGGCGTTCCCGGTCGGCCCATCGCCGGTGACCAGTTCGTAGCGCCGCCCGTAGGTCTCGACCAGGGCCTGGACGGCGGCGACGACCGGGACGGCGATCAACGCGCCC
Organism: Geodermatophilus sp. URMC 61; assembly: GCF_052931555.1. NCBI lineage: Bacteria > Bacillati > Actinomycetota > Actinomycetes > Geodermatophilales > Geodermatophilaceae > Geodermatophilus > Geodermatophilus sp. URMC 61. The sequence goes on from NZ_JBRFHZ010000002.1 coordinate 1,678,921, forward strand.
ATCGGCCCGAACAGGGTCGCGCCGACGATGACCGAGCCCAGCGCGACCGCCGGGTGGATGTGGACCGTGCGTGCGGTGATCCGCGGTCCGATCAGGTAGTTCTCCACCTGCTGGTACACGATGCCGAAGGCCACGACCCCCACCGCGTCCGCCGGGTCGCCGGCCAGCGCGACGAGCGCCGGCAGGCCGATCGCGAGGTAGGTCCCCACGGTGGGGATGAACTGCGACACGAGCCCGGTCCAGAGGGCGAGCGGCAACCAGTACGGCACGTCGACGACGAGGAAGAAGATCGCCGTGGTGAACGAACTGAGGATGGCCAGCAGCACCCGGGAGAGGACGTAGCCGCCGGTCTTCTCCGTCGCGATGTCCCACACGGTCGAGATGACCAGCTGCTGTCGGGGCGGGAAGCGCCGGGAGACGGTGTCACGCAGGGCGGGTGCCTGCGCGGACATGTAGTAGGCGAACAGCAGGAAGGTCAGCGTCTGGAAGACCGCTCCGACGATCGAGGTCACGACCCCGACGACACCCGGCGTGAGCTCCTCCACGAGCTGTTGGATCCGGTCGGGTGTGAGTTCCAGGGAGTCGACGATGTCGCCGGCCAGCAGCCGGGTGTCGAACGTCCGGTTGACCCAGCTCACCGCGCTCCCGACGACGTCGGGCAGCGAGCTCAGCAGCCCCGCGAGCTGGTCGACCAGCAGGGTGCCGAACGCGGCCAGGAACCCGACCCCGAACAGCACCACGACGAGCATGACGAGTCCGGTGCCGGCTCCGCGCCGTATGCCCCGCCGGGCGAGGGCACGCACCGGCGGCTCCATGCTGATCGAGAAGAGCCAGGACAGGAACAGCAGGCCGAGGAAGCTCCGGAGGCCGAGGAACGCCCATGCCGTCACCTGGTAGGCCGCGACGGCGGCCACCACCAGCAGCACGGCTCGTCGCACCCAGGGCGGCTCCCCGCCCCGGTGACCGGAACCGTCCGTCGCGGGGGCGGCTGCGGACGACGGCGGGACCGCCTCGTCGGCCGCCGCGCCGTCGGGCGCTCCGGTCCCCTGCACACCGGCACGCTAGGGCACCGTATGGTCCCGGTGCGCGTGCCGTGAGTCCGGTCTCCGCAGGCCGGAGTTCCCGGCCGCCACAGCACCGCGCCCGTTCGCGAGCGCGTCCCAGCACGCCGTGCTGACCGAGCGGCGGCCGCTGCCGGTGGACACCGGGACGACGCCCAGCAGGGTCGACGCGACGCACGGCGAGCCGGCGGGGTCCGGCTCCTCGGCCACGTCCCGTGGGAGCCCGCGTGGGAACGCGAGGCAGCCTGGATCAGGCCCCGTCGACGGAACTAGCCGGCGCCGAGCTGGCCGATGGCCTGATCGACCTCCCGGAGCAGCCTGGGGAAGTCGGCGACCTCGGCTTCCACGTCGTCGGGCAGCGGGGGCAGTGGCGGGCCGGATGGCAACCTCACCCCGGTCAGCCGCGCACAGGCCTCCCTGTGCTCAACGGTCGGGGCACGGTCGTGGAGCGTTCGGTGCTGGTCGGCAGCCTTCCGCGCCGCCTCCTCGGTCCCGGTGAGGTGCCACACCGCATCGAGGAGCATCGCGCGCTCGTGGGGCTCGATCGGGTCACGCTCGAGGGCTCGCAGCCGCTGGACGCCCTTCTCCACGTCCATGCGGTCGAGTGCCACCTGCAATCGGACGGACAGGATGTAGGCCTTCGTGGTCACGTCGCGCTCGTTGTGCTCGTTCGCCACGTCGAGTGCCTCCGAGTTGAGCCGCTCTGCCTGGTCGAGCCGGCCCTGGGCGAGATGGAGCTTGGCCAGCTGGTGGAGCCAGCCGCAGAGGAAGTACGGGGCGTCGAGGTGACGGGCGAGTGCGATGGCGTGCGTGAGGAGCCGCTCGGCTGCCCGGGCGAGGCCGAGGGCGGCCGCGATGGCGGCCACGTTCGCGACCTGGTCGGCGATGCTCGTCCAGTCCCGGAGTGCGACCCCGATGCGGAGCGCGTGCGTGAAGCACTTGATCGCCCCGACGAGGTCCCCCTGCCCCAGGTAGGCCTCACCCATGTTGCCGATGACGATGCCGGCGGTCTGCGTGTCGCCGATCTCATGGGCCACGGGAACGGCCTCTTGCCAGCAGGTGACCGCCCGCAGGTGGTCTCCGCTGCGCCAGTGCACCAGACCGAGGTTGTTCGTCGCGTGCAGCAGGCAACGTCGGTCGCCGGCCTCGGCAGCAGTGTCGAGAGCCTGTTGCAGCAGCGCACGTGACTCGGGGATCTCACCGGTGTTCATGTGCACCAGCCCGGTGTGGTTGAGCGCGACGCTCATCCCGGCGCGGTCACCAGCGTCGGTCGCCAGTGCGAGGTGGCGCTCAGCCGCGGCGAGCGCCTGGTCGTAGGCGCCTTGCTGGTACAGCGCATAGGTGAGGCGGTCCAGGGCCCTCGACAGCCCTCTGTGGTCGTCGAGCTGCTCGAACTCCTCGGCAGCCCGGGTCAGCCAGCTCACCGCTTCCGCATACGACTGGGTGAACATGAACAGGTCGCCGAGATCGCGCTGAGCCGCGGCGAGGACGTCGCGTCGGCCGCTGCGCGCGGCGATCTCCATCGCCTCCCGGTAGGCCTGCTCCGCCTTGGCCCACTGCCCCGTGAGGTGCCAGACGGCACCGAGTTCGACCAGTACGTCGCCGGTCTCGTCGACGGCGAGGAGCGGGAGCAGGCGTTCGTAGTGGGCGCTGGCGGCCTCGTTGGCGAAGGCGGCCTTGGCCGAGTCGCCGGCCGCCCGGAACCACACCCGCTGCTTGTCGACCCGCTTGCTGTGTCCGTAGTGATGCGCGAGCAGATCGACATACTGCGGGAGACGATCGGCACAGGCGGCCTCGATGAGCAGGCCGACCCGCTCGTGCAGCTGCTCCCGCATCTGGAAGGTGAGGCTCTGGTACGCCGCCTCCTGGATGATCGCGTGCTTGAACTGGTACTCGGGTTCAGCGGTGTCCGGTTGCCGGGGCGTCAGATCGAGCTCGTCCAGCCGTTCCAGGTGGAGCAGTACTTCTCGCGGCCCCCCTGCACTCGGATGGATCTGCGAGATCCATGCCGCAGGGAATCGGCGCCCGATGACGCTCGCCACCTTGATGGTGGCGTTCTCGCTCTCGCTCAACTGGTCGATCCGGGCCATCACGAGTCGCTGGAGCCCATCCGGGAGTTCGAGGCCGGTGAAGGCGCGAGGATCGCGGAGCTCGACGCCTCGGCCGTGCAGGTAGCTGACCAGCTCCTCGAGGTAGAAGGGGTTGCCCTCGCCACGCTCGGCGATCTGCTGGACCATGTCCGGCGCGATCGTGGCGTCGGCGCCGTAGCGCTGGTGCAACCGCAGGCCGACCAGCCGCTCGGCGTCAGCCGGAGCCAGCTCGGTCAGCCGCTCCTCGGTCACGTGGGCGAGCGGCAGGATCGGCGTCATCACCGGCGGGTCGGTGGCGGTCCGGCGCGCCGTCACCAGCACGAGCACCGGGAGGTCGGCGACGTTGCGTCCGAGGAACTCGAGGAGTGTCTGCGAGGCGGCATCGATCCAATGGCAGTCCTCCAGCATGAGGAGCACCGGTCCGGTCCTGGCGCGGGCGCGCAGGCACCTCAGGAGCAATGACTGGAGCAGATCTTCCCGACCCTGGTGATCGAGATCGGCCGTGAAGTCGCTGTCGGGGATCGGGAGGTTCACGACCGGCGCCAGCAACGGCGCGCGCTCCCCCGAGCCGCCGTCGAGGTGCGTGATCGCCTCGACGAGCGCAGCCTGCTGCTCCGCGATGGGCAGCGCGGCGTCCACCTGCAGGAGGCCACGCCAGATCGGGCGCCAGACGAGGTAGCCGGTGGTCGTGCCATGGGAACGGCAGGCGCCGCCGTGGACTGCGAACCCGAGCCGCTCCGCCATGTCGACGATCTCGGCAGCGAGCCGGGACTTGCCGATCCCCGGGTCCCCGCTCAGACAGACGACCTGCCCCTCACCGGACAGGCTCCGCTCCACGAGCGTCCGGACCCTGGCGACCTCAGCGGACCTACCCACCAGCGCGTGGCCGGCGGCGAGCCCGGGCGGTCGGGCCGGTGGCCGATCGTGCACGGCGTGGACTGTCCAGATCCCGATCCGCCCGGCCTTGCCCTTCACCTCGACCGGCTCGAGCCCGTCCTGGACGACGATCCCACGCAACCGTTCGTGGCTCGGCTCATCGATGAGGAGCTGGCCCGGCGCGGCTATCTGCATGAGGCGCGCCGCCAGGTTCACCGAGTCGCCGATCACGGCATACTCGCGCCGGAGGTCCGAACCGATCTCACCGCAGTACACGGAGCCACTGGTGACGGCGGCTCGGGAGGAGTCGCCGAGCACCCGGAGCAGCTCCAGACAGCACCGGACCGCACGTTCTTCGTCGTCCTCGTGACTGGTCGGCGCGCCGAAGAAGACGACCAACAGGCCGCCTTTGTCGCCAGTGGCCACCTGCCGCAGGTGGCCACCATAACGGTCGATCACCTGCACGGCGGCGGCCACGTGTTGCTGCAGGGACGTGACCGCCATGGCCCCGTCGCCGGCTGATCCGGGCAACCTCACGAAAGCGGAGGTCACCCTGCGGTGCTCGTTGACGAATTCATGCCGCCCGGAACGCAGCCGTTCGGCGATGACGGGGTGGAAGAAGGGGCCCAGACGCTCTGCCACGTCCTCGACAGTTGTTCCGGGCCGAGTCGGCCGGACCGGCTGGACGCCGTGGTGCACGCCACCGACGACGTGCCATTCACCCCGGTGCTCCAGCACCCGCACGGCGAGATCCACCTCGAGGAGGCCACCGTCTACGAGGACCTCGCCGCTGTGAGCCCGTTGCTCGGCGGCGACTGCACGATCGAGTGCCTCCCCGGTGAGCACGGGCTGCAGGCGGATCGTCGGATCCCCCACGACGGTGTGCACCACGGGTCCGGCACCGAGACCCACCTTCATCCCCAACCCGAAGGTCCCGGCGCGGGTGGCCATGTCGCGGAACCGCCCGACTGCCTGCTGCATGTCCAGCGCACACTGGACCGCCCGCCGCACCGTCAGCCGTCGGGTCCGGCGGTCGTTGGTGAACAGCGCCATCACTGCGTCGCCGGCGAACTCCACCAGGTCGCCGCCGTAGCGCGAGATGCAGTCGGCCATCGCGCCGAACCAGCCGTTCAAGATCCCGGTGAGTTCCTCGGTGCCGAAGCTGCCGGCCCGGGCCAGCGCCTCGCTCATCGGGGTGAAGCCCACGACGTCGGCGAAGAGCACCACCGCATCGGTCCGCTCGGCTCTGGCGACGGGCACGTCCCCGTCGTGCCCGAGCAGTGTCCGGACCACGTGGTCGGGCACGAACGACTGCCACACCGCGCTCACGACCGCAGCATCGCGGGGATCGTCGATCAGGACGGGGTCGTCGGTCACCACAATGCCCCTTGTGCCGCTATCGGCACGGACTGTATTTTATCGATCTTGCACACGCGGCGCCGGACCGTCGCCGAGGACAGTCGAGGAACGTCGGCATGTCGCACTCCAGCAGTGACGCGGCAATCGAGGTCATCAAGGTCGGACGCGACGGCATCCGCTTCCGCTTCGGCGCCGAGTTGCACATTCCCGAGCACCCGAGCTGGGTGCCGCCCCGACCTCCCGATGAAGCACTGCCCGCCCAGTACGACAGGTTCTGGGTCACCGCGACATCGCCGCCCCCCACCCGGGACGGCAAACCCTGGGAATGGGGTCTCATGGTGGCCGATCCCGGCCAGGACCCGCCACCAGCGTTCGACCCGACGGTGGACGGGGAATGGCAGCGCCACGGCATCACCTGGGTCGACGGCATTCCTTTGCTCGACACGCCGCCGCTCGACTCGGTCATCCTCGACCAGGCACTCCACGTGCCGTTCGAGTGGGGACGGGAGATGACGTTCGAGGAGAAGCCGGACCCGCTCGGCTTCCTCTCCGTTCCCTACAAGCAACCGTATGAGTACGACCCCACGTACGTGTCCGTCGGCGTGAACTACTACGGGGAGTACACCCTCCCCTGGCGCACACCGCTCGCGCCCGGTGCCTGGGTCGCCGTCAGCTTCGATCGCTTCCGGCCCCCAGAGCGCAAGAGCGCCGACTTCATCACCCAGGTCCGGGACTGCAACCTCTTCCACTCGCCGTCCTGGAGGCCTGCGGCCGGGTGAGCGGCGACCGGAGGGCCGGGCACGAACCCGTTCGGCAGCAGGTGGCACCGGGGAGACGACGGGGAACCGTGGCGGCGGCGCCCGCAGGTCGAGCACAGGGTCCAGGAGCCCACCCAGCCCTGCCGTCAGCCGGCGCATCGTCTCCGGCGACACGGGTTCGCGGCGGTGTGCCGACGACACCTGGCTCGCGGTCGTGTTCGCGGGAGCGCCGCTCGCGATCCCGTCGCGCAGTGTCGCTTCCGCCGACGTGGGCACACCACGGCCCTCGGCCTGAAGCGGCGGATCAGCGTCCATCGCGACTCCGAGGGATGACGATGACACCGTAGGCGGGTTCCGCCGAGGACGGGCCACCTCCGCCCGTGCCTGCCGGACTCCCCGACCCTCGACGCGGACGTTAGGCGCGGAGGCGTCACGGAATCGTCACCCGTGGGGTCGACCGTCCCGCCCGGTCCGACCCACGGGGCGCCGCGGCAGGCGGGATCGCACCGGTTGTGGACGGATGAGGTCAGAGGTCGGCTGATCCCCATCCCCGTTCGGCCAGCTTGTCCCGCAGGCGGGACAGTGCGCGTGCCCGCGTCGGGCCGATGCTGCCGATGGGCATGGCGCACTTCGCCGCGACGACGTCGTACGAATCCAGCTCGTCCCGGAACAGGGCGACGAGCAGACGCTGCTGCCGCGGCGAGAGCTCGGCCACGGCGGCCCACAGGTCACGAGCCTCGTCGCGGTCGGCGACGTCTCCCGCCGGATCGACCGTGGGGTCCGGGGCCTCGTCGACCGTGGGCAGGGGGCGGAGTCGAGCGGCCCGGCGCAGGACTGCCAACGACTCCCGGGTCGCGGTGACCCAGAGCCATCCCGCCAGGCGCTCCGGATCGCGGATGCTGCGGAGGTTCTGGAGCAGGCGCATCCAGGTCGTCTGCGCCACGTCGTGGACGTCCGCCGACTGGAGGCGGAAGGACGCGGCCACCGACCGGACGAGACCGTCGTACTCGTCGATCAGTCGTCCCCAGGCCGACTGATCGCCCTCTACCGCCCGTGCCAGCAAGGTGGCGTTGTCGCATCCTCTGGTGGCGTGCGCTGTGGTGGGACATGCCTGTGTGGCCATCGCGCAGGAGTCCGTTCTGACCTGATCCGCCCGATGCGGTCCCTCAGCGGATCGTGGATGTGTGGAGCAGCCCGGGTCCGGGCCGTGCCCCCCCACCTCCGTGGATCAGGAGACGGTCGGGGCGGTCGTCCGGCGCACCGGATCCGGCTGCGGAGCGACGCTATGGCCCGGCGGTGCGGCCGGGCTGCCAACCGGCTGACACGCCGCCTGTCATCCGGATGACAGGTGCGTCCGATCGACCGGGCGTCGCAGGCCGTCAGGGCAGAGCCGCTGTCGCTACCGGGGATCGGTCGGGCGTCGACCGGCGCGGGACGTCACAGGCCCGCGCGGCGGCGCAGCGCAGCGGGATCACGCAGCACGATGACGCGACCGTCGACCGAGATCAGACCGCGGGACGCGAAGACCTGCAGGATCCGGTTGACCGCGGGACGGGTGGCCCCGACCATCGCGGCGATGTCGGACTGCGACAGCCCGACGTCGAGCACCGTCTGATGGTCGTCCCGCGCGTGGCGCTGGGCGAGCTGGAGCAGGACCTTCGCGACACGACCTGCCAGATCGAGGAAGACGAGGCCGCCGGTCTGCTCGGTCAGCCGGCGGACCAGCTGCCCGAGCGAGCGGAGAACGGCGTCGAGGACCGCCGGGTGAGCGGCCATCGCCTCCAGCACCGCCGCCCGCGGCACCATCAACACGGTCGTCGGCTCGACGGCGACGACCGAAGCCGAGCGCGGCGAGCCGTCGAGGATGGCCAGCTCGCCGACGGTCTCGTGCCGGCCGAGGGTGACCAGCACGATCTCGTCGCCCTGCTCCGACGTCAGCACGACCTTGACCAGGCCCGTACAGACCACAGCGAGGTGATCTCCCGGGTCGCCCTGGTACCAGAGGTACTGCCCCCGGCCGTAGGTCCGCTGCCTGCTGCCCGCGGCCAGGCCGAGCAGAGACCCCCGATCGAGCGCGCCGAACACGTGCGTCGACCCGAGCACCGCAGCCGCCTGTTCAGGAGTGAGCTGCGGCCTCATGACGCGATCCCCAGACCCGAGGACGGCCCGTACACCCGAGCACGGTACTGCCGCTGCGGGGTCGCGGACCCTACCTCGGTGCCCGCACGGCCGGAGGGCCGCTCACCAAGGCCGGACACCCGACCGCGGACGATCCACGACCCGCCGCCCACGGCCGTGCCCTCTGGCTCGCATCACGGGCTCCGCGTGGGTGTTGCGCAGGCGAGGACCGGAGACCCCTGCCACCCCGGGGATCCTGGCGGTCAGGCTCGCAGGGCGTCCCCCTGTGCGGGCGACGCCCGCAGCGCGTCCGTCAGCAACGCGACCAGCGCCTCGAGCTGCACGTCGGCCGACGAGGCGACCTGCTCGTCCGATCCGTTGAGCGCCCGGGCGGCGAGCCCCGCCTTGCCCTCGATCAGCTCGGCGATCCGGGCGTCGATGGTCTGGGCGGCGATGATGCGCCACGCGGTGACCGGCTCCGCCTGCCCGATGCGGTGGCTGCGGTCGATGGCCTGGGTCTGCTCCGCGTCGGTCCAGGACAGCTCGGCCAGCACGACGTTCGAGGCGACCTGCAGGTTCAGGCCCACGCCGGCGGCGGTCAGCGAGCACACCGCGACGGCGACGTCCGGGTCGTTCACAAAGGCGTCGACGTTCGCCTGCCGCGCCGTGGGCGTCTGGTCGCCACGGATCGACGAGAAGCGCACGCCCTGCCGGGCGAAGGTCTCCTCGGCCGCGTCCATCACGTCGACGTGCTTGGCGAAGAACACGACCTTGCCGGCGCTGCGGGCCAGCTGCGCCGCGTAGTCCGCGGCCAGCTCGGCCTTCGCGCGGCCGATGCGTCGGATCATGGTGAACACGTTCTCGCCGGACTGCGCGGTCGCCGCGTCCTTCAGCTCCGACCGGGCCACCCGGCGGACGAGGTCCACGTCGATGCCGTTGTCGATGCCCTCGACGACGGCACCGGAGGATCGGTTCGCGAGCGCGGTCTCGTACCGCGCCACCATCCGGCGGGCGAGGTCCCGCTCGGCCGCCCGGATCGACCGCCCGACCGGTCCGTCGAGCTCGACGGGGAGATCGGCGATGCGGCGGGCGGGGATGTCGGCGGCCACGTCGACCTTGCGGCGGCGGACGATGCCGAGGTCGATCACGCACTGGCGCGCCGCGGCGTAGAAGCCCCGGTCGGCGGGCGTCAGGCCGGTGTCCTCGAGCGCGTCCATCAGCTCGTCGAGTGGCTTGCTGTCGTCGATCCAGCCGAGGAACTGCCAGATCGCCCGGAAGTCCTCGATGTCGTTGATCAGCGGGGTGCCGGTCAGCGCCATCAGCAGGGGCCGCGGGCCGCGGGACCGGATGCGGTCGGAGAGCGCGAGGACGTGCCGCGAGCGCTGCGAGGTCTGGTTCTTGATGAAGTGGGCCTCGTCCACGACCATGCCGCGGAAGCCGAAGTCGCCGAGCCAGCCCACGTGGCGGTCGAGCACCTCGTAGTTGACCACGACGATGTCGGCGAAGCCGTCGACCGTCTCGCCGTCGCCCTGCACCACGGTGGCCCGGCGGAGGGGCGTCCAGCGGGCCGCCTCGCGTGCCCAGTTCGTCTTGACGACGTTCGGCACGACGACGAGCAGCGGGTAGGCGTCCGCCGCCTCCGCAGCCAGCAGGGACTGGGCCGTCTTGCCCAGACCCGGCTCGTCGGCGAGCAGGAACGTCCGGTGGCCGGCAGCGGCCGCGGCGACCAGCTGCCCCTGGTGCGGCATCAGCTCGAGGCCCGCCGGGGTGAACCGTGCCGTCGGCTCCGGGAGCGCCATGCACGCCGCTGCTCCCCCGCCGGCGCGCTCGAACGAGCTCAGCAGGGGGCCGAGCAGTTCCCAGCCGGCCAGGCGGCGCGGACGGGAGGTGCGCTCCGGAACGGCGGAGAAGTCGGGGGCGAGAAAGGGGTTCGCCAGCTGCCGCGAGATCACCGACTGCGGCACGACCCGCCGCTCCGTGCCGGCGGGAACGGTCGCGGTCTCCGCCGGCTCGACCTCGTCGGGCGCCGGCTCGATGCCGAGGTCCCGCAGCATGTCCCACTTGAGCGACCGAGCCGCGTCGGAGACGACGGCGTCGTCGGCGAGCAGCGCCAGCAGCCCGGCGTCCCGGACGGCGGTCGTCGCGAGGACGGTCGCGATGCCGTCCAGGCGCTTGAGCTGCTCGGCCCGCTGGTTGTCGCTGCCGGCCGCCGCCTGGACGCGGGCGCGCTCGTCCCGCAGCAGCAGGGCGACGGCCTGGAACTTCGTGCGAACGGCAGGCGTCACACGGCCGCGCTGGGTGGCCGCCTCGACCTCACGAACGGTTCGGGCGAGCACCGAGACAACGTCGCCGCGGTGGCGGACGCCTCGCTGCTTGCGCGGGGCGGTACGGCGAGCGCCCGTCTGGCGCTGGCCTGGTCGAGTCACGGACTCCTCCTCTGGAATGCCGGGCACGGTGGCCGCGGCAGCATGCCGCACGCTCCCGCGGACGGCTCGGGGAACGGCCGCAGGAAGGGCCTGGCACTCCGAACGCGGAGCCGGCTCGCGGATCACCAGGGATCGACACCAGCGGGCTGCGCGGACCTCCCACGGGGATCCTGAGCCGCCGGTGGACGGGCCGGTACACGACGCGAGGAGGCCACACTCGGAGGACCGGCCGCTTCCCGGGTCGGTCCCTCCCCCCTGTCAACGCGTCCGAGGCTGCACGATTCCCGGCCCGTCGTGCCCGCTCGAACAGCATCGGCTGGGGCCGGTGAGAGCAACCCGAGCCGGGCCGTCCGGCAGGGTCGAGCGGATCGGCTGCACGGCAGCTCACAGCCGTGTGCGGGTGTACCGAGTCGGTCGTCGGACTCGAGACGCGGACCCCCGCGCCTGGACAGGCGCGAGGGTCCGGAGGTCCTGGACGTGTCCTGACTAGCGCCGTCCTCGTGACAGCACGCGCCGCCAGCGTCGGGGCAGCAACTTGGCCGCAGACAGCCCCGCGAACAGCAGCGTCGTCCCGGAGACGATCAAGCCCAGGATGTGCATCCCTGCAGCGAACAGCACCGACGCACTGCCGGCGCCGCCGGCCGCGAAGGGACTCAGATTCCCGTACACCTCACCCTCCCTCCGACAGTCGCAGGGGTGAGGACGGGGCGACGTGGTGCCACGTCGCCGTCCGTCGCCCGATGAGGTCGAGGAGGGACCGGACGAAGACGGCCTGGATGAACAGGTCGTAGCAGAGTTCGAGGACCAGGGGTGCGGCCACCAGGCGCGCCCTCCAGCCGGCCGTCCACACCGTGACGATCCGCTCGAGCAGGAACACCACCCCCACCGCCGTCCAGAAGAGGCTGAAGCGCACGCCGGCGCCCGACGTCACCAGCAGCACGATGAGCCACAGGTAGGCCTGGAACGCGAGGACCCCGAAGCCGATCCCGACCTGCTGCGCCCAGTACCGGGCCGTCGTCCGGCTCCAGCCGTAGTGCCGCAGGTTCTCCAAGGCGCCGCGCTGCCAGCGCATGCGCTGCTTCCACAGGTCGCGCCAGGTGGGCATGAGCTCGGTCGTCACCCGGCAGTCGAGCGGACTGGTGAGAGACCAGCCCAGCGACTTGAGGGCCAGCGTGAGCTCGTTGTCCTCCGTCAGGGCGAGCGTGTCGTACACCTGGCCCGGCGTCCCGGGGAGCACCTCCCCGCGGGCGTCCGCGACATCGCGGAGGGCGCGCGCCCGGAACAGGGTCGCGGTCCCCGTCAGGACCATCACCCGGCCCGTGCGGCCGATGTCGCGGCTGTAGCGGACGTACTCGTTCCGCTGCAACTCCGCCAGCAGGCCGGGGTCGTCCCGCCCGAAGAACAGGCCCCCGGCCGCACCGATCGACTCCGAGGAGTCGAGGCTGACGGCGGCGACCTCCAGGAAGCGCGGGGAGAGAACGGTGTCGGCGTCCATGACCAGGACGTAGTCGTCGTCCCGCAGGTCCGGACCCGCTGGCTCGTCCGCTGCGCGGTGACGCCCCGCCGGCTGGTCTCGATCGGTCATCCGCCGGGCGACTGCCGGGTCGGAGGTGCGCGGTCGCGCGGAACGGCGACGGAATCGCTGCTCCAGCGCCTGGTTCAGCGCGCCGGCCTTCTTGTGGTGGTTGTCCTCGGTCACGAAGACCTCGGCACCGTGCGCGAGCGCGATGAGGGCCGTGTCGTCGGCGCAGTTGTCCGCGATGACGACCACGCGGTCGGGTCGGCGGCTCTGGTGGCCGAGCGCGACGAGCGTCGCGCCGATGTTCTCGGCCTCGTCGTGGGCGGGGATGAGGACGACGATGCGTCGGCCGGGAGCCACAGAACGGACACCCGGACCAGTCGTCCGGTGATCAGCACGGAGCAGTGCGGCGACCATCGCCTGTTCAGACCTCTCGGAGCAGGGCACGAGTCCAGGCCTGCGCGGCCCCCGGCGGGGGCGGCAGGGGAAGGACCTGGATGCCGAGTCCTCCTGAGGTGAAAGTGCTGGTCAGCGGCGCCCGGCGGGAAAAGATTGCGTCAAATTGGTTGAACGTACAACGTGCTCTTCACCACGTGACGGAACGTTCCTGCCCGGTTGCTCTCAGACGTTCCGGCGACCCGCCCCGGCCGGCGCATCTGGGGCGGCGAGCGTCCGACCTGGCCTGTCGAGCGACGTGCCCCCAGCGCACCTCCGCGGCCTCCGGCACGTCCGCGTGCGGCGCGGGACCACGGCCGCGTGCGGGTGTGCCGTGGCACCCCTCGGACACCGTCTCCCCCGGTGGTCCCGCAGGTCAGGGGCCGGCAGCCGCTCGTCCCCAGCGCCCTGTGGGCCTGGACCACCCGGCCGGCGAAGCGGCGGGAGGACCGTTCCGGGTGCCGGTGGGTGCCGCCGAGGGCCGAGCAGGAACGCCAGGGTCCCGCGCGAGGTGCGCCTAGCCCTGGTCGTGCTCCAGGACCTGGTCGTCCCTGTGTGCGCCGTACCAGTCGACCTGGCGCCTCATCAGCTCGGCCGGGGGCGTGCCGCGGGGGACGCCGTAGACGGTCTGCGGGAAGTCCAGGTGTTGCTGGACGGCCCAGATGTGCTCGTGCTGGTCAGGCGGCAGGATCTCGGCTGGGTTCCCCACGGCTGTCCACCCGATCGGCACGGTGGCGTCGGGCGGGAGGACGGAGTTCACGTGCACCACGCCGTGGATGCGCACCTCGCTGCGCGCGCCGAGGACCGCACCGGGGAACACAGCGACGCCGGTGGCCAGGAAACACCCCGCGGCCACGTCCGCCCCGTTGATGTGGGCGTGTGGCCCGACCAGGACGTCGTCGCCCAGCCGGGCCGGGTGACCGGCCCGGCCGCGGATCAGCGCGTGCTCCATCACCACACAGCGTGCCCCGACCTCGACCTGGCCGTCCTCGGCCGTCAGCACGGCGGAGAACAGGATCCGCGCCTCCGGACCGATCCGGACGTCGCCGCAGAGCACTGCGGTCGGGGCCACGTAGGCGGTGGGATCCACTCGTGGGCGTTGCCCTCGGTGTTCGATCAGCACGGCATCCCCTCCGGGTCTCCGGACAGCCGGTTCCTGCGTTCACCGGGTGGTCTAGCAAGGCGTGGCGGAGAGGGCCAGGCACCGGGTTCGCCTGTTGCGGTGGGTCGTCGGGCATGGACCGTGGCGGCTCGCGGGCACGCGCCTGCTTCCGGTCCCGCGCTCACGCCCGGCTCGCACAGGGGTGGACCCCCCTTCTCGTGGGGGGTTGTCCCCCGTGCCACAACGGGGGCTCTCGCCGGCGTTCGGGGGGCTGACTCGATGTCGTCCCCGTCCGCGCCCGCCGATCCTGTTCTCGAGGAAACGGCGACCACGGAGCCTGAGATGAACACCTACGACCCCTCGGACCACATCCGCTACGTCCACCTGTCCGGACCGAGGGACGCCCGCCCGACTTCCACGTACAGCGAGATCGGGTGCACCACGTTGCCTCCCGGATACGCCAACCAGTCGCCGCGGACCCGGCTGCAGCGCCGTCCGGCACACGTCCGGGGGCACCGGACTGCAGTCGCCAGCCTCACCGCGTGAGCGTGCCGTCGACGTGCGCCCCTCCCGCACCGTGAGGCGTGAGCTCGTCCACGACTCGCCTCCGCGGGACCTGCAACCGCCTGATCCCCACCGGACGTCCCCGCACATCCGGACCACGGATCACCGACTGATCCGAGGTCGGAGGCGGCAGCCACGACCCCCAGCCCCCCGGACGGGCTGGTAGCCGGCTCAGCCCGGGCCGCGCCGAGCGCGCCGAGCTCGGTCGGCAGCAGCAGGCCGAGGGCACGCCGGCGCACCAGCGCCGCAGCCGCTGACGAAACCGCCGGGGCAACGTGCACGGTCGGCCCGGCGGCCGGCCCCCCTGACACCGATGCCCTGTCCCCGCCTCGCCACGGAGGAGAGCCCACATGTCCAGCGCCGCCATCCCCGCGGACCTCGTCCTCGCGGCCGTCCGAGCGTGCAGCACGTCGGCCGGCGGTGATCGGACCATCCACCGCCTGCTCCGGGGCGTCCGCAGTCAGGAGTCCGTCGCCGGCTCCGGAGCGACGCGGTCGGCGAGGACCGCATCCTCGGCCTGAGCGTCCCCGTGGGCGAGCGGTGCACAGGCACATCGCCCTGAGGACTTCGACGCCCCCTACGTCGGCGCAGAGTGGCCCCGAACGCGGCCACCCCATCGTCAGTGGCAACCAGGACCGCATGATCGACCAGACCTGGTGGATAGTGAGACGAGTCCCGAGTCCCGAGTCGCGGTAGAGGTCGACCTGGGTCGCCGGTGTCGCCGTCGGCAGGGCGCTGATCAACGCCGACTCGCCGGTGACGACCGTGGTCAGGTCGCTGCTGAAGCCATCGGCACGCCCGGCACACGGCAGGGCTGCACGTGGGCGGGCCTACCTGCGTCCGCTGCCTGCGCGCAGACGTGTCAGGCGTCAGTCCTCGAGGAGCTCCCTGAGAGCGCCGTCGATGAACTTCTGGTCTTCCGGATTGAACGGAGCCAGGTGTCCCCAGATCGTCGGGATCGGGCGGGACTGCCCGCCCGGGATGCATCTCGCCTCGTACTCGCTGTCCACCGGTGGGAAGTAGGAGTCGGTCTCGGCATTGAGGATGATCGTCCGCGCGCGGATGGCACCCAACGCGGCCTCGAAGTCGCCACCGAACGCCGGGTGGTCACCCAGGTCGTTGTGCCACCACGTCCACATCTGCGCCAGGAGGTCGTTGGCATCACACTTGATGAAGAAGGCGTCCCAGAAGTAGTCGATGAACTCCTCCACCGTGCTGGCGCCGAAGGTCCGGAACACCTCCTGCCGGTAGAACGGCTCGGAGAAGCCCCAGCCGGCGTACAGGGCGGCCATGGTCTTCACGCCCCGGATCGGCGGCTTGTCGCCGTAGAAGCCGTCATTCCAGTCGGGATCCGAGGTGATCGCGCGGATGTTGCCTGCGAGGAAGACCTTGTTGAAGTTGGCAGTCCGCGCAGAACCGGAGATCGGCGCGATCGCCTGCACCATCTCCGGGTGCAGGGCGGCCCAGGCGTAGGTCTGGCACGCTCCCATGGACCAACTGCTCACCAGACGGATGCGCTCGACCCCGAGCTCCTCGGTCAACAGGCGGTGCTGTGCCACGACGTTGTCGTAGGTCGTGACGTGGGGGAACCGCCCTCTGTCGAACGGCGGCGGGGTGTTGCTCGGCGAGGACGACACAGCAGCCCCGAAGTGGTTCGGCACGACGATGAAGTACCGCTCCGGGTCCAGGGCCCGGTTCGGCCCGGTCATCCAGCCAGCGGTGTCGGAGGGTGTAGCAGTGAACCACGTCGGGCAGACGACGACGTTGTCGCGGGCCTCGTTCAACCCCCCAGAGTCGTGTACCCCAACCTCGCCCCAGGGAGGACAGAACCCTTCCGCAGGGCGAAATCACCCAGCTCGAAGACCTTGTGCTCCATGGTCGTCCTCCCTCCCTGACGGCGTCAGGGAGGCCGACCGTAACGACGGCAGGTGATGCGGACAATGGCCCGCCAGAGCTGGCCTCAGGCCTCTGCCGCGCGGTTCGACGAGCTGCCCGCCGAGCCCCGGAGACGAATCCGGAGAAAGCGCCGGCCCGCATCGTCCCGCCGCACGCCGGTGCTGGGATGCGCGCGGGCAGTGGTCCACGTCCGATCACCCCAGTGCGGCTCGTAGTTCCTCCACTCTCCGCCGGCGGTCGGCACGCGCTCCGAGCGCCTCGGCGAGTGACACCGGCCGGAACCGGGTCCGAGTCCCTGGGGAGGACTGGGCGACCGTGTCGAGGTCGGCGCTGATCACGGTACCGACCATCGCGTAACCGCCGCCCGAGACGGCGTCGCGGTGCAGGATGATCGGTTCCACGCCGCCGGGCACCTGGATGGACCCCAGCGGGTATCCGGCGTCCACGATGTTCGACGGGTCCGATCCGGCGCCGAAGGGCTGTTCCCGGGGTCTCCACTCGAGCTCACCACCGCTGTACCGGAAGCCGATGCGGTCGGCCACCGGCGTCAGCGTCCAGGTCGTGTCCAGGAGCGTGGCCAGGCCCCGGTCGGTCAGCCGGTAGTCGTACAGGCCGAGCACCGTGCGCAGTTGCTGCTCACGCTCCAACGCGGGACGCAGGTGCTCGGGAACCCGCCGACCGGCGCGGCCGGTTCCCTCCCCCGCCTCCAGCACGTCCCCCACCTGCACCGCGCGTCCGGCCAGGCCGCCGAAGCCGCCCAGCGCGTAGGTCGACCGACTCCCGAGGACCGCGGGGACCTCGATGCCGCCGGCGACGGCGATGTAGACCCGTGCCCCCTGCTGCAGGATCCCGAACTCCAGGAGGTCACCGGCCGCGACGTCGAAGGACTCCCACTGGGGCCGGGCCTGCCCGCCGACGGTGACCGGCATCGTGGCGCCGGTGACGGCCACGACGGCCGGCGCCGTGAAGCGCAGCTGCGGTCCCATGTACGCCGCTTCCAGGACGGCGGCCCCGTCGTCGTTGCCCACGAGGAGGTTGGCAGCGAGGGCGGAGAACAGGTCGAGTGCTCCGGACGGCGGGATCCCGACGTCGTAGTGGCCGAGACGGCCCTGGTCCTGCACGGTGCAGCCCAACCCGGGCGCGACGATCTCAATCGCCATTCAGGACCTCCAGGACCGTGCGGTTGTACGCGTCGGGATCCGCGTGGAACTCGTCGAGGCTGAACCGGAAGGGCTTCTGCCGGAACCGGAAGCGGCCGGCCGACACCTCGGCGCGGATCCGGTGGTACTCGCCCTCGTCGATCGGCCGGAACTTCACGATGTCGCCGGGGCGGAAGAACACCATGAAGTCGGCGAAGTCCGGCTGCTCCTGGCTGGGGTCGAAGATGGGCCCCGGCGTGACGCCGAACATCTGGTAGCCCCCGGCGCCGCGGACGGAGTAGATGCAGGCGAAGCACCCGCCGTGCCCGACGGTGAGCGGCGGGGTGTCCGTCCGGGGCCGGAGGTACTTCGGCACCTCCAGCTGCCGTTCCCGCGACACCATCTGGAACAGGAACGGCAGGCCGGCGACGAATCCCACCATCGAGGTGATCCAGGGGGCGCCCGAGTGCCGGTCGATGAACTCCTGGACCGAGGAGAGGCCGTTCTCCGCCGCGGCGAACTCGAGATCGTTGCCCTCGGGCCGTTGGTGCCGGTCGCGGAACCGCGCACCGGTCTCGGTGGTGTACGGATCGGCGTACCAGACCGGCACCTCCACGACCCGCGTCTCCAGGGTCAGGGACGGGGCGTGCGCCACCTCCGCCTCCGCTCCGCGGACCGCGGCCTCGAGATCGGCCGGAGCGAGGACGTCGGGATCGAACCGGATGAGGAACGAGGCGTTCGCCGGGCAGATGTCCATGACCCCGTCGAGGTGGCGCTGCCGGAGGAGGTCGGTCACCGCCATCACGGAGAAGTTGGCCTCGAGGCTCATCTCCTCGGACACCTGCACGACGAGGTGCTCGTCGCCGCCCCACGAATAGCGGCTCGCCGTCGAGGTGCCGGACGCGTCGGTCGAGGTGCTCATGCGGTCTCCCGGGTCTTGGCGCCGTCGGCCATCCAGGCTTCGAGGAAGGTGGAGTGGTAGCGGCCCTCCACCACCTCCGGGAGGTCGAGGACCTCGCGCAGGAACGGGGCGGTCGTGTGCACCCCGACGATGTGCACCTCGTCGAGCGCCCGGCGGGCGCGCGCGAGCGCCCGCGGACGGTTCTCGTCCCAGACGACGACCTTGGCCAGCAGCGAGTCGTAGTAGGGGCTGACCGCGGTGCCCTGCTCGTAGCCCGAGTCGATGCGCACGAACGGGCCCGCCGGCATCCGCATCACCTCGAGCGGTCCCGGGCTCGGCATGAACTGCATCGCGGGGTTCTCGGCGTTCAGTCGCAGCTCGATCGAGTGCCCGCGGACCTCCACGTCCTCCTGGGTGAAGGACAGCGGGTTCCCGGCCGCGACGCTCAGTTGCTCCCGCACCAGGTCACGCCCGGTGACCATCTCGGTGATCGGGTGCTCGACCTGGATGCGGGTGTTCATCTCGATGAAGAAGAACTCGTGGTGGTCCGGGTCGTAGAGGAACTCGACGGTGCCGGCGCCACGGTAGGAGACTTCGGCGGCGAGCCGGACCGCTGCGGCGGTCATCGCCTCCCGCACCTGCTGGGAGATGCTCGGCGAGGGGGCCTCCTCGAGGATCTTCTGCCTGCGGCGCTGCAGCGAGCACTCGCGCTCCCCCAGGTGCAGGAATCGGGAGCCGTCGCCGAAGACCTGCACCTCCACGTGGTGCGCGTGCTCGACGAACCGCTCGAGGTACACCTCGCCGTGGCCGAAGGCCGCGGTGGCCTCGGCCTGGGCCGTCGGGACAGCCGTCCGGAGTTCCTCCGGCGTTCCGACGACGCGGATCCCCCGGCCGCCTCCCCCGGCGGCCGCCTTGACCGCGACCGGGTAGCCGATCTCCGCCGCGACGTCGAGGGCCTCGGGCACGCCCGCGACCGGGCCGTCGGAGCCGGGCACCGTCGGGACCCCGGCGTGGGCGGCCGTGGAGCGGGCCAGCGCCTTGTCCCCCATCAGGCGGATCGCCTCGGCCGACGGCCCGACGAAGGCGATCCCCGCCTGGTCGAGGCGCTCGGCGAAGTCGGCCCGCTCGGAGAGGAAGCCGTACCCCGGGTGGACGGCGTCCGCGCCGACCTCTGCCGCTGCCTTCAGGACGGCGTCGACGTCCAGGTAGCTGCGCGCCGCCGAAGCCGGCCCGATCACCACCTGTTCGTCCGCGGCGCGTGCGTGCAGCGCCTCCACGTCGGGCTCGCTGCAGACCGCGACGGTGGGGATGCCCAGTTCCCGGGCGGCCCGGATGACCCGGATGGCGATCTCGCCGCGGTTGGCCACCAGCAGCTTGCGCATCGGTCAGCCCGCGTCGATGGTCGCGATCGGGTCTCCCGGTCCGACCGTCGCCTGGTTCTCCACGGTGAAGCCGGTGAGGCTCCCGTCCACCCCCGCCTTGACCTCGGCGAACTGCTTCATGATCTCGACCAGTCCGATCGTCTGGTCCGCGGTGACCGAGGACCCGACCTCCACGAACGGGGGCTCCGTCGGTGACGGGCTGCGGTAGAAGACCCCCGGCAGGGGGGACAGGACCGTGTGTTCAGCCATCATCGAGCCCTTTCACTGGGGGATGGGATCACTGGTCGTACCGTCGAGCTCCCGGCGCACCGCGGTGGCCACGTCCACGGCGTTCGGGGTGTCGGAGTGCACGCAGATGCTCTCCACGCGGACGGGGACGCGCTCGCCGGTGTCGGCCTCGACGACCCCCTCCGACAGGGCCAGGCGAGCCCGTGTGGCGGCGAGCTCCGGCGGAGTCGCTGACGGCCGGCGCAGGATGATCAGGGACCCGTCGGCGCGGTAACCCAGGTCCACGTAGAACTCGGAGACGAAGTCCACGCCACGGCGCTTGGCGACCTCCTCGTGGGCGGTTCCGGCCATCCCGTAGACCGGCACGCCGTACTGGACCGCGACGTCGCACACGGCGTCCATGAGCTGTTCGTCCCGGGCGAGCATGCCGTAGAGCGAGCCGTGCGGCTTGATGTGGTCGAGGGGCAGCCCCTCGGCGGCGAGGAAGCCCGACAGCGCGCCCACCTGGTACAGGACGATGTCCCGGACCTCCTCGGGGAACAGCTTCATCTCCCGGCGTCCGAACCCGACCGGGTCCGGGAGCCCGGGATGCGCCCCGACGGAGACCCCGGCCGCTCCCGCTCTCGCGACGACCTCGTGGATGCCGACCGGGTCGCCGGCGTGGAAGCCGCAGGCCACGTTGGCGGTGTCGATCAGCGGTAGCAACCGCTCGTCGTTGCCGAAGGAGTGGATCCCGAACGACTCACCGATGTCGGAGTTGATGCTGATGGTCATCTTTCCCGTCCTGGTTCCGGAAGACGGCTCGACAGGGTGGACCGGGCCGTCGCAGCGGCGGCATCCGCCATCGCCGCGACCACCGGGGTAGGAGCGGATGGTGCCGGCGGTTGGGTGAGGTGGGCCGGCAGGGCGAGCAGCAGGTCCACCAGCACGTCCGAACGGGAGAGCAGGGTCGCCCACAGTGCGGTGGCCGTGTCCACGCCGGCGCCGTGCCCAATCGCCGACCGGGTCACCGAGGCGGTGACCTCGTGCCGCAGGCGCTCGTCGACGCGGACGGCGAGCGGCTGCCGCTGCTGCTGCTGCTGCTGCCGCTGCAGGGTCATCGCACAACCGTCGACCCGGAGGACGTCTTCCGCGTCGACCGCGACCCCGGCAGGCGGAGGACTGTCGCCGAGCAGCTCCTGGCCGGTGGCTCGCGCCACGGCCGTCCCGGACCTGTCCGTGCGGGGCGCGATGGTCCCACCGGTTCCGAGGACGGCCACTCTGAGCACTACGGCGGCTCCTGGCTGGACAAGACCCCGAGCCGGGGTCTTTCCGCTACAGGACGGACATGAAATCAGACCTCCGTACGAGCCACCACTCGACGGGTCGTCCCGGTGTTCCGGAACCCCTCGTCAACCCGTCGTCTTCGCCGAGCAGGCTCGGGAGACGACCTCCCTGGGCACGTCGTCGGCGAGCAGCTGGGTGGCGCGGGTGTGGCGCAGGTCGTGCAGCCGGAGCACCAGCGGCCGCTCCTCCCCCATTGCCCTGCGGTCCGGGAGCACCTGACCGACGAGACGGCGGCCGACCTGTTCCGGGTGCCGGCGGGCGCCGTCGAGGTCGCTGAGCCGGAGGGCCGGGTCGCGCACGAGGTCCAGGGCCGGGCGTCCGCGAGCAGCTTCTCATCCCGTGACACGGGCTGGATCAGGTCCGATGCAGCCCGGGGCGTCGTCGTCCACGAGAGCCCGGGAGCCGGCGCGGCGCTCGCGGTCCGCTCTCCCGCCGGCACGGCCCCGAACCGACCCGCTCGCGGCCCGACGGTCGCGGCGCCGAGCGATCGCGGCTCGACCGCACCGCTCGCGCCGGCCGCGATGGTCCCGTCCAGGCCACGGCACTCAGGCGGCCAGCACGTGCACCCGGATGGTCCCGGGCATGCCGCGCAGCCGGTCGATGACGGCTGGGGTGAGTGACCCGCGCACGTCGGTGACCACGTAGCCGACCGACCCGGAGGTCGCGTACACCTGCTGCTCGACGTCGAGTCCCGCGTCGGCGAACACGCTGTCGACGTGCGCCAGCGCCCCCGGCTGGTTGCGGTGGAGCAGCACCAGACGGGCGCCGGCTCCCCTGCGCGCCGGCTGCACCTCGGGCAGGTTGACGCTCAGCCCGGTGGCGCCGTCCTGCAGGTGGCCGATCAGCTTGGTCGCGACGAACTCGCCGATGTCCTGCTGCGCCTCCTCGGTGGAGCCGCCGACGTGCGGCGTCAGGATGACGTTGGGCAGCCCGCGAAGGTCGGACTCGAACGGGTCACCCGCCGCGGCCGGCTCGTCGGGGAACACGTCGACGGCGGCACCGCCCAGGTGGCCGCTGTCGATGTGCCGGCGCAGCGCGGCGTGGTCGACGACGAAGCCCCGGGAGAGGTTGATGAACAGCGCCCCGGGCACCATCGCCGCGAACTGTTCCTCGCCGAACATGCCGCTGTTGCCCGGCCGGCCGTCGACGTGCAGCGACACAACGTCCGAGTCGGCGAGCAGCTCCTCGAGCGTCGTGCACTTGCGGGCGTTGCCGAGGGCGAGGCGGTCCGCGGTGTCGAAGAAGGACACCCGCATGCCGAGCGCCTCCGCGAGCACCGAGAGCTGGCTACCGATCTTGCCGTACCCGACGATCCCCAGCCGCCGCCCGCGCACCTCGTGGCTGCCCTTGGCCGACTTGCGCCAGATCCCGTTGTGCATGGCGTCGTCGTGCACGGTCAGCCTTCGGGTGAGCGCGATGATCTCGGCCACCGCCAGCTCCACCACGCTGCGGGTGTTGGAGAACGGCGCGTTGAACACCGCCACCCCGTGCTCGGTGGCTGCCTGCAGGTCGATCTGGTTCGTGCCGATGCAGAACGCCCCGACCGCCCGCAGGTCCGGGGCCTGCGCGAGGACGTCGGCGGTCACGCGCGTGCCCGAGCGGAGCCCCAGCACCTGCACACCGTCCAGCCGCCGCACCAGCTCGTCGGGGTCCAGTGCACGGTCGATCCGTTCGACGGCGATGCCGGCAGCGGCCAGCAGGTCGGCCGCGATCGGGTGGACACCCTCGACCAGCAGGGCCCGGACCGGACGCGGGGACACCGGGATGGGCATTCAAGGCCTCCTTGCCTCGGTGGACTGCAGCAGGGACGCCTCGCCCTGCGACTCCACCTACAGAGAGGGCGATGAGCTGCGACGAGATACAGACAGGAGGAACCCACCGGCCGGCCGCCCGTGCGGCTGACCGTCGCCGTCCACGCGCGACGGCCCTCGCCGGTCACCGGGTCGAGGAGCTGCCCGGCGAGTTCGGTGATGCCGGCGTGACGGGAACGTGACGGTGCCCCGGTGGGATGTCGACGGACGAGGTGCTCCCCGACACCGGCCCACGGGAGGCGTCATGACCGACACCACGCCCCAGGAACGCGCACTCGTGGCGGCCACCCGGATCCCCGGTACCCCGGGAGCGGACGCCGAGCCCCCCACGGTCGCCAGGTCGGGGAACGACGTCTTCGTCCTCTGGCACGAGTTCCCTCCGGGCTTCGACCCGATGGACGCGCAGCCGGACGTCTTCCTGGCTCGGAGCAGGGACGGGGGGAGGACGTTCCCCCAGGAGCGGATCAACCTCAGCAACAGTCGCACGGTCTTCTCCGGTGGGGAGGACATCGCGGTGTCCGGCAGCCGGGTGTACGTGGTGTGGGTCGAGGGCGGCGACGTGGTCTTCCGGCGGGACCGGGAGAACGACGGCGTGTTCGCCAACCGGATCACGCTCAGCGATGCCACCACCGGCACCGATCCCGGCCTGCTCCGGGTCGTGGCATCCGGGAACAACGTCTTCGTGGCCTGGCAGGCGACGGTACCCGGCGGCGATCTCGCCGTCTTCTTCACCCGGAGCAGCAACGCTGGTGACAGCTTCCAGGCCCCCACGAAGGTCAGCGGCGACAACACGCTCCCGCCTGGCCCGGACATGACGCTGGTCGGCGACAACCGGGTCCTCATCGCCTGGCGCGACTTCAACAGCCCCCCGGGAGCGGGAGCCGAGATCTTCTACGCCCTGCGACCGTGAACCGCCCGGCCCGGCCCCGGCGGACACCTCGGCGGTGCCGTGCCTGGGCCGGTCCACCCGGGTGTGCGACGTCCCGGCCGGCAGGCAACCGCTGGACCGCCCCGGACCACCGCACCCACCTCGCCGACACGTTCGTGCAGACCGGTGGAGCGACCTTCCGGATCGTCGTGGACGTCGGCGACTGGGACGGCTCCCTGGTCATGAACAGCCCAGGGCAGTCGGGCGCCCCCGACAGCCCGCACTACGCCGACCTGTTCGAGGCCTGGAGCCGTGGAGAGGCGTTCCCACTCTGCTACAGCCGTGCGCGTGTCGAGGCCGTGACCGAGCGGCGCATCCGTCTGCGCCCGCCCGGTGGGCCCGCCGAACCGGACAGCTGAGCCTCCGCGGTCAATCAGACGTACGACCCCTGCGCCGTCCTCACCGCGGCACCCACCGAGCCGCCGTGCCGCCTGGCCCGGGATGTCGGCATGGAGCCGCTCGCCGCCGGCTCGGGCCCCCAGCGCGGCGTTGACCCAGGACCCCGCCGCCGGGTCGTGGACCCCGCGTTCACCCCCTGCACTGGTCCCGCCGGCCGCGGACCGCTGCGAGATGCGCGACGGCGTCTCCGACGCACGGCCGTGGGCGGCGCGCTGCCGCTGTGCGAGGAGGTCGCTCGTCCGGAGCGGACGGCGGAGGCACGAGGTCACACGTCTCCCGCCACTCTCAACCTACAGCGCACCCGGGGGCTTGCGGCAAGACCCGGGTCGGGCCGCAGAATCGCCCGGTCGAGGCCGCGACCTGCGAGAACGCGAGTCACGACGTGCGGGTGCTCCCGTCGGAGTGTCGGTCCCGCGGGACGTCGGACCACCGGTGGGACGCGCGGTGCGGTTGCGGGCTCGCGCGCGGAGGTGCGGGCGTGCGCGCCGCCGGAGGGCGTGGAGCAGCCGGCCGAGACGCACCTCGTCGAACGGAGGATCCATGATCGACGTGCTCATCGCCGGCGGCGGACCGACCGGCTTGATGCTGGCCGGTGAGTTGCGGCTGCAGGGCGTGCACGCGCTCGTCCTGGAGAGGGACGCGGAGCCCACCGGGTACGTCCGCGCACTCGGCCTGCACGTGCGCAGCATCGAGCTGATGGACCAGCGCGGTCTGCTGGACCGGTTCCTCGCGCACGGCCGGCGGCACCCGGTCGGCGGCTTCTTCGCCGGCATCGACAAGCCAGCGCCCGACCGGCTGGACACGGCGCATCCGTACACCCTGGGCATCCCGCAGACCACCACCGAGCGGCTGCTGGCCGAGCGCGCCACCGAGCTCGGCGCCGAGATCCGGCGCGGCAGCGAACTGGT
This sequence comes from Geodermatophilus sp. URMC 61, assembly GCF_052931555.1. Classification (NCBI taxonomy): domain Bacteria; kingdom Bacillati; phylum Actinomycetota; class Actinomycetes; order Geodermatophilales; family Geodermatophilaceae; genus Geodermatophilus; species Geodermatophilus sp. URMC 61. The sequence goes on from NZ_JBRFHZ010000002.1 coordinate 1,704,147, forward strand.
CGGGCTGGGCCAGGACGAGCACGGGGTGACCGCCGAGCTGGCCGACGGCACGCGGCTGCGCTCGCGCTACCTCGTCGGCTGCGACGGCGGCCGCAGCACGGTGCGCAAGCTGCTCGGCGTCGGCTTCCCCGGTGAGCCCGCCAGGGTCGAGACGCTGCTGGGCGAGATGGAGGTGGCCGTGCCGCCGGAGACGGTGGCCGCGGTGGTGGCCGAGGTCCGGACGACGCAGAAGCGGTTCGGCCTCGGACCCCTCGGGGACGGGGTGTACCGCGTCGTCGTCCCCGCCGAGGGGGTGGCCGAGGACCGCGCGACCCCGCCGACCCTCGAGGAGTTCAGGCACCAGCTGCGGGCGACCGCCGGGACCGACTTCGGGGTGCACTCACCGCGCTGGCTGTCCCGCTTCGGCGACGCCACCCGGCAGGCCGAGCGCTACCGGGTCGGCCGGGTGCTGCTGGCCGGCGACGCGGCGCACGTCCACCCGCCGACCGGCGGGCAGGGACTCAACCTCGGCATCCAGGACGCGGTCAACCTCGGCTGGAAACTGGCCGCCGAGGTCGCCGGCTGGGCACCGGACGGGCTGCTGGACACCTACCAGGCCGAACGGCACCCGGTGGCCGCCGACGTGCTGACCAACACCCGGGCGCAGATGGAGCTGATGTCCACCGAGCCGGGTCCCCAGGCAGTGCGCCGGCTGGTGTCGGAGCTGATGGACTTCGAGGAGGTGAACCGCTACCTGATCGAGAAGATCACCGCGATCGGGGTCCGCTACGACTTCGGCGACGGACACGACCTGCTCGGCCGTCGGATGCGGGACGTGCGGCTGGAGCGGGGGCGCCTCTACGAGCTGATGCGCGGCGGTCGCGGCCTGCTGCTCGACCAGACCGGCAGGCTCTCCGCGGCGGGGTGGGCGGATCGGGTCGACCACGTCGTCGACGCCAGCGGGGAGCTGGACGTGCCCGCCGTGCTGCTGCGGCCGGACGGCCACGTGGCGTGGGTCGGCGAGGACCAGACGGATCTGCTCAGCCAGTTGGCCAGGTGGTTCGGCGCGCCCGTCACCTCCCTCAGGACAGCGGCACCGCGTCCAGGCTGAGGACCACACCGGTCACGAGGACGTCGACCACTCCGCCGCTCCGTCCGGGACGACGTGCACGGCAGCCTCCTCCGCGGATGCCGCTCCCCCGTCGATCCCCTCGTCGAAGGCCTGCAGGTCCGGCTCGGGGTCCGGGGCGGAACCGGTGCCGGCGTCCGTCTCGGACAGCCGGCCGGCCCGCTCGTCGCCGACCTCGTCGTCGCGGAGCTCGCCCTCGCCTCCGGGGAGGTCACCCACGTCATCCGCCACGTCCTCGTCAGCGGCGACGTCGGGTAACTCTCGGGCGAGCCGCCCCTCCAGGCCCTCGCCCTGTTCCTGCTCGAAGGCCGTCGTCCCCCAGTCGTCCACCGCCCACGGGCGGTCCTGCGGGGAGTAGCCCAGTTCCAGGACGTCGTCCGTGCTGACGTCCTCGAGGACGTCCTCCGGTTCCAGACGCAGCGACGCCTCTCCTGCGTCGTCGCCGTGGGCGCGGGAGCCACCGTGGCGCATCGGGTCCTCCTCCCTCGGAGTCGGTGGCACGACAGTCTGACGGACACCGCACCCGCGACGGGGGGCGAGAACCCCGCGCCGTCGCCGGACCTGCCGCCGCGGCCCCCGTCGGGCATAGCGTCGCTCGGTGCTCGATCCCGGGACGCTGCGCCGGCAGGGACTGCGCAACGTCGCCCAGGCCGTCCTCCTGCTCGGCGGGTTGGTCGGAACAGCCGGTGTGCTCGCCTGGGTGCTGTTCGGACCGACGGGCCTGCTGTGGGCCCTCGTCGTCGGTGCCCTGGTCGGCGCACTGCGGCCGAGGGTGCCGACGCGCACCCTGCTGGCGGTGTACGGCGCGGTGCCGGTGGGCCCGGGCACGGCTCCGCGGCTGGTCCGGATGGTGCAGGAACTGTCCGAGCGGGCCGGGCTCGCGAGCACGCCGACCCTCTACTACGTGTCCAGCACGATCCCCAACGCATTCGCGGCCGGGCGCGGGGACGACGCGGCGATCGCGGTCAGCGACGGGCTGCTGCGCATCCTCACCGCCCGCGAGGTGGCCGCCGTCCTGGCGCACGAGGTGAGCCACGTGCGGTCCGGCGACACCGTCGTCATGAGCCTGTCGGACACGGTGGGCCGCTTCGTGCAGGCCCTCTCCTACGTCGGCGTCCTGTCGATCCTCATCACGCTGCCGATGACCCTCGGTGGCGACCCGGAACTGCTGCTGCTCTCCCTGGTCCTGATCGCCCTGCCGACCGTCGTGACCCTGGCGCAACTGGCTCTCTCCCGGACCCGGGAGTACGACGCCGACCTCGAGGGGGCGACGCTGACCGGGGACCCGGAGGCCCTGGCCTCCGCCCTGGAGAGCCTGGAGCGCAGCGCGGGCCGCATCTGGGAGCGGCTGATGGTGCGGCGCGGCCGGGTGCCGGACCCGCTGCTCCTGCGGACCCATCCGTCGACGCCCGAACGCGCCCGGCGCCTGCGGGAACTCGTGCCGCACCAGCCGCAGCGGGTGCTGGGCGACGACGGGCCGGCGCCACCACCGCTGGACGTGCCGACCGTCGTGGGTCCGCCGAGGTTGCGCTTCCCGGGCATCCGGTGGTGAGCAGCCCCTGACCGACGTGCCGAAGAGCGGGGCCACCGCCTCGGCTGGGATCATCAGCGGGGTGTGCACGGTGGTCGTCCGGTGGACCGAGGGCGCGCCCACGGCGGTCCTCGCCCTGCGCGACGAGCTGACCAGCCGCGCGTTCGACGACCCGGGTGCCTGGTGGCCGGAGTTCCCGGACGTCGTCGGCGGCCGGGACCGCACCGCCGGAGGGACGTGGTGCGCCACCCGGGTCGCCACGGGCGTCACCGCACTGGTGCTCAACCGGCCGCACAAGCGCGAGGCCGACCCGGGCGCGCCCAGTCGCGGGGTGCTGCCGCTGCTCGGCGCCCTGCACGAGGAGGAGTGGCGCGGGCACGTCCGGCTCGACGGCATGGCCAGCTTCCTGCTGGTGCTGGCCGCGCCGGACCGCCTCGTCACCTGGGACTTCGACGGGACACAGCTGAGCACCACGCACCACCCCGCCGGCACGTGGATGATCACGTCCGGTGGCCCGGAAGACCGCAAGGCCGACCGCTTCCTCCCCGCCTTCGCCACGTCCGAGTTCCCCGACGGCTGGCGGCGGCTCACGGCGAAGGAACCACCGCAGGACGACCCCGGCGCGCTCGTGGTGCGCCACGAGCAGGACGGTCTGGTCTACGCCACCGTCTTCGGCCAGCTCATCGAGGCCGCGCCCGGACGGCTGCACCTGGAGCACAGCCGCCGGCCCTGGACGGGCGAGCCCTGGCAGGCACTCGACCTGGGCTGACGGTCAGCCGGCCGCCGGACGGCAGGTTCCAGGCCACCCTGCGACGCCGCGGATTGCCTCCGGACCGCTGCGCCGGAGTCTGCTGGGCTCGACGTCCCGGTCACGGCTCGGTCGTGGCCGGCCGCAGCCGCTCGACCGAGCGGGCCACGACCTCGACGAGTCACGGGGCCGCAGAGCGGTCGGGGTCTCGCTCGGGGTCGCAGATGGCGATGCCCCCAGGGCGGGCCATCGACGTGCAGGCACGCCGACCAGCTCCCAGCCGGGGACGGGCTCAGGCCCCACCACGTGCCTGTCCGACCCTGGCGCCCCGCGGACGGGTCCGCCTGCGGTGGGGCTCTCCGTGAGCGACGGTGTGGTGCACGTCCAGGGCGACTCGTCCTCGTCCACTGAACGGGAGTGCATCGTCGAGGGGTCCGCGGGCCTCGACGAGGGGACGACCCCTGACAGGTGACGGGGATCTGATGGCCGGCGCCGGACTCCGCGGAGCGCTGCCGTCCGTCCTGCCGGGGGGCACGGCGCACGGGCGTGGCGGCGCGGGTGGCTCCGTGGCGGGTATCGAGCGCGACCGGGCGGACAGGTCTAGGCGGCCCGGCGCAGACGGTGTCCCATGGCCCCGTGCCCGCCGAACGGGTGGTCGTGGGGAGCGGTCCCGTGGGACCGGAGGACGTGGTGCGCGTCGCCCGCGACGGGTGCGGGGTCCGGCTGGCCGACGAGGCGCTGGCCGAGATCGCCCGCAGCCGGGAGGTGGTCGAGCGGCTCGCCGAGGACGACCGGCCGCACTACGGGGTGTCCACCGGGTTCGGTGCCCTGGCCACCCGGCACATCCCGCCGGAGCGACGGGCACACCTGCAGCGCAGCCTGGTCCGTTCCCACGCCGCCGGATCCGGTCCCGAGGTGGAGCGGGAGGTGGTGCGGGCGCTGATGCTGTTGCGGCTGTCCACACTGGCCACCGGCCGTACCGGCGTGCGGGCAGAGACCGCTCGGGCCTACGCCGCGCTGCTCGACGCCGGCCTCACGCCGCTCGTCCACGAGTACGGCTCGCTGGGGTGCTCGGGCGACCTGGCCCCGCTGTCCGCGGTGGCCCTGGCACTCACGGGTCAGGGCGAGGTGCGGGACGGCGCCGGCGCGCTGCGCCCGGCCGCCGAGGCGTTGCGCACCCACGGCATCGAGCCCGTCGCGCTGACCGAGAAGGAGGGCCTCGCCCTGGTCAACGGCACCGACGGCATGCTGGGCATGCTGGTGCTGGCCCTCGCCGACCTGCGCAGGCTGCTCGCGACGGCCGACGTCGCCGCGGCGATGAGCGTGGAGGCCCTGCTCGGTACGGACGCCGTGTTCGCCGCCGACCTCCATGCCCTGCGCCCGCACCCCGGGCAGGCCGAGTCCGCCGCCAACCTGCGGAGGCTGCTCCACGGCAGCGGGATCATGGCCAGCCACCGGGGCCCCGAGTGCACCCGCGTGCAGGACGCCTACTCGCTGCGCTGCGCGCCGCAGGTGCACGGGGCCGCCCGGGACACCGTTGCCCACGCCGCCGCGGTCGCCGGACGCGAGCTCGCCTCGGCCATCGACAACCCGGTGATCACCCCCGACGGACGGGTGGAGTCCAACGGCAACTTCCACGGCGCCCCGATCGGGTACGTGCTCGACTTCCTCGCGATCGCGGTGGCCGACGTGGCGGGGATGAGCGAACGTCGCACGGACCGGTTCCTCGACCCCGCCCGCAACAACGGACTGCCGCCCTTCCTGGCCCACGACCCCGGGGTCGACTCCGGCCACATGATCGCCCAGTACACCGCGGCCGGGATCGTCGCGGAGCTCAAGCGCCTGGCCGTGCCGGCGAGCGTCGACTCGATCCCCTCCTCGGCCATGCAGGAGGACCACGTCTCCATGGGCTGGGCGGCCGGCCGCAAGCTGCGCCGGGCGGTCGACGGCCTGACCCGGGTCCTCGCCATCGAGGTCCTCACCGCCGCGCGTGCCCTGGACCTGCGCGCACCCCTGGAACCGGCCCGCCCGACCGCCGCCGTGCGGGCCGCCGTCCGCGCGGCGGGCGTCGGCGGCCCCGGACCCGACCGGCACCTGACGCCGGAGATCGAGGCCGTCGTCGACCTGGTGACCGCAGGCAGCCTGCTGACCGCGACCGGCGTCGAGTTGACCTGACCCGCAGCCCGTCGCCGGCCGCCCGGAGCCGGCACCAGCGAGAGGAGCGCCACGATGGAGGGAGCACGACCCGTGCGGGCCCCGCGCGGCACCGCACTGACCGCGCGGAGCTGGCAGACCGAGGCGCCGCTGCGGATGCTGCAGAACAACCTCGACCCGGAGGTCGCCGAGCGGCCCGACGACCTGGTCGTCTACGGCGGGACCGGACGGGCCGCCCGTGACTGGCGCAGCTTCGACGCGATGGTGCGCACCCTCACCACGCTGGCCGACGACGAGACCATGCTGGTCCAGTCCGGGCGGCCGGTCGGTGTGCTGCGCACGCACGAGTGGGCACCCCGGGTGCTGATCGCCAACTCCAACCTGGTCGGCGACTGGGCCACCTGGCCGGAGTTCCGCCGTCTCGAGCGCCTCGGGCTGACCATGTACGGCCAGATGACCGCCGGGTCGTGGATCTACATCGGCACCCAGGGGATCCTCCAGGGCACCTACGAGACCTTCGCCGCCGTGGCGGCCAAACGGTTCGGCGGCTCGCTGGCCGGCACCCTGACACTGACCGGGGGCTGCGGCGGCATGGGCGGCGCCCAGCCCCTGGCCGTGACGCTCAACGGCGGCGCCTGCCTGGTCGTCGACGTCGACGAGACCCGGCTGCGCCGCCGGGTGGAGCACCGCTACCTCGACGAGGTGGCCCCGGACCTCGACGAGGCCGTCCAGCGGTGCCTCGCCGCCAAGCGGGACCGGCGGGCGCGCAGCGTCGGCCTGGTCGGCAACGCCGCCACGGTGTTCCCGGAGCTGCTGCGCCGCGGCGTGGAGGTCGACGTCGTCACCGACCAGACGTCGGCGCACGACCCGCTGAGCTACCTGCCGGAGGGCGTCGACGTCGCCGACTGGCACGACTACGCGGACCGGAAGCCCGAGGAGTTCACCGAGCGTGCCCGCGCCTCGATGGCCCGGCACGTCGAGGCGATGATCGGCTTCCTCGACGCCGGTGCCGAGGTCTTCGACTACGGCAACTCCATCCGCGACGAGGCGCGCAAGGGCGGCTTCGACCGGGCCTTCGCCTTCCCCGGCTTCGTGCCCGCCTACATCCGCCCGCTGTTCTGCGCGGGCAAGGGCCCCTTCCGCTGGGCGGCCCTCTCCGGCGACCCGGCCGACATCGCGGCCACCGACCGCGCCGTCCTGGACCTGTTCCCGGACGACGACCACCTGCAGCGCTGGATCCGGGCGGCGCGGGAGAGGGTCCGGTTCCAGGGACTGCCGGCCCGCATCTGCTGGCTCGGCTACGGCGAGCGCGACGTCGCCGGGCTGCGGTTCAACGAGCTGGTCGCCGCCGGGCGGATCAGCGCGCCGATCGTCATCGGCCGTGACCACCTGGACGCCGGATCGGTCGCCTCCCCCTACCGGGAGACGGAGGCCATGGCGGACGGATCGGACGCCATCGCCGACTGGCCCCTGCTGAACGCGCTGGTCACCACCGCCTCGGGGGCCACGTGGGTGTCGATCCACCACGGCGGCGGCGTCGGGATCGGCCGATCGCTGCACGCGGGGCAGGTCAGCGTGGCCGACGGCACGCCGCTGGCCGCCCGCAAGCTCGAGCGGGTGCTGCGCAACGACCCGGGCACCGGGGTGATCCGGCACGTGGACGCCGGCTACGACCTCGCCGCCCAGGTCGCCGAGGAGCGCGGCGTCCGGATCCCGATGCGGGAGAGCGGGGCGTGAGCGCCTTCGAGCGCATGTGGACCGACCTCGCCGGGGTGGGCCGGGCGGCGTCCGGCGGCTACCGGAGGTTCGCCTGGACCGCGACCGACGCGGTGCTGCGCGAGTGGTTCCGCGGCGAGGCCGGGCGGCGCGGCATGGACGTCCTCCCCGACCGGGCCGGGAACCTCTGGGCCTGGACGGGAGATCCGGACGCCGCTGGGCCCGGCGTCGTCCTGGGCAGCCACCTGGACTCCGTCCCGGACGGCGGGGCGTTCGACGGTCCCCTGGGCGTGGTCTCGGCCTTCGCCGCGCTGGACCTGCTCGCCGACCGCGGGGCCGCGCTGCGCCGTCCGGTCGGGGTCGTCTGCTTCGCCGACGAGGAGGGGGCCCGCTTCGGCGTCGCCTGCGCCGGGTCCCGGCTCCTCACCGGGGCGCTCGACCCCGACCGTGCGCGCTCGCTCCCCGACGACGACGGCAGCACCATGGCCGAGGCGATGTCCGCGGCCGGCCAGGACCCCCGGACCGTCGGGCGGGACGCCGAGGCGCTGCGCCGGATCGGCTGCTTCCTGGAGCTGCACGTCGAGCAGGGTCGCGGGCTCGCCGACGTCCGCGACGGCCGGGGCGCCGCTGTGGGCCTCGCCTCCCGCATCTGGCCGCACGGCCGGTGGCGCCTCGACCTGCGCGGGCGGGCCGACCACGCGGGCACTACCCGGCTCGCCGACCGGGAGGACCCGATGCCGGCGCTGGCGTCCGCGATCCGGGAGGCGCGGGCGGCCGCCGAGCGGCACGGCGCGCTGGCGACCATCGGCAAGCTGCACGTCCGGCCCAACGGGGTCAACGCCATCCCGTCCGCGGTCACGGCCTGGCTCGACGCCCGCGGCCCCGCCGAGACCGGCGTGCGGGACGTGGTCGCCGCGGTCGGTGCCGCAGCGGGCACCGACCCGGTCGAGGAGTCCTGGACGCCGGCCACCGCCTTCGACCCCGCCCTGCGCGACCGGCTGGCCGCCGTCCTCACCGGCCCCGAGGGCCCGCCGCCGGTGCTGTCGACCGGGGCGGGACACGACGCCGGGGTCCTCGCCGCGGCCGGCGTCCTGACGGCCATGGTGTTCGTCCGCAACCCGACCGGGGTGTCCCACTCCCCCGCCGAGCACGCCGACCTCGCCGACTGCCTCGCCGGTGTCACGGCCCTGGCGAGCGCCGTCGAGGCGCTGGCATGACGACCTTCTGGTGCGAGTCCGCCGACCTCGGTGCCGGCCCGGTGCCCGGCGTCCGGATCGCGGTGGACGGCGGCGTGATCGCCGCCGTGGACCGGGCCCCGGCCCCCACCGCCGCTGACTCCCGGCTCGGCGGCGTCGTGCTGCCGGGGCTCGCGAACACCCACTCCCACGCCTTCCACCGGGCGCTGCGCGGCCGCACGCACGACGGGCGCGGCACCTTCTGGACGTGGCGGCGGCGGATGTACGGCCTGGCCGAGCGCCTGGATCCCGACGGCTACCTCGGCCTCGCCCGCGCCGTGTACGCCGAGATGGCGCTCGCCGGCACCACCTGCGTCGGCGAGTTCCACTACCTCCACCACCCGCCCGGCGGCGGGCGCTACGCCGATCCCAACGCCATGGCCGAGGCACTGATCGCCGCGGCGGCCGACGCCGGTGTACGGCTGACCCTCCTCGATGCCTGCTACCTCGCCGGGGGGCTCGAGGGGGCCGGGCACCTGCCGCTGGACGCCGTCCAGGCCCGGTTCTCGGACGGGGACGCCGACGCCTGGGCCCGCCGGGTCGCCGCGCTCCCCGAACGGACCGGCGTGCGGATCGGGAGCGCGGTGCACTCGGTCCGGGCCATGCCCGCCGACCAGCTGCCGGCGGTCGTGGAGGCGAGCGCCGGCCGGCCGCTGCACGTGCACCTGTCCGAGCAGGTGGCGGAGAACGAGGCCTGCCGCGCCCACCACGGCCGGACGCCGACCCGGCTGCTGCACGAGCGAGGAGTGCTCGGACCGTCCACCACCGCCGTCCACGCCACGCACGTCACCGCGGACGACGTCGCGACCCTCGGCGGCAGCGGCACCAGCGTCTGCGCGTGCCCCGGCACCGAGGCGGACCTGGCGGACGGGATCGGCCCCTTCCGCCGGCTGCGCGACGCCGGATCGCCCCTGTGCCTCGGCAGCGACCAGCACGTCACGACCGACCTGCTCGCCGAGGCCCGGCTGCTCGAGGCGCACGAGCGCCTGGTCTCCGGCGAGCGCGGCCGCTTCCGGCCGGCCGAGCTGCTCGAGGCCCTCACGGTCGCCGGCCACCGCGCGCTGGGATGGCCCGACGCCGGCCGGATCGCGCCCGGCTCCCGGGCGGACCTGGTCGCCGTCCGGACCGACAGCCCGCGGACGGCCGGGTGCGCGCCGGACCAGCTGGTGGCCGCCGCCGGGGCGGCCGACGTGCACACCGTCGTCGTCGACGGCCGGGTGGTCGTGGCCGACGGGCACCACGTGCTGGGCGACGTCGGCCGGCTGCTGACCCAGGCGATCGAGCCGCTCTGGGCCGCGGGATGAGCACGCTGGTCACGGGCATCGCCGAGCTGGTGACCAACGACCCCGCCCTCGAGGCGGGCGGGCTGGGGCTGGTCCCCGACGCCGCGGTCGTCGTGGACGGCGGCACCGTCGCCTGGGTCGGCCCGGCGGCACGGGCACCGGCTGCCGACTCCCGGGTCGACGTCGGCGGGCGGGCGGTGCTCCCCGGTTTCGTGGACAGCCACGCCCACCTGGTGTTCGCCGGGGACCGTGCGGCCGAGTTCGAGGCGCGCATGGCGGGGACCCCCTACGACGGCGGTGGCATCGCGTCCACCGTGGCCGCCACCCGTGCCGCGTCCGACGCCGCGCTCCGCTCCCGGCTCGCCGCCCTCCTGGTCGAGATGCGCGCCCAGGGCACGACCACGGTCGAGGTCAAGAGCGGCTACGGGCTCACGGTCGACGACGAGGCGCGCTGCCTCCGGCTGGCCGCCGAGGTCACGCCCGAGGCGACCTTCCTGGGTGCGCACGTGGTGCCGGCCGAGTACGCCGGCCGCCGGGAGGACTACCTCGCCCTGGTGACCGGCCCGATGCTGGCGGCCTGCGCTCCGCACGCCCGGTGGATCGACGTGTTCTGCGAGCCCGCCGCAGCGCACGCCTTCGACGGTGACGAGGCGCGCGCCGTGCTGGAGGCGGGGCGCGCCGCGGGGCTGGGCCTGCGGCTGCACGCCAACCAGCTCTCCGCCGGGCCCGGCGTGCGCCTGGCGGTGGAACTGGGGGCGGCCAGCGCGGACCACTGCACCCACCTGACCGACGCCGACGTCGACGCGCTGGCCGGCGGCACGACCGTCGCGACCCTGCTCCCCGGGGTGGAGTTCTCGACCCGGTCGCCCTATCCGGACGCCCGCCGGCTGCTGTCCGCAGGCGTGCCGGTGGCGCTGGCTACCGACTGCAACCCCGGCAGTTGCTTCACCTCGTCGATGGCGTTCTGCCTGGCCCTCGCCGTCCGCGAGATGCGGATGACGCCGGCCGAGGCGGTGTGGGCGGCGACCGCCGGGGGTGCCGCGGCACTGCGCCGCACCGACGTCGGACACCTGCGTCCGGGGGCCCGCGCGGACCTCGCCGTCCTGGATGCGCCGTCGTACCGGTACCTGGCCTACCGCCCCGGCGTGCCGATCGTGCGGGCGCTGGAGCTGCCGGCCGCCGCCATCGCGGACCCGGCGGCGGGACCGGCGCCCCGCGGGCGCGGCTGACCGGTCGACGGCCGGCTCGTCGCCGTCCGGACCGGCTCCCGAGCAGCCTCGCCCCGGGACGAGCGCATCCCCACCGCCGGCAGGCAGCGCCACCGGCCGGTACCCGGCAATGGCGTTGCTCCCCGGACGCGTGCGTGCCATCGTCGGCGGCGTGCTCATCGCGCTGCGGCAGACGACCACGCCGGAGGACCTCCGGCGTCTCGTGTAGCAAGCGCGCTACCGGTCCCGGGGAGCCAGCCCCGGGCGGCCTGCCGGCGGTCGGTTCCCCCGCGTGAGAGGAACCGCGATGTCGTCCCACCCCTCCGACCACTCCGTTCTCGGGCGTGCGCTGGACTTCTTCGACACCGCCCCCTCGGTGGGCGCCGGGCTCCCGCTGTGGCTGCCTGACGGCGCGGTCGTGCGTGCCGAGCTGGAACGACTCGCCCTGGAACAGGCTCTCGCATCAGGGTGCCGCCGCGTGTACACCCCGGTCCTCGGGAAGCGCGAGTTGTTCGAACGCTCGGGACACTGGGACAAGTTCTCGGCAGACATGTTCCCGGAGATGGAGGTGGGCGGAGAGCGCTTCGTGCTGCGCCCGGCGAACTGCCCCCACCACACCCAGGTCTACGCGGCGCGCCCGCGCAGCTACCGGGACATGCCCGTGCGGCTGGCCGAGATCGGCTCGATGTTCCGCAGCGAACTGTCCGGCGTCCTGGTCGGGCTCAGCCGCGTCCGGCAGATCAACCTCGACGACGCTCACTCGTTCTGCCGTCCCGACCAGGTCACGGACGAGGTCGGCCTCGCTCTGAGCGCGGTCCGGCGCTGCTACGAGGTGCTCGGCATCCCGATCCACCGCTTCCGGCTCTCCGTCCGCGGGCCCCATGGTCGCTACCTCGGTCCGGACGAGCAGTGGCGTACCGCTGAGGACCAACTCCGCTCCGCACTGGACGCCGCCGGCCTCGGCTACGACGTCGCGCCCGGTGAGGCCGCCTTCTACGGTCCGAAGATCGATATCCAGGTGGTCGACCACCGAGGCCGCGAGGAGACCCTCTCCACCGTCCAGGTCGACCACAACCAGCCGGAGCGTTTCGGACTCCACTACATCGGCGAGGACGGCCGGAGGCACCGCCCCGTGATGGTCCACCGGGGGCTGCTGAGCTCGATGGAGCGGATGACGGCCATCCTCCTGGACGGCAGCAACGGTCGGCTCCCCACCTGGCTGTCGCCCGTGCAGGTGTGCGTGCTCCCCGTCCGCGCGGAACGGCACGGAGCCGCCGCCGGCTCGTTGGTGACCCGGCTCAGCGGGGCCGGCGTCCGCGCGGAGCTGTTCGACGACGGACCGCTGTCGGCCCGGATCAAGGAGGCGCACCGACGACGAGCGGCCTACGTCGCAGTGGTCGGCGACGCGGAGGTCGCCGACGACACCGCCACCGTGTCCGCACCCGGTTCGGCGGCTCGGTCCTCCCTGTCGAGATCCGACCTGGTCGAGCGACTGGTCGCGGAGATCGCCGCCCGCCGGCGCGAACGGACCGTCGCGGGTCCCGCCGCCTAGCCAGGTGACCGGTGGTGCTCGACGACCTGCCTCCCGCACGGGACCCGAGCCCCGCGCGGGCAGGCACCCGTCGGCCGAGCGGAACGGACCCGTCGGCGCAGACGGGGCGACTGCCCGGCCGGCTACGGATCCGGCCGATCCACGAGCAGTCGCCGGATCGGACCGAGCACCGTCTCCAGGGGGACCAGGCGCGAGGCCACGTCCCGTACGACGGCGACCGGCCGCGAGGTGCGGAACACCAGCCGGGCCAGGAGGCGCGAGCTCTGCTGCGCCGACTCCACCCGAGGCCGTTGGCACGCCTCGTAGCGACGCAGCAGCTCGGGCACCGAACCGGCTGCACCCCGGTGTAGCAGCCGTCCCAGGACGGCGGCGGACTCCATCGCCATGGCGGCGCCGATGCCGGCGGTCGGGAGGAAACCAGCCGCTGCGTCGCCCACCAGGCCCACCCGACCTGACGACCAGGACCCGGTCCGGACGTCGGTCAGCGGCCAGTAGTGCGTGCTCCTGCCGTCGGCCACCGCCTCGAGGGCGTGGACGATGCGCCGGTCATCTGCCCGGAGCTGCCCGCGCACACGGGCCGCGAACCCGGCTGCGCCCTCTGCCGTCGCTCGGCGGGGACCGCCCACGAAGACACCTACCCTGCCCCTGACCGGATAGGTGCCGACGAAGAAGCCGGGACCCCAGCACTCCTCGTACCGGTCGGGGGCGTCGTCCGACTCCGCCCAGCCGACCCACCCGCCCCAGCCGGTGTCGTAGCCGGTGACCCGTTCCGGGAGCACGACCAGGGACCGGGTGGTCGAGCGCATCCCGTCGGCGGCGATGACCGCGTCGAACTCGGCGGTCCTGCCGTCGGCGAAGACGGCACGGACGGCGTCCGCTGACTGGACGAGCGCGCTGACCGTCGTGCCGTACGTGACCGGTCCCCCGGCGTCGCCCAGGGCGGCCAGCAGCTCGCCGCGCTCGATGCCGCGGTAGTCACCGAACTCGAGCAGGCCCGCCAGCGGGTACTGCCGCAGCGGTCGGCCCGCCTGGTCCCGCAGTGCGTAGTCCCGCACGGGCACGCTGCGCTCCCGGTAGGCCGCCACGACGCCCAGGTGCTCCAGCACCGGGTCGACCAGCGGCACCAGCCCCAACATGTAGCCGAGCCCGGCGTCCGGACGCCGGCGGTCGACCAGGACCGGGGAGGACCCGGCCCGCCGCAGGTACTGCGCGAGCGTCACCCCGGCCACACCGGCGCCGACCACCAGGACGCGCACGGGGTCGTCCCGGACGGCGACGAGCTGGTCGGACAGGGCGACCGGTTCCACCATGGCTGCTGTCTCCGTTCCGGGCTCAGGCGCCGAAGGCGGACGATCCCTGCACCGCGCGATCGAGGAACTGCACCACCTCGACGGGCATCCTCTCGGGCGCCACCAGGCTGCAGGTCGCCGGCGTGCCGATCGCCGGACCGCTGGAAGAGGTGCCCTGAGTCTGCGGCGCTCCCACCTGCACGGCGTCCTCCTGGGGTCCTGGGGCGGGTGGACGGCGGCGACGAAGCGACCAGAACCGACGACGACGGAGCAGCGGCTGCAGCACCACCGAGGGCCGGGCCCGCGATCTCGCTCGAGGCCGGAGGTGGTCGCCACACAGGCTGGACCCACAACGCAGGCGCGACGGCCGGCATCGTCGCCGTTCCTCGGAGGAGCGCCACCATGGCCCCGGTCCGCGTCCGGCCGGCGACACGTCAGTCCGTGACCGCGGCGACCGCCTCGATCTCGACCAACTGGTCCTCGTAGCCGAGGACCGTCACGCCCAGCAGGGTGCTCGGGACCTCGTGCTCACCGAAGGCGTCGCGCACCACCGACCAGGCCGTGACCAGGTCGGCCCGCCTGGTGGACGCGACGAGCACACGGGTGCTGATGACGTCCTGGAGCGACGCTCCTGCAGCGTCCAGGGCGGCCCGCAGGTTCGCCATGCACACGGCAGCCTGGCCGGCATGGTCGCCGACCGCGGCCGTGGTGCCGTCCCGGCGCAGGGGACACGCGCCGGCCAGGAAGACGAGGCGAGCCGCCGCGGGAGCCGTCGCGGCGTAGGCGTACTCGGCGACGCTCGACAGCTCCGGGGCTCGGATCAGGGTCACACAGGTGGGCATCGACGTCTCCGGCGGCACGACGGGGCGATCAGCACCGCAGGATGCCGCAACCGGCCGACGTCGTCACGGCCGACCGGGCGCGGTCCGACGTCCTCGGGCGGTGGTGCCACCTCGGGCTCGGTGCGGCCCTCGATGACGCCGCCGGCCTCTCCCCGAGCCCGCCCACGACCGCCTCGTCCCGTCGACCGGTCGCACCGGCGGGGACGGCCGGGTACCCACCCGCTCGTCCTGCCGGCCCAGCGGCTGGTCGAGCGGCTGCTGGGAGGGGCCGAACACGTCGTCCGCTCGGCGGTCCCCCGAGCCGCGGTGCGGACCCCGCCCGCGCGGAGCGGGCGGCGCACCAGAGCACACACCCGGACGGTGGCCACCGCGAGGCCCCCGATCGCGGCGACGACCAGCAGGATCGCGACGTCGGGCATGGCCAGGGCCAGCTGCCAGGACGTGAACGTCCGACCGATGCCGGCCCGCAGCACCGCCGGGAGGCAGCCGAGCAGCACCGCCGGCAGGAGCGCCGGGACGAACCGCGCGGCGGTCCCCCACCGGCGCCGGCCCCGGCGGGCCGCCCAGGCCGGTCCCCGCACCAGGCCCCGGACCACGGCGACCACCGTGGCGAGCAGGGCTCCGGCCAGCAGACCCGCGGTCAGCGCCGTACTCCGGACGCCGGGTGCCGGTGCGCCGGTGAGCAGGGCCACCAGGCCCCGCTCGACGGCGGCGGTGTCGGCCAGCGCGCTGTTGCCGTCGTAGAGCAGCGCGAAGCCCACGTCGGCGCCCGGCAGCAGCACCTGCTGGGCGGAGAAGGTGGAGAGCACCCCCGTGTGCTCGAGCATCGCCGGGCCGGTGCCGGACGGCCCGCGCACCACCTGCCAGCCCATGGCGTACCCACCGGAGACCCCGTCGGGCGGGGTGTGGCTGAGCCGCAGCAGCGCCGGCGACAGCAGGACCCGGCCGTCCGGGGTGCGTCCGGTCGTCTGGAACCCCAGCCAGCGCGCCATGTCCCCAGCCGTCGTGATCACCCCGCCGGAGCCGGCGAGGAGCCCGTCGAGCTCCTGCCGGGCCACGGGGCAGCCGAACACCAGGACGTGACCGCGGGCCAGGCCGGGCAGGTGCGAGCCGGCCGCGGCCGTGGTGACCGAGACCGTGTCGCTCATGCCGAGCGGCCCGAAGACGCGCGCGTCGAGGTGTGTCCCGAGTGGGACCCCGCTGACGACCTCCACGAGTCGGCCGAGCACCTGGTAGTTCAGGTCCGAGTAGTGGAACCGCGTGCCCGGCTCGCCGCTCAGGCGGGCGGTACGGAGGAGCGCGACGCGGCGCTGGAGGTCGGCGGCCCCGTCGTCGACGATCCCGGGGTAGCCCCCGTCGGTGAGCCCACTGGTCTGGTTGAGCAGGTGGCGGACGGTCACGCGGGCTGCGACCGCCGCCGGCTCCGGGCCGAACTCCGGCAGGTAGGCCTGCACCGGCGAGTCGAGGTCGATGCGCCGGTCCTCCACCAGTTGCAGCACCGCCACCGCGGTGAACGACTTGCTCAGCGAGGCCACCCGGAAGCGGGTGCGCGATGTCACCGCGCCGCCCCGACCGTCGTCCCCGACCCCGGCGACGACAGCGGTCCCGTCGCCCTCGACGACCGCCGCGGCCACGCCCGGCAGGCGGGTGCTCCGCAGGGCGGCCTCGAGGTAGCCGGTCAGCCGCGCCGCATCCACCCCGGGCGGCTGCGCGACGGCGGCGGGACCGGTCACGGTCGTCGCCGCCAACGAGGCGAGCACCGCGCAGACCAGCAGCCAGTGGAACCGGGGCCCCGGGCGGCGGTGCGGTGACGGGCGCGGGGCACCCGGAACGCCCGGGGTCGGTCGTGACCGCGCCGCCGTTCCGGTGCGCCGTCCACCCCGCGCGGAACGGCGACTCCCGGGTCGGCGGAGGCACGTCGTCATGGATGCTCCCTCCGGTCCAGCCTCCCACCGGGAGTGGTCGGGGACTCGGAACCCGACGTGGACCCCGGGAACCCGAGGATCGGGTCACTGCCGCGATGGACGACGCAGGCGGGTTGTCCTCGTCGGCACCGCCGCACCGCCGCACCGCCGCCCCGCCGACGTCCGCGACCGCAGCCTGGCCAGGACTGGCGATCTCACCGGTGTGCGCCGTCCACCCGGTTCCTAGCGTCGACCCGGTCGACACCGTGCTGCCGTACCGGCTACGGCACCGGGAGCCCGCGTGACGAACGTCCGCAGCCCCGCCGTCCCCGCCGTGAACACCTCCTCCCACCTCGAGGGCGGGCTGCGCATCGACTCGCGGACCCGGACGTCGCTGGCGGAGGACTCGACCCACAGGGAGGACCCCGGCCATGACCACCACCGACCGCACCGGGCTCGCCCGGACCACCGCTCTCACCCGGACCGTCCGCGACGTCGTGCTGCTGGTCGCCCGGGTCGGCCTCGGGGTGATCATGATCGGGCACGCCAAGCTCGAGTACGACGTCGGCGGCAGCCTCGCCGGGGTCGGGCGGCTCTTCGCGCAGTCCGGCGTCCCCCTGCCCGCCCTCACCGGCCCGGCCAACGTGCTGTTCGAACTCGTCGGCGGGATCGCCGTGATCCTCGGCGCCGCCGTGCCCGTCGTCGGCGTGCTGATGGCGCTGAACATGGCCGGCGCCTGGGTCTTCGTGCACACCAGCGGCCTGTTCGCCATGGACCGCAACGGCCCCGAGACCGTCATCGCGATCGGCCTGCTCAGCCTCGTCCTCGCCGTCACCGGATCGGGCCGCCTCGGGCTCGACCACCTCGCCGTCCGGCGCCTCCACCGGACGCCGCGCCCGACGACCTGACCACACGGCCCACGCCGCACCGGTCGGCGCGGCCACGACCCCGGAGCCCGCCTGCCCCGGCGGGGCAGGGGGGTCCTTTCCGCGTGGCGGGGCGGGGACGGTGGTCCTCCCTCAGTCCAGGGGGAGGGTGGCCAGCTCCGTCCGGTTGGTGATGCCGAGCTTGGTGAAGACGTTGCGCAGGTGGTAGTCGACGGTGCGGGGGCTGAGGAACAGCTGTGCGGCGACCTCCCGGTTGGGCAGGCCCTGCCGCACCAGCCGGACCACCTGCTGCTCCTGGGTGGTCAGCTCCGCGGGCCGGTGGGGCTGGTCGGGTCGCCGCACGGTCCCGCCCGCGGCGCGCAGCTCCTGCCGGGCGTGCTCCGCCCAGGGCAGCGCACCGAGGTCCTCGAAGGTGCTCAGCGCCGCCGCCAGGTACGGGCGGGCATCGACCAGCCTCCGACGACGGCGCAGGAGACGGCCGTAGGCGAGCTGGGTGCGGGCCCGAGCGGGCAGCCGGAGCGAGCCCTCGTGCGCGGTCAGCGCCGACCGGAACGCCTCCTCGGCCTCCTCGCCGTCGGTCAGCAGCGCGCGTCCGTGCGCGGCGAGCGCCGCCGCCCAGGCGGCACCGGTCCCCTCGGCGAAGGAGGCCAGCTGCGCCACCCACTCCTCGGCGAGGGAGTCCCGGCCGGCCCGCACCGCCGCCTCGACCCGGTCGAGCGCCGCCAGGTGCCCGACCGGCAGTGACCGCAGCTGCTCCAGGGAGTGGAGTGCGACCGTGGGATCGGCGGCGTCGAGCAGGCCACGGGCCCAGCGCGCCAGGTCGGTGACGAGGTCGGTGACGATGCCGAGAGGGTGGCCGCCCACGAGAGCCGTGAACGCGGCCAGGTGCCCGGCGGCCTGATCGGTCTCGCCCCGGAACGCGGCGAGGACCGCCAGCGTGGCGGTGGGCCAGGCGATGAGCGCCGGCTGTCCCACGTTCTCTGCCAGGGTGAGCGCCTCGCCGGCCCCCGCGGCCGCCGCGCTCCAGCGGCCGGTGGCCAGCTCGGCGACGTTCCGGCGGGTCAGGGCGTGCACGACCATGGTGACGGCACCGCTCCGCCGGGCGTGGTCGAGCAGGCGGTCCTGCAGTCGCAGCGCGGCCCCGTCGTCCCCCAGGTACCAGGCCGCGACGCCGAGGTTCATCAGCACGTCCAGGTCGCCGACGGTGTCGAGCCCGTCGGCCAGGTCGACGGCCGCGCGCAGAGCGGCCGTCGACCGCGGCCAGTCGCGGCGTGGCACCGCGGCGAGCCCCCGGACGAGGGCACCCAGGCAGCGGTCCCGGACGGGCGCCTCCGGACCGGCCGGGGGCAGCAGCTCGGTGGGGTCGACGGTGCTGCCCGAGCGGGCTCCCGAGGCGGCCAACGCCGCACCGAGCAGAGCCAGGTCACCGGCCAGCCACCGGTCGTGCGGCGCCACGTCGGCGGCCGCGGCCAGGACCGTACGGTGGGCCTCGTCCGGCGACGCGCCGTGGAACTCGAGGTGGGCCACCAGCCGGCGCAGCCGGGACCGCACCGCCGGCCCGGTGGCCACGGCGAGCCCCGCGTCGGCCAGCGCGCGGGCCCGCACCGGACGGGCGACCAGCCAGGCCGAGTGGGCAGCCAGGAACAGCCGTTCCGCCCGCTCCTCCCCCACCGGGGACAGCTCGGCCGCCCGCTCGTAGGCGGCCGAGGCGACCTCGTGCCCGCCGCGGGCCAGTGCCCGCCCGGCGGCGGCGTCCAGCGCGGCGACGACGTCCGCGTCCGGCTCCTCGACGGAGGCGGCCAGGTGCCACGCCCGGCGGTCGGCCTCTGCGGGATCGTCGAACGCCACGGCCAGCGCACGGTGGGCACGCCGACGTCCGGTGCTGGTCGCCCCGCCGTAGACCGCCGAACGCACCAGTGGGTGTCGCAACTCGAGCGCGGCCTCCCGCACCCGGACCAGGCCGGACCGCTCGGCCGCCTCCAGCCCGTCGTCGCCCACGCCCAGTTCGCGCGCCGCCCGCCGGACCACCGCTGCCCGGCCGGAGTCGTCGGCGGCGGCGACCAGCAGCAGCGTCTGCGCCTCCTCGGGCAGCCGCCGGTAGCGGTCGAGGAAGGCCCGCTCCACGCCCCCGGTGAGGGGCAGCCGCTCGGGCAGCGGGGCGGCGCCGGAGAGCTGCTCGGGGGCCAGTGCCTCGGCGAGCTCGACCAGGGCCAGGGGGTTGGCCCCGGTCCCGGCCAGCAGCGCGTCGCGCACCTCGCTGGGGACGGCGACGCCCGAGCGCTCCCGCAGCAGGGCCCCGGCCGCCTCGGCGTCGATCCCGCCGAGCTCGAGGACCGGCAGGTCGCCGCCGTCGAAGGCGCGCACGTCGCCCGTGCGGGCGGCGAAGAGCACGGCGACCCGTTCGTTCTGCAGCCGTCGGGCGACGAACAGCAGCGCCGTCGCCGACGCGTCGTCCAGCCAGTGCGCGTCGTCGACGACGGCGAGCACCGGCGCCTGCTCGGCAGCCTCGGCGAGCACGCTCAGCGCGGCGAGGTAGACGAGGAACCGGTCGACCTCTCCCTCGGCGAGCTCCCCGAACGCCGTACGGAGCGCGTCCGCCTGCGGGGGCGGCAGCCGCTCGACGCAGGACAGGACCGGGCGCAGCAGCCGCTGCAGGGCGGCGAAGGCCAGCGGCGACTCCGACTCGATGCCCTGGGTGCGCAGCACGGTCGTGCCGGTGGCCCGGGAGACGGCGTCGGTCAGCAGCGCGGACTTCCCCACACCGGGCAGGCCGCGCAGGACCAGCGCACCGCCCCGGCCGGCGGCCGCGTCGTCGAGCACCGCCGCGAGGGCGGCCTGCTCCTCGCCCCTGCCCTGGAGCACTCGGCGAGCCTAGATCCGGACCCGTCCGCGACGGCCCGGGAGACCGGCGGTTTCGCCGATGCCCGCCGCGGTCCGCGGTTCCTACCGTGCCGCACGGACACCGTGCGACCGGAGGAACTGCCGTGCAGATCGCCGTCCTGCTCTTCGACCACCTCACCGCCCTCGACGCCGTCGGGCCGTACGAGGTGCTCAGTCGTGTGCCCGGCGCCACCACCGTCTTCGTGGGCGAGAGCCGCGGCGCGGTGCGCACCGACCTGGGCAGCCTGGGGCTGGTCGGGGACGCCACCCTGTCCGAGGTCCCTGCGCCGGACGTCGTGGTGGTCCCCGGCGGCTGGGGGCAGACCGCGCACATGGCCGACGGCCCGGTTCACGACTGGCTGCGCCAGGCGGACGCCACCAGCACCTGGACGGCGTCCGTGTGCACCGGGTCCCTCATCCTGGCCGCCGCGGGTCTGCTGACCGGCCGCCGGGCCGCCACGCACTGGCTCGCCGCCCGCCAGCTCGCCGACTGGGGGGTGCACCACACCGGCGAGCGGGTCGTCGTCGACGGCAAGTACGTCACCGCCGCGGGGGTCTCCGCGGGCATCGACATGGGCCTCGCGCTCGCCGCCGTGATCGCCGGGGAGGACACGGCCCGGGCCATCCAGCTGGGCATCGAGTACGACCCGCAGCCCCCTTTCGACGCGGGCTCGCCCCGGACCGCCCCGGCTCCGGTGGTGGCACTGGTGCGCGCGATGGAGGGGACGATCCTGCGCGGCGAGACGCAGGCCCCCTCGTCAACGCCATGAGGGCGGCCAACCCCACCGGCCGCCGGTCAGGTCCGGTCGGTGGATGCGACCAGCAGGGCGCCGCGCTCGGTGACCGGCAACGGCGTCCGGACGGCGCGGGCTGCGCGGGCGGCTGCGTCGGACGGCGCCTGCCGGCCGAGCAGGTAGTCCCGGACCGCGGCGGCGTCCGGGAGGGTCAGCAGCGGTGCGTCCCACCGGTGGACCGCCACCCGTCCGAAGGCCTCGCCCAGCACGGCCGGGGCGTCCTCCGCGTCGAACGACGTCGCGGGGCGTCGCCAGAACGGCCAGAGCTCCGGCGAGTCGTCCCGGGCGATGGCCGAGGCGAGCAGCGTCCCGCCGGCGCGCAGGACCCGGCGGGCCTCCCGGACCGCCTGCCCGGGCTCGGGCAGGTGGTACAGCACGTTGAGCGCGGTGACCGCGTCGAAGGAGGCGTCGGGGAACGGCAGGTGCGCGGCGTCCGCCCGGACCACCGGTGGCGGGTGAGCGCGCAGCAGGGCCGCCGCGGTGTCCAACCCGACGACGAGCGGTCCGGGCGACACCGCCGACCGCAGCACGCCGTCAGCGCAGCCGACGTCCAGGACCCGGCGTGCCCCGAGGACCGTCAGCCGAGCGGCGACCTCGGCGTACAGGCTCTCCGAGGAGTGTCTCCGGGTGACGGCCATGCCCAGCCGGTAGCGCTCCGGGGCCGAGTCGTAGTCGGACGTCACGCCCGCCATGCGACGAGCGTGGCACCCGGGCGCCGGGGAGCGCGAGCACCGTCGGCGCTCACCAGCCGCCCGCTCACCGGCCGCCCGCTCCCCGGCCGCAACTCCTCGTGTCCGCCGACGGCAGGGAGGTGACCGCCGTGTCCGATCCGGCGCCGTGGCCCGACGTGCGGCAGTGGCACCGGCCGTTGCTGCTGGTCGCGGCCGTGACCGCGCCGTTCGTCGTGATCTCGCTCGTCGGCACGGTGCTGGACGACCGTGTCCTGGTGGGCGCGCCGATCTGGGCGAAGCCGTTCAAGTTCGCGGTGTCGATCGTGCTGTACGCGGTGACCTGGTCGTGGCTGCTGGCCGGCCTGCGCCGGCACCGGCTCGCCCGGTGGGCGGGGACGGTGATCGCGGTCGCCCTGCTCGTGGAGTACGTGGTCATCGTCGGCCAGGCGGTGCGCGGTCGGCAGAGCCACTTCAACGTCGCCACCCCGCTCGACGCCACGCTGTGGGGGATCATGGGCTCGTCGATCGCGGTGCTGTTCGTGGCCAACGTCGTGGTGGCCGCCGTCCTGGTCCGCCGACGGGTCGGCCCCCGCCCGCTCACCTGGGCGGTGCGTGCCGGTGCCGCGATCTCGCTGTTCGGCATCGGCATCGCGTTCCTCATGACCGGGCCCACCCCCGCCCAGCGGCAGTCCCTGCGCGACGGCACCTTCACCGGCGTCGTCGGCGCGCACAGCGTCGGGGTCACCGACGGCGGCCCGGTGCTGCCGGTGACCGGCTGGAGCACCACCGGCGGCGACCTGCGGATCGCCCACTTCGTCGGCATCCACGCGCTCCAGGCGCTGCCGCTGCTCGCCGTCCTGCTCACCCTGCTGGCCGCCCGACTCCCGCTGCTGCGCGACGAGGACCTCCGCACCCGCCTGGTCCTGGTCGCCGCCGGCGGCTACGCCGGCCTCACCTGCTTGGTCCTGTGGCAGGCGCTGCGCGGACAACCGCTGCTCCGCCCGGACGGGGCCACCCTGGCCGCCGCCGGCGCCCTGATCGCGCTCGTCGCGGCCGGGACGGCGGCGGTGGTCATCGCGGGCCGCCGCGGAGCGCGCCGTCCGTCGACGCCGGGTCCCGCGGCCGGCGGGCGATCCCGATGAGCGCGGCCGTGGCACCGCGGCCCGCCCGCCGCGCCCTCACCGGGGAGCCGGTGGCCTTCGACCTGTCGGACCTGGCCTACCCGCCGACCGTGTCGCCGATCCTGCTGCTCGTCGCCGTCACGCTCTCCGTGGTCAAGCCGTGGGGACCGATCCGCTGGCGGTCGACGACGGGCGGTGGGTGATCACCGAGGAGGTCGGTCGCGGCCCTTGCCGGGACACGCCGCCACGACGATCCGGCGTCAGCGACCTTCGACGACGGGGTGGGGCGGACGGCCGGTCCGCGCCCACACGACGACGTTCTCAGCCGCCTTGCGCCGCAGTTCGGCCTCGGACTCCTCGGAGTACCACGCCACGTGCGGTGAGAGCAGGGCGCGCGGGTGGCCGAGCAGCGCGTGGTCCGCGGGCGGCGGCTCCTCGGGGAGCACGTCGAGGGCGACGCCGGCGAGCCGGCCGTCCTCCAGCGCCGCGAGTACCGCGTCGAGGTCGACGAGCCCTCCGCGAGCGGTGTTGACGAGGTACGACCCGGGGGGCACCCGCGCGAGCAGGTCGGCCCCCACGAGGCCGTGCGACTCGGGGGTCAGGGGCAGGTGCAGCGTGACGGCGGAGCTCCGGGCGAACAGCTCCTCCAGCCCGGCCCGCTCGACGCCGGGGGGCCACGCGGCGTCCGGCAGGTGCGGGTCGTACCCCACACAGGCGCCGAACCAGGGCGCCGCCCGCTCCATCGTCATCCGGCCGATCCGGCCGAGCCCGACCACCCCGAGAGTCAGCCCGCCCGGTCGCCGCAGCTGCCCGCCGAGCCGGTAGTCCCACCGCCCGGCGTGCACCTCCCGGTCGTGTCCGGCCAGGTTGCGCAGCAGCGCCAGCAGCATCGCGACCGCGTGCAGCGCCACCTCGACGGTGCCGTAGTCGGGCACGTTGCACACCCAGACCCCCCGGGCGCGGGCGGCGTCGGTGTCCACGACGTCGACACCCACCCCGTAGCGGCTCACCAACCGCAGCCGGGGCAGGGCCTCCAGCACCTCAGCCGTGATGGGCGCGTACTGGACGATCACGGCGTCGACGTCCTGCGCGGCCGCGATAACGTCGTCCGCGGTCCGGCACCGGGCGGTGAGCAGTTCGTGGCCGGCTGCGGCGAGGACGTCGGCCTCGATGTCGAGGACCCCGTACTCCGCGTCGGTGACGAGCACCCGCATCCCGGCCCTCCTCAGCCGACGGGGACCGCCACGGCACGCTCGGCCGCAGCCGCGGCGTCGAACGACGACGGGACGGGGACCAGCGGCGGGCGCACGGTCCCCATCGGGTGCCCGTGGCGCTGCTCGGCGATGCGCTTGAGCATCCCGGGAGCGACGAACTCCTTGGTCATCGCCCGCACCTGCTGGAGGTGGGCGGACAGCGCCGCGGCCTCCTCCGACCGGCCGCTGCGGACGTGCTCGTAGAGCGCGACGACCTGCTCGGGGACGATGTTGGCCAGCGCCGAGATCGACCCGTGGGCGGTGAGCAGGCGGCCCGGCAGGTCGTCCTCGGTGCCGACGAGCACGCCCTTCCCCGCCGCGTGCACGGCCTCGGCGTAGCCCGCCTCGCCCCCGGAGTCCTTCACCCCCCACACCGGCAGGCTCGTCACGAGCTCCGCGGGCACGGGCACCGCGTACTTGGGGATGTGGTAGACGACGACCGGGTGCCGGGTGGCGGCCAGGACGCGCTCGTAGAAGACCCGCAGGCCGTCGGTGGGCACCGGCCGGAAGTAGTAGGGCGGCAGCACCATGACCGCCCGCACCGGCAGGTCCTGCAGCTCGGCCAGGAGGTCGAGGGTGTCGGGCAGGTTCCCCTCGGCGACCGTCGGGACGACGTGCATGCTCCCCACCGCCGGCAGGAGCGCCTCGAGCACGGCCCGCTTCTCCCACGTCGAGACCGAGGGGCCCTCGCCGTTCGTGCCGAACGGGATGACGCCGGCGACGCCCTGCTCGGCGAGCCACCCGACGTGGGCGACGTAGGAGTCGACGTCGATGCTGAAGCGCTCGTCGTCGCGGAAGGGCGTCACGTTGGCGACGTAGACACCCTCGAGGACGGCGGCGGGATCGTCCGGCTGCATCGTCATCTCCCCAGGTCGACGGTCCGCTCCAGGAACGCGGTCAGTTCACGGCGACTCGGCAGGCCCTCGTAGTCGCCCGGGTTCTGCACGCAGAGGGCGCCCATGGCGTTGGCCGTCCGCAGCCGATCCGCCGGGTCGAGTCCCCACAGGGTGGCGGCGAGGTAGCCGGCGGCGAACGCGTCCCCCGCCCCGATCGGGTCGAGCTGGCGAGCCGGGAAGCCCGGGGAGGACAGCCGCTCGCCGTCCACCACCGCTGCACAGCCGCGTGCGCCGAGCTTCAGCACGACGTCACCGGTCCCGGCGTCGGCGAGGCGCTCCAGGCAGGTCTCGTCGTCCCAGCCCCAGAGGGCACGGGCCTCCTCGTCCCCGACGAGCAGGACGTCGACGTGCGGCAGCAGGGCCTCGCTGGCGGCGCGGGCGGCCGCCGGCTCCCACAGCCGGCTGCGGTAGTTGACGTCGTAGCTCACCCGTACGCCCGCCTCGCGGGCCGTCCGCGCCGCCCACGTCAGGAACTCGGCGGACTCCGGCGACAGCGCCCCGGTGATCCCCGTGAGGTGCAGGAAGGCGGCGCCCTCGAGGACCGCAGGGTCGAACGCGCCGGGCGCCAGCGTCGAGGCCGCCGACCCGCGGCGGTAGTAGTACACCCGCAGCGCGCCGGCGACCTCCTCCCGCAGGTAGAGCCCGGTCGGCCGGTCCGGCACCCGGCGCACGGCGCTGGTGTCCACGCCCTCGGCGCGCACCCGGTGCAGCACCAGCTCGCCGAGCTCGTCCTCGCCCAGGGCGCTCACCCAGCTGGCCGCGACGCCGAGGCGCGACAGCCCGATGGCCACGTTGCTCTCCGCGCCGCCGATCGACAGGGTCACGGCACCGGCGTGCCGCAGTCGGCCGGGGGCCGTGGGGACGACGAGCACCATCGTCTCCCCCGCGGTGACCACCCGCGGGACGGCGTCCGCGCCCTGCGCCGACATCTCCCGAGGCTCACCCCCCGAAGAGGTTCTGCAGCTGCTGGTTGAAGGTGAGCACGGACAGGAAGCCGAAGAGCAGGAACGCCCAGACGAGGGCGGCGATCCGGCCGGCGCCCGGGCGGATCTCCCTCGGCAGCGTCCGCCGGTTCACCAGGAGCAGCAGCGCCGAGTAGATGAACATCATCAGCCCGCCGGTGACCGCCGAGATGACCAGCAGGACCAGCGGCTGACTGAGCCCGGACAGGATCACCACGACGCCGATCAGGACCAGGCCCCAGACCAGCGCGAAGTAGATCTTGCTCTCGTTGGCGTTCCTCAGGTACGCGGTCTTCAGCACGTCCGCGCCCAGCCGGCTGGTGTAGTCGACGATCCCGAGCGCCGCCGCGAACAGCGAGAAGGCGCCGATGATCCAGAAGAACGTGCCGAACCAGCCGCCGACGGTCTCGTTGAGCACCTCGCCCTCGACCTGGAGGAACGAGATGTCGCTGGCCAGCCCCTCCCGACCGAACACCGTGGCGTACGCGAGCAGCGAGGTGAACAGGATGGTGAGGAAGCTGATCAGCACGAAGGTGGTCAGCTGCTCGACGTTGGCGAAGCGCCACCAGCGCCGCCACCGGCCGAGGTTCTCCGGGGTGGGCTCGAAGACGTAGCCGGTCGACGGCGCGGCCTCCAGGTGGCCGGTGACCGGGCTGACGATCCGCGGGACGTAGGCGCCCATCCCGAACCGCTTGTCCCGGATCCAGTTGCTCTGGCACAGGTTCTGCCCGCCGCCGGCACCGGCGAACGCCAGCGCGCCCAGCAGCAGCGCGAACCCGAGCTCCTGGTAGGGCAGCCCCGCGTCGGTGATGATCTGCGGCGTGTCCGCCCACGTCGACGCGCCGATCGCCGCGACCGAGGCGACCACGATGAGCAGCAGGACGGCCGCCACCTTGACCATCTCGATCTTCTCGAGCGCCTGGTAGACCACCGGGGCCATGGTGAGGATGACGCCGATCAGGAGCAGGATGCCGATCGCGATCGGCACCACGCTGCCGCCGACGAGGTAGGTGACCAGGGTCGCCGAGCTCGTCGCCCAGCCCGGCCAGATGTTGGCGAAGCAGGCCATGATCGCGAAGACCAGGCCCCAGTGCCGCCAGTACCGGCTGAAGCCGGTGAGCGCGGTCTCCCCCGTGGCGAGCGTGTAGCGCTCGATCTCCATGTTGAGGAAGTACTGGGTGGCCAGGCCCACGAACGCCGCCCAGACGAACACCAGCCCCACCTGCGAGGCGATGTAGGGATAGAGGACGAACTCGCCGCTGGCCATGCCGACGCCGGCGGCGATGATCCCCGGACCGATGACGTGCCGGAACCTGGCGGGCGGCTCCGGCATGTCCCGTACCGAGGGTGCGGCCAGGTACTTGGTCGGGAACAGGTCCACCACCGAGGAGGGGCGCCCTCCCGGACGGGTCGTGACCATTGCGCCTCCTTACGTGCGGCTACGTCGGAGTGTGCTGCGTCACAGTCGAGGGGGGGTCCATTCCTGCACGTCCGCCGCACGGGGGCAACCCGGGTACCGCGACCGCGATCAGACCGAGACGTTCGGGTAGTCCCCCGCGCCGTGCGGCGTGAACGCGACGTGCCGCTCGGAGAGGTCCTCGCTGCGCCGCACGCCGAGCAGCTGCATGGAGCGCTGGTACTCCTCGGCGAGGATCTCGTAGGTCCGCAGGACGCCGTCCCGACCGCCGGCCATGAGCCCGTAGAGATAGGCCCGTCCGATCATCACGGCGTCCGCGCCCAGCGCCCGGGCGGCCACGACGTCCTGACCGTGGAGGACGCCGCCGTCGATGAGGACCGTGGCCTGCTGGCCGACGGCCGCGCGGATGGCGGGGAGCACGTCGAGCGTCGCGGCGGAGCGGTCCAGCTGACGCCCGCCGTGGTTGGACACGACCACGCCGTCGGCTCCGTGCTCCACGGCCTCGCGGGCCGACGCGGGCGTCGTCACGCCCTTCACCAGGAGGTTGCCCCGCCACCGCTTGCGCAGCCAGTCCAGCGACGTGAGGTCCAGGCCGGGGTCGAACATCATGCTCGCGACCTCCCCCGGCGTCGGGTTGCCCGGGACCCCGGTGAGCGAGGCGAAGGTCATCCCCCCGGTGGTCAGCTTGTTGAACCACCACACCGGGAAGCGCGACATGTTCAGCACGGTCCTGGCGGTCAGCGTCGGCGGGATGGTGAGGCCGTTGACGACGTCGCGGTAACGCATCCCGGAGACCGTGGTGTCCACGGTCAGCAGGACCGTCGAGTAGCCGGCCGCCTCGGCCCGCGCCAGCAGGTCCTCGTTCACCGCGGGGTCGGCGGTGAAGAACAGCTGGAACCACAGCTCGCCGCGCGGCGCCGCGGCCCGCACGTCCTCGATGGAGGTCGAGCCCACCGTCGACAGGGCGTAGGGCACCCCGACGTGCTCGGCCACGGCCGCCACGCCCGCCTCCCCGTGGTGGTGCATCATCCGGGTGTAGCCGGTGGGCGCGAAGACCAGCGGCATCGCGATGCGTGACCCGAACAGCTCGACGCCCGGATCGGGGTCGGCCACCGAGCGCAGCGCATCGGGCAGGAACGTGACCCGCCGGTAGGCCGCGACGTTCCGGGCGGCGGTGATCTCCTCCTCTGCGGCGCCGTCCACGTAGTCGAAGACCGCGCGGGGCGTGGTGCGCCGGGCGGCCGCACGGAGGTCGCGGACGGTGAGGGCGTGCTCCAGCCGTCGCGCCGTCCGGCCCAGCCGCGGCCTGCGGAACTGCACGACCTCGCGGAGCTCGGACCACCGGGGCACCTGCCGAGCGGTCGAGACCGGCCCGAGCGGCGCCTTGCCTGCCATGTCCCTCGCCTCCGTGGGCACGCGGAGCGACCAGCCTGATCGCGGCGTCGTCCAGGGTCGCAGGGTCCACGGGGACGCGCTCGTCGTCCGCCGGACCCACAATCGCGTCGGAAGGGGTCGAGCCGTCCGGTACGGGCGCCCGGCCACGACCGGCGATCGGAGGCTCCGGTGGACGACGTGGCGCCCGGGCGGCGGCTGCGCAGCCAGGCGTGGTTCGACAACCCGCAGGACCCCGGGATGACGGCGCTGTACGTCGAGCGGTACCTGAACTGGGGACTGACCCGCGAGGAGCTCCAGTCGGGCCGGCCGGTCATCGGCATCGCGCAGACCGGCTCGGACCTCGCCCCGTGCAACCGGCACCACCTCGTCCTGGCCGAGCGCGTGCGTGAGGGCATCCGGGACTCGGGCGGCCTGGCCCTCGAGTTCCCGGTGCACCCGATCCAGGAGACCGGACGGCGTCCCACCGCGGCGCTCGACCGCAACCTGGCCTACCTCGGCCTGGTCGAGGTGCTGCACGGCTACCCGCTCGACGGGGTCGTGCTGACCACCGGCTGCGACAAGACGACCCCGGCCTGCCTGATGGCCGCGGCCACCGTCGACATCCCGGCGATCGTGCTCTCCGGGGGCCCGATGCTCAACGGCTGGTTCGACGGCGAGCGGACCGGGTCGGGGACCATCGTCTGGAAGGCCCGGGAGATGCTGGCCGCCGGCGAGATCGACGAGGCCGGCTTCGTCGACCTCGTCGCCTCCTCCGCCCCCTCCCCCGGCCACTGCAACACCATGGGGACGGCCTCCACCATGAACGCCCTCGCCGAGGTCCTGGGCATGAGCCTGCCCGGCTGCGCCGCCATCCCCGCCCCGCACCGGGACCGCGCCCGGATGGCGTACCTGACCGGCCGACGGATCGTCGAGATGGTGCACGAGGACCTCAAGCCGTCGGACGTCCTGACCCGGGAGGCGTTCGAGAACGCCGTCGTCGTCACCTCCGCCCTCGGGGGTTCCACCAACGCGCCGATCCACCTCAACGCCCTCGCCCAGCACGTCGGCGTTCCGCTGGACCTGGCCGACTGGCAGGACCTGGGGCTCACGGTCCCGCTCATCGTGGACCTGCAGCCGGCCGGCAAGTACCTCGGCGAGGAGTTCCACCGCGCCGGTGGCGTGCCCGCCGTCGTCCACGAGCTGATGGCGCACGGGCTCATCCACGAGGACGCCCGCACCGTCAACGGCCGGACGCTCGGCGAGAACTGCCGGGCCAGCGCCGCGACCGACCGCGACGTCATCCGGACGTTCGACTCGGCACTGCTGCCCGACGCCGGCTTCCTCGTGCTGCGGGGCAACCTCTTCGACAGCGCGATCATGAAGACCAGCGTCATCTCCCCGGAGTTCCGGGAGCGCTACCTGTCCGACCCCGAGCACCCGGGGGTGTTCCAGGGCCGCGCCGTCGTCTTCGACGGGCCGGAGGACTACCACGCCCGCATCGACGACCCGGCGCTCGACATCGACGAGACGTGTCTGCTGGTCATCCGCGGGGTCGGCCCGCTGGGCCATCCGGGCAGCGCCGAGGTCGTCAACATGCGGCCACCCGCGGCGCTGATCAAGCGGGGCGTGCACGCGCTGCCGTGCATCGGTGACGGTCGCCAGTCCGGGACGTCGGGGTCGCCGTCGATCCTGAACGCCTCTCCCGAGGCCGCGGCGGGCGGTGGGTTGGCGCTGCTGCGGACGGGGGACGTCGTCCGGATCGACCTCCCCGCCGGCCGGGCCGACGTCCTGGTCCCCGACGAGGAGCTGACCGAGCGCCGGCGCCGGCTGGAGGAGGCCGGTGGGTACCCGGTCCCGGCCTCGCAGACGCCGTGGCAGGAGATCCAGCGCTCGATGGTCACCCAGCTGTGCGACGGCATGGTCCTCCGCCCCGCGGTGGGCTACCGGCGCGTCGCGCAGACCATGGGCATCCCGCGGGACAACCACTGAGCCCGCCGCCGGCGCTCCTCCTGGTCAGTCCCCGGGCGGGGTCGCCGGCGACACCCGCCGCACCAGCGCCACCGCGTCGGCGGTGAGCCGGCGGACGGCCTCGAAGTCGCCGGCCGCCACACGGTCCCGAGGGACCATCCACGAGCCGCCGACCGCCACGACGGCATCGATGCGGAGGTAGTCCTCCAGGTCGGAGGGACCGATGCCGCCGGTGGGGATGAACCGGACGTCGCCGAGGGGTCCGGCGAGGGCGGCGATCGCGGGTGCCCCGCCGGACGTGCCGGCGGGGAAGAACTTGACGGTCGTGAGGCCGAGCTCCATGGCCGCCTGGACCTCGGTCGCCGTGACGGCGCCCGGCAGGGCCAGGACGCCGTGCTCGGCACAGCGCTCGACGACGGCGCGGCTCAGGCCGGGCGACACGACGTAGCCCGCGCCGGCGGCCACCGCCTGGTCCACCTGCGCAGGGGTCAGCACGGTCCCCGCCCCGACGAGGACGTCCCCCCGGTCGGACATGGCCCGGATCGCGTCCCTCGCCGCAGAGGTCCGGAAGGTGACCTCGGCGACGGGCAGCCCCCCGGCGACGAGTGCGCCGGCCAGGGGGTCGGCGTCCCGGGCGTCGTCGAGGACGACGACGGGGACGAGGCGGGCGCTGCGCAGGGCTGTCAGGGTGTCCACCGTCGGTCCGTTCCGGTCGTCAGCGGTCCACGACGTCGCGCGGGTCGGGGTGCCCGCCGTCTGCACCGGCTCCGCCGACCTGCGGCCGCACCGTCCGCTGCACCGTCACGCGCTCCACCCTGGCACGGACGTGTCGAGCGTGCCGCCCTCCGGATGGGCACCGCAGAGGCGCTCGACTCGGCCGCGGTGCCGCGGGACGTCGACAGGCGCGCTCCGGCGACGGGGCCGCGGCACGGGAGTGCCGCGCCCCCGTCGCGCTGGTGGCGCCGAGCCGCTCAGGCCGGCACGAAGGGCCGGGTCATCTCCGCACGGGGACCGGGAACGGTGTCGATCCCCTCCATGGACTTGTCGAACTCGACCGTCCGGTTGTCCATGATGGCCCGCGGATCGAATGACGAGTGCGCCATCACGCCGTGGATGCGCCGACGCTGCATGCCGAAGTTCCCCGCGTCGTAGAGCGGCAGGATGGACGCCTCGCGGAGGTAACGCTCGAACATGTGCTTGCGGTCCACGGAGTTCACCCCGACGACCTGTATGCACTTGTAGACGCAGTCGAAGAGCATCTCCGTGCACAGCACCTTGTTCATGGCGCCGACGAGTTCACCGTGGTAGTCGTGCTCGTCGATGTAGTGCGCACCCTTCCAGCAGAAGTACCGGGCCGCCTCGATCTTCATCGCGACATCACCGAGGACGTATCCGGGGTACTGGTACTCGATGATGGGCTGAGGTCCGCCGGCGGTGTACGTCCTCGCCCATTCCAGAGCCGCCTCGTAGGCCGCCCGCGCCACTCCGACGGCAGCGATCCCGGCGACCGGGCCCGACCAGGCGAAGTTGCGGTTGATGAGCAGGTCACCGTTGCCGCGCGTCCCCTCGATGAGGTTGGCCGCCGGTACCCGCGCGTCGTCGAAGACGATCTCGCAGTTGGGGGCGAGCCGCTGTCCCGACGTGCTGATGGAGGCGTAGGTCACGCCGGGTGTCCCGCGTTCCACGATGAGCGCCGAGAGCCCCCGAGTGCCCCCGGCCTCGGGATCGGTGCGGACGACGACCAGGTTGAGATCGGCTCCCTGGTTGTCCCAGCCGCCGACGTTGCAGGGCCAGTACTTGCGGCCGTTCACGACGTACTCGTCGCCGTCCAGTGTCGCGGTCACCGACATGCCCGCGCCGTTCACCGCGGGGGCGTCGAAGTTGGCCGTACCGCCGGGCGAGCCGGGCGGCTCGCTCGCCGCATAGCCGACGATGAAGTCGCCGGAGGTGTCCGAGGTGGCCCGGGAGATGAAGCGTTCCTTCTGTTCCTCCGTGCCGTAGTACCACACCGGCATGAGACCCAGGCCGTTGACGAGGATGGTCGTCGCGAAGCCGGGGTCGACCGCGCAGATCTCCTCCGCGGCGATGACGAAGTCGACATTGGACAGGCCCCCGCCGCCGTACTGCTTCGGCAGCATCGAGAACGCGATACCCCGCTTCACCGCCTCCTGATAAGCAGGCCTCGTCAGGTTGAAGGCGCGCAGCGGATCGGGTTCCTCGTCGGCTTCGCGGACCACGGGGCGGAGGACGTTCTGCGCGAAGTCCCGTGCCGCTTCCTGGAGGACTCTCTGCTGCGGTGTGAGCGTGAAGTCGATGGCCACGACGATCTCCCCCTGAACGGGTGCGACGAGGAGAGGACCACTGCACCGGAGCTCCGCTCCTCGTCGCCTCAGGACGACCGGACCAGGTCCACTGTCCTCATGGCCCGGGACGCTGTGAAGGGCTCGGCACGCGTCCGCGGCCGCCGGGCAGCGGCCTCCTCCCAGGCCCGCTCCCCCGTGGTGCGGTCTCGGGTCGCTGGTGCTCGGCGCACCGGCGAACCCACGGCTGCCGCCCCTGGTCGAGCGGGGCAGCGTGCCCGCCCAGGCCGCCGTGCGGTGGGACTCGTGCGGTGGGACTCCAGTCAGGTGACGCCCTCGAGCAACCGCCGGCGTCAGGGGCGGCCCTGGTCGGAGCGGTGACCCCCGGCTGCGCGTGACGTGCGACGTCCGAGCGCCCCGGGCTGCCGATCAGCCGACACGGCTCCTGGGAGCTCCGGAGTCCCCTCGTCCTGAGCCCGGATCCCGTGCGGTGAGCTCCCCGGACCTCCCCCGCCTCCGCAGACGGGTGCGCGGTCCGGCGTCCCTCGGCGAGACGCCCGACGGCCGAGCCGCACGACGGCGCTCGACAGGCCCGTACGACCCCCGTGGGCGGCGTAGCGTCCCAGCACGGAGCCGCAGAGGTTCCTCGATGAGGGAGCAGGCAATGGCCGACAAGTCCCCTCGACACTCGATGTCGAAGAAGTCCGGCAAGTCCATCAAGGAGAAGCGCGTCGAGCGCAAGGCCAAGGCCAGGACCGACGCCACGTCCCAGATGGAGCGGCTGACACGGGAGAAGAAGCACTGAACCCCGCCGCCCCACCGACCTGCGCCACGCCGTGGGCGTGGCCCCGTCCGGCGATCGCGTCGCGACCGTCCCCACCGCCGCAGTGCGGCCCCCGAGGAGTCGGTGCCGCCACGGGTCACCGAGCCTGGCGGCCATCCATCGACCGACCGGAGGGGTCCGCGCCATGAACACCGAGTCGCAGGGGCCCGGCACCCGCCCCGAGTCCCGGGCCGCGAGCGAGGGGACCTCCGACGCCACCCTCGCCGAGCGGACCGCGGAGGAGCGAGCCGACATCGAGGAGGACCGACGTCGGCAGCGGGAACTGGACGACGCAGAACTGGGCGGGGAGGCCTGAACGTCGCGCTGCGCCGGGCGGTCCCCGCGGAGGCGGCTGCAGGGACAGGTCGTGTCCCGGCAGCCGGCCGGGCTCGGGATCAGCGACGTGGCTCGGGGATCTGCGCTGCGCGCAGCGGGCCGAACGCCGCCCGGACCTCGGTGGCGAACAGCTCGGGCTCCTCCCAGGCGGCGAAGTGGCCGCCCCGGTCGACCTCGTTGCAATAGGTGAGGTTGGGATACGCCTTCTCGGCCCAGGTGCGGGAGGTCCGCCAGATCTCGCCGGGGAACGTGGTGAAGCCGGTCGGGATCGAGACCTCCGGAGGAGTCTGGCCTGCCGCAGCGGCGTTCAGGCCGTCGAGGAGCCGCCGGTGGGCCGCTCCGCGAGGCACCTCACCCGGGAGCCCGCCCGGAGCACAGCCAGCCGGCGCGAGGCGGGACGCCGGCACCACCGGCGTCCGGACCGCGGTGGTCAGCCCGGGGTACCGCGGTCGGGCGCGGGTCGAGTCGGCGCGGATGGTGGCAGTTCGCTGATCCGGCGCAGCGCGGTGCGCAGGTGGCGCAATCCGTCGCGGCCGAGCAGCCCCTCGAGCTCGGCCTCGATCCCGATGATCGTGTCGAACGCGGCCTGCAGCGCGTCACAGCCCAGGTCGGTGAGGACGATGAGCTTGGCGCGCCGGTCGCTGGGGTCGGGGACGCGCTCGAGGTAGCCGTGGGCGGCCAGGTGGTCGACGAGCTCGCTCATCGCCTGCGGGGTCATCTGCGCCCGTTCGGCCAGCTGGGTCAGTCTGGTGCCGTCGCGGTCGATGTTCACGAACACCGCGGAGTGCGCCACGCGGATGGGGTGGCCGGCTGCGGCGACACCGGCCGTGATGCGGGCTTCCAGGCGAGCGGCGGCTTGCTCCGCGAGGTAGGTGGTGTTGGTCTCCGGCTCCCGCAGGCGGCGTGGCATTGACACTCCTTCAGGACGCCTCAATACTTTGTCAGGTATCCTGAAAGCCAGGATACCTGAGGATCCAGAGGCGGCGACGTCACCAGCGCCGTCCCCCAGGAGGACCCGATGACCACGCGTGACGCGAGCTCGGAACCGCCACCCACCCCGCCCATCACCCCGTTCGCCCTCGCCGGCGGCCAGGGGGAGCGCCTGACCTTCGGGGACGTCACCCTCGTGGTGAGAGCCTCCGCCGAGAGCACGGCGGGTGCCTTCACGGTGTTCGAGGAGCTCCCGCCCCTGAGCGACGTCGCGCGGCACGTCCACCAGCACGAGGACGAGGTGTACTACGTCCTCGACGGCGAGCACGAGTTCGAGTGCGGGGGCCGGACCTTCCGGCTCGGCCCCGGCGGCCTCGTGTTCCTGCCCCGCGGCATCCCCCACGCCCACCGGCGTGTGGTGCCCCGAGCCGGGCACCTGCTCAGCATGACGACCCCGGCCGGCCTCGAGGGGTTCTTCCGCCTCCTGGCCCGGGCCGCCCGCGCAGGGGAGCTCGACGACACCGCCTACACCCAGGCCTCTGCGCGGCACGGCATCCGATGGCTCAGCTGAGGGCCCGATCCACCGTCGCGGACGGTCCCGCCGCCCGCACGTCGTCCGTGCTCAGGGCTCTGGCGTACGGCAACGCGCTGGTCGACCTCTCCGGCCCACTGGCGCACGCGGCGGCGGCACGCACCTCGCGACGCCCCCGGGTCCCGGCTGGACCGTCCGCGACCCCGGAGGTCGCCGCACCCGGGAACGTGCCCCACGAACGACAGCCCTCAGTCCTCGAGGAGCGGGAACCCGACCCGAGGACGAAGCGATGAAGGCACGACCCGGCCTGCACGGAGCGGGCCAGGTCATGGAGAACCGCAACAGCGGCGAGCGGTTCCTCTGGCGGCGGACCACCGCGCAGACCCTGGGGCGTTCGATCGCCGTCGAGGTGCAGGTCGCTCCGGGTGGAGCGGCGCCCTTGGCCCACCGCCATCCCGGTGCGGCCGAGCGGTTCGAGATCCTGGCCGGGCGGATCGCCCTGCGCGTCGGCGAGCGGGGGCAGGTCCTGCGCTCCGGCCGGGTCACCGTGCCGGCCGGCGCCGCACACGCCTGGTGGAACGTCGGTGACGAGGACGCGCGCATCCTGGTGGAGTTCGAGCCGGCACTGCACCTCGAGGGCGTGTTCCGCAGCTCGCTCGCCGTCATCGAGGCCGGCCACGCCGACCACAAGGGCCGGCCCGGCCCGCTCTCCATCGCGGCAGTGCTCGACGAGTTCCCCGACGAGATCGCACTGGCGAACCCGGCGTCCAACCGGGCGCTCCGGGCCCTCGCGCCGATGGCCCGCCTCCTCGGCCACCGGCCGCTCTACCCGAGGACCTGGGTGGCCGACCAACTGACGCCCGCCGGACCTGCTGGAGCAGTACACCCGGCGCAGTGAGGGTGCCCCTCGGCGCCACTGTGCAACGCGGTCGTCCGGACGTGGCCGCTCGCGCCGGTGCACCGGCACAACGACGTGACGCCCTCCCCCTGGCCGGGCGGCCACGACCTCCGCGTCGACCTCACCCCCGGGCGGTCGCACCGGGCGGCGCGGGTCACGCCGGCACCCGGGCAGGCGGGTGCTCGTGCAGGTCGGCCTCGGCGACGATCCACGCCGTGCGCCCGTGCAGCGGCGGGGTCTTGGTGCCGTCGGTGAACCACACGACGACTCCCCCGTGCGCCTTGCAGTGCGAGCGCACGACTCGGACCCGGCTCCCCTCCCTGGTCCTGGTGGGCCGGACCAGGGGGAGGCCGAAGTCGGTGCCGACGACGCCGGTGGTCAGGACCGGTTCGCCGGCGGGCAGGTTGGACGTCGCCACGGTCACCGTGGTCCCCCGCGCCGGCGCAGCAGGCCGGACCGGGCTCGCCCCACCGCGGTGCACGGCGGCGTTCCGGCTCCTCCCGCAGACGCAGCGCCAGGCGACGTCCCCGGTGGCCCGGCTGAACGGGTGGGCGGACGTGGGGACGGTCATCGGAGCCTCCTGGAAGTCGGGCCCGACCGGACGACCGCGACCCGGATGACCACGGGTGGGCATCGAGCAGGGCCGGAGGGTCGAGCACCTCGATTCGAACACGTGTTCGACGATGCGGCAAGGTGTCGTGGCCGACTCCCCAGGACTCCCGGCCCGGCCGTCCTCCTCCGGACGCGCCGGTCGCTCAGTCCTGCTGGGTGCCGCTCCGCGTGACACGGATCGCCTGCGGGCTGCGGGTCGTCCGGGTGGGGAGGACCTCGCCGAGCTCGACCAACCGCTCGACCGCGGCGTCCTTGTCGACCTGCGTGCGCAGGCCGCCCCCGGTCCACTCGCAGTACAGGTCGTCCGCCGGCCCCGACCGGCCCCTCAGCCGCTCCCGGGCGTAGTCCTTGTGGCGCTTGGCCTCGGTCTCGGCCGCCCGCCAGGCGTCGTAGTCGTGGACGGCGTCGACGTAGTCCTCATCGGTGACCGTCAGGCGGGACTGGCGGGAGACCTCACCCTCGGTCTCGGGGTCCACCGGCGGGCCCCAGCACAGGTCGAGGAACGGGCACCAGTCGCACATGGTGTCCACACCGGGCCCGAACCCGTCGCGGGGGACGGCGTCGACCCCGTCGTCCTCCACGGTGGCGTAGACGTCGGTGAGCCACATGATGGCCTCTGCGGTCAGCGCCGGGTCGTGGTCGGCCTCGAAGACGACGTCCTCCCCCGAGTCGCGGGACAGGTAGCGGATCCGCAGTCCGTCGACGTCCTGCCCGGTGGCGGCCGGCAGCCTGCGGTCGGCGGTCTGCCCGGTCCGCAGCAGCCAGGCGTAGACGGCGACCTGGAACCAGTGGCGGACCGGGACCCCACGGGTGAGGACCCGCTCGAAGCCGAACCGGGACGTCGTCTT
This sequence comes from Geodermatophilus sp. URMC 61, assembly GCF_052931555.1. Classification (NCBI taxonomy): domain Bacteria; kingdom Bacillati; phylum Actinomycetota; class Actinomycetes; order Geodermatophilales; family Geodermatophilaceae; genus Geodermatophilus; species Geodermatophilus sp. URMC 61. Next base: position 1,742,219 of record NZ_JBRFHZ010000002.1, read on the forward strand.
GAGGTCCTCCACGACCGGGGCGTGCCACCAGTCGCAGCGCCCCTTGACCTGCTCGCCCTTGAGGCCGACCTCGGTCAGACCGCCGTACTGGCGCCGCAGTGCGCGCAGCACCCCGCGGTGCAGCTCGGTGCCCATGAAGGCCTGCAGTCCGGTGTGGGTGTTGGTCGGACGCCGGCGGGCGATCCGGTAGGCGGCCCGGCGTCGGCACTCGCCGAGCTCGGAGGCGCCGATCATCCGCTGGCGGGAGCGGGCCCGGCGGCTGTCGAGGTCACGGACCGCGGCGGCCAGGCTCGGGGCGGCCCGACGCTCGGCGGCGCTGGGGCGGTCGGGCAGGACGGCGGTCATCACGTCTTCCTCGGGTCAGGGCTGGTGGAGCGGGGCCGGTGGGCCGGCCCCGCTCCAGCGGCACGGCTCAGGCGACGTCCGTGCGGTCGTCGCCCGCGGCCCGCTGCGTGGCGATGACGTCGCGCACGAGTGCGGTCAGCCGCCGGGTGGCCACCTGCTCGGCGGGCCGGCCGAAGCGGGCGGCGATCTGCTCCTCGGTCACGCCCAGGGCCTCCAGGCTGGCCAGCACGCCACGGCGGGCGGCGTTGACCCGGCGTTCCCGCGGGTCGTCCGGGGTCGGCGAGGGCTCGAGCAGCGGGTTCGTCGGCGTCTCCTCCCGGCCGGTGGACGGTCGGGCGGCCGCGGCGGCGGCCCGGGCGGACTCCACCACCGCGGCGGGCGTCTCCGGAGCCGGCGTCTGGCCGGCGGCCGAGGCCCTGCGGCGCCCGGCGGGGTGGGACCCCATCGACGCCTCGAGGAACTCCTCGTGCCGGGCCTGGATCAGCTCGGCGACGGTGTACGAGCCGCTGGGGGTCGACACGTCGACCGAGAGCAGCGCGGCGCGGTTGGCCTCGGCCCAGACCTCGCGCAGCTCGTCGTCGTCCCCGGCGTCGCCGATCCGCGCGACGAGGTCGGCGACGTCCGGCTCCCGGCGTCCGCCGGCCCGGGTGCTCGGACGGCCGGCGGGCTCCTCGGTCCGCTCATGCTCGAGCAGGCCGCCGCCGTGGAAGGAGACGAGGTCGCGGACGTGCGCGGTCCCCGGGTGGCACTTGAGGGCGTCGAACACCAGCCACTCCAGCAGTCGGCCGTCCGCCTTCTTGTCGGTGACCTCCCTGGCCGGGTCGTCGTTCGGCTTGATGCCGACGTGCACGCTGCGCGCGCCGACGATCAGCGGTCGGCGCCCGCGGCGCAGCCGCACCCACACGCTGGCCGCGTAGGGGAACTCCCGGTGGGTCTGCACCGACCAGGTCTTCTGCCCCTCGATGGGCCGGCCGTTGGCGTCGACCTCGGTGACCTCCTTGCCGCGGGCGGTCACGACGACGATGCCGGGGAAGGTGAGCAGCTCGGTCTGCAGCTTGCGCCAGCGCGCGCCGGCGTCGTTCCACAGGTTCTGGCTGATGGTGATCTCGGCGTTGGGGTCGCGCTTGAGCAGCTCGCGGTTGCGGGCCGACCTCGCGGCCCGCTCACTCGCCCAGTCCTTCAGGCCGTCCCAGATGGCCGAACCGGTGTCGATGCCGAGGACCACCGGCAGCTCGCCGGCGTCCGCGGCGCGGCGCGCCTGGGCCTTGACCGCCTGGACGGCGGCCAGCACCTGGGCGTAGGAGCCGTCGTGCTCGACCAGCTCGTACTTCGCGCCGGGGATCGCGCCGTACTCGTCACCGGCGCCCTCGTTGAGGTCGATCCAGTACAGCGCGCCGATCTTGTCCGAGGCGCTGAACTGGGCCAGCGCCCAGCTCTTGCCGGCCTTCTCCTCGCCCTCCAGGAGGATGCACGGCCACGGCACGCGACCGGTGGGCTTGCGGGTCTTGAGGCCAGGAACGGCCATGGTGAACTCCTCGTCGACATGGGGAAGATGTCGACCCGGAAGCTATGGGCGGGTACTGACACATCCGTCCGGCCATCACGCAAGCACCTCCGGCCCTCTCCGGCGAAGTCGCAGGTCAGGACGGCACGACGGCTCTGATCGGCGTGTCGGCCGTTCGCTGTCGGCGTAACCGGCGCCCGCCACGGCCGCAGCCGGACCAGTCCTCGCCGGGCGACCGGAACCACTGCGATCACGGTGGCCACGGGAGAGCTACCGGACCGGGAGTGACGGGCATCCTGCGGGGAGGCGGCGCGGCTTGCTGAACCCGGGAGCAGGCAGCACTAGCGTTCGACGGCGTGAGCGGCTTCTCCCACGGCGGTCCGGGTGGCGATGCGGTGGACGCCGTCTCACTGCGAGGAGCAACGCCCGGCGACCTGTGGCGGTGGAGCCAGGAGACGTCGCAGCGCCTCGGAGAGGTGTACGAGCGGATCCTCGACGCCGGCACCCCACAGGCGTGCCGGGCCGACGCACCCGAGTTCCTGCGACTGACGCGCCGCCTGCTGGCGCTGCGGCTGACCGTGGTGGCCGCCGGCAGACGGCTGGCGTTCGAGCAGCGGGTACCGCCGGCCGACGGCGTCGCGGTGGCCGCACTGTGGGCGGAGGTGTTCTGGGCAGCGCGGGCCGAGTCGCCGGATGACGACTCCGGTGTGCTGGAGGAGGCGGACGCGTCCATCCGCGGCCTGCTGGGCTTGTCCACGGTCGACCTGACCGGCCTGCACGCCGTGACCGCCTGGTGGGCGCGGCTGCAGCAGGTGGAGCAGACCTTCGACGGCCTGGAGATGCAAGCCCAGGTGGCGCTCGAGGCTCGCCGGGAGCTGTACGAACACGAGCTGGAGAGGCGTCGGCTCAACACGCCCTGACGCCCTCACCGCCCGGTCCGGGTGCTCCACGGCTGGACCGTTGCGAGGCGGAGCGGCGGGTGGTGCCGCCTCACGCCGCAGGGACCACGGAGGACGCCCTGCCACGGAGGCGGTGGGCCAGGGCGGTGTGCCGGCGTCCGGAGCCGGTGACCCGCACCGCCTGGCCGAGCGCCCGGGGCGAGCCGACGAGGACGACGAGCTGCTTGGCCCGGGTGACGGCGGTGTAGAGCAGGTTGCGCTGCAGCATCATCCAGGCGCTGGTGGTCAGCGGGATGACGACGCAGGGGTACTCGCTGCCCTGGGAGCGGTGGACGGTGACGGCGTACGCGTGGGCCAGCTCGTCGAGCTCGCCGAAGTCGTAGTCGATCGCCTCGTCCTCGTCGGTGACCACGGTGAGGGTCTGCTCGACCCCGTCGATGGCGGTGACGACGCCCTGCGTGCCGTTGAAGACCCCGTTGGCGCCCTTGTCGTAGTCGTTGCGGATCTGGGTGACCTTGTCGCCGACCCGGAACACCCGCCCGCCGAAGCGCTTCTCGGGCCGCTCCGGTCGAGCCGGGGTGAGCGCGTCCTGCAGCAGCTGGTTCAGCGCCGCCGCGCCGGCCGGCCCCCGGTGCACCGGGGTCAGCACCTGGACGTCGCGGCGGGGATCGAGGCCGAACCGGGCCGGGATCCGGCGCACCACCACGTCCACCGTGAGCCGGGCGGTCTCCTCCGCGTCGTCGGTGCTGAACAGGAAGAAGTCGTCGAGACCGCGGACCTGCGGGTGGCCGCCGGCGTTGATCCGGTGGGCGTTCGTCACCACCCCCGACCGGCTGGCCTGCCGGAAGACCTGCGTCAGGCGCACGTGCGGGATCGGGGTCCCGTCGGCGAGCAGGTCGCGCAGCACCTCGCCGGCACCGACCGAGGGCAGCTGGTCGACGTCACCGACCAGCAGCAGGTGCGCGCCCGGCGGCAGGGCACGCACCAGCTTGTTGGCCAGCAGCAGGTCCAGCATGGAGGACTCGTCGACGACGACCAGGTCGGCCTGCAGCGGCCGCTCCCGGTCGAAGGCGGCGTCACCACCCGGCCGCAGTTCCAGCAGCCGGTGCACGGTCACCGCATCGACCCCGGTCAGCTCGGTGAGCCGCTTCGCCGCCCGGCCGGTGGGAGCGGCCAGCAGGATGCGGGCACCCTTGGCCGCCGCGAGGGCGACGATGGACCGGACCGTGAAGCTCTTGCCGCAGCCGGGTCCACCGGTGAGGACGGCGACCTTCTCGGTCAGCGCCAGGCGCACCGCCTCCTGCTGGCCGGCCGCCAGCTCCACGCCGGTGCGCCGGTGCAGCCAGGCCAGCGCGGCATCCCAGTCCACACCGGCGAAGGCCGGCATCCGGTCGACGTCGGCGGTCGCGAGTCGCCTGAGTCCCGCGGCCAGGGAGACCTCCGCCCGGTGGAAGGGGACGAGGTAGAACGCCACCGTGGGCGGCTCCCCTTCCGCGCAGGGGATCTCCTCGCGGATCACGCCCTGCTCGGCGACCAGCAGGGCCAGACAGTGACCCACGAGGACTGCGGGGACCTGCAGCATCTCGACCGCCCGGGCGACCAGCTCGGTCTGGGGCAGGAAGCAGTGCCCCTGCTCGGTCGCCTCGGAGAGCACGTACTGCACGCCCGCCTCGACCCGCTGCGTGCTGTCGTGCGGGATCCCCACCGCGGCGGCGATGGTGTCGGCGGTCTTGAACCCGATGCCCCACACCTCGGTGGCCAGGCGGTAGGGCTCGGCGCGGACCACGCCGATCGACGCGCCGCCGTACTGCCGGTAGATACGCACGGCCAGCGAGGTGGACACCCCCACCCCCTGGAGGAAGACCATCACCTCCTTGATGGCCTTCTGCTCCTCCCAGGCTGCGGTGATCAGCCGGGTCCGCTTGGGGCCCAGGTTCGGCACCTCGGCCAACCGCCCCGGCTGTTCCTCGATCACCTGCAGCGCGTCGGCTCCGAAGTGGTCCACGATCCGCTCGGCCAGGCGCGGGCCGATGCCCTTGACCAGCCCCGAGCCCAGGTAGCGGCGGATGCCCTGCACCGTGGCCGGGAGCACGGTGGTGTAGTCCTCGACCTGGAACTGCCGGCCGTACTGGGGGTGCGCTCCCCACCGTCCCCGCAGCCGCAGCGTCTCCCCCGGTTGGGCGCCCAGCAGCGACCCCACCACGGTGACCAGGTCACCGCCGCGCCCGGTGTCCACCCGGGCCACGGTGTAGCCGGTCTGGGCGTTGGCGAACGTGATCCGCTCCAGCGTCGCCTCCAGGACCGCCCCGGTCCGCGCCTCTCCCACCTGCCGTCCTCTCCCTGACACACCCGCTCCCACGACCGATCGTCACACCCTCCAGGGACACTCGGCAGTCCTCGCGCGTGCGAGGGGCGTCGCCGCAGCGGACACACCCCGTCCGGGCAGCGCGAGAGCACGCGCGGCCCGGCACCCGGCGAGGCCTCCGCCCGGCCCGCGGACACGGAACTGTCAGCAGGTCGCCATAACCTCCGGACGCTCACCTGAGCGCTGCACCGACAACACGGAGGACCGGATCATGGCCGGCGAGACTGTCATCACCGTCATCGGCAACCTGACCAGCGACCCCGAGCTGCGCTGGACGCCCTCGGGCGCGGCGGTCGCCAACTTCACCATCGCCTCCACCCCGCGCACCCTGGACCGCCAGACCCAGGAGTGGAAGGACGGCGAGGCGCTCTTCCTGCGCTGCAACGTGTGGCGGCAGGCGGCGGAGAACGTCGCCGAGTCGCTGACCCGCGGGTCGCGGGTGATGGCACAGGGCCGCCTCAAGCAGCGCTCGTTCGAGACCAAGGAGGGCGAGAAGCGCACCGTCATCGAGCTGGAGGTCGACGAGATCGGCCCGTCGCTGCGATACGCGACGGCGACGGTCACCAAGTCGACCCGTTCGCACGATCGTCCCGGCGGTGGGGGCGGCGACGTCGCGGTCGCGGCCGGGCGAGGCGGCCCGGACGACCCCTGGGCGGCGTCGGCCGGCGACCTCAGCGAGGACCCGCCGTTCTGAGCGCCACCACCGAGGGGCACCCCCTCCCGTGAGGGACGGGGTGCCCCTCGGCTCCTCGGTACTCGTCACGCCGATCCGGCACCCCTTGGGATCGACCGAACAGGCAGGCCGAACGCGACCCGATCGCCTGCGGCGTGCCCCAGCGGCTGGACGCGATCTGCGCACCACCGAAGACACCGGTGCGCTTTCTGCGCGGCAGGGGGCGCCGGCGGCCGTTGCGAGGGCTTGGCGTCGGCCGTACCACCAGGGGACCTCCGACTGGCTCGACGAGACGCTCGCCCGGAGGACCGGCGCCACGGGTGGTCAGGGGCCGTACCGCCGGGCCCCCGACGCCGGGTGACGTCCCGCCGGCACCCTCCTCGCCCGAGGAGGGGCCCGGGACGGCCGATCGGGTCAGGACCGCCGCGCGGCGCGGTCGGATCGCCCCCCGCCGAGCCCGGGACCGTCGTCCCCTGGTACGGAGCCGTGGATCGCCAGTTGTTGCGCCGGGACGCGGTCGGGTCTGTGCTGGAACAGCCCCGACCGCGAGCAGTCACCGAGGGAGATCCCGATGCCCCCCACCGCCGGCACCGCCCAGGGCTCATCCGTACGCCGCGTGATCGTGGCCAGCCTGATCGGCACCTCGCTGGAGTGGTACGACTTCTTCATCTACGGCACGGCCGCGGCCCTGGTGTTCAACCAGCTGTTCTTCCCCAGCTTCGACCCGCTGGTCGGCACCCTGCTCGCGTTCACGACGTACGCGGTCGGTTTCGTGGCACGGCCGCTGGGCGGGATCGTCTTCGGCCACTACGGCGACAAGCTCGGCCGCAAGAACGTGCTCGTGGTGACGTTGCTGATCATGGGCATCGCCACCTTCCTGATCGGCGTGCTGCCCACGTACGCCTCGATCGGCGTGTGGGCGCCGATCCTGCTGGTGGCGATGCGCTTCCTGCAGGGCCTGGGGCTCGGCGGGGAGTGGGGCGGTGCGGTGCTGATGACGCTGGAGTCCGGCTCCGCGCACCGGCGCGGGCTGAACGCCAGCTGGCCCCAGGTCGGGGTGCCGATCGGGCTGCTGCTGGCCAACGGCGTGCTGTCGCTGATGGGCGCGCTCACCTCGGAGTCGGCCTTCGTCGCCTGGGGGTGGCGGATCCCGTTCCTGCTCAGCGGGGTCCTGGTCGTCGTGGGGCTGTGGATCCGGCTGTCGATCGCCGAGAGTCCGCTGTTCCGCGAGGTCCAGGAGCACGACGCCGAGGTCAAGGCGCCGATCGTCGACGTGCTGCGCCGGTACCCGTCGCGGGTGCTGCTCGCGATCGGCGCGCGGGTCGGTGTCGACGTCGCGTTCTACACCTTCATCCTGTTCATCACGACGTACGTCGTGACGTACCAGGGTCTGCCGAGCAACTACGCACTCAACGCGGTCCTGATCGCGGCCGCGGTGCAGGTGTTCCTGATCCCCTGGTTCGGCGTGCTGTCGGACAGGTTCGGACGCCGGCCGGTCTACCTGTTGGGCGCGGTGGGCGCCGCGATCTGGGTCTTCGTGTTCTTCGCCCTGCTGGACACCGGCCGCTTCGTCCTGATCGCGCTCGCGACGGTGGTCGCGCTGTTCTTCCACGCCGCGATGTACGGCCCGCAGGCCTCGTTCATCGCCGAGCTGTTCCCGACCAGGGTGCGCTACACCGGGGCCTCCATGGGCTACCAGGTGGCGGGGATCCTCGGCGGGGCCCTGGCCCCCATCATCTCGGTGGCCCTGCTCGACCGCTACGACACCTCCGTGGCCGTTTCCATCTACGTGGTGGCGGTCCTCGCCGTCACCACGGTCTGCGTCCTCCTGGCGCCGGAGACCTCGCGGATCGACCTGCACGCCGAGCCGGCCAGGGCCGGCTCGACGGACCGGGGACACCGGTGACCCCGTCCTGCCACCGCGGCGCGGGCCCCGGAGCCTGACCCTCCGACCGACCCCGCCTCGTGACCGCCGCTGCCTGTTTCACGGCCACGCACCGACGGTGCTGCCCTCCGTCGACACGGACGGCGCGCGGCGGTCCCGCTCCGTCGGGCTCGAGGCTCACCCGGAACCGTCGGTCGAGTCGGTGACGTTGCCGGTGAAGCCGTCGAGCCAGGTCCGAACGGCGTCGAGCACGTCCTCGGTTGACGACGTCACGGCCACCGTCACCTCCTCCGGGGGTGTCCCAGGGGCGGCGGTCCGCAGGGACAGCAGCCGCGCCCGGAACGCGGTGGAGCCCTCGAGCCAGACACGGATGAGCAGTGCCGCACTGGGGTCGTCGACCACGTGATCTCTCCTACGGGCTCCCCCGCAGGGGTGCAGGTCCGGCATCCGAGGACCGCGGGACGCGGCCGACGTGCGAGGACCCATGCTGCGAGATCACGCTGCGCGGCACAGTCCCCCGTGCGGATGACCCACTAAAGCGTGTCGCGGTGGCGCTGGGCGCGCTGCGTCCCCGGACACCCAGGACCACGCCCGGCCACTTCCCCAGGCGTCGTCCGACGCCTGGGGGGGTGGCCGCGGCGCGGGCTCGGCGAGGCGCCCTGCTCCGCGGAGGAGGGACCGCCGACGTCGGTCGGATGGCTCCTCTGCCGCAACCCCGGACCGGCAGCCGTGCGTGCCCGACGGTGCGCCGGCGGGTGTCGCCGGTGCGTCCGCGTCAGATCGGACGCCGTCCGGCTCGCGAGGGGATCGCCGTTGCGGTGGAGATCACGATGCCTCGGGGAGCCGGGTACTCCCGGGACGGCGTCCGGCGGAGCCGCGGGATGTCCTGGACCAGTCGGGTCATCTGCTCCGTCGGGGACACGCCGAGCTCGTCCTCCACCATCGTCCGGAAGAGGTCGTAGGCCCTCAGCGCCTCGGCCAGGTTCCCCTGGGCCAGGTGGACACGGACCACCGTCCGGTGGGCGCTCTCCCGCAGCGGATCGGCGCGCACCGCGGCATACGCCGCCTCCAGGGCCTCGCAGTGGCGGCCGAGGAAGGCCAGTCTGGCGGCCACCGCCTCCAGCGCCTGCATGCGGAGCTGGCGCAGCCGCTCACGTTCCAGCAGGACCCAGTCGTCGTACCACCCGGGCAGGAGATCGCCGAGGAGCGTCGCGTCGGGGACCGCGACCTCGTCGGCACCTCCAGGCGGAGCGATCGCCCGCTGTGCCCAGTCGTCGAGTTCCCAGACGTCGACACGGACACCTCCCGCCAGTCGCAACGCGCACCCCGACACCTCGACCAGTCCGGGCGCCGCCTTGTTGAGCCGCCACAACGCCGACCGCAGGCTCCCGTGCGCGTGGTCCTCGGGCACGTCGGGCCACAGCTGGCCGGCCGTCGCCGTCCGGGTCGGCCGGTGGGACAGGCACAGATGGGCCACCAGCCGCTGCACTCCACGTGGCAGCTCGTCGCCGGTCGACCGCCGATCGCGGCCCGGGACGTCGAGGTGGAAGCCGTCGAGCAGCGTGACACGGGGAGTGGGGAAACGGTCCACGGGACTGGTCCTTCCTCTGGGTCGAGCGGCCGATCGCCGGGGAGCGCTGCAGGGACCCGTCAGCCGGCTCCGGGTCCGGCCGCTGGGACGACCGGCCTCACTGGGCTCGGTGGACGACTGGTCTGGCAGGTGCGCTCGCCGGTGCGGGATGCCCCGATCGAGCGCCGACGGCCTCCGAACGGTCGAGCGGCCGGGTGGGCGTCGTCCGGTCCACCTCCGTGCCGTTCCCGTCCGAAGGTGGCCACCCGGCACCGCTGTGGGGTCTGCCGCGCTGGGACGGACACGACCGCCGACGGAGCCTCGACCGTGCTGGCCGGTGGACCGCGTCGGTCAGGTCGCCCGCGGTCGGCTCCGGGACGTGAGCGGCCGACCGCTCACGAGCAGGGGGGCGCACAGCCCATCACTCCGGGATGGACCAGCGCACCGGGCCGTGCGGCTCGGTGGTGCCTGGCGGGCCCGGTCGCCCTCGCTCGCGCTGGTGGTCCTCCCACGTGGGTGTACAACTCCGACCGACATGACTCCCCCTGGACGCACGCGCTCGAGATGCGGAACAGCAAAGCTATTCACGTCCGAGCGCCGGGACCGTACGCAGTTGTGCGTAGTGGCGGCCGGCGCCGGCGGTCCACACCGACGCCCGGGGACCTGGCCCCGTGCCCGGACGACGGCTGGCGGATGGCGGTCCGGCGAGCCCGCGACGCCGTCCTCCTGGACACGCCTCCCGAGCCCGGGGGACGACGCGGGACCACGGATCCCACGGCCCCGACCCGTCCCCCGCAGCAAGGACCACCTCCCCGCTGCGGTCCACCCCGTGACGGGTCAGCCGGCCTCGGTGCGTGCGTAGCTGCGCGCCCCCCACCAGTCCCACTCCTCCTGGTTGGGCGGCGTGCTCATGAGCCGGTCCATCGTCCAGCCGTAGAGACGGAACGGGAACCACTTGATGTCGTAGGCGTAGCCGGAGAGGTTGGCCGGGCGGTCGCGGACGTCGTAGGAGACCCACCAGAGCCGGTCGAGGTCGTCGGTGGCGGCGAACTCGCGCACGGCGTCCGCGACGGCGTAGTGGTCCGGGTGGTCCCCGGGGTTGAGGGCGCGGTCGTGGTCGGCGGTGTTGACCCACGGGCGCATCGACCCCCGCTCGGAGGAGACGATCCTGCGGAGGGTGGTCACCAGGTCGTCCCAGCCGTCGTAGGTGGTCGATCCGTCGATGGCCGGCAGCGAGGGGATCTCCCCACGCTGCAGCTTGCCCAGGGTGCGGAAGCCGGTGGACTCGTAGCCCTGACCGGTGGTGTTGCCGTCGGGGAGCCGGAGGGCGTAGAGGGCCCAGGTCGGCCCGGTGTGGCGCTGGATCCGGTGCCCGTTGACCGGAATCCGGGCCGACGTCGGAGTGCCGGGCGTGAGCGTGCCGGTCATCGACTCGATGCACGCCGCCTCGTGCGCCTCCCACCAGCCGTCGGTGCGGCCGGCGTCGTCGGCCGTGACCACGATCTGCACCGTCCGCACGCCCTGGAGGTGCAGGTCGGTGAACAGCCCCTCGCCACGGAACAGCAGGGCGTCGTCGGTGTGGGCGGTGACATAGAAGACCACGTCGGACACGACCGCCTCCTCTGCTCGAGCCTCCCCCTGGAGGCCACACGAGGAGCCTGCCCACGTCGTCCGCGACACGCCCGCGCCCTCCGCTCGACCGCCACGCCGGCTCCGGTACCCGCGCCGTGCCCGGTGACGCGGTGGACCGGCCCGGTCACCGAGGGAGCAGGACCTGCCCTCACCCGGCTCGCCGCCCCGCCTCGACGACGCGACGGGAGAGGACGGCTCCGGTCCCGAGGCATGATGGCGCTTCCGCCTGACCGGGTCACCTCCCCGAGAGGAGAGCCGCGTGGCCGAGCGAGAGCTGCGGTTCAGCCAGTGGGCGTCGGTGTCGCCGGCCGCGGGGTGGGAGATCGACGCCGGGCCCTTCACCGGCGGAGCCAGGAGTGACCTCCTCGGCTACCACCCGGGCAACGGGACCCTGTGGGTCGCGGAGAACCGCGGTGACCGGTTCGCGTTCTCGCGGCCGTGGGCCACCGTGCATCCCGCGGACGGCTGGCAGTTCGTCGTCGCCGACGTCACCGGGAACGGTCGGGCGGACGTCGTCGGCTACCACCCGGGCACCGGCGCCGTGTGGGTCGGCGAGAACCGCGGGGACAGCTTCGCCCTCGCTCGGTGGGCGACCCTGGCGCCGGCGACCGGATGGAGGATCCACTGCGGCCTCTTCACGGGCAGGGCCAGAGCCGACCTGCTCGCCTACCACCGCGACAGCGGCTCGCTGTGGGTCGGTCAGAACACGGGCTCGGCGTTCGCCTTCACCGGCACCTGGGCCACGGTGGCGCCCGGCCAGGACTGGCAGTTCGCCACCGGCGACGTCATCGGCAACGGGACGACCGACGTGGTGGGGTACCGGCCGGACGACGGATCGGTGTGGGTCGGGGAGAACCGCGGATCGTCGTTCGCCATGGCCGAGTGGGCGAGGCTGTCGCCGGCGCACGGCTGGCACATCCTGACCGGCCTGTTCACGGGACGGGACAGGGTGGACCTCCTCGGCTACCACTCCGGCAACGGAACGCTGTGGATCGGGGAGAACCAGGCCGACCGGTTCGACCTCACCGGCCCGTCGGCGACCGCACTGCCGGCAGAGGACTGGCAGTTCGTCACCAGCAGCGTCAACGGCGACATCTGGGACGACGTCGTCGGTTACCACCCGGCCAACGGATCGGTCTGGGTCGGGGTGTCGCCCACCCGACCGATCGAGGGGTACTGCTGGCCGCTCTCGGCCCGCCCCGGGCAGTCCGTCAGGTTCTACCTCTCGCACCAGGGAGAGGCGGTCGCCTCGATCCAGCGGCACACCTCCACGTCCGAGACGGTCCACTCCGCCACGGTCGCGTCAGTGACGTTCAGGGCGGAGCACCAGGTGGCCTCCACGATCGCGTGGCGCTCCGGGTGCGGCTGGGACGAGACCTTCACCCTGACCGTGTCACCGGAGTGGGCCTCGGGCCTCTACTCGGCCACCTGCACGGACTCCGCCGGAGGCCGCTGCGACATCCCGTTCGTGGTGAAGCCGGGAGACGACCGGCGCTCGCGCCTCGCGGTGCTCGCGAACGTGAACACCTGGCTGGCCTACAACGGGTGGGGTGGCCGGTCGAAGTACTCCGGGCTGGCCCGCACGAGCTTCCTGCGCCCGATGCCGAATGCGGCGCCGGGCGGGGACACGCACCTCACCCGCGGCGAGCTGTGGATCCTGGGCTGGCTGGAGAGCCAGGGTCACCCACCCGACGTCTTCACCGACATCGACTTCCACAACGACGGCTGCGACCCGGCGCAGTACCCGCTGCTGATCGTGGGCACGCACCCCGAGTACTGGACACCGCGGATGTACGACCGGCTCGCGTCGTATCTCGATGCCGGCGGGAGCCTCGCCTACCTGGGGGGCAACGGCGTGTTCGAGACCGGGGAGTACGACAACGACCAGACGGAGATGGTCTTCCGGCTGGGGCATGAGGGAGGCGCACGCGAGCTCGCCCTCTTCCGGACGCTCGGCCGGCCCGAGCGCTCACTCCTCGGCGTCGCCACCGAACGGTGCGAGGTGCCGGGGTCGCCCTACGTGGTCCGAGCTGCCGACCACCCCCTGTTCGCGGGGACGGGCCTGTCCAACGGCGACACCATCGGCGACGTCGGCCTCAGCAGGGGACACAGCGGCGGCAAGGGCAACGGCAAGGCCAGTGGCTGGGAGGTCGACACCAGCCGCGGCCCCGGCGCGACCGCCGTCCCGACGGACTGCCTCCTCGATCCGTTGGCGGTACCGCCGTCAGCCCTACCCGAGGGCCTGGTCGTCCTCGCCGAGGGTGCGCCGGACGGGACCGACCCCGGAGCGGACATGACGTACTACGACCATCGCGGGGGCGGTTTCGTCTTCTCCGTCGGCTCGCTGACGTTCGGGGGCAGCCTCGTCGTCGACCCGGTGCTCGGCACCCTGGTGCACAACGTGCTCGACCGTGCCGGCATCCGCTGACCCACGACTCCGCCGTGCTCGCCGCGGGAACCGGTGGACCCACCCCCGCCTGCCGGACCCAGGTCGATGCGCCGGGCACGGAGCCGCGGTGCCCGGACGACCTCCACGAGCCGGCGCCGGCGCATTACGCTCGGCTGTGTGCCGCGCAGCAGGAGGCGTCATGCAGCGTGGCTGGAACTCGTCGGCGACATCCTGCAGAGGCAGGCCGGGCCACGGGAGTTCCCCCACGCGCAGGTGGCGGGCCTGCTCCTCGAGTCCTTCGACGCGACCTGCTGCTCGCTGAACGTCGTGGACCCCGCGTGGGTGGACCACGTCGTCGGAGGCTGGCCGCTCGGCGTCCTGCCGACGACGCCGCCGTCCGGCATCGTGCCCGACGCCACCACCCAGCCGCTGATCCGCTGGTACTCCGTCACGGGCAGCTCGGCACCCCAGATCCTGGGCCGCGTGCCCCGCGGGGTGGCCGGTCCGCGGATGTGCGCGGAGTGGGCGGCGTTCGCCCGCCCGCTCGGGATCACCCACCAGCTCGCGCTGCCCCTGCGCGTGGGTGAGGGGATCGAGGCCTACGTGGTCAGTCGTCCCGACGACGACTACGACGACGCCGATGCCGACCTGGCCACCCTGGTCCGGCCGGCACTGGCCGCGCTGGTCCGCCAGCACCGCGTGCTCCGCGACGTGCCGGAGTGGCAGTACGACCGCGTCCGGGACCGCCGCCTGACCGAACGCGAGTTCGCCGTCCTCACGCTCCTCGGGACAGGTCTCACCGCCCAGGCGATCGCCCGCCGCCTGAACACCTCGCCCCGGACGGTGCACAAGCACCTCGAGCACCTGTACCGCAAGCTCGGCGTGCGCGACCGGCTGATGGCGGTCCAGCGCGCCCGGGCCGTCGGCCTCCTGGCCGCGCCCCCCGAGCTCGGGCCACGACGCGGCAGCACGGATCCGGTGCTGCTGATCCCGTCCCCCCGCAGCGGGGACCACCTCCCCGCTGCCGAGCACGCCGGGCGGCGTCAGCCCGGCTCCTGACGCCCTCGACGCCGCGGTCGGCGGTCAGGTCGCTCGGTGGCCCGCGCGCCAGACCTGCGTGATGCGTCGCGTCCTGGTGATGTCGGACTCGGGGTCGCCGTCGACGAGCACGAGGTCGGCGGGCGTCCCCGGGGTGAGCGTTCCCCGGTCGGGGAGGCCGAGGGCGGCGGCCGGGGCACTGGTCGCCGCGGCCAGGGCCGCGGCCGTCGGGAGGCCGGCCGCCACCAGCAGGTGGAGCTCGTCGTGCAGGCTGACGCCGTGGGCGGTGCCCGGGCTGGACGCATCGGTTCCGGCCAGGATCCGCTGGCCCGCCCGGTGCAGCCGGCCGACGGTCGACATCGCGTGGCCGAGGTCGGCTCGTGCGCTCGGGGCGACCGGGAAGTCCTGCTCGAGCCCGGCGCGCTGGCGCGGGTCCAGGGACGGGCCGAGGTGGGGATCTGCGGCCAGGGCCCGGCCTCGGCCGTGCCCGGCGCGGGCAGCCAGCGAGGTGAGCGTGGGGATGACGAACACGTCGCCGTGCGCCACGGCCTCGAGGAACCGCGGTGCGGGCGGCTCGTCCAGGAACAGGTGGGCCAGCCCGTCGACGCCCGCGCCGACGGCGGCGAGTGCGTGCGCCTGGGTGAGGACGTGGGCGACCACGAGGAGGCCGCGGGCGTGCGCCGCGTGCACCAGCGCCCGCACCGTGTCCGCGGTCAGGGTGGGGCACGGGTGTCCGGTGGTCGTGCCGTCCTCGAGGACCACCTTCAGGAGGTGGGAGCCCTCCGCGACTCGCGCCGCCACGAAGCTCTCGGCCTCCTCAGGCCCCGCCACCGTGGGGAAGGGCGGCAGCACCCCCAGCTCGACCAGCCGGGTCGGGTGGCCGCCCGGTGCGGTGGCGCCGATGCCGGCCGAGCGCAGATCGGCTGCACCGGGATCGGACGACGCCTGCTGCCGCAGGAACCCGATGAGGCGGGGGTCGGCGAACATGTCCACCTCGGTGGTGACCCCCGCCCGCAGCGCCGCCTGCAGTGCTCCGGGGAAGACGTGCACGTGTGCGTCGATCAGGCCGGGCAGCACGGTGCTCCCGCGGGCGTCGAGCACCGGCACGCCCGCCGGTGGGGTCAGCCGATCGGCGAGCGCGGCGACCCGGCCCTGCCGCACCAGCAGGCAGCCGGGAGGGAGGAAGCGGTGCCCGTCGAAGAGCCTGGCGCCCCGGATCAGGAAGTCGCCCGACGCCACCGTGACCTCCACTCCCCCGCCGAGCGCGGCGGACCCGTCCACGTCCGCGCCCCTCCGCGGGCACCCCGTCCACACCGAGGACCGCGTCCCCGTCCGGTCACCGCTCCCCCGCGACGTCGCCACCCGGCGTCGCGTCCCTCGGCTGCTGCTCGGACGACTCCTGGGGCGCACCGTCCTGACCGGAGGCTGTGGCCGGTGGATCGGTCACCCGGACGAACACCTGCTCGTCGTCCTGGGTGTAGCCCTCGTAGGAGAAGCCGATCCCGCTGGCGGCCACGAACTCCTGCCAGGCGCGGTGCTCGTGCTCCTCCCAGCCGGCGTAGTTGAAGTACTCGTCGAACAGGACCACGGTGCCGGGGTGGAGCCTCGGTCCGACGTGGTCCAGCACCGTCCTGGTCGAGGAGTACAGGTCGGCGTCGAGGTGCAGGAACGCCACCGGCCCGGGATGGTCGGCGAGGAACCCCGACAGGGTGTCCTCGAACAGGCCGACGACGAGTTCGGCGCCCGGGATCGTCGGCACGGCATCGACCTCGAAGGCACCGGCCGGGTAGCGCGACCGCCAGTCCTCGGGCAGACCGGCGAAGGAGTCGAAGCCGAAGACGTCCCTGCCGCCGCGGGCCTGCGCGATGACCGTGAGTGTGCCGCCGGTGTACACGCCGAACTCCAGCGCCATCCCGTCGTCGGGCGCCATGCGGAGGGCGTGGTCGAGGGTCTGCGACGGGTCCGCGAACACCGAGGCCTTCGGCATCCTCTCCTGGGCGAACCGCGCGCTGGCCAGGACGGCCGCCCGCTCACCGGCAGCCCGGATGTCGCGGCGCTCGCGCATCTCCGCCTCGTGCACCGCCGCGATCACCCGCTCGGCCTGCCGGTCCAGCATCTCCTCGACGGCCCTGCCGTGCTGCCGGACGAGGTGCTCGAGGTCTGTCCGTGCCCGCGCAACCAGGTCCTCGAGCTCGCCGACGAGGTCATCGTGCCCGACGTCCCCTCGCACGCCCGACGGACCCCCGCCGACGGCCTCGCGCGCCCGTACCGCCAGTGCACGGATGACTCGATGCAGCACCCTCGGCTCCTGTCGCGACGGCCTCTGGTGGGGACCGACCTGCGTGCGCCATCGCACAGGGACGGTCGGGGCTGCGCTCAGGACCGCCCGTTCCGCGACCCGCCCGTGGTGCGCCGACAGTCTCTCAGGGTCCGCACGGGCCGGCCTGCCGCGAGCCTGCCAGGCGGCCGACCCGGGGTCCGGGGCGTGGACCGCTGGTCCGGCGAGCCCGTCCCGGTGTCAGCCCGGTGGCACGTTCTGGTTCAGCCGGAAGAAGTTCGACGGGTCGTACGCGCGCTTGAGCGCGCTGAGTCGCCGGTACTTGGTGTCGCCGTACGCCTGCCGCACGCGGGTACCGCCCTCCTCCATCAGGAAGTTGACGTAGACCCCGGTGTGGAACGGAGCCAGCGCCGTCCAGTAGTCCCGGGCCCACTGCCGCTGGTCGTCGAACCCGTCCGCGGTGGCCGTGTTGCCGTTGATGTTGAAGGTGAACCCGGCGGAGCGGCCGCTGAACGCGGTCGCGTCGTCCGGGACGCGGGCCACCGCACCGCCCATCTGCCACAGCGCGATGCTGCTCAGCGGCGAGGTGATGCGCCGGCCGTGCTCGGCCACGACGCCGATCACCTCGTCGGTCAGCGCGGCGACGTCGCAGGAGCGGACGTAGTACCAGCAGCCGTGCCGGAACGACGGGTCGAACATCTGCTGGTGGACGACGTACGGCTTGGGCGCGAACAGGTCGAGGACCGGCGACCCGAAACCGCGCATCGGCCGCAGCACCTCCTCGCCCTCGTCGACGTCCCCGGCGTAGCACGCCACGACCGCGATGACCGGCCGACCGACCAGCTCGGCCGGCACGACGGGGAGCGCGGGCGCGAGCCGCTGCACGACGATCGTCATCAGCTCGTCCGGGCAGTCCGCGATCCAGTCCCGGTAGGCGCGGAGCACGCGCTCGGCCTCGTCCATCGACCAGAAGGTCGCGCCGGCCATGACCTGCGGCCCCAGGGGGTGGAGGCGGAACCGGAAGTCGGTGACCACACCGAAGTTGCCGCCGCCCCCGCGCAGTCCCCAGAAGAGCTCGGCGTTCTCGTCCTCGCCGGCGCGGACGAACTCGCCGTCCGCGGTCACCAGGTCCACCGACTCCAGCGAGTCGACGGTCAGGCCGTACTTGCGCATGACCCAGCCGATCCCGCCGCCCAGGGTCAGTCCGGCCACCCCGGTGTGCGACACGATCCCGGACGGCACGGCCAACCCGTGCTCCTGGGTCCGCTGGTCCAGCTCACCGAGCAGGGCCCCGGCCTGGACGCCGGCGACCCGGGCACCCGGGTCGACGCGCACACCGTTCATCGGCCGCAGGTCGATCAGCAGCCCACCGTCGCACGTCGACAGCCCCGGGAAGCTGTGGCCACCGCCCCGTACGGCGACGGTCAGCTGCTGCTCCCGTCCGAACCGGACGGCGGTGCGGACGTCGTCCACGCCGGTGCAGCGGGCGATGAGGGCCGGACGCCGGTCGATGGACCCGTTCCACACGCGGCGGTGTTCCTCGTACCCGGCGTCCGCGGGGCCGACGACCTGTCCCCCGAAGGAGGCGCGGAGTGCGGCGACGGCCGAGTTCGGGACCGACGGCGTCCGGACCCGGGTGTCTCCTGTGCCCATGGTGCTGGTCATGCGGGCAGTGTCGGGTCACCGGCGCGCGCCGTCAGGGACCTGGGTTCCACCCAGCTCACGACTGAGCCGGACCGGGTCGAGGATCTCGATGTGGTCCCGGTGGGTGCTGATCGCCCCGGACTCCCGGAGGTCACGCAGCGCTCGCACGACCACCTCCCGCACGCTGCCCACGGCCTCGGCGAGTTCCCGCTGGCTGACCGGGACGGTGAGCACCGGGCGCGCTCCCCTCCCGGCCCGCGACTCCTGCGACGCCAGGTCCAGCAGGTGGCGGGCCACCCGGTGCCGCACGCTGGTGAACGCGCTGTCGGTGATCTCGTGCACGAAGCCGAGGGCCCGGTCGGCCAGCTCGTGCAGGAACGCGTCGGCCACGTGGGCGTCCTCGGCGGCCGCGCGGCGCACGACCTCCGGGGAGAGCCGCAGCACCGTCGTGTCGACGATGGCCTGCGTGCCCCCCGGCATCCGGAACCCGTCGGCGTACATCGACACGACGCCGATCAGCGCGCCGCGCCGGGCGTAGCGCACGGTCATGCTGCGGCCGTCCGGCGCGGTGACGAAGAGCCCGACGAGGCCGTCGACGACGAGTTCGAGGTGCACCGCCGTATCGCCCTCCCGGTGGGTCACCGAGCCGGCCGGCACCCGGACGAGGCGCGCCCCCGTCAGCAGCCGCTGGAGGGCGGGCCGGCGCAGCCGGGAGAGGTTCGAGGCAGCGAGGGCGGCCGCGACGCCGTCGTCCACGCCGAAACGGTAGGCCCGGGGACCGGACACCTCCAGGCCCCGCGTCCCGGCCCACGTGGGGTCGACCGCGGCCCCCTGTGGGGATCGCCCAGCCGTCCTAACCTCGGAGCAGTGAGCGTGGAGCAGTCCGCAGCGTCGTCGGGTGTCGGCTTCCGGTCGGAGCGCGGACCGGTCCTCATCGGGATCATGCTGTCCACGGCCCTGGTGGCCATCGACGCGACGGTCATCGCCACCGCCGTCCCGTCGATCGTGGCGAGCCTCGGCGGCTTCGCCGAGTTCCCGTGGCTGTTCTCCGTCTACCTGCTCGCGCAGGCGGTGACCGTACCGGTCTACGGCAAGCTGGCCGACGTCTTCGGGCGCAAGCCGGTGATGCTCGTCGGCATCGGCCTGTTCCTGGTCGGCTCCGTCCTCTGCGGCGTCGCGTGGAGCATGGGTGCACTCATCGCGTTCCGCGCGGTACAGGGCCTGGGCGCCGGGGCGGTCCAGCCGATGTCGATGACGATCGTCGGTGACCTGTACTCGCTGAGGGAGCGCGCGAGGGTGCAGGGCTACATCGCCAGCGTCTGGGCCGTGTCGTCGGTCGTGGGACCGACCCTCGGCGGCGTCTTCTCCCAGTACGTCAGCTGGCGCTGGATCTTCTTCGTCAACATCCCGCTCTGCCTGATCGCCGCGCTGGCGATCGGCCTGCGGTTCCGCGAGCGGGTCGACCGGCGCCGTGTCCGGATCGACCACGCGGGGGCGGCGACGCTCACCGTCGCCCTGACGCTGCTGATCCTCGGCCTGCTCGAGGGCGGCCAGGCCTGGGCGTGGGGGTCCCCGCAGGGCATCGCGGTCCTCGTGGCCGGCGCCGTCCTGCTCGGGCTGTTCGTCGCGATCGAGCGCCGGGCGCCCGACCCCGTCGTCCCGCTCCGGCTGCTGCGCAACCGGCTGCTCGTCGCGACGAACCTCGTGTCCGCCTGCGTCGGCGCCGTCCTGCTCGGACTGACCTCGTACGTGCCCACGTTCGCGCAGGACGTCCTGGGCACCGGCCCGCTGGTCGCCGGGTTCGCGCTGGCCGCCCTCACGCTCGGCTGGCCGATCTCGGCGTCGCTGTCCGGCCGGGTCTACCTCCGGATCGGCATCCGGTCCACCGCGCTCGTCGGGGCCGCCGTCGTGGTCCTCGGCTCGGCGCTGCTGCTCCTGCTCGACGGGTCCTCGAGCGTGGTCCAGGTCGGCGCGACGTCGTTCGTCATCGGTCTCGGCATGGGCTTCACCGCAGCGCCGACGCTCATCGCCGCCCAGTCGGCGGTCCAGTGGCAGCAGCGCGGCGTGGTCACCGGTTCCAACATGTTCTTCCGCTCCGCGGGCAGCGCCGTCGGGGTCGCCGTCTTCGGCGCGGTCGTCAACGCGACCCTCGGCGGGTCGGGGGTGGAGGGTGACCGGGTGGCACCGGAGGCGCTCACCACCGCGGTGCACTCCGTCTTCCTGGGGACGACGGTGCTGGCCGTGGCCATGCTGGCCGCCGTGCTGCTCATGCCGCGCGACCGGGGCCGGGCGCCGGCGCCGGAGACGACCGAGGTCGCCGCCGGCTGACCGGGCCCACCCGGTCGGAGACCACCGGGGAACGCGTCGGTGTCACCGGCGGGATGCCACTTCCCTGCCCCGGGGCGGCACGGACCGGCCCGGCCTCCCGCCCGAGGGGTCGCGGCGGGCCGCGCCGGCCTCCCGCACGAGGGGCACCTCGTCCGGGGACCGGTCGCCGACGGCGTGCGGCCGGCCCCGCCGGACGCCGGCGATCCGCTCAGGGATCGGGCCGCGTGATCGTCGACAGGACGGCGGGGCGGTCCACGGCGCGGACGACCTCGTCGTTGACCGCCCGGACCTGGTCGGCGTCCATCTTGCCCACCCGCCGGTCGTAGGTGAGGAAGCCGTTGACCTCGTGCTCGACGTCGGTGATCTGGGTGTAGACCGCGCCGCTGATGCCGCGCTGGTGGGCGATCGGGATCAGCCGGCGCTGGTTCTCCACGTACAGCCCGGTGAGTTCCGCCCCGTCCTGCGCCATCTGGTACCCGTGGCCGTCCTCGTACCACATGTGGCCGGGCGCCTCGAGCCCGAAGCCACCGTGCTCACCGTCGATCGCCACGCGGTGGTCGTCGGGCGCGGGGTCCGCGGGACCGGTGTAGGCGTGCCAGGCGATGACGTCGCCGCGGCCGCTGTCACCGTGCGAGGCGCAGCAGTTCACCCCGCTGTTCGCGTTCACGAGCCGGGTGGGGTCCTGGGCCGCGACCGAGTCGGCGATCCGCCCGGTGGCCTCCCTGTCCCACTCGCCCCAGCCCTCGTTGAACGGGACCCATCCGATCACCGAGGTCCAGCTGTCGTGCTCGTCGACGATCTCGTGCAGTTGACGCTCGAACTCCGCTCGCGCGTCCGGTGGCGGGATCCCGCCCGTCCGCATGGACGGCATGTCCTGCCAGACCAGCATGCCGAGCGTGTCGGCGGCGTGGTACCAGCGGTCCGGCTCGACCTTGACGTGCTTGCGGATGGTGTCGAACCCGAGGCGCTTGGCCTCGGCCACGTCGAACCGCAGCGCCTCGTCCGTGGGTGCGGTGTAGATGCCGTCCGGCCAGTAGCCCTGGTCGAGGGTCGCCATCAGGAAGCGGAGCTCGTGGTTGAGCGTGATGCGCAGGCGGCCGTCCGCGTCCCGGGCGGTCCCGATCTCCCGCATGCCGAAGTAGGACCCCACGTGGTCGACCTCCTGCTGGCCGTCCAGCACGGTCACGTCCAGGCCGTAGAGGAACGGGTGGTCGGGTGACCACAGCTCGGCGTCGGAGACCCGCACGTCCAGACGCTGACCGGGCGCTCCCTCCGCTCTCGCGACCTCCTCCTGGCCGTTCCTCACCACGGCACGGACCGTGAGGCCAGGGGCGTCCCCGACGGTGTCCACGGTCAGCGCGAGCGTGCTCGTGTCGACGTCCGTGGCCATGTCGAGGTCCGCGACGTACCCGCGGGCGGGGACGGGCTCCATCCACACCGTCTGCCAGATGCCGGACGAGCCGGTGTAGAAGATGCCGCGGTCCGGGACGAGCCGCTGCTTGCCGACCGGCTGCCACGTCGCGTCGGTGCGGTCCTCGACGCCGACGACGATCTCCTGAGGGCCCGAGGGCGCCAGGGCATCGGTGACGTCGGCGGAGAACCTGGCGTAGCCGCCGGTGTGGTCGGCGACCTCGATGCCGTTCACCCACACGGTGGCCGCATGGTCCACGGCGCCGAAGTGGAGGCGCAGCCGCTGCCCGTGCCCGACCTGCCAGGACTCCGGGACCGTGAACGTCCGCCGGTACCACATGCGGTCCTCGTGCCGCGCGATGCCGGACAGCGCCGACTCGGTCGGGTACGGCACCAGGATCCTCTCGGCGAGGTCCTCGCCGATGGGCGGTGCCTCCCCCGCCTCGGCACCGGCGAACTGCCACAGCCCGTTGAGGTTCTGCCAGCTGGGGCGGGTCAGCTGCGGCCGCGGGTACTCCGGCAGCGCGTTGCTCGGCGAGACCTGGTCGGTCCACGGCGTCGTCAGCCTCGGCTCGGCCATCTGCCAGCCGTCGCCGGCGTCCGACGGCGTGGCCGCCGCGGTGAGCACGAAGGTCGACGCCACCATGGCTGCCGCGACGAGCAGCGCGGGGTCCCTCCGCCGGGATCGCGAGAGGATCGACATGGCTCCCCCTGGTCCTCTTCGCGCACCGACGCCTTCACCCCAGGCCCGGTGGCCCGGGGCGGCCGCGAAGACCTGAGAGTGTGGCCTCGCCGGGGAGCGGCCGTGTGCGTGTGTGTCGTGCCGCCTTCGGACACACCGGGTGACACGCCGACCCAGGGGCCGTCAGCCCGGGGACGGGGACCCGGTGTGCTCACCGGCCGGCAGGAGGAGCCGCAGGACGATCTCGCCGTCGTCGAGCTCCCCGGTGGGTTGGAAGCCGAACCCCTGGTAGAAGGGCCACGGTCCGCCCTGCCCGGGCTCGAAGCTGGTCAGCAGCTCGGTGCCGCCGTCGGCGCGCACCAGGTCGACGAGCTGCGTCAGCACCGCTCGGCCGATCCCGCGCCCCTGGTGCCGCTTGTCGATGAGCAGCCGCCACAGGAAGTGGCGCCCTCGGTACGGGCCCTTCCGCGGCTTCCAGGAGAGCATCACGAAGCCGACCGGCTCGTTCCCGCAGTACACCGCCCGGTACCACGGGTTGGCCTTCGGCCACCTGGCGGCGTCCCGCAGCGAGCGGGACACCGAGGCGACGAACCGCTTCTGACGACCTCGCACCCGCAACGCGCAGACCGCCTCGCGGTTCTCGTCGGTGATCTCCCGCAGGTGCACGCCGGGGGACGTCCCAGCGCCCTCCACCGGTTCCGCGGTGGTCGGCTCCTGCGCCGGGAGCGCTCCACCTCCGCCGGGCGTGGACCCGCACGGCGCACCCGGCAGCCGGACCACGTCGGCGAGGACGCTCCCGTCGTCGGTCAGCCGGGCCGGGGACGGGCTGTCGTAGACGACCACCAGGCGCTGGCTGCCGGCCGGACCGAGCAGCCCGATGCCCTCGGCGTGGTCGCAGCCGTCGCCGGAGGGCAGTTCGACCTCCCGCGTGAGCCGGTCGCCGCGGACGACCTGTGGCGTGTCCGCCTGCAGTGCCCCGTGCCAGCGGAAGACGTGCACCGGTCCGTCGAGTTCCATCGTCGGGCCGGCCAGCACGAGCAGGTCGTCGCCGTGCGGGCAGAGGTCTCGCACCCCGAGGCCCTGGAGCCGCAGGACGTGCTTGCGGTACGGGCGGCCGTCGTCGAACAGGGCCAGCTGCAGCCGCTCCGGCGCGTCGGGGTCGACCTCGGGGCGCAGCTCCAGCACCACGGCCCAGCCGCGCAGCACCGGCCCGCGCAGGCCCAGGTACACCCGGGGTCCGGTGACGGCGATGCCCTCGACGTCCAGCCCGTTGTCCTTGCCCGGCAGCGGCACGAACGGACCGAGGTGCTCGTCGTCGGCGAGGACCTCCCGCAGGTCGGTGCCGTGGACGCCGAAGGACGCGGCGCAGTGCCGCACACCGTCCTCCTCCAGCTCGGGCACGACGGTCGGCAGGCCGTCCACGACGCCGACCGGCAACCGGACGAGGACCTGGCGGTTGGGCTGGCCGGTGACCAGGGCCAGCCGGCGCAGGGCCTTCTCGCCGCTGTGCCTGGCCTCGATCTGCTTGCGGCGCAGGCTGTGCGACCCGACCGCCCACAGGAAGCGGCCGTGCCGGGCCAGGCCCTCGATGTCGGCTTCCTCGTCGGCCCCGGTCCCCGGCAGCGCCACGAAGTCGGCGAGCCGGACGCTGGTCTGCCTCGCGTAGCGGTGCGGCTCGTCCGGGGCATCGGCGACCAACCGCTCGATCGTCGCGGTCTCGTCGCCGGCCACCCAGAGGACGGCGCCGTCGCTGCGGACGGCCGAGAGGTTGTTGTGGGTGCCGGCCGTCCGCGCCGATCCCTCGAACTCCAGCCGGACCGTCCGTTCCACGGTCATGCCGTCCACCCTGGCACGAGGACGGCCGGGTGGGTCCCTACCGGGTGACGGCCTCCACCATCGACTTGACCAGGCGGCCGGCGGCGGCGACGGCGGCGGCGGCGATCGCGGCACGGAGCAGGCCGAACCTGCGGGGCATGGCGGCCTCCCGGGGTTGCTGGTACCGGCCACCATCGTCTCCCGATGGGCGGGAGCGGGGACAGGCCCCGGACACCCCGGCTGCAGGGACGACCGGCGACGGCCGCGTTCTCACCCGGCCGTCCGCGGCCTAGCATCCGCGGGGTGAGACCGCCCCGACCGCGGGGGTCCGTGTCCGAGCGTCTGGCGGCCGCGGCGGCCACCGCGCTGATCGGCCGTGCGGAGGAGCGCGCGCGCCTCACCGCGCTACTGGCTCCGGACGGGCCGGCTGCGGTGTTCGTGCACGGGCCGGGCGGGATCGGCAAGACGGCACTGGTCACCGGGACGCTGGCGTCCCTGCCCCTCGCCACCGTCACCCTCGACGGACGGCGAACGGAGCCGACGGTCCCGGGAGCCCTGGCCGCGCTGGGCGCCGCACTGGGCGTCCCGGCGCCGCCGTCGGCTGCCGCAGTCGCGGATGCGATGGCCGACGCCGGTACCGACGTCCTGGTGATCGACGGCTTCGAGCGTCTCAACCTGCTCGACGGGTGGGTCCGGAACGAGCTCGCCAGCGCCCTCCCCGGCTCGGTGACCATGCTGGTGGTGGGTCGGCGCGGGCCGAACGTCGCCTGGCGCACCGCACCCGGTTGGCGGACCCTGCTGGCCGAGCTGGTGGTCGGCCCCATGACCGCCGGGGACGTCGATCAGCTGCTGACGGCTCACGGCGTCGGCGGCGACGACGCCGACCGCATCCGGACCTTCGCCCGGGGACACCCGCTGGCCGTCGTGGTCGCCGCCGAGGCGGTGGCGCGTGGGCACGGGCTACCGCTCGGGTCCGGTGCGCCGGCCGAGGTCGTCGAGGAGCTGTTCGCGGTGATCCTCGACGACCTCGCGCCACGGGAGCGGGCCGCCGTGGAGGCCGCGGCGGTCCTGCGGCGGGTCACCCTGCCGCTGCTCGCCGCGGTCGTCGACGGGCAGGACGTCGAGGATGCCTGGCAGACGCTGCGGCAGCTGCCGTTCACCACCACGACCGCCGCCGGACTCGAGCTGTCCGGGGTGGCCGCGCCGGTCCTCCTCGAGGCACTGGAGCTGCGCGACCCGATCCGGGTGCGGGAGCTGCGGGCCCGCGCCGCCCGCGCCGTCCTCGGCTCCCTCACCCGCGGGCCGGACTGGGAGAGCACCGCCGACCTGCTCCACCTGGTGCAGAACCCGCTGATCCGCAACGCGTACGCACCGCCGGGGATGCTGCAGCACCCCGCCGAGCAGGCCCGCGCCGAGGACCACGACGAGGTCGTCGCCGTCACCCGCCGGTTCGCCGGGGAGGAGTCCGCCCGGCTCGTGGAGCGCTGGTGGCGGGCGCAGCGGGCGGCCTTCGCCGTGGTGCGCGCGGCGGACGGCGGTGTCGCCGCCTTCTCGGTCACCGCGGCGCTCGACGACGTCCGTGCGGAGCTGCGCGAGGACCCGGTGATCAGGTGCGTGACGGGGCACACCCGCCGCGACCCGATGCCGGCCGGGGCGCAGGCCGTGGTGTTCCGCTGGGCCCTGGGCAGCCGGTCCGGCGAGCGGACCACTCCCGAGGTGGCGACGCTGGTCGTCGACCTCAAGCGCACCTACCTGGAGCTGCGGGCCACCCTGCGTCGGGTCTACGCCGCCGTCGCCGACTGGCCCGCCGCGGCCCCGGTGCTGCGAGTGATGGGTTTCGATCCGCTCGAGGAGGTCGTCGTCGGCGACCGGCGGTACACCGTCGGCTGCCTGGACTTCGGTCCCGGGGGCGTGGACGGGTGGATCGGCCGCCACGTCCTCGCCGAGCAGGCGGTCCCCCTCCCCGGGCAGGCCGGCCGGGACACGCGTCCGGCCGACGACCGGGGGTCCGGCGCGCCGCGGCCTGACCCCGGAGCCGCCGGCCGGCCCGCCCTGCTGACGCTGACCGCCCGGGAGCAGGAGGTGCTCGCGCTGCTCGCGGAGGGGATGACCAACGCCCGGCTGGCCGAGACGCTGTTCATCAGCGAACGCACGGCCAACCGGCACGTCAGCAACATCTTCACCAAGCTGGGCGTGCACAACCGAACCCAGGCGGCCCGGGCCGCGGTGGCCGCCGGCCTGGTCGGCTGAGCGTCACCAGCGCGGCCCGGCCGGGTCCACGCCCAGCAGTGCCTTGCCGACCGTCTCGTGGGTGAAGGCGTCACTGCCGGGGTGGAACCGCGCCGCGCGGACGTCCCGGGACAGCCGCTCGAGTTCGGTGCCTCGGCGGTACGACGAGCCGCCGACGACCTCGCACGCGAGGTCCACCACCCGGTTCGCGGCCGTCGTGGCCTGCCACTTGGCGGCCAGCACCTTCGGCCCCCACACCGGCCCGTGGTCGACGCCGCAGACCCAGTCCCGGGCGACCGCGTCGACGCAGGCGCGAGCGGCGTCGAGGGCCAGGTACATGTCCGCGACCTGGTGCTGCACGTGCGGGTGGTGGGCGAAGGTCCCCCGCGGGATGGCGATGGAGGTCCGCCTGGCCGCCTGCGCGATCGCGATCTCCAGCGCGCGCTCGGCGACGCCGACGTACACGTTGGCGATCAGTGTCACGGCCCAGACCTGCATTCCGGCGACCGCTGGGTGGCTCGGCGGGCCGGCCGGCACGACGCAGAGCACGTCGGGGTCCGGCACGAACACGTCGTCGAGCACGGTGTCGTGGCTCTCCGTCGCCCGCATGCCCTGGGCGTCCCAGTTCCGGACGGT
Organism: Geodermatophilus sp. URMC 61; assembly: GCF_052931555.1. Classification (NCBI taxonomy): domain Bacteria; kingdom Bacillati; phylum Actinomycetota; class Actinomycetes; order Geodermatophilales; family Geodermatophilaceae; genus Geodermatophilus; species Geodermatophilus sp. URMC 61. The sequence continues at coordinate 1,769,541 of NZ_JBRFHZ010000002.1, forward strand.
CGTCACGCCGGGGGCACCCCGCGGCACGAAGCCGTGCACGACGACCGGTCCGGCCGAGGCACCGGCGTCCATGGCGTGGAACCCCAGCCGGTCCCAGTGCTCGCCGAGGGATCCGAACATCTTCCGGCCCGTGATCCGCCACCCCCCGTCGACGCGGGTTGCCGACGTGGTGGACAGCGCCACCGGGACGTCGTTGCCGACCTCCGCGTGCCCGGAGGCCAGGAGGTCGCCGTCCCGGACGTACCCGGCGATCAGGTCGGCCTCCGGCAGTCCCATCCGGGAGAGGTCGGCGGCCAGGCCGACCCAGTAGTGGTGCATGCAGGTCGACAGGGCCGTGGCCGGCGAGTAGTGCGCCATCCGGCGCTGTTCCCGTGCGAGCTCGACGAGGTCGAGGCCGAGGCCGCCGAGGTGCTCGGGCAGCGCCGCCGTGAACCAGCCGGCCGCGCGCAGCTCGGCGAGGTCGTCGGTGGGGTAGCGGCCCGCGGCGTCGGCGTCGGCGGCGCGCGCGCGGAACCGCAGGAGGGTGTCCTCGGACAGGGATCGGGTCCTGGTCGGGGTGGAGGTGTCCATGGCGGCGACGCTAGGGACGGGCGGGGTCCGCCCTCATCGGGCGAACGCTCCATCCCCCGCTCCATCCGCGGATGGAGCATCCGTCCGATGAGCGGGAACGACGTCATCCCTAGCGTCGGCGACTGTCGGATCCGCTCAGAGAGGACGGCGCCATGCGCATCCGCATCGTCACCTTCGGCCTGACCGTGCCCGCCGAGGACTACACCCGCCTGGCCAGGGACCTCGCGCCGGCGTTCACCGCCTGGCCCGGCCTCCTCGCCAAGTGGTGGCTCACCGACCCCGCCTCCGGGACGTACGGCGGGGTGTACCTGTTCGCCACGCGGGAGGACGCCGACCGGTCCCGGGACACCGACCTGTTCCGCGGCATGTCCGCCAACCCGGCGCTGCGGCAGGTGTCGGTGCGGGAGTACGACATCCTCGACGCGCCCAGCGCCGTGACCGCCCCGGTCCTGCAGGGGGCCCGGTGACGCACGGGCAGGTCGTCGACCGCGCCGTCGCCGGGGACGAGCTGCGGCAGGTGTTCCGCGGTCTGGCCCAGCCGGTCGTGGTGGTCACCGGCCGCAGCCTCTCGGGGGAGCCGGTCGGGATGACCGTCAGCTCGCTCGTGTCGGTGTCCCTGACGCCGCCGCTGCTGCTGTTCTGCCCGGCGACCACCTCTCGGACGTGGACGACGGCGCGCGAGTGGGGCGCCTTCGCGGTGAACGTCCTCGGTCGGGAGCACACCGGTCTCGCGGCCCGGTTCGCGGGACCCGGGGACCGGTTCGCGGGCCTCCGGACCGCTGCTGCCGACGACGGCGTCCCCCTGCTCGCCGACGCGCTCACCGCGCTGCACTGTGCGGTCCACGACGAGTACCCGGCCGGCGACCACACCGTCGTCCTCGGTCGGGTCCGCGCCGTCCGCCGGTTCCGTGACGGCACCGGCCTGGACACCGTGTCGATGCGTGGCGGACCCGTGCCCTGACCGCCCACCGGCCGGTCGACCAGGTCGCTCGCTGCCTCTGACTAGCCGAACGTGAAGACGAAGGCCTCGGCGCCGGGGTCGCGGAACGTGATCTCCAGCGTCCGGTCGCGGACCGCCTCGTGCTGGCGCACGAGCTGGTACAGGCGACCGTCGCGGAGCAGGCCGTTCCCGTCCTCGTCGACGTCCACACCGGAGGACGGACCCGGTGGCTCACCGTCGAGGGCGACGCGGAAGGGGATGGGCTCTGGCGTTCGGGAGGACAGCACGAGGTGCGCGTCGCGCGCGTGGAAGCGGTAGGCGATGCTCCCGGCGGCCTGGTGGAGGGCGATGTGCTCGCCGTGCACCGTCCACTCCCCACCGAGGGCCCAGTGGTCGAGGCTCAGGTCCTCGGGGAGCTGGTAGGTGTGCGGAGCGTCCAACGTCGCGCGGTCCGCCGACGCGAAGCGCTCACCGCGCTGGTACCCGAGGTACGTCTCCGGCGACCGCAGGTGGTCCCAGTCGGCCTCCGCCTCCACGCCGTCCCCCTGCACCTCGACGAGCCCGCGCTCGACCCCGAGCAGGCGCTGGATGACCCGTTCCGACCCCTCGTAGCGTCCCTCGCCGAAGTGGTGGTCGCGGATGACGCCGCCCGCGTCGACGAAGTAGAGCGCCGGCCAGTAGTGGTTGTCGAAGGCGCTCCAGATCTCGTAGTCGTTGTCGACCGCGACCGGGTGGTCGATCCCTCGTTTCCGCGTCGCCTGCCGTACGCGGTCGATCTCGTGCTCGAAGGAGAACTCCGGCGTGTGGACCCCGATGACGACCAACCCGTCGTCCCGGTAGGCCTGCGACCACGCACGGACGTACGGCTCCTGGCGCAGCCAGTTGATGCACGTGAACGTCCAGAAGTCGACGAGGACGACGTGCCCGCGCAGGTCGTCGGGTTCCAGCGGCTCGGAGTTGATCCAGCCGGTCGCCCCACCCAGCGAGGGCATGTGCAGACGCACACGTTCGAACACGCTCATCTCGGAGGACCTCCTGCTCTGGGACGAGACGGTCGGTGGAGGGGACGGCACGGAGACTGGTCGCTTCCCCTGTCCGTCGCACCCGTCGAGATCCCTGGTCGCTTCCTGGTCGCGGGTCGCACCGGGGTGCGCGCTCCGAGCCATGGCGACTCCCGCGCTGCCGTCGGTTCTCGGTCCCAGTGCCGGGTGTCCCCGGCCTCCTGTCGAGGAGACGGGGCACAGCAGCCCCCGCGTCCGGGCGCTGGTCGACGCCTCGTCCCCCCGCTGCCGCCCGAGCCGTCGTACTCACTTCCACCACCTCACTGGTCCGGCTCGAGACCCGCAGGTTGACACGGGAGCGGACCAGGGGCTCCCACTGGGGCGAGGGAGGCTCGACACCGCAACCGTTCTCGCACCTCACGTCATCAGGAAGGGACGACCATGACCGCGACGACGACCAAGCCGCCCGTCGACACCACCCAGGGCGCCCGGACCGCCGCCGTCCGCCCCTTCCGGGTGGACGTACCGCAGTCGGACCTCGACGACCTCCGCCGGCGCCTCGCGGCGACGCGATGGCCCGACCAGGAGACCGTGCCCGATCGGTCCCAGGGCGCGAAGCTGGCCGACCTGCAGCAGCTCGTCGAGTACTGGCGCACGGAGTACGACTGGCGCAGGGGCGAGGCGCAGCTGAACGCCTGGCCGCAGTTCATGACGACCGTCGACGGGGTCGACGTGCACTTCTTCCACGTCCGCTCCCGCCACGAGGACGCGCTGCCGCTGATCATCTCCCACGGGTGGCCGGGCTCGGTGTTCGAGCAGATCAAGGTCATCGCTCCGCTCACCGACCCGACGGCGCACGGCGGTCGGGCGGAGGACGCCTTCGACGTCGTCATCCCGTCCCTGCCGGGCTACGGGTTCTCGTCCCGGCCGACGGAGACCGGTTGGGACGTGGAACGCATCGGGCGGGCGTGGGACGTGCTGGTGAAGCGGCTGGGCTACGACCGCTACGTCTCCCAGGGCGGCGACTGGGGGGCGGGGGTGGTCGAGGCGATGGGGCGGCAGGCGCCGGACGGCCTGCTCGCCATCCACACCAATCTGCCGGCGGTGTTCCCGCCCGATGCCGCTGCGGCGATCGCCAGCGGCGCGCCCGCACCCGCCGGACTCTCCGAGAAGGAACAGGCAGCCTTCGACGACGTGCGGAGGTTCCTCGCCACCGGAGGCTGGGGCTACTACCAGATGATGACCGCGCGACCGCAGGCGGTCGGCTACGGCCTGACGGACTCCCCCGCCGGCCTCGCCGGGTGGATGCTCGTGCACGGCGGGTTCGGGAAGTGGACGTACGGCGAGGACCCCGCACAGACGCCGACCGTGGACGAGGTGCTGGACAACTTCTCGCTGCACTGGCTGACCAACACCGTGGCCTCCGGAGCGAGGCTGTACTGGGAGAACCGCGCACAGAGCCTGATCAGCGCGGCCGGGCAGAAGACCGACACGATCACGATGCCCGTGGCCATCACGGTGTGTCCGGACGACGACCTCTTCCGCGCCCCCGAGACGTGGGCCCGGCGGGCGTTCCCCAACCTCGTCTACTTCCACGAGGCCGAGCGCGGCGGCCACTTCCCTGCCTGGGAGGAGCCGCAGATCTTCGCCGAGGAGATGCGCGCCGCGTTCCGATCCCTGCGCTGATCGGCCGGCGCTGATCGGCCGCTGGTCGCCGGACGTGGGACGGCGGGCACGCCCGCTGGTCCCACGTCCGCGCGGCTGGGGCCGCACCCGGCTGACGACCCCACCCTCTCCGCTCGAGAACCACGGCGTCGGGACGAGGATGACCGGGACGTCATGCCCACCCACCAGCCTCAAGCGGCAGCCGTGCCGTCGACGGCCGCGGCGGTTGCCAACCAGGCCTCCAGCTCTTCCATCTGCCCCCGCAGCGCGAGGCGGATCTCGTCGACCGCGAAGCTGCCGGTGACCAGACGCCGCGGCGGACGGTCCGCGTCGACCGCGGCCAGGACGGCCGCCGCGACGCCGTCGGCGGGGCTGAACGCCTCGGGCGGCAGCACACCGATGGCCTTCTGCACCTCCCGCACCGTTCGGTCGTAGTCGTCGATCGGGTCGGCCACCTCCAGGTCGGCGACGCAGGCGGTGGCGGTCGGACCGGGCTCCACCAGGGTCACCGTGATCCCCAGGGGTTCGAGTTCCCCGATGAGCGCGTCGGTGAGGCCCTCGACGGCGTACTCGGTGGCCGCGAGCAGGCCGACGCCCGGATGTGCGACTCGCCCGTAGTACGACGAGCCCTGCAAGATGTGCCCGCCGCGCTGTGCGCGCAGGACGGGGCCGTGTCTCGGGCACGCGCCGGGGTGCGATCCGGACCGGGGCGCCTTGTCTCCCTCGAGACGAGGTGACGCTGGCACCGGTCCACCAGGCGTCGCCCCGTGCATGTCCCTGGTGGCCCCTGGTCCGTGGACGTGCAGGTCACCCACGACGGAGGAGACCACCGACGCCCGACGCGACCAGGGGACGCGCCCGGGGGTCTCCCTGGCGCGAGCACGGGGCGCGGGAGGCGACGGTCGGCGCGAGCACCCGCTGAGGACCGCTCGTCGACGGCGAGCGCCGAGTGCCAGGAGGCACGAATGTCCCGGTCAACCACCCCGACGATGACAGCTGCTGCGGACACGGCCGGCAGCGCGGTCCGCCCCTTCCGGATCGACGTGCCGGACGAGGCGCTGGCGGACCTGCGGAGGCGGATCGGGGCGACGCGATGGCCCTCGCGGGAACTGGTGGCGGACCGGTCGCAGGGCGTCCAGCTGGCGACGGTGCAGGAGCTCGCCCGCTACTGGGTCGACGAGTACGACTGGCGCCGCTGTGAGGCGAGGCTGAACGAACTGCCGCAGTTCGTCACCGAGATCGACGGCGTGGACGTCCACTTCCTCCACGTGCGGTCCCGGCACGAGGATGCCCTGCCGCTGGTCATGACCCACGGCTGGCCCGGCTCGGTGGTCGAGCTGCTGGAGACGGTCGGCCCGCTCACCGACCCCACCGCGCACGGCGGGCGAGCCGAGGACGCCTTCCACCTGGTCCTGCCGTCGCTGCCCGGGTACGGCTTCTCCGCCGAGCCGACGGAGGTCGGGTGGGACGTCGGCCGGGTCGGGCGGGCATGGGCGGAGCTGATGCGCCGCCTCGGCTACTCCCGCTACGTCGCGCAGGGCGGCGACGTCGGCGCCGGCGTGACCGACGCGATGGGCCGTCAGGCACCCGACGGGCTGCTCGCCATCCACGTGAACCTCCTCGTCACCGCGCTCAGCAGCACGCTGCCCGACGACACCGAGCAGGAACGCACCGCTCTCGAGGCGATCGGCACGTTCCGGTCGAGCGGCTTCGCCTACTTCCTGGAGCAGGCCACCCGGCCGCAGACGATCGGCTACGGCCTGCTGGACTCCCCGGTCGCCCTGGCCGCCTGGATGCTCGACCACGACACCGACGCCTACTACAAGATCTCCCGCGCGTTCGTCGACGGGCAGCCGTCGGGCAACCTCACCCGCGACCACGTGCTCGACAACATCACGGTGTACTGGCTGACCGGCACCGGTGCCTCGGCGGCCCGGTCGTACTGGGAGAGCTACGGACCCGACGCTCCCGCGGCCGCGGCCGGCCAGGCTCCCCTGCCGGTCGCCGTCCCGGCCGGGTTCACGACGTTCCCGGGCGAGATCTGGCGGACGCCGCGCAGCTGGGCAGAGCAGAGCTACCCCACCCTCAGCTACTTCAACGAGGTCGACCGCGGCGGCCACTTCGCCGCCTGGGAGGAGCCCGAACTGTTCGCCAGCGAGGTCCGGGCCGCGTTCCGGTCCCTGCGCTCCCCCCGCACCCCTGGAGCGCGTGGCTGATCGGGGGACCGGTGGTCCTCAGCGGTCCTCCGGTCGGGGACCGGTCGAGGGACCACCGCCGCACGAGTTCCTCCTGCAGCACGGCCCTCTTCCCGCACGGCCCTTCTCCAGGCTCCCGCGCCATCGGAGTCGAATGACGCATGTGCCCGACCTGCCCCCCACCTAGCGTGACCGGCTCGGGAACCCGCCGGCCCTCCCGGCCGGCCCGGCCCCGGGCGGGAGGGGTGTGCCGGTGTCCGGGACGTCGACGTGGCCGGGCCTGCTGGGCCGGCGGAGCGAGTGCGACCTGCTTACCCGCACGCTCGCGGCAGCCAAGGCGGGCCGCAGCCAGGTGCGCGTCCTGCGCGGCGAGGCGGGGATCGGCAAGACCGCGCTCCTCGACTTCCTCGTCGAACGGGCCACCGGCTGCACGGTCGGGCGCGCGGCAGGCGTCGAGTCGGAGATGGAGCTCTCGTTCGCGGGGCTCCACCAGCTGTGCAGCCCCTTCCTCGACCGGCTGGAGAAGCTGCCGGAACCGCAGCAGGAGGCCCTCGCCACGGCGTTCATGCTGCGGCCGGGGACCGCACCGGACCGGTTCCTCGTCGGGCTGGCGGTGCTCACCCTGCTCGCCGAAGTGGCCGAGGATCGACCGCTGATCTGCGTCGTGGACGACGCCCAGTGGCTCGACCGGGCGTCCGTGCAGACCCTGGAGTTCGTCGCCCGCCGTCTGGTCGCCGAGCCCGTGGCCATGGTCGTCGCCGTCCGGGACACCGACGAGGCGCCGGTGATGGCCGGGTTCCCGGTGTGCCTGGTGGCTGGGCTGCGTGCCCGCGACGCCGCAGCACTCCTCCAGTCGGCCGTGTCGGGCGCCCTCGATCCCCGTGTCCGGGACCGCATCCTCGCCGAGGCGCACGGGAACCCGCTGGCCCTGCTCGAGCTCCCGCGCGGTCTGACGTCGGCCGAGGTGGTCTTCGGGGGTGCCACCGCAGGTACGTCCACGCCCCTGGCCCACCGCCTCGAGCAGGGGTTCCTGCGCCAGGCAGCTCCACTACCGGCGCCCTCCCGGCGGCTGCTCCTCACCGCGGCCGCGGAACCGGTCGGGGACGTGGCGCTGCTGCGGCGGGCCACCGAGCGGCTCGGCATCGAGTTCGACGCGGCCCGGGCCGCCGAGGCGGCAGGCCTGATCGAGCTGGGCGACTGGGTCCGGTTCCGCCACCCGCTCGTCCGCTCGGCCGTCTACCGGTCGGCCACGCCGGCGGAACGGCGCGGCGTCCACGGCGCGCTCGCCGAGGCGACCGATCCCGACGTCGACTCGGACCGGCGGGCGTGGCACCGGTCCCGGTCCGTCGTAGGCCCGGACGAGGAGGTCGCCGCCGAACTGGAGCGCTCCGCCGGTCGGGCACTCGCGCACGGGGGCTGGGCGGCCGCCGCTGCCTTCCTCCAGCAGGCCACGGCACTGACGGCGGATCCGGGACTGCGCGTCCGACGCTCCCTCGACGCCGCGCAGGCCAAGCTGCACGCCGGTCAGCTCGACGACGCCGCGGCGCTCCTGGCCACGGCCGAGACCGGACCCCTCGCGGTGGCCGAGCGAGCCCGGGCGGACCTGCTGCGCGCGCAGCTGGCGTTCGTCGCCGACCGCGGCAACGAGGCACTCCCCCGGCTGCTCGCCGCGGCCCACCAGCTCGAACCGCTCGACCCCCAGTCGGCCCGGGACACCTACCTCGACGCGTTGTCCGCAGCCCTGTTCGCAGGGCGGCTCGCGGCCGGCCCGGGCGCACGCGAGGTGGCCGAGGCCGCGCGGGCGGCCGCGCGGCTCGACGCGCCGGGCAAGGACGACGTGCTGCTGGACGGCCTCGCCGTCCTGTTCACCGAGGGGTACGAGCCCGCCGTGCCGCTGCTGCGGCACGCGGTGCGCGCCTTCGTCAGCGAGGACCTGACCGTCGACGAGGGCCTGCGCTTCGCCTGGCTCGCCGCGGCCACGGCAGCGTCCCTGTGGGACGACGACAGCTGGGACGTCCTCACTCGCCGGCACCTCACGGCCACCCGCGAGGCGGGAGCCCTGAGCGCGCTGCCTCTGGCGCTGAACACGCGGTCCGTCGTCCAGGTGTTCACCGGTGACCTGGCTTCGGCCGAGTCCTCCGTGCAGGAGGCCGAGTCCGTGACCGACCTGACGATGAGCAGGCTGGCGCCCTACGGTGCGGTGGGCCTGCTCGCCCTCCGAGGACTGCCCGAGCAGGCGGAGCCGCTGTTCCGCAGCTGCCTGGCGGACGTGGTCTCGCGGGGGGAGGGCGTCGGGGTGAACATGGTCCAGTGGGCCCGCTCGGTGCTCTACAACGGCCTGGGCCGCTATGGCGACGCTCTCCGGGCAGCGCAGGAGGCCGCGGCGGACCCGCTGGAGCTCGGTCCGCCGAAGTGGGCGCTGGCGGAGCTCGTCGAGGCCGGCGCCCGCTGGGGTGACACGGTGGCGGCGACCGCCGCGCTGGCGGAGCTGTCGACGATGACCCGGGCCAGCGGAACCGACTGGGCCCTCGGGATCGAGGCGAGCCGACGTGCCCTGGTCTCGACGGGTGACACCGCGGAGCGGCTGTACCGGGAGGGCATCGAGCGCCTGGGGCGCACCCACGTCCGGGTCGACCTCGCCCGCGCCCGGCTGCTCTACGGGGAGTGGCTGCGGCGGGTCGGTCGCCGGGTCGACGCCCGGGCTCAGCTGCGGACGGCCCACGAGGAGCTGGCCGCCATGGGGATCACCGCGTTCGCCGACCGGGCGCACCGAGAGCTCCTGGCCACCGGCGAGACGGCGCGCAAGCGCACGGTGGAGACCTTCGCCGAGCTCACCGCCCAGGAGGCCCACATCGCCAGGCTCGCCACAGGAGGGCTCACCAATCCCGAGATCGGCGCGATGCTCTTCATCAGTCCCCGGACCGTGGAGTGGCACCTCCGCAAGGTCTTCGCCAAGCTCGGCGTCAGGAGCCGCCGCGAACTGCGGCGGACGCTGCAGGACGGCGACCGCGCCGTCCCGTGACGTCCCGTGCCGGTGGGTCCGCGGTCGCCTCCGGGCCGGCGAGCTCGGGTGAGCTCTGGTCCCAGCCGTGGAACAGGCTCCGGTCGCCGGCGGTCCAGGCCTCCCGCAGCCCGGGCGTGCCCAGGTCCCAGTCCGGGCGGATCTCGGCCGTGGCCGCACGCAGGTCGTGCCAGAGGTCGCAGACCGACGGCCGGCCCCAGAACCAGTGGCCGTTGTAGACCGTGTGGACGACGAGTCCCGGCTTGAGCACCAGCGTGTGCGGGATCATCGGGTCGTCGTCGGGGTCGGTGTACTCCTGGATGTCGAGGTCCCGCTGGACGATCCGCCCGGGGTCGCAGAGGAACGTCCACCGGGCACCGACGCAGTCCCGGAACTCCTGCAGGGTGTGCTCGTCGTCGGTCGCGATCGTCACGATCCGGGTGCGGGCCACCGCGACCGTCGACTGGAACGCCGCCAGCTGCAGCTGCTGGTGGCGCTCCTCCCGGCAGTGGTGTCCCCGCGCCAGGGTGAGGACCATCGGGTCCCCGCCCTGAAGCTCGCCGAGCGTGCGGACGGTCCCGGTGTGGTCGGGCAGCGCGTAGTCGGGGAAGACGCCGCCGGGGACGATGTCGGATCGCATGGCGTTCCCGCCTCTCGTCGACCGCCGCGACCGGCGACCGCGTACGCCGCACCCGTGGGGTGCCGAGGTGTCCCACGTCTCCCGGAGCCCCTCCGGGGACCGCCGTCCGCGGACGGCGCCGGGCCGACTGTGGCGGTGCCGAGCGCCCCCTCGCCCCAGGGAGGTCCCCGGGTCGGTCCCTGGTCCACCTCGCCCACGCCTCCGGCGCCGAGCCGACGACCGGGCGGCAGACCAGGGGGTCTCCCTGGGGCGACGACCAGGCCGGTCGCGCCAGGCTGGCCGGGCCTGCACCTGTCAGGTGCCGGCTCCTGTCCCAGCACTGACGCCGCCCCACCCATCCGCAGGACCGGGACGACTGACGAGGACCACCGATGGACGTCACGAGGCTGACCGAGCTCCTGCAGGAGGCCGAGGAGCACCACGGCCGGTACGAGCCGACCGCACCGCCGCACCACTGGTCGGACTGGTACGCCGCCTACGTCGTCGCGCGCGAGCAGGGCCGGACCGAGGACCAGGCCGACGCCGACGCCACCCGGCACACGGAGTCCGTGCTGCGGTGACCACCGACCACGACGTCATCGTCCTCGGGGGCGGCGCGCCCGGGGAGCACTGCGCCGGAGCCCTGGCCGACGGCGGGCTGCGCGTCGCGCTGGTGGAACGCGACCTCGTCGGTGGTGAGTGCTCGTACTGGGCCTGCATCCCCTCCAAGACGCTCCTCCGTCCGGGCGAGGCGGTGCACGCTGCGCGCGAGGCGGCGGCCACCGCACGGGTCGACGTCGAGGCCGCGCTCGCCTGGCGGGACGCCATGGTCTCCGGCTACTCCGATGCCGGCCAGGAACGCTGGCTGTCCGGCAAGGGGATCCGGTTGCTGCGCGGCACGGGCCGGCTCGCCGGGCCGGGGGTGGTGGAGGTCGACGGCGTCCGGCACACGGCCGGACACGTCGTCGTCGCGACCGGCTCGGACCCCGTCATCCCGACGATCCCCGGACTCCGGGAGATCGACGACCTCTGGACCAACCGGGAGGCCACCGGCATGCTGACCGTCCCGCGCCGGATGCTCGTCCTCGGCGGCGGCCCGGTGGGCGTGGAGGCGGCCCAGGCCGTCCGCCGCCTCGGTGGGGGCGCGGTGGTCGTGGAGATGAGGGACCACCTGCTCCCCCGCGAGCCCGCGCCGCTGGGGTGCGCACTCGGCGAGGCACTGCGTCGCGACGGCATCGGGCTGGAGCTCGGCCGCACCACCCGCAGCGTGCGACGCGACGGCGCCGACGTCGTCCTCCACCTGGACGACGGCCGCGAGCTGCGCGGCAACCGCCTGCTCGTCGCCACCGGCCGCAGGCCCCGGGTCGGGGGGCTCGGCCTGGAGACGGTCGGGGTGCGGGCCGATGCCCACGGCATCCCGGTGGACAGCCACCTGCGCGCCGGCGACGGGCTGTGGGCCATCGGCGACGTCACGGGCACCTGGCCCCTGACCCACGTCGGCAAGTACCAGGGCCGGATCGTCGCGGCCAACATCCTGGGCCGACCGCTCGAGGCGAACTACGAGGCCGTCCCCCGGGTCGAGTACACCGATCCGCAGGCTGCCGCCGTCGGCGCCACCGAGGCGCCGTTCAGCGCGACAGCCCCGCTGTCGCGCGTCGCCAGGACGGCGACCTACACCCGCGCATACGCCGAGAGCAACGGTTTCCTGACCCTGCTCAGCGACGGCCGGCGACTGACCGGCGCCTACGCGCTGGGGCCCGAGGCGGGCGAGTGGCTCCAGCAGGCCACGGTGGCGATCCGCGGCCGGGTGCCGCTGGAAGTCCTGGTCGACACCATCCAGCCGTTCCCGACCTTCTCCGAGGTCTACCTCTCCGCGCTGCAGTCGCTGCTCGGCGCGGTCACGGCCGACCGCCCCCTGGAGGTGGCGTCGTCATGACCGAGCCGTCCGAGACCGTCCCGGACCCGCTCCGCCGTCCGCGGGGACCCATGGGGAGCACCCCGTCGGTCGTGGTGGTGGGTGGCGGGTTCGCCGGCGTCCACACCGCCCGCACGCTGGAGCGCCTGCTGCCCCCGGGAGCCGCTGACCTGACGCTGGTCAGCGCCACCGACCACCTCTGCTACAGCCCGCTCCTGCCCGAGGTGGCGGCCGGGCGGCTGGACCCGCGGCGCATCGCCGTCCCCCTGCGCGCCCGGCTGCACCGCACCCGGGTCCTGCAGGCGACGGTGGAGATGGTGGACTTCGACCGGCGGACGCTGACCCTCGCCGCCGGGGGGTGCCCGCTGGAGCCGCTCCGCTGGGACCGGCTGGCGCTGACCACCGGCAGCGTCACCCGCGTGCTGCCCACGCCCGGGGTGGAGACGTACGGGATGGGGCTGAAGACCCTGGTGGAGGCGCAGTACGTGCACGACCACGTGCTGCGGCAGATGGAGCTGGCCGACGCCACCCACGACGCGGCGGAGCGCCGGGCGCGGCTGACCTTCGTGGTCGTCGGCGCCGGCTACACGGGCACCGAGACCGCCGCGCAAACTGCAGCACATGACCACCTCGCAGCTGAACCGGTTCCCCCACCTCTCCCCGGGCGACGTGCGGTGGGTGCTGGTCGACCTGGCCCCGCAGGTGCTGCCCGAACTCGGTCCGCGGCTCGGTCGCGCCGCCGTGCGAGTCGTCCGGTCCCGCGGCATGGACATCCGCCTGGGCACGACGGTCGCGGAGATCACCCACGACGGCGTGCTGCTCTCCGACGGCACCCGGCTGGCGACCCGGACCGTCCTGTGGACCGTCGGGGTGACCCCACCGGCACTGGTGGAGCGGCTCGGCCTGCCCGTGGCGCGGGGCCGGCTCGTCGTCGACGAGCAGCTCCGGCTCCGCGACGGGGTCTGGGCCGCCGGTGACACCGCCGCCGCCCGGGACCCCTACAGCGACGCGGGCAGGGACTACCCGCCCACCGCGCAGCACGCCCAGCGGCAGGGCGTGACGATCGCCCGCAACATCGCCGCGGACCTGGGTCACGGCAGTCCGCGTCCCTACCGCCGCCGGGACCTCGGGCTGGTGGCCGACCTCGGTGGCGCGGCGGCCGTCGCGCGGCCGCTGGGCCTCCCGCTGACCGGGTTGACGGCCAAGGTCGTGACGAAGGGCTACCACCTCTACGCCCTGCCGGCGGCGGCGAACCGGCTGCGGGTCGCCGCCGACTGGGCGGTGAACCTGGTGAGCCGGCCGATCGCCGCGCAGCTCGGTCTGGTCGACCCGACCGCTGCACGGCTGACCCGGGAGCAGGCCGCTGTGTCCGTGACCCGCTGATCCGCCGCAGATGGAGGAGGTCCCGCCGTGGACGTCAAGCTCGAGGTCGTCGTCCTGCCCGTGTCCGACGTCGACCGCGCCAAGGAGTTCTACAAGGGGCTGGGGTGGCGCGAGGACGCCGACATCGTCGGCGGGGCCGACTTCCGCATCGTGCAGCTCACCCCGCCCGGGTCGTCCTGCTCGATCAGCTTCGGCACCGGTGTCACGACGATGGCGCCGGGGTCACTGCAGGGACTGCTGCTCGTCACGGAGGACATCGAGGCCACGCGCGCCGAGTACGTCGAGCGCGGCGCCCCGGTGAGCGAGGTCTTCCACGGCCCGGCCGGGCGGTTCCACCCGGAGGACCCGAGTGTCCGGCTGCCCGGGCCGGACCCCGAGGGTCGCAGCTACCAGTCGCACGCCGTGTTCAGCGACCCGGACGGCAACGGCTAGTGCTCCAGCAGATCACGACCCGGTTGCCGGGACGCTGACGTCCGGGTGCACTGCTCGGATCCGGCCCGGGTCGACGGGGACGTCGACCGGAGCGGGACACCGCAGGGACCAGGGACAGACCCAGGGACTTCGACGGGCGCGCGGCGCGCAGGGCACCGCCAGGCTCGCTGCCGTTCCCGGACGACGGAGGCCGCACATGTCCCTCACAGCCGAGAAGTCGGCGGGCGCCACGGCGATCCGCCCCTTCCACGTGGACATCCCCGAGGAGGCGCTCACCGACCTGCGACGACGCATCGCTGCGACGCAGTGGCCCGAGCGCGAGACCGTCCCGGACCAGTCGCAGGGCGTGCCGCTCGCCATGGTGCAGGAGCTGGCCCGCCACTGGGCCACGGACTACGACTGGCGAGCCTGCGAGGCGAGGCTCAACGCCCTGCCGCAGTTCACCACCGAGATCGACGGCCTGGAGATCCACTTCATCCACGCCCGGTCCGAGCACGAGGACGCCCTGCCGATCGTCGTCAACCACGGGTGGCCCGGCTCGGTGATCGAGCAGCTCAAGATCATCGATCGGCTCACCGACCCGACGGCACACGGCGGCAGCCCAGCGGACGCCTTCCACGTGGTGGTCCCGTCGATGCCCGGCTACGGGTTCTCGGGCAAGCCCACGAGCCCAGGCTGGGGACCGGAGCGCATGGCCCGGGCCTGGGCGGAGCTCATGGGACGGCTGGGCTATCCCCGCTACGTCGCCCAGGGCGGCGACTGGGGTGCCTTCGTCGTCGACCAGATGGGCCTGCAGGCGCCCGAGGGGCTGCTCGCCGTCCACACCAACATGCCGGCCACCGTGCCCGCCGACGTCAACGACGCCGCCCAGGCCGGCCAGCCGCCGCCACCCGGCCTGTCCGCCGAGGAGCGGCGCGCCTACGAGCAGCTGATCCGGACGTTCGGGCAGGTGGAGTACGCCCGGTACATGGCCGCGCGACCGCAGACGCTGTACGGCATCGCCGACTCCCCCGTCGGCCTCGCCGCCTGGCTGCTCGACCACAACGACGCCGACGGCCAGCCGGCCGCGGCGGTCGTCGCAGCGCTGGACCGGCACGCCAGCACGGCCGGTGAGCTGACGCGGGACGAGGTGCTCGACAACATCACGCTCTACTGGCTGACGAACACCGGGGTCTCGGCGTCCCGCCTCTACTGGGAGTACCGGGGTGGCTTCTTCAACGCCAAGGGCGTCACGATCCCCGTGGCCGTGACCGTCTTCCCCGGTGAGCAGTACGAGGCCCCGCGCAGCTGGACCGAACGGGCCTACCCCAACCTGATCCACTACAACCGGGTCGACCGGGGCGGCCACTTCGCCGCGTGGGAGCAGCCGCAGCTCTTCGCCGAGGAACTGCGCGCCGCGTTCCGGTCCGTCCGCTGAGCCCGCGCCACCCAGGGAGGAACGCCGGCCATGGCATCCCACGACCACCTGAGCGACGTCGCCCGCCGTCTCGGGCAGCGGTTCCGCCACGACGCCGTCCGGGCCGAGGACCGCGGGCCGGCCGACGGCGGGGACGCCCTCTGGCCGACCGAGGAGGAGTTCTCCCTCGCCGGAGCCACGGACTGGCTCAACTCCCCACCGCTCTCCGGCGCGGACCTGCGCGGTCGCGTGGTGCTGGTCGACTTCCGGACCTACACCTGCATCAACTGGCTCCGGTCGCTGCCCCACGTCCGTGCCTGGGAGGATGCCTACCGCGACTCCGGGCTGGTCGTGGTCGGCGTGCACTCGCCGGAGTTCTCCTTCGAGCACGACGTGGACAACGTCCGCCGTGCCGTGCGGGACCGGTCCATCGGCCACCCCGTCGCGATCGACAACCACTTCGCGGTCTGGCGTTCCTTCCACAACCACTTCTGGCCGGCCCGCTACCTGGTCGACGCCGGAGGACGCCTCCGCCACCACAGCTTCGGCGAGCGCGGCTACGAGGAGGACGAGAGGGTCCTCCGGCAGCTCCTCGGCGAGGCCGGAGCCGGCGACCTCGGGCCCGAGCCGGCGCCGGTCGACGCCCGTGGCATCGAGGCCCCGGCCGACTGGGACACGCTCCGGTCCGCGGAGACCTACCTCGGCTACGACCGGACCTCCGGGTTCGCCTCCTCCCCCGACGTCGAGCCGGACCGGCCGCACACCTACACCGCGGCGGAGCGGCTGCGCCTCGGGCACTGGTCCCTGGCGGGCACCTGGACGATCGGCAGCGAGTCGTCGTCCGCGCAGGAGCCCGGCGGACGCCTCGCGTGCCGCTTCCACGCCCGCGACCTCCACCTGGTCGTGGCGCCGCCGGCACCCGGGGCGGGGGTGCGCTTCCGCGTACGGCTCGACGGCCGGGCCCCGGGCACCGACCACGGCGTCGACGTCGACGGCACCGGTTCCGGCACGGTCAGCGAACCCCGCCTGTACCAGCTCCTCCGTCGACGGGGCCCGGTCACCAGCGGGACCTTCGAGGTCGAGTTCCTCGACCCCGGCGTCGCGGTCTACGCCCTCACCTTCGGATAGGCGTGCCGCACGGCGGACCGGGCGGACTCAGTCACCACCGACGGCCAGACCCGCGACCGCTTCCCGCAGCCGCACGAGCGTCTGCTGCGTGGCCGTCAGCAGCGATCCCCCGTCGCCGTCCCGCCAGGACCGGAGTGCGATCCGGAGCACCAGGATGCCCACGCCGGCCTCCAGCAGGGCCGCCGGGTCCGGCGACGGCAGGCCGCGCAACCGCGCGAGTCCCGCCGCCAGCGCACCCTCCATGTCGCGTTGGACCGCCAACGTCCCCTGCATGAGCCGCGGGTGTCCCAGCACGATCTGGTCCCGGAGCGCGAGCAGGTCCTGCTGTGACTCCAGGAAGGCCGCGAACGCGCCGAGGACCACCGGCAGGCGCTCCCCCTCCGGCACCCGCGCGCCGGCGTCGAGGGCCTCGCCGAGCGCCGTCGTGAAGTCGTCCCGGTAGGCGAAGACGACCTCCTCCTTGGTCCCGAAGTGCCGGTAGAAGGTCGCGGGGGCCACGCCCGCCTCGGCGCAGACGTCCTCCACCGTGACGTTGTCGAACCCCCGGGTGCGGAAGAGCTCCAGCGCCGCCTTCTCGATCCGGGCACGCCGCTGCTCCCGGGAGCCGGCGACCGGACTGCTCGGGGGCATGCCGCCTCCCTCCTGTTCCCGCAGCGGGCCGATCCCGGACGAGCGACGAGTCTGTCACCCCCGCAGCCCGGACCGTCACCGACGTGGGCGTTCCTCCGCGGGCAGTCACCTGACCGATGCGCCACGGTCCGCTCCCCGGGCACGCTCTCCCGTTGCCGTCGCCCTGACCGTGCCCCCGGGAGGAACCGGATGTCCACACCAGCCGGGACCACGGGTGACGGCGCCTTCCCGGACCGGTTCGACGACCTGAGGCTGTCGCGCGTCGCCGTCGGGGAGGTCTTCCTGCGGGTCCGCGACGGCGGCTCGGGACCTCCACTGCTCCTCCTCCACGGCTATCCCGAGACCCACCTCGCCTGGGGGCTGGTGGCCGGCGAGCTCGCCCGGACCTTCACGGTCGTGGCTCCCGACCTGCGCGGGTACGGGGACAGCTCCAAGCCGGCCGCGGTGCCCGGTCACGAGAGCTACGGCAAGCGGGCCATGGCCGAGGACTGCATCGCGCTGATGCGCGCACTCGGCTTCGACGCCTTCGACGTCGTCGGCCACGACCGAGGTGGGCGGGTCGCCTACCGGATGGCCCTGGACCACCCCGAGGTGGTCCGCCGGCTCACGGTGCTGGACGTCGTCCCGACCGGCGAGGTCTGGGCCCGGGCCGACGCGCGCTTCGCCCTCGGCTACTGGCACTGGGCCTTCCTGGCCCAGCCCTCCCCCATCCCCGAGCGGCTGATCGCACAGGACCCCGACTTCTTCCTCTTCGACGCCGAATTCGGCGGGGCCATCCGCGGGTTCCCCCCGGCGGCGGTGGCCGACTACGCCCGCTGCGCCCGGGACCCGGCGACCGTCCGGGCCATGTGCGAGGACTACCGGGCCGGGGCCACCTGCGACCGCCGGTGGGACAACGAGGACCGCGCCGCCGGGCGACGGATCACCTGCCCCACGCAGGTGCTCTGGGCCGGCAGGGGTGCGCTCGAGGCCTGGTACGACACCCTCGCGATCTGGCGGGAGTGGGCCGACGACGTCACCGGACGGGCGATCGACTGCGGTCACTTCATGGTCGAGGAGAGACCGCGCGAGACGCTCGCCGCGGTCCGGGACTTCCACGCCGGCGACCGGAGCCCGACCGGGCCGACCGGGTCCGCTCGCCCCCCGACAGTCGACCATCGGGTCACCTGACCGATGCGGCCGCCCGGACGCCGGAGCAACGTCCCCGCCTGCGGCACGCCGTCCCCGGGGCCGGGAGCACGGCGAGCGCCGCCTCAGGCTCCGCCGACCAGTCCCGGAGGGGATCAGCATGACCGAGGCCACCACGACCGGCTCACGGCCGACCGTCGCTCTCGTCCACGGCGCCTTCGCCGACAGCTCGGGCTGGAACGACGTCGTCGCCCAGCTGCTCGCCGACGGAGTGCAGGTCCGGGCCGTCCCCAACCCGCTGCGCGGCATCACGCACGACGCCGCCTACGTGGCCAGCGCCCTCTCCCAGATCGACGGGCCGGTGCTCGCCGTCGGGCACTCCTACGGCGGTGCGGTCCTCACCAACGCCGCGCTGCGGGCGGGGAACGTCGTCGGACTGGTCTACGTCGCCGGCTTCGCCCCCGACGAGGGCGAGACCCTGCAGGACGTCGAGGCCGACTCCAGGGACAGCGTCCTGCTCACGGCCCTGCTCCAGTGGAGCTATCCGACCGGCGACTCCGGGACGCAGACCGAGTTCGCGATCGACCCGGACAAGTTCCACGACGCCTTCGCCGCCGACCTGCCGGAGGAGCAGTCCCGCGTCATGGCGGCCACCCAGCGGCCCATCTCCGCCCTGGCCTTCGGCGAACCGACCACAGCGCCGGCGTGGAAGGACCTCCCGTCCTGGGCCGTCGTCCCCACGGGCGACAAGGCGGTCGGCAGCGACGTCCTGCGCACCATGGCCGCACGGGCCGGCGCCACGGTGACCGAGGCGGAGGGCTCCCACGTGATCATGGTGTCGCAGCCGCAGGTGGTCACCGAGGTCATCCGGCAGGCGCTCCGGGCCGTCTCGGCGTAGCCAGGCACCCGCCGGTCGGGTCGTCGGCACCGCGTCCGGTTCCGACGACCCGACCGCCGCCGGCTCAGCCGGAGCTGCCCTCCGCCGGTGTCATCCGCAGCAGCCGGACCCCGGTCATCTCCAGTCGCAGGCCCGCCGCGTCGGAGGCGCACCGCAGGACGACCTGCATGCAGCTCGGGCACCGCAGGACGAGCGCGGGCGCGTCGGCGTAGACCAGGTGCGCCCCCAGGGGCGCCGGTCCTCCGCAGTGCGCGCAGGTCGAGACCGCTGTGGTCGGGTCCACCGCGAAGACCTCCCGCAGGACACCGCCCGCCGCGTTGCCGTCCAGGCGCCGATCACCGGTCTCCGGGACACCGGTCACGGGACACACCTCCGATCCGCTCCGGCCTGCTCGTCATCGATCCGTCCGGTCGGGGAACCCGGCGTCGTCCTCGTCGGGGACGACGTGCACCGCCCCCTCCTCGGCGGAGGCCGCCCCCGAGTCGATGCCCACGTCGAGGGCGTACAGCTCCGGTTCGACGTCCCCCCAGCCCTCGAGGGTCTCGACCAGCCGCCCGGCGCGGCGGCCGCCGACCTCGTCGTCGATGAGCTCCCCGTCGGTGTCCGAGGCGTCGCCGAGTCCGTCGTCCTCGACCTGCTGATGCTCCGGGACCTCACGGGCGAGGCGCCCTGCCAGGCTCTCGCCGGCCAGCTCCTCGCGTTCGGTGGTCCCCCAGTCGGTGACCGCCCACGGGCGCTCGGCCGGGGACCAGCCGGTGTCGAGCACGTCGCTGACGCCGCCGAGGTCCTCGAGGGTGTCCTGCGGCTCCAGGACGCCGGAGTCCTCCTCGGGGTCGGTCCCGTCGGTGCCGAAGACGAACGGGTCCACCGCACACCTCCTCGGGCCGGAGCAGGGACATCCTCCCATCGGGAGCGGGTCGCCCGGGTCCTCTCGGCGCCCGTGGTCCGCCGGGCCAGGCGACCGTGGCAGCACCCACCACGCGGACGCATCGGTCATCCGACTGGAGGTCGCGCGCTCTCAGGGGCCCGAGGTCCCTGGCGGCCCGCCCACCAGTGAGAGAGTCTCTCACCGACACACGGACGACCGAACCAGCGACCTCCACGACCGAGGGCTCGCATCCCGGCACCGCCGGGAACGCGCGGGAGGGGACTCCGTTGCCAGACGCGCTCGCCGCCGTCCGCACCGCCGACGCGGACCTGGTCGGCCGGTCGGCCGAGGCCTCGGCACTCGCCGACTTCCTCGAACGGGCGCTGCGCACCGGCGCCGTCCTCCTGGTGACCGGGGAGGCCGGCGTCGGGAAGACGGCCCTGCTCGAGACGGTCGTCCGGGACGCGGCGGCATCCGGCGCCACCGTCCTGCAGGCAGCGGGGGTCGAGTTCGAGGCCGAGGTCGGCTTCGCCGGCCTCAACCAGCTCCTGCTGCCGCTCCTCGACCACCTCGAGGACCTCCCGGAGCCGCACCGGGACGTGCTGGCCGTGGCCCTCGGTCAGGGCGCGGGGCCGCCACCCCATCGACTGCTCCTCTCGGCCGCCGTCCTGGGTCTGCTCTCGCAGGCGGCGCAGTCCCGGCCGGTGCTGGTCGTCGTCGACGACGTGCCGTGGCTGGACCGGTCGAGCGCCCGGGTCCTCGGCTTCGTCGCCCGCCGACTGGCCCGGAGCCGGATCGGCGTCCTCGCCGCGGCGCGGACCGGCAGTGACTGCGTCCTCCTCCAGGCAGGTCTGCCACAGCTCGAGGTGTCCCCGCTGGACGACGACGCCGCCGCGGAGCTGCTGGAAGCCCGCTTCCCCGTGCTGGGCGCGCAGATCCGCCGGCGCGTCCTGACGGCGTCCCAGGGCAACCCGCTCGCTCTGCTGGAGCTCCCCGCGGTCATGACCGAGGCGCAGCGCACCGGCTCCGATCCCCTCCCGTCGGCCCTGCCGCTGAGCAGCCGCCTGCAGAGGGTCTTCGCCCAGCAGCTCGCCGACCTGCCCGAGAGGACCCGGAGACTCCTGCTGCTGGCAGCCCTCGAGGGGACGGGAGACCTCCGGGCACTGCGTGCGGCGGCGGCCACCGACGGGTGGCTCGACGACCTGGCACCGGCCGAGCGAGCACGGCTGCTGCGCGTCGACCTCGCTGCCGGACGGGTGACGCTGCGGCACCCGCTCATCGGGTCGGCGGCGGTCGAGCTGTCGACGAGCGGTGAGCGCCGACGGGCACACGGCGCGCTGGCCCAGGTCCTGGTCGACCGGCCGGAGGAGTGCGCCTGGCACCTCGCCGAGGCCGCAGTGGGCGCCGACGCGCACGCCGCCGACCTCCTCGAGACCGCGGCGCACCGCGCACGGCACAAGGGGGACGCGGTCCGTGCGGTCAACGCCCTCCTCCGGGCCGCGGACCTCACACCGAGCGGTCCCGACCGAGCCCGTCGGCTGGCGGCCGCCGCGTTCGTGGGTGCCGACACGACCGGGGACCTGCGCAACGTGCCCCAGCTGCTGTCCGCGGCCCGCACGGCCGATCCCCGGACGGCGGGGTCCCTCGAGGTCGCGGTGGCCGCCGCGCACCACCTGATCAACGGGGAGGGCGACGTCGAGACGGCGCACCGCATGCTCGTGCGGGCAGTCGAGTACGCGCTCGACCACGGATCCCGCGCGGCCACGGTCGAGGACGCACTGCACAGCCTCATGCTGGTGTGCCACTTCGGCGGCCGGGACGAGCTCTGGCGACCCTTCGAGTGGGCGCTCGAGGCCCTGGGACCGGACGTCCCGCCGGTGCTGGCGGTGTCGCGCACGGTGTTCGCCGACCCCGTCCGCGCGGCACCGGCGGCGCTCGAACGGCTCGACGAGCTGATCGTCTCGGCGCACACCGGCGTCGATCCCACCTACGTGGTCCGCGTGGGCATGGCCGCCCTCTACGCCGATCGTCTCCCCAGCTGCCGGCCGGCGCTCCGGAGGGTGGTCAGGGACGGTCGGGAGGGCGGCGCGGCCGCGTCGGCCGTCAACGCCCTGATGCTGCTGTGCCACGACGCGTTCGACGGCGGTCGCTGGCAGGAGGCCCGGCGCACGGCCGAGGAGGGCCGGGCCTGGGGCGAGGAGCTGGGCTACCGGTTGATCACCCTGCCCGGCGTCTACTGCTCGGCCCTCCTGGCGGCCGCGCAGGGGGACGACGGGACGGCGGAGGCCCTGGCCGACGAGCTCGTCGCGTGGTCGGCACCCCGAGCCGTCCGTCTGCCGCAGGACTTCGCGCACCGCGTCCGCGGGCTGGCCGCGCTGGGACGGGGGGACTTCGAGGACGCCTACCGGGAGCTGAGCGCCGTCAGTCAGGCCGGTGGCTTCGCCCCCTACACCCCGGTCGGGCTCGCCGTCGCCATGGACCTGGTGGAGGCGGCGGTGCGCACGGACCGTCGTCCCGAGGCCGCGGCGCACGTGGCCGCCATGGAGCGGTCCACCATCTTCACCGGCCGTCCCAAGCTCGCCCTCGTGCGGGCGGGCTCGGCGGCTCTCGTGGCGTCGGGGGAGGAGGCGTCCCGGCGCTTCGAGGAGGCCCTGGCCGTCCCCGGGGCCGACCAGTACCCGTTCGAGCGCGCGCGGGTCCAGCTCGCCTACGGCGAGCACCTGCGCCGCAGCCGGGCGACCAACGCCTCCCGCGTGCAGCTGACGTCGGCGCTGGAGACCTTCCGGGACCTCGGAGCGCGACCGTGGGCGACGCGGGCGGGCAACGAGGTCCGGGCGACCGGGCTGACCCACCGCGGAGCCGCCGGTGACCGGGGCACCGGCGCACTGACCGCACAGGAGCACCAGATCGCCATGCTGGCCGCCTCGGGCCTGTCCAACAAGCAGATCGGCAGCCGGCTGTACCTGTCGCCACGGACGGTCGGCGCCCACCTCTACCGGGTCTTCCCCAAGCTGGGCATCACCTCCCGGGCTGCGCTCCGGGACGCCCTGAGCGGCACCGCACGCGGCGCGGCCGCCGAGGGTGCAGCCGTGGTCCTTTGACTGATGCCTCGGCCCACCGTGGCGGAGAGAGTCGGCACTGCTGGAGGCAACGTCCGGGAGGTGCCGTCGTGTCACTGGTCTCTCGAGGGTTCGGTCGCCGGGAGCAGCGCCGGGACGAGCGACTGCCCCCGGGCCAGTACGACGCCGGCGACGTCTTCCCGGTGCTGTCCGCCGGTCCGACGCCGCACACGCCCCTGACCGAGTGGGACCTGACGATCCAGGGCGAGGTGGACGGCCCGCGGCGCTGGACCTGGGAGGAGTTCCGGGAACTGCCGCGCGAGGCGGTGTCGGTCGACATCCACTGCGTCACGAAGTGGTCGAAGTTCGACACCCACTGGGAGGGCGTCGCGGTGGACACCCTGCTGGCCGACGTCCGGACCGAGTCCGAGTACGCCCTCGCCTTCTGCGACGGCGGGTACACCACCAACCACCGGTTGTCCGACCTGACCGACGGCCGGGCGTGGGTGGTCGACACCTACGACGGGCAGCCGCTCGCGCCCGAGCACGGGGGGCCGGCCCGGCTGCTGGTCCCCCACCTCTACTTCTGGAAGAGCGCCAAGTGGCTCCGCGGGTTCGCGCTGACCCGGTTCAACGAGCCGGGGTTCTGGGAGACGTTCGGCTACCACGATCGCGGGGACCCATGGCTCGAGCAGCGGTACAGCGGCGACTGAACTGGCTGCGCGCCACGGTCCTGGAGAACCGACCCGAGACCGCTCGCGTGCACCGGCTCCTCTTCGACGTCCCCGGCTGGCCGGGCCACCTGCCCGGCCAGCACGTCGACCTGCGGCTGACCGCCGAGGACGGCTACACGGCCCAGCGCAGCTACTCGGTGGCCTCCGCTCCCGAGGACCCCCGGCTGCACCTGCTGGTCGAGCGGTTCGAGAGCGGGGAGGTCTCGCCGTACCTCACCGACGAACTGCGCCCCGGTGACCTGCTGGAGCTGCGCGGGCCGATCGGCGGATACTTCGTCTGGTCGTCCGCCATGGACCAGGACGGAGGACAGGCGGAGGGGCGCCGCCCGGTGCAGCTGATCGCGGGCGGCGCCGGCGTCGCCCCGTTCCTCGCCATGCTCGACCACCACCGGCGCACGGGCGGCTCCACGCCGGTCCGTCTCCTGTACTCCGCACGCACGTCCGACGACGTCCTCGCTCGCGACGTGCTGGGGCCGCAGACGACGATCACCCTGACCCGGGAGACGCCCCCCGGCTGGAGGGGGCTGACCGGCAGGATCGACCGCCGCATGCTGGAGGCCCAGACCTTCGCGCCCACGACGCGGCCGCGCGTCTTCGTGTGCGGCCCGACCTCCTTCGTGGAGAACACCGCCACGACGCTCGTCGACCTCGGTCACGACCCGTCGTGGATCCGGCTCGAGCGCTTCGGCGGGTCCGGCGATCCGACGTAGCCGTCCCGGCGGTACCAGCCCACAGGCAGTCCCGACCCCGACCCGGCGACCAGCACGACGGCCCCGGGCAGGCTGCGGCTGCACCCCTGAGAGGAGCGGCGCATGTCCGTCAGGAGCCAGATACTGGCCGCTGCGGCGGCGACGACCACGATCGTCGGCGCAGGCACGGTGGCGCCGCCTCTGGCGAGCGCGGCCACCCCGGCCTGCGGTCCGGGTTGCATCGCGGTCTTCAGCCCGGAGTTCGGCACGCACGGTGACCCGCAGTTCGTGGAGGCGGTGCTCGACGGCGTGGGCACGGTCGGCCAACCCCTCGTCCTGCAGCGCGCCAGCAGCTCTGACCCGTCCGAGGACTTCCTGCCCCGCGGCGGCCTGGTCTCCGACTTCTTCGCGACCGGCATGGTCTCCGCTGCGGTGAACGGTCACTACGGCAGCCTGCGCGCAGCGCAGCTGGAGTACGCGCCCTCGGGTGTCGCCAGCGGCCTGTGCGTGGGCCTGGCCAGCACCGCGTACGAGGACGAGCCACTCGGTCTGCAGCCGTGCAGCGTCCCGGAGACCACCGTGTGGATCGTCGACACCGCGGACTCGCCCGCGACCGCAGCCGAGGGGTACTCCCCCCTCGTCAACGGCTCGACGACGGACTTCACGCACCCGTTCGCGATGACCTACCCGGCCGACGCCGCCCCGACCGACGAGCCGGCTCCGCAGATCCACGTCAGCCGCCTGCACTTCTGCGAGCACGCGGACCCGGCCGAGCGCGCAGTGCCCGACCGGCAGCTCTGGGGAACGCTCCTCGGCGTCCTGGAGTAGCGGTCAGCCACAGCCCGGCCCGGGGGTGAGCCCCGCGTGCCCCTGCGGGTCCGGAGGAACGACGACCGGCCGAGAGCAGCGTTGGTCGCGGCGGCGGCCCGGGTACTCCCGTCCCGTTCCGGCCCGCCGGACCGGAGCAGGGGCTGGCGAGTCCTCGCCCCTGGCCATGGCTCCGACCGGGAGGGATCCCTGTGACCCAGCAGCTGACCACCCTGACCCTGGACGACGCCCGCCGCATGGTCGCGGCCGGAGAGGCCCGCGCCGCGGAGATCGGCCAGCCGATGAACATCGCCGTCGTCGATGCCGGGGGCGACCTCGTCCTGCACGTCCGGATGGACGGCGCCTGGCGCGGCAGCGTCGACATCGCCATCAACAAGGCCTTCACCGCCCGGGCGTTCGACATCACCACCGCCGAGCTGGCCGAGCTGGCCAAGCCGGGCGGGCCGTTCTACGGCATCCAGGCCTCCAACAACGGCAAGGTCATGGTCTTCGCCGGTGGCGCGCCGGTGCTCGTCGACGGGGTCGTCGTGGGTGCGGTGGGCGTGAGCGGCGGCACCGGCGAACAGGACACCGCGGTCTGCGAGGCGGCCACTGCCGGCTTCTGACGCCGTCGGAGCCGGCGGGGTCAGCACCCGGGGTCGCAGCTGGCCGGACGAGGCGGCCCCCGGTGAGGAGACGCCTACGCCGGCAGCCGGCTCGCCCGCCGCAGCGCGGCCAGCCCGTCCGGCGTACCGGGCCAGTGCCGGTCGATCGCCGCCGGGCCGGCGTGGCGGACCACCGAGCGGAGCACCAGGGCGACCACGACCGCGTCGTCGGCGTGGCCGAGCACCGGCACGAAGTCGGGCACCAGGTCGAACGGCAGCGCCAGGTAGCCCAGCAACAGCCACAGCCGCACCCGGACGCCGCGGGGCAGCGTGCCGTCGCCGGCCAGCCGGTGCACGAGCCGGAGCACGTCGGGCAGCAGCCGCAGCAGCTCCCGCAGGCGCAGCTCGTCGGGGCAGGTCCTCCACAACACCGCCATCAGCACCAGCCAGCACAGCAGGAGGCCCGCCAGCACCCCGACCAGCGACCACGCCCAGCCCGGCATCCCGCCGCCACCTCTCCACCGCCAGGTCCTCGGCCCCGGCCCTCTGCCCGGCGCCCGAGCCCATCGGCCCGCCCCCTACAGGGTCCCTCGCCGAGCCTGCGAGGGGTGGGGAGGACGGTGACCCCCGACAGGTGGAGGGACCCGTCGGGGGCAGGGGGTCCTCAGTCGAGCTCGACCGGGACCTCACCGAACGCGACGAGGCTGATCACCCAGTACGCGACGTAGAGCGCCAGCAGGGTGCCGCCGTGCCACCGCGTCAGCCGGCCGGTGGACAGCAGGTACGCAGCCAGCGCGGTGAGGACGACGAGCGCAGGCAGGTGCCAGGTGAACACGTCCGGGCCGACGACGATGCCGCCGGCCAGGAGGGTGATGCCCAGCTTCCCGGTGACCGAGAAGACGACGCTGCCGATGACGTTCCCGACCCCGATCTCCGGCACGCCCCTCCGGAAGGGCTCCACGGTCAGGAAGACGTCCTCCATGGTGAGGACGGCGGTGGCGATCGTGGCGCCGAACACCGTGCCCTCGAGCCCGTAGGTCTCCAGGATCCCCTCGGTCCCGGTGCTCACGGTCGCCGCGCCGACGACGAGGCCGGCGAGTGCGACCACCGCCAGTCCGAGGTGCGCCCAGCCGGGCAGCTCGCGCACCTCGGCGCGGGGCACGTCGTCGACGACCTGCTGCGCCCGCTCGGCGCCGGCCCGTGCTCCGCCCCTGTCCGGTTGCTCCTGCCGCAGGTACGCATCCGCCCCGCGTGTCGGCAGCGCGTCGTCCCCGGCCTCCCCGGCGGCGGCCTCGTACACCTCCACGTCGCGGAAGACCGCGACGCTCCTGCGGACCTCCCGGGCCGCGACGTAGGTGACGAACAGGACGAACAGTCCGATGAGCAGCAGTCCGTCGGTCACCGTGAGCGGCCCGCTGAGCGCGATCGCGACCATCACGAGCGGTGCGACGGCGAACACCACGAGGTAGTCACGCGGGATGTCGACCCGGCTCGGTCGGAGGATCGCGGCGACCGCGAGGACGACCCCGGTGAACGAGAGCGCCGTCCCGAACACGACACCGAGCGCGACACCGCTGAGCTCCTCGAGGTTCAGCCCGACGCCCAGCGCGATGTCGTCGAACTCGACGCCGGTGAAGACGACGGCGAGCAGGAACAGCGGGATCCGGAGACCGCTCGCCGCCCCGACGAGGTGGGTGATGAGCTTCTCCGCGCTGACCACCAGCAGCGTCGCTCCGGAGATGAAGACGAAGACCGAGGTCATGTCCTGGAGCCCCTCCCGGTCACGGTCCGATGCGCGCGGCGCCGACGCCCGACGCCACGTGGACGGGTGCAGCACCCATGCCGCACCGGGCCGACAGCGGTGTCACCGGCTGCGCCCGGCAGCAGGCTGCCGCCGGGGGATCAGCACCGCCTCGCGTGGCCGCGCCTCCTCCTCGGCGGCGGCCACCGCCGCGGCCACGAGCCCGTGGTCGGGCGAGAGGTGGCAGACCGGGTCGGTGCGGGCGGCGTCGCCGGTGAGCTGGAAGGCCTGGCAGCGGCACCCGCCGAAGTCGAGCTCGCGGCGGTCGCAGCTGCGGCAGGGCTCGGGCATCCAGTCCGTTCCGCGGAAGCGCTGGAACAGCGGGGAGGACTCCCAGATCCACCCCAGAGGGTGCTCCCGGACGCTGGCACGGGGCAGCGGGAGGGTGTGCGCGGTCGGGCACGGGAGGACGTCGCCGTTGGGCACGACCGTGAGCTGGCGCCGGCCCCAGCCGCCCATGCAGGGCTTGGGGTACCGACTGTGGTAGTCGGGCAGGACGTAGATGACCTCCATCCGTCCCTGCAGGCGCTCGTGCGCCGCCCGCACCACCTCCCGGGCGCGCTCCAGCTGGGCCCGGCTCGGCAGCAGCCCCTCGCGGTTGCGCAGGGCCCACCCGTAGTACTGCGTGTGGGCGAGCTCGATCCGGTCGGCCCCGAGCTCCTCGGCCAGGTCGAGGATGCCGGCGACCCGGTCGACGTTGTGCCGGTGCAGGACGACGTTCAGCGTGAGCGGCCAGCCCAGCTCCTTCACCAGCCGGGCGGCGACCAGCTTGCGCTCGAACGACCGCGCCCCGGCGATGCGGTCGGACAGGGCGGCATCGTCGGCCTGGAGGCTGATCTGCACGTGGTCGAGACCCGCGGCCAGCAGCTCCTCCGCGCGGCGGGGCGTCAGCCCGAGCGCGCTGGTGATCAGGTTGGTGTACAGGCCCAGCTCACCGGCGGTCTGCACGATCTCGGCGAGGTCGCGGCGCAGGAGCGGCTCGCCGCCGGAGAGGTGCAGCTGCAGCACGCCGAGGTCCCGGGCCTCGGTCAGCACCCGTTGCCACTCCGCCGTGGTCAGCTCGTCGGCGTAGGCGGCGAGCTCGAGGGGGTTGGAGCAGTAGGAGCAGTGCAGCGGGCAGCCGTAGGTGAGCTCGGCCAGCAGGCCGAACGGCCGGTCCACGGCCGGGCCATCCACGGCCGGGCTATCCACGGCTGGCCTCCACGTCCCCGAACTCCAGGCACCGTCGGGCGGCGAGGCGGTCGACGAACAGGCGCACCTCGTCGTCGTCCACGTGGGCGTACCGGCCGCGCAGCTCGGCCGCGATCTCGCGCACCGTCCGCCGCCCGTCGCACAGCTCCAGGACGGCGGCCCCCGTACCGTTGAGGACGGTGACCGCCTCCGGCGTCAGCAGCACGTGCCGCCCGCGTGCCGGGTCGAACCTCAGCCGGACGTGGCGGGCCAGCCGGGGGCGGTCGGCACCACTAGCGGTCTGCACAGGCGCGGTCGATCGCATCGAGCATGCTCCAGAGGACGTCGCACTTGAAGGACAGGGCCGCCAGGGCGGCCGCCTGCTGGTCCGGCGTCCGGCAGTGCTCCGTCACCACCTCGAGGGCGTGGGCGGAGTCGCGGGGTGCCTGCGTCAGGCGGGCCCGGAAGTAGGCGAGCCCCTGCGGGTCGATCCAGGCGTAGTGGCGCTCGAAGGCGGCGAGGCGCTCGGCCATCAGGTCCGGGGCGAACAGCTCGGTCAGCGAGGAGGCCACCGCCTCGACCCACGGCCGGGTGCGGGCGAAGGTGACGTAGGCGTCGACGGCGAACCGCACGCCCGGGACGACGTGCCGCTCGTCCTCCATCTCCGCCCGGGCCAGGCCCACCGCCTCACCGAGGCGCAGCCACGCCTCGATGCCCCCCTCGCCGTCGACCGTGCCGTCGTGGTCCACGATGCGCCGCAGCCAGCGGCGGCGGACCTCGCGGTCCGGGCAGTTCGAGAGGACGGCGGCGTCCTTGCGCGGGATGTTGACCTGGTAGTAGAAGCGGTTGGCCACCCAGCAGCGGATCTGCTCGGGGCCCAGCTCCCCCTCGTTCATCCTGCGGTGGAAGGGGTGCTGGTCGTGGTAGCGCCGGGACTGCCTGCGCAGGGCTGCCACGAAGTCGTCGGTCGCCGTCCCCGGCCTGTCCGTCGCTGTCTCCGTCAGGGTTCCCATCGGCCTCGCCGCCTCCGTCGTTCGGCTCCGGACTCGCTGCGCTCCTCGCACTGCCACAGGGGTCGCCTCCACGCTCGCCTGCGCTCGCCCGTCGTCCTCACAGCAGGACCTCCAGGCCGTCCACGGCGACCTCCATGCCGTGCTCCTCGACGGTGCGCCGCTCCGGCGAGTCCTCGAGGAGGATCGGGTTGGTGTTGTTGACGTGGACGTAGATCCGGCGCTCGACGGGCAGCGCGGCGAGCCGCTCGAGGCTGCCCCCCGGACCGCTGATCGGCAGGTGCCCCATCTCGCGGGCCGTCCGGCCGGCCAGGCCGAGCCGGACCAGCTCGTCGTC
Source organism: Geodermatophilus sp. URMC 61 (assembly GCF_052931555.1). NCBI lineage: Bacteria > Bacillati > Actinomycetota > Actinomycetes > Geodermatophilales > Geodermatophilaceae > Geodermatophilus > Geodermatophilus sp. URMC 61. The sequence goes on from NZ_JBRFHZ010000002.1 coordinate 1,799,522, forward strand.
GGACCAGCAGGTGCCGTCGACGAGCAGGCACGCGCAGTCCTCGAGCTCGGCACACACCGCCGGGGTCAGCTCCTGCAGCACCGGTAGGTGGACCAGCGCGCGGCCGCTGCGCTCGTCGGTGAGGCGGTAGCCGACGACCCGCCCCTCCCGGGAGGCGGAGCCGAAGCGCGCGCGCTTGGTCGTGGGGACGTCGAAGGCCCGGTAGGACAGCCCCTCGGCGAGCGGCACCTCCGCGCCCGGCACCACCGGCCGCCACTCGACCGGGCAGTAGGTCTCCAGCGTCCGCAGCAGCGACGTCCCGCCGTGCAACGTGTCGCGGGTGGCCTCGGTCGCGTGCAGGACGAGGCCTCCCCCCTCCCGGAGCAGCAGCAGCCCGAGCGTGTGGTCCAGCTCCGCGTCGGTGAGCAGCACGGCCTGCAGCGGGACCGTCCGGCTCCCGTCGGGGCCGCGGGAGGGGTGCAGGGCGGGGAAGGACTCGATCTGGGCTCGGACGTCGGGTGAGGCGTTGAGCAGGAACCACCGCCGGGAGTCCGCGCTCACCGCGATCGACGACTCGGTGCGCGGCCGGGCCGGCCGCGACCCGTCGCGCACCGCCTGGCACGGAGGGCAGGCGCAGTTCCACTGCGGGAAACCGCCGCCCGCCGCCGAGCCCAGCACCCGCACCCACATGTCGATCGGTGCCCCTCCCGGCCGTGCGGAGACGGAGAGGCGCCGGACGCCATCGCCCGACGCCTCTCCGCCCGGTCCGGACGTGTCCGTCTAGTCCCAGTCCTCCTGGACGCCCATGTACGCGGTCGCCTCAGCGGACACCCGGATCTCCTCGAAGGAGGGGGTCTCCCACTCGTCCACGCAGAGCGGGGAGACGTGCAGCTCCTGGTCCATCACGGTCACCTCCCCCCAGCCGAGTCGATGTCCTCGGGCAGCGAGAAGACGAACATCGCCTGGCCGTGCGGGCCGCCCATCATCCCGGGCAGGAAGCCCTCGACCCAGGCGCCCCAGCCGACCGGGACGGCGACGTACTGCTTGCCCTCGACGCTGTAGGTGATCGGGCTGCTGTGGTGACCGCTGCCGCAGTTGAACTGCCACAGGAACTCACCGCTGCGGGCGTCGAGGGCCACGAACTGCCCGGCCGGCGTGCCGGCGAAGACCACGTCGCCCGCAGTGGCCAGGACCGACGCGCACATCGGCAGGTCGTTGCGCCAGCGCCACACCTCCTCGCCGGAGGCGTTGAACGCCGACACCGATCCCGCCATGTCCTTCGCGTCCACGGTGACGGCGGCGCCCCAGTAGGGGATGCCCTCCTTGAACTCCCTGCGCCGGCGGGCGACCGTCGCGCCGGTGTCCTGCACCGGGACGTAGAACAGCTCCGTCCGCGGGCTGTACGCCGCGTGGGTCCACTCCTTCGCCCCGGCCGGCCCGGGGTAGAAGTGCACCTCCTCGCCCTCCTTGTCGGGGTAGATCCGGGGCGTCACCTGGCCGTCGGGGGTGATCTCGCCCCAGGTGATCCGGTCGACGAAGGGGAAGATCCGCACCCGCTCGCCGTTGGTGCGGTCCAGGACGAAGCAGTACCCGTTCTTGTCGAAGTGGGCCAGGAGCTTGCGCCCGTCCTGCTCGAAGAGGATGCACTCCATGTTGCTGTCGTAGTCCCACAGGTCGTGCGGGGTGCACTGGTAGTGCCAGCGGATCTCCCCGGTGTCGGCGTCCACCGCGATGACGCTGTCGGTGTAGAGGTTGTCGCCCGGACGCACCTCCCCGTCGAAGTCGGGCGCCGGGTTGCCGGTCCCCCAGTACAGGAGGTTGGTCTCCGGGTCGAAGGTGCCGGTGATCCAGCCGTTGGCACCGCCCCGCGCCCAGGCCTCCCCCTCCTGCGGCCAGGTCTCCGAGCCCGGCTCCCCGGGCTTGGGGATCGTGTAGCACCGCCAGACCCGTTCCCCGGTCTCCATGTCGTAGGCGTCGAGGTGGCCGCGCACCCCGAACTCGCCGCCGGAGCTGCCGACGACGATCCGGTCCTTCACGACCAGCGGGGCGACCGTGAGGCTCTCGCCGGCGCGCACGTCGCCGCTGGTGACGTCCCACAGACACTCGCCGGTGGTCGCGTCGAGCGCCAGCACGTGGGCGTTGAGGGTGCAGACGAAGACCTTGCCGTGGGCCACGGCGACCCCGCGGTTGACGTTGCCGCAGCACAGCGACACGTCGAACGGGATCGCGTGCTTGTACTGCCACAGCAGCTGCCCGGTCTTGGCGTCGAGCGCCCACACCCAGCCGTCCCACCCGGAGACGTACATGACGCCCTCGACGACGATCGGGCAGTTCTCGAAGGCGTAGGTCGACTGGCCGGCGTGCAGCCCGTGGGGCGAGAAGCTGAACACCCAGGCCGGGGTCAGGCGGACGACGTTCTGCGTGGTGATCTGGTCGAGCGGGCTGTACCGCTGGCCGTCGTAGGCGCCGTAGTAGGTGAGCCAGTTCTGCGGCTCGGAGCGGGCGTCGAGGATGCGTTCGTACGTGACGTCCTGGGCCACCGGCGGCGCGGCCCCGGGCGCGGTGGTCAGGGACCCGAAGTCCACCGCCGGCGGGGCCTCTCCGTACTCGATCTCGGTCCTGTCCTTGATGTCGGTCATTGACCCAGTCCTGTCTACGGTCGGGGCTGCTTCGGGCGGTCGAGGCGGGCGGACTCCGGGACGTCGCCCCTGACGACGATCGCCCCGATGAGGCCGCGGCCCTCGTCGTTGCCGATGTTGGAGCTGAACCAGTAGTAACCAGGGCCGTCGAGGGTGACGGACATGGTCCCGCGCGAGTAGTTCGGCAACCACATCCACTTGCTGTCACCGTTGCTCGGCACGAGCGCGCAGTGCGTGTTCTGGTCGTCGTTGACGAACTCGATGTCCAGGTGCCCCCCGTGGGGCAGGACGAGGACCGAGGGGTCCCAGATCAGCTGGTCGGGCACGATCCGGATCCGGGCGCGCATCCGGCCGCCGTCGCCCTCCTCGGCGTGTCCGATGTTCCCGGTGGCCAGCAGCCGACCGATCGTCGCCTGGTTCTGCCCGTCCAACCCGAGCTCGTGCAGCGCCCCGGATCGATCCGATGCGGTGGTCGTCATCGACCTTCCCTCCTGGTGCGGTTGGTTGGTCCTGTCGAAGCGGACTGAAGGGGTGCCTGCCGTGCGGACGACGGTCACGGCCAGGCCCCCGGACGACGGCCCACCGTCCCCCGCTCGGTCGGCACCTGGGTGGCCACGGCACCTCCTCCCCCTCCGGCTGCTGCGGTCGCGCGACGATCAGGCGGCTCGGGTCGGAGCACGACCTTGGTGTAGCCGTCGACGCGCCGGTGGACCTTCTGGTACGCGTCCGGCGCCTCGTCGAGCGGCAACTCGTGGGACACCACGAAGCTGGGCCTGGCCCGGCCCTCGGTGATCAGATCGCGCAGCTGCCGGTCGTAGCGCCTGGCGTCCGCCCGCCCGGTGCCCAGGCGCAGCCCCTTGTCGACCAGCGTGCCGATCGTGACGCCCAGCGTGCCGGGTCCCGTGACCGGGACGACCCCGTCCGGCCCGCCGCGCACGCACCGGCCGGGGACGCCGAGCCCGCCGGCGGGCCGCACCGTGCGGACGAGCTGGTCCAGCACCGCCTCCGGCTCCGCGTTCCCGCCGGCCTCGGCGGGGACCGGGAACCCCACGGCGTCCACCCCCGTGTCGGCGCCCTCACCGCCGGTCAGGTCCTCGATCTGCTGCGCCGGGTCACCGGCGGAGGGGTCCACGGCGACGGCCCCGATGGCCCGGGCCATGGCGAGCCGCTCGGGTGCGCAGTCGACGACGAAGACGCGTGACGCGCCGCAGAGCAGCGCCGAGTACGCGGCCATCAGGCCCACCGGCCCGGCGCCGTAGACCGCGACGGTGCCCCCCGGGGAGACGCCGGCGAGGCGGCAGCCGTGGTACCCGGTGGTGAACACCTCGGAGAGCAGGACGTAGTCGGACTCGTGGTCGGTGCCCGCGGGCAGGGGCAGGCAGTTGACGTCGGCGTACGGGACGCGCAGGTACTCCGCCTGGCCGCCGGCACACGGAGCCGCGGCGACGCCGCCGTACGCGCCACGCCGGCGGCCGGTCGAGGCGACCGTGAGACAGGAGCCGCTGGAGCCGTCCCGGCAGTTCCTGCAGAAGCCGCAGGCCACCGGGAACGGCATCACGACGCGGTCACCCTGCTCCAGGGCGGTGACGCCGGACCCGACCTCCTCGACGATGCCGAGGGTCTCGTGGCCGATCACGGTGCCCGGCTCGGCGCCCGTCCGCCCCTCGTACACGTACAGGTCGGCTCCGCAGATGCAGGTCGACGAGATCCGCACGATCACGTCGTTCGGCTGCTCGATCCGGGGGTCGGGGACCTCCTCCACCGCCACCTCGAAGGGCCTGCGGTAGACGACCGCCCGCATGCACCCGCCCCCTTCTCGCCGCGCCCTGCCTGCGCACGCGGAACACCGCCTGCCGTGGCCGACCTGCTTGCTGCCGAGCGACTGCTCACCGATGCTGGGACGCTCTTCCCCCCGAGCCCAAGGGGTGCGGGATGAACGGCTCGAAAGGTCAGACGAGCGGTGCGCCGTCCGCGATGAGCGGGGCGGCGCTCTCCGACGACAGCCTCCGGCGGATCGCCGCCGCCCGGGAGCGGTTCGCCGCCGGAGCGGACACCGTCCACGGGGTCCGGCCCGAGATCCTCATGTCGTGGTACCGGTGCCGCGAGCAGTACGAGGTCGACCCGCACCTGCAGCGGGCGCCCGCCGCGGCCGCGGGGAGCGCCCACTCCATCGAGCACGACGTGGTGTTCGCCGAGCTCGGCGGCCTGGCCGCCTGTGCCGCCGGCGAGGTCGACGGCCTGGACGGCCTCGTGACCGTCGCCGACTCCGACGGGCGCATCCTGGCGTCCTGGGGCAGTCGGCGGCTGCTCCGCCTCGCCGCGGACACCAACCTCGCCGCCTGGTCGACCTGGTCGGAGTGGGCGAGCGGCACCAACGGGACCGGCACCGCACTGGAGAGCCAGCGTCCCGTCCCGGTGCGGGGTCCCGAGCACTGGTGCCAGGGGTTCCACCCCTGGATGTGCGCCGGCGTCGCGGTGCGCGACGTCGTCACCCACGATCCGCTCGGCGCCCTCACGATCTCCTGCTGGCAGACGCCGTTGTCCGACGCGGTGCTGCCGTGGCTCCACGGGGTCGCCGCGTCCGTCGGGGCCAAGCTGCGGCAGCGGGCGCACCACACCGGCACCCTGCTGGCGGCCGCTCTCGCCGACGCCCGGGTGCCGCCCGCGACGCCGCTCGCCGCCGTCGACACGGCGGGCAAGGTCGTGCTCGCCAACGAGGAGGCCGCCGTCCTCCTCGGCACGCCCGCGGACACCCCTGCCTACGCTCCGGCGCACCGATGGACCCCGCAGGTCCGCGCACTGCCGCAGCTGGCCCGGCGGGCGACCGAACGCGCTCGGCAGGACCCGGGCTGGAACGGGTCGACGCTGGTCTACGTGCCCTTCCTCGACACCCCCCTCTCGGTCACGGTCCGCCCCGTGGTCGACGGTTCCCAGGTGCTCGGCGCGCTGCTCGCGTTCGGGCCTCCCGACCGGCCCGGCTCCGGGGACCTCCCGGCCGAGCCCGAACCCCGCTCGTCCGACCCCCGCCCGTACCGGGACCGGGTCATCGCCCTGCGGGACGATCGATGGGTCCTCCTCGACCCCCGCGAGATCCGGTTCGCCGAGGTCGACCACAACAACGTCTGGCTCACCAGCGACCAGGGACGGCTCCTGGCCGCTGCCCGGGGGCTCGATCGCCTGGAGCAGGAACTCGGAGGCAAGGGGTTCCTGCGCGTCCACCGCCGGTTCCTGGTCAACCTCGGCCGGGTGAGGGAGATCGAGCAGGGGTTCAAGGGGGCGCTCTTCCTCGCCACGGACACCCGCCCCCGGGAGACGGTCCCGGTGGCCCGCCGCCACATCCCGTACGTCCGCCAGGCGCTCGGCCTGTAGGCCGGAGGAGGACCGGGGTGACCGATCGTCTCGCCACCGCACGCGACCTGCTGCGCCACCATCCGCTGGTGGACGGCCACAACGACCTCGCCTGGGAGATCCGCGGGCGGTTCGACTCGGATCTCGGACGGGTCGATCTCGCCGCCCCGGTGACGGGGACGCACACCGACCTGCCGAGGCTGCGGCGGGGCGGGGTCGGCGCCCAGTTCTGGTCGGTCTACGTGCCGGGCAGCCTGCAGGGTGACGCGGCGGTGGCCACGACCCTGGAACAGGTCGACCTCGTGCACCGCATGATCCAGCGCCACCCCGACGACCTGGAACTGGCGCTGAGCGCCGACGACGTCGAGGCCGCGTTCTCCCGCGGGCGGATCGCCTCGCTGCTGGGCGCCGAGGGCGGACACTCCATCGCCGGTTCGCTGGGCGTGCTCCGGATGCTCCACCGGCTCGGCGTCCGGTACCTGACCCTCACGCACAACGTGAACGTCCCCTGGGCCGACTCGGCGACCGACGCCCCCGCCGTCGGCGGGCTCAGCGCCTTCGGCCGGGAGGTGGTCCGGGAGATGAACCGGCTCGGCATGCTGGTCGACCTGTCCCACGGAGCGGACAGCACCGCACGGGACGCGCTGCGGGTCACGGAGGCGCCGGTCGTCTTCTCCCACTCGGGGGCCCGAGCGGTGTGCGACCACCCGCGCAACGTCCCCGACGACGTCCTCCGGGAGCTGGCCGCCAACGGCGGGGTGTGCATGGTGACGTTCGCGTCGGACTTCGTGTCGCCGCGGTGCCGCGCGTGGACCCTGGGGCTCCGGGCCGAGATGGAGCGCCGTGGGCTCGACCCGAGGGACGCCGGCATGCGGGCCGCGGTGGCGGGCGAGTACGTCGTCGACCACCCCCGCCCGCGAGCCGCACTGGCCCAGGTCGCCGACCACGTCGAGCACGTGCGGCGGGTGGCCGGCATCGACTCCGTCGGCCTCGGCGGGGACTTCGACGGCGTGCAGGACCTGCCTGACGGGCTGGAGGACGTCGCCTGCTACCCCGCGCTGATCGCCGAGCTCCTCGACCGGGGGTGGAGCCAGGACGAGTGCGTCCGGCTGGTCGGTGGGAACGTCCTGCGGGTGCTGCGCGCGGCCGAGGCCGTGGCGCGGTCCTCGTCCGCCCGGTGGGGTCCCTCCACGGCGCGGATCGAGGACCCCGGCCACGCCGGTGGTGCGCCGCCGTCGGACGCCCGGGTCACACAGCCGTCCGCCCGGTTGCCGACGGCCGCGGGCCGGCACGCTGAGGACGCGACTCGACGAGGCGGGTGAGCACCGGACCGGCCACGGCCAGGACCAGGACGTAGCCGGTGGCCAGCGGCCCGAGCTCGGTCACCCCCGCGGTCACCGCCAGGCCGGCGATGACGACGGAGAACTCGCCGCGGGCCACCAGGGCCGTCCCGGCGCGCAGCCGGCCGGGCACGGCCACCCCGTCGCGCCGGGCGGCGAACCAGCCGGTGGCGACCTTGGTCCCGGCCGTCACGAGCGCCAGCAGCAGGACGGCGGGCAGCACGGGCAGCACCGCGCCCGGGTCCGTGGACAGCCCGAAGGCGACGAAGAAGATCGCTGCGAACAGGTCGCGCAGCGGCCCCAGCACCGCCCGCGCCCGGTCGGCGACCGCGGTGGGCAACGCCAGCCCGACCAGGAACGCCCCCACCGCGGCCGACGCCCCTGCCGCCTGGGCCAGCCCGGCCACCAGCAGGGTGAGCCCCATCAGGCGCAGCAGCACCTGCTCGTCGTCGTCCGAGGCCAGGAGCCGGCGCAGCCGGTGGCCCTGCCGCTGGGCGGCCAGCAGCGTCAGGCCGACGGCGCCCCCCGCCAGCGCGATGCCCGCCACGGCCGTCATCGGCCCACCGCCAGCGAGCGCGACCGCCAGCAGGGGGAGGAACAGCGCCATCGCCAGGTCCTCGAGCACCAGCACGGACAGCACCGCCGGTGTCTCCCGGTTGGCCAGCCTCCCGAGGTCGCCGAGCAGCCGGGCGACGATGCCCGACGAGGTGATCCAGGTGACCCCGGCCAGCGCGAGAGCACCCTGCCACGGCAGGCCGAACAGCAACCCCGCCACGAAGCCCGGTGGGGCGTTGAGCAGCAGGTCCACCAGCCCCGAGGGGCCGTGGTGCCGCAGCGAGGCGAACAACTCGTCGGCGGTGAACTCCAGGCCGAGGGCGAGCAGCAGCAGGACCACGCCGACCTCCGCGGCCGCCTCGATGAACGGCTCGGCGGTCGTCAGCGGGGCGATGCCGCCCTCCCCCAGCGCGAGCGCGGCCAGCAGGACGAACGGCACGGACGACAGGCCCAGCCGGCGGGCCAGCAGACCGATCAGGGACAGACCGCAGAACAGCAGACCCAGTTCCAGCAGCAGCTGGGCGACGTGGTCCATCGGGTTCCTACGCGGGCTCGTCCAGCAGCCGTTCCAGGTCCGCCAGCCCGCGCGCCGACCCGATGGCGACGACGACGTCCCCCGGGTGGAGCAGGTCGCCCGGCCCCGGGGACGGGACGACGTCGGCGTCCCGCACGATCGCCACGACGGAGGAGCCGGTCAGCGTGCGTGCCCGCGTGTCGCCGAGCGGCCGGCCGGCGAAGCGGGAGCCCGCCCGGATCGGGAAGTGCCCGGCCTCCAGCCCCGGGACCTCCCGGGACAGGTCCGCGAAGCGCTGCGTCAGCCGGGGCGCCCCGAGCACCTCCGCGACGGCGTCCACCTCGTCCGGCTCCAGCCGCAGCACGCCGCGCGCCCGGTCCGGGTCGCGGCGGTCGTACACGGCGACCTCGGCCGCGCCCTCGCGGCCGAGGACGATGGCGAGGACCTCGCCGGAGCGCGTGCGCAGCCGATAGCGGACACCGACGCCCGGCAGCATCGTCTCCTCGAGGTCCACGGGCGCATGGTGGCAGACCCCGGGCCCGCCCGGCCGGTCCCCGGCGGTACGGGGCGACGGCGGACGCGGCGGCGGTCAGCCCGCCGCTCCCCGAGGCCGGACCACCACGACCGGGCAGGGTGCCGCCGTGACGGCGTGCAGCCCGACCGACCCGAGCAGCAGCCCCGCCCACCCCGAGCGCCCGCGCGACCCCACGACCAGCAGGTCGGCCCCCTCGGCGACGTCGAGCAGGACGTCCCAGTCGATCCCCTGGCGGACCTCCGCGCGGACCCGGTCGCCGGGGAGCGCGTCCAGCCCGGCGGCACGCAGGCTCGCGCGCAGGGTCGCCTCCGCCTGCTCTGCCAGCGTGGTGTCCGGCACCACCCACAGCGGGCCGCCGTAACCGGACACGGTGTCGGCGAAGGTGTGGACGACGTGCAGCTGCGCGTCGCGCAGCTCCGCCTCGTCGTGGGCGAGGCGCGCCGCGGCGACCGAGTGCTCCGAGCCGTCGACGCCGACGACGACCCGCCGGAGCTCCGCGATCCGCTCCCCCGGGACGTCGCCGCGGACGACGACGACCGGGCAGGCCGCGTGCTGGGCGCACTGCTGGCTCACCGAGCCCAGCAGCAGGCCACGCAGACCGCCCGTGCCGCGGGCGCCCACGACGAGCAGCCCGTCGTGGGCGGCGACGTCCATCAGCGACCTGGCCGGGTGGCCGTAGCGGACCTCCGGGACGACCGGTACCGCCATAGCACCCGTGGCCCGTGCCGCCTCGGCGACGTCGCTCCGCACCCGCGCCTCGAGGGCCTCCTCGAACTCCGCGACAGCCGCAGGCGCGTCGCCGTCACCCGGTGGCGACCCTCCGGTCCAGACGGTGACCACGCGCAGCCCGACCCGGCGCAGGAACGCCTCACGGAGTCCCCAGGCCAGCGCCCGGCGGGACCCGTCGGACCCGTCGACCCCGACGACGACCTCGCGGACGTCGTCCCCCAGCTGCTCGGTCATGGCCCGAACGTACGGTCGCCCAGCCCGTGACCGAAGGCCCTCGAGCCGGCCCGCGGTCCCGGGGACGGCGACCTCCGTGCGGCCGGCCGGCACCGGGCACGGGGTTCAGGCGTGCAGGACCGCCGCACCGCCGAACCGTCCGGAGGCCAGGTCCGACAGCGCCCGCGGGGCGTCGTCCATGGGATAGGCGACGGTGGTGGCGCGGACGCCCAGCCGGCCGGCCAGCCGGAGGAACTCCTCGCCGTCGCGGCGGGTGTTGGCCGTGACGCTGCGCAGCCGGCGCTCGCCGAACAGCTCGGCGGCGTAGTCCAGCGCGGGGATGCGGGAGAGCCAGATGCCGGCGACGGCCAGCGTGCCGCCGCGGTCCAGGGCCCGCAGCGCCACCGGGACCAGCTCGCCGGCCGGGGCGAACAGGATCGCGCCGTCCAGCGGCTCGGGCGGGAGGTCGGTCGCCGTCCCCACCGAGTCCACGCCGAGCTGCTCGGCCAGCCGCCGGTTGTGCTCGCCGCGGGTGAGCACGTGCACCCGCAGCCCCTGCGCGAGCGCGACCTGGACGGTGAGGTGCGCGCTGCCGCCGAAGCCGTAGACGCCGAGCCGGCCACCGGGTGGCACGTCGGCGCACCGGAGGGCCCGGTAGCCGATGATCCCGGCGCACAGGAGCGGCGCGGCCTGCTCGTCGTCCAGCCCGTCCGGCAGCGGGTACGCGAAGGCCTCGTCGACGACGCAGGCGTCGGCGTAGCCGCCGTCGACGTCCCAGCCGATGAACACCGGCGCGGTGCAGAGGTTCTCCTCACCGCGCCGGCAGAACCGGCAGCTGCCGTCGGTCCTCCCCAGCCAGGGCACCCCGACCCGCTGCCCCACGGCGAACCGGGAAGCGCCCGGGCCGAGGGCCGAGACGCGCCCGACGACCTCGTGCCCCGGTGTCACCGCGGCCCGCCGGGGCGGCAGGTCGCCCTCGGCCAGGTGCAGGTCGGTGCGGCACACGCCGCAGCAGGACACGTCGACCCGCACCTGCCCCGGCCCGGGCACCGGCTCCTCCCGGTCGATCCGCCGGAGGGGCCCGGTGTCGACCGGGCCGGGCGCCCCGACCACCCAGGCGCGCACCGCCGTTCTCCCGGCTGCCGGGTCAGGCGCGCGCGGGGACGCCGGACGCCGGCCCGGGGACGACCACGCCGGACCGCTCCGGACCGACCACCAGCACCGGGCGGGAGGCGCGCACCACGCAGGGCCGGGCCACCGAGCCGAGCAGTGCACCGCGGACCGCACCCCGCCCGCGGCCGCCGAGCCCCAGCAGGTCGGCGGCGGCCACCAGTCGCGTCCGCACCGAGCCCGCGCCGCCGTCCACCCCCACGACCACCGTGCCCCCCGCCGTCGAGGGAGCGACGTCCGCAGGGATGTCCATGGGTCCTCCTCGGTCGTGCCCCGCGCGGTCGCCGGGTCGTCGTCCGCGACTCTGGACCGGGCAGCGGGCACCGTCCCGGGCCCTGCGTCCCGCCCGGCAGGGACGCAGGTCCCTCGGCCGGCGAGGAGGGACGGAGGTCCCGTCCGAGGTGCGCCCGCCGACCCTGGGGGGCGGCCGACCCGACTCCTAGCGTCCGGCACAGTAACCCGCCGTGGAGGAGGAGCCGTGCAGGCCAGGGACGTCATGACCCGCCAGGTCGTCACCGTGGGGCCGGAGACCTCCGCCAAGTACGCGGCGGAGGTGATGGCCGAGCACGGCTTCGCGGCCCTGCCCGTGGTGGACGACGAGGACCGGCTCGTCGGCATCGTCGCCGAGGCCGACGTCCTCCGGGACCGGATGCCGCCGGACCCCCGCCTGCACCTGCGCCGGGACGGGGACACGCCGGCAGCGCCGCCGTCCCTGCTAGTACACGGCGTGATGACGAGGGACGTCCGGTCGGTCGAGGCCACGGCGGACGTCGCGGACATCGCGCGGGTCTTCGTCGACGAGCGGCTGCGCAGCGTCCCCGTGGTCGACGGTGGCCGGCTGGTGGGCATCGTGAGCCGACGCGACCTGCTGCGCGCCCTGGTCCGCCCGGACGAGGAGATCCGGCACGAGCTCCTCCGTCTGGTGGAGGGCTACACCGGTGCACTCGACGCGTGGGAGGTCACGGTGAGCGACGGCGTGGCCAGCATCCGGCGCACCCGGGGTCTCCCCGAGCCGACGGCCGAGGTCGAGCAGCGGGCGCTCTCCGCGCTCGCCCGGACGTTCGGCGGGATCGTCGGCGTCCGGGTCCTCCCCGCTGCGGACCTGCAGCCCCCGGGCGGGGCCCCGTCGGTTGCCGACCAACGCCTGACGAGCCGACCATGACGCCAACGCCGCGGTCCGGTCCCGTGGTCGGCGCGGACCCGACGTCGGTCGCCGCCGCGCCGTGCACCTCGGTCGCCGACCGTGCCGTGACCGCGGCCGCCGGGACCCCCCGCTGAACGTCGGAACGGCTGGACCACCATGCCCCCCACCGACCAGGACCGGATGGTCGTGCCGCTCGACGACGCCGAGTGCCGGGCTCTGCTGCTCGGCGGGCGGATCGGCCGACTCGCCTTCACCCAGCACGCCCTCCCGGCGATCCAGCCGGTCTCCTACCGCGTGCACGAGGCCGAGGTCGTCATCCCGGCTCTGGCGGACAGCCCGTTCCTGCCCAGGACCGGGGACGCGGTGGTCGCCTTCGGCGTCGACTCCTACGACGACTCGACCTGGACCGGGTGGAGCGTCACCGTGGTCGGCCCCTCCCGCTCGATCGACGACCCGGCGGTGGTGGCCCTCCTCGACACCCTCCCCTGGTCCCTCCCGATGACGTCGCGCGGCCGTCGTTACGTCGCGGTGCGGATCGGGTTGCTGAGCGGCTGGCGGACCGGACCCCGTCCCCCCTGATCCGATCGCCCCGGTGTCGCGCACTCCGGCACGCCGGTGACCCGGGTGGCACCGTTCCCGGACGAACCCCGTTCCACCGTGCGGGGCCGCGTGCCACGCTCGCTCGGCAGGGGGTGACCCGACCATGCCGACCCCGCAGCGCCCGGCTCGTCCGACCGACCCGTCCGCGACCTCGCCACTGGCCGGCATGCGGCTCACCGAACTGCTCGAGGAGGTCCAGGACCGGCTGGCGGCGGTCGCCCGGAACCAGGCCCGCGTCCAACACCTGCTCGACGCCTTCCTCACCGTCTCGACCGGGCTGGACCTCGAGGCGACCCTGCGACGCATCGTCGAGGCGGCCACCGATCTCGTCGACGCGCGCTACGGGGCGCTCGGTGTGCTGGCGCCCGAGGGCGGACTGGCGTCCTTCATCCACGTGGGGATCGACGACGACCTGGCCGCGCGGATGGGGTCGCTGCCCCAGGGCAAGGGCGTGCTCGGCCAGTTGATCACCGAGCCCCACCCGCTGCGGATCGCCGACCTCAGCCGGCACCCCGCCTCCGTGGGCTTCCCTCCGCACCACCCCGCGATGCACACCTTCCTCGGCGTCCCGGTGCTGGTCCGCGGCGAGGCGTTCGGCAACCTCTACCTGACGGAGAAGCGGGGCGGTGAGTTCACGGCCGAGGACGAGGCGGTCCTCACCGCGCTCGCCGGTGCTGCGGGCATCGCCATCGACAACGCCCGGCTGTACGAGGAAGCGGAGGAGCGGCGGCGGTGGACGACCGCGATCGCCGAGCTGCGGGCCGGCCTGCTCGACGCCCCGTCGCCCGACGAGGCGCTGCGGTTGGTGGCCACGCGGGTCTGCGAGCTCACCCGAGCCGGGGGCGTGTGGATCGTGGTCGGCCCCTCCGCCCTCGACGGGTCCTTCGACGTCCGCGTCCAGGTCGGCGAGGGGCTCGACGACCTGACCGGCCGGCGGCTGACGGCCCAGGACAGCCCGGTCCTGGCAGCCGTGGCCGCAGCCGACGGCGCCGTCACCGTCGACCTGCGGGGTGCTGACCACCGGGGGCCCAACGCCCACGTGGGCTGGGGTTCCTGCATCGCCGTGCCCCTCCACGGCGACCACAGCGACGAGGCCGTCGTCATCGCCGCACGACGCGCCGGCGCTGCTGCGTTCGACGAGACCGCGGCTCCCCTCATCGCCGCCTTGGTCGACCAGTCGGCCGCCGCGCTCGACCTCGCGGCCCGTCAGCGGCTGGCGCGCCGGCTCGACGTGTACGAGGACCGCGACCGGATCGCCCGCGACCTGCACGACCACGTCGTCCAGCGGGTGTTCGCGGCGGGCCTGACGCTGCAGTCGGTGCTCCCCCGCGTCTCGGACCCCGACGCCCGGCGCCGGATCGACGAGGTCATCGGTCAGCTCGACGACACCGTCCGGGACATCCGGACGACGATCTTCGACCTGCACAGCAAGGCGGACGGCGACCGGTCGGCGAGTCTGCGACGGCGGGTGCTCGACATCGTCACCGAGACGGCCGGACCCGACCTGCGTCCGACCGTGCGCATCTCGGGCGCGGTGGACAGCCTGGTCACCGGCGACCTCGCCGCCGACGTCGAGGCGGTCACCCGGGAGGCGGTGAGCAACGCCGCCCGCCACTCCGGCGCCGGCCATGTCACGGTCACCCTCGACGTCACCGACGAGGTCGTGCTCGAGGTGACCGACGACGGGCGTGGCATCGCCCCCCACGCCGCACGCAGCGGTCTGCGCAACCTCGAGGAGCGCGCCGTCCGGCGGCGCGGCGGGGCGAGTGCGGAGCCGCTGCCCCAGGGCGGCACCCGGGTGCGCTGGTGGGCGCCACTGAGGTGACGCGGAGCGGGGTCAGCCCTGGCGGGCGCCCGACGAGGAACCGCGCAGCTCGGTGGCCAGCACCGCCGCCTGGGTGCGGCGCTCCAGGCCCAGCTTGGCCAGCAGGTGCGAGACGTAGTTCTTCACCGTCTTCTCGGCGAGGAACATGCGCTCACCGATCTGCCGGTTGGTCAGCCCCTCGCCGATCAGCTCGAGCACGGTGCGCTCCTGCTCGCTGAGCCTGGCCAGCGGACCGGCCGGCTCCGCGGCCCGGCGCAGCCGCTCCATCACCGCGGTCGCGGCCATGGGGTCCAGCAGCGAGCCGCCGGCCGCCACGGTGCGCACGCCGCTGACCAGGTCCTGGCCCAGGATCTGCTTGAGCAGGTAGCCCGAGGCGCCGGCCATGATCGCCTCGAAGAGCGCCTCGTCGTCGCTGTAGCTCGTCAGCATGACCACCGTGAGCTGCGGCATCCTGGAGCGCAGCTCACGGCAGACCGTGACGCCGTCCCCGTCGGGCAGCCGGACGTCGAGGATCGCGACGTCCGGCTTGAGGGCGGGCACCCGGGCCAGGGCCTCCGACGCGGTCCTCGCCTCGCCGACCACCGTGATGCCCGGGTCGCTCCCGAGGATGTCGGACAGGCCGCGACGGACCACCTCGTGGTCGTCGAGCAGGAAGACCGTGATCACGCCGGTTCCCTCGGCCACTCCCCATCCACTCCCTCGCACCGTCGCAGCCGGGCCTCCCGCCAGCACGCTGGCGCGAGACCGTCGCGACAGGCTAGGCGCAGCACCGGGTCCGGGCGGCAGGGACCGAGGTCCCTGTGTGTCGGGGACCGGGCTCGCCCGTGTCGACCCGCGTCTGGTCGGTGCGCCGACGACGCCGGTCAGCCGGGGAGCGCGGTCGCCCCGGCCCGGTTGTGCCCGACGTGGCCACGGCGGCATCGTGGGCACGTGGTCGAGGCGCCCGGGCCCGCGCGAGGTCCGCGACCGGAGGGAGGAGGCGGGGCGACGATGACCGACTCGGGAACCCGGGGGACGGATGCGGCCCGGACGGAGCTCCCCGTCGAGGAGTGCTACCGGCTCCTGCGGACGCAGCAGGTCGGCCGGCTGGGGGTGAACGCCGAGCACTACCCGCTCATCTTCCCGGTCAACTACGGCATGGACGGCGACGCGATCGTCATCCGCACCTCCCCGGGGACGAAGCTGAGCGCCGCCTCGCACGCCAACGTGACCTTCGAGGTGGACGAGATCGACCAGGTCCACCGCAGCGGGTGGAGCGTGCTGGTCCGTGGCCTCGCCGAGGAGGTCACCGAGGCCCACGGCCCCGAGCTGATCCGACGGACCCACGACGTCGGCGTGCAGCCCTGGGCGCCCGGTGAGCACGGCCACTGGCTGCGGCTCATCCCCCACCAGGTCACGGGCCGGCGGATCGTCCCGGGGGAACTGCCACCGGCGGTCGACCCGCGCGCCTATCTCTGAGCCCGCTCAGAGGAGCCCGCCGGCGCGCAGGTTCAGGGTCAGCAGGACGGCCACCAGCACAGCCCCGCCGACAGTGGCCACGGCGAGCAGCACCCGGCGCACGCTCCAGCGCTGCACCCGGATCGGCGGGTGCGGTGGCAGCAGCGCGCGGAGGTCCTCGACCAGGTCGCCGTCGGCGTCGGCCAGCCTGCGGGCGAGCTGGCGCGGGATGGTCATCGGGCTGGTCGCGGCCAGCGCCTCGGCCAGCTCCTCGGGCGCGAAGAACGCCTGTGCCCGCTCCACGACCCGGCGGGGCCCGACGGCCAGTGCCAGGGTGAGCGCCATGTTGGCCAGGTCCACCGCCTGCCGCCACCGCGAGGGACGGAGTTCCCCGAACGAGACGTCGACGAGGTAGACCCGGTCGTCGCGGACCAGCACGTTCGAGGGCTTGACGTCGCGGTGGGCCGCACCCGCCGCCCACAGCCGGCGCACCTGCCGGAGGGCGTCGTCGACGACCGCGTCGTCCACCCCGGAGTCGAGGACCTCGACCGCGTCGGGGACCAGCTCGGTCACCAGCAGGTACTCGCGGCCGGGCACGACCTCGGCCACCCCCAGCGGCTGGGGGACCCGCACGCCGCCGTCCCGGAGCAGGCGGAGCATGTAGTCCTCGTGCTCCACCAGTCGGCGCACCGAGGAGAACGGCGCCTCGTCCTCCAGCCGGCCGTACCGGAGGACGCGGACCCACTTGTACCAGCGGTCCGAACGCAGGTGGGTCGTCGTGTAGAGCTTGCCGAACAGGTACTCCGGCGGCCCCTCGGCCAGGTGCAGCCGGCACGGGGTGGACCCGGCGGAGCCGGCGAGGCGGTAGGGCCGGATCCCGTCCAGCTCGGTGCCGAGCTGGTCCCGGACGGCGGCGCGGATCCGCTCGACCCGCGCCGGGTGGAGGTGCAGGTGCGCCCGGACCTGCCGGCGGTAGGTGACCGGGAACGCGTGCTCCGGCGCGAGCAACCGGAAGGCCAGGGCCGCCGCGGCGCAGCCGACGACCGCGCTGAGCGCGGCATCGGGGGCGGTGTCGAGCAGCAGCGCCACCCGGACCGTCGCCAGACCGCCGACCAGGCCGGCGACGACGAGCCAGCCCCAGCGGCGCGCTCGTCCCGACGGGGTCAGGACGAGCAGGCTCCCGGTGGCCACCGTGGCCAGCACGATCACCGGCCAGGCCGGGAGGATGATGCCGACCGCGGACCCGGTCACGCTGTCCCGGACGTCACGGATCAGCGCCGCGTCGCCCGCGACGACCTGTGCGGTCGCGGCCATGAGCCAGATGCTGCTCAGGTAGACGAGCAGGTGCCGCCAGCGCGCCGTCCACACCAGCACCAGCACGGTCGGGATCCACAGCACGCGGTACCCGAGCACCGCGCCGATCCGGCCCAGGTCGGTGGCCCACCCGGGCGGCCGGCCCAGCGGTGCCAGGAACTCCCGGACGGCCTGGTCGAGGCCGGCCAGGGCGCTGGCCCATCCACCCCCCAGTGCCAGCAGCACCACGGCGACGACGAGGGCCGCCGTCCACGCCCAGGTGCCCGGGGGCGGCCGCCAGGGGCCGGGCCGGTCCTTGCCGGACGGACGGCGGTGGCGGTCCTCCTCCGGCCAGGGCGGTCTCCGCGCGCCGGTGGCCGGGACGAACGCCCGCCGGGGGGGTTGCCCCTCGGTCGCCGGCCCGGCCTCCGCACCCGGTGCCGCGTCGCCGGTCACCGCGCCATGCTCCCGCGCCGGACGGCCCGGGTCCCGGGACCGGCGGCTCCCCCTGCCCGGGACGGAGGTCCCGGGCACCGCCGAGCGGTCGAGCCGGCCGGGCGGGGTCGGGCTCGGGTCGGCCCCAGCCGGACGTCGCCCGCAGCTCCCGCGTGACCAGCGCGGCGAACCGCTGCCTGAGGGCCTGGATGAGGACCGGCATGTCGGGGAGCCGGTCGGCAGCCCGACCGGACCACACCGGCCCCCATCTGCTGTACCGGCGGACCGGGTCCGCGGCCGACGTGGGCATCCAGGTCCCTCCGCCGACGAAGACCGCCGGCACCGGCCGGTGCGGAGGTGCGCCACCGGGGACCTGCGGCCGGCCGGGACGGGCCCTCCGCCGCCGCGGACGGGACCTGCGCCCCTCGGCCGGAGCCCGGCCGTGCCGGATGCTCGGTACCGGCCGGCCGTCTCCGGCGGCGGGTCCGCCGAGAGGAGCGCGCGATGGCTGCCGAGGCCTCGTTCCCCGGGTGGCAGAGGGTCCGGGCGTTCACGCTGGGCCGCGGCCCGCTCAAGCGCGGCTCGGACCGCCTGCAGTTCGCCGCGCGGCTGGTCCTGGCCTTGGTCGTCCTCCTGTCGGTCCCGGTGGCGCTCACCGTCGGCACCGTCGTCCACGAGCAGCTGCAGGCGCTCGCGCACGAGCAGGCTGCCGGACTGACCCGGGTGCAGGCGGTCGCGCTCGAGGACGCACCACCCGTCGCGGAGGCTCGCCCGGGCGGGGGGCGGCGCGAGACGACGGTGCGGTGGACGGCACCGGACGGCAGCCCCGTCGAGGGGCGGGTGTGGGCCCCGGCCGGAACGCGCGCCGGGGATCCGGTCAGTGCATGGACCACCACCGACGGCCGCCCGGCGGCCGACCCCATGACCGCGCTGGAGGTGACGCGCAGCACGGTCGTCGTCGTCACCCTGGGGTGGGCGGGCTCCGTGTTCATGACGGGGACGGCGTACGCGGTGCTGTGCCGGGTGCTGGACCGGCAACGCGATCGGCGCTGGACCCGCGAGTGGGCCGCGATCGAGCCGACCTGGAGTCGCCGCGTGCCCTGACGGCTCCAGGCCAGGCCCAGTGAGCCACTCCCCTGGGTCGGAAGACCCTGCTCCGCCCGGCTCCCCGGCGTGTGGACTCCCGCCATGACCTCCGGTGCGGTCGCCACCACCGCCACCGGTCCGCGGGTGCCCCGCCCACGCCGGACCGGACCCCGGCCGGTCCAGCGGCACCCGGTCGACCTGGTGCGGGTGGTGCTCGGGCTCGCCGTCCTGGGGCTGGGGTTCCTCGTCGCCCAGCGGGGCCGGCTGCCGGTCCTGGAGCGGGACGTCTTCCAGCTCGTCAACGACCTGCCGGCGACCGTCTTCCCGCTGGTGTGGGTGGTGATGCAGCTCGGCAACGCGGTGGCCGTCCCGGCCCTGGCGGCGGTCGCGGCGCTGACCCGGCGGTTCCGGATGGCGCGGGACCTGCTGGTCTCGGGGCTCCTGGCCTACGCCACCGCGGACCTGGTCAAGAGCGTGGTGCAGCGGGAGCGGCCGAGCGGGTTGCTCGTCGCCGTCAACTACCCCGAGGGGCCGGTCGCCGGCCTCGGGTTCGTCTCCGGGCACTCCGCGGTGGCCGCGGCGCTGGCCACCGCGGCGGTGCCCTACCTGTCGCGCCGGGGCCGGCGGTGGGCGTGGGCGCTGGCCTGGACGGTGGCGCTCTCCCGCGTGTACGTCGGCGCGCACCTGCCCCTGGACGTCATCGGGGGGCTCGCCGTCGGCTGGGCGATCGGCTCGCTGGTGCACTGGGTGTTCGGCGTGCCCCGGCGCGAGGTGTCGACCGACCGCGTCGGGCAGTTGCTCGAGCGGTTCGGCCTGCCGGTCCGCGACCTGCGGCCGGCCTCGGTCCGGGCGCGCGGCTCGCACCCGTTCGAGGCGGTCGACGAGCGGGGCCGCCGGCTCTACGTGAAGTTCCTCGAACCCGACCGTCTCGAGCGGGACTGGCTCTACCGGCTCTGGCGGCTGCTGGCCGTCCGGGACGTCAAGGACGCCGACGCCGTCGCCCCGCTGGGCCGGCAGGCCGAGCACGAGGCCGTCGCGGCGATGACCGCCCGGGAGCGCGGGGTGTCCACGCCACCCGTACTGCTGGCACGGGGCACCGAGCGCGGCGCACTGGTCGTCCAGGAGTACGTGACCGGCCGGGGGCTCGACGAGCTGCCGGCCGGCGAACTCACACGGGACCTGCTGGCGCGCGTGTGGCAGCAGGTGGCCCTGCTCCGGGAGGCGCGGCTGGCCCACCACGACCTGGAGGCGTCCAGCGTCCTGGTGGACGCCGGGAGGAAGCCGTGGGTCGTCGACTTCGGCAACGCGCAGACCGGGGCGGACGACGACGCACTGGCCGGGGACGTCGCCGAGCTCATGGCCTCCCTGGCGCTGCGGGTCGACCCCGCCCTCGTGGCCGGCTGCGCGATCGACGTCCTGGGCCCCGATCCCGTGGCGGCCGCCCTGCCGGGACTGACGCCGCTGAGCCTCACGGCGGCGACGCGCGCCGGGATCCGGGAGGACCGCTCCCGGCTGGAGTCGCTCCGTGGCGTGATCCGCCGCCGGCTGGACCTGCCCGACCCCTCCCGGCCGGAGTACGGACCGCCCCCGGCGGCTGCGCGGCTCGCGGTGGCGGCCGGGTCGGCCCTCGTGCTCGTCGGTGTCCCCCTGCTGGCCGGTGTCCCCACGCTCCTGGACTCGGTCGAGCGCGGCGGGTGGCGCTGGCTGGGCGCGGCGCTCGCCCTGGCCGTCCTGGCCCGTGCGGCGACCGCGGCCGCGGCGCTGCTGACCGTCGACCGCCGGCTGGCGCTGGGCCGCACCTACGGCGCCACCGCGGTGGCCGAGGCCGCGTCGTTGCTGCACGGCGGCGAGGGGTGGCGCCGGTCGGCCGCCCGGTTCCTCGAGCGGGCCGGGGTGTCGCCCGAGGAGTCGCGCCGGGCGGTGGACCGGTTCGTCGCCGGCGCGATCGTCGCCGCGGTGCTCGTCGCCGTCGTCACGCTGGTGTTGGCACTGGTGGAGGGCCGTCTCGGCGGCTGGCGGACCCCCGAGGCGCTGGTGCCCGCCGTCGCCCTCGGGCTCGGTGCCTGGGTGCTGGTGCTGGCCGGTCAGTGGCTCGCCCGCCGGGCGGACACCGGTCCACACGCCCGCCGCCAGGTGGGCCGCGTGCTGCGCACGGGGCTCACCGCCCCGCGCCGGACCCCGGAGCTCTGGGGCGCACAGCTGGGCTGGACGGTCGCGGGGGTGGCGCTGGAGGGCGCGGCCCTCGCCGCCGCGGTGCACGCCGTGGGCGGATCGGTGCCGCTGCTGGTGACCGCGACGGTGTACGGCGCGCTGCACCTGCTGTGGTCGGTGCTGCCGGCGACCTCCGCACCCGGTGCCGCCGAGGTCGCCCTCGTCCTCGCGCTGACCACCCTGGGGGTACCGCTGGCCGACGCCTGCGCCGCCGCGCTCGTCTTCCGCGGGCTGGTGTTCTGGGTCCCGGCCCTCCTCGGGGCCCTGCTGTCGGGCCGCTTCGAGCACCACGTCGGCGCATGAGCGCCGCACCGCCCGGCCGGCGGTGGAGCAGCCTCCGGCGCGTCCTCACCGGTCCCGTGGGGCGGACCGCCCTCACGGTGGGCGTGGTGGTCGCGGTCTTCGCCGGCGTGCTGCCGCGGATGGCCGACTACGCCGCCGCGTGGGACCTGGTGCGCGGCCTGACCGCGGCGGAGGTCGCGGTCGTCGGGGTCGTCGCGCTGGTCAACCTCTTCTCCTACGCCCCGCTGTGGATGGCGGCGATGCCGGGGCTGACCCTCGGCCGCGCGGTGCTGTCCGACCAGGCCTCGACGGCCGTCTCCAACACCGTCCCGGTCGGTTTCGCCTTCGGCGTCGGCACCAACGTGGCGATGTACCACTCCTTCGGCTTCTCGCCTGCGGAGATCACCCGAGCCGTGACCCTCACCGGCGTGTGGAACACCCTGGTCAAGCTCGCCACCCCCGCCGTCGCACTGGCCGGGGTCGCTCTGGTCGGGGACGTCGACCGCCGGCTGGGCACCGCCGCCCTGCTCGGCAGCACCGTCCTCCTGCTCGGCGTCGGCGCGCTCGTGCTCGTCCTCACCTCCGGCCGGGCCGCCGCGGTGCTGGCCGGGGGCGCCGAGCGGATGGCCGGCCGGGTCGCCCGGGCGGTGCGCCGGCGGCCGCCGTCGGGCTGGGTGGCGCGCACCGACCGGTTCCGCGCCGACTCCCTGGACCTCGTCCGGCACCGTTGGGTGCACCTCACCGCCGCGGCGGTCGCCAGCCACGCGGCCCTCTTCCTGGTGCTGCTGGTCTGCCTGCGCGCCGTCGACGGGCCCGGCTCGGACGTCGCGTGGGTCGTCGTCCTGGCCGTCTTCTCCCTGACCCGTCTGGTGATCCTCGTACCGGTCACGCCGGGTGCCCTGGGGGTCGCCGAGCTCAGCTACGTCGCCGGGCTGACCGCCGTCGGCGTGGACCCGACCGGGGCCGCAGGGGCGGTGCTGCTGTTCCGCTTCCTCACCTGGTTCCTCCCCATCCCGACCGGTGTCGTCACGTGGCTGCTCTGGCGGCGCGGCGTGGGGCAGGGCGACCGGGCCGCACCCGTCGCGTCGGGCCCGTGACCTCCTCCGGTGAGATCGGCGGTCTCGCGCGCCTGCGGCGGCGGAACCGTGCGACATCGCCGATCTCGCCGGGGAGGTGCTCGGACCGGCGGCGAGCGGGCGCGGGTCCACCCCACGAGGTCGCCGACGCGCCCACGCGCCGGCAGCAGGGGTCCGCCGCCGCAGCGGCCGGGGCTCGCCACGCCGGCCCGGGACGCGCAGAACCGCCCGGGCCCGCCGACGTCCGACGCCGTCGTCCTCGCGGTGCGGTCCCCGGCAGCAGCCGGCTCGAGCCTGCCTGGACCTCGCCCACCGGACCACCGGCCCGGGGACGGCACGACGACCCGGCGGCGGGTGGTCGCCGGACCGGGTGACCTCGGACCCTGTGGACCTCGCGCGGGCGCCGTCCACCGTGGGGGCGCTACGGATCGCCGGGTGACGAGGAGCCGACGCCATGACCGAGCCGCACGTGGTCTCTGCCGCACCGTCCCCTGCACCGGTGGTGACCGGTGTGCCGCTGAAGGTGGTCAGCCGGCTGGACGACCCGCGCTCGGCGGAACAGGCCCGCACCGGCGGCAAGGGCGCGAGCCTGGCCCGGCTCCGGCAGGCCGGCCTGCCGGTCCCGGACGGGTTCGTCGTCGGCGCCGAGGCCTACCGGCGTTTCGTCGCCGCGGCCGGCCTGGCCCCGCTGATCGAACGGCTCACGGCCGGTCTCGATGCCGGTGACCCCGACGCCGTGGCCGAGGCGTCGGCGGGGCTGCGGGCGGCCTTCGAGGCCGCACCGGTGCCCGCGGACCTCACCGCCCCGATCATCGCGGCGTGGCACCGGCTGGGTGGGCAGGCGGTGGCGGTGCGCTCCTCGGCCACCACGGAGGACCTGCCCGGTGCCAGCTCCGCCGGCCAGCAGGACACGCTGCTCGACGTCACCGGCACCGAGCACGTGGTGGACGCCGTCCGGCGCTGCTGGTCCTCGGTGTGGACGGCGCGGGCCCTGGCCTACCGCGCCCAGCAGGGCACCCCGCACACCGAGGCCGCCGTGGCCGTCGTCGTCCAGCGCATGGTCCCGGCCGACGTCGCCGGGGTGCTGTTCACCGCCGACCCGCTGACCGGGCGCCGCGACCGCGTGGTGGTCGAGGCCGTGCGCGGGCTGGGCGACGCGCTGGTGAGCGGGCGGGTGAACCCCCAGCGGTGGGTCCTGGACGCCGGATCGCGCACCGTCCTGGAGGGGCCGGACGGGGCCGACCGGCACCTGCTGGACGGCGAGCGCCTGCGCGACCTGGCCGGGCTCGGTCTGGCCGCTGCCACGGTCTCCGGCGGACCCCAGGACGTGGAGTGGGCCACCGTCGGCGAGCGCTGCTGGCTCCTGCAGTCCCGGCCGATCACCACCCTGTTCCCCCTGCCCCCGGGACCACCGGCCGGACCGGGGCTGCGGGTGTACATCCCGCTGACCCTCGCCGCGCAGGGGATCAGCGAGCCCCTGACCCCGGCAGGCAACGCCGTGTTCGCCGGGCTCGCCACGGCGGTCGCGTCCCTGTGGTCCCTCGGCCGGCGCCGGTCGCAGGAGCTCCCGCCGTGGGTGTCCCTGGTGGCCGGCCGTCTCTTCTACGACATCACCCCGCTGCTGGCCTCGCCCCGCCTGGCCCGGCGCCTGGCCGACCGGATGGCGCTCAAGGACCCCGCGACCGCGGCGGCCCTGCAGGAGTGGCTCGACCGGGAGGGCTCCCGGCTGACCCGGTCCTCCGGCCCGGGGATCGCGGCCGGTCTGTCGGTGTGGGTGGCGCGCGAGGTCCCCGGTCTGCTCGCGGCCGCCGTCGCGCCCACGCGTGCCCGGCGGCGGCTGCTCGCCCGCGTGGAGGACCAGGTCGTGCGGCTCTCCCGGGAGGCCGCGGCGCTGCCCGGGCCCCGGGAGCGGGTGGAGTTCGTCCTCGGGACCCTGCCGCAGCGCACCCTCGACGTGGCCTGGGTCCAGCTGCCACCCGTGTACGTCGGCCTGCTCGCCGGCGCGCTGGCCGCCCGGCTCTGCGAGCGGTGGCTGGGTTCCGCCACCGGGCTCGAGCCGGTGCGTCGCTGGCTGCCCCACGACCCGACGATCGCCATGGGCACCGCCCTGGCCCGGCTCGCGCAGGCCTGCCGCGACGCGGGCGTCGAGCCGTTGCCCACCGCTCCCGGCACGGCTGAGTTCCTCGCCGCCTTCGGGCACCGGGCACCGGACCGGGAGATCGACCTCGGGCTGCCGCGCTTCCGGGACGATCCGTCGTACGTGGTACAGCTCGTCCGCGGCTACCTCGCGGCCGGCGACCCGGCCGAGCTGCTCGCCCGTCAGCAGCGTGGCGAGGAGGAGGCCGACGCGGCCGTCCGGGATCTGGTCACCGCGGTCCGCCGCGCCCGCGGCCGGGTCCGGGCCCGGTTGCTGCGTGCGGTGCTCACCCGGTACCGGGCCCTCGGCGGGCTGCGGGAGCGGCCCAAGTTCGACCTGGTGCGGGTGCTCGCCCTCGGCCGCGACCTGCTGCAGCAGGTCGGCGCCGCCCTCGTGGCGGCGGGGCGCCTCGACGACGCCGACGACGTCTTCTTCCTCGACCCGGCCGACCTGCGCGCCGGGGTCGGGGGGACGGCGCCGGACCTGCGCGAGCGCGCCGGGCGCCGGCGTCGGGAGTACGAGCGGGAACTCGGTCGGCGGGCCGTCCCGCTGGTCCTGACCAGCGACGGCGAGACGGTGTACGCCCCGACCGCACCCGCGGAGGGCGCGCCCGGCACCCTCGTCGGCACCGGGGTGTCGCCGGGGGTGCACGAGGGCGTCGTACGGGTCCTCGACTCACCCGTGGGCGCCGCGCTGGCCCCCGGGGAGGTGCTCGTCGCCGCCAGCACCGACCCCGGCTGGACACCGCTGTTCCACCTCGCCGGGGCACTGGTGATGGAGGTCGGCGGCGTCGTCTCCCACGGGGCCATCGTGGCCCGGGAGTACGGCATCCCCGCCGTCGCCACGGTGCCCGACGCGACCCGGCGTCTGCGCATCGGCCAGCGGGTGCGGGTGGACGGCGGCGCGGGGACGGTCACCGTCCTGGAGGGCTCCTGAGGCGCGGCCGGGACGACGCGGCAGCCCACGGCTCACCTCCGCGCACCGGTCACCGTGGGTCTGCCCTCGGGAACCGCTGCGCGGGTCGTGCGCGTCAGCGGTGAGCACCCACATCGGCGCTCACCGGGTGCCGGGACCCGTGCCGACGCTCCTCAGCGTGGCCAGCCGCTTGCGGTACCCGTCCTCGTCGATCTCGCCACGGGCGAACCGGTCGGCGAGCAGCCGCTCGGCCGTGTCCTGCCCGGTGGTGCGCATGGACGTCAGAGGGCCGCCCCCGGGGCGCCGGACGGCGCTGACCACCAACCAGGCGACGAGTCCGAGCAGCCCGAGGAGGAGCAGGCTGCCGAGCGTCGTGGCCACCCAGCCCCAACCGCCCATGTGCTCCCAGTCGTACCCACCCATCATGCGGACCGACTCCCTCGGACAGCCGCTCCGGGCCGCTCCCGGAGTCCCGGCGTGACCGATGCTCGGGCGCCGCGCTCCCGCTGCGCACCGAGCAGAGGTCCCTCCCGTCGGCGACCTACGTCCTCTGACGTCCCGTCCTGGGGGTCGGACCGACGGGCCGGGAGGTCTGGCTGGAGTCCGGGTCGACCTGTCCGCGCCCCGAGGGCCCAAGGACCTCGGCGGCGTGGCCGTTCGGCCGCGTCGCGGCCCTGGGCGGGAGCGGAAGGTCGGTGCAGGGACACGGAGGGTCGGTGCAGGGACACCGGACGAGGGAGGACGACGTGGACCAGGCCGCGCAGTGGACGGTCACCATCGACATCGACGAGCACGACGGCCACACCCGCGCGGTGGCCCGGCTGCACACCCGGGACACCGAGCGGATGGTCGGCGTCGGGCTCGCCCGTCTCGACCCGGGCGACCGGGACGTCCCCGAGATCGGCGACGAGATCGCCGTCGCACGAGCGCTCTCGGACCTGAGCCACCGGCTGCTCCAGACCGCCGCGGAGGACGTCGAGGCGTCGACCGGCCAGCCGGCCCACCTGCGGATGTGACGGCCGGGCGGGGCGACGGCGCCCACGCCGCGCTCAACGGCGCGGCCACCCCGGGTGGTCAGCCGGTCCGGTCCTCGAAGGTCGTCAGGCGGACGGTCTCCGGGAGCGCCCCGAGGGCGGCCAGCAGGTCCGGGGGCAGTGCCGCGTTGACGTCGGTGACCGCGTACCCCAGCTCGCCGCGGGTGGCCAGCACCTGGCCGTCCACGTTCAGGCCGTGCTCGCCGACCAGCGCGTCGACGCGCGCGAGGACCCCGGGCACGTTGCTGTGCAGCAGCCCGAACCGGGCCGCGGAGGAGCCGTGCAGGGCCACGGCGGGGAAGTTGACGCTCAGCGTCGTCGTCCCGGAGCCGGTGTAGTCGACCAGCTTGCCGGCGACGAACCGCCCGATGTCGTGCTGGGCCTCCTGGGTCGACCCGCCGACGTGCGGCGTGAGGATGACGTTGGGCAGCCCGCGAAGCACGGAGCCGAACGCGTCGCCCTGCTCACGCGGCTCGTCCGGGAACACGTCGACCGCGGCCCCGGCGATGTGGCCGCTGAGGATGTGGTCGCGCAGTGCCTCGTGGTCCACGACGAACCCGCGCGAGAGGTTGAGGAACAGGCTGCGCCGGCGCATGCGCGCGAACTGCTCGGCGCCGAAGAGCCCCGCGTTGCCGGCCCGCCCGTCGACGTGCAGCGTGACTGTCTCCGCCCGCTCGAGCAGCTCCTCGAGGCTGCTGCAGGCCTCGGCGTTGCCGAGCGCGAGCTTGTCCTCCAGGTCGTAGAAGAGCACCCGCATGCCCAGCGCCTCGGCGACCACCGAGAGCTGGCTGCCGATGTTGCCGTAGCCGACGATGCCCAGCGTCCGCCCGCGGATCTCGTGGCTGCCGGCCGCGGACTTGTCCCACGTGCCGGCGTGCAGCGCGCGGTCGCGGTCGACCAGCCGCCGGGCCAGGCAGATGATCTCCGCGATCGCCATCTCCACCACGCTGCGGGTGTTGGAGTACGGCGCGTTGAACACCGCGACCCCCACGGCAGCGGCCGCGGCCAGGTCGATCTGGTTGGTGCCGATGCAGAAGGCCCCCACCGCCGCCAGGCCGGGACGGCGGCGCACGACCTCCGCGGTCACCTGCGTCTTCGACCGGATGCCCAGCACGTCGACGCCGTCGAGCGCGGCGACCAGGCCGGCCTCGTCCAGCGCTCCCCGCAGCGACTCCACCTCGTAGCCGGCCGAGCCGAGCAGGTCCGCCGCCACCGGGTCGATGTTCTCCAGCAGCAGGGCTCTGGGCACGGTTCCGGGCCTCCTCCAGCGCGGGACCGCCGGTGGACCGCGTCCGGAGCAGTATCCCGTCACGGTGCGGGTGAGGGCGACAGGGTCGCCGACGGTCACCCCGGGTCCGGCTCGGGGTGGCCGCGGGCGACGCCGAGGTGGCGCGTCACGACCTCGCGCAGGGAGGAGGCGTCGACGGCGACGGTCACGATCGTCGCGCCCTCGGCGGCGTACCCGGCGGCCTCCTCACCGCCGTAGGCGTGGACGCCGACGGGCACGCCCGCGGCGCCGGCCCGGGCGACGATCGAGGACAGGACGCCGCGCAGCTCCTCCCGGTGCTCCTCGCCGGTCAGCCCCAACGACAGCGAGAGGTCGCCCGGGCCGACGTACACGCCGTCCAGTCCCTCGACGGCGAGGACGGCGTCGAGGTCGTCCAGCGCGGTGGCGGCCTCCACCATCACGATCACCAGGGGCTGGTCCGCCCCACCGGAGAGCCGTCCGATCGACCGCCCGCCGGCGGGGGCGTACCGGGAGGCGGCGACGACCTCCCGGGCGTGGTCGGCGTCGCGCACGTTGGGCACGATGACGCCGCGGGCGCCCAGGTCCAGCGGGCGTCCGACGTCGGGGAAGGCCGGGCTGCGGGTGCGGACCAGCGGCACCGAGCCCGCCGCGGTGATCGCCGCCATGACTCCCGGCAGTTCTGCCTCGGCCACAGCGCCGTGCTGCAGGTCGACGACGACGTAGTCGGCTCCGGTCCGTGCCAGCACCTCGCCGGTCACCGCACCGGGCAGCGTGCTCCACAGGCCGTGGCACGGCTGCCCGTCGGACCACCGCCGCCGCAGGTCGTCCTCGCTGACCGCCATCACGGCACCACCCCTCCCCGTCCCCGACCCCGGCGTCGTCGGTGGTCGCCCTGGGGTCCCGCCGGGGCGATCCTGCTCCGGGGCGCCGGCGCGCGCGACCGAGGACGGAGCTCGAGCCCGGCGGCCGCTCGCGCCCCAGCCGCGCGGCCGGGGCCCCAGGATCACCCCGTGGACTTCGCCGACCTGAGCCGGCCGTTCGTCATCGCCCACCGCGGTGGGGCCATGCAGGTCCCGGAGCACACCATGGAGGGCTATCGGGTCGCGGTGGGCCAAGGGCTGCCGGTCATCGAGCAGGACGTGTCCACGCTGGCCGACGGCGGTCTGGGCGTCATGCACGACGGCACCGTGGACCGCATGACCACCTCCAGCGGCAACGTCGCCGACCACACGTCGGTGTCCTGGAAGCAGCTCGACATCGACGCCTCGGCCACCCTCGGCGGAGGGTGGCCCGACGGGCTGCGTCCTCCGCTGTTCGAGGAGGTGCTGACCGAGTTCGGCAACCGTGTCCTCCTCTGCGCCGAGGCCAAGAGCAGCGACGCGATGGGGCCGATGATCGACGCGCTCGAGCGACGCGGCATCAGGCCGGCGTCCGTCCTGCTCCAGTCCTACGCGCTGGCCGACTGCCGGCTGGCGCGCTCGCGGGGGTGGGACGTCATCTGGCTCGGCAGCACCGACGTCGTCCGGGCCGCCGCCGAGGGCATCGGCTGGATCGGCCCGCAGGCGCGTCACGTCACCTCGGCGGTGTGTGCCCGAGCGCACGCGGCGGGGATCGAGGTGGCCTGTCACACGGTCAACCGCCGACACCAGCGCGACGTCGTCGTCGCCGACGGCGTGGACGCGATCTTCTCCGACGACCCGGTCTACGTCGCGGGGGACGCGGGGCGGCGCGCCTCGGACCTGTTCGCCCGTCAGGTCTGGCTGCCCGGGATGCTGGCGGACGCCGGCCGCGGCCGGTTCTACGCGGACGACGGTTCCTGGGGCTTCGACGTCTCGGGCACCGCCACCTCCACGCTGATGGGCTTCCTGGCACCGCCGGACCCGGCCGCGTTCACGCTGCGCCTCGACCTCCGCATGGACGAGACCTGCGCCGGCAGCCGCACGAGCTGCGGGTGGGTCCTCCTGAGCACCGACGACCACCCGTACCGACCGTCGTCCGGTTCGTCGACCGGCGCCGACGGCTACCTCTTCCTCCTGCGGGGAGACGGCACCCTGGACGTCGACCGGGTCGTCGAGGGGGTCGCCACTCCGTTGGCGTCCTCGACCGGGGGAACGGCGCTGGACACAGGCGTCTACGTGCCGCTCCAGATCACCGTCTCCGGAGCGGGCCTGCTCTTCACCCGCGGCGGCGGCGAGAGCCTGAGCGTCGCCGACACCACCCTCCGCCCCGTGCCGGTCGTCCACCTCGGCGGCGCGTCCGCCGGGGTGCGCTTCAAGAACCTGGAGTTCGCATGACCGACCCATGGGAACGCCCGGGCCACGGCCCGTCCGACCCGGAGGGCTACCTCATCGAGCAGATGCCCGACGGCTACCGGTGGACGTGCCGCGCCGACGGCCGCACGGCCGGGCCCTTCGCCAGCCGGGACGACGCCGTTCTCGCCGCCGAGGCCGACCGCAGCAGCACGTCGTAGGGCGGCGGCTCGGGCACCGTCGGCCCGTACTCGGTGGCCGGCCGGACGCTGACGCCCGAGGCGTCGTCAGCCCTGTGCCGGGGCGCGGACCGGGCGCACGTCCGCCCGGCCGTCCCGCTCCGGCTGGTCGCCGCGGTCACCGAGCCCGGATGCCGGGCCGGTGCCAGCATCGGGTCATGAGCTACGGCCAGGCGGTCCAGGAAGAGCTCCGTGAACCGGGCCGCGCGCTGCGTCGCGCGATCCCGGAGGTCTACGACGGCTACCGCCAGATGCACGCCGCCGCCTACGCCGCCGGCGCGCTGGACCAGAAGACCAAGGAGCTGATGGCCCTCGCCATCGCCGTCAGCAAGGAGTGCGACGGCTGCATCGCCTCGCACGCCCGCGGTGCCGTCCGCACCGGCGCGACCGAGGAGGAGGTCGCCGAGGCGCTCGGGGTCGCGATCGCGATGAACGGCGGTCCGGGCACCGTGTACGGCGCCCGGGCGTTCGCGGCCTTCCGGGAGTTCCGGGATCAGGCGGACGCCGATCAGGAGCGGTAGCCGGCGGTCCGTCGTGCGGAGCGGCGAGCCGGCCGTCCAGCACCGGCACGCGATCCGGCGTCCCTCAGCAGCCGCCGCACCGGCTCGGACCGATGTGTACGCTCGTTCCTATGACCCTGCGGCGCGACGCGGACGACACCCGGACCATGCGCGAGCGGATGCTCGCCGGCGACCTCTACGTCACCGACGACCCCGAGCTCGGCGAGGCCAGCACCCGGGCGCTGGACCTGGCCGACGCCTACAACGCGACCACGGTCCGCCAGGGCCCCCTGCGCCGCCGGCTGCTGGAGGAGCTGCTCGGCGCCGTCGGGGAGGGCACGGAGATCCGGCCGCCCTTCTTCGTCGACTACGGCAGCCACGTCCGCATCGGTGCCCGCTGCTTCGCCAACTTCAGCCTGGTCGCCCTCGACGTCGCCCCCATCACCATCGGGGACGACGTCCAGATCGGGCCCAACGTCCAGCTCCTGACCCCGACCCACCCCGTCGACCCCGAGCCGCGACGGGCCAAGTGGGAGGCGGCCGAGCCGATCACCATCGGTGACAACGTCTGGGTCGGCGGCGGAGCCATCGTGCTGCCCGGCGTGACGATCGGCGAGAACACCGTCGTCGGCGCAGGAGCGGTGGTCACCCGCGACCTGCCGCCGAACGTGGTCGCCGTCGGCAACCCGGCCCGCGTCGTCCGCACCCTCGACGGGCCCGGCCGGTGACCTCGGCCCCGGCGCGGCGGGCCCGCCGGCACGACCCGGGCCGGCGCGACCGGCTGGTCGACACCACGCTCGACGTCATCGCCGAGCAGGGCGTCACCGCCGCCACGCACCGGGCGATCGCCCGCGCCGCCGACGTCCCCCTGGGGTCGCTGACCTACCACTTCGCCTCGCTGACCGAGCTGCTGGCCGCCGCGTTCACCCGGTACGTGGACGTCGTCGCCGAGCGCTTCGACGAGCGCATGCGCGCGGCACCGGACCGGGCGGCGGCGCTCGAGGCGCTGGTCGACCACCTCACCGGCGACCTGCTCGGCTCCCAGCGGGATCTGGTGCTGGCCGTCGAGCTCTACGTCGCCGCAGCGCGCGACCCGGCGCTGCGCGCGGTCACCCAGGACTGGATGTCCCGCAGCCGCCGCAGCCTGGAGCGCCACCTGGACCCGGTGACCGCGCGCGAGGTCGACGCGCTGGTGGAGGGGCTCGTCCTGCACAGCGCCCTCTCCACCGACCCCATGGACGCCGGCCAGATCCGCTCCGCCCTGCACCGGCTCGCCGGCTGACCCTCCCGAAGGACCCCGTGACCCTCACCGACACCGCCACCGCGCCGCTGCGCCGTGCCCGCGCGGCCGTCGCCGCCTGCTTCTTCCTGAACGCCGTCTTCTACGCCGGCCTCGTGCCGCGCCTGCCTGAGGTGAAGGCCCAGCTGGGGCTGAGCAGCACCGCCCTGGGCACCGCCCTGGCGGCCGTGCCGCTCGGCGCGCTGCTGGCCGGCCTGTCCTCGGCCGCCCTCATCCGCCGGTTCGGCTCCGGCCGGGTGGCCTCCTACGGCCTGGTGCTGCTCGGTGTCACCGTCTGGACGGTGGCGGTGGCGCCGAACTGGCTCGGGCTCGCCGCGGCGCTGCTGGTGCTCGGGGCGCTGGACGCGGTCGTCGACGTCGCGCAGAACGCCCACGGGCTGCGCGTGCAGCGGCTCTACGGCCGCTCCATCATCAACGCCTTCCACGGCGTCTGGAGCATCGGCGCGGTCGTCGGCGGGCTGCTCGGCTCGGTCGCGGCGGGGCTGCGGGTGCCGCTGGGGACCCACCTCGCGGTCTCGGCCGTCGTCTTCGGCGCCGTCGCGGTGGCCGCCTCCCGGGCGGTGCTGCCGGGACGCGACGAGCCCGACCCCGTCGCCGCGGACGTACCGCGCGAGCGCCCGCGGCGGCGGGCCGCCGTCCCGGCGCTCGCGGTGCTCGGCGTGCTCGCCGCGTGCGGCGC
Organism: Geodermatophilus sp. URMC 61; assembly: GCF_052931555.1. Classification (NCBI taxonomy): domain Bacteria; kingdom Bacillati; phylum Actinomycetota; class Actinomycetes; order Geodermatophilales; family Geodermatophilaceae; genus Geodermatophilus; species Geodermatophilus sp. URMC 61. The sequence goes on from NZ_JBRFHZ010000002.1 coordinate 1,832,235, forward strand.
GTTCGTCGAGGACGCCGGCGCCTCGTGGAGCGCGCTCTACCTGCGCACCGAACTGGCGGCCGGCGCGGCCACCGCCGGGCTGGGTTTCGTCGCCCTGTCGGTGGCGATGACCGTCGGGCGGCTGACCGGCGACCGGGTCGTCGACCGGTTCGGCCGGCGCCGGGTGGCCCGGGCCGGCGGAGGGCTCGCCGCAGCGGGGATGGGCCTGGCCCTGGCACTGCCGTCGGTGCCCGCCACGCTGGCCGGGTTCGCCCTCGCGGGGCTGGGCGTCGCCACCCTGATCCCGGCCGTCTACCAGGCCGCCGACGAGCTGCCCGGGCTGCCGCACGGGGTCGGACTGGCGGTCATCAACTGGCTGCTGCGGATCGGCTTCCTCGTGTCCCCGCCGCTGATCGGCGCCCTGGCGGACGCCACCAGCCTGCGGGTCGCCCTGCTCAGCGTGGTGCTCGCCGGGGTCGGCGCGCTCGTCCTCGGCCGGGCCCTCCCGGGCCGGCCGTCCGCGGACCGGCCCGGCGGCTGACCCCGGGGCGCCGGTCGGGGCTCAGCGGCCGGGAGCCGAGGTGGCCGCCAGGGTCCGGCGCACGCCCTCCTCGTACGGGGTCGCCGGAAGCCCGAAGGCCCGGGCGGCCCGGCTGCCGTCGACCACGAACGGCTGCTCGAACTGGTACACCATCTCGGCTCCCTCGCGGGCCAGCGGGACGACGGAGCCGAGCGCGCGCACCCGGCGGCTCCCGTGCCGTACCAGCCGGAGCCGGGTGCCCGCCTGCCGGCACGCCTCCGCGGCGAGCGCCCGGCCGGTGGTCACCCCCGGGTGGGGCACGTGCCACACCGCCGCTCCTGCGCTGTCCCCCGCCCCCGCGGCGGCCAGGGTGGCGGCGAAGTCGTCGACGAACGTGGGCGTCAGGGGCAGGTCCGGGTCGCCGAGCCACTGCACCGGCCACCCGCGCAGCGCCGCGCGGAACACGTTGCCCGCGACGACCGACCGGACGCCGGGCCCGTAGAGCTCCCCCGCACGGACGACGCCGACCTGCAGGCGTCCGGCCGCACCGGCGGAGAGGACCCGCTCGGCGATCCAGGCGCGCAGCACGCCCTTGGTGCTCACCGGCCGCCACGGGGTGTCCTCGGTCATCGGACCGTCGACCCGCCCGTACATCCAGGTGTCGTCGGCGTACACCAGTCGCGCCCCCACCTGCGAGGCGGCCTCCACCAGGGCGTCGGTGACCACGGGGAACTCACGGGTCCAGCGGGCGAGCACCGGCATGACGCAGTGGTAGACGACGGCCGCGTCCCGGCAGGCCCCGGCCAGCGTCGCGCCGTCGGTGGCGTCCGCCGCCGCGGTCTCCACACCCGGCGTGCCGACGTCGCGGCCGTCGCGGGTCACCGCGCGCACCCGGTACCCGGCCGCGTGCAGGTGCGCGACGAGCCGCCGGCCGGTGGCGCCCCCGGCGCCCACCACGGCGTGGACGCCGGAGGGGTCGGGGGTCCGGGCTGCCGGCGCGACGGGGGCCGTGGCGGGTGCGGTCATCGGAGCCTCCCTGGCGGGACCGGCCCGATCGTCACAGGGCCGTGCCGCGGCGCGGGCCCCTCCGTCGGCCGGGACCGCCGCCACCCGGGGACGCGCCCGGCGAGATGACCCTGCGCCTCCCCGTGCTCACGGCCCCGTCACGCCGGTCGTGGCGCGTGCCGGCCGGGCGCCGTCCTGGCGGGTCGGGTCCGGGTGAACCGCCATCCCGCCCGCTCCAGCAGCGCGATGCACTGGTCCACCACGGCCTCGATGTCGTACTCCTGCGGCACCTCCGGGGGCATGGCGAGGTCGAGTGCGTTCGTCATCGCCACGTGGAAGTCACTCCGCGCCATCGTCGCGCCTCCGTACCCGCTCCCGGGCTGCGAGCGTCCTCCCGACGCCGGCGGTGCTCGTCGGCGACACCCCGATGGTGCCCTCGCGCCCCCGTTCCCGGCCACGTCGGCCGGCATTCCGCCCGAGATCCCGGCCGCCCCTCTGGGACAGGGGCAGGACGACGCCCCTGCCACCGGCCCGACGGCGCCGGCACACCGCGCCCCCGCCGGGGATCGGTCCGCTCCACCGTTCGCGCGGGATCCACCCCCGCGCACGGACGAGGACGTCGCCCTGTCCGTGCGGCCGGTACTGGCCCGGCGACCCGGCCGCCACGATCCTGTCCGGGCTGGGGACCGGTACGGGCCCGGCCGTCGCCCTGGGGCACGGCCGTCGGGGAGGCGTCGATGAGGGTGACCGTGCTCGGGGCCGGCTCGTGGGGGACGACGGTCGCCGCGCTGATGTGCCGACGTGACCACGAGGTCCTGCTCTGGGCACGCAATCCCGAGGTGGCCGCCGAGGTCAACGAACAGCGCTCCAACGTCGCCTACCTACCCGATGCGCGGCTGCCCGCACGGCTGAGAGCGACAGCCGACCTCGAGCAGGCCTCCGCGCACGCCGAACTCCTGGTGGTGGGAGTGCCGACCGGCGCATTCCGCGAGACCCTGGGGCGGGTCCGGCCGCACCTGGCGCCGTGGATCCCGGTGGTGAGCCTCAGCAAGGGGCTCGAGCGGGGCACCCACCTGCGCATGACCCAGGTGATCACGGACGTGCTGCCCGGGCACCCAGCGGCCGCGCTGACCGGCCCCAACCTGGCGCGGGAGATCATGTCCGGCCAGGCGGCGGCCAGCGTGATCGCGACGGAGGACCTGACGGTCGCCGCGGCGCTGCAGCAGGAGGTGCGCCGCGGGGTCTTCCGCGTGTACACCCACCACGACGTCATCGGCTGCGAGATCGGCGGCGCCCTCAAGAACGTCGTCGCGATCGCCACCGGCATGGCCCAGGGCCTGGGCGTCGGTGACAGCACGCGGGCCGCGGTGATGTCGCGCGGCCTGGCCGAGCTCACCACGCTGGCCGTGGCGATGGGCGGCGAGGCGGCCACCCTCGCCGGGCTGGCCGGCATGGGCGACCTGGTGGCCACGTGCATGAGTCCGCAGAGCCGCAACCGCCACGTCGGCGAGCAGCTCGGCCGGGGCCGGCCGCTCGACGAGGTGCTGGGCGAGATGCGCATGGTCGCCGAGGGCGTGAGGACCGTGTCCACGGTGGTGGAACTGGCCGACCAGCACGGACTGGACATGCCGATCGCGCGGACCATCCACGATGTCGTCAACGGCCGGATCCGGGCCGCCGATGCCTACCGGGGCCTCGTCCGGGCCGTTCCGGCCGGGCACGAGTCCGAGCCCGGGTGAGCCCGGACCGACCACCTCGGCGGCGGCGACCTGCTCGGCCAGCGGCACGTGCGGGGACGGGAGGGTCCCTGCGGCCGGGGTGGGGCACCGGTACCGCGAGCGCGCGGACCCCGCACGCCACGGTCCTGTCGCGGCACGGGGCAGTACAGTCGGCTCCCACCGACCCGCTGGGAGATGGTCTCGACAGGCATGCCGGAGAACCGGAACACGACGTCCACGTCGACGCCTCGGCAGCTGCGGAACTGGGCCGGGAACCTGACCTACCGGGCCGCGCGGATCCACCGGCCCACGACCGTCAGCGAGGTCCAGGAGATCGTCGCCGGCAGCGAGCGGGTCAAGGTCCTCGGCTCCCGGCACTGCTTCAACGACATCGCCGACACCACCGCCGACCTGGTGGTGCTCGACGCCCTCGACCCCGAGGTCGAGATCGACCGGCTCGGCGGGGGCGGCACAGGCACCGCGTGGGTCTCGGGTGGGACCAGGTACAGCCAGCTCGTCCCCGAGCTCGCCGAGCACGGCCTCGCGCTGCCGAACCTCGCCTCGTTACCCCACATCACCGTCGTGGGGGCCACTGCCACCGGCACCCACGGCTCCGGCAACCGCAACGGCTCGCTGAGCACGTCCGTGGCCGGCCTGGAGATGGTCGGATCCGACGGGGCGGTCATCGCGCTCGGCCCCGAGGAGCCGGACTTCCCCGGTGCCGTGGTCCACCTGGGGGCGCTGGGCATCGTCACGCGGATCGGACTGCGCGTCCAGCCCACCTTCGACGTGCACAACACCGTCTACCTCGGACTCACCTGGGACCGCCTGTTCACGGATCTGGACGCCGTGGCGGACGCCGCCTACAGCGTCAGCGTCTTCACCGACTGGCACGACGTCACCCAGGTGTGGGTCAAGTCGCGCACGGAGGACCTCGATGTGGCACCCGAGGAGTTCTTCGGGGCCCGCGCCGCGACGGCACCGACGCACATGCTGAAGGACATGCCGGTCGAGAACCTCACCGAGCAGCTCGGTGTCCCCGGCGAGTGGCACGAGCGCCTCCCCCACTTCAGGGCCGGTTTCACCCCGAGCAGGGGGGAGGAGTTGCAGTCCGAGTACTTCGTGCCGCGGCGGCACGGGCGAGGGGCCTGCGAGGCGCTGCGCGCCATGGCCGACCGGATCGCACCGCTGCTCCAGGTCAGTGAGATCCGCACCGTTGCCGCCGACGAGCTGTGGTTGAGCCCGGCCCACGGCGGGGACGTCCTGGCGCTGCACTTCACCTGGGTCCCCGACCAGACGCGTGTGGTGGCCCTGCTGCCGGAGATCGAGGCCGCGCTCCGCCCGTACGCTGCCCGACCGCACTGGGGCAAGCTGTTCACCACGGACGCAGGTGAGCTGGAGAGCCTGTACCCGCGGATGCCCGACTTCCGCGCACTCGTGCGCCGGCTCGACCCGCGGGGCGCGTTCCGGAACGCGTACCTGGACCGGACCGTCCATGCCTTCGGGTGACCGGGGATCGGGGGTGTGGTCGCAGCGGCTCCGCACTCGGCCGACCCGGCGGCAGCCCTCGCGCCCCGCTGCTCACCCGTCCGCGATCCAGCTGCCGTGGAAGCCGAGCGGGACCCGTGCCGGCAGGTGGACGCGGGCGACCGGGCCGCCGGCGAAGTCCTGGGCCGCGAGCACGACCAGGTCCGCCGCTCCCCGGTCGGGGTCGTGCACGAAGGCCAGGACGTAGCCGTCGTCCTCGGCCGCGTCGGGCGCCGAGGGGGCGAACACGGCCTCGCCCACGGTCGCGTTCCGGCCGAACCGGTGCTCCTCGACGCGGCCCGTGGCCAGGTCGTGCTTGAGCAGTGCGTCGGCGAACGCGCCGTCCGTGAAGGTGCCGTCCACCTGCACGGTCGCGCGGCTGATCTCCCCGGTCACCGCGCTGTAGCCGTAGCGGTACGGCCGGGCGACGACCCGCTCGTCGGTGCGCGGGAACTCCTGGGGGCGGTCGTCGAGGCGCTGCTGGCCCACCCGCCCCGTCGTGGGGTCGACGGTCCAGCGGTCCAGCGTCAGCCGGCCCTGCCCGGACAGGGCGGACAGGTCGTAGGACCCCGCGTAGCGGCAGAGGTCGACGACGACCCGGTCGCCGTCGTCGTACGCGTTGAGCGTGTGGAAGACCCAGCACGGGTCCACCTCGAACCAGCGGACCGCACGGGTGCTCCCCTCCCGGGGCAGCAGGCCGACCCGCGCCTGGTGCGCCGGGTTCCACCCGTAGGGCAGGGAGGAGCCGGAGGCCGCGGCCTGCATGCTGAAGGTCACCGGGAGGTCGAGCAGGACGACGTAGCGCTCGGTCAGGGCGAAGTCGTGCATCATCGGCCCGTCCGCGACCGGGACGTCTGCGGTGCTGCTGACCCGCCCGTCGGGGCCGATGACGACGTGCTGCACGTGGTCCCAACCCCAGAAGTAGGCGACGGCGTGCAGGTCCCCGGTCCGCCGGTCGAGCTTGGTGTGCGCGGCGTAGCCGCCCGGCAGGGTGCCGTCGAAGTCGCACGGACCGACGGTCTCGAGTTCGTCGGTGAGCTCGTACGGCAGGGCGCCGCCCTCGACGGTGGCCAGGGTGCGTCCGGCGTGGGCGAGGACGTGGGTGTTGGCGGCGAAGTCCATGCCGGCGTGCACCGGCCCTCCGGCCCACCGCTCGCCGAGGGCCTCGGCCACCTGCCTCGATCGCACCCAACGGTTGCGGTACCACTCGGCCCGACCGTCCCGCAGCCGGACCCCGTGCACCATGCCGGGGCCGAGGAACCAGTGCTGGACCGGGTCGTCGAGGCCCAGGGGGTTGGGCCCGTTGCGCAGGTAACGCCCGTGCAGCTCCGCGGGGAGGGATCCGGTCACCGGCAGGTCGAACGCGGTGACCTCCTCCGTGACCGGGGCGAAGGCCCCCTCGAGGAACCTGCTGCGGTCGAGCACCGGGTGGTCGGACATCGGGTGGTCGGGCATCGGGTGGTCGGGCATCGTGGTCCCTCCGGCGGTCATCGGCCTGGATCCCGTGTCGTCGCCCCGCACCCGGGAGTGTGGCCCCCCGGCGCCGCGCGGGAAAGCCACCACCGCCGGCTCGTGTCCTGAGGGCGGGCCCCGGGACCGCGCTGACCGCGCCGGCCTCAGCCGTCCGCCGGCCGGAACTCGTCGGCGACCGCGTCGGCGACCCCGGCGCCGATCTCCCGGCCGTCGTCCACCGAGTCACGGAAGTGGACGCCGAGCCAGACCCGCGCGTCGGCGATGTCGTCCAGCCAGGCCTCCGCGTCGTCGTAGACCCGGGTGGTGTTCGTGACGGTGCTGCGGATCTCCATGTCCAACTGCCCGTGACCGAACATCTCCTCGAGGGTCCCGGCGACGGCCGAGCTGAGGCAGCCGTGGCCGCTGGGGTTCTCCGGGTGCGGCGGCGTCGACCGCAGCGGGGTCCACGCCGGGTCGGCCGTGGTGGCGTCGTTGCCGTCCCGGTCGGCCTGCTGGATGGCGGTGACCGGACGCCAGAAGGGCGTGTCGTACTTGACCCGCCAGCAGGTGATCGCCGCGTCCGCCCCGGCGGAGTTGACGGCGGCGAACAGCCGCGCGGTGTCGACGATGTCCAGCTGGTGGCGGGCGGCCCGCTCCCGCAGCGCGTCCTGGTACTGCCGGGCCGGGTTGTCGCTCCAGAAGAGCGCCAGGTCGGTCTGCTCCGCCGTCCGGTCGGCGCTCGTCGCGGACCCCATCGCCGCCACCTCGGCGAAGTCCGCGGCGTACGCCTCGCTGTCCAGCGGGTCGGGCCCGTCCGTGGCGTACTCCTCCGGCGAGTCGACGACGAGCGGCTCGGTGAAGCCGAGCCACGGGGCCTGCATCTCCCCGGTGCCGGTGGGCACCCACATCCCGGGGGGCGGCTCGGCGGGCCGGTCGAGGATGATCGGCGCGTCCCGCCCGTCATCGGCGCGGGCGGCGACGAGGGCCGCCGCGGCGTCCTGCCCGACCTGCACGCCGTTCTGCCGCTCGGCACTCTCCGGGACGGTGCCGAGCCAGCCGGCGAGATCGGCGTCCAGGGCGGCCTGGGACGCCGGGAACCAGTGGACGAGGACGTCGTGCGCCGCGGTCGCCGCGGCCACGTCGGACGCGGTGGGCACATCGGCCTCCTCAGCGGTGACGACCGCGTCGTACACGGCCCTCGACACCAGGCCGAGATACAGCTGCGCCACGGGCGGCGGCTTCTCGCCCTCGACGCCGACGGTGCGCCAGGTGAGGGCGTTCCAGCTGAGCACCACCCCGGGATCACCTCGCGGGGACGCCGGCTCGTCGCCGGCCGCCGCGGTCGGTGTCGCGACGAGGACGAGCAGCACGGCGGCCACGATCGCCTGACGCTGCACGGTGCGGGTCCGGGTCCGGGTCATGGCGTGCCTCCTGTCCGCCCGTGGTCCACCTGCTCGAGACCGGCGGTCGTGGGAGCCGAACCGGACGGTATTCCGGTGGGTGCGCCGCGGACAGGGCCCCTCGCCCCCGCCCGCGAGGTCCTCGGCGAGGGCCGGTCAGGAGACGATCGGGTCGACGTCCCGGGTGCAGAACATGCAGACCGCGGCGTCCACCGGGATGAAGCTCTTGCAGTGGTCGCACTCCCGGTTGCCCTGCGCGCCGGCGGTCTCCCGGCCGGTGGCACGCCGGATGGCCTGGACGATGAGCATGATCGTGAGGGCCAGAAGCAGGAACGAGACCAGCGCCGTCAGGAACGACCCGTAGCGGATCTCCGCGCCGTTCACCGTCAGCACGAGGGCGTCGAAGTTCGGCTCCCCGAAGATCGCCGCGACGAGCGGCAGGATGACGTCTCCCACCAGCGACTCGACCACCGTCGCGAACGCCGCCCCGATCGCCAGGCCGACGGCCAGGTCGATGAGGCTGCCGGAGAAGGCGAAGTTGCGGAAATTGGTGAGCAGGGTGCGCACGGGTCCTCCTGCGCCTGCGGGGCCGACGGCCGCAGACTAGAGCCGGCCGACGACGCGTGCAGACCCACGCGAGCCGGCACGCACCGCGGCCAGGGTCCGGCGCACGCCCCTCGGGCTTGTCGGGGACCGTGGTGGGCGGCTGACCCCGGTGCCTCCCGGTCAGCGCGCGCCCCGCCACGCGGTCGCGACCGCCCGCACGGCTCGGTCGACGTCCGCCTCCGTCGTGGACCAGTTCGACACCGAGACCCGCATGAGCCGCATCCCGTGCCAGGTGGTGGCGCCCATCCAGCACTCACCCGAGCGCTGCACCGCGGCCACCACCGCGTCGGTCGTCGCGTCGTCGTCCCCGAACCGGAGGAGGACCTGGTTGAGGACGACGTCGTTGACCACCGCCACGCCCTCGACGGCGGACGCCTCGGCGGCGAACCGGCGGGCCAGCGCGCAGCAGCGCTCCACGAGCCCGGCGACGCCGGAGCGCCCGAGCTCACGGAGGGCGGCCCACGTCGCGAAGCCGCGCGCCCGGCGGGAGGACTCCGGGACGTGGTCCCCGGGCGCGCGCAGGTCCCCCTGCCCCTGCCCGGTCAGGTACGCAGCCGTGTACGCCATCGCCGCCCGGTGCGCCTCCGGGTCGGCGCAGAACGCGTAGCCGCTGTCGTAGGGGACGTTCAGCCACTTGTGGCCGTCCGTGGCCCACGAGTCCGCGGCCGCGACGCCCTCGACCAGGTGCCGGGTGGTCGGGGACGCCGCCGCCCACAGCCCGAACGCGCCGTCCACGTGGACCCAGGCCCCGTACCGGTGGGCGAGGGGGACGGCGGCGGCGAGGTCGTCGCAGGCACCCGTGTTCACGTTGCCCGCCTGCAGGCAGACGACGACCCGTCCCGGCGGACCGCCCTCCAGCGCGCCGGCGAGCGCGGCGACGTCGATCCGGCCCTGCTCGTCGGTGGCGACGGGCTGCAGGGCGCCCGCGCCCAGCCCCAGCAGGCGCAGCGACCGGTCGATCGTCGCGTGCCGCTCCCCTGTCGCCAGCACCCGGACCGCCGGCGCACCCGCGAGCCCGTTCTGCTCGACGTCCCAGCCGGCGTCGGCGAGGACCCGGTGCCGGGCCGCGGCCAGACCCACGGTGTTGGCTCCCTGGGCGCCGGTGACGAACCCGGTGGACGCGGTCTGCGGCAACCCGAGCAGCTCCTTCAGCCACGCGCCGGCCACGTCCTCCACGACCGCTGCTGCCGGCGACGTCACCGCGTTGAACGCCGGCTGGTCCCACGCCACGGCGAGCATGTCGGCCGCGGTGGCCGAGTCGAGGGCCCCGCCGACCACGAAGCCGAAGTACCGCGGTCCCGTCGTGGCCACCAGGCCTGGCTCGACAGCCGCCGCGAGCTCCGCCAGGACGACGGCCGGGTCGGCGCCCTCGTCGCGCAGCGAACCGAGTCCGGCGCGGACCGCGGCGACCGGCTCACCGCGGGGGAAGACCGCGACCTCCCGGACCCGGGCCCGGTGGTCGGCAGCCCGCGCCGCGACGTCGCCCAGCAGGGTGCGCAGATCCGCCATGGCCGGATCGTCACAGGCGGCGCCCCGGCTCGGCTCGCCGTCGCCGCCGGGGCCGTCGGCGTCGGGGGACGCGCCCGGGGAGGTGACCGTGCGCCCCACCGCGGTCACGACCGGGTCGGTCGGCCCCGTCGCGGCTCGCCGGCTCGGCAGGCCCTGTGCTCCGTCATCCCCCGGGGTGACCTCCGGCCGCAGGGTGTCCCACCGTGACAGCACGACGGCCGGACCGACCGGCCGGCACGTCCGCGCGCCGGTCGCTCCCCTGGCCCTCCGACCGGCGCGCTGCCAGGCTCGTCCGGTGACCGGGACACAGGCGCGGTCGCAGGCGCACGCGGTCCTCGCGTCGGCCGACCACCGCGGGTTCACCTCGCTGCGGCACAGCGGTCCGCCGCGCGCGGAGCGGTACGAGCTCGGCCGACGGTTGCGCCGGCGCGCCCCACGCTCCGCGCTCGGGGACTGGACGCCCCCGCCCGACCGGCCGGACGTCGTCGACCAGGTGATCCGCTCGCACGAGGGGCGGCTGGACTGGCTGGTCCCCGTGCGCGTCGGGCGGATGATCGCCTCCCCCTACGCCTTCCTCCGGGGAGCGGCCAACGTGCACGCCGCGGACTCGGCCGCGCTGCCCGCCACCGGGATCACGCCGGTCGTGTGCGGCGACGCGCACCTCGGCAACTTCGGGTTCTACGCCTCCCCCGAGCGCGACCTCGTGTTCGACCTCAACGACTTCGACGAAGCGCACCCCGGCGCGTGGGAGTGGGACCTGCGCCGGCTCACCGCCAGCGTCTGGGTGGCGGGCCGGGAGAACGGGACGTCGGAGGCCGCGTGTGGCGACGCGGTGGCCCGGTGCGTCGAGGAGTACCGCCTGCACATCACCGCACTGGCCGAGCAGCCGCTCCTCGCGCGCTCGTACGAGCACCTCGACGTGGACCGGATGCTGCGGACGGCGCCCGGCGCGGACCTGCGCACGGAGATCGAGACGTCGGCCCGCCGGGCCCGCAAGCGGACCAGTGACCGGGCACTGCCCCGGATCACCGAGGAGCGCGACGGCGCGCGCAGGATCGTGACCGAGCCGCCGCTGATCACCCGCCCGCAGCCGGCCGAGGCCGAGCAGCTGGCCGAGGCGCTGGACGCCTACCTGACGACGCTGCCGCCGCACTGGGCCCGGGTGGTGGGCGGCTACCGCCTGGTTGACATCGCCCACAAGGTGGTCGGCGTGGGATCGGTCGGGCTCCGCGCGTGGGTGGCCCTGTGCGAGGGGAGCAGCGCCGACGACGTGCTGTTCCTCCAGCTCAAGCAGGCCCGCCGCTCGGTGGTCGCGCCGTTCGTGCACGGCGAGTCGGCGTGGCACGCCCACCAGGGCCAGCGCGTCGTGGAGTACCAGCAGGCGGTGCAGACCGTCAGCGACCCGCTCCTGGGCTGGACGAGCGTCGGCGACGTCCAGTACTACGTCCGCCAGTTCCGGGACATGAAGGGCGCGATCGCCGTCGCCGGCGTCGACACCACCGCTCTCGTGGCGTACGCGGGCATCTGCGGCTACCTCCTGGCCAAGGGGCACGCCCGCACCAGCGGAGCGTCGATGATCGCGGGCTACCTCGGGGGCGGCAGCAAGGTGCGCCGTGCGCTGTGCCGGTTCGCCCGCGCGTACGCCGACCAGACCGAGCGCGACCACGCCGACCTGGTGCGCGCCGTCCAGCGGGCGCCCTGCCGGCCGAGACCGGCATCTGAGCGGACGGGACCCGTGTCCCGCGCCCGGGGCCGGCCGGGCCTGGCCGGCCGCTGCGGCGAGGGTCAGAAGGCGGGGATGACCGCGCCCTCGTAGGTGTCCTCGATGAACTGACGCACCTGGTCGGAGTGCAGCAGCCCCTCGAGCTGCTGGATCCGCTGGTCGTCCTCGGTCCCGGTCCGCACCACCAGCAGGTTGGCGTTGGGGTTGCCCTCGGCCGACTCCAGGGCCAGGGCGTCCTCGGCCGGGACGAGGTCGGCCTCGATGGCGTAGTTGCCGTTGATCACCGCGATGTCGACGTCGGCCAGCGACCGGGGCACCTGCGCGGCCTCGACCTCGGAGATCTTCAGGTCCTTGGGGTTGTCCTGGACGTCCAGCGACGTGGGCGCCGCGTCGCCGGTGTCGGCCAGGGTGATCAGCCCGTTGGCCTCCAGCAGCCGCAGCGCCCGGGCGGCGTTGGTGGGGTCGTTGGGGATCGCCACGGTCGCGCCGTCGGGGAGGGCGGCGAGGTCGGTCAGCGACTGCGAGTAGATGCCCAGGGGCTCGATGTGCACCGGCGCCAGCGGGGTGAAGTCGTAGCCGGCGCTGGCCTCCTGCTCCTCCAGGTACGGGACGGTCTGGAAGTAGTTGGCGTCCAGGGACCCGTCGTCGAGGGCGACATTGGGCTGCACGTAGTCGGTGAACTCGACGATGTCGAGGTCCAGACCGGCGTCCGCGGCGAGGTTCTCGTCGACGAAGCGCAGGATCTCGGCGTGCGGCACCGGGGACGCGCCCACCCGCAGCGGCTCGTCGGCCGCGGACAGCTCGGCCTCGCCGCCGCCGCAGGCGGCCAGGAGGGCGGTCGCCGCGGACGCGGCCAGGAGCGAGGCGAGACGGGATCGCATGGCGGGGGTTCTCCTTCGGGGTGGTGCGGGGGGACGGTGGCCGGCCGGCCACCGCGGGGTCAGACGTGCGCCAGCCGGCGCGCCCAGTGGTCGCCGGCCCACTGCAGGGCCTGCACGATGACGAGCAGCAGGACCACGGTCAGCAGGGTGATGTCGGTGCGGAACTGCTGGTAGCCGAAGCGGATGGCGAAGTCGCCAAGCCCGCCGCCGCCGACGGCGCCGGCCATCGCCGAGTAGCTGATGAGCGCGACGACGGTGACCGTGATCCCGGCGATGAGCGAGGGCCGCGCCTCGGGCAGCAGCACGGTGCGGACGACGTCCCGGCGGCGCGCGCCCATGGACATCGCCGCCTCGACCTTCCCGGGGGCGACCTCCCGGAGACTGGTCTCCACCAGGCGGGCCAGGAAGGGGACGGCGCCGATCGTCAGCGGCACGATGGCCGCCGTCGAGCCGATCGTCGTCCCGACGATGCCGCGGGTCACCGGCGCGACCAGGAACAGCAGGATGATGAACGGCAGCGACCGGCCGAGGTTGACCACCAGTCCCAGGAACCGGTTGAGCAGCGGCCGCGGGGTCAGCGCGCCGGGGGCGGTGACGGTCAGCAGGATCCCGAGCGGGACGCCGAGCAGCACGGTGAGCAGCGCGGAGACCCCGACCATGTACAGCGTCTCACCGGTCGCCTCGACCAGCTGCGGCCAGACGCGGGTCCAGTCGCTCATCGGCCCGCTCCCGTCGCCGCCACCGCGTTGGTGTCCCGGGGTACCGCCTCGACGAGGACGCCGTCGTCGCGCAGACCGCGCAGCGCCCGGTCCAGCCGGCTCAGGTCGCCGGTGGCCCGCAGCAGCAGCCGGCCGTAGCGGCCCCCGGCGACGGTCTCCACCGAACCGCCGGCGACCTCCACCGCGAGCCCCAGCTGCCCGACCAGGGTCTGCAGGACGACGGCCTCGGGCGTGCGGTCGGTGACGGTCACCCGGAGGAGGACCCCGTCGTGGCCGGCGCCGGCGTCGGCGAGCGGCGCGGGCAGCAGGGCGTCGCTCAGCGGCGAGTGCTCGCGGGTCAGGACCTCCGAGAGGCGCCCGCTGTCCACGACGCGCCCCCGCTCGAGGAGGACGGCGCTGTCGCACACGGCCTTGACGACGGCCATCTCGTGGGTGATGAGCAGCACGGTCAGGCCGAGCTCCGACCGCACCCTGCGCAGCAGCTCCAGCACGCCGGTGGTGCTGGCCTGGTCCAGGGCGGAGGTGGCTTCGTCGCAGAGCAGGACCCTGGGGCGGCCGGCCAGGGCGCGGGCTATCGCCACCCGCTGCTTCTGCCCGCCCGAGAGCTGCCCGGGGTGCGCGTCGGCCCGCTCCCCCAGCCCGACCAGTTCCAGCAGCTCGGTGGCCCGTCGGCGGCGCTCGGCCCGGCCGACCCCGGCCAGCTCGAGCGGGTGCTCGACGTTGCCGGCCGCGGTCCGCGAGTCCAGGAGCTCGAAGTGCTGGAACACCATCCCGATGGACCGGCGCGCCTGCCGCACCTGGTCGTCCGGCAACTCGGTGAGCACCCGGCCGTCAACGGTGACCGACCCCGACGTGGGCCGCTCCAGCAGGTTCACCAGGCGCACCAGTGTGCTCTTGCCCGACCCGCTCGGGCCGACCACGCCGGCGAACTCACCGGCCTCCACGCGCAGGCTGACGCCGTCGACGGCGACGACCTCGCCGGACCGGCCCCGGGCGGGGAAGACCTTGCGGACGTCGTGCAGATCGATCACGGGTGAGCAGTCCTCGGGTGAGCAGGGGGGAACGGGGCGCGTGGCGCCGGCGGGCGGGCCCACCCGGCTGTGCCCCACGGACGGCGTCGGCAAGCGGCGGATCGACGGCAGCCGGGCTGCGCCGGAGGGCCGGGCAGCTACCGCGACGAGGGTCGAGCGGTCAGCGACACAGGGCCGCGGCGGTGCGGCACAGGTCGACGTGGCGGCGGGCCCACGTGGGCGCAGGGCCGGTCATCGTGTCCTCCATCGGTCCTGGCAGTAGCACCCTCGTCCGCCGGGCGGGGGGTTGCTGCGGCGTCGTCGAGCCAGGTCTCTCGGCCGCTCCGGATGGCGTTGCCCGCAACTGTACTGAGCCGACCGGCCCGCCGGCCCTGCGACTTGCCCCACAGGCGGCGCCCACCCGGGCGTCCCGGGCGCGGTCGCGGGGGTCTTCGCCCCCGGCCGGCACCGGACGCAGATGCACAGCGCAGCCCTCAGGCGTGGCGGACCGGGCGGGTGTCGCCCCGACCACCGCGGTCCGCTGCGCATCGGTGATTGTCGTGCCGCCTGACGCGGTGGACCGTGTTGACCGACACCCGTCCATCGCACGGACCGGAGGTGCGCGGTGCACCTGACCCCTCGCGAGCAGGAGCGCCTGCTGCTCTTCACGGCCGCGGAGCTCGCCCGACGGCGCCTCGCCCGGGGCGCCCGGCTCGGCGCGACCGAGGCGATCGCCCTCGTCTGCGACGAGGTCCTGGAGATGGCCTGGGACGGGGTGCCCCTCGAGGAGGTCGTCTCCCGTGCCCGCGGCGTGGTGGCGGCCGACCAGGTGCTGCCCGGGGTGGCGAACACCGTGCCGAGCCTGCAGGTGGAGGCACTCTTCCCCCACGGCTCGTCCCTGGTCCACGTGCCCGAGCCGTTCGGCCCCGCCGACCCGACCGGGCCGGGCGCCGTCCTCGCGCAGGACGGCGACGTCGACCTCGCCCCCGGACGGCTCCGGCGCACCGTCGAGGTGACCAACCGCGGCGACCGCCCGGTATGGATCTCCTCGCACTTCCCGCTCGAGGAGGTCAACCCCGCCGTGGAGCTCGACCGCGAGGCGGTCCGCGGTTTCCGCCTGGACCTGCCGGCCGGCATCAGCCGGGAGTTCCCGCCCGGGACCACCTCCGTCGTCCCCGTGGTGGCCCGGGGAGGTCAGCGGTGAGCCGCATCTCCCGCGCCCGCTACGCCAGCCTGTACGGACCCACGACCGGTGACCTGCTGCGCCTCGGCGACACCGACCTGTGGGTGCGCGTCGAGGCGGACGACACCGAGCCCGGCGACGAGATGCTCGGCGGCTGCGGGAAGACCGCCCGCGACGGGCTGCTCGTGACCGACCGTGCCCCTCGGGACAGCGCCCTGGACATGGTGGTGCTGGGCGTCGTGCTCATCGACCCCCTCCTCGGGGTGCGCAAGACCAGCATCGGCATCAAGGACGCCCGCGTCGTCGGGATCGGCCGGGCCGGCAACCCCGAGGCCACCGACGGGATCGACCTGGTGGTGGACTCGCACACGGCGATGATCCCCGGCGAGGGCCTCGTCGCCACGCCGGGCGTCGTCGACTCGCACGTCCACCTGTCCAGCCCGGAGGTCGCGCCCGCGGCGCTGGCCGCCGGGGTGACCTCCCTGGTGGGCATGGGCATCGGCGGGGTGTGGGACGTGGGCGCGAACCCCGCGCCGAACCTGCACACGCTCATCGAGGGCTGGCGGGACACCCCCCTCAACGTGGCCTTCCTCGCCCGGGGCTCGACCTCCTCCACCGAGCTGCTCGAGCGGGCCGTGCTGGCCGGATCCGGGGGCTTCAAGATCCACGAGGACTGGGGGGCGACCCCGCGCATCGTGGACACCTGCCTCGGCGTGGCCGACGACGTGGACCTGCCCGTGGCGCTGCACACGGACACGCTCAACGAGTCCGGGGCCCTGGCCGACACGCTGTCGGCCACCCGCGGCCGCACCGTGCACGCCTACCACGTCGAGGGTGGTGGCGGGCACGCCGACCTGCTGCAGGTCGTGACCGAGCCGCACGTCCTGACCTCGTCGACCACGCCGACGCTGCCGCTGACCGGCGCGACCGTCGACGAGCTGCTGCCCATGACCCTGACGGTCCACCGCGGTCACCGCGGGGTCGACAGCGACGTCTCGATCGCCACCAGCCGCGTGCGCGAGCACGGCATCGCCGCCGAGAACGCCCTGCACGACCTGGGCGCCATCAGCATCGTGAACTCCGACTCGATGGGCATGGGCCGGATCGCGGAGACCGCCCGGCGCACCTGGCAGCTGGCCCACGTCCAGGCGCACCTGGCCGGTCAGGCCGGGCCGGACCACGTCAACAACGAGCGCGTGCTGCGCTACCTGGCGAAGATCACCGTCAACCCGGCCGTCGCGCACGGCATGGCCCACGAGGTGGGGTCCCTCGCCCCCGGACGGCTGGCGGACGTCGTGCTGTGGCACCCGGCCACCTTCGGCACCGCACCGGAGCTGGTCCTCAAGTCCGGCTTCGTCGCGTGGGGGACGTCGGGGTCGGGCTCGGGGTCCACGCGGCTGACCCAGCCGCGCGTGGTGCGCCCGTACTTCGGTGGCCTGGGGGCCGCCCCCCGCCGGCTGTCGCGGGTGTTCGTCTCCGAGCAGTGCCTCGCCGACCCCCGCGCGCGCGGTGCGCTCCCCGACGGTGTCCGCTACGCCGCCATCCGGGCGAGCCGCGGACTGACGAGTGCGGACATGGTGGCCAACGCCGCGCTGCCCGCGGTGACCGTGCCGACCGAGCCGGGCCCCGTGCTCGTGGACGGGCGCCCCGTCCCCGTCCACCGCGCCTCCGACCTGCCGTTGACCCGCCTGCACCACCTGGCCTGAGGGGGCCGACCGTGCTCGACCTGCTGCTGCGCGACGTGCGCGTGATCACCGTCGACGACGCGCGCCCCACGGCGTCCGTGGTCGGCGTCCTCGGCGGCCGCGTCGTGGGCCTCGACGAGGAGGTCCGGGACCTGCCCGCCCGCACGGTCGTCGACGGGGACGGCGCCGTGGTGGTCCCCGGGTTCGGGGACGCGCACAACCACATGGCGTGGTTCGGCCAGTCGCTGGGCGAGATCGACCTGTCCGCGGCCGGCACCCTGGGGGCGGTCGAGGAGGCCGTGACCAGGGGCTCGGCCGGCCTGCCCGCCGACGCCTGGGTGGTCGGCTCCGGCTACGACGACACGGTCATCGGCGCCCACCCCGACCGCCGGCTGCTGGACCGCGCCGGCGGGGGACGACCGGTCTGGCTCAAGCACCGCTCCGGACACATGAGCGTCGTGAGCAGCGAGGTGCTGCGGCGCAGCGGCGTCCTGGACGGCCGCGCCGACGCGCCCGAGGGAGGCATCGTCGTCCGGGACGCCGCGGGCGAGCCCACGGGACTGCTGCAGGAACGCGCGCAACGACTCGTCGACGACCTCGTCAAGCCCTACCCGGTGGACGACGTCGCGACGGCGCTGGGTCGCGCCAGCGAGGTCTACGCCGCGGAGGGGCTGACCCACGTCGTCGAGGCCGGCATCGGGCTGGGCCTGCTCGGGCGCACCCCGGTGGAGGCCGCCGCCTACCTCCTCGCCCGCGACCGGGGGCTGCTGCGCACCCGCGTGGAGCTGATGGTGGCCAGCGACACCCTGCACCCCCTCCGGGCGCACGCCGACGACGGCATCGACGTGGGGCTGGACCTCGGGTTGCGCACCGGCTTCGGAGACGACCGGCTGCGGCTGGGCCCCATGAAGATCTGGCTCGACGGCTCCCTCATCGGCCGCACGGCCGCCCTGTCCGAGCCCTTCTGCGACCACGGGACGGCGGTGCTCCAGGACGACCCGGAGCTGATGCGCCGCCGGATGATCGACGCACACCGCGCCGGGTGGCGGGTGGCCGCGCACGCCATCGGCGACGACGCCGTCGACCTGGCGCTGGACACGTTCGCCGAGGCGGCCCGGCTGCACCCGCGCGACGACGTCCGCCACCGCATCGAGCACGCCGGCGTCGTCCGTCCCGATCAGCTGGCGCGCTTCGCCGAGCTGGGCGTGGTGCCCGTCCCGCAGGCTCGCTTCCTGCACGCGGTCGGCGACACCATGGCCGCCGCGGTGGGACCCCGGCGCGCGGATTGGCTCTACCGGCACCGCTCGTTCCTGGACGCCGGGCTGCGCGTGCCCGGCAGCTCCGACCGGCCCGTCGCCCCCGGTGCCCCGTTGCTCGGCATGCAGTCCATGGTCGAGCGCCGGTCGTCCGGCGGAGCCGTGATCGGCCCGGACGAACGGGTGAGCGCCGCCCAGGCGCTGCGGGCCTACACCCTCGACGAGGCGTGGGCCAGCCACGACGAGCGGACCCGCGGCAGCGTCACCCGCGGCAAGCACGCCGACCTGGTGCTGCTCGACGACGACCCGCTGCGCGTCGACCCCGACCGGATCGGGGCCATCGGCGTCGTGGCGACGCTGGTCGCCGGGACCCCCGTGCACGACACCGGCCTGTTCGCGGGCCGGGACCCCTCCCCCCTCCCCCACACCCGAGGAACGCAGGCATGAGCAACCCGACCGGCTCGTCGCCCGGAGCGGCGGCGGCCTCTCCCACGGCGCACGCCCCCGCGCACGTGAGCGGCCAGGACGCCCGCCGCGTCGCCTTCGCCGCCTTCGTCGGCACCGCCCTGGAGTGGTACGACTACTTCCTCTTCGGCACCGCCGCCGCCCTGGTCTTCAGCGAGCTCTACTTCAGCACGCTGAACCCCGCGGCGGGGACGCTCGCGGCCTTCGCCACCTTCGGCGTCGGCTTCGTCGCCCGCCCCGTCGGGGCGGTGCTCTTCGGCGCGGTGGGCGACCGCATCGGCCGTCGTCCCGCGCTGCTGATCACGGTGGTGATGATCGGCGTGGCGACCGGGCTCATCGGCCTGCTGCCCGACTACGCGGCCATCGGCGTCGCCGCCCCGACCCTCCTGGTGCTGCTGCGCCTCGCCCAGGGCGTGGCCGTCGGCGGCGAGTGGGGCGGCGCGGTCACCCTGGCCGTCGAGCACGCCCCGCCGGACCAGCGCGGCCGCTACGCCGCCCTGCCGCAGCTCGGCTCGCCGGTGGGCACGCTGATGTCGTCGGGCGCCTTCGCGCTCGTGCTGCTGCTGCCCGACCAGACCTTCGACTCGTGGGGCTGGCGCCTGCCCTTCCTCGCCGCCTTCCCCCTGCTCGTCATCGCCTTCTACATCCGCCGCCGCGTGGAGGAGTCGCCGGTCTTCGACGAGCTGCTGAAGGAGGACGACCGGGCCAAGGTCCCCGCGGGCGAGGTCTTCCGCTACGCCTGGGCACGCCTGCTCGTCGCCATCGCGGCGGCGTTCCTCGGCGTCGGCGGGTTCTACGTGCTGACCACGTTCGCGATCAGCTACGGCGTGGACACCCTCGGCCTGTCCCGCAGCCTCATGGTGAACGCCACGCTCGTGGCCGCCGTGGTCGAGATGGTCGTGATCGTCCTGTTCGGCCGGATCGCCGACCGACTCGGCCCGGGGCGGGTGACCTGCTGGGGCGGCCTGGCCAGCGCGGTCCTGGCCCTGCCGGTCTTCGTGCTGCTGGCGACGCGCTCGCCCGTCGCCGTCGTGCTCGCCATCTCGGTCGGGATCGCCGCGCTCTCGGTGGCGTACGCCGTGACCGGCGCGCTCCTCGCCGAGCTCTTCCCTGCCCGCTACCGCTACAGCGGCGTGGCCCTGGCGTACAACGTCGCCGGCGCGCTCAGCGGGTTCCTGCCGTTCATCGCCACCGCCATGACCACCGCCATCGGCGACGACCCGTGGGTGCCTGCCACCCTGCTCATCGCCGTCTCGCTCGTCACCGCCGTCGGGGGCATCGTCGGCGAGCGCATGCGCGTGCGCGACGAGGTGGTCGTGGACTGAGTTGCCCTGTGTCAAGCCGCCGCCGCGGCGTCCTGGCTGAGGTATCTGTTCAGGGCGCTGTGGCGGGCCGGGTCGTAGGCGGTGTGGTCTTGCCAGCAGCGCCAGATGACGCCGGTCCAGGCGCGGGCCAGCACGCGAACGGCATGCGGGTGGCGCATGCCACGGGCCCGGGCGCGGGTGTAGATGTCGGCGGCCCAGGGATTGGCATGGCGGGAGTCATCGGCGAAGTCGGTCAGCGCCCGGCGTAGCTTGAGGTCGGCGATGTAGCGGAAGCCCACCGCGCGGTGCTTGCCGGACTCGAAGGTCACCGGGCAGACCCCGGCCGCGGCGGCGAGGGCGTCGGGGCTGGGATAGCGGCCGCGGGCGTCGCCCATCTCGGCCAGCAGCGCGGCGGCGCGCAGCTGGCCGGCGCGCGGCAGGCCGGTGAAGATCGGCGCATCGGGATGCAGGGCGAGTGCCTCCTTGATGCGGCGGCCCAGCTCGGCGACCTGGTCCTCGATCGCGTCTATGGCGGCCAGCAGCGCCAGGGTGATGTGCCGGCGAGCAGCGGCCTCGGCCCCGCCGAGTCCGGCTGGAGCGGTGCGCAGCCGGTCGATGAAGACCGCGGCCGGGGTGCGCCCGGGATAGCCCTCAGCGGCCAGCCAGGCGGCCATGCCGTCCTCGTCGAGGACGGCGGCCTCGGCCGCGGTGGGAAAGCGGCGCACAAAGGCTCGGGCGATCGGGCTGTGCAGGTCGAAGAACAACCCCACCGCGCCGGGAAAGGCCAGCTCGAGGGTGTGCCGCAGCTGGTTGACCAGCCCCACCCGGATTTCCACCAGGTCCTGGCGAGCGCGCACGAGCGCCCGCAACCCGGTCGTTTCGGCGGTATCGCGGGTCAGATCGGTGAACCGATGGCCGTCGGTGCGCATCGCGTCGGCCAGCAGATAGGCGTCGAACCGGTCGTCCTTGCCTGCTCCGCGGTAGCGCGAGCGCAGGTTCTTCACCTGCCGCGGCGGCACCACCGCCACCGGCAGGCCCACGGCCAGCAGCGCCTCGACCACCGGCCCGTCCGGGCGCTCGATCCCGACCCGGGTCACGCCAAATTCGCGCAGCCGGGTGGTCAGCCGGGTCAGGCCGGCCCGGCTGTGGCTGACCGTGTGCCGCCACAGCACCGCCCCGGCGGCGTCGAGAACGCAGACGGCGTGGTCGGCGCTGGCCCAGTCCACGCCGGCGAACACCGGCCCTGTCAACGGGGTCCCAGCGGTGGGATCGTGCATGTGTGCCTCCTGGCTGTTGCCGCAGCGGGGGGGCAACCGGTGGTCTCGGGACGTGCACGCCGGTCGCTCACTGATCGGCGCTCGTGGCGCTCAGCCCTGTTGCCAGTCGGCACGTCCCGGGCCACCGGATCCTGCAGAACTCAGTCTGGCTGTGACCTCCAGCAAGGCCTCGAGGCAGTGATCCGGTGGGGACCCGGGGTGCGCCGGCGACCTTGTCAGTCAGTCACCGGCCCGTCGAGGGTCCTCCAGTGAGGTCCGGCGGTCGACGGGGCAGCCACACGTGCGGCTGCCCCGTCGACACGCTCTGCCCTGCGGTCGGCTCCCGCACCCGCGCCGCGGCCAACGCCTAGCCTCGGACCGTGGGGTTCACCGTTCCCGATGCGCACCTGCTCGCGCTGCGCGCGCACGAGGGCCAGGTCGACAAGCAGGGCCGCGACTACTACCTCGCCCACCTGCGGCCGATCGCCGAGGCGCTGCGCCCCCACGGCCCGCACGCCGAGATGGCCGGCGCCCTGCACGACATCGTCGAGGACACCCGCGACCACCCCGACCCCACCCGCCGCTACGACCTCGACCGGCTCCGCACCCTCGGCGTCCCGGAGGTCGTCGTCGAGGCGATCGACGCGGTCACCCGGCGCCCCGGCGAGCCCTACATCGCCGGCCTGATCCGCCGGGCCGCGGCGCATCCGCTCGGCCGGCTGGTCAAGCTGGCCGACAACGCGCACAACCTCGCCGCGAACGCCGAGCTGGCACGGGTCGACCCCGAGAAGGCGCGCAGCCTCCGCGAGGGCCGCTACCGCCCGGCCCGCCGGATCCTGCTGGCCGCCGAGGCCGCCGACACCCGGTCCGGACGCCGCGTCCTGGTCTGACGACGTGGGCAGGGGTCGGCTCCCGTGCCGGGTCCCGCCCCGAGCGTGCGAGGGGTGGGGGCAAGGGATCCTCCCTCAGCGGTGGAAGAACAGCCGGACGGCGGTGCCGGCCGGGTGGGTGTCGACCGCTGCGTCGTCGGCCAGGCTCCACGCCAGCCACATCCCCCGGGCGCCGTCAGGGCTCGCGGGGGGAGGGACGTAGCCGAGGGTCTCGTCCGGCAGGCCCGGCCCGGCGTCGGCGACCTCGACGACGAGGGTGCCCCCGTCGGTCCAGGACGAGACCTCGGCGAACGCCGACACCCGCAGCGCGTTCACCACCAGCTCGTGCACGGCCGGGACGACGTCGCCGACGCGCGCCGGCCACCAGTCGCCGGCCGCTGCCGACGCCACGCGCCGCGCCTCCCGTGGCGTCGTCACCGCCGCGACGGAGGCGCCCGCCGGCCGCCGGACCCAGGCCGGGTGCACCGACCGGAGGAACCGCTCCGGGTCCTCGTAGGCCGGCTCCGGGACCGGCCCCGAGCCACCCCAGGTGAGCGGGTGCGTCCGCGCCACGGCGTCGAGGACCGACTCCGGGAGCCGCTGCCGGTCGTGCAGGCAGAGGCTGTAGTACGGCAGGGAGGCGTAGCAGCGGTTGGCGACGGCCTCGAACCGGCTCCACTCCCGGCCGTCGTCGCGGGCCAGCCAGGTCGGCTCCGCGGCGAGCCGCCAGGTCGGCGCCACGGCCTGCAGGGCGCGCAGGTCCCGGTCGTAGGCGTGCAGTGTGCGGTGTCCGCCCTGCCACCAGGTCTCCGCGGCGGCGAACGTCGCCAGCCGACGCACGTCCGGGCCCAGGTCCTCGGCGAGCAGTGTCCGGACCCGCTCGCCGGCGACGACCAGCACCGGCTCCCCGCGGGACAGGCCCTCCAGCACGAACGGGACCACCCGGTCGATGAGCTCCTGATCGGTGCGGAACACGAAGGCCTCGTGGGCGAAGGCCGTGCCGTCCCAGTCGCCGGTCGGTCGGACCGCGCTCACGCCGGCACCGTCTCCCCGCCGCCCAGGCCGAACAGCCCCAGACAGCGAGCGGCCACGCGCGGGGCTCGCACCAGCCGCAGGTGCACGTCGGCACCCCGCAGCACCCCGGCGGCCCGGGCCAGGGCGCGGGCCCCCGCCACGTCCAGGAACCGGAGGTCGGACAGGTCCAGCACGACCTCCCCGGGGGTGCCGCAGGCGACGTCGACGAGTGCGCGGAACAGGCTGTCGGCCAGCGTGGCGTCGACCTCGCCGTGCAGCGACAGCGACGGGCCCCGCCCGGACAGGTGGGCGAGGGGCGCCTCCTCGCCGTGGTGCTGGTCGGGGTGCAGGAGGGTGACCGGCCCGAGGAGATCCGTCCCCAGTGCCGCGTCGTAGAGGCAGAGCGCGGTCATGGCGACGGTTCCCATCATGGCGTCGGCCAGCTGCTCGTAGACGTGCACCTGCCGCTGCAGACCGCACCCGCGGCGGACCAGCGGGGTGACGTCCGCGGCGACCCTGAGGCCGGTGCGACCGTCCTGCAGGGCCCGCTGGACCAGCCCCCGGTACGCCTGCACCTGTTCGGTCGGTGAGAGCTCCCCGTCAGGGGCGTACACCTCGACGGTGCTGTGCACCTGCAGTTGCCCACTGGCGAGCAACTGGTCCCGTCCTGGCAGGGGCGCCAGGGTCCGCAGCACCTCCGGTCGCGACGCCCCGATGACCAGCAGTTGCTCGCCGAGCCGTCGTCCCTCGTCGAGGAAGGGCAGGACGGCGGCCGAGAAGTCCGCGGCGTCGGCGAACGTCCAGCAGACGTGGTCGCCGGGTCGCAGACCCGTCGGTGCGTCCAGCTTCCGCAGGACCGTCACCCCGGTCACGCTACCGGCGCCGTCCGCTCGTCCGGGAGGGGCCCACGCGGACCGCCGGAGGCGGTCCCGGCGGCGCGCAGGCCGCTGCTCGCACGAGGACGTGCGGACAGCGAGGCCCTGACCGGTACGCCCCGGCCCTGCGGGCGAGGTCGCCGGACCCCCGAACGGAGTGGTCGGGGAGGTACCCGGCACCCGCGATGGGGGGCTACGGTCGGGAGGCCTGTGACCCGGCTCACAACGGAGGCACCGTGACGACGACCCCACCCCGCCCACGCACGTCCGGCAGGTCCCGGCCCGCGGTCGAGGACCGGCCCACGCCAGAGGAAGCCGGCACTGCGGCTCCGGTCGAGGGTGGCGAGCCCGTCGGCATCCCGTCCCCGCGGGGCATGGCCCGGGGCCTGGTCGCGACGTTCACCCAGCCCCGGCCGATGGCGCGGGAGGCCGTCCGGCTCGGGCGGGACACCCTGCGCATCCTCCGGGGGACGCACGACATCGCCCCCTCCCCCAAGGACAAGCGCTTCGCCGACCCGGCCTGGTCGCTGCACCCCGGGTACCGCCGGCTCGCCCAGTCCTACCTGGCGGCGGCGGGGTCACTGGACCGCCTGGTCGGCGACTTCGAGGCCAGCGGCGCCGACTGGCGCGAGATCGAGCAGGTGCGCTTCGTGCTCAACGCGCTCACCAGCGCCATGGCGCCGACGAACACCCTGCCGGGCAACCCGGCCGCGCTCAAGCGCGCGTTCGACACCGCCGGGGTGAGCGTCCTCCGCGGCCTCCGCAACATGCTCCACGACGTCGTGCGCAACGGCGGGCTGCCCCGCCAGGTCGACCGCAGCGCGTTCACCGTGGGCGAGGACCTCGGCATCACCCCCGGAGCCGTCGTCCACCGGGACGAGGTCATCGAGGTGATCCAGTACTCGCCGTCGACGCCGCGTGTCCGGCAACGGCCGCTGGTGATCGTCCCGCCGCCCATCGGGCGCTTCTACTTCCTCGACCTGCGGCCGGGTCGCAGCCTGGTCGAGTACGCAGTCAGCCGCGGCCTGCAGGTCTTCATGATCAGCTGGCGCAACCCCACCAGGGAGCAGTCCGAGTGGGGCCTCGACGAGTACTCGCAGGGCGTCGTCACCGCCGTCGACGTGGCCCGGGAGATCACCGGCTCGCCCGACGTCACCACGCTCGGCCTGTGCGCCGGCGGACAGATCATGACGACGGCGCTGAACCACCTCGCCGCCAACGGCGACGACCGGGTGCACGCCGCCGGCTACGCGGTGACCCTGCTCGACTTCGCCAGCCGGGCCCCGCTCGGGGCCTTCTCCGGGCCGCGGATGCTGGAGGTCGCCCGGCGAAACTCCCGCCGGCGGGGCGTCATCTCGGCCCGGCAGATGGGGTCGATGTTCACCTGGATGCGCCCGGACGACCTGATCTTCAACTACCTGGTGCAGCAGTGGCTCATGGGCGAGGACCCGCCCGCGTTCGACATCCTCGCCTGGAACGCCGACGGGACGAACCTGCCCGCCCGGCTGCACGAGCAGTTCCTCGACGTCTTCGGGAACAACGCCCTCGTCAAGCCCGGGGCGCTGCGGGTCCTGGGGACGCCGGTCCACCTGAGCCGGATCACCCTCCCCACGTTCGTCACCGGTGCGCTCACCGACCACATCACGCCCTGGCACGGCTGCTACCGGACCACCCAGCTGCTGTCGGGCCCGAGCACCTTCGTGCTCAGCTACAGCGGCCACATCCAGAGCCTGGTCAACCCCCCGGGCAACCCCAAGGCGAAGTACTGGACCGGCGGGCAGCCCGGTCCGGACCCGCACGCCTGGCGCGCGGCGGCCGAGGAGCACACCGGCAGCTGGTGGGAGCCGTGGTCGGAGTGGGCGATCGAGCGCTCCGGGGACGAGCGCCCGGCGCCGGAGACGCTGGGCAGCGCAAAGCACCCGGTCCTGGAGCCGGCCCCCGGCTCGTACGTCCGCGACCGGGTGCCGGCCCAGGCCTAGGGCCGCCTGCCGCTCGCGCGGCGAGGCCGGGGCGACGGTGTGCGCTGGGGCGCAGCTCCCGCCAGGGGACCGCTCCTCAGCGCACACCGTCCGGTCGCAGCGCCGGCCGGCCGCCGCGGAACGCGGTGCTAGCGGTGCCGGGGCTCGCGAGCGACCAGCGCCTGCAGCTCCGCGTGCATCACCTCGGGGTACTGCAGCGGCACGAAGTGGGTGCCCGCCAGCGTGCGCAGCCGGGCACCGGGCACCGCCTCGGCCGCCCTCCGGACGTCGGCCAGGTCGACCAGGGTGTCGTAGCGGCCGGCCACGAAGGTGACCGGGCAGGACACCGACGCGATGTCCAGTGGCGCGTGCTCCGCGACGGCCAGGGCCAGGTGCCGGTACCAGCGCCAGTCGTGCCGCGAGAACTCGTGCAGCACCTGGTACAGCGCGGCCGGGTGGGTGGCCTCCCGCGCCGGGCCGGTGAACCCCGCCGGCGTCAGCAGCTCGTGCCACGGCGGCAGGCTGGCCACGACCACCGGCAGCAGCGGGCCCATGACCGGCAGCAGCCGGCTGCTCAGCCGGCCCGCCGGGGCCCGCAGCCGCCGTGGGACCCCGTAGGGGGCGAACAGCGCGGAGAAGCTCCCGCCCGGGACGCCGGCGACGGCGAGCAGCGACCGGACGCGGGAGGGCTGCTCCAGCGCCAGCTCGAACGCCACGTTGACCCCGAGCGACCAGCCGACGACCGTCGCCGACGGCAGGTCGAAGGCCTCGAGCACGGCGCGGGCGTCGTCGGCGTGGTCCTCGACCCGCACCCGGCCGCGGTCGGCCGGCCGCTCGGAGCCGGCCAGACCGCGGTGTGCCCAGGAGACCACCCGGAACCCGCTGTCCCGGTCGACCACCCGCGGCCAGGCCGCCGGCGGCGCGCCCAGGCCGTTGCACAGCAGGACCGGGACGCCGTCGCCGTCGTTCGTCCAGGCGCGCAGCCGCGTGCCGTCCGCGGCGCGCACCGTCCGGGTGCTCAGGTAAAGGCCTCCCGCATCCCCTCCGAGGCCGACCCGGGCTGCGCCTGGTCCGCCGGCTCCGGGGCAGGCATCTCGGCGTGCTCGTGCGGCGCGGACGACCCCTGGACGGCGACCACGGCCGGGTCGACCCGCATCACGGCGTACCCGGCCACGGCACCCGCGCCGAACCCGGGCGCGAAGACCCGCACCGGCTCGGTCACCACCCCGTCCCGTACGGCGTCGTGGATGGCCAGCGGGATGCTCGCCGAGGAGGTGTTGCCGACCTTCTCGATGTTGAAGTAGAGCTGGTCGGCGGTCAGCCCGGCCCGCTCGGCCAGGCCGATCACCATCGTCTTGTTCGCCTGGTGCGGCACGATGAGGTCGATCGCGTCCATCAGCGACCCCTCCCGGCCGTCCGGGGCCGGCAGCTGCCCCAGCTCGTCGATCATCTGGGAGAGGTAGCGGCCGGCCAGCGCCTTCACCTGCGGGCCGAACACCGTGATGTTGTTGTCGAACTCGGGGTTGGGCCAGAGGATCGAGTTCACCTCGCTGGCCGGGCCGCTGGCGTAGGTCTTCATGTAGTCGATGTCGCCGTCGGTGCCCTCGGGGGCCGGGCCGACGACCAGCGCCGCCGCGCCGTCCCCGAAGATCATCCGCGAGGTGCGGACGTTGCCGATCTTGTCGGAGAACTTCTCGACGCAGACGACGAGGACCGGCCGCTCGACCTCCTGCAGCATCCGCACGGCGTCGGCCACGCCGTAGGGCATGCCCGCGCAGGCGGCGATGATGTCGTAGGCGGCGTACACCTGGTGCATCCCCAGCTGGCCGCAGAGGTACGTGGCCAGCGACGGGATGAGCCGGGAGCTGGTGCAGGTGCAGACCAGCACGGCGCCGATCTCCTCCGGTGCTCGCCCCGCCTTGTCGAGGGCGGCCTCGGCGGCCTCCAGCGCGAGGTCCTCCAGCGGGAGGGAGCTGTACTCGCGCTGCTCGATGCCGGTCTTGGCCGAGATCTCGTCGGCGCTCATCGGCGACCAGTTGTAGGCGGTGTTGCGGATCAGGTCGTCGTTGCTGCAGATCTGGTCACCGTGCACCGCGGCCAGCGCCTCGATCCGCGGCTGCACCGAGAAGCGCTGCCGCACGTCGAGCTCCGGGTACGGCCGCACCGGCGGCCGGGACTCGCGCGGCCCGGCGACGTGCCGGGGCCCGGCACCGGCACGCAGCCGGCGCAGGAAGCCCCGCACCTCCTTGTCCCGGGGGTGGAAGGCGACCACGTAGTCGTCGTCCTTCAGGTCGCCGGCCTGGGCCAGCTCCATCTTCGAGCGGTCCCAGGGGTACTGGTTGTGCAGCACCATCGCCCAGCGGTGCAGTGCCTCGAGCTCCGGCACGTCCTCGGAGACGTCGAGGATGTCGGTGTAGTCGTAGACCGGGTAGTCCGGGTCGTAGTCCGGCAGCCGGAAGGTCAGCGCCCCCGGCTGCTCGAGGAACTCCGCGACCGTGGGCTTGACCGCCGGCAGCGTCGAGGCGTGGTGCTTCCGGTGGCCGTAGACGTCGAAGAGGATGTCGAAGATCCGGTCCTCGCAGCCCTCGTCCCACCGCGACGGCAGCTGCGGGTAGGCCTGTTCCACCGCAGCGATCTTGGTCTCGCCGTCCTCCCAGGGCTCCAGCACCGGCAGGAACACGTCCGACCGCGACCGGGGGACGTCGGCCCAGCGGGTGGGCCGCTTGTCGTACATGGTGATCGAGAAGCGGTTGGCCCAGAACAGGTTCAGGGCCATGTCGCGCATCAGGTCGTAGCGGGTGGCGTAGGCACCGGTCCGCACCCGTTCGAGGATCTCGGTACCACTCGGGGCCTTGGTCTCGAAGTCCCGGCGGATCACGCTGTCGAGCTGCTCGAGCGTCTCCAGGGTGGAGAAGTCCAGCTCGGGCATGATGTTCGAGGGGAACACCATGCGGCCGTGCCGGTTCAGGACGAACGCGTTCACGAGAGTCCTCTCTGTGGGGCGGTCAGGTGGTGGCCGCGCGCTCCATGCCCCGTTCGACGGCGGCGATGAGGCGGGGCCGCAGCTCGGCGGCGGGGATGATGGCGTGCACCGAGCCCGTCCGGCGGGCGCGCTCGATGTCGTGGACGGCCTCGAACTCGGCGGCCACCTCGCCGAGCTTCTCCGAGCGGACGGCGGTGCGGAGGCTCGCCAGCTGCGACCGGAGGTGGGCCTGCTCGACGGCGTCGGCCGCGGCGATGGCCGCCTCCAGTTCCTTCACGCGGGGGTCGGCGGCGGTGCGCTTGTCGACCTCGCGGGAGAACACCACCGCAGCGGCCGGCGCGCCGCCGATCACCGAGGCGTAGGAGCCCTCGACGGCGAGGACCTCCATGTTGTCGTTGAGGACGCCGGAGAAGACGACGAAGGCGCCGCCGTGGTAGCGGGAGACGACGCAGAAGACGATGGGACCGTCGAAGTTGGTGATCGCCCGGCCGATCTCCGCGCCGTACTCCAGCTGGATGTTGCGCAGGGACTCCGGTGACCCGTCGAAGCCGGAGAGGTTGGCCAGGACCACCAGCGGCCGGTTCCCGCTCGCCGCGTTGATCGCACGCGCGGTCTTCTTCGACGAGCGCGGGAACAGCGTCCCCGCCGTCCACTGGTCGGGCCCGTCGGCCGGGTGGCTGCCGCGCCGCGGGATCGGCCGTGACTCCACGCCCAGGACGGCGACCGGGTGCCCGCCGAGGTGGGCGTCGAGGACGACGGCGGTGTCGGCGTCGGCCATGCCGGCCCACCGCTCGAGCACCGGGTGGTCCTGGTCGGTGACCGCCCGCATGACGGTGCGGATGTCGAACGCCTTCTTGCGCTCGGGGTTCTTCTCCGCCGAGAAGACGTCGCCGACGCGGGTGAACTCGCTGTCCGGGTGCTCGTGCGGGTAGTCGCGGACGTCCCGGTCGCGGGGGTCGGTGGTGGGCGCGGGCCGCGGCCAGCGCTCCCCCGGCGCGCGGTAGGCGTGGTCGTAGTGCCGGAACAGCACGTCCAGCGCGCCGTTGAGGTCGGGAGCCCAGTACTGCGCCTGGCCGTTGGGCCCCATCACCCGGTCGTAGCCGCCGATGCCGAAGTTGTCCTCGGCCGACACCCCGCCGGAGTAGTCCAGGGAGTGCTTGCCGGTGAGCACCATCGCGCTGTCCGGGGTCATGACCAGGATGCCCTTGGTGTGCATGAGCATCGTGGCCTCGGCGTTCCAGTACGGCTGGGCGCCGACGTTGATCCCGGTGACAACGACGTTGATCTCGTGTCCGGCCTGGGTGAACTCGATGATCCGGCGCAGTGCCCGCGACACCCAGTCCATGTTCTCGGTGCCGCTGTCCATCGAGATCCGCGCCCCCGACGAGAGTGCGAACCACTCGACCGGGATGCCCCGCTCCTCGGCCAGGTTCAGCGCCGCGACGACCCGCGCGCACTCCGGCTCGGCCACGGTGCCCAGCGCCTTGGTCGGGTCGCCGAACAGGGCCACCCGGGTCATGCCCTCCGGGTAGCGCGGCGTCGGCGTGGTCACCAGGCCGACGACGATCCCCGCCTTGTTCTGCCCGGGCGGGCGCTCGACGGGCGTGAGCCGGCCGTCGGCGTCCAGGTCGTGCTCGACGAACGAGCCGTCCGGGCCGGCCAGCAGCGGGGCCAGCTCGTACGGGTAGGGCGCGCCGCGGGCCCGGGAGCTGAGCACCTTGGCGGTGTAGTCGTCCAGGACCTTGAGCGGCTCGGTCGGGCGGTCGGTGACCCGCATCTGCGTCCCGGCGCCCGGGCGGGCGGAGAAGCGCAGCGCCACGTCGCGCGGCGGGCCGCCCTCCTCCTGCAGCCGGGCCAGCAGCACGATCTGGTCCAGGCCGGCGCCGTAGGTCAGGGGGGCGGCGGTGCGCGCGAACTCGGCCACCTCGGCCAGCGGCACCTCGATCGACGGCCAGGCGTACAGGTGGATGCGGTTGTTCTCCAGCGGCCGCCGGGACCGCCGCTGCGACTGCGCGCGCCGCAGGCCGTCCAGGCAGGACACGAGCTGCCGCTCGATCGTCGGGAACCCGACGACCTCCCCGTGCTCGTCGCGCACCGGGGTCAGGTCGCGGACCTCGGCCATGGCGATGAACCGCTCGTCGTTCGGGTTCTCCTTCGCCGTGATGTGCAGCAGGTAGGTGTCCTCGGGCGACGGCACGCGCTCGCCGTCGAAGTCCTTGAGCCGCCAGATGTCCAGCCGCTGCGCGGTGAGCGGGTGCAGGCCGCGGATGACGCGCTCCTCGGCGAGTGCCGTCCGGTCGGGGGTCGGCCGGAAGGTGACCGTCTCCACCTCCCCCTCCGGGGTGCAGACCGTGACGGTGACCCGGCGGCCGGTCCGCAGCGCCTGCACGCCCTCGAGCTGCGCACGCAGCCGCTCGGAGACCTCCTCGTCGTCCGCGGGGCGGTCGGGCCAGTTCACGTAGAGGTCGACGACCACCTGCGTCGGGTCGGCGACGTCGGCCAGCGCGCCCGCCACCGCCGCGAGCGCGTCCGGCAGCCGTGCCGCGTCGGTCATCAGGGCCAGCAGGTGCAGCCGGGTGCCGTGCAGGTCGAACTCCGCCGTGACGCAGGTGTCCCCGTCGAGCAGCGTCGAGCGCACGTCCTCCAGGTCGCGGCTGCGGTAGTAGCGGCGGGTGAGGACCTCGAGCACCGGGTCCGGGACGGAGGTGGGCCGGTCGAACCGCTGCGCCAGCAGCCGCACCAGCGGCTCGGGGCTGGCGACCAGCGCCTCCATGCGGTTGATCTGCTCCGCGGTGTCGCCGCGCGCAGCGGCCTCGTCGAGCTCGTCGAGCAGCCGCGCGGCCCGGTCGAGGACCTCCTGCCGGGCCGCCCGGACGACCGGCTCCTCGAAGTGCCGGTAGCGGACGGCGCGGGCCAGGTCGCCCACCGAGGGGTAGCGCAGCTGGGTGGCGACGACGAGCCGGTCAAGCACCTCCCCCACCTCTGTCCGCGCCGGCTCGTCGGGCAGCCGGTCGGCGGTCAGCCAGCGGTCCAGCAGGGCGGAGACGGCGGGCAGCTGCTCGGCGACGCGCTGCTGGGCGAGGAAGACCCGGTGCACCGCCTCGGTCAGCGCCGCGCTCGGCTCGAGGTCCTCGATGCCGTAGTGGGCCAGCGCCCGCCGCAGCCGGGCGCGGAAGGCCTCCGGCAGCCCCTCCTGCTCCACGTCGAGGGAGTGCAGGTAGGCGTGGAAGTACTCCCGCGGGCTGTGGACCTGGGTGTCGGCCTCCTCCTCCGCGGTGGCCGGGCGGTTGCGGGAGAGCTCGGAGATGTCGGCGAAGGTGACCAGGACGTCGAGCTCGGCCGACAGCAGCTCCGCGTCGTCGACGGGCAGCTCCTCGCGGGCGGCGGCGTACTCGGCGACCAGCTGCTTGGCGTGCCTGCCGCTGACGTCGTAGCCGGTGACCAGCGCCCGCAGCGCCGCCAGGCGGGCCAGTGCCCGGGCCCGCGGGTCGCCGTCGGGCACCTCGTCCGCGCCCGGCAGGGTCGCGCGCTCGCCCTGGGCCTCCTCGACGTCCCCACCGACCCGGTCGAGGGCGAGCAGGGGGGCGCCGGCGTCGACCTGGCTGTTGACCGCGGCCCGCACCTCGCGGACCCGGCCGGCGAACGGCGCCCGCACCGCCGTCTCCATCTTCATGCTCTCGAGGACGGCGACCGGCTGGCCGGCCTCGACCTCGTCCCCGGGCTCGACCCGGACGGCGACGACCACGGCCGGCGCGGGGGCACGCACGATCCCGCCGACGTCCCGGCTCACGCGGTGCGTCTCGCCGTCCACCTCGACCAGGGAGGACCCGGGTGCCTCGGCGGCGACCACGGAGTACCGGCGTCCGCCGGTGGTGAGCCGGCTCTCTAGAGGGCCGAGCCGGTCGACCTCGACGTCGACGACCCGGTCGTCGAGCCCGACCCGGTACCGGTCGCGGTCCAGGTTGGCGACCGTGAGCCGGTACACCTGCCCGCGCATGCCGAGCTCGATGGTGCGGCCCACCTCGTGCGGCGCCCGCGGCCGGCCGCCGCGGGCCGACGACAGGAAGGCCAGCCGCTCCTGCTCGACCTCCGCCTCGGCGAGGTCGAGCGCCACCTGCACGAGCGCCACCCACGCGTTGCCGGCCGGGCCGGCCGCGATCGTGCCGGCGCGGTCCAGCCACCCGGTGTCGGCGGTGCCCTCCACGACCTCCGGACGGTCGAGCAGGTCGAGCAGGAAGGACTTGGTCGTCGTCCCGCCGGCCAGCACCACGGTCGTCTCCCGCAGCGCGCAGCGCAGCCGGGCGAGGGCCTCGGGACGGTCCCGGCCCCAGGCGATGATCTTGGCGATCATCGAGTCGTACTGCGGCGGGACGGCGTCGCCGACGCTCAGCCCGGTGTCCACGCGGATGCCGGGGCCGCTGGCCAGCCGCAGCAGGTCGACCCGGCCGGGTGCGGGCGCGAAGCCCTGCTCGGCGTCCTCGGCGGTGAGCCGCGCCTCGACGGCGTGCCCGTTGGTCGAGGGCGGGTCGCCCTCGAGCCGGCCCCCGGCGGCCACGTGCAGCTGCAGCTTCACCAGGTCCAGGCCGGTGGTCATCTCGGTCACGGGGTGCTCGACCTGCAGCCGGGTGTTGACCTCGAGGAAGGTGGTGAGCTGTTCCTGGGGCTGGTACAGGAACTCGACGGTGCCCGCGCCGACGTACCCGGCCGCACGGGCCAGCGCGATGGCGGACTCCCGCAGGGCGGCGTCCTGCTCCGGGGTGAGCGCCGGCGAGCTGGACTCCTCGATGATCTTCTGGTTGCGCCGCTGTACCGAGCAGTCGCGCACGCCGGGGGCCCAGACGGTGCCGTGCCCGTCGGCGATCACCTGGACCTCGACGTGCCGGCCGCCCTCGACCAGCCGCTCCATGAACACGACCGGGTCGCCGAAGGTCCGCTGCGCCTCGGTCTGCGTGCGGGTCAGCGCC
Source organism: Geodermatophilus sp. URMC 61 (assembly GCF_052931555.1). NCBI lineage: Bacteria > Bacillati > Actinomycetota > Actinomycetes > Geodermatophilales > Geodermatophilaceae > Geodermatophilus > Geodermatophilus sp. URMC 61. Next base: position 1,866,096 of record NZ_JBRFHZ010000002.1, read on the forward strand.
TCCTCGAGCTCCTCGGGCGAGCGGACGACGCGGATCCCGCGGCCCCCGCCACCGCTGCGGGCCTTGACGATGAGCGGGTAGCCGATGGCCTCGGCGTGCCGCCGGGCGTCGTCGGGCCCCTCGACCGGGCCGTGGCTCCACGGTGCGACCGGGACGCCGACCTTCTCGGCCAGCACCTTGGCCTCGATCTTGGCGCCGAGCAGCCGCATCGCCTCCGGCGACGGCCCGATGAAGGTCACGCCGAGGTCGGCGCACAGCTCGGCGAAGGCGGGGTCCTCGGCGACGAAGCCCCAGCCCACCCACGCCGCGTCGGCACGGCTGGCCCGGAGGGCCCGGGCCAGCTCGGCGTGGTCGAGGTAGGGCGAGCCGGCGCCGGTGTCGGCCAGCAGCACCGCCTCGTCGGCGGCGCGCACGAAGGTCGCCCGCCGCTCGGCCTCGGTGTGCAGGGCGATCACGCGGGTGCGCGTGCCGTGTTCGGCGTCCAGCTCCCGCACCGCACGGATGAGCCGCATCGCGGGCTCCCCACGGTTGACGACGGCGATGCGGTCGAACACCCGGACACCTCTTCCCTGGTCGGTGGTGGAGGCCAGTCCTGCGGCCCCCCGTCCCTGCTGCTACCCGTCCCTGCTGCTACATGTCGAGGCCGCCGTTGACACCCCAGACCTGCCCGGTGATGTAGCCGGAGCCGTCGGCGGCGAGGAAGTGCACGACGCGGGCGATCTCCTCCGGCTCGCCCAGCCGGCCGAGCGGGATCTTCGCCTTGAGGTTGTCGAGGACCTTGTCGGGGACGCTGTCGAGCATCTCGGTGGCGGTGTAGCCCGGCGTCACGGCGTTGACCGTGATGCCCAGGCCGTCGGTCTTGCCGGAGCGCTGCACCTGCATCGCGGCCTCGCGGGCCAGGGTCTTGGTCAGACCGAGCAGCCCGGCCTTGGCCGAGGCGTAGTTGGACTGCCCGATGCCGCCCATCTCGCCGATCACCGAGGAGATCATCACGATCCGCCCGCTGCCGCGCTCCAGCATGTGCTTGAGCGCGGCCTGCGACAGGTAGAAGGCGCCCGACAGGTTGACGTCGATGACCCGGCGCCAGTCGTCGTCGGTCATCTTCAGCACGGTGCGGTCGGCCGTGATGCCGGCGTTGTTGACCAGGATGTCGAGCCGGCCGTGCCGCTCGATCACCTCGGCGACCGTGCGTCGGCAGTCCTCCGGGCTGGCGATGTCGCCGCGGTGCACGCTCATGTGGCTGTCCGGGTAGGCCCCGGCGAAGTCCTGGGCGAACATCTCCGCCCGCTCGGTGTTGCCGCTGTAGCCGGCCGCGACGTCGGCGCCCTGGGCGGCCAGGCTGCGGCAGATCGCCGCGCCGATCCCCCGGGTTCCGCCGGTCACGAACGCCACCCGGCCGGAGAGCTTGTCGCCCGTCCTGCTGGTGCGTGCCTGGGTCGCTGTCACCGGCTCCTCCTGGGACTCGGGTGCATGCGTCTCGTTCTCGGACCGGACCTGGGCTTGTGAGTCAAGCCACAGCCCGGGATGGGAGTACCGGCAGCATGCTGCGGTCCGGGCGGTACGGCAAGACGGCAAGACAGGGCACGGTTCCCTCCCGCGACGACACGGCGCGCCGTCGCGGAGGTCGTTGCGCGTGTCCGACACGCGCGGTTGCCGACGCGCGGGGGTCCCCACCCCGATCCGGGGCGTCGACTCGTGGCCGTCCGCCCGGGCCGGGAGAGTGGCCCGCGCTCCCGCCCCCGACGGACAGGAACGCCATGAGGACACCGACCCGCCGCACCGTGACCACCGCCGCCGCAGGGCTGACCGGCCTGTGCGCCGCCGTCCTGGTGCCGACGGTCGCCGCCCCGGAGGCCGCCGCCTACTCCGGCTCGGAGCCGGACGGCTGGGTCGAGACGGCGTACCTCACCGGGTACAGCCTGCAGGACAACTCGCCTGCCGGGACCCGGACCACCTCCTCCGGCCGCAGGGCCGGCGGCACCGGGACCTACGACGACCCCATCACGCTCGCGGTGGGATACGCGGGCGGCGACGAGTTCGCCGTCGGGACGGTCTTCTACGTGCCGCTGGTCCGCGCGTACTTCGTGGTGGAGGACCGCTGCGGCGGCTGCTCGGACTGGACGCCCGAGGCCGACTACACCATCGACCTGTGGGTCGGCAGCGACTCGGACTCGTCCTGCATGTACGCGATCACCGGGCCGCACACCGTCGTCCGCGACGCCGGCCCCGGCTGGGAGGTGGAGTACCGGCCGTACGAGCTCGGCTCGGACTGCAGCCTGTTCGGCGAGACCCCGGTCGCGGCCTGATCAGGGTGCGGGCTGCGTGGCCGGTCGCGTGGCCGGTCGCGTGGCCGGTCGCGTGGCCGGTCGCGCAGCCGTCCGGGGCGCGGGGACGTCGACGGCCGCCGCGGGCGCGATGTTCGCGTTGTGGCGGAAGACGTTGTCCGGGTCCCACTCGGCCTTCAGGTCGGCCAGCCGCCCGTACTTGGCGCCGTACGTGGCACGCACCCGTGCGTCGTCCAGCTCGGCCTCGAAGTTGACGTAGACGCTGTCGCGGCGTGCGTGGGGCTCGAGCGCCTGCCACAGGTCCCGCGCCCACGCCCGCTCGGCCGCGAGGGTCCCCTCGTCCTCGGCGAAGGCCACGATGGCGGTGGCCCACCGGGCGCTGCGCGGGGTCCCCCAAGCCGTGGCGTCGTCCGGGATCTCCCGGTACCTGCCGGTCAGCGCGAAGATCGGCATGTAGGACAGCGGCGAGCGCTTGCGCGGCAGCCGGGTGAGCAGGACCTCGATGACCTCGTCGGATAGGTCGTCGAGGTTCAGCCCCTTGTCGTAGGCGAGGATGCCCCAGGGGTTGCCCGCGTCGAGCATCTGCTGCAGCGCCACGTGCGGGATCGGGGTGACCAGCTCGAAGAGCGGCCCGAGCTCGCGCAGCGGCGCGACCGCCGCCGCGTGCAGCTCCGGATCCCCCCAGCCGACGACGACGACGGCGATCCCGGGGATGCCGCGGTGCTCCTCGGGCACGAAGGGCTCCGGGGGGGCCGAGAGTCCGACGACGACGGCCCCCATGCCGTCGGGAAGGCCGAAGAGGTGCTCCCGGGCCAGGCGCAGCGGCTCGGCGGCGTCCTCCGCCCGCCAGAAGAACAGGCCCAGGTCGGCCATGGGATCGACCTCGTGGAGCGCGAACACGAACTCGGTGACGACGCCGAAGTTCGCACCGGCCCCCCGCAGGCCCCAGAAGAGCTCGGGTTCGGACTGCTCGGAGGCGGTCACCACCCGGCCGTCGGCGGTCACGAGGGTGGCCTCCACGAGGTTGTCGCTGCTGAGCCCCTGGCGGGCCGTCAGCCAGCCCATCCCGCCGCTGAGGGTCAGCCCGGCGACGCCGGTGTGGCTCACCGTGCCCCCGACGACGGCGAGTCCGTGAGGTGCCGTCGCCGCGTCGACCGCGGCCCACGTCGCCCCTCCCCCGACGTGCGCCCGCCGGGTTCCCGGGTCGATCCGGACGTCGGCGAGCCGGGACAGGTCCAGCATCACCGCGCCCTCGGCCACGCACGCCCCGGACCCGCTGTGGCCTCCGCCGCGCACGGTCAGGTCCGCGCCCTGCTCCCGGACCCAGACGATGGCCCGCGCCACGTCCTCGGTGGACGTCGGGCGCACGATGAGCGCCGGCTGCCGCCGGATGTCCCCGTTGAAGACCGCCTCGGCACGGGCCTGCGCGAAGCCCGCGTCCGCGGGACGGAGCACCTCCCCGGCGATGCGCTGCTCGAGGAGGGTGGTGGCGATGTCGTCCAGGGTCATGGGAGCGCCGATCCGGGGAGGCCCCGTACCCCGCTGCTGGGGACGTGTGGAGCACGGGAGGACGCTCGCACGCGACCCCGCAGTCCGACAGGGCACCAGTGCCCCACCGGACCTGCGGCACCGGCGTCGGGTCAGTACGGTCGGCGCACGTCCCGACGGAGGTGCCCGTGTCCGACGCGCCCGCGAGCCGGTCGCTGCGCGCGGTCGCGGCCGCCTACCGGGTCAAGACCCACCTCGACGAGGTCCTCTCCGCCCGCGCGCGCCGCCGTGGCTGGACGACGGCCGCGCTCGGCTACCCCGGCTATGCCGCGCAGGGCCGGGCGCGGGTGCGCGGGCGGCTGCTGCTGGCCCCGCCGGGCACCGACCCGAGCGCCCGGCTCGACATCCCGGGGTGGCGGCGGCTGCTGACCCTCGAGCAGCCGCACGGCGAGGTCGACGTGACCCTCGGCGAGGTCCGGGTCCGCGCCCGCGCCGACGAGGCGGGCCTGGTCGACCTCGTCGTCCCCGTCGAGCTGCCGGCCGGACGAACGGCGGCTCTGCTGCACCCCGAGGGCCGCCCGCCGGTGCCCGCACCGCTGCACGTCGCCGCCTCGGACGCCACCCGCGGCGTCGTCTGCGACATCGACGACACCGTGTGGATCACCGGCATCCGCCACCCGCTCCGCGCCGCCTGGCGCACCTTCGCGGGCAACGGCTCGACCCGCCGTCCGGTCGCCGGCATGGCCGCGCTGCTCACCCGGCTGACCGCGGCCGGGGCCCACGCGCCGGTCGTCTACGTGAGCAACGGGCCGTGGAACCTCGCCGGCCCGATCACCGCCTTCCTCGACCGGCACGGCTTCCCCGCCGGCGCGCTGCTGCTCACCGACTGGGGCATCAGCCCGCGCGCCTGGTTCCGCAGCGGCCGGGCGCACAAGCGGGGGGCGCTGGAGCGGCTGGCCACCGACCTGCCGCGCGTGCGGTGGGTCCTCGTCGGCGACGACGGCGAGCACGACCCGGAGATCTACCGCGACTTCGCCCGGTCGCACCCGGAGCACGTCGCGGCCATCGCGCTGCGCACCGTCGCCCCGATCGGCACGACCCCGCCGGAGACCGAGTCGCGGGTCGGCACCGTCCCGGTCGTCCGCGCCGGCGACGGCCGGGCGCTCGCCGACCTGCTGCACCGCGCCGGCGTGCTGGCCACGTTCGACGTCCGGGGGTAGGCAGCCGCGTCAGGCGGGACGGACGACGAGCGGCAGGCGGGTGACGGCGACCATCGTCCACGGGTTGCGGTGTTCGACCGGTTCGTCGGCGGCGACCTCGACGTCGCGGTAGCGCTCGAAGATCAGGCGCAGCGCGACCCGGGCCTCCAGCCGGGCGAGCGGCGCGCCGAGGCAGAAGTGGACACCGTGGCCGAAGGTCAGGTGCGGGTTGGGCCGGCGGTGCAGGTCGAAGCGCTGCGGTTCGGCGAACACCCGCTGGTCCCGGTTGGCCGCGGCCAGCCAGGGCAGCACCACCTGCCCGGCGGGGATGCGCACACCGCCCACCGCGGCGTCGGTCGTGGTGAAGCGGGCCAGGCGCGGGAACGGCGTCCGCAGCCGCAGCACCTCCTCGATCGCGGCCGGGAGCAGGGCGGGGTCGGCCCGCACCGCGGCGGCGGCCCCGGGCGCGTCGGAGAAGGCCAGCACGGCGTTGCCCAGCGTCGCGGTGGTGGTGATGTGGCCGGCGACGAGCAGCAGGCCGACGAAGCCGACGATCTCCTCGTAGGCCAGCCGCTCGCCGTCCACCTCGGCCCGGACCAGGCGGCTGGTCAGGTCGTCGCCCGGGTGCCGCCCCCGGGACCGGATGTGGGCGAGGAAGTACTCGTTCATCTCCCGGATGACGGGCGCGACGGCGCCCATCGCCCGCTCCCCGGCCTCGAGCAGTGCCTGGTCGGGGTCGATGTCCTGGCCGAGCAGCACGTCGGCCCACCGGCGGAAGAGCGGCCGGTCGGTGGTCGGGACGCCGAGCAGGTCGGCGATCACGATGACCGGCAGCGGGTAGGCCAGCGCGTCGACCAGGTCGAAGCGCTCGCCCGCCTGCTCCAGCAGCTCGGTGGTCAGTGCGGCGATCCGCGGCTCGAGGTCGGCCACGACCCGCGGGGTGAAGGCCTGGCTGACCAGGGAGCGCAGCGTCCGGTGCCGCGGCGGGTCCATCCGGACGAGGTTGCCGCGCTGGAAGAGCGCGAAGTCGTCCTGGGCGGGCTGCAGCGACGTGAGGTCGGAGGAGAACACGGCCGGATCGGAGAGGACGGTGCTCGCCTCCGGGTGGCCGAGGACGTGCCAGCACTGCTGGTGCTCGTCGAAGTGGACCTGACCCTGCTCCCGCCCCGCCTCCAGCCAGGCCAGGAACTCGTCGAACGTGGGCCGGGTGGTCGTCATGCGGTTCACCTCCGGGGAGGTCTCCGACGATCCTCCCGTTCTGCAACCACCGCCAGGGACGACCGGCACTGGTGCGGGAGGACGACGCGCCGGGCGGGGCGGGCATCGACAGATGCCGCCAGAACGAGCGGCCGCTTTCGTCCCATTTCTGCCAGTGCCTCCGGGACCCGGGGTTCCGTAACGTCACAGAAAGCAACGAGGCCGTACCGGTCCGTCACTCACCTGTCCGACTCCCCCTTCCCCGAGGAGCCCTCCGTGTCCACGTTCTCCCGTCCCCACCTGTCCCTGGTCCCCGGCCCCGCGAGCGCCTCCGTCCTCTCGCCGTGGACGGACCTGGCCCCCGTGGGCGACCCGTCGTGGCGGCTGGAGGCGCTGTGTGCGGAGACCGACCCGGAGGCGTTCTTCCCGGAGAAGGGCGGCTCGACCCGCGACGCCAAGCGCGTGTGCAGCGGCTGCTCGGTGCGGGCCGAGTGCCTGGAGTTCGCGCTGGCCAACGACGAGCGCTTCGGCATCTGGGGCGGCCTCTCCGAGCGCGAGCGCCGCCGGTTGCGCCTCCAGCAGCGCACCGGCCTCAGCGCCTGACCCGAGCCCGCCCCCGGACGCGCGCAGCACCGCGGCGCCGACCGCGGACGCCGATCCAGCGCCGGTGAGTATCTGCCCGGCCGGGCCGCTCCTCAGGTGGGTACCGGCCGACGCGTCTCGGAGCGGGGCGGGCCGGATGACAGCCGGCCGACGGCACTGCCGCCGGCCGGGCCCGAGAGGAGACGCACCGTGCTCGATCGACTGCTCCTGCCGCCGCGGCCGCCGGCGCACCTGGACCACGAGGAGAAGCGGCCCCACCTCGACGTCCCCTCCGACGCCGTCCGGGACGTCGAGGAGCACCTGGCCCTGGTCGAGGCCCGGCCGGCCGCGCTGGTGCACGGCGTCCGGGCCGACGTCCGCCGGGTGCACCCGTGACGGGCCCCGGACCGGGGACGACAGGAGCGTCCGTGCTCCACCCGGTGCAGACGTCCCCGCCGGTGGTCCCCGGCAGCCTCGTCGACCAGCTCGGCGCCGACTTCGCCCACGCGTGCGCCGAGCTCACCCGCGCCCGGCTGCGCCGCCGCGAGCGGGACAGCCGCGAGCACCGGGCGGCCGTCGAGGAGTGCACGGCCCGGATCGACGTCGTCCTGGACCTGTACCTGGAGGCGTGCCACGCGGGACAGGCGGTGCGCTGAGCAGGGCGGCCGTCGATCCCCTGGAGCCGACCGCGCCGGACCGGCACGTATCACGGCTGCCCGTGCCCGCTCCGGATGGGCACGGGGAGCGGCGACCAGGGAGGGCGAGATGACCGCGAGCACGGTGTCCCGGCGAGGCGAGCGGTTCGACCGCGCGCGGAACGTGGCCGACCTCGAGCAGCGGGCGGCGGTCGAGCACCTGCTGGGAGACGGCGGGTCCACCGGCGGAACCGGGACGGGCGAGTCGCTGCCCGAGCCGGACCTCCCCCACATCGGCGGCGGGGAGGGAGCGCCCGACTCGGTGGAGGCGCCCCCTCCGGAGGACCGGGAGGAGGGTGGAACGGCACGGGCGGCGCTCAGCCGGATCACGTCCCGTCGCCACGGGGACGGCCACGACGTCCACCCGCACCGACGGTGAGGGAGGGAACGCCGGCGACCGCGACCGGGGCGAGCGGACGACGAGGAGCTGAGGGATGTGTCCGGACGGTGGACGACCGACGACGCAGGGCTGGAGCGCGCGCTCGCCGAGGCCGTACGGGACGCACGGACGGTCCCGCCGCGGTTCCGCATGGCCGCGCGGGCGGCGTACGGCCGACGCACGCTGGACGCCGAGCTGGCGCCCCTCGCCCGCGACTGCGCTGCCGTCCCGGGGACCGACCGGGCGGACCGGGAGGACCTCGCCGCGCTCCGGGGCCTCACCTTCGTCGCCGCCGACCTCACCGTGGCGGTGGAGCTCGGCGCGGCGCGCCTGCTCGGACAGGTGGTGCCACGGGGACCGGGACGGGTGCAGCTGCAGACCGTGGACGGCGACCGGGCGTCCGCGGACATCGACGCCCTGGGGTGCTTCGTCCTCCGGTCCGCCCCCGGCCGGTGCTTCCGCCTGCACCTGCGGACGGCTGCTGGCGTCCGGGTGGTCACCGCCTGGGTCGACGTCGGGCCGGAGAGGGCGCGGGTGTGACCGGGCCCGCCGCGAGCTCCGCCTGAGCCGCCCCCACCGGGGGCTGGGGCGCGTCGGCCCCGACGCGGACGAAGCCGGCCGCGGCCGCGACGACGGCGGGCTCGGTCGCCGCTACAGCCGGATCCACCCGGTGGTGACGGCCGCGCCGTCCGTCCGGCACACCAAACGGACCGGTCCACGCTCCGGCCGGGGCAGCCGGAAGCAGCCCAGCGCGTCGGCGTCCGCCTCGGCCAGGACCTCCCGGGTGCCGGCCAGGGTGACCCGGCCGAGCTGCGGTGGGACGAGGTGGCCCAGCACGTCCGCGCCCACCTCGATCTCCACGGAGAGGGCACCCCCCCGGAAGGTCAGCTCCCGCTGGCCGTCCGAGGCAGCGGCGCGGACGTCGCCCGCGCCGGTCACGAGCGCCGAGTCGTGCGCGAGGACGAGGAGTTCGAGCTCCTCGTCCACGGTCCTCCAGGAGAACGCCGCGAGGGCCGCCGCGCGCACGGTCTCGGGTACGGCCCGTGCCGCGCTCTGCGCCTCCGCCAGCTCCCGGAGCAGCGGGTCATCGCCGTTGTGGCGAGGCTTGGGGCTCACCCCGGTCACCTCCCGTGTGGGCTACCGCAGACTCTCCCGCGAGCAGGGCCCGCACGGCAGGGGTCTCTCGCAGCCGCTCGAGGCACCGGGCCCGAGTGGGGCCGATGCTGCCGATCGGCATACCCGTGAGCTCGGAGATCTCGCGGTAACTCCGCGGCGGGTCCTCCGCCAGGAGCAACAGCAGCCGGCGGTCCGCGGGACGCAGCTGGGCGAGACCGTCCCGCAGCGACTGCTGGCGCTCCGCACGGAGGAGGTCGGCCTCCACCACCGCGTCGTCGACCGCGCCGCCGATGGCGCGGTCCGTGAGCGGGTCGACGGGCTGTTCGCGGCGGCCGACCCTGGTCAGGCGGCCGCACTCGTGCTGGGCCGTCGTCAGGAGCCACCTGGGGAGGGCGCGCGGCTCGCGGAGGTGGTCGAGGTGCTCCACCAGGCGCAGCCACACCGTCTGGTTCACGTCCTCGGCGTCGCTCCGGCCGAGCCGGTAGGCGCGCGTCACCGAGTACACGAGCGGCAGGTACCGGTCGACGATGGCGTTCCACGCCTCCTGGTCACCGCGCGATGCGGCCGTGACCAGGTGGGTGACGTCGTCGTCAACGAGCATGCGTGCCACCTCCTGCCATCGAGGGGCGCAGAGCGCCCCGCAGCGGGGTGTTGACCGGGTCTCCCCCCGACAGAGGACGCGCGGGGCCAGGAGATACCGGGGTAGTCGTGATCAGTGCGGCGTGCGCGGGAGGCGCTCAGCACGCTCGCGGATCCGCTCAGGACGCCGTCCTGCGCACGCCGGCCGGCGACCGGTCGACCGGGACCCGCGTCGTCCGGAGGGTGCCCCGCAGGCCGTCGTACCGCCGCGGCGCGTGGCGGGCGAACGCGTCGTCCCGGAACTCCGGACCGTTCCGCTGCACCCGCCCGGCCATCCACGGCAGCGTGATGTCGGCGAGCCGGGAGTCGGGGTAGCCGCAGCCGACGTCGCGGTGCCCCGGGCCGAGCCAGACCTGCTCGACCTCCTGGTCCCCGGGCCCGGGGTGGGGGTGCCGGAGAGCCGGCTCGAACGCTCCTCGCCGCTCGTCGATCGCCGGCCGCTCGGGCACGGCCCCTCCTCGTCGGGTCGGAGGCCCGGCCGGATCCCACGGAGCGCGGGGTCCGGCAGGGACGGTCACTGGTCCGTCCCCGCCGCCCGCGAGGACGTCGAGGGTCCACGGGTGCTCGCCAGGGACCGGGATGGACCGGCTGTGAGGGCCGGTTGCGAGCGGCGGTCGAGCACGTCGGTCGGCACGCGGATGCCGGCGACCGTGACGACCTCCGGCACGGGGGTCGTCCCCAGCGCGGCCAGGGCCTCCGGCTCGGAGCGCTTCTCCTCCACGGTGAACTGCACCGCCAGCTCGCCGGTCCGCCGCCCTCCGACGACCCGGTCGCCGAGGCCGATCGAGGTGATGTTCGGGTCGTCCAGGTAGCGCCGGCCCTCGGTCCGGATGAAGCGACGCAGGCCGCTGAGCAGCTCCCCGTACGGGACGTCGTGACCCGGGTGGGCGGTACCGGGCGGCTGCGTGGCCATGGAGGACCTCCGGGGAGACTCTGAGGTGGTGGCGGCCCGGCTCCTGCCTCGGGACCGGGGCCGGGCCCACGTCGGACAGATGCACCGGTCGGCCCGGCTGATACACCCCCCGTCGGCGGTTCCTCAGGAGGCCACCCGCTGTCCTTCGCCGAGGTGCGCGACCAGGCGGGTCAGCCGGTCGGTCGGGTCGATGCCGAGCTCGTCGCGCAGCCTCGTGCGGAACTGCCGGTAGGCGTGCACGGCGGCGGTCACGTCACCCTCGGCCAGGTAGACGCGCACGAGGAGGCGGTACGCGCTCTCCCGCAGCGGCTCGCCCCGCACGGCGACGTGGGCCGCCGCCACCGCGTCGCCGGGCCGCCCCGCTGCGGCGAGCCGCGCGGCGAGGGTCTCCAGCGCGTAGAGCCGCAGCTGCCGCAGCCGTTCCCGCTCGACGAGCACCCAGTCGTCGTGCCAGCCGGGCAGCAGGTCGCCCAGCAGGTCCGCGGGCGGCAGGTCCAGGTCGTCGAGGTCGGTGCGCGGGTCCCGGGTCCGGAGCGCCCAGGCGGCCAGGTCGTGGACGTCGACGCCCACACCCCGGCCGACCGCGAGGGCGCCCCCGGTGGTGTCGAGCAGTCCGGGCGCCACCCGGCGCAGCCGCCACAGCGCCGACCGCAGGCTCGCCTGCGCCTGGTCCTCGGGGACGTCTCCCCACAGCAGCCCGGCGACCGCCGCCCGGCCGGGTCGGCCGGTGAGGCAGACGTGGGCGACCAGCCGCTGCACCGCTCGCGGGACGACGTCCCGCCCGGCCGGTCGCATCGGGTCCGTGACCAGCGTGAATCCGTCCAACAGGCCGATCCGCACGTCCATGAGTCCCCCTCCGGCGGTACCTCACCGACAGAGAACGCCGACACCCTCGCTGATACGGCGGGGGCGCGGTGACGCGGACGTGACGCGGCGGTGATGCGGCCGCCGCATCGTCTGGGGTCCGGGCGGCACTCCGCCGTCCGCGAGACGAGGAGGTCTGTCCATGACCGGGGCAACCACGACCGGGACGACGGTGCAGAACCCGCTGACGCTCGTCATGCCGATCCGGCCCGAGGCCCGCGAGGCGCTGCGGGCCGAGGTCGAGCGGCTGCAGGCGCTGCCGCGGGAGGAGAACCCGGTGATCACCGCGCTGGACTCGATCGGCACGGTGCACTTCGCCCGGTTCGTCTTCCTCGACGACGAGCGGCTGGCCGTGATCACCACGTACGACGGGGACTTCGAGCGGTACATCATGGACTTCGTCGACCACATCGGGCCGGTCTTCGACCTCCTCCTGCAGCACATGGTCGACCCGCCGCCGCTGCCGGTCCAGCAGCACCCGGACGAGTTCCTCGCCTACGTGCGCCGGCACGACCTGGGGTGCGTCGGGCCCTTCTACAGCGCCTACCCGACCCGGCCGGTGCTGGACATCCGTGCTGACGACGCCGGCTGACCGCAGCGTCCAGGCGGACGCGGAGGTGCTCGACCTCGCCGACGTGCAGGGGCTGGCCGTCCGCGGCTACACGATGGCCCACGCGCGGCACCTGCTGATGCGCGTCGACTCCGTGCCGGCCGCCCGGGCGCTGCTGGGCTCGGTGGTCGACGGCACGCCCGGCCGGCCGCAGGTCACCACGGCGACCCCGTGGGAGGTCAAGCCGGACTCCTGCCTCAACGTGGCGTTCACCGCCGAGGGGCTGGGTGCGCTCGGGGCGTCGCTGTCCGGGTTCCCCGCCGAGTTCACCGAGGGCGCCGTCACCCGCGCCGCCGTCGTGGGGGACGTCGGGCCGAGCGACCCCGCACACTGGCGGCCGGTCTTCACCGGCCGGGGGTTCCACCTGCTCCTGTCGCTGTCCGCGGTGTCCCCGGAGGCACGGGAGCGGGCCACGGACGCCCTCCTGGCCGGTACCTCGCCCGGGCTCACCGAGCTCGACCGCGTGGACGCCGACCTGCTGCCGAACCGGACCGACCACTTCGGCTACGTGGACGGCATCTCCCAGCCGACCGTCGCCCCCGCCCCGCCGCCCGGACCGCCCGACCGGCTGCCCGTCCAGCCGACCGGGGCCTTCCTGCTCGGCCACCCCAGCCAGTTCACCCGCCACAGCTACCCGGTGCCCGACCCTCCCGCCCTCGGCCGCAACGGCAGCTTCGCGGCGTTCCGGGTCATGGCCCAGGACGTCGACGCCTTCTGCGCGCTGCTGGCCGAGCAGTCACGGCGCACCTGCATGTCCGAGGAGCTGGTCGCCGCGAAGCTGTGCGGGCGGTGGCGGAGCGGGACGCCCCTGGTCCTCGCCCCCGACTCGGATTCCCGGCTGCCACCCGAGGCGCTCAACGACTTCGACTACGCCGGCGACGAGCGGGGCGAGCGCTGCCCGATCGGCGCGCACATCCGTCGGATGCACCCGCGCGACTCCCGGGTCGCCGGCAACGGGGGCCACAAGCACCGCATCGTCCGGCGCGGGCTGACCTACGGCCCGCCCTACGACCCGGCCCGGCCGCACGACGGACGGGAACGCGGCGTGGTCGGCCTCTTCATCGGTGCCAGCCTGCGGGACCAGTTCGAGTTCCTCATGGCCGAGTGGGCGCTCGACGGCCTGTTCGCGCCCGGACTGGGCCGCACCCAGGACCCCATCCTCGGCACCGGCGCCGGGGACGGGGCGGGTGGCACCTTCCGGTTCCGCACCTCCGGCGGCAAGGCCGAGCTGACCGACCTGCCCCGCCTGGTCACCACCCGCGGCTGCGCCTACGTCTTCCTCCCCAGCACCACCGGGATCCGGCACCTCGCCGGTCGCTGACCGGGCGTTCCCGCGGACGGCCCAGGGCGTTCCCGCGGAACGCCCCGGGACGCCTCGCGCCTCGGGTGGTCCCCCTGTGGCCCCGTCCCGCCTCGGGCAGGCGGCGGCGCCTCGCTCCGGGCCGACGCACCACGTTCCCGCGGGAACGCCGGGGCACCTGCCGACGCCGCCGGCGCCGACTGTCGCCTCGAGCGACTCCGGCAGGCGCCGTCGCATCGGTCGGCCGCACCGTGTTCCCGCGGGACCGCCCGGGCACCTGCCCAGCCATCAGCCGCGCCTGTGGGCGCCTCACACCGACGTCTGCACACCGGCGACCTGCGGTCCTGTCGGAACCCACCACTACGTTTCGAACATGCATTCGAACGGAGACGACCTGTCCGCGATGCCCGTGGCTCAGCTGGCGTGGGAGATCACCGCCGGGGCGGTCCGGCTGGCCGCCGCGTCGGCAGCCTGGCTGCGGCTCGTCGCGGAGTTCGACGAGCGGGAGGGCTGGGGCGGGTACGGCATCCGCTCGTGCGCGCACTGGCTGGCCTGGCAGTGCGGTCTGAGCCCCGGAGCGGCGCGTGAACACGTGCGGGTCGCCCGGGCTCTGCGGGCATTACCGCTCATCGGCGAGGCCTTCGCCGCAGGCCGGCTGTCCTACTCCAAGGTGCGCGCCCTGACCCGGGTGGCCGAGCCGGGCACCGAGGCGGCGCTGCTCGAGTTCGCGCTCGAAGCCACCGCGTCACAGAGCGAGCGAGTCGTGCGGCAGTGGCGGCGCGCCGACGCGGTCGACGACGGCACCGTCGGCGAACGGCGGCGCTTCGACACCTGGACCGACGACGCCGGCATGCTGGTCCTCCAGGTGCGGATGACCGCCGAAGAGGGAGCGGACCTGCTGGCTGCGGTCGACTCGCTCGCCGAGCGTGCCGCCCGCCGCGACCGCGCAGCCCGGAAGCGGTCCTCCGGTGCCGCGGCCCCGGGAGGAGCCGACGGCTGCCTCGCCGACGAGCCGACCGGGGTGACCGCCGCCCGCCGCTGTGCTGCGCTGGGCCGGCTCGCTCAGGCAGCGGTGCGCGCCGACCGGCGCTCGGGCGACCCGCCCCGCCGGGAGGTCGTCGTGCACGTCGACGCCGCCGTGCTGGACGACGACACCGCCGCCGGCCGCGCCTACCTCGACGGCGGCCCGGCGCTGCACCCGGCCCAGGTGCGGCGGATGCTCTGCGAGGCCACCGTGGTCAGCATGCTCGAACGCGACCGCGAACCACTCGCCGTCGGCCGCCGCCGACGCCGGGCCACGCAGGCCCAGCGGCGGGCGCTGCTGCGCCGCGACGGCGGCTGTGCCCGCCCCGGCTGCACCGAGACCCGCATCGAGCGGCTGCACGCCCACCACATGCGGCACTGGCGGTACGGCGGCCGGACCGACCTTGCCAACCTCGTGCTGCTCTGCGATGCGGACCACGGCGTGGTCCACGACCTGGACCTCGCCATGACCCGTCGCCACGGCCGACTCGTCGTCACCGCCCCCGACGGCCGCCGCGTCTGGGGACCGGCCGACGCAGCCTTCGCCACCGGCCTCCCCGCCCTCGCCGACCCCGCCGAGGAAGTCGAGCAGGACACCGCCGAGACCGCCGACGCCTTCGCCGGCGTCCACCCCGTCGACCACCGGTCAGCTCGCCGCCCCGACACCCCGCCGCCACCTGCCGCGTCACCGGTGCCGGGACGCGGCCGTCGTCGTCCCGCCGGATCCGCCCCGGGACGACGCCGACCCGCGGACGGCCGGCCGGTCAGCACCGGGATCCCCGACGGCCCCCGTCGCCGCCCACGACGGCGCCAGCCGGTGTCTGGTCCGTCCGTCACGACGGGCACGGTCGCCGGGATCCTCTCCTCCCTCGGTGCGGCCGACCTGCCCGACGCCGTGCACGTCGACGGGGAGCGGATCGACCTCCGCTACGTCGTCAGTGTGCTCATGGCTCACCGCGACGTCGTCCGCCGTCTCGAGGCCGAGGTCGGCTCGGCGCCGACGGGGTGAGCCCTGCCCGGCGTTCCCGCGGGAACGGGAGGCCAGTTCCGCACGACGAACGGCGAACGCCGGGTGGCTCCCGCACGGCGAGCGACGGGCGGCGGGCGGCGAGCGGCGGGCGGCGGCTCAGTTCAGCGCCGCGTCGTGGAGGCCCGCCGTCTCCAGCGCCGTCCGCAGCCGGCCCAGGATCCGGGCCCGCGTGGGGCCGATGCTGCCCACCGGGATGCCGAGGCCGGCACTGATCTCCTCGTAGCTCACCGGTGGCGAGCTGACCAGCATCCCCAGCAGCGCCCGGTGCCGCGGGGGCAGCGTGGCCACGGCACGGCGGATCAGCACCTGCTGGTCCTGCCGCAGGGCGTTGGTCTCCGGCCCGGCGTCGTCGAGGTGCCCGCCGTGGTCGAAGGCGGAGGACTGCTCGGCGGCGTCGACCGGCCGCTCGCGCCGCGACTGGCGGGCCGTCGCCAGGCAGGCCCGCCGGGTCGTCGTCCGCAGCCAGCCGGGCAGCCGCTCGGGCTCGCGGATCTCGGCCAGGTGCTCCACCAGCCGCAGCCACGTCGTCTGCACGGCGTCCGCCGTCTGCGCCTCGCTGAGCCGGAAGCCCCGGGCCACCGACCACACGAGGCTGCTGTACTGGTCGACGATCCCCTGCCACGCCCGCTGGTCCCCCTGGGCGGCGCGCCGGACCAGGCCGGCCACCTCTGCAGCGTCCATCGCGGCTCCCCCTCTCCGGAACGGCGGCCTCGCCGTCGGACCGGAGCGTCCGGGCGCGGTGTTAGCGGGGCGTCAGCCGGGACCGGAGGAGGTGTCAGCCGGGCGGCCGGCCGCCCGGCTGGAGCCCGGCAGCCGGCCGTGGTGCACCCTCGAGTCGCCGGGCCAGGGCGACCGTGCGCGGCTGCGCCGGGACGCCCAGGTCGGCCAGCGCCTGCAGGCAGCGCCGCAGCTGCCGGCGCGCGTCGGCGACGTCCCCGGCCTCCAGCAGCGCGGCGACGAGCAGCTGGTGGGCCTCCTCCGACCAGCTGTCGACCGCGAGCGCGCGCTCCCCCAGCGTCCGGGCGGCCGCGGCGTCGCCCCGCGCCAGGAGGAGCTCCCCGGCACGGACGGCGGCCCCGACGAAGCGACCGCGCAGCCGGTCGCGCTCCCATTGCAGCCAGTCCCCGCCGCTCACGTCCGGGAGGTAGTCGGTGTCCCAGAGCCGGAGTGCCTGCCGGTACGCGGCCAGCGCGGCCGACGGCGCACCCTGTCGCTCCAGCCGCGCGGCCGCGTCGAGGTGCCGCTCGAACTCCACCACGTCGACCTGCAGCGCCTCGTCGACGACCAGGTGCAGGATCGGCCCGCTGCTGCGGACGAAGTACGGCGCGTCCGGCTCGCTGCGGTCGGGCTCCATCAGGGCGTGCAGGTAGGCGAGGGTCACCCGCAGGTTGCGGGCGGCGGCGACCTCGTCCAGGTCGGGCCACAGGTCGGCGGTGACGGCGGCCCGCGTCGGGCGGTCGTGGGCGAGCAGGTAGCCCAGCAGCTGGCGCACCCGCTCGCGGCGCAGCTCCGGGGCCACCACGACGGTCCCGTCGCGGCGCAGCTGCATCGGCCCCAGCACCCGCAGCTCCAGCCGGTGGGTCGGCGCCGCCGGCATCTCCCGCAGCAGCCGCCGGGCCGTGGCGGCGACCGGCGGGGGGCCGGCGGCGCTCACCGCCCGCAGCGTGGGCCGGGCCCGCGGCCCGAGCTCCTCGACCAGCGCGCGCCCCTCCTCGAGCCCGGAGGCCACCATCCCGAGGGCCAGCTCCGCCGCCCACGGCGCCGGGAGCACGGCCCGCACGACGGCCCGCGCGTCGGCCGACAGCCGCCGGACCGGCTCCAGGCGTCCCTCCTCGCGGACGGCGACGAGCGCCCGGGACAGGTCGAGCACCGCCTCGAAACAGCCCGGCGGCGGCTCGTCGTCCCACTGGTGCCGGACCTCCGGGAGCAGCACGTAGAGCAGCGGCAGGGCTGCCGGCGTCACCGTCAGGATCGCCCGGCGTCGGGCCAGGCGGAGGTGCTGCACCGACCGCAGCGCCGTGGCGGCCGCCGGCTCGTCGCCGGCCGCCACGGCGGAGGCGGCCTCGGCGACCGCCGCTGCGACCGGCGCCCAGTCGACCGTGGAGTCGGCGAGCGCGGCCCGCGTGGCGTGCAGCAGCTCCCCGGCCTCGGCGTCACGGCCCAGGGCCCCGAGCATGACGACGGCGTAGGTGACGCACTCCGGGGAGGTCCGCACCCGGGCCGGGGTGATGCCGGCGAGCAGGTCGGGGAGCAACGCGGCGGCCTCGTCGAGCCGGCCCCGCAGCCGCAGCGACTCCAGGAGCAGGCACCGGTTCTGCACCGCCATGTTCGGGGCCGGCTGCTCCAGCGCCGCCCGGGCGACGGGCTCGGCGGCTGCCGCATCGCCCAGCGAGCGCAGCAGCAGGTGGCCGCGCAGCCACTCCTGCACCGGGCTGAGCGGAGTCCCGGCGAGCAGTGCGGGACTGGCCAGCTCGGCCCGGACCTCACCCGGGGTGTGCGCGAGCAGTCCGCGGAACAGCGGGATCCAGCTCGCGGCCCGCTCGTGCCCGTGCGCGGCCAGGTCGGTCAGCCGCTCGATGGCGCGCCGCATGCCCTGGCCGTCGCTGCGGCGGAAGGCCACCTCGACCAGGGCGTTGAGGCACGCCATGCGCACGGAGGCGGTGTCGGGCGCCAGCGCGAACGCGCGCTCGAGGATCTGCTCGGCGGTGTCCGGGCTGACGGGCTCGGCGACCATCGCCGACAGCAGCAGCCCCTCCGCGCGCCCCTGGACCTCCGGCGGCAGCCGGCGCAGCCACCCCTCAAGCACGTCCGGGGGGACCAGCGGCGTGCCGACCTCGCACACCTCGACCACCACCTTCCGGAGGTCCTCCCACGCGCCGGCCTCGGTCAGCAGGTCCACGGCGTCGTGGTAGCGACGGCGGCGGGCCAGGACCAGGCCCGCGGTGCGGCGGGCCCGCGCCAGCTCCCCCGGATCCAGGCGGTGCTGGAGGATCGCCGACCACAGCGCGTGCAACGACCACCAGCCCGCGGGGCCGCGGACCACCAGCGGCAGGCCGTCGAGCAGCTCCTCCAGGCGCACGTCGGGCCCGAGCAGCGCCGCGGCCAGCTCGTCGTCGGCGCCGCCGACGGCGACGAGCACGGCCAGCGCCCGGCGACGGTCCGGCGTCAGCCGGCTGAGCAGCTCTTCCCACACGTAGCCGCTGACCGCGTCCGGGCCCGCGGTGGCCGTCAGTTCGGCCAGCGCCGGCCAGCCACCCACCTGCCGCAGCAACTCGGCCGACACGTGCCGGGAGGCCGCGAAGGCGGCCATCTCGTCGCCCTCGAAGTGCAGCTCGGACTCCCCGACGACGACCGCGTCGCCGTTGGCCAGCAGCCGGGAGGTCGGCACCGGCAGCGGCGGACGGGAGGCGAGGACGACGTGGCCGTTGCGCGGCAGCTCCTCGACCAGCTCGGCGACGAAGTGGCCGCCCGGCGAGCTCGGCGCCACCAGGTGGACGTCGTCGAGGATCAGCGCCACGTGCTGGGGCGCGGCGCTCCAGATCGCCTCGGCGACGGTGACGGCGGCCTCCCGCGGGTCGTCGGGGACGGACGCGGTGAGGCCCACGGCGGCGAACGCGCCCGCGGCCAGGAACGACAGCGCCGTGTCGTCACGCTGGCAGGTCAGCCAGCGGTCCTCTCCGAGCGGGGACAGCGTGTTCTCCTGCACCGCCTGGGCCAGCAGCGTGGTCTTGCCGAACCCGGCCGGCGCCACGACGGCGGTCAGGCGCCGCTCGAACCGGGCCTGCAGCCGGCTGAGCAGCCGTGGCCGGACGATGAGCCCGCGGTCTGCGAGCGGGGGTGTGTACCGGAGCGCCCGGCTCATACGCGGACTGTACGGACGCCCTGGTCGTCGGGACACGCACTCAGGCGTGTCTGCCCGCCGGCCAACACGCCCGGCCGCGATGGGCCGATGGCGCACAGCAGCCGGGTCATCTGCTCGCTGGGCCGGACGCCGAGCTCGTCGGCGAGCACGGCGCGGAAGCGCTCGTACGCCCGCAGCGCCTCGGCGGTGTTGCCCTCGGCCAGGTGCACCCGGACGACGGTGCGGTGGGCGCTCTCCCGCAGCGGTTCGGCGTGCACCGCGGCGTAGGCGGCCTGCAGCGCGTCGCCGTTCCGCCCGGCCCGCGACAGACGCACGGCCGCGAGCTCGAGGGCGTGCATGCGCAGGTGCCGCAGCCGCTCGCGCTCCAGCAGCACCCAGTCGTCGAACCAGCCCGGCAGCAGCTCTCCGCGGATGCCGCACTCGGGCACCTCGACGTCCGCCAGCTCGGACCGCGGGTCCTGCACCCGCCGCGCCCAGGCCCGGAGCTCGTGCACGTCCACCCGGACGCCGTCGGCGAGCGCGAGGGCGTCCCCGGTGACCTCGACCAGCCCCGGCGCCAGCTTCTGCAACCGCCACAGGGCCGACCGCAGGCTGCCGTGGGCACGGTCCTCGGGCACGTCGGGCCACAGCCGGCCGGCGACCGCGGCCCGGGCCGGTCGGCCCGCCAGGCAGAGCTGGGCCACCAGGCGCTGGATGCCGTGCGGCAGGCCCTCGACGGGACGGGACGGCTCCGGGTCGCCGAGCTGCAGCGAGAAGCCGTCGAGCAGCGTGACCCGCCGGGCCGGTACGACAGTCACGTGGGGCACCCCCCTCGGGTACCTACCGCCTGCGCGTGGCGTGGGGTTCCTCGGCACCGGGGTGCTCCGTGCAGGTCGGGTCGGTGTCCATCCGTCGCGGACGCGGACGCACCGGGTCACGAGCCGGGGGGACGAGCGGCTGCGTGGTCATGGCCGACCTCCGGGGCTCGCGGGTGGGCTCGTACCCACACCGGACGGAGCGCCCGGCCGGCCCCGCTGATACACCCGTACGCGGCTGCGGGCGGGAGCCGGGCCACGCGAGGTCAGCCGGGCAGGACCTTGCCCGGGTTCATCAGCCCGGCCGGATCGAGCAGCTGCTTGACCCCGCGCATCAACTCCAGCTCCAGCGGGCTCTTGTAGTCGGCGATCACGTCGCGCTTGGCCTGCCCGAGCCCGTGCTCCGCGCTGATGCTGCCGTCGAAGGCGGCCGCCGAGTCGTGCACGATCCGGCTCAGCACACCGGCCCGTGCGCGGAAGGCCGCGTCGTCCCTCGGCTCCGGCCCGCTCAGGTTGTAGTGCAGGTTGCCGTCGCCGACGTGGCCGTAGGCCACGACCCGGACGCCGGGCAGGGCCTCGGCGAGCGCCCGGTCGGTGGCGGCCACGAACGCCGGGATCGAGCCGATCGGCACGGTGACGTCGTGCTTGAGGCTCGGGCCCTCGGGGTTCTGCGCCTCGGAGATGCCCTCGCGCAGCGCCCACAGCGCGGCGACCTGCCCCGATCCCGAGGCGACGACGGCGTCGGCCGCCACGCCCCGCTCGACCGCCTCCCCCAGCGCCGCCTCGACCACCGCGTCGAGGCCGGCGTCGGGCAGCGTGTCGCTCAGCTCGATCAGCGCGTACCAGGGGTGGACGTCGGCGATCGGGTCGCGCACCCCGGCGCCGTGGCGCAGCACGAACTCCACGCTCCGGCGGGACATGAGCTCGAAGGCCGTCAGCCGGTCGCCGGTCGACTCGCGGACCACGCCGATGAGGTCCACCGCCGCCTGCGGGTCGGGTAGCGCCACCCACGCCGTCGCCCGGTTGCGGACGGCCGGGAACAGCTCCAGCACGGCGGCGGTGATGACGCCGAGCGTCCCCTCCGCGCCGACGAACAGCTGCTTGAGGTCGTAGCCGGTGTTGTCCTTGCGCAGGCCGCGCAGCCCGTGCCACACCCGCCCGTCGGGCAGCACGACCTCCAGCCCGAGGGTGAGGTCGCGCATCGTGCCGTAGCGCAGCACCCCGGTGCCGCCGGCGTTGGTGGCCCGGTTGCCGCCGATCGTGCAGCTGCCCTCGGCGCCCAGGGACAGCGGGAACAGCCGGCCCGCGGCCGCGGCGGCCTCCTGCACCGTCCGCAGCACCACCCCGGCCTCCACGGTGATCGTCGAGTTCGCCACGTCGAGGTCCCGGATCCGCCGCATCCGGGTCAGCGAGAGCACCACCTGCCGGCCGGAGGCGTCGGGCACCGCGCCGCCGCAGAGCCCGGTGTTGCCCCCCTGCGGGACGACGGCGACGCCGAGCTCCCGGCACAGCCCGACCACCGCGGCCACCTCCTCGGTGCTGCCGGGGCGGACTACGGCCGCCGCCGTCCCCGAGTAGGCGCCCCGCCAGTCGGTGAGGAAGCCCGCCGGGTCCTCGACCAGACCGGCCGGCCCCACGACGCCCCGCAGCCGGGTGGGGAGGTCCGCGGTCACCGCGCGCCCCCGGCGGCGGACACCGGCGCCAGCCCGAGCACCCGGCGCGCCCGGGCCAGCTCGTCGGCGGTCGGGAGCGGCACCAGCTCGGCCAGGCGCGGGGCCCACTCGTCCCGCCGTCCGGGGAAGCAGGCGTCCAGGACGTCGAGCACGGTGGCCACGGCGGTGGAGGCGCCCGGCGAGGCGCCGAGCAGGGCGGCCAGCGACCCGCCCGCCGAGGTGACGACCTCCGTGCCGAAGCCGACCAGCGTGCCGCGGCCCGCGGTCTCCTTGAGCACCTGCACCCGCTGGCCGGCGGTCACCAGGGTCCAGTCCTCCTCCCGGGCCGTCGGGACGAACCGGCGCAGCGCCGCCATCCGGGACGACGGCGACGCGGTGACCTGGCGGACCAGGTGGGCGATCAGGGACCGGTTGTCCCGCACCGAGGCGAGCAGCACGGGCAGGTTCCCCGGCCGGACGGAGCGCAGCAGGTCGCCGAGCCGACCCCGGGTGAGGAAGCGGGGCGAGAACGCGGCGAAGGGCCCGAACAGCAGCGACTCGCGCCCGTCGACCACCCGCAGGTCCAGGTGCGGCACCGAGACCGCCGGCGCGCCGGGCTCGGCGTGGCCGTAGACCTTGCCGCGGTGCGCGGCCACCTGCTCGGGGCGGTCGGTGCGCAGGAACCGGCCGCTGATCGGGAAGGCGCCGTACCGCCGCACCTCGGGCACCCGCGCGGACTGCAGCAGCGGCAGCGTCCCGCCGCCGGCGCCGAGGAAGACCCAGGGCGTCCGCAGCCGCCGGCGCGCCCCGGTCGCCCGGTCCCGCACGGCCGGCTCCCAGCGCTCGCCGCGCCGCCGCAGCGACGTGACCTCGGTGCCCAGCCGCACCTCCCCGCCCCGCGCCCGCAGGGCGCCCAGCAGCTGCCGGGTGAGGACGCCGAAGTCCACGTCGGTCCCCTGCGCCGCCCGCGTGGCGGCGATCGGCTCGCCATCGGCGCGGCCCTCCACCACGAGGGGGAGCCAGGAGGCGAGCACGTCCCGGTCGTCGCTGTACTCCAGGTCGGCGAACAGGGGGTGGCCGCGCAGCGCCTCGAACCGGGCTCGCAGGTACGCCACGCCGTCGGCGCCGCGGCCCAGGCCCAGGTGCGGCACCGACCGGACGAAGGTCTCGGCCGGCCCCAGCTCACCGCGCTCGACCAGCCGGGCCCAGAACACCAGGGAGGCGGCGAACTGCTCGGCGATCCGCACGGCGGCGCTCGGGTCGACGGTGCCGTCGGGCCGCCGCGGCGTGTAGTTGAACTCGCAGAGCCCGGCGTGCCCGGTGCCGGCGTTGTTCTCCGCGGCCGAGCTCTCGCACCCGGCCTCGTCCAGCCGCTCGACGACGAGGACCCGCCGGTCCGGCTCCGCCTGGGTGAGCAGCACGCCGAGTGTCGCGCTCATCACCCCGCCGCCGACGAGCACGGCGTCCCAGTCCTGGACCGATCCGGTTCCCGGCACGGTCCGCACGCTAGGGAGCCGCGGTGATGCCTGTCCAAGACCGCTACGGCATGGCACGATGCCGTACGGACATGGCACGCCGCGATGAGTCCGCCACCCCCGGGGCGTCACCCCTCCGGACACGTGGACCGACGAGAGGGGCACGGGATGACGGGGACCAGGGACGACGTGGACCTGCGGGTCCGGCGGGAGCGAGACCGGCTGCTCGCCGTGCTCGGGGGCCTCGACGCCGACCAGTGGCGCACACCGAGCCTCTGCGCCGGCTGGACGGTGCGCGACCTCGTCGTCCACCTGCTCATGCCCTACGAGCTCTCGGTGCCCCGGTTCCTCGCCCTCATGGCGCGCTCCGGCTTCCGCTTCGACCGGGCCGCGGACCGCTGGGCCCGCACCGACCCGCGGTCCCCCGCGCAGGTCGTCGCCGCCCTGCAGGACACCGAGCACCGCCGCTTCGAGGCCGGGCCTGGGGCGCCGGCGGAGGCCCCGCTGAGCCACCTCGTGATCCACGCCCAGGACGTCTACCGGCCGCTCGGCATCCCCTCGCCGACCGACCCGGAGGACGCCGGCATCGCCCTCGGCCAGCTGACCGGCCGTCGCGCGCTCGCCCCCGGCCTGCTCGACGGGTTCGCCTTCGCCGCCACCGACACGGACTGGCGCCACGGCTCCGGCCTCCCGGTCACCGGTCCGGCCACCGCGCTGCTCACCACGCTCGCCGGCCGCCCGGGGGCGCTCGACGAGCTCACCGGCGCGGGCGTCCCCGAGGTGCGTGCGCGGCTCCGCACCGCCGCGGCCTGAGCCGGTGGTCAGCCGAGGAGCAGGGCGATCCCGACCAGCACGGGGACCGACAGGACGGTGCTGAGCAGGACGACGTCCCGGGTGAGCAGCGTGCCGCGGCCGTGGGTCGCGGCGTAGACGAAGACGTTCTGCGCCGTCGGCAGCGCGGAGGTCACCGTGACCGCGAGCAGCGCCACCCCGTCGAGGCCCGCGACCCAACGGCCGAGGGCGTAGGCCAGCGCCGGTTGCCCCAGCGTCTTGAGCGCCACCCCCAGCCACACCGGCCCGGCGCCCCCGCCGGACGCCGGCCGCGGCGCGCCGTGCAGGCTCATCCCGTAGGCGAGCAGGCCCGCGGGCACGGCGAGCCCGGCGGTGAGCTCGACCGGCTGCAGCACCAGCGCCGGCAGCTCCACCCCGGTCGCGGCGACCAGCACGCCGAGCGCACAGCCGATCACCACCGGCGTCGCCAGCGGCTGGGTCAGCACCCGCCAGCGGGGCCGCGCCTGCGCGCGCGACCCGGCCAGCACGGCCAGGCCGACCGGGGCCATGACCAGCACCTGGAACAGCAGCACGGGCGCGACGAACGAGGCGTCGTCGAGCACGTACACCGAGATCGGGACGCCGAGGTTGCCGGCGTTGACGTACGAGGACGCCAGCCCCCCCGCGGTCAGCTCGGCCGGCCGCAGCCGCCAGCGCCAGCGCGCCAGCCCGGCGAAGAGCAGCGCGGCCAGCACCGCGCTGCCGGCGGTGGCGACCAGTGCGGGCGAGACCAGCACGCCGGGGTCGGCGTCGGCCAGGGTGAGCAGCAGCAACGCGGGCGTCGCGACGTAGTACGACACCCGGGACAGCGCGCCCTCCGCGTCGCGCCCGACCACGCCGGTGCGGGAGACCAGCCAGCCGACGGCGATGACCGCGGTGAGGGCGGCGAAGCCCCCCACCACCCCGTTCACGCGGCGATCGCGTCCCCGACCGCGCGGACCAGCCGGGGCAGCGCCTCCGGCGGGGCCTGCGGGAGGAACAGGTTCGGCTCGGTGAGCTCCACCTCGAGCACGACCGGCCGGCCGGCGGCGTCGGCGACCAGGTCGATGCGGGCGTAGAGCAGCGGCGCGGCATCGCGCCCCCGCGAGGGAAGGGCATCGCGCCCCCGCGAGGGAAGGGCATCGCGCACCAGCGCGGGGAGGGCGTCGACCACCGCCTGCGCGAGGGCCCGCTGCTCCGGCGTCGCGGTGGCCGGCCGCACGCCGCGGCGGCCGTTGCGGTCCTGACGCACGCCCTCACCGCGGCCGAGCATCGGGGGCTTGCGCGCGGCGTGCGAGAAGCGCCCGCCGAGGAACAGCAGCGCCGTCTCGCCCGCGTCGTCCACGCTGACCTGGTAGGGCTGCACCATCGCCGTCCGGCCGGCCGCCGTCAGCTGCGCGACGTGCGCCAGGACGTCGCCGGGGTCGGTCCAGCGCGCGGTGTCCCGGGAACCCGCGGACACCGACGGCTTGACCACCCACTCCTCGGCGTCCGGCAGGTCGGCGGCGCGCACCGGGTCCCAGACCGTGGGCACGACCGGCAGCCCGGCGGCCTCCACGTCGCGGAGGTGGGTCTTGTCGGTGTTCCAGCGCAGCACGGTGGCGTCGTTGCGCAGCCGCGGGACGGTGCCCGCCCAGGCCAGGAACTCCGCCCGCCGCCAGGCGTAGTCCCAGCAGGACCGCACGACGGCCACGTCGTATCCGGCCCAGTCGACCGCCGGGTCGTCCCAGCGCACGCAGTCGACGGCGACCCCGGCCTCCCGCAGCGCCGGCGCGGCGATCGGGAGGTCCGGGTCGACCCGCAGGCCGCGCTCGGAGCTGACCAGGGCGACCCGCGGCGTCACTGCGGCAGCTGCAGCACGCCGTCGATCCGCCGCGGGATGCCGCGGTGGTCGTCGGTGAGCTCGGCCGGCAGCACCTCCTGCGGGGCGCCCTGCCAGGTGACCGGGCGCAGGAACCGGCGGATCGCCGTGGTCCCCACCGAGGTGTGCTGCGAGTTCGTCGACGGCCACGGCCCGCCGTGGTGCTGCGCCCAGGACACCGCCACCCCGGTCGGGTAGGCGTCGTAGACCAGCCGGCCGGCGCGGGTGCGCAGCTGCTGGGAGACCGCCAGCGGCAGGTCGGTCTCGCCCTCGCCGCGCAGCACGGTCGCCGTCAGGGAGGAGGGCATGGCGTCCAGCGCGGCGAACAGCTCCTTCTCCCCGTCGTAGCGGGCGACCACGCTGACCGGGCCGAAGCACTCCTCGGTCACCTGCTCGGGCAGCGCGGCGGCGGTGGTCTGCAGCAGCCGCGGCACGGCCTCGAAGCCCCGCCCGGAGGGGTCGGCGCCGCGGGCGATCTCCTCCACCCCCGGCGCCTCTGCCAGCCCGTCGGAGATGCGCCCGTAGGAGGCGGCGATGCCCCCGTTGAGCAGCACCGGGGCGGCGGCGCCGCGGACGGCCTCGGCCATCGCCTCGACCAGCCGGTCGCCGTCCGGGCCGGCGGGCACGAAGGCCAGCCCGGGCTTGGTGCAGAACTGCCCGCCGCCGAGGGTGAACGAGCCGACCAGCTCGCGGCCGATCTGCTCGCCCCGCTCGGTGGCCGCGGACGGGGTCACCACGACGGGGTTGAGGCTGGACAGCTCGCCGAAGAAGGGCACCGGGTCGGGCCGCCGCTCGATGATCTCGAGCAGCGCGCGGCCGCCGTTCACCGAGCCGGTGAAGCCGACCGCGCGGATCGCCGGGTGCGCGACCAGGTCGGCGCCGGCCTGAAGGCCGTGCACGATGCCGAGCGTGCCGTCGGGCGCCCCGGCCTTGCGGGCGGCAGCGTCGAGGACGTCGAACACCAGCTGTGAGGTCGCCGGGTGGGAGCCGTGCGCCTTGACGACGACGGGGCAGCCGGCTGCGAGCGCCGAGGCGGTGTCGCCGCCGGGCACGGAGAAGGCCAGCGGGAAGTTGCTGGCCCCGAACACCGCGACCGGGCCGATCGGCACGAGCATCCGGCGCAGGTCCGGGCGCGGGCCCATCGGGGTGTCCCCGGCGTGGTCGATCGCCGCCTCGAGGTAGCTGCCCTCGTCCAGCACCTCGGCGAACACCCGCAGCTGGTAGCAGGTCCGGGTGAGCTCGCCGTTAAGCCGGGTGGTGCCCAGCGCGGTCTCCCGGTCGGCGACGGCGACCACGTCCTCCCGCCGGCTCTCCAGCGCGTCGGCGAGAGAGCGCAGCAGGGCGGCCCTCCCCGCTCGGCCGAGGCCCTCCAGCGCGGGCGCGGCCGCGAGCGCGGCCGTGCACAGCCGGTCGACCTCCTCGGTGGTGGTCTCGTGGGCGACCACCTCGACGGCCTCCCCGGTGCGGGGATCGGTGCTCACGACGTCAGCCATGTGGTTCCTCCTGTGCTGTGGTGCGGGGTGGTCAGCGGACGGCGCCGACGGTGACGCGGTCGACCGTCCAGGCGCGGGCCTGCTCGCTCAGGCTGACGCCCAGCCCGGGACGGTCGGAGACGTACATGCGCCCACCGCGCGTCTCCAGGCGCTCGTTGAACAGCGGGTGCAGCCAGTCGAAGTGCTCCACCCACGGCTCGATCGGGTAGGCGGCGGCCAGGTGGAGGTGGATCTCCATGGCGAAGTGCGGCGCGAGCCCGAGGTTGCGGTGCTCGGCGAGCGTGGCCAGCTTCAGGAACTGGGTGATGCCGCCGACCCGCGGTGCGTCGGGCTGGATGATGTCGACCGAGCCCTGCCGGATCAGCTCGTAGTGCTCGGCGACGCTGGTGAGCATCTCGCCGGTCGCGATCGCGGTGTCCAACGACCGGGCCAGCTGGGCGTGGCCCTCGGCGTCGTACGCGTCGAGCGGCTCCTCGATCCACACCAGGTCGAACTCCTCGAGCCGGCGGCTGACCCGCATGGCGGTCGAGCGGTCCCACTGCTGGTTGGCGTCGACCATGAGCGGGACGGCGTCGCCGATGTGCTCGCGGACGGCTCGCACGCGGCGCAGGTCCTCGGCGGAGTCGGGCAGGCCGACCTTGATCTTGATGCCGCCGATGCCGTCCTCGAGGGTGCGGGTGGCGTTGTCCTTCACCTGCTCGATCGACTCGTGCAGGAAGCCGCCGGAGGTGTTGTAGCAGCGCACCGAGTCGCGGTGCGCGCCCAGCAGCTTGGCCAGCGGCAGGCCCGCCCGCTTGGCCTTGAGGTCCCACAGCGCGACGTCGATGGCCGCGATCGCCTGCGTCGAGGCGCCGCTGCGGCCCACCGACGCCCCCGCCCAGACCAGCTTGGTCCACAGCCGGGCGATGTCGCTGGGGTCCTCGCCGACCAGGTCGGGTGCGACCTCGCGGGCGTGGGCGAACTGCGCCGGCCCGCCGGCCCGCTTGGAGTAGCTGAACCCGACGCCCTCGTGTCCGGCCTCGGTGCGGATCTCGGCGAACAGGAACGCGACCTCGGTCATCGGCCGCTGCCGGCCGGTGAACACCTTCGCGTCACTGATCGGGTTGGGCAGCGGCAGGGTGACCGAGGAGAGGGTCACCGACTCGATCCGGTCGAGGACCGCCGGAGCGGTGGAGGTGGCCGGGGCCGGGACGGTCGTCGTCATCGCGGTGCTCCAGGGGTCAGCGGACGAGGCAGGGACGCTTGGGGTCGAACGCCCAGCCGGGGACGAGGTACTGCATCGCGACCGCGTCGTCGCGCGCGCCGAGACCGTGCTCGAGGTAGAGCTCGTGCGCGGCCGCGACGGCGTCGCGGTCGAGCTCGACACCGAGGCCGGGCGCGGTGGGGACGGCGATCGCGCCGTCGCGGATCTGCAGCGGCTCGCGGGTCAGCGCCTGCCCGTCCTGCCAGATCCAGTGCGTGTCCAGGGCGGTGATCCGCCCCGGGGCGGCGGCGCCGACGTGGGTGAACATCGCCAGCGAGACGTCGAAGTGGTTGTTGCTGTGCGAGCCCCAGGTGAGCCCGAACTCGTGGCAGAGCTGGGCGACCCGCACCGAGCCGCGCATGGTCCAGAAGTGCGGGTCGGCCAGCGGGATGTCGACGGCGTTCGAGCGGACCGCGTGCGCCATCTGCCGCCAGTCGGTGGCGACCATGTTGGTCGCCGTGCGCAGCCCCGTGGCGCGGCGGAACTCGGCCATCACCTCGCGGCCCGAGTAGCCGCCCTCGGCGCCGACCGGGTCCTCGGCGTAGGCCAGCACCTCGTGCAGGTCGCGGCACAGTTCGACCGCCTCGGCCAGCAGCCAGCCGCCGTTCGGGTCGAGGGTGATCCGGGCGTCGGGGAACCGGGCGGCCAGCGCGCGCACCGCGGCGACCTCCTGCTCGCCGGCGAGCACGCCGCCCTTGAGCTTGAAGTCGGAGAACCCGTAGCGGGCCTGCGCCGCCTCGGCCAGCGCGACGACCGCCTCCGGGGTCAGCGCCGGCTCGCGCCGCAGCCGCTCCCAGTCGTCGGCCGGGTCGGTCTCGGCGAGGTAGGGCAGGTCGGTGGCGCGGCGGTCGCCGACGTAGAAGAGGTAGCCGAGCATCGGCACGCTGTCGCGCTGCTGACCCTCGCCGAGCAGCTCGGCCACCGGGACCCCGAGGTGCTGGCCCAGCAGGTCGAGCAGTGCGGACTCCAGCGCGGTGACCGCGTGGATCGTCGTCCGCAGGTCGAAGGTCTGCAGGCCGCGACCGCCGGCGTCCCGGTCGGCGAACGTGGCGGCCACCTGGCGGAGCAGGCTGCCGTAGCGCGCCACCGGCTGCCCGGTGAGCAGCTCGCCGGCGTCCTCGACGGTGCGGCGGATCGCCTCGCCGCCGGGCACCTCCCCCACCCCGGTCCGGCCCTCGCTGTCGGTGACGATCGCGATGTTGCGGGTGAAGAAGGGGCCGTGCGCGCCGCTGAGGTTGAGCAGCATGCTGTCGTGCCCGGCGACGGGCACCACCTCCACGCGAGCCACGGTGGGCGTGCGGGCTGTCATGACGTCCTCCATCAGGGTCACCACCGGGGGCTCTTCGCGACGTACGAGGGGTCGATCCGCTGCATGTAGCCGGTGTCGTCGCGCTCCCGCAGACCGCAGTCGAGGTACTGCTGGTGCAGCCGGGCCAGGCCGTCCGGGTCCAGCTCCACCCCGAGCCCGGGCGCGGTCGGCACGGCGACCGCACCCTCCTCGAAGCGCAGGACCCCGGGCACGACGACGTCCTCGGCCGGGTCCTTCCACGGCCAGTGGGTGTCGCAGGCGTAGTCGAGGTTCGGCGTCGCCGCCGCCAGGTGCGTCATGGCGGCGAGGCTGATGCCGAGGTGGGAGTTGGAGTGCATGGACAGGCCCATGCCGAAGGTCCCGCAGACCGCCGCTAGCGACTGGGACCGCCGCAGCCCGCCCCAGAAGTGGTGGTCGGACAGCACCACCTGGACGGCGTCCTGCCGGACGGCGGGCGGCAGGTGCTCGAAGGCGACGACGCACATGTTGGTGGCCAGCGGCATCGGGACCTCCCGCGCGACCGCCGCCATCCCCTCGATCGTCGGGGTCGGGTCCTCCAGGTACTCCAGGACGCCGTCGAGTGCCCGGCCCACCCGGATCGAGGTCTCGACGGTCCAGGCCGCGTTCGGGTCCAGCCGCAGCGGGTGCTCGGGGAACTTCGTGCGCAGCGCCTCGATCGCGGCGACCTCGTCCTCGGGCGGGAACACGCCGCCCTTGAGCTTGATCGCGGTGAACCCGTACTCGTCAACCATCCGCTGCGCCTGCGCGACCAGGGCGTCGGGGTCGAGGGCCGCGCCCCACTCGTCGTCGGGGGCGCCGGGCTGGCCGGCCCACTTGTAGAACAGGTAGGCGCTGTAGGGGACGGCGGCGCGCACCGCTCCGCCGAGCAGGTCGCTGATGGGGCGGCCGAGCAGCCTGCCCTGCAGGTCGAGCGCGGCGACCTCGAACGGCGAGAACACCCGGTCCGTCGTCGCCGACCCGGTGACCATGCCGCTCATCCCGTGCCCGCCGCGGCCGTCGTCGGCCGACAGGGACCGCAACACCCGCTGCCGCAGGCCGGGGAGGTCGAAGACGTCGAGCCCGACCAGCTCGTCGGCGGCCCGCCGCAGCCGGCCCAGGTGCGGGAGGTCGCCGTAGGACTCGCCGAGCCCGGTGACCCCGGCGTCGGTGTGCACCTGCACGACCGACCGCAGCGCGTAGGGCTCGTGCACGCCGACCGCGTTGAGCAGCGGCGGGTCGCGGAAGGCGACCGGCGTGATCTCCACCCGTGTGACGCGGGCGCCTCCGGATGCCTGGGCGGCGGACATCAGGAGACCTTGCCGACCAGGGCGGTGAGTTCGGCCAGCTCCGCCTCGGTGAGGTCCGACAGCGGCGGCCGGACCCGCCCGCCGTCCCGGCCGACCGCGGTCAGGCCCGCCTTGACGATGGAGACCGCGTAGCCCCTGGCCCGGTCCCGGATGTCCAGGTACGGGATCACGAAGTCGTTGAGCATCTGGTAGACGGCGGTGCGGTCCTGGGCGCGGACCGCGGCGTAGAAGCGGAGCGCGAACTCGGGCAGGAAGTTGTACAGCGCCGATGAGTAGGTGCTCACGCCCAGCTGCAGCAGCGGCAGCGCGAAGGTCTCGGCGGTGGGCAGCCCGCCGACGTAGATCAGCCGGTCGCCGACCCGGGCGTAGGTGCGGGTCATCTGCTCGATGTCACCCACGCCGTCCTTGAGGCCGATCAGGTTGGGGTTGCGCTCGGCGACCTCGGCGACGGTGGCGTCGGTGAGGACGGCGTTGGCCCGGCTGTAGACGATGACGCCGAGGTCGGTGGACCGGCAGACGGCGCTGATGTGATCGGCCAGACCCTGCTGGCTGGCCTCGGTGAGGTAGGGCGGGAAGAGCAGCAGCCCGGAAGCGCCGGCGTCCTGCGCCGCCTGGGCCTGGGCGACGGCGACGGCGGTGCCGCCGGTGGCCGGTGCGAGGACCGGAACGCGGTCGGCGACCTCGTCGACGGCGACCCGCACGACCCGGTCGATCTCCGCGGAGGTGAGCGAGAAGCCCTCGCCGGTGCCACCCGCGGCGAACAGGCCGGCGACGTCGTAGCTCGCCTGCCAGGCGAGGTGCTCGCGGTACCGGGCCTCGTCGAACTGCAGCTCGGCGTCGAAGTGGGTCACCGGGAAGGAGAGCAGGCCGGACTTGAGCCGGTCAGCGAGGGCGTCCGGGGGCAGCATCGTCACGGGGATCGTGTCCTTGGGTCCGACGGGTCCGCGCCGGGGTCCTCCGTCGGCGCGGGCTGTGGTCGGGGCCACCGTAGGAACGACAGACGATGCACGTCCAATCGCGTTTGCGCATCGAGCGATGCCCCGCCGGTATCAGAGGCGACCGGCCCGCTGCTCCAGTACGGCGAGCGCCCGCCACAACGCGGGGTTCTTCGAGTCCTTGGCCCAGAGCAGGTGCAGCTCGACCGGTTCGGGCACCGGCGTCTCCAGCCGGACGAACGCCACGCCCTCGATCGGCAGCCGCGCCGCGGACTCCGGGACGAAGGCCACCCCGCGGCCGGCCGCCACGAGCCAGAGCATGGTGAGCACCTGGCTCACCGTGTGCACGGTGTTCTCCGCGGCGATCGGCGCGACGCCGGCCACCAGGTCGTAGAAGTACTTCGCCTTGGTCGGCGAGTGCATGACGACCGGCGTCGACGCGAGGTCCGCGGCGGTCAGGGGGCGACCGAGCTCCAGCAGCCGGTGCCCCACGGGCGCGGCCACGAGCAGCGCCTCGCGGTGCAGCAGCCGGTGCCCGAAGGCGTCCTCGTCGAAGGGCGGACGCGCGAGGCCCAGGTCCACCTCCTCGTTGAGGAGGCCGGCGACCTGCTCGCGGGTCACCATCTCGGCCAGGTCGACGTCGACCTCGGGCAGCTCCTGCGCCAGGTCGTTGAGCAACTGGCCGAGGATGCCGTAGGTCGAGGCGGCGGTGAAGCCGATGCGCACCACGCCGCTGGCCCCCGACGACACCCGCCGGGCGAGCTCGGGCGCGGAGTCGGCCAGGCCGAGCAGCCGGCGTGCCTCGACGAGGAAGACCTGGCCGGCGGCGGTCAGGGTGACCCGGCGGTTGTCCCGCTCGAGCAACTGGGCACCGACGACCCGCTCGAGCTTCTGGATCTGCCGGCTCAGCGGCGGTTGGGTCATCTTCAGCCGAGCGGCGGCCCGGCCGAAGTGCAGCTCATCGGCCACGGCGACGAACCCGCGGAGTTGCTCCAGGGTGAAGCTCATGCAGCCAAGGTATCAATCGATGCCTCAATGGATTTGGACAGGCATGAGCGAGCCTTCCTAGGCTCGCCGACGACCCGGCGTCCGTGACGCCACTCACACCGCCCGCGGCCCGGCCACGGCTGCTCTCCGAGGAGAACTCTCATGACCACGAACACCCGCGCGCGCCGGTGGGCGACGGCCGGCACCGGCCTCGTCCTGGCCCTGTCCCTGGCCGCCTGTGGCGGCAACGTCGGCGGCGGCAGTTCCGACGCGGCCGAGTACCCCGACGGCCCGGTCACCATCTTGGTCGGTGCCGACCCCGGCGGCAGCACCGACCTGATCGCCCGCGCAGCGGCCGAGGGCATGTCCGACGACCTCGGGGTCGCGGTCACCGTCGAGAACCGCCCCGGCGCCAACGGTGCACTGTCCCTCGAGGAGCTCGCCGGCGAGGAGCCGAACGGGCAGACCCTGGCGATCTTCAACGGCAGCCTCGCGTACATCACGCCGTTCGCGGTGTCCGAGGACGAGGCCGTCTCGATCGAGGACTACGAGGTGGTCCGCGGGCTGTCGCTCGACGACTACGTGCTCGTCACCGCTCCGGACTCGGGCTTCACGACCGTGGAGGACCTGGCCAACGCCGGCCGGCCGATCACCTTCGGCACCACCGGCGTGGGCACCGGGAGCCAGCTCTCGCAGGAGCTGCTGTTCAACCAGGCCGGCATCGAGGCGACCTCCGTGCCGTTCGACGGCGGCGCCCCCACCCTCACCGCCGTCCTCGGTGGCCAGGTCGACGTCGGCTCGATCCAGCTGGGCGAGGCCATCGAGCAGATCGAGGCCGGTGAGCTGACCCCGATCGTCACCTTCGCCGAGGAGCGGCCGAGCTACCTGCCCGACACCCCGACCGCGATCGAGGCCGGCTACGACGCGCCGGTGCAGCAGTCGCGGGCGCTCGTCGCCCCGCAGGGCACCCCCGCCGAGGTGGTCGACCGGCTGAACCAGGCGCTGGACGCGACCTTCGCGACCGAGGCCTACCAGCAGTTCAACGAGGACAACCAGCTCACAGCCTGGGAGGTCGACGGCGCGCAGGTGACCGAGGAGTACACCTCCAACCTGGAGAAGTACCGCGCGCTCATCGAGCAGTACGGCATCAACCTCGGCGCGGAGCAGTGACCACCGCCCACGGCGGGGCCTCCGCGCCCGGGAGCCCCGGCGGCCGCTCGGCCGCCGGGGCCACCCCGGCCGGCCACCCGCAGTCCGAGGGCCCGGCCGCTCCCGCCACCCCTGGGTCCCGCCCGGCGGACCTCGACGACCTGCCGCTCGAGGAGATGAGCCTCGAGGAGGCCATCCACCAGGTCGAGGAGGCAGAGCACGAGGGCCGCCCACCGGTCGCCGGCACGCTCAGCAACCTCGTCACGGCCGTCGTGGTCATCGCCCTGGGGGTGGCCGCCCTCGTCGGCGCGGCCGGTCTGGGCCTCGGCGCCGCCGCGGCGCCCGGCCCGGGCACCTGGCCGATGCTGGTCGCCGTCGTCACCGTGCTCATCGGCGTCGCGCTGCTCGCGACCGCCCGCCGGGCTCACGACAGCGAGCGCTTCACGCGCACCAGCCTGCTCGTGCTCGTCGGGCTCGCCACGATGGTCGTCTTCGTCGTCCTGCTGCCGGTCATCGGCTTCGAGATCCCGGCCGCGCTGCTCTGCTTCGTGTGGCTGCGCTTCCTGGGCGCCGAGAGCTGGCGGCTGTCCCTGGTCCTGAGCGTCGGCCTGGTCGTCGCGTTCTACGTCGTCTTCGTGGGTGCCCTCGGGGTGCCCATCCCCCACCTGTTCTAGGAGTAGCCGTGGACTTCGCCCCGGTGCTCGACGGCTTCGGCGTCGTGCTCGAGCCGGTCAACCTCCTCTACTGCCTGATCGGTGTCGTCATCGGCATGCTGGTCGGTGTCCTGCCCGGCCTCGGCCCGGCGGCGACCATCGCCATCCTGCTGCCGATCACCTTCGGCATCGAGCCGGTGACGGCGATCATCATGCTGGCCGGCATCTTCTACGGGGCCCAGTACGGCGGCACGATCACCTCGGTGCTGCTGCGGCTGCCCGGTGAGGCGTCCTCGGTCGTCACCGTCTTCGACGGCTTCGCCCTCGCCCGCCAGGGGCGTGCGGGGACCGCGCTGGGCATCGCCGCCATCGGCTCCTTCGTGGGCGGCACCGTCTCGATCGTCGCGCTGACCCTGGTCGCGCCCCTGGTCGCCGGTTTCGCGCTCGACTTCGGCCCGCCGGAGTACACCGCCCTCGCGCTGCTGGGCATCCTGCTGGTCGCCACCGTCAGCGGCGGCAGCCGGCTCAAGGCCGTCGTCGCCGCCTGCATCGGCCTCCTCCTGGCGACGGTCGGCCGCGACACGTTCACCGGCGTCGAGCGGTTCACCTTCGGCGACCTGAACCTGGCCGACGGCCTGGACTTCGTCCCGATCGCGATGGGCCTGTTCGGCCTCGGCGAGATCCTCTACAACCTCGAGGAGCGGCACCGCACGGTGCACGCGCCGGCCAAGGTGGCCAACGTCTGGCCGTCGAAGCACGACCTCGCGCAGTCCTCGGGCGCGATCGGGCGCGGCTCGGTGCTCGGCTTCTTCCTCGGCATCCTCCCGGGCGGCGGCGCGACCATCGCCTCGCTGGCCGCCTACGCGCTGGAGAAGCGCCGGTCGAAGACGCCTGAGCGGTTCGGCAAGGGCGCCGTCGAGGGCGTCGCCGCGCCCGAGTCGGCGAACAACGCGGCCGCGACGTCGTCGTTCATCCCACTGCTCACCCTCGGCATCCCCGCCAACGGGACCATGGCGGTCATCTTCGGCGCGCTGCTGATCCAGGGCGTCGCCGTCGGCCCGCAGCTGGTCACCCAGGAGCCCGACCTCTTCTGGGGCGTGGTCAACTCGATGTACATCGGCAACATCCTGTTGCTGATCATGAGCATCCCGCTGGTCGGCCTGTTCGTGCGGATCCTGCGGGTGCGGCCGGCGATCCTCGCGCCGGTCACCGTGATGATCACCCTCATCGGCGTCTACACGGTGAACAACAGCGTGTTCGACATCGTCCTGGTGATCGTGTTCGGCGCCCTGGGCTACCTCATGAAGAAGCTGGGCTTCGAGCCGGGCCCGCTGGTGCTCGCCTTCGTCCTCGGCTCGCTCCTGGAGGACTCGCTGCGCCGCTCGCTGCTGATCTTCGAGGGCGACCCGACCGGCTTCCTGACCCGGCCGATCTCCGGGACGCTGCTGGTCCTCTTCGTCCTGGTCGCCCTCCTCCCGGCGATCCAGGCCCTCCGCCACCGCCGGCGTGCGGCCGCGCACGCCGGCGACACCACCCACACCAAGGAGCTCGTGTGACCGTCCTCGTCGCCTACGTCCCGACGCCCGAGGGCGACGCCGCCTTCGCCGCGGCCGTCGAGGAGGCCGGCCGCCGCGGCGGGCGGCTGGTGCTGCTCAACACCCCGCGCGAGGGCGCGCCGATCAGCGCGGCCATGGCCGACGAGGACGCGGTGCGGGCGCTGGTGGAGCGCGCCGCCACGGCCGGCGTCGACGTCGAGGTGCACCAGGAGGCGCACACCGGCGACCTGGCCGACGAGGTGGTGCGCGTCGCCGGGGCGGTCGACGCCTCGGTGATCGTGATCGGCCTGCGCAAGCGCTCGCCGGTGGGCAAGCTGCTCATGGGCAGCACCGCCCAGCGGATCCTGCTCGACGCCGACCGCCCGGTGCTCGCCGTCAAGCCCTGACGGCCCGGTCCACCGGTCGGTCCGGTCCACCGGCCGGCCGGTGGACCGGACCGGACGGGTGGTCCTCCTGCGAGCTCACTCCTCCGCGACGGCGTGCCGGCGTCCGGCGTCCCGGCCGGGGACACCGACCGGGTCGGGCCGCAGGGCCGGACCCCGCAGCGGGCGCTCACCGACCGGCAGCCGGAACGCGAGGACGGTGAGGAGCACCGCGGCGAGCGACACCAGGCTCAGCGTCACCGTCTGCAGCACCATGTCGCTCGTCGTGTGGAGCAGGTGCAGGGTCAGCTGGTGGTAGAGCTGGTGCGGCAGGTAGGCCACGACCGCGGCGAGACCCGTCGCCCGCGCGAGCCACACCCCGCCGGTCGCCAGCGCGACGAGGGCCACGACCCCGAGGGCGAGGTTGCCCTGACCGACGTCCCGGAGCAGGTGCTCGTTGTAGGGGCCGTCGACGCTCACCCAGGTACGGCCGAAGCCCGGGAAGTCCTCGTAGAAGGACCGCGGCGCGAGCGTCTGCCACCCGCCGACACCCAGGCCGAAGACCACGAACCAGGCCAGCAGTCCGCTGACGGCGCGACGCACGGAGCCTCCTCCCGGGCTGCCCGGTGACGGCCGCGACGGCCGGTCGGTGCGCTCCACCGGGCCGGTGCGCGCGATCGTCCCGCCGCCGTCCGGGTGCCCACAAGGGACGACCGGCACTGGTGGAGACGGCTGGTACCGCTGCCCGTGGAGGCGCCGCGGCGGGTACCGACCCCGAGGCGTCCTCCCCGGACCGCGGTTACAGGGCCAGCTGCTCTTCCCGTCCGGACGACGCAACGGTAGGGAGGAGACGTCACGACGTCCCCGCGACGCTGAACGCGCCCCGGGCGGCTGACGGGAGGCCGGCGCATGAGTGAGCACACGACCTGCGTGGTGGTCGGCGGCGGCCCCGCCGGCATGGTGCTGGGCCTGCTGCTGGCCCGCGCCGGCGTCGAGGTCACCGTGCTGGAGAAGCACGCCGACTTCCTCCGCGACTTCCGCGGCGACACCGTGCACCCCTCGACCCTGCAACTGCTCGACGAGCTGGGCCTGGCCGAGGAGTTCGACCGGCTGCCGCACACCAAGCTCGAGCAGGTCGTCTTCCCCATGGCCGACGGGGGCACCGTGACCATCGGGGACTTCCGCCGGCTGCACGTCCGCTACCCGTACATCGCGATGACGCCGCAGTGGGACCTGCTCGACCTGCTCGCCGATGCCGGCCGGCGGGAGCCGACGTTCACGCTGCGGATGTCGACCGAGATGACCGACCTGGTGCGCGAGGGCGACCGGGTCGTCGGCGTGCGCTACCGGACGGCGGACGGCGCGACCGGCGAGATCCGCGCCGACCTGACCGTGGCCTGCGACGGCCGCCAGTCGCTCGCGCGGCGGCAGGCGGGGCTTCGGCCGCGCGAGTTCCCCGTCCCCATCGACGCCTGGTGGTTCCGGGTCCCCCGGCTGCCCTCGGACCACCCGGCCGCGCTGGCCCCGAAGGCCGCGCCGGGCCGGTTCGCGGTGGTCATCCCGCGCGAGACGTTCCTGCAGGTCGCCTACATCGGCCGCAAGGGCACCGACGCGGAGCTGCGGGCCCGCGGCATCGAGGCGTTCCGCGCGGACGTCGCCCAGCTCATCCCCGAGTTCCGGGACCGCGTGGACGCGCTGCGCTCGATGGACGACGTCAAGCACCTCGACGTGCGGGTCGACCGGCTCGTGCAGTGGCACGTCGACGGGCTGCTGTGCATCGGCGACGCCGCGCACGCCATGTCACCGGTCGGCGGGGTCGGCATCAACCTCGCCGTCCAGGACGCCGTCGCCGCGGCCACCCTGCTGGCCGAGCCGCTGCGGAACGGCACCGTGCGCCCCTCCGACCTGGCCGCCGTGCGCGCCCGCCGGATCCTGCCGACCGTGGCCGTGCAGACCCTCCAGCGGGCGCTGCACCGCGGCTTCGTGGGTCCGCTCGTCGAGGGGCGGCGGACCGGCCCGCCCAAGCCGGTGCTCGCGCTGGTGCACCGGCTCCCCCAGCTCTCCGTCGTCCCGGCGTACCTGATCGGCGTGGGGCTGCGGCCCGAGCACGCGCCGGCCTTCGCCCGGCGGGCGCCGGCCCGCTCCGGCTGACGGCAGGGACCTGCGCCCCTGACCCGGGACGGCGGAGCGGCGGAGGCTGAGCGCGACCGACCCGCACGTCGCAGCAGGGAGGGGTCGTCGTGTACTTGGGTGTGATCCACACGATCAGGGACGCCGACGCCTGGTGGAGATGATGCGCACCGTCGACGTGGACAGCCTGCCGGCAGACCTGGAGCTGCTGACCACCGGGACGGCGCAGGGAGTGGACCGGGCCATCTGCCTGTGGCGCGCGCCCAGCGTGGCCCAGCTCCAGGCCTTCCTCGACGAGCTGGCGGGCCGGTTCGCGGTCAACGACTGTTTCGCGGTCTCCGACGAGTTCACCATCGTGTCCGGGCAGGGCACCCGGGCGGCGACCGTCTGACCCGTCCGTTCCCCTCCGCACGTCCCGCTGACCCGCCGGCGCCGGACCGGTGCTCCGCGCCCGGCGCCGGCGACCGGCGGCTGACCGGTCACCCCCGGACGAACGTCCCCAGCCCGGTGCGGTCGTAGAAGTCCAGCCGCACGCTCGCCGCCGTCCCGCCCTCGTCGACGGTGAACAGTGCCCCGGCCAGGCCGTTGGCGTTCTCGCCGATCGACTCGAAGGTGAAGACGTCGTCGGCGTGGTGGGTCAGCGGGAACGTCGTCGGCGCGTCCGCCGGGCCC
The DNA here is from genome assembly GCF_052931555.1 of Geodermatophilus sp. URMC 61. Classification (NCBI taxonomy): domain Bacteria; kingdom Bacillati; phylum Actinomycetota; class Actinomycetes; order Geodermatophilales; family Geodermatophilaceae; genus Geodermatophilus; species Geodermatophilus sp. URMC 61. The sequence continues at coordinate 1,905,666 of NZ_JBRFHZ010000002.1, forward strand.
ATCGTCATGGTGAGGCGGTCGCCGTCCGCGGTGACGGTGAGCGGCCCGTAGTAGGAGTTGGCGTAGGTGCCGGTGTAGGCGGCGAGGTCGCGCGCCGGCTGCGGGTCGACCGGCGGCTGCGACCAGTCGGTCTCGGGGGCATTGGCCAGCTCCAACTGGGCGAAGAGCCCGGAGGTGGCGGTGAGCCAGTCGACGGTCGGCTGCCCGTTCTTCGCGACGTCGAAGAAGCCGGCGGTGATGGCCTCGGGGATCCCCTCGGGACGCCCGTTGGTCAGGGCCACGATGCCCAGTTGCTCGACCGGGAGCATGAGCACCGAGGTGGCGGCGCCGAGGTCGAAGGCGCCGGAGTGGCCGATCTGCAGCCGTCCCTGGTCGTCGTAGGAGACGTTCCAGCCCAGGCCGTAGAAGCCGGTGCGGGCGTCCGGGGACGCCGGCAGGCTGGAGACCGAGTGCGGAACACGCGTGACCGCCAGCGCGTCCGGGTCGATGACCTGGGTGCCGTCGTGCACGCCGTTGCCCAGCTGCAGGCGGATCCACTCGGCCAGGTCGCGGACCGAGGAGCTGGCACCACCGGCGGGCGCCTCGGCGTCCGCGTCGCGGGTGTAGCGGGCCACCCAGGTCCCGTCACCGGCCGGTACGTGGATGACGGCCTTGTTCGCCGCGGCCACGTAGTCCTCGTGGCGGTAGCTGGTGTCGGTCATCCCCAGCGGGTCGAAGAGGACCTGGTCGGCCAGCTCCTCCCACGACGTCCCCATGGCGACGGCCGCGGCCTCCCCGCCCGCCGTGTACCCGAAGTTGCTGTAGTTGTAGCTGGACCGGAACGGGTCCAGGGGCTGCTGGTCGAGGTGCGAGAGGATGTACTCCCGGTCGAAGCCCAGGTCCTCGAGCAGGTCCCCCGCCCCCGTGTGCAGTCCGCTGCGGTGCGACAGCAGGTCGGCGATGGTGGCGTGCTCGGTGACGTAGGGGTCGTTCAGGGCGAAGGACGGGTCGTACTGCCTGGCCGGCTGGTCCCACTCGACCACGCCCTGCCCGACGACGCCGGCGACGACGGTGGACGCCAGGGGCTTGGACACCGAAGCCAGTTGGAACACCGTGTCCGGGTCCACGGGTTCGGGCTCCCCGACCTCCCGGACCCCGAAGCCCTTGGAGTACACGACCTGGTCCCGGTGGACCACGGCGACGGCCACGCCGGGGACCCCGGTCCGGTCCATGGCGTCCGTCACCAGCCCGTCCAAGCTGGTCAGCGCGGAGTCGACCTGCTCCTGGCTCAGCGACGGCGCCGGCGCCGGTGGCGTCGGTGGCAGCGTGCTCGTCGCGGGCGCTGCCACGGCGCCGCCGGCGGCCGCACAGGCCGACGTCAGTGCGGTCAGGGTGGCGACCACCGCGGCCGCGCCGGCGGACCTGAGCGTGCGGCGGGGAACGGCTGCGTTCGGGGACTCGGACACGGGCACGGTCCTGACCGGCGCCGTCGCACGGGCGCCTGCTCGCGGAACGCCACGGATGGGGCCGGCCGGGGCGGTCGGCACACGGGGCACCCGTGGTGGCCGGGGACCGTAGTGCGGGGCTGACCTGGGCGTCCAGAGTCGTCGCGCGACGCAGGACCTAGGTACCTGGCGGCTGCTCGGCGGCGTCGGGAGCCTCGGACGATGGACCTCGCTCCCCCGGTCGTGCCGCTCGGCCCGGCCTTCTTCGCCGACCCGCACGCCCTCTACGCCCGGTTGCGCGTCGAGGAGCCGGTCGCGCGGGCGGTGACCCCAATCGGCATGCCGGTCTGGCTGGTGACCCGGTACGACGACGTCCGGGAGGCGCTCACCGACCCGCGGCTGGCCAAGGACGCCGAGGGCTTCGCCCGGGTGCTGGAGCGCAAGCCGCTGCCGCCGGAGGCCCAGTCGGTGTTCGCCGAGGAACTCACCCGGCACATGCTCAGCTCCGACCCGCCCGACCACACCCGGCTGCGCAAGCTGGTCGGCCGGGCCTTCACGGTGCGGGCCATCGCCGCGCTGCGCCCGCGGATCGAGGCGATCGCCGGCCGGCTCGCCGACCGGATGGCCGTCGGGCCCGCGGAGGTGGACCTGCTGGACGCCTTCGCCTTCCCGCTGCCGATGGGTGTCATCTGCGAGCTGCTGGGCGTGCCGGACGCCGAGCGGACGTCGTTCCGCCGCTGGTCCAACACGCTGCTGGCGTCCGACGGCACGGTCGACGAGCGCACCGCCGCCGGCATGTCCATGGCCGTGTACCTGACCGACCTGGTGGCGCAGAAGCGGGCGCACCCGGCGGACGACGTGCTGTCGGCGATAGTGGCCGCCTCCGAGGACGCCGACCGGCTCTCGGCCGACGAGACGGTGTCGATGGCCTTCCTGCTGCTGGTGGCCGGCCACGAGACGACCGTGAACCTCATCGGCAACGGGGTGCTGGCGCTGCTGCGCCGTCCCGACCGGCTCGCGGAGCTGCGCGCCGACCCCGGCCTGGTGCCGGCCGCGGTCGAGGAGTTCCTGCGCTTCGACGGCCCGGTCAACCTGGCCACGTACCGGCACACCACTGCGCCGGTCGAGATCGGCGGCACCACCATCCCCGCCGGCGAGGTGGTGCTGGTGTCGCTGGCGTCGGCCAACCGCGACCCGGAGCACTACGCCGACCCCGACGAGCTGGACCTGCACCGGGAGACCGGCCACCTGGCCTTCGGGCACGGCATCCACCACTGCCTCGGCGCGCCGCTCGCCCGGCTCGAGGGCGAGGTGGCCTTCCGGACCCTGCTCGGCCGCTTCTCCGACCTGGCCCTCTCCGTCGACCCCGTCGAGCTGACCTGGCGGCAGAGCATCCTCATGCGCGGCCTGACCCGCCTGCCCGTACGACTCCGCTGAACCGGTCCTGTGGCGGCGTGTCGCCCCCGCGGATCGGCCGCCGTCAGCCGGGCCGGTAGTCCCGGGTCTGACGATCGATGTCGTCCTGTTCGCGGTCTGCCTCTGCCGAGGCTCGGTCGCGAGCGGCCGCTTCGCGATCGGCGCGGGCGTTCTCGCGATCCCGGGCCGCCGCCGCTCGGTCCCGCACCGCTTCGAGGCGGTCGGTCGCATCGGCAGCCCGGTCGGCCGCAGCTGGCCGACGGTCCTCCTCGCGCCCCTCCCCCGGCGCCTGCCGCTGCTCGGCGTCCGCGTCCCGGCGCTCCATGGCCCTGGCTCGGGCCGCGGCCCGCCGGTCACGCTCCGCCGCCATCTCGTCCCGCCGCCGCGCCGCCTCGTCCCGCAGCCGGGCCGCCTCGTCCCGCCGCCGGGCCGCCTCGTCCCGCCGCCGGGCCGCCTCGTCCCGCAACCGGGTCGCCTCGTCCCGGGCGCGGCCGGCCGCGGCCCAGAAGTCGTCCCCGGACTCGGCCCGGTCGGGCTCTCCGGGCCCGGCCTCCGGCGACCACCGACCCGCCTGCTCCCGTTCGTGCGCGGCGCCGCGCAGCGCCGCCGCGACCGCGCTCTCCAGCCGCCGCGCATCGTCGAGGCGGCCCTCCCGTCGGGCTGCCTCGGCCATGCCGTGGAACGAGGCGGCGAGCCGGTTCTCGGTCGAGGCCACCGCGTCGGCGATCGTCCGCCGCCGTTCCTGGTGGGCTCGGATGTGCTGCCGGATCCGCTCGGAGACCTGGGCCTGCTCGACCTGGGCACGCTCGAACCCCGCACGCGCCCGCGCGGCGTGCTCCTGGGCGGCCCGCTCGTCGGACCCCTCCATACGCCCGAGGGTCCCGCCGGCCGGTACGGCAGACAAGGGCCGGCGCGACCTCAGGCGAGGACGCGGCGCATCAGGACCCGGGGGAACCCGCCTGCGACGGCGTCGGTGTCCGCGGCCTTGGTGAACCCGGCCTTCTCGAACAGGCTGCGCGTGCCGACGAACGCCATGGTGGGGTCGACCTTCCGGCCCTCGTTGTCGACCGGGTAGCCCTCGACGGCGGGGGCGCCCTCGGACGCGGCGTAGTCCACCGCCCCACGGACGAGCGCGTGGGCGATGCCCCTGCCGCGATGACCCGGACGCACACGGATGCACCACAGGGACCACACGGGCAGGTCGTCGACGTGGGGGATCTTCCTGGAGCGCTCGAAGGGCAGCTCCGCGCGCGGCGCGACCGCGGCCCAGCCGACCACCTCGCCGCCGTCGTACGCGAGCACTCCCGGGGCGGTCGGGCGGCCGGTCAGTTCGCGGACGTACTCCCGGCGTGCCGGTCCGACGAGCTCCCGGTTGGTCCTCGAGTCGAGTCGGTGGCTGAGGCACCAGCAGACGTTGGAGGCCGGGTTCTTGGGACCGAGCATCGTCGCGACGTCGTCGAACCGGGTCCTCGTCGCCGGCTCGATCTCGATCCCCACCCGTCCACGCTAGCGCCGGCGGCAGCACCCGCCCGTGCCCGCCGGTGCAGCCCGGGAGGTTCGAGCCGGGTCTGTGCAGGGTCGGCGCGCCGGAACGCACACCTCGGCCACCGCTTCCGCCGACTCCTGGCGCCCCGGGCTGACCGCATCCGTGCTGTGCTGCGGAACCGGACCCCTCGGAGCGGCCGGTCGGGAGGACGCAGGCCTGGGCCCCTGACCGGAAACGCGTTGCGCCCGTCGCTGGAACGAGGACGTGCGGATCCTGGAGATCTCCCCCGACGGCGCGGGCTTCCTCGACTGGTGCGAGGTCTGGGCGGCGACCCAGCGCGCCGACCGCCCGGACGAGCTGCCGCGGCCGGCGCGCGACCACGTGGCCCTGGGACGCCGCCTGGTCGCGCCGGGCGGCTCGGTGGACGGCACCCACCGCGCCGCGGTCGCCGGCGGCGCCGTCGTCGGCGCGCTGCGGCTGCTCCTGCCGGTGCGCGACAACACGACCGTCGCGTACGTCGACCTGGCGGTGCACCCGGACGCCCGCCGCCGGGGGGTCGGCAGCGCGCTGCTCGAGGAGGCCGGTCGGATCGCCGCGGCGGCCGGGCGGACACCGCCGGCCGCGCGTTCGCCCGGCAGCACGGGTGGAGGTGCGCCCTGGAGGAGAGCCGCCGCGACCTGGCGCTCCCGGTGGACCCGGCGCAGCTGGCGGCGATCGAGGCGGGGGCCCGCGCCGCCGACGAGGGCTACGAGGTGCTCACCTGGCGGGACCGGACGCCGGACGCCCTCGTCGAGGACCGCGCCCTGCTCAGCCGCCGGATGTCGACCGATGCACCGATCGGGGACGTGCCGGTCGAGGAGGAGCGGTGGGACGCCGCCCGGGTGCGCGAGGACGAGGACGCGCACGTCGCCCGCGGGCGCACGGTGCTCACCGGCGGCGCGGTCCGCGACGGCCGGCTGGTCGCCTTCACCGAGCTGCACGTGCCGCTGGAGCAACCCGAGCGCGCCCAGCAGGGCGCCACGCTGGTGCTGCGCGAGCACCGCGGGCACCGCCTGGGCACCCGCCTCAAGGTCGCGGTGCTGCGCGAGCTGGCCGCGACACTGCCGCAGGTGCGGCGGATCAGCACCTACAACTCGGAGTCCAACTGGCCGATGGTCGCGGTCAACGAGGCACTGGGGTTCCGCCGCGCGGGAGGTCTGTCGGCCTGGACGCGCTCGCGCTGACCGTCCTCGGGACCGGCTCGTCGTCGAGGAACGCGGTGACCAGGGCGGCCATCTCGGCCGGGCGCTCGAGGATGAACAGGTGCCCCCCACCCCGGACGACGTGCAGCCGCGCGTTCGGGATGCGCCAGGCGAGGATCCGCCCGTTGACCAGCGGGATGATCGGGTCGTCGTCCCCCGCGATCACCAGCGTCGGGTGCCGCACGGTGTGCAGCCACGGCATGCTGCTCCACCCGGTGATCGCGTAGAGCTGGCCGACGTACCCCGCCACCGACGGGGGTCGCACCCGGCCGATGACGGTGCGCAGCAGCCGGTGCGGGTCGGTGCGGGCCATGCCGCCGTAGATGCGCCCGGCGACCTGCAGATAGTGCTCGGGGTCGCGGTACCGGCGCGGCGTGGTGAGCGCCAGCAGGGCCGACGGCGCCCCCGGCATGCCGCCCAGCCCGGGGGCGGTGGCCGCGAGCACCAGGCTCCGCACCCGATGGGGTACCTGGTGGGCCAGCTGCTGGGCCACCACGCCGCCGAGGGAGACGCCGAAGACGTCCACCTCGTCCAGCCCGAGGGCGTCGAGCAACCCGGAGACCGTCCGCACCAGGCCCGGCATCCGCCGCGGACTCCGGTACGGCGTCGAGCCACCGATGCCCGGCGCGTCGAAGCTGATCACCTGCCGGCCGCGGGCGGCCAGCTCCCGCTCGAAGGACTCGGCCAGCTCCAGGCTGGCGCCCAGGCCGGTGATGAGCAGCAGCGGCCGACCCGAGCCGCGGACCGACGTCCGCAGCCGCACCTCCCCGACCTGGACGGTGCGGACCTCCGCGCGCCTCACGTGAACGCCGATGCGCCGGTGATGTCCCGGCCGACGATGAGGGTCTGGATGGTCTCGGTCCCCTCGAACGTGTGGATCGACTCGATGTCGGCCATGTGCCGGATGACGTGGAAGTCCAGCAGGATGCCGTTCCCGCCGAGGAGGTCGCGGGCCTCGGCGAGCACCGCGCGGGCGGTGCTGGTGTTGTGCGCCTTGGCCAGCCCGGCCAGTGTGGGCTCCACGCGGCCGGCCATCCCCAGGTCGGCCAGCCGCCGGCAGTACAGCTGCATCGCGGTGACCTGGGCCAGCATCCCGACCAGCCGCTCCTGGATGAGCTGGAACTCCACGAGCCGCTTGCCGAACTGCTTGCGCCGCCCGGCGTAGGTCAGCGCCGCCTCGTACCCGGCGACGGCGTGGCCCAGGGCCATCCACGCGCAGGAGCCGCGGGTGGTGGCCAGCACCGCGCCGGCGTCCTTGAAGCTGCGCGAGCCGGGCAGGTGGTTCTCGGCCGGGACGCGCACGTCCTCGAGCTCGATCTCGGCCTGCCACACAGCCCGCAGCGAGCCCTTGCCCTCGATTCGGCGCGCCCGGTAGCCCGGCGTCCCCTTCTCGACGAGGAAGCCCTTGACCTGCCCGTCCTCGGTGTCGCGGGCCCAGACCACGACGACGTCGGCGACGGTGCCGTTGCCGATCCACTTCTTCGACCCGTTGATCACGTACGAGTCGCCGTCCCCCCGGGCGGAGGTCTCCAGGGCGATCGAGTCCGACCCGTGGTCGGGCTCGGTGAGCGCGAAGGCGCCGAGCGCCTCGCAGCGGGCCATCGGCGGCAGCCAGCGCTGCTTCTGCTCCTCCGAGCCGAGCATGGCGATCGACTTCATCGCCAGCCCCGCCTGGACGCCCAGGAAGGTGCCCAGGCTGCCGTCGCCGCGGTTGAGCTCCATGTGGACCAGGCCGGCGGACAGGTGGTCCATGGGCGGGCAACCGTAGCCCTCGATGCCGTCGCCGACCAGGCCCGCCGCGCCCAGCTTCTCCACCAGCTCCTGGGGGAACTCCGCGCGCTCCCAGTAGCCGTTGATCACCGGGAGCACCTCGTCCTCGACGAAGGCCCGGGTGCGCAGCAGGGTGTCCCGCTGCTCGGGCGTGAACTCCTCGCGCAGCATGAAGTAGTCGGTGGCCAGCGCCTTGCCGATGTCCTCTGCCAGTTCCACGTCGGTCTCCCCTGTCCCGGTGCCGGCCGTCACGAGTCCCGGACGTAGCTGCCCGGCGCGTCCTCCCGGACGCGGAACCGGGCGCTGCCGAGCTGCTCGGGAGCCGGCTTGTCCGGGCCGGACCGTTCCCCGAGCCACGCGGAGTAGTCCGGCCACCACGAGCCCTTCTCGGTGCGGGCGGTGTCGGTCCACTCCTCGACCGCGGCCGAGTTGTCGTCGGTGACCCGGTAGCTGGACTTGGGGTTGCCCGGGGGGTTGACCAGCGCCGCGATGTGCCCGTTGGTGGAGAGCACGAAGCGCATCTTGCCGCCGAGCAGCTGGCTGCTGCGGTAGCACGCCTGCCACGGGCAGATGTGGTCCGCGGACCCGGCCAGCACGTAGGAGTCGACGGTGACCTGGCTGAGGTCCACCTCCGTGCCGAGCAGGGTCACGCTGCCGGGGCGGGTCAGCTTGTTGCCCAGGGCCATGTCGACGAAGTCGGCGTGCAGCTGGGCGGTCATCCGGGTGGTGTCGGAGTTCCAGGACAGGATGTCGAACTTCGGTGGCCGCTTGCCCTGCAGGTAGTTGTTGACCCAGTAGTTCCAGATCAGGTCGTTGGGCCGCAGCCAGGCGAACACCTCGGCGAGCTTGCGCCCGTCGAGGTAGCCGGCGCGGCGGGACGACTCGACGGCCTGCCGGGCGGTGTCCTCGTCCATCGTCGCGCCGAGCAGGCCGGCGCGCGTCTGGTCCAGCACGGTGACCAGCAGGCTCACGCTGGCCAGCCGGTCCTGCCGCCCCTTCGCGGCCAGGACGGCGGCGGTCATGCTGGCCAGGATGCCGCCCGAACAGGTGCCCATCAGGTGGGTGGCGTCCTCGCCGGTGGTCTCCTCGACCGCGTCGAGCGCGTCGAGGATCGCCGTGGCGTAGGTGTCGAAGCCCCAGTCGCGGTGCCGGGCGTCGGGGTTGCGCCACGAGATCATGAAGACCTGCTGGCCCTGGCCGACGAGGTGCTCGACCAGGCTGCGCCCGGGCGCGAGGTCGAGCACGTAGTACTTGTTGATCGTCGGCGGCACGATCAGCAGCGGCACCGTCCGGACCGTCTCGGTCGTCGGCCGGTACTGGATCAGCTCGAAGACCGGTGTGCGCAGCACGACCGCGCCGGGGGTGACGGCGAGGTCCCGGCCCACCTCGTAGGCGTCCGGGTCGACCATCGTCGGCACCCGCGGCGGGCTGGCCAGGTCGCGCACCAGGTTCCGCGGCCCCCGGACGAGGTTGGCCCCGGCGGTGTCGATGAGGGCCTTCCACGCCACCGGGCTGATCAGCGGGTTGTTGCTGGGGGCGAGCGCGTCGACCAGGTTGGTGCCGGCGAAGCGCACCCGCTCGGCGTCCTTCCACTCCAGCGGCACGTCGTGCAGCAGGCCCAGCGCGGTCTCGCCCGAGACCAGGTAGGCCTGGACCAGCCGGCGCAGCAGCGGGTTCTCCGTCCACGCCGGGTCGGCGAAGCGCCGGTCCCGCTTGGAGGGGGCCACGTCGGACGTGCCGACGGCGATCTGCACCAGCTGACCGGCCAGCGAGCGGCCACGGGCGGCCACCCGGTCCGGACGGCGCGCCAGCCCGCCCAGGAACTTGAGCCCCGGCTTCCCCGGGGACAGCCGCCGCAGCGTGCCCTGGGCCGCCTGGGTCAGCAGCAGGTCGAGCGGTCCGGCCGCTCCGGCCACCTCACGGGTGTCGTCGACCGATGTCATGTCGTCTCCTCCGGGACGGCGATCCCTAGCGGGGACCTCCGCCCCTTGTGCGTCGAGCCACAGGACGTTGCCAGCATCATGCCCACAGGGGGCGACAGCTCACACCCGGGGGGCGCCTCAGACCAGGCCGAGGGCGTGCACCGCCTCCGCGACCTGCAGGAACCCCGCCACGTTGGCCCCGAGCACGAGGTCACCCGGGGAGCCGTACTCCTCCGCCGTCTCGTGGCAGCGGGTGTGGATGTCGCGCATGACCTCCTCGAGGCGGGCCTCGGTGTGCTCGAAGGTCCACCGGTCGCGCGAGGCGTTCTGCTGCATCTCCAGCGCGGAGGTGGCGACCCCGCCGGCGTTGGCCGCCTTGCCCGGGGCGAAGGCGATGCCGGCCTCGCGGAACACCCGCACGGCGTCCGGGGTGGAGGGCATGTTCGCGCCCTCGACGACGTACCGGCAGCCGTTGCGGGCCAGCGTCGTCGCGGCGTCGCCGTCCAGCTCGTTCTGCGTGGCGCTGGGGATGGCCAGGTCGCACGGGACGTCCCAGATGCTGCCGCCCGCGACGAAGTCCGCCGAGGGGACCCGGTCGGCGTAGTCGCTGATCCGGCCGCGCTCGACCTCCTTGACCTGCTTGAGGACGTCGAGGTCGATGCCCTTCTCGTCGACGACGTAGCCGCTGGAGTCCGAGCAGGCCACCGCCGTCCCGCCGAGCTGGTGCACCTTCTCGACGCCGTACACGGCCACGTTGCCCGACCCCGAGACGACGACCCGCCGTCCGTCGAAGGACTCACCGCGCGCCTTGAGCATCTCGTCGGCGAAGAAGGCCGCGCCGTAGCCGGTCGCCTCGGTGCGCACCAGCGAGCCGCCCCAGCCCAGGCCCTTGCCGGTGAGCACGCCGGACTCGTAGCGGTTGGTGATCCGCTTGTACTGGCCGAACAGGTAGCCGATCTCGCGGGCACCGACGCCGATGTCGCCGGCCGGCACGTCGGTGTACTCGCCGAGGTGGCGGTAGAGCTCGGTCATGAACGACTGGCAGAACCGCATGATCTCGGCGTCCGAGCGGCCCTTGGGGTCGAAGTCCGAGCCGCCCTTGCCGCCGCCGATCGGCATCCCGGTGAGCGCGTTCTTGAAGATCTGCTCGAAGCCGAGGAACTTGATGATGCTCAGGTTGACCGACGGGTGGAACCGCAGGCCGCCCTTGTAGGGGCCCAGCGCGGAGTTGAACTCCACCCGGAAGCCCCGGTTGATGTGCACCTCGCCGCGGTCGTCCTGCCACGGCACGCGGAAGATGATCTGCCGCTCGGGCTCGCAGATCCGCTGGACGGTCTTCATCTCGGTGTACTCGGAGTGCCGCGTCAGCACGACGGCGAGGGACTCGAGCACCTCGCGGACGGCCTGGTGGAACTCGACCTCACCCGGGTTGCGGCGGAGGACCTCGTCGTAGATCTGCTCCACGACCGGCGGCACGTCTGCGTTCACACTGTTCTCCGATCGTCCCGCGCCCGGCGTCCACCGGGCGGCCCGGACCGACCGTACGAGCCTCCTGGGACCCGGTCGTCCGCGGGGTTCCGCAGCCGTCGGGGTCGGGACGGCCCCTGAGACCCGGGCCCGGCCGCCGATCGGGGGGTCCGTCGCGCCGGGGGCGCGGGCGGATCAGCCCTCGACCGGTCCGCAGGCGATGCGGCCCCCGGCGTCGCCGGTGTTCCGCGTCATCTCGTCGGGGCCACCGGGCGCGTAGCGCTCGGGGACGTTCGCGTAGTTGTCCCGGCCGGCGTGCACCATGACCGCGCTGCCGTCCTCGTCGGTGAGCTGGTCGGGGGTCAGCGCGTCGGTGACGGCCGTGAGGGTCCCGGTGCCCGCCTCGGTCACGAACAGCACGGGCAGGTCACCGGCGTGCTCCCCGTGGTCGGCCTCGCCGGCACCGATGTGCCCACCGGCCGACAGGAAGTCCCCCGTCATCGAGGGGTCGGCCGGGTTGGCGCTGTCCGGCTCGCAGCGGCCGACGGCGTGCACGTGGAACGCGTGGAAGCCCGGCGGCAGGCCGGTGACCCGGACGTCCACCTGCGTGCCGCCCTCGGCCTCGGTGAGGGTGGCGACCCCCACCTCCTGGCCCTGCGGGTCGACCAGCCGGGCCGTGAGCTCCCCGCCGCCGGCTCCGCCCGACGTCGGGGCCGACGCCGAGTCCGCGGCCGCGGTGCCGCCGGTGGACCCGGACGCCGCCTCGTCGGCTCCCGCGCAGCCGCCCAGGACGGCGGTGAGCACGCAGGCGGACACGAGCGGGGCGACGACCGGGTGGCGCATGGGTCCTCCTGGGTCAGACGGGCGGCCGGGGTCCGTCAGCGTCCTCCGGCGGGGTGCTGCCGGACCAGGCCCTTCGTCCCCGTCTGCCGGGCCGGGCCCGGCGTGTCGCGAGGGCACGCCGGGGTGAGCGCAGCAGGACGGCCGCCCACAGCCCGGCCCGTCCCCACCGGGTCTCGGCCAGGTCGAGCGGCGGGAACAGGCCCATCTGGCCGAGGACACCGGCGAGGTCGACGTAGAAGGTGTCCTCGGCGAGCCGGCCGTCGCGCATCCGCACGAAGCTGACCGCCCGGACGCGCAGCGGCCGGCCGGTCGGCGGGATGCCGAACAGCGAGCCCCGGTGGGTGCCGGTGATCGTGTACTCCTCCGCGACCGAGTCGCCGTGCGGGAGCCGGGTGGTGAGGTCCAGCCGCAGGTCCGGGACGGCGGCGAACAGCGCCCTCAGGTAGTCGCCGACCTGCTGCTTGCCCCGCAGCGTGCGCCCCCGGGCCACGTCGTGCCAGGTGATCTGCTCGTCGTAGTGCGCCAGGATCCCGGGGACGTCGTGGCGGTTCCACTGCGGGACGACGGCCGCCATCGTGTCCAGGTTGCGCTGCTCGGTCGGGGTGAGCGTCAGTGCGTCCACTGCGGGTGGCCTCCGGCGTCGGCGAGCACCATGCCCGCGGTGTTGTAGCCCGACAGGACCACCCAGGGCAGCCCGGCGCTGGGCGTCGTCCAGTGCCCGGCGAGGTAGAGGCCCGGCAGCGGGGAGCGCTGCTGGGGGCGGGCCCGGGTCAGCGTCTCGGGGACGAAGGCCCACCCCGCGAAGGCACCGTCGGCGTTGCCCGTGCGCCGCACCATGTCCTGCGGCGTGAACACGCGCCGGACGACGACGTGCTCGCGGAGGCCCGGGATCAGTTCCTCGGCGCGCCGGACGAACACGTCGGCGACCGCCTCCTTGTCGCGGTCCCAGTCGATGCCGCCGCTGTCGAGCCGGGTCGGGCACTCGAGCTTGACCGAGTGCATGCCGCGCGGGGCCAGCTCCGGCTGGTGGAACGTGGCGACGTAGAGGTAGTAGGCCGCCTCCTCGACGTTGCCCATCGGGAAGTTCGCCATGGCCTTGTCGACGTCGCGGGACGGGTAGACGAAGTTCAGCCGCTTGAGGTCCAGCTCCGGGCGGGCCAGGTCGAGGTCGACCCCGAGCTGCACCTGGAAGAACGCCGGCGTCGTCGGCATGGTCTGCACGCGGCTGCGCAGCCTGCGCGGGACGGCGTCCGCCGGCAGCTGCTCCGTGTAGAGCCGGCGGGCGTCGGACGCGCAGACCACCGCGTCGGCGGTGTACGCCCGGCCGTCGGTCGTCAGCGCGCCCCGGGCCCGGCCGCGCGACACGAGCACCCGCTCCACCTCGGCGCCGGTCACGACGGTCCCGCCGGCGTCCAGGAACATCTCCCGGAGCACCTCGGCCAGCCGGCCGAAACCGCCGGTCGGCATCCACATGGGCCGCAGCGCGTGCACCAGGAACACCGCCGCGATCACCGCGGAGAGCTCCGAGGGCGCGGTGCCGATCCCGACGCACAGCATGGAGAGCGTCGCCTTGAGGTCCGGGTCGCGCAGGTGCTCGTCGAGCATCTGCTGCAGCGTCCGGTTCTGGTACGTGAGCAGGGTGTGTCCAGGCAGGTGCAGCCGGGCGGCCAGGGGCGCGACGGCGTCCCCGAGCCACGGGCGCTGGAACTGCTCGAGCACCCGGTCCAGCGGCCGGCGCTGCCCGGGCACGTCGGCGATCCGGAACGACGGCACCACGGCGTCCAGGTCGGCGACCATCCGCTCCATGTCCAGCAGCAGCCGGGTGATCCCGGCGCGCTCGGCGGGGTACTGGCGGGACAGCCGCTCGGCGGCCATCGTCAGGTCGGCCGGGATCTCGGTCCGGGCGTCCGGGAAGACGCACTGGAAGGTCTGCAGGTCGGGGACCATCTCGATCCGCTGGTCGATGCCCAGCCGCTCGAACACCTGCCTGGCCGCCGACCCCAGCCGGTAGGCCAGCAGGATGTGCCCGCCGTGGTCCCAGGAGAAGCCCTGCTCCCCGTCGCCGTGGGCGTACCCGCCGACGACGGGGTTCTTCTCCAGCAGCAGCGTCCGCGCGCCCTGCTGGGCCAGCGTCAGGGCGGCGGTGAGGCCACCGGCGCCGCCCCCGATCACGATGGCGTCGTGGTGCCTCCCGGGCTCCGGTCGGTGGGCGGCGGGCGGTCGTGCTGGCACGGGCTCCTCCTCGGGGTGCGGTGCGGTGGGTCAGGCGGCGTCGCGGAGGTCGGTGTCCGCGAGGGTGGTGCGCAGCCGGGCCAGCAGCCGGGCGCGGGTCGGGCCGATGCTGCCGACCGGCATGCCCAGCCGCGCTCCGATCTCCTCGTAGCTCAGTCGCGGGGAGGCCAGGAGCAGCTCGAGCAGCTGCTGGGAGTGCTCCGGCAGCTGGCGCACGGCGGCGCGGACCCGGTCGGCCCGCTCCCGGCGCAGCACGAACGCCTCCGGGTCGACGTCGTCCCGGTCCGCGACCGGCTCGACGGTGGAGTCCTGTGCGGAGGGGTCCGCGAGGTGTTCGCGGCCGGTGCGGCGGATGATGTCCAGGCACTCGCGGCGGGCGGTGGTCCGCAGCCAGCCGGGCAGCCGCCCGGGGTCCCGGATCGCGTCGACGTTCTCCACCAGCCGCAGCCAGGTGGCCTGCACGGCGTCGGCCGCCTGGGCGTCGGACAACCGGTGGCCGCGGCCCACCGACCACAGCAGGCGGCTGTACCGCTCGACGACGGTCTGCCACGCCGCGTGGTCCCCGTCGGCGGCCCGCCGGACCAGGTCCGCCAGGTCGGAACCGTCGTCCGGGCGCGGCCGGACGACGCGGACCGACGCCGCGCCGCCGGTCGCCGGAGACCGGTGGGGGGCCTCGCACGTGCTGGTGGTCATCTCGTACCTCGTCTCGCCGGCGCCGGTCCGGCGCTGCTGGTCGGTGCTCACGAGCCTGCTGGGAACGCGGCCGGGATTCGATGGAGCAGTCCCCCGTCCCGGGGTGGGGAGGACCCGTGGCCCTCAGGTGGCGGCAACCCCCGCGGGCACTGCTCGGTGCACCTGGGCGGGGGCGGCGGCGGGGTGGGACCGGCGGCCCCGGCCCGCCGCACGCCGCGCCGGCGCGCGGCGCCCCGGCATCCACCAGTTCCAGTCGCCCATCAGCCGCATCGAGGCCGGGACCACGACCAGCCGGATCACGGTGGCGTCGAGCGCGATCGCGACCGCCATGCCCAGGCCGAGCTGCTTCATCGGCAGGATGCCGGCGAAGGAGAAGGCGCCGAACACCACGACCATGAGCAGCGCCGCCCCGGAGATCAGCGGTGCCGTGCGGGCCAGTCCCCGGGCGACGCTGCCGACGCCGTCGCCGGTCCGCCGGTGGTCCTCGCGGACCCGGCTGAGCAGGAAGACCTCGTAGTCGGTGCTCAGGCTGAACAGCAGCGTCAGCAGCAGCACCGGGACGAAGTTCTGCACGTAGCCGGTGCGCTCGAAACCGAGCAGGTCCGCCCCGATGCCGTGCTGGAAGACGAGGACCAGGACGCCGTAGGTGGCCGCCACCGACAGCAGGTTGATCAGGATCGCCTTCAGCGGGAGGAAGACCGACCGGAAGGTCACCAGCAGGAACAGGTAGATGACGCCCAGCATCGCGGCCACGACCGCGGGCATCGTCCGGGTGATGGCGTCGTTGCTGTCCACCCCCTGCGCCGTCTCGCCGCCCACGTCGACGCTCAGCCCGGCGCCCTCGGTGCGGGCCGCCTCGGCGCGGACGTCGTCCAGCAGCTCCTGGGTGCCCTCGGCCGCGGCCGTGCCGTCGGGGACGACGCTGAGCAGCAGCCGGCGTCCGTCCGCGGAGACGGAGTGGTCGACCGTCTGCCGCGCGTCCGGTGGCAACGCCTCGCGGACCGGTGCCGCCAGCGCGCCCAGCGGGTCCTCCGGGGACGCCGCGGCCAGCGCGTCCAGGGCCGAGTCGACGCGGACCACCCCCGGCAGCTCCTGCAACCGCCGGCGCAGGTCGGTGACGGCCGGGCCGTCGTCCGAGCCGAGCGGTTCCGGCGAGCTGACCAGCACCTGCAGCGGCGCGGTGGAGCCGACGCCGAACTGCTCCTCCATGAGCGTGTACCCGGCGCGCACCGGCTCCTCCGCCGGGATGATCCGGGCGTCGGGCGTGAAGGTGCGCAGCCCCAGCGAGGGGGCGGCGAGGAGCAGCAGCCCGGCGACGGTGACCACGAGGAAGGCCACCGGCCGGCGCATGACCCGGCCGGCGAACGCCGCCCACCGCGCCGCGGCCGGGCGGCGGTGGGTGCCCTTGCGGACCACGACCACCCACCGGTCGATGCGCGGGCCGAGCAGGTGCAGGAGCACGGGCAGCAGGACCACGCTGGTGAACACCGAGAAGGCGACGACGACGACCGCGCCGAGGGCGATCGAGCCGATGACGCCCAGCGGCACCAGGAACAGGGTGCACATGGCCGCGATGACGGTGACGCCGGAGGAGAGCACGGTCTCCCCCGAGGTGCGCAGCGTGGTGGCGATCGCGCTCTCGACGTCCCGGCCGGCCGCCAGCTCCTCCTTGAAGCGCGCGATGACGAACAGTGAGTAGTCGACGCCGACGCCCAGGCCCAGCATGGTCGCGGTGTTCTGCACGAACAGCGACAGCTCGTACTGGCCGGCGAGCAGGCTGAGCACGGCCAGCGTCAGGACGATCGAGGTCACGCCGACCACGAGGGCCACCAGCGCCGCCACGATGCCGCCGAAGAGCAGCACCACCACGAGGACGATGAGCGGCAGCGTGATCAGCTCGGCGCGGAACAGGCCCTCCTCGCTGAGCTCGTTGACCTCGCCCCAGAAGGACGCCGGGCCTACGAGGGAGACCTCCAGGCCGTCGTCCGCGAACCGCTCGTGCAGGCGCTCCTGCGCCGCGGGCAGCTCCTGGCGGGCGTAGCCGTCCTCGACGCCGAGGCCCACCACGTTGACGACCGTGCGCCGGTCCCCGCCGAGGAAGGGCCCCCGCGCCTCGGGGCTCAGCGTCGACCAGCCGTACGTGCTCCGGACCTCCAGGTCGGGGTCCTCGGCCACCGCGGCGACCACCTCGCGCACCCGGCCCTCGAAGGGCTCCTCGTCCGCGGTGTGCTCCCGGTCGTGGACGACGACGGTCAGGGTGCTCTCGCCGCGGCCGACGAACCCCTCGCGCAGGGCCTCCTCGACCGCGGCGGACTGCGAGCCGTCGACGTCCCAGCCACCGCCGCTGAGCCGGTCGGGCAGGCCGCTGGCGAGGAAGGCCCCGCCGGCGACCAGCAGCACCCAGACGACGGCGATCGGCCAGCGGGTGCGGCGGGTGAACGCCGAGAACCGCTCGATCACCGGCGGCGGCCCGTCGTGCGCTCCAGGACCGCCAGGTCCCGGAGGGCCAGCGCCAGCACGGCCGGCTTGCGCAGCCGGGCGCGCAGCGAGGCGACCGCGGGCCGGACCGCGGCGTGCGCGTCGACCACCGTGTGGCGGCGCACCGGCCGGCCGTCGAGGACGTCGACGACCATCCGCGAGGCCAGGGCCCCGAACAGCATCGAGGTGTAGACCAACTGCGAGACGCTCTCCTCGCCGGTGGCCACCGCGGCCCGGGCGCTCTCCAGCATCTCGACCGGGACCACGCGCAGCGGCACGACCTGCCGCAGCAGGCGCCAGGTCGCCCTCGAGCCGACCTGGGCCGCGGTGATCGCGCCGTCGAAGGGGACGCCACCGGGCCGGTAGTCGTAGAAGCGCAGGTACTGGGTGCCGGCCATGTCGTAGCCGGAGATGACCGGGCGGCGCAGCGCGGCGGCGGCCTCGTGCAACGCGTACTTGGCCCGCCAGCCGGCCGGCTCGGTCACGTCGACCCCGTCGATGACGACGTCGCAGGCGGCGACCATCGCCGCGACGGTGCCGGGCTGGACGCCCTCGGTCGCCACGCGGGTGCGGGCCTGCGGGTTGATCTCGTGCACGTGCCGGGCACAGACCTCCGCCTTGTTCCGCCCGATGTCGGCCTGCCCGGCGCTCTGCCGGTTCAGGTTGTTGAGCTCGTAGGTCCCGTTGTCGGCGAGCAGGAAGGACTGCACGCCCAGCCGGGCCAGGGGCTCGACCGCGGCACCGCCGGTGGAGCCGCAGCCGGCCACGAGCACGGTCGCGGCGCGGAGGCGCTGCTGCGAGGCCGGCGGCACGAAGCCGCGGTTGCGGCGGGTGAGCTCGTCGTAGGGGTCCGGGGCGGTCGCGGTCATGACGGGTGCCTTCCGGCTCGAGGGGTGGAGGGGTGGGGTCAGCGGACGGCGGCCGTGGGCAGGGTGGTGACCACCCGCCGGACCGTGGTGCCGGTGTCCCGGCGGGACACGTCGAGGGCCCCCGGGAAGGCCCCGGCGACCGGTGGGCCGGCGGGCGTCGTCGGAGGCTGGGCGGACAGCCGCCCGTGCTCGTCGAGCCAGCTCTCCAGCTGCTCGCGGCACCGGCGCTCGGACTCTCCGAGGCGGTCGAGCTCGGCGCGCAGTCGCTGGGCGCGGGCCACCAGCTCCTCGGCCTCCGCCGACGGGCGCCGGGCGGCGGTGGCCAGGAGGTGGGTCGCCTGCGCCTGGGCGTCGGCGACGATCCCCCGCGCCTCGGCGTGCGCCCGCTCCCGGATGGCGGCGGCCTCGGCGGCGGCCTCGGCGAGCATCCGCTCGGCGGCCTGCTCGGCGTGCACGAGGGTCCGCACCGCCTGGGTGGAGGCATGGGCGTGCGCCGGCTGGGTGGGAACGGCGTCGGCGGTCCCCGCCGGGGCCGCGAGCTGCTGTTCGATCCAGTCGAGGAAGGTGTCGACCTCCTCGACGTCGTAGCCGCGGAAGACGACCCGGAACTCCTGGGCGCGGACGACGGCGGGGTCGATGGACACGGGGGCTCCTCGGGGCGGTGGTCGAGCGTCGGGCGGGTCAGGCGGCGGTGCGCTGGGTCGAACCGCGGACGGCGCCGGAGAACGCGTCGGTGGCTGCGAAGAGGTCCTCGGACGCGAGCGTGGCCTCCAGCATCTCGACCCGGCCCTCCAGCTCGGCGCGGTCGGGGACGTGCGCGACGAACGGCTTGACCTCGCCGCGCCGGGTGTAGGCCAGGTGGAGCAGGTCGTCGTCGGGCAACCAGGGCCGGGTGTCCTCGATGAGGTGCACGTCCAGGCCGGCGAGCAGCAGGTGCCGGAGGGCGACCTGCTCCTCGACGTCCCCGACGAGGACGCGGACGGCGGGTTCGAGGGCGACCAGGGTCCGGCCCGCGCCGAGCAGCAGCTCGAGGGTGACCCGCAGCCGTTGCGCCTTGTCGGTGAGCGTCCGGGAGTGCACGAACCGCTTGAGCTCTCGCACCTGGTCGCTGCGGACGCCGTCCGGGACCGGCACGGAGTCGAAGACGTCCACCCGGTGCGCTGTCTCGACGGGGAACCGGGAGCGGTCCGGGTCGCGCAGCTCCCGCGGCTCCGTGTCACCGGAGGCGGTGAGGCTGAGGTAGCCCAGCACCCGCCCGGTCCGGCTGCTGTAGGTGACCACGTGGACGTCGTCGTGGTGCAGGGACTGCAGCGGCTCGCAGAACCCGGCGCTGCGGTGCAGCGCCTCCTCGCAGGCCCAGCCCAGCTGCAGGTACTGGGCCAGCCGGAAGCCCTGCAGACCGAGCAGGTAGCGGTGCGGCAGGTGCTCGGTGGCGACCGCGACCGTCACCAGCCCGTCCCCGCGCACGGCCTCGTGCAGCAGGTCCGCCGACGGCAGGTGGTCCCGCAGGTGGCGGTGGCTGAGCCGGTCGTGCAGGGCGACGATGTCGGCGGCGTAGCGGCGGGTGGCGCCGCTGGTCGGTGTGGTGCACACGTCGTCTCTCCTCCCCGGCTCAGAAGTCGTCGTCCGCGGCGTACAGCGAGTCGGTGATCGCCAGGGCGAGCACCTCAGGCGTGCCCTCGTAGATCCGGGCGCCCAGCGCCTCGCGCAGGTACTTCTCCATCCCCCAGTCGCGGACGTAGCCGCGGGCGCCCATGAGGGACATCGCCTCCTCGGCCACCTCGACGGCGATCCGGTCGGCGAAGAGCTTCGCCACGGCGGGCTCGTAGGCGGGGGCCGGGATCTCCGTGTCGGCGAGGTGCGCGGCCCGCAGGTACAACAGCCGGGCGGCGTCGACCTTGGTCGACATCTCGGCGAGCTTGCGGGCGGTGAACTGGTGGCGGTACAGCGGGACGCCCCCCTGGATGCGCTCGCCGCACCACTGCCGGGCCAGGTCCAGGGCGCCGCGGGCCACGCCGGTGGAGATCGCGGCCACGGCGGCCCGGGCCATGTTCATCTGCTGGATGTTGATGACGACGCCGCCGCCCTCGCCGCCGATGACGTTCTCGGCGGGCACGCGGACGCCGCGGAAGGTCATCTCCGTGCCCAGGCAGGTGCGGTAGCCCATCTTGTCCGCCACCTCGCCGAGCTCGACCCCCGGCGAGTCCAGGGGGACCACGAAGCAGGTCAGCGCGCTGGCCCCGGGGTGGCCCTCGATGTTGGCGAAGACCGTGGCGTAGGCGGCGACCTTGCCGTTGGTGATGAACTTCTTGGCCCCGTCGAGGACGTAGTGGTCGCCGTCGCGGCGGGCCTGCATGACGTCGGCGGCGTACTGCGCGTTCTCCGGGATGAGCAGGTCGCAGCCGGCCAGGTCCTCGGTGATGGCGTTGCAGGCGAGCACCGGCTCGTCCCCGGAGAACAGCGGGAGGAACCGGGCCTGCAGCGTCGGGTCGCCGGACAGCAGCAGCGGGGCCTGGCCGAGCATGGTGGCGCCGAAGACCAGCGCGAAGCCCGCGTCGACCGCGGCGAGCTCCTCCAGGGCCACCGCGACGCCGAGCTCGCCGTAGCCGAGGCCGCCGTGCTGCCGGGAGATGACCAGCCGGGTGAGGCCGAGCCGGTGCCCCTCGGCCACCAGCTCCCAGTCGAAGTCGGCGGCGTCGGCGCGGTCGAGCCGCTGCACCTCGGGGCGCAGCCGCCCCTGGGCGAAGGTCCGGACGCGGTCGCGCAGGGCCTCCACGTGGGGCGGCAGGGAGGTGAACGTGGGGCCGGCGACCTCGGCGGCGGCGATGTCGAGCACGGGGGGACTCCTTCGGGTGGGGCAGGCGGGGACGTCGGGTGCGTCGAGGAGCCGCTCAGGCGGCGGTGGTCACGCCGGCGGCGGCGGCCAGGGCGGGGTAGCGGTCGAACGCCGGGCGCAGCAGCGGCACGAACTCGATGACCCTGGCCACGCTGCCCTTGATCCGGATCTTCCCGGTGGCGACCGCGATGGGCATGAGCAGCCGGCCGGTCCAGAGCGCGTCGGCGGTGTCGCAGGACATCTTGATCGCCAGCGTGGTCGGGGCGGGCGGTCCGTCGACCCGGACGCCGTCGGCGTCGACGTGGAGCTCGAAGTCGGGCTTGGTGTGCACGAAGCGCACGGACAGCGCCTCGTCGCGGATGATGGCGCGGAAGGCGCCGTCCTCGAGCAGGATCTCGAAGAGCTGCGAGAAGACCGAGACGGCCTGCTCGCGGGACGTGAAGGCGGGCATGGCGGGACCTTTCGAGGGGCAGGGCGGGCGCGGTCAGGCGGCGAGGACGGCGGGGACCTCGACGACGTCGGGGGCGTGCGGGGTGTCGCGGGTGAGCAGGTCGACGACCGAGGCCAGGAACAGCGGGGACCGGACGATCCCCAGGTGTCCGGCGCCGGGGACCAGGACGTTGGTGGCACCGAGCGAGGGGTCGTCCAGCCGCGCGGAGCGCGGACGGACGACGAGGTCGGCGTCGGCGTAGTAGGCGACCCAGCGGACGCAGCTCGTCCGCGCCCTGCGGCGCAGCTGCGCCAGCAGCGGCGAGCCGGGCCGCAGCGACGCGACGAGGGCGCCGCGCACCAGCAGCGCGGCGGGCGTCCCGCTGTGCGGGGAGGCGACGGTGACGGCGGTCCGGACGTGCGGCTCGAGCCCCAGCTCCTGCACGGCGTAGCGGACGACGACGCCCCCGAGGCTGTGCCCGACGAGGTGGACCGCGTCGGTGCCGGCGCGCTCCATCGCGGCGTGGCACTCCCGGACGAGGTTGCGCGCGATCTCGGGCACGCAGGGGGCGAAGGGGCTGTAGGTCATGGTGTGCAGGCGGGTGACACCGGCGTCCTGCAGCCGCCGCTCCAGGGGCGACCACGTCGAACGGGTGCCGCCGTAGCCGTGGACGAGCACGACGGGGGTGGTGTGCCGCGAGCCGTGCGGGCAGGTCGCCACGGGCGGGGAGAGGGGGGCCGCGTCACCCGTGGCGGGGAGCAGCGGGCGGAGCAACCGGTCGACCACCAGCCCGCGGACGGCGAGGGCGGCGTCCAGCGCCAGGGCGCTCAGTGCGGTCGCGGGGCGCATGCTTCCTCCTCACCGGGTGGGACGGGCGGTGGACTCGGGCGGGTCAGGCGGCGGGGCGCAGCGCGGCGGCCGGACGGCGGCCGGAGGAGACGACCAGCGTCAGGACGGGGGCGGTGCGGGTGCGGGCGGCCTCGCGGGCGGCGATCTGGCGGCCCAGGTGCCAGGCGGTGCAGTCGTCGCAGTACGCCAGCCAGCGGTGGGCCGTGTGCTTGTAGCAGGGCCGGGGGCCGGTGTGCACGGGGTGGGCGGTGAAGGTGCTGGTGGAGGCGGACATGACCCTCTCCTCTTCTCGAGCCGGGGCTGGGGTCCCGGTGGCTCTCTCGATGGGGAAAGGGTGTCGGCGCGCGAGCGGCGGGACGATCGAGCAGGCCCCCGGATCCGGCGCGCGGATCCCCCGTCTTCCGGGTGGGGTCCTCCCCCGGCCCGGCCGGGGGCCGGATCCCGGCTCAGCGCCGGGCGGTCGCCGCGAGCAGCCGCTCGCAGGTCTGCACGAGGGCGCCGGCGAGACGCCGGGTGACGGCCGGGGTCGCCGGGTGGGCGGCGACGCGCTGCCAGCGGGCCAGCTGTTCCGCGGCGGCCCGCGCCAGGTCCTCCGGGCCGGCGGTGGGGTCGCACCCGAGCCGGGCCCACGCCTCGACCCCGTCCGCGCCGAGGAGGACCTCGGCGGCCGCCCGCTGCTCATCGGGGACGCGCAGCTCCCCCGAGCACAGCGCGTCCAGCAGGTCGAGCTCGGCGACCTCCTGCGCGCCCGACCGGATGGCGTCGAGCTGGTAGCGCAGCGGCCGGGCGTCTCCCCGGGGCGGCGGGACCTGCAGGGTCGCGTCGAGCTCGGCGAGGGCTTCCCGGGCCCGGAGGGCCTCTGCCCTCGACAGCAACCGGCGGTCCACCAGCCGCTGGACCGCCGCCGTCCCCGCGGCGGGGTCCGCGTCGTCGGCGGGGAGGGTCACCACCGCCTGACAGCGGCGGGCCACGGCCGGAGCCGCTTCGTCGCCGCGGAGGAGCACGCCCACCGCCTGGGTCGGGCGCACTCCGGGCGGGAGGTCGACGGGCCGCTCGCCGTCGGCCACGAGGACCCAGGCGTCGGCCCCGTCGCCGGGGTCGCCGTCGTCGACCCGGCGGACGCTGCACGACGGGGTGCCGGCCGCCAGCCCCTCGGTCAGCGCGGCCACGGCGGGGACGGGCGGGCCGGCGACGGCGATCCGCAGCGGTCCGTCGAGGGTGCGGGCGAGGGCGTGCAGGCGCTCGGCCTGCGGGCTGCCGTGGTAGAGGTCCCGGGCCGAGCGCACGAGGGTCCGCACCCGGTCGAACAGCCCGGGGCCGACCGGCGTGGCGGTCGCCCTGACCGGCTCGGGAGCGGGCGCGGGCAGCGGCACCCAGCCCTCGACCGTCGTACCGCGCCCGGGTGCCGATCGGACGTGGACCTGTCCGCCGACCGTGGCGACCCGGGCGGCGACGTTGCGCATCCCCCGGCCCGGGTTGCCGGGTGCGGAGGTGAAGCCCGGCCCGTCGTCGCGCACCGCGAAGTGCAGCCGGTCGCCGTCCGCGGCCAAGCGCACGCTCACGGAGGAGCCGGGTGCGTGCTTGCGGCTGTTGTTGACCGCCTCGAGGCAGACGAAGTAGACGGCCTCCTCCACGCCGGCGGGGAAGCGCAGCCCGGCCGGTGCGTCCAGGTCGACGGGTGGGTCGTCGTGCGCGAGCTCGTCCCGGAGCGCGGCGACCAGGCCGCTGCGGGCGAGCACCGGCGAGGTGACGCCGGCGGTCGTCCGCGCCAGCAGGTCGGCGACCGCCTCGAGCTGGCGCGCGACGGAGTCCAGGCCGGCGCGGGCCTGGTCCAGCCGCCCGGTCGTGAGCCCGTGCTCCACCAGGCCGAGCGCCAGGCTGAGCGAGACGAGCTGGTGCTGGGCCCCGTCGTGCAGGTCGCGCTCGATGCGGCGGCGTTCGCTGTCGGACTCCGCGACGGCGCGGCGGCGGGCGACGGCGATCTCGGTCGCGTGCGCCAGTGCAGCCCGCAGCTGCCGCTCCAGCTCGATGCCCGTCCGCTCGGCCTGCAGGACGACCCCGAGGCTGCTGGCGACGTCGGCGAGCACCTGCCGGCGCTCCCCGGGCGTCCCGGGCACGGTCACCCGGTCGACGGCGAGCGTGCCGACGTCCTCCCCGCCGTGCCGGACGGGGACCGTCCAGCGCGCCTCGGCCGGGTCCGTCCCCGCGGGCGACCACGTGGCGACCCGGTCGCGCAGCCCGGACCGGCGCACGGTCAGCGTGCAGACCCCGGCGCCCAGCCCCTGCCCCACGGCCGCCACGACGTCGGCGAGGTCGGGCACGCCGCGGGACGCCGGCCGGGGCAGGGCCGCGAGCGCGGCCAGCACGTGGCCCCCGGTGAGGCGGGGGGCGGCGTCCAGCCGCGCGGTGAGCCGCCGGGCCCACGCGTACGCCGGCAGCGCCGTCGCCGCGGCCACCACGGGGGCCGCGACCGCCGCCGCCGTCGTGCCCGCGAGCCGGCCGACGCCGGCGCCCACGGCCAGGTGGACGCTGCCGACGACGACGGTGACCAGGAGGGCGGTCAGCACGCCGGCGAGGAGGGTCCTGCCCTGAGGGCGTCCAGGGCTCACCGGACCGCGACCTCCGTCCCGGCGGTCTCCACGACGACGGGCTCCACCCGGTCGGGCAGCCAGGCGCGGAGGACGAGTCCGCCGGCAGCGGGGACCTCGAGCTCGATCCCCCCGCCGAGCGCGGCGAGCCGGTCGGCGTCGTCGGCCAGCAGCTCCACCAGGTGCGCCGCGGCGACGGGCGGAGCCGGGTCCTCGACCCGCAGCGCGATCCGGCCGGCGGCGTGCTCCAGCTCCACCAGCAGGGCCGTGTCGGCGGCCCGGCCGGCCAGCGCCCGGACCGCGGTCGCCGCGACGTAGTAGATGCCCGACTCCAGCTCCCACGGCAGCCGCTCGGCCGTGCCGCCGCTGGTGCGCACTGGCCGGGGCAGGTCGGCGACCACCTCGTCGAGCGCGGCGGCCGGTCCCTGGTCACGCAACACGGCGGGGTACACGCCGCGGGCCACGGCGCGGAACCGCTCGAGCAGCTCGTCGAGCCGCTCCCGGGCGCGGGTGAGCCCGGTGCGCGCCGCGTCGGGGCCGGCTCCGTCGTCCTCCAGGGCGGCCCGGGCCGCCGCCACCTCGGCGCGCAGCTCCTCCAGCCGGTCCCCCGTCGCGTACGCCAGTTCGGCGACCAGCCGGCGCCGCTCGGAGTCTCGGGCGGAGGCCAGCCGGTGCCGCGAGGCGTGCAGCTCCGCGGCGAGGGCGGCGGCGCGCTGCACCCGCTCGGCGAGCTCGGCGTTGAGGGCGGCGACCCGCAGCACCAGCGCGGCACCGCCTGCGACGTCCTGCATGACCTGCCGGTCGGCGGCGGTGACCGCCGACGGCTTGCGGATGGCCAGCACGGCGCGCAGCACCGTCCCGTCGAGGACGGGGACGGCGGAGTCGGTGTCCGGGCGGGCCAGCAGGGCGGCGAGGTCGGGCACGCTCTCCTCCTCGGCCCCGATCGCCGGTGGGTGCACCGCGGCCGTCATGAGGCGCGCGCCGACGGCGAGCCAGACGACGGCGCGGGAGGCCCCGGTGGCCTCGGCCACGACCCGCGCCAGGCCGGGCAGGGCCTGGTCCAGCGAGCCGGACTGCCCGCGCCGGGCCGCCTCCGCGAGTGCGGCGTACCGGGTCGCCCCGGCGCGGCTGGCGGGGTCGGGGAGGAACCGGGGCAGCAGGGCCTGCAGGCCGGCGGCGACCACGGCAGCGGCGGCGAAGGACAGCAGCGCGGTGGGCACCGCGACCCCGGCCGCCCGCGTGCCCTGGACGACGGCGGCCAGCACGACGGCCACCCCGGCGACGACCAGCAGGCCGCGTGCGGCACGGGTGCGGGTCGCCCGGGCCATGCACACCACCGACCCCTCGGCCGCGGAACCGGACGGTCCCGCGCCGGCCACGCTAGGCGGGCTCCGGGTGCGGGCCAAGGCTGGTGCGCGCGGGTCGGTGCGCCGAGGGGGTCAGGCCCGGTCGTGCTGGGACCGCAGGTAGGTGAGGACGGCGAGCACCCGGCGGTGGTGCTCGCTGCCGTCCTCCTGGAGGCCGAGCTTGCTGAAGATGTTGGCGATGTGCTTCTCGACCGCCTTGGGGGTGACGAACAGCTGGGCGGCGATGCCGGTGTTGGACCGCCCCTCGGCCATCAGCCGGAGCACGTCGAGCTCCCGCGGCGACAGGGTGTCGACCACTTCCTTGCGGTCCCCGCGCGGGCGCTCGACCAGCCGCTTGGCCAGCACCGGCTCGATGACGATCTCCCCGGCGGCGATCCGCCCGAGGGTGTCGGTGAGGACCTCGACGCTGCCGACCTTCTCCTTGAGCCGGTAGCCGACCGCCTCGGTGCCGATCTCGAGGATGCGCATGAGGTAGTGCGACTCGGCGTAGTGGGACAGGAAGAGCAGTCCCATGTCCGGGTGCAGGGCCCGCAGCCGCTCGGCGGTGACCAGGCCGCCGTCGGGCTCCGGGGGCATCCGGATGTCGAGGATCGCCACGTCCGCGTCCACGCCGCCGAGCAGTTCGACCAGCGCGTCGCCGTCGGCGACGCAGCC
Source organism: Geodermatophilus sp. URMC 61 (assembly GCF_052931555.1). Classification (NCBI taxonomy): domain Bacteria; kingdom Bacillati; phylum Actinomycetota; class Actinomycetes; order Geodermatophilales; family Geodermatophilaceae; genus Geodermatophilus; species Geodermatophilus sp. URMC 61. The sequence continues at coordinate 1,932,231 of NZ_JBRFHZ010000002.1, forward strand.
CACGACCTCGTGCCCGGCCGCCTGCAGCAGCATGAGCAGCCCCTCGCGGAACAGGGCACCGTCCTCGGCCAGCGCTACCCGCACGGGATCCTCACCTCGATCGTCCCTCCCTCGGGCCCCCCGGCCGTGGTGACCACGCCCCCGAGTCCGCAGACCTGGTCGAGGACGAGGGGGGCCAGCCGGGGCGGCACCCCGGAGATCACGAGCACGAGCGCGTCGTCCGCACAGCGGGCGGTCACCTCGACCGGTGGCGCCCCGGGCGGGAGGGCGGCCAGGCAGCCGGTGACCGCGAAGTACGCGGCGCCCTCGACGGCCGGGCCGTACCGCTCCGGCCCCACGTCGACGCAGACGGCGACGTCGAGGTGCTCGGCGTGGTCGCGGAGCGCCGGTCCGAGGCCGGCCTCGTCGAGCACCGGCGGGTAGATCGCCCGGGCGATCTCGCGGAGCTCCTGGAGCACGGTGTGCAACTGGTCCTGCACGCCCTCGATGGAGGCGTCGAGGTCCGGCTGGGCCTCGGGCACCCGGGTGCGGACGACGCCGAGCTGCGGGACGAGCGCGGAGATGCGCAGCGAGGCGCCGTCGTGCAGCTGTCGCTGCAGGCTCAGTCGCCGCTGCCAGTGCTCCCGCTCGGCCCGGCAGGTCAGCGGGCGGTCGGCAGCGGTGTCAGGTGCACGCGTGGGATCGTCCGCGGGCGGGGCCGGATCGGACGTCATGCGGCGATCGTCCCGGCCGGGACGGCACGACGGGAGGGTGCGGCCCCTACCCAGTGGTGGGGTTGTCCCCCGGTCCGTGTTGGGCGCGCCGGGGTGGCGCAGCAGGTCGTTGCCACCTCGCTGCAGCGGGTGCCTACTTCCCCCGGCGAGCCGAGCCGTGCCGCGGGGCCACGGGCCCCGGCCACGTCCGGGAGGTGCTGTGACCTACTGCCTCGGGGTCGACCTCGGGACCACGTTCGTGGCAGCCGCGACGGCCCACGGCCAGAGCCTCGAGATGGCCGCTCTGGGCGACCGCTCGACGGTCATGCCGGCCGCGGTCTACCTGCGCGACGACGACGTGCTCGTCACCGGCGACGCCGCCGCGCGGCGGGCGGTGAGCCACCCCGACCGGGTCGCCACGGAGATCAAGCGCAGGCTGGGCGACCCGACACCGCTGCTGCTGGGCGGGACGTCGCACGCGGTGACCGACCTGCTCGGCGCGCTCCTGCAGGAGGTCCTGGCCCGGGTGAGCGCCGAGCGGGGCGCCCCGCCCGACGAGGTGGTGCTGACCCACCCGGCCAACTGGGGCCCGTTCCGGCGCGAGCTGTTCGAGGAGGTGCCCCGCTTCGCCGGGCTGTCCACGGCTCTCACCGTCACCGAGCCCGAGGCCGCCGCGGCCTACTACGCGGCCACCCGCCGCCTCGGGGAGGGCGACGTGATCGCCGTCTACGACCTCGGGGGCGGCACCTTCGACGCGACGGTCCTCCAGCGCACCGCCGACGGCATCGAGATCCTCGGCTCCCCGGAGGGCATCGAGCGGCTGGGCGGGGCCGACTTCGACGAGGCCGTCCTCGCCTTCGTCAACCACGCGACCGGCGGCGCGCTGTCCGAGCTCGACCTCGGTGACACGCAGACCGTCGTCGCCCTGGCCCGGCTGCGCCAGGACTGCGTCCTGGCCAAGGAGGCGCTCTCCCTCGACACCGAGGCGACCATCCCGGTTTTCCTCCCCGGCCGGCACCTCGACGTGCGGATCACCCGCGCGGAGTTCGAGGACATGATCCGGGCGCCGGTGGAGTCGACGATCGGCACGCTGGGCCGCGCTCTGCGGACGGCGGACGTGGCACCGGACCGGCTGTCGGCCGTGCTCCTCATCGGGGGCTCCTCCCGGATCCCGCTGGTCGGGCAGATGATCTCGCGCGAGCTGGGGCGCCCGACCGTGGTCGACGCCCACCCGAAGCACTCCGTCGCCCTGGGGGCGGCGATCCTCGCGCAGGCCCACACCGGCCTGGACGCGGCGCCCACCGCGGTCGCCCCGCCGGCCGAGGGGCACGTGGCTCCCCCGAGCGGGGCGGTCACCCTTCCCGTGCCCCCGCCCCGGACGGCGACCACGGCACCGGAGACCCGGACCGAGGCAGCCGTCGGTGCCCCGCCACGACCGGCCCCCGGTGGTGGCCTTCCGGTCGACACCGGTCCCCCGGTGCCCCAGGCGCCCGGTCGCGGGAACGGTGCACCTCCTGTCGGCAGCCCGATCTCGAGCCCCGGCGCACCGGGCCGGGCGGGGCCGGGCGGACCGGGCGCGACGGGCCCGGGCTGGCACGGGCCGGCGGGCCCCGCGGGTCCGACGGGCCCGGTGCGTCCGACGGACGGTGTCCCCGCTGGGGAGCCGGACGGGTCCCGCCGCCGCGCGGTGCTGTCCGGTGCCGCGGCGCTGCTGGTGGTGGTCCTCGGCGTCGTCCTCGCCATCGTCCTGCTGCGCGACGACGCCCCCGTCCCCGCGGCGCAGGAGGAGAACGCCGGGGCGCCCGCGCCCGCGCCCGAGCACGACCACGACGCGCCCGCGCCCGGACCGTCCGCCCCTCCTCAGCAGCCCGCCACGGCCGTACCGATCCCCGCCATCGGTGACGGGATCGACGTCGGCGCGACGCCGGGCTTCGTCGCCGTCTCGCCCAACGGCCGGCAGCTCTACGTCGCCAACCGGAACGCGGGTGTGGTGACCGTGGTGGACACCGCCGTGGACGCCGTCACCGCGACGATCCCCGTCCCGGCCGGGCCGCCGCAGTTCCTCTCCTTCGCCCCCGACGGCAGCCGGCTCTACGTCAGCGTGTTCAACGACGAGCGCACCATCGCCGCCGTGGCCGTGATCGACACCGCCGACAACGAGGTGATCGCGACGATCCCCGTGCGCACGCGGCCCTACCTCGGTGCGGTGACCCCGGACGGGAAGCGGCTGTTCGTGCCCAACCACGACTCCGGTTCCATCTCGGTGATCGACACGGCGACCAACGAGGTGACCGACGAGGTGCAGGTGCCCCCGAACCCGCACTGGATCGAGTTCACCGCGGACGGGTCGCGGGCCTACGTGGCCAACCACGAGTCCAACGTCGTCACCCAGCTGGACCCCGCGACCCTCGAGGTCGTCGCCTCGATCCCGGTGGAGGTCAGCCCGCACAGCGTGGCGATCCACCCGACCCGGCCGCTGCTGGCCAACGTCAACTACGACTCGGCGTCGGTGACCATGATCGACACGAACACCAACCAGGTCGTCGCCAGGATCGACGTCGGGAACAACCCCCAGGACGTCACCTGGTCGGCCGACGGCCGCTTCCTCTACGTGGCCACCGTGACCGCGGACGCCGTGGCGGTGATCAACGCCGAGACGTTCGCGGTGACCGCGCGGCTGCCGGTCGGTGACGGGCCGACGTCGGTGGCGGTGCTGCCCGACGGCAGCCGGGCCTACGTCAGCGTGCTCAACTCCGCACGACTCGTCCGCCTCGACCTGACGGGCTGAGCCGGCACGTCCCGCTCAGGCGGCGATCCGCGCCTCGAGGTACATGTCCAGGACGGCGTCGATGCGGGCGGCGCACTCGGCGACCTCCGCCCGGTGCGCCGGGGTGTCCTTCCGCTGCTGCTGGGCGCGGGCCTCGGCCCACTCGCAGCTGGCCAGCGCGAAGTCGTCCTCGAGCACGCTGCGCAGGCCGGCGGTGGTCGGGGTGGCGGTGATCGTGGCGGTGGTCATCGTCGGCTCCTCGGCAGTCGGGCTCCTTCTGGGAAGCAGCCTGTCGCTTCCCCGGTCGCCGGACGATCGAGGCAACCCCCGACTCCGGCGGGCGGATCCCCCGTTCTCCGGGTGGGGCTGTCCCCCTCCGGTGGGAACCAGGGTGGGCGCGCACCCTCGCAGCGCACTGTCGCCGCCCTGACACGGGGACGGCGCCCGGTGACAGCACCGCTCGACAGCGTGCAGGCGGCGCCCCGGGGGAGGGGTCGGCCCGGGCACGCCGCTCGCGCACGGACCTCGACCACCTGGACCTCGGTGTGCGCGACGCCGCCGCCTGCCGGGACTCCTACCAGCGCAACCTCGGCTTCCGCTCGACGTTCGAGGCCGGGGGCGGGTACTCCGTGCGCAACGACGACGGTTCCTCCTCGCGCTGCCCCCGGCTGCGGTGCACCGACCCCTCCCGGACGGCTCACCCATCGGGTTCGGGCTGCGTGACGAGGACGCGGTCCCCGGCCTGCACCGAGCGCTGGCCCCCGCCGGTGTGCGCATCACCGCGGTCGAGGACCTCCGGCCCGGCGAGGCCACGTGTCGTTCCGGTGCTGGGATCCCGCGGCACCGAGGTGGAGGTGTTCTGGCGGACGCCGTGACGGCGGCGGCCACCTTCGAGCCTGTTCAGAAGGGGGGCTCGTCCACTGTCCAGTCGTCTGGGTTCTGGTGCTTCATGTCTTCGTCGAACAGAGTCGCGTGGAGATAGAGCGGATCTCCTGTGTGGGTCACTGACTGCAAAATCCTCCGGACCCAGGCATTGAAAGTGTTCGTCGTCCGGGGTGTGATAGCACCCTCAAAGTCTTCTTTCTCGAGTCGGCCAGCGGAAGCGGCCCGGGCGACAATTTGCCTACTACATTTCCCATCATCGTTCCGGGCCTCGACCTGAGCAGTTGACGGGCCGGCCACCATCTCCGTCCGCAGGGCAGTGATTTGATCCAGAACCTGCGTCAGGACCTGCGCTTGGGGGTCGATGCTCGTTTGAACCGCCCTGAAGCTTTCAGCACCCTTCAACGGTGTCTCGACGCGCGTGGGATCGGCCGCTGCGAAGTTTGCGGAACTCTTCAGGGCCTTCTTTGCCCCTCAACGCTGTCGAGGTCTTGGATGTCGTATGTGATGACCCGCATGTCCCTGATGTCAAAGGGGACGTGATGCGCTTCGCTTTGAAGATGAACAGTCGACTTGTCGTAACCGTGAGCAATTGCAAGCTCATAGAAGACGTTGGCATTGCCGCCGCTGATATCCGCAACGATCAATTCTGCACTAAGGATATTGCTGATCATCTGAGGTGTGATGGCTCCGGGATTACTGTCGTCGTCTGCTCGGTAGACTGCATATTCAGGCTCCAGTGCTGCTCGCACAATATGCCTTAGGACTTTGTCCGCCTGGACGCACACCGTGCTGCCTCTCTCCCCGATCGGAGAAACGACGAAGCAACGACGACTCGGGCTTGACATCGCCACCATCCCCCCTGGTCGAGACCGTCAGGCTCCCATGACCTGACATGGCTCTGCCGCGCGACCGGGAGGACGGAGTCCAGTCGAGACCTGTCGCTGGTCTTTGAGCGACCTACGCCTGTAGCTGACGATGTCGGGCGCTACTGCCGCTGGGGAAGTGGGTCGAACCGACCTGTGCAGTCCGCTTGACTCTGGAAGCTCGAAGACCTCCTCGCAGGTGTACACCCGTTCGTCGTGACGACCCTGGACCAGCCCCAGGGGGCGCGGGTGTCGCGCTGAGGACGGGCCCATCGCACGTGGCTGCGCGCCGCCACCAGGAGAGCGGCCGCCCGATGAGCCGCCTACCGACACCGCTGTCCGTCACATCCGGCACTCCTGCCCCTAGCGTCGGCACCGACCCCCCGAGGCCGACGGAAGGCGATCCGATGACCGGTCCCACCACCCTCACCCGCGAGCGGGCCGACCTGCTCGAGTCGCTGCGGCGGCACCGGTCCTTCTTGCGGTTCACCGTCCGCGGTCTGACCGACGAGCAGGCGCTGCGGCGGCCGACCGTCAGCGCGCTCAACCTGGCCGGGCTGATCAAGCACGTGGCGGCCACGGAAGCAGAATGGGTACGGTTCGCCGAGGGCGGGGCTGAGGCGATGCACCGCAACTGGGGCCCCGATGCTCTGACCCGGCACTGGCATCTCGCGCCTGGGGAGACGCTGGCAGGCGTGCTGGCCGACTACGAGGCGGTCGCGCGGCACACCGATGACCTCGTCGCCACCCTGCCCGACCTGGACGCCGAGCACGCCCTGCCGGAGGCACCGTGGTTCGAGCCGGGCGCCCGCTGGTCGGCCCGGCGGGTGTTCCTGCACGTCATCGCAGAGACCGCTCAGCACGCCGGCCACGCCGACATCCTGCGGGAATCGATCGACGGTCAGAAGACGATGGGCTGACCCGGCGCTGCGAGCCGTTCACGCCGTACCGCGTCAGGTAGCGCCACCTGTGCCGACACCGAGGAGGCCGAGGAAGACCACCCGGCCGCCCCGCCCGGCACCGGGCAACGGCCATGTGTCGACCATCGCCCCACCGGCCTGGGTCTCGGTGACCTCAGCCGGGCATCTCCCCGGTGGTGACCACGCCGCGGGTGCCGTCGACGGTGACCTCCTCGCCGGTGGTGATGCGGCTGGTCGCCCCGGGAACGCCGACCACCGCCGGGATCCCGTACTCGCGGGCGACGACGGCACCGTGGGAGTTGGCCCCGCCCATCTCCATGACCAGCCCGCCGGCGGTGAGGAACAGCGGGGTCCACCCGGGGTCGGTGGAGGGCGCGACGAGCACCTCGCCGGGGACCAGCTGCGCGCCCGTCGGCTCCAGCACGACGCGGGCCCGGCCGGTCACCGTCCCAGCCGACGCCGCGGTGCCCACGAGCGCTCCGTCCGCAACGACCGAGCCGGACGCCACCGCCTCGGGCTCGGTGCCGTCGCTGAGCAGCACCCGGGGTACGTGCCGCCGGCCCATCTCGCGCTCGTGGTCGGCCCGCCGCCCGGCGACCACCTCGTGCAGCGGTCGAGCGGCGGACACCGCGTCCCGCACCTCGGGAAGCGACAGGAAGAACACGTCGTCGGCCCGCGCGAGGACGCCGGTCGCCACGAGGTCCGCGCCGATCGAGGCCAGCAGCGCGCGCACCCGACCCAGCACCAGCACGATGTCGTACTTGGGGAGCTCCCGGAGGCCGGCGAGCTGGCGGGCCCGGTCCAGGGAGAACCCGACCGCCGCGCCGCGGAGCCGCCCCCGCTGCCGGGCACGGGCGGTCAGCGTCGCCACCATGTCCTCGGCCTCCGCCGCCGAGCGCGCGAAGACGGCGTCCGGCGCCCGCGCCGGGTCGTCGAGTTGGAGGTAATTGGCCAGCACGCCGAGCAGGTGCGCCGGGTCCTCCGCCCAGCGGGGCACGCCGACGTCGATCTCGGCCACGGCACGGAACCCGGAGCGGGCCAGGAAGAGCCGCAGCCCGCGCTGCAGGACCTCGGGCAGCGCGTCGTCCCGGTACCGGTCGGCCAGCTCACCCGCCGTACCCGACCGCAGCGCCTCGGCCGACGCCGGGTCCGCCCGCACCGCGGTCGCCAGCCGCCACAGCTCCAGGTCCATCTCCGTCGTGACGTTGTGCGGCAGCCCCCGCAGGACCGTCGCGAGGTCTCCCGGGTGGGCGTCGTCCCCCAGCAGCTTCGCGGCCAGGCCGAGCGCGGCGAACCCCGCCGCGACCGGAGGCAGCACCCGCGGGACCACCGTCGGCATCGCGCCGCCGAGCAGCCCGAGGACGGCGTCCAGCCGCTCCCCCACCGGCGCGGCGTCCCCCGGCAGCGGGCGCCCGCGGAGCCGCGCCCCGACGCGGTCGAGCCGACGGCGGGCCGCGGCCGGCCGGGCCAGGGCCTGCCCGACCTGCAGCGGAACGCCGAAGCGCACCGCCAGCCGGGTCAGCCGCCGCACCACCGGCAGCCACGAGGAGTGCACGACCGACAGCCGCGGATCGTCGAACAGGCCGCGCAGGACGACGGCCGAGCGCGCCTCCATGACGTCGAGCACCCGGGGGAAGTACGCGCGCCCGGCCCTGCTGCGCACGATCGGCGTGATGTCGAAGAACAGCCGCCCGGCGGCCTCCTGCACGCCGGGCGGGCCGGCCACCGGGTCGGCCGGCGGCCGACCCGCGAGGCGCAGCACCGACCGAGCCATCACGCGGAAGGCCGAGATCCCCATCGGGGTGAGCGGACGGGTCAGACCCTGCGCCAGGCTGGCGCAGAACCAGACGCGCAGGCCGTCGTCCGGGGACGGGCGCTCCGGGACGGGGAAGAGGGTCGTCACCGGGCGGGCCTGGGTGAGCCACAGCGTCCCGGCCCCGTCGATGGCCCACTCGGTGTCCTGCGGTCGCCCGTAGTGCTCCTGCACACGGGCACCGAGCAGCGCCAGTTCCCGGAGCTGCCCGTCGGTGAGGCAGGCGTCGCGCCCGCCGCCCACCCGGCGCTCGAGCACGGCGCCGGTCGGGCTGTCGAGCAGGACGTGGTCGGGGTCGACCGCGCCGCTCACGACCGCCTCCCCGAGCCCCGGCGCGGCGTCGACGACCGTCTCGGTCCGCCGTCCGGTGACCGGGTTGACCGTGAACATCACGCCGGCGACCGCGGCGTCGACCATCCGCTGCACGACGACCGCCAGCCGGGTCCCGGCGGAGTCGATGCCGTTCCGCTCCCGGTAGACCACGGCGCGCTCGGTCCACAGCGAGGCCCAGCAGCGGTGCACCGCGTCGAGGACGTCGTCCTCCCCCACGACGTCCAGGTAGGTGTCCTGCTGGCCGGCGAAGCTGGCGAACGGCAGGTCCTCGGCCGTGGCCGAGGACCGGACCGCGACCGGCACCGACTCCCCCAGCCCGGCGTAGGCGTCCGCGACCGCCCCGGCCACGGACGGCGGCATGGGCGTGGCCAGGATCCGCTCCCGCGCCGCCCGGGCCAGCTCGGCCGCGGGCAGGGCCGGCCCGTCGAGCAGGTCCGCGAGACCGGCCGCGGCCGCCAGCTCGGCGTAGGCGCCGGTGGTCACGCAGAAGCCGTCGGGGACCGGGAACCCTGCTCCGATCAGCTCACCGAGGTTGGCCGCCTTGCCGCCGGCCAGGGCGAGGTCCCCGGCGTCGAGGTCCCGCAGGGGGACGACGACCGGGTGCCGGCCGGTGCCGGTCGTGGTCGGCTGGGCTGCCGTGTCCATGGCGCCGGCCCTCCCTCCGGGTCAGCCGCGGGCCACCACCGTCGTCACCGGCAGGCCGAACCGGCGCTGGATCTGGTCGGGGACGCCGGAGCCCAGCCAGCGCGACACCCGCGTGGGCAGCGTCGCGACGACGACCTCGTCGAACTGGCGGGTGGCGAGGGCGTCCGCGACGGCGTCCACCGGGTCGGCCGGCCCGAGCGAGCCCTCGGCCGTGGCGCCCAGCTCGGCCAACTCGGCCAGCACGTCCTGCAGCCGACCCTGGGCCTCCTCGGTCGCCTCCTCGTCGGTCGCCGGCCCGCCGTAGCCGGTGGCGAGGGCCGGCATGGGCACGAGACCGCCCGCCGCGGGGACGACGTGGTAGTGCGCCGCCGCGGTGTTCGGGACCACCACGTAGAAGGAGCACTCCCCCGCCTTCACGCGGCGGTCGAGCTCCCTCCTCAGCTCGGCCCCGCCGATGGTCTGGTTCGCGACGACGAGCACCCTGCGCATGGGACCGCCCTCCTGTCCGATCGACCTGCCCACGGCGTCCCCCGGGGGACGCCGTCCCGGCACTCACGCCCGGGCCTGGGAATGCATGTCCTCCAGCTCCTTGCCCTTGGTCTCCTGCACCCAGCGCAGCACGAAGACGAACGACAGCACCGCGCACACGGTGTAGAAGCCGTAGGCCAGCCCGAGGGACGCGTCGCTCAGCACCGGGAAGCTCACCGTGATCAGCCAGTTGGCCACCCACTGGCCGCCGGCGGCGAAGGCCAGCGCCGCGGCGCGGATCCGGTTGGGGAACTTCTCGCCGAGCAGGACCCACACCACCGGCCCCCAGGACATGCCGAACGCCACGACGAACAGGTTCGCCGCGACCAGCGCGATCGGCCCGGTCGCACCCGAGAGCACCGGGTTGCCCTCGGCGTCCAGCGGCGCGGTCCCGAAGATGAAGGCCAGGGTGCCGAGCGTGACGGCCATCCCCACCGAGCCGATGAGCAGCAGTGGCCGCCGACCGAAGCGGTCGACCGTGGCGATCGCGATCAGGGTGGTCGCGATGTTCACCACCGACGTGATCACGGTGATGACGAAGGCGTCGGCCTCGCTGAAGCCGACGGCCTCCCACAGGACGTTCGAGTAGTAGAAGATCACGTTGATCCCGACGAACTGCTGGAAGACCGACAGGCCCAGGCCCACCCAGACGATCGGCAGCAGCCCGCTCCGTGGCGCGCGCAGGTCGGCCCAGGAGGGCGGCTTCTCGCGCTCCATCGTCTCCCGGATCCGGTTGATCTTGATGTCGAGACCGCGTTCGCCGAGCAGGGTGCTCAGGATCCGCCGCGCCTCGGGGATCCGGTGCGTGGCGATGAGGTAGCGCGGCGACTCGGGGATGGTCATGGTCAGCAGGCCGTAGGCCACGGCCGGGACGGCCATGGCGAGGAACATCCACCGCCACGCCTCCCAGCCGAACCAGAACGGCTCGCGCGATCCCCCGGCCGCGGCCGCGAAGGCGAAGTCGACCAGCAGGGAGAGGAAGATGCCGCTGACGATGGCGAGCTGCTGCAGCGAGCCGAGCCGGCCCCGGATCCGCGCCGGGGCGACCTCCGCGATGTAGGCCGGGGCGATGACCGAGGCCACGCCGACGCCGATGCCGCCGACGATGCGGCCGATGATCAGGACGATCAGGTTGGGCGCGAACCCGGTGACCAGGGCGCTGACGAAGAACAGCACCGCGGCGACCTTCATGGTGAACAGCCGGCCGAAGCGGTCGGCGAACCGACCGGCGGTCAGGGCCCCGGCCGCGGCGCCGAGGAGGGCCGAGGCGACGGCGAAGCCGAGCGGGCCCGGTGCCACGTCGAACCGGTCCTCCACCGCGGCGACGGCGCCGTTGATGACCGCGCTGTCGTAGCCGAACAGGAACCCGCCGAGCGCGGCCACCGACGCGATGCGTACCGCGCTGCGGCCACTCCCGGTGTCGGTCTCGTCGTAGATGGACGCCTGCTCGCTGAACGAACCGTGCTCACTCATCTGATCCCCTCCGCCGTGCCCTGGTCGCTGCCACGTCCCGTGCTCCCCGGCCACCCGCCGGGCACCGTGCTCCTCACCGGCGCCGCGCCAGGTCGGCGGCGCCGACGATCCCGGCCTCGGGGCCGAACTCGGCGAGCCGGACGGCCGGCACCTGCCGGTACGCACGCGCCGTGATCCGCTCCTGCAACGACCGCTCTGCCGGCTCGCGCAGCAGCTCCCCGGCGGCGGAGACCCCGCCGCCGAGGACGAACACCTCCGGGTCCAGGACCGCGGTGAGGGCGGCCATGCCCTGACCGAGCCAGGTGCCGATCACCCGGAACGCCTCGAGCGCCGCCTCGTCCCCGTCCTGGGCCGCACGCGTGACGTGCAGCCCGGTGATCGCCTCCGGCCGGCCACCGGCCAGCTCCAGCAACCGACCGGCGATGGCCGGCGAGACCGTGGCGAGCTCCTGGGCCTCGAGGATCAGCGCCCGGCCGCTGGCGTAGCGCTCCCAGCAGCCGCGGCCGCCGCAGCCGCACCGCCGTCCGCCCGGCTCCACCGTCACGTGCCCGAACTCCGCGGCGATGCCCTGCCGCCCCCGGTACAGCTCCCCGCCGGTCACCAGGCCGCCGCCGAGGCCGGTCCCGACCGTGAGGACGACGAGGTACTGCTCCCTCCGCCCGGCGCCGAAGCGGGCCTCGGCCCAGGCCGCCGCGTTGGCGTCGTTCTCCACGACGACCGGCAACCCGCACCGCTTCTCGACGTTCACGCGCAGCGGCTCGTCGCGCCAGGCCAGGTTGGGCGCGAAGACCACGGTGGACCGGGCGGCATCGACGAACCCGGCCGCGCCGATGCCGACGGCCTCGACCTCGTGCGAGGCCTGCAGCTCCCGCACGACGTCGGCGATGATCTCCTCGATCCTGCCCGGGTCGTGCGACGGGGTGTCGCGCCGGGCGCTGGCGACGATGCCGCCCTGCTCGTCGACCAGGCCGGCGGCGACCTTCGTGCCGCCGATGTCCACGCCGATCGTGAGCCCCACGGTCCACCTCCTGGCGCTGCGGACGCCGGGGTCCGGTCCGCCCCGTGCGTCGATGTCGCCCAGGTCCGCCGGGTTCCGCGCGGGGCGGGTCGCTCGGCGCGGGCACGCTGGGAGAGGACGGGCGGCTGCCGCGGCGCCGGGACGGCGGCGCGGGCGTGGCAGGAGGCGGACAGGACCCTCGTGCCGAGCCGGCCGGGCTCTCCAGGGCACCCCGCGCTCAGGTCATCGCCCCCCAGCACGGGACCTGCGCCGCCGGCTGCTCAGCGGCTTGTGACACCGGTCTCACCAGGCGCGACGAGACTAGCCGTCTCCCCGGGCCGCGGACAGTCCATCGGGTCCGTCGGGGCCGGTCCTCGCGGCGGGAGCCGGCCGAGCGGTCAGCGGGCGAGCTGGCGGCTGATCACCAGGCGCTGGATCTGGTTGGTGCCCTCGAAGATCTGCATGACCTTGGCCTCGCGCATGTAGCGCTCGACCGGGAAGTCGCGGGTGTAGCCGTACCCGCCGAGCACCTGGACGGCGTCGGTGGTCACCCGCATCGCCGCGTCGGTGGCGACCAGCTTGGCCACCGACGCCTGCCGGCTGTAGGGACGACCGGCGTCGCGGCGGCGGGCGGCGTCGAGGTAGGTGGCCCGCGCGGTGTCGACGGCGGCGGCCATGTCCGCCAGCAGGAAGCCCAGCCCCTGGTGGTCGATGATCCGGCGGCCGAACGTGCTGCGCTCGTGCGCGTAGTCGACCGCGGTGTCCAGGGCCGCCTGCGCCAGGCCGGTGGCGACCGCGGCGATGCCGAGGCGTCCGGAGTCCAGCGCGGAGAAGGCGATCGGCAGCCCCTGCCCCTCGGCACCGATGAGCCGGTCGGCCTCGATCAGCGCGCCGTCCCAGTTGGCCATCGTGGTCGGGATGGCGTGCAGGCCCATCTTCTCCTCGGGCCGGCCGAACGACAGCCCCTCGACCCGGCCCGGCGCGAGGAAGCAGGAGATGCCCCGGGCACCCTCGCCGGTGCGGGCGAACAGCGCGTAGAAGTCGGCCTTGCCGCCGTGGGTGATCCACGCCTTGGTGCCGGTCACCCGGTACCCGGCGTCGGTCCTCTCGGCCCGGCAGGTCAGCGCCGCGGCGTCCGACCCGGCCTGCGGCTCGGACAGCGAGTAGCCGCCGATCAGCTCCCCGGCCAGCATCCGCGGCAGCCAGCGTTCCTGCTGCTCCGGGGTGCCGAACGTGGCCAGCGGGTGGCAGGACAACCCGTGCACCGACACCGCCACGGCCACCGCCGCCCAGCGCGCGCCGAGCTCCTCGAGCACCTGCAGGTACACCTCGTAGGGCTGCGCTCCCCCGCCGAGCTCCTCGGGGTAGGGCAGGCCGAGCAGCCCCAGCCCGCCCAGGGTCGCGAACAGCCCCTCGGGATAGGTCTCGTTCCGCTCGTGCTCGTCCACCCGGGTCGCCAGCTCCTTGTCCGCGACCTCGCGGACGAGATCGAGCAGGTCCTCGGCCTCGTCGCTGGGCAGCATGCGGTCGACGGTCACGGCGGGTCCCTCCTGGGGTCGGTTCAGCTCTTGAGCTCGGGGAACTGGTCGTCGCGCCACTCGACGCCCGAGCGCGTGTCGCCGGTGGCGAGCTCCTCCTCGCGGGCGCGCAGCTCGACCCGACGGATCTTCCCCGAGATGGTCTTGGGCAGCTCCGCGAACTCGATCCGGCGCACCCGCTGGTAGGGGTTGAGCCGCTCGCGGGCGTACCGCAGCACCGACAGCGCCGTCTCCTCGGTCGGCTCGTGTCCCGGGGCCAGCGTGACGTAGGCCTTCGGCACCGCGAGCCGCAGGGCGTCGGGCGCGGGGACGACGGCGGCCTCCGCGACCGCCGGGTGCTCGATGAGGACCGACTCCAGCTCGAACGGGCTGATCTTGTAGTCGCTGGCCTTGAAGACGTCGTCGGTGCGCCCGATGTAGGTGATGTAGCCGTCGGCGTCGACGCTGGCGACGTCCCCGGTGTGGTAGTACCCGCCGGCCTTCGCCTCGGCGTCGCGCTCGGGGTCGCCCTGGTAGCCGGTCATCAGCGGGAGCGCGTGCTGCGCGAGGTCCAGGCAGATCTCCCCCTCCCCCGGCCCCTCGACGGGACGGCCGCCGACCGGGTCGACCAGCACCACCGGCACCCCCGGCAGCGGGCGCCCCATGGAGCCGGGCCGGACCTCCGAGCCGGGGGTGTTGCCGACCTGGGCGGTCGTCTCGGTCTGGCCGTAGCCGTCGCGGATGGTCAGGTCCCAGGCGCGGCGGACCTGCTCGATGACCTCGGGGTTGAGCGGCTCGCCGGCGGCGAGGACCTCCCGCAGCGCACCCGGCCCGCCGGAGAGGTCGGCGTTGACGAGCATCCGCCAGACCGTCGGCGGTGCGCAGAAGGTGGTCACACCGTGCTCGCGGATCAGCCCCAGCAGCGTGGTGGGGTCGAAGCGGCGGTAGTCGTGCACCAGCACGGTGGCCTCGGCGATCCACGGGGCGAAGAAGCAGGACCAGGCGTGCTTGGCCCACCCCGGCGAGGAGATGTTGAGGTGCACGTCGCCGGGCTGCAGGCCCAGCCAGTACACCGTCGACAGGTGCCCGACCGGGTAGGAGACCTGCGTGTGCTCCACCAGCTTGGGGCGCGACGTCGTCCCCGAGGTGAAGTACAGCAGCAGCGGGTCGCCGGGCGCGGTCCCCGGGTGCTCGAGCGGCGCGTGCTCGAGGTCGGCGGCCGCCCGCAGGTCGGCCCAGCCCTCGGCCGGGCCCACGCTCAGCCGGGTGTAGTCCCCGGGGACCTCGTCGAACTTCCCGACGTCGGCGGCGTTGCAGACGACGTGCCGGGCCCCCCCGCGGGTGATCCGGTCGGTCAGGTCGGCGGGGCCGACCGCCGTGGTGGTCGGCATGATCACCGCCCCGAGCTTCATCACGGCCAGCATCGACTCCCACAGCTCGACCTGGTTGCCGAGCATGAGCAGCACCGGGTCGCCCCTGCGCACGCCGCGACCGGCCAGCCAGGCGGCGAGCTGGTCGGAGCGCCGCGCCATCTCGTCGAAGGAGCGCCGGGTCGTCGTCCCGTCCTCGGCGACGAGCACCAGGGCGGGGCGGTCGTTGCCCCGTGCGACGGCGTCGAACCAGTCGACCGCCCAGTTGAACCGCTCCCCCAGCTCGGGCCAGCGGAACTCGGCGACCGCCGTCTCGTGCCGGCCGCGCAGCGCCAGCAGCTGGTCCCGGCTGGCCCGGTAGGCCTCGGCGACGTCCATCGGGGTGTCCTCCCTCTGCGTGGGCGAGCGCGGTCAGCGTCGTCCATGGTGGCCCACGTCACCACCTCCGCACGGGGGTACCGGTGGCCCGCGACACGCGCAACCGGCGCAGGGACGACGGACGGGAGGCGTCGCCGGTGTCCTCCGACCCGACCCGGCCGGCCGGTCGCGCCGCACGGTTCCCGGAGGTGCTGCGTATCCTCCCCCGGGTGTCCCGGGACGGCGCAGGCGCAGCGGCAACGGCCTGGCCCCCCGTGTACTCGACCGTGCGCACACGATCGGCCACGGTGCGGGTCGCGGTCGCCGGAGAGGGGCCGCCGCTGCTGCTGCTCACGGGCATCGGCGCCAACATCGAGATGTGGGAGCCCGCCGCTCGCCACCTGACCGGGCGCCGGCTGGTCATGCTCGACGTGCCCGGGACGGGCGAGTCCCCCGCGCTCCGGGTCGGGCTGCGGATGCGCGGCTACGCACAGCTGGTGACGCAGGTGCTCGACGTCCTGGGGCTCGACCGGGTCGACGTCCTGGGCTACTCGTGGGGCGGCGCGCTGGCCCAGCAGCTGGCCCACCAGGCGCCGGACCGCGTGCGGGCGCTCGTGCTGGCCGCCACCACGCCGGGCGTGGGCGGCCAGCCGCCGTCCCCCTGGGTCCTGGCGCTGATGAGCTCGCCGGCGCGCTACTACTCGCGCACCTGGCTGCGGCTGACCGCGCCGCTGCTGTTCGGCACCAGCCCCCGCGCGGCCGCCGACTCCCCCCACGGCCGGGCGCGGCTGCACCGGCCGCCCGGCCTCGTCGGCTACACGCAGCAGCTCTACGCGCTCTCCGGCTGGTCGAGCCGGTGGTGGCTGCGCCAGCTCGAGCACCCGACCCTGGTCATCGGGGCGCGGCGGGACCCCCTCGCGCCACCGCGCAACGCCGACATCCTCGCGGCCGCCCTGCCGGAGGCCCGACTGGAGATCGTCGACGGCGGCCACCTGTTCCTGTTCGAGAACCCGGGGCCGAGCTGCGCGCTGGTCGAGGACTTCCTGCGCGACCAGGACGCCAGGGCACCCGCGGAGCAGGTCGCCGGGTCCCGGCCGTAGCCCGGACGACGGCCGCCCCTCCCGGCACGGTCGGACCCCGCACTACCCTGTGACCCGGCTCACCCGCCGCTGAGCTGCACCGACCCGACCGCTCACGGTCCCGGGAGGGCACCCGTGTTCGATGACGCGCTGACCACGACGATCGCCCGCGCCCGCGGACACGCCCTCGGCGACCTGCTGCGCCGCTCGGCGGCCCGGGTGCCGGCCAGGACCGCCCTGCTCTACCACGACCGCTCGTACACCTACGCCGATCTCGACGCCACGGTCGACCGCACCGCCACCGCGCTGGCCGAACGGGGCGTGGCCCGGGGCGACCGCGTGGCACTGCTCTCGCACAACAACGACGGCTACGTGGTGGTGACCTTCGCCCTCGCCCGCCTGGGTGCCATCGCGGTGCCGGTGAACTTCATGCTCCAGCCCGCCGAGGTCGGCTACATCCTCGAGCACTCCGGGGCCACGGCCGTCGTGGTGGAGGCCGCGATGCTGCCGGTCGCGCAGGAGGCGTTGAAGCTCGCCGAGGCCGAGGAGTCGGTACGGGTCCGCGGCGTCCTGGGCAGCGAGGGCGGGGCCCTGCCCGAGGGCTGGGAGGCGTTCGAGACCTGGGCCGCGCACGAGGACGGCACCCCGCCGCAGGTGCCGGTGGGCGACGACGACGTGCTGCAGCTGATGTACACCAGCGGGACCGAGTCGCGGCCCAAGGGCACGATGATGACCAGCCGCAGCCTCATCACCCAGTACGTCAGCTGCATCGTCGACGGCCGGTACAGCGCCGGGGACGTCGCCCTGCACGCGCTGCCGCTGTTCCACGTCGCCGCCCAGCACTGCTTCCTGATGCCCAACCTGTACCTGGGCGGGACCAACGTCGTGCTCGACGGGCCCGACCCGGCCACCGTGCTGGAGACGGTCCAGCGGGAGCGGGTGACCAGCCTGTTCTGCCCGCCCACCGTCTGGATCGGCCTGCTCCGCCACCCGGACTTCGACCGCCGGGACCTCTCCTCGCTCACCCACGGCTACTACGGCGCGTCGATCATGCCGGTCGCCATCGTCGAGGAGCTCCGCAGCCGGCTGCCCGGCATGGCGCTGTTCAACTTCTACGGCCAGACCGAGATGTCCGCGGTCGCACTCGTCCTGTCCCCCGAGGACCAGCTGCGCAAGCCCGGGTCCGCGGGGACGGCCGCGGTCAACGTGGAGACCCGGGTCGTCGACGCCCTCGACGACCCCGTCCCGCCCGGCGTCGAGGGCGAGATCGTGCACCGCAGCCCGCACGCCACCGCCGGCTACTGGAACGACCCGAAGAAGACCGCGGAGGCCTTCCGCAACGGCTGGTTCCACAGCGGCGACCTGGGCGTGGTGGACGAGGACGGCTACATCACCGTCGTCGACCGCAAGCAGGACATGATCAAGACCGGCGGGGAGAACGTCGCCAGCCGCGAGGTCGAGGAGGTCATCTACCAGTACCCCGGTATCGCCGAGACCGCCGTCTTCGGCATCCCCCACCCGAGGTGGATCGAGGCCGTCGCCGCGGTCGTCGTCCCCCGGGAGGGGCAGACGGTCGACACCGAGGAGCTGATCCGGTTCTGCCGGGAGCGGCTGGCCGGCTTCAAGACCCCCCGCTACGTCGCCGTGGCCGACGCGCTGCCGAAGAACGCCAGCGGCAAGATCCTCAAGCGCGAGCTGCGCACGACCTACGCGGGCCTGGCCGGCTGACCGACCCGGCGCGTCCCGACGGGCCGTCACCGGAACCGTCGGTTAGCGTCGGTGAGGTGTGGCGCCGGCCACACGGCAGTGCCTCGGAAGGGCGGACACCCGTGCTCTACACCGCGTACGAGTGGCAGCGGCGGCTGACCGCCCCCGCACGGACGACGACGGCGCTCACCGCGCGGGCCCTGGAGGCGCTGCCCGCGCCGCTGGCCGCGCTGCCCGGGACCCGCCGGCTGCGGGCGGCCTGCCGGGTGGTCGCCGACGCGCGCCCCACGCACATCCGCCCCGACTGGGGCATCGACACGGTGGACGTCGACGGGCGGCCGGCCGAGGTGGTGGTGCAGCCGGTGCTGTCGACGCCGTTCGCCGACGTCCTGCACTTCGTCAAGCCCGACATCGCCGGCCAGCCGCAGGTGCTGGTCGTGGGGCCGATCTCCGGGCACTTCGCCACGCTGCTGCGCCCCACGGTGCGCACCCTGCTGGCCGACCACGACGTGTTCGTCGTCGACTGGCACAACGCCCGCGACGTCCCGGTGACGGCAGGCCGGTTCGGGCTCGACGAGTACGTCGACCACGTCCTGCAGGCCGTGCGGCACCTGGGCCGGGACACCCACGTCCTGGCCGTGTGCCAGCCCGCGCCGCTGGTCCTCGCCGCCGTGGCCCTGCTGGCCGCCGACGGCGACCCCGCCCAGCCGCGCAGCCTCACGCTGATCGCCGGCCCGATCGACACCCGGGTCAACCCCAACCGGGTCAACGCCGGTGCCGGTCGCGTCCCGCTGTCCCGGTACGAGCGGCTGCTGACCACGACCGTCCCGGCCCGGTACCCGGGCGCCGGACGGCGGGTCTACCCGGGCGTCGCCCAGCTCGCGGCCTTCATGGCGATGAACCCGCGGCGGCACCTCGACGCCCACCTGGGGATGTACCGGGCCATGGTCGCCGGTGACGAGGTGACCGCGGCCGCCACCCGCGCCTTCTACGACGAGTACGGCGCGGTGATGGACGTGACCGCGGAGTTCTACCTGGAGACCCTGCAGCACGTCTTCATGGAGCACGACCTGCCCCGCGGCGTCCTGACCTGGCGGGGCCGGCGCGTGGACCCCTCGCTCATCCGGGAGACCGCGCTGCTCACCGTCGAAGGCGCCCAGGACGACATGTGTTCACCCGGGCAGACCGAGGCGGCGCACGCGTTGTGCACCGGGCTCCCGCCCGAGCGGCGACGCCACCACCTGCAGCAGGGCGTGGGCCACTACGGCGTCTTCGCCGGCTCGCGCTGGGAGGCCGAGATCTACCCGGTCGTCCGCGCCTTCATCGCCGAGCACGACGCCGCGCGGACGGTCGCCCCCCTCTTCTGACGCCCGCCGTGGGGCCGGCTCAGGGTCGGGTCGCGACCAGCGCGGTCCAGCAGCCGGCGAGCCGGGTGTCCTGCGCGGTCACGGTCAGCCCCGCTGCCCGGCAGGCGGCGGCGAGGCCGTCCGGGGTGGGGCGGTCGCCGTCGGCGGGGTGGCGGGAGACGGCTCGCAGCGGGCGGCTGTCGATGAAGCGCGCGGTCATCTCGCAGGAGTAGAGGCGCCCACCGGGCCGCAGCACCCGCGCCGCCTCCCGGACGACGTCCCGCCAGGCGTCGGCGTGGTGCAGGACGTGGTAGCCGAAGACCGCGTCGTAGGCCCCGTCCTGCGCGGTCAGCGCCGTCGCGTCGCCGCGCCGGACGTCGACCCGCCCGCCGAGGTCGCGGACCGCCGCCCGGCACGCCGCGACGCTGTCGTCGAACCGCTCGACACCGTCGGCGTGTGCGGCGCCGAAGACCTCCAGCGCCAGGCGCAGCCCCGTGCCCCGCCGCCCGGTGCCCAGCTCCAGGACCCGGCCGCCCGGCACCGGCCCGCCCAGCCGCAGCAGGACCGGCGCCTCGACGCGGCGCTGGACCAGCGCACGGACGCGCGAGTCCACCCAGAGGCGGTTGGCGTCGACGAGGGTCGGCGGGACGGGACGGGACGGGCTGTTCCCCATCGTGCCGTCCTGCCCCACCGGCGCGGCGGGCAACCGCGGGTCAGCCCCGGTAGTTCACGTGCGGGTGGTCCATGTGGTTCGCCGTCGCCCCGCCACGGTCCGCCATCGCCTTCCAGGAGCCGTTCGGCGAGGAGAGCATCCGCTGCTGCCAGATGACGTAGTCGACGCCGAGCTCGTCCCAGTGCGCGATGTGGTACGCGACGATCGCGTCCCCGAGCGCCGCGTTGGAACCGACCATGTAGTCCAGCGCCAGGCCCGACGGGTGGCCGCCCGGGTCGGCGGCGCTCGGCCGGGTGCCGCCCAGGGTGATCGAGCCGGCGCCGGGCACCTCGCTGACCACCCGGTTCGCCGCGGCCTGCACCACCCCGGCGATGGGGCCGGCGGTGTTGGTGATCCGCGCGACCCTACCGGCCGCGGCGGCCGAGGCCCGCGGCGCGGCCGCCGCGGGAGCGGCCGCGCCGGCCTGCACAGGGGCGGCGGCCGCCGCCACCGCGGCCTCGGCGGCCGCCTTCGCCGCGGCCTCCGCCTCGGCCTGCGCCTTCGCGGCGGCCTCGGCCTCGGCCTTCTGCCGGTCGAGCACCGCCTGGTCGGCAGCGGCCTGGGCCTGCTGGGCGGCGGTCTCGGCGGCCTCGCGGGTGCTGCGGCTGGCGGCGAGGTCCTGCAGCGGCTGCAGCTCGGTGGTCACGTCGACGGGGCCGGACCGGGCGGTCAGCCCGAGCTCCCGGGCGACGCTCACGGTCTCCGACGGGGCGGCCTCGGCCTGCGCGGCCGGCTCGGGGCCGACGACGGCGCCGACCAGGACGGCGCCGGCGGTGGCCACCCCCAGGTACAGGGCGGGGCGGCGGACGGCGGCGGGTGGACGGCGGCGGGCGCGGCCGAGCCGGCCGGCGGTCGTGGTGCGGGTGTCCATGGGTGGGTTCTCCGGGGTGCGGGCGCAGCGGCGCGCGCGGGCGCGCGGGATCTGCGGAGGCGTGCGGACGGCGGGGACTGCGGCCGTGCGGCGAGCGCCGGGGCGGGCGCACCGGAGGGAAGCGGCGGGGTGCCGGTCGAGCGGAGGTGCTCGAGGGGTCCGGTGGGCCTGCGCCGGCGGCGTCCGCAGCGGACGGCCGGGGCGGTCAGGTGCGCGAGCGCCCCCAGGACCGGAGCCGACGGGATGGCACAGCGGGGCAGCGGCACGCCATCCGGCGGCTCTCCGTTTCTTCCGTGAGCCGCCTACCGGGTTAGCTGACGGGTTCGGGCGGGAAGCAGCCCTTCCCGCCCCCGGACGTGCGTCCAGGAGCGGGATTCACCCCAGTACTGCGGTGGGTCCCCGGCTCGCCCCGGAGGGCGACTCGGCGGCGTCCGCTCGGGCCCCCTGCGGGGACGCAACGACCGAGCCGGACCCATCGACCGTAACGGCGTCATCGAACTGTGACAATCCGCTGCCCTCGCTTTGTGAGGTGACGCGCGTCGCGCACCTGTCGGATCGACGGCGGAGGGTGTAGGGGTCACCGTCGCGCCAGCACGCACAGCGCGGCCCCCGCGAGGGCCAGCGGGACGGCGAGCAGCAGCAGTCCGACCTGCGGGCCGTCGACGTCGGCGAGCCTCCCGCCGAGGAGGGGTGCGAGCAGACCGGCACACCCCCACGCGGTGAACACCCGGCCGTAGACCGCCGGGAACGCGCGGGCCCCGACCCGGTCCGCCGTCGCCGCCGGGACCAGCGCGGAGACCGCGCCGTAGGCCAGTCCGACGACGAGCAGGCCGGTCAGGACGACGGCGGGCGCGGTCGCCACGGCCAGCCCGGCGAGCGCGACGGCGGTGGCCGCGAGCGCGGCCGCCAGGGCGGGCAGGCGTCCGACGCGGTCCGACCACCACCCGGCACCCAGCCGGCCGGCCAGGTTGCCGGCGGCCAGCAGGGAGACGGCCGCTCCCGCCGCTCCCGGCCCCAGGCCCCGGGCGGCGGCCAGCGGCGCGGCGGCGGCGAAGACCACCAGACCGGGCGCCGCGCCTCCGGCGAAGAGGACCCACAGAGCTCCCACCGTCGTCCTCGACACCGGCTCCTCGACGCGGTCGCGGCGCTGCTCGTCCCCCGCACCGCCCGGGGCGAGGGCGGCGGCGAGGCCCACCAGCCCGGCGACGAGCACGGCCAGGACGGCCAGGCAGGTCCGCCAGCCGACCGCCGGCAGGACGTGCGGGGACGACAGGCCGAGCAGCACCGGCCCGGCCGCGTAGGCGCCGACCACCAGGCCGCTGGCCGTGCCCCGGCGCGGAGCGGGGACCCGGGCGGCGAGGGCGACCGCGACGCCGTAGGCCAGCCCGTTGGCCGCGCCGAACAGCAGCCCGATCCCCAGCCACGGCGTCCCGGGCTGCTCCCCCGCGGCGGTCAGGCCGAGCCCCGCCCCGGCGGCGAGGGAGGCTGCGGCCAGCAGCCGGCGCGGCCCCACCCGCGCCAGCAGGCGGCCCACCCCGAGCAGGACCACGGTGAACACGGCGAGGGCCAGCGCGAACACCGCCGGGCCACTGCCTCGTGGCGCCCCGACGTCGGCCACCACCAGGGGCGCCACGAGGCTCCAGGCGAAGAGCGTCCCGACCGCGAGGTCGGCCAGCGCACCGGCGGTGACCAGACGGACGGTCCCCGGCCGTCCGGCGGGTGTCCGGGTCATGGCCCCGGGGCGCGGGCGGACCGGCGTCCGCCCGCGCCCGGTCGCAGCGCCCCGGTCAGGAGGTGACGCAGACGGGCGTCTCCCCGGAACAGAAGACGCCCGGCCGGGACTCCCCGCCCTCGTACAGGGAGGTGTAGACGTAGGGGATCCTCCCCGCGGTCACGGGCGCCACGGCGTGCCGGACCGCCGAGATGTGCCAGCCGGTCGCGTCGATCCGCCCCGCGTCGATCAGCCGGCCGACGGCGGCTCCCACCTGCTCCGGCGGTGCGCCGCCGTCGATGACCTCGACGACCAGCTGCCGGCCGAGGACGCCGGCGTCGTTGATGTTCCGCGCCGTCGTCGCCGCGACCGCCTCGCAGGAGGGGCCGAAGAGGCCCGCGGGACCCTGCAGGGGCACCACCAGCCCGACCCGCGCGACCTCGGTGGATCGACGACCCATCGATCCCCCCAGGCGTGAAGTGCGTGGTCGTGCGAGCGGGACGCCCGGGACCTCTGCGAGAATCGGCCCGAGTCGGGCACCACTATGCTGACCCGCCCCGGCCATGGGAAGGGTCCAGGGCGAGGGAGAGGCGAGCATGCGGCAGGAGACGTCGGGGGGTCACTGCCCCACGTCGACCTGCTACGACAGGTGACCTCCGGCCTGACCTCCCGCGTCGAGGAGATCCTCGTCGGGAGCGACCTCACCCTGGACCAGTGGCGGATGCTGCACACCCTGACCGAGGGCGGCCCGCTGTCCATGAGCGACCTGAGCGGCCGCACCCGCATCTCCGGGCCCACCGTGACCCGGATCGTGGACCGGCTGGTGGAGCGCTCGCTGCTCTACCGCAACGTCGACGCGACCGACCGTCGCCGCGTCGTCGTGCACGCCGCCGAACGCGGCCGGGCGTTGTGCCGGTCGTTGGCCCCGCGGATCGCCGAGGCCGAGCGCGACGGCCTCGCCGCACTGTCCTCGGCCGAGGCGCGCACCCTGCGCCGGCTGCTGGAGCGGCTGGCGACCCTCTGACCCGGGCGTTCGGGGTTGCGCTGCGCACAGCCCGGCGAGCAGGCTGGCCGGCCTCCCACCTGAGAGGAACCCGCCGTGCCGGCTCCGACGGACCACGAGCTGTTCGACCTCGGCGACCTGCCGCTGCAGAGTGGTGGGACGCTGCGGGGCGCGCAGCTGGCCTACAAGACGTACGGGACCCTGAACGCCGACCGGTCCAACGTGATCGTGCACCCCACCTGGTTCAGCGCCTGGCACGACGCCAACGAGTGGTCGATCGGCCCGGGGCTGGCATGCGACCCGGAGCGGTACTTCATCGTCGTCCCGAACCAGCTCAACAACGGCCTGTCGACCTCCCCGAGCACCACCCCGCCCCCGTTCGACGGCCCCCACTTCCCCCGGGTCACCTTCCACGACCAGGTCGAGGCCCAGCACCGCCTGCTCACGCAGCAGTGGGGGATCGAGTCGATCGAGCTGGTGCTGGGCTCCTCCATGGGCGCCGGTCAGACCTACCAGTGGGCGGTCAGCCACCCCGAGATGGTGAGGCGGGCCGCGCCGATCGTCGGCTCCAGCCGCACGAGCGAGCACAACCAGGTCTTCCTGAAGAGCCTGCGCGCCACGCTGACGCTCGACCCGGCCTTCCGGGGCGGCGAGTACTCCCCCGACGCCCGCCCCACCGCCGGCATGCGGGCCTTCGCCCGGATCTACGCGGGGTGGGGCCTGTCCCAGGCGTTCTACTGGCAGCGCGAGTACCGGACCATGGGCTACTCCTCGCTCGAGGACTTCCTGGTCGGGTTCTGGGAGGGCTTCTGGCTGGACGAGGACCGGGACCCCAACAACCTGCTGGCGATGCTCTGGACGTGGGAGAACGGGGACGTCGGCCGGACCCCGGGCTTCGACGGGGACACCGAGGCGGCGCTGCGCTCGATCCGCTGCCCCGTCGTGGCGATGCCTGCCCGGACCGACCTCTACTTCCCGCCCGAGGACGAGCAGTGGGCCTCGCAGTTCATCGAGCAGGGCGAGGTCCGGGTCATCGACACGATCTGGGGGCACTTCGCCGGCCTCGGGATGAACGCCGCCGACAACGCCTTCGTCGACCGGACGCTCGCGGAACTGCTCGACCGTCCCGCCTGACCCGCGCGGCGCCGGTCGTCCCGGGCGGGACGACCGGCGCGACACGGAAACTGGCGGGCGGGGCTCGCCCGGGTGCGTCCCCAGGGCCCCGCCCGCGGTCAGCATGCGGGTGACGGATCCGTTCCGCAACAGATGTCCAAGACGTCTACCCCCTCTCGGGGCCGATCGGCCCCCGCGGACGGCCGGGGAAGGCGGGAGGGGTGCCGACCTGCTCGTCGCCGAGTGGTACCCGGCCCCGGCGGACGGTTCCCGGACGCCTGGCGGGGCACCTGTGTCCCCATGAGCGAGATGGACCCGCGGGACCCGAGCACCCTGTACTCGGAGGGTCCGGTCGCGCCCGAGCCGCCCGAGGACGACCTGCCCGACACCTCGCCCCTGCGCGACTCCGGCGGCACGGGGCCGGGCCCGGACGACCTCGACGAGCTGCTGTGAGAGAGGACCCCGTCCGCACCCTGGAAGGACCCCCTTGCCCCCCGCCGCTCGCAGGCTCGCGGCGGGACCCTGCAGGGGGGCCGTCAGCGCTCGGGTGGGACCCGGGACGGGGCCGCGGCGGGACCCTGCAGGGGCCGGCGGTGCCCTGGACCGGGCCGAGGTGCGTCAGCCGACGTAGTTGACGTGCACGTGGTCCCGGTGGTTCGCCGTCGCGCTGCCGCGGTCGGCCATGGCCTTCCACGCGCCGCCGGGCGAGGTCAGGATCCGCTGCTGCCAGATGACGTACTCGACGCCGAGCTCGTCCCAGTGGGCGATGTGGTACGCGGCGATGGCGTCCCCGAGGGTGGCGTCGGACATGACCATGTAGTCCAGCGCCAGGCCGGACGGGTGGCCGTTCGGGTCGGTGGCGCTGGCGCGGGTGCCGCCCAGGGTGATGGAGCCGGCGCCGGGCACCTCGCTGGTCACCCGGTTCGCCGCGGCCTGGACCTGCGCGGCGACGGGGCCGGCGCTGTTGCTGATGCGCGCGGTGGCCGACGGGGCGGCGACCGGGGCCGCCGCGGCGAGCGGAGCGGCCGCGGCGGCGGGCGCGGCGTTCCCGACCGAGCCGACGGCCGCCGCCGGGGCGGCCGGAGCCGGGGCGACCGGAGCCGGCGCGACCGGCACGGAGCCGGCCGTGAGCAGCACCTGGCCGGGGAGGATCAGGGCGGGATCCGCGCCGATGACGGAGGCGTTGCGCTGGTAGAGGTCACGCCACGTCTGACCGTGGGCGGCGGCGATCTCGGCCAGGGTGTCCCCGCGGACGACGGTGTAGTCGGCCTCCGGGGCGACGGTGCCGGCCTCGGCGACCGGCGTCACGGCGGGGACCTCGACGGCGTGGGCGGGGAGGGCGCCCGTCGTCCCGGCGAGGGCCTGGGACGGGGCGCCCAGGACGCCGAACCCGACGACCGTGGCGCCGGCGGCGACGGGCGCCTTGGCGATGACCTTCTTGGTGCGGACATAGCGGGGTGCGCGGTGCTTGGCCATGGTGATCTCCGATCACCGCCGGCGAGGTGAGCTGTCGGGTTCGGGCGATCGGTGCCCGGCCGCGATCCGCGGCTTCACCCCGAGGCGGTGCTCCGCTCGAGTCGTGCGGCTCGAGTCGTGGCACGCCGTGGTCGTGGGTCCCCCACCCCTGCCCTGGGATCTGGATGGCGTCCGGTGGGCAGGGTTTGGCGGACCGGTGCCGCGCTCTCTCCTTTGCTGAGCGCACACGAAACGCTACGTGCAGTCATGTGCATTGTCGTCGTGACGCCGGTCACGATCCGGCTCGTGACCGGCGCGCCGCAGGTCGACACGGCGTGTCGCGTCGGTGTACGCGGGGTCACTCCCGGCGCCCGCCGCACGCCCTCACGGCCGCGGGCGGGCGGTCAGGAGGACGGACGGTGGGCGTCGAGCCAGGCCACCACGTCGGTCAGGACGTCGTCCTTCTCGGGCTCGTTGTGCGGCTCGTGGAAGAGCCCGCCGTAGGTCCGGACCGTGAGGTCGGGCGAGCCGGCGTGCGCCCGGACGACCTCGCTGGCGGCCGGCGGCACGAGCCGGTCGGCGGTGCCGTGCAGCACGAGCAGCGGCATCGTGAGCGAGGGCAGCCGCCGCGGCATGGCGAGCGCGGCGGTCATCAGCTCGGCCCCGGTGCGGGCGACCATCCGGCCGTTGTGGTTGAGCGGGTCGGTCCGGTAGTCGCGGACCACCTCCGGGTCCCGGCTGACCGCCGTCGCGTCGAGCTGCAGGACGCCGAGGTCGGGCAGGAACCGGGACAGCAGCGGGGCCAGGGTCCGCTGGACGGCGTTCGCGGTGCTGGTGTCCAGCGCCGGCGCCGAGATCACGGCGCCGGTGACCCGGGCGTCCGGCGTCCCGGTCAGGTACTGCAGTGCGATCAGCCCACCCAGGCTGTGCCCGTAGACGAACACCGGGACGCCGGGGTGCTGCCCGCCGGCGAACCGCACCAGCTCCGCCACGCCGTCGACGGCGGCGGCCATGCTGCCGATGTTGCCGCGGCGGCCCGGCGACCGGCCGTGGCCGGGGTGGTCGACGGCGTGGGAGGTGTAACCGGCGGCGGCCAGCCGCGCTGCGACGTACCGGTACCGGCCGCCGTGCTCGTGCGCGCCGTGCACCAGGACGACGGCGCCGACCGGGTCCTCGACGGTCCAGGACTGCCGGTACAGCCCCGAGGCCAGCGCGCCCTCGGCGTGCGTCGGGGTCGGGCCGGGACGGGCAGCGGCCATCGGGCGCCTCCTGTGCGTACGGACTGTGCGCATCCTGCAGGAGACCTGGACCGGTGCGGCCGGGCGGCCGGTCCTAGGTTGGACCCCATGCCGACCACGTCGCCGGGGACAAGGCCCGGGGAGACCGTCAGCGACCTCGGCCTGCCCGCGCGGGCGGTCACCGCACTGACCCGGGCCGGGATCACCACGACCGCGCAGCTGGCCGGCCTCTCCCGGGCCGACCTCCGGGCGGTCAACGGGCTCGGGCCGGGCAGCATCGCCGCCATCCGCCGCGTCGTCCCGGAACCGCCCGGCCGCATCCCGGCGGGCGAGCGCGGGGAGCCGCTCCCCACCCCCGAGACACACCCGGACGACGAGGAGTCGCCGGCCGCGCCGGCGATCCCGTCCTTCGAGTCGCTGCGCAGCACGCGCCGCCGCACGACGGTGGACCTGATCGCGCCCGCGACGCCACCCCCGCCCGACCCTCCGCCGACGGCGCCCCGGCCGCCGGACTACGCCGACCTGTGGCGCCTCGGCGTCCGGGTGGGACAGACGGCCGTGACGCTGCCGGTGCGGCTGACGCTGTGCGCCGTCCGGGCGCCGGTCCGCCGACTGCGGCAGCTGGTCGGCCGCTAGGTTCCGCGGCGCGCCCGCCGGCCCCACCATGGGCGCCATGACCCGCACCGACCTGGCGCCGGTGGTCGGCCGGTGGCGCACCGAGGGCCACGTCCTCGGCGACGACCCGGTGCCCGTCACCGGCAGCGACGTCTACGAGCCCGGTCCCGGCGGCCACGTCCTCGTGCACTCCGTCGACGTCCTCGTGGGGGGGACGCCGGTGCGGGCGCTCGAGATCATCGGCGAGCGGGAGGGCGACGCGACGCTGGCCCGCTCCTACGACGACACCGGCGACGTCACGCTGATGCGGCTCCGCATCGACGACGACGGGGTCTGGCACTTCACCGGCGGCGGGGAGGTCGCCCGCGCCGCGCAGTCCGACCCGGACGTCCCCACGGCCGCCGTCCGGTCGACCCTGCGCATCGCCCCCGACGGCCGGAGCATGACCGCGCTGTGGGAGCGCGCCGAGGACGGCGTCACCTGGCAGCCCTGGATGGACGTGCGGTTCACCCGCGAGGACGAGGCGTCGAGCGGGTACCCCACGGTCATGGATCCCGAGAGCACCCCATCGAACGACCTCGACGGGCCGCAGCGGACCGCTCCCCCGCTGCCCGACGACCCGCGCGTCCCCCGTCCCGAGGACGCCGAGCCGACCCGCAGCAAGGAGCTCGGCGGCGCCGCCCCCGCCGTCGGCCCGGAGTCGGCGGAGCAGCCGGAGACCGACTGAGCTCCGCCACCCGCGGTGCGACGCCGGTCACGCGCTCTGACAAGCTCGCGCGGTCTGAGATCCCCACCGTGCAGGAGGACCCGTGCGCGCCGCCCAGATCGCCACCCTCGACGGCCCCTCGGCCATCTCGGTCGTCGACGCCCCCGAGCCCGACGCGGCCGGCAAGGCGCTGATCGACGTGCACGTCGCCGGCGTGACCTTCCCCGAGGTGCTGCTCAGTCGCGGGGAGTACCAACTCAAGCCGCCGCTGCCGTTCGTCCCCGGCAGCGAGGTCGCCGGAACGGTGCGCAGCGCCCCCGAGGGCAGCGGCCTGCAGCCGGGGCAGCGGGTGGCGGCCTTCCCCGGCTTCGGCGGGTTCGCCGAGGTCGCGGCGGTCGACCCGGGCTTCGTCTTCCCCCTGCCCGACGGCGTCTCCTTCGAGCAGGGCGCGGCGCTGCCGATGAACTACCTGACCATGCACTTCGCCCTCACGCGGCGCGGCCGGCTGGAGGCCGGCGAGACGGTGCTGGTGCACGGCGCCGCCGGCGGGCTGGGGACGGCGGGCATCCAGCTGGCCAAGGCGTACGGCGCGCGCGTGCTCGCGGTGGTCTCCAGCGAGGCCAAGGGCGAGACCGCGCGGACCGCCGGCGCCGACGAGGTCGTGCTCGCCGACGGGTTCCGCGAGCGGGTCAGGGAGCTCACCGACGGCCGCGGCGTCGACGTCGTGGCCGACCCGGTGGGCGGGGACCGCTTCACCGACTCCCTGCGCAGCCTGGCCCGCGAGGGGCGGCTGCTCGTGCTCGGCTTCACCGGCGGGGAGATCCCCACGGTCAAGGTCAACCGGCTGCTGCTGAACAACGTCTCGGTCGTCGGCGTCGGCTGGGGCGCGTTCTGGATGGGCGACCCGGGCTACGTGCAGGAGCAGTGGCGCGACCTGCAGCCGCTGCTCGAGCGCGGCGCCCTCGACCCGGTCCTCGGCTCGGTGCACGACCTCGCCGACGCCGCCGCGGCGGTCACCGAGCTCGACGAGCGCCGGGCCACCGGCAAGGTGCTGCTGCGGGTCCGCTGAGGAAGGACCACCCTTCCCCCCGGCGCCTCGCAGGCCCGGCTCGGGCCCCGGCACGACGCCACCGGTCCCCCTTGCCCCCGTCACTCGCAGGCTCGCGGCGGGACCCTGCACGTGGGCCGTCAGAGCTCAGGGCGGTGCCCTGGACGGGGCCGGCGGGGGGCGGCGGGTCCTCTGTCAGGTCGCCGTCCCCCGCCAGCGCAGCACCTCCAGCGCCGCGGCGACGCTGACGACGTTCTCCGCGAGCGGGCGCGGCAGCAGCTCGTCGGCGCGGGCCAGCCGGCGCAGCACCGTGTTGCGGTGCGTGTAGAGCCGCTCGGCGGTGCGCGTGGTGCTGCCCAGCTCGCGGACGTAGGTCCGCACCGCCTGCTGGGTGTCGGCGTCGGCGTGCAGCAGGTCGCCCAGGGTGTCGGCGAGGAACTCGTCGGCCTGCGTCGGCTCGGCGGTGAGCAGCGCGACCAGCTGCACGTCCTCGTAGCGGGCCACCTGCTGCGGGCTGGTCAGCCGGGCGACCATGCGCTGGGTGGTGGCGGCGTCGAGGTGGCTGCGACGGAAGCCGTCGACGTCCCGGCCGGGGCGGCCCACGGCCACCCGGACGTCGGGGTGCGCGGTCAGCTCGTCGGCGAGCTGCCCCGCGTGCGGCGCGGTCGCCACCGGCAGCCAGACCCACAGCGCGGCGGCGCTGGCGACGACGGTCAGCCGGTGCGCGGCGCCGCCGGCCCGGACGACGGCCTCGGCCGCGGCCTCGAGGTGCTCGGACGCGGTGCCCGACCCGCTCCACACGATGACGGCGGTGTGCGGGCCGGCCAGGCCGTAGCCGAGCTGGGCCTCGGCGCGGCTCCGGGTGATGGGGGCGCCCTCCAGGAGCAGGCTGACCGCGGCCCGGCGCTCGGCGTGCGCGCCGCGGGTGAGCTCGTCGCGCTCGGCGCGCATCCGCTCGGAGGTGGCGGCGACGGTGTCGTCGATGAAGGTGGCGATGGACAGGGCGGAGACGTCGAGCAGCTCGCGCAGCTCGGCGGGGTCGGAGGTCAGCTCGAAGCAGATCTCCATCCACCGTCGCCAGGCCACCCCCTGGGCGGCGCGGTAGGCGTCCAGGGCCGACTCGTCCAGACCCCGGCGCACCAGGTCTCGCGCCGTCTCCAGCGACTCCGGACCGGTGTTGGGCGGCACCCGGCGTCCCGGGTGCTGCACGTTGGCCGCCGCCCAGTGCAGCAGGTTGGCCAGGCTGACCCGCCGGGTCGCCGCGGCGAGCACCGGGTCCTCGGCGACCGGCCGCATCCGGGGCCCGCCCAGGGAGGCGGCGTGCAGCTCCTCGACCCACGCGTCCTTCGGGTCGAGTGCGACCTCCGCACCCCTCCGGAAGAGCTCCCGCACCCGCGGGGAGACGTCGGGCCAGCGCGGACCTGCAGCACCGTGCACCACGCGGGGAGCATCCCGGTGCAACGTGTGCTGGCACAAGTGGCACCCACCACGCAGAGTCGGAGGGGTGACCACCACGCAGACGCCGGTCGAGCACCTCGACGTCCTCGTCGTCGGCTCCGGGATCTCCGGCATCGGGGCCGGGCGGTACCTGAAGACCGAGCTGCCGGCGAAGAGGTTCGCGATCCTGGAGGCACGTGCGGCCTCCGGCGGCACGTGGGACCTGTTCCGCTACCCCGGCATCCGGTCGGACTCCGACCTGCACACCTTCGGCTACGAGTTCAAGCCGTGGCGGGACGAGCAGGCGATCGCCGACGCGCCGCGGATCCTCGCCTACCTCCGCGAGACGATCACCGAGAACGGCCTGGACGCCCACATCCGGTACCACCACCGGGTGCTGGCGGCCTCGTGGTCGACCGCCGACGCGCGCTGGACCGTGGACGTCGAGCGCACCGACACCGGCGAGCGGCTGCAGCTGTCCGCGGGCTGGCTGTTCTGCGCCGGCGGCTACTACCGCTACGACGAGGGCTTCACCCCGGTCTTCCCGGGCCGGGAGCGGTTCGGCGGGCCGATCGTCCACCCGCAGCACTGGCCCGAGGACCTCGACTACGCCGGCAAGCGGGTGCTGGTGATCGGCAGCGGCGCCACCGCGGTCACCCTGGTCCCGGCGATGGCCGAGACCGCCGGGCACGTGACGATGCTGCAGCGCACGCCGTCCTACGTGATGCCCGTCCCGCGCACCGACGTCCTCGCCGACCGGCTGCGCGCGCTGCTCGGCGAGGAGCGCGCGTTCGCGCTGACCCGGCGCAAGAACATCGCCCGCGGCATCGGGATCTGGAAGTTCTGCCAGAGGTACCCGAAGGCGGCGCGCCGGCTGATCCGCTGGGTCAACACCAAGCACCTGCCCGAGGGCTATCCGGTCGACGAGCACTTCAACCCGCCGTACGACCCGTGGGACCAGCGGTTGTGCGCCGTCCCCGACGGCGACCTGTTCCGCGCCATCCGCAACGGGACGGCGGACGTCGTGACCGACCGGATCGAGACCTTCACCGAGAAGGGCGTGCTGCTGGCCTCCGGCCGGCAGCTCGAGGCCGACGTGATCATCACGGCGACCGGGCTCAACGTGCAGGCCGTCGGCGGCATCTCGCTGACCGTCGACGGCGAGCCGGTGCACCTCCCCGACACGGTCGCCTACAAGGGGATGATGCTCTCCGGCGTCCCCAACTTCGTCCTCGCGATCGGCTACACGAACTCCTCCTGGACGCTGAAGATCGGCCTGCTCTGCGAGCACTTCTGCCGGCTGCTGGCGCACATGGACGCGCACGGGTACGACGTCGCGCGGCCCGAGCCCAGCGACCCGGACATGCCGACCCGGCCCTTCCTCGACTTCGCCGCCGGCTACATCCAGCGCGCGGTCGACCAGCTGCCCCGCCAGGGCGACCGGATGCCGTGGCTGACGTCGATGAGCTACAGCGCCGACGTGAAGCTGCTGCGCGCCGACAGCGTCACCGACCCCGAGCTGCACCTGTCCCGCTCCGCCGACCGCGCGGCGGTGACCGCGTGACCGAGCTCGCGAGGTCACGCGGAGAGCACAGCACTGCCGGGCACGGAGCCGACGAGCGCCAGCGAGGAGGCGCCGTGACCGCCACGGCGCAGGACACCGACCGCTTCGTCGACCTCCCGGCCGGCCCGCGGATCTGCTACCGCGTCGACGGCCCGGACGACGGGACGCCGTTGCTGCTCGTCGCGGGCCTGGGCCTGGACCTGACCTCGTGGCCGCAGCGGATGGTCGACGGCTTCGTCAAGCGGGGCTTCCGCGTCGTCCGGCTCGACAACCGCGACGCCGGCCGGTCCTCGCGGATCGACGCCCCGCCACCCGGCCGCCTGCGCCAGCTGCTGGCCCGGCCCCGGCCGGACGCCTACGACCTCGCCGACATGGCCGCCGACACCGTGGGCCTGCTCGACGCCCTGGGCATCGAGCAGGTGCACCTGGTCGGGATGTCGATGGGCGGGATGATCGCCCAGATCGTCGCGGCGCGGCACCCGGCTCGGGTGCTCAGCCTGACGTCGGTCTTCTCGACCACCGGGCACCGGCGGGTGGGCCAGCCGGCCCGCTCGACGCTGCTGCGGATGGCCAGGAACCCGGCGCGCACGGTCGAGGAGTCCGTGGAACGGCACCTGGGGATGCTGGCGCACATCGGGTCGACGACCTTCCCCCCGGACGAGGAGCTCGAGCGCGCCTGGGCGACCGCGGTGTGGGCCCGGGCCGGCGGCGCGCGCGCCGGCGCGCCGGTGGCCCGGCAGATCGGCGCCATCCAGGCCTCCGGCGACCGGACGGCGGAGCTGGCCCGGATCACCGCGCCGACCCTGGTGGTCCACGGCGACCGCGACCCGATGGTGCACCCGACCGGCGGGCGGGCCACCGCCGACGCCATCCCCGGCGCGCGGCACGTCGAGATCGCCGGCATGGGGCACCACCTGGCCCCCGGCGTCGTCGACCGCCTCGTCGAGCTGACCGCCGACCTGGCCCGATCGGCGCCCCCCGGCCCGACCCCGACCGGCCTCGCCCACTCGACCCCCCCAGGAGACCCTCGATGAGCAGCGTGCGCGGCAAGGTCGCCGTCGTCACCGGCGGCGGCTCCGGCATCGGTCGGCAGCTGGCCCTCGAGCTGGCCCGGCGCGGCGCGCGCCTGGCGCTGTCCGACGTCGACGAGCCGGGCGTGGGCGAGACGGCCGACCGGGCCGAGGCGCTGGGTGCCGAGGTGCACACCGCCCGGCTCGACGTCAGCGACCGGGCGGCCGTCGAGGCGTACGCGGCCGCGGTGGCGGAGCACTTCGGCGTCGTCCACCAGGTCTACAACAACGCCGGTGTCGCCGGCGGGAGCACCGTGCTGGAGAACAGCTGGGCCGACTACGACCGGGTCCTGTCGATCAACCTGTTCGGCGTCATCCACGGCACCAAGGCGTTCCTGCCGCACCTCATCGCCTCCGGCGACGGGCACGTCGTCAACGTCTCCAGCCTCAACGGGATCATGGGGCAGGGCCGCATGACGGCGTACTGCGCCAGCAAGTTCGGCGTCCGCGGCTTCACCGAGAGCCTCCGCGCGGAGCTGCTGGCCGCCCGACACCCGGTGCAGGTCAGCGTCGTCCACCCCGGTGGCGTGCGGACCAACATCGCCACGGCGGCGTTCGAGCACGCGCGGGCGCAGGGCCAGGTGGTGACCGCCGCCGAGGAGGCCCGTCACCGGGCCTACAACGAGAAGCTGCTGAGGATGCCGCCCGAGCAGGCCGCGCGGATCGTCGTGGACGGGGTGGAGGCCGGCCGGCCGCGCATCCTGGTCGGCAACGACGCCAGGGTCGTCGACCTGCTGGTCCGGCTGGCGCCGCGGCTCTACCCCGTGCTGGTCGCCCGCGCGGAGCGCCGCTTCACCGGCGGCGCCTGACCTGCTCCCGCACGGCGTCGGGACGGTCAGGGACGGCCGGCGTCCGCCACGCGGGCGACGTCGGCTCCGCCCCCCGCCGAGGGGTACCGGTCGAATGCGGCGAGGTCGGCCAGCTGGAGGGTGCGGGCGACGTCGCTCGGGGAGACGACGCCGACGACCCGGCCGCCGTCGAGGACGACCGCGCGGCCGTCGGTGCACCCCTCCATGCGCGGCAGCAGCTCGGTCAGCGGCTCGTCGGGCCGGGCGACCGGGATCTCCGGCGGCGGGCAGGCGACGTCCCGGAGGCGGGTCGCGGCCCGGGCCGCGGGGGGCACCGAGCGCAGCCGGTTGAGCGTCACGAGGCCGACGAGTGCGCCGGAGCGGTCGACCAGCGGATAGGTGCTGAAGCGCCGCACCATGGCCACCTCGTGCAGGAACCGCTCGACGGTCAGGTCGGGGTCGGCGACCAGCACGGAGCTGCTCATGACCGCGCCGACGGTCAGCCCACCCAGGCGACCGGACACCCGCGCGTGCTGCTCCTCGGCGGTCGCCGCGTTCACCACGAACAGCCCGATGAGGGCCAGCCACAGCCCGCCGAACCCCCGGCCGGTGACCAGCTGCAGGAAGCCCAGGGCGATCAGGGCGAAGCCGAAGACCCGGCCCGCCCGCGCCGCGGTCACCGCCGAGGACCACGCGTCACGGCGGAGGCGCCAGAGGAGCGCGCGCAGCAGCCGCCCGCCGTCGAGCGGGGCCGCCGGGACCAGGTTGAAGACGGCGAGCACCACGTTGATGCCGGCGAGATACTCGAGGACGGCCACCGGCAGGCCGTCGGCCCCCGCGAGCCGCGCCAGCATGGCAGCGGCGCCGAGGAGGAGACCGAGGACGAGGCTGGTGAGGGGGCCGACGCCGGCGATCCGGAACTCCGCCCCGGGCGTACGGGCCCCTCCCCGCAGCCGGGCCACACCCCCCAGCAACCACAGGGTGATGCCCTCGACCTCGACCCCGTTGCGGCGGGCCACCAGCGCGTGGGCCAGCTCGTGCGCCAGCAGCGAGGCGAGGAAGGCGACGGCGGCCGCCAGCGCGGCGACGACGTACGCGGCGGCGCCGCGGCCGGGCAGCACCAGGGGGAACCGGCCGAACGCCAGTCCCCCGGCGATGATCAGGACGATCACGAGGACGCTGGCGTTCACGCCGACGCGGATGCCGGCGATCCGGCCCAGGCTGAAGGTCTCGCTCACGTTGCCCTCCTCGTTGACGGTGCCGGTGGGAGGTCCATGCGGACCCGGCGCCTCGCCACGAGCGGTGACACCTGGACGAGCCCCGTGACAGGCTCCGGCCGACATGATCTCGCTCCACCCCTACGAACCAGGAGGACCGATGGCCTTCCGCGGCATGATGGCGCGCCTGGGCTCCGGCGGCGCCGGCGTCGAGACCGTGCTCGACCGGCCGGAGACGACCCCGGGCGGCGCGGTCACCGGCACCGTGCACGTCACCGGCGGCAAGGTGCCGCAGGACGTCACCGAGGTGCGCGTCGCGCTGCAGGCCACCGTGGAGGTGGAGAGCGGCGACTCGTCCTGGCGCGAGGAGGTCACCTTCGGCACGGCCGCCATCGCCGGGGCCGGGCGGCTGGAGCCGGAGCAGCAGTACCAGGTGCCGTTCAGCCTGCCGGTGCCGTGGCAGTGCCCGATCACCGCGATCGACGGCTGGCACCTGCGCGGCATGCGCGTCGGCCTGCGCACCCGGGTCGACATCCCCGGCTCCGTCGACCCCGGCGACCTCGACCCGGTGACCGTGCTGCCGCTGCCGGTGCAGCGCACCGTGCTGCACGCGCTCGACGGCCTCGGCTTCGCGTTCCGCGGCGCCGACGTGGAGAAGGGCCACGTCCGCGGCAGCGAGCTGCCCTTCTACCAGGAGGTCGAGTTCGCCCCGCCCCCCGGACTGCGCGGTCGGGTGAACGAGCTGGAGGTCACCTTCCTCGCCGACCCGCAGGGCGTGGACGTCGTCCTGGAGGTCGACCGCCGCGGCGGGCTGCTCAGCGAGGGTCGGGACGTCGGCGGCCGGCTGCGGCTGAGCCACTCCGACACCGACGTCCGCACCGTGGCGGCACACCTCGACGCCGCCGTCCGTCAGCTCGGCGCCCGCCGCGGCTGGTTCTGAGCCGGCGCGAGGACGCGGCGACCACGCCGCGGTCGCCGTCCCGGAGGGCGCGTCGGCGTCGTCCTCCGGGACGGACCGGGCCCCGCGCCGCCGGCCGCCTTCCTGAGCACCAGCCGGGGACATCACGGTTCGGTGACACAACGGGCCGGGGCCGAGGGGTGTCCGGCGTGTCCGGGCAGGAGGTGCGGCGAGCGGGCGCACCGAGCCCGAGCCGTCGAGAGGAGACCCCGTCGTTGCTCGTGGCCGTGACACCGGTCGACTCCTCCGACACCTCGGCGGTGACCGGGGGCTCTGCCTCGACGTCGACCTGGCACGGCTGGAGGCGTGGAACGACCAGGCCTCACCCGGCGACCGAGGTGCTCGCGCCCGCGTCCCTCAGCCCGTGACCGCCGATCCCGACCCACCGCCGCAGGAGGTCCCGTGACCGCGCTCTCCCCCACCTGCCGCCGACTGGCCGCCGTCGCCGGAGCAGTCCTGGTACTGAGCGGCTGCGGCGACGCCGAGCCGGACCAGACGCTGTCGGACGATCCCGCCGAGGTCGAGGGCGGCGCCGTCGGCCCCGACGTCCGGCTCAACGACTACGTCGGCCTGCAGCAGGTGCAGTTGGAGGACCCGCTCGACGGGCTGTACGAGGCCGGCGAGGACGCACGGCTGTTCATGGCGGTCACCAACACCGGCGGGGAGCCGGTGACCCTGACCGACATCAGCGGGCCGGACTTCGGCGGCGTGCGGGTCGAGTCCGCCGAGGGCCAGGGCCTGCCCCTCACCGTGGACGCCGAGGACACCCTGTACGTGGGCGCGGAGGGGCCGCCGAACGTGACCCTGCTCCACCTGGGGCGGGAGCTACGCTCGTCGCAGTCGATCCCCGTCACCTCCACCTTCGGCGAGGCCGGCGAGGTGACGGTCGACGTGCCGGTGTCCGCCGAGGGGCAGAACCCGACTCCGCCGTTCGACTTCCCGGACGACGACCCCGACCAGGACCCGACGGAGGACGGCACAAGCACCTCGTCGCCTGCCACCTGAGCCGCTCGTCTCCCCGCGCACCGTCCCGGCCGCAGCGCGGCACCGACCGGTGCGCCGCGGTCGAGGGCCTCTTGGCGTCCGCCTGGTGCCCGGCCTCTGCCGCTGACGAGCAGCAACCACCTCGGCGGCTCCACTCGCACGGCCGGTGGCCCTCACTCAGTAGGGCGGGGGTTCGGTGACGGCGGTCAGGCCGCTGGGGGTGGTGACGGTCAGCATGCCGCCGGGGGTGAGGTCGTGGCGCCAGCGGCGCCCGGCGCGGCGTCGGCGTTCGCGGCGGCCTGCTCGGACGTGTCGTCGACGGGCGGCTGGCCGGCGAAGGCGCGGGCCAGCC
The DNA here is from genome assembly GCF_052931555.1 of Geodermatophilus sp. URMC 61. Classification (NCBI taxonomy): domain Bacteria; kingdom Bacillati; phylum Actinomycetota; class Actinomycetes; order Geodermatophilales; family Geodermatophilaceae; genus Geodermatophilus; species Geodermatophilus sp. URMC 61. Next base: position 1,970,365 of record NZ_JBRFHZ010000002.1, read on the forward strand.
GGCGGGCCATCTCCGCGGGCAGCACCTCGCCGTCCAGCTCGGCCGGGGCGTCCCCGCCCAGCAGCGTGGCACCCAGGCCACCACCGTGAGCAGCACCCGAACCGGCGACAACTCGCTCCCCCCGGGGCGCAGCACCAGCTCCAGCAGGGCGTCGACCATCTTCTGCCCGCGGGTGCGCACCGGCGCACCGGGCTCGTCGACGATCGCGTCGGCGCACTGCACCAGCGCGCCGTGGAAGGCCCGCGCCTCGGGCAGCGTGCAGAACACGCTCAGCTGCGCCATGCCCTCGACCCGGTCCGGGCGGATCGACACCCCGCGCTCCCGCAGCGCCCGCGCCAGCCGCCGCCCGGCCGCGGCCGCGTCCCGCTGCGCCACCAGCCTGCGCGCCTTGTCGCCCAGCTGCGCCGGCGTGGTCACCGTCTGCCGGCGGCCCATCCAGGCCAGCAGGTCGGCCTCGATCTCGGCGCGCGGCGCGTCGTCGGCGATCAGGGCGACCTTGTCGAGCAGGTGCCACAGGTGCCCGGCGTGCACCAGCCCGCGCTGCAGCGCATCGAGGGTGCCCGGCAGCCGGTGCACCAGCGTCAGCGACTGCGCCAGCAGCGCCTCGGCGCCCGGCTGCGTCAGGTTCAGCGCGAGCGCCAACTCGGGGGGCCCACTCACTCACCGGCCGCAGCACCTCCGGCCGGGCCGCCCACCGCTCCGCGGACATCGCCCCGGGCGCGCCCTGCTGGCGGTCGGCCGACGCCGGCCGGGAGGCGGCGAAGGCCGCCACCGCCTGCGCCCGGATCGCGGTCTGCCGGGCGATCTCCCGATCCGCGGCCTGCACCGCCCCCAGCGGACCCGACGCCCACCCGACGAGCGGCGCGTCGCCAGCGAGCGTGCCGGTCCGCGCCCCGTCGTCCACACACTCGATCACACGTTCGAGTAGGCGACGACTCAAGGGAACGTGCAGGTCGGAGACGCAAAGAGATGAGCAGGCACGAGAACGCAGCCGCTACCACAGGAAGTCGGCGCGACCGGACTGGCGACACACGGCGGCCGGAGTCCCGCAGTCCAAGGCCGGACACCCGGCAACCGGGAAGCGCGGAGCCCGGAACGCCGCCAGTGACGCAGGTCTCCACCGCAACCGGGAAGCTCTCCACATATCGTTGCGTAATACAACCGTAGCGGCGGCCAGGACCACTGCCGACCGCCTTCCTCACAACTGCGCACGGCCGGCGGCCGTCATCCGCAAAGGACACTGCATGAGCACCACGCACCGGGCCGCCAGGCCTGTTGCCGTCGAGTCCGCCATGTCGCGCCGAGAGACGCTCGAGGCGCTCAGCGGCCTGCTGATGGCCCTCTTCGTCGGCCTGCTCAGCACCACGATCGTCGCGAACGCGCTGCCGACGATCACCGCCAAGCTCGAGGGCACCCAGTCGCAGTACACCTGGGTGGTCACCGCGGCCCTGCTGGCGGCCACGGCGTCGACGCCGATCTGGGGCAAGCTCGCCGACCTCTACAGCAAGAAGCTGCTGGTCCAGCTGGCGATCGTCGTCTTCGTCATCGGCTCCGCGCTCTGCGGCCTCACCCAGTCCATGGGCATGCTCATCGGGTTCCGGGTGCTCCAGGGCATCGGGATGGGCGGCCTGCAGTCCCTGGTCCAGGTCGTCATCGGGGCGATGATTCCGCCCCGGGAGCGGGGCAAGTACTCCGGCTACCTGGGCGCGGTCATGGCCGTGGCCACCGTGGGCGGCCCGCTGCTCGGCGGCGTCATCGTCGACACCTCGTGGCTCGGCTGGCGCTGGACCTTCTACGCCTGCGTGCCGCTGGCCCTCATCGCCCTGGTGCTGCTGCAGAAGACGCTGCACCTGCCGACCGTGCGCCGGACGGTGAGCATCGACTGGCTGGGTGCCACGCTCGTCACCGCCGCGGTCAGCGACCTGCTGATCTGGGTGACCTTCGCCGGCAACCAGTTCGACTGGGTCTCCTGGCAGTCGGCGGTCATGGCCGGCGGCGGTCTCGTCGCCCTGCTGCTCACCGTGCTCGTCGAGAGCCGGGTGCGGGAGCCGATCATCCCGCTGCCAATCGTGCGGGACCGGACCACCGCGCTGGCGATCATCGCCTCGATCGCGGTCGGCGTCGGGATGTTCGGCGCCTCGGTCTTCTTCGGCCAGTACTTCCAGATCGCCCGCGGCTGGTCCCCGACCAAGGCCGGGCTGGCCACGATCCCGATGATCGGCGCGCTGCTGGTCTCCTCCACGGTCTCCGGCCAGCTCGTCACCCGGTTCGGGAAGTGGAAGGTCTACCTGGTCGCCGGCACGATCCTGCTGGTCGCCGGCATGGGCCTGCTCGGCACGATCGACCACGAGACCGACTACGCGGTCATGGCCGGCTACATGGCGCTGCTCGGCCTCGGCGTCGGCATGACCATGCAGAACCTGGTCCTGGCGGTGCAGAACACCGTCGACCTGCGCGACATCGGCGCCGCGACCTCGGTCGTCACCTTCTTCCGCTCGATGGGCGGTGCCGCCGGGGTCTCGGTCCTGGGCTCGATCGCCGCCAACCGGGTCAGCGACCGGGTAGCCGAGGGGCTGGTGGCGATGGGCCTGCCCGCACCCCAGGGTGGCGGCTCGGAGTCCCTCGACCTGACCGGTCTCCCCGCTCCCGTGCAGGACCTGGTCCGGGCGGTCTACGGCGACGTCATCGGCGACGTGTTCGTCATCGCCGCGGTCATCTCCGCGGTGGCGGTGCTCGCCGTCCTGTTCATCAAGGAGGTGCCGCTGCGCCGCAGCAACGCCGCCGGCGAGGCCGCTCCTGCGGCCGCGGACGCCGCTCCGGCCGCCGGTGGGGAGGCTCCTCGCGTTCGGCACACGCTGGCCGCGGCGAGCGCGAACGGCGCGGTCCCCGGCGTGAACGGCAACGGACACCCCGCGGACGGCCGCGTCGTGGTGGGCCGGGTGCTGCGCGGCGACGGCCGGCCGCTGGCCGGCGCGTCGGTCACGCTGGCCGACGTCACCGGGCGGCAGGTCGACCGGGCCAGCTCGGGGGACGACGGCGGCTACCGCCTGCGGCCGGCCACCGGCGGCACCTACCTGCTCATCGCCGCCGCGCCGCAGCTGGCCCCGAACGCCGCCATGGTCGCCGTGGCCGACTCCGCCGTGCACCGGGACGTCGTCCTGGCCGGCAGCGGCGAGATCCGAGGCACCCTGTGCGGGGCCACCGGCGCGCCGCTCCCCGGGGCGCTGGTCACCCTGACCGACGTCCAGGGCGAGGTGGTGGGCAGCACCACGACCGCCGCCGACGGGGCGTTCGCCCTCGGCGAGCTGCTGGCCGGGGTCTACACCCTGACCGCCCAGGCGCCGGGACACCAGCCGGTCGCCGGCACCGTGGACCTGCCCGACGGCGGCACGGTCGTCCGGGACCTCGTCCTCATCGGCGGCGCCCGGCTGAGCGGCACCGTCCGTGCCGCCAGCGACCGGCGCCCGCTGCCGGAGGCGACGGTCACCCTGCTCGACGAGGCGGGCACCGTCCTGGCCACGACCCGCACCGGCGGTGACGGCGGCTACGCGTTCAGCGACCTGCTGCCCGGCGACTACACGGTGACCGCCAGCGGCTTCGCACCCGTGGCGGAGGCGCTGCGCCTGCCCGCCGGGGCCGAGGTGGCGCACGACATGACGCTGGGAGCGCTCCGGTGAGCCGAAGTCGGGTCGACGTCCGGGACGCCGTCACCGGGACGGTCCTCGGCCGGGACGGCGAGCCGCTGGAGGCGGCCACGGTGACGCTCGTCGACGGCACCGGCCGGCAGCTCGGCCGCACCGCCGTGGACGCCGCGGGCCGCTTCGCCGTCCCGGTCCCCGCGCCGGGGACGGCGACGGTGACGGTGACGGCGACGGTCATCGTGGCCGCCCCCGGCTGCGTCCCGGTCGCGCGCACCGTGGCGACCGGCCCGGCCGGCACCGACCTCGGGCTGCTCGTCCTGAGCCGCCCCGGCGACTCCGGCACCCCGCGGCCCGGCCGGTGGGTCATCGACCCGGCGCACTCCACGATCGAGGTCACCGCCCGGCACCTGGCCCTCTCGACGGTGCACGGTCGCTTCCGCGACTTCTCCGGCGAGATCGTGGTGGCCGAGCCGCTGGAACGGTCACGGTGCGAGGCGGTGATCGACGCGGCCAGCATCGACACCGCCAACGACCAGCGCGACGCGCACCTGCGTTCGGCGGACTTCCTCGACGTCGCGCGGTTCCCCGAGATCCGCTACACCGGCACCGCGGTCGAGCCCGCGGGGCCGGGCCGCTGGACCGTGCACGGCCGGCTGGACCTCGCCGGCACCGCCCGCGACGTGCCGCTGGAGCTGCGCTACGGCGGCACCCGCCCCGATCCGTGGGGCGGCGTCCGGGCGGGCTTCACGGCCACCGCCCGGCTCGACCGGGAGGACTTCCGGATGAACTGGAACCAGGCCGTCGAGCTGGGCCTCTCCCTCGTCGGGACCCACCTGCTCGTCGAGCTCGAGATCCAGGCCGTGCTGGCCGACTGACCGCTCCACCACCCCCGCGCCGAAGGAGGCGAACCGATGCCGGACGCAGACGACGAGCTGCGTCAGGACCTCGCCCGCGTGGTCCTCGCGGAGCTCCGCGCCGGCCGGACCCGGCTCAGCCCGCCGGCGGTGGCCGCCCTGCGCATCCTGGGCGGCGCGCCGCGGCGGTCCCCGGAGCCGCGGCCGGCGCGCCGCGGCCGGCTCGCCCTGGCGGCCGGGGCGGCCGCCGCGGTGCTCGCCGGCGGAGCCGTCCTGGCCGGCACCGCGGGCGACCAGCCGTCCGCACCGGCCGGTCCCGGCCCCGCCGCGACGGCCCTGCCGGCCGCCGCCGCGCCGACCGACACCACGGAGCCCGCCGCCGCGGCGCCGACCGCGACAACCGAGCCGCCCGGCGCGCCGGGCGCTGCGACCGCGCCGGCTCCGGCGGTCGCCCGGAGACCGGCGGACGCCGGACCCGTCGGGCCCACCGCACCGGCTCAGCCGCGACCGGCAGCGACCCCGCGCACCGCGCCCCCGGACGTCCGGACCGGAGAGCGGGCCGCAACACCCCCCACCACGACGCCGCCCGCGCCGGCTCCCGGGCACCCGGCCCCCGTCCCGGCGGCCGAGAGCCCCACCGCGACGACACCCGCCGCGCCAGCGTCGTCGGCCGCGCGCCCGGCGCCGTCCGCGCCCGGCACCCCGGGGTCCACCGCGACGACCCCGACGGTCACGCCGTCCGACGAGCCGGCCGCCCCCTCGCCCTGCCCGCGAGACCGCTCCGACCGGACCGGCGGGCGCCGTGGCTGAGGATGCCGCGCCGCAGCGGCCGGCGTTCGAGCTCGGCACGGACGGCCCGTCCGTGGTGGTCGTGGGCTTCGACGGGTCGCCCCCCTCGCAGCGGGCCGGTGCGTACGCCGCGGGCGTCGCCCGCCGCGAGGGCGCCCGGCTCGTCGTGGTCCACGTCGAGACCCCGCCGGTGATGGCCCTGCTCTCCCCCGACCAGCCGTGGCCGATCCAGGAGACGATGGCGCAGCGGACGGCCGACCTGCGCACGCAGGTGGAGGCCGACGCCGCGCACGCCGGGGTCCGTGCCGAGTTCCTGGCCGTGCGCGGCGAGCCCTTCACCCAGCTGTGCCGCCTCGCCACCCGGCTGCGGGCCGACCTCGTCGTGGTCGGGGCCTCGGCCCGGGTGGGGCACCGTCTCCTCGGCTCGCTGGGCAACCGCCTGGTGCGCAGCGGCCGCTGGCCGGTCGTCGTCGTCCCCTGACGGGCACCGGGACGCCCCGGGGGAGCGGCGGGCCGGCCGTGGTCCCCGCGTCGCTTGTGCCGGTCGGTGCACCCTCCTAGCCTCCTGCCCCGTGACCCCCGTTCCCGGGTATCCCGAGGCCAGGAGGCTGTGATGAAGAAGCTCATCAACGACCCCGCGGACGTCGTCCCCGAGGCGTTGCGCGGACTGGCCGCGGCCCACCCCGAGCTGCGGGTCGACCACGAGAACCGCGTCGTCTTCCGGGCCGACGCGCCGGTGCAGGGCAAGGTCGGCCTGGTCTCCGGCGGCGGCTCGGGGCACGAGCCGATGCACGCCGGGTTCGTCGGAATGGGGATGCTCGACGCGGCCTGCGCCGGGGAGGTGTTCACCTCGCCGGTCCCCGACCAGGTGGTGGCGGCGACCCGTGGCGTCGACGGCGGCGCCGGGGTGCTGCACATCGTGAAGAACTACACCGGCGACGTCATGAACTTCGAGATGGCGGCGGAGCTGGTGGCCGCCGAGTCCGACACCGAGGTGGTCGCGGTGGTCACCGACGACGACGTCGCCGTCCAGGACAGCCTCTACACCGCCGGACGGCGGGGCGTCGGCGTCACCGTCCTCGTCGAGAAGCTGGCGGGCGCCGCGGCCGAGGAGGGCCGCCCGCTGGCCGAGGTCGCCGACATCGCCAGGCGGGTCAACGCCAACGGCCGCAGCATGGGCATGGCGCTCACCTCCTGCACGGTGCCGGCGGCCGGCCGACCGACCTTCGACCTGCCGGACGACGAGATGGAGATCGGCATCGGGATCCACGGCGAGCCCGGCCGCCGCCGCGTCCCGCTGGCGCCCGCACGGGAGGTCGCCGAGATGCTCCTCGAGCCGGTCCTCGCCGACCTGGACATGACCGGCGGCGACGGGGTCATCGCCTTCGTCAACGGCATGGGCGGCACCCCGCTGCTCGAGCTCTACCTCATGTACGCCGAGGTGCTCGCCGTCCTGGAGAAGGCCGGTGTCGGGGTCGCCCGCAACCTCGTCGGCTCGTACATGACCAGCCTCGACATGGCCGGCTGCGCGGTCACCCTGCTCAAGGCCGACGACGAGCTGCTGCGGCTGTGGGACGCCCCCGTGCGCACCCCGTCCCTGCGCTGGGGCGCATGAGCACCGTCGACGCCGCCGCGCTCACCGCCTGGGTCCGGGAGTTCGCCCGGCTGGTGCACGAGCAGCGCGACGCGCTCACCCAGCTCGACGCCGCCATCGGCGACGCCGACCACGGCGCCAACCTCGACCGCGGCATGACGGCCGCCGTCGCCGCCCTCGAGGCCCAGCCCGGCGACGACCCCGCCGCCGTCCTCAAGACCGTCGCGACCACGCTGATCAAGACGGTCGGCGGCGCCAGCGGGCCGCTCTACGGCACCTTCTTCCTGCGCGCCGCGGGCGCCCTCGGCGGCGACGACGGTCGCGCCCTCGCCACCGCGGTGCGCGCCGGGTACGACGGCGTCGTCGCGCGGGGCAAGGCCGAGCGCGGGGACAAGACGATGCTCGACGCGCTCGGCCCGGCGTGCGACGCGCTCGACGAGGCACTGGCCGCGGGCAAGCCGGTGGCCGAGGCCCTGGGCGCCGCCGCGCAGGCGGCCGCGGCCGGGCGCGACGCGACCGAGCCGCTGGTCGCCCGCAAGGGCCGGGCCAGCTACCTCGGCGAGCGCAGCGCCGGCCACGTGGACCCCGGTGCGGCCTCGGCGGCGCTGCTGGTGCAGGCCGCCGCGACCGCGCTCCCCGGGCAGGGCTGAGCGGTGCCGGTCGGGCTGGTGGTCGTCTCGCACAGCCGCGCCCTGGCCGACGCCGCGGTCGAGCTCGCCCGCGGCATGCTCCCCGGCCGGGAGCTCGCCGTCGGCGTGGCGGCCGGGGACGTCGACGGCGGCCTGGGCACCGACGCCACGGCGATCGCCGACGCGGTCACCGCTGCCGACAGCGGGGACGGCGTCGTCGTGCTGATGGACCTCGGCAGCGCCGTCCTCTCCGCCGAGACCGCCCTGGAACTGCTCGACGACGGCCTCCGCGAGCGGGTGGTCCTCTCCCCCGCTCCCCTGGTCGAGGGCCTCGTCGGCGCGGCGGTCACCGCGGCCGCGGGCGCCGACCGGGAGCGGGTCGCCGCCGAGGCGCTGCGCGGCCTGGCCCCCAAGCAGGCCCACCTCGCCGGACCGGCCGGCGGGGGCTGACCCCCGCCGGCCGGCACCCTGGTGCGGTCGGGCGGCTACGGACGGATCTCGTAGACCAGGTTGAACGGGGTCTGCGCCGCCCGCCGGAACCGCGTGAAGCCCGCCTCGGCCGCGACCTGGCGGATCGCGGCCTCACCGGCCTGGGCGCCGAGTGCGTAGCCGCCGGGCTGGGAGAGCGCGTTGGGGACGCACAGGAACGTCGAGCCGTTGTAGTACAGCCGTCCCACCGGGTTGAGAGTGTCCTCGACCGCGTCGCCGGCGAACGGTTCGACGAGCAGCCAGGTGCCGTCGGGCGCCAGCGCCTCGCGCACCCGGCGGGCGGCACCCACCGGGTCCCCCATGTCGTGCAGGCAGTCGAACATCGCCACCAGGTCGTAGCCCTCGCCGGAGAAGGTCTGCGCGGAGGCCACCTCGAAGCCGACCCGGTCGCCGACCCCGGCGTCGGCGGCCTTCTTGCGCGCCAGCTCGATCGACTCGGCGTGCAGGTCCGAGCCGACGACGGTCGTGCGCGGGTAGGCCTGGGCGAGCAGCACCGAGGTCGAGCCCAGACCGCACCCGACGTCGGCGACGCGGGCCCCCGCGGTCAGCTTCTCCTCGACCCCGTCGAGCGCGGGGATCCAGGCGGGCACCAGCTGGGCCACGTAACCGGGCCGGTAGAAGGCGTCGCACCCCACGAAGACGTCCTCGTCGTGCTCGTCCCAGGCCACGCCGGCACCGGTGCGGAAGGCCTCGGTGATCCTCGGTTCCGCGCGCAGGTAGCCGAGCACGACCAGGGACGCCGCGGCCAGGTTCGGCCCGTTCGGGTCGGCCAGGCAGAACGCCTGCTCCTCGGTGAGCGAGAACGCGCCGGTGGCGGGGTCGTAGGCCACCCATCCGCCGGCGGCCTGGCCGCGCAGCCACTCGGTGAGGTACCTGGGGTGGCACCCGCTGCGCTCGGCGAGCTGCTCGGGCGTCGCCGGGCCCTGTGCCAGGGCCCGGTAGAGCCCCAGCCGGTGGCCGATCGCCACCGCGCCGACGGATCCACCCGCACCCAGGTCCGTTACGAAGCGCTCGAGGAACGCCGTCACCCTGCTCTGGTCCATCTCGTTCTCCTCCTGTCTTGCCGGTCGCGACAGACGGTGGGCGCGGGCGCTGGCACCGCTCTCGCACGCACTCGCAGCCCGCTGACAGGGCGGCCGGGCCTCCCGTCCGGACGCCGACGCGGGCAGGCTGGGCAGCGGAGGTGCGCGATGTCGGACGACCAGGCGGCGGCGCGGGTCCGGGTGGAGGTGCTCGGACCGCTGCAGCTGGTCGTCGACGGCGCCGTGGTCGACGTCCGCGGGCCCAAGCGACGCGCGGTCCTCGTTCTGCTCGCCCTCGCCGAGGGCCGGACCGTGCCGGTGGACACCCTCGTGGACGCGCTGTGGCCGGCCGAGGTGCCGGAGTCGGGCCGCCAGGCCCTGCACAGCCACGTGTCCCGGCTGCGCGCGCACCTCGGCTCCGCGGCGGCCCGGCTGGAGACCCGGCCGGACGGCTACCGGCTGGTGCTCGAGGACGACGCCCTCGACGTGGCGTGGGCACGGACGCTGCTCGCCACGGCCCGCTCGCACGTACGGCAGGACCCGGCCGGTGCGCTGGCCGTGCTGCGCCAGGCACGGGCCCTGTGGCGGGGTCCGGTCCTGTCCGACCTCACCGACGTCCTGCCGATCGCCGCCGCGGTCGAGGAGTGCACGCGGCTCCAGCGCGAGGTGACCGACGCCCTGATCGACAGTGCGATCGCCGCCGGAGAGGCGGCGGAGGTCCTGGGCCTGGCGGCCGCGTCCCTGGCCGACGACCCGCTGCGCGAACCCGCGGTGCTGCTGCTCATGCGGGCACTGGCGGCGACGGGGCGGGCGCCCGAGGCGCTGCGGGCCGCGCGCGAGTACCGGCAGCGGCTGGCCGAGGAGACCGGCCTCGACCCGTCACCGGAGCTCGACCAGCTGGAACGGAGGGTCGCCGGAGGAGCTGCTGGCCCGGTCCCCGGACCCCGGGTGGCCGTCCGGCCCACGACCCGGCTGATCGGCCGCGACGCCGAGGTGGCTGCGCTGCACCGGCGGCTGGAGACGGAGCGGCTGGTCACGCTCGTCGGCCCGGGCGGGGTGGGGAAGACCCGCGTCGCCGCCGAGGTCGCGCGACGCACCGCCGCGACCGCGACGCTGCTGCTCGCACCGGTCACCGATCCGGCCGCCGTCCCGCACGCGCTGGCGGCGGCCCTGGGCCTGGAGGTCGTCCAGGGCGACGTCCTCGCGGCCTGCCTCGCCGTCCTGGGCGACCGCCCCGGCCTGCTGGTGGTCGACAACTGCGAGCACCTGCTCGACGCGGTCCGCGACGCGGTCGACGCCGTCCTGTCCGCTTGCCCGCGGCTCGCCGTGCTCGCCACCAGCCGGGAACCGCTCGGCCTCGCCGCCGAGTGCGTCGTCCGGCTGGCTCCCCTCCCGCTCCCGGACGGCGAACGTGACCTCTCGCGGGTCCCCTCCGTGGCGGTCTTCCTGGACCGGGCCGGCCGGGTCCGCCCCGGTCCCCCGCCGACACCCGAGGAGCTGCGCACGGTCGCCGACATCGTGCACCGGCTCGACGGCATGCCGCTCGCCATCGAACTCGCCGCCGGCCGGCTGTCGACCTTCTCCCTGACCGAGCTGCGCAGCCGGCTGACCCGCTCGCTGGACCTGCTGGGCGGGGGCCGCCCCAGTGGGGACGCCCGGCACCGGACGCTGCGCGCGACCGTGGAGTGGTCCTACCAGCTCCTCTCCGAGGACGAGCGGCGCCTGTTCCGGCACCTGTCGGTGTTCGTCGACGGCGTCGACCTGGCGACCGCCGAGCGGCTCGGCGCCGACCTGGGCCTGGGCAGCGACCCCGGGAGCGTCCTGGCCCGCCTGGTGGACGCCTCGGTGGTCGAGGCCGACATCGGGGAGGGGGGCACCCGCTACCGCATGCTCGACACGCTGCGGGCGTTCGGCCTCGACCGGCTGGCGGCCGCGGGCGAGCTCGAGGCCGCGACCGACCGCATGCAGCGCTGGGCGGTCGAGCTGACCGCGGAGATCTGCGCCGGGATGACCACGGAACAGGAGCCGGAGGCGGACGCGACGCTCCGCCGTGAGCTCGCCAACCTCCGGGCCGCCTGGCGGTCGGCCCGGAGCCGGGGTGCCCTCGACGAGGCCGCCGCGATGGTGACGGCGCTCTACGACGCGATGACCTACCGCGACCTCGTCGAACTGCGCACCTGGGCCGAGGAGCTGGCCGACGACCCGGCGCTGGCCGGCCACCCGGACGAGGCCCGGGTGCTGGGCACGGCCGCCGAGGCGGCCTACCACCGCGGTGACCACGACCGGGCCGAACGCCTCGCCCGCGCCGGGCTCGAGCGCGCGACCGACGCGGCCGGGACCTGGTCCTGCCTGTCGCCGCTGTCGGTGGTCGCCCTCGCCCGCGGCGCGTACGCCGAGACCGTGGAGCACTCCCTGGCCGCGGCGGCGTTGGCCACCGGAGCCCGCGAGAACCTCGGGATCGCCGCCCTGGCGCTGGCCTACTCGGGCGACGCCGACCGGGCGAGGACCCTCAACGACCGGGGGCTCGCCGGCGCGGTGTCGCCCTCGATGCGCGCCTGGGGCGCCTACGTCACCGGGGAGATCGAGACGGCCGTCGGTCGCCGGGACCGCGCCGAGCCCCACTACGTCCGGGCCGTCGACCTGGCCCGGAAGGCAGGGGCCACCTTCCTCGTCGGCGTCGCGTCCGTGGGGCTGCTCGCGGCCCGCGCCGACGCCGGCCGGGTGCGTGAGGCGCTGGTCGGCTACCGCGAGGTGGTCGACTACTTCGCCCGCACGGGCAACTGGACCCACCAGTGGACGACGTTGCGCAACCTCGCCGACCTCCTCCGCCGGCTCGGCGACGAGCAGCCGGCCGACCTGCTCGACGCGGCCTCCGACCGGGCTCCCGACGCGGCCGTCCGCGACACCCGACCGCAGCCGGCTCCCGTCGAGGTCACCGACCGGGCCGCCGTCCTCGAGGTGGCCCGGCTGGCCATCGAGCGCAACCTCGCCCGCGGGTGACCGTCGCTCGGAGGCGACCTGGCTCCCGGGCGCGGTCGGTGGTGGACATGGCTCCTGCGGCGGCGGTCGGTGCGGTGGTGCTCGTCGCGAGTCCCTCTGCCTGGTGGATGCGGGCCACGATCGAGGGCGACGGGGCTGGTGGTCGGCGGCAGCCGCGCCGCTCGGTCCGGTGGTCGTGCCAGGTCCGCTCACGACGGGCCCGGGGCGCCGGCCCCGAGCACGGGCGATGGGACCGGCGGCCGCCTGCGGGAGGGCCTCAGGAGGACGGCGGGGCCGACGCAGGAGTGCGGTGCACGGCGTGCGGGCTGGGGCGGATCCACTGGGGGAAGGCGCGGACCAGGCCCGGCGGCCCGTCGATTCGGATGCGCTGCTGACGGACCAGGTGGGCGTAGCTGCACTCGCGCAGGTGCCAGCGCGCGAGGGCGTCGGCGTCCGTGCGGAGGATCAGGTCCTCGGCGGTCCCCGGATAGTGGGTGCACACCTCGGCCACGGGACGGTGCAGCAGCAACCAGTAGGGACCGGCGGCCGCCTCGCGCAGGTCGACCCGGACGGTCACCTGCCCGGGCGGCAGGGCGTCGACGTCGACCAGTCGCGCGGTGGCCCACAGGACGTAGGCCGGGTCGACGTGCTGCGGCTCGACCTCCAGCCAGCGCATCCCCCAGGCGCCCATCGCGTCGCACAGCGGCTTGAGCTCCCGGCCGGCATCGGTGAGGCCGTAGGTGACCCGGCGGCCGGGGCCGGTGCGGCGCTCGACGATGCCAGCCCTCTGCAGGCCGGCCAGCCGCTCGGCGAGCAGCGCCTTCGGGATGCCCGGCGCCCCGGCCAGCAACTGGCCGAAGGTCGTCACACCGGCGAGCAGGTTCCGGATGATGATCGGCGTCCAGCGCTCGGCGAAGATCTCGGCCGTCCGTGCGACCGGGCAGTACTGACCGTAGGTCCGCACACCCTGCAGTCTGGCAGCCGGAGGATCACCGGGGCGGTTCACTTTCTGGGCTGGAGCGCCCGGCGACGGCGCAGGATCGTGGGTTCCTCTCGCTGAAGGAGGCGGTCACGGTGGCCGGGTACTACGTCAACAAGGACGCCGGAGAGATCTGCGACCTGGGGGTGGTCTCCATGCGCGTCCTGGTCGAGGACCAGGCCGGCGGTGCCTTCGCCCTCGCGGAGTTCCGCGGGGACGAGGGCCCCTGGTCGATCCCGCACGTGCACGAGCGGACCAGTGAGTCGTTCTTCGTCCTGGACGGCACGTTCGACTTCGAGTGCGACGGGGATGCGGTCACCGCAGGTCCCGGGGACTACTTCCTCGTCCCGATCGGCAGCCCGCACATGATCACGGCCCGGCACGGCGGCGGGACCCTGCTGGCGATCATGGCCCCGGCCGGGCTGCACGAGATGTTCAAGGCCCTCAGCCGCCTTCCCGGCGACAGCCTGCGTGACCCGGTCGTCCGCCTCGAGATGTCCTCCCACTACGACTCCGTCCCCGTCTGACGAGCGTGCTCCCCAGCCGGCTCCGCTCCCGGCACCACGGGTCTGGAGTACCCGGGTGCTCTCGGGCGGAGCTCGGTCTCTCAGGTCACCTGGGTGCCACGCTCACCCGCGCGTGACCGCGGCGACCGGCCGCTGGGCCACCGCCGCCCCACGCCGGTGCTCGACGAACGACTCTTCCCCGACCCAGGCCGTGTAGCAGTCGATCCCCATCGTGGCGATGAGGCCGGCCGTCTGGGTCGTCTGGGCCGCCAGCGCCCGGACCTTGCGGGCTGCCGTGTCCGCGTCCAGCACCAGGTCGACCGCCAGCCGCTCGTCGGGGACCGAGACCGGGTAGCCGGGCAGGTAGACGCCCAGGCGTTCGTCCAGGTCCTGCCACCGGGGTACCCGCCGCTCGGCGGCCGCCGCGTACAGCAGCCGGGCCCCGGGCGCGGCCGCTCGCTCGAACGCCGCGGTCACCCACGCCGACACCACCTGGTGGTCCGGGTGACCGGTGATGCCGTCCGGACCGAACGTCACCACGGTGTCCGGGGCGACCTCGTCGATCACCTCGCACAACTCCGCGACCGCCTCGGACGCGGGGGCGGCCGGACACTCGCCGTCCCGGTACCCGAGCCAGCGGTGCTCGGAGACGCCGAGGACCGCCAGGCAGCGCGCCAGCTCGCGGGTGCGCTCGGCGGCCAGCCGCCGGGGCGGCCACGCCTCCGGGTCGGGCGTCCCCAGCTCGCCGCGCGTCGCGGTCACGCACACCACGCGCGAGCCGCCGTCGCGGGCCAGCGCCATCAACCCGCCGGACAGGTAGGCCTCGTCGTCGGGGTGGGCCCAGATGCCCAGGACGGTGCCCAGCTCGGCGACGACGGATGCGGACTCGTTCACGATCGGACCTCCAGGTCGAGGAATCGGTGCAGGGTCAGCCCGGCGCCGCCGAGAGCGACGCCCAGCAGCGCCAACGGGCCGGGTCCGGAGGCGTCGACGACGAGTCCGCCGAGCAGCGCCCCCGCTCCGAACCCGACGTGGGTCGCCGCGCTGTTCAGGGCCAGGGACACCGACGCCGCGTCCCCGCCCAGCCGGAGCACGCGGTGCTGCTGCGCCGCGGTGAACGCCCAGGCCGCGGTCCCCCACCCGGCCACGACGACCAACAGCGCGCCACCGACCGAGGCGACCAGCGGGAGCGCGGCGAGCGCCGCCGTGAGCGCACCTCCCGCCAGCAGGACCAGGCGCCGGTCCCCGAGCCGGTCCGCCAGGGTCCCGCCCCACCAGGCACCCGCCGCGCCGCCGAGGCCGAACGCCGCCATGACCAGCCCGGGACCGACCGGTCCGGCGACCGGGTCCAGCAGCACGCCCAGGTAGCTGTACACGCCGTTCGAGCCGGCCATCACCAGGACCGTCGCGCCCAGCGTGACGACGACCGCCGAGCGGCGGACCGGACGCAGCCGCTCGGACAACGTCGACGGGGGCAGCCGACCGGACCCGACGTCGCTGCACAGCAGGACACCGACGCCGCCCGCCGCGAAGAGGGCGGCCAGGCCGAAGGCGGCACGCCACGACAGCGCCCCGGCCAGCAGCGCCCCGAGCGGGGCACCCAGGACCATCGCGGCCGAGGCCCCGCCCAGGACCACCCCCAGTGCCCGGCCGCGGGACCGTGCCGGCACCGCCGCGACGGCTGCCGCGGCGGCGACCGGCACGTGCACGGACGCCGCGAGGGCGCCCAGGGCCCGGGCGACCAGCAGCACCGCGAACGTCGGCGCCGCCGCGGCCACCGCGGTGCACGCCCCGAACAGCGCCAGGGAGCCGATCAGCACCCGCCGCCGGGGCCGCGCGCCGAGCGCAGCGCCGAGCAGGGGGCCGCCGACGGCGTAGGCGACCGCGGAGACCGTCACCGTCAGGCCGGCGGTGCCGACCGTGATCCCGAGGTCGTCGGCCAGGCCGCGGAGCACCCCGGCCACGACGAAGAGGTCGGTGCCGGTCGCGAACGCGCCGATCCCCAGGACCGCCACCGGCGTCGCCGTCCCGCGGCCCCGCTGCGGCGAGCGGGCCGCCGGAGCCGGCACCGCTGCGTCCACCGATCCACCCACCATCTCGTCCTCCACCTCCAGGTCCTCGCGGCGGCTCCTCACGGTGGCGGAGCCCCCTCGCAGCGCCCTGTCACGCGGCTGACACGACCACCGCCCGCGCGACAGCGCTGCCGCGGCGGCCTGCCGGGCGGCTCCGGGGGCGGCGGGGGCCGGCGCCTAGGTGGACGGTGGCTGAGCGCTCGGCTCGTCCGCGCCCCGGTCACCCGAACCGCTCGCAGCTGCCGTCCCGGGCCCCGTCGACGACCAGCAGCCCGGACCCCGCCAGCGGCACGGCGACGTGGCCCTGGCGCGGACGGGACAGCCCGTCGGCACCGCTCCAGGTGGAACCGGCGAGGTCGAAGGAGTGGCAGTCCGACCGCGTGCCGGCGGGTCCCTCACCGCCGACCACCAGGACGGAGTCGTCCGGGAGCAGCGTCGTGGTGTGGGCGTCGCGGGACTCCGGCAGCGGTGGCTCGAGGGACCACGACCCCGTGGCGGCCGACCAGCGCTCCACCACGCCGGTGTGACCGTCCCCGCCCGGCTCGCTGCCGCAGACCATGAGCGCGCCGCCGTCCGGGAGCGCGACGAGGCTCTGACCGGACCGGTCCAGGGACATGTGCGGCACGGCGAGGTGCCCGACCGCCTGCCACGCTCCGGTTGCGGGGTCGTACACCTCGCACTGCCGGGTCAGGTACTCGACCGGCTCGCCGTCGCCGCCGATCCCCGCGCACGCCCCACCGGCGAGGAGGATGCGCCCGTCCGACAACCGGCACTCGTACGTGGTCAGGCGTGGGGTGATCGGTGAGGGCAGTCTGTCGACCTGACCGCTGTCGAGGTGGACCGAGCGGAACTCCATGTCGTCGAGCAGGGACTCCGGGGCGGACAGGACCAGCAGCTCGTCGCCGTCCGCCCAGGCTCCGGCCACCCGGCCCATGAACGGCGGCACGACCGTCGCGGTCCACTGCCCGGTGGCGGAGTCCCAGGTCTCCAGGAGGGTGTCGGTCGCCGCCTCGTCGCCGCCGACGAGGACGGCGCCCCCCGGCACGGCGACCAGCACCGCGCGGTCGTGTCCCTGCACCAGCGACCCGGCCGGGCTCCAGGTGCCGGACTGCGGGGCGTACAGCTCCGCGGTCCGGAGGACCGTGTCCTGGGGGTCCCGGCCGCCCGCGACGAGGACCCGCCCGTCGGCGAGGCGGGCCGCGGACCGCAGGCTCCTGCTGACGCTCATGCTGCCGGTCGGGGTGAAGCCGGGCATGGGGACCCTCCGCACGGACGCAACGCGACCCGCCCAGGGTGGGCGGACGGCGTCACCCCGGCGTCACCGACGGGTGCCCGCCGGCCGCGGGCCGTCGGCAGCGCAGCGGTGTCGGACCCGGCTGCCACCATGGCGCCGTGCTGTTCGCCGACGTCGTCGCCGCCTCCGCCGCGGTGGCGGCCACCCGCTCGCGCACGGCGAAGACCGCGGCCATCGCCGACCTGCTGCGCCGCGCGGACGGCGACGAGGTGCGGGCGGCGACCGCCTGGCTGGCCGGCGACGCCCTGCAGGGCCGGGTGGGGGTCGGCTGGCGCACCCTCGGCCGCCTCGCCCACGACCCGGCAGCCTCGCCGCGGCTGACCGTCCACGACGTCGACCGCGTGCTCACCGAGCTGGCCGGCACGACCGGCACCGGGTCGGCGGCCAGGCGGGAGGCGGTCCTCGAGCGGCTGTTCACCGACGCCACCGCCGACGAGCAGCGCTTCCTCGTCCGGCTGCTCACCGGCGAGCTGCGGCAGGGCGCGCTGGAGGGCGTCGTCCTCGACGCGATCGCCGCGGCGGCCGACGTCCCGGCGGCGGCCGTGCGGCGCGCGTTCATGCTCTCCGGCAGCCTGCCGGAGACCGCCGCGACCGCCCTGGCCGGCGGTACGGGGGCGTTGGTGGCCGTGCACCTGCAGGTCGGCCGCCCGGTGCGACCGATGCTGGCCGGCCCCGGTTCCTCGTTGGACGCCGCGCTCGCCGACCTCGGCGCGGACGTCACGGTCGAGACCAAGCTGGACGGCGCCCGGATCCAGGTGCACCGCGACGGCGACGTCGTCCGCGTCTGGACCCGCACCCTGCGCGAGGTGACCGACGGGGTGCCCGAGCTGGTGGCGCAGGTCCGGTCGCTGCCGTGCCGCACCGCTGTCCTCGACGGCGAGACCCTCGCGCTGGACGGCGACGGACGGCCGCGCGCCTTCCAGGACACGATGAGCCGCTTCGGCAGTGACGCCCCCGACCCGGCCGTGCTGCTCAGCCCGTTCTTCTTCGACCTGCTGCACCTCGACGGCCGCGACCTGCTCGACGAGCCGCTGGCGGTCCGCCTCGACGCGCTGGCGGGGCTGCTGGCCGGCGAGGAGCACGCGGCGCTGCGGATGCCCGGTGTCCGCCGGCCCACGCCCGAGCAGGCCGCCGAGGTGCTCGACGGCGCGCTGACCGCCGGGCACGAGGGCGTGGTGGTCAAGGCGCTCGACGCGCCCTACGCCGCCGGCCGGCGCGGGCGGGCGTGGCAGAAGGTCAAGCCGGTGCACACCCTCGACCTGGTCGTGCTCGGCGCCGAGTGGGGGTACGGGCGGCGCTCCGGGAAGCTGTCGAACATCCACCTCGGCGCCCGCGACCCCGACGGCGGCGGGCCGGTGATGGTCGGCAAGACCTTCAAGGGGATGACCGACGAGCTGCTGGACTGGCAGACGCAGACCTTCCCCGGGCTCGCCCGCGAGCAGCACGAGTGGGGCGTGCTCCTGGAGCCGGAACTGGTCGTGGAGGTCGCCCTGGACGGCGCGCAGCGCAGCCCGCGCTACCCCGGCGGCGTCGCGCTGCGCTTCGCCCGGGTGGTCCGCTACCGGCCGGACCGGTCGCCGGCGGACGCCGACACGCTCGACGCCGTGCGCGCGCTGCTCGCCGGCGGCTGACCGGCGGGGTCCTCACGCCGGGACGGCGGGGGCGTCCCAGTCGACGGTGTGTGCCCGCATCCACGCCTGCGGGTCCCGGCGCCGGAGCACGAACGGCATGACGAGGTCGCGGGCGACCCGGCCGACGGCGGGGGGCGACTTGGCGCTGCTCGTGCGGAAGCCCTGGGCGACGACCCGCTCCGCCCGTTGCCGGCGCAGCGCCTCGAACGCCTCCAGGGCCGCGGGGGACGGCAGGTCGCGCAGGCAGCGGGCCAGGACGACGGCGTCCTCGACGGCGAGCGACGAGCCCTGCCCGGCCGCCGGCGAGGTGGCGTGCGCGGCGTCCCCGATCAGCACCATGCGGCCGGCGGACCACCGGCGCACGGTCGGGACGTCGTACGTCGTCCACCCGCGCAGCGGACCCGGGGTGGCCTCGACCAGCGTGACCACCGGGGACCGGTCGCCGCGGTACAGGTCCGACAGCCGGGCGCGCCACTCCGCGTCGGAGGTGGCCGCCACCTCGCCGGCCGGGGGCTCGCGGGTCAGCGGCGGGTTCGCGAACCACCAGGTCCCTCCGGTCGGCGCCACGAGGTAGCCGGCGAACCCGCGCCGGCCGAACACCATCGTGAGCCGACCGACCTCGGCGCCCGGCGGCACGTGCTCGGAGTAGCCCGCGGTGTTGAGCACCGGGACGAAGCGGGGCGCCGCACCTCCGGGGTCGACCAGGGCCCGGACGGTGGAGCGGACGCCGTCGGCCCCGATCAGGAGGTCCGCCGACTCGCAGGTGCCGTCGGTGAAGACCGCCGTCACGGCCGAGTCCGTGCAGTGCGCGTCGACCAGGCGGGAGCCGTAGCGGACCCGCACGCCGCGGCGCAGGGCCTCGGCGTGCAGCGCCCGGTAGAGGTCGGAGCGCCGCATGGAGAGGCCGACGTCTCCGCCGGGACCCGACGTGGGGACGGCGCCCAGCACCTTCCCGGTCCAGCTGCGGAACTCGATGACCGGCGTCGGGAAGCCCACGCCCGCGACCGCGCGCTCCGCGTCGATCGCCCGCAGCGCGTCGAGCCCGTTGGTCTGCAGGCCCAGCCACGCGCCGACGTCGCCCGCGGGGCCGGCGTGCGCCTCGTGCACCGTGGCCTCGATGCCGACCCGCTGCAGGGCCATCGCCGCGACGGGCCCCGCGACCCCGCCACCGACGACGATCGCTCGGGCCATGCCGCACCTCCGCGCCGTTCGGTCCCGGAGATGGCATCTCCCCACAGGCCGGCGCCGGATGCCACCCCTGCGTGCCCGGACCCGGCATGGCCGGTCGGGTCCGGGCCAGCACGTCTCCGACCGTCGCGGCGACGGTCGTCGACGATCACCGTCCCCAGACGTCGTTCCGGCTCGGGGGCCGACCACCGCCCCTGGACGCTCTCCCGCTGCCCACCATGCGGGGCAAGGGCAGAGCATCGCCGTAGACACATCGGCTGCGGCCACGGTCTCCCGTCGGCTACTGGCCGGACCTGTTGCGGGACGGCACCGATCCGCTCCACGCCGGCCGGGCACCGCTCGCGGCCTGCTGGGCGCCGGCCAGCTCGCCAGCGCCGGAACCGCACCGAGGACGGCGACGGCGCCCAGCAGGCCCACGCACGCCGGCCACCCGGCCGCCGAGAACAGCGGCGCCGGGACGACGGCGCCGACGCCTCCGCCGGCGTAGTAGCAGGTCAGGTACAGCCCGACTGCGCTCGAGCGGGTCGCGCCCCCGCTGGCGGCGGCCTGCGCGGTGGCGCACGCCTGGGCGGCGAACACACCGGTGCACGCCCCGGCCAGCCCGGCGACGACGGCCGCGGTCGCCGGCACGAGGGTCAGCGCCAACCCGGCGAGCACCACCGCGGTGGCCAGCACGAGCACCGCGCGGCGGCCCACCCGCGACACCAGCCGCCCGGTCAGCGGCGTGACGACGACGGCGACGAGGAACACCGCGAACACCGCCCCGACCTGCGCGCTGCCCAGGCCGAACGGCGGCCCGGACAGGTGCAGCCCGACATAGGTGAAGGCGCCGACCTGTACGAACAGCACCGCGGCTCCCAGCGCGCAGGTGCCCATCAGCCGCCCGTTGCGCAGGTGCCCGCCGATGCCGCGCAGGCCGCCGAGCACACCGGCCGTCGGCGCGAACCGCCGCTCCCGCGGCAGGCAGGCCGCGACCCCGCCGAGCACGGCCAGCAGCACCAGCCCCAGCGCGGCGAACGACGCCCGCCAGCCGAGCGCGCCGGCCACCGCGCCGGAGAGGAAGCGGCCCAGGAAGCCGCCGAACGCCGTCCCCGAGACGTAGAGGCCGTTGACGGCGGCCGACCGGGACGCGGGGACCTCCTCGGCCACGTAGGCGACCGCGACCGCGAAGACGAACGGGACGGCCAGGCCCTGCGCCGCCCGGGCGGCCAGCAGCGCGGGGAAGCCGGGGGCGACGGCGCAGGCGGCCGTCGCTGCGGCCAGCACGGCGATCGCCGCCAGCATCAGCCGCTTGCGGCCCAGCCGGTCCGACACCGCCCCGGCGAACGGCGCGGCGACCGCGACCCCGAGCGCCGTGGCGCTCACCGTCCAGGCGGCGGCGGTCGCGGAGACGCCGAGGTCGGCGGCGAGCGCCGGCAGCAGCGGCTGGGTGGCGTAGACGGTCAGCAGCGCCGCCAGGCCGAGCAGGAAGACCGCCGTGCTCGTCCCTCTCGGTGTCCGCATCCCGCCCACCGCACCACACGGGGGCCGGGTGCGAACGCCAGGGGTCAGTCCGCGTGCGGGTGGTCGGTCGCCGCGACGACCACCGTCTCGGCGCCGGCTCCCGGTGGCCTCCTCGCCAGTCCCAGCTGCGCCATGGCCAGCTCGTAGCACTCGTGCAGCAGGACCAGCCGGTCGAGCAACCGGTCCACGTAGGCGGCGGAGGTGCTGACCGGCGTGGGCTCCAGCATCAGGGACCAGAACAGCCGGTCGACGTCCCGGCCGCAGGCGTGCCCGCGCCACTCCGCGGGGGACGGGCGGGAGCCGAGCGCGGCCGTGAAGCGCCGCGCGACCGCCGTCCGCAGCTCGCCGACGGCCGCGACGTGGACGGCGAGGGCGTGCCCGTCCGCCCCGGCTGCCCGGCGTGCGGAGCGACGCTGTCGTCGGGGCACCGCCGGCCCCGGGACCACCAGGCCGATCGCGCGGCCGAGCAGGGGCGTCAGCCGGAACCGGTCGCCGTCCGACAGCCGGTCGTTGGCGTGCCGGAGCACCGCGGCCAGCTCGCCGTCCACGCAGTCCGGGGTGTCGGTGAACGGCTCGCCGGCCAGCAGGGCGGTGTACTCCATGAAGCACGCCCCGCGCGCCGGGTTGCGGTGCCTGCCCCGACTGAGCACCGGCATGGACGCCGGACCCTGGGCCATCGCCCGCCTCCTCCACCGGTCGTGCCGGGGTACGTGTGCCCGGCGCGCTCCGACCGGGTGCACGAGCGGAGCCCGACGTCCGCTCCCGGTCCCAGCAGCGTACGGCGGACGGGGCGGTCGACGGCCGCCCCGGAGCGTGCGAGGGAACCCCCGGGGTGACCCCCTCCCGGGTCCCGCCCGAGCGTGCGAGGGGTGGGGAGGGGGTCCTCGGTCAAGCCCCCGCGACCCGGGGCGCGACCTCGGTGCCCAGCAGCTCGATGCCGCGCAGCAGGTCGGCGTGCGCCAGCCGCGGGTTCGTCATCTGGATCGAGACGCGGTCGACCCCGCCGAGCTGCCCGGAGACCCGCACGAGCTTGTCGGCCACGGTGTCCGGGTCGCCCGTGAAGAAGGCACCGTTCGGTCCGCTGGTCGCGTCGAACTGGGCCCGCGTCGGCTGGGCGAAGCCGCGCTCGCGGGAGACCTTGGTGAACATCTCGTGCCAGCCGGGGTAGATGGTGTCGGCGGCGGCCCGCGTGCTCTCCGCGACGTAGCCGAAGACGTGCAGCCCCACCTGCAGGCGCTCGGGCGCGTGCCCGGCCCGCGCACCGGCCCGGCGGTAGAGGTCCACCAGTGGCGCGAACTGCCGCGGCTCGCCGCCGATGACCGCCACCATCAGCGGCAGGCCGAGCAGCCCGGCGCGGACGAACGACTCCGGCGTCCCGCCGACGCCGACCCAGATCGGCAGCGGGTCCTGCAGCGGCCGCGGGTAGACGCCCTGCCCGGTGAGCGCGGGGCGGTGCCGGCCCGACCAGGTCACCTCCTCGGACTCCCGCAGCCGCAGCAGCAGGTCGAGCTTCTCCTCGAACAGCTCGTCGTAGTCCGCCAGCGAGAGCCCGAACAGCGGGAACGCCTCGACGAACGAGCCGCGGCCGACCACCAGGTCGACGCGGCCGCGGGAGATGAGGTCCAGCGTGGCGAACTGCTGGAACACGCGGACCGGGTCGGCGGCGCTGAGCACGGTGACCGCGCTGCCCAGCCGGATCCGCGAGGTCCGCGCGGCCGCCGCGCCCAGGATCACCGGCGGCGCCGAGTCGTAGTACTCCGGGCGGTGGTGCTCACCGATGCCGAAGGAGTACAGCCCGACCTCGTCGGCCAGGGCGATCTCCTCGAGCAGGTGCGCCATCCGCTCCTCGGGCCCGACCAGGCGCTCGGTCGAGGGGTCGGTCACCGCTGCGACGAAGCTGTCGACGCCGACGTGCACGGCTGTCCTCCTCGGGGATCGGGCCGCCACCGGCGACGGTCCAGCGTTCAACCAGTCAACCAGGCGGCGAGCAGGACCCCAGGACGGGCCGGCCGGCAGGTCAACGGCGGGTCGCCCGGCTCGCCAGCAGCCCCAGCGCCGCGACACCGGTGCCGGCCACGGTGCGCACCGGGTGGGTGCGTGCCGCGACCCAGTAGCTGCGCCGGCGGTGCCAGCCGGCGTTGGAGCCGCGCACGTGCATCCCGTACCCGGCGGTCCACAGCGCCGCCGTCGGCTGCGGGGAGTCCGGCGTCTCCCGCGGCTGCGACGGCCGGTCGTCGGCCATCTGCGAGGGCCACATGTGGCGCTCCATGTACCGGTCCACCAACCGGGGGAAGAGCGCGCCGGCCAGT
Source organism: Geodermatophilus sp. URMC 61 (assembly GCF_052931555.1). Lineage (NCBI taxonomy): Bacteria > Bacillati > Actinomycetota > Actinomycetes > Geodermatophilales > Geodermatophilaceae > Geodermatophilus > Geodermatophilus sp. URMC 61. The sequence goes on from NZ_JBRFHZ010000002.1 coordinate 1,993,844, forward strand.
GCCGTGGTCTTGGCCTGGCTGCCCACGAACATGTCCCGCGGCCCGTGCAGCGGGGTCGCCCGGTCGCCGAACAGGCTGCCGACGTTCACGACCGCTCCGCCCGCGCCGGCGCCGTCGCCGCGCGAGCGGTAGTGCGCCACCGCCTGCCGGCAGCCGTACACGACGCTCCAGGAGACGACGTCGAAGACCCGGCGGAAGTCCTCGATCGTCACCTGGGTCGTCTCACCGAAGACCGACACCCCGGCGTTGTTGACCCACGTGTCGAAGCGGCCGAACTCGGCGACCGCGGTCTCGGCGATGCGGGCGACGTCCTCCTCGCGGGCGACGTCGGCGGCGACGGCGACGGCCCGCCGTTCCCCGCCGGCGTTCAGCTCGTCGCACAGCTGGCGCAGCGCCGCCTCGTTGCGGGCGGCGAGCACCAGGCGGGCGCCGCGGCGTGCGGCGAGGCGGGCGGTGGACAGGCCGATGCCGCTGGAGGCACCGGTGAGGACGACGACCTGCTGGTCGAGCGGGCGGAGACGGACGGCCACGGTGGCTCCCCTCGGAGCGGGCGCGCCGGGGAGGGCCGGCGACGGTCGGGACGCCGGTGGCTCGACGCCGTCGTCACCCTCCTGCCCATCGGAGGCGGTGCGGACACCCCAGTGCCGGAACCGTCGTCCGGCGCGGATAGGTTGCCGTGACTCAGCGCACACACGCACAGGAGGTCCGGTGCCGGTCGACCCGCACATCGCCGCTCTGCTCACCATGCTCGCCGAGAGCGGCATGCCGCCCATGCACGAGGGGACGGCGGAGGCCGCCCGGGCCCAGTTCCTGGCGCTGGGCGCGGCGCGCTCCCCCGACCAGGTCGTCCCGGTGGGCGCGGTCGAGGACACCACCGTGCCCGGCGCCGAGGGCGACCTGCGCGCCCGCGTGTACCGGCCCGAGGGCGAGGGCCCGTTCCCCACCGTCGCCTTCCTCCACGGCGGCGGCTGGGTCATCGGCGACCTCGAGACCCACGACCAGTCGGTGCGGGAGATCTGCCGCACCAGCCGGGCGGTCGTCGTCGCCGTCGACTACCGGCTCGCCCCCGAGCACCCCTTCCCCGCCGCGGCCGAGGACGCCGTCGCCGCCGCCCGCTGGATCGCCGCGCACCTGGGTGAGCTGGGCGGGGACGACCGGCTGGCCGTGGCCGGCGACAGCGCGGGCGGCAACCTCGCCGCCGTCGTCGCCCAGCAGCTGATCGCCGAGGGCACCCCGCTGACCGCGCAGCTGCTGATCTACCCGGCGGTCGACGCGCTGAGCGAGTACGCCTCGCGCACCGAGAACGCCCGCGGCTACTTCCTCGAGAAGGACACCATGGACTGGTTCTACGGCCACTACGCCGGCGCCTGGGACGACGCCAAGGACCCGCGGCTGTCCCCGCTGCACGCCGCCGACCTCTCCGGGCTGCCACCGGCGGTCGTCGTCACCGCGGAGTACGACCCGCTGCGCGACGAGGGCGAGGCCTACGGCGAGGCGCTGCGCGCCGCGGGGGTGGAGGCCCGGGTCCGCCGGTACGACGGGCTGATCCACGGCTTCTTCGCCATGGGTGCGGTCTCCCCCGCGGCGCAGGCCGCCGTCGACGAGACCTGCGGGGCCTTCGGGGAGCTGCTGCACCGCTGAGTGCCGGGCCCGCCGCCGCCCGCGTGCGGGCGGCGGCGGGCGTCACTCCCGGGCGTAGCGCGAGTACGTGATGCCGCTGCCGAAGCCCCGGCACTCGACCAGCCGCAGCCGGTCCGCGGCGGCGCCGTCGGGGAACAGCCGCCGGCCGCGGCCCTGGACGACGGGGTAGGTGAACAGCCGGTACTCGTCGACCAGCCCGGCGCCGATCAGCGTGTGGCAGAGGGTGATGCTTCCGGTGACGACGATGTCCGCCCCGGGCTGCTCCTTGAGCGCGCGGACCTGCTCCACCGGGTCGCCGGACAGCACCGTGGTGTGCTGCCAGCCGGGCTCGGTGAGCGTCGCGGAGACGACGTACTTCTGCACCCGGTCCAGGTAGGCGCTGACGCCGGTCGGGTCGTCGGTCCGCCCCGGCCAGTAGCCGCGGAAGTCCTCGAACGTGCGCCGGCCGACGAGGAGGGCGTCGGCCCGCTCGTCCTGGCGGTGGATCTCCTGCATCAGGTCGGAGTTGTCCGTCCCCGCCTGCCCCTGCGGGTCGAACCAGTCGTCGAGCATCTCCACCGCGCCGTCGACGGTCGTGTTCTGGGTGATCGCGAGCGTGCGCACCGTGCCTCCTGGGGATCGGCTCCGTCGCAGTACCGACCCCGGGGGTGGGCGGGACTCATCGCCGGGTCAGGGGCGCCAGGCCGGCCGGTAGTCGGGGTGGGTGGCGTAGGGCAGGGCCAGCAGCGCCAGGGTGAGGGCGGCCAGCTGGTGCTGGTCGGTGGGTGCGGGCGGGAAGTCCAGTCCCTGGGGGCGGGCGCCGAGCAGGTGCAGGTCGGGGCGGGCGTCGCGGCAGGCCAGCACGAGCCGGCGCTTGGCGGCGCACTCGGCGAGCACCCGCGCCGGGTCGTGGTGGGCGACGTGGTCGGCGGCGCCCTGCGGCGCGGTCACGCTGCCGTCCCACGCCCGCCGACCGGTCGCCTGCGCGGCCTCGGCCGCCAGTCGCTGGTCCTCGGCGATGCGGGCCAGCAGGAAGCCGTCGAGGTCCGGTTCGAGGTCGGGTTCGAGTCCGGGATCGGCGTCCATGCCGCATCCTCCCGCCGTCGACCGCTGTCCGGGGGACCGGGCGCGCTCAGTCCCGGCGGTAGAAGTCCGCGAGGGCGGGCGCGAGGACCCCGACCGGCACCTCGTGGAAGCCGCCCTCCAGGCGGGCGAGCTCGCCGGACGGCAGCGCGGCCGCGAGCTCCTCGGTGGCCCGCCCCATCCAGGGCGGCGCGGTCCCCGTGCTCGTCACCGCCAGCACCGGGACGTCGACGCGCGAGAGCAGGTCGACCGGCAGGGAGTGGTCGTCGCCGCCCAGGGCGAGGGCGTCGTAGCGCAGCGTGGGTGCCATCTCCTCCAGGGCGTGCCACATCGGCGTCCCCCGGAACCGGGTCACCATCTCGGCCGGGAGCCCCACGACCCGGGTCTGGAAGTACTCGACCAGGCCGGACCGGTCGCCGGCGTCGACGTAGCCCTGCAACGTCTGGAGGTAGCGCTCCGGTGCCGGGGGCGCGCCCTGGACCCGGTAGGGCGGCTCGAGCACCGACAGCCGCGTCACCGGCACCCCGGCGGCCGCGGCACGCAGCAGCAGCGCGCCGCCCGAGGAGACGCCGTGGGCGTACGTCGTCCCATCCCGCCCTGCCGCGTCGACCACCGCGGCGAGGTCCTCGAACTCGCGCTCGAGCGCGTACGGCTGGGTGTCCCCGCTGCCGCCCCGCCCCCGGCGGTCGTAGGACACCGCGCGGAACCCCTGGTCGGCCAGCGCTCGGGCCAGCTCCCCCCAGGTACCCCGGTCGTTGAACGCGCCGCCGACCACCACGACCAGGGGCCCGTCGCCCCAGGCGTCGTAGGCGATCGTCGTGCCGTCCGCGGACGTCGTCTCGGCCATGCCTCGCTCCTGTCGCTCCCGCTGCTCTGCGTCTACCGACCCGTGTGCGCGTGGGAACTCATCGCCGCGCCGCCGACGGGGGCATCGCAGACTGCACCTAGGTTGGTCGCCGATGGACCGCACCGTGCCCTCGCCCGACCTGCTCGTCGCCGAGGACCTCTCCGTGGGACACGGGACCGCCCCGGTGTGCGCCCCGGTCGACCTCCGGCTGGCCGCCGGCCGCGCCGTGGCCGTCGTCGGCCCGAACGGCTCGGGCAAGTCCACGCTGCTGCGCACGCTGGTCGGCCTGCTGGAACCCCTCGGCGGCACGGTCGCCTTCGCCGGCGCTCCGGTCGACGAGCGGTCGACGGCCTTCCGCCGGGACGTCGCTGCCGTCCTCGACGACGACGCGTTCTTCGTCTCGCTCACCGGCCGCGAGCACCTGCTGCTGACCGCGCGCGGGCACGGGGTGGCCGCCGCCGAGGACGTCGTCGACGCCGAGGTCGAGGCGTTCGGCCTCGGCGAGCGCGCCGACGCGCTGCCCTCGGCGCTCTCCTCCGGTCAGCGGCGTCGGCTGGCGCTGGCGGCCGCGTTCGTCCGTCCCGCCCGGCTGCTGGTGCTCGACGAGCCCGAGCGCGGGCTGGACGCGGGCATGCGGACCCGGCTGGCCGCCCGGCTCGCCGCACTGCGCGACGCCGGCACCGCCGTGCTGCTCGCCAGCCACGACGCCGACGTGGTCGCGACGGTCGCCGACGAGGTGCTCGTGGTGGACGACGACGCCTGCCGGCTGCTGGCCCCGGCCGAGGCCGCCGGCCGCATCGCGGAGCTCTGAGCGGTGGCGACGGAGGTGGCCGCGCCGCTGGACGGCGCGGCGGTGCGCCGCTGGACCCGCCGGGCGACGGCGGCGCGGGCGCGGACCACGCTGGGCGAGCGGCTCTCCGACGCCTGGGGCGGGCTGGTCTCGGCCGGGATCGGCGTGGCCGTCGCCGGCGGCGGCCTCGCCTCGCTGCGCGAGCGCATCGCGCTGGCCGGCGCGCCGGTCACCGGCACGACGCTGCCGGCCTCGCTCACCTCCGCCGCTTTGGCGCTGCTCGCCCTGGCCGGTGTGGTCGTCGTGCTGGCCCGGCTGGGGCCGGTGAGCGCCACGCCCGCGGCCGCCGCGTGGTGGCTGCCGCTGCCCGCCGACCGCCGGAGCCTGCTGCGCGGCGAGCTGTCGCGGCTCACCGTCGCCGGGGTGGCCGTCGCCGTGCTGCTGGCGCTGCCCCTGGTGTTCGGGGCCGCCGCCGCGCCCACGGTCGGCTCGGTGCTGGGCGGGCTGGGCTGGGCGGTCGCGCCGGCCGTCGCCGCGGTCGGCGGGACGGCGCTGCTGCAGACCCGGCACCGCGGCCGGGGCGTGGCCGGGGCCGCCGGTGCGGTCGCGGGCGCGGCCGCCGTCGTCCCCGCGGTCGCCGGCACCCTCGCCGCAGCGGGCGGGAGGCCGGTCGGCGTCCCGGCCGCCGGGACCCTGCCGGGCTGGGTCCTCGCGGTCGCGGCGGTCGCCGCCGCGGCCCTGCTCGTGCAGGCCGACCGGGGCCTGGGCCGGCTCGACGCCGGCCGGCTGCTCGCCGGCGGGGCGACGGCCCGCTACGCCGGCGGGTCGCTGCTCTCGCTGGACACCCGTCAGCTGGGCCGCGCGCTGGCCGGCCGGGACCGCCCACCCCGGCGCAGTCGCCGCTTCCGCCGGGTCCGCCGTCCCTGGCAGGCGGTGGTGGCCACCGACCTCGCCGTCCTGGTCCGCGGCCGGTGGCAGCTCGGACAGCTCGCCGTCGCCGCCGGCGTCCCGGTCGTCGTCGCCCGCACCGAGGGGCTGGGCGCGCTGCCGCCCGCGGTGTGGGCCGGCTGCCTGATCGGCTGGGGGCTGGCCGCGACGGCGGCCGGGCGGGCCGCGCGGGAGGCGCACGGTGCACCGGAGCTGGACCGGCTGTTCGCGCTGTCGGCGGCGGCCGTGGTGCGCAGCCGCGCGGTCGTCCCGCTGGTCGCGACCGCGCTGGTCTGCGCGCTCAGCGGGCTGCTGCTGGGGGTCGGCACGGGGCTCGCCGGCACCTGGGCGCTGCTCGGGCTGGCCGCGGCGCCGGCGTGGGCGGCCGCGGCACTGCGCGGAGCACTGCGCCCGGACCCGGACTGGTCCGGGCCCGTCGTCTCCACCCCGATGGGCGTGCTGCCGGCCGGGGTCGGCGCCACGCTCGTGCAGGGGGTGGACGTCGGCGTCGTCGGCAGCCTGCCGCTGCTGGCCGCGCTGGTAACCGGCGGCCCGACCCCGCTGCTGGTCGCCGTCCAGGCGGCGTGGGCGCTGCTGCTGGCCGCGGCGGTGCTGGTGCAGCTCGGCCGGCGACGGTCGCCCGGGAGCTGACCCGGCGGCTCAGCCCTCGGCGGGGTCCACCACCCCGGCGCTGCCGCCACCGCGCCGCACGGTCTCGGCCGCGGCCAACAGCCGGCCGTCGGGCAGGAACTCCACGCCGGTGGCGGCCCCGATCTCGTCGACCGGCGCGAAGGCGTGCCCGCGGGCGGTCAGCTCGGCGCCGTACGCGTCGAGGAAGGCCGGCTCGGCGTCGGTCGTCGCGGCGTTGCGCTGGCTGGCCCGCGGGGCCGCGATCGCGTCGGCCAGGTCGGCGCCGCGGTCGAGCCGGTCCACCAGCGTCTGCAGGACGGTGGTGATGATCGTCGCCCCGCCGGGCGAGCCGAGGGCCAGCAGCGGCTCGCCGTCCTGCAGCACGACCGTCGGTGCCATGCTGCTGCGCGGCCGCTTGCCCGGGGCGGGCAGGTTCGGCTCGGGGCGGGTCGGGTCGGCGGGCGCGAGGGTGAAGTCGGTCAGCTCGTTGTTCAGCAGGAACCCGCGGTCGGGGACGGTGATCCCGCTGCCCCCGGTCTGCTCGATGGTCAGCGTGTAGCTGGCCACGTTCCCCGCGGCGTCGGCCACGGTGAGGTGCGTGGTCGACGGGCCCTCCGGGCCGCCGTCGTCGGGAGCTGCGGCCGGGGCGGGGCACGGGCCGTACTCGCCGTCCGGGACGCCCGCCGGCACCGGCTTGGGCGCCGCCCGCTCCGGGTCGACCAGGCAGGCCCGCTCGGCGGCGAAGCCGTCGGAGAGCAGCTCGGCCAGCGGCACCTGGGTGTAGGCGGGGTCGCCGACGTAGGCGTTGCGGTCGGCGAAGGCCAGCGCGCTGGCCTCCAGGTAGGTGTGCAGGACGTCGACCTCCGGCAGCGCGGCCAGGTCGGAGCCCTCGAGCACGTTCAACGCCTCGCCGACCGTCGAACCACCGCTGGAGGGCGGCGCCATCCCGTAGACCTCCAGGCCGCGGTACTCGAGGCGGGTCGGCTCGCGCAGCGGCGCCTCGTACGCAGCCAGGTCGGACTCCTCGAGCAGGCCCGCGCGCACCGGCGCGGCGCCGTCCGCCACGGGGGGTTCCTGGGCGGTGCGCACGACCTCCTCGGCGAGCTCGCCCGTGTAGAAGGCCTCGACCCCCTTCGCGGCCAGCAGCTCGTAGGTGTCCGCGAGGTCGGGGTTGCGGAAGACCGAGCCTACCTCGGGCAGCGCGCCGCCGGGCAGGAACAGCTCCGCGGAGGACGCGAAGCGACGGAACCTCTCCTCGTTGTCGGCGGTCTGCTCGCGGAACGTCTCGTCGACGACGAAGCCCTCCTCGGCCAGCTGGGTGGCGCCCTCCAGCGCCTCGGCCAGCGAGAGCGTGCCGAACTCGTCGAGCGCCCGCTGCCACGTCAGGGGGGTCCCCGGCGTGCCGACCGACAGCCCGCTCGTCACCGCCTCCTCGAAGGGCAGGGGCTGGCCGTCCTCCCCGAGGAAGGCGTCGGCCCCCATCGCCTGCGGTGCGGTCTCCCGGCCGTCGACCGTGGTGACCTCGCCGGTCGCGGCGTCGAAGTACACGAAGAAGCCACCGCCCCCGACGCCCGCCGAGTAGGGCTCGGTCACGCCCAGCGCGGCGGCCGCGGCGACCGCCGCGTCGGCGGCGTTGCCACCCGCGGCCAGGACCTCCAGACCGACCCGCGTGGCGTCGGGGTCCACCGTGGCGACCGCGCCGCCGGTCCCGACCGCGCGGGGCACCTTCTCCGGCGGCGGGACGGCGGCGCTCCCGGGCGCGGCGGCCGCGGTGCCGGCCGGGGCGATCCCGGCCAGGACGGCGGCGGTCAGGGCGGTCACGGCGGTGCGTCGACGCGGCACGGGGACTCCTCGGGCGTCGGGACGGTCGCGGTCCAGGAGCCCAGCCTGCTCCTGCACCGGCCGGCCCGCCCGACGAGCTGGACCGGATCGCCGTGACGGGACAGGATTCCCCGGGTGAGCCGCATGAACGACGTCGGTGGCATGGTGGGCTTCCCCGCCATCGCCGAGGAACCCGACGAGCCGGCCTTCCACGCCGACTGGGAAGCGCACGTCCTGGCCCTCAACGCGGCGCTGATCCGGCGCGGCGTCTACAACCTCGACGAGTTCCGCGACGCCATCGAGCGGATGGAGCCCGCGGCCTACCTGTCGAGCTCCTACTACGAGAAGTGGTTCACGGCCATCACGACCCTGCTCGTCGAGAAGGGCGTCGCCACGCGGGAAGAACTGGCGACGCCGGCGGAGCTCGCCGTCCCCGGGTCCGACCCCGGTGCCTGACCGCTTCGCCCCCGGCGACGCCGTGCGGACCAGCACCGCCGACCCGGCCTGGCACACCCGGCTGCCCCGGTACGCCCGTGGCGCGGTCGGCCGGGTGGTCGAGGTCGCCGGGCACCACCCCCTCGCCGACGACCGGGCCCGCGGCCTGCCGGGCACGACGCAGGCCGTCTACCACGTCCGGTTCGCCGCCGCGGACCTGTTCGGCGACGGCGACCACGCCGTCACCGTGGAGCTCTGGGAGGACTACCTGGAGCCCGCCGACCCCCAGGGAGGGACACCATGAGCGGGGACCACCACGGCAGCTCGGCGATCTCCGAGCGGGTGCGGCACGTCGAGGCGCTGCTGGAGGCGCGCGGCCTCGTCGACGAGGGCGAGATCGACCGGCGCATCGACGAGTTCCTCGCCGGCGGCTCGCCCGCCAACGGCGCCCGGATCACCGCGCGCGCCTGGGTGGACCCGGCCTTCCGGGACCGGCTGCTCGCCGACGCCAACGCCGCGATCCGGGAGCTGGGGCTGTCGATGTCCGGCGGCCTGCAGGAGCAGCGGCTGAAGGTCGTCGCCAACACCGAGGACGAGCACAACGTGGTGGTCTGCACGCTGTGCTCCTGCTACCCCATCGCGCTGCTCGGCCCCTCCCCGGCCTGGTACAAGAGCGAGGCCTACCGGTCCCGCGTCGTCCGGGACCCGCGCGGGGTGCTGCGGGAGTTCGGCCTCGAGCTGCCGGCCGGGACGCGGATCAGCGTGTGGGACGCCAGCGCCGAGTCGCGGTACATGGTCGTCCCACGCCGGCCCGAGGGGACCGACGGGATGTCGGAGGAGGAGCTGGCCGGCCTGGTCACCCGCAAGGGCCTGATCGGGACCGCCGCCGTCTGAGGGCGGCTCAGCCGGAGGAGCGCTCGCGCAGCAGGTTCTTCTGCACCTTGCCGGTGGAGGTCTTGGGCAGCTCCCCGTAGACGAACCGCTTGGGCACCTTGAACCCCGCCAGCCGCGACCGCACGAAGGCCGCGAGCTCCTCGTCGGTGACCTCGCTCCCGGGCCGCAGCGTCACGTGGGCGACCGGGACCTCCCCCCACTTCTCGTGGGGCTCGGCGACCACGGCGGACTCCAGCACGGCGGGGTGGGCGTCGAGGGCCCGCTCGACCTCCACCGAGGAGATGTTCTCGCCGCCGGAGATGATGATGTCCTTGCTGCGGTCGCGGATCTCGAGGTAGCCGTCCGGGTGGACGACCGCGAGGTCGCCGGTGCGGAACCAGCCGGCGCCACCGTCGGGCCCCGGCAGCGTCGCCTTCGCCGTCGCCTCCTCGTCCTGGTAGTAGCCGAGCATGACGTCGTTCCCGCGAGCGACGATCTCCCCAATCGTCTCCCCGTCGCGGGGCACGTCGGTGCCGTCCTCCCCCACCACCCGCAGCGGCTCGGCGACCACGTTCGCGACGCCCTGCCGGGCCTTGAGCTCGGCCTGCCGGTCCTCCGGGAGGTCGTCCCACTCCGGGTGCCACTGGTTGACCGCCACCGGCCCGTAGGTCTCGGTGAGCCCGTACAGGTGGGTGACGTCCATGTTCAGCGCGGACATGCGGGCCAGCAGGGTCGGGGTGGGCGGCGCGCCGCCGGTCTGCACCGAGACCCGCGGGGACACCGGACCGGCCTCCGCCTCCTCGGCGTTGGCGATCATGGTCAGCACGGTCGGCGCCGCGCTGAAGTGCGTGATGCCCTCCGTGCGCAGCAGCTGCCAGATGCGGGCGGGCTCCACCCGCGGGAGCACACGTGGGTGGCACCGCCGGCCGACACCGCCCAGGGGAAGCACCAGCCGTCGCAGTGGAACATGGGCAGCGTCCACAGGTACTGGCTGCGGGGGTTCAGCCCGGTGTGCAGGGCCATCGCCACCGCCTGCAGGTAGGCGCCCCGGTGGCTGTACATGACGCCCTTGGGCCGGCCGGTCGTGCCGGAGGTGTAGTTGAGCGCCAGCAGGCCCCACTCGTCGGCGCACGGCAGCGCCAGGGGCTCGGCCGAGTCAAGCAGCTCCTCGTACTCGTCGGCCTCCCCGCCGGCCACCACGACCGGGATCCCCACCGCCGCGGCGACCTCGGTGGCGGTCGCCGCGAACGCGGCGTCGGCGAGGAGGACCGCTGCGCCGGAGTGCCGCAGGATGTACTCCAGCTCGCCCGCCTTCAGCCGCGTGTTCAGCGGGACCAGCACGGCTCCCGCCCACGGCACGCCGTTGTGCGCCTCGAGCATCGCCGAGCTGTTCGCGCACAGCGCGGCCACCCGGTTCCCGGGCGAGACACCGCGGGCCGCCAGGGCCCCGGCGAGCCGACGCGAGCGGTCGGCGAACTCGCGGTAGGTGAACCGCCGGTCCCCGTCGACCACCGCGGTGCGCTCGGGGAACACCCGCGCGGAGCGTTCGAGGAAGGCGGTCGGGGTCAGCTGGGCGGAACTGAAGGTCGCCACCTGGTCCTCCTGAGGGCGCGGTGCGGACGGTCTCCCGTGAGGGGATTGTCGGCACCGTGCCCGCCCGGCGCGCGCCGGTCAGGTCTGCAGGAGGGCCCAGAGCACGCAGAGGGCCAGCAGCACGCCACTGACCACCCAGGCCGCCGAGGCCGGTCCGTCGGCGCGCACGTCACACCATCCCGAACTGCTCGCTGTGCACCCGGTCGGCGGGCACGCCGAGCTCGCCGAGCGCGACGCGCACCGCCCGCACCGTCTCCTCGCGCGAGCAGACGAAGTACTGCAGCGAGCGCGCGTGCGGCGGCAGGTGGCGGGCCAGCAGGGCGGCGTCGATCCGGCCGCGCTCGCCCGGCCAGCCCTCGGACGCCCGGCTGATCACGTGCACCACCCGCAGGTCCAGCCGGCCCTTGAGCCGCTCGAGCTGGCGGATGCCGGTGATCTGGTCCTCGCTGCGGTTGCCGAGGAACAGCCACACCGGGCGTCGGTCACCCTGGTCGGCCAGCGTGGCCAGCATGCTCAGGAAGGGCGTGACGCCGACGCCCGTGGCCAGGAACACGTAACCCATGCCCGGGTGCCGGTCGAGGGTGAACGAGCCGTGCGGACCGTCGACGTAGACGGTGTCGCCCACCCGCAGCCGTCGGATGGAGCGGGTGAAGTCGCCGACCTGCTTGATCGTGAACTCCACGCGCGGCCGCAGCGCGCTCGAGGAGATCGAGAACGGGTGGTAGGTCGGGGTGAAGGGCACCCGGCCGGGGAGGATCCAGGCGAACTGTCCGGCCGTGAACGACCACGGCCGCCCGCCGTGCCGGTGCGCGGGCTCGAGGCCGACGGTGACGGCGCCGCCGGGCTCGGGCCACAGCTCCACCACCCGCCAGGGACGCCGCCACAACCGCAGCGGCTTGACCAGCCGGACCCACACCGCCAGCCACAGGAAGGCCGCGGCGTAGACGATCCACCCCAGCCGCACCCACGGCGCGCTCATCCAGTTGTTCACGAGGAAGGCGTGCACCAGACCGGCCAGCACGATGGTGACGCCGAGCAGCGAGTGCAGCACGTGCCAGACCTGGTACGGGATCCGCAGCGCCCGCCGCCACACCGACGTCACCATCAGCAGCCCGAGCGCCAGCACCGACAGCCACGCGAACTGCGCCCGGAGCGGCGCGTCGACGACGTCGAGCAGCACCAGGTACCGGTCGTCGGCGAGGAACAACAGCGCCGGGTGCCCGAACGCCGCGAGGACGGCCAGCGCCGAGATCTGCTTGTGGTAGCGCAGGACGGCGTCGATGCCGAACGGGGCCGTGGCGCGGGAGAACCGCGCGGCCAGGGCGAACTGCAGCCCCATCACCGAGAGGGCCAGGAAGCCCAGCGCCACGGACAGGTCGACGAGGAAGCCGCGACCGGGCCGGACGGCGGTGGAGCAGAGGGCCAGCGGGGCGACGGCGAGCAGCGCGTGCAGCGCCGTCCACGTCACCGCCTGCGCCCGGGAGGACGGCGCGGCCCGGCGGATCACCGGCAGCGGGTGCTCGCCGGTGAGGTCCGAGACGCGCGGCCGGTCGAGGACCGCCGTCACCGGCGGGCTCCCGTGGACGTGCGACGCCGGTGGGCAAGGTGGTGCATCGGGCGTTCTCCAGGGCGTTCGGGCGGAAGCGCGCCCGGGTTTCCGAGCACCCGGGCGGCGGTCGTCCGGGCGACGGGGCGCTCCGGCGGGCCACCCCCCGCGCCGCGTGACGCGGGAGCCCCGTGGCCCCCGCGGCGTGCGGCCCCCCATGACGGGCGGTGTCCGGACGAGGACTCTAGGTGAGCCCCGCGGAGGGTCGTCAAGCCCGGGACGGACCGGTCCGGCAGCTGGGCAGGTCAGCGCCGAGGGTGCGTCCGCTCACACCCGTCCTCGAGGTGCGTCGCTCGGCGCGTCGTGGTCACCTGGGGCCTGCGCGCGAGGACGGGAGGGTGCCGTGGCACGGGTCCACCTGCTGGCGACCGGAGGCACGATCGCCAGCCGCCGCACCGACGGCGGGTTGTCGGCCACCACGCCGGCCGCCGAGCTGCTGGCCGCTGCCGGGCCGCTCCCGGGCCTGGAGGTCACGGTCAGCGACCTGACGACGGTGCCGAGCTTCGCGCTCACCGGCGCCGACGTCCGCGCACTGGTCCGCGAGGTGCGCGGGCACCTGGCCGGCGGCGTCGACGGCGTCGTCGTCACCCACGGCACGGACACGATGGAGGAGTCGGCGTTCCTGGCCGACTTGGTGCACGACGACCCGCGGCCGGTGGTCTTCACCGGCGCGCAGCGGCCGTTCGACGCGCCGGCCCCCGACGGCCCGGCGAACCTCGCCGACGCGCTCCGGGTGGCCGCCGACCCCGCGGCCCGGGACCTGGGCGTGCTGCTGGCCTTCGACGGCTCGGTCTTCGCCGCCCGCGGGGTGCGCAAGGTCGAGACGCTGCGCAGCGCGGCCTTCGGCGCACCCGGTCGCGGCCCGGTGCTGCGGGTGGCCGGTGGCGCCGTCGCCCCCCTCGGGCGGCCGCCGCGGCCGCCCGCGCTGCCACTGGACCTGGACGCCGAGCTGCCGCGGGTCGACGTCGTCGCCTGCGCCCAGGGGTCGGACGACGCCCTGCTGCGGGCCGCGGTCGCGGCCGGCGCCGCCGGGGTCGTGCTGGAGGCGTTCGGGGCGGGCAACGTCCCGCCGCCGGTGGCCGCGACGGCAGCCGAGCTCGTGGTGGGCGGCGTGCCGGTGCTGGTCTGCTCGCGGGTGCCGTCGGGTCCGGTCGCGCCGCTGTACGCCGGGGGCGGGGCGAGCCTGGCCCGCGACGGCGCCCTGCTGGGCGGGGACCTGAGCCCGTGGCAGGGGCGGCTGCTGCTGGCCGCCGCCCTGGCGCTGGACCCGCAGGACCCGGGGCAGGTGCTCGCCGGCCGGCTGTGAGCAGCGACGGATCGACAGCGCGACGATCACGGTCGTCGAGGCCGGCCCGAGACCGGCAGGACGTCGTGCGCTGGGTGACGTCCGCGTCGTCCCCGCGTCCGGACGGCGGAGGTCGGCGTCCGCGGACCGGACCCGGAGTCCGCACCCGGCGACCTCGCCTCCCGGTGGCCCTGACCGACGATGCACGGAAGCCGCCGCACCGATCGAGGAGCCGCCCCATGCCCGCCCCCGGGACCCCGCTGGACCAGCTCGGCTTCCTGACCATCGGCACGTTCGACCCGGCCGATCCCGGCCCCGGGCACGAGGCGACCCTCGCGATGGTCGAGCTCGGCGAGCGGCTCGGGTTCGACAGCGCGTGGCTGCGCCACCGTCACCTGCAGCCAGGCATCTCCTCGCCGGTCGCCGTCCTCGCCGCGCTCACCCAGCGCACCCGCCGGATCCGGCTCGGCACCGCCGTCACGCCGCTGGCGTGGGAGAACCCGCTGCGGCTGGCCGAGGACCTCGCCACCGTCGACGTCCTCTCCGGTGGCCGGCTCAACCCGGGCGTCAGCGTCGGCCCGCCGATGCACTGGGAGGACGTGAAGGACGCCCTCTACCCGGACACCGCCGACCGCGAGGACTTCGGCTACGCGCGGGTGGAGCGGCTGCTGCGGTTCGTCCGCGGCGAGCGGGCGTCGACCTTCGTCGGCCGGGAGGGCGTCGTCGAGCAGTGGTCCGACCGGGTGCAGCCGCAGTCCCCGGGGCTGGCCGGCCGGATGTGGTACGGCGGGGGCAGCCTGCGCTCGGCGGCGTGGGCCGGCGAGCACGGCCTGCACTTCCTGACCTCCAGCGTGGTCAGGGCCGAGGAGTCCGAGGACTTCGCCGAGGTCCAGGCCGCGCACGTGCGGGTCTTCCGGGCCGCCAACCCCACCGGCCGGGTCTCCCAGGGACTGGTGGTGATCCCCACCGACACCGCGACCCCCGAGCAGCGGGCACGGTACGCCGCCTACGTCGCGGCCCGCACCCCGCGGACGACGGCACCGCAGGGCCCGGCGCGGATGCTCTTCGCCCGCGACCTGCTGGGCAGCTCCGAGCAGATCGCCGAGGCCCTGTACGCACACGCCGGCTTCCGCGAGGTCACCGAGGTCGTCTTCGCGCTGCCGTTCGACCTCGCGCCGGCCGACTACGAGCAGATCCTCACCGACACGGCCACCCGGCTCGGCCCCGCACTGGGCTGGCAGCCCGGCTGAGCGCACCGGCCGGTGCGCACCGGTGGCCCGTTCAGCGGCCGGGAACGGGCCGTGGGCACGCAGTGCTGCCGCCGCCGGGCCGGCGCGCACGGGCGCGCCGGCCGCGGTGCCTCAGGCCATCTCGGGGACGCGCAGGTGGGCCAGGGCCAGGTCGAACTCCGCGACCTCGGTGATCGTCGAACCCATCGCCCGGCTGAACTCCTCGCGGAGCGCGACGCCCTGCTCCCGCGTGCGCTCCATGGCGGCCCGGTCCTCGTAGGTCACGGCCGCCACGGCGCGGTGGGTGAGCCGGTCGACCAGCAGGCTGACGCTGCAAAAGCCGGGCAGGTCGTCCAGCCTCGGCAGCAGGCTCATCCGGAAGGCGTCGACCGTCCCGTCGACCTGGCCGTCCGGGACGTCGATCCAGGTGACCCGGACGCACGCCGCCTCGCCCGGCGGTCGGGACCGGTGGAACACGGCGATGTCCCACTCGGCGATGTCGACGGTCTCGGCCCGCAGGACCTCGTCCAGGTGCCTCCGCAGCTCCTGCACCTCGTCGGCGCTGGCCCGCATCGCGTCCTCCCCGGCCCACGCGGTGGTGACGATGCACCACCCCGCCGCGCGATCGGCCAGCATCGACATCCCGACGCAGCCGTCCATGCGCTCCAACCGGGGCCAGACCTCGCTCCGGGCGAGGGCGATGCCGTCGTCGACCGCGCGCGGGTCGCCGCGGACCGAGGTCGTCCTGGCGTACATGACCGTTCTCCTCCCCGGGGTGCCGGGCGGCACCGCCACAGGGAGGAATGTCCTCGCTCGCGTCGGGGTGGGCGGTGCCGGGAGACCCCGGTCGGGCTCGCGGGGACCCGGCCCGGCGCGTGCGGACCGTGCGCATGCCGCCGGGCACGCATCCGGCGGCCGCCCGCCGACCGGGTGTGGCCGGTGTCCGGTGTGGTGGACGAGGCTGGCACCGTGGCGGACGGGACCCGCGAGATCGTGCTGAGCGCGCAGGACCTCCGTGAGGTCACCGGGTACGCCGCTGGGAGCGCGCAGGAGGTCCTGAAGGTCTTCGAGCGAGCTCGCCCGGCCGACTCACGGCCTCGCGACGCGGTCGACGCCGCGTGGGCGTTCGCTCGAGGTGGCGAACGCGGGAAGTCGCTGCGCGACGCGGCGTGGGCGGCGCACCGGGCCGCTCGGGACGCAGGCACCGCGGCCGCGGGCGATGCGGCGCGAGCCGCGATGTGCGCGGCGTCCGCCGCGTACCTGCACCCGCTGGCGGACGCCCACCAGGTGAAGCACATCCTGGGGGCAGCGGCCCACGCGGCGCGCGCGGCCGAGCTCGTGTCGGGCGGCGATCGAGGGGCCGGTGCCGCCCACCTGGAGCGCGCCCGGCGGCGCGCGACACCGGCCGTCGTCGGCGTGCTCCGCCGCTACCCCGCGGCGCCGCCCGGCGGAGGGCGCGTCGGGGAGCTGCTCCGGGACCTCGACGAGGCCCTCCGCAGCCGCTGGTGACGGCCTCGCCGCGCCCCTCCCCCGGGCACACCGGCCCGGTTCCCGACGCCCCTGCCGGGTGCGCCTAGTCCACGGGACCGCCACCGGCGGCGACCGGCACGTCGAGGGCCACCTCACCGGCCGTCTCGAAGGTGAAGGTGACGGACACGGTGTCGGTGGGAGCGATCGGAGCGGTCACCCCTTCCAGCTGCATCCGCACGGCACCGGTGACGGCCTCCACCTGCCCGTCGGCCGGCAGCTCGATGCCGTCGGCGCTCGGCGCACCGGACTCGTCGAGCAGCTGGACCGACTCCGCGGCCTGTGTGCTGACCCCGACGAGCCGGTCGGCCTGCTCGGCGTCGTTGGTGAGCACCCCCCGCAGCGGTACGGAGGCCCCCGCCTCGACGGTGTCCTCGGCGTCGAGGAAGACGTCGTCCAGCGACACCTCGCCGACCGTGCCGTCGACGCCGGCGACGTCCGGGGTCTCCTGGGCCGTCTCGGCCTCCTGCCCGGCGTCGCAGCCGCCCAGGACCAGCAGGCCGGCGGCCGCCCACGCGATGAGTGAAGTCCGTCGCACGAGAACGCACGATCCTGCCGCGCCGGGCCCCCCACCAGGGGCGAGGGTCCCGGCCTCGACCACACGCAGCGGGGGCCGCCCGCCCCTGAGCGCAGCGACCCACCGGGCACGCACGCGGCCGCGGCGGCCGGCGTGGCCGAGGGGATCGCACCGGCCGCGGGGCTCCCCATCATGACCCGGTGGTCAGCGCACCCGACGTCGCCGGGCGCAGCGCCGGACAGCGCGCGCACCGGCTGGCCAAGCTGGAGGCCCTGCACGCCCGCGGCACGGCCGCGTACCCCTACCGCTGGCCGCCGGACGCCACCGCCGCCGGCATCCGCGCGGCCCACGCGGACCTGGCCCCCGACGTGCGGACGACGGAGCGCGTGCGGGTCGCCGGCCGCGTCGAGCTCATCCGCCGGCAGGGCTGGCTGACCTTCGCGACGCTGCGCGACCGCACCGGCGCGATCCAGCTCTACGTGGACAGCTCCGTCCTCGGCGCGGACCGGCACGCCGAGTTCGACGACGTCGACCGCGGCGACTGGGTCGGCGCCGAGGGCACCGTGATGACCACCCGGACCGGCGAGCTGTCGGTGTGCGTCGAGGACTTCGCCGTCCTCGGCAAGGCGCTGCGGGCCCCGCCGCCCGAGCACGCCGGGCTGACCGACGTCGAGACCCGCTACCGGCAGCGCTACGTCGACCTCGAGGTCAACGAGCGCACCCGGCAGGTCTTCCGCATCCGGCACGCGGCGGTGCGGGCGATCCGCCGGCACCTGGAGGACCTCGAGTTCACCGAGGTCGAGGGGCCGGTGCTGCAGACCATCCAGGGAGGCGCCAGCGCGCGCCCGTTCGTCACCCACTCCAACGCCCTGGACCTCGACCTCTACCTGAGGATCGCCCTCGAGCTGCACCTCAAGCGGCTGATCGTCGGCGGCCTGGAGCGGGTCTTCGAGATCGGCCGGGTCTTCCGCAACGAGGGCGTCGACACCCGGCACAACCCCGAGTTCACGCTGCTGGAGGCCTACCAGGCCTTCGGCGACATCACGGACATGATGGAGCTGACCGAGGGCCTCGTCACCGCCGCGGCGCGGGCGGCCCTCGGCGACGACCTCACGGTGCACTACGCCGGCCACGCCATCGACCTCGCCGCGACGCCGTGGCCCCGCAAGCGGTTCGCCGACATGATCGCCGAGGCCACCGGCGCGACCATGCACCCGGCCATGCCCATCGACGACGCCCGCGCGGTGCTCGACCGGCTGGGGATCCCCTACGAGGCCTCGTGGGGCGCCGGGCGGTTGATGAAGGAGGTCTACGACGAGAAGGTGCAGCACTCGGTCGTGGGGCCGGTGTTCTGCGTCGACTACCCGCGCGAGGTCTCGCCGCTGGCCCGGGTGCACCGCGACGACCCCGCCTACGTCGAGCGCTTCGAGCTGATCGTCGCCGGCTTCGAGCTGTGCAACGCCTACTCGGAGCAGAACGACCCGGTCGAGCAGCTCGCCGCCTTCGAGGCCGAGGCCCGCGCCAAGTCGCACGGCGACCCGGAGGCCGGGGACGTCGACCTCGACTACGTCCGCGCGCTCGAGTGCGGGATGCCCTGCACCGGCGGGCTGGGCATCGGCATCGACCGGCTGGTCATGCTGCTGGCCGGCGTCGACTCGATCCGCGAGGTCATCCTGTTCCCGACGCTGCGTCCCGAGGTCCCCGGTACCGGCCCGGACGGCGCGGTGCGCCCACTGGTCGCCCCCACCCCGCTCCCCGCCGGCAGCACGGCCGGATCCGACGGCCAGGGGACGGCGGACGGCGCGGGGACGGCGGACGGCTCGGTCGTCGCGCTGCCCGCCATGGCCCCCTCGTCCGGCCCGATCCCGGCACCCCCACCGACGGCGCGCCCGCACCCCCTGGCCGTGCAGGTGCTCGCCGGACTGACCGCGCTCTCCGGCGTCCTGCAGCTGCTCACCGCCCTGCCCGTGGTACACGAGCGGCTCGTCGGCCGAGGGACGGCCTTCGGACCGCTGTGGGTGCCGGTGAGCGGCGCGGTCGCGTCGGTGGTGGTCGGGCTGCTGCTCCTGCTGCTGTCCGACCAGCTGGCCCGGCGGAAGGCGCTGGCCTGGCGGGTGGCGGTGGTCCTGTTCGCCGTGGGGGCGGTGGCGCACGTGGTGAAGGGCCCGCACCCGGTCGCCGTGGCGCTGTGCCTGGCGCTGCTGGCCGGGCTGGTCCGCTACCGGTCGGCGTTCCGGGCACCGGCCGATCCGCCGTCCCTGCTGCGTGTGCTGCGGTTCGTGCCGCTGTACCTGGGCGGCGTGCTGCTGTTCGGCCTGGCCGCGCTGTGGTTCGAGCGGGGGCGGGTCGACCCGCCGCCCACCCTCGGCGGGGCGCTGCAGACCGTGTTCGCCGGTCTGGTCGGCCTCGACGGCCCGTACACCTACGGCTCCCGGTTCTTCGCGGCGTTCTACCCGGCGGCGCTGCTCGCGCTCGGTGTGGTCGGGCTGGTCGTGCTGGCGGTGCTGCTGTTCCGGCCGCTGGCCGCCGCTCGCCGTCCGCACACCGAGGACGACTGGACGCACGCCGAACGGCTGGTGCACACCTACGGCTGGGACACCCTCGCCTACTTCGCCCTGCGCGACGACAAGACGTTCTTCTTCTCCCGGGACGGCGAGGCCTTCCTGGCCTACACCTACCTCGGCGGCTACGCGCTGGTCTCCGGCGACCCGATCGGGGCCCGTGAGTCGGTCCCGCGGGTGCTCGACGAGTTCCTCGCGATGTGCGACGAGCGGGCGTGGACGCCGGCCCTGCTGGCCGCGCGGGAGGCGAGCATGCCGCTGTACTCCTCGCGCGGGTTCAGCGCGTTCTACCTGGGCGACGAGGCCGTCATCGACTGCCGCCGCTTCACCCTGGAGGGCGCGGGGCACAAGGGGCTGCGGGCCGCCGTCCGGCGGGTCGGGCGGACCCACCGCTTCCGGCTGATCGCCGAGGCCGACGCCCCGCCGGCGCTGGTCGACCAGCTCAACGCGATCAGCGCCCGCTGGCGCGGCAAGCACCCCGAGCGTGGCTTCACCATGTCGCTGTCCCAGGACGTCCGCGGCGCCGGCGCCGACCCCGGGTTCCTGCTCTGCGTCGCGCTGGACGCCGACGGGGTGCCCGGCGGCTTCCTCCGCCTGGTGCCCGCCTACGGACCGTCGTTCGGGTACACGCTCGACCTGATGCGCCACGACCCCGACGCGCCGAACGGCATGACCGAGTTCCTCATCGCCTCCACCGCGACCGCGCTCGGCGCCCGCGGGGTGGCCCGGCTGTCGATGAACTTCGCCATGTGGGGGCGGCTGTTCTCCGACGACGTCCCGTTCACCCCTGCCCAGCGCGCGGCCCGCTGGGCGGTCGGGGCGCTCAACCCGTTCTTCCAGATCAAGTCGCTGCACGACTTCAACGCCAAGTTCGACCCCGAGTGGCTTCCCCGTGTCCTGGCCTACCGGCACCGCGCCGACCTGCCGCGGGTGGGGCTGCGCTACGCCGGCGCGGAGGGCTTCCTCGCGCTGCCCGGCCTCGGTGAGCTGCTCGTGCCCAAGGCGGTCGGCGGCGTGCCCTCGCCGTCGGCGCCGGAGCTGCGGTCCGCGGCGTGAGCCGGGTGGACCGCGCGTGAGCCGGGTGGACCGCGCGTGAGCCGGGTGGACCGCGCGTGAGCCGGCCGGGCGCCACGGCTCGCCTGGGCGTCCTGTCGCTGGCCATGGTGAACGTCGCCTCGATCGTCAGCGCCCGGAACCTGCCGGTCATGGCCGAGTACGGCTGGTCGATGCTCGCGCTGTTCGCGCTGTCCATGGCGGTCTTCCTGGTCCCGGTCTCGATGGCCGCGGCCGAGCTCGGCACCGCCTGGCCGAAGGAGGGCGGCGTCTACGCCTGGGTGAAGGAGGCCTTCGGCGGCCGGACCGGAGCGCTCGCGGTGTGGTGCGACTACGCCGAGAACGTCGCCTGGTTCCCCACCGTGCTGTCGTTCATCGCCGCCTCGCTGGCCTACGCGTTCGACCCGGCGCTGGCGAACGACCGGTTCTTCCTGGTCGCGGTCATGCTCGTCGTCTTCTGGGGCACCACGGCCGCCGCGCTGGGCGGGGTGCGGACGTCGTCGGTGATCGGCGCGGTCGGCACGATCGCGGGCTCGATCCTGCCGGCCGTCCTCGTCGTCGCGCTGGGCGCGGCGTTCCTGCTGCGCGGCAACGCCTCCGAGATCCCGTTCTCCGCCGGCGCGCTGGTGCCGGACGTACGGCTGGAGAACGTGGCCTTCCTCGGCGGGGTGATCCTGCTGTTCACCGGCATGGAGATGGCCGGCTTCCACGCCCGGGAGACCGTCGACCCCGGCCGGACCGTGCCCCGGGCGATCGCGCTGGCCGTGGCCGTCACCGTCGCCTTCTCGGTGCTGGGCTCGCTGTTCATGGCCTTCGTCGTGCCGCAGCGGGAGATCAGCCTGGTCTCCGGGACGATGGAGCTGTTCTCGAGCGTGCTGCAGCGGCTGGACATCGGGTGGCTGCTGGCCCCGCTGGCCGTCGTGGTCGCGCTCGGCGGGGTCGCGCACCTGACGCCGTGGGTGCTGGGACCGGCCAAGGGCATGGGCGCGGTGGCCCGCGAGGGGCTGGCCCCGGCGCGGCTGGGCCGGGTCAACCGCAACGACGTCCCCGTGGCCCTGCTCGTCGTCCAGGCGGTCGCCGGGTCGGTGTTCGCGCTGCTGTTCGTGCTCGTACCGAGCGTCAGCACCTCGTACTGGATGCTCTCGGCGGTCACCGCGCAGGTGGTGGTGACGATGTACGCGCTGGTGTTCGCCGCGGTGATCCGGCTGCGGTACACCCAGCCCGACGTCCCCCGCCCGTACCGCATCCCCGGCGGCCTGCCCGGCGTCTGGCTGGTCGGCGGGGTGGGCCTGCTCGGCTGCGTGGTCTCGTTCCTGCTCGGTTTCGTGCCCCCGGACCAGCTGCAGACCGGCAACCCGGTGGTCTACGTGCTGCTGCTCGCGCTGGCGACCGTGGTGCTGTCGTTGCCGCCGTTCGTCTTCGCCCTGCTGGAGCGCCGGCGCAGCGCCGTCCCGGGGTGAGCCGCACACTCGGGAGGGTGCACGACGAGGGGGAGGCGCGTCTCGACCCGACCGACGCGCCGGTCGACCGGCTGCTGCTGGGCGGCCGTCGCCGGTTCACCCGGGCGCAGGTGGCCCAGCTGTCCGGACTGCCGCCGGACCGCTTCCGGCGACTGTGGCACGCCCTGGGCTTCCCCGAGGCCGCGGAGGACGACGTGGTGTTCACCGACGACGACGTCGCCGCGCTGCAGACCCTGTCGGACCTCGCCGACGCCGGGTCCGCCGCTCCGGGCACCGAGGCGTCGTTCGCGCGTGCGCTGGCGCAGCCGCTGGCGCGGCTGGCCGACTGGCAGGCTCCCCTGCTCGCCGGCGCCCTCGCCCGCGACGGCACCGCGCAACCGGACGACTCGACCCAGGACGGACCCCCCGAGGCCGACGCGCTGTTGTCGCGGCTGCGCCAGGTGCAGGACCACGTCTGGCGCCGCCACCTGGCCGCCGCGCTCGAGCGGGCGCCGGCCGCACCGCCCGGCGACGGGATCCGCGAGCTGGCCGTCGGCTTCGCCGACCTGGTCGGCTACACCACCCGCACGCGCGGCATGAGCGGCGCGGAGCTGGGCGTCATGGTCGAGGACTTCGAGGCGACCGCCGCCGAGGTCGTCGCGCGCGGCGGCGGGCGGGTGGTGAAGACCGTCGGCGACGGGGTGCTGTTCACCGCGACCGACCCGGCCGCCGCCGCGGAGATCGCCCTGTCCCTGCCGGAGCGGTGGGCGGCCGGGGACCGGCCGCCGCTGCGGGTCGGCCTGGCGCACGGCCGGGTGCTCACCCGGCTCGGGGACGTGTACTCGACCGTGGTGAACCTGGCCAGCCGGCTGACCACGGTGGCCCGCGCCGGCAGCGTGCTCGTCGACCGCGAGCTGGCCGCCAGGCTGCGGCGGCACCCCGGCTACCGGATCGAGCCGCTGCAGCGCCGCTCGGTGCGCGGCTTCGAGGACCTGCAACCGTGGCTGGTCAGCCGCCGCGACGCCGACGAGGACCCACCGGTGCCGCCCTGAGCCCGCGGAGGGCGGGGAGCACGGGGTCCTCGCTCACGTGGGGATGAGGGCGGCGTCCCGCGCCGAGGCCCGGGCCAGCGCCACCGTCGCGGCCACCATGACCAGGACGAGGACGCCGACCAGCGCCCACTCCACGCCGTCGGCCTGCAGCCGCTCGCCCAGCACCGCGATCCCCAGCGCGACGGCGACCACCGGCTCCCCCACGGTCACCGCGGGCAGCGACGCCTCGAGGGCGCCGGCCTGGTAGGCCGACTGCTGCAGCAGCGTGCCGCCGCCCATCGCGAGGGCCAGCAGCCAGGTCTCCCAGCCGGTGAGCAGGGCCAGCAGCCCGTCGTCGAGCAGGCTCACCACGCCCTTGGTCAGCGCCGCGCCGACGCCGTAGGCCACACCCGCGGCGACGGCGAGCAGCACCGCCCGCGCCGTCCCCCGGCGGGCCACGGCGCCGGCCAGGCAGCCGCCGACGAGCAGGCCGAGGAGCACCCATGCCGGCAGCCACGGCCGCCAGCCGGCCCGGTCGACGCCCGCGGTCGGCTCCCCCACCAGGGCGAAGACGGCGAGGGCGAGCACGAGCAACGCCGCCCAGACCCAGTCCGACCGGCGCAGCCGCCGGCCGCCCCAGCGGGCGCCCAGCGGCAGAGCGACCAGCAGCGTCGTGACCAGCAGCGGCTGCACCAGCAGCAGCGAGCCCAGGCCCAGCGCCGCAGCCTGGGCCGCGAACCCCGCGGTGTCGCAGAGCGTCCCGGCCCACCACCGCGGGCTGCGGGCCAGGGCGAGCAGCAGCCGGCCGCCGCGGGCCTGCGCCTGGGGGACGTCGGCGGCCGTGCGTTGCTGCACCGCCGAGGCCACCGCGAACAGGACGGCGGCGAGCAGCGCGAGCACCGCGGCCAGTCCGTCCACCGCGCCCATGCTCCCGGGCCGCGCCGGGCCCGGGAACCCCTTGCGCGGCCTCACGGAACCGGTCGGTCCCCTCGCCACCCGGAACGACCCGCGAGCTCCGGACACCGAGCGGTGCCGACCGGTCTCCGGCGGCGCCGGGTGCACGGGATCGTCGTCGGACCACCCGGGAGGTGACCGCCGTGCGCCGGCTGTTCCAGGACGAGGACTTCGACTTCGCCACCCGCAACCTGCTCGGTGGGGTGTTCGCCGGGGCCGCGGACGTCGGCGAGGTGCTGACCACCGTCGACCGGATCTCCGACGGCCGGGCCCGCTCCTGGGTCGACGAGTGGACCGCCACCGCGGACCGGCTGCTGACCGAGGACGGGAGCACCGCCTCGACCGCCGCGCGGGCGCTGCGCGCCGCGAACTACCTCGCCGCCGTGACGGGGGCGGCCGACCGCACGGGCGAGGACGGCCTGTTCGCCGCGACCTGGGAGCGGCACCGGCAGGCCTGGGACGCGTTCGTCGACGCCACCGACCTCGCCGTCGAGCGCCTGGAGATCCCGTACGAGGGCACCACCCTGCCCGGCTACCTGTTCCGGTCCGGTGGGCCGGACGAGCCCCGGCCCACGCTGGTCTACAACAACGGCAGCGACGGATCGGTCGTCGGCGCCTGGGTGCGCGGCATCTCCGGCGCCCTGGCCCGCGGGTGGAACGCGATGACCTTCGACGGACCCGGCCAGAACGCCGCCCTCGTCCGCCAGGGGCTGCACTTCCGGCCCGACTGGGAACACGTCGTCACCCCGATCGTCGACGCCCTGCTCGCCCGTCCCGACGTCGACCCGCGGCGGCTGGCCCTGGTCGGCGTCAGCCAGGCCGGCTACTGGGTGCCCCGCGCGGTGGCATTCGAGCACCGCGTCGCCGCCGCCGTCGCCGATCCGGGCGTGGTCGACGTGGCCGCGGTGATGCTGGCCCACCTGCCGCACCACCTCGTGCGGCTGCTCGACGCCGGGGAGCGGGAGGTCTTCGACAAGGAGATGGCGTTGGTGCTGCGGCTGGCCCCGCGCGTCCAGGCGATGATGACGTGGCGGATGCGGCCCTACGGCACCACCTCGCCGTTCGACTTCCTCACCGCCGCCCGCGCGTACACCCTGACCGAGGACGTCGTCGGGCGGATCACCTGCCCGGTGCTGGTCACCGACCCCGAGCACGAGCAGTTCTGGCCGGGCCAGTCGCGGCAGCTGTACGAGATGCTGCCCGGCCCCAAGGAGCTCGTGCGGTTCACCGCCGAGGAGGGCGCGGACGGGCACTGCGAGCCGCTCGCCGTCGGCCTGCGCGGGGAGCGGGTCCTCGACTGGCTGGAGCGGCGGTTCGGCTAGCCGAGCTCCTCGACCGGGCTGCCGGTCGCGTCGGGCCGCCAGCCGCCGCCGTCGGTCCGCGCCCAGGCCTGTCCCGGCCGCAGCACCTCCACCCGGGCCCCGTCGTCGACGGTGCGGTAGGCGACCCGCCGCTCCCAGCGGTCGCCGGGGCCGTCGTCCCCCGGAGCGCGGACGGCCAGGCCGACGGCGAGCACGCCGTCGTCCTCGAGCACCACCGCCCCGGGGTCGGCCGCCGCGCCGGGTGCGGCGACGGTCCAGCCCACCTCGCCGGCCGGGCCCAGCGGCTGCTCGTACGTGCGGTCGCCGACCCGCAGGTAGGCGACGGCGCCCGGAAGCGGGCTCAAGCTCAGCCTGAGGGTGACCTGCGGACCGGCGTCCACGCGGAGCGGTTCCACGACCGGCGGGCCGTCGTCGTCCTCCGCCAGCCGGTGCAGGGAGCGGTCCGGGAAGCGCGCGGCCAGCGCGAGGTCGGCCGCGCCGCGCTGCTCGGCGTAGAGCACCGGCTGGCGCAGCGACGGGTCGTTCTGCAGGAACGGGGTGTCGCTCTCGAAGCCCAGGTCGCCCCGCTCCGGCAGGAACAGCAGTGCGTCGTCGAGGCCGGCGCCCTCGACCACCCGCTGCACGGCCCGGTACTCCGCGGTCACCGCCCGGTTCCCGGTCACCGGGCCGGGCACCGCGAGCGCGGTGAGTCCGACCATCGCCGCGACGACGACGGCCGTGAGCGCCCGCCCGCGTCGGATCACCACGGCCAGACCGGCGGCGCCGAACACGACCAGCGGGACGACGACCGGGAGCCAGTAGAAGGGGCCGAACAGCTCCAGGCCCTCCCACTGCGCACTGATCGCCCAGGGCCCCCAGAACGGCAGGTAGCCCAGCGGCACGACGACCGCGAGCGCGGCGACCGGCCACCGCGCCGGGACCCGGCTGCGCACCAGGCCGAGGACGGCCAGCGCCACGAGGACGACCCCGCCGGCCACCCAGCCCGGCGTGGCGACCAGGTTCGCCAGCATCCCGGCCACGCCGTCGGCGGCCGTGAAGTGCACCGTGTACTGGGGGAAGACGCCGCGGTCGCCGAAACCGAAGGTGTCCTGCGGACCGGTGACGGTGAACGGCAGCCGGAACGGGCCGCCGACCACGACGGCGTTGTAGACCAGCACCAGCACCAGCACCGGCACCGCCCCGGCGGCGACCCGGAGGACCAGGCCGGGGCGGGAGAGGCCACCGCGCTCCCGGGCCAGCAGGACGGCGAGGGCGAACGGCGCGACGGTGAGCAGCGCGTCGAAGGGCCGGGCGAAGGCGGCGACCCCGGCCACCACGCCGGCCGTGACCAGCCGCGACGTCGAGCCCAGCCGCGCGCCCGACAGCAGCAGGACGGCGGCGCCCAGGCCCAGCGCCAGCGCGGGCAGGTACGGCAGGAAGGTGCCGCTCTGCACCACGACGACCGGGGACAGGGCGAACAGCGCGCCGGCGGTGAGGGCGACGGCGCGGTCGCGCAGCACCTCGGCGGCCAGCAGCGCCACGAGCACCGCGGCCGCCGCGGCGCTGACCGCCAGGGCCGCCCGCGGCGAGCCGGTGAGCAGCTCGCCGGCGGCGATCACGGCCGGCCAGGGCGGCGTGTACTTCAGCACGACCCGGTCGCCGACCACCGCGGACGCCCAGGGCCGGAACGCGTCGTGGTCGGCGGGCAGGGTGACGGTGCCGGTCTCGAGCAGCCGGGCCATGGCGACGTAGACCGAGTCGTCCCGGTTGAGCGAGTAGAGCGGGAAGAGCGTGAGGTTGGTCAGCACGGCGAGCGCCCCGGCGACCACCGCGAGGACCGCGAGCGCCGCCCGCCACCTCGCCGTCGTCATCGGCGCGATTGTAGGGAGGCCCGTCCCGGGGCCCGTTGGCTCCCTGCCGGGTCCCGCCGCGAGCCTGCGAGTGGGTGGAGGGCAGGGGGTCCTCCACGAGGCGGGTGGAGGAGGGGGCCGTCAACGGTGCACGGTGGCCGCGGCGAGCAGGCCCAGGGAGTTCGTGGCCAGGTGCAGCAGGGCCGGGGCGAGCAGGCTGCCGCTGCGCAGCCGCAACTCCGCGAAGAGGACGCCGGCGGCGGCGGTGCCCAGGCAGGCGAGCAGCACGGCGCCGGTGCGCGCCAGCGGCCCGCCAGCCAGGTCGTTCGCCGCCAGGGCCCCGAGCGTGGGTCGGACGTGCCAGAGGCCGAACAAGGCGGCGGAGGTGCCGGTCGCGCCGCGCCGGGACAGCAGCCGGCCCAGCGCGGCCAGCAGCACCCCGCGGAAGGCGACCTCCTCCCACAGGACGGTCCCCAGCGGGATCCGGACCAGCGTCTGCCCGGCGAGCTCCCCGCCGTCCAGGTCCGCCGCTCGGGCGTCACCGAGCAGTGGCCGCAGCACGGGGACCGCCAGCGCCGTGCCGTAGCCGGCCGCGACGACCGCCACACAGGCGCCGCCCCACCGCGCACCCGCCGCGAGGCGGCGGCGGTCGAACCCGAGCTCGGCCCACGACAGCCCGGCTGCGCGGGCGGCGGCGAGCAGCACGGCCGTCGCCGCGACGTTGGCCACGACGTAGGAGCCGGGCCGGCCCGGGAGCCGGTGCACCACCAGGTTGTTCCAGGCGCCGAGCACGGGGACGAGCGCCGCGACGAGGAGCAGCACCCTCCTGCGGTCGGCTGCGCCAGCATGCACGGATGCGGTGTTCCCGCTCCGCGCGCCGGCTCACCTGCGGAACCGCGGCCGCCGCCTGTGCCGCCACGGTCGCCGTCGCCGGCGAGCTGTCCACGGGCGCCCTGCTGGCCGTGGCCGCCGCCGGTGTCGTCGTCACCGCGGTGGGCCTGGCCCGGCGCGCCGGAGCGGCGGCCCCGCCGGTCGGCCGACGGGGGGCGCCGTGGCTCGGCTGGCTGGCGGTGGCCGTCGCCTGGGAGCTGGTCGTCCTGGCCGACGACGACCTGCCCACGCTCAGCGACCTCGCCGACCCCCTGCTCGCCGCTCCGGTGGTGCGCGCCGGGGCGACCCTCGCCTGGCTGGCGGCCGGCGCCTGGCTGGTCACCCGTCCCGCGCGCCGGGAGCCGGGGTGACCGCCGCGGGGTTCGCCGTCCTGCTGGTCGCCGCCCTCGTCCTGGAGGCCGTCGCGCGACGCGGCGCGGGACCGGCGACCGCCGGCGAGGCCATCGGCGCCGCCATGCGCACGACACCGGGGCGGGTCGCGGTGCTGCTCGCCTGGCTGTGGCTGGGGGTGCACTTCCTCGCCCGGTGAGGAGTTGCCTCCGCGGCCGACTCCGTCCGGTGCGGTCAGACGAGCCCGAGACGACGGGCCTCCTGGACCGCCGCCATCCGATCGCTCACGTCCAGCTTCCGGTACAGCCGCTCGAGGTGCTTGTGCACGGTCCGGGGAGAGCAGCCCAGGCGGTGCGCGATCGACCCGGCGGTGAGACCAGCAGCGAGGAGCTGGAGGACGGCCGTCTCCCGTCCGGTCAGGCCGGTCCCCGCCGCCGACGTCAGTTGCGAGGCCGCCCGTTGCGCCAGCAGCTGGTGCTGGCGGAACAGGGCGGCGAGCACCGGCTGGACCAGTGCGGCGAGGTCGGCGTCGTCGTCGCCGAAGTCGTCGTCCGGGCGGCTCAGCAGGTAGGTCTGGACGCCGTCCCCGGCGACGAGGGGCAGAGCGAGCTGGTGGGTGATCCCGAAGGGGCGGGCGAAGGCCGTCCAGCCCTCCATGAGGGACCGGTCCGCGATCGCCGCCGGCACCGCCCCCAGGACCTGCGGTCCCGTGCTCGCCGTGTGGGCGTACCAGCGCATCAGGGGGTGCCAGGTCGCGTCGGGCGGACGCTCCAGCGAGGCGATCGGCGGCAGGTAGCCGGCGGGCCAGCACCCCTCGACGCTGTCGACCCAGGTGCCGCTCACCACGTGCAGGGAGCAGCAGGCGGCCTCGAAGGAGGTCTGCAGCAGCTGCGCCACGTCCTGGTGCGGGAAGCGCTCCCCGGCGGGCTGCGTCAGCGCGTCGCCCACCAGCTCGAGCCACCGCGCGAGACACGTGGCCCTGGGTGGCACCTGCGGGAGGGTACTCAGGTCTCCGGCCGGAGCGGCGACCGTCAGCCACCGGAGCGTCGACCGGCAGTGGCGCACTCCCCCGGACCGCCGGGTCCACGTACCGTCCGGGGCGGCGGTCAGCCCGAGCCGCCCCGCTCCGCCCCCAGGGAGCCGCCATGGCCCACCCGACCGTCGCCGCCCAGTTGGTCCGCATGCTCCGGGACGCCGGTGCCCGCCGCATCTACGGCGTGGTCGGCGACAGCCTCAACCCCGTCGTCGACGCCGTCCGGCACACCGACGGCATCGAGTGGGTGCACGTCAGCAACGAGGAGGGCGGCGCGTTCGCGGCCGCCGCCGAGGCCCAGGTGACCGGCGAGCTGGCGGTGTGCGCCGGCTCCTGCGGACCGGGCAACACCCACCTGCTCCAGGGGCTCTACGACGCCCACCGCAGCGGCGCCCCGGTGGTGGCGATCGCCTCGCACATCCAGTCGCAGGAGATCGGGACGGGCTTCTTCCAGGAGACCCACCCGGAGCGCACCTTCCAGGACTGCTCGTACTGGTGCGAGGTGGTCACGCCCAAGCAGATGCCGCACGCCCTGCGGGTGGCCATCCAGACCGCCGTCGGCAGGCGCGGGGTCTCGGTCGTCGTCCTGCCCGGTGACCTGGCCGCCGAGGAGTCCGGCGGACCCACCGTGCCCACCGCCCTGGTCTCCCGGCCCTCACCGGTGCGCCCGGTGCCCGAGCAGGTGCAGGCCCTGGCCGACGCGCTGAACGCGGCGCGCACGGTCACGCTGTTCTGCGGCGCCGGATGCGCGGGCGCGCACGACGAGGTCGTGGAACTGGCCGGGCGGGTGCTGGCCCCGGTCGGGCACGCCCTCGGCGGCAAGGAGTGGATCCAGTACGACAACCCGTACGACGTCGGGATGAACGGGCTGCTCGGCTACGGCGCCGCGCACAAGGCCACCCACGAGGCCGACCTCCTCCTGCTGCTCGGCACCGACTTCCCGTACACCAACTTCCTGCCCCAGCGGCGGACGGCGCAGGTGGACGCCGACGCCGGTCACCTCGGTCGGCGCAGCCCGCTGGAGGTCGCCGTCCACGGGGACGTCGGCGAGACGATCCGGGCGCTGCTGCCCCTGCTGGAGCAGAAGACCGACCGGCGCTTCCTCGACGCGATGCTCCGGCAGCACGCCGAGGCGCTGGAGAAGGTGGTCGACGCCTACACCCACCGGGTGGAGCGGATGCGGCCCATCCACCCCGAGTACGTGGCCGCGCAGCTCGACGACCTCGCCGACGACGACGCCGTCTTCACCGTCGACACCGGGATGTGCAACGTGTGGGCGGCCCGCTACCTGACACCCAACGGCCGCCGCCGGGTCATCGGCTCCTTCCGGCACGGCTCGATGGCCAACGCCCTCCCCCACGCCGTCGGCGCGCAGCTCGCCGCGCCGGACCGGCAGGTGGTGTCGATGTCCGGGGACGGCGGCCTGGCGATGCTGCTCGGCGAGCTGATCACCGTGCGGCTGCACCGGCTGCCGGTGAAGGTCGTGCTGTTCAACAACGCCTCCCTCGGCATGGTGAAGCTGGAGATGATGGTCGACGGCATCCCCGACTTCGAGACCGACCACGAGCCGACGGACTTCTCCGCCATCGCCGCGGGCGTGGGCATCCGGTCGATGCGGGTGGAGGACCCCCGCGACGTCCGGGACACCCTGGCCAAGGGCCTCGCCGACCCCGGTCCGGTGCTCATGGAGTTCGTCACCGACCCGAACGCGCTGTCCATCCCGCCGGCGATCACCGGTGAGCAGATCCGCGGCTTCGCGACGTCGGCCACCAAGCAGGTGCTCGGCGGCGGCGTCGGGAAGATGATCGACCTGGCGCGCAGCAACCTGCGGAACATCCCGCGGCCGTGACGAGCTGGTGGCGGCGCGGCGCGGTCTACCAGGTCTACCCGCGGTCGTTCGCCGACTCCGACGGCGACGGCGTCGGTGACCTGCGCGGCCTGCGGGCGCACCTGGACCACCTCACCGGGCTGTCCGTCACGGCGGTCTGGCTCTCGCCGGTGTTCCCCTCCCCCATGGCCGACTTCGGCTACGACGTCTCCGACCACTGCGACGTCGACCCGCTGTTCGGCACGCTCGCCGACCTCGACGACCTGGTCGCCGACTGCCACGCGCGGGGCATCCGCGTGGTGCTGGACTGGGTGCCCAACCACACCTCCGACCAACACCCGTGGTTCCGCGCCTCCCGCTCCTCCCGCGAGGACCCGAAGCGGAACTGGTACGTCTGGCGGGACGGCGCCCCCGACGGCGGGCCGCCCAACGACTGGCGCTCGGAGTTCGCCGCGGTCGGCCCGGCCTGGACGTACGACGAGCCCACGGGCCAGTGGTACCTGCACTCGTACACCCCGCAGCAGCCGGACCTGAACTGGGAGCACCCGGAGGTCGAGGCGGCGATGCACGACACGATCCGGTTCTGGCTGGGCCGCGGTGTCGACGGGCTGCGCATCGACGCGCTGCAGCGGCTGGCCAAGGACCCGCTGCTGCGCAGCAACGCCGGCTCCGACCGCCGGCACGACCAGGACTGGGAGACCGCGCACGGGCGGCTGCGCGGCATCCGGCGGGTGGTCGACGAGTTCCCCGACCGGATGGTCGTCGGCGAGGTCTACCTGCTCGACCTGCGCCGCGTGCTGGCCTACCTCACCGGCGGCGACCAGCTGCACCTGGCGCACAACTTCGTCTTCGTCCACCTGCCGTGGGACGCCGGCGCCTTCCGCGCCGCGATCGAGGAGTTCGAGGCGCAGGCCGAGCCCGAGGCCTGGCCCGCGTGGTTCCTCGGCAACCACGACCACTCCCGCATCGCCACCCGCTATGACGACGGCGGGCACGGCCCGGCACGGGCGCGGGCCGTCGCGCTGCTGCTGACCGCGCTGCGCGGCACGCCGTTCCTCTACCAGGGCGACGAGCTGGGGCTGCCCGACGCTATCGTCCCGCCGGACCGGGTGGTCGACGTCGACGGCCGCGACCCCGAGCGGGCGCCGCTCCCCTGGCGGCCGCCGTCGGTCGCCGGCGCGGGGGCCGGGTTCACCACCGGCGAGCCCTGGCTGCCGCTGGTCGCCGACGCCGAGCGGCTCTGCGTCGAGCGCCAGGCCGCCGACCCGTCGTCCACGCTGTCCCTGGTGCGCCGCCTCGGCGAGCTGCGCGCCGCCTCCACCGCCCTGCAGACCGGCCGGCAGCGGATGCTGGACGCCGCGCCCGACGTGCTGGCCTGGCTCCGGGAGGACGGCGACGAGCGGCTGCTGGCCGCCGTCAACCTCGGCCTCGGGCCACGGACCCTCGTCCCGGGCGAGGAGGCCACCCTGCTCGTCTCCACCGACCCCGGCCGCCCGTCCTCGGTGGTGCGCGACCTGGTGCTGCAGCC
The DNA here is from genome assembly GCF_052931555.1 of Geodermatophilus sp. URMC 61. NCBI lineage: Bacteria > Bacillati > Actinomycetota > Actinomycetes > Geodermatophilales > Geodermatophilaceae > Geodermatophilus > Geodermatophilus sp. URMC 61. The sequence goes on from NZ_JBRFHZ010000002.1 coordinate 2,026,426, forward strand.
GGACGAGGCCGTCCTGCTCCGCCTGCACGGCGGCTGAGCCGCTTGTCGGGGAACCGCCCCCGGCACCACCATCGGCGGCGACCGGGGCCCCAGCGGTCGAGGCGGCGGGCGGAGGTGGCGGGTGCAGGTCACTCCGGAACTGCTGCCCGACCTGGCCGGGCGCCGGAGCGTCGTCGCCTGGATGGTGCTGGCGTTCCTGGTGACCTTCCTGGTCACCCGGCTGGTCACCCGGGCGATCCGGACCGGCCGCGGGCCGTTCCGCGACGCCAGCGTCGGCGGCGTGCACGTGCACCACGAGGTCTACGGCATCTTCCTGCTGCTGGGCGCCGGCACGCTGGAGTTCACCTACCGGCCCGGCACGCCCTGGGTGCAGCTGCTGGCGGTGCTGTTCGGGGCCGGCGCCGCGCTCACCCTGGACGAGTTCGCGCTGTGGCTGCACCTCGAGGACGTCTACTGGAGCCGGCAGGGCCGCAGCTCGATCGACGCCGTCATGGTCGCGCTCGTCGTCGGCGGGCTGCTGCTCGTCGGCGCCAACCCGTTCGACGCCGACGACGCCGGCAGCGAGCTGGTGTTGTGGATCACGGTCGTCGTCAACCTGTTCTTCGCCCTGGCCGCGATCCTCAAGGGCCGGGTCGTGCTCGGCGTCGTCGGCGTCTTCGTCCCGCTGGTGGCCCTGGTCGGCGCGGTGCGGCTGGCCCGGCCCGGCTCGTTCTGGGCGCACCGCTGGTACCGGCCGGGCTCGCACCGGCGGGCCCGCGCCGAGGCCCGCTTCCCCGCCGGCCGCCGGACCCGCTGGGATGCGCTGGTGGACCTGTTCACCGAGGTGCCGCCGCGGCACGCGCACCCGGGGATCCCGGCCGCTCCCGGCGCGGCCCCCGCCGAGCGGCGGTGAGGAGCCCGGGGACGAGTCCGCTACAGCTGCACGGCGACGGTGGCGGCCAGCTCGCGGGCGGACTCGAGGTCGGCCGGGCCGGGGGCGCCGGTCAGGCTCAGGGCCGCGGCGACCTGCTTCCACCGCAGGGCGCCGGTGATCCGCTCGATGCTGCGCAGCGCGCCGGACGTGTCGTCGTTGCCGTGCACGTACACGCCGTACGGGAGACCGACGGTGGCGTCCAGGCACGGGTAGTAGACGGTGTCGAAGAAGTGCTTGAGCGCCCCGGACATGTAGCCGATGTTGGCCGGCGTCCCGAGCAGGACGCCGTCGGCGGCGAGCAGGTCCGCGGCCCCGGCCGACAGCGCCGGCCGGACCTCGAGCTCGACCTCCTCGACCAGCGCCACGCCCTCCCGCACCGCCTCGAGCACGGCCTGCAGGGACGGCGAGGGCGTGTGGTGGACGACGAGCAGCCGCGGCACGTGCCCATCCTCCCCCGCCCGGTCAGGGGCGCAGCGCGCCGTAGACCTCCGCCGCGTGGTCGAAGACGGCGAAGTGCCCCTCCCCCACCAGCCAGTGCGCGGTGCAGCGGGGCAGCATCGCGACCAGCACCCGGCCGAGCCCGGCGGGCACCTGCCAGTCCTGCGTGCCGTGCCAGACGTGCACGTGCTGGCGCACCGACGACAGGGGGAACCCCCACGGCCGGAACAGCAGGGCGCGGTCCTCGGCGAGCGGGGTCGCGCCGTTGCGCAACCCCTCGGTGAAGGTCTCGGACAGGATCCGCCGTACCTCGGGACGTCCGATCACCCGCCGGTCGGCCGGGTTGAGCCGTGCCTGCAGGTAGCGCGGGATCGCCGCCGGGCGCAGCGCCACCGGAGCGAACAGCGGCCGCAGCAGCGCCGCCGACGACGGCCGGTGCGCGGCCACCCGCAGCCGTCGGGGCACCCACTGCGGCCAGGGCCACGGGACGTCGGGCGGCGGCGCCCCGCCGAGCACGCCGACGGCCCGTACGCGGGGGCCGAAGGCGGCGGCGCAGGCCAGCGCGTAGGCCGCACCGCCGGAGAGGCTGAGGACCGAGAACTCGCCCACACCGAGCGAGTCCAGCAACCGCCACGTCGTCCGGCCAGTCGACCACCCGCCGTCCCGGCTGCGGGTCGGAGCGGCCGAAGCCCGGCCGGTCGGGCACGACGAACCGCACGCCCCAGCGCCGGTAGTCCTCGGGGTCCTCGACGTGGCGCTCCAGCCGCGAGCTCGGCGAGCCGTGGCAGCCGAGCACCACCCGGCCCGCCGGGTCGCCGTACTCCGCGTACGCCATCGCCCGCCCGTCCGGCAGTTCGATGCGGCTCTCCCGGGGTCTGGGTCGTCCGCCGTGACCTGGTCGCTCGCGCATGCTGCGGCCCGTACCCGGCGGCGGGCGCTCCGACCACCCCACCCAGAAACCTGCGCCCCTAGCCTGCGGCGGTGCGCACCGACCGGGGCCTCGACCGGCTGATCACCTTCCTCGACGCCATCGTGGCGATCGCCATCACGCTGCTCGTCCTGCCCCTCGTGGACGTCCTCCCCGACGAGGGCGAGGTGGTGGACCTCGACGCCCTCCTGGTCGCCGAGGCCGGCCGGTTCGGCGCCTTCGCGCTGAGCTTCGCGGTGATCGCCCAGCTGTGGCTGGTGCACCACCGGATCGTCGAGCGGGTCGGCTCCTACGACCGGCCGTTCGTGCTGGTGAACCTGGTCTGGACGCTGACGATCGTGCTGCTGCCCTTCGCCACCGAGGTGACAGCGGTCTACGGCGACGAGCGCCTCGCGATCGCCGTCTACATCGGCACGATGACGGTGAGCTCCGCCTGCCTGACCCTGCTCACCCTCCTCCTCGTGCGCCGTCCGTATCTGCGCCGCGCCGGCGCCGACCCGGCGGAGGACGACCTGCCCGGTGCGCTCCTCACCACGGGCACCTTCGTGCTGGCCCTGGTCGTCGGCGTCGCCGTCCCGGCCATCGGCTATCTCTCGCTGCTCCTGCTCCTCCTGCCCGGCCCGGCCCGCCGAGCGCTCCCGCGCCGGGCGGACTGAGCCGCCCTCAGACCTCCTCGACGTCGAGACGGCCGGTGGCCCGCTCGACCAGGCCGACGACCACCACCGCGACGACGACGGCGGTCAGCGCGCCGACCACGACGGCGGCCGGCAGCTCCAGCACGACGTCCACGACGGCGACGGCAGCCGCGGCGACCGGCCACCACAACCCGCGCCGCGCCCCCCGCTTGGACATCCCCACCTCGGTGACGGACACCGACAGCAGGTAGACCGCCACCCCACCGGCGAGCACCAGCCGGGTGCCGATCGGCACCTCGCCCTCGCCGCTCTGCACCACGGCCAGCTCCAGCCCCGCGCCGACGGTGGCCAGCGCCAGGGTCAACGGCAGCTGCCCGAAGACGTACGCGTCGTGCGAGTGGTCGCTGCGCTCCCCGCCCACCTCGCTGAGCAGCTGCTTGGCGCGGGCCCCGGCCAGGTCGAAGTAGCTCCACCACAGCGCCGCGGCCAGGACGAAGCCGAGCGCCGCGACCAGGAGTCCGGATCCCGTCCAGTGGGCGTCGTGCAGCCCGTGGGCGATGCCCGCCACCGACTCGCCGAGCACCAGGATCACGAAGAGCGCGAACCGCTCGGGCAGGTGCTCGACGTGCAGGGGGACGTCGGCCGACGAGCGCGTGGCCAGCAGCGGCACCAGCGCCTCGACCAGGATGGCGGCGGCCCACAGGGCGAACCCGACCGGGCGCGGCACGGCGAGGGAGACCACCCACAGCAGCGCCCCGATGGCGGTGCCGATCATGTACAGCCGGGCGATCGGCCGGGCACCGGGCACGTGCAGGTGGGCGCGGAGGTACTGGAGGAACAGCGTCGCCCGCAGCGCGAGCTGGCAACCCACGAAGACGCCGAAGTAGGTGCCGGTCGCCTCGGTGGCGGTGGCGGCCATCCCGACGACGGCGGCCATCGAGCCGAGCTTGAGCAGCCGGTAGACGACGTCGTCGTGGTCGAAGCGGTTGGCGTAGAGGGTCGCGCTCACCCACGCCCACCAGACGGTGGTGAACAGCCCGGCGAAGACCAGCTCGCCGTGCCAGGTCACGTCGGCGCGGAAGTCGAGAGCCAGCTCCGCGACGACGAGGACGAACGCCAGGTCGAAGAAGAGCTCCAGGCGGGAGGCCGAGCGTTCCTCGTCGGTGCGCAGCTCCGGCGCCCGGACGAGGGCGCCGGTCAGCGCACCGAGGGCGGATCGGGGGGAGGTGCGGTCGGTCACGACGCTCCCAGGGTCGAGGGGTGCCCCCTCCCCTACCCCGGCGCGGCGCCGCCACGCCGGGGCAGGACGTCAGCGCCGGAAGTCGTGTGCCTCGTCGTAGGCGTAGTCCCCCGCGGCGTCGTCGCGGCCGTCGTCCGCCGGGGCGCGCTGCGCGGCCTCGCCCCGGGAGCGCGGCCGGCCGCCGCTCACCTGGGCCATGTCGTCGTGCGCCATGTCGTAGCCGAGGTCTCCGGTCGGTTCACGCGGATCGGGATCCATGTCGGCTCCTCCTCGTCGGGTGCGCCAGGGTGCCCATGCTCGACCTCCCGGCGGGAGGGCCACAAGGACACCGGTGTTGCCTGGTCGTGCGGTCATGCCTCGTCCTCTCCTCGGTGGGTGCGCACCCTGCTCCCACCTACCGACGGAAACGGTGCTCGGGACGTGACAGGCGGCGCCATCGATTTCCCGCAGGGCCCGCCGGGGACGGACTCGACCGCGCGGTACCGGTGCGACGGGGAGCCCGACGCGGTGCCGAGCCGAGGTCGGTGCGGATCGAGTCCTCCAGCGGCCGCACCGATCCCGACGGGTCCGGGTCCGACGGCACCACGGCCGTCACCGTGGTCCTCAGCGGCTGCGGTAGAGGCGGGTCGTGACCGGCAGGAACACCGCGGCCAGCGCCGCGGCCACGGCCAGGGAGACGGCGATGGCGGTGCCGTCGGGGGTGCCGGCCATGAGCGAGCGGCACGCGGTGGCCAGCACCGAGATCGGGTTGACCTCGACGAAGGCCTGCAGCGGGCCGGGCAGCGTGGCCGGGTCGACGAAGACGTTGGACAGGAACGTCAGCGGGAAGAGCACCGTGAACCCGCCGTTCAGCACCGCGCTCGGCGAGCGCAGCACCAGGCCGAGCGCGGAGTACACCCACGAGAGCCCGAACGAGAAGACGACGACCAACCCCAGCGCCAGCAGGACCCCGGCCACCCCACCCTCCGGCCGGTACCCGAGGACGACGCCCAGCACGAGGATCACCGTGCCGGCGACGACGTAGCGGACGCTGTCGCCGAGCAGCGCGCCCAGCAGCGGCGCCGGCCGCCAGATCGGCAGGGACCGGAACCGGTCGACGACGCCCTTGGTGAGGTCGGTGTTGAGCGCCACGCCCGAGTAGACGGTCGTGAAGACCACCGACATGACGAGGATGCCGGGCAGCACGTAGTGCAGGTAGGCGCTGGTCGAGCCGGCGAGGGCACCACCGAACAGGTAGGTGAACATCAGCACGAACAGCACCGGCGTGATGGTGACGTCCATCAGCTGCTCGGGGACGTGCTTGATCTTGAGCATCCCGCGCCAGCCGAAGGTCAGCGCGGTCGACAGCGGTCCCGGCCGGGGCGGCCGTGCCGTGGAGGCGATCGCCCGGCGGACGGCGGCGGTGTCGGCAGTTCCCGGGGTGGTCGTGGCGGTCATGACGCCTGGTCCTCCAGGGTGTCCGTGGGCTGCTCCTCGGCGAGGTGGCCGGTGAGGGCCAGGAACACCTCGTCCAGGCTGGGCTGGCCGAGCGCGAACTCGGCGATGCCGAGGCCGGCGCGGCCCAGCTCGCCCACGCCGAGTGCGGCGAGCCCGGGGTCGGGGCAGGCCGCCGACAGTGCGGCCGGGTCGGGCTCCAGCACCACGCTGCCGACCGCGGCCTCGAGGACGCGGGCGGCCTCCGCACGCTGGCCGGGGTCGAGCAGCCGCACGTGCAGCGAGCCGGTGCCCACCGAGGCCTTGAGCTGGCCCGGGGTGCCCTCGGCGATGACCCGGCCGTGGTCGATGACCACGATCCCGTCGGCCAGCTGGTCGGCCTCCTCGAGGTACTGGGTGCAGAGCAGGACCGTCGTCCCCTCGGCCACCAGCGCCCGGACGATCTCCCAGACCTGACCGCGCGAGCGGGGGTCCAGTCCGGTCGTGGGTTCGTCGAGGAAGGCCAGCTGCGGGGTGACGACGATGCTCGCGGCGATGTCCAGCCGCCGGCGCATGCCGCCCGAGTAGTGCTTGACCAGCTTCCCGGCGGCGCCGGCGATGCCGAAGGCCTCGAGGAGCTCGTCGGCCCGGGCGCGGGCGGCGCCCCGGCGGTGGCCCAGCAGCCGCCCGATGAGGACGAGGTTCTCCCGGCCGGTGAGCTCCTCGTCGACGGAGGCGAGCTGACCGGTGAGGCTGACCAGGCCGCGCACGGCGTCGGCCTCGGTGACGACGTCGTGGCCGAGGACCCGGGCCCTGCCGGCGTCGGGCGGGACGATGGTGGCCAGCATCCGGATCGTCGTGGTCTTGCCGGCGCCGTTGGGTCCGAGGACCCCGTAGATGGCACCGGCGGGGACGGCGAGGTCGACGCCGGCCACGGCGCGGGTGTCCCCGAAGGATTTCTCGAGGCCGGTCGCCTCGATGGCGAGTGCGCTCCCTGCGGTCATCCCGACTCCCTCGAGCGGCGTGTGCGGTGCGGCGTCCGTCGTCCCTACGACGGAATGTGCGCGGCCGGGTCATCGGCCCGCCACCGGTTTTCCGGGTGCGAGCCGCGGCACCGATCGTCGGAGCTGAAGTGCACGTGAGGTCAAGCCTCGTCGGCCCCGACCGGCTCCGGACGGGCGGGGCTACGGGCTCTCCGTCTCGCGGTCCTCGCGCTCGAAGCGGACGTCGACCTCCTGGTGCCGCACCGCACGCTGGGCGCGCGCGGCCTCGGAGTAGACCCGCTCGTCGCCCTCGGTCAGGTCCTGGTGGTCGACGAAGGGGGTGAACAACGCCCGGGGGTACAGGTGGTCCACCCGCACCACGTCGATCTCCACGCACAGCATCAGCGCGACCGCGGCCAGGTAGATGAACGCGAGCAGCCCGAGGACCAGGGCGAAGACCGCGTCGACGGCGCTGGCGTTGGCCACCACGCGGGCGACGTAGACACCGCCGAAGGACTGCAGCAGCTGCCACAGCACCGCAGCGGTCAGGGCACCGGGCAGCACCTGCCGGGTGGTGAGCCGGCGGACGGTGGTGATGCGGAACCCGAGCACGAAGACCGCGGCGTTCGCCAGCACGGAGGCGACGGTGAGCAGCAGGTGCAGCCATCCGCTGAACCCGCCGTAGGCCGCCGCACCGCTGCCCAGCGCGGACAGCACGGTGCTGGCCAGCACGAGCAGGCCCAGGGTGCACAGCAGGAGCAGGCTGCGCCCGCGGGAGGTGATCGGGTCCGGCCGGCTGTGTCGGGGCACCGCCCAGACCGTGTTCATCGCGTGCTGGATGGCCTGCCCCATGCCGAGCGCCCCGTAGAGGGCGACCAGCCCCCCGACCACGATCCCGGTGACCCCGCCACCGAGCCCCTCCGGCCGCGCCAGCTGCGGGCCGATCACCGGGAACTCGGCCAGCGCGGAGTCGAGCAGCTGCTGCTGCAGGTCCGGGTTCCCGGCCAGCACCAACCCCAGCACGGTGGCCAGCAGGAGCAGCGTCGGGAACAGCGACAGGAAGCCGTAGTAGGTGATCAGCGCGGCGAGGAAGTGACCGTCGTCGTCCATGAACTTGTAGAACACCGCGATCGGGAACCCGGCCGCCGGGTGCCGGCGCTGGAACCGGTCGACCCGCTCGGTCCACCTCATGGGCCACCCCTGTCGTCCGGAGGGGCACCCTTCCTACCCCGCGGGAGGAGTGTCGAGCGCGGTAGGAAGGACGCATGGCCGACTCCTTCCCGTCCCTCGCCCAGCTCGCCGCCGAGGAGGAGGAGCTGCAGTTCGACGGCTTCACCAACGACGACGCGTGGGACCTCGGGTCGGCGCTGGTGGCGGCCGCGCGGCGGGACGGCGCCCCGGTGGCGGTGGACGTCAGCCGGCACGGCCACCAGCTCTTCCACGCCTCGCTGCCGGGTACCAGCCCGGACAACGACTCCTGGATCCAGCGCAAGACCCGCGTCGTGCACCGGTTCGGGCACAGCAGCCTCTACGTGCGGCAGGCCTCGGTCGAGCGGGGGACGACGTTCGAGGAGGAGTTCGGTTTGGATCCCGCCCTCTACGCGGCCCACGGCGGTGGGTTCCCCGTCGTCGTGCGCTCGGTCGGCCCGGTCGGCGCCGTCGTCGTCTCCGGGCTGCCGCAGCTGGAGGACCACCGCATGGTCGTGGCTGCCCTCCGGGCGCACCTGGGCCGGTGACCGCCGTCCCCCGGCGCCCCCGGCTCGGCCGGCCGGGCGGGCTGCGGCGGACCTGGGCGCGCCACCCGCGGGTGGCGCTGGCCGTCAAGGCCGCCCTGGCCGCGGCGCTGGCCTGGCACGTGGCGGGCCTGCTGCCCCTCGACCCGGCCCAGCGGTACCCGTACTACGCGCCGCTGGGGGCGGTGTTCGCCACCTCGACGACGCTGACCGGGTCGATCCGGGAGGCCGCGCAGTCGGTCGCGGCGATCGCGCTGGGCGCCGCCCTCGCCCTCGGGGTGTCGGCCGTGCTGGGCGACGACTTCGGCACCCTCGCCGTGGTGGTCGCTGCCGGGGTGCTGCTGGCCGGCTGGCGGCGGCTGGGCAGCTCCGGCAGCTGGACGGCGACCTCGGCGCTGTTCGTGCTCGTCCTCGGCACGCAGGACCCCGGCTTCGTCCTGGCCTACACGGGGCTGACCGCCGTCGGCGCGCTGATCGGCCTCGCGGTCACGGCCGCCTTCCCGCCGCTGCCGCTCGCCCCGGCCGCCGAGCGGCTGCGCGCGTTGCGCGACACCCTGGCCGGCCAGCTCGAGGACCTCGCCGACGGGCTGCAGCAGGAGCACCCGCCCACCGAGGACGAGTGGCAGCGGCGCACGCACCGGATCGACCCGGTGCTGGCCCAGATGCGCGAGGCGGTGCAGCAGGCCGCCGAGGCCCGCCGGGGCAACCGCCGGGCCCGCCACCACCGCGCCGCCGCTGAGGCGCAGTACCGGCAGGCCCGCGCGCTGGAGCGGCTGAGCCTGCTGGTCGAGCAGCTGACCCAGGTGATCGCCGAGACCGAGCGGGCTGAGTTCGAGCGGGTGGCGCTCGGCCCGACGCTGCGCCCGGCGGCGTCCCGCACGCTGGCCGCGCTGGCCGCCGCGCTGCGCTCGGTGGAGGACGCCGCCGCCGACCGCGAGGCCCTGGCCCGGGCGGAGGCCTGCCTGCACGAGTTCACCGAGGCCGTCCGCCGGGCCCGGGCCACCAGCACCGACGACCTGTTCGTGGCCGGGGACATCGTGCAGGCCGTGCGCCGGTCGCTGGACGCCCTCCCCGCGCGGGACCCCGCCGGCTGAGCAGCGGGTCAGCCGCGGCCCAGCCGGGCGAGCACCCGGGCCTCGCGCCCGGCGTCCGCGGGCGGCTGCGCCCCGGGCCGGCAGATGCCCTCCATGTACAGCGCGTCGCCGAACGCGTCCGCCCCGGACTCGACGCGGTCCAGCTCGGCGTCGGTCAGCGCGGCGTCCTGGCCGACCGACCGGGCGACGTCCCAGCGGTGCACGACCATGTCCCACACGTAGAACTGCTCGAGGCTGGCGCCGACCGTCGTCGGGCCGAAGAACCCGTCGTAAGCCTGCTCCGCGACGGCCTCGTCGGAGACCGCCGCCACGACCCGCGCCGCGTGGGCCCGCCACGCCGCCGCCGGGTCCGCGTCCACGTCCGGCTCCTCGCCGAGGTCCACCCCACGGTCGGTGAGGAACTCCCGCTGGGTCTGCACCATGTGTCGGACGACCTCCCGTACGGTCCACCCCTCGCAGGTCGAGGGCCGGTCCCACGCGGCGGTGGGCACGGCGTCGAGGACGGCGGTCAGGGGGCGGTCGGCTGCGGCGTAGGCGGCGGCGATGGGTGTCGTCATGGCCGCGACGCTAGGGAGCCGGGCAGGGTGGGGTCTTGATGGAACCCGACACCGCCCCGCGCCGCCTCGACCACGTCGAGCGGGCCCACCTGCGCTCCCCCGGCGACGCCTCGCACGTGATGTACCGCTACGCGGCCGCACCGGAGTTCACCGGGCTGCTGGAGCGCTTCTGGATCCCGGTCTGGTCGGTCCCGCCCGGCCGGGAGGCGCCGCAGCAGGTGCTGCAGTACCCGGTCACGCTGCTCGTGGTCTCCGGCGACTACGCCCGCTTCCACGGCGTCGTCTCCGGCCTGTCGACGACCACGCTCACCGGTGACGGCTGGGCGGTCGGGGTCATGTGCGCCCCGGCCGCCGGCGCGCTCGTCGCGCGCGGGTCGGTCGCCCCGTACACCGACCGGCACGTCCCGCTGGCCCAGGTGCTCGGGGCCGATGGCGAGCGGCTGACCGCGCGGGTGCGGGCGGCCATGACCGGCGATTCGACGTCCCCCGCCGCGCACCGGGCGGCGATGGACGCCTTCGGCGACGCGCTGCGGCCGCTGCTGCCCGTCGACCCCGAGGGCCAGCTGGTCAACCGGGTGGTCGCGTTCGTGGAGGGCGACCACGCGGTGACCCGGGTGGCCCAGGTGTGCGCCGCGTTCGACCTGTCCGAGCGGGCCCTGCAGCGGCTGGTGCGCCGCCGGCTGGGGCTGACGCCGAAGTGGCTGATCCAGCGCCGCCGGCTGCAGGAGGCCGCCGAGCGCCTGCGCGCTCGCGGCACGACCCTCGCGGAGGTCTCGGCACTGCTCGGGTACGCCGACCAGCCGCACTTCAGCCGCGACTTCGCCCGGGTCACCGGGATGACACCGGGGGCGTTCGCCGCCCGCTTCGCCGGCTGAGCGGGTCAGCCCGACGCCTTCGACCCGGCCGACCCGGTCAGGCGCGGCAGCACCTCGGCGCCGGCGGTGGCCGCGGCGGCGCAGCCGAGGACGACCAGCCAGGCCAGCGGGTCCAGCGGCGTGCAGCCGAAGAAGCGGCTGAGCCCCGGCGTCTGGACGACGGCGGCCAGGACGGCGAGCGAGCCCGCGGCGGTGACCAGCACGAGCGGGCTGCGCCGGCCGGCCCACGCGGTCTGCCCGAGCTGGCTGGTGATTAGCGCGGCCAGGCCCATCGTCCCGGCCCGCCCCCGGAACCCGGTGAGCCGCCCGGCGGTCCAGGCCCCCGTCGCACCGGCGGTGGTGGCCGCACCGCGGACCAGCACCATCCGCCGCACCTCCCGCGCGAAGCCCCGCTGCGGCCCGGCCTCGAGCACCGCGGCCAGCGGGTGCCCGGCCAGCGGGCCGTCGTCCCCGTCGACCGCGGCACCCCGCGGCGCGGCCACGGCGACGGCCAGCGCCGGGAACATGTCGGTGAGCAGGTTGACCAGCAGCAGCTGCCGGGTGTTGATCGGCGCCCGCCCGCCGAACGCGGTGCCGAGCACCGTGAACGCGACCTCGCCGGCGTTGCCGCCGACCAGCACCGAGACCGCGTCCCGCACCCGCGACCACATCGCGCGGCCCTCGCCGATCGCGTCGACCAGCCGGGTCAGGTCCAGGTCGGTGAGCACCAGGTCGGCAGCGGCACGGGCGGCGGGCGACTCGGCACCGGAGACCCCCACCCCGACGTCGGCCAGCCGGATCGCCGCGGCGTCGTTCACGCCGTCCCCGGTCATCGCCAGGGTCGCCCCGGCCCGGCGCAGCGCGGCGACCAGCGAGACCTTCTGCTCCGGCGACAGCCGGGCGAACACCGCCGTCTCGCGCACCATGCGGGCCCGCTCGGCCTCCGAGGCGCGGGCGAACTGCGCGCCGGTCACGACCTGGTCGGCACCGGGGACGCCGGCCTGGGCGGCGATGGCGCGGGCGGTCTCCGGGTGGTCGCCGGTGGCCACGATGACCCGGACGCCGGCTGCCCGCAGCTGCTCGACTGCCGCGACCGAGGAGCCGCGGACCGTGTCGGCGAGTCCGACCAGCCCGCGCAGCGTGAGGTCCCGGGCCTCCTCCTCCAGGTCGCCCGCGCCGCCGTCCCACTCCCGGTCGGCGACGGCCAGCACCCGCAGCCCCTCGGCGGCGAGCTCCTGCACCCGCCCGGTGAGGTCCCCGGCGTCCCGGCAGCGGCCGGCGACCACCTCGGGCGCCCCCTTGACCACGAGCCGGCCCTCGCGCACGGCCGCGGAGAAGCCGCGCCCGGCGGCGAACGGCAGGCTCGCCCCCGCGTCGCCGTCGGGGCACACCCCGCGCTCCTCGGCGGCCTCCACGACCGCGCGGTCGGTCTCGTGCGCCCGGTCGTCACCGTTGCCGACACCGGCCGCGACCAGCCGCAGCAGCCCGTCCTCGTCGAGCCCCCCGTCCAGGGGGACCAGCCCCGCCACCCGCAGCCGGTTCTCCGTCAGCGTCCCGGTCTTGTCGAAGCACACGGTGTCCACCCGGCCGAGGGCCTCCAGCACCCGCGCGCTGCGGACGACGGCGCCCCGGCGGGACAGCCGCCGCGCGGCCGCCTGCTGCGCCACCGTGGCGACCAGGGGCAGCCCCTCGGGCACCGCCGCGACGGCGACGGCCACCCCGTCCCGGACGGCGTCGCGCAGCGGGCGGCGCCACAGCACCCCGAGGGCGGTGACCGCCGCGCCGCCGGCCAGGGTCAGCGGCAGCACCGAGCGGGTCAGCTCGCCCAGCCGCGCCTGGACGCCCGCGGGGGGCGCCGCGCCGCCGGCCGCCCGGGCCGCGCGGCCGGCCTGGGTGGCGTCGCCCACCGCGACGACGACGGCCCGGCCGCGCCCGGCCACCACGGTCGTGCCGTCGAAGAGCACGCAGGTGCGGTCGGCGACGTCGGCCCCGGGCGTGGCCGGCACCGACTTGCCCACCGACAGCGACTCCCCGGTCAGGTTCGACTCGTCGACCTCGAGGTCGACCGCCTCCAGCAGGCGGGCGTCGCAGGCCAGCACGTCACCGGGCTCCACCAGGACGACGTCCCCGACCCGCAGCGCGCTGCCGGGCACCTCCTCGCGGCCGCCGTCGGTCTCCCGGTGCACGACGACGTCCTGCTCGAGCAGCAGCGACTCCAGCGCCGTCTCCGCGCGCAGCCGCTGCAGGCCGCTGACCAGCGAGTTGGCGACGGTGACGCTGCCGACGAGGACGGCGTCGGTGGCCTCGCCGAGCAGCGCGGTGGCGGCGGCACCGGTGCCGAGCACGGGGGTCAGCGGGTCGGCCAGCTCGGCGGCGACGGTGCGGACGAAGCGGGACGGTCCCCGCACCAGCGGGTGCGCCCGGACCCGGCGGAAGCGGACCGGCCGCGCGTCCTCCGCGGCCGGCAGCTCGGCCACGCGGTGCAGCACCTCGTCGGGGTCGAGCGCGTGCCAGGGCGTGTGCACCGTCGGGGGCGGGACCGGGCGGCCGGCGGCCCGGACGGCGGCCCAGGTGCCGCCCAGCATCGCGACGGTCGTGGCGGTCTTGCCGGGCGTGGTCGCCTTCTGCTGCCCGTACCGCTCGCTGCCGACGGCGGCGAGGAGCCCGCCGAGGACGTTGCCCGTGAGCGCCGCCTGCACCGAGCGCCGGCTCACGGTGTGGGCGGCCGTCGTCGCCGCGACGATCCGACAGGCGTCGGCCAGCCCGGGTCGGGTCACCAGGTCGGCACCCCACGCCGGCGCGCGGCCGGGCCGGACGGGGGCGACGGCGACGTCGGCGGCCAGCAGCGCGGGGCCGTCGCAGTGGCTGACCAGGAGGACGCCGAGCCCGTCGTCCTGCAGCCGGCGGACCGTGGCCACCAGCGCCTCGTCCGCGGGTGCCACCTCGTCCGCGGCCGCGGCGACCTCCCGGGTGCCGGCGTGCGCGGTGAGCACGAGTCGGGCGCCGGTCGCGGCAGCGGTCGCCAGCAACGCCTCGGCGTACGGGTCCAGCTCGCGGGCGACGGTCACCGTGCCCACCCGGCGCCGGCCCTCGTACACCTGCCGGACCTCGGCCCCGGGCGCGTCCTCGGCGGCCCGGGACCGCCCGAGCCGCACGTCGTCGTCCGGCTCGTCACCCTCCAGGGCGCCGACCAGCCGTGCGGCGGCCGTCCAGACCCGGGCGTCGTCCCACCCGTCGGCCTCCGCGGTGGCCTCCAGCACCACCGGCGGGCCGGTGCAGAGCGCGTCGCCGTCGACGACGACGGCGTCCACCCGGTCCAGCCGCTTGTAGACCGAGCCGTCCATCGGCAGCACGTCGCGGCGGCACAGCAGGAGGTCCAGCGTCGTGGCGAACGCCGCCCGCCCGTGGAAGGCGGCCTTCGGGTTCAGCGCCTTGAGCAGGTCCGCCGAGCGGCCGGGGCGGCCGGTGAGCCCCAGCAGGCCGAGCGCGGCGGCCAGCTCGGTGGGGGCCAGCCGCTCGGTGTAGGTCTCGACCGGGCCGGGCGGCAGGGGGCGCGGCCGGTCGCCGGGTGGCGTCAGCGGCTCCCGCTCGCCGTCGTCCGGCTCCGGGCGGCACAGCTCCCACTCGCGGCGCCGCCACACCTGCCGGTGGGCGCGCATCTCCAGGACCTCCTGGAGCGCGGCGGCGGCGTTGAGCGCGGGCACCGTGGGGCTCTGGGTGAGGGCGTGCAGCAGCGCACTCACGCCGGAGAAGGTCAGTTCCGTGCCGGTCGGGCCCACGCGCCGGTACAGCACCCGCTTGAGCCACGTCTGGGACTCCAGCAGCGCGACGGCGAGGGTCGCGTGGCGGGTGAGCGCCGGGACCGGCGACATCTTCGCCGCGTAGGCGACCCCGACGGCGGCGAGGTCGATGCCGGCCGCGACGAGCGCGGCCAGCAGCGGCTCCAGGTCGGCCGGGTGGTCCTCCCGCGCCGGGAACAGCCCCTGTCCGCCCCGGGCCTTCTCGATGGCGGTCACCGTGCCGACGAGGTCCTCGACGGTGACCCGGCGGTCGTCGAAGGCGACGAGCACGCGGCCGACGACGTCGTTGACGGTGGCCCACTCCACGCCCTCGAGCCGCTCGAGGTGGCGACGCAGCGCGGAGCGGACCTCCGGGGCCTCCTGTGCGTCCGGGACGCACAGCTCCACCTGCACGCGACCCCGGTCGGCCCACACCCGGCGGGTGTGCCGGGACGGTGGCGGCTCGACCATCCCCCGCACGGTGTCCACGATGTCGCGCAGGTGCCCGTCGGGCAGCGGGTCGGCGCCGGTGACCAGGGTGCCGACGGCGCGCGTGCCGGTGACCGCGGCCGCGTGGGCCCGCGACAGCACGGCGCGGGCGGGCCCCTCAACCAGGCCGGCGGTGCCGCCCACGAGCCCGGCCGTGACCCCGGCGCCGGCCACCACGCCGGCACCGGCCAGCGTCACGGCCGCGCCGAGCGCGCTGCCGATCCGGCGTCTGAGGGCCATCGGCTCCCCCGGAACTCGGTCCCCGGAACGTGAGGTGTCTGCGGACGCTACGCCGGTCGCCGCCCGCCCGCGCCCCGGAGCGTCGCGCCGTCACCCCACGAGCCGGTCGACCGCCTCCGCCGCCACCTCGGGCGGGACGGCGTGCCCGCCGGAGAACTCCCGGTAGGTGACGTCGTAGCCCTCCTCGCGGAGGTCCGGCACGATCCGCCGGCTGGTCCGCTCGACGGGCAGCACGCCGTCGGCGTCGCCGTGCGACACGAACACCGCCGGCCGGCCCTGCCGCGACGCCCCGGGGACGAAGCCCGGGGAGAAGGCGACGACGGAGGCGAACAGGTCCCCGTTGGCCAGGCCGAGGCCCAGCGCGTAGGAGGCGCCGTCGGAGAACCCGGCCACGGCGGTGCGCCCCGGATCGACCGGCACGGTCGAGAAGACGCGGGCCAGGGCCTGGTCCAGCAGAGCGGCGTCCTCGCCGGAGCGGCCGGTGACCGCGTCCCACGTCGACCCGCGGGAGGCCGGCGCCAGGACGAGCAGGCCCCGCTCGTCGGCCAGGCCGCCGAGGATGCCGAGACCGGCCGCGGCGTCCCCGCCGGCGCCGTGCAGGGCGACCACGAGCGGCGCCGGGCTGCCGGCGACCAGACCGGGCGGCACGTGCAGCAGCGGCGGCCGCTCGACGCCCGGGTCCAGCGGCTGCGTCCCCGGCGCGGGGAGCGCGGCGGGAGGCTGCGGCTGCGGGCGGGCGGTCAGCCGGAGTTCCGCTCCCGTGCCCCCGGGCACCGGCAGCCGCAGCCCGCACCCGGCCAGGACGCCCACGCCGGCGAGCGCCCCGGCGGCGAGCAGCCGCCGGCGGGTCCAGGTCGGGCCGGGGGCGTCCACCGTCAACCGGAGCCGTGCAGGGCCGCCCAGAAGGCCGCGCGGACGCCGCCGGCCCCCCAGGCGTTGGGTTCGATGAGAGAGCAGAACCACAGGTCCCGCTCCGCTGGCCGGGCCTCGGCGCGCCGGGGGTCACCGGCGGCCAGCCCGTGGCCGTGGAAGTGCTCGGCGATCTCGGCCACGGCGGCGCCGTGCCGGAGCGCTCCCCGGCGCAGCGCGTCGTTGAGCTCGGTGATCAGCGCGACGGCGTCCGGCCAGGGCGGCAGGCCGAGCCGGGCCGCGTCGCCGGTGCCGTCGCTGGGGTCGTACACCGTGCCCACGACGACCCGGCCGTCCGGGGCCAGGACCTCGCCGATGGCGGTCAGCGCCCGGTCGAGAGCGGCCGCGACCCGGGCGACGACCGCACGCGCCGCCGCGGTGTCCCCGTAGGCGCCGAGGA
Source organism: Geodermatophilus sp. URMC 61 (assembly GCF_052931555.1). NCBI lineage: Bacteria > Bacillati > Actinomycetota > Actinomycetes > Geodermatophilales > Geodermatophilaceae > Geodermatophilus > Geodermatophilus sp. URMC 61. The sequence goes on from NZ_JBRFHZ010000002.1 coordinate 2,043,031, forward strand.
GGTCGTTGCCCCCGATCGTCAGCGTGACCAGGTCGGGCCGCGACGGCAGCGCAGCGAGCCGGGGCAGCTGCCGGTCCAGCAGCGTGCCGGTGGTCGCGCCGTCGGTGGCCAGGAGCGTGAACGCCGTCCCCGGCACGGTGCTGCGCAGGTCGCGCCCGCACCACTCCGGGAAGTCGTCGTCCCGGTTGGCGAACAGCAGGCTGGCCCCGCCGCGCCCCGGGCCGCCGGAGTAGTCGTCGATCGAGATCGAGTCGCCCAGCGCGACGTACCGCGCGGTGCCGGTCACCCCGCCATGGTGCGCCCGGAGGCGGTCAGCCGCGTCCCGCCCGCCGTGCGGTCTCGCGACGCGGCGCGCCCGTGCGCCCGGACCGGCGGCCGCCGGCGTCCTCGCGACGGCGGGCCGGGGGCGCACCCCGGCCGGCCGGGGCCCCCCGCCGGGAACCGGGGGCCGCGCAGGCCCGGCAGGTGGGGAACCGCGGGGCGACCGGCGAGCCGCAGTCGACGCACCGGCCCGGCCCGGCCGCGGCGATGGCGCGGGGCAGCAGCTCGGTGATCCGCGCGGCACACTGCCGCTCCAGCCCCGCGGCGTCCTCGGCGGTGAGCCCGGCGACGCCCGGGAAGGACCGCAGCAGCGTCGCGGCGTCGCGCGCGGCGGCGGCCGCCTGCTCGAAGTCCTCCACCGGTCCCCGCCGCGGCCGGACGGGCAGCACCGTCTGCGGCGGGACGCGGTACCCGGCCCCGTGCAGCAGCGCGGCGCGGGCCAGGGTGAGCCAGCGGGTGCGGCGCGGCGGGTCGAAGTCGATGGGCAGCGTGACCAGCCGCCAGACGGTCTCCAGGTCGGTGCTCGCCCCGACCGGTCCCTCCAGCAACGGCAGGAGGGCCTCGGCGCGCTCGACCAGCCCGCTGACGTCGTCCCCCGTCACCGCCTCGTGCCGGGTGGCCGCCCGGGCCCACCGTGCCCAGCGGGCCAGGGCCCCGGGCAGGTCCACCGGGGTGCGGGCGCCCAGGTCGTCGAGCTCCGGGCGGAGCCGTGGCGTGCGCTGCGGCAGGTCGCTGGCCACCGTGCCGCGCGCGACCGCGGCGCCGGCCGCGACGAGGGCGGTGTCGGGCCGCAGCCCGGGCACGCCGGTGAGCACGCCGACGGTGCCGTGGCCGGTGAGCAGGTAACGGCCGGCGCGGCCGGCGATCTGCGCGGCCTCCCACGTGCGCAGCGGCCGGCGCTCCATCCCGTCGAACTTGGTCGTCTCGGCGAACAGCACGGTCGCCGCCGGCACGTTGATGCCGTGCCCGATCACGTCGGTGGTCACCAGGACGTCGAGCTCCCCGCGGGTGAACCGGTCGATCACCTCGCGTCGGGTGGCCGGCGGCAGAGCGCCGTAGAGGACGCCGGTGCGGCCCGGCCGGACCGCCTCCAGCACCGCCGCGGTGGCGTAGACGGCCTTGTGGGAGAAGGCGACGACCAGTGTCCGCGGCCGCACGCCGGAGGGCCGCACCGGCGCCCGCAGGACGTCCAGCCGGGACAGCCGGTCGTGTCGCACGACCGCCACGCCGGCGACGTCGGCGACCAGCGGCTCGAGCACCGGCAGCGCCTCGGCCGCGGCGATGACGCGCATCTCGCGGTACTCGCCGGTGAGCAGCAGCCGCGCCCAGGTGTGCCCGCGGTCGGGGTCGGTGACCCAGTGCGCCTCGTCGAGGACCAGCAGCTCGCCGCGCGGCGGCGCCTTCTCCACGGTGCAGCACAGGATCGGCGCGGTGGGGTCGATCTGCTCCTCGCCGGTGGACAGGCCGACGGCACCGGGCGGCAGCTGCGCCGACAGCCGGGCGTACGCCTCGTGGGCGAGCTGGCGCAGCGGTGCGGCGTAGGTGCCGGAGCCGGCCGCGGCCAGGGCGGCCAGTGCGTCGTGGGTCTTGCCGGAGTTCGTGGGGCCGAGGTGGAACACGACCCGCCGCGGCGGGTTGCCGCGGACCGGCAGGGCCGGGCCGGTGGCCACCGTGTCCCGGGCGACGGGCAGGGGGTGCGGGAGGGCAGGCAGGACGGCGTCCGTCGTCTGGTGCGGGAGGTGGGCCACGGGCGTCGTGCCGGGCGAGGGCCCGTCAGGGCTCGGGAGGGACAACACCGGGGACCCCGCGGGCATGCCCGGCGTGGGGGACGTCGCCCCGTGTCCGCGGGCGAGCACGGCGCGGTGCTGGCTACCGTGGGAGGGCATCGGCGGACCGCACGCTAGGGGAACGGACAGGTGGACACGGCGCTTCGGCACGGGACCGTCCCCGTGCCCGGCTCGCGCTACGTGCACGACGCCCTGTTCTTCTCCTCCCCTGACGAGCTGGTCGCCGCCACGGTCCCCTTCGTGCAGGAGGGCCTGGCCGCCGGGGACGCCGTCGTCGTCACCGCCTCCGCCGCCACCGCCGACGTCGTCCGCGCAGCCGTGGACGACGAGCGGGTCCGCGTGCTGGAGCGGGGGTCGGCCTACGCGCGGCGCACACCCGCGGCCGTCATCGCGTTCCGCCGGCTGGCCGACGAGCTCACCGCCGCCGGCGCGCACCGCGTCCGGGTGGTCGGCGAGACCGACTTCGGGCGCACCGAGCGCGAGTGGCTGGAGTGGCAGCGCTACGAGGCGGTGCTGAACCAGGCGCTCGCCCCCTGGCCGCTGTGGGGGCTGTGCGTCTTCGACACCACGCGGCTGCCCGAGCCGGTGCTGGAGTCCGTCGCCCGCACCCACTCGACGGTCGTCACCGGCCGCTCCCGCACGCCCAACCCGCGCTTCGTCGACCCGGCCGACTACCTGCGCGGCCTGCCGGTGCCGTGGGAACCGCTGCAGTCCGGGGCCCCGCAGCTGGCCGTGGACGACGTCGCCGACCCGGTCGCGCTGCGGCACGCCGTCGCCGCCGAACTGGCCGCCGTCGGCGGTCCGCGCGAGGTGGTCGAGGACTTCCTGCTGGCCGTCGACGAGACGACGTCCAACGCCGTCCGGCACGGCGGGCCACCGGTGGGCCTGCGGCTGTGGACGTCGGCCGACCGGGTCGTGTGCACCGTCACCGACCACGGCCCGGGTCTGGACGACCCGTTCGTCGGCTACGGCCCGGCCCACGGCGAGGACCTCTCCCACGGCGGCATGGGGGTGTGGCTGGCCCGCCAGCTGTGCGACCACGTCGACATCAGCTCCGGCCCGGACGGCGTCACGGTGCGGCTGACCACCGACCTCCGCTGAACCCTGCCAGACTGGCCGCGTGCACCTGGTCCTGGAGTACGCGCTGGTCGAGGACTACCTGGAGCACCGGGCGGCCCTGCGGGAGGAGCACCTGGCCCTCGCCCGGGCCGCCCACGAGCGCGGCGAGCTGCTGATGGCCGGGGCCCTCCCCGACCCCTACGACCGCGCGCTGCTGGTGTGGACCGCGCCGCGCGAGGTGGTGGAGCGCTTCGTCGAGTCCGACCCGTACGTGGTCCACGGTCTGGTCACCGGCTGGACGATCCGGCCGCGGAACGTCGTCATCGGGGCTGCACCAGGATCTTGACGTTCTCCTCCTTGTTGTCGATCAGCTCGCGGAACCCCCGCTCGACGATGTCGTCGAGCCCGATCCGCCCGGTGATGAACTGGAACGGGTCGACCCGGCCGGAGGCCACCATCTCGATCGTCGCCGGGTGGTCGTGCGCGTAGGCGAGGCTGCCCAGCACGCTGACCTCGCGGAACACCAGGTCGTTCATCGCGACCCGGGCCTCGTGGCCCCAGATCGCGACGTTGACGCAGGTGCCGCCGGCGCGGGTCGACCGGATGGCCGTCGCCAGCACCTGGTCGACGCCGGCGCACTCGAAGGTGACGTCGGCACCGCGGCCCTTGGTCAGCTCGTCGACGGTCTCGACGACGTCGACCTCGCGCGGGTCGAGCACGGTGGACGCACCGGCGACGGTCGCCTTCTGCTTGCGCGCCTCGGCCGGCTCCACCGTGATGACCTCGCCGACCCCGGCGGCGCGCAGAGCGGCCGTCGTCACCAGCCCGATCGGGCCCGCGCCGAAGACCACCGCCGACTGTCCCGGCCTGGCACCGGAGAGCCGGACGGCGTGGTACGCGACGGCGAGCGGCTCGACGAGCGCCCCGACGTCGGTGCCGAGGTCACCCAGTGGGTGGACCCACCGCCGCTCGGCCACGACGTACCGCGAGAAGCCCCCGCCGCCGCCGGAGAGGCCGACGAAGCCCAGCGTCCGGCAGACGTTGTAGCGGCCCTGCCGGCAGGCGTCGCAGTGGCCGCAGACGACGTAGGGCTCCACGACCACGCGGTCGCCGACCCGGACGTCGTCCACCCCGGGGCCGACCTCCGCCACCACGCCGGCGAACTCGTGTCCCAGGGTGACCGGCATGCTCTCGCCGGTCAGCGGGTGCGGCGCGTCGGGCGTCGGCACGAAGATCGGGCCCTCGAGGTACTCGTGCAGGTCGGTGCCGCAGATCCCGCACCACTCGACCTCGACGGCGACCGTGCCGGGGCGCACCTGGGGGTCCGGGACCTCCTCGACCCGGATGTCGCCGCGACCGTGGAACCGGGCTGCCCTCATGGCGTCGTCTCCGTCCGTCGGTGGACCCCCGCAGGGGGGCTGCCGACAGGACACCGCGAGGCGCCCGGTCCCCGGGAGCGTTGCAGCCGGTTGCACCCGGCCCCCCTGAGCCTGGTGACGTGCTGGAACGGCCACCCTCCAGGGGCCCGCCGGCCCCGTCCCGGGTCCCGCCCTGAGCTCGCGAAGGGTGGGGAGGACGGGGTCCTTCGACGAGGCGTGGGGGGAGGGTGGTCCTCCTTCAGTCGGGGAGCAACCGGCGCAGCACGCCCTTGGCCGTCGCCCCGACACGGTAGGACTGCACCAGCCACGAGTTGCAGACGATGTTGGCGCCGGCCAGGGCCGGCACGAGGAACTGCGTCACCCGCTGGCGGCTCTGCCACTTCGCGATCTCCGACGGGGTGTTCTGGGTCGGCAGGGTCGCGTCCTTGACCTCCACCTGCTCGCCGCGGCGCGCGGCCTCCTCGGCGGCCTTGCCGATGCGGCTGCCGCTGTAGGCGGCGTACGCGGTGGCGCCCGCGCCGGCCACGGCCAGGCCTGCCTTGAGCGCGCCCACGGTGCCGAAGCCCTTCTGCAGGGCGATCCGCCGGCCGCCGACCTGGGTGAGCCGCAGGCCGGCCAGCAGGGTGGCGGCGATGCCACCGAACTGAGCGGGCTGGTATCGGCTCCACGCCGACCCGGCCACCCGGATGCGGTCGAGGCCCTGGGAGAGGTCCTGGCCGGACTTGTTCACGCCGGCGATGCCCATCACCGCCCCGCCGAACCACAGGGCCGAGCCGAGGTCGTGCACCGCCTGGGCCACGAAGTGGTTGTCGGTGTTGGTGGTCATCCGTTTCCTCCGTCGATCGTGTGCCCGTGTGAGTGGCCGCCTCTACCCGCACCCGCGTCCGGGTAACGGGACACGCCGCCGACCTCCCGGACACGCCGCACGTGTGCCGAACGGGGGATGGAACGGTCACCGATGGGTATGGCCACCGTGCGGCCTGGGTTCGGACAGTCGGACCGGCCGGAGACCCGCGGAGAGCACCATGACGTCCGCCGTCGTCCCCCTGTCCGAGATCGACCGACGCATCGTCGAGGCCCACCGTGAGCTCGGTGCGGCCCGGTCGGTGTTCGCGCACTCCCCGAGCGGCGCCGCGGTCGCCGCCTGCCAGGCCGCCGAGGCCCGGCTCAACGAGCTGCTCGACGACCGCCTCGACCGCATGACCGCCACCCGCCGGGTGCGCGCCGCGTGAGCCGGGCACCGGTGTCCCGCCGGGTGCCCGCCCGGGCGCGCGGCGGGTGAGGGAGGCTGGAGGCGCGGCCGTGCCTCTCCTCGGGGACGGCGTGGCCGGAGGAAGGCCGGTGGGACGGGCCCGCCGGCGATGAGCAGTGCAGGAGCACGTGGATGCCGCAGGGCACGGTGAAGTGGTTCAACGCCGAGAAGGGCTTCGGGTTCATCGAACCCGCCGACGGAGGACGTGACGTCTTCGTCCACTTCTCCGCGATCGCCGACGAGGGCGGGTTCCGCACCCTCGACGAGGGCCAGCAGGTGGAGTTCGAGGCCAGCGAGGGTCAGCGCGGCCCGCAGGCCGACTCGGTGCGGCCGGTCGGCGGCGCCCCGCGGCGCCAGGAGCGCGGGCGCGACGACCGGGGTCGCGGGCGGGACGACGACCGGGACTGGGGCCGCGGCGGCGACCGCGGGCGGGACGGCGGCCGGCCGTCGCGCGGCGGCCGCGCCACCGGCACGGTCTCCTGGTTCGACGCCGACAAGGGCTTCGGGTTCATCCAGCCCGACGACGGCGGGCCGGACGTGTTCGTGCACTTCTCGGCCATCGCCGACCGCGGCGGCTACCGCAGCCTCGACGAGGGCCAGCGGGTGGAGTTCGACGTCACCCAGGGGCAGCGCGGACCGCAGGCGGAGGACGTGCGGTCGGCCGAGCGTGGCGGCGACCCCCGGGACGGCGGCGGGTACCGCGACTCGGGCGGCTGGTCCGACCGCGGCGGCTACCAGGACCGGGACCGCGGCGGCTACCGCGACTCCGGCGGGTACCGCGACGGCGGCCGGGACGCCGGGCGCGGCGGCGCCGGTGCGGGTCGCCGTCCCTCGGGCGGGGGCCGGGCCACCGGCACGGTGAAGTGGTTCAACGCGGAGAAGGGCTTCGGGTTCATCGAGCCCGACGACGGCGGGCCGGACGTGTTCGTGCACTTCTCGGCCATCGCCGACCGCGGCGGCTACCGCAGCCTCGACGAGGGCCAGCGGGTCGAGTTCGACGCCAGCGAGGGTCAGCGCGGCCGGCAGGCCGACCGGGTCGACCCGGTCTGAGGGAGCCCCCCTGCCCCCCACCGCTCGCAAGCTCGCGACGGGACCCTGCAGGGGGGTCGCCGGCGCCGCACCCCGCGGGGTGCGGCGCCGGCGGGCTGCCGGGCCCGGCGTCAGAGCTGCCGGACGTCGGCCTCCACGGCCTCGAAGGCCTTGCGCGCGGCGATGAGCACCGGGTCCCAGACCGGCGAGAACGGCGGGGCGTAGGAGAGGTCGAGCGAGAGGATCTCGTCGACGTCCATCTCGTTCCAGATGCAGATCGCCAGCGCGTCGATGCGCTTGGCCGCCGCCTCCCGGCCGACGACCTGCGCTCCCAGCAGCCGCCCGCTGCGCCGCTCGGCGATCATCTTGAGCCGGATCGGCTGCGCGCCCGGGAAGTAGCCGGCCTTGGTCGTCGAGTCGACGACGGCGGTGACGAACTGGTACCCGGCCGCCTCGGCCTCGGCGGTGGACAGCCCGGTGCGGGCCGCCTCCAGCTCGCAGATGCGGGTGATCGCGGTGCCGATGACGCCCGGGAAGGTGGCGTAGCCGCCGCCGATGTTGATGCCGGCCACCCGGCCCTGCTTGTTGGCGTGGGTCCCCAGGGCGACGACCACCCGCTGGCCGGAGAGCCGGTGCACGGACTCGACGCAGTCGCCGGCCGCCCAGACGCCCTCGACCTGCGTTCGCATCCCCGCATCGACCGCGATGCCGCCGGAGACGCCGAGCGGGATGCCGGCCTCCTCGGCCAGCCGCACGGCCGGGCGCACGCCCAGGCCGAGCACCACCAGGTCGGCGGGCAGCTCCCGGCCGCTGGCGGTCACCACCGCCCGGGCGCGGCCGCCGGCGTCGGTCTCGATCGCCGCGACCGCGTCGGAGAGGACCAGCTCGATGTCCTCCTTGCGCACGGCCTCGGCGATGAACTCGCCGACGTCGGGGTCGAAGGTGCCGACCGGGGTCGCCGACATGTCGACGACGGTCACGTCGAGCCCGCGGATCCGGCAGGCCTCGGCGATCTCCAGGCCGATGTAGCCGCCACCGACGACGACCACCCGGCGGACGTCACCGCTGTCGAGCGCCGCCCGCAGCGCCGCGCCGTCGTCCAGCGTCTGGACGCCGTGGACCCCGGTCGAGTCGATGCCCGGCACCGGCGGCCGCATCGGCACGCTGCCGGTGGCGTACACCAGCTCGTCGAACGGCTCGACGCCGCTGCCGCCGTCGTCCAGACCGCGCCAGTGGACGACGCGCCGGTCGAGGTCGATGCCGACGACCTCGGTCCGCATCCGGACGTCGACGCCCATCGCGCGGTGCTGTTCCGGCGTGCGGGCGATGAGGTCGGCCTCGGAGTCGACGGCGTCGCTGATCCAGTACGGGATGCCGCAGGCGGAGTACGACGTGGCACGGCCCCGCTCGAACATGACGACGTCCAGGTCGGGACGTCGCTTCTTCGCCTGCGACGCCGCACTGCCACCCGCGGCGTCCCCACCGATCACCACCACGCGTCTGCTCACGTCCCCGGACGCTAGGGGACCCGGTGCGCGTCCGCCGGTCCACGACGGGGTGGCCCCGGGCCGGCCGTCGTCCCCGGGAGGTCCGGTGTCGCGCGAGGTGGCCGGCTCCGTCGTCGTCCTCACGGGGGTCGAGCGGCACCGGCCTGGCCCCGGCCCGGGCCCTCGCTCGCAGGGGTGCCCCCCGGTGCTGGCCGCGCGGGACGCCGACCGGCTGGGCCGCCGTTCCCTGCTGCGCTCCGGCGCGCCGGCGCCGCCGGATCCCGGCGGTCTCCCGGGCCCGGTGTCGGGGCCGGCGGACCCGCGGCGCCCGGGCCCGGAGCAGCGGCGCAGGGCCCGGGTGCTCGTGGCCTCCACCGCCGCGGCGGGCCTCGCGGTGGGCACCTCCGGGCGCCGTTCGGCTCTTCGAGCGCTCCTCCCGGGGACTAGCGTCGGTCCATGACCGTCCCGCCACCCCCCGGTCCGCAACCACCGTCACCCACGCCGTCGCCCGTGGACCCCGTCCCGCCGCCCGAGCCCGCCCCGTTCCCCGTGCCCGGTCCCACCGACCCGTCGGCGCCGCCGCCCTCCGGACCCCAGCCGGTCTGACGCTCCCCGCCGCGGTCCTCGCCGACCAGCCGCGGCTCGCCACCGAGCGACCGCCGGCCTGGCGGCCCGGGGCGTCGCTCCCGGCCGTGGCCGCCGCCGTCGTCGTCTCCGCCGGGGACGTCGGTCCCGCCTGGGCGGCCGCGGTGGTGACCCGTGGGCCGCGGGTCCTGGCCACCGAGGTGGTGGAGGGCGCGCTCGCGGTGCCCTACGAACCCGGGCTGCTGGCCGCCCGGGAGGGGCCGCTGCTGTCCGCCGCGGTGGGCGGACTGCACCTCCGGCCGGACGTCCTCCTGCTGGCCGCGGCCGGCCGGGACCACCCGCGGCGGGCCGGCCTCGCGCTGCACCTCGGCGCCGTCCTGGACCTGCCCACGGTCGGCGTCACCGACCGCCCCCTCCTCGCCCCCGGCCCCCCACCCGGGCCCGCGCGCGGCGACACGTCACCGCTCGCGCTCGACGGTGCCGAGGTGGCCCGCTGGGTGCGCACGGCGGCCGGGGCGCGTCCGGTCGTGGCGCACGCCGCGTGGCGCACCGACCCCGAGGCCGCGGCCGCGCTCGTCCTCACCTCGTCGTCCGCGGTGCGCACCCCGCTCCCCCTCCGGGAGGCCCGCCGCCTGGCCCGGGACGCACGCGCCCGCCGCCGGCCCTGACCCGCGTTCCCGGGGACGGGGAGCGCTCACCCGTGGGCGGCCCGTGGCACCGGCCGGACGTCCCGGGCGCCGCTGAGCTGGTGCCCGGCCTCGCACACGAGCACCTGGTGCACCGGCTCGCCGCAGTCGCGGTGCCGCAGCTCGAGGGGGGCGTCGCCGTCCCCGGCCAGGTACTTGTCCCCCCAGGCCATGAGGGCGACCAGCGCCGGGTGCAGGTCGATGCCCTTCTGCGTCAGCCGGTACTCGTGGCGCTGCCGCTCCCCCTCCGCCTGGTACGGGACCCGCCGCAGGACGCCCTGGTCCACCAGCGTGTTCAGCCGGTCCGTGAGCACGGCCCGGGGCGCGCCCAGCACCCGCTGGAAGTCGGCGAACCGGCGCACGCCGAGGAACGCCTCGCGCAGCACCAGCAGGCTCCACTTCTCACCGACGACGGCCAGCGTGCCCGCGACCGAGCACCGCGACCGGTCCCACAGGGCTTCGCTCACGGCTCCAGCATAGCCGGGCTGAGTTCACTTGACGAACCAAGCACTGGGGAGCAGAGTTCACCGCACGAACTCAGGAGGTCGGGATGGACATCACCGTGGACACCAGGCCGGTGCGACCGGACGACGGCCCGCTGTTCTGCCGGCTCTGGGACCGGCTCTCCCCGGAGACGATCTACCGGCGCTTTCACGCCCCGCTGCGCCGGACGCCGGTCGACGCCGCCCGGCTCGTCGAGGTCGACCACGACCTGCGCGAGGCGCTCGTCGCGGTCGTCGGCGGTGAGGTGGTCGGGGTGGCGCGCTACGACCGCTCCCCCGACGACCCCGCGACCGCCGACGTGGCCGTGGTGGTCGAGGACGGCTGGCAGGGCTTCGGCGTCGGCCGCCAGCTGCTCGGCGAGCTGACCGAGCTGGCCGCACGGCGCGGGGTCCGCAGCCTCACCGCCGACGTGCAAGCCGACAACGACCGGGTGGTCGGGCTGGTCCGGCGGCTGCTCCCCGGCGCCGTCCTCACCCCCGACCACGGCGTCTACACCGTGCAGAGCCCCCTGCCCGGCGCGCCGGTGCCCGCCGCCGCCTGACCCGGAAGGAACCGCCGTGTCCCTGCGCACCGCCATCGCCGAGCGCCGCCGGGTCCGCGCCCGCATGCGTGAGGACCGCGCCTTCGAGCGGGTGCTCGCCCGGGCGCCGACCGTCGAGTCCGCCCACGAGCTGCGCGCCATCTCGACCCGTCGCTGACCGGGTCGCCCGGCCGGGTCGTTCAGTCGCCCTGCGCCGCGTCCCGCAGCTGCGCGTAGATCCGGGCGAGGTCGGGCAGCTGGTGGTGGGCGTTCAGCCCGCTCGGGTTGGGGACCACCCAGGTCGCCGCCCCACCGACCCGTTCGGGCTGCAGCCCGATGCCCGCGCGCGGCCGGTCGAAGCCGAGCCGGTAGGCCGTGATGCCGAGGACGGCGAGCACCTTCGGCCGGTACCGCGCCACCAGCTCGCCCAGCGCCACGGCGCCGGCCCGCAGCTCCGCGGTGGAGAGCTCCGCGGCGGTCCGGGTCGGCCGGTCGGCCACGTTGGTCGCCCCGAGGCCGTGGTCGAGCAGCTGCAGGTCCTCCTCGGGCCTCAGCTGCCGCGGGGTCAGCCCCGCCCGGTGGATCGCGGGCCAGAAGCGGTTGCCCGGCCGCGCGAAGTGGTGCCCGCGCTCGGCCGACACCAGCGAGGGGTTGATCCCGCAGAACAGGACGTCGAGGCCGGGGGCGATGACGTCGCGCAGCGGCTTCACCCGTCGCCCGTGACCGCGGCGACGACCTCCGGGTAGGCGGCGTCCGCGGCGGCACGCAGCTCGTCGTCCGTGCGGTCCTGCACCGGGTGCGGCACCAGGACCGCCGGAGCCGGGAAGCCGAGGGCCCGGCCCTGGATCCGGGCAGCCTCGGCGAAGGCCTCGCTGGCGAGGAACACCCCCACCACGCCGCGGCGCTCGAGATCGGCGATGTCGTGCACACTGCACGACGTGCACGAGCCCTAGTCGGCGAGTGCCTCGATGACCACCTCGCAGTGTTCGGCGATCTCGTGCCGCAGGTCCACCGGAGCGGGCCGGGCGAAGGTCGGCTTGCGGTAGCGCAGCACCCGTACCCCGTCGGCACGGAGCAGCTCCTCCAGCCGGTCCAGGACGACGTCCCCACGGGCCTTGCTGATGTCGAGCAGGCCGACGGTCCGGCCACGCAGCGAGCCGGGCCGGGGCAGCAGCCCCCGCGTCGCCGGCCTGCGCTCCCCCGTCGGGTCCAGGACCGTCCTCACCCACGCACCTCCCTGGTCACCGGGACGCTCCCCGTCTCGCCGGACACCCACCCGCCGATGATCGCGCTGAACAGTCCGGCGTCCCCGCCGGCGTGCGCCACGAGCAGACCGCCCGGCCGGAACTTCGGCAGCTGCTCGACCCCCACCCCCGGTGGCAGCCCCTCGGCCATGCCCCCCGCCCCCCGCACCAGCTCGCCGGCCGGCAGTTGCAGCAGCCCGTCGAGCTCGGCGAGCAGCCGCGCCCGGTCCCAGCCCGCCTCGCGGAACACCCGGCCGTGCTCCGGCGAGACGACCAGCATGGCGTCGAAGGCCATCGGCAGCTTGGGGTGCGCGTTCACCCGCAGGCAGGCGGCGAGACTGCGGGCCAGCGACTCCGGGTCCCGGCTGAGCTGGTCGACCACCGGTTGCACCCCCGAGCCGGCGAACACGGTGACCGCGTCCCCTCGCACGCCGCGGTCGGCGGCCAGCGGCGCGAAGGGGCTGTCCTCCTCCCGCTCGGCGAAGCAGGCCGTGTACTTGCCGGGACTGCCCAGGGTCGCCCGGTCCACCTCGCCGGGACGGCCGCCGCCGACGTTGCGCACCACCAGCTGCAGCGCCCGGCCGATCGTGGCGTTGGCCCGGTTGCCCTGGCCGAGGGCGTTGACCCCGCTGTTCATCCCGATCCGCAGCGCGACCGCACCGTTGACGACCACGAGCGGGCCGGAGAAGTAGGTCGTGGCCAGCAGCCCGTGCAGCGCGAACTCCTCGGCACACGCCGCCTCGACCGCGGCCAGCACCACCGGCAGGTACTCGGGGAGGCACCCGGCCATCACCGCGTTGACCGCGACCTTCTCCACGGTGCACTCGACGAGGTCCGGAGGGACGACGCCGACGACCTCGCGCGGATCCCGCGACGTCCCCCGCAGCATCCGCAGCACCCGGCTCGGCGTCGGCGGGACCACGGGCAGCCCGTCGGTCCAGCCGCGGTCGAACAGCGCCTCGTGCTCGTCCTCGAGGTCGGCCAGCTCCACCCGCCGGCTGACCAGCCCGTCGCCGTAGCGGGCCTCCAGGTCGTCGACCCGGGACGGGTCCACCGACAGCGACCCGCAGCCGGGGCGGTGGTCGGGCAGCCCGGGACCGAGCCCGGCGACCCCGGTCAGCGCCTCCCACTGTTCCCGGCTCCAGCCGACGACCCGGCCCGTCTCCCGCCCGCCCTCGACGCGCAGCAACGTCGGCACCGTCTCGACCCCCAGCCGGTACGACAGCTCCAGGCCGGTGTCGTCGCCGTCGAACCAGTCCGGGTCGTCCTGACACCAGACCGCGGCACCCAGGTCGCGCAGCACCGGCTCCACGAGGAGGCACGTCGGGCAGTCCCGCTTGACGACGGCGACCAGTCCGTCGGGCAGCTGCACGTCTGCTGACGCTAGCCCCAGCGGCGGGCCCGGACGACCGGGGAGCGGGAGACCAGGGCTCCTGCACGGCGCACACTGGCCGGCATGACCGAGGGTGCCGACGCGGCCTTCCGCCGCTTCGTCGCCGACGAGCGCGACGGACTCCTCGCCGAGGCGCTCCGGCTGACCGGCGATCCCGACCGCGCCGAGGACGCCGTCCAGCGCGCCCTGGCCACCACCCGGCGGCACTGGGGACGGCGCGGCACCGACCCCGCGACCACCGCCGCCGACGCGCTGCACGCCGCCGCGTCGCCGCGCGGGGACGCGCAGGTCCTCGAGTCGCTCGACGAGCGCACCCGACCAGGACCGGTTCCGCCCGCGCGCTGGCGCCTGGACGCCGACGCGGCTGCCACCGACGCCCTCGCCCGCGCCCGCCGGCAGCGCCGGGTCCGCACAGCCGGGCTCGCCGCCACGGCCGCCGCCACCGTGGCCGCCGCCGCCCTGGTGGTCCCCCAGCTGACCACGGAGCCGCCCGACCTCCAGGGCACCGCCCAGCAGGCCGCCGACGTCCCCGTGCTCATCCAGCCCACCCGCGGCTCGCTCGCCGGCGACGCCGCCTTCCTCGAGGCCGCGCGCCGCGCCGACTGGGGTCCGCTGACCCCGCCGCCGGTCGAGGAGCGCCGCGTCGTCCTCGCCACCGACACCCCCGACGGCCGCGTCGTCCTGCTCGCCGGCACGGTCGACGAGGACGTCCGCGGCGTCTGGCTCACCGGCCCGGTGGGTGCGCCGCCCGAGCGGCTGACCCGGCACGTGCCGCAGGACCTCGGCCCGTACCGGCCGGCGTCGCTGCTGCTGGGCGGCCCGGGCCCGGCGACCCTCGTCCTCGTCACCGCCCCCGGCGACGTGGTCGAGGTCTCCCCACGGCTGCAGGTCGGGCCGCGCGGCACGGTCGGCCGGACCTACGAACCGGTCCCCGCGGACGACGGCCTCGCGGTGGCCGAGGTGCCGACGACGAGCGGGGGCAGCGGCACGAGCGTCCGGGTGCTGCGCGACGGGCAGCCGGTGTACCGCGCCGGCGTTGCTGCCCCCACCCTCCCCACCGGCGCTGCCCCCACCCTCCCCACCGGCGCCGCCGACGTCCCGCCGCTGGAGCCGCTGCGGCCGGTGACCACCCGTCCGGCCGACCGGCTGGTCACCGAGGCGCTCACCGACATCGCCGTCCCGCTGGGCGCCGAGCCCGCCGAGCTGCAGCCGCAGCTGCTCTGGTCGGGCACCCTGCCGATGGCCGAGGTGCCGGGCAGCGCCGTCGTCGTCGTGGGCCGCAGCCCCGGCGGCGGGCTGGTCGTCACCACCCGGGCCGGGCAGCTCGGCAGCACCGGGGCCGGGCGCACCGTGCCGTGCGGCGTGCACACCCCACCGGGGACGACCGACGTGGCCGGGCTCGTCGTGGCGCGGGTCTGCGACCTCTCCTCTCCCGAGAGCGAGCCGTCCGACGACGGCCGCTGGCTGGTCGTCACCGCGCCTCCCCCGGCCACGGCCGCCGCCGTCCTCGACGAGCGCGGCGGCGTGCTCGCCACCGTCCCGCTGCCCGACGGCGGCGGGGTCGCCCTGCTCCCGACCGGCGCCCGGGACGTGCGCACCCTCGACGCGGCCGGCCGGGCGCTGGCCGAGGTGCCGATCAACGCCGTGGCCACCGAACCCTTCGGCGACTACGGCTCCGGCGAGGTGCGGTAGGGCGCCCTATGCCCTCCGCGGCACCGCTACGGTTCCCAGGTCCGCCGCCACCACCAGGTCGCCCGCGAACACCGCGGCCGCCTCGTCGGCGAACCGCGAGGCGTCGGGGTAGCGCTGCGAGAAGTGGGTGAGCACCAGCCGGCGCACCCCGCACTCGGCGGCCACCGTCGCCGCCTGCCGCGCGGTCAGGTGCCCGTAGTCGCGGGCGAGCGCGGCGTCCTCCTCGAGGAACGTCGACTCGATCACCAGCAGGTCGGCGCCGTCGGCCAGCGCGGAGACCGCGTCGCACAGCCGGGTGTCCATCACGAAGGCCACCCGCTGTCCCGGCCGGGGGGCGCTCACCTCGTCCAGCCGCACGGTCCGCCCGCCCACGTCCAGGGAGCCCTCCCGCTGGAGCCGGCCGACGTCCGGGCCGGACACCCCGGCGCGGGCCAGCTCCTCGGGCAGCATCCGGCGGCCGTCGGGCTCGACCAGCCGGTAGCCGAAGGACTCGACGAGGTGGTCGAGCCGGCGCGCCTCCAGCGTCCACGACAGCCCCGCGGCCACCGGTCCGTCCGCGGTCAGCGGCTCCTCGCGCAGGTCGAGGACGTCGTGGAACACCGACGCGGCGCGCAGCCGGCCGAAGTACTCCCGCCCGGACGCCGGGAAGTGCGCGACCACCGGGTGCGTGACCCGGTCCAGCGACATCCGCTGCACCACGCCCGGCACGCCCAGGCAGTGGTCGCCGTGGAAGTGGGTCAGGCAGATCCGGGTGACCGCGCTGCTCGGGACGCCGGCCAGCAGCATCTGCCGCTGCGTGCCCTCGCCCGGGTCGAACAGCAGCCCCTCGCCGTCCCAGCGCAACAGGTAGCCGTTGTGGTTGCGGGTCCGGGTGGGCGCCTGGCTGGCGGTGCCGAGGACGACGAGCTCGCGGACCGTCACCGCCAGAGCCTAAGCAGCGTGATCGACCCGACACATCCTGCACGCCGCGCAAACTTGCAGAGGGTGCAACGATGGCGGAGTGACCTCCGGACTCCGTGAGCGCAAGAAGGCCGCCACCCGGTCCGCGCTCCACGAGGCCGCGCTGCGGCTGGTGGCCGAGCGCGGCCTGGACGGCGTCTCGGTCGACGACATCGCCGCCCGCGCCGACGTCTCCCCGCGCACCTTCTTCAACTACTTCGCCACCAAGGACGACGCCGTCCTGGGCCTGGACCCGGCCGAGCCGCGGCGCACGGCGCAGGCGCTCGCCGCGCGGCCCGCGGACGAGTCGGCCGTCGCGGCGCTGCGCGCCGTCCAGCGCGAGCAGGCCGAGGAGATGGCGAGCGAGACCGAGCTGTGGCCGCTGCGGCTGCAGGTCATCGAGGCCAACCCCGACCTCGTGGGGCGGCTGGTCACCCACTTCGGCGAGGCCGACCGCGCCCTGGCCACCGCCGTCGCCGAGCGCACCGGCACCGACGTCGACGCCGACACCCTCCCGATGCTGCTGGCGCTGACCAGCGGCGCGGTGATGCGCACCGCCATGCACCGCTGGCTGACCAGCGGCTTCACCGACTCCCTGCCGCGCCTCGTCGACGAGGCGTGGAACGCGCTCGCCCGCGGCCTGACCGCCGCACCCCGCTGACCCGAGGAGCCCCGTGCACGACCCCACCCCGACCGCCACGGACGACGCACCGCTGTTCGTCCTCACCCGGCGCCGGATCAACCTCATCTTCTCGGCGCTGATCGCCGGGATGCTGGTCTCCAGCCTCGACCAGACCATCGTCTCGACGGCGATGCCGACCATCGTCGGCGACCTCGGCGGCGTCTCGCACATGGCGTGGGTGACGACGGCCTACCTGCTGGCCAGCACGCTGGTCATGCCGATCTACGGCAAGTTCGGCGACCTGTGGGGACGCCGCACCCTGTTCCTGATCGCGATCGCGCTGTTCACCGTCGCCAGCGTCGGGGCGGCCCTGTCGACCGACTTCACCTGGTTCGTCGTCTGGCGCGGCGTGCAGGGCCTCGGCGGCGGCGGGCTGATGATCCTCTCGCAGGCGATCATCGCCGACGTCGTCCCGGCCCGGGAGCGCGGCAAGTACCTCGGTCCGCTCGGCGCCATCTTCGGCCTCTCCGCCGTCGCCGGCCCGCTCGTCGGCGGGTTCTTCACCGACCACGCGAGCCTGGGCTGGCAGTGGTGCTTCTGGATCAACGTCCCGGTCGGCGTCGCCGCCCTGGTCATCGGCTGGTTCGCCCTGACGCTGCCGCGCAAGCGCAACACCGAGCCGGTCGACTACGCGGGCATCGTCACCCTCTCGGCCGCCACCACGTCGCTGGTCTTCTTCACCGACCTCGGCGGCGACCGCGGCTGGACCGACGGCCTGACCCTGGCGCTCATGGCCGCCTTCGCCGTCTCGGTGCTCGCCTTCGTGCTGGTCGAGCAGCGCGCCGTGCAGCCGATCATCCCGCTGGGCCTGTTCCGCAACCCGACCTTCGTCGTGGCCACGGCACTCGGCGCCGCCATCGGTCTGGGCATGTTCTCGGCGATCGCCTTCATGCCCACGTTCCTGCAGATGGCCTCGGGCACCTCCGCGGCCAGCTCGGGCCTGCTGATGCTGCCGATGATGGCCGGCCTGTTCGTCACCGCCATCGGCTCGGGCATCGCGACCACCCGGACCGGCCGGTACAAGGCCTTCCCCATCGCCGGCGTGCTCGTCATCGCCGCGGCGATGCTGTGGATGACCACGCTGTCCGGCGACACCTCGCTGGTCACCATCTGCACGATGCTGTTCGTGATGGGCCTGGGCCTCGGCCTGGTCATGCAGGTCGTCGTCCTCGTGGCGCAGAACGCGGTCTCCCCGCGCGACCTGGGCACGGCCACCTCGACCAACAACTACTTCCGCGAGGTCGGCGCCACGCTGGGCGTCGCCGTCTTCGGCACGGTATTCACCAACCGGCTGGCCGAGAACCTCTCGGGCGCGCTGCAGGACAACGCCCAGCAGGCGGTCGCGGCCGGCATCACGTCACCGGACAGCCTGGTGCCGCAGGCGGTCGAGGCCGCCGGCGAGCCACTGCGGACGGCGATCGTCGACGCCTACGCCGGCGCCCTGGCCCCGGTGTTCGGCTACCTGCTGCCGGCCTTCGCCGTCGCGCTGCTGCTGGCGCTGTTCCTCAAGGAGATCCCGCTGTCGGACGTGGCCGGCCTGGTCGCCCGCGGCGAGGCGGTGGCCGGGGACGACCTGACCGACCCGGAGCGGGACGACGACGCGCGGGAGGTCCCGCTCCCGAGCTGACGCTCGCCCGCCACCGACCGCGCCCCCGGCCGACCTGCGGCCGGGGGCGCGGTCGTGTCCGGAGGGGGTGCCCCTGCCGTCCGGCGCGGTCGGCCCTGGCGCCGTGGAACGCACCGGACGAGGGTGGACCCACGCCGCCCGACGAACCGGAGGACGAGCCATGAGCGAGCAGATCGGCGTGACCGGACTGGCCACGATGGGCGCCAGCCTCGCCCGGAACTTCGCCCGGCACGGACACCAGGTGGTCCTGCACAACCGGACCCAGGCGCGGACCGACGGGCTCCTGGCCGCGCACGGCCACGAGGGCGACTTCGTCCGCACGGGAACGGCCGAGGAGTTCGTCGCCGCCCTCCGGCGACCTCGCCGGATCGTGGTCATGGTCGCCGCCGGAGCCCCGACGGACGCCGTCGTCGACGAACTCGCCCCCCTGCTGGACGAGGGCGACGTCCTCGTCGACGGCGGCAACGCCCGCTACACCGACACCATCCGGCGGACGGCGGAGCTGACCACGCGCGGCCTGCACTTCGTCGGCTGCGGGATCAGCGGCGGCGAGGAGGGTGCCCTGCTCGGGCCGAGCATCATGCCCGGCGGCTCGGCGGAGGCGTATGCCCTCATCGGGCCGTTGCTGGAGAGCATCGCCGCGGTGGTCGACGGCACGCCCTGCTGCACGCACGTGGGCACCGATGGCGCCGGCCACTTCGTGAAGATGGTGCACAACGGCATCGAGTACGCCGACATGCAGCTCATCGCGGAGGCCTACGACCTGCTGCGCCACCGGCTGGGCCTCTCCCCCGCCGAGATCGGCGACGTCTTCGCCGGCTGGAACGCCGGCGACCTGGAGTCCTACCTCGTCGAGATCACCGCCCAGGTGCTGCACCACGTCGACGCCGACACCGGCCTCCCGTTCGTCGACGTCGTCCTCGACGAGGCCGAGCAGAAGGGCACCGGCCGGTGGACGGTGCAGTCGGCACTGGACCTCGGTGTCCCGGTCAGCGGGATCGCCGAGGCGGTGTTCGCCCGCGCGCTGTCCGGGCACGCCGACCAGCGCGCGGCAGCCCGGAAGGTCCTGCCCGGGCCTGCCGACGGCGCCCCGCCGGTGGAGGACCGGGACGCGTTCGTCGAGGCCGTCCGGCAGGCGCTGTACGCCTCGAAGGTGGTCGCCTACGCCCAGGGGTTCGACCAGATCGCCGCGGGAGCCGTGGCCCACGGCTGGGACATCGACCTCGGCGCACTGGCCACCATCTGGCGCGGTGGCTGCATCATCCGGGCCCGGTTCCTCGACCGGATCCGGCAGGCGTACGCCGAGGAACCGACCCTGACCACGCTGCTGACCCACGACTACTTCCGCGACGCGGTCGCCGCCGGCCAGCAGGGCTGGCGCCGGGTCGTGGCCGAGGCGGTCCGCGCCGGCGTCCCGGCGCCCGGCTTCTCCACCGCCCTGGCCTACTACGACGGCCTGCGCGCCGAGCGGCTGCCCGCGGCCCTCGTCCAGGGACTGCGCGACCTCTTCGGCGCGCACACCTACCGGCGGGTCGACCAGGGCGGCACCTTCCACACCCTGTGGTCGGAGGACGGTCGAGAGGTCCAGGTGCGCTGAGCAGCCGCACGGGATCCGCGTTCCGGCCAATGGCAACCCCCTGGCCGGGCGGATCCGGCGTCACGGAGGCTCCCCGCGACGTCGTCCACCCGGCCCGGGAGCAGCCATGAGCTTCGAGTACCTGACCGACCCGGAGCAGGGGCCGCAGTGGCGCGGTCTGCTCCCCGGCGCGCCCGAGCCCTTCTTCCTCCGGCGGGGCGAGGGCGAGCACGCCCGGCTCTTCGGTGACCTGTTCACCGTGCTGCTCAGCGGCGACGAGACCGAGGGCCAGTTCGGCCTCTTCACCGCCGACTGCCCCGCCGGCGACGTCATCCCGACCCACGCGCACGACGCCACGCACGAGGTGTTCTACGTCGTCGACGGCGCGGTGCGCGTGTTCGTGCAGGACCGGCAGGGCGAGAAGACGTCCCGGCTCCTGGGACCGGGCGACTTCGGCTTCGTGCCCGCCGGGCTGCCGCACGCCTACCGCGTCGAGCGGGCCAGCCGGATGCTCGGCGTCGTCTCGGGCGGGTTCGAGCGGTTCTTCCAGCACATGGGGGCGCCGACCGACGTCCCCGGGGAGCAGCCCCCGTTCGTCCCCGACCCGCCCCGCATGCAGGCCGCCGCGCAGGCGCACCGGATGCAGTTCCTGCGCGACGTCGACTGGCCCGGCGCCTGATCCCGCGGGACGACGCGTGCCCGACCTCCCGCTGCCCCCACCCGCGCACGCCACGCCCCTGCCGCCGCCGCGGGAGGCCGGTGAGGGCGTCTCCGTGCTCGCCGGCGTCCCGTACGCGGCGCTGCCCGGCGCCCGCCCGCTCGAGCTCGACCTGTACCTGCCCGCGCAGCGCCCGGCGCCGGTCGTCGTCTTCGTGCACGGCGGCGGCTGGCGGCTGGGCAGCCGGCACTCGGCCGGGCCCGCCTACGCCGGGCGGCGACCGTCGGCGTTCGAGGTCGTCGCCCGGGCCGGGATCGCCGTCGCCTCGGTCGACCACCGGCTCTCCGGCGAGGCGGTCTGGCCGGCCCAGCTGCACGACGTCAAGGCGGCGGTCCGCTGGCTGCGCGCCCGGGCCGGCGAGCTGGGCCTCGATCCCGGGCGGGTGTCCGCGTGGGGCGAGTCGGCGGGTGGCCACCTCGCCGCACTGCTGGGCCTGACCGCGGGTCATCCGGAGCTGGAGGGGGACGTCGGTGTGACCGGCCCCTCGAGCGCGGTGGATGCCGTGGCCGCCTGGTACCCGCCCACCGACCTGTCCGCGCTGCCCGGGGACCTCGGTGCCGATCCCACGGCCGCCGACTCGCGGGAGGCGCAGCTGCTCGGCGCGCCCGTCGCCGCCGTGCCCGACCGCGCGGCGCAGGCCAGCCCGGTCGCCCACGTCTCCCCCACCGCGCCGCCGTTCCTGCTGCTGCACGGGCGGGCCGACCGGTTCATCCCCTGCGTGCAGAGCGAGCGGCTGCGCGACGCGCTGCAGGACGCCGGTGTGCCGGTCGAGCTCACGACCTACGACGGCGCCGACCACATGTGGCTGGGCAGCCCGGAGGTGGCGGACGACGCGCTGGCCCGGACGATCGGCTTCCTCTCAGCCCGCTGACGGCCCCGGCCGCCCCGCCGCCGGGGCGCCCAGCCCGCGCGACACCGCACGAGCCGCGGCGCGCACCGCCGGCTCGATCGTCCGCGGGCTGGCGCCACCGGCCGGCACCACGATCGACAGCGCCGCGGCCACGCGCCCCGCGGCGTCCCACACCGGTGCGGCCACCGAGACCACCGGCGCGGGCCGCCGCCGGTTGATGACCCCGACCCCGCTGCGGCGGATCTCGGCCAGCTCCCGGCGCAGCGCGGTCGGCTGCGGCGGCGGGTCGTCGGACCGGCCGCCGACCTCCCCGCGGAGCACCCGCTCCTGCAGGTCGGCCGGCGCGTGGGCCAGCAGCAGCCGGCCGACCCCGGTCATGTGCAGCGGCAGCCGGTCGCCGACGCGGTACTGCACCGGCACGGCGGCCCGCGAGGACCGCCGCTCCACCAGCAGGGCGGCGTCCCCGTCGAGGACGGCGAGCAGCACGTGCTGGCGGGTGGCCTCGTACAGGTCGTCCATGAACGGCATCGCGACCTCGCGCAGGCCCAGCGCGCGCGGCGCGAGCGACCCGACCTCCCACAGCCGCAGGCCGACCACGTAGCCGCCCTCCGCGGCCCGCTCCAGCGCGCCCCAGGCGACCAGCCGCTCGGCCAGCCGGCGAGTGGTGCTCAGCGGCGTCCCGGCCCGCCGCGCCAGGTCCGACAGCGTCAGCCGGCGGTGCCCGTCGTCGAATGCGGCGAGCAGGGCCAGCGCCCGGTCGACGACGGGATCGCCCTGCGGCGGCCGCTTCCCGCGCGCGGCCGGAGCGGGTCCCGGGTCCTCGTCCACGACGGGGATCCTGGCACCTCGGTCTGCCATTGAACGGCAATGCCGTCGGGCCGGGTGACCCGCGTCACCCAGTCTGGGTGCAGCGGCCGCCCGTCCCCCTCCCTCGAACCCCGGAGACCCGCGTGGACAACCTCGACTCGCGCACCCCGTCCCGATCCGCGCTGCTCGTGCCCGTGCTGTGCTGGCTGGCCCTCACCGCCGACGGGTACGACCTGTTCGCCTACGGCGCCACCGTGCCGGGCCTGCTGGCCGCGCCCGGCTGGGGCGCGACGCCCGCGTCGGTGGGCGCCGTCGCCAGCCTCGGCCTGGTCGGCATGCTCTGCGGCTCCCTGGTCGCCGGGACGCTGACCGACCTGCTCGGCCGCCGCCGGCTCTTCGCCGCCTCGGTCGCGCTGTTCTCCCTCGCGATGCTCGGCTGCGGGCTGGCGCCCTCCTTCGCCGTCTTCGCCGCGTTCCGCTTCCTCGCCGGCCTCGGCATCGGCGGCCTGCTGCCCACGGCGATCGCGCTCACCAGCGAGTTCGCCGCCCCGCAGCACCGGTCGCGCATCCTCGGCGCGGTGCTCACCGGCCCGCCGGTCGGCGGCCTGCTCGCCTCGGCGGCGTCGGTCGCGCTGCTCGCCGAGCACGGCTTCCAGCTGGTCTACGGCCTGGGCGTCATCCCGCTGCTGCTGGTGCCCGTCGCCCTGCGCCTGCTGCCGGAGTCGCCGGCGTACCTGCGCGCCCGGGGCCGCACCGCCGAAGCCGACGAGATCGCCGCCGCCTTCGGCCTCCCCGCCCCCGCCGCCGCCTTCGGCCTCCCCGCCCCCGCCGCCGTGCCCGCGCCGGCCGGCCGCCGCTCGCCGGTGCGGACGCTGTTCGTCGACGGCATGGGCCCGGCCACCCTGGGCATCTGGGTCGTGACCATCTGCAGCCTGCTGACCCTGTTCGGGCTGAGCACCTGGCTGCCGCAGATCATGCGCACCGCCGGCTACGGGCTGAGCTCGTCGGTGGCCTTCCTGCTCGTCTACAGCGCCGGCGGCATCGTCGGCACGCTGGTCGCCGCGCACCTCGCCCAGCGCCTGGGTGCCAAGGCGTTGGTGCTCACCGGCTTCGCCGCGGCCACGATCGCCCTCGCCGTCCTGGCCGCGCAGCCGCCCACGGGCGTGGTGCTCGTGCTGGTGGCCGTGGCCGGCTTCGGCGGGCTGGGCACCCAGAACCTGCTCAACGACCACGTCGCCGGCTTCTACCCGGCGGGCGCCCGCGCCACCGGGCTGGGCTGGGCGCTCGGCGTCGGCCGGATCGGCGCCATCGTCGGGCCGACCTACGGCGCGCTCTTCGTCGGCGGCGGCAGCGCGGTGGTCGCCAGCGCGGTCGCCTTCGCCGTCCCGGCGCTGCTCGGCGCGCTGGTCATGAGCCGGCTGCCCCGCTCGCGGCCCGAGGTCCCCGTGGCCGTCCCCACGGCGTCCGTTCCCACCGGCGGTGCCGCATGAGCCGGCACGTGCCCGTCCTCGTCGTGGGCGGTGGCCCGGCCGGCCTGGCCGCCGCACTGGAGCTGGACGCCCACGGCGTCGCCAGCCTGGTGGTCGAGCCCCGCGTCACCGTGGACCCGCTGCGCCCCCGGGCCAAGACGACCAACGCCCGCACGATGACCCACCTGCGCCGCTGGGGCATCGCCGACCGGCTCCGCGCCGCGGCACCCCTGCCGGTCGAGGAGGCGCAGGACGTCGTCTTCTGCTCCACCCTGCTGGGTCAGGAGGTGCGCCGCTTCGAGCACGCCTTCCAGCTGTACGCGACTCCTCGGGAGGAGTTCCCCGAGGCCGGCCAGCAGGTGCCGCAGCCGGTCATCGAGGAGGTGCTGCGCGCCGCGGTGGAGGCCTCGGCGCACGCCCGGCTGCTGACCGGCGCTCGCGTCACCGCCCTGCGGCAGGACGACGACGGCGTGGAGGTCACGGTCGAGGACGCCGACGGGACCGTCTCGACGGTCCGCGCCGACCTGGTGCTCGGCGCCGACGGCGGCGGCAGCGTCGTCCGGACGGCGCTCGGCGCCCGGTACGAGGGGGGCTCCGGGGAGAAGCCGAACCTGAGCACCCTGTTCCGCGCCCCCGGCCTGGCCGACCGCGTGCCCTTCGCGGGCGCCGTCCACTCCTGGGTGATGGCGCCGGGCGCGGCCGGGATCGTCGGCCGGCTGGACCTGGCCGACACGTGGTGGGCGATCGTGCAGGGGGTGGACGTGCGCGCCGACGACGTCGACCCGGTCGCGCTCGTGCACGCGCTGGTCGGCGAGCCGGTCGACGTCGAGGTCCTCGCCACCGACCCGTGGGTGGCGCGGATGCTGCTCGCCGACTCCTACGGCACCGGCCGGGTGCTGCTCGTCGGGGACGCCGCCCACCTCAACCCGCCATGGGGCGGGCACGGCTTCAACACCTGCGTCGGCGACGCGGTCAACGCCGGGTGGAAGGCCGCCGCCGTCCTGCAGGGCTGGGGCGGGCCGGGGCTGCTGGCCAGCTACGAGGCCGAGCGGCGCCCGGTCGCGGCCCGGACCATCGCCGACGCCGCCGCGAACGACCGGGCCCTGGCGCACCACTTCGCCGACCCGCGGCTGGGCGAGGAGGGCCCCGAGGCCGACCTCCTCCGCAAGGAGGTGGCCTGCGCCCTCGACGTCAAGGAGAGCGAGTTCCACTCGCTGGGCCTGGTGCTGGGTTACCAGTACGCCACCTCGCCGCTGACCACCGACGACGGCAGCGACCTGCCGGCCGACGACCCGGTCCGCTACACCCCGTCGGCGCACCCCGGCTGCCTGCTGCCGCACCGCTGGCTGACCGGCGGGCGCTCGGCCTACGACCTGCTGGGCCGCGGGTTCACGCTGCTCGAGCTGGCCGACGGGGATCCCGGGCCGGTCCGGGAGGCGGCGGCGCGCCGCGGGATCCCGCTGATCGTCGTCCGGCTGGGTGACGGCGACGTGGCGCCCGGCGGCGTCCCGCTGCGCGAGACGTGGGGCGCACCGTTCCTGCTGGTCCGCCCCGACCAGCACGTGGCCTGGCGCGGGGACGACCCCGCCGCCGCGGCCGAGGCCCTGGAGCGGGCCTGCGGCTGGGGCCGAACCGACGACGAGGGAGGACGACGGGCATGAGGATCGTGGGCATCCGCCGGGACGGTGAGCCGGTCGAGGTGGCGTCGCTGTCGGACGACGGCACGCGGGTGACGGTGCTGGCCGGCCTGGCGGAGTTCTGGGCCGACGCCGCGGGGCACCTGTCGCGGGAACCGGCCGGTGAGTCGCTGCCCGCCGGCGGCGTCGAGTTCGTGCCCCCGGTGCTGCCCGGTGCCCGGGTGGTGTGCATCGGGCTGAACTACCTCAAGCACGTGGCCGAGGGCTCCTTCCGGGACCAGGAGATCCCGCCCTACCCGACGCTGTTCGCGCGCTGGACGCGGTCGCTGACCGTGGGCGGCGCCGAGGTCCCCGTCCCCGCCGACGAGGACGGCCTGGACTGGGAGGGCGAGGTCGTCGCCTACGTCGGCTCGACCCTGGTCGACGCCACCCCGGACGACGCGCTGGCCGCCGTCGTCGGCTACTCGACGTTCAACGACCTCACCGCGCGCCGGGCGCAGAAGCTGACCAGCCAGTGGATCCTCGGCAAGAACGGCGACCGCTCCGGCCCGCTCGGGCCGATCGTGCCGGCTGCCGAGGTGGGCGACCTGCGCGACGGCCTGCGCGTGCAGACCCGGGTCAACGGCGAGACGGTGCAGGACGGGCGCACCGACGAGATGGTCTACACGGTCGGCGACACGCTCTCCCTGGTCTCGCGGACGTTCACCCTGCGGCCGGGCGACCTGCTGGCGACCGGCACCCCGTCCGGGGTCGGGTATGCCCGCACGCCCCCGTGGCTGCTGCATCCCGGCGACGTCGTCGAGGTCGAGGTCGAGCGGCTCGGCGTGCTGCGCAACACCGTCGTCGGCAACGACGCCCGCCTGAAGGAGGGCTGACCGTGGCCGGCGAGTTCCGCCAGTACCTGTTCCCGCACGACCACCCGCGGCTGGCCGAGGTCCGCGGCCTGGACCCGTACACCTACGGCGAGTTCGCCAAGAAGCCGGGCACGTTCACCGGCGGGCTGGTCGAGGGCTGGACGCCGCTGTACCGGGCGCCGTTCCGCGGGGTCACCGAGGACGGCACGCTGCGCGACGGGCTGTACCCGCTCACCCCGGCCGAGCCGGGCGAGGAGGCGCCGGTCCCGGCGATGGTCGCGGCCGCGCAGGACCTGCTCGCGGCGCTGTCCCCCGAGGACCGCGAGCGGATCGCCTTCGACGTGGACGCGGTGGAGTGGCAGACCTGGGCCAACCCGGAGTTCATGCAGTTCGACACCGGCCTGCGGCTGGAGTTCCAGCCGCAGGAGGTGCGGGAGAAGGCGCTCGCGCTGGTGCGCGCGTCGCTGTCCCCCGAGGGCGCCGACCTGGTGCACGCGGCGATGCTGGTCAACGGCTTCCTCGGCGACGTCGTCGACCTGCCCGAGCTGCTCGGCGAGTGGAGCTACAACGTCGCGCTCTACGGCACGCCCCACCTGCGGGCGCCGTGGGGCTGGCAGCTCTACGGCCACCACTGCGCGGTCAACGTCCTCGTCGTCGAGGGGCGGATGGTGGTCTCGCCGGTGTTCGTGGGCGCCGAGCCCGACGAGATCGACGAGGGTCCGCACGCGGGGATCTCGGGCCTGTTCGCCGACCGGATCTCCGCCGGCCTCGCCGTGATGGCGGAGCTGACGCCGGAGCAGCGGGCACGGGCGACCGTGTACGGGCAGATGGTCGACCCGGCCATGCCGCCGGGCCGGGTGCACCCCGGCGACGAGCGGCACCTGGCCGGCGCGTTCCAGGACAACCGGGTCATCCCGGTCGAGGGGATCCGGGTCGCCGACCTCTCCGCCGAGGCGCGGGCCCGGGTGCTCGACGTCGTCGCGGCGTTCGTGCGGCTGCTGCCCGAGGGTCCCCGCGCCGCGCGGATGCGCGAGGTCGAGGCGCGCCTCGACGAGACCTGGTTCAGCTGGATCGGCGGGCACGCTCCCGGCGACGTCTTCTACTACCGGGTGCAGTCACCGGTGGTGATCTCCGAACTGGACCACCACTGCGGCGTCTTCCTCGACCACGACACCCCGAAGCCGTTCCACGTGCACACCGTGCTGCGCACCCCGCACGGCAACGACTACGGCCGGGCGTGGGTCCGGCAGTGGCAGGAACGCGCCTGACGCGACGCCGCCCTCCGCGTCGGGCCCGTCGGAGCGCCGTGACCTGGTCGGGCGTCAGCGGCCGCGGGCGCCGCCCGTGCAGCAGGGAACCATCCGAAGCAGGCGATGGTCTCCAGGGACGGACGGCTGGGACGCCGGCCTGTCCGTGACGATCACTTCCCCGGCGGCGGAACGGGTTCCTCGACGCGATCCCAACTGTGTTGACCGAAGACGATCTTGTGCGCACCGTCGTAGATGACGAGGTGTCCCGTGGCGGTGAAGCTGAACCGAGCGTCATCCCCATAGCGGATGACCTCACCGTCTGCTCGGTAGAGATCGAAGCTCATCTCGGCTGCCTGTCTCCAGCGTCGGACAAGTGTGAACGCAGGCGAGCCGCCCATCGACGAAGGTGGGCGGCTCGCCGCTGCAACATGGCGACCTCACGCCGCGGCTTGCCCTGCAGGGCCCTGAGCTCGGGCATGGCCGCTGCCTCCTCGTGGAGGAGCACCTGACGGTGCTCCTCCACGAACGCGGCCGAGTCGATGGCCCCCCTGACGGAGGCGCGCGTTGACGGGCCGTGCACTGACCGCATAGACGAAGAGTGAGGTCGAGCGGCCCTGTCCGCCATGCGAGGCGGGCTCGGACCGTCCGGGGACAGCAAGGCACCGCACGCCTCGGCCGCGGTGCACGTGCTGACGCGGTCGACGAGGTCTCATGACCGTCGCCCGCGGAGCGCGTCACCGAGAGCAGCGGCGGAGTCGCTGGTGCTCATCCGATCACTCGACGCAGTAGACGCGGCCCCATGTGATCCGGCGGCCCGCCGCGTGATGGCCACACGGCCGAGACGGCATACCCGGCAACGCGGCACCGCGGTCGCCGCTCGCCGGAAGCGCCATGCGCCAGGGCCGTGCCTGGCCCACGCCGTGGCCGTGGACGCGCGCTACGGCGTGTGCGGCAGGACGACGCCGAAGGAGTGGACGAAACGGCGTTCGGGGGCGCCTGGGGGACTGATGCGAGCCAGCAGGTCGTGCACGCGGCTCCGCCGAGCGAGGTCGCGGAGCTGGCCCGCGGTCACGCGGCACGCGGCCGTGCAGTCGAACTCGACCGGTTGTTCCTCGATCCAGCCCACTGCGGCGGTTCGTCCGCACCCCGGACAGACCTCCCAGGTGATTCGATCACTCACGGTTCCACCACTCTCGCGACGGGCGTCGCGGACGCTGTGCCAGGACCCAACTGCCCTCGACCCGAGCCGGAGACCCCGTCGGGTCCGGCTTGCCCACCGACATCCGGGCGCGACTCGAGTCAGACGACCGTGACCCAGGGTACGACTCCGCCGACTGTGTGTCATGTGGCTCGGTCGAGGATCTCGTCATCGCAGGGCTCGCCGAGGTGCTCACACCACCTCCGCCGTCCTCTCCTCGGCCCTCGCGTCGCGGGGACGGGCGCGCCGCTCCCTCCCACCGGGGCCGCTTCCGGGCGAGGATGGCGGCGACCCACCGCACGCGCCGGCGAGCGCCCGGACGAGGACCGGACGAGATCATGGAAGCGCAGCACACAGCCGTCGAACCGCTCACGCGGAACCGCGCCGAGGCGCTGCTCGAGGGAGCCGATGCCTTCACACGCAGGTTCGGCTACGGGGTGGCCGACGGCTACCTGGAGTTCCCGGAGGCCCTCCCCGCGACCGTCCAGGCGCTTCGGGACGGCGTGGACCCCGACTGGTTCAGCTATCTGATCATCGACCCCACGACGACCACGGTCATCGGCCTCGGCGGCTTCAAGGGGCCACCGACCGACGGATCCGTCGAGATCGGCTACAGCATTGCTCCGGCCCACCGCGGACGCGGTCACGCCACCGAGGCCGCCCGCCGCTTGCTCGGCATCGCCACCGCCCGTGGAGTGGGGCTCGTGTGCGCCCACACCCTCGCCGAGGAGAACCCCTCGACAGCGGTCCTCCGGCGACTGGGTTTCCGACGCACCGCCGAGCTCGACGACCCGGAAGCCGGCGCCGTCTGGCGGTGGGAGCTGACGACGGACACCGGGCACCCGTAGCGCCGCGGAGCGGCGGGTCCGGAACTGCAGGAGCCGCCGCTCGAGCCCGGCGGACGGGTCTCCACGGGGACGCGTCCGAGGAATCTCACGGGACCCGCCGCCCGCTGGTGGAGGTGCTGGTCCGGTGGTTGCGCGTCACCGCTGCCGCGGCGGCGCCACCACCAGCGCGACGCCGAGAGCGGTCACCCCGATGCCCACGAGCGACAGCCCGCTGAGCC
This sequence comes from Geodermatophilus sp. URMC 61, assembly GCF_052931555.1. Lineage (NCBI taxonomy): Bacteria > Bacillati > Actinomycetota > Actinomycetes > Geodermatophilales > Geodermatophilaceae > Geodermatophilus > Geodermatophilus sp. URMC 61. The sequence continues at coordinate 2,072,642 of NZ_JBRFHZ010000002.1, forward strand.
GCTCACCGAAGAGCAGGTACGCCTCGACGGCGGTGGCCACCGGTACGAGGTAGTAGAGGCTGGAGACGCCGGCGGCCGTGCCCCGGCGCAGCAACAGGAGCAGCAGCAGGACCGCGCCGATCGACAGGACCAGCACCAGCCAGACGAACGCGGCGACGAACTCACCGGTCCACCGGATCGACATGTCCTCGGTCGCCACCGCGACCACCACCAGCACGGCCGCGGCCGCCGCGTACTGCACCGCCGTCCCCCAGACCAGCGGGATGCGGTCGCCGTGCCGCTTCTGGTAGACGGTGCCCAGCGTCCCCGACACCAGTGCCACCAGGCACGCGACGAGACCGGCCACCGGGAGCGGCTCGGCCGACCCGGCGTCGGCGATGCCCGGGCCGACGACCAGCGCGACGCCCCCGACGCCGAGCGCCAGCCCGAGCCACTGGCGCGCCGTGGGCCGCTCGCCGAGCACCCGTGCGGCGAGGACGGCGGTGAGCACGGGTTGCAGGCTCACGATCACCGCCGACACCCCCGCGGGCACACCCAGCGAGATGCCGTAGAAGACGCCGCCCAGATACCCGCCGTGCAGCAGCAACCCGGCGATCGAGGCGCGGCCGTACTGCGGGCGGGCGGCCATGCCGGCCGAGCGCAGCGCGACGGCGAGGACGCCGAGCAGGGCCGCGGCGACGCCCAGGCGCAGGCTCAGGAAGGTGAAGGGCTCGGCGTAGGGCAACCCGTACTTGGCACCGACGAAACCGGTGCTCCACAGCAGGACGAAAGCCGCCGGTCCCCCCAGCGTCTGGACCCGCGAGGTCGTCCCAGTCATCGGCCCAGTCTGCCGACGCCGAGCTGATCACCGTCGCCGTGCCCCGACACCGGGTCGCCACTCCCGCGCGGTGTCCGTGTGGACCGCTCCGAGGACGGCTCCTGGCACAGCACAGCCGAGCCGGGCGGCTACGTGCGTACCGGCGAGCGGTTCGTCCGCCCTTTCATCGCCGAGCGCCGCATCCCCTGCGTCGAGCACGGCACGTACGTCCGGGAGCAACGCACGGCGCTGGTGCTGCAACGGCAGTCGTCACTGCAAGGGCACGTGGGAGATGCGCTGACCCAGGGATTCCGATCACGTCCCCGACGAGCGTCGTCGCAGTGTCGGAGAGCTTCAGGGCGGGAGTACACCGGGAGTCCGCTGTTCGTGGCGGCGTCCTCCGTGGCGCCCCGAGTGAGTGAGCCAGCCGGCGCGGGCCGGCATCGGCGTGGGGCCGCCGTCGGGCGGAGTCGCAGGGTCGACGCCGACCCCGAGCAGGGTGCGGGTGACCGACTGGGTGGAGTCGAGCAGGTCATCGAGCGCGCGGGTCAGATGCCGGCCGGTGACAGCGGTGGACCCGCTGCCGTCGCGCAGCGCCTCGAGCACGGCCCGGCGCAGCAGCTCCTTCAGGAAGGACGCGGTGACGCCGTCGCTGCGCTCGATCACCGCCTCGACGTCGGCGTCGGAGACCTGCAGCGGGACGCGGCGGCCGTAGAGCTCGAGCAGCCGCCGACGGGCCTCGGCGTCGGGGAGGTCGATCTCGACGGCGACGTCGACCCGGCCAGGGCGGGCGGCCAGCGCGGGTTCGAGCAGGTCGGCCCTGTTGGTGGTCAGGACGAACAGCAGGTCGGCGTCGGCCGCGGCGCCGTCCATCGCGTCCAGCAGGTCGAACAGCACCGGGCTGCCGCCGGGTCCGAACGAGCGGTCGGCGGCGACGAGGTCGACGTCCTCGAGGACGATCACGGCGGGCTGGAGCTCTCGAGCCAGCTCGGTCACCGCCCCGACCACTCCCAGCGACCGGCCGGTGAGCACCAGCCGGGTGTACTCGGTCATCCGGCCGAGCAGGTAGCCCGCGGTGTGCGTCTTGCCGGTTCCCGGTGGACCGAAGAGCAGCAGGCCACGCTCGAGGTGCTGACCGGCCGAGACGAGCGCGGCCCGGTGCTCGGCGACCCCCAGGGCGTGCCGCTCGATCCGGTCCAGCACCGGCTCGGGCAGGACGACGTCGTCTCGGCCGGTGGTCGGCACGCCGAGGAAGCCCAGGCTGACCCCGCCCATCGGGGTCTGCGTCACCTCCAGCAGTTGCCCTCGGTAGACGTTCAGCCGGCGGCTCAACCGCTCGAGCCCGCCGAGCACCGCCTGCGCCTGCCGCACCGGGAGCCCGGCGAGCTCGACGGTCAGCACGGGCTCGTGGTGCTCCGCGGGTCCCTGCACCATCAGCACGTACCGACCCCTGGAGTCGGTGACCAGCAGCAGCGCCAGCCGCAGACACGCCAGCGTCGAGTTCGGCCCATCGGGGAGGTCCACCACGCCGGGCGCCGACAGCCGCAGCGGCGGCAGCGCCTCGCCGCTGACCAGTTGCTGCAGCGCGATCCCGCCGAAGTGCGGGGGTAGTGCGATGCCGCGGACCTCGACCCGCCGCCCCTCCTCGGCCGACCACGCGTCGAGCGCGGTCTGCAGGTTGACGTGCTCGAACGGCGGCAGCTGCCGGGTCACCACCGAGTGCGCCGCGCCGGCCTCCCCGAGCACCTCCTTGACCAGGGCGGCCACCTCGTTGCGGTCCCCGCCCTCGGGTGCGTGCACCCACGCCAGCAGGGACCGGACCGCCGCCGCGAAGGCCCGCGCCTCGGCCTCCGAGGCCCCGCCCTCCGACATGCGACCACCCACCTCGCCTGGGAACCGCCCTGGTTGGAGCCGCAGCCTAGAGGTGGACCGACCGAGGTCGCTCGCCGATCAGGACGACCACGGATGTCGCCGTGCAGACCGGATGCCGGCCCAGGACCGTCGGACGACGTCCGCCTCGGGGGCGGCGCGTGGGGCGGCGACGGCCACCAGCGGTGAGTTCCTGACCCGGTCGGGGCCGTGTGCACGCGCCGGACGGGAGGGCCGATCCGCGGCGACCGCAGCACTCCGGGCGGCCTGCGGGGCACCCGCGAGGACCATGAGGCGGTCAACGTCAGTCGCCCGTTCACGGTGACGTGTCCAGGGCGTGGCCGACCCGGGAGGCTCCGTGACCGGTGGTTCCGAGCGACGTGTGGCGATCGCTTGTCAGGGCGGTGGCAGCCACACCGCGTTCACAGCGGGTGTGCTCGGCCGACTGCTGACCGCCGACGAGTTCGACGAGTACGAGCTGGTGGGCCTGAGCGGGACCTCCGGCGGGGCGGTGTGCGCGGCGCTGGCGTGGTCGGCTCTGCTCGACGGCGACCCGGCGGACAGCAAGGCGCGGCTGGACGGGTTCTGGGCCGACAACGCCGCGTCGGGTCCTGTGGAGATGGCGATCAATGCGTGGGTGCTGTGGGCCGCCACGCTGCAGAGCGTCGGTCTGCTGCCCGCCGTCAGTCCCTACGACGTCCCGGTCACCGGGCTCGAACACTTCCGCACGCTGCTCCGGCGATGGGTGGACTTCGACCGGATCCAGGTCGATGGCCTGGCCAGGCACCCGATCCTGCTCATCGGCGCCGTGGACGTGCTGTCCGGCGAGTTCCGGGCATTCAACAGCCGCCGCGAGCGGATCACCGCCGGCATGGTCCTCGCCTCGGCGGCGATCCCCACCGCGTTCCGCACCGTGCGCACCGCCGGTGGCAGCTTCTGGGACGGTCTGTTCTCGCAGAACCCACCCGTCCGCGAGCTGCTCGATGCGCGGCCGGACGAGCTGTGGGTCGTCCAGATCAACCCGACGACCCGGTCCAGCGAGCCGCGCAGTGTGCTGGCCATCGCCGATCGGCGCAACGAGCTGGCGGGGAACCTGTCGCTCTACCAGGAGCTGCACGTCATCGAGAAGATCGACCAGCTGCTCGACGAGGGCCTCCTGACGGGCGACCGCTACAAGCAGGTCACCGTGCGCGTCGTCCAGCTCCCGCGGCTCCGCTCGTCACGGTGGTTCGGCCCCGCGTCGAAGGTCAACCGCGACCGCCGCTTCCTCCGCCGCCTCATCCGCGAGGGTGGACGCCAGGCCGACACGTTCCTCACCGCGCTGGCCTTCGAACGGGCGTGGCACCGGGGCGACGCCGACGAGCTGGTGCACCACCTGGCCGACGACGCGGAGCTGACGTTCACCGAGCCGTTCCGCGAGCGCGGCCCGGTGCGGGGGCGGCAGCTCCACGAGGTCATGCGCACCCTGTCCGAGGACGTCCGCATCGACGTCACGCGCAAGCAGGTGACCGGGAGCCGGACCGCCTGGACCGTGCGTACCGGCAGCGGGGACACGGCCTCGCGCGCATGCGCCGAGGCCGAGTTCCGCGACAACCGGATCGTCCGCCTGCGGCTCGGCTCGGCACCCCCCACCTGACAGCGACCGACACCCCAGCACCCCCGCCGGCCCTTCCCCGCGCACGGTGCCGCGGCTCAGCGCCAGCGGTACTCGAGCTCCGGGCGGCCCGCGCCCCCGTAGCGCGGTGCCCGGTCGACCAGCCCGGTGTCGGCGAGGTACTCGAGGTAGCGGCGGGCGGTGATGCGCGAGGCGCCGATGAGCTCGGCGGTCTCCGCCGCCGACAGCCCCTCACCGGCGGCGCGCACCGCGGCGACCACGGCGTCGAGCGTCTCCCGACCCATCCCCTTGGGCAGCGGCGCCGGCCGGCTGGGGCGCACGGCGCCGAGCACGCGGTCGACCTCCTCCTGCCCGGCGGCGTCCCCGCCGGCGCGCAGCCGCTCGCGGTACTCGGCGTACGCGGCCAGCCGGTCGCGCAGCGCCGGGTAGGTGAACGGCTTGAGCAGGTAGCCGACCACACCGTGGGCGGCCGCGGCGCGCACCGTGGCCAGCTCCCGCGCCGAGGTGACGGCGAGGACGTCGACCTGCGCGCCGGCGCCACGGATCCGCCGGCACAGGTCGATGCCGTGGCCGTCGGGCAGGTTCATGTCCAGCAGCACCAGGTCGACCGGCTGGCGGGCCAGCGCGTCCAGGGCCGCGGCCCCGGTGCCGGCGACCGCCGCGGTGGTGAAGCCCGGTGTCCGGTCGACGTAGGCGCGGTGTGCCTCGGCGGCGACCGGCTCGTCCTCGACGACGAGGACGCGGATCACCGGGACACCGCCGGGACCCCGACCGGCAGGGTGACGGTGAAGAGCGCACCGGGGCCGGGCCGCACGGTGAGCGTGCCGCCGTGCCGGGCGACGGCCTGCGCGGCCAGCGCCAGGCCCAGCCCGCGACCGAGCCCCGAGGGCGCGGCGGTCGTCTCCTTGGTGCTCCAGCCGCGCTCGAACAACCGCGGCAGGTCCTCCTCGCGGACCCCGGGACCGGAGTCCTCGACCCGGATCTCCAGCCGCCCGTCGTCGACCTCGGCGGCGAACTGCACCTCCCGCGGCGGGTCGCCGGCCAGCGCGGCGTCGATCGCGTTGTCCAGCAGGTTGCCGACGATCGTCACCAGGTCGCCGCCGGGGATGCCGGTCTCCCCCACCGCCGTCGCCGGGTCGACCTCGAGCAGCACCCCGCGCTCGTGCGCGGTCGCCGCCTTGCCCAGCAGCAGCGCCGCCAGCACCGGGTCGCCGACGGCGTCGACCAGCCGGTCGGTGAGCTGCTGCGCCGAGGCGAGCTGGGCGGTCGCGAAGTCGATCGCCTCCTGGGTGCGGCCGAGCTCCACCAGCGACACGGTGGTGTGCAGCCGGTTGGCCGCCTCGTGCGCCTGGGCGCGCAGTGACTCGGCGAAGGCCCGGACGCTGTCCAGCTCACCGGTCAGCGCCTGCAGCTCGGTGTGGTCGCGCAGGGTGACCACGGTGCCGGCCGAGCGACCGTCCGGCCGCGGCGGGGCCTGGTTGACCACCAGCACCCGGGTGCCGGTCACGTGCACCTCGTCGACGGCGGTGCGCTGCTGGCCCAGCGCCGCGGTCAGCTCCGGGGGCAGGCCGAGCTCGTCGACGTGCCGGCCGGTGGGGTCGTCGGTCAGCCCGAGGAGCCGCCGTGCCTCGTCGTTGACCAGCTGCACCCGCTGCTCGTCGTCGACCAGGAGCAGGCCCTCACGGACGGCGTGCAGCACGGCGTGGTGGTAGTCGACCATCCGCGCCAGCTGTGCCGGGGACAGCCCGTGGGTCTGCCGCCGCAGCCGCCGGGACAGCGCCGCGCTGCCCAGCGCGCCGACGGCCAGCGTCACGACCGCCGTCCCGACGATGCCGGGGACGGCGGCCGCGAGGTCCTCCCCGATCGCCTCGACGGTGACCCCGGCCGACACCACGGCCACCACGTCGCCGTCGTCGTCGAACACCGGGCCGGTCGCGCGCACCGACGGGCCCAGCGTGCCGGTGTAGGTCTCGGTGAAGGTCTCCCCCGCCAGGGCCGGGCCGATCGTGCCGATGAACGGCTTGCCGATCTGCGCCGGGTCGGGGTGGGTGAACCGGGTGCGGTCGGGCGCCAGGACGGTGATGAACGACGTCCCGGTGTCGGCCCGGACCTCCTCGACGTAGGGCTGCAGGACCCCCGTCGGGTCCGGTCCGGTCACCGCCGAGCGGACCAGCGGCGAGTCCGCGAGACTGGCGACGATCGCCGTGGTCTCCTCCTCGGCCGCCTGGCGCACCGCCTGGCGCGCCTCGAGGTAGGCGACGGCGGTCATGGTCAGGACGACGACCACCACGACCAGCGCCTGCAGGAGGAGCAGGCGCCGGGCCAGACTCGCGTCGCCCCGGCGGCGGTGCGAGAGGAAGGCGGGGACGCGCACGCCGCGAGTGTCCCGCGTGCGGGCCCCGCGCCGCGGCCGGCGTGTACGCAATGAACGAATGCGTGACGGCGGTCACTGGCTACCCGCACCGTTTGTGCACTGGCCCTCATCGCGGGCCGACCCCATCCCCCGGACCCCCAGGAGCAGTCATGGCCTCAGACACCGTGGCCGACGCGCCGCCGCCCGCGAAGCGGCGGGACCGCACGCACTGGCTCTACCTCGCCGTCATCGGCGCCGTGCTCGCCGGCATCGCGGTCGGCTTCGCCTTCCCCGAGTTCGCCGTCTCCCTCAAGTGGCTGGGCACGGCGTTCGTCGCCCTGATCAAGATGCTGATCGCGCCGGTCATCTTCTGCACCATCGTGCTCGGCATCGGCGCCATCCGGCAGGCGGCCAAGGTCGGCCGGATCGGCGGCCTGGCGCTGGGCTACTTCCTGCTGATGTCGACCGTCGCCCTGGCGATCGGGCTGGTCGTGGGCAACATCCTGCACCCCGGCGACGGGCTGCAGCTCTCCGAGGAGCTGCGCGGCCAGGGCGCCCAGCTGGCCGAGACCGCCCACGAGAGCGGCGGGACGACGGACTTCATCCTCGGCATCATCCCGACCACGCTGATCTCGGCGCTGACCGAGGGATCCGTGCTGCAGGCCCTGCTGATCGCGCTGCTGACCGGCTTCGCCATCCAGGCCATGGGCCGGGCCGGCGAGCCGATCCTGCGCGGCATCGGGCACTTCCAGCGGCTGGTCTTCCGCATCCTCTCGATGATCATGTGGGTGGCCCCGATCGGTGCCTTCGGCGCCATCGCCGCCGTCGTCGGCGAGACCGGGATCGACGCGCTGAAGAGCCTCGCGATCATCATGCTGGGCTTCTACGCGACCTGCGCCGTCTTCGTGTTCGTCGTCCTCGGCCTGATCCTGCGACTGCTGGCCGGGGTCAACGTGTTCTCGCTGCTCAAGTACCTGGGCCGCGAGTTCCTGCTGATCGTCTCCACCTCGTCGTCGGAGACCGCCCTGCCTCGGCTGATCGCCAAGCTGGAGCACGCCGGTGTGAGCCAGCCGGTCGCCGGCATCGTCGTCCCGACGGGGTACTCGTTCAACCTCGACGGCACCGCCATCTACCTGACGATGGCCTCGCTGTTCATCGCCGAGGCGCTGGGCGACCCGCTGTCGATCGGTGAGCAGATCGGGCTGCTGGTGTTCATGATCATCGCCTCGAAGGGCGCCGCCGGTGTGACCGGCGCGGGCCTGGCCACGCTGGCCGGCGGGCTCTCCGCGCACCGTCCGGACCTGCTGGACGGCGTCGGCCTCATCGTCGGCATCGACCGGTTCATGTCCGAGGCGCGGGCGGTGACCAACTTCGCGGGCAACGCGGTCGCCACCGTCCTGATCGCCAGCTGGACCAAGGAGCTCGACCGCGAGCAGCTGTCGGCCGTGCTGTCGGGTCGTGACCCGTTCGACGAGGCCACCATGCTCGACGAGCACGACGACTACCTGGCCTCCCACGGCGAGGAGCTCCCGGCCTCCGGGAGCAACGCCGGGCCGGGGCAGCGGGACGCGGGCGAGGCGCAGGCCAAGCTGGCGGAGTCCTCGGTGCGCTGACCGGTAGCCGACCGACCCGGGGGTGCCCGGCCCGCTCGCGGGCCGGGCACCCCCTTCTCGTCGTACCGGCCGCCCGGTGGGGGCGCGATCCGGGGAGTCGGCGTACCGAAACGGTGAGGAACGAATGGCTCACGGCGAGTGAGTCGGCTGCCACGGCCGTGAGCGACCGGCCGCCGCACGGGAGGTCCGGAGGACGGGTCGTTGTCCTCCCCCGCCGGCGGGTGTAGCAAAGCCCGGTCCCCTCCGGCCCGGACGCGGGACCACGTCGCAGCCACGGGGCAGGCGGCCGCAGGAGGCCTCCATGAGGGTCCCCACCCGGCCACCTCGCCCCTCCACCACCGTCCAGGACCACGGCGCAGGAGGGCTCGCGGCTGCCCACGCGCGCACGGCCGGGTGGTCGGGCATCGCCTTCACGCTGCTGCTGGTCACGGCGGTGCTGCTGCTCAGCCGCGTTCCGGGCCTGGCCGCCTCCGACGCGGAGTTCACGGACTTCTACGCCGGCGGCGGCGACGAGATGGTGGCGGTGGGGCTCTACCTGGTGCCGTTCGCCGGCATCGCGGCCCTCTGGCACATGATCGCCACGCGCACCCTCTTGCAGGTACGGCGTCCGGGGTCCTGGGCGGACGCCACCCACTGGCTGCACCTGGCCGCCTGCGTGCTCTTCGTCGCCCTGCTGTTCGCCGGAGCCGCCGCCTCCGGCGCGGCGGCACTGGTGGTCCAGCTCTCCGACGACCCGCCCCTGACCCCCGACGTCACCCGCGGGCTGACGGCGGCGGGCTACACGCTCGTGTTCGTGTACGCGGTGCGGGCCGCCGGGATGTACATGCTCACCACCACCGGCCTCGCCCGGGCCGCCGGCGTGGTGCCACGACCGGCCGCCCTGATCAGTTACGCGCTCGCCGCCGTCCTCCTGGCGAGCACCACCTTCCACCCCGCCATCCTGCTGGTGTTCCCGGCCTGGGTGCTGCTCATGAGCGTCCTGCTGTTGGTGCGCCGGCCGGCAGGAGCTCCGTCATGACCGCGACCGCCGCCCTCGACGAGATCCCCGGCCCCCGCGGGGTGCCGGTTCTGGGCAACGTCCTCGACATCGACACCGCCAGTCCCTTCGAGAGCTTCATGCGGATGGCGGACGAATACGGGCCGCTGTACCGGCTGAGCGTCCCGGGGGGCACGCGGCTGATGGTGTCGGGACCGGACCTGGTGGCCGAGGTCTGCGACGACGCGCGCTTCGACAAGGTGGTCGGTGGAGGGCTGGGCAACCTGAAGAAGGACGCCCTCGAGAACGGGTTGTTCACCTCCGACACCGACGACCCGCTGTGGCACCGGGCGCACGAGATCCTCATGAGCCCGTTCAGCCTGCAGGCGATGCGCGACTACCTGCCGGAGATGCTCGACATCGCCGAGCAGCTGGTGGAGAAGTGGTCGCGGCTCAACCCCGGCGAGGAGGCCGACATCCCGGCCGACATGACCCGGCTGACCCTCGACACCATCGCGCTCTGCGGCTTCGGCTACCGGTTCAACTCCTTCTACCGGGAGACCCCCCACCCGTTCGTCGACGCCATGATCCGCACGCTGGCCGAGTCGCAGGCCCGCGCGCGGCAGCTGCCGGTCCAGACCCGGCTGAAGGTCCGCGCCCAGCGGCAGATGGAGGAGGACCAGGCGTTCATGGACGACCTGGTCGACCGGCTCGTCGCCGAGCGCCGGGCGCAGGGGGACGCCGCGGACACCACCGACCTGCTCGGCCGGATGCTCACCGGGGTCGACCGGAACGGTGAACGACTGCCCGACGAGAACATCCGCGCGCAGTGCATCACCTTCCTCGTCGCCGGGCACGAGACGACCTCGGGACTGCTGTCGTTCGCGCTCCACTACCTGGTCAAGAACCCGTCGTTCCTGCAGCGAACCCGGGCCGAGGTCGACGAGGTGCTGGGCCGCACGGCCCAGCCGGCGTTCGAGCAGGTGCAGCGGCTGCGCTACGTCCGCCAGGTGCTCGACGAGTCCCTGCGGCTCTGGCCGACCGCGCCCGGCTTCACCCGGGCGCCGTTCGAGGACACCGTGATCGGCGGCCGCTACGCCATCCCCGCGCACACGCCGATCACCGTGCTGCTGCCCTCGCTGCACCGCAGCACCTCGGTGTGGGGACCCGACGCCGCGGAGTTCGACCCCGATCACGTGGCACCCGAGCGGCTGGCCGCCCTCCCGCCGCACGCCTACAAGCCCTTCGGCACCGGGCAGCGGGCCTGCATCGGCCGCCAGTTCGCGCTGCAGGAGGCCACCCTCGTGCTGGGCATGCTGCTGCAGCGGTTCGACTTCGTCGACGCCCGCGACTACCGGTTGCACGTCAAGACGACGCTCACCGTCAAGCCCGACGACTTCCACCTGCAGGTGCTGCCGCGGGAGGACGTCCCGCTCGGCATCCCGGTCCAGCGCAGCGGACCGGACCCCGTGGTCCGGACCGCCACCCCGCAGGCCGCACCCGTGCCCACGGTCGCGCGGCACGGCACGAAGCTGACGGTGCTGTTCGGCTCCAACCTCGGCACCGCGGAGTCGATCGCCACGCGGCTGGCCCAGGAGGGGACCGAACGCGGCTTCGACGTGACTCTCGGGCCCCTCGACGACCACGTCGAGGACCTGCCCGCCGGCGGCGCCCTCCTCGTGGTCTGCTCGTCCTACAACGGGACGCCGCCGGACAACGCCGCCGCGTTCTGCCGCTGGATCAGCTCCGCCCCGGCCGACGCGGCCGCGGGCGTGACGTACAGCGTCTTCGGCTGCGGCAACACCGAGTGGGCCGGCACCTACCAGGCCGTGCCCACCCTGCTCGACCGGGAGCTGGAAGCCCATGGCGGGGAGCGGGTCCACGCCCGCGGCGAGGGCAACGCGGCCGGCGACTTCGACGCGGCGTACCGCGACTGGCACGGCGACCTGTGGCAGACCCTCGCCACCGCGCTGGACCTGCCGGCGGAGGTCGCCGCCACGGCCCCCGCCGGGCCCCGGCTGTCGATCACGCTCACCAACCGCCAGGTGACCAACCCGGTCATCGTGTCGTACCGGGCACGACCGGCCCGGGTCCGGGAGAACCGGGAGCTGCTCGGCGCGGGCGAGCACGGGACGCCGCGCCGGTCGACCCGACACCTGGAGATCGCCCTCCCGGCGGACACGGCCTACCGCGCCGGTGACCACCTCGGGGTGCTCCCGCGCAACAGCATCGAGCAGATCCGCCGCGTCATGGCGCACTTCGGGCTGGACGCCGGGCAGTACGTCACGATCATCCCGAACAGCGGCGCCCACACCCACCTGCCGATCGACGAGCCGACGCCGCTGCTGGGCGTGCTCGGGACCTGCGTCGAGCTCCAGGACGTCGCCACCCGCGACGACGTGGCGCTCCTCGCACGGCACACCGACGACCCGGACCAGCGGTCCGCCCTCGAGGCGGTGGCCGGGGACGACGAGCAGTACCGGCAGCAGGTGCTCGGGCCCAACCGGTCGGTGCTCGACCTGCTCGAGCAGTTCCCCGCCTGCCGGCTGCCCTTCGAGGAGTTCCTGGACGTGCTGCCGCCGCTGCGGCCCCGGTACTACTCGATCTCCTCCTCGCCGCTGGCCAGCCCGGACGTCTGCAGCATCACCGTGGGCGTGCTCCGCGGCCCGGCCCGCTCCGGCGCGGGCACGTTCACCGGCGTGGCCTCCGGGCACCTCGCCGAGCTACCCGAGGACGGGACGGCGTTCGTGTTCGTCCGCGAGCCGACCATCCCCTTCCGGCCACCGGAGGACCCGCACGTGCCGATGGTCATGATCGGGGCCGGGACCGGGGTGGCGCCCTTCCGTGGCTTCCTCCAGGAGCGCGCGGCGCAGCGTGCCCAGGGCGTGCCCGTGGCCCGCTCACTGCTGGTCTTCGGCTGCCGCGAGCCAGGGGCGGACCTGCTCTACGCCGAGGAGCTGCGCGGGTTCGAGGAGCAGGGACTGGTGCGCGTGGAGAACGCCTTCTCCCGCGAGGACGGCCGTCCCTGCCGCTACGTGCAGGACGCGTTGCTGGACTGCGCCGACGAGGTGTGGGACCTCCTGCAGCAGGGCGCCGTCGTCCTGGTCTGCGGCAACGCCGCCACCATCGCCCCCGCCGTACGCGCGTCCCTGGCGCGGGTCTTCCGGGAGCGGACGTCGGCCGGTGAGGCGGACGCGCAGGCCTGGCTGGCCGGGCTGCGCTCGGGCGACCGGTTCCTCGAGGACATCTGGGGCGGCTGACACCGCCGGAGGGCACCCCGGGGCCGGGACGCACCCGGTCGGCGTCCGTGCGGGGCAGGGCGGTCAGCGGCGTCGGTGCGCGTGCGCGTCCCCGCGCCGCTCGACGCCCGCGTCCTGCCCCCGGCTGTGCCGCAGGTCGACGACGGCGAGGACGAGGGCCGCGGCGATCCCGGCGAGGGCGACCCCCAACCCGGCCGCCGCGGCCACCGGGTAGTCCTCGCCCGTCGCTCCGAGGACGACGTAGAACAGGCCCGGCAGCGCCGCCGTCCCGATGACCGCACCGAAGCGCTGCGCGGTCTGCAGTCCGCCGCCGGCCGCACCGGCCATCCGGACGGGCACCTCGCGCAGCGTCATCGTGATGTTCGGCGAGATGACGCAGCCGCCGCCCAGGCCGCCGGCCAGCAGCGCGGGCGCCACCGCCCAGGGGACGGCGCCGGCGGGTGCGAACAGCAGGACGAGGGCGGTCGCGGTGAGCCCGGCCATCACCCCGACCAGGCCGAGGACGGTGAGCAGCCGGCCGAAGCGCTCGACCAGCCGCCCGGCCACCACCGCGGCCACCGCCGAGCCGAGCGCGAACGGCGTCACCGCCAGCCCGGACTGCAGCGGGGTCAGCCCCAGGCCGGTCTGGAAGAACAGCGCGAAGACCAGCCAGATGCCGCTGAAGCCGACGAAGTAGACGGTCCCGAGCGCCGCCCCCAGCCCGTACCCGGGCGTCTGCGTCACCAGCCGCGGGTCGAACACCGGCTCCCCGCCGCGGCGCACCACCCGACGCTCCCAGGCGAGGAAGGCGGCCATCAGCAGCGCACCGACCGGGAACAGCCACCACAGCCGGGAGAGCCCGCCGGCCTCGGCCTGCACCAGCGGCAGCAGCAGGGCCAGTGCCCCGGCGCCGAGCAGGAGCACCCCGCCGCCGTCGATGGAGCTGCTCCGGGCCGCGCCGCCTCGCGGGAGCAGCCGCCAGGCCAGCGCGAACGCCACCACGCCGATGGGGACGTTGACGTAGAAGATCCACCGCCAGTCGGCCACCGCCAGCAGCAGCCCGCCGACGATCGGCCCCACCGCGGTCGACACCCCGACGACGGCGCCGAACAGGCCGAACGCCCGGCCCCGCTCGCCGCCGCGGAACAGCTGCTGGATCAGCCCGGAGTTCTGCGGGGCCAGGACCCCGGCCGCCAGCCCCTGCGCCAGCCGGGCCGCGATGAGCAGGCCCACGCTCGCTGCCGCGCCGGCCGCCGCGCTGCACAGCACGAAGCCGGCCAGCCCGACGAGGAACATCCGCCGCCGGCCGAGGGCGTCGCCCAGCCGGCCGGCCGGGACGAGCATCAGCGCGAAGGTCAGCGCGTAGCCGGAGACCACCCACTGCACCGCCGCGGGCGAGGCCCCCAGCTCGCGCTGCAACGTGGGCAGCGCCACCGACACAATGCTGACGTCGAGCAGGCTCATGAAGCCCGCGACGAGGGTGACCGACAGCGCCCGCCAGCGGCGCGGGTCCGGCCGGTACTCCTCCGCGTCGCCGCCGCGGTCCCGCGCGGTCCGGTCGAGGTCGGGCCGGGCCGTCACGGGCACCTCCGGGGAGTCGAGGTGGCGGCGCCCGGTGCGCGCCCGCCGTCCCCTCGATCCTCCGCCGGGTCCGGGGGCTCCGCAGGGCGGGGCCTCCGGCCCTGGCCGCCCCGTCGCGGGCCCTCCTAGCGTGGCCGCTCAGGCGGACTCTGGAGGTGCACGATGACCACGTCCCTCGACGAGACCCGGGTCGCCGCCTTCGGCGAGAAGCTGATCGGCACCTACGTCGGCGGCATGGTGACGCTGATGATCGACCTGGCGTCGCGGACGGCATCCTCCCGCTGACCGGCGAGCTGCCCGCGCGGCTGACCGACGGCGTCCGGGTCGCGGAGGTCGGCTGCGGCACCGGGCACGCGCTGAACCTGATGGCCCCGGCGTACCCGCGGTCGTCGTTCACCGGCTACGACCTGGCCGGGGACGCCATCGACCGGGCACGGGCGGAGGCCGCCGACTGGGGGCTGACCAACGTCTCGTTCGAGGTGCTCGACGTCGCCCGGCTGCCCAGCGACCCGCTGTCCACCGCGGTGTTCGCCTTCGACGCGATCCACGACCAGGCCGACCCGGCCGGCGTCCTGTCGCGGGTGCGCGCGGCGCTGGAGCCGGGCGGGTGGTTCGTGATGATGGACATCAAGGCGGCCTCCGCGCTGGAGGACAACGTGGGCAACCCCATGGCGCCCTGGCTGTACGGGATCAGCACGCTGCACTGCATGACCGTCTCGCTCGCCCAGGGCGGCGCCGGGCTGGGCACGGTGTGGGGCGAGCAGCTGGCCCGCCGGATGCTCGACGAGGCCGGGTTCGTCGACGTGGCCGTGCACGACGTGCCCGACGACCCGTTCGACTCGGTCTACGTGGCCCGCACACCGTAGGAGGACCCCGTCCTCCCCCCTCGTGGAAGGACCCCTTGCCCCCCGCTCGCAGGCTCGCGGCGGGACCCTGCAGGGAGCCAGCGGGGCCGGGACGGGGCCCTCCCTCAGGCGGGAGCCGCGTCGGTCAGCGGGAGCCGTACCTGGAAGCGGGTGTCGCCGGGCTCCGAGCACACCCGCAGGTCGCCGCCGTGCCGGGTGACGACGACGCGGTAGGACACGTCGAGGCCCAATCCGGTGCCCTGGCCGACCGGCTTGGTGGTGAAGAACGGCTCGAACACGCGCTGCCGCAGTTCCTCGGGGATCCCGGGGCCGGTGTCGGCGACCTCGACCAGCGCCCGGTCGCCGTCCCGGGCGGTGCGCAGGGTGAGCGTCCCCTCCCCCGCCATCGCGTCGAGCGCGTTGACGATCAGGTTGGTCCAGACCTGGTTGAGCTCCCCCGGGTAGCCGGGCACCGCGGGCAGCGACCGGTCGTAGTCCTTGACCACGCGCACCCCCGGCGGGATCTTGGCGCTGAGCATCACGAGCGTGGCGTCGAGCCCGGCGTGCAGGTCGGTGGGCTGGTACGGGGCGCGGTCGAGCTGCGAGTACTGGCGGGCGGCGTCGACCAGGCCGGAGATGCGGCCGGTGCTGTCGGTGATCTCGGCGAGCAACGACTCGGTCTCCACCGCGTAGGCCAGCCAGCGCAGCGCCGGCTCCAGGGCGGTGTCGTCGACCGCGTCGGCGACCCGCTGCAGGTCCGCGGGGCCGAGCCCGGCGCCGACGAAGACGCCGGCGAGCTCGTACGCGCCGCCGACGTCCCGCTCGTCGAGCCAGTCGCCGAGCTCGTCCTCCCGGTCGGCGCGCTCCAGCGCGGTGAGCTCCGGGGCGCCGGCCACCCGGGCCACCAGCTCCTCCTGCAGCCCGGTCAGCGCCCGCAGCACCGCGCCGTCGAGCCGGCCCTCCGACAGCAGGGCCAGCTTGTGGCGCATCCCGGCGAACCGGTCGCGCAGCGCCGCGGCGGCGCGCGACGCGGCGGCGGCCGGGTTGTTGAGCTCGTGGGTGAGCCCGGCGGTCAGCTTGCCCAGCGCCAGCAGCCGTTCCCGCTGCCCGACCAGCTCGGCGGTGTTGCGCTGGCCGACGAACAGGCCCTCCAGCAGGTGCACCGCCATCGGGTACCAGCGCCGGAACACGGCGGCGAACTCCGCGGCGGGCAGCTGCAGGAAGCGGCAGTCGGTGACGGCGCGGACCGTCGCCGGGTAGCGCTGCGGCAGCCGGTCGCCGAAGTAGAACTGCACCGCGCCGGAGTAGACGCCGCGGTGCGCCGTCCGCACGGTCTCGACCTCGCTGCCGCCCACCCGGCGGGACATGGCGAGCGTCCCGTCGAGCAGGACCGAGAAGCAGGTGGCCGCCTCGCCCTCGACCGACACCTCGGCGCCGGCCGGGAACGCGACGACGTCGCCGTGCTCGGCGACCCAGGCCAGCTGCTCGTCGTCCAGGTCGGCGAAGAGGAAGAGCTCGCGCAGCTCGGCCGGGCCGAGCCGCTCGGCCGCCGTCGTCACGTCTCCACCTCGCCGGCGCTCGTCGGACCCGTGCCGGGTCGTGCGCTGCACCCGGTCGACCTCGCCGTCTCGGTCATCTCTCCTCCAGGTAGCGGTGGACCAGCGTGACCGCCATGGCCCCCTCGCCGACGGCCGAGGCGACCCGCTTGACCGAGTCGGCCCGCACGTCCCCGGCGACGAAGACACCGGGCAGGCTGGTCTCCAGCAGGTACGGGTCGCGGTCGAGGTCCCAGCCGGCGGGACGGCGTCCTTCGCGCAGGAGGGCGGGCCCGGTCGGGATGAACCCGCGCTCGTCACGGACGACGGTGCCGTCGAGCCAGCCGGTGCGCGGCGCCCCGCCGATGAAGACGAACAGGTGGCTGGACGGCAGCGTCTCCCGCTCACCGGTCCGCGCGTCCTCCACGGTGATGGCCTCGAGGTGCCCGTCGCCCTGGGCGCGCACCACGCTGGTGCGGGTGCGCACCGAGATCGACGGGATGTCGGCGATCTGCTCGATGAGGTAGGCCGACATCGAGGCCTCCAGCGAGGGCCCGCGGACGAGCAGGCACACCGAGCGGGCGTAGCGGGAGAAGAACACCGCCGCCTGGCCCGCCGAGTTGGCCCCGCCCACGACGTACACGTCGCTGTCGGCGCACTGGGCGGCCTCGGTCATCGCCGAGCCGTAGTAGACGCCGCGGCCGCTCAGGTCGTCGACGCCGTCCACGCCCAGGCTGCGGTAGGAGACGCCGGTGGCCAGGACGACGGCGTGCGCGGCGATGCGCCGGCCGTCGTCGAGGCGCACCACGCGTTTGGGGCCGTGCGCCTCGAGCGCCACCACGTCACGGGCCAGCAGCAGCTCGGCACCGAACTTGACGGCCTGCCGGCGGGCGCGGTCGGCCAGCTGCCCGCCGGAGACGCCGTCGGGGAAGCCGAGGTAGTTCTCGATGCGGCTGCTCTGCCCGGCCTGCCCTCCGGTCGCCTCCCGCTCGACGAGCACGGTCCGCAGTCCCTCCGAGGCACCGTAGACGGCCGCGCCCAGCCCGGCCGGCCCACCACCGACGACCACCAGGTCGTAGAACTTCTCCCGCGGGTCGACGGCCAGACCCGCGACCGCGGCGAGCTCGGCCTCGCCGGGGTGCCGCAGCACCTGCGCGTCGGCGGTGACCACGACGGGGACGTCGTCCGGACCGGCGCCGGCCGCAGCGAGGATCCGCTGCCCGTCGGGCTCGTCGGCGTTGAACCAGCGGTAGGGGACGGCGTTGCGCGCCAGCAGGTCGCGGGCGCGGAAGGACGGCGCCGACCAGCGGTGGCCGACCAGCTTGACGCCGTGCACCTCGGGGTCGGGGGTGTCGTGCCAGGCGGTCAGCATCGCGTCGAGCGTGGGGAAGAGCTTCTCCTCGGGCGGGTCCCACGGCTTGAGCAGGTAGGCGTCGACGTCGACGTCGTTGATCGCCGCGATGGCCGCGTCGGTGTCGGCGTAGGCGGTGAGCAGCGCGCGCCGGGCCCGCGGGACCAGGTCCATCGCCTGCTCGAGGAACTCGATGCCGTTCATCTCCGGCATCCGGTGGTCGGCCAGCAGCACCGCCACCGGGTCGCCGCGCAGCTTCAGCTCCCGCAGCGCCTCGAGGGCCTCGGCACCGGAGCCGGCCCGCAGCACCCGGTACGCCTCGCCGTAGTGGCGGCGCAGGTCCCGGGCGACGGCGCGGGAGACGGCGGGGTCGTCGTCGACGGTGAGCAGCACGGGTCGGCCCATGGCGGCCTCCTGTCCGGGCCCGCCGTGGCGGGGAGGTGCGCTGGAGGACGGCGTCGTCGCCGGGTGCGGCCACGCTAGCCCGCACGGCCGCCGCCGCGACAGCCTGGCGAGACGCCGGTCCCCACGGCATCGGTGGCCGGGGCATCACCCCGGGAGCGCCCGCTTGTCGAACGGTTCGCCGAGGGGGGCGGTGCGGAGCCCGCCTGGTCCGGACGGCCCGGGCTCCCCACGGCCGTCGGCGCGGTCGGCGCCGGCCTCCGCCGCGGTGGGCGGCTCGGGCGCCGGGACCCGAGCGGGACCCGGCGACGTGAGCTGCAGGGTGCAGAACCGCCGCAGCAACGTGCGCCCGCCCCGGGAGAGGTCCCGGGTGACCGGCATGTACCGGCTGCTCTCGAACAGCGCGGGGTCGACCACCTCCAGGATGCGGCGCGCGAACGTGCGCACCGCCTCGGCGCTGGAGAGGTCGAGGACGTTGCTCATCCGCGGAGCGATCGCGTCGTACGTCGACAGGACGTTGGCGAAGACGAAGCCGAAGGTCAGCGCCTCGTCCGGAGTGGCGTCCGCCAGCTCGTCGTCGAAGGGCAGGGTGCGCACGCTGGTGAAGTCGGCGGTGGCGATGGGCAACGTGGCGGGTGGCACCGGGATGTCGCCCTCGCCGAACACGGTGAAGCCGAGATGCCGGTACCCGGGCTGCTCACCGCGGATCTCCAGGGTCGCCGTGCCGTCCTCCGCGACCGGGAGCACGGTCATCTCCCCCGAGAAGACGATGTCCTCCGCCTGCACGTAGGTGGCGACGAGGACGGACAGCGGCCGCGACGGAGGCTCGCCGCACTCCCGGGCACGGATCGCCAGCGTCCGGAGCTCGTCCTGGTCGAGGTAGACGTTGCAGTCGTCGCAGGACGCGGTGAGCCGCCGCTCGCCGAGCAGCTCCGTGCACCCGGCGGGCGCGTCCACCCGTATCGACAGCCGTCCGCGCGACAGCAGGGCGGCGACGTCCGGGCGGCCGGAGACGTCGACGTCCACGACCCCCGCCCGCGCCTCGTAGGCCGACCGGTCGTAGGCGGAGTACTCGACCCGCCCGATCCCGACGGCGCCGTCGTCGGTCTCCACGACGACCTCCAGCGGGCCGAAGTCCGCCTTCTCCGCGTCCCGGTCCAGCTCGGGGACCGTGTCCGCGAGGTCGAGGGACAACGTCCCCTCGTCGGGGTGGAACACCGCTGCGGCCGGGCCGGCCGCCGCTGGGCGACCGCCGGCGTTGCGCACCGGCACCGGTCCGGCGGAGAACAGCCGGCGCCCGTCCGGCACCGACTCGCTCTCCCCGTCCCACCACACCCCCAGCGTGCCCACCACCAGGCTGTACGCGGGGTTGGACACGGGCAGGCCCCGCTCGTGCAGGCGCTGCAGCTGGCCGAGGTCGGCCGCCGGCTCCAGCTCGTTGAGCACCCCATTCTGGAAGTACAGGGTCCGGTAGGTGCTCAGCCGCAGCACGAGACCACGGGCGCGCGGCTGGTCGAGGGCAGCGGCCAGGCGCCCGAGCAGCGGCGACCCGCCGGTGCGGCGGAGCTCGACGTCCGCCGTGGGGAAGACCGTCTGCCAGGCCGCGGACGCGCGACCGGCGATGGGCAGCTCGCCCAGGTTGCGACCGAAGTTCAGCCAGCGGGAGCTCATCCGGCGGCGCGGGCGGGCGCGGAGGTGGGGGCGGCCCGGGACGCCCACGGTGAGCTCGTCGAAGAAGAGCTGGGAGAGCACCCCGGCCGGGTCGATGTCGACCAGCTTGCCGACGAGGCCGACCGGTGCGCCGAGGACGCCGTCGCCGAGCAGGTCTCCCCCGTCGCGGGGAGCGAGTGATCCGCCGCTGACCTGCCCTCCCTCCAGCGCACACCGGTACGTGCCGAAGTAGTTCCAGTCGCCGCGCTCCACCGTGCTGGCGATCATGCGCTCGCGGAAGCAGGCGACCCGCTCCCCCGGCGCGAGCATCGCCCGGGCCGCCACGCCGTCGTAGACCGCCGGGTCGTTGTTGGACACGACCGGGTCCCACGACATCCCGCCGCGCAGGTGCAGTCGAGGGAACGACAGGACGCTCACACCGGCCTCCGGGCCTCGTCGAGGTGCGCCGTCACGAACGCCTCGGCCACCTTCAGCGACGCGGTGATGCGCCGCCGGACGTCGTCCTCGGCGCTGCCGGTGCTGGGCCCCAGGGCGGCGATCTGCGCGCGGGCGGTCGCGATCAGGTCCTGGTGGTGCGTCCAGCGGTCCGGCGCGAGGTCGGGCAGCGCGAGGGTGTAGGGCAGTTCGAAGGGAGCACCGGCCCGGCCCGCGCCGCCGGCCGTGCGCGGCAGCGTGGCGAGCAGCGGCCCCACGTCGGCGAGGACGAACATCTCGTCGAACGCCCGGAGCGCCAGGCCGTCCGCGGTGGCCCCCGCCCCGGTGAGCAGGCCGTGCTGGATCCAGGCGAGCAGCATGCGGTAGTGGTGGTTGAAGACCACCGCCCAGTCCCGGGCGTGCGGGTGGCTGATGAGACCCCCGTCGTCGGCGCCGGACGAGGACCCGACGGTCGGGTTCGTCGGGACCTCCAACGACGGACCGTCGCCGTCGACCGGCCAGCCGTCGAAGACGTCGACGAAGGCCAGGAAGTGGGAGTCGGCCACGGACCCCTCCCCCTCCCCCTGGTTCGCGACGTCGGCGAGGAGGCCGAGCGCCTCGGCGCGGGTGCGCACGGTGCGCAGGTACAGCGGGCCGTGCCCCACGTCGGCACGGAACCGCGAGGGGCGTGCCTGGAGCAGGTCGGCGGTGTCCGGTCGGAACACGGCGTCGGGGAGCCGGTCCTCGTCGCCGAACAGCTCGCTCAGCCGGTTGTACAGCGCACCGACGCGGTTGACCGGCCCGCCGTCCGGCCCACCGGTCGCCAGGCGCACCGCCTCGGCGATCAGCGCCGGGTCCACGCCGGACCGGGCCGGCATCTCCGCGACGACGTAGCGGGCGAGCGATGCGCGGTGCAGCCGCTCCAGGCGGAACGGGAAGGGGTAGAAGCCGCTCCGGAACGGGAAGTCCTCGCGGTCGAGGTTCAGCGGACCGCCGACGAACCGCAGCAGGTTCTGCACGTCGACGAGGTGCGCCATCTCCTCCCGGGCGATCCGGAGGATCGCCTGCCGCCAGCGCCGCACGCCGACCGGCCCGTCGGGGAGGGACCAGGCCGCGTAGAGGTACTGGACCATCAGCGCGTGCTCGACCTCGGCGGCCGTGTGCAGCAGGAAGACGGCCTCGTCGCGCGGCGCGAGCTCGGGGACGACCTCAAGGGTCAGGTCGGCCTCCGCCGCCGTCGCCGGGACGGCCGCCGTCTCGGCCCGGGCCGCCGGGACGGCCTCCCGAGCCCTGAACACGAGTGTGGCGCCGCGCTTCATCCGAACGTCCCCGATCGGCGACTCGAGCGGTTGACCCGGAGCCCCGCCAGGCTAGCGGCGGCGCCTGCTCCGGAGACCCTCCCCGCGTGCCCGAGGGTGCTCAGGTACCGGTGACCGGCTCGGGGAAGGTCTCCCGGACGGCGACCATGTCGAGCTCGCGGATGGTGGCGATGAGCAACTCGACGGAGTCCTCGGGCAGCCAACCCGGCTCGGCGAACACCGGCACGCCGTCGCGGAACACCATGAGGCTCGGCGCCCGCTCCACCCCGACCGCGGCGGCCAGCGCCGGCTCAGCGGGCAGGTCGACGGTGGTGAAGCGCAGGTCGGGGTGGCGCTGGGCCACGGTGTCGAAGACCTCGGCGAACGCGCGACTGGATCCCGACGCGGCATCACGGAAGTCGACCAGCACGATGCCCGCCGCCCGCGTCGCCGCCGCGAAGTCCGCCCCGGAGAGGCTCGTCGTCGCCATGCTGACCTCCGTCCCCTGCCCGAGTGTGCCCCGCCGGTCGCGCGACGGCTTCCGGGGACCCGCCCGACGTCCCTACGGTGGCCGACGTGAGGACGACCGTCGGGATCGACCCGTCGGTGCCGCCCAGCGGCACCGGCTGCGTGGAGTGCGAGGCCACGGGTGGGTGGTGGTTCCACCTGCGCCGGTGTGCGCAGTGCGGGCAGGTCGGCTGCTGCGACTCCTCGCCCTCACAGCACGCCCGCCGGCACGCCGCGGAGTCCGGGCACCCGGTCATCCGTAGTTTCGAGCCGGGTGAGAGCTGGTTCTGGGACTTCACCCGCGAGGACTTCGTGCCGGGCCCGGAGCTCGCGCCGCCGGAGCACCGGCCGTGGGACCAGCCGGCCCCCGGGCCGCGCGGCCGGGTCCCCGCCGACTGGCTGACCCACCTGCACTGACGACCGGAGACAGGCCGCACGGGGCCGGGCGTTCAGCGCACCGGGTCGGCCACGACGGCCCGAGTCGCCCGGCGCGGCGACGGGACGGCCCGGGCCGGTCGGTGGCGCAGCGCCCACTCAGTGACGGCGAGGTTGACCACCCAGCCGGCGAGCATCAGCAGGACCCGAGGGGTCCCACTCGGCTGGCCGGCCAGCAGCACCCACGGCAGGTGGGTCAGCACCTGGGTCCCGGCGCCGAGTCCGATCGCGTAGCCGCGCGCCATCCAGGCCCGGTGGCCGTCGACGTCCCGACGGCGGATGGCGGCGACGCCGAGGACGATGCAGCCCGCCATCGCCGCGCCGAAGAACAGGCGGATCGGCGTCAGCAGGACGTCGTCCGCGGGCGGGCGGGGGAAGGAGAGCGTCATCCACAGGCCCGACAGCGCCGCGGCGAGACCGCTGAGGACGAGGAGTCGACCGGCCCGGCGGTGCCAGCCGGGCCGACGGCGACGGAAGGCGGGGGCGAACTGGAAGGCCCCGAGGAGGCAGAACACGCTCGCGCCCACGATGTGCACCAGCACGGGGACCGGCGACGCGAGGAACCGGGCGTTGTCCGCCGTGACCCCCGCACCGCCGGTGAGCTCGCCGACCCGGGCCGCGCCGGCGAGCACCGGGACGGCGCTGAGCAGGAGGAGTCCGGCGGGGACCGACCACTGTCGCGCGGGGCTGGAGGAGGTCACGGGCGTCGCCCTTCGGGCCAGGAGGCGTACAGCGTACACCTCGGTGCCGGAACCGTAGGTGTACGGTGTACACGTGTCAAATCCCCCGCCCCGCGCCCGGCTGAACCGGGACCGGGTGCTGCGCGCGGCGGTGGAGCTCGCCGACGAGGTCGGCATCGAGGCACTGAGCATGCGGTCGCTCGCCCAGCGGATCGGCGTGGTGCCGATGGCGCTCTACAAGCACGTGACGAACAAGGAGGAGCTGCTCGACGGGATGGTCGACGTCGTCGTCGGCGACATCGAGCCCCCGGCGCCCGGCGCCGACTGGAAGGACGCCGTCCGACAACGGGTCCTGTCCGCCCGGGCCTCCCTGCTGCGGCACCCCTGGGCCGCCCAGGTGGTCGAGTCGCGCACCGCCGCCTCACCGGTGGTGCTCGACCACATGGAGGCCCTCGTCGCGGCGTTCCGGGCCGGCGGCTTCTCCGTCGACCTCACCCACCACGCGATGCACGCCCTCGGCACGCGGATGTGGGGCTTCACCCAGGACGTCTTCCCCACCCCGGCGACACCCGCGGACCCGGGCGAGCGAGCGGCGATGCTGGGCCGGTTCGCCGCGCGGTACCCCGCCATCGTCGAGATGGCCTCGACCACCGAGCGCTGTGACGACCAGTTCGAGTTCGAGTTCGCGCTCGACCTGCTGCTCGACGGCTTCGAGCGGCTCCACCACCAGGGCTGGACTCCTGCCGGACCGCCCTGACGGGTGACACGGTGGCCCCGTGGCGGTGGAAGTGCTCTTCGCGGGGATCGCGGTGGCCGACTTCACCCGTGCGGCGGAGTGGTACGGCCGGCTGTTCGGGCGGGACGCCGACGTCGTGGCGCACGACCGGGAGGTCCTGTGGCGGGTGACCGGGACCGGGTGGCTCTACGTGGTCGAGGACGCCGCGCGCCGGCCGCGGTCTCGCCGCCATCGAGGTCCGCGACCTGGACGACGCGGTGACCGACCTGGGCAGGCGCGGCATCCACTGCGGCCCCGTCACGGCCGAGGGCGCCGGGGCGCGCGAGGCCGTGGCGACCGACCCCGAGGGGGACACGATCGCGCTCATCGAGGTCGCCGGCGCCTGACCCGCGGCGTGTGCGCCCCCAGGCCACACCGCGTGCAGGGCGACGATGCGGCGCCGGCGGCGCGGCCGCGGCGGGATCAGTGGGCGGTGAGGTGGGCGACGACGAGGTCACCGAGCAGCCGGCGCTGGTGCTCGCGCCGCTCGGGGTCGAGCATGTCCCGGCCGAAGAGGGCCCGCCAGGTGTGCCGGTTCGCCGTCCGGAAGATGCAGTAGGCGCTGATCACCTGGTGCACGTCCAGGGCGTCGACATCGTCCCGGAAGACCCCGGCGTCCCAGCCGCGCTCGAGGATCCGGCCGAGGACGTCGAGCGCGGGGTTCGCCAGCCCGGACAGCGCCTCGGAGCGGGCGATGTGCTCGGCCCGGTGGATGTTCTCGATGCTCACCAGCCGGATGAACTCCGGATGGGCCTCGTGGTGGTCGAAGGTCAGACCGGCCAGCTCGCGCACCGCCTGGACCGGGTCGAGGTGCTCGACGTCGAGCTGCTGCTCCAGGCTGCGGATCCGGCTGTACGCCCGCTCCAGGACGGCGACGTAGAGCTGCTCCTTGCCGCCGAAGTAGTAGTAGATCATCCGCTTGGTCGTGCGGGTCTTCGCGGCGATCTCGTCCACCCGCGCCCCGGCGTAGCCCCGGTCGGCGAACTCGCTGGTGGCCACGTCGAGGATCTCGGCACGGGTGCGCTCGGCGTCACGCTGGCGCACCGGAGCGGGCTCGGGACCCGCCGGCACGGTGGCGTCGTCGGGCAGCGGCTGAGCGGCGGACGGCGGCACGACGGCGGAACCTCCCGGCGGTGGGCTGGTCCCCGAGCCTAGGCGGCCGGGCCGACGCACTGTCGGCCCGGCCGCCCGGGACGGCCCTCCTGCAGGGGCCCGCCGCGAGCCCGCGAGTGGCGGGGGCAGGAGGGTCCTCTTTCAGGCGGAGGCGCGGATGCGCTCGTACTCCTCGCGCGGCACCACGGGGGCGTCGTCGCGACCCAGGTCGTTCATATGCACCCGGTGGGTCTCCCGGGCCGACCAGGCGGCCGTGGCCGCGATGATCCCGACGCCGAAGGTGATGCCGCCGACGATCAGCGGCACGTTCGACCCGCCCGGGGCGACGATCGCGTAGAGGGCGGGGAGGAACGCGGTGATCATGGTGCCCAGGTTCTGCGAGACCGCGAAGGCCGTGACGCGGGTCCGGGTCGGGAACAGCTCCTGGTAGAAGGCCGGGAAGACCGCGTTGTAGCCCTGGTAGACCACACCCCACATGAGGATCGCGAGGACGAAGGCCCCCACCACCGACCCCTGGCTGATCGCGTACAGGTAGGCGAAGGACAGCGCCGTCGAGCCCAGCGCACCGACGATGATGCACGGCCGTCGGCCGATGCGGTCGGACAGGTTGCCGACGAAGGGGATCAGCAGCACGGCGACCGCGTTGCCTACCACGGAGATCCACAGGTAGGTGGAGGCGCTGAAGCCGATGCCGTAGGCCTCCTCGTTGGTGGCGTAGGTGGCGCCGAACACGGTGGTCGCCACCGGGACGGCGTTCATCAGCGCCATGCAGACGACGCGGAGCATGTCCCTGCCGCTCTCCCGGACGGCCTGCACGATCGGGGCCTTGGGCACCTCGCCGTGCGCGGCCTCCTCCTGGAAGACCGGGGTTTCGTCGACCCGGCGCCGGATGACGTAGCCGGCGATCACGACCAGGGCGGACAGCAGGAACGGGATGCGCCAGCCCCATGACTCGAACGCCGCCTCGGGCAGCAACGCTGCCAGCGGCAGGAACACCGCGGCGGCGAGGATCTGCCCGGCCTGCACGCCCTGCAGGGTGTAGCTGGCGTAGTAGCCGCGCCGGCCGAAGGGCGCGTGCTCGACGATCATCGCGCTGGCGCCGGAGATTTCCCCGCCGACGGCGAAGCCCTGGACCAGCCGCAGCAGCACCAGCAGCGCCGGGGCCAGCAGGCCGACCTGCTGGTAGGTGGGCAGCAGCGCCACGAGGAACGTGGACGCGCCCATCAGCAGCATGCACAGCACCAGCACGTTCTTGCGCCCGTGGGTGTCACCCCAGTGGCCGAGCACGAACGCGCCGATCGGCCGGGCCACGTAGCCCACGCCGAAGGTGGCCAGCGCGACGATGATGCCGATCTGCGGGTTGGACTCCGGGAAGAAGATCGTCGGGAACACCAGGGCCGCGGCCTGGGCGTAGATGAAGAAGTCGTAGTACTCCAGCGCGCTGCCCATCCAGCCGCTGGCCGCCGCCTTCCTGGGCGACTTTTGGAACTCACGGGGCTCGTGCGAGCCGGGCTCGGCCACTGCGTCGCGCATCGGTCCTCCTGAGCGGGACGGGGGGCGCCGGGGGGCGCGGGACGGCGGTGCTCGGTGCGAGAGCGAGCGCGGTGACCGGCACCACGTCCGCAATGAACTAATTGGTACATTAGCGTGGCGTAGAGCACAAGCCCCGCTCGCCGACGGCTCCGGACCGCCGGCGGAGGCTGGCGCCGGGCCGCCGGATGTGGTCTGCTGCACAACAACTCACCATTTGGTACATACAGGGGGCGGTCCCGTGACGGGCGATGCGCAGGGTTTCCTGGTCGGTCTGGTCGGCAGCGGCATCGGCCCGTCGCTCACCCCGCCGCTGCACGAGCGCGAGGCCGACGAGCTGGGCCTGCGGTACCTCTACCGGCGCCTGGACCTCGACCGGCTGCAGAAGCCGGCGACGGCGATCGGCGAGATCCTCGCCGCCGCGCGGCTGGCCGGCTACGACGGACTCAACGTCACCCACCCCTGCAAGCAGCTGGTCATCCCGCACCTCGACGACCTCTCCGCGGACGCCGCGGCCCTGGGTGCGGTGAACACCGTCGTGCTCCGCGACGGCCGCGCGGTGGGGCACAACACCGACTGGTCGGGCTTCGCCCGGGCCTTCGACCGCGGCCTGCCCGAGGCCCCGCTGGACCGGGTGGTGCTGCTCGGCGCCGGCGGCGCCGGGGCGGCGGTCGCCCACGCGCTGCTCACCCTCGGCACCCGACGACTCACCGTCCTCGACGTCGACGTGCAGCGGGCGGTGGAGCTGGCCAGCTCCCTGCGCGCGCGGTTCGGGGACACCCGCGCCACCGGCGGCAACCTGGCCACCCTGCCGGTCGCGCTCGGCGACGCCGACGGGCTGGTGCACGCCACGCCCACCGGCATGGCCGCCCACCCGGGCCTGCCGCTGGACGCCGGCCTGCTGCGACCCGACCTGTGGGTGGCCGACATCGTCTACCGCCCGCTGGAGACCGCGCTGATCCGCACCGCCCGCGAGCTGGGTTGCCGGGTGCTCGACGGCGGCGGCATGGCGGTGTTCCAGGCCGTCGACGCCTTCCGGCTGTTCACCGGGGTCGAGCCCGACGCCGACCGGATGCTGGCCCACTTCACTACGCTGGTCTCCGGCACCCGTGTCGGCTGAGGAAGGACCCCCTGCCCCCCGCCACTCGCAGACTCGCGGCGGGACCCTGCAGGGGGCCGCCCGTTCTCCCCAGCGACCACGCCGGGCCATCGCCACGGTGTGCCTCTCCGGCACCCTCGAGGACAAGATCGCCGCCGCGGCCGCCGCCGGGTTCGACGGCATCGAGGTCTTCGAGCCCGACCTCGTGGCCTCGCCGTGGTCCCCGGCCGAGCTGGCCGCCCACTGCGCGGACCTCGGCCTGTCCATCGACCTCTACCAGCCCTTCCGCGACCTGGACTCCACCGACCCCGACCGCTTCACCCGCAACCTCCGCCGGGCCGAGCGCAAGTTCGACGTGATGGCCGCGCTCGGCGTCGACACCGTGCTGGTCTGCTCCTCGGTCGCGCCGGACGCCGTCGAGGACGCCGACCGGCTGGCCGGGCAACTGGCCACCGCCGCCGCCCGCGCCAGCGAGCGCGGCCTGCGGATCGCCTACGAGGCGCTGGCCTGGGGCCGGCACGTCTCGACGTGGGAGCGGTCGTGGGACGCCGTCCGCCGTGCGGACTCCCCCGCTCTCGGGCTGTGCCTGGACAGCTTCCACGTGCTCTCCCGCGGGGGCGACCCGGCCGGCTTCGCCGACGTCCCCGGGCAGAAGCTGTTCTTCCTGCAGCTGGCCGACGCGCCGCGGCTGGCCATGGACGTGCTGCAGTGGAGCCGCCACCACCGCCTCTTCCCCGGCCAGGGCGCCTTCGACCTGCCCGGCTTCGTCGCCGCGGTGCTCGCCACGGGCTACGCCGGGCCGCTGTCGCTCGAGGTCTTCAACGACGTCTACCGGCAGTCCGACCCGGTCCGGACGGCTGTGGACGCGATGCGCTCGCTGCAGTGGCTGGAGGAGGGGCTCGCGCTGCGCGACCCGGCGTCCGACCTGCCCCCGCCGCCGGCCGCGCCGGCTCTGTCGGGCTGGTCGTTCACCGAGCTCGGCGTCGACGGCGTCTCGGGTCCGCGGGTTGCCGGGGTGCTCACCGCGCTCGGCTTCACCCACACCGGCCAGCACCGCTCGAAGCCGGTGCAGCTGTGGGAGCAGGGCCGCGCCCGAGTGCTCCTCAACGCCTCCGTGGTGCGCCCGGCCGCGGCCGGCGTCGCCTCGGTCGCCGCGCTGGGGCTGGAGAGCGCCGACCCCGGCCGCTCGGCCGCCCGCGCCGAGGCCATGAGCGCCCCGGTCCTCCCGCGCACCCGCGGGGCCGCCGAGGCCGAGCTGTCGGCCGTGGCCGCACCCGACGGTACGCAGGTCTTCTTCACCCGCACCGTCCCCGACGGCTGGCCGGCGGACTTCCTGCCCACCGGGGAGCAGGTCGGGCCCGGTGCGGGGATCACCGATGTCGACCACGTGGGGCTGACCCAGCCGTTCGACTCCTTCGACGAGGCGGGGCTGTTCTACCGCGCCGTCCTCGGGCTGGAGCCGCAGGAGGTCACCGAGCTGGCGGCCCCCTTCGGCCTCGTGCGCACCCGCGCGGTCACCGACCCGGCGCGGTCGGTGCGGCTGGCGCTGTCGGCAGCGGCGCTGCGACGCGGCGGCTGGGCGCCCGGCGTCCCCGAGCCGCAGTACGTCGCCCTCGCCACCGACGACGTGGTCACGACGGCGCGCCGGCTGCGCGCGGCGGGCGCCCCGCTGCTGCCGCTGCCGGCCAACTACGCCGACGACCTCGAGGCCCGCTTCGACCTGCCGGCCGACGTGCTGGCCGCGGTCCGCGAGCACGGGCTGATGTACGAGGAGGACGGCGCCGGCGGCTACCTGCACCTGGCCACGGAGGTGCTCGGCGACCGGGTGTTCTTCGAGGTGGTGCAGCGGCTCGGCGGCTACGACGGCTACGGCACCGCCGACGCGCCCGTGCGGATGGCGGCCCACCGCCGCCGGCGCCAGGCGGCCGTCGTCCCCGCGCTGCCTTGATCCGCCGGCTCCGTCCCGGGTCCCGCTCTGAGCCTGCGCAGCGTGGGAGGGGACGGGGTCCCCTCAGCCGGCGCGGAGGTGGGTGTCGAGGAAGCGCAGGATCCGCGCCCAGGCGTCCTCGGCCGACGGGTGGTGGTAGTCGAGGCCGGCCACCCGCTCCAGGACGGCGAAGGGCCCGGTGTCGTGCCGGTTCATGAACGAGTGCCCGGCGTCGGGGTACTCGTGGACGTCGTGCGGCACGCCGAGCCCGGTGAGCACCCGCTCCAGCCGCTGCGCCGCCCCGCGGAGAGCGCGGTCCCTCCTGCCGTAGCTGGCCACCACTGGGCAGGCGCCCGCCAGCACCCGCTCGGCGTCCTTGGGCAGCATCCCGTAGTTCGGCGCGGCGACGTCGAAGCCGCGGGTGGCCGCCAGCAGGGCGAACCCGCCGCCCATGCAGAAGCCGACGACGCCGATCCGGCCGGTGCAGTCCTCCCGGCCGGCCAGCCAGCCGCGGGCCGCCTCCAGGTCGCCGAAGGCCGGGCCGTCCTGGCGGAGCAGGTCGCCGAAGGTGCGCCTCAGGCAGCGCACGGCGCCGCCGGCGCTGAACAGGTCGGGGGCCAGGGCGAGGTAGCCCGCGGCGGCGAGCCGGTCGGCCTGCTGGCGGGTGTCGTCGTTCAACCCGAACGCCTCGTGCACCACCACCACGCCCGGCCACGGCCCCTGCCCCACCGGCGGGACGGCGAGGTGCGCGCGCAGGTGCGGAGCGCTCACCGCGCCGGGGATGGTCGTCTCGGGCACGGACGGCTCCTGTCGTCGTCGGCCGGGTCGGAGCCCCGGACGCTACCCAGCGGACCAACCTCCGGCAGCCCGGGAGGAGGAGCCGTGCAGGCACGCACCCGCCGCCGGCCGTGGACACGGGCGGCCGTCCTCGGCGGCGGCGCGCACGTGCTCTACGAGCTGCTGGCCGGCGTGGGCATGCCGTTCGCGGGGCCGGCCGGACCGGTGCCCGCCGCGGCGTGGTGGGCCGGCAGCACCGCCGTCGGCGTCCGGGAGGCGGGACGGCGGCCGGCGTCCTGGGACCCGGTCTTCGCCGTCGTCGACGGGGTGTACCTGTCCGCGGTGGTGGCTCACCTGACCGGCTGGCCCCGCGTCCGCCCGTGGCTACCGTGGCTCGCCGAGTGCGAGGGCCTGCGCGGGCCGGTGGTGCACCCGTACGACGTCGTCCTGCACGTCTCGGGGGTCGCGGCCGTCGGCGGACTGCTGGAGAACCGCCGCGGGCTCGTCGGGACGCTGGTCGTGCCGGTCGTCGTCCCGTGGCTGGTGGGGGCTCAGCACCGCGGGTACCGGCGACTCCTCGCGTGGTTCCGGCGGCAGCCGGGGTGGTGGAACCGCCGGTTGCGACGGCGTGGCGCCGGCTGACGCAGCAGCGTCTTCCCCGCCACTCCCCTGCGCATGGCCGCCTAGCAACCGTCAGCGACGAGGCGCCACCTCTCCGTGTGACCGTTCCCCAGGGGCCTTCCGAACGGCGTTCTGGCGCCCACCGGGCACGGACGTGGCTTCGTTGCCATTCCGGCGCGACTTCAGTACCACGAATACCAGCGTTCACCTATGGCGGCGGTGGCACGCAGCGGGACACGTTGCCACAGGTTCCGACTGGCGGCTGCGATCCGGGGAGACAGCCGGCCGGTTCCCGTGTCCCGGCTTGCGGTCGGAGAACTCGCCGCATACGGATACCGGTACACATGGAAGGACTGAGGCCGCGCTCCCCACTTCATCTTGTACTGCCCGAGACTCTCTTGGTTCTCCCGCACCTCGCCCAGGTCGAAGTAGCGGTATCCCGCCTTCCACGCATCGTGCATCGCGCGCCACAGGATCGCATCGTTCGGCTGGGAGGACACCTCGTCCGGGTCACGACCGTTCTTCGCGTACATGACCGTCCCCCCGAAGCGCAGGAACAAGGAGCCCACCAGCAGATTTGCAGCAGATCCCCGCTCCTGCTCAGCAAGCAGGAGCTGCGCGTGGCCGCTCGGGCCGAGGATCCTCCACACAGTGAGGAAGAATCGGTACGGCATGGGCAGTACTACGTGTCGGCGCATGGTAGCGAGGTAGAGCCGGTACCAAGCTCTGAGGTCAGATTCGGTCTCCGCTGCACGTACCCGGACTCCAGACCGCTCCACCTTCTCCACCGCGCGCCTTTTGACACCGTGGTTATGTGAGTTTCCAAAGCGTAACGGCTGCTCCGGTGGAGGCAACTCCCGAACGTAGGTGGTTCGAGTTGTCACTGATACGGGGAGCCACTGGTCCAGGCCTCCGGTGGTCGAACGCACAGAAAGCCACGTTCCTGGGTCTGCCTCGACGCGTGCGGCGGCGGCCCGCAGCATCGCGGCTGTGGCCTCATCGCTGTCGGCGAGAGGCCCGGCGAAAGGGGAGTGAGGCAGGGAGGAGTAGTAGTGCGTCCGTCGGCTCAGCAGCCCAGCAGGCCTGCACACCATCGGTAGCACCCCTCTCAGCCGTCCAGCCCCGTCCTCGCACATAAGAGCCGTGGGAGCGTGTCCGGTGAAAGCAGTGACCACCGAGAACCAGCCGGCGGACTGGTAGATGTGGCCGTCGGGGTGGTCGGCGACAAACCGATCCCAACGGTCGTCGAGGGTGGGATCGCACTCCCGGACATGCAGGTCGTCTGGGACGTGTTTCCCGCTCCCTGCTGGGGGAGCAACGACACCGTCGCTCCAAGGGACTCCACCGTCGCCGGCAGCAGCACGGATAGGGTGCCCTGACATGCATCTCTCCTTGCAGCTTCGGTCTCCGGTCACGGGTACGGACCCGCCACACGACATCTAGGCGCTGCGGGCTGAGCCGCGAGGACTGTCAGGGACCGTCCCTGCGACGGCCGCCGATGGTGCCACGTCGCTGACCCTGCGGGGCCGCATTCCGGCACGGCTCGCCAACCCGAGAGCAGTTGCGACTCGACTGGATCAGTGAGTCGACGCACAGGAGCAAGATCGTCACGTCGAGGCGAAACCATCATCGCTACGGAGGCGCCACTACGCTTCGTAACAGCATTCGGACCCGTCGTTCTATTCGGCCCACACGTCCACCCGGCGGAACTCGTTGACACGGCTCTTCACGCCGTAGTTGAGTGCCAGGACCACCGACAACGGGAGGAACATGCGCGGTCCGATCACGACCGCCGACGTCGGTCACCGTGTGCAGTCACCTGCGGACCGCGATGAGAAGCGCTCCCATCGACGGTGGCACGACGTCGAGCTGATCATCCCGGGTCCTGGTACCCGAGCGGTCACCCCGTCGCGATCGCTCGCCGCCGCCGGTTCGACGATCCGTGAGCCGGATGAGGATCCTCGCCAGGCCTGACATCCGGCACTCCGGACGGAGAACACCACGACATTGGAAAGCCTCCACTCAACGGCGCTCCCCGCCGGAGACCGTATCCGGCGGCCCTTCGCGACTCGTCGATGCGGGTCCGATCCATGCCGCGGCATTCTTGACCGACTACGACATCTACTCGATGAACCAACTCCAGACGCCGGACCGGCACCACCTCAGCCGGAACTTCAACAGGTGAGGTCTTCGGGAAGTCGCTCACGCACGAAATTCGTCATCACGAACGAGGGCTCGACTCGCTGGCCGAGAATCCATCGGGTGCCGGACCGCCCCTGGGAGTGGCGCGAAGGCAACGACCGCTCCCGTATCGCCGGTCACCGCCAGCCGCTACAGCTCCGCGGCTCAGGACTGGGAGCATGACGAGCCGATCGGCTCCGGGGTCCAATGGGCCGAGCGGAAGACCGCAGCTCCCCGGCCGGAGGACGCTCATCCAGCGGGTACGGAGCCTGTGGCGCTCACAGCCCGTGCTGCGGGACATGGTCACCAACGCGGTCAGTGCGGCCAGCGCTACCGTCGCCACCTCGGCGCTAGGACTCGCGTACTGGTTTGTCGCGGCCCGCAGCTTTTCGCCGTCGGCCGTCGGCTTCAGCAGCGCAGCCGTGTCCGGCATGACCTTGGTCTCGACGCTGTCCTCGCTCGGCCTGACCACGTACGTCTTGGGAGAAGCGCAGCGCATCCGAGAGCGCCGACGATCCCTCATCGTCACCACGTTGATGGCCACCGGCTTCACAACCACCGTCCTGGCCGTGATCTACGCAGTAGTGGTGCCACTTCTCTCGCAGGACCTGCGCCCCCTGGCTGCCAGCACATGGACTGTTCTGCTGTTCGTGGTGGGCGCCACGGCTACCGCAGTCGGGGGGGTGCTGGACGCGGCTCTCCTGGGGGCCCTCTACGGGCGCATCCAGCTCCACCGCAATACCTTGTTCGGCGTCCTGAAGCTCCTCCTGCTCGTACTGGCTGGCATTGTCCTGGCCAACAGCGGAGGACTCATCTTGTTCGCGACGTGGGTCGCTGGCGCGGTCTTGTCACTGGTCTGGCTGGCCATTGCGCGTGGCAGGTGGACACAGGCATGCCTGAGTGAGTTACGACTGTCCGCGATAGTTCCACTACTGCGAGACGTGATGCCCCCGGTGCTGCGGCATCAACTCCTCAACCTCGGCCTCAAGGTCCCCCTATTGACGCTCCCCGTGCTCGTCATCAGCGTGGTGTCGGCCGAGGCCAACGCAAACTTCTACATCGCCTGGCAGCTGACCAGCACCGCCTTTGTGCTACCGGCGTCACTCGCCGGGATGCTGTACGCCGTCGGAGCTGACGACAGCCGCGCACTTGCGCAGAGACTGCGGCTCACGCTGACAATCTCCGTGGTGCTCACTCTGATCGCCGCTGGAGTTCTCTCAGGAGGAGCCCCGTGGATCCTCTCCGTGTTCGGCGAGCAGTACGTCCGCAATGGCACGGGGGCCTTGATCGTGCTGGCCCTTGCCGGTATCCCGACCGTGGTCAAGAACCACTATGTCGCGGTCTGCCGGATCGGACGTCGCGTCCACAACGCCGTACCACTGATCTACTTGGGTGCCGCCCTTGAGATGGGCATGGCGTTCCTCGGCGGCCGACACGCCGGCCTACTCGGATTCGCCAGCGGGTGGCTCATTGCACTAACGCTCGAGTCCTGCCTCATGCTGCCACTGGTGGTACGTGGCCTCCGGGGCACGGTCCAAATGGCCATTCCCCGAGCGCGACCCGAGTGATGCCGCAGGCGGCGCCCAGCAGCGCGAAGCCGCCCGCGCATGCAGAAGCCGACGTCTCGGGCGCGGACGGCTTCGGTCGTCGTCCCGTGGCTGGTGGGGGCGCAGCACCGCGAGTACCGGCGACTCCTCGTGCGGTCCCGGCGGCAGCCGGGGTGGTGGAACCGCCGGTTGCGACGGCGTGGCGCCGGCTGACGCAGCAGCGTCTTCCCCGGGGCGGGCGGGCGCGGGATGGTCGGGCCTACCCGTCAGTCCAGGAGGCCGATGATGAGCAGCCCGACGCGGATGGACCCCACCTTCTACCGCAGCGCCGCCGAGGCGATCGCCGCCCCGACCGAGCGGCTGGCCTACGTCGTCGCGTTCGACCGCGCCGGCGCGAGGCCCGACGCACTCACCGTCGTGGACACCGACGCGGACTCCCCGACCTACGGGCAGCTGGTCGGCTTCGCCGAGCTGCCCACGGTCGGCGACGAGCTCCACCACTTCGGCTGGAACGCCTGCTCCAGCGCGCTGAGGCACGAGGGCCACGACATGGGGGACGACGGTCTGCAGCGCCGCTACCTGCTGCTGCCCGGGCTGCGCAGCTCGAACGTGCACGTCTACGACACCCACCCCGACCCGCGCTCGCCGAGACTGCACAAGACGATCGAGGCGCAGGAGCTGGCGGAGAAGGCCGGCTACTCCCGGCCGCACACGCTGCACTGCGGCCCGGACGGCGTCTTCCTCACCTGCCTGGGCAACGGGACCGGGGACGACGGCCCGGGCGGGATCGCGCTGCTGGACCACAGCACCTTCGACGTCCTGCGGGCGTGGGAGACCGACCGCGGCCCGCAGTACCTCGCCTACGACGCCTGGTGGCACCTGAACCAGAACACGCTCGTCTCCAGCGAGTGGGGCACCCCGGCCATGGTGGAGGACGGGCTGGTCCCCGAGCTGCTGCTCGGCGGCGAGTACGGCCACGCACTGCACTTCTGGGACCTCGCCGAGGGCCGGCACCGGCAGACGGTCGACCTGGGTGCGGAGCACCAGATGGTCCTCGAGCTGCGGCCCTCCCACGACCCGGAGGCGACCTGGGGCTTCGCCGGCGTCGTCGTCTCCACCGCCGACCTGTCGGCGTCGGTGTGGCGCTGGTTCCGCGACGGCGAGGAGTGGAAGGCCGAGAAGGTCATCACGATCCCCGCCCAGCCCGCCGACCCGGACGACCTGCCGCCGGCACTCAAGCCGTTCTCGGCGGTGCCCCCGCTGGTCACCGACATCGACCTGTCGGTCGACGACCGGATGCTCTACGTCTCGTGCTGGGGCACCGGCGAGCTCAAGCAGTACGACGTCACCGACCCGGCGCACCCGCGCGAGGTCGGCTCGGTGCACCTGGGCGGCATCGTGCGGAAGACCGCCCACCCGGCGGCGCCCGGCGAGCCGCTGGCCGGCGGCCCCCAGATGGTCGAGGTCAGCCGCGACGGCCGGCGCATCTACGTCACCAACTCGCTGTACGGAGCGTGGGACGACCAGTTCTTCCCCGACGGCACCGGCTCGTGGATGGCGAAGATCGACACCGACCCGCAGACCGGCGGACTCAACCTCGATGAGCGGTTCTTCCCGCACGGCGACGACTGGCGCGGGCTGCGGCCGCACCAGGTCCGCCTGCAGGGCGGCGACGCCTCCTCGGATTCGTACTGTTACAGGTGAGGTGCTGGAACGGCCCCCTCCACGGCGCCGCCGGCCCCTGCAGGGACCCGCCGCGAGCCTGCGAGCGAGTGGGGGCAGGGGTCCTCCTCCGAGGGGTGGGGAGGACGGGGCCGTTCAGCCGGTGAAGGCGAGGGTCTCGGCCAGCCGCGACGGCGTCACGGTCTTGAGCCGGGCGACGGCGTCGGCCAGCGGCACCAGGTGGATCTCGGTGCCGCGCAGCGCCACCATCTGACCGACCCCGCCCTCGTGCGCTGCGACGGTGGCGTGCAGGCCGAAGCGGGTGGCCAGCACCCGGTCGAAGGAGGTCGGGGTGCCACCGCGCTGCACGTGGCCGAGCACGGTGGTGCGCACCTCCTTGCCGGTGCGCCGCTCCAGCTCCTCGCCCAGCTGCTGTGCGACCCCGGTGAACCGCTTGTGGCCGTACTCGTCGACGCCGCCGTCACGCACCAGCATCGTGCCGGGCACCGGGGTGGCACCCTCGGCGACGACGCCGATGACGTGCGAGTCGCCGCGGGCGAAGCGGTCCTCGACGATCTTCGCCACCTCGGCGACGTCGAAGGGCTCCTCGGGCACCAGGGTCAGGTGCGCGCCGGCGGCCAGGCCGGCGTGCAGCGCGATCCACCCGGCGTGCCGGCCCATCACCTCCACCAGCAGCACCCGCTGGTGCGACTCCGCGGTGGTGTGCAGCCGGTCGATCATCTCCGTGGCGATGCTGACCGCGGTGTCGAAGCCGAAGGTCAGGTCGGTGCAGTCGATGTCGTTGTCGATGGTCTTGGGGATGCCGACGACCGGGACGCCGGCCTCCGACAGGAGGTGGGCCGCCGTCAGCGTGCCCTCACCGCCGATCGGGATGAGCACGTCGACCCCGTGCTGGTCCAGCACGGCCCTCATGTCGTCGAGGCCGGCGTGCAGCTTCTCCGGCGCCACCCGGGCCGAGCCCAGCGTCGTCCCGCCGCGGGTGAGCAGGCCGTCGACGGCGGCGACGTCCAGCGGGGTGGTGCGGTTCTCGAGCAGGCCGCGCCAGCCGTCGCGGAAACCGATCACCGAGCTGCCGTACTGGGTCGTCGCAGTGCGGACGACCGAGCGGATGACGGCGTTGAGGCCGGGGCAGTCGCCCCCGCCGGTCAGCACACCGATACGCACCGGCTGTCTCCCTGGGGTCGTGGGCCGGGTCGCCATCGACCATACGTCATGACGACATGACGACACCGCGACACCTCGACCCAGTGTGCCGCGCCTCCGTTCGTCGCCCCGGCCGGCCGCACCACCAGCCCCGTGCGCCACAGGAGGCGCGGTCAGGCCGGGCCGGCTGGAGGTCGGGTCGGGGTGGCTCACGGTGCTTCTCAGGTCGCAGTGTGCAACCACCGTGACCGGCCGGCCTGGAGGCCGCCCGGACCCGCGCTGTGCGTTCGCTGGACGCCTGCCGCCGGTCAGGACCCGCCGCCGTCCTCGCCTGGGGTCGCCTCGTCGGCCAGGGCCGCCAGCTGGTCCCGCGCGGCGGCGGCCACCCGGGCCGGCACGCCCAGGTCGGCCAGCTGCTGGGCGGCGGCCGCCATCTCCGCGGTCCGGCGGCGGGCGTGCTCGCGGGACGTGGTCAGGAACACCTCGAGGTCGGTGGCGGCGAAGCGGTCCAGCTCCGCGGCGATGTCGCGCCGCAGCCAGTCGCCGACCCCGGCCGCCTCCGCGCCCTGCACCGCCTCCACCACGGCGGCGGCCACGCCCTTCCAGAAGACGCTGCGCAACAGCTTGCGGGAGATCGCCGCACCCGCCGGACCGTCGAGCACGTCCACGGTCACGCCGAACCCGGCCAGCACCTGCGCGTACCTGCGGGCGCCGTCCCCGGACACCAGCATCGGGGTGCGCAGCCCGCGCCCGGGGACGGTCCCCAGCAGCGCCACGTCGGCCACCGGGACACCCCGGTCGGCGAGGGTCGCGGCGAGGTCCCGCTTCACGCGGGGCGCGGCGGTGTTGAGGTCGGCCCAGATCGCCCCGGGCTGCAGCCGGGGCAGGGCGTTGCGCAGCGCGACGGGCGCGTCGGCGGCGCTGTTCACGCTGAGCACCAGGTCGGCGTCCGCGACCGCCGCGGCCTCGTCGGTGCGCGGCAGCACCCCGGGTGGCGGAGCCACCCGGGGGTCGTAGCCCCGCACGTCGGCACCGAGAGCGACCAGGTCGCGGGCGATCTCCGCCCCGGCCTCCCCCAGTCCCAGCAGCGCGATCGCCGGCGGTCGGTCCACGGTCCCCACCTCCTGCGGCCCCCGGCGGGCCGCCCCGGCGGACTGTAGGCCGGGACCGGTGCGGCCGGTCAGCCGCGGCCGTCGTCCGCGAGGACGAAGAGCACCGAGATGCCGGCCAGGTCGAGCACCTTGCGGAACCGCGGGGACGCCGACCGGAGCACCGCCGGCCGCCCGTCGCGCGCCGCGGACTGCGCCCACCGCACCAGCAGCGACAGCCCCGTGGAGTCGATGTAACCGACGGAGGCGACCTGCACGGCCACCAGCTCGCGCTCGTCGAGGCCGTCGGCGCGCATCCGCCGCACGAGGGGTTCGTCGACGTCGCCGATCAGGTGCAGGACCGGGCCGGCGCCCTCCTGCACCACCCGGTAGGAGCCGCTCGGCGGCTCGGACCCGGAGCTCAGGTGGTGCACGCCCCCACTGTGACCGCGCCCGTCCCCAGCGACAAGCAGGACCCGAGCAGTGTCACCGGACCGTCACTGCACGGGCCTCCGGGGGGCAGCCGGAGAGCGCGGACCCCCTCGACCGGAGGTCCGGCAGCACGTGGTGGACCAGCTCGGACGGGATCGCGAGCACCGACCCGTCGTCGGCGGGCCGCTGCGGGTCGACGGTGGCTACCGGTGCCGTCAGGACGCAGTGTGCGCGGACCGGTCACCGTGGGTCATCCCGACCCGGGGTGTCCGACCGCGCCCGTACCGCGGTTTGTCACGCCGAGGTCACGGACCTACCGTTCCGGCCGTCCGACCGGGTCGTCCGCCACTCCCCCGTGGCGACCGGGCGGACGCCGCCGAACCCCGTACCGGCCCGTCTCGCCGGATCGGGGGCCGGGGACCCACCGCAGCACCGGGGTGAAGCGCCACCCGGCCGCCAGGCCGGGCAGCGCCGGGCGTCTTCCCGCCCGAACCCGTCAGCTAACTCGGTAGGCGGCCGTGGAAGGAAGGACAGACCCGCCTCCATGGCGAGTGCACCCACCCCTGCCCGCCGTGCGGTCCCCCGCATCGTGATCGGCCTGATCGCCGCCGGCGGCCTCACGCTCACGACCGTCCCCGCCGCCGCCAGTCCCGAGGACCCCGAGACCTCCGCCGAGGCCGCCGCGCTCGTCGCCGAGCGGGCCCACGACCTCGAGGTCGTCACCGAGCGGTTCAACGAGGCGCGCGAGCAGTTGCGCGCCACCCAGGACGCCGCCGCGCAGGCCGCCCGGGACGTCGCCGCCGCCGAGGCTGCCCTGGCCGCGGCGCGCGAGCAGGTCCGCGCCGTCGCCCGCGGCGCCTGGACCGGCGACCGGCTGACCACGCTCTCGGCGGTGCTCACCGCCGACTCCCCCGACGAGCTGCTCGACCGGGTCGGCACGCTCCAGGCGATCGCCGACCACACCAACGGTGTCCTCGGCGGCGCGGTGCAGGCCACGGACTCCGCCGCCGCGGCGCGCAGCGCGGCCGAGCGCACCGCGGCCGAGGCCGCCGCGCTGCTGGACCGGGTCGCCGCCCAGCAGGCCGACCTCGACCGGCAGGTCGCCACCTTCCAGGCCGTGTACGACCGGCTGGCGGCCGAGGAGCAGCGGGCCGCCCGCGAGGCCGCGGAGCGGCACACGGCCGAGGAGGCCGCGGCCGCGCAGCAGCAGGCCGCAGCGGCGGTGGCCCCGACCCCGGCGCCGCGGGTGGCGGCGGCCGGCGGCGCCGCGGCGACCGCCGTCGACACCGCCCTGGCACAACTCGGCGACCCCTACGTGTGGGCCGCCGCCGGGCCAGACGCCTTCGACTGCTCGGGCCTGGTGCAGTACGCCTACGCCGCCGCCGGCGTGCGCCTGCCGCACTCCAGCCGGATGCAGGCGCAGACGGGGACGCCGGTGTCGCGGTCGCAGCTGCAGCCCGGCGACCTGGTGTTCTTCTACAGCCCGGTCAGCCACGTCGGCATCTACGTCGGCGACGAGCAGATGGTGCACGCCTCGACCTCCGGCCAGCCGGTCGAGGTCGCCTCGATCGACTCGATGGGCGGCTACAACAGCGCCCGCCGGATCGGCTGAGGCCCGGGCGGCGCCTCCGTCAGCCGGCGGGGGTGCCGCCCTCCTGGACCGCGCCGTCCTGCGCGGAACAGCGCACGGCGACGATCGCGACGTCGTCCTCCGGCCGGGGCCCGACGATCCGCTCGATGAGCGCGTCGCACAGCCGGTCGACCGGGACCGGACCCAGCTCGCGCACCGCGGCCACCAGCCGGTCGGTGCCCTCGTCGATGCCGGTGCGGCCCTGCTCGACCAGCCCGTCGGTGTAGAAGAGCAGCGTGTCGCCCGCACCGACCTCCGCCACGGCGTCGCTGCGGGGCGCGGTCGACTCCGCACCGAGCAGCGTCTGCGGCTCGCTCGCCAGCAGCTCCACCCGGCCGTCGCCGTGCAGGAGCAGCGGCGGCAGGTGCCCGGCCGAGGACCAGCGCAGCACCCGCCGCCCGCTGCCGGCCAGCTCCGGCGGCTGCTCCAGGCGGGCGATGAGCGCGGTGGCCAGGGTGCCGATCCGCAGGCCGGTGAGCGCCGCGTCGACGCGGGTGAGGACCCGCGCCGGCTCCTCGTGCCGGTCGTAGGCGATGCCGCGCAGGATGCTGCGCACCTGCCCCATCGCCGCGGCCGCGTCGACGTTGTGGCCGACGACGTCGCCGATCACCAGCAGCGTCGCGCCGTCGGGCTGCTGGAAGGCGTCGTACCAGTCGCCGCCGACGTGCAGCGTGCTCGACGCCGGCAGGTAGCGGACGGCGATCTCCAGGTCGCCCGGCTGCGGCGGCGGGGTGAGCAGGCTGCGCTGCAGGGTCTCGGCGACGGCGAGCTGGCGGCCGTAGAGCCGGGCGTTGTCGATGGCCAGCGAGGCGCGGCGGGCCACCTCCACCGCCGTGGCGATCTCCATCTCGCTGTGCGGTGGCCGGGCCGAGCCGTTGATCAGCCCGAGGGCGCCGAAGGTCTCCGCCCGCGCCCGCAGCGGGACGACGGTGATCGAGCCGGCGTCCAGCCGCTCCCAGGCCGCGCGGACCTCCTCGCTGCCGCCGAAAGCGGGCTCGATGATCGCCGGGTCCAGGGCCTGCAGGTGGATCGGTTCGCCGGTGAACAGCGCGGTCACCATCGGGTTGTCGTCGACGGCGGTGCGCACCCTCTTCCTGAGGTAGAGCTCGAGGTCGTCCGCGCGGGCGGGGTCGCGGTGCCCCCACCCCGCGTCGGTGGGAGCGCCGTCGTCCCCCAGCACGCTGACCACGGCCCAGTCGCACAGCCGGGGGACGACGAGGTCGACCAGGGTGGCGACCGACTTCGTGGGGTCCAGCGTGCTGACCATCGACTCGCTGACCTCGGCGAGGAAGCGCAGCCGGTCGCCCTCGTCCGCCACGGCGTCGGTGCGGCTCTCGGGCACCGGGCCGACCCGGCGCCGCAGCGAGACGTGCAGGTGGTCGCCGGCCCGCTGCGCGGTCGCGTCGAGCCAGCAGCCCGCGGGCGGGTAGTAGCCGCGCCAGGTCACCCGCTCGCCGACGCTCCGGGCGTGCAGCAGGAAGCTGTGCAGGATCGTGCCGGCCAGCTCGGGCAGGGCGATCCAGATGTTGCGGCCGGCCAGCTCCTCGCGCCGGCGGCCGAGCAGGTCGGCGGTCGCCTGGTCGACCGAGACCAGCGTCCAGTCGCCGTCGAAGACCGCGACGCCGGGCGCCTGCCCGGCCGCCGTCGGGGATGCCGGGACGACCGCCGCGGCCGCTGCCGCCTCGCTCACGTCGTCCTCCCCCACCTGCGGTCGTCGCAACCGCCGTCGACGGAGGGAATCTACGCCAGTGCCGCTCCCGTCCCGCGTAGCCGAGGAGGTCAGGCCAGGCGTTCCTCGAGGTGCACGGTGACCTCCTCGCCGGGCTCCTTGCCGATGGCCCGGCGGACGTCGGCGGCCACCGGCAGCTTGTGCGTGCCGTCACCGAGGGCCATGAACGAGCTGCGGAACGGATGGCCGTCGATGGTGCCGCGGACCTTCACCAGGCCCCGCGTCCCGAAGAACTCCGCGGAGCCCGGCATCTGCACATAGGTCCACCCGCCGGGCGCGGAGCTGCGGACCAGGGTCGCGGTGAAGGCGGTGTCCAGCGGGGCGGT
Source organism: Geodermatophilus sp. URMC 61 (assembly GCF_052931555.1). Classification (NCBI taxonomy): domain Bacteria; kingdom Bacillati; phylum Actinomycetota; class Actinomycetes; order Geodermatophilales; family Geodermatophilaceae; genus Geodermatophilus; species Geodermatophilus sp. URMC 61. The sequence continues at coordinate 2,115,423 of NZ_JBRFHZ010000002.1, forward strand.
GGGCATCGTCGCCGTCCTCTCCTCGGGGTGTCCCTGCTGCTCGGACGGTGCGGGGGGACGGAACTCATCGGGGCACGCACTGCCCCGCCGCGGCCGCCGGGGAAGGATGTCGAGGTGCACGTGGAGACCCTGTTGCTGCTGGTCCTGAGCGCGGTCGCGGTCATCGTGGCGGTGCGCTGGGTGGCCGACCGCACCGGCCTGCCGGCGGCCGCGCTGCTGACGCTGACCGGCATCGCCTACGCCTACCTGCCCGGGCCGAACGTCGTCCTCGACCCCGAGCTGGTGCTCACGCTGGTGCTGCCGCCGCTGCTCTACAGCGCCGCGCTGGACAGCTCGCTGACGGCGATCCGCCAGAACCTGCGCACCGTGGTCAGCCTCTCGGTCCTCCTCGTGGCGGCCACCGCCCTGACGATCGGGGTCGGGTTCGCGCTGTTCGTCGGCGGGGCGACGCTGGCCGCCGGCATCGCGCTCGGCGCCGCGGTGGCTCCTCCGGACCCGGTCGCGGCCCTCGCCGTCGGACGCCGGGTGGGCCTGCCGCCGCGGATGGTCACGCTCATCCAGGGCGAGGGGCTGCTCAACGACGCGACCGCGCTGACCCTCCTCTCCGTCGCGGTGACCGCCGCGGTGGGCGACGGCTTCTCCACGCCGGCGGCGCTCGGCCGGTTCGTCGTCGTCGCGGCCGGCGGTGTCGCCGTCGGGGTGTTCGTCGCCCACGCCGTGCGGCCGCTGCGCCGGATCCGGCGGGATCCGCTCTCGTCGAACGCGATCTCCCTCGCCACGCCGTTCGTGGCCTACCTGCTGGCCGAGTCGGTGCACGTCTCCGGGGTGCTGGCTGTCGTCGTCGCCGGGCTGGTCATCGGGCACAACAACCCGAGCTGGGCGTCGGGCGCCAGCCGGTTGCAGACCGAGGCGGTCTGGCGGCTGGTCGACTTCCTCCTCGAGGGCGTCGTCTTCCTGCTCATCGGCCAGCAGCTGCCCGCGGTGATCAGCGGGCTGGGCGCGTACGACACCGGCACGGTCGTCACCGCGGCGGCCATCACCGTCGGCGTCGTGCTGCTGCTGCGGCCGCTGTGGCTGTGGCTCACCGAGCACCTGCCGCAGTCGCTGCACACCCGGCTGGGCGGCGAGGACGTCGCCGGCGACGACGGCGACCCGCGGACGGCGCCGCAGCGGCTCAGCGGGCGCGAGATCGCCGTCCTCAGCTGGGCTGGCACCCGCGGGGTGATCAGCCTGGCGGCGATCTTCACCCTGCCGCTGACCACCGACACCGGGGCGCCGTTCCCCGACCGCGACCTGCTGCTGTTCTGCGCGTTCCTGGCCGTGCTGGTCACCCTCGTCGGGCAGGGGCTCACCTTCGCGCCGCTGGTCCGCGCGCTGGGCCTGCGCGCGGACGAGGCCGACCAGGCCCGGCTGCGCAACGAGGCGCGGGCGGCCTCGGTGGAGGCCGGGCTGCGGCGGCTGGACGAGCTGGCCGCCGAGCAGCACGACCACGTCGACGACGGCGCCATCGAGGCGATCCGGTCCCAGCTGCAGGGCCGGCTGGACCGCTACCGGCGCCGGCTGGACATGCTGCAGGGCGTCGAGGGCGGCGAGGTGCCGATGTCCCCGCAGTACGAGGCGGCCCTGCGGGTGCGTCGCGCGGTGCTCTCCGCCCAGCGGGAGGAGCTGCTGCACTGGCGGGACGTGGGCCGGCTGCCCGACGAGGGGCTGCGCCGGCTCGAGCGCGAGCTCGACCACGAGGAGGGCCGGCTGCCGGCCCGCCGCTAACCGACCGGCAGCCCGGCGAGCCCCGCGACGAGGCCCAGCAGCGCGCACACGCCGAGGGTCCGCAGCACCGACCAGCGCAGCCGGAACAGCAGCACCGCGGCCAGGACCGCGATCGCCAGCGGCACCGGCCGCAGGGTCGCCGGGTCGGGCAGCTCCAGGTGCAGCGGCCCGCGGTCGACGGCGACGGTCCCGGAGAACAGCGTGTGGACGGCGAGGTAGACGCCGAGGTTCGCGATGACCCCGACCACCGCCGCGGTGATCCCGGTCAGCGCCGACGACAGCGACCGGTTGCCGCGCAGCCGCTCCATGTACGGCGCACCGAGCAGCACGAACAGGAAGCTGGGCACGAAGGTCACCCAGGTGACCAGCAGTGAGGCCAGGACGGCGGCCGCCCACGGGTCGAGCGCGCCCGGGTCGCGGTACGCGCCGAGGAAGGCGACGAACTGCACCACCATGATCAGCGGCCCGGGCGTCGTCTCGGCCAGCGCCAGCCCGCGCACCATCTCGCGCGGCCCGAGCCAGCCGTGGACCTCGACCGCCTGCTGGGCGACGTAGGCGAGCACGGCGTAGGCGCCGCCGAAGGTGACGACCGCGGCACCGGAGAAGAACACCCCCTGCTGGGTGAGGACGCTGCCCGGGCCGGTCAGCAGCGCGACCGCGGCCACCGGCACGCCCCACACCACCAGGCCGGCCAGCAGCACCCGCAGCGTGCGGCGGGTGGACGGCGGCTCGGCGTGCAGCGCGTCGTCGCTGATGACCGGCGGCGGGCCGTCGTCCCCCGTGGTGGCGGCCGCCTTGTGCGGCAGCGCGGCCGGGCGCCAGCGGCCCAGCGCCCAGCCGGTGACGCCGGCCAGCGCCACGACCACCGGGAACGGAATGCCGAACAGCGCCAGGGCGAGGAACGCGGCGACCGCGATCGCGGCCAGCGCCCGGTTGTCGAGCGCCCGCTTCGCGACCCGCTGCACGGCCTGGGCGACGATGGCCAGCACGGCCGGGGCGAGCCCGGCGAACACCGCGAGGACGGCGGTGGTGTCGCCGAAGGCGACGTAGACCGCGGAGAGCACCAGCAGCGCGACGACGCCGGGCAGCACGAACAGCCCGCCGGCCACCAGCCCGCCGCGGGTCCCGTGCAGCAGCCAGCCGACGTAGGTGGCCAGCTGCTGGGCCTCGGGACCGGGCAGCAGCATGCAGTAGTTCATGGCGTGCAGGAACCGGCGCTGGCCGATCCAGCGGTGCTCGTCGACGAGCGTGCGCTGCATGACCGCGATCTGCCCGGCCGGACCCCCGAAGGTCTGCAGCGAGATGAGGAACCACGCCCGCACCGCGGTGCGGAACGGCACGATCGTCTGCTGCTGCGGCCGGGCGGGGCTGTCGGCGTCCACGGGATCCTCGCAGGGGTCAGGCCGGCTCGCGGCCGAGCAGCAGGCGACGGCGGTGGTACTCGTACAGCCCGTCGAAGAGCGGACCCGCGACGGCGAGGGTCTGCTCGTCGGTGCCGGTCATCGACAGCCCCCGCAGCAGGACGTCGAGCCCGGCGGCCTCCGGGGCGTCGAAGCGCCCGTCGTCGAGATCGGCCTCGTGCACCGCCTCGGCGATCCGCCAGAGCACCGGGTCGGTGAGCTCGTAGCGGCGCAGGATCGTCTCGAAGGTGCAGTCGCTCCCGGCGTGACCGAGCGCCACCCCCCGCATATCGAACGGGGTGGCGTCGGCGGGCACGTCGGCCGGGTCGGCGACGAAGACGAACTCCGCCGCCGGGTCGACGAACCGGCGGATCAGCCAGGCGCAGGCGGCGCGGTCGATGTGCACGCCTGCCCGGGTCGCCCACCTCACCGCGTCACCTGCGCGGTCACGGCGGCCTCGCCCAGCGCGCGCAGGGCCCGGTCGGCGTTCTCCCGCTCCGGCGGGGGGAAGAAGTCGCGCCGGCCGATCGCGCGGAACTCGCTGCGCAGCCGGCGCAGCGCCCGGGACCGCTCGGCCGGCTCCGCGGCGGCCGCGGTGACGCACTCCTCGGCCAGCGCCCGGTACTCCGCGGCCCGCGCGGCGGCCATCCCGGTGGCGAGCTCGCGCTCCTGCGCGGCGCCGGCCGGGCGCGCCACCCACAGCCCGGCCGTGCCGCCGGCCGCGAGGACGTCGTCGGCCAGCCACTCCAGCGACTCACGGGTGCGGGCGTCGGCCGGCAGTGCCACCAGCCCGTCGGCGAGCTGGGCCACGCCGAGCCGGCGCAGCCGCCGCCACAGCGTCGTCCGCGGGCCCGAGGGCTCGCGCGGGAGCCGGTAGGACAGCAGCACCCACTCGCCGGTCACGGTCACAAGGTGATGCAACCATGGTTGCAGCAGTCGCGTCCAGGGCGCCGGTCACGACGGTGTGCTGCGGGCGGCGCGCGAGCGGAAGTCGCCGCGGCCGGTGTCCCCCTTCCAGTCGGCGAAGGACTCGCCGGTCAGCTCCTCCAGCAGCGCGATGTCAGGCAGCAGCGGCTCGAGCACCTCCCGGCGGACCTCCACCGGCATCGACGGCCGCGGGGCCCGCCCGGCGTGCAGCGCGGCGATCAGCGGGCGGCTGACCTGCCGCCACACCTGCGGCGGCGCGTACGCGCCCAGCGCCGCACCGGCGCGGACGGCCCGGGACAGCGCGCGGTACCCGGCGGTGTCGGCAACGTACGGCTTGACGTTCTCCGGAGGGACGGCGTGCGCGACGCCGGGTGCCACGCCCAGGAAGGCGCTGACCCGGTCGAGGGTCTCCCGCGGGCTGTCGACCACCTGCCGGTAGCGCAGCAGCAGGACCTGCTCCCGGGACACGTGCCGGTACAGGTCGCGCAGCTGCTCGCCGTAGCGGCCCAGCCCCCGGTAGTGCCAGAACGGCGCCCAGCCGTCGGCGACCCGCCGCTCCTCCCGCCGGACGGCGGTGAGGAAGTCCGCCTCGGGCTCGAGCCCGTCGGCGCGCAGGTGCACCCAGTTCGACCAGGCCCGGTCGACCGGGTCCCGGACGACGACGACCACCCTGACGCCCGGGACGTCGGCGGCCAGCCGGGCCTGGGCCGCGCGGTCGTACAGGTAGAAGGGCGTGCTCTCGCCGCGGACGGCCTCCGCCGGCGCGGCGGCGAACAGCGCGAGGTAGTCCGCCCGCCGCCAGATCCACTCCCGGGCGCTGTGCGCGTCGCCGGGGCCGCGCTGCCGCGACCGCGGCGGCGGCCGGCCGTCGGTCAGGTAGTACTTCGGCTCCTTGACCGGCGAGAGGTACAGGCCGGGGTGGGTGGCCAGGGCGGCGTGCAGCGCCGTCGTCCCGGCCTTGGGGGCGCCGGCGATAACGAACTGCGGCAGGCGTCCGGTCACGGGGAGGTCCTCCTGGTCGGGTCGCGGTCGGATGCACACTGGGCGGCGTCCCCCTCGGTCGACCCCGGAGCCGCCGCGTGCCCAGCCACCCCACCCCGACGTCCCCGGTGCGCCCGCCGGCCCCCGACCGGTTCTGGGCCGACGCCGCGGTGGTGCTGGAGCCGGAGGACCCGCGGCCGGGCTCTTGGGCCGGCGGGCCCTCGGCGCAGCTGGTCGACGGGACGTGGTGGCTGGCCGCCCGGCTGCGCCGGCCAGTGGGCGAGGGCCGCGGGTTCGCCAACGTGGTGTCGCGGTCGGACGACGGCGTGCGGTTCACCCCGGTGGTCGCGGTCGGCAAGGACCGCTTCGGCGCCGAGTCGCTCGAGCGCCCCGCCCTCGTGCACACGCCTGAGGGGCGCTGGCGGCTCTACGTCAGCTGCGCGACACCGGGGACGAAGCACTGGCGGGTAGACCTGCTCGAGGCCGACGACGTCGGGGGTCTGGCGACGGCCGAGGCGCGCACCGTCCTGCCGGGGAGCGACCGCGCGGCGGTCAAGGACCCGGTCGTCCGGCACGACGGGCGGCAGTGGCACCTGTGGGCCTCGGTGCACCCGCTCGACGACCCGGACGCCACCGACCGGATGACCACCGAGCACGCCACCAGCCCCGACGGCGTCCACTGGACCTGGCAGGGCACCGCCCTGGCCGGCACCCCGGGCACCTGGGACGCCCGCGGGGTCCGGTTCGCGACCGTGGTCCTGGACGGTGACCGGACCTGGGCTCTCTACGACGGGCGCGCCACGGCCGGCGAGAACTGGGAGGAGCGCACCGGGCTCGCGGAGGCCGGCGGCGACGGCCGGTTCACCGCGGCGGCGGGCGGCCCGCTGCTGCAGAGCCCGCACCCGCCGCACGGGCTGCGCTACGCCGACGTGGTGGCGCTGCCAGGAGGCGGTGCGCGGTGGTTCTACGAGGCCACCCGGCCCGACGGCGCGCACGAGCTGCGCACGGTGCTGCTCGACGGCTGACCGCGGCACCCACCGCTCCTCGCATCCGGGGCCCGGCGTGCGAGGGCCCGCGCTTGCCGGTGCCGGCCGGCACCCGCCAGGTCGTCACCCGGGGCACCCCATCGCGGAGGAGGGTTGCCGGCCAGCGAGCCGGGGCTCGTCGCTGGCGCTCGTGACCCGCGGGGAGCCTGACACGCCGTCTCGATTCCCGTCAAACCCGATCGACGTGATAGGGATTGGTCCGTGCGCGCCGCCCCGACCGTCCCCGCCGCCCTGCCGCGGCTGGTCCGGCGCGCGCACGTCGACCTCGGCCGGGTCTGGTCCGCCGCCTGTCGCTGACGGCGTGCCTCCCCTCCCGGCCGCCGACCGGCGCGACCGGACCCCGACCTCCCCGAGGAGACCCGTCGTGTCCCGATCGCTGCTCCACCCTGCCCGGCTGCGCCCGGCCCGCCCGGCCGACTCCCGCACCGGCTCGGCCGCACTCGCCGCGGCGCTGGCCGTCGCGGCCGACCGCTGGCTGCCGCTCGTCGAGTACCGCGCCGAGAGCCGGTGGAGCGCACCGCTCCCCCGCGACGCCGCCGCCGACGTCCTGGACCCGGCCCTGCACGAGGACCTGGCCCGCGCCCAGGTCTGGCTGCTGTCCTGGCTGCCCGGCCAGGGCACCGACCTGCACGACCACGGCGGCTCCGCCGGCGCCCTCGCCGTCGTCCGCGGCACGCTGTCCGAGACGGTGGGCGCCCGGGAGGGTGCCACCGAGCTGTCCGCGGGTCGGGTGCGCCACTTCGGTCCGCACCACGTGCACCGGGTGGCCAACTCCGGCGTCGATGCAGCGGTGAGCGTGCACGTCTACACACCGCGGCTCACGGTGATGCACACCTACCGCGTCGAGGGCCGGGTGCTGGTGCGCACCGGCACGGAGCGGGCCGGCGTCGACTGGTGAAGGGAAAGGACCCCGTCCTCCCCACCCTTCGCGAACTCGGGGCGCGTCCCGGGACGGGGCCGGCGGGACCTGGGGGAGCCGCCGGGGCCCCGGCGGGACGCCGGGCAGCGCTGCGTAGCCTCCGTCGCGGCTCCCGGCGTCCGGGGCCCCCGGACCCCGAGGAGCTGCCGCGATGTCCCGCCCCGGATCCCCGGAGACCGGTGAAGCCGTCCCCGCCTGGTTCGCCCGCGCGCTGGCCGGCGCCCCGGAGCACCGGGACGTCGTCGTCGACGGCACCCGGATCCACTACCGCGCGTGGGGCGAGCCGCGCCGGCCCGGGCTGGTCCTGGTGCACGGCGGCGCGGCGCACTCCGGCTGGTGGGACCACGTCGCCCCGCTGCTCGGCACACACCGGGTGGTCGCCCTCGACCTGAGCGGTCACGGCGACAGCGGCCGGCGCCAGGGCTACGGCATGCAGCAGTGGGCCCGCGAGGTGCTCGCCGTCGCGGCCGCCGAGGACCTCCCCCGCCCGGTGGTGCTCGGCCACAGCATGGGTGGCTGGGTGGCGCTGACCGTCGGCGTCGAGCACGGGGACGACGTCGCCGGAGTCGCCGTCGTCGACTCGCCGCTGGACCGGCAGCCGCCCGAGGAGCAGAGCGTGCGCGAGCAGCCGCTGGGGCAACGGGTGCACACCGACCTCGAGGTGGCGGTGGCCCGCTTCCGCACCCTGCCGCCGCAGGAGGTCTACCTGCCCCACGTCCGCGACCACGTGGCGCGCGGCTCGCTGCGGGCGGTCGAGGGCGGGTGGACGTGGAAGTTCGACCCCACGTTCTTCGGCAGCCGGCCGCTGGTGCGCCAGCTGCTGCCCCGGCTGGCCGCGCCGGCCGCGCTCTTCCGCTGCGAGCGGGGGCTGGTGACCCCGGAGATGGCCGCCGAGATGGTGGCCCTGGTGCCCGGTGGGCTGCCCGTCGTGGACCTGCCCGAGGCCGGCCACCACCCGATGCTCGACCAGCCGCTGGCGCTCGTCACCGCCGTCCGCACGCTGCTGGCGGTCTGGCCTTCCGGAGCGGCGCCGTCCGCGTAGCGTGACGGGCATGCCGAGCTCAGGTCGGATCCACCACCCCGGTCTGGCGCGCAAGGTCGTCCCCGCCGACGTCGCCGCCGGGCACATCCGGCACGGCGACACCGTCGGCATGAGCGGCTTCACCGGCGCCGGCTACCCGAAGGCCGTCCCCCAGGCCCTCGCCCAGCGGATCTCCGACGCGCACGCCGCAGGCGAGCCGTTCCGGGTCAACGTCTGGACCGGCGCCTCCACCGCCCCCGAGCTCGACGGGGCGCTCGCCGCCGCCGACGGCATCGAGCTGCGGCTGCCCTACCAGTCCGACCCGGTCAGCCGCGACAAGATCAACCGCGGGCTCATGGAGTACATCGACGTCCACCTGTCACACGTCGCGCAGATGGCGTGGATGGGGTTCCTCGGCCCGCTGGACGTCGCCGTCGTGGAGATCAGCGGCATCACCCCCGACGGCGACCTGGTGCCCTCCTCGTCGGTGGGCAACAACAAGACCTGGCTGGACCAGGCCGACCGGGTGATCCTCGAGGTCAACTCCTGGCAGAGCCCCGCGCTCGACGGGATGCACGACGTCTACTACGGCACCGCCCTCCCGCCGGACCGCAGGCCGATCCAGCTCACCCGCCCGGACGACCGGATCGGTGTGCCGTACCTGCGCTGCCCCGAGGACAAGGTCGTCGCCGTCGTCGAGACCGCCGCCCCCGACCGCAACACCCCGTTCAAGGCGCCGGACGCCGACTCCCGGGCCATCGCCGGGCACATCGTCGAGTTCCTCGAGCACGAGGTCGCCCGGGGCCGGGTGCCCCGCTCGCTGCTCCCCCTGCAATCCGGTGTGGGCAACGTGGCCAACGCCGTCCTCGCGGGCCTCGGGGACTCGTCGTTCGAGGGGCTGACCGCCTACACCGAGGTCATCCAGGACGGGATGCTCGACCTGCTGTGCTCCGGCAGCATGGTCTCGGCGTCGGCGACGGCGTTCTCGCTCAGCCCGGAGGGGGCGGCGCGCTTCGACGCCGGGGCGGAGGGCCTGCGGGGACGGATCCTGCTCCGGCCCCAGGAGATCAGCAACCACCCGGAGATCATCCGGCGGCTCGGCGTGCTGGCGATGAACGGGCTGATCGAGGCCGACGTCTACGGCAACGTCAACTCCACCCACGTCATGGGCAGCCGCATCCAGAACGGCATCGGCGGCTCGGGCGACTTCGCCCGCAACGCCTACATCTCCTTCTTCCTCAGCCCGTCGACGGCCAAGGGCGGCGCGATCTCGACGATCGTGCCGATGGTCAGCCACGTCGACCACACCGAGCACGACGTCGCCGTCATCGTCACCGAGCAGGGGCTGGCCGACCTGCGCGGCCTGCCGCCGCGGCGGCGGGCGGAGCTGGTCATCGAGCGCTGCGCGCACCCGGACTACCGCCCGCTGCTGCGCGACTACTACGAGCGGGCGCTGCGGGAGTCGCCCGGCCGGCACACCCCGCACCTGCTGGCCGAGGCGCTGAGCTGGCACACCCGCTACCTGGCCGAGGGCTCGATGATGCCGGCGCCCTGACCGGCCCCGTCCAGAGGCTCGCCGCGGCCCCGTCCAGGGTCCCGCCCCGGGCCTGCGAGGGGGGAGGACGGGGTCCTCCCTCAGGAGACGCGGACGGCGGAGACGTCGAACTCGATCTGGATGCGGTCGCTGACCAGCACGCCGCCGGTGTCCAGCGGGGTGTTCCAGGTCAGGCCCCAGTCGCTGCGCTTGATGGCCAGCGCGCCCTCGAAGCCGACCCGGGTGTTGCCGAACGGGTCCTTCGCCGAGCCGGTCAGCGAGAAGTCCACCGACACGGGCCGGGTGGTCTCCCGGATGGTGAGGTCGCCGGTGACCGTGTAGGTCTCCTCGTCGACCTGCTCCACGTCGGTGGAGACGAAGACGATCTCCGGGTACGTGTCGACGTCGAGGAAGTCCGCAGAGCGCAGGTGCGCGTCGCGGTCGGCCTGGCCGGTGTCGATGCTCGCCGTCCGGATGCGCAGCGACACCGAGCTCGCCGGCGGGTTGGCGACGTCGAGGTGCGCCGTCCCCGCGAAGTCGGTGAACGACCCGCGCACGGTGGTCACCATGGCGTGCCGGGCGCGGATCCCGATCCGGGTGTGCGCGACGTCGACCTCGTAGTCCCCCGTGACGTCGACGAGCGCGCTGGTGGCTGCGTCGAAGTCGGTGGGGTCCGCGTCACGTGCCCGGTGTTTGCCCACGGTGGCCCTCCTTCCCCCTGTGCCCGCACCATCCTGGCTGATCGCGTCCGGCACCGACACGCCAGGGTGCCACACCGGTCGGCTGCGCAGCTCGCAGCCGCCGGACACGCCGCGACGACCGGGTGACACCTTGCGCGGGGGGAGGACCATCGAGGGGTGGACGACGACAGTCCTCGACTCCAGGCCGCGGCACGAGCCGCGGAGGCCGCGCGGCGCGCTCGCGAGCTCGCCGCGCGACGTCGCGCGATGACCGGGTCCTCCGGTTCCGGCCCCGGCGACGTGCGGCAGGCGCAGCAGCGGGCCGCCGAGGCCGTCGATCACGCCCGGGTCGCGCTGCAGCGGGCCGCGACGGGCCACGAGCGGGCGGCGCAGAGCCACGAGGCCGCCGCCGAGGCCCACGAACGGGCCGCGGAGCGGGGCGTCGGCGACGCCGACGAGCACCGCCGCCGGGCCGCCGAACACCGCCGAGAGGCGATGGCGAACCGTGCCGCGGCCGCCGGGGACGCCCACCGCACCGCCGGGAGCGGCCAGGACGAGCCCGAGCCGCAAGTCTGAGGAGGGTCCCGTGCCGAGCGACTCGCCCGAGCTGACACCACCCCCCGGTGCCGTGCGGCCGATGCGGCCGTCCGCCGCGCTGGACACGCTCGCCGAGCTCGAGGTGGCCCACGAGGAGCTGAGGGTCGCCGAGGAGGAGGTACGGGTCCAGCAGGAGCAGATCGAGGCGCTGCTGAACCGGTACGAGGCCGAACGGCGCTGGCGCAACCACCTGTCCGGCCTGGTGCCGGTCGCGCTCGCGCACACCGACGGCGCCGGGAAGCTGGTCGACGCGAACCAGGAGCTGGCCGTGCTCCTGCAGGTGCCGCTGCCCCGGCTGGCCGGCAAGCCGCTGAGCGTCTACCTGCAGCCCGAGGACGTGCCGCCCTTCCGCTCCGCGATCCGGATCCTGGCGACCGGAGCGGCCGACCGGCAGCGGCTGCGGGTCACGCTGCGCGCGCGTCAGCACGGCGCCGCCCGGGCCGAGCTGTTCGGCTTCCCCGATGCCGCGGCCGGGCAGACCTCCGAGACCCGGCTGCAGTGGGTGCTCCTCCCCGTCACCGAGGAGCCGAGCAGGTCCGCCCGGTCGGGGCCCGGGTCCGCCGACGCCCTCGGGCTGGCCACCGCCCTGGCCGAGCTCTCCAGGCTGCCCATGGCGGACGACGACCGGCAGCGGCTGCTGTCCCGCATGGCGGTCCTGGTGCAGAGCGCCGTCCCCGCGGCCACCGCGGTGAGCATCACCGTCGGCTCACCGCTGGACCCCCAGCAGCTCGGCAGCGACTCGCTCGTGGCCCAGGAGCTCGACGGCCTGCAGCTGCAGGCGGGACAGGGCCCGTGCTGGGACGCCCACGCAACCGGGGCCGTGCTGACCGTCGACGACCTCCCCGCAGACGAGCGGTGGCCGCGACTGCGTCCGCTCCTCGCGAGCAGTCCCGTGCGCAGCGTCCTGGCCCTGCCGCTGCGCGAGGGCGGGGAGTCGGTCGGCGTGGTCAACGTCTACGCCGCCGAGCCCGGCACCTTCGCGGGGGAGAGCCGGCGCATCGCCGAGTTGGTCACCGCCGCGGTGAGCGGCGTACTGCAGAGCGTGGCCGAGCGCGAGTCGCTGCGGACCCTGGCGGCGAACCTGGAGAAGGCGCTGACCTCGCGGGCGACCATCGACCAGGCCAAGGGCGTGCTCATGGCGCGGCTGGGGATCGACGCCGACGAGGCCTTCGCCCGGCTGGTCGCGCTGAGCAACCGGCTGAACGTCAAGCTGCGCGACCTCGCCCAGCTGGTCGTCGACGGCCACGCCGCCGAGGTGATCGACGCCGCTCGCCAGTGACGACCCACGGCCTCAGGGGCCGATCGGGTCCATGAGGACGACGGCGCCGGTCGGCTGCCCGGGCGCCTCGGAGAAGGCGGTCACGGTGACCCGGACCCGCACCGGCCGGCCGCGCCGGTTGACCGCGTCGAGCTCGACGGTGGCGTGCCCGCCGTCCGCGGCGACGGCGTCGCCGGCGACGTGCCGCCGCAGGAGGGGGTGCAGGCGGGTCACCGGCAGGCCCATGTCGAGGTCGAGCACGTGCCGGCCCTGCACCTCGTCCTGGCGCAGGCCCCACAGGTCCTCGGCGGCGGCGTTCCACACCAGCACCCGCAGGTCGGCGTCCACCACCGCCACCCCGGCGCGGAAGCTGCTGAGCACGCCGCTCATGAAGCGGTTCACCGCACCGACCTCGTCGGTGGTGACGCGGAGCTCCTCGTTGGCGGAGTGGAGCTCGTCGTTCATCGACTGGAGCTCCTCGTTCATCGTCTCCAGTTCCTCGTTGGTCGACTGCAGCTCCTCGTTGGTGGTCTCCAGTTCCTCGACCGTGGACTGCAGCTCCTCGTTGGTGGTCTCCAGCTCCTCGTTGGCCGACTGCAGCTCCTCGTAGGCGGTCTCCAGCTGCCGGTTGGCGAACTCCAGCTCCCGCTGCAGCCGGCGGTAGCGGGTGACGTCCTCGAAGACGACCGTCGTGCCCAGCAGCTCGCCGTCCTCCCGGAACAGCGGCACGACCTGGACGTCGAACAGCTGCGTCTCGTGGCCGATCCGGTGCCGCTCGACCCCGCGCAGCCACAGCGGGCGGCGGGTCTGCGCGGCCTCGGCGATGGCTCCACGCAGCTCCACCGGTCGGTAGGAGACCTCGAGGTCCTGGAACGGCCGGCCGACGTCGCGCTGCTCGACGCCGAACAGCCGCTCCGCCTGGTGGTTGACCATCGCCAGCCGGCCCTCGTCGTCCAGCGCCAGCTGCGCGGCGGGCCCGGACAGCAGCGCCTCACGACGCAGCCGGTCGAGGTCCTGGTCGCCCTCGGCGGGGACCGTGCGCACCGCCGGGACGACGGTGCGCCGGTCCCGGGCGGGTGCACCGTCGCGTTTGCGGAAGAACCGGCGGGTGAGGTCGACGGGGGCGAAGAGCTGGTTGTGCGAGAGCAGCATCTCGGCCTTGCCGAGGAAGAGCAGCCCGTTCGGGTCGAGCGCGTAGTGCAGCCGGCCGAGGATGCGCACCTGGGTCTCGGCGGTGAAGTACATGAGGGTGTTGCGGCACAGCAGCAGGCCGATGTGCGAGATCGGCGCGTCCTGGACCAGGTCGTTGCGGCCGAAGATGACCGAGCGGCGGAGGTCCTTGCGGAAGGCGAACCGGCCGTTCTCGGGCGTGAAGTACTCCCCCACCTGCTCGGGGGTCAGCCCGGCCAGCTCCCGCTCGGTGTAGGAGGCCTGCCGGGCGTACGAGAGCGCCTCCTCGTCGACGTCGGTCGCGTAGATCTTGACCCGCTCGCGGAACTCGTCGGCGCCGAGGGCGTCGGCCAGCAGGATGGCCAGGCTGTAGGCCTCCTGACCCGACGCGCAGCCGGCACTCCACACCCGGACGACCGGCCCGGCGTCGGCGAGCAGGCCCGGCAGCAGATCCTCTCGCAGGTGGTCCCAGGCCGCGGGGTCGCGGAAGAAGCTGGTGACGTTGATCAGGATCGTGTTGAACAGCGGCGTGAACTCTTCGGGGTGGACCTCGAGGAAGTCCTGGTACTCCCCGAAGGAGGCCACCTCGACCTCGCTCATCCGCCGCCGGATCCGCCGGCTCAGGCTGGGCCGCTTGTAGCCGGTGAAGTCGAAGCCACGGCGCTCGCGCAGGTAGACCAGCAGCGCCTCGAGGTCGGGGTCCGGGGCGGTCGCCGTCTCGGTCGTCTCCTCGTCGGTGTCCTCGAGCACCGCGTCGTCCTCCTGCCGGTCCTGCTCCCCCACCGGCTCAGCCCTCCTCGACCGCGTCCGGCAGCGCCGAGCCGCCCAGCTCGCCGCGGTGCAGCAGCTCGCGCAGCAGCGCAGCGGCGTCCCGGGCCTCGTCGTAGCGGACGCGGAACCGCCGGGCGCTGTGCCGGTGCCCGCGCTCCTCGGCCCGCCGGCCCATCTGCAGGCTCAGCGCCGCGCGCTCCTCCAGGCCGCGCAACGCCATCCACAGGGCGCCCTCCAGGGCCTGCGACTGCTCCTCGGCGAGGGCCTCGGGGGACCACGCGTGGCCCACCCGGCAGCGGTAGCGCTCCATCGGCCCCTCGGTGATCGTGAACAGCGCACCGTGGCAGGTGGGGCACCCGAAGCCGGACGCCACGCCGGGCCGGTCCGCGGCGTCGTAGGTGCCGCCGTCGAGCTCGGCCATCGCGGCCTCCGTCTCCATCAGCTCGGACGGCGGTGGCACCTCGGCCACGTCGACCTCCTCCTCGAGCAGCCGGGCCAGCAGCTCCGGCATCGCGGCGACCGGGACGACGTGCTCGGCGCCGCCGACCTCGCGCGCGTGCCGCGGCATGCTGGCGTACATCGCGTCGTCCGGGTCCTGCACCACGCCGACCCCGCCGCGGGCGCGGACGGCGATCATCCCCGCGGTGCCGTCGTCCAGGGTCCCGGAGAGGACGACGCCGACGACCCGGGGGCCGGCCGCGCGGGCCGCCGAGCGGAAGAGGACGTCGACCGCCGGGCGGTGGCCGTTCTCCCGCGGTCCGCGGGACAGCGCGATGCGGTCGCCGTCGACCATCAGGTGGACGTCGGGGACGCAGACGGTGACCGTGCCGTGCTCCAACGGGTCGCCGTGCTCGGCCGGGCGCACCGGCAGCGCACAGACCCGGTCGAGGATGGCCGGCAGCGCGCTGCGCGCTCCCGGCGGCATGTGCAGCACGACGAGGACGGCGGCCGGCAGGTCGGCCGGCAGGCGGCCCAGCAGGTCGCGCAGCGCCTCCACCCCGCCGGCGGAGGCGCCGACCACCACGAGGTCCCGCTGCGTCGTCGGCACCGTCCCCCACCCGTCGCTCGGCCGCGCCCCCGGTCGTCCGCCGGCGGCGCGTGCACCGAAACGGTAGTTCCCCGTCCGCCCGGACGGCGGCGTGTCCTCAGCGGCCGCGCCAGACCGGGCGGCGTTTCTCGGCGAAGGCCGCCGCCCCCTCCCGGGCGTCCTCGCTCGTGAAGACCGGCGCGACGAGCTCGTTCTGCCGCTGCCAGCCCTCCGCGGTGGTCCAGTCGACGCTGCCGAGGACGACCGCCTTGGTCGCGGCCAGGGCCAGCGGGCCGTTCGCGGCGATCGTCGCGGCCAGTGCGAGGGCGCCCTCCAGCGCTCCGCCCTCGGGGGTGACCCGGTTGACCAGGCCGACCTCCGCGGCCCGCCGGGCGTCGATCGGGTCGCCGGTCAGCAGCATCTCCATCGCCACGTTGCGCGGCACCCGTGCCGGCAGCAGCAGCGCGCCGCCGCCGGCGGCGACCAGCGAGCGCTTGACCTCGGGCACCCCGAAGCGCGCGGTCTCGGCGGCCACCACCAGGTCGCAGGCGAGCACCAGCTCGAAACCGCCGGCCAGCGCCCAGCCCTCGACCGCGGCCACCAGGGGCTTGCGCGGCGGGGTCTGCGTGATGCCGCACAGCCCGCGGCCCTCGATCGCAGGCGTCTCACCGCGCAGGAAGGCCTTGAGGTCCATGCCGGCGGAGAAGGTGCCGCCGGCGCCGGTGAGGACGCCGACCCGCAGCTCGTCGTCGGCGTCCAGCTCGTCGACCGCGGCGGCCACCGCCTCGGCGACGGCCCGGTCCAGGGCGTTGCGCGCCTCCGGCCGGTCGATCGTGACGACCTGGACGCCCTCGCGCCGCTCGACCCGCACCCCGTCGCCCACTGCTACTCCCCTCGCTCCGCCTGCACCACCGCACCGGCCTCCAGCAGGCCGGCCACCTCGTCCTCGCCGAAGCCCCACGCGGCCAGCGCCGTGCGGGTGTCCTGGCCGGGCGCACGGGGTGCCCCGCGCACCGCGCCCGGCGTGCGCGAGAAGCGCGGCGCCGGCGCCGGTTCGGGGTGCCCGCCGCGGTCGGCGAAGGTGCCGCGGGCGGTCAGGTGCGGGTGCTGCGGCGCCTCGGTCAGCCCGAGCACCGGCGTCACGCAGGCGTCGGTGCCGGCGAAGGCCTCGGCCCACTCGTCGCGGGAGCGGGTGGCGAAGGCGGCGGCGATCCGCGCGCGCTGCTCCGGCCAGCCGGCGACGTCGAGCTGCCCGCCGTGCACGCGGGGGTCGATGCCCAGGCCGGCGAGCAGCTGGGCGTGGAACTGCGGCTCGATGGCGCCGACCGCCACGTGCCGGCCGTCGGCGCAGGCGTAGGTGCCGTAGAAGGGCGCGGCCCCGTCGAGGAGGTTGGCCGCGCGGCGGTCCTGCCAGGCACCGGCGGCGAGCAGGCCGTAGACCATGGTGACCAGCGAGCTAGCGCCGTCCACCATGGCCGCGTCGACCACCTGGCCGCGCCCGCTCGTCTGCCGCTCGAGCAGGGCGGCGAGCACCCCGACGACGAGGAACAGCGCGCCGCCGCCGAAGTCGGCACCGATGTTGAGCGGCGGGACCGGCGCCTCCGCCGGCCCGATGGCGTGCAGGGCGCCGGTGAGCCCCAGGTAGTTGATGTCGTGCCCGGCGCGGTCGGCGAGCGGGCCGTCCTGGCCCCAGCCGGTCATCCGCGCGTAGACCAGCCGCGGGTTGCGGGCGAGGACGTCGTCGGGGCCGACGCCGAGCCGCTCGGTGACGCCCGGGCGCAGCCCCTCGACCAGCACGTCGGCGCGCTCCGCCAGCCGGAGGGCGACGTCGCGGCCGGCCGGGCTCTTGAGGTCGACGGCCACCGACGGCCGGCTGCGGCCCAGCGCGTCCCGCTCCGGCGGCACCAGCTGCGTGCCGCCGCCGGGCCGGTCGACCCTGACGACGTCGGCGCCCAGCTCGGCCAGCAGCAGGCAGGCGTAGGGGGCGGGGCCGAGACCGGCCAGCTCGACGACGCGGGTGCCCGCGAGGGGGCCGGAGGGCGGCAGCACGGGACGCACCGTAACGCCCTACGGTTCGACCCGTGAGCGGACAGGGACGGAAGCCCGTCAGCGAGGAACGAGCGAGGAGCGGAGCGTCCCGCGGGAGCGGACCGGTGTCGTCGAGCGAGCGCTGGTTCGAGGACTACGTGCCCGGGACGACGGCCGAGCACGGCCCGCTGCGGGTCGAGGAGGACGACGTCGTCGACTTCGGCCGCCGGTTCGACCCGCAGCCGTTCCACGTCGACGCCGAGGCCGCGGCGGCCGGCCCGTTCGGCGGGCTGATCGCCAGCGGCTGGCACACCTGTGCGCTGATGATGCGGCTGCTGGCCGACGAGTACCTCTCCCCCGTCTCCAGCCTCGGCTCCCCCGGGGTCGACGAGCTGCGGTGGGTGGCCCCGGTGCGGCCGGGCGACGAGCTCACCCTGCGGACGACGGTCGCCGAGGCCCGGGTGTCGCGGTCGAAGCCCGACCGCGGGCTGGTGCGCACGCACGTCGAGCTGCTGCGGCAGGACGGCGCGGTCGTGCTGACCATGACCGCGATGAACCTGGTCCGGGTCCGCCCCGCATAGGGTCTCCCGCGCATCTCGTGCGCCACCACCCACGTCCCCGAGGGCGGCCTCAGGGCCACCTCAGCCGAGTGGCTGGATGACGAAGTCGTCGTGGACGTCGACGCGCGGGGCGTCGCCCATGGCCTCACACGCGGCGTGCAGTTCGGCGACCTGCTCCGCACCCAGTGGGAGCGGGTGCTCACCGGGCTGGTGGGTCGTTCCCAGCGGGAAGGCCTCCCCCGGCTCGCGGGTCATCTCGATGTGACTGCCGAGGACCTGGGCGACCTCCTGCTCCTCCGCGAACCGCGCCAGCCGGGCGGCGCTGCGCCGGTAGGCGGGCCAGTTCCGCACGGTGAGCAAGCTGGGGTAGAGCGTGTCGCCGGTGAGGAGCGATCGCGTCCGGGGGTCGTAGGCGGCGACGTGGGAGTCCTCGTGGCCCGGGATGGGGAGCACCGTCAGCGTCCGCCCGCCCAGGGCCAGGCGGGCCTCGCCGTCCGGCCAGTCCGGGAGACGGAAGGCCCGCTGCACCCCGGGCAGCGTCGGTGGCACCACCGTCGTCCGGGGCCTGCCCTGGAACTCCCGGTCCCAGGAGACGTGGTCGCCGTGGCCGTGCGTGTGGGCGACGACCAGCTCGATCGCGTCGAGACCGTGGCACCGCAGCCACCGGGCGACGATCTCGTCGACGACACGGCGGATCGGCAGCACCCGGTCCCCCGCACCCGGATCCGGCCGGGGTCCCGTGTCGAACAGGACTGCCCGCGCCTCGCCGAGGAGCAGGTACAGGAAGTTGGCCTCGAAGCTGAAGCACTTGCTCACCCGGAGGACGAAGGTGTCCTCGTCGAGCGGGTGCACCTGGATGAGCGGGTCGGTGCTCTGCCGGCAGTCCCGGGCACCGTGGATCCAGGCGACGGATCCCAGTGGCGTTCCCACGTGGCCTCCCAGGGGGACGTCGTCGGCCGGTCACCACCGTCTCGGCCGGCGGGCTGCGCGGAAGCGGCACCTGGTCCCACGTCGGCCGGGGTCGCCTCGAGCATCCCGCAGCGGTGGAACCCAGAACGCGATCTCCATCGCGCGGCCGGACCCGGATGACCGGCAGCTGCATGGCAGATGACGTGCAGAGGCTGCCCCGAGCCGCGCTCCGAGGGTGCTCCAAGGGCGGCATCCGGGACGTCTCCCACGTGCGAGGCTGCCGAGGAGCACCTGGGTGCGACTGCTAGTGCGTGACCTTCAGGCCGATGACACAGCCGACGATGCCCAGCAGCAGGAAGACCCGCAGCACCGACACCGGCTCCTGTCCGGACCACATGGCGTAGCCGGCGGTCAGAGCGGCGCCGATGCCCACCCAGACGGCGTATGCCGTGCCGAGCGGGAGCCCGCGCATCGCGTAGGCGAGGCCGGCCATGCTCGCGGCGAGCCCGACGAGGAAGACGACGGTCGGTGCCAGGCGGGTGAAGCCCTCGGTCGTGGCGAGCGCGGTCGCCCAGACGGCTTCGAGGACGCCGGAGATGATGAGCACGAGCCAGTACACGGGAGTCTCCTGGAGACGCCGTCTTGTCGCTGTCCGGGTACGGCGCTGCTCGTCCGGAACCCTCGTTGCGGGCCTGTCCCCACTGTCTCACGCCGCGGTACGCCCGGTTGGTGATGGTTGCCACCCCGAGACGACGAGGGCGCGCCCCGGGCCGGCACGCGGCCACGTGTCAGCAGCGAGCGGGCCACTACGGGACACGAGGCGGGTGCGGGGTCCGATGACTCCCTCCTCGCTCTCCGGTCTGATCCGCATGACGCACGAGATCGTCGCCTCCGCTGACGGCACCTCCATCGCCTACGAGGTCTTCGGCGACGGCCGGCCGCTGATCGCTGTCTGTGGCGCCACGTGCGATCGCGCTCTGATGCGTCCCACGGCCCAGGCGCTGGGCAGGTACTTCACGACCGTCAACTACGACCGGCGAGGTCGCGGCGACAGCGGCGACACGCTTCCGTATGCCATCGATCGAGAGATCGAGGACATCGCCGCGTTGATCGACCGGATCGGCGGCCCGGCCCACCTCTACGGGCACTCCTCGGGTGCCGCCCTGGTGCTGCAGGCCGTCGCTGCAGGGCTGCCCGTGGACCAGTTCGTCCTGCACGATCCGCCGTACTCGCCCGACGACGAGTCCGCGCGGGACGGGGCGCGCCGCTACGGACAGACCATCCGCAGCCTGCTCGCACAGGAGAGGCGGGCCGATGCGGTGGAGACGTTCTGCCGCCTCACCGGGATGCCGGAGGAGGTGATCGACGGAATGCGCGGAACGCACAGATGGGCGGAGTTGACCGCGCTGGCACCCACCCTCGCGTACGACTCGGCGGTGATGGGCGACATCGAGACAGGCGGCGCGGTTCCGGAGGACGTCGCAGGCCGGGTCACTCGGCCCGGCCTGGTCATGGTGGGCGGCGAGAGCCCCCCGTTCATGGTGGACGTGAGTCGGCGGCTGGCACACCTCCTGCCCGAGGGCCGTCTCCACGTGGTCGAGGGGCATGGCCACGTCGTGCCGCCGGACGTGCTCGCACCGGTGGTCGCGGAGCATCTGCGCGACTGAGCAGCGGCCCCTTCCCACGGGTCGCGTCGACTCGAAGAGCCCTTCGACCACGAGGCCGATGGCCGGAGTGGTGGCCATCCCCAGAGATCCCCAACCCGGCTCACCCTCGATGATCCACGTCGCGTCCGATCCGCGGTGGCCGGGCCGGCTACTCGGCGACGGCGAGGAAGCAGTACCGGTTCACGCTGTACAGGTAGTCGTCCTCCGCGCCGCGCTGCCGCAGGTCGGCCATCCAGGCCTCGACGTCCGCTTCGGTCAATCCCTGTCGGCCGACCACGAACCGCGCGATCAGTTCCATGTTGAGCGCGCTGATGGTGTTCTGCTCGAAACGGGGATTGAACAACGGGATCAGGTGCCGCCGGGTCACCCGGAACCCGGCGCGTCGGAGATGCCCCGACAGGGTGCAGGGCAGATGCGGATCAACGAGGTGCTCCTCCCAGGCGGCCATGATGCGGCGATGCCGTTGGCGATCGGCGGCGTGCCACACCACCGAGTCCCAGTCGGTGTCGAGGACGAGCGCACGTCCACCCGGCCGCAGCACGCGGCGCAGCTCCGACAGGGCCCGCGAGATGTCCGCGACGTACTCGTAGACCTGCACCGACACCGCAGCATCGAACGCACCGTCCGGGTACGGCAGATCCACGGCATCGCCGTCGTCGATGCTGGCCCACGGCCGGGTCCCGATCAGCTCTCGGGCGACGGCGTTCATCGGCGCGCTCTGGTCGAGTCCGTGGACGGCACCGCTGGCCCCGACAGCGTCGGCCAACGACGCCACGAGGAAGCCGGGTCCCGAACCGACGTCGAGTACGCGCTCTCCGGGCTGGGGAGCGAGCAGGGCGAGCACCTCGGCGCGCTGCTGCACGACCTCCGGCGTGGAGTACACGCGCTGGAAGTGGCGAGCAGCATCCTCGTCGAACTGGAGCATCGACATGTCGGACCTCCTGTCCGGGGGCGCTCCGGTACTCGCGGCGGGACCGGGTCCAGCTGCGCCGTACGGTCGAGCTGCTGGTGCTCGACCAGTCGGATCTGCTCGGCGGTCGCCTCGACCGGAGCCTCCGTCACGGAGTGGGCGGTGGACCGGTGATGGACACCCCGTAGCCGGTAAGCATCTGCGCGAGCCGCTCCACCGCCTCGGGAGGCGGAGGTCCGGGTACGGACGGCAGTTCGGCGTCGGGATCGCTGGGGACGCCATCGGTGACGAAGAACTGCTCGAAACCGGCCGGCGTGATGAGCAGGAGGAACCGTGCGGTGGCGCTGCGGACCCGGTACGCGTGCTCGCTGCCCGAAGGCAGGTACAGGGTGTCTCCCGCCGACACGACCGTGCGGTCTCCATCCGACCAACCGTCGAGTTCGCCGTCGAGGACGATGAAGGTCTCGGCCTCCCGGGTGTGCCGGTGCAGCGGCGCACCGGCTCCCCGCCGCCCGCCGTGCTCGATCACCGCGAGGACGCCTGCGGTCTCCCGGCCGGTGAGGCGCATGCGGAGACGGACACCCAGGTGGTCGTACGTGTCGCCCTCGGCCGCACGAACGTGCTGAGTCGTCATGGTCGCTCCCTTCCACGACGTCCCGCAGTCTGACGGGGGCCGGCGCGGTTGTCTGCGTCGGCCGACGCCCCGTGGAGTCCTCGTCGCGTGGTGTCCGTCATCGAGCGCATGCCCGGATCACCCCGGCGAGCTGGTCTCCGGTCGGCGCTACGGCGACCGCAGCGCGGGCAGCACCTCCTCGGCGACCAGGCGGTCCGAGCGCTCGCGCACGGCTGAGTCGATGTCGCGGGACCCGCCCACGACCGTCACGTGGGACAGGCCGAGCCCGATCAGCCGGCGCAGCCGCTCCACGCACTCCTCCGGACCGCCGATGACGCAGAACCGCCGCAGGAAGTCACCGGACAGCGTCTCCGCCTGCGTCGCGTGCTCCAGCCCGTGGTGGTAGTCGTCGTAGTGCGCGCTGACGTCGGCGACGACGGCGGCGTCGGCCGTGGACAGGGATGAGCGCGAGCCGCGCTGGAAGTGGGCGGAGATGCTCGCGTTGCCGCGCACGAGCTCGTCGAGCGCGTCGTGGTCGGTCCCGACGCCGACCACGACGAACGCCCCGATGTCGAGGGCCTGCGGGTCGAGCCCGGCGGCCGCGCGCGCCTCCCGTGCCGTCCGCACCGCCCACTGGACCCGGTCCGGTTCCGCCCCCACGGTGACGGTGACCCGGTCGGCCCGCCGAGCCGCGGCCGCGATGACGTGCGGACCGGAGCCGAACACGTCCACGGGCACCTTCTCGTCGCCGGCGACCGGCAGCCACGTGATCCGGCTGTCGAAGCCGTCGACGTCGACCGCGCCACCCCGCAGGTAGGTCTGCAGCCGGCCGACCTGCTGCTCGAACTCGTGCGCCGACGGCGGCCGGAGCCCGATGAGCTCGAGCGCCGTGTCGCCCCGGCCCACGCCCAGGTGTGCCCGCCCCCCGGTGACGTGGTGCAGGGTGGCGAACGTGGACGCCACGACCGCGGGATGGCGGGTGACGAGGTTGGTCACGGCGGTGCCGAGCCTCAGCCGCGACGTGCCCGAGGCAGCCAGGTAGAGCGACCCGACGACGTCCATGCTGAGGTTCTGCGTGTCGGTCAGCAGCAGCCCGTCCCAGCCGTCGTCCTCCGCGGCCGCGGCGTGGGCCCGCACGTCGTCGGGCAGCGGATAGGACCGCAGGTAGAACTCGGTAGCCGGCACGTCAGCTCCCTCCTGCCGACCTCGGGCCGGAACGCCGAGTGTGCACGCGGATGGCGCTGACCCACCGCGACGATGCCGTCGGGCGGCGCCGACTGTCGAGTGAGCCGCAGCGACCACGCTCGGGCGAAGCAGTTCGCGCCCTGCTTCGCGAGCCCGCTCTGCACTCTAGAGGCGGCTTCACGGATGGCCCGCTGCTCGCGTCGATCACCTCGCGCCGACGCATGGACGACGACTGGTCCGGCTGTCGCGTCGTCCCCATCGCAGGGAGTGCGCATCGCAGGGTGTCGACGGTGAGCGCCACCGACTCGCGCTGGCCACGGGTGTGGTCCTCGAGCTCGCTCGACAGCGGCCCGTCGTATCCGGCGGCCTGGAGGGCGTCGACGGACCGAGTCCGCAGAATGCGACGCCGTCGGGAGTCCCACGGCGCGGTGGGACTGGCAGGAGGGCAACCCCGATCCGGTCCGTGCGACCAGGTCGGCGGGATACGAGAGAGGTGCTACAGGCTCGCGTACAGCGTCCGCCAGAACTCGCGTGGCTCGTCGTCCGGACCCACCATGAGCCGGCCGGTGAACAGGACGGCGACCACATCGCGGGCGGGGTCGGCCCAGGCGCTCGTGCCGGTACCGCCGTCCCAGCCGAACCGGCCCGGGGTGGTCCACGGCTCGGCCGGTTCGACGCACACGCCGGTCTGCAGGCCCCAGGAGTTCCCGGGCCCGAGGAAGTCGGCCGCGCCCGCGCGCTGAGCCGGGGTCAGGGAGTCGGCGGTCAGCGCCGCGACCGAGGCGGACGACAGCAGCGGGGCGCCACCGTCGGCCAGCGCGGCCAGGATCGCCAGGACGTCCGGCGCGGTGGCGATCAGGCCGGCCGCCAGGGACTCGAACGCCGGCGGGACGGAGGCGTCGGGCGCGTCGACCGGGACGAGGCCGTCGGGAGTGGCCTCGTGGACGGTCGCCAGCCGCGCCGGGTCGGCCGCGGTGAAGGCCGTGCCGGTCAGCCCCAGCGGGCCGGTCACCAGGTCGGCCACCAGCGCCGACACCGGCCGGCCCGCGGCACGGGCGAGCAGCACCCCCAGCACGTCGGCGGCCAGGTGGTACAGCCACAACTCCCCGGGCTGGGCGGCGAACGGCAGCTCGGCGAGCCGGCGCAGGTACTCGTCGGGGTCCATCTGCGGCGGCCAGGGCCCGGGGCCGATGGCGCGCTCCTCGATCGCCCGGTCCAGCGGGCTGCCGTCCCACAGCCCGCCGAAGCCCGGCGTGCCGGTGAGCAGGTGTCGCACCGTGACCGGCCGCTCGGCGGGCACGGTGTCGGTCAACGGGCCGCTCCGGTCGCGCAGGACCCGCGGGGCGGCGAGCTCCGGCAGCCACTCGGCGACCGGGTCGTCCAGCCCCAGCACGTCGTCCTCCACCAGGGCGAGGGTGAGCGCGCCGGCGACCGGCTTGGTCACCGAGGCGAGGCGGAACAGCGTGTCCGGGCGCACCGGGTCGGTCCTCCCGGCGGCGGTCGTGCCGCCCGTCAGCACCTCCGTCCGGCCGCGGTGCCGGACCGCGGCGACGAAGCCGGGCAGCCGGCCCTCGTCCACCTGGCGCTGCAGGACGGTCCGCACCGGCTCGAGGTCCATGGAGGGCAGACCCCGGCCGGCCGCCGGGCTCATCGGTCCGGGCGGATCCCGTCGATCAGCCGCTGCCGGGCCGGCCCGAGGGAGGGGCCGTACCAGGTGAGGTCGCGGCCGGACACCAGCGCGGTGCGGATCCCGGGGAACGCCTCGGGTCCGTCGTCCGCGGTGAAGACGTAGGGCTCGTCGGGCAGGACGACGACGTCCGGCCCCGCCGCCCGCACGTCCTCGACCGACACGTGCGGGTAGCGGTCCTCCCCCGCGCCGAAGACGTTGACCAGCCCGAGCCGGGCCAGCACGTCGCCGGTGAAGGTGCGCGGGCCGACCACCATCCACGGGTCCCGCCAGACCGGGACGGCGACCCGGTACGTCGGCGCGGGCACGGGCCGGGCCCACTCCGCGGCCGCCGCCGTCAACCAGCCCGGCTCCCCGACGTCGAGCACGTGCGCGAACAGCCGGCGCATCGAGGTCAGCGCCTCGTCAACCGACTCGATGACGGTCACCCACACCGGGACGCCGGCCGCCCGCAGCCGGTCGACGTCCAGCCGGCGGTTCTCCTCCCGGTTGCAGACCACCAGGTCCGGCTCGAGCGCCGCGATCGCCGCGCGGTCGGGGTTCTTGGTCCCCCGGACCCGCGGCACGTCGAGCCCCGCCGGGTGGGTGCACCAGTCGGTGGCGCCCACCAGCCGCTCGGGGACCGTCTCCGCCAGCGCCTCGGTGAGCGACGGCACCAGCGAGACGACCCGGCGCGGCGGCCGCGGCAGATCGACCGCCGTCCCCAGGTCGTCGGGGAGGGACCTCACACGTTGCGCCGGTACTGGCCGCCCACCTCGAAGAACGCGTCGCTGATCTGGCCGAGCGAGCAGACCCGGACGGCGTCCATCAGCGCGGCGAAGACGTTGCCGCCCTCGGTGGCCGCCCGCTGCAGCTCGGCCAGCGCGGCCGGGGCCTCCTCGGCGTGCCGGGCGTGGAAGTCGGCCAGCCGCTGCAGCTGCGACTGCTTCTCCGCCTCAGTGGCGCGGGCGAGCTCCAGCGGCTTCGCCGGCGTCTCGTCACGGTGCGGGTCGAGGAAGGTGTTGACCCCGACGATCGGCAGGCTGCCGTCGTGCTTGCGGTGCTCGTAGAGCATCGACTCGTCCTGGATCTTGCCGCGCTGGTAGCCGGTCTCCATCGCGCCCAGCACGCCGCCGCGCTCGGCGATCCGGTCGAACTCGGCCAGCACCGCCTCCTCGACCAGGTCGGTGAGCTCGTCGATGACGAACGAGCCCTGCAGCGGGTTCTCGTTGCCGGCCAGCCCCCACTCCTTGTCGATGATCATCTGGATGGCCAGCGCCCGGCGGACGGAGTGCTCGGACGGCGTCGTCACCGCCTCGTCGTAGGCGTTGGTGTGCAGGCTGTTGGCGTTGTCGTAGACGGCGCAGAGGGCCTGCAGCGTCGTCCGGATGTCGTTGAAGTCCATCTCCTGCGCGTGCAGCGACCGGCCCGAGGTCTGCACGTGGTACTTCAGCTGCTGCGAGCGCGGCCCGGCGCCGTAGCGCTCCTTCATCGCCACCGCCCAGATGCGGCGGGCGACCCGGCCGATCACCGAGTACTCGGCGTCCATGCCGTTGGAGAAGAAGAAGGAGAGGTTGGGCGCGAAGTCGTCGATCGCCATGCCCCGCGCCAGGTAGGCCTCGACGTAGGTGAAGCCGTTGGCGAGGGTGAAGGCCAGCTGGCTGATCGGGTTCGCCCCGGCCTCGGCGATGTGGTAGCCGGAGATCGAGACCGAGTAGAAGTTGCGCACCCGGTGGTCGATGAACCACTGCTGGATGTCGGCCATGCAGCGCAGCGCGAACTCGGTGGAGAAGATGCAGGTGTTCTGGCCCTGGTCCTCCTTGAGGATGTCGGCCTGCACCGTGCCGCGGACGTTGGCCAGCACCCAGGCGCGCAGCTCCTCGGCCTCGGCCTCGTCGGGCTCGCGGCCCTCCTCCTCGCGGAACCGGTCCAGTCGCTGGTCGATCGCGGTGTTGAGGAACATCGCCAGGATCGCCGGCGCCGGACCGTTGATGGTCATCGACACCGAGGTCGTCGGGTCGCACAGGTCGAACCCGGAGTAGAGGACCTCCATGTCGTCGAGCGTGGCGATGGAGACCCCGGAGGTGCCGACCTTGCCGTACACGTCGGGGCGCGGGTCGGGGTCGCGGCCGTAGAGGGTGACCGAGTCGAACGCCGTCGACAGCCGGGTCGCCTCGCTGCCGGCGGACAGCAGCTTGAAGCGGCGGTTGGTGCGGAAGGCGTCGCCCTCTCCGGCGAACATCCGCGCGGGCGCCTCGCCCTGCCGCTTGAACGGGAAGACGCCGGCCGTGAACGGGTAGGCGCCGGGCAGGTTCTCCCGGCGGAGGAAGCGCAGCAGCTCGGCGTGGTCCTCGGTCCGCGGCAGCGCCACCCGGCGCACCCCGTTGCCGGACAGCGTCTTCCTGGTCAGCGGCGTGCGGATCTCCCTGCCGCGGACCGTGTAGACGTACTCGTCGCCGGAGTAGGCCTCGACCCGGGCCGGCCACTCGTCGAGCAGGTCGCGCACCTCGGGCAGCAGCTCGCGGTCCGCGGCCTCGACCGCGGCGCGGGCGGCGTCGGCGGCGTCCCCGTCCAGCACCTCGGCGGCGGTGGTCAGGTGCTGCCGGCGGCGCACGACCGCCGCCTGCGCCTCGGTGGTCGCGTGGTAGCCGCGGACGGCCTCGCTGATCTCGGCGAGGTACCGGGCGCGCTGCGCGGGGACGACGCTGCTCAGGCCGGACGACGCCTTGACGTCGACCCGCGGCAGGACGCCGGCGCCCGCGGGCAGGCCCTTCTCGACGAGCAGGCCGAGCAGGTGCTGGTAGAGCGCGGTGACCCCGTCGTCGTTGAACCGGGCGGCGCTGGTGCCGAAGACCGGCATGTCCTCCCAGGGCTGCCCGAAGGCCTCGCGGTTGCGCACCATCTGCCGGGCGACGTCCCGCCGGGCGTCCTCGGCCCCGCGCCGCTCGTACTTGTTGATCGCGACGACATCGGCGAAGTCGAGCATGTCGATCTTCTCCAGCTGCGACGCGGCGCCGAACTCCGGCGTCATCACGTACAGCGCGACGTCGGAGAAGGGCACGATCCCGGCGTCGCCCTGCCCGATGCCGGGCGTCTCGACGATCACCAGGTCGAAGCCGGCGGCCTTGACCGCGCAGAGCACGTCGTCCAGGTGCGCAGGCGTCTCGGCGCCGGCGCTGCGGGTCGCCAGCGAGCGGAAGAAGGTGTGGCTGCCCTCGCCGGTCTCCAGGGCGTTCATCCGGATCCGGTCGCCGAGCAGCGCGCCGCCGCCGCGGCGCCGGGTGGGGTCGATCGCCAGGACGGCGACGCGCAGCTTGTCCTCCTGGTCGGTGCGCAGCCGGCGCAGCAGCTCGTCGGTGAGCGAGGACTTGCCCGAGCCGCCGGTGCCGGTGATGCCCAGGACCGGCACCGTCCGGCCGTCGGCCGCCTGCCGCACCCGGGTCGCGAGCTCGGGGTCGCGGCCGGCCTCGAGCACGGTGATCGCACGGGCCAGCGCCGCGGGGTCGCCGGTGAGGAGCGCCTCGACGTCCGGGCCGTGCTCGGCCAGGTCGACGTCGCACTCCCGGACCAGCTCGTTGATCATGCCGGGCAGGCCGAGGCGCTGGCCGTCCTCGGGGCTGAAGATCCGCACGCCGCGCTCGCGGAGCAGCGCGATCTCCTCGGGGACGATCACGCCCCCGCCGCCCCCGTAGACCCTGACGTGCCCGGCGCCGGCCTCGGCCAGCCGTTCGACGAGGTAGCCGAAGTACTCGACGTGCCCGCCCTGGTAGGAGGAGATCGCCACCCCCTGCACGTCCTCCTCCAGCGCCGCGCGGACGACGCTGTCGACGCT
Source organism: Geodermatophilus sp. URMC 61 (assembly GCF_052931555.1). NCBI lineage: Bacteria > Bacillati > Actinomycetota > Actinomycetes > Geodermatophilales > Geodermatophilaceae > Geodermatophilus > Geodermatophilus sp. URMC 61. Next base: position 2,143,891 of record NZ_JBRFHZ010000002.1, read on the forward strand.
GCGGTCGTGCCCGAGGTGCACGACCTCGGCGCCCTGGCTCTGCAGCAGCCGGCGCATCACGTTGATGGCGGCGTCATGGCCGTCGAACAGGCTCGCCGCGGTCACGAAGCGGACCGGGTGGGTGGGGACGTGCAGGTCGGACGGCATGCCGCTCCAGGGGTCGGACGTCGGCTCGCGACCCACGCCGATTTAGTAGGACGTCCTAGTATCTCCCGACGGCGAGCTCGTGTCCACGGTCATCGCGGAGGAGCGGGCGGCGCGCCGTCGTCCGCCGGACCGTCGCCGAGCGGGCGCTGGAACCAGGTGACGTCGTGCCAGCGGCCGAGCTTCCAGCCGACCCGGCGGTAGGTGCCGACCGGCTCGAAGCCCATCGCGGTGTGCAGGCCGACGCTGGCGTCGTTCGGGAGCGCGACGCCGGCCAGCGCGGTGCGGAAGCCGCGGCCGGTGAGCCGGTCGAGCAGCGCGGTGTAGAGCGCGCGGCCGGCGCCGCTGCGGCGGCGTCCGGGCTCGGTGTAGACGCTCACCGAGGTCGACCAGTCGTAGGCGGCGCGGGCGTTGAACGGCGCGCCGTAGGCGTAGCCGACGACCCGGCCGCCGTCCTCGAGGACCACCCAGGCGTGCCGGGCGAGCGCGGCCGCGATGCGGTCGGCCACCTCCGCGGCCGTCGGCGGCTCCAGCTCGAAGGAGACGGCGGTGTCGCGGACGTAGGGCGTGTAGACCTCCGCGCACGCCGCGGCGTCCCCGACCGTCGCGTCCCTGACCAGCCGGCTCTGCGCCACCCGGCCATGGTGCCCGCCGTCAGACGTACGCGGCGTGCACGCCGTCGATCGACCAGATCGACTCGCCGCCGACGGCCGCGCGCAGGTCGCGGTAGTACTCGGCCAGCGCCCGCTCGTGGGTCAGCTCCCCGGCCAGCAGCTCGCGGGCGCCGGTGACGAGGCGGTCGAGGTCCTCCTGCACGCGCGCCCGGGTCATGCTCGGCGTCCGCGGTCCGTCGTCCCCGTCGAGGACGACGTCGGCCGGGTCGAACTGGCTGAAGGACCGGTACTCGGCGGTGTCGGGCACCACCGACCGGAACGGCACCCCGGCGTTCGCCCAGTACTCGAACCAGCGTCCACCCGAGAGCGCCAGCCACGGAGTGCCGACGGCGAGCGCGGCCATGCCGAAGCCGGAGTGCGGGGCGAGCAGGACGTCGCACGCCTCGACCACGGCCAGCTGCTCGGCCAGGGGTACGTCCACGCAGTCCACCGGCCCCGACGGGTGCGCCAGCAGCGCATCGACGTCCGCCCGCCGCCAGGACGTGGAGCTGCGCTCGTCGCGGGCCAGCCGGCCGAGCAGGACGAGCCGCAGGCCGGGGACGGCGTCGGTCAGCGCGTCGAGGACGAGCAGCCAGGAGGCGACCGAGGGGTACAGGTACGGCTCGCTGGACCCGGCGGGCAGGACGGCGATCCGCGGGCGCGCGTCGCCGCCGACCCTGCGGGTGGCGGCCGCGCGGGCGGCGGCCGGGAGGTCCAGCCGCACCGCCTGGTGCGGGAGGTAGCCGACGCGCTCGGCGCCGACGACCGAGCGGCCCCGCCGTGCGCGCAGGTGCGCGTCGGAGGCGGCGTAGTGGTCGCGCATCCCCGGGAAGAGGTCGAGCTGGAAGGACTGGTGGCGGCGGGCGTCGTCGACCACCCAGTCCCAGTCGCGCGGTACGGCGGCCAGCCGCTCCCCGGCGGCCGGGTCGGCCTCGAGGAACGGCCCGTCGACGGGGAAGACCGCCGACACCGTCGGACACCAGGTGGCCAGCTCGATCGGGGTGGCCGCGTTGAGCAGGACCGACACCTCACGCCCGGGGACGGCGGCCGCGTGCCCGACGCAGTACTGCAGCGCCTCGACGGCGTGGCCCAGCTGCTGGGCGTAGAAGAAGTCGACGAGCAGGGTGTCGGTCATCACCGTCAGCGTCGCAGCGGCCGCAACCGGGTTCCCCGGCCGCGCCCGTAGCCTGGGTGACGTGCGTCCCGGGCCCGGATCTCCTCAGCCGGAGCCGGAGAGTCCGCCGACCCGCCGACCGTGGCTGCGGCTCGCTCTCCTGGGGCTGTTGCTCGCTGTGGCGACGGCGGTGGCGCTGACCGTCGAGCGGCCCGACGTGTCGACGTTGCAGGGCTGGGTGGCCGATGCGGGGCCGCTCGGCTGGACCGCTGTCGTCCTCGGGGTGTCCGGGGCGCTGATGACGCCGATCCCCCGCACCGCGCTGACGGTCCTGCTCGGCGCCGCGGCCGGGTTCCCGGCCGGGCTGGCGGTGGCCGTGCTCGCCGGCTGGCTGGGCGGGATGGGCGGGTTCGCCCTCGGCCGGCTCCTGGGCCGCGATGCCGTCACCCGGCTCGCCGGCCCGCGACTGGAGCGCGCCGACCGGCTGTTCCAGGACCGCGGCTTCCTCGCCGTGGTGCTCGCGCGGCTGACCCCGGTGCCCTTCGCCCTCGTCAGCTACGCCGCCGGCCTCTCGAGCATCCGGTGGCTGCCCGCGACGCTGGGCACTGCCGTCGGCGTCGTGCCGGGCGCGGTCCTGCACGTCGGCATCGGCGCCTCGGTCATCGGCTGGCTCTAGTCCCTCTTCCGGGTCACCCCCCTCCTGTCGGCTGTGCACAAGGAGTGCCTGGTGTCACAATGGTGAACAACAGGTGAACGAGAGGTGGCTTCCATGCGTACCAACACGTGTCCGCAGGTGCGTTGGGTCCCCGTCGTGGACAGCGCCGGCCACCGGCACATGGAGATGCGCTGGACCGTGCCCACCAAGCCGACCGCCCAGCCGACCACCGCTCCGACCACGGTCCGCGCCGCCTGACCCGTCGTCTCCGCGTCGACCGGGTGGGTCTCGGCCCACCGGCCGTTCGTCGTTGATCGGCGGTGAGGTGGCGCCTCGACCGGCCTCACCCGGTCGGGTCTCGCCTCGCTCACCCGCGTGCGCCGGCTCGGTCTTTCCGCTGACCCGCGCCCCGCGCCCGCGCCCCGTTGATCATAGGGTCGTTGCGGCCCCGGTGGGCGTGTCGGCGCATGTCGGCTGCATCAACCCCATGATCAACTCGCCGGGTCACCGGGTCACCGGGTCACCGGGTCACCGGGTCACCGGGTCGCCGGGTCGCCGGGTTGCCGTCGTCCCGCTCCGGCCTGGCCCGCCCACCCGACCGGCCCGAAACAGCCACCGCCGCACGACCCCGCCGACGACCCGCCGCCGTTCTGACCCCACCGACCCGGGCTCCGGGGCGGTGGTCCGCGCCCGACACTGGCCGGGCGGACGCGATCGGCCTGATGGCGACCGTGGACGGGACGGGACACCGGAGGTCCGCGCGAACTCGGTCGACCGCTCGTACGGGGAGCCCCAGGTCGCGTCCGCGCCACGACGCGCGTCCGATGAGTCTCCGCGTCCGTCGGGGTCCTGTCCCTGACCGAGCGGAAGGAGCAGGCGGATGGCGCACGACGCCGCCGGTCCGGGCCGGGTGGTGGTGACGCGGGAGATCGACGCGCCGCCGGAGGTCGCCTGGCGGGCTTGGTCCGACCCCGACCGGATCCGGCAGTGGTGGGGTCCCACCGGCTTCACCTGTCCCCGCGCGGACGTCGACTTCAGGGTGGGCGGCACGACGCTGGTCACCATGCAGGCGCCGCCCGAGTACGGCGGGTCCACGATGCACAACCGGTGGACCTACCGCGCGATCGACGAGCCGACCCGGATCGACTTCGTCAGCGAGTTCGCCGACGCCGATGGGCAGCCCGTGGAGCCCGCCGCCGCCGGGATCCCGCCCGGCGTGCCCGCGGAGGTGCCGCACGTGGTGGACCTGGAGCCACTGCCCGGCGGCCGCACCCGCGTGACGGTCACCGAGACCTGCTACACCAGCGAAGAGGCGCGTCGGCAGTCCCAGACGGGCCAGGAGCAGTGCATGGACAAGATGCAGGCGCTGTTCGCCTCGGCCTGACCCACACCGACGCGCTCACGAGGGATCCCTCGCGCAGCGGGTCGAGACCACGCGACGTGAGCGCACCTCCGCGCGATCTCCGAGCTCCTCGCAGGAGCAGGTGACCGCCCGTCAACCGAGTGCGAGCACCCGCACCAGCTGACGGGCGGCGTCCCCACCGTCGGTGATGGCGACGTCCAGGGCGCCGGACACGTCCAGGTCGTCGAACAGCCGGTCGGCCACCGCGCGGCTCGCCGTCGGCGACGAGCCGGACCGCCCGGCGGCGGTGAACAGCGCGTCCAGCCGCGCGGACGCCGTCTCCAGCAGCTCCGGCCGGTACTCCCACGGCTGCGACCACGGCCGGTCCAGCACGACCAGCCGCAGTGCGGGCCCGGAGGTCACCCGCAGCAGGTCCGCGACGAGCGTCAGGTTGCCGGTCGACTTCGCCATCTTGGCGCCGTCCTGGGACACCGCCCCCACGTGCACCCGGCTGCGCGCGAACGGCGCCACCCCGGACGCCGCCTCGGCCATCGCCGCCTGGTGCGCGTGGTGCGGGAACGCCAGGTCGGCGCCGCCCACCAGGACGTCCAGGCCGTGGCCCAGGGTCGCGGTCGCCATCGCCGCGCACTCCGCGTGCCAGCCCGGTCGCCCCCAGCCCCACGGGGAGGGCCAGGCGGGGTCCCGCTCGCCGGAGGGGCGCCACACCGGCACGTCGAGAGGGTCCTCGCGCAGCGGGTCGTCCGGGTCGTCGCCGAACTCGGCGGCCAGCTCGCGCGCCCGGTCACGGGACAGCCCCGACGCGGCGACCGCCTCGGCGCCGCGGAAGAACACGTGGCCCTCCCGCTCGTACGCCCGGCCGACCCGCAGCAGGGCCGCGGCCAGCTGCTGCACGTGCGCGATGTGGTGCCGCGCCCGCGGTGCGTGGGTCGGGGGCCGCACCCCGAGGGCCCGCATGTCCTGCTCGAAGGCGAACTCCTGGCTCAGCGCGAACTCGTCGTAGTGCCGGCCGCGGGCGTCGGCGGCCCGGGTCAGCACGTCGTCGATGTCGGTCACGTTCCGGCTGGTGACCACCTCGGCACCGGCCAGCCGCAGCACCGACCCGAGGACGTCGGCCCACACGAACGTCGCCGCGTGCCCGAGGTGGGTCACGTCGTAGGGGGTGATCCCGCAGACGTACACGCGCGCGGGGCTCACCACCGGCAATGGTCGCCCGCCCAGCCGCAGGTCGGCGCTGCGGACGTCGACCGGCTCGGCCACGCGGCCGGCGACGCCGACGATCCCGGGAGAGGTGACAGGAGGCAGGGCCATGCCGCCATCCTGCCCGCCGCGGTCAGCTCTCCTGCAGCAGCCCGGGATCGGTGCCGTCGGCGTCCCCGGTGCGGTCCGGGCCGTGGCCGTCGGCGCCGGATGAGGACTGTGCGACCGTTCCCCCATGGTCGCCGTCCTCTCGATCCAGTCCCACGTGGCCTACGGCCACGTCGGCAACTCCTCGGCCGTCTTCCCGCTGCAGCGCCTGGGCATCGAGGTGTGGCCGGTCCACACCGTGCAGTTCTCCAACCACACCGGCTACGGCGAGTGGAAGGGCCGGGTCTTCGACGGCCCGGCGATCGAGGAGGTCGTCGACGGCATCGCCGAGCGCGGGGTGCTGGGCAGCTGTGACGCCGTCCTCTCCGGCTACCTCGGCTCGGCCGACATCGGGCACGCCGTCGTCGGCAGCGTGCAGCGGGTGCGCCGGGCCAACCCGGCGGCGGTCTACTGCTGCGACCCGGTCATCGGCGACGTCGGCCGCGGCGTGTTCGTCCGTCCCGGCATCCCCGAGTTCATGCGCGAGGTCGCCGTCCCCGCGGCCGACCTGGTCACTCCCAACCACTACGAGCTCGACTACCTGGCCGGGACGACGACGAGGACGCTCGACGAGGTCACCGACGCCGTGGCCGCCGTCCAGGCGCTGGGCCCGCGCGTCGTGCTGACCACCTCGCTGGTCACCGACGACACCCCCGGGGACGCCGTCGACCTGATCGCCTCCGAGGGCGGCCGGCACTTCCGGGTGCGCACCCCGCGGCTCGACGTCTCGGTCAACGGCGCCGGCGACGCCATCGCCGCGCTGTTCCTCGCCCACTGGCTGGCCAGCCGGGACGCCGGCACCGCCCTCGGTGCCGCCGCCGCCTCCGTGCACGGCCTGCTGGCCGCCACCGAACAGGCGCGCTCGCGCGAGATCCTCCTGGTCGCCGCGCAGGAGGAGTTCGTGTCACCGAGCCGCACGTTCCCCGTCGAAGAGGTCTAGAAAGGACCCCTGCCCCCACCGCTCGCAGGCGCACGGCGGGGGCGCCCAGCAGCGAGGGGTGCATCTCTTCCGCACCGAGCCCCTCGAGCGCCTCGGGGACGCCGCGACCGAGGGGTGGCCTCCGAGCAGGTGGGCGCGGCGGTCGTGGCCGGGGGCTGGTCGGGCTGCGTCGGCAACCTGCTGGACCTCCCGCCCGCGCTGTTCGGCGAGGAGGCCCCTGGCTGGTCATCGGCCTGGCCTCCTACGCCGCGTACGGCTACCGGCACTCGCGGCGGCGCACCGAGGAGCGGCAGCGCGCTCAGGGCAGCAGCACCAGCTTGCCGTGGGTGTGGCCGGCCATCCCCTGCCGGTGCGCCGCGGCGACCTCCTCGAGCGGGAAGGTCGCCGCGACGACGACCTCCAGCCGGCCGGCGCCCGCGGCCTCCGCCAGGTCCAGCCGGGCGGCGTCCCGCAGCTCGGTGCCGGGGTCGGCACCCGGCCCGGCGCCGAGGGCCTTGATGCCCTCGCTCCCGGCGCGGCCGAAGGCGGCGATGGTGGCGATCCGCTGCCGGTCGGCGACCAGCTGGAGGGAGACGTCGACGGCCTCGTCGGTGCCGACGAGGTCCAGGGCGGCGTCCACGCCGTCCGGCGCGAGCTCCCGGACCCGGTCGGCCAGCCCGTCGCCGTAGCGCACCGGCTCGGCGCCGAACCGGCGCACCAGGTCGGCGCCGTCACTGCCGACCGTGCCGATCACGCGGGCGCCGCGCAGCGCCGCCAGCTGGACGGCCATCAGGCCCACCCCGCCCGCCGCGCCGTGCACGAGCACGGTGTCGCCCTCCCCCACCCCGGTGGCGGTGAGCGCGTGCACGGCGGTGGCGCCGGTCAGCATCAGCCCGGCGGCCTGCTCCCAGCCGAGGGACCCGGGTTTGGGCACCAGAGCCGAGGCGGGGACGACGAGCTCGGCGGCGTACCCGCCGGAGACGCGGAACGCGATGACCTCGTCCCCGACCGAGAGCGGACCCGCGGGGCCGGCGGCGTCCGGCCCGACCGCGGTGACCACCCCGGACACCTCGTAGCCGAGGCGCCGGGGCAGCTGGCCGGGGTCGGTGCCGAACGCGCCGGTGTAGCTCTTCCAGTCCGCCGGGTTGACCCCGGCGGCGCGGACCTCGACCCGCGCCTGCCCGGGGCCCGGGTCCCCGACCGGCTGGTCGACGACGGTGAGCACCTCGGGACCGCCGTAGGCGGTCGCCAGGACGACGCGGGTCACTCCGACGCCGCGGCCGCGGTGTTGCCCTCGCCCTGCTGGCTGCTGGGCGGGCCGATCCACACGGTCTTGGCGTTGCAGAACTCGTACATGCCCACCTCGGTCAGCTCCCGGCCGTAGCCGCTCTGCTTGACCCCACCGAAGGGCAGCTCCGGGTAGCTCGTCGTCATCCCGTTCACGAACGCCATGCCGGACTGGATGTCGCGGATGAACCGCAGCCGCTCGCCCTGGTCCTCGCTCCACAGGTTCGAGCCCAGGCCGTAGACGTGCTCGTTGGCCAGCCGGATCGCCTCGTCGAGGTCGGCGACGGTGTGCAGCGCGGCGACCGGGCCGAACACCTCCTCCGACCAGATCCCCATCTCCGGGGTCACGTCGGTCACCAGGGTCGGCTCGTAGAACCAGCCGGGCCGGTCGACCCGCTTGCCGCCGACCACGACGGTGGCGCCCTTCTCCACGGCGTCGGCCACGTAGCGCTCGACGTCCTCCCGGCCGGACTCGGTGGCCAGCGGGCCCACCTGGGTGTCCTCGTCCATCGGGTCGCCGACGGTCAGCGCGGCCATCTTCTCGGCGAACAGCCGGGTGAACTCCTCGGCGACGTCGGCGTGCACGAAGAACCGCTTGGCGGCGATGCAGCTCTGCCCGTTGTTCTGACAGCGCGCGGTCACCGCCACCTCCGCGGCCCGGTCCAGGTCGGCCGAGGGCATCACGATGAAGGGATCGGACCCGCCGAGCTCCAGCACGGTCTTCTTCAGCGCGTCCCCGGCCACCGTAGCCACCGCCTGCCCCGCGGCGTTGGACCCGGTCAGCGTCGCGGCGACCACCCGGTCGTCGCGCAGCACCCGCTCGACCGCGCCGGAGCCGATCAGCAGCGTCTGGAAGACGTCGTCGGGGAAGCCGGCCTTGCGGAACTGCTCCTCCAGGTACAGCGCGGTCTGCGGCACGTTGCTGGCGTGCTTGAGCAGGCCCACGTTGCCGGCCATCAGCGCCGGCGCGGCGAAGCGCATCGCCTGCCACAGCGGGAAGTTCCACGGCATGACCGCCAGGACCACGCCCAGCGGCTGGTGGACGACGTAGGCCTCGGTCGCGCCGACCGCCTGCGCGTCGGCCGGCTGGGGCTGGAGCATCTCCTCGCCGTGCTCGGCGTAGTAGCGCAGCGCCTTGGCGCACTTGGCCACCTCGGCCTTCGCCGAGGCCAGCGTCTTGCCCATCTCGGTGGTCATGAGCTCGGCGACGCTCTTGGCGTCGGCGTCCAGCACGTCGGCGGCGGCCCGCAACCACCCGGCCCGCTGCCGCGGCGTCGTCAGCCGGTAGCTCTCGAAGGCGGCCGCCGCCCGGGCGATCCGCTCCTGGACGGCGTCGTCGGACAGCGGCTCGAAGGTCTGCAGCGTCTCGCCGGTGGCGGGGTTGATCGTGGCGATGGCCATGGGTGTCCTCTCTCGGGGCGCTCGGTCTCGGCGGGGCCGGGGATCAGGTCTTGCTCTTGCCCTGCGCGCTCGAGTGCTCGTGCCGGTCGTCCCCCTTGCTGACGTGCCGCATCTGCTTGCTCGCGCCTGTGGTCACGCCCGCCTCGCTGGGCGAGAGCCCCTCCTTCTTCGCCTGGCGGGCGGCGGCCTGCTGCTCCTGCTGGTTGGTCTTCTTGCTCATGGGGCTCCGGTTCCCCGCAGCGGGGGCGCGCACACCCGCCGGGAGGACCCCTCGGCCGCCCCACGGCGCCGGGTTGGGTCGGGCCGCGCGGGGGGTACCGGCGGCGCGGTCGGGATCCCGGCCGCCGGTCCCCTCCCCCGAGGAGCACGATGACCGCCTCGCCGGCCCTCGGTGGCCGGGGCGCGCCCGCCCTCGACGGGCTGCCGCCCGCGCCGGCCCTCGCCCTCCCCGTCCGCGCCGCCGGGGTGGTCTCGATCGGGACGGCGGCAGCGGCGTGCCTGGTCGAGCTGACCGTCCCGGGCGGCTGGGCCGACGCGGCGCCGGTCGCGCTGGTGGCCGGCCTGCTGCTCGGCCTGCCGCACGGCGCGGTGGACCACCTGGTCCCGGGGTTCCGGCTGGGCTGGCGGCCGCGGGTGCTCGCCGGGTTCGCCGTCGGCTACGCCGTCCTCGCCGCGGCCGGCTGGCTGGCGTTCCGCGCGGCCCCGGGGGCGGCCCTGCTGGCGTTCGTCGCCGTCTCCGTGTGGCACTTCGGCAGCGGGGAGACCGCCTTCGCCGACCTGCGCGCCGGCCGCCCGGTGCGGCGCCGGGCGCCCGCGGCCGTCGTCGTCGGGGCGCTGGTGCTGCTCGTGCCGCTGGCCCGCGGCGCCGAGGAGACCGCCGCCGTCGTCGCGGCGGTCGTCCCCGGGTCGGACGGTCGACTCCCGCCGGAGCTGACGGTCGTCGTCCTCGGCGCCGTCCTCCCCGCGACCGCCGTGCTCGCCGGGACGCTGCTGGCCGCCCGCCGGTGGCCGGACGCCGCGGAGCTGGGCGTCCTGACCGCCCTGGTGCTCGTCGTCCCGCCGCTGGCGGCGTTCGGGGTCTGGTTCGGCTGCTGGCACGCCGTCCGGCACGTGGCCCGCGTCGTGGCCGCGGACCCGGGGAACCGCGCCGACCTCGTCGCCGGCCGGCTGGGCCGGCCGCTGCGGCGCTTCGCCGGGCAGGCGGCGCTGCCGACGGCGGCGGTCCTCGTCGTGCTCGCGCTGCTGTGGTCGGCCGCCGACGGGTGGCGGGCGTTCGTCGCCACGGACCTGCCGGTGCTGGCCGCGCTCACGCTCCCGCACGTCCTGGTGGTCGGCTGGCTGGACCGCCTGGAGTCGACCGGGCGCGGTCGAGGTGGCCGAACGTCCGGCGGGCCATGAGGTCCGCGTCGAAGTCGGCGACCGCCCGGGCCCGCGCGCGCCGGCCCAGCTCCGCGCGCGCGGCCGGGTCGGCGAGCAGGCCGGCCAGCGCCGCGGCGAGCGCCCCGGCGTCCTCGGGCGGGACGACGACGGCGTCGGCGCCGACCGCCACCGCGACGTCCCCCACGTCGGTGGCCACGCACGGCAGCCCCTCGGCCATGGCCTCCAGCAGCACCAGGGGCAGCGCCTCGCGGCGCGAGGAGAGGCAGAAGACGTCCAGCCCGGCGAGGAAGCCGCGGACGTCGTGGACGAAGCCGCGGAAGGTGACCGGCAGGCCGGCCGCCGCGGCACGCAGCCGGTCGCCGTCCCGCCCCTCGCCGCCGACCACGACCTCGACCGGCACGCCGTCGCCGGTCAGCAGCCGGACGGCGTCGAGCAGCACGTCGAAGCCCTTCTGCGCGGTCAGCCGGCCCAGGGCGCCGATCCGCGGCACCGCCCGTCCGGCCGGCCCCACCGGGTCGGGAGGCACGTCGACGCCGTTGGGGACGACGTGCACCCGGGGTGCGGGCACCCGCAGGTCGGTGACCAGCTGGTCGCGGGCGTCGGCGGCCGGCGTGAGGACGGCGGCCATCGCGCCGTAGAGGCCGGCCAGGTGGGCGCGCTCCTCCCCCGCCCCGGTGTCGCCGGGCAGGTGCAGGACGCCGACGGTGGGCGCGACCGCGAGCGCCGCCGCCACCGCCGCCGCGTTGGACCCCGGGTCGACGAGGTTGACCAGCACGGCGTCCGGGCGCTGCGCGGCGAGCGCGGCCCGCACCGCCGGGGCGGCGCCGGTGTGCCGGGCTAGCGGGACGACGGTGAGCCGGTCGGGCGGCAGCAGCGGGGCGAAGCGGGCGGCCAGCGGCTCGGCGCAGACCAGTGACGCCGTCCGGCCCGGCCCGCCGGCGCGGCGCAGCAGGTGGGTCAGGTAGACCTCGGCGCCGCCCCAGTTCTCGGAGTCGCAGACCAGCGAGACGCGCGTCATGCGGAGACGCCGACGAGTTCGCGGGCCGCGGCGAGCACGTCCCGGGGCCGCACCGAGTCGGCGCAGCGGAAGTCGATGGGGCAGACCAGGTGCGGGCAGGGCGCGCACGGCACGTCGGCGACCAGCGCCCGGTGCCGCGGCCCGGGGTGCGCCCAGCGGACCGGGTCGCCGGGCAGGAAGACGGTGACGCTGCGGGCACCCACCGCGGCGGCCAGGTGCGCCGAGCCGGTGTCGTTGCCGACCAGCACCGCGGCGTCGCGCAGCAGCGCGGCCAGCCCGCCGAGGCTGGTGGCGCCGGTGAGGTCGACCGCCGGGGCCCGCATCGCGGCGACGACCGCCCCGCCGACCGCCCGCTCCCCCGGCCCGCCGGTGACGACGACGGCCAGCCCGTCGGCGGCCAGCGCGTCGCCCACCGCGGCGTACCGCTCGGCCGGCCACATGCGGGTGGGCGACGAGGCGCCCGGGTGCAGGACGGCGTAGCCGCCGGGTACCAGGCCGGCCCGGGCGAGCGTCGCCGCGTGCTCGGCCTCGTCGGCGGGCGTCAGCGGGAAAACCATCTCGGGCCGGCCGGCCGCCGGCAGGCCGAGGTGCTCGAAGAGCCGGGTGTGCCGCTCGGCCTCGTGCAGGTGCACCGGGTAGCGCAGGTGCAGGTGCTCCGTGCCGGGCGGCGGGTCCCAGCCGGTCGGGGCGAAGCCGCCGACGAGCCGGGCGCCCAGGGCCGCGGTGACCCGGTTGGCGGCGGGCCGGTCGCCGTACACCTGCAGCGCCAGGTCGAAGCGCCGCTCGGCCGCCGCCGCGGTGAAGGCGGCCCAGGACGCCGGGTCCGGCGCGCGTCCGGGCGGGCGGTCGGGGACGTCGTCCGTCCCCGGGAAGGGCAGCAGCACGTCGACGGCGTCCCCCATGCGGGCCACGACCTCGGCGGTCTCCGGCCAGGTGACGAGGCCGACCCGCAGGTCGGGCCGGGCGGCGCGCAGCCGGCGCAGCGCGGGCAGCGAGCAGAGCAGGTCGCCCAGGCCCACGCGCAGCCGCACGAGGGCGACCCGGCGCACCGCCGGGTCGACGAGGGGACCGCTCATCCGCCCCTCCTCTCCTCCGGCGGGTGTCCGCCGGGTCTGCTGTACTGCGGGTCCTGTCCAGAACGGGCGGGTCTCATGCGTGCGGGAGGTCCGGTGATCCACTCCACCAGCCCGCACGTGCTGCGGTTGTGCAGCGTGTTCGAGCCGATGGCGGTCGACGGGCGGTCCGCGCGGTACGACCCGATCGGCGGCATGCAGAACCACACCGCCTCGCTGACCCGGTGCCTGGACGCCCAGGGGCACGCGCAGACGGTCGTGACCTCGCGGCTGGCCGGGCGGCGGGGCGTCACACGGCTCGGTCGCACGGCGGTCGTCCACCGCACCGGGGTGCCGCTGCCGCGGCTGCGCCAGCTGTGGGCCCTGGACGCGCTGCGCGTCGTCCTGCGGCGGCCGGCCCGGCCGGTGGACGTCGTGCACGCGCACCAGGGCGAGGACCTCGCCACCCTGCCGCTGGCCCGGCTCGCCGCGCGGCGGCACCGCTGCCCGCTGGTGGTCACCGTGCACTGCAGCGTCGGGCACACGCTCACCGGCCGGGGCCCGCGCACCCGGCTGCTGCGGGCGCTGGGCGGGTGGATCGAGCGGTCGGCGCTGCGCCGGGCGGACGCGGTCGTCGTCCTCACCGACCGGACCGCCGCCGCCCTGGCCGCCGACGGCGTGCCGGCCGCGCGGGTGCACACCATCCCGTCGGGCTTCGACCCGGATCTGTTCGCCGGTGGCTGCCCCGGTGTCCTCCCGCCGATCGCCGTCCCCACCCACCCGGGCCCGCGGATCGGCTACGTCGGCCGCCTGGCCCCGCAGAAGCGGGTCGACCGGCTGGTCGAGGCGTTCCGGCGGATGCGCGAACCGGCATCCCTGGTCGTGGTCGGCGACGGCCCCGACCGCGAGCAGGTGCACGGGCTGGCGGCCGGCCTGCCGCGGGTGCACCTCACCGGGTTCGTCGCGCACACCGCCGTCCCCGCGGTGCTGGCCTCGCTCGACGTGCTGGTGCTGCCCTCCGCCTACGAGGAGATGGGCTCGGTGCTGACCGAGGCCATGGCCTCGGGGCTGCCCGTGGTGGCCAGCGACGTCGGCGGCATCCCCGAGGTGGTGCGCGACGGGACGACCGGCCTGCTGGTGCCGCCCGGGGACGTCGACGCGCTGGCCGCGGCACTGGACCGGCTGGCCGCCGACGCCGACCTCCGCGCCCGGCTGTCGGCGGGGGCGCGCGCCCGGGCCGCGGAGTACGCCTGGCCGCGGCTGGCCGCGCGGGTGGCCGCCGTCTACACCCGGGTGCGGGGAGGGGCCGCGCTGGAGGCCGCCGCGTGACGGCGGTCGGCGTGCTCGTGCCGGTGTACGACCAGGCCGCCTTCCTGCCCCGCGCCCTGGAGGGCCTGCGCGCACAGGAGTCCGCCGAGTGGACGGCACTGGTGCTCGACGACGGCTCACCGGACCCGGAGGAGGTCGCCGACGTGGTGGCCGCCCTCGACGACCCGCGGGTGCGGCTGGTCCGGTGGGCGGACAACCGCGGGCTCGGCGCGACGTTGAACGCCGGGCTCGACGCGCTGGACACCCCGCTGGTCGCCTACCTGCCGGCCGACGACGTGTGGTCCCCCGACCACCTGGCCGCGCTGCTGGGGTGCCTGGCCGCGCCGGACGTCGTCCTGGCGCGGTCGGGCCTCGCCGAGCCGTCGGACACCCTCTACGAGCAGCTGGTGCAGGTCGCGCACCGGGTCACCGGCGACCGGTGGACCGAGCGGGCCACCCTGGAGTCCGACGACCTGGCCCGGCTGATGTGGCACCGGCTGCGGGCCCGCGGGCGGACGGCGGACACCGGCCGGGTCACCTGCTCGTGGACCCGCCACCCCGGCCAGCGCTCGGCGGCGCTGCGCGAGTCGCGGGACGGCGGGCTGAACGTCTTCCGCAGCCGCTACCGGGTCCGCGAGCCGCTGCGCTTCGCCTCCACCGACGGCGGCGACGTCGACGAGGTCGCCCGCTACGCGGGGTTCCGGACGCGGGCGTACCCGCCGGCCACCGGCGGGCTGTCCGTGCTCGTGGTCGGCGAGCTGGCGCTCAACCCGGAGCGGGTGCTGGCCCTGGCCGAGCGCGGCACCCGGCTCTCCGGGCTCTGGACGACCGACGGCCTCGGCGACGCGACCGTGGGCCCGCTGCCGTTCGGGCACGTGCTCGACCTGCCCCGCGACCGGTGGCGCGACGCCGTGCGGGAGCTGGCGCCCGACGTCGTGTGGGCGCAGCTGAACTGGCGGGCGGTGCCGTTCGCGCACGCGGTGCGGTCGGCGTTCCCCAAGCTGCCGTTCGTGTGGACGTTCAAGGAGGCGCCGCAGCGCAGCGTCGTCCGCGGGGAGTGGCCGCTGCTGGCGGAGCTGGTGTGCGGCGCCGACGCCTCGCTGTTCGCCACGGAGGAGGAGCGCGACTGGTTCGCCCTGGCCCTGTCCGACCGGGTGGACCCGGCGCGACTCGGCGTGCTGGACGGCGACCTGCCGAAGCGCGACTGGCTGGACGCGCCGCCCACCCCGAAGCTGTCGGACGCCGACGGGCAGCCGCACGCCGTCGTCGCCGGCCGGCCGTCGGGGCTGAACCTCGACTGGGTGCTCGCGCTGGCCGCGCGGGGCGTGCACACCCACCTCTACGGGCAGGTGCGGGCGCCGGGTCCGAAGGGCTCGTGGACCGGCTGGCTCGACGCCGCGCTCGCCGCCGCGCCGGGGTTCGTGCACGTGCACCCGCCGGTCGGGCCGGAGGACTGGGTGCGCGGGCTGTCCCGGTACGACGCCGGGTGGCTGCACCGCTTCGACAGCGCCAACGACGGCGACCTGCGGCGGGCCACGTGGGACGACCTCAACTCCCCCGCGCGGCTACCGGTCTACCTCGCCGCCGGGCTGCCGCTGCTGCAGCAGGCCAACCCGGGGTCGCTGGTGTCGGTGGAGCGGGTGCTGCGCCGTGACGGGACCGGCCTGTTCTACCGGTCGGCCGACGACGTGGCCGACGTCCTGGCCACGGAGCTGGCGTTCCGGCGGGGCGCGGCGGCGGCGTTGGCGGTGCGCGAGCAGCACACCTTCGACGCGCACGCCGACCGCGTGCTGGAGCTGTTCCGGTCGGTGCTCGGCGGCCGGTGACGCCGGGCCCTGGTGGTGCGGACCCCTGCCCGGCACCCTCGCGGCGAGCACGCACCGGGGAGGACGCCATGCGCACCCTCGTCGTCGGCGGGACCGGCACCGTCGGCCGGCCCCTGGCCGCGGAGCTGGTTCGCCGCGGCCACGAGGTCCGGGTCCTCAGCAGGAGCGGCGGCACGGCGGGCACCGCCGGCGCCGTCGGCCGGCGCGGGGACGTGGCCACGGGCACCGGTGTCGACGAGGCGGTGGCCGGCGTCGACACCGTGGCGGACTGCCTCAACGTCGAGACGGTCCGACGGGGCCCTGCCGAGGCCGTGCTGGTGCGCGGCACCCGCCGGCTGCTCGACGCCGGGGCCGCGGCCGGCGTGCACCACCACGTGCTGCTGTCGATCGTCGGGATCGACCGGATCCCCTACCCCTACTACGCCGCCAAGCTCCGCCAGGAGGAGGCGGTCACGGCCGGCCCGGTCCCGTCCACCGTGCTGCGGGCCACGCCGTTCCACGAGTTCGTCGCCACGGTGGCCCGCCGCGGCCGCGTCGGCCCGTTCGTCCTCGTGCCCCGGCTGCGCACCGCACCGGTGGCCGCCGTCGAGGTCGCCCGGGCGCTGGCCGACGCCGTGGAGGGCGGGCCGTGCGGTCGGGCACCCGACATCGGGGGACCGCGCGAGGAGGAGTTCGTGGACCTGGTCCGCGTGCTCCTGCGCGCGCGGGGCGACCGCGGCGTCGTGGTGCCGGTCGTCTGGCCGGGTCGGGCCGGACGCGCGATGCGCGACGGGGCGCAGCTGCCCACCGGGGGCCGGCGCGGCCGCCAGTCGTTCGACGAGTGGCTCGCGGAGCACCACGGCCCGGGCGGGAGCGGTTCCGCCGACCGGTCGTGACCACCGTCCTGTCGGCCCCCCGCCGTACGGTGCCTCCTGCCGAGCCGAGGAGGTGCAGGTGTCGAGCGAGCTGCGGTGGGCGGTGACCGACGGGCCGGCGGGCACCGCTGCCGTCGCGCTGCCCGAGGACGGGACGGCCGCCCGTCTCCTCGGCCTGCACCGCGGCAGCGGCTTCTGGTGCTCCCGGGCGGCCGGCGGCTGTGGCGGCCGGCTGGTCCTGGAGGCCCGGGACGGCGCCCGGCCGCACTTCCGCCACTCCGGCGACGTGCGCTGCGCCCTCACGGGGTCCGGCGCGGCGCCGGCCTACGAGCACCTCCGCCACCGGCGGGCCGTGGGGGCGTGGCTGGCCGCGCAGGGGTTACGGCCGCGGCTCGAGGAGGTGCGCGGACCGTCCGGGAGCGGTGGCCTGCACGTCGTCGTGGCCGAGGTCAGCTGCGCCGTGGCCGTGCAGCTCTCGCCCCTTCCCGACACCGCCTGGCGGGAGCGCGACGACCGGTACCGCCGGCAGGTCCGGCACGTGACCTGGCTCTACGGGTCCGCGGCCGAGTCGGCCGCCGACACCGAGCTCGCCGTCCGGGGCGTCGCCTACGCGGTGCGCCGGCACAACACCGGGCTCCTCGTCGGCGTCCGGGACGTCGACGGCGGAACGCGCTGGGTGCGACTCGGTTCCTGCCGCCTCACGGCCGACGGGTTCGCGGCGCCGGGCGCCGCGGAGGCCCGGGCGCTGCACGCCCGGCGCGCGGCCGACCGGCAGGAGGCGGCGCGCCGGGCCGCCCGGTGCGCGGAGCGGGCGGCCCGGGGGCCGCGGGACCACCCCCGGGTCGAGGCGCTGCCCTTCCTGCCCTTCCCGGCGTAGCGGGCACCCGCCCCGGCTACTCGCCGGTGACGCCGTCGATGGCCTCGCGCAGCAGGTCGGCGTGGCCGTTGTGCCGCGCGTACTCCTCGACCAGGTGCAGCAGGATCCAGCGCAGCGAGTACTCGTCGTGCCGGCCCCACGGCCGGTCCGCGGTGTCGAGCGGGAGCTGGTCGACCACCTTCCGGACCGCGTCGGCGGCGGCGTGCCAGGTCGCCCAGGCCGCGTCGACGTCCTGCCGGGTGACGGCGTCCGGGTCGACCCGGAACTGCTCGTCGCGGTCGCGGACCACGTCCGGCCAGATGTCGCCCGGCAGCCCACCGAAGCCGACGAGCCAGCCGGTCTCCACCGCCGCGAGGTGGCGGACCATGCCGAGCAGCGTGAGCTCCGAGGTGGGGACGGCGCGGGTCGCCAACTGCCGGGGCGTCAGGCCCGCGCACTTCCAGGCGAGGGTCTGCCGCTGGTACTCGAGGAACCCGGTCAGCAGCCGGACCTCGCCCCCGGTGAGCGGGGGCTCGGTGCGGTCGTCCTCGGGCGTCACCGCCCACCTCCTCGTCGGCGCAGGTCCCGGGACGGTAGCCGTCCGGCGGGGTCCGCGCAGGTGAGCGCCGGTCGGGGTGCGCGCGGAGGAACTCGACGAGGACGGGCGCGGGGTCCTCCTCGGCCGGACCGTGCCAGCTGGCGGCAGGCTGCGGTGGGTGCCGGCGGGCAGGTCGTCGCGGACCCCTGCGCCGTGCCCGACCGTCCAGGGGTTCGACCCGCGGCGCACCGCGGAGCCGTCGACGTGTGCGCACACCGCGGTCGAGCGGCGGGCGCTACGACGTGGGCTGCTCCTCGGACGGCGTGCCGGCGTCGTCCGGCGCGGGCACCGGCGCCTCCTGCGCCTCCTGAGCGGGCACCCGCTGCTCCTGCGCGGGCACCCGCGCCTCTTGCTCGGGAACCCGCTCCTCCTGGCCGGGCACCCGCTCCTCCTGCACCTCCGGACGGCGCCGGGTCAGGTGCAGGAGCGGGAGGTGCAGGAGCGGGAGGTGCAGGATCGGGCGGTGCAGGGTCCCGCGCGCGTTCGCCAACCGGTCGACGACCCGCGGCGGCAGGTGCACGTGCGGCAGCTGCGTCAGGTGCGGGTGCCGCACGCGCTGCGCCATCAGCGCCGCCGCACGCACACGCAGCCCCGCTTCCTCGCGCGCTCTGATGGCCGCCCGGGCGGCCCGGTGGTCGCGCTCCCACCGAGCGGTGTTGCTCCGCGCCAGCCAGATGACCGCCCCGACCTCCAGCACGAAGCCGAGCACGACGACAGCCGCCCACTTCATGACGACCACTCCCGAGCCGCCGTGGCAGCCCGGTCCACCCGGCGTCCGCGGCGATGACGGCAGGATCCGCTACCCCCGGTTTCGACACAAGGGCGTCCGCGCCGACTCACCGCGCGACACGCCGGTACACCTCCTGCAGCGCCGTCACGTGCGCCGCGGGGTCGTGTCGGGAGCGCACCCGGGCCCATCCGGCACGACCGAGACGGTCCGCCTCGGCGGGCTCCGCCAGCAGCCGGGTGAGCGCGCCGGACAGCGCCGCGGCGTCCCCTGGCGGCACCAGGAGCCCGGTCGCGCCGTCGTCCACGAGCTCGGGGACGCCGCCCACCGCCGAGGCCACCACCGGCACACCCTGGGCCGCGGCCTCGAGCACGGCCATCGGGCAGTTCTCCCACCACAGCGCCGGCAGGACGGCGACCGCCGCGGCCCTCAGCTCCGCCGCGACCCGGTCGGGCGGCAGCGGGCCCAGGACGTCGACCGGCAGCTCCTCGGCCGTGATCCGCGCCCGCACCGCCCGCTCCAGCCGCCCGGACCCGGCCAGCCGCACCCGCACACGGGCCGGCAGCCGCGCGGCGGCGTCCAGCAGGGTGTGCACCCCCTTCTCCGCCACCAGCCGGGAGGCGTACAGCACCGCAGCCGGGTCCCCGGGGATGGGGCGGGGCGAGGGAGCCGCGACCACCGGGTTGGGCAGCACCTCGACCCGGTCAGCCGGCAGCCCGCCGTCGACCACCCGGTCGCGGAGGAACGCGCTCGGCGCCACGAACCGGTCGACCCGGTCGTAGACGCCGCGGGCGCGCGCGGCGTAGGAGTCCACCGCCGCCGCGACCGACCGCCACCGCGAGCCCTCCAGGCAGCGGTGCCGCACCACCTGCCAGTAGCCGCCGGACAGGCAGCGGGTGCAGGGCGCGCCCTCGGTGAACAGCCGGAAGTTCGGGCAGACCGGCTTGTAGTCGTGCAGCGTCATCACCGTCGGCACGCCGCGGCGGTGCAGCGCGTCGAGCACCGAGAGCGTCAGCCGCTCGAAGACGTGGTGCACGTGCGCGACGTCCGGCCGCACCTCGTCGACCACCCGCGTCAGCGCCCGGTACGCAGCGGGCGACCACACCCCCGCCCACGCCTCGCCGAACCGGGTGCGCGCGCCGGCCCCCGCCGCGTCCGGCAGGGACGAGCGCACCGGGGTGGGCAGGGTCAGCTCCTCGGCGACGGCGAAGGGCACCACCTCGTGCCCCGCTGCCCGCAGCAGGTCCGCGGTGAGGACCAGCACCGTCTCCGCGCCGCCGGGTCCCTCGGTCCAGTGGTTGCCGACGAGCAGGACCCGCACGGCTCACATGCTCCCCAGCCCGGCTCCGCGCCCCGGTCCGCTCCTCGCTCGTTCCTCGCTGCGATGCTCCCGTGGCTGTCCCTCCGGGCCGAACCGCAGCACGGCCTGCAGCGGCGGCGCGGCCAGCCGCCGGCCGGCGAGGTCGGCCAGCAGCCGCGGCCCCTCCTCGAACGGCAGGACGTCGGTGACCAGGTGCCGGCGGACGTCGTCCCCGCGCTCACGCAGCAGGTCGAGGGTGACCTCCGCCAGTGCCGTCCGCGGCCAGGCGTCGGCCATGCCCCGCGGCACCCGGCCGATCTGGGCACAGACCACCGCGAGGCCGTTGTGGTGGAACTCCTCGCCGAGGCGCACCGCCTCGGCGCCGGCCTGGTAGAAGCCGAGGTCGACGACGGTGCCCTGCGGGCGCAGCGCCTTGAGGCCGGTGGCCAGCGCGGCGTCGTGCCCGCGGCACTGCAGGACGACGTCGGCGCCGGCGTCCCCCGGCCCGTGGTGCCAGAGCTCCTTGACCGCGCGCCAGGCCGGGTGGCCGGGCTCGGCGGAGGCGCCGTCCGGGAGGGTGGCCAGGCCGAGCGCCTCGGCGACCGCGCGCCGCTCGGCGGAGGGCTCGGCGACGACGACCTCCGCGGCTCCGTGCTGCACGGCGAGCATCGCGCTGAGCAGCCCGATGACCCCGCCACCGGTGACCAGCACGTGCCGGTCGCGCACCCCGGCGTCGATGCGCCCGCCCGGTCCGGCGACGTCGGCGGCGGCGTGCAGCAGCCCGTTGACGCAGATCGGGCCCATCTGGGCCAGGTAGACGCCCAGCAGCGGGTCGAGGTCGTCGGGCACCGGGACGACCGGCTTGACCGTCGGGTCGGCGCAGAAACCGGTGCGGTGCCCGTAGGCCATGGCGACCAGCTGCCCCTCGGCCAGGTCGGGGGTGCGGCTCTCGGTGACCCGGCCGACCTCCATGTAGCCCAGCCCGGTCACCGGGTAGGTGGCGGGCGGGCCGGCGTCGTCGAACGAGCGCAGGTCGGGGTCCCAGTGCAGCAGGTGGTGCGGGTCGGTGCCGCGGACCAGCGCCACCTCGGTGCCGGCGCTGATCCCGCTCCACTCGGTGCGCACCCACGCCTGGCCCGGACCCGGGTCGGGCTCCTCGAGGTCCAGGATCGCCGGCCGCCCCGGCTCGACGACGCCGATGCTGCGGATCGCACGGCTCACAGCGCTCCCCCGTTCGCTCCCGCCCGGCGGAGCCGGTCGATCACAGAGCCGCTCACAGCTGCACCGTCCCGCCGTCGGCGGCCGCGGTGGCCACGGCGACCGCCAGCCGGTGGGTGCGCAGCGCCTCGCGGTACGGCGTCCGGACGTCGTGCCCCTCGCCCCGGACGGCGGCGACGAAGGCGCGGTCCTCGGCCTCGAACGGGTCGACGTCGCGGTCGATCACCCGCTCGCCGTCGTCGTCGGTGACCACGAGCCGGTGCTCGGTCAGCCACAGGCCCAGGCCCGGGGCGACCAGCTCGACACCGATCCGGTGTGCGCGGGGCAGCAGGCAGCTGTTGGAGAAGGACCCGACCGCGCCGCTCTGGAAGCGCAGTGCGGCGGTGCAGACGTCGAGGATGTCGCCGGGCCCCTCCGCCGAGCGCGAGCCGGTGGCCCAGCCGTTCTCGACCTCGCCCACCAGCACCCGGGCGACGTCGAAGAGGTGGGTGGCCTGCTCGACGGTCTGCCCGCCCGAGCCGTCCTGCCGCGCCCACCACTCCACCCGCGGCGCCTTGTCCAGCCACGCGCCGAGGACCATGCGGGCTGGCGCCCCGGCGAGCAGCTCGCGCGCCGTCTCCAGGGTGTCGAGGTAGCGCCAGTGGTAGCCGACGGCGGTGAGCAGGCCGGCGGCGTCGATGCGGTCGGCCAGCGCCTCCGCGGTGGCGAGGTCGGTCGCCAGCGGCTTCTCGACGAACAGCGGCAGCCGGCGCTCGACGGCCGCCGTCTCGATCTCGCCGTGCGCGTGCGGCGGGACGCAGAGGTACAGCGCGTCGAGCCGCTCCACGTCGAGCAGGTCCGACCAGTGCGCGTAGGCCGCCGCCCCCGCACGGGCGGCGAGCAGCTCGGCCCGGTCGGCGCGCGGGTCGGCGATCCCGGCGACGGTCACGTCCTCGATGGAGGTGAGCGCGTCCAGGTGCTTCCCGGCGATGAACCCGGCCCCGACCAGGCCGATCCTCGTCGTCATGTCGGCGTCCTGCCCGTGCCGGCCGGGCGGCAACCCTCGTCAGTCCCCGAGCCGGGCGGGCCGGCCCTCGCGCGCCGCCCGGTCGGCGGCGCAGGCCAGGGCGTGCGAGCGCAGCCCCTCGGCGTAGGGGACCCGCACTCCCGGGGCCTCCCCGAGCAGCACGTCGAGGAACTCGCGGTCCTCGACGGCGATCGGGTCCTCCTCGGAGCCGCTGGTCTCCTCGCCGTCGGCGTCGGCGACACGCAGCTCGTGGTCGGACAGGCCGCGCTCGGTCACCTCCACGGCGAGGCCCTCGGTGACCAGCTGCAGCCCGACGTGGTGGCGGCGGCCGAGGACCCGCGCCGACGAGATGGTCCCCACGGCACCGGAGGCGAACGTCAGCAGCGTCGTGGCGGCGGCCGGGACGTCGCCCTCGGGTGCTGGCCGCTCGACCGCGGTGACGGTGTCGACCTCGCCCGCCAGCAGCCGGGCGAGGTCGAACAGGTGGGTGGTCTGCTCGACGACCTGCCCACCCGAGGCCGCCCGGCGCGACCACCACGGCGCACCGGGCGTGCGGTCCAGCCACGCACCGGTCACCAGGTGCACCGACCGGTCCCGCAGCAGCTCCTGCGCCCGGTGCACGAGATCCACGTGCCGCCAGTGGTAGCCGACGGCCGTGGTCAGTCCGGCCGCCTCGACGTCGACCGCGATCGCCTCGGCGGTGGCCAGGTCCGGCCCCAACGGCTTCTCGACGAAGAACGGCAGCCCACGGGCGAGCGCCGCCGCCTCCAGAGGCCCGTGCGCGAACGGCGGCACGCACAGCCAGACGGCGTCCAGCTCCTCGGTCTCCAGCAGCGCGGTCCCGTCCGGGTGGGACCGAGCGCCGTAGCGCGCCGCGACCTCCCCGGCCCGCGTGGGGACGACGTCGGCGACCGCGACCACCTCGACGTCGTCGAAGCCGGCGAGCGCCGCCAGGTGCCGACCGGCGATGAAGCCCGTGCCCACGACGGCGACCCGCAGGCGGCTCACCGCGAGGCCCCGCGCAGGACTGACTCGTAGACCGCTGCGGTGTCCCGGGCCATCCGCTCCCGGGTGAAGCACGCCAGGTACCGGCGCCGGCCGGCGACGCCCTGTCGGCGCCGGAGTGAGGGGTCGGCGAGCAACCGTCCCAGGGCCGCCCCCAGGGCGGCGGGGTCCCCCGGCCGCACCAGCGCGCCGGTGACGCCGTCCTCGACGACCTCCTCGGTGCCGATCACGCGCGTGCCCACCACCGGCAGCCCCGCCTCCATGGCCTCCAGCGCCACCAGCGGCATCCCCTCGTGCCGCGAGGGGAGGACGAACACGTCGGCGGCGGCGAGCAGCCGGCGGGCGTCGCACCGGTGACCGGGGAACCGGACGGCGCCGCCCACGCCGAGCCCGGCCGCCCGCTTCTCCAGCGCCTCGCGCAGCGGCCCGTGCCCGACCAGCACGACGGCGAGGTCCGGGAACCGTTCCAGCAGGCCGGGGACGGCGTCGACCAGGTGCCACTGGCCCTTCATGTGGGTCAGCCGGCCCACGGTGAGGACGACGGGCTGCCGCGGGTCCAGGCCCAGGGCGGCGCGGGCGGCGTCCCGGCCGATCCGGTCGGGCTGCGGGGCGACGCCGTTGGCCACGGTGGTGAGCCGGTGGTGCGGGACGCCGATCCGGGAGTAGGTGCGGCGCACTCCGTCCGAGACGGCGATCAGCCGGTCGACCTCCTCGATCGCGTGGTGGAAGGCCCGCCGCTTGCGCGGGTGGGACACCAGGTAGGGCAGGTGCTGGGTCTGCACGACCGCCCGGCACCCGGCGCGTCGGGCCAGGCGCGCGCCGTCCCAGTCCTCGCAGCCGGTGCCGACGTGGCAGTGGAAGACGTCGGCGGGATGGGCGTCGAGGAAGCCCGTCACCACGGCGGCGAAGCCGGGCTCGCGGGGAGACGGCAGCTCCACCGTGCGGGCGCCGAGCTCGGCGGCGCGGTCGAGCAGCCGCCGGCCACCCTCCGTCGGTCTCATCATCAGCGACACGTCGGCCGTCGCGGCGTACTCGGCGATCAGGTCCACCATGTGCGCGCCCATCCCCGAGGGGTCGGTGGAGGGCGTGTAGAAGCAGATCGAGCGGCGATCGGTCATCGGCGTCCCCCTCATGGACCCGTGGTCTGCTGAGGACGAGGAAGCTAGCGGCTCCGCGACCCCGGTGTGACCCGAAGCACACCCGCGCCCTGGCCGACCTGCTGCGCGAGCTCGGCCTGGACCCGGACAGCCGCGCGCTGGGTGGCGGGCTGGCCCCGCGCTGACCCGGGCGCGTGCGCCCGGCCGGCCGGTGGTGGCGGCCATGACCGTCGACGTCGCCCCCCTGGCAGGGGTGGCCGTCGGACGGGCCGGTGACCGCGCTCTTGGCCGACGAGGCCGTGCAGCCCCTGTGCAGGGGCCCGCCGCGAGCCTGCGAGTGGCGGCGGGCAGCGGGGTCCGCTCGGTCCGACCCGGCCAGCAGCTCGTCGAGGGTCACCGGCAGGCGCCGCACCCGGACGCCGGTGGCGCGGTGGACGGCGTTGACGACGGCCGCGGCGGTGCCGACGATGCCGATCTCCCCCATGCCCTTGGTGCACATCGCGTTGACGTACGGGTGGTGCTCGTCGATCCAGTGCACCTGCACGTCCCCGACGTCGGCGTTGACGGGCTACTCGGCGAGGTCGTGGTCGGCCACCTGGCCGATCCGGGGGTCCCAAACGCTGGTCTCGTGCAGGGCCATGGACAGCCCCATGGTCGTGCCCCCGATGGACCGACCGTCCCACCACGGCAAACCGGGGCTCCCGGCGTGGCGGTCCGTCCCCGCCCCTGGTGGGCCGGTCAGCGGCGCGCAGGGGTGAGGCCGACGACGACCGCCGCCATGTCCACCGCTCCCGGGTCCGGCAGCCGGTCCGTCGCGGCCTCCATCGTCTCCAGGACGGCGGCGGTCAGCCGGTCGTCGACCTCGGCGGTCCGCAGGGCGGCCCGGATGAGCCGCGCGTCCTTGGCCGCCCCGGTGAGGGCGAAGCTGACCGGGTACTCCCCGTCCAGCATCAGGCCGGCCTTGAGGTGTGCGTACGGGGTGTCCAGCGGGCCCCCCTGCACCGCGGCGAGGAAGTCGCGCGGGTCCAGCCCGAGTCCCCTGGCCAGCGCCACCGACTGGGCCACCCCGGCGGTGACCGTGAACAGCCAGGCGTTGGCGACCATCTTCAGC
Source organism: Geodermatophilus sp. URMC 61 (assembly GCF_052931555.1). Lineage (NCBI taxonomy): Bacteria > Bacillati > Actinomycetota > Actinomycetes > Geodermatophilales > Geodermatophilaceae > Geodermatophilus > Geodermatophilus sp. URMC 61. The sequence goes on from NZ_JBRFHZ010000002.1 coordinate 2,169,127, forward strand.
CGGCTGCCGGCGCCCGCCTCGCCCAGCCAGAGGGTCTTCGACCCGAGCGCGTCGAGCACCGGGGCCAGCCGCGGGCGGACCTCCTCCGGGCCCGAGGCGAGCAGGACCAGCGCCCCCTTCTCGGCGGGCTCCTTCGTGCCGAGGACGGGACAGTCGACCAGCACCAGGCCCCCTTCCCGGGCCGCGGTAACCGTCCGGTCGGCGCCCTCGAGCCCCACGGTCGAGGTCTGCAGCCACACGGTGCCGGCCGCCGGGGACGCCTGCCGGATCACCTCCAGGACGGCGTCGGCGTCCAGCAGCATGGTCAGGACGACGAACGCGCCGTCCGCCGCCTCGGCGGGCGAGTCGAACGCCTCCGCCCCGGTGTCGGCGAGCGCGCGGGCCTTCGCGGGGTCGCGGTTCCACGTGCGGACCGCGAGGCCGGCCCGGCGCAGCGACCGCACCATCCCCGCACCCATCGTGCCCGTACCCAGGACCGTCACCACCGGCGTCGACATGCCGCCAGTCTGCGGTCGGGCGGCGGGACCCACGACCGGGCGGCCCCGGGTCCCGCTGCAGGCCCGGTCCAGGGCACCGCGACTCCCCCGCCGGCCGGCTGGCCGGTCCCCGGTCGACCCTCAGCTCACCAGGATCTGGGTCGCGGACTCCTTGATCCGGCTGTTCGCCCACTTGGCCTGGCGCAGTGTCTGCGGGTGGCAGCGCTGGGCGAGGGCGAGCAGGTCGGTGTCCCGGATGCCCTGCGCGACCTGCGCGACCATCTCCCAGTCGGCGTGGACCCCGGACGCGTGGACGAACAGGCTGCGCAGGTCGCGCAACAGCAGCAGGGCCGGGGCCGGGCGGCGGCCCAGCCGGTCGCTCACGGCCTCGCTGAGCCTCGCCAGGAGCCTCGGCTCGCCTGCGGGCTCGGGGTCGAGGTGCACGCCGTAGCGGTCGCCGAAGGCAGCCAGCCGCCGCACGTGGTCCTGGGACCAGGTGGCCAGGTCGTGACCGACGTGGAAGATCTCGTGGTCGGCCTTGTGCCGTTCGGCGACGGCGAGCAGCTGGCGGGCCAGGTGGTTCTCCGAGCGGTGCAGTTCCTCGAGTGCCAGGCCGAGCCTCACCGTCGTCCCCCTCCGTCCGGCAGCGTCTCGGCCGCCATGTCCTCGGCCGCCATGTCCTCGGCCGCCATGTCCTCGGTCGTCAGGGCCGCCGGGCCGCCGCAGGTCGGCGGGACGGCGGTCCCGACCGGCGCCGAGCCGGTGGTGGTGGGCGCCGGCGAGCTCCCCCGCCGGGACCAGCGGACCCTCCGCACGGAGGCCGCCGCGGTCTTGAAGATCGGCTGCTTGGACACCGCGTCCCAGTCGGTGAGCGTGAGTTCGTTGGCGGCGCGACGGTGGCGCCGTCCGTCGTCCCAGTAGCCGTAGTGGAACGGCAGGAACAGCACGCCGTCGCGGATGCCGCTGACCCGCAGCCTGGCCCGCACCGACCCGCGTGGCGTCGACACCTCCAGCAGGTCGCCCTCGCGGGCGCCCAGCCGTCCGGCGTCGCCGGCGGACATCTCGACCCAGACGTCGCGGGCCGCGGCCTGCAGCTGCGGCGCGCGGCCGGTCTTCGTGCGGGTGTGGAACTGGTAGAGCGTGCGGCCGGTGATCAGGGAGAACGGGAAGTCCGCGGACGGCATCTCGTGCGGCGGGACGTAGTCGGCGGCCTTGAGCAGGGCTCTCTCGAACGGGTTGAGGGCCCGGTACTCGTCCTCCTCGAACGGTGCGCCGGTGAGGATGTCCCGGCCGTAGCTCTCGCAGTACTCCGGGTCGCTGTAGAAGCGCCCGTCGGCGTAGAGCCGCTCGGTGCCGTCGGGCGCCTCCTCGGTGCACGGCCACTGGATGCCGCTGCCCCCGCGCAGCTTGTCGTAGGTGATGCCGGTGTAGTCGCAGGGGCGGCCGCGGGAGCACTCCTTCCACGCCTCGAACGCGCCCTCCGGGTCCGACCACTTCACCAGCGGCGCGCCGTCCTTGTCCTCCAGCCCCAGCCGGTGCGCGAAGTCGATGAGGACGTCCAGGTCCGGCCGCGCCTCGCCCGGCGGGTCGACCGCCTTCTCCGACAGGTGCACGGTGCGGTCGGCGTTGGTGAAGGTCCCGGTCTTCTCCCCCCAGGTGGCCGCGGGCAGGACGACGTCGGCAAGCTGCGCGGTCTCGGTGAGGAAGAGGTCCTGCACGACCAGGAAGAGCCGCTCCTGCGAGAGGATCGAGCGGATCCGGGCGAGCTCGGGCAGGGACACCGCCGGGTTGGTGGCGATGACCCAGAACATCCGCAGCGAGCCCTCCTCGAGGTAGCGCAGCTGCTGCATGACGTGTGTCGGCGGCGAGTAGTGCGGGATGTCCTCCGGCTCGACGTTCCAGATCCGGGCGAGGTCGGCGACGTGGCTCTCGTTGGACCAGTTGCGGAAGCCCGGCAGGTCGCCGTCGGCACCGGCCTCCCGGGTGTTCTCCGCCGTGGGCTGGCCGTTCATCTGCAGGATGCCGCAGCCGGGCCGGCCGAGCATGCCGCGCAGCAGGTGCACGTTGTTGACCTGGACGGCGGCGGCCGTGGCCTGGTGGGACTGGTAGAAGCCCTGCAGCACCGTGGAGAGCAGCCGCTCCGCCTGGCCGATCACCCGAGCGGCCTCGCGGATCCGCTCCGCCGGCACGTCGCAGAGCCCGGCCACCACGTCCGGCGGGTACTCGGCGACCTTCTCGGCCAGGTCCTCGAAGCCGACAACATGGGCGTCGAGGTACTCCCGGTCGATCCAGCCGTTGCCGATGACCTCGTGCAGCAGGCCGTTCATGAGCGCGACGTTGGTGCCCGGCCTCGGCGCCAGGTGCACGGTCGCCGCCCGGGCCACCGGCGTCATCCGCGGGTCGACGCAGACGACCTGGGGCGGGTTCGGGCCGGCCAGCCGGTCCAGGACGCGGCTCCAGGTCACCACCTGCGTCTCGGCCATGTTGTGCCCGTAGAGGCAGATGACGTCGGCGGAGTCGATGTCGGCGTACGAGCCCGGTTGCCCGTCGCTGGCGAAGGACTCCTTGAGCGCGGCGGCGGCGGTGGCGGTGCACAGCCGGGTGTTGCCGTCGACGTGGGCGGTGCGGATCCCGCCGTGGGCGATCAGGCCGAGGGTGTAGTAGTCCTCGATGAAGAGCTGACCGGAGTTGTAGAAGCCGATCGCGCTGGGCCCCTGCTCCTCCAGCAGCTCCCGGCAGCGGGTCACGACGGCGTCCATCGCGGTGTCCCAGTCGGTCTCGACCAGTTCGCCGCCCCGCCGGATCAGCGGCGTGGTCAGGCGGTCGGGCGAGGCGTTGGCCTGCCAGCCGAAGAGGTCCTTGGGGTCCAGACGGCCGCGGTTGACCCGGTCGACCGCGCGGCCGCGCACGCCGACGATGCGGTCGTCCCTGACCGCGATGTCGAGGGCGTCGCCGTTGCTGTGCAGGATCGACGCGGACTGCACCCAGCGCTCGACGTCGTCCTCGGTCAGCCCGTCGGCGAGGTACTGGTCGACGCGGGTCGGCCAGGTCTCCCCGGGCCCGTACGGAGTCCGGGTCCCCCACGGCTCGGCGATGCGGTCGGTTCTCGGCATGGCCACCGCCGTACCCGCAGGTCAGGGCCTCTGCAACGTCGGTCGGACGACGGATCGGAACACCGGGCCCGGCGGTGGCGCAGGAGGGCAAGAACGGTCGGGCGCCGCGCCGCCGACCCCGGCCAGACTCGTCGACGTGGCCGACGACGACCCCCTGTCCGGGCGGGACCGCCTCCGCGAACTGCTCGACGCGGTCCTCGACGAGGACAACCGCACGCTGCCCGACATGGCCGGCGACGCCTTCGCCAGTCCCTGGTACTTCGCCCGGCAGGTCAGCCGGGGCGCCGGGGAGCCGCCGGTGGCCCTGCGCCGCCGGGTGCTGCTGGAGCGGGCGGCGTGGCAGCTGCGCGAGGGGTCCAGCGTCACCGAGGCCGCCTTCGCCGCCGGGTACGAGTCCGTCGAGGGCTTCGCCCGCGCCTTCGCCCGCGCCTACGGCCGCTCGCCCGGCACACCGGACGACGGCCGCCCGCACACCCGCGACGAGCACTGGCTACCCGCGCCCAACGGCATCCACTTCCACCCGCCGACCTCGCTGTGGGTCGCCGACGAGGGCCGGCGCGGCGCTCCGGACGAGGTGACCGCGCTGCTGGTGCACCACGACGTCGAGGACACCCGCGCCCTGCTCGAGGTGGCGAAGCAGCTGCCGAACGACGCCTACCGGCGTGCCCGCCTGCCCGGCTGGTCGGTCCTGCCCTGGAGCGGCGCCGAGGAGTCGGTCGCCGCGATCCTGGACACGCTGGTGTGGACCAAGGAGGTGTGGCTGGCCTCGATCGAGGGCGCCGACCACCCCACCCGCGGCGCCGACGACCCGGCCGCCCTGCTGGCCCGGCACGACGCCGTGGCGCCCCGCTGGCTGGCCGCCGTCCGGGACGTCGCCCGGCGCGGCGCCTGGGGCGACCGGCTGGTCGACGCGCTGTGCGAGCCGCCGGAGACCTTCGTCCTCGGCAGCGTCGTCGCCCACGTCCTCACGTTCTCGGCGCACCGGCGGCTGCTGGTGCGCCACCTGCTCCGGGACGCCGGCCTGGCCGTCGACCACGGGGACCCCATCGAGTGGCTGACCAGGAGGGACCGATGACGCGCACCGTCTACTACACCGCGACCAGCCTCGACGGCTTCATCGCCGACGAGCGGCACTCGCTGGACTGGCTGCTCTCCCGGCACGCCGACGAGCACGGCCCGATGGGGTACGCGGAGTTCGAGAAGCGGGTCGGCGCGCTGGCCATGGGCGCCACGACCTACGAGTGGGTGCGGGAGCACGACCCGGACGCGTGGGCCTACAGCGTGCCGGCGTGGGTGTTCACGCACCGGCAGCTCACCGCGTACCCGGGCGCGGACATCCGCTTCACCGCGGCCGACGTCGCCGAGGTGCACGGGGAGATGATCGCGGCCGCCGGGGGCCGCGACGTGTGGGTCGTCGGCGGCGGCGACCTCGCCGGCCAGTTCGCCGACCGGGGGCTGCTCGACGAGGTGGTCGTCTCGATCGCGCCGGTCACCCTCGGCGGCGGGGCGCCGCTGCTCCCGCGCCGGCTGGAGCTGGCCCGCACCGAGGAGGCGGTCAACGGCGAGTTCGTCTGCGTCCGCTACGACGTCGTCCGGACGTGAGCGCAACCCGGGCTCACATGAGAGCCAGCACGATGCCGGCCACCCCTGCCGGGATCGCCGCCCGGGCCACCCACGGGAGCCCGAGCGCGGCGGCGCCCAGGTAGCAGACCGCGGCGACCCAGACGGTGGTGACCGGGTCATGGCGGTCCGCGCCGACCACCGCGGAGACGAGGCCGAGCGCGGTGGGTGGACGGGCCCTCGGTGGCCGTCGGCTATGACCGGGCAGAACTGCTCGACATCGCGAGCGTGACCACGACCCTCGACGTGGCCAACCTCCTCGGGGCCGCCCCGGGGTACCGGGTCCGCCTCGGCGCCCCGGGGGACGGCCCGCGACCTGTCAGTCGCCGTCCCGCTTCCGCCGGACCCGGGTGCGCCGAGGACGTCCGTGACGCCCCTTCCGTGCGGACGGACGCCGGAGACCCGCCGACGCATGGCCATGCACGATCGTGCATACTTTCTCGCATGTCCAAGGTGCTCACCTCCCTGCCCGTCGGCGAACGCGTCGGGATCGCCTTCTCCGGTGGTCTCGACACCTCCGTGGCGGTCGCGTGGATGCGCGACAAGGGGGCGGTGCCCTGCACCTACACCGCGGACATCGGCCAGTACGACGAGCCCGACATCAGCTCGGTGCCCGGCCGCGCCAAGGCCTACGGCGCAGAGGTCGCCCGGCTGGTCGACGGCCGCGCGGCGCTGGTCGAGGAGGGCCTGGCGGCCCTGACCTGCGGGGCGTTCCACATCCGCTCCGGCGGGCGCAGCTACTTCAACACCACCCCGCTGGGCCGCGCGGTCACCGGCACCCTGCTGGTGCGGGCCATGCTGGAGGACGACGTCCAGATCTGGGGCGACGGCTCGACCTTCAAGGGCAACGACATCGAGCGGTTCTACCGGTACGGCCTGCTGGCCAACCCCTCGCTGCGGATCTACAAGCCGTGGCTGGACGCCGCCTTCGTCACCGAGCTCGGCGGCCGCAAGGAGATGTCGGCGTGGCTGACCGCGCACGGCCTGCCCTACCGGGACAGCGCGGAGAAGGCCTACTCCACCGACGCCAACATCTGGGGCGCCACCCACGAGGCCAAGTCCCTCGAGCACCTCGACACCGGCCTCGAGATCGTCGAGCCGATCATGGGCGTGCGGTTCTGGGACCCGGCGGTCGACATCGAGCCCGAGGACGTGACCATCGGCTTCGAGCAGGGCCGGCCGGTGACGATCAACGGCAAGACCTTCGACACCGCCGTCGACCTGGTGCTGGCGGCCAACGCGATCGGCGGCCGGCACGGCCTGGGCATGTCCGACCAGATCGAGAACCGGGTCATCGAGGCCAAGAGCCGGGGCATCTACGAGGCCCCCGGCATGGCGCTGCTGCACGCGGCCTACGAGCGGCTGGTCAACGCCATCCACAACGAGGACACCCTGGCCACGTACCACAGCGAGGGCCGGCGCCTCGGCCGGCTCATGTACGAGGGCCGCTGGCTGGACCCCCAGGCGCTGATGCTGCGGGAGGCGCTGCAGCGCTGGGTCGGGACGGCGGTCACCGGCGAGGTCACGCTGCGGCTGCGGCGCGGCGAGGACTACTCGATCGTCGACACCACCGGCCCGGCGTTCAGCTACCACCCGGACAAGCTGTCGATGGAGCGCACCGAGGACTCCGCCTTCGGCCCGTCGGACCGGATCGGCCAGCTGACCATGCGCAACCTCGACATCGCCGACTCCCGGGCCAAGCTCGAGCAGTACGCGGCCCTCGGCATGGTCGGCAGCGGGCACCCGCAGCTGATCGGCGCCGCGCAGGCGGCCTCGACCGGGCTGATCGGCGCGATGCCTGCCGGCGGCGCCGAGGCGATCGCCTCCCGCGGCACGGTCGCCGACGAGCAGCTGCTCGACCGCGCCGCGATGGAGTCCGGAACCGACTGACGCCACCCTGCGGGGGTCCCTCGGCCCCGTCCCGGGTCCCGCCCCGAGCCTGCGAGGGGTGGGGAGGACGGGGTCCTTCTACTGGCGGTAGACGGCGTCCGGCACGTCGGTGACGAACATGTACCCCGGCGCGTGGGTGATCGCGAACGGCGGCCGGGAGGCCATGAGCGCCGCCTGCGGTGTGACCCCGCAGGCCCAGAACACCGGGACGTCGCCGTCGGTGGACTCGACCGGGTCGCCGAAGTCGGGCGTGCCCAGGTCGGTGATGCCCAGGGTCTCCGGCGGTCCGACGTGCACCGGCGCCCCGTGGACCTGCGGCATCCGGGCGGTCACCTGCACCGCGGCGGCCACCAGCTCGCCGGGCACCGGCCGCATCGTCACCACCAGCGGCCCGGACAGCCGGCCGGCGGGGCGGCAGGCCCGGTTGGTGCGGTACATCGACACGTTGCGGCCCTGCTCGATGTTGCGCACCGGCACACCGGCGTCCAGCAGCGCGGTCTCGAAGCTGAAGCTGCACCCGATGAGGAAGGCGACGAGGTCGTCGCGCCACAGGTCCACGACGTCGGTGGGCTCGTCGACCAGCTCGCCGTCCCGCCACACCCGGTAGCGCGGCAGGTCGGTGCGCAGGTCGGCGTCCGGCGCCAGCGCCGTGCGGTACGACCCCGCGTCGGTCACGTCGAGCAGCGGCACCGGCTTCGGGTTGCGCTGACCGAACAGCAGCACGTCGTAGGCCCAGTCCTGCGGGACGACGACGAGGTTGGCCTGGGTGTAGCCGGGCGCCCAGCCCGACGACGGGACGGCCAGACCGGCGCGGTAGTGCTCACGGGCGACCGCGGGATCGGCGGCGGGCAGCGTGGCGGTCACGGGGTCCTCCTCGGTCGGTCGCGAGCGGCCAGGCGCCCATCGTGTCCACCGGACGGCGTCGAGGACCAGTCCGCCGGTCCCTCTCGTCCGCCTGCCGAGGTCCGGCCCTGGCCGGTGTCCGCGTCGCCGGGACGGGTCCCGGCGATCCCACCGACCCGCATCACCGCGGGCACGCGCTCACCCCTGCTCGGCACGGTCCTCCTCATGGCACCCTCGGGCCCTCGATCCGGTCGCTGATCGCGCGCGGTCCTCGTGAGGGAGGCTGTCGGGATGGACCTCAACTCCGACCTCGGAGAGGGCTTCGGCCAGTGGCGGCTGGGGGACGACGAGGCGCTGCTGGACGTCGTCACCAGCGCCAACGTGGCCTGCGGCTTCCACGCGAGCGACCCGTCGATCATGCAGCGGGTCTGCGCGCGGGCCGCGGAGACCGGCGTCGCGATCGGCGCGCAGGTGGGCTACCGCGACCTCGCCGGCTTCGGCCGCCGCTTCATCGACGTCGAGCCCGGCGAGCTGACCGCCGACGTGCTCTACCAGATCGGCGCGCTCGAGGCGTTCGCCAAGGTCGCCGGCTCCCGCGTGCGCTACGTCAAGCCGCACGGCGCGCTCTACAACACGATCGTCACGCACGAGGAGCAGGCGGCGGCGGTGGTGCGGGCGGTGGTCGCGTACGACCGTGAACTGCCGGTGCTCGGGTTGCCCGGGTCGGCCTGGCTGCGGCTGGCCGACGAGGCCGGGCTGACGACGGTGGCCGAGGCGTTCGCCGACCGCGAGTACACCCCCGAGGGCACGCTGGTCTCCCGCCGGCTGCCCGGCGCGGTGCTGCACGACCCCGACGAGATCGCCCGCCGCTGCGTCGCGATGGCCACCGGCGAGCCGGTCACCGACGTGGAGGGCGGCCTGCTGCGGCTCGCGCCGGAGTCGATCTGCGTCCACGGCGACACCCCCGGCGCGGTGGCGATCGCCCGGCAGGTGCGCGAGGCCCTCACCGCGGCCGGGGTCTCGCTGGCGCCGTTCGCCGCCTGATGCGCGTCCTGCCCAGCGGGTCCACCGCGCTGCTCGTCGAGCTCGACGGCCTCGACGAGGTCCTCGGCCTGTACGCCGCGCTCAGGGCCGAGCCGATCCGGGGGGTGGTGGACGTCGTCCCCGCGGCGCGCACCGTGCTGCTGGTGACCGACCCCGCGGTGACCACCCTGGCGGCCGTGGAGCAGGCGGTGCGGCAGACGACGCCCCGCGACGGCCGGCGGGACGGCGGGGAGCTGGTCGAGCTGCCGGTCGTCTACGACGGCGCCGACCTGGACGACGTGGCCGCGCACCTCGGCGTGGACCCCGGCGAGGTGGTGCGCCGGCACAGCGGCACGGAGTGGACCGTCGCCTTCTGCGGTTTCGCCCCCGGCTTCGGCTACCTGACCCCCGACGGCGAGCCGTGGGACGTCCCGCGCCGGGACAGCCCGCGGACGAAGGTGCCGCCCGGCTCGGTGGCCCTGGCCGGGGAGTTCACCGGCGTCTACCCGCGGGAGTCCCCGGGCGGCTGGCAGCTCATCGGCCACACCGAGGTCGCCGTCTTCGACGTCGACCGCGACCCGGCGGCCCTGCTGCGCCCCGGCGTCCGGGTGCGCTTCACGGAGGTCCGGTGACGCGCTCCCTGACCGTGCTCGCGACCGGCCCGCTGACCACCGTCCAGGACGGCGGCCGGCCCGGGCAGGGCGCGCTCGGCGTCGGCCGGTCCGGCCCCTGCGACCGGGCCGCCGCGCGGCTGGCCAACCGGCTGGTGGGCAACGACCCCGACGCCGCGGTGCTCGAGGCGACCCTCGGCGGCCTGGTGCTGCGGGCCGGGGCCGACCTGGTCGTGGCCACGACCGGGGCCCGGTGCTCGCGAGCGCACAACGGCCCGGTGGCGCTGCGGGCGGGCGCGGAGCTGCGACTCGACCTGCCCTCGTCGGGGCTGCGCACCTACGTCGCCGTCCGCGGCGGCGTCGCCGTCGAGCCGGTGCTCGGCAGCCGCTCCACCGACCTGCTCGCCGGCCTCGGCCCCCCGGTGCTCTCCCCCGGCGACGTGCTGCCGGTCGGGGAGCCTTCCGGGCCGATGCCCGGGGTGGACCTCGCACCGGTGGCCGACCCGCCCGGCGGCGAGGTGACCGTGCGGGTGCTGCCCGGCCCACGCACCGACTGGTTCGCCGAGGAGGCGCTGCGCGCCCTGACCGGGACCGCGTGGGAGGTGACCGGCGAGAGCAACCGGATCGGGCTGCGGCTGGCCGGGGTCGCGCTGGAGCGCACCCGCACCGGCGAGCTCGCCAGCGAGGGCATGGTGCGCGGCGCGCTGCAGGTGCCACCGTCCGGGCAGCCGGTGCTCTTCCTCGCCGACGCCCCCGTGACCGGCGGCTACCCGGTCATCGGCTACGTCGAGGACGCCGACGTCGACCGCTGCGGCCAGCTCCGCCCGGGCCAGACCCTCCGCTTCCGCGGCGCCCTCGCCCCCCGCTGAGCGGGGCTGGCGAGGATGCCCCTCACCGCAGCACGAACCCGGGGACCAGCGGGTCGTGCGGGTCGATGGAGAACACGTGCTCGCCGGTGCGGTAGGCCGTCCCGGTGACCTGCGGGAGCACCGCGCGACGGCCGTCGACGTCCACGGTCTCGAGCACGGTGCCGGTGAAGGTGCTGCCGACGATCGAGTCGTGCTGCAGCACGGTGCCGGCCGGCAGCCGGCCCTCGTCCGCGAGGACGGCGAGCCGCGCGCAGGTGCCCGAGCCGCAGGGTGAGCGGTCGACCTCGCCGTCGGCGAAGACGGCCACGTTGCGCTGGTGCACCTGCCCCTCGGCGTCGCCGAGCTCGTCGAACCAGATGGTGCCGTAGACGCCGGACAGGCGCGGGTCGGTCGGGTGCGCGGCGTGCTCGGACTCGTCGAGGGCCCACTTGATCTCCCGGCCCAGCGCGATCAGTTCGCCGAGGTGCCCCGGGGTGACCGACAGGCCGAGCTGCGCGGCGGGCAGCGTCGCGTAGATCGCCCCGCCGTACGCCATCGTCACGGTCGCCTCGCCGCGGGACGTCGTCACCGGGACCTCCCGGGCGACGACCCAGCTGGGCACGTTGACGAAGTCGACCGCGACCACCCGGCCGTCCTGCCGGTGCACTCGTGCGGTCACCCGGCCGGAGGGGACGTCGATGACCACGTCCGTGCTGCCGGTCTCCGGAGCCGCGACCCGGCCGGTGTCCACCGCCCACACGCCGAGCGCGATCGTCCCGTGGCCGCAGGCGGTGGAGAAGCCGTCCTTGTGCCAGAACAGCACGCCCAGGTGGGCGCCGGCGTCGTCCGGCGGCACGATGAACCCGCCGTACATGTCCGCGTGACCGCGCGGCTCGGAGCACAGCACCGCCCGCAGTGCCTGCACGTCGGGGTCCTCGATCGCCCGCGCGCGGCGCTCGGCCACCGTCGCACCCCGGATCGGCACCGGAGGACCCGGGACGATCCGGAACGGCTCCCCGCCGGTGTGGTAGTCGGTGGTGGTGACACTGGCAGGCAGCACGGCCGCACCCTGCCACACCGCACGGGCACCTCGATCGGGTCGTGACCGTCCGTCGTGGGTGTCCCGGTACCTCCGAGGCGTGGAGAGGGCAGTGGAGTCCGGGAGGAGCAACCGATGCCGAGGTCCGGACGGCGCCCCCGCGTCGCCGCCACGCTGGCGGCGACGGCCGCGGTGCTCGCCGCGTGCGGCGCCGACGGCGCCACCCCGCTGGTGCACCGCGGGAACGCCGTCCCCGTGCACACGACGTCGCTGACCGCGGTCGACGTCGCCGCGGCACAGACCGCCTTCGGGATCGACCTGCTGCAGACGCTGTGCGAGCGGTCCCCAGGGGAGGACGTGCTCGTGTCCCCGACCTCGGCGGCACAGGCCCTGAGCCTGCTCCACCCGGCCGCCACGGGGCAGACGGCCGAGGCACTGCGGGGCCTGCTGCACCTGCCGGAGTGGTCCCCGGCCGTCGTCGCAGCCCTCCGGGACCACACCGCGACACTCGACCGCCTCCGCTCCGACGGAGACCTCGACGACGAGGACGCGCCCGACTCGCTGCAGACCAGCAACCGGCTCTGGACCGCCCTCGGACTCCAGCCCGACCCCCGGTACCTCGACCACATCGCCACCGCCCTCGGGGCGGACGTGCGGACGCTGGACTTCGCCGCCGACCCCGGCGGCGCGACCCGGCGGATCAACACCACCGTCGCCGAGGACACCCGCGGTGTCATCGAGCAGCTCTTCGACGACCCGCTCCCGACCAGCACGGTCGCCGTGCTCACGAACGCCGTCCACCTGCGCGCCCGGTGGGCGGATGCGTTCGACGCCACGGCTCCCGCACCGTTCGCCACCCCGGCCGGTGACGTGACCGTCGACATGATGGGCGGCGGGACCGGCGAGCTGCGCACGGCAGACGGGTGGCGGGCGGTCGAACTGCCCTACCGCGACGGCACCCTGACCGCCGTCGCCGTCCTGCCGCCGGAGGGCACCGACCCGTGTGCGGTGGACGCCGAGACGCTGGTCGCCGTGCAGACCGGCGAGTCGGAGCCCGTCGGCGTCCGGCTGCCGCGCACGGCGATCAGCCGGACGCACTCCCTGCTCGGCCCGCTGGTGGACCTGGGACTCCCGCCCATGGGCGACTACCCGGCGCTCGGCGGGGACCTGGAGATCTCCCACGCGGTGCAGAGGACGTTCCTGCAGGTCGACGAGGACGGGACCGAGGCCGCCGCGGCCACCGGCCTGGCCGTCGCCGTCGCTGCCGGACCGGCGGCGACGCTGCCGCTCGTCACCTTCGACCGGCCCTTCCTCCTGCTGCTCACCGACACCCAGACCCGTTCGCCCCTGTTCATCAGCGCCATCAACACCCCGTCGACCTGAGCGGGTGTCCGGTCCGGCGAGCGCCTTCCTGCGGGGACAGCTGTGAGACGGCACCCGGTGGGCGCGGACGGCGACGGTCCTGAGTCGGGCATCGTCGTCGTAGCCGGTGACCGCAGCTCGGGGCGGTAGCTTCCGGGCGTGCCGAGGTCCTGCGATCGCTGGCGGTGTCCCTGCTGGACACCTTCGGTCCGACCGGAACCCACGTAGCGACGGACATGCGCGGGAGCGAGGAGCGTTGGACGGGCTGGCGAGGTTCGGGCCGAGGGTCGACGCGCGGCAACTCTTCGAGCAGGACCGCGCCGTACTGCTGCGGCTCGTGCAGGACCTGGACCCGGACGAGTGGGAGCGACCCACGGCTGCGGCGCCATGGGTCGTCCGGGACGTGGTGGCGCACCTGCTCGGCGATGACCTCAGCAGGCTGGCGCGCACGCGGGACGGCCACAGTCCCGTCGGCCCGCAGCAGGACGAGCCGTTGGCCGCCTTCATCCACCGGTTCAACGACGAGTGGGTGCAGGCGGCGCGCCGGGTGAGTCCGCGGCTGCTCGTCGACCTGCTCGACCTCACGTCCCCGCAGGTCCTCGCGCTGTGGCAGGACATCGATCTGGACGCGACCACCGAACCCGTCACCTGGGCAGGCCCCGAGCCCGCGCCCGTGTGGCTGGACTGCGCGCGGGACTTCACCGAGTACTGGGTCCACCAGCAGCAGATCCGCGACGCGACCGGCCGCACCGACGACGGCGACCCGGCGGTGGTGCACCTCGTCCTCGACACGTTCCTGCGGGCGATGCCGCAGACCCTGGCCGGGCACGACCGGCCGGAGGGCACGACGATGGTCCTGGCCGTGACCGGCGCCGGCGGCGGTCAGTGGGGTTGGCAGCGACAGGGCGGGCGATGGCGTCCCGTCGAGAACGCCGACGGCTCGACCCTCGTGACCTTCTCCGACGCAGAGACGCTGTGGCGCCTGTGCACTCGACTCATCGAGCCCGAGGAAGCGAAGCGTCGCGTCACGGTCGTCGGCGACCACGCGCTCGCCGACGCCGCACTCCGGATCGTCTCCATCATCCGCTGACCAGCGTTTCCGCCGGCGCAGCCGGGTGTCCTGTGGACCGGCATGAACGCACGACGTCGCGGTGACGGTGGGAGCGGCCGGGTTGGTGCTCCTGCGAGTGGCGCGGACCTCCGCCCCGTTTCCACACCTTGCTGCCGGCCGAGGCGTCCCTGAGGCCGCCCTCGGGGGGAGCCGGCGGGATCGTCCCCGAGCGGTCCACTGAGGAACGTGAGGCGACGGCTTGCCGTCCGCCCTCCCATCGAGCCGCGCCGTCCCCTGGGGGCGGTAGCGTTGACCCGAGCCGGGCAGGTCCCGCGCTCCTCGTGCGTCACTCCGGCGGCGTACCCGAGCACCGGACCTGGCTTGCGGGGTCCTGGAGCCGAGGTCGTTCCGCCTCTCCCGGTGGACGACCGGAGGTCGACGCCAATGCCGAGTACCGACCCATCGGGATCCCTCGACCCGGTCGAGGCCCTGGAGCGGTTGGGCCGCCTCGCCCTTCGCGAGAACTGCATGAGGTCCCTGCTGCAGTCAGTGGCCGACCTGGCCAAGGAGGTCATGCCGGGCGATCCGGAGGCGTCGGTGTCGCTGCTGATCAACGACAGGTCCAGCACGGCCGTGTTCACCGGCCGGCTGGCCCTCGACTGCGACGAGAGTCAGTACGGCCGCGGCTACGGACCCTGTCTGCACGCCGCCAGCACGGGCGAGCAGGTCGAGGTCGCCGACGCGCAGGCCGAGGGGCGGTGGCGGGACTACATGGAGCACGCCGTCGAGCACGGCGTCCTCAGCTCGCTGTCCGTTCCGCTGCCGATCAGCGAGGGCATCGCCGGGGCGGTGAACGTCTACGCCCGCAAACCCCACGCCTTCGACGAGGACAGCCGGTCGGTGGCCACCCGCTTCGCCGCCTACGCCGCCGTCTTCGCCGCGAACATGTACGCCATCGAGGAAGCTCGCGACCTGGCCGACCACCTCGAGCGCAGAGTGGAGTCCCGGGCGGTCGTCGAACAAGCCAAGGGCATCCTCATGGAACGCCACGAGCTCACCGCCGACCAGGCGTTCCAGGTCCTGACGAGGGTGGCCGTGAACGCCAACACCAAGGTCAGAGACATCGCCGACGAGCTCGTGCGAACCGGAGAGCTCCCGCGGGCGGCGGGTCCAGCGCCGGAGCTGATCCGGGAGACGGGTCACTGATCGCCGGCGGGGCGGCGTGCCCCGGTGCAGAGGGCCGCGTCAGAGGCCGCCTGCAGGGACGGATCCCCTCATCCTTCCCCCGCCAGTCGCCACCACCCGCGGCTGCCGGGCCCTGACCTGCGGCCGACCACCACCGGGGGCGGCCGGCCGGCGCTGCGCGACGATGGGCCGTCCCCGACCCCTCTGGAGGAACGCGCGTGCAGACCGCCGACCCGGCGACCCGAACCGGCTCCCCGCGGCGGTGGTGGGCGGTGCTCGCGCCCGCTGCCGCCCTGGTGCTGGCCGCCCTGTGCCTGCGCGCGCCGTTCTCCGCCGTCGGGCCGGTGCTGGGCGAGCTGGGCACCGAGCAGTCCGTGCCGCAGGCCGGACTGTCGGTGCTGCCCGCGCTCCCGCTGGTCTGCTTCGGCCTGGTCTCCCCCGTCGCGCCCGCGCTGGCCGCGCGGCTCGGCGTCCACCGCGCCGTCCTGGCCGGCCTGGCCGTGCTCGCCGCCGGGATCGCCCTGCGCACGGCCGGCACCTGGGGTCTCTTCGCCGGCACCGTGCTGCTGTCGGCCGGCATCGCGGTGGGCAACGTGCTGGTCCCGGCGGCTGCCCGGGCCGCGTACGGGAACCGCGCGGCACCGGTGCTGGGCGCGGCCACCGCCTCGATGGGGTTCTCCGCGAGCCTCGGGGCGGGCCTGGCCCAGCCCCTCACCACGGCGACCGGCAGCGCGGTCGCCGGGCTGACCCTGTGGCTCGCGCCGGTGCTGCTCGCGGCCGCAGCGATGGCACTGCTCGCCCGGCGCCGCGGGCCCGCGACCGGCCGGCGGGTGGCCCGGCCCCCGGTGGTCGCCGTCCTCCGCGACCGGGTGGCGCTGGCGGTGACCGTCTTCTTCGGCCTCCAGTCGCTGGCCTTCTACGTGATGCTGACCTGGCTGGCCGACGTCCTGGAGGACGACGCCGGCACGTCCGCGGTGAGCGCCGGTGCCCTGGTCGCCGTCGCGGCGGCGTTCGGTGCGCCCTGCGCGCTCGTCGTCCCGCCGTTGGCGGCGCGGGCGCGGTCCCAGGTCGGGTGGGTCGTCGGCGCGACGCTGCTGTCGGCGGCCGGGATCGTCGGGCTGCTCCTCGCGCCCACGGCCGCCCCGGCGGTGTGGGCGGTGCTGTGGGGCCTGGGCACGGGGACGGCGTTCCCGCTGGCGCTGACGCTGGTGCTGGTGCGCACCCGGGATGTCGCCCAGACCGGCCGGCTGTCGGCGGCCGCGCAGAGCGTCGGGTACCTGCTGGCCGCGACCGGCCCGCTGACCGTCGGCCTGCTGCACGACGCGACCGGTGGGTGGCGGACGGGCCTGGCCCTGCTCGCCGTGCTGCAGGTCCTCCAGCTCGCGGCCGGGCTGTACGCGGGCCGGCCGCAGCTGGTGACCGAGGCACCGGCGGACGCCACCCGCACTGCAGGGGTCCGCCACTGACCACTCCGTCCCAGTCGGCCGGGCGGCGAGGCCGTGGGATGCCGGTCACGCCGGCGTGACGCGATCGGTCCACTCTGAGCGTGCCGAACTCCCAGGCGTGCGGGCGTCCCGTCGGCCCCGCACCGACACGCACCGGAGGCCACCATGTCCGAGCTCGTGGGCACCGGACCGGGTACGGCCTGGTCAGGCGGTGGGTCCGGGCAGCCGCACGCCGCCGTCGACACCGCGTTCGCCGTCGGCCGGAGCTGTGGGGAGACCGCGCGGCTGCAGAGGCAGGCCGAGGAACTGGCACCGGAGAGCCGGTACTCGATCGAGCGGACGGCACTGGGACCGGGACAGCGGGCGATCGACGTCGGCTGCGGTCCCCGCGGCATCCTCGAGCTGCTGGTCGAGTTCGTCGGCCCCGCCGGGCGGGTGGTCGGGCTGGACTCCGATCCGGCCCTGCTCGAGCTGGCCGCACGCTTCGCCGCCGAGCGGGGTTGGGACAACGTGGAGCTGATCTGTGCGGACGCCCGGCACAGCGGCCTGCCGTCCGACACGTTCGACGTGGTCCACGCCCGAACCCTGCTGATCGGTCTGCCGCAGCCCGCGGACGTGCTGACCGAGCTGGTGCGGCTCACCCGGCCGGGCGGCTGGGTGGTCGGTATGGAGCCCGACGCCGAACACCCGGTCTGCCACCCGCCGCACCCGGCCGTCGACCGACTCTCCGAGCTGCTCAGGCGCGCGTTGGCCCGTCGAGGCGCCGATCCGCACCTCGGCCGCCGGCTGGCCGAGCTGTACCGCCAGGCAGGGCTGACCGACGTCACGGTGGAGGTCCGGGCTCCCGTGTGCCCGCCGGGGCACTCCCGGCGGACCGTCCTCGCCGACCTGGTCCGCTCCCTGCGCGCGCCGGTCCTGGGCCTGGGCCTGGCGACCGAACGCGAGCTCGAGGAGCTGGACGCATCGGCTCGGGCCCACCTCACCGAGCCCGACACGCTCGTCATCCCCGACCTCTTCTTCCTCGCCCGGGGCCGGAAGTCCCTCTCCTCACCCGAGGGCCCGCCGGGTCCCTGAGCTCATCGCACGCCCTCCGTGAGGGGCAGGCGTCCAGGCCGTCGTCGAGTTCCATCCCGCCCTCGGCGCGATCGCCCTCGGGCTCGGATCGGCGTGGTCCGGGCGACACGCCGATCCGAGCCCGAGGGCAGGCACGTGGACCCGTTTCCGAGCTCCGCGCGAGCTGCGCAGCCACGTCCGCAGGCTCCACCGGGTGATCACCCCGTCGGGCGCAGCTGCGCCGAGGAGCCGGGACGCGAAACCGCCCCCCTCAGGTCCAGGCGTGGCGGGTGGGGGCGATGACACGCGCCCTGCCCCTGGGACCGCCTCCAGGGCGTCGCCCGACGGGGCATCAGAACGGGTAGGCGGGCAGGTCACCGCGCAGGGTGACCCACTGGGTCTCGGTGAACGCCTCGATGTTGGCCTGCGGGCCGCCGTGCCGAGAGCCGGTGCCCGACGACCCGACGCCGCCGAAGGGGGCCACGGCCTCGTCGTTGACGGTCTGGTCGTTGATGTGCACCAGGCCCGACGGGATCCGCTCGGCCAGCTGCAGGCCGGCGTAGACGTCGCGGGTGAGGATGCCCAGCGAGAGCCCGTACTCGGTGCCGCGGGCCAGCTCCACCACCTGGTCGAGGCTGGCGAACGGGGTCACCGGGGCGACCGGCCCGAAGATCTCCTCCCGGTAGGCCGGCGCCTCGACGGGGACGTCGCCGAGCACGGTGGGCCGGTACAGCAGCCCCTCGAAGGTGCCGCCGGTGCGCAGCGTCGCCCCGCCCTCGACACTGCTCGTGACCAGGCCGTGCACCCGGTCGCGCTGGCCGGCGTCGATCAGCGGGCCCAGCGCCACCTCCTCGCGGAACGGGTCGCCGACCGGCAGCTTCTCGACCTTCTCGGTGAGGACGGCGGTGTACTCCTCGGCGATCGACTCGTGGACCAGGTGCCGGCTGGTGGCCATGCAGATCTGGCCCTGGTGGGCGAAGGTGCCCCACGCACCCACCGAGGCCGCCGCGGTCACGTCGACGTCGGGCAGCACGATGAGCGCGGAGTTGCCGCCGAGCTCCAGGTGCGCGCGCTTGAGGTGCTGACCGGCCAGCGCGCCGACCGCGCGGCCGGCCCTGGTGGAGCCGGTGAAGGCGATCACCCGCACGGGCGGGGCGGTCACCAGCGCCTCGCCGACGTCCGCGCCGCCGGGCAGCACCTGCAGCACGCCGGCCGGCAGGCCGGCCTCCTCGAAGACGCGGGCGAAGAGCACGCCGCCGGAGACGGCGGTGCGCGGGTCGGGCTTGAGGACGACGGCGTTGCCGAGCGCCAGCGCCGGGGCGATCGCCCGGATGGCGAGGATGGTCGGCACGTTGAACGGCGCGATGACGCCGACCACGCCGGCCGGTACCCGGCGGGCGAAGGACAGCCGGGGCGACCCGGTGCGCAGCAGCTCGCCGTACGGGTGGCTGGGCAGCGCCGAGGCCTCGTAGCACTCGGCGGCGGTGGTGTGCACCTGGAAGTCGCCGAAGGGCTGGATCGCGCCGGTCTCCCGCGCCAGCCACCCCTTGATCTCGTCGGCGTGGGCCTCGAGCACCTCACCGGCGCGGCGCAGCACCCGTGCCCGGTCCTCGAACGGCAGCGCCGCCCACGCCCGCTGGGCCTCGACCGCCCGGTCCGCCGCGGCGGTGACGTCCTCGGGGGTGGCCCGGCCGACCGCGCCGACGACGTCCCCGGTCGCGGGCTCGACCACGTCGTACGTGCCGCCCGACCCGTCGGTCCAGGCGCCGGTCCAGACCTTCCCCTGCCACGCGCCGTCGTCCAGCAGTGCCATGCCACTCCCTCTCGTCGCCGGTGCGGCACGTCCCGGGGTCGCCCCGGAGGCCGCCTCCCGGCAGGGTAGGTGTGTCAGCAGCCGATCCGTCGGCCGGGAGCAGGAGGAGTCCATGGGCATGCCGAACAGTGCGGAGTGGCAGGCGCTGGCCGAGCACCACCGCGCGGTGGGCGACCGGCACCTGCGCGACCTGTTCGCCGAGGACCCGCAGCGGGGCACCGAGCTGGTCGTCACCGCCGGCGACCTGTACCTCGACTACTCCAAGAACCGGCTGACCCGCGAGACGGTGCGGCTGCTGGCCGCGCTGGCCGAGCGGGTGGGCCTGCGCGAGCGCACCGAGGCGATGTTCCGCGGGGAGCACATCAACACCACCGAGGACCGCGCCGTCCTGCACGTGGCGCTGCGCGACCCGCGCACCAGCGGCCTCGTCGTGGACGGGCACGACGTCAACGCCGAGGTGCACGAGGTCCTCGGTCGGATGGCCGACTTCGCCGACCGGGTGCGCAGCGGGGCGTGGACCGGGCACACCGGCGAGCGGATCCGGGCCGTGGTGAACATCGGCATCGGCGGCTCGGACCTCGGCCCGGCCATGGCCTACCTGGCGCTGCGCGACTACTCCGACCGGTCGCTGGCCTTCCGCTTCGTCTCCAACATCGACCCGACGGACCTCGCCGAGGCCACTCGCGACCTCGACCCGGCGAGCACCCTGTTCATCGTCGCGTCCAAGACCTTCACCACCCAGGAGACGCTGACCAACGCCAAGGAGGCCCGCCGCTGGCTGGTCGAGGGGCTCGGCGGCGACGAGAAGGCCGTCGCCCAGCACTTCGTCGCCGTCTCCACCAACGCCGAGAAGGTCGCCGAGTTCGGCATCGACACCCAGAACATGTTCGGGTTCTGGGACTGGGTCGGCGGCCGCTACTCGTTCACGTCGGCGATCGGGCTCTCGCTCATGGTGGCGATCGGGCCGGAGCAGTACCGGGAGCTGCTCGACGGCTTCCACACGGTCGACGAGCACTTCCGCACCGCACCGTACGAGGAGAACCTGCCGGCTCTGCTCGGGCTGATCTCGGTCTGGTACGTCGACTTCTTCGGTGCGCAGAGCCAGGCGGTGCTCCCGTACTCGCAGTACCTGGCGCGCTTCCCTGCCTACCTGCAGCAGCTGTGCATGGAGTCCAACGGCAAGTCGGTCACCCTCGACGGCTCACCGGTCGACGTCGCCACCGGGGAGATCGTGTGGGGCGAGCCGGGCACCAACGGCCAGCACGCCTTCTACCAGCTGCTGCACCAGGGCACGCTGCTCGTCCCGGCCGACTTCATCGGGTTCGCCCAGCCCAACCACGACCTGGACGCGATGCACGACCTGTTCCTGGCCAACTTCCTCGCCCAGCCGCGCGCGCTGGCCTTCGGCCGCACGGCCGAGGAGGTCGCCGCCGAGGGGACGGCGCCGGACGTCGTCCCGCACAAGGTGATGCCGGGCAACCACCCGTCCAACGCGATCGTGGCGCCCAAGCTGACGCCGTCGGTGCTCGGGCAGCTGGTCGCCGCCTACGAGCACCGGGTCTTCACCCAGGGCGTCGTGTGGGGCATCAACTCGTTCGACCAGTGGGGCGTGGAGCTGGGCAAGGTCATGGCCAACCAGCTGGCGCCGAAGCTGCAGAGCGAGGCGGCCCCGGAGTACGACTCCGACTCCTCCACCAACGCGCTGGTCCGGCTGCTGCGGGAGGGGCGCGGCCGGCCTGCCTGAAAAGGACCCCCTGCCCCCACCACTCGTCCCCGCGAGATCTGCACACTGGCGGCCTTCGAGGGCTCGAAGGCCGCCAGTGTGCAGATCTCGCGCCCGGGGCGGGCTCGCGGCGGGTCCGTGCTCGGCGACGGCCGGGCGGGCTCAGTCCTGGCCGCGCAGCTCGTCGAGGACCCCGGCCGCGACCTTGAACGCGTGGTTGGCCGCGGGCACCCCGGCGTAGACGGCGGCGTGCTGGATGACCTCGGCGATCTCCTCCTCGGACAGGCCGTTGTTCTTCGCCGCGCGCACGTGCAGCGCGAACTCGTCCCAGTGCCGCAGCGCGATCGTGATCGACAACGTCATCAGGCTGCGGTCGCGGCGGGCCAGGCCGGGACGCTGCCACACGTCGCCCCAGGCGACCCGGGTGATGAAGTCCTGGAAGTCGGCCGTGAACGGCGTGGTGTTCGCGACGGCGCGGTCGACCCAGGCGTCGCCGAGCACCTCGCGCCGGGTCCGCATGCCGGCGTCCCGGCGCGCCTGGTCGTCGGTCACGCGTGCCCGCCCGCGGCGTCCAGGTGGCCGAGTAGCGCGCCCGTGACCTCCAGGGTCGCCTCCAGGTTGGCCAGGTGCGCCGCCGGGCTGACCGTGACCAGCTCGGCACCGGCGATGCCCTCGGCGATCGCCTCCTGGTGGTCCGGCGGCAGCGCGGGGTCCTCGGCGCCGGCCACCACGAGGGTGGGCGCCGTGATCCGGCCGAGGTCCTCGCGCAGGTCGATGGCGGCGACGACCTCGGCGCACGCCGCGTAGCCCTCGTCGTCCGCCGCGGCGACCATGGCCTCCAGCCGGGCCACCAGCTCGGGGTGCGCGGCGGCGTACCCGGGCGTCAGCCAGCGGGCCACCACGGCCGGCGCGATGCTCTGCGTCCCGTCGGCGCGGGCGGCGGCCGCCCGGTCGAGGAAGCCCTGCGGCTCGGTCTTGGCCGAGGAGCACAGGACGGCCAGCCGCCCGACCCGGTCGGGCTCGCGGGCGGCCAGCCGCATCGCCGTCATCCCGCCCAGCGACAGCCCCGCGACGTGCGCCCGCCGCACACCCAGCCCGTCGAGCAGCGCGACGACGTCGTCCACCAGGTCGTCGAGCGTGTAGGGCCCCGCCGGAGCCGGCGAGTCGCCGTGGCCGCGGGTGTCGTAGGTGACCACCCGGTACCGCTCGGCCAGCGCCGGGACCTGCGGGTCCCACATGCCGCGGGTGGCCCCGAGCGAGTTGGAGAGGACGACGACCGGCGCGTCGGCCGGCCCATCCTCGGTGTACGCGACCTCGATGCTGCTCACTGGACCCCTTCGGTCAGACGGGCGTGCTCGGCGAGCGCGGCGTCCACCTGGGCACCGGCCTCCCCGACGTCGGGTGTACCGGCGGCGAGCACCGCACGCACGTCGACGTCGGTCCGGGCGGCGACCACCTCGGCCAGCGGCCGGCCGCTGTCGCGAGCCTCGCGGACGGCGGCGGCCGCGGCGTCGTGCGCCGCGCCCCTGCCGAGGGTCGGCGCCAGCGCCTCGGCGAGTGCGCCGGCCAGCGGGCCCTCGGCGGCCGCCGACGCGGTGGCCGCCATGCGGGCCGGGTCCGGCCGCAGCCCGCGCAGGCTCTCGGCCAGCCAGGACGCCGCCGACCCGACGGTGGTGAGCAGCTCGGTCAGCGCCGGCCACTCGCTGTGCCAGGCGCCGGCGGCCCGCTCGTGCTCCTGCTCCATCGCCGCGAGCAGCGTGGCCACCAGTCCCGGTGCGCGGCGGGCGCAGGCCCGGGCGGAGACGGCGGCGACCGGGTTGCGCTTGTGCGGCATCGCCGACGACCCGCCCCGCCCCTCGGCCACCTCGGCCACCTCGGCCACCTCGGTCTGGGCGAGCAGCACGACGTCGACGGCCACCGTGGCGACCACGCCCGCGGCGGCGCCCAGCGCCCCGGCCAGGTCGGCCACGGGCAGCCGGCAGGTGAACCACGGGACGGCGGTGCTCGTCAGCTGCAGCTCCTCGGCCAGCGCCGCCCGCAGCGCGACGCCGGCCCCGCCGCTGGCGGCCAGCGTGCCCACGGCGCCGCCGTACTGCACCGGCAGCTCGGCGACCACCTCGGCCAGCCGCAGCCGGGCGCCGTCCAGCCCGGCCAGCCAGCCGGCGGCCTTGAGCCCGAAGGTGGTGGGCAGCGCCTGCTGCAGGAGCGTGCGGCCGGCCAGGACGTCGTCCCGGTGAGTGCGGGCCAGCCCGGCGACGGTCTCCGCGGCGGCGGTCAGGTCGGCGTCGACGGCGGCGACCGCGTTCCGCGCCATGAGCAGCAGCGCGGTGTCCAGGACGTCCTGGCTGGTGGCCCCGACGTGGACGGCGACCGCGTCGCGCGCACCGACCGCGTCCTGCAGCACCCGCACCAGCGGCGGCACCGGGTTGCCGGCGTCCGCCGCCCGGGCGACCACGGTCGCCAGATCGAGCCGCTCGGGGTGCGCGCAGGCGGCGGTGACCGCGTCGGCCGCGGTGGTGGGCACCAGCCCGGTGCGGGCCGCGGCCCGGGCCAGGGCGGCCTCGACGGCGAGCAACGCCCGGAACCAGGCGTCGTCGGAGACGGCGGCCGCGGCCCCGCCGCGGGCGAAGGTCCCGGAGAGCAGCGTCATACGGCGAAGAACACCGTCTCCCGCTCGCCCTGCAGGTACAGGTCCAGGCGATAGCCGTCGTCGGTCGGGGTCGCGAGCAGCGTCTGCCGGCGGTCCTCCGGCAGGCCCTGCAGGACGGCGTCCTCGGCGTTGGCCGCGGCCTCGTCGGCGAAGTAGATGCGGGTGACCACCCGGTCGAGCAGCCCGCGGGCGAACAGCGAGACGTCGACGTGCGGGGCCTGCAGGCCGCCCTGCCCGTCGGGGACCCGGCCGGGCTTGAGCGTGCAGATGGCGTAGTCGCCGTCGGGGACCGTCTGCGCGCGGCCGAACCCGGTGAAGCCGGGGTACCGGGAGGCGCCGCGCGGGTCGTCGGGGTGGTCGAACCGGCCGTCGGGGTCGGCCTGCCAGGTCTCGACCATCGCGTCGGCCACCGGGTCGCCGTTGCCGTCGAACACCGTGCCGCGCAGCCAGATCGCGCCCGGGGTCTCCGGCGGGACGGCGAACTCACCGCCCTCCCAGGTCAGGCCGATCGCGAGGTACGGGCCGACGGTCGCGCTGGGGGTGGTCTGCAGCCGGCTCATCACGCGATGCCTCCCCGCGCGGTTCCGGACCCGGTCCGCTCCTCGCTCGTTCCTCGCTGCGATGCTCCCTCGACCGTCATCACGCGATGTCCCCGTCGTCGTCGGTCTCGAACGGCGTCTGGTCCGCGCCGCGCAGCACGATGTCCCACTCGAACGCCAGCGCCCAGTGGTCGACGGTGCGCTCGTAGTCGAACCGGCTGATCGCCAGCGGCCGGGCCGCCTCGGGGATGGAGTTGAAGATCGGGTCCTGGAAGAAGAGAGGGTCGTCCGGGAAGTACATCTGGGTGACCAGACGCTGGGTGAACGCCCGGCCGAACAGCGAGAAGTGGATGTGCGCCGGCCGCCAGGCGTTGTCGTGGTTGCGCCACGGGTAGGCGCCCGGCCGGATCGTCAGGAACTCGTAGCGGCCCTGGTCGTCGGTCATGACCCGGCCCAGCCCGTCGAAGTGCGGGTCCAGCGGCGCCGGCCAGTTGTCGACCACGTGCCGGTAGCGCCCCGCGGCGTTCGCCTGCCAGACCTCCACGAGCGTGTTCGGCACCGGGCGGCCACCGCCGTCCAGCACCCGGCCGTGGACGATGATCCGCTGACCCACGGCCTCGCCGCCGAGTCGCCTGGTCAGGTCGGCGTCCTCCGGCCGGACCCGGTCCTCGCCCAGCAGCGGCCCGGTGACCTCGGTGAGGCGGTGCGGCAGGTCGACCGGTGTGCGCAGCGGCGCCCGCAACGCGGTGCTCCGGTAGTCGGGGTAGCTCAGCGGCGTCCGCAGCGCGGCGTCCGTGCGCGCGTAGCGCGGCAGGTCGAGCCGGCTGCCGGATGTGGTCCCGGTCATGTCCTGGACCGTAGGGCCGCGGGGCTACCCTGCCCAAGCCTGGCCTTCCGGCCAGCGGAAGGGAGAGCCGTGGCCGGCGGCCGGACGACGGCGGGGCGGTCGGTGACCGCGCGCGCCCTCGACGTGCTCGGCGCCTTCGACAGCTCGGCACCGCGGCTCACGCTCTCGGAGATCGCCGAGCGCTCCGGGACGCCGTTGTCGACCACCCACCGGCTGCTCGGTGAGCTCACCGCCTGGGGCGCGCTGGCCCGCCGGCCCGACGGCCGCTACGAGATCGGCCGCCGGCTGTGGGACCTCGGGCTGCTCGCGCCGGTGCAGCTGGAGCTGCGCCAGGTCGCCGCGCCGTTCCTGCTCGACGTGCACACCGCGACCCGCGACACCGTCCACCTCGCCGTCCGCGAGGGCCACAGCGCCCTCTACGTCGAGCGGGTCTCCGGGCGTGAGTCCGTGCCGGTGGTCAGCCAGGTCGGCAGCCGGTTGCCGCTGCACGCCACCGGGGTGGGCAAGGTGCTGCTGGCCGCCGCACCGGACGACGTCGCCGAGGCGGTGCTGCGCGCGCCGACCCGCGAGACCCGGCACACCATCGTGGACCCCGGGCGGCTGCGCCGGGAGATCGCCGAGGTGCGTCGCCGCGGGTACGCCCGGACCGCCGAGGAGATGTCGCTGGGCACGCTGTCGGTCGCCGTCCCGGTGTACGTGGACCGGCCCTCCGGCCCGGCGGTCGTCGCCGCGCTGGGCATCGTCGTCCCCAGCCACCGGCGCGACCTGCTGCGGCTGGTGCCCGTCCTCCAGGTGGCCGCGCGGGGCATCGGGCGGGAGCTGGCGCGGGCGCAGTCCTTCCACTGAGCGGGAGCCGGTGGTTCCCACGCCGGCGTTGCCGCGGTCACACTCGGCCCGTGCGCACTCAGGTGGGGATCATCGGGGCCGGCCCGGCCGGCCTGCTCCTGTCGCGGCTGCTCGCCCTGCAGGGCATCGACTCCGTCGTCCTGGAGAACCGGTCGCGGGACTACGTGGAGGCGCGGATCCGCGCCGGCATCCTCGAGCAGCACACCGTCGACACGCTGACCGCGGCCGGCGTCGGCGACCGGCTGCACCGGGAGGGGCTGGAGCACTCCGGCATCCACCTGCAGTATCCGGGCACCCGGCACACGCTGGACTTCCGGGAGCTGTGCGGGCGCA
Source organism: Geodermatophilus sp. URMC 61 (assembly GCF_052931555.1). Lineage (NCBI taxonomy): Bacteria > Bacillati > Actinomycetota > Actinomycetes > Geodermatophilales > Geodermatophilaceae > Geodermatophilus > Geodermatophilus sp. URMC 61. The sequence goes on from NZ_JBRFHZ010000002.1 coordinate 2,195,437, forward strand.
CCGTGTGGGTCTACGGGCAGACCGAGGTCACCAAGGACCTCATCGCCGCGCAGCTGGACGGCGGCCCGCCGCTGCTGTTCGAGGTCTCCGACGTCCACCCCGAGGACGTCGACGGCGACAGCCCGCGGATCCGGTTCACCGACGCGGACGGCGTCGCCCAGGTGCTCGAGTGCGACGTCATCGCCGGCACCGACGGCTTCCACGGCGTCTCGCGGCCGGTCGTGCAGGAGGCCGGCGGGCGGCTGTGGGAGCGCACCTACCCCTACGCGTGGCTGGGCATCCTGGCCGACGCCGCGCCGGCGACCGACGAGCTGATCTACGCCTGGCACCCCGAGGGCTTCGCGCTGTACTCGATGCGCTCACCGAGGGTGTCCCGGCTCTACCTGCAGGTCGACCCGTCGGAGCGGATCGAGGACTGGTCGGACGAGCGGATCTGGGACGCGCTGGACACCCGCATGGCGCTCGGGGGCTGGTCGGTCAACCGCGGGCCGGTGACGGAGAAGTCGATCCTGCCGATGCGCTCGTTCGTCAGCGCCCCGATGCGCCGCGGCCGGCTCTTCCTCGCCGGGGACGCCGGGCACATCGTCCCGCCGACCGGCGCGAAGGGTCTCAACCTCGCCGTCGCCGACGTCACCCTGCTGGCCCAGGCCCTGGTGCGGCTGCTGCAGGAGAAGGAGACCGACCTGGTCGACTCCTATTCCGACCGGGCGCTGGCGCGCGTCTGGCGGTGCACGCACTTCTCCTGGTGGATGACGTCGATGCTGCACCGCTCCGGCGACGACTTCGACGCCCAGCTGCAGCTGTCCCAGCTGCGCCGGGTCTGCTCGTCGGAGACCGCGGCGCGGGAGCTCGCCGAGAACTACACGGGTCTCCCGCTCGACCTCTGATCCGCGGCCCCACGCCTGAGGCATAGGAGGCTATGCATACGTTCCACGGGCCCAGGACGTAGGCATTGCCTCCTATGCCTCCGGCCGGGTCAGCTCCGTCGCGCCGGGCCGAGGGATGCGGCGACGCTCAGAGCGGCCAACGGATCTCGACCCTGGTCCAGGTGACCTCGAGCCCGCCGGGGAGTACCTGCCGCACCGCATCGGCACCCACGTGCTGCCGGGCCATCCGGCCGGCCACCTCGACCGCCTTGGCGGCGGCGGCCGCGGTGAGCGCGACCGCCGACGCGGTGAGCAGCGGCCCGGCGAACGCCACGCGCGCGAGTGCCGGTATCAGTGCGGGGAGCGGCTGCGGCACCACGCCGTGACCTCGCGGGCCCGGGACCGCGGCTCCGTCCCTGTCGATGATCGCGTCCGGCTCGACCGGCTGCTGTCCTGTCATCACGTCCTCCGTCCACCGGGCTCCCGCCCTGGACCACCGCCGGCGCCCATCGTGACGGACGGGGGCACCCCGGCGCGAGGGCGGTGTCCAGCGACGCCCGCGCGGACCTGGGGGGCGGTCAGCGGCCGGCGTCGAGCAGGGTCAGCACTGCCTCCGCGGTGCCCGGCGCCAGCGGCAGGTGCGGCAGGACGGCGGGCAGCTCCTCGGGCTCGATGCCCTCGGCCAGCAGCGCGGTGAGCACCCGATCGGCCTGCGACGGCGGCACCGGCTCGTCGAGGTCCGCGAGCGCGGCCCGGGCCAGGAAGACCGCCCCCGAGGCGGCCGAGTCCTCCCCGGGTGACGCGGACGGCGGCGGGGCGGCGGCCTCCCGCGTCAGCGCCTCGGCCGCCCGCACCAGCGACAACGGCAGCCCCTCGGCCTCCACCTCCAGCAGCGGGACGTCGGCCAGCGCGGCCAGCACCAGGTGCTCGGCCTCGGTGCGCAGCGACGCCTCCCACTCCCCCGCCCGCACCACGCCCACCAGGTCGCGGCCGTCCTCCCCGAGGTCGTCGAGCAGCTCGGCCCACTCCGCCCGCCGGGTGGCCCGCGCCCGCTCGGCGGCCAGCACGCAGGTGGCCAGCACGAACGGCTCGAGCACCTCGCGGTCGAACCGGTCGGCATAGAGGACCCCGGTGGCGTCCACCGCGTTGAGCACGTCGCGGAAGCTGCCCGGCCGGGCGTCGCCGAGGTCGAGCCGGCCGTCCTCCTCGCCGGACACCGCCTGCCCCCGGGCGATGCGGTCGCCGATGGTCCCTCCGGTCTCGCCCAGCCGGCCCCGGCGCCGCTCGTGGTGCGGCCGGTCGGACATCCCGACGGTCCACGCGCAGGTCTCGGCGATCAGCGCGGGCAGCCGCTCCCGCAGCACCTCCCGGCTGAGCTGACCCATCCAGTCCACGTCGAACACGCCCACGAGCGTGCCCGCACGACGTGACCGACACGCGTGGGACCCGGCTCCGGGTGGGCCGGCACGCGTCTCCCCGCCCTGCACCGGCCGTCGCCCCCCTACCCTGCGTCAGACCGCCGTGACACGGCTCACGGCTGCGCGGCGGGCCGACCAGTCCCTGGAGGTCCCGTGCGACCCTCCCTCCCCCGGCCGCTCGGCCGGGCACTCCTCTCCCTCGGTCTCGGTGCCGCCCTCGTGGCCGGCGGCGGGCCGGCCCTCGCCGCCCCCGGAGCCGCCCCGGACGGTGAGCCCCCGCTCGTCGTGCACACCGAGGACGGCGCCGTGCGGGGCGCGCTGGCGGAGGACCACCGCCTTTTCCAGGGCATCCCGTTCGCCGCCCCGCCGGTCGGCGACCTCCGGTTCCGGCCGCCGGCGCCGGTCGAGCCGTGGGACGGCGTCCGCGGTGCCACCGCGCCGGGCAGCCCCTGCCCCCAGCTGCAGGACGAGTTCAACCCGTTCGCGTCGACGGACGAGGACTGCCTGTCCCTGAACGTCACGACACCGGCCGGCCTGGAGGGCCGGAGCGGGGACCTGCCCGTCATGGTGTGGATCCACGGCGGCGGCTTCGTCGGCGGCGCCGGCTGGCCGTTCGACGCACGCCGGCTCGCCGTCGACGGCGACGTGGTGGTTGTCACGATCAACTACCGGCTCGGGCCGCTGGGCTTCCTGGCGCAGCGGGACCTGTCCGCCCAGAACGGCGACCTAGCCTCGGGCAGCGCCGCGCTGCTCGACCAGCAGGCCGCGCTGCGCTGGGTGGAGCGCAACATCGCCGCCTTCGGGGGCGATCCGCGCACCGTGACGGTGTTCGGCGAGTCCGCCGGCGGCTCCTCCGTCTGCGTGCAGCTGGCCTCACCGACGGCGCGCGGGCTGTTCGACCGCGCGATCGCGCAGAGCTTCAGCTGCACCGCGCGCTACGACGACCTTGCCACCGCCGAGGCCACGGGCGACCAGGTCGCGGCTGCGGTCGGCTGCGCCGGGGGGACCGACGTGGCGGCCTGCCTGCGGCAGGTGGGTGTGGAGGAGCTGCTGCGCGCCTGGCCGGGCGACGCCTTCGTCGTCGGCGGTTCGGCCCTGCCGGTCCAGCCGGCGGACGCCTTCGCCGCGGGCGAGCGCGCGCGGGTGCCGGTCGTGCACGGGAACACCCGCGACGAGAACACGCTGTTCACCCCGCTCCTGCCCCTGGTCTCGACCGGCGCCCCGCCGTCCTCGTCACTCACGGCGGAGGAGTACGCGGCGGAGCTGACGGCGCGCTACGGCGATCGGGCCGGCGAGGTCCTCGCCCGCTACCCGGCCGACGCGTACCCCTCGCCGCTGCGGGCACTGGCGGCGGTGGACAGCGACGCGGGCACCCCGACCATGCTGTCCATCTGTGCGCACGTCGACGCCCACGAGGCCCTGTCGGCGGTCCCGGGGTCGACGCCGGTGTACGCCTACCAGTTCCGCGACCGGACGGCGTCCCCGCTGATCGACTTCCCGTTCCCGGGCTATCCGGGGGACGCCCAGCACGGCACCGAGCTGCCGTACCTGTTCCCGGGCCTGTTCGGCGCGCCGCTGACCCCGGAACAGCAGGAGCTGTCGGCGACGATGGTCCGCTACTGGACCACCTTCGCCGCGACCGGCGACCCCAACGGGCGCGGTACCCCCGGGTGGCACCGCTACCGCGACAGCGGGGACGTGCAGGGCCTCGACCTCGCCTCCGCCGGCGGGATCGGACCGGTGGACGTCGCTGCCGAGTCCCACTGCGCCTTCTGGGCCTCGTTGGCGGGGGCCTGACCCGCGGCCGCACGTCGCCCCGGACGGGACGGTGGTCGGCACTGCTGGCACGCGGCCGCCACGCCGTACCCACCGGTGCTACCCGCCGGTAGGAAGTGTGGGAAAGTCGGTCTCCCACCCTGCGAGACGGCATGGTCGCCGTCAGGAGAGAGGCCCGATGCGGTTGCAACTGTCCCCGGAGCTGGAGGCCTTCCGGGAGGAGATGCGGACGTTCTTCACCACCCAGGTGCCCCAGGAGATCCGTGACACCGTCGCGGCCCGCCGGGACCTGTCCAAGGAGCAGTACGTCGAGGCCATGCGGACGCTCAACGCCGCCGGCCTGGCCGTGCCGCACTGGCCGGTGGAGTGGGGCGGCAGGGGCTGGACGCCGCTGCAGCTGCACATCTGGCGCGAGGAGATGCAGCTGGCCTGCGTCCCCGAGCCGCTGCCCTTCAACGCCAGCATGATCGGCCCGGTCATCGCGGCCTTCGGCAGCCAGGAGCAGAAGAAGCGCTTCCTGCCGGCGACGGCGAACATCGACATCTGGTGGTGCCAGGGCTTCTCCGAGCCCGACGCCGGCTCCGACCTGGCCAGCCTGCGCACCACCGCCGTCCGCGACGGCGACGACTGGGTCGTCAACGGCCAGAAGACCTGGACGACGCTCGGCCAGCACGCCGACTGGATCTTCTGCCTGGTGCGCACCGACCCGACCGCGGAGAAGAAGCAGCGCGGCATCTCGCTGCTGGTCTTCCCGATGGACACCCCCGGCGTCACGCTGCGGCCGATCCAGCTGATCGACGGCGGCCACGAGGTCAACGAGGTCTTCTTCGAGGACGTCCGCGTCCCCGCCGAGAACCTCATCGGCGAGGAGAACCGCGGCTGGGACTACGCCAAGTTCCTGCTGGGCAACGAGCGCGTCGGCATCGCCCGCATCGGCTCCTCCAAGCGCCTGCTGGCCCAGGCGAAGTCCTGCGCGCAGCAGGTCACCGTCGGCGGCCGCCCGCTGACCGAGGACCCGCGCACGGCCGACCGCATCGCCGAGCTGGAGAACGAGCTGCTCGCCCTCGAGCTGACCGCGCTGCGCGTCGTCGCACACTCCGCCGACGGCAAGCCGCACCCGGCCTCGTCGGTGCTCAAGCTGCGCGGGTCGGAGCTGCAGCAGGACATCACCGAGCTGATCGTCGACATCGCCGGTCCGCTGTCGCTGTCCTCGTTCGCCGACGGCGGCTCCGAGGTCCCGGACTGGGCCCGCGTGGCCACGCCGGAGTACCTCAACTACCGCAAGGTCTCCATCTACGGAGGCTCCAACGAGGTGCAGCGCACCATCATCGCCGGCACGATCCTGGGGCTCTGAGGCAACCGTGGACTTCACCTTCGACAGTGAGCAGAACGACCTCCGGGAGGCCGTACGCGGTCTGCTGGAGCGCGCCTACGGCGACAGCGAGCAGCGCCGCCGGGTGACCGCCACCGACCCGGGCTTCGACGAGAAGACCTGGTCGCGGCTGGCCGAGATGGGCCTGCTGGGGCTGCCCTTCGCCGAGGAGCACGGCGGCATGGGCGCCGGGCCGATCGAGGTGGCGATCGTCGCCGAGGAGATCGGCCGGGTGCTCGCGCCCGAGCCGTACGTCGAGGCGGTCGTCCTCGCCGGCGGGCTGGTCGCCGCCGCGGGCACCGACGCACAGAAGGCCGAGATCCTGGCCGGCATCGCCGACGGGACGACGCTGGCCGCCGCCGCGCACGCCGAGCCCGGCACCCGCTGGAGCCCGTCGGCCGCGGCCGTCACCGCCACGCGGGACGGCGACTCGTGGACCCTCACCGGCGTCAAGGAGCCGGTCCTGAACGGGGCCCGCGCCGACGTCCTCATGGTCTCCGCGGTCGTCGACGGCGGGACGGCGCTGTTCCTCGTGCGCGGCGACGCCTCCGGCCTGACCCGCACCGGCTACCGCACCCACGACGGGGGCCGCGCGGCCAACGTGCGCTTCGACGGCACCCCGGCCGAGCTGCTCGGCGAGGACGCTGCGGACCGCACCGCGCAGATCGAGCGGGTGCTCGCCGAGGCGCGCATCGCCTACGCCCACGAGGCCATCGGCTCGATGGACACGGCGCTGCGCACCACCGCCGAGTACCTCAAGACCCGCAAGCAGTTCGGCGTGACGCTCAACCGGTTCCAGGCGCTGACCTTCCGCGCCGCGGACATGTACGTCTCGCTCGAGCTGGCCCGCAGCACCGCGCTGTGGGCGTCGATGGTGGCCGACGCCGGCGGGGACGTCGTCACCGCCGCCGACCGCGCCCGGCTGCAGACCAGCCGCGCCGGCCGGCACATCGGCAAGGAGGCGATCCAGCTGCACGGCGGGATCGGCGTGACCGCCGAGTACACGGTCGGCCACCACACCAGCCGGCTCACCGCCATCGACCACGTGCTCGGCGACGGCGACTGGGCGCTGTCCCGTCTCGCCGCGGACGTGACCGGGCACGAGACCGTCGACCCGCTGGGCGCGCCCTACACCGCCTAACCGGCACCAGGCAGCCGGCACCAGGCAGCCGGCACCGCGGCCGGCGTCCCCGCGTGGGGGCGCCGGCCGCGGTCGTCCGCGGCGGCGACCGCTCGGCCCACGGCCCGTCGGTGGCCGGTGGTGGGATCGGGTCCCGACCCGAGGAGAGCTGCCGTGCGGATCGTCGTCACCACCCCCACCGGCAACGTCGGGTCCCGCGTGGTGCGGCTGCTGCTCCAGGCAGGCGGAACGCCGGTCCTGCTGCTCCGCCACCCCGGCCGGCTGGACCCCGACGTGCGGGACCGGTGCGAGCTGGTGGTCGCCGACCAGCGGGACGGCGACGCGGTCGTCCGGGCGACGAGGGGAGCCGACGCCCTCTACTGGGTCGACCCGCCGACGGGCGAGGACGACCCGGTCGCCGCCTCCGCCCGTCTGGGCGCCGTGGCCGCGCGGGCGGTCACGGAGAACCGGATCCCCCGCACGGTCTTCCAGAGCAGCGTGGGGGCCGAGAAGCGGACCGGCGTGGGGATGATCGACGGGCTCGCCCGGGTGGAGACGCAGCTGGACGCCACGGGTGCCACCGTCCTGCACCTGCGGTGCGGGTACTTCGCCACCAACCTGCTGGGGAACCTGGCGGAGCTGCGGCAGGGGACGCTGACCACGACGATGCCGCTCGACCGGCCGCTGCCGTGGGTCGACCCCCGGGACGTCGGCGACGTCGCGGCCGCCCGCCTGCTGTCCACGGCCTGGTCCGGTCGCCAGGTGCAGGCCGTCCACGGCCCCGAGGACCTCACCCCGCTGCAGGTGGCCGAGGTCGTCAGTGCCTCCACCGGCCGGCGGGTGACGGCGGTCCGCGTCAGCGACGAGGACCTGCGCGCGCAGCTGCGGTCGGCCGGCATGACCGACGCGCAGGTCGAGGGCTTCGTCGGCATGTCGAGCGGGGTCCGCGACGACTTCGTCCCCGAGGACCCGCGCACCGTGCTCACCACGACACCGACGACCCTCGCCTCCTGGGTGCACCAGCACCTGCGCCCGCTGCTGCACGAGGGGCGGGTCGAGTGAGCCGTCACCCCCCGAGCATCGCCAGGCGCAGCTCGTCGGCCTCGGCGCGCACCCGGTCCAGCACGGGGACGACGGCGTCCTCGCCCAGCCGTCCGCCGGTGAGCTCCTCGACCGGCACGGACACGTGGTCCCCGACGGTCAGCCGGGCACCGACCTCCAGCGCCGCCCGCAGCAGCGCGCCGTCCCGGTTGCCGACGTCGCCCACCGCCCCCAGCGGGGTGACCATGCTCGGCGGGAAGCCCCACTGCTCGAGCGCCACCGCGGTGAGCCGGAAGGCGTGGATGCCGTAGCGGCGCACCTCGGCCGCCCGGCGCCCGACGGCGGTCGGCTCGGCGGCCACCAGCTCGGCGTAGCCCTCGGCGTCGTCGTGGTGCAGCAGCGCGACACCCAGGGGCGCGAGCAGCCCCAGGCAGAGCGCGTCCTGCGGGCGCTCGCCGAACCGCGGAGCCAGCGCGGCGGCGGCCAGCGCGACGGTGGTGTTCCTCCGCCAGAAGTCCTCGGGCAGCCGCGACTCGTCGTCCAGGTCGGTCAGCGCGACGGTGGCCACGGTGCGCACGGTGCGGAAGCCGACGACGGTCACGGCGAACGGCAGCGAGGTGACCCGGCCCCGCATGCCGAAGTAGGCGGAGTTGGCCAGCTTCAGGACCCGGCCGGCCAGCGCGACGTCGGAGGCGAGGACCCGGGCCAGCCCGCGGGCGTCGGTGTCCTCTGAGTCGGCGATCGACACCACGTGGGCCGCGACCGGCTTCTGCGTGGCCATCGTGTCGATGCCGGCCAGCACGGCCTCGAGGTCGAAGGTCGGCGCGGCGGCCAGGGTCGCGGGCGCGGGCGCCCCCGGCAGGACGGTGACGGTCATCGGGCGTGCGCGGCGAACCAGGCGGCGGTGCGGGAACCGCTCATCGGCCGGGCGAGGCCGGGACCCTGCAGGAAGCCGGCGCCGAGGTCGGCCAGCTGCGCGACCTGCTCCTCGGACGCCACGCCCTCCGCGACGGTCTCCAGGTCCAGGCTGCGGGCCAGCGCGATGACCGCCGAGGCGATCTCGGGGTGCCCGTCGGCCAGCTCGGCGACGAACGAGCGGTCCACCTTCAGGACGTCGACCGGCAGGCTGCGGAGGTGGGCCAGCGAGGACCAGCCGGTGCCGAAGCCGTCGATGGCCAGCGAGACGCCGAGGTCGCGCAGCTGCACGAGCACCTCGCGCGCCGACGTCGGGTCCTGCACCAGCGCCGACTCGGGAAGCTCGATCGACAGTCGCGAGGGGCGCAGCCCGTGCCGCTCCAGCGCGGCGACCACGTGGCCGTGCAGGTGCTCGTCGAGCTGCAGTGCCGGCACGTTGACGTCGGCCCGCTGCGGGGCGGCGGGGCCCAGCACGCGGTCCCACTCGGCCAGCTGGCGGCAGGTCTCGTCGAGCACCAGCAGGCCCAGCCCGCCGATCAGCCCGCTCTCCTCGGCCAGCGCGACGAACACCGCCGGGCTGACCGGGCCGCGCACCGGGTGGTGCCAGCGGGCCAGCGACTGCACGGCGACCGGGGCGCCGTCGGTGGCGCGGACGATCGGCTGGTAGAGCAGCGTGATCTCCCGCCGCTCGATCGCCCCGCGCAGCTCGGCCACCAGCCGCAGCCTGTCCCGGGCCTCGGCCCGGGCCCGCTGGTCGAGCACCGTGATGCGGCCCTTGCCGCCGGCCTTGGCCTGGTACACCGCGGTGTCGCAGTCGCGGATCAAGTCCTCGCCCGCGCCGTGCTCGGCGGTCTGCACGGACACGCCGACGCTGGCGTGCGGGCGGACGTCGACCCCGCCGAGGTGCACCGGCTGCGCGAGCGCGGCACCGATCCGCTCGGCCAGCCTCACCGCGTCGTCCGCGTCGAGGTCCTCGCAGACCACGACGAACTCGTCACCGCCGGAGCGGGCGACCAGGTCGCCAGGGCGCACCGTGGCGCGCAGCCGGGCGGCGACCTCCACGAGCAGCTCGTCACCGGCGGCGTGGCCGAGGGAGTCGTTGACGACCGTGAAGTCGTCCAGGTCGAGGAACAGGCAGGCCAGCCCCCTGCCGCCCGGCCGGAACCGCTCGGCCACGTGCTCGGCGAGCAGGATGCGGTCGGGCAGTCCGGTGAGCGGGTCGTGGTGGGCCTGGTGCGCCAGGCGGGCCTCGAGGGCCAGCCGCTCGGTGATGTCCTCGATGGTCCCGACGAAGCCCGCGCCGACCCTGGGGGTGAACAGGTGCGACAAGCGGAGGACCGTCGTCCGCTCGGTGCCGTCGGTCCGGAGCAGCCGCGCCGTGGTCTCCCCGTTCCCCCCGCCGAGGACGGCGATGACCTGCTCGACGACGGCGTCGAGGTCGTCGGGGTGCACCGTGGCCATCCACCCGGTGCCCAGCAGCTGCTCGGCCGGCAGCCCGACCAGGCTGCAGAACGCGTCGTTGACGTGTGCCAGGCGCATGCCCTGCTCGGACAGCAGCGTGGGCACCGGGGAGCGCTCGGTCAGCGTGGCGAAGCGCTGCTCGTGGGCGTCGGCGGTGGCCCGCAGGGCCCGCCGGGAGTCGTCGTCGACGGGGACCAGCCGCAGCGTCCACGTCCGGCCGCCGGGCGTCGGCGTGCACAGCACCTCCGCCTCGACCCGGTCGCCGCTGGCGGTGCGCACCGGCAGGGTCATCCGCACGCTGCGCTCCCGGCGCAGTAGCAGCCGGACCTCGCTCCCACGCAGCGTCGGCAGCAGCGCGGAGACCGGCAACGACCGCAGGTCGTCCAGCCCGTAGCCCAGCAGCTGCGTGGCACCCTCGTTGCCCCAGGTGGTGCGGGGCGTCCCGCCGACCACCTCGGCGACGAGGAGCACGAGCGTGTCGCTCACGGCGGCCCCGTGGAAGACCGACGAGACGATCTCCGGTGGCACCAGCGGTTCGGCGGTCACGGCCGTCGCTGACACACGCCCTCCCCTGCGGAGCCACGGCGATCGGCGTCCGTGCCGCTCGTCCGTCCTGGAGAGGAGTACGTCACCGGGGGGTGCGGTGCCACCCAGGGACGGAGGTCCTCACCCGGGTGGGGGAGCTCCGGACCCGGACGCGCGGACCGGGCGGGACCCTCGCTGCGGAGGGTGACGCAGCCCACTCACGGAGGAGCCCGGGGGTTCGGCATGATCTCCCCGGCTGCGCCACCAGTGCACGCCGTCCCGGACTGCCCGTCCGCCGGCGGGTGCCACCGCTGTACCGGACCGCACCGTTCCCGGCCCCGTCGCCGAGGATGGGCGGCTACCCGACCCGTGCAGGAGGAACCGGACGTGCTCATCGGAGTCCCTCGGGAGACCCGCCCCGGCGAGACACGCGTGGCGGCGACGCCGACCACCGTGCGCCAGCTGACCGTGCTGGGCTACGACGTCGTCGTCGAGACCGGAGCGGGGTCGGCGGCCAGCTTCCCCGACGACGGCTACCGCGAGGCCGGCGCCCGGGTGGGGACGGCGCACGATGCCTGGAGCGCCGACGTCGTCCTGCACGTGGCCAAGCCGACGCCCGAGGAGGTCCGGCGGCTGCGCAAGGGTGCGGTGCTGGTCAGCACCCTGGCACCCGCGCTCGACCCCGACCTGCTCAGCGACCTGGCGGCCCGGCCGATCACCGCACTGGCGATGGACGCCGTTCCGCGGATCAGCCGCGCGCAGTCGCTGGACGTGCTCAGCTCGATGGCCAACATCGCCGGCTACCGGGCGGTGATCGAGGCCGCGCACGCCTTCGGCCGCTCCTTCACCGGCCAGGTCACCGCGGCCGGCAAGGTGCCTCCCGCGACGGTGCTCGTCGTCGGCGCGGGCGTCGCCGGGCTGGCCGCGATCGGCGCGGCCAGCAGCCTGGGCGCGGTCGTGCGGGCCACCGACGTGCGCCCCGAGGTGGCCGAGCAGATCGCCTCGATGGGCGGGGAGTACGTCGGGGTGCCGGCCTCGCCCTCCGACGACACGGAGCAGCAGGGCGGCGGCACCGGCTACGCGACCGTGACCAGCGAGGACTACGACCGGCGGGCCGCGCAGATGTACGCCGAGCAGGTCCGCGAGGTCGACATCGTCATCACCACCGCGCTGATCCCCGGCCGCCCCGCGCCCCGGCTGATCACCGAGGAGATGGTCGCCAGCATGCGGCCGGGCAGCGTCATCGTGGACATGGCCGCCGCGCAGGGCGGGAACGTGGCCGGGTCCGTGCCCGACGAGGTCGTCGTCACCCCGAACGGCGTCACGATCATCGGCTACACCGACCTGCCCGGCCGGCTGCCCGGCCAGGCCTCGCAGCTGTTCGGCACGAACCTGGTCAACCTGGTCAAGCTGTTGACCCCCGGCAAGGACGGGCGGCTGGTGGTCGACCTCGACGACGTCGTCCAGCGGTCGATGACGGTGGTGCGGGACGGCGAGCTGCTCTGGCCCCCACCACCGGTGCAGGTGTCCGCGGCGCCGGCCCAGACACCGGCCCCTCGCCCGGCCCCGCCCCCACCCGCCCCGAGAGCGCCGCGCTCCCCCGCCCGGACCGCGGCCGTCGTCGGCGTCGCGGCACTGCTGCTGTTCCTGGCCGCGGCGTTCTCGCCGAGCCAGCTGATCGGCAACCTGACGGTGTTCGCGCTGGCGGTCGTCGTGGGGTTCTACGTCATCGGCAACGTGCACCACGCGCTGCACACGCCGCTGATGAGCGTCACCAACGCCATCTCCGGGATCATCGTGGTCGGCGCCCTGCTGCAGCTCGGCCACACCAGCGTCCTGGTCACCGTGCTGGCCACGGTCGCCGTGCTCGTGGCCAGCATCAACGTCTTCGGCGGCTTCGCCGTGACCCGCCGCATGCTCGGCATGTTCACGAGGAGCTGACGATGACTCTCACTTCGGCCGCTGCCGGCGCCTACGTCGTCGCCGGACTGCTGTTCGTCCTCAGCCTCGCCGGCCTGTCCCGGCACGAGACCGCCAAGTCGGGCAACGCCTTCGGCATCGCCGGCATGGCCATCGCCCTGGCTGCCACCATCGGGCTGGCCGCCCGCAACATCGAGGCCGCCGCGGTCGGGCTGATCGTCGCCGCCATGGCCGGTGGCGCGGCGATCGGCCTGTGGCGGGCCCGCCGGGTCGAGATGACCGGCATGCCCGAGCTGATCGCGCTGCTGCACAGCTTCGTCGGCCTGGCGGCCGTCCTGGTCGGGTGGAACGGCTACCTCTCCGTCGAGGCGAACGCCGGGGAGCAGACCGAGGTGCCGGCCGACCTGCTCGGCATCCACTCCGCGGAGGTGGTGATCGGCGTCTTCATCGGCGCGGTCACCCTCACCGGCTCGATCGTGGCCTTCCTCAAGCTCTCGGCGCGGATCAAGAGCAACCCGCTCATGCTGCCGGGCCGCAACGGGCTCAACCTCGGCGCGCTGGTCGCCTTCGCCGTGCTGACCGTCGTCTTCGTCGTCTCACCGTCCCTCGGGGTGCTGGCCGCGGTCACGGTGCTCGCGCTGGCGCTGGGCTGGCACCTGGTCGCCTCGATCGGCGGCGGCGACATGCCGGTCGTCGTCTCGATGCTCAACAGCTACTCGGGCTGGGCGGCCGCGGCCTCGGGCTTCCTGCTCGACAACGACCTGCTCATCATCACCGGCGCGCTGGTCGGCTCCTCGGGTGCCTACCTCAGCTACATCATGTGCAAGGCGATGAACCGCTCCTTCCTGTCGGTCATCGCCGGCGGCTTCGGCAACGAGGGCAGCACCGCCTCCGGCACCGCGGACGGCGAGCACACCGAGACCACCGCCGAGGAGGTGGCCGAGCTCCTGCGCGACGCCGAGTCGGTGGTCATCACGCCCGGCTACGGCATGGCGGTGGCCCACGCGCAGTACCCGGTCGCCGAGCTCACCCGCACGCTCACCGAGAAGGGCGTGCAGGTGCGCTTCGGCATCCACCCGGTCGCCGGCCGGCTGCCCGGGCACATGAACGTGCTGCTCGCCGAGGCCAAGGTGCCCTACGACATCGTCCTGGAGATGGACGAGATCAACGACGACCTCGCCAAGACGGACGTCGTCCTGGTCATCGGCGCGAACGACACGGTCAACCCTGCCGCGCTCGAGGACCCGGGCAGCCCGATCGCCGGCATGCCGGTGCTGCAGGTGTGGGAGGCCGAGCACGTCGTCGTCTTCAAGCGGTCGATGAGCACCGGCTACGCCGGCGTGCAGAACCCGCTCTTCTTCCGGGAGAACACCCGGATGCTCTTCGGCGACGCCCGCGAGCGGGTGGAGGACATCCTCAAGGCGCTCTGACGGTTTGCGGGGGCGGCCCGGGTCCCCGACGGTGGGGACGTGGATCCCTTCCGCGGTCTCGGCCTCCCGCGCATCCCGGGGCTGTCCGAGCTGGTCGACGTCCTGCAGAAGCAGACCGAGGCGCTCGCGCAGCTGCCGCGGACGATCGCGGACCTCAACGCCGCCGTCCGCGAACTCATCTCCGCCACGCGCGTGGCCACCGAGACCATCGCGTCCGCGCAGCGGACCGCCGAACGGCTCGAGGGCCTGGTCGAGGAGCTCGAGGAGCCGGTGCGGGCGCTGCGCCCCGGGCTCGAGCGGGTCGGCCGGGTGCTCGACGACCCGGCCATCGAGACCGTGCCCAACACCCTGCGCACCGTCGCCGACGACCTGCTGCCGCTGGTGCACGGGCTGCGGCAGGCCACCGACCGGGTCGGCTCGGTCACCGGCTTCCTGCGCCGCCGCGTCCGGCCGGAGGACGACGACCTCTAGGGCCGTTCGAGCAGGAAGGCGAACGGGTCGTGCAGGCCGCGCATGTCCATGAGCCCGAGCAGCAGGTCCGGCGAGACCCGGCGGAAGACGTCGACCACCGGCAGCCGGTCGTAGACCAGCGCCGCGGTGGGCACCCCGCGGTGCACCACCGTGCGCAGCCGGGCGGCGGGACGGCGGGTGGTCAGCAGCGGCCGGACGGCGGTGAACGCCAGCCGGGCCGGGGCGCTGCGGGCCAGGCCGGGTGCGCGGCGCAGCAGGGCGAGCGGTGCGGGCGCGGGCTCGATCGGCGCCGGCCGGCCCGCCCGGTCGGGGAAGAGCAGCGGGTGCACCGTGTCGGCGTCGCGCACCTCCTTGCCCCACCAGCGGTGCGCGGTGAGGAGGCCGTCGAGCGGTGAGCCCGTGGGCAGCTCGGCGCCCCGCCAGCGGCCGCTCATCTCCTCCACCTCGACCCCGGGCAGCCGGTCGGCGAAGGCGAGGAGGTCGGCCGGCGCCGCCCCGCCGCGGTGCCGCTCGACCCAACGGCGGGCGTCGTCGCTCACGAGTCCTCCTCGCCGGCGCTCGTCGGCCGCGTTCGCGGCGCTGCTGTGCCCATCGGTGAGCTCGCGAGCTCGCTCACGAGTCCTCCTCGCCGGCGCTCGTCGGCCGCGTTCGCGGCGCTGCTGTGCCCATCGGTGAGCTCGCGAGCTCGCTCACGCCGCGCCCCAGGGCGCCGGGTGCTCGAGGCCGGCCGGCAGCAGGGTCGTGGCGTCGCCGCGGGCGCCGGCCACCTGGCGCCGGGTGAGGAACAGCGCGCCGGAGAGGTCGGTGCCGCGCACGTCCGCGCCGCGCAGGTCGGTGCCGAGCAGGTCGGTCAGGTGCAGGTCGGCGCCGCGCAGGTCGGCCCCGATCAGGAGGGCTCCGCGCAGGCTGACGCCGCGCAGGTCCACGCGCCGCAGGTCGGCACCGGCGAGGTCGGCGTTGCGCCGGTCGGCCCGGCGCCGGCCCCCTGCCCGCGGCCGGACGCCGGCCCGCGCCAGCTCGCTGACCGACAGCAGCAGCGCGCCGGCCTCCGCCTGGATGGCATCGGCGTCGACGGCGGCGAGCTCGTCGGGCCCGGCAGTGGTGAGGCGGGCGGTGCGCTCGTGCACGGCGGCCAGGTCCCGGTGCAGCGGCGCCGCGGCGTCGAGGGCGAGCGCCTCGGTCAGGTACCACAGCAGCTCGTGCAGCAGCCGCTGGACGCCGAAGGCCGCGAACACCGACGCCGCCTGCGCCGGGGAGTCGCGCCAGTGCGGAGCGCCGGCGAAGGTCACCTGCACCGTCTGCTGCCCGGCGCCGAAGCAGTCGAAGACCGTGCAGCCGGGGAAGCCGCGCTCGCGCAGCTGCGCGTGGATGGCGCAGCGGTCGTCGTCGCGCAGGTTCGGGCAGGCGTGCCCGGCCGGCTTGTCGATCGCGAAGTCGGCCGAGGCTGCGAACGCCGGGGCGACGCAGCACAGCCCGGCGCAGCGGGTGCAGTCGGCCCGCAGCCGGGCGCGGGCCGCGACGGCGTCGGGCACGGGAGCTCCTGGGGTCAGGTCGTCGGGCGTTCCAGCGTCACCAGCACACCCTCGACGCCGCCCGGGCCGATCCGGCCCTTGACCTCGACCGAGGTGATCGCCTTGAGCTGCCAGCCCTCGCGAGCGTGCTGGTTGAGCACCTTCTCCAGCTTGTCACCCGACATCTTCCCGCCGAGGAGCCCCTCCCGGATCTCCACCACCCGGTACTCGAAGCGCTGCGCCACGGCGTCCTCCTCGTCTCGGTCGTGCCCTGCCGCGATGATGCCCCGGTGGACGTGCTGAGCAGCCGGGTCCTCCTCCGGCCGGTCGACCCGACGCGGTCGCAGGCCTTCTACCGCGACGTCCTGGGCCTGGCGGTGTACCGCGAGTTCGGCCCGCCCGACCAGCCCGGGGTGGTGTTCTTCCTCGGCAACGGTCTGCTCGAGGTCTCCGGGTCCGGCGACGAGCCACCGCGCGGCCTGGCGCTGTGGGTGCAGGTGCGCGACGTCGCCGCGGAGGTCGAGCGGCTGCGGGCCGCCGGGACGACGGTGCTGCGCGACCCGCGGACCGAGCCGTGGGGCCTGGTCGAGGCGTGGGTCGCCGACCCCGAGGGCGTGCGGATCGTGCTGGTGGAGGTGCCGCCCGACCACCCGCTGCGGCGCGACCTGCGGTAGCTCAGGCGCGCGGCGTCGTCCCCGCCGTCCCGTCGTCGGGGTCGGCCGGGTCGCCGGGCCGGCGGACCAGGTCGGCCACCGACTCCTCCAGCCGCGCCCAGGTCGCGCTCCACTCCACCAGCGGGTCGAGGATCCGCTCGAAGACGGCCAGCTGCTCGTCGAAGGCCTGCAGCTGGGCCGTCATCGCCGCGATCTGCTGCCGCTGGCTGCGCACCGCCCGGTCGATGGCGCGCAGCTGGGCGGCCGACAGCGCGCCGGGCGGCGAGGGCAGCCGCGGCAGCGAGAAGGGCACCACGCCGCGGGCCCGGTCGGTGAAGCTGCGCAGTTGGCCGACGAACTCCTCGACCGACCGGCTCACCCGGTTGCCCGACCCGCTCTCGCGGCCGCCCGCGTCGCTCTCGCTCATGACCCCATCCTCCCGCCGGGAGGTCCCCGGCGCGCTCCCGGCGTGCCAGGCTGGGTGCGTGCTGTGGGCGCACCTGGTCGCGGTGGTGCACGCGCTCGCCGTCGTCCTCATGGTGACCGGCGCGCTGGTCGCGCTGCGCCACCCACGACTGCTGATCGTCCACGCGCCGGTGGCCGCGGCGATCCTCGCGGTCAACCTGGCCGGCGCACCCTGCCCGCTCACCGACCTGGAGCTCGCCCTGCGCGAGTGGGCCGGCGGTGAGCCGTACACCGGCGGGTTCCTCGGCCACTACGCCCTCGCACCGTTCGGGCTCGACGTCGCCAGCCCCGCCGTCCAGGCCGGCATCTACACCGTCGCGCTGGTGCCCAACGTGCTCGGCTACGGGCTGCTGGCCGCGCGGGCCGGCGGCGCACGAGGGCGACTGTCCGGCCACGGGATCGACGACGCGACGTGCGGGTGCAGACCCACCGAATGAGGGGTCTGCGGGCGGCTGCGTCCTCGCGCGGCACCCCGCGGCGCCCGCCGGCCGGTCGTGCCTGTCCAGCCCCACCTCTTGACCTCCACGTCCGACGCGGATCCAATAGCCGTATACGTATACCGGCCTCGTGGCGGTCGAGCGATGGAGACCTGGTGCCCAACAAGACGATCTACGTGTCCGACGACGACCTCGCGCTGTACGAGCGGGCCCAGGCCCTGGCCGGCGGGAACCTGTCCGCGGCCGTGTCCCGCGCCCTGCGCCGGTTCGTCGACGCCGAGGAGGCCCGCCAGGGCGGCTACGAGCAGGTGACGGTACGGGTGGGCAGCGGTCACGACCGCCGCGAGCAGCGGTTCTCGGGAGTCCTGCTCGGCGAGTGGCGACACCCCACGACCGAGCGGCGCATCGAGCGCTTCCGCGTCTACCGGACACCGAAGGGGAGGTTCGCCCTGCACACGAGCCGGATGCCCGACTGGGCGGCGTGGTCCGACCCGGAGACCTGGCGCGGCGGCTGGCACTGGGACTGGCACCGTTGGGACCGCGAGCCCGGCGGGAACCCGGCCGAGAACTGGCGCGACTTCACGCAGGGACTCAGGGAGACACTCCGGCGCGAGGCCTCCCGCGGTTGGTGGTGGGGCGCGACCGAGGAGACCCTCGACGTCGCCGACACTCTCGAGGAGTTGCGCCACAAGATGCCGGCCGACTTCTACGACACCCTCACCGGGGAGGGCGGCAGCCCCCACGTCGAGGACCTCGACATCTGATCCCGGCCAGGCGGTGCGAGGTCACGTGCACCGCTGGCAGAGCCGACCTGGATCGCGTTCCGGTGGAGACGCAGCGCCACCCCAGGGAGAGGACCCATGTCCTCGGAGCTGGGGGATCGCACCTGACGGTGGTCCGCCTCGACGCCGGGCGGCTTCTCCGCGCTCCCCCAGCGACTCCGAGCAGTGGCTGCACGAGGTCGGCGCGACGGCACCCATGCGGCATGGTCACAGCCGTGGAGCCACGAGGAGACGTCCCCGCAGTCGCCCGGGCGACGGTTGCTCCGCACCTCGCACGACTCAGGACGGGATGAGCGCCCGCAGGGTCTCCGCGTTCCGGACCGCGTGCCCGTACCCGTCGTTGTTGAAGTAGGCGTAGACGTCACGGCCGTCGCGCGTCCACTCACCGATCCGGTCGGCCCACCAGCGCAGGTCGGTGTCGGGGTAGGAGCCGGCGTAGAGGTGGGCGTCGTCCGGGCCGTGCAGACGCACGTAGACGAACGGCGCGGTCGCCCGCAGAACGCACGGCAGGCCGGCGCCGCTCATCACGCAGTAGGCCGCGCCGTGCCGTTCGAGCAGGGCGTACACCCCCTCGTCGTGCCAGCTGGGGTGGCGGAACTCCACCGCGACCCGCATCCAGTCCGGCAGCAGGCCGAGGAAGAAGTCGAGCCGGGCGTCGTCCCGGGCCTGGGTGGGCGGCAGCTGCACCAGCAGGACGGCGCGCCTGTCCCCCAACTCGTGCCAGCACGCGGTGAGCCGGCCGACCCACGTCTCGGGGGCGTACAGCCGTTTGGCGTGGGTCAGCCCGCGCGGGGCCTTGACCGAGAGCTGGAAGCCGGGGGGCAGCCGGCGGCGCCAGGAGGCGAAGGTCGCCGTCCGCGGCCACCGGTAGAAGCTCGCGTTGAGCTCGACGGTGCCGAAGCGCCGCACGTAGTGCGCCAGCCGGTCCCGCGGCGGCGTGCCCGGCGGGTAGAGCACGCCGTCCCAGTGGTCGTAGCTCCAGCCCGACGTCCCGACGTGCACCGTGCCGCTCAGGGCAGCCGCCAGACCGTCGTCCGCCGCAGCCCCGGCCCCTCGGTCTCCGGGATGTCGTGGACCGCGACCGCCTCCAGCCGGTCGTGCGGCAGGTAGGGCCGGCCGGGGTCGCCGACGTAGACCGCGCAGCCGCACGCGCGGGCCCGGTCGAGGAAGGGCAGCACCCGCTCGGTCATCTCCCGGTCGTAGCAGACGTCACCGGCCAGGACGACGTCGATGCCGACCGGGTCCCGGCCGAGGACGTCGCCGGTGACGCTGATCCCGTCGACGCCGTTGAGGCCGGCGTTGACGCCGACCGCCGTCCGGCTGAACGGGTCGACGTCGCTGGCCAGCACCGACCGGGCGCCCGCCAGACGCGCGGCCAGCGCCACCAGCCCGCTGCCGGAGCCGAGGTCCAGGACGGCCCGCCCGGCCACCACCGACGGGGTGTCGAGCACGAAGCGGGCCAGCGCCTGTCCACCGGGCCAGGCGGCGGCCCAGAACGGTGGGGTCTCCCCCGCCCCGCCGTCCGCGGCCTCCATCGCCTCCCACAGCGCGACGACGTCGTCGGCGACGTGCAGCCGGACCTCCGGCACCGAGGAGGGCCGCCGCACCTGGGTGTGCGCGCGGACGAAGGCGGACGGGACGGCGTGGACGGTCACGCCCCCGAGTCCACCACGCCCCCGAGTCCACCACGCCCCCGACTCCACCACGCCCCCGCACCCGGCACCGCCCCGCCTGGGAGCATCCGCCCGTGCTCGTCGCCCGGTCGATCGCCCTGTTCCTCGCCGCTGCCGTGCTCGAGATCGGCGGCGCCTGGCTGGTCTGGCAGGGTGTGCGCGAGCACCGCGGCTGGCTCTGGATCGGCCTCGGGGTGGTGGCCCTGGGCGCATACGGCTTCGTCGCCACGCTGCAGCCGGACGCCCACTTCGGCCGGATCCTGGCCGCCTACGGCGGCGTCTTCGTCGCCGGGAGCCTGGCCTGGGGCATGGCGCTGGACGGCTACCGGCCGGACCGCTTCGACGTCCTCGGGGCGCTGATCTGCCTCGGCGGGGTCGCCGTGATCATGTACTCCCCCCGCACTGCCTGACCCGCACCCGAGGAGCGCACCGTGTCACGAGCCGACAAGGACGTCGTCCGCCGCTTCGTGGCGGAGATGGTCAACACCGGCGACCTCGACGTGGCCGACGAGGTCTTCTCCCCCGCCCTCGCGGCGTCCGCCCGGGAGTGGGTCGCGCCGTTCCGCGCCTCGTTTCCCGACGTACAGACGGAGGTGTTCACCCTCGTCGCGGAGGACCACCAGGTCGCCGGACGGTCCGCTGCTCGGGGACCCACACCGGCGCATGGCTCGGCCACCCGCCGACCGGTCGCCGCTTCGACGCCATCGACGAGGTCTACCTCTTCCACCTCCACGGGGGCCGCATCGTCGAGATGTGGGGTCTGGAGGGCACCACCGAGCGCCTCCGCCAGCTGGGCCTGACCTGACGACCGAGAGCTGCTTCCTGGAGTGGGGCGGCCGCCTGTGCGTGCTACTCAGCCACCCTGCCGGTCGGCGGGCCGGCTGAGTAGCAGCCGGTTCACTGCGAGTGCGAGCCGGCGCTGCACGGGCTGCCGTATCGGTTTTCGATGCGGATGAGGCCAGCGTCGATCGCTTGGCGACCTCGCTCATCACGCAACGCGAGCCTCCGTCGCCTCCCGGGCTCCGAGCAGGCCACCCACGGCCGCCCGGCCTCCCCGACACGGGGCGCCTGCCCGTCTCCCCACGGGGTCACGGCGCGCCGGGGAGTGCGCGTGCCGGGTGGGGGATGTGGGCGGGGGCTCGGCAGGGGCTTGACCCCCGGATGCACCCGGTGAAGCGTGCCCGTCCTCCCGGGCTCCCCCGGGAGTGCTCGGGTCAGGAGCGGCCTGGAGGTGCCGAGGTGGCCGTCTACGTCTACCGCTGCACCGAACACGGCCTCACCGAGGTCACCCGCGCCATGGGCACGGCCGACGCGGCGGTGCCGTGCCCGGCATGCGACCTGCAGGCGACACGGGTCTTCACCGTACCCCGGCTCTCGCTCGGGTCCCCGGCCCGGCGGGAGGTCATCGACCGCACCGAACGGACGCGCGACGAACCGGACGTCGTGTCCGCTCCGCCACCCCGGCCCGGCGGGCCGGGAGCGGCGGCAGTGGCGCGGAACCCGGCCCTGCGACGACTGCCACGTCCCTGACGACAGCCGTTCCGGACGGGCCACCCCAGACACCGAGAGGACGCCTGAGCGACTCCACGAGGAGGGGAGCGACATGGGCAGCGTCGGGTTGCTGTACGTCGGAGCGGTCCTGGTCGTCAACGGTCTGATGCTGCTGGGGCGGGTCGACGCCCGAGCGGCCGCACCGCTGAACTTCTTCGTCGGCGGGCTGCAGGTCATCACGCCGACGTACCTGATCTTTACGTCCGGCGGGGACGCCGACACGATCCTCGCCGCCTCCGGCCTCTACCTCTTCGGCTTCACGTACCTGTACGTGGGGTTCAACCTCCTGGGCGGCCTGGACGGCACCGGGCTCGGGTGGTTCTCCGCGTTCGTCGCGGCGTGCGCCATCGTGTACGCCAGCCTCAACTTCGGCCGCTTCGGCGACCCCGCCTTCGGGGTCATCTGGCTGTACTGGGCGGTGCTGTGGGGGCTGTTCTTCCTGGTGCTGGGGCTGAAGCGAGAGGAGCTGACCCGGTTCACCGGGGCCGTCGCCGTCATCGCCGGCGTCATCACCTGCGCCGTTCCCGCGTTCATGCTGCTCGTCGGCGTGTGGGCACCCAACACGAGGACGGCGGCAATCGTGCTCGCCGCCCTCTGCGTGCTGTCGCTGGGCCTCTACGGTCCGCTGCGGCAACCGCGAGCGACACCGGCGACGGCTCCCGCACCGGAACTGCGGGAGGGCGAGTCCCCCCAACAGGTCGCCGCTGCCGGGGCCGCGACGCCGTCCACGCGGGTGTACGGCAACGTCGCCGCGACCGAGGAGCAGACCGCGCGAGGAACGACCGACGTCCCGACAGACCGCAGGCGGTGATGCCGGCGCCCTTCGACTCCGCCGTCGCCGCTCGGACCACTCAGACCTGGAGGTCAGCCATGCCGGACGTCGTGTTCCCGCTCGACTCCACGAAACCGTTCACCGAGCAGAAGTACACGGGCCACAACAGGTGGCACCCCGACATCCCGGCCGAGGTCAGCGTCCGCCCTGGGCAGACCTTCCGGGTGCACTGCCGTGAGTGGTTCGACGGGGCCATCCACAACGACGACTCGGCCGACGACGTCCGCGACGCACCGCTGCCGACGGTGCACCGGCTCAGCGGGCCCATCGCGGTCGAGGGAGCTGAGCCGGGGGACCTCCTGATCGTCGACATCCTCGACCTCGGTCCCATCCCCCAGGAGGACTCCGGCCCACTGGCCGGCCAGGGCTGGGGCTACACCGGCATCTTCGCCAGGCAGAACGGCGGCGGTTTCCTCACCGACCAGTTCCCCGACGCGTACAAGGTCATCTGGGACTTCTCCGGGCAGCGGGCGACGTCCCGGCACATCCCCGGAGTGTCCTTCACCGGCATCACCCACCCTGGCCTGATGGGGACGGCGCCCTCGGCGGACCTGCTGACCCGGTGGAATCGGCGGGAGCGCGCGCTGATCGCCACCGATCCCGACCGGGTGCCGCCGCTGGCACTCCCCCCGCTGCCGGACGAGGCGATCCTCGGCCGACTGGAGGGCGAGGAGTTCGACCGGGTCGCCGCGGAGGCCGCCCGCACCGCGCCACCGCGCGAGAACGGCGGCAACCAGGACATCAAGAACTTCACGAGAGGGACCCGGGTCTTCTACCCGGTCTTCGTGCCGGACGCGAAGCTGTCGATGGGTGACCTGCACTTCTCCCAGGGCGACGGGGAGATCACCTTCTGCGGCGCCATCGAGATGGGCGGCTTTATCGACCTCCACGTCGACCTCATCAAGGGCGGCATGGCGACCTACGGCGTAGGCGAGAACGCCATCTTCATGCCGGGCAACGTCGACCCGCGGTACGAGCGGTGGCTGGCCTTCTCCGGCACCTCGGTGACCCTGGACGACGAGCAGCGCTACCTGGACTCGCACCTGTCGTATCAGCGCGCCTGCCTGCACGCCATCGACTACCTGACCACGTTCGGCTACACGCCCGAGCAGGCCTACATGATCCTCGGGGCCGCGCCGATCGAGGGCCGGCTGTCCGGGGTGGTCGACATCCCCAACTCCTGCTCCACCGTCTACATCCCGACGGCGATCTTCGACTTCGACGTCACTCCCTCGGCGTCGGGGCCGACCCGGATCGACCCCGGGATGGGCGTTCCCCATTCCACCTACTGACGGACCGCGGTGCCGGGGCGCCTCGTGGTGCCCCGGCACCGGGGTGGTCCTCCGGAAGTCGGCCCGACCATCCCCGCACCAACCGGCGCACGGGCGCGCCCGTCGCCGCGCTCCCCTTTCCGCACCGCACCCGAGGAGTTCCCGTGCCCGAGGTCATCTTCGAGATCAACCGCGACCTGAGCGTGCCGATGGCACAGCAGGCGGTACCCGGACACAACCGCTGGCACCCGGACATCCCGCCGGCCAACACGGTCCGCTTGGGCGCCACCTACCGGATCGAGTGCAAGGACTGGACGGACGACCAGGTCCGCAACAGCGACGACGCCGAAGACATCCGCACCATGAACCTCGACCCCTGTCACGTCCTCAGCGGCCCCTTCGCGATCGAGGGGCTGGAGCCGGGAGACATGCTGGTGGTCGACATCGTCGACATCGGGCCGTTCGACGTCCAGCCATGGGGCTACACCGGTATCTTCGCCAAGGAGAACGGGGGCGGCTTCCTCACCGACTACTCCCCGGGAGCGTCCAAGGCGATCTGGGACCTCGACGGCATCTGGACCACCAGCCGGCACGTCCCGGGTGTGCGCTTCATCGGCAACTCCCACCCCGGGTTGTTCGGCTGCGCTCCCTCCGCCGAGCTGCTCGCCGAGTGGAACCGCCGCGAGCAGGCCCTCATCGACCTGAATCCCGACCGGGTGACCGGGGACATCCCCGCACACGGCGGCGAGACACCCGGCGCGCCTCAGGTGCCGGCGCTGGCCCTCCCGCCGCAGCCGAAGGACGCGCTCCTCGGCCGGCTGAGCGGCTCGGACCTCGAACGGGCCGCCGCCGAGGCCTGCCGCACGATCCCGCCCCGGGAGCACGGGGGGAACGTGGACATCAAGGACCTGGGCGTCGGGAGTCGGGTCTACATGCCGGTCTTCGTACCCGGTGGGCTGTTCTCCATCGGAGACCTCCACTTTGCGCAGGGCGACGGGGAGATCACCTTCTGCGGCGCCATCGAGATGCCCGGCTTCATCGACCTGCACTTCGACGTCATCAAGGGCGGGATGGAGCGGTACAAGACAGACATGCCGTTCTTCAAGCCCGGCCGGGTCGGCCCGAACTACTCGGAGTACCTGACCTTCGAGGGCATCAGCGTGGAGGACGGCCGGAACTACTACATGAACGCCACGGTCGCCTACCGCCGAGCCTGCCTCAACGCCATCAACTACCTGATGCCGGCGATGGACTGGACCTTCGAGCAGGCGTACCTGTTCCTCGGGGCGGCGCCCATCGACGGCCGGATCGGCGGCGTGGTGGACATCCCCAACAGCGCGGTCTCGCTCAGCATCCCGTTGTCGATCTTCGACCGGAGTCTCCTGCCGGAGGGTGCCGGCGGAGGTCGCGAGCTGGTCGCGGACTGACCGATCCCGGTCCGGGGCGGCGGCCCCGCCCCGGACCCTCAGCACCGGCAGGAGACGCCCCCGTGCCCCTCTACGAGTTCCGCTGTCCGCAGTGCGGCCCGTTCGACCTGCGACGGGACATGCAGGACGTCGCTGACGCCGCCGTCTGTCCCTCCTGCGACCAACCGGCCCGGCGGGTCTACGCCGTCTCAGGCGGCAGGCCATGGAGAGGGCCGCTGCGCGACGCCGGGAAGGCCGACCGCGCGCGCGTCGAGCGGGCGCGCAGCGGTGAACCGGTGGTCACCGGCCCTCCGGCCGGGCGCCGGTTCCCCCGACGGAGCGGGCACCACCACTGAGAACGACCGAGGGACCGCCCGTGCGGACGGCCCCTCGGTCGTAGCGTCGGACGGGCGCGGCGCGCCCCGGCAGGCCGTCGGCCCCGTCCCGGGTCCCGCCCTGAGCCTGCGAGGGGTGGGGAGGACGGGGTCCTCTCTCAGTACCAGCCGGTGGACTGCGAGTGCGCCCAGGCGCCGCACGGGCTGCCGTAGCGGCTGTCGATGTAGATGAGGCCGGCGTCGATCTGGCGGTAGCCGTCCGACGTCTTGGCGATGCCGGTGCTGGCCCAGGTCGAGTTCAGGAACTGCGGGATGCCGTAGGCGGTGCTGCTGGGGTTCTGCGCGTCGGGGTTCCAGCCGCTCTCCTTGCCCCACAGGTTCTCCAGGCAGCTGAACTGCTGGGCGCTGCCGACCTTGCTCATCGCGTAGTCCTTGAAGGAGCCCCGCGGCGCGGCGGACGACGCGGCGGGGGCCGCAGCCGATGCGGCGGCCTTCTCGGCGGCCTCGCGCTCCGCGGCCTCACGGGCGGCGGCCTCGGCCGCGGCCTTCTCGGCGGCCTCGCGGGCGGCCTGCTCGGCGGCGGCCTTCTCGGCGGCCTGGCGGTCCAGCTCGGCCTGCTCCGCGGCGGCCTGCGCCTGCGCGGCCTGTACCTCGGCGGCCTGGCGCTCGCTGCGGGAGGCGGCGAGGTCCTGCAGCGGGGCCAGCTCGGTGGCGGCCGGGGCGGCGAGCGGCTGCTGGGCCGACTCCTCGGTGATGCCGAGCTGCTCGGCCACGCTCATCGAGGCCGGGACCGTCTCGGTCTCGGCCTCGGCGGCCGGCTGGGCCCCGATGACGGTGCTGACGACGACCGCGCCGGCGGCGGCGGTGGCCAGCAGGATCGCCGGACGGCGGCCGCGGGCGGGCAGCCGCAGGCGACGGCGGGTGGTCCGGTCGGTGGGGGCGTCGGTGGCCGGGACGGCCGGGAACTGCTTGGTGTCCATCAGGTGGGGGGCTCCGTGGCGAGAGGGCGCGCGGGCTCGGTCCTCCGTGCAGAGGACAGCCCGGGGCGGCGCGGTCTACGGGGGCGTCGGCGGATCGCGGAGTGCCGGCGGGCGCGGTCGAGTGCCGGGTCAGCAGGCCGGGGAGGAGGCGCGAGGTGCGCGCGGCCGGGTGAGCCGGCGAGCCGCGAGGGCCCGTGGGCGGGGCATGCGACGAGCTCCGTTCTTCCGTGAGCCGCCTACCGAGTTAGCTGACGGGTTCGGGCGGGAAGCAGCCCTACCGGCCCGCGTCTCGTGCTCGCGGGCGGGATTCACCCCAGTACTGCGGTGGGTCCCCGGCTCGCGTCCGCTGGCGGCGGACACGACTCGGCGGCGTCCGACCAGGCTCCCCGAACGGGGACGAGACGACCGACCGGACGTGAGCCACCGTAGGGGCCGTTACCGTCCCGTGACAATCGCGTCGATCACATCGGGAACGTGAGTCACGTCGCAGTCCGGTGCCCGCCTCCCTCCGAGGGAGGCGGGCGAGGGGAATACCGACCGACCGGATGCGTTGCACCGGCCGGTAGTTGCACTCTCAACCAATGGAGACCGACATGCAGTTCGGCGTCTTCTCGGTCAGCGACATCACGACCGATCCCACCACCGGCCGCACGCCCACCGAGGCCGAGCGGATCCAGGCGATCGTCACCATCGCGAAGAAGGCCGAAGAGGTCGGGCTCGACGTCTTCGCCCTGGGCGAGCACCACAACCCGCCGTTCTTCTCCTCCTCGCCGACCACCACGCTGGCCTACATCGCCGCGCAGACGTCGCGGCTGCAGCTGTCCACGGCGACCACGCTGATCACGACCAACGACCCGGTGAAGATCGCCGAGGACTACGCGATGCTGCAGCACCTGGCCGGCGGCCGGGTCGACCTGATGATGGGCCGCGGCAACACCGGCCCGGTCTACCCGTGGTTCGGGCAGGACATCCGCAACGGCCTGCCGCTCGCGGTGGAGAACTACGCGCTGCTGCGCCGGCTGTGGGACACCGACGTCGTCGACTGGTCCGGGCAGTTCCGCACGCCGCTGCAGGGCTTCACCTCGACCCCGCGGCCGCTGGACGGGGTGGCGCCGTTCGTGTGGCACGGCTCGATCCGCTCCCCGCAGATCGCCGAGCAGGCCGCCTACTACGGCGACGGCTTCTTCTCCAACCACATCTTCTGGCCGGCCGAGCACACCGCCCGGATGGTGGAGTTCTACCGCCGCCGCTTCGAGCACCACGGCCACGGCGCCGCCGACCAGGCGATCGTCGGCCTGGGCGGGCAGGTGTTCATGCGGAAGAACAGCCAGGACGCGATCGCCGAGTTCCGGCCGTACTTCGACAACGCGCCGGTCTACGGCCACGGCCCGTCGCTGGAGGACTTCTCCCGCGAGACGCCGCTGACCGTCGGCTCCCCGCAGCAGGTCATCGAGCGGACCCTGGGCTTCCGTGAGTACGTCGGGGACTACCAGCGGCAGCTGTTCCTCATCGACCACGCCGGCCTGCCGCTGAAGACCGTGCTCGAGCAGCTGGACGTGCTCGGCGAGGAGGTCGTGCCGGTGCTGCGCCGCGAGTTCGCCGCGCTCAAGCCCGCGCACGTGCCCGACGCCCCCACCCACGCCTCGCTGGTCGCCGCGCGCCAGACCACCCCGGAGGAGGTCTCGGCATGACCACCCGCACCCTGGCCGTCGTCAGCGCCGGACTGTCGACCCCGTCGTCGACCCGGTTGCTGGCCGACCGGCTCACCGCCGCGACCGTCGCTGCCCTGCGCGAGCGGGGCGACGACGCGACCGTGGAGGTCGTCGAGCTGCGCACGCACGCCCGCGACCTCGCGGACGACCTGGTCACCGGGTTCGCCAACGAGTCGCTGCGCGCGGCGATCGACACGGTCGTCGGGGCCGACGGGCTCATCGCGGTGACGCCGGTCTTCTCGGCCTCCTACAGCGGGCTGTTCAAGACGTTCTTCGACGTCCTGGACAAGGACTCCCTCACCGGGACGCCGGTGCTGCTCGGCGCCACCGCGGGCACCGCCCGGCACTCGCTGGTCATCGAGCACGCGATGCGCCCGCTGTTCGCCTACCTGCGCGCCGTCCCCGCACCCACCGGCGTCTTCGCCGCGTCGGAGGACTGGGCCGGTGCCGGCGGGGTGGACGCCGAGCTGGCCCGCCGGATCGACCGTGCGGCCGGCGAGCTGGCCGACCTGGTCGCCGGTCGCCCTGCCCAGCGGCGCCCGGCCGACCCGTTCGCCGACGTCCCGTCCTTCGAGGAGCTGCTCCGCGGCACCGGCGCCTGACGCCCGGCCCCGTCCGGGGCCCCGGCCCGGCTCCCGCTCAGCGGACGGCGTCCTCCGAGGGGACGGCCGACCCGCCCTGCGGGGCCTCGGCCGTCATGATCCGGGCGATCTCGGCGCGGTCGGCGGCCGAGGGCAGTCCCCACCCGGGCTCGTAGCCGTAGACCTCCCCCAGCGGCGTGGACGCCGTGCGACCGGTGAGCACCTCGACGGACGAGGCGTCGATGAGCCCGGGGTGCTCGACGCCGCAGGCCTCGGCGACCTTGAGCAGGTCGCGGCGCAGCGTCCCGATGTAGTTGGCCGCCCGGACCGACTTCAGCCGCGGGTCCAGGCCGTGCGCCAGCCAGGGGTTCTGCGTCGCGACACCGGTCGGACAGGTGTCGGTGTGGCACTTCTGCGCCTGGATGCAGCCGATCGCGAGCATCGCCTCACGGCCGACGTTGACCATGTCGCAGCCGAGCGCGAACGCCACGATCGCGTTGTCGGGCAGGCCGAGCTTGCCCGCGCCGACGAAGGTCACCTGCTCGTGCAGCCCCGCGCGGGCGAAGACCGAGTGGACCCGCGCGAAGCCGAGCTGGAACGGCAGGGACACCGAGTCGGTGAAGATCAGCGGCGCCGCGCCGGTGCCGCCCTCGCCGCCGTCCACCGTCACGAAGTCCACGCCGCGGCCGGTGGTCGCCATCAGGTCGGTGAGCTCGTGCCAGAAGGCCATGTCGCCGACGGCGGACTTGATGCCGACGGGGAGCCCGGTCTCGGCGGCGAGCAGCTCCACCCAGTCGAGCATGCTGTCGGTGTCCGAGAACTCCGCGTGCCGGGACGGGCTGATGCAGTCCACGCCCTCCGGTACGCCGCGTGCCGCCGCGATCTCGGCCGACACCTTGGCGCCGGGGAGGACGCCGCCCAGGCTGGGTTTGGCGCCCTGGCTGAGCTTGACCTCCAGCGCCCGCACCGGCGCGGAGGCGACGAGGTCCTTGAGCCGCTGCAGGTCGAAACGGCCCTGCTCGTCCCGGCAGCCGAAGTAGGCCGTGCCGATCTGGAAGACCAGCTCACCACCGTGCCGGTGATGCACCGAGAGGCCGCCCTCGCCGGTGTTCTGCAGGCAGCCGGCCAGCGCCGCCCCGCGGTTGAGTGCCTCGATCGCGGCGCCGGACAGGGATCCGAAGCTCATCGCCGAGACGTTGACGACCGAGGCCGGCCGGAACGCCCGCGCCCGGCCGCGCGGACCGCCGAGCACCTTGGCGCTGGGCAGCGTCACGTCGTGGCCCGTGTGGACGGAGGTGGGCGGCACGGCCCGGCCGAACGTGCGGTGGTTGATGACCGGGTAGCCGGCGGTGAACTCCAGGTCGTTGTCGGTGCCGAAGCCGAAGTAGTTGTTGTCCCGCTTCGCCGATGCGTAGACCCAGCGCCGCTGGTCGCGCGTGAAGGGGCGCTCCTCGTTGTTGCCGGCCACGAGGTACTGGCGCAGTTCCGGGCCGATCGACTCCAGCAGGTAGCGCGCGTGACCGATCACCGGGAAGTTGCGCAGCAGCGTGTGCTCGCGCTGCAGCAGGTCGCGGGCGGCGACAGCGGCCAGGGCGGACAGTCCGGCACCGGCGAGGCGGAGAGTGCGACCCATCCCGCCACGATGCCACCCCCGGTCCGGTCACGGTGGGTCCGCCGCCGCGGGCGTCGGCGACGACCATCCCGCCCGGTTCCCCCGGCGCTGCGCCGGGGTGTTGCGGGGCAGGGGGAGAGGACCGCGGAGACCGCGCCCGGTCCACCAGGAGGCTCCCTCCTCGTGGACGGGCGGCGGGTCAGCCGGGGCCCGGCGGGGTGTCGTCCAGCGCGGTGAGGACGTCGGTGAGCGCGTCGGTGGAGCGCTCCACCAGCGGCCGCAGCTCGCGGTAGACGGTGACCTCGGCCGGGTCCGGCTCGACCGGGTCGTGCACGGTCACCAGCGCGGTCGCGGCGTCGAGGTCGGGCAGCGCGCCGAGCGCGTGCAGCCCGAGCAGGCAGGCGCCCAGGCCGGTGCCCTCCGGCGAGTCGGCCACCCGCACCGGCAGGTCGAGGGCGGCGGCGAGCGTGCGCACCCACAGCGACGAGGCCACCGCACCCCCGGTGGCGCGCACCTCCCGCACCGGGACGTCGGTCGCGGAGAAGGCGTCGCGCACCAGCGCGAGCTGCTGGCACACCCCCTCCACCGCGGCCCGGACCAGGTGCGGCCGGCGGTGCTCCCGGCGCAGCCCGAGGTAGGCCCCCCGCAGGCCCGAGCGCCACCACGGGGCCCGCTCCCCGAGCAGGTAGGGCAGGCACAGCAGCCCGGCGCTGCCCGGCGGCACCGACGCGGCCTCCTCGAGCAGCCGGGCGTCGAGCTCGTCGGCGGCCTCACCCTGCGGCTCGGGCTCACCCGGCTCGACGGCCAGCGCGAGGGAGGCCCAGCGCACCACCGACCCGCCGTTGTTCACCGCTCCCCCGACCACCCAGTGCTCGTCGGTGAGCGCGTAGCAGAACAACCGGCGGCCGGGGTCCACCCGAGGCGTGGGGACGACGACCCGCATCGCGCCGCTGGTGCCCAACGAGACCGCGGCGACCTCGGGGCGCACCGCGCCGACGCCGAGGTTGGCCAGCACCCCGTCCGAGGCCCCCACGACGACCGGGGTGTCCGCCGGCAGGCCGGTCGCGGCGGCCACGTCGGCGCGCAGGGCCGGCAGCACGGCGGTCGTGGGCAGCACCTCGCCGAGCTGGTCGACCCGCACGCCGGCGATGTCCAGGGCCTCGTCGTCCCATCGGCCGGCGCGGATGTCGTACATCCCGGTCGTCGAGGCGCACGAGCGGTCGACCACCTGCGGGCCGCCGCACAGCGCCGCGACGACGAGCTCCTTGACCCCGCCCCAGCGTGGTGTCGCGCCCACCCGGCCGCCGTCCTGCGCCCGCTCCCACGACAGCTTCACCAGCGGCGACATCGCGTGCACCGGCGTGCCCGTCCGGGCGTGCAGCGCGGGCGCGCGCCCGTCGGCGTGCAACGCCCGCGCCCACCCGGCGGCCCGGGCGTCGGCCCAGGTGACCACCGGCCCCAGCGGCGCGCCGTCGTCGTCCATCGGCACCAGTCCGTGCATGGCGGCCGACAGCGTGATCCCGACGACCCGGTCGCCGCGCTGCCGGGCGCGCCCGGCGATGGCCGTGAGCGCCTCGATCGCGGCCTGCGTCAGCCGGCCGGAGTGCAGCTCGGCGCGACCGGGGCCCGGCACCAGCAACGGGTAGCCGACGCTCGCCAGGTCGCGGACGCGGGCGTCGACACCGGCGGTCACCGCCTTCGTCGCCGTCGTCCCCGAGTCGAGCCCGACGACGACGTCCACGCGCACCTCCCGGTGGGGTCCTGCGGCCGGGCCCGACGCTAGCGGCTCACCCGGCCAGCGGCGCGCGGTCGGGTCGCTCCTCCCCGACCAGGGCCTGCAGCACCGCGTCGAGCCGTGCGGTCAGCCGGCGGACCTCGGCGTGCGCCCTCGCCAGCTGCTCCTCCGCCGCCGCCCGGGCGTCCTCGGCCTCGGCCCGCATGCGCTCGCAGTCGGCCACGGCGTCGTCCCTGACCTCGCGGGCCCGCCGCAGCAGCGCGTCGGCCTCGGCCCGCGCCACCGCGCGTATCCGGTCGGCGTCCACCGCGCCGGCCTCGGTCAGCCGGGCGGCCTCGTCCGCGGCCAACCGCAGGATCTCCCCGACCCGCTCGGAGGTCCGCACCTGCTCCCGGCCGGCCGGGGAGCAGGCCAGCAGCCGGCGGGAGATCTCCAGCTCCGCCGAGCAGGCGCCGTAGCGCGTCAGCAGGTCGTCGTTGGCCCGCCGCACGGCAAGCAGCTCGGTCCCCGCCCAGGCGACGTAGGTGTCGACCTGCAGCCGGTCGTAGCCGCGCAGGGCGGCGCGGAACACCGGCCGTGGCTCGACCAGGGCGTCGAGCTCCTCCGTGGGTCCGGGACCGGGCCTGGGAGACGGCAGCGCACCGGACCGGGAGACCAGGACCTCGTTGCGTCGGAACACCGCGCCTCCCTGCGTCCCCGATCCTGCCGAGGGCCGGACCGTGCCAGAACGCGGGGACCGGGTGTCGACGGCGCGCCCGGCGTGGCGGGGCGCGCCGGTGGTGTCCGCCGCCTGCGTGCCGGGTCCGCCACGGCGCGTGAGAGAGGGCTCCCTCGGCCCACCGTGGCAGGACCCTGCACGGGGCCGGGGTCTCTCTCAGCGGTAGGCCGAGCGCCCCCGCAGCCGGGCGCCGACGGCGACGACCAGCGGCGCCAGGACGACGCCGTCGCGGGCCAGCCGCGCGCGCAGCTGCCGCCGGTGCCGGACCACGCCGACGAGGCCGATGGCCCAGAACACGTACTGGACGGCGAACGCGGCACGGAAGGCGTCGAGCGAGTAGTCGGTCGAGCCGCCCGGGGTGAGCAGGTCGAGCACCGCGCCCACGGCCAGGACGGTGAGCAGCGAGGCGACGAACCCGCCGACGTTGACCACGCCGCTGGCGCTGCCCTGCCGCTCGGCGGGGTTCCAGGTGCGGGCGAAGTCGAAGCCGATCATCGAGCCGGGGCCGTTGGTCCCGAGGACGACCACCAGCAGCACCAGGAGCGGGAGCGGCGCGCGACCGGGCCACAACAGCACGACGGTCCACATCGCGGCGGTCGCGGCCAGGATGCCGAACACCAGCGAGGAGCGGCGCAGCGGCCAGCGGCCGCACAGCCGGCCGAACAGCGGGCCGACGATGATGCCCACGACCACGAGCAGGGTGAGCAGCCCGGCGGCGGTCCCGGGGCTCAGGCCCTCGCCGAGCACCAGGAACGGGTAGCCCCACAGGAGCGCGAAGACGGTGCCGGAGAACTGGGTGACCAGGTGGGTGTAGAGGCCGATGCGGGTCCCCGGCTCCCGCCAGGTCAGCGCCAGGCTGCGCCGCACCTCCGCGAGCCCGGCGGGAGCGGCCAGGGCGGTGCCGGGCGGAGCGTCGCGCAGCGCCACGACCACGAGGACGGCGACGAGCACGCTCACCGCTGCCGCGCCGAGGAAGGTGCTCTCCCAGGACGTCGAGTGCAGCAGCGCGACCAGCGGGTAGGCCGCGACGATCTGCCCGAACTGGCCGAGGATGCCGGTGAGCTGGGTGATCAGCGGGATGGTCCGGCCGGGGAACCAGAGCCCGACCACCCGCAGCACGCTGACGAAGGTCATGGCGTCACCGGCGCCGACGAGCACCCGCGCCGCGATCGCCGTCGGCACGTCGCCGGCCACCGCCAGGGTCGCCTGACCGGCGGCCATGGTCAGCGCGCCGGCCAGGATCAGCCGGCGCGAGCCGAAGCGGTCCAGCGCCACCCCCACCGGGACCTGCATCGCGGCGTAGACGACCAGCTGCAGCACGAGGAACAGCGAGATGGCCGAGGCGCCGGCGGAGAAGCGCTCCTGGGCCTCCACCCCGGCCACACCGAGGGAGGCCCGGTGGAAGACCGCGACGGTGTACGCGGCCAGCGCGATCAGCCACATCGCGTAGGCACGGGCCGTCGGTCGGGAGGTGGTCGCGGTGGTCACCCCAGGGACGACGCTGCGAGCGCCGCCGTCTCTTCCCGATCCGCCGGTGAGGTCTGTCACCGTGTCGGTGTGCCCGGTGCGGACACGCCGCCCGCCCGCCGCGTGGCGTCGGCGCGGGTCCGGCACCGGCCCGGGCCGATACAGTCCCGCGCGTGGTGGGTCTCGTCGAGCTCGGCGGCGACCCCACCGTGGACGACGCCCAGCGCCGAGGCCGGATCCTCGGTGCCCTGGCCACCTGCATGGCCGAGAAGGGCTACCGCGCCACGACCGTCGCCGACATCGCCCGGGTGGCCCGGGTGTCGAAGACCGTCCTCTACGCCCACTTCCGGGACAAGGAGGACTGCCTCCTCGAGCTGGTCTCCCGGGCCACGGACGAGGTCCTCGACGAGCTGCGCCGCAGCCAGCGGGAGGTCGCCGCGGCGGGGCTGCCGTGGCGCGACCGGCTGCACGCCACGGTCTCGACGCTGCTCTCCGCCCTCGCCTCCGGCCCGGAGGTGGCCTGGGCGGTGCTGGTGGAGGTGCAGGCCGCCGGCCGCAGCGGGCTGGCGCTGCGCCGCGACGTCCTCGACCGCTACGTGACCCTGCTGTGCGAGACCGCCGACGACCTGGTCGCCCGCTTCCCCGACGAGGTCCGCCCGGTCGGACCGGAGCTGGTGCTCGCCGCGGTCGGCGGCATCCACGAACTCATGCTGGCCCGCGTCGAGCGCGGCCAGGCCGCCCGGCTCACCGAGGACGCCGACGTGGCCGCGGCCGTCCTGGTCGGCCTGCTCGAACGCCGGACCTGAGAGAGGACCCCGTCCCGGCAGGCCCCGTCCAGAGGCTCGCCGCGAGCCTGCGAGCGGTGAGGAGGACGGGGTCCTTCAGGAATGACCGGCGCGGACCGGGGGCAGGAGGGACGTCGTCCGCCGGGCCCGACCGGGCCGCGGCCGCACCGACCCGTGCCCGACCGAGGAGAGGAGCCCCTCGATGGCGTCCGTCATCCACTACACCATCGCGACCGAGGCGGAGAAGTACGACGACTTCCGCCGCGTGCTGTGGACCGGCAAGAACACCCAGCTGGTCATCATGACCATCCCGCCGGGCGGTGAGATCGGCGAGGAGGTGCACGAGGACATCGACCAGATCCTCACCTTCGTCAGCGGCACCGGCGAGGCACGCATCTCGGGCAACAAGAAGCAGGTGGCGCAGGGCGACCTCGTCGTCGTCCCCGCCGGCACGAAGCACAACTTCGTCAACACCGGGCCGAACCCGCTGGTCCTCTACACCGTGTACGGCCCGCCGGAGCACGCCGACGGCGCGGTGCACCGGACCAAGGAGGAGGCCGACGCGGCCGAGGAGTCCGGCCAGGACGAGCCGCCGACCGAGTGAGCAGCCGGGTGGGGGTGCGCCGGCACCCCCACCCCCGTCCGGCCTGCTGACCGTCAGCCGCGCCGCAGCCGCTCCACCAGCGGCGCGGTGGACGCCGGGAGCAGCCGGGCGGCCGGCGTGGGCAGCCGGACCTCCACGGCGACGTCCTCGTCGACCCGGTAGGGCTGGGTCAGCAACACCGAGCCCAGCGTGCGGCGCAGCCGGGAGACCTCGGCGCGCACGGTGACCGTCCGGGTCGGGTCGCCGAAGAGGTCCGCAGCGAGCGCGGCGGCCGAGCGGCCCGCCGGGTGCCGGGTGAGGGCGAGCAGGATCTCGGCGTGCCGCAGGCTCAGCCCGGCCGTCCAGCTGCCGCTCGCCCCGGTCACCTGCACCTGCGGGCGGGGGCCGGCGAGGTCGAGCACCAGCCCGGCGGGCCGGTCGTCGTCCCCCGGGCCGGACGGGCGCAGCAGCCAGCCGCCGGGCAGCGGCTCGACGGTGCACCGGCCCAGCGCCGGCACCCACACCGGGCCGGCGTGCACCTCCTCGGGCAGCGCCACCCGGTCGGGCGCGGCCAGACCGGTCGCGGCAGCGGTGCAGCCGTCGACGCCCACCACCAGCGCCGGGCCGGTCAGGCGGGCGAGGATCGGCGCGGCCAGCGTCCGCAGCCGCTCGACGTGCCGGGAGTGGGCCTGCCGGAGCTCCTGGCCGGCCAGCGCGGCGACGGCGTCCACCAGGGCGATCGTGCTCGGGTGCACCGTCGAGGCGGGGCCGGAGAGGTCGACCACCCCGAGCACCCGGCCGGTGACCGGGTCGCGCAGCGGGGCGGCGGCGCAGGTCCAGGGCTGGTGGCCCTCGGCGTAGTGCTCGGCGGCGTGCACCTGCAGCGGGGCACGGACCACCACGCTGGTGCCGATGGCGTTGGTGCCGACGACGTCCTCGTCCCAGCAGGATCCCTCGACGAAGCCCAGCCGGTCGGCCCGCCGGCGCACCCCGGCGCCACCCTCTCGCCACAGCACCCGGCACCCGGCGTCCACGACGACCAGCACCTGCCCGGCGTCGCGGGCCACCGGGAGCAGGCGCTCGCGCAGCAGCGGCAGCAGCGGCGCCAGGCCGCTCTCGGCGCGGCGGCGCTCCAGCTCGGCGCCGTCCAGTGGGACGACGTCCGGTGTGCGGGAGGGGTCCAGCCCGCTGCCGCGCAGCCGGCGCCACGACGCGCCGATCACCGGGCGGGGCGCGGCGGGCGGGGTACCCCCGGCCAGGGCCGCGGCACGCACGCGCGCGAGCAGCCGGGTGTGCACGCGCGGGTCGGCTCCCGGCGGGAGGGCGCTCTGGACGACGGTCATGGGCAGCTCCTCGACTGTGACCTGCCGCACGACCATATGCCGTGCAACTCCCTGCAACGCCTCCCCTCCGTGTGCCCGGGCGGGTCTGCTGGGCGGCGACCCCGCCCGCGACGACGCAGGAGGCGCACCCCGTGACCCAGACAGTGGAACGACCGAGCGGCACCGGCACCCCCGCCGAGCGCACCGACACCTGGCTGGCCGCGTTCGAGGACGCGCTGACCGCCCAGGACGTCGACCGCGCGGCCGACCTCTTCGCCGCGACGAGCTTCTGGCGCGACCTCATCGCCTTCACCTGGAACATCACCACGGTCGAGGGGCCCGAGGGCGTCCGCGACCTGCTCACCGCCACCCTCGACGGCACCGACCCGAGCGGCTTCCGGACCACCGAGGAGCCGACCGAGGCCGACGGGACCATCACGGCGTGGATCGAGTTCGAGACCGCGGTCGGCCGGGGGCGCGGGCTGCTGCGGCTGCAGGAGGAGGGCGCCAAGGCGTTCACGCTGCTGACCACGCTGTACGAGCTCAAGGGGCACGAGGAGCCGCTCGGCCGGCGCCGGCCGATGGGCGCCGAGCACGGCGCGAACCGGGAGCGCACCACCTGGCTGGAGCGCCGGGAGCAGGAGGAGGCCGAACTCGGGTACACCACCCAGCCCCACGTGCTGGTCGTCGGGGGCGGGCAGGGCGGCATCGCCCTGGGCGCCCGCCTGCGGCAGCTCGGTGTCCCGGCCCTGGTGATCGACAAGCACGCGCGCCCCGGCGACCAGTGGCGCAGCCGCTACAAGTCGCTGTGTCTGCACGACCCGGTCTGGTACGACCACCTGCCCTACCTGAAGTTCCCGGACAACTGGCCGGTGTTCGCGCCCAAGGACAAGATCGGCGACTGGCTCGAGTCCTACGTCACGGTCATGGAGGTGCCCTACTGGGGCAGCACCGTGGCGCGCTCGGCGAGCTTCGACGAGTCGACCGGCGAGTGGACCGTGGAGGTCGAGCGCGACGGTCAGCCGCTCACCCTGCGCCCGAAGCAACTGGTGCTGGCCACCGGCATGTCCGGCAAGCCGAACGTCCCCCGGCTGCGCGGGCAGGACGTCTTCCGCGGCGAGCAGCACCACTCCTCGGCCCACCCCGGGCCGGACGAGTACAAGGGCAAGAAGGTCGTCGTCGTCGGCAGCAACAACTCAGCGTTCGACATCTGCGGCGCGCTGTGGGAGATCGGCGCCGACGTGACGATGGTGCAGCGCACCTCGACGCACATCGTGAAGAGCGACAGCCTCATGGAGATCGGCCTCGGCGACCTCTACTCCGAGCGGGCGCTGGCGGCGGGCGTGACCACCGAGAAGGCGGACCTGACCTTCGCCTCGATCCCCTACCGGATCATGCACGAGTTCCAGATCCCGCTGTACGAGCAGATGAGGGAGCGCGACGCCGACTTCTACCGGCGGATGCAGGACGCGGGCTTCTGGCTGGACTGGGGCGACGACGGCTCCGGCCTGTTCATGAAGTACCTGCGCCGCGGCTCGGGCTACTACATCGACGTGGGCGCGGCCGACCTCGTGGCCGACGGTGAGGTGAAGCTGGCGCACGGCCAGGTCGACCACCTCACCGAGGACGCCGTCGTCCTCGAGGACGGCACCGAGCTGCCCGCCGACCTCGTCGTCTACGCCACCGGCTACGGGTCGATGAACGGCTGGGCGGCCGACCTCATCTCCCAGGAGGTCGCCGACAAGGTGGGCAAGGTGTGGGGCCTGGGCTCGGACACCACCAAGGACCCGGGGCCGTGGGAGGGCGAGCAGCGCAACATGTGGAAGCCCACCCAGCAGGAGGCGCTGTGGTTCCACGGCGGCAACCTGCACCAGTCCCGGCACTACTCGCTGTACCTGGCGCTGCAGCTCAAGGCCCGTAGCGAGGGGATCCCCACCCCGGTCTACCGCCTGCAGGAGGTGCACCACACCTCCTGAGCACCCCTCTCCCCGAGTTGATCATGGGGTTGTCGCTCCCCGACGCGCGCCCGGTCAGCGTGTCGCCGGGCGACAACCCCGTGATCGTCTCCGGATCGGCCGCGTGCTCAGGCGGCGGCGCCGTCCCGCCGGCGAGGGGCTCGGCGATCACGGTCACCGGGCGCCTGCGCTGCGGTGCCGCGGCCGTGAGCTCGGGGACCGCTGCAACCGGCCGGTCGGCTCACCCGTCGAGGTAGAGCACCCTGAGGCTGTCGTCCCCCACGTGGGTGACGTAGCCGCGGGACCCG
The DNA here is from genome assembly GCF_052931555.1 of Geodermatophilus sp. URMC 61. NCBI lineage: Bacteria > Bacillati > Actinomycetota > Actinomycetes > Geodermatophilales > Geodermatophilaceae > Geodermatophilus > Geodermatophilus sp. URMC 61. Next base: position 2,234,426 of record NZ_JBRFHZ010000002.1, read on the forward strand.
TCGGGCAGCACGGCGACCGAGGTCGGCTGGACACCGGTCGGGAGCGTCGCCGTGACCCGGGAGCTGTCGGCGCTGATGACCGTGACGGTGCCACTGCGCACGTTGGCGACGTAGGCGAAGCGGCCGTCTGCCGCCCAGGTGACGTCCTGCGGACCGTCCCCGACCGGGACCGTGGCCACGACCGCATCGGTGGTCGTGTCGATCATCGTGACGACATCGGCGTCGAAGTCGGCGCTGGCGACCAGCGGTCGGTCCGGGTTCACCGCCACGCTGTGCGGACCTGCCGCCACCGGCACCTCGCGGAGGACCGTGTCCGTCGTGGGGTCGATGACCGCGACCACACCGGAGTCGCGGTCCGCGATGTAGCCCCGGGTGCCGTCCGGGGTGAACTCGATGGAGTGCGGGACGGGAGGCACCGGGATCCGGCTCAGCAGCCGGAACGTCGCCGTGTCGATGACTGCGACGGTGTCGGAGCCGCCGTCCGGTACGTAGACCCGTGCCCCGTCGGGAGTCACCGCCGGCGCCCACGGCTCGCCGTCCATCGGGATGGGCGGGGCCATCGTGAGCGTCCTCGTGTCGAGGACGCCGACCGCCCCGTCACCGCTGTCCTCGTCGTACAGGCTGACGTAGACCGCGCGGCCGTTCGGCGAGAAGGCCAGGAACCGGGGCGAGCCGATCGGCACGGGGATCTGCTCGGTCACCTGGTCGCGCTCGGTGTCGACCACGGTGACCGTGCCGGCGTCCGAGTTGGCGACGTAGAGCTGACGCCCGCTGGGCGAGGCGACCACGTACCCCGGGGTGTCGCCCGCCGCGACGACCGATCCGATGGAGGGGACGGGCACGCTCGGGGACACGGGCGGCTGACCGGGGCCGGTGCGTTCGGCGGGCCCCGGGGGCGCGGTGTCGGACGCGGTCGGCCCGATCCGATCGTCCTGCCCGCCGGTCCGCTCCCGGTCCATCGCCAGGAGGACCGCCGTACCGACCAGCACGGCGACCAGGACCACAGCGGCGAGGACTCCCCGCCAGGACCGCCGTGACGGCTGGGGAGCCGTCGCCGGCACGGCCGCCTCCATCCACGGCATCGGGGGCGCAGGCGAGGTCGACGGGGGTGGGGGCGAAGGGGACGCGGCTGCCCGGACGGGTATGCGGATCCCGGCCAGAGAAACGGCGGTCGGGGCCGCAGGAGTCCCCGGGGCCGGCCGGGCCCGTGTCGACGTCTGGGCTGCTGCCGGTGCGACGGCAGCCGGACGCTCCGGAGCGGATGGCCTCGCCTCGGCGCGGGCGCGCGGTGCTGCGCCCTCGCGTGCGCGTCCCGGCTCCCTGGGCGTGGGCGGCCGGGGACCGCCTGATGTGGTGCCGTCCTCGTGGCCGGACCGGCGCCGCTTCTGCGGCGTGCGTGCAGGCGTCGTCGCGTCACCGTCGTCCGGGCCGTGCTCCGGCCTGCCGGCGACGGGTGCACCGCTGTCCCGAGCCGGGGCCTCTGTCGCCGTCGGACCCTGGTGCTGCACTCGCGCTCCGACGACCCCTTGCACGGTGCCGGGCGGCTGCTGGGAGTCCCGCCCTGGGCCGGTGGCGACCTCCGGAGCCACCCCACCGGGATCGGGGTCGACCGTCGGGGCGGCCGCTTCCCCTCCGCTGGTCCCCGGCCGAGGGGCGACGTCGAAGATGCGACCGTCGGGAGCCCGCAGGTACAGCACCGGGGTCCCCCACTCGACCTGGTTGGGCTGGAGCCGGATGGCCTTCCGGGCCTCGGCCATCGCCGCGTCGAGCGGATAGCCGTCGGCGACGGCCTCGTAGAAGCCCCGGGTGAAGACGATGGCGGCCCGGTCGGTGATCTCGAACTGCATGGCGACCACGGCCGGGATGCCCTGGTAGACCAGGCTCTGCGCGGTCCCCGAGTAGGGGTCGGTGCGGCCGCCGCGAGCCCCCTCGCAGGAGTTGAGCAGGGCGAGGCGCAGGGTGCGGTGGTCGTGAAGCAGGGCGCCGAGGTCCGAACCGCTGATGGGCTGGGCCCGCCCGGTCGGGCCCTCCATGGCCAGCACCCCGTCCCCGAGCTCGGGGTCGTAGCGCCCGTGGCCGATGTAGTGGAAGACGTGGTGCTCGCCCCGCCGGAGCTGACGTTGCAGCTCGGCCATGGTCCCGTTCGGGGCCCGTTCCAGGCGGACCCGCCCGGCGTCCTGCAGGCCCTGGAGGGCCTCCTGCAGCCGGGCCCACTCGGCGTCCACGTCCAGGGGCGGGAAATCGGTGGGGCCGGCGACGAGCACCAGGACCCGCAGCGGCGGGTGCACCGCCAGCAGGCGGACGCGGCCGGGGAGGTCGAGGTAGCGCACCAGCGGGGTCCACTCCGACAAAGCCAGGAACCGGCGGGCGTCCTTGTCGTAGAGGTACTCCCACGGCAGGTCGGCCAGCTCGGGCGAGTCGGTCAACCGCAGCCGCACGCGCAGCCCGGCGTCCTGGCTCTCGGCTCGGTCGCGGCTGGCCGTCAGGGCGTTGCCCACCTGGTCGTGGAAGACGGCGTCGAACAGCCGGCTGCCGAACTGGCGGACCGCGATGGCCTCCGGCGCGTCCTCGCCGCGGACCAGGTGCCGGCGCGGCCGGCCGATGCGGAGCAGGAAGTTCTCCAGCTCGAGCTCGGAGAAGGGGATCGTGACCGGCACCGGGCGGGTCTCCCCCACCGGGGAGTTCAGCACCCGGGCGCGGTAGCCGGTCGCCGCCGCGGGCTCGACCAGCACGTCGAAGTCCAGGTAGGTGCGTTCGGTCATCCGGGTGCCCTGTTCACCGGGTCATCACGGCCGGACCCCACCGCATCGGGGGCCGGGCCGGGCCGCCACGTCATCGACACCGTGAAGTTGCCCGTGGAGCTGGCACCGGCCACGAAGGCCCCCACCTCGGCGCTGAGCTCGAGGCCGAAGTCGACCTTGATCTCCTCGGGGCTCTCCGCGACCGATCGCAGTCGGCGCACGAGCGCCTGCACGGCCGGCTGCACGCGGCCGACGGCCTGCTCGAAGCTCTGCTGCGCCTGCAGGACCACCCGCTCGTCCCGGTCCCCCCACCCCCGGGTGACCTCACCGCCGCCGTGACCGCCGGCCGCGGTCCCCTCCTCGACCTGCACCAGTACGGTGCCGCCGTCCTCCAGCGGGAACGCCACGAGCCGCTTCGCCATAGCCGATCACCCATCCACCCCGGGGACGCCGTCGTCGTCGGTACTGAGGAGGCCGGAGGGGCGCTCGTGATACGCCCCCGCAGGGTTGGACCGTGGCGGCGTACGCGCGGGTGCACCGCGGCGACGCCGGGCCCGCGCACGACGACGAGCGACACGTCCCCGTCCGGACCACGTCCGTCCGGGATGACGCACGAGCGACGCCGGGGCAGTCCCGGTGATCGTCCAGGGGGTGGGTGGGGAGAGCGGCACGACCCGGCCGGGGCCGCGAGCCCCGGCCGGGTCGGTCCACCGCGGATCAGGCGGCGGCGCCGTCCCGGCGGGTCGGTCCACCGCGGATCAGGCGGCGGCGTCGTCCCGGCGGGTCGGTCCACCGCGGATCAGGCGGCGGCGCCGTCCCGGCGGGCGTGGGCGGCGGCGACGACGTGCGACACCAGCGCCTCGGCGATGTGCGCGTAACCGGCCGACGACGGGTGGAAGCGGTCGGCGGAGAACAGCGCCGGGTCGGTGCCGAAGGCGGCGGACACGGCGTCGGAGACGGCGGCGACCATCGCGCCGTTCGCGTGGGCTACAGCGGCCTGCGCGCGCTGCAGCTGCCGCGAGGCCGCCTGCACCAGCGGTCGCAGCGCCGGGGGCACCCACGGCACGGTGGACATGTCCGGCGCCGGCACGACGATCACGTCGGTGCCGGCCGCGCGCAGCCCGGCCAGCGCGCTCGCCAGGGCCGCCGCGGCCTGCGCCGGCGGCACCAGCCGCGCCAGATCGTTGGCGCCGACGACCACCACGGCGAGGTCGACGTCCAGCGCCCCCGCCCGGCGGACCTGCGCGGCCAGGTCCCGCGACACCGCCCCGGGGACGGCGAGCACGGACAGGTCGACGTCGTAGCCGGCATCGGTCAGGGCGGCGGCCAACCGGGGGCCGAGGGCGTCACCGGGGCCGGCGGCGCCGGAGCCGTACGCGAGGGAGTCACCGAGGAGGGCGAGCCGGAGGGACGTGCGCATCACGGTTGGTACAACACCGGCGCACCCACCGCCATGCCCATCCCGCGAACGCGACGGGGCCCGGCCGGACTGTCCGGCCGGGCCCCGTCGTGACAGCCCTGTCCGGGGCCTCGCTGGCGCCTGCAGGGCCCGCCACGGCCCCGTCCCGGTTCCCGCCCTGAGCCTGGTGACGTGCTGGAACGGCCACCCTCCAGGGCTCCGCGCCGAGCCTGCGAGGCGTGGGGGGAGGGTGGTCCTCTGTCAGGCCTTCGGGCCGCCGGCGGCGTAGACGACCTGGCCGTTGACGAAGCCCGCACCCTCGCTGACGAAGAACGACGCGAGGTGCGCGATGTCCTCGGGCTGGCCGACGCGCTGCACCGGGATCTCCTTGGCGGCGTAGGCGATGAAGTCCTCGAACGCGACGCCCATCCGGTCCGCGGTCGCCTTGGTCATCTCGGTCTGGATGAAGCCGGGGGCGATGGCGTTGGCGGTGACGCCGAACTTGCCGAGCTCGATCGCCAGGGTCTTGGTGAAGCCCTGCAGACCGGCCTTGGCGGTCGAGTAGTTGGCCTGGCCGCGGTTGCCCAGCGCCGAGGTGCTGGACAGGTTGACGATCCGGCCCCACTTGGCGTCGATCATGTGCTTCTGCACCGCGCGGGTCATCAGAAAGGCACCGCGCAGGTGCACGTTCATGACCGTGTCCCAGTCGGCCTCGGTCATTTTGAACAGCATGTTGTCGCGGATGACGCCGGCGTTGTTGACCAGCACCGTCGGGGCGCCCAGCTCGGCGGCGACGCGGCTGACCGCGGCCTCCACCTGCTCGGCGTCGCTGACGTCCGCGCCGACCGCCAGCGCACGACCACCGGTCGCCTCGATGGCCTCCACCGTCTCCTTGCCCGCGGCCTCGTCCAGGTCGAGCACGCCCACGGCGAACCCGTCCTGCGCCAGCCGCTTGGCGACGGCCGCACCGATGCCACGTGCGGCCCCGGTGACGATCGCCACGCGGGTGGCGGTGCTGTTCGACTCGCTCATCTGTTGTCCTCTCCGATCCCTGCGCCGTCCGGTGCGCTGGAGCACACGGTACGGATCCGGATGGCCCGGCTACCGGTGGGTAGCCCCGCGTGTCCCGCGGCGGGAGGGCATGGTGGGAAGTGGCCTGCTCAGGGCCAGATGCTGGCGACCACGATGCCGGACACGGCGAGCTGGACCGCGGCGAGCACGAGGCTCGCGGGGTGGAAGGTGACCTCGGTCACGTGCTGGCCGAGCTTGCCCGGGGTGAGCAGGTCGAGCACGAGGAAGGCGATCGCCTGCAGCACCACGCCGAGCAGGCCGAAGACGACGGTGTAGAGCAGCGCATCGCCGAACCCGCTCGTCGCGTTGGTCCAGATGGCGCTGAAGATGACGAGTCCCTGGGCGAGGAACCCGGCGGCGAGCACGATGCCGGCGTTGACCGACCGCTCCTCGTGGATGTGCCGGCCCAGCTTGCCCGGGGTGAGCAGGTCGAGCACGAGGAAGCCGAGGGTCAGCAGCACGATGCCGACCCCGGTGTAGGCGACGGCGTAACCGATGCTGGCCAGCACGAGGGACCTCCGGGGGACGCGGGACGGGCGGACGCCGGACGTGTCTACCGCACCGGCGCCCCGGGGTCCGCGCCCGGAGCGTCCGACGCGCCCACCGCCTCAGCCAGGGCGGACGACGTCCACCCGGTCGAAGCCCTCGGCCGTCGACGGCGGGACGAACCGGGCCGCCGTCCCGTACAGGCCGGCCGGCGGCACCCGGGCCCGCCCCTCCCGGGCGTCGTTGCGCGTGGCGCAGACCGGCACTGGGGTGTCCAGCCAGACCGCGCGGACCCCCACGCCGGCCGCCCGGGCCGCCGCGACCAGCGGTGCCCGGTCCTCGGGTGCGGGGTTGGTGTTGTCGACGACCACGCTGCGGCCCTCGGCGAGCAACTCGGCCACCACCCGCCGCTGCCGGGCCTCGCGGCGGCGGGCGTTGGGCCAGTGGTCCTTGCTGACGACGGCGTGGGTGGTGGCGAGGTGCTCGCGCACCCACGTCGACTTGCCACTGCCCTGGACGCCGGCCATGACGACCAGCTCAGGCGAGCACCGTCGGCCTCCCTGCGGGGACCCGCCCCGAGCGCGCGAGGGGTGGGGGGCAGGGAGGTCCTCCATCACGCGGTCTGGCGCAGCGGCCTCACGTCGGCGTCGTCGTCCAGCGCCGTCCGGGGCGCCGGGTGCTCGACCAGCGCCAGGACCCGGCCGGCCATGAACCGGGCGGTGCGGACCGGGGTGCCACCCCGGGTGCTCTCGGTGACCTCCACCAGCCCGCGGCCGTGGGTCACGTCCACCCGCCGCCCGGCGCGGGTGGCCTCGATCTCGTAGGTGCGGGTGCTCCCGCCGGCGTCGATCACCACCTCGACACGGTCGCCCTTCATCGCGTCCTCCAGACGTCGTGCCGGGCGGGGCGCCCGACATGGTGACAACGTCCTCCAGGGGTCCGACATTCCGGGCTGACCTGCGGGTTCAGTCCTCCGGCGAGCGCCGGTGCGGCCGCGGGACGTGCAGCGCGCGGACCGAGGCGAGTGCCGCGCGGCGGGCGTTCGCGCGCTGTCGGGCACGGCTGGTCCGGGGCGCCCGGGGTTCCTCGCGCAGCAGCGCGTCGAGCCAGTGACCACGGGGGTCGACGTCCACCAGCAGCGCCTTGAGCAGCAGGGTGAGCGGGATGGCGAGCAGCGCGCCCAGCGCGCCGAGCACCCAGCCCCAGAACAGCAGCGCCACGAAGGTGACCGTCATCGACAGCCCCACCGAGTCGCCGACGAACCGGGGCTGGATGAGCGTCTGGACGACGAAGTTGAGCAGCGCGTAGACCGCGACCACGACCCAGAACTCCGTCCAGCCGCCGTCGAGCAGGCCCAGGATCGCCGGGGGCACCAGGCCGAGGACGAACCCGATGTTGGGCACGTAGTTCGTGACGAAGGACAGCAGCCCCCACACCACCGGCAGCGGGATGCCGATGATCGCCAGCGCGATCCCGTCGCCGATCGCCACGATCCCGCCGAACACCGTGCTCACCCAGAGGTAGCTGCGGGTGCCGCGCGCGAACAGGCCCAAGGCGATCGGCAGGTGCGGACGCTCGGCGGCGACGAGTGCCAGCCTGCGACCGAATCCGCCCGCCTCGATCGAGAGGAACACCAGGGCCGCCAGCAGCAGGACCAGCGTCGAGGCCGTGTCGGTGGCGCGCGCCAGGACGCCGGTGGCCACGCCGACCAGCTGGCTGTAGTCCAGCCGCGCGACGAGGTCGGAGAGCTGGCCGGAGACGATGCCCCGGTCGTTGAGGTCGCTGACCACCGAGGCGATCAGCGCCTCGGCCGCCCCGGCGTAGTCGGGCAGCAGCGCCGCGAACTGGGCGATCGACACCACCAACAGGGCGACGAAGGCCAGCAGGACGGTCCAGACGAGCAGCAGCAGCACCGTGGCACTGGCCCACCGCGGCCAGCCGTGCCGCTGCAGGAAGCGCTGCACCGGCATGAGGGCGATGACGACGACGAGGGCGAGCAGCACCGGGCCGACCAGCCACGCGATCGACCGCACGCCGGCGATCGCGATGGTCGCGGTGGCGGCGCCGATCAGCAGCACCATCCAGCGCGGCATGCCACCGGTCGGTGGCCCGAGCGCGTCCTCGGGCAGCAGGAGGGCCTCGGTCCCGGTCACCGCGGCGGCGTCGGCCGCGGCTCGGGCCTGGACGGCGGCGTCCTGGGCCTCCGCGGCGGCGGCCGGCGGCACGGCCGTGGCCCCGGTGACCTGCGGGACCGCGGCCTCCGGGACACCCCTGTGCGTGGTCACCGTCGGTCGCCTCAGCCCGCGCCGGCGGGCGCGGCGGAGCTCCCGCCGCCCGACGGCTCTGGGTGGATCCCGTCCATGTGCCCTCCTCCGCAGATCGCCGCGCCGCCCGGGCCGTCACCCTGGCACGCGCGGCCGGCCGGCTCAGGGACGCGCACCGTCCAGCAGCGCGGTCATCGCCGGCAGGTCGAAGAACGCCGCCGTCTCGCGGGCCGTCGGACCGCCGGCGTCCGGGTCGGCACCGGCCGCGAGCAGGGTGCGCACGGTCTCCTCCGACTGCTTGAACACCGCCGCGGCCAGCGCCGTCTGGCCCCGGTCGTTCACCCGGCCGGGATCGGCGCCGCGCTCGAGCAGCGCGGCGACCGTCTCCGGATGGCCGTGGTAGGCGGCCAGGATGAGCAGCGTGTCGCCCTTGTCGTTGGTCAGGTTCGCCGGCACCCCGGCGTCGACGTAGGCGGCCAGCTCCTCGGTGACCCCGCCGCGCGCGAGGTCGAAGACCCGCGCCGCCAGCTCGACGACCCCCGGGTCGATCCCGCCGCTCTGCTGCTCACTCACGCGTCGAGGGTAGGAGGTCGGCCGCCATCGGGGACGCCGCGGCGCTCAGCCGACGGCGACGCGGTCGGTGAGCGCCAGCACCCGGCGCCACACGTCGGCACAGGCCTCCGCCCAGTCGCCGTACGCGCGGTCGAAGAAGGAGTGCGGGGCACCGTCGTAGACGGCGGTCTCCACCTGCGCGCCAGCGGCCCGCAGCCGCTCGGCCAGGGCCAGCTGGTCCTCGACCGGGGTGGCGGCGTCGGCGCCGGCGATGACCATCAGCGTCGGGCGGACGGCGGGCGCCTCGCCGGTCAGCTCCGGCTTGCCGTAGAAGCCGACGCTGCCGGCCAGATCCACGTCGGCGTTCCCGGCCAGCCGCCAGGAGTGGCTGCCGCCGAAGCAGAACCCCACGGTGACGACCGGGAGGCCGGGGCGGGTGCGCTCGCGCAGGTAGGCGACCGCCGCGGTGACGTCGGCGTCCACGCCGGCCGCGGTCACCTGCGGGATGTGCGTCCGCCAGTCGAAGTCCGGCCCGCGGGTGCCGGTCTGCGGCAGCGCCGCCGTCCGCCCGAACCAGTCGAGGGCCAGCGCCGGCAGCCCGGCCTCGGCGAACCGCTCGGCCAGCGCCACGTAGTACGGGTGCAGGCCGCGGATGTCGGGCAGCAGGACGACCCCGACCCGGACCTCGCCGGCCGGCGCGGCGTACGCGGCGGCGACCTCGGTGCCGTCGGTCGAGGTGAGGGTCAGTGTGCCGCGCTCGGCGACGTCGCCGCTCCTCGGCGGGGCGGGCGGGCGGCTGTCGGTGGCGTGGCACACGTGCCCGGTTCTACCTGGGGGGAGGGCGGGCTGCAGGGTGGTTGCCCGCTCAGGTGTCGGCGGCGGCGTCGGCCGGGCCCGGGTGGCCACCGAAGACGCCGGCGGCCACCTCGCGGCGGACGTCGGCCAGCCAGTGGTGCTGCTTGTCGGCCTGCGCGATGAGCCGCTCGAACAGGGCCTCGTCGATGCGCGGTTCACCCTCCGCGGCGGCGCGCAGGGTCTCGAACCCGGCCCGCTTGGCCAGCACCGCGGTGGCGATGAACTCGAACTCGACGAGGTCCGACAGCGGCGAGCGGGACAGCAGGTGCCCGTTGAGCTTGGCGCGGGAGACCTTCTCGCCGAGCCACACGGCGGCCTGCTTGTACTGCCGGACCGGCAGGCCCAGGGCACGCATCTGGCCCTCCAGCGCCGACCGCTCCTCGCGCAGCTCGTCGAGCAGCTCCTCGAGCCGCGGCTCGTAGGGGGTCCCCCGCCAGCGGCCGAGCATGCGGCTGACCAGCTCAATGCCGCCGGTGGCCGAGGCCAGGTGGTCGTTGGTGTAGACGCCGAGCAGGTCGGCGTTGCGGATCCCGCCTGGCGCGGTCGACTCGGACACGGGTGCTCCCGGGGATCGGAGGGCGGAGGTGTGGACCTCATTCTCGCCGCGCGGTGATCACCGCGCGCGGCGGCCGGACGGATCGGCGCCGCTCACCCGGCCGCCCGGGTGAGCAGCCGCGCGGCGGTGGGCCGCAGCTCGCGCTCGAGCTCCCACAGGCCGGCGGCCAGCCGCTGGCCCACCGCCTGGCGGGAGATCCCCAGGGACGCGGCGGCGTCGGCCTGGGTGCGCCCGGCACCGACCAGCTCGATCGCTTCCCAGGCCTGCGCGCTGCGCCGCTGGACGACGACGGCGAGCGCGCTGAGCACGGCCTGCGCATCCGCGGCGTCCGGCGGGACGGCGCCGCGCACGGCCAGCCGGACGCTGCGCTGCCTGGCGGCGTCGACCGCCCGGCGGGCGCACAGGTACGCGGGTCCCGCGCCGACGCGGGGGCTGTGGGGCAGCGGCGTCTGCACCGCGCCGGCCCCGACCCCGATGCTCCAGCCGCCCTCGCGGACCAGCCGGAGGACGACGTCGACGACGACCGCAGGGTCGGCCAGCACCCCCTGGAACTCGTCGCCCGCCGTCCGCTCGAAGGGCAGCGCCGTCGGGACGTCGGCACCGCGGTCCCAGCCCTGGCGACCGGCCTGCCGGTCGACGGTCAGCACGTACGGCATCGCGCGAACCTGACGGCTCTCCCACCCCCGGAGCAAGCCTCAGAGCTTGTCGACGACCTCCGGCGGGAACCCGCCCGTGGCGATCGGCCCCCAGCGCTCGATGGTCACCCGCAGCAGCGACTTGCCCTGCCGTTGCATCGCCGCCCGGTACTCGTCCCAGTCCGGGTGCTCGCCGCTGATCGCGCGGTAGTAGTCGACCAGCGGCTCGAGCGCCTCCGGCAGGTCGAGCACCTCGGCCCGGCCGTCGACCTGCACCCAGGGGCCGTCGAAGTCGTCGGAGAGCACGCACAGGGAGACGGCGGGGTCGCGCCGCGCGTTGGCCGCCTTGGCCCGCTGCGGATAGGTCGAGACCACGACCCGCCCCTCCTGGTCCAGGCCGCAGGCGACCGGGGACAGCTGCACACCCCCTCCGCCGCGCCGGGTGACCAGCACCGCCTTGTGGCGGGGGCGGAGGAACTCCTCGAGGGCGGCACGGTCGACGCGCTCGGCGGTCGCGGTTCTCGGCATGGCCAGGACGTTACGACCACCACCACATGATCGTCCCGGCCCTGCCCGGGGTAGTGGCCTGCTGTGATCGACCGCATGAGGTCCCGACTGCCCGGCCGCCCGGACGCGTCGTCCGCCCCCGGCGCCGGGGACGACGCCACGGCCACCGCGCGAACGCCCAGCTACGCCGCGGTGCCCACGGCCGCGGTCACCGCGAGCCCCGCCCCGAGCCCCGACCGCGGACCGCGGCTGCGGAAGGGCGTGCGGGCGCTGGCCGTCGCCTCGGCCCAGCTGCTGCTCATCGCGGCCGGGTTGGTGGTCGTCGGCTGGGTGCTCGGCCGGCTGTGGCCGGTCCTGCTGCCGGTCATCCTCGGCCTGCTGTTCGCGACCGTGCTCTGGCCGCCCACCCGGCTGCTGCGCCGGCTGCACTTCCCACCCGCGCTGGCCGCCCTCGTGGTGCTGCTGCTCTTCTTCGCGGTGGTCGTCGGGTTGTTCTCCTGGATCGTCCCGCAGGTCGCCGCCCAGACCGGCGAGCTGGCCGACGCCGCCACCGCCGGGCTGCAGGACGTGCAGCAGTGGGTGACCGGCCCGCCGCTGAACCTCGGCGAGGACCAGATCGGCCAGGCCGTCGACCAGGTGATCGACACCGTCCAGGGGAACGCCCAGAACATCGCCGGTTACGCGCTGACCGGCGTCGGCGCGGTCGGCAGCGGCCTGCTCAACCTCGTCCTGGCCCTGGTCCTGGCGTTCTTCTTCATCAAGGACGGCCCGCGCTGGCTGCCGTGGCTGGCCGCGCAGACCGGCCCGAAGGTGGCCCCGCACGTCGCCGCGCTGTCGTACAAGACGTGGAGCACCCTCTCGGAGTTCATCCGCCAGCAGGCCCTCGTCGGCTTCATCGACGCCTTCTTCATCGGCCTGGGCCTGTGGATCCTCGGCGTCCCGCTGGTGCTGCCGCTCGCCCTCCTGACCTTCTTCGGCGCGTTCATCCCGATCATCGGTGCCTTCGTCGCCGGCGCCTTCGCGGTGCTCATCGCCCTGGTCAGCAACGGCTGGCAGACGGCGCTGATCGTGCTGGTCATCGTGCTGGTGGTGCAGCAGATCGAGGGCAACGTGCTGCAGCCGATCCTCCAGGGGCGCGGGCTCAACCTGCACGCGGCCGTGGTCATCCTGGCGGTCACCGCCGGCGGCAGCCTGTACGGCATCCTCGGCACGTTCCTGGGCGTGCCCGTGGCGGCGCTGATCGCCGTCATCTACCGCTACGTCCGCGACGAGCTCGACGGCCGGACGCCGGAGGTCGCCGACGACGGCACCCGGGTACAGGTCACCGGCGACGAGACCGGCGCCACGGTCGTCCGGGAGCGCGTCGCGGCCCCGGGGCAGGGCACGGCGGACACCCCGGCCGCCGACGACGAGGCCCCGACCCGGCCGCCGGCCTGACCCCTCCGGGGGACACCCGGGAATGCGGCCGGCACGGGGAGAGCTGTAGGCGGCAGGCCCGAATCGCGAGGAGGCACCACCGTGGCGCAGCGACCGGAGGAGCTCGTCGAGCTGCTCCCCGAGGCCGAGCCGTTGCTGGCCCGTGAGGCGGCGGTTCCCGAGGCCGGCGCGCGACGCGGGCTGGTGCTCGTGCACGACCTCGCCGGCGAGTTCGACGCGGCCTCGGCCGGCGCGCTGGCCGGTGCCCACCTGCTCAGCGCGCTGCCGCACCAGGTCATCGCGCGGTTCGACGTCGACAGCCTGGTCGACTACCGGGCGCACCGGCCGCGGGTCACGTTCCACGGCGACCGCTACGAGTCCTTCGCCGCCCCGGAGTTGCTGCTCTACGCACTCGAGGACGACGCCGGCGAGCCGTTCCTGCTGCTGCACGGCGCGGAGCCCGACTTCGCCTGGGAGCGGTTCGTGGCCGCGGTGGGCGTCCTGGTCGAGCGGCTCAGCGTCACCTCGGTCGTGTCCCTGCAGGCGATCCCGATGCCGGTGCCGCACACCCGGCCGGTCACCGTCACCGCCCACGCGACGCGGCGCTCGCTCATCGCCGAGTACCCGGTGTACTGGGGGGAGGTGCGGATCCCCGGCAGCGTCGCCGCGTTGCTGGAGCTGCGGATGGGCGAGGCCGGCGTCGACGCCTACGGGGTGGCCGCGCACGTGCCGCACTACCTGGCGCAGGCGACCTTCCCCGCGGCCTCGCTGACGCTGCTGGAGCACCTGTCCCGGCTGAGCGGGCTGCACCTGCCCACCGAGTCGCTGCAGGAGGCCGCCGAGGCGCACCGCACCGAGGTCGACGCGCAGATCGCCCGGTCGCCGGAGAACACCGCCGTCGTCGCCGCCCTCGAGGAGCAGTTCGACCGCTTCACCGCGGCGCACAGCGGCAGCGACCTGCTCAGCGAGTTCGGTGAGGTGCCCAGCGGCGAGGAGATCGGCGCGGAACTCGAGCGGTTCCTCGCCGATCAGGAGCGTCGCCGGGGCGACTGAGCCCGTCCCCCACGTGCGAGATCTGCACAGTGGTGCCCTCCAGCGTGCTGGAGGGCACCACTGTGCAGATCTCGTGAGTCGGGACGACGGTCAGACGGTGCGGGTGACGCTGATGCCGAGGGCGCCGAGCACGCCGACGACCGCGAACACGTAGAAGCCCCAGGGGAACGCGACGCCGGCGGTCACCAGCGCACCGGTGACGACCGGGCCCACGATGGCGCCGATCCGCCCGGCGCCGGCCGACCAGCCCAGCGCGGTGGCGCGCACCTGCGGCGGGTGGTTCGCGCTGACGAAGGCGTAGACCAGCACCTGGGCGCTGAAGACGAAGCACCCGGTGAGGAAGCACATCGCGTACAGGCCCGCGGTCGGCAGCCGCACCGACAGCAGCGCGAGGAACAGCGCGCCGGAGGCGAACCAGGCGGTGGCGGCCGTGCGGATGCCGATGCGGTCGGCGACGGCGCCGGCGACCAGCAGCCCGACGATCGCACCGACGTTGAGGACGAGCAGGAAGGCCAGCGAGTCGCCGAGGTCGTAGCCCGCCTCGCGCATGATCGTCGGCAGCCAGTTGTTGAGGCCGTAGACCAGCAGCAGGCCCATGAACGAGGTCACGCCGATCGCCAGGGTGTTGCGCAGCCAGCCGGTCGTGAACAGCGTGCGCACCGTGGCACCGGCCCCCGTGGCGGTCTCCTCTCCCGCGTGCGGGGCGGCGTGCGCCCGCGGGGCCTCCAGCGCCAGCCCGTACCGGTGGGCGACCTCCTCGGCCTCGGCGCGCCGGCCGTGGGCGAGCAGGTAGGCGGCCGACTCGGGCAGGTGGCGCAGCATCAGCGGGACCAGGACCAGCGCCGGCAGGGCGCCGATGACGAACATCCAGCGCCAGCCGATCGAGTCGACCACGACGATGGCGAGCGCAGCGGTGGCGACCGCGCCCACGTGGTAGCCGGTCATGATGGTGGTGGTGGCCCGGCCGCTCCGGCCGGCGCGGGTGAACTCGTTGACCATCGCGATCGCCGTCGGCAGGCAGCCGCCGAGGCCAAGGCCGGCCAGGAAGCGCAGCAGGCCGAAGACCGCGGCGTTGGGGGCGAACGCGCACAGCAGCGTGAACAGCGAGAACGAGGCCACGGCCCCGATGAGCGCCTTGCGGCGGCCGACCAGGTCGGTGAGCGTGCCGACGGTCAGGGCGCCGACCATCATGCCGACCAGCCCGATGGTGATGACCGCGGTCGCGCCGCTGCCGGAGAGCGCCCACTCCTCCGGCGTCCGCAGCGTGGGGATGACCGTGCCGACGACGACGAGGTCGAAGCCGTCGAGCAGGACGGCGATCCAGCACAGCGGGGCGACCCAGCCGGCCGCGCGGCCCGCGGCGCCCGGGCGTCCCGCCGTCCGGCCGGGGCTCGTCGGTGTGCTGCTCATGTCTCCTCCTGGCGCGAGGCTGCGGACCCGGGGAGACGGTAGGTGAGCCGGGCCACGCAATCCCAGCCCTGGCTCCCGGCCAGCGGAAGCGCACCACGGTCCCCGGCGGGGGTCGGGTCGAGGAGGAGGGGCCGGCGGCCTCCGCGACGAGGCCCGGGATGGGCTCAGCCGGTCGGGACGGGACGTGCCCGCGGTGTCGGGCGGTGGGCCGACAGGTGGCACAGCGACGACGACGGGCCGCGACCGGGGAGTCCCGGTCGCGGCCCGCCGCGGAGTGCTGGTGCTGGAGTCAGCCGGCGACGACGACGTGCTCGTTGGGCACGCAGTGCGTCATCTGGTGGCCGGTGACGTCACGCGGACCGTTCTTGCCGAGGTTGGCGGCGCGCTGCTGCTCCTCCTCGGAGAGGGTCTGCGTCTGCAGCGGGGGCAGGCCACGGACGTCGTCCGCGGTGATGCCCAGGCCGTCGCCGACCCGCTGGCCCAGCTCGTCCTCGCACATGAAGAAGTGCCAGACCATCCGCTCCTGGATCTCGCGGCGGCACTGCGAGAGGGCGTCGACCAGGTTCTTCACCAGGTCGTCCTTCTCCCACTGCTCCGACAGCAGGTAGCGCTCGCCGGCCTGCGCGTAGTCGTTGGTCCGCGGGATCCGCTTGCGGGTGAGCCGGCCGGTGATGACCGGGCCCTGCTCGTCGTGCGTCGGGTACTGCGCCTCGCGCAGGCCGCCCAGGATCGACGGCTCGTAGTTGACGTGCGGGTTGGTGCCCACGTCGTCCCGTCCGTAGGACATCTGGCCGCCCTGCTGGTTCGTGGCGACCCGCGCCTTCGGCCGGTTCACCGGCAGCTGCAGGTAGTTCGGGCCCACCCGGTAGCGCTGGGTGTCGGAGTAGGAGAAGGTCCGGCCGACCAGCATCTTGTCGTCAGAGAAGTCCAGACCGTCGACCAGCACACCGGTGCCGAAGGCGATCTGCTCGTTCTCGGCGAAGAAGTCCTCCGGCATCCGGTCGAGGGTCATCGTCCCGACCTTGCGGAGGGGGAAGACCTCCTCCGGCCACACCTTGGTGTCGTCGAGCGGGTCGAAGTCCAGCTCGGGGTGCTCGTCGTCGCTCATGATCTGGACGTGCAGGTCCCACGACGGGAAGTCGCCGGCCGCGATCGCGTCGTAGAGGTCCTTGGTGTGGGCACCGAGGGTCTGCGCCTGCACCGCGGCGGCGTCGGCGCCGGTCCAGGACTTCACGCCCTGCTTGGGCAGCCAGTGGTACTTGACCAGGACGGTCTCGCCGCGGTCGTTGACCCACTTGTAGGTGTTCACGCCGAAGCCCTGCATGAACCGGTAGCTGGCCGGCGTGCCGCGCGGGCTGAAGACCAGCGTGACCATGTGCATGGCCTCGGGGGTCTGGCTGAAGAAGTCGAAGGCGCGCTCGGCGACGCTGGCCTCGAAGGTGACCGGGTCCGGCTTCTGCGAGTGGATGAAGTCCGGGAACTTGATGGCGTCCCGGATGAAGAAGACGCCCAGGTTGTTGCCGACGAGGTCCCAGTTGCCGTCCTCGGTGTAGAACTTCACGGCGAAACCGCGCGGGTCGCGCGCGGACTCCGACGAGTCCCGGCCACCGGCCACGGTGGAGAAGCGCAGCGCCACGTCGGTGCGCTTGCCCTTCTCCTGGAACAGCTTGGCCCGGGTGTACCTGCTGATCGGCTCGTCGCCGACGGTGCCGTCGGCCTCGAAGTACCCGTACGCGGTCACGCCGCGCGCGTGCACCACGCGCTCCGGGATGCGCTCCCGGTCGAAGTGGCTGATCTTCTCGAGGAACTGGTAGTTCTCCAGCGTGGCCGGGCCACGGGCACCCACCGTCCGCTGGTTCTGGTTGTCGTAGACCGGGTGGCCCTGACGATTCGTCAGGACCGGACGGTCGGCCTCGCTCGGCGCGGGGCCCTGCGACGCGACGTCGGTCATTGCTTCACTCCTCCTCGATCGTGGTGCTCGGGGACCGTCGTTGTCCCCGAGGGGGTCCCCACCCGGCAGTCCCGGCAGAGTCCCCAGAAGACGACCTCCGCCTCGTCCACGACGAAACCCGCCGTGTCCGAGGGCGTCAGGCACGGAGCCGCACCCACGGTGCAGTCGACGTCGGCGACCGCACCGCACGAGCGGCAGACCAGGTGGTGGTGGTTGTCACCGACCCGCAGCTCGAAGAGCGCGGGAGCGCCGGCCGGCTCGATCCGACGGGCGAGCCCGGTGGCGACCAGCGCTTCGAGTACCCCGTAGACCGCCTGGGGCGACAACGTGGGGTGCACGGTGCGGGCGGCGGTGACGATGGTGTCGACGTCCGCGTGCGGACGCTCGGCGAGCACCTGCAGCACCGACAGGCGGGGCCGCGTGACGCGCAACCCCACCGCGTGGAGCTGCTCCTGCCAGGTCGTCTCCATCGCGACCCACCCAACACGTTTTTCTTGATTCAGTCAAGAAAGCAACACACCGACGGCCGCGGCCCCGTCCCGGCGGCCCTCCTGCAGGTGGAATGCCTCGCCCCCTCGACCCTCGCAGGCGCGGGTCGAGCCTCCGAACAAGGCCAGCCCGCGAGTGGCGGGGGGCAGGGGGCCTCTGTCAGGCGAAGACGATCGTCTTCTCGCCGTCCACGATGACCCGGTCCTCCACGTGCCAGGTGACCGCCTGGGCCAGCACCTGGCGCTCGACGTAGCGGCCGATGCGGCGCATGTCCTCGACCGTCGCCCGGTGGTCCACGCGGGCGACCTCCTGCTCGATGATCGGCCCGGCGTCGAGCTCGGGCGTCACGTAGTGCGCGGTGGCCCCGATCAGTTTCACGCCGCGGTCGTGCGCCGCCCGGTACGGGTTCGCCCCGACGAAGGCCGGCAGGAAGCTGTGGTGGATGTTGATCAGCCGCTCCGGGAACCGGCTGCAGAAGTCCGCCGAGACGATCTGCATGTAGCGCGCGAGCACCACGAGGTCCACGTCCCCGATGAGCTCCAGCGCCCGAGCCTCGGCCTCCGGCTTCGTCTCCGGCGTCACCGGGACGTGGTGGAACGGGACGCCGGCCGCCCGGGCGACCGGCTCCAGGTCGGGGTGGTTAGAGACGACGGCGGCGATCTCGGCGCGCAGGTCACCGGCGCGCACCCGGTAGAGCAGCTCCTGCAGCACGTGGTCGGTCTTCGAGACGAACACCGCCAGCCGCGGGCGGTGCGCCGCCTCGGTCAGCCGCCAGGTGAACTGCCACTTCGGCGCGAGCAGCGCCAGGGCCGCCTCGAGCTGCTGACGCCGCGCGGCCAGGTCGGCGAGGAAGAACTCCAGGCGCAGCGTGAAGGTGCCGCCCACGGGGTCCGACGAGTGCTGCTGCGAGTCGATGATGTTCGCCCCGACGTCGGCCATCAGCCCGCTCAGGACGGCGACGATCCCCGGCCGGTCGGGACAGCGGACGACGAGCCGCCCGACGTCGTCCAGCCGGTCGTCGCGGGGGCCGGGAGAGGGCAGTTCAGCGGACACGGGAAGCGAGGATGCCAGGCCACGCAGCGGCCTACGCCGGGGGCAGGACGGCGCGCTGGGCCCCGGCGATGTCGAAGAGGTCGCCGTAGTCCTCGACGCGGGCCAGCACGTCCTCGGTGCGGAAGCGCAGCGAGCCGGGGTCGGCGCCGTCGAGCACCGCCTCGACCTCGTCCCAGCCGATCGGGGTCGACACCGGGGCGTCGGGCCGGGCGCGCAGCGAGTACGGCGCGACCGTCGTCTTGGCCGGGTTGTTCTGGCTCCAGTCGATGAGCACCTTGCCCGGCCGGAGCACCTTCTCCATGCGCCACACGACCCGGTCCGGCGTCTCGGCGGAGAGCTCCTGGGCCAGCGCGCGGGCGTACCGGCTGGGGTGCTCGCGGTCGCTCACCCGGATCGGCGCGTACACCTGCATGCCCTTGGAGCCCGACGTCTTGACCACCGGGTCCAGGCCGTCGTCGACCAGCCGCTGGCGCAGCCGGTCGGCGACCTCGCAGCACTCGAGGATCCCGGCGTCCGGGCCCGGGTCGAGGTCGAGCACCAGCAGGTCCGGCAGCGCCGGCTGCAGCCGGCTGCCCACCTGCCACTGCGGCACGTGCAGCTCCAGCGCGGCCAGGTTGGCCGCCCACGCCAGGTCGGCGACGGTCTCGAGGACGACCATGTCGAGGGTCTCCCGGCCGCGCGAGCTGCCGGGGCTGGGCACGGTCACCTTCCGCACCCAGTCGGGGGCGTGCCGGGCGCTGTTCTTCTCGAAGAACGCCTGCCCCTCGACGCCGTCGGGCCAGCGGGTGAAGGTCACCGGCCGGCCGGAGAGGTGCGGCAGCAGCACCGGCGCGATCCGCACGTAGTAGTCGATGACCTGGGCCTTGGTGAAGGAGACCTCGGGGAAGAGGACCTTCTCGAGGTTGGAGACGTGCAGCTGCCGCCCGTCGACGCGCACCAGCTGCCGGCTCACGCGACCTCCTCGCCGGCGCTCGTCGGTGGCGTCCGCCAGGCTGCTCTGCTCGTGCATGAGGTCGCGAGCTCGCTCACGAGCACACCAGTACCCGCCGGGGGGTCACCACTCCTCGACCACGTCCTCCGGGACCAGGTCGTCGCGCAGGCCGCGCCAGGAGGGATGGCGCATCCGGCCGTCGACGGTCCACGCGGCGAACGCCACCTCACCGACCAGCTCCGGCACCACCCAGTGCGCATCGCGGGTGACCGCACGCGGCAGCGCGTCGGCGAAGGGCGGTGCGCCGGCCGGGGTGAACAGCGGCTCGAGCTCCTTCAGCGCCGCGGCGGTGAAGCCGGTCCCGACGTGCCCGGCGTAGACCAGCCGCCCGGAGTCGTCGTGGACGCCCACCAGCAGCGAGCCCACTCCCCCGGCCCGCCGGCCCTGCCCGGGCCGCCATCCGCCGACGACGACCGCCTGGGTCCGCACGTTCTTGACCTTGCGCCAGTCCGGCCCGCGCAGCCCGGGGCGGTACGGCGAGTGCAGCCGCTTGGCGACGATGCCCTCGAGGCCGTTGTCCCGGCTGGCGGCCAGCACCGCGGCCCCGCCGCCGTGGAACCACGGTGTGGGCACCCACCGCTCACCAGCGACGCCGAGCGCCTCCAGCCGCTCGCGGCGCCGCGCGTACGGCAACCCGAGCAGGCTCTCGCCGTCCTCCTCCAGCAGGTCGAAGACCAGGTAGGTCACCGGCGCGGCCGCGGCCATCCGGCGGACCTCCGGGCCGGTGCGGTGCATCCGCCCCTGCAGCGCGCCGAAGTCCGGCCGGCCGCGCCCGTCGAGGGCGACGACCTCACCGTCGACGATGGCGTCGTGCCCGGCCAGGGCCTCGGGTAGTCGGCTCAGTTCGGGATAACGGGCGGTGACGTCGGTGCCGCTGCGTGCCCAGAGGGCCAGTGTCCCGGCCCGGACGATCGAGATCGCGCGGACGCCGTCCCACTTGAACTCGTAGCCCCACGCGTCGTCCTGCGCCGGCGGGGGCAGCTCGCCCGGGGTCGCGAGCATCGGGACCAGCGGCGCGCCCTCCGCCGCGGCGTCGAGGGCGCGGACCCGCCAGCCGCCGTCGGGCTCGCGGAAGAACACGTGCCGGCCGCGCAGCCGCCGTCCGGCGAGGGCGACGACCACGCGGTCGTCGCGCCACTCCTCGGCGGCGTAGCGGCCGGAGTCCCAGGGCCGCGCTCCGGGGGCCCCGCCGTCCGTCGTGGGGACGGCGGGCAGCGCGGATCCGCGCCCGGTCGGCGGCCCCTCCGGCAGCGCCCAGCACCACGGGACCCCGTTCCGCTCGAGCCGCAGCACGAGGCCGGACGCGCTCTCGGCGACAGCGAACGGGTCCCCGGCCGGCGGCGTACGCCGGGCACTCCCCCGGGCCGTCACCTCAGGCGGTGCGGCGGGCCCGCTTGGCCGGCGCCTTCTCCGCGGTGGCCTTCGTCGCCGCGGTGGCCTTCTTCGCCGCGGTGGCCTTCGTCGCCGCGGTGGCCTTCGTCGCCGCCGTGCTCTTCTTCGCCGCGGTGGTCTGCCGGGCCCGCGTCCGACGGGCCGGGGCCTCGTCGTCGGCCGGGGCCGCCACCTTCTTGGCGGCGGTGGCCTTCTTGGCAGGCGCCCTGCGGACGGGGGGCTCCTCGGCGGCCGCACCGCCCCGCGCGGCCTCGACGCTGCGGCGCAGTGCGCTCATCAGGTCGACGACGGCAGCGCCGGAGTCGGCGGTCTCGGGCAGCGGCTGCACCTCGCCGCCGCTCTGCTTGGCCTCGAGCAGCTCGGCCATCGCCTCGCGGTAGTCGTCGGTGAACTCGGTCGGGTCGAACTCCGCGGTCATCGACCCGATCAGGGCCTCGGCCATCTGCAGCTCCTGCGGCCGGACGGCGACGTCCTCGTCGAGGAACGCGAAGTCGGGACGGCGGATCTCGTCGGGCCAGCGCATGGTGTGCAGCACCATCACGCCGTCCTTCACGCGCAGCGCCGCGAGCGACTCCCGCGACCGGATGGCGATCTTGGTGATGGCGACCCGGCCGGCGTTCTCGAGGGCGTCGCGCAGCAGCACGTACGGGCGGGTCGCCGAGGGATCGGGCTCCAGGTAGTACGTCTTCTCGTACTGGATCGGGTCGATCTCGTCCTGGTCGACGAACTGCAGGACCTCGATCTCCCGCCGGCTGGCCAGCGGCAGCTCCTCGAAGTCCTCGTCGGTGAGCACCACGAGCTGGCCGTCGGGCAGCTCGTAGCCCTTGGCGATCTCGGAGTACTCGACCTCCTCGCCGTCGATCGAGCACACCCGTCGGTACTTGATGCGCCCGCCGTCGACGGCGTGCACCTGGTTGAACCGGATGTCGTGGTCCTCGGTGGCCGTGTACAGCCTCACGCCGATGCTGACCAGGCCGAACGACACCGCCCCGCGCCAGATCGACCGCATGCCGTGCTCCTGTCGAGAGATCGGGTCCGCGACCGCGGGCGGGGAAGGCAGGCGGTCAAGATCACCAGGATAGGACCGCCGCCGCCCCTCCGGCAGGTCGAGGGCCGCCGCCTCCCTCGGAGGAGGGGATCACTGGACGCCGGCCTCCTCGCCCCCGGGGTCCAGCGCACCGTTCTGGATCGAGTCGTAGACGAACTGCAGGACGTCCGAACCGGCCACCAGGGTCATGGTCAGCGCGGCCAACCGGGTGGCCTTCGGTGCGGTCACGTAGCCGAAGACGAGGCCGGTGGCGACCCACTGCGCCAGGCAGAACGGGCAGGTGAGCAGCTCGCCGATGGCGTGCTTGACCCCGCCGTGCTCCCGGACCTCCTCGGCGACCTCCGCGTGGCCCGACGGCCCCTGGTAGGTCGTGAACGGCGCCCGGAGCGGGCTGGTCACCGGGTCCTTCGCGATCCGCCGGGCCAGCCGGAAGGTGGCCACCGCCAGCAGCGCCGCGTCGCCCGGCGGGATGCGGTCGGGCAGCTCCCGGCCCGAGGCCCGGACGGCGGCAGCGGCGGCCGACACCAGGCCGAGGTAGACGCCCATGGCACCGAGGTCACCACCCAGCGGGCGCGGCTCCCCCTGCGTGTACTCGCGCTTCTGGTGGCGGGCCCAGCGGCGGACGGGAGCCCCGAACCGCTGCACCTCGTCTGTGATGGCCATGGCAGGCGCGCTACCCACTCCCGGGAGCGCCATGCGGAACGCGCCCGACCGCTGTCCGGGAGCCGGCCCACGCATGGGGTGGGGTCCCACGGGTAGGGCGAGATCACGACGCCGGTCGCCCGACCGGTCCCCGTCCACGGACGGACGAGCGTGTGCAGGGCGGACGCACGCAGAACGGAGGCAACCCCATGACCGAGCCCGACCAGAGCGACCGCGGAGCCATCCACTCCGCCCTCAACGACGCGGAGTTCCCCGACGACGAGCGCGGGCTCACCGGGACGCGCGACGACGTCCGCGGCGACACCGGGGCCACCGGTCCCGAGGGCCAGACCGCCCGGGACGTGTTCCCCGAGGACAACGGTGTCCCGGACGTCTCCCAGGACGACTTCCCGACCATGCAGCGGTCCGAGGACCCGCAGTTCGCCCCGGAGCCGGGCGACCGGGAGAGCCACCAGACCGTCGGCTTCGGCACGACGGCGTTCGAGCAGTCCGAGGGGAAGTCGCTGTCCGGGCGACTCGAGGAGGAGATCTCCGAGGACGTCCCGGACGTGCGCCCCGCCGAGGACCCCGCCCGCGGCCTCGGCCAGCTCGAGCAGGACTACGACACCACCCCGGACTCCGACTCCGGCACCAACCGCACCGCCGACGACGTCGAGGCCAGCCTCGACCCGGTGGTCGGCGGCGAGGGCCCGGAGGAGGCCGCCATCCACGTGGTGGACTGACGAAGGACCCCGGGACCCTGCAGGGAGCCACTCCGAGCTCTTCCCCGTGCCCCGGTCGAGAGGTCCCCCGGACCCGCGACCGGTCCACTCCGGCCGGGTGCCGTCCCCGGCTCATGCGGTCCCGTTCGTGCTCGACGGGCCCTCAGCGGCCAACTCGTGACGCCATCTGCCCTCGGACGGGTGATGGCGTCACGAGTTGGCGGCGGTCGCCGGGGGCGGGTTGGCGCGTTCGACCTCGGATGTCTACGTTGATGGTGCGGTTGAGCAGGCAGCCGCGGCCGCGCCGGGCGATTCCCCGGTACGGACACGAACGACGACGTGCGTGTCCGGGGGCCACGACATCCGGGGGGCCGCACAGCGGTAGATTGACCGGGCGGTCGTGCCGCCGGGTACTGCCGTTGAGAGGAGCTCAGCCCGTGACCACATCCGACCTGCCTGCCGAGGGGCAGCCCGACGTGTCGACCGAGGGCACGGAGGCACCCTTCGACGACGTGATCACGCTCTCGACCTCCACGAGTGAGGACGGCGCGGTCACGGTGACGGTCGTCGGCGAAGTGGACACGTTCACCGCCCCCGTGCTCCGGTCGTCGCTCGACACCCAGCTCGAGCAGCAACCCAAGGCCCTGGTCATCGACCTGTCGGGCGTCCAGTTCCTGGGCTCCGCCGGCCTGGCCGTCCTCGTCGAGACGCAGAAGTCGGCCCGCTCCCGCGACGTCGACCTCCGCCTGATCGCCACCACCCGCGCGGTCACCCGCCCGCTCGAGGTCACCGGCCTGATCGACCTGTTCACGATCGTCGACGGCAGCGCCCGCTGACCTCCTGACCGGTGGGGACCCCAGGGGGTCCCCACTCCGCACGACCTGACGAGAGGCCCCGCCACGGCGGGGCCTCTCGTCGTCGAGCGGTACCCATGGCATGACTCCGCGCCCGGCCCCCTGCAGGGTCCCGCCGCGAGCTCGCGAGTGGCGGGGAGCAGGGGTCCTTGCACGAAGGGCGGGAGAACGGGTCCTTCCTCAGGCGCTGAGCAACTGGCAGACGGCCTGCTCGAGCACCTTCTGCGCCGTCCGGTCGTCCGGTGCCTCCGCCGCGTCCTGCAGCGCGCGCGCCACCGTGTCGCCGTCCTCGAACCGGTCGACCACCCGTGGATCGACGTAGCTCGCCTTGCACACCGCCGGTGTGTTGCCCAGCGTCTCCGAAACCCGCTCGTAGGCCTCCTTGAGCACCCGCTTGCGCGCGGTCTTGGTGGCCGGTGCCGGCGTCTCGGCCAGCGTGGCCGCCATCAGCACCGTGGCGTTCCACGTGCGGAAGTCCTTGGCCGTGATCTCCGCGTCGCTGATCTCCTTGAGGTAGGCGTTCACCTCGGTGCTGGTCACGTCGTGCCACGCACGGCCGCTGCCGGCCGGGTCGTCCACCCAGTAGCCGAGCAGCTCCTCCCCCGGCTCCGGGCGCTTGAGCAGTTCGCGGACGACGTCGGCCGTGGGCTTGTCGGTGAGCTCGAGCTCCCGTTCGATGCCGCCCTTGGCGGTGTAGGAGAAGAAGACCCGCTCGCCGCGGACCCGCACGTGGTCCCTGCGCAGCGTGGCCAGCCCGTAGGTGCCGTTGTCCTCGGCGTACTGCTCGCTGCCCACGCGGAAGGCCCCGAGGTCCAGCAGCCGGACGGCGGTGGCGAGCACGCGCTCCCGCGTCAGCCCCTCGCCGTGGATCGCGTCGACGACGGCGTCGCGCACGTCGGGCAGCTGGTGGGCGATCTCCAGCACCCGCTCGTGCTTCTCGGCGTCCCGCCGCGTCCGCCACTGGTCGTGGTAGCGGTACTGCCGGCGGCCGGCGGCGTCCACCCCGGTGGCCTGGATGTGCCCGTTGGGCCAGGGGCAGATCCAGACGTCCTTCCAGGCCGGCGGGATGGCCAGCGAGCGCAGCCGGTCCAGGCGCTCGTCCTTGATGAGCGCCCCGTCCTCGTCGTAGTAGGCGAAGCCGCGGCCGGCGCGCCGGCGCCGCCATCCGGGGCCGTGCACGTCGCTGCGGCGGAGTCTCACGCCAGGGGGATGGGCACCGCGGGCATTCCGCAAACGCGGAGCGTCGACGGGCTCTGCTCAGCGCAGCTCGACCAGCCCGGCCAGTCCGCTGATCTCGAGGATGTGCCGGGTGACCCCGCCCTCCGGTGCGTGCACGACCAGCCGCCAGCCCTCCTCGCCGGCGATCCGGGCCATCGCGAGGACCACGCGCACCGCCGCGCTGCTGAACAGGGTGACCGCCGTGAGGTCCAGCTCGACCCGGCCGGTACCGCCGTGGCTGGCCTCCAGCAGCCGGATGCGCATCTGCTCGGCGCCGACCATGTCGACCGCATCCGAGACCCGGACCACGGGGCACTCGGCGCTGCGGTCGACGACGACCTCCGCCGAGGTCGTGCCGCCGTGCCGGTCCTCGTCCTCCTCCGGAGTGCGGCGCAGCCGCATGCTCAGCGTCACCGTCGTGCCGTTCTCGCCCTGCAGCACCACGCCGTCGACGAGCTGCCGCATGATCAGCAGCCCGCGGCCGCGGTCGCCGGGGTCGCGGTCCGGTGGGCGCCACCGGCCCTGGTCGCGCACGGTGACGGTGAGCAGCCCGTCCACGTCGACGGCCGCGGTCACCTGCATCCGCCCCGGCTCCACCCCGCGGTAGGCGTGCTCGGCCGCGTTGGCGGTGGCCTCGCCCACCGCGACCATCACGCCGACCCGGTCCTGCTCCCCCATGCCCAGCCTCGCCAGCCAGCCGCCCAGGTGCCGGCGGACCATCGGCAACGCCGCCGGGACGGCGGGCAGGTCCAGGTCCAGCGGCTCCGTCGTCTCCGCCCGGCGGTGGGCGACCAGGACGGCGATGTCGTCGGGGTGCTCCTCGGAGTCGAGGAGCCCCTCGACGATCGCCGCGGCCAACTCGGCCGGTGCGTCGCCCTCCAGCGCGCCCGGCGCGGTGAGCGCGGCGCACGACACCTCGGCCAGCCGGTCCAGGCCCTCCGCGGACAGCGCTCGGGAGGCGGCCACGGCGCCGTCGGAGAACAGCACGAGGGTGGAGCCCTGCGGCAGCTGTGCGGTGGCCGCGACGCTGGGCGCGCCCGGCAGGGTGCCCAACGGCGGCCGGGGGTCCAGCCGGAGGAACTCCGTGCCGCCGTCGGCCCGGACCAGCAGCGGAGCCGGGTGCCCGGCCGCGGCATAGGTCAGCCGCCCGGTGGCCGCCTCCAGCACCCCGTAGAAGACCGATGCACCCTCGACGTCGTCCATCTGCCCGGCGAAGGCGTCGAGC
Source organism: Geodermatophilus sp. URMC 61 (assembly GCF_052931555.1). Lineage (NCBI taxonomy): Bacteria > Bacillati > Actinomycetota > Actinomycetes > Geodermatophilales > Geodermatophilaceae > Geodermatophilus > Geodermatophilus sp. URMC 61. The sequence goes on from NZ_JBRFHZ010000002.1 coordinate 2,260,956, forward strand.
GCCGCCACGACCGCTGCGGGCGAGGGGTCGCGCAGCGCTAGCGAGCGCATGGCCCCGCGCAGCCGGCTCATCGCCCCGGCCGCGGGCACGCCGTGGCCGACGGCGTCGCCGACCACCAGGGCCAGCCGGCCACGCCCGAGCGGCACGGCGTCGTACCAGTCCCCGCCGGCGGCGTGCAGCGAGCTGGCCCGGTGGTAGCTGCCCGACAGGCGCACGTCGGGGAGCAGCGGGAGCGCCGGAGGCAGCAGCGAGTGCTGCACCTGGTCGACGACGTCCCCCTCGGCCATCACGGTGGCGGCACGCCCGCAGGCGGTCCGTTCGTCCTCGACCAGCACGAGCACGCCGGGCTGCCCGTGCACCTCCAGCGGCTGCAGGACGACCGTGGCGGCCCGGCCGTCGGGGTCGGGAGCGCCGTGAAGGGTCTCGGCGTGCCCGCTGTGGGCGACCTCGCCGGCCAGCTCGGCGACGCGGCGGCCGGCGACCGCGGCGAGGTCACCAGGGGCCGTGCCCATGCCGCGGGCGCGGGCGTTGGCCCAGACCGGCTGCAGCCCGGGTCCGGCGAGGCACCAGATGGCGGTGGAGGATGCCTCCAGCGCCGCGACGAGCGCGGCACCGCCGGCGTCGTCGACGGGAGCGGGCCCGGACGGCGGGCTCTCCTGACTGGTGTTCATCTCGGGTCAGCGAACCGCAGCCCACAGGGGCCTGCAACCGCGGCGTCCCGGCGGTGTGACCTGGGGTTTGGCCGGCGCCCGCGGCGGGGTAGCACTCCCCGTCAGGCGCACCGCCCGACGGCGCCGGGCAGGCTGCCACGGCCGGTCGGGCAGGATGGGGTGCGAACCGGCGCGGACCGGGGTCTGCAGGGCTCCCGGCGCGCGGTCGCGATGCGAGGATGAGGAGCGGACGACGGATGGTGGACTCGAGGGGTGCCCTCACGCAGGACGGGCGGCGCGCCGAGCGACTGGAACTGCGACTGCCCACCACCCCCACCCAGCTGCCCGCCGTGCGGGCCATGGCCGGTGACCTGGCGATGCGGATGGACTACGACCTCGACGCGGTGGAGGACCTCCGGCTGGCCGTCGACGAGGCCTGCGCGACGCTCTCGGCGATCGTCTCCGACGACCGCCGGCTGACCGTCGTCTTCGAGACCACCCGGCGGGGCCTGCACATCGACGCCTGGGTGCCGACCACCGAGGGCACCGACGTCCCCCGTGACGGCTTCGGCTGGGCGGTGCTGCACACCCTGGTCGACGAGGTCGAGGCCGGCCCCGCCACCCAGGCCACCGTGCCGGCCGGCGACGGCACCACCTCGCCGGTCGCCGTCATCTCCATGGCCAAGTACCTGCCGGGGCAGCACCCGGACCAGCTGCTCGGGGACGCGGGCAAGAACGTCTCGGTCGCGCGGTGAGCGGGGCGCCAGCCCCGGAGCCCCGGACCCTCGAGGAGGACACCCTGCGCGACGACGAGTTCCCGACCGGCCGCCGCGGCACGGAGGGAGAGGTCGCGTCCGAGGAGCAGCCCGTCGTGGTGCCCGACCCGCGCACCGAGGTCGTGCCCGGCCCGGTCGCGGGCGACGCGACGGACGACGACACGGTGGACGAGGACACGGTGGACGACGACGCGGAGTCCGAGGACGACGACGCCACCGAGGCCGAGGATGTCTCCTCCGACGAGGAGGCCGGCGAGGACGAGGTCGACGACACCGCGTCCGGTGAGGCGGGGTCGTCCGGCTCCGCGCCCATCTCGGAGAACCGGCGGCGGGCCGAGCGCACCGCGCCGCTGTTCGCCGAGCTGGCCACCCTGGACAAGGACGATCCGCGCCGTGAGCGGCTGCGCGAGATCCTCGTCGAGGAGCACCTGCCTCTGGTCCGGCACTTCGCCCGCCGGTTCAGCAACCGCGGCGAGCCCTTCGACGACCTGCTGCAGGTCGGCACGCTGGGCCTGATCGCGGCCATCGACCGGTTCGACCCGAGCCGCGGGGTGGAGTTCCTCTCCTTCGCCGTGCCGACCATCACCGGTGAGATCAAGCGGCACTTCCGCGACCAGGGCTGGTCGGTGCGGGTGCCGCGTCGGCTGCAGGAGCTGCACCTGTCGCTGAACGCGGCGGTCGGCGAGCTGGCGCAGAAGAACGGCCGCGCGCCGACCCCGTCGGAGCTGGCCGAGCACCTGGGCATCCCGCGGGCGGAGGTGCTCGAGGGCCTCGCCGTCGCGAACGCCTACCGCAGCAGCTCCCTGGACGAGCGGCTCTCCGGTGAGGACGACTCCCCCACCCTCGCCGCCACGCTCGGCGAGGAGGACGCCGCGCTGGAGGGCGTGGAGTACCGCGAGTCGCTGCAGCCGCTGCTGGCCACCATCCCGGCGCGGGAGCGGCGGATCCTGATCCTGCGGTTCTTCGGCAACATGACCCAGTCGCAGATCGCCGCCGACATCGGCATCTCGCAGATGCACGTGTCCCGGCTGCTCAGCCAAACCCTGGCCAAGCTCCGCGAGGGCCTGCTCAAGGACTGAGGCCCCTGCCCGACCGCTCGCAGGCTCGCGGCGCCCCGGAGGTCTGCGTGGGCATAGGAGGCAATGCACACGCCCCGACGCCCTGGGACGTGTGCATTGCCTCCTATGCCTGTGGACGTGTCAGGAACGCGGTGGGGCGTCGTCCGGGCCCGGTGTCGGCCGACCGGCCTCGTGCTCGGCGGCGCGGGCGAGGGACGCCGTGTCCGGCATCGCCGGCGACGGCACCGCGGGCGCGGTGTCGGCGATGCTCGTCAGCTCGATCTTCGCCTCGGGCTGGTCGGCGGCGCGGGGCAGCGCCGACTCGAACCAGCCGGACGTGTCCAGCTCGGCGGTCGGGCGGCCGGCGCCGTTCGCCGATGCGTCGACGTCCATCCAGGACCGCCCGTCGCCGTCTGCCCCGCCCAGCTTGGCCAGGCCCTCCAGGGCCTTGCTGAACTCGCTGGGGACGATCCACATCTTGTTCGCGTCGCCCTGCGCGATCTGCGGCAGCGTCTGCAGGTACTGGTAGGCCAGCAGGCCCTGGTCGGGCTTGCCGTCGTGGATGGCCTGGAACACCGTCTCGATCGACTTCGCCTGGCCCTGCGCCTGCAGGAACAGCGCCGCGCGCTCACCCTCGGCCCGCAGGATCCGGCTCTGCCGCTCGGCCTCCGCCTCGAGGATCGCGGCCTGCTTCTTGCCCTCCGCGGACAGGATCGCCGAGGCCTTCTGCCCCTCGGCCGTGGTGATCGCCGACTGCCGGGCGCCCTCCGCCTGCAGGATGATCGCCCGCTTGTCGCGGTCGGCGCGCATCTGCTTCTCCATCGAGTCGCGGATGGACGGCGGCGGGTCGATCGCCTTGATCTCCACCCGCGCCACCCGCAGCCCCCACGGGCCGGTGGTGCCGTCGAGGACCTCGCGCAGCTGGCTGTTGATGCCGTCGCGGCCGGTCAGCGCGCCCTCGAGGTTGAGCCCGCCGACGACGTTGCGCAGCGTCGTGGTGGTGAGCTGCTCCATGCCCTGGATGTAGTTGGCGATGCCGTACGTGGCCAACCGCGGGTCGGTCACCTGGAAGTAGACGACGGTGTCGATGCCGACCTGCAGGTTGTCCGACGTGATCACCGGCTGCGGCGGGAAGGAGACCACCTGCTCGCGCAGGTCGATCGTGGCCCGCACGCGGTCGATGAAGGGGACCAGCAGCGACAGGCCCGGCGACAGCGTGCGGCTGTAGCGGCCCAGCCGCTCGACGACCTTGGCCTGCGCCTGCGGCACGATCGTCACGCTCTTGGCGACGACGACCACCACCAGCAGGGCGATCACGATCAGGGCGATCAGTGCAGGCGTCACGGGAACGCTCCCTTCTCCGGGTTCCACCGCTGATCTTGCCCTCTCGCGGGCACGTCCCGGTCACGCTGCGACGCGCGGGTCACCCACGGGAGGGGCTCACTCCAGTTCGAGGGCGTCGCCGACGACGGCGGTGGCGCCGTCCACCTGCAGGATCCGCACCGTCGCCCCCACCGGGAACCGCTCGCCGCCGTACTGGCTGCGGGCGGTCCACTCGTCGGCGCCCAGTCGGATCCGACCACCGTGCCCGTCGACGGCTCGGGTGACCTTCGCGGTGCGGCCGACCAGCGCGGCGACGCCGTCCAGCTGCTCGGGCGTGCGCTCGGACAGGTGCCGCTTGGCCAGCGGGCGGACCAGCGCCAGCAGGAGGGCCGCGACGACCACGAAGGCGGCCAGCTGCAGCACCACCGGACCGCCGAGCAGCGCGACGCCGACGCCACCGAGCGCCCCGCCGGCCAGCATCAGCAGGAAGAGGTCGCCGCTGGCCAGCTCGCCGGCCGCGAACAGGCCCGACGCGATGAGCCACAACACCCAGGCCTCCACGGCCTCACTCTCCCAGATCCGGACGGCGCTGTGACGGATCTCCACCGGATCGTCATCTCGGCCGCGGCCCGGCATAACCTCGCCGGGTGCACGACTTCCCCGCGGGCCGGTTCGCGGTCTGGGCCACCGCCTGGCTGACCGGCCGCACCTCCTACGACGACGCCCTCGACGCCCTGGTCGGCGACACCGCGCACCGGGTCTCCGGACTGCCCGGCACCGACGGGGCCGTGCCCCTCGGCTGGGCGCTGAGCGCGCTGCGCGGCGCCGGCGAGCGCCGCGTCCGGCTGGTGCTGCCGGTCCCCGGCGACGTCCGGGGGCTGCCGCGCCTCCCCGGGCTGGCCGAGCTGGCCGTGGAGGCCGGGCAGGCCGCCGTCGGCGAGCGGGTCGCTCTGGTGCCCGAGCCGCTGGGCCCGGAGGCGGTGCAGTGGACGGCGTTCGACCTGACCGGCGCCCCGCCGGTGCCGCCGCCGGTCGAGGGGTCGCTGCGCGCGGTGTCCGGCGCGCTCGACCTCGCCGTCGGGAACGCGGCCCGCACGCTCGCCGAGCTCGACCTGGCCCGGTGGCACCCCGAGGTGCCGGCGCTCCTGGCCGGGCTGGCGGAGGCCGCACACGTGCCGGGGGTGCCGCCGGGGACCGACCCGGTCGCGATGTCGCTGCTGGCGCGGGCCCAGCGGCTGGCGAAGGTGCTCGACCTGGCGCTCACCGACGCCCCCGGCGGCGCGGTCACCCACCGGCAGGCCGCGGCCCGGGACGACGCGCTGCGCCCGCTCGGGGACGCCGTCCGCGAGGCGGTCACCGCCGCCTACAACACCGTCCCGCGGTGACTCACCGCTGATCGATGAGCGCCCCCGACGCGACCATGGCGGAGATCGTCGCCGCCGTTGAGCTCGGCCGCGGCGGTGCGCGCATCGAGGCCCGCCGGCGGCTGACGGAGGTGTGGGAGCGGGTGGGGCCCGACGGCGACCCGCTGCACCGGGTGACCCTCGCCCACTTCCTCGCCGACCTGCAGGACGACGTCCGCGCGGAGCTGCGCTGGGACGAGCGGGCCCTGGCGGCAGCCGGCGACCTCACCGACGAGCGCGCACAGCGGTACGACGCGGCACTCCGGGTGCGCGGGCTGCTGCCGTCGCTGCACCTCAACCTCGCCGACTGCCTCCGCCGGCTCGGCGACGCGCCCGGCGCGCGGCAGCACCTGACACGGGCGGAGGCGTCGATCCCGAGCTCGCGGACGACGGCTACGGGCGCCTGGTCCGCGCCGGCCTGGAGCACGTCCGGGAAGCGCTCGAGGCGGGGTCGACCGAGCCGCTGCCCACCGCCCCCTGAGCGGCACCCGGGACGCAGCGGCTCGGCTCAGGCGGGGGACGGCTCCGGGCCGCGGTGGCGGCCGGTGGGCCGACGGACGAAACAGCAGTGCGCCGGGCAGTCGGTGCCCAGCCGGGGAGGCGTGCCCGACCGGCGCTCCTCGACCAGCTCGCGCACCATCGCCACGAACGCCGGGTGGGTGCCGGCCGTCCCCGCGCGGCCGAAGGCCATGCCGAGCTCCTCGGCGGTCTCCCTCGCCTCGTTGTCCAGGTCCCAGACGACCTCGACGTGGTCGCTGACGAAGCCGATCGGGAAGACGACGACGGCCTTCTCCCCCGCTCCGGCCAGCGCCTGCAGGTGGTCGTTGACGTCGGGCTCGAGCCACGGCACCGACGGCGGGCCGCTGCGCGACTGCCACACCAGGTCGAAGTCGCGGCCGGGCGCCACGGCGTCGACCACCAGCCGCGCCGAGCGCAGCAGCTCGACCTGGTAGGCCCCGCCGTCCGGCCCGGCCACCGCGGCCATGCTGTCGGGGATGCTGTGCGCCGTCGCCACCAGGCGCGCGGTGTCCCGGAGGTCCTCCGGGAGCGACGCGAGCGCGGCCGCGAGCGCCTCGGCGTTGGCCCGCACGAAGCCGGGGTGGTCGCCGTAGTGCGGCAGCTTCTCCGCGGTCGGCCCGCCACCGGGGGCGGCGCCGGTGAACACCGAGCGGGCCCGGGCGACGTCCTCGTGGTACTGCCGGCAGCCCGACCAGGAGGCGAACCCCGACGTCGGGAAGACGTAGACGTGCTCGATGCCGTCGTCGGCCATCTGCTGCCAGACGTGCTCGACGTACGGCGACCAGTTGCGGTTGCCCCAGTAGACCGGCAGGTCCAGACCGGCGGCGGCGAACTCGGCCTCGATGGCCGCGGTGAGCGCCCGGTTCTGCGCGTTGATCGGGCTGACCCCGCCGAAGTGCATGTAGTGATCGGCGACGTCGAGCAGCCGCTCGCGCGGGATGCCCCGACCGCGGGTGACGTTCTCGAGGAACGGCATGACGTCGTCGGGCCCCTCCGGGCCGCCGAAGCCGAGCACGAGCAGCGCCTCCCGCCGTCCGGACGGCGCGGGCTCGGCGGACGGCGGCGTCCCGCCGTTGTTGCGGACGGCGAGCGACGGGTCCTCGTCGGGACGCTGGCCGGCGGGGGTGATGTCGACGTCGGTGGCGAGCGGCACGGTTCTCCTTCTCCCTGCGGGCGCCGACGGATGCGCCCCGGTGCGACGCCTCGCGGGCGCCGCCGGGATGCGGCTCCCGCGCTCCTTCATACGCCCGCGGTGGAGGTCACACCCCGACGGCGTGGAAGCCCCCGTCGACGTGGACGATCTCGCCGGTGGTGGCCGGGAACCAGTCCGACAGGAGCGCGACGACGGCCTTGCCGGCCGGCTCGGTGTCGGTCACCGACCAGCCGAGCGGGGCGCGCGCCTCCCACGCCTCCTCGAACTGGGCGCTGCCCGGGATCGACTTCATCGCCATGCTGCGCAGCGGGCCGGCGGCCACGAGGTTGACCCGCACGCCCTCGGGGCCCAGCTCGCGGGCGAGGTAGCGGGAGGTGGACTCCAGCGCCGCCTTGGCCGCGCCCATCCAGCCGTAGACCGGCCAGGCGACGGTGGCGTCGAAGGTCAGGCCGACGACCGACGCTCGCTCCCCGAACAGCGGCCGGCAGGCCTGGGTGAGCGAGGCCATCGACCAGGTCGACACCTGGAACGCCGTCGCCGCGTGCTCCCACGCCACCTCGGGGAAGCCCTCCCCCATCGCCTCCTGCGGCGCGAAGCCGATGGAGTGGACGACGCCGTCGAGGGTGTCGCCGACGTGCTCGCGCAGCCGGTCGGCCAGCGTCGCGAGGTGCTCGGTGTTCGTCACGTCCAGCTCGACGACCGGCGCCTCCTGCGGCAGCCGCTTGGCGATCCGCTGGCACAGCGACAGCGCCCGGCCGAAGTTCGACAGGACGACGGTGGCGCCCTGCTCCTGCGCGATGCGCGCGGTGGCGTAGGCGATCGAGGCCTCGGTGAGGACCCCGGTGACCAGGATCTTCTTGCCCTCGAGGATGCCGCTCATCAGTGCCCCATTCCCAGTCCGCCGTCGACCGGGACGACCGCCCCGGTGATGTAGCCGGCCGCGTCGCTCGCCAGGAAGCGCACCACGCCGGCGATCTCCTCCGCCGAGGCGTACCGCCCCAGCGGCACCTGCCCGAGGATCTCCTGCTGCCGCTTCTCCGGCAGCTGCGCCGTCATGTCGGTCTCGACGAAGCCGGGGGCTACCACGTTCGCGGTGATGCCCCGGCTGCCCAGCTCGCGGGCGATCGAGCGGGCGAGCCCGACCAGGCCGGCCTTGCTCGCCGCGTAGTTCGTCTGCCCCGCCGAGCCCAGCAGCCCCACCACGGAGGACACGAACACCATCCGGCCGGAGCGGGCGCGCACCATCCTCGCCGCGGCCCGCTTGGACACCCGGTAGGCGGCGGTGAGGTTGGCGTCGAGGACGTCGGTGAAGTCCTCCTCCTTCATCCGCATGAGCAGCCCGTCGCGGGTGATGCCGGCGTTGCTCACCAGCACCTCGACCGGCCCCTGGTGCTCCTCGACCTCGGTGAAGGCCCGGTCGACGGCCTCGGCGTCGGTGACGTCGCACTGCACGCCGAACAGGCCCTCGGGGGCGCCGCTGCCCCGGTGGGTCACCGCCACCGAGTCGCCCTGCTCGGCGAACGCGCGGGCGATCGCCAGCCCGATACCGCGGTTCCCGCCGGTCACGAGCACCGATCTCGCCACGTGCCACACCCCCTGAGCCGGTCCTGACGTCCGGGGTCTGAACCTAGTGGGTGAGTGCACGTCACACCCGGTCACGGACAGGCGGCCGGCCGACGCCCGGGGGCCGTACACCTGGTGGAATAGCGTCGTACGGCACGGGTAGTGCGCAACGAACGAGGGCGGCCGCGACCAGGGAGTCGGCCCTTCCGAGGACTGGATCCCACAGATGAGCAGCAACGCCACACGCAGGTTCACCAACACCGCGGTCCTGACCGTCCAGACGGAGGACGCCACCCGGGTGGTCGGCTCCGACGCCTTTGACGACGCGCTCGGGGAGACCTACCAGCGGGTGGGGCTGCGGCGCGGACTGCTCGAGCGCCTCGCCGGCATCCGGGAGCGCCGCTGGTGGGCCGACGGCGTGACGTTCGTCGACGGGGCCGCCATGGCCGGCGCCAAGGCGATCAGCGAGAGCGGCGTCGACCCGTCGTCCATCGGCCTGATGGTCAACACCTCGGTGAGCCGCCGGTACCTGGAGCCCTCGACGGCGGTCGCGGTGCACCACGCGCTCGGCCTGCCGCGCTCCTGCCAGAACTTCGACGTGACGAACGCCTGCCTCGGCTTCGTCAACGGCATGGAGTTGGCGGCCGCCATGATCGACTCCGGCATGGTCGACCACGCCCTGATCGTCAACGGCGAGGACTCCCGGCCGGTGCAGGAGCGCACCCTCGAGCGGCTCAACCGCCCGGACACCGTGTCCAAGGACGTGCTGGCGCAGTTCGCGACCCTGACCCTGGGCTCGGGCGCGGTCGCCATGGTCCTCGGGCGCGCCGACCGGCACCCGGAGGGGCACCGCCTGGTCGGGTCCGCGAGCCGGGCGGGCAGCGAGCACCACGAGCTCTGCGTGGGCGACAACGACGAGATGCGGACCGACCTCAAGGGCCTGCTCGACGCCGGGCTCGGCCTGTCCGACGAGCTCTGGGCGGACGCCGCCGGTGAGTTCGACTGGGCCCGCGGCATGAGCCGGTACATCGTCCACCAGGTCTCCAAGGTGCACACCAAGGCCATGTGCGACCGGTTCTCGATCGACCCCTCCCTCGTGCCGACGACGTTCCCGACCCGGGGCAACCTCGGCCCGGCGTCGGTCCCCTTCACGCTGGCCGGCCAGCAGGACTCACTCGTCAGTGGCGACCGCGTGCTGCTCATGGGGATCGGCTCGGGCCTCAACGCCTCCTGCCTCGAGATCGCCTGGTGAGGGCGGCCGACCCGACGCCCGCCCTGCCGGCGCTCCCGGGACTGGACCCGGCCTGGTCCCGGCTCGTCACCGTTCCCGACGCCGACGGCGCCGAGCACTGCTGGCACGTCCTCGACAACGCCGTCCGCGAGCCGGTCGGCACGCTGCTGTGCGTCCACGGCAACCCCACCTGGTCCTACCTGTGGCGCCGGCTGCTGGCCGCCGCCCCACCCGGCTGGCGGGTCGTCGCCCCCGACCAGCTCGGCATGGGGTGGTCCGACCGGCTGGACCGACCGCGGTTCCTGCGCCAGCGGGTGGCCGACCTCGGCGACCTCACCGCGGTCCTGGGCGTCACCGGCCCGGTCGTCACGGTCGGCCACGACTGGGGCGGGGTCATCTCCCTGGGCTGGGCGCTCGAGCACCGGGACCAGCTGCAGGGCGTCGTCCTGGCCAACACGGCCGTCGCCATGCCCGAGGGCGACCTCGGGCCGGCCCTGATCCGGCTGGCGTCCGCGCCGGGGGTGCGCGCCGCGGTCACCGTGGGCACCCCGGTGTTCGTCTGGGCCACGACGGCGCTGTCCCGGCCGGCGCTGCCCGCCGACGTCCGGCGCGCCTTCGCGGAGCCCTACCGCTCGCCGGCGCGGCGACGGTCGGTCGGTGACTTCGTCGCCGACATCCCGTTCTCCCCCGGACACCCGTCCCGCCCGGTGCAGGAGGCGATCGCCGGGGGCATCCGCACGCTCGACGTCCCGGCGCTGCTGCTGTGGGGCCCCCGCGACCCGGTGTTCGGCGAGCGGTACCTGGCCGACCTGCGCGGCCGCCTGCCGCAGGCCCGGCTGCACCGGTACGAGGGCGCCTCCCACCTGCTCCCGGAGGACGCACCGCAGTACGCCCAGGCCGTGGCGCAGTGGGTGGTCGACCTCGACACCGACGTCCGCACCCCCGCGCGGCCGGCGGTCCCGGCGGCCGGCCGCCGGCTGTGGTCGGCCCTGGACGAGCGGGCGGACGACGACTCCCCCGCGGTCGTCGAGGTCGGCGGCGCGACGGTCGGCTGGTCGCAGCTGTCCCGGCGGGTGGCCCGCCTCGCCGCCGGGTTCGCGGCGTCCGGCGTCCGCCCGGGCTCCCGCGTCGCCCTGCTGGTGGAGCCCTCGGCCGACCTGACCGCGACCGTCTACGCGGTGTGGCGGGCCGGGGGCGTGGTCGTCGTCGCGGACAAGGGCCTCGGGCTGGCCGGGATGCGCCGGGCGTTGCGCAGCGCCGGGGTCGACCACGTCGTCGGCAGCCGGGCCGGTCTGGCCGCGGCCCGCCTCATGGGTCTGCCCGGCGCCCGCACCGCCGTGGGTCCCGTGGGACGGACGGCGCTGCGCGGCCTGGGCGCCGCCGCCACGCTCGCCGACCTGGAGGCCCTCGGCCGGTCGGCACCGGCGCCCGCCGAACCGCCGCTGGACGGCGACTGCGCCGTCCTGTTCACCTCCGGGGCGACCGGGCCGGCCAAGGGCGTCGTCTACACGCACCGCCAGGCGGCCGCCCAGCTCGAGCTCGTGCGGTCCACCTACGGCCTCACCGCCGACGACCGGTTCGTGGCGGCGTTCGCGCCGTTCGCGATCCTCGGGCCGGCGCTGGGCATCGGGTCCGCGGTGCCGGACGTCGACGTGACGGCGCCGGGCTCGCTGACCGCCGCGGCGCTGGGCGACGCCGCGGCCGCCGTCCACGCGACCGTGGTCTTCGCCTCCCCGGCGGCGCTGCGGCGCGTGGTGGCCACGGCGGCGGACCTCTCGCCGCGACAGCGCACGGCCCTGGCCCGGGTCCGGCTGCTCATGTCCGCCGGCGCGCCGGTCCCGGCGTCCCTGCTGCGGTCGCTGCAGGCGGTGCTCCCCTCGGCCGACCCGCACACGCCGTACGGGATGACCGAGGTCCTGCCGGTCACCGACGTCTCGCTCGCCGGCATCGAGGACGCCGGCACGGGCGACGGGGTGTGCGTGGGCCGGCCCCTGCCCGGCGTCGACGTGCGGGTCAGCCCGCTGTCCCCCGACGGGCGGGCCGACGGCGAGCCGACCGACCGCCCGGACGTCCCGGGTGAGGTCTGCGTGCGGGCCGCGCACGTCAAGGACCGCTACGACGCCCTCTGGGCGCTGGAGCGGTCGACGTCCCGGAACCCCGGCTGGCACCGCACCGGGGACGTCGGGCACCTGGACGCGCAGGGGCGGCTCTGGATCGAGGGGCGGCTCCAGCACGTGGTCCCCACGGCCGCCGGGCCGGTGACGCCCGTCGGGATCGAGCAGCGGGTGGAGGCGGTCGACGGCGTGTCGGCCGCCGCGGCCGTCGGCGTGGGACCCGCCGGGGCACAGGTCGTCGTGGTGGTCGTCGTGCCGTCCGGACGTCGGCCCCAGCTCGGTGGCCGGCCGGCGCGACCGACCCTGGCCGGGTCGGAGCTCGCCGACGCCGTCCGGGCGGCCGCGGGCGTCGACGTGGCCGCGGTGCTGACCACCTCCCGGCTGCCGGTGGACGTGCGGCACCAGTCGAAGGTGGACCGGGGCGAGGTCGCCCGCGGGGCCGCGCGGGCGCTGGCCGGCGCACGAGCCCCCCGCCGACCGTGAGGGTGCTGGTCACCGGGGCGAGCGGGATGCTCGGCCGGGCCACGGCCACCGGGCTGCTCCGGCGTGGGGACGAGGTGACGGTGCTGCAGCGTCGTCCCGCCGGCCTGCCGTGCGCGGAGGTGCTGGGGGACGTCGCGGACCCGGACGTCGTCGCGCGGGCCGTCCGCGGGCAAGACGCCGTGCTGCACCTGGCCGCGAAGGTCGACGTCACCGGTCCGTGGGCCCAGTACGCGCACGCCAACATCCAGGGCACCCGGGCCGTCCTCGGCGCGTGCCGGGCCGCGGGCGTCGGCCGGCTGGTGCACGTCTCGTCCCCGTCGGTGGCACACGCCGGGACGGCCCTCGTCGGGGTCGGTGCCGGACCCGCCGACCCCGCGCGGGCCCGCGGCCGCTACTCCCGCTCCAAGGCCGTGGCCGAGCTCGACGCGCTGGCCGCGGACTCCCCCGCGCTGGCCGTGCTGGCCGTCCGCCCCCACCTGGTGTGGGGCCCGGGCGACACCCAGCTCGTCGGCCGCATCGTCGAGCGGGCGCGGGCCGGGCGGCTGCCGGTGATCGGGTCGGGCGCGGCGCTCATCGACACCACCTACGTCGACAACGCCGCAGCGGCCCTGATCGCGGCCGTGGACGCGTGCGGACCGGTGCACGGCGAGGCGCTGGTCGTCTCGAACGGGGAGCCCCGCCCGGTCGCCGAGGTGCTCGACCGGCTGTGCCGGGCGGCCGGGGTCCCGGGGCCGCGCGGCCGGGTGCCGTTCGGCGCGGCCTGGGTCGCCGGCGCCGCCGCGGAGGCCGTCTGGGCGGGAACGCGCCGGCGGTCGGTCCCGCCGCTCACCCGCTTCCTCGCCGAGCAGCTGGCGACCGCCCACTGGTTCGACCAGCGGCGGACGCGGGCCGCTCTGGGCTGGCGGCCCGCCGTGGGCCTCGACGAGGGGTTCGCCCGTCTGCGCACCTGGTACCTCGAACACGACGCCTCCTCCGTCCTGTCCTGACCGACGAGTTCACGCGGCGGCCGGAGTCGGGACCCCCATGAGCACCCCGACCGGCCTGTCCCGTGCCGAGGTCGACGCGGCGGTGGCCGCCGAGCGGCACCGCGTCGCCGACCTCGTCGCCGACCTGACCGCCGACGAGTGGGCGGCGCCGTCGCTGTGCGCGGCCTGGACGGTGCGCGACGTCGTCGCCCACCTCACGGTCACGACCCGGCTGACCGTGCCGCGGCTGCTGCGGGCGGCGGTGCGCGCGCGGGGCAGCTTCGACCGGATGGAGATCGACCTCGCGGCGGAGCGGTCGGCGGCCCACCGCCCCGAGGAGCTGGTCGCCCAGCTGCGCGAGAGCGCCGGATCCACACGGCGGTTCCCCGGCAGCACGCCGAGGGACCCGCTCATGGACCTGGTCGTGCACGGTCAGGACATCGCGCGACCCCTGGGTCGGCGTCACGTGTCGCCTCCGGACGTCGTGGCGGACTGCCTGGCCTACGTCGCTCCGAACCGGTTCATGGGCGGCCCGCAGCGGCTGGCGGGGGTGCGGCTGGTGTCGACCGACACCGGGTGGACCCTCGGCGACGGCGCCGAGCTGCGCGGTCCCGACGTCGACCTGCTGCTCGTGGCGGCGGGACGACGGGCCGGCCTCGCCGCGCTGGAGGGACCCGGTGTCGCGGTCGTGGACGCGCGCCTGGGCTGAGGGCCGCCCCGGCGCGGGGTCGGCCCCGTCGCCGCCCTGCCACGATCCCCCGCATGCAGAAGCGCGCCCTGGTCCGCCATCCCGGCCCCCGGCTGGCCGACGGCCTGGTCACCCACGTCCCCCGCACACCCGTCGACGGGGGGCTGGCGCTGCGCCAGTGGCAGGGCTACGTCGACGCGCTGCGGGCCGAGGGCTGGGAGACGGTCGAGGTCCCGCCCGCCGACGACTGCCCCGACGCGGTGTTCGTGGAGGACACGGTCGTGGTCTACGGCGACCTGGCGGTCGTCTCCCGACCGGGCGCGGACGAGCGCAGGCCCGAGACCGCGGGCACCGAGGAGACCCTGGCGGCGCTCGGCTACCGGATCGCCCGGATCGAGGCGCCCGGGACGCTCGACGGCGGCGACGTCCTGAAGCACGACGGCACCGTCTGGGTCGGCCTCGGCGGGCGCACCGACGAGGCCGGTCTGGCGCAGCTCGCCGCGCTGCTCGCTCCCCTGGGCGCGCAGGTGGTGGGCGTCCCGGTCACCCGCGTCCTGCACCTGAAGTCCGGCGTCACCGCGCTGCCGGACGGCACGGTGGTCGGGTTCGAGCCCCTGGTCGACGACCCCGCCGTCTGGCCCGCGTTCCTCGCCGTCCCCGAGGCGGAGGGCTCGCACGTCGTCCTGCTCGACCGCGCCACGGTGCTGATGTCCACGAGCGCGCCGGCCACCCGGCACGTGCTCGAGGAACGCGGCCTGCGCGTGGTCGCCGTGGACCTGACCGAGTTCGAGAAGCTCGAGGGCTGCGTGACCTGCCTGTCCGTGCGCCTGCGCGGCTGACCCCGGGCTCAGCGCGGGCGGTCGGACGACGGACCGACGACGTGCGCGACCGCACCGCGGGCGCCCCACCGGTCCAGCAGCCCGGCCGCGTGCAGGTACGCCCGCCGGAAGCGCTCGTCGTCGCCGAGGTCCCCGAAGACGTCCCCGAGCTCCAGGACGGCCGCAGGGTTCTCCCGCCGGCGCCGCAGCAGCGGAGCCATCCGGTCGAGGCGGGCGTCCACCACCTCGATGCGCCCTCCCCCCTCGTCCTCTCCCGTGGCGTAGCGGGCCCAGCCGGCCACCGCCAGGGCCGCGACGTCGATCGGTCCGCCGAGGCGCAGCTGGTCGCGCACCACGGGGAGGACGAACGTGGCGATGCGCTCGGAGCCCTCGGCGCAGTTCCGGGCCAGGGTGTCGCTGACCGCCGGGTTGGCGAAGCGGTCGAGGAGGACGCGCCGGTAGCCGGCGAGGTCCGTGCCGGGGACCGGGGGCAGCGTGGGGGTGGCCTCCTCGCGCACGTACCGGTCGACCAGCTCGACGAACAGCGGGTCGGCCATGACCTCGTCGACCCGGCGGTGGCCGGCGAGGTGGCCCAGGTAGGACATCACCTGGTGGCCGGCGTTGAGCAGCCGCAGCTTCACCAGCTCGTACGGGCGCACGTCCTCGACCAGCTGGACCCCCACCTCCTCGAGGGGCGGCCGGGTGTCGCTGAAGGAGTCCTCCAGCACCCACTGCAGGTAGGGCTCGGCCACGACCGGCCACCGGTCCCCGATGCCGGTCTCGTCGGCCAGCCGGGAGCGGTCGTCGTCGGTCGTGACCGGCGTGATCCGGTCGACCATGGAGCTGGGGAACGCGACGTGCCCGGCGATCCAGCCGGCGAGGTCGTCCCCCGTCCGTGCGTCCTGCAGGCGGGCGAACTCGACCAGGGTCTGTCGCGCGAGCGCTCCGTTGTGCTCGACGTTGTCGCAGGAGACCACCGTGAAGGGCGGCGTCCCCGCGTCGCGACGCCGGCGCAGCGCCGCGGTGAGCAGACCGAACGCGGTGCGCGGACGCTCGGCCGCGAGGTCGGCGCGCAGGGCGTCGTCCGGCCGGAACCGCCCGGTGGACTTCTCGGTGCTGTAGCCGCCCTCGGTGATGGTCATGGTGACCAGGTGGGTCGACGGCGCCGCCATGGCGGCCACGACGGTCTCCGGGTCGTCGTCCACCAGCAGCAGGCGCAGCAGCGAGCCCACGACGGCCGGCTCGATCGACCCGGTCGGGTGCTTGAGCACCAGGGTGTAGAGCCCGTCCTGGGCACGCAGCGCCTCGTGGAGCACGCGGTCGGCGGCGAGGACCCCGACGCCGGTGATGCCCCAGTCCCCGTGGCCTCGGGCGAGCAGCCGGTCGAAGTAGACGGCCTGGTGCGAGCGGTGGAAGCCGCCGACGCCCAGGTGGACGACGCCGCTCCTGGCCGCGGCACGGTCGTAGCCCGGTCGCTGGACCCGTTCCGGCAGCGCGGTCAGGGTCGTCTCCCGCAGCGGTGTGGCGGTCACGGTCGGTGTTCCCTCCTGGGTGCGGTGGTGCGGCGACCGGGGACGAGGGTCAGGCGGAGGAGCGGCGGCCGGGACGCGAGGCCGTTCCCGCCGCCGGCTCGAACCGGGAGACGCTCGTGTCCAGCTCCGGCGCCGAGAAGGGGAACAGGCCCGCCGCGTGGGCCTCGGCCCGGCACGACTGGCGCTCGACGAGCCGGACGGACAGGACGGTGCGCCGGGGCGGGGCGCCCTCCGGTGCGCCGAGGCGCTCGACGACGCGCTCGGCGGCCAGCCGGCCCAGGGCGGCGGGGTCCTGGTCCACCACCGTGAGCGCCGGCGAGAGCATGTTGGCCATCGGGAAGTCCCCGAAGGCGACGACGGCCCAGGTGGTCCCGGCCAGCTCCGGGACCAGCGCCATCGTCGTGCGCGCGTCGGCGCTGAGCAGGGCGGTCGGCGGCGGGGACGCCCTGGCGAGGCGCGGCACCACCCGCCCCGGCGCGGCGTCGTCGGAGTCGCGGAAGGCGACGAGCTCGTCCCGCACGACGAGGCCGGCCTCCGCCAGCGCCGCCCGGTGACCCGCGAGGCGGGCAGCGGTCGTGGGCACCTGCGGGCTGTCCCCGACGAAGGCGATCTCGCGGTGGCCGTGCGCGACCAGGTGCGCCGTGGCCATCCGCGCGCCCTCGTGGTCGTCCTCGGTGATCGTGTCGGCCGCCAGGCCCCGCGGCGGGCGGTCGACGAAGACGACGGGCAGGCGCGAGGTCCACCGGCCGAGGTGGCCCTGGTCGGGCGAGGTCGGCGCGACGACCAGCCCGCTGAGCGGCCGGCGCAGGAGCGACTCCAGCGCTCCCCGCTCCCGCTCGGGGTCGTAGCCGAGGCTGCTCACCACGACCGACATGTCGTGCGCCGCCGCGACGTCCTCGACCGCCTTGGCGACGAGGGCGAAGAAGGGGTCGGCGATGTCCGGCACCGCCACGCCCAGGACCGGCGCGCCACCCGCACGGAAGGTGCGGGCCAGCGCGTTCGGCACGTACTGCAGCTCGCGCAGCGCCTCGGTGACCCTGGTCCGCGTCTCCGGCAGCACGTGGGGGTCGTTGTTGACCACGCGGGAGACGGTCTTGGCGCTCACCCCGGCCCGGGCGGCCACGTCCCGCATCGTCGCCACGGTCGGCTCAGCGGACGCCGAGGACGCTCAGCGGCACGTGTAGCCGCCGTCGACGGGCAGCGAGACGCCGCTGATCATCGAGGCGTCGTCGCTGAGCAGGAAGACGATCGGCGCGGCGATCTCGTCCTCCGTGGCCCACCGGCCGAGCGGCATCTGCTCGAGGAAGGGCCCCTCGATCTCCGGGCGCCCCCAGTAGAACGCCGACATCTCGGTCATCACCACGGTCGGGTTCACGCTGTTGACGCGGATCCCGTACCTGCCGAGCTCGAGGGCCGAGACGCGGGTGATGTTGTCCAGCGCCGCCTTGGAGGAGCCGTAGGAGATGTGCCCGTTGAGGGCGACGAGGCTCGCCTGGCTGGACACGTTGACGATGGCGCCACCACGACCCAGCCGGATCATCGATGCGGACGCGTACTTGGTGACGAGCAGCGCGCCGCGGGCGTTGATGCTGATGACCTTGTCGAAGACGGCGATGTCGGTGTCCATCGGCGTGGCGATCTCCCCGCCGAAGCCGCCGCAGTTGACCACGCCCCAGAGGTCCAGGCCCTCCAGCGCCGCCCGGATGCTCTCCTCCGACGTCAGGTCGAACGGCAGCGGGCGCGCCCCGGTGTCGGCCGACAGCTGCTCGAGCGCCTCGACGGACCGACCGCTGGCGATCACGTCGGCCCCCGCGGCGGCCAGGCGGCGGACCGTCGCCCCACCGATGCCCCCACTGGCTCCGGTGACCAGGACGGTGCGGCCCTCGAAGTCGGTCATCTCAGCGCTTCTCCCCTGGAGTTCGATGCGGTCGCCTCCCTCCGGGCGGAGCGGCGCCGGCACCGATGCAACCACAGGGACGACGTCGATGTCATCGGTGTCATGCAGCCGCCTTGACACCGGTGTCACGCTGTCCGGGTCGCGCCCCTGCCGGGGCCCGTGGCGACGCCACGGACGTGCGACCCAGGGAGGGGGACGTCGCCGGTGCAGGAGGCAGCCGGCACCGCCGGAGCGGGCGCGCCACCCGTCGTCCGTGAGACGGTGCAGCAGTTGGTGGACCGGGCCGCGGCCCTGGCGTCCGGTGGGCGGCGGCTGCTCGGGATCACCGGCGGACCGGGGGCGGGCAAGTCGACCGTCTGCGCGGCGCTGGTCGCCGCACTCGGCGAGCGGGTCGCGCTGGTGGGGATGGACGGCTTCCACTACGCCAACCAGGAGCTGCTGCGGCTGGGCCGCCGGGACCGCAAGGGCGCACCGGACACCTTCGACGTCGACGGCTACGTCGCCCTGCTGCAGCGGCTGCGGACGCCGCCCGACCGCACGGTGTACGGCCCCGTCTTCGACCGCGACCTCGAGGAGGCCATCGGCAGCGCCGTCCCGGTGCCCCCGGACACCCCTCTCGTCCTCACGGAGGGCAACTACCTGCTCGTGCAGGGCCACGGGTGGGACGCGGTCCGGCCGTGCCTGGACGAGATCTGGTACCTCGACGTGCTGCCGGAGGTGCGCGCACGACGACTCCTCCGTCGCCGCCTGTCGCACGGCCACGAGCGCCGGGCCGCCGAGGACTGGGTGCAGACCGTCGACGTGCCCAACGGAGAGGTCGTCGAGGCCTCCAGGGAGCACGCCGACCTCGTGGTGCACCTCGACGTCCCCGAGCTCTCGGCCGAGGAGGAGCTGCCGGGCTGAGCCCCGCCTGCTCCGTCCCCGACGGACCCCAGGAACGCGCACGGCGCCCCGCTCCCGGGCCGGGAGCGGGGCGCCGTGGGTCGGTGGGTCAGCAGCTGGACCGGTACACCGCGTCCTGGTTCTCGTCGAGGTTGTCCTGCGTGATGATCGTGAAGCCGGTCTGGATCTCGGCCTGCGGCTGCTCGCCGTTGAGCGCGGCGACGACCTGCTCGAGACCCTGACGGCCGATCTCCGCGGGCTGCTGGGCGACGAGGGCCTGCACGGTCCCCGACTGCAGCGCCTCGACCTGGGCCGGGCCGGCGTCGAAGCCGACGACGGTCACCTGCTCCTCGGCACCGGCCTGGCGCAGACCGGTCGCCGCACCCTCGGCCGCGAACAGGTTCGTGCCGAAGATGCCGATCAGGTCCGGGGTGGCCTGGAGCGTCGAGGTGACGATCCGGGCCCCCTCGGCGGGGTCGTTCTGCGCGTACTGCGTCGGCAGGGCCGTGAACTTGGGGTCCTGGGCCAGCGCGTCGAGGAAGCCCTTGATGCGGGCCTCGTTGGTGCTGATGCCCGGCTCGTGGCCGACGACGAGGACGGTGCCGCCGTCGGGGTTGGCCTGCTTGATGGCCTCGAAGGCCGCCGCGCCGCCGCCCTCGTTGTCCGAGGCCACCTGGGTGACCGCCATCGACGGGTCCTCGAGGGTCGTGTCCACGAGCCCGACGGTGATGCCGGCGTCCGCAGCGGCCCGGATCGGCCGGTACATGCCGCTCACGTCCGTGGGGGCGATGAGCAGGCCGTCGGGCTGGCTGGCCACGACGCTGTCGACGATCGGGGTCTGCACGGCCGGGTCGAACTGCTGCGGGCCCTGGACGGTGACCTCGACGCCCAGCTCCTCGGCGGCCTCGCGGATGCCGCACTCCATGGTGATGTAGAACTCGTCGCCCGCGACGCCCTGGACGAACGCGACCTCGTAGCTCTCACCGCCACCGCCACCGCCACCGCCGCCCCCACCGGACGCCGAGCCGCCGCCGTCGTCCCCGCCACACGCGGCGAGGCCGAGCACGAGCGCCGAGACCGCGGAGATCCGGACTGTGGTCCTTCTGTTCACTGTGCTTCCTTTCGACGTGCCCGGGCTGGGCGGGAGAACCGAGAGGCCACCGATCTGCGGGCACTGGCCCCGCGGGCCGCTGCGGCCCGCCGGACCTGGTCCACGTAGACGGCGACGATGAGGAACGCCCCGACGACGACCTGCTGCCAGAAGGGCTGGACGCCCATGATCACGAAGCCGTTCTGCAGGACGGCCGGGATGAAGAGGCCGACGACGGTGCCGGCGATCGTCCCGATGCCGCCGAAGAGGCTCGTGCCGCCGATGACGACGCCCGCGATGACGTTCAGGGCGGTGTTGGACTGGCCGGCGATCGTGGTCGACGCGAAGAAGGCGAGGTTGAGGATCCCCGCCAGCCCGGCGCAGAAGCCGGCCAGCGTGTAGACGAGGACCAGGTGCCGGTCCACCCGGACGCCGACCCGCCGGGCGGCCTCGTCGTTGGAGCCGACGGCGTAGGTGTAGCGGCCGAACCGGGTCCGGTGCAGCAGCACGGCGCCGAGCACCACGACCACCAGGGAGATCAGCGACAGGTACGGGATCTGCCCGAACAGGCGCCCGAAGCCGATCGTGTCGGTGAGCACCGTGGGCGCGCCGCGGACGTCGATCCCGCCGGTGATGATCTGCGCGCCGCCGAGCGCCATGCCCAGGGTGCCGAGCGTGACGATCAGCGGCGGCACCTTGGCCTTGGCGACGAGCACGCCGTTGAGCAGTCCCCACAGGACGCCGGACACGCAGGCCACCAGGGCGCCGACGAGGGAGACACCGACCCCCTGGCCACCCAGGGCCTCCATCGTCTTGGCCGCGACCACGCCGCTGAAGACCAGGACGCTGCCCACGGACAGGTCGATGCCGCCGGTGATGATCACGAACGTCATCGCCACGCCGATGATCGCCAGGATCGAGACGTTGACGACGATGTTGCGGAAGTTGTTCACCGACAGGAAC
Organism: Geodermatophilus sp. URMC 61; assembly: GCF_052931555.1. NCBI lineage: Bacteria > Bacillati > Actinomycetota > Actinomycetes > Geodermatophilales > Geodermatophilaceae > Geodermatophilus > Geodermatophilus sp. URMC 61. Next base: position 2,282,064 of record NZ_JBRFHZ010000002.1, read on the forward strand.
GCGTCCGGCTCCGCGATGCTGAACAGCACGATGAGCACCAGCAGCACGGCGAGGATCTGGAAGGCCTGCGCGCCCAGGAGCCGCTGCAGCGGTGTCTTCGGGGCCTCCTCGTCCGCGGGGGCGGGCCCGGCGGCCTGCTGCTGACCCGTGGCCGCGCTCACGCCGCGTCCTGGCTGATCGCCCCGGTCATGGCACCGACCAGCTCCTCCATCGAGGTCTGCTTCGCGTCGTAGGTCGCGACCCGCCGTCCCAGCCGCAGCACCTGGATGCGGTCGGCCACCTCGATCACGTGCGGCATCGAGTGGCTGATGAAGACCACGGCGATGCCGCGGTCCCGCACCCGCCGGATGAGGTCGAGCACGTTGCGGGTCTGCACCACACCCAGCGCCGCCGTCGGCTCGTCCAGGAAGATCACCCGGCTGGCCCAGGCGGCCGCGCGCGCCACCGCGATCTGCTGGCGCTGGCCACCGGACATCGACCCGACCGGGGCGCTGAAGTCGCGCACCGTCGCCCCGAGGTCGTCGAACGCCTGGCGGGTCCTCGTCCGCATCTGGGCGTGGTCCATGAAGCCCAGCCGGCCCAGCAGGCCGGACCTCATGACCTCCCGGCCCAGGTACATGTTCTGCACCGGGTCCAGGTGCGGAGCCAGCGCGAGGTCCTGGTAGACGGTCTCGATGCCCAGCGACCGCGCGGCCGCCGGGGAGTCGAGCGTGACCGGCCGGCCGTCGCTGAGGATCTCCCCGGAGTCCACCGCCAGGGAGCCCGACAGCGCCTTGACCAGCGTGCTCTTGCCCGCGCCGTTGTCCCCGATGAGCGCGACGACCTCGCCCAGGTCGACGTCGAAGTCGGCGCCGTCGAGGGCGCGCACGTGTCCGAACTCCCGGCGCAGGCCCCGGGCCTCCAGGGCCGCGGTCACGGGGCGTCCTCCCGGTTCTGCGGGGACGTCATGACCGACCCCTTCCTTCCTGTGCCATCTCTCGCTCCCTGTCTGGCTCCTGCTGTGCCGGGGCGTCCGGCCGGCGCCCCGGGTCGTCCTCGTGCGCCGCGCGAGATCCCGGCGGGCCCGCCGGCGGGGGGAGCTCGCCGGACCCGCGCTGCACCAGGCGGACCGGCACCACCACGGTCTCGGCGGGGGCGTCGGGCTCGGCGAGCCGCCGGAAGAGCTGCTCCGCCGCGGCTCGGCCGACGGCCTCGGGCTCGTGGTCGATGACCGTGACCGCCGGCACGAGGGAGTCGGCCATGGGAAAGTCGTCGAAGCCGACGACGGCCACGTCGGTCCGGCCGCTGCTGTGCAGGAAGGGCACGAGCCCCAGGGAGCACCGCATGTTCGAGGCGAAGACGGCGGTGGGCGGCTGCGGACCGGCGAAGAGCTGCTCCGCGGCCTCGCGCGCGGCCCCCGCCGTCCCGGCGCCCAGGGCCACCAGGGCCGGGTCCTCCGGCAGCCCCCGCGCGGCCAACGCGCGGCGGTAGCCCTCGAGCCGCAGGCGCGTCGTCGGGTTCCGGGTCTGACTGCCGAGGAAGGCGACCCGGCGGTGGCCGTGGTCGAGCAGGTGCCGCGTGGCCGTCTCCGCGGCGCCGAGGTCGTCGACGACGACGGCGTCGCCGTCCATCCCGTCCGGCCGGCGGTCGACGAACACGATCGGGGTCCGCTGCCGCGACTCCTCGAGATGCGCGGAGGTCTGTGCGACGGGCACGACGATGAGGCCCGCGACCTGGCGCACGAGCAGGCTGCGGACGACCACGGCCTCTCGCTCCGGCAGGTCGCCGACGCTGGAGATCATGACCGCCAGGCCGCGTTCGAGCGCCGCCTGCTCGACGGCACTGGTGAGCCGCGCGAAGAACGGGTCGGCCAGGCTCTCGACCACCAGCCCGATGGCGTCGGCCCGCCCCACGCGCAGGGACCTGGCGACGAGGTTCGGCTCGAAGCCCAGGTCGTCGATGGCCTGCTGCACCCGCTCCCGGGTGCTGGGGGTCACGTGTGCGTCGCCGTTGACCACCCGGGAGACCGTCTTCGGGCTGACGTCGGCCACCCGGGCGACGTCGCGGAGCGTCACCGGCCTGGACACGCAGCGCCCCTCCGCACACCCCTGCCGGACGGCCGCTGAGGACGGCGGCGACCGGGACCGACGGACACGGCGCCCCCCTCCAGGGCTCGACCGGACATGGCGCGCGTCACTAAACTCGCCCGTGTCAACGATGTCAATGCCGATCCGGCCGGCCGGCCACCTGGGTTGCCGGGGGCTAGGGTCCCTGCGCTGACCACCCCCGGTCAGCCCCGACGAGCCGCTGACGGAAGAGGAGTCCGATGACGACGACCGGGTCCACCGAGGTGTCCGGCACCTGGGTCCGACTGGCGTCCCACCGCGCCTGGCTGGACGCCGAGGGCGAGAGGCTCCTCAACTTCGCCGAGGGCGCGGGAGCGGCTCCGACCGGGTTCGGCTGGCTCGACGACCACGGCCGGCCCGACCCGGACCAGGGCCCGCACCTGTGGATCACGGCCCGGATGACCCACGTCTTCGCCCTGGCCGCCCTGCGCGGCCGCCCCGGCGCCGGGCCACTGGTGGACCACGGCCTGGCCGCCCTGACCGGTCCCTTCCGGGACGTCGAGCACGGGGGCTGGTACTCCGCGCTCACCCCCGCGGGGGAGCCCGAGGGCACCGGCAAGGCCGCCTACGACCACGCCTTCGTCGTCCTCGCCGCCGCCAGCGCCACCGCGGCGGGACGGCCGGGCGCCGCCGAGCTGCTGGCGGAGGCCCTCGCGGTCGTCGAGCAGCACTTCTGGCGGCCGGACGAGGGCCGGTGCGCGGAGAGCTGGGACCGGGACTGGACGACCCCGGAGCCCTACCGCGGCGCCAACAGCAACATGCACATGACCGAGGCCTTCCTGACCGTGGCGGCGGTGACCGGAGACACCCGCTGGCTGGAACGGGCGCTCAGCATCGCCGAGCGGCTGATCCACCGGGCGACGCGGGAGAACGGCTGGCGCCTGCCCGAGCACTTCGACGCGGAGTGGCGCGCGCTGCCGGACTACAACGCGGAGCGCAAGAACGACAAGTTCCGCCCGTACGGCTCCACCCCCGGGCACTGGCTCGAGTGGTCGCGCCTGCTGCTGCACCTGGAGGCGGCCCTGCAGGACGCCGGGCGGCAGGTCCCCGACTGGCTGCTGGAGGCCGCCCGCAGCCTGTTCGCCGCGGCGGTCGAGGTGGGGTGGGCCCCCGACGGGCAGCCCGGCTTCGTCTACACGCTCGACTGGGAGGACCGCCCGGTGGTCGCCTCCCGGCTGCACTGGGTGCTCACCGAGGCGATCGGTGCGGCCGCGGCGCTGCACCGGCGCACGGGCGAGGCGGAGTACGAGCGCTGGTACCGGACCTTCTGGGACGAGGCCGTCGCGCGCTACACCGACCGGTACCGGGGCAGCTGGGTGCACGAGCTGCCGGTCGGGGACACCCCGCCGGTCTGGTCGGGCAAGCCGGACGTCTACCACGCCTACCAGGCGGTGCTGCTGCCGCAGCTGCCCCTGGCGCCGGTGCTGGCCGGGAGCCTCCGGGCAGCGCTCGAGCGCGACTGACCCGCTGCCGCACCCGACACCCGCACCCGAGGAGCACGCCATCCCACGCGCAGCCCTGACCGACGTCCTGTCCTCCGCGCAGCACGAGCGCCGCGGCGTCGGCGCCTTCAACGTCATCCAGGTCGAGCACGCCGAGGCGATCGTCGCCGGGGCGGAGGCGGCGGGACGGCCGACCGTGCTCCAGCTCAGCGAGAACGCCGTCCGCTACCACGGGGCCCTGACCCCCGTCGGGCGGGCGGTGCTCGCGGTGGCCGACGCGGCCGACGTCCCGGTCGTCGTGCACCTGGACCACGCCACCGGGGTCGAGCTGGTGGAGGAGGCGCTCGGCCTCGGGTTCACGTCGGTGATGTACGACGGCTCGACGCTGCCGGTCGAGGAGAACCTCGCCACCACGCGCCGCGTCGTCGGGCGGGCGCACGGCCTCGGCGCGTCGGTCGAGGCGGAGATCGGTGAGATCGGCGGCAAGGACGGCGTCCACGCGCCCGGTGTCCGGACCCGCCCGGAGGACGCCGCCCGGTTCGTGCAGGAGACGGGCATCGACGCCGTCGCGGTGGCGGTGGGCAGCTCCCACGCGATGACCGAGCGCACCGCCCGGCTCGACCTGGACCTGATCACCGCGATCCGCGACGCCGTGCCGGTGCCGCTGGTGCTGCACGGCTCCTCGGGCGTTCCCGACGACCACCTGCGGGAGGCCGTCACCGCGGGCATGACGAAGATCAACATCTCGACGCACCTCAACGCCACCTTCACCCGCGCCGTCCGCGACGCACTGGCCGCGGACCCCGCGCTGGTGGACCCGCGGAAGTACCTCGGGGCCGCGCGGACGGCGACCGCGCGCGAGGTGGAGCGCCTCGTGCGCCTGCTCGCGGACTGACCCGCACCCACCCGGCCGACCCCAGGAGGACGCCCCGTGCACGGACCCGGCCCGACGGTCCACGTCGTGAGCCCCAACCCCGCGCAGGACCGCCTGCAGGTGGTCCCCCGGCTGGTGGTGGGCGAGGTCCACCGGGCGACCGAGGTCGTCAGCCGGCCCGGGGGCAAGGGGATGATCGTCGCCCGCGGCGTGGTGCGGCTGGGCGGCCGGGCCGCGCTGCACGGCTTCGTCGGCGGCCCGGTGGGCGCCCAGATCTCCGCGGGCTGCCGCGAGCTGGGGATCGAGGACCGGCACGTCCGCATCGCCGGGGAGACCCGGGTGACCACGGTCCTCGTGGACGCCTCCTCGGGCACTTCCACCGTGGTCAACGAACCGGGCCCGGAGGTGGCCGCCGGCGACGTGGAGTCGCTGGTCGAGGGGCTGCTGGCTGCGGTGGCCGAGGGCGACCTGGTGGTCTGCACGGGCAGCCTGCCCCGCGGCGTGGCTCCGGAGCTCTACGCGCGGTGCGTCGGCGACCTGCGCGGGCGCGGGGTCCGCACCGTGGTGGACACGTCGGGCGCGGCGCTGGCACTCGCCGTGCGGGCGGCCCCGGACGTCCTCAAGGTCAACGAGCAGGAGCTGCGCGCCGACGCCGGCCTGGCCGGAGAGGAGGACGACCCGGCCGACCTCGACACCCTGATGCGGCGGGTCCTGGACGTCGGGGCCGGCGCGGTCGTCGTCACCCGCGGTGCGGACGGGCTGTCCTACCGGTCGGCGGCCGAGGCGTGGGACGTCACGGCACCCGCCGTCCCCGTGGTGAACGCGACGGGCTCCGGCGACCTGATGCTGGCCGGCTTCGTCACGGCCCTGGCGCACGGGGAGGACGTCGAGACGGCGCTGCGCACGGGCGCCGCGGCCGGTGCGGCCAACGCGGCCCGGCTCGAACCGGACCTCAGCGGGCCCGACGAGGTGCGCGAGCTGCGGGCGCGCGCCGTCGCCACCGCCGTCCCGGCGGTGCACCGGTGAGCACCACCTTCCTCGGGATCGACGTCGGCTCGACCCGCACCAAGACCGTCGTGCTGGGAGCCGAGGGCTCCACCGCCCTCGCCGCGGCCGCCGCGCCGACCCCGCAGGGCGAGGCCGGCGGCGTCCCGGTGCACGTCCCCGAGGCGATCCGGGACGTGGTCGTGGGCACCGCCCGGCGGGCGCTCACCGAGGCCGGCCCCGAGGCACGCGCCCGGCTCGGCGGCATCGCCGTGACGTCGGTCGGCGAGGAGGCGGTGCTGCTCGACGCCGGGGCCCGACCGGTCGGGGACGTGCCGACGTGGTTCTCCGGGGTCGGCCACGACACCGCGCGCCAGCACGCCGACGAGCTCGACCGCCGAGCCCCGATCACCGGGCTCCGGCACCCCGAGTACACCGTGCACGTGCTCGCCTGGTGGGCAAACACCCGTCCCGCGCAGACGCGGACGGCGACGACCCTCACCGACCTGGGCAGCTGGCTGATCTCCACGCTGGGTCCCGGTGAGCTGGTGATGGACCACTCGCACGCCTCCCGGACCGGGCTGTTCGACGCCCCCACCCGGTCCTGGCGACCCGAGGCCCTCGACGTCGTGGGGACCGGGCACCTGACCCTCCCCCGGCTGGTGCCCTCGGGCACCGTCGTCGGCGAACTCGGTCCCGACGTCGCAGCAGCGCTCGGCGTCGCACCCGGGGTGCCCCTGGTGACGGGTGGGCACGACCACTTCTGCGGCGCCCTGGCCGCCGGCGCGCGCTCGCCGGGTGACCTGTACATCTCGGCGGGGACCTCCGAGGCCCACCTCCTGGTGACCGACTCGCTGGACCCGGCGGCCACCGCCGACAGCGAGGTCGGCTGCTTCGTCACCGACGGCCTGTACTACCTGCACGCGGCGCTGCCGTCCGGGGCGCTGTACCAGACGTGGACGCGGCTGCTGGGGCTCGACCCGGCCGCTCCGCTCGACGCCCTGCTCGACTCCGAGCCGGTCGGCAGCCGCGGGGTCCGGGGCAGGCTCACCGCCGACCGCCGGCTGTCCCTGGACGGCGTGCCGGTCGACGTCTCCCCCGCCACGCTGGTGCGCGCCCTCATGGAGACGACCGCGCTCGCCTCGCGCGAGCTGACCCGCGACCTCAGCCGCACCGCCGGGCGGCCCGTCGCCCTCCGCCTGCTGGCCGGGACCCCCGTCGCCTCCGCCGCCTGGCGGGAGCTGCGCAGCCTCCTCGGGGAGGGCTCGGCCGCGTTCGTCGACGCCCGCGAGGCCACCGCGCTCGGCGCCGCCCACCTGGCCGCCCGCGGGGTCACCGGGCAGCTGCCGCCACCGCTCCCCCGGAGGGCACCGGACCCGGAGGTCTCACCGGCACGCCGCGCGGACTACGCCCGCGAGTTCGGCGAGACCACCCCGCCGTGAGCCGGGCGGGTTCTCCGCTCCGGCGCGGCGCCGTCACCGGTGCGCGGCGGGACGGACCCTGGCGTCGGCACCCCGCCGTGCCCGGACTGCCTCGGCCAGCTCGGCCAGCATCACCTCGGTCGTCCCGGGGTCGACGCAGGCGTCGGTGACGCTCAGGCCGTACTCCAGCCTGTCGGGGTGCCGACGGTCCAGGTCCTGCCGTCCCGCGACCAGGTTGCTCTCCACCATCACGCCGCGGATGGCCTGCTCCCCGCCCGCGACCTGCCCGGCCAGGTCCCGCACGACGTCGATCTGGCGCCGGTGGTCCTTCTGGCTGTTGCCGTGGGAGGCGTCGACGACCACCACCTCCGGCAGCCCGCGCTGCGCCAGCTTCTGCTTCGTGTCGGCGATGTGCGCGGCGGAGTAGTTGGGGCCGTCCTTGTCCCCGCGCAGGATCACGTGGGCGGTGTCGTTGCCGGTCGTCGACAGCTGGGCGCTCACCCCGTGGTGGTCGACGCCGAGGAACTCGTGCGGAGCCCGCGCGGTCAGCACGGCCGAGACGGCGGCCTCGACGCTCCCCTCCGGGGAGTTCTTGAAGCCGACGACGGAGGAGAAGCCGGACACCCGCTCCCGGGCGGTCTGGTCGGTGACGTTGCGGGCGCCGACGCCGTTGTAGGTGGCCAGGCCGTTGACGTACTGCGGCGTGAGCGCGTTGAGCGGCTCGGCCGCCACGGGGACGCCCAGGGCCGTGATGCGGCACATGAGGATCCGCGTGGCGACCAGGCCGACGCTGATCCGGCTGGACCCGTCGAGGAACGGGTCGTAGGCGAACCCCTTCCAGTCGACCTCGGTCCGCGGCTTCTCGGTGTAGGTCCGCATCAGGATCTCGAGGTCGTCCCCGTGCCGCTCCCGCATGCGGGCGAGGAAGGCGGCGTACTCCAGCGCGGCCTCCGGGTCGTGGATCGAGCAGGGGCCGGCGATGACCGCCAGGCGGTCGTCGCGGCCGGTGACGACGTCGGTCATGGCGCGACGCCCGGCTCTCGTCGTGGCGGCGGACTCCGCCGACAGCGGGACGACGGTCGCGACCGCGGCCGGGGTGACCACGACGCTCAGGCCGGTGATCCTGGCGTTCACCAGGTCGGAGAGGTCGACGACGTCCGCCTGCGAGACGCCGAGCCGCTGCTGGACCTCGGGCAGCAGGTCCGTCAGCGCGACGTCGATCTGCGCGTTCACCCGTGTCTGGACGTCGAGCAGGAGATCGGCGATCCGCGTCGCCTCGTCCAGGATCTGGTCAGCCGGAATGGTGGCCTCCTCCGTCGTTCCCGCTCGTCGAGCCAACCACAGGCTCCGCCCGTGGCACGGGAGCCGCGGCTGCCTGCGACCGCACATCGTGACCGGCCCTCGACGCGCCGCTGTGGGCAGCGGCAGGATCCCCGGTGACCCACCGTCCTCACCCGAGGACACGAGGGGGTGGGCGGCCGGAGGAGGACCTCGTGCCGCACCCCTTCCCGCGCCCGAGCGGGGACGTACCCGGCTCTGCCGCCGGGATCACCCGGCGGCGCGTGCTGCAGGCCGGCGGACTGCTCGCTGCGGCCGCCGCACTGCCGATCCCATGGGCTCCACCGGCACGAGCGGTGACCGGCGTCCCGACGGCGCTGCGGCAGGGCACCAACGTCATGGTCGCCGCCTCCCCCGGCGGGCAGGAGCTCGCCCTCGACCTGGTGGTGTCGATCTGGGTGCTGCCCACCGGCGGCGGTCCGGCCCGCCGGGTCACCGACGACCTGCAGGACGCCACCCGGCCGGCCTGGTCACCGGACGGGCGGACGATCGCGTTCCAGTCCTACCGGGACGGCAACTACCACCTGTGGACGGTGCGGCCCGACAGCAGCGGGCTGGCGCAGCACACCTCCGGCCCCTACGACCACCGGGAGCCGCGGTGGCTGCCGGACGGCTCCGGGCTGGTGTTCTCGTCCGACCGCGCCGGTGCCGGCACGTACGACCTGTACCTGCTCGACCTCGCCACGAGAGGGATCCGGGCCGTCACCGAGGGCCCGGGGGAGGACGGGGAGCCCACGGTGTCGCCCGACGGTGCCCGGGTCGCCTTCACCGTGGACGCCACCCGCATCGACGAAGTGGTCCTCGCCACCGGGGCCCGCCGCACGCTCGTGCCCACCGTCGAGGGCAGCTCCGTCTACGGTCCGTCGTACTCACCCGGATCCGGCCGGCTGGCCCACGTGCGCCTGACCGGCGCACGCAGCGACCTCGTGGTCGACGGCAAGCAGGTCACCCAGGGACGTGACGTGTTCGCCCTGCCGCCGTCGTGGCTGTCCGACGACGAACTGGTCTACACCGCCGACGGGCGCGTCTGGCGGCAGCTGGTCGACGGGTCCCCCGGCGAGGTCCCGTTCACCGCGGTCGTGCCCGTGCGGACGCGCCGCCCGGTGCCCAAGCGCCTCGACCTCGACTCCACGGGCACGCGGCAGGCGCTCGGCATCGCCAGCCCGGTCGCATCACGCGACGGTCGCCGGATCGCCTTCCGGGCGCTGAACGCGCTGTGGACCGCCGACCTGGCGGGGGGCGGCCGACCGCGCCGGCTGGTCGCCGACGGGTACTTCAACTCCGACCCGGACTTCTCCCCCGACAGCCGCAGCCTGGTGTACTCCAGCGACCGGGCCGGTGAGGCCGACCTGTGGCTGCGCGACCTGACCACCGGCGTCGACCGCCGGGTCACCGCCCTGCCGGGGGCGCAGACCGCGCCGCGCTTCTCACCCGACGGCCGGCAGGTCGCCTACCAGGACCAGAACGGTGTCGGCAACGTCCTGGACCTCGACACCCTGCAGACCCGCCAGGTCACCCCGGCCCTCTTCCAGCCCGGCCGGATGAGCTGGTCCCCCGACGGGCGCACACTGGCCCTGGCCGCCGTCCGGCCGGCCTCGGCGCGCTTCCGCGAGGGCACCAGCCAGCTGCTGTTCGTCGACGTCGCCTCCGGCGCCCTCGAGTACGTCGAGCCGATGCCGTTCCGCTCGCTGTCCACGCGCGGTGACGACGGCCCCGTCTTCTCTCCCGACGGACGGCACCTGGCCTTCGTCGTCGAGAGCCTGCTGCACGTCGTGCCGGTCGGCCCGGCCGGCCGGCCCACGGGGACCCCGCGCGTCGTGACCGACGAGATCACCGACTCCCCGGTCTGGCTCGACGAGCGCACGCTGCTCTACCTCAGCGGCGGCCGGCTGCGGCGTACCTCGATCGCCGGTGACCCGGCGGTCACGGTCCGGCTGGACCTCCCCTACGCGCGGACCACCGTGCGGGAGCCGCAGGTCGTCCACGCCGGTCGGCTCTGGGACGGCGTCGCTGAGCGGCTGCGCACGGACGTCGACGTCGTGCTCGACGGGTCGCGCATCGCCGCGGTGCGCCCGCACGACCCCACCCGCCGTCCCGACGTGGACGCCTCCGGCCTCACGGTGATGCCGGGACTCATCGACGCCCACAACCACTGGCACCTGCGCGGGCGGGCCTGGGGAGCCCGGCAGGGTCTGGTCTGGCTCAGCTACGGCGTGACGACGACGCGCTCGCCGGGCGACCCCGCCTACCAGATGCAGGAGACCCGTGAGGCGCTCACCGCGGGCACCCTGGTCGGCCCGCGCCTGTTCGCGACCGGTGAGGCGATCGACGGTTCGCGCGTCTACTACAACTTCATGCGGCCCACGCTGTCGCTCGAGCAGGTGGACCTGGAGATGCAGCGCGCCCGCCGGCTGCGCTACGACCTGGTCAAGACCTACGTGCGCCTGCCGGTGCGCCTGCAGCAGCGTGCCGTGCAGGTGGCCCACGACCTGCGGTTGCGGCTGACCTCGCACTACCTCTACCCGGCTGCCACGATCGGCATGGACGGGATGGAGCACACCGGCGCCACCAACCGCCTGGGCTACTCGCAGACGGTCAGCCGCCTGGGACGCGCCTACGACGACGTGGTCACCCTGTTCACCACGTCCGGGATGTCGATCACCCCGACGTTGTTCACCTCCACGGTCGTGCACGTCGACGACCCGGCGTTGGTCGAGGACCGGCGCACCCGCACGCTGTACCCGGCGTGGGAGTACCAGCTGCTGCTCGACCGGGTGGCGCAGGCCGCCGGTCCGGCCGGGGCGACGACCCGCGCGCTGCTGGCCGGCAACGTCGACATGCTGCTGCGCATCCACCGCGGCGGCGGGTTCGTCATCGCCGGCACCGACGCCCCGCTGGACAGCGTGGCCATCTCGCTGCACGCCAACCTGCGTGCGATGGTCGGCGGCGGCTTCACCCCGTACGAGGCGCTGGTCACGGCGACCCGCAACCCCGCCCGGTGGCTGGGCGCGGAGGACCGGCTCGGCGTCGTGCGACCCGGCGCGCAGGCCGACCTGTCCTTCGTCCGGGGCGATCCACTCGCCGACATCCGCGCGGCCGCGGACGTGGCGCAGGTGATGGTCGGCGGGCGGCTGCACACCGTCGACGAGTTGCTCGCGCCGTTCGACGAGCGCGCCCGGCCATCCGCCGTCCCTGCGCTCGTCCGTGCACCCGCCGGAGCGACCCCCGGCTGGCGGCTCGGCGACCACGCCCACGACCGGACGCACTGGTGGCACGAGCCCGAGTGGCTGCACCGGGCGTGCTGCGAGGGGTGATGGCGGCGCCGGTCCGACACGGACGGCGAACGGACACGACGGGATCGAGGACCACGGGCGCTCGGGGTGCGCGTCGGCACGGCCCGGCGAGGGGCAGCAGCTCTTCGGCGCCTCCACCGCCGCCGTCGACTACGCCGACAAGCACCACCGCGGGTCTCGAGAGACACAACGGGGGCCGGGCTGCCCGCGTCGCCGGTAGGAGTTCGCGTTCCCGTGGACAGCTCGACCGAACAGGACGACGTCCCTTCCGCTGGCCCAGCGCTGGCCGCAGTGGGCTGGTGACGGCCGTGTTCACCAGCCACGTGTGGTCACAGCCTGGCCGCCATCGGTACGTCTCATGGATCCCGGCCGCAGTACTGGGCCGCGCTGGATCGGCGCGAGGAGGTCGGAGGGATCCCGGAACTGCACTGCGGTAGCGCAGCCCGTTGCCGTGCTGCTCCGACGCGGCAAGGGTGTCCCCGAGCTGGAGTCGGTCCGCCGGTGTTCGGGAGGTTGGCGCGGCGGTCCGATCCGGTTCTTTCCGCTCTCGGCGGCGGACAGGCGTTCGTCGTCTCGATGCGCCGCCCGGCGACGGTGCTGGGGAGGTGGCGGTACAGGTGTGCACATCGGATGCGAGCGCCCGGCCTCTCTCCGCCGGTCTGCTGTGACGACGTCGATGGACACGTGGCCGTTCACGGGCCGCGACGACGAGCTGCAGGTCGCCGTGGACGCGGTGGTCCGGCGAGGCTGCCTGGTGATAGCCGGAGCACCCGGGGTGGGCAAGAGCCGTCTGGCACGGGAGCTGCTCGCCCGGGTGGGCGAGTCAGGTTCTGGTCACGGGTTCGTGGCGGCTACCGCGTCGTCGCGAGACATCCCCCTCGCGGCGCTGGCCAGCTGGACCGGAACGGACGCCGCCGTCGAGCCGGACGTGACCGCGGTGCAGCGGGCCACCCAGACCCTGCGGGCCGGAGGTCCCCGGTGGGTTCTCGGCGTCGACGACGCCCACCTGCTCGACGAGGTCTCGGCCACGGTGCTGCAGCACCTCGCCACCGAGCGCGCGATCCTGATGGTCCTGACGGTGCGCAGCGGGCAGAGTGCGCCGGACGCGATCACGGCGTTGTGGAAGGACGGCCCGGCCGAGCGACTGGATCTGCCGCCTCTGGCCGAGGCTCCGACGAAGGCGCTGCTGCGCGCCGTCCTCGATGGCCCCGTCGACGCGGCGACCGAGCACCGGTTCTTCGAGATCACCCGGGGCAATGTGCTGTGGCTGCGGCACCTCGTGGACGGGGAGCGCCGTGTCGGCCGCCTGGCGTGCACGGACGGGGTGTGGCGGTGGGCGGGCATGGCCGGGTTGCCGCCGGCCCTGAGCGAACTGGTCGCGGAGCAGATCGGTGTCCTGACCGGGGCACAGGCCCGTGTCCTGGAGCTGCTGGCCTTCGGTGAGCCACTGGGTCTGGACCAGCTGAACCGTCTCGCTGATCCGGACGCGGTCGAGCAGGTCGCGCAGCGGGGCCTGGCCGCGGTCCGGCGCGACGGCGCCCGGTGGGAGGTCCGGATCGCTCACCCGCTCTACGCCGAGGCCGTGCGTGCCCGGGTGAGCTCGCCGCGGGCCCGGCGCCTCCGCGGCGAGCTCTCCGAGATCGTCGCGGGGCGGCGCGCCGGCGACGGTCTGCGCTGCGCCGTTCTCGGTCTCGACAGCGACACGCGGCCGGACCCCGAGGTGCTGGTGCGTGCGGCGGGGCGGGCGGTGGGCCTGACCGACTACGACCTCGCCGAGCGCCTCTATCGCGCGGCCTGCGACGCCGGGGGCGGCTTCGAGGCCCAGCTCGGACGGTCGAGCGTCCTGTCCTGGGTCGTGCGGACGCGGGAGGCCGAGGAGGCACTGGCCGCGGCGCTCGCCTCGGTCGCCACCGACACAGAGCGCCTCCGCGCTGCGCTGTTCCGGGCCATGCTGCTCTTCTTCCACCGCGAGGACGTCGATGCGGCACGCGGGGTGCTGGACGCGGCGCAGACCAAGGTGGGCACTCCCCTCGCGGTGACGGTCCTGGACTCGATGCGCGCCACCATGGCGGCGGCGTCCGGGGACGTCGAGCACGCCGCGTGGCTGGCCGAGCATGTGTTCGCGGGCGAGGGCGTCCCGCCGTGGGCGTCGGCCTGGGCGAGCTGGGGCGCGGTGTACGCACGGGCCTGGTCCGGCCGAGGGGAGCCGATCGCGGACCTGGTACGCCGCGGGATCGGTGTGGCCAGGGCGACCCCTGAGACCCTGCCGTTGCAGAACAACATCGCGTTCGCGGAGGTCCTCGGGGTGTGCCTGGAGGGTGAACCGGCGCGGGCCGGGGCGCGCACGACGTGGATCCGCGAACAACCCGGGAGCCACGCCGCCGGCTTCAGCGCGATGTTGGAGGCCTATGCCGAGTTCACGCGCGGGCACCCGCGGACGACCGTCCGGCTCATCCAAGGGGTGCTCCCCCACCTGCCCGGGCGCGGAGGTGGGTGGACGGCGTTCCTCGCGGTGCTCCTCGCGTCCGCGCAGGGCATGCTCGGCGAGGCCGCCGCCGCGCGAGCCGCCCTGGAACTGGCCGACCGCGCGGCCCACCCCGGCATCCGGTTCTTCGACCCGCACCTCGGGCTGGGGCTGGCCTGGGGCGCGGCGGCCGACGGCGCCATGGCGGACGCGCGCGGGCACCTCGCGCGGGCGTCGGCTCTGGCGCACGCGTCGGGACAGTCAGCCGTCGAGGTCCTGGTGCGCCACACCGGGGTCTGCTTCGGCGACCGGAACCAGGCTCCGAGGCTGGCCGAGCTCGCCCGAGAGCTCGACGGCCCCGCCGCCCCGGTGGCCGCGGCCCACGCCAGGGCGTTCGCGGCCGGGGACCACGCCGCGCTGATGGCGGTCTCGGCCGAGCTCGAGGCGGCGCAGCGTCTCGTGTTCGCCGCCGACGCCGCCGCGCAGGCCGCGGTGATCGCCCGGCGGAACGGCGGGCTGCCCGAGGCGGCCGCGGCCGCGGCCCGTGCTGCGGAGCTGGCGGAGCGGTGTGGAGGTCCCCGCACGCCGGCGCTCATGGCCGCGAGCTCCCCGCTGCCGTTCCGGGATCGTGAGCGCGAGATCGCCCTCCTGGCAGCCAAGGGGCTGACCAACCGCGCGATCGCTGACCGGCTGCAGCTGTCCGTGCGCACCGTGGAGAGCCACGTCTACCGCGCCTGCACTCGCCTCGGCCTCGCCGACCGGGCGGCGCTCGCCGCGGCGGTGCTGCCGGGAACGGGCGCGGTCATGCCCGGCTCGGGACGACGCAGGTGGTCCGCAGCCGCAGGAGGACACGAGTCGTAGCGCGGCGCGTGCAGGCGGGAGTGCAGTAGTGCACTACTGCTGACCGGGGCGGTGCCGACGGTCCATCCTGTCCAGCGCCCGAGCGGCGGGCAGGGTCTTCCTGTCCCGTGTGGCCGAGCCCGATCGCCTCGACGAGGAGGACGCCATGACCAGGAGTCGCCGTCTCACCACCGCCGTCGCCACGATCGTCGTCTCCGGCGGCCTGGTCCTCGTGCCCTCCGCGGCCTCCGCCGCACCCCAGGACTGCGCGTACATGGGCTATGGGTCCGGACCCGACCAGCTCGGCCTGCAGTGGGACGTCGACGAGCAGTGGATGGCGGACACCATCAACGCGTACCGCGCCCAGAACGGCCGGGCGCCCCTCGCGCAGTCGACGGCCCTGGCGCGGCCGACCATGTGGGGAGCGCTCGACTCCGCCCTCCGGGGTTTCGCGCCGTCCGACCACGTCGACTCCCGCGGCATGGGTCCCGCGGAGCGGGCGGAGTTCTGCTCCGACACCGGCTACCCGGTCGGCACGCCCATCGGTGAGATCAACTACTGGGGCGAGGGCGGCACCGCCGAGGACCCGTACTACTACGGATCCGGGCCGGCCGCGTTCGAGTGGTGGCGGAACTCGCCCGGCCACAACGCACTGATGCTTAGCACGGACTACACCCACTTCGGTGTCGGGTGGGCCTACCAGGGTGTCAACGCAGAGCAGGGCTTCTGGGTGGTCATGTTCGGGACGTCCTGACCTCCAGCGCACCAGGACGGTGGCCGCGTCCTGACCGGGCGCCCGCAGCCGAGTGACCGGATGCGTGGGCTGCTGCGAGACGCCGTCAGGACCGGATGAACTCCAGCAGGTCGGCGTTGATCGTCTCGGCCTGCGTCGTCGGCATACCGTGCGGGAAGCCCGCGTAGGTCTTCAGGGTCCCGTTCTGCAGCAGCTCCGCCGACAGGGGCGCCGAGTCGGCGTACGGGACGATCTGGTCGTCGTCGCCGTGCATGACCAGCACCGGCACCGTGATCTTCCGCAGGTCCTCGGTGAAGTCCGTCTGGGAGAAGGCCACGATCCCGTCGTGGTGCGCCTTCGCGCCGCCCATCATCCCCTGCCGCCACCAGTTCTGGATGATCGCCTCGGACGGCTCGACCCCGGGCCGGTTGAACCCGTAGAACGGCCCGGCCGGCAGCGCACGGTAGAACTCCGACCGGTTGGCGGCCAGCTGGGCCTGCAGGTCGTCGAACACGCTCTTCGGCAGGCCGCCCGGGTTGCTCTCGGTCTGCACCATGAGCGGAGGTACGGCGCTGATGATCGCGGCCTTCGCGACCCGGTCCTCACCGTGGCGGGCGATGTAGTGGACGACCTCGCCGCCGCCGGTGGAGTGACCGACATGCACGGCGTCGTGCAGGTCCAGGTGCGCGGTCAGGGCGGCCAGGTCGTCGGCGTAGTGGTCCATGTCGTGCCCGTCACCGGTCTGGCTCGAGCGACCGTGTCCGCGCCGGTCGTGCGCGATGACCCGGTAACCGTGCTGCAGGAAGAACAGCAGCTGCGTGTCCCAGTCGTCGGCCGACAGCGGCCAGCCGTGGCTGAACACGATGGGCTGGCCCGTGCCCCAGTCCTTGTAGAAGATCTCGGTGCCGTCGGCGGTCGTGATGCTGCTCATTCCTGTCTCCTGGCCTCGGGACTGGATGGGATGGGGAACCAGGCAGGCCGTCGCCCACCGCACCACCTCGGGGGCGGCCGTGCCCGAGGATCGCGGCCGGCCGCCGCGTACCGGGGGGATCCGTCGCCGGCTGGACGGGCGCTTCGAGCGCCCAACCGGATCCGTCACGGGGCGGTCGCGTTCTGCTGGCGGACGGGGTCGCCGAGCACGGTCGCTGCCCGCGGGGTCCCGGCCGGCCCGGGGGCGAACCGGACGGCGGTGCAGTCGTCGGTGGAGGCCCGGAGCTCCTCGATCCCGCCGCCGCCTCAGCCGTCCTCCGGGGCCCGACGGGGAGGCGGTGCCACGCCCTCTAGCCTCACCGCGTGCGAGCCGTGCAGATCACCCGCTTCGGCGGCCCCGAGGTCCTCGACGTCGTCGACCTGCCCGAGCCCACGCCGGGCGAGGGCCAGCAGCTGTTCGACGTCTCCACCGCCGGCGTCAACTACGCCGACACGCACCAGATCGAGAACAGCTACCTCGCCGCCCAGCAGCTGCCGCTGGTGCCCGGCGCGGAGTTCGTGGGGACGCCGGCCGGTGGCGGCCCGCGGGTGGTCGGCCTGCTCGACGGTGGCGGCTACGCGGAGAAGGTCGTCGCCCACCCGCGGCTGACCTGGCAGGTGCCCGACGGCGTTCCCGACGAGCAGGCCCTGGCGGTCGTCCTGCAGGGCACCACCGCCTGGCACCTGCTGCGCACCAGCGCGCACCTGGCCGCCGGGGAGACCGTCGTCGTCATCGCCGGTGCCGGCGGCGTGGGGTCGCTGGCCGTGCAGCTGGCCCGCCGCTGGGGCGCCGGCCGGGTGATCGCCACCGCGTCCAGCCCGGAGAAGCGCGCGCTCACCGAGGAGCTCGGCGCCGACGCCTCCGTCGACCCGGCCCTGGCCGACGACGACCCCAAGGCCTTCACCGCCGCGCTGCGCGAGGCCAACGGCGGCCGCCCGGTCGACGTCGTCCTGGAGATGACCGGCGGCAACGTCTCGCCGGCTCGCTGTCCGCGCTGGCCCCGTTCGGCCGGCTGGTGACCTACGGGATGGCCGCCCGCCAGGAGACCGCCGCCGTCCCGCCGGGGATGCTCCTGCAGAGGAGCCGCGCGGTGATCGGCTTCTGGTTGGCGCACTGCATGGCCCGGCCCTCGATGCTCGACGACGCGATGACCGAGCTGCTGCCCCTGGTCGCGGACGGCGTGCTGCGCCCGGTCGTCGGCGGCCGCTACCCGCTGAGCGCCGTCCGCGAGGCGCACCAGGACCTGCTGGCCCGCCGCACCACCGGCAAGCTCGTCCTCGACCCCTCCCGCTGACTCCCGCGGGGAGCGCCGCCGGCGCTCCCCGCGCCGTCCGGTGACCCCCGTCTCACCCACCGGACTGACCTCCCCCCTCGATCGGGGTGGAGCGCCTCCCACGACCGGGGGCCGGCTCCTACGGTCGGTCTCGGTCGCAGCCGGGGGACGGCGTCCACCTCACCTCCGTCGTGCGGACCGTCACCGGCCGGAGCGGCCGGCGTCGCACACAGGGGGAACGCATGACCAGAACCAGGGCCCGTACGGGCGTGGCCGCGACCGGGCTGTCCGTCGCCGTCCTCGCCGGTCTCACCGGGTGCTCGTGGCCCGACGTGAGCATGAGCCCCGGGATCGCGGCGGAGACCGGCTCCGCGGCCTCGACGGCGGCCCAGCCGGACGCTCCGGTCGCCGAGCTCGTCGCCGACGCGACGCCGGGCCGTCCGGCCGGCGACCTCGACACCGGCTCGGTGACCCACGTCCTGCCGGCCGGCGACCGCACCGTGGTCATCGACTACTGGACCGCGGAGACCGCCACCGAGTGGACCGCGGCGGGCAGCAAGACGGTCCAGCTGTCGGCGCACCTGGAGGGCGGGCCCCCCGACCAGACCGTCCTGGTCACCCGGTTCGTGGCCACCAGCGACGACGGCACCAGCCGCACCGTGGTCGCCGAGGACCGCGGCGAGTTCGTCCTCACCCCGCCGTTCAGCTACGGCACTGCGCTGATCCTGACCCCGTCGGCGGCCGACGCCACCGAGGTCAGCCTCTCCGTCCAGCTCGAGCTGCTCGTCGAGACCGAGCCGGGTTCGCAGCGCTACTTCCGTCAGACCGTCCTCGACGGCATCGAGCTCCCGCTCCTCCAGGAGGCGTCCCAGTGACCCAGGTCGTCCTGCACGGGATGCGTCGGGCGACCGACCGCGTCCAGCTCCTCGCGCGCGGCGCGCAGGAGGTCCCCGACGTCAGCTCGCTGGTACCCGCCGAGTTCGGTGGTCGGTCCACCGGCGACGAGCGGCGGCACGCCACCATCAGCTGCATCATCCCGGCGTACAACGAGGAGGGGACGATCGCCGACGTCCTCACCTCCCTGCTGGCGCAGACCCGCCCCCCGGACGCGGTCCACGTGGTCATCAACAACACCGACGACGACACTGCCGAGATCGCCGGGCAGTTCGCCGGCGAGCACGTGCGGGTGGTCAAGGGCGAGGCCTTCCACACCGTCGTGTACGTGCACGACATCGGTGAGAACCCCGACAAGAAGGTCGGTGCGCTCAACTTCGGCTACTACGTGAGCCGGGGCTACGACTACATCCTCGGCGTGGACGGCGACACCACGCTCGACCGGCGCTGCGTGGAGTGGCTGGAGAAGGAGATGGTCACCGACCCGCGGATCGGCGGGCTCTCGGCCGTCTACACCTTCGACAAGTCCAAGGTGCACGGTGCCATGGCGCGGTTCCTCGTGGCCGGCCAGCGGGCCCAGTTCGCCGGGTTCAACATGGACAACCTCGTCCGCGGCCGCAACATGGCCGTGCTCGGCGGGCAGTGCAGCCTCTTCAGCGTCCGCGCGCTGGAGACGGTCATGTACCGCAACCACCAGTCCGCGCCGTGGGTGCGCGACTCGGAGGTGGAGGACTCCAAGCTCTCGCTGCAGATCAAGGACGCCGGCTTCAGCACGAAGATCAGCGCCCGAGCCCGCGCCTTCGTCGGCCCGATGACCACCCTCCGGGCGCTGCACGGGCAGCAGGTCAAGTGGAACTTCGGTGGCATCGACCTGCTCTGGCCCGGCCAGCGCGGGGACAACAAGGGCCAGCCGCTGCACCCGAACCTGCGGCTGCGCTGGTACGAGAACGTCTCGATGCTGTTCAACATCTCCACCCGGATGGCGTTCCTGCTGCTGCTGGCCGCGGCGCTGTCGATCGACGCCTTCGTGTTCAACCCGGTCTGGCTGATCCCGCCGGCGGTGGCCACCCTGCTGAACCTGCGCATCGCCGCGTCGATGCACGACAAGAGCGCGTCGGACATCTTCTACGCGCTCCTGGTGGCACCGGCCGAGCTCTACATGTGGATCCGGATGGGGCACTTCGTGACCGCCTGGGCCCAGTTCTTCGCCCGGGTGGAGAAGGACAACTGGGCGGCGCAGGCGGCCGCCGAGCGCGGGCGCGGTTCGGCCTACGTGATGCCGGCGGTGTGCGCGGTGGCCGCGTTCGTCGTCCTGATCTTCGCCTGGAGCCAGCAGTCCATCGGCATCCAGTCGGCGATCCTGTCCATCGGTTGGCCGGTGCTGTACCTGATCACGGTGCTGCAGACGCTGTTCATGGTGAAGAAGCTGGTGCGACGCCAGCACGGCTTCACCGTCTGAGGGCCCCTGCAGAGGGGTCCTCAGAGCAGGCGGTTGGTCCAGAGCAGGCTGAGGACGACGCCGAGCAGTGCGAACAGCACCCCGCCGCGGACGAACCAGTAGCTGACGTCGCGGGGTTCGGTCGTGTAGCCGATCTGGCTGCCGAGGTCCTGGTAGACCTGCTCGAGCTCCGCGGCGCTGGCCGCCTCGCTGTAGCTGCCGCCCGTGGCGTCGGCGATCTCCTCGAGCGTCGCCCGGTCCACCGGCACCGGCACCCGCTCGCCGTCGAGGTCGAGGGTGCCGTAGTCGGTGCCGAACGCGATGGTCGAGACCGGGATGCCGACGTCCAGTGCCGCGTCGATCGCCTGGGTGTCGGGGCGGCCCACGGTGTTGTAGCCGTCGGACAGCAGCACGATCCGCGCCGGCGGCACCTCCTCCTCGTCGGCGTCCAGCGACGACTGGAAGTTCTCGATCGCGGTCAGCGAGGTGAACACCGCCTCCCCGATGGCGGTGGACTCGGCCAGCTCGAGGTTGTCGATCGCGGTACGCACCTGACCGCGGTCGGTCGTCGGGGTCACCACCGTGGTCGCGGTGCCGGCGAAGGACACCAGCCCGAGGTTGATCCGCTCGGGCAGCACGTCGACGAACTGCTTGGCGGCCACCTGCATCGCCTCGAACCGGCTGGGCTCGATGTCGGTCGCCTGCATCGACAGCGAGACGTCGACGGCCATGACCACCGTCGCCCGTTCCCGCGGCACCCGCACCTCGGTGCTCGGTACCGCCAGGGACACGATCAGCGCGGCCAGCCCGAGAGCCACGAGCCCGAAGGCCAGGTGCCGCCGCCAGCCGGGGCGCTTGGGCACCAGGGTCCCCAGCAGCGCGACGTTGGTGAACCGCGCGGCGTAGGCCTGGCGACGCAGCTGCAGCACCACGTACAGCGCCACCAGCGCGACGACGGCCAGCAGGCCGAGCAGCCACCACGGGGCCTGGAAGCTCATCGGGAGGCTCCTCCGCTGCCGGCGCGCCGGCGGTCGGCGACGAACCTCACGACGTCCATCAGCCAGTCGCGGTCCGTGCGCAGTTGCAGGTGCCCGGCGCCGGCGCGGCGCAGCGCCGCGGCGATCGCCCGCCGCTGGGCCGCCGCCCCCTCGGCGAACCGGGCTCGGAACCCGGCGTCGCCCGTGGGCACCTCGAGGGTCTGGCCGCTCTCCGGGTCGACGACGGTGAGCAGGCCGACGTCGGGCAGCTCGAGCTCGCGTGGGTCGACGACCTCGATGGCCAGCAGCTCGTGCCGGGCCCCCAGGCCGCGCAGCGGGCGCTCCCAGTCGGGCTCGCTCAGGGCGTCGGAGCCCAGGAAGTCCGAGACGACGACCACCAGGCCGCGGCGGCGCGGCGGACGGCGCAGCGACTCCAGCGCGGCGGCGAGGTCGCCCCGGCGCCCACCGGCGGCTCGCGGCGTCGCGACGACGGCGCGCAGCAGCCGGTCGGCGGCCAGCCGCCCGGCGGTGGCCGGGTAGCGGTCGACGCGCTCGCCGGTGGTGACGACGGCGCCCAGCCGGTTGCCGCCGCGGACGGTGAGGTGGCTGACCGCGGCGAGCCCGGCGACGGCCAGGTCGCGCTTGGTGCAGTTGGCGGTGCCGAAGTCCAGGCTGGCCGAGAGGTCGACCACCGCCCAGGTCTCCAGCTCGCGGTCGGCGATCGTCTCGCGGACGTGCGGGACCTGCGTGCGCGCGGTCACCGGCCAGTCCATCCGCCGGACGTCGTCCCCCGGGTGGTAGGTGCGGGAGTCGCCGGCCTCGGTGCCCGAGCCCGGCACCAGGCCCAGGTGGTCGCCCTGCAGCAGCCCGTCGAGCCGGCGCCGGACGGTCAGCTCCAGGCGCTGCAGCAGGACGTCGGCCGGACCCTCGGCGAAGTGCGGCGGCGCCCCGCCGGACCCGTGGGCGTGGTCTCCCGTCCCCGGGTCGATGCCGGACCCCGGGGTAGGCGGAGGGCCGGCCTGCTCCGGGGCCTGTTCCGGAGTCACGGCGCCGCCGGACCGGCGACGCAGGATCACGCCGGCGAGGACCCGCGCTCGGCGCCGTTGGCGGAGTGGTCCGGGCCGCCCTGCGGAGCCGTGCCGGGCTGACCCGCGACCGGCTGCCCCGGAGCGCCGAAGGGCCCGGTCGGCGGCACGGGACCGTGGTAGGGCTGCCCCGGCTGGCCGTACTGCGGTCCGGGCGGGCCGAACTGCGGCGCGCCGAACGGCGGCGCGGTCGGCACCGCGGGGCCACCGGGGGTGCCCGGGCCGAAGCCGCCGGAGCGCTGGCGCGGGGCCACCTGCGGCAGCGGCACGGTCTGCAGGATCCGCTTGACCACGTGGTCGGCGGGCACGCCGTCGGCCAGCGCGTCGTAGGAGAGCACCAGCCGGTGGCGCAGCACGTCGGCGGTGACGTCGAGGACGTCCTGCGGCAGCACGTAGTCGCGGCCGCGGACCAGCGCCAGCGCGCGGCTGGCGGCGATCAGGCCGAGCGAGGCGCGCGGGCTGGCGCCGTAGGAGACCCACTGCGCGACGTCCTCCATGCCGTGGTCGCGCGGCGCGCGGGTGGCGACCACCAGCCGGACGACGTAGTCGACCAGGGCGTGGTGCACGAACACCTGCGAGGCGGTGCGCTGCATGCGGACGAGGTCCTCGGGGCCGAGGACGGTCTCGGGCACCGGCGGGTTCGAGCCCATCCGGTAGATGATCTCGCGCTCCTCCTCCGGGCTCGGGTAGTCGACGAGCACCTTCATGAGGAAGCGGTCGCGCTGGGCCTCGGGCAGCGGGTAGACGCCCTCGGACTCGATCGGGTTCTGGGTGGCCAGCACGAGGAACGGATCGGGCAGCCGGTGGGTGACCCCGCCGATCGACACCTGGCGCTCGGCCATGACCTCCAGCAGCGCCGACTGCACCTTGGCCGGCGCGCGGTTGATCTCGTCGGTGAGCACGAAGTTGGCGAACACCGGGCCCAGCTCGGTGTCGAAGGCGTCCTGCCCCGCCTTGTAGATGCGGGTGCCGATGATGTCGGCCGGCACCAGGTCGGGGGTGAACTGCAGGCGCGCGAAGCGGCCGCCGACGACGGTGGCCAGCGTCTCGACGGCGAGGGTCTTGGCCACGCCGGGGACGCCCTCGAGCAGCACGTGTCCCCGGGCCAGCAGGGAGACGAGCATCCGCTCGACCAGCCGGTCCTGGCCGACGATCACCCGCTTGATCTCGAACAGCACCCGCTCCAGGTGGGCGGCGTCGACCGACGGCGGGACCGGCTGCCCGGCGGACTGCTCGAGCGAGGTGCTGGCGGCGCTGCTCACGGAACTCCCTGGTCGTGCCGGTCCACGGCCCCGCGTCCGACAGGACCTCCCGGGGTCGGCGACGGGCGGCGTGCCCGTCCCCGCCAGTGTCCTACACGTTCCTGGGCGCCAGCTGAGCGCGCACGCGGGCGAGCCGACCGGACACCCACGGTGAGCGACGCTCGGGGGGCGCTCGTCGCGCGCACACACCTGCCCGCAGCCCTTGCTGACTGCTAGCCTCAGCGCTGCGTCGGGCAGCTCCCCCCGTGGCTGCCCGACGCCCCATGTCTCGGCCCCGTCCCTGGCCCCGCCGGTCCCTTACAGGGCCCCGCCGGCCCTCCTGCAGGGGCCCCTCCGACGAGTAGCGGGGAGCAGGGGTCCTTCCACCGAGGGTGGGGAGGACCGGGCCCTCCCTCAGGCGGTCGGCCGGACGGCGCCGTAGTAGTCGCTCCCGAACCACATCGTCGAGATGCGCACGACGTCCCCGCTCTGCGGCGCCTGGACGACCTGGCCGCCGCCGATGTAGAGCGCCACGTGGTAGATCGACGTGTAGTCCGCGGTCTCGCCCCAGAACACGAGGTCCCCGGGCTGCAGGTCGTCGGCGGCCACCGTCCGGTCGCGGAAGCGCCAGTACTGCTCGCGGCTGGTACCGCCGATCCGGACGCCGGCCTGCGCGTAGGCGTACTCGGTCAGGCCCGAGCAGTCGAACCCGAAGACGTCGGTATCCGGCGGGATGCCCCACGTCGGGCCGTCGGCGTCGCCGCCGCCCCAGCTGTAGGGCAGCCCGCGCTGGCTCTTCGCCGCCGCGATCGCGCGCTGCACCACCGATCCGCTGGGCTCGCCGGCCGTGGTGTCCGTGCCGGTCGGGGACCCGCCGCCGGAGGACGACGAGGGCGAGGCGGAGGAGGACGCGCCCGCGGGCGAGCTGCTCCGCGTCGAGGACCCGGCCGACGAGGGGGCCGACGGCGTGCTCGACGCGGGCGGACGCGCCTGCGCCGCGGCGGCCGCGGCCTCGGCGACGGCCGCCGCGGCAGCCGCACCCTGGGCGCCGTAGAGGACCTCCTGCGCCTCGGCCAGCTCGGCCTCCAGCACCTCGCGCCGGTCGGCGAGCTCGGCGGCCTGGGCGCGCGCCGACACCTCCTGCTCCTGGGCGCTGACCAGGGCTCCGGCCGCGGCGTCCTCGGCCTCGTCGGCTGCCTGCACCGCGGCCTGCGCCGCGTCGTCCGCGGCGGCGGCCTGCTGCTCGAGGACGGTCAGCTCGGCGACGACGTCCACCCGGTGGCCGCCGGCGGCATCGAGCAGCGCGGCGCGCTCCACCAGCTGGGCCGGCCCCTCGGCGGCGACCAGGGCGGCCGCACCCGGGCTCGTGCTGCCCTGCATGTAGCTCGACCGCGCGAAGGCGACCACCTGGTCGCGACCGCGCCCCAGCTCCGCAGCGGCCCGCTCGGCAGCAGCGGCGGCGTCGTCGGCCGCGACGCGCGCCTGCTCCTGCGCGGCCTGCCGGATCTCGTACTCCTGCAGCGCGATCTGCGCGCCCCGGCGGGCGGCGTCCACCAGCTCCTGGGCCTGCGCGAGCTGCGCGCCGATCTCGCCGACGCGGGCCGCGGCGGCGTCGCGCTCGGCCTGCGCGGCGGCCACCTCGTCGTCCCCGGGAGCGGCCACGGCCGTGCCCGGCACCAGGCCGGCCAGGACCAGGGCCGTGACCGCCGTCCCGGCTGCACGCACCAGCCACCCGGACCGCCTCGGATGGCTCCCCCGCTCGCCCGTCCCGCCCACGTCCGACCTTCCTCACGACCTCGTCGACCGGCGCCCCGGAGACGCACTCCGGTGCGGGAACGACAAGATCAAGGAAGGGGTTGAACGGGCACTCCCCACATGGGGGGAGGCCGCTGCCGGAACTGGGGTGTCAGGCGCGGCCCCGACGGGGCCTACGAGGGGTGGGGAGGCCGGCGGCCCCCTTGCCGGATGCCGCCGCGAGCTCGCGAGTGGCGGGGGGCCGGGGGTCCCCGCTCAGTGGACCTGGCGCTCCGAGCCGGACCAGAAGGCCTCGCGCAGCTTGAACTTCTGGATCTTGCCGGTCGCGGTGCGGGCCAGCTCGTCCCGGAACTCCACGCGCTTGGGGATCTTGTACCCCGCGATCCGGCCCCGGCAGTGGGCGACGATCTCCTCGGCGGTGACCTGGTGGCCCTCGGCGACGACCACCAGGGCGGTCACCAGCTCGCCCCACTTCTCGTCCGGGATGCCGATGACCGCGACCTCCGCGACCGCCGGGTGGCTGAAGACGGCGTCCTCCACCTCGATCGACGAGACGTTCTCGCCGCCGGTGATGATCACGTCCTTCTTGCGGTCGGAGATGGTGAGGTAGCCGCCCTCGTCGATGCTGCCGCCGTCCCCGGTGTGGAACCACCCGCCCTCGAGCGCCTCGGCCGTGGCATCCGGGTTGTTCCAGTAGCCGGCCAGCACCGTGTTGCTCTGCACCAGGACCTCGCCGGACTCGCTGGTCTCCAGCCGGGTGCCGAGCGCCGGGACGCCGGCGCGGGACAGCTTCACGGCCCGCTCCTCCGGCTCGAGGGCGTCGTACTCCTCACGCGGCCGGTTCACGGTCACCAGTGGGGCGGTCTCGGTGAGGCCGTAGATCTGGTTGAACTCCCAGCCCAGCTCCTGCTCGATGCGGGCGATGGTCCGCGACGGCGGAGGCGCGCCGGCGACCACGATGCGCACTCGATCGCGCCCGGGGACCTCGCCGTGCCACTCGGCCGCAGCGTCCAGGACGGCGTTCCACACCGCCGGCGCCCCGCACATCAACGTCACGCCGTGCTGCTCCACGCGGCGCAGGATCTCCGCGCCCTCCACCTTGCGCAGGGCCACCTGGCGGGCGCCCAGACCGGCCAGGGCGTACGGCATGCCCCAGCCGTTGCAGTGGAACAGGGGCAGCGTGTGCAGGTAGACGTCCCGGTCGCTGACCTGCATGTGCATGCCGAAGGTGACCGCGTTGACCCATTCGTTGCGGTGGGTCATCTGCACGCCCTTGGGCCGCGCCGTCGTGCCGCTCGTGTAGTTGATCGTGGCGGTCGCGTCCTCGTCGGGCTCCGACCACGGCCGCGGCTCGACGTCGAACCGCAGCAGCTGCTCGTACTCCTCGCCGATGGTGAACCGGTGCTCGGCCTCGACGGGCTTGAGCGACGGCTCCATTTCCGGGTCGACGAAGAGGACACGAGCCCCGGAGTGGCCGACGATGTAGCTGACCTCCTCCTGGGAGAGCCGGAAGTTGATCGGCACGAGGATCCGGCCCGACGACGGGACGCCGAGCAACAGCTCGATGAGCCGCCCGGCGTTGTGGCTGACGACCGCCACCCGGTCACCCTCGCCGATGCCCAGCCCGTCGAGGGCGGCCTGCATGGCGCGGGCGCGGCGGGCGACCTCCCGGTAGGTCACCTCCCCCATCGACGGCGCGGGCTGGTTCGGTTCGTCGACGATCCCGACGCGGTCGCCGTAGACCAGCTCGGCGCGGTCCAGGAAGTCTCGGGTGGTCAGGGGCACGCGCATCGGAGCTCCCGGGTCCTCGGGCCGACCAGCCGGCCGGCCGCTCGACGTGGTGCGGATCACGCTAGCGGCCGATCCCGGTCCGGTGTCCCCCGGCTCAGCCGAGCAGCGCGGCCAGTGCGGCGGCGGTCCCGGCCGTGGCCGCGACCGCGCGGACGGTGTCGACCCGCAGCAGCCGTCGGTACGCCGCGGGATCCCACGCCGCCCCCAGCCGGCGGTGCAGCGGAACGGCGCCCAGCGCGGTGGCCCCGAGGACGACGGCCAGGCAGGCCGCACCCAGGAGGACGGGCACCAGCGGCGTCCCCACCGGGCGGACGGCGAGCAGCCACGCCGTCGTGACGCCCTGCCCGGCGAACAGGGGGCCCACGACCCGGGTGACCCGCTCCTGGTGGCGGCGCTCGTAGGCCGGGAAGACCGGCGGCGGGACGAGCGCGAACTGTGGGTAGACCAGCGCCCGCACCGTCCACCGGAAGCCGGCGTAGGCGGCGGTCAGCGCCAGGTGCACGGCGAGCAGGGTCACACGTGCGAAGGGCCCGGGGGCACCCGGCCCAACGGCTCGTCCCCCGTCACGGCGCCAGCAGCCGCGGCAGCGACGTCCCGATCGGCTCGCGCACGACCAGGTCGGCGAGGACGTCGTAGGGGGTCGGCTCGGCGTTGACGACGACGACCCGCGCGCCGGACTGCGCGGCCAGATCGGTCAGGCCGGCCGCCGGGTGCACGCTCAGCGAGGTGCCGACGGCGAGGAAGACGTCGCAGTCGGTCGCCGCCTCCGCCGCGGCCTCGACCACCGCCGGGTCCAGCGCCTGGCCGAAGCTCACCGTGGCCGACTTGAGGATGCCGCCGCAGACGCGGCAGGCCGGGTCGGGCTCGCCGGCGGCGACGCGGGCCAGCGCCTCCGCCATCGTCGTCCGGTCGCCGCAGGCCAGGCACTCGACGGCGTGCACCGTGCCGTGCAGCTCGAGCACCAGCTCCGGCGAGGACCCGGCCGCCTGGTGCAGCCCGTCGACGTTCTGGGTGAGCAGCGCGCGCAGCCGGCCGTGGCGCTCGAGGTCCACCAGCGCCCGGTGCCCGGCGTTGGGGCGGGCGTCGAGGGCGGTGTCGCGGCGCATGATCCAGGCCCGACGGCGGACGTCGGGGTCGCCGACGTAGTAGGACAGCGTCACGAGCTTCTCGGCGTCGGGGTCCCTGGTCCACACCCCGTTCGGCCCGCGGTAGTCGGGGATGCCGCTGTCGGTGGAGACGCCCGCGCCCGTGAGGACGGTCACGCGCCGCGCGCCGGTCAGCCAGTCGGGGACGTCCACGGCGTCCACCGTAGGAGCCCGGCCCCACCTCGATGATCAGCTGGGCTCACCGTCCCGGCTCCTGGCTCCCCACCGGAGGCGAGCTCGGAGCCGGTTGGATCAGCCCACCTGATCACCGCCGGCCGCCCCCGGGGTCAGGAAAGGGTCGCCTCACCTCCGCGGGAGTGGCGAGCCCCTGGGATGATGCGGGGTGGCAAACAGCGCGACGGACGAGCTGAGGGGTAGGCGCAGAGAAGTGGCAGCCAGCAAGGACAGCTTCGGAGCGCGGGCGACGCTGAGCGTCGACGGCACCGACTACGACATCTACCGGCTCGACGCGGTGGAGGGCGCAGAGCGGCTGCCCTTCAGCCTCAAGGTGCTCCTCGAGAACCTGCTGCGCACCGAGGACGGCGCGGACATCACCGCCGACCACATCCGCGCGCTGGCGAACTGGGACCCGAACGCCGAGCCGGACCAGGAGATCCAGTTCACCCCGGCCCGGGTGGTCATGCAGGACTTCACCGGTGTCCCCTGCATCGTCGACCTGGCCACCATGCGCGAGGCCATGGCCGAGATCGGCGGCGACCCGAGCAAGATCAACCCGCTGGCGCCCGCCGAGCTGGTCATCGACCACTCGGTGATCGCCGACGTGTTCGGCACCCCGGACTCGTTCGAGCGCAACGTCGAGATCGAGTACCAGCGCAACGGCGAGCGCTACCAGTTCCTGCGCTGGGGCCAGGGCGCCTTCGACGACTTCAAGGTCGTCCCCCCGGGCATGGGCATCGTGCACCAGGTCAACATCGAGCACCTGGCCCGCGTGGTCTTCCCGCGCCAGGAGGGCGACCGCGTCGTCGCCTACCCCGACACCTGCGTGGGCACCGACTCGCACACCACCATGGTCAACGGCCTGGGCGTGCTGGGCTGGGGCGTCGGCGGCATCGAGGCCGAGGCCGCGATGCTCGGTCAGCCGGTCTCGATGCTCATCCCGCGGGTGGTCGGCTTCAAGCTGACCGGCCAGCTCCCCGACGGCTCCACCGCGACCGACCTGGTGCTGACCATCACCGAGATGCTGCGCCAGCACGGCGTAGTCGGGAAGTTCGTCGAGTTCTACGGCGAGGGCGTCTCGGCGGTGCCGCTGGCCAACCGCGCCACGATCGGCAACATGAGCCCGGAGTTCGGATCGACCGCGGCGATGTTCCCCATCGACGAGGAGACCATCGGCTACCTCCGCCTCACCGGCCGCAGCGACGAGCAGGTCAAGCTGGTCGAGGCCTACGCCAAGGAGCAGGGACTCTGGCACGACCCGTCCCGTGAGCCGGCCTTCTCCGAGTACCTCGAGCTGGACCTCGCGACCGTCGTCCCGTCCATCGCCGGCCCGAAGCGGCCGCAGGACCGCGTCTCGCTCAGCGACGCCAAGGCCTCCTTCCGCGCCGCGCTGGGCGACTACGTGAAGGACGACGAGACCGGCGGCGAGGACCGCAAGCCCGGGGTCCCGTCCAACGAGCGGCCCTACGGCGTCGTGTCCGCGGCCGACGAGGCCTCCGCCGAGTCCTTCCCGGCCTCGGACCCGGTGAGCCCCTTCGCGCACGACACCGGGGAGGACGGCCGGCCCCACCCGTACCTGCCCGGCGAGCAGCTGCCCGACCGGCAGACGAAGCCGACCAAGGTCGTGCTCGAGGACGGCACCGAGACCTTCGTCGACCACGGCCACGTCGTGATCGCTGCGATCACCTCGTGCACCAACACGTCCAACCCGCAGGTCATGATCGGCGCCGCGCTGCTGGCCAAGAAGGCCGTCGAGGCGGGCCTGCAGACCAAGCCCTGGGTGAAGACGACGCTGGCGCCGGGGTCGAAGGTCGTCACGGACTACTACGAGAAGGCGAACCTCACCCCGTACCTCGAGAAGCTGGGCTTCTTCCTGGTCGGCTACGGCTGCACCACCTGCATCGGCAACTCCGGCCCCCTCCCCGAGCCGGTGTCGGCCGCGGTGAACGAGGCCGACCTGGCCGTCGTCTCGGTGCTCTCCGGCAACCGCAACTTCGAGGGCCGGATCAACCCCGACGTCAAGATGAACTACCTGGCCAGCCCGCCGCTGGTCATCGCCTACGCGCTGGCCGGCTCGATGGACGTCGACATCACCACCGAGCCGCTCGGCAGGGGCAAGGACGGGCAGGACGTCTACCTCAGCGACATCTGGCCCTCGCCGCAGGAGGTCCAGCGGGTCATCGACGAGGCCGTCTCCGCGGAGCAGTTCGGCCGCAGCTACGCGGACGTCTTCGCCGGCACCGAGCAGTGGCAGAACCTGCCGACGCCGACCGGGGACACCTTCTCGTGGGACCCGGAGAGCACCTACGTCCGCAAGCCCCCGTACTTCGAGGGCATGCCGGCCCAGCCGGCTCCGGTGCAGGACATCTCCGGTGCCCGCGTGCTGGCGGTGCTCGGTGACTCGGTGACCACCGACCACATCTCCCCTGCCGGCTCGATCAAGGCCGACAGCCCGGCCGGGACGTACCTGCGGGAGCACGGTGTCGAGCGCCGCGACTTCAACTCCTACGGCTCCCGCCGCGGGAACCACGAGGTCATGATCCGCGGCACGTTCGCCAACATCCGGCTGCGCAACCAGCTGGTCCCGGGCACCGAGGGTGGTGTCACCAAGAACCACCTCACCGGTGAGACGACGACCATCTACGACGCCTCGGTCGCCTATCAGGAGCAGGGCATCCCGCTGGTCGTCCTGGCCGGCAAGGAGTACGGCTCCGGGTCGTCGCGCGACTGGGCGGCCAAGGGGACGGCGCTGCTGGGCGTCAAGGCGGTCATCGCCGAGAGCTACGAGCGGATCCACCGCTCCAACCTCATCGGCATGGGCGTGCTGCCGCTGCAGTTCCCCGAGGGCCAGGACCGGGAGTCGCTGGGCCTGACCGGGGACGAGGAGTTCACGATCACCGGGATCACCGAGCTCAACGAGGGGCGCACCCCGCGCACGGTGAAGGTCCGGGCGGGCGACGTCGAGTTCGACGCCGTCGTCCGCATCGACACCCCCGGTGAGGCGAACTACTACCGCAACGGCGGGATCATGCAGTACGTGCTGCGCTCGCTGCGCGGCTGATCCCCCGGATGGACCTGGGCCTGGGCGGCCGCGGCTACCTGGTCACCGGCGCGAGCCGGGGGTTGGGGTTCGCGGCCGCCCAGGCCCTCGTCGCCGACGGGGCGCGCGTCCTGGTGAACGCGCGCTCCGACGACGCCGTGGACGCCGCTGTCGCCGCCCTCGGCGGGCCGCCGGCGGCACACGGCCTGGCCGCCGACCTCACCGCCGTCGACGCGGCCGAGCGGCTGGTCGCGGCCGCCCGGGACCGGCTCGGCCGGGTGGACGGTGCGCTCATCAGCGTCGGCGGCCCGGAGCCCGGCACCGTGCTGGAGACCCCCGAGGCGGTCTGGCGGGACGGCGTGGAGAGCGTGCTGCTCGGCCCGCTCCGGCTGGTGCGGACGCTGGTCCCCCACCTCGGCGAGGGCGCCGCGATCGGCTTCGTGCTCTCCACCTCCGCCCGCTCGCCGCTGCCCGGCCTGGCGGTCTCCAACGGCCTGCGCCCGGGCCTGGCGATGACCGCCAAGCAGCTGGCCGACGAGCTGGCCCCCCGCGGGATCCGGGTGGTCGGGCTGCTGCCGGGCACGTTCGCCACCGAACTGGTCGTCGGGCGCGAGGACGCCTCCGGCGACCCGGCGCGCGCCCGTGCCTGCGCCGAGTCCGGCATCCCGCTGGGCCGGGTCGGCGAACCCGCCGAGTTCGGCCGCGTGGCGGCCTTCCTGCTCTCCCCCGCCGCCTCCTACGTCACCGGCACGTCCGTCGCGGTCGACGGTGGCCGGCTGAGGACACCGTGACCGACGCTCCCGTGCTGGTCGCCTGCGCGCACGGCACCCGCAACCCCACCGGCCGGCGGCTGATCGCCGAGCTGGCGCTCGCCGCCCGGACCCTGCGCCCCGGCCTGGTCACCACCGCCGCGTTCGTCGACGTGCAGCCGCCCACGGTGGCCGACGTCGTGGCGGACCTGGCCGAGGAGGGGCGGCCCTCGGTCGTCGTCCCCCTGCTGCTCTCCGGCGGCTACCACGTGCACGTCGACATCGCCCGGGCCGTGCGCGAGCACGCCGCGGCCCGCGCCGCCCGCCCGCTGGGCCCCGACCCGCGGCTGGTCGCCGTCCTGCACGACCGGCTGCGGGCCGTCGGCGCCGACCCGGGCGACCCGGGCACGGCCGTGGTGCTCGCCGCCGCCGGCTCCAGCGACCCGCGCTCGGTCGCCGACGTCGACGCCACCGCGGCGGCGCTCCGGGAGCGCTGGACCGGGCCGGTGACGACCGGCTACGGCTCGGCCGCGCAGCCCCCGGTGCCCGAGGCGGTCGCCGCCGCCCGGGCCGCCGGTGCGCGGCGGGTGGTGCTCGCCGCCTACCTGCTGGCGCCCGGCCACTTCCACGACAGGCTCGGCGGGGCCGGCGCGGACGCGGTCACCGCTCCCCTGCTGCCCGACGACCGCATCGCCGCCGTGCTGCTCGACCGCTACGACGCCGCGGTCGCCGCCTGGTCCGCCGCGAGCTGACGACCGGCACCCGATCTGGGATCCTGGGGTCGGGCCTCCTCCCGGCCCCCGGACGAGCGGTGCCGTACCCGGACAGCGACAAGACGGCGCCTGTGGAGGCCGTCGTGTCCTGGCTCGTGCTCGTCCTGTCCGGTGTGCTGGAGGCCGTCTGGGCCACCGCGCTGGGCCGCTCCGAGGGGTTCAGCCGCCTGGTGCCGTCGGTGGTGTTCGGCGTCGCGATGACGCTGAGCATGGTCGGGCTGGCCTACGCGATGCGCGAGCTGCCCGTCGGGACGGCGTACGCGGTCTGGGTCGGCATCGGCGCGGTGCTGACCGTCGTGATCGCCATGGTGTCCGGCGAGGAGCCGGTGTCCCCGGTGCGACTGCTGCTGCTCGCCGGGATCGTCGGCTGCGTCGTGGGGCTCAAGGTCCTGCACTGAGGAAGGACCCCTGCCCCGGCCCCGTCCAGGACGCCGCCCCGAGCCTGCGGAGGGCGGGGGAGGACGGGGCCCTCCCACCTGCCGGGAGGCTGTTCGAGCCCCTGCCCCGCTCGCGACGGGGAAGGAGGCCGTCGCCCCGGTGCGGCCTCTTGCAGTCGCTGTACCGGGGACGACGAATTGCAGGTCAGCGCGGTGCGAGCAACCCGCGCAGCTCCTGGGTCAGCGTCTCGCGGGCCTCGGGGTGCTGGTCCCAGGCCGCCGGTGTCGCCTGCAGCAGCGAGATCCGCCAGCGGCCGGCGCCCTCGTCGACCGCGATCACCGTGTGGACCGTGTGGAAGCGTGGGTCGATGTCGCTGCTCCCGGGCGGGATCATCCCGGCGTGGGCCAGGAGCAGGGCCACCCCGGGCGCCACCGGTCGCACGGAGCGGATCACCGAGATGTAGGTGGCCGTCTGGTGGCTGGCGAAGATCTGCCGGAAGTCGGCGGCGATGGCTAGACGCCCGTGGTGCTGGGTGCCGTCGTACCCGACGATGTCCCCGTCGTCGGCGAAGGCAGCGGCGACCGCGGCGCCGCTGCGCCGGTTCCAGCCGTCGAGGAACTGGGCGTAGAGCGCACGGATCTGGGCGTCGTTCGGGTGCGCGGACGTCACGCTGGCTCCTCCTGCGTTGCTGGGACAGGAGTGACGGTAGTGGTCACGCCGCGCCGACCGTTCGCCCCTCGCCGACGGCGAACTGGGTGCGGTAGAGGTCGGCGTACCGGCCGCCGAGCGCCAGCAACTCCTCGTGTGTGCCCGACTCCGCGATGCGACCGTCGTCCACCACGAGGATCTGGTCGGCGCTGCGGATGGTGGACAGCCGGTGGGCGATGACCAGCGACGTCCGACCCTCCAGCGCGGTGTCCAGGGCGTGCTGCACCGCCATCTCCGACTCGCTGTCGAGGTGCGCGGTGGCCTCGTCGAGGATCACGATGCCCGGCGCCTTGAGCAGCACCCGGGCGATCGCCAGCCGCTGCTTCTCCCCGCCGGAGAGCCGGTAGCCGCGATCGCCGACGACGGTGTCCAGCCCGTCGGGCAGCGACCGCACCAGCGCCGCGATACGGGCGCCGCTCAGCGCGGCCCACAGCTCGTCGTCGGTCGCCTGCGGCCGGGCGTAGAGCAGGTTGGCGCGGATCGAGTCGTGGAACAGGTGCGCGTCCTGGGTGACCACGCCGATCGCGTCGCGCAGCGAGGCCAGTGTGGCGTGCCGGACGTCGATGCCGCCGACCCGCACGGTGCCGCTGGTCGCGTCGTACAGCCGCGGTACCAGGTTCGCGATGGTCGACTTGCCGGCGCCGGAGTGCCCGACCAGTGCGACGAGCCGGCCGGGCTCGACACGGAAGGAGACGTCGTGCAGCACCGCCGTCGGCCCGCCGTGCTCGGGCAGCGACACGTCCTCCAGTGACGGTAGCGAGACGTCCGCGGCCGACGGGTAGCTGAACGAGACGTGCTCGAACTCGATCGACCGGTCGTCCGCGGGCAGCGGGACGGCGTCGGGCTCCTCGCGGATCATCGGCTGCAGGTCGAGCACCTCGAAGACGCGGTCGAAGCTGACCATCGCGCTCATGACGTCGACCCGGACGTTGGACAGGGCGGTCAGCGGGCCGTACAGCCGGGACAGCAGCAGGGCCAGCGCCACGACGTCGCCGGGGCTGAGCGATCCGGTGAAGGCCAGCCAGCCGCCGAGGCCGTAGACCAGCGCGGTGGCCAGCGCCGCCACGAGGGTGAGCGCGGTGAAGAAGGTGCGGCCGTACATGGCCGAGAGGACGCCGATGTCGCGGACCCGGGCGGCCCGGCCCCGGAAGCCCTCGGCCTCCGCCTCGGGCCGGCCGAAGAGCTTGACCAGGAGCGCGCCGGCGACGTTGAACCGCTCGGTCATCGTCGCGTTCATCGAGGCGTTGAGCCCGTAGGACTCCCGGGTGATCTCCTGCAGCCGCCGGCCGATCCGGCGCGCGGGCAGCACGAAGACCGGCACGAGCACCAGCGAGAGCGTGGTGATCTGCCAGGACAGCGAGAACATGACGCCGGCGGTGAGCACCAGGCCGATGGCGTTGGAGAGCACTCCCGACAGCGTCGAGGTGAAGGCCTGCTGGGCGCCGATGACGTCGTTGTTCAGCCGGCTGACCAGCGCTCCGGTCTGGGTGCGGGTGAAGAAGGCGACCGGCATCCGCTGGACGTGCTCGAACACCCGACTGCGCAGGTCGTAGATGACGCCCTCGCCGATGCGCGCGGAGTACCAGCGGGTGGCCAGCGAGATGCCGGCGTCGACGACCGCGAGACCGGCGATGAGCAGCGCGATGCGAACGACGTCGCCCGCCGTCCCCTCCAGGCTCGCGATCCGGTTGACGATCCGCCCGGCCAGCAGCGGGGTCAGCACGCCGATGACCGACGAGCCGATCACCAGCAGCACGAACCAGGTCAGGTCGCGCCGGTAGGGCCGGGCGATACCGAGGATGCGCCGGACGGTGCCCTTGGGCAGCTCCCGCGCGACGACGGACGGGTCGCGGCGGAAGGACCGCATCGCCGCCATGGAGGTCATGGGACCGCTCACGTCCATGCCACCCCCTCTCCCGACCGGCCAACACCCCTGCCGGGCGGGCTGTTCCGGAGGCAGTCTGGCAGTGCCCTCCGACGGTTCAGCCGCCGCCGACCAGCTCGGCCAGGCGCCGGGTCTGGGCGGCCCGCTCCGCGGCGTCCTGGGCCTCCGGGTCGTTGCGGACGGCGGAGCGGACCAGGGCCGCGGTCTCCCGGCTGGCTCCCACCGGCGCCGCCGTGATGGCCTCGACGAGCGTGCCCACCGCCTCGTCGAGCCCGTCGGCCGGGACGACGGCGTTGGCCAGCCCGAGTGCGAGCGCCTCGGCGGCCGGCACCGGGCGGCCGGTCAGGCAGATCTCCATCGCCCGGGAGTAGCCCACCAGCTCGGTCAGCGTGCTCGTGCCGGTGAGGTCGGGCACCAGCCCGAGGGTGACCTCGGGCAGCCGCAGGTCGGCGTCCTCGGTGAACACGCGCAGGTCGCAGGCGAGCGCGAGCTGCGCGCCGGCGCCGATGGCGTGCCCCTGCACCGCGGCGACGGAGACGATCCCCGGCGAGCGCAGCCACCGGAATCCCCCCTGGTAGCGGCGGATGCGCTCCTGGGCCTCCTCGGCGGGCAGCCGGCCCAGCTCGCCCAGGCCGCCGGCGGTGCCGGGGTCGGCGCTGAACAGGCTGCGGTCCAGACCCGCGGAGAACGAGCGTCCCTCGCCGCGGACGACGACCACCCGCACGTCCTCGTCCAGGGCGGCGCCCACGGCGGCGAGGGCCGCCCAGGTGGCCGGGGTCTGCGCGTTGAGCCGGTCCGGCCGGTCGAGGGTGACGGTGAGGACGGCGCCGTCGCGGGCCGTCCTCACCCACCCGTCCGGCTGGGGACCGGTCACGCGTCCCCCTCGCCGACGCTCGTCGACCGCGTGCCGGCAGGTGCTCCGTCCCCGGTTGAGCTCGCGAGCTCGCTCAACTCTTCTTGCTGTTCCGGTTGGCTCCCCCGCGGCTGCGCAAGGTGGCGCCGGACTCCGACAGGAGCCGGTGCACGAAGCCGTAGGACCGGTTGGTCGACGACGCCAGCGAGCGGATGCTCTCGCCCCCGTCGTAGCGCTTGCGGAGCTCGTCGGCCAGCGACGTGCGGTCGCCCCCGGTGATGCGCTTGCCCTTGCTCAGATCCGCGGTGCTCGAGTCGGCCATGACTCCCCTCCGTCAGCAACCAGCCGCGGGCCCGTGACCCGTCGACGCTGCTCGTCCCGTCGGCGCCGGGCCCCGGTGACCTCGGCGTCCCACCACCTCATGATCACCCGACCGGGCGACACCGGCCACGCGAAGGAGGCAGGAAGCTGGGAGGTCGCCGATCCGAGGCCGGATCGACCCCGGGCCGGCGTGGCCGGGCAGAGGCTCAACGCCGGCCGGGGACGGCACGTGGCCGCGGTGCCGTCCGGTAGGACGGCGATGTCATCGCTACGCCAGCTCGACCAGGTCGGCCAGGTCCTCGCTCCAGGCGTCCTCGGTGCCGTCGGGCAGCAGGATCACCTTGTCCGGGTTCAGCGCGCGCACGGCGCCCTCGTCGTGGGTGACCAGCACGATGGCCCCGGTGTAGGTGCGCAGCGCGTCAAGCACCTGCTCGCGGCTGGCCGGGTCGAGGTTGTTGGTCGGCTCGTCGAGCAACAGCACGTTGGCGCCGGAGACGACCAGCGTGGCCATCGCGAGCCGGGTCTTCTCACCGCCGGAGAGGGTGCCCGCACGCTGGTCGGCGGCCTCCCCGGTGAACAGGAACGCCCCCAGGATCCGGCGCAGCTCGGTGTCGGTGCTCTGCGGAGCGGCCGCGCGCATGTTCTCCAGCAGCGAGCGGTCGTGGTCGAGGGTCTCGTGCTCCTGCGCGTAGTAGCCGATGCGCAGTCCGTGCCCGGGCTTGACCTCGCCGGTGTCGGGCGCCTCGGCGCCCGCCAGCATCCGCAGCAGCGTCGTCTTCCCCGCGCCGTTCAGCCCGAGGACGACGACCCGCGCGCCACGGTCGACGGCGAGGTCGACGTCGGTGAACACCTCGAGCGAGCCGTAGCTCTTCGACAGCCCCTCGGCGGTCAGCGGCGTCCTGCCGCACGCGGCCGGCGTCGGGAACCGCAGCTTGGCCACCCGGTCGGCGACCCGGACCTCCTCGAGCCCGGCGGCCAGCCGCTGCGCACGCTTGTCCATGCTCTGCGCGGCCTTGGCCTTGGTGGCCTTGGCGCGCATCTTGTCCGCCTGCGCGGTCAGGGCGTCGATCTTGCGCTCGGTGTTGGCCCGCTCCTGCCGCCGCCGGCGCTCGTCGGTCTCCCGCTGGGCGAGGTAGGGCTTCCACCCGAGGTTGTAGACGTCGACCGTGGCCCGGTTGGCGTCGAGGTGCCACACCTTGTTGACGACGGCGTCGAGGAGTTCGACGTCGTGGCTGATGACGATGAGGCCGCCCTTGTGCGCGGCGAGGAACGTCTTGAGCCAGGTGATCGAGTCGGCGTCGAGGTGGTTGGTCGGTTCGTCGAGCAGCAGCGTCTCGGCGTCGGAGAAGAGGATCCGGGCGAGCTCGACCCGGCGCCGCTGACCGCCGGAGAGGGTGCGCAGCGGCTGCTGCAGCACGCGGTCGGGCAGGCCCAGCGCGGTGCAGATCCGCGCCGCCTCGCTCTCCGCGGCGTACCCGCCGAGCGCGGCGAACTGGTCCTCGAGCCGCCCGTAGCGGCGCACGGCCCGGTCGCGCTCGGCGTCGTCGGCCGGCTCGGCCATCGCGACCTGCGCCTTGGTCATCTGCGCGCGCAGCACGTCGAGCCCGCGGCCGGACAGCACACGGTCGCTGGCGGTGGTGTCCAGGTCGCCGCTGCGCGGGTCCTGCGGCAGGTAGCCGACCTCGCCGGTGACCTCCACCTTCCCGGCGTGCGGCAGCCGCTCGCCGGCGAGCGTGGTGAGGGTGGTGGTCTTCCCGGCGCCGTTGCGGCCGACGAGGCCGATGCGGTCGCCGGGCTGCACGCGGAGGTTCGCGTCACCGATGAGGACGCGGGCCCCGGCGCGCAGCTCCAGGCCGGTCGTCGTGATCACTGATCCCAGGATAGGCGCTCGGCGGCCCGCTCCCGACCGGGTTCCGGGTGACATCGGCGGCAGCGCGTCGTCCACAGACGGAGCAAGCGGCTCCCGCGCAGGCCGGGAGCGCGCCACCATCCCTGCCGTGACCCCGCCCGACGACGACTCGCCGGTCCCGTCCTGTCCCGCCGGCGCGCGGCCGTGTGACGAGGAGGGACGGTCGGCCGCCGACGCGCCACCATCCCGCCGGGTCGCTC
This sequence comes from Geodermatophilus sp. URMC 61, assembly GCF_052931555.1. NCBI lineage: Bacteria > Bacillati > Actinomycetota > Actinomycetes > Geodermatophilales > Geodermatophilaceae > Geodermatophilus > Geodermatophilus sp. URMC 61. The sequence goes on from NZ_JBRFHZ010000002.1 coordinate 2,321,120, forward strand.
TGGGAGAGGCGATGCTGATCCCCGGTGCCGTCGTGGTCGTCGTCCCGACGATCGCGCTCCTGACCACCGCGCTGGGCAGCCCCTCCGCCGTCGAGGGTGGCATCCCCGTGGAGCAGCGGACCGCAGCCGCCTGCCTCCTGGTCCTGGGCGCCGTGCTGTGCCTGGGGCGGCTGACCCACAGCGTGGTGGTCGCGCCGGTGATGGCCCTGCTCGCGGCCCAACCGGTCCTGCCCCTGGTGCTGCCCCTGCTCCGCCCGACCGGGTGGGGTCCGGGGGTCGCCTCGTTCGCCGGGATGCTGATCACCGTGCTCCTCGACGCGGTGGCGTCGGGCCGCCTGCCCGCGGTCCCGGCGCAGCTCGCGGAGACACTGATGCGGCTCGGCGCTGCGCTCGTCGCGGGATACGGCCTGCTGTTCACCATCGCAGGGACGGCGACCGACTCCTGGACCGTGACAGGTCTGCTCGCCACAGCCGGTGCGGTCGCCCTGGTCGTGCGACGCGATCCCCGCCTGGCACCGCGGCTGCCCCTCGTCCCGGTCACGACGGTCGTGGTCGGGGTCGTCGGGGTCGCACTGCTCGTCTCGCTCCGCCACGGCGTCTGACCCCGCCGGGCGAGGACGAGAGCCGTGGCCCGGGTGGCGCGGATGCGTTGAGCGGCCGGGGCGCGCCCGGCGGTCGCCCCGCCCTACCGTGGACCGGTCGCACGGACTCGGGAGGGGGCGGTCGTGGGCTCAGCACCGGTGCCGCCGCTCCCCTACCGCACCCGTCCGCCGCAGCTGCTGCTGGTCGTCGGCGCCGTGCTGGTCGTCAGCGCCGGCGGAGCCGCGGCCGCCGTCTACGGAGGCGGGTCCGCGAGGGTGCTGCTGCTCGTGCTGGCCGCGGCGGCCGCCGGTGCCTCGGCCTGGGGGTCGCACGCCCGGCTGCGCGCCACCGAGGAGACGCTGGCCGCGGCCGCGGTGGCGCTGGCCGTGCTGGGGGCCGACGCCGGGACCCCGCTGCTGCGCGGCTCCGTCGTCCCCCCGCTGGTGCTGGGCGGGGTCTTCCTGCTCCTCGCCCGCCTACTCCGCCGCCCCGCCACCTGGCCGCTGGCGGCCTGGCTCGCCCTGCAGCTGGCCGCGGTCCGCGTTCTCGACGGATCCGAGGCCGGCATCGTCCGCACCGTCTGGGTGCTGACCGTCGCACTGGTCGGGCTCGGCGTCGCGCTCGGCGCCCGGCGGCTCGTCGCGCGGGTCGCCCTGGTGACCACCGCCCCGTGGTGGGTCGGCGGCGTGGGAGCCGCCCTGGGGACGGCGTGGTCCGACGACCCGGCCGCCCGCTGGACGTCGGCCGCCCTGACCGTCGCCGCTGCGCTGGAACTGGTCGCCGCCCGGCTGGTCCGCGCCCTGGAGCCGCTGCTGGGGCCACCGGTCGCCGTTCCCGTGCTGGCCGGCGTGGTCTCGGGTGCGGCGCTCGGCGGCGCCCTGGGCGCTCCGGGCCCTGGTGCGGTGCTGCTCGCCGGCTACACCGGGGTGCTGCTCGCCACCGCCGCCGAAGCTCTGCTGACCGGCTGGGTGCGCGGGCTGTTCCTGCCGGCGGCCCTCGCGGCCGGCGGCACGCTGGTGGTGGTCAGCGTCGGCCAGCTGGTCGCCGGGTCGCGGTGGATGGAGCTGGTCCTCCTGCTGGTGCTGACCGCGCTGCCGTGCGTGCTGGTCGCGGCGCTGCGCGAGGACGACCGGCCGGTCGCCGTCCCCGCGGCGGTCGGCTGCCTGGCCGCCGCCGCGCTGGTCGCGGCCGCGAACGGGCTCGTCGGCGTCGGCGCGGCCGCGGGCTTCCTGGGCCTGCTCTACGCGGCGTCGCTCGGGGCGGGCCTGGTGCTCGACCCGCAGACCCGGCGGGCCACCGTCGTGACCGGCGCGGTGTGCGCGGCTCTGGCCGCGGTGCTGCTGGTCGTCGCTCGCGACCGCGGAGCGCTGGCGGTGCAGCTGGCCGCCCAGGGGCTGCTGACCTGCGCCTGGGGCTGGTTCGTCTGGCACACGCCGGACCCCCGCAGGAGCGAGCCCGAGGGCTCTCCCGCGTGGCGGGCGGGCGCCGCCCAGCTGGTGGTGGCCGCGTGGACGGCCGCCGCGCTGGTGGACTGGTCGCTGGTCGAGGCGTACACGCTGTCGGCGGCGCTGGGCCTGCTGCTCGCCGCGGGGCCGCGGTTGGCCGACGGACCGTCCTGGCCGACGTGGGGTCCGGGACTGCTGGTCGCCGCGGTCCCGTCGGTGGTGTGGGCGGTCGTGGCCCCCGGCAGCACCCGCCCCGTGCTGGTGCTCGTCGCAGCCGCGGCGGTGATGGGCGCGGCCGCGTGGCGTGCGGTACGTGCACCCCTGCTGATCGCCGCCTGGACCGCGGTGGCGCTGGCCCTCGGCCTGGCCGTGCTGGCGCTGCCGCTGCCCGTCGCCGGCGCGCTCGCGGTGGGCGTGGTGCTGCTGGCGGTCGGCGCCCGGCGCGAGCGGTACCCGGTGGCCGGCTTCGGCGCCCGCCTCGCGGAGATGCGCTGAAGGAGACCCCAGAGACGATCATGGCGCCGGGACCACCGTCCGGTCGGACGGAGTGGTCCCGGCGCCATGATGGCGCGGGTGTCCTTCGTCAGACGCGGAAACCGAGGGCGCGCAGCTGCTCGCGGCCGTCGTCGGTGATCTTGTCCGGGCCCCACGGCGGCATCCAGACCCAGTTGATCCGCACGTCGTCGACCAGGCCGGGACCGGGGCCACCGGTGAGGGCCTGCCGGGCCTGGTCCTCGATGACGTCGGTCAGCGGGCAGGCCGCCGAGGTCAGCGTCATGTCGATGACGGCGACGTCGTCGACGACGTCGATGCCGTAGACCAGTCCGAGGTCGACAACGTTGACGCCGAGCTCGGGGTCGACGACGTCGCGCATGGCCTCCTCGACGTCCTCGAGCAGGGCCGACTTGTAGGCCGGCAGGTCGCCGGGGGCGCCGTCGGTCGCCGGGGTGGCGTTCTCTGTCGTCTCGCTCATGCCTCGCCTCCAGTCGGGGTGGCCGCCAGCGCGCGGGCGGACGCGTCCTTCAAGGCCATCCAGCTCATCAGCGCGCACTTGATCCGCGCGGGGTACTTGGACACGCCGGCGAACGCGACGGCGTCCTCCAGCTCGTCCTCGAGCTTCTCGGCCACCGACGCATCGCCCTTGCTCTGCATCAGCGTCATGAAGTGCTCGCCGGTCTCCAGCGCCTCGGTCACCGGCCTGCCGATGACCAGGTCGTACATCGCCGACACCGACGCCTGGCTGATCGAGCAGCCCATCCCCTCGTAGGAGACGTCGGCGAGGGTGTCGCCGTCCAGGTGCACCCGCAGGGTCACCTCGTCACCACACGTCGGGTTGACGTGGTGCACCTCGGCCTCGAACGGCTCGCGCAGCCCGCGGCCGTGCGGGTTGCGGTAGTGGTCCAGGATGATCTCCTGGTACATCGACTCCAACTGCATCTCAGGCGACACTCCCCGTGGTCGCGACACCGAAGAAGCGCTGGGCTTCCCGCACGGCGTCGGCGAGTGCGTCGACGTCGTCGTAGCCGGTGTGCACGTAGAAGGTGGCCCGCGTGGTGGCCGGGACGCCGTAGCGGCGCACCACCGGCCAGGCGCAGTGGTGGCCGACCCGCACCTCGACGCCGAGGTCGTCCAGGACCTGGCCGACGTCGTGCGGGTGGATGCCCTCGACGGTGAAGGAGACCGCACCGCCGCGGGCGACGGTGTCGGGCGGGCCGATCACCGTGACGCCGGGGATCTCGGCCAGCTTCTCCAGCGCGTAGGCCGTGAGCGCCTCCTCGTGTGCCTGCACCCGGTCCATGCCGAGCCGCTGCAGGTACTCGACGGCGGCGGCCAGCCCGATCGCCTGGGCGGTCATGGGGACGCCGGCCTCGAAGCGCTGCGGCGGCGGCATGAAGGTGCTGCCCTCCATGCGCACGACCTCGATCATCGAGCCGCCGGTGAGGAACGGCGGCAGCGCGTCGAGCACCTCGTAGCGGCCCCACAGGACGCCGATGCCCGTCGGGCCCAGCATCTTGTGCCCGGAGAACACCAGGAAGTCCGCGCCCAGCGTGGTCACGTCGACCGGCTGGTGCGGCACCGACTGCGCGCCGTCGACCAGCACCAGGGCGCCGACCTCGCGGGCCCGGGCGACGATGTCCTCGAGCGGGTTGATCGTGCCGAGGATGTTCGACTGCTGGGTGACCGCGACCAGCTTCGTCCGCTCGTTGACCACGGTGCCGAGGTCGGAGAGGTCGAGCCGGCCGTCGTCGGTCAGGCCCAGCCAGCGCAGGGTCGCGCCGGTGCGCTCGCACAGCTGCTGCCAGGGCACCAGGTTGGCGTGGTGCTCCATCTCGGTGACCACGATCTCGTCGCCCTGCCCGACGGCGTACCGCCGGAACTCCGGCTCCTTGGCCGTGGCCGCGTTCGACAGCGCGTAGGCGACCAGGTTGATCGCCTCGGTGCTGTTGCGGGTGAACACGACCTCCTCGGCCGGTGCCCCGATGAACGCACCGATGGTGGCGCGGGCCGCCTCGTAGCGGGCGGTGGCCTCCTCGGCGAGCTGGTGCGCGCCCCGGTGCGGCGCGGCGTTGCAGGTCAGGTAGAAGTCGCGCTCGGCGTCCAGGACGCTGAGCGGCTTCTGCGAGGTGGCCCCGGAGTCCAGGTAGACCAGCCGCTTCCCGTCCCGCACGGTGCGGGACAGGATCGGGAAGTCCGCCCGGATCGCCTCGACGTCCAGAGGCAGGGGCGCCTTCTGCGCCCCGGCACCGGGACGCGAGACGGTCTGGGTCATGCGGATGCGACCTCCGCGGCGGCCTTCTCGATGCTCGCCTGCTCGTTGGAGTCCTTGACGTAGGCGGCGTAGCCCGATTCCTCGAGCTTGGCCGCCAGCTCCGGGCCGCCTTCGTCGACGACTCGGCCGGCGACGAAGACGTGCACGAAGTCGGGCTTGATGTAGCGCAGGATCCGCGTGTAGTGGGTGATCAGCATGACGCCGACGTCACCCTCCTCACGGGTGCGGTTGACGCCCTCGGACACGACCCGGAGCGCGTCGACGTCCAGGCCGGAGTCGGTCTCGTCGAGGATCGCGATGGCCGGCTTGAGCAGCCGCATCTGCAGGATCTCGTGGCGCTTCTTCTCACCGCCGGAGAAGCCCTCGTTGACGTTGCGCTCGGCGAACGCCGGGTCCATCTCGAGGCCGGCCATCTCGGTCTTGACGTCCTTGACCCAGGTGCGCAGCTTGGGGGCCTCGCCCTTGATGGCGGTGGCGGCGGTGCGCAGGAAGTTCGACACCGAGACGCCGGGGACCTCGACCGGGTACTGCATGGCGAGGAATAGTCCGGCGCGGGCGCGCTCGTCGACGGTCATCGCGAGGACGTCCTCGCCGTCGAGGGTCACCGTGCCGCCGGTGATCGTGTACTTCGGGTGGCCGGCGATCGAGTAGGCCAGGGTCGACTTGCCCGACCCGTTCGGACCCATGATCGCGTGCGTCTCGCCCGACCGGATGGTCAGGTCGACGCCGCGGAGGATCTCCTTGGCGTCGTCACCCTCGCCGACGCTGACGTGCAGGTCGCGGATCTCCAGAACGGACACTTCTCTTCTCGCTCCTCAGTTGCCGGCCGCGAGCCGGAGGCGGCCGTCGGACTCGGTGTCGACGAGCACGTCCTCCCCCTCCACGCGGACCGGGTAGACGTCGACCGGCTCGGTGGCCGGCAGGTTGGTGGGCTCGCCGGTGCGCAGGTCGAAGCACGACCCGTGCAGCCAGCACTCGATGGTGGGGGCGCCGTCGAGCTCCTCGACGTCGCCCTCCGACAGCGGGACCTCGGCGTGCGAGCAGACGTCCTGCACCGCGTAGACCTCGCCCTGGAACCGGACGACGGCGATGTCGATGTCGGACAGCTCGACCCGCAGGGCGCCGTTCTCCGGCACCTCGGAGAGGGCGCAGACCCGCTCGAAGGCCATGGGTCAGGCCACCTCGACCGGCTGCTCGTCGAGGCCGGGCAGGGCGCCGAGGCGGGTCTCGATGGTGCGCATCAGCCGGTCCTGCAGCTCGTCGATGCCGATGCGCTGGACGACGTCGGCGAAGAAGCCGCGGACGACGAGGCGGCGCGCGGTCTCGGCGTCGATGCCCCGGGAGCAGAGGTAGAACAGCTGCTCGTCGTCGAAGCGGCCGGTGGCGCTGGCGTGGCCGGCGCCGACGATCTCGCCGGTCTCGATCTCCAGGTTGGGCACCGAGTCGGCGCGGGCGCCGTCGGTGAGCACCAGGTTGCGGTTGAGCTCGTAGGTGTCGGTGCCGGTGGCCGCCGGGCGGATACGGACGTCGCCGATCCACACCGTGCGCGCACCCTCGCCCTGCAGCGCGCCCTTGTAGAGCACGTTGCTACGGCAGTTGGGCACCGCGTGGTCGACCCAGAGCCGGTGCTCCTGGTGCTGGGTCTCGTCGGAGAAGTACACACCGAGCAGGTCGGCCGAGCCGCCAGGACCGGCGTACTGCACGTTGCTGACCAGGCGCACCAGGTCGCCGCCGAGGGTTACCACGGTCTGGGTGAAGGAGGCGTCGCGGCCGACGACGGCGTCGTACTGCGCGCCGTGGACGGCGCCGGGTGCCCAGTCCTGCACCGACACGAGGTCCACCTGCGCGCCGTCCCCGACCAGGACGGCGACACCCCCGGCGTACTTCGCCAGGCCGCTGTGGTCGAGGACGACGGTCGCCTGCGCGAAGGCGCCGACCTCGATCACCAGCTGGCCCCACACGACGTCGTCCGAACCGGTGCCGGCCAGGGCGAGCGTGACCGGGCGGTCGAGGACCGCCTCGGGACGCACCCGTAGCACGGCGGCTCCGCCGGCGCGCCGGCGGGCGAGCGCCGCGAGCCGGTCGACCGGCTCGGGCAGGCCCTTGAGCAGCGGGTCGTCGGCCTCGACGCTGGTGAGCTCGGTGCCCTCGGGCAGGTCCGTCGTCCACGTCAGGTGCGCGTCGGACGGCGCGCCGTCGAGCAGCGGGCGGATCCGCCGCATCGGCGTGAAGCGCCACGTCTCCTCGCGACCGGTGGGGACACCGAAGGCGTCGGGGTCGGTCGAGGTGAAGCGCTCGGCGGGCGAGCCGGTCGGAGCCGTCCCACCGTGCGAGTGCGCACCCGGTGCGGCCTGGCCGGCGGTGCCGGTGCCCGCGGCCGGGGTGGCGGGCGGGCCGGCCTGGGTGCCGACCCCCTCGCCGAACAGCTCGCCGGCGAGGGTGGCCGACTCCGTGGTGAGACCGGTGGTGTTGACGTTGTCGCTGGCCGACATCAGCCGACGGCACCTTCCATCTGCAGCTCGATCAGGCGGTTCAGCTCGAGGGCGTACTCCATGGGCAGCTCGCGGGCGATCGGCTCGACGAACCCGCGCACCACCATGGCCATCGCCTCGTCCTCGGACAGGCCGCGGCTCATCAGGTAGAAGAGCTGGTCCTCGCTGACCCGGGAGACCGTCGCCTCGTGGCCCATGGCCACGTCGTCCTCACGGACGTCGACGTACGGGTAGGTGTCCGACCGGCTGATCGTGTCGACCAGCAGCGCGTCGCACTTCACCGTCGACTTCGACCCGTGCGCACCCTCGTCGATCTGCACGAGACCGCGGTAGGACGTCCGGCCACCGCCGCGGGCCACCGACTTCGACACGATGGTCGAGGAGGTGTTCGGCGCGGCGTGCACCATCTTGGCGCCGGCATCCTGGTGCTGGCCCTCACCGGCGAAGGCGATGGAGAGCACCTCGCCCTTGGCGTGCTCGCCGGTCATCCAGACCGCCGGGTACTTCATCGTCACCTTGGAGCCGAGGTTGCCGTCGACCCACTCCATGGTCGCGCCCTCGTGAGCGATCGCCCGCTTGGTGACCAGGTTGTAGACGTTGTTCGACCAGTTCTGAATGGTCGTGTACCGGCAGCGCGCGTTCTTCTTGACGATGATCTCGACGACCGCGGAGTGCAGCGAGTCCGACTTGTAGATCGGCGCGGTGCAGCCCTCGACGTAGTGCACGTAGGCGCCCTCGTCGACGATGATCAGCGTCCGCTCGAACTGGCCCATGTTCTCGGTGTTGATGCGGAAGTAGGCCTGCAGCGGGATGTCGACGTGCACGCCCTTCGGCACGTAGATGAACGAGCCACCGGACCACACGGCGGTGTTCAGCGCGGCGAACTTGTTGTCGCCGGACGGGATCACCGAGCCGAAGTACTCCTTGAAGATGTCCTCGTGCTCGCGCAGGGCCGTGTCGGTGTCCAGGAAGACGACGCCCTGGTCCTCCAGCTCCTTCTGGATCTGGTGGTAGACGACCTCGGACTCGTACTGCGCCGCGACGCCGGCGACCAGCCGCTGCTTCTCGGCCTCCGGGATGCCCAGCCGGTCGTAGGTGTTCTTGATGTCGTCGGGCAGGTCCTCCCACGAGGCCGCCTGGGCCTCGGTGGAGCGCACGAAGTACTTGATGTTCTGGAAGTCGATCCCGGACAGGTCCGACCCCCAGTCGGGCATCGGCTTGCGGCCGAACAGCTTGAGGGCCTTCAGGCGCCGCTCGAGCATCCACTCGGGCTCGTTCTTGCGGCGGGAGATGTCCCTGACGACGTCCTCGTCCAGGCCGCGGCGGGCGGAGGCCCCGGCGACGTCGGCGTCGGCCCAGCCGTACTCGTAGCGGCCGAGCTGGGCGATCTGCTCGTCCTGCGTCAGCGGCGTGCCGGTCACCGGCTGCTGGGTGCTGGTCATGCGGGCGTCCTCTCCCGGTCGTTCGTGGGGGTGCTGCTGGTGGACGGTGCGGGGCCTCCGCCGGCTCGGAGCCGGTGCGCCGCGCGCTCGTCCGGTACAGGGCTCGCGGGGCCCGATCTGTTCCCCGCGCGCGTGTGAGCCAGGACCCCGTCCTCCTCACCCCTCGCACGCTCGGGGTGAGGAGGACGGGGCCACGAGTCGGTGCGGCGGACCGGCCCGGGGATGTGCGTGGTGCACACCCCGTCGCCGTGGGCGATCGTGGCCAGCCGCTGCACGTGCGTGCCGACGAGCCGGCCGATCACGGCCGTCTCGACCTCGCACAGCTGCGGGAACTCCGCCGCCACGTGCGCGACCGGGCAGTGGTGCTGGCACAGCTGGCCGCCACCCGAGATCGCCGAGGCCGAGGCAGCGTAGCCCTCGGCCGTGAGCGCCGCGGCGAGGGCCTGGGCCCGGTCGACCGGCGGCCCCGGCACGGTCTCCACCGCGGCCGAGCAGCGCTGCTCCAACCCGGCGAGCTGGGCCTCGGCCACCGCGCGGACGGCGTCCGGCCCGCCCTGCGCCGCGACGAACCGCAGCGCGGTCAGCGCCAGGTCGTCGTAGGCGTGCGGGAAGGCCGAGCGGCCGGCGTCGGTGAGGTGGAACAGCCGGGCCGGTCGGCCCCGGCCGCGGGGCGCGCCCGGCGCGTGCCGCTCCTCGACACGGCCGGTGGTCACCAGTGCGTCGAGGTGCCGGCGGACGGCGGTCGGCGAGACCCCCAGCCGCCCGGCGAGCTCGGTCGCGGTCTGCGGACCGTGCTCGAGCAGCAGGGCGGTGACGCGGTGCCGCGTGCGCCCGTCCTCGGCGGACGGCGAGGGGCGCGACGGGCTGCTCGCCCCGCCGCCGACCTGCACCGCGCTGCTTTCCACAACACGAGTCTCACCTAATTCCGGCGGCGTGCAAGCAAGGGCAGCCTAAGCCGGGCCGGGCCCGAACCTGAACCCGAGCCGGCGGAGGCGGTGTCGCGCACCTCCTCCGCCGGCCCTGTGGCCGAGGCCACGTAGGCGCAGGTCACACGCCTGCCGTCGCGGGCTGGTCGACGGCGAAGTCGAGAGCACCGTCCCGCACCCCGACCGTGACCCTCCGGCCCGCCCCCAGCCGGCCGTCGAGCAGCAGCCGGGACAGCGGGTTGTCGACCTCCCGCTGGATCGCCCGGCGCAGCGGCCGGGCGCCGAACTGCGGTTCGAAACCGTGCTCGGCGATCCAGCTGACCGCCTCGTCGGTGAAGGCCACCTCGATGTCCTGGGCCGCCAGCCTCCGGCGGGTCTCGTCCAGCAGCAGCCGGGTGATCTGGGCCAGCTGCTCGGTCTCCAGCTGCTGGAAGACCACGATCTCGTCGATGCGGTTGAGGAACTCCGGCCGGAACTGCTCGCGCAGTCGCCGCATCAGCCGCTCGCGCAGCCCGGCGTCGGCCGCCGCGCCGTCCCCCGAGCCGAAGCCCAGCGGGGTGTTGCGGCCCTGGATGAGCTCCGACCCCAGGTTGCTGGTCATGATCAGCACGGTGTTCCTGAAGTCCACCGTGCGGCCCTGCGAGTCGGTGAGCCGGCCGTCGTCGAGCACCTGCAGCAGGGTGTTGAAGACGTCGGGGTGCGCCTTCTCGATCTCGTCGAGCAGCACCACCGAGTACGGACGACGGCGCACCGCCTCGGTGAGCTGGCCGGCGTCCTCGTAGCCCACGTACCCGGGCGGCGAGCCCACCAGCCGGCTGACCGTGTGCCGCTCCTGGAACTCGCTCATGTCCAGCCGGATCATCCGGCCCTCGTCGCCGAACAGCGCCTCGGCCAGCGCCCGTGCCAGCTCGGTCTTGCCGACGCCGGTGGGCCCAAGGAACAGGAAGCTGCCGATCGGCCGGTCGGGGTCGCCCAGGCCGACGCGCGAGCGGCGCACCGCCTCGGCGACGACGCGGACGGCGTCCTCCTGGCCGACGACCCGCTGGTGCAGGTGCTCCTCGAGCTGCAGCAGCCGCTGCACCTCCTCCTGCGTGAGCTGCTTGACCGGGATGCCGGTGGCCCGGGAGACCACCTCGGCGATGTCCTCGACGCCGACCTCCGGCACGCCCGACCCACCCGTGCCGGACTGCCCGCCGCCGGTGCGCGCCTGCTCCAGCCGGTCCTGCGCCTCGCTGAGCTGGTCGCGCAGCTCGGAGGCGCGTTCGTACTGCTCGGCGGCGACGGCCTGGTCCTTCTCGCGCTGCAGCCGCTCGACCTCCTGCTCCAGTCCGCGCAGGTCGGTGGGCGGGGTCTTCACCCGCCGACGGACCCGGGCGCCGGCCTGGTCGATGAGGTCGATGGCCTTGTCCGGCAGGTGGCGGTCGGTGATGTAGCGGTCCGAGAGCTCCACCGCGGCCCGGATGGCGTCGTCGGTGAAGCGCACCTGGTGGTGGGCCTCGTACCGGTCGCGCAGCCCGCAGAGGATCTGCACGGTGTCCTCGACGCTGGGCTCGGGCACCAGGATGGGCTGGAACCGGCGCTCCAGAGCGGCGTCCTTCTCGATGTTGCGGCGGTACTCGTCGAGCGTGGTTGCGCCGATGATGTGCAGCTCGCCCCGGGCGAGGGCCGGCTTGAGCATGTTGCCCGCCCCGCCGGAGCCCTCCGAGGCGCCCGCCCCGACGACGGTGTGCAGCTCGTCGATGAAGACGATGACCTCGTCGCTGTGCTCGCGGATCTCGTCCATGATCTTCTTGAGCCGCTCCTCGAAGTCACCGCGGTAGCGGGTCCCGGCCACCAGGCCGGTGAGGTCCAGCTCGACCAGCCGCCGTCCGCGCAACGTCTCCGGGACGTCGCCCTCGACGATCTGGGCCGCGATGCCCTCGACGATCGCGGTCTTGCCGACGCCGGCCTCGCCGATGAGCACCGGGTTGTTCTTGCGCCGCCGGGCGAGCACCTCGACGGTCTGCTCGATCTCCACCTCCCGGCCGATCACGGGGTCGATCTGGCCGTTGCGGGCCAGCTCGGTCAGGTCGCGGCCGTACTCGTCGAGGGTCGGGGTGCTCGACTGGCCCTGCCCGGGGCCGCCGGGGCGCCCGCCGCCGGGCTGGCCGCCGCCCATGGCGACCTGCTGCAGCGCCTCCGGGGTGACACCGCGCTCGCGCAGCACCCGCCCGCCCGGGGAGTCCGGGTTGACGGCGAGGGCGAACAGCAGGTGCTCGGGGCCGATGTAGGTCGAGCCGAGGGCGCGGGAGACGCGGTGGGCGTCGAGCAGGGCGCGCTTGGCGGCCGGGGTGAGGGACGGCGCCTCGGTCCGGGGCTCGCCCCGCGTGAGCTGCTGCTCCAGGGCGGCACGCAGCTGGTCGGGGTCGGTGCCGGATCGGGACAGGAACTGGCGGGTGGTCCCGTCGCTCGTCATGGCCCACAGCAGGTGCTCGGTGTCCAGGTCAGCATTGCCGGTGGACACCGCCTCGCGCGCGGCGGCGTTGACCAGCTCCCGCGCCTGCTGGCTGAGGAACTGGGTGATGTCGACGCGCTGCCGGGGCGCGCGCTGCTCCCCGCCCAGGTAGCGGGCCAAAAAGTCGTCGAAGGGGCTCCCGTAGGGCCCCGGGAAGAAGGGGTTGGTCATGCCTCACGTCCAACGGGTCGGATCGGTCGGTGGGGCGCCCGGAGGTCCCGCGGGACCCGGGGACCGACGCGCAGGGGGGCTCCCGCTGCAGGCCCCTCACCCGGGTGGGCGCACCGACACCGGTGGCGGCGACTCGGCCGCTCGCGTCGGGTACAGCGCCGGACGGCGGCTCGTCCTTCCGGCCCGTGCTCCGCTCTCGGCGAACCGGGGGCACCCGTCCGCGCGGCTAGCATCGGCCCGTGCCGGTCCTCCCCACCGCCTTCTCCCCTGCCGCCGTCTCGCGCCTGGCGCTGGCCAACGTGGTCGCCAACGGCGCGATCATCGTCACCGGCGGCGTCGTCCGGCTCACCGGCTCGGGGCTCGGCTGCCCCACCTGGCCGCGGTGCACCGAGGAGAGCTTCGTCACGACCCCCGAGCTCGCCGGGCACGGCGTCATCGAGTTCGGCAACCGGCTGCTGACCTTCGTCCTCACGGCCGTCGCCGTCGCCCTGCTCGTGGCGGTCTTCCGCTCGCCCCGGCGCGACCTGCGCCCGCTGGCCGTGCTGGCCTTCCTCGGCATCCCGGCCCAGGCGGCCATCGGCGGCGTCACGGTGCTGACGGGGCTCAACCCGTGGACGGTGGCGGTCCACTTCCTGGTCTCCGTCGTGCTGACCGCTCTGGCGACGGTGCTGTGGCTGCGGTCCCGGGAGCCCGGGGTGGGTCAGCCGCTGGTCCGGCGTCCCCTGGCCCTGCTGGTCGGCGGGATCGCGGCGGTCACCGCGGCCGTGCTGGTGCTGGGCACGATCGTCACGGGCAGCGGCCCGCACAGCGGCGACGTCGACGAGAACGACGTCCCCACCGGCGACCGGATGGGCTTCGACATCGAGCTGGTCAGCCAGCTGCACGCCGACGTCGTCTTCCTGCTCGTCGGCCTCACGATCGCCCTCCTGGTGGCCCTGTACGCCACCGACGCCCCGGGCCGGGTCCGCCGCGCCGCCCGCGACGTGCTCGTCATCCAGCTGCTGCAGGGCGTGGTCGGCTTCGTGCAGTATTTCACGCACCTGCCGGTCGTGCTGGTGCTGCTCCACATGCTCGGCGCGGTGCTCGTGACGGCGTGGACCGCCCGGCTGGTGTGGTCGGTCCGCGGCCCGGCCTCCGAGCTGCCGGTGGACGCCCCGGCCGTTCCCACCGCCGCCACCCGCTGACCCCACCACTCGACGCCGGGATGCGGCTGAGGGCGCCGGCGGCCGCCCTTCAGGGGCCCGCGCCGAGCGTGCGAGGCGTGGGGGAAGGGTGGTCCTCTTTCAGACCAGGACGTCGACGATGATCGCGATGGAGAGCAGGGTCATGTAGGTGATCGAGATGTGGAACAGCTGCATCGGCTTGGTCTCCGCGCCCGCGCGGATGCGCCGCAGCAGGCGGTGCGCCTCGACGATGAACCACAGTCCGAGCGCGGTCGCGGCGCCCGTGTAGACCCACCCGATGCCGAAGCCGTCGGCCACGGGCCACAGCAGCAGCGAGACGGCGACGGTCAGCCAGGTCCAGAGGACGGTCTGGCGGCCGACCGACAGCGGGCTGGCCACCACCGGGAGCATCGGGACGTCGGCACGCGCGTAGTCGGCGCGGAACCGCATGGCGAGCGCCCAGAAGTGCGGCATCTGCCAGCAGAAGACGACGCCGAAGAACACCACCGCCGGCCAGGCCAGCGTGCCGGTGACCGCCGCCCACCCGATGAGCACCGGCGCCGCCCCCGGCACACCGCCGAACTCGGTGCTGCGCCGGGTGTACCGCTTGAACACCATGGTGTAGAGCACGGCGTAGTAGAAGATCGCGCCCGCGGCCAGCAGGGCCGCCAGGGGTGTCGTCGTCGCGTACAGCAGCGCGACCGACAGCACGGTCAGCACCACGCCGAACACGAGCGCGGCCCGCGGGGCGACCTCGCCGGTGACCAGCGGGCGCCGCTCGGTGCGGTGCATGAGCCGGTCGATGTCGCGGTCGTACCAGCAGTTGAAGACGTTGGCCGCGGCCGCGGCGAGGGTGCCGCCGGCCATCGTGGCCAGGAGCAGTTCCCACGGCGGCAGCCCGCCGGAGGCCAGCATCATCGCCGGCAGGGTGGTGACCAGCAGCAGTTCGATGATCCGCGGCTTGGTCAGGGCCACGTAGGCGCGCAGCGTGGCCGACAGGCGGCGGGCCTGGACGGCCGGGCGTTCGGAGAGCGTCGTCACCGGGCGGCCACCGACGGGTCGGCGCGCAGGCAGGGCACCACCGGGCACCTGGACAGCACGGGGTCCCTTTCGACCGGGGACGGGAGAACGGACCCACTGTAGCCCGCGACCACCCCCGGCTCCGGTCGGCATGACCAGCGTCTCCTCCGCCGGGCAGACCACTAGGGTCGACCACGTTGGTGCTGCGCACGCAGCGGGTAGGGCTGACGTCGACGACGACGGTGCGTCCTGGTCCGGGGGTGGGACCGCGACGAACGCGAGGCCGGTCGCTGGAGCCAGGCACCGCCGTCCGCCCGGGCCAGAGGTCGCCGCCCGGGCGGATCCCGCACGGCCGACCCGAGGGAGCACGACAGACCGATGACGACCGACGACGCGACGAAGAGCACCGAGTCCGAGGCCCCGGCCGAGGCTGCCACCGACGCCCCGACGGGCGACCCCCGCCAGCCGCACCCGACCCTCCCGGAGGGCTTCGGGGAGCTCGACCGCCGCGCCATCGACACCGTGCGGGTGCTGGCCATGGACGCCGTGCAGAAGGTGGGCAACGGCCACCCGGGGACGGCGATGAGCATGGCCCCGACCGCCTACCTGCTCTTCCACAAGTGGCTGCGGCACGACCCCAGCGAGCCGAACTGGACGGGCCGCGACCGCTTCGTGCTGTCCATGGGCCACTCGAGCCTGACCCTCTACATCCAGCTCTACCTCTCCGGCTACGGCCTGGAGCTCGAGGACCTGCAGGCCCTGCGCACCTGGGGCTCGAAGACCCCCGGGCACCCCGAGGTGAACCACACCCCCGGCGTGGAGACGACGACCGGTCCGCTGGGCCAGGGCGTGGGCAACGCCGTCGGGATGGCGATGGCCGCCCGCCGCGAGCGCGGCCTGTTCGACCCCGACGCCCCCGAGGGCGAGAGCCTCTTCGACCACACCATCTGGTGCTTCGCCTCCGACGGCGACATGGAGGAGGGCGTGAGCGGCGAGGCGTCGTCCCTGGCCGGGACGCAGCAGCTCGGCAACCTGGTCCTGGTCTACGACGACAACCACATCTCGATCGAGGACGACACGAACGTCGCCTTCACCGAGGACGTCGGCAAGCGCTACGAGGCCTACGGCTGGCACGTGCAGCATGTCGACGACGGCGAGGACCTCGCCGCGGTCGACGCCGCGTTCGCCGCGGCCAAGGCAGAGACCGGCCGACCCTCGCTCATCGTGCTCCGCACGATCATCGCCTGGCCGGCGCCCAACAAGCAGAACACCGGCGCCGCGCACGGCTCGGCGCTCGGCGAGGACGAGGTGCGCGCCACCAAGGAGGTCCTCGGCTTCGACCCGGAGAAGACCTTCGACGTCGACGAGGAGGTCCTGGCCCACGCCCGCTCGGTCGTCGAGAAGGGCCGCAAGGAGCGCGCCGAGTGGGACGAGCGGTTCGCCGCCTGGCAGCGGAACAACGCCGACGCGGCCGCACTGCTCGACCGGATGCGCACCCGCACCCTGCCCGAGGGCTTCGGCAAGGACCTCCCGAGCTGGGACGCCGACCCGAAGGGCGTGGCCACCCGCAAGGCCTCCGGCGAGGTGCTCGCCGCGCTGTACCCGGCGCTGCCCGAGCTGTGGGGCGGCTCGGCCGACCTCGCGGAGAGCAACAACACCGCGGTCAAGGGCGAACCGTCGTTCCTGCCGGCCGACCGCCAGACCAAGATGTGGTCGGGCGGGCCGTACGGGCGCACGCTGCACTTCGGCGTCCGGGAGCACGGGATGGGCGCGATCATGAACGGCATCGCGCTGCACGGCGGCACCCGCGTCTACGGCGGCACCTTCCTCACGTTCTCCGACTACATGCGCGGCGCGGTGCGGCTGGCCGCGCTCATGCAGCTGCCGGTCACCTACGTATGGACGCACGACTCCATCGGCCTGGGCGAGGACGGCCCGACCCACCAGCCCATCGAGCACATGGCGGCGCTGCGGGCCATCCCGGGGCTGGACGTCGTCCGCCCGGCCGACGCCAACGAGGTCGCCGTGGCCTGGCGCACCGTGCTCGAGAACAACGACCGCCCGGCCGGCCTGCTGCTGTCGCGGCAGAACCTGCCGGTGTTCGACCGCTCGGAGTTCGCCTCCGCCGAGGGCGTGGCCCGCGGGGCCTACGTCCTCGCCGAGGCGTCGAACGGGAGCCCCGAGGTGATCCTGCTCGGCACCGGCTCCGAGGTGCAGATCGCCGTCGCGGCCCGCGAGCGCCTGGAGGCCGACGGCGTGCCCACCCGGGTCGTCTCGGTGCCCTGCGTCGAGTGGTTCGCCGACCAGGACCAGGCCTACAAGGACGAGGTCCTGCCGCCCACCGTCCGCGCCCGGGTCAGCGTCGAGGCCGGCGTGCCCATGGGGTGGCGGGAGTTCGTCGGCGACGCCGGCCGGATCGTCGGCCTCACCCACTACGGGGCGAGCGCCGCCTACTCCGTCCTGTACGAGGAGTTCGGCCTCACCGACGAGGCCGTCGTGGCCGCCGCTCGCGAGAGCATCGCGGCGGCCCGCTCCGGCGACGCCGTCCCGGCCGGCCCCGTCGCCGAGACCGGCGGCCTGCCGCACCCCACCGGCGACCGATGAAGGACCACCCTTCCCCCCACCCCTCGCACGCTCGGCGCGGGACCCTGAAGGGTGGCCGTTCCAGCACCTCACCAGGAGGAACCTGACATGGCACAGAACGAGAAGCTGGCCGAGCTGTCGTCGGCCGGGGTCGCCGTCTGGCTCGACGACCTCTCCCGCGACATGGTCCACGGCGGCAAGCTGCAGTCGCTTGTCGACGAGTACTCCGTCGTCGGGGTCACCTCGAACCCGACGATCTTCGCCGCGGCGATCAGCGGGTCGGACTCCTACGACGACCAGCTGCACGCCCTCGCCGTACGCGAGGTGAGCGTCGAGGAGGGGCTGCGCACCATCACCGCCGCCGACGTCCGGGACGCCTGCGACCTGCTGGCCCCGGTGGCCGAGCGGCAGCCCGGTGACGGCCGGGTGTCGCTGGAGGTGGCGCCCGGCCTGGCGCACGACACCGACGCCACCGCGGCCGAGGCGGCGCACCTGTGGTGGCTGGTCGACCGGCCCAACCTGTTCATCAAGATCCCGGCGACGCAGGCGGGCCTGCCGGCCATCACGACGTCCATCGCCCAGGGCATCAGCGTCAACGTCACCCTCATCTTCAGCCTCGAGCGCTACCGGGCGGTCATGGACGCCTACCTGTCCGGGCTGGAGCAGCGGCTCGCCGACGGGGGGGCGCTCGACGGCATCGCGTCGGTGGCGTCGTTCTTCGTGTCCCGCGTGGACAGCGAGATCGACAAGCGGCTGGACAAGGCGGGCGCCGATCCCGCGCTGAAGGGCAAGGCGGCGCTGGCCAACGCGCAGCTGGCCTACCAGGCCTACGAGGAGGTCTTCTCCTCCGACCGCTGGAAGGCCCTCGAGGACAGGGGCGCCCGTCCGCAGCGGCCGCTGTGGGCCTCCACCGGCGTGAAGAACCCCGACTACCCCGACACGCTCTACGTCAGCGAGCTGGTCGCGCCGGGGACGGTCAACACCATGCCGGAGAAGACGCTCAAGGCCTTCGCCGACCACGGCAGCATCGGCACCCCGGTGCAGAAGACCTACGACGAGGCCGCGTCGGTGATGCGGTCGATCGCCGACGCCGGGGTCGACCTGGACGACGTCTTCCGGATGCTGGAGGACGAGGGCGTGCAGAAGTTCGCCGACTCGTGGGACGAGCTCACCGAGTCGGTGCGGACCCAGCTGCAGGACAAGGCCTGACCCCCGGGTCCCCGCGCACCCGGCCTCGGCGCCGGGGCGCGGGGACCCGGCTCCGTCGGGGTCGGGGGCCGCACGGCGACCGCCCGGTCCGCCTCGTCGCACCGGGCGGTCGCCGCGCGGTCCCACCACGGAGACGGAGAATCGACACAGCCCCGTACTCCCCCGACGTCCGGTGCACCGCCGCGCCGGACGCCGGTTCCCCTCCCGACCTCGAGGACGGACCATGATCACCAACCCGCTGCGCGATCCGCGGGACCGGCGGCTGCCCCGCGTACCCGAGCCCTGCGCCCTGGTCGTCTTCGGCATCACCGGGGACCTCGCCCGCAAGAAGCTCCTGCCGGCCGTCTACGACCTGGCCAACCGCGGACTGCTGCCCACCAACTTCGCCCTCCTGGGCTTCGCCCGCCGCGACTGGGGCGACGAGGACTTCGCCGAGCTGGCCCGCTCCGCCGCGCGGAAGGCCGCCCGCACCCCCTGGCGCGAGGAGGTCTGGGAGCGGCTGGCGAGCAGCGTGCGCTTCGTCCAGGGCTCCTTCGACGACGACAACGCCTTCGACGAACTGGCCCACACCCTCGGCGAGCTGGAGGGCACCCACGGCATCGGCGGCAACGCCGCGTTCTACCTGTCCATCCCGCCGGCGATGTTCCCGGTCGTGCTCAAGCAGATGCAGCGCACCGGCATGGCCGACAGCACGCCGGACCGCTGGCGCCGGGTGGTCGTGGAGAAGCCGTTCGGCACCGACCTGGCCTCCAGCCGTGCGCTCAACGAGCTGGTCGACTCGGTGTTCACCGCCGAGGACGTCTTCCGCATCGACCACTACCTGGGCAAGGAGACCGTCCAGAACCTGATGGCGCTGCGGTTCGCCAACACGCTGTTCGAACCGGTCTGGAACGGCCACCACGTCGACTCGGTGCAGATCACCATGGCCGAGGACGTCGGCATCGGCGGGCGGGCGCAGTTCTACGAGCAGACCGGCGCCGCCCGCGACGTCCTGCAGAACCACCTGCTGCAACTGCTCGCGCTCACCGCGATGGAGGAACCGGTCGAGTTCTCCGCCGAGGAGATCCGAACCGAGAAGCTCAAGGTGCTGCGCGCTATCTCGCTGCCCGAGGACCTGTCGACCTTCGCCGTCCGCGGCCAGTACGAGCAGGGCTGGCTGGCCGGCCAGCGGGCCACCGGCTACCGGCAGGAGGAGGGCGTCGACCCGCACTCCACCACCGAGACCTACGCCGCCGTCCGGCTGGGCGTGGAGACCCGGCGGTGGGCGGGCGTGCCGTTCTACCTGCGCACCGGCAAGCGGCTGCCGCGGCGGGTCACCGAGATCGCGCTGGTGTTCAAGCGCGCGCCGCACCTGCCGTTCGCCGACACCGACACCGAGGAGCTGGGCAACAACCAGCTGGTCGTGCGGGTGCAGCCCGACGAGGGGGTGACCCTCAAGTTCGGGTCGAAGGTGCCCGGCAGCGTGATGGAGGTCCGCGACGTGTCGATGGACTTCCTCTACGGCGAGCAGTTCACCGAGGCCAGCCCCGAGGCCTACGAGCGGCTGCTGCTCGACGTGCTGCTCGGCGACGCGACCCTCTTCCCGCGCAACGCGGAGGTCGAGGCGTCGTGGTCGGTGATCGACCCGCTCGAGGAGTTCTGGGCCGGGACGACGCCGCAGCCGTACCGGGCCGGCGAGTGGGGGCCGCGGGCGGCCGACGAGATGCTCGCCGCCGAGGGCCGCCGGTGGCGACGTCCGTGACCGGCGTTCGAGAGGAGAAGACCCCGTGACCACCCTGTGGGACACCACCGGCTCCTCGGTGGTCAAGGAGCTGGCCGCGCAGCGCCGCACCGGCGGCGCCGTGCTCTCCGGTGTCGCGCTGACCCTCGTGGTCGTGGCCGACGAGAACCGGGTGGCCGAGGCCGAGGAGGCCGCGACCGCCGCCGCCGAGCAGCACCCGTGCCGGCTGCTGATCGTGGTCCGGCGGCAGATCGAGGCGCCGACCCCTCGGCTGGACGCCGAGGTGCTGATCGGTGGGCGGCTGGGGCCGGGCGAGGCCGTGGTGATGCGCATGTACGGCCGGCTGGCGCTGCACGCCGAGTCGGTCGTGCTGCCGCTGCTGGCCGCCGACGCGCCCGTGGTGACCTGGTGGCACGGCCCTGCGCCGGACCAGCTGGCCACAGACGCGCTGGCGGTGATCGCCGACCGGCGGATCACCGACAGCTCGCTGGCCGAGGACCAGCTGGCCGCGCTGCGGGCCCGCGCCGAGGACTACGCGCCCGGCGACACCGATCTGGCCTGGACCCGCAGCACGCCGTGGCGCGCCACGCTCACCTCGACGGTCGACTCGGTGTCCGGGCGTCGGGGGGACGCCGTCCGGGTGCTCGGGGGGCGGGTCGAGGGCGACCCGGGGCACGCGACCGCGCTGCTGCTGGCCGGCTGGCTGAGCGCGCGCTGCGGCTGCGAGGTCCCGGTGGTGTCCGGGGAGCGGCGCCCCGGCCCCAGCGGCGTCTCGGCCGTGGTGCTGGAGCTCGACCAGGACGAGCGGGTGCGGGTGGAGGCCGACCGGCGCGGCGGTGCGGTGATCACCCAGCCCTACCGGCCGACGGCGACCGTGGCCCTGCCCGACCGGCAGCTCGGCGACCTGGTCGGCGAGGAGCTGCGCCGGCTGGACCCGGACGAGCCGTTCGCCGACGCGCTGGAGGCCACGACCGGCGTCCCGGACCTGTCGTACCGCTCCCCCGTCCGCGAGTACGTGTGGCACGACCCCGCCGAGACGAACGCCGGCAGCGGCGGGGAGACGCTGCCCGTCGTCCCGCCGGACTCGGAGGGCACCGACGAGGTGGCCCAGCAGGGCGTGGACGACCCGGACCAGGGCGCCCGGGACAGCGGGCAGGTCGTCCCGTGACGCTGCCTCCCGGGGACCGGATCGCCGCCCGGCTGGCCGCGGAGGGCCGTCCGGCGCCGGACGTCGTCGTCGAGCCCGACGCCGACCGGCTGGCCCGGGCGGTCGCCGCGGCGCTGGTCGCCCGGCTGGCGGCGGCGCAGGCCGTGCACGGGACGGCGTCGGTCGTCCTCACCGGCGGCGGCATCGGCACCGCCGTCCTGGCGCGGGTCGCCGACCTGGTCCGCGAGCCGGCGCGGGAGCGGGTGGACTGGACCGCCGTCGACGTCTGGTGGGGCGACGAGCGCTGGGTGCCGGCCGACGACGACGAGCGCAACGAGCTCGGGGCCCGGCGGGCCCTGCTGGATCCGGCCGGCGTGCCGGCGGAGCGGGTGCACGCGATGCCGGCTGCGGACGCCGGGTTCGCCGAGCCCGAGGACGCCGCCGCCTGGTACGCCGAGCAGCTGGCCGCCGCAGCGCCGGAGGGCGAGTCGCTCCCCCGCATCGACGTGCTGTTGCTGGGCATGGGCCCGGAGGGTCACGTGGCGTCGATCTTCCCGGGCACGCCGGCGGTCTCCGACGAGCGCACGGTGGTCGCGGTGCGCGACTGCCCCAAGCCGCCGCCGACCCGGGTCAGCCTGGGCTTCCCCGCGATCAACGCGGCCGAGGAGGTGTGGCTGCTCGTCTCCGGCTCGGCGAAGGCCCCGGCCGTGGCGCGGGCGCTGACCGCCGACACGACGCCGGACGAGCTGCCCGCGGCCGGGGTGCACGGGCGTCGGGCCACCCGGTGGCTGCTGGACGCCGAGGCCGCCGCGGAGCTCGACGCGCGGAGCTGAGCCAGGGTCCGGCGGCCCTGGTCGGCGGCCGGGGCAGCGGGAACACTGCGGTCCGCCGGCAGCCACCCGGCGCCGACCCTCCCCCTGGAGCCCGCGATGACGCTCCCCGCCCCCGTCGTCCGCCGCACGCCTCGTCCGGTGTGGGACGTCGTCCCCGTCGCACCGACCGGGCGCCCGGGGTGCTACTGGAACTGGGAACGGGCGACCTGGGTGGCCTGGACGCCCGTGCCGCAGCCGCGACCGCCCCGGGACTGAGGGAGGACCCCTGCTCCCCGACGCTCGCAGGCTCGCGGCGGGACCCGGGACGGACCCCCTGGTTCCGGAGGGGTTCGGGGCGCGCCGGCGGCGGCCGTCAACTCCCGCTGGGCGCCGCCTCAGACCAGGGGGTCACGCACCGCGGCGCGCCCGTAACTTGGCCAGGGCCTCCTCGAGGAGGGCATCACCGTCGGCGTCGCTGCGCCGCTCGCGGACGTAGGCCAGGTGGGTCTTGTAGGGCTCGGTGTGCGGCGCGGGCGGCGGGGCGTCCTGGTCCTGGCCGGCCGGCAGGCCGCAGCGCGGGCAGTCCCACAGCTCGGGCACCTCGGCGTCGGAGGCGAAGGACACCTGGGTCTCGTGGCCCTGGGCGCACCAGTACGGCACTCGCTGGCGGGGCGCGGCCTCGCCGCGCTCGGCCTCGCCCATCGGACCCGCGCCCACCCGCGTACCCCGGATCGCGTTACCACCAGCCACCAGTGCCCCCTGCGTCTCAGCGGTCTGCGGCGACGAGTGGCCGCCGGGGCAGTCTATGGCCTGGATCTTGCCGCGCAGAGGACTTTGGTCCCGGTGACCTCGGCGTTCGCGGGACCGCCGTCGGCCCCGTCCAGGGCACCGCCCCGAGCCTGCGAGCGGCGAGGAGGACGGCGTCCTCGTTCAGACCTTGAGCAGGATGCCCAGCGCGACGATGCAGACCGTCCAGATCAGGCCGATGAAGACCGTCAGCCGGTTGAGGTTCTTCTCCACCACCGAGGAGCCGGCCAGCTGCGAGGAGACCGCGCCGCCGAACATCGAGGACAGGCCCCCGCCCTTGCCGCGGTGCAGCAGGATCAGCACCACGAGGAGCACGCTGGTGAGCACCAGCAGCACGTTGAGGACCAACTCGACCATGCTCCGAGGGTAACCGACGGGCCGCGGCCAGCCGTCCAGCCGACCGTGTCCGCCGCTCCCCGGGCCGTCAGCGGCTGTGCCCACGGTCCGCTTCCGCGCCCGGGTCCGCTCCTCGCTCGCAGCGCTCGCTGCGATGCTCCCCGGGCTGTCAGCGGCTGTGCCCACGGTCCGCTTCCGCGCCCGGGTCCGCTCCTCGCTCGCAGCGCTCGCTGCGATGCTCCCCGGGCCGTCAGCGGACGCCGGCGGTCGCGAGGTCGTAGCTCGTGTACGGGCCCATCACCACGCCGTTGCGCAGCCGCTGACCGGCCAGCAGCTGCACCCGCGACTCGGCGAGGGGTACGTACGCGCCGGTGGCGGTGGCCGCGGTCGCCACCTTGCGCCACGCGGCGCGGGCGGCCTCGGGGTCGCCGGCGGCCGTGCGCGCGGCGTCGATGAGCCGGTCGATCGCGGGGTCGGCGAGCCGAGCGAAGTTGGTGTTGCCGACGGTGCTCACCGACCGCCCGTCGACCAGCGGCACGAGGAACGAGCCGGGGGTCGGGAAGTCGGCGGTCCAGGTGGCCAGCACGATGCCGATGCCGTTGTCGCGGACCCGGTCGGGGTTGCCGACCTCGGTGGCGTAGAAGCTGGGCGCGTCGAGGGGGCGGACCTGAGCCCGGATGCCGATGCGGGACAGCTGCTCGGCCACCTCCTCGGCGACCGCCACACCCGTCGGGGCGTCCGGGACGGCGAGCACGGTGTCGAAGCCCTCCGGCTGCCCGCAGGTCGCGAGGGCCTCCTCGGCCGCGGCCGGGTCGGGCGTCGGGTCCGGCTCCTCCGGCGCCCCCTCCACACCGCGCGGCCACAGCTGCGAGGTGCGCACCGCCTCCGCCGGACCGCCGAGCACCTCCTGCACCGCGGCGCGGTCGACCACGGCGGCGACCGCGGCCCGGCAGGCCGGGTCGTCGAACGGCGCGACGTCGGTCGGCAGGGCGAGCAGCCGGACGACGTTGTTGGTCACCTCGTCGATGCGGTCGACCAGCCGGACGTCGCCGCCGGCGTCCTCGCCCAGTCGGGCCGTCGTCGGCGCCTGGATGCCGGTGCCGGAGACGTCGACGTCGGCCGAGCCGGCCAGCAGCGCCTGGTCGCGCTCCACGCCGGTCAGCCCGGTGCGCACGACGACCCGGTCGGGCAGCGCGGTCCGGACCTGGTCGGTCGCGGGGTCCCACTGCGGGTTGCGCTCGAGCACGATGCCGGTGACGTCGTCCCGTGTGGCGACCACGTACGGGCCGGAGGACACCGGGTCGCGGCCGTACTCGGCGCCGGTGTCGCTGTCGGCCGGGACCGGGCTGCTCGAGGGCAGCGCCATGACGTACGGGAAGTCCGGCTGCGGCGAGCGCAGCCGGAAGGTGATCGTGCGGTCGTCGGGGGTCTCGACCGAGGCCAGGCCCAGCCTGCCGGGGGTCTCGTCCTGGTACGGGCCGGCGTAGGGGTTGCCCGGGTCGTCGAGCAGCTCGACCACCCGTGTGGGACCGCCGACGACGACGTCCGAGGCGAACGAGCGCTCGATGCCGTACTTGACGTCGCGCGAGGTGATCGGCGCGCCGGTCTCGAAGCGGACGCCCTCGCGGAGGGTGAAGGTCCAGGTGGTGCCGCCGTCCGGCGTGGTGCCGAGGTCCGTGGCGAGGTCGGGCACCAGCTCGCCGGTGTGGCCGGGCTCGGAGGAGTAACTGACCAGCGTGCGGGTGTAGAGCCGCATGAGGTTCCACACGCCGGGGAGGTAGGAGCGCTGCGGGTCGAGGTTGTCGACCTCGCCGGTCACCACCCGCAGCGTGCCGCCGGCGGCCTCGGACGGCGCCCGGACGCCGGTGACACCGGTGTCCGGGCCGCCACCGAAGACGGGGAGCGTGGGGCTGTCCTCACCGGCATTGGCGCAGCTGACCGCCACCCCGACCACCAGCAGGACGACGGCGGCGATGCCGGCCACCCGGCCGCGGGTGCCCCGCGCCCAGGCGGGGCCCCGCTCCAGCGTGCTGTCCACCCCACCCGCTCCCCGCCCGTCCGGCGGCGGCGGTCAGCCGCCGTCGGCGGCTGTCCGACAGATCTGCGCGAACTCGTCGGCGTCCAGGCTGGCGCCACCGACGAGGGCACCGTCGACGTCCGGCCCGGCCAGGATCCCGGCCGTGTTGGCGGCCTTCACCGACCCGCCGTAGAGGATACGGACGATCCCGGCGGTCTCGGCGCCGAAACGCTCGGCGAGCCGTGACCGTAGGGCAGCACACACCTCCTGAGCGTCCTCGGGCGTGGCGACCTCGCCGGTGCCGATCGCCCACACGGGCTCGTAGGCGATGACCACTCCCCCGCCGGACCCGGAACCCACGCCGGCGCCTTCGCCGGAACCCGCCAGTTGCTCGGCGGTCAGCCCCTCGAGCGCGGCGTCGAGCTGGGCGGTGCAGTGCCCGACGTGCTCGCCGGCCCGGCGCACCTCCAGCCCCTCCCCCACGCAGAGGATCGGCACCAGCCCGTGCCGCAGGGCCGCCTGCACCTTGCCGGCCACCACGGCGTCGTCCTCGCCGTGCAGCGCGCGCCGCTCGGAGTGGCCGACGACGACGTAGCGGCAGGCCAGCGCGGCGAGCATCGCGCCGCTGACCTCGCCGGTGTAGGCGCCGGAGTCCTGCACCGAGAGGTCCTGCGCGCCGTAGCCGATCTCGAGCTTGTCGCCGGTCACCAGCGTCTGCACGCTGCGCAGCGCGGTGAACGGCGGCAGGACGACGACCTCGGCGGCCTCCAGCTCGGGCTCCTTGAGGCTGAAGGCCAGCTTCTGCACCAGCCCGATGGCCTCGAGGTGGGTGAGGTGCATCTTCCAGTTGCCGGCGATGAGCGGCCGGCGTCCCTCACGGCGTGCGGGAGTGCCCCTGCGTGCCACGTCCGTCCTCCTCGCTCAGTCGGCCAGCACCGCGAGGCCGGGCAGTTCACGGCCCTCGAGGTACTCCAGCGACGCGCCGCCGCCGGTGCTGATGTGGCCGTAGGCAGCCTCGTCGAGGCCGAGCTGGCGCACCGCGGCGGCGGAGTCGCCGCCGCCGACGACCGACAGGCCGTCGACCGCGGCCACCGCCTCGGCCACCCCGCGGGTGCCGGCCTGGAACGGCGCGAGCTCGAAGACGCCCATCGGGCCGTTCCAGAAGACGGTGCGGGCACCCCCCAGCTCGCGGCCGAACGCCTCCACCGTGCGCGGGCCGACGTCCAGGCCCATCTGGTCGTCCGGGATCTGGTCGACGGGGACGGTGGTCGTCTCCACCTCTGCGCTGAACTCGGGCGCGCAGACGACGTCGACCGGCAGCACGATCCGCTCCCCCGCCTCGGCCAGCAGGCGCTTGCAGGTCTCGACCTGGTCAGTCTCCAGCAGCGACCGCCCGACGCCGTGGCCCTGGGCGGCGAGGAAGGTGAAGCACATCCCCCCGCCGACCAGCAGCCGGTCGACCTTGGGCAGCAGCGCCTCGATGACGGCGAGCTTGTCGCTGACCTTCGAGCCGCCGAGCACGACGACGTAGGGCCGCTCGGGGTCCTGCGTCAGCCGGGTCAGCACGTCCAGCTCGGTGGCCACCAGCCGCCCGGCGACGTGCGGTAGCCGCAGCGCCACGTCGTACACCGAGGCGTGCTTGCGGTGCACCGCGCCGAACGCGTCGTCGACGAAGACGTCGGCGAGGGCGGCGAACCGGTCGGCCAGCTCGCCCCGCTCGGCGTCGTCCTTCGACGTCTCGGCGGCCTCGAACCGGACGTTCTCC
The DNA here is from genome assembly GCF_052931555.1 of Geodermatophilus sp. URMC 61. Lineage (NCBI taxonomy): Bacteria > Bacillati > Actinomycetota > Actinomycetes > Geodermatophilales > Geodermatophilaceae > Geodermatophilus > Geodermatophilus sp. URMC 61. The sequence goes on from NZ_JBRFHZ010000002.1 coordinate 2,348,021, forward strand.
AGGAGCAGGACGTCGCCGTCGCCGAGCGCGTCGGCCCGGGACCGGGCGTCGTCCCCGGCGACGTCGGCGGCCAGCGGGACGTCGGCGCCGAGCAGCTCACCGAGCCGCGCGGCGACCGGCGCCAGCGAGTACTGCGGATCCGGCGCGCCCTTGGGCCGCCCCAGGTGGGCGGCGACCACGACGCGGGCGCCGGCGTCGCGCAGCGCCTGCAGGGTGGGCAGGCTGGCGCGGATCCGACCGTCGTCGGTGATGGCCCGGGTGGTCTTGTCCAGGGGGACGTTCAGGTCGGCGCGCAGGAACACGCGCCGACCCGAGACGCCCTCGGCGAGCAGGTCGTCGAGGGTCCGCATCGCTACAGCGAGCGCCCGACGAGCTCGACCGAGTCGACGAGGCGGTTCGAGTAGCCCCACTCGTTGTCGTACCAGCCGAGCACCTTGGCCATCGGGCCGAAGACCTTGGTCAGCTTGCTGTCGTAGATGCAGCTGGCCGGGTCGGTGACGATGTCGGAGGAGACGATCGGGGCGTCGGTGTACTTCAGGATCCCGGCCAGCGGGCCCGAGGCGGCCTCGCGGTAGGCGGCGTCGATCTCGTCGGCCGGCACCTCGCGGGAGAGCTGGACGGTGAGGTCGGTGGCCGAGCCGGTGGGCACCGGGACGCGGACGGCATACCCGTCGAGCTTGCCGTTGAGCTCGGGCAGGACCAGGCCGATCGCCTTGGCCGCACCGGTCGAGGTCGGGACCATGTTGAGCGCGGCGGCGCGGGCGCGACGCAGGTCCTTGTGCGGCCCGTCCTGCAGGTTCTGGTCGGCGGTGTAGGCGTGGATCGTGGTCATGAGACCGCGCTCGATGCCGAAGCTGTCGTTGAGGACCTTGGCCAGCGGGGCCAGGCAGTTCGTCGTGCAGGACGCGTTGCTGATGATCGTCTGGGAACCGTCGTACCTGTCGTGGTTGACGCCCATGACGATGGTGAGGTCGTCGCCCGTGGCCGGCGCCGAGATGACGACCTTCTTGGCGCCGCCGGCGTCCACGTGCTTGCGCGCGTCGTCGGCCTTGGTGAAGAAGCCGGTGGACTCGACGACGACGTCGACGCCCAGGTCGCCCCACGGCAGGTTGGCGGGGTCGCGCTCCGAGAGCACCTTCATGGTGCTCCCGCTGATCTTGATGCCCTCGCCGTCGGCGGCGACGTCCTCGGACAGCACGCCCAGGATGCTGTCGTACTTCAGCAGGTGCGCGAGGACCTCGGGGCTGGTGAGGTCGTTCACCGCCACGATCTCGATGTCCTTGCCGCTGGCCGCGGCGGCCCGCCAGAAGTTGCGTCCGATCCGGCCGAAACCGTTGATGCCCACTCGTACGGTCACAGCTGACCCTCCATGTGCTCGATCGGTCTGTCGCGTCGGTCGGCCGCACGGGCGCGCGGCCGCGATCTGCGACGACCCTATCGGCCAGGGCCCCGGCCGTCCGGTCCAGGTTCAGCGGCCGGGGACCGGCTCCGGGACGACGGTGCAGCCGGTAGCCGGGACCGGGACGTCGTCGGGGCCGCCGGGGACCCGCGGCAACAACCCGGTTCCGGCCGGTGGCCTCGGCGGTGCAGGGGCCCGGTCTGCGCCCTCCCGACGGACCTGCTCGGCGCGCTCGATCGCCTGCTCCCGCCCGGCGCTGGGCAGGACCAGCACGGACTCCCGGCCGCCGAGCCGCGAGCGCGGTGTCGACCCCCTGCTCGCGGGCGACCGGTGCCGGCCGACGCCCGGCTCGGTCGGCTGGAGGCCCCTCAGCCGGTCGAGGGAGGGGCCTCCAGCGACGACCGCCGGTCAGCGCGCCGCGGGGACCGCGGTGCCGACGTCTACTGGGTCAGCATGTCCTCGGTGACGACGGACTCGGTGTCCGGGATGCCGAGGTCCTTGGCCCGCTTGTCGGCCATGGCGAGCAGCCGGCGGATCCGGCCGGCGACGGCGTCCTTGGTCATGGGCGGTTCGGCGCGCTGGCCGAGCTCCTCCAGCGACGCCTGGCCGTGCTCGAGCCGCAGCCGACCGGCGATGAGCAGGTGCTCGGGGGCGTCGCCGTTGAGGATCTCCAGCGCCCGCTCCACTCGGGCGCTGGCAGCGACCGCGGCACGGGCCGAGCGGCGCAGGTTGGCGTCGTCGAAGTTGGCCAGCCGGTTGGCGGTCGCCCGGACCTCGCGGCGCATCCGCCGCTCCTCCCAGGCCAGCACCGCGTCGTGCGCACCCATCCGGGTCAGCAGCGCGCTGATCGCGTCGCCGTCCCGCACGACCACCCGGTCGGCACCGCGGACCTCGCGGGCCTTGGCGGCGATGCCCAGCCGGCGGGCCGCACCCACGAGCGCCATCGCGGCCTCGGGACCGGGGCAGGTGACCTCCAGCGAGGAGGAGCGGCCGGGCTCGGTCAGCGAGCCGTGCGCCAGGAAGGCCCCGCGCCAGGCGGCCTCGGCGTCGTTGATGCCCCCGCTGACCACCGACGGCGGCAGCCCGCGGACCGGACGACCGCGCTGGTCGACCAGGCCCGTCTGCCGGGCCAGGCCCTCGCCGTGCTTGGCGATGCGGACCAGGTAGCGCACCCCGCGGCGGATGTTGCCGCCGGCCAGCACGCTCACGCCACTGGTGTAGCCGTAGACCTCGCTGATGTCGCGACGCAGGCGACGGGCCACCGACCCGGTGTCCAGCTCCGCCTCGATGACCACCCGACCACCGACGATGTGCAGGCCGCCGCTGAACCGCAGCAGCGCGGTGACCTCCGCCTTGCGCTCGGAGGTCTTCGTGCACTCCACGCGCGACAGCTCGTCCTTGACCATGGCCGTCATCGCCATGCCGTCCACCCCCACGTTCCCCCGGGCTCAACCAGCCCCATGTGCGGCGTTCCCTTCGTCTCCCCCTCGTACCGGATCCGGTACGTGAGGTTGCGACACCCGCTCGCGTTTTTCCATGCCCTGCCGCGTCCCGAGCGCCTCCCGGAGTGCTCCGGCGAGGCGCGCCGGGTCGTGGCGCGGCACGCCGCCGTCCTCGGCGACCGGGGCCAGCACGAGCTCGGCACCGCATCCACGTACCGCAGACAGGAGACCACAGCGGTCAACCACCGATTCCTCATCGGCGATCACCGTGTGCAACGCCACTCCACGGAGATGGCTCTGGAGGACGGTCAGGTGCTCCTCCGGCGAGAAGCCGTCGGTCTCGCCCGGCTGCGGTTCGAGGTTGAGGACGACGACCACCCGGGCGCTGCTCGCGGCGAGCGCGGCGCGCAGCCGCGGCACGAGCAGGTGCGGCAGCACGGAGGTGTACCAGGAGCCCGGGCCGAGCGAGACGACGTCGGCCGTGGCGATCGCGTCGAGAACCGCCTGGTCCACCGGCGGGTCGGGCGGCGAGACGATGATGTGGCGCACCCGGCCGGGGGTCGCGGCGATCGCCGACTGCCCGCGGATCGTGCGGGTGCGCACCGGGTCGTCGGGGTCCGCGCTCTCCACCTGGGCGACCAGGTCGAGCGGGACGGCGGCCATCGGCAGCACGCGCCCGCAGGCGTCGAGCAGTCGGCACACGTCGTCCAGCGCGCGGACGGTGTCCCCGCCGTGCATCTCGGTAAGCCCGGTGAGCACCAGGTTGCCCACCGAGTGGCCGGCGAGGACACCCGTGCCGCCGAGGCGGTGCTGCAGCAGCGCGGCCAGCTGCCGGGTGTCCTCGCCGTCGCCGGCCAGGGCGGCCAGGGCCATCCGCAGGTCCCCGGGCGGCAGCACGGGCATCTCCCGCCGGATCCGCCCGGAGGAGCCGCCGTCGTCGGCGACCGTCACCACCGCCGTGAGCTCCGGCGTGATCCGCCGCCAGGCGGCGAGGGCGGCGGCCAGCCCGTGGCCGCCGCCGAAGGCGACCACGCGCGGCGGCCGGGCCGCGGCCCCGTCCGGTCCGGGGGACGGGGTGTGCTCCGGGGCCCCCACTACTCGCGGCCCAGGTCGCGGTGCTGGACGGTGGTGTCGACGCCGTCGGCGCGCAGCCGGCGGGCGAACTCCTCGGCGATGGCGACGCTGCGGTGCTTGCCGCCGGTGCAGCCCACGGCGAGGGTGAGATAGCGCTTCCCCTCGCGGCGGTAGCCGGGGATGAGCAGGCGCAGCACGTCGGTGTAGCGGTCGAGGAAGGGCCGGGCGTCGTCCTGGCCGAGGACGTAGTCCCGCACGTCCGGGTCCTGGCCGGTGTGCGGGCGCAGGTGGGGCAGCCAGTGCGGGTTGGGCAGGAAGCGGGCGTCGACGACGAGGTCGGCGTCCAGCGGCAAGCCGTACTTGAACCCGAAGCTGAGCACGGTCGCGGTCAGCGGCGGCGCCTTGCCCTCGCGGGCGAAGGCGTTCTCCAGGGTGGCGCGCAGCTGGTGGACGTTGAGGTCGCTGGTGTCGACCCAGAGGTCGGCCTCGCCGGCGATGCCGGTCAGCAGCGCCCGCTCCTCGGTGATGCCGTCGATGAGCGTGCCACTGCCCTGGAGCGGGTGCTCACGCCGGTTGGACTCGTAGCGGCGGACCAGCACCTCGTCGCGCGCGTGCACGTACACGACCCGCGGGTGGTGGCCGGCCTCCGCGAGCACCCGGATGGCCTCCTGCAGATCGCTGGAGAAGGCCCGGCTGCGCACGTCCACGACGGCGGCGAACCGGCGGACGTCACCGCGGGCGCCGAGCTCGACCATCGGCAGCAGCAGAGCCGGCGGCAGGTTGTCGACGACGAACCAGCCGAGGTCCTCCAGCACCCGGCCGGCGCTGTTCTTGCCGGCGCCGGAGAGCCCGGTGACGACGACGACGTCCAGCGGCGAGGTCTCGGTGGAGGTCGGGTCCAGCGGTGCCGGGACGTCGCTGTGCGGGTGGCCCGGCGTGCCGGGGGGCACCTCGAGGTGGGCGGTGTCCCGGTGTCCGTCGTCCCGGTGGCCGTCGTCCCGGTGGCCGTCGTCCCGGTGGCCGGTGTCCTGCTCGACGTCCCGGGGTGCGGTGTCCTGGGCGGCGGTCTCGGCCCGTTCGGTCACGATGCCCCCCGTCCGCTCCCGCCCGGCGGAACCGGCTCGACCACGGAGCCGCTCACGAGGCCACCAGTCCGACCTCGGCGGTGGCGCCGGAGCCGCTGCGGGGGGTGCCGCGCTCGGCCGGGCCGGCCGGGGCGGTCGTCGTCTCGACGGGCTCCTCGGCAGGGACGGCGTCGTCAGGCTGTGCCGGTGCCGGTTCCGCCACCGCCGCGAGCACCGCCTCCGCCGTCCGCCGGCCGATGCCGGGCACGGTCATCAGCTCCTCGACGGTGGCGGCCCGCAGCCGCTTGAGGGACCCGAACTGCTTCATCAGCGCCCTTCGCCGTGCCTCCCCGAGACCGGGGACGTCGTCCAACAGGGAGACCAGCATGCTGGTGGACCGCTTCTGCCGGTGGTAGGTGATCGCGAAACGGTGCGCCTCGTCCCGCACCCGCTGCAGCAGGTACAGCGCCTCGGAGGTGCGCGGCAGGATGACCGGGTCCGTCTCCCCGGGCAGCCACACCTCCTCCATCCGCTTGGCCAGCCCGCACACGGCGACGTCGACGACGCCGAGCTCGTCGAGCGACCGGGCGGCGGCGGCGACCTGCGGCGCACCGCCGTCGACCACGAGCAGGTTCGGCGGGTAGGCGAACCTGCGCGGCCGGCCCTCCTCCGCAGCGACCCCCTGCTCGTCGCGGCGGTCGGCCTCCTCCTTGAGGTGGCGGGCGAACCGGCGCCGGACCACCTCGGCCATCGCCGCGGTGTCGTCGGTGCCCTGCTGGACCGAGAAGCGGCGGTAGTCCGACTTCTTCGCCAGCCCGTCCTCGAACACGACCATCGACGCCACGACGTTGGTCTGCTGGACGTGCGAGATGTCGATGCACTCGATCCGCAGCGGCGCCTCGGGCAGCTCGAGCGCCTCCTGCAGCTCCGAGAGCGCCAGCGAGCGCGCCGTGAGGTCGCTGGCCCGCTTGACCCGGTGCCGGGCGAAGGCCTCCTTGGCGTTGCGCTCCACCGTCTCCAGCAGGGCCCGCTTGTCGCCGCGCTGGGGCACCCGGAGGCTGACCCGGCTGCCGCGGAGCTCGCTGAGCAGCTCCTCGTAGACGTCGGCGTCGTCGGGCAGCTCGGGGACGAGCACCTCCCTGGGCACCGCCTCCCCCGCCTCGCCGACGCCGGTCGCCTCGTCGACCCCCCCGTAGACCTGCAGCAGGAACTGCTCGACCAGCCCGCCGGTGGTGACCTCCTCGACCTTGTCGACGATCCAGCCGCGCTGGCCGCGGACCCGCCCGCCGCGGACGTGGAAGACCTGCACCGAGGCCTCGAGCTCGTCCTGCGCGAAGGCGACGACGTCGGCGTCGGTGCCGTCCCCGAGGACGACGGCCTGCTTCTCCATCGCCCGCTTCAGGGCGCCGAGGTCGTCGCGCAGCCGGGCGGCCTTCTCGTACTCCATCGCCTCGGCGGCCTCGGCCATCTCGCGCTCGAGGCGGCGGATCATCTGGTCGGTGCGGCCGGCCATGAAGTCGACGAAGCCGTCGACGATCTCCCGGTGCTCCTCGGCGGAGACCCGGCCGACACACGGTGCGGCGCATTTGCCGATGTACCCGAGCAGGCACGGGCGGCCGATCTGGCCGGCGCGCTTGAAGACGCCGTTGGAGCAGGTGCGCGCCGGGAACACCCGGGTGAGGGTGTCGAGCGTCTCGCGGATGGCCCAGGCGTGCGCGTACGGGCCGAAGTAGCGCACGCCCTTCTTCTTCGGGCCGCGCATGACCTGCAGCCGCGGGTACTCCTCGTTCAGCGTCACGGCCAGCGACGGGTAGCTCTTGTCGTCGCGGTAGCGGACGTTGAACCGCGGGTCGAACTCCTTGATCCAGTTGTACTCGAGCTGGAGGGCCTCGACCTCGGTGCCGACGACGGTCCACTCGACGCTGGCCGCCGTCGTCACCATCTGCCGGGTGCGGGGGTGCAGGCCCGCCACGTCGGCGAAGTAGCTGTTCAGCCGCTGCCGGAGGCTCTTGGCCTTGCCGACGTAGACGACCCGGCCGTTGGGGTCGCGGAACTTGTAGACGCCGGGTGACTCCGGGATGCTGCCGACCGCCGGTCGGTACGTGGACGGGTCGGGCATGCACCCCAGGTTAGGACGGGCCGACGACGGTTCGCCGTCCAGATGACACCGGTGTGGTTCGGACGCCGGTCAGCCACCGAGCCGGGCACCCAGCCAGGCGAGCAGGTCGCCGGTCACCTCCTCGCGGTTGGTCTCGTTGAAGACCTCGTGCCGGGCGTCGGGGTAGACCCGCAGCTCCACCGGCAGGCCGCGGTCGCGCAGCAGGTCGGCCAGCGCGGCGACCTGGGCGGCGTCGGTCCCGCCGACCGGGTCGCGCTGCCGGGCCAGCAGCAGCACCGGCAGGCCGTCGGGCAGACCGGCCACGCCCTCGGGGCTCGCGCCCCGGGTGACCAGGACGAACATCCCGGCGCCGTAGCGGTACGTGGGCGGGACGTCGTCGCCGCAGAGCGCGTCGGCGAGGTAGGCGTCGACCTCCGCCGGGTCGCGGGTGAGCCAGTCGTAGGGCGTGCGGGCGGGCTCGAAGGGCGCGTTGAAGGCGCCGAGGGCGTCCATCGGCTGGTCCCCCAGGCCGCCGGCGACGGCCGCCTCCAGCTGCGGCACCGCCTCGGCCAGGTGCGGCGCGACGCCGATCGGCCCGGACAGCACCAGGCCCGCCAGGTCCGCGCCGTCCCGCTCGGCGGAGGCCAGCGCGACCGCCGAGCCCAGCGAGTGGCCGAGCAGGAAGCGCGGGACGCCGGGGTGGTCGGCGGCCAGCCGCTCCCCCTGGTCACGGACGTCGTCGAGGACGGCGTCGCTCGTCGCCCCCGTACCGAAGCCGCCGGGGCCGGTGGACTCCGCGGTGCGCCCGTGCCCCCGCTGGTCGAGCGCGGCCACGGCGAACCCCCGGGCGGTGAGCGCACCAGCCAGCCGCTCGTACCGCCCGGCGTGCTCGGAGAGCCCGTGCACCAGCTGGACGGTCCCCCGCACGGCGCCGTCGGGCGTCCAGCGGCGCTCGGCCAGCCGGGCGCCGTCGCGCGCCTCGGTCCAGGTGACGGGGGCGGGGCTGGTCATCGGGCGGGCCTCCTCGGACGGCGTCGTCGCCGGTCAGCCTGCCTCTTCCCCGCCGCCGGCGCAGAGCCGGGTCGGCCCGCCGCGGTCAGCCGACCGGGTGCGAGCGGTGAACCGCCCCGGCCCAGGGCCCGTGCGCCGCGACGGCGGCACCGGCCCGGCCGGCCAGCCGCACCGCCCGCCGGGTCAGCACGAGGGCCGAGAGCAGACCCACGCCGCCGGCGAGGAAGGCCAGCGCGCCCGGCACCGCCTCCCCGGTCACTGCCAGCACCCCGAGGGTCACCAACGCGAGCAGGACCACCGTGGACCGCACGCGGCGCGGCGGTTCCGTCGGCGAGCCGCAGTTGGACAGGTCGGGGTCACAGTCGGGCGTGAGCGCACTCATCGGCGCCTCCTCCATGGCAGACACGTCACGCCGACACGCGGACGTGACGTTGGTCACACGGAGGGTAGGGCGCGGGTCGCCGTCCGTTCAAGTGCGCCGGCGTCCCCGGCCGGAGAGCTCAGGCCTCCGCGACCTCGTAGGTGTGCCCGGCGGCGCGCAGCCGCTCGACCAGCACGGAGCCGAGTGCGGTGGCCGGGGTGAGCGACCCGGCCCGGTCGGGCAGCCGGTCGCCGTCCAGGGCCAGCCCGAGGACGGTCTGGCCCAGCATGACCGCGGTGGCGGCGTAGCCCGGGTCGCCCTGGCCGGCCACGGTGGCGCGGTACCCGCGCCCGCTCTCGGTGGTCGCGTCGACCTGCATGCGGAACCAGCCGCGGGCCCGGGCCTGCTCGCCGGGGCCGGTGCCCGGCTCGGGCAGCACCCGGTCCAGCACGGCACGGGTCGGGGGCAGGCTCATCGCGGCGGCGACGCCGGCCAGCGCGGCCGTGACCGCGGTGGCCGTCGCGGCACCGCGGATCCCCCGCCCGCAGCCCATCACCTCCCCGTAGCGCAGCCCGCGGCCGTACGCCCAGTCCTGCAGCGCGTTGCTGCGCCGGACGATGCGGGTGTTGAACGGGGCCATGACGAAGGGCGCCGTCCACCGGCCGTCGGGCGTGCGCGACGGCGGACCGGCGTCCCGCGGCTGGCGCGTGTCGGGCTCGGCGTCGCGGTCGGGGCTCAGCGCGAACGGGTCCCCGACCAGTCGGCGGGCCGCCGTGTCGCGGCTCAGCTCCTCGAACTGGGCCCGGACGGAGTCGACGGTGCCGCCGCTGAACCCGCCGCGGGCGGTGGCGACCAGCTGCACGTCGCGCAGGCCGCCGGCGCCGTCGGCCCGGGCGCGCTCGGCCAGCAGGAGGGCCGAGAGGTCGGAGGGGATGGAGTCGTAACCGCAGGCGTGGACGACGCGGGCGCCGGTGTCGCGGGCGACCGCGTCGGTGCGGTCGATGGCCCGGCGGACGAACAGCACCTCGCCGGTGAGGTCGGCGTAGTGGGTGCCGGCCCGGGCGCAGGCCTCGACGACGGGCAGCCCGTGGCGCACGTACGGACCCACCGTGGTGGCGAGCACCCGGGTCGAGGCCGCCAGCGCGGCGAGCGAGGCGGCGTCGGTGGAGTCGGCCTCGACCAGCGGCCAGTCGCGGGCGGCCGCCGGCAGCTCGCCGCGCACCTGCTCGAGCCGGCTCAGCGACCGGCCGGCCAGCCCGATGCGGACGTCGGACGGCGCCGCCCCGGCCAGGTAGGCGGCGAGCAGCCGGCCGGCGAAGCCGGTGGCGCCGTAGACGACCAGGTCGTGGGTGCGCGCGGGATCGGACACCCGGCCATCCTCGCCCGGGTGTCCGACCGCCGCCCGGCAGACCCGGGCGGGCTCACCACTCCCCGCCGGGCGGGGTGAACTGGGCGATCGTGCACTGCGCCCCCTGGGGGTCGCGCAGGAGCGCGGTGCGCGTCCACAGGTCGTCGGAGGAGGTCACCACCGTCGCGCCGAGCCGCTCGGCGGTGGAGACGCTGTCGTCGCGGTCGGCCACGGTGAAGGTGACGTGCCAGCGGGCCGGCTCACCCGCCGGGACCACCACCAGGCCCCCGATGACGTCGGCGAAACCCGGCGGCGCCGACGCCTGCCGCTCGTGGATGCCCGGGTCCACGGTGGCCGCCAGGTGGTCGCCGTATCCGGGGACCTGGATCATCGTGCCGGCCCCCTGCGCCATGTCCACGGCGAGCCAGCCGAACAGCGGCCCGTAGAAGGCCATCGCGGCGTCGCGGTCGGGCGTGTGGAGGTCGCTGAAGTTCCAGGTGCCCGGTGTGTTGACCGACTGCGCGCCGAGGCGGCGCCGCGCCTGCCAGAGCCGGAACCCCGCCCCCTGGGGATCGGTGCACGTCGCCGCACGGCCACCGGGCCCGGCGTCCTCGGGACCGGCCGAGACCGTGCCGCCGAGCCGGACCACCGCGGCCGCCGTGGCGTCCGCGTCGTCGACCGCGACGTAGGTGTTCCAGGCCGCGCCGCCCGAGCCGGACGTCGCGGGGCCGATCGCGGCGACGTCCCGCCCGTCGAGGGTGGCGACGAGGTAGGCCCCGGGCGCGTCCGGCGGCAGCGCGTCGGTGAACGTCCAGCCGAAGAGCCCGGCGTAGAAACCGGCTGCCTCGGCCGGATCGGGCTGCTCCGTGTCGATCCAGCAGGTCACGCCGTGCGGATAGGTCTCGCGGCTCGGCCACCCCGTCACCTCCGTTCCGTCCGGCCGCCGACGCTGGTGACGAGGGGTGACGGGAACGAGGGCTCCAGGCGGGGCCGGACGCCCGGCGTCCGGCCCCGCCTGGCCGCTCAGCTGGCCTTCTTGCGCGCCCGCTTCTTCGGCGCGGCCGCGGCGGCCACCGCCTCCGGGTCGAGCATCGGCACCAGGTACCGGCCGGTGTGGCTCTCCGGGACCGTGGCGAGGAACTCCGGCGGCCCCTCGGCGACGACCGTGCCGCCGCGGAAGCCGCCCTCGGGGCCCATGTCGATGAGCCAGTCGGCGCTCTTGATGACGTCGAGGTTGTGCTCGATGACGATGACCGAGTTCCCCTTGTCGACCAGGCCCTGCAGCACGATCAGCAGCTTGCGGATGTCCTCGAAGTGCAGCCCGGTGGTGGGCTCGTCGAGCACGTAGATGCTGCGGCCGTTGGAGCGCTTCTGCAGCTCGCTGGCCAGCTTGACCCGCTGCGCCTCACCGCCGGAGAGGGTGGTCGCCGGCTGGCCGAGCCGGACGTAGCCCAGCCCCACCTCGGTGAGCGTGCGCAGGTACCGCGAGATCGCCGGGATGGCGGCGAAGAAGTCAGCGGCCTCCTCGATGGGCATGTCGAGGACCTCGGCGACCGTCTTGCCCTTGTAGTGCACCTCGAGGGTCTCGCGGTTGAACCGGGCGCCCTTGCACACCTCGCACGGCACATAGACGTCCGGCAGGAAGTTCATCTCGATCTTCAGCGTGCCGTCGCCGGAGCAGGCCTCGCAGCGGCCGCCCTTGACGTTGAAGGAGAAGCGGCCGGGCTGGTAGCCGCGGATCTTCGCCTCGGACGTGCTGGCGAACAGCTTCCGCACGTGGTCCCAGACCCCGGTGTAGGTCGCCGGGTTGGACCGCGGGGTGCGGCCGATGGGCGACTGGTCGACGTGCACGACCTTGTCGAGGTGCTCGAGGCCGGTGACCGTGCGGTGCCGCCCGGGCACCAGCCGCGCGCGGTTCAGCTCGTTGGCGAGGGTCGTGTAGAGGATGTCGTTGACCAGGCTGGACTTGCCCGAGCCCGAGACGCCGGTGACCCCGACGAGCAGGCCCAGCGGGAAGGTGACGTCGACGCCCTTGAGGTTGTGCTCGCGGGCACCCTTGACCACCAGCTCGCGGCCCGGAGTCGGCTGGCGGCGCACCTGCGGGACGGCGATCTCCTTGCGCCCGCAGAGGTACTGCCCGGTCAGCGACCGCTCGCTGGCCATCAGCTCCTCGACGGTGCCGCTGACGACGACCTCGCCGCCGTGCTCACCGGCGCCCGGGCCGATGTCGACCACCCAGTCGGCGGTCTTGATCGTGTCCTCGTCGTGCTCGACGACGATGAGCGTGTTGCCCATGTCGCGCAGCCGCACGAGGGTCTCGATCAGCCGGGTGTTGTCGCGCTGGTGCAGCCCGATGGAGGGCTCGTCGAGCACGTACAGGACGCCGACCAGCCCGGAGCCGATCTGGGTGGCCAGCCGGATCCGCTGCGCCTCCCCGCCGGCCAGGGTCGCCGCGGGCCGGTCCAGGGAGAGGTAGTCCAGGCCGACGTCGACGAGGAAGGACAGCCGCGCCTGGATCTCCCTGAGCACGCGGTCGGCGATCGCCCGCTCCCGCTCGCCCAGCTCCAGCGCGCCCAGCCACTCCGAGGCCTCGCCGATGGACAGCCCGGTGACCTCGGCGATCGAGCGGCCGTTGAGCTTGACCGCGAGGATCTCGGGCTTCAGCCGGGTGCCGTGGCAGACGGGACAGGGCACGTCGCGCATGTAGCCCTCGTACTTGTCCCGCATGAACTCGCTGTCGGTGTCCTCGTGCCGCCGCTCCAGGAAGGGCAGCACGCCCTCGAACGCGGCGTAGTAGCTGCGCTCGCGGCCGTAGCGGTTCCGGTAGCGGACGTGCACCTGGTCCGGCGAGCCGTGCAGCACGGCCTTCTGCACCTTGGCCGGCAGCCGCTCCCACGGGTCGTCCATGGAGAAGCCGAGCTGCTGGGAGAGGCCGGTGAGCAGCCGGGTGAAGTACTCGTTGCTCATCGAGGTGGCCCACGGGGCGATCGCGCCCTGCGCCAGGCTCTTCTCCGGATCGGGCACGACGAGGTCGGGGTCGACCTCCTTGCGGGTGCCGATCCCGGTGCACTCGGGGCAGGCGCCGAACGGTGAGTTGAAGGAGAACGACCGGGGCTCGAGCGCCTCGAAGGACAACCCGTCGTCCACGCAGGCGAGGTGCTCGGAGAAGGTGCGCTCGCGGTAGGGGTCGTCCTCGGGGAGGTCGACGAAGTCGAGGACGACGAGGCCACCGGCCAGGCCCAGCGCGGTCTCCACCGAGTCGGTGAGCCGCCGCTTCGCGCTCTCCTTGACGGTGAGCCGGTCGACGATCACCTCGATCGTGTGCTTCTCCTGCTTCTTCAGCTTCGGCGGGTCGGTCAGCTGGTGGACGACGCCGTCGACGCGGACGCGGGAGAAGCCCTGGGTCTGCAGCGAGCTGAACAGGTCGACGTACTCGCCCTTGCGGGCCCGGACGACGGGGGCGAGCACCTGGAAGCGGGTGCCCTCCTCCATGGCCAGCACCTGGTCGACGATCTGCTGCGGGGTCTGGCGCGAGATCGGCTTGCCGCAGTTGGGGCAGTGCGGCTGCCCGGCGCGGGCGTACAGCAGCCGGAGGTAGTCGTAGACCTCGGTGATCGTGCCGACGGTCGACCGCGGGTTGCGGTTGGTCGACTTCTGGTCGATCGAGACGGCCGGCGAGAGGCCTTCGATGAAGTCGACGTCGGGCTTGTCCATCTGGCCCAGGAACTGGCGGGCGTAGGCCGACAGCGACTCGACGTAGCGGCGCTGGCCCTCGGCGAAGATCGTGTCGAAGGCGAGGCTGGACTTCCCCGATCCGGACAGGCCCGTGAAGACGATCAGCGCGTCGCGGGGCAGGTCGAGGTGGACGTCCTTGAGGTTGTGCTCACGGGCGCCGCGGACGACGAGACGGTCCAATGTGATCCCTGTCGGTCAGCCGGGCCGGCCGGTCGCGCCGGGGCCGCGGTGGGAGTGTCGAGATGTCGATACGGGCAACGCCGTCACCGCCCGGGCGCAATCCGTGACGACGGCGACGTTGCCGCTCGCCGGGGTGCTCAGATGGGAGCCGGGGACGACGCTCCGGCGGGGTCGAAGACGGGCGCGTGACGGCGCCAGGGCAGCCGACGCTCCAGCTCTCCGGCCAGCCAGAGTAGTCGTCTCTCGGCACCAGGGGGGCCGACGAACTGGACCGCCAGCGGCTGCCCCGTGGGTCGCGTGCCGGCGGGCAGCACGAGCGCCGGGAGACCGGCCAGGTTCCAGGCCGCCGTCCACGGCGCCCAGCGGGCGTTGGCCGTCACGTTGGCCAGGAACGAGCGCTCGTGCCACGGCCGGGCGGGCAGCGGCGGACCGGTCACGACCGGGCTCAGCAGCAGATCGAGGGCCTCCCCGGCGAAGAACCGCACCATGCGCTCGCGGAACCGGTCGGCGGTGGCCGGCCGGACCAGCCCGGCGGCTCGGACGACGCGGCCGATCCGCGCGTGCGTGCGGCTGCGCGGCTGGAGGCCGGCCAGCGGGACGCCGAGGTGTGCGGCGTCGTCGGCGGCACCGGCCATCCAGCGGGCCAGTGCGCCGGCGGCGGCACCCGGGGTGATCGGCGGGTCGCGGCGGACGACGGTGTGGCCGGCCGCGGTGAGGGCTGCGACCACCGTGTCGACCGCCGCCCGGGCGGGCCCGTCGGCGCCCGTGCCCGGCACCGGGGAGCGGGTCGAGACGGCGATGCGCAGCGGCCGGCCGGGTGCCTCGAGCGGGGTGGGCTCCTCGCCCGCCAGCACCGCGTGCGCCACGGCGAGGTCGGCGACCGTGGTGGCCAGCGCGCCGTTGACGGCCATGCCGGACCAGTCGTCCGCGCCGATGCCGCCGGGCACGACGCCCCGGCCGGGCTTGAGGGTGACCAGCCCGCAGGCGGCGGCGGGCAGCCGCAGCGAGCCCATGCCGTCGTTGCCGTGTGCGATGGGGACCACGCCGGCGGCGACCGCCGCCGCGCTGCCGCCGGAGCTGCCGGCCGGCGAGCGGGCGGTGTCCCAGGGGTTGCGGCTGACCGTGCCCGGCCCGTCGGTGGCGCCGTAGAGGCACAGCTCGGGCACGCGGGTGATGCCGACGACGACCGCCCCGGCCCGGCGCAGCCGGGTGACCACCTCGGAGTCGCGGGTCTCCGGCGGACCGCTGCGGGCGGCGCAGCCGTCGGTGCAGACCTCACCGGCGACGGCGACGTTGTCCTTGACCGCCACCGGCACGCCGGCCAGCGGCATCGCGAAACGGGTGAGTGCGGTGTCGACGGCGTGCGCCTCGGCCAGGGCGGCCTCCCGGCATACGACGCGGAAGGCCCCGATGCGCGGCTCGACCTCGTCGAGGTGGGCCAGGTGCGCGCGGACGACGTCGACGGCGGTCAGCTCCCCGGACCGGACGCGGGTGGCGAGCTCGGTGGCCGGGAGCCCGACGATCCGACCGGCCGGGAGACCTCCGCTAGCGTCCATGCCTGGACCGTAACCGCGGCCGCCGACACTCTCCGAACGGGAGGCTGGGGATGGGCTACACCGGCGACGTCCAGGTGGGAGGACCGGCCGACGTCCGGGAGCTGCCGGGGCTGACGATCAGCAAACTGGCGGTCAGCGAGATGGCCAACAACGCCTACCTGCTGCGCGACCCGCAGACCGGTGAGGCACTGCTCGTCGACGCCGCGGCCGAGCCCGAGGCGCTGCGCGCGCTCATCGGGGACGCCGACGTGCGCACCGTCGTCACCACGCACGGGCACTGGGACCACCACCGCGCCCTGCCCCAGGTGGTCGAGATGACCGGCGCCGTCACCGTCGCGCACCCGGCCGACGCCGACGAGCTGCCCGTGCCCGTCCAGCGGCCGGTGGTGCACGGGGACACGGTCCGGGTCGGCGGGCACACGCTCGAGGTCATCCACCTGCGCGGGCACACGCCGGGCAGCATCGCGCTGCTCTGGCGCGGGCCGGAGGGCGCCGGCACGCACCTCTTCACCGGCGACAGCCTCTTCCCGGGGGGTCCTGGGAGGACAACAACTCCCGAGGACTTCCGTTCCCTCATGGACGACCTGGAGGAGCGGATCTTCGGCGCGCTGCCGGACGACGCCTGGGTCTACCCCGGCCATGGGAAGGACACCACGCTCGGGGTGGAGCGACCCCACCTGGGCGAGTGGCGGGCCCGGGGCTGGTAGCGGCCCCACACGGGCGGACGCGCCGCCCCGGGTCGGAGGAGAGACCAGCCGATAGCACTCGGCGCTGTCACCGAGGCCAGGGCCTGTGAACCGGCCCCATCACCGAGACCGGTCGGGCCATCGCATCGTCCGGGGCCTCCTGGCGCGGGATCGACGAGACGCCGGCGCCTGTCCACGCCCACGTGGTCCAGTGGTAGCTCCCGTCGTGCTCGTACCACCAGCCTCCTGCGCCGTCCCCTGGGCGACGGAGCTCGTGCGCCTCGTCGTGAGAACGGTGAACTCCCCCGTATCAGGGCGGCTGGTTCGACGCTCGGCCTTCTCAGTGGCGCGCGACCGGCACCCTGGCCGGGCTGGGCGAGACCGGGGCGGCTCGTGCCCCAGGCGAGGACACCCTGCCGCGCTGCCTCCGGACGCTCGGCGCGGATCACCCGATCACGCGGTACGTGGCCGAGGTCGCCGTGACGACGATTCCCCGCTCGGAGACGATGCCGCCGCAGACGACCCGAGTCCGCCGCGGTGAGGATCCATGCTGCGCCCGCGAACTCGAGGCCTTCGTGCCCTCCTGCTCGCCTTGCCGGACGATGCCTGCGGAGGCGGGGGTCGTCCACGAACGGCGGTCACTGCTGCGCCACCCACCGTCGCCGTATGGCGGGCAGATGGCAGGGAATGACCAGTCCCGACACGAGCCGGTAGTTGCGCAACAGCCTGCTGCCCAACTGCCGGGGCGGCCGGACCACCCACTCCTACGCAGTCCTCGCCAGAGTGTCATCACGACCCCGAGCCCTTGACCCCCAGGCGTCGGCCGCGGGTTCGCCCAGGTCCGCCCGAGTTCATCCCGATGGCCGGGGCACGGCGTCTCCTGCGGTCGACCGGGCCCGACCCGAGCCCCGCTCCCACTGCGGTGACATCGCCGCACGCGAGCGCGTGCAGCCCGCTTCCGCTCGGCCGCGCCAGGCCCTTTGCTGTGGCGGACATCCCCTCGCACCCGTCTGACGACAGACCGCCACGAGCTGCAGGAGAGGACGACCACATGGACGCATCGCAGGATGGAGCCTCGGCCACCGTCGCCTCGAGCGGGTCCGCGACGGGGTTCCAGCCGCCGACCACGCCGGTCGGAGCGCGCTTCGTCGTCCCGTTCGCCATCGCCTACTTCGGGCTGTGGATGACCCTGCTGACCCCGACGGTCATCGCGCTGTCCGTCCACCTGGCCCCCCTCCTCCCCGAGGGCGAACGGGCTGGTGCGCTGGCGCTGGTCCTCGGCGTGGCAGGGATCGTGGGCGTCGTCGCGAACCCGCTGGTCGGCAAGCTCAGCGACCGCACCACATCCCGGCTCGGGATGCGGAAGCCCTGGATCGTCGCCGGCGTCGTCATCACGATCCTGGGGCTGGTGGTGATCGCCTCCTCCACCACCGTCGTGCTCATCCTGCTCGGCTGGTGTGTCGCGACCGTCGGGCTGAACGCGACGATCGCGGCGCTGACCTCCCTGCTGCCGGACCACGTGCCCCACCACCAGCGGGGCAGGGTCTCCGGCCTCCTGGGCATGGGCATCCCCGTCGGCGCGGTGGGCGGCGCCGGCCTCGCGCAGGCGTTCACCACCAGGCCGTTCCTGCTGTTCCTGGCGCCGGCGGTCGTCCTCGTGATCGGCGTAGGGCTGCTCCTGACGGCCTACACGGACCGCCGACTGCGCCAGGAAGACGCACGGCGACTGCCCAGGTTCGACTGGAGGGAGTTCCTCAGCAGCTACTGGGTGAGCCCGCGTCGGTACCCGGACTTCGGGTGGACCTGGCTGAGCCGGTTCCTGGTCTTCATGGGGGTCTCCACCCTGGTGACGTTCCAGGCGTACTACCTGATCGACCAACTACGGATCCCGCTGGAACGGGTGGCCACCCTCGTCGCCTTCTCCACCCTGGTCCACTACGCCTTCGTCTTCGCCGCCAGCCCGGTCGGTGGCTGGCTGTCGGACCGGCTGGACCGCCGGAAGGTCTTCATCAGCGTCGCTGCCGGCCTCTACGCCGTCGGCCTCGCCGTCATCGCATTCGCCGAGTCGTTCACCGTCTTCCTCGTGGGCATGGCGGTCACGGGGATCGGCGAGGGGGTGTACCTCGCCGTCGACCTCGCGCTGGTCACCGACGTCCTCCCGAACCCGGACGAGGCCGCGAAGGAGATGGCGGTCTTCAACGTGGCGACCGCGCTCCCCCCGGCGGTGGCACCGGCGGTGGCCCCGCTCTTCCTCGCCATCCCCGTCCTCGGCAACGGGACGGGCAGCAACTACGTGGCGTTGTTCATCGTCGCCGCGCTCTTCGCTGCACTCGGCGCGTTGGCCATCAGGCCGGTCCGATCGGCACGGTGAGCCGAAGCCCGTCGGCGACAGGCATCCAACCGCTGGTGATCGATCAGGCGTCATCCCGCGGGTCACGATCGGGGCACGCGCTGCGGACTGGCGACGGCATCACCCTCGGTGAGGCCGGGCCCCGGCAGGGCGCTCGGAGCGCTGCTGGTCCGGCGACAGCCTCCTGCCCGGGGGGGTGGGCAGGACCTGGTCGCCGGAGGACGTCGCCGGCCTCATCGGCGACGTCGAGGAGCGGCTGTTCGGCACGCTGCCCGACGACACCTGGGTCTACCCCGGCCACGGGAAGGACACCACGCTGGGCGCCGAGCGCCCGCACCTCGCGGAGTGGCGCGCCCGCGGCTGGTGAGGCCGCGCACCGGACCCGGACGCCGTGAGCGGACCGGTCCCCCGGCGAGCCCTGCCGGAGCATCATCCGTGCATGGCCGAGCCGCCTGCGGGCCGACCTGCGAGCGGGCCCCCGCACGGGACCGGCCCCGGTGACCGCTGGGGCACGGACCTCCCGGGGGCCCGTCGGCTCGACCGGGCGGGTCACCACCCGAGGCTGCACCGGGCCAAGCACTCCAGGAGGCGGCGCCACCGGTACGCCCTCGCCCTCGCTCTCGTCCTCGCCCTGGCGCTCGCCGTCCTGGCCGTGGTGCTGTGGCCGGACGGGGAGGACGCCGCCGGCGGGGTGGCGACCGCACCGGCTGCCGCGACACCGCAGGTGACGGTCGGCGCCGGGACCGCCCCGCCGGCTCCCCCCGCGCCGAGCCCGGCCACGCCCACCCTGGGCCCCGCCGTCCCGGCCGGAGCGCAGCCGAGCCACGTCGCGGTCACCCCTGACGGCCGCACCGCCTACGTCGCCGACCCCGCCGCCCGCGCGGTGATCGTCATCGACACCGCCTCCAGCGAGGTGGTCCGCACCGTCCCGGTGGCCGAGGGACCGCCGCAGCAGGTGGCGTTCACGCCGGACGGCCGACGCGCCTTCGTGTCGGTCCACGACGCCGCGGCCGGCGTGAACGCCGTCGTGGTCCTCGACGTCGCCTCCGGCGCCGTGGTCGACACGGTCCCGACCGGCCGCGGTCCCCACGCCGCCGCCGTGAGCGCCGACGGGCGGCGGGTCTACGTGCCGATGTCGCTCGGCGCCCACCTCGACGTCCTCGACGGGCGGATCGGTGTCCAGGTCGGCCACCTGGACACGACGCCCAACCCGCGCGCCGTGGTGCTCGGCGCCGACGGCCGCCTCGCCTACGTCGCCGACCCCGTCGCGAACGTCGTCGCGGTCCTCGACGTGGCGACCGGGGAGGTCACGGCGACGATCCCGGCCGGCGCCGAAGCCCTCGCGCTGTCCCCCGACGGCACCCGGGTCGCGGTGGTGAACCGGGCCAGCGCGGACGTCGCGCTGATCGACACCGCCACCCGGACCGTCATCGCCACGGTGCCGACGGTCGGCGCGAGCCCGCAGCACGTCGCCTACGCGCCGGACGGGCGACACCTCTACACGGCCAACTCCGGTGACGGCACGGTGTCCGTCGTCGACACCGCGACCGGCACCGTGACCGCCCGGGTCCCCACCGGTCCGGCACCCACGGGGGTCGCCGTGCTGCCGGACGGGAGTCGCGTCCTGGTCACCCACTCCGGCGACGGCACGGTGCGGTTCCTGGAGACGGCGTAGGTCACTCCTCGAAGAGCGCCACCAGCTCGTCCGGCGTGCCGGCCACGTGCAGCGGGACGACGGACACCGTCCACCCGGGACGGCGCTGGTCGATGCCGAGCGCGAGGTCCCAGGCGGCGCGGGCCGTCAGCGGGCCGAAGCACGCGTCGTCCCCGTCGTCGCTGAGGGCGACCTCGACCAGCCAGGTGTCGGAGAGGTCG
The DNA here is from genome assembly GCF_052931555.1 of Geodermatophilus sp. URMC 61. Taxonomy (NCBI): domain Bacteria; kingdom Bacillati; phylum Actinomycetota; class Actinomycetes; order Geodermatophilales; family Geodermatophilaceae; genus Geodermatophilus; species Geodermatophilus sp. URMC 61. Next base: position 2,368,200 of record NZ_JBRFHZ010000002.1, read on the forward strand.
GCGGCCAGCTCGGCGAACTCCGGCTCGGTGCCGTCCTCGGGCTCCGGGGAGTCGGCCTGCACGGGATAGATGAGCGCCATGCCGCAGCCTCTCAGAGCTGGATGCCGCGCGTGAGGGCGCCGTCCACCACGAGGTTGGTGCCGGTCGTGAAGCTCGACACCGGGCTGGACAGGAAGACCACGGCGCGGGCCATCTCCTCCGCCGTCCCCATCCGGCCGGTGGGGTTCAGTCCGAGCGCGGTCGCGAACAACTCGGGGTCGCCGCGCTCGATGCCCTGCCAGAAGCCGTCCGGGAAGTACGTGTTGCCCGGCGAGACGACGTTGGCGCGCACACCCCGTCCCGCCAGCTGCATCGCCAGGCCGGAGACGTAGCCGACGATCCCGGTCTTCATCGTCCCGTACGGCCCCGAGACGGCGTCGGACTCGCGACCCGAGACGCTGGAGACGGCCACGATCGAGCCCTGCCCACTGCGCTCCAGGTGCGGGATGGCCGCCGTCGCGAGCCGCACCGTGTGCATCAGGTCGACCTCGAAGCTCGTGTACCAGTTCTCCTCGGTGTCCGGGATCGCCAGCGCGCTGACGTTGGCCACGACGGCGTCCAGCCCGCCGAGCCGGCCGGCGGCGGCCTCGACCCAGCCGGTCAGCGCCGGCCCGTCCCGGACGTCGAGCTGCGCGCCGGTCGCCCGGCCGCCGCGCCCGCCGATCGCCTTCTCCGTCGCCTCGATCTCGGCGGCGTCGCGGGCGCAGAACTCCACGACGGCGCCCTCGTCGACGAAGGTCTCGACGATGGCGCGGCCGATGCCGCGGGTGCCGCCGGTGACGAGCACGCGCGAGCCGGTGAGCTGCAGGTCCACGGGTCCCTCCGGGTGGGCGTCAGAGCAGGGTGGCCGCGCGGCGGCGGAGGTCGTCGTGCAGCCCGCCGTACGCGGTGGCCCGCGGCAGCAGCGCCTTCGGCGCCTTCACCACGGTGCTGTAGTTCGCGTCGACGACGTTGGCGATCGGCACCTCGACGGTCTGCGACAGCAGCTGGTAGGCGTCCATCGGGTGCAGCCCGTGGAGGTCGCGGAACCAGCGCACGAGCTCCACCTGCGCGATCCGCCACGCGTCCTCGAGCGGGCGGCTGGAGCCGACGGTCATCCAGTGGCTGTCGTCCTCCAGGCGGGGCCAGGCCGGGGCGTCGCCCTTGATCAGCTCGACGATCAGCGTGGTGGTCATCGCGCCCTCGACCGCGGTGCCGCAGGCCTCGCCCTCGCCCTGCCGGTAGTGCCCGTCGCCGATCGAGAACAGCGCGCCCTCGACGTTGACCCCGAGGAAGCAGGTGGTGCCGGGCCGCATCTGCGTGGTGTCCATGTTGCCGCCGAAGCGCTCGGGGACCAGCGAGCTGCGCACCTCGCCGCCCATCGGCGCGACGCCGACCGTGCCGAGCATCGGCTCCACCGGGAGGGCGATCTCCAGGTCGGTGTGCCGGGCGGCGAAGGTCACCGTGTTGGCCGCGCGGTCGAGCTCGTAGATCCAGGTGGTGTCCGGCAGCGCCTCCTGCAGGGTCGCGGTCACCGCGGTGCTGGTCAGCCCGCCGAAGAACGGGATCGCGGCCGAGGCACCCCAGTCCCGCGCCGGCTCCATCGCCACGAAGTGCAGGGCCAGGGTGTCCCCCGGCTCGGCGCCCTCGACGTGGAAGGGCCCGGTCTGCGGGTTCACGAAGCGCAGGTCGACCTTCTCGCTGGAGAGGTCGGACGTCTTGCGGAGCGCGCCGCCGAACGCGTCGTCGGACCACACCCGCAGCGCCGTCCCCGGCCTGATCCGCATCAGGGGTGCGACGCCGCCGAAGGTGTAGGCGTACTGCTCGAACGAGGGCGTGACCTCGACGACGTCCATGCCGCACCCTAGGGACGCGCGGCCACCGCGGGCAATTCGCCCTCCCCCTCCCGCCCGGTGGCGCCGCGCAGCCGGACCCGGTCGGGGGTCAGCTCCGCCACCGATCGGACGCCGAGCAGCTGGAGGGTGCGCGTCACCTCGCGGGCCAGGATGTCGGCGACCCGCTGCACGCCGCGCTCCCCGCCGGCCATCAGCCCGTAGAGGTAGGCGCGGCCGACCAGGCAGGCCCGGGCGCCGCAGGCCACCGCGGCGACGACGTCGGCGCCGTCGAGGATGCCGCCGTCGAGGTAGACCTCGGCCCGGTCGCCCACCGCCGCGACGACCGCGGGCAGCTCCTCCAGGGGCGTCGGCGCGCGGTCGAGCTGGCGGCCGCCATGGTTGGAGACGACGACGGCGTCCGCTCCGGCGTCGACCACCGCGCGGGCGTCGTCCGCCGTCTGCACGCCCTTCACGATCAGCGCGCCCCGCCAGGTCCCGCGCAGCGCCCGCAGGTCGGCGAGCGTGGCGGCCGGCTCGAAGACGCGATCGGCCAGCTCGGCGACCGTCCCGCCCCAGGAGCGCAGGGAGGCGAACTCCAGCGGCTCGGTGGTGAGCAGGTCGACCCACCAGCGCGGGTGGACGGCGGCGTCGGCCATCGTGCGCAGGGTCAGCGCCGGCGGGATGGTGAAGCCGTTGCGGACGTCGCGCAGCCGCGGCCCGGCCACCGGCGTGTCCACGGTGAGCACCAGCGCCTCGTACCCGGCGGCTGCGGCGCGGGCGACCAGCGCCGCGCTGGCCTCGCGGTCGCGCCACAGGTACAGCTGGAACCACCTGCGGGCCCCGGGTGCGGCCGCCGCGAGCGCCTCGATGGTCGTCGTCCCCATGGTGGAGAGGGCGTAGGGGACGCCGACCCGCTCGGCCACCCGGCCGACCGCGGACTCCCCCTCGGTGTGCATGAGCCGGGTGAAGCCGGTCGGCGCGAACACCAGCGGCAGGGACGACGGCCGGCCCAGCACCGTCGTGGACGGGTCGACCGTGGAGACGTCGCGCAGCACGCTGGGGCGGAACTCGACGCGGGCGAACGCCTCCCGCGCGCGCTGCAGGCTGATCTCCGCGCCGGCGCCGCCGTCGGTGTAGTCGAAGACCGCGCGCGGCGCCCGGCGGCGGGCGACCTCGCGCAGGTCGGCGACGGTGGCGGCCGTGGCCAGCCGGCGGTCGGTCGCGTCGCCGGCCAGGCGGCGGACGCGGATCAGTTCGCGCAGCTCGGACCAGCGGGGCACGCGGCGCTCGACCACGGCGGACCTCCTCCTGTCGGGTCGGCCCAGCCTCGCAGGCCGGGCGTCGTCCCGCAGGCGGTCCCTCGCCGGCCACGGCAGGCCGCGACTCAGTCCAGCCGGGTCGCCCGCACGGTCAGCGGCTCCCGGTCGTCGTCCTCGCTCGGCGGTCCCCCGTCCACGACCTCACCCGGGAGCTCCTCGTCCGGGGCGACCGGCAGCCAGCGCGCCCACCAGCGCAGCAGGTGCTCGAGCCGGGCGATCCGGTGCCGGGGCCGCCCGGTACGGCCGAGATCCGATCCCTCCGCGGGGAAGAGCAGCAGCTCCGCCGGGACACCGCGACGCTTGAGGTCGACGTAGCACCGCATCCCCTGCTCACGCGGGAAGCGCCGGTCGTCCTCCCCGTGCACCACCAGGGTCGGCGTGGCGGTCCCGGCCGACGGGGCCGGCGGGTCGGCGCCCAGGTACTGGTCGACGAACCACCAGCCGACGTCGGAGGTGCCCACCAGACCCACCGGGTCGGTGAGCGCCCCGTCCACGACGGCCGCGGCGAACCGCGTCGTCCGCCCGGTGAGCACGGTCGCCAGCCAGCCGCCGTAGCCGGTGCCCATGACCCCGACCCGCTCGGGGTCGAGCGCCGGATCGACCAGCACGGCGTCGAGGAACGCGGCGGCGTCGTCGGCGTCCACCGTGCCGCCGGCGCCCCGCACCGCGCGGGCGTGCGCCTGCCCGTACCCGGGCGAGCCCCGCGGTGCGCAGCGGACGACGGCGTAGCCGGCCGACACCAGCACCTGGGTGTCCACCGACAGCGACCAGCCCTCCGGGCGGTGCAGCGGGTCGGACAGGTACAGCAGCACCGGGTGCGGCCCCGGTCCGTCGGGCAGGGTCACCCACCCGTGCACCTGGGTGCCGTCCGGCGCGACCGCGGTGCGCTCCTCCGCGCGGTGCAACCGCCCGGTCGCGCCGAGCGCCCGGCCGAAGCCGGTGAGCAGCCGCCGCCGGCCGGGCGTGACGGCGATCAGCTCGCCGGCCGAGCGGTCGTGCCCGACCGTCGCGACGACGACCCCGCCGGCGGCAGCCAGCCCGTGCACGGTGAACGGCCCGTCGACCAGCGCCTCCGGCGACCCGCCGTCCAGGGGCACGCGGACCAGCTCGACGGCACCGCGCGACCGCACCCCGAGGTGGGCCGCTCCCCCGGCCAGGACGGTGGCCGGCGTCGCGTCGCCCCGATCGGTGGCGGCGGGGGCCAGCACCGGCTCGAGCGCGCCGCCGGCGGCGCGTACCCGGCACAGGGTGGCGCCGCGGCCGGCGACGTCCAGCCCGTCCCCACCCAGCTCGAGCCGGGCGGTCACCCAGATCCAGTCGCCGGAGGGGTCGTAGGCGGGCCGGGCACACTCCGCCCGGCCGTCGGTGACCCGGCGCAGCGTCCCGCCCGCGGCCGGGACGGCGTAGACGTCCTGCACCAGGTCGCGGTCGGCCCGCGCGTGCCGGGCGGAGACGAACGCCAGCTCGGCACCGTCCGGGCTCCACGTGACGTCGGTGTCGTCGGCACTGCCGTCGGTGACCTGCCGGGGCCGCGGCGGCGTCCCGTCGTCCTCCGCGTCGCACGGCAGGTCGAGGACGAAGACGTGGCTGTGCCGGTCCGTGACGACCCCGGCGCCCTCGGCGTGCCAGCGCAGCGTGGTGACCAGCCACGGCGCCTGCCTGGCGCGGTCCGCGCCGGACCGGTCCACCTGCGGCACCCGGGCGGTCCAGGCCAGCCGGCGGGAGTCCGGCGACCAGACCGGCCGGCCGGCGCCCAGTGGGGCGTCGGTCAGCCGGCGGGGTGCGCCGCCGGCCGTGGGCAGCAGGTACAGCTGCGGCGGCCCGCCGGCCTCGGCGCCCAGGTAGGCCAGCCAGCGGCCGTCCGGGGAGAAGACCGGGTCGGTGTCCCGGCGGCCGGACGTCAGCGCGCGGGCCGGCGCCGACCCGTCGGTGGGCACGGCCCACAGCCGGCTGCGCTCCGCGTCGTCCCCCGGGTCGGGCCGGGTGACCGCGACGACGGCCATGCGCCCGTCCGCGGAGACGGTGGGGACGCCGGGGGCGCGCAGCAGCGCGAGGTCGTCAGGGCGCACCGTCGGCGCGCTTCCCGGGCGCGGGGCTCAGCGGCGGGAACGCCCCTCCCCATCGGTCTCCGTCGCGAGCCGCGACTCGGCCGCGGCCGCGGCCGCCGGGCCACCCGTGGCGACCGACTCGGCGGTCTCCGGCGCGACGTCGGGAGCTCCCAGACCCGGCTCCTCGTCCGGCAGCTGGCCGCGGGTCTTGACCAGGCTGGCGACCGTGGCCAGCAGCAGCACCCCGAGGATGATCGACAGCGACAGCCAGATCGGGATCGTCGGCACCCACTCGACGTGCTCGCCGCCGTTGATGAACGGCAGGTTGTTCTCGTGCAGGGCCTCGAGGATCAGCTTCACGCCGATGAAGGCGAGGATGACCGCCAGGCCGAGCGACAGGTAGACCAGCCGCTTGAGCAGGCCACCGAGCAGGAAGTACAGCTGCCGCAGGCCCATCAGCGCGAAGACGTTCGCGGTGAAGACGATGAACGGCTCGCGGGTGAGACCGAAGATCGCCGGGATGCTGTCCAGCGCGAAGAGCAGGTCCGTCGTCCCCAGGGCGAGGAAGACGATCACCATCGGCGTCCAGAGCTTCTTGCCGTTCTCGGTGACGCGGATCTTGGCGCCCTGGAAGTCCTGGGTCATCGGCAGGACCCTGCGCATCCGCCGGATGAAGGCGTTCTCCTCGTAGTCCTCGTCCTCGCCGCGGTGCCGCACCAGGTTGATCGCGGTGTACACGAGGAACGCGCCGAAGATGTAGAAGACCCAGATGAACCGCTCGATGACCGCGGCGCCGAGCAGGATGAAGATGCCGCGCAGCACCAGCGCGATGATGATGCCGACCATCAGGGCCTCCTGCTGCAGGTGCCGCGGCACCCGGAAGCGGGCCATGATGATCACGAAGACGAAGAGGTTGTCGACCGACAGCGAGTACTCGGTCAGCCAACCGGCGTAGAACTCCGTCGCGTACGTGCCGTTGGTGAAGCTCAGCAGCAACAGCCCGAACAGCAGGGCCAGTGCCACGTAGAAGCTCACCCAGATGCTCGCCTCCTTCACGGAGGGCTCATGCGGGCGGCGCGCGACGATGGCCAGGTCCGCGAGCAGCAGGACCGTGAGCCCCACGAACGTCGCGACCTCGAACCAGACGGGGAGTTCCATTCGGTGGTTTCCTCCGGGGACAGGCAGGTGTCAGCACCGGAGGTCTCTCCCACCGCCGGCCGCGGGGCCGGCGATCGGCAGTACCGGAGGCCATGGGACCTCGTGATGACGACACTGCCGCGGGGGGATACTCCCCTCCATCGAGCGGCCCCGGACCGGCGCAGCCGTCAGCGGCTGCGGCCTTCTGAAGCCGTGGCGCTCACCGTACCTGCCCTCCGGTCGTCCTTCGACGCGACGTCTGAAGTGTTCGTAGTGTTCTCGGGGATACCGCCGCTGGACCGGCCGCGGACGGCACCGGACCCGCCCTCGGCGAGGACGGGCCCGGTGGGGTGGGGCGGGACGGGTCAGCCGCGGTGGCGGGTGGCGCCGCTGGCGGCGTGCTCGTCGACGGCGCCGGTCACCGGCGCGTCGTGCGGCGAGGGCGTGGCTTCGTCGGCACGGCGCGCGTGTGGGTCGCGGTCGCCGGGCCCCTGCGCCACCGGACCCTCGGAGCCGGCCGCCGCGTCACCCGCGCCGGTGGGCGACTCGACGCCACGGGCCCGGTCGCGCCGGTCCTTCACCAGGCTCGCGACCGTGGTCACGACCAGCGTGGCCAGGATGACCGTCAGAGACAGCCAGGTGGGCACCTCGGGGATCACCGTGACGTGCTCGCCGCCGTTGACGAACGGCAGCTCGTTCTCGTGGAGCGCGTGGATGAGCAGCTTCACGCCGATGAAGCCGAGGATCACGGCCAGGCCGTAGGACAGGTAGACCAGCCGGTCGAGCAGGCCGTCGATGAGGAAGAACAGCTGGCGCAGACCCAGCAGCGCGAAGGCGTTGGCGGTGAAGACCAGGTAGGTCTCCTGGGTCAGCCCGAAGATCGCCGGGATCGAGTCGACGGCGAACAGGATGTCCGCGCTCGCGATGGCGACCAGGGCGATGGCCAGCGGGGTGATGTGCCGCCGGCCGTGGATCTTGGTTACCATCCTGTCGGAGTGGTACTCGTCGGTGGTCGGGAAGACCTTGCGGGCCAGCCGCAGCGCGACGTTGTCCTTGTACTCCTCGTCGTGCGAGTGGCCGCCGCGTGCCTGCACCCACGCGGTCCAGACGAGGAACCCACCGAAGACGTAGAAGATCCAGCTGAACTGCTCGATGGCGGCGGCGCCGACGAAGATGAACAGCGTCCGCAGCACCAGGGCGAAGGCGATGCCGAACAGCAGCACCTTCTGCTGCAGCTCCCGCGGGACCGCGAAGCTGGCCATGATCAGGACGAACACGAAGAGGTTGTCGACCGAGAGGCTCTTCTCGGTGATGTACCCGGCGAAGTACTCACCGGCGTACTGGCCGCCGGAGAACCACAGGACCAGCAGGCCGAAGACCACGGCGATACCGACGTAGACCGCCGACCAGATCGCCGACTCACGCAGCGTCGGCGCGTGCGGGGTGCGCACGTGGCCGACGAAGTCCAACAGGAGCATCCCGACGATCGCGGCGATCGTCAGAGCCCACACCCAGAAGGGCACGTCCAAGGCAGATACCTCCGGTGACTCGACGGCGCGCAAGGCGCCGTGTGTCTGACCCGAGGTCTCTCCCGCCCCTCATCCCTGAGGTGGCCAACGGCGCCGGAGGTCCATGGGGACCTCGTACTGACGACGCCGCTGCGCGGGGATACTCCCCTCCACGGAACCGCCGACGCCGACCCGCGCTGCGGGCCACCGTCGGACGGCTTACTTACCCATCGACGCTACCGGGATGCGCGGTGTTCCCTCGATGAGAACACCCTCATCCGGGCGTGGCGTGGGCCACCCGGCCCCTCGAGGACCCATCTGCACGTCGACGTCCGTCTCGCTCGCCGTCCGGATCGCCACGGCGGCCGGGCTCTGGCGCTCGTCGTCCCCGACCTGGTGGCGGCCTCGCGGCGGGAGACGCGGTGCGCCGCTCCGGGGTTGGTCGAGCGCTGTACGTCTCTGGCGGGGCTGGACCGCGGAACCCGCCGCGACCGCACACTGCTGCGGCGCGCGAGGGGCGCCTCGCTCAGTCCGCCGGGCGCCTGCTCCTGGGGAGGGCGGCGATGATCGCCTCGTAGGAGGCGTCGACGAGCTCGCGGACCTCGTCGTCGGGCACCGGCCCGGTCCAGTCGACGGCATTCCAGCCGTAGCGGCCGATGTAGGAGCTCCGCGCGATCGCGCCCGGGTAGCGCTCCCGCCACTCGGCGGCCTCCTGCGCGTCGCGCCCGCACTTGACGCCGACGGTGCCGCCGTCGAGGTCCAGGAAGGCGAAGGCCTTGCCGCCGACCTTCGCCACGAGCTCGGCGTCACCCCACGGGTAGGTCTCCTCGGCGCCCCGCTTGGCCAGGCAGTAGGCGACCAGTTCGTCCCGCTCCACGGTGGCCATCCTGCAGGGTCCCGCCGGTCCCGTTCCGGCCCGGCGCCGTCCAGAGGCTCGCCGCGGCCCCGTCCAGGGCACCGCCCTGAGCTCTGACGGCCCTCTTGCAGGGTCCCGCCGCGAGCCTGCGAGTGGCGGGGGGGCAAGGGGGCCGTCAAGGGGGGACGGGGTCCTGCTCCGAGCGGCAGGGGCAGGGTGGTCCTCTCAGGCGTGGGCGGCGTCGAGCTGGCGCAGCTCCTTCTTCAGCTCGGTCAGCTCGTCACGCAGCCGGGCGGCCACCTCGAACTGCAGCTCGCGGGCGGCGGCCAGCATCTGCTCGTTCATCTGCGTGATGAGGTCGGCCAGCTCGGCGCGCGGCAGGCCCTGCACGTCGATGCCGCCGGCCTTGCCCGCCTTCTTCGACGACAGTCCCGGCACCGGCGCCTTGCCGCGCGACTGCTGCCGGCCCGAACCGCCGACCAGTTCGACGCTCTCAGCGTCCTCCGCGGCGCGGTAGATGCCGTCGAGGATGTCGACGATCTTCTTGCGCAGCGGCTGCGGGTCGATGCCGTGCTCGCGGTTGTAGGCGATCTGCTTCTCGCGCCGCCGGTTCGTCTCCTCGATCGCGGTGGTCATCGACGGGGTGATGGTGTCGGCGTACATGTGCACCTGGCCGGACACGTTGCGGGCCGCACGGCCGATCGTCTGGATCAGCGACCGCTCCGACCGGAGGAAGCCCTCCTTGTCGGCGTCGAGGATGGCCACCAGCGACACCTCGGGCAGGTCGAGGCCCTCGCGCAGCAGGTTGATGCCGACCAGCACGTCGTACTCGCCCTGCCGCAGCTCGCGCAGCAGCTCCACCCGGCGCAGCGTGTCGACCTCCGAGTGCAGGTACCGGACCTTGATGCCCAGCTCGAGCAGGTAGTCGGTGAGGTCCTCGGCCATCTTCTTGGTCAGCGTGGTGACCAGGACGCGCTCGTCCTTCTCCGTGCGCACCCGGATCTCGTGCACCAGGTCGTCGATCTGCCCCTTGGTCGGCTTGACGACGACCTCCGGGTCGACCAGGCCGGTCGGGCGGATGACCTGCTCGACCACGTCACCCTGGACCCGGCCGAGCTCGTAGGGCCCCGGTGTCGCCGACAGGTAGACGGTCTGGCCGATCCGGTCGGTGAACTCCTCCCACTTCAGCGGGCGGTTGTCCATCGCCGACGGCAGCCGGAAGCCGTGCTCGACCAGCGTCCGCTTGCGGCTCATGTCGCCCTCGTACATGCCGCCGATCTGCGGCACGGTGACGTGCGACTCGTCGATGACCAGCAGGAAGTCGTCGGGGAAGTAGTCGATGAGGCAGGCGCCGGCGCTGCCGGGGGCGCGCCCGTCGATGTGCCGCGAGTAGTTCTCGATGCCGGAGCAGAACCCGACCTGGCGCATCATCTCGATGTCGTAGGTGGTGCGCATGCGCAGCCGCTGGGCCTCCAGCAGCTTGCCCTGCCGCTCCAGCTCGGCCAGCCGCTGCTCCAGCTCGGCCTCGATGGAGGCGATCGCCCGCTCCATCCGGTCGGGGCCCGCGACGTAGTGGGTGGCCGGGAAGACGAACAGCTCGTCGACCTCACGGACCACCTCGCCGGTGAGCGGGTGCAGGTAGTACAGCCGCTCGACCTCGTCGCCGAACATCTCGATCCGGCAGGCGAGCTCCTCGTACACCGGGAAGACCTCGATCGTGTCGCCCCGCACCCGGAAGGTGCCGCGGGTGAACGAGAGGTCGTTGCGGGTGTACTGCTCGGTGACCAGGGTGCGCAGCAGCTCGTCGCGGTCGCGCTCCTCGCCCACCTTGATCTTCAGCGCCCGGTCGACGTACTCCTCCGGCGTCCCCAGGCCGTAGATGCAGGAGACGGTGGAGACGACGACGACGTCGCGCCGGGTGAGCAGGCTGTTGGTGGCGGAGTGCCGGAGCCGCTCGACCTCCTCGTTGATCGAGGAGTCCTTCTCGATGTAGGTGTCGGTCTGCGGGACGTACGCCTCGGGCTGGTAGTAGTCGTAGTAGGAGACGAAGTACTCGACGGCGTTGTCCGGCAGCAGCTCGCGGAACTCGTTGGCCAGCTGCGCGGCCAGCGTCTTGTTCGGGGCCATCACCAGCGTCGGCCGCTGGACCTGCTCGATCAGCCAGGCCGTCGTCGCCGACTTGCCGGTGCCGGTGGCGCCGAGCAGCACCGTGTCGGTCGCGCCCGAGTTGACGCGCTCGGCCAGCGCCTCGATGGCGGCCGGCTGGTCGCCCGAGGGCTCGAACTCGCTGACGACGCGGAAACGACCGCGGGTGGGCCGGAGGTCGGTGGACGTGCGCACGGGTCCGACGGTACGACCCGCCAGTGACAGGAAGTCGTCCGTGAGCCGTGGGCGGACGCGAGGGGCGACTGGGACGGCGGGACTGGCGTCCGGTGCTTGCACGTGCTGGGGTCGCCGCCTAGCGTCCCCGGTCGCAGGAGCGGTCACCGCCGAGGACCAGTGCCACCCGGGGCCCTGCGCCCAGGACGAGGTCGGACCCGGCGTCACTGCCCCGGCCGGACCTGCGCACGACGCCCCCCACGGAGACCTCCGCGGGGGGCGTCGTCGTCCCGACACGGCCCCTCCCTCCGGGGACGTGAGCGACGTCTCCGCGCAGTGACCTCGGAGAGGGTTGGACGGCGGCGCGCCCGGGCAGGACGGTCCGGAACACCACGCGAACCGACCTCCCCGACGACGCCTCGCGGCGGGGAGGCCACCGGCCCCCGGCTCCCGGGGGCGCCAGCACAGGAGGACCTCGTCCATGAACCAGGTGTGGCCTGGAACCGCCTACCCCCTCGGCGCGACCTACGACGGCACCGGCACGAACTTCGCGATCTTCAGCGAGGTCGCGGAGAAGGTCGAGCTGTGCCTCTTCGACGGCGACGGCAACGAGGAGCGCATCCGGCTCCCCGAGATGGACGGCTACGTCTGGCACGCCTTCCTGCCTGGCATCCAGCCCGGGCAGCGCTACGGCTACCGCGTGCACGGCCCCTACGACCCGTCCCAGGGCCTGCGCTGCAACCCCAACAAGCTGCTGCTCGACCCCTACGCGAAGGCGATCGACGGCCCGATCGACTGGGACCCTTCGGTCTTCGGCTACGACTTCGACAGCGGTGAGCGCAACGACGACGACTCGGCCGCGCACATGCCGAAGTCCGTCGTCGTCAACCCGTACTTCGACTGGGGTGTGGACCGACCGCCGAGGACGCCGTACCACAAGTCGGTCATCTACGAGGCCCATGTCAAGGGCCTGACGATGACCCACCCCGACGTCCCGGAGGAGCTGCGCGGCACCTACGCCGCCATCGCGCACCCGGCCGTCATCTCCTACCTGCAGGAGCTCGGCGTGACCGCCATCGAGCTCATGCCGGTGCACCAGTTCGTGCAGGACGACACGCTCCAGCAGAAGGGCCTGCGCAACTACTGGGGCTACAACACGATCGGGTTCTTCGCGCCGCACAACGAGTACGCGAGCAACACCGACAACGGCATGCAGGTGCAGGAGTTCAAGGGGATGGTCCGCACCCTGCACGAGGCGGGCATCGAGGTCATCCTCGACGTGGTCTACAACCACACCGCCGAGGGCAACCACCTCGGCCCCACGCTGTCGTTCAAGGGCATCGACAACCGGGCCTACTACCGGCTGGTCGAGGACGACCCGCAGTACTACATGGACTACACGGGCACCGGGAACTCGCTCAACGCCCGCACCCCGCAGGCGCTGCAGCTGATCATGGACTCGCTGCGGTACTGGATCACCGAGATGCACGTCGACGGCTTCCGCTTCGACCTGGCCTCCACGCTGGCCCGCGAGCTGCACGCCGTCGACCGGCTGTCGGCCTTCTTCGACCTGGTGCACCAGGACCCGGTGGTCAGCCAGGTCAAGCTCATCGCCGAGCCGTGGGACGTCGGTGAGGGCGGCTACCAGGTCGGCAACTTCCCGGCCCTGTGGACCGAGTGGAACGGCAAGTACCGCGACACCGTCCGGGACTTCTGGCGCGGCGAGCCCTCCACGATCGGCGAGTTCGCCAGCCGGCTCACCGGCTCGGCCGACCTCTACCAGCACTCCGGCCGGCGCCCGGTGGCGAGCATCAACTTCGTCACCGCGCACGACGGGTTCACCCTCAACGACCTGGTCTCCTACAACGAGAAGCACAACGAGGCCAACGGCGAGGGCAACAACGACGGCGAGAGCCACAACCGCAGCTGGAACTGCGGCGTCGAGGGCCCGACCGTCGACAAGAAGGTCCTCCACCTGCGCGCCCGGCAGCGGCGCAACTTCCTGGCCACGCTGATGCTCAGCCAGGGCGTCCCGATGCTGCTGCACGGTGACGAGCTGGGCCGCACCCAGCAGGGCAACAACAACGGCTACTGCCAGGACTCCCCGCTGACCTGGATCCACTGGGACGAGGTCGACGAGGGGTTGCAGGAGTTCACCAAGGCGGTGACCCGGTTGCGCCGCGAGCACCCGACGTTCCGCCGCCGCCGGTTCTTCCACGGCCGCCCGGTGCGCCGGGGCGAGGGCGACCCGGTGCAGGACGTCGCCTGGCTCACTCCGTCCGGCGACCTGATGACCGAGGACGACTGGGACGCCGGCTACGCCAGGACGATCGGCATGTACCTCAACGGGCACGGCATCCGGGAGACCGACGAGCGCGGGGAGTACGTGGTCGACGACCACTTCTACCTGGCCTTCAACGCCCACCACGAGCCGATCGAGTTCACCCTGCCGTCGGAGGAGTACGCCGTGGCCGCGTGGACCGTGGTGCTCGACACCGCGGAGATGGGTGAGGTCGAGCCGCGGGAGCTCAAGGCCGGCGAGACGGTGACGGTGCAGGACCGCTCGATGGTCGTGCTCAGCGCCCCCCGCCGCTCGTGAGCGAGCCGATGGACGGCGCGGCCCGCCGCCGCGCCGTCCCCACCGGGACCTACCGGCTGCAGGTCACCGCCGACTTCACGCTGGACGACGCCGCGTCGCTGGCCGGGTACCTCGCCGACCTGGGCGTGAGCCACGCCTACGCCTCACCGCTGCTGCGGTCGGCGTCGGGCAGCACGCACGGCTACGACACCGTCGACCACGCGCACATCGACGAGTCGCGCGGCGGTCGGCCCGGCTTCGACCGGCTGGTCGCCGCGCTGCACGAGCACGGCCTCGGGCTGGTGCTGGACCTGGTGCCCAACCACATGGGCATCGCCGACCCGGCCGAGGCGCCCTGGTGGTGGGACGTGCTGAAGCACGGGCGGGACAGCGCGCACGCGGCCGCCTTCGACGTCGACTGGGACTTCGGCGGCGGCCGGGTGCGCATCCCGGTGCTCGGGTCGGCGGACGACGTCGAGAAGCTCGAGGTCGTCGAGGGGGCGGGTGGGGAGGACGCTGCCCCGGAGCTGCACTACTACGACAACCGCTTCCCCGTCGCGCCGGGCACCGAGCACGGGACGCCGCAGGAGGTGCACGACCGGCAGCACTACGAGCTGGTCGACTGGCGGCGCGCCGACCGCGACCTCAACTACCGCCGGTTCTTCGCGATCAACACCCTCGCCGGGCTGCGCACGGAGGACCCGGCGGTCTTCGAGACGACGCACCGGCTCGTCCTGCGGCTGGTCGAGGAGGGCGCGGTCGACGGGCTGCGCATCGACCACCCCGACGGCCTGGCCGACCCCAAGGGCTACCTCGACCGGCTGGCCGAGGCCTCCGGCGGCCGGTGGACCGTGGTGGAGAAGATCCTCGAGCCCGGGGAGGACCTGCCGGAGTCGTGGCGGACCGCCGGGACGACGGGCTACGACGCCCTCGCCGAGGTCGACGACGTGCTGGTCGACCCGGCCGGCGAGGCGGTGCTCAGCGCGCTGGACACCGAGCTCACCGGCGCCCCGGTCGACTACGCGCAGCTGGTGCACGACTGCAAGCGCGAGGTGACCGACGGGATCCTCGGCTCGGAGGTGGCCCGGCTGGTGCGGGTGATCGGCGAGCTGCCCGGCATCGACCGGGAGCAGCAGACCGAGGCGCTGGCCGAGCTGCTGGCCAGCTTCCCGGTCTACCGCACCTACCTCCCCGACGGCCGCGAGCACCTCGACGCCACCGTGGCCGCGGTGCGGGAGCGCCGTCCCGACCTCTCCGCCGCGCTGGACGCGCTGCACCCGGTGCTCTCCCAGGCCGGGACCGAGGCGGCGACCCGCTTCGAGCAGACCAGCGGTCCGGTCATGGCCAAGGGGGTCGAGGACAGCGCCTACTACCGGTGGGCGCGGTTCGTGATGCTCAACGAGGTCGGCGGGGACCCGGCGCGGTTCGGCAGCACGGTGCAGGAGTTCCACGAGGCGCAGCAGCGCCGACTGGAGCGCAAGCCCCAGTCGATGACCACGCTGTCGACCCACGACACCAAGCGCAGCGAGGACACCCGAGCCCGGCTGGCCGTGCTCGCCGAGCTCGGGGCCGAGTGGGCCGACCTGGTCCGCGGGCTGCTGACCCGGCACCCGCTGCCCGACCGCCCGCTGGCGCACCTGGTGTGGCAGAACCTGGTCGGCGCCTGGCCGCTGTCGCGCGAGCGGGCGCACGGCTACGCGGAGAAGGCGGCCCGCGAGGCGGGGACGTCGACGACGTGGACCGACGTCGACGAGGAGTTCGAGACCGCTCTGCACGAGATGGTCGACGCGGCCTTCGACGACGAGCGGACCAGCTCCGAGATCGAGCGGTTCGTCGCCCGCATCGCGCCGTTCGGCCGGTCCAACTCGCTGGCGCAGAAGCTGCTGCAGCTGACGATGCCCGGCGTCCCGGACGTCTACCAGGGCACCGAGCTGTGGGACCTCTCGCTGGTCGACCCGGACAACCGCCGTCCGGTCGACCACGACCTGCGGCGGAGGCTGCTGGCCCGGCTGGACGCCGGCGAGGTCCCCACGGTCGACGAGACCGGCGCGGCCAAGCTGCTCGTCGTCTCCCGCGTGCTGCGCGCCCGCCGGGAGCACCCGGAGTGGTTCACCGGGTACGAGCCGGTGACGGCGACCGGGGTCGCCTCCGACCACGTGGTCGCCTTCGACCGGGGCGGTGTGGTGCCCGTGGCGACCCGGCTGCCCGTGGGCCTGTCGATCACCGGGTGGGGCGACACCGCGCTGCAGCTGCCGACCGGGGCCTGGCGGGACCTGCTCACCGGCGGGCGGTTCGTCTCCGACGCCGACGGGCTGCCGGTGGCCGGGCTGCTCGACCGGCTCCCGGTCGCGCTCCTGGTCCGCGACTGAAGCGGTAGCAGGACCCCTGCCCCCACCATCTCGCAGGCTCGCCCCAGGTCCCGTCCCGAGGCTCGCCGCGAGCTCGTGAGCGGTGAGGAGGACGGGGTCCTCGTGCCTGCAGGGGTCCAGGGCCGGGGCGCGGGGCCGAGGTGAGACGGACCTCACGTCCCCGCGTGGGCACGTGCCCACGCGGGGACGTGACCAGGTGATCCGCCCGGTCCCGGCGCCGACGGCCGGCCGTGTCACCCGAGTTGCCCGTGGGGCACGGGGTGTGCCGCCGTGACCTGACCGTTACCTTGTCCGGGCACCCCCATCCGGAACCGGGTGCCGGAGCCGATCCGCCGAACCCCGTCCGTCGGCCGCCGTACCTCCTGCACAGCCAGGACGGGGGTGGGGGACCCATCTCGGTGCCCGGCCGGTCCGGCCGGGCACCTCGGGGTGAAGCCGTGTGCGCACGGCCGGGGCACCGATCGCTCCGAACCCGACAGCTCACCTCGCAGGCGGCGGATCGGGAGTCCCCCATGCGTTCGTCCTCTCCTGCCCGCACGTCCGCACGCGCCCTGCGCCGTGGTGCCGTGGTGCTCGGCGGTGCCGCCGCCGTCTCCCTCGGCGTCCTGGCCGCCCCGGCCTCGGCGGCCGCCCCCAACAACTGGGACGCCGTCGCCCAGTGCGAGTCCGGCGGCAACTGGGCCATCAACACCGGCAACGGCTACTACGGCGGCCTGCAGTTCAGCGCGAGCACCTGGGCCGCGTTCGGTGGCCACCAGTACGCGTCCAACGCCCACCTGGCCACCAAGGCGCAGCAGATCGCCGTCGCCGAGCGCACGCTCGACGCCCAGGGCCCGGGCGCCTGGCCGACCTGCGGCAAGGGTCTCAACCCCTCCGCTCCCGAGGCCGGCGCGGCTCCCATCGCCGCTGCCCCGGTGGCCGCGCCGGCCCCGGCAGCGGCCGGCGGGGGTACCTACACCGTCCAGGCCGGTGACACGCTGGGCACGATCGCCCAGCAGCAGGGCGTCGCCGGTGGCTGGCAGGCGCTGTACGCCGCCAACGACGACCAGCTCAGCGACCCGAACCGGATCTCGGCCGGTCAGGTGCTGCAGCTGCCGTGAGGCGGACCGGCGGCCGGGGAGGCACTCCCCCGGCCGCCGGGAGCCCGGGCCCCTCGGCTCCGTCCCGGGTCCCGCCGGCCCCCTGCCGGCACGAGGACCCCGTCCTCCTCACCGCTCACGAGCTCGCGGCGAGCCTCCGGACGGGGCCTGACCCGAGCCTGCGAGCGGTGGGGGTCGGGGGTCCTTCCACGAGGGGTGGGGAGGACGGGGTCCTCGAGGAGTGGCGCGCGGCACGCGGGAAAGACGTGGTTGGCGGCCGTCCGCGCGGGCATGACCCCTCGGACCACCCACGACTCCCCTGGAGGCCCCTGCATGTCCGCTGCCGTCGAGTTCGCCGTCTGGGCGCCGGTCCCGGAACGGGTCCGGCTGCAGGTCGACGGGTCGGTGCACGACATGCGCCGGGAGGACGGCGGCTGGTGGCGGGCCGAGGTCGAGGCCGGCCCGGAGGCCGACTACGGCTTCCTGCTGGGCGACGACGACACCCCCCGCCCGGATCCGCGCTCGCGCCGCCAGCCCGAGGGTGTGCACGGGCCGTCCCGCCGCTACGACCCGTCCTCGTACGCGTGGGGCGACCGCGCCTGGACCGGCCGCCCGCTGGCCGGTGGCGTGGTCTACGAGATGCACGTCGGCACGTTCACCCCCGAGGGCACGCTGGACGCCGCCACCGGCAAGCTCGACCACCTGGTCGACCTCGGCGTCGACTTCGTCGAGCTGCTGCCGGTCAACGGCTTCGACGGCACGCACAACTGGGGCTACGACGGCGTCCTCTGGTACACGGTGCAGGAGAGCTACGGCGGTCCCGCGGCCTACCAGCGCTTCGTCGACGCCTGCCACCAGCGCGGCCTCGGCGTCATCCAGGACGTCGTCTACAACCACCTCGGCCCGTCCGGGAACTACCTGCCGCTGTTCATGCCGATCTTCAGCGAGGGCGGCGCCAACACCTGGGGGAGCTCGGTCAACCTCTCCGGCCCGGACTCCGACGAGGTGCGCCGCTACATCCTGGACAACGCGCTGATGTGGCTGCGGGACATGCACGTCGACGGGCTGCGGCTGGACGCCGTCCACGCGCTGGTCGACGAGCGGGCCACCCACGTGCTCGAGGAGATGGCGCAGGAGGTCGACCGGCTCTCGGTGGCGCTCGGCCGGCCGCTGACGCTCATCGCCGAGAGCGACCTCAACGACCCGCGGATGGTGACCCCGCGGGTGGCCAACGGCACGGGCATCTCCGCGCAGTGGAGCGACGACTTCCACCACGCGCTGCACTCGGTGCTGACCGGTGAGGGCCAGGGCTACTACGGGGACTTCGCCGCCGCCGGGCTCGCCGGGCTGGCCAAGACGCTGACCGGCGCGTACTTCCACGACGGTGCCTGGTCGAGCTTCCGCCGCCGGCACCACGGCCGGCCGGTCGACACCGCGCTGCTGCCCGGCTGGAAGTTCCTCGGCTACCTGCAGGACCACGACCAGATCGGCAACCGCGCCGTCGGCGACCGCGTCTCGGCGTCCCTCTCCCCCGGCCTGCTCGCCGTCGGCGCGACGCTGGTGCTCACCAGCCCGTTCACCCCGATGCTCTTCATGGGCGAGGAGTGGGGCGCCTCGACGCCGTGGCAGTTCTTCACCAGCCACACGGACCCGGAGATCGGCCGGGCGACGGCCGAGGGCCGCAAGGGCGAGTTCGCCGAGCACGGCTGGGACGCCGACGAGGTGCCCGACCCGCAGGACCCGGAGACCTTCACCCGCTCGAAGCTGGACTGGGACGAGCCCGAGCGCGAGCCGCACCGCACGCTGCTCGCCGTGCACCGGACGCTGCTGGCGCTGCGGCACGAGCACCCCGACCTGGTCGACCCCGACCTGTCGCGGGTCGAGGTGGGCTGGGACGACGAGGACCGCTGGCTGGTCGTGCACCGCGGCGCGCTGCGGGTGGTGGCCAACCTGTCCGGGGACGCGCGGGAGGTGGACCTCGACCGGGCGGCCACCGGCGTCCTCCTCGCCACCGGCGACGAGCCGGCCCTCGCCGGGACCACGGTGACGCTGCCGGCGGAGAGCGCGGCCGTGCTCACCACGGCCTGACCGTGCGCCGGCTGCTGCCCGGGGCCGGCGGAGAGGACACCGCGGACCTGGACGACGACGCCCTGGTCAGGGCCTACCGGCTGCCGGGCGGACGGTCGCTGCGGGTGGACTTCGTCGCCTCCCTCGACGGGTCGGTGGCCGTGCAGGGCCGCAGCGGCGGCCTGGGCTCACCCGGCGACAAGCGGGTGTTCCGCACGCTGCGGGCGCACGCCGACGTCGTCTTGGTCGGGCACGGGACGGCGGCCGCCGAGGGCTACCGCCCGGTGGACGCCGACCCCGCTGTCGGCAGGCTGCGGACGGCGATCGGCCGGCCGGCGTCGGCGCCGATCGCGGTCGTCTCCCGGCGGGCCTCGCTGGCCCCCGGCGACCGGCTGGCCGTCCCGTCGACGCTGCTGGTCACCTGCGCGGCGGCCGACGCCGGCCGGCGGGCGGCCCTGGCCGACGCCGGCGTGACCGTGCTCGTCTGCGGGGAGGACGACGTCGACCTCCCCACCGCGCTGGACGCGCTCGCCGAGCGGGGGCTGGAGCAGGTGCTGTGCGAGGGCGGGCCCGCGCTGCTGTCGGCGGCGCTGGAGGCGCGGGTGGTCGACGAGCTGGACCTGTCGATCGCGCCGGCCCTGGTCGGCAGCCCGGACCGGCTGCTGGCCGGCGCGCTGACTGAGGTCGTCCGCCCGCGGCTGGTGCAGGTGCTGGAGGAGGACGGCGTGCTGTTCACCCGGTACGCGGTCGACCGGTAGCGCGCCGGGCGACCGCCGCAGCCCAGGCCACGTAGCCCAGGTTGACGGCGACCCGCGCCGCGACACCGACCGGCCGGTCGAACGCCCGCTGCGCGGTGCGCCGGTGGCGCAGCGGTTCCAGGTGCGCCGGCAGGTGGGCGGTGATCAGCGCGGCGGTCGCCCGCGCGCCGGCCCGACGGGTCGCCGGCACCGCCACGAGGACGCCGGTGGCGACGTCGGCCAGCCCGCTGACCGCCACCACCGCCGACCGCGCCGGCAGCCACGACGGCACCAGGCCCCGGTGGTAGCCGGGCGAGGTGACGTGGGTGACCCCGCTGACCACCATGAGCGCCGCCAGTGCCCACGCCGCCGGGTCGTCCGTCCTCGAGCGGGGCACGGGTCAGCCGACCAGCCGCACGACGTCGCCGTACTCCCTGAGCCGGTCGTCCGCCGTGAGCAGCACGGCCCCTTCGGCGACGGCCTGTGCCACGAGGAGCCGGTCGAAGGGGTCCCGGTGGACGTCGGGCAGGTGCTCCACCGCGGCAGCATGGTCCGCAGCGACCGGGAGGTGGTGGAGCACGAGCTCGCTGGTCACCCGTCGCACCCAGGTCCGGATGTCGGACCCGACGGAGAGCTTCCCGAGGCGCTGCTCGATCGCCAGCTCCCAGACGCTCACCGCGGAGAGCAACCGCTGGTCGGCGTCGAGGACCAGTTGTCTGGCCGCACCCAGCCGGGCCGACTGGTGGGTGGCCCAGACGACGACCTGGGTGTCGAGGAGGACCTCCACTCCTCGCCCTCGAACGCCCGCTGCAGGTCCTCGGGCAGCTCGTCGAAGTCGTCAGCGATCCACACGTTGCCGCGGTCGAAGTCGGGTGTGCGCCGCGCGGGACCCACCAGCCTGGCCACCACCTTGCCGCGGTTGGTGATCTCGACTTCCCTCACCCGCGGCGACCTTCTCGAGCAGCCGCGACAGGTGCGTCTTGGCCTCGTGCACGCCGACCGACGTAGCCATGGAACTTGGTCCACTCGCGGGCGGCTCACCGACGTCGCACTGCGACACCGCCGCGCGCGCAACGCACGCTGAGCGGCCGTCCCCGGAGTGCAGTCCCCGCCTTCGCGGTACGGCACGAGGACGGCCACCACGGCGCGAGGTCCGCGATCACCGGCACCGGCCCGCCGGTGTCCCCATCCCCGTCGGAACCGCCGTGAGGCGCTGCCGTCGGCGGCCTCGAGCGGACGGCCTGCTGTCCACCGGAACGGCATCGGCCCCCGACGCGGGACCTCCGACTCCTCCGCCGGGCACCCGGCCGCCCCTAGCGTCCCCTCCCCGACCGTGCGGAGGAGACGCCATGGGCAAGGCAGTGGTCAGCCTGAAGACCGGCCTCGAGGACTCGGAGACCGTCACCGTCGCGTTGCTCATGGCGGTGGGTGCGGCCGAGTCCGGCCGTCCGACCGCCATGTTCCTGGCCAAGGAGGCGGTGCGGCTGGCCCTCGAGGGGGTGGCCGTCGGCACCGCCTGCGAGGGCTGTCCCCCGCTGGCCAGTCTGTTCGAGCGCTACGCCGCGGCGGGCGGGCGGCTGTTCGTCTGCCCGATCTGCTTCAACGCCAAGCAGCTGGACGCCACCGCGCTGGTCAAGGGCGCCGAGCTCGCCGGCACGGTGCCCCTGTGGGAGTGGATCGGCGACGAGGGCGCCACCACTTTCAGCTACTGAACCGGCCGCACGCCGCCGTCCGTCGGCGGCGGCTGCTTGACTGGCCGGCATGGACCTGCCCCTGCTGCCGCCGGTGAAGCCGATGCTGGCCAAGGCCGTCACCAAGGTGCCCACCGCCGAGGGCATGTTCTACGAACCGAAGTGGGACGGCTTCCGGTGCATCGTCTTCCGGGACGGCGACGAGGTGGAACTGGGCAGCCGCAACGAGCGCCCGCTCACCCGCTACTTCCCCGAGGTGGTCGAGGCGGTCAAGGCGGCGCTGCCCGAGCGCTGCGTGGTCGACGGCGAGATCGTCGTCCCCAACGGCGACCGGCTGCACTTCGAGGCGCTGCTGCAGCGCATCCACCCGGCCGAGTCGCGCATCCGGCTGCTCGCCGAGCAGACGCCGGCGTCCTTCGTGGCCTTCGACCTGCTCGCGGTCGGCGACGAGTCGCTGCTCGAGGTGCCGTTCGCGCAGCGCCAGGCCCGGCTGCGCGAGGTGGTCACCGGCACCGACTCGGTGCACGTCACGGCGATCACCCAGGACGCCGCCACCGCCCAGCGCTGGTTCGAGCAGTTCGAGGGCGCCGGGCTGGACGGCGTCGTGGCCAAGACCCCCGACCTGCCCTACGGCCCCGACCAGCGGCTGATGACCAAGGTCAAGCACGTGCGGACGGCGGACTGCGTGGTGGCCGGCTTCCGCTGGCACAAGAGCGGGCCGGTGGTGGGGTCGTTGCTGCTGGGCCTCTACGACGACTCCGGCGACCTGCAGCACATCGGCGTCGCGGCGTCCTTCCCGATGGCCCGCCGGGCCGAGCTGGTCGAGGAGCTGGCGCCCTACCGGGCCGAGGCGCTCGAGGGGCACCCCTGGCAGGACTGGGCCAACGCGGACGTCGTCAACGGAGCGAACGGCGAGGAGCACCGGATGCCCGGCGCGCAGAGCCGCTGGAACGCCGGCAAGGACCTCTCCTGGGTGCCGCTGCGCCCGGAGCTGGTGGTGGAGGTCAAGTACGACCAGCTGGAGGGACGGCGGCTGCGGCACACCGGCCAGTTCCTGCGCTGGCGTCCCGACCGCGAGGCGCGCAGCTGCACCTACGAGCAGCTGGAGGTGCCGGTGCGCTACGACCTGGCGGAGGTCTTCGCCGGCTGACGGAGGACCGCGCTTCCCCAGGCCTCCCACGCTCGGCGTGGGCCCTGCGGTGGGCCGGCGGGACCCGGGGCGGGTCCACCGCGCCGGGTGACTGCCCCGTGACGTTCGGCAGAGGGCTCCGTCACCTGGTCGGGCCCGTGCCTGCGCCGCCCGGCCCGGCCTCATACCCTGGGGACCCATGCGCGTGTCCCGCGGCCTGATCGCCGCTGCCTCCGGCCTGCTCGTGGCGATCTCCGGCTGCACCTCCTCCTCCGAGGACACCGCGGCGGACGCGTCGGCCCCGGCGTCCTCGGCACCGGCCGCGCCGGAGGCCGCGGAGATCGCCTGGAGCGACTGCGATGCCCAGATCACCCAGCTGGTGGCCGGCACCCCGGGCAGCGAGCGCGACCTGGCCTTCGAGTGCGGCCGCACCGAGGTGCCGATCAGCTACGACGAACCGCGGGGCGCCACGCTGCCACTGTTCCTGGTCCGCGCCCGCTGGGCTCAGCAGACGGACCGCATCGGCTCGCTCGTCATCAACCCCGGCGG
This sequence comes from Geodermatophilus sp. URMC 61, assembly GCF_052931555.1. Taxonomy (NCBI): domain Bacteria; kingdom Bacillati; phylum Actinomycetota; class Actinomycetes; order Geodermatophilales; family Geodermatophilaceae; genus Geodermatophilus; species Geodermatophilus sp. URMC 61. The sequence goes on from NZ_JBRFHZ010000002.1 coordinate 2,391,439, forward strand.
CCCCGGCGGCTCGGGTGCCGACGCCGCGATCGGTCAGGCGCTCACCCTCCCCGAGGACGTGCTGCGCCGCTTCGACGTCGTGGGCTTCGATCCGCGCGGCGTCGGGCTGTCCACGCCGGTCGAGTGCATCCCGCCGGACCTCAAGGACCGGATCGTGGCCTCCGAGCCGCGGCCGACCACGCCGGAGCAGGTGGACGAGGCGTTCGCGTTGCAGCAGGAGGTCGCCGACGGTTGCGCCGAGCAGTACCCCGACTCGCTGGGCACCTTCAACACCGTCGACACCGCGCGCGACATGGACCTGCTGCGCCAGTCGCTCGGTGACGAGCAGCTGACCTACCTCGGCTACTCGTACGGCACCACCCTGGGCTCCACCTACGCCGAGCTGTTCCCCGACCGGGTACGGGCACTGGTGCTCGACGCCGCCGTCGACCCGGACGTCGACCCGCGCGCCGAGGCCGAGCAGCAGTCCACCTCGCTGGAGGCCAGCTTCGACGCCTTCGCGGCCAACTGCACCGGCCTGGTCGCCGGCTGCCCGCTCGGCCCGGAGCCCCGCCGCTTCATCGAGGAGCTGCTGGCCCAGGCCGCGACGGCGCCCATCCCGAGCGCGCTGTCCGGCAAGACCCGCCAGGCGACGCCGGGCGTGATCATGACTGCCGTCCTCTCGGCGCTGTACAGCACCGACTCGTGGCCGCAGCTGGCACAGGGCCTGACGGCCGCCCGCAACGGCGACTCGCAGCAGCTGTTCTCCCTCGCCGACGCCTACTCCGGCCGCCTGCAGGACGGCACCTACACGAACCTGCTCGACGCCAACGTGGCAGTCAACTGCGCCGACACCGACCCGGCGACGGCGCTGCCCGAGGAGGAGATCCGCACCCTGGCCACCGAGTGGGGGCAGCGCTTCCCGCTGTTCGGCGCCGGCGCGGCCGTGGGGCTGAACAGCTGCACGGTGTGGGAGGCCGCGCGGACCCCCATCCCCGAGCGGGACGCCGAGGGTGCCGCACCGATCCTGGTGGTCGGTACCTCCGGCGACCCGGTGACCCCGCTGCCCGGCGCGGTGGACCTGGCCGAGGACCTCACCTCCGGCGTCCTGCTCACCTGGCAGGGCCAGGGGCACACCGCCTACCCGAAGACCGCCTGCGTGACCGGCGCGGTCAACGCCTACCTGATCGACCTGGTGGTGCCGCAGGACGGGCTGACGTGCCCGGCCTGAGCGCCCTAGGGTGCGCCGGGTGATCACTTCCGCGGGATCGGGTCTCTGATGGCGTCGTCGAAGGACGCCGTCCTGCTGCAGGTCGACGGGCACGAGGTGCGCGTCTCCAACCCGGAGAAGCCGTACTTCGCCGAGCGCGGCATCCGCAAGATCGACGTCATCGAGTACTTCATCGCCGTCGGCGGCGGGATCCTGCACGCGCTGCGGGACCGGCCGACGACGCTGGAGCGCTGGCCGGGCGGGGTGTTCGAGGGCGCCCGGCTGTCCACCCGGATGGACAACACCGGCGACGCCTTCTACCAGAAGCGGGTGCCCAAGAACGCCCCCGAGTGGGTGCCGACGGCGCACATCACCTTCCCCAGCGGGCGGACGGCGGACGAGATCGCGCCGGACTCGGTGGCCGTCGTCGCCTGGTGCGCGAACCTGGGCACGCTGACGTTCCACCCGTGGCCGGTGTCGAAGTCCGACGTCGAGTCGCCGGACCAGATCCGCATCGACCTGGACCCGCAGCCGGGCACCGAGTTCTCCGACGCCGTCTGGGTGGCGCCGCACGTGCGCGAGCTGCTGGCGGAGTTCGGCATGCAGGGCTGGCCGAAGACCTCCGGCGGGCGCGGGGTGCACGTCTACGTCCCGATCCAGCCGCGCTGGACCTTCCCCGAGGTCCGCCGCGCGGTCATCGCCTTCGGCCGCGAGCTGGAACGGCGGATACCCGACCGCGTGACGATGTCGTGGTGGAAGGAGGAACGCGGCGAGAAGATCTTCATCGACTACAACCAGATGGCCCGGGACCGCACGATCGCCTCGGCGTACTCCATCCGGCCCAGGCCGCACGCGCCGGTCTCGGCCCCCCTCGACTGGGACGAACTGCCCGACGTCCACCCGACCGACTTCGACGTGCTGACCATGCCCGCCCGCTTCCGCGAGGTCGGCGACAAGCACGCCGAGATCTCCGACCACGCGTTCGGCATCGAGCCGCTGCTCGAGCTGGCCGAGCGGCAGGCCAAGGACCAGGGCCTCGGCGACCTGCCCTATCCCCCGGACTACCCGAAGATGCCGGGCGAACCGATGCGGGTGCAGCCGAGCCGCGCCAGGCGTTCGACCAGCACAAACGGGTGATCGGGCGTTCGGCGTCAGGGAAGCACAGCGCTTGCTCGACGGACACCCCGCGTCCTGCAGGAGATCTGGCGTACTCCTCCGGTCGCCGTTCCGGGCGCCTGGGACCACCCCCAAGCAGCGTGGGCCCATCGAGCTCATCAGCTGGAGCGTCCGCTGCTCCTCCCGCTGGTCGATCAGCCCGCGGCCGCGAGCCGGTGCTCGACGAGCTGCCCGGCACGCCCCCGCCGCGTGACTGGCCGGCCCGATGACAGGAGGGGCTCCGTCGTCTCAGGGTGCCGGTCACTGGCTTGATGGGTCTGAGCCGGCGGTTGTGGGCAACGTCCTGGGGCGTCCGTGAGAGGCACGAACCCGTCGGCATGTCACCGCTCCGCCGTTCACCTGTCCCCATCGCCTTCACCGCCGAACTGCGCCGGTGGTGGGTGGAGGTTCTGTCAGAGCCACGGCTGAGCTGCTTGACTCCAGCGGGCGAGCTGACCATGATTGTGGTCATGACGACCCAGTCATTGGCGGCGGTCAAGGCGCACTTCAGCCAGGTGATCGACGAGGTCGCCGGCACACACGAGCGCGTCACCGTCACCAGGAACGGCAGTCCGGTCGCGGTCATCCTCGCCGTCGAGGACTACGAGTCCCTGGTGGAGACCCTGGAGATCCTGTCCGATCCCCGAGCGCGCTCGGACATCAGGCAGGCCGAGGAATCGATGGCCGCCGGTGAGGTCTACGGCGAGGCCGAGGTGCGGGCCGCACTCGCGGCCCGCCGGCGGTGACCGGCCCTCGTCGCCATACCGTCGTCCTCTCGGCGGCGGCCAAGCGGGCCATCGAGCGAGACCTCCCCGAGCGAGTGGCTGTCGCGGTCGTCAATTTTCTCTACGGGCCGCTGGCTGCGGATCCGTACCGCGTCGGGAAGCCGCTGCGCTTCGAACTCGAGGGCTACTGGTCCGCGCGACGGGGCCAGTACCGCGTCATCTACTCGATCCACGACGACGAGGTCCTCGTCAGAGTCGTGCGCATCTCGCACCGCGTCGACGTCTACGGCTGATCGGTACCTCCGGGTCGGCACCGGCAGGTGCGGAAGCCCTGTGTCCCTCCTCGGACACAGCAGCGAGGCCCGCGGCCGGTGCCCCTCTCTCCGCGCCCGCACCGGACGGGTGGGTGGCCGGCTCGACGGCGGGGCGAGGATCAGGACCGGGAGGGCACGGGACGGGTATCTGCGCGGCTTCCGGGCGCGAGAACTCACCCCGATGACCCATCCGCCCATGCTCATCCCCGACCTTCGGTTTTACCGCTCTGAACAGCGCTCCGGGTTCCGCTCCCCGAAGATGCGGGAGAACCGATGCGGGTGCAGCCCAGCCGCGCCAGGCGTCCCACCAGCGCGGACGGGTGATCAGGCGCTCGACGCCAGGGAAGCACAGCGCTCACTCGACAGACAACCACGTCCTGCAGGGGATCTGGCGTAGCCCTCCGGTCCCCTTCCGGGCGGCTGGGGCCGCTCTCGAAGCACCGCGGATGATCGGGTTCCACAGGCAGAGCGTCCACTGCTTCAGTCGCTGGCTCACCGAGCTCGCCGAGGCCGCCGAGCTCTCCACCGTCGGCACCCGGCTGCGCGAGATGCGCCGCTTCCGCCGCTGGCTGGTGGCCGAAGGAGAACTGGAGGTTGCCCCGACCGACGGCATTACCGCCACGAGCTCCTCCTCGTAGGCCAGGCGGTAGAGACTGAGGCATTCCCACCGCGCTGATCGACCCCGTCGCGCCACGCAAGCGGCTCACCGAGCAGTTGCCGCTGGCCGCCGGTGGCGACGGCGAAGCCATGGAGCTCGACGAGGACTTCCTGCACAACCATGAGTACGCGATGCCCCGTCCGGCCTGCCGGGCATGGGCGCCGATCGGATGATCATGGTGTTGACCGGCCGCAACATCCGCGAGACCGTGCTGTTCTCGATCGACCGACCCGGGGCGTGATCGTCGTGGCCGAGCTCTACGTCGAGTACATCGTGCAGCCGGGCAAGCAGGCGCTGCTCTTCCTGCTCGTCGGGTTCATCCTGACCTTCTTGTTCATCCGGCTCAGCGTCCGGATGATCCGCGCCCAGGTGTCATGGTGGCCGGGCAACATCTCCACCGGCGACGTGCACGTCCACCACGTCGTGTTCGGCGCGGTGCTGATGTTCGTCGCCGGCCTGCTGGCGTTCGCGCCCGCGGGCTGGCAATCACCGTGGTGGGAGATGCTGGGCGCGCTGTTCGGCGTGGGGGCAGCGCTGGTGCTGGACGAGTTCGCCCTGATCCTGCACCTCGAAGACGTGTACTGGTCGGAACAGGGGCGCAAGTCCGTCGACGCGGTGGTGCTCGCCGCGGCCGTCATCGGGCTGCTGATGCTGGGCGCGCTGCCGTTCGGTGTGGAGTCGGTGGGCACGGCGGCGACTGCGGGACGTGCGGCGTTCCTGGTCACGATCGCCATCGGCGGCGTCCTGAGCGCCGTCGCCCTGCTGAAGGGTCGGCTGTGGCTCGGCGTGCTCGGCCTGCTGTTTCCGTTGCTCGCGCTGATCGGCACGCTGCGGCTGGCCAGACCGAACTCGCCGTGGGCGCGCTGGTGCTACCGGCCGGAATCGCGCAAGAGCGCACGGGCGGTTGCCCGCGCCCGCCGCCATGAGCTGCGGTGGCGGCGGCTCAAGCACCGGATCTTCGACGCCGTGGCCGGTCGGCCGACGTCCGTGTTGCCGGTCCGACGTGATCAGCCGGCGTTGCCGCCAGCTGACCGCGACCCGCCCACTCGAGCGTCCGCGCCGGCTCCGGACCCCAGGTGATGGCCGCCCCGCGCAACACCGTGCTCAACCTGCACCGGCTGGCCGGCCACACCAACATCGCCCGCGTCCAACGCCGGGCCGGCTGGCGAGCCGCCACGACCTTCGAGATCCTCACTGCCGCCGATCACCCCCAGGAAGGCCAGGTCACGCCGGCCACTCCGGACGTTGACTCAGCCCTGGCCCGGCCGCAGCCAGCGCCGATACATCAGGCCGTCAAGCCGCCGGCCAAAGCCGGTAGACAACCTCATTGCTTTAGTGGGCACCGCTTTTTGCTGAGTAATTCACGGTGGCTCTGCTCGAAGGCCTTGCCACAGCCTTGATCGAGTGGTCATCATTCCAGAGCAGGGCCCCAACAGTCGGGTGCCAGGTGAGCAACTCGGCGCCTGTAGGCCTCGAGGGAGGACGACAATGGCGAAGCTGGTACGTCTACCTGCGGTTCTTGCCGCGGCCCTGGTGACGGCTGCGCTCGTTGCCTTTCCTTTGGTTCAGTCTTCAGCAGGTTCGCCGAAGCCGGCATTTCGGACCGGCGATGAGTCGAGCACCCCTGGCCAGGGAACGCCACGAACGACAGCGCTCAAGATGTCCGTGATCGGCAGACCAGGCCACGTTCTCGGGACCGACGGCAACGTACACTTCGAATACGACCTGGTCGCCACCAACATATTCGAAGTCCCTGTCACCTTGACTCAGGTGGAGGTCAGAGCGGACGATGGAACTCAGCTGCTCTCCCTGACCGGAGACAGGTTGCAAGCGGTAACACAGCCGCTCGGCGAGCAACCTCCCGCCGTTACTCCAACTAGAGTCGTGGCCAGCTCGAGCTCAGTGGCAACTCTCGTGGACGTCATGGTCCCGCCTGGCAGGCTGCCTGAACATGTCACCAACCGAGTCACGTATGAGCTACCACCCGATACGCCACCGATTCTTAGGGCGCTGATCGGCAGTCTGGTGATCGAGGGACCATCCCTCAGCGTGGATAATCGCCAGTCCATGGTGATCGCCTCACCTCTGAGCGGTCCGGGTTGGTTCAACGGAAACGGTTGCTGCCAGGTGACCCTGCACCGATCTTTCCGAATCACCGTCGATGGTCAGCGGGTGGTCACGCCCGAAACGTTCGCGATCGACTGGGTGAAGGAGCAAGGCAGATCGCTCTGCCAGGCTGACTGCACGACAAATGAGCAGTACTTCGCATACGGGGCGGAGGTGCTCTCGGCCATCGATGGGGAGGTCGTAGCGGTTCGGGATGGACAGCCGGAGGAGACGCCGATGCTCGACCCCATCCACGTGCTCCATCCGGAGGACTTTGGAGGCAACTCGGTCGCCGTGCGTACAGCCTCGGGCGTCTATGCGTACTATGCCCACTTGCAGCCAGGCAGCATTCAAGTCAGGGTCGGTGACCGTGTGAGGACGGGTCAGCCGCTAGGCGCGCTGGGCAACTCCGGCAACTCCACACAGCCACACCTGCACTTCGAACTGATGGATGGGCTCGACCCCCTCACCGCCAACAGCCTTCCCTTTGTGATCGACCGTTATACGTTGGCTGGAACGGTCGACGAGGCCAACAGCACGGCTACGAGCCTCCGGATCGTGGGAACGCCGAGCCGACAAGAAAAGACTCACCCCTTGTTCTTGTCCGTGTCCGACTTCCGCTGAAGAGCATCGAGCCATGCCCAGTAGCTCCCCGGTGTCGGCTTTGCCCTTACGACCGCCAGATGCCGAAGGACTCATCGCAATCCGCGGATCAGGGTGAACGTCACCGATGACGGCACTCCTACGCGCTGCTGCGACCGGGGCCGCGGCGGACCCGGACGGCCGGGAGTGCGGTAGCCCCCCTGAGGTGGTCCGCCGTCGAGACGATGCGTCCAAGGGGCCATCACTCATGAACTGCGGTTGGCCGCGATCACGAGATGGCGCGGCCGATCTCGTCGAAGCGCCGAACCTCCACGGTCGCCACGCGGCTGCACCGGGATGCGCCGGTTTTGCCAGTGGTTGCTTGCCGAAAAGGTGGAAGGGTGAGGCGACGACGACCGGGCCGTCAGGCCTTCCAGCCGGTGACCGAGCCGGCATTGATGGCGAAGCTGATGCCGTCCACGACGGTCTTGTCGCCGTAGCGCTTGGTGAGCTGGTGCGCCTCGATCATGACGACACCACCTCGGTCTGCTGGGCGGCCGACGGCGCGAGTTCGGTCTCGGCGGAGCTGAGGCGGAGGACGACGTTGCCGCGCTTGTGCCCGGTGTCGACGAAGCGGTGCGCCTCGGCGATGTGGGCGAGGTCAAAGGTGCGGTCGCGGACCGCCCGGAAGGCGCCGGCCTCGGCGAGGTCCACCAAGACGGCCAGATCCTCGGCGGTGAGCTTCCCGACGTCGGCGGTGACCCGGTAGCCGGTCCGTCGGCGGCGCAGTGGTGCCCGCAGGATGGCCGGCAGGTCGGCGATGACGAGCAGCAGCGCGCCGCCGGGCTTGAGCAGGTGGGCGACCCGCTCGTACGGGGCGTTGCCGACGCAGTCGACGATCACGTCGTAAGCGGTCGTCTCGGTGGTGAAGTCCTCGGTGGCGTACTCGATCACCCGGTCGGCGCCCAGCGAGGTCACCAGCTCTCTGTTCGGCGCGCTGCACACCGCGGTCACCCGGGTGCCGGCGTGCTTGGCGAGCTGCACGGCCGCGGAGCCGACCGCGCCCGACGCCCCGTTGACCAAGACCGTCGCACCTGACGCGAGATCGGCCTGCTGCAGGAAGCCGCGGGCGGTCAGCCCGCCGAAGACGAGCGTCACGGCGTCGTCGAAGGACATGTTCCGCGGCTTGTGGGCGAGGGCGCCGTCGGCCCGGATCCGGGCGTACTCGGCGTGCCCGCCGAAGTCCGCACCCAGCATGGCGATCACTTCGTCGCCGGGGGCGAAGCGAGTGACGTTCGCCCCGACGGCCTCGACAACGCCGGCGGCGTCCATGCCGAGCACGCGGCGCTTGGGACGCAGAAGCCCGATCCCGGTCGCGGCGAGCAGACCCAGTCCGCGGGGTACCTCACGGCTGCGGGCGCGGTGATCGGCGGCGCTGACGGTGCTGGCGTACACGCGGATGAGGACGTCGTCCGGGCCGACCGTCGGCCGCGGCGCCTCCTCGACGCGGACGGTGTCCGGCCCGCCGAACCGGCGGTAGACCGCGGCCTTCATCGGACGGCCTGCACGGGCGGCAGGGCGGCGACGGCGGACGGCCGGAAGCCTTTGACGGTCAGGTAGACGCCGAGCGAGAGCTCCCACACGGCGATCGGGATGAAGGCGACCGCGGCGAACGGCGAGACGCGGTCGATGACGCCGAAGAAGATCGCGATGTCGGAGGCCAGGAGCAGCGGGGCGCCGATGAGCCCCAGCGTGGGCAGGATCCGGGGGACGAGGCCGGACCGGTACAGCACGTAGCCCAGGCACAGCGCGTTGAAGACCGGCATCAGGCTCTGGGACAGCAGGAGCGTCGAGTCGTAGGTAGCGACCAGGGTGTGGCCGGTCGTGACCAGCGAGCCCTGGTCGGCGCCGGCGGTGCCGGCGACGTCGCGCAGGGTGACGAGCGTGTGGATGTTGACGACGCCGACGATGATGAGGGCGCCCTCGACGACCCGGGCGGTGACGAACCCGAGGGCGGCCGTCTCGCTCACCCGCTTGGCGACCGGGAACAGCACCACCGCGGTACCGATGCCGGCCAGGGCGACGACGACCTCGGAGAAGGACCCCCACAGCACGGCGGTGGCACTGCCGGTGCCGAGGACGAACCGGGCGCCGTCCCGCACCGGCTGGAACGCCATGAGCGTGGGGACGGACACGAACGTGATCAGGTAGAGAATTCCGGCGGCGCGGGAGGTGCGCCGCATCGAGTCGACCGGGGCCGTGCTCGACGGTGCGCTCGGGATGGTGGTTGCCATGGCGGTCTCCTGGGGGGATGTCCTCAGCGGGGTCGGCTGGAGCAATGGGGTGGGTCGGCGTCGAGGCGGGTGACCGAGACCAGCGGCAGCCCGAGGTCGCGGATCCGTGCCAGCACGCCGTGCAGTGCTGCCTGGTCGGTCACCGGGCCGGCCAGGACGGTGGTGCCGTCGCCGGCGGTGGTGAGGGTCATCCCGTCGAACCAGGCGGCCCAGCGGGGGGCGAGGCGACCAGCGATGCGGATCTCGTAGCGGCTCGAGTCGGAGGAACGGCCGCGCGTGGTCTCCGTCATCGGGGCTCCCAGTCCGAGCCGACCGGGAGGGCCCGGCAGGCGTTCCGGCGTTCGTTCGGTACGGCCGAGAACGTAGGAGCCGGGGTGGTGAGACCGGATCACCAGGTGTGGTGATCCGGGTGGTGAGAGGACGGCGGGTGGGGCCTACCGGCTGTCGCTGGTGCGGCCTGGGCGGTCGCCGGCCCGGGCCAGCAGGTCGAGCTCCTCGGCACGGCGGACCGCCGCGCGACGGTTGGTCACGCCGAGCTTGGCGTAGATGTTCTTGGTGTGGGTGCGCACGGTGTTCACCGACAGGAACAACTCGCGGGCGATGTCCGGGCCGTCCAGATCGGTGCCGAGCAGCCGCAGCACATCCAGCTCGCGCCCACTCAGCGGGTCGACCGAGGTCCCGCGCCGGCGTCCACCGTTCTGATCCGGCGCGTGGGCAGCCAGCAGCCGGCGGGCGTAGCCGTCGGCGCTGACCTCCGTCGTGGCTGCCCGCAGCAGCGCCACGAGGGGGCGACCCTCGTCGAGGAAGATCCGGACGTAGCCCTGCGGTTCGGCGGCCGCCAGCGCCCGGCGCAGAGTTGCCCGCGCCGCGGCGACCTGGCCGCGTGCCTGCTCGGCGAGCGCCTGCACGACCAGCACCTCGAGCAGAGTGCCGGTCCGCCCACCGACCTCCGCGGCCCACCGCAGACGGGTCAGCAGCTGCACCGCCCCGGTGATCGAATCCTCGCCGCCGTCGGCGGTGAACCGAGCGACCAGCGCCCGGGCGAGCGTGAGGTGCTCGAACTCGTGCAGGTAGTCGGGCTCGTCGTCGACCGACAACGCCCGCTCGCCGGCCCAGGCCAGCGCGTCGGCCCACCGCCCGCAGCGGGCCAGCAGCCGTGCCCGCAGCGCCGGAACCGGCCGCACCCGGGGGAAGTAGTCGGCGACGTAGCGGCGTTCGGCGTCCTCAAGCAGCGCCAGCGCGCCGTCGAGGTCGCCCTCGGCCTCGCAGATGCCAGCCATGGCGACCCGCCAGCGGTACGAGGTCTGCGGCAGGGCGGCGTGCTCCTCGAGTTTGCGGCCGGTGGCGAGGTGTCGGCGGGCGGCGTCGAGCTCCCCGCGTTCGATGAGCACGCCGGCGATGCCCACGTGCACGTCCGCCGCCCCCCGCAGCGGAGGCCTGGCCTCCGGGGTCACCAGGCGCAGCGCCCGCTCCAGCGTGCGAAGCGCCTCCCCGAGGCGGCCTTGGGCGAGGCGGATGTCGGCCAGCGCGATCGTGCAGCCGGCCACGTCGGACAGGTGCCCGGCCCGCTCCAGGTGCGCCGCGGCCTCGGCGTACCACCGGTGCCCGGCGTCGAGGTCCCCGGTTCCCCAGTACGCCAGCCCCAGCAGGCCGGCGGCCGGGCCGCGGCTGAGGTGGTCGTCGTCGGCGCCGGCACGATCGAGCGCCGCCCGGGCGTGCCGGATCGTCCCGGCCGGGTCGCCGGACAGCAGCGCCTGCCCGGCGCGGTACAGGGAGATCGCGCTGGGCACTCGGCGGAACGCCTCCTCGTCGACCACGACCATCTCCGCCGCCGGCGCCCCGAGGTCCTGGCCGTTGCCCGGCGTCCGTGCCACCCACCGCTCGGCGTCGCGCAGGTGCTCCTCCACGCCGTCGGTCAGCCCGCTGACCATGAGGGCTGCGGCGTAGCCGATGCTGAGCACCGGCCGGACCCGCAGCACCTCCCTCGGAAGCGCCGCCAACCAGCGGCGCATGGTGGCCTCCTGCCGGCCCTGCTGCAGCGCCGGCAGCAACAGCTCGATCAGCTCCGCCGCGCGCGCGTGGTCGCCGCCGGCCAGTGCGTGGTGCACCGCCTCGGCCCGCTCGCCGGTGGTCTCGTGCCAGTCGGCGGCCCGCCGGTGCAGGTCGGCGACGGCATCGGGCTGCTCGCCCTGCAGGTGTGCCTGCAGGACGTCAGCGAACAAGTGGTGGTAGCGGTACCACCGGCGGCGGTCATCGAGCGGGATGAGGAACAGGTTCGCCCGGTCGAGGGCCTCCAGCGTCTCCCGACCGTCGTGCCGGCCGGTCACGGCGTCGCACAGTGGGCCGCTCAGCCGGCTCAGGATCGAGGTCTGCAGCAGAAAGCTGCGGATCCGCTCCGGCTGACGCTGCAGGACTTCCTCAGCGAGGTAGTCGACGATGTAGCGGTCGTCCCCGGCGAAGTCGGTGAGGAAGGCTGTGAGGTCGGTCCGGCCCTGCATGGACAGCGCCGCCAGCTGCAGCGCGGCGATCCAGCCCTCGGTGCGGGTGTCCAGGGCGGCCACCTCGCCGGCGCTCAGGGCCAATCCCATGGCCCGGGTGAGGTACTCCGCGGCCTCCCCGGGTGTGAAGCGCAGGTCGGCGGCGCGGACGTCGACCAGCTCGCCGCGGACCCGCAGGCGAGCCAGCGGCAGTGGCGGATCGGCACGGCCGGCGATCACCAGGTGGGCGTGCGCCGGCAGGTGCTCGAGCAGGTACGCCATCCCCTCGTGCACGTCGGGGGACCCGATGACGTGGTAATCGTCGAGGACCAGCACCAGGTCGCCCGGGACGGCGTCCAGGTCGTTGACCAGCGATGCGACGACCGCCTCCGCTGAGGTCTGGGGCGTGGACAGCAGTGCGAGCGCGCCGGCGCCGACGTCGGGCAGCGCCGTCTGCACCGCGGCCACCAGGTAGGCCCAGAACAGCGCCGGATCGTTGTCCCGCGCGTCGAGGGACAGCCACGCCACCGACCGGTTCGCCGCTGCCACGGCGGACAACCAGTCGGTGAGCACCGTCGTCTTGCCGAACCCGGCCGGTGCCGACACCAGCGTCAGCGCCGCCTCGTCCCCGCGGCTGAGCCGCTCGATGAGCCGGGGGCGGGCCACCAGGCCGCGCCTCCGCCGGGGCGCGTGCAGCTTGGTGGTGAGCAGGGGCCCCACCGCGACCGCCTCTCCCTGGAGGGGCCAGGCCCCGGCGTCGACGACTCTGGTCACCGGCCACACCGTCGGCTCCGGATACGCATCGTGGCAGCCGGGCCGCGTGGTGTCGACGCCCCTGGCTCCGGTCACCTGTGTGATCAGGTGTCGGCGGTGCGGCGGGGCGCGGCACGGACGTGGATGCGTTCCCCCTGCGGGCCCAGCAGGCTGAGGATCTCGACCGGCTGGTCGCCGGCGGGACCGAACCAGTGCGGCAGCCGGGTGTCGAACTCGGCGACCTCGCCGGGACCCAGAATGAGGTCGTGGCCGGCCAGGATCAGCCGCACCCGCCCGGCCAGCACGTAGAGCCATTCGTGGCCTTCATGCGTGCGCAGTTCCGGTTCCCCCGGCTCGGGCGGAATGATCGTCTTCCAGGCCTGGATACCCCCGGGAGTGCGGGTCAGCGGCACGACGATGCGGCCGTTGCGGTGTCGCGGGGTGAACCGCACCCGGGGATCGCCCACCTCGGGGGCGCCGATCAGCTCCTCCAGCGGAATCCGGTGGGCCTGCGCGATCGGCAGCAGCAGCTCCAGACTCGGCTTGCGCTGGCCGGACTCCAGCCGGGACAGGGTGCTCTTGGAGATGCCGGTCGCCGCGGCCAGTTCGGTCAGCGTGATCTCGCGCTGGGTCCGCACCCGCTTCAGCCGCGGCCCGACGTCGGCCAGCGCCGCGGCGATCGCCGCCGAGTGCTGCATGCCGGTCACCCCACCAGCCGTTCCCGGAAATGGCAACGATCGTTGTCGCCGGCTCGGCGCCCCGCGGACTCTTCGTCGCGGAGGTGATCGCCATGGGGGCGAACGTTCACGACGTGGTGGTGGTCGGCGGCGGCGCGGCCGGCCTGAGCGCGGCGCTGCTGCTCGGCCGCGCCCGGCGCCGGGTCGCGGTCATCGACGCCGGCGCGCCCCGCAACGCGCCCGCAGCCCACATGCAGGGGTTCCTGTCCCGCGACGGGATGCCCCCGGCCGAGTTCCTGGCCGCCGGGCGTGCCGAGATCGACCGGTACGGCGTGGAACTGGTCACCGACCGGGTGGTCGGCATCGACCCGGGGTTCTTCGTCCGCCTGGCCGGCGGCCGGGTGCTGCGGGCGCGGCGGATCCTGCTCACCACCGGTGTTCACGACGAGCTACCGGACATCCCCGGAGTTCGCCAGCGGTGGGGCCGCGATCTGCTGCACTGCCCCTACTGCCACGGCTGGGAGGTCCGCGACCAACCCCTCGGCATGCTGAACACCGGCCCCGGTGCCGTGCAGCACGCGCAGCTGGTCCGGCAGTGGTCCGGCGACGTGGTCTTCTTCGCCCACACCCACCCGCTGACCACCGGCGAACGCCTGCAACTGCGCGCCCGCGGTATCCAGGTCGTGCACGGCGAGGTCACCCGGCTGGTCGTCGAGGCTGACCGGCTGACCGGTGTCCAGCTGGCCGATGGCAGGGTGATCGCGCGGACCGCGGTGTTCATCCGACCCGGCAACGTCCCGCACGCCGACGGCCTGCTGACCGGACTCGGATGCGAGACCGACGACGCCGGCTTCGTGACCATCGACAGCACCGGACGGACCAGCAACTTCGGCGTCTGGGCCGCGGGCAACGTGGTCGACCCGCGCGCCCAGGTCATCGCCGCGGCCGGCGCCGCGAACACCGCTGCGATCGCTATCAACGCCGACCTGGTCGCCGAGGACGTCGATCGGGCCCTCGACGACCACCACGCGGTCGGCGACGTCTTCACCCCGCCGGTCGAAGCCCGGCTCACCACCGCTGTGCTCGGTGACCGCCGGCACGGGCTCTAGCCCCGTCCCTGGCAAGACCGCGGTGGCCGCCCCTGCCGGCCACGGCATCAGCCGCGGCCACACCGGCGGAGTCCCACACCCAGAAGCAGTCCCCGCACCAGAAGGAGAACGGCATGCCCTCCGACCCCGGACACCAGCGGCCCGGCCCCGTCCCGCCGCCGTCGAAGCACCAGCTGGCGTTGATGATCTGGCTGGCCGTCCTGCCGACCCTGACCGTGCTCAACGTCGGCCTGAGCAGCCTGCTCGCCGACACCCCGGTCGTGCTGCGCACCGTCATCGTCGCCACGATCGCCGTCCCGATCGTCATGTACGGCCTGATGCCCCGCCTGCACCGGCTCCGCGCCCGGCTGCTGGCCCGCCAGCCCGCCCGCTGACCTCGCGAGGCGCCGGACCACTCCTGGCGTCCGGATCACCACGCCGTTCACATCGTGTGGTGATCCCCGCTCACCACGCACCTGCCTACCTTCAGCGCCACTCGCGGCACCTGCCGCGGCCACCCGGAACGAGGGACACCGCCATGACCGCCGCCAGCACCGACCCGATCACCCACGCCGGCCGCGCCGCTGCGGCCGAGCTGCCGAGCGGGCGGCTGAACATGATGCGGATCGGCTACCTCGTGATGGGCGTCGGCCTGGCCGCGGTGAAGTGGCCGCTCGTCATCGGCTACGACCGCGCCATGCCGCTGTACGAGGGAGTCGTCGCCGCTCTGCTCACCGCCATGTCGCTCTTGGCGTTCCTCGGGCTCCGGTACCCGGTCCGGCTGCTGCCGATCCTGCTGTTCGAGTCCCTGTGGAAGCTGATCTGGCTGTCCGTCGTGGCGCTGCCTGCGGTGGCCGCCGGTGACGTGGACCAGGCCATGAGCGAGATGATCTTCGATTGCTCGCTGGTCGTCATCATCGTGGCCGTCGTCCCGTGGCGGTACGTCTGGCAGCGATACGTCACCGCGAAAGGCGAGCGGTGGCGGTGAGCAGTCGCTTGCTGGACGGAGCAGCGTGGCTCGCTGTCCGGACAGGACCGGCGGGCCACGTGCCGTGTCGGTCCAGCAAGGGCGATGTGAGAGGCGTTGGCCCCCTCACGATCAGGGGCTCTCCGTCCGACCGCCGCGCTACGTCCCGACCATCCCATGGAGCCGCGCACACCCACCCCGCTGTTCAGCACCTTGGGCCGCCGGGCTCCGGGCGAGGGTGCCCCCGGCCCCTCGCCGGCCCGCGGCTGCAGAAGAACTGGAGATGGACCGGAAACCCGGCGGAGCGACCCCATTCCCTCGAGCGACGAGGACTTGCGCGCCGCCGCGATCAGTCGCGACCGACCGACTCCCGCCCCGTTGGTGAGCAGTGGCAGGACCGCCGCGTCATCTGCGTTGTCGCGCCGAACTGGAGAAGCCCGCCGCGCGCTGCGATCGGCGTAGGCACGACGCGAAATCCTCGCCGTCGAAGAGGACAACGGTTGCCCGAGCCTGCCGGACGAAAACCGCCCGCAGTAGACGGGCGCGCGCTCCACCGGATCCAGCGAGCAGTCCCCCTCCACAACGCGCGGAGCGCCGGCGCGGAGGGCCGCTGGATCTCCTCGATGCTCGGGGCCCGTGCCCCTCGACCGACGACGGCCCGTCGACCGTCGGGCCAGAGCAGGACGGCTACCGAGCACGGGGACCGAGGGGGCACCGGCAGCTTCAGCGCGCGGGAGCCGAGCGCGAGAACTCGCCCGACAACCCACCCGCCCACGCTCATGCGCCACCTGCGGTCTTGCAGCTCTGAACAGCGCTTTCGGGTCTCGCACCCCCAAGATGCCGGGCGAGCCGATGCGGGTGCAGCCGAGCAGGGCCAAGCGTCCTACCAACGCGGACGGATGATCCGGCGCTCGACGCCAGGGAAGCGCAGCGCTCACTCGAGTGACAACCCACGTCCTGCAGGGGATCTGGCGTGGTCCTCCGGTCCCCTTCCGGGCGGCTGGGGCCGCTCCCGAAGCAGCGCGGACGAGCGGGCTCTACGGCCGGAGCGTCCGATGCTCCAGCCGCTGGCTGACCGACCGCGCCGGCCGCCTCCGCCACCTCACCGGGGTCCCCGTGCACTGCCGGTGGCGCGAGGGGGACCTCGGGCTGACCGACACGCGATCCCCCGCATCCACTTCGACGACCCACGTCACGATCGGCGGCTCGCGGACGGGGACGCCGAGATCGCACCCGGTGTCACCGCGGTCCTGACGGCTGGCCACATCCCGGGCCACCAGAGCGTCGTCATCGACTTCGACGACGGCATCGGGGCGGCGGCTACGTGCTGGCCTCCGACGCCGCCGACCCCACCGAGGACACCCGAGGGTGAGGTGTCGGTCGGCAGCCGGGTGCACGCCTCGCCGGAGGAGTGCGTCGAACAGGTGCGCCGGCCGGAGGCACGGGGCGGCCGCCCGTGGGTACCCGTCGATCCCCGGCCACGACCCCGTCGGGTGGCCGTCCCTGACCCACGAGGTCGACGTGCGGTCCGGGCGCTCGATGGCAGGGCCGGCACCCTCGTTCCTCCAGCCGGAGTGACTGGTCGTCTTCGCCGATGGGCCGTCCTCGGCGAGTCGTGCCGAGCGGTCGCTCCACAGGCGTCCACGGCCGTCGCGTCGCCGTCTTCGCGGGCCCGACACGACCGCGTCCGCATCGGGGTGCCGCTCACCCTGCCGCCCGAGGGGCGCCGGCCGGACGACCCTCGTACCTGGCGAGGCCGCGGTCCAGAGTTGTCTCCACACGGGCCGCTCCAGGACAGAGGGCGACCGATGGGACGACGGGCCGACGGCGGTGCGGCCGTGCAGCCGCCGGCAGGCCGTGTGTGTCGACGCCGCACGCCGGACCGAGCAGTACCCCGAGGACCACGCCGGAGGTCGACGACCGACGGCTTGACGCCCGCCGGTGGTTGCGTAGGCGTGCCCGAACGCGCAACGGTGGCTTGCCAGGCCCGAGGCACAGCCACAGGAGGCGCCATGTCCAGCATCATCAGCATCCGTCGCCAGAGGACCGGCTCCACCGCCACGACGGCGAGCGTCACCGGCGCGATGGCTGTCGGCGCCCGCGTCCTCGGGCCGTCGGCGATGGGGCCTCTCGCTCTCGCCGTCACCGCCGTCGGCGCGATGGCCATCGGCCGGCTCGCGATCGCTGACGCGGTGATCCGGAGACTGCGCGCCGAGGAGATCGAGATCGGCTCGCTGAAGGTGCGCGAGCTCGAGGTGGCCGGCCAGCGCTGGACCGGCTCCACCATCTCGTCGATCCCGAGGGCCGATCAGCAGTCGTAGCCGCTCGGGAGACGTTGCGGAAGCAGATCGTCGGGCTCTGTACCGGCCTGACGCGTTGGCGCAGGGTGCGGCGTCTGTCCTCGCCGGCGTCTTCCTCGCCACCGTGACCCATCAGTGACGAGTTGTGGACGCTGGTGGAGCGGCTGATCGCGGAGCCGCGCCCTGCCCGACCCCCTCCGATGACCGCGGCTTCGTCATCGACGAGGCCGCGGTCATCCATCGGGGCTGCCCGTCCTGCGCGGCCGGCCAGCCTCCCCCACCTTCCCCGACCGCCCCGCAGCACAGAGAGGGACACCGTGACGACCAACGAGGCCGACAAGGCCCAGAGCCACAGCACGAGCGAGAGCGAGAACCCGGCGATCCCCTCGCCGACCCCGGTCATGCACCGGCGGCCGCAGAGCAACCGGGACTGGTGGCCCAACCAGGTGGACCTGTCGGTGCTCACCAGGTCGTCGAAGGACTCCGACCCGCTCGGCGAGGACTTCGACTACAGGGCCGAGTTCGCGAAGCTCGACGTCGAGGAGCTCAAGCGCGACCTCGTCCAGGTCATGCGCACCTCGCAGGACTGGTGGCCCGCCGACTGGGGCCACTACGGCCCGCTGTTCATCCGCATGTCCTGGCACGCGGCCGGCACGTACCGCACTGCCGACGGCCGCGGCAGCGGCGCCACCGGCGGGCAGCGCTTCGCCCCGCTCAACAGCTGGCCGGACAACGCCAACCTGGACAAGGCCCGCCGCCTGCTGCTGCCGATCAAGCAGAAGTACGGCCGCAAGCTTTCCTGGGCCGACCTGCTGCTGTTCGCCGGCAACGTGGCGCACGACGACATGGGGCTGAAGACCTTCGGCTTCGCCTTCGGCCGCGAGGACACCTGGCAGCCCCCGGAGATCTTCTGGGGCCCGGAGGACACCTGGCTGGGCGACGAGCGCTACAGCGGCGAGGACCCGCTCGACCTCGAGGAGGGCCACCTCGCCGCGGTCACGATGGGCCTCATCTACGTCAACCCGGAGGGTCCGAAGGGCCGGCCCGACCCGGTCGCGTCGGCCCACGACATCCGGGTGACGTTCAGCCGGATGGGCATGACCGACGAGGAGACCGTCGCGCTGATCGCCGGCGGGCACACCTTCGGCAAGACGCACGGCGCGGGCGACCCGGAGCTCGTCGGCCCGGAGCCCGAGGGGTGCCCGGTGCACGGCAACGGCCTGGGCTGGATCAGCCAGCACGGCACCGGCAGGGGCGCCGACACCATCACCAGCGGTCTCGAGGGCGCCTGGACGCCGACCCCGACGACGTGGGACGACACCTACTTCCAGATGCTGTTCAGCTACCAGTGGCAGCTGACCGAGAGCCCCGCCGGTGCCAAGCAGTGGAGGCCCGAGGACGCCGGGGCGCAGGAGCTGGTCCCCGACGCGCACATCGAGGGCAAGAAGAACCCGCCGATGATGGCGACCACCGACCTCGCCCTCATCGCCGACCCCGGGTTCCGGGAGATCTCGCAGCGGTTCTACGAGGACCCGGAGTACTTCGCCGACCAGTACGCCCGCGCCTGGTTCAAGCTGCTGCACCGCGACATGGGCCCGCGGAGCCGCTACCTCGGCCCGGACGTGCCGGCCGAGGAGCTCATCTGGCAGGACCCGGTCCCGGCGGTCGACCACGAGCTCGTCGGCGAGGCGGAGATCGCCGACCTCAAGCAGCGTCTGCTGTCCTCCGGCCTGACCGTGTCGCAGCTGGTGCACACCGCGTGGTCGGCCGCGGCGTCGTTCCGCAGCACGGACAAGCGCGGTGGCGCCAACGGCGCCCGGCTGCGCCTCCAGCCGCAGGTCGACTGGGCGGTCAACGCCGGCGTCCAGGACGTGCTGCCGGTGCTCGAGCGGATCAGGGCGGAGTTCGAGCAGCAGACCGGGAACAAGGTCTCGCTGGCCGACCTGATCGTGCTCGGTGGCACCGCGGCGGTGGAGAAGGCCGCGGCCGACGCCGGCGTGCCGGTGAGCGTGCCGTTCTCCCCGGGTCGCACCGACGCCTCGCAGGAGCAGACCGACGTCGACAACGCCCGCTGGCTCGAGCCGCGGGCCGACGGCTTCCGCAACTGGATCGCTCCGGGCAGCAAGCTGGCGCCGGAGACGCTGCTGGTCGACCGGGCGTACATGCTCGACCTCACCGCGAAGGAGATGACCCTGCTGGTCGGCGGGCTGCGCGTGCTCGGCGCCAACACCGGCGGCGTGCAGCACGGCGTCTTCACCGATCGTCCGGGCGTGCTGTCGCAGGACTTCTTCCGCAACCTGCTGGACCTGGGCATCTCGTGGCGCACCTCGGTCGACACCGAGGGCGTCTACGAGGGGCTGGACGCCGACGGCACCGTCGTCCGTACCGCCACCGCCGCCGACCTGGTGTTCGGCTCGCACTCGGTCCTCCGCGGCATCGTCGAGGTCTACTCGGCCGATGACGCGAAGGAGAAGTTCGTGCGGGACTTCGCCGCAGCGTGGGTCAAGGTCATGGAGCTCGACCGCTTCGACCTGCGGTAGACCCCGCCTGTCCGGACGCCCCGGTTCGCATCCCGCGGGCCGGGGCGTCGGCCTGGCGCGCGACGTCGAGCCGAACCGGTCGCGTCGGAGGGCCGGTCTGCACCATCGACGGGACGTCACCCCTTGCCGTGCCAGGCGATCACCGTCAGGTGGCCGGCAGGGGAATCGGCTGACGAGGTCCTCGCCGTGGCCTGGGGTTCGGTCGCTCGCTGAGTGGCGTGACGCATCGGTGACGGCCGGGTGATGGGCTCCTCCTAGCGTTCGACCAGCCCTCGAGCCAGGTCATCGGCACGTCGAGTGACCCGGCTCATGGGCCGTCGTGGACGGCCTCTCGGGGTGGGGATCCGCTCCGGATCCGGACCTTGTCGAGGGGTGTCTCCACGGCTGCCGTGCAACCGGAACGCGACGAGGAAGGTTCTTCGATGACCCAGCAGGATGCGAGCCACTACTGCATGGTGCCCATGCCGGCGGAGTCGGTGGGGAAGACCAGGGCCGCATTGCTCAACGAGTTCAAGTGGCAGCCTGGAACCGAGGTCACCGTGCGGTTCCTGGAAGGGGATGCGGACCTGCAGAAGCGAGTCGCGGCGGTCGCTCAGGAGTGGACGGGGCCGCAGATGGCCAACGTCGGCTTGAAGGTCGTCGACAGTGGTGACGCCGACGTCCGCGTCGCTTTCCAGCAGGGGAACGGGTCCTGGTCGTACCTGGGCACCATGTGCCAGCAGATCTCGGCGTCCGAACCGACGATGAACTACGGCTGGCTGACGCCTGACTCCGACGAGGACGAGCTGCGGCGGGTCGTCCTGCACGAGTTCGGTCACGCGCTGGGCCTGATCCATGAGCACCAGAACCCCAATCGGCCGATCGCGTGGAACCGTGCCGCGGTGATCGCCGATCTGTCCAAACCGCCGAACAGCTGGGGTCCGGCGACCATCGAGCACAACATCTTCAAGCGCTACGACCCGAGCAAGGTCTCCAGCACCCCGGTCGACGCGCTGTCGATCATGATGTACCCGATCCCCGCCTCCTGGACCACCGACGGGTTCTCGGCGGGGTTCAACGGGGAGTTGTCGCAGACCGACAAGCAGTTCATCCGCGACGCCTATCCCTGGTGACCGACGTGACGGCCGCACATCCAGGCTCGGAGCGTCGGCCCCGGGTCTGGATGTCGGTCGCGCTCGCGCCGTGCGTGCCCGCGGCGAGATGCACGGGACCGGGGGGCGCCAGCACATCGACGAGGACCAGAAGACATCGACGTGGGCGAGGAGGGAGACGTTCATGTCCGACTTCGCGGTGGTCGTCGGTGTCGCCCGGTATCCGGCGCTCGCCGCCGAGGGCGTGGCCACCGATCTCGACGGCCCGAACAACGACGCGCTGGCAGTCCGGGACTGGCTGATCGATCCGACGGGTGGCCGACTGCAGCCGGAGAACGTGCGGCTCGTGCGTTCGGCCGACTTCATGCCGATCGACCCGAACGATCCACAACCGGCTCGAGCGAGGATCGAGCGGGAACTCAGGTGGGTGGAGCAGCAGACCGCCGACGTCGCCGGCAACCGGCTCTACCTGTACTTCTCCGGCCACGGCTTCTCCCCCGTGCTAGAGGAAGGCGCGCTGTTCACGGCCGACGCAACGCAGATCGGTCCCGAGTACGTGTACGCGCACGCGTGGACGCGCTGGTTCCGCAAGGCCCAGCGATTCCGGGAGACCGTGCTGTGGATGGACAGCTGCATGAACTACGAGCAGTCCATCCCGGTCAACGAGGTGCTGATGCGGCCGAAGATCGGCACCGGCGTTCCCGGCCCGGCCTTCATCGCGCTCGCTGCCCAGACGAAGAGCGCCCTGGAGCAGGAGATGCCAGACGGACAGGTGCACGGCGTGTTCACCTGGACGCTGCTGCAGGGTCTGCGCGGCGGGGCGGCCGACGAGCGGGGCCGGGTGACCGGGCAGAGCCTGCGCAGCTTCCTCTACACCGTCATGCCCGAGTACCTCCCCGACCAGGCCCGGACGACGACCGCGGTGGACCTGCAGCCGTTCATCCGAGCCGACGAGGGCATGGTGTTCCAGCGGCTGGCCGCGCGACCCAAGTACCCGGTGCGACTCGTGCTCCCGGCCGACGCGGTCGGCGAGGAGCTGCGGATCTGGACCGGCCGGCCGCTCACCCGAGTCCTCTCCGAGGTGCTGCCCGGCGCCGAGTGGCGGGGGGAACTCCTCCGCGGTCTGTACGTGGCCGAGGTACCCGCTACCGGGCTGCGCCACGGCTTCCAGGTCAGCGGCGCCGGCGCCGTGGAGGAGACGGTGACCCGGACCGGCCCGCCGGTCACCGTCCCGGACGCGTCGGACCTGTTCTCCCTCGATGTCGAGGCCGGCAACCCGGCCGCCGCGGTCAGCGTCATGGACTACCGCTTCGAGCGCGTCTTCAGCGAGACCGGACAGCTGCACGAGACCGAGCTCCCGGGCGTCTACAAGATCCGCATCCAGTTCGGGCGGGACATCACCGCCGCCTCGGACGAGGTCGTCCTGCTCGACCGGGACACCGTGGCCGGCCCGCCACCGGACCCCCGGCTGGCCTCGCCCGCGCCCATCCCCGGCACTGCGGCCACCCACGAGTTCCACGTCGCGCCGTTCGAGAACGCGGCGAACCGCCAGGGCGCCTTCACGGGGCCGACACCGGGCCAGTCGATGATCTCCATCCTGGCCAGGTTCTGGACCGACCCAGGCGGTCCGACGGCCACGGTCAGCCCCGCGCCGTCACCGCATCCGATGCAGGGCCTCCACCTCGTGGACGCTGATGGGCGAACCGTCGCCGACCTGACCCAGCACTGCACGGTCGAGCAACAGACCCCGGTCGACCCTGTGGCGATCTGGGAGGGCGAAGTGCCCCATGGTGCGTACTTCCTCCGACAGGTGCTGGACGACGGTCGCCAGTACGAGGGGTGCGTCATCGCCGCTCCTGACTGGGTGACCCAGCTGGCCATCCAGCGCACCGTCTCGACGACTGCCACGGCACCGCCCCGCGGCGACGAACCCGCCGGCTCCAGAGATCCCCGGAGCAGCACGGGACGCCGACCGGGAGTCATCTCCGACGTGAGCGTGTTCATGCGGCGGGTGGGGACGAGCCGCACCCCCGAGCAGGATGCGACGATCGAGGCGGCACGGCTGGCCCTGAGCCAGGGCCGCAACCTGTTCGCGGTGGGGCGCGGTGCACAGCTCGCCGACCTGCTGCTCACCGAGTACACCGACCCCATCGCCGGCATCATCGGGGCGCACCTGCTGCTGCGGGCCATGAACGAGGGCGAGCCCGACCGCGTGCAGACACAGCAGTTCGACGCGGCCGTCGCCAACCTGCGTTCCCTGCTGGGACCGGACCATCCCGACGTGGAAGCGCTGTCCCTGCGCTGCACCGACGCCACACTCCGCACCACTCGACCGTTCACATCGCCGCCGATGTTCCGGCAGAGCTGGCAACTGATCGCCGAGGCCAGCTTCGAACGCCCGGAGCTCGTCCCGGTCGACCTGTGGCGCCGGGTCCATGCCACGGTCTCTCTCGGTGCCTTCTTCGTCTGGGCCACCGACGCGGCGACTCGAGCGGCGCATGCCGCGCAGCTGTCCCACTGGGTCAGCCAGTACGCCCAGAGCGGCGAAGGTCCCGGGGCGGTGCCCGCGGCCGGGGCGGCCGATGATCAGTCAGACCGTGCCGGCGCGACGGCAGAGGGCCACCCGGTCGGCGCGGAGCTCGTCACCCCGCCACCGGCTGCGGCTTCTGCAGGGGGACCGGTGCCGGGACCCGCGGGCGGCCGATCGACCGCCGGCGCCCCGCCGGCCACGGCCGCCTCCACCGTGCCGGCGACGCCGCTGGCCATGCCGGCCCCCGACGACCTGCCCACGGCCGAAGCGGCCGGCACCGCGACGCTGCCGGAGGAGATCCGCATCGCCGCCTCCCGGCTCCAGGTACCGGCCACTGCCGCCGCGGCGCTGTGGGCCGAGCAGGCCACGGAGCGGCGAGGCATGACGGCGGGCTGATGCACGAGTATCCGCTGACGCCAACCCTGTCCATCTCCTTCCAGCGCTACCCGTACCCGCCGACCGGCGTGGTGACCGAGCTGCCCTCGAGCTGGGGTGCCCTACCGCTCCTGGAGCGAGCGCCGCAGCAACTGGTCCTGCCCTGCCCCGTCGGCGAGGCCTTCTGGATAGGGCTCGTCCCGTCGCCTGCCGGCCCCTCCTGCGTTCTGCGTGTGCTGATCTCGACGGCGTCCGGCGAGCTCGTCGACGCCATCACCGGTCTCTCCGTCATCCGCAGCGATCCGACCCCGGTCAAGGGCTTCCGAACCCCGCCGAGGCACGGCCTCGCCGGCATCTCCCGGAAGGACGGACGTTGGTGGGCACTGGCGCACGACGCCGCCGCCCCGTCCGCTCCGCAGTGCCGCGGGATCGAACTACACGCTCAGCCCATCCCCCCGACGGAGCCCCTCCCACCGGTCGGCGAACACGGCAGACAACACCTCGGACGCCGTGACGACGCCTCCCGGCCCCCACCGGCGCCCCAGTCGGAACCCGCTGAGCCATCACCGTCCCCGCACCAGGGAGGCCAGATCCACAGCGTGCGGGTCGACGTCGTCCACGCCCGTCAGTTCGAGGCGCTGACCGGCACATCTCTGCCACCCCTCGACGAGGGGGATCGGTACCGCGGCTGGCGGCTGCCGTGACGGTGACAGATCTCGGCGAACAGCTCGCGCGCAGTCGGGTGGTGTTGTCGTCGCCGGAGGTGGCCAGGGTCTCCGTCGGGGGCGAGAGCCAGCACGCTGGTGTGGCCGCCCAGCGGGGCGCCCAGCCGAGTGGGTGCGGCCCGGGCCTCCAGGCCGGCGGGCGTTCGACATGGCAGACCTGCCCGCATCCGCAGCTCCCGGGCGACCGGCCTGCGAGATCCCGGAGAAGGACCTGTGAGGCCCTGGAGGACTGACGCAGGAGGACTCGAACACCGTCGTGGACCGGTACCAGCGGCAAGCGGTCCACTCCCGGCCCCGGGGATCGAGGACGCTCGATGACCGTCGCGACGCCCTACAGTTGCGGCATGTACGCGGTCCACCTCACGGAGGCCGAGCTGGAAACGGCCCGGCATGCGTTGCAGGCCTATCTGCTGGCTTTCGGTCACGACGAGGCAGAGACCGTGGGTCAGATCAAGTGCGTGATCGCCAAGCTGCACGCAGCCCAGACCGAGGACGACGACCCGCGCGTCTCCGCCTGACCACCCGCGTTTCACATCCGCGTCCTCACCGATCCACGTCCGGGGCTACCGCGACTCGGTTCACCACCGGATCGTCGCGTCACCCAGGCCGAGACCTTCGTGGCCACGGAACGCACGGGGCCGAGGGTCCATGACCTTCGGGGTGGGGACATGCCGGCTGGCGAGATGACGCGTTGGTCAGACGTCGCGACCGCAGCGCGGGCGGGGCAGGATCGTGGGCGAGGCGGGGCCACGCCTGCGAGGTGGTCCTCCCCACTCGAACGAGGCGACGGTCCGACGAGGCAGTGATCCTCGGCGGAGCACCCGGCCGGTCAGGGACCGCGGTCGACCCCTGGCACCGGAAACCACCCACCGACTGGCCCACGGACACAGAAGAGT
This sequence comes from Geodermatophilus sp. URMC 61, assembly GCF_052931555.1. Taxonomy (NCBI): domain Bacteria; kingdom Bacillati; phylum Actinomycetota; class Actinomycetes; order Geodermatophilales; family Geodermatophilaceae; genus Geodermatophilus; species Geodermatophilus sp. URMC 61. The sequence continues at coordinate 2,416,881 of NZ_JBRFHZ010000002.1, forward strand.
CGGCCGCGAGCGGATCCTTCGACGAGGGGAGCGGGCGATGATGACCGTGCTGACCACCAGCAAGCTGCGACCCGGGGGCGAGCAGGAGTGGGACGCAGCGATGCGCGATCGGTTCGAGTCCGCGCAGCGCATGCCGGGCTGGATCTCCGGGCAGTTGCTGACTCCCGAGGACGATCCCCTGTCGCGGGTGATCGTCGGTACCTGGAACAGCCGCGAGGACTGGATGGCCTGGCACGACGATCCGGCGTTCCTCGACAAGCGCGCAGTGCTGGAGGGTCTGGAGTCAGCGCCCAACGTGACGCGGTGGTTCTCCGTCGTGGCCGACGCCCGGGTGGGTGGCTAGCCGCCGCTGACCGGCGGTGCAGCTCCCCCGGTCGGACTCGGAACGACCCTGCGAGCCGGTCTCGGCGGTCGTGGCAGCGCGCCGCTCCCCTCGCGTGTCGTCGTTGCTCGGACCTCCACGACGGCTGGGTATGGAGGGAGCGCACTGGCCAGGTGGCCGATCCGCGGCTGCAGCAAGTGCGGAGGGGTGGCACGGCAGCTCATGAGCGATACAGATCGGCGATCTCCGCCCTGCGCGCTGGTGATCTTCGGCGCCTCGGGCGATCTCACCGCACGCAAGCTGCTACCGGCGCTGGAGCGGCTCGCCGCCTACGGAGCCCTGCCGCCGGAGGTGGCCGTCATCGGCGTGGCACGAACCCCGATGACCGACGACGAGTTCAGGGACTACTGCCGCGAGCGGGTGACCGGGACGGAGAACCCCCGCTGGGCCGACCTGACCACTGCCGCGCGATACGTCGCCGGGGGGTACGACGACCCCGCCACCTATAACCGGCTGTCCGAGGTCCTGGACGAGTGCGATCGCACTGCTGGAACGTCCGGCAACCGGGTCTACTACTTCTCCACCCCACCGCGGCTCTTCGGCCCCATCGCGCTCAGTCTCGGGAAGGCCGGACTCAGCCAGCCGGTGGGGGACGGCTTCGTCCGGGCGGTGATCGAGAAGCCGTTCGGCTGGGACGAGGAGAGCGCCCGCGAGTTGTACTCCGACCTCTCCTCGGCTTTCTCCGAGGAGCAGATCTTCCGGATCGACCACTACCTGGCCAAGGAGACGGTACAGAACCTGCTCGCGCTGCGCTTCGCGAACTCCATCTTCGAGCCGATCTGGAACCGCACGTGGGTCGACAACGTGCAGGTCACCGTGGCCGAGACGCTCGGTGTCGGTGACCGGGGCGGGTTCTACGAGACCACCGGCGCGATGCGCGACATCGTCCAGAACCACGTCCTGCAGGTGCTCTCGCTGTTCCTCATGGAACCGCCGACGTCCTTCCACCCGGAGGCGATCCGCGACGAGAAGGTGAAGCTGCTGCGCGCGATCCGGCCGCTCGAGACGGAGGCGGACATCGCCGCCAACGCCGTCCGGGGGCAGTACACCCGCGGCGGAACCCGGGACGACCTTATGCCGGGCTACCGCGAGGAGTCCGACGTCGACCCGCTGAGCCACACCGAGACGTTCGTGGCGATGCGACTCGAGGTGGCCAACTGGCGGTGGAACGACGTCCCCATCTACGTGCGCACGGGCAAGCGGCTCCCGGCGCGGGTCACCGAAGTGGCCATGGAGTTCCACCGGCCACCGCAGCTGCCGCTGTTCCCCAGCCGGGAGCACAACTCGGAGCCGGACGCACTGATCGTGCGGGTCCAGCCGGATGAGGGTCTCAGCCTCCGGTTCGGCGCGAAGGTCCCCGGCCACGCCTTCCGGGTGCAGAAGGCGTCGATGGACTTCTCCTACCAGAGTTTCGAGGAGCAGTCGATCGATGCCTACGAGCGGGTCATCCTCGACGCTCTCATCGGCGATCCCACGCTGTTCATCCGAGCCGACGAGGTCGGCCGATGCTGGAAGATCGTCGACCCGATCCTGCGGTACTGGGAACACGACCCCCGGCCGATCCCGCTCTACCAGGCGGCGACCTGGGGACCGCCCGAGGCCGCAGCACTCATCACCCGGGACGGCCGTAGCTGGCGGTCCCTGACCTGAGCACCGAGCAGGGAGGGGATCCGGCCGAGGATCACGTCGGTGTCGCCCCGGCCCCGGCACCACGAGGGCCGGTGCGGTCTCCTCGCTGGGATGAGCTGTGTCGGGTCGACATGCTCGCGCGCACACGTCGGCGCGGTGGTACTGCCCGATCGGCTGTGGTGTCGTGGGGACGGATCCACCGCCCCGTCAGGGCCACGTCGGGTCGGGATCGCCGCCGAGGGGCGCCGGGCCCGGAGGATCGCCTGCTGGACGTCGTCGTCCAGGCCTCCGGCGGGCAGCGATCCGATCTCACCACGGAGCGGACCGACGTCCTCGACCAGCAGGTCGTACCGGACGTCGGTGACGTCGTCACCCGTCCAGCTCCGTCCGGTGGACAGGCCGATCACTCGAAGGAGCCCCTGCACGTCGGGCGGGCCGCCGAGCGGCTGCACCTCGCCTTCTCCGGATCCCGCGCCTGAAGACGACACGAGCCGTCCAACCGCCGCCGCGCCGTCCTGGTTCTCGGCCCGCCGGAGTTCTCCTCCCGGCGCTGCTCCCGGGTCTGCTGGGACGTCGACCGGGACGCGACGACCGAGCTGCTCACCGAGTCCTGGCGCCCTGCCGGTCGACTGACGACCGGGCGGGGTCAGGTCAGCGCCAGGTCGCGGGAGACGCCGGCGGCCGCCGCACGCAGCGCGGCCCCCCACTCCGGCAGCCGGTCGCGCGAGTACCGGGCCGTCGGCACGGCCAACGAGAGGGCCGCCCGGACGGCGCCCCCCGGGTCGGGCACGGCCACGCCGACCGCCGTCAATCCCGTCTCGGTCTCCTGGTCGTTGAGAGCGAACCCCCGGCGCCGGACGGTGCGCAGCTCCCGCTCGAGGCGCGTGGCCGTCTCCGTGTTCAGGGACTCGAGGACGGCGGCCAGCTGCTCGCGGTCCAGGGTGGCCAGCACCGCCTTGCCGCCGGAGCTCAGGTGCACCGGCAGGGTCCGGCCGGTCCGGTCGCCCACCCGCAGGATGTGGCCGCACTCCACGGTGCCGACGAAGCGGACGTCGGAGCCGGCCAGGACCATCACGTTCGCCGTCTCCCCCGTCGCGTCGACCACCCGCCGCAGGTGCGGCAGGGCGACCTCCCGCAGCCGGGCCACCGGCGCCTGCGGCAGGTCGCCCCGCAACACCGGTCCGGGTCCGTACCTGCGGTCGGGGAGCTGCTCGGCGAAGTCGCGGTAGACCAGCATCGCCAGCAGCCGGTGCGCCGTCGAGCGGGCCACCCCGAGTCGCTCGGCCGCCTCGCTCACGCTGAGCGACCCCTCGACCTGGAGTGCCGCCGCCAACTGCAGCGCGGAGTCCACGCTGGCGATGGCGTACGGAGGTGCGTTCTTCACAGCAGAATCGTATAGGGCGTCCTGCAGAACACAAGTCACTCTCTACAGGCATGACCTCCCCCACACTGCTGACCCGGCCGGCCAGCACCCGTCCGGCCTGGCTGGTGCCGGTGCTGTGCTGGCTGATCGTCGTCTTCGACGGCTACGACCTGATCGTCTACGGGACGACGCTCCCTCTCCTGCAGGAGGAGCCCGGGTGGGGCCTCACCGCATCGGCCGCAGGGTTCATCGGCAGCCTGGCGTTCGCGGGGATGCTCGTGGGCGCCCTGGCGGCCGGCTCCCTGGCCGACCGGCTCGGCCGGCGCCGCACCATCCTGTGGTCGACGCTGTGGTTCTCCCTGTTCACCGGCTTGTGCGCCTTCGCACCCGGGCCGGAGGTCTTCGGCCTCTTCCGGTTCCTCGCCGGACTGGGCCTGGGCGGACTGGTGCCCTCCGCGAACGCCCTGACGGCGGAGTTCGTCAAGGTCCGAGGCCGGTCGGCGGTCGCCACCTTCATGATGTCCGGCGTTCCCATCGGCGGGTGCGCCGCGGCCCTGCTGGGCCTGTGGCTGCTGCCCGCCTACGGCTGGCGGGCGATGTACGCGGTGGCGTTCCTTGCCGTCCTCGTCCTGCTGCCGCTGTGCGTGGCGGTGCTCCCCGAGTCACCGGTCTGGCTGCGGGCCCACGGCCGCGTCGCCGAGGCGGAGCGCGTCGAGTCCACCTACGGGATCGCCCCCGCCGCCGAGGACCGGCCGGCCGAGCACGCCAGCTCGGGGCTGCGCGCGCTGTTCGCTGTGCGGTGGGCGGCCGCCACGGCGCTGTTCGCCCTGGCCACGGTCTTCACCCTGTTCGCCTGGTACGGCCTCGGGACCTGGCTGCCCAAGCTGATGGCCTCCGACGCCCGCTTCGACATGGGCGCGCCGCTGTCGTTCCTGCTCGCTCTCAACATCGGCGCGGTGGCGGGATCGTTCGTCACCGCCTGGGCGGGCACGCGGTTCGGCCCGCTGCGCAGCGCGATCGGGGCGGCCGCCGCCGCCGCGGTCGGCCTGGCCTTCCTGCTCACCTACCCGTCGAGCACCCTGCCGATCTACGCCGCCCTCATCCTCGCCGGCGTCGGCACCCACGGCACCCAGTGCCTGGTCATCGCCGCCGTCGCCGGCCACTACCCGCCCCGACTGCGCGGCACGGCGCTCGGCTTCGCGCTCGGCACCGGCCGCATCGGTGCCGTGCTGGCCCCCCAGGTCGGCGGCTGGCTGCTGGACGCCCGGCTCGGGGTCGGCAGCAACTTCCTCGCCTTCTCGCTGGCCGCCGCAGCAGCGGCCGTCCTGCTCGTCGTCACCGCGGTGACCACCCGGCCGGCCACCCGCGCCCCGGTCGCCGTCCTCGCCCACTGACCCCCACCCCTCGGAAGGAGCACCCCATGACCCAGCAGCTGACCTCGCCGGTCTCCCTGACCGCCGTCGACTCCCCCGACCAGCCCACCCCCACGCCCGAGCTCGAGGAGCTGTACCGCGGCTTCGAGCAGGAGCTGCTGGTCCCGCTGTGGACCGAGATCGGTGACCTCATGCCGGCCCACCCGCGCTCCCGGGCCGTGCCGCACGTGTGGCGCTGGCAGAACCTGCTGCGGCTGGCCGACCAGGCCGGCTCGCTGGTCCCGGTCGGGCGCGGCGGTGAGCGCCGGGCGATCGCGCTGGCCAACCCGGCGCTGGGCGGCCGGCCCTTCGCCACCCCCACGCTGTGGGCCGCGATCCAGTACCTGATGCCGGGCGAGGACGCCCCCGAGCACCGGCACACCCAGCACGCCTTCCGCTTCGTCGTCGAGGGCGAGGGCGTGTGGACCGTCGTCGGCGGCGACCCGGTGCCGATGAACCGCGGCGACTTCCTCCCGCAGGCGGGCTGGAACTGGCACGCCCACCACAACGCCGCGAACCGGCCGATGGCCTGGATCGACGGCCTGGACATCCCGTTCCAGTACGGCACCGAGTCGCAGTTCTTCGAGTTCGGCCGCGACCAGATCAGCGAGCAGGAGAGGACCACGCCGGAGCGCTCCCGCGCGCAGCGGCTGTGGGGCCACCCCGGCCTGCGCCCGGTGTCCGCGCCCGGCGCGACGCCGGGCACGCCGCTGCTGAACTACCGGTGGGCCGACACCGACGCCGCGCTGACCGACCAGCTGCAGCTGGAGGCCGAGGGGTTCCCCGCGGTCGTCGAGCCCGGGCACGCCGCCGTCCGCTACACCAACCCGACCACCGCCGGCGACGTCCTGCCGACCATCCGGGCGGAGGTGCACCGCGTCCGCCGCGGCACCGAGACCGCGCCGCGCCGTGAGGCCGGCTCCTCGGTGTACCAGGTGTTCGACGGCAGCGGCACGGTGACCGTGGGCGAGGCCTCCTGGCGGGTCGAGCGCGGCGACCTGTTCGTCGTCCCCTCCTGGCAGCCGCTGTCGGTCCGGTCGGAGGCCGGCACCACCGACTCCGACTCCGGCGCCCTGGACCTCTTCCGGTTCAGCGACACCCCCGTCTTCGAGGCCCTGCACCTCGACCGCGTCTCCGTGGAGGCAACCCGATGAAGCTGGCCACCATCCGCACCCTCGACGGTGCCACCCGCGCCGTCCGGGTCGACGACGAGCAGCTCGTCGACCTCGGGGCCGCCGATCTCGGCGCCTACCTCGCCGAGCCGGGCTGGGAGGAGCGCGCCGCCGCCGCGACCGGGGAGGTGTCCCACTCCCGGGGGGCGGCGTTCGCCCCGGTCGTCCCCCGGCCGGGCAAGATCGTCTGCGTCGGGCTCAACTACCGCAACCACATCCTGGAGATGGGCCGGGACCTGCCCGAGTACCCCACCCTGTTCAGCAAGTACGCGGACACCCTCGTCGGCGCGAACGACGACATCGTCAAGCCGCCGGAGACCGGCGCGTTCGACTGGGAGTGCGAACTCGCGGTGGTCATCGGCGCCCCGGTGCGCCGGGCGCGCGGCGCCGACGCCGAACGCGCCATCGCCGGGTTCTCCGTGCTCAACGACGTGACCTGCCGGGACTGGCAGTTCCGCACCCGCGAGTGGCTGCAGGGCAAGAACTGGGAGGCCACCACCCCCCTGGGTCCCTACCTGGTCACCCCGGACGAGCTGCCCGGGGGCGTCCGCCCCGCGCTGGACATCAGCACGCGGATCGACGGCGAGACGGTGCAGGAGGACACCACCGGCGACCTGCTGTTCGACCCGGTCGCGCTGGTCGAGTACGTCTCCACGATGACCACGCTCCGCCCGGGCGACCTTCTCGCCACCGGTACGCCCGGCGGCGTCGGCCACGCCCGCACGCCGGCCCGCTACCTGCAGGTCGGGCAGCACCTGACCACCGAGATCAGCGGCCTGGGCCGGTGCGAGAACCCGGTCGTCGCCGACCTCGGGGTGGGATGACCGTGCACGACGTGGCCACGACCCGGCGGTGGATGGACCAGGGCACCCGGATCTTCTCCGGGGCGCTCGCCCGCACCCGTGACGACGCACTCGCCGGCCCCACCGCCCTGCCCGGCTGGACCGGCCGCCACCTGGTGGCCCACGTGGCCGCCAACGCCGAGGCGCTGCTGAACCTGGCGCACTGGGCGCGTACCGGCGAGGAGACGCCGATGTACTCCTCCCCCGGCCAGCGGGATGCCGACATCGCGGCCGGCGCCCGGCGGGCCCCGGGCGAGCTGCGCCGGGAGGCGGAGGAGTCCGCCTCCCGGCTCGCCGCCGCCCTGGACCGGCTGACCGACGAGCAGTGGTCCCGGACCATCCGCACCGCGCAGGGCCGGCAGGTCCCGGCGAGCGAGATCCCGTGGCTGCGGGCCCGCGAGGTCATGGTCCACGCGGTCGACCTCGACCCGGCCCTCTCCATGGGGAACCTGCCCGAGGAGTTCCTCCTCGCCCTCGCCGACGACGTCGTCGCGAAGCGCTCGGGCACCGACTGTCCGGCGCTCGTGCTCACCACCGCCGACGGTCGGCACACCTGGAAGGTGCCCGGACGCGGCGAGCCCACCGAACTGCACGGATCCCTCGGCGCCGTCGTCACCCATCTCACCGGCCGCCCCGGAGCCGACGTCACGGCTCCGTCCGGCGCCGTCCCCGACCTCCCGCCATGGCTCTAGACCCAGCCCCCGAAGGAGTTCCCATGAGCACCACCAGCAGCGACGTCGACGTCCTGATCGTCGGCGGTGGCATCGGCGGACTGGCCAACGCCCTCGCCCTCACCCGGAAGGGCCTGCGGGTCCGCCTCCTCGAGCGCGCCCCCGCGTTCGGTGAGGTGGGCGCCGGCCTGCAGATCGCCCCCAACTGCACCCGGATCCTGGACTCCTGGGGCCTGCTGCCCGAGGTCCTGTCCCACGGTGTGCAGCCGCAGAACCTCGTCATGAAGGACGCCGTCGACGGCACGGTGCTCACCCGGCTCGACCTCGCCGACGCCCGCGAGCGCTACGGCTCTCCCTACGTGGTCATCCACCGCAGCGACCTGCACGGCATCCTGCTGCGGGCCTGCCGCCGCGCCGGCGTGGACCTGGTCAACGACGTCCACGTCACCGGCTACGAGCACGTGCCGGACGGCGTGGCCGTGATCCACGGCGGCGGCCGGGAGGTCGCGCCTGTCGTCCTCGCCGCCGACGGCCTCAACTCCGTCGCGCGCAGGATGATCAGCGCCGACCAACCGGTCAGCTCCGCGTACGTCGCCTACCGCGGCGCCATCCCCGCCGAGCAGGTCGAGCGGATGGACGTCTCGATGAGCGACGTCGTGGTCTACGTCGGCCCGCAGTGCCACTTCGTGCAGTACCCGCTGCGGCAGGGCGAGATGTTCAACCAGGTGGCCGTCTTCCAGTCGCCGAAGGCCCTCGCGGGTGAGGAGGACTGGGGCACCCCCGACGAGCTGGACGCCGCCTTCGCCGGCACCTGCCAGCAGGTCCGGGCCGGCCTGCCGCTGATGTGGCGGGACAAGTGGTGGCGGATGTACGACCGCGACCCGATCCCGAACTGGGTCCAGGGCCGCCTGGCGCTGACCGGCGACGCCGCCCACCCGCCGCTGCAGTACCTGGCGCAGGGCGCGGTCATGGCCATCGAGGACGCCTGGGTCCTGTCCGAGCACGTCGGCTCCCGGCTGGCCGCGGGACACCTGGAGTGGGACGCCGCGCTCGCCGCCTACAACGCCGTCCGGCCGGAGCACTGCCGGCGCGTGCAGAGCACCGCCCGGGCCTGGGGCGAGCTCTGGCACCTCACCGACGCGGAGCGGGACGCACGCAACGCCGCGCTCCGGCGGCGGGACGTGCACGACTACGGCTTCGTCGACTGGCTCTACGGCCCCACCGCGCTCACCTCGGACCAGGAGCCGCCGATGTTCACCCCGCAGCCGCTACCGGTACCCGTCGGCGCCTGACCCACGGGACTCGGGCCCTCCACCTGACGTCCGCCCCCGGGCGCTGCGATCTCGGGGGCGCGAGCAACCGTCACCCCCGGCTGCTGGCCGCGGTCCCGGCCGTCCGGCTGCTCCACGGACGCGGCGGCCGCCCTGCTCCACCCTCGCCCCGAGGAGGACGTCGATCTGCGGACCGTCGTCCTCCTCGGGCGGTCGCCTCCTCGACCGACGCGGCCGCGGTCTTCGCCGTCGTGCGGACCCTGCCGCTGCGGCGGGACCTGCGCGCCACCCTCGAGAGGGGGTCGGGCTCCGGCGACTCCCTGGTCGTCGTCCTGGTGGCGCTGGTCGTGTCCTCGGCTGGGAGCGGCCCGATCGGTGCTGGCGCTCGGCCAGGTGCTCCACCAGCGCCTGGCCGGCGCCGCCGTGGGCCCGTGCGTGGCCCGGCTCGGGGAGCGTGGCCCGGCGGGTGAGCAGCCACCTCCCGGACGTGCGAGCGGTCCGCTCCGTCGGCAACCGCACGGCGCGAGGACGCGGCGTCGAGCGCCGTCACGACGTTCGCGGGGTGCGTCGGTGTCGGGGCTCCGACGACGGGTGCCCCTCACCGTCGAGGCGGACGTCCCGGATCGCCGAGGGTGCGGACGGCCTGACACCGCCGGTCAGCAGCGACCGGTAGCGCCACAACAGCCAACCGAGCACGGTGGCGACGGCGATGGCCAGGCCGGCGCTGAGGGCTCCGACGAGAACCAGCAGGACGGCGATCCGGCTGCCGACGACGACCGCGACGGGGACGTCCGCCGGCTCCCCGGAGCGTGGCCGCCGGACCGTCAGGTCGGGCACCGGACGGGCAGGCTCCTCCGCCTCCTCCGCCTCCTCCGCGTATCGACGCCGGATCTCGTCCCAGGCTCGCTGTTCGTCGTGACTGAGCACCGGCCACCTCCTGCTGGCCCCCAGCTTGCCGGGAGCCGGGCGGGTGCACGAGGGGTCTCACCGGTCAGGGTCAGCCCGCCGACGTTGCCAGGTGTCGGCAACCGCGGCCCGGAGCAGGGCGGTCGTCCCCGCGCCGCTCGGGGCAGCGACGCCACCGACCCTTCATCGGGTCCGGCCGGGTCCTCCAGGCACCGGGCGCCCGCTGACCGGCCGGACGCACTCCGTCCTCGCTGTCGGCGTGGTCGGGAACGTGGCCGCCGGAGGCGGGCATGGCGGGTTCGGGATCGGTGAGCGGGCGCTGACCTCGGGCAGCGTGCGGGCGGGGACCACGCCGGCCGCCCCGAGCAGCGCCGGGAAGACCAGCGCGATCTCAGCGCCCAGCAGGGCCAGGACGCTGGAGATTGCGCCGGCCCCGAGCAGCAGCGCGCCCATCGCCGTGTTGGCCACGGCCACGTACCCGGTGCGGCGGTCTCCTCCTGCCATGTCGACGACGTACGTCTTGCGGGCCACCCGCACCCCGGTGTGGGTCAGCGCCAGCAGCAGGTAGACCGCGGGGTGGAGCAGCACCCACCCGTGCGCCCCGGGGACGGCGAGCAGCGCGAGGAACGCGAGGATGACGGCGGAGGCGGTGGCGGCACCCCGGATCATCACCTGCCGGCTCGAGCGGTCGGCCCAGCGGCCGAAGAGGCGCCCGCCCACGAGGCTCGCCACCCCCGACGCGATGACGAACGCGCCCAGCCCGCGCAGCCCGCCGCCGTGCGCGGCGGCGATGGCGACGACGAAGGGTGGGCGGCGCCCGCACGGGTCCACGCCCACGTGGACGCCGCCCGCGCGCTGAGCGCCCGGCCGCTTCGTCCGCCCTCCGTGCTTCCCGTCCGTCGGCCGCTCCCGTGAGCGGCTCCGCGCGCGAGCGCTGCGCCGGCACCCTCCCGTCGGGCCCTCAGGCGGGCCGGCAGACGCAGCCTCGGGCGATGGCCGCGGCCAGGGTGGCTCGGCAGAACCGCAGCGCGATGGCGTCATGGTCGACGACCGGGTGCGAGCAGACGTCGCAACGCGGGTCGTCCACGGACCGGGGGGTGACCTCCGGAGGCTGCTCCTGCTGGCCGGTACGGGAGGCGGTCGACGCTGAGGCCGGCATGGTGACTCCTTCGCGAACGGGAGGAGGGCGGTGATCGCTCACGTCCCAGCGCGGCGCTGGGGGGTGAGTACCTCGCGATCGGCACCGCGGGGGATGACCCGACCGATCTCGAGATCCGGGATGACGAACACCTCCAGCCGCACCGGATCGCCCGACAGCAACTCGTTCACGTCGGGTCCCCATCTCCGCAACGACTGTCCGTGGGTGGTTCACCAGTTCGCCGGCGGATCGCTGGCGGGAAAGGACTGCCTCCCCCATTCTTCGACGATGTCGATCAGCCGACGGCCCTGCCCGGCCCTGTTGGTCGGCCCGGGCGTGAGGATGTCGCTGGGGGCGGCCTGAAGGTCCACCTCTGCGATCCGGGGGGCCTCCAGCTCGTGGTCTCTGGAGAGCGTGAGGTGCACGTCGGGTCTCCCTTCACTCCGGGTATTGCCTCCCCAGCGTGCCGCCGGCCGTCCGGGTCACCCACGGCTCCGTTCGGTCGATTCGGATACGTCATGACTGCCGGTGCCCGGCAAGATGCGGCACATCGCCCGCCCCGGGACGCGTTCGCGGGACGGCCGGACACCGCGCCTTACCGGCCGCTGACCTGCTCAGGTTGCCGATGTCCGGCAAGCAGCCTGTGCCCAGCTCGTCCCACGGACGACGTCGAGAGCCCGACCATCTCCGCGCAGACTCCGGGTGGAGCGCACGGGAGCAACGGCGAAGGGGAGGCACGATGAGCTCCTTGGTCCATCTCGGTCGAGCGGCCATCACCCGAGCGGAGTTGGCAGCGCCCAAGGAACTGGAGGCAGTGCGCGGCACCCCGATCGCTGCAGAGGACCCCGAGTGGCGTGCGAGGACCGCCGTCGACGTGATGACCCGCTCTCCCGTGACGGTGGACCGGTGTGCCTCGATGTGGACCGCCTGGGACCGGCTGCACGGGTCGCGCACCCAGCACCTGGTCGTCGTCGATGACCGCCAGCGCCCGGTCGGGGTGCTCGATGAGCGCACCATCGCCCTGGAGTGGCCGCCGGGACCGCTCGGGGTTGCACCGGACTCCGGTGCACACGCTGCTGCGCGACCGTGCCCGGCCCCGGGTACGCGGCGGCGACGACGTGGCGGCGGTGGCCCGGACCATGCTGGGCGCCCGGGCCGACGCGGTACCCGTGGTCGACCGGGACGGACGGTCGTTCGGCCTGATCACGCTGTGGCACTTCGCCGAACTGGCCGCGGGCGGCGGCCGGGAAGAGCCGCCGGGAGGATCCGCGGCGCGGCCGACGGGCGGGGGGTGACCGCGGTGGGTCACGCCGCGATCATCGTCGCGGAGCGCAAGGCCCTGCTCGCGCGGACCGAGTTCCTCGTCCGCGAGTTCCATCCCGTCCTGGCGGCCGGGACCGTCATCCGCGCGGTGACCCGCTGCCGCGCCGAGCTGCTGCGCGCCGGGGTGCGCCGCGGACTGGCCGGCGCCACCGATGCCCGGGTGCGCGCGCAGCTCGGCCGGACCACTGCGGACGTCGATCGCGGCTGCGTGGGCGGCGACTCCCCCGTGGCCGGCACTGCCGTCCCTGACCCACGGGAGTGCAGGGGAACGTCGTGACCAGCCGGATGCGCCGGGCCGGGCTGACCATCCTCAGCCGCCGTGACCGTCCTGGCCGTGAGCGTGGGAACCGCGTCGGCCGACGCGCCGATGGGCCCCTCGGCGGCCGCTGGTCCCGGTGACGGCGCACCGCCCGGCCTGGCCGCCACCGCGGTGGGCGTGGGCCTGGCCGGCCTGGTCGTCGGCGTGGCCCTGGGGCTGGCCGTCCAGCGGCGCGTGGACGCGGGGGCTGACCGCCCCGAACCGGGGGCTGCCCGGGTGGCTGACGAGCCCGTGCAACGCACCCGGTCCGGGCGTGGCGTGCGGCCCGGCCCGCTTTCCCGGACGCCGGGGCCGGTCAGGGTTCGGGGGGCAACTGCGTCGCGGGCCAGTCGAGCAGCCGTGCGCCCAGCACGGCCGCGTGCAGCGAGAACCGCTGGTCGGGCTGGGAGATGCGGTACCCGGTGAGCTGGGCGACCCGGGCCAAGCGGTAGGTGACCGTGCGGACCGAGACGTGCAGCCGGCGGGCCGCCTCGGTCGCGACCTCGCCGGCGTTGAAGTACTCCTGCAGGGTCTCCAGTAGCACCTCCGCGCCGCCGCGCACCTGGTCCAGGGGTGTGAGCACGTCGCGGACCAGGTCGACGATGGCCGCCTGATCACGGCCCAGCACCCGGTAGACGAGCAGGTCGCGGGCGTGCACGACGTCGGTGTCCAGGCCGAGCCGGTCGGCGAAGGTCAGGGCCTCGAGGGCCTCCTCGTACGAGCGGGCGACGCCGTAGGCGCCGGGGAAGGCGCGTCCGGCCGCCACGCGCCAGCGGCCGGCGAGTTTCCGCTGGCGCAGTGCCTGCTGGAGCACCGTCCCCACGTCGACGCCCTCCGGTAGGGCGAAGGCCGGGGCGGAGCCACCCGGGACGACGACGACCACGCGACCGTCCTTCGTGGCCACCAGCACCTCCCGGTCACCGAACCGCTCGACCACCGCACGCTCCAGCGCGATCGCCGCACGCTCGGCCGCCCCAACGCCGTCGCACGGTGCGACCAGCGCGACGTGGTGGGGCTTGCCGAGGTCGATGCCGAACGGCTCGGCGCGCTCCACCAGCCGGGAGACGTCGGCGTCACCGCGCAGCAGGTCGTCGACGAACTCGGCCCGCTGCGCCTCCTCGTGGCGGATCATGTCCCGCCGCTCGGCCTGGTGACCGTCGACCAGCACGCCGATGGCGTCGTCGAGCACCCGCAGCACCGCCTCGGCGGCGCGGCGGACCTTCTCCGGATCGGAAGAGCGGACGACCACGGGCAGCTGCCGCCACAGCCGCCACGCGGCGGACAGGTAGAGATCCACCGCGCGGCGGGCGCCGACCCCCTGCGCGGCCGCGCGCCGTCCGAGCTCGCGGACGGCGTCGAGCTCGAAGTCGTCCGGTCGTCGGCCGTTGATGGCGGCATCGGCCAGCATCGGCAGGTACCCGCCGAGCAGCTCCACCGGTGCCCTGCAGGCGTTCGCCGCCGAGGCCGCGACCGAGGCCAGCCAGTCGTCGGCGGCTGATGGCGTCGTCGGCCGGCCGGGACGCACCCCTGGCTCGTTGCGGGTCATGTTCCCTCCTCACGTCGTTGCCGACGATCGGCAAGGACAGTCTGCCTCAGCTGACCGACGGCGCCCGTGGTGCCGAACCCCGCCCGGCGGCACGGTCGAAGCCAGTCCAGGAGGTGGGCAGTGCTCAGCAGGCGGGAGCAGCGGATCCGGGACGACGTCCAGCGGTTCTGGCAGAGGAGGTCGGGGAGCCGTCCCGCGCCGCGCCGCCCGCGCCCAGCCACGGGAGACGGGCGTCGCGCGGCCCGGCGGACCTGCCGGCCCCGGTGGTCGCCGGCGCCTGGATCACGATCGTGCTGGGCCTCTTCGGGAGCCGGCCGTCGGCGTCGCCACTGCGCTCAGGTGGGCGCTGTGGCGCAGCTGCAGCTGCCCGCAGCTGAGCACGCAGGGCGCACCGAAGACCCCGCCAAGCAGCAGCAGGACCGAGTGCCCGTGCGGTCCGGCAGCAGTCCTGCTCGACAGGCCGAAGGAACAGATCAGCTGGTGGTCGGCTCCCGGGGACCGGGTGGGTTCTCGCGGCTGCTCATCGGGTCGGTCAGCCGTCGGGGCGTGCACCAGGCGCGCTGCCCGGTGACCGTGGTGCCGCCCCGCCCTCTGACGACTGCACCGCCGAGCCCGTGCCCACTCGAACCCCGAGCTAGGCGTTGATCTCGCCGGTCCCGTCGCGGACGGTCGCACCAGCGGCGGCGAGCGCAGCCTCCTGCTCACGGCCGTGGTGGGCGCAGAAGACCAGGTCGTTGCCGCTGGGGAGCACAGCGCGGATGAAGGCCTGCGCGCCGCAGGCACCGCGGCCGGTCCTGCCGTTGGGGCCGCCCACGACGGCGGCTGCGTCGCAGCGGTCGGTGAGCGTCAGAGGGGCGGCGGGCGCAGGGAACGTGACGTCGTCGTGCATGGTGGCAATCGGCACCTGGTTCCTCCGGTTGGTTCTCGATCGGTTCAGGTCATCGGTGGCCGGTGGCGCCGGCTCGCCGTGCCGGCGCGGGCTCGCCGGGCGACCGCTCGACGGTGATCGCCTCAGCGGTCTCCGGCAGCCGCTCGAGACGCACGGCGCCGCGGCATTCGCGGCGCAGCCGGACGAACCTGCGGATGACGTCGAGGACGAACACCGGCCGGCCGCGCACCGTCAGGCGGTCGGATCGACCGCAGATACCGACGGCGTGGTACCGCTGTCACCGCGCAGCGCGGCGAAGGCGCCCCCGCCCCCATCACCGTGTCCGCTGTGCGTGACTGCTCAGCACGGTCACCTCC
This sequence comes from Geodermatophilus sp. URMC 61, assembly GCF_052931555.1. Lineage (NCBI taxonomy): Bacteria > Bacillati > Actinomycetota > Actinomycetes > Geodermatophilales > Geodermatophilaceae > Geodermatophilus > Geodermatophilus sp. URMC 61. The sequence continues at coordinate 2,432,079 of NZ_JBRFHZ010000002.1, forward strand.
TGCTGAGCCCGACCATGCCCTCCGGAAACGACGGCCGGCCAGGGACGCCGTCGGCCAGTTGGCGCACGCCGGCATTGCCGATCGCAGGCAACAACCGTGGGGACGGTCAGCCGGATTGCCGAGGCAACCCACAGGCCATCGGCAGCGCGCGATCCCCGAGCAGTCCGGCGGGCTGGCGACGGGGGACGACTGGCTGGCTCGGTCACGGCGTCGGCGGCCGCGCCTGTTCCCGAGCGCGAGCCCGGGAGCTCCCCGAGATCCCGTCCCGCCACACGGTTGCCGAGCGTCGGCAAGCGTGACCACGGCCAGTCGACCGGACGACACCGTGGGGGAACGGGCGGATGAGGACCATGCTGGGGGCACTCCCAGCGAAAGGTGGACGAATCGATGGAGCACGGTTTGGAGCGGCTCAGACGAGAGCTGGAAGGCCGCCGGCTGTCCGCCCTGCGCTCCACGCTCGGGCTGGCGGTCCCGTCCGCCGCCATCCACGCACTCGGCGGTGGAACGACCGGTGGAGCACCGCCCCGCACGGAGCCTCCAGCCCCGTGTCGCGACACCCCTCCCCGTGCGGCGTGACCTGAGCACAACGGACGGACTCCAGGAGTCCGACGCAGACGGAGCGGCCGGCGATGACCTCGTGGTGCCCGTCGACGAACTGGCTCCCACGGACTCCGGCACGGCCGGGGGGCGGTGGGGGTGCGAGCTGTCCGGACTGGTCAGGGGTTGCTGTCCGATGTAGTGACGGCGATCCGTACCGCGGGCCCGAGCCCGCCGTCGGAAACGAGCCCGGCCGCCCGAACCGGCCCGACGAGGACCAGCCGCAGTAGGCGGGGCTCACCGTCATCTGCTCCTGCGAGCAGTCGAACGGCTCCGTCGATCGTCGCCACCGGTTCCACGGCAGAGGCCGGGAATCCCCGGACCGCGATGGTGTTCAAGCGGTCACCAGCGACATCCGGAGGCCGCGATGACCGACTACGGGCACGAGCTGGAGTTCGGGTCGTTCATCACCCCGTCCAACGCCGATCCGCAGCACGCGGTGGCGCTCGCAGCGGCGTCCGAGCGGGCGGGGTTGGACCTGGTCACCTTCCAGGACCACCCGTACCAACCGCGCTTCCTCGACACCTGGACGCTGCTGTCCTACGTCGCCGCCCGCACGGAGCGGGTGCACCTGTCGCCCAACGTGCTCAACCTGCCACTGCGCCCGCCCGCCGTGGTCGCCCGCGCCGCGGCCAGCCTCGACCTGCTCAGTGGCGGTCGCTTCGAGCTGGGCCTCGGGTCCGGCGCCTTCTGGGACGCGATCGAGGCCATGGGCGGACGGCGGCTCGCGCCCGGCGAAGCGGTTGCATCGGTGCGCGACGCCATCGAGGTCATGCGCGGCATCTGGGACGTCGACGCGGGGAAGGTGCTGCGTGTCGACGGCGCCGTCCACTCGGTGCACGGAGCCAAGCGTGGGCCGCGACCTGCGCACACCATCAGCATCTGGCTGGGCGCCTACAAGCCGCGGATGCTCCGGCTCACCGGCGAGAAGGCCGACGGGTGGCTGCCCTCCCTCGGCGGCTGGGCGGGCCTGGACGACCTCGCAGCCGCCAACGCGCTGATCGACGAGGCAGCGACCGAGGCGGGACGGCGACCCGCAGACGTCCGGCGGCTGCTCAACATCGGCGCGCTCGGCGGCGAGCCGCGTGCCGACCTGCCGCCGACGCCGGTCGAGATGCTCACCACGCTGGCACTCGAGCACGGGTTCAGCACGTTCGTGCTGGCCAGCGACGACGCGGACGAGGTGGCTCGCTACGGCCTGGAGATCGCCCCTGCCGTCCGGGAGTCGGTGGCCGCCGGTCGCGCCCGGCCGTAGGACGCGACGGGCCGCCGTCGTCGGAGGCGTGACCGCGTCGCGGGCGGGACGTGGTGCGCCACCCGGGTCGACACCGGGGGACGGCGCTGGTGCTCGACCGGCCGCAGCAGCAGGTCGCCGCCCCGGGCGCGCCCCGTGGGGAGCGCTTCCGCTGCGGGACGCCGAGCGCGACGCCCAGTGCCTCGCGGAGGTCCACCTCGACGGCACGGCCTGCTTCCTCGCCCTGGTCACCCCGGACCGGCTGACCACCGGGGACGTCGGCGGCGCGGAACCGGTGGGGACGGAACACGCGGAAGGCATCCGATGTCCACCTCCGGCGGTCCCGAGGACCGCAGGGCCGACCGGTTCCTCCCGCTGTTCGCCGAGGCCGACCATCCCGAGGGCTGGCGCCGACGTCGACCTGGCTCACCGGTACGACGGCGTGGAGGGGACTGGGCCGCGTCAGTCCAGCGGCTGCGCGGCCGCCCACGGCACGTACTCGCGCAGCAGCGGCTCGACGACCACTGCGACGTCGACCTCGGGCAGCCTCGCGACCGGCAGACGGCGGGCGTTCACGATGCGCTCCTCTCGAGGTAGCCGGGGGCCGGCGCCACCGCCGTCTCGAGCCGGGCGGCCGAGCCTCCTCGCGCGCGCTCGGCGATCGAGACGAGTTCGTCGCGCGTGGGGCCTTCGGCCGTCGGCTGGCGCCAGCCGGTCTCGTAGACGGCGCGGGCCAGGGGCTCGGCGGCAGCCAGCGACGCCGGCAACGCGGTCATGGCCATGAAGCCGGCGACGTGGGCTTGGATCCGCGGGTCGGCTTGGGCAGCCGCGACGATGGCGGCCGAGGTCAGGGGCTGAGTGAGGTCGAGGTCGTGGCCTTGCCACCGGCGTACCGACTCGGCGTCGAAGTCGAGGTGGTCCTCGACCCACGGGAGGATCCACCTGTCACACCAGGCGCCGAACGGAGCAGCGATGCCGGCGGGGTCGGCGCCCGCGTCGAGCAACTCCAGGAGTGCGCCGATCTGCATGCTGGCCATGGCGAGCCCCCGGCCCGCCGTGGGCGCCGTGGTCGCGACCGCGTCACCGACGGCGACCAGACCGGGCCGACCGAGCTGCTGCCGGTAGATGTTGAGCAACCCGCCACCGACGATGACGCCGCTGGTGGGCGTGGCGAGACGGGCGTCGGTCCATTCGGCCAGCCCGGGGATCGCACGGCAGGCGGCGTCGAAGGCGCTCAGGTGACGGAGGGCGCCCAGGCCGACGTCGGCCCTGGGTCGGATGATCACGATCGAGACGTGGCCGTGTTCGTGAGGGAAGGCGTAGGCGTCGTACCCCTGGAACCGGGCGCTCCAGGCGAACGGCGTGGTCACAGCACCCGGCGTCACGCCCAGGTGCCGGCGGTAGGTGCGGGACACGTAGGCCATGCCGACGTCCCCGCGAATCCGCGGCGGCGGCGTCAGCCGGGAGAGGCGACCGCTCGCATCGACGACCAGGTCGGCGCTCACCGTCGACCCGTCGACGACCGCGCCCACGACCCGACCGTCCCGTTCGGCGAGGCCGTCGACGTGGCCGACCGCGACGGTGAGACCGTCGGACTCTGCCGCCGCCCGCCGGAGGGCTCGCTCGTAGGTGACGCGGCGGGACCGCACCCCGATCGCGGGGGTCCAGGCGCCGATCGTGGGCAGGTGGATCGGTTCTGCACCGAGGTCGAGCCACGCGTGCCACGCCTCGGGCCACTCGGCGAGCAGCAGGTCGCGCACCTGCGGGCGGAACCCGTGCGCCTGCTGGAACTGCATCACACCCCGGCGCCGCCACGAGCCGTCGGGTGGAGGGCCGGGGTCCCTGTCGACGGCCACGACGCGATGGCCGCGCCGGGCGAGGGCCGCGCCGAGGGTCAGGCCCGTGGGCCCGGCGCCGATGACGATGACGTCCATGGTTCCATCACCCGTTACACTGACGATGTGTTGATTACACTAGTAGTGCTGTCAAGTGGGTCGGCGGAGCCACGCGCATGACGGGCGGCGGCCGCCCGTACCGCTCCGCCCTCCGCGACGAGCAGTCGCAGGCCACGCGCCGGCGGATCGTCGACGCCGGAGCCTCGCTGTTCGTCGAGAGCGGCTATGTCCCGACCACGATCGACGCCATCGCCGAGCGTGCGGGGGTCAGCCGCAGGACCGTCTTCACCGCGGTCGGCGCGAAGGCCGCCGTGCTGAAGCTCGCCTTCGACTGGACGCTGGCCGGCGACGACGAACCGGTGGCCATCGCGGACCGGCCCGAGGTGCAGCGGATGATGCAGGGCGGGGACCCCGCGGAGCTGCTCGCCGCATGGATGGCCATGAACGCCGCCATCAACAGGCGGCTCGCCACGCTCCACCACGTCCTCGTCGTGGCAGCCGACGCCGACCCTGACGCTGCAGCCCTCCTCGCCACGACGGACGGCCAGCGGGCCGAGGGCGCTCGAGCTGTCATCGGCCGCGTCGCCGACCTCGGCGGGCTCCAGCCGGACCTCGATCCCGAACAGGCTGCCGCCATCGCCGACGTCCTGATCGATCCGACGCTCTACCAGCGCCTGGTGGGCACCTGGGGCTGGAGGTTCGAGACCTACGCCGGGCACCTGCAACGGACGGCGGCGATGTCACTGCTGGCGTAACGGCACGAGCGACGGGGGGCCGCCCGGAAGGAGCGCGCTCACTGCCCAGGTACAGCCCTCCTGGCACCCGGCCGAGCCGCCGGCGAACGCATCGTCGAGTCGGACGAGACGATCAGCGAGCCGAACCCGGGAAGGCCGGGGTCGGGTCGCCGAGGGCCCACCCGAGAACGGTGGGCGACATGCAACAGCCGCCACGTGGCCCATCGTCGACCCACGGCCGACCTGAGACGTCGCTCCCCGACCGAACTCGAACCCGTGACCCCGCGAGTCGACCGTGGTGGTGTCGGCAGGGATCGGTCACCGATGGACGTCGAGCTCAGCGGGGTTCCCCATCGCCGGACGCCATCGGCCGCCACCGGCTGCTGGGAGCGGTTCGTTGGTCCTAGGTTGGTCGCGTCGTCGCGGATCGGGGATCCCCCGGTCCGCGCCAGGTGCTCGACATGAGCTGGGAGGGACTGATGGCGACCAACCGGCCTGACCCGGGTGAGTTCCTCGAGTTGGCGCAGCGGATGCTGCGCGAGCTGTTCGGCGGCCCGCGGAGCGATGACGAGACGTGGGCGGAGGCGACGCGTCGTCCGCGCGAGCGCCCCGAGATCCCCCAGGGAAACCGCGAGCCCGGCGCCGAGTGGCAGCGCGAGAACCTCCCGTTCGCGCTCGTGACGCGCGCCGTCGAGGCGCTCGAGGACCTGGCCCTCAACGTCGCGGCGATCCGTCAGCGCCTCGAGCGCATGGACACGCAGGCCTCGGGAGCGCGGCCCGAGAGCGAGGACCGAGGCCCGGACGGAGCTGACGCCGCCGGTCAGTGACCCAGACCTCGATCGGACCGCAGCAGGCGGTGCCGAGGTCGGGCGCGTGCAGGGTCGCGGCGCGAAGGCCACCACGCCGGCGCCGCGACTCGCGGCGAGGTGCCCGGCTGGAGGACCGGTGCCGTCCCCCTCGACACCGACCGACTCCCTCCCCACCCGCATCGGGCCGAGTGGGGTGCACGGCCGCCCCCGGCTGAGGAGACGGCCCCTCCCGTTCCCTGCAGCAGGTCGGCCGGCTCGTATCGAACAGCGCGTGATGCCGCCGCAGCAGCTGCCACGATCCCCGACGTGCTCGGTATCGACCTCGACGTGATCCGGATGTTCCTGCACGTCCTCGCGGCGACCGTCTGGGTGGGCGGGCAGGTGGTCCTCGCGGCCCTGGTGCCGGTACTGCGTCGCACCGCGTCCGATGCTCCCCGCAACGCGGCGAGGGCCTTCAACCGGGTCGCCTGGCCGGCTTTCGCCGTCCTCGTCGCGACCGGGGTCTGGAACGTCCTGGCGGTCGGAGGCCAAGGGCGGGCATACCGCGTCACCCTGATCGTCAAGCTCGTCGCCGTGGCGGTCTCCGGAGTGACCGCCCTCCTCCACGCCCGCGCGAAGAGCCCAGCCGCCCTGGCCGTCTACGGTGCGCTGACCGGGCTGAGTGCGCTGGGCGCTCTCTTCCTCGGCGTGCTCCTGGCCGGCTGACCATCGGGCCCTGACCGGCTGCCGGCGCGGTCCCCCGGCTGGCGTGCTCCGGCGGGACCACGTCCGTGGTCATGCGGCCCGGTACGGCCTCATCCGGGCCGTGTTGCGGTACCGCTGGCCGTATGAGTCCCGGTGCCGGCGTATCGGGGCTTCGGCGGCCGGGCCGACATCTCCCTGTTGCCGCGATCGAACCGGACTGCGGACCATGATTGACGAGAACGTGACCGTGGACGAGTCGTCGGAGAGTGCGTGCTGGGCACTGCTCCGCACCACCAGCGTCGGGCGGCTGGCCGTCTGGGTGGATGACCATCCCGACGTCTTTCCGATCAACTTCGTGGTGGGCCACGGAACTGTCGTGTTCCGCTCCGGGGCCGGCACCAAGGTCTCCGCCGCATTGTCCGACTCGCCGGTGGCCCTGGAAGCAGACGGTCACGACGACGCGACCGCGAAGGCGTGGAGCGTCGTGGTCAAGGGAGATGCCGAAGAGATCAGCGGGGGCCAGGATCTGCTCGACACCGTCGACCCACCACCCTTCCCTTGGCCGGCGGGAGACGAGGGCCGGTCCATCCGGATCTCTCCGACGACCACCAGTGGCCGGCGTTTCCCGATCGCCGATCCCGGCTCGTGGCTGACGCCGCTGTCAGGCCTGACGCGCGCATCGACGGAGTGATCGACCGGCGATGCCGAGGCCACGGTCTGCTCACTCCGCTCGCCGGGGACGGATCACCGTCGAGCGTCCAGCGATGACTCCGCACCCTGGCTGATCGTGTGAGCCGGTCGTGCCCGCGGTGCGGCAGGACCGGGACGACGGCGGTGATCGCGCCGATGCGCCAGGGCAGGGGTCGGTGGCGCGCTCGCCGGACGGACGCGTCGCCCAGCCCGGGAGGAGGGCAGGGTGCGGCAGGCACCCCGCCCTCCTGCGGTGTGCTCAGCTGCCGGGCTGCCCGGCGTCCTGCTGGCCGATGCGCTGGTCGGCGAGGTCGCCGACCTTGTCGGTCTGCTGGTCGTACTTGCCGCCGGTCCTCTCGTCGGCCAACTGCTCGGCCTTGTCCAGCGCCTGATCGCTGCGCTGCTCGCCCTGCTCGCTGTCGAGTGCGTTCTTCGCCTTGTCCGCGAGGCCACCGGGATCCACGCCGGGCTCCTTCCGTCTGGGTGCGAGATTCCTCCTGCGTACCCGGCGGGGCAGCGGCGACCCCTCTCCGCCGCGTCAGTTCCTGTCCGCGCCACCGACCCGGCGCGCCCCGGCGTCGGCCGCACCTACGGGACGAGCGGAACACGCGGAAGGGCCGCCACGTGCTGGTGCGGCATCAACCGTCGTCCGTCGGTGAGGGGTCCCCTGGCCGGTCGACACTCCTGTCCGCGGACCGGTTCTGCATCCGGGCCTGGTACTGCGTCGCCGTGGCCCAGCGCTCGACGTGGGCCAGTCGCCGCCGCTCGAGTTCAGCGAGCCGGCTCTCGGGCGCCGCCACCACCAGGAAGTCGGCGTGGCGTTCCCAGACGTCGAGGCCCAGGGGCATGCCGAGCAGCTTCGCGACGCTGCTGCCGGCCTCCGGCGTCACGCGGGCGACCACCGGCTCATCGCCCTCGCCCGCGGTCACCGGCCCACGGCCGCGGCGGCACGTCCGGCCGCGGCGCCGCCGGTGGGTTCTGGACGGACCACGATCGGTCAGGCCTCCGGCCGCTCGAAGACGTGCTGGATGAACTCGAACGCCGCGGGGCGGTTCTCCTCCCAGCAGGGTCGGATCTCGCTGGCGGGCAGGATGAACCCGCCCTCCTCCGCGGAGGCCGGGCGCAGTTCGATGGTGAACGACACGGCGTCGTACTCGCCGTAGGTCCAGTCGGTGGTGTCACCCGCCGTCGGGTACAGCTCCGACGACTGCTGCGCGACGTAGGTCTTGCCGTGGACCTTCCGGATCAACTGCTCCATGTCCTGGGCGAGGTCCCGGTGCTCGGCGAAGTCGTTCGGGTCCTCGATCCGCTCGGCCGTGTAGCCCCACGGGTACAGGATCAGCTGCGAGTAGCTGTGGTAGCTGAGGACGCCGCTGAAGCGTTCCCGGGCGACGAGGTCCCGCACCGCGCGCACCTCGGGCTCGGAGAAGGCCCGCGGGCCGACGTAGGTCTGGTCGGACGGGACGTGGCTGGAGGTGCTGACGTCGAGCGTGCCCCACATGTAGCCGTAGTTGCGGTTGGGGTCGACGCCGATGCTGCCGTTCCGGTTCGGGCGCCGGTTCTTGCGCCACAGCCGGTCGCCGACGCGCGTGTACTCGTGGCCGTCCGGGTTGACCATCGGCGCCACCCAGACCTCGCCCTGCTGCAGCCACTGCTGGACGGGGTCGGCCGAGGAGTTCCCGAGGAGGTGCTCGGCCAGCAGGTAGGGGACCTCGACGGCCAGCCACTCGCGTGCGTGGTGACAGCCGAGGAAGGCGACCTTGCGCGTGCTCCCGCGGCGCTCGCCGATGCGCAGGGCCCACAGCGGGCGGCCCTCCACGCTGCGCCCGATCTCGTGCAGCTCGGCGATCTCCGGGTGCTCCTCGGCCAGGCGTCGCAGGTCCTGCTCCAGGCTCGCCACCGAGTGGTAGCCGGTCTCAGCCGCCTCGGTGGCGAAGGTCGACAGGTAGGGCTCGAGCATCTGCACCTGCTCGACGCCGTACCCCATCGCCTCCAGCCGGGCGGCCTGGGCCTCGTCCGCCTGCAGCACCAGGTGGTCGGGCTTGACCTCCCACACGTCCAGCCCGAGGGGTGCGGTGAGCAGCCGGGCGAGCGGCGCCCGCGGGCTCGTGGACGTGACTCTCGCGATCAGGCTTGCCATCGGGCCCTCCCGTGCTGGGGCATCGGCTGGTGTGGACTCGGCGCGCCGAGGACGACCGCGGCCGGTGCTCGGGTCGGCCGAGACCCAGCCGCTCCGTCTCCTCGAGGAGCCGCCCGACCACGTCAGGTGCGGACCGTTCGGTCCCGAAGGCTAGGCACGACCCGTCACAGCATCGTCACGCCCGTGTCACGGCCGTCGCGGTCGATGCGCCCGACGGATACCGCCGTGACGCGTCCGGCCTCTGCACCTCGAGCGCTCCGCCGCCATCGATCGCGCCGCGGACCGGCGCCGCGGGACGGACACCCCTCGTCGACCGCCTCGTCGGCAGCGGCCAGGCCCGATCGGCGCCCCGCGCGAGTCGCTCGCCGTCCGACGACGGGGCCACAGCCCTCCAGGGTCGGCGCCCGCCGAGAGGCCATTGTGTCGTCGGGCACACCCGGGTACCGTCGCACCACCAACTGACCTATCGGTCAGTAAATAACCCCCTCGGACGACGGCGGATCTCCATGTCCCTTCCCACACACGCCCCCCCTCGCACGCGCCAGCGGATGTCCTCGGAGGAGCGGAAGGTCCTCGCGGGCACCCTCGCCGGCACCACCATCGAGTGGTACGACTTCTTCATCTACGCCCAGGCGGCGAGCCTGGTCCTCGCCCCGCTCTTCCTGTCCCCCGTGAGCGAGGACTCCCCCGGGCTGGCCACCGTGCTGTCGCTGGCCACCATCGGCATCAGCTTCCTGTTCCGCCCGCTGGGGGCCATCGTGGCCGGGCGCTTCGGCGACCGGCTCGGCCGCAAGCGGATGCTGGTCTTCACGCTGCTGCTGATGGGCACGGCCACCGCACTCATCGGACTGCTGCCGACGTACGAGCAGATCGGCCTGGCCGCACCGGCCATCCTGATCCTGCTGCGGGTCCTGCAGGGATTCTCGGCCGGTGGTGAGTGGGGCGGCGCGGCGCTGATGTCGGTGGAGCACGCCCCGGTGGAGCGGCGCGGCCTGTTCGGCGCCTACCCGCAGATCGGTGTGCCGGTCGGCATGATCCTGGCGACCGGCGTGCTGTGGCTGCTGTCCACGGTGACCACTGCCGAGCAGTTCCAGTCCTGGGGCTGGCGCGTCCCCTTCCTGCTCTCGGTGGTGCTGATCCTCATCGGTTACCTGATCCGCCGCGCCGTGGAGGAGAGCCCGGTCTTCAAGGAGATGCGGCTGCGCAAGAAGGAGTCCTCCGCGCCGCTGCGCGATCTCTTCCGGCGCAACACCAAGCAGGTCGTGCTCAGCGCACTCATCTTCATCGCCAACAACGCCGCCGGGTACCTGCTGATCGCGTTCTTCATCGCCTACGCCAGCACCACCCTGGGCATGCCGCGACCCTCCGTCCTGCTGGCCACCACCCTGGCCTCCTTCGGCTGGCTCGTCTTCACGATGTACGGCGGTGCCCTCTCGGACCGGATCGGCCGGGTGCGCACGTTCCAGATCGGCTACGCCCTGGTCTTCGTCTGGATGATCCCGATGTTCCTGCTCATCGACACGGGCAACATCTGGCTCTACGGCGGCGCCCTGTTCCTGCTGACCGTCGGACTCGGGCTGTCGTACGGCCCGATGTCGGCGATGTACGCGGAGATGTTCCCCGTCGCGGTCCGCTACTCCGGCGTCTCGATCGGCTACGCCCTGGGCGCGATCCTCGGCGGCGCCTTCGCGCCGATGATCGCCGAGCTGCTCCTGCAGTCCACGGGGTGGTCGGGCTCGGTCGGCGTCTACATCATGGTGCTCTGCGTCATCTCCTTCGCCGCGGTGACCGCCGCCGGGGAGACCCGCGGGAGGAACCTGCGGGTGGCCGAGGCCCACGAGGAGTACCTGCGCGCGCACCCGGACGCGGCCGGGGCGCTCGACGTCCGACCCTGACGCGCCATCCGGCGCACGTCCGGGGCGCGAGGAGCCGGCACCGGTGGGCCGGCGGCCGAGCAGTCGCCGCACCCGCCCACGAGGAAGCTGCGTCCTCGCGCCACCGGGCCCCCCACCCGCCGGTGACACAGGTCGCCGCAGGCCCACCCGTGCACCGCGTCCGTCGTCCCGACCCGGCGACGTGGCTCCACGGCCGTCGACCGCCACGTCGCCTCGGACGCGATCGGCTGTGGCGGCCGTCACGGGGCGTTGCTTCCACAGGGGCGCAGCCGCCACGCCGTGTCCAGCCCAGTGCAGTGCAGTGCCGTACCCGGCGAGCCGGAGGAGCGACGATGTCCCACGAGAACACCGAGGTCTACCTCGTCGACGGGGTGCGGACCCCGCAGGGGAGGTACGGAGGCGCCCTGGCGTCCGTCCGCCCCGACGACCTCGCCGCCCTGGTGGTCGGCGAGGCGCTGCGCCGGTCCGGCGCTCCCGCAGAGGCGGTCGAGGAGGTCGTCCTGGGTGCTGCGAACCAGGCGGGCGAGGACAACCGCGACGTCGCCCGCATGGCCGTGCTGCTCGCCGGCCTCCCGGACACGGTGCCCGGCTACACCACCAACCGGCTCTGCGCCTCCGGGCTGACCGCGACGGCGTCGGCAGCAGCGTCCATCCGGGCCGGTGACCTGGACCTGGCCATCGCCGGCGGGGTGGAGTCGATGACCCGCGCCCCGTGGGTGATGGCCAAGCCCGGCATGCCGTGGCCCAAGCCGGGCGAGGTGGCGGACACCGCGCTCGGCTGGCGGTTCACCAATCCCCGGTTCGCCGCCCACGACCGGGCGGTCGAGCACCCCGAGGACCCGCGCACCCGCAAGATCACGCTGTCGATGGGCGAGACGGCCGAGGAGGTCGCCGCCCTCGACGGCCTCACCCGCGAGGAGTGCGACGCCTTCGCGGTCCGCAGCCACGAGCGGGCGGTCGCCGCCCAGGACGCCGGCCGGTTCCACCGGGAGATCGTCCCGGTTCCCCTGCGCGGGAAGAAGGGGACCGTCGAGGTGACCACGGACGAGGGTCCCCGTCGGGGCTCGACCATGGAGACCCTCGGCAGGCTCGAGCCGGTGTTCAGGCCGGGCGGGGTCGTCACCGCCGGGAACAGCTCGCCGCTGTCGGACGGCGCCTCGGCCCTCGTGCTGGCCAGCGGCGCGGCGGTCGAGCGGCACGGGCTGACCCCGCGGGCACGGATCGTGGCCAGCGCCAGCGCCGGTGTCGCCCCCAACGTGATGGGGCTGGGGCCGGTCCCGGCGACGGAGAAGGCCCTGGCCAGGGCGGGCTGGACCGTCGACGACCTGGACGCCGTCGAGCTCAACGAGGCCTTCGCCGCCCAGTCGATCGGTGTGCTGCGCCGGTTGAAGCTCGACGAGCAGATCACCAACGCCGACGGTGGTGCGACCGCCCTCGGCCACCCGCTCGGCTGCTCGGGGGCCCGCCTGCTGGTGACCCTGCTCGGCCGGCTCGAGCGGGAGGGCGGCCGCCGCGGTCTGGCCACCCTGTGCGTCGGCGTCGGTCAGGGCGTCGCGATGCTCGTGGAGACGGTGTGAGCGAGCTCACCAGTGGGCACGGCACCGCCGGGCCTGTACCCGACGAGCTGGGGGCAGCTCCCGCTCGCGGGGACCAGCGAGGAGGACACATGACCGCCGTCCCGGCCCGGGTGGGCGTCATCGGAGGCGGCCGCATGGGCGCCGGGATCGCGCAGGTCTTCCTGGTGGCCGGCGCCCGGGTCGCGGTCGTGGAGGCCGGCGGGGAGGCCGCCGCGGCCGCCCGCGGGCGCGTCGCCCACGGTCTGGAGGAGGCCGCCCGGCGAGGGAAGCTCGACCTCGAGGTGGCCACGGTCCTGGACCGGCTGACCGTGGTGGGCTCGCCTGCCGAGCTGGACCGGGAGACCGGGCTGGTCGTCGAGGCCGTCCCCGAGCAGGCCGACCTCAAGGCCCAGGTGCTGCGGGCCGCCGAGGCAGCCGTCGCTCCCGACGCCGTGCTGGCCACCAACACCAGCTCGCTGTCCGTCACCGAGCTGGCCTCCGCCCTGGAGCGCCCGACCCGGTTCCTCGGCCTGCACTTCTTCAACCCCGTGCCGGCGTCGAAGCTCGTGGAGGTGGTGGTCGCGCCGGAGACGGACCCGCAGCTCGTCGGGACGGCCGGCGGCTGGGTGCGCGCCCTGGGCAAGACCGACGTCGTGGTGAAGGACTCCCCCGGCTTCGCCTCCTCCCGGCTCGGCGTGCTCCTGGGGCTGGAGGCCATCCGGATGCTCGAGGAGGGGGTCGCGGACGCCGAGGCCATCGACACCGCCATGGAGCTGGGTTACCGCCATCCCATGGGACCGCTGCGCTCCACCGACCTCGTCGGCCTCGACGTCCGGCTGGCGATCGCCGAGTACCTGCACCGGACCCTCGGCGAGCGGTTCGCCCCGCCGCAACTGCTCCGCGACAAGGTCGCCGCCGGCGAGCTCGGCCGCAAGACCGGTCGCGGGTTCCACACCTACACCTGATCCCCTCGACCCGAGGAGCCGACCATGACGACGACGGCGACCGGCGCGACCGTGACCCGCCCCGACGCCGACGGCGTCGCCACGGTGACCCTGCAGAGCTCCGGTCCCTCCCACCGCTCCCGTGTCGAGCTCTCCGGCGTCCTGCGAGCGGTCGAGGCCCTCGCCGAGCGGACGCCGGCCTCCACCGGCCGATGAGCGCGCCGGCCGGGTCGGGCCCCACCGTCGCCCTCGTCGACCCGACGACCTACGAGGTCGGCCCGCCGTTCGACCTGCTGCGCCGGCTGCGGGCCGAGACGCCGGTGGCGTGGGTCGACGAACCCGCCCTGCACGGGCATCCGGCCGGGCCGGGGTTCTGGCTCGTCCTGCGGCACGCCGACGTCGAGCGGGTGCTGCGCGACCCGGTCACGTTCTCCTCGTGGCTCGGCGCGACCCAGGTCCGCGACGCCGCCGACCTCGACTGGGTGCGCCGGATGATGCTCAACATGGACCCGCCGGACCACTCGCGGCTGCGGCGGCTGCTCACCCGCTCCTTCACGCCCCGAGCCGTGGCAGCGCTGACGGAGGCGATCGAGGCGACGGCGGCACGGCTGGTCGACCGGATGACCGCCGGCGCGCCCGAGGGCCGGTGCGACTTCGCGAGGGACGTCGCTGCCGACCTGCCGCTGCTCACCCTCGCCGACGTGCTCGGCGTGCCGGCCGAGGACCGCTGGCTGCTGTTCGACTGGTCGAACCGGGTGATCGGCTGGCAGGACCCCGACCACGCCACGTCGGCCGCCTTCGACGGCACCGGTGGAACGGCGATGGCACGGGAGGCGCTGGCCCTGCGGCCGGTCCCCGCCGCCGATGGGCGCATGCCCGATCCGCGGACCCGCGCCGGCATGCCCGATCTCTACGCCTACGCCCGCCTGCTGGCCGAGGAGAAGCGGCGGGCGCCCGGGGACGACGTCATGTCGATCCTGCTGGCGCAGGTCGACGGGGGCGGCGGCCGCGTCAGCGACGCCGAGTTCGAGAACACGTTCTGGTTGTTCGCCGTCGCCGGGAACGAGACCCTGCGCAACGGCCTGCCCGGCGGCCTCATCGCCCTGCTGCAGCACCCCGAGCAGCTGGCCGTGCTGCGCGCCGACCCCTCGCTGCTGCCGGACGCGGTCGAGGAGATGCTGCGCTGGTGGACCCCCGTCATGGTCTTCCGGCGCACCGCCACCCGCGACGTCGAGCTCGCCGGCGTCCGGATCCGGGCCGGCGACAAGGTCGTCGTGTCCTTCACGTCTGCCAACCGCGACGAGGCCGTGTTCGCCGATCCCGATCGCTTCGACGTCCGCCGCGCCCCCAATCCGCACCTGTCCCTCGGGCACGGGCCGCACTTCTGCCTCGGGGGCCAGCTGGCCCGGGCCCAGATGCGCGCACTCTTCGGCGAGCTGCTGCGCCGCACCGAGCGCCTCGAGCTCGACGGGCCGCCGGCGCTGCTGCGGTCGACCTTCCAGCGCGGGCTCAAGCGGCTGCCGGTGCGCTGGGTCGCTGCCGGCTGAGCGGCCCCGCCCCCGTCGACGAGATCTGCACACTCGCACCGTTCGGGCGCCCGGAGGCCGCGAGTGTGCAGATCTCGCCCGGTCAGGACGGGGTCGACGCCGGTGGCCAGGTCTTGGCCACCATGGTCAGGACGTCGTAGGTGGCCACCGGCTTGCCCTCGGCGTTGACCAGGACGGCGTCCCAGCGGACCTCGCCGTGGTCGGCACCGCCGCGCGGGCTGATCTGCTTGGCGGTGAGCGTGACGGTCAGCTCCTCCCCCGGCTTGACCGGGGTGAGGAAGCGCAGGTTGTCCACGCCGTAGTTGGCCAGTACCGGCCCCGGAGCCGGGTCGACGAACAGGCCCGCAGCGAACGAGACGAGCAGGTAGCCGTGCGCCACCCGACCGCCGAAGAGCGGGTTCGCCGCGGCGGCGGCCTCGTCCATGTGGGCGTAGAACGTGTCGCCGGTGAACGCGGCGAAGTGCTCGATGTCCTCGAGCGTGACCGTCCGCGGCCCGGCGGTGACCGAGTCGCCGATGCGCAGCTCGGCCAGCGACTTGCGGAACGGGTGGACGCCGTCGTCGTGGCGCTCCGCCCCGGCGACCCAGCGTCCGCTGATCGCGGTGAGCTGGTCGGGCGAGGCCTGCACGGCGGTGCGCTGCATGTGGTGCAGCACGCCACGGATGCCGCCGAGCTCCTCGCCACCGCCCGCGCGGCCCGGGCCGCCGTGCACGAGCACCGGCAGCGGCGAGCCGTGCCCGGTGTTCTCCGCGGCGTCGTCGCGGTCCAGCACCAGGATCCGGCCGTGCGCGTGCGCCGCGCCGAGCACGAACTCCCGCGCGAACTCCCGGTCGTGGGTCACCACCGAGCCCACCAGGCTGCCCTGGCCGCGCGCGGCGAGCTCCACGGCCTGGGCCACGCCGTCGTAGGGCAGGACCGTGCTGACCGGCCCGAACGCCTCGACGTCGTGCGGCTCGGCGGCGGCCAGGTCGTCGCAGCGCAGCAGCATCGGCGGCAGGAAGGCGCCGCGGTCGCGGTCGGCACCGACCACCTCGAAGTGCTCGGGGTCCCCGACCACCAGCTCGGCGACGCCGCGCAGCGCCTTCAGCGACCGCAGCACCTCCTCGCGCTGGTCGAGGCTGGCCAGGGCACCCATCCGGACCCCCTCGGCGCCCGGTGCGCCGACGACGACCTTCGCCAGCCGCTCCCGGGTCGCCTCGACGACGTCGTCGATCAGGTCGCGCGGGACGAACGCGCGGCGGATGGCGGTGCACTTCTGGCCGGCCTTGACCGTCATCTCGGTGACGAGCTGCTCGACGAAGAGGTCGAACTCGGGGGTGTCCGGGGTGGCGTCCGGGCCGAGCACGGAGCAGTTGAGCGAGTCGGCCTCGGCGTTGAAGCGGACCGAGTTGGCCACGACCGCGGGGTGGCTGCGCAGCTTGCGGGCGGTGGCGGCCGAACCGGTGAAGAACACCAGGTCCTGACCGGCCAGGCCGTCGAGCAGCCCGCTCGCGCTGCCGGCCAGCAGCTGCAGCGATCCCTCCGGCAGCAGGCCGGACTCGATGATCTCCCGGACGACGGCCTCGGTCAGGTAGGCGGTCTGGCTGGCCGGCTTGACGATCGTCGGCACGCCGGCGAGGAAGGCCGGCGCCAGCTTCTCCAGGAACCCCCAGACGGGGAAGTTGAAGGCGTTGATCTGCACGGCGACGCCGCGCAGCGGCGTGTAGAGGTGCTGGCCGACGAAGGTGCCGCCCCTGCCGAGCGGCTCGACGGCGCCGTCGAGGACGACGGTGTCGTCGGGCAGCTCGCGGCGGCCCTTGCTGGCGTAGGAGAGCACGGTCCCGAAGCCGCCGTCGATGTCCACCGCGTTGTCGCGGTCGGTGGCGCCGGTGCGGCGGGAGAGCGCGTAGAACGCGTCCTTGCCGGCCATCAGCCGCAGGCCCAGCTGCTTGAGCAGGCCGGCCCGCTGGTGGAAGGTCAGCTCGCGCAGCGCCGGTCCGCCGACGGTCCGGGCGTGGTCGAGCATCGCGGGGACGTCGAGGCCCGTGCTGCTGATCCGGGCGACGGTCTCCCCGGTCACGGCGTCGGCGATGGGTGTGCCCTCGTTCGGCGCGCTGTACCAGCGACCGGCGACGTAGCTCTGGAGCAGGGGTGCGGTCATCGGAGGACTCCTCTGGTGCTCCTCCGCGGAGCAACGGATCGGGTCAGGACGGTGGCGATGGGGCGGGCCGGGCGCGCAGGCCCTGGAAGGTGGTGGCGACGAGTGCGTCGGCGAGGTCGTCGGCGGACAGGCCGCCGTCGGGTCGGTACCACTCGGTCAGTGAGTTGACGGTGCCGAACAGCAGGCGGCTGGTGATGGCGGGGTCGACGTCCGGGCGGACGCCTCCCTCCTCCTCCGCGGCGCGCACCAGGTCGGTGACGACGCGGTCGAACTGGCGACGTCGTTGGAGCGCCGCCTGCTCGACCGGGGAGTTGCCGCGCACCCGGAGCAGCAGGGTGACGAACGGCAGCTCGGCGGCGAGCACGCGCACCGAGCCGCGGACGACGTGCTCCAGGCGGTCGATGGCGGGCCCGGTGGTGGCGCCCGGCTCCTCCGTGACGGCGAACAGCGCGTCCAGGGCCCGGTCGAGCGCCAGGCGGAGCAGTTCGACCTTGCTGGACACGTGGTGGTAGATCGCCGACTTGGTGACGCCGAGCCGCGCGGCCAGCTCCTCCATGCTCGTGGCGTCGTAGCCGCGCTCGTTGAAGACCGCGACCGCGATGTCGAGCAGCGAGTCCAGCGAGTGGCCCGGGCGGCCGCGCCGGGCCCGGGCGGGGTCGGCCGTGGACGTCACACGCGGTCCCGGTTGTCGTAGATCCGCTTGAGCTTGCCCATGGACCGGGCCAGGGTCTCCGGGTCCACGACGAGCACCTCGATGCTGGTGCCGATGGTGTCCTTCACCGCCTGCACGACCTCGGCGGCGGCCGTCGGCCGGCGCTCGGCCGGGCAGTCGGGACGGGCCTCGATCCGTGCGGTGAGGTGGTCCAACCGGCCGCGGGTCGTCAGCTCCAGGGTGAAGTGCGGCGAGAGACCGGGAGTCCGGAGCACGATCTCCTCGATCTGGGTCGGGAAGAGGTTGACCCCGCGCAGGATGATCATGTCGTCGGTGCGGCCGGTGATCTTCTCCATGCGCCGCATCCCCGGTCGAGCGGTGCCGGGCATCAGCCGGGTGAGGTCGCGGGTCCGGTAGCGGACGACCGGCATCGCCTCCTTCGTCAGCGAGGTGAAGACCAGCTCCCCCTGCTCCCCCTCGGGCAGCACCTCACCGGTCAGCGGGTCGATGACCTCCGGGTAGAAGTGGTCCTCCCAGACGTGCAGACCGTCCTTGGTCTCGACGCACTCCTGGGCGACGCCGGGGCCCATGACCTCGGACAGGCCGTAGATGTCCACGGCGTGGATGCCCGCGCGCTCCTCCATCTCGAGCCGCATCTGCTCGGTCCACGGCTCGGCGCCGAAGATGCCGATCTCCAGGGAGCTGGCCCGGGGGTCGAGGCCCTGCTTCTCGAACTCGTCGATGACGGTGAGCATGTACGAGGGCGTCACCATGATCACCCTCGGCTCAAAGTCGGTGATCAGCTGGACCTGGCGCGGCGTCATGCCGCCGGAGACCGGGATGACGGTGCAGCCGAGCCTCTCCGCGCCGTAGTGGGCGCCCAGTCCGCCGGTGAACAAGCCGTAGCCGTAGGCGTTGTGCAGCCGGTCGCCGGGACGGCCGCCGGCCGCGCGGATGGAGCGGGCCATGACGGTGGCCCAGGTGTCGATGTCCCGTTCCGTGTAACCGACGACCGTGGGGCGGCCGGTCGTGCCGGACGAGGCGTGCACCCGGCGCACCTGGTCCTGCGGGACGGCGAACATCCCGAACGGGTAGTTGTCCCGCAGGTCGGCCTTGCTGGTGGTGGGGAACCTCGCCAGGTCGGCCAGCTCCCGGCAGTCGTCCGGGTGCACGCCGGCCGCGTCGAAGGCCGCCCGGTAGTGCGGCACGTTCTCGTAGGCGTGCCGCAGGGTCCACTGCAGCCGTTCGAGCTGCAGGGCGCGCAACTCCTCGACGGACATCCGTTCCGCCGGGTCGAGGATGGCCGGGTCCGGGGGCGCTCCGAGGCGCCGGGTGGGCTCGCTGGTCACAGCCGTCATGGCGGAGGCCTCCGTGGTCCTACAGCGTCGTCGCCGGACGGTCGGCGGAGGGCGTGGCTCCAAATACCGACCAGATGGTCAGGTAATCAACTCCCCACGGTTCGCCCTGTCAAGCCCCGCGGGGACTCCGGGCCAGGACTTGTGCGGTGGATCGGCGTCGTGCACACTCATTACCGACCATCTGGTCAGTAATTGACCGATCGCCGTCACACCCCGAGGGGACGAGATGTCCGCGCCCACCCTGGAACGGCCCGCGCCCGACGAGACCGCCCTGCACGCGCAGTTCGACGCCACCATCGCCGCCGACCACCGCATCGAGCCGCGTGACTGGATGCCGGAGGGCTACCGCAAGACGCTCATCCGGCAGGTCGCCCAGCACGCGCACTCGGAGATCATCGGGATGCAGCCGGAGGGCGACTGGCTGCTGGCCGCGCCGAGTCTGCGGCGCAAGTCGGTCCTCCTGGCCAAGGTGCAGGACGAGGCCGGCCACGGCATGTACCTCTACTCCGCCGCGGAGACCCTCGGCGCCGACCGGGCCGACCTGACCGACAAGCTCATCGAGCAGAAGCAGAAGTACAGCTCGATCTTCAACTACCCCACGCTCACCTACGCCGACGTCGGCGTGATCGGCTGGCTGGTCGACGGCGCGGCGATCTGCAACCAGGTGCCGCTGTGCCGCTCCTCCTACGGGCCCTACGCGCGGGCGATGATCCGCATCTGCAAGGAGGAGTCGTTCCACCAGCGGCAGGGCTACGAGCTGCTGATGACGATGATGCGCGGCACCGAGGAACAGCGGGCGATGGTGCAGGACGCCGTCGACCGCTGGTGGTGGCCCTCGCTGATGATGTTCGGCCCGCCGGACGACGACAGCCCCAACACCGCGCAGTCGATGGCCTGGGGCATCAAGCGGCACACCAACGACGAGCTGCGGCAGCGTTTCGTCGACATGACCGTGCCCCAGGCCGAGGTCCTCGGCGTCACGCTCCCCGACCCGGACCTCGCCTGGGACGAGGAGATCGGCCACTGGCGCTTCGGCGCGATCGACTGGGACGAGTTCAAGCGGGTCATCAGTGGCAGTGGCCCGATGAACGCCATCCGCATCGCCCGGCGCCGTGCCGCCCGAGACGACAACGCCTGGGTGACCGAGGCGGCCACCGCCTACGCCCGCAAGCACGAGGGAGCCGCCGCGTGAACACGACCGACGCGAGGACGACGCCCGAGCGAGCATCGCAGGGAGCGCCAGCGACCGAGGAGCGGAACGAGGGCGGAGTGGAGCAGACCGGCACCGTCACCGCCGAGGGCGGGCACGGGGCGATCCCGACCGGGCCGGAGGTCCCGGTGCAGCCCCGACGCCCGGCCGTGAAGCGCGACTGGCCGCTGTACGAGGTGTTCGTCCGCGGCAAGCGCGGGCTCAACCACGTGCACGTCGGTTCGCTGCACGCCCCGGACGACGAGATGGCGATCGACGCCGCCCGTGACCTCTACACCCGGCGCAACGAGGGCGTGAGCATCTGGGTGGTGAAGGCAGCCGACATCACCGCGTCCAGCCCGGACGAGAAGGACCCGCTGTTCGCCCCGAGCGGCGACAAGGTCTACCGGCACCCGACGTTCTACGAGATCCCCGAGGACGTCCCCCACATGTAGGAGGACCCCTGCCCCCGCCGTGGAGGGACCCCGTCCTCCCCACCCCTTCGCACGCTCAGGGTGGGACCCGGGACGGGGCCGTTCCAGCAAGTCACCGAGCTCGGCGTGGGCCCCGAGAGGGGGCCGTTCCAACCCGTCATCAACCCGAGGAGCGTTCCGACGTGGCGCACGAGGAAACCGTCTACGAGGCCCTGTCCAACGCCCACGACGACGAGGGGCACTGGGCTTTCGGCACCGGCTTCGACGACCCCCTCGCCGGGGTCGACACCACCGTCCCCGACGGCATCGACCCCGCCGACCTGGGCGCCTACTGCCTGATGCTCGGCGACGACGCCCTCGTGCTCGCGCAGCGGCTGACGCAGTGGATCACCAACGCGCCGGAGCTCGAGGAGGAGGTCGCGATCGGCAACATCGGCCTCGACCTGCTCGGCCAGGCCCGGCTGCTGCTGGCCCGCGCCGGCTCGGTGGGTGTGCTCGGCCGCTCGCGACAGCTGGCCACCGACACCATCTCCGACGAGGACGCGCTGGCCTACTTCCGTGACGCCGACGAGTTCCGCAACACCGCGCTGGGCGCAGCCGAGAACGGCGACTTCGCCCGGACGATGATCCGGCTGCTGGTGGCCTCGACCGTGCGGCTGGCGGTCTTCGCGCGGCTCCGCGACTCCCGCGACCCGGTGCTCGCCGCGATCGCGACCAAGGGCGTCAAGGAGCTCACCTACCACCGCGACCACGCCGCCCGCTGGGTGCTGCGCCTCGGCGACGGCACGGAGGAGTCGCACCGCCGCGCCCAGGACGGCGTCGACGCGGTGTGGCCGCTGCTGGCCGACCTGTTCACGGCGACCGACGTCGAGGCGCGGCTGGCCGCGGCCGGCGTCGCCGTCGACCCGGCCGGCGTCCGCGACGAGGTCCGGGACGTGCTCACCCGGGTGCTCGAGCGGGCCACGCTCGCCGTGCCGGAGTGGCCCGTCGACGCACCGCCCCGGGGCCGCGTCGGAGAGCACGGGCCGGAGTTGACCGAGCTGCTCGACACCCTGCAGGGGCTGGCCCGGCAGCACCCGGCGGCGACCTGGTGACCGCCGTGACCCTGCAGCGGGCCACCACCGATCCCCGCGCCGTGGCCGAGACGGTCACCGACCCCGAGCTGCCGATGCTGACCCTCGCCGACCTCGGGGTGCTGCGCGACGTCCGCACCGACGACGACGGCACGGTCGTCGTCGAGATCACGCCCACCTACTCCGGTTGCCCCGCGATGGGTGTCATGCGCGCCGACCTGCTGCACGCCCTGCACGCGGCCGGCTTCCGCGACGTCGACGTCCGCACGGTGCTCTCCCCGGCGTGGACGAGCGACTGGATCAGCGACGAGGGCCGCCGCAAGCTCGCCGCCGGCGGCATCGCCCCGCCGGGGACGGCGCCGGTCCGCGCTCCCGGCCCGGTTCCGCTGCAGCTCGGGCCGACCCGCCGCACCGCCGTCTGCCCGCAGTGCGGCTCGCCCGACACCGTGGAGCAGAGCGAGTTCAGCGCCACCGCCTGCAAGGCCCTGCGCCGCTGCCGCAGCTGCGGCGAGCCGTTCGAGCACTTCAAGGAGATCTGATGACGGCGACCGCCCCTGCCGCCGAGTCGGCCACCGCCCGCCCCCGGCGGCGGCCGCAGTTCCACCGGCTCACGGTGGCCAAGGTCGAGCGGCTGACCGACGACGCGGTCGCGGTCACCTTCGACGTCCCCGAGGAGCTGGCCGAGGACTACCGCTTCAAGCCCGGCCAGGCGCTCACGCTGCGCCGGGTCGAGGGCGACCGGGACGAGCGCCGCTCCTACTCCATCTGCGCACCGGTGGGCGCCGCGCCACGGGTCGGCGTCCGCGAGGTCCCCGGGGGCTTCTTCTCCTCGTACCTCGTGCACCAGGTGCGCCCCGGCGACGCGATCGAGGTGCTGCCGCCGTCGGGCACCTTCACCGCCGACCTGTCGACACCGGCCGACCACGTCTTCGTCGTCGCCGGCTCCGGCATCACCCCGGCGCTGTCGCTGGCCGCCAGCGTGCTGCGCGACGGCGAGTCGACCGTCACGGTCTTCTACGGCAACCGGCGTACCAACACGGTGATGTTCGCCGACGAGCTCGCCGACCTGAAGGACGCCTACGGTCCCCGGCTGCAGCTGGTGCACGTGCTCTCCCGCGAGCCCCGCGACGCCGAGCTGACCAGCGGCCGGCTCGACGGCGCCCGCCTGCGCGCCCTGGTCGAGAACCTGGTCGAGGCCGAGCGCGTCGACCACTGGTGGCTGTGCGGTCCCCACGGCATGGTCAGCGACGCGCGGGAGCTCCTCGCCGAGCTCGGTGTGCCGGCGGAGAAGGTGCACCAGGAGCTGTTCTACGTCGACGACGTCCCGCCGCAGCCGGTCCGCGGGGACGACCAGACCGTCACCGGCCCCAGCAGCCAGGTCACCGTCGTCCTCGACGGCCGCTCCACCACACTGGCCCTCCCCAAGGACGAGACCGTGCTGGACTCCGCCCAGCGGGTGCGATCCGACCTGCCGTTCGCCTGCAAGGGCGGGGTCTGCGGCACCTGCCGCGCCCGGGTCACCGACGGTGAGGTCGAGATGCGGCGCAACTACGCCCTCGAGCCCGAGGAGGTCGAGGCCGGCTACGTGCTGACCTGCCAGACGGTGCCCGTGTCCGACGCCGTCACCGTCGACTTCGACGCCTGACCGCGATGAGCGACCGGGTCCTGCAGGTGGAGCGTCGGCGCGGGGTCGCCACGCTGACGCTCGACTCCCCCGCGAACCGCAACGCGCTCTCGCGGGCGATGCGCGCCCAGCTGCGCTCGGCCCTGACCGAGGCGATCGTCGACGACGCCGTGCGGGTCGTCGTCCTCGACCACACCGGGCGGGTGTTCTGCTCGGGGATGGACCTGGCCGAGGCCGCCGGCGGCGCGGCTGAGGACCAGGGCGTCAACGAGTTCCCGGCACTGCTGGAGATGGTCTGGGACTCCCCCAAGCCGGTGGTGGGCGTCGTCCGCGGGCCCGCGCGGGCCGGCGGCGTCGGTCTGCTGGCCGCCTGCGACGTGGTGGTGGCCGCCGAGGCGGCCACCTTCGCCTTTACCGAGGTCCGGATCGGGATCGCCCCGGCGGTCATCTCCGCCGTCGTCCTCCCCCGCATGGTGCCGAGCGTGGCGCACCGGCTGATGCTCACCGGCGAGGTGTTCGAGGCCCCGCAGGCGCTGGCCGGCGGGCTGGTGGACCTCGTCGTGCCCGCCGAGGACGTCGACGCCTGCGTGGCCGCGCAGGTCGAGGCCCTCGGCAAGGGCGCGCCGCTGGCCCTGGCCGAGACCAAGCGGCTGCTGCGCGCAGCGCGGACCGGGCCACTGGCCGAGCGGTTCCCGGACCTCCTGGAGCTGTCCGCGCGCCTGTTCGCCGGTGACGAGGGCCAGGAGGGCATCGCCGCCTTCCGCGAGAAGCGGCCCGCCCGCTGGGTGCCCGCGTGAGACCCGTCCCCGTCGGCGCGTCGGCCGTCCTCGACGTGGTGGTGACGCCGGAGATGACCGTCCGCTTCGACGAGCTCGGCCCGGTCCACCCGGTGTACGCGACCTACTCGATGGCCAAGCACTTCGAGGAGGCCGGCCGGAAGCTGCTGCTCAGGTACCTCGAGCCCGGCGAGGCCGGGATCGGCAGCTCGCTGTCGGTCGAGCACCTGGCGCCGGCCTGGGTCGGGGACGCCGTCCGGGTGACGGCCCGGTGCGTGGAGCTGCGCGGCAACCGGCTGACCTGCGAGTGCACCGCCGTCGACGCCGAGGGCCGCGCGCTCGGCCGGGGCACGACCGGCCAGGTGGTCATGAGCGAGGAGGCCGTCCAGGCCCGCATCGGCGCGCGGTCGCGGAGCCAGCGGCGGACCGGTTCCGGGGACGCCCTGCCGCACCCGCACTGAGGGAGGCGCCCGGCCCACCTCCGTGGACGGGCGGGCACGTCGCGATCGGCGTCAGTCGGCCCCTGCCGGGGCCGCCGGCTGGTAGGGCTCGGCGGAGAACATGGTGACCAGCTCCATGCCGCCCCAGGACTGCAGGTCCCGACCCGAGGCCGCCCACTCCTCGCTCCTGAACGCCTGCTTCATCGCCTCGGGCGACTCGAAGACCAACTCGGTGAGCAGGTGGTAGCCCGGCTCGCCGACGAACTGGCGGGTCACGCGGTGCACCCGGTTCTCCAGGAGGCCGGGGGTCCTCTCCACCAGAGGCACGTGGCTGCCGAAGTAGTTCTTCTCGAACTCGGCCGGGTCGTCCGGGGTGCGGTACAGCGCGAAGTAGCTGACGGTCATGACCTCGTTCCTACCGTGCCGGCGGGCAGGCACCCAGCCCCGGACGGTCAGCGCGGGGCGCGCCCGAGGAACGCGGCGAGCCGCACGCAGGCGTCGGCGCCGGAGGAGCCGGGACCGGATCGGCGAAGGCACCGCCGGTCCCCCGGAGCGCGGGTGGGACGAGTCCGCTCCCTTCGAGGATCCGGAAGACGGCCATGACGCCTCCTGGCGGGGTGAGCCGCGGCGCGGTGGTCACACCGTGGAGGACCTTCATGCAGGTCTGCAGGTCCGAGGATCGGCGGCTGACGCGGTCGAGGCCGACCTCCTGGCCTCGAGGGCGAGACCGGAGAGGGCGAGGACCAGACCCGTCGCGGGGACGACGACCGTCGCCGCACCCACGCCGACGGCCGCTCCACCCTCGTGCGCCGTCCCGTGGTGTCCGGAACCGGCCGCGGACAGCAGCGGGTGGCCCACGAGCATCGCCGCGGAGACGACGGCGGTCTGCACCCACGTGCGACGCCGCGGCAGCAAGGCGAGGTGCACGGCGCACGGCAGGCAGGCCATCCCCATCACGAGCAGTGCCACGACCTGCACCGACGACGGCGCGACACCGGTCGCCAGGGCCAGCACGTGCACCGCCGCTGACCCCAGGGCCACGAGCACCGCGCACCAGCGGACCGGGACGAGCAGCCGGGAGCCGTTCGATTTCCAGACACGGACTTCACATATCGAGACACCGGCTGTAACTTGGGTCACGCAGTCTTTCTACACCCGTAGAACTAAAACAGGGAGCCCCCATGGCCGCACCCGTCACGACGCCGACGGCGACGCACCCCCTCGAGCAACTCACCGCGGACGAGGTCACCACGGCCCGCCAGGTGCTGACCGACGCCGGGCTGGTCGCCGACACGACCCGCTTCGTGTACGTCGGCCTGGAGGAGCCGGAGAAGGGATCGCTCTCCGGCGATGCGCCGTCCCTCGACCGGCGGGTCCGCGCCCTGCTGCACGACGTCGCGCGCCCCGCCGCCCGGGACGTCGTGGTCTCGGTGACCCAGCGCGAGATCGTCTCCGACCGGGCCCTGGACGCCGCCACCGACGGGCAGCTGCCGGTGCTCGACGAGGAGTTCGCCCTCGTCGAGGAGGTCCTCTCCACCGACGAGCGGTGGCTGGCCGCACTGGCCGCCCGCGATCTGGACGTGGCGGACGTGCGGGTCGCCCCGCTGTCGGCCGGTGTGTTCGAGTACCCGGAGGAGGAGGGACGGCGGATCCTGCGCGGGCTGGCCTTCCGCCAGGACCACCCGAGCGACCACGCCTGGGCCCACCCGATCGACGGGCTGGTCGCCTACGTCGACGTCATGGCCAAGACCGTGACCCAGGTGATCGACCAGGGCCCGGTGCCGGTTCCCGAGGAGTCGGGCAACTTCCACGACCCGGCGGTCACCGGGCCGGTGCGGACCACGCAGAAGCCGATCGAGATCACCCAGCCCGAGGGCCCGAGCTTCACCCTCGACGGCAACCTGCTGACCTGGGAGGGGTGGCAGCTGCGGGTCGGGTTCGACGCCCGCGAGGGGCTCACCCTGCACCAAATCGGGTTCGTCGACGGCGGCCGGCTGCGGCCGATCATCCACCGCGCCTCGATCGCCGAGATGGTCGTCCCCTACGCCGACCCCTCCCCCGTCCGCTCGTGGCAGAACTACTTCGACACCGGCGAGTACCTGGTCGGCCGCTACGCCAACGCCCTCGAGCTCGGCTGCGACTGCCTCGGCGACATCACCTACATGGACGCCGTCATCGCCGACGAGCGCGGCAACCCCCAGGTCCTGCGCAACGCCATCTGCATGCACGAGGAGGACTACGGGATCCTCTGGAAGCACACCGACCTGTGGGCCGGCTCCGCAGAGACCCGCCGCCAGCGCCGCATGGTGATCAGCTTCTTCACCACCATCGGCAACTACGACTACGGCTTCTACTGGTACCTCTACCTCGACGGCACCATCGGGTTCGAGGTCAAGGCCACCGGCATCGTCTTCACCTCCGCCCACCCCGGCAACGGCTACCCCTACGCCTCCGAGATCGCCCCCGGCCTGGGCGCCCCGTTCCACCAGCACCTGTTCAGCGCCCGGCTGGACATGGCCGTCGACGGCCCGACCAACACCGTCGAGGAGCTGGACTTCGTGCGGGTCCCGATGGGCCCGGACAACCCGCGCGGCAACGCCTTCGCCCAGCGCCGGACGACGCTGAGCCGCGAGTCCGAGGCCCAGCGGATGGCCGACCAGTCCGTCGGCCGCATCTGGCACGTCAGCAACCCGAACAGCCGCAACCGGCTGGGCGAGCCGGTCGCCTACGCGCTGCTGCCGGAGGGCCAGCCGACCCTGCTGGCCGACCCGGACAGCCCCATCCACCGCCGGGCCACCTTCGCCGCCAAGCACCTGTGGGTCACCGCCTACGACCCGGCCGAGCGCTACGCGGCCGGCGACTTCGTCAACCAGCACCCCGGCGGGGCGGGCCTGCCCGAGTACGTCGCGGCCGACCGCGAGCTGGAGGGCACCGACCTCGTCGTCTGGCACACCTTCGGCCTCACCCACGTCCCCCGGCCCGAGGACTGGCCGGTCATGCCGGTCGACCACACCGGCTTCCGGCTCAAGCCGGTCGGCTTCTTCGACCGCAACCCCACCCTCGACGTCCCCCCGAACGCCAGCGCCCACTGCCGCAGCCGCGCCGCCGGTCCCGGCGGTGACGCGGGGGAGGAGAGCTGCTGCCATGGCTGAGTCCGCGGTTGGGCACACTGACGCCACCGACGACAGTCAGGAGTCCCGTGCCCAAGCTGGTGGACCGCGAGCAACGACGCCGGGAGATCCTGGAGGTCACCTGGCGGCTCATGGCCACCCGGGGCGCCGACGCCGCGACCATGCGGGAGATCGCCCGCGAGGCCGGCTACGCCAACGGCGCGCTGGCCTACTACTTCGCCAACAAGGACGCGCTCGTCGAGGCCGCCTACGGCTACGTCTTCGACCGGACCAACGACCGCATCCGCGAGGCGACTGCCGGCCTGCGTGGGGTGGCGGCTCTGCGGGCGTTCCTGGTCGAGGTCATGCCGACGAGCGAGGTGACCCGGCTGGAGGCTCGGATCGTCCTCCCGTTCTGGAGCCGCACCGTCGCCGACGAGCGTTTCGCGCAGCTCAACGACGAGGCGATGCAGCGCTGGCGTCGCGAGCTGACGGAGCTGCTGCAGCAGGCCCGGGAGGACGGCGACGTCACGGCGGGGACGCCGGACCACGTCCTGGCCGAGCAACTCCTCGCCATGGCCATGGGGCTCCAGGTGCTCGCCACGACCCCGGGGACACCGACCCCTGCGGCGACCCAGGTCGCGATGCTCGACGCGTTCCTCGCGGGGCTCCGCGCCGGCTGAGGACTACCGGGCGAGCGGGCGGAGGAGGGTGCGCAACCGCTCGACGCCCGCCCGCGCACCGGCCGAGTCGTCGAGGCACACCTGCTGGAAGACCAGTCCGTCGACGGCCGCGAACACGAGGTGGACCAGGCCGTCGTCCGCATCGATGCCCGCAGCCTCCAGCTCGCCTCGCAGCGCCTGCCGATAGGTCGCGTAGACCTCCTCCACGTGCGGGCGCAGCTCCGGGCGGCGTCGGGCCTCGAGGATCAGCTCGTACTGGAATGCCTGGTCGTCGGGGTTGGCCTGGACCATCTCGACGACACCGGCGAACAGGGCTTCCAGATCACCGCTGCCCGGGTCGGCGCTGATGGAGCCCACGCTGTTGGCCAGCGAGAACTCCAGGGCGGCCTTCAGCAGTGCGTCCCGCGAGCCGAAGTGGTGCGCCACGAGCCCGTGGGCGACACCCGCCTCGTTCGCCACGGATCGGTAGGTCAGGTGCCGTAGCCCCCGGGTGGCGACCACGTGCACGGCTGCCGCGAGCAGCGCCCGCCGCCCCTCCCCGTAGCCGGGCGCCGGGCGCGCGGCCACCCCCGTCGTCTCGATCCCTGTCATGTCCCCCCGATCCTCTGGAGCGACGGTACGCACCGCCGACGGGCCGGAGGCAGATCCCTCCGGCCACGGTGGCGCGGCGCGTTCGACACGGGCGATCCCACCCGCACGCCGGCCGAGGCCACCGCGACAGACCTCGAACTGACCACTTGACCAGTTTCGCAGCAGCATGCATCTTTGTGTCGGCGCCCACATCTATCCATCTGGATAGTTCTGCGTCTCCGGCACTCCGCAGTTCGTCGTCCCGATGCAGGACGACGCCCGTCCCCCGTCGCCGGGGTCTCCGCACCCCGGCGCCCGGATCCCGCCGCCTTCCACCGGAGCGACCATGTCCCACTCGACCCAGACCGCCGCGCCTGCGCGTGAGCGGAACGACCACAGCCAGTTGAAGCGTGGCGCCATCGGCGTGGTCGGCATCCTGTTCTTCGTCCTGTCTGCCCAGGCGCCACTGACCGGCATCGGCGGCGCCCTGCCGCTGGCCGTGGCGCTGGGCAACGGCGCGGGGGCGCCGGCCGCGTACCTGGTCGTCGGCCTGGTCATCGCGCTGTTCGCGGTGGGCTTCATCGCGATGAGCCGGCACGTCACCGCCGAGGGCGCCTTCTACGCCTACATCGGCCGCGGGCTGGGCCGGCGCCTCGGCACCGGGTCGGCGCTGCTGGCACTGTGGTCCTACAACACGGTGCAGGCCTGCATGTACGGCCTGTACGGGGTCATCGTGTCCTCCCTGGCCGACACGTACCTGGGCGTCGCCCCGCCGTGGTGGGCGTGCGCGCTGGTGACGATGGTCCTGATCCAGGTGCTCGGCTCGCTGAACATCGAGCTCGGCGCCCGGTTCCTGGCGCTGCTCGTCGCCGGGGAGATGGGGATCCTGCTGGCCTTCGCCCTGGTCACCCTGTTCACCGGCGGCGGGCCCCAGGGGCTGGACCCCGGCGCCAGCTTCTGGCCGTCGGCACTGCTGGCCGGCGCGCCGGGCATCGCGCTGACCTTCGGCATCGCGTCGATGTTCGGCTTCGAGTCCACCGCCATCTACTCGGCCGAGGCGAAGGACCCCGCCCGCACCGTCCCGCGGGCCACCTACCTCGCCGTCGCCACCATCGCACTGTTCTTCGCCTTCGTCTCCTGGATGGTGGTCAGCGCCTACGGCGCCGACCAGGTCGTCGCCGCCGCCGGTGGCGCACTGGAGTCCGGGGACGGCACCGTGCTGCTGTTCGCGGCCATCTCGGATGCCCTGGGCCCGTGGGCGGCCGAGGTCGGCGGCGTCCTCCTGGCGACGTCTCTGCTGGCCGGGATCCTCGCCTTCCACAACGCCTCCAACCGGTACGTGCACTCGCTGGGCGAGGGCGGGGCACTGCCGGCGGTCGTCTCCCGCACGACACGACAGGGCGCGCCGTTCGTCGCCAGCGGCCTGCAGACGGTGCTAGCCCTGGTGCTGGTCATGCCGTTCGCGGTGCTCGGCCTGGACCCGGTGCTCACGCTGTTCGCCTGGTTCAGCGGCGTCGCCGTCCTCGGCCTGGTGGTCCTCTACCTCCTCACGTCGATCTCGGTGGTGGTCTTCTTCCGGCGTACCCGGCTGGACACCCGGCCGTGGCAGACGCTCGTCGCGCCCGTCCTCGCCGCGGTGCTGATCGCCGCGCTGGCGGGGCTGGTGCTGACCAACTTCACCCTGCTGATCGGGGGCTCCCTGGGCACCGCGGTGCCGCTGGTCCTCTCCGTCCCGCTGGTGCTGCTCGTCGGCGTGGTCCTGGAGTCGCTGCGCCGGCGCCCGGCCGACGACGTGCTGACGGCCGCCCCCTCACCGACCGCAGTTCTCGCGCCGACCACCCCCACCGCCTGACCACACCGGAAACGCAAGGAGAGACATGTCCACCTCGCACGACACCGATGTCATCGTGGTCGGTGCCGGTTTCGCCGGTGTCACCGCCGCCCGCGAGCTGCGCCGGCAGGGGCACCGGGTGCTGGTGCTGGAGGCCCGCGACCGCATCGGCGGCCGCACCTGGACCGACACCCGGCTCGGCCACGACCTGGAGATGGGCGGCACCTGGGTCCACTGGATCCAGCCCCACACCTGGGCCGAGTTGAGCCGCTACGGCATCGGCGTGACCCCCTCCCCCACGCCGGTCAAGGGTTACTGGCGCAGCGGCGGCACGGTGCACAGCGGCACGGCCGACGAGCTGCTCGGGCTGGTCGACCGGGGCATGGCCGGCAGCACGGAAGAGTCGCTCGCCTACTTCCCGCAGCCGTACCAGCCGCTGCTCGCCGGCGACCGGCTCGCCGAGGTCGACGGCCTGACCGTCCGGCAGAAGCTGGAGCAGCTCGGCCTGGGTCCCGAGGAGTTCGACGCCGTCGAGGGGATGTGGGCGACCAACTTCAGCGGCCGCACCGAGGACGGCGGCTACGCCCAGGCGTTGCGCTGGTGCGCTCTGGCCGGCGGCAGCTGGCAGCTGATGTTCGAGGCCTGTGCCACCTACAAGGTCGTCGGCGGCACCCGTGGCCTCATCGAGGCGATCGCCGCTGACGCCGGCGTGGAGATCCGTACGAACACCCGGGTCGTATCGGTCGCGCAGGACGACACCGGGGTGACCGTCACGCTCGAGGACGGCGCCACCCTGACCGCGGCCGCGGTCGTGGCGACCCTGCCGCTGAACATGCTGGACTCGGTGAGCTTCGATCCGCCGCTGTCGGAGGGCAAGCGGCGAGCCGCCCACCAGGGCCAGGCCTCCCAGGGCGTCAAGGTGTGGGCCCGGCTGCGGGGTGAGTACGAGCCGTTCGTCGCCCTCGCCCCCGGCTCCGCCGCGCTGACGCTGTGCCAGGTCGAGCACGTCGCCGACGGCGAGACGCTCGTGGTCGCCTTCGGCTCGGTCAGCGAGCGCCTCGACGGCGCCGACCCCGCCGCCGTCCAGGAGGCGCTGCGCACCTGGCTGCCCGATGCCGAGGTGCTCGAGGTCGCCAGCCACGACTGGGTCGCCGACGAGCTCTCCGGCGAGACGTGGCCGATGCAGCGGGCCGGCCAGCTCACCGGATCACTCGCCGAGTTGCAGCGCCCAGAGGGTCGCGTCTTCGTCGCGGGTTCGGACTACGCGAACGGCTGGGCCGGGTTCATCGACGGCGCCATCGAGAGCGGCATGCGCGCCGGCCGCGAGGTGCACGCACTGCTGACCACCGTCGACGCGTTCCCCGCCATCGACGACACCGTCCTCAGCCCGTCCTGATCCCCCGACCACCGAGAGGAACCACCGTGAAGCAGCACCTCGTCGAGTTCGTCCACATCCGCGTCCACGAGGGCCAGGAGGAGGAGTTCCTGGCCAGTCGCCCCGGCGCCGTCGCCGCCGTCGCCGCCGCCATCCCCGGCTTCGTGGCCGCGCCCATCATCGCGAAGGGCGAGGACGGCCTGTGGACCGACGTCTGGGTCTACGACAGCGTCGACCAGGCCGAGGCGGCCAACGCGAAGGCCGCCGACATGCCGGAGTTTGGCCGGATGGCCGCGGTCAGCGAGGTCGTCTCGATCGACATGGCCTGGATGCCTCGCGACTGAGCTCGGATGCACGCGGCGCCGGACGCCCGAGACGACCTCTCGGGCGTCCGGCGCCGCTGCATGCGGGATCGCGGCGACCCCTCGACGAACCCCGGGAAAGGCCGCCCGGCCTCTTGTGCCGGCCACCACACCGACGTACCGTTGGACCTGTAAACGAACTGTTCATCCGATTATCGGACAGAGCTTCCCGGAGACCTCCCCATGGCAGCCAAGCCCTTCGCCTCCTCCGCCGACCTCGGCGTCAAGGAGCAGACCCTCGAGGTGCTCGCCGACGGCGTGTACGCGCTGACCGCGGAGGGCGACCCGAACCTGGGCGCCATCGAGGGCGAGGACTTCCTCGTCTGCTTCGAGGCGCTGGCCACCCCCGTGGCCGCCCGCCGCTGGCTGGCCAAGCTGCGCGAGCACACCGCCAAGCCGGTCCGCTACCTGGTGCTCAGCCACTACCACGCCGTCCGCGTGCTGGGCGCGAGCGCGTTCGACGCCGAGGTGATCATCAGCTCCGAGCAGACAAAGCACCTCATCGAGGAGCGCGGCCAGCAGGACTGGGAGAGCGAGTACGGCCGGATGCCGCGGCTGTTCGAGGAGCCCGAGTCGATCCCGGGCCTCACCTGGCCGACGATGACCTTCCGCGACAAGCTGACCATCGAGCTCGGCGGCGACCGCGGCGAGCTGGTGCTGGAGTTCCTCGGTCGCGGGCACACCGAGGGCGACATCGTCGCCTGGCTGCCCAAGCAGGAGATCCTCTTCGCCGGCGACCTCGTCGAGTCGCAGGCCGCGCTCTACACCGGCGACGCCTTCCACTTCGACTGGGCCGCCGGGACCCTCGACCGGGTCAAGGCCCTCGGGGCGCAGCAGCTGGTCGGTGGCCGCGGGAGGATCGCGCGCGGCCGCGACGAGGTCGACGCCGCCATCGAGCAGACCCGCGACTTCCTGCTCACCATGCAGCGCACCGTCGGCGAGGTGCACCGCGCCGGCGGCACCCTCAAGCAGGCCTTCGAGGCCACCCACGCCGCGCTGGCCCCGAAGTACGGGCGCTGGCCGATCTTCGAGCACTGCCTGCCCTTCGACGTCTCGCGGCTGTGGGACGAGTTCTCCGGCACCGAGCGCCCCGTCATCTGGACCGCCGAGCGCGACCGCGCCGTGTGGGACCAGCTGCAGGGCTGACCCGACAGGAGTCCCCTCCGATGACCACTCCCGTTCCCGGCCCGCCGGTGCTCGTCCTGGGCTGCGGCCCGGTCGGCCAGACCGCCGCGCTCCTGCTGGCCCGCTGGGGCCTGCCGGTCGTCGTGCTCGACGCCCGTCCCGAGCGTGACCCGATCGGCAGCAAGGCGATCTGCCAGCAGCGCGACGTCCTCGACGTGTGGGACGCCGTCGGCGTCGGTGCCGAGGTCGCGCGCCGCGGGGTCACCTGGACCACTGCCCGCACCTTCCACCGCGACGCCGAGCTGTTCTCCTTCAGCTTCGCCGACCGCGGCCGCTCCCCCTTCCCGCCGTTCGTCAACGTCTCGCAGTGCGAGACCGAGGCGCTGCTGGACGAGCGGATCGCCGCCTCACCGCTGATCGACGTGCGCTGGGGCCACCGGGTCACCGGCATCGACCAGGACGGCTCCGCGGACGGGGACGGTGGCGTCACCGTCACCTGCGAGACCGCCGAGGGGGCGGTGCGGGTGCGCGGCTCGCACGCGGTCGCCTGCCCCGGCCCCCGCAGCGACGACGTCCGCTCGATGCTCGGGCTGAGCTTCCCCGGCGAGTCCTTCCAGGACTACTTCCTCATCTGCGACATCCGCACCGACCTGCCCGGGTGGGAGACCGAGCGCCGGTTCTACTTCGACCCGGAGTGGAACCCCGGCCGCCAGGTGCTCATCCACCCCTGCCCGGACTCGACCTTCCGCATCGACTGGCAGGTGCCCCCGGACTTCGACCTGGCTACGGAGGAGGCCTCCGGCGGACTGGACCGGCGCATCCGCCAGGTGATCGGCGACCGGCCCTACGAGGTCGTGTGGAAGTCGGTCTACCGCTTCCACTCCCGGCTGGTGGACCGGATGCGGGTCGGGCGGGTGCTGGTCGCCGGCGACGCGGCGCACCTGGTCAGCCCGTTCGGCGCCCGCGGCCTGAACTCCGGCGTCCTCGACGCCGAGAACGCCGCGTGGAAGATCGCCTTCGTCCGCCGCGGCTGGGCCCCCGAGGAGCTGCTGGAGAGCTACCACGCAGAGCGGCACGCCGCGGCGCTGGAGAACATCAACGTCACCACCGCGACCATGAACTTCCTCGTGCCGCGCAGCGAGCAGGAGGCCCGCCACCGGCTCGACGTCCTCGAGCGCGCGGCCGGCGATCCCGAGGCACGGGCGCAGGTCGACTCCGGCCGGCTGGCCGAGCCGTTCTGGTACGTCGACTCACCGCTCACGACCCCCGACCCGGCACGCCCGTTCCCGGGGCGCCCGGCGCGCGGCGACGTCCCCGTGCCGGCCCCCGGCGTGCTGGTGCCGGACTGCCCGGTGACCGTGCCCGACCGGCCCGACGTCGTCCGGCTGCGCCAGCTGGCCCGCGAGGGCGTCACCGTCCTGGTCGGCGACGACGCCGTCCTGCCGGATCTGCCCGAGCTCGGCGATCTGCCGGTGACCGTGCACCGGATGGGCGACCTGGACCCCAGCGGCCTGCTCCGCGAGGCCCTGGGCGCCCGCCCCGACGAGGTCTGGGTGCTGCGTCCCGACGCGCACGTCGCCGCCGTCCTCACCCGCTCCGCCGACGTCACCCCCGCGGTGGCCCGGCTGCTCGCCCGCACCGTCCCCACCCCCGTCCCGGCGTAAGCAAGGCCCCCTCCTCCCCACCCCGCGCAGCAGGACCCCGTCCTCCCCACCCCTCGCTCCGCTCAGGGTGGGGCCGGGGACCCGGGAGGGGGCCGATGACCCGAAGGAGTTCGTCATGGCGTTCTACCGGCAGGTGGGCGAGGTCCCACCCAAGCGGCACACCCAGTTCCGTCGTCCCGACGGTGCCCTGTACTACGAGGAGCTCGTCGGCGAGGAGGGGTTCTCGAGCGACTCCTCGCTGCTCTACCACCGCGGCGTCCCGTCGGCGATCGTCGACGCCCGCCCGTGGGAGCTCCCCGACCAGTCGCTGACCCCCAACGCGCCGCTCGTGCCGCGGCACCTGAAGCTGCACGACCTGTTCCCCGGCGAGGAGCACAAGGCCGTCGACGCGGTCACCGGCCGGCGCCTGGTGCTGGGCAACGGCGACGTCCGCATCTCCTACGCGGTGTCGTCGCTGCCGAGCCCGTACTACCGCAACGCCACCGGCGACGAGTGCGTCTACGTCGAGCGCGGCAGCGCCACGGTGGAGACCACCTTCGGCGCTCTCGAGGTGGGCCAGGGCGACTACGTGATCCTCCCGCGGACCACCACCCACCGCTGGGTCCCCACCGGTCCCGAGCCGCTGCGCACGTACGTGATCGAGGCCAACAGCCACATCGCCCCGCCCAAGCGCTACCTGTCGAAGTACGGGCAGTTCCTCGAGCACGCCCCCTACTGCGAGCGCGACCTGCGCGGCCCGACCGAGCCGCTGCTCGCCGAGGGCACCGACGTCGAGGTCTACGTCAAGCACCGCGGCAACGGCCCCGGCGGCCTCGCGGGCACCGTCCACGTGGTCCCCGAGCACCCCTTCGACGTCGTCGGCTGGGACGGCTGCCTCTACCCCTACGCCTTCAACATCGCCGACTACGAGCCGATCACCGGCCGGGTGCACCAGCCGCCGCCGGTGCACCAGGTCTTCGAGGGCTCCAACTTCGTGATCTGCAACTTCGTCCCGCGGAAGGTCGACTACCACCCGCTGGCGGTGCCGGTGCCCTACTACCACTCCAACGTCGACAGCGACGAGATCATGTTCTACGTCGACGGCGACTACGAGGCCCGCAAGGGCTCCGGCATCGGCAAGGGCTCGATCTCGGTCCACCCCGGCGGGCACAGCCACGGCCCGCAGCCCGGCGCGGTGGAGCGCTCGCTCGGCGTGGAGTCCTTCGACGAGCTGGCCGTCATGGTCGACACCTTCCGCCCGCTGGACCTCGGCGAGGCCGGGATCGCGGTCGACGACGGGAAGTACGCCTGGACCTGGTCGGGCCGGGGTCCCTCGGCATGACCGTGCGCTTCGACGGGCTCTTCGACGACGCCGCCCTGTTCCCGCCCGGGGACGCGCCGATGGCCGTCGCCGTGCCCGCGCACCGGCGGCTGCGGGCGCAGCTCGGCGATCTCGTCGGGCCGTTCGTCGTGCCGGCGGCCCGGCTCGACGAGCTCGCCGAGCACCTCGGCGGCGGCGAACCGCTCGGCGTCTCGCTGATCGCGGCGGCCGGCGACCTGCCGGCCGCCGCGGCCCGGGTCACCGCCCACCCGGGGCTGACCCTGGCCGCCGTCGAGGTCCCGGTCGCCACCGACGCCGCGTCGGCCCGCGAGGCGGTCCAGGTCCTCGACGACGTCCTGCCCCCTGACGTGCCGGCGGCGGTCGAGCTGCCGCGCACGGCCGCCCGGGACGAGGTGCTCGACGTCCTGGCCGGCACCCGGTACCGCGCCAAGCTGCGCACCGGCGGGGTGCGCGCGGCCCTGTTCCCCTCCCCGGACGAGCTCGCCGCCACCCTGCACGCCTGCGTCGCACGCGGCCTCGCGGTCAAGTGCACCGCCGGCCTGCACCACGCCGTCCGGCACACCGACCCGGGCACCGGCTTCGAGCACCACGGTTTCCTCAACGTGCTGCTCGCGGCCTCGGTGCTCGCCTCCGGTGCGCCGCCGACGGTCGCGTCGGAGTGGCTGGACGAGACCGACCCGGGCACCGTGGCGACCGCCGTGCGCTCCTGGCCGGCCGACCGCGCCGCCCGGGCCCGCGCCGTCTTCACCTCCTTCGGCACCTGCAGCGTCCTCGAGCCGGTCGACGACCTCGTCGACCTCGGCCTGCTGCCCTCCCTGGAACGGACCCCCGCATGAGCTGGCTCGACCTGCCCGCCGGCACCGGCTTCGGCCTGGACAACCTCCCGTACGGCGTCTTCTCCGACGCCTCCGGTCGCCGCCGCACCGGCGTCGCGATCGGCGACTCCGTGCTCGATCTCGCCGCGGCCACCGGGGACGACGTGCACGCCACCGGCTCGCTCAACGCCTTCATGGCCCGCGGGCCGCAGGCCTGGGCGGACCTGCGCGCCCGGCTGACCGAGTGGCTCACCGACGACGCCCACCGCGCGCGGGTGGAGCCGCACCTCGTGCCGCGTTCCGAGGTGACGCTGCACCTGCCGGTCGAGGTCGCCGACTACGTCGACTTCTACAGCTCGCAGCACCACGCCGAGAACCTCGGTCGGATGTTCCGCCCCGACTCGGAGCCGCTGACGCCGAACTGGAAGCACCTGCCGATCGGCTACCACGGCCGCGCCGGCACCGTGGCCCTCTCCGGCACCCCGGTCGTGCGACCCAACGGGCAGCGGAAGGCGCCGACGGACGACGCGCCCACGTTCGGCCCGTCGCAGCGGCTGGACATCGAGGCCGAGGTCGGCTTCGTCGTCGGCACGCCGTCCCGGCTCGGCACCCCGGTCCCCGTGGCCGACGTCGCCGACCACGTCTTCGGCGTGTGCCTGGTCAACGACTGGTCCGCCCGGGACATCCAGTCCTGGGAGTACGTGCCGCTGGGCCCGTTCCTCGGCAAGTCCTTCCTCACCTCCGTCTCGCCCTGGGTCGTGCCCCTGGCCGCGCTGGAGGCGGCCCGGGTCGCACCGGTCCGCGACGTGCCGCTGCTGCCCTACCTCGACGACACCGGCCGGCCCTGGGGCCTGGACCTGACCCTCGAGGTGCGGCTCAACGGCGAGCTCGTCAGCTGCCCGCCGTTCGGCCTCATGTACTGGACGCCGGCCCAGCAGCTGGCACACATGACCGTCAACGGGGCCAGCCTCCGCACCGGCGACCTGTTCGCCTCCGGCACCGTCTCCGGCCCCGGCAGGGACCAGCGCGGCTCGTTCATCGAGCTCTCCTGGGGCGGCAAGGAGCCGCTGACCCTGTCGGACGGGTCGACGCGCACGTTCCTCGAGGACGGCGACGTCGTCACGATCACCGCGACCGCGCCCGGCTCGCACGGCGGCCGGATCGCCCTCGGCGAGGTGACCGGCCGGATCGAGCCGGCGCCCGCGCTGTGAGCACGCCTTCCCCGCGCCCGGTTCCCACCGCAGTCCCGCACCACCCCGTCCCCCTCACCGAAGGACCACGATGACCACCCCGACCGTGACCGAGCCCGTGACCACCACGCCGGAGACGCCCACGTACGAGAGCCTGCTGGCCGGCGTCACCGACCCCGACGGCCGCGAGGTCCTCGACCCGGCGACGGGGGAGGTCGTCGGCCGCGTCGCCTTCAGGTCCCCCGAGGACCTCGACGCCGCGGTCGCCCGGGCCCGTGCCGCCCAGCCGGCCTGGGGCGCCCGCGCCGACGCCGAGCGCACCGACCTGTTGCTGCGCGCCGCCGACGCGGTCGAGGCGGCGGCCGAGCCCCTGGCCGAGTTGCTGTCCCGTGAGCAGGGCAAGCCGCTCAACGGCCCCAACGCCCGCTTCGAGGTGGGCGCCTGCGCGGCCTGGCTGCGCGCCACGGCCGCCACCGAGCTGCCTGGCGAGACCGTGCTGGACGACGGCGAGACCCACGCCGAACTGCGGTACCGCCCCGTCGGCGTCGTGGGCGCCATCGGCCCGTGGAACTGGCCGATGATGATCACCGTCTGGCAGGTCGCCCCGGCCCTGCGCATGGGCAACACCGTGGTGGTCAAGCCCTCGGAGTACACGCCGCTGAGCGTGCTGGCGCTGGTCGAGGTGCTGAACAGCGTGCTCCCGGCCGACGTGCTCACCGCCGTGCCCGGTGGGGGTGACGTGGGCGCGCGGCTGTCGGGCCACGCGGGCGTCGACAAACTCGTGTTCACCGGCTCCACCGCCACCGGGCAGGCCATCATCCGCAGCTCGGCCGACACCGTGAAGCGGCTGACCCTCGAGCTCGGCGGCAACGACGCCGGCATCGTCCTGCCCGACGTCGACCCCCGCGCCATCGCGGAGGGCCTGTTCTGGGGCGCCTTCATCAACACCGGCCAGACCTGCGCGGCGCTCAAGCGGCTGTACGTGCACACCGACGTCTACGACGAGGTCTGCGCGGCGCTGGCCGACGTGGCGCGCGCCATGCCGATGGGCCGCGGGCTCGACGAGCAGAACGTGCTCGGCCCGCTGCAGAACCGCGCGCAGTACGAGATCGTCGCCCGCCTGGTCGACGCCGCCCGCGACGCCGGCGCCAAGATCCTCGTCGGCGGCGACCCCGACCCCGACGCCCCGGGGTACTTCTACCCGGCCACGATCGTGGCCGACGTCGACGACGACAACCCCCTGGTGGCCGAGGAGCAGTTCGGCCCGGCGCTGCCGATCGTCCGCTACGACGACGTCGACTCCGCCGTGGCGATGGCCAACCGGCTCGACGTCGGCCTGGGCGCCTCGGTGTGGGGCAGCGACCGGGAGGCGGCGCGCGCCGTGGCCGCCCGGCTCGAGGCGGGCACCGTCTGGATCAACTCGCACGGCGGCGTGCACCCGATGATCCCCTTCGGCGGGGTGAAGAAGTCCGGCTACGGGCTGGAGTTCGGCGTCGAGGGGCTCAAGGCGGTGGCCGTCCCGCAGGTCATCAACGGCTGACGACCCATTGAGGACGCGACACCACCCCGCCTGGACGTCAGGGGTGGTGCCGCGTCCGGCCGGACCGGGCGTCGGGGCACCGCGGCGTCCTCCGGGGACGACGGCTGTGGCGCGGCTCCTCGTCATCCCGTGCACGTGGGGCCGCCATCCCACGTACCGCCAGCGGCATCCGGGGTGCGGAACCGGCTGACCGTAGGGTGGATGCGAACCGGCGCGGGGAGGGACGGCGATGGCGGCAGACGACGGTGCGAGCGCGCCGCAGTCCCAGACGCTCGACCGCGGCATCCGGATCCTCGAGCACCTGGCCACCGTCGGCACCCCCCAGCCGATCGCGGACATCGGTCAGGCCCTGGGTCTGCACCGGTCGATCACCTACCGCCTGCTGCGCACGCTCGAGGACCACCAGCTGGTCGAGCGGGACCCGGCAGGGCACTACCGGTTGGGTCTGGGCATGGTCGGGCTGGCCCGCGGAGTGCGGACCGACCTCCAGTCGGCGGCACTCCCCCAGCTCAACGCCCTGGTCGCGCAGCTGGGGATGACGGCCTTCCTCGTCGTCCGGGCCGGCGACGAGACGGTGACGGTGAGCACCGTCGAGCCGCACGACTCCCCGGCCCACGTCGTCTACCGGCCGGGCATCCGCCACCCGGTGGGGCAGGGGGCACCCGGCCTCGCCCTCCTCATGCCCGAGGCCGCCACGCCCGAGGACCGGGAGGCCCTCCAGGAGGCCCGCCGGCTGGGGTGGGCGACCTCGTACGGCGAGGTCATCCCCGGCATGCGGTCGGTCGCCGCGCCGGTGCTCGGTCCCGACGGGGGTGCGCGCGCGGCGCTGGCCGTGGTCTTCGTCGACGACGCCGCCGACATGACCCAGATCGGCCAGGCGGTGGCCGCGGCCGCACGCGAGGTCGCCACCGCCCTCCGGTGACCCGGGGCGTCCCCCTCCCACCGCCCTCCGGCGAACGCGAGCCGCGTCCTCGTCGGCGTCGCCGGTGCGGGTGCCGGGTGGCCACGTCCTCCGCGGGACTGCGACGACGCTCGACCACGCCGGCCTGCTGCCGTTCCACCGCCGACCGACGGGGTCACGCCGACGGCCCAGCTCTCCCTGCTCCCGATCGGGCGGACCTGCTACAGGCCCTGCCACGGCGGCTTGCCCGCGTAGGTCTCCCGGTAGTAGTCCCTCCGCCGCAACTGCGATCCCGCCGCCTCGTCCACCAGGACGGTGGCGTGCGGGTGGAGCTGCAACACCGAGGCCGGGCAGGACGCGGTCAGCGGTCCCTCGACGGCCGCCGCGACCGCCGCGGCCTTGCCGGACCCGCTCGCGATGAGCACGAGGTGCCGGGCCTCGAGGATGGTGCCGAGCCCCTGCGTCACCACGTGGCGCGGGACGTCGCCGATGCCCCCGAAGAAGCGGGCGTTGTCCTCCCGGGTGCGAGCGGTCAACGTCTTCAACCTCGTCCGCGAGGCCAGTGAGGAGCCCGGCTCGTTGAACGCCAGGTGCCCGTCGGTGCCGATGCCCAGCACCTGCAGGTCCACACCCCCCGCCGCCGCGATGGCGGCGTCGTAGCGGCGCCCGGCCTCGGGGAGGTCCTCGGCTCCCGCGTCGGGCGCGTGCACGTTGCGGGGGTCGATGTCGAGGTGGCCGGTCAGCTCCCGTTCGATCGTCGTCCGGTAGCTCTGCGGGTGCCCCGCGGGCAGACCGACGTACTCGTCGAGCAGGAAGGCGCGGACCGCGGCATACGAGGGACCCGTCCCCTGCCGGTGGCGGTCGACCAGCTTCCG
The DNA here is from genome assembly GCF_052931555.1 of Geodermatophilus sp. URMC 61. Taxonomy (NCBI): domain Bacteria; kingdom Bacillati; phylum Actinomycetota; class Actinomycetes; order Geodermatophilales; family Geodermatophilaceae; genus Geodermatophilus; species Geodermatophilus sp. URMC 61. The sequence continues at coordinate 2,473,852 of NZ_JBRFHZ010000002.1, forward strand.
GTAGGTCAGCAGGGGGCTCGAGCCCGTGGCGAGGCCCAGGACCGCGTCCGGCCGCCGACGGACGAGCGCGTCGATGGCGTCGGCCAGCAGTGCGGCGGCGTCGTCTGCGGACGCCAGCAGTACGACCTCCATCAGACCTCCTGCGGTTCCACGGTGGGTCGGGACCGCGGTCGCCCGCCGACGACGAGGTCGGCCCCGCGGGCGAGGTCCAGCAGGGCCTGCTCCGCCCGGGCGTTCGGTGAGAGCTGCACGAGCGGCTCCCCCAGGGTCACGACGTCGGGACCGGCGAGGTCCCGGCCGGTGCTCATCGGCCCCTCCCCGTGCTCGGTCCCCGGTCCGGCACCTCCACCGGTGCGCCCGCCGCCAGGGACGTGACCACGGCCTCCGCCGCTTCGACCCCCCAGCACACCTCCTGGAGGGGGACGCGGTCGGCGGGCCGCCGCCCGAGGAAGACGTCGATGGCGTAGGCCACCTCCCGTCGGAGCGCTCCGCCGACCGTCCCGTCCTCCTCGGGCCACAGCGAGAGGTCGGGGACGACGGTCCCCGACCTGGTCCACTCGACGAGGTTGTCGGCCACGAGCCGCTGGCGGAGGATGCCGTCGCTGCCCAGGACCTCGGCCTCGGCGACGATGGAGCCGTCCAGGGCCAGCGCGCCCGCCAGTGTCCGGGGGGCGGAGTCGGGCACCAGCCACGCCGACTCCACGGTGGCGATGACGCCGCCCCGGAACTCCAGCAACGCGCTCACCACGCTGGGCGCCTCGTCCTCGGCCGCCCGTGTCGCGACCGCGCTCACCCGCTGGACCGGGCGCCCGGCGAAGGACACCGCGAGGTCGATGTCGTGGATGCACGACTCCCAGACGGGGTGCACGCGGTCTCCGAACGAGAGGAACCACTGCCGGCTGAAGTCGCGCCGCAGCCGCAGGGCACACAGCCGGCCGATGCCTCCGCCCCGCAGGGTCTGCTGCATGCGCACGTACGGAGCGGCGAAGCGGGAGATCTGGCCCGCGACCACCTCCCGGCCGACCGCTGCGGCTGCCGCGGAGACGCGCCATGCCTCGGCACCGGACAGCGCCAGCGGCTTCTCGACGAACACGTGGCAGCCCGCTTCGAGCGCGGTGACGGTCAGGTCCGCGTGCGTCGCCTCGTCCGAGACGACCACGACGACGTCCGGCTCCACCCGGGCCAGGAGGCTCGGCAGGTCACCGGAGACCGCCGCCACGCCCAGGCCTGCAGCGACGTCGGCCAGCCGCCGCTCGTCGACGTCGCACAGCCCGACGATCTGCGCACCGAGTTCGCGCCACACCCGCGCGTGCAGCGCGCCGAACCGTCCCACCCCGGCCACGACGACGCGTGGACCCGCTCCCGGTCCCCTGGGACTCCTCACCGCTTCACCCCTCCGCCGCGGCGACGGCCGGCACCGCCGCCAGCCGCTCCTTGGCGCCGTGGCCGGTCAGGACGATCACGGCGCTGCCGCCGTCCGGTACCAGCGGCGCCACCTCGTCGTCGGCCAGCGCCGCGAGGGCGGCTGCGGCCGCCGGCTCGACGAGGAGACCGCGTCCGGCCAACGCCGTCATCGCCTGTGCCATGTCGTCCTCCCCCACGTCGACCACCGTTCCTCCGCTGTCCCGCACGGCCTCGAGCGTGAGCAGCCCCTCGCGTTCGTAGCCCCGCAGGGAGTCGGCGATCGCGCCGGCTCTCGTCGGCAGCACGGGCGGCGGCTCGGCCAGGGACGCCGCCCAGTTCCCGTGCCGCCAGGCGCGGGCCAGGGGCGCGCAGGCCCTCGCCTGGACCCCCACGAGCCGGGGCGGGCGGGCCGCGACCCCGGCGGAGACGGCGTCCTGGAAGCCGCCGAGGAGCCCGCGCAGCAGCGGGCCGGCCCCGACGGGCACGACGACGACGTCCGGGACGTGGCCGAGGTCGTCGAGCAGTTCCAGGGCGAGCGCCCGGTAGGCCTCGGCGAGGACGGGGTTGCGGTAGGTGGTCGTCACGTTGAACCACCCCTCGTCCTCGGCCCGGACCGCCCGCGCGTACGCGGAGCTGTAGTCGCCCTCGACCAGTCCGACGTCCGCGCCGTGCGCGGCTGCGGCCGCCAGCTTCAGGGCGGCTCTCGACCCCGTTCCGCACAGCACCCGGCACGGCAGGCCGGCGGCGGCGGCGTAGGCGGCGGCCGAGACGGCGGCGTTGCCCGTCGACGCCAGGACCAGGCCGGGCAGTCCGAGGTCCAGCGCCACCGACGCGGCCAGTGCCATGGCGCGGTCCTTGAACGACAGGGTCGGGTTGAGCGCCTCGACCTTGGCGTGGACGCGCGCGCGGTCGCCGAGGAGGCCGGGCAGCGGCAGCAGCGGGGTCGCGCCCTCCCCCAGGGTCACGGCGTGCGCCGTCCGCGGCAGCAGCCCGGCCCGGCGCCACACACCGGTCCGGGACCGGTCCTCGCGCACGTCGTCCGGTGCCACGGGAGACGGGTGGACGACGACCACTCCCCCGCACTGCGCGCACCGGTAGGCCGGGAGGTCCGCGGCCGACCCGCACTCCGCGCACCGCACCCCGTAGGCGCGTCGACCACCGCCGCGGTCCTCCGTCGGGGAGGACGACCCCACCGACGACCCGGCCGGCGTCGCGGGTCCCGACCCGGCGGTCACACCGGCACCCCGGGGTCGAGGGCGGCGCGCGCTCGGGCCCCGACCGGCCTCCGGTCGCGCCGGTGGATGTCCTCGCGCGAGCACAGCGCCGTGCCGAGCCCGACGGCCAGGGCTCCGCGTGCGGTCCAGTCCCCCACTGATGGGACGGCGAGCACCGGCTGCGCCTCGAGCACCTCGTGCAGTTCCACGTCCGTCCCCTCAGTCGTCGTCGGGACCACGCCCGGCGGGGGAACCTCCCCAGCCGAGCGCGGCCGAGATGCGACCGGCGGCGGCTCGCACCAGCTGCCCGGTCTCGTCGAGGCGCGCCCGGTCGAATCGAGATGCGGGTGTGGACACGCTGATCCCGGCGACCACGCGACCGCCGTGGTCGAAGACCGGCGCCCCGACGCAGCAGATGCCCAGCTCGTTGTCCTGGAGGTCGGTGCTGTAGCCGTGCCGCCGCACCTGTGCCAGCACCGCGTGGACGTCCTCACCCCGGTCGCCGTGGCCGAACAGCCGGCGGGAGGTCTCCACGACCTCCTCGACGACCGGGGCAGGCGAGTACGCGAGGATGGCGCGCCCGATGGCCGTGCTCAGCGCGGGGTTCGTACCGCCGACCCGGCTGTACATCCGCACGGGGTGCGGGCTGTCGATCTTCTCGATGTACACGATGTGCACCGAGGCGAGGATGCCCAGGTGGCAGGTCTCGCTCGTCCGCGCGACCACGTCGGCCATCGCCGGCCGGGCGGCCTCCCGCAGGTCGAGCCCGTCGAGGAACGCCCGGCCGAGGACCACCGTGCCCGACCCCACGGCGTAGCGCCCCTCAGCGGTCTCCCGGACGAGGGTGGACTCGCGCAGCACGCCGAGGAGCCGGTGCAGCGTCGTCATCGGCACGTCCGAGGTCCGGGCGAGGTCGGCCAGCGACAGCCCCGAGGGGTGCTCGGCCAGGATGTTGAGCACCTCGACCGCCCGCTCCACCGCCCGCAGCCCGCCGCCGCGCTCACCCATGTGCACTCCTCCCGGATATCTCGGTCCGCAGGTAGCGCGCCGCGAAGTCCACGTACACGTCCGTCGCCGCGCGGACCTGGTCGAGGGAGACCCACTCGTCCAGGGAGTGCGCCTGGGCGATGTCCCCCGGGCCGCACACGACGGTGGGCGTGCCCGTCCCCGCCGCCAGCAGCGCTCCGTCGGTCCAGAAGTCGACGCCGACCGGCTCACCGGCACCCGGCAGGTGCTCGCCGACCACCTCGGACAGCAGCACCACCCCGGGATGGTCCTCGGGGCACTCCAGGGGCGCGTGCACGAAGGTGGCGGTGCCCTCCATCTCCCGGACCACCGCGGTGACCCGCGGGTCCATCTGCTCCAGCTCCGCCACGAGGCCGCGCACCTCCTCGAGCACCCCGTCGTGCCGCTCCCCCGGCAGCCAGCGCCGGTCCAGCTGGACGCTGCACCGGGCGGGGACCATGGGAGGACGGTCCCCACCTCGCACGACGCCGACGCTGACCGTGGCGCTGCCGAGCACCGGGTGCGTCCGCCCGGACAGGCGGGGCACGAGCTGTTCCTCCACGGCGGTGATGAAGCGGGCCGCGTGGTAGGCCGCGTTGACGCCTTCGTGCGGCACGCTGCCGTGGGTCGCGATCCCCTCGAACTCCGCCTCGATCCACATGGCGCCCTTGTGCGCGCGGGCCACCCTCATCGAGGTGGGCTCGCCGACGATGGCGAAGTCCGCCCGGGTGGGGGCGCCGGGGGACCGGCCCCCCGTGAGGGCCTGCATACCGGCGCTGCCGCTCTCCTCGCCGGCGACGGCGGTGAGGACGAGCTCACCGTGGAAGGCGACGTCGGGTGCGGCGAGCACGTCCAGGCAGGTCAGCATGGCCGCCAGGGCGGCCTTCATGTCCACGGCCCCACGCCCGTACAGGCGCCCGTCCCGCACGACCGGCCGGTAGGCGTCCGGCATCCCGTAGCCGGGCACCGTGTCGAGGTGCGCGTTGAGCATCAGGGTCGGGCCGGGCATGCCGCCGCGGACGACCGCCGTCACGTTGGCCCGGTCCCCGTCGACCGCCTGGAGCGACACCTCGCTCCGGTCGTCGGGGAGCCTCCTCGCGAGCTCCTCGGCCAGCAGGTCCGCGACCGCGCGCTCGTGCGTCGGCAGGTCCTGGTGCCCCTGCGTCCGGATGAGCCGCTCGGTCAGCTCGAGCACCGCGTCGTGGTCGACACGGGTCAGGAGCCGGCGCGCGGCTGCGGGGCCGGTCACGCACCCACCTCCACCACCGCCGGGGAGCCGCCCGCCGCCACCGGACCGCGCAGGTCGGCGGCCGTGCGCCGGCCCAGCTCCGTCAGTGCCTCGACCCCGGCCTCGTACCGGTGCTGGGCAGCGCGGTATCGCTGCACCGTCTCGGCGGCGGGCGGCTCGACCGGCTGGACGTCGACGCAGACCTCCGCCGCCTCCTCGGCGTCCTCCCACACGCCGAGCCCCATCCCGGCCAGCATCGCGGCGCCGGTGGGCGAGGCGTCTCCGGCGACGCGCTCGACCGGCAGGTCGTGGACGGCCGCCAGCGTCTCGGCCCACACGGACGAGCCCGACAGGCCGCCGCCGATCCGCACCCGGGTCACGTGCTGCGCGAGCGGCCCCACGTGCGCCACCGCCGCAGCGCAGGCGAAGGCCACGCCCTCCAGCACCGCGCGCGCCAGCGTGGAGGGCCGGTGGTCCACCGTCAGCCCCAGGAACGCGCCGCGCACCCCCGGGTCGTGCGTCGGCACGCTGGTGCCCAGCAGGTGCGGCACGTACACTGCGCCCGCCGATCCGGCCGGCTCGTCGGCGGCCATCTCGTCGAGGCGGGCTCCCGCGCTCGCCGAGCCGCCGAGCGCCCCGACCAGGAGTGACCTGGCGACCCAGTCGACGCTCATGCCCACGGCGTACACCGAGGCCATCGCCAGGAACCCGTCCGACGCCGCGCGGCCGAAGACGAAGTGGCGGCCCGGCACGGGCTCGTCCAGGGGCGTCGTGATCTGCGCGGCGGTCCCGGCGTTGACGTACACGGTGCCCGGTGCCACGACACCGGCTCCGAGTGCGGAGGTGGAGACGTCGCCGGCGCCGGCCACCACGGGCGTCCCCGGGAGCAGCCCCAGCTCCGCGGCGGCCGCGTCGGTGACACCTCCCACGACGTCGGCCGATGCCGCGACGGCGGGGCCCATCGGGTGGTCCACACCGCACAGCCGCCACAGGGACGGGTCCCACCGGTTCCGGTGCACGTCGTAGAGCAGGGTGCCGCAGGCATCGGTGGTGTCGGTGCCCCACGTGCCGGTCAGCCGGTGGCGGAGCACGTCCTTGGGCTGCACCAACCGGACGGCCCGCGGGATCGACTCGGGTTCGTGCTCGGCGAGCCAGGCCAGCTTGGGTGCGGTGAAGGCCTCGACGACCGGGTTGGCGCAGGCGGCGGTGAAGACGTCCGCCGACTCCCGCAGCCTGAGGACCTGCGGGCCGCTGCGCCGGTCCGCCCAGGTGATGGCCGGCCGCACGCACCGGCTCGCCTCGTCGACCAGGACGACGGCGTGCATGTGACCGCTGAGCCCGACGGCGCGGACCCGGCGCCCCGACGACCCCACGGCCTCGCGGACGGCGCCCGCCGTGGCCTCCCACCAGTCGTCGGGCGCCTGCTCGTGGCCGCCCTCGGCCGAGGTCGCCGACGGGTACGCCCGGTAGCCGCGTCCGGCGGGACGGCCCGTGGCGACGTCCACGAGCAGCGCCTTGGCACCGGTGGTGCCGAGATCGACGCCGAGGACCAGGTCTCCGCGGGCGTCCTCCCGGCCCTCCGCGGCCGACGCCGGTGCCGTCATCGGCTCGTCACCGGGCGCGCCGGGGGGTGAAGCCGAACTCGCCGAGGAACTCCAGGGACTCCTCCGCGACCCGGTCGAAGTCCGCCAGGCCGACACCGGCCGGCTCACCCACCCCGATGTTGCCGCCGACCTGCCAGCCCTCCCACTCGACGCTCACGTAGCCCTGGAAGTCGATCTCGGACAGGGCCTCGAAGGTCTCCCGGAAGTCGACCAGCCCACCGCCGAACCAGATGTGGTTGGTGTTGACGATGGTGGGCAGCCCCACCTCGTCCTTGATCTGCACGACGTCGATGTACCGGCCGAGGCGCTTGATCGCCTGCTTGACGTCCATGAACGGCTTGACGGCCACGTAGAACGCGCCGGTGTCCATCGTCATCCGCAGGTTCTCGGCACCGACCTCGTCGAACATCCGCTCGATCAGCTCGACGCGGTTCAGGATCGTCCCCTGGAGCAGCTCGATGCTGACGTTGAGGCCGAGCCGCGACGCGTGCGCGGCCACCTCGGTGATGGCCTCCCGGCACTGCCGCCAGGCCTCCTTGCGGCTGAGCAGGACGTTGAGCGGCGGGTCGTAGTACCCGTCCCCGATGAGGGTCACCACGGACCCACACCCGAGGACGGCGGCCGCGTCGAGGGCCTTCTCGAAGGTGGCGATGCCGCGCTCCCGGTCGAACTCCCGGGGGCTGACGAACGTGGTGTGGCAGCCGAGGTACCCGATGTCGATGCCGAGCCGGTCCGCCGTGGACCGCAGGTCGACCAGCTGCTCGTCGTACTGGTCGGCGGGGACGTCGAGCAGTTTGGCGAAGATGAAGTCGATGCCGTCGTAGCCGTACTCGGCGGTCCGCTCGGCGCACCAGGTCACCGGCTTGTCGCCCCAGCTGTTCCAGGCGGGGCCGGCCGCCTCCAGCCGTCCCCAGGGCATGTTGGGCCACACTTCGAGGCTCAGCTTCACGGGTCAGTCCTCCTTCGGGCTCGGGTCGGTCATGGGCGACCGGACGGACGTCACAGGTGCGGCACCCGCGCGGACAGCGCGGCCACCGCCTTCTCGTTGTGCTCCGCAGCGCCGGGCATGTTGGCGCTGAGGAAGACCTCCGGGCGTTCGCCGCGCGCCAGCTGGATCGCGCAGGCCTCGACGACGAGGCTGTTGAGCAACGCCAGACCCACCACCGTCGAGGCAGGGCCGGTCGGCGGCAGGTCGTCGGCCAGTCGGACCAGCGCGTCCCCCGGTGGGCAGTGGTTGTCGATGACCACGTCCGCCACCTCGTGCAGCCGCGGCCCCGGGCGCCGCACCGCCTGCGCGTAGGCCCGTGACGTGATGGCGATGACCGGCAGCCCCTGCGCCCTGGTCACGGAGGCGACCTCGACGGGCAGGGCGTTGGCGCCGGAGTTCGACACCACGAGCACGCAGTCGCGCTCGGGCTCGAGCCGGTAACCGGACAGCAGGTCAGCGGCGTGGCCCGGCTCGCGCTCCAGCACGGTGCTGCGGACCGCGCCCTCGTGCAGCATGTACGGCGGCTTGAGCACCGGACACACCCGTGCCGCGCCTCCGGCGCGGTAGAAGGCCTCCTCCGCGAACATGTGCGAGTGCCCGCTGCCGAAGATGTAGAGGACGCCGCGGGCGGAGAACGTCGTGGCGACGACCTCGGCCGCCCGGCGCACGTTCTGCCCCTCCTCCCGCAGTGCCGTGGCGAGCACCGACTGCAGGCGGTCCCGGTAGACCGCGCCGGCTGCCCGGATCCCGTCCTCTGCGGGGAGGGTCCCCTCCGTCGTGTCCGTACGCGGAGGCTCGGTCACTTCACGGCTCCCGCGGTGAGCCCGCCGACGAAGTACTTGCCGACGAACAGGAAGGGGACGATCGCGGGGATCATGGTGCAGACGGTGCCGGCCATGAGCAGGCCCCAGTTCACCGTGTACTGCCCCATGATCGCGCTGAGCCCGATGGGCAGCGTCTTCAGCGCGTCGTCGATGAGGAGCTGGGAGGCGAAGACGAACTCCGTCCAGGAGTAGACGAACGCGTAGACCGCCACGGTGGCCAGTCCCGGCGCCATCAGCGGCAGGACGACGGAGAACATGGTCCGCAGCGGTCCCGCACCGTCCACCGCTGCCGCCTCGTCGATCTCCTTCGGGACCGCCTGCAGGAACCCCCGCAGCAGCCAGGTGCAGAACGGCGCCGTGAACGCGACGTTGACGAGGATCAGCGCCATGTGGGTGTTGACGACCCGCAGCTGCGCGAAGACCTGGTACAGCGGGACGAGCAGCAGCGTGCCGGGGATCATGTAGGAGAGCAGGACCAGACCGGCGATCTTCTCCCCACCCGGCACGCGCAGGCGGTACAGGCCGTAGGCGCCGAGGAAGGCGACCAGCACGGTGAACACCGCGGTCAGCAGCGCGACGATGAAGCTGTTGGTCAGGTAGGTCCCGTAGTCCGTCGCCGTGAACAGCTGACGGAAGCTGTCGAAGGTGACGCTCTCCGGGAAGAGGGTCGGCGTCGTGCGCAGGATCTCCTCGCGCGACTTCAACGAGGAGACCGTCACCCAGTACAGCGGTCCGAGGACGACGACCATGAGGATCGCCATCGCGCCCCAGCGGGGGATGCGGGTCAGGATCGCGGACACGTCGATCACACCTCCTCGGGCTTGGCGAAGCGGATGTAGAGCCAGGCGAGGATGCCGAGCAGGACGATGGCGGCAACGCTCATCGCGGCGGCCTCGCTGGCGCGGAACGCCTTGAAGGCGGTGTCGTAGATCATCACCGGCGCGGTCGTGCTCGCCCCGGACGGTCCACCACGGGTCACCAGGTAGATCGAGTCGATGATGTTGAAGGACCACAGGGTCCCGACCAGGCCGAGCGCGAACAGCACCGGCTGCAGCAGGGGCAGCGTGATGTGCCAGAACATCTGCCAGGCGTTCACCCCGTCGACCCTGGCGGCCTCGTAGACCTCGCCGGGGATCGTCTGCAGCGCCCCGAAGATGATCACCGTGCCGAGCGGGAACCAGTGCCAGCTGTTCATCAGGATCAGCGTGGGCATCGCCCAGACCGGGTCGGCGAAGAACTGCACGCCGTCCAGCCTCACGGCGCCGAGGCCCTTCGCCACGAGCCCGTAGTTGCTGTTGGTCAGCCACTGCCAGATGACCGCCACGGCCACGGTCGGGATCACCCAGGGCAGCAGGACCCAGGTGCGCGCCGCCTTCGACCAGCGGCCCACGCGGGTGAGCAGCAGAGCCGTCGCCATGGCCAGCACCGTCTGGACGACGAGATTGCCGACGAGCCACACGGCGGACCGTCGCAGGCTCGCCCACAGGGCGCTGTCGCCGAGGACGGTCCGGTACGTGTCCAGCCCCACGAAGGAGGACGGGGTGCCCACGACGGCCTGGTTCTGCAGGCTGAGCAGCACCGTGTTGACCAGCGGGAACCCGATGACCAACAGCATCAGCAGGATCAGCGGCGCCACCAGAGCGATGCCCAGGAGCGTCTCCGACCGGCGCCGGGGCCGCGGGCGGACCGCGGCCTCGGGGACCCGTTCCGGCGTGCCCCCCGGCCGGGTGCGGAGGCCGCCCCCCGCACCCGGCGCGGCTGTGCTGGCCATCAGCCCTGCACCGCGTCCTGCATCATCTGCTGGCCGGCGGCGACCGCTTCGGCCGGGTCCTTGCCCTCGACGGCGATCTGCTGGACCACCTGGGCGAGGACGTTCTGACCGGAGATGTTGCCGATCTCGTCGACGTACTGGCCGTCGACGAAGCCGAACAGGGCTCCGCTCTGGGACTGCTCCAGCATCTTGTCCACGCAGTCCCGGTACGTGGTGATGACCTCGCTGGACGTCCAGCTCTCGGCCGTGACGCCGTCCTCGGTCAGCGGCAGGAAGAGGCCCGGCTCGGCGTTGAGGAACTCGCCGTAGTTCTCCGGCTGCAGCAGCCAGGTCAGGAAGTCCTCCGCCGCCTGGGCGCGCGTGTCGTCCTCGGACAGCACCATGGCCGCGTTCGAGTAGTAGATGCTCCCCGGCTGCCCGCCATCGGCCGGCTGCGGGATGGCCGCACAGCCCAGGTCCTCCGCCGGGCGGCCCGACTCCTCCTCGAAGGGCGCGAGGTACTGCCCCTTCTCGATCGCCATGGCCGCCGCACCGCTGTTGAAGGCGGCCTGGGGCTCACCCCAGGAGTAGTTGGCACTGTCCGGCGGCGAGAACTCCATGAGGCGGTCGTAGAAGTCGAAGGTCTCGACCACCTCGGGCCGGTCGAAGTCCGGCTGCCCGTCCTCGGTGAAGAAGTTCCCGGCACCGTTGGTCAGCATGAAGCTGTAGATCACCTGGTCGGTGGCGAGGTTCTTGCCGGCCGGGAGGGCGATGCCGCTCTGCCCGTCCTTCGTCGCCGCCTGTGCGGCGGCGAGGAGGTCGTCCCACGTCGCGGGTGCCTCGGTGATGCCGGCCTCGGCCAGGAGGTCCTTGCGGTACCACAGCATCTGGACCATCCCGTACATCGGGACCGCCCACACCTCACCCTCGTCGGTGTAGGGCGCGGTCGCCGCCTCGATGTACTGGTGCTCGCCGTCCATCTGCTCGACGACATCGGTCACCGGCCGCACCTTGCCCAGGGGGCGGACGTAGGTGGTGAAGTCGGGGATGGTGAAGAGGATGTCCGGCTGGGTGCTCGACTGCACCGCGCCGGCGATCTTGGTGTAGATCTGGTTCCAGTCCTGGACCTGCTGCTCGACCCGGAACTCGGGGTCGGTCTCGTTGTAGCGGTCGATCAGCTCCTGCCACGCCTCGACGCGGTTCGGCGGCTGCTCCATGTGCCACAGCGTCAGCGTGTCGCCCCCACCACCCTGCTCCGCGACGCCCCCCGTGCCCCCGCCGCACGCCGTGGCGCCGAGCGTGAGGGCGACGAGAGCGGCAGAGAGCGGCGCGCGCCTCCGGATCCTGCGGACCGTCATGAGGTTCGTCCCTTCCGTGTACCTGCCACCCGGACGGGCGACTTTGGTCTAGACCTAACCCCCGTTGCGCCTTGCTTGTGAAAGAGCGTTTCGGATCCTAGGGTTGCGGTCTAGAACACGTCAACGGCCCGTTCCCCCGCTCAGCCGAGGAGCACGCATGGCGTCACATCCGGCGCCTCCCGGTCCGGAACCGTCAGGGCTGCCCAAGTACCTCGAGATCACCGCCGCCCTCCGCCAGGAGCTCAGACACGCTCCCGACGGATCGCGCCTGCCGCCGGAGCGGGACCTCGCCGAGCGCTTCGGCGTCAGTCGCATGACGCTGCGCCAGGCGCTGGACGAACTCGAGCAGCAGGGGCGGCTCGAGCGGATCCGGGGCAGCGGGACGTTCGTCCGCCGGCCCACGGTGACCATGGGCCCGTTCCTCACCTCCTTCACCGAGGACATGCGGGCGCGGGGGCTGCAGCCGTCGGCGCGGGTGCTCGGCTTCACGCGGACGGCCGCGAGCGCCGAGGCGGCGGAGGCGCTCGCCCTGCCGGAGGGTTCGGCCGTGGTGTGGATGGAGCGCCTGCGCATGGCGGACGGTGAGCCGATGTGCGTGGAGGTCGCCCAGTTCCCGGCGCGGTTCCAGCGACTGCTGGAGGAGGGCGACCCGGAGCAGTCGGTCCACGACCTCCTGCGCAGGGGCGGCGTCGTCCCGTCGTCCCTACGGCGGCGGGTCCGCGCCGTCGCGGCGGTCCAGCGCGAGGCACTGCTGCTCGACCTGCCGGACGGCGCGCCGGTGCTCGAGGTCCTCGACGTGTTCGCCGACCCCAACGGCCGGCCGATCCAGTACGCCCGGTCGCGGTACCGACCCGACCGCTACGAGGTCTGGACGTCGATCCAGTCGCCCCCGACACCCCACCCCGACGACCGTCCCCGGAAGTCGTCCGACCCCCGGAGGTCCCCGTGACCCGTTCCGCGCACACCAGCCCGGACCTGCCGGCTCCGGCGGGGCCGTACAGCCACGTCGTCCAGGCGGGGGACGTGGTGTGGACGGCGGGCTTCGGCCCCCAGGATCCGGCCACCGGACAGGTGCCCGAGGGGATCGAACGGCAGACCGAGCAGGTGATCGACAACGTCGAGGCCGCGCTGGGCGTGGTGGGGCTGGGTCTGGGCGACGTCGTCAAGGCCACGGTCCACCTGCAGCACCTCGAGCGGGACTTCGCGGCCTACAACGAGGTCTACGCCCGCCGGTTCCGGTCGCCGTACCCGGTGCGCACGACCGTCGGCAGCGACCTGCTGGGCATCCTGGTGGAGATCGACGTGGTGGCGGTCCGCCCCTCCGCGCCCGCCGGGGAACCTGGCCGGTGAGCGCCCGCCCGGTTCTCGGTGGCGTCTGGTTGGTCGGCAGCGGAACGGACGAGGCGGCGCTGACGGACCCCCACGACTGCCACTGCTACCTCCTGTGGGACGGCGACGGCGGCGTCCTCGTCGACGCGGGGACCGGGCTCGGCGCCGAGCAGTGGCTCGACAACGTCCGCGAGGTGTGTGATCCGAGCCGGCTCGGTGGCGTGCTGCTCACCCACTACCACGCCGACCACGCCGGCGGAGCGGCCGCGGCGCAGGAGGCCGGCCTCGCCGTGTTCGCTCACCGGCTCACCGCGGAAGCGCTGGCCACCGCGGACGAGGAGCGGACGCAGCTCGCGCGGGCACGCGCTGTCGGCGTGTACCCGCCGGACTACCGACTGCGGCCGGCGGAGGTGCAGCCGCTCGCCGGAGGCTCCCGGGTGACCTCCGGCGGCGTCTCCGTGGAGGTCATCGACGCCCCGGGCCACTGTGACGGCCACCTGGTCTTCCTCGTCGGGACGACGGGCGGCGCCCTGCTGAGCGGTGACTGCCTCTTCTCGGGTGGCCGGGTGAGCCTCCAGGCCATCCCGGACTGCCGGCTCGTGGAGTACGCGGACACCGTCGCGGCCCTGGCGGCTCGCTCCCCCGACGTCCTGCTCCCCGGCCACGGGGACCTCGTCCTCGGTGGGGCCGCGGAGGCGGTCGATCGTGCCGCGTCGTCCTTCGCGCGACTGGTCCCGCCGCCCAACTTCCTGGTCGCCTGGTGACGCCCCCGCCCGGCGGCCCGCAGGTGCTCACGGGCAGCGTCGTGCTGCCCGACCGGCTGGTGGCCGACGGAGCCGTCGTCCTCGTCGGGGACCGCATCCTGCACGCCGGGCGCCGGGACGACCCGGCCGTGCCGGTGGACGGAGCCCGCGCGGACCTCCCGCCGGACGTGCTGCTGCTGCCCGGCCTCGTCGACCTGCACTGCCACGGCGGCGCAGGAGGGGAGTTCGGCGCCGACCGGGAGTCGGCGCGGCGCGCCGCCGAGCACCACCACCGCGCGGGCAGCACGACGGTCGTGGCCAGCCTCGTCTCGGCCCGGCCCGCCGCGCTGGTCACCGGGATGCGGATCTCCGCGGAACTCGCGGCCGAGGGCGTGGTGGCCGGCGTGCACACGGAGGGCCCGTTCCTCTCCCCCGCCCGGCGCGGAGCGCACGACCCGGCCGCGCTGTCACCGGTCGACCTGGGCCTCGTGGCCTCGCTGGCGGAGGCCGGTGACGGGCACTGGCGCACCATGACCTTCGCGCCCGAGCTGGCCGGGACGGCCGAGCTGACCCGTCGACTCGTGGACGCCGGCGTCGTGCCGGCGGTGGGGCACACCGACGCGGACGCCGCGACGGCGGCCGCAGCGCTGACCCGTGCGGCCGAGCGGCTCGGCGATCGGCGCCGGGCCGTGGTGACCCACCTCTTCAACGCCATGCCTGCGATGCACCACCGGGAACCGGGACCCGTCGCGGCGAGCCTGGCGGCCGCGGCGCGGCGGGAGGCGGTGGTGGAGCTGATCGCCGACGGGGTCCACCTCGCGGACGCCACCGTGGCCATGGTGCTCGACGTGCTCGGCCCGGAGTCGGTGGCCCTGGTGAGCGACGCGATGGCCGCGACCGGCATGCCCGAGGGCCGCTACCGGATCGGGGACCTCGACGCCGTCGTCTCGGCCGGCACCGCCCGACTCGTGGACGGGGGTGCCATCGCCGGCAGCGTCAGCACACTGCTCGACACGGTCCGACGCTGCGTCCAGCACGTCGGCGCCCCGCTCCCCGCTGCGGTACGCGCAGCCAGCGGGACCCCAGCGGCGGTCCTGGGCCTCGACGACGAGGTGGGGGCGCTGCGACCCGGTCTGCGGGCGGACGTGGTCGCCGTCGACCGGGGACTGCGGCCCGTGGCGGTCTGGCGAGCCGGACACCGGCTCGACTCCTTCCCGGCCCCCTGACCCGGTGCAGACCGGACGCAGCAGCGTCCCCACCCCCACACGCGCTGCCGCTCTCGGGCACCTGGACGGGAGCGACGGCGCCCGCCCTCCTCGGGCACCTGCGCGCCGGCGGTCGAGTCACCCGTGCGCTGCGCGCCTGTTCTGCCGGGAGGTCGCCAGCCCCAGGCCGAGGACGGTCCCGGCACCGATCGCGGCGGGGGTCCCCCAGCCACCACCGAGGACGAGCCAGGCCAGGAGCGCCGCTCCGAGAGCGGCGCCGATGAGGGCGAGGACGGAAGCGACGGCGCTCGGCACCAGGGAACGGTCCATGCCCGCTACATCGGCAGGCCGGGGCGGGGGGTGGACGACCGAGCGACTCCGCCACCGCTGCCGGCCGGACCCAGCCGCCGCCCGCGGGCCGGGCTCGGTACCGCCGACCACGCCCGGGACGCCCCGGTCGGGTGCCACGGCACGCCAGGATGCCCGGCCATGAAGTACGTGATGACCTACCGCGCGGTCGAGGACTTCCTGCCGCTGGCCCAGGAGAACTACCCCGCACACTCGGCGCGGGTCGACGAGTTCGCCCGGCGCGGCGACCTGCTGATGGTCGGCACCTTCGACGAGCCGATGAACGGCGAGGCCATGGGCGTCTTCACCACCCGCGAGGCGGCCGAGGAGTTCATCGCCGGCGACCCCTTCGTGGTGAACGGCGTGGTGGCCAGCTGGGCGGTGCGCCCGTGGAACGAGGTGCTGCAGCCCTGACCGGTCACCCGGACGGGTGACGGCCGTCCGCGCCGACGCCGCCGCCGCCCTCGACCTGCCGTTGAGGACGTGTCCGGTCCACGACGGAGGAGGTGCACGGTGCGGGTCTCGTTCCTGGTCTACGGCGTGCTCTACGTCGTCGTGGAGATCGTCGGCGCCCAGATCGAGGCGATCGGCTGGCCGCAGCTGACCGCGCTGGACGTCGCCACCGCGGTGGCCAACGCCTGCCTGACCGTGGCCGTCGGCATCGCCGTCCTCGTCGGCGCGGACGTCGGCGGGCGCCGCTGGCACCGCTCGATGCTGGCGTGGCGCGAGGAACGGGCGCGACTCGACGCGGAGTCGTGGCACGAGCCCGGGACGATCACCGTGTCCTCCTGGCGACCGGAGCCGCTGGCGCTGCCGGCCGGCCGGTCGTGGGAGCCCGCACCCGGCGGGAGCTACGCCGTCCCCGCGCGCGGCCGCCCCTTCCCCGAGGACCCCGGGCACCTGCTCTGACGGCGGTCCGTGCGGACGGTGCGACCTCAGCCGGCGAGCACGGCGGCCTCCGGACCCAGCTGGTGCGCGGCGGCCGCGGCGGCACCGCCACGGCGGATGGCCCCGGCCAGCGACACGGCGTCCGCCGGAGTGGGCCGGGTGCCCGTGCCGGCGATCGGCTGCCGCACCTCGTCGGCCGGGGCGCCGGCGGCGTCCGTGCGGAGGTACACCCGGCCCTCCAGCGCCAGCCGCTCGGTGAGGTCGGCGTCCAGGTCCGCCGCGGCCAGGTCCTCGACGTCGAGCAGGACGACCGGGTCGGTGGAGGGCGTGACGGTCATGGCGGGAGTCCGTTCCGTTCGGGGCCGGGTCCGTCCCGGCAAGGACGACGGTCCGGTCCGCACCGCAGCGCCGCGTCGAGGGACCCGCACGGTTCCCGCAAGGTCCGGTGCGATCGCCCCAGCGCCCCGCCGGACCGGTTGGACGACTAAGGTCGTCGCCGTCGGGAAGGCCCTGCGCACTGGCAGGACCCCGATGCACCACCTCAGCTAGGAGCGAGCAATGCCCGAAGGAACTGTCAAGTGGTTCAACGCGGAGAAGGGGTTCGGCTTCGCCACCCCTGACGGTGGCGGACCGGACGTCTTCGTCCACTACTCGGCCATCCAGACCAGCGGGTATCGCTCGCTCGACGAAGGCCAGCGGATCTCGTTCGACATCGAGCAGGGCCAGAAGGGCCCGCAGGCGGCGAACGTCCACCCGCTCTGATCGACCGATCAGCACGGCGCCCCCGTTCCGGCTCAGCCGGGCGGGGGCGCCGTCGTCTCCGGGACTACCGGCGGGCCCGGGGCACGTACCCCCCGATGAGTGCCGACATCAGCAGGGCACCGGCGTCCGGCCCGACCGCCGCCGCGGCGTCGGCGAACGCCCGCCACCGGGCCCGCTCCACGTCGGTCGGCGCGTTCTCCGCCCGGGCGGTCAGCTGCTCGAGCAGCCGGTCCCACTCCCCCTGCGGTGTCGGCCAGAGCCCGGCCAGCCGCCGGGCCTCGGCCGAGATCCCGGTGAACCGCACGATCTCGCCCGCGTAGTTCGTCAGCGCCTCGACGTAACCCGCCGCCACCAGCGCCCGCGCCGCCGCCGTCACCTCCGGCTTGGGCAGACCGCTCGCCGGCACGACCTGGCCCAGGTAGGGGTTGCCGCCGTACTCGGGCCCGTCGACCAGGCGGGCGATCGCGCGCAGCACCGGCAGGTCGCGGGTGAACCAGACGTCGTCGAGGAGCTCGCCCACCCGTCCAGTCTCCGCCGCGCACGACGGCGCCCCGCTGCGGGGGGCAGCGGGGTCCCCCGTCAGTCTCGCGCCCCGGTCAGCTCCGGCCGACGGGCCAGGACCACGCCCAGGGCGACGTAGCCGACGAGCAGGTGCGCGGCGCCGATGTACTGGGTGACGGCCGGCAGCAGGAAGGCCGTGGGGACGACGACCGGCGCCCAGCTCTCGGCCACCATCGGCCAGAAGCGGGCCGCCCCGCGCCACCGACCGGCGATCGCGGTGCGGACGCCGATGGCGGCCATGCCGAGCATGGACAGCGGCCAGAACAGGTCGATGACGAAGAAGAAGCCCGTGTCGTACAGCCCGGGCGTCAGCGCCCACATCAGCGACGACACGATGGCGACGGCCAGCAGCGCGTGCTCGACGTGCAGCAGGTTGCGGGCGAGCCGGCCGGTCCCGATGGCGCCGGTGCGCACCTGCGCCGTCACCAGGAAGGCCAGACCGAGCTGGAAGGCCACCGCGGTCAGGTTCACCACGACCGCCTGCCAGGTGCCGGCCGGCGGGGTGGTGCCGAGGGCCGCGCAGGCGGCCGCCCAGGACCCGGCCCCGGTGACCACCGCGATGCCGGCCCGGCGGACCAGCCGGGTGGAGGCCGCTGCGGACGCGGGGGTCGAGGGGACGGCCGACGCGTCGGTGCGCGCCGGGGCGGGGGTGGTGCTGAGGGACATGTCGTCCTCCGGGTCTGGTTCGCGGTGCCCTGTGCACCGGCCGGGAGAACCGTCACCGGGTCGCGTCCCGGGCACCCAGGGGCCGGCGCCCTCGATCGGGTCACGTACCGCGTCCCGGGAGACACGGGACACCCGGCTCATGGCGCTCGGGACACCGGGCAGGCCAAGATCCCCGGGTGCAGGTGACGGCGCCGGTGGGCGAGCAGGAGGGCGCGGCCCGCGCGCCGGCTCGCGCCGTCTCCCCGCCCCGGTGGGCCGGGGTGGTCGCGTGGGGCTCCCTCGCCGTCACCGTCCTGGCGACGGCGGCCGCGGCGGTCCTCGACGCCGTCACCCCTGCGTCCGCGCGGGCCGCCGCCGACCTGTCGGTCGGGTGGGTCGAGTGCCTCCCGGGGGTGGCGCTCGGCATCCCCGGCACGCTGCTCCTGCGGCGCGTCCCGCGGAACGCCGTCTCCTGGGTCCTCGCGGGCGTGGGGACCCTCTGGGCACTCGAGGGGCTGGCTCAGTCGTGGCTGACCTTCGCGCTGCAGGGCGACCCGCCGTTGCCCGGCGCCTCGTTCGCCCTCTGGTTCGTCGCGCGGTTCGGGGCCGTGCTCCTGTCCGGCCTGCCGCTGCTGCTCCTGCTCTACCCGGAGGGACGGCTGCCGACGGGCCGGTGGCGACCGCTGAGCCTCGCCGCCCTGGCCGCCCTGGCGCTGCACCCCCTCCTCCTGAGCGTGGCGCCGTCCGCGGTCGCGCTCGCACGGGACGACGAGCGCCTCCCCGAGGTGTACGCCGGCCTCGACCTGGACCCGGTCAGCCTGCCGCTGCCCGCGTCGGTGGCCCAGCCGCTCCTGCAGGCGGCCCTGCCGCTGGCGGTGCTGGGCGTGCTGGTCCCCGCCGCCGGCGTCGCCGCCCGGCTGCGCCGGGCCCGCGGCGAGGACCGCCGCCGGATGCGGTAGCTGCTCTGGGCCGGCGTGGTCGACGTCCTGGTGATGGCCACCGGGCTGCTGACGCCCGGGACGGGCAGCACGCTGGCCCTCCTGGCCGCCCTCGCGCTCACCGCGACGGCGGTGACCGTCGGCATCCTCCGGCCGCGCGCGGTCGACATCGACCGGCTGCTCGGCGGCACCCTGGTCTACGGCGGGCTGGCGATCGGCGTGGTGCTGCTCGACCTCGCCGTCCTCGCCGCCGCGGGTGCGCTGCTCGGTGACCGGTTCGGCGAGCGCGACGCCACGCTGCTCACCCTGCTGCTCGTCGCCGGGCTGTACGTGCCGCTGCGGGCACCGCTGTGGCGGCTGGTCCGCCGCTGGGTGCTCGGCGAGCAGGAGGACCCCTACCGGGTCGTCTCCGGGTTCGCCGAGCGCCTGGAGCGCTCCGACGGCGCGGAGGAGCAGCTGATGGCGGTCGCCGCGGGGATCGCGGAGGCGTTCCGCTCCCCCTACGTCGGCGTCGAGGTCGACCAGGCCGACGGCCGGCAGCTGCTGGCCGAGTCCGGACGCCGGCCGGCCGCGGTGCGCTCGCTGCCGATCGCCTACCGCGGCGAGGAGGTCGGCCGGTTGCTGCTGCCGCGGGACGGCGTCCGCGCGCAGCTGGTGACCCGCGACGAGCGGCTGCTGGCCGACGTCGTCCGGCAGGCCGCCGCGGCCGCCCGGGCCGGCGCGCTCGCCGCCGAGCTGCAGGCCAGCCGCGAGCAGCTGGTGGCCGCCCGCGAGGAGGAGCGCCGCCGGCTGCGCCGGGACCTGCACGACGGGCTCGGGCCGACCCTCGGCGCCGTCGTCCTGCGGATCGACACCGCGCGCAACCTCGCCGCCGGCCGTCCGGAGGAGTCCGACCGGCTGCTGCGCCAGGCGCGCGACGACGTCGCCGCCGCGCTGACCGACGTCCGCCGCCTGGTGCACGACCTGCGCCCGCCGGCCCTCGACGACCTCGGGCTGGCCGGGGCGGTGGCCCAGCAGGCCGAGCGGCTGCTCGCGCCCCGGGTCGCGGTCACGGTGGACGCCGAGGACACCGCCGACCTGCCCGCCGCGGTGGAGGTCGCCGCGTACCGCATCGCGTCCGAGGCACTGGCCAACGTGGCGCGGCACGCGTCGGCCACGCGGGTGCGGGTGACGCTGGCACGGGACGACGAGGGCGCGCTGGTGGTCACGGTCGCCGACGACGGCGTCGGCATCGCGCCCGGCGCCCCGGCCGGCGTCGGGCTGGTCTCCCTGCGCGAGCGGGCGGCGGAGCTCGGCGGCCGCTCCACGGTCGAGTGCCCGTCGACCGGCGGCACGGTGGTGCGGGCGGTGCTGCCCGCGGAGGGAGGAGGTGCCGGTGTCCGAGCCTGAGGAGCCGTTGCGGGTGGTCGTGGTCGACGACCACCCGGTCTACCGCGACGGGCTCGCCGTGCTGCTGGGCTCGGTGCCGGGCATGGCGGTGGTCGGCACCGCGGCGGACGGCGCGGCCGCGGTGGCCCTCGCCCGCTCCGAGCAGCCCGACGTCGTGGTGATCGACGTGTCGATGCCGGTCCTCGACGGCATCGAGGCCACCCGCCGGATCACCGGCGAGTCACCGTCCGTCGGGGTCGTCGTCCTGACGATGAGCGAGGACGACGGGACGGTGTTCGCCGCCGTCCGGGCCGGTGCCCGCGGCTACCTGCTCAAGGGCGCCGACCAGGAGGAGGTGGTCCGCGCGATCACCACGGTCGCCGGTGGCGGAGCGGTGTTCGGGGCGGCGCTGGCGCGGCGGATCGCCGAGTTCTTCGCCGCCGGGCCGAGCGGACCGGAGACGGCCTTCCCGCAGCTGACCGCCCGCGAGCGGGAGGTGCTCGACCTGGTCGCCGCCGGGCGGTCCAACGCCCAGATCGCCGCGGCGCTGTACCTGTCGCCGAAGACGGTGCGCAACAACGTCTCCAACGTGCTGACGAAGCTGCAGGTCACCGACCGGGCGCAGGCCATCGTGCGGGCGCGGGAGGCCGGGCTCGGACGCTGATCAGCACTGGCGCGGGGCTCGTACCGTTGAGCGCATGACGACGTCCGCGCAGAACCAGCCGAAGGTCAGCAAGAGCGACGAGGAGTGGCGGGCGCAGCTGTCGCCCGAGGAGTACGCCGTCCTCCGCCAGGCCGGCACCGAGCGGCCGTGGACCGGGGAGTACGTCGACACCAGGACGCAGGGGGTCTACAGCTGCCGCGCGTGCGGGGCCGAGCTGTTCCGGTCGGAGACGAAGTTCGACTCGCACTGCGGCTGGCCGTCGTTCTACGAGCCGTCGTCCGCCGACAACGTGGTGCTGCGCGAGGACCGCAGCCACGGGATGGTGCGCACCGAGGTGCTGTGCGGCACCTGCCACAGCCACCTCGGCCACGTCTTCGACGACGCCCCGCAGACCCCGACCGGCGACCGGTACTGCATCAACAGCGTCTCGATCCGCCTCGAGCCCGCGCAGGGCTGAGCCCTGTCGAGACGCTCCCGAGGGCGGTCATCCACCTCCGGATGACCGCCCTCGGGCACTCGTCGGTGTCGTGGCGGCCAGCACCGGTGCCAGCTGCCGCCAGCGGTGCTGCCGCCAGCGGAGGAACCCACTGGCCAGGACGCCCACCAGACCGGTCAGCCGTCCGGCGCCGATCTCGACCTCGTCCGTGTAGCGGCAGCTGGTGGGCCCCGTCGGCTCGACGGTGAGTCGGTGGCGCCACACCGACACCGGCCCGCCGTGTTCCTCCGTGCGAGCCGTCATCGCCGCGTCGTCGAGGACGTCGATCCGCAGGGTGTGCCGCGAGACGGGGAGCAGCCCGAGGAGCAGCAGCCGGGTGCTCACCGACTCCCCCTGCTGCCAGTCCCGCTGCCGACCGTCGAGTGCCGGCATGCGGAGCACGGGAGCAGCGACGTGCACCAGGGTCGCCGGGGACCGCAACGCCCGCCAGACCACCGCCGCCGGCGCGTCGAGGGTGCAGGTGCGCCGAACCGTCCGCAGCCGTCGTCCGTCATCCCGGCGGGCGACGGACGGGCGAGGCGTCACGGCAGGTCGGCGACCAGCTCGGCGACCTGCTTGCGGACGCCGGTGTAGAAGGGGACCTCCTCGCGGACGTGCCGCCGGGCGGTCGAGGCCCGCAGCTCGCGCATGAGGTCGACGATGCGGTGCAGCTCGTCGGCCTCGAAGGCGAGCATCCACTCGTAGTCGCCGAGAGCGAAGGAGGCGACGGTGTTGGCGCGGACGTCGGCGTACCCGCGGGCCATCCGGCCGTGCTCGGCGAGCATCGCCCGGCGCTCCTCGTCGGGCAGCAGGTACCACTCGTAGGACCGCACGAACGGGTAGACGCACACGTAGCGGCGCGGCTCCTCGTCGGCGAGGAACGCCGGGATGTGGCTGCGGTTGAACTCGGCGGGCCGGTGCAGCGCCATCTGCGACCACACGGGCTCGAGGTGCCGGCCCAGCGCGGTGCGGCGCAGCCGGGTGTAGGCCTCCTGCAGCGCCTCGGGGGTCGAGGCGTGCCACCAAACCATGAGGTCGGCGTCGGCGCGCAGGCCGCTCACGTCGTAGGTCCCGCGGACGACGACGTCCTTGCCGGCGAGCTCGTCGAGCAGCCCCTGCACCTCGTCGGCGACGGCGGTGCGCTGCTCCTCGCCCAGCGGGCGGGCCAGCCGGAACACCGACCACATCGTGTAGCGGATGGTGGCGTTCAACTCGTTCGCCCGCTTGCCGATGCTGCGCTGGTCGGTCTGCTCGCTCATGTCCCCATCATCCCCCGCGGCCGGTGGGGCGCCGCCGCCCACCCGGGAGCGGGTGGGCGGCGGCGGTGGTCTCCCTGCAGGTGGAAGGACCCCGTCCTCCTCGTGGAGGACCCCCGTGCCCCCCGCCACCCGCAGGCTCGCGACGGGACCCTGCACGGGGGCCGCCAGTGCTCGCGGCGAGTCTCTGGACGAGCCTGACTGCCGAGCCGGCGAGGAGCAGGGAGGTCCTCTCAGCGGGGGGCCGAGCTGGTCTCCCGCCGGTCCCGGTCGGACACGGTGTGGGCGTCGCGGCAGTCGTCGCACGCGGCCATCCAGACGTGGTGCCGCAGACAGCGGGCGGGGCGGAGAACGGGTCGGACAGGGTGGTGCACGGAACTCACTGGAGGCTCAACAGCCCCCGCCCCGGCCCCATGCCCCGGCCGACCGTGGCGTCGGCCACGGCTCACAGCAGCGCGTCGACAGCGTGGTACGCGTCGCGGATGCAGGCCGGCACGCCCACTCCGCGGAACGCCGCCCCGGCGATGGCCAGCCCCGGCACCGCGCTGACGGCCGCGCGGACGGCGTCCACCCGCTCCTGGTGGCCGACCAGGTACTGGGGCAGCCCGCCGCCCCAGCGGACGACGCGGGTGGCGACCGGTTCGGGCCGGGACAGCTGCAGCAGGTCGGCGACGTCGGCGACCACGGCGGCGGCGAGGTCGTCGTCGTCGCGCTGGAGCTCCCGCTCGTCGCGGAACCGGCCCACCGACGAGCGCACCAGCAGGTGGGGGTGGGTGGGATCGGTGGCGAGGTGCGGCCACTTGCGCGAGGAGACGGTGACGCCCTTGACCAGCCGGCCGGTCACCGGCGGCACCAGCAGCCCGGACCCCGCGGCCACCTCCTGCGCCGGGAACGCCATGGCGACGACGGCCATCGACGCGTACGGGATGCCCTGCAGCGGCTCGACCGCCCCGGGCGCGACCCCGGCCAGCAGCCGGGCGGCCTTGGGCGCGGGCGCGGTCACCAGGACGGCGTCCGCGCTCAGCCGCTCCGGTGCGCTCGCCCGGCCGGTGGAGAGCTCGAAGCCCGACGGCGTCCGCACCAGACCGTGCGCCGGGGTGCGCAGCCGGACCTCGGCGCCCGAGGCGGCGACCAGCGCGGCGGGCAGCGAGCCGATGCCCTCGGCGACGGTCACGAACACCGGACTGCCTGCGTCGAAGCGGCTGTGCGCCCCGGCCGCGCGGGCCGCGGCGGCGGCACCCAGGACCGACCCGGCGGCGGGCAGGTGCGCCGCCAGCTGCGGCATCGTCGCGGCCAGCGACAGCTCGTCGGCCCGCCCGGCGTAGACGCCGCCGAGCAGCGGCTCGACGAGCCGGTCGACGACCTCGTCGCCGAGCCGCGCGCGCAGCAGGGCGCCGACCGCGACGTCGCCGTCCAGCGTGAGCGGCGGCAGGTCGGCCTCGGCGGCCACCCGCGCCACGCCGTCCGGGGTCAGGACGCCCTCGAGCCCCTCGGCCGACGCGGGCACCCCGAGCACGGTGCCGGCCGGCAGCGGGAACCGGCCGTCGGGCAGCACCACCGCGGCCTGCGTGGTGGCCGGCGCCACCAGCCGGTCGGCCAGGCCGAGCCGCTCGACCAGCTGCACCGCCTCGGGGACCCGCGCGAGCATCGCCTCGGGGCCGGTGTCGTACCAGTGCCCGGCCAGCTCGACGCGGTCGAGCTTGCCGCCGATGCGGTCGCCGGCCTCCAGGACGACGACCTCGTCGTCCGGGCGGCGCCGGTGCCACTCGAAGGCGGCGGCCAGGCCGGTGATCCCGGCGCCGACGACGACCAGCCGGTTCGTCGGGGTGGTGGGGCGGGACGGAGTCACTGCGTCGTCAGCTCGTGCACCAGGTCGACGACGGAGGTCAGCACGCCCGGGTCGGTCTCGGGCAGCACGCCGTGGCCGAGGTTGAACACGTGCCCGCGCGCGGCGCGGCCCTGCCGCACGACCCGGCGGACCTCGCGGTCGACGGTGGCGCGGTCGGCCAGCAGGACGGCCGGGTCGAGGTTGCCCTGCAGCGAGCGCTGCGGGCCCACCCGGCGGGCGGCCTCGTCCAGCGGCACGCGCCAGTCGACGCCGACGACGTCGGCGCCGGCGTCCCCGATCAGCGGGAGCAGCTCACCGGTGCCGACGCCGAAGTGGATGCGGGGCACTCTGTCCTCACCCGCCCGCCCCGCGCCGAGGGCGTCGAACACCGCCCGGGAGTGCGGCAGCACCCGCTCGGCGTAGTCGGCCGCGGAGAGGACGCCGGCCCAGGAGTCGAACAGCTGCACGGCCGCGGCGCCAGCGTCCACCTGGGTGTTGAGGAAGGTCGCCGCGGAGACCGCGAGCCGGTCCAGCAGCCGGCCCCACGCCTCGGGCTCGGCGTACATGAAGGCCTTGGTCCGGGCGTGCTCCTTGGAGGGGCCGCCCTCGATCAGGTAGGTAGCGAGGGTGAACGGTGCCCCGGCGAAGCCGATCAGCGGCGTCGCGCCCAGCTCGGCGACCAGCCGGCGGACGGCGGTGGCGAGGAAGGCCAGCCGGTCGGGCTCCAGGGGCGGCAGTGCGTCCACGTCGGCGACGGTGCGCACCGGGTTCGCCACCACCGGCCCGACCCCGGGCTTGATGTCGATGTCGACGCCGGCCACGACCAGGGGCAGCACGATGTCGGAGAAGAGGATCGCGGCGTCCACGCCGTGCCGGCGCACCGGCTGCAGGGTGATCTCGGTGACCAGGTCGGGGTCCTGGCAGGCCTCGAGCATCCGGGTGCCGGCCCGCAGCGCGCGGTACTCCGGCAGCGAGCGGCCGGCCTGGCGCATGAACCAGACGGGGGTGCGCCGCACCGGCAGGCCGCGGGCGGCCCGCACCAGGTCCGAGTCGGCGGGAGAGGACGCGGGGGTCGGCGCGGCGTCGGCAACGGCGGTCACGACGTCCCATCCTCCCAGAACCCGCGCGGCGCGTCGGCGGCACGGGGCGGTCCGGCGACCTACCCTGCGAACGTGGAGCCTTCCAGCCTGGCCGGTGCCGGCCACGGCGCGGACCGACCCGGCGACGAGGTGCCGGCGGAGTTCCGCGCTGCCCTGGAGGCGCTGGCCGGCGTGACCGCCCGCCCCGAGATCGTCCTCGAGCCCATCCCGGCCCCCCAGCGCCTGGCGCCCCACGCTTACGCCGTCGGCGCGCTGGTCACCGAGCTCGACGGGGACGAGGAGGTCGAGGTCGCCACCGGACGGTTCATCGTGCTGCACGACCCGGCCGGCCACGAGTCCTGGGCGGGCACCACCCGCTGCGTCGGCTACCTGTCGGCCACCACCGACGAGCACATGGTCGACGACGCGATGTTCTCCGAGGTCGCCTGGAGCTGGCTGACCGACGCCCTCGAGCAGTGCGGCGCCGCGTCGCACGCCCTCGGCGGCACCGTCACCCGCACCGCCTCGACCCGGTTCGGCGAGCTCGCCGGCCCCGAGCACACGGTCGACGTCGAGATCCGCGCCTCCTGGACGGCGGAGGACAGCCACCTCGACCGGCACCTCACCGCGTGGCTGGACGTGCTGGGCAGCGCGGCCGGGCTCCCGCCGCCGGGCGTCCGGCTGCTGGATCCCTCCGGTCCGCAGGGAGGCGGCGCTCCGTAACATCGGTGTCCCGGGGGTGCGCGACACCCCCGCGCCGGCGCCCCTCTCCCGGGGCCTGCTGCGGCTCCGCCGCGGAACCGCGCGCTGACCACGCTGTCGAGACGGGCGAGAAGGTGGACCTGCCCTGAGCACCCAGCCCATCCCTGCCCAGCCCCTCCCCGCGCCGGACGACGAGCCGATGGCTCCCCCGGCGGTCCCGCTGCTCGCCCCGCGCGACGGGCTGCCCCCGGTCGTCGAGACCTCCACCGCGCTCGTCGAGTACGCCGAGGCACTGGCCGCCGGCAGCGGCCCGGTCGCCGTCGACGCCGAGCGCGCCTCGGGCTACCGCTACGGCCAGCGGGCCTACCTGGTGCAGCTGCGCCGTGCCGGCGCGGGTACCGGGCTGATCGACCCCATCCCGCTGCCGGACCTCTCGGTCGTGCAGTCGGCCATCGTCGACGCCGAGTGGGTGCTGCACGCGGCCAACCAGGACCTGCCCTGCCTGGCCGAGATCGGCCTGGTGCCCACGCGCGTCTTCGACACCGAGCTCGCCGCCCGCCTGGCCGGGCTGCCGCGAGTGGGGCTGGGCGCCGTCGTCGAGTCGCTGCTGGGCTGGTCGCTGCAGAAGGGGCACTCGGCCGCCGACTGGAGCACCCGTCCGCTGCCGGAGGAGTGGCTGGTCTACGCCGCGCTGGACGTCGAGGTGCTCGTCGACCTGCGCGACGCGCTGGCCGCCATCCTCGAGGAGCAGGGCAAGACCGAGTGGGCGCGGCAGGAGTTCGAGGCGATCCTCGCCGCCGGGCCGCCCGCGCCCAGGGTCGACCCCTGGCGGCGGACGTCGGGGGTGCACGGGCTGCGCAACCGCCGGCAGCTGGGCATGCTGCGCTCGCTGTGGCAGGCCCGTGACGAGCTGGCCCGCCGCCGCGACATCGCCCCGGGGCGGGTGCTGCCCGACGCGGCGATGGTCTCGGCGGTGCAGGCCGACCCGCGCACCGAGGCCGCGCTGCTGGAGCTGCCGGTCTTCCGCGGCCGGGCCAACCGCAAGCTGGTCGGCACCTGGTTCGGGGCGCTGGCCCGCGGCCGGGAGCTGCCGGAGTCCGAGCTGCCCCCGCACAGCCGCACCGGCGACGGCCCGCCGCCGGTGAACCGCTGGGCCGACCGCGATCCGGCCGCCGCCACCCGGCTGCAGGCCGCTCGCGCCGGGCTGGCCGAGCTGGCCGCCACGCACTCCCTGCCGGTGGAGAACCTGCTCTCACCCGACCTCGTGCGCCGGCTGATGTGGACCCCACCGGAGCCGCGGGACGCCGAGACCGTGGCCGCGACCCTGCGGGCCGGCGGTGCCCGCGAGTGGCAGATCGAGCTGACCCGCGACCTGCTCACCGACGCGCTCAACAGCGCCTGAGCTGTCCCAGGCATAGGAACCAATACCCACGTCCTGGGCCCGCTGATGTGGGTTTTGGTTCCTATGCCTGACCGCGCCGGGGTCTCCGAGGAGGTGACCGGCGCCCGGTTCCTGCCGAGGGGCGTCGCCAGCCTGCCCGCCTGAGGAAGGACCCCGTCCTCCCCAGCCCTCGCAGGCTCAGGGCGGGGCCGAGCGTGGCGGCGGCCGCCGGTCTCAGGCGGCTGCCGCCACGCGGTCGGCGACGTCGCGCAGCAGCTCGACCCAGTACTCGCCGCCGTCGTCGCGACCCAGCCTGACGACGACCACGTCCGTGGCGGGGTCCACGTACACGTACTGCCCGAAGTTCCCCCGGGCGAAGAACCGGCCGGGACGCTCGGTGTCCACCCACCACCAGTACTGGTAGTGGTCGGCGGGGTCGCGCGAGGTGTCACGGGCCGTCGCCTCGCGCACCCACTCGGCGCTGACCACCTGGCGGTCCCCGACCCGGCCCTCGTGGGCGACGAGGAGGCCGAACCGCGCGTAGTCGCGGGCGACGGCGTTGACCCCGCTCTCCAGCTTCTCGAAGCCGCTGTCCTCGCTGTCGAGGCTCCACGAACCGTCGGCATCGGCGCCCATCGGCTGCCAGAGGTGACGCTCCATGTACTCCGAGACGCTCGTGCCGGTGGCCCGCTCCAGCACCAGGCCCATCAGCAGCGGGTTGAAGTTGTTGTAGTTCCAGGTGCGCCCGGGCTCGCCCGCGACCTCCGCGCTGAGCGCCTCGGCTCGCAGGTCGGGGGCGTAGTACGTGGTGGCGTCGTGGCTCCACGGCAGTCCCTGCTCCTCGTAGGCGAGGCCGGAGGACATCGTCACGAGGTGCCGGAGCGTGACGTCGGCGAACCGCTCGTCGCGGTCGAGCAGCTCGGGCACGTGGTCGGTGACCGGGTCGTCGAGGCTCTCGATCTCGCCGCGGTCGATCGCGATGCCGACCAGCGTGGACAGGAAGGACTTCGCCACCGAGAAGGAGGTGTGCGGCCGGTCGGCCGCGCCACCGTTGGCGTACCGCTCGTACACGACCTCGTCGCCGTGCAGCACCACGAGCGCCTCGGTCGTGCTCTCCTCGACGAGCTGCTCGAGCCGGCGCTCGCGGCCGTCCCGGTCGGTCACCTGGTCGAGCGTGCCGCCCGGCAGCCCGCCCTCGGACAGCGTCAGGGTCGTCGGCCCGGCCTCGATCACGCGCGCCGGGAAGCGGGAGACGTCGTCGACGTCGGCCTCCCGCCAGACGATCGCGCGTGCCGCCGCCGAGCGGTCGAGGGCGGTCAGCGCCCACAGCTGCAGCCCGCCGAGCAGGACGACGAGCACGGTGAGGACGGCGACGCTCACCCGGAGCAGCCGCCGACGGCGCCGCAGGAGCCGCACGGCCAGCCACCCCGCCGCGACCGCGGCGACCGGGACCAGCAGGAGGGTGGCGGTCATCGCCCTCGCCAGGGAATCGCCGGGCGGTCGGCCGTGTGCGGGTCCACGGAGGCGACGCTAGTTGCCCGGCCGGCGCCGGAGGGACGCCGCGCCTTCAGCGGAACTTGTGGGTGAGGCTCTCGATCGTCCGGTCCACCGATGCCACCTTGACGTGGGAGAGCCCGCTGGTGGCACCGGCCGCCAGCATCGCCTCGTGCGCCGCCCGCAGCGTCGCCCAGACCGCGTCGTCGTCCCCCTCGAGGGTCGTCCCGAGGGCACCGACCTCGTAGTGCAGCCCGGAGTCCCGGATCACCGCGATCGCGGCCTCGACGTGGGCGTGCGGGTCCTCGGGGGTCCCGGCCGGCGAGGGCGCGACCTGGATCTCGGCTATCACGGCCGCTCCTCGACCGCCTCGGCGACGCTGCCCTCGGAGCGCTCGGCGAGCACCGCCGTCCACTCGGCGATCCGCCGGGCGACGTCCTGCTCGGTGAGGCCGACGTCGGCCAGCACCTGCCCGACGCTGCCGTGCTCGAGGAACGCCTGCGGCAGGCCCAGCGACCGCAGCGGCACGTCGACGCCGCGGTCCTGCAGCGCCTGGGTGAGCGTCGTGCCCACGCCGCCGGCCCGGCCGCCGTCCTCCACGGTGACCACCAGCCGGAAGCCCTCGACCAGCGCCACGAGCTCATCGGGGACCGGCAGCACCCAGCGGGGGTCGACGACGGTCACGTCGATGCCGTGGTCGGCGGCGCGCTCGGCGGCGGCCAGGCACATCGGCACCATCGAGCCGACGGCGACCAGCAGCACCTCCTGCTGCGCGCCACGGCGCAGCACGTCGACCGGGCCGCGCCGCTCCAGTGCCGGGACGTCGACCGGCGGGACGCCCTTCGGGAAGCGGACGACGCTCGGCCCGTCGGTCACCTCGACCGCCTCGCGCAGCGCCTCCCGCAGCGTCGTCTCGTCCCGCGGTGCGGCCAGCCGCAGCCCGGGGACGACGGAGAGGATCGACATGTCCCACATGCCGTTGTGCGAGGCTCCGTCGCTTCCGGTGACCCCGGCGCGGTCTAGGACGACGGTGACCGGCTGGCGGTGCAGCGCGACGTCCATGAGCAGCTGGTCGAAGGCCCGGTTGAGGAACGTCGAGTAGACCGCGACGACCGGGTGCAGCCCGCCCATCGCCAGGCCCGCGGCCGAGGTCAGCGCGTGCTGCTCGGCGATGCCGACGTCGTAGGTGCGCTCGGGGAACCGCTCGGCGAAGGCGGCCAGGCCGGTCGGGTGCAGCATCGCCGCGGTGATCGCGACGACGTCGGAGCGCTCGGTGCCGATGCGGACGAGCTCGTCGGAGAAGGCCGTCGTCCAGTCCCGGCCCTTGACCGCCGGGCTCACCCCGCTGTCGGGGTCGAAGACGCCGGTGGCGTGCCAGGCGTCGATCTGGTCGGTCTCGGCCGGCGGGTAGCCGAAGCCCTTGGTGGTGACGGCGTGCACGATGACCGGCCCGCCGAAGGAGCGGGCGCGGCGCAGCGCGGACTCCACCGCCCGGACGTCGTGCCCGTCGACCGGGCCGATGTACTTCAGGCCGAGGTCCTCGAACATGCCCTGCGGCGAGAGCACGTCCTTGAGGCCCTTCTTGATGGCGTGCAGCGCGTCGTAGAGCGCCGAGCCGAGCACCGGGGCGCGGTGCAGGGCCTGGCGGACCTGCAGCAGCGCCTGCTCGTAGCCCGGGCGCAGCCGCAGCGTGGCCAGGGCGTCGGCGACGCCGCCGATCGTGGGCGAGTAGGAGCGGCCGTTGTCGTTGACGACGATGACCACCGGGCGGTCCTGGGCGCCGGCGATGTTGTTCAGCGCCTCCCAGGCCATGCCGCCGGTGAGCGCGCCGTCGCCGATGACGGCGACCACGGGGCGCTGCTCGCCGCGGACGGCGAAGGCCTTGGCCAGGCCGTCGGCGTAGGACAGCGAGGTGGAGGCGTGGCTGTTCTCCACCCAGTCGTGCTCGCTCTCCGCACGGCTCGGGTAGCCGGAGAGGCCACCGCGCTGACGCAGCCGCGTGAAGTCCTCGACGCGGCCGGTGAGCATCTTGTGCACGTAGCTCTGGTGGCCGGTGTCGAAGACGATCGGCTCGCGCGGGGAGTCGAAGACCCGGTGCAGGGCGATGGTCAGCTCCACCGCGCCGAGGTTGGGCCCGAGGTGCCCGCCGGTCCTGGCGACGCTGGTAACCAGCGCGTCGCGGATCTCGGCGGCGAGCGCCGGCAACTGGTCGGCCGGGAGCGCCTTCAGGTCGTCAGGGGTGCGGAGCGATCGCAGGAGCGACACGAGGGGGTGCGTCCTCTCCATCGGCGGCAGGTGCGGCGTCGCAACGGCCGCCGACCCACTGTATCTGCGCTCGTCCTCCCCTTCCGGCCGAGCGCCGAGGCTGGATGCAGGCTCACAGCCGCGGCACCCACCGCTCACCCCGCAACGCACCGGCGACCACGTCCACCCCGCGGGCGGCCGACGCCAGCCGGGCACCCTCCCGCTCGTACGCGGCGATCGCCGCCTCCATCGCGTCCGCCGGCAGCTCGTCGGCGAGCTCCACGCGGAGCGTGCGCCAGCCCGCGCGCGCCGCCTCGAGCCCGGCGGCGACGTGGTCGCGGGCGAAGCGGGCCAGCAGCACCGGGTACCGGCGCAGCACCTCGTGCGCCCGGTAGTCCGGCGGGACCAGGTCGAAGAGCCAGGCGACCGCGGTGTGCTCCCAGTCGGGGGCGCCGGGCGGTCGCACGGCGGCGGGCCAGCCCGGGGGCAGCGGAGCGTCCACCGGAGCAGTCTGCCCCACGGATCGAACGCTCGTTCGATCCGCCGCGCGGCCCAGCGGCGGCGAGATCGCCGATCCCACCCGGCTGCCGGGCCGGATCCGTACGAGATCGGCGATCCCGCCCGGCTGGAGGGGTCCTTCAAGAAGTGGGGCGCTTGAGCCAGAACTGCTCGAAGCCCCAGGTGCCCGCGCCACTGGAGTGGTAGCTCACGAGCTCCCAGCCCTCGCTGCCCAGCCGGTTGAGCACCGAGCTGGTGTCACCGGCCTGGCGCTCCAGCGGCCCACCGGGGAGCTTGACGCTCACCCCTGCCCGCTGCGACTCCGCGTCGTTGGCCGTGATGACCGAGGCGTACTCCCAGGTGGTCACGGTCAGCCACCGTAGTCGGTCGCCCTCGTCCTGCCCGGACCGGCCGAGCGGATCCCGGCCGAACCCTTCCGTCACGGCGCCGTCCGGGTTACCGTCACCTTGCGCGGCCGCCCGAATGCACTGCGTGTGCACAGCGGAGTGCCGTCCTCCCGGGCTCCACGCCTGACCCGCCCGCCACCTGCCGCACCCACCGCCGAGGGGACCACCCGCATGCTCCGCCTGTCGCGCCCGCATCCCGAGCGCGCCCGCTCGTCCCGGATCGCGACGACCGCCCTGGGGATGCTGTCCTTCGTCGGCATGGCCGCCGGCCTGGGCGCCGTCGCGGCCGACGACGGCGGGGTCTCCGGGCCGGGCACCACGGCCGTGCACAGCGCGGTCGACGAGTCCGACAGCGGCGTGGGGGACGCCGTCCGGGCCGGTGAGGTCGGTGAGGCCGTCCGCGCCGGGGAGATCGGAGACGCCGCCCGCGCCGGCGAGCTGGGCGACGCCGTCCGCACGGCCGAGCGCGAGACCCCGGTCCCCTCCCCCGCCGCGTCCCTCCCCGCCGCGCCCCTCCCCGCCGAGGCCGGGCCGCCGACCGCCGGGACGCCGGAACCGGCTCCCTCCCCCGACAGCCCCGCGCCGGCCCCCTCGCGGGTACAGCAGCCGGCGCCCGCCCCGTCGCCGTCGACCGCGTCGTCCGCCGCCCCGGCACCGCGAGCCCCGGGCGTCCCGGCCCCGTCGGTCCCGAAGCCGGCCGCCCCCAAGCCGACCGCCCCGGCGCCGAGCGTGCAGGCCGCCGTCCCCGCCGTGCCGCCGGTGCTGCCGCCGACCCCGTCGGCCGAGCCGACGCCGAGGGAGGCCACCGAGACGGCGGCGACCCCCGCGCCGGACCGCGAGGACCGCAAGGACCGGGACCGCCGGAAGCGCGCCCGGGACTGACCCGTCAGGCGCGCTCGAGCAGCGCCACGCACTCCACGTGCGCGGTCATCGGGAAGGCGTCGAAGCCGCGCAGCCGGGTCAGCCGGTAGCCGCCCGCGGCGAACGCGGCGACGTCGCGCGCCAGTGAGGCGGGGTCGCAGGCCACGTAGACCACCGCGCGCGGCCCGGCGCCGGCGAGCACCCGGCTGACCGCCGCGCCCGCGCCGGCCCGCGGCGGGTCGAGGACGACGACGTCGGGGGCCCCGCCCAGCTCGGCGAGCAGCTCGGTGAGCCCGTCGGCGTCCACCTCGCCCTGCCAGACCTCCGCCTGCGGCAGCGCGGCGAGGTTGGCCTCGGCGGCGGCGCAGGCGGCCTCGTCGGCCTCGACGCACACCACCCGCCCGGCGTCCCCGGCCGCGGGGGCGAGCGCGCCGCCGAAGAGCCCGGCCCCGGCGTAGAGGTCGAGCACCGTCTCCCCCGCCCGGACGTCGGCGAACGCGGCGACCGCCCCGGTGAGCGCGTCGGCCGCGGCGGGGTGGACCTGCCAGAAGCCGGTGCCCTCGACCTCCCAGTCGCGACCGGCGGCCCAGCGCGCCGCCCGGCCGGCCGGCTCGGCCGGAACGTCCTCGCCGGCGCGCAGCACCCGCGTCGACTGCGGCCGGCCCCGGCGGTCGAGCCGGGTGGTGGTCACCGTGCCGGCGGAGTCGACGGCGACGTCCACGGCGCCGGCGCCGGGCCAGCGGCGGCCGAGGACGGCGGAGGCGGCCGGCTCCACGGTGATCGGGCAGTCGTCGAGCAGCACCAGGTCGTGCGAGCGGTGCCGGCGCAGCCCGGGCGCCCCGGCGCGGTCGACGGCGAAGCGGGCGCGGGTGCGCCAGCGCAGCGGACCGCCGGGCAGCGCCTCGACGACCAGGTCGCGCACGACCGCGTCGTCCCCGGACAGGCCGCCGAGCCGGGTCAGCTGCTCGCGGACCACCGCGGCCTTGAGCCTCAGCTGCCCCTCGTGCGTGACGTGCTGCCAGTCGCAGCCGCCGCAGCGTCCCGGTCCGCTGTACGGGCAGGGCCGCGGCACCCGGTCGGGGGCTGCCTCGAGCACCTCGACGGCGTCGGCGCGGCAGAAGCCCGGCTGGCGGTCCTCGGTGACCCGGACGACGACCCGTTCGCCGGGCAGCGCGTGCCGCACGAAGACGACGCGCCCCTCGTGCCGGGCGACGCAGTGCCCGCCGTGGGCCACCGGCCCGACGATGACCTCGAACTCGGAGCCGGCCCAGCCCAGGCCCCGGTCCGGTCGGGCGCGGCCCCGCTGCGGGGGCCCGCCGCGAGCCTGCGAGCGGTGGGGGGCAGCGGGGTCCTCACCCATAGGGGGTCTGCTCCGGCTCGTCGGTCAGGCCGCGGCGCAGGTCACCGGGCGCCGGACCGGTCCTGCGCAGTCCGGCGTCCTCCCGGCCGATCGAGCTCTCCAGCTGCCAGGGCACCGAGGTGATCATCACGCCGGGCTGGAACTGCAGCCGGGCGCGCAGCCGCAACGCGCTCTGGTTGTGCAGCACGTTCTCCCACCAGTGGCCGACGACGTACTGCGGCACGAAGACGACCACCAGCTCGCGCGGGCTGTCCCGGCGGATCGACTTGACGAAGTCCACGACCGGCCGGGTGATCTCGCGGTACGGCGACTCCACCACAGTCAGGGGCACCGGGATGTCGTAGCGCTCCCACTGCTGCTGCAGGGCCCGCGTCTCGGCGTCGTCCACGTTGACCGTCAGCGCGGTGAGGTGGTCCGGGCGGGTCGCCCGGGCGAACGCCAGCGCCCGCAGCGTCGGCTTGTGCACCTTGGAGACGAGCACGACGGCGTGCACCTTGCTGGGCAGCATCCGCGAGTCGGTGTCGGGCACCAGCTGCTCGGCGACGTGCGAGTAGTGCCGGTTGATCGACTTCATCAGCAGGAACAGGACCGGCATCACGAGGATGACCAGCCACGCGCCCCGCGAGAACTTCGTGATGACGATGATCACCAGGACGACGCTGGTGAGCGTCCCGCCGAGGGCGTTGATGGCCTGCGAGCGGCGGATGCGCCGGCGGGCCTGGGGGTCGGTCTCCGAGCGCAGCTCCCGGTTCCAGTGCCGCACCATGCCCCACTGGCCGATCGAGAAGCTGGTGAAGACGCCGACGATGTACATCTGGATCAGCCGGTTGACGTCGGCCTCGAAGGCGATCATCAGCAGCGCCGCGAACCCGGCCAGGAGCAGGATGCCGTTGCTGTAGACCAGCTTGTCGCCGCGGGTGTGCAGCTGCCGGGGCATGAAGCGGTCCTGGGCGAGCACCGAGCCCAGCAGCGGGAACCCGTTGAACGCGGTGTTCGCGGCCAGGATGAGGACCAGTGCGGTCGCCGCCTGGATGTAGAAGAAGCCCGGCGAGGTGTCCCCGCCGAAGGTGGCCGCCGCGAGCTGCGCGATCACCGTCCGCTGCGGTTGTGTCTCGCAGTCGGCGAAGCCCACCAGGTCGCACGGGTGCTCCACGTACTTCACGTCGGCGGCCAGCGCCAGCGCCGTGACGCCGGCGAACATGGTCGCGGCGATCCCGCCCATGAGGGCGAGCGTGGTGGCGGCGTTGCGGCTCTTCGGCGGCTTGAACGCGGGGACGCCGTTGGCGATCGCCTCCACCCCGGTGAGCGCGGTGCAGCCCGAGGCGAAGGCCCGGAGGGCGAAGAAGAGCAGCGCCAGCCCGCCCAGCTGCTCGTACCCGGGCTCGGGGGTGACCGTGTACCCGGCCGTCTCGGCGACCACCGGGGAGTCGGTGAGCAGGTCCCGCACCAGCCCGGTCGCGACCATGACCAGGATGCCGGTGATGAAGGCGTAGGTCGGGACGGCGAAGGTGCGGCCGGACTCGCGCACCCCGCGCAGGTTCGCCGCGGCCAGCAGCGCGATCAACCCGAGGGCGATGGTCACCCGGTGCTGGTTCAGCGACGGGAACGCCGAGATGATGTTGTCCGTGCCGGCCGCGACCGACACGGCGACGGTGAGCACGTAGTCGACCAGCAGGGCACTGGCCACGGTGAGCCCGGCGAACTGCCCGTGGTTCTTGAACGCGACCTCGTAGTCGCCGCCGCCCGAGGGGTAGGCCCGCACCACCTGGCGGTACGAGAGGACGACGGTCACCAGCAGCAGGACGACGGCGATCGCCAGCCAGGGCGCCAGGAAGAGGAAGGCCGTCCCGGCCAGCGTGAGGACGATGAGGATCTCCTGTGTGGCGTAGGCCACGGAGGAGAGCGGGTCGCTGGCGAAGATGGGCAACGCCAGGCGCTTGGGGAGGAGGGACTCCCCGAGCCGGTCGCTGCGCACGGGACGGCCCAGAACCAGGCGCTTCGGGAGTTGTCCGAGGTCGGACAGCGTTGGCACGGCGGCGATGGTACGGACGCCGGGACCCCTCCCGCCCCCGTCCGGAGGGTGAGTTGCGGCGCTGCGGACCGCGGTCCCACCGCGCCCCAGGTGTAGCTTCGCGGCCGGACACGCGCCGGACTCCGACCCCGGCGCACCGCACTCGTGAACTTGGGAGTCCCCCGTGCACGTGGTCGTGATGGGCTGCGGCCGCGTCGGGTCGGCGATCGCCCGCCGGCTCGAGGAGGTCGGCCACAGCGTGGCCGTGATCGACCAGGACCCGGAGGCCTTCCGCCGGCTGGGCCCGGACTTCGCCGGCCGCCAGGTCACCGGACTGGGCTTCGACCGCCAGACGCTGCTCGACGCCGGCATCGACTCCGCAGGCGCCTTCGCCGCGGTCAGCAGCGGCGACAACTCCAACATCATCAGCGCGCGCGTGGCCCGTGAGACCTTCGGCGTCCAGCACGTCGTGGCCCGCATCTACGACTCCAAGCGCGCCGAGGTCTACGAGCGGATGGGCATCCCCAGCGTCGCGACCGTCCCGTGGACGGTGAACCGGCTGCTGCGCGAGCTGCTCTCGGTCAAGGTCAGCGAGCTGTGGCGCGAACCCACCGGGCAGGTGCTGCTCATGCGCGTCACGGTCACCGAGCCGTGGGTCGGCAGGCGGCTGGCCGAGCTGGAGGCCGCCTCCGGAGCGCGGGCCGCCTGGCTGGTCCGCTACGGCGAGGCCCAGCTGCCCACCGTGGCCACCGTGCTGCAGGACGGCGACCAGCTCGTGGTCGCCTCGACCGACGCGATCACCCAGCGGGTGCACGAGGTCGTCGAGCAGGGCCCCAGGGAAGGGGGACACTGATGCGCGTCGCCATCGTCGGCGCGGGCGCCGTCGGGCGCTCGATCGCCGGGGAGCTGCTCTCCAATGGGCACACCGTGATGCTCATCGAGAAGGACGGCCGCAAGGTCCGCACCCGCGCGGTGCCCGGCGCCGAGTGGGTGCAGGCCGACGCGTGCGAGGTCTCCTCCCTCGAGGAGGCGCAGCTGGCCACCTGCGACGTCGTCGTGGCCGCGACCGGTGACGACAAGGCCAACCTGGTCGTCTCGCTGCTGGCCAAGACCGAGTTCGCGGTCAACCGCGTCGTTGCCCGGGTCAAGGACCCGCGCAACGAGTGGCTCTACACCGAGGCGTGGGGCGTCGACGTCGCCGTCTCGACCCCGCGGGTGCTCGCCGCCCTGGTCGAGGAGGCGGTGACCGTCGGCGACGTCGTACGGCTGATGAGCTTCCGCAAGGGCGCGGCCAACCTGGTCGAGATCACCCTCGCCGAGGACACCCCGTGGGTGGGCAAGCCGCTGAGCGAGGTCCCGCTGCCGCGGGAGACGGTGCTGACCGCCGTCCTGCGCGGCGACCGGGTGATCACGCCCAGCCCGGACGAGCCGCTCGAGGCCGGCGACGAGCTGCTGTTCATCACCCACGCCGAGGTCGAGGAGCAGCTGCAGCAGGTGCTCTCCCCCGCGCAGACCATCTGAAGGAGGACTCCGTCCTCCCCACCCTCCGCCCGCTCGGGACCGGGCCGGTCCGGGCCTAGGCCGGGGGGCGCTCCCCGCCGGCCTCCGGCGGCGCGACCGCGTCGGTCCGGTGCCGGTGCAGCCGGGACACCACCCACAGGGTCACCACGACCTCGACGGCGGTGACCGGCAGGCCGAGCAGCAGCGAGGCGGTGCCGAGCAGTTCGACCTCGTCGGCGCGGTAGAGCACCCACTGGACGGCGACGCGCACCAGGAAGACGAGGCCCCACACCAGGGTCAGCCAGGAGTAGGCCCGCAGCATGCGCGGGTCGTCGCGCCAGTGCCGCTCGGGCGCGGGGTCGGCCGGACGCTCGCCGGGCGTGGCGGCCGGCGGCGGCCGGTGGTGCAGCGTGGCGTTGACCCGGCCGATCCCGCGGCGCAGGCCCGGCAGCGAGTGCGACGCCATCGAACCCAGGTGGCTGGGCGCGAGGAACTCGGCGACCACGCCGACCAGCGGCCAGCGGACGGCGATCGAGCCGATCAGCACCACACCGAGGGCGGCGTTGCGGATCAGGCCGGGGACGAAGAAGTCGCGGGCCTGACCGGAGGCGGCGGCGATGGCCACGGCGATCGCGACGCCGAAGACCCCGCTGAAGGCCTGCTGCACACTCTCCCGCCGCACCAGGCGCAGCGCGAAGAGCAGGACGGCGACCGCGAGCGCGGACCAGATGCCGGCGCGCAGCCCGGCCACGGAGTTGGCCACGATGAACGCGACGGTGGGCACCGTGGCGTCGAGCATGCCGCGCCAGCCGCCGAGCTGCTCGAGGACCAGGTGCCGGTCGAAGGCCACGCCCCCTGTCCCGGCCCCGGCGGCGTCCCCGGTACCCGCCGCACCGGGGCGCCCGTCCCCCTCGGGCGCAGCCGTCACCCGGCGCTCAGCTCGTACCGGGGGTTGTAGATGACCTGCCGCCCGTCGAAGGAGGCGAAGCGGCCGCGCGCGGTGAGCGTGCGGCCGGGCTCGATGCCGGGGATCCGCCGGCGGCCCAGCCACACGAGGGTGACCGAACCCGACCCGTCGAACAGCTCCGCCTCGAGGGTGGGCACCGTCTCCCGCGGTGTGTAGACGACCGACTTCAGCCGGCCGCTCACGGTGACGACGGCGCCCTTGCGGCAGGCGCTGACCGCCTCGCAGCCGGCGTTCGCCGAGCCCGCGCGCAGCTCCTCCGCGTCGATGGTCTGGTCGTCGGCGGTCAGCCGCTGCAGCGTCCGCGCGAACCAACCGCCCTGGCGTGTCTGCGTCACGAGCCCAGCGTAGAACCGCCGCGGACCCTGTCGGCGCGCGACCGCAGCCAGTCGCGGACCAGCGCCCACGACTCCCCCGCCGGGTCGATGAGCACCATGTGGTCACCCGGCACGAGCCGCACGTCGACGGCTGCGCCCTGCGCCGCGGCGGCCGCCGCGTAGCGGGTGCTCTGCTCGGCCGGGACGACGTCGTCGTCGGTGCCGTGCACGCACAGCAGGTCGACGCCGGTCGGGACCAGCCGCACCGGGTCGGCCGCCGCGTAGCGCTCCGGCGCGTCCGCGGGCTGGGCGCCGAGCATCTCCTGCACCGCCCCGCCGCCCAGCCGCTGCACCGCCGCGCGCTCGAGGTCGAGCACCCCGGCCTGCAGGACGGCGGCGGTCACCCGGACCCGCGGCCGCCCACCCGGCGCCTCCTCCGGCAGCCGCGACCGCCCGGCCGCCCAGGCGGCCAGGTGCCCGCCGGCCGAGTGCCCGACGACCGCGACGTCGGAGAGGTCGAGCCGGTCCGCACCCGCCAGGTCCGGCAGCGCGTCCAGCGCCGCGGCGACGTCCTCGAGGGTGGCCGGCCAGCCGCCGCCGGCGCCGACCCGGCGGTACTCGACCGCGACCGCGGCGAAGCCGGCGGCGGCCAGGTCGGCGGCGAGCGGCCGGGCCAGCTCCACACCGTGGGCGGCTCGCCAGAAGCCGCCGTGCAGCACGACGACGACCGGAGCAGGGTCCACCGGCGCCGGGCCGCCGCCCGCGGGCAGGGTCAGCTCGAGGAACTGGTCGGGGTGCGGCCCGTAGGCGGTCCGGACGGCGCTCACGGGCCGGGCGCGGCCGGCGGTGGGGTCGCCGGTCGCCGGGCGGCCTGCTGCGCGGCCAGCTGCGCGGCGGCCTGCGGCGGGAGGGTCAGCGGCAGCGGCTCGCGGACCGGCATCGGTGCGCTCCCGCGGACGACGACGATCTGCCGGAACACCTGCTCCAGGGCCGCCGCGGCCTCCGGGCTCTCCGCCGCGGGGCCGCTGATCATGCCGCGCAGGAACCAGCGGGGGCCGTCGACGCCGAGGAAGCGGGCGGGCCGGCGCACCGGTGCGGGCGCGGGCTGACCGGGCTGCGCCGGCGGGGTCGCCCGCACGAAGCCGGCCAGCTCCGGCCCGAACGGCCCGTCGACCTCCTCGAGACGCCCGCCCTGCCCCGAGGCGCTGCGGGCCAGGTCCGCGCGGACGTCGTCCCAGATGCCCGTCGCGCGGGGGGCGGCGAACACCGCCACCTGCAGCAGCGAGTCGCCGTAGCGGAGCGTGGCGCCGATGACCTTCTGCTGGGTGTTGACGTCGACCCGCAGCTCCGTGCCCGGGACCGCCGGCAGCAGCAGCGAGCCCAGGTCGATGCGGGCGACCCCGTCGTCCGGGACGTCGGCGGAGTCCCACGGCCCCGTGGTCGCCACGACCTCGCGGACCTTGTGCTGCGGCTCCGGCGGCACCCCGCGCTCGCGCAGGCTGCGGTCGATCCGGTTGCGTCGCCGTCCGAACGGCATGTCAGTCGGCCCCCTTCTCCTGGGCGCTCGCGTGCCCGCCGGTCGACCCGTGGCCCCCGGCTCCCCGCGTGCTCTCCGGCAGCTGCTCGACCGGCACGAAGCGGGCGCGCACGACCGGCTGCACCACCAGCTGGGCCACGCGGTCGCCCCGGCGCAGCGTCAGCGACGTCGTGGGGTCGAGGTTGACCAGGTTGACCTTGACCTCCCCGCGGTAGCCGGCGTCGATGGTGCCCGGGGCGTTCACCAGGGAGAGACCCAGCCGGTGGGCCAGGCCCGAGCGCGGGTGCACGAAGCCGGCGTAGCCCTCCGGGATGGCCACCGCGACGCCGGTGCCCACCAGCGCGCGCTGCAGCGGCGCGAGCTCGAGGTCCTCGGCGATCGCCAGGTCGGCGCCGGCGTCCCCGGGCAGGGCGTAGGCGGGGACGACGTCCTCCGGGGAGGTCAGCCGCACCGGGACCTCCACCTCGGGGACGGCGGGGCGGGAGGGGTCGGGCACGTCCGCGACCCTATAAGGGCCCCTCGCCCGCAAGCTCGCGCCAGGCCCCGTCCAGAGGCTCGCCGCGGCGCCGTCCCGGGCACCGCCCTGAGCTTGCGAAGGGTGGGGAGGACGGGGTCCTTGTACCTGCGAGGGGGCCGGGTCCTCACCTCAGGAGCGAGGACGGCGCAGGTCCGCCAGCACCCGGCGGGCCAGCGCCTCGGTGGCCTTCTTGTTCGCCCGGCCGCCGAGTGCCGCGCCGACGAGGAAGGGCGCTGCACCGGGGACGCTGCGGGCCATCCGCCGGGTCATCCGGCGGCTGAGCGTGCGCAGGCCGGCCGTGCTCACGACCGCACCCAGGCCCGCGAACCCGGACTCGTCGACCGCCCGCTGCTCGGTCCAGCTGGACAGGTAGGCCAGCGCGCGGGTGCGCGCGTCACCCGCGGCAGGACGGCCGTACAGCTCGTGCAGCTCGCCGAGCAGGACGACCTCGACCGCGGCGGTGAGCACCGTCTCCGCGCCGAGCTCCAGCGGCAGCGCCAGCAGCGAGGCCGGGGTGAGCCAGGAGGCCGCCGAGAGCCCGCCGGTGGCCGCGCCGACCCCCGAGGTCAGCTTGGCGGCCCGCGCCACCAGCCCGTCGGCGATCTCGTCGTCGGTCGCGCCGGGGTGGGCCGCACGCAGCCGCGCGGCGTCGCGGATGGGCAGCCGCGGGGCGGCGGTGGCGAGCAGGTCGCCCAGCAGGGCGGTGGGGGTGCGCGGCGCCCCGTCGTCCGGGGCGGACGACGGGGTGGCCCGCGCGTCCCGGGCCTCCCGCCCGGCCCGGACCCCGGCGGCCGCCACCGCGGCGACGACGTCGCGGAGCGTCGCCGCGGTCGAGCGGCGCCCCCCGGTGGACGGCTCGTTCGCCGCGCCCACCAGGCCGGACACGGCGTCGGCGAGCAGCCGGCCGGCCCGGGCGAGCGGGCCCTCCTCCGCGGGCGGGGCGGAGGGCCGGCCGGCCCCGCCGGGCGCGACCGGACGCGGTGGCGGGACGTCCCGCACCGGCCCGGTGCGCTCTCGGTGGTCCGTCACAGGCTCTCCTCGGTCGAGTGCCCCCACCGGGGAGGACCGGGTCCTTCTACGGCGGGGGCAGCGGGGTCCTCTGTCAGGCGGCGCAGTCCCGGCAGAACAGCTGGTCGCCCTTGGTGGCGGCCAGCCGGCTGCGGTGCTGCACGAGGAAGCAGCGGGAGCAGGTGAACTCGTCCTCCTGCTTGGGGAGCACGCGGACGGTCAGCTCCTCGTTCGACAGGTCGGCGCCGGGGAGCTCGAGGTTCTCGTTGAAGTCGGTCTCGTCGACGTCGACCGACGAGGACTGCGCCTCGGCGCGCCGGGCCTTGAGCTC
Source organism: Geodermatophilus sp. URMC 61 (assembly GCF_052931555.1). NCBI lineage: Bacteria > Bacillati > Actinomycetota > Actinomycetes > Geodermatophilales > Geodermatophilaceae > Geodermatophilus > Geodermatophilus sp. URMC 61. Next base: position 2,516,448 of record NZ_JBRFHZ010000002.1, read on the forward strand.
CTCGAGCGAGTCCTCGCCGAGCTCGTCGGCCTCGTTGCGGCGTGGGGCGTCGTAGTCGGTGGCCATGGGAAGTGCCCCTCCTCCGGGGTCGTCGCGGGCGCGGCCCGCATGGTCCGCGGCGGCGCCGTGGCGCCGCCGTGCTGTCCGGTCGCCTCGGGGCGACCGGGGGTCGGGGGGCCGGTGACCGCAGGGGGCGGGGCACCGGGCCGGTACTGGTCGTTCCCGCGCCGTCCGACCCACCGGCGGACGGCGGAGCGGCCGGCACGGTCTGACCGGCGGACCCCCCAACGTCGCGCGGCCCCCGTTTGTGCCCGACGCGCGAGGGGGAGACCACCTCGCTGCCGGGTCGGGTCGGACGGGGCGCGGAGCGCCAGAGGTTACCCTGCGCCCGTGTCGACTCCTGTGGGTGCTGATCCGGCCGTCGTCGGGCCCTACCTGGCCTCCGTCCTGGGCGACGAGCGTTGGTCCCGGGTACGGGTGGAGCTCATCGCGGCGGGCATGTCCAACCTCACCTACACGGTGACCCCGGAGGGCGGGACGGACGGCGACGCGGTGATCCTGCGCCGGCCGCCGACGGGTGCGGTCCTGGCCACCGCGCACGACATGGCACGCGAGCACCGGGTCGTCTCGGCGCTCGGGCCCACCCCCGTCCCGGTGCCGCGGACGCTGCACCTGTGCACCGACACCGCCGTGCTCGGCGCGCCCTTCTACGTGATGGAGCGGGTCGTCGGCCTGCACGTCGTCGACCGGATCCCGGCCGGCTACGCCGACGAGGCGGCCCAGCGGCGGGCCATCGGCGAGGGGTTGGTCGACGTCCTGGCCGACCTGCACGCCGTCGACCACGTCGCGGTGGGGCTGGGCGACTTCGGCCGGCCGGAGGGCTTCATGGCCCGGCAGGTGCGCCGCTGGACCCAGCAGTGGGACGCCACCCGCGACCGCGAGCGCCCCGGCCTGGACGCCCTCGCCGCGCGGTTGGCCCAGACCGTGCCGACCACGCAGCGCAACGGGATCGTGCACGGCGACTTCCGGCTGGACAACTGCCTGCTCGACCCGCAGACCCCCGGCCGCGTCCGGGCGGTGCTGGACTGGGAGATGTCGACCCTCGGCGACCCGCTGGCCGACCTGGGGATGCTGCACGTCTACTGGCCGCAGGCCGGGGAGGAGAGCGTCGCCGGACAGAGCACGGTCACCGCGCTGGAGGGCTTCCCCACCCGTGCGGAGGTCGCAGCACGCTACGCGGAGCGCAGCGGCCTGGACCTCTCCGACCTGCCCTGGTACGTCGCCTTCGCCTACTTCAAGTTCGCCGCGATCGTCGCCGGCATCGTCGCCCGGTCGGCCGCCGGCGCCATGGCGGGCAAGGACACCGCCGGCTACGCCGACCGCATCGACCCGTGCGTGGAGCGGGGACGCGCCGCACTCGACGACGGTGTGATCTAGACACCGTTCCCGGCCCTACACTCCGGCCGACCACGAGTGACCGAGGAGAGCCCGTGAGCGCGCCGCCCACCGACCGTTCCGCGGCGCGTTCCCGCAGCGGCCGGCGGCTGATCCCGCCGCTGGTCTTCCTGCTGGTGCTCGCGCTGGCCGCGCTGGTCGTCTGGTGGAACGTCTTCGACACCGAGGGCGAACTGGAGGCCGAGGAGGCCCAGGCCTGCGCCAGCGCGTCGGCGGCGCCGCCCTCGCTGGACCCGTCCACGGTCGCGCTGCGGGTCTTCAACGCCACCGATCGGGGCGGATTGGCCCAGGAGGTCGCCGCGGCGCTGCAGGAGCGGGGCTTCGTGGTGGAGGAGATCGCCAACGACCCCACCGAGCGCGAGGTCACCGGCGTCGGCGAGCTGCGGCACGGTCCGCGCGGGAACGAGGCCGCCGCCTTCGTCCGGCTGTTCCTCCCGCAGTCCGGGGACTTCCTCGACACCCGGGCCACCGCCACGGTCGACGTCGTCATCGGCCCCGACTTCCCTGGCCTCGCGCCGCCGGAGGACGTCGACGCCGCGCTCGCGGCAGGAGCCAGCGCCGCCGCCGCCTGTTGACTGGAGGGCCCCGCTGCGCCGCACCGCTCGTAGGAGGACCCCGTCCTCCTCACCGTGGAAGGACCCCGTCCTCCCCACCCTTCGTGGCAGGACCCCTGCTCCCCGCCACTCGCGAGCTCGCCGCGGGACCCTGCAGGAGGCCAGCGGCACCCGGGAGGGGCGCCCTGGACGAGGCCGCCAGGGCCCCTGCGGGGCGCCACGACTAGCGGGTGTGCAGCCGGTCCAGCAGGGCCACGAACTCCTCGGCCACCGACGGCGCCACGGCGATGCCCAGCGGCTCCGCGAACGGCCGCCCCGGCAGACCGGTGACGACGACGCCGGCCTCGGCCGCGACGAGCGCGCCCGCGGCGACGTCCCATCGATTGAGGTGCATCTCGTAGTAGGCGTCCACCCGGCCGGCGGCCACGGTGCACAGGTCCAGGGCGGCCGAGCCGAGCCGCCGGATGTCGCGCACCTCCGGCAGCAGCCCGGCGACCACGGCGGCCTGGGCCCGGCGCTGCTCGGCCCGGTAGCCGAAGCCGGTCGCGACCAGCGCCTGCTCCAGGCAGGCCGGCCGGCTGCCGGTCAGCCGCACCGGCTCGGCACCGGGGAGGGTCAGGTGCGCGCCGCCGCCCGCGGTGGCCGAGAAGAGCTCGCCGGTTGCGGCGTTGAGCACGACGCCGGCGACCGACCGCCCGCCGACCTCCGCGGCGATGGAGACCGCGTACGCCGGCAGGCCGTAGACGAAGTTGGTGGTGCCGTCGATCGGGTCGACGACCCAGCGCACCCCGCTGGTTCCGGTGCGCTCGCCGCCCTCCTCCCCCAGCAGCCCGTCGTCCGGACGGGCGCCGAGCAGCCGGCTGGTGACCAGCTCCTCGCAGGCGCGGTCCACGGCGGTGACCATGTCGACGGGGCTCGACTTGACGTCGACCTCCTCGGCGGCCGAGGCGCGCCCGCGCGCGACCAGGTCGGCGGCCTCGCGGGCGGTCGAGACGGCGAGGTCGAGCAGGGCGGCGGGCTCCGGCGTCGTGGTCATGGCCCGATCCTGCACGAGCGGGACTGGCGTACGCCCGGACGATCACTACCCTGACCGAGTGCTCGGGTTCGGCGTGGACATCGGTGGCAGCGGGATCAAGGGGTGCGTGGTCGACCTCGACAAGGGCGAACTGCAGGGTGAGCGACTGCGCATCGAGACGCCGCAGCCCTCGCTGCCCGAGCCCGTCTACGACGTCGTGGCCCGGATCGTCGACTCCTTCGGGTGGGAGGGACGCATCGGCGTCACCTACCCCGGCGTGGTGAAGGGCGGGGTCGCGCGCACCGCGGCCAACGTCGACAAGAGCTGGCTGGGCACCCACCTGGCCGAGGGGCTGGCCTCCCGCATCCCCGGCACCGTGCAGACGCTCAACGACGCCGACGCCGCCGGGATCGCCGAGATGCGCTACGGCGCCGGCCGCGACAAGCGGGGCATCGTCCTCATGCTGACCTTCGGCACCGGCATCGGCAGTGCCCTGTTCACCGACGGCGTCCTGGTGCCCAACACCGAGTTCGGACACATCCAGGTCGACGGCCACGACGGCGAGAAGCGGGCGTCGGCCGCCGTGAAGGACCGTGAGGACCTCAGCTACCCGCAGTGGGCCAAGCGGGTGGACCGCTACCTCGACGTCCTGGAGGCCGCCGTCTGGCCGGACCTCATCATCGTCGGCGGCGGGGTGAGCAAGAAGGCGCACAAGTGGGTGCCGCTGCTGTCCACCCGCACCCCCGTCGTCCCCGCGCAGCTGCTCAACGACGCCGGCATCGTCGGCGCCGCCCTGGCCGCCGAGGAGCGCATCGGGCAGTGACGGCGCAGGGGCGCCGCCGCCCGCCGCCGGGCCACCACGGAGAGTGAGAACGCCCTGGCCCGGGCGCCCTCTCCCCAGGTCGGGGGGCACCCCGTCGGGCCGAAACGGTGGACCCACCGAAGCGCGTCGTTACAATGGAGGAGCCCCGCTCCCGTCGCTCCTCAGCGGAGAGGCATCCCCCGCCAGCGCACCGGTCAAACCCGGCGCTCGTCGGGCCCTCCCGCTCCGGACGCCGGCCGAGGCCGCTGCCCGGGGACCAGACGGCTCCCCGGGGAACGCACCCAGCACGGGAAGGAACCTGAGTGCCCGCCGACCAGCCAGCACCGGCCAAGGCCCCCGCTCGCAAGCGGACGGCCAAGAGCGCGGCGAAGCCGACCGCCGCCAAGGGCGCCCGCAAGCCCACCATCTCCCCGTCGCCCGGCGGCGGCGAGGGTGCCGTGCTCACCGCCGTGGCCTCGGATGCCGCCACGGTCGCCGTGGTCGACGCCGGCGGCGAGGGTCTGAAGATCGACGAGACCGTCGTCGCGACCCCGGACGGCGTCGCCGAGACCGAGGCCCCCACTCCCGAGGAGGTCGCCGAGGGCGCCGACTTCGAGTGGGACGACGAGGAGGAGTCCGAGGCCCTCCGCCAGGCCCGCAAGGACGCCGAGCTCACCGCCTCCGCCGACTCGGTCCGCGCCTACCTCAAGCAGATCGGCAAGGTGGCGCTGCTCAACGCCGAGGAGGAGGTCGACCTCGCCAAGCGCATCGAGGCCGGGCTCTACGGCGCCGAGCGGCTGCGCCAGGCCGAGGAGGAGGGCCAGAAGCTCTCCCCGCAGATGCGCCGCGACCTCAACTGGATCGTCCGCGACGGCGAGCGTGCCAAGAACCACCTGCTGGAGGCCAACCTCCGCCTGGTGGTCTCCCTCGCCAAGCGCTACACCGGCCGTGGCATGGCGTTCCTGGACCTGATCCAGGAGGGCAACCTGGGCCTGATCCGCGCGGTCGAGAAGTTCGACTACACCAAGGGCTACAAGTTCTCGACGTACGCCACCTGGTGGATCCGGCAGGCGATCACCCGCGCCATGGCCGACCAGGCCCGCACCATCCGCATCCCGGTGCACATGGTCGAGGTCATCAACAAGCTCGGCCGCATCCAGCGCGAGCTGCTCCAGGACCTCGGGCGCGAGCCCACCCCGGAGGAGCTGGCCAAGGAGATGGACATCACCCCGGACAAGGTGCTGGAGATCCAGCAGTACGCCCGGGAGCCCATCAGCCTCGACCAGACCATCGGCGACGAGGGCGACAGCCAGCTCGGTGACTTCATCGAGGACTCCGAGGCGGTCGTCGCCGTCGACGCGGTCAGCTTCACGCTCATGCAGGACCAGCTGACCAGCGTCCTGCAGACCCTGTCGGAGCGGGAGGCCGGCGTCGTACGGCTGCGGTTCGGCCTGACCGACGGCCAGCCACGCACCCTCGACGAGATCGGCCAGGTCTACGGGGTGACCCGCGAGCGGATCCGGCAGATCGAGAGCAAGACCATGTCGAAGCTGCGCCACCCGAGCCGCTCCCAGGTGCTGCGCGACTACCTGGACTGAGCACCGACCGCCCCCTGACCTGTCCGTGCAGGTCGGGGGGCGGTTTCGCGCTCAGGGCGGCGGTGGGAGGGCATGCACGGCGCTCCCGGTCCAGCTGACCGGGCCAGGGTGCACGGCGTGGCCGTCGACCTCGCCGCCCTGCTGCCGTCCTGGGAGCTGCACCTGCGCGCCGAGCGCAAGAGCCCCGAGACGGTGAAGTCCTACCGCGACGGGGTGCGCCGCTTCCTGGCCTGGGCCGACGGCGAGGGCCGCCCCGCGGTGCTCGACCGGGCCAGCGTCACCGCCTTTGTCGCCGACCTGCTCGAGGCCGGCGCGGAGCCCGCCACCGCCCGCGCCCGCCAGCTGGCGCTGCGCCGGTTCTCGGCCTGGCTGGTCGAAGAGGGCGAGAGCGACGCCGACCCCTTGCTCGGCCTCAGTGCGCCCAAGCTGGACGCGCAGGTCGTCGAGCCGCTGACCGCCGAGCAGATCCGGGCGCTGGTCCCGCCTGCGCGGGCCGGGAGCTGCGCGACCGCCGGGACGAGGCACTCGTGCGGCTGATGATCGAGACCGGTGCCCGGGCGGGGGAGGTCGTCGCGCTCGGCACCGAGGACGTCGACCTGTCCGCCGGCACGGCCACCGTGCGCCGGGGCAAGGGTGGTCGGGGCCGGGTGGTCCCCTTCGGCCCGCAGACCTCCCGAGCGCTGGACCGCTACCTCCGTGCCCGGCGCGGCCACCGGCCGGCCGACACCCCGGCGCTGTGGCTCGGCGACCGCGGCACGGCGTTCTCCTACGACGCGCTGCACGAGACCCTCGGTGAGCGGGCCCGCGCGGCCGGGATCGAGGGGTTCCGGCCGCACCGGCTGCGGCACACCGCGGCGCACCGCTGGCTCGCCGCCGGCGGCAGCGAGGGCGGTCTCATGGCGGTGGCCGGTTGGACCCGGCCGGACATGCTGCCGCGCTACACCCGCGCGCAGGCGTCGGCCCGTGCCGCCGCCGAGGCTCGCGAGCTGGGGCTCGGCGACTTCTGACGGCGGCGGGCAGCGGCCCTCCGCTGACGGCCCGACCACGTGCTCGGCGTCGGCCACACCTGGAGAGCGTGGTGGCGCCACCTCGTCCGAGCCCGCCGCGGCCGGCCGGCTGGCGGCAGGCTGGCCGCTGGCCCTCGCGGTGACCAGCAGGACGCCCGACGAGGGCGCCCCGGATCAGGTGGCGCCCGGATCCAGGGAGGCGGTTTGCGTCGCGCCGTCGGCCCATCGGTCCCCGTGTCCGCTCGTGGATGCTCGCCGCTCCCCCACCGGCCCACCCGCCGTGCCATATTCGTCGGATCCGCCGACCCCACGGCGCTGGCACATGCCGCCGTGCGGAACGCCTCCGCGCGACGTCGTCCGAGGGCACGACCGCCCTGGGAGAACACGATGCCGGATTCGAGCACCCTTCGCGTCCGTGGTCCTGGGCGCCGGCGTCCCCGCTGCCGCAGGCAGGCGCTCGCGCTGCTCGGCCTGTTCGCCGTCCTGCTGCCTCTGCTGGCGGGCGTCGGCGCCGTCCCCACGCACGCCGAGAGCTCACCGTACGGCCGGGAGCTCGCGGTCGCGGAGCTCGCCGACCCCGACGTCTACAAGGTCGACGACAACCGGTACTTCCTGTCCGGGACGTCGCCCCAGGATGACCTGCCGATCTACACCTCGACCGATCTGCGCACGTTCAGCCTGCTTCGCCGCTACGACCCCAACGAGCACGACTCCCTCCACCACTACTGCCACCAGTGGGCGCCGGACCTGGACAAGCAGGGCGACGACTACGTGCTCCACTTCGTGGCCAACCGGGTGGCCAAGGGCGAGCCTTGCCCCTCGGACGACAGTGCGCCGACGATCTTCTACGCGACGGCGCCGGCGACGCACGACGACATGCAGTTCGGTGCACCACACCCGCTCAACGAGCACACGGGGTATCCCCGCACCTACGTGACGGCGGGCTGCCCGGCCGACGGGTGCGACAAGGCGATGCGGCTGGACCCGTCGGTGTACTTCGACGGCTCCCGGCGGTGGATGCACTACACCTGGTTCCTCCCGGAGGGCGGCAACGCGGTGTCGGCCTATCCACTCGACGCACCGGAGGAGCTCTTCGAGGTGACCCGGCCGAGGACGCCGGCCGAGCAGGAGGTCAACGAGGCGCCCACCCTGTTCGGCCGTGACGGCCGGCAGTACCTCGTCTACAGCCAGGGAACCACCTGGAGCGAGTATGCGATGAGCTACGTCATGGCTGACGAGGTGAGCAGCCTGACCCGCGAGCGCGAGCGGCACTCCCTCTCCTCGCCGCTCAAGACGCACGACGGGCAGCTGATCGAGAACCAGGGGCACAACACCGTCACCGACCGGCACGGCCAGTTCTACACGCTGTACCACGTCGGCAGATTCACCTCCACCGGCGTCTTCGCCGGCCGCGACGTCTACGTCCAGCCGCTGGTGTTCAAGGCCGACGGCTCCCTGTACACGATCAACACCGTGGCCCTGCAGTGGGGAGCGGCACCTCGGGGTGAGTACTCGATCGACGTGCAGACCCGGGACGGGGTCACCATCACCGCCTGCCTGCGTGCCGGCAACGTGTCGTCGGTGGTCTTCAACGAGGTGTGCACGGCCGTCGGCGACCGGGTGGTGCACAAGGCTGACATCGCCGCCTTCCGGATCAACCGGATCGTGGACGGTGAGACGGTGGCCACCACGACGCTGGCCTACGACGGCTACACCGACAGCCTCGCCGCGACCGTCTGAGCCAGCCGGCCTCGGTGATGTCGCGACCTGCGATGCGGCGGCCGACCAACTCTCGAGCGGTCCTCGCGGTCACGGCGCGGAGGTGACGGCTCGCGCTACGAGGCGCCGCGGTGCCGTGGACGGCCGCAAGGAGCGGCTTCGGCGATGTGCGCATCCTGCGCACCAGGTGGTGACACCCGTCGACCCAGCGGCGCATGCCCGGAGCGTGCATGTCGGAGAAGTCCCGCGGTTCGGCTCCCACGGTGAAGTAGGCGTCAAGGGCGCTGCCGAACACCACCACCCGGACGGCAGGGTCCGCGGGGTGTCGCTCCACCCTTCCAAGACTTCCCGGAGCATCTCCCAGTGCAAGGCATTGACCGGCGGCCGGTGGTGGTCGACCAACCCACCCGGTCGTGCACCATGACCCGCAGGAAGTCGGCCATTCGCCCTCGCCCCCGTGCCGGTGACCGCCCCTGGAGGCCGCCATCACGGCGGACACGGCTCGCGATCATGGGGATGGCAGGGCACGGCGGGAACGGGCAGCTCTGGGTCGCCGGAGGGCGCCCGGTGGGGAGGCTGTGCACCGTGGGCCGAGTGGGGCACGCCGGCGCGCCGCACCGGCCGGCCTTCCTCACCCGGACAGCGACGGTGGTCACACTTCCGTACATGCGCTTGGCCGTGTGCTCCTCCAAGGGAGGTGTCGGCAAGACGGCGACCGCCGCCAACCTGGCTGTCGCCCTTGCCCGTCGGGGTCGAGTCCTCGCGGTCGACACCGATCCGCAGGACAGTCTCGGGCGGGCGTTCGGGGTCGTCGCCAAGGGCCGGGACGACAGCTTGGCTGCGTTGCTAGAGGATCCGGTCACGGAGGCTCGGGCAGCCATCCGGCACGACGTCGTCCCGGGCGTGGACCTGCTGCCCGCCCACCCGGCCCTCGAAGCGGTGTCGGTCCAGCTGGCCGGCACTGGTGGCCTGGTCACCAGCATCCGGCGCGCGCTGCGACCGCTGCTCGCTGAGTACGACCACATCCTGATCGACACGCGGGGAGACCTGGGTGGGCTGACCCTGGCTGCGGTGTGTGCAGCCGACACCGTGCTGACGGTCTTCACCAGCGACCCCGGCTCCGCGCTCGGCGTCGTGCGCGTTGCCGCCTTCCTCGAACAGCACCGGACGTACGAGAACACCTCCGCCGTCCTCGTCGGCGTGGCGTGCGTGGCCTGGGACAAGGAAGGGCGGGCCGCCAGAGAGGTGCTCGGGGCCCTGGAGGGGACCGGTCTGCCGCTGCTCGAGAGCCGCGTGCCGACCTCGCGCCGGGTACCGACGAGCACCTTGGCCAAACGCCCGGTCGTTCTGTCCGCCCCCTCCAGTCCGGTCGCCCGCGCCTACCTGGCGTTGGCCGACGAGGTGCTCGCCAGCGCAGAGAGGCTCCACGCATGACCACCGACAACCGACCTCCCGCCCCCAGCGCGGGTCGCGGGCGGACGACGCAGGACGAGCTGCTCCACGACCTGCGTCAGGCCTCCCCCATGCCGATCGTCCCGACGGCCGTGGAGCAGGCTCCGTCGGGCCCGCCGGAGGGCCCGGAACCCCGGGAGCGGCAGACCCCGTTGCTGCAGGTGCACGTGAGCTTGCAGCCTTGGTCGTGGCCCCGCGCTCGCCTCCTGCCCGGCGGGTCGGGTCTGGCCGTGGGCATCGGGCCGATACGCGTGTCCTGGACACTGGGCGGAGACTGATCCGGACCCGCAGTCAGCGGGGAGACCGGTCCCTGCCCCCGGCCGGCCGGCAACGGTGACCGCCACGTCAGCATCCGGCAGGCGTGTGCGCCCATACGCGTCGTTCTCGGACACCGGCTGATGCACACGTGCCGACGGCGTTCCGACGGCGTTCGCTTCCGGACCCTGGAGGACCTGTTCGTCGGCCGCTCCGTTCCGTTCGACCGTTCGGTCTCCTCGACGACATGGAACGCGTGGATCCCGTCGTCGGCTGGGACCTCCTCCGTGACCTCACGGGGACGATGCGGCGGGATCCTCCGGTCGAATGGGCTCGAGCAGCTCGATGGGTTTTCCGAGGATCCTCGAGAGAACCTCCTGACCTCCGACGCCTGTGACGATGTCCTTGCGGAAACGGACCCCGGCCCTGCGCACGAGTCCGCGATCGCCTGCAGATCAGACACCTCGAGCGAGAAGCGGTTCCACCACCCGGACTGGGTGGGGTTTCGTCTGGCATCGGTTGCCCGCCGCCCCTCTGACCGCTGGTTGCGCTCAGTGCCAGGCGGAGGTCTTCGCGGGACGAGTATCGGGAAGGTGTCCGCCGGGTGCATCAGTGCCTGGAACCCGAGCAGGTCGGGTTGCAGCCCGCCGCGCATGCAGGCGGCGGCGTACAGGGCGTACTGGGCGTTGCGGTGCTCGACGCGACCGCGGAGCGTCATCTCTGCAGGTATCGCTCCCGCAGCCCCTCGTACTCCAGCGGCTCGGCGCCGACCGGACACGCGAGATCGAGCGCCGTGACGGCCAACTCAAGGAGAGTCACATCCGGCGTCAACCAGCCGGGCACGTGGCTGGGAGCCGCTGCCGCCATGGGGTCGTGGACGTCGTCGCCTGCTGCAAGCCGGACAGCATCGCTACCTGAGCGCGTTGCTGCAGGGCGCCTGGTCGGCACCCCCGCTTCCTCGCCGCGACATGGTCGTCCGAAGTCATTGCCCTGCGTTGCCACCCCCGTAAATCCCTCCGGAGTTCTACGGATGTGGGACGCCTGCATCGGGAGCCACGGTGGGGCGGTGGTTGTAGGCGTCGAGGACCGCTGGTTCCTGGTCGAGCGTCACGCCACCCGGCCACGCGGTCGGCCGGCTGCGCACCGTGGGTTCCACGGTGGAGTGGCTGGGTGCGGTGGAGGTGCACCACACCGGATCCGTCCTGTGCTTCCTCCTCGCCGCCGACTCGACCGACGTGGTGCGGGCCTGCGAGACCGCGGGACGTCGCAGGCACCCGTCCGGGAGGTCGGCGACCTGCCGCCGGTGCGCTCCGGCACCGGGCATTTCCTGGCGCTCCGTACTGGAGGTAGCACCATGTCCACGCACCGACCCACCGGCTCTCGTTCCGGGTACGACCTGGCTCCCGGCAGCGCCACCGCGCCCGCAGGAGGACCCCGAGTACCGCAGGGGATGAACGGGACGACCGCACCGGTGGCGGCGGCCTGGATCCGCGCCGGGCTCATGGGGCTGCCCGTCTACGGGGTGCTGACCCTGTGGGCCGCCCGCGAGCCCCAGCCGAACCCCGACGAGGAGTACGAGGCGTGGGCGCGGTTCGTCACGGCGCCGGAGTACGTCCTGACGCACGTGCTGGGCAGCGGGCTCGGTCTCATCTTCGTGATCTTCGGGACCTTCGCCCTGGGCGCCTACCTGCTGGGCACGCGCGCTGCGCGGCTCGCTCTCTGGGCGATGACCGTGGCGGCGTTCGGCCAGTGCCTCTTCTTGATCTTCACCGGCGTCTCCGCCTTCGGTCCTCCGCTGGAGGGCCAGGCGTACCTGGCCGGGATGAACCTCGACGAGCTTCCCACCAGCACCGCGGACGACATGCAGGCGCTCGTCATGCTGGCCGCGATCCTCGCGAGCTTCGTCGGCAACGTGCTCCTTGGCATCGCCATGTGGCGCTCCGACGCGCTCACCGTCTGGCCGGGCGCGCTGTGGATCCTGGCGGCGCTGCTCATGTACCCCTTCGGGATCATCCTCGGCGCCCTCACCACCAGGGCCACGCCCCCCACCGTCCTCGTCGGTGCAGGCCTCGTCACCGTCAGCGGTGCGTGGGTGGTCTGGCGCGCGCGAAAGGAGCCAGCCGCGGCGGACGGACGCGTCAGCGCAGCGCAGCACGCTCCGTGAGCCCGGCTCCCCCGGGTGGTGGAACCCCACGGCGCTGTCCGGCATCGGCCACCCCGAGGGCACGCTCTCGGCGTTGTCCGATGGCCGCGCTATGTGCCGAACAGGTCCACGAAGCCGCGCGCACCGTGCCCCTCCCCCACCGGGAGTGCCGCTGGTGGGACGGCTCCCACTTTGCGGTGCCCAAGTCCCCCTCGGGCGCCTGGAGACAGAGGGCGCACACTCCCTGCGCCTCGCACTCCCAGGGCGGCTGGTGGGAGTCCGCGGACGTCCACCGGTGTCCATCGCTGCAGGTCAACGCCCGGTGTGGTCGTCAACGAATCCCTGCGGACGACCGTGAACGGCGCGGTCTGGCCACTGCCGTGGCAGCACGCAGAAGCCGCCTGACCAGGCCCTGGCGAGAACAGGACTGAGAACGCCGTCTTCGCCGAGAGACCTTCTCCGATGCACAGTGGACGTGAGTCCCGACCCCCCGTTGGGATGTTCCCCGGTGGCTCGAGCCGGTTGGTCACGGACGGGCTGCGTCGTCGACCCGCGCCAACTGACACGACCGAGGAGACGCCATGAACCACCTGCGCCGACTGCAGGCCGAGCAGCCTGTCCTCTTCTGGGCCCTGGCGGCACTCGGCCTCTTCCTCGGCTTCCAGCTCGTGCTCTCGGTCGTGGGCCTGCTGCTCGGACCGTTCGGGCTGCCGTCGTGGGTGCCCATCGTGGTCGTCGTGGGCGGCCTCGTCCTCATCGCCCGAGGCCAGCAGAGATCCCGGTGAGCAGGCCCGCCTCCCTCCGCTCCTGACCCGGGGCTTCCTGTCGACCTGCTGTGTTCGGGTCGAGCCCGGAGAGGGCGCTCGCGGTCCCCTGCAGTCGACTGCCATCGACCGGGTCGGCCCTCCTTCGCCGCAGCCTCGGCATCACATGCTGCGAGGAGTGGGATGTGGGCAGCAGAGGTCTCGACTCCTGCGCCGGACCGAGAGCGGTTGAGACACGCCCGAAGACCTCCAGCCGAGGCCGGACCCCCGCTGTCGGGCTCGCGCCGCAAGGAGAGCACGGCGAGGGCTGACGCTATGGCCACCGCCGTCACCGAACCGTCACGACGACGTGACTGAGGCATCCGTCCCTGAGGGCGGCTTGAGGGACACGCGCTTGTCCGCAAATCTGCGGCAGGGACACCGAACCGCTTCCGCGCACCGACGGGTGCGGAGGACCGGCAGCGCCGGGTATCGCGCACGCCGGGTGATGGGTGTATGGCTGGTGCGTGAGCGGTCGGGGGACCGATTTCTTCATCAGTCACGCCGGCCGGGACACCGGGTGGGCGGAGTGGCTGGCCTGGCAGCTGCAGCAGGCCGGCCGCAGCGTTGAGCTGGATGTGTGGGACCGGCCACCGATCCACCGACCTCCGATCGGAAGGACACGCGGAACGCCGCGACCACCATGAGCACCGGCACCGACTCCACGGCGACCACCGAGCCCACCCCCGACGACGGCGTCTCACTCTTCCTCGTCGTCCTGACCTACACGCAGCCCCTGGAGCAGATCGAGGCCTTGCTGCCCGAGCATCGCCGCTGGCTGGACGAGCACTACGCCCGCGGCACCTTCCTCGCCTCGGGACCACGGGTCCCCCGCGACGGCGGGGTCATCCTGGCTCGCGGCCACCACCGAGCCGACCTCGAGGCCCTGACCCGGACCGACCCGTTCGCCCGGGCACGGGCAGCGACCTACGACCTGATCGAGTTCCGCCCCAATCGGGGACCGTTCGCTGCCTCGCTGCTCGCCGGCGGAACTCCCGGCAGCACCGATCCGCACGGGCCCTTGCCGACCGCGCAGCCGACATCGAGGACGTGAGGCCCGGTCTGCACCGCCCCCGGCGGCGGCCTGCCGGGCCACCCCGTCGCGGTGCAGCCGGAGCGCCGCGGTCCGCCTCCGGAGGCACCGCCGTGGGCACGGGGTGGCCGGACCGACACCAACTGGACGCGGTCCCGCGCTTGACATCGCATGGGGCGGAGCATGTGATGCGCGTCACAGGTTTCGCAGAACTCCCCGACCGCAGGGAGGCGCCATGACCGACCGGACCGCACCGGCGCAGCCTGGCGAGACCTGGACCGCCGCCGACCGTCGCCGCACTCGCAAGGCTGCGCTCGCCGGTGGCGTCGGCACTCTCATCGAGTACTACGACTTCAGCCTCTACGGCTATCTGGCGGTGATCATCGCACCGCTGTTCTTCCCCAGCGACGATCCGGTGACCTCGCTGCTCTCGGCACTGGCCGTGTTCGGTACGGCCTACCTCATCCGTCCGCTCGGCGGCATCGTCTTCGGACACGTGGGGGACAGGTACGGACGCAAGCGGGCGCTGCTGGCCACGCTGGTCTGCATGGGTGTGGGCAGCACGCTGATGGGTGTCCTGCCCACCCATGCCCAGGTGGGGGTGTGGGCGACGGTCCTGCTGGTCCTGGTCCGGCTCCTCCAGGGCTTCTCGGCAGGCGGTGAGGTCGGCGGCTCGGCCACCTTCATCTCCGAGTCGACGCCGCGGCACCTCAAGGCGACCTACGGGGCCTTCACCCCGCTGGGCTCGACCGGGGGGTTCGCCCTGGCGGCTGCGGTGGCGGGGATCACCACCGGTCTGACCACCGACGCGCAGATGGACTCCTGGGGCTGGCGGATCCCCTTCCTCCTCGCCCTCCCGCTGACGCTGTTCTGCCTCTGGGCCCGGACGCGGGTGGAGGAGACGCACGACGCCGAGGACGTGCACGAGGAGCACTCACCGGTCGGCTACGTCTTCCGTAGGCAACCCAAGGCGCTCCTCCAGGCCAGTGCGATCAGCGCCGCCACCAATGGAACCGCCTACATCGGGCTGACCTACCTGAGCATCCATCTAATCCAGCGGCTGGGGTACGACGCGGCACCCGTCTACTGGGTCGCGACCGCCGCCATCGGCATCTCCGCCCTCTGCATGCCACTGGGCGGTCTGCTCGGTGACCGCATCGGGAGGGTGCGGCTCGCGGAGATCGGGTTCATCGGTTACATCCTGTTGACCTATCCCATGATGGCGCTGATGGACGACGGCCTGGGCGTCGCGTTCCTGGCCTACCTGCTCATCATGATCAACACGGTGGGTGCGCAGGTGGGTGCCTACACCGTGCTGCCGCTGCTGTTCGACAAGGCCTCGCGCTACACCGGTGTCGCGATGGGCTGGAACCTCGGTGTGATCGTCGCCGGCGGGACGGCGCCCTACCTCGCGGTGTGGCTCATCGAACGCACGGGCAACGAACTGGCGCCGGCCTTCTTCGTCATCGTCGTGGCCCTGATCGGCCTGGCCGCCCTCTTCTCGATCCGGAGGGGTTCCCTGCACCGGGTCGAGGGGATCCATGAGCTCGACGAGGCGCAGGCCATCGAGCACCTCTGACCGGCCGGTCGAGGCGGACCACGTCATCGCTGCGCCGCCGGAGCCCGCCCATGGCAGCTCGTCCCCCAGTCACATCCCAGGGGTTCGCCGCGGTCCACGGATGCGCCCTCGGCACGGGCAGCAGCCTCCGACGTTCGTCGGCCTCAGGTCCGATCCCCGCGGTCCGGAGCGCGTTGCCGTGCCGGCTGCCGGAGGTACGCCGAGTCGGCTCCGGAGCCTCGCAGCGGCGGTGGGTGCCTCCTCGTAGGACTGCGTGACACGTCGGTGATGGATCGGTGACGGGTGGCCCGCTGCACTGCAGCAGTGATGTCCTCCGTCGCCGTGAACGGGAGCCCCCGCCGGTTCGGCGGCGAGGCCGGGTACGCCTGGCTGCGCGTCCGAGTCTCGACTCCGGACCCGGGTCCGCACAGAGAGGCGCAGGCCCTTCACCGCTGGGAGAGATCGACATCCCCGCGGTTCCGATCCGCCACACCGCTCCATGGAGGTCCCATGCCCACCTTCCACATCACCGTCCACGGGGCCGATCGCGAGGCCATGGCCGACCTGGTGCGCGTCCATGGCGTACGGGTCCTCCCACAGACCCTGGATGAGGGAGGACCCGAGCCCCGGGTCGACGCCCTGGCCGATGAGCCCACCATCCAGCGCCTGACCGACGCCGGCTACCGGGTGGAGCGGCACGAGGACGTCGACGAGGCCGCCCAGGAGGACCTCGGGCAGGTCGGACAGGGCAATCGGTTCGCCACGGACCTGGCCGCGGCGATGCAGGCAAGGGGAGATCGGTCGTGAGCTACCTCAACGTCGCCGAGGTCGAGACCGCGCTGGCGCTGACCGCCCGGCCGGAGAACGCCGCCTTCACCCAGTTGACCACCCTCCCCTATCGGACGTGGGAGGGGCGGACCTGCTCCGCCCTGCGGATCGGCGCGGGGCAGAACGCACGCGCCGGCGTCTACCTGCTCGGCGGGGTGCACGCCCGCGAGTGGGGCAGCCCCGACATCCTGATCAACTTCGTGCAGCTGCTGACCGACGCCTACCGAACCGGCACCGGCATCACCCAGGGCGGCGCGAGCGTCAGCGCCGACGAGGTCCAGCGCATCGTGACCACCCTGGACGTGGTCGTCTTCCCCCAGGCCAACCCGGACGGCCGACACCACTCCATGACCCTGGACCCGATGTGGCGCAAGAACCGCCGCCCCGCGGAACCTGGGCAGCCGGCGTGCCCGGGCGGCGGCGGGAACGGCCCCGGCGTCGACCTCAACCGCAACTACGACTTCCTCTGGGACTTCCCCACCGCGTTCAGCCCGCAGGCACCCGTGGCCACCTCCACCGACCCCTGCGACGAGGTCTACCGCGGACCGGGCGTGGTCTCCGAACCGGAGACCGCCAACGTCACCTGGCTGCTCGACCAGTTCCCGTCGGTGACCCACTTCATCGACGTCCACTCCTTCGGCGAGCTGATCCTTTACAACTGGGGCGACGACGACGACCAGACCACCGATCCGTCGATGAACTTCCACAACCCCGACTACGACGGCCACCGCGGCATTCCCGACAGCTCCACCGGTGGGGACCCGCACAAGTACCGGGAATACCTGCCGACTGCCGATCTGGGCGAGGCGATCTCCCTGGGCACGGTCATGCGCGATGCCATCCAGACGGCACACGGCCGGCAGTACACCGTGAAGAGCGCCGTCGGGCTCTATCCCACGTCAGGAACCTCCGACGACTGGGCCTACTCGCGCAGCTTCCTGGACTCCACCACCGGCAGGGCGCTGGGCTTCACGATCGAATGGGGGCCCCAGCGGGCGTCGATCCCCAAGAGCTTCCACCCCGACTACGCGGACATGGTGCCCATCATCGAGGAGATCACCGCTGCGTTCCTGGCCTTCTGCTCCGCCGTCGCCAGCCGCACCGCCGACCTGCACCAGGCTGACCGCACCACGGCCGTGCCCGGACAGCGGTCGCACGCCGACACGACGACGAACAGCGCGAGCCCACGCGGATAGCAGGAGGCCCGCAGGGACATCGGATGCGGCATCGGCGGCTCCGTGAGCAGGTAGCGGCGCGGCCAGACGCCGCGTCACGGCCGTTCGTCGGTGGTCGGCCGCGGCCGTCGTACTGGTCGCGCCGACGACGACTGCACCACGCTCCCGGCCCCGGTCCTGGGCGCTGACCCCGATCCCGGGACAGCAACAGCAAGGAACGAGACGCGGAGCGCACCGGCGGGCGGGATGGTGAGGATCGGTACCTGCAACCTGGAGAACCCGTTCCTGCCGGGGCCCCGGGCGGCCCGACCACCGAGGAGGGCCACCAGCCGAGCTCGCCGCCCGGGCCGAGACCATCTCTGCCCTGCCCCCGACGTGCTCGCCGTGCAGCAGGGGGGCGACCCGGTCGCGCCGGACGACCTCGCCAAGGCCGTCGGCGGCTGTCCGCACACCGCCACCGCCGATCCCGACGGCCGCGGCGAGGACATCCTGCAGCGCTGGCGCCGGGTCCTCGGCCCAGGCCACCGATCACGCGGTACCCAGCGCAGGAGGACGGCAGCGGCCACCACGTGTCCGGTCGCGACAGTGCTTGCGACCGCCGGGACGTCCGATGTGAACGTGGGCCTACGGAACTCGTGCGCCTCGCCGCGGGAACGGTGGGTCCCCTGCTACGGCTCCGGCCGTGGCCCACGACCGGACGGATCACCGCACCGCCTTCGGTCCCTGTCGACGGGCCGGGGACGGGAGTACTTTCCGCGGTCCCACGGGGGCGACAGGGGGACGAACCAGGGCACGACGGAGTGGGGACGATGACCAGTAGCACCGGACGTTCCGGGATCCCGAACTGGCTGTCTGCCTACGTCGACGCGTGGAACAGCCACGATCCGGCGAAGGTGCTGGCCTGCATGACCGAGGACGTCGTCTTCGACGACAAGGGGCTCGGCGAACGCCTGGAGGGCACGGAGGCGGTGCGGGCCATGCTCGCTGACCTGACGGAGAGCATGTCCAGCGACTACCGCCTCGACCTGGGCGACCTCGTCGTCGGCGCGGATGACCTGTGGGCCGCGGAGTGGACGATGTCGGGCACGAATGACCGAGAGGACAAGGCACGCGGCCTGCCCAACACCGGTCGCCCGTTCCGGATCCAGGGGCTGTCGATCGGACGGCTGCGTGACGGAAAGGTCGCCGAGGAGCGCCTGTACTGGAACATGGCCGACTACCTGACCCAGGTCGGCCTGATGCCGGAGGCTCCGGCGCCGGCCACCCGGTGACGGGACGGGTTCGGCGGCGGAGCCGTCGAGCGTGGGGCGTCCGTGGCAGCCTGCCCGCCACTTGACGCGGGACGTCGCAGGCGACCGAGCAGTCGCGATCCTCGCGGGCGCCCGGATCGCGATGCGCGGGACCGCAGAGCGTCGCAGCGGAGGCCGAGGCGGCCTGACCTCATCGCCTGCGTCCCGTGCGCGGCCACCGAGGTACTGCTGGTACGACCGCCCGGACAGCTGCGACACCGTTCCGGCGGACGCACGCGCCTCGTCGTGGGACCGGTGAGTCCGTCGGCGCTGCGGTTGACCTGCGCATCTCTCCGGCGCTCGAGGCTCCGCCGCCGGGCATCGCGTACGGCCGGTGATGGGTGCGGGGCTGTTGCGTGAGCGGTCAGGGGACCGAGTTCTTCCTCAGCCATGCCGGTCGGGACACCGGGTGGGCGGAGTGGCTACCTGGCAGCTGCAGCAGGCCGGATACAGCATGCATCCACCCGGACCTGACCGGCCTGGGCGAGGTCGCGACGGCGGCAAGGGAGCCGAGACGCTGATCAGCAGGACCACGGCGACCCGACGTGGGCACCGGCCAGGTCCGAGCTGGTCGGGGTAACCGACCGGCCGCGACGCGGCGCCCGCCTCGTCGACCGCCGGGGTGACGGTCTCCTGTACGGCGTCGGGGACCGAGCGGGGCACCAGGGGCGCTCCCGCGGCCGTGAGCGCATCCACTCGGTCCGGCTGGTGAGCGTGGGCCGGTGAGGCGCTCACCGACCCACGAGACCTGCCGCGGCAGCGCCCTCTCCGTCCCCTACCGCAATCGGGGTCGGCGGGAGGAGGAGGGTGAACACCGGCGGTGCCGCGCGCGTCAGGTCCAGGCGGCCCTGCTCGGCCTCGGCGAGGCGGCGGGCCAGGCCCAGGCCGATGCCGTGCCCGTCGTGCCGGTCGGCCGGCTGGGTGAAGAGGAGCCCGGGGGTCTCGCGCACGCCGGGTCCCTCGTCGCAGACGTCGACGGCCACCGCACCGCTGGCCTCCCGCACGGCAACGGTGACGGTGCCGCGGCCGTGCACGGTGGCGTTGTCCACCAGGACGGCGAGGACCTGCCGGACCGCGGCCGCCGACGCGTGCGGATCCGGTGCCCTCGGGTCGATCCGGACCTCCAGGTCGCGGCCCGCGAGGGCCAGCCTGGCCTCCCACTCCGGCGACAGCTCGCCGAGCAGCGCCTCGAGGTCGATCCGGTGGGCCCGTCCGGCCTGCCCGGCGCGGGCCAGGGTCAACAGCTCCTCGATGATCGCCTCCAGGCGGTCGGCATCGATCAGACTGGCGGCGATCGCAGGCCGGGGATCCTGGTCGGTGCGCTCGAGGGCGGCCTCCAGGCGCAGGCGCAGGCCGGCCAGGGGCGTCCGCAGCTGGTGGGAGGCATCGGCGGAGAACCCCCGTTCGCGGGCGAGCAGGTCATCCAGGCGGATGGCGGTGGCGTCGAGGGCGGCCCCGACCGCGTCGATCTCCGCGATCCCGCCCCGGCGGGTGCGGACGCTGAAGTCTCCGTCGCCGAGCCTGCGGGCGCGCCTCTCCAGATCCTCCAGGGGCTCCGCCAGGCGGCGAGCCTGCCAACGCCCCACGAGCCAGGCCACGGTCACCGCCGCGACCGCCAGCCCGGCCATCGCGGCCCAGACGAGGGCGATCTCCGCGACCACATCGCTGCGTGCCTCGGTGACCAGCACAGCACCGATCACGTCCTCGCCATGGGTGACCGGCACGGCCGCAACCAGGAGACCGACATCGGTCCCCGACCCCACTGCGCCGTCCAGCGCTCGGTCCAGGACGTCGACGTCACGATCGGGCGCGGTTCCGGCCAGCCGGTGGCCACCCTCCCCGAACACGGCCGCGGTGACGTCTTCGCCGTCGTCCCCGACGTCGGTGAGCTCGTCCGGGTCGATCGGTGAGCCCGCCTCCAACTCGTCCGCGACGTCGATGGCGACCTCGATGGCCACCCGCACCAGATGGCCGCGCTCCTTGCCCAGGAGGCGATCCAGCACCGCGACGCCGAGCGGCACCGCGAACAGGGACGTGGCGAGCACGGAGGCCAGGACGGCGAGCGTGATCATCCGAGTGCGCACGAGCGTCCCCTCCGTTCCGCCGCCGCTGCCCACGGTTCGCCGGCGAGGCGCCAGGCAGCAGCCGCCCCACCCGGCGCGGTCACCGCGTCTGCGAGCCGTTCAGGGCGCAGGCGCGCGTCGGATGGTCCCGCACCAGCGGGTGCGACAGCGGGTGCCGGGGTAAGCAGCGCGCAAACTATGGCAAATAGTTGGTAAAGCCCTGAGGCAGCGGCTCCAGCGGACTCCGACGCTACTAACTTGCTTCGTCGTGACCGCCGCCCTCGCCCGCGGCCGTGCCCTCCCGCGATCAGCTCTCCCACGCCACTCCAGGGACCTGCCCCACCGGGTTGTCGGCCTCGACGTCGCCCGTGCCCTGGCCGTGTTCGGCATGCTCGGTGCCCATGTCGGCGCCGTCCCCGACGACGTGGGGGTCGCGCCGTCGACCTGGCTCGGTGTCGTCAACGGCCGGTCGTCGATCCTCTTCGCGGTCCTGGCCGGGATCTCGGTGGCGCTGCTGTCCGGGCGCCCCGCTCCGGTCGGCGGCGACGACCTGGTCCGCGCCCGGGTCCGGATCCTCGTCCGGGCCGCGTGGGTGTTCGCCATCGGCGGCGCGCTGGAGGCCCTCGGCACCGGCATCGACGTCATCCTCGGCGTCTACGCCGTCTTGTTCGTGCTCGCCCTGCCGTTCCTGCGCTGGCCGCCCCGCCGGCTGCTCCTCGCGGCCGGAGTGCTCGCGGTGCTCACCCCTCCGGCGGAACTGCTCCTGACCCAGCTCGTCGTGGCCACCGACGCCTACGACACGCCGTTCGTCTCCCTGGCGGTGACCGGGGCCTACCCGGCGCTGATCTGGTGGACGTTCATCCTGGTCGGCCTGGCCGTGGGGCGCTGCGAGCTGACCTCGACGAGAGTGCGGGCGACGCTGCTGGCCGCCGGTGCGGGTCTGGCCGTCGCCGGGTACGGCGGCGGCTGGCTGACGACGCAGTGGTTCGCGGCCGGCCGTCCCGTGACCTGGCCGGCCGAGGACACCTACCGCCCCGAGCAGTCGGACCCCGTCCTGCTGACCGGAGCCTTCCCGCACAGCGGCACGACGTTCGAGGTCGTCGGCTCCGTCGGCGTCGCCCTGGTCGTCATCGCCGTCTGCCTGGTGGTGGCCGACCGCCTCCCGACGCTCCTCTTCCCGCTCGCGGCCGTGGGGTCGATGGCACTCACCGCCTACGCCGGCGGGATCGTCGCCGCCTGGGTCACCGGTGCCCCTGACTACGCCACCAACCGGGCCTGGCTGGTCTACGTCCTGACCACCATCGCCGCCGCCACGGTCTGGCGCCTCCTCCTGGGCCGGGGACCGATGGAGCGACTCCTGACGTGGAGCTCCCAGCGAGCGGCCGGACGAGGAGCGCCCGTGCCGTCGACGCGGAGCGCCCACAGCACCGAGGCCGACCGAGCCGACACGCTCGGCCGTCGGGCCGTCGGCGATCCAGGCCGGAACGCGGCCATCCGAATAGGGGCGGGTGATCCGCTCCATCCACAGGCAGGGGCTCGGAGCACATCGTGACAACCACCACTCTCGTCGTCGGGATCGTCATTGCCGCGTTGATCGTCCTCAGCGGCTTTCTGTTGTGGCTCGAGGGCAGACGGCGGCGGTAGTGCCACCGGATCGGCCTCTCGGGGATCGACCGGTCGTCAGGAGTGCGAGCCCTGCGTCGATGCGACGAAGGCACAGGAGCGGGACGGTGGAGCGACACGCCGCTCGCGCCGGCGCCGGCCAGGTGTCGCCACCCTGACGTGAGGACGCCCACCAGCCCTCATCCGCCGTCTTCCACGAACCTGCTTAGTAGTAAGTTGCTCGCATGGTCGCTCGGCCGTGGTCGCCGGTGCCGAGGCGCCGCACGATCCGCGTGCTCGTCGTCGACGACCACCCGATGGCCCGGGGGGCGCTGGTCGACATGGTGGCCTCGACAGCAGGTCTGGCCCTGGTCGGTACGGCCGCCGACGGACACGAAGTGGTCGCGCTCGCTCACCGCGTCGAGCCAGACGTCGTTCTCATGGACGTGAACATGCCGGTCATGTCGGGCCTCGAGGCCACCCGGCAGCTCCTCGAGGCACGACCCGGTACACGCGTGCTGCTGTTCAGCGCCGAGGTCCGACGGGACACCGTGCGGGCAGCACGCGAGGCCGGCGCGGCCGGCTTCGTGCGCAAGGGCTGCCGAGAGAACGAGTTCGTCCGGGCCATCCGCAGGGTCATGGCCGGCCTGCCCGTGTGGCCGCCCCCTCATCCCTGAGCCGGTGTCCGCGACCTCCCGCCACCTGACACCGCCCCCGCGCTGGTCCGGGCGCGATCGGAGGACTCCACGCCCGCGACCGCCCCTGCCCCCACCGAGCACCTGCAGCGGCGAGGCGCCGCCCACGGGCGTCCAGGTGACACCTCCGTCGGTCGAGCGCAGGAGCCCCGGGCTCGGTCCTGTGAGGCCCTCAGGGCCGGTCGGGGACGCCGCCGAGGCCGCCGGCGGAGCCGGGATCTGGAACACTTCCCAGGCTCCCGTGGCTCCCGACGCCGATCGATTCCTGTTACACGGAGCAGGACCGTGATCCACCCGCCGGGTCCGGGAGCCGCGGGACCGCGGGACGATCCCTGGTCATCCCGCACAGCAGGACGGAGGAGCGGTCATGCCACACCTGGGCCCGCTGGAGGCAGCCGTGATGGACGTCCTCTGGTCCGCGAACGGCTCGCTGACCGTGCGCGAGGTCCTCGACCGGATGCCCGGACAGCGGGCGCTCGCGTACACCACCGTCATGACGGTGCTGACCAACCTGCACCGGAAGGACATGGTCCAGCGCGAACCAGCCGGGCGCGCGTTCAGGTACCGCCCGTCCGTGTCCCGCGAGGAGGCAGCCGCCGCCTCACTGCGCGAGGTCCTCGAGGCGTCGAGCGACCCACGGTCGGTCCTCATGTACTTCGCGCAGACCGCCTCCGAGGAGGAGTCGACCATCCTCCGGGACGGGCTGGCCCGGCGCCCGAGGCCACAGTCGTGACCGCACTGGCCGCCCTCCTCGCCGCCATCACGGTCGTCGGCCTCCTCGGCCACCGTCCCCTGCTGTGGGCGGGCGACCGGCGCGTCGACCCCACCGTCCTGCTGACCGGCTGGGTCCTGTCCACCGTCGGCCTGGTCGCCGCGACGCTGGCGACGCTGACCCTGCTGATCGTGCCGCCGCACGAGCACCGCTCAACCGGCCTCGTCCGACTCGCCGAGGACTGCCTGGCGGCCCTCGCCTCGGGATCCCTGCCCGGCCAGCGGGAGACGATGGCGACCATCGGCATCGCCGCCGCCATCGCCGTCCTCACCCGACTCGGGTGGGCGACGCGAGCGCGAGTCCGAGCCAGGCGGAAGCGAGCGCCCCACCTCAAGCAGTTGCGTCTCCTCGCCGGCCAGGCAGCGCCCGACGAGCCGCTGTGGATCCGCGACGACCGCCCGCTGGCGTTGTCCCTGGGTGGCCGCCCCGGCGTCATCATCATGAGCGACACGCTGCGCCGGGAGCTGCCTCCCGCAGCGGTCGCCGCGGCATTGGAACACGAACGAGCACACCTCCGCGGCCGCCACCACCTGCTGATGGCAATCGCGCAGACGCTCGCCACCGCCCTCCCGATGTGCCCGCTGCTCCGTCGCGCCCCGTCCGCGGTCGAGGACCTCGTGGAGTTCGCCGCCGACGCCCGAGCCGCCCGTCACTGCGGGCCCGCCGCCGTCCGGGAGGCCCTGTGCCGGCTGGCCGGACAGCCGGCACCGGCACTGGGCCTGCCGATGGCCGGTCGCCTGGTCCAGGTGCGACTGGCGCGGTTGAGCTCGGGGCCCG
The DNA here is from genome assembly GCF_052931555.1 of Geodermatophilus sp. URMC 61. NCBI lineage: Bacteria > Bacillati > Actinomycetota > Actinomycetes > Geodermatophilales > Geodermatophilaceae > Geodermatophilus > Geodermatophilus sp. URMC 61. The sequence continues at coordinate 2,541,043 of NZ_JBRFHZ010000002.1, forward strand.
TCGGCGGCGGGCCGACGGCCCGGGCAGCCGGCTGTCTGACCGTGGCCCTGGCGGCTCTGCTGCTGCCGGTCGCCGCCGGCCTCTCCGCCTTCAACGTCATGGGTTGCCTGGTGGACTGACCCGCTGCACGTGCCCGACCGACCGACGGCCCACCTGCTCAACGGCAGAGCCGGCGACGTGTGGTGGGCCGGATCCCGGGCCGGGTCACGTCCGTCCCTCGGACGGCTGCGGGTCGCGGCGGGTCTCGCGCCGCGCCGGGTCGCGGGCGAGCACGGCCCGGCGGGCGCGGTCGGCCGGTATCGCCACCAGGCGCTCCAGCGGTCCCTGCCCCCTCCACCGGTGCCACAGGACGGCGAACACCAGCGCGCCGATCACCAGGCCCAGCCACAGTGCGAGGAGGTGGTCGGTGGAGACGACGGCCAGCACGACCGCGTGGGCGGCGTAGACGGTCAGGGTCATCGACCCGGCCAGCGCCACCGGCCGCAGCAGGCGCTGGGCCACCGGCAGCCGGCAGAGCAGCAGCACCGCGCCGAGCACCGCGATCGCCGAGCCCAGGGTGCCGAGCATGTCCAGCGGCGTGCCCGAGTGGTGGGTCCGCAGGGCCAGCCACCACCAGGAGTCCACCGGATCCCCGTCCCAGATCAGCTCGGTCGGGGTCGTTCCCGGATCGGAGGCGGCGAGCAGGGCCTGCAGGCCTCCCAGACGCGACACCAGCAGCCCCGAGACCGACCAGGCGGCCACGGCCAGCGCCACTCCGCCGACGAGCAGCCGCCGGGCGACCGTGGCGGAGGACAGGTCCAGCCGCCCGATGGCCAGCCCGACACAGATGTAGGCCATGTAGGTGACGGCCGGAAAGGTGCCGGTAAGCAGCACCAGCAGGAGCAGGTCCCCCGGAGCGGTGACCGGGGAGGCGAGTGTCGGCAGCGGGTCGAAGGGGTCCTCCAGGCCCAGGTGGTGCGCGGCCATCAGGACCAGCGGGCCGAGCACCACCAGCGCGGCGGCGATGCCGACCAGGGTGCGCGGGCGCAGGCCGATCAGCGGGATCGCCAGCAGGAAGAACATGCCGTAGAAGGTCAGGATCATCCCGACCGTCTCGGGGGAGACGTAGCCCAGGGCCAGGCCCAGGACGCCGATCAGCGCCGCCCGGACGGCGATGTTCGCCCGGGCGGCCCGCCGGGCGGTGCCCTGCACCGGGCGGCGGCCGCCGGAGATGAAGGCCAGGCTGATGCCGGCCACCATCACGAACAGCGTCGCGGCCCGGCCGGTGGCCGTCATCCCGGTCAGGGTCAGCCGGCCGTCGTCATCGATCACCTCCCAGACGTTGGTCGCGAGCATGGCCAGCAGGGCGATCCCGCGGGTGACGTCGACGCCCAGGAACCGGTTCTTCACGGGCGCGGTGGCTGCGGTCGGGTTCCTCACGGGCGCGGTGGCGGCGGTCGGGGCGAGCGCCGCGCCGGCGGTCATCGTGGGCGCGACAGCCATCAGGCACCGCCCGTCGCGAGCAGGAGCGGCGCAGCCCCTCGACGCGTGCACGACCTCACAGCGTGCCCTCTCCGACCGGGTGAGCCGGACTCCTCGGTCATGGTGGGGAGCATGGACGGGTGCCAGGGCATGTCGTTTCCTCCGTCGTTGGTGGCTGCGCGACCTCCCCATGCAGAGTCGGCTCCGGACCGGCCCCGTACGTCGTTTGCCAACTTCTTACCGAGTCCGCACACCGCGCCGCGGAGCCCTCGCGTCCTGGCGCCGACCGGTCGGTGCCGCGGCTGCCAGCTCCCGCCCGCCCCGGGAGCGGCGACGGGGATCCGGCTGAGGGTTGAGGTTGAGGTTGCCGCTGTCGTCTCGTCTGATCCTGACCACCCCGCAGGAGACGCGGACGGCTCAGCCCGTGCGGGTCCGGCCGATCAGCGACGACGAGGGCAACCGGCTGCTGCGCATCGTGCGCCGCGGCACCGGCTCGGTGAACTGGGAACTGCATGTCAGGAGTCGCCTACGGCCGCGGAACGGGGGCAGGGCCTCGTGCGTACCCGGATCATCGGCGTGGCCGTGCTGGCCTCCGCCAGGTCACCGAGGTGCCCGCCGGGCGCGAACCGCGGGCGGCCCCGGTGTGTGCTGCGCCGTCCTGCGGACCCCTCCGGGCCCGCAGCACGAGCCCCGCGTCAGACGATGAGCACCGCGGCTACCGCCAGCCGTCACCGCCAGGCCCACCGCAGACCGGACAGCAGTCCCGACGGACCGGCACCGCAGCGGTCCGAAGGGGCGTGGCACGGATCTCCGGAGCCCGGGGCGCACGCCGCGCCGGCCCCCGGCCGCCGAGGCCATCGGGGCACCGGCCGACAGGCGTGCTCCATCGCGGTGTCCGGTTGCCCCCGGAGGCCTCCCCGCTCCAGGCGTGGCTCCTCGACCAGGGGGCGCGGCCGGATGGTGTCCCCGCGAGGGCCGACGCTGTCCGCTGACCGGCCACCGCCAGGAGAACGCTGACGACGGCGGCGAGCTCCTCCGCCGTCGGTCGGCCCTTCGTCACCGAGATCAGGGGTGGCCGGGCGGAGGGTTCCCCCATCACAGCGGCACGTTCCCGTGCTTGCGGTGCGGCCGGAGCGGGCGCTTCGTGCGCAGGAAGGACAAGGACCGGATCAGGACCGACCGGGTGGACCGCGGGTCGATCACGTCATCCACGAGGCCGCGCTCGGCGGCGACGTAGGGCGTCATGAGTCGGTCGGTGTACTCGGCCACCAACTCCGACAGCCGACCCTGCGGATCCGGCGCAGCCGCGATCTCCTTGCGGAAGATGATGCTGGCGGCGGCGTCGGCGCCCATCACCGCGACCTCGTTGGACGGCCAGGCGAAGGACAGGTCGGCGCCGATGGACTTGGAGTCCATGACGATGTACGCCCCGCCGTAGGCCTTGCGGAGGATCACCTGGATCCGCGGCACGCTCGCGTCGCAGTAGGCGTAGAGCAGCTTGGCGCCCCGCCGGATGATCCCCGCGTGCTCCTGGTCCGAGCCGGGGAGGAAACCCGGGACGTCGACCAGGGTCACCAGCGGGATGTTGAACGCATCGCAGGTGCGCACGAAGCGGGCGGCCTTCTCGGCAGCGTCGATGTCCAGGACACCGGCGAGCACCGACGGCTGGTTGGCCACGATCCCCACGACCTGTCCGCCGAGCCGGGACAGGGCACACACGACGTTGCGGGCCCATCGCTCGTGGAGCTCCAGGAACTCGCCGTCGTCCACGATCTCGGCGACCACGTCCCGGACGTCGTAGGACCGGTTCGGCTCGACCGGCACCAGATCGAGCAGCGCCTCGCAGTCGCGATCGGGAGGATCCGCCGAGACGACGGACGGCGGCTCCTCCTCGTTGTTGGAGGGCAGGAAGGACAGCAGGTACCGCGCGTCGTCGAGACACCCGGCCTCGTCCTCGGCGGTGAAGGTGGCCACGCCGGTGCGGGTGGCGTGGATGGCCGCCCCGCCGAGCTGTTCGGGGGTGATCCGCTCACCGGTCACCGCGGCGACCACGTCCGGCCCGGTGATGAACATCCGCGCCTCGTCCTGCACGGCGAAGACGAAGTCGGTCAGGGCCGGCGAGTACACGGCCCCGCCGGCGCACGCGCCGAAGACGATCGACAGCTGCGGGACGACGCCCGAGATCCGCACGTTGCGGCGGAAGATGCCGCCGAACCCGGCCAGTGCATCGATGCCCTCCTGGATCCGGGCACCGCCACCCTCGTTCAGCCCGATGATCGGCACTCCCATGGACTCGGCCAGGTCCATGATCTTGTGGATCTTCGCCGCGAAGACCTCGCCCAGCGCACCCCCGAAGATCCGCGGGTCGTGCGCGAAGACGCAGACCCGCCGGCCGTGGACGGTCCCCCATCCGGTGACGACCCCGTCGGTGTCCGGTCGCCGGTGCTCCATGCCGAAGCCGGTCGCCCGGTGTCGGGCGAAGGGCTCCGTCTCGACGAAGGAGCCGTCGTCGAGCAGGAGGGCGATCCGCTCCCTGGCCGTCAGCTTGCCTCGAGCACGCAGGCGGGCCGTGGCGTCGCCATCGTGCCCGTCCACCGCCTGACGTCGACGCTCGGCCACGCGCGCAGCCGCCTCCCGGAGACCCCCGGGCGACGCCGGCCGCGACGCACCAGGATGGCCCTGGATCCGTCGGCCGGGGGCCGACGCGTCGATCCGCGCCTCGCGCGCCACGGTGAGTTGGCCCCTGCGGTGCACATGGCGCAGGCCGGTGTCCTCGTTCGTCCTCGCAGCGCCGGACGGGTCCGTTCTCATTGCTCTCCCTCTGCGGGTACCCGGTCTGCTGGACCGTTCGCCGGACGGCGGCTCACACGCCGGACGTCACCTGCTTGTTGACCAGTGCCACGAGTTCTCCGGGAGTGCTGCACTGGAGCGCCTCCCGGAGCAGGGGGACACGGCAACGCCGTTCCAGTTCCGCGACGACGTCCTCGAACTCGGCCGACGCGAGGCCCAGGCAGTTGGTGTCGTGGGGTGCTCCTCCGGTGGCCGTCCCAGGGGTCGATCCGGATCCGCGGCCCGGCCCGCACACGGCGTCCACCACGTCGGTCAGCTCGTCGTGGGTCAGCACACCTGGGGGGACGTCGAGCACGGTGGACGAGCGAGGGCTGCCCCGTCGTGCGAGGACCCCGCGTTGCTGGGGAGCCCGTGGTCGCGGTGCGCCGGCCCCCCTTCGGTCTCGCTCCACGTGCTGCCGCGCGTCCAGTACCGGGTGGCCGTCGACGGGGGGATCCCCAGGGACACGCGCCGGTGGTGGAGTCGGCTGCGTCGCAGGGCGGTCACCGCGCCCGTTCGGCGCAGAGCCGCGGGACACGTCGCCGACCGGCCCCGTCAGGACCCGCAGCAGCTCGCAGGCAGCAGCGCTCGACTCGTCCTCGGACAGGAGCGGCCTGACCCTCATGAGGGCAGTCGCCGCTGACCTCAGCTCGGACACCGACCCGAGCGGCCCGACGCGCGCGACGTTCGCGGCGATCATCCGGAGGACCGGGGTGAGCACCTCCAGCTCTCCGGGGGCGCAACCCACGAGCACGGTGTCCGGGACGCCTCCGGAGAGGCCGGTGAACCACGCCTCCACGGTCTTGAGGCCCAGCGCAGCCAGACGCTCGGCGGCCGAGAGGACGAACGTGGCACCGGTGGCGGAGGCGGCCACGACGAAGCCGCCGTCGCGCAGGGTCTCACCGACTCCACCGCAGTCGAACAGCACCTCCTCCACGGCGGTCTCGTCGGGCACGTGCACGAAGACCACGTCGGCCGGCTCGGCCGCGTCCGCCGGGATCCGCGCAGGTGTCGCTCCCGCCGGGGTCATCGTCGCGACCGTCCAGGGATCGGGGTCGTGCGCGGTGACCTCGAGTCCCTGATCGAGCAACCGGCGAGCGACGGTGCCGCCCACAGGGTCCAGACCGATGACACCAACACTGCTGACGAGCACCATGCCCCCTCTTGCGTCCGCGGTGGGTCGTCGGGGTCCGTGTCGCTGGTGCCCGACGCCGTCGCAGATGCAGAGGGCATCCGCGGCGGCCCTGATACGGGTGGCGCGCGAAGAGGATCGACGAGCGCCACCTGCAGGCTCGCCAGCGGACCAGGCACACCGCTCAGGCGTCCGTGGTGCGCGACCAGCTCGACGGAGACAGGCCCCCTGCGGGCACAGGCTCGTAGCAGGACCCCGTCCTCCTCACCGTGCGAGGACCCGTCCTCCCCACCCCTCGGGGAAGGACTGCGTCCCCTCACCGCTCGCGGGCTCGCAACCAGGGCCTGGGCGAGGCCGACCCGGGACGGGGCGCGGTGAGCCTCTGGACGGGGCCGGCGGGGCGCTGACGCCGCCGTTCCGGAGTGTCACCACGACGGCCCCGACCCGATCCGGGTCGGGGCCGTCGTGGTGACGGGGTGGTTGCGGCCACGTGTCCCGAGTGGCGGGACGGTATCGGCTGCATCTCGGGATGGTCACGATCTCACCCTGATGAGCCGGTGGATCGGTGTACGCCGTCACGCGCCGGGTAGACGGCGTAGCGTGGGGGTTGTCAAGACAGCAGCGGACCCACCAGCCGGATGACGACCGGCGCACGAGAACGACGAAGACACGATCCGACAGACCGGCACGAGACAGTGACGTCCCTGCTGACCCGCACCACCCGCACCACCGGCACCGGCCTCACCGCCCGCGGCGAGTCCGGCACCGGATTGGGCGGAACGGGAACACAGGGGGACATCCTGGCGCTGTGCAGGAGGCCGATCCGCAGCAGCGGGTCCGTGCGGTAGAGAGCGAGTGATGACCCAGATGACCCAGACGCTGACGACGACCCCGCCCGCCGACGACCTCGTCGTTCCCTTCCACTGTGACCGCTGCGGCGCACTGGCCAAGGTGCGGGTGGTCCTCGCCAGCGGCAGCGACCTCGTCTTCTGCGGGCACCACGCCCGTGAGTACGAGGGCAAGCTCCGCGACATCGCGGTCGACATCATCGAGACTGACGGCGAACAGCGCCTCAGTCACTGACGGAGGCGCTATCGTCGCTCACAGCGATGAAGCCCTCACCCGACGCCGCCGCCGGTGTCCCGTCCCCGTCTGAGGGGGACGGGGCGCCGGCGGTTCCGTCGTTCCCGGGACCTCCCGGTCGACGACTACCCGGAGATCCCGAGATGCCCCCCCAGTCCCCCGCGCCGCACGTCCAGCAGACCCCCACCGGCCGGACGCCGGCGCAGCAGGTCCCGGACGAGCCGGACCAGACCACCCGGATCGACACGGAGAGCCTGTCCGACGAGACCCGCCCGGTGCCGCGCGACCGCGGGCCGGTCGGCCCCGAGGTCCCCGGCCCGGTGACCGCCGCCGAGGCGCCCGCTCCGCCGGCGACCGGGGCAGAGGACGCGGCTCCGCCCGCCGTCGAGGACGGCGAGACCCAGGACATCCGCTTCGCCCCCGGCGAGACCCCCGCCCAACTGCCGCCACCCGGCGGGGACGCCGACCAGCACACCGGCGTCCTGCCCCCGGTGACCGACGGCCCGGACGGTGCCGGCACCACGGGCAACGGCACGACTGGCAACGGCACCACGGGCGACGGCACCAGGGGCAACGGCACCACTGGCAACGGCACCACGGGCAACGGCTCCGACGGCGACGGCCCGGACGACGGCACGCCGCCGACCCGCCGTCCGTGGTGGCGCCGCCCGGCCGTGGTGACGCCGGTGGCCGCCATCGGTGTCCTGGCTGCCGCCTACGGGGTCGACCTGGTGACCACCAGCGGCGACGTCCCCCGCAACACGGTCGTGGCCGGCGTCGACCTCGGTGGCCTCTCCGCCGCGGCGGCCACCGAGCGCCTGCAGACGGAGCTCGCGCCGCGCGTGGCCGCCGACCACGTGGTGCTGGCCGACGACGTGGAGGCCACCCTCTCCCCCGCCACCGCCGGGATCACCCTCGACGTCGAGGGCACCGTGGACGCTGCCGACGACCAGCCGCTCAACCCCTGGACCCGCCTGGTGAGCCTCGTCGACGAGCGCGAGGTCGCCCCCGTCATCACCGGCGAGGACACCGCGCTGGCCGCCCAGATCGACACCATCGCGCAGCAGGTCGACCGCGCCCCGGTCGACGCGACGATCGCGATCGAGGGGACGGACGCCCGCGTCGTCGAGCCCGTGCCCGGCCGCACCCTCGACCGCGACGGGGCCGCGGAGGCCGTCACCGCGGCGCTGGCCTCGGGGGGCGACCCGGGCACCCCGATCGAGCTGCCCGTCGACGTGACCGAGGTGCTCGTGGACGCCGCCGAGGCCCAGCGGGTGCTCGACGAGACGGTCACCCCGGGCCTGGCCGCGCCGGTGACGGTGACCAGTCAGGACGGCGCCACCTCCGTCGAGGTGCCCGGGACCGCGATCGCGGCCTCGCTGACGTTCACGCCCCAGGAGGGCGGCGAGCTCGCGGTCGCGGTCGACCCGGCGGCCCTGCAGGAGGCGATGGGCGACGACTTCGCCGAGTTCGGCACCCCCGCCGAGGACGCCCGCTTCGAGCTGTCCGGGGGCAGCGTCTCGATCGTCCCGTCGGTCGACGGCACCGGCGTCGACCCGGCCGCGCTGTCCGCTCACCTGCTGGAGGTCCTGCCGCAACCGGCGCCCCGCACGGTCACCGCCGACCTGGGCCCGCTGCCGGCGGAGTTCAGCACCGCCGACGCCGAGGCGCTGGGCATCCGCGAGGAGATCAGCACCTTCACCACCAACTTCACCAGCGCGGCCAGCGGCACGAACATCCGGGTGGCCGCCGCGGAGATCGACGGCGCACTCGTCCGGCCCGGCGAGACGTTCAGCCTCAACGGCCACACCGGCCCGCGCACCACGGCTCAGGGGTACGTCGAGGCGGGCGTCATCCAGAACGGCGCGTTCTCCACCGCCGTCGGCGGCGGCGTCAGCCAGGTCGCCACGACGATGTTCAACGCCGTCTTCTTCGCCGGCCTCGAGGACGTCTACCACAAGCCGCACAGCTTCTACATCAGCCGCTACCCGGCCGGCCGCGAGGCGACGGTGTACTACGACTCGATCGACCTGAAGTGGCGCAACGACAGCGACACCGGCGTCTACATCGACACCCAGTGGACGCCGAACTCGCTGACGGTCACCTTCTACGGGACCAAGCGCTACGACGTCGAGTCGATCAGCAGCAACCGCTACAACCTCCGCGAGCCGGTCGTGCAGGAGAAGCCGGACGACGGCGGCTGCAAGCCGCAGGCCGGCTCGACCGGTTTCGACATCACCGTCACCCGGGTGTTCCGTGATCCGGCCGGCGGCGCGGAGGTCAAGCGCGAGGACTTCCGCACCCGGTACGCCGCCGAGCCGCGGATCGTCTGCGTGCCGGTCGCCGCGCCGCCCGCGCCGCCGGCGCCGGACGGCGCCGTCCCACCCCCGGCGCCCGTCCCGGGCGGCTGAGGAAGGACCCCTGCCCCCGGCATGGAAGGACCCCGTCCTCCTCACCCTCGCACGCTCGGGGCGAGCCTCGGGACGGGGCCTGCGGCGGAGTCCGGCCCGGCCAGACGGTCGGCGCGCTGACCTGCGTGCACACTGGGACGGTGCGCACCGTCCTGCCCGGGGGTCGACCGGCCGGCGCCGGACACCCCGAGGACGGTGCCGGCGACGGCGACCGACTGGCGGGTGCCACCGCCGTCCGGCGGGAGACGGCGCCCGCACGGGGCCGGCTGGACCGCTGGCCCGCGGTGCTGCGGGTCCCGCTGCAGGTGCTCGGGCGCACGGTCGCCAAGGCCTGGCAGGACCGCATCCTCGGGCTCTCCGCGGAGGCGGCGTTCTGGCAGATCCTCTCGGTGCCGCCGCTGCTGATCGGGCTGCTCGGCACGCTGGGCTACCTCGGCACCTTCATCGGCGAGGCCACGGTGTCCCAGGTCGAGGCGGCAGCGCTGCGTGCCTCCACCGAGGTGCTCACGCCGGACGTCGTCGACGGGCTGGTGCAGCCGACGCTCGACGACATCCTCGGCTCGGGGCGGCTGGACCTGGTGAGCGTCGGTTTCCTGCTGTCGCTGTGGGCCGGCTCCTCGGCGACGGCGACGTTCATGAACACCGTCGTCATCGCCTACGACCAGCGCGACGTGCGCGGCCCGATCCGCACCCGGCTGAAGGCACTGTGGCTGTTCGTCGTCGGCCTGCTGCTGGCGGTGCTCACCCTCCCGCTGCTGGTGCTCGGCCGGGGGGTCCTGGTCTCGCTGCTGCCCGCCGACTGGCAGGGCACCGCGACGGTGCTGGTCAATGCCGTCTACTGGCCGGTGGTGCTCGTCGGCCTGCTCCTGGCCCTGACGAGCTTCTACCACGTGGTGCTGCCACGGCGGCTGCCCTGGCACCGGCACCTGCCGGGGACCGTGCTGGCCGTCTCGTTCTTCGTCGTCGCGGCGTTGGCCACCCGCGCCTACGTGGCGGACATCCTCACCACGACGCTGCCCTACGGTGCGCTCGCGACCCCCATCGCCGTCCTGCTGTTCTGCTTCTTCTTCGGGATGTCGGTGCTGCTGGGCGCCGAGCTCAACGCGACGATCCAGGCCCGCTGGCCGGCACCGCTGCGCCGGCACCAGCGCCGCAGCCAGGCCCGACGAGCGGCCAAGCTCGAGCGCGCGAGAGAGCTGCAGGACTGAGCACGTCGTCGGCCTGCCGCCGACGACGTGTCGCCCCCGGGTGGGGACGGCGCCCCCTGCAGGGTCCCGCCGCGAGCCTGCGAGCGGTGGGCAGGGGGTCCTTCGACCGAGCTCGAAGAGCGGGGAGGACGGGGTCCTCCTCCGGTGAGGGGCGGGGTCCTCAGTCCTTGCGGAGCTGCTCGTAGATCTCCTTGCAGGCGGGGCACACCGGGCTGCCCGGCTTCGGGCTCTTGGTCACCGGGAAGACCTCGCCGCACAGGGCCTCGACCAGCGTGCCCATGACCGCGCTCTCGGCGATCTTGTTCTTCCGCACGTAGTGGAAGACCTCGTTGGCGTTGCCGGTGTCGCCCTCGCGGACGTCGGGCTTCTCGAGGAGGTCGGGGCTGCTCACGCGGTGCTCCCTCGGGTCGGGGACGGGTCCGGGAGCCGGCTCCTGGGCGCGACTCCCCCGCCCACCATGATGGCAGGGTGCAGCTCCCCTCCCCCGGCGCGCCCGCCGTCCCGACGTCTCCCGCGCCCGTGCCCTCCCCCGAGGTCGCCGAGGCGCTGGCCGCCGGCCGGCCGGTCGTGGCGCTGGAGAGCACGCTGCTCGCCCACGGGTTGCCCCGGCCCGAGAACCGGGCCGCGGCCGACGAGGTGGAGGCGGCCGTGCGGGCCGGCGGCGCGGTCCCGGCGACCATCGCCGTCCTGGACGGCGCGCCGCACGTCGGCCTGACCGCCGACCAGCTCGACCGGGTCTGCGCCGACGCCGACCTGGCCAAGCTCGCCGTCCGGGACCTGCCCGTGGCCCTGGCGCTGGGCCGCAGCGGGGCGACGACGGTGTCGAGCACCGCGCTGCTGGCCGCCGCCGCGGGCATCGGCGTCTTCGCCACCGGCGGCCTCGGCGGCGTGCACCGCGAGGCGGCGGACACCTTCGACGAGTCCGCGGACCTCACCACGCTGTCGCGCACGCCGGTGCTCGTGGTCTGTGCCGGGGTGAAGTCGATCCTCGACGTCCCGGCGACGCTGGAGCGGCTGGAGTCCCTGTCGGTCACCGTCGTCGGCTACCGGACGACCACCTTCCCCGGCTTCTACGTCGCCGACTCCGGCTCGACGGTGGACTGGGCGGTGTCCTCGCCCCAGGAGGCCGCGGGCGTGCTCGCCGCCCGGCGCGGCCTGGCTGCCGGCGGCGTGGTGGTTGCCAACCCGCTGCCGGACGACGAGCAGCTCGACCCCGCGCTGCACGACCGGGTGATCGCCGACGCCCTGGCCGCGGCGGCGCGGGCGGGAGTGCGCGGCAAGGCGGTGACGCCGTTCGTGCTCGACCACCTGCACCGGGCCAGCGAGGGCGCCACCCTGGCGGTCAACGTGCGGCTGGTGCTGCGCAACGCCGAGCTGGCCGCCCGGATCGCCGCCGCCCTGGCCGGCCTCCCCCGCTGACCGTGCCGGACGTCGTGGTCGTCGGGGACCTGGCGACCGACGTCGTCGTGCTGCTCGAGGGCGACCCCGCGCCCGGGTCCGACCGGCCGGCGTCGATCCGCAGCCGTGGCGGGGGTGCCGGGGCGAACGTCGCCGTCCACCTCGCCCGGCTGGGCACGCCGGTCACGTTCGCCGGCTGCGTGGGTGACGACGCCGCCGGCACCGGCCTGGTCGCCGAGCTGGCCGCCGCCGGGGTAACGCCCGCCGTCCGCGTCGTCCCGGGGACGGCCACCGGCACCATCGTCAGCCTGGTCGAGCCCGGCGGGCAGCGCAGCATGCTGGCCGACCGCGGCGCCAACCTCGCGCTCACGCCGGACGACGTCCCCCCGCCGCGCCGGCACCTGCACCTGTCCGGCTACACCCTCTTCGCGCCCGGTCCGCGCACCGCGGGGGTGGCGGCGCTGGCCGCTGCCGGCGCGGCCGACTGCACGGTGTCGGTGGACCCCGCCTCCACCGGGCCGCTGGTCGCCTACGGCGTGGAGCGCTGGCTGGCCGACACCGCGGCGGCCACGCTGGTGCTGCCCAACGCCGACGAGGCGCGGCTGCTCACCGGCTGCGCCGACCCCGCGGCGGCCGCGCGGGCACTGGCGACGCGCCACCCGGTCGCCGTCGTGACGATGGGCGCCGAGGGTGCGCTGTGGGCCGCCGGCGACCGGCTGGTGCACCGCCCGGCGCACCCGGCGACGGTGGTCGACACGACCGGTGCGGGCGACGCGTTCACCGCCGGGCTGCTGTCGGTCTGGCTGGCCGCCCCGGACGGCGACCCCGCAGCGGCGCTGGAGGCCGGTCTGGCACGGGCCGCGGCCGTCGTCGCCCGGCCCGGGGCCCGATGAGGCCCCCTGCAGGCACGAGGACCCCCTCCTCCCCACCGTGGAAGGACCCCGTCCTCACCCCTCGCAGGCTCGGGCGAGCCTCGGGACGGGGCCGCCGCGAGGGTCCGCTCAGTGCTCGATGACCCGGCCGGGGCGCGTGGGGTTCTCCAGGATGCGATCGGGCCGCGGCGGCGTGTACCGGTGCATGTCGAGCTTCTTCTTCGGCGGCCGGTCGTTGGCCATCATGACCGCGATCCACGGCAGCACGGTGCCGAGGGCGGCGAAGATGATCGCCAGCCACAGCGTCTGGTAGAAGACCGCCGCCAGCACCAGGCTCACACCACGGACGGCCATGGTGATCACGTAGCGCCTCTTCCGGGCGGCGTGTTGCTCGTCCAGGCTCGGTTCCGCCTCGGTGATGAGCACCGGCTCCGGCCGGCGGGATCGCGCGGGCTGCTGGCTCGAGGCCACGGGTTTCCTCCCCTCCGCCGTCCCCCGGGACGGCGGATCCCCTCTCGCGGTGCGGTGCCCGGCGTCCCGACGGCGTCTGGGTCCCCGCACAGCCCGGGGTCTGCCGCCCATCGTGCCACCGGATCGCGCGCGATGCAGGCACCCCGGCGTCGCGTCTCAGGAGGTCACGGCCGCCTTCGCCGCGCGCTTGGCCTCCTGCTTGGACGCCCGCACCTCGGCCAGCGACTCGGGCCCGGTGATGTCGGCGACCGACCGCCGGGAGCCCTCCTGGCCGTAGTCGCCGGCGGCCTCCCGCCAGCCCGGCGGGGTCACGCCGTACTGCTTGCCGAGCAGCGCGACGAAGATCTTCGCCTTCTGCGTGCCGAACCCGGGCAGCTGCCCGACCCGCTCCAGCAGGGTGGCGCCGTCGGGCACGTCGGCCCACAGCGCCTCGGCCCGGCCGTCGTAGCGCTCGACCAGCAGCCGGCAGAGCGCCTGCGTGCGGGCGGCCATCGAGCCCGGGTAGCGGTGGACCGCCGGCGGCCCCTGGAACCAGGCGGTCACCTGCTCGGGGTCGGCGTCGGCGAGATCGGCCGCCGAGAGGGTGTCCACGCCCATGCGGTCGGCCAGCAGCCGGGGACCGGCGAAGGCGCGCTCCATGGGGAACTGCTGGTCGAACAGCATGCCCAGCAGCAGGGCGAGCGGGTCACGGCTCAGCAGTTCGTCCGCGGCGGTGTCCTGGGTCAGGCGCAGGGTCGGCACGCTCGCGATCCTGCCGCACCCGCCCGGAGGATGACGTCTGGCCGCTGTGACTGCCACCGCCAGCCCTGATGGAGCCGCTCGGCCGCGAGGGGTCCGGTGCACCCGGTGCGAGCAGTCGGCTCGACCGCGTGGGGGGGAGGGTGGGTCCGACCAGGCTGCCGCGGAACGACTCCGGCCGCCGCCGACACGGTGGCTGCGATGGCCGCGGACCGGGGCGCCCGCGCGGCGATGAGTTCCCCGCTGACCGACGGTCCACCTGTCATCGACCGCGCGAGGAGGAGCCACGTGGACCAGCTGCTCAGAGTCCAGAACTTCACCGTCTCGAGTGACGGATTCGGAGCGGGTGAGCACCAGAGCCTGGAGAGACCGTTCGGCCACGCCGACCCCCGGGCCCTGTTCGCCTGGGCCGGCGCCACGGCGAGCTGGCCCAACCGCACCGATCCCGGCGGCAGCCGCGGGCTCGACGACTACTTCACCCGGGACTTCGCCTGCAACATCGGCGCCGAGATCATGGGCCGCAACAAGTTCGGCCCCCAGCGTGGCCCCTGGGAGGACCACGAGTGGCAGGGCTGGTGGGGTGCCGAGCCGCCGTTCCACACCCCGGTGTTCGTGATGACCCACCATCCGCGCCCGTCGTTCACGCTCTCCGACACCACGTTCCACTTCGTCGACGCCGATCCGGCCACGGTCCTCGACCAGGCGCGGGAGGCGGCCCGGGGCCGGGACGTCCGACTCGGCGGCGGGGCCACCGTCATCCGGCAGTTCCTCGACGCCGACCTCGTCGACACCATGCACGTGGCGGTCTCACCGGTGGAGCTCGGCTCCGGCGTACGGCTCTGGACCTCACCCGACGAGCTGCTCGACCGCTTCCACCTCGACGTCGTGCCCAGCCCGAGCGGCGTGACGCACCACCTGTTCTGGCGCAGGTGACACGAGAGCCCACGATGGGACGCCGGATGCGGTGGACGTGGCCGTAGTCGCTCCTGCGTTCAGCTGCTGCGCTGGCGCACGTGCCGGTCGAACAGCATGCCGAGAACGAGCGCGGGGGGTCGCGGCTCAGCAGTTCGTCGTCGGCGGCGTCCCGGCTGCTGCAGAGTCGGGGCACGACGGGCACGTGTCGCACCGGACCTCGGCGGCGATGCTCTGGCACGGTCGCCCTGCTCACACCCACTGCACTTCGTCGCTCGTGCACGACGAGTGCGAGGCAGGACAGCTGACCCGCCGCACGGGCCTGGTCGACCGGCCCCGAACGGGCGGGCCGGCCGCCGCGGTGCTCGCCGGCTCACCGACGGTCCGGGGAGACGTGCTGAGGTCGCGTGGAGCCGACCACGTCCTCGGCCATGAGCGCTGCCTGGAGCTGTAGGAGGGCGTCGGGCTGTGCGAGGGAGACGCCCATGAGCTCCTCGATCTTCTTCAGGCGCAGCCCCACGGTGTTCGGGTGCAGGTACAGCATGTCTGCCGTTCTTCTCGTGCTCAGGTCGTTGTCGAGGTAGGCGCGCAGCGTTCGCACCAGGGAGGAGTCCTTGTGCGCGTCGTAGCCCCGCAAGGGGGCGAGGACGCGGTCGGCGAAGCGGAGGAGCTCGCCGGGGTCGTCCAGCTGCAGCAGGAGCCCGTACACACCGAGATCCGACAGAGTGACGGTGCGGTTGGCCGCCCGACGCAGCTGAGCCAGGCCGAGGGCGCCACGCGCTGTGCGCACGGCCGACCGGTAGTCCTCCAAGCGGGTGCACCGCTGCCCGATCACGACCGTGGCGGTCGAGCCGCCGAGCGCACGGCGGGAGGTCTGTCGCACGGCCTCGGCCGCGGCGTGCGGGTCCCGGCCCGGGGCGGGCGTCGTCTCCGGCCACAGCACCAGGACGCAATCCCCCCAGCTGGTCACCAGCGGCCGGGGGCTCGCGCGGTCGGCGACCGCCTGGGCGACCCCGAGGAGCCGACGGATGCCCGCCGGCTGGCGGGCGTCCCCGTCGATGGCGTCGGCACGGGCGACCAGCACCCGGTGCGGACGGGCGAGCTCGTGTCCGAGCGCTGCCGCTCGGGCGCGCACGGTCGCCGACGCGTCGCCGGAGAGGAGTTCGGCGAGCACGTCACCGCGCAACTGCCACTCCACGTCCATCGCCGTCCGCCGACGCAACAGCTCCAGCGCACACACCACCGCGGCGTGCTCCAGCGCGCGCCGGTCCAGTGCGCTCAGCTCGGTCAGCCGTCCGGGAACCCACAACCGACCGACGAGCTCCTCGCCGAGCTGCACGGGTGCGGTGGTCCATGCCGTCGCTCCCGGCCCGCTGGGGGCGGTCACCTCGCTCAGACCCGAGCGGGGCGCATCCCCGGGAGGCTCGGGCGGTTCGGCCTGCGGGATGCGGTCCCCGTGCCGGGCGTCGGCGAGTCGCTGACCCGCTGGGTCGGTGACGAGGACGGGCCGGGACAGCAGGACGGCGAGCGCGTCGGCCACGGCCTCGACCCCGCCGGCGCGCAACGCCACCGCGGTGAGCGCCCGGTGGATCTCCTCCGCCTGCTCCAGCAGGTGACGCTGGGCGGTGAGGGATGCGTTGAGCCGCTCCAGATCGGCGATCGTCTCCCGCTCCCGGTCCCGGAGCCGGGCGGTCTGCAGCGCGATGCCCACCTGGTTCGCCAGTGTGGTGAGCAGGGTGATCTCGTCGTCGCCGAATCGGTGGGTGACGGTCCGGTAGCAGTTCACCGTCCCCGCCGGCACCCCGGCCACGAGCAAGGGAATGGCGACGATCGCACGGTAGCCGTACTCCCGGGCCAGTCCCGCCCACGGGTGGAAGGACGGGTCGGCGGAGATGTCCTCGATGGCGACCGGTTCGGCGCTGCGGAACGCGCGGCTCGACGGGCCCTCGGCCAGGGGGCCCGAGCCCAGGCGGATGGTGTGCTCGGCGTTGACTCGCGCCACGTACTCCGGGGAGAGCCCGTGGGCACCCGTGATGACCAGCGAGTGTTCGTCCCGGTCGGCGAGCAGGACACCGGCGGCCTCGTAGCCCATGAGGTCGCAGGCGGTGCGGGCGATGAGGTCGACCAGCCTCGGCAAGGCGACCTCGGTGTTGACCGCGGCGGCGATCGTCCCCACGCCGGACAGCCAGCGCCGGACCTCCTCGTGGCGGCTCTCGACAACCATCCGCAGTTCCACTTCCTCGCTGTGGAGATCCACAGCAGACCGGTCATACCCGGTGGATCTCCACAGTGATTGTCCATGTGGTGCACGCCACGCTGATACGGGGCCACGGGGACGATCCCGAACGACAGGAGTGCGACATGGCGGTACGGAGCCCACAGCGGGCGGTGGTGGTCGGCGGCTCGATGGGCGGGCTGACAGCGGGACTCCTGCTCCGCGAGCTCGGCTTCGAGGTGGACGTCTTCGAGCGCTCGCCGCTGCCGCTCGAGGGCCGCGGCGCCGGCATCGTGCTGCAGCCCGACACCATCCGGTGGTTCGCCGAGCACGGCGGGACCGAGGCCGTCGAGCGGGTCAGCACCGGCTCCTCCCACCTGCGGTACCTCGGCCCGGACGACGAGGTCAGGTACGACGAGCCGTCGAGGTGGCGCTTCACGTCGTGGACGGCGACCTACCGCGCGCTGCTCGCCGACCTGGGCACCGGCGGCTACCACCTCGACCACCACGTCGCCGGGCTCGACCACGACGACCGCGAGGTGACCCTGCGGTTCACCAACGGGCGCGTCGAGCGCGCCGACCTCGTGGTCTTCGCCGACGGCATCTCCTCGACCGGCCGGCGTCGCCTGCTGCCCGAGGTCACCCCGCGCTACTCCGGCTACGTGGGATGGCGGGGCACGGTCCCGGAGGGCGAGGTCAGCCACCGGACGCACGACCTCCTGCACGACTCGGTCACCTACGCGACGGCTCCCCGCACCCACATCGTCATGTACCCGATCCCGGGCAGGGACGGAGGGACCGCCGTCGGCGCCCGCGACCTCAACTACGTCTGGTATCGCAACGTCGCCGAGGGCCCCGAGCTCGACGAGATGCTCACCGACAAGCGCGGGTTCCCCAGCCCGGTCTCGGTGCACCCAGGACAGGTCCAGGACCGCTACGTCGACGAGTTGCGCGCGTCGGCGCGCGAGGTCCTCCCGCCGGCCGCCGCCGAGCTCGTCGTGCGCACCGAGCAGCCGTTCATCCAGCCGGTGCTGGACATCGAGGTACCGCACATGGCGTTCGGCCGGGTCTGCCTCATCGGGGACGCCGCGTTCGCCGCCCGCCCGCACGCGGCCGCTGGCACGGCGAAGGCAGCCTCCGACGCGTGGGCGCTGGCCGACGCGCTGCGCGACACGGACGGCGACGTCGTCCCCGCCCTGGAGAAGTGGGAGCCCGGCCGCCTGGAGGTGGGCCGCAACCTGCTGGCACGGGTCCGCGAGATGGGCCGGCACTACCAGGTCGCCAGCGACGCGGACCCCGCCGACCGGAACCTGCGGTTCGGGCTGTACGGCCCTGACCACTGAACCGATCCCTTCGACGAGGAGCACAGGCGATGACCCGACACAGCCTCCGCGCCACCGTGCCGGTGAGGGCCGGAACGCGGCCATGACGGAGATCCGCGGCGCGCGGACCGCCGCCGACCGGATGACGACGGCCGCGCGCACCTGGCTGGCGAGCCTGAGCGACGAACAGCGCGGCCGGGCGTCGTGGCCCTGGGAGGCCGGCGGTGAGCGGCTGCGCTGGTTCTACACCCCGACCGACCACGGTGGGCTGCCGCTGCGGGACATGCGGCCTGCGCAGCAGAGCCTGGCGTTGCAACTGGTCGCCACCGGGCTGTCCCGGGCCGGCTACGTCACGGTGTCCACGATCATGGGGCTGGAGAACGTCCTCGACCGGCTGGAGGGCTGGCAGGTCGACTGGGGCCGGGAGCGGGGACGCGATCCGGAGTTGTACTGGCTGCGGGTCTTCGGCCAGCCGGACGGCCGCGGGCCCTGGGCGTGGCGGTTCGGCGGGCACCACGTCTCGCTGAACTTCCTGGTGGTGGACAGCGAGGTGCAGGCGACCACGCCGTGCTTCCTCGGTGCGGACCCGGCCGAGTCCCCGCTGCTCGGCCCGCACCCGCTGCGCCCGCTCGGCGGCGCGGAGGACCTGGCCCGCGACCTCGTGCGGTCCCTCGACGAGGCCCAGGCCCGGCGTGCGCTGCTCACCGGCGTCGCCCCCGTCGACATCGTCGGCGGCAATCGGCCCCGGATCAGCGACGGGGACCTGCTGATGCCACTGCCGGACGTCTGGCGGGACCACTTCAGCGAGCCGCGCCTCGCCGAGCGCGTGCAGGCGATGCACCGTGGCGCCGAGGAGAAGGCAGGGGTGCGCCCGGAGGACCACGAGGCCGTGCGGCTCACCGCCCGGCCGAAGGGGCTGGCCGCGGCCGACCTCACGCCGGTGCAGCAGGACCAGCTGCGCGCGCTGCTCGACGTCTACCTCGGGCGCGTGCCCGACGAGCTCGCCGAGCGGGAGGCGGCCAAGTTCGCCGGCGAGCGGCTGGGTCAGGTCCACTTCGCCTGGGCCGGCGGCACCGAGCGGCACCAGCCGCACTACTACCGGCTGCAGGGCCCTCGCCTGCTGGTCGAGTACGACAACACCCAGCGCGACGTGAACCACGTCCACACCGTCTGGCGCGACCCGCAGGGCGACTTCGGGTTCGACGCCTTGCGCCTGCACCTGCAGGCCGCACACCGCTGACCCCCAGACCTCGCCCACCGCGAGGACGCCCTCGCATCACCGAGCCGGAGATCACCGGCGATCACCAGGAGGAGAGCACGATGAAGGCCCTTGTCTACGACGGCCCCGGCAAGATCGACTGGCGGGACCACCCGGACCCCGTCCTGCAGCGCGACACCGACATCCTCATGCGGGTCACCAAGACCACGATCTGCGGCTCGGACACCCACATCATCAAGGGCGGCGTCCCGGACACGCCCCAAGGCACCGTCCTCGGGCACGAGGGCGTCGGCGTGGTGCAGGAGGTCGGCTCGGCGGTCACCAACGTGGTCCCGGGCGACCGCATCCTGGCCGCCTGCGTCAGCGCCTGCGGCTACTGCCGATTCTGCACCGCGGGGCAGTACGGCCAGTGCCTCAACGGCGGCTGGGCCCTCGGCCACCTCATCGACGGGGTGCAGGCGGAGTACGCCCGGATCCCGTTCGCGCAGAACTCCGTCTACAAGATCCCGGACGAGCTCAGCGACGAGCAGGTCCTGTTCCTCACCGACATCCTCGCCACCGGGTACGAGGTCGGTGTGCTGCGCGGTGCGGTGGCGCCCGGGGACACCGTCGCCATCGTCGGCGCCGGGCCGGTCGGACTGTCGACCACCCTGACGGCACGGCTGTTCTCGCCGGCCAACATCGTGGTCATCGATCTGGTGGACTCCCGGCGCAAGAAGGCGCTGGAGCTGGGTGCGACCCACGCCGTCTCGCCCGAGGAGGCACACGAGGTGGTGAACGGGCTCACCGACGGTCTGGGTGCCGACGTCACGATCGAGGCGGCCGGCTTCCCCAAGCCGTTCGAGCTCGCCGCGGCCCTCGTCCGCCCCGGCGGTCACATCGCGAACATCGGTGTCCACGAGGAACCCGCGACGCTCCACCTGGAGACGCTGTGGGCCAAGCAGATCACGCTCACCACGGGGATCCCCTCCGGGCTCACCATCCCGCAGCTCATGAAGGCGATCGCGTCGGGGACCCTCGACCCCACCAGCATGATCAGCCACCGGTTCGACCTCGGCGACATGGTCATGGGCTACGAGACCTTCAAGAACGCGGCGGAGACAGATGCGCTGAAGGTCGTCCTCAGCAGCTGACAGCTCGACGGACGACGGCCTGCTCCACCGCGGGAGCGCGCGGTGGAGCAGGCCGTTCGCTGCTTCCACACCGAGCCCTCCGGCCCGACCTCCCCGCCGTCAGCCGCTCGGCCCGGACCCGGCGACGGCACTGGCCGGCTCACGGACGGCCCGACGTGGCCTGCCGCGACGACCTGGGCCTGGCCACCCAGCAGGCGGAGGTCAGGAGCCGCGCCTGTCCCGGCCCGCCTGGCTGTCCCCGACGGTCGCCCGCACCGAGGTGCTGGCCGGGCTGGTCGTCGCGCTCGCGCTCATCCCCGAGGCGATCAGCTTCTCCATCCTCGCCGGGGTCGACCCCCGGGTGGGCCTGTTTTCGTCGTTCGTGATGGCCGTGGTCATCGCGTTCACCGGCGGCCGCCCCGCCATGATCACCGCGGCCACCGGCGCCATCGCGCTGGTGGTGGCCCCGCTGGTCCGCGACCACGGCCTCGAGTACCTGCTCGCCGCCGTCGTCCTCGGCGGCGTCTTCTCTGCAGGCGGTTGCGCAGGGCGGCCCGGGATGCGGCGATCGTCTCGGGCAGCAGGACCAGCAGTGCGATGACCACGCCGACGGGCGACGGCGGGAAACCGGCCGCGGCGACGCCGGCCTCGATGGCCGGTGACTCGACCTTCGCCAGCCCGACGACCGCGACCAGCGCGATCAGCAGCAGGAGCAGGCTGGTGACCGCCGCTCGACCCGTGGGGGGCTCGGCGTGCTCCTCCGGCGAGTCGACCGTCCCGGGCGCGCGGACGGGGAGGAAGAAGTCGCGGTGGCGGACGGTCTGGGTGAGCACGAAGGCCGCGTACAGCACGAGCGAGGCGACCGCGGCGAAGGCCAGCTGCGCGCCGGAGAACTGTGGGCCCGGGCGACTGGTCGTGAAGGTCGGCAGGACCAGGCTCAACGTGGCGACGGTCGCGACGGTGGCCAGCGCGGCCCCGCTCCCCTCGGTGTTGAACACCGCGAGCCCGTAGCGCCGGGCGCCCAGCAGCAGCGACAGGCCGACGATGCCGTTGCAGGTGATCATCACCGCGGCGAACACGGTGTCACGCGCGAGCGTGACCGTCTCCGACCCGCAGGAGACCATCAGGGTGACGATGAGCGCGACCTCGATGACCGTGACCGCGAGCACCAGGGAGCCGGAGGGCTCACCGACCCGGTGGGCCACCACCTCGGCGCGGTGCACCGCGGAGAGCACCGCCCCGGCCAGGACCAGCGCCACGGCGACGGCGAACACCGGGCCGAACGTCCGGCCCCACGTGGCGGCGAGCACCAGCAGCGCCAGGACCGGCAGGACCGTCGTCCTGCGGACCGCACGTGCGGGCCCGTTCCGGTCGGGGGGTGCGCTCATGTGCCGGTGTCTCCGAACCAGTGCGCCAGCCGGCCGCTGCGGTGGACGGCGAGGATGCGGCGTTCGGTGTCGGGGCGTTGAGCGGGTCGGGTGAAGACCAGCAGGACGTCGCCCGTGCGCAGCCGGGTGTGGGGAGCGACCGCGGAGGTGGTCCCGTCGCGCGCGAGGAGGCCGGGGGTCGCTCCCTCGGGGAGGCGGAGCTCGTTCATGTAGACGCCGTGCAGGCGGGAGCCGGGCAGGACCCGGACCTGCAGCAGGTCGGTGCCCAGCTCGTGCAGGGACGAGGTGCCGACGTCCATGTCCAGCGGCACGCCGTTGGACCTCCCTGCCGGCTCGGGGCCTCCGGGCACGAGGCGGCGCGGGATCCCGCGGGCCAGCCGCGGGGAGGCGTAGACCGCGATCGGACCGAGGACGGCGAGGACGAGGACGTAGCCGGCGGCGAACGAGCCGAGCCGGGGGTCCAGCCCGGCCGACAGCGCCAGCGAGGCGAGGACCAGCGAGAACTCGCCGCGGGTCAGCACGGTCAGGCCGATGTTGGCCGCTCCCAGGCGCCCGAGGCCGTGCAGGCGGGCGGCGACGATGCCGGCGACGACCGCGAGCACGACCGTCGTCCCGGCGGCGACGAGGATCTGCGGGAGCACCGCGAAGACGTCCCCGACGTCGATGGTCAGGCCGAAGTGGAAGAAGAAGATCGCGCCGAAGCCGTCCCGCAGCGGATGGGTCAGCTGCCGCAGCCGGCGAGCCGTCGGCGTGGAGGCCAGGATCAGGCCGATCATGAACGCGCCGATGGCGTCCGAGACGCCCAGGTGCTCTCCGGCGCCGGCCGTGCTGATCGCCAGCCCCAGGGCCAGGACGACGACGATCTCCTCGTCCCTCGTCCGCATGAGGGCACTGACCCACCGGGTGCCGTGCCGCGCCACCACGGACAGCGCCAGCAGGAACGCGAAGGCGACGCCGATGCCGGTCACGGCCTCGGCCACGCCGGAGGCGCCGCCGAGCACCGGTTGCAGCAGGGCCAGGTAGAGGGCGAGGAAGAGGTCCTCGATGACGATGATCCCGAGGATAACCCGGGTCTCGGGGTTCCCCAGCCGCCGCGTCTCGACCAGCAGCTTGGTGACGATGGCGGACGAGGAGATGCCGACGATGCCGGCGATCACGAACGCCTCCGACGTCCCCCAGCCCAGCGCGAAGCCCAGCGCCAGCCCGCCGCCGATGTTCAGGCACAGGTAGACGCCCGCGGCTGCCGCAAGCCGCCGTCCGCCGGAGGTGAGCTGGGTGAGGGAGAACTCCAGGCCCAGGTAGAACAGCAGGAACACCAGGCCGAGACGGGCGACCAGCTCGAGGTCCCCCGGCTCGCCGACCAGGACGAACCCGGGGGTGTGCGGCCCCAGCAGCACGCCGGCGAGCATGAACAGCGGGATGGTCGGCAGCCCGATGGGCACGCCGGCCCGGGCGACCAGGCCGCAGACCAGGAAGGCGCCGCCGAGCGCGAGGAGTGCCTCAGCGACGTGGTGCACCCGACCTCCTCGAGGACGCCCTCCTCCGCCTGCCGGCCGCCGGCCCGCACCCGATCCTCACGGGCCGGCCGGCCGGGTGGAATCCGTGGCAGCACCCATTTCCGGGTGTGCTCGGGAGGTCGGGATGGGTGCTGGGCCCCATCTTCCGCGCGGGTTCTTGGCCGGTGGCCTGCCATGCCGGAGGCTCGGCGTCGTCGACTCCAGCAGGGCGGTGGGGGCAGCGGATGGCGCAGGGGGCACGGCTAGCGACCGGTCGCGGTCTGCCGCTGTTCTGGCGGGTGTGTCTCGTCAACGGCGCCGTCTTCGCCGTGGGCACCGCTGTGCTGGCGGCGTCCCCGGCGACCGTCTCGACGCCGGTGCTGGCCCGTGAGGCGCTGGTGCTCTCCGTCGGCCTGACCGTGATGCTGGTCGCCAACGGGCTGCTGCTCCGCGGGATGCTGGGGCCACTGGACCGGCTGCGGTGCCTGATGGAGGACGTGGACCTGCTGCGCCCCGGCCAGCGCCTCCCGGAGCAGGGCAGCGGACCGGCCTCCGATCTGATCGGCAGCTTCAACGCCATGCTGGAACGGCTCGAGGCCGAGCGTGCCGCCTCCAGCGGACAGGCGCTGGCCGCCCAGGAGGCCGAGCGCCGCCGGGTCGCCCAGGAGCTGCACGACGAGGTCGGGCAGAGCCTCACCGCGGTCCTGCTCGGCCTGCGGCAGGTGGCCGACCGGGCACCGGCCGAGCTGCAGCAGGAGGTGCTGCTCGTGCAGGAGACCGCGCGGGCCGGCCTCGACGAGGTGCGGCAGGTGGTCCGGCGGTTGCGCCCCGGCGTGCTCAACGACCTGGGTCTGGTCAGCGCCCTGACGTCGCTGGTGACCGAGCACGCCCGGCTCACCGGCGCCCAGGTGTACCGCCGGTTGTCCACCGACCTGCCCCCGCTCGGCCCTGATGCCGAGCTCGTCGTCTACCGGGTGGCGCAGGAGGCGCTGACCAACGTCGCCCGGCACGCCGACGCCCGACGGGTCTGCGTGGACCTGACGCCCACGTTCGCCGGCGACGCCGTCGAGCTGCGGGTCGTCGACGACGGCCGTGGTGTCGGCACCGGCCGCGAGGGTGCGGGGATCCGCGGCATGCGGGAGCGGGCCATGCTCGTCGCCGCCACGCTCACCGTCGGGTCCCACCCCGAGGGCGGCACCGAGCTGCGGTTGCTGGTCCCGGTGCCCCGGCCGGGGGACGGCCGGTGACCTCCGCCGCGCCCACCCGGATCCTGCTCGCCGACGACCACGCCCTCGTCCGTCGCGGCGTCCGGCTGATCCTGGACAACGAGCCGGACCTGACCGTCGTCGCGGAGGCCGGCGACGGCGCGGAGGCCCTGGCCCTCGCCCGCGTGCACGCCATCGACCTCGCCGTCCTCGACGTCGCCATGCCGCGGCTCACCGGCCTGCAGGCCGCCCGGGAGCTGTCGCGGCGCTCCCCCGCCACCCGCATCCTGCTGCTGTCGATGTACGACAACGACCAGTACTTCTTCGAGGCCCTCCGCGCCGGCGCCTCCGGATACGTGCTCAAGTCGGTCGCCGACCGGGACCTCGTCGAGGCCTGCCGTGCGGTCGTGCGCGAGGAGCCGTTCATCTACCCCGATGCGCTGACCGCCCTCATGCGCGAGTACCTCCAGCGGGCCGCGCGCGGCGAGCGGCTGCCCGGCAGCGTGCTGTCGGCCCGCGAGGAGGAGGTGGTCAAGCTGATCGCCGAGGGGCGCTCCTCGCAGGAGATCGCGTACCTGCTCGTGATCAGCGTCAAGACCGTCGAGCGGCACCGGGCCAACGTCCTGGCCAAGCTGGAGATGCGGGACCGCACCCAGCTGACCCGGTACGCGATCCGTGCCGGCCTGATCGAACCCTGACCGCGGCCTCGCTCCACGGCCGCCGATCCCGGGTCCTCGCTGACCGCCTCACCGCTCGGCCGACGAGACCGATCCTCCGGACGCGACTGCTGGAGGACCCCCGGGCCGGGGTGCGCCGAGAGGCCCCGGGGACCGGCGTCGCCGGTCGGAACGTCGACCGGCGACGCCGCGTTGACCTGTCGGGGTCCTGAGCCTGCCCCGACCCACTCCGACGAAGAGAGCCATGAGCACCGATCACATACCCCAGGCCGCGCATCCCGACCTCGGTGAGGAGGTGCGTGGCCGGTGACCGAAGTGCTCTCCCTGCTGCTCGGGGTGCTCGTCGTGCTGGCGATCACCATCGCCACCGGGTACTTCGTGGCGCAGGAGTTCGCCTACATGGCGGTCGACCGCTCCTCGTTGGCCGCTCGCGCCGAGGCCGGTGACGCCGCCGCCCAGCGCGCCCTGAGCGTCACCCGCCGCACCTCGTTCATGCTCTCCGGTGCCCAGCTGGGCATCACCGTGACCGGACTGCTGGTCGGGTACGTCGCCGAGCCGCTGATCGGCGAGTCCCTCGGTGCGTTGCTCGGCGGCGCCGGCATCCCGACCGCCGTCAGCGTCGGCATCGGTGCGGTGCTGGCGCTGCTGTTCTCCACGGTCGTGCAGATGCTGTTCGGCGAGCTGTTCCCGAAGAACCTCGCCATCGCCCGCCCGGAACCGGTGGCCCGCTGGCTGGCCGCGTCCACCGTCGGCTACCTGAAGGTGCTCGGCTGGCTGGTCTGGGTCTTCGACCAGGCGTCGAACCTGCTGCTGCGGGCCCTGAGGATCGAGCCGGTGCACGACGTCGAGCACGCCGCCACGGCCCGCGACCTCGAGCACATCGTCGAGGAGTCCCGGGAGAGCGGGAACCTGCCCGCGGAGCTGTCGATGCTGGTCGACCGGATCCTGGACTTCCCCGACCGCGACGTCGAGCACGCGATGATCCCCCGCCCGCGGGTGGACACCGTCCAGGATGCCGACACCCTCGGCCACCTGCGCGAGCTGATGGCCTCCGGGCACTCCCGCTACCCGGTGCTGGACGCCGGGACCGGTGACGTGGTCGGCGTGGTGCACCTGGCCGACCTGCTGACCACCCCCGAGCCCGACACGGCACCGGTGACCGCCATCGCCCGTGAGTGCCTGGTCGTGTCCACGTTCACCCCGCTGCCCGACGCACTGCGCCAGCTCGCCGACACCGGAAACCAGATGGCCTGTGTCATCGACGAGTACGGCGGGTTCGCCGGCGTTCTCACGCTGGAGGACCTCGCCGAGGAGCTGGTCGGTGAGATCACCGACGAGCACGACGCCGACGTCGACCCCGACTACGTGCCGGTCGAGGGCGACGGCGTGTGGGAGATGGCCGGCGACGTCCACGTCGACGAGGTCGAACGCTCCCTCGGCGTCGACCTGCCACGCGGTCACTACGAGACGATCGCCGGCCTGGTCATCGCCGCCGCCGGCACGCTGCCCGAGCCCGGGGCGACGCTGGCCGTCGAGCTGCCGCCCGACCCCGGCGACCTGGTCCACGAGGACGACCCGCGGCCGCGGCTGCTGCACGTGGAGGTGCTCGCCGTGGAGCGGCACGTGCCGTCCCGAGTGCGCCTCGAGCTGCCCGACCGCGCTGGCACCGCCGTCGGCGCTGCTCGCGCGGCCGCTGCTGCCGGGGGGACCTCCCGATGAGCGACAACCCGTGGGTGGTCGTCGCCGCCACCGTCGTCATCGTGGCGCTGAGCGCGTTCTTCGTGGCCGTGGAGTTCGCCGCGCTGGCGGCCAAGCGGCACCGGCTGGAGGAGGCCGCACCGACCAGCCGGTCCGCTCGGGCGGCGCTGCGCAACTCCTCGGAGCTGACGCTGCTGCTGGCCGGCTCGCAGCTGGGCATCACCGCGGCCACCCTGGCCCTGGGCGCGATCAGCAAGCCGGCGGTGCACCACTGGCTGACCCCGCTGTTCGAGAGGTGGGGGCTACCGCTGGTCGCCGCCGACGTCGTCGGGTTCGTCCTGGCGCTGCTGGTGGTGACGTTCATCCACCTGGTGGTCGGTGAGATGGCGCCGAAGTCGTGGGCGATCGCCCACCCGGAGCGCTCGGCCACGCTGCTCGCCGGGCCGATGCGGGCCTTCATGGCGGTCGTCCGGCCGCTGCTGCGCGCGCTGAACGCCGCGGCCAACGCCCTGGTCCGCAAGGTCGGGGTGGAGCCTGCCGACGAGGTCGCCGTCGGGCACAGCCCCGACGCGCTGCGTCACCTGGTGGAGCACTCGGCCAACGTCGGGGCGCTGGACGCCGGCTTCTCCGCGCAGATCTCCGGCGCCCTGGAGCTGGAGCGCATGACCGTCCGCGAGCTGGTCTCCGCGGGCGCGCCGCTGGGCGCGGTGCCCGCCGACGCCACCGTCGGCGCGGTGCGCGAGGCCACCCGGCGGACCGGGCACCTGCGCATCCTCCTCGGGACCCGGGCGCGGCTGACCGGTGTGGTGCACGTCCGCGACACCCTCACCGAGCCCGACGAGGCGCCGGCCACGCCGTTCGCCCGGCCGGTGTTCGCCCTCGAGGCCGACACCACCGTGCACGCCGCGCTCAAGGCGATGCGCGAGACCCGCAACCACCTGGCCGTCGTCACCGACGGCGGTGCCGTCCTCGGCGTCATCACGCTCTCGGACGTGCTGCGCCGGCTGTTCCCGCGGCCGATCACAGCCGCCGCCTGAACGGCGGTGTGGCCGGGCACGTGACGGGCCCGGCCACACCGCCGTTCGGAGCGTTCAGGTGGTCAGCGCACCGAGCGGTGACGCGAGCCGGCGAGCCCCTCCGCGACGCCGATGAGCAGCACCGCGGCGATCACCGCCACGACGAAGCCGAGCACGTTGAGCTCGAAGATGTCGCCGGTGCCCAGCAGGTTGGCGATGACACCGCCGATCACCGACCCGACCAGGCCGAGCAGCAGGGTCGCGAGGATGCTCAGGTTCTGCTTGCCCGGCTTGATCAGGCGGGCGAGCGCGCCGATGACGAGGCCTGCGACGAGGAAGCCGATCATGGCCCGCCGGTACCTGCACGTCGGCCCCGCCAAACGGCCCGATGCACGTCCGTGACGCTTCGCGCCCGAATCGACGTCACCCGCCACGGGGCGGTGCGCGCGGCATGCCGCCTGTCCCCGGCGGGTACCGGACCGGCATGAGCCGCGAGGACAAGATCAACAACAAGATCGACGAGCTGGCCGGCAAGAGCAAGGAGGCCGTCGGCCGGGCCACCGACGATCCCGACCTGGTGGCCGAGGGCAGGGCCGACCAGGCCAAGAGCAACCTCAAGCAGGCCGGCGAGAAGGTCAAGGACGCCTTCAAGTAGGTCAGCGACCCACGGGCGCGGCCCACCTCTGAGCCGGCGCCCTCGCCGAGGCCCCGAGCCGCCACCTCCAGGAGTCCTCCGCCGGCAGTCCGAGCAAGGAGACCGGTGGAGACGAGCGCCTGCCCCGGACGGCCACGACCCCCTGGACGCCGCCGAACCGCCCCGCTCCGGAGGCCGTAGCGGCAAGAGGAGCGCCGGTCCTGGCCAGGCTCACCTGCCAGGGGTGCGGGGGACGTCGGCCCGCAGATGGGGAACGACCACCCTTTGGTGTGGTGCCGCGCTGCTGGTCACGCCCCCCGTTCCCACCCCGGAACTGCTGCTGGGCGGCCTCGGGCGCGAGCGTCGGGGTGGCACGAGCAGCCGCAGCGTCCTTGGTCGCTCCTCCTCGACACACGTGCTGGTCCACCACCATCCCGATGAGCAGAGCCGGTGGGTCCCGGCACCTGGCACGGGCACGCCCACGGTCAGGCCCTGCACGTCACCGAGGGCATCGGCCCGACCCGGTCCCGCGAGGGGCGAGGTCGTCGTCCTCTGCTCCGGCGACACCGTCCGGTGCGCGCCGGAGGGCGAGGGCCGAGGTCGGCCGACAGCCCCCTGAGCCCGCCGCCACGTCGCTCCCCGCGGCGAGCCCCACCGAACCCGAAGGGAACCCGCCATGCGAGGTGCAGTCCTGCACGCCCCCGGCGACGTCCGCGTCGAGGACCGCCCGGACCCGAGGATCGAGCAGCCCACCGACGCGGTCATCCGGCTGGCCGCCACGTGCGTGTGCGGCTCGGACCTGTGGCCCTACCGCGGCATCGAGCCCGTGCACGGCCCGTCCCCGATGGGCCACGAGTACGTCGGCGTGGTCGAGGAGGTCGGCAGCGAGGTCACCACGATCGAGCCCGGCCAGTTCGTCGTCGGCTCCTTCTTCGCCTCCGACAACACCTGTGAGATCTGCCGGGCCGGCTACCAGACGTCCTGCGTCAACCGGCAACCCGGCGCCGCCACCGGCGGGCAGGCGGAGTACACCAGGGTCCCGCTGGCCGACGGCACCCTCGTGGCCACCCCCGACCTCCCGTCGGATGACCTGGTACCCGCTCTGCTGGCCGCCTCCGACGTGCTCGGCACCGGCTGGTTCGCCGCCGTCGCCGCCGAGGCCGGCCCGGGCAAGACCGTCGCGGTCGTCGGCGACGGCGCCGTCGGCCTGCTCGGCGTCCTCGCGGCCCAGCAGCTCGGGGCCGAGCGGATCATCGCGATGAGCCGCCACGAGCCCCGCCAGCAGCTGGCGCTGCAGTTCGGCGCCACCGACCTCGTCACCGAGCGCGGCGACCAGGGCGTCGCCCGGATCAAGGACCTCACCAACGGCCTGGGCGCGCACTCGGTGATCGAGGCCGTCGGCACCCAGGAGTCGATGATGCAGGCGATCCGCGCCACCCGGCCCGGCGGGCACGTCGGCTACGTCGGCGTCAGCCACGACGTCTCCCTGCCCGGTGCGGAGCTGTTCTTCTCCGGCGTCCACCTGCACGGCGGCCCGGCCCCGGTGCGCCGGTTCCTGCCCGAGCTCATCGACCTGATCTGCACCCGCCAGATCGACCCCGGCCGCGTCTTCGACCTCGAGCTGCCCCTCGAGCAGGCCGCCGAGGGCTACCGGGCGATGGACGAGCGCCGCGCCATCAAGACCCTGCTGCGCCCCTGATCTCCGGCCTGGAGTCCTCGGGTTGTCGCGCGTGGTGGTGTGTCAGGTACCTGACACAGGCGTAGTTTGGATCCGTGCTCCCGGCCTCGCTCCCCGCTCCCCGTGGCGACTTCGCCGTGGTCGTGCTGGCCGCCAGCACCGGTGGCGTGCGGGCGCTGCGGCGGGTCGTCTCCGGCCTGCCGTCCGTCTTCCCGGTGCCGGTCCTCGTGGTGCAGCACCGCAGTCCCGGCGCGCCGCAGCTGCTGACCGACCTGCTACGGGCCGCGGGGACCCTCCCCGTGCGCACCGCCACGCCCGGTCCTCTGGAACACGGGATCACCGTGCTGCCGGCCAGGACGACCGCGGACGTGCACCCGAACGGCCACCTGACGCTGCGCCCCTGCCCCACGGCCGCGACCGTCGACGACCTCCTCACCAGTGCGGCCGCGACCTTCGGCCCTCGGGTACTGGCGGTGGTGCTGACCGGCCGGCTGTCCGACGGGGCCGCAGGCGTGCGTGCGGTCCGGCGGGAGGGCGGCCGGGTGCTGGTCCAGGACCCGGACGACGCCGAGGCGCCCGGCATGCCCAGCGCGGCACTGGCCACCGGCTGCGTCGAGCACGCCCTGCCCCTGGATCTCGTCGCACCGGCTCTGGTGGCCTACACCATGGCCGCCGGCGCGGCCGACCTGTTCGCCGTGCCGGTCCCGCCGTGGGCCCGCCTGGGCCGGCGTGGGTCCGTGCCGGCATGACGGGCGGCGACCAGGGGTAGCCCCGCGACTCCCGGAGCAGCCGGGAGCCCCCGTCCCGAGAAGGCGGCACGTGTCCACGCCGACCAGCAGCAGCGAACCGGACCCGCGACACAACCTCCTCCTGCGCTCCCTGCCCGAGGACGAGTTCGGTCGGTTGCTGCCCGCCCTGGAGAGGGTGGACCTCGACGTCCGCGAGCAGCTCCACGCGCGCGGCAGGACGATCGAGCACCTCTACTTCCCCGTCGACGCCGTCCTGTCGTTGCTCGCCACCGTCGAGGGAGAGGCGGCGGTCGAGGTCGCCACGATCGGCTACGAGGGCGTCGCCGGACTGCCGGTCTTCCTCGGCACCGCCGAGAGCCCGCACGACGCCTACTGCCAGATCGCCGGACGAGCGCTGCGCCTGTCGACCGCCGAGCTGCGCCGGTACCTGTCCCAGGACGGCGCCCTGCACGACCTGCTGCACCGCTACACCCAGGCCACCATGGTGCAGCTGTCCCAGAACGTGGCCTGCAACCGCCTGCACACCACCGAGGAGCGCTGCGCCCGCTGGCTGCTGCAGACCCGCGACCGCGTGGGCGCCGACGAGTTCACCCTCACCCAGGAGTTCCTCGCCCAGATGCTGGGTGTGCGCCGAGGTACCGTCTCGCTGACCGCGGGGGTGCTCCAGCAGGCCGGGGTGATCCGCTACACCCGGGGGCAGATCACCGTCCTCGACCCCGACGCCCTGCACGAGGCGGCCTGCGACTGCTACGACATCGTGCAGACCGAGTACCGGCGCATCACCGCGGCGCCGGAGGTCTGACCCCGGCCCGGTCCGGAGGACGGGGTCCGTGCATCAGCGGCAGCGGGTCTCGGGGAACAGCAGGTCGACGAAGCGGGCGGCGGTCGGCTGGGGTTCGTGGTTGGCCAGCCCCGGCCGCTCGTTGGCCTCGACGAAGACGTGCTCGGGCCCGTCGAGGTCGGGGACGAGGAAGTCCAGGCCGGTCACCGGGATGCCGATGGCTCGGCTGGCCCGGACGGCGGCCGCGGCGATCTCGGGGTGCAGCCGGTCGGTGACGTCCTCGATGGTGCCGCCCGTGTGCAGGTTCGCCGTCCGGCGGACGCGGATCCGCTCCCCGGCCGGCGGGACGTCGTCCATCGCCCAGCCGGCCTCGGCGACGACGGCGGCCGTCGTGTCGTCCAGCGGGATCCGCGACTCCCCGCCGGTGGCCCGCTCCCGGCGCCGGCTGGTCCGGCGGATCAGCGTCGTGACGTCGGAGACGCCGTCGCCGACGACCGTGGCCGGCCGGCGCACGGCGGCGGCGACCACCTCGGAGTCGATGACGACGACCCGCAGGTCCTCACCCACCACCAGTTCCTCGACCAGCACGTCCGGGCAGTGCTGCCGCGCCAGCGCGACCGCCGACCGCAGGCCCGCCTCGTCCCGGACCCCGACGGTGATGCCCTTGCCCTGCTCCCCGCGGGCCGGCTTCACCACCAGCTCGCCGAACGGCGCGAGCAGGGCCAGGGCCGGTCCCAGGTCGTCCCCGGCCACCTCGGCGCCGACGGGGACGCGGACGCCGGCGCCCTCCATGATGCGGCGGGTGACCCGCTTGTCGTCGCAGCGGCTCATGGCCACGGCCGACGTGAGCTCCGAGAGCGACTCGCGGGTCAGCACGCTGCGCGCGCCGAGGGAGAACCGCATCTCACCGTGGGCGGCGTCGGTCACCTCGACCCGGATGCCCCGGCGCAGCGCCTCGTCGGCGAGGATCCGGGCGTAGGGGTTGAGCCGGTCGAGCCCGACCGGACCGGGGACGAACAGCGGCGCGTTCACCGCGTTGCGGCGCTTGACCACCAGAGCGGGCACCTGGCGGAAGCCGAGCTTGCGGTAGAGCGCGATCGCGGGCGCGTTGTCGTGCAACACCGAGAGGTCGAGGTAGTTGCGCCCTCGAGCGAGGTAGCGCTCGGCGAGCACGCGGACCAGCGCCTCCCCCGTCCCCGGCGGGGCCTCGCCCGGGTCGGCGGCCAGGCACCACAGGCTGCTGCCGCCCTCGGGGTCGCCGAACGCGCGGACGTGGTCGACCCCGGTGACCGTGCCGATGACCCGCCCGGTGCGCCGGTCCTCCGCCACGAGGTACCGGACCGTGCGGGTGGAGTGGTTGTGCCACACGGTGGCGGGGTCCCCGGGGACCATGCCGGCGCGCGTGATGATCCGCTCCATCTCGGCGACGTCGTCCGGGCAGGTCACCGTGCGCACGAAGACGTTCTCGACCAGCTCGCGGCGCGGGCGGTACCGGTGCAGGTCCAGCCGGAAGGTGAGCGAGGGGTCCAGGAACAGCTCGTCGGGCGCCAGGCCGAGCAGCACCTGGGGGTCCCGCGGGTAGATGCAGATGTCGCGGCGGCCCTCGGCCTCCCCGTGCAGCACATCGACCAGCCGCTGCGGGTCGGCGAACGTCTGGCCGAACACGAGCCGACCCCAGCCGAGGTCCAGGGCGGCCTCGGTGTCCATGCCGCGCAGCTGGTGCTCCGACGGCGGGTGCCAGGGAGTACCGGTGATCGTCGGGACGGCGCTCAGCGGCCGCCGGCGGAGATCAGGCCGCGCGACCACGGGACATCTCCCCGCCGTGCTGCGCCCCTCGTGGGCCGGAGGTCGGACGAGGCGTACTGGTCCACACGATGTGCTGCCACCCGGAGTCGTGTCCGGCCGTGGGCGGCGTGCTGCACCCCGGCCGAGCTGGGAGACCATGCCCGGTCCGACGCGGACGAAACACATTCGTAACAAATCATCGCCGACCGCAGGCGCCCGACGACCGCGACGGGGTCCGGGGTCGGGCGGGGGCCGACACCCCGCCGATCCGCCCGGCCGGAGGATGACCGGGTGCGCGCGGTGGTCAGCAGGGTCGGGACGGCGGCGGTGACGGTGGACGGCGCGGTCGTCGGGGAGATCGGCCGGGGACTGCTGGCCCTGGTCGGGGTGGGCCGCGGGGACGACGCGGAGCGGGCCCGGGCGCTGGCGCGCAAGGTGCACGAGCTGCGGATCTTCCCCACCGAGGCCGGTGCCCGCTCGGTGGGCGACCTCGGCCTCCCGGTGCTCGTCGTGAGCCAGTTCACCCTCTACGCCGACACCCGCAAGGGGCGCCGCCCCTCCTGGGCCGACGCCGCCCCCGGTGAGCTGGCCGAGCCCCTGGTCGAGGAGGTGGTCGCCGAACTGCGCCGCCGCGGCAGCGAGGTGGCGACCGGCGTGTTCGGGGCCCGCATGCTGGTGTCGTCGGTCAACGAGGGGCCGATGACGTTGCTGCTGGAGGTCTGACCGGCGTCCTGCCGGGGTATGGGGACGTGACGCGACACACGCCCTGTGCGTTTGCTGGGAAACAGGCATTCGAGGAACACCCGACCCCGTCGGGGCCGTTGGACAGGGCGTACCACAGGGACACACAGAGCGGGGGCTCACCGGCTGACCCGAGCCGGCCGAGCGGCCCGACCCCCGACGCCCGGGGTGCACCGTCGCCCATCGACGACCGACGGTGTGCATCCGATCCGAAGGCAAGGACGAAGACAGATCGTGACGCTGCTGCAGTCTTCCACCACCGACACCCTCGAGGTCCGCTCGCCGCGCCGCGAGCCGGACACCAGCGGCCTGGTGTCGACCGACCTGGTCCGGGTGTACCTCAACACCATCGGCAAGACGGCGCTGCTCACCGCCGAGCAGGAGGTCGAGCTCTCCAAGCGGATCGAGGCCGGCCTGTACGCCGAGCGCCTGCTCGCCGAGCGGCAGCTGACCCCTGCCCTGCAGCGGGACTACAAGGCGCTGGCCGCCGACGGCAAGGCCGCCAAGCGGCACCTGCTGGAGGCCAACCTGCGCCTGGTCGTCTCGGTGGCCAAGCGCTACACCGGCCACGGCATGACGTTCCTGGACCTCATCCAGGAGGGCAACGTCGGCCTGATCCGGGCGGTCGAGAAGTTCGACTACACCAAGGGCTTCAAGTTCTCGACGTACGCGACGTGGTGGATCCGCCAGGCCATCACCCGCGCGATGGCCGACTCCGGCCGCACCATCCGGCTGCCCGTGCACCTCGCCGAGCAGGTCAACAAGGTGGTGCGCACCCGGCGCCGGATCCACCAGGAGCTCGAGCGCGAGCCCACCGCCGAGGAGCTGGGCCTCGAGCTCGACATGACCCCCGAGCGGATCACCGAGCTGCTGGAGTACTCCCGCGACCTGGTGTCGCTGGACCAGACCGTCGGTGCCGACGAGGAGTCCCGCCTCGGTGACTTCATCGAGGACGCCGACGCCGCGGTCGCCGAGGACGCCGTGGCCTTCCAGATGATGAAGGGCGACGTGCGCAACGTGCTCTCCACGCTGGAGGAGCGGGAGCGCGACGTGGTCGTGCTGCGCTTCGGCCTCGACGGTGGCCAGCCCCGGACGCTGGAGCAGATCGGCAAGCAGTTCGGTCTCTCCCGCGAGCGGGTCCGTCAGATCGAGCGCGAGACGATGGCCAAGCTGCGCGACCCGCAGCGCGCCGACGCCCTGCGCGACTACCTCGCCTGACGAGGGCCCCTCTCCCGGAGGGGGCGACGACGAGAGCCCGTCACCACTCGGTGACGGGCTCTCGTCGTCCCCGGGCGTTGACACCGCGGACGTCGCACGCCAGGCTCGTGTTCAACCGATTGGTTGACAAGGAGGCGGTCGTGGCGACGACGGTGCAGCGGTGGCGGCAGCTCGCGGACGACTTCGGACGGCGGGTCGACGGCGTGCCCGCAGAACGCTGGGACGACCCCGCACCCTGCGCCGGCTGGGTGGCCCGCGACGTTGTCCGGCACGTCGTCGAGTGGATGCCGGCCCTCTACCTCGGCGCCGTGGACCGGCCGCTCCCTGCCGGTCCCTCGGTCGACGACGACCCGGCCGGTGCGTGGCGGGCCGCCGACGCGGCGATCCGCGAGCTGCTGGAGGACCTCGCCACGGCCCGGCGCCCCACCACGACGCGTGCGGGCGAGATGCCGCTGGAGGACCTGGTCGCCATGACCGGCTTGATGGACCTCCTCGTGCACGCCTGGGACCTCGCCCGCGCCACCGGCCAGGACGAGGCGCTCGACCCGGCCGAGGTGTCGGGCTTCCTCGCCGGCATCGAGCCCTGGGACACCGCGCTGCGCAGCAGCGGCCAGTTCGGGCCGCGGGTCCCGGTGCCCGACGACGCCGACGAGCAGACCCGGCTGCTGGCCTTCACCGGCCGGCGACCCTGAGCCCCGGCCGGCCCCGGTCGCCGGCTAGACCCCCGGCGCGCGCATGCGGCGCGGACCGGGCTCCACGCGGGCGGTCGGCGGACCGACCCGTGCGGTGGCCCCGGCCACGACCAGCGACCGGCCGCCGTGCCAGGGGTTGGGCGGGCCGACGATGACCGGCTCCAGGGCCAGCTGCAGCACCTCGGGCAGGTCGTCGGCCAGCCGTGCGACCCGCAGCAGCAGCTCCTCCAACGCCGCGACGTCGACCGGCTCGGAGCCGCGGTAGCCGTTGAGCAGCGGCCACGCCCGGGGCGCCCGCACCAGCTCGGCGGCGTCCAGGTCGGTCAGCGGCAGGGTCCGGTAGGCGCGGTCACCGAGCAGGTCGGTGGCCACGCCGCCGAGGCCGAAGCTGACCAGCGCACCGAAGGACGGGTCGTCGACGATCCCCACGACGGTGGCCACCCCGGGTGCGGCCATCTCCTGCACGATCACCGGGTCGCCCGACGGGATCGCGGCGTACGCCGAACGGACCGCGTCGGCGTCGCCCAGGTCCAGCCGGACCCCGCCGAGGTCGGAGCGGTGCCGCAGCCACGGGGCGGTCGACTTGAGCACCACCGGGTAGCCGATCTCCTCGGCCGCCGCCACCGCGGCCTCCGCGTCGCTGACCGTGCGGGTGCCCAGCAGCGGGATGCCGTAGGCGGCCAGCAGCGCGATGAGCTCGTCGTCGGTCAGCGCCCGGCCGTCCGGCGCCGAGGCCAACGCCGACAGCACGACGTCCCGCGCGGCCTGCTCGTCGATCCCCTCGAGCTCGGGGACCTCCCCGACCGGGCGACGCTGCCAGGCCGCGTACTGCGCCGTCTTGGCCAGCGAGATCACCGCCCGCTCGGGGGTGGAGAACGACGGCACCGACCCGCGGGCCGGCGTCCCGTCCTCCCCGGGGACGGCGAGCTCCGGCGGGATGCCCTCGGTGGAGAGGAAGCTCGCCACCACCGGCTTGTCCGCCGTCTGGGTGACCTCCAGCAGCGCCCGGCCGAACTCCGCGGACCCGGAAGGGCGGGTCACCGGCGGCAGGAACACCGCGACGACGGCGTCCACGCCCTCGTCGTCCACGGCGTCCTGCAGCGCGGCCCGGAACTCCTCCGCCGTCCCGGCGGCGCCGATGTCGGTGGGCGCCTCGTGGGCCAGCCGCAGGCCGTGCTCGAGGACGGCGTCGCTGACCAGCCACCCCATGGCGGTGGAGTTGCCGACCACGGCGACCCGGTCGCCGGCCGGCAGCGGCTGGTGCGCCACCAACGTGCCGACGTCGAACAGCTGGGCCAGGGTCTCGACCCGGATCACCCCGGCCGAGGCGAACAGCGCCGCGACCGACTCCTCGGGCACCGCCACCGAGGTCCCGGCCAGGCCCTCGGTCATCCGCACGTGCCGGCCGCCCTTCACCGCCACCACCGGCTTCATGCGCGCCAACCGGCGGGCCAGGCGGGCGAACTTGCGGGGGTTGCCGAAGCTCTCCAGGTACAGCAGCACCACCTCGGTGCCGGCGTCGGTGGTCCAGTACTGCAGCAGGTCGTTGCCGCTGACGTCGGCCCGGTTGCCGGCGGAGACGAAGCTGGACAGGCCGATGTTGCGGCTGCGCGCCCGCTCCAGCAGTGCCGAGCCCAGCGCGCCGGACTGCGCGAAGAAGCCCACCCGCCCGTGGCCGGGGATCCGAGGCGCCAGGCTGGCGTTCAGCCGCACCCCCGGGTCGGTGTTGACGATGCCCAGGCAGTTGGGGCCGACGACCCGCATGCCCGAGGCGCGGGCCGCGGCGACCAGCTGCCGCTCGCGGACCCGGCCCTCCGGGCCGGACTCGCCGAAGCCGCCGGAGATCACGACCAGCCCGCGGACGCGCTTGCGCCGGCACGCCTCGACCACGTCGGCGACCTCGTCGGCGGGCACCGCGAGGACGGCGAGGTCGACGTCGTCGGGGATGTCCTCGATGCCGGCGTAGGCCGGCACGCCGCGCACGTGCCGGGTGCCCGGGTTGACCGGGTAGATCGGGCCGCGGAAGCCGTAGTCGAGCAGGTGCCGCAGGACGGCGTGGCCGATCTTGTCCTCGTCGTTGCTCGCGCCCACCACCGCGACCGACGACGGCGTGAGCAGCCGCGCGATCGACCGCGACTCGCTGCGCTGCTCCCGCTCGTAGGCCACCTGCAGCGCGGTCTCGGTCGGCGCGATCGGGAAGGTGAGGTGGACGACGCCCTCCTCGTAGGACCGGGTCGGCGTGTACCCGGCGTCGAGGAAGACCCGCACCATCCGGTTGTTCTGCGCGAGCACCTCCGCGACGAAGTTCTCGATGCCCCGTTCGCGCGCGGCGGCGGCCAGGTGCTCGAGCAGCACCGAGCCCAGCCCGCGGCCCTGGTGGGCGTCCTCGATCAGGAAGGCGACCTCGGCGTCGTCCGTGCCCGGGTAGCGGTCGTAGCGGCCCACGCCGATGACCTGGTCGCCGAGCACCAGGACGAAGGCGACCCGGGTGTCGTGGTCGACGTGGGTGAAGCGGTACAGCTCCTTCTCCGACAGCCGCTTCATCGGCCCGAAGAAGCGGTAGTAGCGGGTCTGGTCCGAGCTGCGGTCCATCAGCCCGACCAGGCCCTCGGCGTCCTCGGGGCAGATGGGGCGCAGGTGCACCGTGCCGCCGTCGGCGGCGATGATGTCGGCCTCCCAGTGGGCCGGCGGCTCGGGCGGCGGGGCGTCCCCCGCGGGGGCCCTCGGGGTCTCGGTGCTCTGCTCAGTCACGGGGGTCGTCCGGGTCCAGGCCGAAGTAGGGGAACGTGGCGGTCCGGGTGCGGGTGATCGCCCGGTCGACGCGGGACTCGGTGAACGGGTCCCAGTGCGCGAAGCCGGTGTAGCCGCCCTCGGTCATGTGCGTCGGCGGACGGGCGCGCAGCCCGCGGCGGACGACGTCCTCGCGCCACGACTCGGGGATCTCGGTGGCCGGGTCCAGCGGGGCGCCGGCGGCCTCGGCGATGAGGTGCGTCCACGCGCGGGGCACGCAGCGGACCAGGCCGTAACCGCCTCCACCGAGGGCGATCCAGCGGCCGTCGCAGATCTCGTGCGCCAGGTCGTGGACGGCGCGGTAGCTGGCCCGCTGCCCGTCGACGGTCAGGTCGAGGTCGGCCAGCGGGTCCTCGTGGTGGGCGTCGCAGCCGCACTGGGTCACCAGGATCTCCGGGCGGAACGCCTTGAGCAGGCTGGGCACGACGGCGTGGAAGGCCCGCAGCCAGCCCGAGTCGTCGGTGCCGTTCGGCAGTGCCAGGTTGACCGCGCTGCCCAGCGCCGTGTCCGGGGCGCCGGTCTCCTCGGGGAACCCGGTGCCCGGGAACAGCGTCAACGGCGTCTGGTGGATGCTCACGGTCAGGACGCGGGGATCGTCGTAGAAGGCGGCCTGCACGCCGTCGCCGTGGTGGACGTCGAGGTCGACGTAGGCGATGCGCTGGTGCCCCTGGTCGAGCAGCCACGTGATGGCCACGGCCGCGTCGTTGAAGACGCAGAAGCCCGACGCGCGGTCGCGCATCGCGTGGTGCAGACCGCCGGAGATGCTGACCGCGTGCTGCGCCCGGCCGCTGTGCACCTGCTCGGCGGCGAGCACGCTGCCGCCGGTGATCAGCGCCGCGGCGTCGTACATCCCGTCGAAGATCGGGTTGTCCGGCGTCCCGAGGCCGTGCCCCACCCCCGGGTCGGTCGGGGCACGCTTCACCGCGTCCAGGTAGGCCGGGTCGTGCACGCGGGTGAGCAGGTCGACGTCCGCCGGCGTGGGCCGCAGCACCTGCAGCCGGTCGGTCTTCAGGACGCCGAGGCCGTCCGCCAACCGCATCGTGAGGTCCAGCCGGACCGGGTGCAGCGGGTGGTCCCCGCCCATCGTGTAGCCGAGCAGCGCGTCGTCCCAGACGACCGCGACCGAGTCACTCACGGGACACTCCTCGACGGCGACGACGATGTCCCCGGCGACGCTACCGTCGGTACCGCGACGGCGTCCCGACGACGGCCCGCCGCGTCAGCCGGTGCACGCGCCCTCTCCCCGTACCATCAGGGACGACACGGAGGAGACCTGTGAACGACCTCATCGACACCACGGAGATGTACCTCCGGACGATCTTCGAGCTGGAGGAGGAGGGGATCGTCCCCCTCCGAGCCCGCATCGCCGAGCGGCTGCACCAGAGCGGCCCGACGGTGAGCCAGACGGTCGCCCGGATGGAGCGTGACGGCCTGTTGACCGTCGAGGGCGACCGGCACCTGCAGCTGTCCGAGTCGGGGCGCCAGCTGGCCACCGCGGTGATGCGCAAGCACCGGCTCGCGGAGTGCCTGCTGGTCGACGTCATCGGGCTGGACTACGCCGACGTCCACGAGGAGGCGTGCCGCTGGGAGCACGTCATGAGCGAGGCCGTCGAGCGCAAGCTGCTCACCCTGCTGGGCAACCCGACGGTGTCACCGTTCGGCAACCCCATCCCCGGCCTCGACGCCCTCGGTGGCGAGACCTCGGCGGTGCTCGACTCGCTGACGCTGCTGTCGACCACGGCCACCCCCGAGGGGCGCCGCGTGGAGATCAAGCGGATCAGCGAGAACCTCCAGGAGGACGGCGCCCTCATGCGCGAGCTCGCCGCGAAGGGCCTGCGACCGGGCATGACCGCCGTGGCCCAGCTGACCGCCGGCTCGGTCAGCCTCGACGGCACCGTGCTGCCGATGGGCGTGGCCCAGCACGTGTTCGTCAGCGCCCTCGACGAGGAGCTCACCCCGGTCGAGGCGGCTCCCCGCCTCTGAAGGAGGACCCCGTCCTCCCCACCCCTCGCGAGCTCGGGGCGGTGCCCTGGACGGGGCCACGGCGAGCCCCTGGACGGGGCCGATCCGGGACGGAGCCGGAGACCCTGCAAGGGGGCCTCGCTCACCCGGCTCCTACCGTGGGCCGGGTGAGCGAGCCCTCCGACGCCCCTGCCCCACCCTCCCCCTTCGCCGACCTCGCCGCCTTCGTCGCCCTCCCCCGGGTCGCCGGGCTGGCCCTCTCCGCCGACGGCCGCCGACTCGCCGTGGCGGTGCAGACCCTGGACCGCGAGAAGACCAGGTGGCAGTCCGCGCTGTGGGAGGTCGACCCGGAGGGACGGCGGCCGGCCCGCCGCCTCACCCGCAGCGCCCCTGGCGAGTCCACGCCGGTGTGGGCGTCCGACGGCTCGCTGCTGTTCACCTCCGCCCGCCCGGACCCCGAGGCCGGGTCCGGTCCGGAGGGGGGCGCGGAGGACCCGAAGCAGGCGCTGTGGAGCCTGCCCTCCGACGGTGGTGAGGCCCGGCTGGTGCTGACCCACCCGGGCGGGATCGGGACCGTCGTGGTCGCCTCGGACACCGGCGAGGTCGTGGTCACCGCCTCGGCCATGCCCGGCGCGGTCGACGCCGAGGCCGACGCCGAGCGCCGGAAGCGGCGCAAGGAGGCCGGCGTCACCGCGATCCTGCACGAGGCCTATCCGGTGCGGCACTGGGACGCCGACCTCGGCCCCGCCACCCCGCACGTCTTCTGGGCCGGCGCGCTCCCCGCCGACCCCGACGCCGGCGCCGAGCGCCCGGCGGTGGGGCTGCGCGACCTGACCCCTGACGCCGTCCCGCCCAACGGTGCCGGCGGCGACCTGCACCTCTCTCCCGACGGCCGGCTGCTGGTGCGTGTGGAGACGGTGCCCGACGGCCCGGCGGGCCAGCGCGACCGGCTGGTCCTGGTGGAGACCGCGACCGGCCAGAGCCGGGCCCTGGTCGACGACCCGCTCGCCGACCTGTCGGCGCCGCGCTTCTCCCCCGACGGCAGCGCCGTGGTCTGCGTGCGGGAGTCGATGTCGACCCACGACGACCCACCGGACTACACGCTGCTGCACGTCGACGTGGCCACCGGCGCGGCGCGGGAGCTCACGCCCGGCTTCGACCGCTGGCCCTCCGCGCCGCAGTTCGGCGCGGACGGGACCACGGTGTACTTCCTGGCCGACGACGGCGGCCGGCATGCGCTGTTCCGGGTGCCGGCCGAGGGCGGGGAGCCGGTGCGGATGACCACCGACGGCGCCTACAGCGACCTGCAGGTGGCCCGCGACGGCAGCGCCCTGTACGCGCTGCGCTCGGCGTACGACGAGCCGCCGGCGCCGGTGCGACTGGACCCGCAGGCCACCGGCCAGCACCCCGAGCCGCTGCCCAACCCGGGCACGCTCGGCACCCTGCCCGGCAGCCTGCACGAGGTCGAGGCCACCGCCGCCGACGGGACGCCGGTGCACGCGTGGCTGGTGCTGCCCGAGGGCGCGTCGGCCGAGAACCCGGCGCCACTGCTGCTGTGGATCCACGGCGGGCCGCTGATGAGCTGGAACTCCTGGTCCTGGCGCTGGTGCCCGTGGGTCATGGCCGCCCGCGGCTACGCCGTCCTGCTGCCCGACCCGGCGCTCTCGCAGGGCTACGGGCAGGACTTCGTCCGCCGCGGCTGGGGAGCGTGGGGCGAGGCGCCCTACACCGACCTGATGGCGGCCGTCGAAGCCGTCGAGCAGCGGCCCGACGTCGACGAGACGCGCACCGCGGCGATGGGCGGCTCCTTCGGTGGCTACATGGCCAACTGGGTGGCGACCCAGACCGACCGCTTCCGGGCGATCGTCACCCACGCCAGCCTGTGGGACGTGGACTCGTTCGTCGGCACCACCGACGCGGCCTACTACTGGGAGCGGGAGTGGGGCGACCCGCTGCGCGAGCCGAAGCGCTACGAGCAGAACTCCCCGCACCGCTACGCCGACGCCATCCGCACGCCGATGCTGGTCATCCACGGCGACCGCGACTACCGGGTGCCGATCGGCGAGGCGCTGCGGCTCTGGTACGACCTGCAGAAGCGGGGCGTGCCATCGCGGTTCCTCTACTTCCCCGACGAGAACCACTGGGTCCTCACCCCCGGCAACGCGCAGGTCTGGTACGAGACGGTGCTGTGCTTCCTGGCCGAGCACGTCCACGGCGAGGGATGGGAGCGCCCCGAGCTGCTGTGAGGCCCGCTCAGCCCGCGGCCCAGACCTCGTCGGGGTCGGCGCTCACCTCGGCCAGCATCGCCCGTAGCCCCGCCGGGGGCAGGCAGGCGGCCAGCCCGTCCGCGAGCAGCCTCGCGAGCGTGTAGGTCGGGCGGCTGTCCAGCGCCCGCTCCAGGGCGATGTCGGCCATGGCGCCGTCCCCGCGCAGCCACGCACTGACCGCGAGCAGCGTGGCCGGCGCAGCGTCGAGCGGGGCCGGGGCCCGGCGGGTGCACTCGGTCCACAGCAGCTCGGCCGCGGCGGCGTCGTCCCCCAGGGCGAGGGTGAGCGCCCGGTCGCGCACCCGGACGTCGGCCAGCGCCCACAGCACGCCGGCCACCTCGCGGTCGGGCAGCCGCCCGCCCTCGGGTGGGCGGCAGCGCCGCACGGCCCGGAGCACGGCGTCCCAGGAGTGGCGGGCCTCGGCGTCCGGGTCCGCCCGCGCCGCGCGTGCCCGGCGGTC
The DNA here is from genome assembly GCF_052931555.1 of Geodermatophilus sp. URMC 61. Lineage (NCBI taxonomy): Bacteria > Bacillati > Actinomycetota > Actinomycetes > Geodermatophilales > Geodermatophilaceae > Geodermatophilus > Geodermatophilus sp. URMC 61. The sequence goes on from NZ_JBRFHZ010000002.1 coordinate 2,584,663, forward strand.
CACCAGCCGCCACGTGGCCGTCTCCATGGCGGCGCGGGCCGGGCCGTCGAGCGGCGCGATCCGCGCCTCGAGCGCCGCACGGTCCGGCGCGACCACCTGCCCGGCGGCGGCCGACGCGGCCGCGAGCGCGGAGACGCCGCCGGGCAGCGGCGCGCCGGCGCCCGGGGCGCAGCACGGCTCAGGGCAGTCGTAGGACCACCAGCGACCGCCGCGCACCAGGAGGGTGTCGCGCACCGGGATGTCCAGCCCCGCCAGCGCGACGACGGCGTCGTGCACGACGTCCCGGTGCGGCAGACCGGCCAACACGTCGCCGCCGGGCAGCGACCCGCGCTCGTCGGGGGCCTCGGAGACGACCGCGACCACCACGCCGGCGGGGTCGTCGGTGGCGACGCTGCGGACCAGCGCGGTGACCACCGCGGCCGAGGTGCTCCGGGCCGGCAGGTCGGCGCGCACGGTCAGGCCCACCCGGTTGCCGGTCGGCCCGCCGAGCGCGACGAGCACCACCGACTCGTGCGGGTGGAACCCGACGAGGTAGGGCAGCGCGGCGGCGAGGTCCGCGGAGTCGGAGAGGGACACCAGGGGGCGTGTGGGGTCGTCCATGCGCCCGACCCTCGCCGCCGTCCCCACCCGGGGCGGCCCCGCGGCAAGATCTGTGGACCGGCCGGGCGACTGTGGACGCCGGCCCCGTCGGCCCCTGCAGGGTCCCCGGCCCCGTCCCGGCAGGCGCCGTCCAGAGGCTCGCCGCGAGCCTGCGAGCGGTGAGGGGGACGGGGTCCTTCTCCGAGTGGCGAGGGGCAGGGGGCCCTTCGTCAGTCCAGGGCCCCGGCCTGCACGTCGTACGCCTGCTCGAGCAGCGCGGTGAAGGCCGCACGGTCGGGCTCGGCGCCCTCCCGGTCGCCGGTCGCCAGCGTCACCACCCGGTCCCCGTCCCGCACCAGCCCGACCAGTCCGGAGGCCTCTCGCTGGGCGCCACCGGGCTCCGTGGCCACGACCCCCACCGACACACCCACCGTGGCGTCGCCGAGGTCGGGGACGTCGAAGGTCGTCAGGTCGACCGTGGCGCTGCCGTGATCGGGCGAGCTGACCGTCACCTGCGAGCACTCGGCGACCAGCTCGGGCACCCGGCCGACGAGCTCGGCCGCGGGTCCGGCCACGGCCAGCAGCTCGGCGGTGTACGTCGTCCCCTGGACGGCGACCTGCGCGGCGAGGTCCTCCGCGGCCGGCGGCTGCGGCACCGGCAGCGCCCGCAGGGCCGCGGTGCACGACTCGGGCGTGACCTCGACGTCGGCCGGTGACCCCATCCCGGCCAGCGCTTCCTGGGACAGCCGCTCCCCGGACACCGGGAAGACCCGTGCGTCGGGGCCGAACGCCTCGGCGGGCAGCAGCCCGGCGGCCAGGTCGGTGCCGGAGGGGGTCGCCGCGGCGGCCTCGGCGGACGGCGTCCCCGTGGCCACGGCCTCCCGGACGTCGGCGCCGGAGGCGCAACCGGTCAGGACCGCACCGGCGACCAGGCCCGTGGCGAGCAGGGCGGCGCGGCGGGCGCGGGGGCCCTCCCGCAGGGTCCCCGGCTTCGTCCCGGGGCCCTCCCCGAACGTGGGAGGGGTGGGGACGGGGTCCTTCGTCATGCGGCCGACGGTAGCCCCGCGCTGGGCCGCGTGCAGGTGCCTCAGACCTCGTACTGCACGGCGCTGCGCGCGGCGAGGATCGGCTTCACGTGGTCGGCGATGACCTGCAGGTGCACCGGGTGGTCGGCGTAGCGCCGCCAGGCCTCCACGTCGGGGAAGTCGGCGACCAGGGCGGTGTGCGCGTTGCCCTCGCGCAACCCGGCGTCCGGGCCGACCGCGAAGGAGGTCATCCCGCCCACCTCCTCGGGCAGCCGGCGCAGGGCGGCCAGGGTCTGCTCCCGGCGCTCCTCGTCGGCGTCGTCGGACCAGGTGAAGAGGACGACGTGGCGCAGCACGACCACGATCCTGTCAGGGCCCGCCGGAGCCGCGCAGCCCGGCACCGGCGAACCGGTGAGTAACGAGCCTGGTTAGAGTCGCCGACCATGGGACGGCCGCTGCGCATCGCACTGCTGTCCTACCGCAGCAAGCCGCACAGCGGCGGCCAGGGCGTCTACGTCCGGGCGCTCTCCCGCGAGCTCACCGCCCTCGGCCACGGGGTCACCGTGTTCAGCGGCCAGCCCTACCCCGAGCTGGACGACGGCGTGCCGCTCGTGCGCGTGCCGAGCCTGGACCTCTACCGCGAGCCCGACCCCTTCCGCACCCCGCGGCCCTCGGAGTTCCGCGACCGGATCGACCTCCTCGAGTACGCCACGATGTGCACGGCCGGTTTCCCCGAGCCGCTGACCTTCAGCCTGCGCGCGGCCCGGCTGCTCCTTCCCCAGGCGCCGTCCTACGACCTCGTCCACGACAACCAGTGCCTCGGCTCCGGCCTGCTGCGACTCACCCGGGCCGGCGTGCCGACCGTGGCCACCGTGCACCACCCCGTGGCCATCGACCGCGACCTGGAGCTGGCCGCCGCTCCGTCGCTGCGCCGCCGGCTCAGCCTGCGCCGCTGGTACGGCTTCACGCGCATGCAGGCCCGCGTCGCCCCCCAGCTGGACGGCGTCACCACCGTCTCGGAGAACTCCCGCCGCGACATCGAGACCCACCTCGGCGTCCCGGCGGAGGCCATCCGGGTGGTCCCGGTGGGCATCGACCCCGACGTCTTCACCCCACCGCTGGCCGACCGGCCTCGCGACCCGCACTCGATCGTCGTCACCACGAGCGCCGACGTCCCGCTCAAGGGGCTGGTGCACCTGCTCGAGGCGGTCGCCAAGCTGCGCACCGAGCGGCCGGTGCGGCTGACCGTCGTCGGCACCCCGCGGCCCGGGGGGCCTGCGGAGACGGCCCTCGACCGGCTGGCACTGCGGGACGCCGTCCGCTTCACCGGCCCGCTGCCCGAGCCGGACCTGGTCCGGCTGCTGCAGACCGCCGCCGTCGTCGCGATCCCCTCGCTGTACGAGGGCTTCTCGCTGCCGGCGATCGAGGCCATGGCCTGCGGCACCGCGCTGGTCACCACCGACGCCGGGGCGCTGCCCGAGGTGGTGGGCAGCAAGGCCGGCCTGCGGGTGCGGGCCGGGGACGTCGGCGAGCTCACCGCGGCGCTGCAGCTCGTCCTCGACTCGCCGTCCCTGGCCGACCAGCTGGGCCGGGCCGGGCGGCGCCGGGTGCTGACCTCCTACACCTGGCGGTCGACCGCCGAGCGGACGGCCGAGTGGTACCGCGAGGTGCTCGAGCGGAAGGGATCGTGAGGACGACGGGCGAGCGAGCACCGCTGCGGGCTGGGGGCACCTCCCGCTCGCGGGGGACACGGAGCCGACAGGTCGTGAGCATCGCAGCGAGCACCAGCGAGCGACCGCGGGGGCGACCCATGTCGTCGACCGAGGAGCGGAACGAGCCCGGGGTCGAACCGAGGGCACGGCCTTGCTGACCGTGGACTACGACCGGCTGGACCTGCGGCCGGGGATGACCGTCCTGGACCTGGGCTGCGGCGAGGGCCGGCACGCGTTCGAGGCCTACCGGCGCGGCGCGCGGGTGGTCGCGGTCGACCGGGGCGCGTCCGAGGTCGAGACGACGAAGCGCTGGCTGGGCGCCATCGCCGACGCCGGTGAGGCCCCGGCGGGTGCCCGCTACGAGGTGGTGCGCGCCGACCTGCTGGCACTGCCCTTCCCCGACGCGAGCGTCGACCGGGTGATCGCCTCGGAGGTGCTCGAGCACATCCCCGACGACGCGACGGCGATGGCCGAGATCGCCCGCGTGCTCAAGCCCGGCGGCACGGTCGCGGTGACGGTGCCGCGGTACGGGCCCGAGCGGGTCTGCTGGGCGCTGTCGGACGCCTACCACGCCAACGAGGGCGGCCACATCCGGATCTACCGCGGCGACGTGCTGCGCGCCCGGCTGTCCGCCGCCGGCCTGGTACCCGGCGCCCAGCACCACGCGCACGCGCTGCACGCCCCGTTCTGGTGGCTCAAGTGCGCCGTGGGCGTGGAGCGGGACAGCGCCGCCGTCCGCGCCTACCACCGGTTGCTGGTGTGGGACCTGACGCGGCGGCCGTGGCTCACCCGCGCCGCCGAGCGGCTGCTGGACCCGGTGATCGGCAAGAGCCTGGTCGTCTACGCGGGCAAGCCGGCGGGAGCGGCTCCGGCGAGCGAGACCGAGCTGGAGGCGACCGCTGTCTGAGCTCCCGGAGCTGCCCGGCGTGCTGAGCGGGGAGCAGGTGCGCGCCACGGTCGCGGCGATCGCCGCCGAGCAGGAGGCCGACGGCGCGCTGCCCTGGTTCCGCGGCGGCCGGCTCGACCCGTGGGACATGGTGGAGGCCGCCATGGCCCTCGACCTCGGCGGCGAGCACGCCAGGGCCCGCGCGGCCTACCGCTGGCTGGCCCGCCGGCAGCGGCCGGACGGCTCGTGGGCGTCGGAGTACCGGGACGGCGCCGAGACCTCCCCCGCCGCGGAGAGCAACCACGCCGGTTACCTCGCGGTCGGGGTCTGGCACAGCTGGCTGCTCACCCGCGACCACGAGCTGGCTGCAGCGGCGTGGCCGGCCGTGCGCCGCGGCCTGGACCTGGTCACGCGCATGCAGCTGCCCGGCGGCGCGGTCGGCTGGGCACTGCGCCCTGACGGCACCGCCGACGACACCGCGCTGCTCACCGGCAACGCCAGCCTGTTCCAGGCGCTGCGCTGCGGGATCGCCCTGGCCGGCCTGCTCGGGGAGCCGCAGCCGGACTGGGAGCTCGCCGCCGCCGACCTGGGCGCCGCGCTGCGCACCCGGCCCGACGCGTTCGCCGACCGGTCGCGCTACTCGATGGACTGGTACTACCCGGTGCTCGGCGGCGCGGTCACCGGCGAGGACGCCGACGCCCGGTTGGCCGCCGACTGGGACCGCTTCGTCGTCCCGGGGCTGGGCGCGCGCTGCGTCGCCGACCGTCCGTGGGTCACCGGAGCGGAGACCTGCGAACTGGCGCTCGCGCTGGCCGCCGCCGGGCGGCCGGACGCCGCCCTGGAACAGGTGGCCGCCATGCAGCACCTGCGGGCCGACGACGGCTCCTACTGGACCGGCTACGTCTACCCCGACGACGCCCGCTGGCCGGTCGAGCGGACGACGTGGACCGCGGCGGCCGTCGTCCTCGCCACCGACGCCCTCTCCGGCGCCACCGCGGCCTCGGGCCTGTTCACCGACCCGGGCGCGCTGCCCGCGGCCGGGACGGCAGGCTCACCGGAGACCACGGATTGGCTGCCCGGCCGCGCGGGAAGGGTGCTGCCGTGAGCAGCCATCCCCGCCCCGGCGACGTGGCCGTCGTCGTCATGAGCCAGAACCGCCGCGAGGACCTCCTGCGCACCCTGCCGCGCCACGAGGCGCCGGTGGTGCTGGTGGACAACGCCTCCACCGACGGCACCGTCGACGCGGTGCGGGAGACCCTGCCCGAGGTCACCGTCGTCCCGCTGGAGCGCAACGTCGGGTCCTACGCGCGCACCCTCGGCGTCGAGCGGGCCGGCACCGAGTTCGTGGCGTTCGCCGACGACGACTCGTGGTGGGCGCCGGGCGACCTGGCCCGCGCGGTGGAGGTCATGCGCGCGCACCCGCGGCTGGCGGTGCTCAACGCGCGGATCCTGGTCGGCCCCGAGGAGCGGCTGGACTCGTTCTGCACCGAGCTGGCGCGCAGCCCGCTGGGGACGCCGGACGACCTGCCCGGCCCGGCGCTGCTCGGCTTCATCGCCTGCGGCGCGATGGTGCGCACCGAGGCCTTCCTCGCCGTCGGCGGCTTCGACCCCGTGGTCCGCTTCCCCGGCGAGGAGGAGCGGCTCTCGCTGGACCTGGCCGCCGCGGGCTGGGGCATCGCCTACGTCGACTCGGTGACCGTGCACCACCACCCGTCGCCGCGGCGGTCGGCACCGGAAGGGCGGCGGACGGCCATCTGGCGCAGTCGGCTGCTCACCGCGGTCATGCGGCGTCCGTGGCCGCAGGTGGCCGGGCTCGTGCTGCAGGCGCTGCGCACCGGGGCGCCGGAGCGGCACGGGCTGCTGCGCGCCCTGCCGGAGGTGCCGGCCGCCCTGCGGCGCCGCCGGGTGGTCCCGGGGCACGTCCGCGCCGACCTGCGCGTGCTGGCCGAGGCCGCGGCATGACGGCGACGGAGCCTGCCGTCACGGCCGGCCTCCCTGCAGGGCCCCGGCGCGAGCCTGCGAGCGATGGGGGGCAGGGAGGTCCTCCTACGGACCCGCGGGTGTCGGTCGTCGTGATCACCCACCAGCGCCGCGACGAGGTCCTGCTGGCGCTCTCCCGGTTGGTCGCGCTGCCCGAGCAGCCGCACGTCGTCGTCGTCGACAACGGCTCCACCGACGGGACTGCCGCGGCGATCGCCGAGCGGTTCCCGCAGGTGGAGCTGGTCGCCAGCCCGCGGAACCTCGGCGCGATCGGCCGCAACGTCGGCGTGGCCCGGGTCGACACCCCCTACGTCGCCTTCTGCGACGACGACACCTGGTGGGACCCGGGCTCGCTGCGCACCGCGGCCGACGTCCTCGACGCGCACCCGCGCCTGGCCGTGGTGACCGCGCGCATCCTCGTCGAGCCCGGCGGCCGGGAGGACCCGATCGTGCCCGAGCTGCGCGACTCCCCCGTCCGCGGCGCCGACTGGCTGCCCGGGCCGGCGCTGGGCTCCTTCCTCGCCGGCGCGTCGGTGGTGCGCCGGCAGGCGTTCACCGAGGTCGGCGGCTTCTGCGAGCGGCTGTGGCTGGGCGGTGAAGAGGAGCTGATGGCCGGCGACCTGGCCGCCGCCGGGTGGGAGCTGTGCTACCTGCCCGCGCTGACGGTGCACCACCAGGCGTCGAAGGCGCGTGACTCCCACCGCCGGCGCCGCGACGGCATCCGCAACACCCTCTGGACGACGTGGCTGCGCCGTCCCGCCCGCCCGGCGCTGCGCCGCACCGTGCACCTGCTGCGGACCCTGCCCCGCGACCGGGTGACCGCCCAGGGCCTGTGGGCGGCCGCCCGCGGGATCCCCTGGGTGGTGCGCGAACGGCGGGTGCTGCCCTCGCAAGCCGAGGCCCGCTTCGCCGCGCTCGAGCACGCCCAGCGCACCTCCACCGCCCGCCGCTACGTCAGCTGACCTCGTAGGCATAGGAGGCAATACCCACGTCCACAGCGCCCGGGGCGTATGCATTGCCTCCTATGCCCGAGGTATCCGTGGCGGCTCAGGTCGCGCAGTGGATGCAGGTGCGCGCGGCGGGGCGGGCGGCGAGCCGCTCGGGGGCGATCGGCCGGCCGCAGGTCTCGCAGACGCCGTAACCGCCGGCTGCGCGCCGTTCCAGGGCCGCCTCGACGTCGGCCAGCCGACGCTGCGCCGACGCGAGCAGTGCAGCGACCTGCTGCCGCTCGAAGGCGATGGTCGCGCCCTCGGGGTCGTGCTCGTCGTCGGCGTTGGACTGCCTCGACGCGTCGACGACCTGGTCGAACTCGCGGGTGAGCGCCGCGATCTGCGCCCGGGTCGCGTCCCGCTCCGCCTCGAGCTGGCCCCCCTGCAGGGGCCCCGGCCCCGTCCCGGGTCGGCCCCGTCCAGAGGCTCGCCGCGAGCCTGCGAGCGGTGGGGAGGACGGGGTCCTCCTCCGAAGGGCGGGGAGGACGGGGTCCTCCTCCGAGTGGCGGGGGGCGGGGGGGTCCTCTGTCACCGCAGCCTGCGCAGCAGCCGCAGTGAGCCGGTGCCGGGCAGCTCCTCGAAGTCGCCCGAGTCCATCACGCGCGTGTAGACGCCGTAGGGCGCCTGGCCGCCGTCGGCCGGGTCGGGGAAGACGTCGTGGATGGCCAGCGTGCCGCCGACGGCCAGCTTGGCCACCCAGGCGTCCTGGTCGCGTCGGGCGGACTCCTCGGTGTGCGAGCCGTCGAGGAACAGCAGCGCGAGCGGGGTCGCCCACAGCGGCGCCAGCACCTCCGAGCGCGCCACCACCGCGATGACGACGTCCTCGGCGCCGGCGTCGGCGATCGTCCGGCGGAACCGGGGCAGCGTGTCGAGCAGCCCGACGGCCGGGTCGACCAGTGACGGGTCGTGGTACTCCCAGCCCGGCTGGTGCTCCTCCGAGCCGCGGTGGTGGTCGACGGTCACCACCTGCCGGCCCGTCTCGCGCGCCGCGGCGGCCAGGTACAGCGCCGACTTCCCCATCCAGCTGCCCACCTCCAGCAGCGGCCCCGGGACGACGACGGTGCGGGCGGCCTCGTACAGCGCCGTCCCCTCGTCGTCGGGCATGAAGCCGGGAGCGGAACGGGCGGCGTGCAGGAGGTCCGGGGTCACCCGCACAGCCTCGCTCACCGGGCGAAGCGGGCGCGCAGGGCGGTCAGCCGCTGGTCGGTCGCCGCGCCCGCCCGGGTGCCGGCGGCCTTGGCGAAGAAGGCGCCGGCCGCCGTCGTCACCGGGACGGCGAGGACCAGCGCGATCGAGCCGACCAGCGTGCGGATCACCTCCTCGGCCATCGCCGAGCTGGTGAGGACGACGTCCCACGGCTGGGCGTAGACCTCGAAGAGCATGAGCAGCGGCAGCGAGGCGCCGGCGTAGGCGAAGACGATCGTGTAGACGGTCGAGGCGATGTGGTCCCGGCCCACGGTCATCCCGCGGCGGTAGAGCTCCCGCCACGTCATGCCCGGGTCGACCTCGTGCAGCTGCCAGATCGCCGAGGCCTGGGTGATCGTCACGTCGTTGAGCACGCCGAGGCCGGCGACGACCACCCCGGCGAGCACCAGCCCGGAGAAGTCGAGCGCCGGGTCGTACCCGAGCAGCGTGTTGGTCTCCTCGCTGGTCAGCCCGGTCAGCCGCGCGCTGGCCACCGCCACCGCCCCGAGGACGGCGACCAGCGCCAGCCCGAAGAGGGTCCCCACCAGCGCGGTCGTCGTCCGCGCGGAGAAGCCGTGCGCCAGGTAGAGGACGACGAACATGATCGCCGCCGAGCCGACCAGGCTGATCAGCGTGGGCGAGGAGTCGCCGAGCAGGCCGGGCAGCAGGAACTGCAGCATCACGAAGAACGCGAAGGCCAACCCGACGAGAGCGGCCAGGCCGCGCAGCCGCGCCACGGCCACGGTCACGACGGCGAAGGCGACGGTGAGCGCGACGATCGGCACGTCCCTGTCGTAGTCGTAGAAGGCGTACAGGCCGGCGCCCTCCGCCGCCGCATCGCGGGTCAGCACGAGGACGTCGTCCACCTCGACACCGGAGGTGTAGACGTCGGCCGCGATCGGCACCTGCTGGAACTCCCCCGCCTCCGGGCCGTCGAGCACCTCGACGACGACGACCGCCTGGCAGGTCAGCTGCTGCGACAGCTCGCCCTCGCCGGGCGGCAGGCAGTCGCCGGGGTCGACGGACGCGACGCGGCCCTCGTGGTACGTGGTCCCGGGCGGCAGGAACTGCTCGGCGGCCTGCTCGGCCCGGGTCGGCTCGTCGCCGGGCCAGAGCACGACCAGCCCGACGACGGTCGCCAGGCCGACCGGCACGAGCAGCAGGAGCATCAGCCAGACCGCGCGCCGTCTCCGGGCGAGCACCTCCGGGGTCGGCGGCGGCGCGTCCGGGTCGGGACCGTGGCTGTGGGCACCGTGGGTGTGGGCACCATGGGTGTGGGTGGGGCTCGACGGCACCCGGTCAGGCTAGGAGCTGGGCCGCGGCGCGCCGTCCGCGACACCGGTCCTCAGCCAGGACCGCCCTCGCGGTCGACGCGGTCGTCCTCCACTGCCGGGAACTCCTCGACGGGGAAGCGCAGCCACAACCCCGACAGCTGCAGTGGCCGGGCGACCGCGGCCGGCGGGGCGACCAGCACGACCTCCACGCCGCGCGGCTGGCCCAGCTTCTGCAGCTGCACCAGCACGGCCATGCCGGCGGAGTTCAGGTACGTGACTGCGCGCACGTCCAGCCGCACCCGCCGCAGATCCGACCGGCCGAGCATCAGGTCGGTCATCGTCCGCACCAGCGGACGGCGGGCCCCATCGGTCAGCTCCCCACCGACGGTGAGCGTCGCGACGTCGCCGTCGAGGTCGGTGGTCACCTCCGGCTCCGGGTCGGCACGCTGCTGGTCGGTCTCCCCCTGCGCTCGGGGGTCACTGGTGTCGTCCACGGGCATCTCCTGCCCCGGGGAGACGCTCCTCACGCGCGGGCGTGCGCGTCGCGCTCGGCCGTGGGGACGCCGGGGGTGCCTCCCGGACAGGGACTGCCGGGCAGGCACCGGGCGGGGACGCGGAACAAATCTGGGCAGAGGATGTTTACTCGGGTGCACGCACGAGGTAATCTCCAGTTGCCACTAGAGGTTCACCTCGGGGCAGCGAACACACCAGTACGAACACAGGAGGTTGACACAGCCGTGGCCATGCTGACCGCCTATGACCCGTTCGCCGCCACGAACGCCGCCTTCCGGGCGCTCGACCAGCTGACCGGCCGGGCCGGTGGGCTGACCGCCCGTCCGCTGTCGGGCATGCCGATGGACGCGTACCGCGTCGGCGACAACTTCGTCGCCCACTTCGACCTGCCCGGAGTCGACCCAGGCTCGATCGACCTGCAGGTCGAGGGCACCACGCTGACCGTCACCGCGGAGCGCTCGGTGCCGCAGCTGGAGAACGCCGAGTGGGCGATCGCCGAGCGTCCGTACGGCAGCTACACCAGGCAGCTCGTCCTCGGCCGCAGCCTGGACACCGACCGCCTCGAGGCGCACTACCACGACGGCGTGCTCACGGTGAGCATCCCGGTCGCCGAGAAGGCGCGGGCTCGCAAGATCACCGTCACCCGTGCCGACACGCCGACCGCCGTCGAGGGGCGCACCATCGAGGGGGAGACGTCCGAGCGGAAGTCCGTGGAGAGCTGATCGGCGGCGACTCCCCGAGGGCCGGGTCCGGACGGACCCGGCCCTCGCGCTTCCCGGCCACCCCGGCGCCACCCGTAGACCCCGGAGGACCGCCATGCCCCCACCCGCCTCCCGGGACGACGACCCGGTAGGCCGCCTCGACGACCCGGACTTCCCCGCGCTGACCATGAGCCAGGCCGCGGCACTGCTCGGTGTCCAGGCAGCCTTCCTGCGCAGCCTCGACACGGCCGGCGTCCTCCAGCCGCACCGCTCCCCCGGCGGACACCGCCGCTACTCCCGCCACCAGCTGATCCTGGCCGCGCGGCTGCGGGGCCTGCTCGACGAGGGGCACACCCTCGCCTCCGCCGAGGTGATCCTCGGGCTGCAGGACGAGCTGGCCGACGCCCGCGCCGACACCGCGCGGTTGCAGGCCACGGTGGACCGACTGCGGGCCCGCGACGCGGACCGGTAACCGACGGCGCACGGCACCTGATGCCCTAGGGGGGTATGGTTGTGCCCGAGCGCCCACCGGACGCGTCGGGAGGACACCCGTGGAGACCAACGGCCAGCACGGCTACATCCACCGCAAGGACGACTACCTCAAGCGGCTGCGCCGCATCGAGGGCCAGGCCCGCGGACTGCAGCGGATGGTCGAGGACGAGAAGTACTGCATCGACATCCTGACGCAGGTCTCGGCGATGACGAAGGCGCTGCAGTCGGTCGCCCTCGGACTGGTCGAGGAGCACCTGTCGCACTGCGTCGTCCAGGCCGCCCAGGCCGGTGGCCGCGAGGCCGACGAGAAGGTCCGCGAGGCCTCCGAGGCGATCGCCCGCCTCGTCCGCTCCTGACCCACCCCCTCCAGCCCTCCGAGGAGCCCCAGCGTGAGCACCGCCAGCTACACCGTCGTCGGCATGACCTGCGGCCACTGCGTGAACGCCGTGACCGAGGAGGTCGGCGCCGTCCCGGGGGTCACCACCGTCGACGTCGACCTGGCCAGCGGCGGCCTGACCGTCACCAGCACCGAGCCCGTCGACGACGTCGCCGTGCGCGCCGCCGTCGAGGAGGCCGGCTACCAGCTGGTGGGCTGAGGAGCCCCTCGTGCGGACACCGGTCAGGCTCGCCGTCGTCGCCGCCGGCCTCGGCGCCGTCTTCACCGCGGCCGTGGGCGTCGGCGCGGCGGTCGGCCCGGTGGGTGCCCCCGAGGCCCACCCCGCCGCGGCCGCGCCGACACCGGAACCCGCCGCCACCGGCACCGGCTACCTCCTCGACGTGCTCGACGAGCGGCCCGCCGCCGGGACGACGACCGTGGCGTTCCGGGTCCTGGGCCCCGACGGCACCCCGGTGACCGGGTACACCGCGGACCACGGCGAGGACCTGCACCTGGTCGCCGTCCGTGCCGACCTCTCCGGCTACCAGCACGTGCACCCCGACCTCGCGCCCGACGGCACCTGGCGGGTGCCGCTCACCCTCACCCCCGGCAGCTGGCACCTGGTCGCGGACACCACCCCCGCGGGCGCGGAGGACCTCGCGCTGACGGCCGACCTGCAGGTGGCCGGCTCCTACGACCCCCAGTCGGTGCCCGAGCCGGCGCCGGTGACCGAGGTCGACGGCTACACCGTCGTCCTGACCGGGGAGCCGGCCGCGGGGGCGGAGTCGGAGCTGACCCTCAGCATCAGCCGCGACGGCCGTCCGGTCCTCGACCTGCAGCCCTACCTGGGCGCCTACGGGCACCTGGTCGTGCTGCGCGAGGGCGACCTCGAGTACCTCCACGTGCACCCCGTCGAGGACCCGCACGTCGCGCCGGCCGCGGGCCCGCACGTCGCCTTCGCCGCGACCGCGCCGTCCGCCGGCACCTACCGGCTGTTCCTCGACTTCCGGCACGGCGACGCGGTGCACATCGCCGGGTTCACGGTGGAGGTCACCGGGACGGCGGCATCCGACGCGACCGCCGGCCACGGGCACGGCGGCTGAGGAGACCCACGCATGAGCACCCCCGACGTCCGGACCTCCGAGGTGGAGCTGCTGATCGGTGGCATGACCTGCGCGTCGTGCGCCGCCCGCGTCGAGAGGAAGCTCAACCGGATGGACGGCGTCACCGCGACGGTCAACTACGCCACCGAGAAGGCTCGGGTCTCCTTCGGCGGCGACGTCACGACCGACGACCTGATCGCCACGGTCGAGAGGACGGGCTACACCGCGGCGCTCCCCGAGCCGCCGGCGCCGGACGCCGAGCCCGCGGAGGAGGACTCGACGCGCCCGCTGCGGCAGCGGCTGCTGGTGTCCACCCTGCTCACCGTGCCGGTGGTGGCGATGGCGATGGTCCCGGCACTGCAGTTCGAGTACTGGCAGTGGCTCTCGCTGACGCTGGCCGCGCCGGTCGTCGTGTGGGGCGGACTGCCGTTCCACCGCGCCGCGTGGACCAACCTGCGGCACGGCGCGGCCACCATGGACACGCTGGTCTCCCTCGGCACCGGGGCGGCGTTCCTCTGGTCGCTGTACGCGCTGTTCCTCGGCACCGCCGGCGCGCCCGGCACGACGCACCCGTTCGACCTGACCGTCGCCCGCACCGACGGCAGCGCCAACGTCTACCTGGAGGCCGCGGCGGGCGTGACGACGTTCCTGCTGGCCGGGCGGTACGTCGAGGCCCGCTCCAGGCGGCGGGCCGGTGCGGCGCTGCGGGCGCTGCTGGAGCTCGGCGCCAAGGAGGTCTCCGTGCTGCGCGGCGGCACCGAGACGCGGGTGCCGGTCGACCGGCTGACCGTCGGCGACCTGTTCGTCGTCCGGCCCGGCGAGAAGATCGCCACCGACGGTGTGATCGCCGAGGGCTCCTCGGCCGTGGACGCCTCGATGCTCACCGGCGAGTCCGTGCCGGTCGAGGTCGGCCCTGGCGACGCCGTCGTGGGCGCCACCGTCAACGCCGGCGGCCGGCTGGTCGTGCGCGCCACCCGCGTGGGCTCCGACACCCAGCTGGCGCAGATGGCCCGGCTGGTCGAGGACGCCCAGAACGGCAAGGCCGCCGTCCAGCGGCTCGCCGACCGGATCTCCGGGGTGTTCGTGCCGATCGTCATCGCCCTGGCCGTGGGCACCCTCGGCTTCTGGCTGGGCACCGGCGGCGGGCTGGCCGCGGCCTTCACCGCCGCGGTCGCGGTGCTGATCATCGCCTGCCCCTGCGCGCTGGGGCTGGCCACGCCGACCGCGCTCATGGTGGGCACCGGCCGCGGCGCTCAGCTGGGCATCCTGATCAAGGGCCCCGAGGTGCTGGAGTCCACCCGCCGGGTGGACACGGTCGTGCTGGACAAGACCGGCACGGTCACCACCGGCCGGATGACCCTGCACGACGTCGTCCCCGCCAGCGGCGAGGGCGCCGACCGGGTGCTGGCGCTGGCCGGTGCGGTCGAGTCCGGCTCCGAGCACCCGATCGCCCGGGCGGTCGCCGAGGCCGCGGCCGAGCGCACCGGTCCGTTGCGACCGGTCAGCGGCTTCGCCAACGAGGCCGGGCTCGGCGTGCGTGGCGTCGTCGACGGGACGGCGGTGCTCGTCGGGCGGGCCGGCCTGCTGAGCGGCGTCGACGTCCCGGTGGAGCTCACCCACGCGCAGGCCGAGGCGGAGGCGGCCGGCCGGACCGCTGTCCTGGTGGCCTGGGACGGCGTCGCCCGCGGGGTGCTCGCCGTCGCCGACGCGGTGAAGGAGACCTCGGCCGAGGGGGTCCGCCGGCTGCGCGACCTGGGCCTGCACCCGGTGCTGCTGACCGGCGACAACGCCACGGTGGCCCGCGCGGTCGCCGCCGAGGTCGGCATCGAGGAGGTGCTCGCCGAGGTGCTGCCTCAGGAGAAGGTCGACGTCGTCCGCCGGCTGCAGGGCGAGGGCCGGGTCGTGGCGATGGTCGGCGACGGGGTGAACGACGCCGCGGCGCTGGCGCAGGCGGACCTGGGGCTGGCCATGGGCACCGGCACCGACGTGGCGATCCAGGCCTCCGACCTCACGCTGGTGCGCGGCGACCTGCGTGCGGCTGCCGACGCCATCCGGCTGGCCCGGCGCACCCTCGCGGTGATCAAGGGCAACCTGTTCTGGGCGTTCGCCTACAACGTCGCGGCGATCCCGCTGGCCGTGGCCGGGCTGCTCGACCCGATGATCGCGGGCGCGGCGATGGCGTTCAGCTCCGTGTTCGTGGTGACCAACAGCCTGCGGCTGCGCCGGTTCGCGCCGCTGCCGGGCGGCGAAGACGCGACCACCGCCGTCCCCGCCGGCCGCCGCGCCGCCGTCCCCGCCTGACCGGAGGCCCCCTCCCGAGAGGTCGGGCTCTGCCCACACTGGTGGGCAGAGCCCGACCACCGGACCGAACCACCCCGGAGCAACGGAGGCACGACCGTGACCCTGGAGCACCCGCGTCGCCGGCTCACGCGTCTCCTCGGCGGGACCGGAGCCGCGTGGGGGCTCGCGCTCCTCGCGCGGCCCGACGAGGTCGTCGACGCACTGTGCCCGGAGCTGCCCCGGTCCCGGCGCTGGGCCGTGCGGCTGCTGGGCGCCCGGCTCGTCGTCCAGCACGCCGCCGTCCTGGCCGCTCCGGAGCCGCGCGTGGTCCGGGCCGGCTCCGCGGTGGACCTGCTGCACGCCGCGAGCATGGTGCCGCTGGTGCGCTCACCGCGCTACCGCCGCGCCGCGCTCATCAGCGGGGGGATCGCCGCGGGCTACGCCGCGCTGGCGCCGGCTCTCGCCCCGCGCTCAGAGCGCCGGTAGCAGCAGCAGGGCGGTCGGTACCAGCAGCAGCAGGCCGGCCGACAGCAGTGCCAGCACCTGCGCCCACGCCGGCAGCGGGGACGGCGGCTCGAGCAGCCGCAGCACGCGCGCCCCGACCGCGCTGCCGGTGACCGCGAGCGCTCCGGAGGGCACGCCCGCTCCCCCTGCTCCGCCGGCCGCGACGACGATCGCCTGGGCCAGCGTCCGCCGGGGCGCGGACCCGGGCAGCGAGCCGAGCGCGACGTCGTCCGCACGCATCTCCACCAGCGTGCGCACCGCCGCGTGCGCGCGCCCGGCCGCGGACAGCACCGGCAGGGCGGCCTCCCACGCCACGAACGGCAGCAGGTACAGGTGGTGGTGCTCGCGCAGGTGTGCCCGCTCGTGCGCGACCACGGCGGCCAGCTCGGCGTCGTCGAGCTCGGCGACCATGCCGGAGGAGAGCACCAGCAACGGCTTCGCACCGGGGATGCAGAAGGCGACCGGGGCGGGGTGCTCGAGCAGCCGCGCATCGGGCACCCCGGCCGGCTGGACGACGAGCTCGAGCAGCGCGCGGTGCCGGCGCCGGGTGCGCGCGGTCCGCAGCCCGGAGAGCAGCAGGACGCCGACCAGCTCGGTGGCCAGGACGGCGGCGAGGGTCAGGGTGACCCAGTGGTCACCGCGGACCGGCGCCTCGGCGGGGTGCCCGGTGACCACGGCCCACGCCGCCTCGGGCAGCGAGTGCCCCCACGGCGCGAGGCCGTGCGCCAGCAGCGCCCCGATGATCGACAGACCTCCGGCGAGCCCGATCGCCTGCCAGCAGACCAGGGCCACCAGCGGGTCGCGCCGCGGCCAGCGGGCGCGAGCCAGCAGCGCCGGTACCGGCCACGCCAGCAGCGCGGCCAGGACGGCGAGGGCCGCCGCGGTCGCGGGCAGCATCGGCCGGGGGTGGCGGGGCGGGCCGGGCGCTCAGCGCGGAGCGTCGTCCGGACCGGCGGCCAGGAGCTCGCGCAGCAGCCGGGCCTCCTCGGGGTCGACGCCGCCGACGAAGCGGGCCAGCACCGCCTGCCGGTCCCCCGCCTGGCCGAGCACCTCGTGCATGAGCTCGGCGGCGTGGTCCGCACGCGTGCCGCGCGCGCGGAAGCGACGCGGCCGGGCGTCGTCGTGGACGACGAAGCCCTTCTGCTCCAGCCGCGACAGCACGGTGTGCACGGTGGTCAGCGCCAGGCCGCGATCGGCCAGGCCGTCACGCAGCTCGGCGGCCGCCAGCGGTCCCCCGGCCGACCAGAGCCGGTCCATCACCGCACGCTCGAGGTCTCCCAGCGACGCCATGGCTCCTCCTGTCCCTGGGATCACACCGGCATGTTCTACGTCCTGTAGAAGTTGTCCTTCTACGAGGCGTAGAAAGAACGCGTCGATCGTACGACGACCGGAGAGGGGCCTGCGGTGGACGTCCTGGACATCGACGTGTTGGACATCGACGTGTTGGACATCGCGCGCTGGCAGTTCGGGATCACGACCGTCTACCACTTCCTGATGGTCCCCCTGACCATCGGCCTGGGGGCCCTGGTCGCCGTGATGCACACCCTCTGGGTGGGCACCGACAAGCCCGAGTGGCTGCGGATGACCCGCTTCTGGGGCCGCATCTACCTGATCAACTTCGTGCTCGGCGTGGCCACGGGCCTGGTGCAGGAGTTCCAGTTCGGCCTGGCCTGGAGCGAGTACTCGCGCTTCGTCGGCGACGTCTTCGGCTCGCTGCTGGCCCTCGAGGCGCTGCTGGCCTTCTTCCTCGAGTCGACGTTCCTCGGCCTGTGGATCTTCGGCTGGGGTCGCATCCCGAAGAAGCTGCACCTGGCCGCGCTGTGGGCCGCGGTCGTCGGCTCGATCGTCAGCGCCTACTTCATCATCGCGGCCAACTCCTGGATGCAGCACCCGGTGGGCGTGGAGGTCGACGACACCACCGGCCGCCCGCTGCAGGTCGACTTCCTCGCCGTCCTGACCAACAACACCGCGCTGGCCGCCTTCAGCCACGCGATCGTCGCCGCGCTCGTGGTCGCCGGCGCCCTGCTGGTCGGCATCGGCCTGTGGCACCTGCGCCGCCGGAAGCTGGCGGGGCAGCCGAGCACGGACATCGACCACGCCGTGTGGCGGCGCTCGGTCCGGCTCGGCGGCTGGGTGTCGCTCGCCGCGTTCGTCCTCGTCGCCCTCACCGGCGACTGGCAGGGCAAGCTCATGTACGAGCAGCAGCCGCTCAAGATGAGCTCGGCCGAGGCGCTCTGCGAGACCGAGGCGCCGGCGTCCTTGTCGGTGTTCGCGTGGGGCAAGCTCGGCTCCAACGAGTGCGACGACGTCCACTCGATCACCGTCCCGTACATCCTCAGCTACCTCGCGCACGGCGACTTCTCCACCGCCGTCCCCGGCGTCAACGAGCTGCAGGAGGAGTACGCCGCGGTCTACGGCGCGACCTACCCCGACGACCCGTCGCGGTTCGGCGACAAGGCGGGCGAGCCGATCGACTACACCCCGCTGCTGGGCGTCACCTACTGGAGCTTCCGGCTCATGATCGGCATGGGCGCGGTCTCGGCCGGGGTCGCCACCTACGCGCTGTGGGCCACCCGGAGGGGCCGGGTGCCGACCTCGCGGATCGGCGTCCACGGCTCGCTGCTCGCCGTCGCCGCGCCCTTCGTGGCCAACGCGACCGGGTGGGTCTTCACCGAGATGGGCCGCCAGCCCTTCGTCGTCCACCCGAACCCCGACGTCCCGGTCGGCGAGCAGACGTACTTCTTCACCGCCCAGGCCGTCTCGCCCGGCGTCACCGCCGCCGAGGTCTGGACGTCGTTGTCGCTGCTGACCCTCGTCTACGGCGCCCTGGCCGTCGTCGAGCTGTGGCTGATCACCCGCTTCGTGCGCCGCGGCGTTCCGACCGGTGGCCACACCCCCAATGACGCGGCCCCCACGCCGGGACACACCCCCGAGGGCACGCCGGAGCCCCGCGAGGACGACGACGTCCTCCAGTTCGCCTACTGAGGAGCCTCCCGTGGACCTGCAGACCCTCTGGTTCGCCGCCGTCGCGCTGCTGTGGACCGGCTTCCTGCTGCTCGAGGGCTTCGACTTCGGCGTCGCCGCACTGCTGCCGGTGCTCGGCCGCCGTCCGGCCGAGCGGCACCTGATGCTGCGCACCATCGGCCCGCTGTGGGACGGCAACGAGGTCTGGCTGATCACCGCCGTCGGCGCGGTGTTCGCCGCCTTCCCCGGCTGGTACGCGACCTGGCTGCCCGCGCTGTACCTGCCGTTCGTGCTGGTGCTGTTCGGGCTGATCGTGCGGGCGGTCGCCTTCGAGTGGCGGCACTCGCACCACACGGAGGCGTGGGACGCGACCTGGACCCGGGTGATCACCGCCGGCTCGCTGATCGCCGCGGCCGGCATCGGCGCCGCGCTCGGCGCCACCACCCTCGGCCTGCCGATCGACGCCGACGGCAACCGGGTCGGCGGCGCGTTCTCCGGGCTGGGCTGGTCGGCGCTGCTGGGCGCGGTCGCCGTCCTCGCGTTCTCCGTCGTGCACGGCGCGGTCTTCCTGTCCCTGAAGACCGACGGCCCGCTGCGGCTCGCCGCCCGCCGCTTCGCCCTGCGGTGGGCGCCGGTGGCCGCACTCCCGCTGCTGGCCTGGGCCGGTCTGGTCCACCTGCGGTACGGCACGCCGGTCACCGGGGCGCTGTGGCTGGTCGCCGCGCTGGCCGTCCTGGTCACGTGGGCGCGCCTGCGGGTCGGCCGTGAGGGCCAGGCCTTCGCCGCGTGGGGCGCGATGCTGGCCGCGGCCGCCGCGACGCTGTTCGGCGCCGCGTACCCGGTCGTCGTCCCCTCGACGATCGACCCGGCGTTCGACGTCACGATCGCCGACGCCTCGGTCAGCGACTACACGCTCACCGTGATGACCTGGGCCGCCGGGATCGGACTGCCCGTGGTGCTCGGCTACCAGGCGTGGACCTACTGGGTGTTCCGCAAGCGGCTGACCGCGGAGCCGCAGCACGGCGAGCCCGCCGGGGCGCACGCGTGAGGTCCGGCCGGGGACCGCTCGGTCCGCTGGCCGACGTCCCGGGGGCGACCGGGGCGCTGGTCCGCGCGGCGGCCGCCGCCCTCGGCCAGGTCGCCGGGCTGGTGCTGCTGGCGGCCGGGCTGGCGCACGCGGTCGCCCGCGCGGCCGGTCAGGACGACGGCGCGCTGACCGGCCCGCTGCTCCTGGCCGCCGCCGGTGGCGTGCTCCGCGCGGTCGCCGGCTGGACCGGCGAGCTGACGGCCGCGCGGGACGCCCGGCGCGCCGAGGAGCAGCTGCGGACCGCCCTGACCGCCCGGCTCGCGGCCTCCCCGGCCGCGGTCGCCGCGGCCGGCGGACCCGGCCCGGCCGCGCTGCTGGCCACCACCCGGCTGGCCGAGCTCGGGCCCGCGCTGGCCACCCGCCTCCCCGCGCTGGCACAGGCGCTGGTCGTGCCGCCGGTGCTGCTCGTCGTCCTGGCCTGGACCGACCTGCTCTCGGCCGGCCTGGTGGCGGTGACCCTGCCGCTGGTGCCGCTGTTCATGGTGCTGGTCGGGCTGACCACCCGCGACGGCACCACCGCCGCCGCCCGGGCGCTGGACCGCATCGCCGCGCACGTGGCCGAGCTGGTCCGTGGGCTCCCGGTCCTGGTGGGCCTGGGCCGCGCCGCCGAGCAGGCCGCGGCGCTCGCCGAACTCGGCGAGGCCGCCCGCCGGCGCACGCTGTCGGTCCTGCGGCTGGCCTTCCTCTCCGCGCTGGTGCTCGAGCTGCTCGCCACGCTCTCGGTGGCGCTGGTCGCGGTCACCGTCGGCCTGCGGCTGGTGCACGGCGACCTCGACCTCGCCGTCGGCCTGACCGCACTCCTGCTCGCGCCCGAGGCCTTCGCGCCGCTGCGCGCCCTCGGTGCGGCCCACCACGCCGGCGAGCACGCCGCCCTGGCCGCCGCCGAGGCCCGGGTGGTGCTGGCGGCGCCGGCCTCGGGTCCGATGGACACAGCTCCGGTCGCCGGCCCCGCGTCCGTCGGTGACCCCGCCCAGGTGGCGGACGACGACGGCGACCCGCGCGGCGCCGACGTCGCCGTCACCGGGCTGAGCGTCCGCTTCCCCGGCCGCACGGTCCCGGCGCTGCCCCCGGTGGACCTCGCCGTCCGGCCGGGGGAGCTGGTCGCCGTCCGCGGCGCCAGCGGCTCGGGCAAGTCGACACTGCTCGCCGTCCTCGCCGGGCTGACCGACCCGGCCGCGGAGGTGCACGGCGCGGTGTCCGGCGTCCCGGCCGGCGGCGTCGCGTACGTCCCGCAGCACCCGCGCACGACCGGCGCGACCGTCGCCGACGAGCTGCGCCGGCACGCGGGCTCGGGGCCGGGCGGGAGTCATGACGTCGGAGACGAGCCGGCCGGCGAGGCCCACGTCGTCGAGGCGCTGACCCGGGCCGGCGCCGCCGATCTGGCCGGCCGCGACTGCACCAGCCTCTCCCCCGGCGAGCTGCAGCGGGTGGCGCTGGCCCGCGCGCTGGTGCGGATCCGGCGCGGCGCCCGGCTGCTGCTGCTCGACGAGCCGACCGCACACCTGGACGACGCCTCCGCCGCTCGGGTGGCCGCGGAGCTGGCCGGGCTGCGCGGCACGGTGACCGTCCTGCTGGTGACGCACGACCCCGCACTCGCGGCCCTCGCCGACCGCACCGTCGACCTGCCCTCCGCGGCCGCGGTGCCCACCCCGGTCCCCGCCCTCGCTCCCGTGCCCGCGAGGCCGGCGGTCGCGCGGCCCTCAGCACCTGATCACCACGAGACCGCCGATCCCGCCGCCCGAGGCGCGGGTGGCGGGCTGCGCTGGCCGCGGCGGGCGCTGGTGCGCGCGGTCGCCGCCGGCACGGCCTCGGCCGGCGCGGGGGTGGCGCTCACCGCGGTCTCGGGCTGGCTGATCGTGCGGGCCGCCGAGATGCCGCCGGTGCTCACCCTGCTGGTCGCGATCGTCGGCGTCCGGGCCTCCGGGCTGGGCCGCGCCGGGCTGCGGTGGGTGGAGCGGATGACCGCGCACGACGCCGCGCTCCGGCTGGCCGCGGACCTCCGGGTGCGGGTCTGGCGGGCGCTGGCCGCCCAGGGCATCGCCGCCGACCGCACGCCGGGCTCGGCGCTGGCCCGCGTGGTCGGCGACGTGGGCCTCGTGCAGGACCTCTCGGTGCGCGTCGTCCCGCCCGCCCTGGTGGCCGGCACGGTGACCACCGTGACCGTCGGCGCGCTGGCGCTGGTCTCCCCCGCCGCGGCCGGCGCGGCGGCGGCGGTCCTGTTGGTCAGCGTCGCGCTGGTGCTGGTCGCGCACCGGCGGGTGGACGCCGGCGCCGCGCGCGCCGAGGCGGCGCTGCGGGTGGCGGCCCTGCGCGACACCACCTCGGCGCTCGAGGGCGCGGCCGACCTGCGGGCGCACGGCCTGGCCGGGCGGACGGCGGCCGACCTCGCCGCGCTCGCCGCCGACCGCACCACGGCCGACCGCGCCCGCACCCGCGCCGGCGCGCTGGGTACCGGGGCCGTCGTCCTCGGCACCGGGCTGGCCGCCGTGGCCGCCGCGGCTGCCGGTGCCGCGGCCGGGGTGACCGGCCCGGCGATCGCAGCGGTGGCGCTGGCCCCGCTGGCCCTCGCCGAGCCGCTGGCCGGGCTGGTCCCCGCGCTGCAGCGGCGCGGCACGCTCGCCGACGCCCGCGACCGGCTCCACGCCGTCCTCACCGCGCCGGTGCCGGCCGACCCCGCCGACCCGCGCACCGTCCCCGCGCCGGTGTGCACGCTGGCGACCGACGGCCTGGTCGCCGGGTGGCCCGGCGGCCCGGACGTGCTCGGCGGCCTGACCACACGGGCCGACGCGGACGGCGGCTGGCTGGTCGTGCGTGGGCCCTCGGGCGCCGGCAAGTCGACGTTCCTCGCCGTGCTGCTCGCCGCCCTGCGGCCGCGGGCGGGCACGTACGCGCTGGGCGGCGTCGACGCCGCGCGGCTGACCGGGGACGGCGTCCGCTCCCGGATCGCCTGGCTGCCGCAGGACGCGCACGTGTTCGCCTCGAGCATCCGCGCCAACCTGGCCCTGGCCGCGCCACGGGGCGAGCTGGCCGGGCCGGACGGCGAGGCCCGGATGCGCGCGGTCCTCGACGCCACCGGCCTCGGCGGGCTGCTGACCGCGCTGCCCGCGGGGCTGGACACCGCGGTCGGCGCGGGTGGCACGGCGCTGTCGGGCGGCGAGCGGCGCCGGCTGGCCACGGCGCGGGCACTGCTGGCCGACCGGGACGTCGTGCTGCTCGACGAGCCGACCGCGCACCTCGACCCGCCCACCGCCGCAGCGCTGCTGCGTGACCTGCGGACGGGGCTCACCGGCCGGGTGGTGGTCTGCGTCACCCACGACGACACCGTCGAGGAGCCCGGCGACACGGTCGTCCGCATCGGCGCGACGCAGGCCGCCCTCGCCGGCTGACGTTCAGGCCGCGGCGGCGTGTGGCTGGGGGGGAGCCTCCGGCCGGGCGCGGACGACCTCGAAGCCGGGGAAGCCCGGCAGGTCGGGATCGACGACGAGCGGCACTCCCGGGGACGGCCCGAGGACGTGACACCCGACGACCGCGGCGCGCTCGTCGGGCGTCAGCTGGGCGAGCATCCGCTCGTGCAGCTCGGGACGGACGTGGATCTCCCGGGGCGGCGCGGCGCCCGGCGTCCGGGCGATCGCGAGGAGGTCCTGCGCGATGTCAGGTGGAGCCCAGTGCGTGTGGTGGTCGGGAACGGACATGGTGACTCTCCTGAGCGGTTCCCCCGCGTCGGGTTCAACGCCGGGGAGGACGACTCCATGCCTACCCCAGAGGACCGACATCTCCGGCGTGATACCAGGGCCGGTCCGCCCGGTCCGTCAGGGTCGTCGGGCACTCTGCCGACATGGACGCGCCCTTCACCGGTTCGGTGTTCCTCGGCATGAGCGTCGACGGGTTCATCGCCCGTCCGGACGGCGACCTCGCCTGGCTGACCGGCGGCGACGAGGGCGGCGGGGGTGGGGCGGGTCGAGACGGAGCCGGCGAGGGCGGCGACTTCGGGTTCGCCGAGTTCGTCTCCGGGATCGACGCGCTGGTGATGGGCCGCGGCACCTACGAGGTGATCGCGCCGCTGGCCGAGTGGCCGTACCAGGGCAAGCCCGTGCACGTCCTGAGCTCCGCGCTGGCGCCCGATCCCCGCATCACCCTGCACCGCTCGTTCGACGAGGCGGTCGCCGCGCTGACCGCCGCCGGGTACCGCCGCGTCTACGTCGACGGCGGACGGACGGTGCACGACTTCCTCGCCGCCGGGCTGGTCGGGGAGCTGACCCTCTCCCGGGTGCCGGTGCTCATCGGCGAGGGACACACGCCGTTCGGGCCGCTGCCGGCCGACGTGCAGCTCGAGCACGTGCGGACCCGGACCTTCCCCGGCGGGATGGTGCAGACGACCTACCGGGTGCGCCGGGACGCCTGATGCGACCACCCCTCTGCGGGTGCTGCCTCGAGCCCGGTGACGGACTGGAGCGGCCACCCTCCAGGGTCCCGGCCGGCCCGTCCAGAGGCTCGCCGCGAGCCTGCGAGCGGTGAGGAGGACGGGGTCCTCCTACGGGGTGCCGGGGCAGGGGGGTCCTGACGCCGTCTCCGGGGTCACGCCGCCGTCGTCGGCGGGACCGACCAGCCGGCGCAGCCAGGCCCGCTGCCCGTAGCACTGCCGCCAGGTGCGGACGGCGTCGGCGAGGTCGTGCCTGGACGCCGCGCTGGTGCTGACCGGTCCACACGCAGGCAGCGAGCGGCCGAGCTCGGCGTGCCGGAGCAGCGGCGGCAGGTCCTCCAGGACGACGGCCATCCCGACGTGGTTGACCGGGGCGTTGCTGAGGGTCCGGATCGCCCGGTCGGCCACCGAGCCGCCGCGGACGACCCACACGTCGTCGGTGCGGGTGGGGTCGACCGCCTCGTCCAGGCTCAACTCGGGCACGGCGCTACCGTCAGGGCCGTGCGGGTGTCGAAGCTGCTCGGCTTGGCCGGTCTCGCCGGCGTCGCGGCGACCGGGGTGGTGCTGGCCCGCGGCGAGCGGCCGCGCCGGGCGCACACCCCCGAGGAGATCCGCACCCGGCTGCGCGAGCGGCACGCCGCGCTGGCCGACGTCCCCCAGCCGGTGACGACCGCCGAGCTGGTCTCCGGGCGCGGGCACCGGCTCGCCCGGGCGCTGCGCCGCCGCTGACGCTCAGGCCGGCGGTGCCGGCAGCACGACGACGCCGTCCCGGTCGGCGGCGAGCCACTCCCCCTCGCGGAACACCACGCCGGCGAAGACGACCGGCAGCCCCGCCTGACCCGAGTGCAGGCCCTTGACGCTGCGCCGCGGGTGGGTGGCCAGCGCGCGCACCCCGATCGGCTGGGCGTCGAGCTCGTCGGCGTCGCGCACCGCGCCGTTGACCACCACGCCGGCCCAGCCGTTCCGGGCGGCGAGGACGGCGAGGTTGCCGCCGAACAGCGCGCAGCGCAGGGAGCCGCCGCCGTCGACGACGAGCACCCGCCCCTCCCCCGGATGCTCGACCGCCGCGCGGACCAGGGCGTTGTCCTCGAAGACCTTGAGCGTGGTGACCGGCCCGCTGAACGCCGGCCGGCCGCCGAAGGCCTGGAACACCGGGTCGCACACCTGCGCCTCGGGATGGTCGTCGGAGAGGTCGGTGGTGGCGGGCGGCTGCTCGTCGGTCATGCGGCCACGCTATGAGGCTCGCGGGTCGACGGGCACGCCGACGGCCGACGCCTCCGCGGCGATGCGGGCCACCACGGCGTCGGTGAACTGCGCCGTGGAGGCCGTGCCCCCGAGGTCCCGGGTGCTGACGCCGTCGCGCACGGCAGCGCGGATCCCGGACTGCAGCCGCTCGGTGGCGTCGGTGACGCGCGGGTCGCCGTGCCGGGTGGCGAGCCAGTCGAGCAGCATGGCTGACGACAGCATCATGGCGATCGGGTTGGCCAGGCCCCTGCCGGCGATGTCCGGCGCCGACCCGTGGGCCGCCTGCGCCATGGCGCGGTCGTCGGAGGCGTTGAGGGACGGCGCGATACCCAGCGAGCCGGCCAGCTCGCCGGTCATGTCGGAGAGGATGTCGCCGAACATGTTCTCGGCGACGACGACGTCGAAGTCGGCGGCCCGGCGCAGCAGGTGCACCGTCATCGCGTCGATGTGGAAGTCGTCCACCGCCACGTCGGGGTACTCGGCTGCCAGCTCCAGGCAGACGCGCCTGAACAGGCCCGAGCTGAGCTGCAGCACGTTCGCCTTGTGGACGACGGTCAGCTTCCCCCGCCGCCTGCGGGCGAGCTCGAACGCCGCCCGGGCGATGCGCTCGATGCGCGGCCGGGTGAAGACGCCCATCGCGATCGCGACGTCGGGGGTCGGCATGTACTCACCGGTCCCCGCGTGGGTGTTGCGGTCGGCGTAGAAGCCCTCGGTGTTCTCGCGCACGACCACCAGGTCGGCGTCCGGGGCGATCGCCCGGCCGCCCTCGAAGGCACGCGCCGGCCGCACGTTGGCGTACAGGTCGAAGTGCTTGCGCAGCGTGCCGCTCGGGTTGAGCTGCGACCGGAAGGGCTCCGGGTACGCGACGCTGTCGTGCGGGCCGAGCAGCCAGCCGTCGAGGCCGGCCAGCGCCTCCAGGGTGAGGCCGGGGATGGCGCTGCCGTGCGTCTCGATCGCTGCGGCGCCCAGCGGCAGCTCCTGCCACTCGACCGGCGCCGCGCCGGCAGCTGCGAGGGCGGCGTCCACGACGTGCACGGACGCCGGCACGATCTCCGGGCCGATCCCGTCGCCGAGCAGGACGCCGAGGCGGTAGGGGGTGTTGCTCATGGTGATCACTCCGATGCGGGGGCCGTCGCAGCGGGCTCGTCGAGCACCCACCACGTGCGGACGTTGACGAATTCACGGATCCCGGCGGCGGCCAGCTCCCGGCCGTAGCCGCTGGCGCGGGTGCCGCCGAAGGGCATGCGGACGTCGGAGGCCACGATCGCGTTCACGAAGGCCGCGCCGGACCGGATCCGCCGCGCGACGCCGATGCCGCGCTCGGGGTCGGCGGTCCAGACGCTGGCGCCCAGCCCGAAGCGGGTGTCGTTCGCGACCCGCACGGCCTCCTCGTCCCCGTCCACCGCGAGGACCGCGGCGACCGGGCCGAACACCTCCTCGTCGTGGGCGGGCATCCCGGGCCGGACGTCGGCCAGGACCGTGGGGGCGTAGAAGGTGCCCGGGCCCTCGAGGCGGCGGCCGCCGGTGAGCAGCCGGGCGCCCGCCGCGACGGAGGCCTCGACCTGCCGGTGCACCCCCTCGAGCAGGTCCGCCCGGGCCATGGGGCCGACGTCCGTCCCCGGCGCCGTCGGGTCCCCGACGGTCAGCGCCTCCACCTCGGCGACCAGCAGCCGGGTGAACTCGGCGGCGACGGCGGCGTCCACGACCAGTCGCTTCGGCGAGATGCAGCTCTGGCCGGCGTTGAGGAACCGCCCGCGAGCGGCGAGGTGCGCCACGCGCGGCAGGTCGGCGTCAGCGAGGACGACGAACGGATCGGAGCCGCCGAGCTCCAGGACCGACTTCTTGATCGCGTCGCCCGCGGCAGCGCCCACCGCCCGGCCGGCCCGCTCGCTGCCGGTGATGGTCACCGCACCGATGCGCGGGTCGCCGATCAGCCGCGTCGTCACCGCGGGCACGTCCGGCTCGGCGACGACCAGCGCGGTGAACAGACCGGCCGGCGCGCCGGCGGCGGCGAACAGCCGCTGCACCGCGAGCGCGCAGCCGGTCGTGTTGGGCGAGTGCTTGAGCAGCGCGGCGTTGCCCGCCAGGAGCGCCGGTGCGGCGAAGCGGAGCACCTGCCAGAGCGGGAAGTTCCACGGCATGACCGCCAGCACCACGCCGACGGGCTCGTAGCCGATCCAGCTGCGGTCGGCGGCGGCGTCGACCGGCTCGTCGGCGAGGACGGCCGCCGCGTGCTCG
Organism: Geodermatophilus sp. URMC 61; assembly: GCF_052931555.1. Lineage (NCBI taxonomy): Bacteria > Bacillati > Actinomycetota > Actinomycetes > Geodermatophilales > Geodermatophilaceae > Geodermatophilus > Geodermatophilus sp. URMC 61. The sequence continues at coordinate 2,612,216 of NZ_JBRFHZ010000002.1, forward strand.
GCGTAGTAGTCGCAGGCGGTGGCGCACTTCTCGACCTCGGCGCGGGACTCGGCCAGCGGCTTGCCCATCTCGCGGGTGACGAGCAGTGCCAGCTCGTCGACGTCCTCCCGCAGCAGGGCGGCGGCCCGGCGCAGCACGGCCGCCCGGTCGGCGAACGGCAGCGCCGCCCAGCCGGCCTGCGCGGCGGCGGCCGCGTCGAGGGCCGCGTCGACATCGGCGTCCGAGAACGTGGGGTACTCGGCCAGTCGCCGCCCCGTCGCGGGGTCGACCGTGACGACGGCGCTCATGCCCGGCTCGCGCTGTCGCCCTGGCGCGCGGGTCCAGCGCTGTCGCCCTGGCGCGCGGGTCCAGCGCTGTCGCCCTGGCGCGCGGGTCCAGCGCTGTCCCCCTGGCGCGCGGGTCCAGCGCTGTCCCCCTGGCGCGCGGGTCCAGCGCTGTCCCCCTGGCGCGCGGGTCCAGCGCCACGGTCGCTGTCGGACAGGTGCTCGAAGGTCTCGCCGGTGGCGGTGATGGTGCGGGTGACGTCGCGGCCGCCGTACACCCAGTAGATGGTCATCGACCCCTCGCCCCGGTTGCGGAAGCAGTGCGGCACACCGGCCGGCACCCAGGTCGCCTGGCCGGCGACCAGCTCGAACTCGTCCTCCCCGATCACCGCGGTGGCCTCGCCCTCGTACACCAGCACCGACTCCTCGACGTTGTGCGAGTGCAGCGGGATGCCGGTGCCGGGTGAGAACACGGTCATGCCGGTGGTGACCCGGTTCTCCGCGCAGTTCCACCTGCCGACGAACGGGATGGTGACGACGCCGCTGCCGCGGTCGAAGCGCTCGATCTCCTGCGGGCGCAGGACCATCGACGGCGGGACGGGCTGGGTGCTCATGCGGACTCCTCGGCGGTGTGGGTGACCAGCAGGTGGCCGGGCGTGTTGACCTGGCCGACCAGGACGTCGCCGGCGATCGCGCGCCAGGCGGCGAAGTGCGGGGACGCCTTGTGCGCGGCGAAGGCGTCCGCGTCGGCGTAGAGCTCGTAGAGGACGAAGCGGTTCTCGTCGGCCTCCACCGAGCTGACGTCGAACCGCAGGCACCCCGGCTCGTCACGGACCGACGCCTCGGCGTTGGCGGCCATGCCGGCGAGGAACTCCTCCCGCCGGCCCGGCCGCACCTCCATCTGGACCACCAAGCTGAACACCCTCGACCTCCCACGGTTTGTATGCGAATCTGTATACAGATCAGCACACAATCTGTGGAGGAGGCAAGCGGTGACGGGAGATCGGTTGGAGCCGGAGCCACTGAGGACGTTCGGTACCCGGGTCCTGACCGCCCTCGGCGTGCCGGGCGACGACGCGGCACTGGTCGCCGACAGCCTGGTGCAGGCCGACCTGTGGGGGCACTCCTCGCACGGGCTGCTGCGCCTGCCCTGGTACGCGGCCCGGCTGCGGTCGGGGGCGATGCGCGCGGTGACCGAGCCGACCGTGCTCACCGACACCGGCCCGCTGGTGCTCCTCGACGGCCGGGACGGCGTCGGCCAGGTGCTCACCGACCGGGCACGCGCGCTGGCCACCGAGCGGGCGCGACAGCACGGGGTCGGCGTCGTGGGTGTGCGGAACTCCAACCACTTCGGCACCGCCATGTGGTTCACCCGACGGGCCGCGCGGGACGGGTTCGTCGCCCTGCTCACCACCAACGCGAGCCCGGCCATGGCGCCGTGGGGTGGCCGGGAGAAGCGGATCGGCACCAACCCGTGGTCGATGGCGGCCCCCGGTCCCGACGGGCGCGTACTCGCCCTCGACATCGCGAACACCGCGGTGGCGCGCGGCAAGATCTACCTGGCGAGGAGCCGTGGCGAGTCGATCCCCGGGTCCTGGGCGCTGACGGCGGACGGCAGGCCGACGACCGATCCGGCAGAGGGGGTGCTCGGCGTGGTCCTGCCGATGGCCGGGCACAAGGGGTACGCGATCGCCTTCATGATGGACGTGCTGTCCGGCGCGCTGACCGGCAGCGCCGTCGGCACCGGCGTCCACGGACCCTACGAGCCGGAGGCCCGCAGCGGCGCCGGGCACCTGTTCCTCGCGCTCGACCCGGCCGCCTTCGGCGACCCGGCCGGGTACCGGGAGCGGGTGCGGCAGCTGGTCGAGGAGGTGGGGTCGGTGCCGCTGGCGCAGGGGTTCGACGAGGTGTTCACCCCGGGTGAGGTCGAGGACCGCGCCGAGGCCGCGAACCTGGCCGCCGGGGGCGTCGTGCTCGCCCGGGACGCGCTCGCCGAACTGCACCGGCTCGGCGCGGAGACCGGCGTGCCGTTCCCCCCGGGAGCACGGGCGTGACGGCCGATCCCCAGCGCGAGGAGGCCAGCAAGGCCGAGCTGGTCCACCGGCGGCTCCGGGAGGAGATCGAGCTCGGCGAGCTGGCACCGGGAACGCCGCTGTCGGAGCTGTCCCTCGTGGCCCGTACCGGCGCCTCCCGCACGCCGGTGCGCGAGGCGCTGCGCCGGCTGGCCGCCGAGGGCCTGGTCGACCTGGTCCCCCGGCAGGGCGCCCGGGTCTCCCGGGTGTCGGCCCGCAGCGTGCGCGACCTCTTCGAGTTCCGCGCGCTGCTGGAGCCCGCGGCCGTGCGGCAGGCGACCGAGGCCGCGGCTGCCGACCCCGAGCTGCGCCGCGACTTCGCCGCGATGCGCGAGGCGTTCGCGGGCACCCTGCAGCACGCCCCCTCGCAGGCCCGGTCACGGTCGTTCTACGAACTGGCCGACCGGTTCGACTGGGCGGTCGTCGGCGCGACCCGGAACGAGCACCTCCGGCGGACCATCGCCGAACTGCGGCCACACACCGCGCGGCTGCGCAACCTCTCCCACCTGGACCCGGAGCGGGTGGAGGTCTCCGTCGGGGAGCACCTGGCGATCTGTGACGCGCTGCTCGCCGGTGACGCCGACGGCGCGGCGGCCGCCCTCGCCGGGCACCTGGCGCGGAGCCTGGACACGATCTTCCGCAACCTGGCCACCGGCCCCGGCGAGGGCGTCGACCTGCTCGGCTGAACGAGACCGGTCCCGGCCCCCGTTGCCCCCTGCAGGGTCCCGCCGCCGGCCCCGTCCCGGGTCCCGCCCCGAGCGGAGCGAGGGGTGGGGAGGACGGGGTCCTTCCACGGTGGGGGGCAGGGGGTCCTTCTTCAGTAGGTGGCCTTCACCGCCAGCACCGGGCAGTGCGCGTCGAGCAGGATCCGCTGCGCCTGGCTGCCGGTGAGCAGCTTCCCGGTGGGTGTCCGGCGGCGCATGCCGATGACGATCAGGCTGGCCTTGACCCGCTCGGCGGCGTCCACGACCTCGTCCGAGGCGTCGTGCCCGGCCACCCGCTGGTCGATCTCGTAGACCACACCGGCGCCGTCGAGCTTGACCCGCACCTGGTCCAGCGCCCGCTCCGAGGCGAACCGGGGGTCCTGGAGGACGTCGCCTCGGGAGCTGTTGACGACGTGCAGCGGCTGGTCGCGCAGCCGGGCCTCGGTGATGGCGGCGTCGAGGGCGGCCTCGCCCTCGGGGGTGGGGACGTAGCCCACGACGATGGTCATGGCCGGAGCGTAGGCGGCGGCGGGAGCCCGGCTCCGGTTGTGCCCGTAGCGGTCGTTGCGGTCGTTGCGTACCCGCCGCCGCTCACCGGGGACGCTGCGGGGAGCGGAGGGTGAACCGCCGCTCCGGCCGCCCGGCGGTGCCGTAGCGCTGGCGGACGTCGGCCTCCTCCTGCGCGACGAGCTGCTCGAGGTAGCGGCGGGCGCTGACCCGGGCCAGCCCCGTGCGCTCGCTGCACTCGGTGGCCGACAGCCCGTCCGCGCCCGCCGCGCCGAGCACCTCCCGCACCAGTTCCAGCGTCTCCGGCGCGATGCCCTTGGGGGTGGCGGGCACGGGCCGGCCCCCGCCGCGCGCGCCGGCGAACACCCGGTCGACGTCGGCCTGCCGCGCCTGGTCCAGTGCGGCCAGCTCCGCCCGCACCGCGGCGTACTCGCGCAGCCGGCTCTCGAAGGTCCGCCGGTCGAAGGGCTTCACCAGGTAGTGCAGGACGCCGCCGTGCAGAGCACTGCGGATGCTCTCGACGTCCCGAGCGGCGCTGATGACGACGACGTCGACCGGTGCGCCGTCCGCCCGCAGCCGGCGGAGCACCTCCAGACCGGTCATGTCCGGCAGGTAGACGTCGAGCAGCACCAGGTCGGGCCGCAGCCGCTGCACCGCGGCGAGCGCGTCGGCCCCGGTGGACGCCGTTCCCACCACCTCGAAGCCGTCGAGGGCCGCCACGAACCCGGCGTGCACCTTGGCGACCATGAAGTCGTCGTCGACGATGAGCGTCCTGATCACGCGTCCACCAGCGACGCGCCGACCGGGATGCGGGCGGTGAAGACCGAGCCGTCCGACGAGCTGGCCGTCACCTCGCCGCCCCGCCGGGTGCAGACCAGCTGCACCAGGGACAGCCCGATTCCGCGGCCGCCGGGGACCCCCGCGTCATCGGTGGACCGGCCGCCCTTCGTCGACACCCCGCGGCGGAAGACCTCGGCCTCCATGCCCGGGGGGACGCCCGGGCCGGAGTCGCGGACGACGACGTCGACCTCGTCGTCCACCAGGCCCAGGCCCACCTCGACCCAGCGCTCGGCGGCGCCCGAGGCGGCGTCCAGGGCGTTGTCGACCAGGTTGCCGACGACGGTGGCGACGTCCGTGCTCAGCTCCGGGCTGAGCACCGGCAGCGCGGAGTCCGGCGCGACGCGCAGGTCCACGCCGAGCTCGGCGGCCTGGCTGGCCTTGGCGATGAGCAGCGCGGCCAGCGCCGGGTCCCGGACGGCGTCGGCGACGGCGGCGCCGAACTCCGAGCGGCTGGAGCTGACCCGGTGCACGAAGCGCACCGCCTCCTCGGGCTCGCCCAGCTCGATCAGCCCGGCGATGGTGTGCAACCGGTTGTCGAACTCGTGGGCCTGTGCGCGCAGGGTGTCGGTGACGTGCCGGGTGAGCTCCAGCTCACGGCGCAGCTCGAGCAACTCGGTGCGGTCGCGCAGCGTGGCCACCGACCCCAGGGGACGGCCCCGGCTGGTCAGCGGCAGCCGGTTGACCACCAGCACGCGCCCGGCGCTGCCCACGGCCCGGTCCCGCTCCACCCCGCTGGACAGCAACGCAGCGCGCACCTCCTCGGCGACACCGAGGTCGTCGAGGGTGCGGCCGAGAGCGTCGCCGGGGATGTGCAGCAGCCGGATCGCCTCGTCGTTGACCAGGGTCACCCGGCCACGCAGGTCCAGGCCGACCACGCCCTCGCGGATGCCGTGCAGCATCGCGTCGCGGTGCTCGACCAGCCCGGCGATCTCGGCCGGTTCCAGCCCGAGCGTCTGCCGCTTCACCCGGCGGGCCACCAGCAGCGAGCCGACGATGCCCAGCACGCTGGCCAGCCCCAGGTAGGTGAGCAGGTTGGGGGCCGCTGCGGCGAGACCCTGGAGGATGCCGGGGTAGGGGCGCTGCACCGACACGAACCCGAGCACCTCGTCGCCGCGCGGGGAGTAGACCGGCGCCATGGCCACCGCGGCCCGGCCGTCGCGGAAGTCGACGTCACCCACCCAGGACCGCCCCTCCAGCACCCGGCTGGCCCCGATGTCCAGCGGCTGGTCGAGCAGCCCGGGATCGGCGCTGGCGAGGACCGTCCGGTCGGCCCAGGCGACGACGACGTCCTCCGAGCCGGAGTTGCTGCGGCTGTTCTCCGCCGCGATGCGGACGTAGTCGAGCGAGCCGGCAGCCAGGGCGTCCCGGGTGGACTGGTCGTTGGCCAGCGTCTCGGCGACCTCCAGGGCCCGGCGGCCCTCGACCTCCTCGGCGCGCAGCGTCGACTGGGCGACGGTGACCGCCGCGACGCCGACGAGGACGACGCAGACGATGACCACCTGCAGCGCGAGCAGCTGGCCGGCCAGCGACAGCCGCCGGGTCACGAGCCCTCCTCGCCGGCGCTCGTCGGCCCCGTGCCCCCCGGTGCTGTGCCCGTACGTGACCTCGCGAGCTCGGTCACGGGCAACTCCTGACTGGTCGAGGACGCGGCACGCCATCGGACCCGGGCCGAGCCTGCCGGCGCAACACGACGCCGTGCACACAACGACCACAACGTCCGATGCGCACGCAAGCGTGACACGCGCCACGCACGTTGCGACCGTCCCTGTGAGCGGCGGACGCCCGCCGGACACACAGGAGGAACCCATGCGCAACGCTTCCCTACGGAGGCTCACCGTCGGCACGGTTGCCGCCGGCCTGCTCCTGACCGGGTGCGGCACCACCGCGGAGGGCGGCGCCGCCTCCGGCGGCGGCACCCAGGAGGGCCCGGTCAGCGGCCTGCGGGTCATGGTCCCGAACTCACCGGGCAGCGGGTACGACACAACTGCTCGCGCCTTGGCCCAGGTGGCCGAGGAGGAGGGGCTGGCCCAGACGATCGAGGTGTTCAACCTCGAGGGCGCCGGCGGCACCGTCGCCCTGCAGCGCCTGGTCAACGAGACCGGCAACGCCGACCTGCTCATGCAGATGGGCCTGGGCGTGGTGGGCGCGCAGTACAGCAACCAGTCCGAGGCCACCCTCGAGCAGACCACGCCGATCGCGCGGCTGATCGAGGAGGCCGAGGCGATCGTCGTCCCGGCGGACTCGCCGTTCCAGACGATCGACGACCTGGTCGCCGCCTGGAAGGCCGACCCGGGCAACACCCCCGTCGGCGGCGCGTCCAACCCCGGTGGCCCCGACCACCTGACCCCGATGCTGCTGGCGCAGGAGGTCGGCGTGACGCCGACCTCGGTCAACTACGTCGCCTACGACGGAGGTGGCGAGCTGCTCGCCGGCATCCTCGGCGGCGACGTGGCCTTCGCCGCCACCGGCATCGGCGAGGTCACCGAGCCGGCCGCCTCCGGTGACGTCCGCATCCTCGCGGTCACCAGCGACAAGCCGGTCGAGGGCGTCGACGCGCCCACCCTCACCGAGGCGGGCGTGGACCTCACCTTCACCAACTGGCGCGGCATCGTGGCGGCCCCGGAGATCTCCGCCGAGGAGGCCCAGCGCCAGGTCGACCTGATCACCCAGGTCCACGACAGCGAGGCCTGGCAGCAGGTGCTCGAGGACCAGGGCTGGACCGACGCCTTCATCACCGGCGACGAGTTCGGCTCCTTCCTCGACGAGGAGAGCCAGCGGGTCGAGGGCGTGCTGAGCCAGCTGGGGCTGACGTGAGCGCCACCTCCTCGGGAGGCACGATCCGAGAGCAGGGCCGCTCCGAGTTCGGCGTGGCCCTGTTCCTGGGGGCGCTGGGCCTCCTCGTCGTCGTCTCCGCACTGCTGCTGCCGGAGAGCCGGATCGCCCGCGGTCCGGTCGGCCCGGCCGCCGTCCCCCTGGTCGTGGGTGGCCTGCTCGTCGTCACCTCGGTGTTCCTGGCCGTCGACGTCTGGCGCGGCGGCCGCGGTGAGCCCGAGGGCGGCGAGGACATCGAGCTGACCGGGCGCAGCGACTGGGCCACCGTCGCGATGCTCGCCGCGGCCTTCCTCGCGAACGCCCTGCTGATCGAGCCGCTGGGCTGGGTCTTCTCGGGCTCGATCCTGTTCTGGGGCAGCGCCTTCGCCCTGGGCAGCCGGCACTACGTGCGCGACGCGGTGATCGCCGTCGCGTTGTCCATCGGCAGCTTCTACCTGTTCGCCCTGGGGCTCGGCATCGTCCTGCCCCCGGGCATCCTGAGGGGGATCCTCTGATGGACGCCATCGTCGAACTCGGGAACGGCTTCGCCACCGCCCTGACCCCGACCAACCTCGCCTTCGCGCTGCTCGGGGTGCTGCTCGGCACCGCCATCGGCGTGCTGCCGGGCATCGGCCCGGCCATGGCCGTCGCGCTGCTGCTGCCGCTGACCCGCGGGCTGGACGTCACCACCGCGCTGATCATGTTCGCCGGCATCTACTACGGCGGCATGTACGGCGGGTCGACCACGTCGATCCTGCTCAACACCCCCGGCGAGAGCGCCTCGGTGGTCACCGCCATCGAGGGCAACAAGATGGCCCGCGCCGGCCGGGCCGCCCAGGCCCTGGCCACCGCCGCCATCGGCTCGTTCGTGGCCGGCACGATCGCCACGCTGCTGCTGGCGCTCGTCGCCCCCACCGTCGCCGACCTCGCCGTGCAGATCTCGCCCGCGGACATGTTCGCGGTCATGCTGCTGGCGTTCATCGCCGTGACGTCGGTCCTCGGCAGTTCCCGCGTGCGCGGCCTGGCCGCTCTCGGCCTGGGCCTGACCATCGGCCTCATCGGCATCGACGCGACCTCGGGCCAGCAGCGGCTCACCTTCGGCATCGCCGAACTGGCCGAGGGGATCGACGTCGTCGTCGTGGCGGTCGGCCTCTTCGCCGTCGGCGAGGCGCTCTGGACGGCGGCCCACCTGCGCCGCCGCCCGGTCGAGGTCATCCCCGTGGGCAACCCGCGGATGAACCGGTCGGACTGGAGCCGGTCGTGGAAGCCGTGGCTGCGCGGCACCGCCATCGGGTTCCCGTTCGGCGCCGTCCCCGCCGGTGGCGCCGAGGTGCCGACGTTCCTCTCCTACGTCACCGAGAAGCGGCTGTCCAAGCACCCCGAGGAGTTCGGCAAGGGCGCCATCGAGGGCGTCGCCGGCCCGGAGGCCACCAACAACGCCTCGGCGGCCGGCGGCCTGGTGCCGCTGCTCACGCTCGGCATCCCGACCACGGCGACCGCGGCGGTCATGCTCGCCGCGATCGAGAGCTACGGCATCCAGCCCGGCCCCCGGCTGTTCGACACGGAGCCGGCGCTGGTGTGGGGCCTGATCGCCAGCCTGTTCATCGGCAACGCGGCGCTGCTGCTGCTGAACCTCCCGCTGGCGCCGCTCTGGGCCCGGCTGCTGCGGATCCCGCGCACGTACCTGTACGCGGGGATCCTCTTCTTCGCCAGCCTCGGGGCCTACGCGGCCAACGCCAACGTGTTCGACCTGTTCCTGCTGCTGGTCATCGGCGCGCTGGGCTTCATGATGCGGCGCTACGGCCTGCCGCTGCTGCCGGCGATCATCGGGGTCATCCTCGGCCCGTTCGCCGAGGAGCAGCTGCGCCAGGCGCTGCAGATCAGCAACGGCGACCTCAGCGGGCTCGTCGACCCGGTGGCGGTGGTCGTGTACGTGATCGTGGCGCTGATCCTGTTGTTCCCGCTGATCCGCCGGGTGCTGCCGAAGAAGGCGCACGTGCCGGTGATCGACGAGGCCGTGCACGAGATCGAGGAGGCCCACCACCACCACGGGACGACCGAGGCGGTGTCGGTCGAGGCCCGGGCGAGGTCCGACCGGTCGCAGGACTCCGACAGGACCTGACGACGACGGCGAGGGGGAGGGAGGCCGACGGCCTCCCTCCCCCTCGCCGTTCCTGCTGACCGGCCCCACCTGCGCCGGGACGGAGGGCGACCGCCACACCCGGTCGCCGCCGGCCCCCTTCCCCCGTCCCGACGGCGGGTCGATACTGCTCGCGCCCGCCGGCGTCGCCGGGTGTCGTACTGGGTCGTCCGCCCGGCGACGCCGACGCGGTGGCCCCGTCCCGGGTCCCGCCCCGAGCCTGCGAGGGGTGGGGAGGACGGGGTCCTTCTTCAGCCGGCGCCGGCGGGCAGCGCCGGGCCCTCGTCCTTGAGCACCACGCCCGAGGCGCCGAGCTCGCGAGCCGCGCCGAGCAGCGCGGCCACGGTGTCGGCGGCCTGCGCGTAGGACAGCCCGTGCGGCGGGCGGACGTTGGAGACGCAGTTGCGCTCGGAGTCCACCCGCCCCGGCCGCGGGGCCCAGGTCAGGTAGACGCCGAGCGAGTCCGCCGACGACAGTCCCGGCCGCTCGCCGATCAGGACGACGACCGCCCGGGCCCCCAGCGCCTCCCCCACCGCGTCGCCGAGCGCCACCCGCGCCTGGTGGGCCAGCACCAGCGGGGCGACCGACCAGCCGGGCAGCCGCTCGATCAGTGCGCTCACCAGCCCGGCGGCGTGCTCGTGCACCGCCCGTGGGGAGAGCCCGTCGGCCACGATCACCGCCAGGTCGGCGTCGGTGCGTGGCAGCGACGTGCCCTCCGCGAGCTGCCGGCCGAGGTCGGGACGCTGCAGGTAGGTGGCCCGGTCGGGCGCGGCCGAGCGCACCTCGACCAGCTCGACCTCCGGCAGCTGGGCACGGACCAGTCCCGGGTCCAGCGGCTGGTGCACCGCGTCGCGGGCGGCGGCGTGCGCGGCGCGGAACTCCAGCTCCCGGGCGGTGGGCAGCGCGTCGCCGGCCCGGCCGAGGGCGACCCGCGCGCGGGTGGCCGCGCGGAGCACCGCCCACGGGTCGTCGCCGGGTGGCAGCGGCGCGTCGACTGCCGAACTCATGCCGACGCCGCCGCGAGCAGGGCCCGAGCAGCGGGCGCGTCGGCGGTCAGCTCCCGCACCCGGCCGGCGTCGTCGAGCAGGTCCATCCGGCCCAGCCACGCCTCGAACTCCGGCGCCGGCCGCAGCCCGAGCACCGAGCGCGTGGTGAGGACGTCGGAGAAGGCCAACGACTGGTAGTGCAGCATCACGTCGTCCATCCCGGGGACGGCGATGAGGAACGTGCAGCCCGCCGCGCCGAGCAGGAGCATCAGCGAGTCCATGTCGTCCTCGTCGACCTCGGCGTGGTTCGTGTAGCAGACGTCCACGCCCATCGGCAGGCCGAGCAGCTTGCCGCAGAAGTGGTCCTCGAGCCCGGCGCGCAGCACCTGCTTGCCGTCGTAGAGGTACTCCGGGCCGATGAACCCGACGACGGTGTTGACGATCAGCGGGTCGAAGTGCCGGGCCACGGCGTAGGCCCGGGCCTCCAGCGTCTGCTGGTCGACCGGCCGGCCGTCGATGCCGCGGTGCGCGTCGGCCGACAGCGCCGACCCCTGACCGGTCTCGAAGTAGGTGACGTTCGTGCCGACCGTGCCCCGGCCCAGCGCCAGTGCCCCGGCGCGGGCCTCGGCGAGCAGGTCGAGGGTGACGCCGAAACCGCGGTTGGCCGCCTGGGTGCCGGCGACCGACTGGAACACCAGGTCGACCGGCGCGCCCTGCTCGAGCGCCCGCAGCGTGGTGGTCACGTGCGCGAGCACGCAGGACTGGGTCGGGATGCCGTAGCGGCCGATCACCTCGTCGACCAGGTGGAGCAGCGCCACCGTGCGGGCCGGGGAGTCGGTGGCCGGGTTGATGCCGATGACGGCGTCCCCGCAGCCCTGCAGCAGCCCGTCGACGATGGACGCCGTCACGCCCAGCGGGTCGTCGGTCGGGTGGTTGGGCTGCAGCCGCGAGGCCAGCCGGCCGGGCAGGCCGAGGGTGCTGCGCAGCCCGGTGACCACCCGGGTGCGCCGGCCGACGGCGACCAGGTCGGCGTTGCGCATCAGCTTCGAGGTGGCCGCGACCATCTCCGGGGTCAGCCCGGGCGCCAGGCCGCTGATCGACGCCTCGTCCCCGGCGGCGGCCCAGGCCAGGAGCCGGTCGCGGAACTCCCCCACCGTGAGCGACGCGACCGGGGCGAAGGCGACCGGGTCGTGGGTGTCCAGGACCAGCCGGGTGACGTCGTCCTCGTCGTAGCCGACCACCTGCTCGTCGAGGAAGGTGGCCAGCGGCAGGTCGGCGAGCACCGTCTGCGCGGCGACCCGCTCGGCGGCCGACTCCGCGGCGCAGCCGGCGAGGACGTCGCCGGAGCGGGGCGGCGTCGCCCTCGCCATCAGCTCCACCAGCGTCGGGAACTCGTAGGTGTGCCCGCCGACCGTGCTGCGCCGGACGGTCACGATCCCTCCTCGCCGGCGCTCGTCGCTCTCGTGCCCGGCGGTGTTGCGTCCCTGGACGACCTCGCGAGCTCGGTCATCGCACCTCCTCCTCCGCGTCGGCCAGCAGCTCGAACTCCTCCTCGGGCGCCGAGGCCACCAGGTGGTGGCGGCTGTAGAGGGCGAAGTACGCGAGGAAGGCCGCGTAGGCCGCCAGCGTCCACAGCGCCGCGGTGACGTCGACCAGGAAGGTGGCCACGACCGCGGCGGCCGCGAGCACCAGGGCGACGCCGGTGGTCGCCGTCCCGCCCGGCGTCCGGTAGGGGCGCGGCAGGTCGGGCTCCCGGCGGCGCAGCACGATGTGGCTGACCATCATCAGCACGTAGGACACCGTCGCCCCGAAGACGGCCATGTTGAGCAGCATCGCGCCCTGGCCGGTCAGGGAGAGGACGAACCCGATCGCCCCGGGGACGAGCAGCGCCAGCATGGGCGCCTTGCGGCCGTTGGTGACCGACAGCGCCCGCGGCAGGTAGCCGGCGCGGGAGAGCGCGAAGGTCTGCCGCGAGTACGCGTAGATGATCGAGAAGAAGCTGGCCACCAGCCCGAACAGGCCGGCGTAGTTGACCACCCGGGTGAGCCCGTCGGGCGCGCCGGCGCCGGCCAGCGCGTCGACCGGCGGGTTGCCGGACCCCGCGATCGCCGACGAGCCCGCCGCGCCCGGGGTGAAGACCAGCATGAGGACGGCGAGGACGACGAGCACCCCCATGGCCGCGACGATCCCCCGCGGCATGGACCGCGCCGGGTCGCGGGCCTCCTCGGCGGCCAGCGGCACGCTCTCCACCGCGAGGAAGAACCAGATGGCGAACGGGAAGGCCGCCCAGACGCCGATCAGCCCGTACGGCAGGAAGGCCGAGGCGCCGGCGGCGTCGGTGGGCGCGATGTCGAGCAGGAGGTCGCTGTCGAACCGCGGGATCGCCCCGGCCAGGAACACCACCAGCCCGGCCAGCGCGACGACGGTGACGGCGAACATCGCCTTGAGCGCCTCGCCCACACCCAGCAGGTGGACGCCGACGAAGAGCGCGTAGACGGCGAGGTAGACCCACCAGCCGTCGGTGATGCCGAACAGGCCGAGCGACTCGACGTAGGCACCGATGAAGGTGGCGATGGCGGCCGGCGCGATCGCGTACTCGATGAGCACGGCGACGCCCGTTGCATAGCCGCCCCACGGGCCCAGGGCGCGGCGGGCGAAGGTGTAGCCGCCACCGGCCGTCGGCAGCGCGGAGCCGAGCTCGGCCAGCCCGAACACCATCGCGGTGTACATGACCGCCATCAGCACGGTGGCGATGAGCAGGCCGCCGAAACCGCCCTCGGCCAGGCCGAAGTTCCACCCCGCGTAGTCCCCGGAGATGACCGCCGAGACGCCGAGACCGGCCAGCAGCAGCCAGCCCGCCGTCCCGGTGCGCAGCCGGCGCCGCTCCAGGTAGCCGGCGTCGACCCGCTCGGCCTCGACGCCCGCGTGCGCGGACCTCGGCGGGGTGGGGCGGGCGGTGGGATCGACGGTCACGGGCGCCTCCGGGGGTCGGCCCGCCGGAGGCGGGGTGGGCCAGCGTGGACCGGCGTCCGGCCCGGGTCAACGGGCCGCGGCGGCCGCAACACCCTGTTCACAGCAGCGTTCCGGACAGCCGTGTGCAGGTGCTCGGGGTGCTGGATACTCCCTCGGCCGGGCACCACCGGATGGGGCGCGACGCAGAGGACGGCACCAGTGACGCCGGGACGGGACACGCGGTCGGACGACGGCGAGCTGCTCGCCCTGCTCGCGTCGGCAGGGGACCTGAGTTCCTTCCTCGGCGACCTGGTGCACCTGGCCGCGCGGCAGGTGCCCCGCGCCGGGGCCTGCGGGCTGACGCTGACCCGCGACGGCACCGGGGTGACCGTGGCGAGCACCGGGTCGCTGGCCGATCGCGCCGACGAGCGGCAGTACGAGGTGGACGCCGGTCCCTGCCTGGAGTCGATGCGCACCGGCACCGTCGTGCGGGTCGACGACATGGTCGTCGAGCAGCGGTGGGCCCCCTACCCCGCGCGAGCGGCGGAGCTGGGGATCGGGTCGTCGCTGTCGCTGCCCCTGGTCGTCGAAGGGCGCAGCAGCGGCGCGCTGAACCTCTACGCCACCGCGCCGCGGGTGTTCGGCGCCGACGACGAGGCCACCGCGACCCGCTGGGTACAGCAGGCCACCGGCGCGCTGGCCGTGGCGCTGCGGATCGCCGACAGCGACCACCGTGCCCGCAGCCTGCTCGGCGGCCTGGACACCCGGGCCACCATCGGCCAGGCGGTCGGCCTGCTCATGGCGCGGGAGCGCTGCACCGCGGACCAGGCCTTCGACCTGCTGCGGATCGCCTCGCAGCGGCGCAACGTCAAGCTCCGCGACGTCGCCGCGGGCGTCGTCGCCGGGTTCGAGGAGGGTCTGGCCGACCGGCGCGAGCGCTGGTGACCGCCCCGCTCAGATGCCCCGCCAGCGGCCGTCCTTGGCGTTGCGCTCCTGCCGCGGGGCGAAGACGTTGCCCTCGGTGGGCGGTGCGCCGTCCCCCGCGAGGGCGAACACGCGGAACAGCGGGCCGACCAGCGCGTCGTAGACCGCCGGCAGCAACCGGAAGCCGGCGATGACGACCGGGTTGGCGAACCCGGCCTGCACCAGCCGCCGGGGCCGGTCCAGCCGGGCCACGACCGCGCGCGCCACCCGCTCCGGCGAGTACACCGGCGGCGGCGGCCGGCCCGTGCTGCCGGCCCACGTCGCGCCCTGGTAGTAGATGGGGGTGTTGACCCCGCCGGGGGCGACGGCGGAGACGTGCACGTCCGGCGCGTCCCGGGTCTCCTGCTGCAGCGTGCGGACCAGTCCCAGCTGTCCCCACTTGGCCGCCGCGTAGGTGCCCATGAGCGGTGCGGTCACCGAGGCCAGCAGCGAGCTGACGACGACGAGGTGTCCGGCACCCTGGCGGCGGAACACCGGGAGCGCGCTGCGGGCGACGTTCGCGGTGCCGTGCAGGGCGGTGTCGACGACGGCCTCGAACGCGGGACGGGGCACGTCCTCGATCCGGCCGTAGGCCATGGTCTGCGCCGAGTGCACGACGGCGTCGAGCCGGCCGAGGCGCTCGACGGCGGCCTCGACCGCCCGCTGCACCGCGGCGGCGTCGGTGACGTCGGCCGGGCAGACCAGGACCTCGGCCGCGCCCTTCTCACGGGCCTCGGCCGCCGTGTCCTCCAGCGCCTCGCGGCCTCGGGCGACGAGCACCAGCCGGGCACCCCGGGCGGCGAGGGTGTGCACGGTGGCCCGGCCGATCCCGCTCGAGGCGCCGGTGACGAGGGCGGTCAGGGGACGGGACGGCGCAGCGGGCGGCATGCGGCTCCTCGGCTCGGGAGGGGACGGACGCGGAGACGGCCTCGGGCGCGTCGGTGGAGTGGCTCTACCCACCCCTCCTCGGGGTCATGCGAGGGAGTCCCCGTCGGGCCCTCCCCGGGTCACGCGGTCAGGAGTGGGTGCAGCCAGCCGGGGCCGGTGACCGGGACGCCATCGGGCAGCCGGGCGCGGAGGCCGCGGTCGGCGGTGACCACCAGCTGCGCCCGCCCCTCCGCGGCCAGCCGGGCGGCGTACGCGGCCAGGGCGTCGTCGCCGCTGCCCTCGGCCCGCACCAGGGTCACGCCGTCCGGGGCGTCGACGCCGCGCGCGGCGCCCTCGACGACGGCGACCACCTCACTGCAGACGACCTGGCCGCCGCCGGGCACGGGCAGCTCGCGGCCGGCCAGCAGGGCCAACCGCCCCAACAGCCGGGCGGTCGCGCCGGCGCGGTCACGCCACCAGCCGTCGGGCCGGGAACCCACCACGTTCGCGGCGTCCACCAGCAGCACGACCACCGCTCTCGCCCCTCTCCGGCGTGTCGTTTCTCCTGACCCGCACCGGGCACTCCGCGGGCACGGCCGGCTCCGATCTTCCCCAGGAGGCCCCCATGGCGCGCACCGAGCACCCCCTCCCCGGAGCCGACGGGATGGCCCGGGAGGCCACGTCCCGGGAGGCCACGTCCCGGGAGGCCATGGCCGTCCAGCGGTCGGAGTTCGGCGGCACCAAGTGGGGAGCGGCCTTCTTCGGCTGGCTGTCGGCGACCGGCCTAGCGGTGCTGCTGCTCGCGCTGGTGTCGGCGGCCGGCACCGGGTCGGGCCTGACCGAGCGGGCGTCGGCCGAGGCGATCGGGTGGCGCGGAGCGGTGGCGCTGCTCGTCGTCCTCGTCGTCTCCTCCCTGGCCGGTGGGTACGTGGCGGGGCGGATGTCCCGCTTCGACGGCGTCCGGCAGGGCCTGGCCGTGTGGCTGGTGGGGCTGGTCGTCGTCCTGCTGTGCTCCGGTGCCGTGGCCCTGCTCGGCAGTGAGTTCAACGTGCTCGCCCGGCTGGAGCTGCCGCGCATCCCGGTCGGCGGGGGCACCGCCACCGCGGCCGACCTGGTCACGCTCGCCGCGGGAGCCGCGGCCACGCTGGTCGGGGCGCTGCTCGGCGGCGCCCTGGGCACCCGCTACCACCGGAGGGTCGACCGGGCGGGCTCCGCCTGCTGAGCCTCCCGGACGTCAGCGGGCGCTCCTACGCTCGCCCGCATGTGCCGCAACATCAGGCCGCTGGCCAACTTCGAGCCGCCCGTCACCGACGACGAGGTGCACGCCGCCGCGCTGCAGTACGTGCGCAAGATCAGCGGGACGGCGAAGCCGTCGCGGGCCAACGCAGAGGTCTTCGACCGCGCGGTCGCGGAGGTCGCCGAGGCCTCCGCCCGGCTGCTGGCCGCGCTGGTCACCACCGCGCCGCCCAAGGACCGCGAGGAGGAGGCGGCCAAGGCGCGCCGGCGGGCGGCACTGCGCTACGGCAGCTGAGAACAGTCACGCACCATCGAGTGTGGATCTCGGAGACGGGGTAGAGCGACTCCACTCACAGACCCTCCGGGAGGACTCAGCAATGGCGCGCAACACCCTGTCCCGCTCCCTGCACGACCTCGGACTCTCCGCGTGGTTCGGCGGCACGCTGGCCAACGCCGTGGCGCTCAACGCCGCGGCCGGTGAGGCCGGCCGCGCCTCGGACACCGGCCTGGTCGCCAACGCCGGCTGGGACCGCTGGACACCGGTCAACGCCGCGGCCATCGGCGCGCACCTGATCGGCAGCGTCGGCCAGCTGCGGGCCAACCGGCGGCGCGTGGCCGCCCAGGAGGGCGTGGGCGGGATGAGCGCGCTCAAGACGGCGTTGACCGCAGCAGCGCTGGGCGTCACCGCCTACAGCCGGGCACTGGGCAGGGTCGTGTCCGACGCCGGTGCCACGCCGTCCCGCTCGGGCACCAAGGCCAGCAAGCGCGCCAAGGCCGAGGTCGCCGCGGCCCAGGCGAAGCTCGACCAGCTGCAGTGGGTGATCCCGGCGCTGACCGGTGCCCTCGTGGTGGTCAGCTCCTACGCCGGTGAGCAGCAGCGGCCCAGCGAGGTCGCGCGCGGGATCGCTCCGCGCTGACCACCGCTGCGCACCTCCGAGTCGAACCAGGAGTCCTGGTGACCCGCACTCTCGACGCCCGGGACCAGACGCGCGCCGGCGGCGGCGCCACCCGCTGCCCGGACTGCACCGACGGGCTGGGCGAGCCCCGGCCGGTCGAGCCCGGCTCGTGGCGGGACCGCGTCCGCAGGAAGCCCGGGCTGGCCACGGCCTACCGGGTCGTGGTGTTCCTCGCCGGGCTGCTGTTCGTCCTGCTCGGCCTGGCGCTCACCGTGCTGCCCGGACCGCTCACCATCCCGCCGATCCTCATCGGCCTCTGGGTGTGGTCGACGGAGTTCGAGTGGGCGCGACGGTTCTTCGTGGCGTTCCGCCGCAAGGCCCGCGCCACCTGGGCGCACGCCAAGCAGCACCCGGTGAGCTCGGCGGCGGTGACGCTCGGTGGCCTGGTGGCGGCCGGGGTCGTCTTCTGGGCGGTGAGCCACTACGACCTGGTGGACCGCGCCGTGGCAGCCGTCACGGGCTGACCGTCGCGCGTCGGGGCCCGGTGGACCGGATCGTCCACCGGGCCTCGACGTGTCCGCAGCCGGTCAGTCGCGCTCGCGCGAGGCATCCGGGTCGGCGGTGCGGAACGGCGGCGGGTCGGCGTGCTGCCCACCCGCGTCGGCGGACGGCTGGACCTCGTCCCCCTCCTCGGGGCGGTCGGGCTCCTCGCCGCCGATGCCGAATCCGTCGGCGGGCGGCGGAGCACCCGCACCGGGGTCAGCCGCGGGGATGCCGTCGTCCCCCCGGCCGAGGTTGGGCTCCATGGGCGTCCACATCGACACGTCGTCCTCCCGAGGTATCCGGCGTACGAACGCCGCGTACCCACGCCCGCCGCGTGGCACCATCCCGCCGAAGGTGAACGGCAGGTGAACGAGAGGCGGCCGTGATGACCGGCGTGCGGAGCCCGCAGCGCAGCGGCGACTCGTCGGGGGAGAGCCGCAAGGAGCGGATCGACCGGGAGCTCATGGAGCTGCTCAACGAGCTGCGCGTGGCGCTGCCCGGGGTGCAGTTCCTCTTCGCGTTCCTGCTCGTGGTCCCGTTCCAGCAGCGGGGCGCCGATCTCACCGACTTCCAGCGCGACGTCTACTTCGTGACGCTGCTCGCCGCCGCGGTGGCGACCGGGCTGCTCATCGCGCCGGCCGCGCAGCACCGGGTGCTGTTCCGGCAGCACGACAAGGAGGCACTGCTGCGGCGCAGCAACCGGTCGGCGTTCCTCGGCCTGGCCGTGCTGGCGCTGGCCATCGTGAGCGCGGTACTGCTGGTGACGGACGTGCTCTTCGACCTGACGCTGGCCTGGATCACGGCCGTGGTGATCGGCGCCTTCCTGATCTGGTGGTGGATCGCCGTGCCGTACTGGAAGCGCGCCCACAACGCGCAGGACGACCCGGACGACTGATGAAGGGCCCCGTCCTCCCCGCCACTCGCACGCTCGCGGCGGTGCCCTGGACGGGGCCGGTGGCGGGCGGCCGAGCGCGGCACAGATGGCGTCGGCGACCGCGTCGGGGTCCTCGTGCTCCCGGAAGCGCAGCACCGCCAGCCCTCGGCCCGCAGCACGGCATCGGCCGTAGCCCACTCCCGGTCGGCGTGCGGGAGGTGGCCGCAGGTCGGCGGCCACCGTGCAGGGTCCCGCCGCCGGCCCCCTGCAGGGTCCCACCGCGAGCGTGCGAGCGGTGGGGGCAGGGGGTCCTTCCGGCGGTAGCGCACCCCGCGGGCGTGCAGCCGGCGACGGACGGCGAGCTCGTGTGCGGTGTCGCGGCGCGGCTGGCGCCGGAAGCGCCGGGCGACCGCCTCCGACGTCGGCGGCGGGCTCGGCCCGGGTTCTGCTGTCACCTCTCCCCTCCCCTGCGTCGGCCCGGACGCTACGGCGCGCCGACGACACGTCGGCCGCCGAGGAAGGGTCGCCTAACCTGCTCGGCGTGAGCACGACGGCGGACCGGGTGTCCGCACCGCCGCAGCCGGTGCGCGTCCCCGCGCCAGCCCGCTGGTCGGTGCTCGAGCTGCTGCCACCACTGGCCGTCGTCCTCCTGGGCACGGTGTTGCTGCTGCCGGGGCACGGTCTGTGGTTCGACGAGCTGTTCACCGCCGAAGTGGGCCGCCGGTCGTACGCCGAGATCCTCGCGGCGATCGTCGAGGGGCGCGGGACGACGAGCTACCTGGCCGACGTCCCGCCGTCGTACAACGCGCCCTGGTACTTCGTGGTGCACACGTGGGTGCTGCTGCCGGGAGTCGGCGGCGACACGTCCCTGCGGGTGCTCTCGCTGCTCGCGACCGCCGGCGGGCTGGCGTTGGTCACGCGGGCGGTGACCCGGCTGACCTCGCGCCCAGCCGGGGTGCTGGCCGGGGTCGTGCCGGCGGCGAGCCCGCTGGTGCTCGAGCAGGCGGTGGAGGCCCGCCCGTACGGGCTGGCGGTGCTGGCGACCGGCGGGGCGCTCCTCGGGCTGGTGCGCTGGCTGCAGGGGTCGCCTCGCGGGCTGCTGCTGTTCGGGCTGGCCGGCGCGGGGATGGGGCTGGCGCACTGGTACACGGCGACCGTGCTCGCGGCCTTCGTCGTCGCGGCGCTGCTGCTCCGGGGGCTGCGGGCGTGGCCGGTCGTTCTCATCGGTGCCGCGGCGGTGCTGCCGGTCGTCGGGCTGATCGGGGTGAACCTGCTCAACGGGACCGGCGCGCGCAACGCCGAGCACCTGCGCGACACCGAGGGGGCGCTGGCCGACCTCGCCGTCGAGGCGTGGGCCGGCGGGCTGCGGCCGCTGCTGTTTCTGACCGTGGGGTTGGCGGTGCTGGGCGCGCTGCGGGGTGCCGGCGCGCGGGTGGTCGGCACCTGCTGGGTGCTCGTGCCGCTGGGACTGCTGCTGCTGGCCGAGCAGGTGCGGCCGGTGTACCTGCCGCGCTACCTCCTGGCGGGGCTGCTGGGCCTCGGCGTGCTGGCGGCGGTGGGCGCGCTGACGCTGCCCCGGGCCGCCCGGGCGCCGGTCGCCGGGCTCCTGGTGGTGTGCTCGCTGGTCGCGTCCTCGCCGCTGGCCGAGCGGGAGCCGCGGGAGCGGGCGGACGACGTGGTGGCGCTGCTGGCCGAGCGGCACCGCGCCGGCGAGCCGATCGTCGCCGCGGACCAGCGCTCGGCGACCGGCCTGGACCACTACGTGCGGACGGCGGCTCCGCAGCTGCGGCCGGACGTCGTGCTGCCGCCGGACGACGCCCCGACGACCGCGGAGCGGGTGTGGCTGGTCCGCCGGGTGATCCGCGGCGAGGTCGTCTCGACCGACGACGACGGGATCCTGCTGGACGCGGGCCTGCGGGTGGTCGACGAGTTGGCGTTCGACGCCGCCAAGACCGACCTGCTGGTCCAGGTCTGGGAGCGCTAGTCCGCGTCCACCCCCGACGTCGGCGGCTCCCGCCGGTGGCGGCGAAAACGCGTGGGCGGTGTCGTCCGGCTGGGCTACCGTCGAGTCGTGCTCGACCCCGGAACCTCCTTCGTCCGCCCCCGGCTGCCGCGCAGCCGTGCGGGCGCCGAGGTCTGCCGGTAGCCCGTTCTCGGAGCCGTCGGCCGGGGGTGGTCCCTCACCACTCGCCGACGACCCGGAAGGGGCCTTCCGTGACTCCCCTGCTGTCCCCCCACGACCTCGAGGTCGCGCTCGAGCTGCGCGACCTGTCCGACCCTGCCGGCGGTCCGCACGCGATTCAGTTGCTGCTGGACAACGTGCTCGCCGCCCTGACCCGCGCCTGGCACTGCGCCCTCGACGTGCAGCGGCGCCGGCCGCTGGTGAGCGTCGAGGACAACTACGACCGCCTCGGCTACGCGGCCGCCGACATCACCCGGGACGCCCGGTACAGCCGCTACGCCGCCGAGACGGTGATGCTGCGCAGCCACACCACCGCCGGCGTCCCACCCGCTCTCCGCGCGCTGGCCGGCACCCGTGCCGTCGAGGCCGGGAGAGACGTGCTGCTGGCGCTCCCCGGCGTGTGCTACCGCCGGGACAGCATCGACCGGCTGCACGTGGGCACGCCCCACCAGGTGGACCTGTGGCGCATCACCACGACCGGGTCCGCCGGCCGGCGGCTGGACACCGACGATCTCCAGCAGATGGTCGAGCTGGTCGTCGGCGCCGTGCTGCCCGGGGGACGCTGGCGCACGTCGCCTGCCCGGCACCCCTACACCACGGGCGGCCTGCAGGTCGACGTGTGCACCGCCTCCGGGTGGGTGGAACTGGCCGAGTGCGGACTGGCCGCCGGGCACGTGCTCGCCGGTGCCGGACTCGATCCCGACCGCTGGACCGGCCTGGCGCTGGGCATGGGGCTGGACCGGGCGCTCATGGTCCGCAAGGGCATCCCGGACATCCGCGTGCTGCGCTCGACCGAGCCGCGCATCGCCTCGCAACTGCTCGACCTGCGCCCGTGGCGGCCGGTGTCGTCGCAGCCGTCGGTGCGCCGGGACCTGTCCATCGTCACCGACGCCCCGGTCGACGCCGAGCTGCTCGGGGACACCGTCCGCACTGCTCTCGGCCCGGCGGTGGAGGACCTCGAGGCGGTGACCGTCCTGTCCAGCACCGGCTACGCCGACCTCCCCGACACCGCGCGACGGCGACTCGGGCTGCGCCAGGACCAGGTCAACGTGCTGCTGCGGTTGGTGCTGCGCCCCCTGTCGCGGACCTTGACCGACCAGCGCGCCAACGAGCTGCGCGACCAGGTCTACGCGGCCGTGCACCGCGGACCACGTGCGGAGTGGGCCGCGCGCTGACGCACCGGTGATCGACGGGCTCGTCCTCGTCGGGCCGCCGGAACGGGACGCTCGTGCACTGCCATGGGGCAGGCCGCCCCGGGCATGGCCGCTCAGCACGCTCCTGCGCGCTCGAGCCGCGCTCAATCGGCCGGGCCGGACGGCCGGCGACGCGCCCACTTCTCGGACCAGCGACTGAGCGGTGAGATCGCCTCACCCAGCTCCTGCCCCAGGTCGGTCAGCGCGTAGCTCCCGTCGGGGAGCCGTTCGACCAGGCCCGCGTCGTCCAGCTCCCCGATGCGCCGGTAGAGCACCGAGGAGGACAGTCCGTCGCAGCTGGCCAGGACCGCCCTCGGGCCGACCGGTCCGTCCCGCAGCTCCCACAACAACCGCAGCGTCCAGCGTCGACCGAGCAGATCGAGGGTCGCCATGAGCGGTCGGCCAGTGGTCGAACCGCGGACCGGACGGCCCGGCCGAGGACTGCTCGACGACGCCACGGACGGCTCCCGCGATCTCGTTGTGTTGCTGGAAACGAAACGCTAGCATGGCTCGCGTTTCGGAAAAAGAAACGCTCGTGGGACGGCCCGCCCGATCACGGCCGGCCGCTGACCGGCGATGCAGCACGAGGAGCCCCCAGGTGACGCCACGCATCGAGCCACTGTCCGAGCCGTATCCACCGGAGGTCGCCGAGCGCCTCGCGACGCTGATGCCCCCCGGCCAGGAGCCCATCCGACTGTTCCGGACGTTCGTGCGGAACCTGCCGATGGCCGCGGGACTCAACGCCTGGGGCCGCTACTACCTGAGCCGGCAGCTGTCGCTGAGCGTGCGCGACCGTGAGCTGGTGATCGATCGGACCACCGCGCGCTGCGGCTGCGACTACGAGTGGGGCGTGCACATCGCCTGCTACGCCGACCGGGTCGGGCTCACCCGTGCGCAGGTGCGCTCGATCGCCCACGGCTCACCCTCCGACCCCTGCTGGACCACCCACGACGCGGTCCTCCTGGAGGCGGTGGATGCACTGCACGACTCGGCCACCATCGACGACCAGCTCTGGCCTCGGCTGGTTGCCGAGTTCACCCATGCCCAGCTGCTCGACCTGTTCCTGCTCGCCGGCTGGTATCACGCGATCAGCTTTGCGGCCAATGCCGCGCGGGTGGAGCCCGAGGACTGGGCCCCGCGGCTGGCCGACCTGCTCCCCTGACTTCACGGCTCCTCCCGGGACGGCGGGGAGCAGCGGACAGCAGATCAGGGCTCAGGCCGGCCGGGACAGGCCGAGGCGCAGGTCGGAGCGGTGCCCGCAGCAGGTGCACAGCCCCTCAGAGGCCTGCAGCCGGGCGAGCACCGCTCGACCACCCGGCACTGCCTGCCGAGGCCGATCGATGGGCCCGCACGGTGCGCGTTGCGCGGCGCGGTGCCCCGCTCAGGGACACTGCACGCGGCATCCCACCGGCATCGACGATCACGTGGTGCCCCGAGCCGGGCAGCCGCGGTCAGGCGGCTGTGTTCAGGCGGCGGTGGCCAGGGGTGGTCCGGTGCGCTGGGGGCCGATCAGGATCTCGGTGCCATCGGGGCGCCAGGTGCGCCATCGGCCATCGGGTCGGCGCGCCACGCGGAAGCCGTGGTGGACCTTGGTGTGGTGCCGCTCGCACAGCAGGGCGGCGTTGTCCAGGTCGGTGGCCCCGCCGTCGATCCAGGCCCGCAGGTGGTGCACGTCGCACCAGTGCGTCGGCGCCGGGCAGCCGGCGAACACGCAGCCGCCGTCGCGCACCTCCGCGGCCCGGCGGACGTGGGGTGGGAACAGCCGCACGGTGCGGCCGTGCTCCAGCGGCACCCGGTCGGGGCCCATCACGATGCGGGTGATGTTCCCGTCGCAGGCCAGCCCGCGGGCCCACGCCGCGGAGACGGTCGCCCCGAACCCGGTCTCGGCGGCACCCCGGCCGACCGCGGGGCCGGCCAGGTCCTCGATGCCGATGGTAACGACGACCTGGGGCTTGTGCCCGCGCAGGATCGGCAGCGAGCCGGACGCGAGGGCGTTGTCGCACAGCTGCACCAGCGCGTCGGCCTGCTGCTGGCCCCGCGTCCGCTCGTCGGCGGCGGCCCGGCCGGCCTGCACCAGGGACTCCAGCGCCGCCTGCAGCCTCTCCCCGCCCACCGCATCCAGGTCGAAGCGGCCGGTGACCCCGCCGTCGGGCCGCCGGGTGAGCACCAGCCGGCGGCCCTCGGTGGGATCGGGCTCGGGGCCGTCGGCGTCGAGCCGGTCCAGGTAGTGCTGCACCGCCGTGGCGACGTCGGCGCACGGCGCCGTGACGGCCACCCCGGTCAGCAGCTCGTCCACCGCGGCCAGGTCCACGCCCTGCTCGGCGGCGCGGGCCAGGTGCTCGGGCTCGGCGACCCGGGCGAGCAGCCCGGCCTGCTCACCGGTCACCGCACCCGCGGCGAACGCGGCGGCCATCGCCGGCAGGTGCGCCGGCGCCCGCCCGGCGCGCAGCACCCGCGCCGCCTCGGCGGCCGACAGGTGGGCGTGCCCGCGCAGCCAGGAGGCCATGGTCGTGAGCCCGTCGACCTCCGCGGCCCCGGACACCTCGGCCTCCCGCACGGTGCGGGCGATCTCGGCGGCCAGCCCGTTCTGCGCGGCCAGCAGCGGGCGCAGCCGCTCCAGCAGCGCCGGACCGAACAACGGAGCGAGGTCCTCGGCGGCCAGCGCGTCGAGACCGGCGATCAGCTCGTCCACGACACCTCCCGCCGGTTCGATCAGGTGTTCGAAGTCTAGCCCAACGCGACACGCCAGCCAATACGAATCCCCAGGTCAGTCGCTTTTCCACACGTTGACGGGCGCGCTTGACACCGCACCGTCGCTACGGGGAATCGAGTCCTGTCTCGCGGGCGATGACGACCAGTTGCACCTCGTTTCCGACGCCGAGTTGCACCTCGTCCCGGGCACCGAGCTCCGCCATGGCACGGCTGACGCGGCTGCGGGCGGTGCCCGGACCGAGGAGGAACGCGGCGCCGATCTCGTCATTCGGCCCCTACGTCGATCAGCGCGGTCCGGCGGGAGCCGGCTACGTCGAACCGTGTGTCCGCTGTCGCCTGCAGACGGACGACACCCCGGTCTCCCGCCGCGACGATCGTCAACGTCCGTCCGACGACGGGGCCTGCGGAGTTCCGGGTCATTCCCCGATGACGACTCGTGAGCCGCTCCGCCGGTGACCGTCACCCGACCGAGAGGGACCTCGATGTCCGTCCTGCATGTACTTGCCGTACCAACGGCCGCATCCGTCTCCGTCGCCGCCGGTGGTTACGACATCGGCACCGGACGACTCGTGCCCACCGTGGCCGCCGTGGTGGGGCTGATCAGCGTCGTCACCGGTGGGCTGGCCCTGGCCCGCTCCGGTCGCACCGGCACCGGCACCGGGAACGGGAGGGCCAGGGCCACCGTGGCCCTGGTGGCGGGACTGGGCAGCGTCGTCGTCGGCGGCCTGCACGCGGCCGACTCCGCCGGTGGCCTGGGCACCGGCAACGGGCTGGCCGGGGCCGTCGTGGCCGTGGTGCTGGGGCTGATCGGCGTGGTCACCGCTGGGCTGGCCCTGGCCCGGTCCCGACGCGACGCACGGCCGGGGACTCCCGCGCCTCCTCCGCGTCGGGTCTGACGGCCCGGCCGGACCACCGCCGACGCAGCGCCCACCACAGGGAGCGCACCGACTGCCGCAGCCGCGCCCGCGCCGTCCACGCCGACCGTCCCTCCGGCCGCGGGTCCCGCACGACCGGCACGCTGGTCACCGGCCGCCGGGCCAGCCCCACGGCCAGCACCACGCTCGGGGCGTCCGCAGCCAGCACGGCCGCACGCACCCGCGGCCCCAGCGCGAGGAAGGCGCCGGCGTCCGGCGGCAGGCCGGTCAGCCGCGCGGCCACCCGGCGGTGCAGCCCGCCGGTCACCCGCCGTGCCCACGACTCGTACGCGCCGCGCCGGCCGGCGAAGACCGCCTCGACGTCGCCGACTGCCAGCCGGTCGAGCAGCAGCGGCACGGCCTCCGGCGGGTCCTGCAGGTCGGCGTCCATGCACACCCAGACGTCGGCGTCCGGCTCGTCGGCCAGGCCCTGCCGCAGCGCGGCGTGCTGCCCGACGTTGACGGTCAGCCCGGTGACGGCGACCCGTGGATGGTCCGCCGCGAGCCGGAGGGCCACCTCCGCACTACCGGACGGGCATGCGTCGACCACCAGCCGCAGCCGCCAGTCCCGACCGTCCAGCGCCGCACCCAGCCGCGCGGCCAGAGCCGGCAGCGTCGCCGCGTTCCGGTACACCGGGACGACGACGGCGACGCGGGTCACGACAGCGCGGCCCAGGTGCGGGCCAGCCCCTCGGCCAGGTCGACGGAGGCCCGCCAGCTCAGCAGGGACGCCGCCAGCGACGGGTCGCTGACCCAGCAGTCGGTGTCCCAGTCGCGGCCCGGGTGCGCGCCGGCCGCGACGGCGATCGGCCGCCCGGTCACCCGCGACGCGACGGACACCAGCTCCTCGGTGGAGGTCTGCCGGCCGGTGCCGATGTTGAGCACCTGCCCGGGTGGCAGGTCGTCGGCGAGGGCGGCCCGCAGGCACGCGTCCACGACGTCGCCGACCCACACCCAGTCCCGTCGGCTCACCCGTGCCGGCAGCGGGACCACCCCGCCCGTGCGCGCGGCGTCCAGCACGACCGGTACCAGTCGGGTCGGGTGGTCGCCGGGCCCGTACACCTGGAACGCGCGCAGCACGGCCGACCGCACCCCGCGCTCGGCCGCGGCGGCCTGCAGCAGCAGCGAGCCGGCCGCCTTGGTCGCGCCGAAGAACCCCCGCGGGTGCAGCGGCGCGTCCTCGGCCAGCGGCACCGACGCGGCGGCGTACTCGGTCGAGGACCCCAACCGCACCACCACCCGGCACCGGTCGGGCAGCGCGTCGACCAGCCACGGACTGGTGTTGACCGCGATGGTGTCGGCCCGCTCCGCCGGCGTCGCCTTCCGGCGCCCGGCCGCCAGCGAGAAGACGACGTCCGGGTCGGCCGCCCGCACCGCGGCCGCACCCGCAGCCGCGTCCGCGAGGTCCACCGCCGCGCGCGTCAGCGGGACGACGTCCCACCCGTCGCCGCGCAGCCGCGCGACCAGGTGCCGGCCGACGAAGCCGCCGGCGCCGGTGACGAGGGCCCTCACGCCGGCTGGACCGCGGGCACCCCGGTCACGGCGGCGACGAAGGCGGCCCGGCGCTCGGTCACCTCGTCCGCGGTGGCGGTCGCCAGCCCGGTGAGGACGGCGAGCAGTCGCGGCACCTCGACGAAGGGGTCGCGCCCGGCCATGTCGGCGGTGAACGAGCGCCGCAGGAAGGTGAAGTCCGCACCCAGCCGGACCAGCTCGGCGGCGAGCAGCCAGGCCGGCACCGGCGCGCCGCCCTCGGGCAGCGTCAGCCCGCCGACGCCGAACGGCCCGGGCACCTCGGCGCGGACGGCGTCCACCGTGCCGTCGACCAGCGGCGTGAACAGCCCGTGTGCGCCGCGGTCGATGCGCAGGTCGTTGAGGCCGACGTAGACCCGCGACAGCGGACGGCGGGCCAGCTCGGCCGCGCGCGCGACGCCGTCCTGCGTCTCGACCAGGATGCCGAGCCCGCAGCGGCCGGCGACCAGGTCGAGGGTCCGGTCGACCTCCTCGGCCGTACGCACCATCGGCAGCAGCAGCTCGTCGGCGCCGCGCGCGATGGCGTCGTCCACCTCGGCCGGCGTCCACGGGCCGAAGCCGTTGACGCGGCAGAGCAGCCGGCCGTCGGTGGCCACCCGCATCCGGCTGAGATCGGCGGGGGTGTCGCTGTTGATCTGCGTGCCCTCGCCCTGCTGGCGGCGGTGTTTCCCGCGCCGCTCCCAGTCCACGACGATCCCGGCCGCCCCCGCGGCGACCACGTCGGCGCCCCAGCCGGGGTCGACCGTGAAGAGGAAGAGGTCCACGCGAG
This sequence comes from Geodermatophilus sp. URMC 61, assembly GCF_052931555.1. Taxonomy (NCBI): domain Bacteria; kingdom Bacillati; phylum Actinomycetota; class Actinomycetes; order Geodermatophilales; family Geodermatophilaceae; genus Geodermatophilus; species Geodermatophilus sp. URMC 61. The sequence goes on from NZ_JBRFHZ010000002.1 coordinate 2,640,170, forward strand.
TGAGCTTAGGCACACCTAACCCGCAGCGGACACTCAGGTCGGCACACGCGCGTCCCCTCCCGGGAACGGCAGCGCGGCGCCGAGGACCCCGACCGTCACGTCGTCCCCCGCCGCCGGCAGGTCCCAGCCCTCCAGCCGGGCACTGAACGCCAGGCCGGACGGCAGCTCGAGGCGCACCCGCGCGTCGTGGCCGAAGAAGTCGACGCCGCGCACGCGGGCGCGGGGCCCGGTCCCGGCCGCCGGCCCGAGCCGCAGCTGCTCCGGGCGCAGCAGCACCCGCACCGGGCCGTCGGGGCAGGTCCGGTCGAGGTCGAGCACGCCGAGGGCCGAGTGCGCCCGGCCGGCGCGGACGTCGGCGTCGAGCACCACCGACTCCCCCACGAAGGTCGCGACGTCGAGGTCCTGCGGGCTGCGGTACAGGGTGCGCGGGTCGGCCAGCTGCACCAGCGTCCCGCCGCGCAGCACGGCCACCTGGTCGGCCATCGACAGCGCCTCGGCCTGGTCGTGGGTGACCAGCACGGCGGTCGCGCCGGCCGCGGTCAGCGCGTCGGCGACCGCCTGCCGGGTCTCCTCCCGCAGCGAGGCGTCCAGCGAGGAGAACGGCTCGTCGAGCAGGACCAGGGACGGCGCGGGTGCCAGCGCGCGGGCCAGCGCCACGCGCTGCTGCTGCCCGCCGGAGAGCTGGTGCGGCGAGCGCTCGGCGAGAGCGGCGTCGAGCCCGACGAGCTCCAGCAGCGACGCCACCCGGCCGGCGTCGCGGCGCTGGCGGCGCGGCAGCCCGAAGGCGACGTTGCCGGCGACCGACAGGTGCGGGAACAGCCCACCCTCCTGCGGCACGAAGCCGATGTGCCGGCGCCGCGCCGGCACGCTGCGGCCCGCGCCGGCCACCGTGCGGCCGCCGACCTCGACGGTGCCGCGGTCGGGGTCGTCGAAGCCGGCGACCAGCCGCAGCAGCGTCGTCTTGCCGCAGCCGGAGGGCCCGAGCAGTGCGGTGAAGCTGCCCTCGGGCACGTGCAGGTCCACACCCGTGAGCACCGGCGTCGCGCCGTAGGACTTCGTCACACCGGCGACGGTCAGGGAGCTCATGGCAGTGGTCCTCGTCGGGTCAGGGGGCGGGGCCTCACGTCGTCAGCCCCCGCCGGGCGTCGCGGGAGAGCAGCACGGTGGCCGGCGCCGACAGCAGCACCATGACCACGGCGTAGGGGGCGGCCGCGCCGTACTCCAGCGCGCTGCTGGCCGACCAGAAGGCGGTGGCCAGCGTCGTGGTGCCGATCGGCGCGAGCAGCAGGGTGGCGGTCAGCTCGGTGACCACGGCCAGGAACACCAGCGCCGCGCCGGCGCCGAGACCGGGGGCGAGCAGCGGCAGCGTCACCCGGCGCAGCCGGTCGGCCGCCGAGGAGCCCAGCGAGGCGGCCACGTCGTCGTAGAGCGGCGGCGCCTGCTCGACGGCCGCGCGCACGGTGACGATCGCCCGGGGCAGGAACAGGATCGCGTAGGCCGCCAGCAGCACCGGCACGGTCTGGTACGCCCAGGGGGTGACCTCGAGGGAGACCGTCACGAGCGCCAGCGCGATGACGATGGCCGGCACCGAGCTGCCCAGGTAGGTGCTGCGCTCCAGCAGCGTCGCCACCCGGCCCCGGGCCCGGACGGCGAGCCAGCCGGTGGGCAGCGCCATCGCGGTGGTGACGACGGCGGCGACCGCGGCCAGCCCCAGCGTCGTCCCCGTGGTCTCGGTGAGCGCCGTCCAGTCCAGCGCGGTCGAGGAGCCGCGCACCATCCACAGCGCCAGGCTGCCCAGCGGCACGGCCAGCGACAGCGCGACCAGGCCGCCCAGGCCGGTCAGCGCCGGGACGGCGAGGGCCCCGAGCCGGACCGGCCGCCCGGCGCGCGCCACCCCGGCCCCGGTGCGGGCGTAGCCACGCACGCCGCGAAGCCGCAGCTCGGCGAGCAGCAGGCCCAGGCAGAGCAGCAGCAGGACGCCGGCCAGCGCGGTCGCGCCGGGCCCGTTGAAGGTGGCGCGGTACTGGTCGTAGATGGCGGTGGTGAAGGTGGGGTAGCGCAGCATCTGCAGCGCGCCGAACTCGGCCAGCACGTGCAGCGCGACGAGCAGGCTGCCGCCGAGCAGCGCGACCCGCAGCTGCGGCAGCTGCACCCGCCGGAACACCGCCCAGCCGGAGAGGCCCAGGCCGCGGGCGGTGTCCTCCAGGGCCGGGTCCAGGCCGCGGAAGGCGGCGACCACCGGCAGGTAGACGAACGGGAAGTACGACAGGGTCACGACCACCAGCGCGCCGCCGTAGGTGTCCAGCCCCGGCAGCAGCGAGATCCAGGCGTAGCTGTTGACGAACGCCGGCACGGCCAGCGGTGCGACCAGCAGCACGTGCCAGAGCCGCCGTCCCGGCAGCGCCGAGCGCTCCACCAGCCAGGCCGCGCCCACCCCGAGGACGGCGCACAGCAGCACCGTGCCGACGACCAGCCGCGCGGTGTTGGCCAGCAGCTCGGCCACCCGGGGGCGGAACACCAGCTCGCGGACGCCGGCCCAGCCGACCTCGACCATCTCCGCGACGACGAAGGCCAGGGGCACCAGCGCGAGCAGCGCGACCGCCGCGGCCAGGAGCAGGGTCAGCGGGGCGCGCGTGCGCGACCGCCCCGGGACGGTCGGCCGGGCCGTCGTCCCGGGCGCGGCGGCCGGCGAGGCGGGAGCGCTCAGAGCAGCCCCACGTCCTGCATCAGCTCGGTGACCCGCTGCTGGTCCAGCGACCCCGGGTCGACCTGCGGCGCCTGCAGCTCCCCGAGGGGCGGCAGCGCCTGGGCGGAGGGGACGCCGTTGCCGACGGCGTACTCCAGCGCGGTGCTCTCCGCCAGCCGCTGCTGCGCCTCGGGGCTGGTCAGGTAGGCGACCAGCTGCTGGGCCTCCTCCGGCTGGTCGGACGAGGCCAGGACCCCGGCGCCGGAGACGCTGAGGAAGGCGCCCGGGTCGGAGTTGCGGAAGAAGTGCAGCTCCGCGTCGTCGCTCTTGAGGCCGTTCTCGGCGCGGTCCCGGTAGAAGTAGTAGTGGTACATGACGCCGGCGTCGATCTCGCCCTCGTCGGCGGCGACCATCACCGCGGAGTTGCTCGGGTAGACGTTGGCGTTGCGCTGCAGCCCCTCCAGCCAGGCCCGGGTCGCCTCCTCGCCGCGCAGCGCCAGGACCCCGGCGACGATCGCCTGGAAGTCCGCGCCACCCGCGGCGATGCCGATCCGGCCCTGCCACTCCGGGTTCGCCAGGTCGAGGATCGACGCCGGCAGCTGGTCCTGCGGCAGCTGCGCGGGGTTGTAGACGAGCACGGTGGAGCGGGCGGCGAAGCCGGTCCAGTTGCCCGACGAGGGCCGGTACTGCGCGCCGACCTGGTCGAGGGTCGCCTGGTCCAGCGGCGCGAGCAGGCCATCGCGGTCGAGGACGTCGATCGACGGGCTGTTCTCGGTGAGGAAGACGTCGGCCGGGCTGGCGTCGCCCTCCTGCACGATCTGGTTGGCCAGCTCGGCGTCGTTGGCGTCGCGGAACTCCAGCGCGATACCGGTCTCGTCGGTGAAGCCCTCGAGCATCGTGCGGACCAGGCTCTCGTGCTGGGCGCTGTACACGGTCAGCGTCTGGGCGGCCTCCGCGTCGCCTCCTCCGCAGCCGGCGAGCGCCCCCGCGACGGTGAGGGCGGAGAGGGCGGTCGCGGTGGTCCGCACGAGCCTGGTCACGTGAGAGCTCCAAAAGATAGGCAAGCCAAACCTCAGTGGAAGGTGTACCACGGGCGGCCGCGGGGCGGTCCTGCCCGGTCGGCTACAACTCATCCCATGACCGCTGCACCGCTGCGCCTGCGCACGGCCCGCTTCGCCGAGCTGACCGGCGCCGAGGTCTACGGCCTGTGCCGGCTGCGGGTGGACGTCTTCGTGGTCGAGCAGCAGTGCCCGTACCCGGAGCTGGACGGCCGGGACGTCGAGCCGGCCACGGTGCACCTGTGGTTCGCCGACGACGACGGCGCGGTCGCGGCCACCATCCGCGTGCTCGACGACGGCGACACCCGCGCGATCGGCCGGGTGGCCACCGCGGCCGCGCACCGCGGGAAGGGGCTGGCGGCGCGCCTGATCGAGGCCGGGATCGCGCTGTGCGAGGGCGTGCCGATCACCCTCGGCGCGCAGGCACACCTGGAGGGCTGGTACGCGCGCTTCGGCTTCGTGCGCAGCGGCCCGGGCTACGTCGAGGACGGCATCCCCCACGTCCCCATGCGCCGCGAGGCTGCTCCATGACGCGCCCGGCCGACCTCCTCCGGACGGCGGCCGACCGGCTGGAGGCGCTCGCCGCCCGGACGACACCCGGCGACTGGCGGGCCGGCGGACTGCTGGCCACCCGGCCCGAGGTGGTCGCCCACTCCCCCGACGGCGGCACCGAGCACGTGGCCGAGGCCCGGGCGGGGACCGGCACGTGGATCGCGGCGCTCTCCCCCGCACTGGCCGCGCCCCTGGCGGGGTGGCTGCGAGCCGCGGCCGCGGGCGACCCGGTCGACCCGGTCGCCGAGGCCTTCGCCCGGGCACTGCTCGCCCGGCTCCCCTGATCCCGCGGCCCGTCCCGAGGCGTCACCGCGGCCCCGGCCCGGGGGCCCGCAGGCCCCGTCCGGAGGCTCAGGCCCCCTCCCGGGTCCCGCCCCGAGCTTGCGAGGGGTGGGGAGGAGGGGGTCCTTCTCCGAGGGGGTGAGAAGGACGGGGTCCTCCTCCGAAGGCTGGGGAGGACGGGGTCCTCCTACTCCCGATGGCGGCCGGCTTCACCCGGCACCGCGTCGGACCGGCGGAGGACCTCACGCCCCTGCGAGGGGCCGAGCCGGTCGAGCACGGCAGGGGCGACCCGTCCCACCTCGGGGAGCACGCCGTCGCTCTTGTGCACGTTGCTCGACCACACCGGTTCGGGATGGGTGTCGACCCCGGCCGCGACGTCCTCGGCGGTCCGCAGCTTGGCGACCTTGTGCACGAGGACGCCGAAGCCGACCTTGGCGACGATGTCGGCCGCGGAGTAGGCGACCTGCATGGTGGTGAACCACGCCGGGGTGACGTCGGCGAAGACGGGGACGGCGTAGATCAGCGGGTAGATGCCGAAGCTGCTCAGCAGCACGATCGTCGCGTTGCGGAGGCTGACCGCCGCCTCGGGACCCATCGTCGGCAGCGACCGGCGGACCGCGCCGATAAGGGCGACGTAGAGGTAGCCGAAGAAGGCCGTGCTGATCAGCCCCCACACGACCAGGGCGAGCCGGTCCCGTCCCTGGTCCAGCACCTGGGCTCCGAGGTAGCCGGTGACGATCATCAGGAAGGCCGCGGTCATGGTGCTGGCGCGCAGCCGGCGGGCGGCGGCCCCGGTGACGGAGCAGACGGCCAGCAGTTCGACGGTCAGCAGCGGCACGGTGATCGACCAGTCGATGTAGCGGGTGCTCTCCGTCGTCCGGGCCTCCTCGGTCGGCACGTACACACCGTCCTCGAGCCGGAAGCCGCTGTCCCAGTCCTGGAACAGCAGCGCGTAGGCGACCGTCGCCACCGCGGCGAGGCAGAGGGCTGCGTACGACGAGGGCCGGTACCGGGCGGAGACCTCGTCCCGGCTGGTCAGCGAGTACAGGAAGTACGCCAACAGCGCGAAGCCCGCGCCGAGGATGGCGAACTGCACCACGTCGTAGAGGCCCAACGGCATGGTCTGCAGCTCGGGCACGGGCGGGTCTGTCGGGTCCACGGACCACTCCGGAGGCTGGGGACGGGAGGCCCGGTGCCGGTACCCGGGCAACCGCGGAGTGCAATCGCGGATGCGGACCCCGGAGGAGGTGTCCGGCGCCCCCGTGACGCCGGACGACCCCACTGTACGAGACCGCGAGGTTCAGCTACCGCTGGACCTCGAGTCCCCACCCGGGGGTGCAGCCGGCCGCCCGGTCGAGCAGCAGCGCGCGCTCGCGCTCGTTGCGGGTGAGTCCGGCGGCCTGCTCGAACTCCGCCCGCGCCTCCGCCGTCCGGCCGAGTCGGAGCAGCAGGTCGCCCCGGGCGGCCGGCAGCAGGTGGTATCCGCGCAGCGCCGGCACGTCGGTCAGCGCGTCGACGATCGCCAGGCCCGCGGCCGGGCCGTAGGCGCGGGAGACCGCGACGGCCCGGTTGAGCTCGACCACAGGGGACGGCGAGAGCTCGGCCAGCGCCTCGTAGAGAGCGGCGATGCGCACCCAGTCGGTCTCCTCCGCCGTCCGGGCGCGGGCGTGGCAGGCCGCGATCGCCGCCTGCAACCCGTAGGGGCCCAGGCCCGCACCGGTCTGCTCGGCCCGGCGCAGGGCGGCCAGCCCGCGGCCGACCAGGACGTGGTCCCAGCGGGCGCGGTCCTGGTCGAGCAGCAGCACCGGCTCGCCGTCCGGGCCGGTGCGGGCCCGGAGGCGGGAGGCCTGCAGCTCCATCAGCGCCACCAGGCCGTGCACCTCCGGCTCCTGCGGCGTGAGCTCGGCGAGCACGCGGCCGAGCCGGAGCGCCTCCGAGCACAGCTCCGGCCGGGTCCAGTCGGTGCCCGCCGTCGCGGCGTACCCCTCGTTGAACACCAGGTAGACGACCTCGAGCACCGACGCGAGCCGGGCCGGCAGGTCCGCGGCGGTGGGCAGTTCGAAGGGGACGTGCGCCGCGGCGAGGGTGCGCTTGGCCCGGACGACGCGCTGCGCGACGGTCGACTCGGGGACCAGGAACGCCCGGGCGATCTCCGCGGTGGTCAGCCCGCCGAGCAGCCGGAGGGTGAGCGCCACGCGGGCCTCGCGGGAGAGCACCGGGTGGCAGGCGGTGAACACCAGCCGCAGCAGGTCGTCCTCGACCACCTGGTCCAGGGCCTCCACCAGATCGCGGGCCCAGTCGGGCTCCTCGGCCTCGACCAGCTCGCGGCCCAGCTGCTCGGTCCTGCGCTGCAACCGTTCGGCGCGCCGGAAGACGTCGACCGCCCGGTGCTTGGCGGTGGCCATCAACCAGGCGGCCGGCTTGTCGGGGACGCCGGTCTGCGGCCACCGCTCCAGCGCCGCGACCAGCGCGTCCTGGGCCAGCTCCTCGGCCAGGCCGACGTCCCCGGTGACCCGCGCGAGGGCGGCGACGAGCTTGGCGGACTCGATGCGCCAGACGGCCTCGACGACCCGGTGCGTCGTCGTCCCGCTGCTCACCGCCGCGCCCCGCCGGGCGTCACGAACCGTGCTGCTGTTCGACGGTCGCCCGCATCCGGTCCTCCTGCTCGCGGAGCTCAGGGGTCATCGCGTCGCCGAAGTCGTCGGACTCGAACACCTGCCGGACCTCGACCTCCCCCTCCCGGAACGGCGCCCGCCGGACCCACTGCTCGACCTCCTCACGCGAGCTGACCTGCAGGATCCAGTAACCGGCGATCAGCTCCTTGGTCTCGGCGAACGGACCGTCGACCACGGTGGTCTTCCGGTCGGCGTCGAAGCGCACGCGGAAGCCCCGGGAGCTGGGGTGCAGGCCCTCGCCCGCCAGCATCACGCCGGCCTTGACCAGCTCCTCGTTGTAGGCGCCCATCTCGGTGAGCTCTTGTTCGGTCGGCATGGCGCCGTTCTCGCTGGCCTCGCTGGCCTTGACGATCACCATGAAGCGCATCTCGGTCCCTCCTCGGGCGGGAGCGGTCGCGGCCCCGTCGGCCGGCGGTCCACCGTCCCCCACCCTCCCGTCGATCGGGGACGGCCGGTCTCGACACGATCGCCGGGAACCTCCGCAGCCGGGCCCGTCACATCCAGCGCGGCAGCCGCGGCAGGTCGCCGTCCGCGGTGAGCTCCTCCCCGCGGCTGCGCCCGGTGAGCCAGCGAGTGACGGCCGGCAGCGAGCCGGAGATGGCGACCGCGCCGCTGCCCCACTCGCGGTCGCCGGCGAAGACGACGACGTCGGGCGTCTCGCCGCGGCGCGCCCACGAGGCGAGCACCTCCTCGCAGATGCCGGCCTGCACCTCCTCGTCCACGTCGGCGAAGTCCACGCCGGCGTCGAGGTCGACGGCGTGCACGACCACCTCGATGCAGCGCATCCACGGCACCTCGGACGCCGGCACCTCGCGGCCCACCAGGGTCCGCACCGGCGCCGACCAGGCCTCCTCCGGCAGCCCGCGGACGGCGTCGGCGAAGCGCGCGGTGGCGGCGACCAGCTCGGTGCGCAGCAGCGGCGCGTCGAGGGCGGCGGTCTCGGCGATGCCCGCCTCACGGGCCTCCCGGGACGGGTACATCGGCGTCTCGATCCCGGTGCGCGCCCAGGCGAGCAGGTTGCCCAGCGCGTCGGCGTTGCGGGCGACGTGGGCCACCACGTGCCGGCGGTCCCAGCCGGGCAGCAGCGAGGCGCTGTCCAGCTCCTCGTCGGTCAGCCGGCCCAGCGCGGTGGCGAACAACCGCTCGCCGTCGGCCCACCGGTCCAGGACCTGCCGGGATGCACTCACGCGTCCTCCTCGCTGGCGCTCGTCGGCCGCGTTCGCGGCACTGCCGTACCCCTGCGTGAGCTCGCGAGCTCGCTCACGAGTCCTCCTCGCTGGCGCTCGTCGGCCGCGTTCGCGGCACTGCCGTACCCCTGCGTGAGCTCGCGAGCTCGCTCACGAGTCCTCCTCGCTGGCGCTCGTCGGCCGCGTTCGCGGCACTGCCGTACCCCTGCGTGAGCTCGCGAGCTCGCTCACGAGTCCTCCTCGCTGTCGCCCACGGAACGACCTCGACGCTAGGGCCCCGGCGGCCGCGGCACGAGTCCCGCCGGTGCGTCGGCGGCTCCGCGCGCGGGTAGCGCGGCGGCATGAGCGAGCAGACGAGCCCCGGGGGCTTCGCAGGACGGATCGGCGCGCAGGTGCAGGACGCCGACGACGGCGGCGCGCGGATCGCCTTCGAGGTGCGCGACGAGCACCTGAACCCGGCGGGCACGCTGCACGGCGGTGTGCTGGCCACGCTGGTCGACACCGCGATGGGTCAGGCGGTGCGCACCACCACCGGGGAGGGCGAGGTGCCGGCGACCAGCCAGCTCACCGTCACCTACCTGCGGCCGGGCAAGCCCGGCGCGCTGGTCGTGACCGGCCGGGTCCGCACCCGCGGGCAGCACATCACCGTCTGCGAGGCCGACGTGGAGCAGGACGGCGAGGCGGTCGCGCACGCCGTCGCCACGTTCGCGCTGCTGCAGCGCTGAGGAAGGACCCCTCCTCCCTACCCCTCGCACGCTCGGGGTGGGGCCCGGGAGGGGCCGCCTCCGCCCGCGCTGCGGGCCGGGAGCACGGTCGATGGTCCCTGTCCGCGGGGGTGGGGTCTCACTACGGTCGGCCGCGGCCGGCGACGACGGGGGCTGCGCCGAGCCAGGAGCGAGCTCCCGCAGTCCCCGGGTCGGCGGCCGCGCGCTGCTGGCCGGGCCGCATCCCCCGCCGGCGTCGTCCACCGTTCCGGACGACAGCTGGAGGGGCCATGACCACGCAGGTGCCAGGCACGCTCGCCGACCGCTTCCGGGGCCAGGTGATCCGGCCCGAGGACCCGGACTACGAGGAGGCGCGGCACGTCTACAACGCCATGATCGAGGCCCGACCGCACCTCATCGTCCGGTGCGCGGGCACCGACGACGTGGTGGCCGCGGTCCGGTACGCGACGGAGAGCGGCCGGGCGGTCGCCGTCCGCGGCGGCGGGCACTCCGTCCCCGGCTTCGGCACGGCGGACGACGCGGTCGTCGTCGACCTGTCGGCGATGCAGGCGGTCGACGTCGACCCGGGTGCCCGGACGGCGTCCGCGGGCGGCGGGACGACGTGGGGCCGGTTCAACGACGCGACCGCCGCCTCGGGGCTGGCCACGACCGGCGGGATCGTCTCCACCACCGGCATCGGCGGGCTGACCCTCGGTGGCGGGATCGGTTACCTGTGCCGCGCCGCGGGGCTGTCCTGCGACAACCTGACCGCCGCGGAGGTGGTCACCGCCGACGGTCGCGTCGTGACCGCCGACGAGGACGAGAACGCGGACCTGTTCTGGGCGCTGCGCGGCGGCGGCGGTAACTTCGGTGTCGTCACCCGCTTCACGTACCGGCTGCACCCCGTCGAGACGATCTACGGCGGGCCGATGTTCTTCGAGCTCTCCGACGCACCCGCGGTGCTGGCCTTCTTCCGTGAGTTCATCCGCGACGCGCCGCGCGAGTACGGCGGCTTCCCGGCGTTCCAGATCGCCCCGCCGCTGCCGTTCATCCCGGCGGACCGGGTCGGCGAGCCGTTCGCCGCGGTGGTCTCCTGCTACGCCGGGCCGGCCGAGGAGGGCGAGCGGATCGTCGACGGGCTGCGCGAGGTGGCGATGCCGGTCGCCGAGCACGTCGGGCCGATGCCCTACCCCGCGCTCAACAGCGCCTTCGACGCGCTGGTGCCGCCGGGTCTGCAGAACTACTGGAAGGCGGCGTTCGTCACCGAGCTCACCGACGACGCGATCGCCGCGCACGTCGAGCACGGCGCTCGCCTGCCGGCGGTCAACTCGACGATGCACATCTACCCGATCAACGGCGCGGTGCACGACGTGCCGTCCGACGCGACCGCGTTCGGCCACCGGGACGCGGACTTCGCGACGGTGATCGCCGGGTTGTGGCCCGACCCGGCCGACAACGAGGCCAACACCCGCTGGGTCCGCGACTACTACGCCGCCATCGCGCCGCACTCCCAGCCGGGGGGCTACACCAACTTCGCCTCGGGCGACGACGCGAACAAGGTCGCCGAGAACTACGGCGCGAACTACGAGCGGCTGCGCGAGGTCAAGCGGGCCTGGGACCCGGGGAACCTGTTCCGGCTCAACCAGAACGTCGCGCCCTAGGAGTGCGGGGCCGGCCGGCGTCAGCAGCCGACCGGTCGGCTCCGTCAGCCGAACGCAGCGGAAGGGCGGGCGCCGGCCGGCGCCCGCCCCTCCCTGTCCTCCGTCAGCCGCTCATGCGGGAGCGCAGCAGCGCCTTGCCCTGCTCAGCGCCCTTGCGGCTGTCGCTCTGCGCCTTGCGGAACAGATCGGCGAGTTCGTTGTCGCCGTCCCGTTCCGCGTCCTTGATGTAGGTCTCCAGGCGCAGCGCGTTGTTCAGGCACTGCTCGGTGAACCAGATGAGGTTGTAGTCCTTGTCCTTGGTGCCGGTGACGTCGCCGGTTTCCGTGGCCTGGCTCATCGCGTCCTCCTCGACGGCTGCTCGGGCACTTGCGCGCCAGCGCCCCCGTGACGGCTGCCGCGGAGACGACGGCAGGGGCCAGTCCAGCGGATCGGCCGCCGGAACGGAACGGGGGCGTGCGCCGCGCGTCGATCGGGGTCAGCGGGGGCGAGTGCCGGCGAGCTCCCGGGCGGCCGCGGCCGCCTCGGGGTCGAGCACGCGGGAGCGCTCCTGGCGCTCGATCAGCTGGTGGTAGCGGGTCCAGGCCTCCTCGGGCCGGACGGCCAGTGCCGCGGCGATCTGCTCCCAGGAGGCACCGCCGCGCAGCGCGGCGCGGAAGCCGGTCAGCTGGCTGTCGTGGGCCTTGCGGGCGACGACCTCGCCGAGCGCGAGCAGCTCCAGCGACTCGGGGACGTCGAGCGACGTGGTGGCCGACCTGAACGAGGTCCAGTCGTCGGCGTCGACGTCCTGCGCGGTGTTCAGGGTGGTCTCCCCGCTGTCCCGCCGGGCCAGGAAGTCCAGGCGGGTGACGGCCGTCGTCAGGGAGAACTCCTGCTCCAGGGCGTCGGGTGTGATGCTCATGCGGCATCCCATCCCCGCACTGCGCAGCCGGTCAAACCCGGTGCGACCGGGATCTCCCCAACCCCGCGAGCCCGGACCGACCGCGCCCGGGCGTGCACGTGACGCCCGGCCCGGACAGCCGCGAGGGCCCGCTCCCGGGTGGGAACGGGCCCTCGCGAGGGGTGGTGCGGCGTCACTCGGAGACGCCCACGGCCTCCTTGGCCAGCGCGGCCAGCTGCGTCTGCGTGGCGTTGACGACGCTGGTCCGGTTCTTGTGGGTCTCCTCGTAGCGGATGATCACCCGGACGTCGTGGGCGCTCTTGAGCTCCTTGACCGCCTTGATGGCGTCCTGGGTCGACAGCGAGTCGTAGCCCTTGATCGGCAGCTCGTCGGCGCTGACGTCGCCGAGCTCCTCGCGGGCGGCCTTGGCGGCGTTGGCGGCGTCCTTGTTGCCCTCGCGGCGGGCGATCCGCTCGGCCCGGCGCAGCGCGGCGCTGCGGCCGACGGTCAGCGTCTCGCGGACGGCGTCGGTGAACGAGGAGGCCTTGTCGGTCGCCTCGTTCAGCCGCTCGCCGGCCTGCTCACGGCGCTGGTGCACCGACTCGACGACCTCGTTGACCCGGTTGGCCCAGAAGCGGACCGGGGCGTTGGCGGCGCGGGCGGCGGTGCCGGCGACCCGCTGCAGCGCGGTGGCCTGCAGCGCGGCGGGGCCGCCCATGGCCTCCTCGGCGAGGACGACGGTGAGCCACTCGACGGTGGCCTTGTGCGCGGTGACCAGCCGCTCGGCGAGCTGGCGGACCTTCGGCAGCTCGGCCTGCTCGGCGAGCACCTTGAGGTAGGTGGCGCGGTCGAGCAGCTGGTGCTCCAGCGAGAGGTCCTGCAGCAGGGCCTCCTCGATCGGCTCGGCCTGCTCGAAGCCGGCCTTGAGGACGGCGGAGAGCCGGCCGACCACGGGGGTCACGACGTCCGGCACGCCACCGAGGGCGCGCAGCTCGTCGGTGATGGCCCGGGTCCGCTCGGCGGCGTTGTCGGCGTTCTGGGTCAGCTCACGGCGCACGGCCTCGGTGCGGGCCTGCGCGACGCGGGTGCGGGCGACCTGCTCCTCGGTCTGGGTCAGCAGGACGAGGGCACGGAGCTGGTTGATGATCTTGGCGTTGTCGGTCATGACGGGGGGAACTCCAGACATCGGGGATGACCTGACGTCTGCAGTCTTGCCCCTCGCGCGCCGTCTGCTAACTCCTGCAAGCGTAGTGCTTGCTGTGAACTGCATCACGACACGTCGACAGGTCGACGTGTCGTGATGCGGTGGCCGAGCTCAGCGTGCGGGGACGGCGGGCTTCGACGGGCGGTCCAGGCGGAGCACCGGCTGGGTCAGCTCGTCGGCCAGCGGCGACCGGGGGCGTGTCGGGGCCACCGGGACCACCGCACCGCAGCCGACGCAGAACCGACCCTGCTGACGGGCCGCACCGCACTTCGCACACGCCGGCATCGGCGTCCTCCTCGTCCTCACGGAAGTCCGGCGACTCCCCTCGGCCGGACCCTGCCAGGACGGCGGCCCGTTCCGGTGCGGAGTGGGACGGGTGGGACGAGCCGACGTCCAACCGTTGCGAAGACGATCACGCGAGCAGGTCGAGCAGCCGGTCGAGGAGCAGCACCTGGCCCTTCACCAGCTTCTCGCGGGCCTCCTCGACGGTCAGCCAGGCGGCGCGGTCGATCTCCGGGAACTCCTGCACGCGGCCCGAGCGCGGCGGCCACTCCAGGGAGAAGGTGTTGCTGACCGCGGCCGCCGCGTCGAGGTCGCCCTCCGCCGCCCAGACGGTGAGCCGCTTGCCGCCGGACTGCCGGACCTCACCGAGCGGCACCAGGTCGGTGACCGGCGCCGGGGACCCCAGCTCCTCGGCGAACTCCCGCAGGGCCACGTCCCGCGGTTCCTCGTCCGGACCGTGCTCGCCCTTGGGGATCGACCAGGCGCCGGCGTCCTTGCGCGCCCAGAACGGGCCACCCATGTGCCCGGCGAGCACCTCCACGCCGCGCTCGGGGTGCCGCCGGTAGAGCAGCAGACCGGCGCTGGTCCTCGGCATCCCGCTCCCCTCGTCCCCCACCGAGCTCCTGCAGAGGTGGCTACCCCGCCGCCCCCTCTGCCCGGCGGATCGTCCCCTGCCCACGGTCCGGGGCAGGGGACGAGCTCCCTGGCAGGCACTCCTCCCCGGGAGCTCGGCGCTGCCCACCACCGGGGGCAGAGCACGAGCATCCGCGGGACGGGACCTGGCGCCCTCAGCCGCCCACCCGGGGAACCGGACGGAGCCGGCTCAGCGCCCGGTCCACCGCGGTGCGCGCTTCTCGCGCTGCGCGGCGATGCCCTCCTTGCGGTCCTCGGACAGGTACGGGTTCGGGCCGACGTCCAGCCGCAGCGCCTGCCACAGCGGCAGCTCCAGGCCCTTGACCGCGGTCGCCTTCATCCGGCGCACCGACAGCGGGGCGTTGGCGGCGATCGCGTCGGCCAGCGCGAGCGCGGTGGGCAGCACGTCGTCCGCCGGCACGAGGCGGTTGACCAGCCCCCAGCGCTCGGCGACCTCGCTGGTGACGTACTCGCCGGTGTAGAGCAGCTCCAGGGCGATGCCCATGGGGATCCGCTTGGGCAGGACGACGGAGCCGAAGTTGGCGCCCATGCCGATCCTCGCCTCGGGCAGCCCCATGCGGACGCCGGGCGCGGCGACCCGCAGGTCGCAGGCCAGCGCCAGCTCGAACCCGCCGGCCACGGCCGCACCGGCGATCGCCGCGACCACCGGCACCGGCACCTCGGTCACCACCTCGAACAGCGCGCGGGTGGGCCGGTCCATGGGCGGGCGGAAGCGCTCGCCGCGGCGGTCCAGCTCGCGGATCTCGTCGAGGTCGAAGCCGGCGCAGAAGGCCGGCCCGTTGGCCGCGAGGACCACCGCGCGGACGTCGCCGTCCTCCCCGCAGCGCAGCAGCTCCTCGACCAGGTCGGCCTGCAGCCCGCTGGACAGCGCGTTGCGGCGCTCCGGTCGGTCCAGGGTGAGCACGCGGACGTGCCCACGCTCCTCGACGACGAGTCCGGACTCCCGGCGCTGCGCATCAGTCATGCCCGCAGCCTCTCAGTCGACCAGGTCCAGGGCGGCCCCGACGATCGAGTCGACGTCGAGGCCGTGGTGCCGGTAGACGCTCTCGAGGTCGCCGCTCTGCCCGAAGGCCGTGACGCCCAGGTGGGTGGCCGGGACGCCGCGGACGCCGGCGAGGAACGCCAGCGTGTGCGGGTGCCCGTCCAGGACGGTGACCATCGGCGCCGCCCGCTCCACCGGGAACACGCTGTCGAGCACCCAGCCCGGGGCCTCGTCGAGCCCGCGGCGGCCCTGCAGCGCCCGGAACAGCAGGCCGGGGCTGGTCACGCACACCACGTCGGCCCCGAGCCCCAGGGTCTCCAGGCGCTCGGCGGCGGTGAGCGCCTCGGACACGACGGCGCCCATGGCCGCGAGGGTGACCACCGGCCGGGCGGACCGGCGCAGCGGATAGGCACCGGCGACCACCTGCCTGCGGCGCCGCTCGCGGGCGGCCGGGTCGGCCGGGACGGCGGCCAGGGCCTGCTCCACCGGCCGGGTGGACAGCCGCAGGTACGCCGAGGACCCGCCGGGCCGGCCCAGCCGGGACAGCGCGGCGAGCAGGCACCACTCGGTGTCGAGCGCGAACGCCGGCTCGTAGCTGGTGCAGCCGGGTTGCTCCAGCCCGAGGGACGGCGTGGTGATCGACTGGTGTGCACCGCCCTCGGGAGCCAGCGTCACGCCCGACGGCGTCCCGACCAGGATCGACTGGCCGCCCGCGTAGATGCCGAACGACCACGGCTCCAGCGCCCGCTCGACGAACGGGTCGTAGAGCACGCCGATCGGCAGCAGCGGCTGCCCCCAGCGGCTCCACGTCGTCCCCAGCTCGCCGATCGCCCCGACCAGGTTGGTCTCGGCGATGCCCAGCTCGATGTGCTGGCCGGTGGGGCGCTCGCGCCAGTGCAGGATCGTCTCGGCGTCGTCGGCGAACCAGTTGCGCCGGTCCTCGTGCGACCAGACGCCGACCTTGTTCACCCAGCCACCGAGGTTGGTCGAGGAGCTGACGTCGGGGCTGACCGTGACCACCCGCCGGCCCACCTCGGGCGCCGCGCGGTTGAGGTCGAGCAGGGTGCGGCCCAGCGCCGCCTGCGTGGTCGCCGTCCCCGAGGGGGTGCGACCCAGGTCGGTCGGCACCGGTGGTGCGGCCTGCGCCTCGTACGCCCGGCGGCGCAGCCGCTGCGCCGCGTCGCGCAGCAGCCGCGCGGCGTCGCCGTCCGCGGGCAGGCCGGCCCACGGGTCGGCGGGGTCGGCACCCACCCGGGCGGCGAGCTCGTGCAGCTGCGCCTCGGTCAGCAGGGCGGAGTGGTTCTGCGGGTGGCCCTCGGTGGCCAGCCCGTACCCCTTGAGCGTGTAGGCGAGGACCACCGTCGGGCGGGTGTCGTCGATCTGGGCGAACGCGGCGCGGAGAGCCGCGGGGTCGTGCCCGCCGAGGTTGCGCACCGCGGCGCGCAGGTCGGCGTCCGAAAGGTCGGCGACCAGCGCGGCGATCTCGGCCGCCCCGGGGCCCTCCCCCGGCAGCAGCCGGCGCAGGGCGGCGGGCTCGTGGCGCAGCAGCCGCTGGTACTCGGGGTTGGACATCGCGTCGATCCGGTCGCGCAGCGCCGCGCCGCCGGGCCGGGCGAACAGCGCCTCGAGGAAGCGGCCGTACTTGACGGTGAGCACCTGCCAGCCGGCCGCGGCGAACATGCCCTGCAGCCGGGTGGCGCCCATCGTCGGGACGACGCGGTCCAGCGACTGCCGGTTGAGGTCGACGACCCACACCACCTCACCGAGCTCGGCGACCATCGGGTCGAGCACGGCCTCCCACACCGCGCCCTCGTCGAGCTCGGCGTCCCCGACCAGGGACCACTGCCGGCCGGTGCCGCCGGCCCCGAGCTGGGTGTTGACGTAGCGGCGGGCGATCGCGCCCCAGATCGGCGCGGTCGCCCCGATGCCGACGCTGCCGGTCGAGTAGTCGGCCGGCACGGGGTCCTTGAGCCGGCTGGGGTAGCTCTGCAGGCCGCCGAACTCCCGCAGCGTCGTCAGGTACGAGGCGTCGAGCTGGCCCAGCAGGTACTCCAGCGCGTGCAGCACCGGGGAGGCGTGCGGCTTGACCGAGACGCGGTCCGCAGGCGTCAGCTGCTCGAGCCACAGCGAGGTCATGATCGTGACCATCGAGGCGCTGGACGCCTGGTGCCCGCCGACCTTGAGGCCGCCGGGGTTCGGGCGCACCCGGTTGGCGTGGTCGACGATCGCGGTCGCCAGCCAGAGGACGCGGTCCTCGATCTCGCGCAGGGCCCGGTCGGGGCCGGTGTCGCTGTCCGCCGGAGTGGCCGTGAGGCTCATGGCTCCGATCGTGCACGCCTGCGGTCGGCACCGTGCGCCTGGGGCGCGCCTCAGCCAGGAGACGCGCCCCGGACGCACACCACCGGAGCCCGAGCCCCAGACCGCCGGCGGGCGTCATCGGCACGCGGCCGCGGCGTCGTGACCCTCCGCAGGTGCACCCGACCGGATCCGGAGTCAATCCCGCCCCACCCGTCACAGCCACCCCGGACGCCTCGGCGGCCTGAGGGGACCGTTCCGTCCGGACCGGTAGACAGAACGCCATGAGCACCACGCAGGTCCGGACCTCCGACGCCAGCACCCGGCCGGCCGTCGCGATCCAGGCCACCTCCACGCCGGTGCTCAGCTACGCGCTGGCGCACAACCGCGTCCCGGTCGTGTCCCGGCTGGCGTTCACCAACCACGGCGGCGCGGTGCAGGGCGCGACCGTGCGGCTCGGCGTGCGCGACGCCGAGGGCCCGATCGGCAGCCCCGTCGAGCTGCTCGTCGACCTCGACGCCGGCCAGACCACGGTGCTCAGCGACGTCGGCCTGGTCATGGACCCCGCCGCGATGCTGCAGATCGAGGAGCAGCGGCCCGGCTCGATCGAGATCGACCTGCTCGTGGACGGCGAGGACGTCGGCGGCACCGCGGTCCCGGTGCAGGTGCTGGCCGCCAACCAGTGGCTGGCCGCACCCGTGCCGCTGGCGCTGGAGATGCTCGCGGCGCACGTGCTGCCCCACCACCCGTCGGTGACCACGCTCATCGGCGAGGCCGCCGACCTGCTCGAGGCGCGCACCGGCAGCGGGTCGGTGCAGGGCTACCAGTCCGGCCCCGAGCGGGTCGACGAGATCGTCGCCGCGCTCACCGAGGCGATGCAGCGCCGCGCCATCCGCCACACCGAACCCCCGGCCTCCTGGGCGGACGTCGGGCACAAGGTGCGCACCCCCGGCGACGTCCTCGACGGCCGGGTCGGCACCTGCCTGGACACGGTCGTCACGCTGGCCGCCGCGCTGGAGCAGGCCGGCATCCGACCGCTGCTGTGGGTGGCCGAGGGCATCGGCGGGGCGGCGGGGACAGGACACGCGTTCCTCGGGTACTGGCGCGAGGAACGCAGCGCCGAGAGCGTCGCCACCACCGACGTCGCGCCGCTGGTCAACCTCGTCGACCTCGGCCTGATCGGGCTGGTCGAGACCACGCTGCTCACCAGCCGCGGCTCCACAGGCGCCGACCTGCACGCCGCCGCCTACAGCGCCTGGCTGGCCGGCGCCGGTGACCTGGACCGGGTCGTCGGCGTCACCGACGTCCACCGCGCCCGGCGTGACGGCATCGTGCCGCTGCCGGCCCGCACCCGCGGCCGGGACGGCGCGGTGCAGGTCATTGAGTACCGGCCGGCGGTGCACAGCGCCGCAGCCCGGCCGGTCGAGCGGACGGCGGGGGTGGGCGCGTCGTCGGGGCAGCCGGGCCGTCCGGAGATCCCGGCCCGCGTGCAGCAGTGGAAGAACAGCCTGCTGGACCTCTCGCTGCGCAACCGGCTGATCAACTACAGCGAGCGGGCCGGCCTGCCGCTGGTCGTGCCCGCGTCGCACCTGGCCGTGCTGGAGGACCTGCTGCACAACGGCACCGCCGTCCAGCTGCTGCCCGACGACCGGATCGCCGCCGTGCACCGCGAGCGCGGCCTGGCCTCCGCACGGGAGCTGCCCGACGCCCAGCTGGCCGAGGTGCTCGTCGAGCGCCGCGCGGTGCACGCCCAGGTCAGCGAGGGCGGCTACCTGCCGCGACTGCGCAACCTCGCCTACAAGGCCAAGACGGTGCGCGAGGAGACCGGCGCCAACAACCTGTACCTGGCCCTCGGCAGCCTGGTGTGGGAGCTCGACGGCCGGCCGCTGCGCTCCCCGCTGGTGCTGGTGCCGGTCACCCTCACCCCGACCAGCCGCAACGGCGTCTACCGGCTGGCGCTCGACGACACCGGCTCCAGCACCCCGAACCACTGCCTGCTGGAGAAGCTGCGGCAGGTGCACGGCCTCGCCGTCCCGGGGTTGACCGAGCCCGGCGAGGACGGCGCCGGCATCGACCTGGACGAGGCGCTGCAGGCGATGCGCCAGGCGCTGGCCGAGGCCGGGCTGCCGCACCGGGTCGAGGCCACCGCCGACCTCGCCGTCCTCCAGTTCGCCAAGTACCGGCTCTGGAGGGACCTCGACGAGCACTGGGCCGACCTCACCGCCAACCCGCTGGTGCACCACCTCGTGCACCGGCCCACGGAGGCGTTCGTCGACCCGGTCCCCGACAGCGCGGGCGCCACCGACCTCGACGAGCTGGCGGCCCGGTGCCCGGTGCCCGCCGACGCCTCGCAGCTGCGCGCGATCGCCGAGGCCGCCGCCGGCCGCACCTTCGTGCTCGAGGGCCCACCCGGCACCGGCAAGTCGCAGACGATCACCAACCTGCTCGCCCGCGCGGTCGCCGACGGCAAGAAGGTGCTGTTCGTCGCCGAGAAGCGCGCGGCCCTGGACGTCGTCGCGCGGCGGCTCGAGGCCGTGGGCATGGGCCCGTTCGCGCTCGACCTGCACGACCGGGGCGCCAAGGCCGCGGCAGTGCGCACCCAGGTGCAGGCCGCGCTGGAGCACGCGGTCGCCGTCGACGCCGAGGGCCTGACCGCCGACTCCGACGACCTCCGCTCCGCCCGCCGCACCCTGGCCCGCTACGCCGAGCGGCTGCACGCGGAGAACGCCGCCGGGCTGTCGTACTACACGGCCCGGACGGCGACGCTGGCCCGGCGGGACGGCGTCCCCACCCTGCCGGTCTCCCCCGCCTTCGTGGCCGCCGCGTCGGCCGAGACGCTCACCGCGGTGCGCCGCGCGCTGGCGCTGCTGCCCGACATCGCCGACCTGGTGCGCCCCTCGCCGCGGCACGCCTGGGCGTTCGTGGACACCGCACGGGTCGACCTGCTCGCCGCCCAGCAGACCGCGGCCGCCGTCGACCAGGCCGTCCGCGACCTGCCCACCGAGCCGCACCTGGCCCGGGTCCTGCGCGAGGTCCGCACGCCCGCGGACCTCGACGCGCTGGCCCACCTGCTCCGCGGCCCGGCGACGACGCTGGACGTCCTCGACGAGGTGCCGACCGAGCGCTGGAACGTGGCGACGACGACCGTGCTCGGCGAGGTCGCGGCGTTCTCCGGCGCCGTCCACCCCGGCATGGAGCTGGCCACCCCGGCCGCGCTGGAGCTGCCGCTGGCCGACCTCTACGTCGCCGCGCAGACCGCGCAGGCCGCCCGGTTCATGGCCCGCCGGGCGGGGCTGCGGGCCGTCCGCGACCAGCTGCAGCCGGTGCTGCGGCCGGGCGTGCAGGTCAAGCTCGGCGACGTCCCGGAGCTGACCGCCCGGCTGTGGCGGCTGCAGACGGCCGCGCGGGGCATCGTGGCCCGCGCCTCGGTGATCCCCGGCCTGGCCGTGCCGCCCACCTGGAACCCGCTGGCCGAGCCGGAGCTGCTGGTCGGCCAGGTCGAGTGGCTGGAGCGGGCCGGCACCGCCACCGACAGCGCCAGCGGGTTCGCCGTCGCGCTGCGCCGCTGGGTCGTGCAGGGCGAGGGCCCCGACCCGGCCGCCGGCGCCGCCGTCGCCCGGCTGCGCGACGCGGTCGCCGCGCTGCTGCGGGTGTGCCGCAGCAACCCGCGGCGGCTGGCCGAGTGGGCCGGCGACGACGGCCTGGTGCTGCGCTGGCAGATGACCCGGCCCGAGCGCGGCGTCGAGCACACCGGGCTGATGTCCCTGCGCCGCTGGGCCGACCTCGTCGACACCCTCGAGCCGCTGCGCACCGCCGGTCTGCACGAGGCGCGGGCGCTGCTGGTCACCGGCGAGCTGCCCGCCGAGGACGCCGTCCGGGCCTTCGAGCGCGGCCTGGCGCGGGCCTCGGTGACCGAGCGCCGCGACGCCGCCGGCCTCGACGACTTCGACGCCGACGCGCACGAGCGGGCGATCACCCGGTTCACCGCCGCCTCGCGGGCGGTGCGCGCGCACCTGCGCTCGGCGCTGCCCGCCTCCGTGCTCGCCGCCCGGTCGTTGGACGCCGCCGGCGGGGACGGCGAGGTCGGCGCGCTGCGGCGGGAGCTGGCCAGGACCCGCGGCGGGCTGGGCGTGCGCGCGCTGCTGGCCCGCCACGGCCGGCTGATCACCACCGTGATGCCGTGCGTGCTGGTCAGCCCCGACTCGGTGGCGCGGTTCTTCCCCGCGCAGGCCGGCCTGTTCGACCTGGTGGTCTTCGACGAGGCCTCGCAGATCCGGGTGGCCGACGCGGTGGGTGCGCTGGGCCGGGCCACGGCGGCGGTCGTCGTGGGCGACAGCCGGCAGATGCCGCCGACGTCCTTCGCCGAGCCGACCTACGGCGTCGCGGAGGACGACGCGGTCGAGCTGCTGGGCACCTCGGTCGAGGACGAGGAGTCGATCCTCTCGGAGTGCGTGCAGGCGCGGGTGCCACGGCAGTGGCTGTCGTGGCACTACCGCAGCCAGGACGAGTCGCTGATCGCGTTCAGCAACGCCAACTACTACGACAACCGGCTCTCGTCGTTCCCCGCGCCGACGCACGGCCGGCCCTCGGCGGACGTCGACGGTCGCGGCATCTCGCTGATCCGCGTCCACGGCACCTTCCACCGCACCGGCGCCGGGCGGCTGCTGCGCACCAACCCGATGGAGGCCAAGGCGGTCGTCGCCGAGGTGCGCCGCCGCTTCGACGCCTCGCCGGACACGCTGCCCTCGATCGGCGTGGTCACCTTCAACGCCCAGCAGCGCGCCTACATCGAGGGCCTGCTGCGCGACGCCGGCGACGAGCGGCTGGTCGAGGCGCTGGACCGCACCGACGGCGAGGGGCTGTTCGTCAAGAACCTGGAGAACGTGCAGGGCGACGAGCGCGACGTCGTGCTCTTCTCCACCGGCTTCAGCGTCGACGACCGCGGCATGCTGCCGCTGAACTTCGGCCCGCTCAACCGGGTCGGCGGCGAGCGGCGGCTCAACGTGGCGGTCACCCGCGCCCGCCGGCAGGTCGTCGTCCTCTCCTCGTTCGACCCCGCGCAGCTGCGCGCCGAGCAGACCTCCTCGGTCGGTGTGAAGCACCTGCGCGCCTACCTCGACCTGGCCGCGCTCGGCACCGACGCGCTGCCGCGGGAGGCCCGGCCGGTCGCCGTCCCGGACCGGCACCGCGAGGAGATCGCCGCGGGGCTGCGCGACCGGGGCCTGAGCGTGCGCACCGACGTCGGCCTCTCGGACTTCCGCGTCGACCTGTCGGTGGCTCGCACCGAGACGCCGGACGCGCCGGTGATGGCCGTGCTGCTCGACGGCCCGGCGTGGGCCCGGCGGCGCACGGTCGGCGACCGCGACGGGCTGCCGGTCGAGGTGCTGTCGGGGATGCTCGGCTGGCCCGCCGTCGAGCGGGTCTGGCTGCCGACCTGGCTGCGCGACCGCGAGGCCGTGCTCGACCGGCTGGTCGCCGCCGTCGCGGCCGTGCCGGTCCCCGCGCCGGCACCGGCCACGCCGGCTCCCGTGGTGGGTGCGGACCCGGAGCCGGCGGGCGTCGTCCCGCCGGTGCCCGCGCCCGCCGAGCCGGCCGCACCCGAGGTCCGCGCGGTGGTGCCGCTGCGGGCTGCGCCACCGGCCGTGGTCGAGACCGTGGTGACCGGAGCGGCCACCCCCGCGGGGAGCGCCGTCGAGGCCCCGGCGGTCCCCGGGGCGACCGCCGTCGCCGAGCCTGCGTCCGCTCCGACCGCCCGGCCGGCCCGGCGGGCGACGCGGAAGCCCGCCGCCCCCCTGCTGGACGGCGAGACGGCGTTCTCGCCCTGGACCCCGAGGGGCGGGCTCCAGCGCAAGGCGCTCGACTCGCTGGACGACCCGCGGGCCGCGCGCACCGTGCGGCGGGTGCTGACCGCCGGGCTCAAGGCGGAGGGCCCGGTGCACCGCGACCGGCTGGTGCGGATCGCGGCGGGCGCCTTCGGGCTGTCCCGGGTCAGCGAGGCCCGCCGCGACGCGCTGCTGCGGCTGCTGCCCGACGGCGTCGTCGACGGCGAGTTCGCCTGGCCCGAGTCACTGGACCGGGCCGGCTGGACGGGTTTCCGCCGGCAGGCGGCCAGCGCCGACCGGCCGCTGGAGCACGTCGCGCCGGAGGAGGTCGGCAACGCCATGGCCGCGCTGTGCCGGGCCGCCGGCGAGCTGGCCGAGGACGAGCTGTTCGTGCACACCGCCGAGGTCTTCGGCTACCGCCGCCGGACGCCGTCGCTGACCCCGCTGCTGCAGGCCGCGCTCACCGGCGCGCTGGACGCCGGCCGGCTGGTGCGCCAGGAGTCCGGCGCCCTCACCGCCGGCTGACCCGCGCCGTCAGGCGGTGAGTTCACCTGCACTCACCGCCTGGGCGTCCCCGGACCGACCCCCGCCCCGGCTGGCACCGCGGTGAAGGACCGGGCGGCGAGGACGGGGACCGGAACGGCCGCCCCGTGCCCCGCACGGCCGCGCGTCGAACTCCCAGCCGGTCCACAGGCCGGTCATCTACCGTCGGATCTCCACCTGCCGACAGGGAGGACCGCACCACCGTGGACGAGGCGCTCGACCCCGCCGGAGCGGTCGCGGACCTGGCCGGGACCCGCCAGATCGGCCTGCTCGAGCCCGGGGACCCGGACCGCATCGGTCCCTACGACCTGCTGTGCCGGCTGCCGCGCGGCGGCCAGGGCGCCGACGTCTTCGTCGGGTCGGCCGGGCCGGACGGCGCACTGGTCGTCATCAAGCGGCTGCCCGAGGGCGCGCCGAACCTGGCCCGCAAGCGGCTGGCCCGGGAGGTGGAGAACGCCGCCCGCGTGAAGAGCTCGCGGGTCGCCAGCATCGTCGACCAAGACCTCGAGGCCGAGGCGCCCTACTACGTGCAGCAGTACGTCGCCGGGACGCCGCTGGACGAGTTCATGGCACACCGCTCCGGCGGGCTCAACGCCGAGGAGCTGCGCCGGATCGCCATCGGGCTGCTGCGCGCGCTGCGCGACGTGCACGCCGCCGGCGTCGTCCACCGGGACGTCAAGCCGGGCAACATCATCATCTCCGGGGACGACGTGTGGCTGGTCGACTTCGGGATCAGCCGCTACATCGGCTCCGAGCCTCCGTCGGGCACCGCGACCACCGGCATGGCGGCGCTGGGCACCAAGCTGTTCGCCAGCCCCGAGCAGCTGGCGGGCGCGGTGCTCACCGAGGCCAGCGACGTCTACAGCTGGGGCATGGTGATCGCCTACGCGGCCGGCGCGGTGCACCCGGTCGACCCCGACGACACGATGCCGGACTCGGATTACTACCTGGCGCTGCGGGCCGGCCGGCTCGACCTGACCCGCGTGCCTGCCAACCTCCTCGACAGCGTGGAGAAGGCGCTGCGGTTCAACCCCGAGCGCCGCCCGACCGTGGCCCAGCTGGCCCGCCAGGTGGAGCAGCGCACCCGCTGGCTCGGCGAGACCTCGCAGATCCCCGACCCGCGGACGACGATGCGCGACCTGCGCTCCCTCGGAGCGGTCACCGAGGCGGCGCGCTACGAGCTGGCCCGGCTGGAACGGGCGGTCGCCGACACCTGGACCGGCTTCGCCGTCGCCGCCGCGGCGATGGTGCTCCTGGGCGTCGTCGCCGGGCTGCTGCTCGCCGTCCTCTACCACGTCGTCGTCTAGAGCCCGACCCCTCGAGGAGGAGCACCGTGTCCGGGATGTACGAGCGCGCGCTGGCCCAGCAGCGCCTCGACGCGCGCCGCCAGCGGTTCCGGGAGCGCCAGCGGGTGCTGTTGGCGATCCTGGCCGCCAGCACCGTCGTCTTCTTCGCGCTGTTCGTCCGCTGACGATGCGCCGCCGCGTCTGCCCCCGCTGCCTGGAGCCCCTGACCACGCCCGTGTGGCGCGACGCCACCGGTGCGCCGACCCGGCCGCCCGTGGAGCGCCGCACCCGCTGGCAGCGGCTGCTGGACCCGCTGCGCACCGATCCGGTGCCGGTGCCCACGGCCCGGGACGCCGCCCACGCGGCCGCGGCCAACGTGGTGCCGACCTGCCCGCGCGGGCACCGGCTGCCGCCGGAGTACCTCGACCGGCAGACGATCGTGGTCGGCCTGGTGGGGCTGACCGGCGCGTCGAAGAGCACCTACCTGACGGTGCTCATCGACCTGCTGCACGAGGGCTCGCTGGCCCCGCTCGGCGTCTCCGTCGAGATGGACGAGGAGTCCGCCGCCCGCTTCGACGACCTCCGCTACCGGCTGCTGGTGCAGCGCCAGCAGCTGCCGCTGACCCTGCCGCTGCTGGGCGAGGGCAGCTCGCCCGAGCCGTTCGTGCTCGTGCTGCGCGGCACCGGCCGGAACGGC
Source organism: Geodermatophilus sp. URMC 61 (assembly GCF_052931555.1). Classification (NCBI taxonomy): domain Bacteria; kingdom Bacillati; phylum Actinomycetota; class Actinomycetes; order Geodermatophilales; family Geodermatophilaceae; genus Geodermatophilus; species Geodermatophilus sp. URMC 61. The sequence continues at coordinate 2,665,617 of NZ_JBRFHZ010000002.1, forward strand.
GCCGAGCGCGCGGTCAACCTGGTCTTCTTCGACGCCTCCGGCGAGCAGCTGTACCGCAGCGAGGACATGGGCCTCTACGGCAGGTTCCTCTACGCGGCGACGTCGCTGCTCGTCGTTCTCTCCCCCGGTGTCTTCCCGCGGCTGCGCTCGGTGGCCGACCCCGGGGAGAACTCGATGGGCCTGGCCCGGCACACGCAGATGGTCGTCAACCTGGCCAACGTGCTGCGCGCCGCCCGCAACCTGCCGCCCGACGCGCACGTGGACGACGTGGCCACCGCCGTCGTGCTCAGCAAGGCCGACAAGCTGCGCGGCGTACCGGACTTCCCGGCCGAGACGCTGCGCGACCCCGACCTGCGCGCGATGCCGCTGGCGCACTGGTTCGCCGACGTGCGGGACAACAGCTCGCGGCTGGTCGACTTCCTCGAGGTCAGCGGCGGGTCGAACCTGCTGACCGCGGTGCTGCACCGGCTGCCCCGGCCGACCGTGCACGCCGTCTCGGCCACCGGCGCCGACGCCCGGGACGGCGGCTACCCGCGCATCGCACCGGTCGGCGTGCTCGACCCGCTGCTGGTGCTGCTGGCCCGCTCGGGCTTCCTCTCCCCGGAGGGGCTCGATCCCGAGGAGTACGGCGCCGGCCTGCGCGGCGAGTGGTCGCGGTGAGCGGCCGGGCCTGCCCGCAGGCGCTCTACACCTCCGCCAGCCGCACGCTGGAGGGGCCCGGGTTCGGCGTCTACGCGCACTCCGTGGACTGGCCGGCCGAGGTCGGCCGCACCCGCAAGGCACTCGGCGCGCTGGTCGGCTTCCGGCCCGAGGACGGCGAGGCCTACGGCATCCTCTCCCGCGGCGCGGGCCGGCTGCTCTACCGCGCGGTGGCCGCCCGCGCCGACGGCTTCGGTCGTCCGGGCAACTACCTGGTGCACCTGCTGTGGGACGAGACCGGGCGGCTGGGCGTGCGCGAGCTGCTCGCGCTGCGCCGGGCCGGGCGGTTCCTCGACGCCCTCCCCGAGGACTCCGCCCCCACCGCCGACCTGCCGCCGCTGCGGGTCACGGTCGCCGACCGGGCCGCGCCGGTGCTGGCCCCCGACGAGGTGGACGCGCTCACCCCGCCGCTGGCCGGGCTGCTGGCCACACTCGCCGCGGGCTCGGGCAGCTGCGCGCTGCCGGTGCGGACGGCGTCGGGTCGCGAGGTGGCGGAGGTGCTCTTCGCCGTCCTGCCGCGCGGGCTGACCAGCGGCGTCTCGCTGCACACCGGCACCCGGGAGGACCTCGGCGACACCGCGCCGGTCGAGGTGCGGCTCACCGGCGCGCCCGCGCGGACAGCGGTCGCAGCCCACGACACCGAGCGCGCGCGCACGCTGCTCGAGGCCGCGAGCAAGGCCGAGCTGGCACCCGACGAGCTGGCGGACCTGCGCCGCCTGGATGCGTGGCTGTTCGCCGACGCCTGGGCCGAGCAGGACGCCGCCGGGCTGTCGGCCGACCAGGTGGCCAGCGTGCTCGAGTCGTCGGCCGCCCCGCGCTGGCTGACGCGCGGGGGCAACGCGGCCGCCGTCCTGGACCTCGCCGCGGACAGCCCGCCCGTCGAGACGGCGCTGCGGGCGGCGGTCGACCGGTGGCCGGCGGTCGCCGAGCTCGTGCGCGGCCGGGTGCTGGCGGCGCTGCTGGACGAGGTGTTCGACGGCGCCGCGGGCCCGGCCGAGCTCGCCGTCGAGGTGGCCGGGATCGGGCAGGCCGACCTGTGCACGGCGCTGGCCGACGAGGTGCGCCGCGGGCGCCGGATCCCCCGGCTGGACCGCGCGACCGGCCTGCTGGTCGAGCAGGCGCTGGCCCTGGGCGTCGACCTGCCGCTGCTCCGGCTCACCGGACAGACCTGGGAGCTGGCGCTGCTGGCCACCCGCCGCGAGGTCGTCGGCGACGCGCTGGTCAGGCAGTGGCGGTCGTCGGGCGGGTGGACGGCGGAGCACGGCGAGCTGCTCGGGCACCTGCTGGTGGCCGACCCGGGCTGGCTGGCCCGGCTGGGCGACGCCGTCCCGGTCTCGGCCCTGCCACCGGCGCTGCGGTGGGCGGCGCTGCGCATGGACGTGGCCGGGGTCGAGGAGCTGGCCGCGGCCGTCGCGACCGGAGCCGGCGCGGGGCGTGGCTGGGCACTGCGCGAGGTGGTGTTCGGCTCGGAGCTGCCGGCGCATGACGTCGACCGGGTGCTCGGCCGACGTTTGGAACTGCTGCTGGTGGACGACGGCTGGCCGCCGGAGCTGGCGCAGTCGTTCGCGCGCAGCCGCGGTGCCGACGAGTCGTCCCGCCGCCGCCGTCGCCGCGGCGACGCCTGAAGGACCCCGACACCGGCACCCCGGTTTCCCCGGCAGTCCCACGCGGCACAGCCGCCCCCGCGCGTCCCAGGCACACCCGCTGCGGCTCCTAGCCTCGGTCAGGACCACGCACGGAAGGACTCTCATCGTGGCCAAGCACCTGCTGGACGAGACCGCCGAGTTCACGCTCCCCACCGTCGGGCGGCACGCGGCGGACGGCGAGGACGACCCCGGCGACCGGACGCAGCGGTTCGACGCGGGCGTGCGTCGCCAGCCGCCGGTCCCGGGCCGCGCGGAGCCCGACGGCCGTACCCGGTAGACGGCGCGCCGACCCAGCCGGCCGGGCCCGGGCAGCACGACGCCCCCGGTCCCGGCAACACACCCCCGCGTGACCTCTACCCCTGCCCACCATGCGGGGCAGCGGTGTAGGTCGGATCTACCCCTGCCCACCATGCGGGGCAGGGGTGGAGGTCGCGCGGGAGGGCATCCGACGCTCAGGTGCGGCCGAGCGCGACCAGGGTGACGTCGTCGGTGTCGGCCGGGTCGAGGGCGGCGAGCACCCCGTCGAGCAGCGCCTCGGGCTCCGCGCCGGCCGCGACGGCGGCACACAGCGCGTCCAGCCGGTCGGGCAGCGGGACGTCGCGGCGCTCCACCAGCCCGTCGCTGTAGAGCAGCAGCCGGTCCGGCCCGGCCAGCCGGACGCGGGTCTCGGCGTAGTCCACCTCGTCGAGCAGGCCCAGCGCCGGCCCCCGCCCCTCGAACAGCAGCCGCACCCCGTCGGCCGCCGCGTGCAGCACCGGCAGGTGGCCGGCGTTGGCGACCGCGACCTCCCCGGTCTCCGGGTCCAGCTCGGCGACGACCGCGGTGGCCAGCTCCCCGGGCAGCAGCGCGGCGATCACCTCGCCCAGCCCCTGCAGTGCGGCGGCCGGGCCCCGGTCGCGCAGCAGGTGGGCGCGCAGCGCGTGCCGCAGCTGCGCGGTCACCGAGGCAGCGGCCAGCCCGTGCCCGGCGACGTCCCCCAGCACGATCGCCAGCCGGCCGCTGGGCAGCGGCACCAGGTCGTACCAGTCGCCGCCGACGACGTCCGCGGCGCTGGGCCGGTAGCGGGCGGCCAGCGCGACGCCGGGCACCTCCGGCAGTGCCTCGAGCAGCAGGGTGCGCTGCAGCGCCGCGGCCAGCCGGTTGTCCTCCCCGGCGCGCAGCAGCGCCGACTCGGTCAGGTGGGCGGCCAGCGCCTGCGCGGCCTCGACCTCGTGCGCGCGCCACGGCGTCGCCGTCCCCCGCACGGTCTCGCGCCACGCGGCGAACGAGCGGCGCGGGGACAGCCGCGGCCCGGCCGCGGTCTCGACCGTCTTGGGCGTGTACGGGTTGCCACCCCAGGTGACCTCGCGCGGGGTCTCCGGCCGGAACCAGGCCAGGAAGTCGCCGCCCCCGCCGCCCACCTCCACGGCGAGCAGGCCGCCGGCGGTGTCGACGACGTCCGCGGCCTCGGGCACGACGCTGCCGAGAGCGTCGGTGGCCGGGCGGTCCTGGGCGAGCAGCGCGGCGACCAACCCGGGCACCCGCTCGGCCGGCGGGGTGCTGCCGAGCAGGTGCAGCCGGCCGTCGAGGCGGACGGCGGCACCGGCGGCGGGCAGCAGGTCCAGCACGGTCGGCGTCCCCTCGGTGAGGGCCTGCGCCGGGGTCCGCGGGGTGCGGCCGAGCGCGGCCACCAGCTCGGCCTGCCGCTGCGCCACCGCCACCACGCGGCCCTGCTCACCGGACTCGACCGTGGTGTGCAGCAGCAGCGAGGCGGTGCGGCCGAGGAACTCCGCGGCCACCCGGTCGGCGTAGGAGGGGCGGTGCGGGCCGCGGTAGTGGTGGCAGGAGACGAGCCCCCACAGCCGGCCGCGGTCGATCAGCGACACCGACATCGAGGCGACCACGCCCATGTTGGCCAGGTACTCCAGGTGCACCGGCGAGACGCTGCGCAGCATGGCGCCGGAGAGGTCCAGCGGGCGCCCCGTGACCGGGTTCGCGGCCGGCTCCAGCGGCACCCGCCGGTAGGTCGCGTCGGGGATGAGCCGCAGCCAGTTGGTGGCGTAGAGCGCGCGGGCCTGGGCGGGGATGTCGCTGGCCGGGTAGCGCAGGCCGAGGAAGGGCTCGAGGTCCGCGCGGCGGTCCTCGGCGACCACCTCGCCGTTCCACTCGGGGTCGAAGCGGTAGACCATCACCCGGTCGAAGCCGGTGAGCGCCCGCACGTCGCGGGCCAGCGAGGCGGTCAGCTCGTCGAGGGTGCCGCTGGCCGACAGGCGCTGCAGCACCAGCGCCAGCCGGGCGTGCCAGACGGCGTCAGCCCGTTCCGCGCCGGCCAGCGGCTCCCACTCGGTGAGCAGCAGGCCGTCGGCGCGGTGGACGACGAGGTCGACCTCCGCGCCGGCGACGGTCACCCGCATCGGGTTGACCTCCGGGAGGTGCCCGGCCAGGCCGGCGCGCAGCCGGTCGAGGTCGGCGGGGTCCAGCACGTCGGCGAGGCACGCCGGGGTCGTGCCGAGGACGTCGGCGGCGTTGGCCGAGGCGACGACGACGGCGAGGTCGGGCTCGGTGACGGCCAGCAGCGCGCCGTGCGGCTGGATCGCGCCCGGGACGGCGATCGGCTCGTCGGCGCAGCGTCGCAGGGCGTCCTCGTCGACACCGGAGGTCTCGGGCCCTGCCCTCTGGCCCGACTCCGCGCCGCGGTCCGCTCCTCGCTCGTTCCTCACTGCGGTGCTCCCGCGGCTGTCGTGGGGCGGGGCGTGCTGGCGATCGGCGTCATCGCCGGCCGACCCTACGGACCGACCTCGTTCTCCGTCAGGCTGGGCGACTCGACGATCGGCACCAGCGCCCGCAGCTCCAGCAGGTCGACCACCAGCCGCACCGGCCGGTTGGTGCGCGGGCAGACGACCTCGAGCGCGACGCTCTCGTCAGCGGCGCGGCGGGCGGTGCGCGCCAGCTCCCGGGCTCCGGAGCTGTCGAGGAACGTCGTGTCGGTCAGGTCGACGACCAGGGACTGCGGCTGCTGGGACAACTGTGACTCGACGGCCTCCGCGAGGCGCGGGGCGGTCGCGAGGTCCAGCTCTCCGCGTACGCTCAGCGCCGGCCGTCCGAGGACCGTCGTCCGCTCGACGTCGAACTGCACGGATCGGCCCTCCCATCGACGACGTGCAACCTGAGCAGCCTAGATGCCTGCGGGCGGGAGGGGGGAACTCGGCGTGGACATCGCGTTCACCGTCCACCTCCCGGTGGACACCGGCAGCGTCCCGTTCGTCCGCGGGCTGTGCCGGCAGGCCCTGGTGCACCTGCGGATCGAGCGGGTGGTGATCGACGAGATCGCGCTGGCGCTCACCGAGGCCTGCGCCAACGTCGTCCAGCACGCCGGGGACCAGGCCGAGTACGAGGTGGAGGTCGCCATCGACGACCGGCTGTGCCGGATCAGCGTGGTGGACGGCGGCGAGGGGTTCGACCCGGCCGCGCTGCCCGGCCGGGACGCGCACTCCCCGCTGGACGAGGGCCGCGGCCTGCTGCTCATGCAGGCGCTGGTCGACCGGCTGGACTTCCGGCACGAGTCCGACGGCCGGCACCGGGTCACGCTGGAGAAGCGGCTGACGCCGCACCCGCCGCTGCGCCCGGTCGACCCCGTCTGAGCATGGCGGCCACGGGAGACGTCCTCCAGGACCGCTACGAGCTCCGGTCGCTTATCGCGACCGGTGGCATGGGCGAGGTCTGGCGTGCGCAGGACCGGGTGCTCGGCCGCGAGGTCGCGGTCAAGGTGCTCAAGAGCCAGTTCACCGGCGACCCGGTCTTCCTGGCCCGGTTCCGCACCGAGGCCCGCCTGTCGGCCGGGCTGACCCACCCGAACATCGCCGTCCTGCACGACTACGGCGAGGTGGAGCCCACCTCGCCCGGCGGCGACCGGCTGGTCTACCTCGTCATGGAGCTGGTGGACGGCGAGCCCCTGTCGGCGGTGCTGGCGCGCGAGGGCCGGCTGGCGCCGCCGCGGACCCTGGACCTGCTGGGCCAGGTCGCCGCCGGGCTGGCCGCGGCGCACGCCGCCGGGGTCGTGCACCGCGACGTCAAGCCGGCCAACCTGCTGGTCCGCCCCGACGGCACCGTGAAGATGACCGACTTCGGCATCGCCTGGTCGGCCGCGAACGCCACCGTCACCCGCACCGGCCACGTCGTGGGGACCGCGCAGTACCTCGCCCCCGAGCTCGTGCAGGGGCAGAAGGCCACGCCCGCCGTCGACGTCTACTCGTGGGGCACGGTCGCCTACGAGTGCCTCGCCGGGCGCCGTCCCTTCGACGGCCCGGAGCCGGTCGAGGTCGCGATGCGGCGGCTGTCGGAGACGCCCGCGCCGCTGCCGGCCGACGTCCCCGCCCCCGTGCGCGCACTGGTCGAGCGCACGCTGGCCACCGACCCGGCCGCGCGGATCCCGGACGGCGCCGCGCTGGTCGCCGCGGTGGCCGACGCCGCCGGGGGCCGTGCCCCCGAGCCGGCCGACGAGCGGACGGCGACCCGCGTGCTGCCCGCCGTCCCCGTGCCGCAGTCGACGACCGCCCCGCTGCCGGGAAGCCCCCTCGCGGCGGCCACGGTCGTCGGGCTCCCCGCCCTCGACGACGAGGAGCCCGACGACCGTGGCCGGGTGCGCCGGCTGGTGGTGCCGGTGCTGGTCGGGCTGGTGGCCACGGCGCTCGTCGTCACCGGGGTGGTGCTCGGGACCCGCGACGTCCCCACCGCCGCGCCGCCCGCGGCCGCCCCCGCCACGTCCGCGGCGCCGACGACGGTCGCACCGCGACCCACGGGGACCTTCGTCCGGGTGGACCCCGCCGACCACGTCGGACAGCAGGTGACCGCGGTGCAGGCCTGGCTGACCGGGCTGGACCTGCCGGTCACGCTGGTCGCCGTCGAGCGGGCCGACGTCCCCGCCGGGGAGGTCCTCGCGCTCGCACCGACCGGTGAGGTCCCGGTCGGGACGACGGTGACGGTCACCCACGCCGTGGCCCCGCCGCCCCCTCCTCCCCCGCCGACGACCGCCGCGCCGTCGCCGACCGCCGGCGACGGGGACAGGGACAAGGGCAGGGACAAGGACAAGGGCAGGGACGGGGACGAGGGTCGCGGGCGGGACCGCGAGAAGAAGGACGACGACTGAGCTCCTCGCGCGGGTAACCGGGGTGCGGACGGCGGGGCAGGACTGCTCCACCGTCGCGCCCCCACCGGAGCGAGAGGGACATGGAGAAGATCAGCGACCGCCTCCTGAACTGGGCGTCGATCCTCGAGCCGACCACGCGCATGCAGGCCGAGCGCACGGCCTCGATGCCGTTCATCCACCCGCACATGGCGCTGATGCCCGACGCGCACCTCGGGCTCGGTGCGACCGTCGGCTCGGTGATCCCCACCGACCGGGCGATCATCCCGGCGGCGGTCGGGGTCGACATCGGCTGCGGGATGATGGCCGTGCGCACCCAGTTCACCGGTGACGACCTCCGCGGCCGCAACCTGGCCACGCTGCACGGGCAGGTCTCCCGGGCGGTCCCGCTGTCGGCCGGCCGCTACAACAGGAAGCTGCGCGAGACGGCGGCGGCGCGGGTCGAGGAGCTGCGCGACCTGCCCGGTGCGGCACAGGCCGACGGTGTCGCGCACAACTGGCCGCTGCAACTGGGCTCACTCGGCTCGGGCAACCACTTCATCGAGGTGTGCCTCGACGAGGACGACCGGGTGTGGCTGTTCCTGCACTCCGGCTCGCGCGGCATAGGCAACCGGCTGGCGTCCAAGCACATCCGGGTGGCGCAGGACCGCTGTGCCGGCATGGACCTGCCCGACCGCGACCTGGCCTACCTCGAGGAGGGGACGGCGGAGTTCGACGCCTACATCGAGGCGCTGCACTGGGCCCAGCGGTTCGCCGCGCTCAACCGCGAGGAGATGATGGACCGCCTCGCCGAGCAGGTGTCGCGGTTCCTCGGTGGGCGTGGCCGGACCGAGGAGGTGCACCGCGCGCAGGTCGTGCAGTGCCACCACAACTACACCGAGCGGGAGACGCACTACGGCACCGAGGTGTGGCTGTCCCGCAAGGGAGCCATCTCCGCGCGGGCCGGCGAGTGGGGGCTGATCCCCGGCTCGATGGGCGCGGCGTCCTACGTCGTCGTCGGCAAGGGCAACGTCGAGTCCCTGATGTCGGCGCCGCACGGAGCGGGCCGCAACCACTCGCGCGGTGCCGCACGGCGGATGTTCACCCGGGCCGACCTCGACCGGCGCATGAAGGGCATCGCCTGGGGTCACTCGGACGCGTTCCTCGACGAGCACCCCGACGCGTACAAGCCGATAGACCAGGTCATGTCAGACGCCTCCGACCTGGTGGAGGTGCGACACACGCTGCGCCAGGTGGTCAACGTCAAGGGCGACTGAGAAGGGCCGCCCCACCCCGACCGTGGAAGGACCCCGTGCTCGCAGCGCTCGCAGGTCTCAGCGCTCGCAGGCTCGGGGGTGAGCCTCCGGGGGGGTCGCCTCGGCCGACGTCCGGGTGCGTGAGCGGGGTCGCGGAACGACGACCCCTGCCGGCACGTTGCCCCCTGGTGCCGGCGCCCGCACGCGCCGGTGACCGCGCCCCGCGACGACGCCGGGCGCAGCTGACCCCGACGCCGTCGTCCGCCGTGCGTGAGCACGTGTGCGCGCCGACGCGCCGCCGCCCACTGCCGGCCCGCCGGTCGGCCCACCCACGAACCGCCGCCCCGGGCGACGCACGCCCGGAGGACGACAGGAGGACACCCATGCCATCCCGCAGCACGCGGACCGCTCGCACGATCAGGTCCTGGATCCGCCGGTTCGACCAGCACACCCTCGAGGTGTTCAACCCCGGCGCGCCCTACCGGCCCCGCACCGACCGGGCCTGACCCGCACCACACCGGCCGGCGTCCGCACCCGCGGACGCCGGCCGGCCCATGTCCCGGGGGCCCTGAGCGTCCCCGGGGACGCTCTCCCCCTGCCTCGCGTGGTGGGCAGGGGGAGAGTCCCCGCGCCGAGGGCACGAGGGTCCGGCCCCACTCCGCTGCGGGCGCGCCGGCACCGGGCTCGGCGTGTCGACACGGACCGGTGGTGGGCCATCTCATCGTGCACCAGCCAACATGCCCGGGTGCTGTTAACGTCGCAAACAGGGTCGAAGAGCTGGCCCGGACGCGCACGTCCGTAGGGGCGCCATCCGGTGGCTCAGCTGTCGACCGGTGTCCCCCAGAGGGGAGCACCATGCGCGCACGTGTCATCCCGCAGCAGACGCTCGAGCGTCCGCTGCTGCTGTCCATCGACCTGCAGACCGGTCGCGTGACCGCTGCCGGTGAGCTCGACCGTCTGGTCGCCCACCGGCTCGGCGACGCGCTGTACGCGCTCAGCCTGACCGACCACCGCTGCTGGACCGTCGACGCCGCGGGCATCACCTTCTGCGACGCCGAGGGTCTGCGGGTGCTCGCCGCGAGCGCCGCCCTGGCCGAGGACCGCGGCTGCACGCTGCGGCTGGCCTCCCCGTCGCCGTTCACCGTCCGGCTGCTGCGGCTGACCGGCATGGCCGGCCTGCTGGACCCCCAGGCCGACCGCTCCCCCGTCGACGCCGCCTGAGCGCCTGGGCCGACGTTCCCCGCGGGGGGACGTCCGCCCGGGCGCTCAGGACGACGGGGTCAGTGCACGCACCCGGTCGATGAGCTCACGCTCGCAGACCTCCAGGAAGCCGTCGGGGTCGGGGCCGGTGTTCTGCAGCACCACGTGGTCGAAACCGGCGTCGACGTAGGGCTGCACCTTCTGGACGTGCGCGTCGAGGTCGGGGCCGATGGAGAACTGCTGCCGGATGTCCTCGGGCTTCACCGTGGCGCTGGCCGCGTCGAAGTTGACCGGGTTCGGCAGCTCGCTCATCACCTTCCACCCGGTGAGCGCCCAGCGGCTGGTCTCCAGGGCGGCCTGGACGGCGGAGTCCTCGTCGGGCGCCCACGCCATCGGCACCTCGGCGTACCGCGGCCCGTTCCCGCCGGCGCCGGTGTAGGCCTCGACCAGGTCGCTGCGCGGCTCGGTGGCGAACAGCCCGTCGCCGAGCTCGGCGGCGAGAACCGAGGCGTTGTGCCCACCGGAGGCCACCGCGATCACGGGCAGCTGGTCGGGCAGGTCGAAGAGGCGGGCGTCCTCCAGTTGGAGGTACCGCCCGTCGTAGGAGCGGTAGCCGCCCTGCCACAGCAACCGGATGATCTCCAGCGCCTCGCGGAGCATCTCGTGCCGCTTCCGCACCGGCGGCCAGCCCGCGCCCACGACGTGCTCGTTGAGCCGCTCGCCGGAGCCGATGCCGAGGGTGAAGCGGTTGCCGGAGAGGATCTGCACCGTCGCCGCGGCCTGGGCGATCACGGCCGGGTGGTAGCGGATCATCGGGCACGTCACGCCGGTGGCCAGGCCGATCCGTTCGGTCCTCGCCGCCATCGACCCGAGCACCGACCAGGTGAACGAGCTGTGGCCCTGGACGTCGAGCCACGGGTGGAAGTGGTCGCTCATCTCGACGAAGTCGAAGCCCGCCTGTTCGGCGCGGACCGTCTGGCGGACGAGGTCCTCCGGTCCGAAGGCCTCGGTCGCGAGCTTGTAGCCGACCTGCATGGTGGTCGTCCTCACTGTCGGGTGCGGGTCCGCGAGGGCCTGCCCGGCCGGTCAGCTGCGGAAACGGCACGCCGGACCGCCCGGTCCGGCCAGCAGGCCGACGACACCCGCGCGGCAGGCCGACCCGAGCGGTTCCCGGCTCCCGCGACGGCGTCGTCCAGACCTCCGCGCCGGTGCGTGACCGGCGTCACCTACTGTCCCGGGCCATGGCGGAGCAGCAGCTCAGGACGGTCCTGGAGGGTGGCGGGTTCTTCGAGGGCCCGCGTTGGCACGAGGGCACCTGGTGGGTGTCGGACTTCTACCGGCACACGGTCAGCCGGGTGACGCCGGACGGCGCGGAGACCGTCGTCGTCGAGGTGGAGGGCCAGCCCTCGGGGTTGGGCTGGCTGCCCGACGGGTCGCTGGTGGTCGTGTCGATGAAGGACCACCGCGTGCTGCGGTACGCCGACGGGACCCTGTCCACCCACGCCGACCTGACCGAGCACTGCGGCGGGCACCTCAACGACCTCGTGGTCACCGAGGGCGGGCAGGTGTTCGTCGGCGACTTCGGCTTCGACCTGATGGGTGGCGGGGACGCGCGGACGGCGTCACTGAAGCGCGTCGACCCCGACGGCACGGTGTCGGTCGCCGCGGACGGGCTGCAGTTCCCCAACGGCATGGTGATCACCCCGGACGGCGGCACGCTCGTCGTCGGGGAGACCCTCGGCAACCGGTACACCGCCTTCGACCTCGGCGCCGACGGCGCGCTGACCGACCGGCGCGTGTGGGCGCCGCTCGGGCCGGAGGTCACCGGCCGCACCACCGAGGAGGTGCTGGGCCAGCTGGCGGTGGCGCCCGACGGCTGCGCGCTGGACGCCGAGGGACACGTCTGGGCGGCCGACGCGGTCGGCGGCCGGGTGGTGCGGGTCGCCGAGGGCGGCGCGGTCGTCGACGAGGTCGCCGCGCCCGAGGGGCTCGGCGTCTTCGCCTGCATGCTCGGCGGGGACGACGGCCGCACGCTGCTGATGTGCTGCGCGCCGGACTTCTACGAGCACAACCGGGCGCCGGTGCGCGAGGCGGTGCTGGTCGCGACCGAGGTCGACGTCCCCCGCGCCGGGCGGCCGTAGCCCCGCCGGCTCAGCTGCTGGTCCGGCCGCCGAGCGGGTTGTCGGTGTCGGGGACCCCGCTGCCGGTCTCCCCGGGGCTGGTCGACATCTCGCCGTCCCGCGCCGCCCGCGGCCCCTCCTGCTGGGACGGCGGCCCGACCAGGTCCTTCTCCGGCCGCTCGCCGGGGAGGACGTCGTCCTGCGGCTCGTTGACCCCACCGTGGGGACGGCCGGTCATGTTGCCCTCGGTCATCGCTGACCTCCTCGTGTCGGGCCCGGGTCCGTACCCGGGCCCGGCACTGGTCACGCAGGTGCGATGACGCGGACCGGCTCGCCGCGGAGGAAGGCGGCGACGTCGTCCACGGCGTCGCCGTAGAAGACGCGGTAGGTGTCGCGGGTAACGTAGCCCAGGTGCGGGGTGAGCACGGTGCGCGGCGCGCTGCGCAGCGGCGAGGCGGCGGGCAGCGGCTCGCGGTCGTAGACGTCGAGGCCGGCGCCGGCGAGGCGGCCCTGGGACAGCGCCTCGAGCAGCGCGGCCTCGTCGACGACCGGTCCGCGCGAGGTGTTGACCAGGATCGCGGTGCGCTTCACCCGGGCGAGCTCGTCGCGGCCGACCAGACCGCGGGTGCGCTCGGAGAGCACCAGGTGGACGGTGACGACGTCGGCGGTGGCGAACAGCTCGTCCCGGTCGACGCGTCGCACGCCGGCCTCGGCGGCGCGCTCGTCGGAGAGGTTCTGGCTCCAGGCGACGACCTCCATGCCGAAGGCCTGGCCGATGCGGGCGACGCGGGTGCCGAGCCGGCCGAGGCCGACGACGCCGAGCCGGGCGCCGGCGAGGTCGGTGCCGACGGTCCGCTGCCAGCCGCCGGCCCGCACCCCGGCGTCCTCCTCGGGGACGTGCCGGGCCACGGCGAGGATCAGCGCCCAGGTCAGCTCGACCGGGCCGGTGGGGTGGGCGCCGGTGCCGCAGACGGTCACGCCGCGCTCGGCCGCCGCGGCGACGTCGATGGCGGCGTTGCGGGAGCCGGTGGTGACCAGCAGCCGCAGCCGCGGGAGCCGCTCGAGGAGGCCGCGCGGGAACGGGGTGCGCTCGCGCATGGCGACGACGACGTCGAACCCGGCCAGCCGCTCGGCGACGGCGTCCTCGTCGTCGAGGTGGTCGGCGAAGGCGACGACCTCGGCCTGCTCGGGGAGGCGCGACCAGTCGGCGAACTTGCCGGACACGGACTGGAAGTCGTCGAGGACGGCGATGCGCAGCACGGTCCCCGAGCATGGCGGCGACCCCCCACCCGGAGCGAGCGGGGGGTCGCCGTCGGGTCAGCGGCGGGCGCTCAGCGCACCGGACCGCGGCCGTAGCCCCGGCCGCCGCCCTGCTTCTTGTTCTGCTCGCCCATCTTGGCGATGAACTCCTTGATCTTGGCCTGGTTCTGCGGCTTGCGGGCCTCCTGGATGACCTTCGCCGCGATCCCCGAGGCCAGGACCTTCCTCAGCATGCCGGCCATGGTGTTCCTCCTTGGGTCGGTTGGCTCTGGTCGTGCCCGGCGAGGACCCACCCCAACCACGACGACGCCAGAGCTGTCCGCGCATGGGTCTGCACGCTGTGCACAGGCGCTCCGTTGAAAGTGAAACTTTTTCATAACGTTCTGACCAGCACGTTTGCCGCGCGGGCCGACGGCCCGTCAGCGGCGTCCGTGGTGGTCAGCTCGGCGTGTCGCGGTCCGCGCCGAACACCCTGTGGCACCCCGGTCCGTGCTTTGTACAGGGCCGAAGGACCCACCTAGCCTCGGTCGCCGTCCGGAGGGCCCACGTCGCTGACCTTGCGACACCCGCCGGGCGCCGCCGAACCGTGCACTGGTCGATGACCCGTGCGCAGGCCGGGGACCCACCGCAGCACTGGGGTGAAGCGCGACCTCGTCGCGCCGGGCGACTCCCCCGTCCGAACCCGTCAGCTAACCCGGTAGGCGGTCGTGGAGAACAGGAGAACCGTCGTCGATGACGACTGCCCGCACGTCCTTCGCTCGTCGCTCGTTCCGGGGTGTCGCCGTCGCCGCCATCGCCGGCGCCGGGATCACCCTCGCCCCCCTCCCCGCCTCGGCCGCTGTCGGTGGCGCGACCGGTCAGGCCCTCGCGGCGGCCCCGGCTGTCGCCGCGGCCCCGGCCGCCGCGGCCAGCGGCGCCGCCCAGACCGCCGTCAACACCGCGCTCGCCCAGGTGGGTGACCGGTACGTGTACGGCGCCACCGGCCCGAACTCCTTCGACTGCTCGGGGCTGACCACCTTCTCCTACAAGGCGGCCGGCGTCTCCCTCCCGCGCACGTCCAAGGCGCAGTCGACGGTCGGCACCCCGGTGTCCAAGGCGAACCTGCAGCCCGGCGACCTGGTGTTCTTCTACAGCCCGGTCTCGCACGTGGCGATGTACGTCGGCAACGGCCAGATCGTGCACGCGCTCAACTCCAGCAAGCCGGTCCAGGTCATGAACCTCGACTCCATGCCGAGCTACGCGGGCGCCCGCCGGGTCGCCTGACCCGTTCCCACGTCGAGATCGCCGACCGCGCACGGCCACGACGCTGTGGACGGGCGAGATCGGCGATCTCGACGGCGGTCAGCCGCAGGGGTGCGGCGGCTGGTCGGCCGGCTGCAGCGAGAACACCGATGCGGCGTCCTGCGGCCAGGTGCGCAGGAAGAGCAGGCCGTACCGCTCGTTGAGCAGCGCGTCGGGCCCGGTGGTGTCGGCCAGGTCCAGCAGCCGGCCGGTCTCGTGGTTGCGGTAGCGGCGGAGCTCCGCGCCGCAGGCGACGGTGAGCTCGTCGCCCACGGCGCCCATGACGACGACCGGCGTCCAGACATCGTCAGGACTGCTGTCGCAGAGCAGCACGCGGGTGGGCTGGACGGCGTGGCCGGGAGCGTGGCTCGTGCAGAGGGTCGTCCGACTGCTGCGCGCGGCGGTCGGCCCGAGCTCGCGATCGGTCACGGCGTCCTCCTGTCCCGCGGTGCCCCCCGGCGGTGCTGCACCGGCCGGGGACAGTGCAGCACCGGGACGTTCCGGTGCGCGCGCCGGAGACACCGTCGTCCCCCGGTCGCGTGGGTGACGACGGAGCCCGGTGACGCAGCGTCGTCAGCGGCGAGCCGGGCACCGTCCCCGGCGGTCGCTGTGCGACTCCCCCGCTCGGTCCGGTTAGGTCGGTGACGTGGACAGGCGCACGCTGCTGCTGGGGGACTGGACCCCGTGGATCAGGGACGGCATCGACGTCCTCCGGCTGGTCATCCTCGCCGGGGCCGTGGTGTACGCGGCGGACGGGCAGTGGGGGTCGGCTGCGCTGCTGGCCGCACTGGGCAGCATCACCCTCGTCGCACGGGCGGTGAACCTGCCCCGGCTCTACGACCTGTCGCTGACCCTGGGCATGGCGCTGCAGGGGTTCGGCGAGACGCTGGGCCTGTACGACCAGTTCGTCCGCTTCGACGACCTGGTGCACTTCACGCTGCCGATGCTCACGGCCCCGGTGGTCTACATCGGCCTGGCCCGGTTGGACGTCGTCCCGGACCCCCGCGACGAGACGCACCTCCGGCACTACGTGGGCATCGCCGTGGTGACCGCGGCCCTGGGCATCGCCGTCGGGGCGCTGTGGGAGCTCTTCGAGTGGCGGTCGGACGCGTGGTTCGGGACCGAGCTCTCCGAGGACAACGACGACACCAACGGCGACCTCTTCCGCGACACGCTCGGCTCGCTCGTCGGCGCCGGCTTGCTGGTCGTGTGGGCCCGCTTCGGGTGGGGGTCGGTGCGGCGCATCCCCGGGGTGAACACGCACGAGGAGGTCAGCGCCTGATGGGCGGGCCGGCGCGGCAGGGTGCTCGGGTGACCCCGCGCGTGCACCGCTCCTCCCGCGTCGCCGGCGCGCTGGTCGGGTCGGCCGTCGGCGACGCGCTCGGCGCACCCTTCGAGTTCGGCCCGCCCGGGCGGTTCTCCGCCCGGTTCCCCACCCCGGCCCGCGGTGCGCACACCGAGATGTGCGGCGGCGGGACGCTCGGCTGGGAGCCCGGCGAGTTCACCGACGACACCCAGCTGGCGCTGCTCGTCGCGACGTCGCTGGGAGAGCGCGGCCGGCTCGACGAGGCCGACCTGTTCGACCGCTTCCTGCGCTGGGCGGAGGCGGACCCGCCGGACATCGGCACCCAGACCCGCGCCGTCCTCGGCTCCGGCCTGCCGTGGGACACCGCCGCGGACGAGCACTTCCGGCGCACCGGGCGGGCCGCCGGCAACGGCTCCCTGATGCGCACCACGCCCGCCGCCATCCGGTTCGCCCGCGAGGGGCGCGAGGCCACCACGGACGCCGCCCGGCGCATCTCGGCGCTGACCCACGGCGACCCCGCCGCCGGCGAGGGCTGCGCGGTCTTCCACGAGCTGGTGCGGGTCGCGCTCGACGGCGGCGACCCGCTGGCCGCCGTCCCTGCGGCGCTCGAGGCGGTGGCCGACGAGCACCGCGAGCGGTACGCGGCGGTGCTCGCGCCCGACTGGACGCCGCAGCCCGGCATGCCCAACGGCGCGGTGTGGCCGACGCTCGGCCAGGCGGTGTGGGCACTGCGACGCGGGACGTCGTTCGCCGAGGTGCTCCGCCTGGTGGTCGACCTGGGCGGGGACACCGACACCGTCGCCGCGGTCGCCGGCGGGCTGGCCGGGGCGGTGTACGGGATGGGCGGCATCCCGATGCGCTGGTCGTCCGTCGTCCACGGGCGCATCCCCGGCCACGGCGAGGCGGTGTGGCGGCTGGCCGACCTGCAGCAGCTGGCGGCAGCGCTCGACGGCGGCGCGCAGCAGAGCTACGACGCCGGGGTGATCCCGCGGATCGGTCCGCAGGAGGTGCTGCCGGGCATCTGGGCGGGCAACCTCGACGGCGCCCGCTACAGCGAGCAGGACTTCGCCGTCATCTCGCTGTGCCGGCTGGGCGAGCCGTTCCCCCACCGGACACACCGGATGGCCTACCTCTCCGACGACGACCACAACGCCGACCTCGACGCCGTGCTCGCCGAGGTCCTCGACGACATGGCCGCGCTGCGCGCCGAGGGCCACCGACTGCTGGTGCACTGCCACGGCGGCGCCTCGCGGACCGGGCTGGTGCTGCGGGCCTGGCTGGTGCGCGAGCGGGGGATGACCGCGCAGGAGGCGACGGCGTACGTCGCCGAGCGGTGGCCGCACCTCGGCCTCTGGAACGACAGCTTCACCGCCGCGCTGGCCCGGCTGGAGCGGGCCCGTCGGTCGTCGTCGCCGGGCTCCTGGTGAGCGGCCCGGCCGGGGACGCTGCCCGGGACGCCTTGCGGACCCAGGAGGCCCACGCACCCCACCTGCTCGACGTGGAGGCGACCTCGGCCATCCGCCGGTGGGTCCGCTCCGGCCGCTCGACCGTCGACGAGGGACGGGCGTCCCTCCGCGACCTCAGGGACCTCGCCATCGCCCGCCACGCGCACGAGCTGCTCCTCGACCGGACGCTGGACCTGCGCGACGCGGTGGGCACCTACGACGCGGTGTACCTCGCGCTCGCCGACCTGCTGGGCGCGACCCTGCGCACCGCGGACCCGAGGTCGGCACGGGCGCCCGGGATCCGGTGCGCGGTGGCCACCACCTCGTCGTGACGCCCACCGACCTGGACTGGCCCCGCCCGGCCGGGCGGGGCCCGGTGGTGGCGCTGGGCAAGCTCGTCGCCGACCAGCTGCTCGAGCTGTCCGCACCCCTGGTGGTCGGCGGGCAGCAGCGCGTGGTGCGGACGACGACGGCGGGCGGCGCCCCGGCCAACGTGACGGCCGGCGTGGCCCGCCTCGGTGCGCCGGCCCGGCTGGCGGGCTGGGCCGGTGCGGACCCGCTCGCCGACGGGCTGCTGGCCGGCCTGGTCCGGCGCGGCGTGGGGATCGCCGTGGTGCGCCGCGGCCGGGCGCCGCTGTCGACGGTGCTGGTGCACCCGGACGGCGAACGCACGCTGCTCACCGACCGCGGGGAGGGCGCGCTGGAGCCGGCCGACGTCCGCACGGAGTGGTTCACCGGCGCGGCCGTCGTCCACCTGGACGGCTACGACCTGCTGCGCTTCCCGGGAGCACTGCGGACGGCCGCGTCCCTGGCGCGCGACGCCGGGTTACCGGTCAGCGTGGACGTCGCCGCCGCGACCCGCATCGAGCGTCACGGCGTCGCCCCCTACGTGGAGCTGGTCGCGGGGCTGCGGCCGGACCTCCTCTTCTGCAACGCCGCCGAGGCCGCGGTGCTCGGGCTGGACGGCGGGCTGCCGCCGTGGGCGCCGGGGTCGGTGCTGGTGCACGCCGGCGCGCGGCCGACCCGGGTGGTGACGCGGGCGGGCACGGAGCAGGTGCCGGTCGAGCCGCTGCCGGAGGGGCGGCTGGGCGACACGACCGGCTGCGGGGACGCGTTCGTGGCCGGGGTGCTGGCCGGCTGGCGCGCCGGGGTCGCCGTCCCGGACGCCGTCCGGACCGGTCACGCGGCCGCCGCGGTGGTCGCCGGTGTGGTCGGCGGCCAGCCGCCGTCCTGACCGTCGCGGGGTCAGCGGATCAGGTCGCGAGGAGCCGGTGCACGGACCGGACCACCATCGGCCCTCCCCACCGCTGACGCCACGCGCGAACCGATGCGGGACCGCTACCCGACTCCGCGCGCCTGGGCGACGACGGCGTCCAGCCCGTCCACCACCGGCTCGACCGTGAAGGAGGCGGGCTCGTACGCGGTGGCGAGGTACTGCAGGTCGGCCGGCTCGTCCGTCTCGACGACGGCGTACCCGCCGAGACCGACACGGGCGACGAACCGGTGGAAGGTGAGGCTCCTCGGCAGCCGCCCCCTGGAGAAGGCCTCGCGGACCCGCGTCTGCGCTGCCTCGTACTCCGCGGCCGACGCAGTCGGCCGCTCCCGCCAGGTGACGACGTACTTCATCCCGCTCTCCCCTCGGACGCCGTGTGGCAGATCGAGGCTCCCGAGAGGCGGAGCGGCCGCACCAGAGGAGGACGACCCGGACGCGCTCGGCCGACCGGCGACGCGTGCGGGCCACGCGGCGGCGCTGCCGCAGCAGGATGGGGACATGCCCTCGGACGTCCCCATCCTGCTGCTGGACGTCGACGGCGTGCTCAACGCGGCGCGCCTGGACCTCCCCGACGGCTGGGAGCGGGGCAGGTTCAACGGCTACGTGCTGACCTGGGACCCGACCGTGACGGCGCGGCTGCGGGAGTTGCACGAGTCCGGCCGGGTGGAGATCCAGTGGCTGACCACCTGGACGACGGACGCCGACCGGCTGCTGGCCGAGCCGATGGGGCTCCCCCGCGGCCTGGTCACCCACGCCCGCGGCGACTTCGCGCCGACCGGGTTCTCCGGCGTGTTCGGCGGCCGGTCGGGGTGGTGGAAGCTGACCATCGCCCAGGCGGTCGCCGCGGCCGAGCCCGACCGGCGGATCATCTGGATCGACGACGACCTCGCCGAGCAGGCTGCCGACACCGGGGAGTGGCTGGCCGCCCGTCCGCACGTGCTCGTGATCGCACCGGACCTGTTCGTCGGGCTGACGCACGAACAGCTGGACGAGATCGAGGCGTGGTTGTGAGGGGCGCTTCGAGCGCGCCGTGCATCGCGATGCCGCCGCCCCTGCCCCCGGCCGGGCCTACGAACAGGGCCGAGGCCACCACACCACGCGGGGATCAGAGATGGCACACCGACTCGGCCACCATGGCCACGAACTCGTGGGCCTGCTCGTCAGGCACCGAGGGGAACAACCGCTCGACACCCTCGGACATCCGGAACTGGTCGTACTGGGGTTGCCCCAGGCGGACGCAGATCCCCTGGGCGACGACCCAGCCCGTGTGGGGGTCCAGCGGGATGCCGATCTGACTCATCGCGTCGACGAAGGTGCTGGGGACGTCGGACGCGGCCGCGGTCTCGCTGGTGGTCGGGGCCGCTGTCGTGGCAGGCGGGCTGGCCGGCGTCGTGCTCCCGGCGGCGGGTGCGGACGCGACGGTCTGACCAGCGACCGCGTCGTCGGGCCGGTCCCCGGTGGAGAGGACGAGCACGGCAGCGAGCGCGACGACGAGGAGGACGCCGACGGTGACCAGGAGGCGTGTGCGGTGACCCCGTGCCGCTGCTCGGTGGGCGTGCCGGTGTCGGTCAACGGGGTGCGAGCTGTTGTCGGCCATGTGACTGGGCTTCCGGACGACTCGGCAGTGACTACGGGCCCTCCGCTGGCGTACAGGCCGCCCGTGTGGAGCGGGGAGCTTACGCGTCGACCGCTCCCGTGGGTGCCGAGCGCCGCCCCGTCCGTGCCCCCCCGCCCGGACGTCGTGCACAGCCCCGCTGCACCGAGGCCCTGGAGCGACTCGGTCGGTGATCGACCTCGACCTGGACGACCTGCTGCCCGTCGCGAGGCGGACGCCGGGGACGTCCGGGGTGCGTGACATCGGTTCGCTGGAGTCCGCAGCCGCACGACCGCGGTCGACGGCGTTCGGTGCGGACGCCCTACCCCTCCATCCACGACGAGGCAGCGGCACTGCTGCACTCGATCGCTCGCAACCGCCCGTCGGTGGACGGCAACGAGCGACTCCCGCTGGCCGCGACCATCGCCTTCTCCGGCCTGGACGGGCTGCAGCTGACCCTGTCGGACGACGAGGCCCTCGAGCTCGTCATGTCGATCGCTGCAGGGGGCCCGACGACGTCCGGCCGATCGCCGAACGTCTCCGGTCGGGGACGGCGCCCTGGAGCTGACCCAGCATCGACGTGGCCGGCTGGGCGCCCCGGCCCCGTGCATCCGGCTCGAGACGTCTGCCGCTACCGGCTCCGCAGCGCGTCCCGGTACTCGATCCCGCGCGTCTCGGCGGCGACGGCGTCCATCACGTCCATCACCGGCTCGACCGTGAAGGAGAAGCCCGCGTAGACGGTGGCGAGGTACTGCAGGTCGGCCGGCACGTCGGTCTCGACGACGGCGTACCCGCCGAACTCGCCGACGCGGACGACGAACTGGTGGAACATCAGCGTCTCCGGCGTCTCCAACCCGGAGAAGATCTCGAGGACCCGCTCCTGCGCGGCCTCGTACTCCGCGACCGAGCCGGTCGGCCGCTCCCGCCACGTCACGACGTACTTCATGTCGCTCTCCCCTTTGGACGTCCTGCGAGTGGCGAGACTCCCGAGGAGCACAGACGTGACGCAAGGACGACGAGGACGATCAGCGGACGCACGCCACCGCCCCGACGCGTCGACACGACCCGCTCACCGGATGCGACCACGCCCGCGCGGCCCGGTCAGCCAAGCCAAGCCGTCCGCCGACCTGTTCTCCACCTTGCTGGAGCACTTCGGCGATGCGGGAGGCGTCGAGCTGTCCGTCCCACCCGGGACGTCATCGGCACCGGCGTCGACCTCATCGACCCCTGGCGGTCCTGAAGCCCGGGCCGTCGCGTCTCCTCGGTCGGACGTCAGCGCACCACGCTCGCCATCTCGACCAGCCGGCAGAGCGCGTTGACCTGACGCAGCTGCTCCGGCGTCCGGACGGCCGCGTCCAGCAGCTCCTCGCTCATCACCACGACGGCCAGCGCCTTGGCGCGCGACACCGCGACGTTGAGGCGGTGCAGGTCGTAGAGGAACGAGACGCCGCGGGGCGCGTCCTCGGCCGACGTCGACGTCATCGAGTAGACGACGACCGGCGCCTCCTGCCCCTGGAACTTGTCCACCGTGCCGACCCGCGCGCCGTGCGGCAGCGCCCGCCGGATCAGCGCGACCTGGTTGTTGTACGGCGCGACCACCAGCACGTCGTCCGGCCCGATCGTGGAACGCTCCCCTGCGGCGTCGGTCCAGCCCACGCCCTGCAGCGAGTGCCACAGCCCGGCGACCGCTGAAGCCTCGTCCGGGGACGCCGCCATCGACGGCTGCGCGTGCGCCACGAACCGCACGGCGAGCCCGCTGGACCAGCCGTCGACCGCGATCCGCTCGCGGCCGGGCGCCGACTCCAGCCGGCCCTCGTACGCCAGGTCGGAGACGAACGCGGTCAGCGCCGGGTGCATCCGGTAGGTCCGGTCGAGGAAGACGCCGCGGTCCTCCGGCACGGTGAGGTGCCCGTCGAGCAGGTGCTCCAGCGCCGAGAGCCCCGACTCCCCCGGGTGCACGGCCTGCGTCGGCTGCGCGAGCTGCTGCGGGTCGCCGAGCAGCACGAGCGAGCGGGCCGACCGCGCGACCGCCACCGCGTTGGCGAGAGAGAACTGCCCGGCCTCGTCGACCACCAGGACGTCGACCGCCTCGGCCAGGTCCTCCCGGCACCAGAACCACGACGTCCCGCCGACCAGGGACGCCGTCCCGTCCAGCAGCTGCGCGGCCACGTCGGCCGAGTCCTTCGACCACTCCACGCCCGGCGCGCCGCAGGCCTGGTGCTCCTCGCACTTCTGCAGCGCCGGCCGGCCGACCGCGCTCAGCACGTTGCCGATCACCGCGTGGGACGTCGCCGTGACGCCGACCTTCTTGCCGGCGTCGAGCAGCGCGCGGATCAGCCGGGACGCCGCCCGCGTCTTCCCGCTGCCGGGCGGCCCCTGCACCGCGAGCACCTCGCCGTCCAGCGCCAGGCCGAGCCGGACGACGGCGTCGCCGGCCTCCTCCCCCGGCAGCCGGCGGGTGTCCGCGGGGACGACGCGGTCGAGCAGCCGCTGCCCGAGGCAGGACCGCCCGGCCAGGACGGCGTCCGCGGTCGCGGCGATCGCCTCGCGCATGGCCTTGTCGTCCAGCGGGCCCTCGGGGCCGAGCCCGCGGGCCGACGCCGGGGGCTTGGTGCTCTTCACGACCACCCGCCCGGCGACGGCGTCGATCTCGCGGACCTCACCGATGCGCACGCGGGTGTCGACGTCGACGACCCGGGCGCCGACCGACAGCTTGGTGTCCTGCGGCGGGAAGTAGAACTCGTAGAGCTTGCTGCGCTTCTCGGTGCCGACCTCGAACCCGCCGGAGATCCCGCCGAGTGCGGTGCGGTCCTCGACGAGCTGCTCGTCCTCCAGCTCGCTGCGGGAGAAGAACTCCCACCACCCGGGCCGGGCCTCGCGGCGGTGCCACTGCACCAGGTCACCGAGGAGAGGGTGGCCGGCGTCCCGGAGCCGCTCGACGAGCGCGAACTCCGCGGCCTCGGCGTCCGACCGCGGCGCCGGGGTGGCGACCTCGGCCGCCGACGGCCGGGGCAGCACGCCGTACCTCTCCCCCAGCTCGGTCCGCTGGGACTCCAGCCAGTCGTGCAGCTCGCGGGTGGAGTCGACGTCGTCGCGGTTGTAGTCCTCGATGGCCTGCAGGCGGGCCGGGTCGCGGTCGATCAGCCACTTCTCGTACTCGACGACGCTGCTCATCGCGTCGGCGACGTCACCGGTGTGCTCGCGCCCGTAGAAGGCCTCGACCTTCTTGATCGAGTAGGACTCCTTGCTGATCCGCATCGACTGGCGGACGACGGGCAGCAGGTCGACGAACCGCCCGGCGCGCAGCAGCTGGTCGAGCTCGGCCTCCCGGACGCCGTACCGCCCGGTGAGCCGCTTGAGGGCGCTGACCTCGTAGGCGGCGTAGTGGTAGACGTGCATGCCGGGGTCGGCGCGCCAGGCCTCGACGACGCGGTCGACCAGGTCCTCGACCATGCGCCGCTCTCCGGCGGCGTCGTGCGCCCAGAGGGCGGTGAAGCGCCCCTGCCGGTCGCCGAGGCCGGCCAGGTACTCCAGCCCCTGGCCGTCGCCGGACAGCGGATCGCCCTCGAAGTCGAGGTAGAGGTCGCCGGGGCTGGGCTCGGGGAGCCGCAGCAGCCCCTGGGCCAGCAGCGGTGGCAGCAGCGTGCGGGTGGGCCGGTCGGCCTCGCGGCCGCGCAGCTGCTCGCGGGCCTGGTCGCGCAGCCGGGTCCGCGCCGCCCGGCCGAGACCGGCGGCCTTGAGCGTCTGGTCCGGGGCGTCCGCGAGCTCCGTCAGCGTGGCGATGCCGGCGGCCAGCAGGGCGGCGCGCTGGTCGCGGCGCATACCGGCGACCAGGCTGAGGTCGTCGCTCTCCCGGAGCTCGGCGGTGCAGCGCGGCTGCCAGGTGCACTGGTCGCAGTGGGCGATGGGCACGGGCCCGGTGACCGGGACGTCGGCGACGAAGCCCTGCAGCCGGGCGCGGGCGCGGCGGGCGTAGGCGGCGACGTCGACCAGCCGCCACGGACGCTGCGCACCGTCGCCGGTGACGACGTAGAGCCGCTCGGGCGTGCACCCCTGGAGGACGGCGAGCCGGTCGGCGTAGGTGGCCATCTGCAGCAGCGCCGGCACCTTGACCCGGCGGGCGAGCTTGGCGTCGGCGACCTCGTAGGACCACTCGCCCAGCTCGGACGGCTGCTCCGTGCGCAGCAGGAAGTCGGCCTGCCCGCCCCAGGTGCCGTCGAAGAGCGTCGCCTGGTGGACGACGTCCACGCCGGCGCGCATCGCCTCGAGCGTGGCCGCCTCGTTCCGGCTGCCCTGGAGGCGCGCCACGGTGAACCCCTGCTCCTCCAGCGACTCCAGGTAGCTGAGCTCGTGGGCGATGCCGAGGTCCGCGACGAGCACGGTCTGGTCGCTCACCCCCTCCGCCGGGGGCTGCAGCCGGCCGTCGGCGACCGCGAGGTTGAGGGCGGTGAGGTGGTGGCACTCCTGGTGCCGGGTCAGGTCGCTGGGGCTGAGGACCAGCCGCCCGTCGACGCGGTACACGGCTCAGGCCTCCGTGGGGCGGACGACGGCGGGCGTGAGGTGGCGCAAGGTTCCCCCGTGGTGCTGGGTGTGGAGCGCAGCAGACCCTGCCACCTGCACCGGCGCCCGCGGGGTTCCCGCGCCGAGGGGGTCACCGACCCGGGCACGGACGCAGACCGAGGGTCGCCTGCCCGGCCGCCACGGGCGTGATCAGCTCCCGCAGGCGTGCGGTCTCCTCGGCCGGGAACCCGTCGGCCTGCCAGGCCGGCAGCCGGTCGACGATCTGCCGCGCGTACCCCTGCACCACCGGGGGCGGCGTCCCCTGCCGGACCTCGAGGCAGGACGGGGGTCCGGCCGGCGCCGACGGCCCCGGCGCCAGGCCGGTCATCGTCCGGAACAGGGCCAGCCGGCTCGCGGTGGCGTACCGGGGGTCGAGCGCCTCACCACTGGTCACGATCGACAGCACCTGCAGGGCCGACCGCTGGCGCACGCCCTCGTCCTCCGACACGAGACCCCGCAGCCCGTCCCGCAGCAGCGGGCCGGCCGGGCCGGCAGCGTCCGGTCGCGCCGCCAGGTCCGCGATGAGGCCGTCGACCGTCTGCGGCGGGGCCGGCGCCGACTCCTCGACCGGGGAGGGAACAGGCGGCGCCGAGGTCGCGCTGCCGGTCGTGGCCGCAGCGGTCGGGTCCGCGCTCGTGAGGCGGTCGTCCGCTGTCGCCAGGGCCACCAGGCTGCTCGCGCACAGGGCCGCGGCGGCGGTGGCGATGGCCACCTCCCATCGGGGCCGCCGGCGCCGTGGGGCAGGAGCTGCGCGATCGAGCTGCCGCACCTCCCCGAGGGTAGGGGGACAGGGGGTGCGTCCGGGCGTGCTCAGCGGCGGTCGTGCGGGGCTTCGGGGAGTCGGGTCGCGGCCGCGATCAGCAGAGCCGCGGCCCGGTCGGTCCGGGCGTCGTCGCCGGTGACGAAGCGGTCCAGCGCCAGCCCGCGCAAGCCGCTGACGAGCAGGGTGGCGCGGGCCTCGGCCGATGCGGGGTCCTCACCCAGGTCGCGGACCAGTGCCGCGGCGATCGGGGCGACCCAGTCGTGCACCGCGGCCACCGCGAACTGCCGGTAGCTGCCGCCCCGGGTGAGCGCCAGGGCCATGACCTCGAGCAGCAGCCGCACCCGCGGTCGCTGCGGACCCCCACCGACCAGGTCGGCCCACAGTCGACCGGCGAGCGTGGCCACGTCCCCCTCCTCCCGGGTGAGCGCCGCCACGTCGGGGCGCGACCACTCCAGCAGACGTCCCACCAGGGACTCCTTGTCGCCGAAGTGGTGCAGCAGCATCCGGTCACTGGTCCCGAGGGCCGCGGCCAGCGGGCGCAGCGAGAGGCCGGCCACGCCGCGCTCTGCCAGATAGGGCAGGGCGCGGGCGAGCAGCTCCTCGCGGCGGCGGACGTCGAGAGGGCGGGGCACCCCTTGAGTGTAGCGATCGCTACATCTATGGTCCCGCCATGACCGACCCCGGACTGCACCACCTGGCCTTCCTCCACCTCACCGCCCTGCCGGCCTGGCTGTCGAAGTCCCGCGAGGAACGGGACGAACTCGTCGAGCGCGAGGTCGCCCCGGTGCTCGCCGCCCATCCGGCGGTCCGCGTCCGGTGGGTCGACGTCGAGGCGTTCAGCGCGGAGTCCTCCGACGTCCTGGTCGCCGAGACCGACGACCTCCGGGAGTGGAACCGGCTGGTCGAGGCGCTGAGGGACACGTCCCTGTTCGCCACTCCCCTGTTCCGGCTCGACCGGGTGCTCGTCGGGATCGAAGAGGGCTTCCGCGACCACACGCGCCCTGAGGGGTGAACCGCAGCGCCGCGCCGGGCAGTAGGTTCGGCGCGCCATGGCTGCTCCCGCCCCCGAGGTCCCATCCGTCGAGGTGTCCGTCCTCGGGTCCGTGCAGGCCACGGTCGCCGGGCAGCCGGCGGCGCTGGGCGGTCCGCGGCAGCGGTCGGTCCTCGCCCGCCTCGTGCTCGCCGGTGGACACGTCGTCTCCACCGACCGGCTGGTCGAGGACCTCTGGGACGGCGAGCCCCCGCCCAAGGCCCTCGCCGCCCTGCAGGTGCACGTCTCCCGGCTGCGCCGGGCCCTGGAGCCGTCCGTCGGACGACGGTCCGGGGCCACCGTCGTGGTCAGCGTGGCGCCGGGCTACCGCCTCCAGCTGCCCCGGGAGGCCGTCGACGCCTGGCGCTTCGAGGACCTCGTCGCCCGGGCCTCCGCCACCGGCGACGTCGCCGCCCGGCGTGAGCTGCTGGAGCGGGCGCTCGCCTGCTGGTCCGGTCCGGCCTACGCCGGGTCGGGCGATGCCGCCTGGGCCGCGCCCGAGGTGGCGCGGCTGGAGGAGCTGCGGCTGGTGGCCGTGGAGCTGCGCGCCGACGCCGACCTGGCGCTCGGGCGGGCGGCGGCCGTCGTCCCCGAGCTGGAGCGCCACCTGCACGACCACCCCGACCGGGAGGAGGCCGTGCGCCTGCTCGCCCTGGCGCTCTACCGCAGCGGCCGGCAGGGCGATGCGCTCACCGTGCTGCGCCGCGCCCGGGAGCAGCTGGCCGAGGAGCTCGGCATCGACCCGGGCCACGGCCTGCGCGACCTGGAGACGGCGATCCTCGGGCAGGTGCCGGCGCTGGACCTGCCCGGCCCGCGCAGTGCGCCGCTGCCCGCGGTCCCGGCGCCTCCTCCCCCGCCGTCGCCGGGTCGCACCGCCGAACTGCGCCGGCTGCTCGACCTGGCCGCCGGGGGTGCCCGCCTCGTGTGGATCGCCGGCGAGGCCGGCGCGGGCAAGACCACGCTCGTCGAGGCCGCCGCGGCGCGGCTGCGCGAGGACGGCTGGCGGGTGGTCGACGGACGCTGCCCCGAGGTGGACGGCGCTCCCCCGGCCTGGCCGTGGACCGAGATCACCCGCGCGCTGGGTGCCGCCCCGCTCGAGGAGGGCACCGCCTTCTGGCTGGCGCGGGCGGTCGCCGACCGGCTGCGCGAGGCCGCCCGGGAGCAGCCGCTGCTGGTCGTGCTCGACGACGTCCACCGCGCCGACGAGCTGACCCTGCAGCTGCTGCGCCAGGTCGTGGACTCCCTGGCCGGCTCGCCGCTGCTGGTGCTGGCGACCCACCGGGACGCCGAGGCCGGTGAGGCGCTGGCCGCCACCCGCGCGGCGCTGGCCTCGACCGGGGCGCGGCACCTGGAGCTGCGGGGGCTGGACGACGAGGGCATCGCCGTCCTGGCCCGGCAGCACGGGCTGGAGGACGCCGGGCCCGCGGAGCTGCGGCTGCTGCGCGAGCGCACCGACGGCAACCCGTTGTTCGTCCGCGAGCTCACCCGCCTGCTGGTGGCCGAGGGCCGGGGCGCCGCGCGCACCGGCGTGCCGGCCGGGCTGCGGGACGTGCTGCGCCGCCGCGTCGAGCGGCTGCCCGGCGCGGCGGTGACGACGCTGCGCCAGGCCGCGGTGCTGGGCCGGGACGTCGACGTGGACGTGCTCGCGGCCGTGGCCGGGCGGGACGTCGACGAGCTGCTGGACGCGCTGGAGACCGCGGTGCTGGCCGGCCTGCTCGACGAGCCGGCGCCCGGCCGGGTGCGCTTCACCCACGCCCTGGTGCGCGACGTGCTCTACGAGGACACCCCACTGCTGCGCCGCGCCCGGGTGCACGCCACCGCGCTGGCGGTGCTGCGCGAGCAGGCCGGGGTGGACGCCGCGACGCTGGCCCACCACGCCGTGGCCGCCGCCGGGCCGCGCACCGCTGCTGACGCCGTCCCCTTCGTCGTCGCCGCGGCGCGGGAGGCCGGGCGGCTGGGCGCCGCGGCGGAGGAGGCGCGGCAGTGGGCGTCGGCGCTACGCCTGCTGGAGCTGGCCGGCCGGACCGGCGGGGAGGAGGAGCTGGCGGTGCTGCTGCCGTCGATCCCCGCGCACGCCCGCGCCGGCGACGCCGTCACCGCCCGCACCCAGCAGCGGGACGCCGTCCGCACCGCCCGGCGGCTGGGCCGGCGCGACCTGCTGGTCGCCGCGCTCGCCGCCTGGGACGCGCCGCTGGTGTGGACCGTCCGCGACGACGGCGCGCAGGACCCCGAGCTGCTCGACCCGCTGCTGGAGCTGCTGGAGACACCGGCCGGCGAGGACCTGCCTGACGACGTGCGCTGCCGGCTGCTGGTGGCGCTGGTGCGCGAGGTCGAGGGCGTCGACGACGACCGCACCGACGCGGCCAGCGCGCAGGCGCTGGAGCTGGCCCGGCGGGTGCACGCCGTCGACGGCGCGCCGCGGCTGCTGTGCGCGGCGCTCAACGTGCGGGCCTTCGCCGCGCTGGGTCCGCACCTGGCCGCCGAGCGGGAGCCGCTGGCCGAGGAGCTGCGGGCGGTGGCGACCGCGGCCGGGCTCACCGACCACCAGGCCGTGGCGCACTGGCTGCTGTTCCTCGCCGCCGCGGCGCACACCGACCTCGCGGCGGCCCGCCGGCACGTCGACACCGCGGTCGCCCTGGCCGACACCGGCCAGCTGGGCCACCTGCTCGGCGCGCTGCAAATCTTCGACGGTGCGCTGCTCGTGCTGGCCGGCCGGTACGACGAGGGGCAGGTCCGCTACGAGCAGGTCGCGGCGCACCTGGCCGAGACCGGCGCGACCAACGGTGGGCTGATGGCGCTGATCGGCCGGTTCGCGGCCGGGTTCGCCCGCGGCGACCTCGCGCCGGTGGCCGGGGAGCTGGCGTGGCTGCACGGCGCGATGCCCGGCGCGCTCACCGACGCCGTCGTCCTCGGCCTGCTCGACGCCGGCCGGGAGGACGAGGCGCGGGCGGCCTGGCAGCTGCGCCGTCCGATCAGCCGGGACTACTACTGGCTGGCCGCCACGACGCTGCGCGCGCACGCCGCCGCCCGGCTCGGCGACCTCGCGACCGCGCGGCAGGCACGCGAGGAGCTGCTGCCGTGGGCCGGGCGGATCGGCGGGCTGGACTCCGGCACGCTGGTGGTCGGCCCGGTCGACGACGCGCTGGCCGCGGTCGCCGAGGCCCTCGGGGAAGCGGACGCCGCGGCCGCCGCCCGGCGCGGCGCCGACCGGGTGCGGCGCGAGCTGGCCGCGCAGCTGGCCGGCGTCGGCCTCTGACGGCGCGGGAGCCGCGCCAGGGAGATCGGGACGGCGCGAGACTGGACCCGTGGTCGGTGCGGTCGATCGGGGCCGTGAGTCGTTCGGACGGCGGGCCTGGGGAGAGGCGTGGTCGCAGCTGTCGGCCGCGGATTCCGAGGTACCGCTCGAGGTCGAGGACCTCGAGCGGCTCGCGGTCGCTGCGTTCCTGACCGGCAGGATCGAGGAGAGCGTCGACGTCTGGGCGCGCGCCCACCACCGCTGCCTCCGGCTCGGCGACGTCGTCCGCGCCGGCCGTTGTGCGTTCTGGTCGGCCTTCATCCTGGTGAACGACGGCCGGCTGGCCCGCGGCGGCGGCTGGATCCACCGGGCCCGACGGTTGCTCGACGAGAGCGCCCGGGACTGCGTCGAACAGGGGTACCTCCGCTATGCCGCCGCCCTCCGCTCGGTGTTCGAGGGAGATCCGGCCGGCGCCCGCGCGGGTTTCGCCGAGGCCGCCGGAGTCGGCGACCGCTTCTCCGACCCTCAGCTGGGCGCGCTGGCCCGGGCCGGTCAGGGCCGCTGCCTCATCTACCTCGGGCAGATCGCCGAGGGCATGGCACTGCTCGACGACGCGATGGTGGCGGTCACGGCGCAGGAGGTGTCCCCGCCCGCGGTCGGCGACCTCTACTGCACGGTGATCGAGGGGTGCCAGCAGGTCTTCGACGTCCGCCGGGCCCAGGAGTGGACCGCGGCGCTCAGCCGCTGGTGCGAGGCCCAGCCGCAGCTCGTGCTCTACCGCGGTCAGTGCCTGGTGCACCGGGCCGAGCTCATGCTGCTGCGCGGGGCGTGGTCGGACGCCGGCCTCGAGGTGCAGCGGGCCTGCGACCGGCTCGCCCGGCCCACCCCGGCGGTCCTCGGTGCCGCGCGCTATCTAGGGGCCGAGCTCCACCGGCTCCGGGGTGAGTTCGCCGAAGCCGAGGAGGCGTACCGGCAGGCCCACCGGTGGGGACGGCAGCCGGAACCGGGTCTGGCGCAGCTGCGGCTCGTGCAGGGCCGCGTGCGCGAAGCCTTCCCCGCGCTGCGCTGCGTCCTGGACGAGGCCGAGGACCCGGTGACGCGGTCGAGGCTGCTCGCCCCGTACGTCGAGGTCGCGCTCGCCGGTGGTGACGCCGTCGCCGCACGCGCAGCGGCCGACGAGCTGTCGGCGCTCGCGTCCGCGTGGAGGTCGCCCTGGCTGCGCGCCCTGTCCCTGCACGCGACCGGCGCGGTCCTCCTGGCCGAGGGGGACACGCGCGCCGCCCTCACCGCGCTCCGCCGCGCGGTGGCGGACTGGTGCGAGCTGGAGGCACCGTACGAAGCGGCGCGCGCCCGGGTGCTGACGGGGCTGGCGTGCCGGTCGTCGGGAGACGAAGCCGGAGCCCAGCTGGAGCTGGAGGCGGCACGGTCGGTGTTCCGGGAACTCGCGGCCGGGCCGGATCTGGCCGCGGTCGAGGCACTGTCGCCGCACGCGGCGCACCGTGCGGTGGGCGGGCTGACCGCCCGGGAGCTGGAGGTGCTGGCGTCGCTCGCGACGGGCAGGACCAACCGGGCCATCGCGACCGAGCTCTCGATCAGCGAGAAGACGGTCGCCACCCACGTGAGCAGCATCTTCACGAAGCTGGGCCTGTCGTCCCGTTCGGCGGCCACGGCCTACGCCTACGCGCACGACCTGGTGCGGACGCTCCCTCGGTAGGAGTACCGACCCGCGTCGACGGCGATCTCGGTGATCCGCCCGATGCGGCGACCGCGTGCGTCTTCCTAGCGTCGTCCTCAGCCGACGCCCGAGGAACCCACAGCGCCGGCATGCACGACACCGAGGACGAGGCCATGCGGACGAACGACGGAACGGCGACGACCACCGACCAGCACGTGGCACCACCGGAGGCCTGGGACCGGATCGCAGCGGGGTACGACCGGTTCGTCGCGCCCGGCGAGGAACCCATCGCGCGAGCAGCTCTCGGCCTCGCCGGCCTGAGGCCGGGCGACCGGTTCCTGGACGTCGCGGCGGGGCCGGGCGGCCTCAGCCTGCCCGCCGCGCGCCTCGGCGCCGAGGTCCTGGCCACGGACTGGTCCCCGGCGATGATCGAGCGGTTCGAGGCGCGGGTCCGCGAGGAGGGGCTGCCCAACGCCGAGGGCCGCGTGATGGACGCCCACGCCCTCGACGTCGAGGACGGCACCTTCGACGTCACCGGATCGCAGTTCGGCGTCATGCTCGTGCCGGACCAGCCGCTGGCCCTGCGGGAGATGGTCCGCGTGACCCGCCCGGGAGGCCGGGTCCTGCTGATCGCGTACGGCTCCCCGGCGGAGTTCCAGGCCCTGCAGGTCTTCATCGCAGCGCTGCAGGCCGTGGACCCCGGCTTCGAGGGACTCCCCGACGATCCCCCGCCGCTGGAGTTCCAGGTGGCCGACCCCGAGGTGCT
The DNA here is from genome assembly GCF_052931555.1 of Geodermatophilus sp. URMC 61. NCBI lineage: Bacteria > Bacillati > Actinomycetota > Actinomycetes > Geodermatophilales > Geodermatophilaceae > Geodermatophilus > Geodermatophilus sp. URMC 61. The sequence continues at coordinate 2,697,827 of NZ_JBRFHZ010000002.1, forward strand.
CCGCCGGCGGCTGACCGACGCCGGCCTGGGGGACGTCACGGTGGACACGACCCACGAGGAACGACTCGAGATCGGCTCGGGACAGCAGCTGTGGGACTGGATGCTGGGCAGCAACCCGATAGCCGGGGACATCGTCGGCGACCTCCCCCCGGAGCAGCAGGCCGGCATGCGGCAGGTCCTCAACCAGATGCTCCGTCGACGGTCCCCCGGCACGGGCCCCGCCGTGCTGACCGCTCCGCTCAACATCGGCGTCGGCACCAAGACGTCCTGATGCCCCTGTCGAGCGGGAGCGCTCGCCGCTCGTCGAGGAGCGCAGCAGCCGGCGAGTCGGACGAGGACCTCCTCGGCGCTCCCGTGCCAGGTGGAGGGTCGAGGGCGGGCGTTCCGACGACTAGAGTCGTCGGGGATGCCAGGGCCGTCCGCAGGGCGTGCCGCGCCCGTGGGTGGGGCACGCACACTCGCTCAGGTCTACCGACACTTCGGTGAGGTCGACGCCGCCGGCACATCGCCGCTGTACGAGCGCGTCGCCGTCGCCCTGAGCGAGTCCGACGAGGCGCTGCGCGCCATCGAAGCGGCGCCGGCGCGCAGGCGGCACCCCTCGGTCGTCCTCGCCGCGCTGCACGACCTCGCCCTCGCCGGACGCGCCCCGGCGCTCGCCGCGGCCTATGCCGCTGGGGACGGCGACGCGGCCGCCGGCGCGGCGATCGACACGCTGCTGCAGATGACCGACTCGGTCGTGGCCATCGCCGGGCGTCGGCCGACGCGGACCTTCGAGACCGGCCGCTGCGCCGTGCTGTACCCGGCCATCGCCGAGGCGGCGCGCCGGGTCGGCGCGGACGCGGTCGGGCTGATCGACGTGGGTCGTTCGGCTGGGCTCGATCTCCACGTCGATCGCGTCGGCATCACGTACGGCAACGGCCAGTCGCTGGGCGACCCGTCATCCCCCGTGCAGCTGACGTCGTCGATCGTGGGAGACCGGCCCGTCCCGACGCGGTCGGTGCCCGAGGTCGTCGCCCGGGTCGGCGTCGACCCCGATCCGGTCGACGTGACCGACGCGGACGACGCCCGATGGTTGCGCGCCTGCCTGTGGCCCGATCGACCGGAGCGGATCGCGAGGCTCGACGCGGAGATGGCGTTGGCGGCGACCGACCCCCCGCTGCTGCTGCGAGGCGACGCCGTCGAGGTGCTGCCCGACGCCGTCGCCCGTGTGCCCGCGGACGCCCTGCCCGTCGTCACCACGACGTGGGCGCTGTCGCAGGTCCGGCTCGAGAGCCGCCTGCGCTTCCTGCACCGCCTCGACGAAGCGGCGGCCGGCCGGGCGGTGGCGTGGGTGTCAGCGGAGGGGGTCGGAGTCGCGCCGGGGATCCCGACCCTCGGCGATCGCCGCGCCTCCGGCCACAGCATCATCGGGCTGGCGGTGTTCGATGGGCCGGCTCTGCGCGCCGAGGCCGTCGGCCGCTGCTGGTCGCAGGGCCGCGTGCTGGCGTGGCTGGCGGATTCCTGAGTTCGTGGGCAACCGTGGCCGTGCACCGCTGGCTCCTGCGGCGATCCCACCGGACCGAGCCCGAAGACCTGGATGCGCACCGTCTGCCACGTGAGAGCCGGCGACGTCGCCCCCGTCGAGACGTTGCCGCGGGAACGCCCATCAGGCCTCGGAGCTCGACCGCGGTCCCGCGGGACCACCCCGCCCCCGAACGGGGTCCCCCGCCCGTCGCGGTGTCAGCCTCCGAACACGGCCCGCTCCCGGCGCCGGAACGGCGGGACCAGGACGGCGAGCAGCAGCTTGAGCGCGAGCCCGCCCTCCTGCTCGATGATCGCGCGCTCCTCCGGCGTGGTGACGGCCAGGACCCGTGGCGCCTCGAACGACAGCCGCGCCCGCTTGCGGATCCGTGCCTCCACCGCGGCCCAGTCGGCGACGGAGACGTGGCGCTCGATCACCGGGAAGACCGAGGCCTCCTCGTCGCCGATGTGCTCGGTGAGCGTGTCGCGGAGCTCGGCCAGCTCGACGGCCAGGGCGGTGGCGGTGTCCTCACCCGGGCGGGCGCGGAAGGCGTCGGCGGCGGTGCGCAGCCGGTCCAGCGCCGGGTCGAGCGCGGCGTGGTCGTCGGACAGCTCGGTGAGGTCGACGTGCGGGCCGGCCGAGGCGGCGAGCACGGGCCACAGGACGTCGTCCTCGACGCTGTGGTGGTGGTGCACCGAGTCCGCCCAGTCGCGGACGTAACGGGCGACGGCGTCGGCGCGCTCCTGCTCGGTCGCCGGCGCGGCGGCGAGCCGCTCGGCGAGGTCGGTGAGCCGGTTGGCGTCGCGCAGCATCGCGCGGTGCGCCAGGCGCATGCCCAGGACGTCGGGCACGGGGTCGCCGTCGACGCGGGGACGGACGCGGATGGGGTCGGTGCTGGTCATCGGGGTCCTCCGGGTGGCTGGGGTCGGTCACCGCGGACGCTCCCGCAGGCCACTTACCGGGCACTTGCAACGCGACTGCAAGGAAGCGGTGAGCGCGGCCGGCCACGGTTCTCGCCGACCGGGTTCCCCGGACTCCGACTCACCACGAGGACACGCCTTGACCGCCACCGCCGTCCCCACGTCCACCCCCACCCCGGCTCCTGCCGTCCGCGACCACCGCCCGACCCTGTCCCTGCGGGGGCTGGCCGTCACCGCCGGGGGCGTGCTGTTCGCCGTCGGCAACGCCCTGCACCCGCTGGAGCACGACGAGGCGGCCCACCAGGCGGCGACCTGGGTGACCGCGCACGTCACCTTCGGCGCCGGCGCGGTGCTCATCGCCGCCGGAGCCGGCGCGCTGGCGGCGCGCCTCGCCCGCTCGCGGGTCGCCACGCTCGGCCTGTCGGTGCTGTGGGTCGGGCTGGTGCTCATCCCGGTCGGCGGCTACACGGAGGCCTACGTCGCGCCGGCCATGCACCACGGCTTCGCCGCGGTCGAGCAGGCGACGCTGTGGTTCTCCGTGCTGGCCGGCACCGCCACGCTGCTCGGCCCGCTGCTGATCGCCGTCGGGGCGCTGCGCTCCCGGCTGCTGCCCGCGCCGGTGGCGGTGTCGCTGCTCGCCCTGCCGGTCGGCGGGGTGCTGGGCGGGGCGCTGCCCGTCGAGGGCTGGGGGATCATCCCCGGCACCGTCGTCTTCGGCCTGGGCATCGCCGCCGCCGGCTGGATGAGCCGGACACCTGCCTGACCTGCCACGACCCGCGCGCCCCGCGCCCCCGTGACCCCGGGCGCGGGGCGCTCGCCGTCCGCGGGCCGGGCGTCGACGCCCGAGCGGGTCCCGCCGCGGGGCATCCGCCTCTACCCTCGTTGCCCGCCGCGTCCGTCGACCGGGCCGTCCACCTCCTGCGCCGTGTGGCCGACGACCCGGGTGCTGTGGCCGGGAGGGGTGGACGGCATGGAGCGGACCACAGGGGCGGCACTCCCGAGCCCTCGCCCGCCGCGTGCGACGACTCCCCCACCGACGGCGGCGGTCATCGCCGCTCCGGTCGCTGGCGACCACACCGAGGAGGAGATCACCGGCTACGAGCGGTCCCCGAGCGACGTCCTCCGCACCGTCGCGTTCGCCGTCCTCGCCCTGCTGCTGCTAGCCCTCGCGCGGGGGGCGCGCGACGCGGCCACCGCGCTGGACGAGGACCTCGTCCAGCGGTTGTCGTTCCTGACGCCGGCGGTCGGCCGGATCCTGGCCGGCGCGGTGACCCTGCTGGTCCTCGCGTCGCTCGTCGGAGCCTGGGCGATGCCGCTGGTGACCCGCCGCTCGCGGCTGCTGGGGCACCTGCTGCTCAGTGGCGTCCTCGCAGTGCTGCTGGTGCAGGGGGCCGGGTGGTCGATCGACCGGGGCGACACCGACGCCCTGGTCCGCGAGGTCGCGCGACGCGGCGGCGTCGACAGCACGCTGACCGTGGACGGCCTCGCGGTGGTGGCCGCGTCGTTCACGGTCCTGGCGCCGTTCGTGTCCCGACGATGGCGGCGCGCCGGGGCCCACCTGCTGGCGCTGGTCACCCTGTTGCGGCTGCTGGTGCCGATCGCGCACCCGGGCACCCTGGCGGTCGCGCTGGTCCTGGGCGCCCTGGCGGGCTCCGCGACGCTCCTGCTGCTCGGCCGCCCGAGCAGGCGGCCGACACTCGGCGCGGTCGCCGCCGCCCTGACCGGCAGTGGCCTGCCCCCGGCCGCCCTGGAGCCTGCGGTGGTCGACGCCCGCGGCTCGGCGCCCTACGTCGCCACCCTCCGGGACGGCGACCGCGTCTTCGCCAAGGTCATGGGCGCGGACAACCGGGCCGCGGACCTGCTGTTCCGGGCCTACCGCTTCCTCCGGCTGAAGGACGTCGGGGACGAGCGGCCGTTCTCCTCGCTCCGCCGGACCGTGGAGCACGAGGCACTGGTGTCCCTGCTCGTCCGGGACGCCGGTGCGCGCACCCCCCGGTTGCGGTCGATCGCCCCCGTGGGCAGCGACTCCTTCCTGCTGTCCTACGACCTCATCGACGGCACGACCCTCGACGAGCTCTCGGACGACGCCGTCACCCCGCCGGTGCTGCGCGGGATCTGGGAGCAGGTCGCCGTCCTGCGCGGGCACTCCGTCGCCCACCGCGACCTGCGCCGGGCCAACATCCTGCTCGACCGCTCGGGCCGCCCGTGGCTCATCGACTGGGGGTTCAGCGAGGTCGCCACCTCACCCGCGCTGCTCGACGCGGACGTCGCCCAGCTGCTCGTCGCGCTGGCCCTGGACGTCGGCGTCGAGCCGGCCGTCGACGCGGCGATCGACCGGCTCGGTCCCGAGGCCGTGGCCGCCGCGCTCCCCCGGCTGCAGCCGAACAGCTTCAGCGGTGCCACGCGGAACGCGCTCAAGGACCGCAAGGACCTCGTCCCCCAGATCCGGGCAGCCGTGTGCCGGCGGAGCGGGGTCCCGGAGCCGAAGCTCGCCGACCTGGAGCGTATCCACGCCAAGACCGTGCTCACCGTCGTCCTGCTGGCCGTCGCCACCTACCTCCTCGCGCCCCAGCTCGGCGACGTGGGCGGCATGGTCGCGCGGGTCCGGGACGCCGACTGGGTCTGGCTGCCGGTCATCCTGGCGATGTCCGCGCTGACCTACGCGGGCGCCACCCTGAGCATCGTCGGCGCCGTCCCGGCCCGGCTGCGCCTGCCGACCACCTTCGTCGCCCAGCTCGCGTCCTCGTTCGCCAGCAACTGGCGCCGGCCGGTCTCGGTGGGATGGCGCTGAACGTGCGCTACCTGCAGCGCAGCGGCGTCGACCTTCCGGTGGCCACGTCCGGGGTGGGCCTGAGCTACGCGGCCGGTTCGGTCGTCCACGTCTTCCTCATGGTGGTCTTCGCCGTCTGGGCCGGGCAGTCCGCCTTCGGCTCCCTGCGGCTGCCGCGCCCGCAGGCCGTCCTGTGGGGGGTGCTGGCGGTCCTCGCGCTGGCCGCCGCCACGCTCGCGGTCCCGGCGGTCCGCCGGCTCGTCGTCGCGCGGGTGGTCCCGCTGGTGCGTCGGGCGGTGGACGGCGTCGGGCACGCCCTGCGCCGCCCGGGCAAGCTGGCGCTGCTGCTGGGCGGCGCCGCCGTGATCACCCTCGGCTACCTGGCCTGCCTCTACTTCTCCACGCGCGCCTTCGGCGGGGGTCTGGACCTGGCGACGGTGGGCGCCGTCTACCTCGCCGGGGCCGCCATCGCGGCCGCCGCGCCCACGCCCGGCGGCCTCGGCGCCCTGGAGGCCGCCCTGATCGCGGGGCTGGTCGCCGCCGGCATGGACCACACGGTCGCCGTCCCGGCGGTGTTCCTCCACCGGTTGGCCACGTTCTGGCTGCCGATCCTGCCCGGCTGGGCGGCCTTCGCCTGGCTCCGGAGGTCCGAGTACGTGTAGGAGGAGACGACGATGGACGGCTCCGTCGGCGCCCGCGACCGGTTCCTGATCGACGGGGAGGAGACCGGCGGACGGTTCGCCCTGATCCGACACGTGTTCGCACCCCGGTCGCTGGCCGCCCCGCTGCACCGCCACCACCGGGAGGACGAGTTCACCTACGTCCTCTCCGGGCGGGTGGGCGCCGTCCTCGGGGACGACGAGGTGGTCGCCGGACCCGGTGACCTTGTCGTCAAGCCGCGCGACCAGTGGCACACGTACTGGAACGCCGGGGACGAGCCGGCCGCGGTGCTGGACCTCGTCTCCCCGGCCGGGCTCGAGCGGTTCTTCCGCCGGCTCGACGCCCTGACCGAGCCACCGACGCCGGAGCAGCTCGTCGCGATCGCCGCCGCCTACGAGTGCGACGCCGACTTCGAGGGAACCCAGCGCATCGTCGAGCGGCACGGCCTGACGTTCTGACATCGCAGCGGCACGAGAGCGCGACGGGCGCCCGTCGATGCTCTCGATGCACAGATCGCCGCGAGGTGTCGCGGTCATTCAGCCGTACTCGCCACGCGCTACACCCAGGCCCTCACGGCGTCGAACTCCTCACCCCTCGGTTGCCCCCCGGGGGACCAGGGCTGACCGGTGGTCCCCCGTGTCCGGTCGGGTCACTGGCCCGGGCACGGACGGAGCTCGACGGTCGCCTGCCCAGCCACCACGGGTGTGATCACCGCCTGCAGGCGTGCGCTGTCGTCGGCCGGGAACCCGTCGGCCTGCCAGGCCGGCAGCCGGTCGAGGACCTGACGCGCGTACCCCTGCACCAACTCGGGAGGCGCCCCCTGCCGGACCTCGAGGCACGTGGGGGATCCGGCCGGCGCCGACGGCGCCGGCGCCAGACCGGTCATCGTCCGGAACAGGGCCAGCCGGCTCGCGGTGGCGTACCGGGGGTCGAGCGCCTCACCACTGATCACGATCGGCAGCACCTGTTGGGCCGACCGCTGGCGCACGCCCTCGTCCCCGGACACGAGACCCTGCAGCCCGTCCCGCAGCAGCGGGCCGGCCGGGCCGGCAGCGTCCGGTCGCGCCGTCAGGTCCGCGATGAGGCCGGTGACCGTCTGCGGCGGGGCCGGCGCCGACTCCTCGGCGGGGGGCGGAGCCGACGGTGACGTCGGTGTGGAGGCCGCACCGCTGGTGGTCGCCGCAGCCGTCGGGGCCGCGCTCGTCGGTCGGTCGTCGTCGGCTGTCGTCAGGACCACCAGGGCGCTCACCCCCACAGCGGCGGCGGCGGTGGCCACGGCCACCCCCAGCCGACGTCGCCGTGAGGCCGTCACCGCGCGATCGAGGTGTCGCACCCGCGTGAGGGTAGGGGCGGGAGGGTGCGTCCAGGCGTCCGTCAGCAGCGGTCCGGGTCCGAACCCTCCGCCCGGCTGTCCGCCGCATCCTGCCCCCTGACCGCCACCCCGACCTGAGGGCCGAGGTGCGGGACCGGGCGGTCACTGAGGTACTGGGGGCGTCGACCTGTCTCCTGGCGAGAGGACACCCCGTGCGCGCGGTGCAGTACCGGACCATCGGCGGCGGACCCGAGGTGGTGGAGGTCCCGACCCCGGAGCCAGGACCGGGGCAGGTCCGGCTGCGGGTGACCGCCGCCGGGTTGTGCCACTCGGACTGGTTCGTCATGGACCTGCCCGCCGACAAGTACGCCTACGGGCTGCCGCTGACGCTCGGGCACGAGGGCACCGGCATCGTCGACGCGCTCGGGGACGGCGTCACCGGGGTCGCGGTGGGCGACCCGGTCGCCGTCTACGGCCCCTGGGGGTGCGGGCTGTGCTCCGCGTGTGCGCGGGGTGCGGAGAACTACTGCCCACGGGCGGCGTCGCTCGGCATCCAGCCACCCGGGCTGGGCGCTCCGGGCGCGCTGGCCGAGTACCTGATCGTGGACGACGTCCGGCATTTGGTCCCGCTCGGCGACCTCGACCCGGTGGAGGCCGTCTCGCTCACCGACGCCGGGCTGACGCCGTACCACGCGATCGTCTCCAGCCTCGACGCGCTGCCCGCGGGGAGCACCGCGGTGGTGATCGGCGCCGGCGGCCTGGGGCACGTCGGCATCCAGGTGCTGCGCGCGGTCACCGGCGCGACCGTGGTCGCCCTCGACATCAGCGAGGAGAAGCTGGCACTGGCGTCGGAGGTGGGGGCGCACTCCGTGCTGCGGTCGGACCCGTCGGCGATCGAGGCGATCCGGTCGCTGACCGGCGGGGTCGGCGCCCAGGCGGTGTTCGACTTCGTCGGCGCCCCGCCGACCGTGGAGATCGCGCGGAAGTCGGTCGCCATGGACGGCGTCGTCCAGATCGTCGGGATCGGCGGCGGGCGGCTGCCGACCGGCTTCTTCTCCACCCCGATGGGCGCGTCGGTGCGGGCGCCGTACTGGGGCACCCGGACCGAGCTGATGGAGGTGCTCGACCTCGCACGGGCCGGCGCGGTGCACGTCGAGGTCGAGGAGTACACGCTGGACGAGGCGCCCGAGGCCTACCGCCGGCTGCACGAGGGGGCGGTCCGCGGCCGCGCCGTCGTCGTGCCCGGGGACTGATTCGCGGAGCTGCCAGGACGTCCCGACCCTGGGCCCGGGAGCACCGGAGGTGGCACCGGTCCTCCGCAGGCGCGGCCACCCGCTGTCCTCCGCAGAAGTGATCGCCTGTCAGTGACCCATGGCCGTGCATCACGGCACACCGGCACCTGAGGGTCGGTCAACGGTGTCATTGACGTGGCGAGTGGCCGCGAGGACCCTGCCGCTCGTCGCGCCCGCGGACGCGGCGCACGGGCACGACGAGGTCATGGAGCGCCCACTCGCCCCGGGGATGGACGTCGTGCCGCTTCCCCGCCCGTGTGTCCCCTCGGAGGCAGCGATGTCGTCAGCAACCACCCACCGTGGCCCGGCTCTGGCCCGGGTCGCCCTCGTGCTGTGCGGCGCCGTCGCGACGACGACGCTCGCCGCGCCGTCCGCCCTCGCCGCATCCCCCGCCGGCGTCCAGGTCGAGCCGATCGCGGTGACGCTCGACTCGGTCCAGATCGGCCGCGCACCCGGGACCATGGTGCTCAGCGGAACGGTGGCCTGCGACACCTCGGTCGAGGCGGGGGTGTTCGGCAGCGTCGCGCAGGTCCAGGGCATGGACATCGCGCGCGACTTCTTCTCCGTCGACGCAGCCGTGCAGTGCTCCAGCACCCCCTCGGCCTGGACCGCGACCTCCGTCGGGGCGTTGCGGGTGTTCCTGCCCCTGCCGACGACCATCGACGTCTTCGGCCAGTACTGCCTCGGGGATATCTGCCAGACCGTCTCGATCAGCGAGACGGTCACTCCTGCCGCGGCAGGACCAGCGGCCGACCCTGCGCCGGTCGTCGACGTGGCGATTCCCCCGATGACGAACTGACCGGGGCAGCCTCGGCGGCCTCGAGCCGCTGCAGCGGAGTCCGCACCGTTCCGGCGATGACCCGGACGAGGAGCTCGAGCGTGGCTGTGAGCGCACGCCCGGGAGGCTCGCCCACCGCGTCCTGCCACGTTGGTGAGCGACTCCGCAGGGCCCTATCCCCACCAGCGTCGTCCCCGAGCTCGGCGGCGGCGTCCGGGCCGAGCTGACCGACGAGACGCTGGCCGCCGTGGACCAGTGGAAGCCGGACTACCAGGCGACGATCCGCTCCCCGCGGCTGCAGGGCCCGGAGGCGCTGCAGCCGCGATCGGTGCGCTGGACCCGGAGGAGTACCTCGACTCCGTGGAGCTGGACGAACTGCGGCGTGCCGTGGGTGGCGCGCGGGCGCTCGACGAGCTCGACGAGCTCGACGACGCTCCCCTGCCGGACGAACCGTTCGCGCAAGCGCGGGTGCCGGCGGACGTGCGGGACCGGGTGGCCGAGGTGCGGGAGCTGGTCGACCGGTGCTGCGACGCGCTGCTCGACGTCGAGCACCGGACGGCGGCCCGCCGGCTCCTGGCCGCGGTCGCGGAGGGCGACCCGGCCATCTTCCGCCGCCGGAGCCGGCCGGAGACCGCGGCCGCGGCGATCTGCTGGCTGGTCGCCCGGGCCAACCGTTCTCTCGGGCCGGGTGACCTGCAGACCCAGGAGCTGCTCGGCTGGTTCGGCGTGCGGTCGGCCTCCCAGCGCGGCGAGCCGATGCTGGCGGCGATCGGGGTGGACCCGCACCAGCCCGGTGAACGGGAGCTGGAGTCCCCGGCCTACCTGACCGCTGCCCGTCGCCGGCAGCTCATCGCCGACCGGGAGCGGCTGTCCGGGGCCACTCACGACGACGACCTCGACTGATCCGCCGCTCCGATCGACGCCCGGCAGCGTCCCGTCGCGGCTCAGCGGTCAGGCGTGCGGAACGTGCACCGCGGACCCGATGCGTCGGCGAGCCTCCGGTCGAGGGTCCACAGCGGCGCGCCCAGCTCCTCGGCGAGGGCGACGAAGGCGGCGTCGTATGCGGTCACCGTGGGGTGCAGCTCCCACACGCGGTCGCCCAACGGCTCGAAGGGGAAGGTCGTCACGGGCAGCTGCACGAGGTCGCGGTGCGCCAGTGCGGCGGCATCCCGCCCGAGTCGCCGGGCGAGGACCGCGCGCCGGAGCACGTTCGACACCTCGACGTACAGGTGGGCCGGCGCCGTCAGGACGTTGCCCCGGAGGCCGCCCCGCGCCCACGTGCCATCGGGGCCGTCGTCCACCAGCGCGGCGACCACCGCAGAGGAGTCGACGACGATCGTCACGTGCGGTCGTGGTCGCGCAGGTCCAGGATCTCCGCCGCCGGCAGCCTGGTGCCCGTCGTCCGTACCCGGTGCTGCACCCGGTCCCACAGGTCGGCGGGGCTGGGCCGCCGGGCCAGCTCGGTCAACTGGGCGCGCACGTACTCCTGCAACGACTGACCGGCGCGAGCCGCGCGGGCAGCCAGCTCGTCGCGGGTCTCGTCAGGGACGTCGCGGATGGTCATCGACACGGGCATGCATGCAATTTAGCAGCACCGGCAGCGAATCGTTGCTAGGCGCCCGTCGTCGGTGTTGGGCCGACACACTCCTGCGATTTTCAGATCGGCGAGCACATTCGACAGAAAGAGCCGTCGCCGATGCCGTCGCTCGCGGCACGATGCGGGTCGACGTCCCCGCGTCGTCGTCCGGGTCGAGCGGTCCGGTCAGCCCGCAGTTGGTATCATTGATGATACCGTGCCGGTCGTGGCCATGACCCTCCGCTTGGACGACCAGGAGACCGAGGCACTGCGCCGCAGGGCCGAGCTCGAGGGCCGGTCGATGCAGGAAGTGGCCCGCCAGGCGGTCCGGGACTACATCGAGCGCACCAGCAAGCGGGAGCTGCTCGATCGGGTGCTCGGCCAGGAGTTGCCCCGCTACGCCGAAGCACTGGAGCGGCTCGGTCGTTGATCCACCTGGACCTCGACGACCTGCTGCACGTCGCGCGACGGACGTTGGGAGAGGTGCGGGTGCGCGACGTCGGCCTGCTGGACTCCGCGTCGGCCAGACCACGCTCCACGGCGTTCGGCACCGACGCGTACCCGTCGCTCCACGGCAAGGCCGCGGCCCTGCTGCACTCCCTGGCAGGGACCCGGCCGCTGGTCGACGGCAACGAGAGGCTGGCGCTGGCCGCGACCATCGCGTTCTACGGCGTCAACGGTGTGCGGCTGACCCTGTCCGACGACGAGGCCTACGACCTCGTGATGGCGGTCGCCGGGGACGACCTGGACGACGTCGAGCCGATCGCCGAACGGCTGCGGTCCGGCACGGCGCCGTGGAGTTGACCGCACGGGACGGCGTCGGGAGCCCGGGGGTCTCGTAGACGACACCGCGGGCAGGCGCGGCGGCGAGCCGCGCCGTGTCACACCCCGATCCCGCCGGTCCCGTCGGCGAGAGTGGCAGCCGTGCCACCGAGTTCCCGGGACGCGCCGAACGTCCTCGAGCAGCTGTCCTCGCTGCGGCAACACCAGCAGGACGGACGCCGGTCACCGCACAAGCCGCTGCTGGTGCTTCTGGCTCTGGGGCGACTGGCCACGACCGGGTCGAGCGCGATCCCCTGGTCGGACGCCGAGGAGAAGCTGGCGGACCTCATCGCGGAGTTCGGCCCGACGTCCAGAACCGGCCGCGCACAGAGTGCCGCGTACCCGTTCACCCGGCTCCGGGCCGACGGCGTCTGGACCCTCGACCGCGACGTCCCGATGGACGCCGTCAGCCCGCTGCGGGAGGGCGTGACCGGCCGGCTGGAGGCATCACTCGAGACGGCGCTGCGGGACCGCACGCAGCTCCTGGAGGAGGCAGCTCGCGGGCTGGTCGAGAGCCACTTCCCGGGAACCGTGGCACGGGACGTCCTCGTGGCGGTCGGGCTGGACCCTGACCTGCTCGAGGGCCGTTCGGTCAGCCGGAGTTCCGACCAGCGACGGCGCAGCGGCGCCTGGCCGGCCGCCGTCATCGCGGCGTGGGACCGGCAGTGCGCCTTCTGCGGCTTCGACGGCGCCGCGGGCGGAGCCGTGGTCGGGATCGAGGCGGCACCCGTCCGCTGGTTCACGCTGGGCGGTCCCGATGACCTCGACAACGGGTTGGCCCTCTGCTCGCTGCACCACAAGCTGTTCGACCGGGGCATGCTCGGCTTGGACGACGACCTCGCCGTCGTCGTGTCCCAGCGCTTCTCCGCCCGCACGCCGCAGGGCCGGGCTCTGTACGACCTGCACGGGCGGCGGCTGCGGCCCCGTCCGGGCACTCCCCTACCGGCCGAGCGGCACGTGGCCTGGCACCGGGAGCAGGTCTTCCAGGGGACGGCGCTGGCCGGCTGAGCCAGTACCTACGGTCAGACCTCGACGGGCTGATCGGCTGGCGCTCCATACCGCGCCACCGCGGTCGGCGTCCCGGGAGGGAAGTAGCGCTCCCGGCATCGGGCCAGCCGATCGAGCTCCCCGTTCCACGGCACGCGGTCGGCCTTCTGCTCGTTGTGCCGCCTACACAGCACTTGGCCGTTGGCGACGTCGGTCGCGCCCCCACGGCTGTGCGGATGGACGTGGTCGGCCTGGAGTGCGTCGGTCTCCCGGCACCGACCGAGCAGCCAGGAGTGGTGCTCGCACCGGTGACCTGCCCGCTCGAGGAGTTCGGCCTTCCCTGCGCGGGAGAAGGTGCGACGAGGATCCCGCCCGCGCCTGCTGTGGATGATCGCGCGGCCGAGCTGGACCACCTCCCCGATCGCGAGCAACACCAGGAGACCGATCAGCCACGGAGTCGCGATGACCTCCGTCAGGACGGTCCGTAGCACCTCACCGATGATGTCGCCGGGATCGAACCTGGCCGTCTCCGGTCCTACGACGAGTGCACCCATCCCGTCCCAACGGGTCCGGTGAGGGAGGACTGGAGCCTCGTCGCACGTTCGAGCGAATCAATCGCCGACGTGGCGCTGCCTGGAGCGGTCGGCCCAGTTGGGTAGGTAGACATTGTGGTCGGCGGTCGCAAGCACATCCAGGAGGCCAAAGGCGTTGGCATCGCCATCCATCGGCGTCACATCTCGCCGCCGGCGAGGTCGTCCGTCAGTGGGTGTGAGAGTCGAAATGGGACGCCGGGAGCGACGTGTACGCGCAGGCGGCCGTCGTCACCGCATCGTGCCGAGCGACGACTGGGCCGGCGGACGTCGACGCGATCGTCGCCGCCGTGCTGAGACGAGAGGAAACGCGTGACTGCAAGTACGGAGACCCGCCGCGAGCTGGGCTGCGGACCCTTGACGAAGCGTTTCGACGAGGCGTTGCTGTACGCGTCGCGGCACCACCGGGAGCAACTGCGCAAGGGCTCGCGCGTGCCGTACATGACCCACTTGATGAGCGTCAGCGCGCTGGTGATGGAGCACGGCGGCAGCGAGGACCAGGCGATCGCCGCACTGCTGCACGACGCGGTCGAGGACGCTGCACCGGGTACGGGTGCTGCGGTGCTCGCCGACATCCGCCTCCGCTTCGGGAACGCCGTCGCCGACATCGTGCAGGCGTGTTCGGACGGCCTGGACGCCGACGGCAACCGCAGCGGCACGTGGGCCGAGCGGAAGCGGGACTACGTGGCCGGCCTCGCCCACAAGGCGCTCGACGCACTCCTGGTGACGGCGGCGGACAAGGCGCACAACGGGCTGTGCATCGCCGCCGACGTGCGCCGGTACGGGCAGGGCTTCTGGTCGACGTTCAACGCGAGCCGCGACGAGCTGCTCTGGTACTACACGAGCGTGGAGCGGGCGGTGACTGAGCGGCTGCCGGGCAGCTCGATCGGCGACACCCTGCACCGCGCCGTCGACGAGTTGCTCGCCGCCGCAGGAAGAGAGCGGTCCACCGTCCCGATGGAGATGCCTGGTCGCGACTGAGCGGGCGCCGGCCTCGCCACAGTCGCCGCCTCGGGTCATCGCCGCTCGTAGACGTCTCTCCGGTGACCGACCTTGATGACGAGGACGAGCAGCTCCCCATCGCGGATGTCGTAGATGATGCGGAAGTCGCCGGTTCGCACCCGCCACTCTCCGGCGCCGCCGACGAGCTGCCGCGCTCCGGGGGGACGGGGCTCCTCGGCCAAGAGGTCGATGGCCGCCTGGACCCGCCGGCGGCCCGGCGGGTCCAGCTTGCGCAATTGACGGACGGCCGCAGGCGCGAGCCGTACCTCGTAGGTCACGCCAGACCCAGGTCGGCCTTCACTTGCTCCCAGGGCACCGGCTCGGCTGCCGTGTTCCGGAGCTCGGCACGTGCCGCTTCGGCATCAAGGATGTCGGACATGTCCTCGGCCAGCGCCTGCAGGCGTTCGAGGTCATCCGCGGCGATGACGGCCGCCACCCGCCGACCGCGGCGACTCAGGTAGACCGGCTGGTGCGTCGCGCGGGCCTGGTCGACGACCGCGGCGAGGTCCTTGCGCGCCTCGGACACACTGCGCTCGCTCAGGTCGGACATGTACAGATTGTACACTGTGTCATGCTGGCCTCGCGCGTCGGCTGCAACAGCAGCGCCGCGAGCAACCGGGCCTGCATCCCGCTGCGCAGGACGGGCAGCAGGGACGAGACCCGCTGTGTCAGACGCACATGACGTCATGTGCATATGACACGGCCCAACGTGCCAAGCGGGAGCCACAGGCTGTTCCACTGCGCGATGCTCGGGCTGGACGCCGACCTCGCCGTCGTGGTGTCCCAGCGGTTCTCCGCCGGCACGCCGCAGGGCCGGGCTCTGTACGACCTGCACGGGCGGCGGCTGCGGCCCCGTCCGGGCACTCCCCTACCGGCCGAGCGGCACGTGGCCTGGCACCGCGAACAGGTCTTCCAGGGACGGCGCTGGCCGACTGACGTCATCTCCGATGAGGCTCCTGGAGCCACTGGACGAGGCCGGTGCCCCGCTCGCTGCTGTCGCCCCCACCGGTTCGCGTGTCGAGCCAGAAGCGGAGGGCCGTGAGTAACCGCGGGAGGCCGCTCGGGGTACGCGGCCAGCGACGCGCGTTGACCAGCAGCAGGCCAGCGTGCTCGTCGACGTCCAGGGGCGCGTAGTCGACGACGTTCTCGGTGACGACGGCGCGGCCGTGCTCGCGGGCCAAGCGCGCCACTTCGGCGTCCTCTCGACCGACGAGGTCGGGCAGTTCGACGACGGCGACGACGTCGTGCCCTTCCGCACGTAGCTGCTCCGCGAGTCGCCGCGGGTACACCTCGTCGAGCAGCAGCCTCACCGGCTCGGGCCGGCCAGGACCTCCTGCTGCCGCCGCCAGGCTGCCTCCAGCTCCTCGGCGGCCCGGTCGTTGGCGGCGATCCTCGCGTCGACCTCGTCCCGGTGGTCGGCGTAGTAGGCAACGGCC
Source organism: Geodermatophilus sp. URMC 61 (assembly GCF_052931555.1). NCBI lineage: Bacteria > Bacillati > Actinomycetota > Actinomycetes > Geodermatophilales > Geodermatophilaceae > Geodermatophilus > Geodermatophilus sp. URMC 61. The sequence goes on from NZ_JBRFHZ010000002.1 coordinate 2,713,473, forward strand.
GCCCGCACCTGCGCCTCCGTCAACGACGTCATCTCGGCGACCGCGGCGACGACGTCCTCGTGGCGCTCCTCCTGGACCCCCCGGAGGGGCCGGATCACCTCGTCCACGTCCGGACCACCCACCAGACCGGCCCGCCGGCCACTCGGGCCGTCGCGGAAGGTGATCCCGGGGTGGGCCTCCCGGCGCAGCGCCTCGTCGAGCAGCCGCTCGATGGTCGACGAGACCGAGGCGCCGCGCCGTCCGGCCAGGTCCGCGAGTCGGCGGAGGACGTCATCGGACAAGCGGACCGAGCGGGGACTACTCATGACTACATCGTAGTCGGCATCGGCCATGTTCCTCACGGCCGATGCAGCGGGTGCCAGTCCCACGTCGTCGTCCCTCCGTGGTCAACCGGTGGCGACTGCGCCTCCGCCGTTGGGGACCAGCTCGACCCAGGTGGTCCCGGGTGCCAGGGTCACCGGGGCGCCGTCCGCCCCGGTCAGCGTCACCCGGTCGCCGCTCCCCGGCTTGGACCAGGTGGCCTCGACCGCGTGCCCGCCGGAGGCGACGAGGGCCCGGCCGGTACCGGTCAGGATGGTCTCCGGGACGGGATTGCCGGCCGGATCCCGGGCCTCGGTCGCGACGACGTCGACGCGCAGGACGACGACGTTGGTGGCGCCGATCCGCCGGCCGTCCGCCTCGACCGCCGGGGTGCTCCCCTCGCTGCGCAGCCAGCGGCCGTCCGCAGCGCTCCAGGTCCAGCGGGGGCGGCTGACCCCGGACAACGTGAGCTCCAGAGTGGTCGTCGGTTGCCCTGCGTCGACGGCGGTGGGTCGTTCACCGGCCGCGGAGTGGTCGAACTGGGCGCCGGGTGAGGCTCGGTGGGCGGCGTCGGCTTGGTCGACGAGGGTCTGCGGCACCGCGTAGACGTTGTGCGGCGCCGCGCGGGTCGTCGTCCGGTGGAAGCCGTCGGCCCCGGAGTCCTGGCTGAGCGCCTGCAGTCCCGCGTCCTGGGCGGCGGTCACGTAGGTCGGCACGCCACCGGAGTACGCGAGCAGCCCGTCCAGCGGCGCGGCGATCGCGGCGTCCATCGGCCGGATCGACCGCACCGGGCCGATCTCGGGCGGGAGGTCGGAGTGGTAGACGGCGACGAACCGGGTGATTCCGCCCTCGACGACCTGCTCCCACACCATGTCCGCGGCGTCCAGCCCGGTCTGCGGGCGGGCGTCGACGGAGTTCTCGATCTTCACCGCGAGCGCCGGGCGGTCGACGCTCGCGTCGGCCGGGACCCCCGTCAGCGGCCAGGCGGGCGCGGACGGCGGCGTGAGCGCGGCGATGGCGGACTCGAGGAACGGCAACCCGGACAGGTGCTTCTCCGCCTGCCACGTGACCACACCCGCGGTCACCAGCACCACGAGCAGGGCCGCTCGAAGACCACGCCCGGACCTCGACCGGCGGCGGCCCTTCGCCGTCCTTCCTCTGCTGGACCGGGAGCCTTTCGTGGTGCGGGCGCCCTTCCTCGGCCCGGAGCGGGACGGGGGCGCGGTGGACCTGGGCACGTCGGGCTCCTGGCTCGGCGAGGCGTTCTCCTTCCTGCATCGGCACGGCCCACCGGGCTCGGCACCACGGCTCCGCGGGGCGGCCGGGCGCCGACTCGGACGACGCGGGTGGCCGTCTCGGCGAGTCGACACAGCGCCTCGCCCGGAAGCCACCGCCCAGCCGTCCGCATGCCACAACGGTTGACGACTCCGGCAGATCGCTCTCGGTGACTCTTCGCGCGGGGCGATGACGGTGACGCAGGCACGGCCCCACGAGGCGATCAGAAGCCGACCGGCCGGTTGTCCGGCCGATCGGCAGCAGGCCGACCGGTTCCGGCCCCTGACCAGGCGACCCCGGCAGAGCCGGACGGGAAGGGTCCACACCAGTCCGAGACCGGGGGTTTTCCTCGGCGGGATTCGGGCTGCCTCCCTGGTTCGTCGTCTCGCCCGGTCCCACGCTCGATCCGGCAGGAGGTTGGTCAAGGCAGGAGCCACACCCGCATGCGTCAGAACCCCACGGCATCGATACGCCGGTCGGCGGATCCGCCGTCGCGCCCACAACCTTCGCCCTCACCGGAGCCCGCCTCGCAGGCGCGGCGCCGACTCCGACAGCGCCGTGGGGCTGCACGAGCACGTCTCTGTCCGTGACGTCCCCGTGCAGCCCGAGCAAGCCCCGCCTGAAGGAGACCGACCCGTGACGACTGAAGGAAGCCGACCCGTGACCAGCAGCCGAGGTGATGTGGTCTGGGTCTTTGTAGCCGTCTTCGCTCTCGCACTGATCGGCGTCAAGGTCGGCAACCTCTTCGACCTCCATCTGCCCTGGCTGTATGCAGTGGCGGCCGGCGCGAACGTCGGGATCGTCAGCGTCCACGTGTCCCGACAGCGCCGTCGGACCCGCCCATCTGGACGAGCCACGCGGATCAGCGCTGAGGATCCGCAAGCCCCTGCCGGTGGCACTGATCAAGGACGGCCGGCCGGTGGCGCAGAGCAGAGACGTGGTGGCCCGGGTCCCCGCAGCGCCGCGGATCCCCACCGCGTGTCCAGGACGTCCTCGTAGCGCTAGCCATCCGCGGTCACTCGCCGTCCGGGTGAACGAGTGCCCGTCCACCGGGACGCCGAGGACCGCCTCCGGGTCGACGCGCGGAGATTCAGGCTCCACGTGCCGATGCGCACGGTGCTCCCACGGGTGAGGGCGTTCCGACACCCTCACCCGCCAGGCGTGACGAACGGCGCATTGCGGCGCGCGTCCCGCTACAGGTGCTTCACGAGGTCTGTCTCGACGCCGTTGACCCGGCCCGCGCCGGCGAGCTGTTCGTCCCTCCAGCGCTCGACTCCCTCGCGGGTGACGTCCAGCTGCGCGTCGAGCACCATCCCGGTCGCCCGTGACTCGGCCTCCAGCGTGCGAGCAGCCCGGGCCTCGGCGGCCGCGAGCGCCGACTTCGCCAGCACCTCGGCCTCCTCGTACTCGGTCTGCATCCGCAGCTGGACGCGCTCCTCGACCTTCTCCTCCTCGAGCGTCAGCAGACGTTCGTAGAGGGACGGCGGCGCGAGGGCGAGCATCGTCTTGAAGAGGATGGGCAGGCACTCGAGCGCGGTCATGAACGCGAACAGCAGCCAGTGCGCCGTCGCGAGCGTCGGATTGTCCTCTCCGATGCGCTCCAGCGCCGTCAGCCGGGCGAGGATCCCGTCGCTGTTGCCCACGGCTTCGTCGTGGGCCGCGATCTCGGCCTCCCGGCGCTCCTCGGTATCGGTGACCCGCGTCTCGAGCCGGTCCAGCTCCGCCTGCTGGTCGATCGTGGTCTGCACCTCTTCGGCCTGCAGCTGTTCGAGGACCTGCGGCTTCAGCTCCGCCAGCTGGCGGGTCAGCGAATCCCGCTCCTCGGCCAGCCGGTCGCGCGCTTCCCGGCGGGCGTCGGTGGCGGGGCCGAAGCCGGGGATGCCGCTCCCTCCGGAGCCGTCGATCTCCTGGTTGTAGGCGTCCTCGGCGGCGTTGTAGCGCTCGATCACGTCGTCGAGCCGGCGCTGCAGGTCGACCACGGCCGGGTCCTCGGCGACGTCAGCCTGCGTGACGCCGTCAGCCAGGTCCGCTTCCAGCACGGCGATCTGCTCCCGCAGCGTCGGCAACTGGGCGTAGCGACTGTCCTCGGCCAGCTGCCGGGTGAAGGCGTCCTCATTCTCCGCAGCCATCTCGCGGACCTCGGTGCCGATCTCGGCGCTGAAGACGGCGAGCGTCAGCGGCGTGGAGACCACCGCGCCGATCAGGACGGCGAGGACCACGCGCGGCAGCGCCATGGCCAGGGTGCCGACCTTGCTCGTCAACCGTGGCGAGGAGACGACGAGCCAGCGGTCGAGGTTGAGGATGATCAGGCCCCAGGCGACGCCGCCGAGAACGGCGAAGGGCCACCAGAAGTGCAGCGCCAGGTGGAGGGCGTAGCTGGCGGAGACCATGGCGAGTCCCGCCGTGGACACCAGGACGGCGCCCATCGCGACCTGCTTGCCGCGCTCCTTGGGCGCCTCGCGCAGAACCTCGCGGTTGGCCCCCGCCACCGTGAGCAGCTGCTCCGCGATGGACTGCCGGGTGACCCGGCGGCGAACGGCCGCGAGCTTCGTCCGGACGGTCACCGGTTCTCCTCCCGCATGGGGCTGGGCGCCCGGCGCAGGCTCTCGACGAGGGAGTCAGGCACGCCGACGAAGCGGGGCGACGCCTCGATCTGCGGGCGCAGCGCGTCCTGCGTGGCCCAGAAGGCGTCGAGCCGCTGGGTGACCGGTGAGGACGCGCCGACGGTGGCCGCGACGTCGGCGTGCAGGGACACCGGCGGCGGCGCGGTCACGCTCGGCAGGTCCAGCTGGGGCACGGTCACCGCGACGACCACGGGCGAGGCTGAGGAGGTGGTCGAGAAGCGGTTGCGGCCCACCACGTCGACGCGCCGGCTCGCGTCGACGCGGACGAGCGCCTCGCCGCACGGCGGATGACCGCCCCGACCGTCGATGACGACGTCCCGCGCGTGCTCGAAGCACCAGGTGACGAGGACCGACGACCCCGGGCGGACGATCGTGTGGCTCATCGACAGGGCCCGCAGGACGGGCACCTGGCGGTCCGAGGCCCCGGCGTCGGCCGGGACGCCGTGCCGGCAGGCGACGATCTCCGGCTTGCCGCTGCCGGCCGGGCCGGTGCGGCCCTGCGCAGCCTCCTCGCGTGAGTCACGGATCCAGCGGTCGGTCCAGGGCAGCGAGGACGACGGCCGCTCGGGCGCGGGCGGCCTGCGCGCCGGGACACCCGCGTCGCCGAGCCACCGCCAACCCCTCGCACGCAACCAGGCGAGCAGCAGCAAGACGAGGAAGGACCAGAGAAAGGCCTCCGCGAGGTCCTTGAGGAAGCCGGCGACGCGGTCGGCCTCCAGGTGGCCGCTCCACTCGGTGTTGTTGCTCAGCGCGACGAAGCCGGCCAGCAGCATGACCAGCGCCCAGCACACGACGAGTGGATCCCGACGCAACGGTTCCCGGAACATGTCTCCCCCGCCGCGGGTGACCCCGCGTGTCAGCACATCACTGGACCAACGGAACCCCATCGGATCGGAGCCCTCGAGATTGGTACCGGCAGCGACCGAGGGAAGGCAGACTCCCGTCACCCGTCGGGGTCAGAGGACGAGGCGACTGATCAGAGGACTGTGTACGGGGTCACGGAACCGGAGCCGGCTGCCGATCGCGGGAACGGACGACCGCGGTGGACCATGCCTGTCGGGGGACGCCTTGCGTCGCCGGGCCAACCGCTCGAGCTGTCCGTCCCACCGCGCACGCTCCGGCCCCTCCCTGTTGTGCCGCCGGCCCAGCGTCTGGCCGTTCTCGACGGTGGTCGGTCCACCGCGGCTGTGGGTCGCACGTGGACGGCCCGCAGGTCCTGGGCCGCCCGGCACCCGACGGGTGACCATGCGGCGGCGATCGCTGAGTGCGGTACCACCGCGAATCCCACAGCGATACCATGATCGGGTGAGCACGCAGATCGCCGTCCGGCTCCCCGAGGAACTAGTAGAGTTCATCGACCGACTGGTGGCCGACGGCCGCGCTCCCTCTCGCGCCGCGGTCGTCAGTCAGGCGCTCCAGCGAGAGCGGCGTCGTGAGCTCGCAGCGCGCGACGCGGCCATCCTGGCCGCTGTCGCCGGGAACGACGATCTGGACGCACTCGCCGAGCACGCCGCCCGGACGCCGCTCGACGACCTCGACTGATGCGCCCGATCCATCTCGCTCACCTGGACAAGACCCGGCCCGTGCTGGTGCTGACCCGGGAGCTCGTGCGCCCGCATCTCTCACGGGTCACCGTCGCGCCCATCACCAGCACCATCCGCGGCCTGTCGACAGAGGTGCCCGTCGGCCCGGCCAACGGTCTCGACCATCCGAGCGTCGTCAGCTGCGACAACGTCGTCACCGTGCCGAAGTCGGCGCTCGGACGGCAGATCGGCCGCCTGCGTCCGGAGCAGGAAGTGGCTCTCACCGCGGCTCTGCATGCCGCCTTCGACCTCGAAGACCTGCCCAGTCCTCGCTGAGCCGCTGCGCGAGCGCACCTCCCAGCGGAGCTCGAGGACTCTTCCGCCGGCCGGCGGACTGCCGGGTCCTGTTGGGGACGAATTGCATGTCGTCCCTCATCCCGCGGCAGCCGTCGTCAGGCGCTGGGCGACACCCTCGCCACTGACGCGGCGGATCGGGTCCAGGTCGCTGCAGACGACGAGCAGGTCACAGGTCTGGGACAGGCCGACGTAGAGCACTCCCGAGCGCGGGTCTCGTTCCGAGAGCCGTTGGCAGCGGCCGCGAACTCGCCGATCGGAACTGCGAGCCGGCATCTGCGTCCAGCGGTGTCACGCCTCGACGTCGGCGAAGGCCGAAGCACACGGCCGACAACTGCCGACGGCACCGACGAACGACTCGGGTGCGTGCGCGCGGCGGCAGGTGCCCACTAGCGGAAAGACCGTCGCCGGCGCGCGGCGATGGCCTCCGCCACCTCGGCGATGACGTCGGGCGACCACAGGAGGTCGTCCCGGCCGAACCGGCCCCCGTCCGTCGGCTGGAGATCTGCGCGTTGCTCGCCCCACGAGGTCAGCGGACGGGCCAGCACGAACCCGAGGTCGTCGACGCTGACGGCGACCTGCGCCGTCTCGCCGCTGACGAACCACTGCACCCGGTTGTCGAAGGCGACGGTCTCCCGCCGCCATCCCCTGCCGAGCGCACGGACAAGATCGGCGAACGGGACGCCCAGCAGGTCGGCCAACTCCTGCTCGTCGGGGGTCGGGTCTCCCTCCCGTCCCCACGCCAACTCGCACGATCGGCAGGAGAGGACCGGCTCCTCCTCCGGCAACATGCAGCCGCCGAGTGCGACCAGGCCGCGCTCGGCGAGCTCGAAGTCCTCGACCGCGGGCAGACCCCATCGCAGGGGAACGGAGTCCTCCCGCGCGCACCCGGGGCAGACGCGCCCCACCTGGACGCCGACCGGTTCCGTCATGCCACTCCCCGTCTCGCTGACCGTCCCCGTGACGGCCGGGCGCGGATGGTGGCACGCGCCACCGACAGGAGTGCCCGGCGCCGACGGACGGCCGATGCCCGTCGGGTCAGCCGGCCGATACGGACGTCCGGCGGTAGAGCTGGGCCGGCTTGCCGACCGTCCCCGCCGACCTCCGCTGCGTCTCCTCGAGCATCGGCAGCATCGCCCGGCGAAAGGTGTCGGCCGAGTAGCCGAGCCCACCGGCGACGGCGTCGTGCAGGCGGAACAGCTCGCGCATCGTGAACGGCTCGTCGAGCAACCGGTCCGGGTCCGGTCGTTCCCGGTAGGCGGCCCGCATGTCGGCCGCGGCCCGCCGGACGATTTCGTCGTGGTCGAACAGCAGCCCGCGCACCTCGTCGACCGGCTGCGCGACCACACCCTCGGGCCGCGCCCCGAGCACCGGTGCGACCGCTCGCCAGGGAAGCGCGGCGACGTGCGCGACGGACAGCACCCAACCGCGGTCGTCCCGGTCCGGGTCGTCGAAGACGTGCAGTTGGCGCGGAGCGACCTCCGGTGTCAGGCCGGCCTTCTCCCGCAGTGACCGCTGGACGGCGCCGGCGAGGGTCTCCCCCTCGTGCAGGAACGTGCCGGGCAGCGCCCACTCCTCCGTGCGCGACTCACCCGCCCGGCGGACGAGCAGCACCGAGAGCCGCGGCTCGTTGTTCGGGACGGTCAGGACGGCGGTGTCGACGGCGACCGACGGCCGCGGGTAGTCGACGAGGCGCTTGCCCGAACTGTCGCGGTACACGGAGTGGACATTAGCGCAGAATCCGTCTAACCTTGGGTTGGCGCAGGGATGAGCTAATTGAAGGGAGTGGCCGTGGTGACCGACCGGACCGCGTCTGACCGACTCGCGGGAGCCCGATGAGGTCGACGGTGCGATCGGGACAAACCGGTTCCGCTGAGTCGGCGTCCTGCCGATGGACGTGGGGTCCATCACCGTCTCTCCTCGGGAGTACGTCATGTCCAGGTCCGGCAGGTTCCGCTTCGACGGCGGTGCGGCCACCTACGTGGGGACCGCTCTCCTCGGCGTCCTCATCACCGTCTGCACCTTCGGCATCTGCTACCCGTTCGCGCTGGTCCTGACCCAGCGGTGGCGTGCGAAACACAGCTACATCGACGGCTTCCCGCTCGTCTTCACCGGCTCGGCCGTCGGTCTGTTCGGCAACTGGATCAAGTGGCTGCTGCTGAGCTTCATCACGCTCGGCATCTACCTGCTCTGGGTCGGCCCGCGGATCACGCAGTGGAAGTGGGAGCACACCGACTTCGACCGCAGCCGCACCCCGCTGCCGCTGACCGACGTCCGCCCGGCCATCCCGGTGCAGCAGGTCGGCGGGCTGCCGATGCCGGGCTCCGCGCCGGCCCCGTACGCACAGCACTGAGACGACCGCCGGGGTCGCGGTCGTCCGCTACTGGGCGCCCGAGCCGGGATGGGGCGCCAGGGGCGATGACCTGTACGAGCAGGCCGCCGCGATCCGCGCGGCGTCCCGGAGGACCACCGTGCCGGCGGACGTCGAGCCGATCGTCGCCGCCGTGCTGAGAGGGAAGGAGAACGCGTGACTGCAACTCTGGAGACCCGCCGCGAGCTGGGCTGCGGACCGCTGACCGAGCGCTTCGACGAGGCGCTGCTGTACGCGTCGCGGCACCACCGGCAGCAGCTGCGCAAGGGCTCGCGGGTGCCGTACATGACGCACCTGATGAGCGTCAGCGCGCTGGTGATGGAGCACGGCGGCGGCGAGGACCAGGCGATCGCCGCGCTGCTGCACGACGCCGTCGAGGACGCACCGGCCGGGAGCGGCGGCGCCGTGCTGGCCGAGATCCGGACGACGTTCGGGGACGCCGTCGCCGACATCGTGCAGGCGTGCTCGGACGGCCTGGACGCCGATGGCAACCGCAGCGGGACGTGGGCCGAGCGGAAGCGCCCATACGTGGCCGGCCTCGTACACAAGCCGCTTGACGCACTCGTGGTGACGGCGGCGGACAAGGCACACAACGGGCTGTGCATCGCCGCCGACGTCCGCCGGCACGGGCAGGCCTTCTGGTCCACGTTCAACGCGAGCCGCGACGAGTTGCTCTGGTACTACACGAGCGTCGAGCGGGCGGTGGCCGAGCGGCTCCCTGGCAGCTCGATCGCCGACGCCCTGCACCGCGCCGTCGACGAGTTGCTCGCCGCCGCAGGAACCGAGCGGTCCGCCGTCCCCACGGAGATGCCCGGGGGGCACTGAGCGGGCGTCGGCCTGGCCGCGGTCGCCGCCTCTGTTCATCCGGTCCGCGCGGGTCATCCAGCGGCCGCGGTGGACGTCGGCGTGGCATGTGCCCAGCCGCCGTCGCGAGGGGAGCGCTCCGGCGGGGTCAGCGCGGAGCGACCCGCAGCCGCTCGGCGATCTCCTCGACCTCGGCCGCGCCGGCGGCCATGTCCATGACGAGCTGGAAGGCCGCATCGTCACTCAGGTCCGGTTGGGCGCCGTTGAGGTCGAGGAACACGACGGTGGCCAGCCAGCCGAGCCGCTTGTTGCCGTCGATCAGCGGGTGGTTCCGCGCGAGCGAGTGGAGCAGCGCGGCGGCCTTCAGCGGCAGCGTCGGGTAGGCCTCCTGCCCGAAGACGATGGTCCGGGGTCGCGCAGCAGCCGAGTCCAGCAGGCCGACGTCGCGCACCGGGCCGGTCCGCAGCGCCCGGACGAGGCCGAGGAGGTCGTCGAGGTCGAGGTACTCGACCTCGCTCACACCGTGCCCAGGCGGTGCAGCACGTCACCCCACCTGTCGATGAGCCGACCCGAACTCTCCTGGACCCGCGCAGCGTGGCCGCTCCGCTCGTACCGTTCGAGGACGGCCCGACGGATGATCTCCTGCCGGGAGGTGCCCTCGGCGGCGGCGAGGGCCGCGAGCGCCCGATCCAGCTCGTCGTCGGTCCGCAGGGTCATCGCCATGCCACGATGGTACCGGCGTGATACCACTTTCGCGGTTCAGTCCGCGTCGGCGGGCACGTGCTGCAGCGCCCTCGTCCCGGATACCGCGCCGGCCGGCTGCCTCTCCCCCGTCGAGCGGCCGTGCGGTCCATGGCGGACGACGGCCGCAACGGAACCCGGTGGGACGTAGGCCCGCCTGCGTCGCTCCAGGCGGGCCAGCTCCCATCCCAACGGCACCCGCGCCGCCTTCCTCCTGTTGTGCCGCCTGCACAGCGCTTGGCCGTTGGCGACGTCGGTCGCTCCGCCGCTGCTGTGCGGGTGGACGTGGTCGGCCCGGAGCGCCTCGGTCTCCCGGCACCGACCGAGCAGCCAGGAGTGGTGCTCGCACCGGTGGCCTGCCCGCTCGAGGAGTGCGGCCTTCTCGGCCCGGGAGAAGGTGCGGCGAGGGTCCCGCCCGTGGCCTCCGTGGAGGATCGCGCGGCCGAGCCGGACCACCTTGCCGATCGCCAGCACCGCCAGGAGACCGATCAGCCACGGGATCGAGAGGACTCCTGCCAGGACGCTCCGGAGCATCTCGCCGACGAGATCGCCGTCAGCCGTCCCCGATCCAGCGATGGGTGCGCCACGCCCTTCCAACGGCTCCGGCGAGAGAGGACTGGAGCTCCATCGCACGATCGGGCGACTCAGCCGCCGACGTAACGCTGCCTGAAGCGGCCGGCCCAGTCAGCGAGGTCGACATCCCGTTCGGCGGCTGTCACGAGCTGCCCGTGTCCGATGAAGCGGACGTCGGTGGGCATCGCCCCGCGGTCGGCTGCCACCGCCTCCACCGCTGCCCGCGCCGAGGTGTCGTCGTCCCGCGCCAGCACGACGGTCACCGCCTCGTCGAACACGGGTCTGCCGGTCGAGCCACCACGGCGGACGCTCTCGGTCAGCAGCACGTTGCGCAGCAGCTGCCGGGTCGCGTGTTCCCGGAGCCGGTCGTAGGCGCCCTCCGCCATGCCGAAGTCCGCACAGCGGGCGCGGTACTTGGCGTCGGTCCGCCCCCGGCGCGGGTCTCGGCTGAAACTGTCGACGTACTTGGTCTCCACCGCGACGAGCAGGCTGCGGCCGTCCGCCAGTCGGGCGGAGACGACGGCGTCGAAGGCCGTGCGGTCGTTGAGGTGGTCGCGCCGGTCCGGGGCCCACTCACATTCGATGCCGTCGATCTCTCGGGACCCGACCCGCACGGGCACCAGCTCGGCGACATCGAGGTCGCGCAGGTCCTTGAGCAGCCGGACGGCGGCGGTCCGGTGCGCGCTCAGGTGGCCGAAGACGCTGAACGCCAACGGCATCGAGCTCAGCATGTTGGTGAACAGCCGGGTCGTCTCGAGCTGGCCGCCTTCACGCTGCACCTCGCCGGCGCGCCGCTCGGCGTAGTCCGCGGCCTCACGGCTCAGGAAGTTGCTCCGCCACTCCTCGGGCGGCAGGTAGTTGCCTAGGACACGGTCGCCGCGCCGCCCGGCCGGTAGCCCGAGGACCTGCTCGCGGTAGTCGGACTGCCGTTGGCGCTCACGCCGGGTGATCCGGTCGTCCGATGCGACGAACGTGATGTCTTCCGTGGTCATGCCATCCCTTCAGGGTCAACGCAGGCGAGTACCCGCCCCACATTTCGGTCCTCCGTGGTCATCCGGTGGCGACTGCACCACCGCCGTTGGGGACCAGCTCGATCCAGGTGGTCCCGGGCGCCAGGGTCACCGGTTCGCCGTCCGCTCCGGTCAGCTTCACCCGGTCCCCGGTCTCCGGCTTGGACCAGGTGGCCTCGACCGTCTGCCCGCCGGAGGCGACGAGGGCCCGGCCGGAGCCGGTCAGCATGGTCTCCGGAACGGGGTTGCCGGCCGGGTCGCGGGCCTCGGTCGCGACGACGTCGACGCGCAGGACGACGACGTTGCTGGCGCCGATCCGCCGGCCGTCCGCCTCGATGGCCGGGGTGCTCCCCTCGCTGCGCAACCAGCGGCCGTCCGCGGCACTCCAGGTCCACCGGGGGGAGCTGACCCCCGACAACGTGAGCTCCAGGCTGGTCGCCGGCTGCCCCGCGGCGACGGCGGTGGGTTCCTCGCCGGCCGCGGAGTGGTCGAACTGGGCGCCGGGTGCGGCCCGGTGGGCGGTGTCGGCCTGGTCGACGAGGGTCTGCGGCACCGCGTAGACGTTGTGCGGCGCCGCACGGGTCGTCGTCCGGTAGAAGCCGGCGGCCCCGGAGTCCTGGCCGATCGCCTGCAGCCCCGCGTCCCGGGCGGCGGTGACGTAGGTCGGCACGCCACCGGAGAACGCGAGCAGCCCGCCCAGCGGCGCGGCGATCGCGGGGTCCATCGGCCGGATCGACCGCACCGGGCCGATCTCGGGCGGGAGGTCGGAGTGGTAGACGGCGACGAACCGGGTGATGCCACCCTCGACGACCTGCTCCCACACCATGTCCGCGGCGTCCAGCCCCGTCTGAGGGCGGGCGTCGACGGAGTTCTCGATCTTCACCGCGAGCGCCGGGCGGTCGGCGACCGCGTCGGCCGGGACCCCGGTCAGCGGCCAGGCTGGCGCGGACGGCCGCGTCACCGCGGCGATGATCGAGTCCAGGTACGGCACGGCGGACAGGTGCTGCCGCAGCGCCGACCAGGCAACGATGCCGGCCGCCACCAGCACGACGAGCACGGCTGCGCGGAGGCCCCGCCTCGGTCTCGCGCGGCGGCCCTTCGCCGGGGTCCGCTTCGCCGGCGTGCGCTTCGGGGAGCGCGCAGTCTTCATGGTGCGTGCGCCCTTCGTCGTGCGGGCGCCGCTTGTCGACACGGAGCGAGGCCGGGCCGCGGTGGACCTGGGCACGTCGGCACTCCTGGGTCAGCGGGATGGTGCCTCCTCTGCATCGGCACGTTCTCACGGACCCGGCACGGGACACCGGCGGGACGGCGCAGTGCGTCGTGACGGCTTCGGACCCGTTGTCGTGACGAGTGCAGCCACTGTCATTGGGCGTCAGTCCCACCACAGCTCCCAGACCGGACGGTGGAGCAGGCACTGCGCCAGTCCCGCGACCGTGCCGGCCGCCGCATGGCCGAAACCATCCACCGGCCCGTCATCCGTCGACGCAGTGGTCATCGGCGCGCCAGCGTCACCCCGCCAGCAGGCTCTACGAGAAGCGCCGCACAGCCGAGCTGCTCTGCGCCGCGCAGATGATGGAGCGAGGTCGGCCCCACGGAACCTGCGGTCTACAGCGTGTGAATGACGATCGTCGCTCCAACATGGTCCGCCACTGCGACTGTCCGCTTGCTCGCGGCCAGATGGTCCACCCTGTCGTCAGCCGGCTGAGGAACACCCTTCCACTTCCGGAAACCGAACACGCCCTCGAGCGCGTCGAGGGTCGGCTTGACGAGGTTGTCGATGTCCCAGACCTCGTTCCGACTCTTCGGCACAGGCGTCCGGAAGTCGATGGCGACCGCGAACCGCGCGTCGGCGACCGCAATGCCGCACTTCGCGACAGCCGCTCGAACCGCCGCCTTCCACGGCGCTTCTGCTGCCGTCGCGAACGAGGCTGGACGTCCGTCGACCTCCAGGGTGACGAGGTGACGACCGGGCAGGCAAGGGGCCGCGGACGGTTGAGCAGGCTGCACGGCCGCATGATCCACGCAGCTCGGAGGTCACGTCGCCTGGGCTGTTAGGCCGAGCCACGGCAGCCATCGCCCAGGAGGACGATCAAGACGTGGCCCGTCCTCATCAATGAGGACTGCGGCGCATCCGATGCACGTCACGCGCACCACCTGCTCGGCTGACCGAGCAGGTGGTGCGCGCGCGCCCGCCTACGCGGTCAGGTCTTCGGGAAGTTCTTCTTGGCGTAGCCGGCGACACCTCGCATGCCGACCACGTTGACGGAGGCACCGACACCGGCGCCGACGACCGGGACGAACTTGCTCAGGTTTATGACGCCCGTCGTCCCGGCCTTCGTGATCAGCCGGAAACCGACCTTCTTGTTGATCTCGATCAGGACCTTGCCGGGCACCTTCCGGAGCACGGCGAACGCCGCCTTGGTTCCGAGCTGGATCCCGGCTTCCCCGGCCACCGCCACGCCACCGGCCCCGAGGAGGGACAGCAGGATGATGCTGCGGACCTCGTCGGACGTGACGTCGTAGCCACGGAGGTGAGCCACCGCGGCCGCGCAGCGACCGGCGTACATGTAGAAGACGGCCAGGTCGGTCGGAATGGTGACGGGGAGGGTGACCAGTCCGCCGAGTCCGGTTGCGAATCCCGTGGCGCCGACGACGCGCACATGGGTGGCGATCAGGCGGTCGATTGCCTTGTCGACATCCACGTGCTGCGTGCGGTGTTCCTCGGCGATCTCCTGGGCGCCCTTGAACCGACCGACTCCGCCGACGCCGGCCGAGAGGATGCTCTCGATGAGCTTCTCCGCGCGGGCGGTCAGAGCGGATTCCGCGCCAGCCGCTTCGTCGACGGCGTCTGCCGGGGTGTGGACTTCCTCGTCGGTGCGGTTCGTCCTCGCCAGCCCGAATGCCACGTGATCTCCTTGTGTCTGCCCGGCATCGTGTGCTGACTACATCGGCAGAGGCCGCGGCGAAGGAGACGCCCCCCTCACCCCACAGGGCAGGTTGACAGGCGGGACGAGGTGTCCGGCAGGCAGAAAGGCGGTGTGCCCGGCCGGCCGAATCAGCGGAGTACGGCCGCCATCTCGATCAGCCGACACAGGGCGTTGACCCGGCGCAACTGCTCCGGCGTCCGGACGGCGGCGTCCAGTAGTTGCTCGCTCATCACGATGACGGCGAGCGCCGTGGCGCGCGACACCGCGGCGTTGAGCCGGTGCAGGCCGGAGAGGAACGAGACCCCACGCGGGGCGTCCTCGGCGCTGGTCGAAGTCATCGAGTAGACAACGACCGCCGCCTCCTGGCCCTGGAACTTGTCCACAGTGCCGTCCCGCGCGCCGTCGGACAGCTCAGCCGTCCGTCGGACGGACGGCGGTCAGGGATGGGTGCGGCAACCTTCCCCGTGGTTCAGCGTGCAGAGCCTCAGGGAGGCTGACACTTGCACTGGCGCCAGCGGGATTCCCGCGCCGACGCGTCGTCGGGCGCCGATTATGCCCCGCCACTGCTGGATGTCGTTGCCCGTTGTATTGGCCGACCGGGCCGATCGGCCCGCGCCTCTACTGCGGGTCCTGCAGCCGAGTCCTCGGGTGGTGGCTGACGTCGACGCCGATACAGAGCCTCCACCTTGCTCAACTCGGTGGTTCACAGGCCCTGTTCGACCTGCCACCACTTGGCGTCGGCGAGTTGACTCTTACCGCTTTTCATGTTGAGTTCCGCCGTCTCACGGCGACTCCTCATTCAACGAGCGCAGCCGTTTTTGCACCAGTCTGACCCCTCTTGACGTCGTCTCCCAGGGCTCGTCCGTTCCGGCAGACGTGATCCATCCGCTCTCTACCGCCGCGGCCGCGATAGGAGCAACGTCGGCAGTCTCACCGGTTCTCAAGACCAGGTACTTCTTGAAGCGCTCTTCGATGAACTGCGCCGACACTCCTCCCCACTCAGTCCAGTAGACGAGGAAGAGGAATATCTCAGGAGGCGAGCTCGAAGGCAGCCGCGCAACGTTCGCAAGCGCCCCTTCGACCGCCTGCTCAGTCGATCCACTGCGCGGTCGAGGACCGTTCGCCGGCACCTGCTTGTGGCGCGGACGCGCGGCGGCAGCGCGAGAACCGCTCGTCCTCCCGGGTTTCGACTCAACATCCTTCATGCGAACCTCGGGAGAGTGGGGGGCGTCGAGACGCGATGCCACTTCATGGTGCCGAAGTTTGCTCATCGTCTTTCCAAGGATCTGACGTACTCGTTCCCGCGTTACACCGAACTCGTCCCCGATCTCCTCCAACGTCGCGGGTTCGGATCCGTTCAGGCCGAAGCGACGCACGATCACTCGTGCTTCCCTCGCACTGAGTCGCCCCAAAGCACTGAGCACGGACTCACGCAGCCAAACTTTTTCCGACCACACGACTGGGTCGCTGGAGGTCGGATCCGCCAACACAAGGTCCGCCAGCCGCAGTTCCCCCGCCTCACCGACAGGCGCGTCCAGGGAGTAGACACCCCTCATCCACCGAAAGTGGTTCTCGATCTCCTCTGCCGAATAGCCGGTTTCGGCGGACAACGCCGCCGTGCTCGCACGCCTGCCGCGCGCCTCGAGCTGGGAGATGGCCCTCCTCGTGCGATCGATTTTCTCCGACATGTGCACGGGGATTCGGATTGTCCGGCCGTAGTCGTGGACGGCTCGAGTTATCGCTTGCTTGATCCACCACGTCGCATAGGTCGAGAACTTGTACCCGCGCGTTGCATCGAACTTGCGAACCGCCCTGATCAAGCCATCGAACCCGTATCCGACAAGATCCTCCAGCTCCAAGCTCGGGCTCGAACCGAAATATCGCTGAGCTATCGACCACGTGAGCCTGATGTTGTGGATCACCATGGCGTCGAACGCCTTGGCAGCGTCGGATCGCGGGTCCAGCCGACGCCGGAAGTCCTCCGGCAGGTCGTCGGCAAGTCGATACTCGGTACCGCGCATCAGGGCGGCTAGGCCCACCTCCTCCTCCGCCGTGAGTAGCCGCCGCGAAGCAGCCGGCGTGCTGGAGGTCGCCTCCAACAAACGCCGGGCCGCCGCGATCGCCTCCGGGACCTGGATCGCCTGCGCATGGGCCTCGAGCTCCTCCGTAGGGGGCTCCTCGCCCCGAACCGGCGGCAAGTCCGCGGCCAACGCTCCTACGCCGGCGGGGACCTTGGGAGCTGGTCGCGTACCCAGGAGATCCATGACGGGCGTGCCCTCGGTCTTCGACAGCTCGCGGTCGTCGATGAGCTCGATTCCGGCGGCATCCAGGGCATTGAGCAGGCGGCGGCGCAGTTCCTCGGTTTCCTCGGGACTGCGCGCAAGCCCGGCGAGGACGCGGTCGAGGCGGGTTCCGCGAAGAACGCCGTCCTTGACGTAAGGACCGAGGCGCCGAACGAGTCGCCCGAGAAGCGTCGCCTCACTCTGAGTGGTGCTTGTCATGACTCCCGCTGTGTCGCCGAGCCGGTCTCTGGGGCCGCGTGACCTAAGTTACGGCTCACGGCCGTCCGCGGACGGTAGGTGAAGGGACCGACACATGCGGCTACTGCCAGGGGAGCTGTCCCCCGCTTCGGCGATCACGCGCTCCGAGCGGCGGGTGCACGAAGCGCTCGCGACATCCAGACTCGACGGTGTAGGACTGCACTCGCTGAACCTGCCTGAGCACGACTACAAGCTGACCGCCGAGATCGACTTCCTGCTCCTCACCGAGGGGTTGGTACTTGTGGTCGAGGTCAAGGGAGGCCGCGTCTCCTGCAACGGAGGCGTCTGGACCTACAGCGATCGGGCAGGCCACTACCGAACCTCACACGAAGGGCCATTCAAGCAAGCCGACAGCGCCATGTACGCGGTGCGCCGACTGCTCGAGGAGCGGCTCGGGGCACGACGCTTGTCCGAGGTGGCCTTCGGCTACGTCGTGGTCACGCCGGACGTGGACCTCCCCTCGAGTGCCGAGTGGAGCGAGCAGACCTACATCGGCCGGGGTCAGTTCTCGCGGCCCGGCGGGCTGGACGCAGGCATCCGACGCGCGGCGAGGTACTGGCTGGAGCGACAGCCTTACGCGCGGACCCTCGCGAACGACCTCCGTCAGCTCGTCGCCGAGAAGCTCCGCCCGGACTTTGACAAGGTGCCGGGGTTGGCATCGCGCGCCGACTCGTTGGACCGGTCCTATCAGCGGCTCACCGACGAGCAGTTCACTCGTCTGGAACTGATCGACGAGAGTCCCCGAGTCCTGTGCAGCGGGGGGGGCCGGTACGGGAAAGACGTTCCTGGCTGTCGAGGTTGCTCGACGACGCTGCCGAACGGACGCACCCGTCCTCTTCACATGCAGGAGCGAGGTGCTGGCGCAGTTCGTCCGGCGACGGCTCGAGAACACCGGTGTCGTCGTCCGTTGCTTCGCCGAGCTCGCAGCCTCGCCGCAGCGCTTCTCCTACCTCGTCGTGGACGAAGCACAGGACCTGATGAACATCGAAGATCTGGCCGTACTCGATCAAACCCGGCTCCTCGAACGCGGGTAGGGGAACGCCCTGCGAAGGAGGCAGACGAGTCGGGCTCTTCACAGGCACCGGCCAGGAACTCACTGGCGGCTTGCGCGCGTTGCGATGCATCCTGACCGAGCGGAACGCCACTGTGACGCAACCTGCGCGGAGCAGTCCTCCGGACTGGGCGCATGTGCCTCACGGGCCCCGAGCGTCGCTGCTGCGTCGACCCGCACGGGGAGATGGCGGCGGTCAGACTCGAGATGAGCCGGGGCCTGCCCCGGCAGGGTGCTCTACCCGTTCATCAGCCCGGCTAGCACGGCCGGGTCCGCGCCTCGAGGTGCGAGAACGAGGTCCGCTCGAGCGCGTCCTGCTGGGGTGCGCAGTCCTCCTCGACCCGAGAGACAGAGATGCAGCGGGTCCCGTCGAAGGTCAGGAGAATCCCTGCCGGAGCGCCATCTGCCCCCGACGGACCGCGATCAGCAGCTGCGCATACTCACGCTCATCGACGCTCGGCGGCACCTCGATGCCTGCCGTCCGGAACAGGTCCGCGGTTCGAGGTGCGGACGTCGCCGTCGCCGTCCGCCATGGAGCAGGCGCTGGCCGAGAAGCTGCAGGCTCGCCAGAACGCGCGGATGGCCGCCGGCTACTGGTGGACTTGGAGCGACCCACGGCCGGACGGCTCGCTCGTCCCCGACGCCCGGATCGGCGACTGGTTTCACCCCTGGACCCTCAAGGGCGACCGCTTGGTCGGCGACGCCCCACCCGCGGCTCTGTGGGCCTCCGACGAACGCGGCTGCGACCAGATCGGCTCCGTCTACCTGATCTGGCGGACCGACCGGTGGGTCGCCGTCCGCAGCGCCAATCGCGACCCCGACTTCCGCAGCACCAAGCGGGTCAGCGACGCCGACTTCGACCCCCCGGTGCGCAACGTCTACAAGGTGCTGCTCACCCGCGGCCTGCGCGGCGTCTACCTGTACCCCACCGATCCGGAGACCCAACGGTTTTGGAAGGCCTCGTCGGCTGAGTCACCGGGACCGCTGGCAGCGGGCCCCTATCCCCCGCTGGCGTAGGCCGACAGCCGCTCGCTGACCGGGGTCACGGTGGGCAGGGGCGGACGGGCGAAGTGGTCCGGCTTGAGCGAGCGCAGCAGCTGCTCCCCGTCGCGGACCCAGTCGAACCGCGGTCGCTTCAGCAGCCGGCGGACGAGCACGCTGGCCTTGTCCGGGTCCCGGCCGGCCAGCCGGCGCAGCACCATCGGCGCGACGGTGTCGTCGTGCAGGTACGACAGCACGGTTTCCCGGTACCGGCGGCGCCGCAGCAGATCGGGATCGGCGAAGGCCTCCGCGACCAGGCCGAACTCGGCGAGGAAGTCCAGCCCGTCGTCCTCGTCGTAGACGAACGCCACGGTCTCGGCGTCGACCAGCTCCGGCGGCAACTCGATCCCCGGGGCGGGGGTCCCGCTCGACCGGCGCGCAGCCTCCGGGTGCTCCCGCAGGATCTCCTCCTGGCGGAACGCGGAGAACTCGTCGAGCCGCCGCTGCGCCAGCTCTCCCGGCACGACCACGAGGTCGGTGCCGAAGAACCGGATGAACCGCTGCCGCTCCTCCCGCTGCATCTCCCACGCCTGGGCCAGCTTCTCGGGGTTGCGGAGCGCCGCCTCCGGCGAGCGCAACGACATGTCCAGTGCCAGCTGCGCGGCGACCTTGCGCTCGGCCGGCCGCAGCACGCTCATCGGCCCGCTGAACACCCACTCGTCGCCGACCGCCACCAGGCGGGCGAGCAGGAACGACCGCTCCGGTGTCCGGCGGAACACCGACCGGCCGGCGGTCGACCGCGCCCGGTACGTCAGGTCGTCGACGAGGTTGACCAGGGTCAGCACGTCCCTGTCGCGGCGCTCCACCTCGAACACTCCGGAGACGACGTCGCGCCAGCCGAGCAGCATCTGCCGGTCCTGCGGCGAGAGGTCGGGGCGGGCGTCGACGAACTGCTCGACGACTGTGCGGCCGTCGCGCAGGCGGTGCTCCAGCAGGAAGGAGTCCCACAGCAGGATGCCCTGGCCCTCGTCCTCCACCGCGAGAGCCTCGCGCTGGTGGGCGAGCATCTCGCGAAAGGGCCGGTCGTAGCGCGGCTGCTGCGAGAACTCCACCAGCTGCCGCTTCAGCTCGCCGGCCCGCTCGACGAGGTCCTCTCCCACCATGAACAGCCTCCGCGCCAGCGGACGTTCCGCGGTCGCGCTCACCGTATGCCTGCCGAGCCGTCCGGGCGGCGAGCAGTCACCCCGGCTGACCGGTCGGCGGAGACACGGCCGATCCGCTCAGGCAGTCAGTGCATCCCGCCAGTCCCGGAAGTAGGCACGCAGGTCCCCGACCTGTGTCGGGGGCGATCGGCAGGTCCTCGTCCTCGTACCGGTCGAGCATCGTCATCATCTCCGCGAGAACGCCGAGGTCCAGCCCCAGGTCGACGGCGCGTGCCCGCTCGATCAGCAACGCGCGGCCGTAGCGATGCGCGAGCTGGTACACGTCGACGAAGTCACGAGCCGCCGCACGGTCGAACAGTGCGAGGAGTTCCGGCCGGCAAGGTCTTCCGGCGCGAGGGTCGGCCCGAGCAGGCTCACCGAGCTGGGCTGGTTCGGTGGGGCGTCCACGACCAGGTCGACGAGCAGGTCCTCTGGTCCATGTACCGCCAGACGGCAGAACTGGGCGGCGTCCTGGAGTCTGATGACATGCCAGCCCCGCTCGGCCGCGGCTGCTTCGAACGCGTCTCGTGCCACGGGAACGTCAGCGCCTCGGGTGGTGAGGAAGTCGAGGTCCTGTGTCGGCCGGTTGCTCAGTCGCTGGGCGTTCAGGGCGGCGCCGCCCGTGAGCAGGAAGCCGCTGGCCGCCGGAAGTGAGAAGAACAAGCGCGCCACCTCGATCTGGAACCCGGTGAGCGCGGTGCTCGTGCCGCCCCCGGTCACTACGCAGCGATCGACCCGGTGGAGCTGTCGATGAGAGGCTGCCAGGCTGCGCGGACGTCTCGCGGCAGGACGAGTTCGTCCCACAGATCGATGAGCAAGGCACCGTCGATGTACGTCAGGACGTCCTGCCGCTGGCCTTCCCGCAGCACGATCTCGTAGACCCGTGCACGCTGGGACCGCTTCCTGAGGTCGAAGCTACGTCCTGGTTCGGACCAGTTCAGGTGCAGAGGTAGGGTGATCTCTGCGAGCGCTCGTCCGAGCGGTAGACGTGGCAGGCGCGTCGGCACGTGCGCAGTCCGGCCGCGCGACAAGGTCCGCTCCTCGAACTCGACGCTCGGCACAGCGGCCAGCTCGTGCCCGGTCTCCTCCAGGATCCGTTCTGCGGTCGCGAGGGTCGGGGACTTGCGACCGTGCTCGTAGGCGGACAAGGTCGAGCGTGAGGTGTGCGCGCGGCGGGCCAGCTCCTCCTGCGTCAGTCCAGCCTCGACTCGCGCGTGTTCGAGCAGTGCAGCCGCCTGCATGTCGATCCTCCTCCCCAGGCCCATGTATCTGATCGGATACGGTACTCAACGTCTGAAGCCCCGCAAGCGATCCCGCAAGCCGCACGCCCCTCGAGTCGTCACTGCCCCACTCGAACGAGTGGTCCAGGATCTCGATTGCTGACCCCGCCGAACGCTCCAGCTGCCGGAGGACCCGTGCCGAATAGTCGTTGAGGCCGGTCAGTGAACGGCTTGCCGTGCCGGCCGGCATCGATCGCACAGGGCCCTCTCAGGAGCCCGAGATTCCTCGCGTGTCGGCGAAGTCGACCGCCGCGGCGGGTTCCTCCTCGACCGGCTCCGCTGGCTGCCGGTAGCCGGTGAGGTCCGGGCGGTCCGCGCTGCGCCCGGCCGAGCTGACGCGCCGCACCTCGCCTGAGCAATCGCTGACGCTGAGCCGGCCGTCCGCCAGGTCGACCAGCAGCTCGTCGCCGACATGGGCGACGAAGCGGTGCTTGCCGGAAGCGGTCACGTCGCCGGATGCTGCCGTGCCGGTCCCCGGTGTCGACGCCAGGGCCGGCGTCCGGAGCGCCGACGCCGTCTCCCTCGAGCAGCACCACACCGCACCTCACCGAAGCCATTGCCTCGCAAGCCGGAGGCCGAGAGGGTGAGCCGCGAGGCGATGCCGCCGGGGCGCCGCCCGAACGGAGGTGGCATGTACGCCCGATCCACCAGCATCCGCGGCAACCTCAGCAACCTCGACGCCGGCATCGCCTACGTGCGCGACGAGGTGATGCCGGCGGTCCCGAAGAAGGACGGCTGCGTCGGCCTGTCGCTGCTCGCCGACCGCGGGAGCGGCCGCTGCATCGTCGCGACCTCCTTCGTCGACGAGCAGGCCATGCGCGCCACTGCCCACGAGGACCGCACCGTCCAGCACCGCCTCATGCACACCCTCGGCGGCGAGCACGCCGACGTCCAGGAGTGGGAGATCGCCGTCCTCCACCGGGAGCGCCCGGCCGGGGACGGCGCCGGCGCGCAGGTCACCTGGGCCCGCATCGCACCCAACCACCTCGACGACCTGCTCGACGCCTACCGGCACAACCTGCTGCCCAAGCTGCAGGAGCTGCCCGGCTTCTGCAGCGTCAGCATGCTGGTCGACCGGCGCCTCGGCCGTACGGTCAGCGTCACCAGCTTCGAGGACCGCAACTGGGTCGCCCGGGACCGGAAGGAAGCACGGTCCCTGCGCGAGCAGTTCGCCCAGGCCATGGGCGCCAAGATCGTGGACGTCGCCGAGATGGACCTCGTCCTCGCCCACCTGCACGTTCCCGAGGCCGTGTAAGAGCCCGAAGTCGCAGAAGCGCCCCGACGACCGTGGTCGTCGGGGCGCTTCTGCGAGGTGGGCCAGACCCCGGCCACAACGGCGCGGAGCGCCGCCCCATCGACGCCGCCGCCGCGACACCCGAGCCGCGACTGGGACTGGAGTGGCCGCTGCTGTTCACGGGACACCCGTGCCGCCGACACGCGCCTGTCACCTGGCCGAACGAGGGTCGCCGCGCCATCGCGCGCCGTGGCGGTTAAGTTACCCGCCAGTGACTTAAGTCACTCAAGATCCACAACTCAGCGACAGGCAGGCCGATGCTCTACACCGCTTACGAGATGAACCGCCGGATGGGAGCGCCCGTCGTCGCGGCGTCCGAGTGGACCGCCCGCGCGCTGCAGGGCCTCCCGGCCCCGCTGGGCCGCACCCCGGCCGTCCGTCACGTGCTGGCCGCCTGCGACATCCTCGCCAACGCGCGTCCCACCCACCACCGCCCGGCGTTCGGCATCACCACCGTGCCGGTCGGCGACCGCGAGGCGGACGTCTTCGAGCGCCCGGCGCTGAAGACCCCCTTCGGCACCCTGCTGCACTTCGCCAAGCCCTCGGTCACCGACCAGCCCCGCGTGCTCGTCGTCGGCCCCATGTCCGGCCACTTCACGACGCTCATCCGGCCGACGATCAAGACGCTCCTGGCCGACCACGACGTCTACGTCATCGACTGGCACAACGCCCGCGACGTCCCCGCCGAGCACGGGCCCTTCGGGCTCGACGAGTACATCGACCACGTGATGCAGGCGCTGCGCCACCTCGGCCCCGACACGCACCTCCTGGCCGTCTGCCAGCCCGCGCCGCTGGTGCTCGCCGCCGTCGCGCTGCTCGCCGAGGACCAGGACCCCGCCGAGCCTGCCAGCGTCACGCTCATGGCCGGCCCGATCGACACCCGCGTCAACCCCAACCGGGTCAACACGTCGGCTGCCGACAAGCCGCTCTCCTGGTTCGAGCGCCGGGTCGTCGACACCGTGCCGAGCCGGTACGCGGGCGCGGGACGGCGGGTCTACCCCGGCGTCGTGCAGCTGACCGCGTTCATGTCGATGAACCCCCGGCGGCACCTCACCGCGCACGCGCGGCTGTACCGCGACCTGGTCACCGGCAACGCGGCCAAGGCCGCCACCACCCGCGCCTTCTACGACGAGTACGGCGCGGTCATGGACGTGCCCGCGGAGTTCTACCTGGAGACGGTCGGCCGCGTCTTCCAGCAGCACGACCTCCCCCGCGGGCGCTTCACCTGGCGGGGACGGCGCGTCAACCCCGGCGCCATCCGGAACACCGCGCTGCTCACCGTCGAGGGCGCGAACGACGACATCTGCTCCCCCGGCCAGACGGAGGCGGCTCACCAGCTCTGCACCGGGATCCCGGCGGAGCGCAAGCGCCACCACCTGCAGGCCGGGGTGGGCCACTACGGCGTCTTCAGCGGCTCCCGCTGGGAGGCCGAGGTCTACCCCGTCGTCCGGGAGTTCATCGCCTCCGCCCGCGATCGGGAGCAGGCAACCTCCTTGGGCTGACCCGCACCGCCAGGGGCGGCCGGCCGCAGAGCCGTCCGCCTCTGGCGACGCGGGCGTCACCGCAGCCACGATCCGGACCGCCACCGGATCGGGAGGTCGCCGTGTACCTCACCCAGGGGCTGCACCGCTCCGTCCAGCAACGCCCGGACGGGATCGCCACCGTCTGCGCCGGCCGCACCCGGACCCACGCCGAGTCGGTCGACCGGATCGCCCGGCTCGCGGCCGCCCTCCGGTCGCTCGGGATCCGGGACGGTGAGCGCGCGGCCATCCTGTCCCTGAACTCCGACCGCTACCACGAGTTCCTCGCCGCGACGCTGTGGGCCGGCGGCGTCGTCGTCCCGGTCAACATCCGGTGGAGCGTCCCGGAGATCGCCGACTCGCTCGCCGAGGTCGACGCCCGGGTCCTCGTCGTCGACGACGCCTTCGCAACCTGCGTCGACGGCATCCGGGCGGGCCACCCCTGGCTCCGGCACGTCGTCCACGCCGGCGACGGCCCTCCCCCCGACGGCATGCTCCCCTTCGAGGAGCTGGTGGAGACGTCCGACCCGGTCGAGGACGCCCGCCGCGGCGGCGACCGGCTCGCCGGTGTCTTCTACACCGGCGGCACCACCGGCCGGTCCAAGGGCGTGCTGCTCAGCCACGACAACCTGCTGACGTCGGCCATGGGCGCGCTGGCCACCGACCACGTCGCGCCCGACCGCGTGTTCCTGCACGCCGCGCCGATGTTCCACGCCGCGGCCTTCTCGGGCTGGGTCGGCAACGGCGTGGTCGGCGGCACGCAGGTGATGGTCCCGGTGTTCGACCCGGTCGCCGTCCTCACCGCCGTCCAGGAGCACGGCGTGACCGACGTGCTGCTGGTCCCCACGATGATCCAGCTGGTGGTCGACTCCCCCCGGGTCGGCGAGTTCGACCTGACCAGCGTCCGGCGCTTGATGTACGGCGCCTCTCCCATGTCCGACGCCCTGCTCGGCCGGACGATGAAGGCGCTGCCCAACGCCCGCTTCCTGCAGGCCTACGGCATGACCGAGCTCGCCCCCGTGGCCACCCTCCTCACGGCGGACGACCACCAGGACCCGACGCACCGGCGCTCGGTCGGCCGCGCCGCGCCGCACGCCGAGGTGCGCATCGTCGGTGCGGACGACGCCGAGCTGCCCCGCGGCGAGGTCGGCGAGATCGTCGTCCGCGGCGGCCACGTGATGCTCGGCTACTGGAACCGGCCGGAGGAGACCGCCGAGGCGCTGCGCGGCGGCTGGATGCACACCGGCGACGCCGGCTGGATGGACGACGAGGGCTACGTGTACCTCACCGACCGCCTCAAGGACATGATCGTCTCCGGCGGCGAGAATGTGTACTCGGTCGAGGTGGAGAGCGTCCTCGCTCAGCACCCGGCGGTGGCCACCTGCGCGGTCATCGGCGTGCCCGACGACACCTGGGGCGAGCGCGTCCACGCCGTCGTCGTCCCGGCGGCCGGCGCCGCCGTGACCCTCGAGGAGCTGCGCGCCTTCTGCGCCGACCGGCTCGCCAGTTACAAGCAGCCGAGGTCCATGGACGTCGTCGACGCGTTGCCGCTCTCCCCCGCCGGCAAGGTGCTCAAGCGCGAGCTGCGGAAGCCCTACTGGGCCGGGCAGGAGCGCGCCGTCCACTGACTCCGACTGCTCGGTGGCCGTTCGGGTGAGCTCACTCCATGCGGCTCCCCGGTGACGCACCCGTCTCCTACTCGCGGGCCGTGTCCGTCGCCGAGTCGCTCGACCGTCTGCGCGCCGCCGCAGACGACGGGCGGCTCGACGAGGTGGCACGTCGGTACGGCGTCGCGCTGATCACCGTCTTCGGCAGCGCCGTCCGGACCCCGGAGCGGGCCCGCGACCTCGACGTCGCCGTGTCCCTCCCCGCTGGACCGCACGGGCTGCTGGCGCTCGTCGGGGAACTCGCCGACCTGACCGCCAGCGACGACGTCGACGTGCTGGTCCTCGACGGCGCCTCCCCGACGGCGCGGTTCTCCGGACTGGTCGGCGCGCAACCCCTGTACGAGGCATCGCCCGGCCTGTTCGCCCGGACCCAGATGGCCGCGGCCCTCGAGTTCTACGAGACGGCGTGGCTGCGCGACCTCGATCTGCAGCGGATGGCCACCTCGTGACACCCCGCCCGGTCGACGTCGCATCGGTGCAGGGGAAGCTCCGGTCGCTCGAGCACACTGCGTGCTGCGGGACCTGACGGAGGACGAGATCGTCGACCGCTTCCTCGCGGGGGTCCACCGTGGTCGGCCTGCGACCTGCGTCCGCTCCTCGAGGAGGTGCCGGTGGCGGGCAGCGCCAACAGCATCGGGGATCCGCTCGTCTGGAGCCGGCGCAACGTGCGACGGCTGCTCGATCCGCGCCTCTTGCACCTCGACCCTCGACGCGGCACCTCGATCGCGCACCGGAGCTGCTCCGCGACCTGTCCGCCACGAGCACGGCGAGCGCGGCCTCCGCCGGGAACTCACGGACGGTGCGCTGGCCGTGGTCGACGCATCCGCCGCCGCCCTCAGCGCGGCCGTGCGCCGGCTGGACGAGGACGACGAGCACCTCGGACCGCCGCGCTGACCTGCCGGAACTGTCGGACCTCCCGGTTAGCGTGCGGTCATGGAGGACGGAGGGGTGCCGCGGCCGCCGGAGGACGGCGAACCGATGCCCGTCGTGCCGTCGGAGGTGGTGTCGCCGGAGCTGGCCGAGTTCGAGCTGGTCTGCGACATCTGGTCGGCCGACGCGCACATGGCCCGCGAGCACGCCCGGCAGGCGGCCACGATCGCCGAGCTGGCCCGCCGGCGCGCGGTCGAGCGCGACGCCGCCTTCGGTCCCCGGGGCGGGCCGGGGCCGGACTCCCGGGCGATGCGCCCGGCCGCGCTCGTCGACGTGTCCGACGACTTCGTCAGCGAACTCGCGATCATCCGCTCCTGCTCCGAGGCCGAGGCCGGCCGGCTGGCGGCCGAGTCGATGCTGCTCACCACCAAGCTCGCCGCCACCTGGTCGGAGCTGTACGCCGGGCGGCTGACCGTGCGCAAGGCGCGCATCCTGCTCGACCTGCTCGGTGACACCGACGACGCCGTCGCCGCCGGGGTGCAGGCACGGGTGCTCCCCGGCGCCGAGAGCTGCCCGCCGGGCCGGCTCGGCGACCGCACCCGCTACCACCTGTACCGGCTGGACGCCGACGCGAAGGAGCGCCGCCGCACGGAGTCCGAGCGGAAGGCCGACGTGCACGTCGAGCGCACCGCCGACGACCTGGGCCGGCTGGTCGTCGAGGGGCCCTTGCCCGCCGTGCACGCGGCTCGCGACGCGGTCGACCGGTACGCGCGGTGGATGCGCGCCGACGGCGACGACCGGCCGATGGGCGTGCTGCGCTCAGCCGCCGCACTCGACCTGATCCTGCGGCCCTGGGACACCAGCCGCCCACCGGTGACCGCGCTGCTGCACGTGCACGCCCCGCTGTCCTCGCTGCGGCCCGATGCGCGGGCCGGCGCGGCCCCGGCGGAGCTGGACGGGCAGTTGATCTCCGCCGCCCAGTGCCGCGACCTGCTCGCCTCGCTCGACCTGCTGGGCCTCGGGTCGGCTCCGGCGGGCGGGGCGGTGCTCGTCGCGATCGACGACCCGGCCTCCGGCGAGACCGTTGCGGTGGCCACCCGCGCCGAGCTGCGCCGCGCCGCAGGTCGGGGTCGCCGCGTCCGCCGGCGGACCCGGCCGAGCACCGGCGGCTGTCCCACCCAGGGACAGCAGCAGGACACCGGTGGGGCCGACGGAACCGGCGGGGCGGACGAGGGGCC
Organism: Geodermatophilus sp. URMC 61; assembly: GCF_052931555.1. Lineage (NCBI taxonomy): Bacteria > Bacillati > Actinomycetota > Actinomycetes > Geodermatophilales > Geodermatophilaceae > Geodermatophilus > Geodermatophilus sp. URMC 61. Next base: position 2,741,618 of record NZ_JBRFHZ010000002.1, read on the forward strand.
CGGCCTGCGGCCCCCTCCGTCGACCCGCCGCTACCGGCCCACCGCGGCCCAGCGCCGCCTCGTCACCGCCCGCGACCGGCACTGCCGCATGTCCGGCTGCCGCCGGAGACCCGGGCGCCACGACATCGACCACGGGCACGCGTTCGCCGCCGGTGGGTTCACCGCCTGCTGGAACCTGTGTTGCCTGTGCCGGCGGCACCACCGGATCAAGACGTTCGCCCGCGGCTGGTCCTTCACCCTGCTCGCCGACGGCCGGCTGGTCGTCCGCACGCCGTCGGGGGTCTCCCGGTCCACCCGCCCGCCTGGCTGGTGCCACGACCCCGAACCGGACCCGCCCTGGCTCGACGACCTCGCGCCACCCGACCCGCTGCGCACGTGAGGGCCGTCACGACGGGAGGAGGCGATGGCGATGAGCGAGCCGGCCGCTGCAGTGCTCGACGTCACGCCCGCGAGACCCTGGCCGCGTCGAGCGCTTCGACGAGGCGTTCGCCCGGCACGACGTCGACGCGGTGATGGCCGCCATGACCGAGGACTGCGTCCTCGAGTCGACCGCGCCGACCTCGCGCTGGCCGGGGACGGCTGGGAGGGCACGACGACGGGGACGGCCGATCCCCCGCCGGGAGGTCCGGTCGTTCGGCCGGTTCCTCAGACCGGGTCGAGGAGCTGGCCGAGGTCAGCCGGATCGGCAGGGGAACCGAGGTACGTGCCCTGCCCGGCGTCGCACTCCAGCTCCCGCAGGATGGTGACCTGGGCCGGCGTCTCCACGCCCTCGGCGGTGACCGTGAGGCCGAGCAGGTGGGCCAGCGAGACGATCGACCCGACGAGCTGGACGTCGACGGGGTCGGCCGCGTCGTCGGAGCGCAGTCCGCGGAGGAAGGAACCGTCGAGCTTGAGCTCGTCGAGCGGCAGCCGCCGCAGGTAGGCGAGGTTGGAGTAGCCGGTACCGAAGTCGTCGATGGCCAGGCGCACGCCCATCCCGGCGAGCGCGTCGAGGGTGTGACCGGTGAGCGGGTCGGTGCCGATGACGGCGCTCTCGGTGATCTCGAGCTGCAGCTGCTGCGGGTGCAGCCCGCTGTCGGAGAGCGCGGCGCGGACGTCGTCGACCAGGTGCTCGTCCCGCAGCTGCCGGCTGGCGAGGTTCACGCTGACGAACGGGCCGCTCCTGCTGGCTCCGAACCAGGAGAACGCCTGCCGGCAAGCGGCCCGGAGCACGTGCCGGCCGAGGGGGACGATCATCCCCGACTCCTCCGCCAGGCCGACGAAACTCTCGGGGCCGAGGAGCCCCATGCGCGGGTGCTCCCACCGGACCAGCGCCTCCACGCCGTGCAGCCGGCCGTCGGCCAGCCGCCTCAGGGGCTGGTAGTGGACCAGGAGGCCCTCCCCCGCCACCGCGGCGGGCAGCGCGGAGGAGAGCCGGTACCGGGTCATCTCCCGGGCGTCGCGCTCCGGCTCGAACAGCGCCCACTGGCTCCTGCCGTCCGCCTTGGCCCAGTAGAGCGTCATGTCGGCGGCGCGCAGCAGCTCCGCCGGGTCGATGTCGGCGATCGACCGCTCCACCACACCGACGCTGGCGGTGATCTCGACCCGGCGACCGCCCAGCTGCACCGGCTGCGCCACCGCGGCGAGGACCTCCTCGGCCAGCGCGACCAGCTGCGCGCTGTCCGACGTCCCCGGGACGAGGACGACGAACTCGTCCCCGCCGAGCCGGGCGACCGACAGCCCACGGTCGCGCACCACGGACTGGAGGCGCTGGGCGACCGCCACGAGCAGCTGGTCGCCGACCTCGTGCCCCAGCGTGTCGTTGACCGCCTTGAACCCGTCGAGGTCGAGGTAGCACAGCCCCGCCCGGGCATCCGGTGCCGCGCGGGCGAAGACGGCCTCCAGGTGGGCGAGGAACGTCCTGCGGTTGGGCAGTCCGGTCAGCGCGTCGTGCTGGGCCTCGAACTCGAGCTGCCGTCGCAGGTGGCGCAGCGCCGTGACGTCGTGGATCAGCGCCAGCTGGTACCGCGGCCGGCCGTCGCCGTCGCGGAGCAACGACACCGTGAGGTCGGTCCACACCGACTCGCCGTCGGACTTGAGGAACTGCTTCTCCAGCCGGAAGTGGTCCCGTTCCCCGCGGATCAGCTCCCCGTAGAGCCGCCAGACCTGCTCGACGTCGGCAGGGTGCATGAACTCCTGCACGGAACGGCGGCGGAACTCCTCGACCGGATGCCCCAGGAGCCGCACCAGGGCCGGGTTGACGTCCAGGATCCGGCCTTCCAGGTCGCCGATCCCGATCCCGATCGTGGCTCCCTCGAAGACCGCGCGGAAGCGCTCCTGGCTGACGTGCAGCGCCTCCCGCGCCTGCTCCCGAGCCGCTGTGGCCGCGGCCAGGATCTCCTCCTGCTCGCGCAGCGCCCGCTCCTGCAATGCCGCACTGAAGCCCTCGGCGACCGCGGCCACGAGCGCCTGCCACCGGCGGTCGGCAGGGGCACCCTCGCGCGACGGTGCCGCCCCGCCCCCGCCCGGCCCGCAGTCCAGCAGCACGCACAGCGTCTGGGAGAGGGACTGCGGGTTGGTGAAGTGGGCGTCGACCAGGGCGGCCCCCACCTGCCTGCCGAGGGACCCCTGGCGGACCGGCGGCTCGTCGAGCGCGGCGAGGAGCCGGCGCAGCAGCCCCCGCAGGAGCTCCTGGAGCTCGTCCGGCTGCAGGGGCACGTAGCTGGTCCCGGCGACGGCGTCGGCCCACCGCGCGGCGAGGGCACCGACGGGGTCCGGGGGGACGGCGGCACCCGCCCGGTCCCCGTCGTCCCGGGAGCCCGCCACCGCCGTGCTCACAGGCGGCGCCCGACCCCGGCGAAGCCGGTGGTCCGCTCCGGGTGCCGGGCCGCCGCGTCGGGGTCGTCCGGCCGCCAGAGCGGCAACCACACCAGCCCGGGGTCGAGGAGGTCGAAGCCGTCGAAGAACCCTGCGATCTCCTCCCGGCTGCGCATCGTCATCGGCGTCGGGGTGCGGCTGTAGAGCTCGCGGTGGGAGGCGGCCGCCTCGGGACGCCCGTCGGCGCTGGCGTGGGACAGGACGAGGTGGCTGCCCGGGGCCAGCCGGTCGCGGATCCGGGCCACCGCCCCGAAGGGGTCGTCCTCGTCGCTCACGAAGTGCAGGACGGCGACCACGAGCAGCGCGATGGGCTGGTCCAGGTCGAGCGTCGCCCGGACCGTCGGGTGCTCCAGGATGGTCTCCGGGGCGCGCAGGTCGGCGTGGACCACGGCGGTGTGCTCGTCGCCGGCGAGGATCGCGTGGCTGTGGGCCACCGCCACCGGGTCGCTGTCGACGTACACGACCCGGGCCCCCGGATGGGTCTGCTGGGCGGCCTCGTGCACGTTGCCCACGGTGGGGATGCCGGACCCGATGTCGAGGAACTGGGTGATGCCCTCCTCCGCCAGGTGGTGGACCGCCCGGCGGAGGAACGCGCGGTTGGCCTGCATGATCGCGGGGAGGTCCGGCCACAGGGAGATGGCCTCCCGCGCCATGCGCCGGTCGACCTCCAGGTTGTGCGATCCCCCGAGGTAGTAGTCGTACACCCGGGCCGCACTCGGACGGGTCAGGTCGACCTCGGCCGGGACCCAGCTCGGACGGTGCATGTTCCGTGCTCCTCATCCAGTGCCCACTGCTGACACCCCGCGGCCCGATGGCGACCGGCCTCGGTTCCACCCGCATCTGTACCCGAGATCCCGCCGTCCCGGTGCCCGATCGTCCCGGTGTCGGGCGACACGCCGGATCGGCCGTCGATGCCGGCCGCACCGACCATCGGACGGGCTCACCGCTGCGGCGCCGAGCCCGTCCGCGGATGTCCTCGCGTCCTCGAGGATGTGGCTATAGTTCGGCGTCGAGATGTGGCCACGAGGGGGGTCGGAGTGGACTCTGTCGGCATTCGAGAGTTGCGCGATGGGCTGAGTCGGTACCTGGCCGAGGTGCGCGCCGGGCGCACCGTCACCGTCACCGACCACGGCCGCCCCGTCGCCCGGATCGTCCCGGTCGACGAGCCCAGCCCGTTGGAGCGGCTGATCGCCGAGGGACTCGTGCAGCCGGCCCGCCAGCGCAGGCGATCGGCGCCCCAGCGTGTCGAGGCCTCCGGGACGGTCAGCGACCTGGTCGTAGAGCAGCGCAGGTGATCGCCTACTTCGACACGTCGGCGCTGGTGCCGCTGCTCGTCGAGGAGCCCGGGTCCGACGTCGCTCTCCGGGTCTTCCTGCAAGCCGAGAGCGTGGCGACGGTCCGGATGACGTTCGCCGAGGTCTCTGCTGCGCTCGCCCGCGCGTCCCGGCTCGATCGCCTGACGGCCGACGCGCACGACAGGGCACTGGTCGAACTCGAGTCCGTCTGGGCCCAGGTGGACGTCCTCGAGGTGGACGACGACCTCGTCCGCGCGGCAGGGGCTCTGGCGCGCGATCACGCCCTTCGCGGGTACGACGCCGTCCACTGCGCCGCAGCACTGCGGGTTCACAGCACGACGACCGTTGCACTGGCCGGAGACCAAGACCTGCTCGCGGCCTGGCAGCGGGAAGGTCTGCAGGTCCTCGACGCGCAGTCCTGACCCGGATGTCGCTGTCCACCTGGGCTCGTCGGGTCGTGGATCGGTGCGACGTCAGGCTCACGGAGAGCGGGTCTACGTCGCGCGGGGACCGTCCGGAGACACGTTCTCCCAGAGCTCGTCGAACGCGATGCTGTCGTAGAAGGCGGTGCCGTCGACGACCTTGCCGTCGCGCAGGGTCAGGAACCAGGCGTACGTGTTGCGGTAGGTCGTCCCCGCCGTGGTGGTGCCCTCGCCGTCCCACAGGACGATGACCGTGTCCCCGTCGGCGTAGATCCCGCGGATGTCGACCGGGCGGAACGGCGTGTCCGCTCCGAACCGGGCACCGAAGGGGTGCAGGACCTCGTCGGTGAACTCCTTCGCAGTGCCGTACGTCCCCGACGCCCGCGACCGACCGACGATCTCCCAGGTCATGTCGTCGGCGAAGATGCTCGCCACGTAGCCCTTCCCGTGTGACCACGCCTCGAAGGCGTCGGCCACGATCTCCCGGTTCGTCCTCACCCGTCAGCACCTCCTCGGACCGTGGCGCCGGCCTGGCACGACCCCGCCTCCGACACGGGCGCCATCCTCGCCCGTCCTCACCGCGTACGGACCTGCACCGACCACGCCGAGACCTCCCCACTCGGGTTCGGGTGGGGAGGACCCGTCTCGTGCTCCTCAGTCCCGCTCCCGACGTCGACCGCCTGCCCCGGCGCGGACGACGCCGTGGTCGCCGAGGCGCCGGTCAGCGCTACCGTCCGCCGGTGACCTCCGAGGACGGCGGGCCGCCGCGGGGCCGCCTCACGCGGACGGCGCGGCTCGCCGCCCTGCCCGCGGCGTACGCCGGGCGCACCGCCCTGGGGATCGGCAAGCGGATCGGCGGCCGCCCGGCCGAGGTGGTCGCCGCGCAGGTGCAGCAGCGCACCGCCGAGCAGCTGTTCGCCGTCCTCGGGCAGCTCAAGGGCGGGGCGATGAAGGTCGGCCAGGCGATGTCGGCGATGGAGGCCGCGCTGCCCGAGCAGCTGGTCGGTCCCTACCGCGAGACGCTGGTCCGGCTGCAGGAGGCGGCGCCGGCCATGCCGGCCGACCTGGTGCACCGGCAGCTCGAGGCGTCCTTCGGCCACGACTGGCGGCGGCTGTTCCGCGACTTCGACGACCGGCCGGTCGCGGCGGCCAGCGTGGGACAGGTGCACCACGCCACCTGGTCCGACGGCACCCCGGTGGCGGTGAAGGTCCAGTACCCGGGCGCCGGCGAGGCGCTCGTCGCCGACCTGGGCGTGCTGCAGAGGGCGGCGCCGCTCCTGCAGGCGGCCGTGCCCGGTCTCGACGCCCGTCGGTTGCTCGCGGAGCTGCGCGACCGGCTCGTCGAGGAGGTCGACTACGTCCGGGAGGCCGACGCCCAGACGGCGTTCGCCGACGCCTACCGCGGCGACCCGGACATCGCCGTCCCGGACGTGCTGGCCGTCGAGGGCCGGGTCCTGGTCACCCGCTGGCTGGACGGCACCCCCCTGTCGCGGGTCATCACCGACGGCAGCCGGGACGACCGGGACCACGCCGGCCGGCTGCTGGTCCGCCTGCTCGCCTCCGCGCCGGTGCGCGCCCGCCGGCTGCACGGCGACCCGCACCCCGGCAACTTCCGGCTGCTGCCCGACGGCCGGCTCGGCGTCCTCGACTTCGGCGCGACCGAGGCTCTGCCGCACGGCTGGCCGGCCCGGCTCGGACCGCTCCTCACCGCCGGTCGGGACGGCGACGCCGCGTCCCTGCACCGCATCGCCGCCTCCGCCGCGCTGCTGCGGCCGGACCAGGTCACCGCTCGAGCCCTGCTGGCCCTGCTCGACCCCTACCTGCAGCCGCTGCGCAGCCCGGCGTACCGGTTCACCCGGGCCTGGGTGCAGGAGCAGACCCGGATCGCCTCGGACCCGTTCAGCGCCGCCGCCCGCACCCAGCGCCGGCTGACCGTCCCGCCGCGCCACCTGCTGCTCCAACGCGTGGCCGCGGGGCTGGCCGGCGTCCTCTGCTCGCTGGACGCCACCGTGGCCGTCGACGCCGAGCTCCGGCGGTGGCTGCCCGGCTACGACGCGCCGCACGACTCCCGGTCCTGAGGGGAGCGGCCGGGCGACCGCGCCCCGGTCACGCACGAGGACCGCGCCGTCACTCGCTGAATGTCAGACCCTCGCCGATGATGTAACGGAGATGACCAGGACCGATTGCGTCGACATCACGGTCTGCACGAACGGCGTGTTGACGTACGACGAGATCGGTGGACACCTGCGCCCTGCGGGCACCGGATCCGTCGAGATCGACCTGACCAGGCTCCAGTTCATCGACCCGGCCGGACTGGTGAGCCTCGCGGTCATCGCCGAGCGGGCGCGGCTCCTGCGCCGTCCCGTCCGCTTCCGCAAGCCGGAGGGTGGGGACGTCGCCAACTACCTCACCCGCATGCGGCTCGGCGAGCAGCTCGCCGGGCTGGACGTCGTCCACGACCTGCCCCAGGTGCGGGAGCGCCGGCTCGGCCACCGCCTGGTCGAGCTGCGCCGGTTCGACGGGGAGGCCGGGCTGGACACCGTCGCCGCCGCCCTGGTGCAGACCTACGTCGACGACCACCCCGAGCTCATCCAGCCGCTGTACGCGGCGCTCGACGAGATGGCCCGGAACGTCCTGGAGCACAGCACCCGGTCGCACGGCTACGTGGCGCTCCAGCGGTACGACAACAGGGGGGACATCTCCTTCGCCGTCGGTGACAGCGGCATCGGCCTGCGGGAGCGGCTCTCCACCGCGATCCCCGTGCCCGACGACCGGACGGCGATCGTGCGGGCGGCGCAGGTGCACGTGACCTCGATCGGCCGCCCCGGGCGCGGCCGCGGCATCAGCCGGGTCATCGGCATCACCGGAGAGCACCGCGGGAGCGTGACGCTGATCAGCGGGAAGGCCAGCGGCACCTTCCGGCGCGGTCACCCGGAACCCGAACTGTCGGATCTGCCCGCGTCCTATCCCGGTACGCTCGCCCACGTGCGCCTGAGCCTGTGAGGAGGTCGATGACCGTGCCTGCTGTCCTCCCACCGATCGAGGTCCCGCAGCTGAGCGGCGGCCGCGAGCGCGCCCGTGCACTGATCGACGGCCTCGCGGACCGCATGCCCGGCGCCACCATCGTGGTCGACTTCCGCCGCATGGTCGCCGGCACCCCGTCCTTCGCCGACGAGCTCATCACCCGCGTGCTCGTCGACGGTGGCGCCGCGGAGCTCCGCGCGGAACACGTCAGCCGGGAGTTCGGCGAGTACCTGCTCGAGGCGGCCCGGGACCACGGGGTCGCCGAGCGCCTGCACACCGCCTGACCGCCGTCAGTCCGTGGTGCGGACGGCCTCGCCCGTGACCCGCATCGCCGTCTCCCACGTCTCCGCCTCCGCCGCGGCGGTGCCGGAGTCGTCACCCTGGAACCAGGGCAGCGCGGCGGCCTCCCACGCCAGCGCGGCCTCGCGTGCGGCGGACGACGAGACGCGGTGCACGAGCATCTGGTACCTCGACCGGGCGGCCGAGAGCTGCTGCTCCGTGCCGCGCAGGGGCAGGAGCTGGCTCCGGTCCCGCTCCAGGGCCGCCCGGTAGTCGGCCATCGCGGTCTGCAGCTCGATCAGGGTCTCGCGTTCGAACTCGCGCCACGCGCGTGCGCGCTGCTCCTGCCGTGCCCGCGCCGCGGCACGGGCCTTGAGGGACTCGGCGGTGGCCTGGGCGGCGACCGTGAGCAGCCCGCCGGCCACCACGCCGATGAAGGCCCAGACGGCTGCGCTCACCGCTCTCCCCCTCCCCTGGATCCGCACTGCAGGTCAGGACGGGCGTACGACGAGTATCGGCCGCTTCCCCGCTCCGCTTGAGCGAGGCGCTCGAACGACGTCTGCCCGCCGCACGCCGGAGCGGCGTCCGCGGAGCGCCGAGCACGGTGTGGGCGGGGCGCGTGTGACCTGCCCTGCCAGCGCTCGGTGTGGCAGACCGACCGGTGAGTCGAGGTCCGGGCGAGCCTCGACCCCGGTACCTTCAAGTCCACGAGCTGTCGCAACTTGCTAGCAGCCTGCTAGCGTCTTGACATGCGGACGCTGTACCTGCGCAACGTGCCCGACGAGGTCGTGGAAGGCCTCGAACGGCTCGCGGCCCGCGAGGGGATGTCGGTGAGCGCCGTAGCCCTCCGCGAACTGACCGAGGCCTCCCGTCGCGCGGACAACCCCCGACTGCTCGCCGCGCTCCCGGACCACGGCATCGCTCCGCCCGACATCGTCGACGGTCTGGCCGCCGAGCGCGCCTCACGGTGATCGTCCTCGACGCGTCGGCAGCCGTGTCCGCGCTGCTCAACGCGGGCGAAGCCCGGAGGTCCCTCGCCGACGAGGCGGCGCACGTCCCGCACCTCATCGACGCCGAGATCGCACATGCCCTCCGGCGCCAGGTGCTCAGCCGATCGCTCGGCGCGGACGACGGATGGGCCGCGTTGGACACCTGGCGGCGACTGGGCGTCGTGCGGCATCCGATGGGCGGGCTGCTGGACCGGGTCTGGGAGCTGCGGGAGAACGTCTCCGCCTACGACGCCTCCTACCTCGCGCTGGCCGAGGCGCTCGGCTGCGCCCTCCTCACCGCGGACGGACGGCTCAGCCGGGTGCCGGGACTCCGCTGCGCGGTGACCGTCGTCCCGCGCTGATCGCCACCCCCCGCGGCTGGCGGGAGGAACCCGGACCGGACGGCCGATACGAGCACGCGCGGGATCAGGCGAACAGGCCGCGGATGTCCTCGGCCGTCAGCGCCCCGGACAGTGCGCCGCCGTCATCGTCCATCACGCGGGCGACCAGGTCCCGCTTGCGCTCCTGCAGCGCCACGACCTTCTCCTCGATGGTCCCTGCGGCCACCAGCCGGTAGACCATCACCGTCTTGTCCTGGCCGATCCGGTGCGTGCGGTCGACCGCCTGCGCCTCCACCGCCGGGTTCCACCACGGGTCGAGCACGAACACGTAGTCGGCCTCGGTCAGGGTCAGCCCGAACCCGCCGGCCTTCAGGCTGATCAGGAAGACCGGGGCGCGCCCGCTGCGGAACTCGTCGATCCGCCGCTGCCGGTCCCGCGTGCGCCCGTCGAGGTAGGCGTAGGGCAGGCCGTGGGCGTCCAGCCGCGCGCGTACCGTGGCCAGGAAGCCGGTGAACGAGCTGAACACCAGCGCGCGGTGCCCCTCGGCGACCACCTCCTGCAGGTGCTCGAGGAACGCGTCGGCCTTGCTCGACCGGATACCGGCGTAGGCGTCATCCACCAGCGCCGCGTCGAGGGCCAGCTGCCGCAGCAGGGTCAGCGACCGGAAGATGGTGAACCGGTTCCGCTGCAGGTCGTCGACGAGGCCGAGCACCTTGCGCCGCTCCCGCTGCAGGTGCGTGTCGTACACCTTGCGGTGCCTCGGGTTCAGCACCACCTCGAGCACCTGCTCCTGCTTGGGCGGCAGCTCGGCGGCGACCTGCTCCTTGGTGCGGCGGCGCATCAGCGGCCGGATCCGGCGGCGCAGCGCCGCCAGCACGTCGGCGTCCCCGCCCCTCTCGATCGGCGTCCGGTAGTGCTCGGTGAACCGCTGCGGGCTCGGGAACAGCCCGGGCGCCACGATCGAGAGCATGGACCACAGGTCCATCAGGTCGTTCTCCACCGGTGTGCCGGTGATCGCCAGCTTGAACCGGGCCGGCAACCGCCGCGCGGCGGCGTACGTCTTCGCCTGGTGGTTCTTCACGAACTGCGCCTCGTCGAGCACCAGCCCGCTCCACGGCAACGCGCGGTAGTCGTCCTCGCCGAGCCGCAGCAGCGTGTACGAGGTGACGACCAGGTCGGCGCCGTCGACCGCCTCGGCCAGGGGCACGCCGAGCTTGCGGCCGGTGGCCTCGATGGTCCGCACACGGAGGCCGGGCGCGAAGCGGCCCGCCTCCCGCGCCCAGTTCGACACCACGCTCGTCGGGGCCACGACGAGCACCGGTGCGGTCAGCTCGCCGGCCTCCTGCGCCCGGCAGACCAGCGCCAGGGTCTGCAGGGTCTTGCCCAGCCCCATGTCGTCGGCGAGCACGCCACCGAGACCGGCGTCCCACAGCACGCAGAGCCACTGGTAGCCCTGCAGTTGGTAGGGCCGCAGCTGCGCGGCCAGCCCGGCGGGTAGCGCCGGCGGCTCGGCGTCGTCGACCTCGAGCAGCGCCCGGACGTCCCGCGTCCACCGCTCGCTCTGCTCGGCCACCACCCCGAGCTCCACGAGCTCGTCCCACAGCCCGGCCTGATAGCGGCTGATCCGCAGGCCCGGTCGCTCGGCGTCCTGCAGCGCCCGCGCCTCGTCGATCAGCCGGCGCAGGCGGTCGAACTCCGGACGGCGGATGTCGAACCATGTCCCGCTGGGCAGCACCAGGTGCGAGTCACCGGCGGCCAGCGCGGTGAACAGCGGCGCGAACGGGATGTCCTCACCGTCCACGGTGACCGTCACGCCGAGGTCGAACCAGTCGGCGTCCCCGCTGTCGGTGGCCGACACGTGCACGACCGGGTCCGCCTCGGTGTGCCGGTAGTCCGCGGGCTCCCCGGTCACCTCCACCAGCACGCCGGCGTCCGCCAACCGGGGCAGCACCTCGGTCGTGAGGACGACGGTGTCCATGCCGTGCAGCACGGCGGTCGGCGCCAGCCGCCGGTCCGGGCCGTCCTGCCACAGCCGGGGCAACCGGTCCGACGGCAGCGGCAGGGACCGCACCAGCTGCTCCTCGGCGGCGACATCGCGGCCGGCATCCGGAGCGGCGCCGTCCCCTGCTGCCAGCGGCAGCCGTCGGACGTCCTCGCCCGTGCGGTACCGCACCGACCAGGTGAGCTGGGCCCGGTGGCCGGGAGCGTGCTCGACCTGCAGGCACAGCTGCGGTGGCAGCACCTCCGGCAGCTCCACCGACCCGTCGGAGGAGCGGACCGGCAGGGCGCGGTGGAGTGCGGGGTAGAACCCGGTCAGGAAGCGCGCGCGGTCGGTCGCGGGCACGCGCAGCGAGCCGGCGATGAGCAGCTTCTCGGCGCGACGGGGCACCGGCTGCACCGGTACGAGCAGCAGCCCCCGCTCCGGCACGAGGCCCGGGGGCAGCGCCGGGTCACCGGGGAGCAGCACGGCGCCGTGCGGCGGGCTGCCGAGCAGCCGCACCGCCTCCGCGGGGACGCAGACACCGGAGCCCAGGTCGACCACCGGCTCGATGCGCAGATCGGCATCGGCACCGCCGTCCCGGCGCAGGTCCACGCCGAGCGACACCGGCTCCCCGGCCACCCGGACGGGACCGCCGCGGGCGGTCACGAGGGTCACCCCCTCGTCCACCGCCTGCTGCAGGGCCGGCCACAGCGCGGGGCCGAACTCCTCCAGCAGTACCGGCGCGTCCCCGTAGCCGTAGCCGTAGTAGCCGGGAGTGTCGTCGGCCGCCTGGTGGGCGCGGTGCAGCGCGCGCAGCGCGGCGGCTTGCGCCGGGTCGCGCTGCGCGTAGTAGTCGTACTGCAGCGACCGCCAGGACACCCCCGTGCGGATCCAGCGTCCCCTGGCGCCCCGTACGACCGGACGCAGGCGGATGGACGGCGCAGGGACGGCGGAGCGCGAGCCCCCCGGCGCCGCCTCGACCTCGAACTGCAGGCCGAGCGAGGTGCTGGTCCGCTGCCCGGACGGTGCGGCGACCTGGACCAGGTCGGCGAGCGCCGCCTCCCAGTCCGGAGCGCGTGCAGCTCCCGTCGGCGGGAGGCCGCCCATGGACTCCCGGGCAGTGACCAGGACGGCGGCGACGTGCTTGCAGTCCGCGCCGACCGGGCAGCTGCACTCCCCCCACCAGCGGGCGCTCCCGGCGTCGTAGGCCGCGATGGTCTGGTACAGGCGTCCCCCGCTGCCGGTCACCATGGCGTCGAACTGGCCGAGCGTGCGGGAGTAGGCGATGTCCGAGACACGGCCCTCGCTGGCGTAGGCCGCGCCGCGGCGGAACGCGTCATGGCCGACCGAACGGCGGATGACGGAGTCGGTCAGCGTCGACCGCAGCTCATCCACCACCCGTCCGAGGCTAGAGGCGGCCGGGGACACGGGGACCGGTCGTCCACAGCCGTCCGGGCAGCGCTCATGCCGACACAGCCGATCGCGCCGGAGCAGCGTCTGCCGGCGATACCTGACCGCCCGACCACCGGGCGGCGTCCGTCGATCACCGGGCGGGTGCCCCCTCCCGTACGAACTCGTGCCCTGCCCACCGTGGCGGGCAGAGCACGAGTCGTCGCGGGAGGACGCCGGCAGAGCGTCCGGGTCGTCAGACCGCCGTCGGAACGCGGTCGGTCGGGCGACGGCGGGCACCGAGGACGGTCCGGGCCAGGCGCATCGGGCCGGTGTCCCAGGGGCGCAGCGTCTCCACCGCGGACGGCGCCGGCGCCTCGGCCGCCGCAGCGGCCCGCTCCGCCGCGCGGGCAGCGGCCGCCCGCTCGGCCGCCGCAGCTGCCTCCGCGGCCTCCCGCCGGGCGACGATCGCGGCCTTCTGCCGGTCGATCCGCTCCTTCTCGGCCATCACCAGCATCTCCTCGCGCGCCGCCGCCACGCTCAGCCGCGACTCCTTCTGCAATTCCTCGATCTCCACGTCACCGGAGTCGCGCAGCGCCGCGAGCTTGTCGTAGGCCGACGGCGGGCCGAAGTTCAGCAGCAGCTTCATCAGCACCGGCAGGATCTCGATGCTCATGAACAGCAGCGACAGCATCAGCTGCGCCGCGGCCAGCGTCGCGTTGCGGTCACCCAGCCGGTCGAGCGCCTCCAGCCGCGCCAGGATCCCGTCGGCGTCCTCGTTGGTCGCGTCGAACGCCGTCTGCAGCCGGGTCTGCTCCGCGGTCAGCCGCTCCAGCTCGGCCCGGTCGGTCTCCAGCGACGCCGACGCCAGCTCCGCAGCGCGCCCCTCCGCCGCCGTGGCAGCCGCGGTGGCCGCGTCGAGCGCGGACCGCGCCGAGGCCACCACCGCGGCCTGCGCGTCCGCCGCCGCCCGCGCCTCGACGTACGCCTGCCCGGTCCCGGCGTCCCCGGTGCCGCAGGTGCCGTCCAGCTCGCACTGCGCCTTCGCCTCGAGCTCCTGCTGGGTCGCCAGCGCCGCGTCGTACGCCTGCCGGGCCGCCGTCGCGTCGCCGTGCACGGCCGCCAGCTGCGGGTCCGCGACACCGCCGGAGGCCACGATCGACTCCTGCAGCGCCACCTCCTCGCGCAGCTGCGCCAGCCCGGCGAAGCGGGCGTCGGTCTCCAGCGACTCCCGGTAGGCGTCGGCGGCCTCGGCCTGCATCGCCTTGACCTCGGTGTCGATCTCCGAGGAGAACACCTGCAGCGTCAGCGGGGTCGCGATCACCGCGCCCAGGATCAGCGCCAGCCCCACCCGCGGGACGGCGAGCACCAGGTTCCGCTTCAGCGAGGCGTCGTGCGCCATCCCGACCAGCAGCATCCGGTCGAGGTTGACCACGACCGCGCCCCAGCCCAGGCCGACCAGCAGCGCCAGCGGCCACCACACACCCAGCGCCATCGCCACGGCGAACGCCATGGAGACGACGGCCAGCCCACCGGTGCTGAGCAGCACGCCGCCGAGCGCCACGAACCGCGGCCGCGCACCGGGCGCCACCTCCAGCACGTCGGGGCGGGCGCCGCCGAGCACCGCCAGGCCGTCCCCGAGTCGTCCCTGCCATGCCGCCATACCGAGCCACTCCCGCGACGACGGGGGTAGAGATCGGTCCGTCGTCTCCCCCGGCTCATCGGCACTCGTCCGGCGCGGCCGGACGAGCCAGTCACACGCGCCCCAGGAGGCGTCAGGGGTGCGTGTCCGAGTTGCCGCGCCCACGGCCTCGGCGGACGCTCGACCTCCGCCCGACCCCGGAGCCGTCATGCCCCGCGTCCGCCGCACCGCCGCGGTCACCTCCGTCGCCGTGGCCGCCGTCCTGACGGCCGCGGCCTGCACGAGTGACGGGAACGCGGGCCCCGCCCCGCGCACCGGCGCCGACGGCGGCCCCGCCCTGCTCGGCACCGTCGACCTCGACGCGGCCGTCGGCGAGGACGCCCAGCTGCTCGACCTCGCCGCCACCCCCGGCGGCGACCCGGTCGCGCTGCTCGGGGACGGCGGCACGCGTGCGTGGCTGGTCGCGGTCGGCTCCGGCGAGGACGGACCGACGGCGACCACGCTGCTCGAGCTGCCCGCGGTCGGGGACGACGCCGGGCTCACCGTCCTGGCCGACGGCTCGTTCCTCGTCGCCAACACCAGCCCGACCACCGGGTACCAGCTGCTGACCGTCCCGCCCGACGGTCGGGCCACCGTCACCGCCCTCGGCCTGCGCCCGGAGCGGGCGGCCACCGCCCTCTCCTCCGACGGGCGCACGCTGCACGTCGCGCTCACCCTCCCCGACGCCGGTCCCGCGCAGCTGATCGCCGTCGACCTCTTCTCGGGCGTCGTCTCCCGCACCGCCCCCGTCGTCCCCGAGGGCACGGTCACCGCGCTCGCGACCCGCCCGGACGGCGGTCTGGCCGCACTCGTCGACAGCGGGGGGCGGGCCCTGCTGGCGACCTACGGCGCCGACCTGCGGCCGGTGGGCGGACCGGTCGACCTCGCGCCCGACGCCCCGGTCGGCGTCCCGGCCGGCCTCGACGTGACCGCCGACGGCACGGTGGTCGCCACCGTCCACGTGAGCGACGGCCGCCGGCTCGGCCGGCTGGTCACCGTCGTGGACGGCGCGGTCGCGACCTCGGTCGAGCTGGACGGCGTGGGTGACTCGGCCCTCGACGTCGTCCTCTCCCCGGACGGCGGTTCGGCGTGGGTGCCGCAGGCCGACCTCTCCTACCCCGCCGAGCTGATCGCCGTCGATCTGGCCGCCGGGCAGCGGGTGTCGGCGGTGTCGCTGTGCGCGGGTGCGGGTGTGCTGGGCGACGTCGCACCGCTCGACGGGGACGCCGGACTCGTGGTCACCGGCTCGTGCGTCGACGGCGACGGCCCGCAGGCCACCGCCTTCCTGGTCGGCTGACGTGACCCCGTGTTGATCATGGGGTTGTCGCCCGCCTGCCCGGCGTGGCCGCGCGTGTCGGCGACGACAACCCCATGATCAACGGGAAGTGAGGGCGTGGCCTCCGCGCCGTCCGGGCGGCCGGCGCGCACCGCCAGGCGCGCGGCTCAGCCCTTCATCGAACGGACGACCAGCGCGGTGGCGCCGTAGGCCAGCGAGCTGGCGACCGCCCGCAGCGTGGTGGCCCGGCCGGCCTGCGCAGCCGCCGCCAGCGCGGTCAGCGCGTCGATCGCGTTCATGCCGGCCACCACGGCCAGCCCGCGGTCGACCTCCTCGTCGGTGCGCGCGGTCAGCGCCAGGACCGAGATCGCCAGCGCCCGGCTGCCGAACAGCCGCTGCAGCTGCAGCCCCGCCGGGGTGACCGGGACGCCGTAGGTCCCGGCGACCGCCCTCGGGGCGACAAGGCTGACCAGCCCGAAGGCCGCCCCCGTGGCGCCCAGCACCCTCGCCAGCTGCTGCTTCGACATCCCCGCGACCGTCGTCGCCATGGCGCACCCCCTGCGGACCGGCCCGAACGGCTCGGCTCACCGTCTGCCCGGAGTCAACCAGCAACGCCGTCCCCTCGCAGCCGACGCCGGTGGCTACCGTCGCGCCATGGCCGCCGACCCCGGTGCGGGTCCACACCCACCTCCCGACGTCGAGCTCGCCCACCGCCGCACCACCTGGGGCGTGATGCGCAGCCGCACGGTCGGCACGCCGCGCGAGGGCGTTCCCGAGGTGGTCGTCGTCCCCGGCCTGGCCGTGGCGGACTACCTCCAGCCGGCGCTGTGCGAGCTGGGCGCCTGGACCCGCGCCCACCTGGTCGAGCTGCCCGGCTTCTCCGGCAGCGGCGAGCCGCCGCACCCGCTGGACGTCGCCCAGTTCACCGACGCCGTGGTGCAGTGGCTCGACGGCAGCGGGCTCGACCGGGTGGTGCTCGCCGGGCACTCCAGCGGCACGCAGGTGGCGGCGCGGGTCGCGGTCCGCCGCCCCGGGGACGTGCGGGCGCTGGTCCTGGCCAGTCCCACCGTCGACCCGCGCTACCGCAGCCTGCGCCGGGTGCTGCTGGCCTGGCGCCGCAACCACGCGCTGGAGCCGCCGAGCCTCGACGCCCAGCACACCTCCGAGCGGCAGCGCGCCGGGCTGCGCCGGGTCCGGCACGCCCTCTCGGCCCACCTCGCCGACGCGCTGGAGGACGTCGTCCCGCAGGTGCGGGTGCCGGTGCTCGTGCTGTGGGGTGACCGGGACCGGCTGTGCACCGAGGAGTGGGCGCGCGAGCTCGCCGCCCTGGCCCCGGACGGCCGGTTCCGCGTCCTGCCCGGCGCGCACAGCTTCGTGTGGACGGCGCCGGACGCCTGGTCCGCCCCGATCGAGCGCCTGGCCCTCGAGCTGCCCTGACCGAGACCGTCGCCGCGGCCCTGAGCGGCCGTCGTCAGGACGTCGTTCCGGCCGGCGGGCGCCAGGCCGGGTCGCGGCCGGTGAGGCCGAGCAGCCGGTCCAGCGGCGGTGCGTCGTCGGGCACGGGCACCGGCGGGCCGAACAACCCCGGCGTCGGCCCCTGGGCGGCGGCCTGCGCGGCGAACTCCGTGCACGCCGCCACCGACGCCGGATCGGCCGTGTACGGCTGCCCGGTGGCGACGGCGAGGTCCCAGCCGTGCACCAGCACCTCGTCGAGCGCGACGGTGGCCGCGACCGGGGCGGGCATGACCACGCCGCCGGCCTCCGCGGTGCCCTCCCACGCCGACGGCTCCTGCCACGCGGCCACCAGCGCGTCGAGCTGCGCGGGGATGCGGGTGCGCCAGTCGGGCGGGAGGTCGTCGGGCGACGCAGACGCCTGCCGGGGCACCGGCGTCTTCAGCGCGGCCATGCGGAAGGCCGTGGTCAGGCCCACCACGTGCGCGAGCAGCCCGGCGACCGGGGTGCCGGCGCACGGGGTCGGGTCGCCGAGCTGGTCGTCGCGGATGCCGGTCACCACCCGGGCCACCTCGGCCGCCTGCGGAGCGAGGTCCAGCCGTGTCGTCCCCATGCGAGGGCAGACCGGCCGGTGGCACAGAACTCAGCGCTCTTCCCCGGTCCTCACGTTCCGCCGCCGTACCATGACGGTTCGCGTCCACCAGGGAGAACACCGCCCCATGCCGCACGGCTCACTGGATCGCTGGTCCGCCGTCCGCCGTCGCCGGACCCGTGGCACCACGACCGCCGACCGGCCCGCGGAGGACTGGTCCGGATACGACGACGGCTCCACCCCGGTCCCGCCGCGCTCCCCGTGGGACGACGCCGCGGACCGGTACGGGTACGACGGCTACGGCCCGCCGCCGGAGGAGCGCTCCGGACGCCGGGGGCGCCGCCGCGACCGAGAGGAACCGCGCCCGGCCGACGGACGGCGCGACCGCGACGACCACCCGGACCGGCCCCGTTCCCGCACGCGTCAGCAGCTCGCCCGGCGGGTGGCCAAGGTGCTCGCGGTCGGCTTCGTCGTCCAGGCGCTGGTGATGGTGTCGCTGCGTTGGGTCGACCCGCCGACGACGGCGTTCATGGCGGCCAACCCGAACGGCGCGATCCAGCAGTCGGTGCCGGTCGAGCACGTCTCGCGCAATTTCCTCGCCGCGGTCATCGCGCACGAGGACGCCAAGCTGCCCTACCGCGCCGGCGCCTTCACCTGGGACGAGATGCTCGCCCGCGCGCAGGCGCACCTCTCCGGTGGAGAGGACCCGTCGGGCTCGACCATCCCGCAGCAGGTCGCCAAGAACCTCTTCCTCAACCAGGAGATGAGCGCCTGGCGCAAGGCGGTCGAGGCCGGGCTGTCCGCGGAGCTGGCCCTGGCGGTCGACGACCGCCGGATGCTCGAGCTCTACGTCAACTACGCGCAGTTCGGGCCGTCGCTGTATGGGGTCTGCGCGGCCAGCTGGTACTACTTCGACCGCCCGCCGCAGGACCTCCCGGTGGACCAGGCCGTGCAGCTGGTCGGGCTGCTGCCCTCCCCCGGCCACGTGCAGCGCGCGCCCGGCGGCGGCCTGGACTTCGACGTCGCCGACGGCCAGGGCTGGCTCTCGCGCTCGCACGTGATCAACGCGCAGAAGCGGGTGCCGCGGCACATCGAGCGCCTGGGCTTCCAGCCGGTCGAGGACGCCGGCGTGACGGGCCTGGCCAGCGAGCAGGCGCCCTCCGGCGACGACTGCTCGACCCGGCCGCAGGTGGTGGCCGACCTGATCGCCACCGAGGGCACTGCCTGACGCGACCTCACCCCCTGCCCACAGTGCGAGGCGGGGGCTGACGCGGCTCAGCCCGTGCCCACACTGCGGGGCAGGGGCTGACGCAACTCAGCCCGTGCCCACAGTGCGGGGCAGGGGGTGAGGTTGCCGGAGGGACCTCCAGTGGCGGGCTCGGCGCTCGTCGTCAGAGCGGCCGGACGGCGGCGGTCACCGAGCGTGAGCCGCCCGCCCAGGTCGGTAGCAGTGCCATCTTCACGCCCGCCCCGCCGGTGACCACGACCCGGACGTCGTCCGCCGAGGCGGCCACCCGCAGGCCCCCGGCGGCGTAGGCCGGTACCCCCGCGCGGAACGCCAGCGCGGACGCCGACGCCTGCAGCAGCGCGTTGCCCGCCTCGAAGAGGAACCCGGCCATCCGGTCGGCGCCCCAGCCCTGCTCCCCCATCAGCGCGGCCAGCTCCGGCGGCAGCAGGAGGAACTGCTCGCCGTCCCGGAAGCGCCCCGGGTCCCCGCCTGCCATCGCCGCGCCCGCCATCGCCGCCGCAGCCGGCCCCAGCACGGACGGCGGCTCGCGGTACCCCTCGCCCGGCAGCACCTCGAGCAGCCCACCGACCCCGATCACCGTCACCGCGTCGACGTCCACCCCCAGCCCGCGCCGCTGGGCCAGCGAGGGCAGGGGGCGGGACGCCTCCGCCGTGCAGCAGGTGTACTTCGCCGGCGAGCCGATCGTGGCCATGTCGGTCAGGCCGGCCGTCGCCCCGCCGATCCCGGCCAGCGCCAGCGACACCGCCCGCCCGACGCCGGCGTTCACCCCGTTCCCGGTGCCCAGCCCGCCCGCGCCCGACGTCATCCCGATCCGGCGCGCGACCGGGCCGTGCACCAGCACGCCCACGGCCGGCGCGCCGGTCGTCGTCGCGATGCCCAGCAGGTTGAACCGCGGCTCCAGCGCCGCCCGCACCGCGGCCACCACGACCGGCAGCTCGGCCGGCCGGCACCCGGCCAGCACCGCGTACCAGGCGACCGCCCGCACGGTCAGCTCGCCGAACAGCGGCGGCACCTGCCCGAGGACGGCGTCCGGCTCGGCGACGCCGTCCACCATCGCCGCGAGCCGGGCGGCGGTCGGCGGCACCACCGGCAGCCCGTCGCCGTGGCCGGCGGCGAGCAGTTCGGCCGCCACCGCGACGGGGTCGCAGTCGGGCTCGACCAGCGGCCGGTCAGGCACGCGGCACGGCGCGCGACACCGCCGCCGTCGCCCCGAACGACGGGATCCACACCGAGTGCTTCCCCGCTCCCCCGGCCACGAGCACGTGCAGCATCTCCGGGCCGGTGCTCACCGTGTACGCGTTCCCGTCGGGCACCACGCCCCAGTCCTCGAACTGCCGCTGGTTGGCCTCCGACACCTTCGACACCGGGATCCGCGCCCGCTCCCACAGCGCGTCCCGCAGCGCCTCCGCCGTCCACCCGTCGCGGGCGAAGGTGGCCGCGTGCTCCGGACCGAGCACCAGGAAGTGCGGGCCCTTCACGTACACGTTGTTCGACCCCGGCTGGGCCATGGTCCCGGCGATGGTGAGCAGCAGGTCCTCGGCCGTCGTCCCACCGTGGTCGTTGACGTTGTGCGGCCCCTCGGTCGCCGCGACCGTCACCACCGACTCCCCCGGCGCGAACCCGCGGCGCACCGAGAACGGCGGGAACGGACTCTCCTCCTCGTTCTCGCCGAAGCAGAACGTGTACTTGGCCGGACCGCCCTGCGTCGCCCGGTCCATGACCCCCGGCCGTGCCCCGCCGACGTGCGTGGTGACCAGCTGCACCGCCCGGCCGATGACCGCGTTGGCCCGGGTGCCCTGGCCCAGGCAGTTGGTGCCGGAGTTGACGCCGAGCTCGCCGCGCACCGGGCCGTTCACGACCACCAAGGGCGCGCACGGGTGGGTCGTGGCCAGCACGCCGTGCAGGTTGTACTCGGGTGCCTGCAGCGCGCGGACGGCGGCGAGCACCACCGGCAGGTCCGCCGGCCGGCAGCCGGCCATCACCGCGTTGGCCGCGAAGCTCTCGCGGGTCGGCACCAGCCCGGACGGCGGCAGCGGCCCGAGCTCCAGGTCGATGCCGTCGAGCGCGGTGAGGGCCGCCGCCACCCGGGCCGCGGTCGGGGCCACCAGGGGCAGGCCGTCGCCCCAGCCGCGGCGGTACGCCTCCTCCTGCCAGCTCTCCTCGGTGACCCCGGGCAGGTCGAGCACCCCGGCGCTGCCGTGCCACACCGGTGGGCTCGCGAGCTCGCTCACGCGCTCCCCCTCGCCTCGTCGGCCATCCGCATCAGCTCGGCCGCCGCGCCCTCGATCCGCCCGGCCAGCTCGTCGGCGTTGAGCCCGCCCACCGGGTGCGGCACCACCAGGAGCCGCGGCTGCACGCGGCGCGCCTGGGCCTGCGCCTGCACCAGCGGCAGGAACGTCTCGGTCACCACCAGGGGTGCCACGACGCCGCGCCGCTCCAGTTCCACCGAGTCGTGGAGACTCCACGACGAGCACGAGCCCTAGTCGCCGACCGCCACCAGCACCATCTTGAAGCGCTGCGACAGCCAGTCGATCTGGTCCTTCCCGGCCGGGACCGAGGCGCTGTCCTTCGCCGCGAAGCCCAGGTCCGGCAGCTCCCAGTGCGCCTGCAGCCGCGCACCCAGCCCGCGCAGCAGCTCGGTCGCGTTCGGCTTGGAGTTGGTGAACAGCGCGACGTCGGTCCACGTCGCCGTGCTGGCGGCGGCCGCCACCGGCCCGGCGTCGTCCTCGGGCAGCACGCCGTACGTGGGGTCCACGATGCGCAGCGACCCGGTGTCCGCCGCCAGTGCCGCGACCGCGGCCTCACCGGCGGCCCGGCCGTCGGCCTCGGCGGCGGCCAGCGACTGCTCCGCCCCGGCGCGCGCGTCGCCGGCCACGAGTACGCCGTCCGCCGGGACCAGCCGGCCGTCCGCGTCGGCGGCCAGCCCCGCCACCAGGCCCACCGGACCGCGCCGCCCGACGAACGGGAACACCCCCGCGACCGCCAGCTCCCGCTCGCCGTCGGCCGTGCGGACGACGACCCCCGACAGCACGCCCTCGCCGCGCAGCGCGGTGACCGCCGCGCCGGTCACCACCTCGACCCGCTCCTCGGCCGCCAGCCGGGTCGCCCGCGCCGCCGACCACCGCGGCTCCCCCGGCACCAGCACGGTCACCGCCGACGCGGAGCCGGCCAGCTCGAGCGCCTCCTCCGCCGTCCACTCGTCGTCGCCCACCACGGCGACCGCGCGGCCGCGGAACAGCGGCCCGTCGCAGCCGGCGCAGGTGGAGACCCCGCGGCCGACGAGCGCCTCCTCCCCCGGCACGCCGAGGCGCCCCGCGGACAGCCCGGTCGCGACCACCACCGCGCCCGCGGTCACCTCGCCGTCACCGGTCTCCAGCCGGGCCGGCGTCCCGGGGTGCACCCGGCCGACCTCGGCGTACGCCAGACGGACCCCGGCGTCCTCGGCCGCGGCGGTCAGCGCCGCGGTCAGCTCGGGACCGGTTCCGCCGGGGTGGCCGTGCAGCGCGGTCAGGTTCACCAGCT
Organism: Geodermatophilus sp. URMC 61; assembly: GCF_052931555.1. Taxonomy (NCBI): domain Bacteria; kingdom Bacillati; phylum Actinomycetota; class Actinomycetes; order Geodermatophilales; family Geodermatophilaceae; genus Geodermatophilus; species Geodermatophilus sp. URMC 61. The sequence goes on from NZ_JBRFHZ010000002.1 coordinate 2,763,966, forward strand.
GCCCGCCGGGGCTCATCCGCTCGTAGGCCACGACGCGCAGCCCCCGCTCGGCGGCGACCCGGGCGGCGACGAGGCCCGCCGGACCGGCGCCGACGACGGCGACGTCCCAGTCGGCACTCACGCCGCCAGCCCCTTCGCGATGCTCGGCCACAGCGCGTCGGCGCCCTCGGCGGCCAGCCGGCGGCCCAGCTCCCGGCTCCAGTACCGCTCGCCGCCGAACTCGTCGCGCCACGACCACAGCCGCCGGGTGAGCTGGCCGAGCTCGTACTCCTTGGTCATGCCGATCGCGCCGTGGGCCTGGTGGGCGGCCCGGGCCGCGACCGTCGCCGCCTCGCCGGCCGCTGCCTTGGCCGCGGCGACGTCGTCGAACGAGGGGTCCGGCCGGGCGTTCATCGCGGCGACCTGCGCCGCCAGCCCGGCCAGCTGGGCCTCCTCCGCGATCGTCACCAGGTGGGCCTGCACCGCCTGGAAGCGGGCCACCGGGCGGCCGAACTGCTGGCGCTCGCCGGTGTAGCGCACGCTCAGCTCGGTCACCCGGGCCAGCGCGCCGGCGATCTGCGCCGAGCGGGCCAGCGCCCCGCGCAGCCGCAGCGCCGCGCGGTCCACCCCGTCGGGCGCCGGCGCCACCGCGTCCTCGGGCAGCTCGACGTCGTCCCACACGAGGGTGTCGCGCGGCTCGGCGGCGAGGTTGCGGCCGGGCGTGACGCTCGCTGCGGCCGTGGGCGCCGAGACGACGACGCGCTGCCCGCCGCTCTCGGCGAAGGCGACCACCCGGGTGCTGCGCCCGCCCCACGGCACCCGGGACAGCCGCGCCGTGAGGCGCCGGCCGGTGAGCCGGACGGTGTCCTCGGGCCGGCCGACCGCCACCGACAGCGGGCCCTCGGGCAGCTCGAGCCCGGCCGCGGCCAGCGCCCAGCCGGCGAGCAGCCCGGTCTCGGCCAGCGGCACCGGAGCGGCGAACCGGCCGGCGACGGTCAGCAGCGCGCAGGCGTCGGCGACGTCCCCGCCGGAGCCGCCGGCCTCCTCGGGCACCGACACCGCAGGGAACCCGGACTCGCTCAGCGCGCCCCAGAGCCGCTCGCTCCAGCCGGTCGCCTCCGCGGCGACGACGTCCTCGGGGGTGCACCGGTCGCCGAACAGGCCGGTCGCGACCTCGGTGAGCATCGTGCGGTCGTCACTCATGCGGCCAGTCCCTTCGCGGCGACGGAGCGGAGGATCTCGGTGGTGCCGCCGCGCAGCGTGTACGACGGCGAGGTCAGCACCGCCTCGGCGAGCAGCGACCGGAACAGCGAGCCGGAGCCCTGGTCGAGCTCGGTCTCGGCGGCGTCCCGCAGGGCCTCGACGAGGTCCTGCTCGAAGCGGGTGCCGACCTCCTTGACCAGCGCGGCCTCGACCGCCGGCGCCGCCCCGCCGTCCAGCGCGCGGGCGACCGACAGCGACAGGTGCCGGACGGCCCGGAAGCGGGCGGCCAGCCGGCCGAGGACGACGGCCTCGTCGTCGGTGACGCCGGGGCGCTCGCGCAGCCACTCGCGCAGCACCGGGAAGGTCGACAGCCAGCGGTCGGGGCCGCTGCGCTCGTAGGCCAGCTCGCTGGTCACCTGCTGCCAGCCGCTGCCGAGCTCGCCGAGCACCATGTCGTCGGGGACGAACACCTCCTCCAGCGCCACCTCGTTGAAGTGGTGGCTGCCGTCGAGGTACGGGATCGGCGAGATGCGCACGCCGGGCGCGGACAGGTCGACGATCAGCTGGGACAGGCCGGCGTGCTTGCGGCCCTCCTCCATCGGGGAGGTGCGGCAGAGGACGGCGAAGAAGTGGTTGCGGTGGGCCTCGCTGGTCCACACCTTGGTGCCGGTGACCGTCCAGCCGCCCTCGACCCGGGTGGCGCGGGTGCGCACCGAGGCGAGGTCGGACCCGGAGTCGGGCTCGCTCATGCCGAGGGAGAAGTAGACCTCCCCCGCCGCGATGCCGGGCAGGAACCGCCGGCGCTGCTCCTCGGTGCCGAAGTGCAGCAGCGCCGGCGCGGTCTGCCGGTCGGCGACGAAGTGCGCGCCGATCGGTGCGCCCGCGGCGAGCAGCTCCTCGGCGACGATGAACCGGTCGACCGCGCTGCGGCCGTGCCCGCCGTACTCGGGCGGGATGGCCATGCCGACCCAGCCGCGCTTGGCCAGCGCGCGGGAGAACTCCGGGTCGTGCCGGCCGGCGAAGCCGAGCGCGGGCCTCTGGTCCGTCGGCAGCTCGGCGGCGAGGAACGCGCGCACCTCGGCGCGCAGCGCCTCCTCGGCGGGGGTGAGCACGGTCGGGGCGAACTGCACGGCATCCCTCCTGGGGTGGGCCCCGCCGGGCCGGGTCACGTCGCCGACCCGGCGGGGGTCGGGTCAGGCGGTCTCGCGCCGCCGCTGGGACCACATCTGGGTGGCCCGCTCGAAGTGCAGGGCGGCCTCCCAGCCGATCCCGGGCGGGCCGGACTCGGTGCGGAAGGAGCGGGCCGCCTCCCGGGCCAGCTCCGGGTCCTTCGCCGCGCGGCCGGCGAGCTCGAGGGCGAGGTCCTCGACCTGGTCGTCGGGCACCGCCTTCCAGGCCAGCCCGATCTCCGCGGCGCGCACGCCGTCGATCTCCTCGCTGAACAGACCCATCGCGGCGGTGGCCTCGCGTCCCGCCGTCCGGGAGCTGATCGTGAAGTAGCCGCCGCCGGGGTGCAGGCCGATGCGCAGGAAGCCGGCCAGCAGTCGGGCGTCCTCCGCGACGATGCGCAGGTCGGTGGAGAGCGCCAGGTTGATGCCCGCGCCGACCGCGGCGCCGCGGACGGCGGCGATCGTCGGCACCTGCAGCGTGCCCACGCGGCGGAAGGCGGTGTAGACCGCGCCGAGCTCCTTGTACGTCTTGTCCTCGGCCTGGTCGCTGCCCGGCGTCCAGCGCCGGCGGTCGGCGCCGGAGCAGAACGTGCCGCCGGCCCCGCGGACGACGGCCGCGCCGATCGCCGGGTCGGCGTCCACCTCGTCGCACAGCTCCGACAGCTGCAGCCCCATCTCCGGGGTGAGCCCGTTCTTGACCTCGGGAGAGTCGACCGTGAACACGGCGACGCCGCCGTCCCGCTCCAACTGGATCTGTCCCACGGGGGGTGTCCTGCCTCTCTGGTGGGGTTGGTCTGCCGACCGAGCTTGCCTACTCGCCCACCGGCTCCCGCGAGCCGGTGGTCCGGACCAGGACGTCGACGGCGGTGGCGCCCCGCCCGCGCGGCGCGACGATGAGCGGGTTGACCTCGAACTCGGCCAGCCGGTCGCCCGCGGCCAGCGCCGCCTGTGACAGCCGGACGACGGCGTCGACCGCGGCCGGCACGTCGGCGGGCTCGGCGCCGCGGAAGCCGGCCAGCAGCGGCCAGGCGCGCAGGCCGCGCAGCATCGCCCACGCCTCCTCCGGCGTCACCGGCGCCAGCGCCGAGGCGAGGTCGCGGTAGAGCTCGGTGGTCACCCCGCCGAGGCCGACGGTCACCACCGGCGGGAAGCCGTCGCGTCCGGCGGTCACCGCGAGGATGAGCTCGGTGCCCGGCGGGACCAGCTCCTGCACCAGCACCCCCTCGACCTCGGGGACGTGGTGCCGCCGGGCGGCGTCGAGCAGCTCGGTGAAGACGCCCGCCGCCTCGTCGGGGCCGACGCCGACCCGCACGCCGCCGACCTCGCTCTTGTGCGCCAGGTCCGCGGCCGCCAGCTTGAGCACGCCCGGGCCGGGCAGCGCGGCGACGGCCTCACGCGCCGCCTCCGGCGTGGTCACCAGCGTGGAGGACGGCTGCGCGATCCCGATCGTCCGCAGCAGCGCGGCGCCGTCGACCACCGGGGCGGCGAGCAGCGCACGCACCTCCGCGGCCGGGACCTCGGGGACCGGCGGCAGCGGCGGCGGGGTGCCGCGGCGCACCGGCGGCGCCAGCCGCGCGGCGACCCGGGCCAGGTCGCCGACCGAGCCGAACACCGGGACGCCGGCCTCCCGGAACACGCAGCGCCCCTCGACGGTGAGCTCCTGCCCGGCGATCCAGCCGACCAGCAGCGGGCAGGGCAGCTTGGCGGCGGTGGCGACGAGGTCCTCGGCCAGCCGGGCGCCGGCGTCACCGACGACCATGGTCACGAGGACGGCGACGACGTCCACCGCGTCGTCCTCGGCGATGATCCGGCAGACGTCGCCGAAGGCGTGCGCGCCCCGGTTGAACAGCTGCGCGGTCACGTCGACCGGGTTGGCCAGCGCGCCGAAGGGCGGGATCAGCGGGCGCAGCCGCGCCTGGGTGGCGGCCGAGAGCTCGGGCAGCTGCAGGCCGACGTCCTCGCACTGGTCGGCGGCCAGGCTGCCGGCCCCTCCGGAGGTGGTGACGACGGCGACCCGCGTCCCCTCCGCCGGCTTCCCGGCGGCCAGCACCGCGGCGACGGCGAGCAGCTCGTCGATGTCGTCGACCAGCACCACGCCGTGCCGCCGCGAGGTGAGCACGAAGGCGACGTCGTCGCCGAGCATCGAGCCGGTGTGGCTGGCCACCGCCCGGCGCCCGGCGCTGGAGCGCCCCGAGCGCAGCACGACCAGGTGCTTGCCGGCCTCCTGCGCGCGGCGGGCCAGCTCGGCGTAGGCCGCGCCGTCGCCGGTGGCCTCCACGTAGAGCATGAGCACCCGCACCGTCGGGTCGGCCAGCAGGTGCAGCGAGACCTCGGTCAGGTCGAGGTCGACCTGGTTGCCGGTGCTGAACCACGCCGCCAGGCCCAGCCCCATGTCGGTGGCGAGGTCGAGCACCGAGCCGCCGACCGCACCGCTCTGCCCGACGTAGGCGACGCCGCTGCCGGAGGTCAGCGGCCGGTCGGCGGCGGCGGTGAAGGTGGCCACCACGCCGGTGGGCGCGTAGAGGAAGCCCTGGCAGTTCGGCCCGACGACGCGGACGCCGGTCTCCCGCGCCACCGCGGCCAACCGCTGCTGCAGCGCCACCCCCTCGGGGCCGACCTCGGCGAACCCGGAGGCGTAGACGACCGCCGCCCGCGCGCCGACCGCGGCGGCCTGCCGGACGGCGTCCTCGACCCGGTCGGCGGCGACGAGCACGAGCACCAGGTCGACCGGGCCCGGGACGTCGGCCAGCGTCGGGTAGCAGCGCCGCCCGACCAGCTCCTCGTAGTTAGGGTTGACCGGGTAGATGCCGCCCTCGTAGCCGTGCTCGACCAGATAGCGCAGCGGCCGGGACATCAGGTTCTCCGACCGCCCCGAGATGCCCAGCAGCGCGATCCCGCGCGGCCGCAGCAGCGCCTGCAGCCCGTCGTCGTGCGGCTGCGGCGTCGGCGCGGTCATCGGGCGTACGCCTCCTCGGGGGACGACAGGTGGTCTCAGGGCAGCTAAGTTGACGTCGACGTCAATGTCAACGACTGCTGCCGGAGGTGGCCGTGCCCGCTGCCGACCCGTCCCCCGGCGACGCCCGGACGACCGCGCCACCGGCCCTGCCGACCACCGAGCGCGGTCGCCGGATGCGCGCCCGGCTGCTCGCCGCGGCCCGCGAGGTCTTCGAGCGCGACGGCTTCCTCGAGGCCCGCGTCACCGACATCTCGGCCGCCGCCGGCGTCGCGCACGGCAGCTTCTACACCTACTTCGGCTCCAAGACCGCCGTCTTCCGGGCGCTGGTGACCGAGACGATGGACGACCTCTACGCCTCGATGGCCACCCGCGGCGAGGCCGGCCCGCCGGACGGCTCGCCCGCCGAGGTGGCGGTGCACCGCATCGACCAGGCCAACCGCCGGTTCGTCGCCATGTACCGGCAGAACACCGCGCTCATGGCGCTCTTCGAGCAGGTGACCACCTTCGACCCGGAGGTCCGCACGCAGCGGCGGGCGGCCCGGGAGCGCAACGTCGGCCGGGTCCGGCACAGCATCGAGCAGCTCCAGCGCGACGGCCTGGTCGCCGCCGACCTCGACGCCGAGTACGCCGCGCACGCGCTGGTGGCCATGGTCAACGGCGCGGTGCACTACTGGCTGGTCCTCGACGGCGACTTCGAGGAGGAGCGGCTCGTCGCCACGCTGACCCGGCTGTGGGCCCAAGCCCTCGGTCTGCCCGTGCGCAGCTGACCAGACTCCGCTGACCTGCTCCGCCGATCCTCGACCCCTGCCCACCATGCGGGGCAAGGGCTGAGCATGCCGGTGAGGAGGCCCCGCCTCCTTCTCCCCCTGCCCACCATGCGGGGCAAGGGCTGAGCATGCCGGTGAGGAGGCCCCGCCTCCTTCTCCCTCTGCCCACCGTGCGGGGCAAGGGCTGAGCATGCGGAGAGGACGGTCCGCCACCGACCGGGAGCCCGTCCTGACGCGGTGCCCAGAAGCCGGCGACGCGGGTGGGCGCGGACCGTGCTCAGGCCGCGCCCGCCGTCTCGGTGCCGAGCACCAGGTCCGTCACGTACTCGGCGATGGCCAGGCAGGAGGTCGCTCCCGGCGACGGTGCGTTCCGCAGCGCGACGACCGAGCCACGCCGGCTGATCCGGAAGTCGTCGACCAGACTCCCGTCCGGGTCCAGGGCCTGTGCCCGGATGCCCCGCGGCCCCGGGACCACGTCGGCCAGCCGCAGCTCCGGTACGTACCGCTGGGCGGCCGCCACGAAGGCGCGCGCGCTCAGCGAGCCCACCATCTCCCTGATCCCGGTGCGCCAGTGCTGCCGGGCGAACGTCCGGAACCCGGGGTAGGCGACCGTCGCGGCGAGATCCCGCGGCGAGACGTCGGTCCAGGAGTACCCCTCGCGAGCGAGTGCCATGACCGCGTTCGGCCCCACCATGACCGCCCCGTCGACCCGCGGCGTCAGGTGCACGCCCAGGAACGGGTAGCGCGGGTCGGGGACCGGGTAGACGAGCCCCCTCACCAGGTGCCGCCGCTCCGGACGCAGCAGGTAGTACTCGCCGCGGAAGGGGACGACACGCGGCTCGGCGACGTCACCGGCCAGCTCGGCGACGCGGTCGCTCTGCAGCCCGGCGCAGACCACCACGGTGTCGAACAGCTCCTCCACGAGCGCGCCGTCGGCACCCCGCCCGCTCACCCGGACCCCGCCGCCGCGCTCGGTGAACCCGGTGACCTCGAACCCGAGGCGGACCTCACCGCCGCGGTCGACCACGTCGGCAGCGAGGGCTCCGGTCACACCGGGGAAGTCCACGATCGCCGTCGTCGGCGAGTGCAGCCCGGCGATGCCGCGCACGTGCGGCTCGATCGCCCGCAGCTCGTCCCCGTCGATCCGCCGGACCCCCGGGACCCCGTTCGCGCGGGCCCGGTCCTCGATGTCGCCGAGCCGCGCCTCCTCCGCCGCGTCGAGGGCGACGAGCACCTTGCCGATCTCCTGGTAGGCGATCCGGCGCTCCGCGCAGAACTCCCGGAGCAGCCCCACCCCGCGTCGGCACAGTCGCGCCTTCAGGGAGCCGGGGGTGTAGTACAGCCCGGCGTGGACCACGCCGCTGTTCCGGCCGGTCTGGTGCCGGGCCAGGCCCTCCTCCTTCTCGAGGATGGTCACCCGCGCGGAGGGCTGCACGCTCACCAGCCGCCGGGCGACGGCGGCACCCACGATGCCCCCGCCGACCACCGCGATCCGCGGACCGGTCACCACCCGGCTCCCTCGCTCTCGTGCTGGCCGAGGGCCGGGGGCGCGACCGGGCTCACCGCGGGTGCGCCGTCGATGCGCAGCGCGGAGCCCGGGACCGACACGGGTCCCAGCGTCGGGTGGACGACCTCGTGGACCAGTCCGAGGTGGCGCACCTGTTCCCAGGCGTAGACCTCCGGCAGGGTCCGGATCCGCCCGGCGGGCACTCCGGCCGTCTCGAGCTCGGCCAGCATGTCGTCGGCCTTCCACCCGGAGAGCGCCTCGCCGATCTCGGCCTCCAGGGCGTGCACGTTGCGCACCCGGTCGTCGTTCCGGGCGATGTCGGGACGGTCGGGATCCAGGCCCACCACGACGGCGAACCGGCGCCACAGGCTCTCCGACCCGACCGCGACGACGATCGACGCGTCGGCACACGGGAAGACGCCGTAGGGCGCGATCGAGGGGTGCCGGTTGCCCGTACGGACCGGCGGGACCCCCGCTGCCAGCCAGCCCGAACCGTGGAAGGCGTGGACCCCCACGACGGCGGCCAGGAGCGAGGTCTCCACCGCCCGGCCGAGCCCGGTCGCCTCTCGCTCCTTGAGCGCGGCGGTGACCCCGAAGGCGCCGAACATGCCGGCCAGCAGGTCCGCGATGGGCAGGCCCACCCGCGTCGGCTCGCCCTCGGGCGCTCCGGTGAGGCTCATCAGTCCCGCCTCGGCCTGCACGATCTGGTCGAACCCGGCCCGGTGTCCGTCCGGCCCGCCGGAGCCGAACCCCGTGATGGAGAGGGTGACCAGCCGCGGGTTGGCCGCTCGCAGCGTCTCCAGACCCAGGCCCAGACGGTCCATCAGCCCCGGCCGGTAGTTCTCCACCAGGACGTCCGCGTCGGCGCACAGCTCACGCAGCCGCCGCGCGCCGTCCTCCGTCTTGAGGTCGAGCCGGACGGACCGCTTGCCGCGGTTGGCGGCCAGGAAGTACGCCGACTCGCGCTGCCCGTCCCGGTCGACGAACGGCAGCCACCCGCGGCTGTCGTCCCCCGCCGGCGGCTCGACCTTCAGCACGTCGGCGCCGGCGTCGGCGAGCATCATGGTCGCGTAGGGCCCGGCCAGGGCCCGGCTGAGGTCCACCACCCGGACACCGCTCAGTGGGCCGGTCATGACCGTCCTCCCATCATCTTCAGTCCCAGACTCATCAGCACGATCACCGAGGTGATCCGGAGGACGTGCACGGACAGGACCAGCGGCACGTTCACCTTCGCCTCGGCCGACAGCGCCCCCATCTGGGCGATCCCCCCGGGTGCGGTCGCCAGCAGCGCCGTGTGCACGTCGAGGTCGGTGAACCGCCACAGCCCCCACGCCAGTGCCAGGCCGAACAGCAGGAACAGCGCCACGCAGAGCAGCACGGCTCCGGCGTTGTCCTTCAGGACGGTCAGCGCGTCCTTGGTGACCGTCTGGCCGAGCAGCCAGCCGACCGCGACGTAGACGACCCAGCGGCCCGCGCCCGGGATCTCGAACGTCAGCTCGCTGGACAGCTTGACCACCGCGACGCCCACCATCGCGCCCAGCAGCGGTGCCGCCGGGAGCTTCAGCAGGGTGGCCAGTGCGGCGCCCGCGAGCGCCGCGACCAGGGTGGTCGCCACCGAGGCCCAGTTCACACCGTCGTCCGATCGCGCTCCGGCGACGCCTGGGCCTGCCGGCGCTGCTGCCCGATGGCGTCGAGCCGGGCCCGCACCACGCGCCGCACGTACGGGACCAGGAGGGGCACGAGGACCAGGAACGCCATCACGCCGATGAGCGCCACCGACGTCGGGCGCTCGAGGAAGATGCCCCAGCTGCCGTCGGAGATGAGCAGCGTCTGCCGCAGCGTCTCCTCGCCCATCGGACCGAGCACCAGGGCGATCACCAGCGCCGCCGGGGAGAACCCGTGGCGCCGCATGAAGAAGCCGAGGACGCCGCAGACCAGCATGATGCCGACCTCGATGACGCTGCCGTTGACCGTGTACGTCCCGACCACGCAGACCACCAGGATGATCGGCGCCAGGATCCGGAACGGCACTCGGGCGATGCTCGCGAACGCCGGGATGCAGAAGACGTTGACCAGCAGCAGCATCACGTTGCCGAGGTACATGCTGGCGATCAGGCCCCAGGCGAACTCGGGGTTCTGCTCCATCAGCAGCGGCCCCGGCTGCAGCCCCCACATCAGGAAGCCGCCGATGAGCACGGCGGTCGCGGCCGAGCCGGGGATGCCCAGGGTCAGCAGCGGCACCATCGCGCCGGCCGACGCCGCGTTGTTGGCCGCCTCGGGCCCGACCAGGCCGGGCATGGCACCCTTGCCGAACTTCTCCGGCGTCCGGGAGATCGACTTCTCCAGGTTGTAGGACATGAGCGACGCGACGGTGGCCCCGGCGCCGGGTGTCGTGCCGACGACGAAGCCGAGGAGCGAGCCCCGGAGCATGGGTCCGCGCGACTCCCTCCGGTCCTGCCTGGTCGGCCAGAACCCCTTGCCGCGGGCACTCACGCTGAAGTAGCCGAGCTTCTCGAGGTGGCCGCCCCGCCACAGGGTGTGCAGCACCTCGCCGACGCCGAACAGGCCGATGGCGACCGGGATGAAGTCGATCCCGTTGATCAGCTCCGTCGAGCCGAAGGTGTAGCGCTGCTGACCGCCGCCGATGTCGATGCCGACGGTTGCCAGGCCGAAGCCCAGCAGCGCCGACAGCGCGCCGAGCAGGCGGTTCTTGCCCACGATGACGATCAGGGTCAGCAGGCCCAGGATCACCACGAGGAACAGCTCGGGCGGGCCGAACGTCGCCGCCACGGCCGCCGTGACCGGTGCCGCGACGCTGATCAGGACGGCGCCGATGGTGCCGGCGACGAACGACGCGACGGCCGCCATGACGAGCGCGGGCCCCGCTCGGCCCTGCTTGGCCAGCGGGTAGCCGTCGAAGGTGCTGGCCACCGTCGCGGACTCACCCGGCGTGTTGATCAGGACCGAGGTGATCGTGCCGCCGTACATCGCGCCGTAGTAGACGGCGGCCAGCATGACCACCGCACCGGTCGGGTCCAGGGTGAAGGTGATCGGCAACAGGATGGCCAGGCCGGCCGACGGGCCGAGCCCCGGCATGACGCCGACCACCATGCCCATGAGCACGCCGGCCCCGAGCAGCAGCACGTTCTGCACGGTGAGGAGGGCCAGGAGGCCCTGGCCGAGATCGTTGAAGACGTCCACGACGGTGTGACTCCAGGTCAGAAGCGTGGGAGGAGGCCGGCAGGCAGCCCGGCGTTGAGCAGGGTCTGGAAGAGCAGGTAGACCAGCACCGGGATGGCGAGCGCGATCACGACGTTCACGAGCGGCTGCCGGCGGTTGAGCAGGAAGAGCGTCACCAGCAGGAAGAGGGCGCAGCTGACGATCATCCCCAGCGGGAGGAAGAAGACCAGCAGGAAGACCGCCGCGGCCGCCGTGAACAGCAGCAGCGGGATCGGGTGCCGGCCGAGGTCGGCGTCGCCGACCTCGTCCTCGCCGCAGTCGTCCTCGGCGTCCACGGCGCCGGGCCGCAGGCTCTGGACGAGGGCCCAGAGGAGGATCGCCAGCGACAGGACGCCGATGATCCGGGGGAAGAAGCCCGGACCGATGCGGCCCGCGGCCGTGCGCCACTCCAGCTCGAAGGCCATCTCGGTGTAGACGGCCAGGACGACCAGCAGGACCGCGAGGAAGAGGGACCTGCCGGTGGGGCGGCGCCAGCCGATCCGCCCCACCGGACGTGTCCCGCTCAGGGGAGCGGAGGTCACAGCGCCCCCTGCTCCTCGAGGATCTCCCGGAACTGGCCCTGGGTCTCGGTCAGGTACTCGGTGAAGTCCTCACCGCAGCGCAGGTCCTCGGTGAGGTAGTTCTCCTCCACGTAGCTCTGCCACTTCTCGGTCTCGACGACCTGCTGCATCGTCTCGATCCACCAGTCCTGCGCCTGGGCCGGTGCCTTCGGCGGCAGGATCATGCCGCGCGGCATCGAGGGGATGTTCTCGAAGCCGAGCTCCTCGGTGGTCGGGACGTCCGGCAGCGCCTCGAGCCGCTGGTCGGCGGTCGTGATCAGCGGCCGCACCTCGCCAGCCTCCACCTGGCCCAGGATCGAGCCGGGGTTGGAGATCATTGCGTCGACGGCACCGGAGAGCAGCGAGGTCTGCAGCTGGCCCTCCTCGTTGAAGGGCACGTACTCGACCTCGTAGCCGGCCTGCTCGGCGAGCATGGAGCTGACGATGAAGTCGACGTTCACGGTCCCGATCCCGCCGACGACGAGCCGCTCGCCCTCGGCGGCCGCGACCCAGTCCTCCCACGTCTGGATCGGGCTGCTGCCGGGGACCAGCAGGAGGGCGTCGTCGGTGGCGAAGAGGCAGACCGGCGTGAAGTCGGTCGGCTGCCAGCCGGTGTCGGCCTGCAGCGGGGTCGTGATGAACGACCCCGACGTGGTGGAGACGCCGTAGCCGGAGCCGGCCTGGCTGAACAGGTAGCCCCAGCCGGTGGCGCCGCTGCCGCCCTCGCGGTTCTGCACCTCGATGTTGCCGGGGTACAGCTCCTCCTGCTGGAGGATGTCCACGATTGTCCGCGCCATGATGTCGTTGCCGCCGCCCGGACCGAAGGCGATGGTCCAGTCGAGCGTCTCCGACGGGTAGTCCTCCGCCGAACCCCCGCCGCCACCGGCCTCCCCCGCGCCACACGCGGCGAGCGGGATGGTCAGGGCAGCCGCGGCGAGCGCGGTGATCTTCTTGATGCGCACTGCGATACCTCCAGCCGGCGACTCTGCCGGGATCAGGACCGTCGAGGGGTGGGCTGGCCCGAGTCCATTCGGTGCCAGGAGCCGACGGCGAACGCCGCCAACGTGTCGTGCTCGTCGAAGAGGCGTGACTCGAGGTGCACGAGCCGCCGTCCGGGCCGCAGGAGCCGGCCCTCGATGCGTCCCGTCCCGGCCAGCGGCCGGAAGAACCGGAACTGCATCTCGATCGTGACCGCCGTCGACAGGAACCGGTGGCACAGGTGGCCCATCGAGATGTCCATGGCGGTCGCGATGACCCCGCCGTGCACCGTGCCCTGCGGGTTGCACAGGTAGGGGGCGTACGGCAGGACGACCTGGCAGGTCTGGGCCTCGTCGTCGTAGCTGATGTGGAGGTCCAGGAACCGTGACAGGAAGAACGAACCGAACTGCGCGGTCGGGTCGGCCGCGGCGATCCGGGCCCGCTCGACGGGATCCGCCCCGGTGACCGGGACCCCGTCCCCGGTCACGACCACGTGAACCGCGGGGAACGCTTGGCGAGGAAGGAGCGGACGCCCTCCGCGTAGTCCTCGGTGTCGAACGAGGAGTTGCGGATGCGGACGGTCTCCTCGTCGTCCTGCAGCTGACCGGAGACGACGCGGCGCACCATCTCCTTGCCCATGCGGACGCTGAACTGCGCCCGCGTGGTGATCAGCTCGGCGAACTCGTAGGTGGCCTTCTCGAGCTCCTCCACCGGGTACAGCTCGTCGAACAGCCCCAGCTGGAAGGCCCGCTCGGCCTGGATCTGCTGGCCCGACACGAGGATCCACTTGGCCCGCGAGGGGCCGGCGAGGTCGACCACGCGCTTGGTGGACTCCAGGCTGTAGACGAGACCCAGCTTCGCCGGCGTGATCGCGAAGCGGGCACGCTCGTCGGCGAACCGGATGTCGCAGGACAGCGCCAGGCCCGCACCGCCGCCGATGCAGTAGCCGTGGATCATCGCGATCGTCGGCTTGGTCAGGCCCTCGATCGCCCGCTCGGCCGCGGCGACGTGCTCGTTGTAGTTGCGGGCCGCCTCGGCGTTGCCCCGCTCCCGCTCGAACTCGCTGATGTCGGCGCCCGAGGCGAAGGCCTTCTGGCCGGCCCCGCGGAAGACGACGACCTTGACGCCCTTGTCGGCGTCGAGGTCCGCCACCAGGCCGGGCAGGTCGCGGTACATGTCGATGCTGATCGCGTTGTGCGCCGCGGGCTTGTTCAGCACCACGGTGGCGATCGCGCCCTGGCGTTCGACGAGGAGGTGGTCGGACACGGTCAGCGCTCCTGCAGGTCGGGGTGGGCGTCGAACAGGACGCCCTCGGTGAACAGTTCCTTGATCTCGCCCTCGTCGACGCCGGCCTCCTGCAGGACGCTGGCGGTGTGCTGGCCGAGCCAGGGAGCCGGGCCGCGGACGCTGAAGTCCAGGCCGGAGAACTTGGCGGGGGGCCCGATCGTCTTCATCGGCCCGATGACCGGGTGCTCGAGTTCGACCACCATGTCGCGGGAGAGGACGTGCTCGTCGCGCAGCGCCTCGTCGTAGGTCAGCACCGGCCCCCCGACGACGCCGGCACGGTCGAGCCGCTCGATCCACTCCTCGGTCGTGGCCGTGGTGGTGATGGCCTCGATCTCGCGCTCGAGCTCGTCGATGTTCGCCATGCGGTCGGGCAGCGTGGCGAACCGCGGGTCCTCGGCCCACTCGGGCTTCTGCAGGACGTCGTTAAGGAGGCGCAGCCAGAGCCGGTCGTTGTTGGCGCCGATGACCACGTAGCCGTCGGCGGTGCGGTAGGCCTGGTACGGCGTCGAGCGCCGGTGCCGCGTACCGGTCGCCTGCGGGACCTCGCCGTCGGCGAAGAACGCGCCGGACTCCCACACGGTCCACGCCAGCCCCGCGTCGACCAGTGAGATGTCGATGTACTGGCCCTCACCCGTGGCCCGGCGGTTCATCTCCGCGGCCAGGATCGAGTAGACGGCGGTGACGCCGGCCGCGATGTCGTTGATGGCGATGCCGACCTTGACCGGCTTGCCACCCGGCTCGCCGGTCATCCGCATGAAGCCGACGACGCCCTGGGCCATGATGTCGAAGCCCGGACGGTCGCGGTACGGGCCGGTCTGACCGAAGCCGCTGATCGAGCAGTACAGGATGTCCGGCTTGACGGCCTTCAGCGACTCGTGGTCGATGCCCAGCCGCTTGACCACGCCCGGGCGGAAGTTCTCGATGACGAGGTCCGCGGTCTTGACCAGCTCGAGGAACAGCTCCCGGCCGCGCTCGGTCTTCAGGTCGAGCGAGACGCTGCGCTTGCTGCGGTTCGGCATGGCGAACGGGTAGCTCTCACCGTTCACCTTCGGGGCCATGCGACGGGAGTCGTCGCCGGTCACAGGCTGCTCGATCTTGATGACGTCCGCGCCGAACTCGGCCAGCACCATCGTGCAGTAGGGGCCGGAGAGGAAGCGGGTCAGGTCCAGCACCCGGAATCCGTCGAGGGGAAGCATGTGTTCCTTTCCCGCATTATGGGATAGAGTTCCGTTTAGTGGGATGACCGTAGAGTGATCGACGCCATAGCGTCAAGACACCCGTCATGCTGGTTTCGCCACGGCCGGAGCGGCCCAGCCCGGGGAGCAGAGCGGAGAGCGACGTGACAGACCAGGGCAACGGAGCCGCACGCGGCGGCGTGCAGTCGATCGACCGTGCGGTGGCGATCCTGCGCTGCTTCGACGCACGGCACCCGACGCTGGGCATCTCGGAGATCGCCCGTGCCACCGGCCTGTCGACCACGACCACGCACCGGCTGTTGGCGGCCATGCAGGCCAACCGCCTCGTCCGGCAGACCAGCGACCGGCGCTACGGGCTCGGGCCGCTGATGGTCCAGCTCGCACGCAGCGGCGCGCTCCCGACGACCCTGCGGGACGCCGCCCTGCCGGTGATGACCGCGCTACGCGACGAGGTCGACGAGACGGTCGCCCTGCACGAGCTGCTGCCCTCGGGGGAGCGGGTCGTCGTCGACCAGGTGGAGAGCCACCAGGAGCTGCGCCGCACCTACACCGACATCGGGGTCCCCATCCCGCTGCCGCACGGGGCGCCGGGCAAGGCGATCCTCTCCATGCTCCCGCTCGACCGTCAGGAGCGGTGGCTGTCCCGCCCGATCCAGGCGGTCACCCCGCACACCGTCACCGACCCGGAGGCGCTCCGGGCCGAGCTCGCCGAGGCGCGGGCACGCGGGTGGGCGGGCTCGAACGCCGAGCGCACCTCGGGGATCAGGGCGGTGGCCGCACCGATCTTCGACCACACGGGCAGCGTCGTCGGCGCACTGGGCCTGTCGGTGCCGGCCGTCCGCATGGACGACGTCCGGGCCGAGCAGCTGGGTGCGCGCGTCCGCGACTGCGCCTGGCAGGTCTCGGAGGTCATGGGGGCCACGACCGTCGCCGTCCGGACCGCGGTGGAGCGCGCCGAGGGGAGGGTGACGACTCGGTGAACCCGTGGGGGCCCACCGCCGGTCGGCCGAACGGTCGGTTCCCACGGGGTCTACCGTCCCCACACCATGAGCGAGAGTGTGAGCGCGGCTGCGGCCGGCAACGGTGAGGTGGCCCTGCGCCACCCCGGTGGAGAACTGCCCCTGCCCGTGGTCCCGGCCACCGAGGGGGCCGATGGACTGGACACGGGCAAGCTGCTGGCGACGACCGGGCGGGTCGCGCTGGACATCGGCTTCGTCAACACCGCCGCGTGCACCTCGGCGATCACCTACATCGACGGTGACGCCGGCATCCTGCGCTACCGCGGCTATCCGATCGACCAGCTGGCCGAGCACGCCAGCTTCGTCGAGGTCAGCTATCTGCTGATCTACGGCGAGCTGCCCACCGCCGCGCAGCTGGCCGACTTCGACTCCCGGCTGCGCCGGCACACCCTGCTGCACGAGGACCTCAAGCAGTTCTTCAAGGGCTTTCCCCGCGATGCCCATCCGATGCCGGTGCTCTCCAGCGCGGTCAGCGCGCTGTCCACCTTCTACCAGGACTCCCTGGACCCCTTCGACCCCCAGCAGGTGGAGATCTCCACGCATCGGCTGCTGGCCAAGCTGCCCACCATCGCCGCCTACGCCTACAAGAAGTCGGTCGGCCAGCCGTTCCTCTACCCGGACAACTCCCTGGGCCTGGTGGAGAACTTCCTGCGGATGACCTTCGGCTTCCCCGCCGAGCCCTACCAGGTCGACCCGGAGCTGGCCGCGGCGCTGGACATGCTGTTCGTGCTGCACGCCGACCACGAGCAGAACTGCTCGACGTCCACGGTGCGGCTGGTCGGCTCCTCGCAGGCCAACCTGTTCGCCTCGGTGTCGGCCGGGATCAACGCGCTGTTCGGGCCGCTGCACGGCGGGGCCAACCAGTCGGTGCTGGAGATGCTGGAGTCCATCGCCCGCGAGGGCGGGGACATCCCGGCGTTCGTGGCGCGGGTGAAGAACCGCGAGCCCGGCGTGAAGCTGATGGGCTTCGGGCACCGGGTGTACAAGAACTACGACCCGCGGGCGGCGATCGTGAAGAAGACCGCCGACCAGGTGCTGGCCAAGCTCGGCGGCAACAACGAGCTGCTGGACCTGGCGCGGCAGCTGGAGGAGATCGCGCTGTCCGATGACTACTTCGTCGAGCGCAAGCTGTATCCGAACGTGGACTTCTACACCGGGCTGATCTATCGGGCGATGGGCTTTCCGACCCGGATGTTCACCGTGCTGTTCGCCCTGGGCCGGCTGCCCGGCTGGATCGCCCAGTGGCGGGAGATGATCAACGACCCGGCCACCAAGATCGGCCGCCCGCGGCAGGTCTACACCGGCGCCACCGAACGCGCCTTCGTCCCCATCGACCAGCGCTGAGCCCGGCCCCGTCCCGGCTCCCGCCCCTAGCTCGCCGAGGGTGGGGAGGACGGGGTCCCTTCTCACCCCGGCCGGGCCGGCCGGTGCCGACCTCCCCAGGGGACCGCACCGGCCGGCTCGCAGCGGCGGCGCGGGATCCGGCGAGCGTGTCGCTGCGCCACCTGCCGCTCCCCGGCGGACGACGGTCTGCGCATGGACCGAGGGGCGACACTGCCCGCAACGCCGCTGCGAGCGTTGGTTGGCGTCCGCTGCCCATCGGTCGGCCTCGGCACCATCAGGCGCATGCATGGTGCCGGGCTGGGTGAACCCGGCCATTGCCGGCACCGCGGCGCTGTGCGCGGTGTCCCTCGCCGGTTTGGTGGTCGTTCGGGGTGCCCGGTGGGCTCGGGCGGGACGCTGACCCGGCTGTGGGCCCGGGCCCGCGGTCGTCCGGTACGCGGCTGACCGAGCCGAGCCCGCACTCACTGCTCCGCCGATCCTCAGCCCCTGCCCACCATGCGGGGCAGGGGCTGAGGATGCCGGTGAGGAGGTCCCTCCTCCTTCTCCCCCTGCCCACCATGCGGGGCAGGGGGAGAGCAGGCGCAGAGGACGGTCCACCGCCGACCGGGAGCCCGTCCTGACGCGGTGCTCAGCCGCCGACGATCCGCGTCGACAGCGAGCCGATGCCCTCGATGCTCACGGTCACCTCGTCGCCGGCCTGCAGCGGGCCGACGCCGGCCGGGGTGCCGGTGAGCACGACGTCCCCGGGCAGCAGCGTCATCGTCTGGCTGACCCACGACACGCACGCGGCGACGTCGAGCAGCATGTCCGCGGTGGTGCCGTCCTGCTTCACCTCGCCGTTGACCGTGGTCCGCAGGGACAGCGCCGACGGGTCGACGTCGGTCTCCACCCACGGGCCGAGCGGACAGGACCGGTCGAAGCCCTTCGCGCGGGTCCACTGCTTCTCGGCCCGCTGCATGTCCCGCAGCGTGAGGTCGTTGGCGACCGTGTAGCCGAGCACGACGTCGGCCACCCGCTCGGCCGGGACCCGGGTGCACTCGGTGCCGATGACCACCGCCAGCTCGCCCTCGAAGTGCAGGTTCTCCGTGTCCGGCGGATAGGGCACCTCGGCGTCCGGGCCGACGACCGACGTGGAAAACTTGGCGAACACGACCGGGATCTCCGGCACCTCGTTGCCCAGCTCCCTGGCGTGCTCGGCGTAGTTGCGGCCGAGGCACAGCACCTTGCTGGGCTCGACGGGGGCCAGGAGCCGCACCTGCGACAGCGGGGTCCGCTCCCCCGTCGTCCGGACCCCGTCGAAGGGCGAGCCGTCGAGTCGAACGACGAGGGCGTCGTCCCCCTCCCCCTCCACCAGGCCGTGGGACACCGGGCCACCGGCCGCCGGGGTGTAGCGGGCGATGCGCATCAGATGGCCCGGACCATGCCGCCGTCGACCAGGAAGTTCTGGCCGGTCGTGTAGGTGTTGGCGCCGGAGGCGAGGAAGGCCACGACCTTCGCGAACTCCGCGGCCGTGCCGTAACGACCCAGCGGGATGCCCTTCTCCGACTGCGCCCGCGCCTCCTCCACGGAGATCCCGGCCTGCTTCGCCCGGTTGGCGTCGAGGGTGGCCACGCGGTCCGTCGCGATCCGGCCGGGGCCGACGGTGTTGATCAGCACGCCCTCGGGCGCGAACTCGATCGCGAGCGACTTCGCCAGACCCAGCAGCGCGACCCGGTAGGTGTTCGACAGCAGCAGGTTCTCGATCGGCTGCCTGATCGACGACGACGCGATCGTGACGATCCGGCCCCACCCCTGCTCGCGCATGTGCGGCAGCACCGCCCGGAAGAGACGCACCGTGCTCATCAGGTTCAGGTCGTGCGCCAGGTACCACTTGTCGTCGTCCAGCGCGTCGAACCCGCCCGGCGGCGGGCCCCCGGCGTTGTTCACGAGCACGTCGACCGGACCGAGGCGCTGCTGCGTCTCCTCCACCAGCCGGGCCAGGTCGGCGGCGTCGGCGACGTCCGCGGCGCAGTACTCGACCTGCGCGCCGGTGGCCCCCGAGATCTCCGCCGCGGTCTTCGCCAGTTGCTCCTCACCGCGGCTGGCGATCATCACCCTCGCGCCCTCGGCGGCGAGCTGGATCGCGCTGGCGCGGCCCAGGCCCTTGGAAGCGGCGGTGACCAGGGCGACCCGGCCGGTCAGTTCGAGGTCCATCGGGTGTCCTCCGTCGTCGTCTGTGGGGTCGGTGGGAGTGCTCAGGCCACGGGGTTGGTGAGCTCGCGGAAGCCGGTGATCTGCACACCGGCGGTGTCGCCGGAGCGGATGTGCACCGCCCCCGGCGTGCCGGTCGAGATGACGTCGCCGGGCAGCAGCGTCATGACCCGCGAGTGGAAGGCCACCAGCCACCACGGCCGGAAGGTCATGTTGGAGACGACGTTGCGCCGGTGCACCTGCCCGTTGTGGATGGTGGCCACCTCCAGCGCGTCGACGTCGTCCACCTCGTCGACGGTCACGAGCTCAGGCCCGAAGCTGAAGAAGGTGTCGAAGCTCTTGGACCGGGTGAGGTAGCGCGGGTTCTTCTCGAGGATGTCCTCGGCGGTCATGTCGACGATCGTGGTGAAGCCGGCGACCACCGAGGGGGCGTCGGCCTCGTCGACGTCCTTGCACTCGCGGCCGATGACCACGCCCAGCTCGCCCTCGGCGGTCGTGCGCTGCGACTGCGGCGGGATCCGGATCGGGTCGCCGGGGCCGATGATGGCGGTGTCGGGCTTGAGGAAGCTGGCCGGCTCGGTCGAGGGCGCCTTCTCCGAGAGGTCCGCGGCGTGCTCGACGTAGTTCAGCCCGATGCCCCAGATCTTGCGCGGCCGGCGGTAGAGCGGCGCGTACGCCAGCTGCTCCTGCGGCACGACGAGCTCGTCGAGCCGGGCGGCGTCCTGACCGGCCACCCAGTCGCGCAGCTCCTCGAGCCGGCCACGCTCGAGGAGCTCCAGCACCGTCTCCGGCCAGTCGGTGCCCCGGCGCTCGTTGAGGGTGGGCAGCGGCACGGCACCGCCGGGGCGCACCAGCGCTCCCGGCTCCGCGCCGTCCAGTCGCAGTGTCGTCAGTCGCACAGGCGTGTCCTCTCGCGGACGGCCCCGGGCGCGCGGCAGCGCGGCGCCGGAGCAGTGGGTGGGAGCAGGGGCTACAGGCCGACGGCGGCGATGAGGTCGTCGAGTTCGGCGAGGGTGAGCTCGTCGACCGCCGGGGCCGGGAAGCGGGCGTGCGGCGAGGCGATCGCGCCGCGGCGGGCGAAGACCTGCTTGCGGATGGTCACCCCGCCGACGCCGAGCTGGGCCTCGTAGCGGATCAGCGGCAGGTACCGGAAGAAGAACTCCTGCGCACCGGCCCGGTCGCCGGCGACGAACCGCTCGTAGGTGCCGACCAGGACCTGAGGGAAGCCGAAGCCGGTCATGATGCCGTCCGCGCCGCGGAGCAGCTCCTCGTACAGGTAGAGCCCCCCGAGCCCGCCGAAGACGCCGACCGGCCCCTTGGCCCGCTGCGTCACCGCGGTGATCTTCGGCAGCGTCGGCGTCTCCTCGAGCTTGAGGTAGCGGCAGCCCTCGATCTCGTCGAGCAGCCGGACGAGGAACGGCGCGGGCATGACGACCCCGGTGTTGACCGGCTCGTCCTGCACGACGACCGGTACCGACACCGCCTCGGCGACCATCCGGAAGTGCTCGAAGACCAGGTCGAGGTTCCGGGTGTTGTCCGGCGGGGCGAGCATGACGGCCGCGGCGCCGGCGTCCTCGGCCCGGCGGGCGTAGTCGAGCGCCATCTTGGTGGCCCGCGCCGAGACCCCGGCGACGACCGGGACCCGGCCGGCGGTGGCCTGCAGGTAGCGGCGCAGGACCCGCTCGCGCTCCTCGTCGAGGAGCTTGGCGGCCTCGCCCATGATGCCGAGGATGGTCAGGCCGTGCGCCCCGGCGCCGAGGTAGTCCTCGACCAGGCTGTCGATGCTGCCCTCGTCGACCTCGCCGTCGTCGGTGAAGGGCGTCAGTGTGATGGGCAGCACACCCGTGAGGGCGGTCACCAGGAACTACTCTGCGGGGGAGAGCAGGAACCGAGGGTCCGGCGCGCGACGGCGATCACATCGGCACCGTAGCCGCCCGCCGATGACCGGGACCACACCCGCCCCCGCAGCGTCGCGGGCGGCCAGGAGGACGGAGGACGATGCCGGTCCAGCGATACGCGGTGGTCGGAGGCGGGATCATCGGGACGGCCGTGGCCCGCCGGCTGCTCGCCGAGCGGCCCGACGCCGAGGTGACGGTCCTGGAGAAGGAGGACCGGCTCGCCGCCCACCAGACCGGCCGCAACTCGGGCGTGGTGCACGCCGGCCTGTACTACGAGCCCGGCTCGCTCAAGGCGACGCTGTGCCGCCGCGGGGTCGCGCTGCTCAAGGAGTTCTGCGCCGAGCGCGGGCTGCCCTACGACGAGATCGGCAAGGTGCTCGTGGCGCTCGACGGCGCCGAGGAGGAGCGGCTGGCCGCGATCGCCGAGCGGGCCCGCGCCAACGGCGTCCCCGGCGTCCGGGTGATCGACCGGGCGGAGCTGCGCGAGCTCGAGCCGCACGTCGCCGGCATCGCCGCGCTGCACTCGCCGACCACCGCGATCGTGGACTACGTCGCGGTCACCGAGCAGCTCGCGGAGGACGCCCGCAAGGCCGGGGCCACCGTGCGCACCGGCTTCGAGGTGGCCGCCTTCCGGTCCACCGGAGGGCAGGTCGTGGTCGCCGGCACGTCCGGCGAGGAGGTCGTCGCCGACCGGGTGGTGCTCTGCGCGGGCCTGCAGGTCGACCGGCTGGCCCGCCTGGCCGGGGACGACGACTCCCCCCGGATCGTCCCCTTCCGCGGGGAGTACTACGCGCTGACGCCGGAGAAGCGGACGCTGGTCAACGGCCTGGTCTACCCGGTGCCCGACCCGCGGTACCCGTTCCTCGGGGTGCACCTGACCCCGCGGGTGGACGGCGAGGTGCTGGTCGGCCCCAACGCCGTCCTGGCGCTGGCCCGCGAGGGCTACCGGTGGCGCGACGTCTCCCCCGCCGAGCTGGCCGCGATCGCCCGCTTCCCCGGGTTCCGGCGCTTCGCCCGACAGCACTGGCGCACCGGCCTGGCGGAGATGCGCGGGTCGCTGTCCAAGCGGGCCTACACCGCCGCCGCCCGCCGCTACGTGCCCGAGCTGACCGTCGAGGACATGGTGCCGGCGGCCGCGGGGATCCGGGCGCAGGCACTGGAGTCCGACGGCAGCCTGGTCGACGACTTCCGCATCTCCCGGCGGGGCGCCGTGGTGGCCGTGCGCAACGCGCCCTCCCCCGCCGCCACGTCGTCGCTGGCGATCGCCGAGCACCTCGTCGGCGTGCTGCTGGCCGAGGACGGCCGGCCGTGAGCCGGATCCGGTGAGCGGCGGCCGGGGGCGGCCCGCGGGTCCGGCCCGCGCGGCGACCGCGGCGGTCACGGTGACCACCGCCGGCGTGCTCCCGGCCTACCTCGTCGGCGTGCTGTGGGTGCAGGTGCGCGCCGACCTCGGCGTCGGCCCGTCCCTGCTCGGCCTGCTGGTCGCCGCGTTCTTCGCAACCTCCGCCGTCGCGGCGCTCTCGGCAGGGGCGATGGTGCGGCGGCTGGGCACCGTGCCGGTCGTGCGCCTCGCCGGGCTCACCGCGGCGGCCGCGATGCTCGTCGTCGCGCTGGCCGCCCGCGATCCCGCCGTCCTCGTCGCCGCGCTGGTCCTCGCCGGGTGGGGCAACGGCATCGGGCAGCCGGCGAGCAACGACCTCATCGCCCGCTCGGTGTCCCCCGGCCGGCAGGGCCTGGCCTACGGCCTCAAGCAGGCGGCGATCCCGCTCTCGACGCTGCTGGCCGGCGTGGCGGTCCCGCTGGTCGCCATCCCGCTGGGCTGGCGGACGGCGTTCGGCATCGGCGCCGTCCTGGCGCTGCTCGTGGTCCTCTCCGTACCGGGCCAGCGGCGGCTGGGGTCGGCGGGGTCGTCGTCGCCGCCGTCGGAGGCGGCCGGGCCGTTCCGTCGCGCGCCGCTGTACGTGCTCGCCGCCGGGATCGCGCTCGGTGCCGGCACCGGCAACGCGCTGGGCTCCTTCTTCGTCACCACCGCCGTCGCCGGGGGCATCGCCCCCGCGACCGCCGGCGTGCTCGCCGCGGTGGCCAGCGGGACCGGCGCGCTGGCCCGCGTGCTCGTCGGGTGGCTGGCCGACCGCGTGCGCACCCGCTGGCTGCTCGTCGTCGCCGGGCAGATGTCCGTGGGCGGCCTGTCCTACGCACTGCTCGGCACCGGCGTCGAGGCGCTCATCGCCGTCGGCGCGGTGGTCGGCTACTGCACCGGCTGGGCGTGGGCCGGGCTGTCCACCTACGCGGTCACCCGGATGCACCACGGCATGGCCGCCCAGGCCACGTCGATCACCCAGGGCGGCATGGGCCTGGGTGCCGCGCTCGGGCCGCTGGCCTTCGGCGGGCTGCTCTCGGTGAGCTCCTACGCCGTCGCCTGGACCGCGACCGCCGCCCTCGCCGTCGTCGCCGGGCTGGTCGTCGTGCTCGGCCGGCACCTGCTGCTGCGCGAGCGCCCCGCGCTCGTGGCCGCCCATCGACGGCGCCGGGCCGCCGCGCGGGCCTGAGCGCGGGCCCGCTGCTCAGGCGAAGGGGTCGGTGGCCCGGCGCAGAGCTGCGGCGGCGTCGCCGAGGACCGGTTCGCCGTGGCCGAAGCAGGCGGCCTCGACGTCGAGCGCCGCGAGCCGCTGCAGGGACGCCCAGGCGCCGGCACGGTCGGTGTTGAAGGGGCCGAGCACCACCTGGCCCTGGTGCTCGGCGACGGTGTCGCCGGTGATGAGCACTCCGTGCCGGGGCAGGTGCAGGGCGATGCTGCCCGGGGTGTGGCCCGGCACGCCGAGGACCACCGCACCGCCGGCGAGGTCCAGGACGTCCCCGTCGTCGACCTCCTCGTCCACGCGGCAACCGGGCGCCGGCTCCAGGCCGGCGGCGACGACGGCGTGCAGCGCCTGCTCCGCCGCGGTGAACACCGGCGGGGGGCCGGGGACGTCCCCGCGCACGAACGCGGCGTCCGCGCGTCCCACGACCACCCGTGCCCCTGCCCACGCGGCGATCTCCGCCGCCGAGCCGGCGTGGTCGTCGTGGAAGTGGGTCAGCACGACGCGGCGCAGGTCCTGCCGCGCCAGGCCGAGGAACTCCAGGGCGGCAGCGACGGCAGCGCCGCTGCCCGGCGGGCCCGTGTCGATCAGGGTCGCGCCGTCCCCGTCCTGCCACAGGTAGGCGTTGGCGACGGGCAGCCGCAGCAGGTGCAGGCCAGGGACCACCTCGTCCATGTCCACGTCCACGTCGTCCACCCCCACGTCCACGTCCTGATCCTGGACCGCGGCACGCGGGTTCCGCGCCCGTGTTCGCCGAGGGGAGACAGCCGGGCGGGGCAGGGTCAGCCGCGCACGGGCCAGGCGGCCAGCGGCGCCTGGTCGTCACCGTGGCTGCCCCCGGCGTGGGCGACGGCGGCCAGCAGCAGCCCGAGAGCGGCGCGGTCGAGGCCGGCGGCGAGGTCGCCGAGGTCGACCGGCTGACCGTCGGCGAGCGAGGCGGCGGCGCGCAGCAGGCGCAGCTGGCTCCCGCTGCCGCCGATGGTGCCGGCGCGCAGCGCGGCGTCGACCTCGGGCCAGGCGACGTGCGCCCAGAGCCCCTCGCCGTCGACGTCGTCGAGCAGACAGACCAGGCCCGCTGCCTGCAGCTGCGGCAGCCAGTGCCCGGCGTTGGCCAGGAGGAGGACCGCCGCCTCGGCCGAGTAGTCGCCGACCGCAGCGCGCAGCAGGGCGGTCTCCAGGTCGGCGAGGTCGAGGTCGGCAGCCCGGGGCTCGAGGATCACCGCGTTCCCTCCGGGACTCCGTGTCGGGTGTCGCCACCACCCTGCCGGAGGGGTACGACGGTTCCGGGCTCAGCCGGGGAGGGAGCGCAGCACCTCCAGGGCCTCGGCCAGCGTCGCAGGCACCTCCCCCGGCCGCCGTCCGGCCCGTTCCAGCCCGCGCGCGGTGCGCTCCTGGCGGGCCACCAGCGCGGCCGACATCAGCGGCTCCACCCCGGTGCCGGCGACGGTGTCGCGCACCATCCGCGCCTCCACCTGCCGGCGACCGGCGTGCCCGACGTGGGTGGTGACGAGCATCGTGGCGAAGTCGCGGGTCGGCCAGCGGTCCAGTGTCTCCTCGACCATGGCCAGCAGCGGCTCCACGACGTCGAGCTCCGCCGCCGCCAGCAGCGCCTCGGTCCAGAGCCCCTCCAGGCCCTTGACCACGACGCTGCGCAGCATCTTCAGCGCCGCGGCGGCGCCCACCCGCTCGCCGACGACGGTCGCGGTCAGGCCGGCGCCGCAGAGCAGGCGGGCCGTCTCGCCGGCGTCCCGGCCGGCCAGCGAGATAGGGATGCGGCGGCCGTCGAGCCGGATGCCGCCGCCGGTCATCACCCCGTCGACGACCCGTGCGGTGGGCAGCGCGGCGGCCACCGCCTCCTTGACCTGCGGCGCGGTGGAGTTCAGGTCGACGTAGAGGACGCCGTCCCGGGCGGCGGCCGCGAACCCCTCGGCCGCGGCCAGCGCGGTGGCCGGGGTGACCAGCGACAGGACGACGTCGCGGTCGGCGAGCCCCGCCGCGTCGGGGACGGGCCGTGCCCCGGCCGCGCGGACCGCCTCGGCCAGCCCCGGGCCGCGCTCCGGGTCGCCGAGCAGGCGGTCGTGCACCGCCAGGTCGGCTCCGGAGGCGGCCAGCGCGCCGCCGATGACCCGGCCGGCCTCGCCGAAGCCGACCAGCCCCCACCGGGTGCTCACGAGGCCGCCTCCGCACCGGCCCGCACCTCGGTCAGCGCGGCCGCCACCCACGAGCGGTCCCAGGTGCCGGCGGCGATCTGCGCGAACGCCACCTCCTCGGCCCGCGCCTGCTCCTCGCCGGCCGCGACGACCTCCGCGGCCCGCTCGTGCGGCAGGACCACCACGCCGTCGGTGTCACCGACCACGACGTCACCGGCCCGCACCACCGTGCCCCCGGCGTGCACCGGGCCGCCGATCTCCCCGGGGCCGTCCTTGTACGGGCCGACGTGGTTGACGCCGCGCGCGAAGACCGGGAGGGCGCCCGCGGCCAGCCCCTCGACGTCGCGCACGGCACCGTCGACGACCAGCGCGACCAGCCCCCGGGCGGCGGCGTACCGGGCCATGAGTTCACCGAGCACCGCCCGGTCCAGCGCACCGCCGCCGTCGACCACGAGCACGTCCCCCGGCCGGGCGAGGTCGAGGGCCCGGTGGACGACGAGGTTGTCGCCGGGGCGGGTGCGCACGGTCAGCGCGGGGCCGGCGACCCGCGGCCAGCGCCCACCGGGCACCGGGTGCACGCCGCAGACGCCGCCGGTGCGCGCCATGCTGTCGGACAGGATGCTCGTCGGCAGTGCCCGGCACCGGTCCAGCAGGGCCGGGTCGGGGCTCGGGCCGCGCGGGTGCAGCCGGCAGGTGCTCATCGGTGCAACTCCTCCTCGGGGGACGGGGCGGGCGGGTGCGTGCGGGCGGGGAGAAACGGCGGCCGCCGCCCGCTCACCGGCAGCCCGCGCGAGCGGCGCACCATCTGGCGGCTGACCCGGACGGTGACCGCGCCGGCGAGGCTCAGCGCCGCGGCGGTGAGCCACGCGGCGTCGTAGGAGGCGGTCTGCGCGACGACGCCGAACAGCAGCGGCCCGGAGGCGGCGCCCAGCGACAGCCCGGTCTGCACGAACCCGGTGACCGACGCGGCGGCACCCCGGTTGTCGCGGATGACCGCGAAGTGGAACAGCCCGGTCCACGCCCAGCCGGCGCCGTAGGCCAGCGCCCCGCCGACGACGACGGCCGGCACGGGGCCCGCGGCCAGCAGGGCGTACCCGAGGGTGCCGAGCGTGAGCAGGTTGGCGATGAACAGGTAGGCGCTGCGCCCGGGGTGCCGGTCGGCCCACCACCCGAAGCCGACCCGGCTGACCAGGCCGAGCGCCGAGCAGCCCGCGAAGAGCAGCCCGGCCGGTCCCGCGCCCACGCCCGCGGCGACCGCGGAGTCGACGAGGAAGACCCCGGTCGGGGTGGCCGCGGCCGAGCCGAGGAAGCCGCCGAGGGTGAGCACCACGAGCCCGCCGCGGGGCAGTCCCCGGTCCGGTGCGGCCGGCGGGCGGGGAGCTGCGGCGCCCCGCCGCCCGGCGTCCCGTCCGCCGGCCAGCGAGGCCAGCAGCAGGACGACGGCCAGGGCGACGGCGCCGGCGACCGCCCACCGCCAGCCGAGGACCAGCGCCACCCCGGGCACGGCCAGACCGCCCAGCAGCGTCGCGGCGGGGATCGAGGACTGCTTGACGCCGAAGGCGACGCCGAGCCGCTGCTCGGTGACCAGCTCGGACACCACGGCGTTCGCCGACGGCTGGGCCACGGCGTTGGCCAGCCCGCCGACGGCCAGCCCGGCCACCAGCGCGGCCGGCGAGCCGGCGAGGGCGATGACGGTGAGCGAGGTGGTGGCCAGCGCCGCGGCCAGGGCGGCGCCGCGCCGGGAGCCCAGCCGCTGCACCAGCCGGCCACCGGGGCGGGCCAGGCCGCCGGAGACGGTGAACAGGGTCGCGGCGGCGAGCCCGAACAGCCCGAGGCCGACGTCGAGGTCGGCGCGGATCTGCACGGCGAGCGCGCCGACGAGGAAGGCCGGCAGCACCCCGAGCACCGAGACGGCCACCGCCTGCAGGACGGCGCGGACCGCCGCCGGGGACCGGGCGCGCCGGGCCCCGGCCGCGCGGCGCCGGCCGGGTTCGACCGGGTCGGCGTCGGCGTCCCCGGCCGGGTCACCCACGCGCGGTTCCTCCCAGCGGACGGTCCACCTGCCCCGCCAGCGCCTGCAGCGCCCGGTGGGTCTCGGCGTCCAGCGGGACGCCGTGCGCGCGGCGCAGGGCGCGCTCGGCGGCGGCCCGCTGTCCCGGCGTCCGGACCGGCAGCTCCGGGTCGACCGGGGCCAGCGCCCGCAGCCCGGCGAGCAGCCGGGCCGCGCCGTCGCCGATGGCCTCCGGATCGCCCAACCGCGCCGGGTCGAGGACCACGACCAGGTGGCTGGTGTCCGGCGGCCGGGCACCGGACCGGAACGTCAGGTTGCCGACTCCGGGCCCGGTCGGCCCGCCGGCCAGGACCGCGGTCAGCAGCTCGACCAGCAGACCCAGCCCGTAGCCCTTGTGACTGGACCGCTCGCGGTCGCTGCCCAGGGGCAGCAGCGCGCCCTTGCCCGGGTAGACCGCGCCGGGGTCGGTGGTGTCCTGCCCCTCCGGCGTGAGGCCCCAGCCGAGCGGTACCGGCTTGCCCAGGCGCAGGGCGATCTCGAACTTGCCGCCGGCGACCGCGGAGGTCGCCATGTCGAAGACGATCGGCTCCTCGCCGGCCACCGGCATCCCCAGCGCCAGCGGGTTGGTGCCGAGGTAGGGCCGCATCGCGCCGGTGGGCGCGACGATCGGCCCGGTGTTGGTCGCCGCCAGCCCCACCAGTCCGAGCCTCGCCGCGTCGTACACGTAGCAGCCGCTGGCGCCGTGGTGGCTGCTGCCGCGCACGTTGACCCAGCCGACGCCGTACCGCCGCGCCCGCTGGACCGCCTCGTCGAACGCGAGGGTGGTGACCGGGTGCCCGAGCAGGTTGTGGCCGTCGACCAGCGCGACCGCGCCACCGTCGGAGTGCACGCTCGGCTCGCCGTCGACGGCGATGACGCCGGTGCCGATCGCGCCGACGTAGGCGGGCAGCCGGGCGATGCCGTGCGAGTCGATGCCCGACAGGTCGGCGTAGGCGAGCACCCGCGCGGTGTCGCGGGCATGGGACGGTCGGACCCCGACGGCCTCGAGCACCTCGACCGTCCACGCCTCCAGGACGTCGGCGGGCACGCGCACCGCCGGTTCCTCGAGCACCTCCACGGCCTCGACCCCGGCCGGCTCGGCGGACGGGGACGCGGCGGTCGACGACTCCCCCGACCCGAATGCGGCGAGGACCGCGTCGGCCACCTCCCGGGTCGACGCCGCCGCCACGCCCTCCGGCGCCAGGTCGTAGGTCCACGGGCCCGAGCGCAGCACCACGTCGACCGCGGCCCGCACCCGGTCCCCGGCCTCCCGGGTCGCGGGGAAGTGCCGGAGCAGGGCCGCCAGCGCGAGGAAGCCACCGAGCGGGTCGACCTCGTCGCGCAGCGCCCGCCGCGGCGCCGAGCCGTGCGCCGGCTCGAACAGCCCGACGCAGCGGCCGCGCGCGGGCTCCCCGGGGTGGACCGAGGCCGAGCCGCACAGCGCCGGGGAGCCGGCCCGGCCCGCGGCGAGGTCGGACAGGACGTCGCCGAGCAGCCCCTCGGTCACCAGGACGTCGGGGACCTCGGCCCCGGAGCCCAGCTCGAAGGCCGCCCGGTCGACGTAGCGGTGCTCGACGGCCACGCCCCGCTCGCGGGCGACCTCGGTGGCGACCTGCCGCCAGAGCCGGCCGGTGGCGTAGAGGTTGGCCTTGTCCACCGAGACGAGCCGTCCGCCGCCCCGCCGCTCCAGCTCGTCGCAGGCCAGGTGCACGACCTCGGCCACCCGCTCCCGGGTCAGCCGCAGCACGTCGGCGGCCTCGCTGCCGTCGGGCCGGAGCAGGCGGTCGTCGGCGCCGCCGTAGGAGCCGCCGATGAGGTTGCGGACGACGGTGAGCTCCCGGCCGTCGGGGAACGGGATGTCGCGGACCGAGACGCGCAGGTCGTAGCGCTCCCGCAGCCGGTGCAGCGCCGCCTCCGGGCGCGGGCACACCTCGGCCGGCACGCGCGGGTCCTCCCCCACCGCGCCGAGCAGGAGCGCGTCGGCGGCGTCGCAGGCGGCGAGCGTCTCCGCGGGCAGGACGTCGCCGGTCGCCGCGGCGGCCCGGGCGCCGACCGGCCAGGGACCGGTCACCTCGACCACCCCCTGCTCGGCCAGCCGGTGCAGCAGCCGCGCCGGCCCGTCGAGCACCTCCGCGCCGACGCCGTCCCCCGGCAGGAGCGCGACCCGGATCACCGCAGCACCAGCTCGCGGCCGACCG
The DNA here is from genome assembly GCF_052931555.1 of Geodermatophilus sp. URMC 61. Lineage (NCBI taxonomy): Bacteria > Bacillati > Actinomycetota > Actinomycetes > Geodermatophilales > Geodermatophilaceae > Geodermatophilus > Geodermatophilus sp. URMC 61. Next base: position 2,794,215 of record NZ_JBRFHZ010000002.1, read on the forward strand.
TCGTCAGCGCCCGCTCGGTGTCCGCCTCGCCCAGGCAGGCCTCCAGCTCGGCCAGCCAGCCGGGCAGCGCCTCGGCCATCGTCGGGTGCTCGGCGTGGCCGAGGTCGCCACCGAAGGCCAGCTGGTCGTGCGGGTAGACCTCGCCGAGCGTGGTCGACCGCGGCCCGTCGGGGGTGAGGAGATCGGGGAGGATGCCCAGCTCCAGCACCACGCCGAGGCGGGCAAGCTCCGGTGCGGCGGCGTCGTCCCACTGCAGGAACGGCATGCGCGGGTGGTTGAGCAGCATCCGGCGCACCCCGGCGGTGTGGGCGGCGCGGAAGAGCACCAGCGCCTCCGCGCAGGTGAGGTGACCCGAGGCCAGCACCAGGTCGGCCGCGGCGACCACGTCGAGCACCTCCTGCCACGCGGGCAGCAGCGCGCCGTCCTCGTCGACGACGTCGACCTGCCGGAAGGACAGCGTCCGGTGCACCGACAGCTCGGGACGGGCCGCCGAGGCGACGTGCGCGGGAGCGGAGACCGTCGGCATCCACACCACGCGCCCGCCGAGCCGGGCGGCGACCTCGACCGCGTCGGGGTTGGCCCCGCCGACCGGCGAGTTGAGCACGATGCCGCCGACCACCTCGACGCCGTCCGTCTCCGCCCGCTCGCGGGCCAGCGCCGCCCGCTCGGCCGTCGACCCCTCGTGCGCCTTGAGGACGGCGAGGTCGACCCCGACCTGCGCGTGCGCGCCGACGACCTCGTGGTCGAGGCCGTGCCGCGGCACGAGGCTCGGGGCCCCGTGCACGTGCAGGTCGGCGACGCCGCTGATGAGCCGGGGGCTCACCGCTCCGTCCGCGGCCGGTCCACCGGCGCCGGGGTGCTGCCGACGGGGGACGACGCCGGCCGCGAGGCCACCGTCGGCGCACCGCCGGGCGCGTCCTGCCCGGCCGTCGGCGCGGCGTCCCGGTCGCCGCCACCCGCGTCCTCCGCCCGGTTCCGGCGGCGGGTGACCAGGTGCACGAGCACGCCGGCGACCATGAACGCCGCGCCGACGGCGATGAACACCGGCGTCATGACCAGCAGCGCGATCGCGGCGACCAGGAACAGCAGCCGCTCGGGGACCCGTGCCGGGCCGAACAGCCAGGCGCCGGTGACCACCGCCAGCGAGGCGACGGCGAAGACGGAGGTGACGAAGGCGATCGCCACCGTCTCGGCGCCGCCCTCGAAGAGCAGCCCGACGCCGCGCGGGGAGAGCACGAAGATGAACGGCACGAGGAACGCCGGCAGCGTGTACTTCCACGTCAGCCACATGGTCTTCACCGGCTTGCCGCCGGTGATCGCCGCGGCGGCGAACGGGGAGAGCGCCGTCGGCGGGGAGACCTCGCTGAGCACCGCGTAGTAGAAGATGAACATCGCCGCGGCGAACGGCTCGACGCCCACCTGCTGCAGCGCCGGCGAGATGACGACGAACGAGATGATGAAGCTCGCCGTCACCGGCACCGCCAGCCCCAGCAGGACGACGACCGCGGCCGAGAACAGCGCGGTGAGCACGACGTTGCCGTTGGAGAAGTCGACGATGATCCCGGCCAGCCGCAGGGCCAGCCCGGTCAGGGTCATGACGCCGACGATGATGCCGGCGACGGCCATGACCGGGATGACCGAGAGCGCACCGGTCGCGCCCTGCGCCAGCGCCGACCACATCCGCCGGGGCGTGATCCAGGACCGCCGCTCGAGGAAGCTGAGCAGGAAGGCCAGCACGGTGGCGTAGACGACCGCGCGGAACGGCGTGTAGCCGAGCACCAGGAAGAACACGATCGCGGCCAGCGACGAGAAGTGGTAGCCGAAGCGGAGGAGCAGCTTCCACGGCGACCGGGTCTCGATGGCGACGGTGTGCGTCTTGTGCCGCCGGGCGTCCATCTCGATCGCCAGGATGATCCCGAGGTAGTACAGGATCGTCGGGATCGTCGCCCAGATCAGCACCTCGAGGTAGGAGACCTGCAGCAGCTCGGCGATGATGAACGCCGCCGCGCCCAGGGTGGGCGGCGACATGATCGCGCCGATGCCGGCGGCCGCGAGCACGCCACCGCCGGCCTCGGCGGGGTAGCCAGCCCGCTTCAGCAGCGGCCAGGAGATGCCACCGAGGGTCACGGTCGTCGCGACACCCGAGCCGGACACCGTGCCCAGCAGGAAGCCCGACAGGGTCACCGTGCGGCCGGGTCCGGCCGGCGACTGCCCGAAGGCGGCGAAGGACAGGTCGATGAAGAAGCGGGTGGCGCCGGACGCGGCCAGGACGGCGCCGTAGATCGTGAACAGGATGATGTAGGTCGCGGCGACCTCCAGCGGCGTGCCGAAGATGCCCTGCGTGCCCATGACGTTGTGCCCCACCAGCCGCGGCCAGCCGAAGTTGGCGGTGGTGAACGGCGACGGCAGGAACGAGCCCCAGTACGCCGAGGCGATGAAGAGCAGGACCACGATCGGGACCAGGACGCCGACGGTGCGCCGCGCCGCCTCCAGGCACAGCAGGATGAGCAGCGTGCCGATGAGCAGGTCGGTGTCGGTCGGCAGGATCGCGCGCCGGAAGAAGCCCTGCCAGTCCGCCACCATGTAGACGCCGGGCATGAGCGAGACCAGGGCCAGCAGCCAGTCGAGGACGTTCGGGCGGTCGGGCCTGCCCGCCTTCCTGGCCTTCTCCGACCGCGGCCAGCCGCGGTAGGTGAGGAAGGTCAGGAACAGGCCGACGGAGAGGAACAGCGGCAGGTACACCTGCCGCGGCATCGGGTTGAACACCCAGTAGAGGGCGAACACCGACAGCCCGACACCGACCACCGAGGTGACCCAGCTCGGCCATCCGGTGAGGTGGCGCGCCGGCTTCTCGGCCTCGAACTCGGCGATCAGCGCCTCCTCGTCGATCCGGTCGGGATCGTCGAGCGGTTCGGCGTCGGGGCGCTTGTCGAGGGTGGCGACGTCCACGATGCCGCCCTGCCGGTGCGCGGCGTGGTGGGCGGCCTTGTGGACGCTGTCGTGCCGGTGCTCGGCCGGGGCCTGCTCGTCCTCGGCCGGAAGGGTCCGTGTGCGGCCTGGCAGCTTCATCCTCATCGCGTGATCTCCAGTAGCACGGTGGGGTCCTCCTCGGTCACGAGCCGCCAGATCGGGACGGGATCGGCGCCCGGGGCGTACAGGGTGCGCTCGCCCAGGTCGGTTGCGGCGATGTTCAGGACGTCGAAGACGGCCGGTCGGGCCGGGTCGGGCTCGGCCACGTGCGCCCGCCGGTCGCCGGGCGGTGCCGGCCGGGGCGCACCCGGGACGGCGTAGTACTCCTCGAGCACGGCCACCTGGTCGGCGGCGAGCTCGACCAGCTCGAAGCGGCCGTCCGGGAGGACGCGGTACCGCTCCTCGGCAAGGGTGGTGTAGACGCTGTTGCGGTAGCCGACGGCGAACCGGTCCCCGGTGAGCGGGACGCTGGCGACGACCTCGCCGTCCGGTGTCCGGACGACGACCGCCGGGCCGTTCCCGCCGGCCGGCGCCGACGTCGTCGCGGTGACTGCCGCTCCCATCAGCACGGCGGCTCCCGCCAGCACGACGGCGAGGAGCCACCGCGGCGTCCGGTGGCGGGCGGGCGCGCCGCCGGGGCCCGCGGCGCGAGCGCCGGCCCCCGGCGGCGCGACCACCTGTCCTCCTCCGCTGCGGGTCCGGGGGTCAGCCCACGGAGTCGAAGTAGGCCTGGGCGCCGGGGCACGTCTCGATGAAGGCGACCTCGTCGGCCGTGGCCGGGTCCAGTTCCGCGGCCGCCGGGTGGACGGTGAGCAGCTGCTCCTTGTTCTCGAAGACCGTGCGGGCGATGTCCTGCTGCAGCTGCTCGTCCATGTCCTCCCGGACGACGAGGATGTTCGGTGAGACGACCTGCGGCGAGGGCTCCGCCTGGCCCTCGTAGGTGTTGGCCGGGATCTCGTCGGCGAAGTAGTAGTCGCCGTACTGCTGGGCCATCTCGTCGGCGTACTCGCCGGTCGGGATGAGCACCAGGTCGTCGGTGCTGGCCAGGTCGACGATCGCGCCGGTGGGCAGGCCGCCGGACCAGAAGCCGGCGTCGACGGTGCCGTCCTGGATGGCCGCGACGGTCTCGGCGACGCCCAGCTGGGCGCGCTCGATGTCGGTCTGCGGGTCGATGCCGGCCGCCTGCATGATGCGGTCGGCGGTGACCTCCGAGGCCGAGCCGACCGCCCCGGGGGACACGCGCTTGCCGCGGAGGTCCTCGATCGTCTTGATCCCGGTCTCGGCGGTCGTGAAGACGTGCGTAAAGTTGTTGTAGATGTTGCCGAGCGAGCAGATCGGCAGCGGCTCGGAGAAGGTGTTCTCCCCGTTGGCCGCGTCGGACACCACGTCGCCGAGGCCGAAGGCCAGCTGTGCCTGCCCGGAGGCCAGCAGCTGCATGTTGTCGACCGACGCGTTGGTCTCCTGGACCGTCACGACCGTGCCGTCGAGCTGCGAGCTGAGCAGGTTCGCGATGCCGCCGCCGTACGGGTAGTAGACGCCCCCGGTGCCGCCGGTGGCGAAGGTCAGCGTGCCGCCGGCCTGGGCACCCTCACCGCCCCCCGTGCCGCCTGAGTCGCCTCCGCCGCAGGCGGTGAGCAGGAGGGCTGCGGCCGTGGCCGTGCCGAGGAGACGACGGGCCGACCGGGCGGGGTTCGGGCTGGAGGTCATCGTTGGCCTTCCTGGTGGGTGCGATCGGAGGCCTCCCGGGTCGGTGTCCTCCCTCGTCCGGGCGGCCCGGGAGACGGAACCGGAGCGGTTGGAAGCCGAGTGAAGCAGCTCACAACAATCCTTGTCTACTGTTTACGTTTAGTGCGACGATCCCGTTGCCGGCCGTGGCGGGAGGGGGAGGTCGACGTGTCAGGTGCCGACCAGATCCACGCCGTCCCGTTGCGGGAGCACGTCTACGGGCGGCTCCAGGAGCTGCTCATCGCCCGGTCCCTCGCGCCGGGTGACCACCTGGTCGAGGAGCGCCTGGCCGCCGAGCTCGGGGTCAGCCGCGGCCCGGTGCGTGAGGCGCTGCAGCGGCTGCACCGGGACGGCTGGATCACGCTGCGGCCGCGCCACGGCGCGTTCGTCAACCAGCCCACCCGTCAGCAGGTGGAGGAGTTCTTCGAGGCCCGTGAACTGGTCGAGCGCTCCGCCGCCGAGCTCGCCGCGCAACGGTGCACCCCCGAGGACGCCGCGACGCTGCTCGGCATCTGCGACGAGGCCGACGCCGACCTGGCGCGCGGCGTCCCGTCGCAGCAGATGGCCGGGCACACCGCGCGCTTCCACCGCACCGTGCTGCTCTGCGCGCGCAACCACCTCCTGCTGGAGTTCGGCGAGCAGCTCTCCCAGCGCAGCCGCTGGTTCTTCGCCCCGCTGGTCGGCACCATCGCCCCGCGCGCGTGGGCCGAGCACCGCGAGGTGGCCGAGCTCATCGGGGCCGGCCGGGCCGAGGAGGCCGCGGCCGCGATGCGCGTGCACGTCGAGAGGTCCCGCGACTCCTACCTCGACACCCAACTGGTCCGGGACACCCCGTCCGAGCCGGTGGCGCTGCGCCGCACCCGGGCACCGTCGGGATCACGGGCCGCCGCGGTCCCGCACCGGCAGCTGAGCCGTACCCTCCCCGAGCGAACGGAGACCCTGTGAGCGCCGCACGAGTCGTCCTGGTGACCGGAGCCTCGAGCGGCATCGGCCGCGCCTGCGTGGAGGCCTTCCTCACCGGGGGCGCGCGGGTGATCGCGGCCGCGCGGCGCACGGAGCGGCTGGAGGACCTCCGCGCCCGGCACGGGGACGCCGTCCTGCCGCTGACGGTCGACGTGCGCGACCGCGCCCAGGTGTCGGCCGCGCTCACCTCACTGCCCGCGGAGTGGACTCCGATCGACGTCCTGGTCAACAACGCCGGGCTGGCGGCCGGCCGCGGGCCGATCCACACCGATGACCCGGACGACTGGGACCGGATGCTCGACACCAACGTCCGCGGCCTGCTCAACGTCTCGGCCTGCGTGCTGCCCGGGATGGTCGAGCGCGGCACCGGGCACGTCATCAACATCGGCTCCAACGCCGGCCGCGAGGTCTACCCCGGCGGCGCGGTGTACTGCGCGACCAAGGCCGCGGTCGAGCGGATCACCCGCGGCATGCGGATGGACGTGCTCGGCAGCGGCGTCCGGATCAGCCAGGTCGACCCCGGCATGGTGGAGACCGAGTTCTCCCTCGTCCGCTTCGCCGGCGACGAGGCCTCGGCCAACGCCGTCTACGAGGGGCTGACGCCCCTGTCGGCCGCAGACGTCGCCGACGTCGTCACCTGGATCGCCGACCGGCCGCCGCACGTCGTCGTCGCCGACGTCCTGGTGTACCCGGTCGACCAGGCCGGGTCCGGCAGGGTCGCCCGCCGCAGCTCGTGAGGCTGCGCTGACCGGAGGGCCGCCGCGGCGGCGCCGGGACTTCCCCGGCTGGCGGATGGTGTGGGCGCTCGCCGTCACCGAGACCGTCGCCTACGGGGTGCTCTTCTACTCCTTCGCGGTCTTCCTCGTGCCGATCCAACGCGACCTCGGCGCCAGCACCGCGCAGCTGTCGGGCGCGCTGACCCTGGCCATGGCCGTCACCGGGGCGGCCGCCGTCGGCGTGGGCCGCTGGCTGGACCGGCACGGGGCGCGCTGGCTGATGACCACGGGCAGCCTGCTCGGCGCGGCGTGCGTCGTCGGCTGGTCGCAGGTGCGCAGCCTGCCGCAGCTGTACCTGGTGTTCACCGGCATCGGGCTGGCCTGCGCGGCGGTGCTCTACGAGCCGGCGTACGCGGTCATCAACACCTGGTTCCGCCGCGACCGGCGGGCCGCGCTGCTGACCCTGACCGTGGTCGCCGGCTTCGCCTCCACCGTCTTCCTGCCGACGTCGCAGGCGCTCATCGACGCACTCGGCTGGCGCGGCGCCCTGCTGGTGCTCGCCGGGCTGGTCGCGCTCTGCGCGGTGCCGCAGGCGCTGCTGCTGCGGCGCGCGCCGGCCGACCTGGGTCTGGTCCCCGACGGGGCCGCGCCGACCGAGGTGGCCACGCCCGACGCCCCGGCCGCCGCCGCACCGGCGCCCGCGGCAGGCAGCGCGTGGCGGCACCCGGCGGTGCGCCGGCTGACCCTGGCCACGGCGCTGGAGATGCTGGCCACCACCGCCGTCGCCGTGCACCTGGTCGCCCACCTGCTCGACCGCGGCGCGTCCCCGGCGGGAGCCGCGGCGGCGGCCGGGTCGCTCGGCGCGATGTCGGTGGCCGGGCGGGTGGTGCTCACGGCGCTGGCCGGGCGGTTCGGCACCGGTCCGGTCAGCGCCGCGCTGATCGCCGGCCAGGCGGTCGGGGTCGCACTGCTGTTCGCGCTGCCGCAGCCGGTCTCGACGGTGCTGTTCGTGCTGCTCTTCGGCGCGGGCTTCGGCGCGATCCACATCGCCCGCCCGGCGCTGCTGGGCACCTACGTGCCCGCCGCCGTCTTCGCATCGGTCTCCGGCGGCCAGGCACTCGCCGGGCAGGCCGGCCGGGTGCTCGCGCCGGTGGCGGCCGGCGCCCTGATCGGCGCCGCGGGGTACGGCGTGGCGTTCGGGGCGGTGGCGGCCTGCACGCTCGCCGCGGCGGCGCTGATCCTCTCGGCCGAGCGGGCCGCCGCCCTCACGCCGGAGCGGGCCGCTCCCCGGTGACCGGCCGGGGGGTCCCGGCCGCGCGCACGGCGTCGTCGTCGAGGCCGAGGCGGCGCAGTGTCTCCTCCGTGTGCTGGCCCAGCGCGGGTGCGCCCGGGAGCACCGGGGTGCCGCTGCGCCCGAAGGTCCACGGCAGCCGGGCGTGCAGCAGCGCGCCCTCGGTCGGGTGCTCGACCCGCTCGAAGAAGCCGACCGCGGCCAGGTGCTCGTCGTCGAAGAGGTCGTCGACGGTGTTCACCGGCATCGCCGGGACGTGCCGCTCGCGCAGCACCCGCAGCCAGTGCGCGGTGGGACGGCGGGCGAGCTCGTCGTCGACCAGCCGGTACAGCTCGTCGATGCGGCGGGTGCGCCCGCGGATGGAGGCCAGCTCCGGGTCGTCGGCGAGGTCGGGCCGGTCCACCAGCCGGAAGAAGTCGCGCCAGTGCGCGTCGGTGTAGAGCAGCACCGCGATCACGCCGTCGGCGGTGCGGTGCGGCCGGCGGTAGGGCGAGGCCGTGCGGGCGTAGCCGGTGCCGTCGGTGCGGTCGGCGTACACCCGGGCGCCCTGCTGCTCCATGAGCAGGAAGCCCGCCATCGACTCGAACATCGGCACCTCGACGGCCTGCCCGCGGCCGGAGACCGACCGCTCGTGCAGGGCGGCCAGCACGGCGGCCAGCGCCATGACCCCGACGGTCTTGTCGACCACCTGGGTGCGCACGTACTGCGGCTCCCCCACCCCGCCCTGCACGGCGGCCAGCCCCGAGACGCCCTGGACGACGTCGTCGTAGGCCGGCTCGTCGCGGTACGGACCGGCGGAGCCGTAGCCGACGGCGGCGCAGTGCACGACCCGGGGGTTGCGGGCCAGCACCGTCTCCGCGTCGACGCCCAGCCGGGCCGCCGCCCGCGGCCGCATGTTGTGCAGGACCACGTCGGCCTCGTCGATGAGCCGGTCGAGGGCCGCGCGCCCGGCCGGCGTCGTCAGGTCGAGGACGACGGACTCCTTGCCCCGGTTGAAGTTCAGGAACGCCGGCCCGAGCCCGGAGCCCCGCTCGTCGGCGACGCCGCGGATGATGTCGCCCGCCGGCGGCTCGACCTTGACCACCCGCGCGCCCATCTGGGCCATGAGCACCGAGCAGTAGGGGCCGAGGAACGTCGACGTCAGCTCCACGACGGTCAGCCCCGCGAGCGGTCCGGGCGACGGCGGCACGGGCCCTCCCCTCCTCGGTCGGCAGCGGTGCAGGCAGCCTGCCAGAGCGCCGCGCCGGCGTACCCGGCCGAGGGCGCGAGCGGCGGGGTCCGCACGCACGTCGCTCGGCGCACCGGTACGGCCGGGACGGCGCCGGCCTGCCGTGTGCCGCGCACCGACCGGGGCGGCCTGGGACGTGCGGAGATGGCAACGTCGGCGACCCCCGGATGTGACCCGGATCTCGCTACCGTCACGGGATGGCCGCAGAGCTGACGCTCGGCGCCGAGGAGGAACTCCACCTCATCGACCTCGACCGGTGGGAGCTGTCGGCCCGGGCGCCGCAGCTGCTCAGCCGCCTGTCCAGCACGTCCTACTCGGCCGAGCTGCAGCGCACCACGGTCGAGACCAACACCGCCGTCGTCCACTCGCTCGACGACCTCCGCGAGGAGCTGCTGCGGCTGCGCAAGGAGCTGGTCGCCGTCGCCGGCCGGGAGGGCCTCGGGGTCGCCGCCGTCGGCACCGCGCCGTGCTCGACCTTCGCCGACTTCGAGCTCACCCCCACCGGCCGCTTCGGCCGGATGCACGAGCAGTACCGGCTGCTCGTCGACGAGCAGCTCATCTGCGGCACGCAGGTGCACGTCGGCGTCTCCGACCGCGACCTGGCCGTGGAGATCGCCCAGCGGGTCGCCCGCGATCTGCCGGTGCTGCTCGCGCTGTCGGCCAGCTCGCCGTTCTGGAACGGCCACGACACCGGCTACGCCAGCATCCGCACGATCATCTGGCAGCGCTGGCCCACCGCCGGCTCCACCGGCCCGCTGGCCAGCGCCGCCGAGTACGACGCGCTGCTGGCCGACCTCATCGGCTCCGGCGTCATCGCCGACGCCCGGATGGCCTACTTCGACGTCCGGCCCTCCTCGCACGCCCCCACCCTGGAGCTGCGGGTGTGCGACGCCTGCCCGCTGGTCGACGACGCCGTCCTCCTCGCGGGCCTGTTCCGGGCCCTGGTCCGGGCCGCGGAGCTGGACGTGGCAGCCGGCCGCCCGCACCGGCCGGCACCCCCGCCGCTGCACCGCGCGGCCATGTGGCAGGCCGCGCGCGGCGGGCTCACCCGCGACCTCCTCGACGCCGCGCCGCACCCCCGCCCCCGCCCCGCGGCCGACGTCGTCCACGCGCTGCTCGACCGGCTGCGCCCCCAGCTGGAGGAGCTCGGTGACCGGGACGCCGTCACCGAACTGGCCGAGACCGCCCTGGCCCGCGGCAACTCCGCCGACCGGCAGCGCGCCGCCTATGCCGAGACCGGCAACCTCACCGACGTCATGCGCCGGGTGGTCGAGGAGACGCACGGACCGGCCTGCGGCCCCCCGCCGGTCGCCCCGGTCCTGCACCGCTACCGGGCGCGCGCCGGCGACGAGGCGGTCGGCGCGGGATCGGTGCCGCGGCCGGCCTACCGCGGGGTGCTGGACGTCGTCTCGGCCCTCTCCCCCGACGAGGTCGCCCGCCGGTTCGAGCTGCGCGACACCTGGCTGGCCGAGCAGGGGGTGACCTTCCGGGTGGACGGCGAGGAGCGGCTCTTCGGCGTCGACCTGGTCCCCCGGGTGATCACCAGGCACGAGTGGCAGGAGCTGGGCGCCGGTCTGGTCCAGCGGGCCCGCGCGCTGGAGCTGTTCCTCCGCGACGTCTACGGCGAGCAGCGGGCGCTCGCCGACGGGGTGGTGCTGCGCGACGTCGTCCTCGGCTGCCCCGGATACCGTCCCGAGGCCGCCCGGCTCCCCGGCGACGCCGCCCGCGCGCCGGTCATGGGCTTCGACATCGTGCGCACCGAGTACGGCGGCTGGCGGGTGCTCGAGGACAACGTCCGCTCCCCCAGCGGCCTCGGCTACGCCATCGCCGCGCGCCGGCTGCTGGACACGGTCATGCCCGACCTGCCGCGCCCGCCCGGCCTGGCCAACCCGGCCGCCGCCTACGAGCTGCTGCGCTCCACGCTGCTGGCCCGCGCCGAGCCGGGCACCTTCGCGGCGCTGCTGTCCAGCGGCCCGGCCAGCTCGGCCTGGTTCGAGCACCGTCGGCTGGCCGAGGGCTCCGGGTTGCTGCTGGTCGGCGCCGATGACCTCGACGTCGCCGGCGGCCGGGTCGTGCACCGCACCGGCGGCCAGCCGATCGGCTGCCTCTACCTGCGCATCGACGGCGAGCTGGTCGACCTCACCGACGCCGATGGCCGGCCGGTCGGCGCCGAGGTGCTCGACGTGGCCGCCGAGGGCGCCGTGGTGCTGGCCAACGCGCCGGGCAACGGCGTCGCCGACGACAAGGCCGTGTACGCCTCGGTGCCCGAACTGATCGGCTACTACCTCGACGAGCGGCCGCTGCTGGAGTCGGTGCCCACCTACCGCCCGGTCGACGAGGTCGAGCGCCGGGCGGTCATCGAGCGGATCGGCGAGCTGGTCACCAAGCCGGTCGACGGCTTCGGCGGGCGTGGCGTGCTCATCGGCCCGGCGGCCACCGCGGCCGAGGTCGTGCGGCGGCGCGCCGAGCTGGCCCAGGACCCGGCGGCGTGGGTGGCGCAGGAGATGGTGCCGCTGTCCTCGGCGCCGGCGCTCACCGCTGACGGCCTGCACCCGCGGCTGATCGACCTGCGAGCGTTCGTCCTGCTGACCGACACCCGCACCGAGGACTGCCGGTTCGTCGACGTCGGCCTCACCCGCGTCGCCGCGCCCGGCAGCCTGGTGGTCAACAGCTCCCAGGGCGGCGGCGCCAAGGACACCTGGATCGTGGTCGAGGAGAGGGGATCCGCCCGTGTGCGGACTCGCCGGTGAGGTGCGCTTCGACGGAGAGCGGGCGGACGTCGCCGCGCTGGACCGGATGACGGCCTGCCAACGGCACCGCGGCCCGGACGGCGACGGCCTGTGGGCGCGCGGGCCGGTCGGGCTCGGGCACCGCCGGCTGTCGATCATCGACCTGTCGGAGCGGGGCGCCCAGCCGATGGTCGACCCGCACCTCGGGCTGACCGTCGTCTTCAACGGCATCGTCTACAACCACCGGCAGCTGCGCGTCGAGCTCGAGCGCGCGGGCCACTGCTTCTTCTCCACATCGGACACCGAGGTGGTGCTCAAGGCGTACGCGCAGTGGGGCACCGCCTGCGTCGAGCGTTTCCTCGGCATGTTCGCCTTCGCCGTCGTCGAGCACGCCACCGGCCGGGTGGTCCTGGCCCGCGACCGGCTGGGCATCAAGCCGCTCTACGTCGACACCCGGCCGGGCCTGCTCCGGTTCGCCTCGACGCTGCCGGCGCTGCTGGCCGCGGGCGGGGTCGACACGGCCATCGACCGGACCGCCCTGGCGTACTACATGACCTTCCACTCCGTCGTCCCCGCGCCGCGGACGATCCTCACCGGCGTGCGGAAGCTGCCGCCGGCGACCGTGCGGGTGGTCGAGGCCGACGGCACCAGCCGCGACACCGTCTACTGGCGGCCGGAGTTCACCCGGGATCCCGACCGCGCCGGCTGGACCTCCCGGGACTGGGAGGAGGCGCTGCTCGGTGCGCTGCGGACCGCGGTCGAGCGGCGGATGGTCTCCGACGTCCCGGTCGGCGTGCTCCTCTCCGGTGGCATCGACTCCAGCCTGGTGGTCGCGCTGCTGGCCGAGCAGGGGCAGACCGGGCTGGCCACGTTCAGCATCGGCTTCGAGGCCGCCGGCGGAGAGTCCGGCGACGAGTTCGAGTACTCGGGCCTGGTCGCCGCGCGGTTCGGCACCGACCACCACCGCATCCCGATCGACGACTCCCGCCTGCTGCCCGGCATCGACGCCGCCGTCGCGGCGATGAGCGAGCCGATGGTGAGCCACGACTGCGTCGCGTTCTACCTGCTGGCGCAGGAGGTGTCGCGGCACGTGAAGGTGGTGCAGTCCGGCCAGGGGGCCGACGAGGTGCTCGGCGGCTACGACTGGTACCCGCCGCTGGCCGGCGTCCCCCGGGAGGACGCCGTCGAGGCCTACTCCCGCGTCTTCTTCGACCGCCGGTGGACGGCGATGGGTGAGGTGCTCGAGCCGGAGTGGATCGTCGACACCGACGCGCCCACCGCGTTCGTCACCGAGCAGTTCGGCGCCCCGGGGGCGGAGACCGCCGTGGACGCCGCGCTGCGCAACGACACCACGATCATGCTGGTCGACGACCCGGTGAAGCGGGTCGACAACATGACGATGGCGTGGGGCCTGGAGGCGCGCGTCCCGTTCCTCGACCACGAGCTGGTCGAGCTCGCCGGGCGGATCCCGCCGGAGCTCAAGCTGGCCGACGGCGGGAAGGGCGTGCTGAAGCGGGCTGCCCGCGGGCTGGTGCCGGACGCGGTGATCGACCGCACCAAGGGCTACTTCCCGGTGCCGGCCATCCGGCAGCTCGACGGGCCGTACCGTGAGCGGGTACGCGACGCGCTCTGCGACCCGGCGGCCAGACGGCGTGGCCTGTTCCGGCCGGACACGGTGGAGCGCATGCTGCGCGAGCCGAACGCCAGCCGGACGACGCTCGGCTCCAACGCGCTGTGGCAGCTGGCGCTGCTCGAGATGTGGCTGCAGAAGGTGGAGGACCTGGCACGGTGACGACGCAGTTGGACGCGGCCCCGCGGAACGTCGAGGCCGCGGCCGCGCTGGCCGACGCGCTCGTCGACGCCTGGGGCAGCTGGGGGCCGAACATGACCCCGGACGCCCGGTGCGTCGCGTTCATCAGCGACCGCTCCGGCGTCCCCCAGCTCTACATCCAGGACGTCGTGCTCGACGGGAACCGGCCCGAGGCGCGGCACATCCGGCTCTCCGACGACCCGGTCGTCAAGGTCCGGTGGGCCGCCGACAGCCGGTGGCTGACCTGCGAGGTCGCCACCGACGGCGGCGTCCGGACGGCGGTGTGGGTGGTGCGGCCCGACGGCACCGACGCCCGCCGGATCGCCGGGGACACCGAGACCCACGCCGAGCTCGGGCCGTGGACGCGCAGCGGGCACCGCTTCGTCGTCACCTTCCCCGGCACCGCCGAGGGGATGCCGACGCGCTCCTACCTGGCCGACCCGGCGACCGGCCGGCTCGATCCGCTGGCCGAGGGCGCCCTCATCCACGTGCTCGACATATCGCTGGAGGAGCGGTTCATCGTCATCCGCGACGGCGAGCGCGGGCAGCAGTTCGTCGTCGTCGTCGACCGGCTCACCGACGAGGACCTCAGCGTCCTGCCGCACGGTGCGACCGGCTCCACCGACGTCGCGCTGATCCGGCCGGCGCCGGAGGACCACTCCGGGCCGGTCTACGTCTACCTGGCCTCCGACGTCGGCCTGCCGCGCCGGCAGCTGATCGGGGTGCCGTTCGGCCCCAACGGCTGGCGCGGGGAGCCCCGGACCCTCGCGGCCCGCGACGACGCCGAGCTGGAGTTCGTCGACGCCGACGACGCCGGCCGGCTGTTGCTGCTGGTGTGGAACGTCGCCGGGCGCAGCGAGCTCGAGCTGATGGACACGGCCACGGGCGGGCGGACCCCGATCACCGGCCTGCCCGGCCTGGTCGCCGCGGACCCGGTGCTCAGCCGCGACGGCTCCAGCGTGGTGCTCGGCGTGCAGGGACCCACCCGGCCTCGGGAGCTGTGGCACCTGGACACCACCACGCACGCCTGGGCCCGGGTCACCTCGGCCCCGCCCCTGCCCCGGCAGCGACTCGTCGTCCCGACGTTGGAGACCTTCGCCGGGCGGGACGGCCTGCCGCTGACCGGCTGGCTGTACCGGGCACCGACCCGGCTGAAGGACCCGGGCCCGGTGGCGCTGTACCTGCACGGCGGGCCGGAGGCGCAGGAACGGCCGACGTTCCACCCCGAGCACCAGGTGCTGGCCGCGGCGGGGATCACCGTGTTCGCGCCGAACATCCGTGGCTCCTCGGGCTTCGGCCGCGAGTTCGTGCACGCCGACGACCTGCACGGCCGTTACGCGGCGTTCGCCGACGTCCTCGCCGCAGCCGACCACCTGGTCACGGCCGAGATCGCCGACCCCGCACGCATCGCAGTGACCGGCCGCTCCTACGGCGGCTACCTGACGCTGGCCTCACTCGCCTTCTCCCCCGGCGTCTTCGCCGCGGGCGTGGACATCTGCGGGATGTCCGACCTGGTGACCTTCTACCGGGACAGCGAGCCGTGGATCGCCGCGGCCGCGGTGTCGAAGTACGGGCACCCCGAGCGCGACCGCGCCCTGCTCGAGGACATCTCGCCGCTGGCTTCCGCGAACCTCATCGACGTCCCGCTGCTCGTCGTCCACGGCGAGCACGACACCAACGTGCCGATCGGCGAGGCGCACCAGATCGTCGCCGCGCTGCGGGAGCTGGACCGGCCGGTCGAGTACCTGGAGCTCCCCGGCGAGGGACACGACTACCGCCGGGCGGACTCCCGCAAGCGGCTGGCCCGGACGACGCTGCGCTTCCTCACCGTCGCGCTGAACGGGGTGACCGACCGCGTCGTGGCGGCAGAGCTCACGGACTGATCCGTCCCGGGTTGCCCGGGACGGCGACGCGACGGACCCTCCCCCGGTGAGCGAGGACCCCTTCGACCTCGAGCGGTTCGTCCGGGCCCAGGACGGCGTGTACGAGCAGGCGCTGGGTGAGCTGCGGGCCGGCGCCAAGCGCGGCCACTGGATGTGGTTCGTGTTCCCGCAGGTGGCCGGGCTCGGGCACAGCCCCATGGCGCAGCGGTACGCGATCAGCGGCCTGGACGAGGCGCGGGCGTACCTGGCGCACCCGGTGCTGGGGCCGCGGCTGGTCGAGTGCGCGCGGGCGCTGCTGGAGCTGCCCGGGGACGACCCGGTGCGGGTGCTCGGCTCGGTGGACGCGCTCAAACTGCGCTCCTCGATGACGCTGTTCGAGGCAGCCGCGTCCGACGAGCCGGTGTTCGGCGAGGTGCTGGAGCGTCTCTACGGCGCCCGGCGGGACGAGGCGACCACCACTCGGCTCTGACGAGCGGGGTGGCGCCGACTCGACCACGCTGGGCGGCGTGAGCGAACAGAGCAGCGGCTCCGGCTACGTCACCTCCGGGGAGTTCAACCGGGACACCAACTACATCCCCGACCGGGTCACCGCGGACGGTTCCGACGGGTGGCCGGTGGAGGCCGGGCGCTACCGGCTCGTCGTCGCGCGGGCCTGCCCGTGGGCGAACCGCGCGGTCATCGTGCGCCGGCTGCTCGGCCTGGAGGGCGCGATCTCCATGGGCATGTGCGGGCCGACCCACGACGAGCGCTCCTGGACCTTCGACCTCGACCCGGGCGGCCGCGACCCGGTGCTGGGCTACGAGCGGCTGCAGGAGGCCTTCCTCGCCCGCTTCCCCGACTACGACCGCGGCATCACGGTGCCGGCGCTGGTCGACGTCCCCTCCAAGCAGGTGGTCACCAACGACTTCCTGCAGATGACCCTGGACCTCTCCACCGAGTGGACGGCGTTCCACCGCGACGGCGCGCCCGACCTCTACCCCGAGAAGCTGCGGGACGAGATGGACGAGGTCATGCAGCGCGTCTACACCGAGGTCAACAACGGCGTGTACCGCTGCGGCTTCGCCGGCTCGCAGCGGGCGTACGACAAGGCGTACGAGCGGCTGTGGACGGCGCTGGACTGGCTCGAGCAGCGGCTGTCCGGGCAGCGGTACCTGATGGGCGAGTCGATCACCGAGGCCGACATCCGGCTGTTCACCACGCTGGCCCGCTTCGACCCCGTCTACCACGGCCACTTCAAGGCCAACCGGCAGAAGCTGACCGAGATGCCGGCGCTGTGGGCCTACGCCCGTGACCTGTTCCAGACCCCCGGGTTCGGCGACACGACCGACTTCCCGCAGATCAAGGAGCACTACTACGTCGTCCACGCCGACATCAACCCAACGCAGGTGATCCCGCAGGGCCCGGACACGTCGAACTGGCTGACCCCGCACGGGCGTGAGGACCTCGGCGGGTCGCCGTTCGGCGACGGGACGCCGCCCGGACCGCCGCCCGAGGACGAGCGCGTGCCGGCCGACCACGGCCCCGGCGGCCTCGGCCACCGGTGACCCCAGGAGGCGCCGTCCACGGCCGTCCACCGACCCTCCGCGCTCCGGAGCGGCGGCGCGGCCGGTGGCACAGCCGGGCGGACGGCGTCGCCGACCGCTTGTCTCGCTCCCACTGGGGTTGGGGTGTCCACAGGCTGGCCACGAGGCGCTCGCCGGGCGCTTCCACAGGGCAGGCGCTCGTATCGCTGTGAGAGGTGACCACCGGACAGACGGTGATCTCTTGGAGTCGCGCGAGGAGAATGCGGCGACGCGAGGGGAAGCGTGCGTGCGAGCTTCCCCTCGTGCATCCCCGATGCCACGCTGCGGCCATGCCGGACAACAGGTATCGCCTCCCGGAGGACGAGTTCTACGCCAGCGCCCGGGTGCCGCTGGAGGAGCAGGTCGAGGTGCAGTCCGAGCCGGTTCCCCCGCCTGCCGACTGGCGAGGCGACCCGATGCCGTGGGTCGACGGCGGCTCCGGCGACGCGGACGGCGACTGACCGAGCCGCGGCGAGGAGCGGTGTGAGCAGGGTGGAGGCGGTCGTCTCTAGCCTGCGGTCACCGTCAACACGGGAGCAGATGTGACGCTCGCCGGCACAACGCCATGAGAGCGACGACTGCCGCCCTGTCACCCCGCACAGCGACACAAGGGGCAGGCGGTCCGATCGGGCAACAGCCTGTTGCGCAGTCGTCCAACAGCCGGTGGACAACTGCGCCGGTCAGAGCCCACCGGCGCCCACGAGCTGCCGCTGCCGGGGCGCCTGGCCGTCGTCGGCGATGAGGTGCTGGCGGATGCGGTCGGCCCAGGCCCGCTCGTCAGCGGGTTCTCGCACTCCAGACAGTGGTGTCCCAGCGCCTCCCGCCGGACGACCTTCGGCGTGAACTTGTGGGTCCTCTTCTTGTGGTCGGCCGGGTCGAAGCACCGGCAGCGCAGCCGTCGGTGCGGCGGCCGGCCGTAGGAGCCGTCGCGCCATACCGTCCAGCCCTCGTGCGCGGGGTCGCCGCACGCGACCGCGTCCCGCTTGTCCACAGGCACCCTGTCCCATCGGCCTGCCAGCCGATCTACACACAGGGTTGGGACAGAACCCCCACTCGGAGCGAGACGAGGCGGACCGTGTGGACGGGCGCCGTCCTGTGGACGGCGGAGCCCGCCGACACACCCCGCGGCGAGGGTCCTCGGCATGACGACTCCCCCGCTCGCCCAGGTCCCCGCCCGCTCGGCCGCCGAGCTGACCCAGCGCTGGGCCGACCTGCTCGACCCGCCGGTCTTCGCCGCCCGCAGCCTATGGCTGTCGTGGCTGCACGAGGACGGCACCACGCTGCCGGTGGTCATGCCGGTCGACGACGTGCCACGGGCGCCGGACCTGCCCACGCTGCGCGGACTGGTCCACCTGCACGAGGCCGTGACCGAGCACTCCGCCGGCATCGCCCACCTGGCGATGGCTCTGTACCGCCCCGGGCACACCGTGGTGACCGCGGACGACGACGAGTGGGCCGAGGGGCTGCAGGCAGTCCTCGACGACGCCATCGAGGGCAGCTGGAGCCTGCACCTGGCCGCGGGCGGGCGAGTGGTCCCCGTCCGCGAGCCACCGACGTGGCGGTGGCCGCTGGGATGACCCCTCCTCCACCCCGGCGGATCCACCGACGGCCACGGATCGTCACGGTGCGCACGTGATCCACAGCGGTGCGGCTCCGCCACGACGGGCGCGCCGAGCCCGACGACGGCAGGTCGACGGTGGACGCGCGGTCCTCCCCCGTCGGGCGCACGGTGCCGGAGCGGGAGCAGGGAGCTCGCCGCAGAGAGGGGACCATGTCGCACTCGTCACCGCACCGCCAGGCACTCCCCGTCTGTCTCACCGCCACCCTCGTCGGCGGCGCCCTGGTCCTGCTCCCGCCCATCGCCTCGGCGGACGGGGAGGGGCCGGGGCGCGGCTCGGAACCCGCCGGCGGCCACGGCCGGGAGGCCCGCAGCGTCATCTTCGTCAACGGCGACGGCATGGGCGCCACGCACCGCGAGGCCGCCCGGCTCGCCCACGAGGGCTACGACGGTCAGCTGGCCATGAACTCGCTGCCGGTCGCCGGGCTGCAGACCACCGATGCCCGCGACCCCGAGGAGGCCGTCACCGACTCGGCCGCGGCAGCCAGCGCCTGGGCCACCGGGGTCAAGACCTACAACGGCGCGATCAGCGTCGACGTCGACGGCAACCCGCTGCCCACCCTCGGGCAGGAGGCCGAGGAGGCGGGCCTGGCGGGCGGGATCGTGACCACCGCCCAGGTCACCGACGCCTCACCGGCCGCCTTCTTCGCCAACACCACCGACCGCGGCCTGCAGGACCAGATCGCCCGCCAGTACCTGGAGGTCAGCCGCCCCGAGGTGATCCTCGGCGGCGGCGAGGACTGGTGGCTGCCGGCGGGCGACCCGGGCGCCTTCCCCGACGCCCCGGCCGACGACCCCGAGGAGGGCAGCCGCGGCGAGCAGGGCGACCTCGTCGCCGCGGCGCAGGACCTGGGGTACGAGTACGTCTCCGACGCCGACGGGCTCGCTGCGGCCGAGGGCGACCTCCTGCTCGGGCTCTTCGCCAACGAGGAGATGTTCCAGCAGCGCCCCGAGGGCCAGGGCGACGAGTACGACCCCGTCGTCCCCTTGGCGGACATGACCGCCAAGGCACTGGACGTCCTCTCCCAGCACGAGGAGGGGTTCTTCCTGCTCGTCGAGGAGGAGGCCGTCGACGAGATGAGCCACAGCGACAACGCCGCGCGCACCCTGGAGTCGATGGCCGCGCTCGACGCGGCCGTGGAGGTCGCGCGGGCCTACGTGGCCGAGCACCCGGACACGCTGCTGATCGTGACCGGTGACCACGAGACCGGCAGCATGGCCATCGAGAACGTCGACGCCGAGGACGAGAGCGGCCCCGGTGGGACGCTGCAACCGGGCGAGGGCGCGACCGAGTCCGGCGAGGACGGCCCGTTCGCCATCCCCGGCAGCGACCTCCAGTTCGTCGTCGACTGGACCACCACCGCCCACAGCGGGGAGCCCACGCCGGTGACCGCGGAAGGGCCGGGCAGCGAGCAGCTGACCGGCATCTACCCGAACACCCACCTGCACGACGTCGTGCGGGAGGTCCTGCTGGGCTGACCGGCACGACCGCAGGGGCCGCTCCGCTGGGCGTCGCGGAACGGCCCCTGCGGACGTCTTGGGCCGGGAGTCGGCGGTGAGGAGTCCCCGAGGCGGTCGCGCAGTCACTGGTGGAACGCACCAGGCAGGTGCTCAGCGCGGCCGAGCACCGCCCGGCCGTAGACGCGGAGTCCACCGGAGGGTCGGCCGTCCAGCGGACGGCGGTGTATCTCAGCCTCCACTCCCCTCCTCTGCTGGGCGTCGGGAGTCCGTGCCGCGGCTGGTCCGCCGTCCGACGCCCAGGGAACCGCGATGGCGCGCCGGCGAGGGAGCATGCCATGGCCTCGGTGTTCGTCAGCCACAGCAGCAGGGACCGGGCAGCCACGGAGTGGGTGGTCGAGGAGTTGAGGGCTGCGGGGTTCACCGCCCTCTTCGTCGACTTCGACCCGGAGCACGGCATCCCCGCGGGACGGAACTGGGAGCAGGAGCTGTACGCCCAGCTGCGGAGGACCGACGCCGTGGTCTTCCTGGCCAGCGAGGCCTCGGTGTCCTCCCGGTGGTGCTTCGCCGAACTCAGCCTGGCCCGGTCCCTGGGCCGCCCGGTGTTTCCGCTGCGGCTGCAGCCTGGGGTGGGGTTGCCGCTGCTGGCCGACGTGCAGTGGACGGACCTCCCCGAGGCGCGGTCGGGGCTGGCGCCGCTGGTGGCCGGGTTGCGGGCTGCCGGGGTGGACCCGGCCGACTCCTTCGCCTGGGATCCCCGCCGATCGCCGTACCCGGGCCTGGCGCCGTTCGCCGTGGAGGACGCGGCGGTGTTCTTCGGCCGACGATCCGAGACCGGCCGGCTGGTGGAGCTGCTGACCCCGACGCTGCAGCGCGGGCCCGGTCGGTTGATCGGGGTGATCGGCCCCTCGGGCAGCGGCAAGTCCTCCCTGGTGCACGCCGGGCTGCTGCCCCGGCTGGTCCGAGTGCCCGATCGGTGGGTGGTGGTGCCGCCGCTGCGACCCGGTCAGCAGCCCACGGCCACCCTGGCCGGCTGTCTGGCCCGGGCCTTCGCCGCCCGAGGCCGGCCCCGCCCGGCCGAGGAGCTGGCCGCGGTGCTGGCGACCGGCTCCGCGGGGCTGGTCGAGCTGGCCGGGCAACTGGCCGACCTCGGCGCCGACGGCGCCGGCCGGCCCAGCGTGTTGCTGGTCATCGACCAGGCCGAGGAGCTGGTGACCCGCACCGGCAGCCACGAGGAACAGGACTTCCTCCAGCTGGTGAGCGGCGCGCTGCACGAGGACAGTCCGGTGTGGGCGGTGGCCACGGTGCGCTCGGAGTTCCTCAGCTCCGCCCCGGAACGCGCCGGACTGGCCGAGGCCATCGACGACCCCCTCGTCATCGAGCCGCTGAGCCGCACCCGGTTGGCCGAGGTGATCGCCCGGCCCGCCCAGCGCGCGGGCCTGGAGTTCGCGCCCGGGCTCGTCGAACGCATGGTCGAGGACACCGCAGGCGGCGATGCGCTGCCCCTGCTGGGCTACACCCTGCACGAGCTCTGTCAGCGAGCCGGGCGCGACCGGCGCATCACCGCGGAGGACTACGAGGCCGTGGGCGGGGTCATCGGCGCCCTGCGCCACCGCGCCGACCGGCTGGCCGACGAGCTGGAGCGACGCGGCCACGGTGAACTGGTCCTGCCGACGCTGCTGCGGCTGGCCTCGGTCACCGGCGACGAGCAGCCGACCCGCCGGCGGGTGCGGTGCAGCGCGTTCGGCGCCGAGGAGCGAGCTGTGGTGGACGCCTTCGTCGACGCCTCACTGCTCGTCAGCGACCACGATCCCGCCGAGCCCGGCGAAGAGGCCGTGGTCGAGGTGGCGCACGAGGCGCTGCTGCGGCAGTGGCCACCGTTGCGCGACGCGATCGAGGCCGACCGGGACCTGCTGCGGCTGCGCTCGGAACTGGAACGACTGGCAGCCGACTGGCAGCACGGCCGGCGGGACGACTCGTACCTGCTGCGCGGCGGTCGGCTGGCCACGATGGACGGGTGGGCTAGCCAGCACCCGGCAGAGCTCGGTTCGCTCGAACGGGAGTTCCTGGAAGCCAGCCGAGCGTTGGCGACGCGCGAACTGGAGGCCGCTCGCCGGTCCAACCGACGCCTGCGCGTGCTGGCCGGTGGTCTGGCGATCCTGCTGGTGGCAGCGCTGGGGGCCGGCGGGTTGGTTGTGAAGGCGAACGGGGAAGCCGAGACACAGACCCGGCTGGCACAGTCACGACAGCTCTCCAGCCAGGCCGAACAGCTGGCTCAGACCCGGCCGGACGTCGCGATCCTGGCCGGTCTGCAGAGCCTCAGTCTTGCCCGTGACCACCGGCCCGAGCCGTCGGCGGGACTTATGACCGCGATGGGCGGGGTCATCCACCGGTCGAGACTGCTCGCCGGGCACACCAATTGGGTGTACTCGCTGGCGTTCAGCCCCGACGGGCGGCTGCTCGCCACCGCCAGCCTGGACGGGACGGCACGGCTGTGGGACGTGGGCATCGGGCGGCCACACGGACAGCCGCTGGCCGGCCACACCAGCGCGGTGACCGGGGTGGCCTTCAGCCCCGACGGCCGGCTGCTCGCCACCGCCGGCAGGGACTCCGCGGCGCGGCTGTGGGACGTGGTAACCGGCCGACCCGTCGGCCCCCCACTCACCGGCCACGCCGACGGGGTGACCGGGGTGGCGTTCAGCCCCGACGGACGGTTGCTCGCCACCAGCAGCAGGGACTCCTCGGCGCGGCTGTGGGACGTCGCCACCGGCCAACCGCACGGCGAGCCATTCACCGGCCACGCCGACGGGGTGACCGGGGTGGCGTTCAGCCCCGACGGCACGCTGCTGGCCACCGCCGGCAAGGACGCCACAGCGCGTTTGTGGGACGTGGCCACCGGGCGGCCTCACGGACAGCTGCTGGCCGGCCACACCGACACGGTGACCGGGGTGGCGTTCAGCCCCGACGGGCGCGTGCTGGCCACCGGCAGCTGGGATCAGACGGCACGGCTGTGGGAGGTGGCCACGGGGCAGCCACACGGCGCACCCCTGACCGGCTACCTGGACGCGGTGAACGGAGTGGCGTTCAGCCCTGACGGGCAGCTGCTAGCTACAGCCAGTGATGACCACACGGCGCGGCTGTGGGACGCAGCCACTGGCCAGCCGTACGGCACACCGCTGACCGGCCACCCCAGCTGGGTGAGCGGGGTCGCCTTCAGCCCCGACGGACGGCTACTCGCCACCGCCAGCGCAGACCACACGGCGCGGCTCTGGGACAAGGCCGAGACACCTTCCCTCAGCCGACCGCTGATCGGCCACACCGCCTGGGTCAACGAGGCGACGTTCAGCCCCGACGGGCGGCTGCTGGCCACCGCCAGCGACGATCACACGGCGCGGCTGTGGGACGTTGCCACCGGCCGGCCGCACGGGGAGCCGCTGGCCGGCCACGCCGACTGGGTCACCACGGTCGCGTTCAGCCCTGATGGGCGCTTGCTGGCCACGGCCAGCAAGGACGCAACGGTGCGACTGTGGGACGTAGCCACTGGGCGGCCGCACGGGGAGCCGCTGGCCGGCCACCCCGACTGGGTGACCACGGTGACGTTCAGCCCCGACGGGATGCTGCTGGCCACCGCCGGCAAGGACGCCACCGCGCGTTTGTGGGACGTGGCCACAGGCCGACCCCACGGGGAGCCACTGACCGGACACACCGACAGCGTGTACGGGGTGGCGTTCAGCCCGGACGGCACGCTGCTGGCCACCGCCAGCGACGACCAGACGGTGCGGCTGTGGGATGTGGCCACCGGCCGACCCACCGGCGCGCCGCTGACCGGCCACACCGGCACGGTGAACGGGGTGGCGTTCAGCCCGGACGGCACGCTGCTGGCCACCGCCAGCGACGACCAGACGGTACGGCTGTGGGATGTAGCCACCGGCCGACCCACCGGCGCGCCGCTGACCGGCCACACCAACGCGGTGTACGGAGTGACCTTCAGTCCAGACGGGCGGGTGCTGGCCACCGCCAGCAACGACCAGACGGTGCGGCTGTGGTACGCGGCCAGCGGCCAGCCCTCCGGACCGCCGCTGGCGGGACACAGCGGTGCAGTGTCGGACGTGGCCTTCAGCCCGGACGGCACGCTGCTGGCCACCGCCAGCGCGGACGACACGGTGCGGCTGTGGAACCCGGGCTTCACGGCCTGGGTACGCGTCGGGTGCCAGCTGGTGAACCGCAACCTGTCCCGATCCGAGTGGGAGCAGCTGCTGCCGGAGGTCCCGTACGAGCGCACCTGCCCGGACCTGCCCGGAGGCGACGGCGCACCGCCTGATGCTCCCGCGGCCCGGTACTCGGACTGACCACACGGTCAGGCGCGCTCGTCGCGGGGGTGGGGTTGACCCCACCTCCGACCGTGGGGGAACACCGGGTCGATTCGGGGGCAGGCCCGGTCGTATCAAGTGGCGCCACACCGGACTCTTTTCCTCGGGATCCCTTCACCCACGGGCCGCGCGAGACACCGCAGTCCCGCGCCGACGAGATTGAGGACGGATCGTGACCGTCATCTCCATGCCGCACGAGTTCAACGAGCACGACCTGTTCATCGACCTCCGGTCGGTGGTGGGCCACTCACTGTTCCTCAAGGTCGAGGGGCTCAACTTCGCCGGATCCGTCAAGCTCAAGGCCGCGAGCGGGATGGTGGCGGCCGCCGAGCGCGAGGGACGGCTGCGGCCGGGATCGGTCATCGTGGAGTCCTCGTCGGGCAACCTCGGCGTCGCGCTGAGCATGATCGCGGCGAGCAAGGGCTACGGGTTCCTGTGCGTGACCGACCGCCGCTGCAACCTGCAGACCCGGCTGCTGATGGAGGCACTCGGCGCCGAGGTGCACGTGGTCACCGAGCCCGACCCGGTCCGCGGCCTGCTCGGTGCGCGCATGGACTACGTGAGGGCCCGGTGTGCCGCCGACCCCCGGTACGTGTGGCTCAACCAGTACGAGAACCAGAACAACTGGCAGGCGCACTACCGCCAGACCGCACCCGCGATCGACCGGCAGTTCCCGGACCTGGACGTGCTCTTCGTCGGGGCCGGCACCACCGGCACCCTGATGGGCTGCGCCCGGTGGTTCCGCGAGCACCGCCCCTCGGTGCGCATCGTCGCCGTCGACGTCGTCGGCTCGGTGTCGTTCGGCGGCCCGTCGAGGAACCGGGCGATCCCCGGTCTGGGGATGGCCGTGCGTCCGCCGCTGCTGGACGAGTCCTACGTCGACGAGGTGGTGATGGTGGAGGAGGCGGACACCGTCCGCGCCTGCCACCGGCTGGCCCGGCGCGGCTTCCTGTTCGGCGGCTCGACCGGCACCGTGGTCAGCGGGGCCACGAGCTGGCTGGCCCGGAACGGCCGGGACGGCCTGACCGCCGTCACCATCGCCCCGGACCTCGGCGAGCGCTACCTCGACACCGTCTACCAGCCCAACTGGGTGCAGGACCTCTACGGCGACGACGTGTTGCAGTCGCTCGATGTGCACGTGGAACCCGCGTCCGCACCACTGCCCATCCCGTCACCGCGGGTCCCCGCCGAGTCCGCGGGGAGGTCGGACGCCGCCTGACGGGCCACACCGTTCGAGACACCGGCCGGCGCCGGGGGCGATCCCGCTCCCCGGCGCCGGCACGTCAGACGATGCGGATGCGCAGCCGGCGGAAGCCGCGGCCCTTGTTCTCCATCTTGACCACCTCGACCCGGCCGACCATCGCCGTCGAGGCCACGTGCGTGCCGCCGTCGGCCTGCAGGTCCAGGCCGACGATGTCGACGATCCGGACCTCCTCGATGTCGGGCGGCAGCAGGTCGGTCGCCGTCCGGATGAGGTCGGGGATGGCGTAGGCCTCTACACGCGGCAGCGTCCGCACCTCGATGCGCCGGTCCGCGGCGATCTCCGCGTTGACCGCCTCGGCCACGCGGTCCTTGAAGTCGCCCGGTACCTCGGCCAGGTCGAAGTCCATCCGTGCGGTCAGCGGCTCCATGTTGCCGCCGGTGACCTTCGCGCCGAAGTCGCGCAGGACGACGCCGGTGAGCACGTGCAGGCCCGAGTGCGTCCGCATCAGCGCCGTCCGCCGCTCGTCGTCCAGCGCCCCGCGGACGGCGGTGCCCGCCGACGGCACCGGGTCCCCCTCCACCGGGATCAGGTACAGCTCGTCGCCCCTGCGGGTGCCGGCGATGCGGGTGCGGACGCCGCCCCACAGCAGCACGCCCTCGTCCGGCGGCTGTCCACCGCCGCCCGGGTAGAAGGCGCTGCGGTCGAGCACGATGCCCTGCTCGGGGTCGGCCGCGACGACCGTCGCGTCCCACTCCCGGACGGTGGCATCGGCCAGGTCGAGGCGGTGGGTGTGCCCGTGGTGGTCGCCGGCGGTGGTCACCCCGGCATGCTGCCGGTTGCGGGCGGACGACGGCCACCGCCGGACGCCCGGGACGGTCGACCCACGGTCAGGCCCCGGGGTGGGCGGCTCCGGTCCCGGTGCGGACGACCGTGACCGGGCACGGGGCGTGGCGCACGACCTGGTCGCTGACCGAGCCGAGCACCAGCTCGGTGAAGCCACCGCGGCCGCGGGCGCCGACCACGAGCAGGTCCGCCCGCACCGCCGACTCGATCAGCCCGCGCACGGCGTTGCCGTGGGTGACGTGGCAGGTCACCGGCAGCATGGGGTCCAGGCCGGCGGCGGCCACGTCGGCCTCCAGGTCGGCTCGAACCGCCTTCTCGAAGTCCTCGAACGGAGGGATGTAGCCCGGCGCCCAGGTCGTCGGGCGCGGGGCCGTGGTGATCTTCCAGGCGCGCAGCACGTGCAGCGGGAAGCCGGCGCGGGCGGCCAGGCGCGCGGCCCACTGCAGGGCCTCCTGCGCGCACCTCGACCCGTCGTGTCCGACCAGGATCCCACCGGGGACGTCGGCCACCCGGGTCACGCCCTCGTCGTCGAACGCCACGTCGATCTCCTCGGTCATGGACGCAACCTACCGTCGTCGTGGCACCACCTCCGTCGCGAGGCCCGGGTCTCCGCCGGCCGCCTCCCCCTCAGCGGACGCCGCCGACCGGGACGTCCGCGCACCCCGGGTCCTCGTCCGGGTCGCCGAGGCGGACGGCCGGGACGTCCGTCGCGACGTCCCCCGGGGCCGGTGCGCCCGGCACCGGGTCGACGGCGTGCTCGGGCAGCACGCCGCTGCTGTGCCGGGCCCGCAGCAGGTAGTAGGCCAGCCCGACCAGCGCGATGGCGCCGATGAAGACGAAGGCGCCCCACTGCAGGTACCAGTGGTACGGCTCGGTGGCGTTGTAGACCTCCCGCCGTGGCCAGGCGAGGTTCAGCGCCATGCCCGCACCCCACAGCACCGCCAGCACGTTGACCGGCAGGCCCCAGCGGCCGAGCGAGAAGTACCTGCCGTCGTCGCGCGCACCGGTTCCCACCCAGCGACCCCGCAGTCGGCTGAGCAGCATCGGCACGGTGACCAGCAGGTAGGCCAGGTACACCATGATGATCGCGATGCTGGTGAGCACCGTGAAGATCTGCGGCTGCCGGATGTT
Organism: Geodermatophilus sp. URMC 61; assembly: GCF_052931555.1. Taxonomy (NCBI): domain Bacteria; kingdom Bacillati; phylum Actinomycetota; class Actinomycetes; order Geodermatophilales; family Geodermatophilaceae; genus Geodermatophilus; species Geodermatophilus sp. URMC 61. Next base: position 2,821,716 of record NZ_JBRFHZ010000002.1, read on the forward strand.
GATCAGCAGGATGCTGATCGACAGGACGCCGGTGACGATCGCGGGCACGACCGGCGTCTTGCGCTTGGGGTGGACCTTCGCCAGCCGGGAGCTGAACGGCAGGTTGCCGTCGCGCGCCATCGCGAACGCCATGCGGATCGTCGCGGTGTGCACGGCCAGGCAGCAGACGGTGATGGCGATCATGATGCAGATCAGGAACGCCTTGCCCAGCCCGGTGCCGGCGACCTGGAGCAGCACGTACTGCAGGCCGCCGGTGCTCGACGACAGCTGCGGGTCGTCGAGGTCCCGCACCGCCATGAGCCCGAAGAGCAGGATCAGGCCGCCGAGGACGAACGACGCGGTGACCGCACGGACGATGGCCCTCGGGGCGGTGCGCCGCGGGTCGATCGTCTCCTCGCCCAGCGAGCTGGCGGTGTCGAAGCCGTACATCACGTAGGCCGAGGCCAGCGAGGCGACGAGGAAGGCACCCAGGTAGCCCAGGTCCCGGCCCTCCCCCATCCCGGCGGTGTCGGTGAGGACCTCGACCGGGCTGCGGGTCATCGCCAGGGCCAGGATCACGATGATCAGCACGGCCGCGACCAGCTCGATGAACACCCCGGCGCTGTTGATCCGCGCCATGAGCTTCACGCCGTAGGCGTTGACCAGCGTGGTGAACAGGATGAGGGCGCTGCCGAGGATGACGGCGTTGACCGCGAAGTCGTGGGTCCCCGTGCCGTTCCCGACGATCTGGAAGCCGGACCACAGCTGGGGCAGCGTGATCTGGTACGCGAGGACGGTCGCCGACAGCGTCACGATCGACGCCGTGAGCATCATCCACCCGGTCATCCACGAGGTGCTCCGGCTGCCCAGCCGCTTGGTCCAGTTGTAGAGCGACCCCGCCACCGGATACCTGGCGGCCAGCTCGGCGAAGCACAGCGCCACCATCAGCTGACCGAGGAAGACCATCGGCCAGGACCACAGGTAGGCCGGTCCGCCGGCGCCGAAGCCGAAGTAGAACAGCTGGAACGTGCCGGTCAGGATCGAGATGTAGCTGACCCCGGCCGCGAAGCTGGAGAACCTGCCGATGCTCCGGTCGAGCTCCTGCCTGTAGCCGAACTCGGCGAGGTGGGACTCGCCGTCCTGCGTGGGGTGCGCTCTCATGGGCCGTCCGTCCGGTGGGGTTGGGGGTGGGTCAGCCCGTGAACCAGCGAGCCGGTGCAGGGGCGGTGTTGTGCCAGATGTGCTTGGCCTCGCGGTACTCGGCGAGACCCGACGGGCCGAGCTCGCGCCCGTTGCCCGACCGCCCGTACCCGCCCCACTCCGCCTGCGGCAGGTAGGGGCCGAAGTCGTTGATCCAGACCGTCCCGTGGCGGAGGGCCCGGGCGACCCGCTCGGCCCGGGGGGTGTCGGCGGTCCAGACCGCGCCGGCGAGCCCGTAGTGGGTGTCGTTGCCGAGCGCGATCGCCTCCTCCTCCGTGGTGAACCGCTCCACGGTGAGGACGGGCCCGAAGGACTCCTCCTGGACGATCCGCATGTCGCGGCGGCAGTCGGCGAACACCGTCGGGAGGTAGAAGAACCCACCGGCGAGCTCCGGCTCCCCGGGACGGCGGCCACCGGTGACGAGGCGGGCGCCCTCGCGGACGCCGGTGGCGACGTACTCCTCGACGCGCGCCCGGTGCTGCTCGGAGACCAGGGGGCCGCTCTCGGCGGCCGGGTCGAACCCGTTGCCGAGGCGGATGCGCTCGGCGCGTCCGGCCACGGCCGCGACGAACTCGTCGTGGATCTCGTCCTGCACGATGAGCCGGGTCCCCGCGGAACACACCTGGCCGGAGTGCAGGAAGACCGCCGTCAGGGCGTTGTCGACAGCGGTCTCGAGGTCGACGTCGGCGAAGACGATGTTGGGGTTCTTGCCACCCAGCTCGACGGTCACCTTCTTCACCGTCTCGGCCGCGGCCCGCAGGACCGACCGTCCGGTGCCGAGGCCACCGGTGAACGACACCATGTCCACGTCGGGGTGCTCGACCATCGCCGCACCCACCTCCCCGCCACCGAGGACGAGGTTGACCACGCCCGCCGGGACGCCGGCCTCCTCCAGCAGCTCGGTGAGCCGGACGGTGGTCAGGGGGGTGACCTCGCTGGGCTTGACGACGATGGTGGTGCCGGCCGCGAGCGCCGGTGCGACCTTCCAGGAGACCTGCAGGAGGGGGTAGTTCCACGGCGTGATCAGCGCGCAGACGCCCACGGGCTCGTAGACGACGCGGCTGACGACGTCGGGGCGGCCGGCGTCGACCAGTCGGCCGGGGTCCTCGTCCGCCAGGTCGGCGTAGTAGCGGAAGACCGAGGCGACGTCGTCGACGTCCTGGCGGCTCTCGCGGACGGTCTTGCCGGTGTCCAGGGTCTCCAGCCGGGCGATGTCCTCCCTGTCCCGCACCAGGAGGTCGGCGACGCGGCGCAGCAGGGCACCGCGCTCGGCCGCCGGGGTGCCGGACCACTCCCCCGCGTCGAAGGCCGCCCGGGCGGCGCCGACGGCTGCGGCGACGTCCTCGACGGTCGCCTCGTCGACCTTCGCGACGACGCTCTGGTCGAACGGGTTGACGACCTCGCGCTGCTCGGACGAGGACCCCGTCCGCCACGTGCCGCCGATGAAGAGGGTGGCCATGACACTCCCTGCCTGTCCCGGGGTGCGGGACCGTCGTGCTCGGTGGGACGGCTGGCGGGATGGCCAGCTCGCGTCGAGATCCCGTGCGGACGAGTTCCCCGGTGCTCCAGCCTGACCGATCGCCGGTCAGGGGGAGAACTGAGGGCGGTGATCCCCTCCGCGTGGACCCCGTGCGCCACGGCGGACACCCGTGCCCGGAGCGGGCCCGGGCCCTGAGCGTGGGGCGCAGCAGGTCGTTGCCACCTGTCGCCGCCGCGAGGACGCTGGGCGCCGCGGCGATGCCGCAGGAGCACCGCCGTCCCGGAACTGCAGCGTCCTGGAGAGGAACGGTGCCGTGTACGCACGCTCGACCACCATCCGTGGCAACCCGGAGTCGCTGGACGCGGGGATCGACTTCGTCCGTGACGAGCTGATGCCCGCCGTCCGCGGCATGGACGGCTGCGTCGGGCTGTCCCTGCTCGCCGACCGGGAGTCCGGGATGTGCATCGTCACGACCTCCTGGCGCGACCGGGAGACGATGCAGGCCAGCGCCGAGGGGGTGCGGCCGCTGCGGGACCGGGCGTCGCAGGTCTTCGGCGGCGAGTACGAGGTGCAGGAGTGGGAGGTGTCGGCCATGCACCGCCGGCACGAGGCCCACCACGGTGCGTGCGCCCGCGTGACGTGGCTCCGCGGCGAGCCCGACGCCATGGACCACGCCATCGACACCTTCCGGATGAGCCTCATGCCGCGGCTGGACGACCTCGCCGGCTTCTGCAGCGTCAGCCTCATGACCCACCCGGCCGAGGGCATGGCAGCCTCGGCGGTCACCTACGACAGCCGGGAGGACATGGTCGAGAACCGCGAGAGCGCCCGCGCGCTGCGCGAGGAGTTCGCGACGGGGATGGGGCTGGCCGTCACCGACGTCCGGGAGTTCGACCTGGTCCTCGCCCACCTGCGGGTACCCGAGACCGCGTGAAGAAGGACCTCCCTGCCCCCACCGTGGAAGGCCCGTCCGGGGAACCGCTCTCGCAAGCTCAGGGCGGTTCCCCGGACGGGGCCGCGGCGGGCCCTGCAGGGAGGCCGTCCGGACCGCCCCGGCCGGCCCGCCGGGAGAGGAGAGAGCACGTGTACGCACGCACCACCACCGTCCACGGCGACCCGAAGGCCGTCGACGAGGGCGTCGCCTTCCTGCGGGACCGGGTCATGCCCGCCGTCGAGGGACTGCCCGGCTACGTGGGCCTGTCGATGCTGGCCGACCGCGAGACCGGGCGCTGCATCGCCACCACGTCCTGGAAGGACGAGGCCGCCATGGCCGACACCGGCGAGCAGCTGCGGCCGCTGCGGGCCCGCTTCGCCGAGGTCCTCGGCGGCTCGGTGGAGCTGCACACGTGGGAGATCGCGGTCGTGCACCGGCTGCACGAGGCACCCGACGGAGCCTGCACCCGGGTCACCTGGACCCGGACCGACCCGAACCGGGTGGCACAGGCCCTCGACGCCTACCGGACGGGCCTGCTGCCGCGGCTCGAGGAGCTCGACGGCTTCTGCAGCGCCAGCCTGCTGGTCGACCGCCGGGAGGGCCGGGCCGCCGGCTCGGTCACCTACGCCGACCGCCTGACGCTGGACCGCTCCCGGACCGACGCCACGGCCGTCCGCGAGGAGTTCGCCGCCACCGTGGGCAGCGAGATCACCGAGGTCGCGGAGTTCGAGCTCGTCCTCGCCCACCTGCGGGTCCCCGAGACCGGGTGAAGGAGGACTCCCTGCCCCCACCGCTCGTCGAAGGGCCCCGTCCCCCTCACCCCGCGCAGGCTCGGCGGAAGGACCCTCCTGCCCCCCGCCACTCGCAGGCTCGGGGCGGGCCCCTGCAGGAGGGCCGCCGGACGGGGCCGGCGGGCCCCGGGAGGGGTTCGGGGGCGAGGGGGTCCGCCGCTAGACGACGCGGGTGAGGGCCGGCCAGAGGCCGTCGCCGCCCTCGACGAGCAGCCCCACGCCGAGCACCTGCGACCAGGACAGCTCGGAGCCGGCCTCGTCGCGCCACGACCACAGCCGCCGGGTCAGGTGGTGCAGCCGGTACTCCTGGGTGAACCCGATCGCGCCGTGCACCTGGTGCGCGAGCCGGGCCACGACCTCCACCGCGGCGCCGGCGCGCACCTTCGCCGCCGCCGCGGCCAGGACGACGTCGTCTCCACGATCGAGCGTCTGGACGGCGGCGTCGACCAGCGCGCTCACCGCGGTGACCTCGCCGGCCATCTGCGCCAGCTCCATCTGCACCGCCTGGAACCTGCCCAGCGGCCGGCCGAACTGGTGCCGCTCCCCGGCGTACTGCACCGTCCAGGCCAGCACCTGTTCCAGCGCCGCCGTCAGCTGGACCGCCCGCGCCAGCGCGTAGCGGGCCCGCACCTCGCCGGCCCGCGCCGGGGTCAGCAGCGCGCCGGACGCAGCGGCGCCCCCGAGCACCAGCGACCCGCGCGGCTCCCCCGCCAGGTTGCGCGCGTCGCTGGTCGCCAGCCCCTCGGCGTCCACCAGCGCGAGCACCGCGCCCTCGATCCCCTCGGGCGGCTGGGCCAGGACGGCGACGTGCCGGGCGACCCCCGCCCACGCCACGTCGGTCGCGGTGCCGGTCAGCGTCCAGCGCCCCGGCCCGTCGCCGTCGTCCGACGGCGCCGCGTGCACCGCCTCGGCGACCGCCAGCGTCAGCGGCTCGACCGGGTCGGGCAGGTCGAGGTCGGCGGCCAGCAACGCGGGGCCCGCGGCCAGCAGCTGCTCGGCCACCGGTACCGCCCCCGCACCGGCGGCCAGCGTGCGGACGACGGCCACCGCGTCGGCCAGCTCGCCGCCGGAACCGCCGGCCTCCTCGGGCAGCCCCACCCCGGTCAGCCCGGCCTCGGCCAGGTCGGCCCACAGCCCGGGGTCCCACGCGGTGTCGGCGGTGAGGGCGAACGGCTCGTGGCCCGCGAGGATGTCCCGGACGGTCTCGACCACCAGGTCCTGCTCGGACGCCATCAGCGCACCACCCCCCGCTCGACTCCGGCCTCGTTCCGCTGCCCGGTCGCCGGCGTTCCGCGCTCGCTCACCGCAGCCCCAGCCCCCGTGCCACGATCCCCCGCAGGATCTCGTTCGTCCCGCCCCGGAGCGTGTAGCCCGGCGCGTGCAGCTGCGCCTCGGCCAGCGCCCGTGCCAGCGGGTCCGGGGAGTCCAGCGACGGCGTCACCTCGACCACCCGGCGTATCTCGTCGACCACGTCCGCCTCGAACGTCGTCCCCACGTCCTTGACCAGCGCCGCGGGGATGTCGGGCAGCTCGCCGCGGTCCAGCGCCGCCGCGATCCGCAGGGAGAGCTGGCGCAGCGCCAGCAGCCGCGCCGAGAGCCGGCCCAGCGTGGCCAGCTGTGCGCGGTCGCCGGTGTCGCAGGCGCGCCGGCCGAACTCCGCGATCAGTGGGTAGGTCGACAGGAACCGCTCCGGCCCCGACCGCTCGAAGGCCAGCTCCGCGGTCACCTGGTGCCAGCCGGCGCCCTCCTCCCCCAGCAGCATGTCGCCGGGGACGACGACGTCGTCGAAGACGACCTCGTTGAAGTGGTGGCCGCCGTCGAGGATGCGGATCGGGTTGATGCTGATCCCCGGCAGCGACAGGTCGACCAGCAGCTGGGTCAGGCCCTGGTGCTTGCCGCGCGGGCCCTCCCCGGGCGGGCCGGTGCGCACCAGCACGATCCCGTAGTGCGAGTGGTGCGCGTTCGACGTCCACACCTTGGCGCCGTTGACCACCCAGTCACCGTCGGCGTTGCGCGCGGCGCGGGTGCGGATCGAGGCGAGGTCGGAGCCGGAGTCCGGCTCGCTCATGCCGATGACGAAGTAGCACTCCCCCGCGGCGATCCGCGGCAGGATCGCCTGCCGCTGCGCCTCGGTGCCGTAGCGGAGCAGGTTCGGCCCGGACTGCCGGTCGGCGATCCAGTGCGCCGCCACCGGCGCGCCGGCGGCCAGCAGCTCCTCGGTCACCGCGTAGCGCTCCATCGCCGAGCGCTCGTGCCCGCCGTACCGCTTCGGCCAGGTCATCCCCAGCCAGCCGCGCTCGCCCAGCTTGCGGGAGAACGCCGGGTCCACACCGGACAGCCACGTGTCGACGTGCGTGGTGAAGGTACCCGCGGCCAGCTCCTCGGCCAGGAACTCCCGCACCTGGGCGCGGACCTCCTCGGCGGCCTCGGACGGCGGCGCGGGCGCCAGGGTCAGCGGACTGCTCATGCGGTGCGACCTCCCACGTCGGTGTGGCCGTGTCCCCCTGGTTGTACAGGGCGGCCGCGTGGGCAGCGCGTCGGCGTCCGCGAGCCCTGGTCAGCCGGGGGACGGCGCCGGCGGGGCGTCCGGCGGCGCGCCCTCGCCCTCCTCGCCCTCGTCCTCCTCGGGACCCCGGGTGAGCTGGCGCAGCTCCGCGACGACGTCCCCCGCCACGGTCGCCAGCGAGGTCACCGCGCCGGACACCAGCCGCCGCACCCCCGGGCCGTCGAGACCGAGCAGCGCGCCGAAGCCGGCGGCGACGTCCACCCCGGGTAGCGCGCCGGGCGAGCCGCCCACCCGCGCCTGTCCGTCGGCCAGCTCCGGCGACCACCGCATCGCGTCGCCGGACATCGTGATGTCGCCGGTGGCTCCGTCGATCGACTCGGTCACCGGGTTGGGTCGACGCTCCATGGCCGCCTCCCGCGCCGCACGTGCCTGGGTCCGATGGTGGCCCGCGCAGGCTCAGGAAGCCAGGGGGGATCGGCCGATCGCCAGGAGCGCCACGTCGTCGGCGCGCACCCCGCTCGCCAGCTCGGCCAGCAGCCGGTCGCACAGCTCGTCGGGGTCGGTCGTGTCGGCCCGCACCGCCGCGTCCTGCAGCGCGGCCAGGCCCCGGTCGAGGTCGGCGTCCCGGCTCTCCACCAGCCCGTCGGTGTAGAGCAGCAGCGTCGCCCCCGGTGCGAGCACCCCCGCCCACTCCACCGCGGGGCCCGGCGCCGGGGGCGCACCGAGCATCCGGCTGGGCCGCACGTCGAGCAGCTCCGCCGTCCCGCCCGCGACCAGCAGCGGCGCCAGGTGCCCGGCCGAGGCGACCCGCAGCCGCCCGCTGTCCGGGTCGAGCACGGCGAACAGGGCGGTGGCCATGAGCTGCAGGCCCAACAGCGACCAGCTCGCCTGCAGCCGGTCGATGACCGCGCTGGGCGGCGGCCGGTCGGTCAGCAGCGCCCGGTAGACGCTGCGCAGCTGGCCCATGACCGCCGCGGCGCGGATGTCGTGGCCGACGACGTCCCCGACCGCCAGCGCCACCTGCCCGTCCGGCAGCGGGACGACGTCGTAGAAGTCGCCGCCGACGTCGGCACCGCGGCTGGCCGGCAGGTACCGGACGGCGACCGCCAGCCCGGGCACCGGTGGTGGCGCCGGCGGCAGCAGGTTGGCCTGCAGCGTGTGCGACGTCCGGGTCTCCAGCTCCAGGCGCTGCGCCTTGTCCACCACCTGGGACACCTGCAGCGCCAGCTGCTCGGCCACCTCGACGTCGGCCGGCGTGAACGGCCCGCGCCGCCGGTCGCTGCCCAGGGTGAGGACGCCGAGGACGCGCCCGTCGGCCAGCAGCGGCACGCAGACGAGGTTGACCAGCTCGAGGGCGCGGGCCAGCCCCAGGTGTTCGTCGTCGGCGGCGACCTCCGCGAGCCACCGGTCGGTCACCCCACGGATCCACACGGTCCGGCCCAGCTCCATGGCCTGCACGGCGGGGTGCGGTGACTCGTGGTGCGGCAGGTGCCGCTCCTGCAGCGCGGCGGCCAGCTCCTGCCGCGCCGGGTCGCCGTGCCGGGCGGCCGTCCGGACCAGGCCGCGCTCGAGGGCCAGGTCGATGACGCAGACGTCGGCCAGCCGTGGTACCGCCAGCTCCGCCAGCCGCTCCGCGGTCTCGGTGACGTCCCCGGCCGAGGCCATCAGCCGGGCCGCGTCGAGCAGGAACGCCGAGCGCTCCGCGTGCCGCGCGGTCTCCTCGTACAGCCGGACCCGCTCGATCGCCTGTCCCGCCTGGCGGCCGACGGCGGCCAGCAGGTCGGCGTCGGCCTGGACCAGTTGCCCCCGCTCGCCGGGCGGGGTGAGGTCGATCAGCCCGGTGTCCCCCGCCACCCCGAGCAGCAGCACCAGCGCGCCCAGGTGGCGGGCGTCGGCGTCCACCGGCACGACGACCAGCGCCTCCTGCCCGGCCTCCTCCATCGCGGTGGCCAGACCCGGCCACACCGACCGCAGTCCCGCACCGAGCGGGACGGTGTGCACCCCGCCGTCGCGGACCAGCTCCGCGCCGCCGAACGCGGCGGCCTCCATCGCCTCCAGCAGCTCCGGGGTGATCCCGTCGGCGGCGACCAGCTCCAGCGGCGGCACCGACGGCTCGGCCCGCCGGCTGGCCCGCCGCTCGGTGCCCAGCCACAGCGCCGCGCCGCTCGCCCCGACCGCCTCCCGGCTGCGCCGCACGATCACCTCGGCCACGTCGCGCGCCGAGGACGCCGCCGACACCTCCGAGACGACCTGCTGCAGCGTGCGCGCCCGGCGCTCGGACTCCGCCGCCGCACGCTGTGCAGCCAGCAACGCCCGCTCGTACCGGCGCCGGGACGTCGCCTCGAACACCGTCGCCCGCACGAGCAGTGGCGCACCCTGCTCGTCGCGCACCTCGACGGCGTTGAGCAGGCACGGCAGCAGCGACCCGTCGGCGCGGACGAGGTCGAGCGCGACCTCCCGCACCATGCCCTGCAGCCGCAGGAGCGGCGCCAGGTGGGTCTCGTAGAACACCCGGCCACCGATGCTCAGCAACTCCTGGAAGCGCAGCCCGATCAGCTCGCCGGCCGGCCGGCCGGTCCACTCGGAGAAGGTGCGGTTGGCCTTGACGACCTGCCCGTCGGGGAGCGCGGAGAAGTAGCCGCACGGGGCGTTCTCGTACAGGTCGGCCGGGTCCTCCTCCAGCAGCCGGCGCAGCCCGGCAGGACCCTCCCGGGGGTCCGGTCGCCGCGGCTCGTCCATGACCGGGCTATCCCAGGAAGGCCCGGATCGCGGCGGTCGTCTCCTCCGGCGCCGACAGGTGCGGGCAGTGCCCGGTGGCCGCCAGCTGGGTGAAGACGCTGCCGGGCACCTGCGCGTGCACGTACCGGCCGACCACCTCGGGGGCGATGGCGTCGTCGGTGCACTGCAGCACCAGCGTGGGCACCCGGACGCCGGGCAGGTCGGCGCGGTTGTCGGAGAGGAAGGTGACGCGGGCGAACTGCCGGGTGATGTCGGGGTCGGTGCGGCAGAAGCTGTTGGCCAGCTCGGCGGTGAGCTCGGGCCGGTCGGGGTTGCCCATGATCACCGGGGCCATCGCGGCCGACCAGCCCAGGTGGTTGCTGTCGAGGGACTCCAGCAGCGTGACGATGTCCTCGCGGGAGAACCCGCCGGTGTAGTCGCCGTCGTCGACGTAGCGCGGGTTGGGCCCGACCATGACCAGCGCACCGAACAGCTCCGGGGCGCGGGCCGCCGCCAGCACGCCGATCATCGCGCTCACCGAGTGCCCGACGAAGACGACGTCGTCGAGCCCGAGCTCGCGGCAGATCTCCACGACGTCGTCGGCGTACCCGTGCAGCGAGCCGTACCGCTCCGGGTCGTAGGCCGACAGGTCCGAGCGGCCCGACCCGACGTGGTCGAAGAGGACGACGCGGTGGTCGACCGCGAAGTCCGGGGCGACGAAGCGCCACATCTCCTGGTCGCACCCGAACCCGTGCGCGAAGACCATCGGCCGCCCCTCGACGACCCCGCTCACGCGGACCCGGTTCCGGGCGATCACGCTCACCGCCGCAAGGTAGCCGCCCCGGGGCCCTCCTGTCCCTCCCCCGTCCGCGAGTCGTGCCCGGCGTCGACGAGACGGAGCGGGAACCCTTCGCACGGGGAGCCGCCGTCCCTACGCTCGGAGCGTCCGGACCCCACCCTCCCGAGGTGTTCGATGCCCGCCGCCGCGGCGCTCCGCCGCTCCCCCGCCCGTACGGCCCCGGCTGGTCCCCCGGACGACGTCCCGACCTCCCGCGCGGTCGCCTCCGAGCTGCTGCTGCACCGGCTGGTGCGCCGCGAGCTGCGGCTGCTGGCCGAGCTGTCCGCGCGGGCGGCCGCCGACGACGCCGGCCGCACGCGGGACCTGACCCGGCACGCCGATCTGCTCGCCCGCCTGCTGCTGCACCACCACACCGTCGAGCGCGAGCTGCTGTGGCCGGCGCTGCTGCACGCCGCGCCGGCCGCCCGGCCGCAGGTGGAGCGTTGGACCGACCGCGTCGCCGACCTCGACCACCGACTGCGCCGCCTCTCCACCGCCGCGCGGCAGTGGGCGGTCGCCGCCTCGGGCAAGGCGCACGACGCCTTCACGCTGGCCTGCCTGGACCTCGCCGACGCCGTCGACGCGCAGACCGCCGAGGAGGAGCGGGAGCTGCTGCCGCTGCTCGACGCGCACCTCTCCCCCGCGGCGTGGGCGGAGGTCACGCGGGCGGCACGCTGCCCGCTGTCGCGGCGGGAGCGATCGCTCGTGCTCGGCCTGGCGCTCGAGGACGCGAGCGCCGACGACCGGGCGCGGCTGCTCGCCGGGCTGCCGGTGACCAGGCGGCTGGCCTGGCGGCTGGCCGGGCGGGGCCGCTACCGCGCCACCGTCGTCCGGCTGCGCGGGGAACCGCCCGCCCGCTGAACGAGAGACCGGCCCTCCCGAGCTCGGCCCCGTCCCGAGGCGCGCGCCGAGCCTGCGAGGCGTGAGGACGGGGTCCTTCCACGGTGAGGGGGACGGGTCCCTTCTCCGACGGGTGGAGGACGGGGTCCCTCGTCAGTAGCGAGATGTGCCGCAGTCAGCGCAGCGCTTGCGCGGCGGCAGGGTCTCCTGCTCGCAGTTGGGGCAGGTCCAGGCGCTGCGGTCGATGCGCGGGCGGCTGCGCGTGCGTCGGCCGCGCCGGCGCCGGGGGTCGGTCCGGGTGTCGGTGGGAGTCGGGCTCATGGGGCACCTCCTGGGGTCGCACGGCCGACGGTAGGTAGCCGACGTGTCACGGAGATGACCTCCGGGTTGCGGTTACCGCCCGTTCCGCGTGTCGCGGGAGCAACGCGGCGCCGTCCGGTCGTCGCGTGGCGGGGCGTCGTGGCCTCCGGGACCCGGAGACCACGGCCGGCCACCACTCGAGGTGGACCGCGGCGCGGAGGGCGATGAGTACCGGCGCCGCCGGCGGTCAGCAGGACGTGCGCGCGACGTTCGTCCTCGTCCCCGGAGCCGGCGGCCGGGCCTGGTACTGGCACCGGCTGGTCCCCGAGCTGGAGCGGCGCGGCGCCACCGCGGTCGCCGTCGACCTGCCCGCCGGCGACGACACCGCCGGCCTCGAGCGGTACACGCAGACCGTGCTGGACACGGTCCCCCGCTCCTCCGGCGGGCCGCTGGTGGTCGTCGGCCAGTCGATGGGCGGGCTCACCGCGCCGCTGGTCTGCGCCCGGAGGGAGGTCGACCTGCTGGTCCTGCTGAACGCGATGGTCCCGCGGCCGGGCGAGACCGGCGGCGCGTGGTGGACGGCCACCGGGCACGAGCGGGCACGGACGGAGGCGGCGCGGGCGCACGGCTGGCCGCTGGACGACGACGACGCGTTCCTGCACGACGTCCCGCCGGGGGTCGCGGCCAGCGCGCCCGTGCCGTTCGCCCAGTCGGGGACGCCGTTCACCGAGCCGTGGCCACTGCCCGCCTGGCCGGACGTGCCGACCCGGGTGCTGGCCGGCCGGGACGACCGGTTCTTCCCCGTGGACTTCCAGCGGCAGGTGGCGGCGGAGCGACTCGGCCTGCCGGTCGAGGAGCTGCCCGGTGGCCACCTCGTGGCACTCAGCCGCCCGGAGGAGCTCGCGACCGGCTGGTCGGTCACCTGGCCGCGCTGCCCGTCCCCTGACGGTCGCGCCGGGTGCGTGGCCGACCGCACGGCGGCGCCTGGACCCGGCCCCGGGAATGCGCGGGCACCATGGACGTTCGTCTGTTCCCGCAGCCGAGTGCCGACAGAGAGACGTGCAGTGCCGACGACGCAGCCAGAGGTCGTACCCCACCCCGAGATCGAGACCGAGCAGCAGTACGTCCGTGAGCTCTACGGCCGCCTGGACGCCGCGCGCGACCTGGCCGAGCGGCGGCTGAAGCAGGCGATCGCCTGGCCGGCGGTCGACCCGCAGGCGCTCCAGGAGCGCGACGCCACCGTCCGCTTCCAGACCGAGCGGGTCACCGCCCTCGATGCCGCCGAGGCGGGCCTGTGCGTCGGGCGGATCGACCGCACCGACGACGGCCCGCTCTACATCGGCCGGATCGGGCTGGCCGCCGACGACGCCGGCGGCGACCCCGCGCTGGTCGACTGGCGGGCACCGGCCGCGCGGCCGTTCTACACCGCCACCCCGGTGCACCCGCTGGGCGTCTCGCGGCGCCGGCACATCCGCACCCGCGGGCGCACCGTCGTCCGGCTCGACGACGAGGTGCTCACCGACGGGGTCGCCGGGTCGGGCCTGACCGGCGAGGCCGCGCTGATGGCCGCCCTCGACACCGCGCGCACCGGCCGGATGACCGACATCGTGCGCACCATCCAGGCCGAGCAGGACCGCATCATCCGCGCCGACGACCGCGGCGTCCTCGTCGTCCAGGGCGGACCGGGCACCGGCAAGACGGCCGTCGCGCTGCACCGCGCCGCCTACCTGCTCTACACCTACCGCGAGCGGCTGGCCCGCCGCGGCCTGCTGGTCGTCGGGCCCACGCCGACGTTCCTGCGCTACATCGCCGACGTGCTGCCCTCGCTCGGCGAGACCGGCGTGCTGCTGGCCGGGCTGGGCCAGCTGCGCCCCGGCCTCGACGCCCGCGGCACGGAGTCGCCGGAGACCGCCGCGGTCAAGGGCCGGCTGGAGATGGTCGAGGTGCTCGCGCGCGCCGTCGCCGACCGGCAGGTGGTGCCCGACGCCCCCCGCGAGGTCACCGTCGACGGGTTCGCGCTGCGGCTCCGGCCGATCGACGTCAGGCGGGCCCAGAACGCCGCCCGCAAGGCCGAGCGGCTGCACAACCTGGCCCGTCCGGTCTTCACCCGCCGTGTCGTCGACGTGCTCACCCGGCGCTACGCCGAGCGCATCGGCACCGGCATCGACGGCGGTGCCGACCTGTTCGACCGGGAGGACACCGCCGCGCTGCGCCGCGAGGTCGCCGAGGAACCCGCCGTCCGGCTGCTCATCGACGACCTGTGGCCGGTCCTCACGCCCGAGCGGCTGCTCACCGAGCTGTTCGCCGACCCGGCCCGCGTCGCCGCCGCCACCCCGGGGTGGGACGACGCGACCCGCGCGCTGCTGCACCGCCCGCGGGGGTCGGCGTGGACGCCGGCCGACGTCCCGCTGCTCGAGGAGGCCGAGGAGCTGCTCGGCTTCGACGACAGCGCGCAGCGGGCCCGCGCCGAACGGGACCGCCGGCGCCGGCTGGCCGAGGCGCAGGAGACCCTCGACGTGCTGCACGGCTCGCGCTCCATCGACCTGGAGGACGAGCACCTGGAGGCCGAGGTGCTCAGCGCCGGCGACCTCATCAGCGCCGAGGAGCTGGCCGAGCGGCAGCGGACGCTGGACACCCGCACCACCGCCGAGCGCGCCGCCGCCGACCGCACCTGGACCTTCGGGCACGTCGTCGTTGACGAGGCCCAGGAGCTCTCCCCGATGGCCTGGCGGCTGCTGGTGCGCCGCTGCCCCACCCGGTCGATGACCGCCGTCGGCGACCTGGCCCAGACCGGCACGCTCGCCGGCGCCGACGCCTGGGACGAGACGCTGCGCCCGCACGTCGGGGACGCCTGGCGGCTGGAGGAGCTGACGGTCAACTACCGGACGCCGGCCGAGATCATGGCCGTCGCCGCCGACGTCCTCGCCGCGGGCGGCACCGGGGCCGGCGCACCCCGCTCGGTCCGCCCCGGCACCACGCAGCCCTGGGCGGAGGTGACCGGCGAGGCCGGGCTGACCGCGCGGGTCACCGAGGTGGTCGAGGAGTGGGCCGGGCGGGAGGGCACCACCGCCGTCATCGCGCCGGCCGGCCGGGTCGCCGGGCTCGCCGCCGCGGTGGCGGCCCGGGTGGACGGCGTGTCCTCCGGTCCCGAGGCCGACTCGTCGCAGGGGCCGGTGGTGGTCACGCCGGGCGAGGCCAAGGGACTGGAGTTCGACGCGGTGCTCGTCGTCGACCCGCAACGGGTCCTCGACGAGGGCGTGCGCGGGTACAACGACCTCTACGTGGCGCTCACCCGGGCCACCCAGCGGCTCGGCGTCCTCTCCCCCGGCGACCTGCCCGCGGAGCTCGCCCGCCTCGTCCCGGCCTGACGTCGGCCCTCCTGCAGGGCCTCGCGGCGAGCCTGCGAGCGGTGGGGGGCAGGAGGGTCCTTCTTCAGTGCTGCGGGTGCCGGCGGCGGTCGGCGGCCTCGACGCAGGCGGCCACGACGGCCGCGGCCACGAGCAGGACGCCGCCGACGCCGACCAGCGGCACGCCGCCCATGGTCCTCATGTCGAGCTCGGCCCAGACCACGCCGCCGACGAGCGTCAGCAGCCCGACCACACCCACCAGCGGCGCCAGCCACCTGCTCATGTCGGCTCCCTCGTCCGTACGGCCCGGCGATGACACCACGCGGCGGGAGCACCCGGCGCCGCCTCCCCGTGCGCCGGTGACGTTGCGCTACCGACCTGGTTCAGTCGGTCCCGCGGACCCGCAGCACCACGCCACTGGTCGGCTTGGCCGGGATGCGCCGCAGCGAGATCGACAGGTCCTGCTCGGGGACGTCGGCCTGCAGCCGGGCCAGCCGTACGGCCAGCGCCGACAGCACGGCGACGGTGACCTGCTCGCCCGGGCAGCGGTGGTTGGTGCGCGGGTCGCCACCGCCCTGGGGCACCAGCTCGAAGGCGCCGATCTCGCGGCCGAGGAACCGCTCGGGCCGGAACGCGTACGGGTCGCCCCACAGCTCGGGGTCGTGGTCCTGCCCGTACAGGTCGAGCAGCACCATCGAGTGCTCGGGCACCCGCTGGCCGTCCCACTCGACCTCGCGCGGTGCGCGGCCGCCGATGAACGGCGCGAACGGGTAGAAGCGGCGCACCTCGTGCGCCCAGGCCTCCGCGAACGCGGGCTCGCCCGAGGCCAGTCGCGCGCGGTACTGCGGCCAGCGGGCCAGTGCGTGCCCGGAGAAGGCGACGAACCAGCCGATCGCCACGGTCGGGCGGATCACGTTGAGCACCTCGACCGCCGCGGTGCGCGGGTCCAGCCGCTCCCCGTCGGCGTCGCGGTGCCGGGCGACGGCGTCGACGACCGACCCCGTCGGGACCGTCGCCGTGCCGCTGCGCACCTCCTCGACCAGCCGGGCCAGCCAGGCCTCGCGGCGGCCGCGCGCCCGGCGGGCCCGCCAGTGCCGGGGCCCGGCGGTGGCGAAGCCGTCGACCATCGCGGTGAGGTCCCGGGCCACCGAGGGCACCTCGTCGTCCGACAGCGGAACGCCGGCCCAGCCGCACACCGCGCGGGTGAGCACCTCGGCGGCCTCGTCGAAGAGCACGACCTCCCCGCGGCGCACCCAGTCCGGCACCGCGGCGTCCCAGGCGGCGGTGGCGGTGTCGACCAGGGCGGTGATGCGGTGGTCGTCCATCAGCAGACCCACGAACATCGCCTTGCGGGTGCGGTGCGCCTCGCCGTCGAGGGTGTGCACGGCGCCCTTGCCGAACAGCGTGCCCTGCACCGGCTCGGGGATGGCGTGCGAGCGGCGCACGTGGTCCTCGTCGTAGAGGAACCGGGCTGCGTCGGGGCCCGCGATACCGAGGACGGGCAGGCCGCCGAGCCGGGCGGCGACGGTACGGATGCCCCGTGCCCGCCGCGCGTCGGGCAGCCAGCCGTAGCCCTTGGCGATCAGGAGCGGGCTGCTCTCGAGTCGGGGTCGGCGCACGGGGTCCCGTTTGCCCACGCGGGCGCCGGCTCACACGAACGACCCGTGCCCTCCTCTAGCCCGGGCGCTGCTGCTGGAGGCGGTCGTCGCGCGGTGCGCTGGCCTCGTCCGGCGGTGGCTCACCCGCTCCGCACTCCTGCGAGCCCAGCCGGCGCAGCAGCGCGGCCACCTCCTCGACGGCCGAGGACGACGCCCCCGCCGGCACCGCGCGCTCCACGTGCGCCAGCGCCCCGGCCAGGGTCCGCTCCTCCTCGGAGAGCATGCCTCGGTAGGCGGGGTCCAGCAGATAGCCCGTCGGCGGGGTGGACAGGCAGCCGATGCAGTCCAGCAGCACCTCCAGCAGGCGGGCGGCCTCGGCCGGCGGGGCGTCGGCAGGCGCGATCGCCACCGTCTGCACGTCCCGTTCCCACAGCCGGGCGCGGGCCGGGTCCTCCCTCAACGCCAGCACGGTGCCGCTGCGCTGCCGCGGGGACGCCCCGGGCGCCTGGACGGCGCTGCGCACCTGGTGGGCGATGCGGATCAGGTCGTCGTCCTGCATGGAGGTGCCGACGAACAGCACGTGCCGGGTGAGCAGCAGCGAGTGCAGCACCCCGGCCAGCGCCGCACGGGAGTCACCGAACTGCAGGTACTCCTCGCGGGTCAGCACGATGCTCTCCGGGTGGGCGGCGTCGCCGTGCAGCTTGAGCAGCCAGGGCTGGCCGGGGACGGCGTCGTCGAAGGGCAGCACCGAGAGGTCGCGGCCGATGTCGGCGGCGGCCAGCTCGACCAACGGGTCGTAGTTGGTGGTGACGAACTCCTGCACCGGCAGGTCGGCGATCAGCGCGTGCGCCAGCGCGTAGTGCCCCGGCCCGAACCGCTCCTTGACGAAGCCCTCCAGCTGCTCGCGGCCGAGCTCCCGGGCCATCAGCGCCGCGGCGTCCTGGGCCGGCAGCTGGGACAGCCCGGCCCGCAGCGCGTCGTCCAGCCCCGAGCGCTCCGCCAGCTCGTCGAGCAGCTGCTCCCAGGTGGGCAGGCCCGCGGCGGCGCTCACGCCGGCGCCGGCGAAGACGGCCAGCTGCCCGCGGCGGGCCCGCTCGCCGAGGTCCTCGGCCAGTTCCCGCAGGTGCCCGGGCAGGTCCCAGCCGCCCGCCTCGGCCCGGCGCACCCGCTGCGCGGCGGCCAGGTCGCTGGGCCCGCGCAGCACCAGGGCGACGTCGAAGCCGTGCTCGGCCGCGCCCTCGCGCAGCACCGGCATCAGCCGCTGCAGCAGGGTGCCGCGCTGCCCGGCGGCGCCGCCCCAGCCGGTCCCGAGCGCCGGCAACGCGACCAGCCGACGGGCCCGGCCGTGCACCGGTGCCGGCACCTCCCGCCGGGCGACGGCGGCCAGCGCCTCCCGCGCGCCGTCGACCAGCCAGCGCAGCGCGTCCTCGGGGTCGCGCTCGCGCTCGTCGACGGTGTCGACGAGCCACAGCTGCCGCCCGGGCTCGCCGGCGCGGCCGCCAGGGACCTCGAGCACCCGTTCCTCGCCGCCCCAGGTGAGGTCGAGGCAGACGCCGTCGCGGTCCTCGGTGCCCACGAGGTCGTCGGGCAGCAACCGGCGCCACTCGTGCGTGACCCGCAGCGACCGGTCGGTGGGCACGAGGACGTCGTCGCACACCAGCCGTCGGAGGTCCGCCCCGACGACGAAGACGTGTCCGCTCACGGCCGGAGGGGTGCCCCACCGGGCGGGACGTGAACCGGGGGGTTGCCCCGTCGGGGTCGGGCGCTCAGCGGGGGATGCCGCAGCCTCCGGCGCCGCAGGCGCACCCGGCGCAGGCCGCGGGCCGGACCGGTGCCGGCCGGGCGGCGATGGCGCGCAGGCTCGAGGAGCCGACGAGCAGGACGACGCCGAGCAGGCCCAGGCCGAGGGCTCCGACGACGGTGGCGCCGTCGGCCGCGCGCTCCCAGCCGGCGACCAGCCCGGTGACCACCAGCAGGCCGGTGACCAGCGCCCACCAGACGAGGGCGGCCTGACCGCTGCGGCGCACCGCTCCGCCGCGGCCGAGCAGGGTCAGCGCGCCGACAAGCAGCCCGGCCGGGACGGCGAGGAGCAGCAGCCAGCTCGCCAGCCCCGCGGACACCGAGGCGAGCCCGATCCCCAGCACGCCGGCGGCGGCCAGCGCCCACCCCTGCGCCCGGTGGCCGCTCTCGGCCGCCAGGTGCCCACCGCGCCAGGCGACCAGCGCGCCGGCCACGCCGAGCAGCAGCCGCGCGCCGCCGTCGGCCCAGAAGACCGCGACCGCCGCGACGACCAGCAGCGCGACCCCGCCGGCCAGCCAGCGGGGCCACGCCCGCCGGGCCCGCTCCGGACTCGTCCGCCCCACCGCCGTCATCGCTGCACCGCTCGCCACGCTCCAGAGTGTCCCCCACCGTCCCCGGCGTCCCGGCGCGAGCCGTGTCACCCTGCGAGGTGTGCCGCAGTGGCGCGACCGGCGGAGCAGGGAGCGGAGTGACGACCGAGGCAGGTCAGACGGAGGGTGCGCCGCTGGCGCACCGGGCTGCGCACAGCACGACACTGCGCGCGGTGGCCCAGGCCGGCCTGGTCGGCTACGCGCTGCTGCACCTGCTGGTCGCCTGGCTGGCACTCCAGCTGGCCTGGCAGGCGGGACGGGCGCGGCCGGCCGACCGCGGCGCCGCCGTCGACCAGAGCGGGGCCATGGCGTTAATCGCGGATTCCCCGGTCGGCCCGGTGCTGCTGTGGCTGCTGACCGCGGGGCTCGCCGGGCTGTGCGTCTGGCAGGCCGTCGAGGTGCTCCGCCACCACCGCCGGCTGCCCGCGCCCGGCCCCGACCGGCGGCGCGCGGTCGTCCAGCTGGGCAAGACCCTCGGCACGGCGCTGGTCTACGGCTTCCTGGCCGTCTCGGCGGCCCGGGTCGCCCTCGGCCGCGGCAGCGACCCCGCCGCGGACACCCGCGCGGTGCGCGGCGTCCTCGCCTGGCCCGGCGGCCAGCTGCTGGTCGTCGCCGTCGGCGGAGTCGTCGTCGCCATCGGCCTTTACCACGTGCGCAAGGGCCTGCGGTCGGACTTCCTCGACGAGATCGACCTCTCCACCGTCTCCCCCGCGCTCTGCACGGTGGCGCACCGGGCCAGCCAGGCCGGCTTCGTGCTCAAGGGCGTGGCCCTGGTGCTGGTCGGCGCGATGGTGGCCTGGGCGGCGGCGACGTTCGACCCGGCGCGGGCCACCGGTCTGGACGCCGCGCTGCGGGCGGTGGCCGCCCAGCCGCACGGAGCGTGGGTGCTGGCCGGGGTCGCGGTCGGGCTGACCGCCTTCGCGGTGTACTGCCTGACCCGCGCCCGGCACCCCGTGGACTGAGCGAGGACCTCCGGCACGCCCTTCCACCACGGGCATAGGAGGCTATGCATGCGTCCTGGAGGGTCTGGACGCATGCATAGCCTCCTATGCCCGAACAGGGGGGCGGCTGATGCACACCCGGCGGCGCGGTCCCCGCTGTGCCACGCTGATCATGTCCGCGGCAGACGTGCAGCGGTCCGGGAGGAGGCGGCCATGGGCGGGGTGACCGGGCGGGCCGCGGGAGCCGCGGGCCGGGCGGGCGACAGCGACGCCCTCGAGCACCTGGCACGCATCGGCCTGATCGCGTACGGCGTGGTGCACCTGCTGGTCGCGTGGTTGGCGCTGCAGCTGGCCTGGGGCGGTGGCAGCAGCCAGTCCGCAGACCAGGCCGGCGCGCTGGCCACGCTGGCCGAGCAGCCGCTGGGCCGGCCGCTGCTGTGGCTGCTGGCCGTCGGGCTGGTCGCGCTCGCGGCCTGGCAGGCGGCCGAGGTGCTGCGCTGGCGGAGCCGGCTGTCGGCATCCGGGGACGCCCGCAAGAAGGCGCTCGAGAAGATAGTGAAGGCGGTCGCCAAGGCAGTCCTCTACGCCGCGCTCGCCGTCCTGGCGGTCCGCACCGCCACCGGCGGTGGTGGCGGCGGGGGTCAGCAGCAGGCGACCGGCGTCTTCGGCTGGCCCGCCGGGCGCTGGCTGGTGGGGCTGGTCGGTCTCGTCGTCATCGGGGTCGGCGTCTACCTCGTGCACAAGGGCGTCTCCAAGCGGTTCCTCCAGGAGGTCGACCTCGGCCAGGCCCCGCCGCAGGCGACGCGCCTGGTCACCCGTCTCGGGCAGGTCGGCTTCCCGGCCAAGGGCGTCGCCCTCGGTGTGGTCGGCGGGCTGCTGGTCTACGCCGCCGTCACCTTCGACCCGGCCCGGGCCACGGGCCTCGACGGCGCGCTGCGCACCATCCTCGGCGCCCCCTTCGGCCAGGTGTTGCTCACCCTGGTCGCGATTGGCATCGCCGCGTTCGGCGCCTACTGCTTCGTCCGCGCCCGCTACCCCGAGCGCACCTGACGAAGGACCCCTGCCCTCGCCGTCGACGGGGTCCTTCGACGGTGGGGGCAGGGGTCCTTCAGGTGCGCGGGCCGCCGGCCACGTAGACGACCTGGCCGGAGACGAACCCGGCGCCCTCGCTGACGAGGAACGAGACGGTGTGCGCGATGTCCGCCGGCACGCCCGCTCGCTGCACCGGGATCGCCGCGGCCCGCTCGGCGACGTACTGCTCCCAGTCGCGGCCGAGGCGCTCGGAGGTCGCCCTGGTCATCTCGGTCTGGATGAAGCCGGGGCGATCGCGTTGGCGGTGACCCCGAACTTGCCGAGCTCGATCGCGAGGGTCTTGGTGAAGCCCTGCAGCCCGGCCTTGGCGGTGGCGTAGTTGGCCTGGCCGCGGTTGCCCAGCGCCGAGGTGCTCGACAGGTTGACCACCCGGCCCCAGCCGGCTTCGACCATGTGCTGCTGCACCGCGCGGGTCATGAGGAACGAGCCGCGCAGGTGGACGTGCATGACGAGGTCCCAGTCCGCGTCGGTCATCTTGAACAGCAGGTTGTCGCGGGTGACCCCGGCGTTGTTGACCAGCACGAGCGGCGGCCCGAGCTCGGCGACGACCCGCTCGACGGCGGCCCCCACCTGGTCGGCGTCCCCGACGTCGGCCCCGACCCCGATGGCGCGGCCGCCGGTGGCCTCGATCGCCCGGACCGTCGCGGCGGTCGCGGACTCGTCGAGGTCGACCGCCGCCACGGCGAAGCCGTCCTGCGCCAGCCGCTGCGCGGTGGCGGCGCCGATGCCCCGGGCCGCGCCGGTGACGATCGCGACGCGCTGGTCGGTGGGACGGGACTCGGACATGCGGCAGCTCCTGTGGGTGAGGGAAGGTCCGCCGGGCCCCGTCCAGGGCACCGCCGAGCCTGCGCGGGGTGGGAGGACGGGGTCCTGCTACGAGGCGTGGGGGGAGGGTGGTCCTCTCAGACGCGCTCGAAGAGGGCGGCGAGGCCCTGGCCGCCGCCGATGCACATCGTCTCCAGCCCGTAGCGGGCGTCGCGGCGGGCCATCTCCCGGGTGAGGGTGGCCAGGATGCGGCCGCCGGTGGCGCCGACCGGGTGCCCCAGGGAGATGCCCGAGCCGTTGACGTTGGTGCGCTCGAAGTCCGCTTCGGTGAAGCCCCACTCGCGGGTCACCGCCAGCACCTGGCTGGCGAAGGCCTCGTTGAGCTCGATCAGGTCCACCTCAGCCAGCTTCACATCCGCCAGCGCCAGCGCCTTGGCCGTCGCCGGCACCGGCCCGATGCCCATCGTCTTGGGCGGGACGCCGGCCACCGCCCAGGACACCAGCCGCGCCAGCGGGGTCAGGCCCACCTCGGCGGCCTTCTCCGGGGAAGTCACAACGCAGACCGCGGCGCCGTCGTTCTGGCCGCTGGCGTTGCCGGCGGTGACGGTGGCCTCCGGGTCCTCCTTGCCCATGATCGGGCGCAGCTTCGCCAGCGTCTCGACGGTGGAGTCGGGGCGGATGTGCTCGTCGCGGTCGACGACGGTCTCGCCCTTCCGCTGCCTGACCGTCACCGGCACCATCTCGTCGGCGAACCGGCCCTCCGCCGCGGCGGCCGCGGCGCGCTGGTGGCTGCGCACCGCGTACTCGTCCTGCTCGGCGCGGCTGATGCCGTACTCGCGGCGCAGGTTCTCCGCGGTCTCCAGCATCCCGCCGGGCACCGGGTGGTGCCGGCCACCGGCGGTCACCCGGCCGCGGGCCAGGCCGTCGGTCAGCAGCACCCCGGGGCCGGCCTTGACGCCCCAGCGCATGGCCGTGGAGTAGAAGGGCGCGTTGCTCATCGACTCCGCACCCCCGGCCAGCACGACCTCGGCGGCGCCGGTCTGCACCTGCATCGCCGCGTACAGCACCGCCTGCAGGCCCGAGCCGCAGCGCCGGTCGAGCTGGATGCCCGAGGCGGTCACCGGCAGCCCGGCGTCCAGCGCCGCCACCCGACCCAGCGCCGGGGCGTCCATGGTCGGGTAGCAGTGCCCGAGCAGGACGTCGTCCACCGACTCCGGGGCCAGCCCGGTGCGCTCCATCACCGCCCGGATCACCGTCGAGGCCAGCTCCTGCACCGGCACGTCGCGCAGGGAGCCGCCGAAGCCGCCCACCGGGGTCCGCAGGGGCTCGCAGATGACCGCATCGCGCACGGGGTCCTCCTCGTTCGTCGCCGTCGGCACAGGTGAGTCTGCCCCCGGGCGTAGCGCGGCGTCGCAGCGGGCGCTGCGCACGTCGCGCACGGAGTCGACGCGGTCTCCGTAGCCTGCCGCGGTGGCCTGGAGGCGAGCGGTGTTCACGTTGTTCGCCGTCGCGGCCGGCACCAACGTCCCGACACCCCTGCTGCTGGTCTACCAGGAGCGGCTCGGCCTCTCCGCCGAGGTGCTGACCGCACTGTTCGGCTGCTACGCCGCGGGTCTGGTCCCGGCGCTGTTCCTGGCCGGCCCGCTGTCGGACCGGCTGGGGCGCCGTCGCGTCGCCCTCCCCGGCGTCGTCCTCGCCGGGCTGGCGTCGCTGGCCTTCGCCGCGGCCGGCGGGTCGCTGGTGCTGCTGTTCACCGCCCGGTTCCTGCAGGGCGTGGTCAGCGGCGTGGTGTTCAGCGTCGCGAGCGCCTGGGTCGCCGAGCTCTCGGCCGCCTCCGGGGGAGGAGCCGGAGGGCGGCGGGCCGCGGTCGCGATGACCGCGGGCTTCTCGCTCGGGCCGCTCACCAGCGGACTGCTGGGCCAGTTCGCGCCGGCGCCCACGGCGCTGCCCTACCTGCTGCACACCGTGCTGGTGGGCGTGGGGCTGGCGCTGGCGGTGCGGCTGCCGGAGACCGTCGTCCTGCGGCCCGGCCGACGGCGGGACGACGGCGGCCCCGCCGTCCCGCTGCTGCCGCCGGGCAGCCTGGGCCTCGCGGCGACCGTGCTGGCCCCGGTGGCGGTCTGCGTCTACGCCTTCCCGTCGTCGGTCGTCTCCGCCGTCCCGCTGTTCGGCGAGCTGCCGGCGGGCGGGGTCGCCGTCACGGGCGTCCTCGCCGGCGTCACCCTCGGCGCGGGGACGCTCGTCGCGGGGCTGCAGCGCCGGCTGGGGTCGTGGACCGCCGTGACCGGCGCTGCTCTCGGGGCGGTCGGGTACGCCGCCGCCGCGCTGTTCGTGGCCACCGGTGCCTGGCCGTGGCTGCTGGCCGCGGCACCCCTGCTCGGGTCCGGCGGTGGCTGTGCCTGGCGGCCGGGCTCACGGTCACCGGCCGGCTGGCCGCGCCCACCCGGCGGGGCGAGCTGACGTCGGTCTTCCTCGCCTGCGCCTACCTCGGGTTCGCCGTCCCGTTCCTCATGGCCACCGCGGCCCGCTCGGCGCCGGCCTGGGTACCGCTGGGCGTCGCCGCGGCACTCACCGGGCTGCTCGCTCTCCGGCTCCTGCCGGTCGCGTACCGCGGCCGGCTGTGAGGCACTCGTTCGTCCGACGTCGCGGCCATCGGGCTCGCAGGGACTCCTCGCCGGGATCCCGCAGGGAGCCGTCGCCGTACGCCGGGACGGTCAGACGGCGATGGCCGCGCTCGGGATGACCAGGCCGCGCGGCTCGAACTCCTCCGTCACCGGCTGGCCCGCCGGCGGCCGGCCGGCCGACACGGAGGCGCTCGCGGGCCAGACGACCTCGGCGAAGAAGCGGTCGCACTTCTCCTTGGACTCCCAGACCTCCAGCAGCTCGAAGCCACCGGTCGTGGGCCGGCCGACGTGCAGCAGCAGGCCGTCGACCCCGCCGGTGCTGCGCCGCGCCACCTCGGCGTGCAGCGCGTCGTAGAACTCGATCGGTGCCGGGAAGTCCACGGCGATCCCGTGGGTCATGACGGACTCCGTTCTCCTGTGCGGCCAGAGGTGGCGGTGGGTGCCGATGGCCGGCAGACACCAGGCCGGGGCCGGGCGGTCCCGACGAGATCCCCGTGCCGGCCGTCGTCGCGCACGGCTCAACGACCTCCCCGCGGCGCCAGGAGCGGCACCAGGCGGCGGGCCAGCTCGGGACGGTCGATGAAGGGGTTGCGGTTCCCCTGCCGCTCGACGATGGCGGCGTTGCGGTGGCGCTCCCACTCGGTGACCGGCTCCTCCTCGTGCCAGGCCACCAGCACCTGCTGTCGCACCGGCGGCATCTCGTCGGCCTCCACCACCCCCGGGTAGCGCAGGAGGAAGTAGAGGACGGCCCGGGCGGCGGCCCCCTTGCGGTGCGCCGGCTCGAACCGGTTCGCCGCGCTCTTGCCGCAGTCGTCCCGCACCACGTCGAGCGCCGGGTCCGCCGCCGTCGCCTCGGGGAAGTCCGCGAACTCGTCGTAGGGGGTGTTGCTGCGGAAGCTGTTGCAGCGGGTCTCGCACGCGAACAGGTGGTGCAGGTCTCCGCGCATCGGCTCCTTCTTGGTGAACCAGCTCTGCGGGACCACGTGCTCGCAGTTGAACGGCAACGCGTCCTCCACCTCGGCCAGCACCTCGAGGGGGTCCCGTGCCTCCGGGACACCGAGTCGGGAGGTCAGCTCCCGGACGCGGGCCTCCGCGATGGCGAGGTCGGCGCGGATCAGCTCCTCCGGGTCCCACTCGTGGCTGGTGTACAGGCTCCGGAGCTTCCCGGTGGGCTGCAGGTCGACCCAGGGGTACAGCTCCTTGGCCGGCTTGTAGGCCGGCTTGCGCACGTGGGTGCGCGTCACGAGGTCTCCGAACTGCTCGGGCGCGACCTCGCCGTAGTAGCCGTCAGCCGCGGCGGAATCGGCCTCGGCGTCGTAGTAGACCCGCTCCCGGGCTTCGGCCAGCTCGGCCAGCGAGGCCGCCACGTCGGCCGCCGTCAACCCGGGCACCTGCAGGACGTCGCCGGTGCTCACCGGGCAACACCTACCCGGGGATCGTCACCGTGGCGTCAACGGCCTCATCGGGCCGGGTGGTCGTCGCACTGCTCGACCCTCGTCGACGGTGGGTGGCACCGCAGGGGGCCGCAGCGCGGCGGCGCCCCCTCCCGGAGGAGGGGGCGCTCTCGGGCGGGTCGGGTCGTGACCGGGCGGGAGGCCGGCGGCCCCGACCAGGGGCGCGCCGGCCCGTCCCGAGGCTCGCGCCGAGCCTGCGAGGCGTGAGGCGGACGGGGTCCTGCCACGAGTGGCTGGGGCAGGGACCCCTTGTCGAGGCGGGAGGAGAGTGGGGTCGTCTCTCAGGCCGCGCCGGCTCCGGCGCGGGGCTCGGCCTGCTCGACGGCGAGCAGGCCGTAGAGGCCGGTGATCTGCAGCGGCCGGACGACCGCCCGGCTGGTGGCGATGACCCGGAGGACGACGCCGTCCTCGGTCGCGCGGCGGTGCGCGCCGGCGAGCACGCAGAGGCCGGCGGAGTCGAGGAAGGTCACGCCGTCGAGGTCCACGGTGAGCATCGGGACGCCGTCGGTGAAGAGCGTGTCGAGCACCTCGCGCAGCGACGGAGCGGTGGAGGAGTCGACCTCACCGGTGACGGTGAGCAGGACGCCGGTGGCGGCGGACCCGGTCACGTCGATGGAGACCAGGTCGGGGACGGGGGCAGCAGTCACGGTGCGCCTCTCTGAGGTAGGCGAACCCGTGCGGAGGGCCACGACGGCAGCCGTGGCACGACGCGGAGTCCGGCATCTGGTGCCGCGGCTGACTGTTGAACCGCTGCCCACGACCGTAGGGAGCTCCGACACCGATATCAAGGCCCGCCGGGGAGTCGTCGGAGCCCCGCCGGTCCGGCGGCACCGGACCCCGCCCTGGTGCGGCGACCGGGCCCGCCCCGCGGACGGGGATACTGGGCGGTGTGTCGCGGCGACTGATCGTGTGGGGCGGGGTCTGGCTGGTCGGCTCGGTCGCCGCCTTCCTGCTGCTCGACCCGATCCTCGCCTCCTTCCTCGCCATCTTCGGCCTCTGTCTTTGGGTCGTCGCGGTGCTGGCCAGCGGTTGGGAGCAGCACCCCACCTTCGAGCAGCGCGAACTCGCCCGGGCCCGCCGGCGCGCCGAGCGCCGCGAGAAGACCAAGGACGCCCGGGCCCGCGACCGCGCCCGCTGGGAGGCCCACCAGCGACGCAAGGCAGAGCGCGGAGGGGGTCGTTGACCTGGGCGGACAGCCGGCTCCGGTAATCCGGTCGACGGCGCCACGGCGGGTCCGTAGCGTCCTCCCCATGCGGTCCTGACCCGTCCCCCGTGACGCCCCGCGGGTCGAGCACGTGCTCCCCGCCGTCCGCGCCGCGCTCCTGCGCCGCGCCTCCCGCCTGCTGTTGCCCGGCTGCCGGTTCCGCAGCCCTGCCCTCCCCGGAGGTCTGCCTTGTCACGCCCGCACCGCACCCTCGACGGCGCACCCGCCACCGCCCGCGCCGCCCTCCCCGAGCCGGAGGCGGCCGAGCTCGACCGCCTCGCGCACGCCGTCCTCGCGCGCCCCGGCGCCGCCCTCGGCGCCGCGCTGCGCGCCGTCCTGCCCGGCACGACCGGCGCCCGGTGGCTGCGGTCGGAGGGCCTGCCGCCCACCACCCGCGCCGCCGACCTGACCGCCGAGCAGTGGCTGTCGCTGCACCGCTGCTGCGCCGCAGCCGGGCACGCCCCGGGGCCCGCCACGGCCGGCGGGCGCAGCGGCCGGCCGTCGGCGCACGGGCACGCCCCCGGCGCGATGGCCGCACCCCGCTGGTACTGAACGAGGACCCCCTTGCCCCCGCCACTCGCGAGCTCGCGGCGAGCCCCTGCAAGGGGGCCGGCGGGGGCAGGCGGGGGCAGGCGTTACGGGCCGACGGCGTCCTCGGCGGCGAGCGCGGTGGCGCGGTCGGGGTGCGCGAACGCCTCGGCCAGCGCCTGGCGCAGCGGCCACGCGCCGGCCCGCCAGGCCAGCGCCCGCCCGAGCGCGGCGGGCGTGCCGTCGACCTGGTCGACTCCGTCCCCCGGCCACCACGGCACCGGACGGCCACCGGCCCGCAGCGGCTCGTGGACGGCGACCTCGCCGGACAGCTCCGTCACACCCAGCCGGGCGGCGGCCAGCCCCGCGCCCGGGACGTCGGCCCACCGCACGGTGCGCGCCGAACGGCTGTCCACCCGTGCCCGCACCACCTCGCCGGCCAGCGGCAGGTCCAGCAGGTCCGCGACCGGTCCCGGCGCGCCACCCGCGGGCACGAGGGGGGAGTCGACCAGTGGCTGTAACCACGGCGCGTCGAGGACGACGGCCTCCGCGGCGGGCACCACGCGGTCCGGGGCCACGCGCACCCGGTCCGGCGGATCCACGTCGACGCCGTCCAGCGCCGCGGCGAGCCGGGCGTGCACGGTGCGCAGCACCGCCGGGACCACCGTCCGGCGTGGGTCGCCGAGCCGGTCCAGCAGGTCGAGCGCGGCGTCGACGTCGGCGAGGACGTCGTCCACCGAGGCCGGCGGCCGCAGCAGGTCGAGCAGGGCCGGGGCGGCGTCGGCGGGTTCGTACAGTCCCCGCAGCTCCGCTGCGTCCGGGTGCCGCAGCCGGTCCGGGCGCCGCCCGGCGAGCACCGGGTGGGTGCCCAGCCACCAGCGCAGGTAGCCGGGCACCGGCACGCCGTCGAGGACGACGTCGGCCCACGCCTGCGCGGGCAGCTCGGCCAGCAGCGGCAGCGCCCCGGCCCAGTCGGCGACCAGCTCGAGGTCCCGGACGGCGGTCAGCGGCGGCCAGGACGGCGCGGGCGCGTCGGCGGGCAGTCGGTCGAGGACGGCGTCGGCCCAGTCCTGCACGCCGTCGACGTCGAGGTCGTCGGGGTCCTCTGTGCTCACGAGGGCGAAGCCGTCGAGCACACCCACCGCGCGCAGCACGTCGGGATCGGCGTCCACTGCGGGGTCCAGCGCGCCCAGGGCCCCGTCGGCCAGCACGGCGGCGAACCGCGACCCGGGCAGCACCAGCTCCCCCGCCGGCGCCCATCCGCCGTCGGCGTCGGGCAGCGCGAGCTCGGCCAGCCACGGCAGCTCGCCCGGCGCGGGACCGGCCGCGGCGACCAGCGCCAGGACCGCGTCGGCGAACGCGGCCGGGTCGCGGTCGGGATCCCAGCCGCCGTCGGCCGCGTCGACGGAGGCCTCGACCGCCGTCCGCACCTCCGGGTCGGCGAGCACCGCGGCTGCGGTCGCGGGGCGGGCGCCGAGCCGCTCCAGCAGCCGGCGGGCGGCGCGCGGGGCGACGGCGTCCGGGTCGGCCACCCGCAGGCCCAGCGGACCCAGGCGCGCCACCGGCAGCCCCTCGTCGGGCAGCAGCACCCCGGACGGCCCGTGCGCGGTGCGACCGTCGGCGAGCGGCACCGGGAGCGCGGCCAGCTCCTCGCGCTCGACGCCGTCCAGGGCGGCGTACAGCCGCGCCCACCACGCCGGCGGCCGGGCGACGCCGCGCACCGCCTCCACGGCCTCGGCGGTGCCCACCCGGCGCACCCCGAGAGCGGCGAGCGCGGGCAGGTCACCGCGGCCGGACCAGGCCGCCGGCAGCAGCCCGGGCACGACGCCGGTCAGCGCGGCCACTCGTTCCCCGGTCGGCTCGGCGAGCACCGCGGCCCGCCCGGGCGCCTGCCGGTCACCGTCCGCGCCGGCGACCGGCAGCCACGCGACGTTCCGCAGCCGTTCCAGCGCTGCGGTGCACAGGGCGGCGTCCAGCTCGGCGCCGGCCAGCCCGACGCGCGGCACCAGCGCGAGCACGGCGGCATCGTGGGCCAGCCCCGCGAGCAGGTCGGCGTAGGCGCCGGCCGCCTCGGCCACCAGCGCGTCGGTGACCGGCCCGGGCAGCACGTGCCGCCGGTCGGGCCCCAGCGGGAAGGGGGCGATGAGCCGGGCGGGCAGGGTCAGCGGCTCGTCGCTGGGCGTCGGTGCGTGCACCCGCTGCGGCAGCGGCAGGGGCGCCGGGCGGCCGTCGTCGTCCAGCGGCACCGCCCAGGTGAGCCACCAGGCGCGGCGCTCCCGCTCCTCGACCGGTCGCCCCGCGAGCAGCTCCTCGGGCAGCACGCCGTCCCGCCGCTGGATCCGCCAGGTCGTCGTGCGGTCGCCGTCGGTCAGCTGTGCCTGCGTGCCCGCGTACCGCACCGCCAACGACCGCACCGTGCCGTCGAGGACGACGTCGACCGCGGCCAGGCCGGGCAGCGCGAGCAGCAACTCGGGCTCGAGCTCCTCCAGCGCGGACCGGACGGCGGCCCGCGACCCGGCGCGCAGCGGCAGCACCACCTCGGTGGCGAAGCCCTCGGGCGGGGTCCCCTCGGCCGGCCAGGGCAGCCGCAGCACCGGGACCGCGCCGTCCCGGCGGGCCACCTCGTCGGTCAGCGCGCCGATGCCGGCGACCTCGGCGCGGGTGCGGTCGGCGCTGAACGCGACCCCGCCGGTGGTGGAGTGCACCGCCGGCTCGTCGGTCACCGCGAGCACCGCGGCGAACCCGACCCCGAACCTGCCCACGGTGTCGACCCTCGGTCCGCCCGCGACCACGGACCGGCCCACCGAGCCGGGCTCGTCGCGCTTGGCCGACGCACGCAGCGTGGCCAGGCCCTGCACCCCGCCGACGTCGAGCGGTGCGCCGGTGTTGGCCGCACGCAGCACCTCCCCCCCGGCGCCGTCGTCGGCCAGCTCGAGTCGCAGTCGTCCGGGCACGCCCGTCCGGGCGGCGGCGTCGGCGGCGTTCTGCGCCAGCTCGACCAGCAGCCGGTCGCGGTACCCGCCGCGGACGAGGTCCTCCTCGGCGTTGGCGTCCTCGCGGAAGCGGGCCGGGGAGTCGGCCCAGGCGGTGAGCACCCGTCCCCGCAGCCCGGCGGTGTCGAAGGGGTCGGCCGTCACGGGGTCATCGTCGCAGCGGCGGATCGGCCGCCGCCCGCGGTGCACGGCTCGCCGGAGATGCGCACGGGCGCGCGTGGACCGGGCCGCGCTCGGGGTACTCCCCGGTGCGTGAGCGAGATCGACGTCTCCCGGTACCGGTTGCAGGCCCTCCCCGAGGACGACTCCGACGAGGACTGGGACGACGACGGTGAGCTGTTCGGCCCCGACGGCAAGCGGGTCGAGACCTGGCGGGAGGGCTATCCGTACAGCGAGCGGCTGCCGCGCAGGGACTACGAGCGGGAGAAGCGCCGGCTGCAGATCCAGCTCCTGCGGCTGCAGAGCTGGGTCAAGGAGACCGGCCAGCAGGTCGTGATCGTGTTCGAGGGCCGCGACGCGGCGGGCAAGGGCGGCACGATCAAGCGCTTCACCGAGCACCTCAACCCGCGGGGCACCCGGGTCGTGGCGCTGGACAAGCCCTCGGAGCGCGAGCAGACGCAGTGGTACTTCCAGCGCTACGTGCAGCACCTGCCGGCTGCCGGCGAGATCGTGCTGTTCGACCGCTCCTGGTACAACCGCGCCGGCGTCGAGCGGGTCATGGGCTACTGCACCGACGAGCAGTACCAGCGGTTCATGCGCCAGGCGCCGGAGTTCGAGCGGATGCTGGTCGACAGCGGGATCCGGCTGGTGAAGTTCTGGTTCTCCGTGTCCCGCCGCGAGCAGCGCACCCGGTTCATCGTGCGGCGGATCGACCCGGTGCGGCAGTGGAAGCTCTCCCCCACCGACCTGGCCTCCCTGGACAAGTGGGACGACTACACCGCGGCCAAGGAGGCGGTGTTCGCCGTCACCGACACCGACTACGCGCCGTGGACGGTGATCAGGAGCAACGACAAGAAGCGGGCCCGCCTGGAGGCCCTGCGGTTCGTGCTGCACTCGCTGCCCTACGAGGGCAAGGACGAGGCGGTCGTCGGGCGGCCGGACCCGATCATCGTCGTGGCCGCGGCCGACGTGCTGGAGTCCGACCGCGAGGCGCTCGAGCGGGAGGAGCTGGCGGCGGCCCGCTGACCCGGCTCGCCGCCGACGGTTCCTACCGACGGGTAACGTGCGGCCATGTCGCTCGCCGAACACCGGGACGCCGGCCCGGACCAGCGCCGTGTCCCCGAGACCTTCGAGTCCACGGCCCCCGCCACCGGGGCGGTCGTCGCGGTGTTCCAGGTGCACGGGCCCGACGAGGTCCGCGCGGCCGTGGACCGCGCCCGCGTCGCCGCCGCGTCGTGGGCCGACCTCGGCTTCGACGGCCGCCGGACGCGGCTGGCGGCCTACCGCGGTTACCTCGCCCGCCGGGTGCACGAGCTGGCCGACCTGGTGCACCGGGAGAACGGCAAGCCGCACGCCGACGCGATCCTCGAGATCACCCTGGCCGTCGACCACCTCGCCTGGGCCGCCACCCACGCCCGCACGGTGCTCGGCCCGCGCCGGGTCAGCCCGGGCCTGCTGGCGGCCAACCACGCGGCGTGGCTGGAGTACCAGCCCCTCGGCGTCGTCGGCGTGATCGGCCCGTGGAACTACCCGGTGTTCACGCCGATGGGCTCGATCACGTACGCGCTGGCCGCCGGCAACGCCGTCGTCTTCAAGCCCTCCGAGCACACGCCGGCCGTGGGCACGTGGCTGGCCGACGCCTGGCGGGCCGCCGTCCCCGAGGTCCCGGACGCCGTGCAGGTCGTCACCGGCCTCGGGGAGACCGGCGCGGCGCTGTGCCGCGCGGGCGTGGGCAAGCTGGCCTTCACCGGCTCGGCGCCCACCGGACGGAAGGTCATGGCCGCGTGTGCCGAGACCCTCACGCCGGTCCTCATGGAGCTCGGCGGCAAGGACGCGATGATCGTCGACGACGACGCCGACGTGGCCGCCGCGGCCGACGCCGCCGTGTGGGGCGCGATGAGCAACGCCGGTCAGACCTGCATCGGCATCGAGCGGGTCTACGCCACCGAGCGGGTGTACGACGCCTTCGTCGCCGAGGTGACCGAGCGGGTGCGCGGGCTGCGCCCGGGCACCGACGAGGCGGCCGCCTACGGCCCGATGACGATGGCCGCCCAGACCGACGTCGTCCGCCGGCACGTGGACGACGCGGTCGCCGCCGGTGGCCGGGTCGCGGCCGGGGGCACCGTCGAGGGCCGCTTCGTCGCACCCACGGTGCTGCTCGACGTCCCCGAGACCTCCGCCGCCGTGCGCGAGGAGACCTTCGGCCCGACGCTGACCATCTCCCGGGTGCGGGACGCCGAGGAGGCGCTGGAGCGCGCCAACGCCAACGCCCACGGCCTGGCCGGCGCGGTCTTCTCCCGCTCCAAGGCCCGCGCGATGGACCTGGCCCGCCGGATGAGGAGCGGCATGACCTCGGTGAACTCGGTGCTCACCTTCGCCTCGGTGCCGGCGCTGCCCTTCGGCGGCGTGGGCGAGAGCGGCTTCGGCCGGATCCACGGTGCGGACGGGCTGCGGGAGTTCACCCGGGCCAAGGCGATCACCCGCCGGCGCTTCCCGCTGCCGGTGGACCTGATGAGCTTCACCCGGCCGGCCGCGGCCGCCGATGCGCTCGCCCGCGTGATGGGCCTCGTGCACGGGCGGCACCGGTGACCACCTCGGTGGACGGAGAGGAGTTCGACGTCGTCGTCGTCGGTGCCGGCTCGGCCGGCTGCGCGCTGGCCGCCCGGCTGAGCGAGGACCCCTCGCTGCGGGTGCTGCTGCTGGAGGCCGGCGGCTCGGACGACGTCCTGGAGGTGCAGATCCCGGCGGCGCTGTACAAGGTCTGGCGCACCCGGCGGGATTGGAACTACACGACCGAGCCGCAGCCGGGTCTCGGCGGGCGGCGGCTGTTCTGGCCGCGGGGCAAGCTGCTGGGCGGATCGTCGTCGATCAACGCGATGATCTACGTCCGCGGCGCGGCGGCCGACTACGAGGAGTGGGCGGAGCTCACCGGCGACGAGTCGTGGTCCTACGAGCACGTCCTGCCGCTGTTCCGCCGGATGGAGGACAACGCCCGCGGCGCCGACCGCTTCCACGGCGTCGGCGGGCCGCTGCGCGTGGAGGACCCGCGCTCGCCGCACGCCTGGTCGCGGGCGGCCGTGGCCTCCGCGGTCGCCGCCGGGTACCCGCACAACGACGACTTCAACGGCGCCACCCAGGAGGGCGTCGGGCTCTACCAGCTCACCCAGCGCCGCGGCCGCCGCTGGTCGGCCGCCGACGCCTACCTGCACCCGGCCGCCGGCCGCCCCAACCTGACCGTGCGGACCGGCGCGCTGACCACCCGGGTGCGCGTCTCGGGCGGGCGCGCCACCGGCGTGGAGTACCGGTCCGGCGGGCAGACCCGCACCGCGCACGCGGCGGGCGAGGTGGTGCTGGCCGGCGGGGCCGTCAACTCACCGCAGCTGCTGATGCTGTCCGGCATCGGGCCGGGAGCGCACCTGCGCGAGGTCGGCGTCGACGTCGTGCACGACCTGCCCGGGGTCGGCGCCGGCCTGCAGGACCACCCCCTGGTGCCGGTCATCTGGCACACCCGGTCGGGGAGGTCGCTGTTCCGGGCGGAGTCACCGTCGGGCTACGCGCGCTGGTTCGGCGCCCGCCGCGGCCCGCTGACCTCGAACCTCGCCGAGGCGGGGCTGTTCACCAGCTCCCGGCCGGACCTGCCCGGACCCGACCTCCAGTACCACTTCCTGCCGGTCAAGTTCTGGCGGCAGGCGGAGGTCGACCCCGACGTCGACGCGTTCACCGCCGCCGCCGTCCTGGTGCGGGTGCACTCCCGTGGCTCGGTGCGGCTCCGCTCGGCGGACCCGACCTGGGCGCCGGCCATCGACGCCGGCTACCTCACCGACGAGCGCGACCTCGACGCACTCGTGTGCGGTGTCGAGAAGGCCCGCGAGATCGCGTCGACCGGCCCGCTGGCCGCCGTCCTGGCCGAGGAGTGGTCCCCCGGCGGGACCGTGCACTCCCGGGAGGGGCTGCGGCAGGCGGTGCGCGGCACCCTCGAGTCGCTGTACCACCCGGTGTCCTCGTGCCGGATGGGCACCGACGACGACGCGGTGGTCGACCCGCAGCTGCGGGTCCACGGAGTCGACGGGCTGCGGGTGGTCGACGCCTCGGTGATGCCGACGCTGGTGCGGGGCAACACCAACGCCCCGACGATGATGATCGCGGAGCGGGCGGCCGACCTGATCACCGGCCGCACCGTCGACCCGACCCTCACCGGCACCGCCTGAACGAGGACCCTCCTGCCCCACCGCTCGCGAGAGGACCCCGTCCTCCCCGGGGAAGGCCCCTGTCCTCCCACCCTTCCTCTGGACGGGGCTGGACGGGGCCGACGGGGACCTGCAGGGGACCGGCGGACCCGGGACGGGGTCCTGCAGGGGGCCACGGCCCGCCCCCGTGGGGCGTGCTCACCCCGGGCCGGCGAGGACCTCGGGAGGGACTCACCTCGGGAGGGACACATGGCCCGCACCGCAGGAGACCTCCCGGAACCACGTGGCCGCGATCGGTGCCGGCGACGTCGACGCCATCGTCGCCGACTACGCCGAGGACGCCGTCCTCATCACCCCCGAGGGTGTCGACCGGGGCGGGGACCAGATCCGGGAGGTGCTCACGTCCCTGCTCGGCGACGTCCCGAACGCCGCCTGGGAGATCCCCACCCAGGTCTTCGAGGGCGAGGTCCTCTTCACCGAGTGGACGGCGGTCGCCGAGGAGGCCCGCGCCGAGGGCGTCGACACCTCCGTGTTCGGCGACGACGCGATCCAGGTGCAGACGGTGCGGCTCTCGCTGGAGCGCACTGCGTGGGCAGCCGTCCCGGCGGGACGAGTCGTTCGGCGGTCGGTGTATCCACGGAGGCCGGTTCTCGCTCCGACAGTCGTGACGACCGGACAACCGCCCCAGCCCTACCTCCAGCTGCTGGAGGTGGCCTACTCGCTCGGCCGCGCGGACGGCGCTCTCGCCGCGCAGATCGAACCGGAGGGCTCGGCCGCCCCGCAGTCGACGCGCTGCCAGGGCCGCGAGCCCGAGGAGTTCGCCCGTCTCCTGTGGGCCGACCGGGCCGGCGCTCCCCCGAGCGGGCTCCAGCTGAACGCGCCTCTCTGGTACGCGCACGGCTTCGCCGAGGGGCTCGTCGCCGAGCGACAGCAGGACCGGTGCCGGGAGGCGGCCGCCACCTGGGCCGTGGGCACGCCGCAGCGCGGCGGCTGAGGTGCCGGCCCCGACTCAGCCGTGCGCCTGGGCGGCAGCGGCCTCGTCGGGGTCGGTCGGCAGCGCCGTGCTGACGACGGGCTGCGCGGTGCGCGGGATGAGGAACGACATGGCGGCCGCGGCGATGCAGAACGCGCCGGCGAGGAACCAGGCCAGGTCGTAGGCGCCGGTCACGTCGCGGATCACACCGCCGCCGAAGGCCGCGAACGCCGACCCGACCTGGTGCGAGGCGAACACCCAGCCGAACACCACCGGCGCCCGGGGGCCGAAGAACTCGCGGCACAGCGCCAGGGTCGGCGGCACGGTGGCCACCCAGTCCAGGCCGTAGAAGACGATGAAGGCGACCATGCTGACGTGCAGCTCGGGCCCGAAGAGGGCCGGCAGCAGGAACAGCGACAGCCCGCGCAGCCCGTAGTAGGCCAGCAGCAGCACACGGGGGGCGGTGCGGTCGGTCAGCCAGCCCGACAGCACCGTGCCGGCGATGTCGAAGACCCCGACGACGGCGAGCAGCCCGGCGGCCGTGGTGATCGGCATGCCGTGGTCGTGCGCGGCCGGGATGAAGTGCGGCTGCACCAGCCCGTTGGTCGACAGGCCGCAGATGAAGAAGCCGCCGGCCAGCAGCCAGAACGGGACCGTCCGCGCGGCGGAGACGAGCCCGCGCAGCGCGGTCCGCGCGGCTCCGGTGCGCACCGGGTCGAGGTCGTCGGCCGCCGTCCCGCCGTAGGGGACGACGCCGACGTCACGCGGCCGGTCCCGCAGCAGCCACAGCACCAGGGGGACGACGGCCAGGGCGGCCGCGGTCGTGCCCAGTGACGCCGAGCGCCAGCCCCAGGCCGCGTCGGCCGCCGCGACGACCGGGAGGAACACCAGCTGCCCGGTCGCCCCGCCGGCGGTGAGGATCCCCGACACCAGGCCGCGGCGGGCCACGAACCAGCGGCCGGTCACCGTCGCCACCAGCGACAGCGCCATCGACCCGGTGCCCAGGCCCACGAGGAAGCCCCACAGCAGCACCAGCTGCCAGCTGGCGGTCATGAAGACGGTCAGCCCGCTGCCGGTGGCGGTCAGCAGCAGCGCCGAGACGACGACCCGCCTGATGCCGAAGCGCTCCATCAGGGCGGCGGCGAACGGCGCGGTCAGCCCGTAGAGCGCCATGTTGACCGCGACGGCGGCCGAGATCGTCGTGACCGACCAGCTGAACTCCGCGCGCAGCGGCTCGATCAGCACGCCGGGCACCGCCCGGAACGCCGCGGCGCCGACCAGCGCCAGGAAGGTGACCGCCGCGACCCACCACGCCGGGTGGATGCGGGGGGCGGCGGCCGTGCGGGGGTGGTCGGTCGTCGTCACGGCGACGAGCATGACCGACCGCCGCGGCGGACCGACAGTGGCCCGGAGGCCAACACGTGGAAGGATCCGGCCATGACCCCAGGCCCGAGTCCGGCCATGACCCCAGGCCCGAGTCCGGCGGTGACAGCAGGAGCGGTCCACGACGTCGCCGTCCTCGCGCTGCCGAACACGATCGCCTTCGAGCTCGGCCTGCCGCACCGGCTGCTGGAGTCCGCCGTCGGCGCCGACGGGCGCCGGCTCTACCGCGTGCGGGTCGCGACGCTCGACGGCGGCCCGGTGCGCACCTCGGCCGGCTACTCGATCACCCCCGAGCACGACGCCTCGCTGCTGGCCTCCGCCGGGACTGTCGTCGTCCCCGGTGTGTACGGCGGGCCGGCGATGACCGACGGCGCGCTCCCCGACGGCCTCGGCGAGACGCTGCGGGCCGCCGCCGGGCACGCGCGGCTGGTGTCGATCTGCACCGGGGCTTTCGTGCTCGCCGCCGCCGGCCTGCTCGACGGCCGCCCGGCCACCACCCACTGGATGCACGCCGAGGCCTTCGGCCGCCTGTTCCCCGCCGTCCGGCTCGACCCGGGCGTGCTGTTCGTCGACGACGGCGACGTGCTGACCTCCGCCGGCAACGCCGCGGGCATCGACCTGCTGCTGCACCTGGTCCGGTGCGACCACGGCCACGAGGTGGCCAACCGGGTGGCCCGGCGCAACGTCGTCGCCCCGTGGCGGGAGGGCGGGCAGGCGCAGTTCGTCGAGCGGCCGCTGCCCGAGGTGGGCGACCTCGGGACCGCGGCCACCCGCGCCTGGGCCGTGGAGCGGCTCGGCGAGCCCCTGACGCTGGCCGACCTCGCCGCACACGCGCGGATGAGCGTGCGCACCTTCACCCGCCGGTTCCGCGACGAGACCGGCCTGTCGCCGCTGCGCTGGCTGGCGGGGCAGCGCCTGGCCCTCGCCCGGCAGCTGCTCGAGTCCACCGACGCGCCGATCGACCGGGTCGCCGCCGACGCCGGGTTCGGCACCCCGGCGTCCTTGCGCCAGCACCTGCGGGCCAGCATCGGGGTCGCGCCGGGCACGTACCGGCGCAGCTACCGCGGCGGCGGTGTGACCGGGCCCTCCCCCGTCTGACGGCACAGCTGCGCGCCGCGTCTGGTTGAGTAGCAGTACCGGCGCCGCCCTCGCTCATCCGGAGCGGCTGGAATCGACGTCGGGCTGAGGCTGCGCCACCGAGGCGCGCCCGGCTGTCCGACGTCCCGCTGACGACGTGAGCCCGCCCTGCCCGGCAGGAGCGCCGCGCTCCCGGTCGCCGGGATCGACGGTGGCCACACCGATCGTCAGGAAGAACTCGATGACCCCGCACGACCCGAACACCCCTGCTCGCGAGGGCGCTCCCGCCCACCGGCGCCGCCGCGGCGGCCGCGGCCGGGGCACCCGGCCCGCCGTCACCCCGCAGGCCCCGCAGCCCACGGCGGAGGCGCCCGTCGTCCCGGCCGGCGCCCCGGCGAGCGCGCTCCCCACCGACGCCACCTTCGCCGACCTCGGCGTCCCAGCCCCGCTGGTCGAGGTGCTCGCCGCCAGCGGCATCACCGCACCGTTCCCGATCCAGGTGGCCACGCTGCCCGACACCCTCGCCGGGCGTGACGTGCTCGGCCGCGGGCGCACCGGCTCGGGCAAGACGCTGGCCTTCAGCCTCCCGCTGGTCGCCCGGCTGGCCGCCTCCGACAGCCGCCGGCAGCCGAAGCGGCCGCGGGCGCTGGTGCTGGTGCCGACCCGTGAGCTGGCCAACCAGGTGCTCGCCGTCGTCGACCCGCTGGCCCGCGCGCTGGGCATGAAGGCGACCACCGTCTTCGGCGGCGTCGGCCAGAACCCGCAGGTGCAGGCGCTGGCCGGGGGCATCGACGTCCTCATCGCCTGCCCCGGCCGGCTCGAGGACCTCATCGGCCAGGGCCACTGCGACCTCTCCGCCGTCGAGATCACCGTCCTGGACGAGGCCGACCACATGGCCGACCTCGGGTTCCTCCCCGGCGTCAAGCGCCTCATGGACCGCACCCCGGCCACCGGCCAGCGGCTGCTGTTCTCCGCGACGCTGGACAACGGCGTCGACGTCCTGGTGAAGCGATACCTGTCCGCCCCCACGACGCACTCGGTCGACCCCGCGGTCGCACCGGTGGCCACGATGACCCACCACGTGCTCCGGGTGGAGGCCGCCGACAAGCCGGCCGTCGTCCGCGAGCTGGCCTCGGGGCTGGGCCGCAGCGTGCTGTTCACCCGTACCAAGCACCAGGCCAAGAAGCTCGCCAAGCAGCTGACCGCGGCCGGCGTCCCGGCCGTCGACCTGCACGGCAACCTCAGCCAGAACGCCCGCGAGCGCAACCTCGAGGCGTTCAGCAACGGCAGCACCCGGGTGCTGGTCGCCACGGACATCGCCGCGCGTGGCATCCACGTCGACGACGTCGCACTCGTCGTCCACGTCGACCCGCCGGCCGAGCACAAGGCCTACCTGCACCGTTCGGGCCGCACCGCCCGGGCCGGTGCCGGCGGCACCGTGGTCACCGTCTCCACCCCCGACCAGGCCGGCGAGGTGCGCACCCTCGCCCGGCAGGCCGGCATCACGCCCACGGTGAGCGCCGTCCGCCCCGGTGCGGCGGAGATCAGCGCGCTGACCGGGCCGGCCGCCCCGTACGTCGAGCCGGCGCCCGCACCCGAGCCCCAGCCGCAGCCGCAGGGCCAGGGCGGCGGCCGACGCCGCCGGTCCGGAGGTGGCTCCGGACGGTCCACCGGCCAGGCCGGCACCGCCTCCGGCGGCGGGACGACGTCCGCCCGCGGCCAGGGCCGGCCCTCGGGTCCGGCCCGCACCCGGGCCGAGCTGGCCGCGCGCGCCGGGATGCACTCGGCGGCGTCGTTCAGCGGCCGCTCCCGCCGCGGCGGCCGCTGACCGGGACGGGCGGCGACGACGGTTGACGCCCGGGCTGGTGGGCACTGGACCCCTCGACCAGGGCCAGGCCGGGCCCTGACCGCCTGCGACGAGCGAGGAGCACCATGGCACTGCCCATCACCCTGTCCGAGATCGCGCCCCGCATCTCGGCCGGTGCGTTCATCCTCAACAGCGGCCTGGGCAAGCGCGGCGCCGACGAGGGCACCGCGGCCGGGCTGCACGGCTTCGCCTCCGGCACCTACCCGTTCCTGAAGAACGTCCCGCCGGCGACGTTCGTCAAGGCGCTGGCCTACAGCGAGATCGCCGTCGGGGCGGCACTGCTGACGCCGTTCGTGCCGACCGCCGTGGCCGGCGCCCTGCTCACGGGCTTCTCCGGCGGACTCCTCGGGCTCTACCTGAACACCCCCGGGATGCGGAAGCCGGGCAGCCTGGCGCCGACCCCAGAGGGGCTGACCGTGGCCAAGGACGTGTGGCTGCTCGGCATCGGCGTCGGCCTGCTCACCCGCGGGACGATCGACCGGGAGCCGCGCCGGGTGCGCAAGGCGGCGAGGACCCTGGCCAAGGCGAACAGGAAGGTCGCGCGGGCCGCCGATCGCGCCGCCTGACGGACACGGGGCCGGGGGACTCCCCGGCCCCGTGCGTCACCCCGGCAGGAACACCTGGCTGACGATCCGGCGCCGGCGGACGCCGTCGGGCCCGAGCGGGAGTCGCGCGGTCAGGACCGCGCGCAGCTCCGTCACCAGATCGGTGAACTCCTCGTCATCGAGCCACAGCGCCACCTGGCGGTAGCCGACGCCGTCGGCCGCCAGGTCCAGATCCCGGCCGGCCGCAGCGTCGGCGTACCGGTCGAAGTCCGCGAGCAGCGCGGCGACGAAGGTGGCGAAGGCCTGCCGGTGCTGGTCGACCGACATCGTCGCGGCGTCCGCAGCGCCGACCGACGCCGCCGTGGTCACCAGCCGATAGCTGCGCTCGGCCGCGCCGCGCACCTTGCGCTCCCCCACCACGGTCAGCACGCCGGCCTCGGCCAGCACCCCGACGTGCCGGTACAGCGTCGCCGCGGGGACGTCGGGCAGCTCGGTGCGCAGGTCGGCCGTGGTGAGCGTGCGATCCCCCAGGAAGGCCTGCACGATCCGCAGCCGCACCGGGTGGAGCAGCAGGTCCGCTGTCGCCATGACGCCACCGTTCTCATAGTTGACATTGTTCTCAACTTCGGTAACGATCATGCCATGGCGACCGTGACCACGACACCCCAGACCGTCTGCGTCTCCCTCTCCCGCACCGAGCGTCTCCTCGGCCTGCTCCGCGACCTCGAGGTCCCCCTGTCCGCCGTGCAGGGGGTCGACGTCGTCCCCGACGGGCTGGCCGCCACCCGGGGTCTGCGTGCGCCGGGGCTGGCACTGCCCGGCGTCCGCAAGGTCGGCACCTGGCGCCGGCGCGGGGAGAAGACACTGGTGTCGGTGCGGCGCGGTCAGCCGGCCGTGCGCGTGCGCCTGACCGGGCAGCGCTTCGACACCCTGCTCCTCGGGGTCGACGACGCCGCCGCGGTGGCCGCCACCCTCTCCACGGGCCGCTGAGGTGCGCGAGCTCCCCCTGCAGGTGCCCGGCGAGCCGCCACTCGCCGGCACGCTGACCCTCCCGGACTCCTCGGCGCCGGTGCCCGCGGTGCTGCTGGCCAGCGGCTCGGGCCCGATCGACCGCGACTCCAACCACCGGCGGGCCCGCTTCGACGTCTCCCGGCAGCTGGCGCACGCCCTCGCCGCCGCGGGGCTGGCCAGTCTCCGCTACGACAAGCGCGGCGTGGGCGAGACCCCCGGTGACTGGCGCGCGGCGGGCTTCACCGACAACGTCGAGGACCTCGGCCGGGCGCTCGACGCGCTGGCCGCCCGCCCGGAGGTGGACGCCGACCGCGTCCTGCTGGCCGGGCACAGCGAGGGCGCCCTCCTGGCCGCCGCGGTGGCCGGGCAGGCGGGCGGTCGGCGGGGCGCACCTGTCGCCGGCGTCGTCCTGCTGGCGATGAGCGCCACCCCGGGCGAGGAGCTGCTGCGCTGGCAGGCGCGCCGGATCGCGCCCACGCTCCCCGCGCCGGTGCGCGGCCTGCTGCGCCTGTTGCGCACCGACCTGGAGGCGAGGGTGGCGGCCAACCACGAGCGGATCAAGGCGACGACGACCGATGTCGCGCGGATCGGCGGGGCGCGGCTCAACGCCCGCTGGCACCGCGAGTTCCTGGCCCACGACCCCCGGACCGACCTCGCCCGGCTGACCGTCCCGGTCCTGGCCCTCACCGGGGACAAGGACCTCCAGGTGCCGGCCGACGACCTCGCCGTCCTCGCCGCCACCGTGCCCGGACCGGTCGAGACCCGGCGCGTCCCCGACCTGACGCACACGCTGCGCCGGCAGGAGCGCGCCCCGTCGATGCGGCACTACCGGGAGGAGCTGCGCCGTCTGGTCGACCCGGAACTGCTCGATACCGTAGTCGCCTGGTGCCGGAGCGTCACAGGAGTGCCCGCGTCGTCGTGACCCCGGGGTCGAGGGGTTCCCCGGGGTGCTTGACCCCTGCAGCATCGCGGACCACGGGGAGCCGCCGCCGGGGCGGGATCCCGTCGGCTTCCAGGAGGTCCCGCGTGTCCTACGCGACCGGTCCCACCCACTCCGCCCGCCGCGCCGCGCCACTGGTCCTGGCCCTCGGCATCGCCCTGCTCAGTGGCTGCTCCGGGGACGAGGGGTCCGCGGAGGCCGCACCGTCGAGCAGCGCGCCGACGAGCAGCGCGCCCACGAGCAGCGCGGAGACGAGCACCCCCGCGTCGTCCGCGCCTGCGTCGGACGCGGCGGCGGAGAGCGAGAGCGAGACGGTCTCGGTCACCGAGGGTGAGATGTTCATCGATCTCTCGGAGGACTCCTACTCCGCGGGCACGTACACCTTCGAGGTGACCAACGCCGGCGACATGCCGCACGACTTCGTCGTCGAGCAGGCCGGCGAGGACGTGGCCGGCACCGAGGTGCTCCAGCCCGGCGAGTCGACCACCCTCGAGGTCGAGCTCGCCCCGGGCGACTACGTCTTCTACTGCTCCGTCGGCGCCCACCGGGCCGCCGGCATGGAGGTCCCGGTCACCGTCGGAGCCTGACGCAGGGCCCCCGCCACCGCTGCTCGAAGGAGGACCCCCTCCCCCCACCGTGGAAGGACCCCGTCCCTCCCTCGAAGGACCCCCTTGCCCCCGCCCCTTGCAGGCTCGCGGCGGGACCCTGCAAGGGGGCCGTCAGAGCTCGGGGTGGGACCGGGACGGGCCCGCGGCGGGACCCTGCAGGGCACCGCCGGTGCCCTGGACGGGGCCGCGGCGAGCCTCCGGACGGGGCCGGCAGGGACCCTGCGGGGGGCCAGGGTCCGTCCACCTGGGACGGGCCCGCGAGCCCCGGGAGGTGGGCGGCGGCCTCCCCCCGACCGCCGCCCACCTCCCGGTCCGTCCTCGGCCCGCCCCCGAGCTCCCGGGCGGACGGCGACCACCCTTCATGGCCCCGCCGGCCCCGTCCCGGGTCCCGCCCCGAACTCGCGGGGGTGGGGGACGGGGTCCCC
The DNA here is from genome assembly GCF_052931555.1 of Geodermatophilus sp. URMC 61. Classification (NCBI taxonomy): domain Bacteria; kingdom Bacillati; phylum Actinomycetota; class Actinomycetes; order Geodermatophilales; family Geodermatophilaceae; genus Geodermatophilus; species Geodermatophilus sp. URMC 61. Next base: position 2,865,413 of record NZ_JBRFHZ010000002.1, read on the forward strand.
CCGACTGGGCGTGGGGAGGGTGGCCCTCTCTCTCAGCTGCCGCTGGCGAACGCCGCGTCGAAGGCGGCCGCGGGCGGGTCGAAGGCCAACCGGCGCACGAACGCCAGCGCCTCGGGGGCACCCACGAGGCGGTCCATGCCGGCGTCCTCCCACTCGACCGAGATCGGCCCGTCGTAGCCGATGGTGTTGAGCATCCGGAAGCAGGCCTCCCACGGGACGTCGCCGTGGCCGGTCGACACGAAGTCCCAGCCGCGGCGCGGGTCGGCCCACGGCAGGTGCGAGCCCATCCGGCCGTTGCGACCGTTGTCCACCTGCTTCTTCGCGTCCTTGCAGTCGACGTGGTAGATCCGGTCCTTGAAGTCCCAGATGAACGAGACCGGGTCGAGGTCCTGCCAGACGAAGTGGCTCGGGTCCCAGTTCAGCCCGAACGCCTCGCGGTGGCCGATGGCCTCCATGGTGCGGACCGTCGTCCAGTAGTCGTAGGCGATCTCCGACGGGTGCACCTCGTGCGCGAACCGGACCCCGACCTCGTCGAACACGTCGAGGATCGGGTTCCAGCGGTCGGCGAAGTCGCGGTAGCCGTCCTCGATCATCGACTCGGGCACCGGCGGGAACATCGCCACGGTCTTCCAGATCTTCGACCCGGTGAACCCGACGACGGTCTTCACGCCCAGCTTCGCCGCGGCGCGCGCGGTCAGCTTCATCTCCTCCGCGGCCCGCTGCCGGACGCCCTCGGGGTCTCCGTCCCCCCAGACGCGCGGGTGCACCATGCCGCGGTGCCGTTCGTCGATGGGGTCGTCACAGACGGCCTGGCCGTTGAGGTGGTTGGAGATGGCCCAGACCCTCAGGCCGTACTTGTCGAGCAGGGCCAGGCGCTCCTGCACGTACGCGTCGTCGTTGGCCGCGCGCTCGACGTCGAGGTGGTCGCCCCAGCAGGCGATCTCCAGGCCGTCGTAGCCCCACTCGGAGGCGAGCCGGGCCACCTCCTCGAACGGCAGGTCGGCCCACTGGCCGGTGAACAGGGTGACGGGACGGGGCATGTCGGGTTCCTCCTGGCTCAGATCTCGGTCCAGACGGAGCGGGCGGCGGCGCTGCGCTCGACGGCGTCGAGCACCCGCTGCACCTGCAGCCCGTCGGCGAAGGACGGCGTCGGGTCCTCGCCCTTGGCGATGGCGGTGACCAGGTCGACGACCTGGTGGGTGAAGCCGTGCTCGTAGCCCAGCCCGTGGCCGGCCGGCCACCAGGCGCCGACGTAGGGGTGGTCGGGCTCGGTCACGATGATGCGACGGAAACCTGCGGTCGTCGCCGGCTCGTCGCCGTCGAAGAAGTGCAGGACGTTCATGTCCTCGAAGTCGAAGGCCAGGCTGCCGCGGGAGCCGTTGACCTCGATCCGGATGGCGTTCTTCCGGCCGAGGGCGAACCGCGTGGCCTCGAAGCTGGCCAGCGCCCCGCCGTCGAACCGGCCGAGGAACACCGCGGCGTCGTCCACGGTGACCGTGCCCATGCCCTCGCCGGCGACACCGGACAGCGACCCGGCCGACGCCGGCAGCGGGCGCTCCTTGACGAAGGTCTCCAGCAGCGCGCTGACGCCGGTGAGCCTCTGGCCGGTGATGTGCTGGGTCAGGTCGACGATGTGCGCGCCGATGTCGCCGAGCGCGCCCGAGCCGGCCTTGTCCCGCTCCAGCCGCCACGACATGGGTGCGGCGGGGTCGGCGATCCAGTCCTGCAGGTACTGGGCGCGGACGTGCCGGATCTCGCCCAGCCGGCCCTCGGCGACCAGCTGCCGGGCCAGGCCGATGGCCGGGACGCGGCGGTAGGTGAAGCCGACCATCGACCGGACGCCGCGCTCGGCGGCGCGGGCGGCAGCCTCGGCCATCGTCTCGGCCTCGGCCACCGAGTTGGCCAGCGGCTTCTCGCAGAGGACGTGCTTGCCCGCCTCGAGCGCGGCGATCGCGATCTCGGCGTGGGTGTCGCCGGGCGTGCAGACGTCGACGAGGTCGACGTCGTCGCGCTCGAGCACGCGGCGCCAGTCGGTCTCGGTGCTCGACCAGCCCAGGCGCTGCGCCGCGTCAGCGACGCGGACGGCGTCGCGGCCGGCGAGGACCGTGAGCTCCGGCCGCAGCGGCAGGTCGAAGAAGTGGGGGGCGGTGCGCCAGGCCTGGGAGTGCGCGGCGCCCATGAAGGCGTAGCCGATCAGGCCGACGCCGAGGGTCGGGGTCATGCGGTCTCCTCACCGAGGCCGCCGGGGGACGGCGCGCCGTCCCCCGGCGACCGGCGTGTCAGCGGGTCAGGACTCGAACGCGGCGTCGATGTACTGGTCGACGTTGTCGGCGGTCACGACGGGGGCGTCGAGCACGATCCGCTGCGGCACTCCCTGGGAGGTGAGGTCGGACAGGCTCTTGCCCTGCGCGATGAGCCGGGCGAGCGCGATCCCGTCCGCCGCCTGGGTGTGCGGGTAGATGACCGTCGCCTTGAGCACCGACTCCCCGGACTGGATCTCACGCATCGCGTTGGCCGAGCCCGCGCCGCCGACCATGAGGAACTCGCTGCGGCCGGCGTTGTTGATGGCGGCCAGGACGCCGACGCCCTGGTCGTCGTCGTGGTTCCAGATGGCGTCGATCTGCGGTGCGGCCTGCAGCAGGTTGGCCGCGGCCTCCTCGCCGCCCTCGACGGTGAAGTCCGCCGCCACCCGGTTGTCCACGTTGAGCCCGCACTCGGCCAGCGCGTCGGCGAAGCCCTGGCTACGGTCCTGCGTCAGCGGCAGCGAGTCGATGCCGGCGATCTCCGCGACGACGGCATCGGGCTGGCCCCCCAGCTGCTCGCAGATGTACTGGCCGGCCGAGACGCCCATGCCGTAGTTGTCGCCGAGGACGGTGGACTGGGCGGCGAACGGGCTGTTGAACTCGCGGTCGACGTTGATGACCGGGATGCCGGCCTCCATGGCCCGCAGTGCGACGGGGGTCAGTGCGGCGCCGTCGAAGGGCAGCAGCACGATCGCGTCGACGCCCTCGTTGATGAAGGTCTCGACCTGGCTGATCTGGGTGCTGACGTCGTTGGTGCCCTCGGCGATGGAGAGGTCGACGTCCTCGTAGCGGTCGGCCTCGGCCTGCGCGGCCTGGGAGATGCCGGCCATCCAGCCGTGGTCGGCGGCCGGCGCGGAGAACCCGATGCGCACCGTCTCGCCGGGCTCGTCGTTGGCGGTGGCGGCCTCGCCGCCGCCGCCAGCCCCGCCGCCGCCGGAGGCCTCGGGGGTGTTGCTCGTGCAGCCGGCGACCAGGACGCCGGCGCCGAGAACGGCGAGCGCGGTCGACGTGACACGACGGAACGGGCGCTGCCTCGCTGCAGACATGTTCTCTCCTCGGGGGATCGCCTCCCTGGCTGTCGTCGGCCAGGTCGTGGGGGTCGTGCGGGTGGTGCCGGTCCGGGACGGTGCCGCCCCGGACCGCGTCAGGGGCGGTCGGTCGTCGCACCGGGTGCGGGGCCGCCGGGACCGCCGGGTGTCGCGCCGCCGGAGACGGTGCCGGCCGCGCCGGCCGGGGCGGGCGGGCTGCCGGTGCCGGACCCGCGGCCGAGCCGGCCCAGGCTGAACGAGCCGGTCGCCAGCCGCATCTGCAGCAGCACGGCGACGACGATGATCACGCCGCGGGCGACCGCCTGGGCGGAGCTGGACAGGTTGTTCAGCGTGAAGACGTTGCCGAGCGTCGTGAAGATCAGCACGCCCAGGACGGTGCCGACGATGGTGCCGCGGCCGCCGATGAGCAGCGTGCCGCCGATGACCACCGCGGCGATCGCGTCGAGCTCGTAGAGCGTGCCGTGGGTCGAGCTGCCGGTGGTCGTGCGGGCCATCAGCATGACCGCGGCGATGCCACAGGTGACGCCGGAGAGCACGTAGAGCCACATCGTGTGCCGCTGCACCCGGATGCCGGCCAGCCGCGCGGCCTCGGCGTTGCCGCCGACGGCGAAGGTGCGCCGGCCGAACGTCGTCCGGTTGAGCAGCACCCACCCGGCGACGGCGACCACGGCGAAGATGACCACGAGCGTCGGGACGCCCAGCACGTCGCCGGAGAAGAAGGCCAGGAAGTCACGGTCCTGCACGATCTGGGTGCGGCGGTTGGCGATGATCTCGGCCAGGCCGCGGGCCGCCGCCAGCATGGCCAGCGTCGCGATGAAGGCCACGAGCTTGCCGTAGGCGATGACGATCCCGTTGACCAGCCCGCACCCGGCTCCCACCAGGAGCGCGGTGACCACCATGACGATCCAGTGGAAGTCCGCCGCCATCGCCTGGGTGGCCAGCGTCGTCGCCCAGACCGACGAGAGCGCGACGATCGCCCCGACCGACAGGTCGATGCCGCCACCGATGATCACGAACGTCATGCCGACGCTGACCACGCCGATCACCGCGGCCAGTCGCAGGATCGTCAGCACGTTGTCGACGGCGAGGAACCGGTCCGGGGCGGTGGCGGTGCCGACGATGCAGAGCACCGCCAGGGCCACGACGAGGCCGAGGTTGCGGCCCACGGGGCCGGCGAGGAACCCCGCCCCGCCGCGGCGCCCCGCCGTGCCGGAGGGCTGCCGGGGAGCGTCCGTCCCCGTCGCCACGGTCGTGCTGCTCATGCCACGTCCCCTTCGCGCTGTGCGTGCTCGTCGTCTCGCGTGTGCATCTGGCCGCCGTGGACGGCCGCGTCCTCCATGACCAGATCGAGCACCCGGTGCTCGTCGAGCGCGCCGGCCGGTTCCTCCACCAGCACGCGGCCGTCGCCGATGACCAGCACCCGGTCGGCCAGGCCGAGCACCTCGGGGATCTCACTGGAGACCACGACGACGGCCACGCCGCGGTCGGCCAGGCCGCGGATCAGCGCGTAGATCTCCGATCGGGCGCCGACGTCCACGCCGCGGGTGGGCTCGTCGAGCAGCAGCACCCGGCAGTTGCGCAGCAGCCAGCGGGCCAGCACGACCTTCTGCTGGTTGCCACCCGACAGGGTCCGGACCTCCCGGTCGACGTCGGCCGGCCGGACCTCGAGTGCGGTGACCTGCTGCCGGGCGGCCTCGGCCTCGGCGGACCGGGACAGGAAACCGGCGCGGGCGAACCGGGCCAGGCTGGAGAGGCTGATGTTGCGCGAGATCGACTCCCCCAGCAGCAGCCCCTGGCTCTTGCGCTCCTCGGGGGCCAGGCCGACACCGGCGGCGACCGCAGCGGCGACGTCCCCCGGGCGCAGCCGCCGTCCGCCGACCCGGACCGTGCCGGAGGTCGCGCGGCGCGCGCCGTAGATCGTCTCGAGGATCTCCGACCGGCCGGAGCCGACCAGGCCGGCCAGCCCCACGACCTCGCCGGGGCGGACGGTGAACGAGACGTCGGCGAACCGGCCGCGCAGCCCCAGCCCCTCGACCTCGAGCAGCGGCGCGGCCTCGGGGTCGGGCAGCTCCCGGCGCTCGGGGAAGACGTACTCGATGTCGCGGCCGGTCATCAGCGTGATGACCTCGCGGGTCGTCGTCCCCTGGACGGGCAGTCCGGTGGCGACGGTGCGGCCGTCCTTGAGGACGGTGATCCGGTCGCCGACCTCGCGGATCTCCTCGAGCCGGTGGGAGATGTAGACGACGGCGACGTCGTGCGCGGTGAGGTCGCGGATCACCGCGAACAGCCGCTCGACCTCCTCGCTGTCCAGGACGGCCGACGGCTCGTCCATGATGATCAGCTTCGCGTCCTGGGAGAGGGCCCGGGCGATGCTGACCATCTGCTGGGCGGCCGCCGGCAGGGAGCCGACCTCGGCGGTGGGCCGGATGTCGGCGTGGCCGAGGCGCTCGAGCAGCTGCGCGGCGGCGCGGTTGGCCGAGGACGGCCGGGTCACTCCCAGCCGCGCGTGCTCCCGGCCGAGGAAGACGTTGTCGGCGACGGTGAGGCCGGCGACGAGGTCGAGCTCCTGGTAGATGGTCGCGATGCCGAGCGACATCGCCGCCTGCGGGTCGGTGAGCCGCACCGGCTCCCCGCGCCAGCTGATCCGGCCGGCGTCGGGCTGGTGCGCTCCGGCCAGCACCTTGATCAGGGTCGACTTGCCGGCGCCGTTCTGGCCGAGCAGGCAGTGCACCTCCCCCGCCCGGACGTCGAGGTCGACGCCGTCGAGCGCCCGGACACCGGGGAAGGACTTGACGACGCCGTGCACCTCCAGCAGCGGAGGCCCACCTGACGGCGAGGGGGACGAGGGCATCGGCACCACCCAGACTTCTGCTCAACGCTGATCATTAGTCGGCTGAGGCGAGAACATAAGGGGCGGGGCGGAGCGTGGTCAAGGCCACTCAACGGGGGTTGCCGAATCGAGACCACACCGCTCACCCCGAGTGGGGACCGCATCCGGGTTGTGTGGTGGTGCCGAGTGGGCCCCGGAGGGGTCCGCGCGGGCGCGACGCAGCGGCTCGACGCACCTGGGGACCGCACCCGGCCGTGTGGTCGTGTCGAGTGGGCCCCGGAGGGGTCCGCGCAGGCGCGACGCAGCGGCTCCACGCACCTGGGGACGGCACCCGGCCGCGGTGCGGTCCGGAGGACCGCAGTGCAACCGTGGTGTCGGCCGGTGGACCGACGGTGTCACCGTGCGAGGGCCTGCTCGACCGACTCCTCGTCGAGGAAGCCCTCGATCGCCATGAGGGCGGCGCCGACCCGGCCGGAGAGCTCCGGAGCCGCGCTGACGGTGATCTCCAGCGCGCGGGCGGCCAGCGGCATCGAGCGCCGGTAGACCGACTCGCGGATCCCGGCCAGCAGCGGGACGCCGGCCTGCGCCACACCGCCGGTGATGACGATGCGGTGCGGGTTGAAGAAGTTGACCAGCGCCGCGAGCACCGTGCCGAGCGTGCGGCCGGCCTCGCGGACCAGCTCGATCGCCGCACCGTCGCCGTGCGCGGCGCGCTCCACGACCTCACGGGTGGTGCGGACCGGCAGCCCCGCCGCCACGGCGTCGCGCAACAGCGCGCCACCGCCGGCGAGCGCCTCCAGGCAGTTCTCCTGGCCGCAGCGGCAGGTCACCACCCGCCCGTCGGGCGTGCTCACGTAGATGTGCCCGATGTCCCCCGCGCTGCCCTGCGCGCCGCGGTAGACCCGGCCGTCGACGATGACGCCGCAGCCGATGCCGGTGCCGACCTTGACCACGAGCACGTCCTGCATCGACCCCGCAGCGCCCATCTCGCCCAGGGCCATGACGTTGACGTCGTTGTCGACGTAGACGGGGCACTCGTAGCGGCCGAACGCGCTCGGGATCGGGTAGTCGTGCCAGCCCGGCATGATCGGCGGGTGCGAGGGGCGCCCGCTGGAGTGCTCCACCGGCCCGGGGACGCCGACGCCCACGGCGCAGACGTCGGCCGGCTCCAGGCCGGCCTCGGCGAGGACGAGCTGGGCCAGCCGGTCGACCTCGGCCAGCACCGGGCCGGGGCCCTCGGCGATGTCGATCGGGTGGCCGACGGTGGCCAGGATCTCGGCCGACAGGTCGGTGACGGCGACGTCGACGCTGGTCACGCCCAGGTCGACCGCGAGCACGCACCCGGCGCCGCTGTTGAACTGCAGCAGGGTCGGCGGCCGTCCGCCGGTGCTCCACCCGCGCCCGCCCTCGGCGAGCAGGTTGGCCGCGATCAGCTGGTCGACGCGGGCGCTGACGGTGTTCCGCGAGGCGCCGGTCAGCGCGACCAGCTCGGCCCGGCTGCGCGCGCGACCGGTGCGGACGTGCCGCAGCAGCGCGCCGGCCGAGGCGGAGGAGTGGGCCACGAGCACATCGTGTCACGCAGTGGCCACCCGCTCGGGGGTCCGAGTCGATCAGGCGCCGGGTCGGTGCCGCCCCGGCGCGGTCCGGCCGGCCGCCTCGCGCAGCAGGTCCGCGACCTGCTCGGGGTGGGTCATGGGGGTCAGGTGGGCCGCCCCGGGGATCTCCACGAGCCGGCCGTCCGGCGCGGCCGCCGCCACGGCAGCGACCCAGTCGTGGGGGCAGAGCCGGTCGCGGGTGCCGCGGACGACGGTCACCGGCACCCGGACCGTCCTCAGTCGGACGTCGATCCGGTCGGGCGAGGCCACGGCCCACAGCTGCCGCATCGCGCGCGGCCCGGTGCGCAGCCACTGCGCCAGCACCAGCGGCGCCTGCGGCCACCGTTCACGGACCGCCGTCGCCACCCAGCGCCGGACCAGTCCCGCGGCCGACCGCAGCCGCGGGTCGGTGGTCGGCCCGAGCAGCACCAGCCCGGCCACCCGCGGGTCCCCCGCCGCGGCGGCCACCACCTGGCAGCTCTGCGAGTGGCCGACGAGCAGCACCGGCCCCTCGCCGAGCCGGGCCCGCACGCCGGCCGCGAGCTCCTCGAGCGGCGGCACCGGTCCGCGCAGCCCCATACCCGGCAGCAGGACCACGTCGGCCGCCACCAGCTCCCGCAGGCGGGCCGACGAGCGCTCGTCGAGCCCCAGACCGGGGACGAGGACCGGTCCGATCAGGGATTGCGGCACCGGACCGGTCTACCGCGCCCGCGTGGGGGGACTGATCGCGGGTAGAGGTGGCAACGGCGGGTGCGGCCAGGACGCTGTGGCCTGGATCGCTCCCGGCCACGCGCGGACCCCAGACACCGAGGTGGGAGACTGATTCATCATGACGACATCACCTGTGGCCGGCCTCGCCGGCGCCTCCTCGTCCGGTCGGCCCAGGGTCGTCATCGTCGGCTCCGGCTTCGGTGGGCTGTTCGCCGCCAAGGCACTCAGGCGGACCCCCGTCGACGTCACCGTCATCGGCAAGACGAGCCACCACCTGTTCCAGCCGCTGCTGTACCAGGTGGCCACCGGCATCCTCTCCGAGGGCGAGATCGCACCGCCCACCCGCGAGATCCTGCGCAACCAGGAGAACACCCGCGTGGTGCTCGGTGAGGTCACCGACATCGACCTGGCCGCCCGCACGGTCACCTCGACCATCCTGGGCCGCAGCACCGTGCACCCCTACGACGAGCTGATCGTCGCCGCCGGCGCCGGGCAGTCCTACTTCGGCAACGACCGCTTCGCCGAGTTCGCGCCCGGCATGAAGAGCATCGACGACGCCCTGGAGCTGCGCGGTCGCATCTTCGGCGCCTTCGAGCTGGCCGAGCTGGCCACCGACCCGGCCGAGCGCGACCGGCTGCTCACCTTCGTCGTGGTGGGCGCCGGCCCGACGGGCGTGGAGATGGCCGGTCAGATCGCCGAGCTGGCCCACCGCACGCTGCGCCGCGACTTCCGCACCATCGACCCGACGCAGGCCCGGGTGATCCTGCTCGACGCCGCCCCGCAGGTCCTGCCGCCGTTCGGCGAGAAGCTCGGCGAGCGCGCCCGCCGGCACCTCAACGAGATCGGCGTCGAGGTCCAGCTCGGCGCGATGGTCACCGACCTCGACGCCAACGGCCTGGAGGTCAAGGACCGCGACGGGCAGGTCCGCCGCATCCGGGCGGCCACCAAGGTGTGGGCGGCGGGCGTCCAGGCGAGCCCGCTGGGGCGGCTGCTCGCTGAGCAGTCCGGCGCCGAGGTCGACCGCGCCGGCCGCATCTCCGTGCAGCCCGACCTCACCCTGCCCGGCCACCCCGAGGTGCACGTCGTCGGCGACATGGCCAACCACCCGGACCGGCTGCCCGGCGTCGCGCAGGTGGCCATCCAGGGCGGGCGGTACGCCGCCGAGGCGATCCAGCGGCGGATCGCCGGTCGGGAGCCGCAGAAGCCGTTCCACTACCGCGACAAGGGCAACATGGCGACGATCTCCCGGTTCTCCGCCGTCGCCGACATCAAGAAGTTCAAGTTCGAGGGCTTCTTCGCCTGGGTGCTGTGGCTGGTCGTCCACCTGATGTACATCGTGGGCTTCAAGAGCCGGGTCACCGCGGTGCTGCACTGGGTGGTCAGCTTCCTCGGCCGCGGCCGCGCCGAGCGGGTCGCCACCCAGCAGCAGGTGTACGGGCGGCTGGCGCTGGAGGCGCTCGGGTCGGAGTTCGCCGTCTCCAAGACCGGCGGCCCCAAGGACGTCACGGCCCCGGCGACGGACCTAACCGAGCGCCGCTCCGCCTAACCGGGACGCTCGCCGAGCCAGAGGGAGAGGGCGGCGGTCACGTCCACGGGCCGGACGACGTGGCCGCCGTCGAACTCCTCGTAGGTGACGTCGTACCCCTCGGCGCCGAACTCGCGGGCCAGCCGCCGTCCGCACCGGGCGACGGGCAGCACCCGGTCGTCGGTGCCGTGGGAGATCCACAACCGCGGCCGGCCGACCCGCCGCGGTGGGACGGCGAACCCAGGGGAGAACGCGAGCACGGCCTCGGCGAGGTCGCCGTTGGTGAGGCCGAGGCTGAGCGCGTAGGAGGCGCCGTCGGAGAAGCCGCCGAACGCGACGCTCGTGACCGGCTGCCGGGCGAAGACCTGCTCCAGGGCGGCGTCGAGCACCGCGACGTCCCGGCCGAGGCCGCCGGCGATGAGGTCCCAGGTGGCGGCCACCGACGACGGTGCGAGCACCAGCGCCTCGTGGGCGGTGGCCGGCCCGCCGACGAGGCCCACGGACTGCGCCGCCGTCCCGCCGGCACCGTGGAAGAACACCAGCAGCGGCCGTGGTCGGCGCGGCCCGTCGGGGACGACGAGCTGCGCCCGCGCGTGCGGTCCCAGCTCCAGCGTCCGGACGCCCGGCGGGTACGGTGCCGCCGCCGGCGCGGTCACCGGCCGGGCGTCGAGCCGCCCCTCTGCGGCGTGGCGGGTGGCCCCCTGCGGGGGCCCGCTGCGGCCCCGTCCCGGGTCCCACCCTGAGCCTGCGAAGGGTGGGGAGGACGGGGTCCTCCCACGGCGGGGGGACAGGGGGTCCTCCATCAGACCGCGTGCGCCAGCGGCGGCACGTGCTCGTCGGCCCGCTCCAGGTGCAGCGGCTGCAGGGGCGAGGTGTCGTCGAGGTACAGGAAGGCGTCGTAGCGCTCCCCCAGCACGGTGGGCACGTAGTTGCCCCACTTCTCCCGCTCGGGCCGGTAGACGACGCCGATCGCCCGGTGGTCCAGCCGCCGCCCCAGTTCGGCCGGCCGGGAGCCGTCGCGCCCCCAGACGAGCAGCGCGTCGCGGCCGACCTCCTCGTGCAGCAGCGCCTCCAGGCTGCCGCGCCGGGCCTCGGGCACCGGCATCCGCTGCATCTGCGCGCCCCACGCGCTGCCGGCGATGACGCCGCCGCGGTACCCGCCGAAGCCGACCAGGACGACGTCGTCGGCGCCGTGCCGTTCGCGCAGCAGCTGCCCGACGTTGGTCATCCCGGCGTCGGCCATGTCGGTGGCGCGGGCGTCGCCGATGTGCGTGTTGTGCTCCCAGACGACGGCCTTGGGCGGGTGGGGGCCGTTGTCGCTCGAGGCGAGCAGCCGATCGAGGGTGTCGACCATGTGGACGTCACGGACGTTCCACGACTCGGCCGAGCCCTGCACCATGGCCCGGTAGTAGCGCTCGGCGTCGACGACCACGGCGGCGTTCTGCTCGGCGGAGAAGCGGGCCTCCGGGTCGGTCCCGGTCTCGGCCCTCCCCCTCTCGTCGCACAGGTGGTGCAGCAGGTCGACGACCGCCTGCTCGCAGCTCGTGGGGGCGAAGCGGGAGGCGAAGGCGTACTCGGCGCCGTCCTCACCGAAGGGCTCGAAGCAGCGCAGCGCCCGCAGCGCGGTCTCCACGTGCTCGGGCTCGTGCTCCCGCAGCCAGCCCACGAGCTCCTGCATCGAGTCCCAGAGGCTGTAGACGTCCAGGCCGTAGAAGCCGACCCGCTCGTCCTCCGGGAGCTCGGCGTTCACATCGCGCAGCCAGCGGCAGAAGCCGACGACGTCGTCGTTGGCCCACATCCACGTCGGCCAGCGGGAGAAGGCGTCGAGGGCGTCGCGCGGGTCGACGTCGGCGCCCGGCCGCAGCTTGACCGACCGGTTGACCCGGTAGCAGTCGGGCCAGTCGCCCTCCACCGCGACGAAGCGGAAGCCGCGTTCGGTGACGAGCCGGCGGGTCAGCGCGGCCCGCCAGGCGTAGTACTCGTGGGTGCCGTGGCTGGCCTCGCCGATCGCCACGACGTGCGCGTCGCCGACCCGCTCGAGCACCGGGTCGAGGTCGGTGGGGTCCCGCAGCGGCAGGGCGAGGTCCCGGACGCCGGTCATGGCCTAGTCCCCGCTGCCGGGCTCGGCCATCTTCGCGTGGCCGGCGGACTTCAGCCGGTCCGGCAGCACCGAGTTGACGACTGCCTGCGCCTTGCTCATCACCGAGCCGCCGAGCACCTTGTCCCGCCCGGCCATCATCGCCTCGAAGCCCTGCTTGGCGACCTGGGCCGGGTCGTCCTTGGGCCCCTGGCCGAGCTTGGTGTCCATCAGGTCGCCGCGCTCGAAGAACTCGGTGTCGGTGGGGCCGGGCATCAGCGAGGTGACCGTCACCCCCGTGTCCCGCAGCTCGGTGGCCAGCGCCTCGGCGAACGACTGCACGAAGGACTTCGAGGCGTTGTAGACCGCCTGGTGGGGCCCGGGCATGGTGGAGGCGACCGACGAGGTGAACAGCACCCGGCCCTCCCCGCGCGCGGCCATGTCCCGCAGCACGGACTTGGCCAGGACGACGGTCGAGCGGACGTTGAGGTCGATGATCGCCAGCTCGTCCTCGAGCGGGTTCTCCACGAACGGCCCGCCCTTGCCGACGCCGGCGTTGAGCGCCGCCGCGGCCAGCGGGCGCCCGGTGGCGGTCACCGCGTCGTAGACGGCCTGCGCACCCTCGGGAGTCCGCAGGTCGGCCTGCACCGACTGCACCGTGGTGCCGGTTGCGCGCAGCTGCTCTGCGGCGGTCGTGAGCTCGGCGTCCTCGGCGTTCACCACGAGGTCGAAGCCGTGCTCGGCGAACTGGCGGGCCAGCTCGAGCCCGATCCCGCTGGAGGCACCGGTGACGAGGGCGAGGGGGCGCGGTTCGGTCATGGCCGCCCCCTACCCCGGACTCCCCGGTCTCACCCGGTACCGGCGGCGCCGTCCCGCACCACCGCGGCGGCCACCGCGCGGCGGTCGCCGGTGGCGGCCCAGGTGTCCCGCTGCCGGGTGGCCGACGTGCCGTGCGCCCACAGGCGGTCCAGGAGCGCGTCGACGTCGTCCTCCTCACCGTGCGCGCGCAGGTCGTCGGCGAGCTCGGCGACCAGCGCCTCGACGGCGTCCCGTGCGGCGGTCGGCTCGCCGCGCACCGGGTCGAACAGCTCGCCGCGCAGCCCGTCGTGGGCGGCCCGCCAGCGGGCGGCGCGCAGCAGCTCGGGGCGCACCTCGGGGAGCGGCTCGGCGCGCTCCGCGCGACCGGCGAGCACCCGCACCAGCGAGCGGACCAGCGCGGCGTGCAGGACGGCGGCGTCGAGGTCGGTGCAGACGTCGGCCAGCCGGAACTCCAGCGTCGGCCAGCGGGCGGACGGCCGCACCTCCCAGTACAGGTGCCGGCCGTCCTCGACGAGCCCGGAGCGGACCAGCCCGTCGAGGACCTCGCGGAACCGCTGCTCGCTGCCCAGCGGCTCCGGCGGCCCGGCGTTGGGCCACAGCGACCACCACACCGTGCGCCAGGACTCGTAGCCGGTGTCCGCGCCGTCGTGGAAGGGGGAGCTGCCGGTCATCGCGAGCAGCACCGGCAGGTAGGGACGGGCGCGGTCCATCACCGCCACCGCCGTCCCGACGTCGGGGATGCCGACGTGCACGTGGCAGCCGCAGATGTCCTGCCGGTCGGCCAGCCCGCCCCAGCGCTCGACCATCGCCTCGTACCGGGGTGCGCCGGTGATCCGCTGCTCGCGCCAGGTGCCGAAGGGGTGGGTGGAGGCGGCGAGGACGACCAGCCCGTCGCGGGCGGCGGCCGCCGCGGCCTCGGCACGGGTGGCGACCAGCTGGGCGCGCAGCTCGGCGAGCGTGGAGCAGATCCCGGTGGAGGTCTCCAGCTGGGTGGTGACGATCTCCGCGTGCACGTGCTCCCCCGCGGCGCCGGCGAGAGCGGCCCGCACGACCGTCGTGCTCGGCGTGAGCGCGAGGGTGCCGGGGTCGACGAGGTGGAACTCCTCCTCGACACCGACGGTGCCCCCGGCGGGAGTCGGGGGCGGCGGGTGGGTCGGAGGCGTCGTCGGCCCGGTCACGGCTCGGCGTACCAGGCGAAGCCGAGCCCGGGCACGACGACCTGCCCGTCTCGCACGGGGAGGACGCCGTCGCTGCCGTGCACCTGCTCGAAGCTGCCGAAGCCGGTGACGGTGTCGGCGTCCACGGCCTGGGGCGAGGACGAGAAGTTGGCCAACCCGACGAAGGTGCCGCTGCGCGGGTGCTTGCGGCGCCAGACGAGGACGGCGTCGCTGCCGGCGTCCACCACCGCGGACTCCACCCCGCCGCGCAGCGCCAGCTGCGCGCGGCGCACCTCACCCAGCCGGCGGATCTCCCTCCACACCCGGCCCTCGAGGGTCGCCAGGTCGCCGCGGCGGGCGGCGGTGTCCCAGTCCATCGGCGGGCGGTGCATCCAGCGGTTGTCCGGGGCGAGCGCGGGGTCGGCGAGGTAGCCGGCGTCGTTGCGCAGGGCCAGCTCGTCGCCCATGTACAGCAGCGGGATGCCGCCGTACGCGTAGACCACGGAGTACAGCAGCACCAGCCGGCGGACCCCGGCGTCCAGCGCGGCGTCGTCGCCGTCCTCGAGCGCGGCCTCGATGCCGCACAGCGACGCCGCGGAGCCGGAGATCCGGGCGTCCCCGGTGACCTCGTTCTCCTGGAACAGCGCGCCTCGGGCGAAGGAGCCGGGGAAGCGGCCGGCGTAGAAGTCGTTGAGGAAGCGGCGGTGCGCGAAACCGTCGAGGCCGACCGCGGCGGCGTCCTCGTCGGCGACCGCCCACCCGATGTCGTCGTGGCCGCGCACGTAGGTGCACCAGGTGGCGCTGGGCGGCACCGGCCGCATCCGGCCCAGCGACTGCCGGGCCAGCCGGACGTCGCCGGTGGCCAGGCTGCTCCACAGCAGCACCATGAGCTGGTTGTGGTAGGCCAGCTCGCACTCGGGCCGGTAGCGGTCGTGCCCGCCGAGGTAGCCGACGAGGTCGTCGGGCGAGACGATCGCCTCGGCCTTGAAGACCACGCCGGGCGCGGCCAGCCGGGTCAGCGCGTGCAGCAGCTGCAGCAGGCTGTGCCCCTCGGGCTGGTTCTGGCAGCTGGTACCCAGCCGCTTCCACATGAACGGGACGGCGTCCATCCGGAAGACGTCGACGCCGCGGTGGGCCAGCCAGGTGATCTCCCCGAGCATCGCCAGGGCGACCGCGGGGTTGGCGTAGTCCAGGTCCCACTGGTACGGCCAGAACGTCGTCCAGACCCAGCCGCCCTCGCCGCCGCAGGCCTCCGGCACCCAGCTGAACGAGCCCGGCGCCCGGTCGGGGAAGACCTCGGGGATCGTCGCGTCGTAGGCGTCGGGCAGCGTCCGGTCGGGGAAGGCCGTGTAGAAGCCGGCGTAGGCCGGGTCGCCGGCCAGCCAGCCCTGGGCCCAGGCGTGCTCGCGGGCGGTGTGGTTGAGCACCAGGTCGATGCACAGCGCCATGCCGCGGTCGTGCAGGGCCGTGGCGACCTCCTCGAGGTCGGCCATGGTGCCCAGCCGGGGGTCGACCTCGCGGTAGTCCATCACCGCGTAGCCGCCGTCGTTCTCCCCCGGCCGCGGCTTCAGCAGCGGCATGAGGTGCAGGTAGGTGGTGCCGAGTTCGGCGAGGTGGTCGAGGTGCTCCGGCAGCCGGTCGAGGGTGCCGCAGAAGCGGTCCACGTAGCAGACGTAGCCCTGCACGCGGGCGCGCTGGAACCACGCCGGGTCGACCTCGCGGCGCCGGTCGATGCGGCGCAGCTCCTCGGGGCGCTCCACCGCGGCGGCCAGGGCGGTGCGCAGCGCGCGGGCGAAGAGCTCGTCGGCCGCGTCCCCGTAGAGCACGGCCAGCGGCTCGTGGACGTCGTAGAGGGCGAGGTCGGCGCGGGCGAGGAAGGCGTCACCCTCCGCCGGGCCCAGGGCCGCGACGGCCTCGGCCGCCACCTCGGGCCGCAGCTGCTGCCACGCCTGCTCCGCCGCTGCTCGACGGACCGCCGCCGGGATGATCGCAGGGATCGTCACCGGGCCAGTATCGGGCCGCTGTTCGCCCACGGCATGACCGCTCCCACAGGCGTCCGCACGGGAGTTCACTGGCTCTGTAATCGCGTAATCGAGGAGGTGCGCCATGGGCGTGCTGCCGGAGCCGGACACCTCGGGCTCCGTCGACGAGCGGGCGCTGGACGCGTACTCCCAGGTGGTCACCGCCGTCGCCGCCGAGCTCACCCCGCACGTCGCCGCGCTGCAGGTGACCGCGCCCGATGGGAGCGGCGGCGCGGGATCGGCGGTCGTCGTCCCGGGTGACGGGCTCCTGCTGACCAACGCCCACGTCGTCGGGCGGTCCCGCGCCGGGAGGGCGGTCTTCGCCGACGGCAGCGAGGCCGGGGTCGACGTCGTGGGCGCCGACCCGCTGTCGGACCTCGCCGTCGTCCGGGCGCGCGGCGCCACCCCCCCGCCGGCACAGCTCGGGGACGCCGCGACGCTGCGGGTCGGTCAGCTGGTGGTCGCGGTGGGCAACCCGCTGGGGCTGGCCGGCTCGGTGACCGCCGGCGTGGTCAGCGGTCTGGGCCGGTCGCTGCCCACCCGGGACGGGCGCACCGCCCGGGTGGTGGAGGACGTCATCCAGACCGACGCCGCGCTCAACCCGGGCAACTCCGGTGGGGCGCTGGCCGACTCCGCCGGCCGGGTGGTCGGGGTCAACACCGCCGTCGCCGGCTGGGGGCTGGGCCTGGCGGTGCCGGTCAACGACACCACCCGGCGGATCGTGGACGCGCTGGTGCGCGACGGCCGGGTGCGCCGCGCCTACCTCGGCCTGGTCAGCACGCCTGCTCCGCTGCCGGCGGCGCTCGCCGAGCGCACCGGGCGGCGACGGGGGCTGCGGATCGTCGACGTCGTCCCCGGGTCGCCGGCCGACCGTGCCGGGCTCAAGGCCGGCGACCTGGTGCTGGAGGCCGGACGGCGACCGGTCGCCGAGGCGCAGAGCCTGCAGCGGCTGCTGTTCGACGAGGCGATCGGCCGCCCCCTGCCGGTGACCGTGCACCGCCGCGGCGCGATGGTCGACGTGATCACCGTGCCGACCGAGCTCACCGGCGGGTGATCGCCGACACGTGGGGGTGACAGGGAGTGAGCCCGGCCTCCCCCGGTCGGGCGGCGGGGGCTCCCCCCATCGGGTCGGGTCGGTTCCGTATCGATGCGGGGCGTCGTCCGGGCGGCTGATGCTGGCCCGGACGAACGGGGGTCCCATGCACTCGCTGCGGCCGGGCGGCATCGCCCTGCTCTCACTGCTGTACGCGGTGAGCGCGGTGCTGTGCGCCGTGGGCGCGCTGGTGCCGGTGTCCGACCGGTCGCCGGTGGCGCTGTTGTGGGGCCTGGCCGGGCTGGGTGCCGTCGGATCGGCCGTGCTGTGGCTGCGCCGCGACCGGTTGGGGCCGTGGGCACTGCACGCGGCGGTGCTGCTGGCCTCCGCGGAACTGGGTCTGCTCGCCTGGCGCTCGGTGACCGCGGTGGGGATCGTCGGGCTGGGGCCGGCGATGGTGACCATCGGCGTCTTCAGCGCGCACTTCTTCTCCCGCCGCGCGGCTCGTGTACACGTCGCGCTGATGCTGGTGCTCACCACCGCCGGCGCCCTCGCCGCGGTCCCCACCGGGTTCCTGCCCCTGTGGCTGACGACGGTGGTCACCGTCGTCCTGCTCACCGAGGCGCAGTCACGCGTCTCCGGCGACCTGTACCGGGCCGCCGGTACCGACCCGCTGACCGGGCTGGCCAACCGGCGGGCCTGGCAGGTGGCGGCCGACCGCGGCCTGGCGCACGCACTGCGCAGCGACGAGCCCTTCACGGTCGTGCTCATCGACCTCGACGACTTCAAGGCGATCAACGACCGGGCGGGCCACGGCGCCGGCGACGCCCTGCTGCAGGGGTTGGCCGCCGCGTGGACCGCGCAGCTGCGGATGTCGGACCTGCTGGGCCGCTACGGCGGGGACGAGTTCGTGCTCAGCCTCCCCAGCACCGACGCAGCCCGCGCCGCGGACCTGCTGGCGCGGCTGCGCGAAGCCCACCCCGCGGGCTGGTCGGCCGGGACCGCGACCGCGGGACCCGGCGACACCCTCGCCGACCTGCTGGTCCGCGCCGACACCGACCTCTACCGCGAGAAGCGCCGCAAGCGCGGCAGCTGACGCCGCCGCGACCTCCGCAGGCCCGGCTCGCACGTGCCCCCGGCGCCGGCGGCCGCTCGTCCTGGTGCCGAGCAGAGTCGATCACGGGGTTGCTGCCGGCGACACGCGCGGGCACGCCGCGCGAGACAGCGACGAGCCCATGATCACCACGGCCGGGCGACGGAGGCGGGGGCGCGACACCGCCGTCCCCGCGGAGGCTTCCGGCCCTGGCCGCTCTCCTGGCCCGGGAGGACCCTTCCCGGCGGACCCGGGAGGCGGCATGGCGGCGATCGTGGTGTGCGGTGGCGGGGTCATCGGCCTGTGTGCGGGCCTGATGCTGGCCGAGGACGGGCACGAGGTGACGGTCCTCGAGCCGGACCCCGCCGACCCCCCGGGGACGCCGGCCGAGGCGTGGGACGACTGGCGACGAGCCGGGGTCGCCCAGTTCCGCCAGCCGCACACCCTCCTCCCGCGCTTCCGCCAGGTGGTCGACCGGGAGCTGCCCGGGTTGACCGAGCGGCTGGCCGACGCTGGGTGCCTCCGGGTCGACTACGTGGAGTCGCTGCCGCCCTCGATCGCGGACCGCGCGCCCCGGCCCGGCGACGACCGGCTGCGGTTCGTCACGGGGCGGCGTCCGGTGACCGAGGCGGTGGTCGCGGCGGCCGCGGAGGGACACCCGCGGCTGCGCGTCCGCCGCGGCGTGCGGGTCACGGGCCTGGTGATCGGCCCCTCGCCGTTGCCCGGCGTCCCGCACGTCACCGGGGTGAGCACCGACACCGGCGGCCGGCTCGCCGCCGACCTGGTCGTCGACGCGACCGGACGCCGCTCACCGAGCGCGGACTGGCTGGCCGAGCTGGACGCCCGTCCGGCCCAGGCGGAGAGCCAGCCCAGCGGCTTCGTGTACTACACCCGCTACTTCACCGGCCCCGAGCAACCGCGGCGGCTGGGTCCCCAGCTGGCCCCGGTCGGCAGCATCTCGCTCATCACGCTGGGCGGGGACAACGACACCTGGTCGGTGACGGTGTTCGGGCCGACCCGCGACGCGCCGCTCAAGGCGCTGCGCGAGCCGGCGGTGTTCGACCGGGTGATCGCCGCCTGTCCCCGACAGGCGCACTGGCTGGACGGCGAGCCGATCACCGGCGTGCTGGCGATGGCCGGCGTGCTGGACCGCTACCGCCGCCTGGTGGTGGACGGCGTCCCGGTGGTGACCGGGTTCCTCGCCGTGGGCGACGCCTGGGCGTGCACCAACCCCTCGGCCGGGCGCGGCATCTCGGTCGGCGCCGTGCACGCGCAGCTGCTGCGGGCCGTGGTGCGGGAGTCGCCCGACGACCCGGTCGAGCTGGCGCGGCTCTTCGACGGGCGCACCGAGTGCGAGGTGGCGCCCTTCTACCGCAACCAGCTGGCCGCCGACCGGACGCGGATCGCCGAGATGGACGCCCTCCGCGCCGGCCGCGAACCCCCGCCCGCGGACCCGACCCGCACCGGCCTGTTGGCCGCCGCCGCGCACGACGCCGACGCCTACCGTGCGCTGCTGGAGACCGTCACCTGCCTGGCGCTGCCCGAGGAGGTGCTCGCGCGGCCGGGGATGGCCGAGCTGGTGGCCGCCCACGCGGGCGAGCCACCGCCGGTTCCTCCCGGCCCGGACCGGGCGCAGCTGCTGGAGCTGCTGGCCGGTTGAGCGGCGGACCTCAGGGACGGCGCCAGTCGTCGGAGGTCAGGTGCGACCCGGCCATCGGCCCCATCTGCAGCATGCCGCCGTCCACGGCGTAGGAGGAGCCGGTGACGTAGGAGGCCTCCGGCGAGGCGAGGAAGGCGATGACCGCGGCCACCTCGCGCGCGTCGCCGGGGCGACCCAGCGGGACGCCGGGCCGCCCGTGCCCGGGAGCGGTCGGGTCCTCGTCCTCCTGGCCGGTCATCGGGGTGGCGATCTCACCGGGCGCGACGGCGTTGACCGTGATGCCGTGCTCGGCCAGCTCGATCGCGGCGACCCGGGTGAGCAGGCCGAGCCCGCCCTTGGCCGCGCAGTACGCGGCCGCGCCGACCCGCGGCTGGTGCTCGTGGACGCTGGTGACGTTGACGATCCGCCCGCCGCGGCCGGCGGTGACCATCCGCCGCGCGGCCCGCTGCAGGCAGAGGAAGGCGGCGTCGAGGTCGGTGGCGAGCACCTCGCGCCAGGTGGCGAAGTCGGTGTCGAGGACCGTCGACATGTGTCCGGTTCCGGCGTCGTTGACCAGGACGTCGACCCCGCCGAGGGCCTCGGCCAGCTCGTCGACGACGTCGGCGGCCTGCGGCAGCTCGGTGAGGTCGACGTGCCGCACCTCGGCGCGGCGGCCCAGCGCCCGCACCTCGTCGGCGGTCGCCTCCGCGGCCTTCTCCTCGCGGTACCAGGTGATCCCGAGGTCGCAGCCGGCGTCGGCGAGGGCCACGGCGGTGGCCCGGCCGATGCCCGACTCGGAGCCGGTGACGATGGCGATGCGGGATGCGGGTGCGGTCATGGCCCGACGCTAGTCGGAGGACCCCCTGCCCCCACCGCCGGCAAGCTCACGGCGGGACCGTGCAGAGGGACCACCCCGGGCTTCAGGCGGCGGCGAGGCGCTGGTCGAGCAGGGCGTCGACGTCGGCCTCGGCCTCGGCGACGCGCCGCGCGTTCTCGGCCGACGGGCTGCGGGCCGCGGCGCTGCGGGCGACACCCAGCGCGATGTGGGCGATGGCGATCTCCAGGTCGAGCGTCTCGGTGCTGGGAACCGTGCGGGTCATGGCGACCTCCCCTCGGTGGGACGCGCCCCATGCTCGTCCGGGGGTACGACAGAATCGGCCCTGCTCAGCCGACGTCCCCACGCGTGCAGCAGGGCCAGCAGCTCCGGTGGCGAGACGACGCTGACCTCGGCGTCCAGGGTGCCGATGGCGAACGCCGGCCAGTCCAGCCCGTCGGCCACCATGTGCACCCGGCTGCCGCCGGAGCCGTCGTCCTCGACGCGCGCCCACCGCCCGATCCGCTCCCGCACCCGGTCGGCGGGGGCGGCGACGAGGAACTCGACCGGCGTCGGGCTGGCTCCCCCGGCCGTGCCGGCCCGGACGAAGGCGACGGCGTCCTCGGCCGGCAGTCGCCGCGGCGCGAACCGCGCCCCGGTCGGCCGCGGCCGGGCCAGCCGGTCGAGGCGGAAGCTGCGCCAGTCGCCGCGGTCGAGGTCGTAGCCGACCAGGTACCAGCGCCGGCCGAGGGTGACCAGCCGGTGCGGCTCGACCCGCCGGTCCGACGGGGTGGCGTCGGCGGCGGTGTAGCCGAAGTCGAGCCGCTCGCAGTCGCGGCAGGCCTGGGCGACGACGGCGAGCGCCCCCGGGTCGACGAGCTGCTGCGGCCCGGCCCAGGGCGCGGGGTCGGTCACCGCACGCAGCGCCTCCACCCGGCGCCGCAGCCGGGTGGGCATCACCTGCGCGACCTTGGCCAGCGCCCGCACCGACGACTCCGCCGTCCCCGCGACGGCGCTCTGGGCAGCGGTCTGCAGGCCGACGGCGAGCGCGACCGCCTCCTCGTCGTCGAGCACCAGCGGCGGCAGGGCGGCGCCCGGGGCGAGCTGGTAGCCGCCGTCGACGCCGCGCTGGGCCTCCACCGGGTACCCGAGCTCGCGCAACCGGTCGACGTCCCGCCGCAGCGTGCGGACCGAGACGCCGAGCCGGTCGGCGAGGTCGGAGCCGGCCCAGTAGCGGCGCTGCTGCAGCAGGGAGAGCAGACGCAGGGTCCGTGCGGACGGATCGGACATGCGGCGATCCTGCCGCACATTGCGGTCAGTATCTGGCCGCTGTGCTGCCTAGCGTGGGCCTCGTCAGCGACGGCGGACACCGAGAGGCGGATCCCATGGACACCACGACCCTCACCGGCGAGCGGGCCGACCTGCTGGAGGCGCTGGCCGCGCACCGGCACTTCCTCCGCTTCACCGTGCAGGGACTCACCGAGGAGCAGGCACGGCAGCGGACCACCGCCAGCGAGCTCACCCTCGGTGGGCTGGTCAAGCACGTCGCCTCCCAGGAGGCCGGCTGGGTCGACTTCATCGTGAACGGCCCGGCTGCCATGGCCTCGGCCACCGACCCGGAGCAGATGGCGAAGTGGGCCGAGGAGTTCCGGATGGGTCCCGACGAGACGCTCGAGGGCGTGCTGGCCCACTACGAGGAGGTCGCCCAGCGCACCGACGAGCTGGTGCGCACGCTCCCCGACCTGGACGCCTCGCACCCGTTGCCGGAGGCGCCGTGGTTCGAGCCGGGCGCGACCCGCTCGGCCCGCCGCGTGTTCCTGCACATCGTCGCGGAGACCGCCCAGCACGCCGGGCACGCGGACATCCTGCGGGAGTCCCTGGACGGCCAGAAGACGATGGGCTGACCTGTCACCCCTGGGGGACGACGGCGGGGCTCAGCCCTCCTCGAGCGCCCGCAGCGCGGCCACCGCGCGGTCGCGCGCGGTGGCCGCCTCGGTGGCGCGTCGCTCGGCGGTGCGCCGGTGCCGTTCGGCCCGCCTGAGCTCCTCGGCGGTCTGCGCGGCCTCCTCCTCGGTGCGCGCGAGCTCGTCGGTCAGCTCCTCCACCCGCGCCTGCAGGTCGGCCCGGCGGGCGTCGAGGTCGTCGACCCGGTGCCGTTCCTCCTCGGCCGCGGCGACGGCCTCGGCGGCCAGCGCGGTCGCCTCCTCGGCCGCGCGGCGTGCCTCCTCGAGCTCGCGCCGCCGGCGTTCCTCGGCCGCCCGCCGCGCCTCCTCCTCGCGCCGGCGGGCCTCCTGCTCGGCGGCCCGCCGGGCGTCCTCGTCGTGGCGCCGGCGGGCGGCCGCGGTACCGGAGCGCGACCCGCCGGTCCCCTCCCGCTCGGGCCGCGGTGACACCAGCCGCAGCACCGGCCGGCTGCCCGTCGTCCCCAGGCCGCTGTAGGACATGGCGCCGGTGAGCCGGCCCGACAGCAGCGCCTCGCCGGCCTCCGGGTCGGCCATCGCCGCGCGCAACGTGTCTGCGACCTGGGTCTCCACGGTGCCGCCCACCCGCATGCCGTGCTCCCGGGCGAGCGCGACCGCCTGGCAGGTGAGCGCGGTCAGCAGCTGCGAGCGCTGGCGGTCCAGCGCCCGCAGCTGGTCGCCGGCCAGGCTCTCCTGGGCCTGCCGCAGCAGGTCGCCCAGCTCGACCAGCCCCTCGATCTCCGCCCGCTGCTCCCGCACCAGCAGGTTGCACACCCAGGCCGCGGCGGTCGGCTTGGGCAGCGCACCGATCTCCCGCGCGAGGGTCCGGTCCCCCGCCGCGCGGGCGTCGTCCTGGCGCTGCTTGCGCGCCGTCACGAACCCGTCGGGCGGCACCGCGTACAGCTCGTCGGCCACCGCGTCGAGATCCACGCGGCCGACCCTGCCACGCCCCCGGTGTCGCGCAGGCACGATGGCCGCCGTGACCACCACCAGGGTGACCCGGCACATCGACGCGCCGCGTGCCGCCGTCTACCGGGCGCTGCTCGACCCCGGCGCGGTGGCCCGCTGGAAGGTGCCCGAGGGGATGACCTGCCAGGTGCACGAGTTCGACGCCCGCGACGGCGGCACGCTGCGCGTCTCGCTCACCTACGACGAGCCGGGGCCGCGGGGCAAGACGACCGCGCACACCGACACCTACCGCGGTCGCTTCGTCCGCCTGGTACCCGACGAGCTGGTCGTCGAGGTCGACGTCTTCGAGAGCGCCGACCCGGCGCTGCAGGGCGAGATGACCAGCACCATCACGCTGGTCGAGGCCCCGGGCGGCGGCACCGAGCTGACCGCCGTCCACGACGGGGTGCCCGAGGCCGTGGCCCCCGAGGACAACGAGCTCGGCTGGCGGACGGCGCTGGACCGGCTCGCCGCGCTCGTCGAACGCGGGCACTGAAAGAGGACCCCCGTCCTCCCCACGCCGAGCCTGCGAGGTTTGGGGAGGACGGACGGCCCCCGGCAGGGACCCGCCGCGAGCTGGCGGGTGGTGGGGGCAGGGGGTCCTTCCTCAGGCGGTGCGGGGGGCCTCCCACAGGTCGATGCCCGAGTCGACGGCGTGCTCGTCGATCGAGGCGAGCTCGTCGTCGGTGAAGTCCAGGCGCTCGAGAGCGGCGACGTTCTGCTCCAGCTGGCCGACGCTGCTCGCGCCGACGAGCACGGAGGTCACCCGCGGGTCGCGCAGCGCCCAGGCCAGCGCCATCTGCGCCAGGCTCTGCCCGCGCTTCTCGGCGATGCCGTTGAGCGCGCGGACGTGGCCGAGCGCCTCCTCGGTGAGCAGGGCGCTCGACAGCGACTTGTCCTGGCTGGCGCGCGAGCCCTCCGGGATGCCGTCGAGGTACTTGCTGGTGAGCATCCCCTGGGCCAGCGGGGAGAAGGCGATGCAGCCGGCGCCGACGTCCTCGAGGGTGTCGAGCAGGCCCTCGGTCTCGATCCAGCGGTTGAGCATCGAGTACGACGGCTGGTGGATCAGCAGCGGCGTCCCCAGGTCGGCGAGGATCTCCGCAGCCTTCGCGGTGTCCTCCGGGCCGTAGCTGGAGATACCGACGTACAGCGCCTTGCCGGCCTGCACGGCGCTGTGCAGCGCGCCCATCGTCTCCTCGAGCGGCGTGGTCGGGTCCGGCCGGTGGGAGTAGAAGACGTCGACGTACTCCAGTCCCATCCGGCGCAGCGACTGGTCGAGGCTGGCGAGCACGTACTTCCGCCCGCCGCCGCCCTGGCCGTACGGACCGGGCCACATGTCGTAGCCGGCCTTGGTCGAGATGACCAGCTCGTCGCGGTAGGGCCGGAAGTCGTCGGCGAGGTGCCGACCGAAGTTGACCTCCGCGCTGCCGTACGGGGGTCCGTAGTTGTTGGCCAGGTCGAAGTGGGTGACGCCGAGGTCGAAGGCGCGGCGCAGGATCGCGCGCTGCCGGTCGAACGGGACGTCGTCCCCGAAGTTGTGCCACAGACCCAGGCTGACCGCCGGCAGGTCCAGGCCGCTGCGGCCGGTGCGCCGGTAGGTCATCGAGTCGTAGCGGTCGTCAGCTGCGGTGTGGGCCATGGCCGCGATCCTGCCCGGACCGCGAGGTCCCGAACCGGCCGCCCCGGCCCTAGGCTGGGACGCCCACCCGCACGGAGGTCCGCCATGCTGCGACTGCTCGGCGTCCTGCTGCTCATCTGGCTGGTCGTCACCGTCGTCGGCGCCGTCCTCGAGGGCCTGTTCTGGCTCGCGGTGGTCGGCCTGGTCCTCTTCCTGCTCACCGCCGCGGTCGGCTGGAGCAAGCGCGACACCCGGGTCTGAGCGCCCACGGGGAACTCGGGCCACAGCGCTCGTGCTCACCGTCGGCTGAGGGTGTGCCCGACGCCCAGTGCGCGGGCCACCGCGGCCAGCGCCCGGGACATCCGGGACGGCACGGACGCCGGTCCAGGGATGGTGACCGGCCGGACCCGACCGTTGTGCAGCGCAGCGATCCGCCACGCGCCGCCCTCCTCCACGGCGACCAGCGTCTGCCGGGAGAGCCGCCGCTTCGGCAGGCTCGAGCGCCAGGGCATCAGGACGGAGCCGGTCGCGTGCAGGACGGCGACGCCCGGTCGCAGGTGACGGACCGACTCGATGCGGCCGACGAGTGCCGAGCCGCTCAGCACGCCCCTGAACAGCCGATCGTGGTCGTCGACCATGGCCCGGCGACCGCGCGCGTGCGTGCCGTCGTAGGAGACGTAGTCGCTGTCCGCGGTGAAGCACTCCCCGTAGGCGGCCGCGTCCCCGGCCGTCCAGGCGGCACACATGCGGTCGAACAGCTCGTGCAGCGCCGCGTCCGCGCTCCGGTCGACGACCGTCATCGGGCTTCCTCCTCAGCGCGCTCCGGATGGGTGGGTGCGCGGCCGGTGGCGCGACGGGTACCGACGAGGAGCGCCCGGGCCCGGAGCCGGGCCGCGCACTCCTCGAGCTCCTCGGTCGCGCGGGACAGGAAGGTGAGCACCGCGTCGACCTGGTCGCGCGTCATCCCGGCGGTGAGGCGATCGAGGTCCGGCGCATCCTCAGCGAAGACGGCGGCGACCTCCTCGATGCGCTCCGGCACGGGCTGGAGCAGTTGCCGTCGTCCGTCGGACGGGTCCGGACGGCGGTGCAGGAAGCCCGCCGCCTCCAACCGGTTGACGACACCCGTGACGGCACCCGTCGTGAGACCGGTCAGCGCGGCGAGCCGGCTGCCGGTGAGCTCGCCGTGCTGCAGCAGCAGGTCCAGGCACTTGTGGTCGGAGGGCCCGAGGCCGAGCCGCTCCGCGACGGCATGGTGGTACAGCACCGTGGCCGTGCTGTACCGGCGCGCGATCCGCGCGAGGTGCTCACGTCCGGGGTCGACGCGTCGGCTCATGGGGTATCCGCCCATTTCGCTCAGGTACTGAGCGAGTTTATGGCTCAAGGAGAGAGGGTCGTCAAGCTCCCACGAGAGGTCGCGAAGGCCTGAGAGGACCGGGTCGGTGCCGATCGCGATCCGTCCCGTGGCGACCACAGCCGTGTGACGCGGCGCTGCGCGCGTCCGCCGGCGAGGGTCGGAGGACCCCTCCGGCCGGTGCCGCCGGCGAGGAGGATCGCCGCAGCGGGGCCCGTCCGCCTGACTGGAGGGAGGGGCGCGATGCCCTTCTTCGACGGCTCCCGTGGCCGCATCCACCACGAGGCCTGGCTGCCCGATGGCGACGTCCGCGCCGCCGCCGTCTTCTGCCACGGCGGCTTCGGCGAACACCTGGGCCTCTACGAGGTGCTCGGGCGCCGGCTGGCCGCCGACGGGATCGCGGTGCACGCCCTGGACGCGATCGGGCACGGCCGCAGCGACGGCGAGCGCGACCTGATGCTCACCTGGGACGACTACGTCGACGACACCCGCACCCTGGCCGAGCTGGCCCGGGCCCAGCACCCGGACCGCCCGCTGGTGCTCATGGGCCACTCCGGCGGGGGTGTGTGCGCCCTCCTGCTGGCCCAGCGGTCCCCCGACCTGGCGCAGGCGCTGGTGGTCTCCGCACCACCGGCCCAGCCCCTGCCGTGGGTCGAGGCCCTGATGGCCGAGGGTGCCGAGGACGTCGAGGACCCCGACCCCAGCGAGATGTTCAGCACCCACCCCGAGTACCTGGACGCACTGCGGCACGACCCGCTGGTCCACCGCGGCCCCGTGCCGCGGCAGACCATGGAGGCGGTGGTGGCGACCTGGCCCGCGGTGGCGGCGGGGGTCGCCGAGGGCCGGCCGTCGATCCCGACCCTGTTCCTGCACGGTGAGTCGGACCCGATGGTGCCGGTCGAGGTCTCGCGGACGCTGGTCGCGCAGCTGCCCCGGGCCACGCTGCGGACCTTCCCCGGCGACCTGCACGACGTCCTCAACGAGCACGACCGCGACGCGGTGCACGACGTCGTCGCCGAGTTCGTGCTCGCCCAGGTGCGCCCGGCCGCCGCCCGGACCTGAGCCGGGCCGCCAAGCGCGGCGGCACGGTGGTCGCCGCGAACCCGCTCGAGCACGCCGTCCTCGTCCTCCGAGCCGCCCGGCTGTCCCGCTAGTCGGCCTCGGCGGGGCGCAGCGGCCGGGTGGCCCCGGCGGCGAGCATCCCCACCGCGAGGACGACGAGCACCACCAGCAGTGCCCGCAGCACGCCGCTCGCCTCGGCGACGAACCCGATGAGCGGGGGCCCGGCGAGGAACGCGGTGTAGGAGATCGAGCTGACCACCGACACCCGGGCCGCGGCGCGGGCCGGGTCGTCGGCCGCCGCGCTCATGCCCACCGGGAAGCCCAGCGCGGCGCCGGCGCCCCACAGCAGTGCACCGGCGAGCGCGAACGGCAGCGCGGGGGCGGTGACGAACAGCAGCAGCCCGAGCACGGCGGTGAGCCCGCCGGCGCGCAGGACGGCGACCCGACCCCACCGGTCGAGCAGGGTGCCGCCGACGAGCCGGACGGCGGTCATCGCGGCGACGAAGACGGCGAAGCCGACGGCCGCGGTCGACTGGGCGATGCCGTGCCCGTCGACGAGGGCGACCGCCAGCCAGTCGTTGGCGCTGCCCTCGGTGAAGGCGAAGGCGAGGGTGAGCACGCCGACGAGCAGGGTCCGCGGCTCCCGCCAGGCTCGCCCGACGCCGGACCCACCCCGGTGCGCGTCCTCCGCTCCCGGCTCCGCCGGCAGGAAGGAGCGGGTGGCGAGCGTGAGCGCGGCGACCGCGAGCACCGCCGTCAGCGCCAGCTGGGCCGCGAGCGGGAAGGCCAGCGCGGCGGCACCGGCCCCCAGCAGCGCGCCGGCGACGGTGCCCAGGCTGAACCCGGCGTGCAGGCGCGGCATGAGGACCCGCCCCAGCCGCTGCTCGACCGCCGCGCCCTCGATGTTCATGGCCACGTCCCAGCTGCCCACGCCCACGCCGACCAGCGTCAGTCCCGCGCCGGCGGGGACCACCTGACCGGAGCCCAGCCCGAGGGCCAGCAGGAGCAACCCGGCACCCGTGACCACCCCGCCGGCCAGCACGCCGCGGGCGGGGCCGATGCGGTGGACCACCGGACCGGTCAGCGGCAGCGCGACGGTCGAGCCGACGGCGACGCACAGCAGCAGCAGGCCGAGCTCCGCCGACGACAGACCCAGCGCGTCGCGGGCGGCCGGCACCCGGGAGATCCAGGAGGCGAAGGCGAACCCGTTGACCACGAACGCCACGGCGACGGCGACACGCGCCCGCTCGGCGGGGACGGCGGTCGTCGTCGAGGTCAGCATCGAGGTCCTCCCGGGAAGTGGGCCCCCACTCTATCGAATCGATTCGACAGCGCATCCTCGACGCAGGGTTCCCGCGGGTCGTAGCGTCGGCCGACCCGACGACTCCGCACCCGACCGGCGGAGCCCGCTGACCCTGGAGCCGCGACCGTGAGCGACCGGAGCCGGCCGACGCTGGCCACCGTGGCCGCCCGGGCCGAGGTGGCGCCCTCGACGGCGTCCCTGGTGTTCTCCGGGTCGGCGCGGGTCGCGCCGGCGACACGGGAACGGGTGCTCGCCGCGGCCGCCCAGCTCGGCTACCCCGGGCCGGACCCGGTCGCCCGCTCGCTGCGCTCCCGCCGCAGCGGCGTGGTCGGCGCGGTGATCGGCGAGCGGCTGGCCTACGCGTTCCGGGACCCGGTGTCGGTGCAGCTGCTGGACGGCGTGACCGAGGTGCTCAGCCCGTTGGGGGTCGGCCTGCTGCTGCTCCCGGGCGACGCCGACCGGTCCGGCCCGACGCTGGCCCAGCTGTCGCACGTCCCGCTCGACGCCGTCGTCTACGCGACCTGCGGCCTGGAGGACGACCCGGCCCTGGACCACCTGCGCCGGCGCGGGGTGCCGGTCGTGGCCGTCGACGGGCCGCGGGTCGACGACGTGGTCTTCGTCGGCATCCAGGACCGCCGCGGCACCGTGGAGCTGGCCCACCACCTCACCGGCCTGGGTCACCGCCGCGTCGCCGTGGTGACCCTGCCGCTGCGCCTGGACGGCACCCGCGGCCCGGTCTCCCCCGGGCGCCGGGCGCGGGGGCACTACCTGGACGTCCGGGAGCGGGTGCTCGGCGTCGAGGACGTCCTCGGCGCCGTGCCCCTGTGGGAGACGGCGGCCAACGCCGTCGAGGAGGGCGAGCGGGCCGGGCGCGCACTGCTCGACGTCCCGACCACGGAGCGGCCGACGGCGGTGGTCGCCCAGAGCGACATCCTGGCCGCCGGCGTCCTGCGCGCGGCCGCCGGACTGGGGTTGCGCGTCCCGGAGGACGTCAGCGTCGCGGGCTTCGACGGCGCCGAGCTGCCCTGGCTGCCGCCCGTGCGACTGACCACCGTCGTGCAGCCGACCACCGAGAAGGGCCGGGTGGCCGGCCGGGCCGTGGTCG
Organism: Geodermatophilus sp. URMC 61; assembly: GCF_052931555.1. Taxonomy (NCBI): domain Bacteria; kingdom Bacillati; phylum Actinomycetota; class Actinomycetes; order Geodermatophilales; family Geodermatophilaceae; genus Geodermatophilus; species Geodermatophilus sp. URMC 61. The sequence goes on from NZ_JBRFHZ010000002.1 coordinate 2,895,427, forward strand.
AGCTGGTCGAGGGGCGGCGTCCGGACGACGTCGTGCTCGACGTGCGGCTGTCGGTGGGCACGACGACCGGACCGGCGCCCCGCTGACCACCGTCATCCGGCCCCGGTCAGCCCGAGGGCTCGGCGACGCCGTCGCCGCGGCGGACGAGGTCGGCCAGCACGTCGGCAGCACGGTCGGCGTCCGCGACGTCGTTGTGGACGTGGAAGGCCAGGCGCAACCGGCCGGACCGCAGGCCGGCCGCGACGCCGGCGTCCCGCAGCCGGTCCAGCGCCTCCAGCGGCACCGGCAGGCTGACGATCGCCGAGTCGCCGGGCGGCAGGTCGAGTGCGGCGCGGAAGCGGTTGGCGAGGCCGACGGAGTGCTGGTGCAGCAGTCGCCGCCCGACCCCGGTGAGCAGGTCGAGAGCCGGGGCCTGCGCGACCCAGGAGTGCCAGGCGGGCGAGATGTCGAATCTGCGGGCGTCGGCGGCCAGCCGCAGCGGGCCGCCGTAGATCGACTCCCACGGCCGGTCCCCGGCGTACCAGCCGGCCAGGTGCGGGACCAGGTCCCCCGCCAGCTCCGGCGCCACGGTGAGGAAGCCGGTGCCGCGCGGCGCGAGCAGCCACTTGTAGCCGCTGCAGACCGTCCACGCGAAGGCCCCGGCGTCGACGGGCAGCCAGCCGGCGGCCTGGGTGACGTCGAGCAGCACCCGGGCGCCGGTCGCGGCAGCGGCGTCGGCGAGCGCGGGCAGGTCGGCCACCCGGCCGTCGGCCGACTGCACCGCCGAGACCGCGACCACCGCGGTGCGCGACGTGACGGCGTCCACCAGGTGCTCGAGCGGCACCTCGCGGACGACGACGCCACGAGGAGCCTGGGCCAGGAAGGGGAAGACGATGCTGGTGAACTCGCCGGCCGCCGTGAGCACCTCGCTGCGGTCGGGCAGGTTGGCCGCGACCAGCCCGGCGAAGACGCTGACCTGGTTGCCCACCGCCACCCGGCCGGGATCGACCCCGACCAGCGCGGCGTAGGAGCGGCGGGCCGCGGCCAGCGGGACGTCGTAGTCGCGTGCGGAGGCCCGCCCGGCCGCCCAGGAGTCCACGGCCTGGCGCAGCGCCGCGAGGGAGCGCCGGGGCGGCAGCCCCAGCGTGGCCGTGTCCAGGTAGGTCACCTCCGGGTCGAACTCGGCCCGCGCCGCGGTCAGCACCCGCGCGTCCTGCGTCGTCGTCTCCCCCGCCGTCTGCACGTGCCCAGCTTGCCGCCCCCAGCGCGGGAGCGGGGCGTGGTCAGACCCAGGCGGCGGCCTTGCGGCGGAGCAGGTCCTGCTCCCGCTGGTTCCCGCAGAGCTGCACCGCACGCTCGATCTCACGCCGCGCCTCGTCGAACCGGCCGAGCCGCGCGAGCAGCTCGCCCCGGACGCTCGGCAGCAGGTGCGAGCCGGGGAGGCTGCCCGCGTCGGCGAGCGCATCGACGAGGGGCAGCGCGGCCGCCGGCCCGCGGGCGAACGAGACGGCGACCGCCCGGTTGAGCTCGACCACCGGGGACGGCGCCAGGCGGCCGAGCACGTCGTAGAGGAGCACGATGCGCTCCCAGTCCGTCTCCTCGACCGACGGCGCGACCGCGTGGCACTCGGCGATCGCCGCCTGGACGCCGTAGGGACCGAGGCCGCGGCCGACCCGGCCGGCGTGGACCAGTGCCGCCCGCCCGCGCCGGATGGCCGCACGGTCCCACCGCCGGCGGTCCTGCGCCTCCAGCAGGACGGGCTCGCCGTCGTCCCCCACGCGTGCCGGGAACCGGGCAGCGGTGAGCTCGAGCAGGGCGAGCAGGCCGTGCACCTCCGCCTCGTCGGGCACCAGCTGCGCCAGCACGCGGGTCAGCCGGACCGCCTCGCGGGCCAGGTCCGGCCGGATCCACTCGCTCCCGGAGGTGGCCGTCGACCCCTCGGTGAAGACCAGGTACAGCACGCTGAGCACCGAGCCGAGCCGTGCGCGGCGCTCCGCGGGCGGTGGCACCTCGAACGGCACCTGCGCGGCCGCGAGCGTCTTCTTGGCCCGGGTGATCCGCGCCTGCACGGTGGCGGTCGGCACGAGGAAGGCCCGGGCGATCTCGTCGCTCGTCAGGCCGCTCACGACGCGCAGGGTGAGCGCGACCCGGGCCTCGCGCGAGAGCACCGGGTGGCAGGCGGTGAACACGAGCGCGAGGACGTCGTCGTCGATGCGGTCGGGGTCCCACAGCAGGTCCCGGTCCGGGTCCCCGGGGTCGGTCGCGGTCGCTCCGGTGACGGCGCCGCCCTCGGGGAGGTCCCGGGACAGCACGGCGTACCGCTCGTCGAGGGCCGAGCGGCGGCGGAAGGCGTCGATGGCGCGGCGTCGCCCCACGGTCAGCAACCACCCGGCGGGCTCGCGCGGCACGCCGTCCCTCGGCCAGGCGACCAGCGCCTCGGCCAGTGCCTCCTGGGCGAGGTCCTCGGCCAGGGCGAAGTCCCCGGTGTACCGGGCCAGGGTCCCGGTGATGCGCGCGGACTCGATCCGCCACACCGCCTCGACCGCCTCCCGCCCGCCCGCGGCGCGGGGGGTGGCCGCGGGGCCACCCCCCGGACGGCTCACAGCTGGCCGGTCGCCTCTCGCCACGCCCGCTCCTTCTGGATCCACTCGTTGTCCTGCGGGAACTCGTCGATGCTGGTGACGCGGCGGATCTCGGCCTTGCTGCCCGGACCGGCCATGGGCGCCCGCTTGGCCCACTCGACGGCCTCCTCCAGCGAGGCCACGTCGAGGATCCAGAAGCCGCCGAACAGCTCCTTGGTCTCCCCGTACGGGCCGTCGGTGACCACGGGGGGCTCCACGGAGTAGTCGACGACGACACCCTTCGCCGCGTCGTCCAGACCCTCGGCGGCGACCAGGACGCCGGCCCGGATCATCTCGTCGTTGAACCGGCCCATGGACTCGATGACCTCGGCGAAGTCGACGTCCTGGAAGGCGGCGTACGTCTCGTCGGTCGCGCGCATGATCAGCATGTACTTCACGGTGGTCTCCCTACCGTTCCCGGGTCCCCGTCGGACCCTCTCACTCCCCGGTCGAACGGCGGCAGCACCGGATCGACACCGCGGGCGGCGATCCCGCCGGCGACATCACGGAGAGCCGACCGGGCCGGGGACGGGCAGCGCCGCGGCCCAGGGGACGACGTGGTCGACCGGGCCGTACTCGCGGGCCTCCTCGGGGGAGTTCGGCCACGACCGTGCCGTGGGCGAAAGGGATTGCACCACTCCCCACGAGGTGGGATCAGGACCCGTTCCCCCCTGACGTCCAGGCCGTCCCCGTCGGCCGGGGAGGAACGGCGTGGCGCCGCCGGGGACGTCCGCCGCCGCGTCAGGTCCCGTCGGCGCCGCGGGCCAGCGCCGCGACCTGCTCCAGGTCGACCGGCCGGACCAGGGGGTCGGCGTGGCGGTGCACCAGCAGCCAGCCGTCACCGTCCCGGCGGAAGACCTGGGTGACGCGCAACGACCAGTCCTGGTCGGGCAGACTGCCGACCCGGCCGTGCTGCCGCTCGATCATCACGAGCACGACCGTGTCCCCCCGGGCGTGCGTCTCGACCTGCTCGAGCTCCGCGTCGCCGCCCTCGATGGAGGCCTCCGCCCGGCGCAGGTCCGCACCGCGGTCGTCGTAGCGCCGGGGTCCCCCGCCGTACGGGGGCAGCAGCGTGAAGCCGCGGGCGTGGCGGACCAGCGTGAGGTAGCGGTCCATGTCTCCGCGCATGTAGGCGGCGGCGGCTTCCCGGGTGCACCGGACGACGTCGGCGAGCTCCTCGGCGGAAGTGCCCATGGTCCCTCCCGAGGGTCCGAGGCCTGCGGCCCGACCGCAGCATGGACCGTGCCGCCGGCGGAGGGCAGGACCACAGGTCCTCCCGGAGCCGGGCGTCCGGTGTCCCCGGCCGGTCTCGGAATGGGGCAGGCTGCGGCCGTCGCACCGGCAGGACGTCGAGGAGGCCCCGTGACCACGCCACCGGCGGTGTTCGTGCACGGCAACCCCGAGACCCCGGCGGTGTGGGACCCACTGGCCGGCGCCCTGCAGCGGGACGTCGTCAGGCTGGCCCCGCCCGGCTTCGGCGCTCCGCTGCCCGCGGACTTCGGGGCGACGATGCCCGACTACCGCGACTGGCTGGTCGGAGAGCTGGAGCCGATCGGCGAGCCGGTCGACCTCGTCGGTCACGACTGGGGCGGCGCCCACGTGGTGAACGTCGCCATGGCGCGGCCCGACCTGCTGCGCAGCTGGGCGAGCGACGCGATCGGCATCTTCGACCAGGACTACGTCTGGCACGACCTGGCGCAGGTGTGGCAGCAGCCGGGCGTCGGCGAGGAGTCGATCGCGCAGATGCTGGGCGGCAGTCCTGCCGACAAGGCCGCGCGGCTGGTCTCGTCCGGCTTCCCGCAGGACGTCGCGGAACAGGTGGCCGCCGGGCAGGACGAGGACATGGGGCGTGCTCTCCTGGCGCTCCACCGCTCGGGGGCCCAGCCGGCCATGGCCGAGGCCGGCCGCTCGCTGGAGGTCGCCGCCGCCCGCCCCGGACTGGCGCTGCTCGCGTCGGAGGACTCCTTCGTCGGCACCGACGCCCAGCGACGCCGCGCCGCGGAGCGAGCCGGTGCCCGCGTCGAGGTGCTCGACGGCCTCGGGCACTGGTGGATGGTGGAGGACCCGCAGCGCGGGGCCGCCGTCCTCGAGCGCTTCTGGGCGTCGCTCTGACGGCGCCTCCGGCTCGACCGCAGCACCCGGAACCGCAGGGCTGGTCCGTGCGCCGACGTCGTCGACGTCGAGCTTCTCGAAGGCGACCCGGCGGTGTGCCGTCGAACAGCCGCAGCCCGGCGTCGAGGAGGACGGGCATGACGTCGACGCGCCGTTCCTCGACCGGACCGGCGGCGAGCAGCCGGCGGTTGAGGTCGACGCCGCCCACCACGGTCACGTCGCGCTCCCCCGCCGCCTCGGCAGCCTGCGCGACGGTGGGCTCGACCCGTCCGTGACGAGGGTGACGGGGGGCCGCTCGTTGCGCTCGGGCGTGACCGCGGGTGGCATGTGGGTGAGGACGAGGATCGGCACCCGCAGCTCGTAGGTGTCGGCGTAGCTGTCGGTGTCGCCGGCCATCTCGAACGTCCGTCGACCCATCAGCACCGCGCCGGTCTCGTCCTGCATCGCCGTCAGGTGGTCGGAGTCCTGCAGGTCGGCGAAGCCGGTGTACAGCGCCGCCGCGCTGCCCTCTGCGTCCTGCACGAAGCCGTCGAGCGACACCGTCATCCCTGCGATCACCCGGGTCATCGGGCCCTCCCGTCCTCGCCGTCCGTGACCGCTCGGCCGGGGCGGACTCATCGCCACCGGTCGGTGTCGTCGGGTGGACGGTGCGCACGGGTGCGCCGGCGGCACACTGCACGCCGTGACCGACGAACGGTGGACGACGCCCGAGGACCTCGCGGCCGCACGCGCGCGGTTGGAGGCCGCGATCGACGGCTACGAGCGCCCCGCGGCCTACGCGCTCGGGCTGGCCGGGAGGGAGCGTGCCGCGACCGAGGACCGTGCCCCGGCCGAGGACGTCTTCCCGCGCATCAACAGTGGCGGGAACTTCCTCCCCGCGGTGGTGCTGGCGACCGTCTGCGGCCACGTGCGCGGGACGGCGACCTACGTGCTCGACCAGCAGCGCCTGCAGCAGGCCATCGACCTGCTGGCTCCGGCCGAGGCGTGCACCGACCTCGACCACCCCAATCTCGCGGCGTGGCGACAGGTCCGCGCGGAGCTGGCGGACCGGCCGGGCGCACAGGTGGTCGCGGTGTTCCTGGGCGACCTGGAGCCCTCCCCCACCGACGGCCCGTACGAGCGGCTGTTGCGGAGTGCTGTGCGGAGCTGAGGAGGCGGTGCGGGGCGAACGTGCAGCTCCGTCCGGGGATCGTGCACAGGCGGCTCCGGCCACCGGGAGGCCACAGGACCGGATCGTCGTCGTCGCGAGTGGCGGCCTGGAGCTGAGCGCCGGGATCCGACGAGCGGTTCCTGCACGGCCTGACCCGCGACCCGGCCCGCAGACCCCGCGGGGTCGGTCACCGAGGTCTCGGCTCCCGCGCTGCCGGGGTCTGACGCCGCCCGGGTGGCCTCTGCTTGCATGTCCGCCGTGACCGACGGAGAGAACGCCCTGACCGGACTGCGCGTCGCCGTGCTCGGCCCCGGCGGGGTCGGCGGCCTGCTGGCGGCACTGCTCGCCCGGGACGGTGCGGCGGTCACCTGCCTGGCGGGTGCGGCGACGGCGGAGCACCTGCGGACGGCGGGCATCCGGGTGGAGAGCGCGCACTTCGGCGACCTCGCCGTCCCCGTGGACGCCGCCGAGCGACTGACCGCGCCGGTCGACGTCCTCCTGGTGACGGTCAAGGCCACGCACCTGGACGACGCCCTCGAGCGGGTGCCGGCCGACGTCCTCGGCGACGCGCTGGTCGTGCCGCTGCTCAACGGCGTGGAGCACGTCGACCACCTGCGCCGGCGCTACCCGCAGGCGGGCGTCGTCCCGGCGACGATCCGCGTCGAGAGCACCCGCACCGCACCGGGGGTGGTCCAGCACGGCAGCCCGTTCGTCACCGTCGACCTCGTCGCCGTCCCCGGGCTGGAGCAGCGGGTGCGGCGGCTGGCCGACGCCCTGCAGCAGGCCGGCGTCACGACGCGGGTCGGGGACGACGAGCCGGCCGTGCTGTGGAGCAAGCTGAACTTCCTCGCCCCCCTCGCGCTGCTCACCACCGCCGCACAGGCGACCGCCGGCGAGGTCCGCGAGTCCCGGCGGGAGGACCTGGAGGCGATCGTCGGCGAGGTCGCCGCTGTCGCCCGCGCCGAGGGTGCGCCCGCCGACGAGGAGCAGGTCGTCGCCTTCTTCGACGGCGTCCCCGCGGGCATGCGCTCGTCGATGCAGCGCGACGCCGCGGCGGGCCGCCCGCTCGAGCTCGACGCGATCGGCGGGGCCGTCGTGCGCGCCGCGACCCGGCACGGGATCGCCGTCCCGGTCACCGCCCGCTACGTCGACGAGCTGCGGGAGCGCCACCCGGGCAGTTGAGCGTCCGGCGAGGTCAGCGTGGACGGCACCTGCTGCGGGCCGGTGACCGGGACGCCGTCCACGGCGTCGCCGCGCCAGGACGCCCCCGTGACCGCCGTCGTCCGCCTCGGCGCGGAGTGCGACCTGATCCGCGAGGGGGGTACCGAGCTGGACTTCCGCGTGAGTCGGGTGTCAGCCACCCGCCGGCTCGCGCACGGTCCAGGATGGGGGCACGCCCTGGCAGTCCCCCGGCACGCGCCAGGAGAGGAGCAGCAGTGTCCGGCAGCACACCGCACCCAGGGGGTTCCCCGGTGGACCGGGGATGGGAGCGAGACGAGGCCGCCGCGGCGCGCGACGCCGCGGCCCACACCCGTGACGCCCGCGCCGACGAGCGGGACCGGGCTGCCCGAGAACGGGACGAGCATGCCGCTGACCGGACCCTGAGCGCCGCGGACAGCGCCGGGCAGGGGGACGCCGACACCGACGACCGCGAGGATGCCCGACGGGACCGGCTCGCGGCCGCGAGCGACCGTCGGGCGGCGCAGGCCGACCGTGAGGAGGCAGCACGCGACCGGGTGGCCGCCCGGGCCGACCGGGAACAGGCCGAGGTGGACCTGGCCGAGCGGGACTGACGGCAGCCGGTCAGTCGTCGGCGCCGGTGTCCTCCTCGTCCCGGGACCGCGTGCCGCTGCCGGTCACGTCGGCGGCGGCGTCCTCGACGTCCGCGCGCTGCGGCGCCGCCGACCCGGTGGGCTCGGTCGCCTCCTCGGTGCCGGTGGCCTCGCCGGTCCCGGTGGCCGGCACCTCGGGCTGGGTGGCCGGCTCCTCGGCCTCAGCCGCCGGGGCCTGCTCGGACTCCTCGGCCGACTCGGCGGCACCGGCACCGGCCCCGCGCACGGTGATGCGGACGGCGTCGAAGGCGGGCACCTGGTTGGCGAAGACCATCATCGGCATCCGGTGCGAGCCGTCGCCGGCCCAGGTCGCGCACTGCGCCTCACCGGCCGCGGGCAGGCCTGGGATGCGGACCGTGACGGTGTCCGGGCGCGCGCCGCCCCCGCCGTCCTCGGTCGCGACGAAGACCGCCTGGCGCTCCGGCTGCGGCGCGGTGTCGGTGTCGCCGAGCACCCGGCAGGCCGTGTGGAAGTGCCCGCGGACCAGGCCGTCCTCGGTCAGCGTCGAGGGCTCGACGTAGTAGCCGCCCTCCGCGGCCGGGAGGAAGCGGTCGCGGACCAGGTTCCGGGTCGACACCTGGAGGGTGAAGGCCTGCCCGACCGCCACCTCCTCCGGCGCGTCGGTGATGAGCAGCTGCGGGTTGTCCTCCGCCGCGCCCACCTCGCCGAACGGCGTCGAGACGCAGGCCGGCCCGACCTGGAACCCGGTGTGCGCCGGCAGGTCGGACTCCGCGCACACGTCCGCGGTCGCGGCGGGAGCGGCCGAACCGGTGGCGGCGGCGGAGGCACCGGCCGGAGCGGAGGAGTCGGACGTCGTCCCGTGCGCGTGCCCGTCCTGAGCGGCGGCCGGCGCGGTGGCGGTCGCGGCCGGGCCGCCCTGCGCGTAGGCCGCGCTGGTGCCGGCGACGAGGCCGGCCAGCCCGATCCCGGCGACGAGGGTGAGCGTGCGGCGCCTGGTGGTCCTGTCCATGGGTCAGCTCCTTGCGTGGTGTCCGCGGACCGGCGCCCGCGGGATCGGAGCCCGGCGCCTCGCCCGGTCGGCCACGGCGCGACCGGCGACGAGGAGCAGAGCGGTGATGAGGGCGGCGAGCGCGGCCTGGACGACGAACGTCATCGTGTGCGAGAGCCAGTCGTCGGAGCCCAGAGCCGCCGGGTCGGGCAGCGCGGCGTAGTCCACGAGACCGGTCGACTCGAGGTACTCGATGTGCCGCTGGACGAAGGTCATCGCCTCGGCGGTGAACTCGCGCACCACCGCGTTCTCGGTCGCCGCGCGGACCTGTGCGAGGACGGGCAGCACCCCGCCGTGTGCCTGCCGCAGCAGGAAGACCGCCCGCTCGTCGAAGGTCGCCCGGGGCTGCGCCGCGATCTCGTCCATCCAGTCCTGCTGCTGCGCGGTCGGCTCGACCGGCAGCTCGACCCCGAGCTCCGCCGCGGCGGCCTCCACGAGCCCGTCGAGCTCGTGGTGCTCGGCGGCGATCAGCCGGCCGACCTCGCGCAGCCGCGGGCTCTCGGCCCGCTCGCTGGCCCAGGTGCCGACCGGCATCTCCCACAGCCCGGCCTGCTTGACCTTGTGCAGCACGTCGCGGTCGGCGGGGCCGAGGGGACCGGCGGTCTCGTCCACCTGCCGCACCGGTGTGCCGATGTCGGTGTCCGCGGCCGCCTGCCCGGGGACGGCGAGCGCGGCGACGACCCCGAGGACGACGAGGGCGAGGACCCAGCGGACGGTGCGGCGGAACAGGAGCCCGGAGCGGCGGTGGTGCATGGGGAGCGGCGTCCTCGGATCCGGAGCAGCAGTGACCCGGCGAGGTTAGGCAAGTGCACAGCGTGATCGGAAGCCCCCGAAAACGGACCGGTCCGTCCCGGAACAGGGCCCGCTGGACCCCACCGGCGGGCCGTGGTAGCGCCGGTCCGCTGCAGGTCGGCGGGGGTGTCGTCCCGCTCCCGCCCACCGCCTGGCCCGCGGCCGGGTCCCCTCCCGCGGGCCGCTCGGGGTGAGCTTTCCCACGCGGCGTCAGGTGCGGCCGAGAGCGGACAGGCGCTCCTCGCGGGCGGCGCGCAGCAACGGTCGCAGGCGCGGGTCGCGGAGGTCCTCGGCGTGGCGCACGGTCAGCTTGCGGAACGCCTTGCCGGTGCCGTCCAGCAGCCCGCCGTGGTCGAGGTCGGCCCCGTGGTTGAAGCCGAGGTTCAGGTGCCGGGCGAACGTCGCCAGGTAGGTGTAGTGCTCGCTGTTCTTGGCCGGGCCGACGCCGTAACCCACCGTCCCCTGGTGCGGCCACACCACCCGGACGGCGTCCGGGTCCACGTCGCGGACCAGCGCGTCGGCCGCACGCACCAGGTCGGCCACCCCGGGCGCGAGCCGGGCCAGCAGGACGTCGAGGTCAGCGGTGTCCACCCCGACAGTGCACCACCCGGACCGGAGCCCGGGCCGAGGCCCTCGGCCGACGATGACGGGTCCGGTCAGGTCAGACCGTCAGCAGCAGCTTCCCGGTGGTCCGCCGTCCCTCGAGGTCCTCGTGCGCGCGCCGGGCCTCGGCCAGCGGGTACCGGCCGCCGATGCGGACGTCGAGCCGGCCGGCGGCGACCATCCCCAGCACCGCGCCGGCCCGCTCGCGCAGCATCCCCGGGGTGCGGGTGTAGGTGCCCAGCGTCGGTCGCTGGACGTACAGCGAGCCGTGCGACGCCAGCTGCTGCACCGCCAGCGGCTCGGGCTGCCCGCTGGCGGCGCCGTACACGATCATCCGGCCGGTCGGTCGCAGCGCGGTCAGCCCCGCGGCGAACGTCGTCCGCCCGACGCCGTCGTACACGGCCGCGGCACCCTCGCCGCCGGAGAGCTCGCGGACCCGCTCGGGGAAGCCGTCGTAGCCGACCACCACCTCGGCGGCACCGGCTCCCCGGGCGAGCTCGGCCTTCTCCTCGGTGGAGACGGTGGCCAGCACGGAGCCGCCGCGGGCGCGCGCCAACTGGGTGAGCAGCAGTCCGACTCCCCCCGCCGCGCTGTGCACGACCACCCAGTCGCCCTCGGCGACGGGGTACGAGTCGGCGGCCAGGTACTGGGCGGTGCAGCCCTGCAGCATGACGGCGGCGGCCACGTCGAGCGGCACGTCGTCCGGCACCGGGACCAGCTCGTCGCGCGGCGCGGCCACCCGGGAGGCGTAGCTGCCGGCGACGTCGAGCCAGGCGACCCGCTCCCCGGTGCCGACGACGGTGCCCGCCCCCTCCGCGCCGACGACCCGGGGCAGGTCCCCGCCGTAGGGCGGACGACCCTCACGCTCGTACACGTCGCGGAAGTTGACGCCCACGGCCTCGACGTCGACCAGCACCTGGCCCTCCCCCGGCTCGGGGTCGGGCAGCTCGCGGACGGTCAGCACCTCGGGGCCACCGGTCCGCTCCATGAGCACTGCCTGCACGTCGTCCTCCCGTCGTCGCCCGTGCCTACCACGGACGCCGGCACCGCGCCGGGCGCTGCCGGTAGCTCAGGCCGCGGCCGGCACGGCGCGGGCAGCGACCGCCGGCCGTGCGGAGGTGCGGGGAGCCGTCCGCCGGGTCCACAGGACGGCGCAGGTGGCGACCGCGCAGACCAGTCCGAAGCCGGACGACAGCCACACCGTCGGCTGGCCCAGCAGCCAGCCGTAGGCCGTCCACGAGGCGCACGAAGCGGCGCCGAGGTACCAGCGCGTCGGGGACATCCCGGACAGGTCCTGGGTCCGGTCGACCAGGATGCCCAGGAGCTGGGGCAGCGCGGCGACGATCCCGACCAGGGTGACGACCGCGCTGAGCACGGCCGCGACCGCGGCCGTCGCGGCACCGAGGACGACGGCGACGACGCTGCCCGCGGCCAGCGCGGCCAGCGCGGCGGCTCCCGCGGCGGTGCGCCGGAGCTGCTGTCCCGTGCGCAGCTGCGGCTGGGTGCGGAGCAGTGCGACGAGGACCGCGGTGTTGCCGGCGCCGACGACGGCGTGGGTGGCGATCTGCGGTCCGTCGCTGACGAGGAGACCGAAGGTCAGCCAGCAGAGGTTGAGGCCGACGGCGAGCCAGCTGCCGGTCGGGGAGAGTCCGAGCGTGCGGCCGTGCCGGCAGGAGAGCCAGACCTGGGGCCAGACGACGGTGATGCTGAGGGCGGCCGCGGTGGAGCCGAGAGCGGCGATCATGGTGGAGCGGGGATCCGTTCGGGTGGACTGCGAGGGGCGCGGCCACCGGCGGGCTGTCCAGCCACACGCCGGGCGGGGGCGCTCGTCGGTGAGCGGCAGCGCCGGGCGCTGCAGGATGGCCAGAGGGGTCATCGGCGCTCCGGACCCGTGACGGGATGCGATCCGGCGTGATCGTCCTGTGACCTCGCTCATCGCCGTGGCCGGGACCACGTGCCCGGGAGGCGCCGCGGCGGCCCCTCCCGGCCTAGCTCCGGACGGCTGCGCCCGCGGCCCGCGGGAGGGTGAGGGCGGCGCCGAGCCCGGCGGCCAGCACGGCCGTGGTGACGGCGAAGGCGGTCTGGTAGGAGGCGACGTCGGTGAGCCAGCCGGCCACCAGCGGGCCGGCGATGGCGCCGAGGTCGGCCGACATCTGGAACACCGCCACCACCCGACCGCCGCGGGCCGGGCTGACGTCGGCGACCAGCGCCGCCGGCACGCTGGCGAGGAAGGAGGCGGCCAACCCGAAGAGGGCCATCGACAGCAGGAACACCCACAGCGCCGGAGGCAGGACCAGGGCCGCCGTCGAGACCGTGGCCAGCGCAGCGCCGAGGACCAGCGCGGGACGCCGTCCCCACGTGTCGGCCAGGCGACCCGACCGCAGCAGGCCGAGGGCCTGCGCCACCGACCCCGCCAGCAGGCCGGCGCCGGCCCACGCGACCGTCCGGCCCAGCTCCTCGGTGACGTACAGGGGAACCAGCGAGTTGCGGACGCCGAAGAGCACCCAGCCGACGCCGAGGTTGGCCACCAGCGCGGTGAGGTAGACGCGCGAGCGCAGCGCCGTCCGCAGGCCCACCGGGTCGGCGGCGAGGTCGGGTCCGGTCGCCGCGGGTGCCGCCGAGCGCTGCGGGGTCACGGACGGGCGCAGCAGCACCAGGGCGACCGAGCCGGCGAGGATCAGGAAGCCGGCGTAGAGCAGGAAGGGCAGGCGCGGGGAGAGCTCGGCCAGCAGCCCGCCGGCCGCCGGACCGGCGATCCCGCCGAGGATGAACCCGCCCTGGTACGTCGCCGCGGCGCGTCCCCGGTGCGAGGGCGGGGCGACCCGCAGCAGCAGCGACAGCGCGGCGACGGTGAACATGGCGCTGCCCACGCCGCCGGCCGCACGGAGGGCGAGGAACAGCGGGAAGGACGTCGCCAGGCCGGCCAGCCCCGTGGTGACCGCGACGATGCCGAGGCCGGCCGACAGGACCGTGCGCTCGCCGAGCCGCTCGACCAGGGAGCCGCCGGCGAAGGCGGAGACGAAGCGGAAGAAGGCGAAGGCGCTGACGGCGAGCCCGACGGCCGTCGTCCCGACGCCGAAGGACCGGGCGAACAGCGGGATCGCCGGCGCGACGATGCCGAAGCCGAGCGCGACGACGAAGGCGACGACGGCGAGGATGCCGACCTCACGGGGCTGCTCCGCCCGCCCCCGCCACAGCACGCCCCGGATGCTCGCACGCCCGTGACCGGCGCCCGGCCGCGGGCCGGGGAAGGGGCTGCCGGCGGTCGAGGCGGCGCCGGCGGCACCCGGTGGTGGTCTCTCTCGGAGGTGACGGTCAGCGGTCGCGGCGTCGCGCACCGGGCGCGACGTCCCGAACCGGCCCGAGGCGCCGCCGTCCGGGCAGGTCCGGGAGCGGACACCGGCTCCTGTCGACGTGGTAGGCAGCCTCCGGCCTGTCCGCGGTGAGCCCACTCCGTCCGGAAGCAGGTGACGTGCCGATGCGCGACGTCCGACTCGTGTCCATCCCTGCCGCGGACTGCGGCACGACCCGTCCTGCCGCCCGGTGACCGCGGTGGCGGCGCGGACGCGCATCGGCGTCCTCGGGGCCGGCGTCATCGCTCGCCGGCACGTGCGCACCCTCGCCCGGTTCGACGACGTGCAGGTCACGGCCGTCGCCGACGTGCAGACCGAGCGCGCCGCCGTCCTGGCGGGGACCGTCGGCGCGACGCCGTACCCCGACCTGGCCGCGATGCTCGACGGCGAGCAGGTGGACGCCGTGTACCTGTGCGTTCCGCCGTTCGCCCACGGCGAGCCGGAGCTCGCGGTGCTGGCGCGCGGGCTGCCCTTCTTCGTCGAGAAGCCGCTGGCTGCCGACGCGGTGACCGCCACCCGGATCGCCGCCGCCGTCCGGGAGCAGGGGGTGGTCACCGGCGTCGGCTACCACTGGCGGTGGCTGGACACCGTCGAGCGCATCCCCGACCTGCTGGCCGACCGGCCCGCCCGTCTGGTGCTGGGCACCTGGCTGGACGCCACCCCGCCGGTGCCGTGGTGGCAGCGGCGGGAGCTCTCCGGGGGCCAGCTCGTCGAGCAGGCCACCCACCTCGTCGACGCGGCCCGGCTCCTGGTCGGCGAGGTCGACGAGGTCGTCGCCCTGGGCAGCCGGACCCCCCGCGCGGCACACCCCGACTGCGACGTCGACGACGTCTCCACGGCGTCGGTGCGCTTCGCCGGCGGCGCGGTCGGCACGTTCGCCGCCACCTGCCTGCTCACCGGGCCGCACGCGATCGGACTGTCGCTGTACGCCGACGGGCTGGCGCTGGAGCTCACCGAGAAGACGCTCACGGTCGTCGACGGCGGGCAGCGGCAGGTCGTCGAGGCACAGGGCGACCCGTTCGAACGGGAGGACCGCGCGTTCGTCGACGCCGTCCAGGGCCGGGAGGACCGCACCCGCGCCGACTACGCCGAGGCGCTGCGCACCCACCTGGTGACGACGACGGCGGTCCGCTCCGCCCGCGAACGGGTGCCGCTGCGGGTGCCGCGCGAGGGGGTCCGGTGAGGCCCCGGCGGCTGCTCTGGGTCTTCGCCTGGCTCGTCGTCGGCGGCGAGGAGACCGAGGTACGGCTGCTGGCCCAGCACCTGCGCCCGGACTGGACGGTCGACGTCGTGGTGTGCTCGCGCAGGCCGGGCATGCCCGAGCAGACCCACCGCCAACTGGCCGAGCTCGGCGTCCCGGTCGACACCACGCCGTGCGGGCTGCCCGACGAGGAGATCGTCGACCACCTGACCCGGATCGTCCCGCGCTTCGACGTCGTCGTCGCCAGCCAGGCGGTGCCGTACCTCCGGCCGGCGCTGCAGCGGCTCGCCGTCCGCCCGCCGCTGGTCGAGCACGGCGGGCTGGTGTCGGAGGCCCGCAGCGGCGTCAAGGACCTCACCGACCGCTACGTCGGCGTCTGCGCCACCATCCGGGACGCCGCCGCCGAGGCGATGCCCGGCCGCGAGCACCACGCCCTGGAGATCCCCTCGCTGGTCGACCTCGCCGAGTTCGACCCGCGGCAGCGGGCCGGCGTGCGCCGCGAGTGGGAGGTGGCCGACGACGTCCCCGTGGTCGGCTGGGTGGGGCGGCTGGACCGCAAGAAGCGGGTCGAGGACGTGCTCGCGGCCGCGGCGCTGCTCGCGGAGGACCACCCCGAGGTCCGCTGGGTGCTGGTCGGCGGGCCGAACTTCGCCTACCGCGAGTACGAGGTCGAGCTGCACCGGCACGCCACCGCTCTGGGGCTGGACGGCGTCGTCCGCTGGCTGGGCGACCGGCCCGACGTCCCGCGGCTGCTCGCCGGCCTCGACGCCGTCGTCTGGCTGTCCGAGGGCGAGGGGATGCCGCACGTCCTGGCCGAGGCCGGCGCCGCCTGCCTGCCGGTCCTGGCCACCCCCGACAACGGCGCCGCCGAGCAGGTCGTCGACGGCCGAAGCGGGCTGTTCGTGCCGCACCGCGACCCGGCGGCGGCCGCCGCGGCACTGGGCCGGCTGGTCCGCGACCCGGGCCTGCGCGCCCGGCTCGGCCGTCAGTTGCACGCCGACGTGGTGGCCCGCTACAGCGTCCCGGCGGTGCTGCCGCAGTGGCGGGCACTGCTCGACGAGCTGACCGTCGTCGACTCGCCGTCGTGACCGGCACCGCAGAGGTCGTCGTGGAGTTCCCGCGCGGGCCACGCGGGGCTCGTGTCGCCGTCACCGGGGGGTCGTGCGGCACCGACAGCGTGCGGCCATGCGCGTCATCGGCCACCGCGGCACGCCCATCCACCCCACCTACCCCGAGAACACGGTCGCCGCCGTCCGCACCGCCCTCCGAGCGGGTGCCGACGGCGTCGAGGTCGACGTCCGGGCCACCGAGGACGACGCCCTCGTCCTCTCGCACGACGGTGACCTCGGGCGGGTCCTCGGCACCGGCGGGGGAACCGGGCCCGTGATCGCGGGGACGCCGCTGGCGGAGCTCCGCTCCGTCGACCTGCCCGGCGGCACCGGAGTCCCGACCCTCACCGAGGTGCTCGACCTCGCCGCCGTCACGGGGGCGTACGTGGTGACCGAGGTCAAGCCGGAGGCCGGCGGCCCCGACGCGCGGCGCACGGCCCGGTTGCTCGTCGCGCTGCTCGAGGACCGGCGCCGGCGGCGGCCCGGCGCAGACCGGGTCACGACGACGTCGTTCGACCTGGCCACCGCGGCGTCGCTCGCCCGGTGCGGCACCGTCTCGGGAGCGTTGATCGTGGCACCCGAGGTCGATCCGGACCGCGCGGCACTGCGTGCCCGGGCGCACGGGCTGACCGACGTTCACCTGCACGTCACCCACGTGCGGGACGACCCCTCCGTGGTGGACCGGGTGCACGCCCTCGGCCTCCTGGTCGCCGTGGGGATCGTGGACGACCCGGACGAGGCCGAGGGGATGGCCGCCCTGGGCGTGGACCTGCTCTGCACCGACGACCCGGTCGGCCTGGGGTTCGCCCGGGCGGGCTCGACCTCGGCCGACGCCGCGGTCGTCGCCGGCTGACCCGGGACACTCCCGTCCGCCTCCGGCCCGACCCGGCCGCCCGGCCCAGCGGCCGGGTCGGGCCGGGCGGTCAGATCCGCCCGGAGAGGTAGTCACGGCGCCGCTCCGCGGGCAGCCGTTCGATCGCGTACCGGAGCATCGTGCGCGGCATCCGTCGGTAGCGCGGCGCGAGGAAGGTCTCCGCCCGGACCCGGTCCCGGTTCGCGACCTCCCGCAGCATCCACCCCACGGCCTTCTGCACCAGGTCCGCGGGGTCGGTGAGCAGCCGGTCGGCCAGCCGCAGGGCCGCCTCGGGGCGACCCGCCCGGACGCCGGCGAACGTGGCCATCACCGCGATCCGGCGCTCCCACACCGACGCCGACGCGGCCAGCTCGTCGAGCAGGGCCCAGTCGTCGGCCCGGTCGCGGGCGAGCAACCAGGGGCCGAGCAGGTACGGCGCCGAGGCGTCCACGAGGTCCCAGTTGTCCACCCGGTCACGCCGGACGAGGTAGAGCGCCACGATCCGGTCGCGCTCCTCCTCGGCCGCCCTCTCGAAGCGGCACACGAGGACGAACAGCGCGGTGAGCCGCTCCTCGTGCCACGGGCTCCCCAGCAGCTCCTCGACGTCGTCCAGCGGCGTGGCCGCAGCGTGACGACGAGCGATCCGCCGCAGCGGCGGCACCGCGATCCCCAGGAACCGGTCGCCCTCCCCGTAACCGCCCGGCCGCGCCTGGAAGTAGCACGCCATCCCGGCGGCCCGCTCCGGGTCGGCCAGCTCGGCCAGCTCGGTGCGGATCGCCGCGGCGGACCCGACGTCAGTCCGGGCGTGTCCAGGCAGCCTGTCGATCACGGCGCCTCCGGGGTGTCAGCACGGGGACTCACCACGAACGGATGGTCTCCTGGGTCCCTCCTCGGAGAAGCATGGAGAGCTGCGCGGGGCGGGCCCGAGGCTCACCTCGGTTCCCGTCAGGCCGCGCGGGTCGTCCACGGAGCGATCGTCGGGCTCCCGTTGCTCGTGGTGCTCGAGGCCCATCCACCGACAGCGGGGGCCAGCAGCCTGGCCCCACGGCTGCGCCGAGCAGGGGGACGAAGACGATCAGGCCGAAGAGCAGGCCCCACCTCGTGCGGCCACGGAGTGCGCGGGGCCCCTCAGCTCGAGGCCGGCGAGGGGGACGTCGCTGCCGTCGACGCCGCGCAGCTCCGCTGACCCATCCCCTCGCCGCGGCGCTCGTCGTGACGGTGGCCCCACGCCCCGGTCCAGCGTTCGGAGAACCGCTGTGGAGACCGCGACGACCGTGCCACCATCTCCGGCGTTGCCTCGCCACCGGACGTGAGGGCGGGCACGGATGCGCAGGGCTCCCGGAGGAGGAGTTCATGCCGGAGCACGAGAGCACCCACAGCGCCCCTCCCGATCGAGCGGAGACCGAACGCCACGACCCGCTCGGCACCTCCGCCGCCTCCCGGCGTGGGCAGGTGTTCACCAATCCCGTCACCGGCGAGCGAGCCGTGCTGCTCACGGATCCGGAGACACATCCGGACCGGGCGCTCGTCTCGCACCTGTTCGTCAGGCCGGGAGGCCGGGTGGCCGCGCCGCACGTCCACCCGGGAGCGACCGAGCGCTTCCACGTGCTGGCCGGTCGAGTCGGCTTCCAGCTGGGCGGCAAGCAGAGCGAGCTCGGCGCCGGCCAGTCCTGCGAGGTCCCGCCGGGCACCACGCACGACTGGTGGCAGATCGGGGCCGAGGAGGCGCAGATCCTCGTGGAGGTGACCCCTGGCGAACGCTTCACACGGGTCGTCGCCACGACCTTCGGCCTCGCCGCGGATGGCCACGTCGACGCCCGCGGCCTACCGCACCTGCTGCAGGCCGCGGTCACGCTCACGGCCTACCGCGACACCCTCGTCTTCACCGCGCCACCGCCCCTGGTGCAACGCATCCTGTTCGGCGGACTGGCACCGCTGGGGCGGCTCCTGGGCAAGCAGCCGGTCTACCCGGAGTACCTGTTCAGCAGGACGGTGGTCGAGCCGGAGCCGGGTGCTCTCGCCCTGCTCGACGAACGGGGCCGGTTGCGGCGCGGAGCAGCGATCGAGGGCTCCGCCTGAGCAGCTGTCCCCACTCGACACGCCACCGGCCCGGTCCTCGGAGGACCGGGCCGGTGACGACCTCAGCGGTCAGGAGTGTCCCGCCGTCCGGATCCGGGACATCGCGGTCCGGTTCGGCGGGACATCCCCTGGCCGTTCACCTCAGCTGCAGCCGCTGGTGGAGCCGCAGCCCTCGCAGACGTAGCAGCTGCCGGCCGGGCGCATCTTCGTGCCGCAGGTCATGCACAGCGGCGCGTCGGTGGCGGTGCCGGTGACCAGCTCGAGCAGCTCGGCCGAGGAGTGGGCCTCCTTGACCGGCTCGACCTTGGCCTCGGGCTTGCGCTCGTCGGTCGGCGCCGAGCCGCGCAGCGCCTCGAGGTCGACCTCCTCCTCCTCGACCACCGCGGGGGTCGACGCGGAGACGTCGTAGCCGGAGACCTGAGCCGCCCGCTCCTCGGCGGTGAAGATGCCGAG
This sequence comes from Geodermatophilus sp. URMC 61, assembly GCF_052931555.1. Taxonomy (NCBI): domain Bacteria; kingdom Bacillati; phylum Actinomycetota; class Actinomycetes; order Geodermatophilales; family Geodermatophilaceae; genus Geodermatophilus; species Geodermatophilus sp. URMC 61. The sequence continues at coordinate 2,914,573 of NZ_JBRFHZ010000002.1, forward strand.
GGTGGCCCGCTTCTCGACCGGCAGGTGGTCGAGCGCCAGGCGACGGAAGATGTAGTCCATCACCGACTGGGCGATCCGGATGTCCGGGTCGTCGGTCATGCCGGCCGGCTCGAACCGCATGTTGGTGAACTTCTGGATGTAGGTCTCCAGCGGCACACCGTGCTGCAGCGCGATCGACAGCGAGATCGAGAAGGCGTCCATGACACCGGCCAGGGTCGAGCCCTGCTTGCCGAGCTTGAGGAACACCTCGCCGAGGCTGCCGTCCTCGTACATCCCGGCGGTCATGTAGCCCTCGGCGCCCGCGACGCTGAAGGACGTCGTCATGCTCTGCCGCTTCTTCGGCAGCCGGCGGCGCACCGGGTGCGACGTCGCGGCGACCGGCGCGGCCTCCGCCTCGACCTTGGTGTCGGCCTTCTTCGCCTTGGCGTCGGACAGCGGCTGGCCGACCTTGCAGTTGTCGCGGTAGATGGCCAGCGCCTTGAGGCCGAGCTTCCAGCCCTGGAAGTAGATGTTCTCGACGTCCTCGACGGTCGCCGTCTCCGGCATGTTGACCGTCTTGCTGATGGCGCCGGAGATGAACGGCTGGACCGCGGCCATCATCCGGACGTGGCCCATCGGGGAGATGGCCCGCTCGCCCATCGCGCAGTCGAACACCTCGTAGTGCTCCGGGCGCAGGCTCGGGGCGTCGACGACGTGGCCGTGCTCGGCGATGTACTCGACGATCGCCTCGATCTGCTCGTCCTGGTAGCCCAGGCTGCGCAGCGCCCGCGGGACCGTCTGGTTGACGATCTGCATGGAGCCGCCGCCGACCAGCTTCTTGTACTTGACCAGCGAGAAGTCCGGCTCGATCCCGGTCGTGTCGCAGTCCATCATGAAGCCGATCGTGCCGGTGGGGGCCAGCACCGAGGCCTGCGCGTTGCGCCAGCCGAAGTCGGCGCCGATCTCCAGACACGCCTGCCACTCGGCGGTCGCGGCCTTGAGCACGTCGGCGTCGTCGGCGCCGACCGGGCGGATCGCGTCGTTGGCCGCGGCGTGCTTGCGCATGACCCGGGCGTGGGCGTCGGCGTTGCGGGCGAAGCCCTCGTAGGCGCCGACGATGCCGGCCAGCTCCGCCGAGCGGCGGTAGGCGGTGCCGGTCATCAGCGAGGTGATCGCCGCGGCCAGGGTCTGGCCGCCGCGCGAGTCGTACGCGTGGCCGGTGGCCATGAGCAGCGCGCCGAGGTTGGCGTAGCCGATGCCCAGCTGCCGGTAGGCGCGGGTGGTCTCACCGATCGGCTCGGTCGGGAAGTCGGCGAAGCAGATCGAGATGTCCATCGCGGTGATGACCAGCTCGACGGCCTTGACGAAGTTCCGGGTGTCGAACGTGCCGTCGTCCTTGAGGAACTTCATGAGGTTCAGCGACGCCAGGTTGCACGAGCTGTTGTCCAGGCTCATGTACTCCGAGCAGGGGTTGGACGCGTTGATCCGCCCGGTCTCGGGGTTGGTGTGCCAGTCGTTGATCGTGTCGTCGTACTGGATGCCCGGGTCGGCGCACTCCCAGGCGGCCTGGGTGACCTTGCGGAACAGGTCCTTGGCGTCGACGGTCTCGATCACCGAGCCGTCGAGGCGGGCGCGCAGCCCGAAGCCCGTGCCGTCCTCGACCGCGCGCATGAACTCGTCGGAGACCCGGACGGAGTTGTTGGCGTTCTGGTACTGGACGCTGGTGATGTCCTTGCCGCCGAGGTCCATGTCGTACCCGGCGTCCCGCAGCGCACGGATCTTGTCCTCCTCGCGCGCCTTGGTCTCGATGAACTCCTCGACGTCGGGGTGGTCGATGTCGAGGACGACCATCTTGGCCGCGCGGCGGGTGGCCCCACCGGACTTGATGGTGCCGGCGGAGGCGTCGGCGCCGCGCATGAAGCTGACCGGGCCCGAGGCGGTGCCGCCGGAGGAGAGCAGCTCCTTGGAGGAGCGGATGCGGGAGAGGTTCAGGCCGGCACCGGAGCCGCCCTTGAAGATCAGCCCCTCCTCCCGGTACCAGTTGAGGATCGAGTCCATCGTGTCGTCGACGGCGAGGATGAAGCAGGCGCTGACCTGCTGCGGCGCGCTGGTGCCGACGTTGAACCACACGGGGCTGTTGAAGCTGAAGTACTGGTGCAGCAGCATCCAGGTCAGCTCGTGCTCGAAGATCTCGGCGTCGCCCTCGCTGGCGAAGTAGCCGTGCTCCCGGCCGGCCTGGCCGTAGGTCAGCACCACCCGGTCGATGAGCTGACGCAGACTCGTCTCGCGCTGCGGGGTGCCCACGGCGCCGCGGAAGTACTTCGTGGTGACGATGTTGGTGGCGTTGATGCTCCACTCGGCGGGGAACTCCACGCCGCGCTGCTCGAAGTTGATCGAGCCGTCCCGCCAGTTGGTCATGACGACGTCACGACGCTCCCAGGTCACCTCGTCGTACGGGTGCACCCCGGCGGTGGTGAAGACACGCTTGACCTTCAGGCCCTTCCCCCTGGTCGGCGCCTTGGCGGCGCGACGCGTACGGCCCGACAAGCGATCCTCGGTCTCGGTCACGGAGCTCTCCCTGCGTTGTGGGCGTCTCGGCGGCTGGGGAAGAGAGCCGCCTTCTTCCTAGTGGGTGGTGCTGACAGTTCTGGTCAGACGGCGGTGGTCGTCATCGACCGGAGCTGCCGTCGGAGGCGGCCTGGCTCCGCCCCCCACCCCGCCGGCGGACCGGCGGGTCCTGCATGCCAGGCAGTGGCGGGGTGCCGGCGGCGACGTGCCGGGCCCGCAGCTCGGTGATCTCCTTCTCGAAGTCCTCGAGCGAGGTGAAGGCGCGGTAGACGCTGGCGAAGCGCAGGTACGCGACCTCGTCCAGTTCCCGGAGCGGCCGGAGGATGGCCAGCCCCACCTCGTGGCTGGGGACCTCCGCCGCGCCGGTGGCCCGGATGGCGTCCTCGACCTGCTGGGCGAGCTGCTGCAGCTGGTCCTCGTCGACCGGCCGCCCCTGGCAGGCCCGGCGGACGCCGGCCACCACCTTGCTGCGGTTGAACGGCTCGCTCACGCCGCTGCGCTTGACGACCGCGAGGACGGCCTCCTCCACCGTGGTGAAGCGCCGCCCGCACGCGGGGCACGACCGGCGGCGACGGGTGGTGGCGCCCTCGTCGGCCTCGCGCGAGTCGATGACGCGGCTGTCGGGGTTGTGGCAGAAGGGGCAGCGCACGGCCGATCCCCTCCCCTCGTGACGTGCCCCGGCGCAGGGTCCGCCCGGGCGCCGCGGGGGCCGCCGGAGCGGTCGGTGCGGTGGAGCCGGGAGACCGCCTGTGGAGCTCCCTGGGGACATCCGGTGGACGCCGTGGGGAGGACCTGAGGATCGGCCTGTGGACGGCCTTACAACGGTGCAACTACTAGATGTAGGGGAACCCTAGGTCCGGCCCCACTAGATCTGCAAGCCGAACACCAGGCGCGTCGTCCGTCGAGATGACTTCCTGACCACCCGCGCGCACCCGTCACACGCGCCCCGGGACACGCCGGGGAACGCGCTGCAGCGCTCGCGCGAGACGCCGGTCGGGTGTGGGGAACGACCGACCCGAGCCCCCTCGGAGGAACCGCGGGCCGGGCGTGCGGCGCCGGGCGCAGAGGTGCCGTGCGGGGTGCGGAGAGGCACCTGCCTCAGGCGCGGACGGCCTCGCCGGGCCGCACGAGACGGGGGCTGGACACACGGTCGCCGAGCCGCAGGGGGCGGGTCAGGCAGTCGGCCTCGGCCGCGCGTGGCATGAGCACCGTCGCGTCACCCGGCGCCGGGCCCGAAGCCTGCTCCGGCTGTTCCGGCTGCTCCGACGCGTCCGCCGCCCGGTGACGCCCGACCCGGTGCCGGCCGGCAGCCACACCCGCGGGGACGGCGGGTTGCTCGGCGGTCACGTCGCCACCGTGACGGCGGCGGCAGGCGGGCGGAGCCGACACAGGGAGGACGCCCGCCACCCGCTGCTCACGGGCGGCGGCCTCGCTCAGCGACAGCAGCGGGACGGCCGAGGCGCCCGGCAGCAGCTCCTCACCGAGGTTCACGAAGGGGTTGATCCCGCCGTCCGGTACCAGCACCTGCGCCGGGCGGGTCTCCGACAGGCGCACCCCGGCCAGGTCGGTCCAGGTGTCACGGTCGACGCCGGCGACGGCCACACGCACCCACACCTGGCACGCACCCTGACCGTCGTGCCGCCAGCCCAGCAGCGACCCCGGCCACCAGGCGCCTTCGACGAACACCTCGCAGCGCTGCGACTGCTGCGTGAAGACGGCGGCCCGGTTGCCTGAGATCGCTGACACGGAGCTGACGGTAAGTCGCCTTTCAGCGACAGAGCGTCAGCGACTCGGCTCGACGGATTGACGAACATCGCCGCCGGCTCTTGTCGCTCCTCGACCGCCCCCTCGAGTGACCGGTGACCGTGCGCCGCTCAGGGGAGCTCGAGGACCTGGCCGGGGACCAGGGCGGAACCCTCCAGGTCGTTGAGCTCCTCGATGGCGTCGACCACCGTGCGCACGTCCTGGTCGGCCCCGGCGAGCTCCCCGGCGATCGACCACACCGTGTCGCCGGGCTCCACCACCACACTCCGCTCCCCGGCCAACTGCAGCCCACCGCCGTCCGCGCCCCGCACGAGCGGGGCGACGACCGAGCCGAGTGCGACGGCACCACCGAGGGCCAGGACGAGCGCCAGTCGGCGCCCCCGGCGGGTCAGGCGCAGCCGCGGGCCGGCAGCGCGCCCGGGGACGGCGCGACCGCCGCGCACCGCGCCGGCCGGCACTGGGCGGAACACGGCGGGACGGGCACCCGAGGAGGTCGACTCCCGGCGGGCCGGAGCCCGGCCCGCACCCCGGGCCGGAGGAGCCGGGTCCGCGGGCCGCGGCTCCGGACCCGCGGGGCGGTCGGGCACCGGCCGCAGGTGACCGGCGACCCGAGGACCGGTGCCGGCCAGACTCGTCACAACAGGCGTCCGCGAGGAGCGCCCGGGCACAGCCCCCGGCCGGCCCGCGAGACCGCCGTCCAGCGCCCCGAGCAACGGCCGCCAGGGGACCTGGACCGCCGCGTCGAACTCCAGCACGGCCTGCCGCACGCTCGCCATGACCTCTCCTCTCCGTCGACCGGACACCGATCGAACGCACGTTCGATCGAACGTCTGTGCGGTGTCTACCGCATCCCGGTGACGTGGTCGACCCGACACCGCACACGCGCGCTTCGAACACACGTTTGAAGTAACGACGCCGAAGCGCTACGGTCCGGAGCAGCACCCGTCCGCCGTCGCCGCGAGGTCGCCGGCGGGGCCGGGGCCGACAGCGCTCCGAGCTGGCGGAGCCGGCCCGGACCGGCTCCCCGGGCGGGCGCAGGACGACAGGGCCGTGGCGACACGGCCGGCGAGGAGGAGACGTGGCGGGCACGAGCGGGACGTCGGGCAGCGGTGTCCGGGGCGGAGGCGGCTCGTCGCGGCGCGCGTCCGGGAGCCGGACCGCAGCACCGCAGGTGGCCGAGACGGCCTCGGTGCGCCCCTTCCCCGACCGGGGGGAGAGCGGCGACGGGCTCACCCAGCGACAGCGGCGGGTCCTCGAGGTGATCCGCGACTCGATCGAGCGGCGCGGCTACCCGCCCTCGGTGCGGGAGATCGGCGAGGCCGTGGGGCTGTCGTCGGCCTCGTCGGTGGCCCACCAGCTCAGCGTGCTGCAGAAGAAGGGCTGGCTGCGCCGCGACCCCAACCGCCCGCGGGCCCTCGACGTCCGCCTGCCCGGCGACACCCCCGGCGCGCCCGCGCCCACGGTCGTGGCCCCCGCCGCTGCCGAGGACACGCCCGCCCCCACCTACGTCCCGCTCGTCGGCCGGATCGCCGCCGGTGGGCCCGTGCTGGCGGAGCAGGCGGTCGAGGACGTCTTCCCACTCCCCCGCGAACTGGTCGGCGAGGGCACGCTCTTCATGCTCAAGGTCACCGGTGACTCGATGGTCGAGGCGGCCATCTGCGACGGTGACTGGGTCGTCGTGCGCCAGCAGCCGACCGCGGAGAACGGCGAGATCGTCGCTGCCATGATCGACGGCGAGGCGACGGTGAAGACCTACAAGCGGCGCGACGGGCACGTGTGGCTGCTGCCGCACAACCCCGCGTACGAGCCCATCCCCGGCGACGACGCCACCGTGCTCGGCCGCGTCGTCACGGTGCTCCGCCGGGTCTGACCCCGTCCCGCCGGCGCCGCGACCACCGCGCCGGCGGCCGGGCGTACCACCGTGCCCGTCGGGCGCCGACCGGCGGGCACGCGGGCGCGGGCGGAGCGCCCGAGCACGGAGCGAGGTCTCAGTCGCGCCGGCGCACGAGCTTGCCCCCGAGCCAGACGAGCACGCCGGCCACGACGGCGGCAGCGACCGCCGCCGCCACCGGAGGTGGTCCGCCGTCGCCGGACAGCAGGCCGGCGACCGTGCCCTCCGCGGGCGCCGCCTCCGACGAGCGCGCCGCCGGGGCCGGCAGCGGCACCACCGTGACGTCGCTGGGGAGTCCCTCCCCCGCGACGACGAGCGCCGAGGAGTCCCCGGTGAAGCTGATCGCCTCGCCCTGGGCCGCCTCGGGCAGGGCGACCCGGCGCGGCTCCCCCGCCAGCGCACCGGCCACGTCCGAGCCGGTCAGCTGCCAGACGTAGGCGTCGGTGTAGGTGCGCAGCGCGATCCAGCGCTCGTCGGGCGAGACGGCGCCGCCGGTGACCATGAGCTGACCGGCGCGGCCGACCGGGCCGCCCGGCGTCCCGGTCAGCACGAACTCCACCCCACCGACCTCGGTGAGGCCGACGGTGCCTTCCTCGACGAGCGCCGACACCGGGCGGAACACCTCGCTGGCGCCCAGCACCTCCTTGGTCACCAGGTACGGCGTCCCGTCGGGGGCCAGCAGCAACGCCTCGACGTCCCGCGGGCCCTCGGGGTACGCCAGCCGGTAGACCGAGCTGCTGCCGTCGGCGTGCAGGGCCAGCAGGGCGACCGTCGGCCGGGTGCTGGTGTTGTCGCCGGTGTCGGCGAGCCAGACGGTCCCGTCGACGGCCAGCGCCATGTCCTCGGGGTCATAGGGGTCCACCGCCGCGGAGTGCACGGTGACCACCGCACAGGTCCCGTCGAGCACGTAGACGTCGAGCGAGTCGCCGCCGTCGTTGTGCACCAGCATCCGGTCGCCCACCTCGACCAACCCCGAGACCTCGGGCAGCCGGGGGTCGGTGAGCTGGCAGCGCGTCGCGGGTGTGGCCGGGTCGGCCGGCGCGGCGGACGCGGGCAGGGCGGGGCCGAGGGCGAGCGTCAGCGCGAGACCGGTCCCGGCCGCCAGACGTCGCCTCCTGGCCCCGCTACGCGGACGACCGGCCAGCTCGGGCACTGACCCAGCGTGACACCAGGACCGTGTCGAGCAGGTGAACCACGCCCAACAGCAGGATGCCGACCGCCGCCCCGACCACGGCATCGGTGACCCAGTGGAAGTCCAGGGACACCATGGCCACGCCGGTGGCCACCGGGCCGACGACGCTGAGCACCCGGGCGGTCTGCTGCACCCACCCGGCGAGCCGGTACTGCACCACCTGCCACCGGGCCACCCCCCACATGAGCACGGCGTTGGCGACGTGCCCGGAGGGGTAGGAGGCGCCGTCCCGGTGGAAGAACGACCCGGGGTAGGCCGGCGCCGTCCGGCCGGTCCCGAACTTGAACGAGTAGACGACGACGGTGAGCAGACCCAGCGCCAGCAGCACCCGCAGCAGCGGGACGACGGTGCGGAACCGCCACGCGAGGTAGCCGACCAGCCCGGCCAGGACGATGAGGATGAAGCCGCGCCCACCGAGCTGGGTCACCGCCCACACCGGCCAGTAGGCGGCCGAGCCCTGCAGGTCCCAGCCGCTGACCACCTCGGAGACCCGCAGGTCCATCCGCTCGAGCACGCCGCGGCTGAGCAGGTCGACGGTGACCACCACGGTCACCACCAGGGCAGCGCCCAGGAGCCACCGCGGCGGGCGGCCGACGCGGACGTCGGCGACGTCCGGCGGGGAGGCCCCGGGACGCCGCCGCACCGCGCCGCTGGTCACGCCGGCCACGGTACCGGGCCGTGACCTGACCGTGACCTCGCTCGGCCGGAGGAGGTGTCAGGCGACCGGCGCCGCGAACCCCTCGAGTGCGGCGGCCAGGCCGCCGTCCACCCGGGCGGTGAGCCGGGTGCCCCCGGCCTCGTGGGTCTCGTTGAGCACCTCGCCGTCCCGGTGCACCCGGGCGACCAGGTCGCCGCGGTCGTAGGGCACCAGCACGTCGACCTCGACGTCGGGGTGCGGCAGGCGGGCGGCCACGATCTCGCGCAGCTGCTCGATGCCGGCGCCCGTGCGGGCCGAGACCCACACCGCGCCGGGCAGGGTCCGGCGCAGGGTGAGGACGTCGTCCTCGCTCATCGCGTCCACCTTGTTGACGACGATGAGCTCCGGAACGGCCGCGGCGTCGATCTCACCGAGCACCACGCGCACCGCCTCGATCTGCCCCAGGGGGTCGGGGTCGGAGCCGTCGACGACGTGCAGGAGCAGGTCGGCGGCGGCCACCTCCTCCAGCGTCGAGCGGAACGCGTCGACCAGCTGGTGCGGCAGGTGCCGCACGAAGCCGACGGTGTCGGTGAGCGTGTACTCGCGGCCGTCGGGGCCCTGTGCCCGGCGCACCGTCGGGTCCAGGGTGGCGAACAGCGCGTTCTCCACCAGCACGCCGGCACCGGTCAGCCGGTTGAGCAGGCTGGACTTGCCGGCGTTGGTGTACCCGGCGATCGCCACGCTCGGCACGGCGTTGCGCCCGCGGGCCGAGCGCTGGGTCGCCCGGGCGGTCGCCATGCCGGCGATCTCCCGGCGCAGTTTGCTGACCCGCGCGCGGATCCGCCGCCGGTCGGTCTCGATCTTGGTCTCACCGGGGCCGCGGGTACCGATACCGCCACCGCCGGCGACGCGGCCACCGGCCTGCCGGGACAGCGACTCACCCCAGCCGCGCAGCCGCGGCAGCATGTACTGCATCTGGGCCAGCTCGACCTGCGCCTTGCCCTCCCGGCTGGAGGCGTGCTGGGCGAAGATGTCGAGGATCAGCGCGGTCCGGTCGACGACCTTGACCTTGAGGATCTTCTCCAGCGCGTTGAGCTGGCCCGGGGTCAGCTCACCGTCGCAGATCACGGTGTCGGCGCCGGCGGCCGCGACGATGTCACGGATCTCGGTGGCCTTGCCCGACCCAACGTAGGTGCCGGCGTCGGGCTTGTCGCGCCGCTGGCTCACCGCCTCCAGGACCTGCGAGCCCGCGGTCTCGGCCAGCGCGGCCAGCTCGGCCAGCGAGCGGTCGGCGTCGGCCTGGGTGCCCTCGGTCCAGACCCCGACCAGCACGACGCGCTCGAGGCGCAGCCGGCGGTACTCGACCTCGGTGATGTCCGCGAGCTCGGTGGACAGGCCGGCGACGCGGCGCAGCGCACCGCGGGCCTCGAGCGCGTAGGAGCCGGTCGTGTCGTCCGGCTCGTCCCATCCCGCGTCGGGACGGGCTGCCTCCTCGGCGGGCGCGGGCGCGGCCCGCAGGGCGCGCTCCTCGGTCTGGGCGAACACGGCGCGGTCCTGTGCTGTCGTCATCGTCTCCAGCGTGGCAGACCCCAGCACCTGGGGCACGTGAGTTGTCATCGACCGGAACAACACCGCGGCCGCGGCGGACCATCCCGGCACGCGTGTCCGGGTTCCCACCGGGTACGGCGGGGGGGCGACGACCGACACTCCGAGGAGGCTCGACATGAGCGAGACGGGCAGCAGCGCCGCTGGGACGAACGAGGAGCTCGACGATCCGGGCCGTGACCCCAAGGGCCTCAACCCGCCGCGCAACCCGCTCGGCGGGGGGCCCGACCAGGACAGCGGTCGCGGGCGGCCCTCCGGCAGTCCGGGGACGGCCGGCGAGTCGATGATGCCCGACAGCCCCGAGGGCACCGAGACGCCGAAGAGCTGAGCGAGGGCCCCGTCCTCCCCGTGGAAGGACCCCTGCCGCCCGCCACTCGCAGGCTCGCGGCGGGACCCTGCAGGAGCGCCGCCGGACGGGGCCGGCGGGACCCACCAGGGGGCCGGCGGTGCCCGGGACGGGGCCGCGGCGAGCCTCCGGACGGGCCGAGGGCGGGTCAGCCCCCGAGCCACTCGCGGGTGAGCTCGCCGGTCGCCACCACGACTGCGGGGCCGGACAGCACCGTCGTCCGCTCGTCGACGGTCACGCCCAGCCGGCCGCCGGGGACGTCGACGGTGACCGTGCCGGTCGCCGCGCCGGCAGCCTCCAGGGCCGCCCAGGCCGCGGCGCAGGCGCCCGTGCCGCACGAGCGGGTCTCCCCCACGCCCCGCTCGGACACCCGCAGCCGCACGTGCCGGCCCGCCTCGACGACGGTGACGAACTCGACGTTCACGCCGTCCGGGAACAGCTGCGCGTCGACCGCCGGCGCCGTCGTGAGGTCGAGGGTGTCGACGTCGACGTCGGTGAGGCAGGCCAGGTGCGGGTTGCCCATCGAGACCGCGCGGCCGGGGAACACCACGCCCCCGAGCTCGGCGGTGCCGACGCCGAACGGCCGGGCCGGCCCCATGTCCACCCAGTAGCCGCCGTCGGCCGCGGCCCCCACCCGGCGCGGGCCGCCACGGGTGCCGACCCAGATGCCGTCGGCGCAGACGTCCCGCTCGACCAGGCCCTCGGTGACGAGCACGTGCAGGAACAGCCGGATGCCGTTGCCGCACATCTCCGCGGTGGAGCCGTCGGCGTTGCGGTGGTCCATGAACCACTCGCACCGCCCGAGCGCCTCGCCGAGGACGGCAGGGGCGTCGGGCACGTGCACGCTGCGCACGACGCGCAGCACGCCGTCCCCTCCGAGACCGGCGCGGCGCTCGCACAGCCGCCGCACCATCGCCGCGTCCAGCCGGTCCTCCGGCCAGCCGGTGCCGTCGGGGTCGGGCAGGACGACGAAGTCGTTCTCCGTGCCGTGGCCGATCAACACCCGGTGCGCACTCACCGGCCCAGAGTACGAGCGGTGATCACCCCGAGGGCGGCCTCCACCAGGTCGGGCCGGGCGGCGTCGAGCCAGCTGGTCGCCGGGTCGCGTCGGAACCACGAGCGCTGCCGGCGCACGAAGCGGCGGGTGGTCGAGACCGTGCGCACGCGGGCCTCGTCGGGGGTGAGGACGCCGTCGAGCTGGGCCAGCACCTGGGCGTAGCCCAGCGCCCGGGACGCCGTCGGCCCCTCGCGCAGCCCGTCGGCGGCCAGCGCCTCCACCTCCGCGACGAAGCCGGCCGCCCACATCCGGTCGACCCTCAGCGCGATCCGCTCGTCGAGCTCGGCCGGCTCGCGGTCCAGTCCGACGACGACCGCCGGGTAGTGCGGCCGCGGCTCGGGCAGCGTCGCGCGGAACGGCCCGCCGGTGATCTCGACGACCTCGAGCGCCCGTACGATCCGCCGTCCGTTGCTGGGCAGCACCGCCGCGGCGGCGTGGGTGTCGACCGCCGCGAGGCGGGCGTGCAGCGCCGCCGGGCCGGCCTCGGCCAGCTCCGCTTCGAGCCGGGCCCGGACCGCGGGATCGGTGCCGGGGAAGTCCAGCTCGTCGAGGACGGCGCGCACGTAGAGCCCGGAGCCGCCCACCAGCAGCGGCACCGCCCCGGCCGCCCGCAGCCGGTCCACCTCGGCGCGGGCCAGCCGCCGGTACTCGGCCACCGACGCCGCCTGCCGCACGTGCCACAGGTCGAGCAGGTGGTGCGGCACGCCGTCGCGCTCGGCGGCGTCGGGCTTGGCGGTGCCGATGTCCATGCCGCGGTAGAGCTGCATCGAGTCGGCGTTGACCACCTCGCCGCCCAGCCGGTGCGCCAGCGCGACCCCGAGGGCGGTCTTGCCGGTGGCGGTGGGGCCCACCAGCGCGACCACCGGCGGGAGAGTGGTCACCGCACGCTCCAGTCGGCCACCAGGTAGGCGACGCCGAAGGGCGCCTCGTGCGCGTGCAGCCGGCCGCTCACCTCGCGGCCGGCCAGCGCGGCGCCGACCGCCCGCCAGGTCGGCACGCCGGCGGCGAGCAGCCGGGCGCCCTCAGCGGGATCGAGCACGGCCAGGGTGTCCGGGTCCCCGGCGGCCAGTGCGGCGGCGACGGCGTCGTCGAACGGCTGCGCCGTCGGGTCGAGGTGGCCGGGCGCCTTGAGCGAGCGCCGCGCCGAGCCGTCCCCCACCGCCAGGACGGCGACCGGCCCGGGCAGGTCCCCGAGGACGTCGGCGAGGTCGGCCGGTCCGACGCCGAGGCGGTGGCCGGCGTACCCGGCCTCGTGCAGCAGCCAGGCGCCGATCGTGTGCGCCAGCGGGGTGCGGCGACCGCCCGGGCGCGCCCGGCCGGCGAAGGGGACGTCGAGGTCGACGCCGTAGCCGCGCAGGTCCCCGCCGTCGCCGGCGCCGAAGCGCCCGCAGCCGTCCTCGCCGCCGACGACCACGACGACCTCCGGGCGCGTGGCCAGCGCCGTATCCACCGCGGCCGCGCAGGCCGCCCGCAGGACGGCGGTGTCCGCCGCGGCCCGCCCGGCCACGGCGGGCACCAGCAGCGGCGGGCACGGGCAGAAGGCGACGGCCTGCGGTGCCGCGTGCGACCGTGCGGCCGGGACTGAGCTCACCGGAGCAGTGTCCCGGATGCGTCGTGGGACACTCCGGGACGTGTCGAGCACGGAGAACGCCGGAACCCCCGCGCAGCAGCTGCCCGAGTCGTCGACGGCCGGATCCGAGGCGGTCACCCCCGAGGCGGGGACGACGGCGGCGCCCACGCCTGGCGACGCCGCTCTCGCCGACCCGGCCGCGGAGTCCGCCGCACCGGAGGCCCCTGCCGCCGAGACCCCCCCAGCACAGCCCGCCGTCCCCCCGCCGCCCGCGGCCGCCGCCGCGTCCGACCCCGCGCAGTGGGGTCGCGTGGACGAGGACGGGACGGTCTACGTCCGCACCGCCGAGGGCGAGCGCGCCGTCGGCTCGTGGCAGGCCGGCGACCCCGCGGCGGGGCTGGCCCACTACGCCCGCCGCTACGACGACCTCGCCACGGAGGTGTCGCTGCTCGAGGCGCGGCTGCGGGCGCACACCGGCAACCCCGGCGAGATCAAGACCAAGGCGCTGGCGCTGGCCGAGTCGATCCCCACCGCCGCCGCCGTCGGGGACCTCGACGGGCTGGCCGCCCGCGCCCGCGCCATGGTGGAGACCGCCGACTCCGCGGCCGCCGAGTCCCGGGCGGAGAAGGCCGCCGCCCGGGCCGCGCAGATCGCCCGCAAGGAGGCGCTGGCCGCCGAGGCCGAGCAGATCGCCGCGGAGTCCACCTCGTGGAAGGCCGCCGGTGACCGGCTCAAGGCCATCGTCGAGGAGTGGAAGACCATCCGCGGCATCGACCGCAAGACCGACGAGGCGCTGTGGAGCCGGTTCGCCGCCGCCCGTGACGCCTTCGGGCGCCGCCGGGGGGCGCACTTCGCCGCCCTCGACGCGCAGCGCGGTGAGGCCCGTGCGGCCAAGCAGGAGCTGATCGCGGAGGCGCAGCGGCTCTCGACGTCCACCGACTGGGGTGCGACGAGTGCCGCGATGCGCAGCCTGATGGACCGCTGGAAGGCCGTCCCGCGCACCGGCCGCGACGGCGACGACGACCTGTGGAAGCAGTTCCGCGCCGCGCAGGACGTCTTCTTCACCGCCCGCGCCGAGTCGGACAAGGCCCGCAACGCCGAGCAGCTGGCCAACCAGCAGGCCAAGGAGGAGATCCTCGCCGAGGCCGAGAAGCTCGACCCGTCCACCGACCTGCGCAACGCGCAGAACGTCCTGCGCAAGCTGCAGGAGCGCTACGACGCCATCGGCCACGTGCCGCGCGGCGCGATGCGCCAGCTGGAGGACCGGATGCAGGCCGTCGAGCAGCGCATCCGCGGCGCCGTGGACTCCTCCCGCTCGCGGGTGGCACCGGAGAACCCGATGGTCGCCTCGATGCGGCAGGCGGTGACCAAGGCCGAGGAGCAGCTGGCCAAGGCCGAGGCCGCCGGCGACGCCAAGCGCATCGAACAGGCCCGCGCCGACCTGGCCACCCGTCGGGAGTGGCTGGCCGAGGCGGAGAGGTCGGCCTCCCGCCGCTGAAAGGACCCCCTCCTGCCCACCCCTCGCAAGCTCGGGGCGGTGCCCTGGAGGGGCCGCGGCGGGCTTAGCAGCCTCCGGCGGGGGCCAGCGGGGCCGGGACGCCCACCTTCGGCATCCCGAGCAGCACGCCCGGGGTGCTCGGGCGGGTGCCCGCCTCGTGCGCGTCGCCGGCACGGGTGCGACGGTGCGACAGCAGCGGCCCGTCGGCGACCAGGTGGTGGGGCGCGGCCTGGGTCACCACGGTGTCGACCACGTCGCCAGGACGCACGTGGACCGGCCCGCCGCCGTCCGCCGCCGTGAAGTGCACCAGCCGGCCGTCGCGGGCGCGGCCGGACAGTCGGCCGGTGCGGGCGTCCTTGCTGCCCTCCCCCGAAGCGACCAGCAGCTCGACGGTCCGCCCCACCTGGGCGCGGTTCTCCGCCCAGCTGATCTCGTCCTGCAACGCGGTCAGCCGGAGGTAGCGCTCCTGGACGACCTCCTTGGGCAGCTGCTCGGCCATCTCGGCGGCCGGCGTCCCCGGGCGCTTGGAGTACTGGAAGGTGAAGGCGCTGGCGAGGCGTGCCCGGCGGACCACCTCGAGGGTCTGCTCGAAGTCGGCCTCGGTCTCGCCGGGGAAGCCGACGATGATGTCGGTGGTGATCGCCGCGTCGGGCATGGCGGCGCGCACCCGGTCGATGATCCCGAGGTAGCGCTCCTGCCGGTAGCCGCGGCGCATGCGGCGCAGCACGTCGTCCGACCCGCTCTGCAGCGGCATGTGCAGCTGGTGGCAGACCGCCGGCGTCTCGGCCATCGCGTCGATCACGTCGTCGGTGAACTCCCGCGGGTGCGGGCTGGTGAACCGCACCCGCTCCAGGCCCTCGATCCGGCCGGTGGCGCGCAGCAGGTCGGCGAAGGCACCTCGGTCCCGGAACTCCACCCCGTACGCGTTGACGTTCTGACCGAGCAGGGTCACCTCGAGCACGCCCTGGTCGACGAGCGCCTGCACCTCGGCCAGGATCTCGCCGGGACGGCGGTCCTTCTCCCGGCCGCGCAGCGCCGGGACGATGCAGAACGTGCACGTGTTGTTGCACCCGACGCTGATCGACACCCAGCCGGAGTAGGCGGAGTCCCGCTTGGCCGGCAGCGTCGACGGGAAGACCTCGAGGGCCTCGGCGATCTCGACCTGCGCCTCGGCGTTGTGCCGCGCGCGCTCCAGCAGCGCCGGCAGCGAGCCGACGTTGTGCGTGCCGAAGACGACGTCCACCCACGGCGCGCGCCGCACGATCTCGCCGCGGTCCTTCTGCGCCAGGCAACCCCCGACCGCGATCTGCATGCCGGGGTGGGCGTCCTTGACCGGGCGGAGGTGGCCGAGGTTGCCGTAGAGCCGGTTGTCGGCGTTCTCCCGCACCGCGCAGGTGTTGAGGACGACGACGTCGGCGTCGGTCCCCTCGGGAGCGGCCGTGTAGCCGGCGGCCTCCAGCAGCCCCGAGAGGCGCTCGGAGTCGTGCACGTTCATCTGGCAGCCGTAGGTGCGGACCCGGTAGGTCCGCCCGGGGGCGGGCGGGTCGGCGTGGCTCAGCTCGCTGGTCATGACGCGTCGAGGGTACGGCGGGTGCGGCGTCCTCCTGCCGGGCTCCGCCCCCTGCGGCTTCGTTACGGCTTCGTGATCAGCGGGTGCGTCCGTCGTCGTCGGCCGCCTCTAGGGTCTCCCGGGTGACCAGCCGTACCGCCGGAGAGCCTCTCGTCCGCCTGTCCGGGGTCGACAAGTGGTTCGGCCAACTGCACGTCCTGCAGGACATCGACCTGTCGATCGACCGCGGCGAGGTGGTCGTCGTCATCGGTCCGTCCGGCTCCGGCAAGTCGACCCTGTGCCGGACGATCAACCGGCTCGAGCCCATCGACTCCGGCGAGATCAGCATCGACGGCCAGCGGCTGCCCGAGGAGGGCAAGCAGCTGGCCCGGCTGCGCGCCGACGTCGGGATGGTCTTCCAGAGCTTCAACCTCTTCGCGCACAAGACCGTGCTGGAGAACGTCACCCTCGGCCCGGTCAAGGTCCGCAAGCAGCCGAGAGCGGACGCCGAGCGGCGCGCCCGCGAGCTGCTCGACCGGGTCGGCGTCGGCAGCCAGGCCGACAAGTACCCGGCCCAGCTGTCCGGAGGTCAGCAGCAGCGCGTGGCGATCGCACGGGCGCTGGCGATGGACCCGAAGGTCATGCTCTTCGACGAGCCGACCTCCGCGCTCGACCCCGAGATGATCAACGAGGTCCTCGACGTCATGACCTCGCTGGCCCGCGACGGGATGACGATGGTCGTCGTCACCCACGAGATGGGCTTCGCCCGCCGGGCGGCCAACCGGGTCGTGTTCATGGACGGCGGCCGGATCGTCGAGTCCGCCACCCCCGAGACCTTCTTCACCAACCCGCAGTCGGACCGGGCCAGGGACTTCCTCGCGAAGATCCTCACCCACTGAGCCCGGTAGAGAGGAAACGCACATGCGCATCACCCGCTACGCCGCCACCCTGGGGGCCCTCGGCCTCGTGCTCGCCGGCTGTTCCAGCGAGGCCGGCCAGCAGGCCGAGGAGGCGACCTCGAACGCCCCCGAGGTCGCCCAGGACGTCGAGTTCCCCGCCGGGAGCACGATGGCCCGGCTCGCCGAGGCCGGGACCATGACCATCGGCACCAAGTTCGACCAGCCCGGCTTCGGCCTGGCCAACCCGCAGGGCGTGCCCGAGGGCTTCGACGTCGAGGTCGCCAAGATCGTCGCCGGCGGGCTGGGCATCGCCCCTGAGGACATCCAGTGGAAGGAGACGGTGTCGGCCAACCGGGAGTCGTTCATCCAGAACGGCGACGTCGACATCGTCGTGGCCACCTACACGATCAACGACGCCCGCAAGCAGCTCATCGACTTCGCGGGGCCCTACTACGTGGCCGGCCAGGACATCATGGTCGCCACCGGCAACCCGCTGGGCATCGAGGGTCCCGACGACCTCGCCGGCAAGCGGGTCTGCTCGGTCGAGGGCTCGACCCCGGCGCAGAACATCCGGGACAACTACCCGGAGGCGCAGCTGACGCTCTTCGACGTGTACTCCAAGTGCGCCGATGCGCTGCGCAACGGCCAGGTCGACGCGGTGACCACCGACAACGTCATCCTCACCGGCCTCGTGCAGGGCGGCCAGGGCGCGTTCGAGCTGGTGGGCAACCCCTTCACCGAGGAGCCCTACGGCATCGGCCTGAAGAAGGGCGACGACGACTTCCGCGGCTTCATCAACGACACCCTCGAGCAGTCCTTCGAGGACGGCAGCTGGGCCGCGGCCTGGGACCGCACCGCGGGCGCCATCACCGGCGAGCCGGCTCCCGAGCCCCCGACGATCGACCGCTACTGACCGAGCGGATCCCTGACGCCGCCGGGCGGGACCTCCCGCCCGGCGGCGCTTCGCCGTCCCGACCCGGAGAGGAGGCGTTGTGGACTTCGTACGCGAGAACGCCGACCTGTTCCTCGATGCGTTCCTGACCACCCTCGGTCTGTCGCTGCTGGCGGGCCTGCTGGCGCTGGCGCTCGGCACGCTCCTCGCCGCCATGCGAGTCAGCCCCATCCCCCCGCTGCGCGGGCTGGCCACCTTCTACGTCGAGACCTTCCGCAACACGCCGCTCACGGTGGTCTTCTTCTTCATCATCTTCGGGCTGCCGCAGATCGACTTCGTCATCGGCTTCTTCCCGGGAGCCGTCCTGTCGGTCGGTCTCTACACCGCCGCGTTCGTCTGCGAGGCGCTGCGCTCGGGGATCAACGCGGTGTCGGCCGGCCAGGCCGAGGCCGCGCGGGCGCTCGGGCTGACGTTCGGGCAGTCCCTCCGCGAGGTCGTCCTCCCGCAGGCGTTCCGGACCGTCGTCCCGCCCCTGGGCAACGTGCTGATCGCGATGGTGAAGAACACCTCCATCGCCGCGGGGTTCTCGGTCAGCGAGCTGAGCTCCCTGCTGCCCCGGCTGGTCAACGCCGACGCCGGTGACCTGACCCTCGTGCTCATCGGCGTGGTCGTGGGCTACATGGTCATCACCCTGCCCTCCGCCCTGGCGGTCAACCGGATCGAGCGCCGGGTGGCGATCCTGCGATGACGACACCCGTCCTGTTCGACCTGCCCGGCCCCAAGGCCCGCCAGCGCATCCGCATCGGCACGGCGGTCGGCGTCCTCGTCGTCGTGGCGATCCTCGCCTTCGTGCTCGTCCGCCTGGCCGCCAACGGTCAACTGGAGGCACAGCGCTGGGCCGTCCTGTTCGACCCGGCCAGCCAGGTGCCGCAGGCGCTCGGCCAGGCCCTGCTGCGCACGCTCCAGGTGGCGATCGTCGGCATGGTGCTCGCCACCGTGCTGGGTCTGCTGCTCGCGGTGGGCCGGCTCTCGGAGCACCGCTGGGTCCGGCTGCTCGTGACGACGCTGATCGAGTTCTTCCGCGCGGTGCCCCTGCTGGTCCTGATCTTCGCGCTCTACTTCCTGCTCCCGAAGTTCGGGATCCGCCTCAGCGCGTTCTGGGCACTCGTCGGCGGCCTGGTCCTCTACAACTCCGCGGTGCTCGCCGAGATCTTCCGCGCCGGCATCCTGTCGGTGGACCGCGGCCAGCGCGAGGCCGCCTACGGCCTGGGCATGCGCAAGACGCAGGTCATGACGCTGGTGCTCCTCCCGCAGGCCACACGGCGCATGCTCCCGGTGCTCATCGCCCAGCTCGTGGTGCTGCTCAAGGACACCTCGCTGGGCTTCATCATCAGCTTCCCGGAGCTGCTGCGCGGGGCGCGGAGCCTCGTCGAGTTCTTCACGCTGCAGTTCGGCAACGAGTACACGTTCCAGCTCTACGTCGCCGCGGCGGTGATCTACATCGTGATCAACCTGCTGCTGTCGTGGCTGGCGCGGTACGTGGAACGGCGCACGCGGCGCAGCGACAAGGCGGCGGCCACGACGCCGACCGAGCTGCCCGCCGACGTGCAGATGGGCGGTGGCGGCGGCGTCCTTCCTGCAGTGCGGTGACAGCGGCTGCCGGATGGGGCCGACGGGTCCCACCCGGCGGTTCCGACCGGCGGCGGGGCTGCCGAGAACTGCGACGTGGACACCGCCCTCCGCCCTGCCGTGCCCCCGCTCCCGGTGCCGGTGCGCCGTCCGGCGGTGCCCCTGGACGCCGCCCAGGAGTTCGTGACCCGGCTGCGCGCCTCCGCCCCCTCTCTGGCCGCCGCGGCCGGCGCCGACTCCGCCGTCGTGCGGGAGGTGGTGCCTCCGGCTCGTCACCGGCGCTCGCGCTGCCGGGTGGTGCTGCGCTTCGCCGCGGGCGGGGAGACCGACCTGACCTTCCTCGGCCCGGTGAGCTCCGCGGCCGCCTCGCCCCAGCAGGCCTTCGACCTGCAGATCCGGGCGTGGTTGTCCTCCGAGCTGAGCCGGGAGGGCAGCTGGCTGGTGGTCGACGACGAGGCCCCGGACGGCGTGGCCGTCGACGTGACCGCCTGGTCGGCGCGCGCGCACCACCAGCTGACCGCACCGACTGCTGTTCGGCTTCCCTGACCTGCATCGTCGGG
Source organism: Geodermatophilus sp. URMC 61 (assembly GCF_052931555.1). NCBI lineage: Bacteria > Bacillati > Actinomycetota > Actinomycetes > Geodermatophilales > Geodermatophilaceae > Geodermatophilus > Geodermatophilus sp. URMC 61. The sequence continues at coordinate 2,934,209 of NZ_JBRFHZ010000002.1, forward strand.
TCCACCATGGACCTGACGCTCCCGAGCCGGTGGAGCGCGGCCGGTCCCTTGGGAGCGCCCGATGACCGCACTCGCCCCTCAGCCCATCGTCAGCCGGCCGGCCCCGGCCCCCGAGACGACGAAGGGCTCGCGGCTGTCGAGCCTGCTGCGGACCACCGACCACAAGACCATCGGCCTGCTGTACCTGGCCACGTCATTCCTCTGGTTCGTGGTCGGCGGCGTGATGGCCATGCTGATCCGCGGTGAGATCGCCCGGCCGGGACTGCAGTTCCTCTCGCCGGAGCAGTACAACCAGCTGTTCACCATGCACGGCACGATCATGCTGCTGTTCTTCGCCACACCGCTGTTCTTCGCCTTCGGCAACCTCATCATGCCGCTGCAGATCGGCTCGCCCGACGTCGCCTTCCCGCGGCTCAACAGCCTGTCGTACTGGCTGTTCCTCTTCGGCAGCACGATGGCCGTGGCCGGCTTCATCACCCCGGGCGGCGCGGCGGACTTCGGTTGGTACGCCTACACGCCGCTGTCCACCGTCCAGCACTCCCCCGGGTTGGGCGGTGGCCTGTGGATCGCCGGCCTCGCGGTCAGCGGCCTGGGCACCATCCTCGGGGGGGTCAACTTCATCACCACGATCATCTGCCTGCGGGCACCGGGCATGACGCTGTTCCGGATGCCGATCTTCACCTGGAACACGCTGGTCACCAGCCTGCTGGTGCTCTTCGCCTTCCCGATCCTCACCGCCGCCCTGTTCGCCCTGCTCGCCGAGCGGCAGGTGGGTGCGCTGGTGTACTCGGAGGAGATGGGTGGGCCCATGCTGTGGCAGCACCTGTTCTGGTTCTTCGGCCACCCCGAGGTTTACATCATCGCGCTGCCGTTCTTCGGGATCATCACCGAGATCATCCCGGTGTTCAGCCGCAAGCCGCTATTCGGCTACAAGGGCATGGTCTTCGCGACCATCGCGATCGGCTTCCTCTCGATCACCGTGTGGGCACACCACATGTACGCCACCGGCGCGGTGCTGCTGCCGTTCTTCGCGTTCCTGACCTACCTGATCGCCGTGCCGACCGGCATCAAGTTCTTCAACTGGATCGGCACCATGTGGCGCGGTCAGCTGACCTTCGAGACGCCGATGCTGTTCTCCGTCGGCTTCCTGGTCACCTTCCTGCTCGGTGGCCTGACCGGCGTCCTGCTGGCCAGCCCGCCGCTGGACTGGCACGTCAACGACAGCTACTTCGTCGTGGCCCACTTCCACTACGTGGTCTTCGGGACCGTCGTGTTCGCCGCCTACGGCGGGATGTACTTCTGGTTCCCGAAGATGTGCGGCCGGATGATGGACGAGCGGCTGGGCAAGCTGCAGTTCTGGATGGTGTTCATCGGGTTCCACGGCACGTTCCTGGTGCAGCACTGGCTGGGCGGCGAGGGCTACCCGCGCCGGTACGTCAACTACCTGCCCACCGACGGGTTCACCACACTGAACACCGTCTCCACGATCTTCAGCTTCGTGCTCGGCGCCTCCGTCCTCCCGTTCCTGTACAACGTGGTGCACTCGTGGCGCTACGGCCCCCTGGCGCTGCGGGACGACCCCTGGGGCCACGGGAACTCGCTGGAGTGGGCGACGTCGTCCCCGCCGCCGCGGCACAACTTCACCGAGATCCCGAAGATCCGCTCCGAGCGGCCGGCATTCGAGGCCCACTACCCGCACCTGCTCGACCGGCTCGAGGAGGAGAAGCACTCCGGCAAGCGGCACGAGCCCTACGCCGGCGTCAGCGACGTCGGCCTCAGCGAGGGCCCCCGACAGGGCAGCCGGGATCCCGACCCCACCTGAGCCGAGCGCCGGCCCTCCCGCCTGGAGTCAGCCGGTCGCACACAGCACGAGATCGGGCTCGCGCCAGTCGGTCGCCATCGGCGTGCTGTTCGGACGCCATCGGCTTCGCGCCCGGCGCCATGCGTCAAGACGGCGAGCGGGTCAGGTCCGGAGCCGGGTCCGTTCGGTCAGCGCAGCCCGGGGTACCGGCCTGGAGTTGACGCCGCTGGCGTCAGGGCAGCCAGGCGTCCAGGCCCTGGTCCTCGTGCACCCCGGGCTCCCCGGCGGCGTCGCCGGACCGGTCCTCGTCGAGGGCCTCGCGGACCACCCACCCGGCCAGTCCGGAGCCGTAGCCCTTGCGGGCGAGCATTCCCACCAGTCGTCGCTCGGCGGTCACCCGGTCGACCCGCCGAAGGCCCGGCAGCCGGCGCTGGACCAGCCGCCGGGCCGCGTCCCACTCGTCCTGGTCGTCGACGAGCGCGATCGCCTCCTCGGCGACCTCACCGTCGACGCCCTTGGCGCGCAGCTCGGCCTTGAGCGCGCGCCGTGCCAGTCCGCGGCCGGCCTGACGGGAGGTCACCCAGGCCCGGGCGAAGGCGGCATCGTCGATGAGCCCGACCTCGCCGAACCGGTCGAGGACCGCCTCGGCGACATCGTCGGGGATCCCGCGCTTGGCCAGCAGGTCGGCCAGTTGCTGACGGGTCTTGGGTGCACCGGTCAGCGCCCGCAGGCAGATGGACCGGGCGACCTGCTCGGGGTCGCCCGGGTCGTCCTCGAGGTGGGGGCCGCCGGCCGGCGGGACGGCGTCCGGCCCGTCCGGGTCAGGGGACGAACCGGAGCGCCGCCCGCGTCGACGTCCGGGAGCCGAGCGCTCCCGGGCCTCGGGCCAGCCGCCCACCGTCAGAAGTCGGGCTGGTCGGCCGTGGCCGGCTCATCCAGCTTCGGGCCGATGCCGAGCTTCTCCTTGACCTTCTTCTCGATCTCGTCGGCGAGGTCGGGGTTGTCGCGCAGGAACGTGCGGACGTTCTCCTTGCCCTGACCGAGCTGGTCGCCCTCGTACGTGTACCAGGCGCCGGACTTGCGGATGAAGCCCTGCTCGACACCGGCGTCGATCAGGCCACCCTCGCGGCTGAAGCCCTGACCCCAGAGCAGGTCGAGCTCGGCCTGCTTGAACGGCGCGGCGACCTTGTTCTTGACGATCTTCACGCGGACGCGGCTGCCGACCGCCTCGGTGCCCTGCTTGAGGGTCTCGATGCGGCGGACGTCGAGCCGGACCGACGAGTAGAACTTCAGCGCGCGGCCACCGGTGGTGACCTCCGGCGAGCCGTAGACGACGCCGACCTTCTCGCGCAGCTGGTTGATGAAGATCGCGGTGGTGCCGGAGTTGTTGAGCGCACCGGTGATCTTGCGGAGCGCCTGGCTCATCAGCCGGGCCTGCAGACCGACGTGGCTGTCACCCATCTCGCCCTCGATCTCGGCGCGGGGCACGAGCGCGGCGACCGAGTCGATGACGATGATGTCGAGCGCGCCCGAGCGGATGAGCATGTCGGCGATCTCCAGCGCCTGCTCACCGGTGTCGGGCTGGCTGACCAGCAGCGCGTCGGTGTCGACGCCGATCGCCCGGGCGTACTCGGGGTCGAGCGCGTGCTCGGCGTCGATGAACGCCGCGATGCCACCGGCGGCCTGGGCGTTGGCCACCGCGTGCAGCGCGACGGTGGTCTTGCCGGAGGCCTCGGGCCCGTACACCTCGATGATGCGGCCGCGGGGCAGGCCACCGATGCCGAGTGCGATGTCGAGGGCGATCGAGCCGGTCGGGATGACCTTGATCGCCTGCGCGGCGTTGTCGCCCAGCCGCATGACCGAGCCCTTGCCGAACTGCTTGTCGATCTGGGCGAGGGCCATGTCGAGGGCCTTGTCGCGGTCGAGCGTTGCCATGGTGCTCACCTTCGGGAGTCGCGTGAAGCGGGTCGGTGTCGACGCTAGAGCGGGGGTCTGACACTTCCGGGGGATCCGGTCGACCTGTGGAGGAACGCCCGGCCTGTGGACTGCGCCGCCCAATCTAGACCGAACGTGTGTTCGACTGCCAGGGTGACACGCCGTTCCCGCGACTCAGCGTTCCTTGCGCGGCACGTCGAACTCCTCGCAGATCGCCAGCCACACGCGTCGCACCGGCAGGCCGGCCTCGATCGCCTCGACGGCGCTGCGCCCGCCCAACGCGGAGAACACGTGGTCGCGAGCCACGCTCTCGGCCCGCATGGGGCCGAACTGCTCGCGGAGACGGGCCCAGAAGTCCTGCAGTCGCACGCCCTCGACGCTAGCGCGCACGCGGGGCGGTCGGCCGAGCCCTCCGGACTCCTACGCTGGGGTGGTGATCGGCACCGGCTCGGCCACCCTGGACCTCGTCCTCGAGGTCGGGATCGCACTAGCCCTCCTGGCCTCCCTGGTCCTGCTCTGGCGCAACTACCGCGGGCGCTGAGCCGGCACCGCTCCCCTGCGCTCCCCGGTCCGCACCCACACCACCAGCAGCGGGACGACGATCGCGGCCGAGACCGTCGCGACCAGCCCGTAGCCGCCAAGGGCGAGCAACGGGCCCCCGGCGACCCCGGCCAGCGCGGCACCCAGGCCCATCAGCAGGTCGGTGCCGCCCTGCGCGGCGGGCCGCCGTCCCTCGTCGACCGCCTCGGTGACCAGGGTGGACCCGGCGATGAGCCCGCAGGACCAGCCCAGGCCCAGCAGCAGCAACCCCGCGCCCAGCTGCAGTGCCGCCCCGGCCGACGCCGTCCCGGCCAGCGCAGCCGCCGTCAGCAGCAGGCCCGCGCCCACCGCGACCGTCGTCCGGCGGCCGGCCCGGTCGGCCAGCACTCCCACCAGCGGGGAGAAGAGGTACATGCCGGCGACGTGCACGCTGATGACCAGACCGATGACACGCAGCGTCGCCTCCTCCCGGCCGCCGGCGTGGCCCATGTGCACCGGTGTCATCACCATCACGCCGACCATGACCGCGTGGGAGACCACGACCGCGGTGATCCCGAGCCGGCCGCGAGGGTCGGCCCAGACCGCGCGGACGGCGTCGGTGGTGGCGCGGCGCGGGCGGCCGACGTCCGCCCCGGCGCCACGCAGCCGGCGGGCCAGCAGGAGCGGGTCCGGCCGCAGCAGGGCGAGCAGTCCCAGCGCCACCACGGCGAAGACGGCCAGGGAGATCGCGAAGGCGCCGGTCAGCGGCGGCAGCCCGAGGACGTCCCCGAGCGCCTCGCCGGGGCCGGCGAGGTTGGGTCCGAGCACCGAGCCGACCGTCGTCGCCCACACGACGAGGGACAGCGCGCGTCCGCGGTTCTGCGGTACGGCGAGGTCCGCTGCGGCATACCGGGCCTGCAGCCCGCACGCGGTCGCCGCGCCGAAGGCGAACAGTCCCACGAGCAGCAGCGGCAGGGAGGAGACGATCGCCGCGACCACGGTGAGCAGAGACCCGAGGACGGCGACTGCGTACCCGGCCGCCAGCCCGGCTCGGCGCCCGGCGCGGTCGCTGATCCGCGCCAGTGGCACGGCGAGGACCGCGGCCCCGAGCACGCCGGCCGTCTGGCCGAGACCCGCCGCCGTCTCGGTGCCGGCCACGTCGCGGGCGAGGAGACCGCCCACGGTGATGCCCACCGTGATGCCGAGCCCGCTCAGGGCGACTCCCCCGCTGAGCACGCCCAGGGTCCGGCGCTGGACGGCGACCGGGTCGACGGCCCGGGTCCGCGCGGGCACAGCAGGCCCGGCCTCAGAGGCCCATGGAGCGGCCGACGATCTCGCGCATGATCTCGTTGGTGCCGCCGTAGATGGGCTGGATGCGGGCGTCGCGCCAGGCCTTGGAGACCGGGTACTCGTCCATGTACCCGTAGCCGCCGTGCAGCTGGAGGCAGCGGTCTGCCACCTTGTTCTGCAGCTCCGTCGTCCAGTACTTCGCCATCGCCGCGTCGACCGGTGTGAGCTCACCGGTGTTCAGCTGGCGCACGCACTCGTCGACGAACGTGCGGGCGATGGTGACCTCCGTCTGGAGCTCGGCCAGGACGAAGCGGCTGTTCTGGAAGCTGCCGACCGGCCGCCCGAAGGCGGTGCGCGCGGTGACGTACTCGACGGTCTGCGCCAGCACCGTCTCGGCCGCGGCCACCGCGCCGACGGCGATCGACAGCCGTTCCTGCGGCAGGTTCTCCATCAGGTGGGCGAAACCGCGGTTCTCCGTGCCGAGCAGGTTCTCCGCCGGCACGCGCACCTCGTCGAAGAACAGCTCGGCGGTGTCCTGCGCCTTGAGACCGATCTTGGCCAGGTTCCGTCCGCGGGAGAAGCCGGGCATGTCGCGCTCCACCACCAGGAGGCTCAGGCCCCGGGCGCCCGGCGCATCCGGGTCGGTGCGGGCCACGACGATGACCAGGTCGGCGTTGATGCCGTTGGTGATGAACGTCTTCGAGCCGGTGAGCACCCAGTCGTCGCCGTCCCGCCGGGCTGCCGTCCGGATGCCCTGCAGGTCGCTGCCGGCCGCCGGCTCGGTCATCGCGATGGCGGTGATCAGCTCACCGCGGCAGAAGCCGGGCAGCCAGCGCTGCTTCTGCTCCTCGGTGCCCAGGTCGCGCAGGTAGGGCCCGGCGACGTCGTTGTGCAGGTCGAAGCCGACACCGGTGGCGCCGACCCGCATGAGCTCCTCGTCGAGGACCGCCTGGTAGCGGAAGTCGCGCACGCCCCCGCCGCCGAAGCGCTCGTCCATGTCGGTCCCCAGGAAGCCCTGCGCGCCGGCCGAGGTCCAGACCTCGCGCGGCACGATGCCGTCGCGCTCCCACTGGTCGTGGAAGGGGACGACGTTCTTCTCGGCCCACGCCCGGACCGTCTCCCGGAAGTCCTCGTGCTCGGCCTCGTACAGGGATCGGCGCATGGCGGTCAGTGTGCCGCACACCACGTCCCTCTCCGGCGGCTCCTCGCAGGCCAGCGGAGTGTCGTACCCCTGTGGACACTGGGAGCCGTGTCCGCCCTCGACCGGTTCTCCGAGCCCACCCGGGCGTGGTTCACCGGCGCCTTCGCCGAGCCCACGGCCGCGCAGCAGGGGGCCTGGCAGGCCATCAGCACCGGCGGGCACGCCCTCGTGGTGGCCCCCACCGGCTCGGGCAAGACGCTCGCCGCCTTCCTCTGGTCGCTCGACCGGCTCGCCAGCACACCGCCGCCGGCGGACGAGCAGGCCCGCTGCCGGGTCCTCTACGTCTCTCCGCTGAAGGCGCTGGCCGTCGACGTCGAGCGCAACCTGCGCGCTCCGCTCGCCGGCATCGGTCAGGCCGCGGCCCGGCTGGGCCTGCCGCGTCCGGAGATCCAGGTGGGCACCCGCTCCGGTGACACCCCGGCCGACGAGCGGCGGGCCTTCGCCCGACGGCCCACCGACATCCTCATCACCACGCCGGAGTCGCTGTTCCTCCTGCTCACCAGCGCCGCCCGCGAGGCGCTGCGCGGCGTCGAGACGGTGATCGTCGACGAGGTGCACGCGGTCGCCGACACCAAGCGCGGCGCCCACCTGGCCGTCTCCCTCGACCGGCTCGACGAGCTGCTGGAACGCCCCGCGCAGCGGATCGGCCTGTCGGCGACGGTGCGCCCCGTCGAGGAGGTGGCCGCCTTCCTCGCCGGTGGCCGCCCGGTGGAGGTGGTCGCGCCCGGGTCGGCCAAGGAGTGGGACCTCTCGGTCGTCGTCCCCGTGGAGGACATGAGCTCCCTGGGTCAGCCCACCGGTGAGCTCGACGGCTCGGCGGCGGGCAACCAGCCGCGGACGTCGATCTGGCCGGCGGTCGAGGAGCGGGTGCTCGACCTCGTGGAGGCCCACCGCAGCACGATCGTCTTCGCCAACTCCCGGCGGCTGGCCGAGCGGCTGACCAGTCGACTCAACGAGCTGGCGTACGAACGGGCGACCGGGGAGCCGGTCCCGCCGGGCACGAACGCCGCCGCCCTCATGGCGCAGGCCGGGTCAGGCGGCGGGGTGCCCGAGGGCGTGCAGCCGGTCGCTGCCGCGCACCACGGCTCGGTCTCCCGGGAGCAGCGGGCGATCGTCGAGGAGGCGCTGAAGTCCGGTCGGCTGCCGGCGGTGGTCGCCACCTCGAGCCTCGAGCTGGGCATCGACATGGGCGCCGTCGACCTGGTGGTGCAGGTCGAGGCGCCGCCGACGGTAGCCTCCGGCCTCCAGCGCGTGGGCCGGGCCGGGCACCAGGTGGGCGCGGTCAGTCGGGGTGTCCTGTTCCCGAAGTACCGCGGTGACCTGGTGCAGTGCGCGCTGGTCGCCGAGCGCATGAGGGCCGGCGCGATCGAGTCGATCCGCTACCTGCGCAACCCGCTGGACGTGCTGGCCCAGCAGGTGGTCGCGATCGTCTCCGAGCGGCCGCGGACCGTCGACGAGGTCGCCGCACTGGTCCGCCGGTCCGCGCCGTTCGCCTCGCTGCCGGACTCCGCGCTGCACGCGGTGCTCGACATGCTGGCCGGTCGCTACCCCTCCGACGCCTTCGCCGAGCTGCGCCCGCGGCTGACGTGGGACCGGGTCACCGACACCCTCACCGCCCGGGGTGGCGCCCAGCGCCTGGCGGTCACCAGCGGCGGCACCATCCCCGACCGCGGCCTGTTCGGCGTCTTCCTCGTCGGCGGGGAGGACAGCCGCGGCGGCCGGCGCGTGGGCGAGCTCGACGAGGAGATGGTCTACGAGTCGCGCGTGGGCGACGTCTTCCTGCTCGGGTCCTCCTCCTGGAGGATCGAGGAGATCACCCACGACCGGGTCCTGGTCAGCCCGGCCCCCGGCCAGCCCGGGAAGATGCCGTTCTGGCACGGCGACGCGCCCGGGCGCCCCCTGGAGCTCGGCCGCGCGCTGGGCGCCTTCCTCCGCGAGGTCGGTACCGCCACGCCCGAGGCCGGGCTCGACCGGGCCCGGGCCGCCGGCCTCGACGAGTGGGGTGCGGCCAACCTGCTGACCTACCTCGACGAGCAGAAGGCGGCCACCGGTCACCTCCCCGACGACCGCACGCTGCTGGTCGAGCGCTTCCGGGACGAGCTCGGCGACTGGCGGCTGGTCGTCCACTCCCCCTTCGGCGCGCAGGTCAACGCCCCGTGGGCACTGGTGCTGGCCGCACGGCTGCGAGAGCGCTACGGGGTCGACGTCGCCTCCATGCATTCCGACGACGGCATCGTGCTGCGCCTGCCCGACACCACCGGGGAACCGCCGGAGGCCGACCTCGCCGTCCTCGACCCGGACGACGTCGAGCGGGAGGTGACCGCCGAGGTCGGCAGCTCGGCGCTGTTCGCCAGCAGGTTCCGCGAGTGCGCGGCGCGGGCGCTGCTGCTCCCCCGCCGCGACCCGCGCCGGCGCACCCCGCTGTGGCAGCAGCGGCAGCGGGCCGCCCAGCTGCTCTCAGTGGCCAGCGAGTTCTCCAGCTTCCCGATCACGCTCGAGGCCGCCCGCGAGGTGCTGCAGGACGTCTACGACGTGCCCGGACTGGTGGAGCTGATGCGCGACGTCCGCTCTCGGCGGGTCCGGGTGGTCGACGTGCAGACCCAGACGGCCTCCCCCTTCGCCCAGTCGCTGCTCTTCGGCTACGTCGGCCAGTTCCTCTACGAGGGCGACGCCCCCCTGGCCGAACGCCGGGCGCAGGCCCTGGCCCTCGACACCGGGCTGCTCGCGGAGCTGCTCGGTCGCTCCGAGCTGCGCGAGCTGCTCGACGCCGAGGCCCTCGCCGAGGTCGAGGCCGAGCTGCAGCGCCTGCCGGCCGACCGCCACCCCCGTGACCTCGACGGCGCCGCGGACCTGCTGCGCATCGTCGGTGACCTCACCGCCACCGAGGCCGCCGCCCGCGGCGTGGGCCAGGAGTGGCTCGACGAGCTGGTGGCCGCCCGCCGCGCGCTCGTGGTGCGCATCGCCGGCGAGGAGCGGTACGTGGCGATCGAGGACGCCGGCCGGCTGCGCGACGCCCTCGGCACCGCGCTGCCGGTGGGGGTGCCCGAGGTGTTCACCGAGCCGGTCCCCGACCCCCTGGGTGACCTGGTCGGCCGCTACGCCCGTACCCACGGCCCCTTCCAGCCCACCGAGGTGGCGAAGCGACTCGGCCTCGGCGTCGCCGTGGTCACCGCGACAGTGCAGCGCCTGGTCGGCACCGGCCGCCTGGTCACCGGCGAGTTCCGCCCCGGCGGCACCGGGCAGGAGTGGTGCGACGCCGACGTGCTCCGGTCGGTGCGCCGGCGCAGCCTCGCCCGGCTGCGCCAGGAGGTCGAGCCGGTGCCGGTCCACACGCTGGCGCGGTTCACGCCGTCCTGGCAGTCGGTGGGCAGCCGGATGCGCGGGCCGGACGGCGTGCTGGCGGTCATCGAGCAGCTCGCCGGGGCGTTGGTCCCCGCCAGCGCGCTGGAGTCGCTGGTGCTGCCGGCCCGGGTCCGCGACTACTCCCCCGCGATGCTCGACGAGCTGACCAGCGCCGGAGAGGTGCTGTGGGCAGGCGCCGGCGGGCTGCCCGGCGGCGACGGCTGGATCAGCCTCGTGCCGGCCGACCTCGCACCGGTGCTGCTCCCCGAACTGCTGGAGCTGCCCGAGGCCGGCCCCGCGGTGCTCGAGCACCTGGCCGGCGGACAGGCGCTGTTCTTCCGCGGGCTGTCGGACCTCGCCGGCTCCACCGACGACGCCGCCTTCGCCGACCTCGTGTGGGACCTCGTCTGGGCCGGTGCGCTGACCAACGACACCCTGGCGCCGCTGCGCACCCGGCTGTCCGGTGGCGGCACGCACAGGCGCCAGCCCGCTCCGCCCGGGGCGCGGCTGGACCGCAGCCGCTACGGCCGCACCCGGCTGGGCCGCCCGGCGATGCCGACCCGCAGCGGGCCGCCCACCATGGCCGGCCGTTGGTCGCGGCTGCCCGACCGGGAGGCCAACCCCACCAAGCGGACGACGGCCCGCGCCGAGGCGTTGCTCGAGCGGCACGGCGTGCTGACCCGCGGCGCGGTGGTGGCCGAGCAGGTCGCCGGCGGGTTCTCCGCGGTGTACCCGGTGCTGCGGGCCTTCGAGGAGAACGGCCGGGCCCGGCGCGGCTACTTCGTGGAGACCCTCGGTGCCGCGCAGTTCGGCACGCCGGGCTCGGTCGACCGGCTGCGCAGCTTCGCCTCGCCGGACCGGGTGCCCGGCGGCGCGGTGGTCCTGGCCGCGACCGACCCGGCCAACGTCTACGGCGCGGCCCTGCCCTGGCCCGAGCGCCCCGGCGCGACCGGTGAGGGCGGCGGCGACCCGGACGGCGCCGTCGACCTCGGCGAGGGCACCGGCGGCGGACGGCGCGGCGCCGGGCACCGCGCCGGGCGCAAGGCCGGCGCACTGGTCGTCCTCGTCGACGGCGAGCTGGTGCTCTACGTCGAGCGGGGCGGCAAGACACTGCTGTCCTGGACCGAGGACGAGACCACGCTCAAGGAGGCTGCGACGGCGTTGTCCGGGGCGGTCGCGGCCGGCGCGCTCGGCCGGATGGTGGTGCAGAAGGCCGACGGCGCCTCGGTGCACGAGTCGACCCCGTTGTCGGCCGCGCTGCAGGCGGCGGGCTTCGCCGCCACTCCCCGCGGCCTGCGCGTGCGTGCCTGAGCGCAGCCCCGTCCAGGGCACCGCAGGCCCCTGGCAGGACCCCGTCCTCCTCACCTCTCGCAGGCTCGGGGTGAGCCTCGGGACGGGGTCCTCCTCCGAGGAGTGGAGGAGGGGCGGCCTCCCTGCAGGGTCCCGCCGCGAGCCTGGGAGGAGCTGCGGCAGGGAGGTCCTCTCAGTCTCGGGAGGGGCGCAGCCACCGGCGGAACAGCCGCGACAGCGCCGGCATGACGACGTAGCCCAGCAGCACCACCACGACGACGGCCGACAGCAGCAACCGCGCCGGCAGCGGCCACCCCGACACGTGCGGGGCGACCAGCAGCTGGAAGGCCAGCGTGATGGCGAAGACGGCGGCCACGGTGAGGACCGTCAGCCGCCAGCGGGGTCCCGGCCGGGAGGGGGTCAGGGCCGTGAAGAAGCTGTCCAGGCCGGCCACGTGCGCGTAGTCGACCCCGTCGGTCAGGTGCTCGACGCGCTCCAGCGCGGCCTGCCGCTCGCTCGAGCGCTCCCAGCGCGCCAACGACTCGCCGTCGGCGAACCGGTACACCAGGTGGTAGCGGGTCGAGCCCGGTCCGGGACGCAGCAGGCTGGCACCCAGGTTGCCCGGGAACCCCGCAGCCAGGTCGAGCACCTCGGCCGCCCACCCCTCGAAGGCCTCGCGCCGGTCGGCACGCACGTCACGGGCAACGGTCACCGTGACCGGCTCGGCGGCGGCGACCACCGCCTCGGGTGCGGTGAGCGGGGCGTTCGTCGATCGGTCGCGTCGCTGCACGGGAGGCTCAGCACCGCGGTCGAGCTGCCCCTTCCCACCCCCGAGGTGACATGCGCCGCGGCCGAGCAGGGCGGATGCGGCGACGGCTCCGGCCAGGCAGGACACTGGAGCGCGTGCCCGAGGGAGACACCGTCTGGCTGGCGGCGAAACGGATGCAAACCGCACTCGCCGGCGCCACCCTGCGCCGCGGCGAGCTGCGCGTGCCGCAGCTGGCGGCCACCGACCTCGCCGGCCGCACCGTCTCCGAGGTCGTCCCGCGCGGCAAGCACATGTTGACTCGTTTCACCGACGGCTGGACCCTGCGCACCCACTACCGGATGGACGGCAGCTGGCACATCTACCGGCACGGGACGCGGTGGCGTGGCGGTCCGGCCTTCGCCATCCGCGCCATCCTCGCCACCGACGAGTGGGAGTGCGTGGGCTACCGGCTGCACGATGTCGCCATGGTGCGCACCGAGCACGAGGACCAGCTGGTCGGCCACCTCGGCCCCGACGTGCTCGGCCCGGACTGGGACCTCGACGAGGCCATGCGTCGACTGCGGGCACACCCTGACGAGCAGATCGGCGTCGCCATCCTCGACCAGCGCAACCTGTGCGGTCCCGGCAACCTCTACAAGGTCGAGGGCCTGTTCCTCAGCGGCGTGCACCCGTGGGCCCGGGTCGCCGACGTCGAGGACCTCGCGGGGCTGGTCGAACGGATCCGCACGCTGATGCTGGCCAACCGCGACCGCCCGGAGCAGAGCACCACCGGTGACCTGCGCCGCGGCCGCGACCACTGGGTCTACGGCCGCAAGGACCGCCCCTGCCTGCGCTGCGGCACGCCGATCCTGCGCGGCGACCAGGGCCCGGACCTGCAGGAGCGGATCACCTACTGGTGCCCCCGCTGCCAGGCCGCCCGCTCCCCCATCGACCCCGCGGCCCGCACCGGCGAGCCCGACCACCCACCGCCGCTACCCGGCGCCTCCTGAGACGCCGCGGGCCCGGTCACGGAGCTGACCGGGCCCGCGGAGCGATCGGCCCCGTCCCGGGTCCCGCCCTGAGCCGGCGAAGGGTGGGGAGGACGCGGCTCCCTGCAGGGCCCCGCCGCGAGCTCGCGAGTGGTGGGAGCAGGGGTGCTTCTCCTACTGCTGGTCGGGGCGCTCGGCGGGCTGGGCCGCCGGCTGCGCAGTGGACGTCGGCACCGACGGCGCGCCCTCCTCCAGCGCCGGGGTCGCGTTCTGGCCCCCGGTGATCGCCGGCTGCCCCATCGAGGCGCGGATCTGGTCCAGCCGTGAGGCGCCGGCGACGTCGAGGGTCGCCTTCTGCACCTCGAGCATCCGCCCCTCCACCGACGTCTGCGCCAGCTCGGCCTGGCCCAGGGCGTTGGCGTAGCGCGCCTCGATCTTGTCGCGCACCTCGGACAGGCTCGGCGTGTTGCCCGGCGCGGACAGCTCGTTGACCTGGCGCATCGACGCGGCCACGTGCTCCTGCATCTTGGCCTGCTCGAGCTGGCTCATCAGCTTGGTGCGCTCGGCCAGCGTCGTCTGCAGTCGCATCCGGCTCTGCTCGACCGCACCGCGCGCCTGCTCGGCGGCCTGCAGCGCCTCGTCGTGGCTGCGCTTGAGGTCCTCCATGGACTGCTCCGCGGCGACGAGCTGGGTGGCGAAGGCCTGCGCGGCCTGCTCGTACTCGGCGGCCTTCGCCGCGTCACCGCCGGCGCGGGTCTGGTCGGCCAGCACCAGCGCCTGGCGCGCGGAGGCCTGCAGCTTCTCGACCTCGCCGAGCTGCCGGTTGAGCCGCATCTCCAGCTGCCGCTGGTTGCCCAGCACCGCCGCGGCCTGGTTGGCCAGCGCCTGGTGCCGCTGCTGTTCGGCCTCGATCGCCTGGGCGATCTGGATCTTGGGGTCGGCCTTCTCATCGATCTTCGCGTTGGCGGAGGCCGTGAGGTACCTCCAGAGCTTCACGAACGGGTTCGGCATCTGTCCTCCTGCGCAGTCGCGGTCGTGCACCAGGCCTACCCGTCCGGCGCGCCGCAGCGATCGTCGTCCCCGTCATCGTCCCAGGTGGTGCTGTCCGCGAGCCACCAGGGACGTCCCCGACCGGATCCCCCATTAGGGTCGCGGGGGTGAACAGCGACCGCCCGGTGCTGAGCGTCCTCGGCGAGCTCGTCGTCGACATGCTGCCCGACGCCGCGGCCGGCGCCGGGCCGCACGGCACGACCCCGCACTACGTCGCCCGCCCCGGGGGCAACGCCCTCAACGTCGCGGTCGCGGCCGGCCGGCTCGGCGTCCCGGTGCGGTTGCTCGCCCGGTTGGGCACCGGGCCGCTGGCCGCGAGTCTCCGGCGGCACGTCGAGCTGTCCGGCGTCGACCTCGGCGGGTTCGTCCCGGCCACCGAGCCGGTCAGCCTGGCGGTGGTGGGGCTGGGGCCCGACGGCTCCCCGGACTACGGCTTCCACGTCCAGGGCGCCGCCGACTGGCAGTGGACCGACGAGGAGCTCGCCGCCGTCCTGCCGGCCGGGACGGCGATCCTGCACGTCGGCTCCATCTCCAGCTGGACCCCGCCGGGCTGCGAGGCGATCGCCCGGCTGGTGGAACAGGTGGCTGCCGACGGCCGGGCCCTGGTCAGCGTCGACCCGAACATCCGGCCGATGCTGGCCGACGGCCCGGTCGGCGCGGCGCTGGGCAATTCGCCGGAGTCGGTGCGCACCCGCCTCGAGCGGCTGCTGTCCCGGGCCGACATCGTCAAGGTCAGCGCCGAGGACCTCTCCTGGCTCGAGCCCGACGCCGCCGACGACCTCGACGCGACGGCGCTGCGCTGGGCCGACCGCGGCATCGCCCTGGTCGTGCTCACCGACGGCGGAGCGCCGCTGCGCATCGCCCGGCCCGGCCGTGAGCTGCTGCACCGCGAGCCCCCGCGGGTGACCGTGGCCGACACCGTCGGCGCCGGTGACTCGCTGGCCGCGGGCCTGTTCACGGGGCTGCTCGAGGCCGGGATCACCACCCGGGTGGCACTGGAGGAGCTGCCCGACGAGGAGCTGCTGCCGATCGTCGACGACGCCCTGCTGGTCGCCGCGATCAACTGCACCCGCGAGGGCGCCGACCCCCCGACCCACGACGAGCTGGCCGCGGCCCGCCGGTGACCGACCCCGACGACGTCGCCCTGGTCGGGTTGGCCGAGCTGTCGGCCACCGTCGTCCGCGCCCGCCTGCTCGCCGCGCACGACCGGTTCTGGGACGTCGACACCCGGCCACTGCACCACCCGGTCTGGTTCGACCAGTTCGGCGGCTTCGGCACGCTGGCCCGCAGCGCCGACGGCGAGGACGTCGGCTACCTCCTCGGGGTGGTCACCGCCGACGGGCTGGCCTACCTGCACCTGCTCGCGGTGAGAGACGACCGGCGCCGCACCGGCCTGGGCCGCCGGCTGGTGCGCGCGTTCGACGAGGTGGCGCTGGCCACCGGGGCGCGCGTCGTCCAGGCGGTCGCCCGGCCGGAGAACACCGCCGCGGTCGCCTTCCACACCGCGCTGGGTGCCAGCGCGCACCTGGCGCCGGACCGCAACGGACCGGGCGAGCACCGCCTCGTCCTCACCCGGTCGCTGACCCGCTAGTCCGTCCGCAGCCAGGCAGCCGTGTCCGTCGGCAGGTCGGCGGCGACGGGCGAACTGGTGAGCACCGGTCCACCCTGCCCGGCCAGCGCCACCGGCCGGTCCGACAGGTTCACGATGCAGCGGAAGCGACGGCCCCGGTCGAACGCGAGCACGCCCTCTCCGAGGTCGCACCAGGTCAGCGGTGCGTCGTCGGCGAGGCCGGGGAGGGTGCGGCGCAGCCGCAGGGCACGGCGGTACAGCGACAGGGTGGACGCCGGGTCGTCGCGCTGCGCCGCCACCGTCAGGTCACGCCACGACTCCGGCTGCGGCAGCCAGGGGCGGACGTCGTCGGCGGTGAACCCGAACGGCGGCCGGTCGCCCGACCACGGCAGCGGCACCCGGCAGCCGTCCCGGCCGCGGGCGGTGTGCCCGGAGCGCTCCCAGGTCGGGTCCTGCAGGACCTCCTCGGGCAGGTCCTCCACCTCGGGCAGACCGAGCTCCTCCCCCTGGTAGAGATAGGCGCCTCCGGGCAGGGCGAGGGTGAGCAGGGCGGCGGCACGCGCCCGGCGGAGGCCGAGGACGAGGTCCGTCGGAGCTGCCGCGTCGAAGCCCATGGTGGCCGCACCGCTGGCGGCCCGGCCGAAGCGGGTGACGTGCCGTGTCTCGTCGTGGCTGGAGAGCACCCAGGTGGGCGGCGCCCCGACCGGCGCGAGCGCGGACAGCGTCCCGTCGATCGCCGCCCGCAGACCGTCCGCGTCCCAGGCGGCGCGCAGGTAGTCGAAGTTGAAGCTCGTGTGCAGCTCGTCGGGCCGGACGTAGCGGGCGAGCCGTTCGGGACCGGCGACCACCGCCTCGGAGACGAACACCCGGTCACCGTCGTAGCCGTCGCTGATCGAACGCCAGCGCCGGAACACGTCGTGCACCTCGTCGCGGTCCCAGTGCGGGTTGTCCACCCACCGGGCCGACTCGAACAGGGCACCGGGTGCGTGGCCGGCGTCGGGCAGCCCGGGGACCTTCGCCAGGGCCGGCGCGGCGTCCACCCGGATGCCGTCGACGCCGCGGTCCAGCCAGAACCGCACGGTCCCGTCGAACTCCTCCTGCACGACCGGGTCGTCCCAGTCGAGGTCGGGCTGCTCGGGAGCGAACAGGTGCAGGTACCACTGCCCCATCGACCCGTCCGGCTCCCGCACCCGCGTCCAGGCCGGACCGCCGAAGGCGCTGATCCAGTCGTTGGGTGGCCGGTCCCCACCGTCCCGGCCGTCCCGGAAGAAGTACCGCGCCCGCTCGGGCGCGCCCCGACCGCCCGCCAGGGCGGCGCGGAACCACGGGTGCTCGGCGGAGGTGTGGTTGGCGACCAGGTCGACCATCAGTCGCAGGCCCGCGTCGTGGGCCTCGGCCAGCAGCGAGTCGACGTCGGCCAGGGTGCCCAGTCGCGGGTCGATGTCGCGGTGGTCGCTGACGTCGTAGCCGCCGTCGGCCATCGGGGACGGGTACCAGGGCGTGACCCACAGGGCATCGACGCCGAGGTCCGCCAGGTACGGCAGTCGGCTGCGCAGCCCGTTGACGTCACCGACGCCGTCCCCGTCCGAGTCGGCGAAGCTGCGCAGGTACACCTCGTAGACGACCGCCGTCCGCCACCACGGACGGCGGTCGTCGCAGGCTCGCATCGTCCCGGCCCTCCAGGGCGTCCCCGAGTCGGCCCCGTCCCGGGCCCCGGCCCTGCGTGCGAGGGGTGGGGCCCGGGACGAGGTCCTCTTTCAGGCCGCTCCGGCCCGGCTGGCCCCACCGCCGACCGTCGTCCCCTGAGCCTGCGCCTCGTGGACCTGCTCGACCCGGTCCTCGGTGGCCATCTGCGTCAGCCGCGCCCCGGCCTCCGCGTCCCGGGTGAGGTTCTCGCCGGTCTGCGGATCGAAGACGTGCACCTTGCGGGCGTCCAGCCAGAACTCCGCCTCGCGCCCCTCACGGATCCGGCTCGTGGCGTCGATGGAAACGATCGCCTGCGTGCGCAGCTCCTCGGCGTCGAGCTCCCGCGACAGGTCACGCAACTGGTTGCGGATCGCCTCCGGTGCCTCGTACGGGATGTAGGCGTACTGCGAGTCGCCGAGCCACTCGGTGACGTCGACCCGGGCCCGGAACACCGAGCCCAGCGGCCGCTTCGCCTCGTCCACCAGCGACGCGTCCTCGAAGTACTCCGGCCGGATGCCGACCAGCAGCAGATCGCGGCCCTTGATGGCGGCGGCCCGGCGCTCGTCGAGCTCGATCGGCCCGAACGGCGTCTGCAGCCGGCCGCCCTCGGCGTGCGCGGGGAGGAAGTTCATCGGCGGCGAGCCGATGAACCCGGCGACGAACAGGTTGACCGGCTGCTCGTACAGCTCGCGCGGCGAGGCCACCTGCTGGATCCGGCCCTTGCGGAGCACGCAGACCCGGTCGCCGAGGGTCATGGCCTCGGTCTGGTCGTGGGTGACGTAGACCGTGGTGATGCCCAGTCGGCGCTGCAGCCGGGAGATCTCCGTCCGCATCTGGCCGCGCAGCTTGGCGTCGAGGTTGGACAGCGGTTCGTCGAACAGGAACGCCTCGGCCTGCCGCACGATGGCGCGGCCCATGGCGACGCGCTGGCGCTGGCCACCGGAGAGGTTGGCCGGCTTGCGGTCCAGGTGCTCCTTGAGCTCCAGGACCTCGGCGGCCTCGGTGACCCTGCGGCGCACCTCGTCGTCGGGCGTCTTGGACAACCGGAGCGGGAAGGCGATGTTCTCGTACACCGTCATGTGCGGGTACAGCGCGTAGTTCTGGAACACCATGGACAGGTTGCGGTCCCGGGGCGCAAGGTCGTTGACCCGCTTGCCACCGATGATCATGTCACCGCTGGTGATGTCCTCCAGCCCGACGATCATCCTCAGCAGCGTCGACTTCCCGCAGCCGGACGGGCCGACGAGGATCATGAACTCCCCGTCGGCGATGTCCAGGCTGACGTCGTTCACGGCCGGGAAGCCGTCGCCGTACTGCTTGACGATGTTGCGCATCTCGATCGATGCCATGAGAACTCGTCCCCTCGCTGGGTGGATGGGTCGGGGGTCAGCCCTTGACCGCGCCGTTGGTCAGGCCGGCGACGATGCGCCGTTGGAACAGCAGGACCAGGACGACGACCGGGATCGTCACGATCACCGCCGCCGCGGCGATCGCACCGGTCGGGTCCTCGAACTGTGAGGCACCGGAGAACAGACCCAGCGCGGCGGGGACCGGCCGGGAGGCGCTGGTCGACGTCAGCGAGATGCCGTACGCGAAGTCGTTCCAGGCGATGAAGAAGGCGATGATCGCGGTGGTGAACACGCCAGGAGTGGCGAGCGGGACGATCACCTTGCGGAACGCCTGCCAGGTGGTGGCGCCGTCCACCTGCGCCGCCTGCTCCATCTCCCAGGGGATCTCCCGGAAGAAGGCCGACATCGTCCAGATGGAGATCGGCAGGGTCAGCGACAGGTACGGGATGATCAGCCCGGGCCAGGTGTCGTAGAGCCCGATCTGGCGCCAGAGGTTGAACAGCGGCGTCACGATCGAGATGACCGGGAAGATCGCCACCCCGAGGGCCGTGGAGAGGATGAGCTTCTTCCCCGGGAAGTCCAGTCGGGCGATCGCGTACGCGGCGAACATCGACAGGACGCAGGAGATGAACGTCGCGATGAGGCAGATGCCGAACGAGTTGCGCAGCGCCGGGAGGAACAGCTCACTCGCCGATCCCGTGAGGATGGTGGAGTAGTTCTCCCACGACGCGTCGGTCGGCAGGAACTGGCCGTTCGCGATGTCCTCGGGCGTCTTCATCGACAGCGCCACGATCCACGCGATGGGGAACAGGCAGTAGAGGACGATCAGGACGCCGCCGATGATCCACCAGGTCTTCTCCCGCCGGGACATCAGCGTTCCCCTCTCGCCTGGGCCAGGTCGATCCTGAACCCCTTGATGAAGCCGAACGCGATGATCACCACGGAGATGAACAGCAGGACCGAGACCGCGGAGCCGAGGCCGATCTCCACTCGCGCGATCGTCTGCCGGTAGGCCAGGAACGAGACCGACTCCGTGCCGTTGGCCCCGGCCGTCATGATGAAGATCGAGTCGAAGATGCGGAACGCGTCGAGCGTGCGGAACAGCAGGGCGACCATGATCGCCGCCTTCATGTTCGGGATGGTCACCCGCCACATCCGCTGCCACCAGGTGGCGCCGTCGACCTTGGCAGCCTCCTGCAGCACGTCGGGGACCTGCGCGAGGCCGGCGAGGATCAGCAGCGAGATGAAGGGCGTGGTCTTCCAGATCTCGGCCAGGCAGATCACGAGCAGGGAGGTCCACTGGCCGCCGAACCAGTCGGTGTCCGCCGAGATCCCGGGGAGCCAGGCGAACCAGCTGTTGACGAAGCCGGTCTCGATCTTGAACGCGAACGCCCACGCGAAGGCCGAGACGACCGTGATGACCGCGTACGGGATGAGGATCGCCGCCCGGACGACGGGTCGGATGGAGCTGAGAGCCTTGGACATCACCAGCGCCAGCGCGAAGCCCAGGACCAGCTCGACGACGACGGTCACCACCGTGATGAACAGCGTGACGAGCAGCGCCTGCCACCAGAGGCCGTCGGTCAGGATCACCGCGTAGTTGCCCAGCCCCCGGAACGACCGGTTCTCCGGGTCGGTCAGGCGGTAGTTGAACAACGAGTACCAGATCGCCTGCAGGATCGGGTAGGCGGTGACCAGCAGCATGACCACGAACGCCGGGCCGGCCAGCAGCCAGCCGAGCCGGCGTTCGGCGCGCGAACGGTCGCTGATGGTCCCGCGCGGAGCTGCGACCGGCTGGGTCTTCTCTGTGGGTGGCAGCGTGGTGGTGCTCATAGCAGCTGGTCTCCTGACAGGACGGCCTGGATCAGGGCCTGGGCTCGGTCACCGGTCTCGGGCGTCACCGACGACGGCGGGTGGTACTCCCGCTGGATGGCTCCGGAGACCTCGCTGTAGTACGGCGTCTGCGGACGGTTGGCCGCCGCCTCCAGGGAGTCCAGGATCGTCGGGGCCATCGGGAAGACCTCCAGCACCTCGGGGTCGTCGTAGACCGCGGCCGAGGAGGCAGGGTTGCCGTTGGTGGTCATGTAGTACGCCTGGTTCTCGTCGCTGGTGATGCACTCCGTCGCCTGGTAGGCCAGGTCGACGTTCCGGCCCACGGCGCTGACGCCCAGGTCGATCCCGCCGAACGGAGGTGCGCTCGGCTGGCCGGCGTCGACAGCCGGGTACAGCGCCCAGCCGTAGTCCTCCGGCACGGAGGCGTCCAGGGTGCCCGACTCGACGGCGGCGAGCGCCCGCGAGTAGACGAACGGCCAGTTGACCATGAAGCCGGCGTCCGCGCTCTCGAACTCGGTGGCGCTGGTGTCCTCACTCGACGTCGAGAAGGCCGGACCGACGACGCCTGAGTTCGCCACGGTGTTCATCACCTCGGCGGCCCGGGCAGCCTCCGGGGTGGTCAGCCCCAGCTGGATGTCCTCCGGGTTCGAGGAGTTCTCCTCGATGATCGAGCCCCCGGCGGACTCGATGAGCGCGTTGAGCCACACCGTCAGGGATTCGGCGCGCCGGCCCTGGGCGCTGAGGAGCTTGCCCTGCTCCTGGGCGGCCGTGACGAGCTGGTCCCAGGTCACCGGCTGGGTCATGTCGAGCCCGGCCGCCTCCGCCACGGACTTGCGGTACCAGAGCAGCTGGGTGTTGGCCCAGAACGGGATGGCGACCAGTTCACCGTCCCACGTCGCCGAGTCGATCGAGCTCTGCACGACGCCCTCCGTGACCCGCGTGGCGAGGTCCTCGGGCACGGGGGCGAGGAAGCCGGCCTGGGCGAACTCGGGGATGTACGGGGGGTCCAGGCTCATCAGGTCGATCGAGGTGTCGTTGGCGGCCAGCCGCCGGACGAGCTGCTCACGCTGGGCGGAGGACTCGCGGGGCAGTTGGGAGACCTCGATGGTGTAGGCCCCGTTGGACGCCGCGGAGCAGCGGGCGGCGATCTCGGCCTGTCCCCCGGAGTCGGGGTTGATGTACCAGTTCAGCGTCGGCGTGGCGCCCGCCTCACCACCGCCGCCACAGGCCGCGAGCGTCGACGCCAGGACGAGCGTCGCGGCGGCACCCCCGAGCGACCGTCTCCGCGAGGGAGCCACAGCTCCGCTCGACGGTCCGTCCTTGCCACACCTCGACACCGGCATCCGCCTCCGTGGGAGAACAGCGGCTTGAGATCACCGCGGTTTTCGTACCGTGGCCCAGGCCACAGGAGGTGTCAACTCGAACGACACCAGCCCGTGACCACCCCCCGGAGGGCGCGCTGACCGGGTCAGTCGCGGCCCCCGACGATGGCCGAGGGCGTGGTCAGCTCCTTGGGGGTGCGGGGCAGCACCGTGTCGAAGTACGAGCGCGCCGCCCGCGTCGTCCCGACGTCGTGGCCCGCCTTCTCCGACAGGAACCAGCGGTGCTCGAGGATCTCGTGGAAGACCTCGGCCGGCGCCAGCCGGCCGGCGAGGTCCGGCGGGATGGCGTCCACGACGGGCTGGTACGCCTCGGCCAGCCAGCGGTACCCGGCGACGGTCTCGGGCACGGGCGTGCCCAGCTTCTGCTCCAGGGTGGCCCGGTAGGCGCGCAGGTCGTTGAGCAGCCGTCGGGCCTGGCGTTCCTGCACCTCCAGGCCGGTCAGCCGGAACAGCTCCCGGCGGTTCTGGCCGGGCTCGGACACGCGGGTCTCCACGCGCAGCCGCGCGCCGCCCTCCGGGTCGGTGACCAGCTCGATCTCGCCGACGTCGAAGCCCAGGTCGTTGAGCCGCTGCAGGCGCGCGGCGACCCGCTGGCGCTGTTCGGCCAGGGCGAAGACCTCCTCGCGGGTGACCTCCTCCCAGAGCGCCTCGTAGCGCACCGGCAGGCTGTCCGCGACCTCGATCGGGTCCACGTGCGAGGGCAGCAGGTCACCGCACTGCAGGTCCAGCAGCTCGGCGCCCACCCGCTCCCGGGCGAGGTCGACGTCGTAGCGACGCTGTCCGGGGCTCAGCTGCGGGTGCCGCTCGGAGGTCTCGGCGTCCACCAGGTAGGCGGTGAAGGCGCCGGCGTCGAGCCGGAACAGCGTGTTGGACAGCGAGCAGTCGCCCCAGAAGACGCCGGCCAGGTGCAGTCGGACCAGCAGCACCACCATCGTGTCCAGCAGCTGCTCGGCGGAGTGCTCGGCGGACGTCCGGGAGAACAGGTACCGGTAGGACATCGAGTACTCGAGGTAGCGGGTCACCAGGACGGCGTCCTGCCCCTCCGGCCGGTCGACGCAGATCCCGAGCACCGACACCGAGGGCAGGCCCTCCTCCTCGAACTGGCCGAGCAGCGCGTACTCGTGACGGGCCAGCGGCTCGGAGATCTCCTTGAGCGCGTAGACGTGCCCGCCCTGCGCGGTGAAGCGGACGACGTGCCGCGAGATGCCCCGCTGCGGGACCTCGAGCAGCAGCTCGGGGTCCCACTGCTCGAGCGGCAGGTGGAAGGGCAGGCTCAGCAGGCCGGCCCCGTCGGTGGCCGGTGGCCGGAAGAGATACCGCACGGCGACCTCCGGAGGTCTGCGAGGAGGACCGACGCCCTCGGCGGGGCGGTGCCGGACCGTCACCATCCCACGCCGCACCGGTCCGCCGCGCGTACGACGCGGGAGCCGGCCCAGGACCCGGTCAGGAGGGCAGCAGGTCGGAGAGGCGCTCCGCAGTCGCCCGGCGCGCCTCCGCCTCTCCCGGCTGGAGGACGAGGCCGAGCAGCCAGCGCGCGGTGAGCTCGGCGAGGGCGGGGTCGACCCGCAGCGCCGCTGCCAGCCGGTGCACCAGTGCTGCCCAGTGCTGCGGCGTCGTGGTGAGCAGAGCGGTCAGCACGGCCGGCTCGTCGTCCGCCAACCGGCGCAGCACGGGGTGCACGGCGACCTCGTCGGCCAGCAGCGTCAGGGCCGCGGACGGCGGGAGGCTGCCGGCCAGCTCGGTCAGCCGGTCGAGCTCGGCGGCCAGGAGCGCTCGGGCGACCTCGTCCTTGGTCCGGAAGTGGTTGTAGAGGGTCGCCTTGGCCACCCCGGCGGCGGCCGCCACCGACTGCATCGTGCTGCCGCGCAGGCCGCGCTCGGCGAAGGCCCGCGCGGCACCGTCGAGCAGCCCGGCGCGGGTGCGGCCCATGGCGTTGCCGCTGCGGGTGCGTGCCCCGGGCAGGTGCGCGGGGACGTGGGGCGCCCAGCCCGGCGGGGCGGGGTCGTGCGGGAGCGGTCCGGCCGACGCCATGTCCCCCTGTCTCGCACCGGGGGCACGGCCGGTCAAGTGGAAGGACCCCTCAGGGCCCCATCCTGCGCAGGGTGGGTGGCACGGCAGCGCCGTCCCGAGGCTCGCCGCGGCCCCGTCCCGGGTCCCACCCTCAGCCCGCTGAGGGAGGACGAGGACGGGGTCCCTGCTCAGGCCGCCAGCGACACCGCGCCGGTCGGGCGACCGGAGGCGCGGGTGGGCGCACCGACCAGCGCCAGCGCGGGCTCGGCGGCCGGCTGCTCGTCGGACGCGGCCGCCGCGGTCTCCTCCACGGCGGGGACGCCGACGGCCTCGGGCGCGGGGACCAGCGGGCGGACGCGGACGTCGTCACCGCGCAACCCCTGGCTGACCTCGGCCAGCAGGTCGGCGAGCTCGACGTCGAGGGCGTCGCAGATCGACGCGAGCAGCTCGGAGGAGGCCTCCTTCTGCCCCCGCTCGACCTCCGAGAGGTAGCCCAGGCTCACCCGGGCGGCACCGGAGACGTCGCGCAGCGTCCGACGCTGGCGCAGCCGGTGGCCACGCAGGGTCGTCCCGAGCTGGGTGCGCAGCAGCGTCATCGCCGTCTCCTGTTCTACCTGTGCGGAAGCGGCGGCACCCGGGGAGGGAGCCGTGCGCTCACGGTACGCGGCGCCACCGACGCCCACCGTCCCGAGCCAGGCGCGTCCGCTCTGGGCGTAACACCGTGAGCGGAGGCTCTGTTCCGTGGCCCCGTCGCGGGCTGGCGAGGGGCCCGGAGCCCTCTGACGAGCGGCGGGGCGCAGGGCGCCCTCGCTCAGGCGGCGGCGTCGGTCCGTGGGTCAGCCGGCCCGGTGGAGCGGCGGGCGGCCGCGGCGCGAGCGGCACGGACGCTGGTGCGCCGCAGCGCCAGCGCGCGGTGCACGTAGTCCAGGCCGGTCGCCACCGTGAGTACGACGGCGGCGGCCATCACCCACCACCGCAGGGTGCCGAACAGACCGTCGATCGGGAGGATGTAGAGCCCGATGGCCAGCGCCTGGACGACGGTCTTGGCCTTGCCACCCCTGCTGGCGGCGATCACGCCGTGGCGGATGACCCAGAAGCGCAGCAGGGTCACCCCGACCTCGCGGACGAGGATCGTCAGGGTCACCCACCAGGGCAGCAGCGCCAGCACCGAGAGGGCGACGAGAGCGGTGCCGGTCAGCGCCTTGTCGGCGATCGGGTCGGCGAGCTTGCCGAACTCGGTCACCTGACCGGTGCGCCGGGCGATCATCCCGTCGTAGCGGTCGGTGATGATCGCGAGCGCGAAGACCAGGGTGGCCCAGTACCGCCGCTCGTCGTCCATACCGCCGTCGGCCAACAGCAGCGCGGCGAACACCGGCACCACGGCCAGCCGCAGCACGGTCAGCGCGTTGGCCAGGTTGAGCACCCGCGCCGACTGGGGCGGCGTGGCGGCCGGGTCCACCGGAGCGCTCATGCGCGCACCGCGGGCACCAGTGCCGTGGCCACCAGGTCCACGCCCTCCGTGTCGACGACCTCCGCGGCCACGACGAGGCCGGCGACCGCACCGGCGGGCACCCCGGTGACCGCCGTCGTCCCGTCGGCGTCGGGGTCCTGGTGGGCGGCGTGCCCCGCCCACGTACCACGTCCCCCGTCGACGTGGCCCTCGTCGGTGGAGAGGTCCTCGGTGAGCAGCACCTCGACCCGCTCCCCCAGTCGGTCCTCCGCGCGTTGCGCGGTGAGCTCCTCCACCAGGTCGGTGATGCGCCGGACGCGAGCGCCGATCTCGTCCTGGTCGAGCTTGCCGGGCAGGCCCATCGCCTCGGTGCCCTCCTCGTCGGAGTAGCCGAACACCCCGACGGCGTCGAGGCGGCCCTCGACGAGGAAGCGCTCGAGCTCGGCGACGTCGTCCTCGGTCTCCCCGGGGAAGCCGAGGATGACGTTGGTCCGGAACCCGGCGGTCGGGGCCAGCCCGCGGGCCCGCTCGATGAGCGCGAGGAAGTCGTCGGTGCCGCCGAACCGGCGCATCCGGCGCAGCAGGGTGGGCGAGGAGTGCTGGAAGGACAGGTCGAAGTAGGGGGCGACGCCCTCGGTCGAGGCGATGACCTCGAGCAGGCCCGGCCGCAGCTCGGCCGGCTGCAGGTAGGCGACCCGCACCCGGACGATGCCCTCCACGGCGGCCAGCTGCGGCAGCAGCCGCTCGAGCAGGCGCAGGTCGCCGAGGTCCTTGCCGTAGGAGGTGGAGTTCTCGCTGACCAGCACCAGCTCGGTGACGCCCTGGGAGGCCAGCCACCGCGCCTCGCCGAGCACCTCGGCCGGCGGCCGGGAGACGAACGAGCCGCGGAAGGCGGGGATGGCGCAGAAGGCGCACCGCCGGTCGCAGCCGGAGGCGAGCTTCAGCGCGGCGGACGGGCCGGACGCCAGTCGCTGCCGCTGCACCCAGCCGTGGCCGGGGATGACCGGGGCGTCGACCGCGGCGACCGCCGCCGTGCGCTCGACCGGGCTGATCGGCAGCAGGGTGCGACGGTCGCGGGGGTCGTGCGGGACCAGCGGGCGACCGGTGAGCACGTCGTCGAGGCGGTCGCCGATCGCGGCGTAGTCGTCGAAGCCGAGCACCGTCGCCTCGGGCAGCGCACCGGCGAGCTCGGAGCCGTACCGCTCGGCCATGCAGCCGACCGCGACCACCCGGGCGCCGGAGTCGGTGGCGGCCAGGATCGCGTCGACGCTGTCCTTCTTGGCCGACTCGATGAAGCCGCAGGTGTTCACCAGGACGGCGTCGGCGCCCTCGGCGTCCTCGACCAGGCGGTACCCGCCTGCGGCCAGCCGGCCGGCCAGTTCCTCCGAGTCGACCTCGTTGCGGGCGCACCCGAGGGTCACCACCGCCACGGTGCGAGCAGCGTCGGTCGGAGGTGTCACCGGTCCATCGTAGGTGAAGGACGCTCCTGCCCCCCACGGCTCGCAGGCTCGCCGCGGGGGCAGGAGGGCCGCCGGGCGTCGTCCCCGGGACTGCTGTCACTCGCCGCCGGGGAGCGTGCCGCCGCGGAGGGTGAACATCACCGACTCGAGCTCGTCGGGCTTGACCAGCACGTCGCGGGCCTTGGACCCCTCGGACGGGCCGACGATGCCGCGGCTCTCCATGAGGTCCATGAGCCGGCCGGCCTTGGCGAAACCGACCCGCAGCTTGCGCTGCAGCATCGACGTCGAGCCGAACTGGCTGGTGACGACGAGCTCGACGGCCTGGACGAGCAGCTCCAGGTCACCGCCGATGTCCTCGTCGATCTCCTTCTTGTCGCCCTCGGCGGCGCTGAAGACCTCCTCGCGGTACTCCGGCTCGGCCTGGCGCTTCGTGAACTCGACGACCGCCTCGATCTCGGCGTCGGAGACGTAGGCGCCCTGCACGCGCATCGGCTTGCCGGCGCCGATCGGCAGGAACAGGGCGTCACCCATGCCGATCAGCTTCTCCGCACCGGGCTGGTCGAGGATGACCCGGCTGTCGGTGAGGCTGGAGGTGGAGAAGGCAAGCCGCGAGGGCACATTGGCCTTGATGAGGCCGGTGACGACGTCCACCGACGGGCGCTGGGTGGCCAGCACCAGGTGGATGCCGGCGGCACGCGCCTTCTGGGTGATCCGGACGATCGACTCCTCGACGTCGCGCGGGGCGACCATCATCAGGTCGGCGAGCTCGTCGACGATCGCGAGGATGTACGGGTAGGGCCGGTACACCCGCTCGCTGCCCGGGGGCGCCACGATCTCGCCGCGCTCGACCTTGCGGTTGAAGTCGTCGATGTGCCGGACGCCGGTGGCCCGCATGTCCTGGTAGCGCTGCTCCATCTCCTCGACCAGCCAGGCCAGCGCGGTGGCGGCCTTCTTCGGGTCGGTGATGATCGGCGTGATCAGGTGCGGGATGCCGTCGTAGGGCGTGAGCTCGACCATCTTCGGGTCGACCAGGATCATCCGCAGCTGGTCGGGCGTAGCCCGCAGCAGCAGCGAGGTCAGCAGCGAGTTGACGCAGCTGGACTTACCGGCACCGGTGGCACCGGCGACCAGCAGGTGCGGCATCTTGGCCAGGTTCGCGCAGACGAACCCGCCCTCGATGTCCTTGCCCAGCCCGACCAGCATCGGGTGCGGGTCCTGCTTGGCGACCTGCGAGCGCAGCACGTCGCCGAGGCTGACCATCTCGCGGTCGACGTTGGGCACCTCGACGCCGACGGCGGACTTGCCCGGGATCGGCGCGAGGATCCGGATGTTGTCGTTGGCCACCGCGTAGGCCATGTTCTTGGTCAGCGCGGTGATCTTCTCGACCTTGACCGCCGGGCCCAGCTCGATCTCGTAGCGGGTCACCGTCGGACCGCGGGTGAAGCTCGTGACGGCGGCGTCGATGTTGAACTGCTCGAGCACGCCGGTGATGGCCTCGATCGCCGCGTCGTTGGCCTTCGAGCTCTTCTTCGGCGGGTCGCCGGCGCGCAGCACCCCGACCGAGGGCAGCGTGTACTGCCCCTCCACCGGCTCGATCCGCAGCTGCTCGGGCTCCTCGACGGGCGGGAGGTCCTCCGGCGGCGCGGTCCGGTCGACGACTGCCGGACGGCGGGCCGGGACCGGCGGGGGCGGCGGCTCGTGGCGCACGGCCTCGGGCGCCTCGTCGAAGGCGGCGTGGTCGACGGCCGGCACGGTCTCCACCGGGCCGGTGTCCGCCAGGTCGTCGGACAGCGACCGACGGCGGGCGCGGCGGGGCGCCGGCGGCTCGGCCGGCTCCTCGTCGTCCTCCCAGTCCTCGTCGTCGTAGGCGTCCTCGTCGTCGGCCTGGCCCAGCAGGCGGTCGGTGAGCTCGCGCAGCCGCTCGGGGATCAGGTGCACCGGCGTCGCGGTCAGCACCAGCAGACCGAAGAAGGCCACCAGGACCAGCAGGACCACGGTGACGACGGTGCCCACACCGGCGACCAGCGGCGTGGCCGCGGCCCAGCCGACCAGTCCACCGGAGCCGGGCCGGTCCTGCGACGGGTCGGCCCCCTCGCCGACGACCTCGGCGATGCCGAGCACCGACACCACCAGACACAGCCAGCCGATGGCCAGCCGGCCGCGCGCCTCGGGGCGCGGTCCGCGGCGCAGCAGCCGCAGCGCGGCCAGGAAGAGCACGACCGGCAGCACCATGACCAGCGAGCCGACCACCCAGCGCACCGCGCCGGCGAAGGCGGCCCCGACCGGGCCGATGCCGTTGCTCCAGGCGGCCGCGCCGAGGACGACGGCCAGGCCCAGCACGGCCAGGCCCACGCCGTCGCGGCGGTGCTCGGGGGCGAGCGGCTCGGCCTCCTCCGGGCGGGCGACCGAGCGGGCCAGCCCGCCGGCGCCGCGGGCCAGCAGCGACCAGCCACCGCTGACGACGCTCCACAGACCGGGGCCGGACTTCTTGGCGGCGGCCTTGCGGGCGGCGGGCTTGCGGCCGCCGGCGGCAGGTCGCTTGGCGGGCGGACGCTTCCGGGACGCGGTCGACCCGGAGCCCGAGCGTCCGCGCGCGGACGACCGACCCGACGGCCGGGTCGTCGTCGTGCGAGCAGGCATGCATCAGACGGTAATCGCCGCACACGCTGGGTCAACGGAAGCGGGAGGACGTGTCCGCCACCCGCTCGGGCGGACCGCGTCCCCTCCCCCGAGCCCGGCGCCCTCCACTCGCTGCTGCTCCCGTCGACCTGCCACTGCAGGCCACCGTCGTCCCGATCCTCACCGGGAACCGGCCCCCGCGTCCACCCCACGTGCCCGACAGCGTCCGGTCCCGGCGCATCCCCCGGTGTGGCCCGCGTCCGGCCCGGGGAGCGGCGCACAGCGGCGTCTACGGTCGGGCCATGCCCGCACGCCGCACCCTCCCGTACGGGAGCTGGCCCACGCCGGTCACCTCGGAACTCGTCGTCCGGGCCGCCGCCCGGCTCGAGGACGTGGCCGTCGACGCGGGCGCCGTCTGGTGGTCGGAGTCCCGCCCCGGTGAGGGCGGCCGCTCCGCGGTGGTACGCCGCAGCGACGACGGCACGGCGGCCGACGTCCTGCCCGAACCGTGGAACGCGCGGACGCGGGTGCACGAGTACGGCGGCGG
Source organism: Geodermatophilus sp. URMC 61 (assembly GCF_052931555.1). Taxonomy (NCBI): domain Bacteria; kingdom Bacillati; phylum Actinomycetota; class Actinomycetes; order Geodermatophilales; family Geodermatophilaceae; genus Geodermatophilus; species Geodermatophilus sp. URMC 61. The sequence continues at coordinate 2,964,280 of NZ_JBRFHZ010000002.1, forward strand.
CGCGTGGGCGGTCTCCGGCGGAGTGCTGTGGTTCGCGCACTTCGCCGACCAGCGGCTGTACCGGCGCGACCCGGGTGCCGCCGAGCCGGTCGCGGTGACGCCGGAGCCGCAGCTGCCGGCGGGGGTCCGCTACGGCGACCTCCACCCGACGCGGGACGGCGGCCTGCTCGCCGTCCGGGAGACCCACGCGGCCGGCGGGGCGGCGGCCGACGTGGGGAACGACCTCGTGCGCGTCGGTGCGGACGGCGCAGTGGACGTCCTGGTCAGCGGGCCCGACTTCGTCTCCGACCCCCGCTCCTCCCCCGACGGCCGGCACCTGGCCTGGCTGCAGTGGCAGCACCCCGACATGCCGTGGGACGCCGCCGCGCTCGTCGTCCGCGACGCGGACGGCGGCGAGACGGTCGTCGCCGGCGGCCGGGCCCCCGACGGCCGCGTGGAGTCGGTGGTCCAGCCGACGTGGGACGGCGAGAGTGCGCTGTGGTTCTGCGCCGACCGCACCGGGACGTGGGCGCTGTACCGGTGGCGGCCGGGCGGGCAGGCGGAGCTGGTGCTCGACGTGGGCGCCGACATCGCCGGCCCGCAGTGGCGGCTCGGTGCCCGCCGCTTCGCGCCGCTCGACGACGGCCGCGTCGTCCTGGCGTTCCCGCGCCAGGGCGCCGACCGGCTGGCCGTGCGCGAGCCCGACGGGCGGGTGCGCGAGCTGGAGCTGCCCTACACGGCCTTCCGCGCCCTGACCGCCGCGGGCGGGTCGGTGGTGTGTGTCGCGGGCAGCCCGACGAGCGAGCCGGTCGTCCTGCGGGTCCCGGCGGACGGCGCCCCGGCGGAGGTGCTGCGGCCGGCGCGCGACCTCGGGGTGGACCCGGCCTGGTTCTCCCGGCCCGACCACGTCACCTTCCCCACGCCGGAGCGCGGCACGGGCATCGGTGCGGCGCACGCGCTGGTCTACCCGCCGACCAACCCGGAGGTGACCGCGCCGGAGGGCACGCTGCCGCCCCTGCTGGTCGTCGTGCACGGCGGGCCGACGTCCGCGACCACCGCGGTGCTCAACCCGGAGGTGCAGTACTGGACCTCCCGCGGCTTCTGTGTGGCCGACGTCGACTACCGCGGGTCGACCGGCTACGGCCGCCGCTACCGGGAGGCGCTGCGCGGCCGGTGGGGCGTGGTCGACCTGGACGACGTCGTGGCGTGCGCGCAGTCCCTCGCCGACGCCGGCCGGGTGGACCGCACCCGGATGGCGATCCGCGGCGGTTCGGCCGGCGGGTACACGACCCTCGCCGCGCTGTGCCTGCGGCCGGGCGTCTTCTCCGCGGGGGCCAGCCACTACGGCGTGGCCGACCTCGCCGCCCTGGCCGCCGACACGCACAAGTTCGAGTCCCGCTACCTGGACTCCCTCGTCGCGCCGTGGCCCGAGGGCGCGGACGTCTACGCCGAGCGCTCGCCCATCTCGCACGTCGACGCCTTCGACACCCCGCTGGCGGTGTTCCAGGGCGCCGAGGACCGGGTGGTGCCGCCCGAGCAGGCCGAGGCCATCGTCGCGGCGTTGCGGGCGAAGGGCGTACCGCACGCCTACCTGCTCTTCCCCGGCGAGCAGCACGGGTTCCGGCGGGCGGAGACCATCCGCGCCGCACTGGACGGCGAGCTGTCCTTCTACGCGCAGGTCTGGGGCTTCGAGCTGCCCGAGGACGAGGGCATCCAGCCCATCCCGATCATGAGGTGACCCCGCGACGCCACCGGCCGCCGGCGCCCCCGCAGGACGGTCCTCACACCTCGAGGACCGTCGGGATGATCATCGGGCGACGACGGTAGGTGTCGGACACCCACTTGCCGATCGTCCGGCGGATCACCTGCGAGAGGCGGTGCGGGTCGGTCTCGCCGTCGGCCAGCGTGCGGCGCAGGTTCTCCTCGACCAACTGCAGCGCCGGGTCGAAGACCGTGGGGTCGTCGGCGAAGCCGCGGGCGGAGAGGTGCACCGGCCGCACGATGGTGCGCGTCGAGGGCTCGATGACGACGGTGAGCGCGACGAACCCCTCGTCGCCGAGGATGCGCCGCTCCTGCAGCGACTCCTCGCCCACGTCGCCGACGTTGAGCCCGTCGACGTAGACGTCGCCGACGGGCACCGACCCGACGATCGTCGCCTTGCCGTCGACCAGGTCGACGACGACGCCGTTCTCGGCGAGCAGCACCCGGTCGGCGGCCATGCCGGTCTCCTCGGCCAGCGCGGCGTGGGCCCGCAGGTGGCGCCACTCCCCGTGCACCGGCATCAGGTGCCGCGGCTTGGCCACGTTGAGCAGCGTGCGCAGCTCACCGGCCGGGGCGTGCCCGGAGACGTGCACCCGGGCCGTCTCCTTGTGCACGACGGTCGCGCCGAGCCGGGCCAGCCCGTTGATCACCTTGTAGACCGCGGTCTCGTTGCCGGGCACCAGCGAGGACGCCAGCACGATCGTGTCGCCGGCCTCGATGGTCACCTGGTGGTGCTCGCCGCGGGCCATCCGCCCCAGCGCCGACAGCGGCTCCCCCTGCGAGCCGGTGCTGATGAGCACCACCTGCTCCGGCGGCATGCTGGTCGCCTCGTCCAGGCTCACCATCAGGCCGGGCGCGACCCGCAGCAGCCCGAGATCGCGGGCCACCCCCATGTTGCGGACCATCGAGCGGCCGACGAAGGCGACCTTCCGGCCGTGCATCTCGGCGGCGTCGAGGACCTGCTGGATGCGGTGCACGTGGCTGGCGAAGCTGGAGACGATCAGCCGCTGGGTGGCCCGCCGGAACACGTCCTCGAGCACCGGGCCGATCGACCGCTCCGGCATGACGAACCCGGGGATCTCGGCGTTGGTGGAATCGGCGAGCAGCAGGTCGATGCCCTCGAGGCCCAGCCGGGCGAAGGCGCCCAGGTCGGTGAGGACACCGTCCAGCGGCAGCTGGTCCATCTTGAAGTCACCGGTGTGCACCAGGACCCCGGCCGGCGTGTGGACGGCGACGGCCAGCGCGTCGGGGATCGAGTGGTTGACGTCGATGAACTCGCAGTGGAACGGCCCGGCCAGGTGGTCGTCACCGCCGGCGACCTCCACCAGCACCGGGTCCAGACGGTGCTCGCGCAGCTTGGCCTTGACCAGCGCGAGGGTGAACCGTGAGCCGACCAGCGGGAGGTCGCCGCGCATGCGCAACAGGTAGGGAATCGCGCCGATGTGGTCCTCGTGCCCGTGGGTGAGGACGACGGCGACGACGTCGTCGAGCCGGTGCTCGATGACCCCGAAGTCCGGGAGGATCAGGTCGACACCGGGCTGCTCCGCCTCGGGGAAGAGCACGCCGCAGTCGATGACCAGCAGCTTGCCGTCGAACTCGAGGACGGCCATGTTGCGGCCGATCTCGCCGAGCCCGCCGAGCGCCATGACGCGCAGACCGCCATGGGGCAGCGGCGGAGGCGCCTGCAGGTCCAGGTGGGGCTGGGTGGTCGAGGTGGTCACGAGGTCGCGCTCACAGGTGGATGCCTCCGTCGGCGAGGTCGGTGCGCAGCTGCGCGACTTGTTCGGGGGTGGCGTCGACCAGCGGCGGGCGCACCGGGCCGGCCGGGAGGCCCAGCTCGCGCAACGCCGCCTTGGTCAGGATGACGCCCTGGGTGCGGAAGACACCGGTGTAGAGCGGCAGCAGGCTCTCGTTGACCGCCCGGGCCTTGACCAGGTCGCCGGACTCTACGGCGGTGATCAGCTCGGCCAGCCGTGGACCGGCGAGGTGCCCGACGACGCTCACGACGCCCACGGCGCCGACCGCCAGCAGCGGCAGGTTCAACATGTCCTCGCCGCTGTAGTAGGCGAGGTCGGTGCGGGCGAGGGTCCGCATCACCGCGCCGAGGTCGCCCTTGGCGTCCTTCACCGCGACGATGCGCGGGTGCTCGGCCAGCCGGGCGAGGGTGTCCACCTCGATGGGGACGACCGAGCGCGGCGGGATGTCGTAGAGCATCACCGGCAGGTCGGTGGCGTCGGCGACGGCGGTGAAGTGGTACAGCAGCCCCGCCTGTGGGGGCTTGTTGTAGTACGGCGTCACGACGAGCAGGCCGTGCGCGCCCAGCCGCTCGGCCCGGCGCGCGTTCTCGATGGTGTGGGCGGTGTCGTTGGTGCCGACACCGGCCACCACGGTGGCGCGGTCGCCCACGGCGTCGAGCACCGCCTCGAGGACGGCGTGCTGCTCACCGTCGCTCAGAGTGGGTGCCTCACCGGTGGTGCCGAGCACGACCAGGCCGTCGTGCGCCTGCCGGTCGACCAGGTGGGCGGCCAGTTCCTGGGCTCCCGCCAGGTCGATCGAGCCGTCCTCGGCGAGGGGGGTCACCATCGCCGTGAGCACGCGCCCGAAGGGCCGGGCGGGGTCACTGGTCATACCGAGAATCTACCGACCCGCCCCGGCCGACACGTCGGCGTCGGTCGCTGCACGCGCGTACTCCGAGACCGCGTACCGCAGGCCGGTGGTGGACGTCGCCCATCCGGTCCCCGGGGTGCGCGACACCCGCGCCCACCCCGGGCCGAGCGCCGGCGCCCAGGTGTCGCCGGCGACCTCGGTGTCGACGTCGGTGACCACCACGCGGTCGGCGTGCGGGAGGAACGCGGCGTAGACCCGGCCGCCGCCGATCACCCAGAGGTCGCCGGCGGGCTCGCGCGCGAGCACCCCCGCCACGTCGCCGGCCCGCTCGGCGCCGTCGGCGGCCCACGAGGGGTCGGTGGTGAGGACGACGTTGCGCCGTCCGGGCAGCGGCCGGAACCGCTCGGGCAGGGACTCCCAGGTACGCCGGCCCATGACCACGGTGCAGCCGGTGGTGAGCTCGCGGAACAGGCGGAGGTCCTCGGGCAGGTGCCACGGCAGCCGGCCGTCGGCGCCGATCACCCCGCCGCGGGCCTGCGCCCAGACGAGACCGAGCACCCGGGCCTCAGACCGCCACCGCGCCGCGGATCGCCGGGTGGTGCCGGTAGTCGCGCAGGGTGAAGTGCTCGTAGGTGTAGTCGAACAGCGACGGCGCCGGCGCCAGGTCGAGCGTCGGGAAGGGCAGCACCTCGCGGGAGAGCTGCTCGCGGACCTGGTCGACGTGGTTGCTGTAGACGTGGCAGTCGCCGCCGACCCAGATGAAGTCGCCGGCGGCCAGGCCCACCTGGTCGGCGACCATCCGGGTGAGCAGCGCGTAGCTGGCGATGTTGAACGGCACGCCGAGGAACATGTCGGCGCTGCGCTGGTAGAGCTGGCAGGACAGCCGTCCGTCGGCGACGTGGAACTGGAACAGCGCGTGGCACGGCGCGAGCGCCATCTCCGGCAGCGCGGCCACGTTCCAGGCCGAGACGACCATGCGCCGCGAGTCCGGGTCGGTGCGCAGCGTCTCGAGGACGCCGGCGATCTGGTCGACGTGCTCGCCACCGGGCGTGGGCCAGGACCGCCACTGCACGCCGTAGACCGGGCCGAGCTCACCCTCCGGCGAGGCCCACTCGTCCCAGATGCTGACCCGGTTCTCCTGCAGCCAGCGCACGTTGCTGTCACCGCGGAGGAACCACAGCAGCTCGTAGGCGATCGACCGGAAGTGCACGGACTTGGTGGTGACCAGCGGGAACCGCTCGGAGAGGTCGTAACGCAGCCGCTCGCCGAACAGGCTCACCGTGCCGGTACCCGTCCGGTCGGACTTCGGCGTGCCCTCCTCGAGCACCCGGCGCAGGAGGTCCTCGTACTGGGTGTCGATCGGGCCGTCGGTCGTACTCGCCACGGACCCGAGCCTACGGGCGGGGACCGACACCGGGCCGCGACCCCGGTCACCTGCCGGTCGCTCCCGCCCCACGGGTCAGGCCGTCACGTGGAGTGGCTGCTCCTCCCCCGGGACGTACTGCTGCTGCGGCGGGCCCAGCCCGCCGGGCCCGCGGATCTCGCTCCCATCCCGGCTGGCCGGCCTGCCCGGCTAGGGGACGACCCAGTTGACGGCTGCCGCGAGATCGGCCGCCAGGTCCCCGCGCACCTCCACGGCCACGGCGTCCAGCTGCATCCAGCCGGCCATGAGCGCCAGCTCCTCGGCGAGGGCGGCGGCCACCTCGGCCCGGTCCACGCCGTCCTCGGCGAACGCCGCCTGGACCCGCAGCACGCCGGCCTGCCGGTCGGCCTTGAGGTCGACGCGGGCGACCAGCCGGTCGCCGAGCAGGAACGGCAGCACGTAGTAGCCGTGCACCCGCTGGGCGGCCGGCGTGTAGATCTCCAGCCGGTAGCGGAAGCCGAAGATCCGCTCCACCCGTGGCCGTTCCCAGACCAGGGAGTCGAAGGGGCTCAGCAGCGCCCGGGCCCGCACCCAGCGGGGACGACGGGCCTCCGGGTGCAACCAGGCGGGGGCGCCCCAGCCGACCACCTCGACCGGGAGGAGCTCACCGGCGTCGACCAGCTCGGCGATCGCGGCTCGGGCTGCCGGCGGACGCAGCCGGAAATAGTCGCGCAGGTCCCGTTCGGTGGCCACACCGAGGGCACGTGAGGCGGTGCGCACGAGCTCGCGGACGGCGTCGGTCGGGTCGGGGGTGGGGGTCTGCAGGACCGCGGCGGGCAGCACCCGCTCGGTGAGGTCGTAGACGCGCTCGAACCCCGCCGTCCTGCCCCGGGTGGTGACCACGCCGGTGTAGAAGAGCCACTCGAGTGCGACCTTGCCGGCGTGCCAGTTCCACATGCTGCCGGTCCGGTCCGGTCGCGGCTCGGCCAGGTCGCTGGCCTTGAGCGGCCCGGCCTCCCGTACCCGCTCGAGGACCTCGCGGACGTAACCCGGCCGCTCGCGCTGGATGCGGACCATCGAGCCCCAGGCGTGCTCCTCCGCCGCGGCCATGCGCCACCGCAGGTGCGGGTGCAGCCGTACCGGCAGCAGCGACGCCTCGTGCGCCCAGTACTCGAACAGCTCCCTGCGGCGGCCGGCGAGGTCGTCGAGCGCCTGCCGCGGGTAGGGCCCAAGCCGGCTGAAGGCGGGCAGGTAGTGCGCGCGGGACAGCACGTTGACCGAGTCGATCTGCAGCACCGCCAGCCGAGCCGTCATCCGGCGCAGCTGCCGCGCGTCGACGGCGCCGGCCGGTCGAGGGTCGGCGAAGCCCTGCGCGGCGAGGGCGATGCGACGGGCCGACCCGGCCGGCAGCCGGTCGACGACGGGTGCTCCCACGGCCGCCGATCCTGCCCGGAGCCCCTGACACCCCGGAGGCGGCCCCGCCGCGGCCTACGCTGCCTGGCGTGCAGCCGACATCGCCGTTCCCCCGCCGGTCGGGGACCGCGGAGGTGTCGGTCCGCCCCGCCCGGCCCGCCGACGCCCCGGACATCGCCCGCGTGCAGGCGGTGACCTGGCGGACGGCCTACCGCGCCGTCCTCCCGGCCGAGGTCCTCGACGGCTTAGACGAGGCAGCGGCCGCGGACACGTGGCGGGCCGCGATCGCCGCACCGCCCACCCCGGGCCACGGCGTCCTCGTCGCCGTCGAGCAGGACCTGGTGGTCGGCTTCGCCGCGCACGGCCCCGCGGAGCTGGCCGACGACGAGCGCCCACACCCGGCGGGGCCCAGCGGCGAGGTCGTCACCCTGCTGGTGGAGCCACGGTGGGGACGGCGGGGGCACGGCAGCCGCCTGCTGGCTGCCGTCACCGACCTCGCCCGAGCCGACGGGACGGCGCGACTGCAGGTCTGGCTGCCGGAACAGGACGCGGTGTCCGCCCGGTTCTTCGAGTCGGCGGGCTGGGCCCGCGACGGCTGGGTGCGCACGCTGGACACCGGTGGGACGCCGCTGCGCGAGGTCCGCTGGCACACGCTGCTCGAGGAGGCGGACGAGGACCGATGACGTTCCACGGTTTTCCCGACGAGGGGCTGGTCTTCTACGAGGGCCTCGAGGCCGACAACAGCAAGACCTACTGGACCCGCAACCGTTCCGTGTACGACAGCTGCGTGCGGGCGCCGATGCAGGCGCTGCTCGACGAGCTGGCCGGCGAGTTCGGCACCCCCAAGCTCTTCCGCCCCCACCGGGACGTCCGCTTCAGCAATGACAAGACGCCGTACAAGACTCACCAGGGCGCCGTCGTGAACCCCGAGGGCCGTGGCGCCGGCGCCTGGTACGTGCAGGTGTCCGCCGACGGGCTGATGGTCGCAGGGGGTTGCTGGCGGCTTGAGTCGGACCAGGTGGCCCGGTACCGCCGGGCCGTTGCGGACGACGTGCAGGGTCCCCGGCTGCGGTCCGCGGTGGACCGGCTCGCCGCGGCCGGGTGGTCCATCGACGGCGAGCGGCTGGTGCGGGTGCCGGCCGGCTTCGACGAGGACGGCGACCGCGCCGACCTGCTCCGGCACAAGTCGCTCTTCGCAACCAGGCACTGGGAGCCGACCGACTGGCTGCACGAGCGCCGGGCGCTCGAGGAGGTCCGCACGTCCTGGCGGGAGCTGAGGGCCCTGAACACCTGGCTGGCCGACAACGTCGGGGCGACGACCAGGGAGCCGCGCCCCCGCCGGTGACCGGGCCGCCGAGGAACGCCCGCCATGTCGTGTGGGGATGCATGAAGGGCCCTCACCGCGACGGTGAGGGCCCTTCATGGAATGGTTGTCCGGCGGTGTCCTACTCTCCCACCCCGTTCCCGGGGCAGTACCATCGGCGCTGAGAGGCTTAGCTTCCGGGTTCGGAATGGGACCGGGCGTTTCCCTCTCGCCATGACCGCCGAAACACTGTGAACGTGTACCAGCCCGCCGGGGGTTGGTGCGTTCAGAACCGCACAGTGGACGCGTACACGCTTTGTCTTGCCACCGCCCCCGGGTGGAGGGTGGTGTGGTCGTGTGGTCAAGCCCTCGGCCTGTTAGTACCGGTCAGCTCCAACACCTCGCGGTGCTTCCACCTCCGGCCTATCAACCCGCTGGTCTGGGCGGGGGCCTTACCCGGTTGCTCCCGGTGAGAGACCTCATCTTGAAGCGAGCTTCCCGCTTAGATGCTTTCAGCGGTTATCCCTGCCGAACGTAGCCAACCAGCCGTGCACCTGGCGGTACAACTGGCACACCAGAGGTTCGTCCGTCCCGGTCCTCTCGTACTAGGGACAGCTCTTCGCAAGTCTCTTACGCGCACGGCGGATAGGGACCGAACTGTCTCACGACGTTCTAAACCCAGCTCGCGTACCGCTTTAATGGGCGAACAGCCCAACCCTTGGGACCTACTCCAGCCCCAGGATGCGACGAGCCGACATCGAGGTGCCAAACCATCCCGTCGATATGGACTCTTGGGGAAGATCAGCCTGTTATCCCCGGGGTACCTTTTATCCGTTGAGCGACACCGCTTCCACATGCCGGTGCCGGGTCACTAGTCCCAGCTTTCGCTCCTGCTCGACCCGTCGGTCTCACAGTCAAGCTCCCTTGTGCACTTGCACTCGCCACCTGATTGCCAACCAGGCTGAGGGAACCTTTGGGCGCCTCCGTTACCCTTTGGGAGGCAACCGCCCCAGTTAAACTACCCACCTGACACTGTTCCTGATCCGGATCACGGACCCAGGTTAGACATCCAATTCGACCAGAGTGGTATTTCAACGGCGACTCCACGGACACTGGCGTGCCCGCTTCACGGTCTCCCACCTATCCTACACAAGCCGAACCGAACACCAATATCAAGCTGTAGTGAAGGTCCCGGGGTCTTTCCGTCCTGCCGCGCGTAACGAGCATCTTTACTCGTAGTGCAATTTCGCCGAGCCTGTGGTTGAGACAGCTGAGAAGTCGTTACGCCATTCGTGCAGGTCGGAACTTACCCGACAAGGAATTTCGCTACCTTAGGATGGTTATAGTTACCACCGCCGTTTACTGGCGCTTGAGTTCTGAGCTTCGCCCCGAAGAGCTAACCCGTCCCCTTAACGTTCCAGCACCGGGCAGGCGTCAGTCCGTATACCTCGTCTTACGACTTCGCACGGACCTGTGTTTTTAGTAAACAGTCGCTTCTCACTGGTCTCTGCGGCCCCCCACCGCTGCCCCGCGCGAGGCGGTTCACAGCAGAGGGCCCCCCTTCTCCCGAAGTTACGGGGGCATTTTGCCGAGTTCCTTAACCACAGTTCGCTCGATCGCCTCGGTATTCTCTACCCGACCACCTGAGTTGGTTTGGGGTACGGGCCGCTCGGAACTCGCTAGAGGCTTTTCTCGGCAGCATAGGATCATCCCATTCACCGCAATCGGCTATGCGTCAGGCCTCACCCTGTCTGCGCCACGGATTTGCCTATGGCGCGGGCCACACCCTTGCACCGGTACCACCACTCACCGGTAGGACTACCTTCCTGCGTCACCCCATCGCTTGCCTACTACCAGGTCGGATCCCGCGCTCGACCGCGTTGGTCACAAGTGACCGCGGCGGCGTCGGGCGGTTAGCATCGCTGGGTTCGGCATGGGCGCTCCTTCGCGGGTACGGGAATATCAACCCGTTGTCCATCGACTACGCCTGTCGGCCTCGCCTTAGGTCCCGACTCACCCTGGGCGGATTAGCCTGGCCCAGGAACCCTTGGTCTTCCGGCGGGGGAGGTTCTCACTCCCCTCTCGCTACTCATGCCTGCATTCTCACTCGCGTGGCGTCCACGGCTGGATTCCTCCGCCGCTTCGCCCGCCACACGACGCTCCCCTACCCACCTCCACCCCTGGCCGGCGCCCCGAAAGGCGACGACGGGGATACGTGGAAGTGCCACGGCTTCGGCGGTGTGCTTGAGCCCCGCTACATTGTCGGCGCGGAACCACTTGACCAGTGAGCTATTACGCACTCTTTCAAGGATGGCTGCTTCTAAGCCAACCTCCTGGTTGTCTCTGCGATCCCACATCCTTTTCCACTTAGCACACGCTTAGGGGCCTTAGCCGATGATCTGGGCTGTTTCCCTCTCGACTACGAACCTTATCGCCCGCAGTCTCACTGCCGCGCTCTCACTTACCGGCATTCGGAGTTTGGTTGACGTCAGTAACCTTGTGGGGCCCATCGGCCATCCAGTGCTCTACCTCCGGCAAGAAACACGCGACGCTGCACCTAAATGCATTTCGGGGAGAACCAGCTATCACCGAGTTTGATTGGCCTTTCACCCCTACCCACAGCTCATCCCCCAGGTTTTCAACCCTGGTGGGTTCGGTCCTCCACGCGGTCTTACCCGCGCTTCAACCTGGCCATGGGTAGATCACTCGGCTTCGGGTCTAGAGCACGCGACTGCACCGCCCTGTTCGGACTCGCTTTCGCTACGGCTACCCCTCACGGGTTAACCTCGCCACGCACCGCTAACTCGCAGGCTCATTCTTCAAAAGGCACGCAATCACCGCCGCACCCCAAGGATGCGCTTCACGGCTCTCACGGCTTGTAGGCACACGGTTTCAGGTACTATTTCACTCCCCTCCCGGGGTACTTTTCACCTTTCCCTCACGGTACTCGTCCGCTATCGGTCACCAGGGAGTATTCAGGCTTAGCGGGTGGTCCCGCCGGATTCACACCGAATTCCACGGGCTCGGTGCTACTTGGGAAACACGTCCGGGAGGTGCGGCGTTTTCGTGTACGGGGCTCTCACCCTCTGCGGCGACCCCTTCCAGAGGCCTTCCACTAACGACCACACTTGCTCACTCCCTCGTCAGCCGGCAGACTGACGCGGACGGTCCCACGACCCCGCTTCCACAACCCCTGCCGGGTCTCACATGGAAACGGTTTAGCCTCCTCCGCTTTCGCTCGCCACTACTCACGGAATCACGGTTGTTTTCTTCTCCTGTGGGTACTGAGATGTTTCACTTCCCCACGTTCCCTCCACACGCCCTATGTGTTCAGGCGCGGGTCACACCACATGACTGGTGCGGGGTTCCCCCATTCGGACATCCTCGGATCAACGCTCGGTTGGCAGCTCCCCGAGGCTTATCGCAGCCTCCTACGTCCTTCATCGGCTCCTGGTGCCCAGGCATCCACCGTGTGCCCTTAACAACTTGGCCACACAACAACAACACACCCCACCCACACCCACCGGCACCGACCGGCCCTCCCACGGGAGGACACCATCGACACCGAACCGGGTCTGCGCGGGCCTGCAATCAAAGATGCTCGCGTCCACTGTGCAGTTCTCAACGACCAACCGGCCACCATCCGGACACCGCCCCGCCGAACCCCACCCCCGGCGCCAACGCGCACGGACGATGAGTGGTACGAGGACCCGAACGGCCCCGACCGAGACAACCCACCCCCACCCCGACCCGAGCGCACGGCGCCCGACCCGACCCAGGGGTCCGCTCCCTCAGGACCCAACAGCGTGCCTACGACCGGCCCTCCCGCGGTCCGCCCCGTTCCACACGGCCCCTCCAGGGGGAACCGCCGTACTGGGAGCAGCCACCGGCTGCCGGCCGAACTGGTCAGCGTTCCACCCTCGAGCACTGCCCCGAACACCCGCGGCCCTCCGGAAGCGGAGAACCATCACGGTCCGAGCACAGCTCTGCACCACCACGCGCACGTGGCGGCCGGTGCTCCTTAGAAAGGAGGTGATCCAGCCGCACCTTCCGGTACGGCTACCTTGTTACGACTTCGTCCCAATCGCCGATCCCGCCTTCGACGGCTCCCTCCCACACGGGGTTGGGCCACCGGCTTCGGGCGTTACCGACTTTCGTGACGTGACGGGCGGTGTGTACAAGGCCCGGGAACGTATTCACCGCAGCGTTGCTGATCTGCGATTACTAGCGACTCCAACTTCATGGGGTCGAGTTGCAGACCCCAATCCGAACTGAGACCGGCTTTTTGGGATTCGCTCCACCTCGCGGTATCGCAGCCCTTTGTACCGGCCATTGTAGCATGTTTGCAGCCCTAGACATAAGGGGCATGATGATTTGACGTCATCCCCACCTTCCTCCGAGTTGACCCCGGCAGTCTCCCATGAGTCCCCACCATCACGTGCTGGCAACATGGAACGAGGGTTGCGCTCGTTGCGGGACTTAACCCAACATCTCACGACACGAGCTGACGACAACCATGCACCACCTGTGCACGACCCCGAAGGACACGACATCTCTGCCGCTTTTCCGTGCATGTCAAGCCTAGGTAAGGTTCTTCGCGTTGCATCGAATTAAGCAACATGCTCCGCCGCTTGTGCGGGCCCCCGTCAATTCCTTTGAGTTTTAGCCTTGCGGCCGTACTCCCCAGGCGGGGCGCTTAATGCGTTAGCTGCGGCACGGAGACCGTGGAATGGCCCCCACACCTAGCGCCCAACGTTTACGGCGTGGACTACCAGGGTATCTAATCCTGTTCGCTCCCCACGCTTTCGCTCCTCAGCGTCAGTTGGTGCCCAGAGACCCGCCTTCGCCACCGGTGTTCCTCCTGATATCTGCGCATTTCACCGCTACACCAGGAATTCCAGTCTCCCCTGCACCACTCGAGTCGGCCCGTATCGACTGCAGGCCCGGAGTTGAGCTCCGGGTTTTCACAGCCGACGCGACCAACCGCCTACGAGCTCTTTACGCCCAATAATTCCGGACAACGCTTGCACCCTACGTATTACCGCGGCTGCTGGCACGTAGTTGGCCGGTGCTTCTTCTGCAGGTACCGTCACCGTGAGGCTTCGTCCCTGCTGAAAGAGGTTTACAACCCGAAGGCCGTCATCCCCCACGCGGCGTCGCTGCGTCAGGCTTCCGCCCATTGCGCAATATTCCCCACTGCTGCCTCCCGTAGGAGTCTGGGCCGTGTCTCAGTCCCAGTGTGGCCGGTCACCCTCTCAGGCCGGCTACCCGTCGTCGCCTTGGTAGGCCACTACCCCACCAACAAGCTGATAGGCCGCGGGCCCATCCTCGGCCGGAAACCCTTTTCACCACCGACCATGCGGCCAGCGGTGCCCATCCGGTATTAGCCCCAATTTCTTGGAGTTATCCCAGAGCCGAGGGCAGGTTGCCCACGTGTTACTCACCCGTTCGCCACTGAACCCACCACCGAAGCGATGAGCCCCGTTCGACTTGCATGTGTTAAGCACGCCGCCAGCGTTCGTCCTGAGCCAGGATCAAACTCTCCGTAGATGCCTGAAACCCGGCCGAGAACCGAGAACCGGACGCTCTCGATCAATCTCAACCCAAAGAAACCCACAAAGGGGTTGATACTATGGCACTGACTTTCGGCACGCTGTTGAGTTCTCAAGGAGCGGACGCGCAGCGACTCGACCCTCTCGGGCTTCGTCTCTGGCGGCTTGTCCTACTGTACGCCGTCTGCGGAGTCCTGCACCCCGGGGGTGCTTTCCGCGGCCCTCCCGGGCCCGTCCGGCGCGTAGACGACCATACACGACTGTCGGGGCGGGCGCGCAAGTCGGTCGAGAGCGTCCCCCGTCACAGGTGGCCCCGCCCGGAGCCGGCGAGGGTGGGGAGGACGGGCGGCCCCGCCGCAGGGTCCCGCCGCGAACCTGTCGAGGTCCTGGGACGGGCACCCGCCAGAGGCCCGCCGGCCTCGTCCCGGTCGCGCCCGAACGTGCGGAGGACGGGGAGGACGAGGGGCCTCACCCGAGCGGGGGGAGGGGGCGGTCCTCTCAGAGGCCCAGGAAGCCCTCGATGCCGACCGTCAGACCGGGGTGCCGGCCGATCTCCCGGACGGCGAGGAGGACACCGGGCATGAACGACGCCCGGTCGTAGGAGTCGTGCCGGAGGGTCAGGGTCTCCCCCGCCGCCCCCATGAGCACCTCCTGGTGCGCGACCAGGCCGGTCAGCCGGACGGCGTGCACCGGGATGCCCTCGACGTCGGCACCCCGGGCGCCGGGGAGGGAGTCGGTGGTGGCGTCCGGTGAGGCGGGGAGGCCGGCCGCCCGACGGGCGGCGGCGACCAGGCGGGCGGTCCGCACCGCCGTGCCCGACGGCGCGTCGACCTTCTTCGGGTGGTGCAGCTCGATGATCTCCGTGGATGGGAAGAAGCGCGCCGCCTCCTGGGCGAAGCGCATGAGCAGTACGGCGCCGATGCCGAAGTTGGGGGCGATGACCACACCGACGTCCGGCTTGGGCTCGAGCCACGCGGCGACGGTAGCGAGCTTCTCGTCGTCGAACCCGGTCGTGCCGACGACGCAGTGGATGTTGTTGTCGATGCAGAACCGGATGTTGTCCATGACGACGTCCGGCCGGGTGAAGTCGACGACCACCTGGGCGCCGGCGTTCGCCACGTCGAACAGCCAGTCCCCCGCGTCGACCATGGCGACGAGCTCGAGGTCCTCGGCTGCGTTGACCGCCTTGACCACCTCGGTGCCCATCCGCCCGCGGGCGCCCAGGACGCCGACGGGGATGAGCGAGGTCTCGCTGGTGGGGCCGGTGGAGCCGTGCTGGTCGGGGGCGGCGGAGCTCGTGGTCACCGGGCCAGGTTTCCCGGCACCGGCACGCGATGCAAGACAGCCCCGTCAGTGCCGGGCGCGCCGTCCGAACCAGGCCCACGCCAGCAGACCGGCGAGGACGCCGACGACGTCGGCGACCCAGTCGACCACCGACGCCGACCGCTCCAGCGCCGACAGCCCCTGGACCACCTCGCTGACCGCGGCGTAGACGACGAGGAGGACGGCGAGGACCCCGGCGCGGGCACCGGCCCACCTGCCGCTGCCGGCCAGCGCGGCGAACAGCAGCAGGTGCACCAGCTTGTCGACCCCTGGTGGTGAGGAGGGGACGTCGTCCGCGGGGGCGAAGAGCACGGCCAGCGAGACCAGGACGACGACGGCGAACACGCCGCGCGAGAGCGTGCCGTGGACGGCGAGGACGGGGTGCGGTCGGGTCATCAGAGCCGGTCGAGGTCCGACTCGCGGTAGGGACCCACGACGGCCAGGCACGTCTCCCGGGTGAGCAGCTCGGCGGCGACCTGGCGGACCTGGTCCTCGTCGACGCCGTCCAGCCGCGCGAGCACCTCCCGCACGGGGAGGTACTCCCCGTAGGAGAGCTCGCTCTTACCCAGCCTGCTCATGCGCGAGCCGGTGTCCTCCAGGCCGAGGACCAGGCCGCCCTTGAGCTGCCCACGCCCCCGCGCCACCTCCTCGGCGGTCAGCCCGTCGACGGCCACGCGGGCGAGCTCCTCGCGGACCAGCCGCAGGACCTCCGGCACCCGCTTGGGCGAGCAGCCCGCGTACACCGAGAACGACCCGGTGCCGGCGTAGTGCGACAGCGACGAGCCGACGCTGTACACCAGCCCGCGCTTCTCCCGGATCTCCTGGAACAGCCGCGAGCTCATGCCCCCACCGACGGCGGCCTCCATGACCGCCGCCGCGTAGCGTCGCTCGTCGAGCCGGCCGAGCCCCACCGAGCCGAGCAGCAGGTGGGTCTGCTCCGTGCGACGCCGCACCAACCCGGTCGGCCGGGCGGGACTGGTCGCCGCCCCCTCCTCACCACGGCGCAGCGGCGCCGGACGCGCCGGCCCCGACAGCCGGGAGCCGAAGGCCGCGGTGACCAGGTCCAGCACCTGCTGGTGCTCCACCCGGCCCGCGGCCGACACCACGATCGAGGGGACGGTGTAGCGCCTGCGGTACCAGCCGTCGACGTCGTCCCGGGTCAGGGCCTCGATGGACTCCACCGTGCCCAGCACCGACCGGCCCAGGGCGGTACCCCCGAACAACGTCTCGGCGAAGAGGTCGTGCACCAGGTCGGAGGGCTCGTCGTCGCGCATGGCGATCTCCTCGAGCACCACCGTCCGCTCGCTCTCCAGGTCCGCGGCCGTGTTGAGCGCATCGGTGACCAGGTCGCCGAGCAGGGTGACGGCCAGTGGCAGGTCACTGGCCAGCACGTTGGCGTAGTAGCAGGTGTGCTCCTTGGCGGTGAAGGCGTTCATCTCACCGCCGACGGCGTCCATGGCCGTCGCGATCTCCAGCGCGCTGCGGCTGCCGGTCCCCTTGAACAGCAGGTGCTCGAGGAAGTGCGAGGAGCCCGCGACGGCATCGGTCTCGTCCCGCGAGCCGACGCCGACCCAGATGCCCACGGTCGCCGACAGGACTCCGGGCATCGTCTCGGTCAGCACCCGCAGGCCACCGGGCAGTTCGGTGCGCTCGACCCGGCCGCCGAACTCGTCGACGTCCAGGACGACGGTCTCGCCGACACCGGCCGGGGCCGGGACGGGCGCGGTGGCGTCCGTCCCGGCCCCGGTCAGCGCCTGCATCCGGTTCATGGGCACGTGTCTCCCTCGCTGGCGCTCGTCGGACACGTGCCCAGTGGTGCTCTGCCCTCGCACGACCTCGCGAGCTCGGTCATGCCTCCGCGGGCGCGGCGGTCTCGGCGTTGCCGGCCGGCGCGGCCTCGGCAGCGCCGTCACCCTCGGCCGCGACGGGCACCAGGCTGATCTTGCCGCGGGCGTCGATGTCGGTGATCTCGACCTGCAGCTTGTCGCCGACGTTGACGACGTCCTCGACCTTGCCGATCCGCTTGCCGCCACCCAGCTTGCTGATGTGCACGAGACCGTCCTTGCCCGGGAGCAGGGAGACGAAGGCGCCGAAGGGAGTGGTCTTGACGACCGTGCCGAGGAAGCGCTCCCCGACCTTGGGCATCTGCGGGTTGGCGATGGCGTTGATCCGGTCCACCGCCGCCTGGGCCGAGGGGCCGTCGGAGGCGCCGACGTAGATCGTGCCGTCGTCCTCGATGGTGATGTCCGCGCCGGTCTCGTCCTGGATGGCGTTGATCATCTGACCCTTGGGGCCGATGACCGCGCCGATCTTGTCGACCGGGATGCGCACCGTGGTCACCCGCGGGGCGTACGGGCTCATCTCGTCAGGGGCGTCGATGGCCTCGTTCATCACGTCGAGGATGTGCAGCCGGGCGGCGCGGGCCTGGGTCAGCGCCTGGGCCAGCACGTCGGACGGGATGCCGTCGAGCTTGGTGTCCAGCTGTAGCGCGGTGACGAGGTCCCGCGTGCCGGCGACCTTGAAGTCCATGTCACCGAAGGCGTCCTCGGCGCCGAGGATGTCGGTCAGCGCGACGTACTCGGTCTTGCCGTCGACCTCGTCGGACACCAGGCCCATGGCGATGCCGGCGACCGGGGCGCGCAGCGGCACACCGGCGTTGAGCAGCGCCAGGGTCGAGGCGCAGACCGAGCCCATGGACGTCGAGCCGTTGGAGCCCAGCGCCTCCGACACCTGCCGGATCGCGTAGGGGAACTCCTCGCGGTCGGGCAGCACCGGGATCAGTGCCCGCTCGGCGAGCGCGCCGTGGCCGATCTCCCGGCGCTTGGGCGAGCCCACGCGACCGGTCTCACCCGTGGAGTAGGGCGGGAAGTTGTAGTTGTGCATGTAGCGCTTGCGGGTCACCGGCGAGAGCGTGTCCAGCTGCTGCTCCATGCGGAGCATGTTCAGCGTGGTGACGCCGAGGATCTGGGTCTCGCCGCGCTCGAACAGCGCCGAGCCGTGCACCCGCGGGATGACCTCGACTTCGGCCGAGAGCGGGCGGATGTCGGTGAGGCCACGGCCGTCGATGCGGACCTTGTCCCGCAGGATCCGCTGCCGGACGACCTTCTTGGTCACCGCGCGGAAGGCCGCGGAGACCTCCTTCTCGCGGCCCTCGAACTGGCCGGCGAGCGCGGCGACGGTCTCGTCCTTGAGCTCGTCGGTGGCGTCGTTGCGCTCCTGCTTGCCGGCGATCGCCTGGACCTCGGCCAACCGGGCAGCGGCGTGCGACTCCACGGCCGCGTAGACGTCGTCCTGGTATTCCAGGAACCGCGGGAAGTCCGCGACCGGCTTGGCGGCCTTCTCGGCCAGCGCCGCCTGCGCGTCGCACAGCGCCTTGATGAAGGGCTTGGCGGCCTCGAGGCCCTGGGCGACGACCTCCTCGGTCGGGGCGGTGGCGCCGCCGGCGACCAGCTCGATCGTCTTCTCGGTCGCCTCGGCCTCGACCATCATGATCGCGACGTCGCCGTCCGGGAGGACGCGGCCGGCCACGACCATGTCGAAGACGGCGTCCTCGAGCTCGGCGTTGGTCGGGAAGGCCACCCACTGGCCGTTCACCAGCGCGACGCGGGTGCCGCCGACCGGGCCGGAGAAGGGCAGGCCCGAGAGCTGGGTCGACGCCGAGGCGCCGTTGATGGCCAGCACGTCGTAGAGGTGGTCGGGGTCCAGCGACAGGACGGTGATGACCACCTGGACCTCGTTGCGCAGGCCCTTGGCGAAGGTCGGGCGCAGCGGACGGTCGATGAGCCGGCAGGTGAGGATCGCGTCCTCGGAGGGTCGGCCCTCGCGGCGGAAGAACGAACCGGGGATGCGCCCGGCGGCGTACATGCGCTCCTCGACGTCCACCGTCAGCGGGAAGAAGTCGAAGTGCTCCTTGGGCTGCTTGCCGGCCGTGGTGGCCGACAGCAGCATCGTGTCGCCCATGCTGACGACGACGGAGCCGGCGGCCTGCTTGGCCAGGCGGCCGGTCTCGAAGGTGACGGTGCGGCTGCCGAAGCTGCCGTTGTCGATGACCGCGGTGGCGGTGGTGACCCCGTCCTCGGGGTCGAACTCCGCGGCGGTGCTGTGCTGGGTGGTGGGTGCGGACACGGTGTCCTCTTCCTACGTCGCATGCGGCGACGTCCTCTTGTGGCGTCTGCGCCGAACTGCGCCCGGGTGACCGGTCTTCGATCGAAGCCCACGGGAGACGTTCCCCCTCGCGCGGAGGGGCATGCCCGGGGGCCACTACCGAGGACCGACCAGCGTCGGACCTCCGGCGCGCTGCCTGGGCCCGTGCGGCGGGTGCCGCACGAGAGAGGGGACCGTCCCGGCCGGGACGGTCCCCTCTGGTTTACCGGCGCAGGCCGAGCCGCTCGATGAGCGACCGGTACCGGTTGATGTCGGTCTTGGCCAGGTAGTTCAGCAGCCGGCGACGACGACCGACCAGCAGGAGCAGCCCCCGCCGGCTGTGGTGGTCGTGCTTGTGCTGCTTGAGGTGCTCGGTCAGGTCGCTGATCCGGCGGGTCAGCATCGCGACCTGCACCTCGGGAGAACCGGTGTCCTTCTCGACCGTGGCGTACTCGGTCATGATCTGCTGCTTCGTCGCGCTGTCGAGCGCCATGGATCGCCTCCGGAGGCAGGTCACGTGTGGCCCCCGGTCTCTGTCACGGGGGCAGGCTGCACACAGGTCGGGTCGACCGACCATCGATCAGGCTACCCCACCGTCCGTCGTCCTCCGGACGACACCGCGGCCAGGAGCCGTCCCCCACCGCCGATGAGCCGCTGCCCGTGTCCTCGGCGGGAGGCCTCCGGCCCCCGCGCCGAGTCCACCCCGGCGGCGTGCCATCCCCGACCGGTCGCGCCGCGATCAGGACGACGACTGCGGGGTGACCCCGAGGACCGTGCGCGTCTCGGCGACGTCGCGGTCCATCTGGGCGACCAGTTCGTCGACGCCGGAGAAGGCGGACATCGGACGCAGCCGCTGCACGAACTCCACCCCGACGTGCTCGCCGTACAGGTCGCCGTCGAAGTCGAGCAGGTACGCCTCGACCGTGCGCCTGCTGCCCTGGAACGTGGGGTTCGTGCCCACCGAGATCGCCGCCGGCGAGGTGCTCACGCTGGCCCCGGTACGCGGGTCGAGGATGACCACACTCCCGGCGTAGACGCCGTCGGCCGGGATCGCGGTGAACGGCGGGGACTCCACGTTCGCCGTCGGGTAGCCCAGCTCGCGGCCACGCCGGTCCCCGCGGACGACGACGCCCTCGATGCGGTGCGGCCGGCCCAGGGCCCGCGCGGCCGACACCATGTCCCCGGCCGCGACGCACGCCCGGACGTAGGTCGAGGAGATGGTGATCTCGCCGTCCGCCGAGGAGTCACCGGCCAGCGGGACCGGCTCCACGGTGAACCCGAAACGCCGCCCCTCCTGCGCGAGCGTCGTGACGTTGCCGGCCGCCCGGTGGCCGTAGGTGAAGTTCTCCCCCACCACCACCGAGGCGGCGTGCAGGTGCTCCACCAGCACGGTGTGGGTGAACGTCTCGGGCGAGAGGCGCATGAACTCCGGGGTGAACGGCAGGACGCACATCTCGTCCACGCCCAGTTCGGCGACCAGCTCGGCCTTGCGGTCCAGCGAGGTGAGGATCGCCGGGTGCGAGCCCGGCCGCACGACCTCGGAGGGATGCGGGTCGAAGGTGAGCAGCAGGCAGGGCCGGCCCAGCGCGTGGGCCCGCGCCACGGCGGTGCCGATCAGCTTCTGGTGACCGCGGTGGACGCCGTCGTACATGCCGACGGTGACCACCGTGCGTCCCAGGTCCCCGGGGGTCGCCTCCAGCCCCCGCCACCGGCGCACGTCGATGCGTCCGAGCCGCTCAGGCGACCCGGTGCAGCCAGCCGTGGGTGTCGGGCACCCGACCGTGCTGGATGTCGAGCAGGTGTTCGCGCAGCCGCATGGTCAGCGGCCCGGGCTCGCCGTTGCCGACGGTGAAGTCGCCGGTGCGCGCCTTGACCTCGCCGACCGGTGTGATGACCGCGGCGGTGCCGCAGGCGAAGGTCTCGGTGACCGTGCCGTCGGCGACGCCGGAGCGCCACTCCTCCACGCTGAAGCGCCGCTCGGTGACCCGGTGCCCCATCTCGCGGGCGACGGTGATCAACGAGTCGCGGGTGATGCCGGGCAGCAGGGTGCCGGTGAGCTCGGGGGTGACCAGCTCGGCGTCGTCCCCGGAGCCGAGGACGAAGAACAGGTTCATCCCGCCCATCTCCTCGACGTAGCGCTTCTCGACCGCGTCGAGCCAGACGACCTGGTCGCAGCCGGCGTCGATCGCCTGCTCCTGGGCCAGCAGGCTGGCCGCGTAGTTGCCGGCGCACTTGACGTCGCCGGTGCCGCCGGGCGCGGCCCGGATGTAGTCCTCGGACAGGTACACCGAGACCGGGTGCACACCGCGGGGGAAGTAGGCGCCGGCCGGGCTGGCGATCACCAGGAACAGGTACTCGTGCGCCGGGCGGACGCCGAGGAACGGCTCGGTCGCCAGCTGGTAGGGGCGCAGGTAGAGGGTCTGGTCGGGACCGGTGGGCACCCAGTCGCGGTCGGCGTCGACGAGGGCGTCGACGGCGGCGAGGAAGGCCTCCTCGGGGACCGGCGGCATGGCCAGCCGCTTGGCGCCGCGGACGAAGCGGGCGGCGTTGGCCTCGGGACGGAAGGTGGCGACGCTGCCGTCGGGCTGGGCGTAGGCCTTGAGCCCCTCGAAGATCGACTGCGCGTAGTGCAGGGCGGCGGTGGCCGGGTCCACCTGCAACGGCGCGTAGGAGGTCAGCCGGGCGTCGTACCAACCCTCGCCGACGCGGTAGCGCGCCACGAACATCGAGTCGGTGAAGTAGCGACCGAAGCCCGGGTCGGCCAGCAGCTCGTTGCGCTCCGCGGCGGGGCGGCGCCGCACGTCCTCCACGACCACCGGCACGCCCTCGGTGAACACCCGGGAAGTGGTACGGCTGTCGGCGAGCGTGTCGGTCATGGCTCCCACCTGCGGCGTGCGCGGATCCGAGGGGCGGTCCGGCGGCTGCCGGACCGCCCGCCCACCCTAGCTCCGCCGCCGACCGCACCGGCGAGGACCGCCGTGGGCGGTCACGGTCGGTCGGGTGCCGCGCTCTCGATCACCTCGTAGGACCACAGGTGGGAGGAGGCGCTGGCCGCCGGCGCGAGCTCGGACCCGCCGCCCTCGTGGGCGCGGGCGAAGTCCTGACCGGACTCCCACGCCCGGTACGCCTCCTCGCTCTCCCAGCGGGTGTAGACGAGGTACTGGTCGGTGCCCTCCAGGGGGCGCAGGAGCTCGAACCACTCGAAGCCCGGGGTGTTCTCGACGGCACCGGCGCGGCCCTTGAAGCGCTCCTCGAAGCGCTCCTGCTTGTCCTTGGGCACGGTGATCGCGTTGATCTTGACGACGCTCATGGACGCCCCCTTCCCGGCGGGGCGGCCGGTCAATCCCGCGACCCTGCGGGCCCGTCGGGCCGGGGTGAGGATGGCGCGATGACCTCGGCTCCGCGGCCCGGCGTCCTCCTCGACGTCGACGGCACGCTGCTGGACACGAACTACCTCCAGGTCCTCGCCTGGTGGCGCGCCTTCCGCGACACCGGCCACCCGGAGGTGTCGATGGCCGACTGCCACCGCGCCATCGGCATCGCCAGCACGGAGCTGGTCGCGCACCTGCTGGGGGACGACGTCCCCGATGCGGAGGAGATCTCCGCAGCGAAGGACGAGCGGTACCAGCCCCTGCGGGAGCTGGTGGACGCCTTCCCCCGGGTGGACGAGCTGCTCACGGCCTGCCGGGAGCGGGGCCTGGCCGTGGTGCTGGCGACCAGCGGCAAGGAGTCCGACCTGGAGTGGATGGTGCCGGCCATCGGCGGCGAGGACGTCGTCGACGGCGCCACCACGTCCGCCGACGTCGACTCGGCCAAGCCCGCACCCGACCTGCTGCAGACCGCCGTCACCGACAACGGCCTGGACGCCGCGCGCACGGTCGCGGTCGGCGACACGGTGTGGGACGTGCGGTCGGCGCGGGACGCCGACCTGCCCTGCATCGCGCTCACCTGCGGCGGCATCTCCCGGGCCGAGCTGGAGGACGCCGGCGCCGACGAGGTCTACGACGACCCGGCCGACCTGCTCGCGCACCTCGACGACTCGCTCATCGGCCGGATCGCGCGCGGCTGAGGGAGGACCCCCGTGCCCCCGCTCGGCCCCCTGCAGGGCCCCGCCGCGAGCCTGCGAGCGGTGGGTAGCAGGGGGTCCTTCCGCCTGCACGGGAGCCGTTCCAGTACCTCACCCGGGCGGGAAGCCGACCGCGACGCGGGCGGTGGCGCCGGCGTCCTCGACCAGGGCGACCAGCCGGTCCGCGCCGTCCACCGCGGCGTACAGGCCGGGGCAGCCGGTGGCGGGGATCCGCTGCCCGTACCCGAGGGCGCGCGCCTCCTCGTCGGTCAGCGTGCGCACCGGGAAGACGGCACGGGCGGCTGCGGTGAGACCGAGCACGCCCGGCCCCCCGCCGGCCGCCAGTGCCCGCCCCGCCTCCTCGACCGGCGCGGCCTCCGCCACCGTGAACGGGCCGGAGGCGGTGCGGCGCAGCGCGGTGAGGTGCCCACCCACACCGAGCACGGCGCCGGCGTCGCGCGCGATGGCACGGACGTAGGTGCCGGCGGTGCAGGCGATGGTCACGTCGACGTCCACCAGGTCCGGCGTGGGGCGGGTGACCCGGTGGACGACCAGCCGGTGGACGGTCACCGCCCGCGGCTCCAGCACCACCTCCTCGCCGGCGCGCACCCGGTCGTAGGAGCGGCGGCCGGCGACCTTGACCGCGCTCACCGACGAGGGCACCTGCAGCAGCCGGCCGGTCTGCGCGCCCAGGGCGGCGGTGACGGCGTCGTCGTCCAGGTGCCCGGCCGGGGTGGTGACGAGGACCTCGCCCTCGCGGTCGTCGGTGACGGTGGTCTGGCCGAGCCGGATGGTCGCCTCGTAGGTCTTGTCGTGCCCCCCGACGTACCCGAGCAGCCGGGTGGCCGTCCCGACCCCGAGGACCAGCAGGCCGGTGGCCATCGGGTCCAGCGTGCCGGCGTGTCCGACCTTCCGGACCGAGAGCACCCGCCGGGCGCGGGCCACGACGTCGTGCGAGGTCATGCCGCCCGGCTTGTCGACCAGCAGCAGGCCCGGAGGGACGTCGGCGTCCTTGCGTCTGCTCACGCCGTCACCGTCTCAGGCGCCTGCAGCCAGCGATCACCCGCCACCCGGACGAGCACGCCGACCAGCCGGAGCGTGATGAACAGGGTGAGGCCGGTCCACACGCCGGCCAGCCCCCACCCCAGCGGGACGGCGAGCAGCGACAGCGGGACGAAGCCGACGAGCGCCGCGCCGATCGTCACCGTGCGCAGGTAGCCGACGTCACCGGCGCCCATCAGCACGCCGTCCAGGGCGAACACGACACCGGCCAGCGGCTGCATGGCGGCGAGGAACCACCAGGCCACGGTCGCCTGCGCCACGACCGCGGGGTCGTCGGTGAACAGCGGCAGCACCACCGGTCGCAGCGCGAGGAGCGCGGCCGCGACCACCACGCCGGTGCCCAGGCCCCAGAGGGTGACCCGTCGCGCGGTCTCGCGGGCGGCGTCCGGACGAGCCGCGCCGAGGGCCTGGCCCACCAGGGTCTGCGCGGCGATGGCGTAGGCGTCGAGCACCAGGGCGAGGAAGAAGAACAGCTGGATGGCGATCTGGTGCGCGCCGAGCTCGGCGGTGCCGGCGCGGGCGACCACGCCGGTCGCCACGAGGAAGGACACCTGCAGCACGGCGGCCCGCAGCAGCAGGTCGCGGCCGATGACCAGCTGCGCCCGGAGCGCCGCGAGGCGGGGCCGCCGGGCGACGCCCTCGCGCAGCAGCGACCGGACGAAGAGGGTGGCGGTGAGCGTCTGCCCGGCGACGTTGGCGACCGCCGAGCCGACCAGCCCCAGTCCCGCGGCGTGCACGAGCAGGGGGCAGAGCACCAGGCTGGCGAGGCTGCCGGCCAGGACGTAGCGCATGGGGCGGCGCAGCTCCTGCACGCCACGCAGCCAGCCGTTGCCGGCCAGGGAGACCAGCAACAGCGGCACGCCGAGAGAGGCCACGCGCAGCCAGCTCTCCCCCGCCACGGCCACCGGTCCGTCGCTGCCGGCGAGCAGCCGGGTGAGCGGGCCGGCGAGCAGCTGGAACAGCACGAGCACCGCCAGGCCGAGCGCCAGCGCCAGCCAGGTGGCCTGCACGCCCTCGGCGACCGCACCGGCCCGGTCACCGGCGCCGGCGCGGCGGGCAGCGCGGGCGGTGGTGCCGTAGGCGAGGAAGTTCAGCAGCGCGGCCGCCCACGCCAGCAGCCCGCCACCGACGGCGAGCCCGCCGAGCGCGACCGTGCCCAGGTTCCCGACGACGGCGGTGTCGACCAGCAGGTACAGCGGCTCCGCGGCGAGCACGACCAACGCAGGCGCGGCCAGGGCCAGCACCCCGGGCGCCCGTCGTCGCTCCGTGGCGAGATCGGCGATCTCCCTCGGTTGTGGGGCCGGATCCGTACGAGATCGGCGATCTCGCCGGGAGGAGGACGGGCGCGACATCACCCGGCGAGCAGGGCCCGGACGCTCCGGATGGTGGCCTCGCGGTCCTCGTAGGAGGTGAAGCCGGCGGCGGCGCGGTGGCCGCCACCGCCCAGCGCCATGGCCACGCGAGCGACGTCCGTGGCGCCGCGGGAGCGCAGCGACACCGACCAGGAGCCGTCGTCCTGGCCCTTGAGCACGCAGGCCACATCGGCCTCCTGGGTGGACCGGACGACGTCCACCAGCGCCTCGAGCTGCTCGCCGGGCAGGCCGTGCTCGGCGGCCTCCGCCGTGCTGGACCAGGTCCACACCAGGCCCGCGCCGACCTCGGCCTCCAGCACGGCGCGGCCGGCGACGACCGAGAGCAGCCCCAGCCAGCCGAACGGAGCGGTGTCGAACAGCCGCTGGCTGATGGCGGCGTGGTCGATGCCGGCCGCCAGCAGCCGGCCGGCGAGGTCGTGGGTGTCGGGGCGGGTGTTGGCGAACCGGAAGGAGCCGGTGTCGGCGGTGAGCCCGGCGTAGAGGCAGGTGGCCAGCCGCGCGTCGAGGGCGACGCCGAGCCCGTCGAGCAGGTCGGCGACGAGGACGACGGTCGCCGGTGCGACCGGGTCGACGACGCGGACGTCGCCGAAGCCGGGGTTGCTCGCGTGGTGGTCGACGACCACGGAGGTGGCCGCGCCGTCCAGCAGTGCGGCCAGCTCACCGAGCCGGGCCGGCGAGGCGGCGTCGAGGCTGACGAACACGTCGGGGGACGCGGGTACCGCCGAGGAGGGCACGAGCCCCCCGGCCCCGGGCATCCACGCCAGCGACGCCGGCAGGGTGAACGGGTCGGGGAACGTGGCCAGCACCCGGGCGCCGCGGCGCCGCAGGCCCTCGGCGAGGGCCAGCGTGCTGCCGAGGGCGTCGGCGTCGGGCTGCACGTGCCCGGAGAGGACGACGGTGGCCCGGGCCGCGGCCGCCTCGGCGAGAACGGCGGCGGCCCGGTCGATCAGGTCCGTGCCGCGCGGGAGGGAGATCGTCACGACGCCGGGCCGGGGTCGGCGACCGGGGGCGCGTTCTCCTCCTCGGTCACCAGCCCGCCGCCGACCGGGTAGCCCCCGCCGTCGTCGGGCTCGTCGGAGGCGATGCTCGGTGCCTCGCCGATCTCGCCCCGCTT
Organism: Geodermatophilus sp. URMC 61; assembly: GCF_052931555.1. Taxonomy (NCBI): domain Bacteria; kingdom Bacillati; phylum Actinomycetota; class Actinomycetes; order Geodermatophilales; family Geodermatophilaceae; genus Geodermatophilus; species Geodermatophilus sp. URMC 61. Next base: position 2,991,339 of record NZ_JBRFHZ010000002.1, read on the forward strand.
GCCGCCCCGGGTGGGGTCGCCGGCGTCGGGCTCGGGGCGGCCGCCCAGCTCCGAGCGGCCCTGCCCCTCGTCCGGCAGGTTCGGGTCCGGGTCGCTCTCGCTCATGAGACGCTCCTGCGCTGGGTGGGCTCGTCGGCCATGTCATCGGCAGTCCCGCCGTCCGACCGGTCCTCGGCGGCGTCGTCCTCGTCGTCGTCCTCGGGGGGACGGCGGTAGGGGTCGGCGTCGCCGGCGTACCTCGCGCCGACGCGGATGCGGGCGAGCTCGGCGTCGGCGTGCCGCACCCGCTCGAGCGCGGCATCGAGTTCGCGCGCGGTGTCGGGCACGTGGTCGGCGACGAAGGTGAGCGTGGGCACGAACTTGACACCCGTCTGCCTGCCGACGGTCGAGCGCAGCACGCCGGTGGCCGACGCGAGGGCCTTGGCGGAGTCCTCGACCTGGGTCGGGTCACCGTAGACGGTGTAGAAGACGGTCGCCTCACGCAGGTCGCTGGTCACGCGGGCGTCGGTGACGGTCACCATGCCCAGCCGCGGGTCCTTGACCTGCGTCTCGATCGCGGCGGAGACGATCTGGCGGATGCGCACCGCGAGCTTGCGGGCGCGGGCCGGGTCGGCCATCGGACCTCCTGGTGCTGGGCGCCCCGCGAGCGCGGGGCGGGTGGTACGAGTCGGCCGGGACTCGGCCGGGAGCGGCCCCTGCAGGGCCCGCCGCGGCCCCGTCACGGGTCCCCGGCCCCTGCAGGGTCCCGCCGCGAGCCTGCGAGCCGTGGGGGCAGGGGTCCTCAGTCGGTGTCGCTGAACAACTGCCGGTGCGTCGAGAGCAGCGTCACCTCCGGCCGGTCGGCCAGCAACCGCTCGCAGGCGTCGAGGACGTCGGTCACCTGAGCGACGTCCCCGGCCACCGTGGCCACCCCGACCTGCACGCGGCGGTGCAGGTCCTGGTCACCGACCTCGGCGGCGGCCACGGCGTACCGGCGTCGCAGCTCGGCCACGATCGGCCGGACCACGGACCGCTTCCCCTTGAGCGAGTGGACGTCGCCCAGCAGCAGGTCGGCGGTGAGCGTGCCGGTGAACACGCTCACCGCCTCCTCGCTGCCGGGCGGAGCCGGTCCCGCACCCCACGGCGCGGGACCGGCTCCTGGCCCCCTTGCCGAGCCCCGCCACGAGCTCGCGAGTGGTGAGGAGGCAAGGGGGTCCTCCTGCTTACGCGCGCGGCTTCTCGCGCATCTCGAAGGTCTCGATGACGTCCTCGACCTTGATGTCGTTGAACGACCCGAGACCGATACCGCACTCGTAGCCCTCGCGGACCTCGGTCACGTCGTCCTTGAAGCGACGGAGCGACTCGACGGTGAGGTTGTCGGCGACGACCACGCCGTCACGGACCAGCCGGGCCCTGGAGTTCCGGGTGATCGTGCCGCTGCGGACGATGGAGCCGGCGACATTGCCGATGCGCGGCACCCGGAAGACCTCGCGGACCTCCGCCGTGCCGAGCCCGACCTCCTCGAACTCCGGCTTGAGCATGCCCTTGAGGGCCGCCTCGATCTCCTCGATCGCCTGGTAGATGACCGAGTAGTACCGGACGTCGATGCCCTCGCGGTTGGCCAGCTCGGTGGCCTGACCCTCGGCCCGGACGTTGAAGCCCAGGACGATGACGTCGTCGGCCAGCGCCAGGTCGATGTCGCTCTTGGTGATCGACCCGACGCCGCGGTGGATGACCCGCAGCGAGACGTCGTCGCTCACCTCGATCTTCATCAGCGCGTCCTCGAGCGCCTCCACGGTGCCCGAGTTGTCGCCCTTGATGATCAGGTTGAGCTGACGGTTCTCCTTGAGCGCAGCGTCGAGGTCCTCCAGGCTGATCCGCTTGCGCATCGACGCGTTCTGCGCGTTGCGGATGCGGGCCTGGCGGCGGTCGGCGATCTGCCGGGCGACGCGGTCCTCCTCGACGACGAGGAACGTGTCGCCGGCGCGGGGCACGGAGGTGAGCCCGACGACCTGCACCGGACGCGCGGGCAGCGCCTCCTTGAGCTTGTTGCCGTGCTCGTCGAGCAGCGACCGGACCCGCCCGTAGGCGTCGCCGGCCACGATCGAGTCGCCCTGGCGCAGCGTGCCGCGCTGGACCAGCACCGTGGCGACGGGGCCACGGCCCTTGTCCAGCTTGCCCTCGATGACGACGCCCTGCGGGTCCATCTGGGTGTTGGCCCGGAGGTCCAGCGAGGCATCGGCGGTCAGCAGGATCGCGGTCAGCAGGTCCTCGATGCCCTGGCGGGTGGTCGCGGAGACGTCGACGAACATGGTGTCGCCGCCGTACTCCTCGGCCACCAGCCCGTACTCGGTGAGCTGCTGGCGGATCTTGGCGGGGTTGGCCCCCTCCTTGTCGATCTTGTTGACCGCGACCACGATCGGCACCTCGGCGGCCTGGGCGTGGTTGAGCGCCTCGACCGTCTGCGGCATGACGCCGTCGTCGGCGGCCACGACCAGGACGACGATGTCGGTCACCTTCGCGCCGCGGGCACGCATCGCGGTGAACGACTCGTGACCCGGGGTGTCGATGAAGGTGATCGGGCGCTCCTCACCCTCCAGCTCGGTGGTGATCTGGTAGGCGCCGATGTGCTGGGTGATGCCGCCGGCCTCCCGCGCCACCACGTTGGTGTTGCGGATGGCGTCCAGCAGCTTGGTCTTGCCGTGGTCGACGTGACCCATGACGGTCACCACCGGCGGGCGGGCCTCCCAGTCCTCCTCGTCACCCTCGTCGCCGAAGGTGAGGTCGAAGGTCTCGAGCAGCTCGCGGTCCTCGTCCTCGGGGCTGACGACCTGGATGTCCCAGTCGATTTCTGCGCCGAGCAGCTGCAGCGTCTCGTCGTTGACCGACTGGGTCGCGGTGACCATCTCACCGAGGTGGAACAGGGCGGTGACCAGCGCGGCCGGCTGGGCGCCGATCTTCTCGGCGAGGTCGGTCAGCGAGGCACCGCGCGGCAGCCGGACGGTCTGCCCGTTGCCCCGCGGCAGGCTGACGCCGCCCATGCTGGGCGCCGCCATGGAGTCGAACTCCTGACGCCGCTGCTTCTTGCTCTTGCGCCCACGGACCGGGCCACGCCCGCCGGGACGACCGAAGGCGCCCGCGGTGCCCGCACCGGAGCCGCCACGAGCACGGCCGCGGCCACCGCCGCCACCGCGGAAACCGCCGCCGGCGGGAGCGCCACCGCCACCGCCACCGGGGCCACCGCCACCGGGACGGAAGCCGCCGCCACCGCCACCGGGACCACCCCCGGGACGGCCACGACCGGCAGGCGCACCGGGACGGCCGGCACCAGCCGGCCGCGGCGGCATATTGCCGGGCGACGGACGCGACGGCATCATGCCGGGGTTCGGCCGTGGACCGCCGGGACCGGCCGCCGGGCGCGGACCGCCGGCACCGGGACCCGGACGCGGGCCACCGGCCGCCGGGCGCGGACCGCCGGCACCGGGACCCGGACGGGGACCGCCGGGGCCGGCCGGACCGGGCCGCGGGCCGCCGGCTCCGGGACCCGGACGCGGGCCACCGGCGGGGCCGGGACGCGGCGCACCGCCGGCCGGAGCCGGACGGGGAGCGCTGCTGAAGGGGTTGTTACCGGGGCGCGGAGCCGGGCGCGGGCCCGGTCGCGGACCGGCACCCGGGGCGGCCGGACGCGGGCCCGGGGTGGGGCCACCGGCCGGAGCGGGGCGCGGGGCACCCGCCGGACGCGGGCCGCTGGGCGCCGCGGGCGGCTGCTGGGTCGGCGCGCTGGCCGCCGGGGCCTGGGGCTGCGGAGCGGTCGGCCGCGGACCGGGGACGGGCGCACTGGGACGGGCCGCACCCGGGCGCGGGCCCGGGGCCGGAGCGCCGGGGGCGCGGGTCGCCGGCGACTGCGGCGTGGGGGCCGGAGCCGGAGCGGGGGCCGCAGGAGCGGCCGGCGCGGCCGGAGCCGGAGCGGGAGCCGCAGGAGCGGCCGGCGCGGCCGGAGCCGCGGCGGCCGGGGCCTGCGCGGGACGCGGACCCGGGCGCGGGGCGGGCCTCGGAGCGGCCGCCTGGCCACCACCGTTGCCGCCGTTGGAACCGGACGCGACGAAGGCCTCCCGGAGCCGCCGGGCCACAGGGGCCTCGACGGTGGAGGAAGCGGACTTCACGAACTCGCCCTGCTCCTTGAGCTTGGCGAGCACGGTCTTGCTGTCGACACCGAACTCCTTGGCGAGTTCGTGTACGCGGGCTTTGCCTGGCACGGATCTCCTCTGTATGAGGCCGGCGGCTGGCCCGCGCGACCTCGTCGTCAGTACTGCATGGTGGGGCGGCTCATCGTGGGGACTTCACGGCTTGCTCATCCGACGACGTCCTGCTCTCGACGTGCGGACCCGCCGGGTGCGGGTCCGTCTGTGTTGGTGCGGTTGTCGTTCGTGCGTCCTCGCCCGTCCGGGACCCGCTCCCCGGGGGGCGCCACAGGCGCGCCGAGGACGTGCTCCCGGAGCGGACCGGCCTCCACCGGGGAGCCGCCGCCTCCGGGGAGGCGCAGCGCCCGGGGGAAGGCCCGGCGTCGCTCCGCTGCGTGCAGGCACTCCGAGGTGGGGTGCAGCGAGGCACCCCGGCCGGGGAGCCTCCGTCGGGGGTCGGGGACGAGCGCCCCGTCCCGCGCGACGACGCGCAGCAGGTCGGTGACCGGAGCGCGCTTCCGGCAGCCCACACAGGTGCGCACCGGGATCGACGTTTCGGCCACCCTGCACTCTAGCGCGCTGAGGGCCCCGGGTGTTCCGGGCTCCGGCCACCGGGCACCCGACCGGGACGTGCGCCCGCGCTCGGACCCCCGGGGCGGCCGCCGCGAGCGGCAGGCGCCCCCGAGCGCAGCGGCGCGCGGCCGACGCCCGGTGAGGGGGTGGCGTCGTCGAGCTGGGCGTCGCTGCGGATGTCGATCCGGCAACCGGTCAGCCGCGCGGCCAGGCGGGCGTTCTGGCCCTCCTTGCCGATCGCCAGCGACAGCTGGTAATCGGGGACGACGACCCGCACGGCCTTCGCCTGGCGGTCGACGAGCTGGGCGCTGGAGACCCGCGCCGGGCTCAGCGCCGAGGCGACGAAGGTCGCGGGGTCGTCGGACCAGTCGACGATGTCGATCTTCTCGCCGTGCAGCTCGCTCATGACGTTGCGCACCCGCTGCCCCATCGGGCCGATGCAGGCGCCCTTGGCGTTGAGCCCGGGCACCGAGGTGCGGACGGCGATCTTCGAGCGGTGCCCGGCCTCGCGCGCGACCGCGACGATCTCGACGCTGCCGTCGGCGATCTCGGGGACCTCGAGGGCGAAGAGCTTGCGGACCAGGTTCGGGTGGGTCCGCGAGACGGTCACCTGCGGACCGCGGTAGGTGCGCGCGACCGACACCACGTAGGCCCTCAGCCGGCTGCCGTGGGGGTAGCTCTCCCCCGGCACCTGCTCGGCCGCGGGCAGCACCGCCTCGACCTTGCCGATGTCGACGAGCACCGTGCCGCTGGCGTTGCGCCGCTGGTCTGCCTGCACGATGCCGCTGACGATGTCGCCCTCCTTGCCCGCGTACTCGCCGAAGGTCTGCTCGTGCTCGGCGTCGCGCAGCCGCTGGACGATGACCTGCTTGGCGGTGCTGGCCGCGATGCGGCCGAAGTCCTGCGGGGTGTCGTCCCACTCGCGGACGACCGCGCCGTCCGGCCCGAGCTCCTGGGCGAGCACCGCGACCTCGCCGGTCTTGCGGTCGACGTGCACCCGCACGTGCTTGCTCGCGCCGTCGGCGTGCCGGTACGCGGTCACCAGGGCCGTCTCGATCGCCTCGATGACGGTGTCGGCCGGGATGCCCTTCTCCCGCTCGACCGCCTTGAGGGCGGTCACGTCGATGTTCACTGTCCTCCTCCGTCGTCGTCGTCCGCGGGATCCGGCTGCGCCGTGGGGTCCTCGGGCTCTGCACCCACCTCGTCCTCGCCCGCCCGCCCGCGGCCGAACTCGACCTGCACCCGCCCGGCGCCCAACTCCTGCCAGGGCACCTGCCGGCGGGTGGGCGGCCGCTTCTTCGCCCCGGGCTTGCCCTTCGCCTCCACCGCGAGGGTCACCCCGTCGCCGTCGACCTCCAGCACCCGCGCGGTCACCTGCTCGGCCGAGCCCGCGGGCCCCACGGGAACGGTGACCAGCCGTCCGGTGTTCCGTCGCCAGTGCCGCGGCTCGGTCAGCGGCCGGTCGACTCCGGGGCTGGTGACCTCCAGCACGTACGGGGCACTGCCGAACCCGCCGTCGTGCTCGTCGAGGGCGGTGGACACCGCGCGGCTGACCTCCGCGACGTCGTCGAGGGTGACGCCGGCGTCCCGGTCGACCACGACGCGGACGATGCTGCGCCGGCCGGCGGGGGTGACGACCAGCTCCTCGAGGTCGTAGCCGGCGGCCTCGACGACCGGCGCGACCAGCCCGGCCAGCCGGGTGGCGACGGGGTCGGTGCGGGGGGCGGCGGACACGGCTCCCTCCCTCTCCTGGGCTCGGACGGCGGCACGCGCACGGTGGTCCGGAGCCGGTGTCCCGGCCGCCGGGGGGACGGCGGACACGCCGTCGGCCCGGAACCGGGCAGAGGGTCAGGCTACCGCTCCGCCGGGGGGCCCGAGACCGGGCGGCCGGGCGGGGACCCGCTCGCCGTGTGCTCCCGGCCCGGCGGAGGCGGGGCTGAGAGGATGGAGGTGATGGCCTCCCTCGCTCCCCCCGCCACCGCGGGCTTCCCCCGGCGCGCCTTCCTCGCGGCCTCGGCCGGGCTCGCGCTGCTGGCCGCCGGCTGCACCGCGGGCTCGGACGCCCCGGCGGTGAGCACCGAGGAGGCCGACCGGCTGGCCGAGCAGGTCGCCGTCCAGGAGGCGGTGGTCGCGGCCTACGCCGCCGCGACCACCGCCGATCCCGCCCTGGCCCTCAGCGACCTGACCGCGCAGGCCGGCGAGCAGCTCGACCGGCTGCGCGCCGCCGCGCCGTCCTCGACCGCGTCGCCGGCCGCCTCCTCCTCCGCACCGCCGTCCCCGCCGCCCGGGGACGTGCGCACCTGGCTGCGGGAGCAGGTGGCCGGCGCGGCCGCCTCCCACGCCGCGGCCTGCGCCCGGCAGACCGGCGCGCGCGCGGCCCTGCTCGGAGCGGTCGCCGCGGGGCTGCGCGGCCACGAGGCGGCACTGGCGTGAGCGGAGGACGGGCACGTGGCTGACGACGGCGTCCTGGACGAGGGCACCGAGACCGCGGCGCTGCGCGAGGTGCTGGCCGCCGAGCACGCCGCCGTGTGGGGGTACGGCTCGGTGGGCGCGGCACTGCCGCCGGACGCCCGCGCGCCCGCGGTGGCCGGCGACCTGGCGCACCGGGACGTCCGCGACCGGCTGGTGGCGCTGCTGGACTCCCGCGGCGCCGACCCGGTGCCCCGCGGGGCCGGCTACACCCTGCCCTTCCCGGTCCTGTCCGCGGTGGACGCCGCCGCGCTGGCCGTCGTCCTCGAGGAGGGCGTGTCCGCGGCCTGGGTGCGGCTGCTGGACCAGGCGACCGAGCCGTCGGTGCGCGAGCTCGCGGTCGAGGAGCTGGGTGCCGCCGAGGTGCGCGCCGTCGGGTGGCGCACCGCCGCCGGCCGGACGCCGGTCACCAGCGCGCTCCCCGGCCTGTCCTGAGGAAGGACCCCGTCCTCCTCGTGGAGGACTCCCTTGCCCCCGCCACTCGCAGGCTCGCGGCGGGCCCCTGCAAGGGGGCCGTCAGGGGCTCGCGGCGAGCTTCTGGACGGGGGGGACGGGAACCCGGGCGCGCGCGCTCAGCCGCCCAGCCCGCCGAGGAAGGCGTCGGTGACGTCGACGGCTACGCTGCTGGACTGACCGGTCTCCACCAGGACGGCGAAGGCCAGGTCGCCCTGCGGTCCGCCCAGCCGGTAGCCCATGAACCAGCCGTGGGCATCGGGTGGGGTGTTGGTGCCGAACTCGGCGGTGCCGGTCTTGCCGTAGACCTCGCCGCGGTCGGCCAGCGCGTTCGCCGTCCCGGAGAGCACCACCTCGCGCATCATCGGCCGCAGCGCGTCGAGCACGGCGGGGTCCGGGCCGGCGGCGACCTGTCCGGCCGGCGCGGCGCCGACGACCTCGACCGGCACCGCCGGGGTCCCGCTCGCGATCCCCGCGGCCACCAGGGCCAGCTGGGCGGGGCTCATCAGCACCTGCCCCTGGCCGATGGCATTGGCCGCCTTCGTCGTCCCGGTGCTGTCAGCGGGCACCTCGCCGCTGAACACGTCGACCGGCAGCTGCCAGTCGGTCCCCACGCCGTAGGAGGCGGCCGCGGTGGCCAGCGCGTCGTCGGGCAGCTGCAGCCCCTGCTGCATGAAGGTCGTGTTGCACGACTCGGCGAAGGCCTCGGTGAACGGCACCGTGCCCAGGTCGAACTGGTCGGCGTTCTCGAACTCGCGCCCGTCGACGACGAAGGTGCCGGGGCAGGCGACCGGCGTCTGGGGCGTCAGCGTGCCGGTGGCCAGGAGCGCGGTGGCGGAGATCGTCTTCATGCTCGAGCCGGGCGGGTACTGGCCGGCGAGGGCGTTGCCCGCCGCGGCCGCCTCGTTCGACGACACCGCCAGGACCTCGCCCGTGCCGGGCCGGACGACCACCAGGTGGGTCGGCAGCTGCTGGGTGGCCACGGCAGCGTCGGCAGCGGTCTGCACCGCGGGCACCAGCGGCGTCTGCACCGGCCGGCCGGGCACCGGCTCGACCGCGCCGACCTGGCGGCCGGTGTCCCCGGTGGCCGCGTCGGTGCTGACGACCGAGACGGTGAAGCCGGGGGTGCCGGTCAGCTGCACCTGCAGGGCACGCTGCAGGCCCGACAGGCCGAGCTCGTCACCGGCGGCGTACACGGGGGCGCCGTCCTGGGCGGTCTCCTCGAGCACCTCGGCGGTCGCCGGGCCGACCCTGCCCAGCAGGGCCGAGGCGAAGCGGGGGCTGGGCGCCAGCAGCCGGGTGTCGGTGGGGAACACCGCTCCGGGCAGGTCGAAGACCTGCGCGCGGATGGCCTCGAAGTCCGGACGGCGCAGCGTGATGACCGGCACGAACTGCCCCGCGGGGGCGGCCCGGACGTCGGCGACGATCTCTTCGGCGGGGATCCCGGTGGCCGACGACAGCGTCGCGGCGAGCGTCGGCAGGTCGGTGACCTGGGCGGGGTCGACCCCGACGTTGACGACCTCGGTCGGGGCGAACAGCGGCTGCCCGGCCGCGTCGGTGATGGCGGCGCGCTCGGGCAGCTCGCGCTCCAGCAGCAGGCGCTGGCCCTCGCCCAGCTCCGGGTGCACCAGGGTCGGCTCCGCGACGACGTCCCAGCCCTCCTCGGCCTCCTGCAGCCGCAGGGTGGCCGGGTAGCTCCAGTCGGGGGCGGCGGCGAGGTCCCAGGTGGCGGTCCAGTCGACGGTGGCGGTGCCGTCGTCGACGGTCACCTGCCCGACCTCGGGGCTCAGCACGGCCTCGGGGAGGTCGGTCGCGGTCTGCTCGAGCAGCGCGGTCGCGGCGTCGGGGTCCGTGGTGGCGCCGGCGGCGGCCGCGGTGTCCCCGGCCGCCCAGTCGGTGAGGAACGCCTCGGCCGCGGCGCGGACGTCGTCCTCGGCGTTGCCGGAGCAGGCCGCCAGTACCGGCACGGCGAGCAGCGTGAACGTGGACCCCAGGACCGTCCCCCGACGTGTGCGCACGGGCAGACAGCGTTCCAGAGACCGCCGCCGATCCCCGGGAGGCTGGCCCCTCCCGGGCACGGCCCGTGCAGGGTCCCGCCGCGAGGCCGGTGACGTGCTGGAAACGGCCTCCCCGGAGGGTCCCCGGCCCCGACCCTCGACGAGCGGCGGGGGCAGGGAGGTCCGTCTTCAGAACAGGACGCTGGCGTACCGCCCGACCTCGCGGAACCCCACCCGGGCGTAGGCGGCACGGGCGGGGGCGTTGAAGTCGTTGACGTAGAGGCTGACCACCGGCGCGATCGCCGTGCGCGCGTACTCGACGACGGCCGCGGTGCCGGCGGCGCCGATGCCGCGGGCACGGTGGGCGGGGGCCACCCAGACGCCCTGCACCTGGCAGACGCTGCGGGACACCGCGCCGATCTCCGCCTTGAACAGCACCTCGCCGCCCTCGATCCAGGCCAGCGACTGGCCGGCGCGGACCAGGTCGGCGACCCGGGCGCGGTAGCCGGCGCCGCCGTCCACCCGCAGCGGGCTGACCCCGACCTCCTCGGTGAACATGGCCACCGCGGCCGGCAGCAGGACGTCGAGCTCGGCCAGGCGCACCGGGCGCACCCGCGGCTCCGGGGCGATCGCCGGCGGGCCCTCGATGGCCAGCAGCGGCTGGCGGGGCCGGTGGTCGCGGGCCGGTCCCCACGAGGGCTCCAGCAGCTCCCACAGCGGGTCCACGGAGGCGGCCGGGCCGACGATGGTCGAGCAGCGCCGCCCGGCGCGGCGGGCGCGCTCGGCGAAGGCGGCGGCCGCCGGCCGCTCGGCTCCCGGCAGGGCGAACGGGATCAGGTTCGCCCCGGCCAGGCAGATGGCGTCCAGCGAGTGCCCGCTGTCCAGCCCCCACAGCGGGGCGCCGAGGGCCGCGGCGGAGGTGCCGGCGGCCTCGACCCGCGCGGCGATGACGCAGGCCGCCACCGGGTCACTGGCGAGCAGGGCACGGACGGCAGGCTCGTCGGTCTCGTCGAGGACCCGCGCCGTCGGGGCGGTGGGGTGGGTGGAAGACACCGGCGAGCGCAGCACCGGACCGGTCAGCTGACGGTGACGACCGGCGGGCCGGACGGGACGCCGTCGTCGGCCTGCTCCCCGGCCAGCCGCATGGCCTCCTCGATGAGCGTCTCGACGATCTTGGACTCGGGGACGGTCTTGATGACCTCGCCCTTGACGAAGATCTGGCCCTTGCCGTTGCCGGAGGCCACGCCGAGGTCGGCCTCGCGGGCCTCGCCCGGGCCGTTGACGACGCAGCCCATGACGGCCACCCGCAGCGGCACCTCCAGCCCGTCGAGGCCGGCGGTGACCTCGTTGGCCAGCGTGTAGACGTCGACCTGGGCGCGCCCGCAGGACGGGCAGCTGACGATCTCCAGGCCGCGCTGGCGCAGGTTCAGCGACTCGAGGATCTGGGTGCCGACCTTGACCTCCTCGGCCGGCGGGGCCGAGAGAGAGACGCGGATGGTGTCGCCGATGCCCTGGCTCAGCAGCGCGCCGAAGGCGACGGCGGACTTGATGGTGCCCTGGAAGGCGGGGCCGGCCTCGGTGACGCCGAGGTGCAGCGGGTAGTCGCACTGCGCGGCCAGCAGCTCGTAGGCGCGCACCATGACCACCGGGTCGTTGTGCTTGACCGAGATCTTGATGTCGCGGAAGTCGTGCTCCTCGAACAGCGAGCACTCCCACAGCGCCGACTCGACCAGCGCCTCGGGGGTGGCCTTGCCGTACCTGGCCAGCAGCCGCTTGTCCAGCGACCCGGCGTTGACGCCGATCCGGATCGGGATGCCGGCGTCCTTGGCCGCCTTGGCGATGTCGCCGACCTTGTCGTCGAACTTCTTGATGTTGCCGGGGTTCACGCGGACGGCGGCGCAGCCGGCGTCGATCGCGGCGAACACGTAGCGCGGCTGGAAGTGGATGTCGGCGATGACCGGGATCTGCGACTTCCTGGCGATGATCGGCAGCGCCTCGGCGTCGTCGGTGTCCGGGACGGCGACCCGCACGATCTGGCAGCCCGAGGCGGTGAGCTCGGCGATCTGCTGCAGCGTCGCGTTGATGTCGGCGGTCTTGGTCGTCGTCATCGACTGCACGCTGACCGGGTGGTCGCTGCCGACGCCGACGTCCCCCACCATCAGCTGACGCGTCTTGCGCCGGGGAGCGAGGACGGGCGGGGGTGCTGCGGGCATGCCGAGACTGACGGGGGTCGCCATGGCCCCAGTATCGCCGGCGTTCCAGGTCGGCGCCGGTGACGTGGGGTGGAACACCCCCGCGGCTACTGCAGGGTGATCGGGTTGACGATGTCGGCGATCAGCAGCAGGCCCGACAGGACGACGAACAGGCCTGCGACGGCGTAGGCGACCGGCATCAGCCGGGCGATGTCGAACGGGCCGGGGTCGGGCCGGCCGCGCAGCCGGGCGACGACCGAGCGCGCCTTCTCGTACAGCGCACCGGCGACGTGCCCGCCGTCGAGCGGGTAGATCGGCAGCAGGTTGAACAGGAACAGCACCAGGTTGATGCTGGCCAGCAGCTGCAGGAAGGTGCTGACCTTCTCCATGGTGGTCAGCTGCGGGATGGAGAAGACCTCGCCGGAGATGCGGCCCACGCCGACGACGCCGATCGGGCCGTTGGGGTCCCGCTCCTCCCCCAGGAACGCCGCACGGAACAGCTGCGGGATGCGCTCGGGGATCTCGACCAGCCGCTCGACGGCGTTGGTCACGACCATGCCGAAGTAGCCGGGGACGTCCGCGAGGTCCTGCCGGGCGAGCTGGCCGCCGGGCGCGATGCCGAGGTAGCCGGCGGTCGTCGTCCCCTCCCCGGGGTCGTTCGGGTCGGCGTAGACGGTGTTGCGGATGGGCGTGACGGTGACCTCGCGCCGTGCGCCGTCCCGCTCGACGGTGAGGTCCAGCGGCTGCCCGGGGCTGGTGCGGATCGCCTCCTGCATCCGCGTCCAGCTGTCGTACGCGGTCGGGTCCAGCGGCTGACCGTCGATGGCGACGATGGTGTCGCCGGGGCGCAGGCCGGCGGCCGCGGCCGGGCTCTGCTGGGGCAGCGCGCAACCCGGCGTCCCCTCCTCGCACGTCTGTCCCTGCGGGTCGACCGGCACGGTGCACGGGTCGGCCCCGGTCTGGGTCTGGGTCACGGCGTTGGCGGGCAGCACGCAGGCCGGGACGGTGCTCACCGTCGTCGTCAGCACGCCGGTGCCGACGACGGTCAGCAGCACGGTGAACAGCAGCACCGCCAGCACCAGGTTGTGGAAGGGGCCGGCGAACATCACGATGACCCGCTGCCACCAGGGCTTGGCCCAGAAGACCCGTCCCTCGTCACCGGGCCGGACGTCGTTGAGGGCCGCACCCCGCACCTCGGCGATGAACGAGCGCATGCGGGTGGCCCGCTTGCTCTCGTTCTCCTCGGCCGGCGGGATCATCCCGATGATGCGGATGTAGCCGCCGAGCGGGACGGCCTTGACGCCGTACTCGGTCTCCCCGCGCGTGCGGGAGAACACGGTCGGGCCGAAGCCGACCATGAACTGCGGCACCCGCATGCCGAACCTGCGGGCCCAGAAGAAGTGCCCGTACTCGTGGAAGGCGATCGAGAAGAGCAGCCCGACCGCGAAGGCGACGATCCCGAGGACGGTCAGCAGCAACCCGCTCAGCTCAGCCTCCGGCGATCAGCCTCCCGGCGTGCTGCCGGGCCCACCCCTCCGCCGCCAGGACGTCCTCGACGCAGGTGGGGGCGCCGAGGTCCGGCGCGTCGTCGAGGGTACGCGCGACGAGGTCGACGATGCCCCGGAACGGCAGCCGACCCGCCAGGAAGGCCGCGACCGCCTCCTCGTTGGCGGCGTTGTAGACCGCCGGCGCGACGCCCCCCGCCGCACCGGCGGAGCGGGCCAGCGCCACGGCGGGGAACGCCTCGTCGTCCAGCGGGGCGAACTCCCAGCTGCTCGCCGTCGACCAGTCCAGCGCCGGCTGCACGTGTGGCAGCCGGTCGGGCCAGGCCAGGGCCAGCGCGATCGGCAGTCGCATGTCCGGCGGGCTGGCCTGGGCGATGGTCGCGCCGTCGGCGAAGGTCACCATCGAGTGCACGATCGACTGCGGGTGCACGACCACGTCGATGTCGGCGAAGGGGACGTCGAAGAGCAGGTGCGCCTCGATGAGCTCCAGTCCCTTGTTGACCAGGGTCGCGGAGTTGATGGTCACGACCGGGCCCATGTCCCAGGTCGGGTGGGCCAGCGCCTGCTCGACGGTGACGTCGGCCAGCTCGGCGGCGCTGCGGCCGCGGAACGGTCCACCGCTGGCGGTGAGCACCAGCCGGGCCACCTCGCTCCGGGCGCCGCCGCGCAGGCACTGGGCGAGCGCCGAGTGCTCGGAGTCGACCGGCACCAGCTGCCCGGGCGCGGCCGCGGCGGTGACCAGCTCGCCGCCGGCCACGAGCGACTCCTTGTTGGCCAGCGCGACGGTGCGACCGGCCCGCAGCGCCGACAGCGTGGGCCGCAGCCCGATCGAGCCGGTGATGCCGTTGAGGACGACGTCGGCCGGGCGGGCGGCGAGCTCCTCGGCCGCCCGCGGACCGGCGAGGATCTCCGGCAACGCGAACTCGCCCCTCGACCAGCCGCGCTTGGAGGCCGCGGCGTAGAAGGCCAGCTGGAGGTCCTGGGCGGCGGTCGCCCGCGCCACGGCGACGGTGCGGACGCCGAGGGACAGGGCCTGCTCGGCCAGCCGGGCGACGTCCCCGCCGCCGGCGGCCAGGCCGGTGACCCGCAGCCGGTCGGGGTTCTGCTCGGCCACCGCGATCGCCTGCCGGCCGATCGACCCGGTGGAGCCCAGCACCGTCACCTCGCGCAGGTCGCTCACGACCGCATCCTCCCCGACGCGCCACCCGCCCTCGGTGGGTGCCGCCGACGTGGTGCTGGCAGGATGGTGGTGTGAGCGAACAGACCCACCGCGAGCGGATCTCCGTGGACCACCCCGCGACCGCGCGGGTGAACCAGCCGGGGCGCGAGGAGGGCGTCGTCCGGGCCGCGGCCCAGCCCGTCGAGCACGAGCGCCCGGAGGACTGGGGGTGGCACGGCGAGACCGGCAAGTGGGGCCGCGTGGGCGGGGTGATCGCGACGCTGTTCATGCTCGCCTACCTCATCGGCAACCACGAGGGCCGCATCGAGGACATCTGGGTGGTCGCCATCGCCGCCCTGATGGTGCTGGTCCTGGTGCTCGACTGGCGGCGCCGCCGCAACGCCTGGCGCGCCAAGTAGCCGCGAGCGCCCGAGAGGCCCGTCCCCTGCCCAGGGGGCGGGCCTCTCGCCGTCCGTGGGGAGTGGCGGGTCGGCCGTCGCACCCCGCCCCCGGCCGCCCGGTCGAGGAAGCGGGCGGAGAGCTGCCGGACCCGCCGGAACCGGATGTCAGCTGTTGCCGCCACCAGGAGCCCCGGCGTCCAGATGTGACAGCCGGGGCAGCTGGGGCGGTGTTGTCAGACATGACCGACGATCCGTCGGGACTTGGTGACCCACAGCTACAGCTCAGGTCATCACCAGTCGATAGACAGTGCGAGAGCAGTCCGGAGCGCCCGGACTCCTGACCGAGCGGAGAGCCGCCGATGTCTCGCACCACCACCCGCGCCGCAGCCCTGACCGGGCTGACGGCCACCACCGTGGCCACCGGCCTGCTGCTCGCCCCTGCCGCGTTCGCCGCGCCCCTGACCGCCCCCGTCGTCGACCCGGACCCCGTGGCCGCCGAGGAGACCTTCACCGTCTCCGGCGCGGGCTGCCTCTCGGCCGACTACGCCAACCCGGAGACGAGGAGCGCGGTCGTCGTCGCCGTCGGCGACCCCGAGGACGACCAGCCCCTCCTCGGCGACGCGATCGAGCCCGCCGAGAACGGGACGTGGTCGCTCGAACTGGCCTTCGAGGTGGGCACTCCCGGCGGCGAGTACGTCGTCGTCGCGGACTGCCTCGACTACAACGGCAATCTCCTCTCCGAGTACCCCATCACCACCGTGACCCTCACCGCCCCCGCGGCCACGCCGGCCACCCCGACCGAGACCGCCGCCCCCACCACGACGGCCCCCGCGACGAAGCCGACCGGGGCGATCCGCGGCTCGCAGGCCAACACCCCGGGCGTCGCCAGCCCGGACGGCGGCTCGGCCACCGGTGACAGCACCGCGCTGGGTCGCAAGGTCGTCAAGGTCCTCACCGGCTTCAAGCCCCGCGAGGTCGTCACGGTGACCCTGCACTCCACCCCGCAGACCGTCGGCACCTTCACCGCCGACGCCAACGGCACCGTGACGGTCGAGTTCACCGTCCCGGCCGGCACCCCCACTGGTGAGCACACCCTGGTCTACGAGGGCAGCATGGGCACCTACTTCCAGGAGGCCTTCACCGTGACCGCGGCCGCGGGCACCTCGAACGCGTCGTCCTCCAGCCTGGCCTACACCGGTGCTGACATCGCCCTCCCGCTGGGCCTGGGCGTGGGTGCCCTGGCGCTGGGTGGCGGCCTGGTGTTCGCCGCCCGCCGCCGGTCCGCGGAGGGCTCGCAGGCCTGAGCGTGACCGCACCGCACGACCCCGACGCCGGCCAGGGCTCCCCTGGCCGGCGTCGGCCGTTCCCGGGACGGCGGGGGTGGACGCGGATCGCCCTGGCCGTCCTCGCCTTGCTGCTGGTCGTGCTCGGTACGGACGTCGCGGTGCTCGCGGCCCGCGTCGACGAGGTGGCCGTGGACCTCAGCGCCGACGACTCGGACGGCCGCACCTGGGTGCTGGTGGGCCTGGACTCGCGGGAACAGCTGCCCGCCGGCGCCGACCCCGCCTACTTCGGCACCCCCGACGACGTCCCCGGCACCCGGGCGGACGTGGTGCTCGTCGTCCACCAGACCGACGCCGGCACCTCGGTCCTGTCGGTGCCACGGGACCTGCTGGTGCTTCGGGACCGGCGCCCCACCCGGCTGACCCTCACCTGGCGGGACGGTCCCCAGGCGACGATCGACGCCCTCTGCTCCATCGGCATCGACGCCGACCACCTGGTCACGGTCCATTTCGCGGGGTTCGCCGGGGTCGTCGACGCGGCCGGCGGGCTCACCGTGGACGTGCCCGTCCCGATACGCGACCCGGACGCCGGGTTGGAGCTGCCGCAGGCCGGCCGACAGCACGTCGACGGGCGCACCGCGCTGGCCCTGGTCCGCTCCCGGCACCCGCAGCACCTCGTCGACGGGGCGTGGACGCCGGTGCCGCCCGACCCGGACGGACGGGCGTCGACCGCCGGCACGGTGCTCGAGGCGCTGGTGGACGCCGTCCGCGGATCGGTCGTCCGGCCCTGGCGGCTGCAGGGCGTGGGGTGGGCGACCACGGGGGCACTCACCGCCGACCCCGGGACCTCCGTGACCGATCTCGCCGCCCTCGCCGACGCGGACCTGTCGACGGTCGAGGTGGTGCCGAGCGAACTGCGGGACGGCGCCGTCCCGGTGGCCCTACCCACCGCGGGGACGCGCGCTGCCATCGAGGCCGCCGGCCTCTCCTGCGGCGACTGATGGCCGTCAGCTGACGGCGACGCCGATCGCCAGCCCGACCGCGTAGGTGATCCCGGCCGCGGCCGCGCCGAAGAGCAGCTGCCGCAGGGCGGCGTACCACCAGGGCCGCGGCGTGAAGCGCGACGACAGCGCGCCCGCCGCGGCCAGGCCCACCGCCCCGCACACGAGGGCGGCGGCGAGGACGGAGAAGCCGAGCAGGTAGGGCAGCAGCGGGATCACCGCGCCGGTGGCGAAGGTGAGGAACGAGGAGACCGCCGCCGTCCACGGGGAGGGCTTGTCGGCCGGGTTGAGCCCCAGTTCGGCGACCACGTGCAGCCGCAGCGCGGTGTCGGGGTCGCGGTGCAGCTGGACGGCCACCTGCTGGGCCAGGTCGGCGTCCACACCCCGGACCCGCAGCATGTCCACCAGCTCGGCGAGCTCAGCGCGCGGGTTGCGCTTGAGCTCGCGGCGCTCCTTCTCGACCTCGAGGTCGAGCTGCTCGTTCTGCGTGCGCACCGAGGTGTACTCCCCCAGCGCCATGGAGATCGCGCCGGCGACCAGGCTGGCCACGCCGGAGAGCACGATCGCTCGGGACGAGGCACCGCCGCCGCCCACGCCGGCGACCAGCGCGGTGTTGGTCACCAATCCGTCCATGGCGCCGAAGACGGCAGCGCGCAGCCAGCCGCCGGAGACGTCGGCGTGGCTGTGCTCGTGCGCCTCGGCCTGCGGGACCTCCGCACTCACGCGTCGGCCTCGGCGCCCAGCTCCACGGGCGGCTCGAGGGACGGCTGGGGCAGGGCCACGGTCGGGACCCCCTCCACCCGGTCGGCCGCGGCGAGCTGACCGCACGCGCCGTCGATGTCCTGGCCGCGGGTGTCGCGGACCGTCGTCGGCACGCCGTGCGCCCGCAGCCGAGCGACGAACTCGCGCTGCGCGGGCAGGGGGCTGGCGTCCCAGCGGCTGCCCGGCGTCGGGTTGAGCGGGATGAGGTTGACGTGCGCCCGGCGGTCGGCCAGCAGCCGGCCGAGCAGGTCGGCGCGCTCGGGCTGGTCGTTGACGTCGCGGATGAGCGCGTACTCCACCGAGTACCGGCGGCCGGTGCGCGCGGCGTAGGCGTCGGCGGCGTCGACGACCTCGTCGACCTTCCAGCGCGTGTTGATCGGCACCAGGGTGTCGCGCAGCTCGTCGTCGGGCGCGTGCAGGCTCACCGCGAGGGTGACGTGCAGCCCCTCCTCGGTCAGCCGCCGGATCGCCGGGACGACGCCGACCGTGGAGACGGTGATCGAGCGCTGCGACAGGCCCAGCCCGTGCGGGGCGGGGGTCACGAGAGCGTCGAGGGTCTTGCGGACGCGCGCGTAGTTGGCCAGCGGCTCGCCCATGCCCATGAAGACGACGTTGGAGAGCCGGCCGGGCCCGCCGGGGACCTCGCCGTTCGCCATCGCCGCGGCCGCGGCGACCGCCTGGCCGATGATCTCGGCGGCCGAGAGGTTGCGGGTCAGCCCGTTCTGGCCGGTGGCGCAGAAGGGGCAGGCCATGCCGCAGCCGGCCTGGCTGGAGATGCAGACGGTGGCCCGGTCCGGGTAGCGCATGAGCACGCTCTCCACCAGCGCGCCGTCGTGCAGCCGCCACAGCGTCTTGCGCGTGCGGCCGCCGTCGGCGCTCAGCGTCCGCACCGGCGTGAGCAGGCCGGGCAGCAGCGCGGCGGCGAGCTCCTCGCGCACCGCCGCCGGCAGGTCGGTCATCTGCGCCGGGTCGGTGACGCCCCGGTAGAAGTGCCGGGCGAGCTGGTCGGCCCGGAAGGCCGGCTGGCCGAGCTCGGTGACCGCGGCGCGGGCCTCCTCGCGGCTGAGGTCGGCGAGATGGCGCGGCGGCTTGCCCCGGCGGGGGGCCTCGAACACGAGAGGGAGGGCAGTCATGGCGCTGCCCATGGTCCCACCCCGGAGCGCCCGTCGGGCCGGACGCGGGTGAGATCACGCTCCCGCCGGCGCGGTCGCCCCCGTCGGCAGCGGGAGCTGCGGGGCCCCGGGCTCCCCGGACGGTGTCGGGGTGGCGTCGCCCTCGGGAGCTCCCGGCTCGTCCGGGCCCTCCTGGCCCTCGGGGTCCTCCGGGTCCTCGGGGGGCGGCGCGGTCGGGGTGGGGGGCGCGGGTGCCGTCGTGGTCTCCGGCTCGCCGGTCCCGCCGCCGTCCGTCGTGTCCGGGGCGCCGCCCGTCGTCCCGTCGCCGCCGGTCTGGTCCGTCGTCCCCGCGACCGGTGCACCGGTGACCGGAGTGCGCTGCGGTGCGGGCTCGGGGGCGTCCGGCTCCGAGGGGGGAACGGCGGGGACGGCCGGGCCCGCCGTCCGGGGCACGGGAGCGGGCACGATCGGCGCCGGGGTCACGGCCGGACGCGGGGGTGCGGGGACCGCCACGCGAGGCGGTGTCCCGGCGACGACGGCGGACCGCGGCGACGCGGGTGCAGCCGGCGTCGGCACCGGCGGGAGCGCCGTCTCCGTCGCCGCGGGCGGTGTCTCCGGCGCGGGGACCGGCCTCGGTCGAGGGGTGGCGCGGCCGGGCGCCGCCGGGGCGGAGGTGGACGGAGCAGCGGCGTCCGCGGCCGGGACCGGGGTGTCGGACCCGGTGGCCAGCAGCGACGCCGCGGCGAGGGCCCCGGCGACGAGCAGGCCGGCTGCGACCGACAGCGCGCCGCGCCGCGACCTCCTGCGGGTGCCGACGACGACGCGGACGGGCGCGGGCTGCAGGAACGTGTCGATCGCCTCGAACCCGTCGGCCGGCTCGGTGATCGCCGCCGCCGGCCCGGCGTCCGCGGGGGCGGGGACGGCGAGCCGCTCGTCAGGGGCCGCGGTCGGGAGGTCGTCGGCGGGCGCCGTCGGGAGCACGCGGTCCGGCTCGGAGGCGTGCTCCTCCGCGTCCGGCTCCTCCTCGGCGTCCGGCTGGTCCTCGGCGTCCGGCTGGTCCTCGGCGTCCGCCTCCGACTCCGGCTCCGGCTCGGGATCTGTCTGCGGCTCGGGATCTGTCTGCGGCTCGGGATCCGGTTCGCCGCAGGCGGATCGGGGGTCGGCGTCCGGCTGCTCGCCGTCCGGTCGGGGGTCGGCGTCCTCGGGAGGCGGCGTCCCGCCCGTCTCGTCGCCCAGCCAGTCGGGCAGCCAGGCGTCGTCCCAGTCGGCCGGCTCGGGCGTCCCGCCGGGAGGGCCAGGAACGGCCGGGACCGACAGCTGGTCGACGTCGTCCGGATGACTGGAGCCCATGTCCTCCCCTGCCTCGCCGGGTGCGGTGCCGTCTCCCTGTCATCGGCAGCCGCGACCCGAGACGGCACCGGGCACGCCGCCCGCTCGGCAGGTGAGCCGCGCCACGGCCTGCCACGCTGGCCGGCATGACCCGGCTCGCCGACGTGGACCTGACCCTGCGGTTGTCGAAGGCCGAGGAGAAGGAGCAGCTCAACGCCGCACAGAAGCGGCTGGTGCACCTGCGTCTGCTCCTGGGTGGGCAGATCGGCCCGGGCGAGATCGGGCCGCCCCTGCTGGTGCTGTTCGAGGGCTGGGACGCCTCGGGCAAGGGCGGCGCGATCAAGCGCCTCGTCGAGCGGCTCGACCCCCGGCACGTGCGGGTGGCCCAGTTCGCCGCGCCCACGCACGACGAGAAGCGCCACCACTTCCTGTGGCGCTTCTGGCCGGTCCTCCCCGGCTGGGGCGGGATGGCCGTGCTCGACCGCACCTGGTACGGGCGGGTGCTCGTGGAGCGGGTCGAGGGCTTCGCGGCCGAGGAGGCCTGGCGCCGTGCCTACGGCGAGATCGTCGACCTGGAGTCGACCCTCGCCGCCGAGGGCACCGTGGTCGTCAAGTTCTGGCTGCACCTCTCACCCGAGGAGCAGATGCGCCGTTTCGAGTCCCGCCGCGACGACCCCTACCGCGCGTGGAAGCTCACCGACGAGGACTGGCGCAACCGCGAGAAGCGCCCCGCCTACGAGGCGGCGGTCGAGGAGATGCTGGAGCGGACCGACACCCCGACCGCCCCCTGGCACGTGGTCGCCGCGGAGGACAAGCGGTGGGCGCGGGTGGCGGTCGTCCGCACGGTCTGCGAGGCCGTGGAGGCGGCCCTGACCGCCCGGGGCATCGACCCGGACCCCCCGCTCACGTGAGGCCGATCCGGGCGTGCTGCCGGATCCAGGCGTGCATGGCGATACCCGCCGCCACGCCGGCGTTGATCGACCGGGTGGAGCCGAACTGGGCGATGGAGACGACGGTCGAGGCCGCCGCGCGGGCCTCCGGCGTCAGCCCCGGTCCCTCCTGACCGAAGAGGAGCACGCACCGCTCCGGCAGGTCGGCGGTCTCCAGCGGGACGGCGCCGGGTGCGTTGTCCACGGCGACCAGCGTCAGCCCCTCCCGCGCGGCGTGGGCGGCCAGCACGCCGACGTCCGGGTGGTGGCGCAGGTGCTGGTAGCGGTCGGTGACCATCGCCCCCCGGCGGTTCCAGCGACGGCGGCCCACGATGTGCACCTCGGCGGCCAGGAACGCGTTCGCCGTCCGCACGACCGTTCCGATGTTGAGGTCGTGGCCGAAGTTCTCGATCGCGACGTGGAACGGATGCCGGCGGGTGTCGAGGTCGGCGACGATCGCCTCGACCGTCCAGTAGCGGTAGCGGTCGGAGACGTTGCGCCGGTCGCCGTGGGCGAGCAGGTCGCGGTCGTACCGCGGGTCCTCGGGCCACGGCCCGGGCCAGGGACCGACCCCCACCGTCGTCCCCCACTCCGTCGGGCCCGCCTCGCCGTCCACGCTGCCGATCGTCTCCCACGCACCGGGGCACCGTGCGCTCCGGGGCAGGATCGGCGGACATGACCGACGGCGTCCTCGTCCACCTGATCGAGCCGGCGGCCTGGCGGGCGGCACTCGACACCGGGACGCTGCGGCCGCCGTCCCTCACCGAGCAGGGGTTCGTGCACCTCTCCACGCCGCAGCAGGTGCACCTGCCGGCCGGGCGCCTGTTCCCCGGGCGGCAGGACCTCGTGCTGCTCGTCGTCGACCCCGCGCGGCTCACCGACCCGGTGCGCTGGGCCCCGGGCATGCCCGGCGACCCGCCCGGCATGCGATTCCCGCACGTGCACGGCCCCCTGCCGACCAGCGCCGTCGTCGCCGTCGTCCCGTACCGGCCCCCCGCCGAACCGGTCCTCCCCCGGCCGGACGACGCGCTCGGCCGCGCGCGGGCGCTGTCGCTGTCGGTGCGGACCAGGCGCGTCGCCGAGGTGCGTGACGTCCCCGGCGGGGTGGCCGTGCTCGACCCGCGCTTCCCGTACTCCTGGGACGACAACCGGTTGATCCTGTCGCACCCGGTCGACGCCGGTACGGTCGCGGCGACTGCGGCGGCGCTCGCCGCCGACGTGGGCTGGTCGCACCTCGCCGCCACGCTGGCCTGGACGGGCGCGGAGGACGTGGCGGGCGAGCTCGCCGGAATCGGCTGGCGGACCGAGGAACTCCTGGTGATGGCCCGCCCCGCAACCCCGCCGCTCCCGGGACGCCGCGCGGAGGCCGTCGACCAGCGCGAGGTACACGACCTCTGGGAGCGCTCGTGGCGACGCGACCTGCCGATCCCGGCGGCCGACCTGGACGAGGTGGTGGCCCAGCTCATCGGCCGGGAGCACCGCAACGACCGGGTCGTCGCGGTCACCGACCTCGCCGTCCGGGAGGAGGGGCGGGTGGTCTCCGCCGGTCAGCTGCGCGTCGACGGCGCCACCGCCGCCTTCGAGTCGATGAACACCGACTCCGCGGCGCGCGGCCGCGGACACGGGAACGCCGTCCTGGCGGCCGCGCTGGACTCCGCCGCCGGGCGCGGCTGCGACCTCGTGGTGCTGGAGGCCGACGCCGCCGACTGGCCCCGGCACTGGTACGCCCGCCGCGGCTTCGTCCCGGTGGGGACGACCTGGGAGGTCTCGGCATCCCGCCGCTGGGTGACCCCGTCCCGGGTCCGGCCCTGAGCCTGCGGAGGACGGGGAGGACGGCGGCCCTCCTGCAGGGCCCCGGCCCTCTCCCGCCGTGCCCAGAGCTCGCGAAGGGCTCGGCGGGAGAGGGTCCTTCTACCAGTGGCGGGGGGCAGGGAGGTCCTCTCTCAGGTCGGCGCGACGACCGAGAGCAGCAGGTAGGCGACCGCGGCCGAGGGCAGCAGCGAGTCCAGCCGGTCCATGATGCCGCCGTGGCCGGGCAGCAGGTGCCCCATGTCCTTGATGCCGAGGTCGCGCTTGATCAGCGACTCCCCCAGGTCGCCGGCGGTCGCGCTGACGGCCAGGGCGACGCCGAACAGCACCCCGCCCCACCACGGCCCGCCGAGGGCGAGGGTGACGATCGGGGTGGCGATCAGCACGCAGGCGACGATCGACCCGGCCATCCCCTCCCACGACTTCTTGGGGCTGACCGACGGCGCCATGGGGTGCTTGCCGACGAGCACACCAGCGGCGAAGCCGCCGACGTCGTTGCCGACGACGGTGGCGATGAAGGCCAGCACGCGGGCCGCGCCGTCGTCCGGGACCAGCAGCAGGACGGCGAACCCGGCGAGCAGCGGCACGTACAGCGCCACCAGGACGCCGGCCGAGGCGTCCCGCAGGTAACCGTCGGGACCATCGCCCAGCCGCCACAGCAGCACGGCGAGGACGGTGAGCAGGAACGCCACCACGAGCCCGGACGCCCCGCGGGTCCAGGCCAGCGCGATCATCGCCACCGTGCCGACGAGCAGGGGCACCAGCGGAGCGCGCGCGTTCCCGGCCTGCAGCGCCCGGGTCAACTCGACGACGCCGGTGAGGATCGCGGCGCCCAGCACGAGCAGGAACGCGGGCCGGTAGAGCAGCAGCGAGGCCAGGATGACCGCGCCGAGCCCGAGGCCGACGCCGATGGCCGCGACCATGTCCCGACCGGCGCGACCGGGCTTCTTCGCCGGTGCACCCTTCCCCGGGTCGGGCTCGGGCCGCGCGACGCCGTCCGCGGCACGCGACCGCGCCGCGGGAGGGGGTTCCGCGGTCGCCGGCTCGTGCACGGGCAGCGGCGCCGTCCGCAGCTCGGTGGCCGCCCGCGGTGGCCGCGGCGGCGGGGCCGGGCGCCGGCCGACGATCGGGATCGGCCCTGTGTCGGGGTCGGGGGTCATGGCGGGAGGTCCGGCCGGCTCACACCTCGAGGAGCTCGGACTCCTTGTGCTTGACCGCCTCGTCGATGCCGTGCACGTGCTTGGCGGTCAGGTCGTCGAGCTCCTTCTCCGCACGGCGCACCTCGTCCTCGCCGGCCTCGCCGTCCTTGGCGATGCGGTCGAGCTCCTCCTTGGCCCGGCGGCGCACGTTGCGGACGGCCACCTTGGCGTCCTCGCCCTTCGCGCGGGCCTGCTTGACCAGGTCGCGGCGGCGCTCCTCGGTCAGCTGGGGGAAGACCACGCGGATGATCTGGCCGTCGTTCGTCGGGTTGACGCCGAGGTCGCTGTCGCGGATGGCCTTCTCGATGGCCGACAGCTGGCCCGTGTCGTAGGGCTTGATCACCGCCATGCGGGCCTCGGGCACGGTGATCGACGACATCTGCGGCACCGGCGTCGGCGAGCCGTAGTAGTCGACCAGGACCTTGTTGAACATCGCCGGGGCGGCACGCCCGGTGCGCACCGAGCCGAGGTCCTCGCGCGCGACCGACAGGGCCTTGTCCATCCGCTCCTCGGCGTCGAGCAGGGTGTCGTCGATCACGGGTCTCTCCTCCTGGTGCGGCGGAGTGCTCCACCGCGGATGCGGGTCTGCGGGCTGGCGGCGGCGCTCAGGCCGGGTCGCTGATCAGCGTCCCGATCCTCTCACCTGCCACGGCTCGGGCGATGTTGCCGTCGCTCAGCAGGTTGAAGACGACGATCGGCATGCTGTTGTCCATGCACAGGCTGATGGCCGTCGCGTCGGCCACCTTGAGCTGCTTGGCCAGCACGGTGCCGTAGTCGAGGTCCTCGTACATGACGGCGTCCGGGTTGGTGCGGGGGTCGTCGTCGTAGACGCCGTCCACCCCGTTCTTGGCCATGAGCAGCACCTGGCAGCCGATCTCGAGGGCCCGCTGCGCGGCCACCGTGTCGGTGGAGAAGTACGGCATGCCGGCACCGGCGCCGAAGATGACCAGCCGGCCCTTCTCCAGGTGCCGCACCGCCTTGCGCGGGATGTAGGGCTCGGCGACCTGGCCCATCTCGATCGCCGTCTGCACCCGCGTCTCCAGGCCGACCTGCTCGCAGAACGCCTGCAGGGCCAGGCAGTTCATCACCGTGCCGAGCATGCCCATGTAGTCGGCGTGCCGGCGGTCCATGCCGGCCTGGGACAGCTCGGCGCCGCGGAAGAAGTTCCCGCCGCCGACGACCACGGCCACCTGCGTGCCGTTGTGGACGACGTCGGCCAGCTGGGTGGCGATGTTCTGCACGATGCCGGAGTCGACGCCGACCTTGCCGCCGCCGAAGGCCTCTCCGGACAGCTTGAGCAGGACCCGCTTGTACCCCGCACCGTCGGCGGGCTGGAACGCGGTGGGGGCGGACATGGGCGCGGTGGCGCTCGGCGCGGCGGTGTCGGTCAACGGGTTCTTCCCTCGCTCGGCGTCGTTCCCCTGATCCTGCCGCACGGGCCGTGCGGCAGCTCGCGGGCAGGGGTCCCCCGCATCGGTGCCCGGACACGCCACCGGCCCCGTCCCAGGTGGGAGACGGGGCCGGTGGAAGGACCCCCGCTGCCCCCACCACTCGCACGCTCGCGGCGGGACCCTGCAGCGGGGCCGGACTGCTACTGCTGGCCGACCTCGAAGCGGGCGAACCGCTCCACGGTCAGGCCGGCCTCGTCGACGATCTGCTTGACCGTGCGCTTGGGCTCGGTGATCGACGGCTGCTCGAGGAGGACGAAGTCCTTGTAGTAGGCGTTGACCCGACCCTCGACGATCTTGGTGATCGCCTGCTCGGGCTTGCCCTCCTCCTTGGCGGTCTGCTCGGCGACGCGCCGCTCGGTCTCGACCGCCTCGGCCGGGACCTCCTCGCGGGTGAGGTAGCGCGGGCGGGCCGCGGCGATGTGCATCGCCAGGCTGCGCGCGGCCTCCTCGCTGCCGCCGCTGTACTGCACCGCGACCCCGATCGCCGGGGGCAGGTCGGTGGCCCGCTTGTGCAGGTAGGTGGCGGTCTGGCCGTCGAAGACCACGAACCGGCTGAGCACCAGCTTCTCGCCGATGCGGGCCGACTCGCCCTCGACCAGGGCGGCGACGGTCTGGCCGTCGACCTCGGTGGCCAGCAGCGCGTCGACGTCGGCCGGCTGCTGCGCCAGGACGACGTCGAGCAGGCGCTCGGCCAGCTTGACGAAGTCCGCGTTCTTGGCGACGAAGTCGGTCTCGCAGTCCAGCTCGAGCAGGGCGCCGTCCTTGCTGACGACGACGCCGTTGGTCGTCGAGCGCTCCAGGCGCTTGCCGACGTCCTTGGCGCCCTTGATGCGCAGCAGCTCGACGGCCTTGTCGTAGTCGCCCTCGGCCTCGGTGAGCGCCTTCTTGCAGTCCATCATGCCGGCGCCGGTGGCGTCGCGGAGACGCTTGACGTCGGCCGCGGTGAAGTCAGCCATGCCTCGATTTCCTTCTGTGTCAGTGCCTGAGCGGGACGGCGGCCCCGTCCGCGGCCCCGTCCTCCTCACCCCGAGCCTGCGAGGGGTGAGGAGGACGGGGTCCTTCAGGGGGCCGCCGGGGTCCTCTTTCAGCCGTTCTGGGCGCCCTGGGTGCCGGTGTCCGTGCCGCCGGTGGCGGGCACACCCTCGACGGGGGCGATCTCGGTCGCGGTCACGGCCGGGGGCTCGGCGGGGGTCTCCGGCAGCGGGGAGGCCGCCGTGTCGCCGGCGGCGTCGCCCTGCTGGCCGGTGAGCAGCTCGCGCTCCCAGTCGGCCAGCGGCTCGTCGCCACCGATGGCCGGCTGGCCGCCGTCCTCACGGCCGGCGTTGGCCTGCGCGGCCGAGCGGGCCATGAGGCCCTCGGCCACGGCGTCGGCGATCACGCGGGTCAGCAGCGCGGCGCTGCGGATGGCGTCGTCGTTGCCCGGGATCTTGTAGTCGACCTCGTCCGGGTCGCAGTTGGTGTCGAGGATCGCGACGACCGGGATGTTGAGCTTGCGGGCCTCGCCGACGGCGATGTGCTCCTTCTTGGTGTCGACGATCCAGACGGCGCTGGGCACCTTCTGCATGTCGCGGATACCGCCGAGGCTGCGCTCCAGCTTGGCCTTCTCGCGGGTGAGGCCCAGCTGCTCCTTCTTGGACAGGCCGGCCATCATGCCGGTCTGCTCCATGTCCTCGAGCTCCTTGAGCCGCTGCAGCCGCTTGTGGACGGTCGAGAAGTTGGTGAGCATGCCGCCCAGCCAGCGCTGGTTGACGTAGGGCATGCCCACGCGCTGCGCCTGCTCGGCGATGACCTCCTGCGCCTGGCGCTTGGTGCCGACGAACAGGATCGTGCCGCCGTGCGCGACCGTCTGCTTGACGAACTCGTAGGCGTTGTCGATGTACCCGAGCGTCTGCTGCAGGTCGATGATGTAGATGCCGTTGCGCTCGGTGAAGATGAAGCGCTTCATCTTCGGGTTCCAGCGACGGGTCTGGTGCCCGAAGTGGACGCCGCTGTCGAGCAGCTGCTTCATGCTGACGACTGCCATGGCCGCAGCCTCTCTGTGCTCTGCGCGCGGCCACGCGGGGCCACGCTCCTCGGTTGTCGCGGGCACCGGGTGGCGCTCCGCCCTGGCGTCCGGCCGCCACGACCCCGCGAACGGGGACCGGGGTGGCGACCGTCCCGCTGCTGCCAGCGGGGAGAGGACGCGCGAAGTCGACCCGCCGCAGACGGGTCGCGACCTCGAGCATACGCCCCGTGGCCGGCGGCCCTCCCCAGCGGGCGGGGTCGTCCACAGACCGCGGGAGGTCGGCCCGCCCGGCGTCCCGCGGGCGCACGCTCCCCCGGTGCGCCGACCGGTCCTCGCCGTCCTGCTCCTGATCCCGTCGCTGCTGCCCGCCGGCGGGGCCGGCGCCGCAGCCGGGGTGCCGGACGACGTCCCGGCCGGCCTCTGGGCGCGACCCGTGGAGGGTGCGGTGACCCGCCCGTTCGACCCGCCGCCGGACCGGTACGGGGCCGGTCACCGCGGCGCGGACCTGGCCGGGGTGCCGGGGTCGCCGGTGGTCGCGGCGGGCGACGGCGTCGTCGTCTTCGCCGGGATGGTGGCCGGCCGGCCGGTGCTCAGCGTCGACCACGCCGGTGGCCTGCGGACGACGTACGAGCCGGTCGACGCCGCGGTGGGCGCCGGGCAGCCGGTCGCCCGCGGCACGGTGCTCGGGACGCTGGTCGGCGGTCACGCCGGCTGCCCCATCGCGGCCTGCCTGCACTGGGGCCTGCGCCGCGGCGAGGTCTACCTCGACCCGCTGTCCCTGTTGGAGCCACCGGAGGTCAGGCTGCTGCCGATGGGCTGAGGACCGTCGGACTCAGTCGGCCGGGCCGACGGTCAGCACGTCGGAGGAGTGCTCCACCGTCGGGAACGGGTCGTAGGAGCCGTGCAGCAGCTCCCGCCAGCGCTCGTAGCCGGCCGAGCCGCGGAAGCCCTCGGTGTGGTCCTCCAGGCGCTCCCACTCGACCAGGAGCAGGTACGTGCCGGGTCGTTCCAGGCAGCGGGACAGCGAGAGCCGCCGGAACCCGGGGCTGGCCGCGATGACCGTCCGGGCCTCGGCGAAGGCGGCCTCGAAGTCGACCTCCCGGCCCGGGCGGACCGGCAGCAGCGCGTGCTCGAGGACCACCGTCAGACGACGGCCCCGACCCGGCTCCGCGCCCGGTCCCGCTCCACGCCCTGTGGCCCAGGCCGCCACCGCGGTCGCGCCGGCTCTCGCTCGCCGGCGCTCGCCGCGGTGTGCACTCCCTGTCGGCGGTCGCCTCGCCGCCAGGCTCCCCGACCTGTGGTCACGCGATGTCGGCCAGCTTGGTGCGCAGCTGCAGCACCGCCTTGGTGTGCAGCTGGCAGATACGGCTCTCGGTGACGCCGAGCACGCGGCCGATGTCAGCCAGGGTCAGGCCCTCGAAGTAGTAGAGGCTGACGACGACCTTCTCCCGCTCGGGCAGCTGCTCGACCGCGCGCGCCAGCAGCTGCCGGGCCTCGCCGTGCTCGGCCACCGCCTGCGGGTCCAGGGCGCTGGTGTCCTGCAGGGTGTCGACCAGGCGGGGTGCGCCGCCCTCGTCGTCGGAGAGCAGCTCGTCGAGAGCGACGACGTTGACGAGGGAGAGCTGGCCGAGGAACTTGCGGACCTCCTCGACGTCCATCCCCATCTCGGCGGCCACCTCCTCCTCGGTGGGGCTGCGCTGCAGCCGGCTCTCCAGCGTCGCCACGGTGCGCTCGAACTGCCGGGCCTTCATCCGCACCGACCGCGGGATCCAGTCGGTGCTGCGCAGCTCGTCGATGATCGCGCCGCGGATGCGGGCCATCGCGTAGCTCTCGAACTTGACCTCACGCGAGGGCTGGTAGCGGGTGATGGCGTCGATGAGGCCGAAGGTGCCGTAGGAGACCAGGTCGGCCTGCTCCACGTGGGCGGGCAGGCCGCTGCCGACGCGGCCGGCGACGTACTTCACCAGCGGCGCGTAGTGCAGGATCAGCCGGTCGCGCAGCTCGGGCGCCCGGTCGGTGACGTAGGCGGCCCACAGCTCGGCCAGCGCGGCCTCGGCGTCGTCCGGGGTCTCGTCGAGCCGGTGGATGGCGGCCTCGGTCACGGTCTGCGCTCCCGACTGTCGGAGGCTCCTCGCGGAGGAGCTCGGGGTGGGCACGATGGCGGTGCGCGATCCGATGGCGCGCAGGACAACTGTGTCAGACACAGGCGGCGGTCCTCTCAGGCGCGCGGGTGCGCTCGGGCGTGGACGGCCCGGAGCCGGTCGACGGTCACGTGCGTGTAGAGCTGGGTGGTGGCGAGGCTGGCGTGGCCGAGGAGCTCCTGCACGAGACGCAGGTCCGCGCCGCCCTCCAGCACGTGCGTGGCCACCGAGTGCCGCAGCCCGTGCGGGCCGATGTCGGGGGCGCCGGGCGCGGCCGTCACCGCCGTGTGCACGGTGCGTCGCGCCTCGCGCTGGTCGAGCCGGCCGCCGCGTACGCCGAGCAGCAGGGCCGGCCCGGAGCGCTCGGTCGCCAGCGCAGGGCGGCCGCGGGTGAGCCAGGCGTCCAGCGCCCGCTCGGCGGGCGCACCGTAGGGAACGGTGCGCTCCTTGCGGCCCTTGCCCAGCACCCTCAGCACGCGGCGATCGCGGTCGACGTCGTCGATGTCCAGACCGACCAGCTCGCTCACCCGGATGCCGCTGGCGTAGAGCAGCTCGAGGACGACGGCGTCGCGGAGGCCGACCGGTTCCTCCGCCCCGGCGGCCGAGTCCACGACGGCCCGCGCCTGGTCGGGGGCGAGCACCTCGGGCAACGTGCGGTGGGCCTTGGGGCTGACCAGCCGCAGGCCCACGTCCTCGGCGGTGAGGCCGCTGCGTCGCAGCCAGCGGGTGAAGGAGCGAGCGGCTGCGGCCCGCCGGGCGATGGTGGCGCGCCCGGCACCACGGGTGCGGTTGTGCGCCAGCCAGCTGCGCAGCGTGGGCAGGTCCACGTCCTCGATGCGCGTGCCACCGCGCCGTACCAGGTGGTCAAGCAGCCAGACCGCGTCGCCCACGTAGCCGCGGATGGTGTGCGCGGACAGGTCACGCTGCCAGCGCAGGTGCTCCTCGTAGTCGGCCAGCACCTCCGCCAGCGCCGGCGGCAGCGCGGCCCGGGCGTCGGCGGTGCGGGCGGTCACCCCGAAACGGTCGGTCGGACCCGGCCGGGGGTCAAGCCGAAGCGCCGACCCCGCGCGAGCTCATGCTGCCTCCCCTGCCGTCACCCCCGTCCCTCCCCCGCCCGCACCGCCCGGGCCAGCCGCCACCCGCCGTCGGTGACCTCGACGAGGTCGGCGAGCTCCAGCACGGGCAGCACCCGCAGCACGTCCAGGACGTCGCAGCCGGCCACCCGGGCCAGCCGCTCGGGACCGACGCCGTTGCGGACCGGACAGGCGTCGAGCACGCGGACGGCGAGGTCGGAGAGCCCGTCGCGAAGCCCGGTCGGCCGCTCCGGCGGGTCGGCGAGGTCCTCCCCCAGTCGGCCGACGGTCTCCACGACGTGCGCGGCGTCGGCGACCAGGACCGCACCGAGCTCCGGATCCCGCAGCAGCTCGTGGCAGCCCACGCTCATGGCCGAGGTGACCGGGCCGGGCACGACCATCACCTGCCGGCCCAGCTTCTGCGCCCGCCGCGCGGTGGCCTGCGCGCCGGAACGCGCCGCCGCCTCCACGACCACGGTGCCCTGGGTCAGCGCGGCGATCAGCCGGTTGCGGACGAGGAAGCGGTGCTTGAGGGGGGCGGCCCCGGGCGGCCACTCGCTGACCAGCAGCCCAGACTCGGCGATGCGGTGGAACAGCACCCCGTGCGCGGCCGGGTAGGCCCGGTCGACACCGCAGGCGAGGACCGCGATCGTCGGGGCGTCCGCGGCCAGCGCGCCGCGGTGTGCGGCCGCGTCGATGCCGAAGGCCCCGCCGGAGACCACCGTCCAGCCCCGCTCTCCCAGCTGGTGGCCCAGCTCGCCGGCGACGTGCTCGCCGTACGCGGTCGACGCCCGGGCACCGACGATCGCCACCAACCGGTCGGCCAGCTCGTCGAGGCGGGCCGGACCGCGGACCCACAGCGCGAGCGGCGGCACCGGGGCGGTGGCCCGCGGGGACTGGTGCCGCGGGTCGTCGGGCTCCTCCCCGGTGGCCAGCGTGAGGCAGTGCAGCAGGTGCGCCGGCCACTCGTCGTCCTCGGGGACGACCAGCCGCGCCGCGCAGCGCTCGGCCCGCAGCAGGTCCGCCGGTGAGGCGTCCTGGCCGGCGCGGGCACCGACCAGCGCCCGGACGACGTCCGGCGCCCGGCCCGACCGCAGCCTGCGGACCGCCTCGACCGGGCCGACGTCCTCGACGAAGCGCCAGAACGCGACGCTGCCCGGTTCGGCCGCGCGGCTCAGCCAGGCCCGCGCGCGCCGCACCGCGGGCCCGGCGAGCCCGTCGGACGCGGTCTCGGTGAGCCCCTGCTCCATGTCCTCGTCGAGGCTGGGCAGGGCGCTCATGCCGCGGCCCGCTGCAGCCGCAGCCCGAGGGCCTCGGCCACGTCGTCCGCCCCCGGGACGGTGCGTCCGGCCAGGTCGGCCAGGGTCCACGCGACCCGCAGCACGCGGTCGTAGCCGCGGACCGACAGCGCCCCGCGCTCCAGTGCCCGCTCCACCAGCCGCAACGCCGACCGCGGCGGGGACCACCGCTCGCGCAGCAGTCGACCCGGCACCTGGCTGTTGAGGTGCAGGCCCGTGCCGGACAGCCGCGCCGCCGCGAGCGCCCGGGCCTGCGCGACGCGGCCGGCGACGACGGCGGTCGGCTCGGGCGCCGTCCCACCCTCCAGCCAGGCGGCCCGGGTGACCGCCGGGAGGTCGACCCGCAGGTCGATCCGGTCGAGCAGGGGCCCCGAGAGCCGGGCCTGGTAGCGCCGCCGCTCCAGCGGGCTGCAGGTGCAGGCGGCGTCGCCGGCGGCGCTGGCGCACGGGCACGGGTTGGCCGCGAGCACCAGCTGCGCGCGGCACGGGAAGGTGGCTGCGCCGCTGGCCCGGGAGATGGTCACCGAGCCGCGCTCGAGCGGCTGGCGCAGGGTGTCGAGGACCGCTCGCGGGAACTCCGGCGCCTCGTCGAGGAACAGCACGCCGCGATGGGCGCGGCACAGCGCCCCGGGGCGGATCAGCCCCGAGCCGCCGCCGACGAGGGCGGCCATCGTCGCCGAGTGGTGGGGCGCCTCGAAGGTGGGGCGGGTCACCAGCGGGGCGTCCGGCGGCAGGGTCCCGGCGACCGAGTGGATGGCGGTGACCTCGAGCGCCTCCTGCTCGTCCAGTGCGGGGAGCAGCCCGGGCAGCCGCTCGGCGAGCATCGTCTTGCCCGCCCCGGGCGGCCCGCTGAGGAACAGGTGGTGTCCGCCCGCGGCCGCGACCTCCACCGCTCGGCGGCCGATCGGCTGGCCGACGACGTCGCCCAGGTCCGGTCCGGGCGGCGCCGGCGGCAGGGTGCGGCGGGTGTGCCGGGGCAGCGGCGTCCGGCCCTTCAGGTGGGCGACCACCTCGGCGAGCGTGCCGGCGGCCAGCACCTCGACCCCCTCCACCAGCGCGGCCTCCTCCGCGTTGCCCGCGGGGACCACCGCCGTCGGGTGGCCGGCGCGGGCGGCGGCGAGCACGGCCGGCAGCACCCCGCGGACGGCGCGCACGGAGCCGTCGAGCCCCAGCTCGCCGAGCAGGACCAGGCGGCCCACCGACTCGGCCGGGACCGCGCCGTCGGCCGCCAGGACCGCCGTGGCCAGCGCCAGGTCGAAGCCGCTGCCCTGCTTGGGCATCGACGCCGGGGAGAGCCCGATGGTGATCCGGCGCAGCGGCCACCTGCCGCCGGCGTTGGCCACCGCCGCCCGTACCCGGTCGACCGACTGGCGGACGACCGCGTCGGGCAGTCCGACGAGCACCACGCCGGGCACGCCGGCCGACAGGTCCACCTCGACGTCGACCATCGCGCCGTGCACCCCGGCCAGGCCGACCGACCAGGTCCGCGCGAGCGTCACGAGAAGGCCGCCCGCAGGTGGGTGACCAGCGCCGGCCGGTCCGGCCGCACCAGCACGCCGACGACGTCGAACCGCAGCTCCGGCGCGTGCTCGTCGTGGGCGGCCAGCCAGCGCTGGGCCAGGGTGCGCAGCCGGCGCTGCTTGACGTGCCCGACCGCCTCCACGGGGTGGCCGAAGCCGACCGCGCGGCGGGTCTTGACCTCACAGAAGACCAGTGCGTCGCCGTCGCGGGCGACGATGTCGAGCTCACCGTCGCGGCAGCGCCAGTTCCGGTCGAGGACGCGCAGGCCGCGGTCGGTCAGGTAGGCGGCGGCGATGCGCTCGCCGTGGGCGCCGAGGTCCGATGTCGTTCGCACCGGCCGACCGTCGTCCGCCCACACCGGCCGGGACAGCCGCCCGGCGGATCTGTGGACCGGGGCGGCGCCTGTGGACGCCGGGTCCCGGACCGTTGGCGGGCGGGGTCAGCCTCCGGCGCGTGAGACGCGGATCAGGTCAGCCGGGGACCGTCGGGCAGCTCGAGGTCGGGCTTGTCCAGCTCCTCGACGTTGACGTCCTTGAAGGTCAGCACCCGGACGTTGCGCACGAACCGGGCCGGCCGGTACATGTCCCACACCCAGGCGTCGGAGAGCTTGAGCTCGAAGTACACCTCGCCGCCGGCCTCCCGGACCTGGAGGTCGACGGAGTTGGCGAGGTAGAAGCGCCGCTCGGTCTCCACCACGTAGGTGAACTGCCGGACGATGTCCCGGTACTCGCGATAGAGCTGCAGCTCCATCTCGGTCTCGTACTTCTCCAGGTCCTCGGTGCTCATCGCGGCTCTCCGGACACAGGGCGCATGGCCCCATCATCGACCATCCCGCCGGAGCCGGTCAGCTGGAGTCCCCGAGCGGCGTGTGCGTCGCGGGCCCGGACCACGTTGACGAAGCGCTTCCGGTGCTCCGGACAGGGCCCGTACCTCTGCAGGGCGGCGTCGTGCGCCGCGGTGGTGTAGCCCTTGTGGACGGCGAAGTCGTACTGCGGCCAGCGCTCGTGCAGGTCGAGCAT
This sequence comes from Geodermatophilus sp. URMC 61, assembly GCF_052931555.1. NCBI lineage: Bacteria > Bacillati > Actinomycetota > Actinomycetes > Geodermatophilales > Geodermatophilaceae > Geodermatophilus > Geodermatophilus sp. URMC 61. Next base: position 3,026,180 of record NZ_JBRFHZ010000002.1, read on the forward strand.
GATCCGGTCCCGCGTGACCTTGGCCAGCACCGACGCCGCCGCCACGCACGCCGCCACCCGGTCGCCCTTCCACACCGCGAGGGTCGGCCGGGCCAGCCCCGGGACGGGGAAGCCGTCGGTGAGCACGTAGTCCGCGCCGGGGTCGAGGGCCCACACCGCGCGGCGGAGCGCCTCGATGTTGGTGACGTGCATGCCGCGGGCGTCGAGGTCGGCGACCGGCATGACGACGACCGACCACGCCTCGGCCCGGTCGACGACCTCCTCGTAGACCCGCTCGCGGGTCGCGGCGGTCAGCAGCTTGGAGTCCGCGAGGCCGGGGACCCTCCCCCGGCGGCCGGCCGGGAGCACGCAGGCGGCGGCGACGAGCGGGCCGGCACAGGCACCACGGCCGGCCTCGTCGGCGCCGGCGACCGCTGCGAAGCCGCGGCGGCGCAGGGAGCGCTCCATGTCCCACAGGGCGTCGAGCCGGTCGTCGGCGGCCGGAACGGCGCGGGCCCGGTTCCGCGGCCCGGGAGCAGCGGGGGTGGTACGGACAGCCATCGCGGTCCGACAGTACGACGCCGGCGCGACCCGGCGGGCGGACCGTCGCCGGGGGGAACGCCAGGGGCCGGCCCCGGGGTCAGGGAGGCCGGCCCGTGGACGGTCGGCCGCCGGAGCGGCCGGAGAGGCGCCCGTGCGGACCGCCGAGGAGGCGGACGGTCCGCACAGCTCCTCTGCAGGAGAAGGACCTCGCCCCACTCAGCCCTCGCAAGCTCGGGCTGAGCCTCCCGGGCGAGGCCAGCCTGCGGGCGGCGGGAGGCAGGGGGTCCTCTTCCGAGGAGCGGGAGGACGGGGTCCTGCTACGAGCGGCGGGGGGCAGGGGCGGCCCCGTCCCGGGCCCGGGAGGGCTCGGGAGTCGGGGTCCTTCTTCAGGCCTCGGCCGGGGCCAGGGCGTGGGAGCCGCAGGTGCAGGCGGCCGGGTTGCGGGAGGAGAGCACCAGCGAGACGGCGTGCGCCCGGTCGCGGGCGCCCAGCTTGCGCAGGATGGCCTTGACGTGCGACTTGACGGTGTCCTCGCTGATGAACAGGTTGCGGCCGATCTGCCGGTTGGACTGGCCCTGGATCAGCTCGTCGAGGACGTCGGACTCACGGCGGGTCAGCGGCACCTCGGGGGTGAACGGCTTGGCGGCCGGAGCGGCCGACGGCTCGACCCGGCGGATCTGCGGGTCGACGACGGTGCGGCCGGCGCGGGCGGCCAGGATCGCCCAGCCGAGCAGGGTCGGCGAGGTGTTGATCATCAGGTAGCCGCGGACGCCGGCGGCCAGCGCCTCGTTCACCACGGCCGGGTCCTCGGAGGTGCCCAGGGCCACGATCGTCACCCGGGGGTACCGGCGGCGCAGGTCGCGGCAGGCGTTGAGGGTCGCGGCCCGGCCCGGGCCCAGCTCCACGACCACCGCGTCGGGGCGGGCGGTCTCGACCAGCGTGAGGGCGCGGCGCAGCTCCCCCGGAGTCCCGACCGACTGCATGCCGGCGGTCTCGTTCACCATGCTCACCAGCCCACGGCGCAGGACGGGCGCGTCGGCGAGGATGAGCACGCGGGTGACGCCGCGGGCGGCGCTCGCCATGGGTGCGGACACAACAGACTCCGTTTCACACGTTCGGGGAACTTCTCACGTTCTCCATCGGACGGGTGAGACGGGTGCTTGAACGCTTTTCAGCATTTTTCGCAAGAATTGTTCGACGCCCCTCCGAGTGGCGCCGAGTCACACGGAAAACACCGGAATGGTGACCCGCCGCATTCGTGTCGACACGACGACGACAATTCCGCAGGAGGCCCCGGGACGACTCGACCCGCACGCCCCGGGTGCCGGGGGTGCGGGTCGAGGGAGGAGCGCGGGATCCGTCAGCCGCTGCGGGACCGGCGCCGTCGCCGTCGCCAGGCGGTGAGCGGTACGGCGCCCACGAGCCCCATGGCGTACGGGGCGGCGACCGCCGTGGCACCGGAGACCGGCACACCGGCCGCCTCGGTCCCCTGGATGTCGGGGGAGCCGAGCGTGCCGAAACGGTCGAGCGGCCAGACGATCAGCGCGGCCTTCCCGACCACGTCGTCCACCGCGACCGTTCCGGACCACTCGTCGCCGATGTGCGCCTTGGAGTCCGCCGACGCCGAGCGGTGGTCGCCCATGACCCACAGCCGGCCCTCGGGGACGGTGACCGGACCGAACACCCGGCTCTCCAGCGGGGTGTTCTCGAAGACGTAGGGCTCGTCGAGGGGTTCGCCGTCCACGGTGACCCGGCCCTCGGGGTCACAGCACTGCACCGTCTGGCCGCCGGTGGCGAGGACCCGCTTGACGAAGTCGTCCTCGCTGGGCGGGGCCACCCCGATGGCGCGGCCCAGCCACAGCAGGCCACTGGAGAGCCAGTTGCCCGGCTCCTGGACGTCCACCTCCGGCGACCAGCTCTCCGGACCCTCGAAGACGACGATGTCGCCGGGCTCGGGCTCGCCGAACCAGTAGGGCACCTTGTTGACCAGGACGCGGTCGCCGGTGCAGCCCGGGCAGCCGTGCAGCGTCCGCTCCATCGAACCCGACGGGATGAAGAACGCCTGCACCAGGAATGTCTTCACCAGCAGGGCGAGCACGAAGGCGATGAGGAGGAGCACCGGCAGCTCGCGGATCAGCGAGCCGTTCTTGGCCGCCTCCTCGCGCCGGCGCGCGGCGCGGCCGCCGGGACGGCGGGCGGGGCCGGCGCCGGCGGCGGACCCGGTCGCCTGGGGCTCCTCCGGCTCCGGAACGACGTCGGCGGGCCTCCCGGGCCGGTCACTGCTCATCGGAGCCAGGGTACGGCCGCGGGAGACCCGCCGTGGTCAGGCCGGACCGGCCGGCCTGCGACGTGTCAGCGCGCAGTGTCAGCGCGAGACGGTCTCGCGCTTCTCCTTGATCTTGGCGGCCTTGCCGCGCAGCTCGCGCAGGTAGTACAGCTTGGCGCGGCGCACGTCACCGCGGGTGAGCACCTCGATCTTCTCGACGACCGGGGTGTGCACCGGGAAGGTGCGCTCGACACCGACACCGAAGCTGATCTTGCGGACGGTGAAGGTCTCGCGGATGCCCCCGCCCTGCCGGCGGATGACCACGCCCTGGAAGACCTGGATGCGGGAGCGGTTGCCCTCGATGACGCGCACGTGCACCTTCACGGTGTCGCCCGGCCGGAACTCGGGGATGTCGTCGCGCAGCGAATCGGCGTCGAGTACGTCCAGGGTGTTCATCGCGGCAGTCCTGTCCTAGCGGTCATGTCGTTGCGGTGCGGACAGCAGGCGCCCCCGGCTGTCCGATCCGGGGAGCTGCGCTCCGGGGGGAGCCGGCGTCGACGAGGCGATGCGTCCGCAGCAGCTCTCTACTGTGCCACATCTTCACCCGACGAAGCGCGGCGGCCCCGTCCACGGGCCGGCGGACAGCTCCGGCAGCAGGTCGGCGAGGTCGCTGGGCGCGAAGGTCTCGGCGCTCGTGGCGACCTCCTCGGCACTCCACCAGCGGTGCGGCTCGGCACCGAGCAGCTCGAGCTCCGTGCGACCGCTCGCGTCCACCTCGTGCACCACGTCGCGCAGCACGAAGAAGGTCTCCCGCGAGTCGATCTGCACGCCGGCGAACGGGCCGACGTGTCGCCGGAACCACACCGGCCCCTCGAGCTGGGCGGGGCCGACGACCAGGCCGATCTCCTCGGCGAGCTCCCGGGCGGCGGCCTCCCGCACAGCCTCCCCCGGCTCCACGCCGCCGCCGGGTGTGTACCAGAACAGCACGTCCCCCGGCGGGACGGCGGGGTCGGTGAGCCGGGCGCCGAGCAGCAGCACCCGCCCGCACGGGTCGAGGACGACGACGCGCGCGGTCGGCCGCACCACCGCTCGGCGGTCGCTCACTCGTCGAGGACGGCGCGGTCGGCGGCGGTGAGCGCGCTCTCGGGCAGCGCTGCCAGCAGGTCCGGACGCCGGGCCGCGGTCCGCCGCAGGGACTCCGCGCGCCGCCAGCGGGCGATCGCGGCGTGGTCGCCGGAGAGCAGCACCGGCGGGACGTCGTGGCCGCGCCAGGAGGCCGGGCGGGTGTACGCGGGGCCCTCGAGCAGGCCGTCGGCGTGCGAGTCGTACTCGACGGACTCCCGGTTGCCGACGACGCCGGGCAGCAGTCGGGTCACGGCCTCGACCATGACCAGCACCGCGGACTCGCCGCCGGCCAGCACGTAGTCGCCGATCGAGACCTCCGACACCGGCCCGGACGCGGCGGCCCAGTCGGCGACCCGCTGGTCGATCCCCTCGTAGCGGCCGCAGGCGAAGACCAGGCCGGGCTCGGTGGCCCACTCGGCGGCCACGGCCTGGGTGAACGGGCGGCCGGCGGGGGTCGGCACGACCAGACGGGTGCCCGGTGGGCGGACGGCCTCCAGCGCCCGGGCCCACGGCTCGGGCTTCATCACCATGCCCGGGCCGCCACCGTAGGGGGCGTCGTCGACGGTGCGGTGGACGTCGTCGGTCCACTGCCGCAGGTCGTGCACGCCGACGCTGACCAGGCCGCGCTCGGCGGCCCTGCCCAGCAGCGACTGCCGCAGCGGCGCCATGTACTCGGGGAAGATCGTGACGACGTCCACCCGGAACGGTGCGCTCACAGGTCGAGCAGCCCCTCGGGCGGGTCGACCACGAGGGACCCGCCGGCGAGGTCAACGGTCGGGACGATCGCCGTGACGAACGGCACCAGGAGCTCACCGCCCTCCACCCGGCGGACGACGAGCAGGTCGGCGCCCTCGTGGCGGACGGCGTCCACTGTGCCCAGCTCGGTGCCGTCGGGCAGGTGGGCGGCCAGGCCGACCAGCTGGTGGTCGTAGAAGACGTCGGGGTCCTCGAGCGCGGGGAGCTCGGCGACGGGGACGTGCAGCTCGGTGTTGCGCAGCTCCTCGGCCGCCTCGCGGCTCCCGACGCCCTCGAAGGCGAGCAGGAGGACCTCGCGGTGCCAGCGTCGGCCGGCCACGGTGAGCGGCCCGCGGTCGGCGGGGTCGGTGCGCAGGACCGCACCCGTCGCGAACCGGAGGTCCGGGTCGTCGGTGCGGACCTCGACGGTCACCTCACCACCGACACCGTGGGGTCGGCCGATGCGGCCGACCACCACGGTGTCGGTGGGGTCGTTCGGTGCTGCGCTCACCAGCGGTGGTGCTCAGGAGGAGGCGCTCAGCGCCCGTCGGTGTCGACGACGTCGACCCGCAGGCCGCGGCCGCCGACACCGGTCATCACCGTGCGCAGCGCCTTGGCGGTGCGACCACCGCGGCCGATGACCTTGCCCAGGTCGTCGGGGTGCACCCGGACCTCCAGGGTCTTGCCACGACGGTTGGTGAGCAGGTCGACCGTGACGTCCTCGGGGTGGTCGACGATGCCCTTGACCAGGTGCTCGAGCGCCTCTTCGAGCACGTCTTACTCGGCGGGCGTCTCGGCGGGGGCGTCGCTCGCCGCCGCGTCGTCGGCCTTGGGAGCGGCCTTCTTCCTCGGGGTGGTGGCGCCGGCGGCCGGCTCCTCACCGGAGTTGCGGACGGCCTCCTCGTAGAGGGCCTTCTTGTCCGGCTTCGGGGCGGCGACCTTCATGGGCGGCGGGGCCGGCTCGCCCTTGAACTTCTGCCAGTCACCGGTGACCCGGAAGATGGCCGCGACCGGCTCGGTCGGCTGCGCGCCGACACCGAGCCAGTACTGCGCCCGCTCGGAGTCGACCTCGATGAAGGAGGGCTCCTCCTTCGGGTGGTACTTGCCGATCGTCTCGATGACGCGGCCCTCGCGCTTGGTGCGGGAGTCGGCGACGACGATGCGGTAGTACGGCGCGCGCATCTTGCCCAGGCGCATGAGCTTGATCTTGGTGGCCACGGTGTGTGGTGTTCTCCTCGAACGCAGGTCGTGTGCCCGCCCGGAGCGACGCGTGGGGGTACGCCGGGGGCGGTGCGGCTGGACACGGCCGGCAACGGTGAGAGGGCCGCCCACCGCCGTGTTCGACCGACCATTGTGCCAGAAGGCGCGCCAGCGCCGTCCGGCCCCGTCCAGAGGCTCGCGCCGAGCGTGCGAGGCGTGAGGAGGACGGGGTCCTTCCTCAGCTGCGGACGGCGGCCAGCACCCGGGCCGCGGCCTCGCCGACGGGCACCTCCTCGCGCTCCCCCGTCGCCCGGTCGCGCAGCTCCACGACGCCGTTGGCCAGCCCGCGGCCGACGGTGACGATGGTGGGCATCCCGAGCAGCTCGGCGTCCTTGAACTTGACCCCGGGCGAGACCTTCGGCCGGTCGTCGTAGAGCACGGTGAGCCCGGCGGCGACCAGCTCCTGGGCGAGGGCCTCGGCCGCCGAGAAGACCGCGGCGTCCTTGCCGGTGGCGACGACGTGCACGTCGGCCGGCGCGACCTCGCGCGGCCAGACCAGGCCCAGCTCGTCGTGGGTGGACTCGGCGATCGCGGCCACGGCCCGGGAGACGCCGATGCCGTAGGAGCCCATGGTGACCGTGACCAGCTTGCCGTTCTCGTCGAGCACCTGGAGGCCGAGCGCCTCGGCGTACTTGCGGCCCAGCTGGAAGATGTGCCCCATCTCCACGCCGCGGGCGAGCTCCAGCGGGCCGGAGCCGTCGGGGGCGGGATCGCCGGGCAGCACCTCGGCGGCCTCGATGACGCCGTCCCAGGTGAAGTCCCGGCCGGCCACCAGGTCGAAGACGTGCTTGCCCGGCTCGTTGGCGCCGGTGATCCACCGGGTGCCGGTCACCACCCGCGGGTCGACGAGGTAGCGGATGCCCGACGCGCTCCCGGCACCGAGCACCTGCGGGCCGATGTAGCCCTTGACCAGCTCGGGGTGGCCCTCGAAGTCGGTGAACGGTTCCACCTCGGCCGGCGAGACCTGGGCCTCGAGCCGCTTGGTGTCGAGCTCACGGTCACCGGGGATGCCCACGATCAGCGGTTCGCGGGTGCCGTCGGGGTGCACGAGCGTGACCACGACGTTCTTCAACGTCGAGGCGGCCGTGTAGCCGGCGTCCGGGAACATCTGCTGGGCGACCGCGACCAGCGTCTCGATGGTCGGGGTGTCCGGCGTGTCCTCGACGTGGGCCTCGGGCAGCCCCTCGAGCGGGATCGGCTCGGGGACGACGGTGCTGACCGCCTCGACGTTGGCGGCGTACCCACCGGGCGAGCGGACGAAGGTGTCCTCACCGACCGGCGTCGGGTGCAGGAACTCCTCGCTCTTGGACCCGCCCATGGCCCCCGACATGGCCGAGACGATGACGTAGTCCAGGCCCAGCCGGTCGAAGACCCGGATGTAGGCGTCGCGGTGGGCGGCGTAGCTCTTGTCCAGCCCGGCGTCGTCGACGTCGAAGGAGTAGCTGTCCTTCATCGTGAACTCGCGACCGCGGAAGAGCCCGGCCCGGGGACGCGCCTCGTCCCGGTACTTGGTCTGGATCTGGTACAGCGTGACCGGCAGGTCCTTGTACGACGAGTACAGGTCCTTCACCAGGAGCGTGAACATCTCCTCGTGGGTCGGACCGAGCAGGTAGTCGGCACCCCGGCGGTCCTGGAGGCGGAAGAGGTTGGGGCCGTACTCGGTCCAGCGGTTGGTGGCCTCGTAGGGCTCGCGCGGCAGCAGCGCCGGGAAGTGCACCTCCTGCGCGCCCATCCGGTCCATCTCCTCGCGGACGACGCGCTCGACGTTGCGGAACACCCGGTAGCCCAGCGGCAGCCAGGTGAAGCCGCCGGGCGCGGCCCGCCGGATGTAGCCGGCCCGGACCAGCAGGCGGTGGCTCGGGACCTCGGCGTCGGCCGGGTCGTCGCGCAGGGTGCGCAGGAACAGCGTGGACATCCGCAACAGCACGCCGACGAGTCTCCCAGGCGGCCCCTCGGGATCGCCCCCGGGTTTGCCCGCTCGGCCGGCCGGCTCACGGAGGACACGGCCGGGCTGGGTGCGGGGGGTCACCGAGCCCGGCCGTGGGTCTGGGGGAACTGTCAGTCGTCGTCCCGGCCGGCGGAGTCGTCACCGGGCGGGTCGTCCGAGCCGTGCCCGCCGCCGACCCGGCCCGCGGAGTCGTCGGTGGAGGGCGTTCCCCCGGCGGGCGCCGTGCCGGCACCGGAGGAGTCCTCCGGCCGGTTGTCGTCGGCGCGCACGCCCTCGTCGCGGAACACCGGCGCGCCGTCGACGCAGACGACGTGCAGCTCCACCTTCTGGGTGGCGCTCTCGAACTCGACCTCACCGTGCTGGTCCTGGTCGTCGAGCCACCAGCCGACCGCGGGCGCGGCCGCGACCTGCAGGACCCCGCCGTCGCACGAGGCGAAGACCGTCCCGCCGACCGTGGCGTGCTCACCCGAGGCCGGGGCGGCGACCGGCGGCTCGGGCGCCGACGCGGGCAGAGGGACGTCCTCGGAGGCCGACGGTGCGGCCGACGACGCCCTGGTCGCCGAGACCGGGTCGGCGACGGTCGACGCACCGGCGTCGACGAGGGACACGGCGAGGAACCCCAGGCCGACCGCCGAGGCGGCGGAGGCGGTCCAGAGGGCACCGAATGCAACGGTTCGCTTCATGCCGCAGACGTTCTCGCCGGGTCGGTCAAGGCCACGCTAAGAGACTGACAACGCTGCCCTGCCTGCTCATCCCCCCGACTTGGGGAGGCCGTCGAGGGAGGCCGCCACGTCACCATCTCGGTGTGGCCCAGCTCCTGGTCGTGGAGGACGACGAGCGCATCCGCACCGCCGTCATCCGCGCCCTGCGCGAACGGGGGCACGCGGTGAGCTCTGCGGGCACCGCGCTGTCGGGCCTGCAGGCGGCCGTGGCGGAGCGACCGGACCTCGTCGTCCTCGACCTGGGGCTGCCCGACCTCGACGGCAGGGAGCTGCTGCGGATGCTGCGGGCGGTGTCCGCCGTCCCGGTCATCGTGGCGACCGCACGGGACGACGACGGCAGCGCCGTCCAGGCCCTGGACGCCGGCGCCGACGACTACGTGGTGAAGCCCTTCTCCGCGGGGCAGCTCGAGGCCCGCGTCCGCGCCGTGCTGCGGCGGGTCGCGGGGACCGACGCCAGCCCGGCCCCGGTCACCGTCGGGGAGCTCACCGTCGATCCGCGCAGCCGCCGGGTGACCCACGCCGGCCGGCCGGTCGAGCTCTCCCCGAAGGAGTTCGACCTGCTGGCCCATCTCGCCGCCCGCGTCGGCACCGTCGTCTCCAAGCGGGAGCTGCTCACCCAGGTGTGGCACCTGCCCTACGGCGGGTCGGACAAGACCGTGGACGTCCACCTCTCCTGGCTGCGCCGCAAGCTCGGGGAGTCCGCCGCCGAGCCGCGGCTGCTGCAGACCGTCCGCGGGGTCGGCGTGCGCCTGGCCGAGCCCGACCCGTGAGGCGCCGGGTCAGCCTGCTGGTGGCCGCCACGACGTCGGTGGTGCTGCTGGCCTTCCTGCTCCCGGCGTCCGCCCTGGTCGCGCGCGTCGCCGAGGCCCGGGCACTGGACGCCGCCCGGGTCCAGCTGCAGCTGCTGGTGCCGGCCGTGGGCCTCGACAGCCGGGCGGAGGTCGCGGCGGGCCCGGTCGCCCTCTCCGACGGGGGGCGCCTGGCGGTGCGGTGGAGCGACGGGACCTGGCTGGGCGCGGAGGGCGTGCTCGGGGACGACCCGGCCCCGGCCGGCGCCGAGGTCCGCGAGACCGACGACGGCACCCACCTCCTGCAGCCGGTGCGCCGCGAGGGCGGGACGGCGGTGCTCGAGGTGTTCGTCCCGGAGGCCGAGCTGCGCGCCGGTGTCGCCGAGACCCGCCTCGTGCTCGGCGGTCTCGGGCTGGTGCTGCTGCTCCTGGCCCTCGGCGTCGCCGACCGGGTGGCCCGTTCCCTCACCCGGCCCGTGACCGACCTGGCGCGCACGGCGCACCGGCTGGGCAGCGGCGACCTCAGCGCTCGCGTGGTCCCGGACGGCCCGGACGAGGTACGCGAGGTCGGCACCGCGCTCAACCGGCTGGCCACGCGGATCGGTGAACTGCTCGCCGACGAGCGGGAGGCCGCGGCCGACCTCGCCCACCGGCTGCGCACCCCGCTGACCGCGCTGCGCCTGGACGTCGAGGCGTTGCCACCCGGCCACCGCGAGCGCCTGCAGGAGGACGTCGACGCGCTGAGCCGCGGCGTCGACGAGGTCGTCGCCGAGGCCCGCCGCCCGGTGCGCGAGGGGCTGGGCGCGGGGTCCGACGCCGCGGCCGTGGTCGCCGAGCGGGTGCGGTTCTGGTCGGTGCTGGCCGAGGAGGAGCACCGCCCGCTCACCGTCGACGTCCCCACCGGGGCGGTGCCGGTGCGGGTGGCGGAGGCCGACCTCGGCGCGGCGGTCGACGCGCTGCTGGGCAACGTCTTCGCGCACACCCCCGAGGGCACCGGGTGCGCCGTGTCCGTCGGGCCGCGCCAGGGTGGCGGCGCGCTCGTCGTGGTGCGGGACGCCGGCCCGGGGCTGCCGGTGGCGGGGGTGGTGCGTGGGCGCAGCGGCGGGGGCTCGACCGGCCTCGGGCTGGACATCGCGCGGCGCACCGCCGAGGGCGCCGGCGGGGGGCTGCGGATCGACTCCTCCCCCGCCGGCACCGCGGTGGCCCTCGAGCTGGGACCCCCGGGCTAGACGACGCGGCCGCGGAGGACGATGCGCTGCGGGCGGGCCAGGGTGTCGAGGTCGGCGCGGGGGTCGGCGTCGTAGACGACCAGGTCGGCCTGGGCACCCTCCTCGATGCACGGCAGCCCGAGCCACGAGCGCGCCGACCACGAGGCTGCGGCCAGCGCCGCCTCGGCCGGGATGCCCGCCGCGTGCAGGGCGCGCACCTCGTCGGCGATCCGGCCGTGGTCGATGCCGCCCCCGGCGTCGGTGCCGGCGAACACCGGCACCCCCGCCTCGAACGCCGCCCGGACGACGGCGCCCGACGACGCGTACAGCCGCCGCATCGTGCTCGCGTACGAGGGGAACCTGCGCTCCCCCTGCGCGGCGAAGTCCGGGAAGTTCTCGACGTTGACCAGCGTCGGGACGACGGCGGTGCCCCGGCCGGCCATCTGCGCGACGAGCTCCTCGGTCAGGCCGGTGCCGTGCTCGATGCAGTCGATGCCCGCGCCGATGAGGTCGGGCAGCGCGTCGGTGCCGAAGGTGTGCGCGGTGACCCGGGCGCCCTCCTCGTGCGCGGCGGCCATCGCGGCCGCCAGGACGTCGGCCGGCCACTCCGGCGCGAGGTCGCCTACGCCGCGGTCGATCCAGTCCCCCACCAGCTTCACCCAGCCGTCGCCGCGGCGGGCCTGCGCGCGGACCTCCTCGACCAGCGCGTCCGGCTCGATCTCGGTGGCCAGGCCGGGGATGTAGCGGCGGGTGCGGGCGATGTGCCGGCCGGCGCGGACGATCGTCGGCAGGTCCGGCTCGTCGTCCAGGGCCCGGGTGTCGGCCGGGGAGCCGCAGTCCCGCAGCGCCAGGACGCCCGCGGCGCGCTCGGTCAGGGCCTGCTCGCGCAGGCCGGCGAGGTCCTCGACGGGTACGCCGCCGCGGCCGATCCCGACGTGGCAGTGCGCGTCGACCAGGCCCGGCACCAGCCAGCCACCGCGGCTGACCGTCTCGGCGCCGGGCACCGGCTCGAACGTGATCCGGCCGTCGCGGACCCACAGGTCGCGGTGCTCCCCCTCGGGCAGCACGACACCGGAGAGGTGCACCGCCGACGCGCTCACCGGGAGGGCCGCTCGTCCCCGGACTGGTTGAAGTCCAGCTTGGTCAGGTCGGGCAGCCCCTGCCCCGGCGGCAGCCCGGGCAGACCACCCGGCATCCCACCGCCCGGGAACCCGCCACCGAAGGGGTTGCCCGCCCCCGGCGGCAGGGCCGGGGCGCCGACGGGCCGGCGGGCGGGGCCGCCCTTGCCCTTCCCCTTGCCCTTCTTGCCCTTCTTCGACTGGGCCTGCATCTGCCGCCCACGGGCCTTCTTCGACATCGGGCCCATGCCGGGCAGTCCCATGCTGCCGGCCATCTGGCCCATCATCTTCTGGGCCTGCGCGAAGCGCTCCAGCAGCTGGTTGACCTCGGTGACGGTGACGCCGGAGCCGTTGGCGATGCGCACCCGCCGCGACGAGTTGATGATCTTGGAGTTGACCCGCTCCTCCGGCGTCATCGAGCGGATGATCGCCGCGGTGCGGTCGAGGTCGCGGTCGTCGACCTGCTTGAGCTGCTCCTTCATCTGCCCGGCGCCGGGCAGCATGCCGAGCAGGTTGGCGATCGGGCCCATCTTGCGGATGGCCATCATCTGCTCGAGGAAGTCCTCGAGGGTGAAGCCCTCGCGGCTGACGAGCTTGCCGGCCATCTTCTCGGCCTGCTCGGCGTCGAACGCCTGCTCGGCCTGCTCGATGAGCGTGAGCACGTCGCCCATCCCGAGGATGCGCGAGGCCATCCGCTCTGGGTGGAAGACGTCGAAGTCGGTGAGCTTCTCGCCGGTGGAGGCGAACATGATCGGCTGACCGGTCACGTACCGGACCGAGAGCGCCGCACCACCGCGCGCGTCACCGTCGAGCTTGGTGAGGACGACGCCGGTGAAGCCCACGCCGTCGCGGAAGGCCTCCGCGGTGGTGACGGCGTCCTGACCGATCATCGCGTCGACGACGAACAGCGTCTCGTCCGGCCGGACGGCGTCGCGGATGCCGGCGGCCTGCGCCATCAGCTCGGCGTCGATGCCCAGCCGGCCGGCGGTGTCGACCACGACGACGTCGTGCATGGTGCGCCGCGCGTGGTCGATGGAGTCGGCGGCGACGCGGATCGGGTCGCCGATGCCGTTGCCCGGCTCGGGCGCGAAGACGTCCACCCCGGCCTGGCCGGCGACGATGGAGAGCTGGTTGACCGCGTTGGGCCGCTGCAGGTCGGCGGCCACCAGCAGCGGCGTGTGGCCCTGGGCCTTCAGCCAGCGGCCGAGCTTGCCGGCCAGCGTCGTCTTACCGGAGCCCTGCAGACCGGCGAGCATGACGACCGTCGGCGACTGCTTGGCGTAGCGCAGCCGCCGGGTCTCCCCGCCGAGGATCTCGATGAGCTCCTCGTTGACGATCTTGATGACCTGCTGGGCGGGGTTGAGCGCCTGGGACACCTCGGCCCCGCGCGCCCGCTCCTTGACGGCGTTGATGAAGGCCCGCACCACCGGCAGGGCGACGTCGGCCTCCAGCAGCGCGATGCGGATCTCGCGCGCGGTCGCGTCGATGTCGGCGTCGGTGAGCCGGCCCTTGCCGCGCAGGCCGCTGAAGACCTTGTCCAGGCGGTCGGAGAGGGTCTCGAACACAGCACGTCCTCGCAGAGCTCGCGGGCGCGGCCGGCCGGTCGCTCCGACCGGCTCTTCGGCCTCCGGCGTCCGGGGGACCCCGGGGCCGTCGCGCCACCTCCCGACCAGCCTAACGAGCGCAGGGCCGGAGACGTCGGGATCGACCGGCCGGACCGGCGCGCGGGACGGGGACGCACGGGAACGGCCGCCCTCCAGGGTCCCGGCGGCCCCGTCCCGGTGGCCCCGTCCAGAGGCTCGCCGGGGCCCCGCCCCGGGCCTGCGGGGGGGGTGGCGCAAGGACCCCCTCACCCCTACCGCTCGCAAGCTCGCGGCGGGACCCTGCGAGGGGCCGGGGCCCCCTCCCGGTGCGGAGGACGGGTCCTCCCACCTTTCTCAGGCGGCGCGGCGGGCGGACGCGGCCACGGCGGCCACCGGCGCGGCCGAGAACACCGCCGTCCCGCAGTCGGCGCAGGCCCACTCGGGACACTCGTCGCCGTCCTCGGTGTGCCCGTCGACGCACGGCGGCTGGACGAACTCCCGGTCCCCGTCGCAGGAGGGGCAGGGCCAGACCCTGCCCTCGGCTGCGGCGGCCTCGAAGGACGTGCCGGTCATGCGGGGTGCCTCCCTGCGGTCGTCGTCGGGACCGTTCCGTCCCGCTCCCCCTCGACGGTGGCACGGGGGTACGACAGGACCGCGGACGTCAGCCCGGTGTGTCCCCCCGACCGGCCACCGGGTCGGGCACCGCACCGCGGACGGCGGCGGCCAGCGCGGCCTCCACGCGGGCCCGCTGGTCGGTGCCGATCGGCTCCCCCGAGGGGTTGGTGACGTAGAAGTGGTCGGCGGCGTCGGCGCCGAGGGTCTCGATCCGCGCCGAGGTCACGTCGAGGCCCTCGGTCGCCAGCGCCGCGGTCAGCCGGTAGAGCAGCCCCGCCCGGTCCCCCGCGCGCACCTCGACGATGCCGGTGGCGTCGCCGGTCACCTCGCCGTTGTGCCAGGAGACCCGCGGCGGCGTCGCCCGGGCGGCGTCCTGCCGGTAGTCGGCCTCCCGCTGCCGCAGCCGGTCGGCCAGCGGCAGCGTCCCCTCGAGGGCCGCGCGCACCGCGTCGGCCAGGATCGAGGCCACCGGCGCCCGCCCGAACCGCGGCCGGACGGCGAAGACGGCGGTGGCGCAGTCCCCGACGACGTTGACCTTGGCGGCCCGGACGTCGAGCTGGTTGAGGGCCAGCACCCCCGCGAGCTTGCTGAACAGGCCGTGCCGGTCGGGCGCGACGATCGTCACCTGCTGGCCGTCGGCGACGTCCTCCACCCCGACCGAGATGCCGGTGTCGGCGTCGGCCGGGGCACCGGTGCTCACCTGCGGCTCCCCGGGGTGCAGCACCGGTTCGGGCTCGGGCGCGGGGGTGCCGAGCCGGGCCTGCACGCGGGCGACGAGCGCGGCGACCAGGTGCGCCTTCCAGGGCGACCAGGCCGAGGAGCTGGTGGCGGCGCCGTCGGCCTGCGCCAGGGCGTGCAGCAGCTGCAGCAGCGCGGGGTCGTGACCGATGGTCGCGGCCACCCGGTCGATCGTGGCGGGGTCGTCGATGTCGCGCCGGGTCGCGGTGTCGGGCAGCAGCAGGTGGTGGCGCACCATCGCGGCCAGCGTGGCGACGTCGGCCTCGACGAAGCCCATGCGCGTGGCGATCCGGGCCGCGATCGGCTCGCCGACCTCACTGTGGTCGCCGGGCCAGCCCTTGCCCACGTCGTGCAGCAGCGCCCCGACCAGGAGCAGGTCGGGCCGGTCGACGTCGTGGGTGAGCTCCGCGGCGGCCGCGGCGGCCTCGACCAGGTGCCGGTCGACGGTGAACCGGTGCCAGGGGTGGCGCTGCGGCAGCGAGCGGATCCGGTCCCACTCGGGCAGCAGCCGGGACAGCAGCCCCTCCTGGTCCAGCTGCTCCAGGACCGCCACCGCGGACCGACCGCTGGCCAGCAGCCGCAGGAAGGACCATCGCACCTCCGCCGGCCACGGCTCGGGCACCGGCGGGGAGTGCACCGCGAGCACCTTGAGCGTGTACGGGGAGAGCAGCAGGTCCTCGCGCGCGGCGGCGGCCGCGCCGCGCAGCACGAGGCCGGGGTCGGCGGCGGGGCGGGCGTCGCGGGCGAGCACCACCTCGTCGCCCTGGCGGACGACGCCCTCGGCCAGCGGCTCGCGGCGGACCCGGTGGTACCGGCCGCGGGGACGGCGGACCAGCATGGCCTCCACCCGCCGCCACGTCTCGTCGGCGACGAAGGCCAGCCGGCGCCCGGCCAGGCTCACCTCGCGCAGCAGCGCGTCCTCGTCGGGCAGGCCGAGCGCCACGGCGACCGGGCGCTGCTCCTGCCGGACCAGCACGTCGGCCGGCCGACCGGACCGCCGGCGCAGCTCGTCGCGGACGTCGAGCAGGAACGCGTAGGCCTCCTCGGCCTCGGCGGTGGGCTCGTCGGCCAGCTGGGCGGCGGCCACCGCGCGCAGCACCTGCCCCTCCCGCAGACCGCCGTAGGCCTCCTTGAGGTCGGGCTCGAGGAGGAAGGCCAGCTCCCCGACCTGCCGGGCACGGCCGCGGCGCAGGTCGCGCAGCTGGGGCAGCAGCCGGGACGCCGACTGCCGCCAGCTGGCGAGGGTGGCGGCGCGCAGGGTCGCCGCGAGTCCGGCGTCCCCGGCGACGAGGCGGGCGTCGAGCAGCCCGAGGCCGGCCTTGACGTCGGTGGAGGCCACGCCGACGGCCTCGGCGACGGTCCGCACCGAGTGGTCCAGGCGCAGTCCGGTGTCCCAGACGGGGTACCAGATCGCGTCGGCGAGGGCGGCGATCTCCGGGCGCCCCTCGTGGACGAGGACCAGGTCGAGGTCGCCGTGCGGCGGGGGCTCCCGGCGGCCCAGGCTGCCGACCGCGACCAGGGCGACACCGTCGGTCCCGGTACGCGGCGGCGGACCACCTCGACGCGAGCGGGGCGGCGGGGTGCCCGCGACCGCCTCGTCCAGCAGGCCGGCGAGCCAGGTGTCGAGCACCTCGGTGCGTTCGGCACGCGGCAGTGCGGGCAGTGACCCGGTGTCCAGCACGTTCCCCCCTCGCTCCTCTGAGACGTCCCCCGGGACGGCGTCGGCCGGGGCGGCAGGTGCTCTCCCCACCACCCCGGCCGTTGAAGGACCCCCTGCCCCCCACGGCTCGCGAGCTCGCCGCGGGCCCCTGCAGGGGGCCGGGTCTCACAGGGCGTCGGCGCCGCGCTCACCGGTGCGGACGCGCACGATCTCGTCGATCGTGGTGACCCACACCTTGCCGTCGCCGATCTGGCCGGTGGAGGCCGCCTCGACGATCGCGTCGACGACGCGGGCGGCGTCGATCTCACCGACGACGACCTCGATGCGGACCTTCGGCACGAAGTCCACCTGGTACTCCGCCCCGCGGTAGACCTCGGTGTGGCCCCGCTGGCGGCCGAAGCCCTGGACCTCGCTGACGGTGAGCCCGGCGATGCCGATCAGCTCGAGGGCGTTCTTGACGTCGTCGAGCTTGAACGGCTTGACGATGGCGGTGACGAGCTTCACGCCCGGCTCCTCTCGGTGGGAACGGTGGTGCCCCGGGCCCTGTCGGTACCCGCCGGGTCGTGCGGCATGGCGGGCGCCTGGGCGCCGACCGTCACAGGAGCGCTGCGTCCGCCGCCGAGGGAGTCGAGGTCGTAACCGGTCTCAGCGTGCACGACGGAGTCGATACCGGTCACCTCGTCCTCCTCGGCCACCCGGAAGCCCATGGTCTTGGCGATGACGACGCCGATCACCAGGGTGAGGACGAAGGAGTAGACCAGGACGACGCCGGCGCCCAGCGCCTGACGCCACAGCTGGTCGAGCCCGCCGCCGTAGAAGAGACCGTCCACGCCGGCCGTGGTGGACGCCGAGGCGAACAGCCCGACGGCCAGGGTGCCCCACAGGCCGCCGACGAGGTGGACGCCGACGACGTCGAGCGAGTCGTCGTAGCCCAGGCGGTACTTCAGGCCCACCGCCAGGGCGCAGAGGACACCGGCGACCAGACCGACGAGGATCGCCCCGACCGGCGTCACCGACGAGCAGGCCGGGGTGATGGCGACCAGGCCGGCGACGACGCCGGAGGCGGCGCCCAGCGAGGTGGCGTGGCCGTCGCGCAGCTTCTCGGTCAGCAGCCAGCCCAGGGCCGCGGCGCCGGTGGCGACCAGCGTGGTCACGAAGACCTCGGCGGCCTGCCCGTTGGCGGCCAGCGCGGAGCCGGCGTTGAAGCCGAACCAGCCGAACCACAGGATGCCGGCGCCGATCATCACCAGCGGCAGGTTGTGCGGCCGCATCGGGTCGCGCCCGAAACCGCGTCGCCTGCCCAGCACCAGGGCCAGCGCGAGGCCCGCCGCACCGGCGTTGATGTGCACCGCGGTACCGCCGGCGAAGTCGATGGCCAGCAGGTCGTTGGCGATCCAGCCACCGGTCTCGGACTCCGCGCCGTCGAAGGCGAACACCCAGTGCGCGACCGGGAAGTAGACCAGCGTCGCCCAGACGCCGGCGAAGACCATCCACGGGCCGAAGCGGGCCCGGTCGGCGATGGCGCCGGAGATGAGCGCCACGGTGAGGATCGCGAACATCGCCTGGAAGGCGACGAAGGCCATCGACGGCACCGTGAAGACCAGGCTCTGGGGCTGGAAGCCGCCGTCCAGACCGCTGGTGCCCAGCAGCGAGGAGAGCCCGAAGAACTCCAGCGGGTCGCCCAGCAGGCCGCCGCCGAGGTCGTTGCCGAAGGCCATCGAGTAGCCGTAGAGCACCCACAGCACGCTGATCAGGGCGAGCGCGCCGAAGCTCATCATCATCATGTTGAGGACGCTCTTCGCGCGGACCATGCCGCCGTAGAAGAGCGCCAGGCCGGGGGTCATGAACAGCACCAGGGCGGCACTGGCCAGGACCCATGCGGTGTCGCCGGTGTCCACGGCAACCTCCTGACGGATCGGTGTGGCCGGCGCCGGACGCGGGCCACGGGGTGGGGCCGGGACGTCGGGGGACGCCGGGCCGAGGGCGGGCTGGCCGTCGCCCCTCCGCGGGACGGGCGACGTCGGCGTTCACCGTGCCGTCGACACGTTTCCGCGACCGGCACGCCGCTGTTTCCGGGCGGTGAACTCCCGGCCGCGTGTCCGGCCGCCGTGTTCCGTCCGTGTTGCGGGGTCGCTCCCCGCTGCCGTTGCGGCTTGTTGCAAGGCGTGTGCAAGTGCGAGTCGCCTGCAATAAGGTCGTGTCAGTCGTCCGTCGTCCCGGGCTGGGCGAGCTCCCGAGGAGGCAGCGTGCACGTACCGGACGGGTTCCTCGACGCCCCCACGTCCGCCGCCACGGCCGCCGTCGCCGCCGGCGGCGTCGCGGTCGCCCTCCGCGGCGCCCGGCGCGAGCTCGACGAGCGCACCGCTCCCCTGGCCGGCCTCACCGCCGCCTTCGTCTTCGCCGTGCAGATGGTCAACTTCCCCGTCGGCGCCGGCACCAGCGGCCACCTGATGGGTGGGCTGCTCGCCGCCGTCCTGGTCGGCCCCTGGACGGCGGTGCTGTGCATGACCGTCGTCCTCATCGTCCAGGCGCTGTTGTTCGCCGACGGGGGCCTGACCGCTCTCGGCACCAACATCACCCTGCTGGGCCTGGTCACCGTCGCCGTGGGTTGGACGGTCTTCCGCGTGCTGGCGCGGGTCCTGCCGACGACGCGCACCGGTGTGCTGGTCGCGACCGGCGTGGGCGCCTTCGTCTCGGTGCCGGTGGCGGCGCTGGTCTTCGTCGGTCTGTTCGCGGTCGGCGGGGTCGCCGACGTGCCCGTGGGCACGGTGGCCGCGGCCATGGGCGGCGTGCACGTGCTGATCGGCCTCGGCGAGGCGGCGATCACGGTGGCGGTCGTCGGCGCGGTCCTCGCCGTCCGGCCCGACCTGGTGTACGGCGCCCGCGCGCTGCGCCGCGCCACCCTGCTGGCCGAGCGGCCCGCGTCGGCCCCGGCAGGTGCCCGGTGAGCGGCGGCACCGTGCGCACCCCGCGCCGGGGCCGCACGCTCTGGATCGTCGGCCTGGTCGCCGCCCTCGTCGTCGCGGGCGTCGTCAGCTACTACGCCAGCGCCTCCCCCGACGGGCTGGAGTGGGCCGCGGAGCGGTCCGGCTTCCTGCACACCGCCGAGGACAGCGCGGCCGCGACCTCGCCACTGGCCGACTACGGCGTCTCCGGCGTTGACTCCGAGCGCCTCTCCGGCGGGCTGGCCGGCGTCATCGGCGTGCTGGTGACGCTGGTGCTCGCCGGGGGCCTCACCCTCCTGCTGCGCCGCCGCGGCCGCTCCCCCGCGACCGCGGAGGACTGACGTGACCGCAGTGCACGGCGGCGTCCTGGGCTCGGTCTACCTCGCCGGGTCCAGCCCGGTGCACCGCCTCGAGCCGCACCTCAAGCTCGTCGCCGTCCTCGGCTTCGCGCTCGTCGTCGTCGCCACCCCGGTGCACGCGCCCTGGGCCTGGGCGGCCTACGGCGGGTACCTGGTGCTGGCGCTCCTCGCCGCCGCCGTGGCGGGCGTGCGGCCGGCCCGGCTCGCCCGCGGGCTGGCGATCGAGGCGCCGTTCGTGCTGTTCGCCCTGCTGCTGCCGTTCGTCGCCCAGGGGCCGCGCGTGGAGGTCGCCGGCCTCGCGCTCTCCGGGAGCGGCCTGGTCGCCGCGGGCGGGCTGCTGGCCAAGGCGACGCTGTCGGTGCTCGCCGCCGTCGTCCTCTCGGCGACCACCGAGCCGCGGGCGCTGCTGACCGGGCTCGAGCGGCTGCGGCTGCCCGCGCTGCTCGTGCAGATCCTGATGTTCATGATCCGGTACGCCGACGTGGTCGGGGGCGAGCTGCACCGGATGCGGGTGGCCCGGGAGTCCCGCGGCTTCATGGGCCGCAACCTGTCGGCGCTGCGGGTGCTCGGCCCGGCGGCGGGCTCGCTGTTCGTCCGCTCCTACGAGCGCGGCGAGCGGGTGCACCTCGCGATGCTGTCGCGGGGCTACACCGGCCGGATGCCCGGTGCGCCGGTCACCGCGGTGCCCGCCCGGGCGTGGCTGACCGCGCTCGCCCTCCCGCTGGGTGCCGCCGCCGTCCTGGCCACGGGCCTGCTCCTCGGGTGAGCGCCACGCAGGAGGCGCCGTCCCTGCTCGTCGAGGACCTCGCCTTCGCCTACCCCGACGGGCACCAGGCGCTGTACGGCGTCGACCTGCGCATCGAGCGCGGCGAGCGGGTGGCGCTGCTCGGTCCCAACGGCGCCGGCAAGACCACGCTGGTGCTGCACCTCAACGGCATCCTGACCGGCGGCCGCGGCCGCGTGCACGTGGCCGGGCTGCCGGTCGAGCGGCGCACCCTGCAGGAGGTCCGGCGGCGGGTCGGCATCGTGTTCCAGGACCCCGACGACCAGCTGTTCATGCCCACCGTGGGGGAGGACGTCGCGTTCGGCCCGCGGAACCTCGGTCTGCCCGAGCCCGAGGTGCAGGCCCGGGTGGCCGCCGCGCTCGTGCAGGTCGGCATGACCGGTGCCGCCGACCGGCCGCCGCACCACCTCTCCTTCGGCCAGCGGCGGCGGGTCGCCGTCGCCACGGTGCTGTCGATGCACCCGGAGGTCCTGGTGCTCGACGAGCCGTCGTCCAACCTCGACCCCGCCGGACGGCGGGAGCTGGCCGAGGTGCTCGAGTCGCTGCCGGTGACGGTGCTGATGGTCACCCACGACCTGCCCTACGCCCTGCAGCTGTGCCCGCGCTCGGTCGTCCTGGACGGCGGGGTCGTGGTCGCCGACGGGGCGACCCGGGAGCTGCTCGCCGACCCCGACCTGCTGGCCCGCCACCGGCTGGAGCTGCCCTACGGGTTCGACCCCCGCACCGTGCCCTGAGCCGCCTGGCCGCCGGACGGGGGCAGCGGGTCGGCGGGCAGCAGGGCGGCACCGGCCGCGTGGCCGGCGAGGAGCTTGACGTAGAAGACCGGCGCGAACCACGGTGCGCTGGTCGAGGGGCCGAGCGCGCGGTCGAGGAGCACCCCGCCGACCGTGGTCGCCAGTCCGACGGCACGCCGGGCCCGGCGGTCGCTGCACGCCGTGACGACCGCCGTCGCGGCCAGCAGGTAGCCGTACAGGGCGAGACCCCACCGCAGTCGGTGGCGCTGCGCCCCGCCGTCCAGCCAGGCGAGGAGGACGGGGTGCAGGTGCCCGGCCGAGAACACGAGGTGCTGGGCGGCGCCCTGTCCGTCGCGGTGGTACCAGCGCGCCGCCGCGGGGGTGTTGTTGCACCAGGCCCACCCCACAGGTCGAGCGCGAGCAGCCGCAGCACCCTCGCCCGGCCGCGCCCGCGAGCGGCGGGCGGAGCCAGCGCCGGGGCGAGGACCGCGCCGGTCAGGCCGAGTCCGAGGCTGCCGGCGTTCTCGGCGGTCCCCGCACCGGGGCCCGCGATGCGGTCCCACACCCCGAGCATCCCCTCACGCACCTGCCCGTGCCCTCCCTTCAGGCTCCCGCCGACCCGTTCCGGGTGGCCCCGTCCCGAAGCTCGCCGCGGCCCCGTCCCGGGCACCGCACCGAGCCCGATCGGCCCCGTCGCGGGCCCCGGCCTGAGCTTGCCCAGGGCGGGGAGGACGAGGGTCCTCCTCGGGGAGGAGGGGTCCCTCCTTCAGTCCGCCCCGCCGACGAGTGCCTCGGCGAACGCCTCGGGCTCGAAGGGCGCCAGGTCGTCGGCGCCCTCCCCCAGCCCGACGAGCTTGACCGGGATGCCGAGCTCGCGCTGGACCGAGACGACGATGCCGCCCTTGGCGGTGCCGTCGAGCTTGGTGAGGACGACGCCGGTCACGGTCACCGCCTCGGTGAACACGCGGGCCTGGACGACGCCGTTCTGACCGGTCGTGGCGTCGAGCACGAGCAGCACCTCGGTCACCGGCGCGACCTTCTCGACGACCCGCTTGATCTTGCCGAGCTCGTCCATCAGGCCGCCCTTGGTGTGCAGCCGGCCCGCGGTGTCGACCACGACGGTGTCCACCTCGCCCTCGACGCCGGTGCGCGCCGCCTCGAAGGCGACCGACGCCGGGTCGGCCCCCTCGCGGCCGCGCACGGTGAGAACGCCGACCCACTCGCCCCAGGTCTCCAGCTGGTCGGCGGCGGCGGCGCGGAACGTGTCGGCCGCCCCCAGGACGACGCTCTTGCCGTCGCCGACGAGGACGCGGGCGATCTTGCCGACCGTCGTCGTCTTGCCCGCGCCGTTGACGCCGACGACCAGGACGATGCCCGGCAGGCCGTCGTGCCGGTCGACCCCGAGACTGCGGTCGAGGTCGGGGCCGAGCACGGTCGTCAGCTCCCGGACGAGCAGCTGGCGCAGCTCCTGGCCCGACGCGGTGGCCAGCACCATCGACTGGGTGCGCAGCCGGTCGACGATCTGCTGGGTGGCGGCGACGCCGACGTCGGCGGCCAGCAGGGTCTCCTCGACCTCCTCCCAGTCGTCCTCGGTCAGCCGCTCGCGGGCGAGGACGGAGAGCAGGCCGCGGCCCAGTGAGGACTGCGAGCGGGCCAGCCGGGAGCGCAGCCGGGTCATCCGGCCGGCCGACGGCGGCGGGGTCTCGAAGACCAGGCCCGGCTCGGCGGTGGCCGGGGGCAGCTCCACCTCTGGGGGTGCCTCGGGCGAGACCGCGTCCGGCTCGGCCGTCGTCCCCATCCCGCTGGCCGTCGCCCCCGAGGGCCGCGGCGGCGCCTCGGTCGTCGGTGTGGGCGGGCGCGGCCGGGTCAGCGTGGTGCCGGCCGCGGCGTCGTCGTCCAGCCGGGTGGTCCGCCGGCCGCGACCGACGAGCAGGCTGACCCCGAGGACCAGCCCGACGAGCAGGATCGCGATCGCGATCAGCACGAACTCCATGGCCTCCAGTCTCCCAGCCCCGCGTACCGGGTCGGTGCGGAACCCGCGGCGCTGGGCCACCCTGGACGGCATGCCGCTGCCCGGCCGGGCGAACCCGGTCCTCCTCCTCGGTCCCCTGTTGCGGCACGTCGACCCGGTGTCGGCCACGGTGTGGGTGGAGACCGACCGGCCCTGCGAGGTGGCGGTGCTCGGCCGCCGCGCCCGCACCTTCCGCGTGGACGGTCACCACTACGCCCTCGTCATCGTCGAGGGGCTCGAGCCGGGCAGTGTCACGCCCTACGAGGTGCACCTGGACGGCGAGCTGGTGTGGCCGCAGGCCTCCTCCACGTTCCCGCCCAGCCGGATCCGGACGCCGGGCCGGCCCGGACCCTTCCGCATCGCGTTCGGCTCCTGCCGCTACGCCACCCCGAGCACCGTCGACGCCGCCGAGGGCATCCCGCCCGACGCGTTGGACAGCTACGCCGCGCGGCTGGCCGGACAGCCCGAGGACACCTGGCCCGACGCGCTGGTGCTGCTCGGCGACCAGGTCTACGCCGACGAGCTGACGCCCGCGACCCGTCAGTGGCTGTCGCTGCGCCGGCAGCAGGCGGCCCCCCGGGACGCCCAGGTCGACGACTTCGAGGAGTACACCCGGCTCTACGCCGAGTCCTGGAGCGATCCCCAGGTGCGCTGGCTGCTGTCGACCATCCCGTCCTCGATGATCTTCGACGACCACGAGATGATCGACGACTGGAACACCTCCGCCGCCTGGCGCCGGAAGGTGACCGGGCAGGGCTGGTGGACCCGCCGGATCTGCGGCGGCCTGGTCAGCTACTGGGTCTACCAGCACCTGGGCAACCTCAGCCCGCAGGAGCTGGCCGAGAACGCCACCTGGCAGGCGGTGCAGCAGCACCGGGACGACGCCGAGCCGGTGCTGCAGGCCATGGCCGAGACCGCAGACCGGGATCCGCGCTCGGTCCGCTGGAGCTACGTGCGGCACTGGGGCGAGGCCCGGATGATCGTGATCGACAGCCGGGCCGGCCGGGTGCTGGACGAGTCCGCCCGCGGGATGCTCGACGAGGACGAGTTCGCCTGGGTCGAGGCGGCGATGCGCCGCGCCGTCGACGAGGGCGTCGAGCACCTGGTGCTGGGCACCTCGCTGCCGTGGCTGCTGCCGCACGCCATCCACGAGGTGGAGCGGTGGAACGAGACGCTCGCCACGCGGCACCTGGGCCGTCCGCTCGGCTGGCTGTCCGAGCAGCTGCGGCAGGCCGGCGACCTCGAGCACTGGTCGGCGTTCGGCGACTCCTTCGAGCGGCTGGGCCGGGCCCTGGTCGGGATCGCCCGCGGCGAGCACGGCCGGGCGCCGGCGACCGCGCTGGTGCTCTCCGGCGACGTCCACCACGCCTACGCCGCCGAGCTCGTGGCACCCGACGGTCTGACCACGCGGGTGCACCAGCTGACCGTGTCGCCGCTGCACAACCAGGCGCCGCACCCGATCCGGATGGGCTTCCGGATCGGCTGGAGCCGCTGGGCCCGCCGGCTGACCGCGGGGCTCTCCCGTCTGGCGCGGGTCCGTCCCTCGGAGCTGGACTGGGCCAAGCAGGCCGGCCCCTACTTCGGCAACCAGCTCGGCGAGCTGGTCCTGCACGACCGGGATGCCTCCTTCCGGCTCTTCGTCACCGACCGGGACGACGCGGGCCAGGACCGACTCCAGCTGGTCGCCGACCTGCCGCTGTCGGACACGGTTCCGGCCGAGGTGACAGGCTGACGAAGGTGAGCGACCCCCTCGGCGCACGGCCCGCTCCGGGCCCCGACCAGCCGCCGATCCCGGTCCGGTTGGTCACCTTCAACACCCACCACGGCGTCGGGGACGACGGTCGGCACGACCTGCCGAGGCTGGCCACGGTGCTCGCCGCGGCCGACGCCGACCTCATCTGCCTGCAGGAGGTGGACCGGCACTACGGCGACCGCAGCGAGGACGTCGACCAGGCGCTGCTGCTCTCGCGGGCGCTCCACATGCAGCTGGCGTGGGGCCCGTCGATCGACGAGCCGCGCCGGGAGGAGGGGCTGCGCCGCCAGTACGGCAACGCGCTGCTGTCCCGGCGGCCGATCCTCGCCAGCGACGTCCACTCGCTGCCCGGCGGTGGCGAGCCGCGCAGCGCGCTGCGGACGATGGTCGAGCTCGACGGCGCCACGCTGTGGGTGACGACCACCCACCTGTCCACCCACTCGCCGCAGGAGCGCGCCGAGCAGATCGCCGCGATCGCGCAGCTGCACAGCGAGCCGATGGAGACCGGCGTCCTGGTCGGGGACTTCAACGCCGATCCCAGGAAGGCCCCCGAGCTGGCCGAGCTGGCCGGGCGCTTCACCGACGCGTGGGACCTGGCGACCGACCGCGAGGACCGGGCCGGGTGGCGGTTCTGGCACGCGCGGCACGGCGAGACGCACCCGGCCCGGCGCCCGCGCCGGCGGATCGACCAGGTGTGGGTCTCCCCCGGCGTCGGTGTGACCCGCGCGCACGTGCTCGACGGCGCCGGCGCCTCCGACCACCTGCCCCTGGTCGTCGACCTCCAGGTCCGACGCGGGGGCTGAAACCCAGGCATAGGAGGCAATACCTACGTCCTCGGGGCCGAGGACGTAGGTATTGCCTCCTATGCCTACGCCGGTGCCTACGCCGGCTCGGCCTCGCGCAGGCGCTGGCTGATGACGCCGGTGATGCCGTCGCCGCGCATGCTCACGCCGTAGAGCGAGTCGGCGATCTCCATCGTCCGCTTCTGGTGCGTGATGACGATCAGCTGCGAGGTCGCGCGCAACTGCTCGACGAGAGTCAGCAGCCGGCCGAGGTTGACGTCATCGAGGGCGGCCTCCACCTCGTCGAGCACGTAGAACGGTGAGGGGCGGGCCCGGAAGATGGCCACGAGCAGCGCGACGGCGGTCAGGGAGCGCTCGCCGCCGGAGAGCAGCGAGAGCCGCTTGACCTTCTTGCCCGGCGGGCGGGCCTCGACCTCGACCCCGGTGGTCAGCATGTCCTCGGGATCGGTGAGGTGCAGCCGCCCGTGCCCGCCCGGGAAGAGGACCGCGAAGACCTGCTCGAACTCCCGCTGGACGTCGGCGAAGGCCGAGGCGAAGACGTCGTGGATGCGCCCGTCGACCTCGCGGACGACGGTGAGCAGGTCGCGGCGGGTGGCCTTGAGGTCCTCGAGTTGGGTGGCGAGGAAGCCGTGCCGCTCCTCGAGCGCCGCGAACTCCTCCAGCGCCAGCGGGTTGACCTTGCCCAGCGTGGCCAGGTCGCGCTCGGCCCTCGCGGCGCGGCGCTCCTGCGCGGCCCGGTCGTAGGGCACCGGGGCGGGTTCGGGCTCGCCGGCGTCCTGCGCGGCCGCGAGCTGCGCGGGAGTGGGCGGCACCGGGGCCGCCGGCCCGTACTCGGCCAGCAGGGTGGACAGGTCGACTCCGTACTCCTCGGCGGCCCGGTCCTCCAGTGCCTCGATGCGGTAGCGCTGCTCGGCGCGGGCCACCTCGTCGCGGTGCACCTCGTCGGTCAGCCGCTCCAGCTCCGCCGTGGCCGACCGGACGGCGGCGCGCACCTCGAGCAGCTCGGCCTCACGGGCGGTGCGCACGCGGGCGAGCTCGTCGCGCTCGGCGGCCGCCCGCTCCAGGGACGACGCCAGCGCGGTCAGCGCCGTCTCCGCGCCGGACCGCACGCGGGCGGCGACCTGCGCACCGCGCTCTCGGGCGATGCGGGCCGCGGCGGCGCGCTCGCGGGCGGCCCGCTCCTGGCGGGCCTGCCGGCGCAGTGACTCCGCGCGCCCGGACAGCGCCCGGGCCCGCTCCTCGGCGGTGCGCACCGCCAACCGCGCCTCGGTCTCGGCCTGGCGGGCGGCCGCAGCCTCCAGCCGAAGCCGGTCACGCTCGGCGGGGTCGGGCTCCTCCTCCACCGGCGCGGCCTCGGCGTGAGCCAGCCGCTCCGCCAGCCCGGCGAGCGCGGCCTGCGCCTGCTCGAGCGCCTGCTCGGCGCGCACCCGGGCGGCCGCCGAGCGCTCGGCCTCGGCGCTGGCCGACCGGGCGGCCGCGCCCAGCTCGGCCAGCTGCGCGGCGACGGCGGAGCGGCTGCGGTCGGCGGCCTGGCGGGCGGCGAGGGCCTCATCGACGTCGGCGGAGCGGGCGCGGGCGGTCTCCCGCGCGGCGGCCAGCCGGTCGGCGAGCTCGGCGGCGCGCGCGGACGCGGCGGCCAGCTCCCGCTCGGCGTCGTCCACCCGGGCGCGGACCTCCAGACCGGACGGCGCGTCGGCCTGGCCGCCGACCGACCAGTCGGAGCCGACCAGGTCGCCGTCCGCGGTCACGGCCCGGACCCGCGGGTGGCGGCTGACGAGGGTGACGGCGGCGTCGAGCGAGGGCACGACGGCGACCCGGTCCAGCGCGCGGTCCAGGGCCGGGTGCAGCTCCTCGGGGGCGTCGAGGAGGTCGCGGGCCCAGCGCACGCCCTCGGGCAGCTGCGGCCAGCCGTCGCGGGGCAGCGCGGGCAGGCCGCCGGTGACCACCAGCCCGGCCCGGCCGCCCTGGACGTCCTTGAGGTGGGCGAGCGCGGCGGCGGCACCGGCGACGGAGTCGACGACGAGCGCGTCGGCCATGCCGGCGAGGGCCGCGGACAGCGCGACCTCGGCGCCGGGCGCGACGGTGACGCGCTCGGTCACCGGGCCCAGCACGCCCGGCAGCCCGCCGGCGAGCACCGCGGCCGCGCCGTCGGCAGGAGCCAGCCCCTGGGCGAGGGTGTCGCGCCGGGCCTGCGCGGAGGCGCGGTCCCGCTCGGCGGCCCGCTCGGCGGCGACCAGCTCGGTCACCACCCTCGCGGCCTCGGCGTGCGCGGCGACGGCGTCCTGGTGCGCGGTGACGAGGGCGACGTCGCCGTCCTCCTGCTCGGCGACCGCCTCCCGGCGCTCGGCCAGCCGCTCGGCGGCGACCTCGGCGCGGTCGGCGGCCTCGCCGGCGGCCAGCGCCAGGCGCTCGATCTCCGACTCACCCGCGGCGACGCGGGAGCGGGCGGCGGCGACCTGGCCGGAGAGCCGGGCCAGGCCCTCCCGGCGGTCGGCCAGCGCGCGGGCGGCGGCGACCCAGGCCCGCTCGGCCTCGGCGAGCGCGGCCTCGACCTCGGTGCGGGCGGCGACGGCGGCAGCCAGGCGGCCGCGCTCGGACTCCAGCCCTGCGGCGAGCTTGGCCTCGGTGGCGGCGACCCGGTCGGCCTCGGCCTCGAGCTGGTCGGGGTCCCGGCCGGCGGCGGCCGCGGGTGGCGCGGCGGAGAGGTGGCGGTGCCGTTCGGCGGCCAGCTGCGCGATCCCGCGGAAGCGCTCGGTGAGGGCGGAGAGCCGGTACCAGGTGTCCTGGGCGGTGGCCAGCAGGGGGGCGTTCGCGGCGAGGTCGCTCTCCAGCGCCGACTCGCGTGCCGACGTCCGGGCCAGTTGGGCCTCGACCACGGTGCGCCGCGCCCGTGCGGCGGTCTCGTCGGCGACGTCCTTGTCCAGCGCGTCGCGCAGCTGCACCAGGTCGTCGGCGAGCAGCCGCAGCCGCGCGTCCCGGAGGTCGGCCTGCACCCCCGCCGCGCGGCGGGCGACCTCGGCCTGCCGGCCCAGCGGCTTGAGCTGGCGGCGCAGCTCGGCGGTGAGGTCGGCCAGCCGGTCGAGGTTGGCCTGCATCGCGTCGAGCTTGCGGAGCGCCTTCTCCTTGCGCTTGCGGTGCTTGAGGACGCCGGCGGCCTCCTCGATGAAGGCGCGGCGGTCCTCGGGGCGGCCGGAGAGGACGGCGTCGAGCTGGCCCTGGCCGACGATGACGTGCATCTCGCGGCCGATGCCCGAGTCGCTGAGCAGCTCCTGGACGTCGAGCAACCGGACCTTGTCCCCGTTGATCTCGTACTCGCTCTCACCGGAGCGGTACATCCGCCGGGTGATCGAGACCTCGGTGTAGTCGATCGGCAGGGCGCCGTCGGCGTTGTCGATGGTGAGGGTCACCTCGGCCCGGCCGAGGGCGGGGCGGCCGGCGGTGCCGGCGAAGATGACGTCCTCCATCTTGCCGCCGCGCAGGCTCTTGGCACCCTGCTCGCCCAGCACCCAGGCGATGGCGTCGACGACGTTGGACTTCCCGGAGCCGTTGGGTCCGACGACGGCGGTGATCCCCGGCTCGAGGCGCAGGGTCGTCGCGGACGCGAAGGACTTGAAGCCCTTCAGTGTCAGGCTCGACAGGTGCACGGGTTCGGGACTCTAGCCCGGCGGTGAGCCCGCCCCCGGACAGTCAGGGGCGGGCGAGGCGGGTGTGGTGCCGGAGCGGCCCTTCTGCAGGGTCCCGCCGAGAGCTCGCGAGTGGCGGGGGGCAGAGGGGTCCTCTTTCAGGCCAGCGCGGGCTGGGCGTTCTCGCCGGCCAGGCTGAGCAGCTCGTGGGCGATGGCGGCCTCGCGCTGTGCGCGCAGCTCCTGCAGTTCCTGCTCCAGTCGGCGCACCCGGGCTCGCAGGACGGCGTTCTCCTCGACTACTCGGAGCTCCGCGGGGGCGACAACGTGACCGAACAGGGCCTTGGCCATGGCAACAACGGCCTTTCGACTGCGTGAGGATATGACCTGCGCCCCTTACGACGGTCGGCGCGGTCCGTGTGTTCCCAGGGTGACAGGCTCGGACACGCAGGTCAACGGGCACACTCCAACGCCACCGTGTCGGGGAGGTGTCACGTTGGTCACGCCGTCGTGAAGCCCGTTCTCCCCTGGACCGGCTCGTCCCGGACGTCGACCCGCGACACCGCACCGGGCGCCCGCGGGCCCTGCAGGTCGGCCAGGACGGCGTCCACCGCGGCGTCCGGACCCTCGAGGACGACCTCGACCCGCCCGTCGGGCAGGTTGGTGGCCGAGCCGGCCAGGCCCGCCGCCTCGGCCCGCCCGCGGACGAACCAGCGGTAGCCGACGCCCTGCACCGAGCCCGAGACCAGGGCCACGACCCTGCGCCGCGTCACGGGCGTCGGGCTCTCGGGCGCGGCTGGCAGCGCGGGCAGCTGTAGCTCGAGCGGTTCATGAACGACTCGCGCACGATCGGCGTCCCGCAGCGCGGGCAGGGCCGGTCGGCCTGGCCGTAGACGGCGAGGTGCCGGGAGAAGTAGCCGCTCTGCCCGTTGACGTCGACGTAGAGGGAGTCGAAGGAGGTGCCGCCCTGCGCGAGGCTCTCGGTCAGCACGTCCCGCACCCCCTCCAGCAGGTCGGCGACCTGGGCCCGGGTCAGCCGGTCGGTCGGGCGGTTGCCGTGCAACCGGGCCCGCCACAGCGACTCGTCGGCGTAGATGTTGCCGACCCCGCCGATCAGCGTCTGGTCCAGCAGCGCCCGTTTGACCTCGGTGCGCCGGCGGCGCAGTGCCGCGCTGAACCCGTCGGCGTCGAAGCTCTCGTCGAGCGGGTCGATGGCGATGTGCGCGAGCCGGCTCGGGATCTGCTCCCCGTCGGCGTCCTCGACGGCGAGCCCACCGAAGGTGCGCTGGTCGACGAAGCGCAGCTCGCGGCCCCCGTCGGTGAAGGTGAAGCGGGCGCGCAGGTGCGTCTCGTCGGGCTGCGACGGCTTCTCGACCAGCAGCTGGCCGCTCATCCCGAGGTGCGCGACGAGCGCCTGACCGACGGGCGTGCCGTCGGCCTCGGCCAGCGGCAGCCACAGGTACTTGCCGCGGCGGTGCGCGGCGGTCAGCGTGCGTCCGGTCAGCGCGGCGACGAAGTGGTCGACGCCCTCGAGGTGGCGGCGGACGGCACGCGGGTGGCGCACCTCGACGGCGGCGACGGTGCGCCCGGCGACCCAGCGTTCCAGACCGCGCCGGACGACCTCGACCTCGGGCAACTCGGGCACGGGTCAGCTCGCCCCGGACTCGGCCGGGACGACCTCACCGGCCGCACCGCCGTCCGGGCCGGCGCCGTCGGACAGCGCGCGCCAGGCAGCCTCGGCGGCCTCCTGCTCGGCCGCCTTCTTGGTGCGCCCGGACCCGCGGCCGTGGACGGCGCCGGAGAGGACGACGGCGGCGGTGAAGGTCTTGGCGTGGTCGGGGCCGGTGTCCTCGACCACGTAGGTCGGCGCACCGAGCCCGAGCCGGGCGCCCAGCTCCTGGAGGCTGGTCTTCCAGTCCAGACCGGCGCCGCGGGTGGCGGCCAGGTCGAGCAGCGGGTCGAACAGCTGGTGCACGATCTCCGCAGCGGTGTCCAGGCCCAGCCCGACGTGCACGGCACCGATGAGCGCCTCCACCGCGTCGGCGAGGATCGAGTCCTTCTCCCGGCCGCCGGTGGTCTCCTCGCCGCGGCCCAGCAGCAGGTGCGGGCCCAGACCGCCGTCCCCGAGCCGGCGGGCGACGCCGGCCAGCGAGGTCATGTTGACCACCGAGGCGCGCAGCTTGGCCAGCCGGCCCTCGGGCAGCTCGGGGTGGCGCCGGTAGAGCTCGTCGGTGACGACCAGGCCGAGCACCGAGTCGCCGAGGAACTCCAGCCGCTCGTTGGTCGGCAGCCCGCCGTGCTCGTAGGCGTAGGAGCGGTGGGTCAGCGCCAACGCCAGCAGGCCGCCGGGCAGCTCGACACCGAGGGCGTCGAGGAGCCAGGCGGCCGCGCGGTCGGCGTGCACCGCATCCGCCGGGGAGCGACCGGCGGCCCCGCCCCGAGCGGGCTGGGTACCGGTGGCCGTCGTCCCCACGGCTGGTCCTGCCGGGGTCAGACCGAGAGGACCTGACGGCCCGCGTACTGCCCGCAGTTCGGGCAGGCCTGGTGCGGCGGCTTGGGCTGGCCGCAGGCCCGGTTCGGGCACGGCGTCAGGGTCGGCGCGGAGGCCTTCCACTGCGAGCGCCGGGCACGGGTGTTGGCGCGGGACATCTTCCGCTTCGGGACGGCCACGTCAGTTCTCCTCTGGGTTGTCCGCACCGGGAGTGCCCGGTGCGGCGGCGAAACGGCCGGCGAGCCCGGCCCAGCGCGGGTCGAGTCGCTCGTGCGTGTGGTCGGCGGGCAGGTCGTCGAGCCGCTGCCCGCAGTCGACGCACAGGCCGGCGCAGTCCTCGGTGCAGGTCGGCGCCAGCGGCAGGCTCAGGACGACGAGGTCGCGGACCATCGGCTCGAGGTCGATGTGCTCGGCCTCGACGCGGCGGACCTCGTCCTCCTCGCTGGTGGCCTCGGTGGTGCTGCCCTCGTAGGCGAACAGCTCCTGGACGTCGAGCTCGAGGGTGTCCTCGAGCGGCTCCAGGCAGCGCGCGCACGAGCCGGTGACGGGGACGTCGATCTCCCCGGAGACCAGCACCCCCTCCATGACCGACTCCAGCCGCAGCCGCAGCCGGACCTCGGCACCCTCGGGGACGCCGATGAGCTCGACCCGCCAGCCGGCGGGCGCGGGGAGCGTGCGCTCGATCTCCTGCATCGAGCCGGCGCGGCGGCCGAGCTCCCGCAGGTCCACGAACCAGGGGTTGCCAGCGGGACGCCGGGCGTCCGGGGACGCGGCGCCTGGGCGGGGCGGCGGTGCGGCAGGCATGTCGGTACTCGCGGTAGGGATCGGGGGAGGTGGCCGGCCGGGGTGCAGGGACCTCCGGCGGTCCGGACCAGGGACCCAGCCTACCCGATGGGGAGCGACGCCGTTCCGGAGCGGAGGTGGCCTTGTCCCGGGTCCCGCTGCCCCGCCCCGGGTCCCGCCCTCGGCCTGCGAGGGGTGGGGAGGACGGGGTCCCCTCACTCGCGGAGGTTGGCCCGCGCCTTCTCGACCGAGCGCAGCATCCGCTCGAGCGTGCCGCCGAAGTCGGCCAGCCGGGTGTCGACGTACTCGTCGACCTCGGTCCGCATCCGGGCGACGTCCGCCGCGGTCTGCGCGCCCAGCTCGTCGGCGCGGGCGACCGCACCCCGGTAGACCTCGGTCTCGCTGATCAGCCGTTCGTGCTCGGCCTGCGCGTCGGCGATCAGCGCCTCGCGGTGCCGGCGGGCCTCCTCGACGATCTGCTCGGCCTCCTCCTCGGCCTGGGCGAGCAGGGCCTCGGCCTCGGCCTGCGCGCGGGCGAGGAGGTCGTCGCGCTGCCGGCGGGCCGTGCCGAGGATCTCCTCGCGCTGCCGCCGGGCCGCTGCGACGACCTGCTCGGACTCGCTGCGGGTGCGACCGGTCAGCCGCTCGGCCTCGGCCTGCGCCTGCTGGAGGATCTCGGTGCGCTGCTCGACGATCGCGCCGGCCTTGTGCACCTCGGCGGGCAGGTTCTCCCGGAGGTCGTCGAGCAGGTCGAGCACGACGTCGCGGGGCACCATGCACGAGCCGCCGGACATCGGCACGCTGCGGGCGTTCTCGATGACGCTGCT
Source organism: Geodermatophilus sp. URMC 61 (assembly GCF_052931555.1). Classification (NCBI taxonomy): domain Bacteria; kingdom Bacillati; phylum Actinomycetota; class Actinomycetes; order Geodermatophilales; family Geodermatophilaceae; genus Geodermatophilus; species Geodermatophilus sp. URMC 61. The sequence goes on from NZ_JBRFHZ010000002.1 coordinate 3,059,580, forward strand.
CAGCTCGTCGACGGTCTCGTAGAGCCGATAGACGACCTCGGTCACGTCCCCTCCTCGCCGTCGCTCGTCGGAGCCGCGACCGGCGGTGCTGCGTCCCCGCGTGACCTCGCGAGCTCGGTCACGTCTCCTCCGCCCGGTGCGCGGTCAGCCGCTCGTTGACGGCCTTGGGGACCAACCCGGACACGTCACCGCCGAAGGTGGCGATCTGCTTCACCAGGCTGGAGGACAGGTGGCCGACCTGCGGCGCGGTGGGCACGAAGAGCGTCTCCACCCCGGCCAGCTCGCGGTTCATCTGCGCCATCTGCAGCTCGTACTCGAAGTCGCTCACCGCGCGCAGCCCCTTGACGATCACCGGGATGTCGTTGTCGCGGCAGTAGTCCACGAGCAGGCCCTGGAAGCTGTCGACGGTCACGTTCGGGAGGTCTGCGACCGCGTCGCGCAGCAGAGCCATGCGCTCGTCGACGCTGAACAGCCCGGCCTTGCCGGGGTTGACCAGGACGGCGACGACCAGCTCGTCGTAGAGGGCCGCCGCCCGGGTGATGACGTCGACGTGGCCGTTCGTCACGGGGTCGAACGACCCGGGGCAGACCGCTCGCCTCACGGACAGCGACCGTACCGGAGCACGGCCTCGCCGTAGCGGCGCTCGCGCAGTCCGCGCAGCGGTGTCGGCCACTCGAAGGGCCCCTCGCGGCTGGCGCGCTCGACGACGACCACGGCGTCCTCGGCCAGCCACTCCCCCGTGACCAGCGCCTCGAGCACCCCGAGGACCTCGGGCAGCGGCGTGGCGTAGGGCGGGTCGGCGAGCACGACGTCGAAGCGGGCCGGCGGCGGCCCGGCGACCACCGTGGGCACCGAGCCGGACACCACCCGTGCGCCGGGCAGGCCCACCGCGTCGATGTTGGCGCGCAGCACCGGCAGCACCCGCGGACCGTTCTCGACGAACACCACCTGGGCCGCGCCGCGGCTGAGCGCCTCGAGGCCCAGGGCACCCGAGCCGGCGTACAGGTCCAGCACGGCGGCGCCGTCGAGGGCGGTCAGCGTCGAGAGGCTGTTGAACAGCCCCTCCCGGGCGCGGTCGCCGGTGGGCCGCACGCCCGAGGGCGGCACCTTCAGCCGCCGTCCGCCGGCCGTGCCGGCGATGATCCTGGTCACGCCTTCGGCCCCGTCCAGAGGCTCGCCCCGAGCGTGCGGGGCGGCCCCTCGCAGGGGCCCGCCGCGAACGGCGAACGGCCCTCCTGCAGGGTCCCGCCGCGAGCATGCGAGCGGTGGGGGGCAGGAAGGCCGTTCCCGGGGGGCGAGGGGTCCGTCGAGGGGTCCCTCTTCATGCCTTCTCCAGGTACGTGGCGCGCTCGTCGGTGGCCAGCGCGGCCACCTCCATGGCCAGGCCGGGGACGTCGGCCAGGCCGCGGTCGGTCTCCAGCAGGGCGGTGGCCTCGGCGCGCGCCTCGGCGATGAGCTGCTCGTCCTCCAGCAGGGACAGCAGCTTGATGCCCGAGCGGCGGCCGGACTGGGCGGCGCCCAGCACGTCGCCCTCGCGGCGGGTCTCGAGGTCCAGCCGGGCCAGCTCGAAGCCGTCGGAGGTGCCGGCGACCGCGGCCAGCCGCTGCCCGGTGGCCGAGGCGGTGGGCGCCTCGGAGACCAGCAGGCACAGCCCCTGGTGCTTGCCGCGGGCCACCCGGCCGCGCAGCTGGTGCAGCTGGCTGACGCCGAAGCGGTCGGCGTCCATGACCACCATCACCGTGGCGTTGGGCACGTCGACGCCGACCTCCACGACGGTGGTGGCGACCAGCACGTCGACCTCGCCCGCCGCGAAGGCCCGCATCCGCGCCTCCTTGTCCTCCGGCGTCATCCGGCCGTGCAGCACCTCGAGGCGCAGCCCGGCCAGCGGTCCCTCGCGCAGCTGCTCGGCGACGTCGAGGACGGCCAGCGGCGGACGGCGCCCCGGACCCTCTTCGGCCGGCGCGCCGTCGGCGTCGTCGGGCTCCTCCTCGGTGGCGGCGTCCTCGCCGATGCGGGGGCAGACGACGTAGGCCTGACGGCCGGCGGCCACCTCCTCGCGCAGCCGCTCCCACGCGCGGTCGAGCCAGGCCGGCTTGTCCCGGACCGGGACCACCGAGCTGGCCACGCCGCCGCGGCCACCGGGCAGCTGGCGCAGCGTGGAGGTCTCGAGGTCGCCGTAGACGGTCATCGCGACCGTGCGCGGGATCGGCGTGGCGGTCATGACCAGCACGTGCGGGGGCCGGTTGCCCTTGGCCCGCAGCGCGTCGCGCTGCTCGACGCCGAAGCGGTGCTGCTCGTCGACGACGACGAGGCCGAGGTCGGCGAAGTCCACGCCCGCCTGCAGCAGCGCGTGCGTGCCGATGACGATGCCGGCGCTGCCGTCGGCGACCGCAGCCCGCCCCTCCCGTCGGGCGGCGGCCTTCTGCGAGCCGGTGAGCAGCACGACGCGGGTGCCGGCCGGGTCGCCGTCCAGCTCGCCGGCGCGCCCCAGGGGCCCGAGCATCGCGCTGATGCTGCGCGCGTGCTGGGCGGCGAGCACCTCGGTGGGGGCCAGCAGCGCGGCCTGGCCGCCGGCGTCGACGACCTGGGCCATGGCCCGCAGCGCGACGACGGTCTTGCCCGCGCCGACCTCACCCTGGAGCAGCCGGTGCATGGGCTGCTCGCGGGCGAGCTCAGCAGCCAGCTCCTCCCCCACCTCGCGCTGACCCTCGGTGAGCGCGAAGGGCAGCGACGCGTCGACGGCGTCCAGCAGGCCGCCGGACCGCCGGGGCCGGGCCACGCCGGGCTCCAGCGCGGCGGCGCGGCGCCGGGCGGCGAGGGTCAGCTGGAGGGTGAGCGCCTCGTCCCACTTGAGCCGGTACTCGGCGCGCTCGACGTCGTCGTCGGAGGTGGGCCGGTGGATGTCGAGCAGCGCGGCCGGGAGGCTCGGCAGCCCGTGCCGGGTGCGCAGCGCCTCGGGCAGCGGGTCCTCGACGAAGCCGAAACCGCCGGAGGCGTCGAGCAGCAACCGCACCGATCGCTGGATCACCCAGCTGGAGACCTCCTTGCTGGCCGGGTAGATCGGGATGAGCGCGCGCGCCCAGTCGACGTCCTCGTCGTCCCCGGTCATGAGGTGGCAGTCGGGATGGGCGAACTGCAGCTTGCTGCGGTACTCGCTGACCGTGCCGGCGAACAGGCCCCAGGCGCCGGGCACCAGGCGGGCGTGCCGGTGGTTGAAGAAGACGAGCTTCATCGTCCCGGCCCCGTCGCCGACGGTGACCTCGGTGAGGGTGCCGCGCCGCTGCCGCATCGGGCGGCTGTCGACCGACCGGACCTGCGCCAGCACGGTCACCCGGTCGCCGACCTGCAGGTCGTCGAGGCGGGTCATCTCCCCCCGCTTGGCGTAGCGGTGCGGGTAGTGCCGCAGCAGGTCGCGCACGGTGTGCAGGCCCAGGGTCTCGGCCATCGCCTTGGCGGTCTTGGCACCGAGCACCCGGTCCAGTCGGGTCGTCATCTCCACGGCCATCACTCCACCCCCACCTGCAGCGAGACCCCCTCGGGTGCGCCGTCGTAGCGGGTGACCTCGACCGTGGGATGGGCGCCCGCGAGGTGCGCGCACACGGCGTCGGCGAGGCCGGCGTCCGGGCCCACGACCAGGGTGACCAGCTCCCCGCCGGCCGACAGCATCCGGTCGAGCAGCTCGCAGGCCACCGCGACCGGCTCCGGGCCGATCAGCACGACGTCGCCCTCCGCGGAGCCGAGCACGTCACCGGGCGCGCAGCGACCCGCGCTGGTCAGCGCCTCCTGCTCGGCGACGGTGAGCTCGGCCCAGCGGGTCGCCGCGGCCGCCTCGGCCATGGTGATGACGTCGTCGCCGAAACGCCGGGTGGGGTCGGCGACGGCCAGCGCGGCCAGGCCCTGCACCGGGGAGCGGGTGGGGACGACGGCGACGTCGCGGCCCTCCTCGCGGGCCCGCTCCGCAGCGCGGGCGGCGAGTGCGGTCAGCGTCGGGTCGTTGGGCAGCACCACCACGCCGGCCGCACCGGACCCCAGGACGGCGGCGAGCACGTCGTCCTCGCTGACGCCGTCGGGCCCGCAGGGGACGACGGCGGCGCCCTCGTCGGCGAACAGCTCGGCCAGACCGCCGTCCGGGAGGATCGCCACGACCGCCCGCGCGTCGGCCACCGGCGCCGGCGCCCGCACCGGAGCCAGCGGGCTGACCGAGATGCGGTACGGCCGGCCCGCCTCGATGCCGGCCTCGATCGCGGCGCCGACGTCGGCGACGTGCACGTGCACGTTCCACTCCCGCCCGCCAGGGGTGTCGACGCCGACGACCACCAGGCTGTCGCCGAGGGCGGCCAGCCGCTCGTGCAGCCGCGCCACGGCGCCCTCGTCGCTGTCGGCCAGCAGGTACTGCACCTCGCTGCCGGGACCGGCCGGCGGCTGGTGCGGCAGGTCGCCGTGGTCGTGTCGGGGGTGCCCGCGCTCGGACCGGCGGCCCAGCGACGGACGGGCGGGCTCGACGCCGGTCACCGTGGTCACCAGCGCGTCGAGGACCAGGCACAGCCCCGCTCCGCCGGCGTCGACCACACCGGCGTCGCGGAGCACGGCCAGCTGCGCCGGCGTCGCCTCGAGCGCCGCGCGGGCGCCGTCGGCCGCGGCCCGCACGACCTCGCCCAGCGCGGTACGGCCGGTGGCGACCGCGGCGACCGCCGCCTCCGCACCGGCCCGCGCGACGGTGAGGAAGGTCCCCTCCTCGGGGTCGGCGACCGCGCCGTAGGCGGTGTCGGCGGCCTTCTGCAGGGCCGCGGCGAGCGTCGGCCCGTCGGCCGGGGGCTGCCCGGCGAGCTGGTCGGCCAGCCCCCGCCACAGCTGGGCGAGGATGGTGCCGGAGTTGCCGCGGGCGCCCAGCACCGCGCCGCGGGCCAGCAGCGCCCAGGCGGACCCGGTGCCGCCGTCGTCCGCCTCGTCGAGCGCGGCCGCGGCGGCCTCCGCGGTGGCCAGCAGGTTCGTTCCGGTGTCCCCGTCGGGGACGGGGAAGACGTTGAGGTCGTCGATGCGGCCACGGGCCGCGGACAGGGCGACGACCGCGGCCCGGCACCACTGGCCGACCGCGGCGTCGTCGAGGGCCGGCACCACGGCCGGAGGGTACCCACGCGGACCGACGACGCCGGGTCGGCGACCGGACGCCAGGGGCGGTCCTGCCCACCTCTGCGACGTCCGCGCCGGGAACCGGTTAGACTCTCCGTTGGTCTGTGTGCGGGCGCGTCGGCGTGCCGCCGTCCGTGAACGAATCTCCTGGGAGTGATCCACCGTGGCTGCCGTGTGCGATGTCTGTGGCAAGGGGCCCGGTTTCGGTATGTCGGTGTCGCACTCGCACCGGCGGACGCCGCGCCGTTGGAACCCGAACATCCAGTCCGTGCGGGCGCTCGTCGCCCCGGGCAACCGTCGTCGCATCAACGCCTGCACCTCGTGCATCCGCGCGGGCAAGGTCGTGCGCGCCTGAGTGAGGACCCGTCCTCCCACCCCTCGCAGGAGGGCGGGGCCCGGGACGGGGCCGATCGTCTGCGACAGAGCCCGGAGGTCCCCGGACCCCCGGGCTCTGTCGCGTCCCGGGCCGGCTGACTCCCGCCCTCCCCCGGCGAGACGGCCCTAGCCGATGCCGCGGGCGCGGGCCGCCTCGACCACCAGGTCGACCACCGTCTGCAACGGCAGTGCCGTGCTGTCGATCACCAGGTGGTAGATGCGCGGCGAGGTCGGGTCGACCCGGTAGGACCGCCGCACGTACCCCTCACGGGCCGCGTCGTTGGCCCGCAGCTCCCGCCGCACCTCGTCGGGCGAGCGTCCGGTGCGCGCCACCACCGCGTCGAGCCGTCGCTGCTCGGGGCCGTCGAAGCGGACGTGCAGCGCGTCGGGCCGGTCGCCCAGCACCAGCGCGGCGGCCCGGCCGAGGACCACCCCGCCCTCTCCCTCGGCGATCTCGCGGACCACCCGTTCGGTCTGCAGCCGGAACGTCCGCTCGTCGAGCTGCTCGGTGACCGGGACGACGCCGCCCATCGGGTCGGGCATGGTGCCCAGCGAGGCGACGATCCGCCACAGCCCGCGGGCGACGGTCTCGTCGTTGGCCTCGGCCTCGGCCAGCGGGACGCCGAGCCGGCCGGCCACCTGCGCGGGGATGGCGCGATCGTGGAAGACCAGGCCCAGCCGCGCGGCGACGGCCGGACCGACCTGGTCCCCGCCCGCGCCGTAGGAGGCCGAGATCGTCACCACACCGGCTCCGCTCACCGCTCCTCCTCACCCGTCAAGCGCTTGCCGAGGAACACCGCCCCGGGCATACCGGCGTACACGCCGTACCCGGGTGCAGAGGTGTAGCCGAGTGCGGCGTACAGCGCCAGCGCCTCGGGTTGCCGGGACCCGGAGTTCAGCACCACCGACCGTGCGCCGGCCGCGGCCGCGCTCTCCTCCAGCGCGGCCATCACCAGCTGGGCCACCCCCTGCCGCCGGAACGCCGGCTCCACGTAGACGCGCTTGACCTCGGCCACGCCGGGCGCGTGCACCCGCCAGGCCCCGCACCCCGCCGGGACGCCGTCCACCTCGGCCACGAGGAACAGTCCCGCCGGGGGCTCGAACTCGGCCGGGTCCACCACGGCCTCGTCGGGCCCGCCGTAGCGGGTCACGTACTCCTGCTGCACCCGGCCGATGAGCTCGTGGGCCAGCGGGTCGTCGTAGGGCACCGCCCGCAGCTCGACCGGGCGGCCGTCGGCCAGCCGGGCCTCAGCGGAAGTGCGCATGACCGGTCGCCTCCGCCCCGACGGCCGCGGCGGCCGCCTCGGCCGGTTCGCCGTCCACACGCACGCCGGGCGCCCCCTCGCGCACCGTGCCGATCCGCGCCCAGCCCTCCGGCAGGTCCGCACCGGCCGGGAAGGTGGCCAGCAGCGCGTGGTCCTCGCCGCCGGTGAGCACCCAGGCCATCGGGTCCCCACCGAGGGCGGCCGCGACCTGCTGCAGCGGGCCGGGCAGCTCCAGGGTCGCCCGGACCAGCGCGGCCCGGTCGACGTCGACGAGCACGCCGCTCTCCTCCGCGATGTGCCCGGCGTCGGCGAGCAGCCCGTCGCTGACGTCGCACATCGCCGTCGCTCCGGCCTCGGCCGCGACGGGGCCGGCCGCGTACGGCGGCGCCGGACGGCGGTGCGCGGCCACTGCTGCGGCCGGGCTGGTGAACCCGCGCCGCAGCACGGCCAGGCCGCACGCCGACCAGCCCAGCCGGCCGACCAGGGCCAGCACGTCACCGGGTCGGGCCCCCGAGCGCAGCACCGGCGCCCGGCCGCCCAGGTCGCCCAGCGCGGTCACCGACAGGACGACGCCGCCACTGTCCGGGGCCGCGGACACCGTGTCCCCGCCGACGACGGCCGCCCCCAGCGGCGCGCACTCCTCGGCCAGCCCCGCGGCCACCCCCTCCAGCCACGTCGTCGGGGTGTCCGGCGGGCAGGCCAGGCCGACCAGCAGCGCGGTCGTCACCCCGCCCATCGCCGCCACGTCGGCGAGGTTGGCCGCCGCCGCCTTGTGGCCGACGTCCTCGGCCGACGACCAGTCGCGCCGGAAGTGCCGGCCCTCGACCAGTACGTCGGTGGTGGCGACCACGCGGCCGTCGGGCGCGCGCAGCACGGCCGCGTCGTCGCCGGGCCCGACCTCGGCGACCCGCGCGACGCCGGACCGCGCGAGGACGCGGGCGATCACGCCGAACTCACCGACGACCCGCACGCTGTCGGCGGGGTCCTCGCGCGGGACCAGCGGACGAGGACGAGTCACCGGTCCCTCCAGGTCGCTGAGGTAGGTTGCGCAACTGTCCGCCCACCGGCGCGGACGCCGCACCAGCAGCGCCAGCCGAGGAAAGGTCTCCCGTGGTCCACGCCTACATCCTCATCCAGACCGAAGTCGGCAAGGCCGCCCAGGTCGCCTCGACCATCAGCGAGATCGCGGGGGTCACCAAGGCCGAGGACGTCACGGGCCCCTACGACGTGATCGTCCGGGCCGAGGCCGAGACCGTCGACGAGCTCGGCCGGCTGGTCGTCGCCCGGGTGCAGTCGGTCGACGGCATCACCCGGACGCTGACCTGCCCCGTCGTCAACATCTGAGCGTCCTGGCCGAGAACCCCGCCCCGCAGCCCGGTCCGCCGCCGCAGCCGTCCCGGCCGGACGACCCGCTGCGGCGGGTGGCGCTCGTCGTCACCGCCGTCGTCCTGCCGCTGGTGGTGGTGCTGCTGGTGCTCACCCGCGTCCTCGGCGGGGACGACGTCGGCGACCGGGCCGACGACGCGGTCGCCGACGTCGAGGGTGCGCCGGCGCCCGGGCGGGCCGACCTGCCGCCGCTGCCGGTGGAGGTGCCGCCGGTGACCCCGGAGGCCGACGCGAACTGCCCGGCGCTCATGGGCGTTCTGCCGCTGGAGCTGGCCGGCGAGCAGTCCCGCCCGGTCCGGTCCGACTCCCCGTACGCCTACGCCTGGGGCGAGCCGCCGGTGGTGCTGGTGTGCGGCGTCGAGCGGCCCGCCGCGCTGGAGCCGACGTCCCCGCTCATCCAGGTCAACGGTGTGGAGTGGCTGGTGGACACGACCGACCCGGACGGCATCGTGTGGACCGCCGTCGACCGGCCGGTCTACGTGCAGGTGACCGTCTCCGCCGACACCGACTCCGCGCCGGTCACCGCCCTCGGCCCGGTCATCACCGGGACGCTGCCCGCCCAGCCGGTCGACGCCGGCGGCTGACAGAGGACCCCCGGACGGAACCGCAGCGCTGGGTCAGGATGACGGCAGCCGCTCCAGCTGGGCCGCCACGACGGCCCGCACCTCCTCGGTCGCCGACTCCACCGACCCCGAGACGGCGGTGACCGCCAGGCTGAACGTCCCGCGCGCGCACCAGGCGAGGGCGGCCGGCGCGGCCACCCCGGCCGCCGGGGCACCCTCGTCGAGCTGCAGCAGCCGGCACCCCGCGGGCAGGTCCGGCGGGTCCTCGCGCAGCAGGCCGCCGTAGACCTCCGCCTCGTGGGCAGCCAGGTCCGCGGTGAACGCCGCCGCGCCGTCGGTCGTCTCGAACTGGTGGGCGGCCACGGTGGTCAGCGGTCCGGACCCCGAGCCCCAGTAGCGCTCCCAGCCGAAGCGGTAGCCGTAGTCGTCGAGCACCTCGCGCTCGCGGGCGGCGTCCGCGGCGTAGCGGGCGACGTCCTCGACCAGCTTCTCCCCCGCCGGCGGTGACAGGGCGTCGTCGGGCACGCGCGGCAGGCCCGAGGCCACCTCGGGGATGACGAGTGCCTCGAGCTCCTGGGGCGTGCCCGGTGTCGCCGCGGCCGGTGCGGGGGGCGCGTCGCCGTCCGCCTGGCCGGCGCAGCCGGACAGCAGGGCCAGCAGCAGCGCCAGCCCACCGCGCCGGACCACCGCCGCCGGGCTCACGCCCGGGTGCCGTCCAGCGTCGGGTCGGCGGCGGTCGGCGCGTCGGCCAGAGCGACCTCGACCAGCCGGTCCACCAGCGTGGCGAAGTCGACGCCGGTGGCCGCCCACATCCGGGGGTACATCGAGATCGGGGTGAAGCCCGGCATGGTGTTCACCTCGTTGACCACGAGCCGCTGGGCGCCGCCGGGGCCGGTGCCGAGGAAGAAGTCGACCCGTGCCAGGCCGCGGCAGTCCATCGCGAGGTACGCGCGGCAGGCCGCCTCCTGCACCGCCCGGGTCTGCTCGGGGGTGAGGTCGGCGGGGACGTCGAAGTCCGCGGCGTCGTCGAGGTACTTGGCGGCGAAGTCGTACCAGTCGGTGCCCGGGTGCAGCCGGATCTCCGCCGGGAGGCTCGCCTGCGGGAGCCCGCCGCCGGGCGTGGCCAGGACGCCGCACTCGATCTCCCGCCCCGGGACGGCGGCCTCGACGACCACCTTGGCGTCGACGGCGGCGGCCGTCGCGACGGCCTGGGGGAACTGCGCCCAGTCGGTGACCTTCGTGATCCCGATGCTGGAACCGGCCCGCGAGGGCTTGACGAACACCGGCAGGCCCAGGCGCTCCCGGGTGGCGGCGTCGAGCACCGCGGGGTCGGCCGACAGCGCCCCGGAGGGGTCGCGCAGCACCACGTGCTCGCCCTGCGGCAGCCCGGCGGCGGTGAGCAGCTTCTTGGTGAACTCCTTGTCCATCGACGCCGCGCTGGCGAAGACGCCCGAGCCCACGTAGGGGATGCCGCTCATCTCCAGCAGCCCCTGGATCGTGCCGTCCTCGCCGTAGGCGCCGTGCAGCACCGGGAAGACGACGTCCAGGCCGATCCGCTCGCCCGTGCCGTCCAGGCGCTGCAGGCCGCGCCCGCTCGGGTCGCCGACCAGCGTCACCGGGGTCCCGCCGACGACCTCCGGCAGCTCGCCGTCGACGATCGCCAACCGCTGCCCCGGGTCGGGCAGCACCCAGCCACCGTCGCGGGTGATGCCCACGGGGACGACGTCGTACCGGTCCCGGTCCAGCGCCGCGAGGACGGCCCCGGCGGAGACGCAGGAGATGGGGTGTTCCGCGCTGCGGCCGCCGAAGACGACCGCGATCCGCCGCTTGCCCGCCTGTCCGCTCATCGCGGCCGACCCTAGTGGAGGCCCTCCGGCGCGCCCGGACGACGGGCGGAGGGACCGGGCGCGTCCGGATGTGGGAACCTCGACCCCGATGGACGCAGCCGGAACGGCGACGACCTCGCGCAGGCTGCGCCTGGCGGGGGCCGCCGTCCACCTCTACACCGCGATCGGCTCGGTGCTCGGGCTGCTCATCGTGCTGGCCGCGTTCGACGGCGACGCGGTGACCGCCCTGTGGCTGGGCCTGGTGGCCCTCGTCGTCGACGGCACCGACGGGATGCTGGCCCGCCGGCTGCGGGTCAAGGAGACGATCCCCTGGTTCGACGGCGCCCGGCTCGACGACATCGTCGACTACCTCACCTACGCCTTCGCGCCGGTGGTGCTGCTGTGGACGACCGGGTCGCTGCCCGGCGGCGCCGCGGGCTGGGTCGTCGCCGCACTGCCGCTGCTGGCCTCCTGCTACCAGTTCTGCCGGGTCGACGCGAAGACCGAGGACCACGCCTTCCTCGGCTTCCCGAGCTACTGGAACGTGGTCGCCTTCTACGCCGTCGTGCTCGACCTGGGCCCGGCCGTGGTCGCCACGGTGCTCGTCGTGTGCTCGGCGCTGGTGTTCGTGCCGGTGCGCTACCTCTACCCGTCGCGGACGAAGGCCCTGCGCGGGCTGAGCCTGGCGCTGACGGTCGTCTGGTTGATCACCTACGCCGTCCTGCTGGTGCAGGTGCCCGACCCGCACCCGGTGGTGGTGGCCCTGTCGCTGGCGTACCTCGGCTACTACGTCGGGGTGAGCCTGTGGCTGACCGCCCGGGGGGCCCGCCGCCGGCGGGGCGAGTTCGCCGCGGCCGGATAAGGACCACCCTTCCCCCCACGCCTCGCGAGCTCGGCGCGGGCCCCTGAAGGGTGGCCGTTCCAGCACGTCATCAGGCTTGGCCCAGGGCGGTGTCCAGCGCGGTGGCGAGGTCGGTGACCACGTCGGCGGTGTCCTCGATGCCGCAGGAGAACCGGACGAAGCCCGGCGGGACGGCGTCCCCGCCCCACTGGGCCCGCCGGTCCAGCGTGCTGTGCAGGCCGCCGAAGCTGGTGGCCGCCGCCCACAGCCGGCTGGCGGCCACCAGCCGTGCGACGGCGGCCGCGTCGGGCAGCACCGCCGAGACGACGCCGACCGGACGGGCCATCTGTCTCGAGGCCAACGCGAACGAGGGGTCCTGCGGCCGCCACGGCCACCGGACGCCGGTCACCCCGGGATGGGCGGCCAGCAGCTCGGCGACGGCACGGGCGTTGTCCGCCTGGCGGGTCAGCCGCAGGTCGAGCGTGGCCATCGAGCGGTGACCCAGCCACGCCTCGAACGGCCCCGGGGTCGCGCCGGTGTGGTCCCGCCAGCTCTTCAGGCGCGCGTACACCGCGTCGTCGGTGGTGCTCACGTGCCCGAGCAGCAGGTCGCTGTGCCCGGTCAGCGCCTTGGTGTCCGCCCCGATGGTGAGGTCGGCACCGAGGGCCAGCGGACGCTGGCCCAGCGGGGTGGCGGTGGTGTTGTCGACGGCGAGCAGCGCGCCGGCGTCCCGGGCCGCCTCGGCCACCGCGACGACGTCGCAGACGTCGAGCTGCGGGTTGCTGGGCGTCTCCAGCAGCACCAGCCGGGCACCCCGGAGCTCCCCACGGGCGGCGACACCCTCGATCTCCGGGGTGGGCACGTACTCCACCCGCAGGCCCAGCCGGTCGAGCTCCTCGCGTCCCAGCAGCCGGGTCGTGTAGTAGCCGTCGGCGGGGAGGACCACCCGGTCCCCCGCGCCCGCGCAGGCCATGAGCGCGGCCGTGATCGCGGCCATGCCGGTCGCGAACGAGAGGCAGCGGCCGCCGTCCAGCTCGCCCACGGCTGCCTCGAACGCCCGCAGGGTGGGGTGCTCGGTCCGCGCGTAGGCATCCGCCCCGCCGGCGCGCGGCGGTCGGTCCCCGAGGTGGAACGGAGCCGCGAAGACCGGTGAGGGGCGCAGCGGCGCACCCGGCCGGGCCGGCTCCTCCCCGGCCCGCACCGAGCGGGTGCCGTCGCCCCACGCCTCCGGCAGCTCGCTCACTCGGGCTTCGCTTCCCTGGACATGATGTCCTTCACGATCTGCGCCACCGGGACACCGTCGTGGCACACCCGGACGACGGCCTCGGTCAGCGGCATGTCGACCCCGTGCGCCCGCGCCAGGTCCAGCACGGGCTGGCAGCTCTTCACCCCCTCGGCGACCTGCCGGGTGGTCCGCTGCACCTCCTCCACCGACATGCCGCGCCCCAGCCGCTCACCGAAGGTGCGGTTGCGCGACAGCGGGGAGCTGCAGGTGGCGACCAGGTCGCCCAGGCCGGCCAGCCCGGCGAACGTGGCGGGCTCGGCACCCAGGGCCGCGCCCAGCCGGGCGGTCTCGGCCAGACCGCGGGTGATCAGCGAGGCCCGCGTGTTGTCGCCGAAGCCCATGCCCTCGGTGATGCCGCAGGCCAGCGCGATGACGTTCTTGACCGCGCCGCCGAGCTCGCAGCCCACCAGGTCCTGGTTGGTGTACGGGCGGAAGTAGGGGGTGTGGCAGGCGGCCTGCACCTGCGCCGCACGGTCGTGGTCCTCGCAGGCCACCACGGTCGCGGCCGGCTGCTCCTCGGCGATCTCGCGGGCCAGGTTGGGGCCCGAGAGCGCGGCGACCCGGTCGGGCCCGGCGCCGGTGACCTCGCTGATCACCTGGCTCATCCGCTTGGTGGTGCCCAGCTCGACGCCCTTCATCAGCGAGAGCAGCACCGCGTCGGGGGGCAGCAGCGGCGCCCACTCGGTGAGGTTGTCCCGCAGCGACTGGGAGGGGACGGCGAGCACCACGATCTCGGCGTCGGCGAGCGCCTCGGCGGCGTCGGCCGTCGCGCGCAACCGGTCGGGCAGCCGGATGCCGGGCAGGTAGTCGGGGTTCTCCCGGGTCTCGCCGATCGCGTACGCCAGCTCGGGGCGGCGGGCGTGCAGCGCCACCGCACAGCCGGCGTCGGCGAGCACCTTGGCGAAGGTCGTCCCCCAGGAGCCGGCTCCCAGGACGGCGGCCCGCGTGCCGGCGCCGGGGCTCACGCGGCGCTCCCGGGCAGGTCGCCGGGCAGCGTGCGCCGGGGGTGGGGGGTGGTCGTGGTGGGCGCCGGCTCACCGCGGAGCTCGGCCAGCTGGTCACGGACGGAGGCCATCATCCGGTCGGTCACCTCCCGCAGCAGGTCCCCGGTCAGGGGACGGCCCGCGCGCACCTGCGCGCGCAGGTCGGTGAGGTCCACCGGCTCGCCGACCAGGTAGTCGGCGGTCGTGCGCAGCCGCGGGTGCAGCTTCTTGGTGTGGTAGTCGTGCAGCCGCTGCGGCCCGAACTGGGCCACCGGCAGGACGACGGCGTCGGTGGTCAGGGCCAGTCGCGCCACCCCGGTCCGGGCCTCCATGGGCCACCAGTCGGGGTCGCGGGTCACCGAACCCTCGGGGTAGATGACCACGACGTTGCCGGCGGCGAGGTCGGCCTCGGCGGCCGCCAGCGAGGTGCGCGCGTCGGCCCGGCCGCGGGCCACCGGGATCTGTCCGGCGGCGCGCAGGATCCGACCCGCGAGCCCGGTGAAGACCGACTCCTTGGCCAGGAAGTGCGGCACGCGGCCGCAGTCCCAGACCAGCCGGGCGCAGGCCAGCGGGTCGAGCACCGACACGTGGTTGGCCACCAGGAGGACCGGGCCGGTGCGGGGGAAGCGCTCGGCGTACCGGTAGCGCATCCGGAACAGCAGCACCGTGACCGGGTAGACCACCGCGACGCACAGCGCCAGGGCCGGCGGCAGCGGCCGGCGGGTGCGCCACCGCGACGTCGGGGTCCCGGTGCGGCGCGACACCCCGGTCCCCGGGGATCCGTCCTGCGTCACCGGTTCCTCCCTCCCTGCCCTCCCGGCCCTGGTCGGGCCGGGACGTCCTGAGAGGCCATCGTGGCCTGCACCGGTCCGCGGGGCGCACCGGGGTCCGGTCCGGCCCGTCGGCGTCCCCGCGCCGGTGTGCTCACATTGTCGCCGTGCGCGCGTGGTCGGTCGTCGTCCCGGCGAAGCGGCTGGCGCTGGCCAAGACCCGCCTCACGCCGCTGCCCGCGGGCCTGGCCGGTCCGCCGGAGGCCGCGCACGACCGGCTGGTCCTGGCGCTGCTGGCCGACACCGTGACCGCGGCGCTGGCCTCGCCCGCCGTCGCCGGCGTCCTCGTCGTCACCGACGACCCCGCGGCCGCCGGGACGGTGACCCGGCTGGGCGCGCGCACGGTGCCCGACGAGCCCGACCGGGGCCTCAACCCGGCGCTCGCCCACGGCGCGCGCGTCACCGGGGCCGCCGCGGTGGCCGCGCTCTCCTCCGACCTGCCGGCGCTGCGCCCGGAGGAGCTGACCGCCGCCCTCGCCGCGGCGCAGGTGTCGGCGCGCTGCTTCGTGGCCGACGCGCAGGGCACCGGGACGACGCTGCTCACCGCCGTCGGCACCGACCTCTCCCCCGCCTTCGGGGCCGGGTCGGCGCGGCGGCACGCGGCCGGCGGCGCCGTCCCGCTGGCCGGCGGCTGGCCGGGTCTGCAGCGGGACGTCGACACCCCCGGCGACCTCGAGGCCGCGCTCGCGCTGGGCGTCGGCCCGCACACCGCGGCGCTGCTGGGCAGAGCCGCCCGGCCGCCCGGCTGACCGGCTGCTGGGCACCCACCGGCAACCCGACTGCGGCACGATGAGCCCGTGCCCTCGACCAGATCCGGTGCCCCCTCCGACCGGTACATCAACCGCGAGCTGTCGTGGCTGGACTTCAACGCCCGTGTGCTGGAGCTGGCGGAGGACGACTCCCTGCCCCTGCTGGAGCGGGTGAAGTTCCTGGCGATCTTCGCCGGCAACCTCGACGAGTTCTACATGGTCCGCATCGCCGGCCTGAAGCGTCGCCAGAGCACCGGGCTGACGGTGCGCTCCCCCGACGGGCTGACGATCCGCGAGCAGCTGGCCCGGGTCACCGAGCGGACCCGCGACCTGGTGCACCGGCACGCCGACGTCTTCACCAAGGACATCAGCCCGCGCCTGGAGGAGGCCGGGATCCGGATCGTGCACTGGGGCGAGCTGGCCGAGCACGAGTCCAAGCGGTTGCGGGAGTACTTCCGCGACCAGGTGTTCCCGGTGCTGACCCCGCTGGCGGTCGACCCGGCACACCCCTTCCCGTACATCAGCGGGCTGTCGCTGAACCTCGCCGTCCAGGTGCGCGACCCCGACACCGGCGGGCCGCGCTTCGCCCGGCTGAAGGTGCCCAACAACGTGCCCCGGTTCGTGCGGGTCGCGAGCTCCGACCGCGATGCCACCTTCCTGCCGCTCGAGGACCTGATCGCCGCGCACCTCCCGCAGCTGTTCCCCGGCCTCGACGTGATCGACCACCACCTCTTCCGGGTGACCCGCAACGCCGACCTCGAGGTCGAGGAGGACCGCGACGAGGACCTGCTGCAGGCCCTGGAGCGCGAGCTGGCCCGCCGTCGCTTCGGCCCGGCGGTGCGGCTGGAGGTCGCCGAGCCGATGGACCAGCGGATCCTCGACGTGCTCATGAGCGAGCTGGAGGTGGACGGCTCCGACGTGGTCCACGTGCCCGGCCTGCTCGACCTCGCCGCGCTGTGGGAGCTCTACGGCCTCGACCGGCCGGAGCTCAAGGACGAGCCGTTCGTGCCGGCCACCCACCCGCGGCTGTCGGAGGGCGAGACGCCCAAGAGCGTGTTCGCGACGCTGCGGGAGGGCGACGTGCTCGTCCACCACCCGTACCACTCGTTCGCGACCAGTGTGCAGCGCTTCATCGAGCAGGCCGCCGCCGACCCGAACGTGCTGGCGATCAAGCAGACGCTGTACCGGACGTCGGGCGACTCGCCGATCGTCAACGCGCTCATCGACGCCGCCGAGGCCGGGAAGCAGGTCGTGGTCCTGGTCGAGATCAAGGCACGCTTCGACGAGGAGGCCAACATCAGCTGGGCCCGCTCGCTGGAGCGCGCCGGCTGCCACGTCGTCTACGGCCTGGTCGGACTCAAGACGCACTGCAAGACCGCCCTCGTCGTCCGCCGCGAGGGCGGCGTGATCCGCCGGTACTGCCACATCGGCACCGGCAACTACAACCCGAAGACCGCCCGGCTCTACGAGGACCTCGGCATCCTCACCGCCGACCCACGGGTGGGCGCCGACCTCACCGACCTGTTCAACACCCTCACCGGCTACTCGCGGCAGACCACCTACCGGCGGCTCATGGTCGCCCCCCACGGCATCCGCCCGGGGTTGGTGGAGAAGATCCGCCGGGAGGCTCGCCACGCCCGCGAGGGCCGGCCCGCGGGCATCCGGATCAAGGTGAACGCGCTGGTCGACGAGGAGCTCATCGACGCCCTGTACGAGGCGTCGTCGGCCGGCGTCCCGGTGGAGCTGCTCATCCGCGGCATCTGCTCGCTGCGGCCCGGCGTCCCCGGGCTGTCGGAGAACGTGCGGGTGCGCTCGATCGTGGGCCGGTTCCTCGAGCACTCGCGGGTGATCTGGTTCGCCGGCGGCGGGGACGGCGAGTGGTGGCTCGGCAGCTCCGACCTCATGCACCGCAACCTCGACCGCCGCGTCGAGGTGCTGCTGCGGGTGTGCGACGAGACCGCCGAGCGGGAGCTGCAGGAGACGTTCGACGCGGCGATGGCCGAGGGCGTGCGCTGCTGGGAGCTGGGCAGCGACGGGGCCTGGACCCGCACCGGGGAGCGCGATTACCAGGCCCGGCTGATGGCGGCGGTCGACCATGTCGGCTGAGACGGGCGACCTGATCCGTGCTGCCGGTGGCGCCCTGTGGCGCCCGGCGGACGGCGGCATCGAGACCGCGCTGGTGCACCGGCCGAAGTACGACGACTGGTCACTGCCCAAGGGCAAGCCCGACGAGGACGAGCACCTGCTGGAGACCGCGGTGCGCGAGGTGGCCGAGGAGACCGGCCTGGACGTCGTCGTCGGACGGCGCAGCGTGCGCACCGAGTACGAGGTGCCGGAGGGCCCCAAGCGGGTCGACTACTGGCTGATGCGGGTCGTCGGCGGGGCGTTCGAGCCCAACGACGAGGTCGACGAGCTGCGCTGGCTGCCGGTCGAGGAGGCCTGCGCGCTGGTCAGCCACGCCCACGACCGCGCCGTGCTGGCCGACCTGGCGCGCGCCGACGTCCCGCGGCAGCCCTCGCTGCTGTTGGTCCGGCACGCCAAGGCCGGCAGCAAGTCCGACTGGGACGGCCCCGACGAGCTGCGCCCGCTGGACGGCAAGGGGCGCCGCCAGGCGGCGCGGCTGGCGCGGGTGCTGCCGCTGTTCGCTCCCGTGGAGCTGCTGACCGCCGAGCGGGTCCGCTGCCGGCAGACCCTCGAGCCGCTGGCCGACCGGCTCGGCCGCGGCATCAGCCCGCTGCCCGAGCTCGGCGAGGAGGAGTTCGCCGCCGACCCGCAGGCGGGCCTCGCCGCGATCGAGCAGCTGCTGGAGCGGGCGGACCACGACGCCCCGGGGGTGGCCGTGGTCTGCAGCCAGGGCGGCGCGATCCCCTCGGCGCTGGCAGCCCTCGGTGTCCGCTTCGCCGGCGTGCCCGGCGCGGTGCACCCGCCCTCGGCGAAGGGCAGCACGTGGGTGCTGGGCGGACGGCCGGGCGCGCTCTCGGCCGACTACTACCGGGACTTCTCGGCCGGCGCCGCCGAGGACCCGGCCTTCACCGGCCTGCGCTGAAGGCCCCGTCCCGGGTCCCACCCCGGGCCTGCGGAGGGACGGGGAGGACGGGATCCTCCTCGGAGCGCGTCCGTGGACGCGTCGGCCCGGCGGAGTCCGTGCCGGCTCGGCCGAGGACGCCCCCTGCCGCGATGAGTTCGGGCCGGGTCGCGAGTCAGTTCTGGTGACCGTCGTCGGACGTCGCACGCCGTTGCCCGGCACGAGACCCCAGGGAGGACACCATGACGACCACGCCGGACGACCCGACCACCGCACTGCCCGGCCGCCCGCCCGTCGTCGACCTGGCCACCTGGCAGACCGCCCGCAACGAGCTCCTGGTCCGCGAGAAGGCCCACACCCGCGAGGGCGACGCCCTCGCCGCGGCCCGCCGCCGGCTGCCGATGGTGGAGCTGGACGGGACGGTCGAGGTCGTCGGACCGGACGGCCCGGTCCCCTTCCTGCACCTGTTCCAGGGCCGCGACGAGCTCGTGGTCTACAAGCACATGTGGTACGACGGCGCGCCGCACCAGGGGCAGTGCGAGGGCTGCACCATGACGACCTGGCAGCTGAGGGACACCGTGTACCTCAACGCCCGCGGCGTCTCGTTCGCCGTCCTGACCACGGGCCGGTGGGACGAGGTGGCCGCCTACGTCGAGTTCATGGGCTACACCCAGCCCTGGTACTCGGTGCGCGACGTGGGGGAACCGGTCGGCGGGGAGATGGGCTACCTCACCTGCTTCCTGCGCGACGGCGACCGCGTGTTCCTCACCTACTCCACGACGGGCCGCGGCAACGAGCCGGTCGCCGGGTCCTTCGGGCTGCTCGACAGGACGCCCTACGGCCGCGGCGAGGCGTGGGAGGACAACCCCGAGGGCTGGCCCGAGGGGCGCGACGCGTGCTGGTACTGGCGCTCGGACGCCGACGGGAACGCCACCTGGGGCCCGACCAGCCGCCCCGTGCCGCAGTGGACCCGCCCCGGCGCGACCGCCGTGCAGACCCTCGGCCGGCACGGCCACCACCACTGACGCGTCTCCGTCGACGGCGTCGGTACGAGGTGTCGGGGTCCCCCTGGCCGTCCACGTGCCGCCGTCGGTACGCGACCACGAGACCCTCCCGACCACCCACGGAGCCCTGGTCGGGGCCGCCGCCACCGGGCAGGTCGGCAACCGCCGCACCCGGTGCACAGCCGCTCCCTCAGGCGGGCAGGGCGGGGAGCGCCTTCGGCAGCCAGGCCGGGCGGCGGGCCTCGAAGGCCTCGATGTCGGCCAGGTTCCGCTCGGTGAGCCCGACGTCGTCGAGGCCCTCCAGCAGCCGCCAGCGGGTGTAGTCGTCGATCTCGAACGACAGGCTGCGCTCGCCGTAGGAGACCCGCCGCTCCTGCAGGTCAACGGTCACCGGCGTGGTGGGGTCGGCCTCCGCCGCCGCCCACAGCGCCTCGACCTCGGCCTGCGGCAGGACGACGGTGAGCAGCCCGGCCTTGGTCGAGTTGTTCTTGAAGATGTCGGCGAACCGCGAGCT
Organism: Geodermatophilus sp. URMC 61; assembly: GCF_052931555.1. Taxonomy (NCBI): domain Bacteria; kingdom Bacillati; phylum Actinomycetota; class Actinomycetes; order Geodermatophilales; family Geodermatophilaceae; genus Geodermatophilus; species Geodermatophilus sp. URMC 61. Next base: position 3,079,356 of record NZ_JBRFHZ010000002.1, read on the forward strand.
GATGACGACGCGGAAGCCGCCGTCCATCAGCGCCCAGACGGCGTGCTCGCGGGAGGAGCCGGTGCCGAAGTCGGGGCCGGCGACGAGGATCGAGGCGTCGGCGTACTGCGGCTGGTTGAGCACGAAGTCCGGCTCGTTCTTCCGCCAGGCGACGAACAGGCCGTCCTCGAACCCGGTGCGGGTGATCCGCTTCAGGTACTCGGCCGGGATGATCTGGTCGGTGTCGACGGCGCTGCGGCGCAGCGGGGCGGCCGTGCCGGTGTGCGTGGTGAAGGGCTGCATCTGGGGCTCCTGTCTCAGACGCCGGCGGGCTCGGCCGGCTGCAGGTCGGCGGGGGCGGTGAGCCGCCCGGTCAGCGCGGTGGCCGCGGCGACCGACGGGGACACCAGGTGGGTGCGCCCGCCCTTGCCCTGCCGGCCCTGGAAGTTGCGGTTGCTGGTCGAGGCCGACCGCTCCCCCGGCTTGAGCTGGTCGGGGTTCATGCCCAGGCACATCGAGCACCCGGCGCCGCGCCACTCGGCGCCGGCCTCGGTGAACACCCGGTCCAGGCCCTCGGCCTCGGCCTGCAGCTTCACGCCGACCGACCCGGGGACGACCAGCATGCGGGTGTTGGCGTCGATCCTCTTGCCGCGCAGCAGCTCGGCGGCGATGCGCAGGTCCTCGATGCGGCCGTTGGTGCACGAACCCAGGAAGACGGTGTCGACCTCGATCTCGCGCAGCGGCGTGCCGGGGGTCAGCCCCATGTAGGCCAGCGCCTGCTCGGCGGCGCGGCGCTCCCCCTCGTCGGGGATCGCCGCGGGGTCCGGGACCGACTCCGCGATCGGCAGGCCCTGGCCGGGGTTGGTGCCCCAGGTGACGTACGGCGTGAGCTCGGCGGCGTCCAGGACCACCTCGGTGTCGAAGACCGCGCCCTCGTCGGTGCGCAGGGTCTTCCAGTACTCGACCGCAGCGTCCCAGTCGGCACCCTGCGGGGCGTGCGGGCGGCCCTGCAGGAAGTCGAAGGTGGTCTGGTCCGGGGCGATCAGCCCGGCGCGGGCGCCGGCCTCGATCGACATGTTGCAGATCGTCATCCGGGCCTCCATCGAGAGGGCCTCGATGGCGCTGCCGCGGTACTCGATGACGTGGCCGGCGGCGCCGTTGGTGCCGATCCTCGCGATGACCGCCAGGATGACGTCCTTCGACGACACCCCCTCGGGCAGCACACCGTCGACGGTCACGGCCATCTGCCTGGGCCGGTACTGCGGCAGGGTCTGCGTGGCCAGCACGTGCTCGACCTCACTGGTGCCGATGCCGAACGCCAGCGCGCCGAACGCGCCGTGCGTGGAGGTGTGGCTGTCGCCGCAGACGATGGTCATGCCCGGCTGGGTCAGGCCCAGCTGCGGGCCGATGACGTGCACGATGCCCTGGTCACGGTCGCCCATCGGGGCCAGGCGGATGCCGAACTCGGCGGCGTTCTTCCGCAGGGCCTCGACCTGCGCCCGGCTGACCGGGTCGGCGATCGGCTTGAGGATCTCCAGCGTCGGGACGTTGTGGTCCTCGGTCGCCATCGTCAGCTCGGGGTGGCGCACCCTGCGGCCGGCGGCACGGAGGCCGTCGAACGCCTGCGGGCTGGTCACCTCGTGCACCAGGTGCAGGTCGATGTAGAGCAGGTCCGGCTCGCCCGCGGCGCTGCGCACGACGTGGGCGTCGTAGACCTTCTCCGCCAGGGTCTTCGGCACGGCTGGTCCCTCCGGGGGTCGGGGCTCGCTCCGGTGCGGACGACCACACTGGCCATCTCACGGTATGGGATGCGAGTATTGCTGTGTGGGACAGCCTAACCCCGTCGCCGTCTTGGACAAAGCGGTGGCCATCCTCCGTGCCGTGGCCGCCGAGCCCGCGACCCTCGCCGAGCTCGTCGAACGCACCGGGCTGCCCCGGGCCACCGCGCACCGGCTGGCCGTGGCCCTCGAGGGACACCGCCTGGTCCGGCGCACGCCGGCCGGCGCGTGGGCACCCGGACCGGCACTGGCCGAGCTCGGCCGCGGGGTCGCCGACCTCGCCGAGCTGGCCGGCCGGCACCTGGTCGCGCTGCGGGACGCCAGCGGGGAGAGCGCCCAGTTCTACGTGCGGGACGGCGCCAGCCGGGTCTGCGTGGCCGCCGCCGAGCGGGCGCACGGGCTGCGCGACACCGTGCCGGTGGGGGCGCGACTGCCGATGACGGCCGGCTCGGCCGCACACGCGCTGCTCGCCTTCGCCCCTGCCGACGAGGTCACCCCGCTGCTGCCCAGCGCCAGCTTCACCGCCCGCACGCTGCTCGACGTCCGCCGTCGGGGGTGGGCGCACAGCATCGCCGAGCGGGAGCCCGGGGTCGCGTCCCTGTCGGCACCGGTGCGGGACGCCGCGGGCGGGGTCCTGGGCGCGGTCTCCATCTCCGGGCCGGTCGAGCGACTGGGCCGCCGTCCCGCCCCGGAGGTCGTGGGCGCGGTGCTCGAGGCCGCCGGCGCCATCTCACGCGCCGCCCGCTGAAGAAGGATCCCCTGACCTACTCCTCCGGTGTCGATCATGGGGCTCGTGCAGGGCCCCGCGGCGTGCCCGCGCGTGTCCCGCGCGACGACCCCACGATCGACTCGGCGGGGTCGACGGGGCCGCGGGATGGACGGGCAGCACCCCGACGCCGGTGTCGTCCCCGACCGTCCGGGCAGTTCCCCTCGGCGGTCCCCCGGTCGAGACTGGGGCCATGACCGCCACCGAGCCCACCTACCGCGGCCGCGCCCGGATCGCCGAGCCCGGGGAGGGCATCGGCCTCGACGAGCTGGCCCTGGCCACCCGCAACCACGGGATGCCGCTGGAGGCGCTGCGCTACGACGTCACGCCGCCGGGGCTGCACTACGTGCTCACCCACTACGACATCCCCGCCGTCGACCCGGCCACCTGGTCGCTGGAGGTCGGCGGCGCCGTCGACCGCCCGCTGCGGCTGACGCTGGAGGACCTGCAGCGCCGTCCCGCCGTCACCTCCCGGGTGCTGCTCGAGTGCGCCGGCAACGGCCGCGCCCGCTACGAGCCGCGGCCGGTGAGCCAGCCCTGGCTGCTGGAGGCCGTCGGCACCGCCGAGTGGACCGGCACGCCACTGGCCCCTCTGCTCGATGAGGCCGGGATCGCCGACGGCGCGGTCGACGTCGCCTTCACCGGTGCCGACCACGGCGTGGAGCGCGGCATCGAGCAGGACTACGCGCGCGGCCTGCCGCTGGCCGAGGCGATGCGCCCCGAGGTGCTGCTGGTGTGGGCGATGAACGGCGCCCCGCTGCCGCCCCAGCACGGCGCTCCGCTGCGGCTGCTGGTGCCCGGCTGGTACGGCATGGCCCACGTCAAGTGGCTGACCCGGATCGAGGTGCTCGACCGCCCGTTCGACGGCTACCAGAACACCACGGCCTACCGGCTCAAGGTCGACGCCGACGACGCCGGTGAGCCGGTCACCCGCATCGCGCCCCGCGCCCTGCTCAGCCCGCCCGGCTGGCCGGACTTCATGACCCGTGAGCGCTTCCTGCGCCCGGGGCCGGTGACGCTCACCGGGCGGGCGTGGTCGGGCCGGGCCCCGCTCACCGGTGTCGAGGTCAGCACGGACGGCGGGGCCACCTGGTCGGCCGCCGAGCTGGCCCCGGCCGACCCGGCGCACCCCTATGCCTGGCGGACCTGGCAGTACCCCTGGACGGCGGAGCCGGGCACCTGGGAGCTGCTCGTCCGGGCGACCGACGCCCAGGGCAGTCAGCCCACCGAGCAGGTCTGGAACCGGCAGGGCATGGCGAACAACCTGGTGCAGCGGGTACCGGTCACCGTCCTCGAGTGACCGGACACGGCCCCCGTCCCGGGCCCACCGGCCCCCCTCTGCAGGTGGGAGGAGCCGTCCTCCTCACCCCTCGCAGGCTCGGGGCCGGCCTCGGGACGGGGCCGTGGGCAGCGGGGGCCCTACCGCGAGGTGGGGAGGACGGGGCCTTCAGTGCATCGGGGGTCGGTCGTCGTCCCCCGCGACGTCGGCGCCCTGGTCGACCACCACGGGGCGCAGCCGTGACCACAGCGCGAAGGCCGCGGCGAAGACCAGCATGGCGATGCCGACCCACAGGTTGGCGTTGAAGCCGTCGGTCTTGGCCCGGTCGTCCGCCGAGGTGCCGAACAGCCCCATGAGGACCAGCACGACGCCGTAGAAACCGATGAGGCCGGCGATGACGTTGCGGACGTCGAAGGCCCCCGCCCGGTGCGCTCGGGGCTGCTGTCCGGTGGTGCTCACGTGCGGCTCCTCTGCGGTGCGGCGGTCAACGGAAGATGACGTTGAGGATGATCACCATGACCAGGGAGATCCCGGCCAGCTTGGTCGGCGACTGGTACCAGGGCAGCCGGTGCGCGTCGGGGTCGGTGCGCTGCTCCCGCGGCGTCTCGGAGTAGACCAGCCCGGCGAGCTGGGCCACCGGCTTCGGGGCGGTCACCATGGAGACAGCGACGCTCACGACGATGTCCACGACGAACGCGGCGCTCGCGGCGACGAAGCTCGCCCCCTGACCGCTGAGCGGGAGCGCGCCCACCGACGCCGCGCCGAGCGCGTCCTGGCTGAGCACGGCGACGACGACGGCGGCGAGCGTGCCGGACACCAGGCCGGCCCACCCCGCGGTCGCCGTCATCCGCTTCCAGAACATGCCGAGGATGAACGTGGCGAACAGCGGCGCGTTGAAGAAGCCGAACAGGGTCTGCAGGTAGTCCATCAGGTTGCTGTAGCCGGAGGCGATCAGTGCCGTCCCGATGGCGACGACCGTCGCGCCGACGGTGGCCCAGCGGCCGACCTGCAGGTAGTAGTGGTCCGGCTCGTCCTTCTTCACGTACGTCTGCCACAGGTCGTAGCTGAAGACCGTGTTGAAGGCCGAGATGTTGGCGGCCATGCCGGCCATGAACGCGGCCAGCAGGCCGGCGATCGCGACGCCGAGCAGGCCGTTGGGCAGCACGTCGCGGATCAGCGCGAGCATCGCGTCGTTGTACTGCAGGTCGCTGCTCTGTCCGGCCTTGAGCTGCTGGATCTCCGGCACGAGGACGCCGGCGATGATGCCCGGGATCACCACGATGAACGGCACGAACATCTTCGGGAACGAGCCGATGATCGGCGTGCTGCGGGCCGCGGACATCGACTTGGTCGCCATCGCGCGCTGGACCTCAACGAAGTTCGTCGTCCAGTAGCCGAACGAGAGCACGAAGCCCAGCCCGAACACGATGCCGATCACCGACCACACCGGGCTCTCGAAGGTGGACAGCTCGGTGCCGGGCCAGGACCGCAACTGCTCCGCGTTGCCGGCCTCGGTGACCCGGTCGACCAGACCGCCGATCCCGCCGACCCGGTGCAGCCCGATGAGGCTGAGCGGCAGCAGCGCCGCGACGATGACGAAGAACTGCAGGACCTCGTTGTAGATGGCCGCCGAGAGCCCGCCGAGGGTGATGTAGCTGAGCACGATGGCGGCCGCGACGATCAGCGACACCCACAGCGGCCAGCCGAGCAGCGACTCGACGATGGTCGCCAGCAGGAACAGGTTGATGCCCGCGATGAGGACCTGGGCCAGCGCGAACGACAGCGCGTTGACCAGGTGGGCGCCGGGGCCGAACCGGCGCCGCATGAACTCCGGGACGCTGCGCACCTTCGACCCGTAGTAGAAGGGCATCATCACCACGCCCAGGAACAGCATGGCCGGGACGGCGCCGACCCAGAAGTAGTGCATGGTCGGCATGCCGAACTGGGCGCCGTTGGCCGACATGCCGATGATCTCGACCGCACCGAGGTTGGCCGAGATGAAGGCGAGACCGGTCACCCACGCGGGCAGCGACCGACCCGACAGGAAGAAGTCGAGGCTGTCGGAGACCCGTCGGCGCGCGGCCAGGCCGATCATCAGCACGACCGCGAAGTACACGATGACCAGCAGGTAGTCGACGAACGAGGCGTCGAGGCGGAGTGCGTCCACGGGTCTGGGACCTCCTCTGGGGGCGTGTGGGTCAGACGAGGCGCCGGGCGCCTGCGGAGGGCACGACCGCGAAGGCCCGCGGAGGGGTGAAGCCCTGCTGCGCGAAACGACCGGCGATCGCCCGCGCGACGTCGTCGGTGCGGTCGGCGTCCACCAGCACCACGGCGCTGCCACCGAAGCCGCCACCGACCATGCGGGCGCCGGCGGCGCCGGCCTCCAGCGCGGTGTCCACGGCGGTGTCGAGCTCGACGGTGGAGATCTGGAAGTCGTCGCGCAGCGAGGCGTGCCCGGCGGTGAGCACCGGCCCGATCGCGGCGGGGTCGGGGGTCTCGCGCAGGATCCGCACGACCTCGAGCACCCGGGCGTTCTCGGTGACGATGTGCCGCGCGCGCCGCAGCAGCACCCCGCCCTCGGGGGTGCCGTCGTCCAGCGGGGCCAGCGCGGCCACGTCCGGCACGTCGCGCAGCGCGCGGACACCGAGCCGCTCGGCGGCCCGCTCGCACTCGCGGCGCCGGTCGCCGTAGCCGCCGGTGGCGTGGTCGTGCGTCGTCCCGGTGTCGACGACGAGCAGCTCCAGCCCGGCCGCCCGCAGGTCCAGCGGCACCTGCTCGGTGCTGCGGTCGCGGGTGTCGAGGAACAGCGCGTGCCCCGCGGTGCACAGCAGCGACGCGGACTGGTCGAGGATGCCGGTCGGCGCACCCACGAAGTCGTTCTCCGCCCGCCGCGCGACGTCGACCAGGTCGGCGACGGCGAGGTCGGGGGCGGCGAGGTCGCGCAGCGCCAGCGCGACCGAGCAGGACAGCGCCGCGGACGACGACAGCCCCATGCCCACCGGGACGTCGCCGTCGACCAGGACGCTCACCCCGCCGGGCACGCGGTCGCGCAGCGCGTCGACGACGCCGGCCGGGTAGCCCGCCCAGCCACCGGGACGTCCCGGCGCGAGCTCGGCGACCGGCACCTCCACCCGGTCGTCGGGGTGCTGCGCGGAGACGAGGGCGACCAGCCCGTCGTCCCGGCGGGCCACCGCGGCGCGGGTGGTCTGCGGCAACGCCACCGGCAGCACGAAGCCGTCGTTGTAGTCGGTGTGCTCGCCGATGACGTTCACCCGGCCCGGCGCGGCCCAGACCCCCTCGGGCGACCCGCCGAACGCCTCGGCGAACGCCTTCCGGGCCACGTCCGCCGCCGTTCCCGCACCGTCCCCACGGGTCGACCCCGAGGCTCGCCGCGCTCCTGGGTCGCTGCCGCTGCCTGCGCTGCTCACTCGCCCGTCGTCCTCACGTTCCTCAGCTGCTCGGCGACGTCCTCGGGGACCGTGTCGGTGATGAAGGCGCCCATGCCGGACTCCGATCCGGCCAGGTACTTCAGCTTCCCGGGCGCCCGGCGCAACGAGAAGAGCTGCAGGTGCAGCCACCAGTCCTCGCGCCCGCGACCGACCGGGGCCTGGTTCCAGGAGGCGATGTAGGGCATCGGGGTGTCGAAGCGGTGGGCGAAGCGGCCCAGCACGTCGAGGTAGAGCTCGGCCAGGGCGTCGCGCTCCGCAGGCGTGAGCGCGGGCAGGTCGGGCACCCGGCGGTGCGGGAAGACCTGCAGCTCGTAGGGCCAGCGGGCGGCTGCCGGCACGAACGCCGTCCAGTGCTCGTTCGTGGTGACGACGCGGGGCCCGGCACGCTCGGCCGTGAGCACGTCGGCGAACAGGTCGGCGCCGGTCTCCCGCCGGTGCCGCTCGACCGACGCCAGCACCTTCTCCACCCGGGGCGTCACGAACGGGTAGGCGTAGATCTGCCCGTGCGGGTGGGAGAGGGTCACCCCGATCTCCTCGCCGGAGTTCTCGAACACGAAGACCTGCTCCACCCCGTCGATGCCCGACAGCTCGGCGGTGCGCTCGGCCCACACGTCGACGACCAGGCGGGCCCGGTCGGCGCCGAGCGTGGCGAAGGACCGGTCGTGGTCGCTGGTGAAGACGACGACCTCGCAGCGGCCGAAGCCGGGGCGCAGCTCGGTCAGCGGGGCGCCGGGCGCGGTCTTGGGGACGTCACGCTCGACCGCTGTCGCGAGGGACGGGAAGCGGTTCTCGAAGACGACGACCTGGTAGTCGGCCTCGGGCACCTCGGTGGGCTCGCGGCCGGGACGGGTCGGGCACAGCGGACAGAGGTCCGCCGGCGGCAGGAAGGTCCGCGTCTGCCGGTGCGAGGCCAGGACCACCCACTCGCCGAGGAGCGGGTCCCAGCGCAGCTGCGAGTGGGTGCTGACCGGGGGCAGGTCGCGGGGGTCCTCGGCGGTGTGCGGCGGCGCGGTGTCCCCGGCGTCGAAGTAGAGGATCTCCCGGCCGTCGGCCAGCCGACGACTCGTCCGGATCAAGGGTGGAACCTGCCTTCCCGCCGCTCGTGACTGTGCGTGAACGGCGCCCCGACGCTAGACCCGCCCCAGCGACCCGGCCACTCCGGCGGGGCCGGGAACGGCGAGAGCCCCCGGTCGGGTGACCGGGGGCTCTCGCTCGCGTAGCCCCGAAGGGATTCGAACCCTCGCTACCGCCGTGAGAGGGCGGCGTCCTGGGCCGCTAGACGACGGGGCCGTGCGTTCCCCATGGTGCCATGCGCCGGCGGGAACCCGCGCACCGGGGTGGGTCGCCCGCAGACGGCGAGAGCCCCCGGCCGGGTGGCCGGGGGCTCTCGCTCGCGTAGCCCCGAAGGGATTCGAACCCTCGCTACCGCCGTGAGAGGGCGGCGTCCTGGGCCGCTAGACGACGGGGCCGTGCGGGTGGTGCTGAGGAACTGTGTCTCCAGGCAGACAGCTTCCTCGCTGGGGTACCAGGACTCGAACCTAGACTAACGGAGCCAGAATCCGTCGGGCTGCCAATTACCCCATACCCCAAGGGTGGTGCTGCACCTCGCGGCGCTGCTGAACACCATACCCGATGGCCGGAGGCGGTCCGGGGACCCCCCGGGGTGACTGTCGTCGCAGGTCGAGGGCCTCGGTCCGCACCTCCGGCCGCAGCCGACGGCGGGTGCGCGCCACCAGAGCGACGTAGGCGGCCATGGCCAGCAGGTCGATGAGCACCACGAGCACGCCGGTCCCGGCGGGGACGGCGTCGGTGGCCACCCCCTCCCCCAGCGATCCGGCCAGCAGGAAGACCACCACGTTGTTGACGGCGTGCAGCACGATCGCCGCCTCGAGGCCGCCGGTCAGCCAGACGACCGCCGAGGCGGCCAGCCCGAAGGCGAACCGGTCCAGGAACGTCCAGACGTCGGGCGGCAGGTGCGCGGCCGAGAACAGCGACGCGGTCAGCACCGCGGCCACCACCGCACCCGCGCGGGGCCGGCCGACCCACCCGGCGATCGCCTGGCTGAGGTACCCGCGGAACACGTACTCCTCCGCGGCCGACTGCAGCGGCGTGGTCAGCAGCACGACGAGCAGCAGCCACCCGAACCCGTCCACCGGGCCGGTGACCTCCCAGTCACCGGCCACGAAGCCCAGCAGGACGCTCAGCAGGAGCCCGGCTGCCAGCGTGGGCAGCGCCAGCAGCGTGTACGGCGCCAGCAGCCGCCACCGCAGCCGGGTCAGCACCGACGACGACCAGCCGATCCGCATCCCGTGCGCGGCGGCCCACGACAGCCACACGCACGGGATTGCCACGATCAGCGAGACGTTCGTGAGCAGCAGCAGGCCGGGGTCGGTGAGGTCGGTCGGGTCGATCGCCGTGGGGTCCGGCAGCGCCCCGGTCGCGAACCCGGCGACGAACACCACCGCGGTCGCCACGAGGGTAGTGACGAGGTAGACCGCCGTGAACAGCAGCAGGCCCAGGAGCGGCCGCCACCAGTGCCAGTCACGCGAGCGCATGACCTGCAGGTACTCGACCGGCTCGTCGTGCGGCGGGATGCCCGGCGGCAGCTGCCACGGCACCCCGGGCGGGGGCGCCCACGGCGGCCCGGGTGGCGGCCCCCACGGCGGGGCGGTGTGCGGGCCAGGCTGCAGCGGCACCGGTCCGAGCGGCCACGGGACCGGCCCGGCCGCCGTCCCCACGCCGGGGGGCGGGTGCCCGCCGTACCGGGCCCCGGGGACGTACGGCGGCGCTCCGTAGGGGCCGGTCGGCGGCGGCCCGGTGTAGGGCTCGTCGTCCGGCACGGCCCAGCCGGGCGGTCCCGCTGCGCTCATCCGGTCACCCGGGGACGGCGGCCCGCGCCGTGGCGAGGCGGGCGAGGGTGCGCTCCCGACCGAGCAGCTCGATCGACTCGTACAGCGGCGGCGACACCGTGCGGCCGCTGACGGCGACGCGCACGGGGCCGAACGCCTGGCGCGGCTTGCGGCCCAGCCCCTCGACGAGCGCCTCCTTTAACGCCGCCTCGATGACCGACGTCGTCCACTCGGGCAGCTCGCGCAGCGCGGCCTGCGCGGCGTCGAGCACCTCGGCCGCCTCCGGGCCGGCCAGCTGCTTGGCCGCGGCCGCCGGGTCGATCTCGACGTCGTCGACGAACAGGAAGCCGAGCAGGTCCACGGCGTCCGAGAGGACGATCATGCGCTCCTGGGCCAGTGGCGCGATCGCCTCGAGGACCCGCCGTTGCTCGGCCGTCGGCGGCTCGGCGACCAGTCCGGCGCGGGCGAGGAAGGGCACCACGCGCTCGGTGAAGTCCTCCACCGGCAGCGCACGCAGGTGGGTGGCGTTGATCGCCTCGGCCTTCTTCAGGTCGAAGCGGGCCGGGTTGGCGCTGACCCGGGTGACGTCGAAGGCCTCGACCATCTCCTGCATCGAGAAGACGTCGCGGTCCTCGGCGATCGACCAGCCCAGCAACGCCAGGTAGTTGGCGAAACCCTCGGGGACGAAGCCGCGCTCGCGGTAGACGTCGACGTTGGACTGCGGGTCGCGCTTGGAGAGCTTCTTGTTGCCCTCCCCCGTCACGTAGGGCAGGTGGCCGAAGCGCGGCGCGCCGGAGGCCACGCCGATGTCGGTCAGCGCGGCGTAGAGCGCCAGCTGCCGCGGCGTGGAGGGCAGCAGGTCCTCCCCGCGCAGGACGTCGGTGATGCCCATGAGGGCGTCGTCCACCGGGTTGACGAACGGGTAGAGCGGCACCCCGGTGGCCCGGACGATGACGAAGTCGGGCACGGAGCCGGCCGCGAAGCGGATCTCCCCGCGGACCAGGTCGGTCCAGGCGAGGTCCTCGTCGGGCATGCGCAGCCGCAGCACCGGCTCGCGGCCCTCGGCACGGAAGGCCGCCTTCTGCTCGTCGGTCAGGAACCGGTCGGCGTTGTCGTAGCCGAGCTTCGGGTCCTGCCCCGCGGCCAGCCGGCGGGCCTCGACCTCCTCGTTCGTGGAGAAGGACTCGTAGGCGTGCCCGGCGGCCAGCAGCTTCTGGGCGACCTCGCGGTAGACCTCGTGCCGCTCGGACTGCCGGTACGGCCCGTGCGGGCCACCGACCTCCGGGCCCTCGTCCCACTCCAGACCCAGCCAGCGCAGGCTGTCGAGCAGGTGCCGGTAGGACTCCTCGGAGTCGCGGGATGCGTCGGTGTCCTCGATGCGGAAGACGAACGCGCCGCCGGTGTGCCGGGCGTGCGCCCAGTTGAACAGCGCCGTCCGGAGCAGGCCGACGTGCACCATCCCCGTCGGCGACGGGCAGAAGCGGGTGCGCACCGCGGGAGAGGTCATCGCGCACCGCCGGCGGTGGAGGCGGTGTCGGCGCCGCTGACGCCGTTGACCAGGGACCCCAGGCCCTCGATGGCGCACTCGACCCGCTGGCCGGGCCGGATCGGACCGACGCCGGCGGGGGTGCCGGTGAGCACGACGTCGCCGGGCAGCAGGGTCATCACCTGGGAGATGTAGGAGACCAACGTGGGGATGTCGAAGAGCAGCTGGCTGGTGCGGCCGGACTGGCGCAGCTCGCCGTCCACCGTGCAGGTGACCTCGAGGTCGGCGGGGTCCTTGCCGAGGCCGGCGAGGTCGGTCTCGATCCACGGGCCCAGCGGGCAGAAGGAGTCGAAGCCCTTGGCGCGGGTCCACTGCCCGTCGCTGGCCTGCATGTCCCGCTCGGTGACGTCGTTGGCGATCGTGTAGCCGAACACGCTGCTCAGCGCCTGCTCCGGGCTGACGTGGCGGGCGCCGCGGGCGCCGATGACGACGGCGAGCTCGACCTCGTGGTGCACGTTGGTGCTGCCCGGCGGGATGCGGATCGCGTCACCGGGGCCGATGACCGTCGTCGACGGCTTGAAGAACAGCAGCGGCTGCGACGGGGCGTCGCCGGTGCCCATCTCCTTCACGTGGTCGGCGTAGTTCTTGCCGACGGCCACCACCTTGCTCGGCAGGATCGGCGAGAGCAGCCGCACGTCGGCCTGCGCGTAGCGCTGACCGGTGAAGGAGATGGCGCCGAAGGGGTGGCCCTCGATCTGGGCGACCTGGCCGTCGCCGTCGAGGACGCCGAAGGACATGCCCGAGGGCGAGGCGAAGCGGACGATGCGCACGCTCCGAGGCTAGTCGCCGCTCTGCGGGCGCCCGTGCCGAGGACGACCTAGCGTGCCCCCATGGCCTGCCGTTTCTCAGAGCTCGTGGTGGACAGCCGCGACCCGGAGGCGCTGGCGGCCTTCTGGGCCGAGGTCCTCGGCTACGAGGTCCTCGGCCGGGACGAGGACGGCGCCGTGGAGATCGGCCCGAGGGCCGGCTTCGGCGGCCCGGCGCCGACGCTCGTCTTCGCCCCGGTGGCCGAGCCGACACCGGGCAAGGCGCGGCTGCACGTCGACGTCAGTCCCACCGACCGCGACCAGGACGCCGAACTGGACCGGCTGCTCGCGCTGGGAGCCACCCGTGCGGACGTGGGACAGTCCGGCGCGGAGAGCTGGCACGTGCTCGCCGACCCGGAGGGCAACGAGTTCTGCCTCCTGCGCCGCCGTCTCGACCCCCTGTGACCGAGTCCTGAGAGGAGCCCGACATGATCCTGATCGTCATCAAGATGCCCGTCCGGCCCGACCGCATCGACGAGTTCCGGACCCACGCCGACGAGTACGCCCGGGCGGTGAACGCCGAGGAGGGCAGCCTGTTCTTCGAGTGGTCGCGCAGCGTCGAGGACCCGAACACCTTCGTATGCATCGAGGGCTTCCGCGACGCCGAGGCCGGCGCCTCGCACGTCGCCACCCCGCACGCCAAGGCCGCGTTCGACTGGATGTCCGACCTGGTCGCCGAGCAGCCGCAGATCATCTACATCGACGCCCCGGAGGTCAGTGACTTCGGCCCCATGGGTGAGGTCAAGCCCAGGGGCTGAGTACCCGGTGACGTGCGCCCGTGGCGCGTTCCCCGGCCGGGGACGCGCCCCGGGCGCACATCGTCAGCGGTGACGGACGGCGTAGGTGAGGGCGTCGACCAGGGCGTGCCAGGAGGCCTCGACGATGTTGTCGTGGACGCCGACGGTGGTCCACTCCCCCACCCCGTCGGTGCTGTCGATGAGCACCCGCGTCGTGGCGCTGGTGCCGCCCGTCCACCCCAGGATGCGGACCTTGTAGTCGGCCAGCGAGACGTCGGCGAGCTGCGGGTACCGGCTGACCAGCGCCTGGCGCAGCGCGTTGTCCAGCGCGTTGACCGGGCCGTTGCCCTCGCCGGTGCTGATGACCCGCTGCCCGTCGACGTGCACCTTGACCGTGGCCTCGCTCATGACCTGGCCGTTGCCCCAGTGCTCGACGGAGGTCCGGTAGCTCTCCAGCTCGAACAGCGGCGGCGGTGCGTCGGGCAGCTCGGCGCGCAGCAACAGTTCGAAGGAGGCGTCCGCGGCCTCGAACGACCAGCCTCCGGCCTCGAGCACCTTGACCCGGTCGACGACCCGGCCGATGACGTCGGTCTGCCCGTCGAGGTCGACGCCGAGCTCGCGGCCCTTGAGCTCCACCGACGCCCGGCCGGCCATCTCGGTGACCAGGATGCGCATGTCGTTGCCCACGACCTCGGGGTCGAGGTGGTTGTACAGCTCGGGGCTGACCTTGATGGCGCTGGCGTGCAGGCCGGCCTTGTGCGCGAACGCCGAGGCACCGACGTAGGGCTGGTGCTCGTCGGGGGCGATGTTGGCCAGCTCGGCGATGGCGTGGCTGACCCGCTGCAGCTCGGCAAGGCAGCCCTCGGGGACGACCGGCAGGCCCATCTTGGTGACCAGGTTGGCGATGAGCACGAAGGTGTCGGCGTTGCCGGCGCGCTCCCCGTAGCCGTTCGCCGTCCCCTGCACGTGGGTGACGCCGGCCTCGACGGCGGCCAGGGTGTTGGCGACGGCGCAGCCCGTGTCGTCCTGGCAGTGGATGCCGAGCTTGCCCTCGACCCGTGACCGGACGTCGGCGACGACCCGGCCCACGCCCATCGGGAGCATGCCGCCGTTGGTGTCGCACAGGACGCCGACCTCGGCGCCGGCCGCGAACGCCGTCCGCAGCACCTCGACGCCGTAGTCGGGATCGGCGGCGTACCCGTCGAAGAAGTGCTCGCAGTCGAGGAACACCCGCCGGCCGTGCCCGACGAGGAACGCGACGGTGTCGCGCACCATCGCCAGGTTCTCCTCGAGCGTCGTCCGCAGCGCCTCGCGCACGTGCCGGACGTCGGACTTCGCCACCAGGCAGACCACCGGCGTCTCGGCGTCGAGCAGCGCACGCACCTGGGCGTCGTCCTCGACGCGGACGCCGGCCTTGCGGGTGGCGCCGAACGCCACCAGCTGGGCGTGCCGCAGCTTGAGCTCGGTGCGGGCGCGGGCGAAGAACTCGGTGTCCTTGGGCAGCGCCCCCGGCCAGCCGCCCTCGATGAAGCCGACGCCGATCTCGTCGAGCAGCCGGGCGACGGCCAGCTTGTCCGCGACGGAGTAGCTCACGCCCTCGCGCTGGGCGCCGTCGCGCAGCGTGGTGTCGAAGACGTGGAAGTCGAAGTGGGTGGACATCGGATCTCCTGCGGGTGGGCGGCCCGAACACGAAAAAGACCCCCCGGGTACGGGAGGTCGGCGCGCGGTCGGGGAGGTGACTGCGCGCTACGTGCTAATGAGCGAGGCGAGGGCGTTCGAGCCAGCGGAGTGCATCGCCGTCGAGTAAAGCACGCCCGGCCCTCCTGATCGACCGCCGCCGTGCCGTGCCCACCGATGGACACCCGGAGTGAGCCCCGACACACTGCCGAGCGGGAGGTCGCAGACGACGACGTCCACTGGAGGCCCGGGTGCCCTACCCGTTCGACCGCAGCGGTACCGAGGTCGGCCCCGACGGCGTCCGGCGCTACACCGGCCTGCCCCGGAACCTGACCACGGTGCTGCGCGCGGCGGTCGACGCGCACCCCGACGCGGAGGCGCTGATCGAGCTCGGCGGCGAGCGGGTGACCTACCAGCAGCTGTGGGACCGCGCGACGCGCGTCGCCGGCGGGCTGCGGGCCGCGGGCGTGCAGCCGGGTGACCGGGTCGCCAACCGGCTGCGCAACGGCAACGACTGGGTGTACGCGTTCTGGGGCACGCTGCTCGCCGGCGCGGTCGTCGTCCCGGTGAACACCCGCCTCGCCGACCCCGAGGTCCGCTACGTCGTCGAGGACTCCGGTGCCGCGTACGTCGTGGAGCCCGGGGCCGCGCTGCCCGACGGCGAACCGGTGGCGGTGACCGACCAGGGGCACACCGACCTGGCCGCGATCTTCTACACCAGTGGCACCACCGGCTTCCCCAAGGGGGCGATGACCACCCACGAGAACTTCCTGTCGAACGTCGAGACCTGCCTGCGCTGCCTGTCCCTCGACCGCGGGCAGCATCTGACCACGCTCATCTCGGTGCCGCTGTTCCACGTCACCGGCTGCAACTCCCAGCTGCTGGTCGTCACGGCGACCGCCGGGCGGGCGGTGGTCATGCCGGTCTTCGAGGTCCACGCCTTCCTGCGCGCCATCGCCGACGAGCGCGTCGACGTGCTCACGACGGTGCCGGCGGTCTACTGGCTGGCGTTGCAGCAACCCGACTTCGCCGACGTCGACACCTCGTCGGTCCGGGCGCTCAGCTACGGCGGGGCGCCCATCGCACCGGACCTCGTGCACCGCATCGAGGAGGCCTTCCCGACCGCGCGCGTCGGCAACGGCTTCGGGCTGACCGAGACGTCGTCGGTGTCGACCTACCTGCCCGACGAGTACGCCGCCGAGCACGCCGACTCGGTGGGCTTCCCGGCGCCCGTGGTCGACCTGGACCTCGCCGACGCCGATCCGGGGACCGGCGTCGGCGAGCTGCTGATCCGTGGACCGAACGTCGTCGCCGGCTACTGGCGCAAGCCGGAGCAGACGGCGGAGTCGTTCGTCGACGGGTGGCTGCACAGCGGCGACCTCGCCCGCATCGACGACGAGGGCCTCGTGTACGTCGTCGACCGCAAGAAGGACATGATCAACCGCGGCGGCGAGAACGTGTACTGCGTCGAGGTGGAGAACGCCCTGGCCGCACACCCGGCCGTGGGCGAGGTCGCGGTCGTCGGCGTCGCCGACCCGGTGATGGGCGAGAAGGTCGGCGCCGTCGTCGTCCCCCTGCCCGGCCGGGACCTCGACCCGGACGACCTGGTCGCCTTCGCCCGCGAGCGGCTGGCCGACTTCAAGGTGCCGCGGTACCTGTCCGTCCGCAGCGAGCCGCTGCCCCGCAACCCCGGGGGCAAGGTGCTCAAGCCGCAGCTGCGGGAGCAGGGCGACTGGCAGCCCGTCCGCTGAGGAAGGAGCACCTCTCCCCCACGCCTCGTCGCAGGACCTTGTCCCTCCCGTGGGAGGGACGGGCGGCCACCCTTCAGGGGCCCGCGCCGAGCCTGCGAGGCGTGGGGGAAGGGTGGCCCTTCCTCAGCCGCCGGCCAGCGCGGCGAGCCGGTCGCCGACCTCCTGGGTGCGCACGGGGCCCTGCGGGCCCCGTGCGGAGAGGTCGAAGGCGACGGCCGCGTTGACCTTCTTGGCCTGGTCGGCGCGGCCGAGGTGCTCGAGCAGCAGGCCGACCGACAGCACCGTGGCGGTCGGGTCGGCGACGCCCGTGCCGGCGATGTCGGGCGCCGAGCCGTGCACCGGCTCGAACATGCTCGGGTTGGTGCCCGAGGCGTCGAGGTTGCCGCTGGCGGCCAGCCCGATGCCGCCGGTGACGGCCGCCGCCAGGTCGGTGACGATGTCGCCGAACAGGTTGTCGGTGACGATGACGTCGAAGCGGCCCGGGTCGGTCACGAAGAACATCGAGGCCGCGTCGACGTGCTGGTAGGCGACGGTGACCTCGGGGAACTCCGCGGAGACCTCCTCGACCGTCCGCGACCACAGCGACCCGGCGTGCGTGAGCACGTTGGTCTTGTGGATCAGCGTCAGGTGCTTGCGCGGCCGGGCGACGGCCCGCTCGAAGGCGTAGCGGACGACCCGCTCGACACCGAACGCGGTGTTCAGGCTGACCTCGGTGGCCACCTCGTGCGGGGTGTCGCGGCGCAGGACGCCGCCGTTGCCCACGTAGGGCCCCTCGGTGCCCTCGCGCACGCACAGCATGTCGATGGGGGCGGGGTCGGCCAGGGGGCTGCGGACGCCGTCGAACAGCCGGGCGGGGCGCAGGTTGACGTGGTGGTCGAGCTCGAAGCGCAGCCGCAGGAGGAGCCCCCGCTCGAGGATCCCCGGCGGGACGCTGGGGTCACCGATGGCACCCAGCAGGATCCCGTCGTGCTGGCGCAGCTCGTCGAGCACCGTGTCCGGCAGCAGCTCGCCGGTGCGCTGCCAGCGCGACGCACCGAGGTCGTAGGGGGTGCTCTCGACGTCGGGGGCGACCGCGCGGAGGACCTTGAGGCCCTCGGCCACCACCTCCGGGCCGATGCCGTCTCCGGGGATCACTGCCAGGCGCATGGATGACGACCCTAGGTCAGCGCGGCGTGAGGTCCGCGGAGCGGGCCTCACGCGCGCCGATCCGGCCGGCGATGTCACCGAGCAGCTCGGCCGGCACCGGGCTGTCGACGGTCACCGCCATGAGGGCCTCGCCGCCCCTGGTGGTGCGGCTGACCTGCGCACCGGCGATGTTGATGCTGGCCTCGCCCAGCGCTGCGCCGACGGTGCCCACGATGCCCGGGCGGTCGGTGTAGACGAAGAAGAGCAGGTGACCCGATGCGTCGAGGTCCATGTCGAAGCCGTTGACCTCGACCAGCTTGGGTACCTGGTTCTTGCCGAAGAGGGTGCCCGAGACCGTCACCTCGGTACCGTCGGCCATCGCGCCGCGGACGCTGATGAGGTTGCGGTAGTCCGGGCTCTCCACCTCGGTGGTGAGCGCCACCTCGAGGCCGCGCTGCTCGGCGAACAGCGGGGCGTTGACGTAGGTGACCTGCTCCTCGACGACATCGAGGAAGACGCCCTTGAGGACGGCGAGCTGCAGCACCGAGTCGTCGAACTCGGCGATCCTGCCCCTGACCTCGACGGTGACCGACTGGGCCAGCCCGCCGGCCACGGCGGTGAAGACCCGGCCGAGCTTCTCGGCCAGCGGCAGCCCCGGGCGGACGTCCTCGGCGACGACCCCGCCGGCCTGGACGTTCACCGCGTCCGGCACGAAGTCGCCCTGCAGCGCCAGCCGCACCGAGTGCGCCACCGCGGTGCCGGCCTTGTCCTGCGCCTCGGTCGTCGAGGCGCCCAGGTGCGGGGTGACGACGGTGTTGGGCAGGGTGAACAGCGGGCTGTCCGTGCACGGCTCGGTGGCGTAGACGTCGATGCCGGCGGCACGCACCTGCCCCGACTTCAGGGCGTCGGCCAGCGCCTCCTCGTCGACCAGACCGCCGCGGGCGGCGTTGACGAGGATCACGCCGGGCTTGGCGGTCGCCAGCTCCGCGGCGCCGATCAGGCCCAGCGTCTCCGGCGTCTTCGGCAGGTGGATGGTGATGAAGTCGGACTCGCGGAGCAGCTCCTCCAGCGACACCATGCGGACGCCGAGCTGCGCGGCGCGGCCCGGCTGGATGTAGGGGTCGTAGGCGATCAGCGTCACGTCGAACGCGGCCAGCCGCTGGGCGACCAGTTGGCCGATCCGCCCCAGGCCGACCACGCCGACGACCTTGTCGGTGACCTCGACGCCGGTGAACTTCGAGCGCTTCCAGGTGCCCTCGCGCAGCGACGCGTCGGCGGCCGGGATGTGCCGGGCGGCGGCCAGCAGCAGTGCCACGGCGTGCTCGGCCGCGCTGACGATGTTCGAGGTGGGGGCGTTGACGACCATGACGCCGCGCTCGGTCGCAGCCGACACGTCGACGTTGTCCAGCCCGATGCCGGCGCGCGCGACCACCTTCAGGTTGGGGGCGGCGGCCAGCGCCTCGGCGTCGATCTGCGTGGCGCTGCGGATCATCACGGCGGCGGCGTCGGCCAGCGCCGGCAGCAGGGCGGCGCGGTCGGCGCCGTCCACATGGCGGATCTCGACGTCGCGCCCCAGCACCTCCAGGACGCTGGGCGCGAGTTCTTCGGCGATCAGGACGACGGGCGCGGTCGTGGTCACGGCACGACAGCCTAGGGAGCAGCGCCGTCCTGCGGCCGACCCGCCTCGTCCCCGTGACGATCCGCGCACCCCGCGGACGAGGGGGGTTGCTTGCCGGGTGGGGACGGGGCGGACATCCTGGCCCGGACGGTCGGCGGATGCCGGCGCCGACGGAGGAGAGCATGAGCACCCACGACGACGAGCACGGCTCCGGCACGGACCCGCGGTACACCCCCCCGCAGCAGTACGGGCAGCCGCCACAGCAGGCCGGGCCGCCGTACGGGGGCCAGCAGTACCCGCCCTCCCCCTACGGCCAGCCCGGCTACCCGCAGCAGTACGGCCAGCCGGGGTACGCACCGCAGTACGGCCAGCCGGGCGGGTACGGCCCGTACGCGCCGCAGGGCCAATACGGGCAATACGGCCAGTACGGGCAGTACGGCCAGACGGCGGTGCCCGCGCGCCCCACGCCGGTCGTGGTCGCCGCCGTCCTCGGCTTCGTCTTCGGCGCCTTCGGCGTGCTGGTGTCCCTGGGGCTGCTCCTGGGTGGCGCGGTGTTCGGCGCCGTCTTCGACGACCTGGTCGCCAGCGACCCGGCCTTCCAGGACGTCGACACCAGCGGGGTCGACACCGGCCAGATCACCGGCGTGCTCGTGGTCCTGGGTGTCCTCGCGCTGGTCTGGACCGTGCTGATGGTCTGGGGCGCGGTGGGTGCGCTGACCGGGCGCAGCCGCGTGCTCCTGGTGGTGGGTGGGGCGATCGCCGTGGCGGTGACCGGGTTCCTCCTGGTCACCGTCCTGTCCGGCGTGTCGACCGGCGGGGCCGGTGGCGGCGAGGTGGTCTTCTCCCTGCTGCTGTTCCTCGCGGCCCTGGCGATCGTCGTGCTGCTGTGCCTCCGGCCCGCCGCGCAGTACTTCGCCGCGCACCGCGCGCGGCGGGGCCGCTGACGCCGGGCTGGGGGTGCCCCGTGTCCTCGACCGGCCGGCCCGGCGCCCCCGGCCGGAAGCGGCCACCGCACGTCCTCATGGCCGGCGTCGCCGGGTTCGCCGAGGCCACGCTGCTGTTCCTGGTGGCCCTCGTGTCGTTCACCTTCAGCGCCCAGGTGCCCCTGCTGGCCCTGTTCGGCGTCTTCTACCTGGCGCTGACCGCAGCGTGCCTGTGGGGCGCGGTGTCGGCGCTGCGGGGTCGGGCCGGCCGGTCGCTGGTCGCCGCCTCGGCGGTCACCGGTGTCGTCGCCCTGGGCAGCATCGTCGTCGGGGTCCTGCAGGGCCAGAGCGTGAGCTTCCTGCCCGCGCTGCTCCTGCTGCTCGCCGTCGGGGCGGTGGCGCTGCTGCTGCAGGCGCCGTCCCGGGAGTGGTTCGCCGAGCGCCACGACCACTAGCCCGTGGATCGACAGAGGCCCCCGCTGCCGGCCGGCAGCGGGGGCCTCTGGTGTCCCTGTCGGTTCAGCCGCGCGCGGCGGTGCCGGTGTAGTCGTCGGACGCCGACACCCAGCTCATCAGGCCGCGCAGCTTGCGCCCGGTCTCCTCGATCGGGTGCGCCTCGGCCTCGGCCCGGCGGCGCTTGAAGTCCGGCGCACCGGCGTCCTGGTCGGCGATGAACTCCGCCGCCCAGGAGCCGTCCTTGATCCGGGCGAGCACGTCCTTCATGGCGTCCTTGACGTGCTGGTCGATGATCTTCGGGCCGGAGGTGTAGTCGCCGTACTCGGCGGTGTCGGAGACCGACCAGCGCTGCTTGGCGATGCCACCCTCGTACATGAGGTCGACGATCAGCTTCAGCTCGTGCAGGCACTCGAAGTAGGCGACCTCGGGCTGGTAGCCGGCCTCGGTGAGGGTCTCGAACCCGGCGGTGATCAGCGCGCTGGCGCCGCCGCACAGCACGGCCTGCTCGCCGAACAGGTCGGTCTCGGTCTCCTCGGCGAAGGTCGTCTTGATGACGCCGGCGCGGGTGCCGCCGATGGCCTTGGCGTAGGACAGCGCCAGCGGCAGCGCCTGACCGCTGGCGTCCTGCTCGACGGCGACGAGCGCCGGCACGCCCTTGCCGTTCTCGAACTCGCGGCGCACCAGGTGGCCGGGGCCCTTGGGGGCGACCATGGCGACGTCGACACCGGCCGGGGGCTTGATGTAGCCGAACCGGATGTTGAAGCCGTGGCCGAAGAACAGGGCGTCGCCGTCCTGCAGGTTGGGCTCGATGGACTCGGCGTACAGCTTCCGCTGCACGTGGTCCGGGGCGAGGATCATGATCAGGTCGGACTCGGCGGCGGCCTCGGCCGGGGTCACGACCCGCAGGCCCTCGGCCTCGGCCTTGGGCCGGCTCTTGCTGCCCTCGGGCAGGCCGACGCGGACGTCGACACCCGAGTCGCGCAGCGACAGCGCGTGGGCGTGGCCCTGGCTGCCGTAGCCGATGACGGCGACGGTGCGCCCCTGGACGATCGACAGGTCGGCGTCGTCGTCGTAGAAGATCTCGGCGGCCATAGGTGTGCAGTCCCTTCAGTTCAGTACGGGGGTCGGGCGGCCCCTCTCCAGAGGCTCGCCCCGAGCGTGCGAGGGGTGAGGAGAGGGGCCTTATCCGGTGCGCTCGACCGGGCGCAAGGTACCGGCGCCGCTCATCGAGCGCGGACCCCGGCCCAGGGCGACCGTGCCCGACTGGGCCATCTCCTTGATGCCCAGGGGGGCGAGGACGGCGAGCAGGGCCTGGAGCTTGTCCGGCGTGCCGGTCGCCTCCAGGGTCACGGTGTCGGTGTTCACGTCCACGACGCGGGCACGGAACAGCTCGGCGGTCTGCAGCACCTGCGTGCGGTCGGCCATCGGCGCGCGCACCTTGACCAGCAGCAGCTCGCGCTGGACGGCGGCCTCGGCCTCCAGCTCGACGATCTTGATGACCTCGACGAGCTTGTTCAGCTGCTTGGTGATCTGCTCCAGCGGCTGGCTCTCGGCGTCGGCGACGATCGTCATCCGGGACAGGTCCGGGTTCTCGGTCGGCCCGACGGCGAGGGACTCGATGTTGAAGCCGCGCCGGCTGAACAGGGCCGAGACCCGGGCGAGGACGCCGGCCTTGTTCTCGACCAGGACCGACAGGGTGTGGCGGGACATTGCTCAACTTCCTTTCAGGACCGACCGGCCCCGGGGCGGCCCCCTCCAGGGTCCCGCCCCGAGCTTGCGGGGGTGGGGAGGAGGGGGTCCTTCTACGAGGGGGAGGAGGACGGGGTCCTCCCGCTCACACCTGGCCGTCGCCGAAGACCGGGCGGACGTCCCGCGCGGCCAGGATGTCGTCGTTGCTGGCGCCGGCGGCCACCATCGGCCACACCTGGGCGTCGGCCCCGACGATGAAGTCGATGACCACCGGGGCGTCGTCGATGGCCATCGCCTTCTCGATGACGGCGTCGACGTCGTCCTTGCTCTCGCAGCGCAGGCCGACGCAGCCCAGCGCCTCGGCCAGCGCCACGAAGTCGGGGATGCGCACCGGCGTGGGCCGGCCCTCGGCGTCGACCGGGTGCAGCTTGGTGTTGGAGTAGCGGCCCTCGTAGAAGAGGGTCTGCCACTGGCGGACCATGCCGAGGTTGCCGTTGTTGATCAGGGCGACCTTGATCGGGATCCCCTCGATGGCGCAGGTGGCCAGCTCCTGGTTGGTCATCTGGAAGCAGCCGTCGCCGTCGATCGCCCACACGGTGGCGTCCGGGCAGCCGTACTTGGCGCCCATCGCCGCGGGGACGGCGTAGCCCATCGTCCCGAGGCCGCCGCTGTTGAGCCAGGTGCCGGGCTTCTCGTACTTGATGAACTGGGCGGCCCACATCTGGTGCTGGCCGACCCCGGAGGCGTAGATCGCGTCCGGCCCGGCGATCGCGCCCAGCCGCTCGATGACGTACTGCGGAGACAGCGCGCCGTCCTCGGGCCAGTCGTAGCCGAGCGGGTACTTCTGGCGCCACTGGTCCAGCTGGGCCCACCAGGCGGACAGGTCGGGGGCGCGGCCGGCGTCGCGCTCGGCGCGCAGCGCGGTCACCAGCTCGGCGATCGTCTCCCGCGCGTCCCCGACGATGGGCACGTCGGCCTTGCGGTTCTTGCCGATCTCCGCCGGGTCGATGTCGGCGTGCACGACCTTGGCCTCGGGGGCGAACGACGACAGCTGGCCGGTGACCCGGTCGTCGAAGCGGGCGCCGAGGGCGACGAGCAGGTCGGCCTTCTGCAGGGCGGTGACCGCGGTGACGTTGCCGTGCATGCCCGGCATCCCGAGGTTCTGCGGGTGGCTGTCCGGGAACGCACCGCGCGCCATGAGGGTGGTGACCACCGGGGCACCGGTGAGCTCGGCCAGCTCGGCCAGCTCGGCGCTCGCCTGCGCCTTGATGACACCGCCGCCCACGTAGAGCACCGGTCGGCGGGCGGCGGCGATCAGCGCGGCGGCCTCGCGGACCTGCTTGCCGTGCGGGCGGATGGTCGGCTTGTAGCCGGGCAGGTCCAGCCGCGGCGGCCAGGAGAAGTCGGTGGTGGCCTGCAGGGCGTCCTTGGAGATGTCGACCAGGACCGGGCCGGGACGGCCGGTGGCGGCGAGGTGGAACGCCTCGGCGATCCGCTGCGGGATCTCGGCGGCGTCGGTGACCAGGAAGTTGTGCTTGGTGATCGGCATCGTGATGCCGCGGATGTCGGCCTCCTGGAAGGCGTCCGTGCCGATCGCCGCACTCGGGACCTGGCCGGTGATCGCCACGATCGGGACCGAGTCCATGTAGGCGTCGGCCAGCGGGGTGACCAGGTTGGTCGCACCGGGACCGGAGGTGGCCATGCACACGCCGACCCGGCCGGTGGCCTGGGCGTAGCCGGTGGCCGCGTGCCCGGCGCCCTGCTCGTGCCGGACGAGCACGTGGCGCATGCGGGAGTCGAACAGCGGGTCGTAGGCGGGCAGGATCGCCCCGCCCGGGATGCCGAAGACCACCTCGACGCCGACGGCCTCGAGCGACCGGACGAGGCTCTGCGCCCCGGTGATGCCGGTGAGCGGCTCGGCGGCCGCCTCCGCGACCGAGCGGGCGGTCGTCTCGACCCCCGTCAGTGCCTCGGCGGCCTCGCGGGTGGCGGACCCACCCGGGGTGGTGCTGGTCATGGCGTCTCCTGGCCGTGCATCTCGCTGGTCGGGCCTTGCTGGGTGCCCCGGGACGGGGCCGTCGGTCGGTGCCGTGCGGTGTCGGCGGTGCCTGCGGCGCGGGCCGGCGGCATCGGGAGGAGGTCGGGGCCCGCAAACGAAAAACCCCTCGTGCCTGCGGGCACAGAGGGGTCAGCGCGTCGGTCGAGGGGACCGACGCGCTAGGCGACTACGAGGAGCAGGCAGGCCGGGCGCACCCGGCCACTGTGCGCCTCGACCAGGCCCGCCGTCAACCAGACCGTCTCATTAAGTGAGATGGAGTGTCGTCAGACGTGGGACAGCGTGCGGGTGCCGTCGAGCGCGACCGCGACCGGCTCGGCGAGCACCGCGGCCAGGTCGGCGACGGGCATCGGGCGGCCGAGCAGGTATCCCTGCAGGAACCGGCAGCCCAGCCGGCGCAGCGCCGCGAGCTGTCCGGGTGTCTCCACGCCCTCGGCGACGACGTCCATGCCGAGGGTGCGGCCCAGCTCGACGACGCTGGCGACGACGGCCGCGGTGCGCGGGTCGTCCTCGATGTGGGCGACGAAGTCGCGGTCCATCTTGAGGACGTCGACGGGCAGCCGGGACAGCCGCGCCAGGGTGGAGTGGCCCTTGCCGAAGTCGTCGATGGAGATGACGCAGCCGGCCTCGCGCAGCGCGGCCAGCTCGCGCTCCACGCGGTCCTCGGCGTCGACGAGCACCGACTCGGTGATCTCGAGCATCAGCCGGGAGGCCGGCACGCCGGAGGCGGCGAGCGCCCGCTCGACGTCGGCCGCCAGGCAGCCGGCCTGAAGGTGCCGGACGGAGACGTTGACGCCCAGCTTCAGATCGTGCCCCTGCGCCAGCAGCGGTGCCAGGGCCGCGGTCGCGGCGCCGAGCACCCAGCGCTCCAGCGGCACGATGAGGCCCTCGTCCTCGGCCACCCCGACGAACTCCTCCGGAGGGACGTCGCCCAGCTCGCGGTGCCGCCAGCGCACCAGGGCCTCCAGGCCGAGCACGCGGCCCTCCTCCACGCCGACGACCGGCTGGAGCACCACCGACAGAGCGCCGTCGGCGATCGCGTCGGGCAGGTCCCGGGCCAGCCGGGCGCGCCGGTCGACGACCCGGTCCAGCGCCTCGCCGGTGGTCCGGACGCACTTCTTGCCGGCGGCCTTGGCCGTCCGCAGCGCCAGGTCGGCCCGCCGCAGGGCCTCGGCGGGGTCCCCGCCGACGCGCACCTCGGCCACGCCGACGCTGCCGGAGACCGGCAGGGCCAGCCCGCCGGGGCCACTGCCGTCGGGGGCCGGCGGGCGGTGCTCGCGGTCGAGCAGCACGACCAGCCGCTCGGCGAGCACGGTGGCCTCGTCCCGGCCGGCGCGCACGAGGACGGCGAACTCGTCGCCCCCGAGCCGGGCGACGACGTCGCCCTCCCGCGCGGCAGCGCGCAGGGTCTCGGCCACCTCGCAGAGCAGCCGGTCGCCCGCGTCGTGGCCGGCGACGTCGTTGACCGCCTTGAAGCCGTCGAGGTCGATGAGCAGCAGGCAGCCGGGGCCGGTGCCGGCGGACACCTCGCCGAGCGCCGCCGTGAGGCGGGCGCGGTTGGGCAGGCCGGTGAGGAAGTCGGTGTAGGCCATCCGCTCCAGCTCACGCTGGCTCGACCGGCGGTCGGTGACGTCCCGCAGGTGCAGGATCAGCCCCTCGCCCCCGTCGGCGCCCGGGAGCGCGGTCCGGGCGGCGCCCGACAGCTCCACCTCGCCCCAGGCCCCGGCCCTGGTGCCCAACCGCACGGTCGCGGGAAGCACTCCGACGGTGGCGCCGTTGCGCACCGCCTGCGCCACCGTGGCCAGCAGCGGGCGGTCGTCAGCGTGCAGCAGGGCGACCAGCGAGCGGCCGGCGAGGTCGCCGTCGCTCCAGCCGAGCTGGGCCTCCACGGCACCCGAGGTCCAGCCGATCCGGCCGGTGCCGTCGAGGACGACGGTGACCGCGTCACCGCTGTGCACCAGGGCGCGGAAGTGCCCCTCGGTGCGCAGCAGGCGCCGGGTGAGCCGGTAGCCGTCGCCGGCCCACAGGACGGTGCGCACCGAGGTCAGGGCGACGAGCGCCGCTCCGCCGCCGGCCTCCACCGGGTCGATCCCACGCCCGGCCAGCACGCCGGCGAGGAGCAGCAGCAGGACGCTCGAGGCGATGCCCGAGGCCAGCACCAGGCCCCGCAGCGGGACGATCGGCCGGTCGAGTTCCGGCGTCGTCGGCTCGCCGGGGTCGGCCCGCACGGCCAGCACGATCGCGGCCAGCATGGCCAGCCAGGCCTGCTCGGTGACGACGGTGGCGGCGGTGCTGCCCAGCGTCCGGCCGAGGGCACCCCCGATCGCGACGACCGCCATCGCGACGGAGGCGACCAGCAGCCCGACCGCGGCGCCGCGGCGCGCGCCACGGACCCCGGTGACGGTGACCAGCCCGACGCCGACGAGGACGGCGCCGACCACCGGGTAGCCCACGGCGATCAACCCGTCGGCCGCGCCGTCCACGCCGGTGAGCAGGGCAGCCAGCAGCACGTGGCCGAGCACGGCCACCGCCAGCGTCGCGATGAGGCCGTCGAGCACCGTGCGCGAGCCGGGCCACCGGCGCGAGCGCGGCGGCAGCAGCCGGAGCGCGGCCAGGACGGCGACCGGCACCGCCAGCAGCATCGGCACGTCCTCGGCGCCACCGAACTCCAGGTCCGCGCCGGCGCGGACGGTGGCGAGGACCTGACCCACGGCCAGCAGACCCAGGGCGACCGCCAGCGCCCGCCACGGCCGCGCGGACCGGGCCGGCAGCCGGGAGGCGCCGCGCTGCGCCACGACCGCTGCCGCGCCGGAGCCGAGGGCCAGGCAGGCGGGGACGAGTGCGGGGGCCAGCGGGGACCGGGTCAGCTCCAGGACGGCCGTGGCCGCGGCCAGCAGCCCGAGCAGGACGAGGACCGGCGGTGCGCCGAGGACGCCGGACCGCGGTGGCCCCGTCCAGGGCACCGCCCCGAGCCTGCGAGGGACAGACGGCCCCGTCCGGAGGCTCGTCGCGAGCCTGCGAGGCGGCCCCTCGCAGGGGCCCGCCGCGAGCTTGTGAGCGGTGGGGGGCGAGGGGTCCTTCGAGGGGTCCTTCGAGGGGTCCTCGTAGGGGTACTCCATCACCGGGTCCCCACGAGGCCCGGCCAGAGCTGGCCGGCGCCCTCGTCGAGCACGCCGACGAGGTCGAGCAGGCGCATCGGTCGGGCCAGCAGGAAGCCCTGCGCGAAGCCGCAGCCCGCGGCCCGCAGCGCGCCCAGCTGGGCCGGCGTCTCCACGCCCTCGGCGACGACGTCCAGACCCAGCGCCCCGGCGATCGCGACGACCGACTCGCACAGCGCACGGGCCTTCGGGTCGCGGTCGACGCGCAGCACGAACGCGTGGTCGAGCTTGAGCACGTCGATCGGCAGCCGGGTGAGGTGCGCCAGGGACGAGCGGCCGGTGCCGAAGTCGTCGAGTGCCACGTGCACCCCCATGAGGCGCAGCGCCTCGATGTCGACGGCCACGTGCTCGCCCTCGGACATCAGCGTCGCCTCGGTGATCTCCAGGATGAGCCGCTCGGGGGCCAGCCCGGTCGACTGCAGCACGGCGGCGACGTCGCGGACCAGGGTGCGTGCGGCGACGTGCGAGGCGGAGATGTTCACCCCCAGCCGCAGCGGCGCGGTGCCGTGCGGGAGGGTCAGCACGGCCTCGGCGGCCGTCTCCAGCGCCCAGCGCTGCAGCTCGCCGATCACGCCGGCGCGCTCGGCGATCGGCACGAACTCCGTCGGGGGCACCTCACCGAGCTGCGGGTGCTGCCAGCGCAGCAGCGCCTCGACACCGGTCACCCGCTGCTCGTCGAGCGAGACCACCGGCTGGAAGAGCACCGAGAGCTCGCCGCGGTCCCAGGCGCCGGGCAGGTCCTCGCGCAGCCGGGCGCGGCGCTCGGCGGCGCTGCCCAGCGCCGGCCGGTACCGCAGCGCGGTCCCCGTGCCGGCCGCGGCCGCCGCCCGGACGGCGAGCTCGGCGCGGGTCATGAGGTCGGGGACGGACTCGGCGGCGCCCAGGTCGACCACGCCGATGCTGGCAGTGAGGTCGAAGAGCCCGGCGGTGGTGTCCAGCGGCTGCTCGATCACCGACAGGCAGCGGTCGGCCAGCAGGTCGGCGGCGTGCGGCGCGCCCTCGGCCAGGACGGCGAAGGCGCCACCGCCCACGCGGGTGACCGCGTCGGAGCCGCGCACGGTGCCCCGCAGCCGCCGGCCGACCTCGACCAGCACCGCGGTGACGACGTCGTGGCCGGCGTCCTCGCGCACCGCGTCGAGGCCGTCGAGCTCGATCAGCAGCAGGCTGCGGCAGGTCGCCCCGGCCTCGGCCAGGGCCTGCTCGAGCCGCTGCTCGCAGCCGGCCCGGTTCGCCAGCCCGGTGACGGGGTCGGTGAACGCCACCTGCTCGAGCGCCCGCTCCCGCTCGACCCGCTCGGTGGTGTCGCGGCAGTGCAGGACGACGGCACCCACGACGGTGTCCGAGCGCAGGTCGGAGAAGCTGGCCTCCAGGTGCCGCCACGTGCCGTCGGCGTGCCGCAGCCGCAGCTGCAGCCCCGGGAGGGTGCCGTCTCCGGCCGCCGGCTGCAGGAGGGTCCGGGCGACGGGCAGCGCGTCCTCGGGGTGCACCAGCTCGAGCAGGTCGGCGCCCTCCGGCACCGCGGCGGGGCTGCCGAGCGCCGTCCCCAGGGTCGGCGAGGACCAGGTGACCCGCAGGTCGCCGTCGAGGATGAGGACGGCGTCGCTGCTGGCGGCGACCAGGGAGCGGAAGTACGCCTCGCTGCGCCGCAGCCGGGCGGCGAGGCGCTGCTCGTCGCGGGCGGTCAGCCAGCGGTGCAGCACGGCGAGGACGGCGCACAGCGAGCCCCCGACGGCGATCACCGGGCTGATCCGGTGACCGGTCAGCGCCACCGCGGCCGCTCCGAAGCAGGCGACCGTCATGGCCAGGTGCGGGAGCAACTGGCGCAGGTGCGCGGACCGGCCGGTGTGCGGCTGCGGGGAGGACTCCGGGCACGGGCCAGGATCGACCAGCACGGCGGCACCGAGCAGCACCAGCCCACCGGCGACGAGGAACCGTCCGACGTCGCCGACGGCGTGCTCCTCCGTCAGCATCGCAGAGGTGCCCAGCGCCCGTCCGGGGGCGAGCAGCGCCGCCGCGGCCAGCAGCACCAGCGCCATGGGCTGGCGGCGGCTCTCGATGACACCGAGGAGCAGGACGGCGGCGGCCACCGTGGCCGAGGTGACGACGACGGCCGCGGCGAGGACGGCGCGCCCGTTCGGGTCGACGTCCAGCCAGCCGAGGTCGGGGCCGAGAACCAGCACCTGCACGACCAGTACGCAGGCGATGAGGAAGAGGGTGAGCTCGACGGCCGGGCGGGCTCCGCCGCGCAGCCGCGAGGGGGCGACGAGGGTGAGGATGCCGAGAACGGCGAGCGCGTAGCCCGGCACGGTGGGCAGCCAGCGCAGGGCCACCTGCTCCAGCGGGGAGCTCGGTGCCGTGACCGTGACCGCGACCGCGCCGACCACCGGCATCAGCGGGGCCAGGGCCAGCAACCGCCAGCCCCGCCACCCGGACTGCTTCGACCGCCCCGCGGTCCAGAGCACGGCCGCGGTCGCGATGCCGAGCACGGCGAGGGCGAGGTCGCCGACGTACCCCGGGCCCGGCGTGCTCGCGGACACCGCGCACACGGTGCCCACGGGCACGGCGCTCCCGAGGAGCCACCACCTCAGCTTGTCCACACCTGCTCAGTCGGCAGGTGGCCGCAGCGACGACAGGCCAGGAGGCCTGGTCCTCACCCGTTGGGGGGACCGCCCCGCGCTCGGCCCCTCGCAGGGTCCCGCCGCAAGTGAGCGGGCGGGCGGGGCGAGGGGCGGCCCCCTTCCAGGGTCCCGCCCTGAGCTCGCGAGGGGTGGGGTGGAAGGGGGTCCTTCGATCAGCCGCAGACCGCGCCCTGGGCCGCCGAGCTCACCAGCTTGGCGTACTTGCCGAGGACGCCGGTGGTGTAGCGCGGGGCCAGCGGCGTCCACCCGGCCCGGCGGCGGGCCAGCTCGTCCTCGTCGACCAGCAGGTCGAGGGTGCGGGTGGTGAGGTCCAGCCGGATGCGGTCGCCGTCCTGCACGAACGCGATCGGGCCGCCCTCGGTGGCCTCGGGCGCGACGTGGCCGACGCACAGGCCCGTCGTCCCGCCGGAGAACCGGCCGTCGGTGAGCAGCAGGACGTCCTTGCCCAGACCCGCGCCCTTGATGGCGCCGGTGACGGCGAGCATCTCGCGCATGCCCGGTCCGCCCTTCGGGCCCTCGTAACGGATCACCACGACGTCGCCGGTCTTGAGCGTGCCGTCGGTGACGGCGTCCATCGCGCCCTGCTCGCCGTCGAAGACGCGTGCGGTCCCCTCGAAGACGTCGGCGTCGAAGCCGGCTGACTTCACCACCGCGCCGTCCGGGGAGAGGGAGCCGCGCAGGATGGTCAGGCCGCCGGTCTTGTGGATCGGGTTGTTCATCGCGTGGACGATGGTGCCGTCCAGGTCGGGCGGCGCGATCTCGGCGAGGTTCTCGGCCATCGTCTTCCCGGTCACGGTGAGCACGTCACCGTGCAGGAGGCCGGCGTCCAGCAACGCGCGCAGCACCACCGGGACGCCACCGACGCGGTCGATGTCGGTCATGACGAACCGGCCGAAGGGCTTGACGTCGGCCAGGTGCGGCGTGCGGTCGCCGATCCGGTTGAAGTCCTCGAGGGTCAGGTCGACCTGGGCCTCGTGCGCGATCGCCAGCAGGTGCAGGACGGCGTTGGTGGAGCCGCCGAGCGCCATGACGACGGTGATCGCGTTCTCGAACGCCTTCCGGGTCATGATCTGGCGGGCGGTGATGCCGTGGCGCAGCAGGTTGACCACGGCCTCACCCGAGGCGATCGCGACGGCGTCGCGGCGGCTGTCCGGCGCCGGCGGCGCGGCACTGCCGGGCAGCGCCATCCCCAGCGCCTCGGCGACGCTGGCCATCGTGTTGGCGGTGTACATGCCGCCACAGGAGCCCTCACCGGGGCAGGCCGCCTTCTCGATGGCGTCCAGCTCCTCACGGCTGATGAGCCCGCGGGCGCAGGCGCCGACGCCCTCGAAGACGTCGATGATCGTCAGGTTGTCCCGATCGCCGAGCCGTCCGGGCAGGATCGAGCCGGAGTAGACGAAGACGCTGGCCAGGTCGAGCCGGGCGGCGGCCATGAGCATGCCGGGCAGGGACTTGTCGCAGCCGGCGAGCAGGACGGTGCCGTCGAGGCGCTCGGCGAACACCACCGTCTCGACCGAGTCGGCGATGACCTCGCGGGAGACCAGCGAGGCGCGCATGCCCTCGTGGCCCATCGAGATGCCGTCGGAGACGGAGATCGTGCCGAACTCCAGCGGGTAGCCGCCGGCGGCGAACACGCCCTCCTTGGCCCGCTTCGCCAGCCGGTCCAGCGAGAGGTTGCACGGGGTGATCTCGTTCCACGACGAGGCGACGCCGATCTGCGGCTTCTCCCAGTCGTCGTCGCCCATCCCGACCGCGCGCAGCATCGCGCGGGCCGGCGCCCGGGTGATGCCGTCGGTCACCTCGCGGCTGCGGGGCTTCACGTCGGCGGTGGTGCGGGGTTCCTCCACGGTCGTCACGTCGTGGAAGCGTAGGCCGATCCGGCCGCCCGGCCGAGAGAGCATCGATACTGGTACCGCCACCACCACCGAGTCGGGGGAGCCACCGTGTCCGCCACCGCCCGACGCGAGCTGGCCGAGTTCCTCCGCTCCCGCCGCCGCCAGGTCGACCCCCGGGTCGCCGGGGTGCCCGCCGGTGGTGCGCGGCGCACACCGGGGCTGCGTCGCGAGGAGGTCGCGCTGCTCTCCGGCGTGAGCCACACCTGGTACACGTGGCTCGAGCAGGGCCGCGACATCCGGCCGTCCCGGCAGGTGGTCGACGCGCTGGCCCGCACGCTGCGGATGTCACCGGCCGAGCACGAGTACGTGCTGCGGCTCACCGGGCACGGCAGCACCGCTCCCGACGGCGCGGCCGAGGGCATGCCGAGCCACGTGCAGCGCCTGCTCGACGCGCTGGGCCCCTCCCCCGCCTACGCAATCACCGCCGACTGGACCATCACCGGCTGGAACCGCGCCTACGAGCGGCTCTACCCGGGGGTGGCCGCCGTGCCCCCCGCGGAGCGGAATTTGCTGTGGCTGGTGTTCACCGACCCGGCCGTGCGCGACCTGCTGGGCGACTGGGCCACCGACAGCCGGCGCTTCCTCACCCAGTTCCGCGCCGAGGTGGGCCCGCGGCTGGCCGACCCGGAGGTGGTCGACCTGGTGGCCCGGCTGGAAGCGGCCAGCCCGCACTTCCGCGCCGGCTGGGCCAGCCACGACGTCGACCGGTTCAGCTCCTCGGAGCGGCGCTTCGAGCACCCCCGCGTCGGGACGTTGCTGCTCGAGCACCACCAGCTCACGCCCGCCGACGCCCCCGGCCTGCAGCTCGTCGTCTACACCGCTGCCGAGGGCACGGACGCGGCCGACCGGCTGGCGCGGCTGTCGGCCTGAGCCGGTCTGGGAGGATGTGCGGACGTGGCGACAGCGCGTCTGCGGATGAACCGGGTGGCGCTGCTGCCGGTGCTCTTCCTGGTGGTCTGCGTCCTGCCCCTGGCACTGGCCGCCTCCTGGACCCTGGTGTTCCTGCTGGTCCCCGTCCTGGCCGCGGCGTACGTGCTGCGGGTCGGGGTGGACGTCGGCGACGGCGGCGTCACGGTGCGCTCGCTGGCCGGCTCGCGCTCCGTGCCGTGGGGGGACGTGGCCGGCATCCGCGTCGCCGAGCGCGGCGACCTGTGGCTGGTCACCGCCCGCGGCACCGAGCTGCGGCTGCCGGTCCTGCGCGCCCGCGACCTGCCACGCCTGGCCGCCGCCTCGGGAGGCCGCATCCCGGCTCCTCAGTAGGCGTCGACCACGTTGGCCAGGGGCTCGCCGGCCAGCACCCGGCGCAGCTGCGCGGTGAGGGTGGCTGCGGCGCGCTCCTCGGTCTGCGGGACCTCGCCGGCCACGTGCGGGGTGAGCAGCAGCCCCGGCGCCGACCAGAGCGGGTGACCCGCGGGCAGCGGCTCGGGATCGGTGACGTCGAGGGCGGCGCGGAGCCGGCCCGAGGTCAGCTCGGCGAGCAGCGCGCTGGTGTCGACGACGCCCCCGCGGGCCGCGTTCACCAGCAGCGCGCCGTCCGGCATGGCGGCGAGGAAGGCGGCGTCCACCAACCCGGCCGTCTCGGGCGTGAGCGGCACCACCACGATGACCACGTCGGCCCTCGGCAGCAGCCGCGACAGCTCGTCGGTGCCGTGCACCCCCTGCCGCGCCGTCCGGGCCACGAAGGTCAGCTCGACGTCGAAGCCGGCGAGCATCCGGCCGATCGCCTGTCCGATGTCGCCGGCGCCGAGGACCAGCACCCGGGCACCGACCAGGGACCGGTGGGTGCTGAACGACCAGCGGCGGGCGTCCTGCTCGCGGACGAAGAACGGGATCCCGCGTTGTGCCGCCAGCGTCGCGGTGACCGCCCACTCCGCCGTCGAGGGCGTGTGCGCCCCGCGGGCGTTGCACAGCACCACGCCCGCGGGCAGCCGGCCGACGAACCGCTCCGCCCCCGCGCTCATCAGCTGGACCAGGCGCAGGCGGGGCAGTGCCTCGAGGAAGCCCTTCTCGGGCAGCCTCGCGCCGTTGACCCGCGGCACCCAGACCTGCGCCCGGGTGGCCTCGCCGGTGGGCGGACCGGCGTCGGGGTCGACCGGGTGCGCACGGACCCGCGGGGACAGGGCCTCCGCCACCTCGGCCATCGCCCGGGTGGGGACGAGGACGTGCAGCGTCTGGTCGGGGCCGACGACGGCGGAGCCGCGGATCTCGGGGGGCACGGCTCCCGACCCTAGGAGGACCCCTCTGCCCCCACCGTCCGCCGGCTCACGGCGGGCCCCGGCAGAGGGGCCGCCCGTCCTCCCCGACCTCCGCAGGCCCGGGGCGGGACCCGGGACGGGTCCACCCGGCGCACGTAGTGTTCGAGGGGTGAGCCGGCAGCGCGCGCGAGGAGGACGGTGCCTGGCTGCCGCCCTGCTGGCCGTCGTCCTGGCCGGGTGCGGCAGCGACGGCTACGAGCCCGCCGGCCCCTTCCGCCCGCAGCCGGAGGGTCCGCCGCCGCAGGTGGGCCCGCCCACGGAGTCGCCGCAGGCGCCCGCTCCGGGCGATCCGGCCGACCCCGAGTCCGAGGAGGAGGCCGGCGATCCGAACGTGGTCGCCTCCGGCCTGACCGTGCCCACCGGGCTGGTGGTGCTGCCCGACGGCAGCGCGGTCGTCGGGGAGCGCGAGACCGGGCGGCTGCTGCAGGTCTTCCCCGACCGCTCCCCCGCGCGCGAGCTGATGACCGTCGGTGGCATCGACACCACCGGGGACGGCGGGCTGCTGGGCCTGGCCATCTCGCCGACCTTCACCGAGGACGGGCTCTTCTACGCCTACGTCTCGACGGCCACCGACAACCGGGTGGTCCGCTTCCCGATGGGCGGCACCCCGAACCCCGTCCTCACCGGCATCCCGCGCGGGGAGTCGCACAACGGCGGCGGGCTGGTCTTCGCCCCCGACGGCACGCTCTTCGTCGGCACCGGCGACACCGGCACCCCGGCGCTGGCCCAGGACCCCGCCTCGCTGGCCGGCAAGGTGCTGCACGTCGACGTCTTCGGCCGCCCGGTGGGTGCCGGACCCGTGCACAGCACCGGCCACTCCGACGTGACCGCCCTGTGCCTGGGCGGCGAGCAGACGCTCTACGCCACCGACGACTCCGCCCAGGGGCCCGACGAGCTCGACGCCGTCCGCGAGGGCAGCGACGCCGGCTGGCCCACGGCGGGCCCGGACAGCACCGACCCGGTCGTGGAGTTCGACCCCGCGGAGGGTGGGCTCGCCGGCTGCGCGGTCGCCGGGCGCACCGTCTTCCTCGGGGCACTGGACGGCCGGCGCATCCACACGGTGCAGCTCGACAGCAGCGGCGAGATCACCGACGAGCCCTCAGAGTTCCTCACCGAGCGGTACGGCCGGCTGCGCACCGTCGTCCTCGACGGCGAGGGCGCGCTGTGGATCACGACGTCCAACAAGGACGGCGTCGGCACCCCGACCCCCGACGACGACCGGGTGCTGCGCGTCTTCCCGCCGGGCGGAGCCGAGGACAGCCCCTTGTAGTCCCTGTCGTGCCCGAGTGGCCCCGGAGGGGTCCGCGATGGGTGCGACCGTGGGGCTCAGCGCGGCCCTCCCGGGTCCCGCCCCGAGCCTGCGAGGCGTGGGGGAAGGGGTCCGGGCACCTGGCCGCGGTGCGGTCCGGTAGGACCGCAGTCTCTCACTTCCCGACCACACGCTCCTCGAGCATTCGCCTCACGGTGGCGGCGTCGGCCTTGCCACGCGTGGCCTTCATGACCGCGCCGACCAGGGCACCGAGGGCCTGCACCTTGCCGCCCCGGACCTTGGCGACGACGTCGGGTGCCCCGGCGATCGCGGCCTCCACGGCGGCGACCAGCTCATCGGACTCCCCCAGCACCGCCAGGCCGCGGGCCTCGACCACCTGCGCCGGGTCGCCCTCGCCGGCGAGCACGCCGTCGAGCGTCTGGCGGGCCAGCTGGTCGTTGATCGTGCCCTCCGCGACCAGGCGGGTGAGCTCGGCGACCTGACGCGGGGTGATGGCGAGCTCGGAGAGCTCGACCCCGGCGTCGTTGGCCCGGCGGGCCAGCTCGCCCAGCCACCACTTGCGGGCATCGGCCGGCGTCGCGCCGGCGGCGACGGTGGCGTCGACCAGGCCGAGGGCGCCGGCGTTGACCAGCCAGGCCATCTCGGTGGCCGACAGGCCCCACTCCTCCTGCAGCCGGGTGCGGCGGGCGGCGGGCAGCTCCGGCAGCTCGGCGGCCAGCTTCTCGACCCACTCGGCGTCCGGGGCGATCGGCACCAGGTCGGGCTCGGGGAAGTACCGGTAGTCGGTCGCCTCCTCCTTGCTGCGGCCGGGCGAGGTGCTGCCGGTGTCCTCGTGGAAGTGGCGGGTCTCCTGCAGCACCCGACCACCGGCGTCCAGCACGGCGGCCTGGCGGCGCATCTCGTACCGGACCGCCCGCTCGACGCTGCGCAGCGAGTTGACGTTCTTGGTCTCGGTGCGGGTGCCCCACTCCAGGCTGCCCACCGGCGCCAGGGAGGTGTTCACGTCGCAGCGCAGGCTGCCCTGCTCCATCCGGACGTCGGAGGCACCGAGGGTCTGGATGATGTCGCGCAGCTCGGTGACGTAGGCGCGGGCGACCTCGGGGGCCTTGGCGCCGGCGCCCGGGATGGGCCGGGTGACGATCTCGACCAGCGGGATGCCGGCCCGGTTGAAGTCGACCAGCGAGTACGAGGCGCCGTGGATGCGCCCGGTGGCCCCGCCGACGTGCAGGTTCTTGCCGGTGTCCTCCTCGAGGTGCACCCGCTCGATCTCCACGCGGTAGGTCTCGCCGTCCACCTCGACGTCGAGGTGCCCGGCGGTGCACAGCGGCTCGTCGTACTGGCTGGTCTGGAAGCCCTTGGGGATGTCCGGGTAGAAGTAGTTCTTCCGGGCGAAGCGGCACCACGAGGCGATCCGGCAGCCCAGCGCCAGCCCGATGCGGATGGTCGCCTCGATGGCGGCGGCGTTGGCCACCGGCAGCGAGCCGGGCAGGCCCAGACAGACCGGGCAGGTCTGGGTGTTGGGCTCGGCGCCGAAGGTGGTGGCGCAACCGCAGAACATCTTCGACGCGGTGCCCAGCTCGACGTGGGTCTCCAGGCCGATGACGGGCTCGTAGCGGGTGAGCAGCTCGTCGAAGTCGACGAGGCGCTCGCCGGCCTGCGTGGTGGTCATGAGTGGTCGTCCTCCTTGCGGACGGAGCGGCCGGTCAGCACGGCGCCGACGGCGGTCAGCACGCCCAGGACCAGGAAGAAGGCGAAGAAGACCTCGCCGGTGGTGATCCAGCCGATCAGGCCCACCAGGATCACGAACGCGGTGAGACCCCAGGCGGCCTTGAGTGCACCGTTCACGCTTCCTCCTCGCCGGCGCTCGTCGCCCGCGCGACCGTGGTCGCCGTGCTCGTGCGTGAGCTCGCGGGCTCGCTCACAGGGCAGCCTCCGTCCGGCTCGTGAGCTGGTCGAGGAACCGGGAGCCGCGGGCGGCGTCCAGCGCCGCCTCGACCGCGGCGGCGACCCGGTAGCAGCGGTCGTCGGCCAGGGCCGGGGCCATGACCTGGAAGCCGACCGGTAGCCCCTCGGACAGCCCGCAGGGCACCGAGATCGCCGGCAGGCCGGCGAGGCTGGCCGGCAGGGTGCACAGGTCGGCGGCGTACATCGCCAGCGGGTCGTCGACGCGCGCGCCGATCGGCCAGGCGACCGTCGGGCTGGTCGGGCTGACCAGCACGTCGACGTCGTCGAACGCGGTGGTGAAGTCGCGGGTGATCAGCGTGCGGACCTTCTGGGCCTGCCCGTAGTAGGCGTCGTAGTAGCCGGCCGACAGGGCGTAGGTGCCCAGCACGATCCGCCGCTTCACCTCGGGGCCGAAGCCCTGGTCGCGGGTCAGCGACATGACCTCCTCGAGGGAGTGGCTGCCGTCGTCCCCCACCCGCAGGCCAAAGCGCATGCCGTCGAAGCGGGCCAGGTTGGACGACGCCTCGCTGGGCGCGATGAGGTAGTAGGCCGGCAGCGCCAGGTCGAAGGCCGGGCAGGAGACCTCGCGGACGTCGGCGCCCATGCCCGCCAGCAGCTCGACCGTCTCCCGCACGCGGTCGAGGACACCGGCGTCGTAGCCGTCGGTGTGCCCGTCGCCCCCGAGCTCGCGGACGACGCCGACGCGCAGGCCGGCCAGCTCGCCGCGCGCACCCTCCTGCGCGGCCCCGACCAGCACGGGGACGGGGGCGTCGATGCTGGTCGAGTCGCGTGGGTCGTGCCCGCCGATCACCTCGTGCAGGACGGCGGCGTCGAGGACCGTGCGCGCCATCGGGCCGGCCTGGTCGAGGCTCGAGGAGAACGCGATCAGGCCGTACCGGGAGACCCCGCCGTAGGTCGGCTTGTGCCCGACCAGCCCGGTCATCGCAGCCGGCTGGCGGATCGAGCCGCCGGTGTCGGTGCCCAGCGCCCACGGGGCCAGCCCACCGGCGACCGCGGTCGACGACCCACCCGAGGAGCCACCGGGGATCCGGTCGGGGTCCCACGGGTTGCGGGTCGGGCGGAAGGCGGAGTTCTCGGTGGAGGAGCCCATGGCGAACTCGTCCATGTTGGTCTTGCCGAGCAGCACCGTGCCGGCCGCCTTGAGCCGGGCGGCGACGGTCGCGTCGTACGGCGGGTGCCAGCCCTCGAGGATCCGCGAGCCGCTGGTCGTCGGCACGCCCTCGGTGACGAAGACGTCCTTGAGCGCCACCGGCAGCCCGGCCAGCGGGCCGAGCTCCTCGCCGGCGGCGCGCGCGGCGTCGACCTCGCCGGCGCGGGCCAGCGCGGCCTCGGCGTCGACGTGCAGGTAGGCGCCGAGGACGTCGTCCTGCGCGGCGATCCGGTCGAGGTAGGCCTGCGTCAGCTCCACCGAGCTGGTCTCGCCGGCCGCCAGCCGGCGGCCGAGCTCGGCGGCGTCCAGGGTCGTCAGGTCGGTGTCCACCGGGGTGCTCCCCCGCCCTCCTCGCTGGCGCTCGTCGGCCGCGTCCACGGTGCTGCCCTGCCCCCTCGCTGAGCTCGCGAGCTCGCTCACTCCTCCTCCCCCAGGATCTGCGGCACGCGGAAGCGGTCGTCCTCGGCCGCCGGGGCCTGGGCGAGGACGACGTCCCGCGGCAGGCACGGCGTGACGACGTCCTCGCGGGTGACGTTGGTCAGCGGCACCGCGTGGGTCATGGGAGGGACGTCGGCGACGTCGGCCTTGCCGACCTCGGCGACCGCATCGAGGACCGCGGACAGCTGCCCGGCGAAGTGGTCGAGCTCCTCGTCGGTGAGGGCGAGCCGGGCCAACCGGGCCAGGTGCGCGACATCGTCACGCCCGAGTCCGGCGGGCGCCTGCGACTCGGCCGTCTCCTGCTGAGAGGGGGTGCTCATGCTGGGGCGGGACTCTCCTCGGTCGGCGCTCGTCAGGCGCTCGTCACCACGTTCGGAACCCCGCCACTGTACGTGCCCGGCCCTCCGCGCCGGTCGGCCGGAGGCGGTCCGCGGGAGGTCGCTCGACCCGCGGGTGGTCGATGGGGGAAGCTGTCGCCGCCCGCGATCGACGGAGATCGGCCCGACCCCCCGAACACGGAGGAACCGTGTCCTATCTCCTGCGGCTCGTCGTGCCCGACCGCCCCGGCATCCTCGGCGCCGTGGCCACGGCGCTGGGCGAGGCGGGCATCGACATCGTCTCCGTGGACGTGCTCGAGCGCGGCGGGAACGTCGCGGTCGACGACGTGGTCGTGGACCTGCCCCCCGGCCGGCTGCCCGACAGCCTGATCACCGCCGCGCACTCGGTGCCGGGCGTGCAGGTCGAGTCGCTGCGCCCCTTCGCCGGGCCCCTCGACACCCACCGCGAGCTGGAGCTGCTGGAGGCCCTGTCCCGGGCGGCCACGCCTGGCCCACCCACCCTCGCGATCAAGTTGCTGGCCGCCGAGCTGCCGCGGGTGTTCCACAGCGGCTGGGCCGTCGTCCTCTCGGGGGACGGCGACGGTCCGTGCGAGGTGCTCGCCGCCTCCGACGCCGCGCCGACCTTCGACGGGCTGACCGTGCCCTGGCTGCCGCTCTCCAACGCGCGCCTGCTGCCCAGCGAGGACGACTGGCTGCCGGAGCGCTGGCGCGAGATGGCAATCGAGATGATGGCCACCCCCTTCGGGAGCCCGCGGACGGCGGTGGTCATCGGCCGTTCCGGCGGGCCGGCGTTCCGCCGCTCCGAGCTGCTGCGGCTGGTCCACCTCGCCGGGATCGCGGCCAGCGTCGCCCACCTGCCCCCGGCCTGAGGGCCTGGGACGACTCCTCGCCGTCGCTGTTCTCCGGCGCCCTGGACGGGGCCGGCCTCGCCGACCGGCTGCGGACCGCCCTCGCCGGCGCCGGGCGGCGCGACCCGGCCGTCACCGTGGAGTCGGTGCCCGCCACCTCCGTCGGTGCCCGCACCGGCAAGGCCAAACGCTTCCCGCCCCTGGAGCCGGGACGGACCGGGTGAGCCGTCCGCGCGTCGGGCCCCGCCGGCCCGGCGCGCGCGGCTCACTCCCCCGGCGGCTCGCTGCCGTCACCGACGGTCGCGACGGCGCGGGCCGCGTCGGGCCCGTCCTCCAGCAGCACGCGGAAGCCGTCGTCGTCCAGGATCGGCGCCTTGACCTGCACCGCCTTGTCGTACTTGCTGCCCGGGTCGGCCCCGACGACGACGAACCCGGTCTTCTTGCTCACCGAGCCGGTGACCTTGCCGCCGCGCTCCTGGATCGCGGCGATCGCCTGGTCGCGGCTGAAGTCGCGCAGCGAGCCGGTCACGACGACGGTCACCCCGGTCAGCGGCCCCGGTCCGGCGCCGTCCCCCTCGTCGGCCATCCGCACCCCGGCGGCCCGCCACTTCTCGACCACCTCGCGGTGCCAGTCGACGGTGAACCAGTCCTTGACCGAGCGGGCGATCGTGGGCCCCACGCCGTCTGCGGCGGCCAGTTCCTCCTCGGAGGCCTCGGCGATCCGGTCCAACGAGCGGAAGTCGCGGGCCAGCGCCTGCGCCGCCGTCGGGCCGACGTGCCGGATGGAGAGCGCGACCAGCACCCGCCACAGCGGCACGTCCTTGCGGGTCTGCAGGTTGGCCAGCAGCTTGCGACCGTTCGCCGAGAGCGTGCCGTCCTTCTTGGTGAAGAACGCGGTGCGCTCCAGTTTCTCCTCGTCGAGGGAGAAGATGTCCCCCTCGTCCTGCAGCAGGTGGCTCTCCAGCAGCGCGATGGCCGCCTCGTAGCCGAGCACCTCGATGTCGAAGGCGCCGCGGCCGGCCACGTGGAAGACCCGCTCCCGCAGCTGCGCGGGACAGGACCGGGCGTTCGGGCAGCGGATGTCGGCGTCGCCCTCCTTCTCCGGCCGCAGCTCCGTGCCGCACTCCGGGCAGTGCGTCGGCATCTCGAACTCGCGCTCGTCGCCGGTGCGCGCGGCGACGACGGGGCCGAGCACCTCGGGGATCACGTCGCCGGCCTTGCGGATGACGACGGTGTCGCCGATCAGCACGCCCTTGCGCTTGACCTCGCTGGCGTTGTGCAGCGTGGCCAGCTGCACCGTGGACCCCGCGACCTTCACCGGCTCCATGTACGCGAACGGCGTCACCCGCCCGGTGCGCCCCACGTTGACCCGGATGTCGAGCAGCTTGGTGGTGGCCTCCTCCGGCGGGTACTTGAAGGCGATCGCCCATCGCGGCGCCCGCGAGGTCGAGCCCAGCCGCCGCTGCAGCGCCACCTGGTCGACCTTGACCACCACGCCGTCGATCTCGTGCTCCACCGAGTGCCGCTGCTCGCGGTAGTGCT
Organism: Geodermatophilus sp. URMC 61; assembly: GCF_052931555.1. Taxonomy (NCBI): domain Bacteria; kingdom Bacillati; phylum Actinomycetota; class Actinomycetes; order Geodermatophilales; family Geodermatophilaceae; genus Geodermatophilus; species Geodermatophilus sp. URMC 61. The sequence goes on from NZ_JBRFHZ010000002.1 coordinate 3,121,338, forward strand.
CGATGTAGGCCCACACGCCCTCGAGGTCGTCGACCACCTCGAACCGGTCGCTCACCGGCAGGCCCAGGTCGCGCAGCCGCGTGTAGGCCTCCGACTGCCGCTCGGGCGAGAACCCCTCGCGGGCGCCGAGGCCGTGCACCACCAGGCGCAGCGGCCGGGAGGCGGTGATCCGCGGGTCCTTCTGGCGCAGCGAACCCGCGGCCGCGTTGCGCGGGTTGGCGAACGGCGCCTTGCCCTGCTCGACCATGGACGCGTTGACGTCGGCGAAGGCGGCGACCGGGAAGTAGATCTCGCCCCGCACCTCGAGCAGCGGCGGGACCGAGCCGTCACGCGGGTCGCCGGTGAGCTGCTGCGGCACGTCGTCCATCGTGCGCACGTTGGCGGTGACGTCCTCACCCGTGACGCCGTCCCCCCGGGTGGCCGCGCGCACCAGCCGGCCGCGCTCGTAGACCAGGTCGACCGCGACGCCGTCGACCTTCAGCTCGCACAGGTAGGCCGCCGCGGAGCCGACCTCCCGCTCGACCCGCGCGGCCCAGGCGGACAGCTCGTCGCCGGAGAACGCGTTGTCCAGGCTCTGCATCCGCTCCCGGTGCCGCACCGGGGCGAACGTGGCGGTGAAGCCGCCGTTGACCTTCTGGCTCGGCGAGTCCGGCGTGACCAGGGCCGGGTGGGCGGCCTCGATCGCCTTGAGCTCCCCCATCAGCTCGTCGTACTGGCCGTCGCTGACCAGCGGCGCGTCCTGCACGTAGTAGGCGAACGCGTAGCGGTCGAGCTCCTCGGAGAGGTCGCGGTGCCGGGTCCGCGCCGCGTCGGGGACCTCGGTGACGTCCTCCTGCTCGGGAGCGGCCGCCACCCGTGGGGCGTCCGCCGGCGACTGGTCCAGGTCGGCGTCGGTGGTCACGCCGGAACGGTATCCGGCGGGTACGACGGCGAACCCGCGGTCACCCGGCCGTGTACGTCACTCCGGCTGCAGGTACCGCGCCGCCTCGCGCACGTGGCTCATGGCCCGACGCGCGTAGCCGGGCGTCGCGCCGGCCAGGCCGCACGACGGGGTGAGCGTGACCGCCTCGTGCAGTCCCTCGGCGGAGAAGCCGAGCTCGCGCCACCACGCCTGCAGCCGGGACGCCGTCGCCCTCGGCGCGGGCAGCGGGGCGTCGGTGCCCGGGACGACGCCCGGGAACAGGTGCGCGCCCGCCTCGACGGCGGTGCCCAGCGCGTCCAGGTCCTGCACGCGCCCGAGGTCGAAGGAGAGGGCGTCCGCCCCCGCGGCCCGGAACAGCCCCAGCGGCGCCCGGTCGGCGCAGCAGTGCACCACCACCGGGCCGGGCAGCGCGCCGACGACGGCGGCGAGCTCCTGCTCCACCACCGGAGCCTCGACGGCGGACAGTTTCCCCCACCCGCTCGCCGTGGGCAGCGCGCCGGCGAGGACGGCGGGCAGCGACGGCTCGTCCAGCTGCACGACCACCTGCGCACCGGGCACCCGCGCGGAGACTGCGGCGACGTGCGCGGCGAGGCCCTCGGTGAGCGACTGGGCGAGGTCCCGGCGTGCACCGGGGTCGACGACGGCGCGGTCGCCGCGGGTGCGCTCGAGACCGGCGGCCAGCGTCCACGGGCCGGCGGCCTGCACCTTGAACGGTCCGGCGTAGCCCTCGGCGACGTCGTACAGGGCGTCGAGGTCGCGGGCCAGCAGCTCCTCGGCGCGGCGCTGGTCGATCCCCGGCCGCGGCACCAGCCGCCAGCCGGCGGGCGTCAGCTCGACGGCGAGGTCCACGAGCAGCGCGGCGCTGCGCCCGACGAGGTCCGCGCCGGGGCCGCGTCCGGGCAGCTCCGGCAGGTGCGCGAACTCGGGCAGCTCGCCGGTGACCACGAAGAGCGCCTCGACCGGATCCGTCCCGGGCAGTGAGCCGACCCCGGTGGCCGGGCCCCACGACGGGCGCGCGGGCACCGGCTCCTCCTCGGCGGACGGGTCGACCGGTGGGACGGGGTCGATCGGTGGAGTCACGGCGGCGACGGTAGTCCGGAGGCTCTCGGGCGCGGCCCCCTGCAGGGTCCCGTCGGCCCCGCCCCTGGGTCGGCCCCGTCCAGGGGCTCGCCGCGGCCCCGTCCCGGGTCCCCTGAGCCTGGTGACGTCGCGGAGCGGCCACCGTTCACGGTGCCACGCCGGGCGCGGGGAAGGGTGCTCCGCTCTCAGGCGGTGCCGAGGACCGTGCCCTGGCCGAGCACCAGGTCGCCCCGCTCGGCATCGGGGGCGTAGAGGACCGCCGACTGCCCGGGCGCCACGCCACGCTGTCCGGACCCGAGCAGCAGCCGCAGGCCGCCGTCGTCCCCCGCGGTCACCTCGCACGGCACCGGGGTGCCGTGCGCCCGCAGCTGCACCTCGGCGGAGAACGGCAGGGCTGGCGCGGTGCCCGTCCAGGTCGGCGGGGCGGTGCGGACCTCGTCGACCCCGGCGAGATCCGCGGTGCCGATGGTGACCGTGCGGGTCACCGGCTCGATGCCGAGCACGTAGCGCGGCCGGGAGTCGCCGACGGCGACGCCGAGCCCGCGCCGCTGGCCGACGGTGAAGCCGTAGGCCCCCGCGTGCTCCCCCACCGTCGCGCCCGTGGCGGCGTCCACGACCGGGCCCGGCTGCGTGCCGAGCCGCCGGGCGAGGAAGCCGCGGGTGTCGCCGTCCGGGATGAAGCAGATGTCGTGCGAGTCGGCCTTGGTGGCCACCGCGAACCCGCGCGCGGCCGCGATCTCGCGCACCCGCTGCTTGGTCATCGAACCCAGCGGGAAGACCGCGCCGGCCAGCTGCTCGGCCGTGAGGACGGCGAGCACGTAGGACTGGTCCTTGGCCGCGTCGACCGACCGGCGCAGCTCCCCGCCGGCCAGCCGCGCGTGGTGACCGGTGACGACCGCGTCGAAGCCCAGCGCCCGGGCCCGGTCCAGCACCGCGGAGAACTTGATCCGCTCGTTGCAGCGCAGGCACGGGTTCGGCGTGCGGCCGGCCGCGTACTCGGCGACGAAGTCCTCGACGACGTCCTCGGTGAAGCGCTCGGCGAGGTCCCAGACGTAGAACGGGATGCCGAGCTCGTCGGCCACCCGACGGGCGTCGTGCGCGTCCTCCACGCTGCAGCACCCGCGGGCGCCGCTGCGCAGGGTCTGCCGGTCCGGCGAGAGCGCCAGGTGGACGCCGGTGACGTCGTGTCCGACGTCGACGGCCAGCGCAGCGGCGACCGCCGAGTCCACGCCCCCGCTCATCGCGGCGAGCACACGCATGGTCACGAGCGGTCCCGTTCGGCTCCGCGGTCGCTGCGCTCCTTGCTCAACAGCACCGGTCGCCTCCGCGGTCGCTCCGCTCCTCGCTCAACAACACCGGTCGCCTCCGCGGTCGCTCCGCTCCTCGCTCGCAGAGCTCGCTACGATGCTCACTCCCTGCCGGCTCCGGAACCTCGCCGCGATGCCCACTCCCTGCCGGCTCCGGAACCTCGCCGCGGTGCCCACTCGCTGCCGCCTCACCGCCGCCCCATCCCCGCCCGCCGAGCGCGCTCGACGACCGGCCCGATCACGTCGAGGACGGCGTCGACGTCGGCGTCGGTCGAGGTGTGCCCGAGGCTGAACCGCAGCGAGCTGCGTGCGCGGTCGGGGTCGGCACCGGTGGCCAGCAGCACGTGGCTGGGCCGGGCGACGCCGGCGCTGCAGGCCGAGCCCGTGGAGCACTCCACGCCGCGGGCGTCGAGCAGCATCAGCAGCGCGTCGCCCTCGGCGCCGGGGAAGGACAGGTGCGCGTTGCCGGGCAGCCGACCCGGTCCGCCGGCGACGACGTCGTCCAGCGGGGCGCCGTTGAGCTGGGCGTCGGGCACCTGGGCCGCCACGCCGGCGACCAGCCGGTCGCGGAGCACGGACAGCCGCGCGGCCCGCTCCTCCCGCTCGGCGACCGCGAGGGTCGTGGCCACCTGCAGCCCGACGATCGCGGCCACGTCGAGGGTGCCGGAGCGCACGTCGCGTTCCTGGCCGCCGCCGTGCAGCAGCGGGGTGCACTCGGCCTCGCGGCGCAGCAGCAGGACGCCGGCGCCCATGGGCCCCCCGAGCTTGTGGCCGGTCATGGTCAGCGCGTCGACGCCGCTGGCGGCGAAGTCGACCGGCACCTGCCCGACCGCCTGGACGGCGTCGGTGTGCAGCGGGACGCCGGCGTCGTGCGCGACCTCGGCGAGCGCGGCCAGGTCGCTGACCGTGCCGATCTCGTTGTTGGCCCACATGACGCTGACCAGGGCGACGTCCGCACCGGTGCCCAGCGCCGCGCGCAGTGCCTCCGGGGTGATCCGGCCGGTCGGCTCGACCGGCAGCCACGTGACGTCGGCGCCGTCCTGTTTGGCCAGCCACTCGACGCTGTCGAGCACCGCGTGGTGCTCGGCGGGGCTGACCACGATGCGCCGGCAGCGGGAGTCGGCGTCACGCCGGGCCCAGAACAGGCCCTTGACGGCGAGGTTGTCGCTCTCGGTGCCCCCGCCGGTGAACAGCACCTCCGACGGACGCGCACCCAGTGCCTCGGCCAGCCGCTCGCGCGACTGCTCGGCCACCCGGCGCGCGGCCCGGCCGCTGGCGTGCAGCGAGGAGGCGTTGCCCACGCGGCTCAGCTGCTCGGTCATCGCGGCCAGCACGGCGGGCAGCACCGGCGTGGTCGCCGCGTGGTCCAGGTAGACCGCCTCGGAGCTGCTCATGACGCCGCCAGGGTAGTCCCGGCGCCGGGGACCGCCTCCCGCGGCGGAGCAGCCGCCCGTCCGGCCAGCCGTGCGCCCAGCAGCGCGAGGGCGGTGCAGACGGCGATCGCCGCCGTCACCGCCGTCGGCAGACCGAGCAACCCCTCCGTGGCCGCCGCGACGAGGACGCCGGCCAGCCCGATGCACAGGGCCGACATGGTGACGTCGGCGATCTGCAGCGCGGCCGAGTCCGCCCCCCTGCGGTGCTCCGGGGACTGCTCGAGCAGCAGCACGCCCACGCTGGGCATGCCGAAGCCCATGCCCAGGCCCGCGAGCGCCCAGGTCAGGTAGGCCGGCCGGCCGCCCAGCGCGGGGACCGCGGCCAGCACGGTCGCGGCCAGACCCGCGGCGAGCAGCACGAAACCGAGGCGCAGCAGCCGCTCCCGCGGCACGTCGGGGAAGCGGCCCTGCAGCTGCGAGGCCAGCGCCCAGCCGACCGCGCCGGCGGTCAGCGGGAGGCCGGCGGCGGTCGGGCTGTAGCCGTGCACGCTCGTCAGCAGCAGCGGGATGAGGGCGTCCATGCCGAAGAAGGCGCCGGCCAGGAGCCCACGGGAGGCGACCACCGCCGGCAGCCCTCGCGCCAGGCGGGCGGTCCCGCGCGGCAGCAGCGGGCGCAGGCCGGCGACCAGGGCGACCGCGCCGACGACGGCCACGGGCAACGCCAGCAGGTCCAGGCGCTGGCCGGCGTACTGCAGCGCGGCGATGCCGAGGCCGGCGAGCACCGCCCACCACTGCCGTCCCGTCGCCGGGGGTGGCGGGGAGTCCGGCGCGGTCAGCGACCGGCCGGCCGAGAGCACGAGAAAGGCACCGAGGACGATCAGCGGCAGCAGGCCGAGGAAGACCAGCCGCCAGCTGGCGTGCGTGGTGACGAGCCCGGCCACGACCGGCCCCACCAGGGCCGGGAGCACCCAGGCCGCGGAGATGGCGCCGAACAGGCGGGGCCGCAGCGAGGGCGCGTAGGCCTGCCCCGCGATGACGTACAGCAGGACCACCATGACGCCGGCGCCGAGCCCCTGCAGCGCCCGCCCGGCGACGAAGGCCGCCATGCTGCCGGCCAGCCCAGCGACCAGCAGCCCCGCCGCGAAGGCCGCGACGCCCCAGGGCAGGGCGACGCGGGGGCCGCGGCGGTCACCGACGTCCCCGCCGACGACCATGCCCACGACCGAGGCCACGAGGAAGGCGCTGAACGGCCAGCCGTACCAGGCCAGCCCGTCGAGCTCGGCGACCGCGGTCGGCATCGCCGTCCCGACGGCCATGGCCTCGAACGCGATGAAGGTGACGAGCATGAGCAGGCCCGCCGTCGTCCGCCGGTGCGCCTGGTCGAGGATCCCCGGCACCGTGCTCCCGTCCACCTCTGCGCCAACCCGGTCGGCACCCCGACACTTCCCGCCGGACGGACGTCGAGCGCCGGCCCCGACGGGACCGGCGCTCGACGCGGCGACGCACTGGAACGGCCCCGTCCCGGGTCCCACCCTGAGCGTGCGAAGGGTGGGGAGGACGGGGTCCTTCTGCTACTTGCGGGCGTTGATGGCCTCGGTGGCCTGCGGGACGACGGTGTTCAGGTCACCCACGACGCCGAAGTCGGCCAGCTCGAAGATCGGCGCCTCGGGGTCCTTGTTGACCGCGACGATCGTCTTGCTGGTCTGCATGCCGGCCCGGTGCTGGATGGCGCCGGAGATCCCGACCGCGATGTAGAGCTGCGGGGACACGGTCTTGCCGGTCTGCCCCACCTGGAAGGTGTGCGGGTAGTAGCCGGAGTCGACCGCGGCGCGCGAGGCGCCGACCGCCGCGCCGAGGGAGTCCGCGAGCGCCTCGATGATGGAGAAGTTCTCCGCCGAGGCGACGCCGCGACCGCCGGAGACGACGATCGAGGCCTCGGTCAGCTCCGGGCGGGCGGACTTCTGCTCCACGACCCGGTCGACGACGCGGGTGGCCCGGGCGGCGTCGGAGAGAGCCACCGTCACCTGCTCCTCCTCGGCCGCGCCGGGGGCCGGCTCGGGGGTGACCGAGTTGCCGCGCACGGTGTAGATCGGGGTGCCGACGGTGACCTTGGAGTGCACGATCGTCGCCCCGGCGAAGGCCACCTGGGTCGCGGTGCCATCAGGGGCGATCTCGGTGACGTCGGTGAGGAAGCCCGAGCCGGTCTTGATGGCCAGCCGGCCGGCGACCTCCTTGCCCTCGGGGGAGGACGGGATGACGACCGCGGCGGGCTGCTTGTCGGCCACGAGCCCTGCCAGCACCTCGGCCTTGGGGGCGACCAGGAACTGGTCGACCTCCTCGGACTCGGCGACGTAGACCTTCTGCGCGCCGTACTCGGCCAGCTGCGCCTTGGCGGCGGCGGCCGACCCCGGGGCGCCGACGACGACCGCGGAGGGCTCGCCGAGCGCGCGGGCGGCGGTCAGCGCCTCCAGCGTGGTCTTGCGGACGCCCTCACCGGTCGGGTTGAGCTCGACGAGGACCAGCACCTCGGACCCGTTGACCTCTGCCATGACTGTGTCTCCTCCTGCGCTTCGATCCGGGTCAGACGATCTTCTGGGCGGCCAGGAAGTCGACCAGCTTCGCGGCGCCGTCGCCCTCGTCGGTGACCTTGACGCCGGCGCCCTTGGGCGGGCGGCCGGCGAAGTCGAGCACCTGGCTGGTGGCGGTGGCCAGCCCCACGGTGGCCGGGTCGATGCCGAGGTCGGCCAGCGACTTCCTCTCCACCGGCTTCTTCTTGGCGGCCATGATCCCCTTGAAGGAGGGGTAGCGCGGCTCGTTGATGGTGTCCCAGGTCGACACGATCGCCGGCAGCGGCGCCTCCAGCGCCCAGTAGCCGCCGTCGGTCTGCCGCTCGACCCGCGCCACGCCGCCCTCGACGGTCAGCTTGCGCGCGCCCGACAGCTGCGGGATGCCCAGCCGCTCGGCCAGCAGCGCCGGCATCACCGACAGCTGGCCATCGGTGGACTCCGCACCGCACAGCACGATGTCGAAGGGGATCTGCTGCAGCGCCGCGGCCAGGATCGCCGACGTCTGCGGGGCGCAGGCGCCATGGATGGCGTCGTCCCCCACGTGCACGGCCTTGTCCGCGCCCATCGACAGGGCCTTGCGGATCGCGTCGGCCGCCGACTCGGGGCCGACGGTCAGGATCGTGACCTCGCCGCCGTGGGCCTCCTTGAGCTGCAGGGCCTCCTCGATGGCGTACTCGTCGATCTCGTTGACGACGTTGTCCGCGCTGCCCCGGGCGACGGTGTTGTCCGCCGGGTCCAGGTTGCGCTCGCTCCCTGAGTCGGGGACCTGCTTGACCAGAACGACGATGTTCATCGTCAGACCTACCTCCGCGCTGGGGTCGGGATCGCGGGTCAGCGCCCGCCTGCTCCGATAGTGGAGGTTACCGCCGGGTAACGGCCCTCCCGCCAGGGGTCGGGGTGACCTGGGTCACCCCGACCCCCGGCGGGGTTCAGCGCCCGGCGAAGGTGGCCTTGCCCGGCCCGTTCTCCAGGAACGAGCGCATGCCGGTCCGCTGGTCCTCGGTGTCGAACAGCTCGGCGAACAGCCGGCTCTCCAGGGTCAGGCCCTCGCGCAGCGGCCGGTCCAGGCCCTCGTCGATCGCCTTCTTGGCGGCGGCCAGCGCCAGCGGCGGCCCGGCGGCGAACTTGCGCGCCATGGCGACGGCGGTGTCGTACACCTCCGCGTCGGGGACGACGGCGTCGGCCAGCCCGATCTCCAGGGCCTCCTCCGCGCCGACGTGCCGGCCGGTGAAGACCAGGTCCTTGGCCTTGGCCGGGCCGACCAGGCGGGCCAGCCGCTGGGTGCCACCTGCGCCGGGGATGACGCCGAGCAGGATCTCCGGCTGGCCGACCTTCGCGCCCGCCCCCATGACGCGGAAGTCGGCGCACAGGGCCAGCTCGTAACCGCCGCCGAGGGCGTAGCCGGTGATGGCGGCGATGACCGGCTTGGGGATCTCCTGGACCGCGGTGAAGGAGTCCGTGAGCTCCCGGCCCCAGGCCACCATGCTGCGGCCGTCGAGCTGGGACATGGCCTTGATGTCCGCGCCGGCCGCGAACACCCGCTCCCCGCCGTAGAGGACGACGGCGCGCACGTCCCCCCGCTCGGCGGCCTCCAGCGCCGCGGCGCGCACCTCCATGTGCAACTGCTCGTCGATCGCGTTCATCTTCGGCCGGTCGAGGCGGATGGTCCCCACCCCGTCCTCGACCTGCAGCGTCACGAACTCGGTCTCTGCCACGGGGACCTCCTGGCGGTGGACGACGTCGTCCACGGCACCCTAGCCAGCGGCCTCCCGCAGTCCCCGGCGGGCGGCCCCGTCCCGCGCCTGGTGACGTACCGGAACGGCCCTCTGCAGGGTCCCGCCGCTGGCCTCGTCCCGGGTCCCGCCCCGAGCTTGCGAGGGGCGGGGGGACGAGGCCCTCCTTTGGCGGGGAGCAGAGGGGTCCTTCTTCAGGCGACGGGCGGCAGGTACTGCAGCCGGCTGTCCTCGAAGATGCGGCGGTCGGGCGTCAGGACGAGCTCCGCCGGCCCGCGGGCGCTCTCGAGCATGTCGACCAGCTGGCCGCAGCGCTGCGTCGAGGGCACGCGGTACCCCGGCCCGGTGACCACCCAGACGGCCGACTCGGCACCGGCGCGCTGCAGGACGTCGGCCGCGACCGCGGTCGACGGCGTGCTGGTCATGCGGGCCTCGTAGTCGGTCCAGTCGACCCGGTCGGCCGGGCGGAGGTCGGGGTAGACGACCAGGTCCAGTCCCCGCTCCGGCGGCACCAGCCGGGCCACCGCCGGCCCGAGCTGGTCGGGGCAGAAGACGACGACGTCACCGGGGGCCGCGTCGTCCAGGGCCCGGGCCACCTCCCCGGCCTGCGTGCGCGGCTCCGCCAGCTGGGGCAGCGCGGTGACCAGGCCGAGGCCGGCGACCACCACCAGCACGGCGGCGCGCACGCCGGTGCCCGGCAGGGCCGCCACGCCCAGGGCGGCCAGTGCCAGGAAGGCGAACACCGCGACGCTGGTGTAGCGGTCGTGGACCGCGGTGCCCGTCAGCCGGCTGACCTCGCCGGCCACCAGCAGCACGCCGAGGCACATCGCCAGCAGCACCAGGCGCGAGCGACGCGGCTGCAGGGACAGCACCACGGTGCGCTCGCCGGGACGCCGCCCGGCGGCCGTGGCGAACAGACCGACGGCGGCCAGCAGCAGCAGGGCCGTCCCGAGGACGTGGGCGCGCACCTGACCCCCGCCCTGCCAGGCCTCCAGTGCGAGGGGCAGCGCGGCATAGCCGGGCGAGGCGGCCCACGGCGTCCCGGTGTGGGCCAGCTGGACGAGGAACGACAGCAGCCAGGGGCTGTACAGCAGCCCGCCCAGTGCGAGCCCGGCGAGCACGCGCAGGGCCGGGCCGCGGCGGAAGGGCAGCGCCGCGAGCGCGAGCACCCCGGTGACCGCGACGACGTGGAAGGCCCACACGTGCGTCAGCAGCAGGGCGCCGGTGACCGCGCCGAACCCGAGGACCGGCCCGGCACCGGGGCGGCGCACCACCGCGGCGCCCGCGGCGACGCCCAGCACGGACAGCAGCACCACGAGCGCGTACATCCGCGTCTCGCTGGCGTAGCGGATGAGAAAGGGCGAGGTCGCCAGCAGCACGACCAGCGCGACGGCCGTGCGGCGCCCGGCGAGCCGGCGGGCGACGTGCCAGGCCAGCGGCAGCGTCAGGACGCTGATGACCCCCGACAGCGAGCGCACCGCTATGGCGCTGGTGCCGAACAGCGCCGTCCAGACGTGCAGGAGCAGGTAGTACAGCGGCGGCGAACCGTCCTGCTGGAGCGCGGCGAACAGCTCCGGCAGCGGCAGGTGGGCGATCGCGACGCTCTGCGCCTCGTCGAGCCAGAGCTCCGGCGGCGCGACGAACCGGGCGACCACCCCGGCGGTGACGAGCCCCCCGAGGAGGACCGAGAGGACGCCGACCGACCACGGCTGGCCGGAGCGCTCGCCGAGGCGGATCCACAGGCCGGACCGGCGGGCCGGGCGGACCGGTGCCGGAGAGGTGGGGGCGGCCGGCGTGCCGCCGAGCCTAGGCAGCACGCGTGGAACGACGGGGCAGCCACTCGGGGGCCCCGGAGACGACGGACCCGGCGGGTCCCGCTCCGACGTCGACGGTGGAGCCGGTCCCCGGCAGTGGCCTGCGCACGCGTCCTCCGAAGCTCTCCCGGGATCCCCGGGTCCTGGGCCGCCGCGCCGGTCCCTCCCGGCACGGCGGGACGTCGATACCCCGGTGCTCCTGAGCGGAACCCGGGGTCAGCCCGTCGGGGCGGCCGCGCTGCCGCCTCCCACAGTCTGACCGGCCGCCGGGTCGGCTCGCCACAGCACCCCCAGGCCGGACGGTGAGGTCGCCACCTGTGTGTAGTGGGCCGACAGCTCAGCGGTGACGGCGCGGGTGCCCGGGGCCCGACGGACGTCGGGGTCGGCCCGGTCCAGGCCCAGCACCACGACGGCGTCGAGGTCACCGCGCACCGCGGGCAGGTCCACCACCGGCGGGATCCGCTCGAGCCCGCGCAGCTGCGGGTCGGCGTCCAGCCGCTGCCGCAGGTACGGCGGCCCGTCGAAGCGCACCTGGAAGTAGTCGTGCACCGCCTCGTAGTGGCCGACGTCGACGCCGCCGGCGCGGACGGCCAGCCGACTGGACTCGTGGCGCAGCGGGTCGGGGACGCCGATGGCGGGCGAGACGACCGACCGGTCGTACTGCAGGACGGCGATCGTCGAGCCCGGCGGGACGTGCTCGGCCAGCGCCAGCAGCGCGGCCACCTCGTCGGCCGCGGCATGCTCCGCGGGCAGCCGGGCGAAGGCGGCGGCCGAGGCGGCGGCGGCCAGGAGCACGGCCGCGGCGGCGCCGGCGCGCGCGCCGGGGGCGCGGGTGGCCCCCCACAGCACCAGCAGCAGCGGTGGGAACCAGGCCAGCCGGGCGGCGAGGAAGCCGAAGTCGGCGCTCAGGCGGTCCGGCGTCAGCGCGTAGACCGCCGTGACGCCGACGAGCAGCAGGCCGAGGGCGACCCGCTCCGCCCCCGGCCCGGGGCCGCCCGGCCGCGCCCGCCGCAGCGCCGCGGCGGCGAGGACGGCGAGCACGACGACGGTGACCAGGGCGGGCAGCCGCTCGGCTCCCCAGCCCGTGACGAACGGTCGCAGCCCGGTGACGAGCTCCCCGAGACGTCCGGCCGACAGCCCGACGCGGCCCTCGGCCGGCGGCCCCTCCCCCGTCGCGAGGTAGCCGGCGGTCAGCGCGACCGACGGCAGGACGGCCAGCAGCACCGGGACGGCGTGCCGGCCGACGGCGCCGACGACCGGCTGCCCGGCGCGGACCGCCGCGGTGGCGCGCACCCCCGCCAGCACCAGCACGCTGCCGGCGGCGAACACCCACGGCAGCAGGTGCGCGCTCCAGGTGAGCACGAGCAGCCCGGCCAGGCCCGCTCCCGCGGGGACCCGCCAGCCGTCCCGGCGGCGCAGCCCGAGTGCGAGGACCAGCAGCGCCCCGATCACCCCGAGCACGAAGTTGTAGAAGCCGTAGGCCACCAGGTGGCTCCCGGCCAGGGGCAGCGCCGCCGCGGCCAGCCACCACGCCCGCCGGTCGAGGGCCCGCACCGCGCAGGCCAGGGCACCGACCAGCCCCAGCACCAGCCCGGCGACCAGCAGCTTCTCCGCGCCGTCCGGCCCGGCCAGGGGCACCAGCGCGGCCAGGAGCAGCGTGGCCAGCATGTTGGGCACCGGCGTCAGGTCGGTGCGGTAGTGCTCGGCCAGCACCGCGCCGGTCGCGCCGCCGTCCCCGGAGTGCAGCAGCACCCAGGCCCCGGCCACGTGCGCCGGGCCGTCCTGGCTGAGCACCGTGGGGAACAGCACCAGCGGCAGCAGCTGGACGACGACCCCGAGCACCAGGGCCGCCCCCGCCACGACCGCCGGCAGCGGCGGACGGCGGTGGACCTCCGCTGCCGACGCGATCCCCGACGGCCTCCTCCAGGGCACCGCCCCGAGCCTGCGAGGGGTGGAGAGGAGGAGGCCCTTCATCTACGCCGCCCGGCGGGCGGTCCAGCGTCCGTCGGCGCGCTGCACCTCCAGCGCCAGCCCGAAGGTCTCCGACAGCGCCTCCTGGGTGACGACCTGCTCCAGGGGCCCGGCCGTGACGACCTGCCCGCCGCGCAGCAGCAGTGCGTGGGTGTAGCCCGGCGGGATCTCCTCGACGTGGTGGGTCACCAGCACCTGCGCCGGGGCGTATGCGTAGCGGGCGAGGTCGGTCAGCCGGCTGACCAGGTCCTCGCGGCCGCCGAGGTCCAGCCCCGCGCCCGGCTCGTCGAGCAGCAGCAGCTCCGGGTCGGGCATGAGCGCCCGCGCGATCTGCACCCGCTTGCGCTCGCCCTCGCTGAGGGTGCCGAACGGGCGGTGCGCCATCGGGGTCACGCCCCACTGCTGCATGAGCATCGCCGCGCGGGTGAGGTCGTGGACGTCGTAGCGCTCCCGCCAGCGGCCCATCACCGCATACCCGGCGGAGAGCACGACGTCACCGGTGCGCTCGCCCGGTTCGATCCGCTGGGCCAGCGCGGCGCTGGTCAGCCCGATCCGCGGCCGCAGCTCGAAGACGTCGACCGCGCCGAGGGTCTCCCCGAGCAGCGTGACCACGCCGCGGGTGGGGTGCATCTGCGCCGCGGCCAGCTGCAGCAGCGTCGTCTTGCCCGCGCCGTTGGGGCCGAGGACCACCCAGCGCTGGTCGGACTCGACCGTCCAGTCGATGCCGCGCAGCAGGTACGTCTCCCCCCGGACGACGTCCACACCCTGCATCTCGACGACCGACTCGCTCGACACGGCCCCCATCCAACCAACCCGGGCCCCACCCGCGCCGCTGCGACCCGGACCGGGCCGGGACTGACAGGATCCTCGGCGTGCGCAGCAGCCCGGACGAGTACGAGGTGTGGCCCGGCCGACCCGCGCCCCTGGGCGCCCACTGGGACGGCACGGGCACCAACTTCGCGCTGTGGTCGGCCGGCGCGCACGCGGTCGACCTGTGCCTGTTCGACGAGGACGGCACCGAGCACCGGCACCGGCTGCAGGAGAACACCCACCAGGTGTGGCACGGCCGGCTGCCCGGCGTCGGCCCCGGCCAGCGCTACGGCTACCGCGTGCACGGCGCCTGGGACCCCAGCTCCGGACAGCGGTACAACCCGGCCAAGCTGCTGCTGGACCCCTATGCCCGCGCCGTCGACGGCGACCAGTCGCTGCACCCGGCCCTGTTCGGCTTCCGGTACGAGAGCGGTGAGGGCCGCGACCCGCGCGACTCCGCGCCGTACGTGCCGCGCGGGGTCGTCGTCCGCGACGCCTTCCCGTGGGACGGCGACCGCTCCCCCGCCACCCCTTGGTCGGACACGGTCATCTACGAGGTGCACGTCAAGGGCGCGACGATCCGCCACCCCGAGGTCCCCCCGGCGCTGCGCGGCACCTACGCCGGTCTGGCCCACCCCGCGTTCGTCAAGCACCTGCAGTCCCTCGGCGTGACCGCCGTCGAGCTGCTGCCGGTGCACCACTTCGTCAGCGAGCCCCACCTGCTGCGCCGCGGGCTGACCAACTACTGGGGCTACAACACGCTGGGCTACTTCGCCCCGCACGCGGCCTACAGCTCCGCAGGCACGGCCGGGCAGCAGGTCACCGAGTTCAAGGCGATGGTCAAGACGCTGCACGCCGCGGGCATCGAGGTCGTCCTCGACGTCGTCTACAACCACACCGCCGAGGGCGACCACACCGGCCCGACCCTGTCGTTCAAGGGCATCGACAACGGCGGCTACTACCGGCTGCGCCAGGGCGACTCCTCCCGCTACCAGGACTACACCGGCTGCGGGAACACCCTCGACGTCCGCCGTCCCCAGGTGCTGGCGCTGCTCATGGACTCGCTGCGCTACTGGGTCACCGAGATGCACGTCGACGGCTTCCGCTTCGACCTCGCCGCGGCGCTGGCCCGCTCGCTGCACGACGTCGACCGGCTCTCGGCGTTCTTCGACGTCGTCCACCAGGACCCGGTGGTCAGCCAGGTCAAGCTCATCGCCGAGCCGTGGGACGTCGGCCCCGGCGGCTACCAGGTGGGCAACTTCCCGCCGCTGTGGACCGAGTGGAACGGCAAGTACCGCGACACCGTCCGCGACGTGTGGTCCGGTGCCCGCGTCGGCGTGCGGGACCTGGCCTACCGGCTGACCGGCTCGTCGGACCTCTACCGCTCCGACGGCCGTCGTCCCTTCGCCAGCGTCAACTTCGTGACCGCCCACGACGGCTTCACCCTCGCCGACCTGGTCACCTACGAGCACAAGCTCAACGAGGCCAACGGCGAGGACAACCGGGACGGCGAGAGCCACAACCGGAACTGGAACTGCGGCGTCGAGGGCCCGACCGACGACCCGGAGGTCTGCGCCCTGCGGGCCCGGCAGGTGCGCAACCACCTGGCCACGCTGCTGCTGTCGACCGGCGTCCCGATGCTCACCGCCGGCGACGAGCTCGGCCGCACCCAGGGCGGCAACAACAACGCCTACTGCCAGGACAACGAGGTCTCGTGGCTGGGCTGGGCCGAGGTCGACGAGGACCTGCGGGCCTTCGTCGGCCGCCTGGTGCGGCTGCGCCGGGAGTCGCCGGTGCTGCGGCAGGAGGCCTTCTTCGAGGGCCACGAGGTCGCCGACACCGGCGGCACCCGCGACCTGGCCTGGTTCGCCCCCGGCGGCGCGCAGCTGGACACCGGCGACTGGTTCGACAACGACCTGCAGACGATCGGGATGTACCTCGACGGCCGCGGGATCCGGCACCGCGACCCGCGTGGCCGGCCGGTGCAGGACGACTCCTACCTGGTGCAGCTGCACGCCGGCGCGGAACCGGTCACCGTGCACCTGCCCGGCCCCCCGTGGGCCGACGGCTACGAGTTCGTCGTCTCGACCGAGTGGGCCACCGGTGCCCCGCCGCGTCCGACCGTGGTCGCGCCCGGCCCGATCGAGGTGCCGCCGCGCTGCATCTGGCTGCTGCGCGTCCTCCGGAGACCCTGACACCGCGGTCAGGCGCCGCCGTCGGCCCCACTGCCGGGGTTCCGCGCGCCTCGGGGGTGCTGCAGCCCCGGCACGGCGCGAGGAACGCCGGCAGTGGTCGGCTCGGGCGGGCCCGGTCCGCCCGAGAACGCCGAGAGCCCCGGACCACGCGGACCGGGGCTCTCGTGGGCGTGGCCCCCGCCTGCGAGTGGCGGGAGGGGAGAAGGGTCCCTTCTCAGTCGGGCTGCTGCTCGAAGGTGATGACCGTCCAGCCCAGCAGCAGCCGGTCGCCGTCGGAGAGCGGGTGGGCGACGCCGGGCTCGAGCTGGGTCCACTCGGTCGCCTCGGGGCCGGCGACGTGGGTGCCGTTGAGCGAGCCGAGGTCGACCAGCGAGACCTCGCGGCCGTTGCGCTGGATCGCGGCGTGCGCCGAGGAGAGCACGTTCTGGGTGTCGGCGATGGGCACCGGCCGCGCCGAGCCCGCCGTGACCAGCTCGTGGTTGTCCGGACGGCGGCCGAGGACCAGGTCCTCGTCGACGGTCACGACCAGGCCGTCGTCGAAGCGCAGCACCGGAGCGGGCGCGGTGTCGGGCTTCCAGAACGCAGTCGCCTCGCCCTCGTCCTCCTGCGGCCGCGAGGAGGCGGCCGTCGCGCCGTAGCCCGAGGAGCCCGCGCTCCCGAAGCCGGCGCCGGAGCCCGCGCTGCCGAAGCCGGCGTCGGAGCCCGCGGTGAACGACGACGCCGCGGCCTGCGGGGCGGCGGCCGACGACGGGTGCGCCACCGCGGCCAGCTGCAGCATCGCGCCCGAGCCGGGGACCGTGCCCTCGACCAGGTCGTAGGCGACGCCCGGCGGCATGGAGGGCACCGGCTGGCCGGGGCCGACGTAGAGGGTCTGGCCGAGCTGGAAGCCGCTCGCGAGGGTGCAGCCGTCGACCGACGAGCCCGAGACCGGGACGCCGTCCACGGCCGGCTGTCCCTTGCCGGACCACAGCGCGACGCCGGTGCCCGAGCCGCCCGTGGTGTCGACGAGGACCAGCGCGAAGGAGGCCGAGCTGCCGCCGAGCGCGGAGACCTGCCCGGCGACCGCCCCGAGGACGCGCTCCGCGCCGGGACCGGACACCCCCAGGCAGGCGTGCAGCGCGGCGACCAGGGCCGGCGAGCCGGGGGCGTCCACCCACAGCAGGCCGCCTCCGCGTCGAGCGACGACGGAGTCGCCTGGCAGGACTTCACAGCGGTCGGGCATGGCGTCAAGCCTAGATGCGACTCACCCTGCTGGGTGACGGGTCCTTCCCGCCACGCCGATCACCGGCCGGGCCGCCGGGACACGTGCGACCGGCGTGGCGGATGTGCCCACCGAGGCCCGCCCCGGGCCCCCGCGGCCCCCGCCCCGGGTCCCGCCCCGAGTCCGCGGGAGGTGGGCAGGGACAGGGTCCTCCTACGAGGGGCGGAGGGCAGGGGGCCCTCTGTCAGGCCGACGCGACGACCCCCAGTTCGGCCGGGTCGGCCAGGTGCTCCGAGTGCGGCAGCACGCGCACCGTGTACCCGAAGGCACCGGTGCGCTCCAGCGGCAGCGTGGCGGTGAACCAGTGCCGCGACCCCTCGGTGTGCTCGTGCGCCATGGGCAGCGTGGTCACCTCGTGCAGACCGTCCGAGTCGTCCACCCGCCCGTAGGCCGCCTGCACCTGGACGTCGGACGGGGTCAGCCCCGGCAGCTCCACCTCGGCCCGCAGCGCCAGGGTCGAGCCGATCTCCGGGGTGTCCCCCGCGCCGGTGGCCTCGACGTGCGCGACCCGGACGTCGCCCCAGTGGTCGAGCAGCCGGGCACGCCAGGTCGCCTCGGTGCGGGCGGCGTCGTAGCCGCCCTCGGCCATGGCCCGGGACGAGCCGGCCGCGGGTACGTACAGCTGCTGCACGTAGTCGCGGACCATCCGGGTGGCCAGCACCTTCGGGCCGGTCTCGCGCAGCGTGTGTCGCACCATCTCGACCCACCGGGTGGGCACGCCGTCGCGGTCGGTCTCGTAGAAGCGCGGGACCACCTGGGTGGCCAGCAGGTCGTAGATGGCCCGCGCCTCGATGTCGTCGCGGCGCTCGGGGTCGGCGATGCCGTCGGCGGTGGGGATGGCCCAGCCGTTCTGACCGTCGAACCACTCGTCCCACCAGCCGTCGCGGATGGAGAGGTTCAGCCCGCCGTTGAGCGCGGCCTTCATCCCCGAGGTGCCGCACGCCTCGAGCGGCCGCAGCGGGTTGTTGAGCCAGACGTCGCACCCCCAGTAGAGGTAGCGGGCCATGCCGATGTCGTAGCCGGGCAGGAACGCGATCCGGTGCCGGATCTCGGGGTCGTCGGCGAACTTCACCATCTGCTGGATCAGCTGCTTGCCGCCGTCGTCAGCCGGGTGGCTCTTGCCGGCGATGACCAGCTGCACCGGCCGGTCCGGGTCCAGCAGCAGGGACTTGAGCCGCGCCCGGTCGCGCAGCATCAGGGTCAGCCGCTTGTAGGAGGGCACCCGGCGGGCGAAGCCGATGGTGAGCACGTCCGGGTCGAAGGCGGTGTCGGTCCAGCCCACCTCGGACTCCGCAGCGCCACGGGCCAGCGCGGTGTCACGCAGCCGCCGGCGCACCTCCTCGACCAGCCGCCCGCGCAGCATCCGCCGCGTGCTCCACAGCTCACCGGCCGGGATGCGGTCGACGCCGTCGAAGTGCGCCGGGCCCTCGACGTCGACCGGGTCGCCCAGGCTGCTCGCCTGGGTGCCCAGCTCGACCAGCTCGCGGGCGGTCCAGGTGGGCGCGTGCACGCCGTTGGTGATCGAGCCGATCGGCACGTCCCCCTCGTCGAAGCCCGGCCACAGACCCCGGAACATCGACCGGCTGACGTGCCCGTGCAGCTGGCTGACACCGTTGGCCCGCTGCCCGAGCCGCAGGCCCATGTACGCCATGTTGAACTTCGTGGGGTCCTCCTCCGCGCCCAGCGGGATGAGGTGGTCCAGCGGGACCCCGAACCCGGCGAAGTAGCGCTCGATCAGCGCCCGCGGGAAGCGGTCGATGCCGGCCGGAACCGGCGTGTGGGTGGTGAACACCGTCCCCGCGCGCACCGCCTGGAGGGCCTCGGGGAAGGACAGCCCGTGCGACTCGGTCAGCTCGCGGATCCGTTCGATCCCGAGGAAGCCCGCATGCCCCTCGTTGGCGTGGTAGACCTCCGGCGCCGGCGTCCCGGTGAGCTGGCAGTAGGCCCGAAGCGCCCGGACGCCGCCGATGCCCAGCAGCATCTCCTGCCGCAGCCGGTGGTCCTCGTCGCCGCCGTAGAGCCGGTCGGTGACCAGGCGCTCGGCGGGCGCGTTCTCCTCGATGTCGCTGTCGAGCAGCAGCAGCGAGACCCGGCCGACCTGCGCGCGCCACACGTGCGCGAACAGCGTGCGCCCCTCGGGGAGCGGCACGTTGATGACGACGGCGGTGCCGTCGGGCTGGCGCAGCAGCTTGACCGGCAGGCCGTGCGGGTCCAGCGAGGGGTAGTGCTCGAGCTGCCAGCCGTCGGCCGACAGGCCCTGCTCGAAGTAGCCGGCCCGGTAGAGCAGTCCGACGCCGATGAGCGGGACGCCGAGGTCGGAGGCGGCCTTGAGGTGATCGCCGGCGAGGATGCCCAGGCCGCCGGAGTACTGCGGGAGCACCTCGGTGATGCCGAACTCCGCGGAGAAGTAGGCGACCGTCTTCGGGGCCCCCTCACCCAGCGACTGGTACCAGTGGGGGGCGGACAGGTACTCCTCGAGGTCGTCGACGACGTCCTGCAGCCGGCGCAGGAAGCGGCGGTCCCGCGCCAGGGTGGCCAGCCGCCCGGCCGAGACCTCGCCCAGCACCTTCAGCGGGTCGCCCTTGCAGGTCCGCCACAGCTCCGGGTCCAGTGCCTCGAAGAGGTCACGGGTCTCGGCGTGCCAGGACCACCGGAGGTTGGTGACCAGCTGGGACAGCGACAGCAGCTCCTCGGGGAGTGCTGCCCGGACGGTGAACCTGCGGAGTGCGCGCACGGGGGGAGAGTAGTCAGGGGCCGAGGCCGCCACAGACGGGTGACGACCGCTCGGCGCCCCCGGTCCCGGCCGCCCGGAGGAGGTGCAACCGCCGATGTGCCCACTCGGCGTGTCCTCGATAGCGTGGTCCGGATGACTGGCCGCGCTGACCTCCGTCTCGGCATCACCGATGTCGCCCCCGTCGTGTCCTGCGGTGCGTTCTCCGCCCGCGCCGTGGTCGGCGAGCACCTACCGATCACCGCCACCGTCTTCCGCGAGGGCCACGACGCCGTCGCGGCGAACGTCGTCTGGACCCCACCCACGAAGGCGGCCGGCGGTCCCACTCGGACCGCACCCGGCGGGGACGGCGCCGAGCGACCGCTGTACCGGATGGAACGCTTCGGCGACCAGCCCGACCGCTGGCTGACCACCGTCGTGCCCGACCGCGAGGGCCGGTGGACCTACCGGGTGGAGGCCTGGAGCGACCCGCTGTCGACCTGGCACCACGCCGTCGAGGTCAAGATGGCGGCCGGCCAGGGTCCCGAGGAGCTCGCCAACGACCTGGAGGAGGGCGCCCGGCTGCTCGACCGGGTGGCCGCCGAGGCCGACGACGACTGGCGCCACCGGGTCACCGAGGCCGCCGCGGCCCTGCGCGACACCTCCCGCGAGCTGCCGGCCCGGGTGGCCCCGGCGCTGGCCGACGCGATGCAGCGCTACCTGCACGACCACCCCGTGCGCGAGCTGGTCACGCCCGGCCCGGAGTACGAGGTGTGGGTCGACCGCCCGCGGGCGCTGTTCGGCTCCTGGTACGAGTTCTTCCCCCGCTCCACCGGTGCGGTGGTCGACGGCCGGGCGACCCACGGCACGTTCGCCACCTCCGCCGAGCGGCTGCCCGCGATCGCCGACACGGGCTTCGACGTCGTCTACCTGCCGCCCATCCACCCGATCGGCACGGTCAACCGCAAGGGCCCGAACTCCCCGCAGTACCCCGGCGGCAACCCGCACGAGGTCGGGCCGGACGACCCGGGGTCGCCGTGGGCCATCGGCAGCGCCGAGGGCGGGCACGACGCCGTCCACCCGCAGCTGGGCACCATGGACGACTTCCGCACCTTCGTCGAGCGCACCCGCGAGCTGGGCATGGAGGTGGCGCTGGACTTCGCGCTGCAGGCCGCGCCCGACCACCCGTGGGTCAAGGAGCACCCGGAGTGGTTCACCACCAAGCCCGACGGGACCATCGCCTACGCGGAGAACCCGCCGAAGAAGTACCAGGACATCTACCCGATCAACTTCGACAACGACCCGGAGGGCCTCTACGCCGAGTGCCTGCGGGTCCTCCGGGTCTGGATCGACGCCGGGGTGCGGATCTTCCGCGTCGACAACCCGCACACCAAGCCGCTGAACTTCTGGCACTGGCTGATCTGGACGGTCAAGGAGACCGACCCCGACGTGCTCTTCCTGGCCGAGGCGTTCACGCGGCCGGCGATGATGCACCAGCTCGCCCGCCTCGGGTACACGCAGTCCTACACGTACTTCACGTGGCGCACCGAGCGCGGCGAGCTGGAGGAGTACGGCCGCGAGCTGGCCGCCAACTGCCACTACATGCGGCCGAACTTCTTCGTGAACACCCCGGACATCCTGCACGCGTCGCTGCAGCTCGGCGGCCCGCCGATGTTCAAGATCCGCGCCGCCCTGGCGGCGATGATGAGCCCGACGTGGGGTGTCTACTCGGGCTACGAGCTCTTCGAGCACGTCGCGGTGCGCCCCGGCAGCGAGGAGTACCTCGACAGCGAGAAGTACCAGCTGCGGCCGCGTGACTGGGCCGCAGCCGAGTCCTCCGGGCGCAGCCTCGCGCCCTACCTGCGCCGGCTCAACGAGATCCGCCGCGCCCACCCGGCCCTGCAGCAGCTGCGCACCCTGCGGTTCCACCACGTGGACAACCCGAACCTCATCTGCTTCTCCAAGACCGACCCCGGCTCGCAGGACGCCGTCCTGGTGGTGGTGAACCTCTCCAGTCACCACACCCAGATCGGGACGACGGCGCTCGACCTGCCGGCGCTCGGCCTGGACTGGTACGAACGGTTCACCGTGACCGACGAGCTGACCGGCAACAGCTGGGACTGGGGCCAGTTCAACTACGTCGAGCTCGACCCCTACCGGGAGCCGGCGCACGTCTTCTCGATCACCTACCCCCGGCGCGTCCAGGTCCCGCCGCCGGTGGCCTAGTGAAGGGCCTCCTCGTCCCCCGCCACTCGCGCCGGCCTCGTCCCGAGGCTCACCCTGGACTCGCGAGGGGTGAGGAGGACGAGGTCCTCCTGCTCCCAGCCACTGCACGACCCGAGAGGGGCACCCGCTCCCGATGACCGTTCCCGTCCCCGACTCCACCGCCGACCGCTCCGAGGGGACGCCGTCGGCGCTGCCGGCCCCTGGCACCGACCCCGAGTGGTACAAGCGCGCCGTCTTCTACGAGGTGCTGGTCCGCGGCTTCGCCGACAGCAACGCCGACGGCGTCGGCGACCTCCGCGGCATGATCGACAAGCTGGACTACCTGCAGTGGCTCGGCATCGACTGCATCTGGCTGCCGCCGTTCTTCGCCTCGCCATTGCGCGACGGCGGCTACGACATCAGCGACTACACCGCGGTGCTGCCGGAGTTCGGCGACATCGAGGACTTCAAGGTCCTCCTCGCCGAGGCCCACGCCCGCGGCATCCGCGTGATCATCGACTTCGTCATGAACCACACCTCGGACCAGCACCCCTGGTTCCAGGCCAGCCGCAGCGACCCCGAGGGCCCCTACGGCGACTTCTACGTGTGGAGCGACGACGACACCCGCTACGCCGACGCGCGGATCATCTTCGTCGACACCGAGAGCTCGAACTGGACCTTCGACCCGGTGCGCAAGCAGTACTTCTGGCACCGGTTCTTCGCCCACCAGCCCGACCTCAACTTCGAGAACCCGCGGGTGCAGGAGGCGATCATCGACGCCCTGCGCTTCTGGCTGGACCTGGGCATCGACGGCTTCCGGCTCGACGCCGTCCCCTACCTCTACGAGGAGGAGGGCACCAACTGCGAGAACCTGCCGCGGACCCACGAGTTCCTGAAGCAGGTCCGCAAGGTCGTCGACGCGGACTACCCCGACCGCGTGCTGCTGTGCGAGGCCAACCAGTGGCCGGCCGACGTCGTCGAGTACTTCGGCGAGGCCGGCGAGGAGTGCCACATGGCCTTCCACTTCCCGGTGATGCCGCGCCTGTTCATGGCCGTCCGGCGGGAGCAGCGGTTCCCGATCTCGGAGATCATGGCCCAGACCCCGGACATCCCGGACATCTGCCAGTGGGGCATCTTCCTGCGCAACCACGACGAGCTGACCCTCGAGATGGTCACCGACGAGGAACGCGACTACATGTGGGCCGAGTACGCCAAGGACCCTCGCATGAAGGCCAACATCGGCATCCGCCGCCGGCTGGCGCCGCTGCTGGACAACGACATGGACACCCTCGAGCTGTTCAACGCGCTGCTGCTGTCGCTGCCCGGCTCGCCGGTCCTCTACTACGGCGACGAGATCGGCATGGGCGACAACATCTGGCTCGGTGACCGCGACGGCGTCCGCACCCCGATGCAGTGGACACCGGACCGCAACGGCGGCTTCTCCACCGCCGACCCGCAGCGGATGAACCTGCCGCTCAACGCCGACCCGGTCTACGGCTACCAGGTCACCAACGTCGAGTCGCAGCTGCGCAACACCAACTCGATGCTGCACTGGATCCGGCAGATGATCCAGGTCCGCAAGGAGCACCCGACGTTCGGTCGCGGCAGCTACGCCGAGATCGGCTCACGCAACCCGACGGTGCTCTCCTTCGTCCGCGAGTTCGGCGACGACGTCGTGCTCTGCGTCAACAACCTCTCCCGCTTCCCGCAGCCGGTGGAGCTGGACCTGCGCCGTTTCGAGGGCTACACGCCCATCGAGCTGACCGGCCGGGTGGCGTTCCCGCAGATCGGCGTCCTGCCCTACATGCTCACCCTGTCCGGCCACGGCTTCTACTGGTTCGAGCTGGCCAAGCCCGCCGAGCCGGTGGAGGAACCCGCCGGGACCGACGACACCTCGGTCGCCGACTCCCTGCTGGCCGCGGGCCTCGTCGGCAGCGGAGAGGAACCGCCTCCGGGCGGCACGGCCGACACGGGAGGACCCCGATGAACGTCCTGACCGGACTGCTCCAGGAGTGGATGCCGTCCCAGCGCTGGTTCGGCGGCAAGGGTCGGGAGTGGGCCGACGTCGCGGAGGAGAGCTTCTTCCTCGACCGGTCCCACCCCGTGCTGTCGATCCACCGGGTGACGGTCACCTACACCGACGGGGTCAGCGAGACCTACCTGGTGCCGCTGTCCTGGCGGGACCACCCCGTGGAGGAGCTGACCGCGGCCCTCATCGGCACGGTCCCGCACGAGAACGGCGAGAACTACGCCTACGACGCGATGCGCGACCGCGAGGCGACCGCCACCTGGCTCGTCCACCTGGCCGAGGGGGGGACCATCGGCCCGATGCGGTTCGTCCCCGGTGAGGGCGCCGAGATCCCGGTCGGGCTCCCCGGCGACATCGTCTCCACCGAGCAGAGCAACACCTCGCTGGTCTACGGACAGGAGGCCATCCTCAAGCTGTTCCGCCGGCTCGAGCCCGGCCTGAACCCGGACGTCGAGATCCACAGCGCCCTGCGCCGGACCGACAACCCGCACATCGCGCCGCTGCTCGGCCATGCCGAGATCGACCACGACCGGGCCGCCGACACCCCGCCGGCCACGGTCTTCATGCTGCAGACCTTCGTGCCCAACGCCAGTGACGGGTGGCGGCTGGCCACCGCGAGCGTGCGCGACCTCTACGCCGAGGGCGACCTGCACGCCGACGAGGTCGGCGGGGACTTCGCCGCCGACAGTGAGCGGCTGGGCGCGGCGACCGCGTCGGTGCACGCCGACATGGCGAAGGTGCTGCCCACCGAGGACGCCGATCCGGCCTGGTTCGCCACGGTCGCACGCCAGATGAACGAGCGGCTCGACGCCGCCATCGAGGTCGTGCCCCAGCTGGCCGAGCACGCCGACGGGCTGCGGGCGGTCTACGCGGCGGTGGCCGAGAGCCCCGAACCCGTCGTCCGCCAGCGGGTCCACGGTGACCTGCACCTGGGCCAGGTGCTGCGCACCGCGACCGGGTGGATCGTGCTCGACTTCGAGGGCGAGCCGGCCCGCCCGCTGGCCTCGCGGCGCGAGCTGGACAGCCCGATGCGCGACGTCGCCGGCATGCTGCGCAGCTTCGACTACGCCGCCCGGCACATGCTCGTGGAGCAGCCGGGTGATCAACAACGCGCTTACCGCGCCCAGGAGTGGGCAGAGCGCAACCGGAGCGCCTTCTGCGCGGGCTATGCGGCCGCGAGCGGGCTGGACGCGTGCGGCAACAGCCCGTTGCTGCGGGCGTTCGAGGCGGACAAGGCCGTCTACGAGTGCGTCTACGAGGCGCGCAACCGCCCGCACTGGCTGATGATCCCGCTGCAGTCGCTGTCCCGGCTCACCGCCGCGGGCTGACGCGCGCGGCACGACCACCGACACATCGGCACCGAAGAGGACGGCGAGCGATGACATCCCCGGACGAGAGCGAGCGCACCACCGAATCCCCCCTGACCGGCGGCCGACCGCCCGCGACGCGGGAGGAACTGCAGGCCATCGTCGAGGAGAAGACCGCCGCGGCAGAGGCGGCCGAGGAGGAACCGGTCGTCAACGCCGCCCCGGCGCGCAAGCGGGCCGCGGCGAAGAAGGCCCCCGCGGCCGAGAAGGCCGCACCCGCGAAGAAGGCCACCGCAGCCACGGGCACGGCGGCGAAGAAGACCACCGCGAAGAAGACGGCGGCGAAGAAGACGGCGGCCGCGGCGGCCGACGGCGAGGCCCCGGCCAAGAAGGCGACCAAGCGCGCGCCGCGCAAGCGGGCCGCCCAGGGCGACGTCGTCGCCGAGCAGGGCGGCACCGCCGCGCCCGTGGTGGCCCCGGCGCCGATCGCCGAGCCGGGCAGCCCGAGCGGCGCCCCGGCCGGCCAGCCCGAGGCGCCGAGCCCCGACCCCGCGGAGCCGAGCACCCCGCAGGCGCCGGACGAGGACGGCGGCACGTCCGCCGCCGAGGCCCCGCCCACCGCGACCACGCCCACCGCGACCACGCCCACCGCGACCAGGGCCACCGGGACCGCCCCCGCCGAGACGACGCCCGCCGGGGACGCTGCGGCCGGTACCGGGTCGGAGGTGGCCGCGGCGACCGTCCCCGAGGGGCAGGAACCCGCCGAGGCCGGCCTGGCCCACCAGGAGGCGCCCGCCGAGGTCGGCGAGGAGCAGCTGCGCGCCGTCGTCGAGGGCTGGTCCTACGCACCGCACAGCGTGCTCGGCGCGCACCCCGCCCGCGAGGGCTGGGTGGTGCGCACCCTGCGGCCCGACGCGTCCTCGGTGACCGTCGTCGACGAGGACGGCTCCCGCCACGACGCCCGCTCGCTGCACCCGGGCGGCGTCTTCGAGGCCCACCTGCCGAAGCAGCCCGGCGACTACCGGGTCGAGGTGAGCTACGGGGACGGGGAGGGCGGCACCAACACCTTCGTCGTCGACGACCCGTACCGCTGGCTGCCGACCCTCGGCGAGCTGGACCAGCACCTCATCCGCGAGGGCCGGCACGAGCGGCTGTGGGAGGTGCTGGGCTCGCACGTGCGGCGCTACGACACCCCGCGCGGTCAGGTCGAGGGCGTCTCCTTCGCGGTCTGGGCGCCCAGCGCCCAGGGCGTGCGGGTCACCGGCGACTTCGACTACTGGGAGGCGCGCGCCTACCCGATGCGCTCTCTGGGCTCCTCCGGGGTGTGGGAGGTCTTCATCCCCGGCGTCCCGGTGGGCACGCGGTACCGCTACCACGTGCTGGGCCGCGACGGCGTCTGGCGGCACAAGTCCGACCCGCTGGCCTTCGAGACCGAGGTGCCGCCGCTCAACGCCTCGATCGTCACCGAGTCCACGCACGAGTGGAACGACGACGGGTGGCTGGCCGAGCGGGCCCGCGGCGGCTGGCACGAGCGGCCGATGAGCATCTACGAGGTGCACGCGGGCTCGTGGCGGCAGGGCCTGTCCTACCGCGAGCTGGCCGACGAGCTGGTGGACTACGTCGTCGAGCACGGCTTCACCCACATCGAGTTCATGCCGCTGGCCGAGCACCCGTTCGGCGGCTCGTGGGGCTACCAGGTCACCTCCTACTACGCGCCGACCTCCCGCTTCGGCAGCCCCGACGACCTGCGTTACCTCGTCGACCGGGCGCACCAGGCCGGCATCGGCGTCATCGTCGACTGGGTACCGGCGCACTTCCCCAAGGACGAGTGGGCGCTGGCCCGCTTCGACGGCACCCCGCTGTACGAGCACGGCGACCCGCGCCGCGGAGAGCAGCTGGACTGGGGCACCTACGTCTTCGACTTCGGTCGCTCCGAGGTCCGCAACTTCCTCGTCGCCAACGCGCTGTACTGGTGCAAGGAGTTCCACGTCGACGGCATCCGGGTCGACGCGGTCGCCTCGATGCTCTACCTGGACTACTCGCGCGACGAGTGGGTGCCCAACGTGCACGGCGGGCGGGAGAACCTCGAGGCGATGGCGTTCCTGCAGGAGATGAACGCCACCGTGTACCGCGAGGTCCCCGGCGTGGTCACCATCGCCGAGGAGTCGACGGCCTGGCCCGGCGTCACCCGGCCCACCCACCTCGGCGGCCTGGGCTTCGGCTTCAAGTGGAACATGGGCTGGATGCACGACTCCCTGGCGTACATCTCCAAGGAGCCGGTGCACCGCAGCTACCACCACGGCCAGCTGACGTTCTCGATGATCTACGCCTACACCGAGAACTACGTGCTGCCGATCAGCCACGACGAGGTCGTCTACGGCAAGGGCTCGCTGCTGCGGAAGATGCCCGGTGACCGGTGGCAGCAGCTGGCCAACGTGCGCGCCTTCCTCGCGTACATGTGGGCCCACCCCGGCAAGCAGCTGCTGTTCATGGGCTCGGAGTTCGCCCAGGACGCCGAGTGGGCCGAGAGCCGGTCCCTGGACTGGTGGCACCTCGACGACCCTGCGCACCGCGGCGTCCTGCAGCTGGTGACCGACCTCAACGCCCGCTACAAGGAGACCACCGCGCTGTGGTCCCTGGACGTCGACCCGGCCGGGTTCCAGTGGATCGACGCGAACGACGCCTCGGGCAACGTGCTCTCGTTCCTCCGCTACGGGCGCCCGGCGGCCGCCGGGGACGGCGCGGACGGCGACGGCACGGAGGTCCCGGTGCTCGCCTGCGTGGCGAACTTCGCCGGCACCCCGCACCACGGCTACCGCATCGGCCTGCCGCGGCCGGGCACGTGGCGTGAGGTGCTCAACACCGACGCCGAGGGCTACGGCGGCTCGGGGGTCGGCAACATGGGCGGCGTCGAGGCCGTCGAGGAGCCGTGGCACGGCCAGCCGTACTCGGCGACCCTCGTCGCCCCGCCGCTGGGCACCGTCTGGTTCGTGCACGAGGGCTGAGGCGCAGACGACCTTCCGCCCACGCCTCGTGGAGGGACCCCGTCCTCCCCACCCTCCGCAGGCTCAGCCCAAGGGCCCCGTCCTCCTCACGCCTCGCACGCTCGGCGCGAGCCTCGGGACGGGGCCGGGGCCGGGGCCAGCGGGCCCCTGGAAGGTGGCCGTCCCAGCGACTCACCGGGTCCTGCACGAGGCCGCCGTCACCCTCTCCGGGGGCGACGGCACCGTCGCGATGGGACGATCCGAGAGACATGCCTGCCTCCTGCCTGCGCCGCGTGGCCGTGGCCCTGTGCGCCGCGGCCACGCTGTTGCTGGTGTCCGGCTGTTCGGTCGCCGTCGTCGGTCTGCCCAGTGCGGCCCGGCCCCCGGCCTCCGACATCCCCTCCGGCGAACTGCAGGTCGTCGGCGCCACCGGCGGTCCCATCGACACCCTGGCGCGCAATGCCCTGGCCGACCTCGAGGCCTACTGGGGCCAGCAGTTCCCCGAGGTCTTCGGGCAGGACTTCGTGCCGCTCCGGGGCGGCTACTTCAGCGTCAACCCCAACGACGTCGACCTGGGCGCGTTCCCGCAGGGCATCGGCTGCGGCTCCGACCCGCGTGACGTCGAGGGCAACGCCTTCTACTGCCAGGCTCCGGACGCGCCGAACTCCGACTCGATCAGCTACGACCGCGCCTTCCTGCAGGAGCTCGCCGAGCAGTACGGCCGGTTCATCCCCGCGCTGGTGATGGCCCACGAGTTCGGCCACGCGGTGCAGGGCCGGGTCGGCTACCCCGACTACTCCATCTCGGTGGAGACCCAGGCCGACTGCTTCGCCGGCGCCTGGACGGCGTGGGTCGCCGACGGGCAGAGCGAGCACACCCAGATCCGCGCGCCGGAGCTCGACGAGGTGCTGCGCGGCTACCTGCTGCTGCGCGACCCCGTGGGCACCAGCATCAACACCGAGGCGGCGCACGGCTCCTACTTCGACCGCATCTCGGCGTTCCAGGAGGGCTTCGAGGCCGGCCCGACCGCCTGCCGCGACAACTTCTCCTCCCAGCGCCCCTACACGCAGGGCGCCTTCTCGTCCGCGAGCGAGGCGGCCAGCGGCGGGAACGCGCCGTTCGGCCAAGCGCAGCAGATCGCGGCCGACGCCCTGCCGGAGTTCTGGGGACTCGCGTTCGACCAGGTCTTCCGGGAGGCGTTCACCGCGCCCCAGCTCGACCCCTTCGAGGGCAGCCCGCCGAACTGCGCTGCCGACGACCTGGACCTGGTGTTCTGCGCCGACGAGGACCTCGTCGGCTACGACGTCCAGGACCTCGTCGGCCCGGCCTACGAGGAGCTCGGCGGCGCGGACTACGCCGTCATCACCGCCGCGTCGCTGCCCTACGCCCTCGCCGCGCGCGAGCAGCTGGGGCTGTCCACCGACGACGGGGACGCCATCCGGTCCTCGGTCTGCCTCACCGGCTGGTTCTCGGCGGCCTTCTTCAACCAGGAGCTCCAGGCCGCCGACATCTCCCCCGGCGACATCGACGAGGCGGTGCAGTTCCTGCTGATCTACGGCACCGACCCGGCGGTCGTGCCCGAGGTGTCGCTGACCGGCTTCCAGCTGGTCGACCTGTTCCGCAGCGGCTTCTTCGAGGGCGCCGCGGCCTGCGACGTCGGCGCGTGAGCAAGGACCCCACGGGTCCCGCCGCGAGCGTGCGAGCGGTGGCGGGCAGGACGGGCCCCTGCAGGGTCCCGCCGCGAGCGTGCGAGCGGTGGGGGCCAGGGGGTCCTTTCAGTACAGCGCGAGGGTGAGCTGGCGGCGGGCCGCGGCGACCCGCGGGTCCTGGTCACCGACGACGCCGAAGAGCTCCACCAGGTGGCGGCGCGCCTGGTCGCGGTCGTCCCCGGCGGTCCGGCGGACGACGTCCAGCAGCCGGTCGAAGGCGCCCTCGACGTCACCGGTGCCGAGCAGGAAGTCCGCGGCCCTGGCTTGCGCGGCGACGTCGTCCGGCGCGGCGTCGGCGGCGGCCAGCGCGTCCGGGCCGGCCTCGTCGGCGCGGCGGAACAGCTGCACCTGGCGGAGCGCGAGACCGGCGACGGGGTGGTCGGGCTCGGCGTCGAGGATCGCCTGGTAGGCGGCTTCGGCCGCGGTCAGGTCACCGCGCTCGAGCGCGGCCTCGGCGGCGTCCAGACGGGGGTCCTCGGCCTCGGCGGGCGAGCCGTCGCCCGCGCCCGGGATCGCGCCGCCGGTCGTGGCGCGCACCAGCTCGGTGACGAACTGCCGCGCCTGATCCTCCGGGATCGCGCCGGTGAACTCGGCGACCAGCTGGCCCTGCCAGACCGCCTTGACCGCGGGGATGCCCTGGACCCGCAGGCCCTGGGCGAGGGCGGGGTTGGCGTCCACGTCCACCTTGGCCAGGACCCACGAGCCGCCCCCCTCCGCGGCCAGTCGTTCGAGCACCGGGGACAGCTGCTTGCACGGCCCGCACCACTCGGCCCACAGGTCGAGCACGACCGGCACCTGGAAGGAGCGGTCGAGCACCTCGGTCTGGAAGGTCTCCTCGGTGACGTCGACGATCGCGGTCCCCGGGGCGCCGGCCGGCGCGGCAGCGCTGGGCGGCGGCGCTGCCTGGGCCCGTGCCGCGGCCTCGGAGCGGGCCTTGACGGCGGCGAGGTCGACGGCGCCGGCCAGGGAGGCGGCCAGCTGGGCCTGCTGGGCCTGCGCGCGCGGGTCGGGGCGTCCTGGACGGGTGGGCTGCATGACCTCGATCATCCCACCGCTGCGGAGACGGTGTCGGGGGTGCCGGGGCGGAGGGTCAGCCGGCCGCGGTCCGGTCGTCCGCCATGTCGCCGGCCCCCCGCCGGACCCGCTCGAGGATGGCGAACAGCGTGTCCAGCTCGTCGTCGGGGACGTCGCCGAGCCCGAAGTCCAGCGCGGTCAGCGCAGCGGTCGCCTCCTCGACGACGGCGCGGCCGCGGTCGGTGATCGCCGCCAGGACGCCGCGCCCGTCGGCGGGGTTGGGGCGACGGTCGACGTAGCCGGCCGCGACCAGCCGGTCGATGGCGTTGGTGACGCTGGTCGGGTGCACCATGAGCCGGCTGCCGATCACCTTCAGCGGCAGCTCGCCGGTGCGGCTGAAGGTGAGCAGCACCAGCACCTCGTAGCGGGCGAAGGTGAGCGCGTGCGGCCGCAGGGCCTCGTCGAAGCGGGCGAGCAGGATCTGCTGCACCCGGAAGACCGACGTGGCGGCCCGCATCGCCGCCGCCGGCCCGAAGCGCTGTTCCCAGGACTCCCCGGCGCGCGTGATGGGATCGAACGGCAACCCCAGCGGACGGACCATGGCCCCAGAGGTTACGGGTGCTCGCCTCAGCGTCACCGACTGGCGAGTCGGCGTGGTCTCTCGGAGGAGGAGAGCAGCCCGATCCACCACCCGGCGTACCGCGGGCGAGCCGGTCAGACGGCGGCGGGGGCGGGGCGCAGCCGCGGCACGTGCCGGAGGCCGAACACCTCCCGCAGCGCGACCTGCGCCGCGTTGTCGCCGCAGGCACCGTGCACGGCCGGCCCCGGCGGGGTCGCCGACGAGGCCAGGTAGACGCCCCGCACCGGGGTCTTGTAGGTGTTCCAGCGCGGCACCGGCCGGGCGAGCATCTGCCGCAGCGTCGCCTGGCCGTTGGAGATGTCCCCGCCGAGGTAGGTCGGGTTCCAGACCTCCATCTGGACGGCGTTCTTGGTGACCCGGTCGACGACCGTGTCCTTGAAGCCCGGCGCGAAGCGCTCGACCTGGTCCTCGATGGCCGCGGTCATGTCGACGTCCGAGCCGTGGGGCACGTGCACGTAGGCCCAGAAGACGTGCCCGCCCTCGGGTGCCCGTGTCGGGTCGGGCACGGTCGGCTGGACGGCGAGCACGTACGGACGGTCGGTGAGCCGGCCCTGGTTGGGCGCGCGCTCGCCGGCGATCGTCTCCTCGAGCGTGCCTGCGACGTGGATCGTCCCGGCCCGCCGGACGTCGGGGTTGGTCCACGGCACCGGCTCGGACAGGATCCAGTCGACCTTGAAGACGCCGGCCCCGTGCTTGTAGCGGCCCACCCAGCGGCGGTAGCCCTCGTGCACCCGGTCGCCGGCCATCGCCACGAAGGCCTCCGGCGTCGTGTCCAGCAGCACGGCCGGGACGCCGTCGAACTCGCGCAGGTCGGTGACCAGGTGGTCGGTCTCCACCTCGCCGCCCTGCTCCTCCAGCGCGGTGACCATCGCGTCGGCGAGGTTCTGCGACCCGCCCTCGACCAGCGGCCAACCGACGTGGTGGCCCAGCATCGTCAGCAGCATGCCGAGGGCGGAGGTCAGCGGCTGGCTCAGGTCGAGCATCCCGTGCGCGGCGGCCCCGCCGAGCAGGGCGCGGGCCTGCTCGGTGTCGAAGTACCGGTGCGCCAGCCAGCTGACGTTCGGCAGCCCGTTGAGGCCGAAGTGGGCGATCTGCGGCACGCTCCGGGTCGGCAGCCGGCGCAGCCGGCTGGTCAGGAAGAAGTCGACGACGTCCTGCCCGTGTGCCACGAGCGGCTCAAACAGCCGGCGGTAGGCCGCCGCATCGGACCCGAGTCCGGTCGCGGTCTCCTCCAGCGACCGGTACGCGACCGCGGCGCGCCCGCCGTCGAGGGGGTGCGCGTAGTTGACC
Source organism: Geodermatophilus sp. URMC 61 (assembly GCF_052931555.1). Classification (NCBI taxonomy): domain Bacteria; kingdom Bacillati; phylum Actinomycetota; class Actinomycetes; order Geodermatophilales; family Geodermatophilaceae; genus Geodermatophilus; species Geodermatophilus sp. URMC 61. The sequence continues at coordinate 3,154,259 of NZ_JBRFHZ010000002.1, forward strand.
TCCGGCTGCACCAGGCGGACCCCGCGGCCGGCCAGGTCGAACTCGCGGAAGAACGGCGCCGCCGCGGCCATCGGTTGCACGATCGAGCAGACGTCGTGCCGGTACCCCGGCCGCATGAGCTCCTCGGTGCGCATCCCGCCACCCGGGCGCCCGGCCGCCTCGACCACCTGCACCTGCAGCCCGGCCGCGGCCAGCCGGAGGGCCGCGGCCAGCCCGTTGGGCCCGCTCCCGACGACGACGGCGTCCGGTCTCCCGTTCACCCCGCCATCCTGCCCTCAGCGGGTCAGAGCTGCCCGAGGAGCGCGTCAGCGGCGCGGAACGGGTCGGTCTCCCCCGCAACCACCTGCTCGGCCAGCACCCCGAGGGCTGCCGAGCCGCCGACGTCGCCCATCCGCTCGCGCAGCCCCACTAGCGCGATCGCCTCGATCTCGCGCGCCGCACGGACCGTCCGGCGACGGTGCCCCTCCCCCGAGGACGCCAGCCACGCGCGGTGCTCGGCGATCGTGTCGACGAGGGCCTCGATGCCGGTGCCGGAGGCGGCCACCGTGCGGCGGATCGGCGGGCGCCACGCGCCGGCGAGCTCGTGCCGGCCACCGAGGGAGAGCGTGTAGCGCAGGTCGCGCACGGTCTGGTCCGCGCCGTCCCGGTCGGCCTTGTTGACCACCAGGACGTCGGCGACCTCGAGGATCCCCGCCTTGGCGGCCTGGATGCCGTCGCCCATGCCCGGCGCGAGCAGCACCAGCGTGGTGTCGGCCAGCGAGGCGACCTCCAGCTCCGACTGCCCGACGCCGACGGTCTCGACCAGCACGACGTCGCACCCGGCGGCGTCGAGCACCCGCAGCGCCTGCGGGGTGGCCCAGGCCAGCCCGCCGAGGTGGCCGCGGGAGGCCATGGAGCGGATGTAGACGCCGGCGTCCCCGGCGTGGTCCTGCATGCGCACCCGGTCGCCGAGCAGCGCGCCACCGGAGAAGGGGGACGACGGGTCGACGGCGAGGACGCCGACCCGCAGCCCGCGCTCCCGGTAGGCGCGGACCAGCGCGGTCGTCGTCGTGGACTTGCCGACGCCGGGCGAGCCGGTGAGGCCGACGACCTGGGCGTGCCCGCTGTGCGGGGCCAGCGCCGCGGCGACCTCGCGCAGCGCCGGGCCGGCGTCCTCGACCAGCGAGATCAGCCGCGCCACCGCGCGGGCCTCGCCGTCCCGGGCGCGGGCGACCAGGTCGGGGACGTCCACGGCACGCCGCCCCCGCCTCCCGGGAGGGGCGGCGGGGGCGGGCGTCCGGACGGCGGTGTCCTCCGAGGTCACGCCTTCGCGGGCACGTGGAGGATCAGCGCGTCGCCCTGGCCGCCGCCACCGCAGAGCGCGGCGGCACCCACGCCACCGCCGCGGCGGCGCAGCTCCAGCGCCACGTCCAGCACGATGCGCGCACCGCTCATGCCGATCGGGTGGCCGAGGGCGATCGCGCCGCCGTTGGGGTTCACCTTCTCGGGGTCGATCCCGAGCTCCCGCGTGGAGACGAGCGCGACCGCGGCGAAGGCCTCGTTGAACTCGACCAGGTCGAGGTCCTTGGGGTCGATGCCCTCGCGGTGGCACGCCTTCTGGACGGCGCGCGACGGCTGGGTCTGCAGCGTGGCGTCCGGGCCGGCGACGACCCCGTGGGCGCCGATCTCGGCGATCGGGGTGATCCCCAGCTCGGCGGCCTTCTCCGCGCTCATGACGACCACCGCGCAGGCGCCGTCGGAGATCTGCGAGGCGGTGCCGGCGGTGATCGTGCCGTCCTCGGCGAAGGCCGGCTTCAGCCGCGACAGCGTCTCCACCGTGGTGTCGGCACGGACGCCCTCGTCGTCCCGGAACTCGATCGGGTCGCCCTTGCGCTGCGGGATCAGCACCGGGGTGATCGCCTCGTCGAAGATGCCGTTCTTCCCCGCGCGGGCGGCCTTCTGGTGGCTCTCCGCGGCGAACGCGTCCTGCTCCTCGCGGGTCAGGTCGTAGCGGCTGTTCGCCCGCTCGGTCAGCGCGCCCATCGCCACCTGGTCGAAGGTGTCCGACAGCCCGTCGTGGGCCATCGCGTCGACCAGCTTCGTGTCGCCGTACTTCGTGCCGGTGCGGGAGTTGGGCAGCAGGTGCGGCGCCTGGGTCATCGACTCCTGGCCGCCGGCCACGACGACGTCGAACTCGCCGGCGCGGATGAGCTGGTCGGCCAGCGCGATGGCGCTCAGGCCGGAGAGGCACACCTTGTTCACGGTGATGGCCGGCACCGTCATGGGGATACCCGCGGCGACCGCCGCGGGGCGGGCCGGGTTCTGACCGGCGCCCGCCTGCAGCACCTGCCCCATGATCACGTACTCGACCTGGTCGCCGGAGATGCCGGCGCGCTCCAGCGCGGCCTTGATGGCGACGCCGCCGAGGTCGGCGGCGGAGAAGTCCTTCAGCGAGCCGAGCAGCCGCCCCATCGGGGTGCGGGCGCCGCTGACGATGACCGAACGGGACATAGCTGCCTCCCAGGGCGGGCCGCCGACGCTGGCGACCGGGTCGGTGCCGCCGTACCACGAGGCGGACACGGCGTCCGTCTCCCGCCGAGGATAGGACGCGGCCCTCCCCACGGACACGAGCGTGACGAGGGTCTCAGAGGCATCGGGTCGAGCCGTTCGACGAGGCGCTGCTCGGCTGCCGGCGTCGCCGACCTGCCGGTGGCGACTGACGCATGGGGCCGCCGCACCGACGTGTGCGGCGGCCCCATGCACCTGTGTGGTGCCCCCACCTGTCGTCTCAGACGTCTTGTCCGGGAGGATGCCACCGTGACCACCGACCCGCGCACCGGCCTGCCGGCCGAGTTGTTCACCGCGATCGACCACGTCGGCATCGCCGTCCCGGACCTCGACGAGGCGCTGGCCTTCTACGCCCAGGCCTTCGGCGTGCACTCGGTGCACGAGGAGGTGAACGAGGAGCAGGGCGTCCGCGAGGCGATGCTCGCCGTCGGCGACGGCGACACCCGCATCCAGCTGCTCGCGCCGCTGAACCCCGAGTCGACGATCGCCAAGTTCATCGGCCGCTCCGGCCCGGGCCTGCAGCAGCTGGCCTTCCGCGTGGCCGACGTCGAGGTGGTCAGCGCGACGCTGCGCGAGCGCGGCCTGCGGCTGCTCTACGACGCCCCCAAGCGCGGGACGTCGGACAGCCGGGTCAACTTCGTGCACCCCAAGGACGCCGGGGGCGTCCTGGTCGAGCTCGTCGAGCCGGCGCCGACCGCGCACTGACCGCTCGGTCCGACCACCCGACCGGCGGGCGCGCCCGCCGATTACCCGCCGGTAACATCTCGCGCCACCGCACCGCCCCGCACCGCCTCACGAGCCGACGAAGACCCGGGAGACCGCGTGAACGAGATCAGGGACGCCATCCTCGCCGACCAGCTGGACGCCATGGCCGGGCTGCCGGTGCCGGAGTCCTACCGCGCCGTGCTGGTCCGCAAGGACGAGCAGGACATGTTCGCGGGCCTGCCCACCAGGGAGAAGGACCCGCGCAAGTCGCTGCACGTCGAGGAGGTGGCCACCCCGGAGCTGGGCCCGGGCGAGGCGATCGTGGCCGTCATGGCGTCCTCGGTGAACTACAACACCGTCTGGACCTCGATCTTCGAGCCGGTGTCGACCTTCGGGTTCCTCGAGCGCTACGGCCGTCTGCACGACCTGGCCAAGCGGCACGACCTGCCCTACCACGTGGTCGGCTCCGACCTGGCCGGCGTCGTGCTGCGGGTGGGCCCGGGCGTGCACAAGTGGAGGCCCGGCGACGAGGTCGTCGCGCACTGCCTGTCGGTGGAGCTGGAGGACCCGGCCGGCCACGACGACACGATGATGGACCCGCAGCAGCGGATCTGGGGCTTCGAGACCAACTTCGGCGGCCTGGCCGAGCTGGCCCTGGTCAAGAGCAACCAGCTGCTGCCCAAGCCCGCACACCTCACGTGGGAGGAGGCCGCGGCCCCCGGGCTGGTCAACTCCACCGCCTACCGGCAGCTGGTGAGCAGGAACGGTGCGGACATGAAGCAGGGCGACGTCGTGCTCATCTGGGGCGCCTCCGGGGGCCTGGGCTCCTACGCCACCCAGATGGCGCTCAACGGCGGCGCGATCCCGGTGTGCGTCGTCTCCAGTGCGGAGAAGGCCGCCATCGTCCACTCCATGGGCGCCGAGCTGGTCATCGACCGCTCGGCCGAGGGGTACCGGTTCTGGAGGGACGAGCAGACCCAGGACCCCAAGGAGTGGCAGCGGTTCGGCAAGCGGATCCGCGAGCTGACCGGCGGGGACGACGTCGACATCGTCTTCGAGCACCCCGGCCGGGAGACCTTCGGCGCCAGCGTCTACGTCGCCAAGAAGGGCGGCACGATCGTCACCTGCGCCTCCACCAGCGGCTACCTGCACCAGTACGACAACCGCTACCTGTGGATGAACCTCAAGCGGGTCGTCGGCAGCCACTTCGCCAACTACAAGGAGGCGTGGGAGGCCAACCGGCTCATCGACCGCGGCCTCATCCACCCGACGCTGTCGAAGGTGTACCCCATGGACCAGGTCGGACAGGCGGCCTGCGACGTCCACCACAACTGCCACCAGGGCAAGGTCGGCGTGCTCACCCTCGCCCCCGAGGAGGGCCTCGGCGTCAAGGACACCGAGAAGCGGGAGAAGCACCTTCCCGCGATCAACCGGTTCCGGGGCGTCTGAACGACAGGACCCCTGCCTCCGCAGGGTCCGGCCCCGGGGCGGCGGGGCCCTGCAGGGTGCCAGCACCACGTGGCGCGGCCCCGCGTGGTGCTGGCACCCTGCAGGGACGGGTCCGGCGACACGCCGGACCCGTCCGCCGACTCTGCGAGGATGACCGCATGACCGATCCCCGCCGCGACATGCTGCCGATGCGCGAGGCCCAGCACTCGTTCGACGTGGTGCTCCGGGGCTACGACCGGCACCAGGTGGCCGAGACGATCGAGCGCCTCGAGGCCGACATCCAGGTGGCGGTGGCCGACCGCGACGCGGCGATGAGCCGCTCGGCCGACCTGGCCGGCCAGCTCTCGGCGCTGCACGCGGAGATCGACCAGCTGCGGCGCAAGGCCGCGTCCTCCGGCCCGCCCACCTTCGAGAACATCAGCGAGCGCATCCAGCACATGCTGCAGCTGGCCGAGGAGGAGGCCACGGAGATCCGGCGCTCGGCCGAGCAGGAGGCCCAGGCGCTGCGGGAGCACACCGCCGCCGAGGAACGGGCGATGCACGAGCGGCACGCCGCCGGCCAGGCCGAGGTCGACCGGATGCTCGCCGAGGCCCGGCAGACCGCCGAGCAGATCGCCACCAAGGCACAGATCCGCGCCGACGAGCTGGTCGCCAAGGCCCAGGAGAAGGCCGCCCGGCTCGACGCGGAGTCCCAGGCGCGGCGGGCCAAGGTCGAGGAGGACTTCGAGATCGCCCAGCGGGCACGCCGGCAGGAGGCCGCCCGGCAGGACGAGGAGCGCGACCGCACCTCCGCCGAGGCCGCCCGGCAGCGGATCGCCGCGGCCGAGCAGCACGCCGCGAAGCTGGTCAGCGAGGCCGAGGCCGCGGCGGCCGCCATCCGCGCGGTGCGTGACGAGCTCACCGGCCGGTTGCTCGAGGCGCGGTCGCTCCTCGAGCGGCTGCCCGACCTCGGCGACCGGCGGCCCGAGCCGCAAGCCGGTCCCCGGCCGCCCGCGCCGCCCCGTCCGCAGCCGACCCCGCGCACGCCGCAGGCCCAGCCCGAGCCGGCCCGCGACGAGCAGCGGCAGCCGCAGCCGGTCGGGCCGGTCACGGCCCAGCAGCCGGCGGTGCGGCCCACGACGGCACCCCAGCCGACGCAGCGGCCGGTCCAGCCGCCGCTGGGCAACGGCGAGGCCGCCGCGGCCCGGCAGCCCACCCGGCCGCCGGCGCCGCCGACGCAGCCGGCCGTCACCCCGGCTGCCGACACCCCGACCGAGCAGGTCGCTGCGGATGCGCAGATGACCCAGCAGCTGCGCCCGGTCCCCACCGGCAGCACGGCCGCCTCCGCGTCGCCGCGGGTCGACCCGCCCACACTGGTGCAGCCGGCCGTCACGCCCGACGCCGCCGACACGGGCGAGCAGTCCGTCACGCCCGGCCGAGGCTGAGCTCGGCCACTCCCCCTCCTCCGTAGCGAGGCCCCGGACCACCGCCCGTGGGACGTCGGCGTCCCACGGGCGGACCCGGCCACGGACGCCGGGGAGGAGCCGGGGTGCCCACCCGCCGTGCCCGGCACCGTGTCCCGATCGGGGGTCGCGAGTGGATGCGGGACCGTCGCACCGGTCCGCTCCCGAACCCGCTGGAGGAACCGTGGACCGCTGGACCCGGGTGCTGACCGTGACCGTCGTGGCCGCCGGGACGGTGCTCGTCGCCCCTCCCGAGGCCGGCGCCGCCGAGAACGGCTTGCTGCGCCTGGCCCACCTCTCCCCCGACACCCCGGCCGTCGACGTCTACGTCAACCCCGTCTCCGCTCCCGGCGACGGCCCGGCGCTGCTCACCGTGCCCGGGGCCGGCTACGGCACCATCTCCGACTACCAGGACGTGCCCGAGGGCGTCTACACCGTCAGCGTCCGCCGGGCCGGGGCCGACCCGGGCACCCCACCGGTGCTCTCCACCGCGGTGCAGGTCGACAGGGACAGCGCCCGCACCGTCGCCGGAGTGGGCCGCTTCGCCGACCTGGGCCTGGAGGTGCTCGAGGACGACCACTCCCTCCCGCCGTCGGGCCAGGCGCGGGCGCGGGTCGTCTCGGCCGCGGCCGGCGCGCCGACCCTCGACGCCTCCGCAGGCGGCACCGACCTCGCCACCGACCTCGCCTTCGCCCAGGCCGGGGCCTACACCAGCGTGCCCGGCGACGCCGGCCCGCTGCAGGTGACCGTGGGAGGTGAGCCGACCGAACTGCCGCTGGACCTGGACCCGGGCTCGGTGTACAGCCTGGTCGTCCTGGACCGGCCCGAGGGTGGGCTCACCGTGCGCACCGTCCTGGACGCCGCGGGCTCCGGCGTCGTCCCGACCGGCGGCGTGGAGACCGGCGCCGGGGGCACCGCGCCCGCGGCGCCCGCGTCGGGCGTCGTGGGCGGCGCCGTCGGCCTCACCGTCCTCACCGGCCTGGTCATGGCCCACCGGTCGCGGCGCGGTGCCGCGCGGCGCTGACGTCCGGTGGATCACGACCGGAGGCCGCGGCGGCCCGTGCTGCCGCTGGCCCGGGCGCTGCTCGCCGGCACCGCGGTGGTCGCCGGTGCGGTGGCGCTGCTCTCCCCTGGCGCACCCGCTCCGGCCGCGGCCGGGGCGCCGCCCGCCGCGACCGCCCCTGCCCCGCTGGTCGCCGAGCGCGGCGCGGACGGGGCGTCGGCGGCACCGGTGCGCGTGCGCGTGCCGGCGATCGGGGTGGACAGCGAACTGCTCCGGCTGGGCACCGACGCCTCCGGGGTCCTGGTGCCCCCGGACGACTTCACCCGCGCCGGGTGGTTCGCCGACGGCGCCGTCCCGGGCGACGTCGGCCCCGCGGTGGTCGCCGGGCACGTCGACTCCCTCGACGGGCCGGCGGTCTTCTCCCGCCTGCGCGACCTCGCGGCCGGGGACGAGGTGCTGGTCGACCGCGCGGACGGGACCACGGCCCGCTTCACGGTGACGGGGGTCGGCCGGTACCCGAAGGACGACTTCCCGACCGAGGCGGTCTACGGACCGACGCCCCGGGCGGAACTGCGGCTGGTCACCTGCGGTGGCGACTTCGACCGCTCCCGGCGCAGCTACCTCGACAACGTCGTCGTCTCCGCCCGGCTGACGTGAGGACGGGGCCTTCCGTCCCATTCAGCGGCGGTGGCCCCGCGCGGACCAGCAGGTCGCGTGCCAGTGCCGGCGCCGGTCGGCGGCCGACTCGGTGTCCCAGGGGTCGAGGTCGGAGTCACGCGGATAGGCCGGCCAGGTCACCAGGTGCGGCGTCCCCGGGCGGATCTCCTGGTCGCAGCCGGGGCAGCGGTAGGCCTTGCCGCTCGCGGCCCCCGTGAGCCGGCGCACCACCCAGTCGCCGTCCGCCGCCTCCTCGACCGTCTCGGGACGGCGCAGGGGGTCGCGGCCCGCAGGCCGCGACCCCCTCCGTCCGCTCCGCCGGGGCACCGGGGTCAGCGGTTCGCGTAGTCCCGGAAGCCGCGCCCGGTCTTGCGGCCGAGGTAGCCCGCGGTGACCAGGTGCTCGAGCAGCGGCGCCGGGGCGAAGCCCGGCTCCCGGAACTCGGTGTAGAGCTCCCGCTCGATGGCCAGCGAGACGTCGAGGCCGACGACGTCGAGCAGCTCGAAGGGGCCCATCGGATAACCGCAGCCGACCTTCATCGCGGCGTCGATGTCGTCGGCGGTCGCATAGTGCGCCTCGAGCATCTTGACCGCGTCGTTGAGGTACGGGAACAGCAGCGCGTTGACGATGAACCCGGCCCGGTCGGCGCAGGAGACGGCGTGCTTGCCCAGGCGCTGCGACACCGCGTGCGCGGTGGCCGCCACGTCGGGTGCCGTGGCGATCGTCGAGACGACCTCGACCAGCTGCATGACCTGCGCGGGGTTGAAGAAGTGCATGCCCACCACGTCGGCCGGCCGGCCGCTGGCGCGGGCGCACTCGATGACCGGCAGGCTCGAGGTGGTGGTTGCGAGTACCGCGCCGGGCTTGGCGATCTCCCCGAGGTTGCTGAAGAGCGCCTCCTTGACCGGCAGCGACTCGACGACCGCCTCGATCACCAGGTCCCGGTCGGCGAGCTCGTCCAGGGACGTCGTCCCGCTGACCCGGGCGAGGGCCGCGTCCCGCGCGGCCTCGTCGAGCCGGCCACGCTGGACCTGCTTCTCCAGCGACCTCGTCAGCGACTTGTGCACCGCGTCGACCTTCTCCAGGGAGCGGGCGACGAAGCGGACGTCGTAGCCGCCCTTGGCGACCACCTCGATGATCCCGGTCGCCATCGTCCCGGAGCCGACGACGCCGACCGTCCGCACCTCGCGGGCGCCCTGGGCGGCCCCGCCCTCGGCCGGGGTCTGCGCGTCGGGGACCACCTGCGCGGAGTCGCGCTCGGCGTAGGTGTAGAAGCCGCGGCCGGACTTCCGGCCCAGCAGGCCCGCGGTCATCATCTGCTTGATGATCGGGCTGGGCGCGTGCAGCCGGTTGCGCGACTGCTTGTACATCGTGTCGAGGATCTCGTAGGCGGTGTCGATGCCGATCAGGTCCATGAGCGCCAGCGGGCCCATCGGCAGGCCGCAGCCCAGCCGCATGGCGGCGTCGATGTCCTCACGGCTGGCGTAGCGGTTCTCGTACATGGCGACCGCGTGGTTGAGGTAGCCGAACAGCAGCGCGTTGGCGATGAAGCCGGCCTTGTCGCCGATGGTGACGTCGACCTTGCCCAGCCGGGCGGCCAGCGCCTCGACGTCCTCGACCACCGACGGCTCGGTGACGACCGTGCGCACCACCTCGACCAGCTTCATGACCGGCGCCGGGTTGAAGAAGTGCATGCCGATGACCTTGCCCGGCCGTCCGGTGGCCACCGAGATCTCGGTGACCGACAGGCTCGAGGTGTTGGTGGCCAGGATGGTGTCCGGCGGGCAGATCTTGTCCAGGGCGGCGAAGATCTCGCGCTTGAGCTCCAGCCGCTCGGGCACGGCCTCGACGACCAGCTCGGTCTGCGCGAGGTCCTCCAGCGAGGTGCTGAACCGGATGCGCCCGAGGATGGCGTCGCGATCGGCGGGGTCGAGCTTGCCGCGTCGGACCGCCCGTCCGGTGGAGTGCTCCAGGTGCTCACGACCGCGCGCCACGGCCGCGTCGTCGACGTCCACGGCGGTGACCGACAGGCCCGCCCGCGCGAGCACCTCGGCGATGCCGGCGCCCATCGTGCCCAGCCCCACCACGCCGACCTCGGTCAGTTCTCTGGCCACGCTGCCATCTCCTCTGCGCCGGCACCCGACCCGGGGCACCCCGTCCGCGATCGGGGGCAGTCTCGCACCCGGGCTACTTGCCGGTAGTCCTGGCCCCGTCCGGCCGCCTCCCGGGTCCCACCACGAGCCTGCGAGTGGTGGGAGGAGGTGGTCCTTCGTCAGAACAGTCGCTGCGTGGGGTCGTCGGTGCCCTTGAGGACGGCGTAGTCGACGGTCAGGCACTCGATGCCGCGGTCGCCGGCCAGCACCCGCGCCTGCGGCTTGATCTCCTGCGCGGCGAACACCCCGCGCACCGGCGCGAGCAGCGGATCGCGGTTGAGCAGCTCGAGGTAGCGGGTCAGCTGCTCCACGCCGTCGATCTCGCCGCGGCGCTTGACCTCGACGGCCACGGTGGCCCCGTCGGCGTCCTGGCAGAGCAGGTCCACCGGCCCGATGGCGGTCGGGTACTCGCGGCGCACCAGCGACCAGCCCGCGCCGAACGTCTCCACGTGCAGCGCGAGCAGCCGCTGCAGCTCGGCCTCGACACCGTCCTTCTGCAGGCCCGGGTCGACGCCGAGCTCGTGGGAGCTGTCGTGCTCGACCGACTCGATGGTGATGATCAGCTGCTCGCCGGCCTTGTTGGTGACCGTCCAGGTGCCGGAGCCGTCGACCAGCTCGTCCTTGAACGAGCACGGCGGGGTCATCCAGTTCAGCGGCTTGTAGGCGCGGTCGTCGGCGTGCACGGAGACCGAGCCGTCCGCCTTGACCAGCAGCAGCCGCGGCGCCATGGGCAGGTGGGCGGTCAGCCGCCCCACGTAGTCGACCGAGCAGCGGGCGATGACCAGGCGCACGGGATCCGACGGTACCGAACCGGCAACGATGGGCCGAGGACGCCGGGGGACACAGCGGCGGCGCGGCATCCTGACCCGGTGAGACGCGTCCCGCTGACCACCGTCCTGGCCGCGCTCGTGCTGGTGGCCGGGTGCGCCGGGAGCGGCGGCGGCGAGGCGGGTCGCCCAGCGGCGCCGATCTCCGACGGGCCGGGCCGGGTGGTGCTCGAGGTGGAGCACGTCGGCGGCTTTCCGACACCCGAGACGCTGGCCGCCCGGGTGCCGCTGGTCGCCGTCTACGGCGACGGCCGGATCGTCGCGCCGGGGGCGCAGATCGCGGTCTACCCGCCGCCCGCGCTGCCCTCCCTGCAGGTGTGGCGGCTCGACGCCGACGGTGTGCAGACCGTCGTCGACCGCGCCGTCACGGCCGGCGTGACCAGCACCGTCGACCTGGGCTCACCCCCGGTCGCCGACGCCCCGACGACCCGCTTCACGCTCGTCACCGAGGCGGGGACGTCGGTGCGCGAGGTCCCGGCACTGTTCGAGCTGCCCGACGACAGCGGGCTCACCCCGGAACAGCAGGCGGCGCGCGGTGAGCTGCGCGGTCTGCTCGAGGTGCTCACCTCGCCGGAGCCGCTGGGCGCCACCGGCCCGGAGCCCTACGAGGCCACGGCGGTGGCGGCCGTCGCCGAGCCCTGGACGCCGCCCACCGATCCCGCGCTGCTGCAACCGGAGGCGGCCTGGCCCGGCCCCGCGCTGCCCGGCGAGCCACTCCCCGGCGGGCCGCTGACCGGCGGGGCGGGCCTGTCCTGCGTCGTCGCCCGGGGTGCCGAGGCGGACGCCGTCCTGGCCGCGGCCGCGTCGGCCACCACGCTGACGCCGTGGGTCGCCGACGACGGCAGCCGGTGGACGCTCACGCTGCGCCCGCTGCTGCCGCACGAGACCGGGTGCGCCGACCTCGGTACCCCGTGAGACGACGCAGGCCCGGCCCTCCGGACGGAGGGCCGGGCCTGCGGGCGGCCCCGTCCAGGGCACCGCCCCGAGCCTGCGAGCGGTGGGGAGGACCGAGTCCTCCCGGGGGTCCTTCCTCAGGCGGCCACGGGCTGGCGCAGGTCGTCGTCCACCTCGACCCGGGCCACGGGGTCGACCGTGGAGGTCGACCGGTACCGGTCCACGTCGAGGATGCCCTCGCGCTTGGCGACGATCGTCGGGACCAGCGCCTGGCCGGCGACGTTCACCGCGGTCCGCCCCATGTCCAGGATCGGGTCGATGGCCAGGAGCAGGCCCACGCCGGCGAGCGGCAGTCCCAGCGTGGAGAGGGTCAGCGTCAGCATGACCACCGCGCCGGTGACGCCGGCCGTGGCCGCCGAGCCGACCACCGAGACCAGCGCGATCAGCAGGTAGTCGGTGAGGCCGAGGTCCACGCCGAAGAACTGCGCCACGAAGATCGCCGCCAGCGCCGGGTAGATCGCCGCGCAGCCGTCCATCTTCGTGGTGGCGCCCAGCGGGACGGCGAAGGACGCGTAGGACCGCGGCACCCCGAGGTTCTGCTCGGTCACGCGCTCGGTCACGGGCAGGGTGCCGATCGAGGACCGGGACACGAACGCCAGCTGGATGGCCGGCCAGGCCCCGGCGAAGTACCGCAGCGGCGAGAGGCCGTGCAGCCGCAGCAGCACCGGGTAGACGACGAAGAGCACGAGCGCGAGTCCGACGTAGACCGACCCGGCGAAGACGCCGAGCGAGCCGAGGGACTCCCAGCCGTAGCTGGCCACGGCGTTGCCGATCAGGCCGACGGTGCCGATGGGGGCCAGCAGGATGACCCACCACAGCAGCTTCTGCACGATCGCCAGCGCCGAGCGGGTCAGCGCCAGGAACGGCTCGGCCGGCTCGCCGACCTTGAGCGCGGCGACGCCGATCGCCACGGCCAGCACGATGAGCTGCAGCACGTTGAAGGACAGGCCGCCGTCGGCCGAGGACTGCAGGCCGAGGATGTTGGCGGGCACCAGCCCGGTGAGGAAGTCCCACCAGGAGCCGGTGGTCTCGGGGGCGGCTTGGGCGGCGGCGTCGATGGAGCTGTTGCGGCCCGGTTGGGTGAGCAGGCCCAGGCCGATGCCGAGGGAGACCGCGATGAGTGCGGTGATCGCGAACCACAGCAGCGTCTGTCCGGCCAGGCGGGCGGCGTTGGAGACCTGCCGGAGGTTGGCGATGCTGACGATGACCGCGGTGACGATCAGCGGGGGGACGAGGACCTTCAGCAGCGTGACGAAGGTGCTGCCGACGGTCTGGAGGGTGCTGGTCAGCCAGTTCGGCGTCCCGTCGGCGACGGGACCCATGTCCCGGGCGACGAGACCGAGGGTGACGCCCAGCACGAGGGCGAGGAGGACCTGCGCCGCGAAGGGGACGCGGCGGAGACGAGCGAGCACGGGGGTGCCTTCCGGGGACGGAGTGTGAGGGGACCACGGAGCGCGCGGGCGCTCAGGAGTCGGCCGTCATCCGTCCGAAGTCGAGAGCACGCCGCCGGGTGAGGTCCCACCTGTCGCGCACGTCAGAGGACAAAGCACTCCCGGCGCCGTCCCATCCCCCGTGTGGGCACTCTCACCCGAGCGACCCTCTGCACGGCCCCGTCCCGGGCCCGCTGGCCCCTCCAGGGGCCCGCGGCGAACCTGGCGAGGTACTGGAACGGCCACCCTTCGGGGGCCCGCGCCGAGCCTGCGAGGCGTGGGGGGAGGGTGGTCCTTCTACTGCGAGGCGTGGGGGGAAGGGTGGTCCTGCGTCAGTCCGGCCAGACCGGGCGTCGCTTCTCCAGGAACGCCGACATGCCCTCGACCGCGCCGGGGAGCTGGCTGGCGGCGGCCATGACCTCGACGGAGGTCGTGTACGCGTCCCGCTCGGGCCGGCCGAGCTGGGCGTGCATCGTCTGCTTGCCCCAGGCCTTGCTCGCCCGCGACCCGCGGGTGGCCCGGGCCATGAGGTCGGCGACGGCGTCGTCGAGCTCGGCGTCGGGCACGACCCGGTTGACCAGTCCCCAGTCCAGGGCGGTGGCCGCGTCGATGACGTCGCCGGTCAACGCCAGCTCCATGGCGCGCTTGCGTCCGACGTCGCGGGCGATGGCCACCATCGGCGTGTGGCAGAACCAGCCGCCCTTGCCGCCGGGGGCGGCGAAGCCGGCCGACTCGGCGGCGACGGCCAGGTCGCACGAGGCCACCAGCTGGCAGCCGGCGGCGGTGGCCAGGGCGTGCACCCGGGCCAGCACCACCTGTGGGACGTCGTGCAGCGTCTGCATGAGCTCGGTGCACAACTGCAGCAGGCCGCGGACCTCCGCGACCGGCCGGCCGGCGACGTCGGTGAAGTCGTGCCCGGCGCTGAACACCGGCCCCTCCGCGGCGATCACCAGCCCGGCCGCGTCGCTCCCCCCGACCTCGGTCACCGCGGCCAGCAGCTGCGTCATGTGGTCCCGGGACAGCGCGTTGCGCTTGGCCGGCCGGCACATCGTGAGCGTGACGACGTCGCCGTCCCGCTCGACCCGGGGTGCGCCCTCTGCAGTCATGAGCCGACGCTAGCCGACCTCGGGATCGGCAAGGTCCCGCCGTGCAACCGCCCACGGCCGCCCTCCTTGGCGCCGTACATCGCCCGGTCGGCCTCCTGCAGGGCATCCTCGAACGGTGTGCCGGGCTCGGCCATGGCCAGCCCGATGCTCGCCGAGACCCGCACGTGGCGGCGTCCGACCTCGACGTCGTCCATCAGTGCGACGACGAGGCGCTGCCCGAGCGCCGTCGCCGTCCCGCTGTCCACGCCGGGCAGGACGGCGGCGAACTCGTCGCCGCCGAGCCGCCCGACCACCGCGCCCGGCACGTCCTCCAGCCGCGTGCGGAGGCGCTCGGCGAGGCGGACGAGCACCTGGTCACCCACGGCGTGCCCACCGCGGTCGTTGACCTCCTTGAAGTGGTCGACGTCGATGAAGAGCACCGCGCCGCCGCGGGCGAGCGCGGCCCGGCCCGCGTCGAGGAGGCGGGCACGGTTGGCGAGACCGGTCAGCGGGTCCTGCCACGCCACCCGGGTCAGGGCCCGGCGCCACCCGTCCGCTTCGGTGGCCACGGTGGTCAGCCGGTCCACGGTCTCGGCCAGGACCCGCTCCTGTGCGGCGTCGCAGTCCGGCGCCAGGTCGCGCACCGCGGTGGAGAGCAGGCCGAGGACCTCGTCCAGCGGCGCACCGGTGGCGACGGACTCGAGCACCCGTCCCTGGGACGCCAGCAGGCGGGCGTCCCACCGGTGCGCCACGACCTGGCGCCGCAGCGAGAGGACGCTGCGCACGAGGCGGACCTGGATCTGCAGGGCGTCGAGGTCGTCCCCGGAGAAGGAGCGGACGTCGTCGTCGAAGACACCCAGGGAGCCGAGGACGAAACCGTCCTCGTCGATCAGCGGGACGCCGAGATAGGAGCGGATCGCGCCGGCCGCCACCGCCGGGTTCTCGGCGAACACCGGGTGCGCGAGCGCGTCGGTCACCTCCAGCGGCTCCCGCATGGCGACCACGTAGGCCCAGAACGACAGCTCGTCGGGGACGTTCGAGAAGGGCACGCCGACGCCGATCTCGGCGGGGAAGCACTGCAGGTCCGGGCCGACGAGGTTGATCACGGCGATGGGGGCGCGCAGAGCGCGGGCCATGTAGGCCACGACGGCATCGAGGTCGGAGTCGCCGGCGTGGCCCTCGAGCCGGTAACTGGCGATCGCGGCGAGGCGGTCGGGGTCGGAAACGGCGAGGCGAGGGCTCTGCACGCGCGGCACCGTAGCGGCTGACGGTCACGATTCACACACACAGCGACACTGGTGATCACCGCAATCGGCCCAGGGGTCGCTCCGGCCACCGGGGACGGGAGGCCCGCGGGGCATGATCGCCGCATGGACCCCGTGCGCTTCGGACTGGTGGGCTACGGCTTCGGCGGCCGGTACTTCCACGCACCCCTGCTGGCGGCCGCGCCGGAGGTCGACCTCCTCGGCGTGGTGACGACGTCGGCCGAGCGGCGGGCGCAGGTCGCCGCCGAGCACCCCGGGCTGCGCACCTTCGGCTCGCTCGAGGAGCTGGCCGACGCCGGCGCGGAGGCGGTGGCGATCTCCACCCCGGCGGACACGCACACCCCGCTGACCGAGCAGGCACTCGAGTTGGACCTCGCCGTGGTCTGCGACAAGCCCTTCGCCCTGGACGCCGCGGCCGCGGAGGGGACGGTGCGGCTGGCCGCGGCCCGCCGGCTGGCGCTGGCGCCGTACCAGAACCGCCGCTGGGACTCCGACTTCCGCACCGTCCGGGCACTGGTGGACGCCGGCCGGCTGGGCACGGTGACCCGCTTCGAGTCGCGCTTCGAGCGGTTCGAGCCCGACCCGGGACCGCCGGCCGCGGGCGGCGGCACGCTGCTGGACTTCGGCAGCCACCTGGTCGACCAGGCCCTGGTGCTGCTCGGCCCGGTGACGAGCGTCTACGCCGAGTGGCGGGTGCGGGAGTCGGGGCTGGACGACGACGTCTTCGTCGCCCTCACCCACGCCGACGGTGCCCACTCGCACCTGTGGGGCAGCTGGAGCCAGGGCGCGCCCGGCGACCGCTTCCGGGTCAGCGGCACCGAGGGCGCCTACGTCGTCGGTGGCCCGATGGACGGGCAGGAGGCGGCGCTGCTGGCCGGGCAGACGCCGGCGACGCTGGGCGAGCGCTGGGGCGCCGAGCCGCAGGAGCGCTGGGGCCGGCTGCGCCGCGGCGACGAGGGCCTGGTGGCGCCGACCGAACGCGGCCGTTGGGACAGCTTCTACCCGGCCTTCGCCGCCGCTGTCCGCGGGCAGGGACCCGTACCGGTCGACCCGCGGGACGCCGTCGCGACCGCCCGGGTGCTCGACGCCGCCCGTCGCAGCGCCACCGAGGGCACCGTGGTGGGCCTGCGGGGCTGACGTGGACCGCGGGCTGCCATCGCCGTTCCCGCCGGACGACGCCCGGCCGGCCGTGCTGCGGCAGGTGTGGCGGGACGTGGCCTTCCTGCACTGGCCGCTCGATCCCGCCGTCGCCGCGCCGCTGCTACCGCCGGGCACCCGACCGGACGTGCTGGCCGGCACCACCTACGTCGGTGTCGTGTCGCTGCGCATCGCCCGGACCGCGCCCGCAACCGGCCCGGCGCTGCCGTGGGTGGGCGCGTTCGACGAGGTGAACGTCCGGCTCTACGCGGTGGACGAGCAGGGCCGCCGCGGCGTCGTCTTCCGGCGCATGCACGCCGCGCGGCTGCCGGCGGTGCTGGCGGCCCGGGCGCTGCCCCGGCTGCCCTACGTCTGGTCACGGACCCGCGTGCGGCGGGACGGCGACCGGTACGCGGTGACCGTGGGCAGGGACGCGCAGTGGGGCCTGCGCATCGGCCCGCCGGTGACGCCCGGACCGCTCGAGGTCTTCGTGACCGCGTGGTGGGGCCTGCACACCCGCGTCGCCGGGCGGACCGTGTACGTGCCGGTGGTGCACCCTCCGTGGGCGCTGCGGCGCGCGGAGCTCACCGGGCTGACCGGCGACCCGCTGGCCGCGACCGGGGTCCCCGCGCCGCCCGGCTCACCGGTCAGCGTGCTGTTCTCCCCCGGCACGGACGACGTGCGGATCGGGGCGCCTCGCGGCGGGTGAGCGCAGGCCCGGCGCGCCCAGCCGCCCTCAGGCCGGGGTCGGGACCCCCTCGTCGAGACCGTGGGCCTCGCGGACCACGTCGACGATCTGGCCCATGATGTCGGTGAGCCCGAAGTCCTTGGGCGTGAAGACGCGGGCCACGCCCTGGTCGCGCAGCCGGCGGGCGTCACTGTCGGGGACGATCCCGCCGACGACCACGGGGACGTCCTCCAGGCCGGCGTCCCGCAGCCCCTGCAGCACCGCGGGCACCACCTGCAGGTGCGAGCCGGAGAGCACCGAGAGGCCGACGACGTGCACGTCCTCCTCGACCGCGGCGCTCACGATCTGCGCCGGGGTGAGCCGGATGCCCTGGTAGACGACCTCGAAGCCGGCGTCGCGGGCACGGACGGCGATCTGCTCCGCGCCGTTGCTGTGCCCGTCCAGGCCGGGCTTGCCGACCAGGAACCGCAGCCGCCCGCCGAGCTCCTCCCCCGTGGCGCGCACCCGCTCCCGGACGTCGGCCAGCGTCGCGTCGGCCTCGCCGCCCCCGGCGACCGCGGCGACGCCGGTGGGCGCCCGGTACTCGCCGAACACCTCGCGCAGCACGCCGGCCCACTCCCCCGTCGTCACGCCGGCGCGGGCGCACTCCAGGGTGGCGCTCATGAGGTTCTCGTCGGTGCCGGCCGCCTCGCGCAGCCGTGCCAGCGCCCGCTGCACCGGCTCCGGGTCGCGCTCGACACGCCACTTCTGCACCGACTCGCACGCGGCGGTCTCCACCGCGGGGTCGACCACCTGGATGGCGGCGTCGAGGTCGGCCAGCAGCGGGTTGGGCTCGGTGCCCTCGAACCGGTTGACGCCGACGACGACGTCCTCGCCGCTCTCCATCCGACGGCGCCGCTCGGCGAGCGAGGCGACCAGCTGGCCCTTCATGTAACCGGACTCGACGGCCGCCACCGCACCGCCCATCTCCCGCACGCGGGCGATCTCGGCGCGGGCGCCCTCGACCAGCTCGGCGACCTTCCGCTCCACGACCACCGAGCCGGTGAACAGGTCGTCGTACTCGAGCAGGTCGGTCTCGTAGGCCAGCACCTGCTGCAGCCGCAGCGACCACTGCTGGTCCCACGGCCGGGGCAGGCCCAGCGCCTCGTTCCAGGCCGGCAGCTGCACGGCACGGGCGCGGGCGTCCTTGGACAGGGTGACCGCGAGCATCTCCAGCACGATCCGCTGGACGTTGTTCTCCGGCTGGGCCTCGGTCAGGCCCAGGGAGTTGACCTGCACGCCGTAGCGGAAGCGGCGGTGCTTCGGGTCCTCGACGCCGTAGCGCTCGCGGGTCAGCTCGTCCCAGAGCTGGGTGAACGCCCGCATCTTGCACATCTCCTCGACGAAGCGGACGCCCGCGTTGACGAAGAAGGAGATGCGCGCGACGACCTCGCCGAAGCGCTCCCGCGGCACCTGGCCGGAGTCGCGCACCGAGTCCAGGACGGCGATCGCGGTGCTCATCGCGTAGGCGATCTCCTGCACCGGCGTCGCCCCGGCCTCCTGCAGGTGGTAGCTGCAGATGTTGATCGGGTTCCACTTCGGCATCGCCGACACGGTGTAGGCGACCATGTCGGTGATCAGCCGCATCGAGGGCCCGGGCGGGAAGACGTAGGTGCCCCGCGACAGGTACTCCTTGATGATGTCGTTCTGCGTCGTCCCCGCCAGCGTGCCGACGTCGTGGCCCTGCTCCTCGGCGACCGCCTGGTAGAGCGCCAGCAGCCACATCGCCGTCGCGTTGATCGTCATCGACGTGTTCATCTCGTCGAGCGGGATGCCGTCGAAGAGCGCGCGCATGTCACCGATGTGCGTGATCGGCACGCCGACCTTGCCCACCTCACCCACGGAGAGCTCGTCGTCGGGGTCGTAGCCGGTCTGTGTCGGCAGGTCGAAGGCGACCGACAGGCCGGTCTGCCCCTTGGCGAGGTTGCACCGGTACAGCGCGTTCGACTCGGCCGGCGACGAGTGGCCGGCGTAGGTGCGCATGACCCAGGGGCGGTCGCGCTCCTTCGGCGATGAAGGCAACGGCATGCCAGCGGAGTGTAGGGGTGTTACCGGCCAGTAGACACGCCCCCTCCAGGTCGCCCCCCGTGGCACACTCGCAGGGGCCGAGAGGAGGACGCGATGGCACCAGTGGCCGGCACGCACTACCTCATGGGACCGGTGATCGCGTTCGCCGTCGTCGCCGGGCTCGCGCTGTTCCTCCGGTGGGCCTACCGCAGCGACCCCGCCCGCCGTCCCCCGGCGGACGACGGGCTGCTCACCCGCGTCGCGACGCTCTCCCGGCGGGAGTCGGCACTGGCGCTGCGCGCGGTGCTCTCCGACGCGGGGATCCGCTCGACCGTCCGCTTCCCCGGCCCGCACCGGGCGGAGGTGCTGGTCTTCCCCGAGGACGCCGACCGCGCCCGCGCGCTGGTCTCGTCCTTCCCGTCCGGCTGAGAGAGGACCCCGTCCCGAGGGCCGCTAGTCGGGGCGCTGCACCCGCTCGATCTGCGCGCCCAGGCCGCGCAACTGCTCGACGAAGTCGGGGTAGCCGCGGTCGACGTGGTGCACGTCCTGCACCTCGGTGACGCCGTCGGACACCAGCCCGGCGAGCACCAGCCCTGCGCCTGCGCGGATGTCGGTGGCCAGCACCGGCGCGCTGGAGAGCCGCTCGCGGCCCCGGACGACGGCGTGGTGGCCGTCGGTGCGCACGGAGGCGCCCAGCCGGACCAGCTCGTTGACGAACATGAACCGGCCCTCGAACACGTTCTCGGTGATCAGTGCCGTCCCCGTGGAGACGGCGGCCAGCGCGACCGCCATCGGCTGGAGGTCGGTCGGGAAGCCCGGGTAGGGCAGCGTGACGACGTCCACGCAGCGCGGACGGCCGCCCATCGCGACCCGCAGCCCGTCGGGCAGCGGCTCGACCCGCGCGCCGGCGTCGCTGAGCTTGGCCAGCGCCACGGTGAGGTGGTCGGCGACGGCCCGCTCGATGACGACGTCCCCGCGGGTCATCACCGCCCCGATGGCCCAGGTGCCGGCCACGATCCGGTCGGGCACGGTCGTGTAGGTGACCGGCTGCAGCCCCGGCACCCCGTCGACGGTGATGGTCGAGGTGCCCGCGCCGTCGATCTGCGCGCCCATCGCGGTGAGCATCGCGCAGAGGTCGACGATCTCCGGCTCGCGGGCGGCGTTGTCGATGACCGTCGTCCCCTCGGCGAGGACCGCGGCCATGACCAGGTTCTCCGTGGCACCGACCGACGGGAAGTCCAGCCAGATGGAGGTGCCCGTGAGGCGCGGGGCGGAGGCCACCAGGAAGCCGTGCTCGCTGTGGATGGTGGCGCCGAGCCGCTCGAGGCCGGAGATGTGCATGTCCAGCCCCCGCGAGCCGATCGCGTCGCCGCCCGGCAGCGCCACCTTGGCCGAACCGCACCGGGCGACGAGCGGGCCGAGGACGCTGATCGACGCCCGCATCCGGCGGACCAGGTCGTAGTCGGTCTCCGTCGACGGCTTGTCCGGGACGTCGACCACCAGCCGGCCGCCGCCACCGTGCGCGTGCCGCTCGTAGGTCACCTCGCAGCCGAGCCGGCGCAGTACCTCGCTCATGATCGCCACGTCGAGGATGTCGGGGACCTCGTCGATGGTGGTCCGCCCGGCGGCCAGCAGCGCGGCGGCCATGAGCTTGAGGGCGCTGTTCTTGGCGCCGGTGACCCGCACCCGCCCGGTCAGGGCCGTGCCGCCGGTGACCTCGAAGCACTCCACCGCCCCACCCTACGGTGGCCCCGCTGCAGGGTCCCGCCGCGAGCCTCCACTGCCTCCCTGCAGGGTCCCGCCGTGAGCCTGCGAGCCGTGGGGGCAGGGGAGGTCCTCCCTGGGGCGGGGCAGGGAGGTCCTCCCTGGGGCGGGGCAGCGAGGCCCTTCTTCTAGGCTCCGGACATGACCGTCCGGCTGACCCGCATCTACACGAAGACCGGCGACGCCGGCCAGACGCACCTCGGGGACATGAGCCGGGTGGCCAAGACCGACCCGCGCCTGGTGGCCTACGCCGACGTCGACGAGGCCAACAGCGTGCTCGGCGTGGCGCTGGCCCTCGGGTCGCCGACCCCGGAGCTCGGCGCGTTGCTGCGCAGCGTGCAGAACGACCTGTTCGACGTCGGCGCCGACCTCTCCACGCCGGTCACGCCGGACCCCCAGTACCCGCCGCTGCGGGTGACGGCCGCCTACACCGAGCGGCTGGAGGCGGCTTGCGACACCTACAACGCCGAGCTGCCGAAGCTGGCCAGCTTCATCCTGCCCGGCGGCACGCCCCTGGCCGCGCTGCTGCACCAGGCCCGCGTCGTCACCCGCCGGGCCGAGCGCAGCGTGTGGGCGCTGCTGGAGGCCGACGGCGAGCGCACCAACGCCGAGACCGCGCGCTACCTCAACCGGCTCTCGGACCTGCTGTTCATCCTCGCCCGGGTGGCCAACCCAGGTGGTGACGTGCTGTGGGAGCCGGGCGCGCACAGCGGGGCGCACGCCCAGCGGGCCGCCCGTGACGCGACGTGATGGATCGGCCCCCTGCAGGGGCCCGCCGCGAGCGTGCGAGCGGTGGGGGGCAGGGGGGCCTTCACCGCACCGGCGGCGCGGACTCCACCCAGGAGAGGAAGCCCGTCACCGTCGAGGGGTCCATGGCCAGCTCCCGGGGGCCGGCCGCGGTGGCGCAGGAGAGGACGACGACGTCGTCCGGGAGGGCGACGTCCTCCGCGCCCGCACGACGCCGCCCCTGCACCCGGAACTCGGCACGGCACAGCCGCTGCTGAGGCCGCACCGACAGCGACAGCGCCCGGTACCAGAGCAGTGAGTCGCCGCCGTACCAGGCCACGCCCACCGACCAGCGCGGCGAGCCGGTCGGGCGCAGCCACATGGTGACCGCGCCGAGCCCGGAGAGCAGGAAGCGGCGGCGCAGCAGGAACGCGACGACGAATCCGACGAGGATCCCCACGACGACCAGGAGGATCAGTTCGGTCGTCATCGGGGGCGCCGGGCGGTCAGGCGGGGTGTCGGCGTCGGCTCAGGCGTCCTGACCGGCGGCGCGCAGTCGTGACTGGGCGCGCCTGGCGGCGGCGAGGGCCTCGGGATCGTCGCCGGCCTCCTCCGCGCGGCGCAGCGCCTCGCGGGCCCGCTCGACGTCGATCTCGGAGGAGATCTCCGCGGTCTCGGCGAGGATCGAGACGCCGCGGTCGGTGACCGACAGGAAGCCGCCGTGGGCCGCGACGACCAGATCCTCGCCCTCGACGGTGCGGACGGTGACGACGCCGCCCTCGGCGAGCTGGCCCAGCAGCGGGGCGTGGTTGGGCAGGACGCCGAGCTCGCCCTCGGTCGTGCGGGCCACGACCATGCGGGCCTCGCCGGACCAGATCATCCGCTCGACGGCCACCAACTCGACATGCAGGGTCGCCACGACACTCCTCGAGGTCCACCGACGGGCGGTACGGGTCGTCGGCCCGGATGGGACGGCGACGGTCAGGGCCACTCTAACGGCCGCGCCCGGCTTCCCCATCGGGCGATACCCGCCGAGGCCGTTTTCGAGCCGGCCCCGCCCAGGGGCTCGCCGCGGCCAGGTCCCGGGTCCCGCCCCGAGCTCGCGGAGGGCGAGGAGGACGGGGTCCTTCGACGGACGGACCTGCAGGAGTCCCCTCAGGCGCAGCGCCGGTACAGCAGGGTCCAGCGACCCACCCGCACCCAGGGACGACGCACGGTCGAGGCCGGCGCCCAGTCCTCGGTGTGGAACTGCCGGCCGCCGACGTAGGGCACCGCCGCGGACGGCGGCCAGCTCCAGTCGGCGCCGTCCACCCGCGTCCCGGTGATGCCGTCCACGTCGTCTCTCCCGATCGTCGCCCAGCCGGTCCGGGCGTCCTCGCACCAGATCGGCACAGGCCGAGGAGCCCTTGAGGCGGACCCGCACCACACCACCCGTCCGGGCCCCGGCGACGGAGCTACCCGCCACACCGTCCGGAAACACGGAACGGCCGGGTCCCGTTGGGGACCCGGCCGTCTCGGTGCCGGAACGGCCCCGCTGCAGGGGCCTCGCCGAGTCAGGTGACGTGCTGGAACGGCTCCGCTGCCCCCCTCGCTGAGCCTGCGGAGCGAGAGGGGCAGCGGGCCCTTGTTCAGGCGCGCTTCAGCTTGTCGGCGTTGCGCTCGAGGTCCTCGAGGCCACCGCACATGAAGAAGGCCTGCTCCGGCACGTTGTCGTACTCGCCGTCGGTGATCGCCTTGAACGCCTGCAGCGTCTCCGACACCGGCACGAACGAACCCGGCTGACCGGTGAAGGCCTCGGCGACGAACATGTTCTGCGAGAGGAAGCGCTCGACGCGCCGGGCCCGGTTGACCGTGACCTTGTCCTCCTCGGAGAGCTCGTCGATGCCGAGGATCGCGATGATGTCCTGCAGCTCCTGGTAGCGCTGCAGCACCTGCTTCACCGTCTGGGCGATCGCGTAGTGGTCCTGCCCGATGTACTGCGGGTCGAGGATCCGGCTGGTGGAGTCCAGCGGGTCGACGGCCGGGTAGATGCCCTTCTCCGAGATCGGCCGGCTGAGGACCGTCGTCGCGTCGAGGTGGGCGAAGGTGGTGTGCGGCGCCGGGTCGGTGATGTCGTCGGCGGGCACGTAGATCGCCTGCATCGAGGTGATGGAGTGGCCGCGGGTCGAGGTGATCCGCTCCTGCAGCTCGCCCATCTCGTCGGCCAGGGTCGGCTGGTAACCCACGGCCGAGGGCATGCGGCCCAGCAGCGTGGAGACCTCGGACCCGGCCTGGGTGAACCGGAAGATGTTGTCGATGAAGAGCAGCACGTCCTGGTTCTGCTCGTCGCGGAAGTACTCCGCCATCGTCAGCGCGGACAGCGCGACCCGCAGGCGGGTGCCCGGCGGCTCGTCCATCTGGCCGAAGACCAGCGCCGTGGACTCGATGACGCCGGACTCCGTCATCTCGGTGATGAGGTCGTTGCCCTCACGGGTGCGCTCGCCGACGCCGGCGAACACCGAGACGCCACCGAACTCCTGGGCGACGCGGCGGATCATCTCCTGGATGAGCACGGTCTTGCCCACGCCGGCGCCACCGAACAGGCCGATCTTCCCGCCGGCCACGTAGGGGGTCAGCAGGTCGATGACCTTGATGCCGGTCTCCAGCATCTCGGTGCGGCCCTCGAGCTGGTCGAACGGCGGCGCGTGCCGGTGGATCTCCCAGCGCGGGGCGTCGGCGCCGTAGCCGGGGGTGTCCAGGCACTGGCCGAGGGCGTTCCACACGTGACCGGTGGTGACGTCGCCGACGGGCACCGAGATCGCCGTGCCGGTGTCCCGGACGTCGGCACCCCGGACCAGGCCGTCGGTCGGCTGCATCGAGATGGTGCGGACCACGTTGTCACCCAGGTGCTGGGCGACCTCGAGGGTCAGCGTCTTGCCCAGGTCGGCGAGGGTGACCTCCACCTCCAGGGCGTTGAACAGGTCGGGCATCGCGTCGCGCGGGAACTCGACGTCGACGACCGGCCCGGTGACCCGGACGACGCGGCCGGTCGTCAGGGTGGTCGGACGGTCCTCGGTGACGGTCATCTGTACTGCTCTCCTGCCCTCGGGCTCGGTTCGGTCCGCGTCTTCGGTGTCCCTGCCGCGGGAGCGGCCGGGGTGGGGTCAGTCGTCGGCGCCCGCGGACACCAGCGCGTCTGCACCGCCGACGATCTCGCTGATCTCCTGGGTGATCTCGGCCTGGCGGGCCTGGTTCGCCTGCCGCGAGAGGTTCTTCGCCAGCTCCTCGGCGTTGTCCGAGGCCGACTTCATGGCCCGTCGCCGGGACGCCGACTCCGACGCCGCCGACTCGAGCATCGCCGCGAAGATCCGCGTCGTCACGTACTTCGGCAGCAGGGCGTCGAGGAGGGCGTCGGGCGAGGGCTCGAACTCGTAGGAGGTGGGGACGCCGGAGTCGCCGGTGGTGATCCCGCTCTCCCGGTCCTCCCGCTCGTAGTCGAACTCCTCGACCTCCTCGACCTCCAGCGGGGCCATCCGCTTGGCGACCGGGACCTGCGCGAGCAGCGACCGGAACTCGGTGTAGACGATGTGCAGCTCGTCCACACCGAGGACGCCGTCGGCACCTGCACCGGTCTCGTCGTCGTCCTGACCGGCGGTGAAGGCGGCGATGAGTTCTTCACCGACGCGCTGGGCGTCGGTGTAGTGAGGCTGCTCCGAGAACCCGGTGAAGGTCTCGGCGACCGGGCGGTTGCGGAAGGAGTAGTAGGTCTCCCCCTTCCGGCCCACCACGTAGAGGACGGGTTCCTTGCCCTCCTGGCGGAGCAGTGAGAGCAGCTCCTCGGTGCGGCGCAGCACGTTGACGTTGTACGACCCGGCGAAGCCGCGGTCGGAGGTGATGACGAGCACCGCCGCCCGCCGTGCGTCCTGCCGCTCGGTCAGCAGCGGGTGGTCCAGCGAGGCCGACCCGGCCAGCGCGGACAGCACCCGGGTGATCTCCCGGGCGTAGGGCTTGGAGGCCTCCACCCGGGCCTGGGCGCGCACGATGCGGGCGCCGGCGATCAGCTCCTGCGCCGAGAAGATCTTCTTCGTCGACTGCGTGGAGCGGATGCGGCGCCGCAGCGCGCGGAGGTTGCCGGCCACGGTCAGGCGCTCCGCTTGACCTGGACGCGCTCCTGGCCGCGCTCGGACGCGTCCATCGCCTCGGCCTCGTCCTCGTTGATCCGCAGCGTGCCACCCTCGGAGGTCTGGAACTGGCCGTAGAAGTCCTCGACGGCGCGCTCCAGGCCCTGGACGGCGTCGTCCCCGAGCGCCTTGCTCTGCCGGATCCCGTCGAAGACGCCGCCGTGGCTGCGGGCGACGTAGTCGAGGAACTCGGCCTCGAAGCGGCGGACCTCCGACACCGGCACCTTGTCGAGCCTGCCGGTGGTGCCCAGCCAGATGGAGACGACCTCGCGCTCCACCGGGTAGGGCTGGTACTGGCCCTGCTTGAGCAGCTCGACCAGGCGCTGGCCGCGCTCCAGCGTCGCGCGGCTGGAGGCGTCGAGGTCGGAGGAGAACGAGGCGAACGCCTCGAGCTCGCGGTACTGGGCCAGGTCCAGCCGCAGGCGGCCGGCGACGGACTTCATGGCCTTGATCTGCGCCGAGCCGCCCACGCGGGAGACCGAGATGCCGACGTTGATCGCCGGGCGGACGCCGGAGTTGAACAGACCCGTCTCGAGGAAGATCTGCCCGTCGGTGATGGAGATGACGTTGGTCGGGATGTAGGCCGACACGTCGTTGCCCTTGGTCTCCACGATCGGCAGACCCGTCATCGAGCCGCCGCCGAGCTCGTCGGAGAGCTTGGCGCAGCGCTCCAGCAGCCGGGAGTGGAGGTAGAAGACGTCGCCGGGGTAGGCCTCGCGGCCCGGCGGACGGCGCAGCAGCAGGGAGACCGCACGGTAGGCCTCGGCCTGCCGGGACAGGTCGTCGAAGACGATCAGGACGTGCTTGCCGTCGTACATCCAGTGCTGGCCGATGGCCGAGCCGGTGTAGGGGGCGATGTACTTCACACCGGCCGACTCCGAAGCGGGGGCGGCGACGATGGTCGTGTACTCCATCGCGCCGGCCTCCTCGAGGGCGGCGCGGATGGACGCGATCGTCGAGCCCTTCTGGCCGACGGCGACGTAGATGCAGCGCACCTGCTGCTTCGGGTCACCGGTGGCCCAGGCCTGCCGCTGGTTGATGATCGTGTCGATCGCGATCGCGGTCCGGCCGGTCTGCCGGTCGCCGATGATCAGCTGGCGCTGGCCACGGCCGATCGGCGTCATGGCGTCGATGGCCTTGATGCCGGTCTGCATCGGCTCGTGCACCGACTGCCGCTGGACCACGGTCGGGGCCTGCAGCTCCAGCGCGCGGCGGCCCGTGGTGGCGATGGGGCCGACGCCGTCGATCGGGTTGCCCAGCGGGTCGATCACGCGGCCGAGGTAGCCGTCGCCGACCGGCACGGAGAGGACCTCGCCGGTCCGGCGGACCTGCTGGCCCTCCTCGATGCTGGCGTAGTCACCGAGGACGACGACCCCGATCTCACGGGTGTCGAGGTTCAGCGCCAGGCCGCGGACGCCGCTCTCGAACTCGAGCAGCTCGTTGGTCATGACCGAGGGCAGGCCCTCGACCCGGGCGATGCCGTCCCCGGACTCGGTGACGAGCCCGACCTCTTCCCGCGACACGTCGGGCGAGTACTCGGTGACGTAGTTCTGGATGGCACTGCGGATCTCGTCAGCGGAGATCGTCAGCTCGGCCATGGCGTGGTGTCCTCTTCCCTGCTGGGTGGTGTCTGAGTGGGAGCCGGTCAGCCGACGAGCCGTCGGCCGGCGGCCTCGAGACGGTGGGCGATGCTGCCGTCGATGACCTCGTCACCGACGCGGATGACCAGGCCGCCGAGCACGCTCGGGTCCACGGTCACCTGCAGGCCGATCGGCCGGTGGTAGAGGCGGGTGAGGAGCTCGGCCAGCCGGCGCTCCTGTGCGTCGGTCAGCGCCACGGCCGTCGTCACGTGCGCCACCGACTGACCGCGACGGTTGGAGGCCGCCTCGGAGAGGCGCTCGACGACGGTCTCGGCGTTGCCGATGGTCCGTCCGGTGAGGTGGCTGCGCAGCAGCATCGCGGTGATCGGGCTGACCCGGCCCGCGAGCAACCGGTCCAGCAACTCGGCCTTGCCGGCCGCCGGAGCGGTGCGGTCGCTGAGGATCCGGGACAGTTCCGCATCCCCGGCGACGATACGCCCGAAACGGAACAGCTCGTCCTCGACGCCGTCGAGCTCACCGCGGCCGTCCGCGGCGTCCAGCGCGGCGTCCGTGGCCAGGGTCTCGGTCGCCTCCACCAGGTCCACCGGCCGCGACCAGCGCTGCCGGGCCGCCGTCTCGACCAGGTCGAGCGTGGCCTCGGAGACCCGGCCGGTCAGCAGCCGCCGGGCGACGCCGGCCCGGTCGGCCGGGGCGGACGACGGGTCCGACAGCGCCCGGCGCAGCGTGACCTGCCCCTCGAGCAGGCGCGCGACGGCGAACAGCTCGTCGGCCAGGGCCGCGAGCTCCTCGGGGGTCGCGGCCCGCTCCTGGCCGGTCAGGCGATCGCGCGCCCGCTCCAGCAGGCCGGAGGCCGGCCGGGTGATCTCGTTGGACCGGTCCCGGACGACGGCGAGCGCCTGGCGACTGGAGGCATCCATCAGCGGTCGCCCTGGGGCGCGTACACCGAGCTGCCGGTGGCGCCGCCCCGGCCGTCCGGCGAGGCACCGGCGGCCATGCCGTCGAGCTGGTCGAGGAACCGGTCGACGGTGCCGCTGCGGCGTGCCTGGTCCTCGAGGGACTCGCCGACCACGCGGCCGGCCAGGTCGACCGCGAGCGCGCCGATCTCGCCGCGCAGCTGGTTGACGACCTGCTGCCGCGAGGCCGCCAGCTGCTCCTCGCCGCGAGCGATGATCCGCGCCGACTCCTCCTGCGCCTGGGCCCGCAGCTCCTCGAGGATCTGCTGGCCCTCGGCACGAGCCTGGTCGCGGATCTGCGCGGCCTCGGTGCGGGCCTCGGCCAGCTGGGCGCGGTACTGCTCGAGCGCCGCCTGCGCCTCGGCCTGCATCGCCTCGGCCCGCTCGATGCCGCCCTCGATCGCCTCCCGGCGAGCCCGGAAGACCTGCTCGAAGCGCGGCCAGACGAACTTGGCCAGCACGAAGAACGCGATGGCGAACGTGATCGTCCCGATGACGATCTCCCCCACCGGGGGAAGCAGCGGGTTGGCCGACTCCGCAGCCTGATTCATCATGCTCTGCACGTCCCTACGTCAGTGGAGCCTGGACGGGACCCGGGTCAGCCGGCGTTGCCCGGCCCGAAGATGAAGGGGACGACCAGGCCGATCAGCGCGAGGGCCTCGGAGAGCGCGGCGCCGAGGAACGCGTAGGTCCGGGTCAGGCCGGCCGACTCGGGCTGACGGGCGGTCGCCTGGATGTAGGCGGCCCAGACGATGCCGACGCCGATGCCCGGGCCGATGGCGGCGAGGCCGTAGCCGACCGAGCCGATGCTGCCGACGAGCTCTGCAAGGACGTCCGTGCTGGGGACCATGCGGGGTGATTCCTCCTGTGTCGGTCGCCCGGGGGTTCCCCGGGCGGCTGGCGGGGGGTGGTACGGGGGTGGTGCGGGTCAGTGAGCGGGCTCGACGGCGCCGTTGAGGTAGGTCGCGGTGAGCACGACGAAGACGTAGGCCTGCAGCACGATGACCAGCAGCTCGAAGAAGGTCATGACCAGTGCCATCAGGAAGGAGGCCGCGCCGAAGACGGGCATGACCCCGCCGGCGCTGAGCAGGTAGACGGCACCGAGCGAGAACACGACGAGCAGCATGTGGCCGGCGAACATGTTGGCGAAGAGCCGGACCGCCAGCGTGAACGGCCGGATCACGAAGACCTGCAGCAGCTCGATCGGCGTGACGAGGATGAGCGCCCCGATCGGCACACCGGGCGGGACGGCGGCGTCCTTGAAGTAGCGGGCAGCGCCCTGCTCGCGGATCCCGATGTAGTTGTAGAGCACCCAGACGATGACCGCGAGGACCAGCGGGATCGCGAACTTCGAGTTCGGCGAGATCTGCGCGAACGGGAAGATGCTCATGAAGTTGTTGAACAGGATGAAGAAGAAGAGCGAGGCGAGGAACGGCGCGAACGGCAGGCCCTTGGGGCCGATGACGTCGCGGGCCATGCCGTCGCGGACCAGCGAGTAGCCGCTCTCCCCGATGTACTGCAGCTTGCCCGGCACGATCGAGGCATTGCGGGCGGCCAGGAGCAGGAACACGAGCATCGCCGCGGTGGCGAGCCAGAAGATCAGGATGATCCGGGTGATCTGGAAGTCGATGCCCAGGACCGAGAACTCGAAGATCGCCGGCGGGTAGAACTCCGCGATGCTGGGGGCCTGGAAGCCGCCCTCCCCGCCTCCTTCGGCGGCGAGCACGTCGGCGAGCGCGTGGGCGCTGGAGGTCACCGTTGTCCCTTCTGCGTCCTGGTCGGGCTGCGGCGCCCGCCCCGGGTGGAGCCGGTGCGCCCCGGCCCCTCGGCCGGGGGCGGGGCGCCGTACTTGACGACCACCAGGTAGATGGCCACCGTCAGGCCGAGGAGCACGCCGATGAGGGCGACGAAGCGGGTACCCCACCAGCGGTCGAGCAGCAGCCCGACCCCGCCCCACACGATGATCCCCGAGAGCATGGTCCCGGTGATGCTCCACCCGATGTCGGCGCCGCTGGGCTGACGCTGGGCGGACGGTGCAGGTCGAGGTCGAGAACCCCCGCTGGAGGAGCTGTCCTCGGCCATCGGCCGGGACACTATCAGCCGCGTGTCGTGGGGCCTCCCGGCGGCAGTGGGGATCCCCCGGTCGAGGGCGGGGCAGGGGGCTGCGCGCCGGGTGGCGCGGGCGGGGTGACGTAGTAGAGCCGGCGGGTCCAGACCCACCGCTGCTGGACGACGCTCCAGACCAGCGCCCCCACGACCACCGTCCACGCGAGCGTGCGGCGGTGCACCCACCCGTCGGCCGGCAGCGACTGCAGCACGGCGGCCAGGACCAGGATCTTCACGAAGAACGAGCCGAGTGCAGCGGGCAGCGTGAAGGCGTCGCCGTGTCGCCCGGCCCAGGCGATGACCAGGCCGGACAGCGCGAAGAAGAACGTGACGACGGCGGCGCCGACCAGCACGGCCACGGCGGCGTCCCACCCCCCGAGCAGGCCGGCGACCGGCGCGGCGACGGTGGTGAGCGCCGCGGTCACCGCCGTCCCCACGCGGAGGAAGGACAGGTCCCACGGGACCTGCTGCTGCTCGGTCCCGGTGGCGGTCATCGGACTCCCTGGGGTGACGGCTTGCCGGCCGGGTCTGCCGGCCGGCCCTGGACGGAGGGGGCGGTGGCGCGCAGCGCCCGCCCCGTGGGGTGGTGCTCGCGGCTGCGCCGCCGCTGCGCCTCGAGCTCGGCGGCTCGGGCCTCACGAGCGGCTCGCCGGGCGCGCGGGCTGAGGACGACGACGACGCCGAGGACGAGCAGCACCGCGATGCCGACGAGCAGCTCCACCCGGCCACCGGTGATCGACAGCCCCACGGCGCCGAAGGAGAGCAGCGCGGCCCAGAAGTACATGACCAGCACCGCGCGCCGGTGGGAGTGCCCGATCGCCAGCAGCCGGTGGTGCAGGTGCATCTTGTCCGGCGAGAACGGCGAGCGGCCGCGCAGGCTGCGGCGGACGACGGCCATGACGAGGTCGATGAACGGGATGGAGAGCACCGCGATCGGCACCAGCAGCGGCAGGGCCAGCGGCAGCAGGGTCGCCGCGGAGTCGAACGTCTGCGGGTCGGCCTGGCCGGTCGCCGAGACCGCGGCAGCGGAGAGCATGAGGCCGACGAGCATCGAGCCGGAGTCCCCCATGAAGATGCGGGCCGGGCTGAAGTTGTGCGGCAGGAACCCCAGGCACGCACCGGCCAGCACCGCGGTGATCAGCGTGGGGGCGCTGGCGATGTCGTCATAGCCCTCGATGCCCAGGTTGTAGCTGTAGGCGAAGAAGGCCAGCGCGGCGATCGCCGAGACGCCTGCCGCCAGACCGTCGAGGCCGTCGATGAAGTTGAGCGCGTTGACGGTGAGGACCGTCAGCAGCAGCGTCAGCGGGACGCCGATGTCGGGCCCGAGGGAGAGCGTGCCGATGTCGGCGACCGGGAGGAAGACGAAGGCGAGCTGGACGCCGAGCAGCACCATCACCCCGGCCGCAGCGATCTGGCCGGTGAGCTTGGTCAGTGCGTCCAGACCGAACTTGTCGTCGAGGACGCCCAGTGCGCAGATCAACCCGCCGGCGACGAGGACCGCAGCGGTCTGCGAGTCGTCGAAGGTGCGTTGCAGGGCCGGCAACCGCGTCGCCACCAGGACCGCGGCGGCGACCCCCAGGTACATCGCGACGCCGCCGCCGCGCGGCGTGGGGATGACGTGCACGTCGCGTTCGCGGGGCGCGGCCATCATGCGCAGCCGGACCGCCGCCAGCCGCACCACCGGCGTTGCCAGATAGGTGACCAGCCCCGCGGTGAGCAGGACGACGACGTACTCCCGCATGGCTCAGACGGGGCCGGAGACGGTGCCCCAGGAGAGGGTGCTCATGGCAGCGGATCTCCCGGGATCGACGACGGGCTGTGGTCCCACGGTATCGCTCCGACCCTCGCCCCACCGGGACGGCGGCGACCGGCCCGTCCTGGGTCCCGCCCCGAGCCTGCGACGGGCGGCGGTGGGCCCCCTCCAGGGCACCGCCCCGAGCCTGCGAGGGGTGGGGAGGAGGGGCGGCCCCCCTTCGGGGGCCCGCGCCGAGCGTGCGAGGCGTGGGGGGAAGGGGGGTCCTTCCTCAGTCGACGATCTCGGGGACGACCTCGCGCAGCCGGTCGACCGGGATCGCCCCGACCCGCAGCACGCGCGGAGCCGGCACGGTGCAGTCGACGATCGTGCTCGCCGCGCTCCCGGCGCGCGGCCCGCCGTCGAGGACGACGGCCACGTGCGGACCGAGCTGGGCGACCGCCTCGTCGGCGGTGGTCGCGGCCGGCCGGCCCGAGCGGTTGGCGCTGGAGACCGCGAGCGGGCCGGTGCGCCGGAGCAGGTCGCGGGCGACCCCGTCGTCGGGCAGCCGGACGGCCACGGTGCCCTCGGCGTCCCCCAGGTCCCAGGCCAGGGACGACGCGTGCTCGAGGACCAGGGTCAGCCCTCCGGGCCAGAAGGCCTCGGCCAGCTTCGTCGCCAGCGGCGGGACGACGGTGACCAACCCGACGAGGGTGGATGCCTCGCCGATGAGCACCGGCACCGGCATCGTGCGGCCGCGGTTCTTCGCCGCCAGCAGCGCGGCGACCGCCGACGGGGTGAAGGCGTCGGCGGCCACGCCGTACACGGTGTCGGTGGGCATCAGCACCAGCTCGCCCCTGCCGATCGCCGCCGCGGCGGCGTCCAGCCCGGCGGCGCGGGCGTCGGGGTCGGAGCAGTCGTAGGTCGCCGGGGTCGAAGACGGAGCCACGGGAGGCGAGTCTGTCATCCCCCGATCCGCTGCGCGGTCGTGTACCGCGGTCGGCCGGCCAGGTCGTGGTGGTCCTCGACGTCGGTCCAGCCGCCGGAGGCGCGCACCAGCGCGGGCAGCGCACCCCCCTGCTGGTCGGCGTGCTCGATGCCCAGCCCGCCCCCGGGCCGCAGCAGCCGGGCGGCGGTGCGCAGCAGCCCGCGGACGACGTCGAGACCGTCGGGGCCGCCCCACAGCGCGAGCGGCGGGTCGTGGTCGGCCACCTCGCGCGGCACCGTCGCGCCGTCGGGCACGTAGGGCGGGTTGGAGACGACCAGGTCGACCGTGCCGTCGAGCTCCCGCAGCAGCCCCGGGTCGGTCATGTCGCCGGCGAGCACCTCGACCGGGCGGTCCCCTGCGGCGGCGCGGGTGGCGGCGTTGTGCCGGGTCCACCCGATGGCACCCGGGTCGCGCTCGACGGCGGTGACCCGCGCACCGGGGTGCTCGTGCGCGATCGACAGCGCGATGGCTCCCGAGCCGCTGCCCAGGTCGACGACGACCGGCTCCGCGACGCCGGCCAGCCGCGCCAGCGCCCACTCGACCAGCTGCTCGGTCTCCGGCCGCGGCACGAAGACGCCGGGGCCGACGGCGAGCTCGAGGTGGCGGAACGGGGCACGACCGGTGAGGTGCTGCAGCGGCACCCGGTCGGCGCGCTGCCCCACGAGGTCGGTGAACCGGGCGGCCACGTCGTCCGGCACGTCGCCGAGGGTCAGCAGGCCGGCGCGGCGGATGCCCAGGACGTGGGCGAGCAGCAGTTCGGCGTCCACCCGTGGCGACTCGACGCCCGCGGCGGCGAGCCGGCGCGCCGCCGAGGTCAGCAGCGTGCGGGGGTTCAGGACCCGGCCGCCAGCAGCTCGGCGGTGTGCGCGCGGGTGAGCGCGTCGATGACCGGGTCGAGCTCGCCGTCGAGCACCTGGTCGAGGTTGTGCGCCTTGAAGCCGACCCGGTGGTCGGAGATCCGGCTCTCGGGGAAGTTGTAGGTGCGCACCCGCTCGCTGCGGTCGACGGTGCGCACCTGGCTGCGGCGCTGGTCGCTCGCTGCGGCGGCGGCCTCCTCGCGGGCGGCGGCCAGCAGCCGGGAGCGCAGCACCCGCAGCGCCGACTCACGGTTCTGCAGCTGGCTCTTCTCGTTCTGGGAGCTGACCACGATGCCGGTCGGCAGGTGGGTGATCCGGACGGCGGAGTCGGTGGTGTTCACGCTCTGCCCGCCGGGACCGGACGAGCGGAAGACGTCGATGCGCAGGTCGTTCGGGTCGACGGTGACGTCGACCTCCTCCGCCTCGGGCAGCACCAGGACGCCGACGGCGGAGGTGTGGATGCGGCCCTGTGACTCGGTGACCGGCACCCGCTGGACCCGGTGCACACCGCCCTCGAACTTCAGCCGGGACCAGATGCCCTCGTCCGTGCGGGACTTCACCGCGATCGAGACGTCCTTGTAGCCCCCGAGCTCGGCCGGGACGGCGTCGAGCACCTCGGTGGCCCAGCCGCGGCGCTCGGCGTAGCGCAGGTACATGCGCAGCAGGTCGCCGGCGAACAGCGCCGACTCCGCGCCGCCCTCCCCCGCCTTGATCTCGAGGATGACGTCCTTGTCGTCGTCGGGGTCCTTGGGGAGCAGCAGCTCGCGCAGCCGCTCCTCGAGCTCGGGGACCCGCTCCTCGAGCGCCGCGGCCTCGGCGGCGAAGGAGGCGTCCTCGGCGGCCAGCTCCCGCGCGGCGGCGAGGTCGTCACGGACGGCGTCGAGCGCGCGCTTGGTCTCCACCAGCGGGGACAGCTGCGCGTAGCGGCGGCCCAGTCGCCGGGCGCGGGAGGCGTCGGCGTGGACGGCGGGGTCGGCCAGCTCGGTCTCGAGCGCGGCGTGCTCGGCCAGCAGCCCGCTCAGCCGGTCGGGCGCGGCATCGGTACTGCTGCTCATCCGGTGGTCACCTCGGGAGGGGGGCGGCCGTCTCCCGGGGGATGGCCGGGAGACGGGGCTGGACACGACGACGGCGCCCGCCCCACACGAGGTGGGACGGGCGCCGTCGGGTGGACTACTGGCCGGCGTTGGCGTTGCGCTTGCCGAACCGCTTCTCGAAGCGGGCCACGCGGCCGCCGGTGTCCAGGATCCGCTGCTTGCCCGTGTAGAAGGGGTGGCAGGCGGAGCAGGTCTCGACGGTCAGCGTGCCGCCGGGCGCCGTGCTGCGGGTGGTGAAGGTGTTCCCGCAACCACAGGTCACCGTGGTGGTGTGGTAGTCGGGGTGGATGCCGGGCTTCATGTCGCCTCTTCCGGTGGTCTGTGCCGTTCAGGTGGTCGAACGCCGGCGGCCGGCCGGTCATTCCGGCCGCGCAGCGGGGCTCAGTCGCTCAGTATCCCTGACGGGTGAGGGACTGGAACGGCCCCCGTCCAGGGGC
The DNA here is from genome assembly GCF_052931555.1 of Geodermatophilus sp. URMC 61. NCBI lineage: Bacteria > Bacillati > Actinomycetota > Actinomycetes > Geodermatophilales > Geodermatophilaceae > Geodermatophilus > Geodermatophilus sp. URMC 61. The sequence goes on from NZ_JBRFHZ010000002.1 coordinate 3,190,065, forward strand.
CCACCCTGAGCCTGCGGAGGGTGGGGAGGACGGGGGTCCTCAGTCGTTGCCCGGGCCGAGGGTCGTCTTCTGGATCTGCATGAGGAACTCGATGTTGTTCCGCGTCTTCCGGAGCTTGTCGAGCAGCAGTTCCATGGCCTGCTGGGGCTCGAGCGCGGCGAGCACCCGGCGCAGCTTGATGACGATCGCCAGCTCGTCGGGCGAGAGCAGGATCTCCTCCTTGCGCGTGCCCGAGGCGTTGACGTCGACCGCCGGGAAGATCCGCTTGTCCGCCAGGCGCCGGTCGAGCTTGATCTCGGCGTTCCCGGTGCCCTTGAACTCCTCGAAGATGACCGTGTCCATGGTGGAGCCGGTCTCGACCAGCGCCGTCGCGAAGATCGTCAGCGAGCCGCCGTTCTCGATGTTGCGGGCCGCGCCGAGGAAACGCTTCGGCGGGTAGAGCGCCGTGGAGTCCACACCGCCGGAGAGGATGCGCCCGCTGGCGGGGGCCGCCAGGTTGTAGGCGCGGCCGAGGCGGGTGATCGAGTCGAGCAGGACGACCACATCGTGGCCCATCTCGACCAGCCGCTTGGCCCGCTCGATGGAGAGCTCGGCGACCGTCGTGTGGTCCGACGGCGGCCGGTCGAAGGTCGAGGCGATGACCTCGCCCTTCACCGACCGCTGCATGTCGGTGACCTCCTCGGGCCGCTCGTCGACGAGGACGACCATGAGGTGGCACTCGGGGTTGTTGGTGGTGATCGCGTTCGCGATCGCCTGCAGCACCATCGTCTTGCCGGCCTTGGGCGGCGACACGATGAGCGCGCGCTGCCCCTTGCCGATCGGCATGACCAGGTCGATGACCCGGGTGGTCAGCTGGTGCGGCTCGGTCTCCAGCCGCAGGCGCTCCTGCGGGTAGAGCGGGGTCAGCTTGGTGAACTCCGGGCGCTGCCGGGCCTGCTCGGGCTCCAGGCCGTTGACGGTGTCCAGCCGGACCAGCGCGTTGTACTTGTCCTTGCGCTCGCCCTCCCGGGGCTGACGGACGGCACCGGTGATGGCGTCGCCGCGGCGCAGGCCGTAGCGGCGCACCTGCGACAGGGAGACGTAGACGTCGTTCGGGCCGGTCAGGTAGCCGGAGGTGCGGACGAACGCGTAGTTGTCCAGCACGTCGAGGATGCCGGCGACCGGCAGCAGGACGTCGTCCTCGCTGATGGTCGGCTCGTTCTGGTCGAAGCGCTCGCGGTTGCTGCCGCGGCGGTTGCGGTCCCGGTAACGGCGGCCCCGGCGCCCACGGCCACCCTCGAAGTCGTCGTCGTCCTCGTCGTTGCGGCTGTCGTTGCCGCGGTCGTTGCGGTTGTCGGGGCGGTTCTCCGGGCGGCCGCCGCGCTCGTTGCGGTCGGGGCCGCGGTTGCCGTCCCGCTCGCCGCGGTTGCCGTCGCGGTCGTTGCGGTTGCCGCGCTCGGCGCGGTCGCCGCCGTTGTCCCGGTTGCCGCGCTCGCCGCCGTCCCGCTCGCCGCGGTTGCGGTTGCGGTCACGGTTGCGCTGCGGACGGTCCCCGTCGGCGCGCTCGCCGTCGGTGCCGCCCTCGGTGCGCTCGCGGGCCGGGGCGCTGGTGTCGGCGGCCGGCGCGGCGGTGTCACCGGCCGGGGCCTCGGCGCGCGGCTCGGGCGCCGAGGGGGTGGCCTCGGGCGCCGGGGTGGTGCCCTCGACCGTCGGCGCGCCGGCAGGGCGGCTGGCCGCGCGACGACGGCGCGGCGCGGCCTCGGTCTTCGCGTCGGGCGACGCGGTCAGCGGGCCGCCGTTCGCGCCACCGCTGACCGGGGCCTCGACCGGTGCGGCCGTGGCGGCCACGCCACGCGTGCTGTCGGCGCCGCGAGCGGCCGGGATGTCGGCCGGGGCGTCCTTGGTGGTGGTGTCACCGGCGCCCTTGGTGGTGGCGTCACCGGCGCCCTCGCCGCCCACCTGGCGGGCGGAGATGGCGGCGACCAGGTCGCCCTTGCGCATCCGGCCGGTGCCGGAGATGCCGAGCTCGGCGGCCAGTCGCTGCAGCTCGGGCAGCAACATGCCGGAGAGCCCGCTGCCGCGGCGACGAGTGCGGCCCGTCGACCCAGAAGCGGCAGGTGCCTCGTCGGTGCCTGCGCCCTGCGGCGCGGTGACGAGGTCGGTGGTCTCGCTCACGTACAGGTCCTTCCCTGCGGAGACCTGCGCCTACCAGCGCAGGGGGTGATCCGGCCCCTCCCGCCCGATCTTCGAGCGGACAGCGGAGGGTGCGGGATGCAGTGGGTGCGGAGCGGGTCTGCGGCGACGGACATCAGATCGTCTGCAACGCCCCGCGCGAGGCTCGCCCGACTGGGCGGCTAGCCGTGAGCCTAGTTCGCGCTCACGATCACGACAACACCGAGCGGTACCGGTGTGTTCCTCGTTATCGAGACGATACCTGCTGGCCGGGGCGACGGACACGCGCCCCGTGGACGTCCACCCCCAGGGGTAGCACCGACCACCCCTCCGGAGTGAGATCCGCCACGTCGCGCACGCCGACACCCCCGGCCGGGTCGTCCGCCGGGTCGTCGGGGTGCCGGCGGGTGAGCACGAGCAGACTCGGGCCCGCACCGGAGACGACGGCCGCGTGCCCGGCCGCGCGCAGCCGCTCCAGCAGCCGTGCGGAGTCGGGCATGGCCGCCGCGCGCTGCCGCTGGTGCAGCCGGTCCTCGGTGGCCACGAACAGCAGGTCCGGCGCGCTGACCAGCGCGTGCGTCAGCAGCGCGGCCCGCCCGGCGTTGAAGGCGGCGTCGGCGTGCGGGACGACGTCGGGCAGCAGGCCGCGCGCGACGTGCGTGGACAGCGTCGCGTCGGGCACGAGCACCACCGGCTGCACGTCGTCGTGCACGGGGAGGGTGGCGGCGCGGGCGACCCCACCGGTCGTCCAGGACAGCGTCGCGCCGCCGAGCAGGCAGGGCGCGACGTTGTCCGGGTGCCCCTCGAGCTCGCTGGTGAGGCGGAGCACCGCGTCGAGGTCGACGGTGTCGACCTCCGGGCACAGGGCCCAGGCGCCCAGGACGCCGGCGACCACGGCCGCCGCCGACGAGCCCATCCCCCGCCCCTGGGGGATGCCGTTCTCGGCGGCGACGCGCAGGCCGGACGGCGTCCAGCCCAGCTCCGCGCACGCGGCCCGGAAGGCGCGCACCACCAGGTGCGACTCGTCCGTGGGCAGCTCCCCCGCACCCGCGCCGGAGACCTCGACGGCCAGGCCGGACGGGAGGACGTCGAACGCGACGACGTCGTGGCAGGTCAGGGCGATGCCCGCGCTGTCAAACGCCGGCCCCAGGTTGGCGCTGGTGGCCGGCACCCGCACGCGCACTGCGGCCACGTCCGGGGCCTGCCCCCTGCCGGGTCCCGCCGCGAGCGTCGATCGGCCCCCCTGCAGGGTCCCGCCGCGAGCCTCGATCGGCTCCCCTGCAGGGTCCCGCCGCGACCCTGCAAGCGGTGGGGGGCCTCCTGGGGGGGCCTCCTCGGGGGGCGGGGGGTCCTCCTCCGAGCGGCGGGTGGCCCCGTCCAGGGCACCGCCGCGAGCGTGCGAGCGGTGGGGAGGACGGGGTCCTTCCAGTGGTCCTTCCACTACAGCCCCAGCTGGACGGCGGCCGCCGCGGCGTCGACCGGCACGGTCACCGGAGCCGGCGCGCCGGAGATGGCCCACTCCGGGTCCTTGAGCCCGTTGCCGGTCACCGTGCAGACGATCCGCTGGCCGGGCTCGAGCTCGCCGGCCTCGGCGACCTGCAGCAGCCCGGCGACCGACGCGGCCGACGCCGGCTCGACGAAGACGGCCTCGGTACGGGCCAGCAGCCGGTAGGCGGCGAGGATGGCCCGGTCGGTGACGGCGTCGATGCGCCCGCCGGACTCGTCGCGGGCGGCCAGCGCCTTGGTCCAGGACGCCGGGTTGCCGATCCGGATGGCCGTGGCGATGGTCTGCGGCTGCTCGACGACCTGCCCGGTCACGATCGGGGCGGCGCCGGCGGCCTGGAATCCCCACATCCGCGGCGTCCGGCTGGCCGTGCCGTCGGCGGCGTACTCCCGGTAGCCCTGCCAGTACGCGGTGATGTTGCCCGCGTTGCCGACCGGCAGGCAGTGGACGTCCGGGGCGTCGCCGAGGACGTCGACGATCTCGAACGAGGCGGTCTTCTGCCCCTCGATCCGGTACTGGTTGACGCTGTTGACCAGGCTGACCGGGTAGTCGATGGCGAGCTTGCTGGCCAGCGCGAGGCAGTCGTCGAAGTTGCCGTCGACCTGCAGCAGCTTGGCGCCGTGCACCAGGGCCTGGGCCAGCTTGCCCAGCGCGATCTTCCCCTGCGGCACCAGGACGGCGCACACCATGCCGGCGCGGGAGGCGTAGGCGGCGGCGCTGGCGCTGGTGTTGCCGGTGGAGGCGCAGATGACCGCCTGCGCGCCCTCCTCCTTGGCCTTGGTGATGGCCATCGTCATCCCGCGGTCCTTGAAGGACCCGGTCGGGTTGGCGCCCTCGACCTTGAGGTAGACGTCACAGCCGGTCCGGCGGGAGAGCTCCTGCGCCGGCACGAGCGGGGTCGCGCCTTCCTGGAGGGTGACCACCGGGGTGCTGTCGCTGACCGGAAGCCGCGAGCGGTAGGCCTCGATGAGGCCGGGCCACAGCGGGGAGACGGTGCCCCGGACGGGCAGCTGCGCCGTCATGACAGTCCCTCCACACGCAGGACGCTGGTGACGCCGCGCACGGCCGGCATCTCCCGGAGCGCGGTCACCGTCGCCGACAGGGCGGCGTCAGGGGCACTGTGCGTCACGATGACCAGCGTCGCGGCGTCCCCGTGCCCATCCTGGCGCACGGTGGCGATGCTGACCCCGTGGCGCGCGAACTCCTGCGCCACCGTCGCCAGCACGCCCGGCTTGTCGGCCACGTCGAGGCTGACGTGGTACCGGGTCGGGGTCTCGGCGATCGGCCGGGCGGGCAGCCCCGCGTAACCGGTGACGCCCGGGCCGGCGGTGCCGGCGACCCGGTTGCGGGCCACGGCGACCAGGTCGCCGAGGACGGCGCTGGCGGTCGGCTCGCCGCCGGCGCCCTGGCCGTAGAACATCAGCTGCCCGGCGGCCTCGGCCTCGACGAAGACGGCGTTGAACGCCCCGCCGACGGCGGCCAGCGGGTGCGACGTCGGGATCATCGCCGGGTGCACGCGGACGGCGACGGACTCGCCGCCCTCTCCCGGGACCCGCTCGCAGATGGCCAGCAGCTTGACGGTGCAGCCGATCTCCGTGGCGCGGGCGACGTCGGTCGCGGTGACCGCGGAGATCCCCTCCCGGTACACGTCCGCGGCCGTGACCGGGGTGTGGAACGCCAGGGAGGCGAGGATGGCGGCCTTGGCGGCGGCGTCGAAGCCGTCGACGTCGGCGGTCGGGTCTGCCTCGGCGTAGCCGAGCTCGGTCGCCTCGGCCAGGGCCTCGGTGAAGCCGTGCCCGGTCTCGGCCATCCGGGACAGGATGTAGTTGGTCGTGCCGTTGACGATGCCGACCACCCGGCGCAGCTGGTCACCGGCCAGGGACTCGCGCAGCGGGCGCAGCAGCGGGATCGCCCCGGCCACGGCGGCCTCGTAGTACAGGTCCACGCCGGCCTTGGCCGCGGCCGCGTGCAGCTCGACGCCGTCGTCGGCCAGCAGCGCCTTGTTGGCGCTGACCACCGACTTGCCGGCCTCGAAGGCGGCCAGCAGCAGCGAGCGCACCGGCTCGATGCCGCCGATGACCTCGACGACGAGGTCGACGTCGTCCCGGGTCACCAGCCCGTGCGCATCGGTGGTGAGCAGGTGCGCCGGGACGTCGGGGTGCCGGTCGGGACGGCGGACCGCGACGCCGGCGACCTCGACCGGCCGGCCGATGCGGGCGGTGAGGTCGTCCGCCTGCTCGTCCAGCAGCCGCAGCACCGCGCTGCCGACGGTGCCGCAGCCGAGCAGGGCGACCTTCAACGGTGCGTTCACGATCGGAACCCCACGGGGTGCTCGGGTGCGGGCTGGTCGATCGCCGGGGACGGCGCGGGGACGTCGGCGAGGACGGCGTCGAGGGCGAACACGTCCGACAGTGTCTGACGCCGGACCACCTCCGTGGCGACGCCGTCCCGCACGGCCACCACCGGCGGCTTGAGCAGGTAGTTGTAGTTGCTCGCCATCGACCAGCAGTAGGCGCCGGTCGCGGCGACCGCGAGCAGGTCGCCGGGCTGCACGTCGGCGGGCAGCCACAGGTCGCGGACCAGGACGTCGCCGCTCTCGCAGTGCTTGCCGACGACCCGGCACAGCGCCGGCGGGGCGTCGGAGGTCCGGTTGGCCAGCACGCAGGTGTAGGAGGCGTCGTAGAGCGCGGTGCGGATGTTGTCGCTCATCCCGCCGTCGACCGAGACGTAGTTGCGCACCTGGGGGGCACCCTGCGCGCCGCTGCCCAGCCGCACCGGCTTGATCGTGCCGATCTCGTACAGCGTCACCGTGCCGGGGCCGGCGATGGCCCGCCCGGGCTCGACGGCCAGCCGGGGCACCGGCAGGTCCAGCGCCGCGCACTCGGCCGCGACGACGCTGCGCAGCCGCCGGGCGAGGTGGTCGGGGCCGACCGGGTCGTCCTCGGGCAGGTAGGCGATGCCGAAGCCGCCGCCGAGGTTGAGCTCCCCCAGCACCTCGCCGGTGGCCTGCCGCACCTGGCCGAGCAGCCCCACCACCCGGTGCGCGGCCGCCTCGAACCCGGCGGTGTCGAAGATCTGCGAGCCGATGTGGCTGTGCAGGCCGGTCAGCCGCAGGGCCGGCTCGCGGATGACCCGGACCGCGGCGGTCAGCGCGTCGCCGGTGGCCAGCGAGAAGCCGAACTTCTGGTCCTCGTGGGCGGTGGCGATGAACTCGTGGGTGTGCGCCTCGATGCCGACCGTCGTCCGGACGAGCACCGGCACCGGCGTGCCGCCGGCGGCGACCCGGGCGGCGGCCAGCGGCACCAGCCGGTCGATCTCGTCGAAGGAGTCCAGGACGACGTGGCCGATGCCGGAGTCGACGGCCTGCTGCAGCTCGACGAGCGACTTGTTGTTGCCGTGCAGCGCGATCCGCTCGGCCGGGAACCCGGCGGCGAGGGCCAGGGCCAGCTCGTTGCCCGAGCAGGCGTCCAGGTGCAGGCCGTCGTCGGCGATCCAGCGGGCGACCTGCCCGCAGAGGAACGCCTTCGACGCGTAGTGCACGTCGGCGCCGTCGAAGGCGGCGGCGAAGTCGGCGGCCCGGCCGCGGAAGTCGGCCTCGTCCAGCACGAACAGCGGGGTGCCGTGGGCCCGCGCCAGCTCGGTGACCGGTCGGCCGGCCAGGTGCAGCTCCCCGTCGACCCGCCGCGCCGAGCGCGGCCAGACCTGCGGGTCGAGGGCGCCGAGGTCGGCCGGCGGCAGACCGGCCGACGGCGGCGGGGAGATGCTCCCGTGGAGCGGCCCCGCCGGGTGCGCCCTCACATCCGCTCCGGGGCGTCGACGCCCAGCACGCCGAGCCCGTTGCGCAGCACCACGGCGGTGGCCGCGCACAGCCACAGCCGGGCGGTGGTCAGCGGGGTCGCCTCCTCGTCGCCGCGCGGGAGCACGCGGCAGGAGTCGTAGAAACGGTGGTAGGTGCCGGCCAGCTCCTCGAGGTAGCGGGCCACCCGGTGCGGGGCGCGCAGTTCGGCGGCCGAGGTCAGCACCCGCGGGAACTCGCCGATCGCCCGCAGCAGGTCGTTCTCCCGCTCGTGGGCCAACTGGGCGACGTCGACGTCTCCCGGCTCGCCCAGCCCGACCCCGAGGTCGGCGGCGTTGCGCAGCACCGAGGAGATCCGGGCGTGCGCGTACTGGACGTAGAAGACCGGGTTGTCGTTGGTCTGCCGGCTCCACAGGTCGAGGTCCAGGTCGATCTGCTGGTCGACCGAGGCCCGCGCCAGGGCATAGCGGGCGGCGTCCTTGCCGACGGCCTCCATCAGGTCCTCGAGCAGGACGACGGTGCCGGCCCGCTTGCTCATCCGCACCGGCGCGCCGTCGCGGACGAGGTTGACCAGCTGGCCGAGCAGGATCTCCAGGTTCGCCTCGGGGTCGTCGCCGACCGCGGCGACCAGCGCCTTGTACCGGCCGACGTAGCCGGCGTGGTCGGCGCCCAGCATGATCACGACCTTGTCGAAGCCGCGGGAGCGCTTGTCCAGGTAGTAGGCGCAGTCGGCGGCGAAGTAGGTCGGGTCACCGTCGCTCTTGACCAGCGGCCGGTCCTTGTCGTCACCGAAGTCGGTGGTCCGCAGCCAGGTGGCGCCGTCGGCCTCGTAGACGTGGCCGTTCTCGCGCAGCCGCGCGATGGCCTTCTCCAGTGCGCCGGTCTCGTGCAGCGTGCGCTCGCTGAAGTAGACGTCGAACTCGACGCCGAACGCGGCCAGCGTCCGCTTGATCTCGGCGAACATCAGCTCGACGCCACGCTCGCGGAAGCGCTCCTGCTGCTGGTCCTCGGGCAGCTCGAGGACACCCGGCTCGGCCGCCACGACCTGGGCGGCGATCTCGCCGATGTAGTCACCGGCGTAGCCGTCCTCGGGCACCGGCCGGCCGGCCGCTGCGGCCATCAGGCTGCGGGCGAACCGGTCGATCTGCGCCCCGGCGTCGTTGAAGTAGTACTCCCGCGTGACCGTGGCGCCGCTGGCCTCCAGCAGCCGGCCGAGGGCATCGCCGACGGCGGCCCAGCGGGTGCCGCCGATGTGCACCGGCCCGGTGGGGTTGGCCGAGACGAACTCCAGGTTGAGCCGCTGCCCGGCGAGGGCGTCGGTGTGCCCGTAGGCCGGACCGCCGGTGACCGCCTCGACCGCGATGCGTCCGAGCGCGCCCTGGACGAGGGTGATGTTGAGGAAACCGGGCCCGGCGACGTCGACCGCCGCGATGCCGGCCTGGGCGCGCAGCTCCTCGGCGAGCACCTCGGCGACCTCGCGGGGCGGGCGGCCGGCGGGCTTGGCCAGCCGCAGGGCCACGTTGGTCGCGTAGTCGCCGTGCTCGGGGTTCTTCGGGCGCTCGACGACGACGTCCTCGGGCACCGGGACGGCCAGCGCGCCGCGTTCGACGGCGGCGGCCACGGCGGTCCGGACGACGTTCCGCAGCTGCTCGGGTGTCACCGCACGAGCGTACTGACCGGGCCGAGGTACCCCGTGCGGCCTTCCTCACCCAGGACTCGCCGTTCTCCCAGGGTGCGTTCACGTCGCGCACCTAGACTCGGCCGCCGCAACCGCCGCGCGGGAGTCGCCCCCGCGGCGCACCGGCACGCGCACGGACGCGGCCGGCGAGGACACCGAGCACCGAGGAGAGGCCTTGGCCAAGGACCGCAAGCCCGAGCCCGGCCGCACGCGCGGCGGAGCCAGCCGGGCGGGCGCGGCAGGCGGGAAGGGCGGGCGCACGCGTCCGCCGGTGACCAACGTCGTGGCCCCGCAGCGGCCGTGGGGGCTGATCGCCGCCGCGGTCGCCGTCCTGGTGTTCGCCGCCGCCGTCCTCACCTACGCCGTCCTGCAGGTCAACGAGGCCGAGTCCAACCGGGTGGACTCGGCCGACGAGATCGAGGGCCTGCAGACCTTCGACTACGCCGCGGGCCAGCAGCACGTGACCACCCCGGTCACCTACGAGCAGTCCCCGCCGGTGGGTGGGCCGCACGACGGCGAGTGGGCCGACTGCACCGGCACCGTCTACGACGTGCAGATCCGGCTGGAGAACGCCGTCCACGGCCTCGAGCACGGCGCCGTCTGGATCACCTACGACCCCGAGGTCGTGACCGGCGACGCGCTGCAGACGCTCACCGACGTGGCCAGCGAGTCCGGGCGGATGCTCTCGCCCAACCCCGGGCAGGACTCCCCCATCAGCCTGCAGTCCTGGAACCACCAGCTGAAGGTCGACTCGGCCGACGACCCGCGGATCGCGCAGTTCGCCGACTTCTTCACCTACAACCAGGAGTTCTACCCCGAGCCGGGCGCCAGTTGCGAGAACCCGCAGTTCATCAGCGACCCGCTGACCGTGGGTGACAGCAGCCGCGGCGCCGCCTCCATGACCACCGACTCCCCGACCACGCCGACGGCCGGGGCCGAGACCGGCGCCCCGTGACTCCCGCGCGCAGCCCGCTGAGGGTCCTCCTGCTGGCGGTCATCGCCGTGGGGCTGGTCCTGATCGGCGGGGGCGCGGCGGTCGCCCTGGGCATCGGCCGCGGCGAGGCGGCACCGGAGTCGGGGTCGGTGGCGGCCGGCTTCGCCCGGGACATGTCCCGGCACCACCTGCAGGGCGTGGAGATGGCGAACCTGGTGCCCGAGCGCAGCACCGACCCGGAGGTCCGCCAGCTGGCCTTCGACATCGCCGAGACCCAGCAGAACCAGGCCGGTCGGATGCAGGGGTGGCTGGCGCTCTGGGGTCTGCCACCGAGCGGCGGGGACACCATGGCCTGGATGGGCTCGGACGCCGGGCACGACATGTCGGGGATGCCCGGCGGGCTGATGCCGGGGATGGCCACCGAGTCGGAGCTGACGCGGCTGCGCGCCCTGTCGGGCACCGAGTTCGACGTGGAGTTCCTGCGGCTGATGATCCGGCACCACCAGGGCGGCTTCGACATGGCGCAGTACGCCGCCGAGCACGCCGCCGTCCCGGCCGTCGCGGACCTCGCCGGCACGATCGCCGAGACCCAGACGGCGGAGGTGGCGACCATGGAGGGGATGCTCGCCGCCCGCGGCGGCACCCCGCTCCCCGCGCCGTGACGCACCGCCGTCGGGCCGCCGCGGGAGGGCTGGTAGGTTCTAGGACGCCCCACCGCAGAGCCCCCGTAGCTCAGGGGATAGAGCACCGCCCTCCGGAGGCGGGTGCGCAGGTTCGAATCCTGCCGGGGGCACCCAGCAGCACGAGAGGGCCCCGCCGACCCGGGAACGGGTCCGGCGGGGCCTCTCGCGTCTGGCTCCTGCGCGTGTCGCCGCCGACGGTGGGCGGTCCCGGTCAGGCGGCGGCGGAGTCCGCGGCCGCGGAGTCGGCGGCGGCGGGCTGCAGCGGCAGCAGCAGCTGGTCGAGCGGCAGCCGGTCCCGGACGGCCGTCTCCCGGCCGGCGAACGGCTCGGCGAGCTGCACCGCCTCGTCACGGCGCCCGAGAGCCAGGACCACCAGCGGCACGACCTCGCCGGGGGCGGCGAGGAGCGCGGCGACCCGGTCCCGGTCGAAGCCACCGAGCTGGTGGACGACGAGGCCCTCGTGCTGGGCCTGCACCGACAGGTGCGCCACCGCCTGCCCGGTGTCGTAGACCGCCCACGGCCGGGCCGTGCCATCCGGAGCGGCCGCCTCGGCCGCGGCGACGACGAGCGCCGAGGCGGCGTGGGCCCAGGCCTGGTTGCCCGGGGCCAGGGCATCGAGGACGGCGGCGTACCCGGCGCTGCCCCGCAGCGCGACGGCGAACCGCCACGGCTGGGTGTTCGACGCGCTCGGCGCCCAGCGGGCGGCCTCGAGCAGGGCGGTGAGCTGGCCGACCGTGAGCTCGTGCAGGGGGTCGAGGGCGCGGGGGCTCCACCGCTCGGCGAGCAGCGGGTGCAGCGGCGCGGCGGTGGTCGCGGTCTTGGAGGTGGGCGGGTTCGTCGCGGTCATGGCGTCCGTTCCGTGTGTTGCGGGTCGGCAGCGGGTCGAGGGGGGCACCGCGTCGCCGGATTGCTGCCGTAGGAAACCTGCTTGAAGGCTCAACCATGCCGCTGTCGCGAGGTGATCCCCCGCACGCGCCGGGCCGTGCCGGCCGACGACGGGACCGGCGCCCCCCGCCAGCACCGCCCCAGGGCAGGGCGGGGCCCCGCCGTCCGCCGCGGGGCCTCTCGTGCGTCCCGGGCCGGCGTCAGGCGTGCGGCGCGGTGACGGCGGCGGCCACCGCGTCGGCCAGTGACGTCGGCGCGCGACCGAGCAGCCGGGCCAGGTCGTCGCCCTCGACGAGGAGCTCGCCCGCGGCGACGCCCCGGTCACCGTCGGCGAGCACGGCCGCGACCGGCTCGGGCAGGCCCGCGGCGACCAGGACCCGCTGGTACTGCTCGACCGGCAGGTCGGTGTAGGTCACCGTGCGGCCGGTCGCCGCGGAGACGACCTGCGCCAGCTCGGTCATGGTGAACGGCGCGCCGCCCAGCTCGTACACCGCACCGGCGTGCCCGTCGGTGGCCACGACGGCGGCCGCCGCGGCGGCGTAGTCGGCGCGGGTCGCCGCGCTGACCGCGCCGTCCCCGGCCGCCCCGGGGATGCCGTGCTCCAGGTATCCGGGCAGCTGGGCGGTGTAGTTCTCCGTGTACCAGCTGTTGCACAGCAGCGTGTGCGGCACCCCGGCCTCGGCCAGGAGCTGCTCGGTGGCCCGGTGCTCCTCGGCCAGCAGCAGCGTGGAGGTGTCGGCGTGCGTGATGCTCGTGTAGGCGATGAACCCGACGCCGGCGGCGCGCGCCGCCGCGATGGCCCTGCCGTGCTGCCGCACGCGCCGGCCGACCTCGCTGCCGGAGACCAGCAGCAGCCGGTCGGCGCCGGCGAAGGCCTCCTTCAGCGACACCTCGTTGTCGTAGTCCGCCGTGCGGACGACGACGCCGCGGTCGGCGAGGTCGGCCAGGGCCTCGGTGCGGCGTCCGGTGGCGACGACGTCCGCGGCCGGGACGCCGCGCGCCAGCAGCGCCTCGACGGCCAGCCGGCCCAGGTGTCCGGTGGCTCCGGTGACGACGATCGACACGGTGGGTGCTCCTCGGGGCTCTCGTGCGGTCCGCCCCGCACAACCCCTCGTCCCGAGCGGCATTCCCCGGCGGGGAGCAGCTCCCCCGGACGTGCGCCCGCGTCAGCTGGTGAGCAGGCCGCCCTCGACCGGCAGCGTCGTCCCGGTGACGTAGCCGCCGGCGTCACTGGCCAGGAAGACCAGCGCGGCGGCCAGTTCCATGGGGTCGCCCTTGCGGCCGGCCAGCACCCGGGACATCTGGCCCTCGATGTAGCCCTCCGGGTACTGGTCGGTCATCTCCGACTCGAAGAAGCCGGGGGCCAGCGCGTTCACCCGGATGCCCTTGCGGCCGGTCCACTGCTGCGCCAGGTCGCGGGTGAGCCCGATGAGGCCGGCCTTGCTCGCCGCGTAGGCCGCCTGGGGCAGCCCGGCGGTGGTCAGCCCGAGGATGCTCGAGATGTTGACGATCGAGCTGCCCGGCTGCATCACCCGCGCGCAGGCCTGCGCCATCCAGTAGCAGCCGTTGAGGTTCACGTCGATCACCGAGCGGAACTGCTCCGGGGTCTCCCGGGTGGCCGGCACGGCGGTGCCGACGCCGGCGTTGTTGACCAGGACGTCGACCTTCCCGAACTCGGCCACCGTGGCGTCCACCAGCCCCTGGCAGTCCTCGGGCCGGGCGACGTCGGTGCGCACCGTGATCGCCCGCCGTCCGGCCGCCTCCACGGCCGCCCGCGTCTCGCCGAGCCGGTCCTCCCGGCGGGCGCCGAGCGCGACGTCGGCCCCCGCCTGGGCCAGAGCGCGGGCGAACACCGCGCCGAGGCCGGAGGACGCCCCCGTCACGATCGCCACCCGGCCGTCCAGCCGGAACATGTCGAGGACCGTCGTGTCCGTCACGTGCACTCCCGTCGTCGTCGTCGGTGGGCCCCGAGCCTGTCGCCCCCGCGGCCGCCCCGCCACCCGCGGCCCACCCGAGCTGTGGGATAGACCACAGAACTCCCGGGTAGGGGGCGGACCCGTTCGGCGATCCGGTGGGAGGACCCGTGGCCAACCTGGCACAGCACCTGCTCGACTCCACGGCCGAGCACGGCGACCGGCCGGCACTCCGGATGGACGACGCCGTCCTGACCTACGACGGGTTCTGCGAGGCCGCCGCCGGGGTGGCCGCGGGCCTGCGGGAGCGGGGCGTGCAGCCCGGCGACCGGGTCGGGATGGTGCTGCCCAACGTGCTGAGCTTCCCGGTCGTGTTCTACGGCGCGCTGATGGCCGGCGCCGCTGTCGTCCCGATGAACCCGCTGCTCAAGGCCCGCGAGGTCGAGTACTACCTGCGCGACTCGGGCGCCCGGCTCGTCGTGGCGCTGGACTCGATCGCCGACGCGGCCACCGAGGCCGCGGCTGCCGTGGGCGTGGACGCGGTGACCGTCGGCCCCGTCGACGCCGGCGGGGCGTTGAGCGGGTCCGGGCGCCGGGACCTCGAGCCGCGGGAGGACCAGGACGCGGCGGTCATCCTCTACACCTCGGGGACCACCGGTCCGCCGAAGGGTGCGGAGCTGACCCACGCCAACCTGCGCAGCAACTGCCGCACGGGGGGCCTCGAGCTCGTCGAGCTCACCCCGGACGACGTGGTCATGGGCTGTCTGCCGCTGTTCCACGTCTTCGGCCTCACCTGTGGCCTCAACGCCTCGGTGCTGGCCGGCTCCTGCCTCACCCTGATCCCCCGGTTCGACGGCGGCAAGGCGCTGTCGGTCATCGAGCGGGACCGGGTCACCGTCTTCGAGGGCGTGCCGACGATGTTCGCCGCGATGCTGCACTCCCCCGACCGGGACCGCCACGACGTCTCCAGCCTGCGGCTGTGCGTCTCCGGCGGGTCGGCCATGCCGGTCGAGGTCATGCGCGGCTTCGAGGAGGCCTTCGGCTGCGTCGTGCTCGAGGGGTACGGGCTGTCGGAGACCTCGCCGGTCGCGTCGTTCAACCAGCTCCACGCCGAGCGCAAGCCCGGGACGATCGGGACGCCGATCCGCGGCGTCGAGATGCGCCTGGTGGACGACACGGGCCGCGACGTCCCGCGCGGCGAGGTCGGGGAGATCGCCATCCGCGGCGAGAACGTCATGAAGGGCTACTGGGGCAAGCCCGAGGAGACGGCGAAGGCCATCCCGGACGGCTGGTTCCGCACCGGCGACCTGGCCCGGCAGGACGAGGACAGCTACTTCGCCATCGTCGACCGCAAGAAGGAGATGATCATCCGCGGGGGCTACAACGTGTACCCGCGGGAGATCGAGGAGGCGCTCTACGAGCACCCCGCGGTCGCCGAGGCCGCGTGCGTCGGCGTCCCGCACCCCGAGCTGGGCGAGGAGGTCGCCGCCGCGGTGGCCCTCAAGCCCGGGCAGCAGGCCGACCCCGACGAGCTGCGCGCCTGGGTCAAGGAGCGGGTGGCCGCCTACAAGTACCCGCGGCACGTCTGGCTGGTCGAGTCCCTGCCCAAGGGCCCCACCGGCAAGATCCTGCGCCGCGCCGTCGAGGTCCCCGAGGAGGTGCGGGCGTGAGCGCGCCCGCGAGCACGGTCGTGCGACCGACGATCGCCGGCGAGGAGGACGCATGACCGAGCCGCCGCGGTGGCGGCAGGCCTTCGACGCCGTCGAACGCCGCGTGACCCCACGGGCGGAGGAGCTCGTCCGCAGCGAGGCCTTCGCCGTCGGTGCCGCCCTGACCCGCCGTGCGGTCACCGTGGCCCGCGGCTCCGCGCGCGACCTGACGGCCCGTGCGTGGCACCTGCTGAACCTGCCGGCCGGGACCGACGTCAGCCGGCTGCGCGCCCAGGTCGGCGCCCTCGACCGCGAGGTCCGCCGGCTGACCCTGCAGCTCGAGGCGGCGCGACGGGAGACCGAGCGCCACCGCACCCCCGAGGAGTCCGATGCCGACAGTGCCCAGCCCCCAGACGGTCCTCGACCGCGTCCGGCGCGACGTCGAGCGCAACGCCCTGCGCGCCCGTAACGGTCTGCGGCTGGTCAGCGGCGTCGCCCGGCCCGACGTCGGGCAGACACCCAAGGACGTCGTCTGGCAGCGCGGCCGCACCCAGCTGTGGCACTACCGCAACGACCCCGACACGTACGGCGGGGTCCGCTACGCCCCGCCGCTGCTCGTCGTGTTCAGCCTGGTCAGCCGCAGCTACATCCTCGACCTGGCACCGGGCAACAGCTTCATCGAGCAGCTGCTCCGCGCCGGCTTCGACGTCTACCTGCTCGACTGGGGGGAGCCGGACGAGCGGGACGCCGCCAACACCCTCGAGGACTACGTCGACGACTACATCCCGGCCGGCGTCCAGCGGGTGCTGGAGGTCTCCGGGGCCGACGAGGTCACCCTCCTCGGCTACTGCTTCGGCGGCGACCTCGCCCTGCTCTACGCCGCCCACCACCCGGACGCGCCGTTGCGCAGCCTCACCGTGCTGGCCACCCCGGTGGACTTCCGGCACATGGGCCCGCTGGCCGACCTGTTCCGGGTCGGCGGGCTGGAGGTCTCCGACGTGCTCGACGCCGACGGCAACGTGCCGCCCCGGGTGGTCCTGCAGGGCTTCAAGACGCTGACCCCCACCGCCGAGGTGACCCGCTACGTGACGCTGTGGGAGCGGCTCTGGAACGACGAGTACGTGGCCGGCTACCAGGCGATGACCGGCTGGTCGGACGACCACGTGCCCTTCCCCGGGGCCGCTGCTGAGGAGACGGTGCGGATGCTGGTGCGCGACAACGGGATGGTCACCGACCGGCTGACGGTGGGCGGCGACCGCGTGCACCTGTCCGACATCCGGGTGCCGTTCCTGACCGTCCGGGCCGACCGCGACCACATCGTCCCACCCGAGGCGTGCGCTCCCCTGATCGACCTGGTCGGGTCGCCGGACAAGCACGAGCTGCGGCTGCCGGCCGGGCACATGGGCCTGGTGGTCGGCCGGACGGCGGCCCGGACCACCGTGCCGACCATCCTCGACTTCCTCCGGCGGCGCAGCGAGCCGCTGCAGGGCGAGGAGGTCGCCGGGTGACCACCGTGACCCCGCTGACCGAGGCGCACTGCGAGGCCCTGGTGCGCTTTTTCGCCGACCTGCCCGAGGGCGACCGGACCTTCATCCGCGAGGACGTCACCGACCCCGCGGTCGTGCGCGGCTGGGCCGCCGGCTCGCCGGGGGTCGACCGCTGGGTGGCGGTGGACGACGGCGGCCGGGTGCTCGGCTACGTCGCCGTCCTCCGGCTGCCCGGCTGGTCCGACCACGTCGGCGAGGTGCGGCTGGTGGTCGCGCCCGACCGCCGCGGCTCGGGGCTGGGGCGGGAGCTGGCCCGGCACGCCGTGGTGCAGGCGCTCGAGGCCGGGCTGACCAAGCTGGTCGTCGAGGTCGTCGCCGACCAGGCCCCGGCCCTGGCGCTGTTCACCGGTCTGGGCTTCACCGGGGAGGCGCTGCTGGTCGACCACATCCGCGACCGGGACGGGAACCTGCGCGACCTCATGGTGCTCGCCCACCACGTCGGCGAGACCTGGGCCGGCATGGACGCGGTCGGCCTCACGGAGGCGCTCGACACCCCCTGAGGCCCCGCCGACCGGTCGTCCCGCGACCGTCCCGTCGCCGTCCACCGGACGTCACCGGCCCGACACCTGCGCCCGCGACGCTCGGGGTGCGAGCGGGCCCACCCGGGTCCGCCGCGCGTCCCGGGAGGCACCGTGAGCGCACCGACCGCCCCCACTCCCACCGCCACCTGGTTCCGCGTGGGCGCCACCGTGGCCGCCGGCCGGCTCCGCCCGCCGGTGGGCCCCCGGCGCCGCCGGGCCGTCTGCGGCGCCGCCCGGGTGCTGACCGGCCTCGGCGTGCGGGTCGAGGTCCGCGCCCCGGCGACCGCCTGGCCGCGCACCGGCACCGGCCCGCTGCTGGTGTCGAACAGCGCCACGGCGCTGGATCCGCTGGCGCTGCTCACCGCCGTCCCCGGGGCCGTCGTCGCCGGCGGTCCGGACCGGCTCGCCGGCGTGCCGCTGGCGGCCCTGCCGGCCGACCCGGCACGGGTGGCCGCCGCACTGCGCGCCGGGTCGCCGGTCAGCACCTGCCGGGTGGACGCCGCCCTGCTCGCCGCCGCCCTGGACGCCGGTGCCGCGGTGTGCCCGGTCGCCGTCCGCTGGCGGGGGACGGCGACCCCGCCCCCTCCCCGTGGCTCGGCGGTGGCGGCGATGCGCTGGCTGGCCGCCTCGATCGGCGCCGTCGTCGAGGTGCTCCTGCTGCCGGCGACGTCTCCGGCGAGCGCGACGCCGCAGGAGCTCGCGACGACGGTCGCCGCCGTCCTCGCGGCCCCGTCCTGGACTCGCGAGGGGTGGGGAGGAGGGGTGGCCTCGCCGCAGTAGAAGGACCCGTCGTCCCCGCCGCCAGCTCAGGGCGGTGCCCTGGCCGGGACCGAGGGCGGGGGGCAGGAGGTCCTCCTACTCGGTGACCCGGCCGTGCTCGACGGTGATCCGGCGGGGCGTGTCGACGGCGGCCAGCATCCGGCGGTCGTGGGTGACCAGCAGCAGCGTGCCGCGGTAGCCGGCCAGCGCCTGCTCCAGCTGCTCGATCGCCGGCAGGTCGAGGTGGTTGGTCGGCTCGTCGAGGACGAGCACGTTGACCCCGCGGGCCTGCAGCAGCGCCAGCCCGGCCCGGGTCCGCTCCCCCGGCGAGAGGGTGTCGGCCGGGCGCAGGACGTGCTCGGCGGTCAGCCCGAACTTGGCCAGGAGGGTGCGCACGTCGGCGGTGGGCCGGTCGGGCACCTCCGCGGCGAAGGCCTGCAGCAGCGGCTCGGCGCCGAGGAACGCGCCGCGGGCCTGGTCGATCTCGCCGATCCGCACCGACGGGCCCAGCCCGCCGCGGCCCTCGTCCAGCGGCACCCGGCCCAGCAGGGCGGCCAGCAGCGTGGACTTGCCGCTGCCGTTGGGGCCGGTGACGACCACCCGGTCGCCCCAGTCCACCTGCAGGTCGACCGGGCCGAGGGTGAAGTCCCCGCGGCGCACGACCGCGCCGGACAGCGTGGCGACGACCGCCCCGGCGCGCGGTGCGGCGGCGATCTCCATCCGCAGCTCCCACTCCTTGCGCGGCTCCTCGACCACCTCCAGCCGCTCGATGAGCCGCTCGGTCTGCCGGGCCTTGGCCGCCTGCTTCTCCGCCGACGAGCGGGCCCAGTTCTTGACGAACTTGTCGGGGTCCTTCTGCTTCCTGATCGAGTCCCGGACACCCTTGGCCATCCAGTTGCGCTGCATGCGGGCGCGCGCCTCGAGCCCGGCCTTGGTCTCGGCGTACTCCTCGTACTCCTCGCGCGCGTGCCGCCGGGCCACCTCACGCTCGACCAGGTAGGCCTCGTAGCCGCCGTCGTGCACCCGCACCAGCTGCTGGGTGAGGTCCAGCTCCACCACGCGCGTGACCGTGCGGGCGAGGAACTCCCGGTCGTGGCTGACGACGACGATGCCGCCGCGCGCCCCGGTGACGAAGCGCTCCAGCTGCTCCAGGCCGGCCAGGTCCAGGTCGTTGGTCGGCTCGTCGAGCAGCAGCACGTCATGGCGCGAGAGCAGCAGGGCGGCCAGCCCGACCCGCGCGGCCTGGCCCCCGGAGAGCCCGGTCGTCTCCGCGTCGAGGGACACCCCCGGCGCCACCTCGCCGACGACCTGCGCCGCGCGCTCGTCGAGGTCGGCCCCGCCGAGGGCCAGCCAGCGCTCCAGCGCCTCGGCGTAGGCGTCGTCGGCGCCGTCCGCGCCCTCGGTGAGCGCGCCGGTGGCGACGTCGAGCGCGGCCTGTGCGGCGGCGACCCCGGTCCGGCGGGCCAGCGCCTGGCGCACCGTCTCCCCCGGCCGGCGCTCGTGCTCCTGCGGCAGGTACCCGAGGGTCGCCGTGGGCGGGCTGACGGTCACGCTGCCCGACTCGGCCGGGAGCTCCCCGGCGAGCGTGCGCAGCAGGGTGGACTTGCCGGCGCCGTTGACCCCGACCAGCCCGACGACGTCGCCGGGGGCGACGACGAGGTCGAGGTCGGAGAACAGGACGCGGGCACCGTGGCCGGCGGCCAGGCCCCGGGCGACGAGCGTGGCACTCACGGGGCACCAGGGTGCCAAGCCGGGCCGGGGCGGCGCGAACGTGTTCCTCCCGGCCCCTGCCGGGTCCCGCCGGCCCCGTCCCGAGGCTCGCGGCGGCCCCGTCCAGGGTCCTGACCCGAGCGTGCGAGGGGTGGGGAGGACGGGGTCCTCCCACGGTGAGGAGGACGGGGTCCTGCTACGAGTGGCCGGGCACAGGGGGTCCTCCTCACTGCTCCGGGTCCTCCTCGAGGACGTCGTCGGCCATCTCGTCGAGCATGGACTCCAGCGCGAGGTCGGCCTCCCCCGGCGGACGGCGCCGCACCAGCCAGGGCTGCAGGTCCTCGTAGCCGCGCACCGACACCCGGCGCAGCGGCCGCACCCGGTAGCGGGGCAGCCCGCGCAGCTGCCGGGCGAGGTCCCGGTCGACCAGCAGCGTGCCGGGCCGGCCGACCGAGGTGAGCCGGCTGGCCAGGTTCACCACCGGCGAGTACACGTCACCGAGATGCGTGAGCACGGTGCCGTACGCGGCGCCGACCCGCAGGGGCGGGCGGTCCTCGGCCTGCCAGGCCTCGGGCAGCTCCAGCCCGATCTCCACGGCGTCGATCGCCGAGACGGCGGTGTAGAGGACGCCGTCCCCGACCGTCTTGACCACCCGGCCGTGGTGGCGGGCGATGACCTCGCTGGCGGTGCTCTCGAAGTCCTCGACCATCGCGCCGAGCTCCCGCCCGCCCATCCCGCGGCTGCGGCTGGTGTAGCCGACCAGGTCGGCGAAGCCGACGGCGAGCTCCCGCCGGTCGACGGCGGCCGCCGGGGTGAGCAGCCGGTCGGCGTTGGCCGCCAGGTGCCGCCGCCACACGTAGTCCTGCACCTGGCGCAGCAGCGGGAACAGGCTGCGGGCGGCGGCCACCGCCTGCTCCGGCGGGACGGCGCGCCGCCCGGCCCCGGCGCCGCTGCGGGACAGGGCGTCGGCGAGCAGGTCGGTCTGCCAGTCGGCCAGCCGGGACAACGACTGCCCCATCGCGCGGGCGATCGAGGCCTCCGTCCCCGGCTCGATGAAGCCGGAGTCGACGAGCGCGCGCATCACCTCCAGCGCCCGGACGTCGGCGTCGGTGAAGACCGGGTCGTCGTCGGCGACGTCGGGGAAGCCGAGCGCCCGCCACAGCCGTCGGGTCTGCTCGGGGAGCAGGCCGGCCCTCGCGGCGACCTGCAGCCGGGTGTAGCGACGCGGACCGTCGAGGAGCAGGCGCAGCAGCGTCTCGCGGGCGTCGCCGGCGTCCGCCATCGCGTCTGAGTCCTGAGGGGTGTCCGGCAGCGTCGTCAGCCCGTGGTGTGGACGACCAGGACGTCGACCGACGAGCGGCGGGTCACGTCGGCCGGGACCGACCCGATGAGCCGGCCCTTGAGGCTGTCCAGCCCGCGGTTGCCGACGACGAGCAGGTCGGCCCGGGCGCGCGCGACGACGTCGAGCAGGGTCTCGACCGGCGAGCCGACGACGGCCATCAGCTCGACCTCCCCGGCGCCGGCCGCGCGGGCCTCCTCCGCGGCGTGCCGCACGGTGTCCTCGGCCGGCGCGGACCCGTCCACCTGGGAGCCGTCCTGGCCCAGCTGGTCCCGGGCGCGGCGCGCCTCGCGCTCGTCGGCGCGCGGGGGCAGGTAGGCGCACACGATCACGAGCCGGGCGCCGCAGGCGCCGGCGAGGCCACCGGCGCGACGTACCGCCCGCAGGGAGGACTCGGACCCGTCGGTCCCGACGACCACCGTGCGGTAGGCGCTCACGGACCCTCCTCGCTGGCGTGCCTGGGGCGGCGCTGGTCCGGCGAGCCGGCTCACCCGCCCCGACCTGGCAACCTACCGAACGCCGGTCCGGGGGTGCGCGGGGTCACTCCCCGGACCGGACACGCGGGCGGCGCCGACCGCCGTCGGAACGGGCCGGTGCGCTTGGATGGCCGTGTCGCCCGGCCGACGCGAGGAGAGCGCCATCCACCCCGGCAGCAGCCGCCACCGCGACCCCGTGCGGGTCGAGGTCCGCGGCCTCAGCAAGAGCTTCGGCGCCGTCCGCGCCGTCTCCGACCTCAGCTTCACCGTCGAACCGGGCGCCGTCACCGGCTTCCTCGGCCCCAACGGGGCCGGCAAGACGACCACGCTGCGCATGGTCCTGGGCCTCGAGCGGCCGGACGCCGGGACGGCGACCTTCGACGGCGTCGTCTACGCCGACCTCCCGTCGCCCGTGCGCACGGTCGGCGCGGTGCTCGAGACGGCGTTCCACCCGGCGCGGACCGGGCGCAACCACCTGCGGGTGTACTGCCGGGCGGCGGGCCTGCCGGTCACGCGCGCCGACGAGGTGCTCGCCCAGGTGGGCCTGGCCGACGCCGGTCGGCGCCGCGCGGGCGGCTACTCGCTGGGGATGCGGCAGCGGCTGGCGCTGGCGACCGCGCTGCTCGGCGACCCGGCGGTGCTGGTGCTCGACGAGCCGGCCAACGGGCTGGACCCGGAGGGCATCCACTGGCTGCGCGGGTTCCTGCGCCACCTGGCGCACGAGGAGGGGCGCACCGTGCTGGTCTCCAGCCACCTGCTCGCCGAGATGGAGCAGACCGCCGACCGCGTGGTGATCGTCGGCGCCGGGCGGCTGGTCCGCGAGGGCTCGCTGGCCGAGCTGCGCTCCGGCGCGCAGGGCAGTGGCGCGGTGCTGGTGCGCAGCCCCGAGGCCGGCCGGCTGGTCGAGGTCCTCGGCGCCGCGGGGTTCGCGGTGGCACCGAGCGAGGACGGCCGGGTCACGGTGACCGGGACGACGCCGGACGCCGTGGGCGCGCAGGCCTTCCGGGCGGGGGTCGAGCTGCACGAGCTGCGTGCCGAGACCAGCGGCCTGGAGGCGCTGTACTTCCGGCTCACCGCCGGCCAGGAGCAGTACGCCGCACGTCAGGAGGTCGCACGGTGACCGCGCTCGTCCGCGCCGAGTGGACCAAGCTCTTCTCCACCCGGGTCTGGATCGGGCTGCTGCTCGGGGCCTGCGTGATGGCCGGCGGGTTCGCCGCCCTGCTCACCGGGCTCGCCGGCCAGGAGGGTGGCCCGCCCCCTGTCGGCTCGACCGAGTACGAGGCGCTGGCCTTCTCCGTGGCGTCGAACGCCGCGGTGTTCGCGCTGATCCTCGGCATCATCGGGATGACCCAGGAGTTCCGGCACCGCACCGCGACCCCGACCTTCCTGACCTCGCCGAAGCGCGGCCGGGTCGTGGTAGCCAAGCTGGTGGCCTACACGTTGGCCGCCGTTCCCTTCGCCCTCGCCGCGCTGGCCGTGACGGTCGCCGTGGTCGTCGTCTACGCCGGGGCACGTGGCGCCGCGCCCTCGCTGACCGGTGAGAACGCGGAGGTGCTGCTCAGCGCCGGGCTGGCGATCGTCGTGTACGCGGTCATCGGCGTGGGCCTCGGTGCGCTGCTGCGCAACCAGGTCGGGGCGATCGTCGGGGCGCTGGTCTACCTCTACGTCGTCGAGCCGCTGCTGTCGGCCTTCTCCGCCACGGCGGCGGTCTACAAGTGGCTGCCCGGCGGCGCGCTGGAGGCGATGACCACCTCCTTCCGCGGCCCGGAGGCCATCGCCCCCGACCTCCTGGAGCGGTGGCAGGGGGGCCTGTTGCTGCTCGGCTACGGTCTGGTGGCGGCGCTGCTGGGCACCCTGCTCTCCGTCCGCCGCGACGTCGTCTGAAAGAGGACCCCCTGCTCCCCACCGCTCGCAGGCTCGCGGTGGGGCCCCTGCAGGGGGCCGCCGCTCCCGACCGGAACGGGGATCCACCCATGACCACGCGCACGAGCACGCGCATGACCGCCCCGCGGCTCGCCCGGCTGATCGCCGACGGGGACGTCGAGGCCGTGCGTGGCGCCGTCCAGGACTCGCGCCAGCTGCTGACCGCCACGGTGGAGCGCGACGGCCAGGGCGGCTGGACGCCACTGCACCTGGCCGTCGCCGAGCGGCGCACCGAGGTTGTGCGGCTGCTGGTGGCGGCCGGCGCCGACCTGTCCGCCCGCACCGAGCACGGCCGGGACCCGCTGCACACCGCGCTGGAGTCCGCTCCCGAGCTGGTCCCGCTGCTGCGTGAGCTCGGTGCCCCGGTCGACGCCGCCAGCGCCGCCTACCTCGACGACGTCGAGCGGCTCGACACCGAGCTGGACGACGGCGCTCCGCTGACCGACCCGGTGACGGGGGTGGACCTGCTGACCCTCGCCGCGGCCGGTGGTGCCGCCGACACCGCCCGGACGCTGCTGGACCGGGGGGCCGACGTCGACGGCGGCGCGCTGCACGCCGCTGTGGCCGGCACCCGGCTGGAGCTGGTCCGCCTGCTGCTGGCCGCCGGTGCCGACGTCAACCGGCGCGAACCCGACACCGGCCGCGCTCCGCTGCACACCGCCGTCGTCGCCGGCCCCGGGCGCGACGCGCCCGAGGTGGTCCGCGTGCTGCTGGATGCGGGGGCCGACGTCAACGCCACCACCGTCGACGGGGCCAGCGCCCTCGACATCACCCGGGTCGCCGCGGCCCGCACCCGCCGGGACGACGCAGGTCAGGCGACCGCGCACGACACCCTCGCCGATCTACTGGTCGCCCGCGGCGCGACGGACTGACCTCGCCGTGCTCTCCCCGCCCGACGCTCGTCCGCCCTGGTCCCCAGGCCGCTCGGCGCCCGATCCCGGCCCACCCTGGGCGTAGACTCCAGCCCCGGTCCAGAGACGTCCACCGACGACGAAGAAGGCACCCGACCCCGTGTCAAGCGTGAACTCATCCCGGCCGTCCTCCACCCCCAACTCCTCAGCTGTGGCGGGATTCGGCACCAACGAGTGGCTGGTCGAGGAGATGTACCAGCAGTACCTCGCCGATCCCTCCAGCGTGGACCAGGCGTGGCACGAGTTCTTCGCCGACTACCGGCCGGGCAGTCCGGTGTCCGCGAGCGACGACCGGCAGGCGCCGGCCGCCGAGTCCGCGGCGTCCGCCCCGGCGGAGCCCGCGTCGTCGCCCCCGGCCGCCGCGCCCACCACGCGGGAGCCGGCCCCCGCCGCCCAGCAGCAGCCGGCTCCCGACCAGCAGCCCAGCGCAGGCGCCGGCGCCGCCTCCCGGGCCACCCGCGTCGAGGAACGCTCCGAGGACACCGTGGTGGACCGGGCCGCGGAGCGGACCGCACAGCAGCAGCCGGCCGCCAAGGCCGCGCCCGCCGCGAAGCCGGCACCGGCCGCGAAGCCCGCGGCCAAGCCCGCCGCCAAGGCCGACCAGCCCGCCGACGAGGGCCCGAAGCGCGTCCCGCTGCGCGGGGCAGCGGCCAGCGTCGTCAAGAACATGAACGCCTCGCTGACCGTGCCGACGGCGACCAGCGTGCGCGCCGTCCCGGCCAAGCTGCTGGCCGACAACCGCATCGTCATCAACAACCACCTGGCCCGCTCGCGCGGCGGGAAGGTCTCGTTCACCCACCTGATCGGCTACGCGCTGGTCCGGGCGCTCGACGACTTCCCCAACATGAACTCCGCCTACGCCGAGGTCGACGGCAAGCCGACCCTGGTCCAGCCGGAGCACGTCAACTTCGGGTTGGCCATCGACCTGCCGAAGGCCGACGGCTCCCGGTCCCTCGTCGTCGCCTCGATCAAGGCGGCCGAGGAGATGGACTTCGCCCGGTTCTGGGGCGCCTACGAGGACATCATCCGGCGGGCCCGCGCCGGCAAGCTGACCCTCGAGGACTTCTCCGGCACCACGATCAGCCTGACCAACCCGGGCACCATCGGCACCAACCACTCGGTGCCGCGGCTGACCGCCGGCCAGGGCGCGATCATCGGTGTCGGTGCCATGGAGTACCCGGCCGAGTTCCAGGGGATGAGCCAGGAGGCGCTGACCGACCTCGGCATCTCCAAGATCATCACGCTGACCTCGACCTACGACCACCGGATCATCCAGGGTGCGGAGTCCGGTGACTTCCTCCGCCGCCTGCACCAGCTGCTGCTGGGCGAGGACGGCTTCTACGACGACGTCTTCCGCTCGCTGCGGATCCCGTACGCCCCGGTGCGCTGGATGCCCGACGTGCGGGTCAGCCACGAGGGCGAGATCGACAAGGAAGCCCGGGTCATCGAGGTCATCGAGGCCTATCGGCGCAACGGCCACCTCATGGCCGACACCGACCCGCTGGAGTACCGGGTCCGCAGCCACCCCGACCTCGACATCCTCGAGCACGGCCTGACGCTGTGGGACCTCGACCGCCAGTTCCCCGTCGGCGGCTTCGCCGGCGAGCGGATGATGGCGCTGCGCGACATCCTGGGCGTGCTGCGCAACTCCTACTGCCGCACCGTCGGCGTGGAGTACATGCACATCACCGACCCCGAGGAGCGCGAGTGGCTCCAGAAGCGGGTCGAGGTCAAGGCCGACCAGCCCGACCGGGAGAAGCAGAAGCACATCCTCGGCCGGCTCAACGCCGCTGAGGCGTTCGAGACCTTCCTGCAGACGAAGTACGTCGGCCAGAAGCGGTTCAGCCTCGAGGGCGGGGAGTCGGTCATCCCGATCCTCGACGAGGTGCTCATCGCCGGCACCGAGCACGGCCTCGACGAGGTCGCGATCGGCATGGCGCACCGCGGCCGGCTCAACGTGCTGGCCAACGTGCTCGGCAAGAGCTACAGCAAGATCTTCGGTGAGTTCGAGGGCAACATCGACCCGGGCACCGTCCAGGGCTCCGGCGACGTGAAGTACCACCTGGGCGCCGAGGGCACCTTCACGAACCCGTTCAAGGACGGCGCCGAGATCGCCGTCTCGCTCGCCAGCAACCCCTCGCACCTGGAGACGGTCAACCCCGTCCTGGAGGGCATCGCCCGCGCCAAGCAGGACATGATCGACAAGGGCGAGCAGGGCTTCACCGTCCTGCCGGTCCTGCTGCACGGCGACGCGGCCTTCGCCGGCCAGGGCGTCGTCGCCGAGACGCTGAACCTCTCCCAGCTGCGGGGCTACCGCACCGGCGGCACCGTGCACGTGGTCATCAACAACCAGGTCGGGTTCACCACGAGCCCGGCGCAGTCCCGCTCGAGCCTCTACTCGACCGACGTCGCGCGGATGGTCAACGCGCCGATCTTCCACGTGAACGGCGACGACCCCGAGGCGTGCGTGCGGGTCGCCCGGCTGGCTGTCGACTACCGGCAGGCGTTCAAGAAGGACGTCGTCATCGACATGATCTGCTACCGCCGGCGCGGCCACAACGAGGGCGACGACCCGTCGATGACCCAGCCGCTGATGTACGACATCATCGACCGCAAGCGCTCGGTCCGGAAGCTGTACACCGAGGCGCTCATCGGCCGTGGCGACATCACGCTGGCCGAGGCCGAGGAGGCCCTCAAGGACTACCGCGACCAGCTGGAGCGGGCCTTCGCCGAGACGCACGACGCGCAGGACACCTCGAAGCCGCAGCCGGTCATGGACCAGCCCGCGCAGGAGCAGCCGGTCGCCACGGCGATCCCCCTCGAGGTGATGAAGGCGATCGGTGACGCGCACGTCTCCCTGCCGCCGGACTTCACCGTGCACCCGAAGCTCCAGCGGATGCTGGAGCGGCGCGCGGCGATGGTCAGCGAGGGCGGCATCGACTGGGCGATGGGCGAGTTGCTGGCCTTCGGCTCCCTGCTCGTGCAGGGCGTCCCGGTGCGGCTGGCCGGTCAGGACTCCCGCCGCGGCACCTTCGTGCAGCGTCACTCGGTGCTCATCGACCGGGAGTCCGCCGCGGAGTACACGCCGCTGGCGAACCTGTCGCCGGAGCAGGCGAAGTTCTTCGTCTACGACTCGCTGTTGTCGGAGTACGCGGCGCTGGGCTTCGAGTACGGGTACTCGGTCGCCAACCCCAAGGCCCTGGTGCTGTGGGAGGCGCAGTTCGGCGACTTCGTCAACGGCGCTCAGATGGTCATCGACGAGTTCATCAGCTCCGGCGAGGCCAAGTGGGGCCAGCGCTCCGGCGTCACCCTGCTGCTGCCGCACGGCCTCGAGGGGCAGGGACCGGACCACTCGAGCGGCCGCATCGAACGGTTCCTGCAGCTGTCGGCGGAGAACAACATGACCGTCGCCAACTGCTCGACGCCGGGCAACTACTTCCACCTGCTCCGCCGCCAGGCGCTCTCGGACGTGCACCGGCCGATGGTCGTCTTCACGCCCAAGTCGCTGCTGCGGGCGAAGGCCGCCGTCAGCCCGGTCGCGGACTTCACCGACGAGACGTTCCGGCCGGTGCTGCCCGACCCGGGTGTGGGCGGCGAGCCGCTGGATGGCGGCGCCGTGCGCAGGGTCCTCCTGTGCAGCGGCAAGGTCGCCTACGACCTCCTCGCCCAGCGGGAGGCCACCGGCACGGCCGACACCGCGGTGCTGCGGGTCGAGCAGCTCTACCCGCTGCCGGCCGAGCAGCTCCGGCAGGCGCTGGAGCGCTACCCGAACGCGCAGGACGTCGTCTGGGTGCAGGAGGAGCCGGCGAACATGGGTGCCTGGCAGTTCATGGCGGTCAACCTGCCCGAGCACCTGTCGGACGGCCGCCGCCTGCGCCGCGTCAGCCGCCCGGCCGCGGCCAGCCCGGCCGTCGGTTCGGCGAAGGTCCACGAGGTGGAGCAGAAGCGTCTCGTGGCCGAGGCCTTCGCGGACTAGTCCACCCCCACCGATGTACTTCACCGACCGGGGTCTGGAGGAGCTGGCCGACCGGCGGGGCGAGGAGCAGGTGACCCTCGCCTGGCTGGCCGACCAGATGCAGGCGTTCGTCGACCAGCACCCCGACTTCGAGGTGCCCGTCGAGCGGCTGGCCACCTGGCTGGCCCGCGGCGGCACCGAGGACGACGACCTGGAGGACTGAGGACGAGCCCCCTCCAGGGGCCGCGGGATCGGCGATCGCGCACGCACTGGCACCCCGGGCGTGCGAGGTCGCCGATCTCGCCGCTCGGGGAGGTCGTCTGCCTGCTGCCGCTCGCCGTCGCGGTGCCGATGGCCTGGGAGCCGGGCCGAGCCCCGACACGCCGGGATCCCGGCTCCGCCGCCACCGGGCGGTTCGCGACGGCACGCTGTGTCCGTGCTCGGTCACTCGCACGCGCTCTCCGGCCTCGCTGCCGGCGCCGCGACGCTGCCGTGGGCCCCGGTCGGGGGCACCGTCGGCCAGGTCGCCTGGATCGCCGCCGTCGGCGGGATGGCCATGCTGCCCGACCTCGACCACAACGGCTCCACGGTCTCGGACATGTGGGGCCCGATCACCGATGTCCCCTCCGGTGCCATCGGGCGGCTGGCCCAGGGACACCGCTGGGGCACCCACGACGCCGTCCTGGCCCCGCTCGCCTTCGGCGCCCTGGCCCTGGCCGCGGCCAACGCGTTCTGGTCCAGCCTGCTGCTCCTGAGCCTGGCCATCGGGCTGGCGCTCAGAGCCCTGCACTTCGTCATCCCGGGCCGGGCGGAGAACACCGTCGTCGGTAACCTGGTGCTCTCCTGGGGTGGCGCCTGGCTGCTGCTCGAGCACTCCCCCAGCCCGGCCTGGCTGCCCTGGGCGGTCGCGCTGGGCGTGCTGACCCACATCGCCGGGGACGCACTCACGACGCAGGGCGTGCCGGTGCCGGTGCTGTGGCTGCTGCGCCGCTCGCGGCTGGCGCTGACCCCGCTGCGCACCGGGACGTCGCTGGAGAAGGCCGTGCTGGCGCCGGCGTTCGTGGTGGTGACGCTGTACTGCGTCTACCTCAACACCGACGTCCGCGCCGCGGTCGACCCGCTGCTGCAGGACCTGCGGAGCCTCGGCTGAACGAGGACCCCGTCCTCCCCACCCCTCGCAAGCTCGGGGCGGTGCCCTGGACGGGGCCGTTTCAGGTCCGGGCCACGCCCTGCTCGCGAGCGCAGGAGGCGACCGCCGCCGCGACGGCGTCGGCGACCCGGCGGTCCAGCGGGCTGGGCACCACGTAGTCGGCCCGTACCCCGTCGCCCACCACGTCGGCGATCGCCGTGGCCGCGGCCAGCTTCATCTCCTCGGTGATGCTGGTGGCCCCGGCGTCGATCGCGCCGCGGAAGACCCCCGGGAACGCGAGCACGTTGTTGATCTGGTTGGGCTCCCCGCTGCGGCCGGTGGCGACGACCGCGGCGTACCGGGCCGCCATCTCCGGGTCCACCTCGGGGATCGGGTTGGCCAGCGAGAACACGATGCCGTCCGACGCCATCGACGCGATCACCGACTCGGGCACCGAGCCGCCGGAGAGGCCCAGGTAGACGTCGGCGCCCTCCAGCGCGCCGGCCATCGTGCCCGCGTAGCCGGCCCGGTTGGTGTGCTCCGCGACCCAGCGCTTGACCGGCGTGAGGTCGTCGCGGCCGGTGTGCAGCACGCCGCGGGAGTCGGCCACGGCGATGTCGCCGACGCCGGCCTCGAGCAGGATCTTGGTGCAGGCGACCCCGGCCGCGCCGGCGCCGGAGACGACCACCCGCAGGGACCCGAGCTCCCGGCCGACCACCCGGGCCGCGTTGCGCAACGCGGCCAGGACGACGATCGCCGTCCCGTGCTGGTCGTCGTGCATGACCGGGATGTCGAGCCGCTCGCGCAGCCGGTCCTCGATCTCGAAGCAGCGCGGCGCGCTGATGTCCTCGAGGTTGATGCCCCCGAAGGACGGCGCGATCGCCGCCACGGTCTCCACGATCGTGTCTACGTCTCTCGTCGAGAGCACCACCGGCACCGACGACAGCCCGGCGAACTCGCTGAACAGGCAGGCCTTGCCCTCCATGACCGGCAGGGCCGCGGCCGGGCCGATGTCCCCGAGCCCGAGGACGGCGGTGCCGTCGGAGACCACTGCGACCACGCGCGGCGCCCAGGTGTACCGGTCGGCCAGGTCCGGCTCGGCGGCGATCGCGCTGGAGACCCGCGCGACGCCGGGCGTGTAGGTGAGCGCGAGGTCCGCGGTCGACTCGATCCCGCGGGTCGGGCGTACGACGAGCTTGCCGCCCTCGTGCACGGCGAACGCCGGGTCGTCGGCGAAGCGGTCGGCAGTCCCGTCGTGCTGCTGCGCGCTCATGGACCCGGGAGGGTAGTCCAGTCGCCCCACCTCCTCTCCTCGACGTCCTGGCTGCGGGAGACGCGGTGCACGCACTGGACCGGGGTGCGCGGAGCCGCAGGTCGTCCTGGCTACCGTCCGGGCGTGGAGATCCGTCCGCTCGCCGTCGGCGACGCCTACGTCCTCGACCTCGTGCCGCACGGTGACGCCCGCGGCCGGTTCACCGAGTGGTACCGCGCGGACGTGCTCGCCGACGTCGTCGGACACGGCCTGCCGCTGGCCCAGGCCAACCACAGCGTCTCCGCCCGCGGCGTGCTGCGCGGCGTCCACTTCGCCCTCGTCCCGCCCGGCCAGGCCAAGTACGTCTACTGCCCGGCCGGCCGGGTGCTCGACGTCGTCGTGGACGTCCGGTTGGGCTCCCCCACGTTCGGCGGGCACGACGCCGTCGTCCTCGACAGCGAGCAGCCGCGTGCGGTCTACCTCGCCGAGGGCCTCGGACACGCCTTCCTGGCACTGGCCGACGGCAGCTCGGTCACCTATCTCGTCTCCAGCGGCTACGACCCGTCCCGGGAGTTCGGCGTCTCACCGCTGGACCCGGCGCTGGCCCTGCCGTGGCCGGACGACGTGCCCTTCGAGCTGTCGGCCAAGGACCGGCAGGCACCCACGCTGGCCGAGGCCCGCGCGCAGGGCCTGCTGCCGACGATGGAGCAGTGCCGGGCCCGCTACGCGCAGCTGCGCGCCGCCGGTCAATCCTGACGGTGCGGCAGGCGGCCCGGCCGCGGCCACAGCCGGCCGACCACGCGGCCGACGACGACCGCCGGGCCGAACGCGCGGCTGTCGTCGGTGACGAAGGGGTTGTCCCCCTCGACCCAGTGCCCACCGGGCACCGCGCGGTGCACCCGCTTGACCACCAACAGCTCCGGCCGCGCCGGGAAGCGCGCGAGCACGACGTCGTCGTCCCGCACCGTGGCCACGTCGGTCACCCGGCGCACCAGCAGCCGGTCGCCGGAGCGGATCGTGGGGGTCATCGACGGGCCGGCCACGCGGGCCACCACCCAGGGCGTCACCAGGGCCTCCACACCCGTCATCCGCCCTGCTCCGGACGTGTCCCCGCTGCTCACCGGGAGTAGGGTCGCAGACGAACCGACCCCACAGAACCGGAGGCTACGTCCATGCGTTTCCGCATGTTCTCCGCCGTGGAGGCCACCGCACACTGTGACCTCCCCTGCGGCGTGTACGACCCGGCCCAGGCCCGCATCGAGGCGGAGTCCGTCAAGGCGATCCAGGAGAAGTACCAGGCCAACGAGGACCCGGTCTTCCGGCAGCGGGCCGTCCTGATCAAGGAGCAGCGCTCGGACCTGGTCAAGCACCACCTGTGGGTGCTGTGGACCGACTACTTCAAGGCTCCGCACTTCGAGAAGTACCCGCACCTGCACGAACTGTTCAACAAGGCGACCAAGCAGGCAGGCGCCTCCGGCGGCAAGGGCAGCATGGACCCGGCCGAGGGCCAGAAGCTGCTCGACTACATCGCCGAGATCGACAAGATCTTCTGGGAGACGAAGGCCGCCGCCTGAGGCCTCCTGCAGCACGGCACCGGCCGGCGAGCGCTCTGCTCGCCGGCCGTCGTCGTCCCTGGCGATGACTTCTGCGGGCCCGGGCGGTCTGCCGTGCCGAGACACCGATCCGACACCCCAGGAGCCCCCATGGCCACGCGCCTGAACCCGTACCTGCACTTCGCCGGCAACGCCCGCGAGGCGATGGAGTTCTACCGCTCCGTCCTCGGCGGCAGGCTCGACGTGATGACCTTCGGGGACGTCGGCGGTGGCGGGGCCGAGTTCCCCGACGACGGCGTCATGCACGCCTTCCTGCGCACCGACGACGGGCTCGAGCTGATGGCCTCCGACGGCCACGACCCGGACGCCGCCGGACCCGACCGGGTGTCGCTGTCCCTGTCCGGGGACGACGCGGCGACCCTGACCCGCTGGTTCGAGGCGCTGGCCGAGGGCGGCGAGGTCGACGTACCGCTGGAGAAGCAGGTCTGGGGCGACACCTTCGGTCAGGTGACCGACCGCTACGGCCTGCGCTGGCTGGTGAACATCGGCTCGGCCCCGGCCTGAGGAAGGACCCGCTGCTCCCCACCGTGGAAGGACGCCGTCCCCCTTCCCGCTCGCAGGCTCGCGGCGGGCCTCTGGACGGGGCCGGCGGGACCCTGCAGGGAGCCGGCGGGACCCGGGACGGGGCCGCGGCGGGCCCCTCCAGCGGGGTCGGATCGCAATCGCCGCCCGGTACCGTCTGACCTCGATGCGTATCGACCCGGCCGGGTGGCCCTTCATCACCGGGCCCCTGGCACCCGCCGCTGTGCTCGCCGCGGCAGGCCGCACCGGCGGCCGGCGCGGCCTCCGGCTCGCTGCCTGGCCCTTCGTCCTCCTGGCGGCCTACATGGCGCTGTTCTTCCGCGACCCGGACCGGCGCTGCGACGTCGAGGCGCCGGCACCCGACGACGTCCTCTCCCCCGCGGACGGCGTGGTGATGGTCGCCGGCGAGCCGCAGGAGGGCGTCGCCCCCGAACCCGCGCCCGACGGCGACTGGCAGCAGGTCAGCGTGTTCCTGTCCGTCGTCGACGTGCACGTCAACCGCTCCCCGTACCACGGTGAGGTCGTGGAGAGCTCCTACCGCAAGGGCAGCTTCCTGGCCGCGTACCGCAAGGAGTCGGCGCACCGGAACGAGCGCAGCGAGCTGTGGCTGCGCGACGGCGACCGCACGGTCGTGTTCCGGCAGATCGTCGGCGTGCTGGCCCGCCGCATCGTCACCCGCACCGGCGTCGGTCGGCGGCTGGCCACCGGCGAGCGGATGGGCCTGATGAAGTTCGGCTCCCGGATGGACGTCTTCGTCCCCCGGGACTGCACGGTGCTCGTCCGGGTGGGCCAGCGGGTCCGCGGCGGCGAGACCGTCATCGCCCGCTGGTCGGACGCCCGCTGAGGAGGCCCCTGGTGCCCAGCTCCCCCTCCGGCGCCCGCCTTCCACCGACCCGGCGGACGGCGACCGTCGAGTTCGTCCGCGGATCGGTCCGCGGCAGCCGGCGACGGGCGCTGGCGACGCTGCCCAGCCTGTTCACCCTGGCCAACATGATGTGCGGCTTCGTCGCGATCCTGGTCTCCATCCGGGGCCAGTACACGCTGGCCGCCGTCCTGGTGGGGCTCTCCGTGGTCTTCGACATCGCCGACGGCGCCGTCGCCCGGCTCGTCGGCGCGGTGACGCCCTTCGGCCTGCAGTTCGACTCGCTGGCCGACCTGGTGTCGTTCGGGCTGGCCCCGGCGCTGCTGGCCTTCACGCTGTTCTCCGAGGGCCGCGACGCCTGGGACCCGCTGGGCTGGGTCGCCTGCGGCCTGTGGGTGGCGTGCGCGGCCATCCGGCTGGCGCGGTTCAACACCACCATCGACCCGACCGCGGACAAGCGGTACTTCACCGGCATGCCGAGTCCCGGCGCGGCCGGCGTCGTGCTCGCCTCGGTCTTCGCGTTCGGCGACCAGATGCAGGGCCGGGAGCGGCTGTGGGTGCTGCTCATCGTCGCCGTCCCGGCGCTGCTGATGGTCAGCACGATCCGCTTCCGCTCGTTCCGGTCCCTGGTCAGCCCGAAGAGCGGGCGACCGTACGGGCTGGTGGCCGCGGCGGTGGCCGCCGTCGTCGGTTTCGCGTTCGTGCCGGTCGTGACCGGCTGCGTCCTGGCCTACGGCTACCTGCTGGCACCGGTCCTCGTGCCGGTCCTCTCCCCGCTCGGCCGGCTGGTGCCGGCCCGTCTCAAGGAGCTGCTCACGTGACCGAGCCGGCGACACCACCAGTGGGCAGAGCGGTGTCACCCACGGCGGCGACGAGTTCCGGCGAGGAGGCAGCGTGAGCGTCCGGCCCGTCGCGCCCGACGACGTCGCCGCCGTGGTGGGCCTGGTGCGTGAGCTGGCCGAGTACGAGAAGGCCCCGCACGAGGCCCGGATGACCGAGGAGCAGCTGTCCGCGGCGCTGTTCGGCGACTCCCCCCAGCTCTTCGGTCACGTGGCCGTGGCCGACGACGGGGCTGTCGTGGGGACGGCGCTGTGGTTCCTGAACTTCTCCACCTGGCGCGGCACCCACGGCATCTACCTCGAGGACCTCTACGTCCAGCCCCAGCACCGCGGCAGCGGGCTGGGCCGCGAGCTGCTGCGCACGCTGGCCGACCTGTGCGTGCAGCGCGGGTACAGCCGGCTGGAGTGGTCGGTGCTGGACTGGAACGCCCCGTCGATCGAGTTCTACGAGGCAGCGGGCGCCGTCCCGATGGACGAGTGGACGGTCTTCCGGCTCACCGACGCCGCGCTGACCGCTTTCGCGGCCGACCGCCGCGGCTGACGTCGACGCGGCACGGCCCGGCTGCCAGAGTGGCTGTGATCGCCCACGTGACCCGGGGGTCCCGATGCCACGCACCCCGTTCGCCGTCAGCCTCCACGACGCCCCGGCCTTCTGGACGCTCGGGGAGCTGCTCACGCTGATCGCCACCGCCGAACAGACCGGCGGGGCCTTCAGCCTCGTGGAGGAGCTGCTGCCGCGTGGCGCCGAGCCGCCGCCGCACGTGCACCACCGGGAGGACGAGTCCTTCTTCGTCCTGGACGGCGAGCTGACCGTCCGGGTCGGGGACGCGGTGTTCCGGGCGGAGCGCGGGTCGTTCGTCTTCTGTCCACGGGACGTCCCCCACCTGCTCACGGTGCACTCGGACACCGTGCGGATGCTCACGCTGTGCACGCCGGGCGGACTGGAGTCCTTCTTCGTCGAACTCGGTCGTCCGGCACCCGACCGCACCGTCCCGGTGGATGAGCCCGGGCCCGACGCCGAACGGGTCGCCACGCTGGCCGGGCACTACGGTGCGGAGGTGCTGACCGCCTGGCCGTGAGCGGCCCGACCCCGAGGACGTGCGAGTGACGACCGACCGCAAGCCGCCGGAGTGCTGGCTGACCGACATGGACGGCGTCCTGGTGCACGAGGGGCAGGCGCTGCCCGGCGCCGCGGACTTCCTCGACCGCCTGGTCGCGGCCGGCCGGCGCTTCCTCGTCCTCACCAACAACTCGATCTTCACGCCGCGCGACCTCTCCGCACGGCTGGCGCGGTCGGGCCTGGAGGTGCCCGAGGCGTCGATCTGGACCTCGGCGCTGGCGACCGCGGACTTCCTGTCCACCCAGTTGCCCAACGGCTCGGCGTACGTCATCGGCGAGGCGGGCCTGACCACCGCGCTGTACGAGGCCGGCTACACGCTCACCGACACCGACCCGGACTACGTCGTCCTCGGCGAGACCCGCACGTACTCGTTCGAGGCCATCACCCGCGCCATCCGCCTGGTCGGCGCCGGAGCGCGGTTCATCGCGACCAACCCCGACGTCACCGGTCCCTCCCCCGAGGGCCCGCTGCCGGCCACCGGCTCGGTCGCCGCGATGATCACGCGGGCCACCGGCTCGGAGCCCTACTTCGTGGGCAAGCCGAACCCGATGATGTTCCGCAGCGCCATGAACCGGATCGAGGCGCACTCGGAGTCGACGGTCATGATCGGCGACCGGATGGACACCGACGTCGTCGCGGGCATCGAGGCCGGCCTGGACACCATCCTGGTGCTCACCGGGTCGACCCGGGCCTCCGACGTCGCCCGCTTCCCGTTCCGGCCGGGCCGGGTGCTGGACTCGATCGCCGACGTCGTCGACCTGGTCTGAGGGAGGACCACCCTTCCCCCACGCCTCGCAGGCTCGGCGCGAGTCCCTGAAGGGGCCGAGGGACCCCTCAGGGAGCCGGAGGTCGGCGGTCCTCGAACGCGAGCCGGGCCTCCGGGGTGGCCAGGAGGTACAGCTCGGTGGCCACCAGCACCAGCAGCGGGACGCCGACCCACGCGCCACCCCACTCGAACGCCGAGTAGTAGCCGAACAGGCCCAGCAGCAGCTGCAGGAAGACCACCGGCCCGCGGGACCACGGCGACACCCGCCACAGCCCCACGGCGGCCGCGCCCAGCCCGACGGCGAAGATGCCGACGTAGACGACCTCGGCCACGGCCCGCCCGACGCTGTCCGCGGTCGAGGTGAACGTGAGGACGAGCAGCCACAGGGCGACCGCGGCCAGCCCCGCCGCCTCCACACCGGCGACCAGAGCCGCCCGGCGCACCGCCTTCGGGGCCGCGGGGCGCTCCCGCTCCGGGCGCGGTGCCGCCGGCTCAGCCGCGCCGCCGAGCAGCCGTTCCGCCCGCCGGCGGTCCCGCGACGGCCTGGCTCCGGACTGCTCGGTCACGACCGGCAGGGTACGCGCCGGGACGGTCCCGGGACGGCGTCCCGCCGGACCCGCCGCCCCCGTTCCGGCGCCCCTGCGCCACGCCAGCGCCGGGGTGAGCTGCGTCTCTGGCTAGCCTGACTGCCATGCGCGCGCTCGTGGTGGCCAACCCCGCGGCGACGACGACCAACCGCGGCGTGCGCGACCGGGTGCTCACCACCCTCGCCGGCGAGCTGCAGGTGGAGCTGGCCGAGACCACCCACCGCGGCCACGGCAGCGAGCTGGCGCGCAAGGCCTGTGTGGACGGCGTCGACGTCGTCCTCGCCCTGGGCGGCGACGGCACGGTCAACGAGGTGGTCAACGGCCTGCTGCACGACGGTCCCGGCGCGCGCGTGCCGCCGCTCGCCGTCGTGCCCGGCGGGTCGACCAACGTCTTCTCCCGCGCGCTGGGCCGGGCGCGGGACCCGCTGACCGCGACCCGTGAGGTGCTCGACTCGCTGCGGGCCGGACGCACCCGGCGCATCTCGCTCGGCACGGCCAGCGTCCGCGGCGCCACCACGGCGCCGGCGCGGCTGCCCGACCCGGCGCTGGCGCAGTCCGCGGCCGACGCGGGGGCCGCGGCCCACCCCGAGTGGAGCGAGCCGCGCTGGTTCGCCTTCTCCGCCGGGCTGGGCTTCGACGCCGACGTCATCGGCCGCGTGGAGGCCCACCGTGCCCGCGGGTTCCGCTCCACCGGGCTGCTCTACGTGTGGGAGGCGACCAGCGAGTTCGTGTTCGGCCGCGAACGCCGCGACCCGGCCATGTCGGCCCACCTGCCCGGGGGGCCACCCCTCGACGGGCTCTTCCTCTGCCTGGTCTCCAACGTCTCCCCGTGGACCTACCTGGGCGCCCGCGCGGTCAACCCGACCCCGGACGCCACCTTCGACAGCGGCCTGGACGTCTTCGCACTCGGCCCCACCGGCATCCTCCGGATGCTCCACCACGTGCGCGAGGTGTTCGCCGCGCGGCCCGAGCTCCGCGGCGTGGGCGTGCACCGCTGGCACGACCTGGACGAGCTGACGCTCACCGCACGACGTCCGCAGGGCTGGCAGCTCGACGGCGACCACCTGGGGACAGCGACCGGACTACGGGTGCGCAGCGTCCCCTCCGCCCTGACCGTCATCGCCTAGCCACGGGAACCGCCCCGTTCCGCTACGCGGTCGCTGACCTGCGCTTTCACCACGAGCCCAGGGGCCTGTCAACGAACCGCGCAAGAGGTTCCTCTGGTCGAGTGGCGGGCCTTACCATGCCCGTGGTGAGCTTGCTCACGAGGGGTCGACCGATGCCCTCGTTCTGCTTGACAGGTGTCCTCGCCGTGAAAACATCGCGGGAGGAAAGCAACCTGTCGGTAACAAATGCACGAAGTCGCTGTGCCATGGCGCTGGTCACCCCGGTGCCGGCCTGCGGATCGGTCCGGGGCCGGCGACGACTGCACCACACCGTAGACGACATCGAGGAGAACACGGCCATGGACTGGCGCCACCGCGCGCTCTGCCGCGACGAGGACCCGGAGCTGTTCTTCCCCATCGGGACGACCGGCCCCGCCCTCGTGCAGATCGAGCAGGCCAAGGGTGTGTGCCGCCGCTGCCCCGTCACCGAGTCGTGCCTGGACTGGGCACTGCGCTCGGGGCAGGACTCCGGCGTCTGGGGCGGGCTCTCGGAGGACGAGCGGCGCGCCCTCAAGCGGCGTCAGGCCCGTACCCGCGTCCGCACCGCCTGAGCACACCGCACCACCGGTGCCCGGGCCCCGCGCCCGGCACCACCACACTGCACCGCCACTGAGGCCGGTCCGGTATCCCCGGACCGGCCTCAGTGTCATCTGTCGCCCTACCGGGCTCCCACCGCGGCCACGTGCCGTCCCCGACCGCCGGTGAGCCACCACCCGTGTCCCGATCGGGAGACCCTCCGGGCCCCCGCGACCGGTCCACCCGCGGCCACGTGCCGTCCCCGACCGCCGGTGAGCCACCACCCGTGTCCCGATCGGGAGACCCTCCGGGCCCCGCGACCGGTCCACCCGCCTAGCGGCGGAGACGGCCCGCCCCGGGGAGGGTGAGCACCACCTCGGTGCCGGTGCGGCCGTCGGCGGGTCGGGAGGGTGGGCTGGTCATGGCGAGGCTGCCGCCGAGCTCGCTGGCGACGAGGGTGCGCACGATCTGCAGGCCCAGGCCGTCACTGGCGGTGGGCTCGAACCCCTCGGGCAGCCCCTGCCCGTCGTCCACCACGCGGACGACGAGGTCGTCGCCGTCCCGCTCGGCCACCAGCTCGATGCTGCCGGGACTGCCGTCGGGGAACGCGTGCTCGGCGGCGTTGTGCAGCAGTTCGGTGACCACCAGGACCAGCGGGGTCGCGGCGACCGCCGGCAGCTCGCCGAACTGGCCGACCCGCCGCGTCCGCGCGGCGGGGCCCACGGAGGTCAGGTCGCCCAGCATCGGCAGCACCCGATCGAGGACGTCGTCGACGTCCACCACGTCCTCCCGGCTGCCGGCCAGGGTCTCGTGCACCACCGCGATCGACGACACCCGGCGCACCGACTCCTCCAGCGCCTCCCGGGCGGCCGGCTCGGTCATGCGGCGGGCCTGCAGCCGCAGCAGCGCGGCGACCGTCTGCAGGTTGTTCTTCACCCGGTGGTGGATCTCGCGGATGGTGGCGTCCTTGGTCAGCAGCGCGCGGTCCCGCCGGCGGACGTCGGTCACGTCGCGCACCAGCACCAGCGCGCCCTCCTCGGCACCGGGCGCCTGCAGCGGCAGCGCCCGCACCAGCAGGGTCGCCCCCACGCTGTCGACGTCCATCGGGTCGGGGAACCGCCCGGCCACCGCCGCCCGGATGCCGGCCGCGACCGCCTCGCCGGCCACCCGGTCGACCGCGGCGTCCCGGGTGAGGCGGGCCAGGTCGGCGCCGACGACGTCGCCCGTGACGCCGAGCCGGCGGTAGGCCGACAGCGCGTTGGGACTGGCGTAGACGGCCCGCCCGTCGGCGTCCAGCCGCACCAGCCCGTCCCCCACCCGGGGGCTCAGCTCGGAGTCGAGCAGCTTCTGCGGCGGGAACGTGCCCGCCGAGACCATCAGGCAGAGGTCGGCCGCGATGTCGAGGTAGGTCAGCTCCAGGGTGGACGGCGACCGGGTCACCGCCAGGTTGGTGTCCCGCGCCAGGACGGCGACGACCACGCCGTCGTGGCGCACCGGCACGACCTCCCGGCGGCGAGGGGTGCTGCCCGACCAGTCCGGTTCCCCCTCCGTCACCGGGCGGCCCTCGCGGTGCGCCACCTCGAACGGCTCCGCGGCCGGGCCCCTCACCTCCGAGCCGACGAGGTCCTCGGGCTGGCTCGTCGGGGCGGTCAGCGGGCGCACCTGCGCGACGCACCACCACGCCCCCGTCTGCAGCGGCACCCACAGCGTCAGGTCGGCGAACGACAGGTCGGCCAGCAGCTGCCAGTCGGCGACCAGTCGGCGGGCGTGGTCCACCTGGGCCGGTGCGGACGCCGAGCCTCG
Organism: Geodermatophilus sp. URMC 61; assembly: GCF_052931555.1. Lineage (NCBI taxonomy): Bacteria > Bacillati > Actinomycetota > Actinomycetes > Geodermatophilales > Geodermatophilaceae > Geodermatophilus > Geodermatophilus sp. URMC 61. The sequence goes on from NZ_JBRFHZ010000002.1 coordinate 3,230,574, forward strand.
GGTGAGGCGTTCGGAGAGGCTGTTCATGGTGGCTCCGAGCGTAGGGCGGGGCCACGCATAGGGTCGGGGGCGTGCCCTCGTCCCCCGACGCACCGGCGCTGACCGTCGACCGCGCCCGCCCCGACGAGTTCGCCCGGATCGGACAGCTCACCTCCGACGTCTACGTGGGCGGCGGGCTCGCCTCCCCGGAGTACGGCGTGCAGCTGCGCGACGTCGCCGGGCGGGCCGACCGGGCCGAGCTGTTCGTCGCCCGGGACGAGGAGGGCCGCGCGGTCGGCAGCGTGGCGCTGGTGCTGGCGGGCGACTTCGGCGAGATCACCGCGTCCGACGACGAGGCGGCGTTCCGGATGCTCGTCGTCGACCCGGCCGTGCAGGGCCGCGGGATCGGCGCGCTGCTGGTGCGGACCTGTCTGGACCGGGCCCGCGCGGCCGGCAAGCGGCGGATGGTGCTCTCGACCGACCGCCGGATGACCGCGGCGCAGCGCCTATACGAGCGGCTGGGCTTCGCCCGGCTGCCGGAGCGCGACTGGCAGCCCGCGCCCGGCATCGACCTGCTGGTGTACGCCAGGGAGCTCTGAGCCGGCCCCGTCCGGAGGTTCACCCCGAGCCTGTGAGGAGGAGGGACGGGGTCCTTCAGCCGACGACGGTGGCGATGAGGTCGCCCTCCTGGAGCACCTCGCCCTCGACGACGTGCAGCTCACGGACGGTACCGGCCCGCTCGGTGAGGACGGGGATCTCCATCTTCATCGACTCGAGGATCACCAGGGTGTCGCCGGCCGCCACCTCGCTACCGGGCTGCACGAGCACCTTCCACACGCTCGACACCATCTCGGCGTGGACTTCCTCGACCGCCACCGGCACCTCCCCGAGCTCGCCTGCAGCCCATCCTGGCACGCGTCAGGTCTCCCACGCGGGGCTCCCGGAGGCCAGCCGCTCCAGCACCGCACACACCTCGGGGCCGTCGTGCGGCACGCCGACCTCCGGCACCGCGTTGAGCACGTCACTGGCAGCTCGTGCGGCGGTCGCGGTGTCCCGGGCACCCGCGCTGACGGTCGCCAGCAGCGCGTCGTACCAGCGGTCCAGCCGATCACCCGGGTCGTAGCCGCTCACCGCCACGACCTCGACGCCGTCCCCCATCCCGGTGTGCGGGCCAGAGCGGGGCAGCCGACCGGTGACCCGCCCGCCCCGACCCGGCGGCAGCGTCGAGCGCAGCTGGACGGTGACCGCCCGCCGCGGCGGCGCGCCCGTCCCCGTGTCACCGGCCGAACTGCCCGCCGCGCTCCGCAGTGCCAGGTCGACGGCGTCCACGCCGTACGCCCGCTCCAGCACCGTCGTGTCGAGGGAGAAGCCGGCCGCCACCTCGGCCAGCTCGCCGTCCGGCGCGATGCCGACGGTGACCAGACCGCGCCAGCCGATCTCGGGCAGCCGCTTGGCCGCCGGCGGCAGCTCGAAGGGCTCGTCGGGGGTCCAGGAGACGCGGGCGATGCCGGCGGCGCGGTCGCGCGACACCGGGGTCGTGCAGCGCAGCCCGCCGTCGGTGACCACAGCGAGGAACCCGCGCTCGCTGGCCGGCTCGACGCCGTCCCCGCCGAGCCGCTCGAGCACTGCGGCGGAGGGGCCCACCCAGGTGAGGCCGGCAGCCACCACCGCCCCGGCCAGCCGGGCGTTGCCGGCCAGCGCCGGGGGCACCGGGAGGACTGCCCGCGCGCCGCTGCGGCGGGCGGCCTCGACGATCCGGTCCACGGCGAGGTAGGACTCCGCGGCGGGAGCCGGGCCGAGCAGGATCGCGTCGTCGGCCAGCCGTACGTGCCGGGCGTTGCGGTCGGCCTCCGAGTGGACGGCGACGGTCTTCACGTCCAGGCGTGAGCAGGCCGCCATCACCGCGCACGCGGCCGGCCCACGGCCCGCCACGAGCACGCTCTCGATCCCGACGTGTGCCACGTCCCGAACCGCCTTCCGCCGACTCGATGCGTCCAGCCTCCCAGCCTCACCCCGCGCCCCGTCGGACCGCCAGGGGGCGGGCGCCCCCGGAGCTCGTGAGAGGCTGGGGGTCCAGCCTGACGGGTCCGCCCGGGGTCGCCGCGCACCACGTGCCCCGGGTCACCCAGAGGTGTCCCTGGGCCCGGCACCGGGCCCGCACCAGCGACGAGGGGAGGAGGGCAGCGATGTCCAAGCGTGGACGCAAGCGGCGCTCCCGCAAGGGGAACAAGGCCAACCACGGCAAGCGCCCCAACGCCTGAGAGAGGACCCCGTCCTCCCCGCCCCTCGCAGGCTCAGGGCGGGGCCCGGGACGGGGCCGGCCGGCCCTGCAGGGGGCCGTACGCGAGAGGCCCAGAACCCGACGGGTTCTGGGCCTCTGGCGTTCGGGCAACCCTCCAGGGGCCCGCGCCCAGCGTGCGGGGCGTGGGGGAAGGGTGGTCCGTCAGGCGGTGGGTCGCTCCTGCGTGCGCTCCACACTGACCCGCTCGACGCTGACCTGCGTGCCGTCCTCCTCGAAGGAGACGGTGGTCAGCTGCAGCTTGATCCGGTCCCGCAGGCCGGGCGGGGGGACGTCGCCCCCGCAGCGCCGGCGGACCAGGGCCTTGAACTCCTGCTCGATGCCGAACTGCCGCAGGCAGCCCGAGCAGTCCTCGAGGTGTTCGGCGATGACCTCCCGGCGGGCCGGCTCGGTCTCGTGGTCGAGGAACTCGAAGACGTGGGAGAGCACGTCCTCGCAGGAGTCCACCGAGATGGGCTCGTCGGCGTCCGGACGCTGGTCGCTGCTCACGAGCGGCTCGCCTCCTCCCCCGCGCCGGCCCGGACGAAGCCGCGCTCCCGGGCGTAGTCGGCCAGCAGCTTCTGCAGACCGCGGCGGCCGCGGTGCAGGCGGGACATCACCGTGCCGATGGGCGTGCCCATGATCTCGGCGATCTCCTTGTAGGCGAACCCCTCGACGTCGGCGAGGTAGACCGCCAGGCGGAAGTCCTCCGGCAGCTGCTGGAGGGCCTCCTTGATGTCGGAGTCCGGCAGGTGGTCCAGCGCCTCGATCTCCGCCGAGCGCAGGCCGCTGGAGCTGTGCTCCTCGGCCGCGTACAGCTGCCAGTCCTGCACCTGGTCGGTGGGGTACTGCTGCGGCTGCCGCTGCTTCTTGCGGTAGCTGTTGATGTAGGTGTTCGTCAGGATCCGGTACAGCCAGGCCTTGAGGTTGGTGCCCTCGGCGAACTGGTGGAAGGCCGAGTAGGCCTTCACGAACGTCTCCTGGACCAGGTCCTCGGCGTCGGCCGGGTTGCGGGTCATCCGCAGGGCCGCCGGGTAGAGCTGGTCGAGGTAGGGCAGCGCGTCCCGCTCGAAGCGGGCGTCACGCTCGGCACGGGTCTCGCCGACCTCCGTGCGGCTGCCGCCCTCGCGCGCCTCGGGCACCTCGACCGGCGAAGTCCCCTCGACCGCGTCGGTGGTCTCGGGCGTGCGGTCCGCGGACTCCTCAGGCACCGACCGTCCTCTCTGCGGCGCCCGGACGCGGGCCACCGCCTCCGACGATCCTAGCCGCGAGGCATCGGGCCGGCCTGGGGGCCGCCGGAGCGCAGGGCGCTGGCGGGCGCTGGTGGAGAGGGTGCTGCTCACGGCCTGTCCAACCGTGGGGGCCGGGGCGCCCATTCCCCGGTGTGAGCGACAGCCCCCTCCAGGGCACCGCCGGCTCCGTCCCGGGCCCGCGCCGGCCCCGTCCTCCGGACGGTGTCCTTCTCCGAGGGGTGGGGAGGAGGGGGTCCTCTACGCTCCCGCAGCGTGGCGGCGACCCCCGCGGTGCGGGCTCTCGAGCGGGCCCGGGTGGCCCACACCCTGCACACGTACGACCCGGAGCACGCCGAGGGCCAGGGGTACGGGGATGCCGCGGTGGCCGCGCTCGGCCAGGACCCGCGGCAGGTCTTCAAGACGCTGGTGGCCCGGGTGGACGGCGCCCTGACCGTCGCCGTCGTCCCGGTGGCCGGGAACCTGGACCTCAAGGCGCTCGCGGCGACGACCGGCGGGCGCAAGGCGACGATGGCCGACCCGATCGACGCCGAGCGCACGACCGGTTACGTGCTCGGCGGCATCAGCCCGCTCGGGCAGCGCAAGGCGCTGCCGACGGTCGTCGACGAGTCCGCGCTGACCTTCCCGACGGTCATGGTCAGCGCCGGACGGCGGGGCCTGCAGGTGGAGCTGGCGCCAGAGGACCTGGTGCGGCTGACCCGCGCCCGCACCGCCGCGATCGCCAAAGGACCCCCCGCCCCCCACCACTCGCAGGCTCGCGGCGGGCCCCTGCGAGGGGCCGATCAGGCTCCCGGCGGGGCGTAGGGGGTGAGCAGCTGGTCGACCGGCGCGTGGTCGTCGGTGAGCACCTCGGCGTCCCCCACGAACGCCGCGAGCTCCGCGCCGGAGGCGACCCGCCAGTCGAGGTCCCGATCGCGCAGCGCGGCACCGACGGCGTCGAGCGGCAGCGGCTGCTGCGAGGCCAGGACCACGACGTTGCCACCCTCCTCCCCCGCCAGAGCGGCGTCCCGGGCGAGCAGCGCGACGTGCGCGAAGACCGTCTGCAGGGTGGCGAGCTCGGCGCGCACGAAGCCCAGCGGCGGGTGGTCGATGAGGTTGGCGACGTAGACGCCGTCGTCGCTGAGCGCGCGGTCGACCAGGCCCAGCGCCTCCACGGTGGTCAGCTGCCAGGGCACCGACAGCCCGCCGAACGCGTCGCCGACGACGAGGTCGCGCTCCCCCGGCGTCTCCCCCTCGAGTCCGACGCGGGCGTCGGCGACCTCGACGCGCAGCCCGTCGGTCTCGGTCAGCCCGAGCTGCTCGCGGTCCATCGCGACGACCCCGGGGTCGACCTCGATCACCAGGCTCTCGGTGCCCGGGCGGACGGCGGCGAGGTAGCGGGGCACGGTCGCCCCGCCGCCGCCGAGGTGCAGCGCCGAGAGCGGCTCGCCCGCCGGTGCCATCGCGTCGGTGACCGCGGCGATCGCCCGGACGTACGCGAACTCGAGGTACGTGGGGTCGGCCAGGTCGACGTAGGAGTGCCGCAGCGTGTCGAGGACCAGCACGCGGCCGCTGTCCCGCTCCGGGTCGGCGACCACCCGCGCGCAGTGGTAGGCGGTCTCGGCCTGGCAGCGGCTGGGCGCGATGGCGGCGAGCAGCGAGCCGACCACGGCCAGCAGGAGCAGCGCCGCCGGCACGCGTCCGGCGGCACCGCCGGTCCGCCGCCGCAGCAGCACGCCGACCGCGATCCCGGTCAGCACGGTGACCAGACCGGTGCCGACGAGGATGCCGCTGGTGGGGAAGACGGCGACCAGCAGGAAGCCGGTGAGGAAGGTGGCGGCGATCCCACCGAGGGTGCCGATGCCCGACAGCCGGCCGACCACCGAGCCGGTCTCGGCGAGGCTGGCCAGCTGCAGCTTGACCACCATCGGCGGCACCGCCGACAGCAGCGCCGCGGGGACGACGACGGCGACCGCGGCCAGCAGCAGCACGCTGCCGGCGTCGGCACCGGTCAGCACCGACCCGGCGAAGCGCACCAGCGGCAGGACGGCGACCACGAGCCCGCCACCGGCGACCAGCAGGCGCGGGATCAGCCGTCGGGGGTCGGTGCGGTCGGCCAGCGCGCCGCCCATCCACGCGCCGATCGCGATCGCGGCCAGCGCGAAGCCGATGACCGCGGTGTTGGTCTGCAGGGTGATCCCGACGTAGGGCGCGATCAGCCGCAGCCCGGCGATCTCCAGCACCAGCACGGCGCCGGAGGACAGGAAGGTGACGACGGCGGCCACCCAGTCGGGCAGCGCCGGCGAGCGGATCCGGTGCCCGCTCTCGGTCAGGGCCTCGTCGGTGCCGGCCACCTCAGAAGAGCGCGGGCTGGTCGGCCGGCGCGGTGACCGACTCGACGCGGGCGGTCAGCCCCGCGCCGTTGTTCTTCACGCTGTTGACCGCGGGGCCCACCGGCCGCAGCTCCAGGCTCTCCACCAGCTCCGGCGGGGTCGGCGCGGCCAGCTCGGTGACGTCCTCGCGCGCCGGGTCCAGCCAGTCGGCCCAGCGCTCCCGGGGCAGCACCAGGGGCATGCGCTCGTGGATCTCGGTGAGGGCGCCGACGGCGGGCTCGGTGATGACCGTGCAGGTGTACAGCCGGTCCTCGCCCTCGCCCCAGACCTCCCAGAGGCCGGCGAAGGCGAGCACCGAGCCGTCCCGCGGGGTCATGTAGTAGGGCTGCTTGCCGGGGCCGTCGAGCTTCTTCGCCCACTCGTACCAGCCGTCGGCCGGCACGAGGCAGCGGCGGGAGCGGGCGGCGCGGCGGAAGGCCGGCTTCTCGGTGAGCGACTCGACGCGGGCGTTGAGCATCCGGTTGCCGATGGACGGGTCCTTGGCCCAGGAGGGCACCAGGCCCCAGCGGACGGCGCGCAGCTCACGGTGGGTGGCACCGGTGGGCGCTCCCTCCGCATCGCGCTCCTTCTTGGTGCGCACGACGTAGACGTCCTTGGTCGGGGCGACGTTGTAGTCGGCCGGCAGCGGGGACTGCCCCTCGGCGGGGACGGCCTCGAACTCCAGGACGAGGTCCTCGGGACGGCGGCTGGCGGCGTAGCGGCCACACACGGTGGTACCTCCCGGTCGGGGCCGGCTGATGCGGTCCCCTGCGACTCTAGGCCGGATCGGGGACGGTTCCCGGCGGTGGGAGACGGGCAGGCCGAGTCGACGTCCCGACGCCCGAGAGACGAGGATCACGCACGTGACCGCGACCCAGAACCCACCGACCGAGCACCCGAAGACCGCCAGCGAGTCCGGCGAGCGCCGGTACGCGACGGTCAACCCCTTCACCGGCGAGACGGAGGAGGAGTTCGACTTCACCCCGACCGAGGCGATCGACGGGATCATCGAGCGGGCGCACGCCGCCTACCAGGAGTGGCGGCAGCAGTCGGTCGAGGACCGCGCCGCCGTCGTCCGGCGTGCCGCGGAGCTCATGGACGAGCGTCGCGAGGACCTCGCCCGGCTCATCACCACCGAGATGGGCAAGCGGCACGACGAGGCCACGGGCGAGCTCTACCTGTGCTCGATGATCCTGAAGTACTACGCCGACAACGGCCCGGGCTTCCTCGAGCCCCAGCCGATCCAGCCGCTGATGGGCAAGGGCGAGGCGGTCGTCGAGACCCGGCCGATCGGCGTCCTGCTGGCCATCGAGCCGTGGAACTACCCCTTCTACCAGGTGGTCCGCGTGGCCGGCCCGAACCTGGTGCTGGGCAACACGGTCATCCTCAAGCACGCCGAGATCACCCCGCAGTGCGCGGTGGCCATCGAGCAGCTGTTCACCGACGCCGGCGCCCCCGAGGGCGTCTTCACCAACACGTTCCTGCGCATCGCCGACGTCGAGCAGGTCATCGCCGACCCCCGCATCCAGGGTGTGACCCTGACCGGCAGCGAGCGGGCGGGCAGCGCCGTCGGGGCCCTGGCCGGCAAGTACCTGAAGAAGTCGGTGCTCGAGCTCGGCGGCAGCGACCCGTTCATCGTGCTCGACGCCGAGGACATGGCCGCCACCGTCAAGGCCGCGACCATGGGCCGGATGCAGAACACCGGCCAGGCGTGCACCGCGTCCAAGCGGCTGATCGTTCCCGCGGAGCTCTTCGAGCCGTTCGTCGAGGGCCTCAAGCAGGCGTTCGGCACCTTCGCCCCCGGCGACCCGGCCGACCGCTCGACCTCGCTGGCCCCGCTGTCCAGCGAGCGGGCGGCTCAGGACCTGCACGCGCAGATCCAGGACGCCATCGACAAGGGGGCCACCGTGGTCACCGGGGGCGGGCGGCCCGAGCACGCGGGTGCGTTCGTCCAGCCGACGATCCTCACCGACGTCACGCCGGAGATGCGGGCCTACCGCGAGGAGCTGTTCGGCCCGGCGGCCGTCGTCTACAAGGTCAGGGACGCCGACGAGGCGGTCGCCCTCGCCAACGACAGCGACTTCGGCCTGGGCGCCACCGTCATGAGCAGCGACGTCGACCGCGCGCGGGCGGTGGCCGAGCGGCTCGAGGCCGGCATGGTGTGGATCAACCAGCCGACCGGCTCCTCCCCCGAGCTGCCCTTCGGTGGCATCAAGCGGTCGGGCTACGGCCGTGAGCTGTCGGAGCTGGCGGTGTTCGAGTTCGCCAACCGGCGCCTGGTGCGCACCGTGCCGGTGAAGAAGGCCGACCGCCCGGTCGGCGGCTGAGAAAGGACCCCGTCCTCCCCACCCCTCGCAAGCTCGGGGCGGGCCCCTGGAGGGGGCCCGTTCCAGCACGTCACCAGGCTCGGGGCGGGCCCCTGGAGGGGGCCGTTCCAGCACGTCACCAGGCTCCGGGCGGGCCCCTGGAGGGGGCCGTTCCAGCACGTCACCAGGCTCGGGGCCCGCCTCGGGACGGGGCCGGGCGGTCCGGTGTCCCGGACCGGGCAGGATGGGCGCATGAGCCAGGTCTGGACGACGCCGCACCGCGCCACCCCGGTGGACGCGGTCGTGGCGCTGCCCGGGTCCAAGTCGCTGACCGCCCGGGCGCTGGTCCTGGCCGCGCTCGCCGACGGCCCGGGCCGGCTGGCCCGGCCGCTGCGCGCCCGGGACACCGACCTGATGGCGGCGGCGCTGCGGGCCCTGGGTGTACGGGTCGAGGAGGACGGCGAGGACTGGGTCGTCACCCCCGGCCCGCTGCGCGGCCCGGCCGAGGTGGACGCGGGCCTGGCCGGCACCGTCCTGAGGTTCCTGCCGCCGGTCGCCGCGCTGGCCGACGGCCCGGTGCGGGTGGACGGCGACCCGCGGCTGCACGAGCGCCCCAATGCCGGGCTGATCGCGGCGCTGCGGGACCTCGGCGTGCGAGTGGACGACGGCGGCCGCGGCCGAGCGCCGTTCACCGTGCACGGCATCGGGCGGGTGCGCGGCGGCGCGGTGACCGTGGACGCGAGCGAGTCCTCGCAGATCGTCTCCGGGCTGCTGCTGGCCGCGGCCCGTTTCGACGAGGGCGTCGACCTCGCGCTCACCGGCGGGGTGCCGTCGATGCCGCACGTGGAGATGACCGTCGAGTCCCTGCGCGAACGGGGGGTCGACGTGGTCCGCACCGAGCGGGGCTGGCGGGTCTCCCCCGGCCCCGTCGCCGCGCGCGCCGAGGTGCTCGAGCCCGACCTGTCCAACGCGGCCCCCTTCCTCGCGGCGGCGCTGGTGACCGGTGGACGGGTGACGGTCCGCGACTGGCCCGCGCAGACCACCCAGCCCGGCGGCCGACTGGACGCGCTGCTCGGCGCGATGGGCGCCGACGTCGAGCGCACCGACGAGGGCCTCCGGGTCACCGGCACCGGGACGGTCCGGCCGCTGGTGGCCGACCTCGGCGAGGTGGGCGAGCTGACGCCGGTGCTGGCCGCGCTCTGCGCGCTGGCCGACGGGACCTCGCGGCTGACCGGGGTCGGTCACCTGCGCGGCCACGAGACCGACCGGCTGCAGGCGCTCGACGAGGTGCTCACCGCGGTCGGCGCCCGCGTCGAGCAGCTGCCCGACGGCCTGGTCATCACGCCCGGGCCGCACCGGGCGGCGCGCCTGGACAGCTACGCCGACCACCGGATGGTGCACGCCGCGGCCGTCCTCGGGCTGGCCGTCGAGGGCGTCGAGGTGCGCGACCCGGGTGCGGTGAGCAAGACGCTGCCGGACTTCGTGGCGCGGTGGAACGGGATGCTCGCCACGCCCGCGGGAGCCCTGCCCTGAGTCCCCGCAGGCACGACTCCCGGTCCGACGAGGACGACGTCCGGGTCCGGCCCAGCCGGCGCGGCTCCCGCCCGCGCACCCGCACCCGGCCGAGCCACACCGACGCCGTCCCGGGCCTGGTGGTCGCCGTCGACCGGGGCCGGATGACGGTGCGCGTCGAGGGTCCCGACGGCGGCCCGGTCGAGGTCACCGCGATGCGCGCCCGGGAGCTCGGCCGGCACGGTGTCGTCGTCGGCGACCGGGTACGCCTGGTCGGCGACACCAGCGGCCGGCCGGACACCCTCGCCCGCATCGTCGTCATCGAGGACCGGGCGACGTCCCTGCGCCGGACCGCCGACGACACCGACCCCACCGAGCGGGTCGTCGTGGCCAACGCCGACCAGCTGGTCGTCGTCACCGCGGTCACCGACCCCGAACCGGCGCTGGGCTTCCTCGACCGCTGCCTGGTGGCCGCCTACGCCGGCGGGCTGGAGCCGCTGCTCTGCCTCACCAAGACCGACCTGGCCAGCCCGCAGCCGCTGCTCGACCGCTACGCGGGCCTGGACGTCGACGCCGTCCCGATGTCGCGGGAGACGCCGCTGGACCCGCTGCTGGAACGGCTGCGCGGGCGGATGAGCGTGCTGGTCGGCCAGTCCGGCGTCGGCAAGTCCACGCTGGTCAACCGGCTGGTGCCCGACGCCGACCGGGCGACCGCGGAGGTCACCAAGGTCGGCAAGGGCCGGCACACGTCGTCCTCGGCGGTGCTGCTGGACCTGCCCGGCGGCGGCACGGTCATCGACACCCCCGGCATCCGCTCGTTCGGCCTGGCGCACGTCACCCCCGAGGACGTCGTCGCCGCGTTCGACGACGTCGCCGAGGCCGCGGTGGACTGCCCCCCGGGCTGCGGGCACACCGCCGAGGACCCCGACTGCGCGCTGGACGCCTGGGCCGACGCCGGCCCGCCCGCCCGCCGGGAGCGGCTGGAGAGCCTGCGCCGCCTGCTCGACGCCGTCGGCCAGCTCGGTCCCGGCTCCTGAGGAAGGACCCCCTCCTGCTCCCCACCACTCGCAGGCTCGCGGTGGGCCCCCGCAGGAGGGCGGCCGTCCTCCCCACCCCTCGCGGTTCCGGAGCGGGGCCGGCGGGACCTCGGAGCGTGGCCGATCCGTGCAAGACGGCTGCCCGGTACCGGGCCAGGCTCGGGCCATGCCCTCCTCATCCCCTCAACAGTCGTCGCGGCGGCAGCCCGGCCAGCCGGCTGACCTCCCGGGTGAGGTGTGCCTGGTCCGTGTAGCCGGTCACGGCCGCGACCTCGGCCAGCGGCCGGCCGCGTCGGGCCTCGTCGAGCGCTCGCTGGAAGCGCCGGATGCGCGCCAGCGTCTTGGGCCCGTACCCGAAGGCGCGCACGCTCGTCCGGTACAGGGACCGCACGGGGACGCCGAGCACGGCGGCGACAGCCGCCACCGGTGTGCCCGCCGACAGCTGCCGGTCCAGGGCAGCGGCCAGTCGCAGCGCCGCACGGTCCGGGTCCGCGTGCCGCCAGAGTGCGACGTACACCTGCTCGAGCAGCTCCTCGGGCCCGTCGGTGCGGCGCGCCGGTCCGGCTCCGCGGGTCCCGACGAGGTCGGCGAGGTCGGCGCGGGTGTCGACGAGTTCGGCCACGGGCACGCCGAGCAACTCGGCCGCCGTGCCCGGCGGGAACCGCAGTCCCGTGATCACCTCGCCGGGCTCCGCGTCGACCAGCACGGCCGAGGTGTCCGGCCCCGCGACGGTCAGCCGCTCGCGCCACCACAGCAGGTCCAGGGCGCCATCGGGGAGGACCCGGTGGCCCGCCTCCGCGCGGACCGACCAGAGCACCGCGCCCGTACGGGGCCCGCGCAGCTCCCGGTACCCGCCCACCACCCGAGTCTGCCGCCCCGGCCGGCTCACTCCCACCCACTGGAGACCCCGTGGATCAGCAGGTGCACTTCACGACCCTGGCCACCGCCGACCTCGACGCCGCCCGGCGCTTCTACGTCGAGGGCCTGGGCTGGCGGCCGCTGCTCGACGTCCCCGGCGAGATCGTCTTCTTCCAGACCGCGCCGGGCGCGGTGCTCGCCTTCTTCGAGGCGGGGAAGTTCGCCCAGGACCTCGGCCGCGGTCCCGCGCGGCCGGAGGTCTCCGGCCTGACGCTGGCGCACAACGTGCCGGACCGGGACGCCGTCCACGCGGTCGTCGAGGCCATGACCGCGGCCGGGGGCACGCTGCTCACCGCGCCCGAGGACGGTGCCTTCGGCGGGGTCTTCCACGCGTTGGTGGCCGACCCCAACGGGGTCGTCTGGGAGATCGGGCACAACCCGGGGTGGTCGGTCGACGCCGACGGCACCGTCCGGATCGGCTAGCAGCAGCGCCTCCGCCGCGGCTGCTCCCGCCGCCACCGCCTGGGGTACTCCTCCGGCGACCGCGGGCCGTCCGTCGGGGACGACCCGCGGCGCACCCGCGGGAAGAGGTCGTCGTCCATCGACTCGTCGACGGCCTCGATCCGCAGGTCGTGCGTGTCACCGGCGTACGTGCCGTCCAGCACCTCGGCCCACACGCAGACGCCGGTACCGACGTCGAGCCGGACCAGGTGCGCACCCGGGTACTCGACGCCGTCGGGGACGCTGCCCCACTCGAGCTCGTCCACCCTGCGGCTGCGCAGCAGCGGACAGCACCCGCAGCGCGGCTCGGAGTGCGCCGTCGGCACGACCAGCGCCTCCCACGCGGGCCGCCCGGCGTGCTCGACCTCGCGCAGCGACTCGACCTCCAGCGCCGGCCCCGCGGACCGTCCGGTGTCCGGGTCACGCCCGTCGGTGAGCTCCGCCGGCTGCAGTTCCGCCACCCAGCGGTAGTCCTGCCACATCGGGTCGTCGGCCCCGTCGGTCCCGGTGACGACGTCGAGCAGCCGTCCGGCAGCGTCCTCGACGCGCATGCGGTCCGGCCGGCGCAGCCACGCACGCACCGGCTCCGACCAGGTCCGGTCCCGCCGGCGGCGCTCGGTGAAGCGCAGCGTCGTCCAGCGCTCCGGCGAGGACCGGGCGAGGACGCGGAAGTCGTCGGCGTCGGGCACCGGCCGAGTGTGGGACCCGAGGGCGGCCCTGGCCAGCGAGTTGTCGGCACCGAGTGGTGGGTCGTCGCGGTCTCACCGGCCTGGAGACCACGACCGGTCGCCACTCGGCGGGAGAGGGGCGGCCCTCACACGTCGACCCAGCCGCCGCTGCGCCAGTAGAGCCCGGCGTCGCGGGTGAGCAGGCCCTCGTCGACGAGGTACCGGCGCAGCGCGGCGGTGTCGGGGTGCCACACCGCCAGCAACGCGTTGACCTCGCGCTCGGGGTAGCGGACGCCGACGTCGAAGACGCGGACCAGGTGCTCGAGCACGATCCGCCGCTTGCTCTGCTGTGCCGGGATGGACACCAGCCGGCCGTCGCGCACGAACGCGGAGAGGACGGCGTCCTCGGCGGGGTCGTCGGACAGCGGCTCGGGTGGCGGGGCGGCCTCGGCGGCGGCGCGGGCCGCGGCGCCGAACTGCTCGGTCAGCAGCTCCAGCTCGTGCCGGTCACGGCGGACGAGGCCCGCCCGCCCCAGCCTGCGCGCGGCCAGGGCGACGTCCTTCAGCGGCAGCCCGGTGGCGTCCGCGACCTCCTCCAGCGTGCCGGCCCCCAGGGCGAGGGCGGCGACGACCTTGAGCCGCGCGGGATCGGCCAGCAGCCCGGCGATCGTCGCGGCACGCACTCCCCGACGGTATCCGCGCATCGCCCGAGGGGGACGGGGGTAGCCCGGGGCCATGGTGAGCCCCATCGACATCCAGAAGGCCCTGAAGGGCATGGACTACCCGGCCACGAAGGAGCAGATCCTCGAGCACGCCAAGGGCGGCGACAAGGACGTGCTGGAGGCGCTGCAGAAGATCGACGACCGGGAGTACGAGGGTCCCAGCGGGGTCAGTGCCGCGGTCTTCGACTGAGCGCCCGCTAGGTTCGGTGCCCATGACACCGGGCCGGGACTACACGGGGGACATGCACCTGGCGCACGTGCTGGCGGACCAGGCGGACTCGATCAGCCTGGACCGCTTCCGTGCGCTGGACCTCCAGGTCGACACCAAGCCGGACCTCACGCCGGTCACCGACGCCGACCGGGCCGTGGAGGAGCAGTTGCGCATCACGCTGGCCCGCGCGCGCACGCGCGATGCGGTGCTCGGCGAGGAGATGGGCACGACCGGCCACGGCCCGCGCCGGTGGGTGCTCGACCCGATCGACGGGACGAAGAACTTCGTGCGCGGCGTGCCCGTGTGGGCCACGCTCATCGCGCTGTTCGACGGTGACGAGCCGGTCGTCGGCCTGGTCTCCGCGCCGGCGCTCAACCGCCGCTGGTGGGCGGCCAAGGCCGTCGGCGCCTGGACCGGCCGGCGGCTGGAGTCGGCGACCCGCTGCACGGTGTCGGGCGTCGGCCAGCTGTCCGACGCGAGCCTGTCCTACTCCAGCCTCTCCGGCTGGGAGGAGCGCGGGCTGCTCGGCGGCTTCCTCGACCTGACCCGGTCGGTCTGGCGCACGCGCGCCTACGGCGACTTCTGGAGCTACGTGCTGCTGGCCGAGGGTGCCGTGGACGTCGCCTGCGAGCCCGAGGTCTCGGTGTGGGACCTCGCTGCCCTCGACGTCATCGTGCGCGAGGCCGGCGGGACGTTCACCGACCTCTCCGGCGTCCCCGGCCCGACCGGCGGCAGCGCGCTGGCGACCAACGGCCAGCTGCACGACGCCGCGCTGGGCCTGCTGCGCCAGCCCGACCCGGCCGCCTGAGACGCATCCGGCCCGCCCCGGAGCTCGGGGCGGGCCGGCGGCCCCGTCCCGGATCCCGCCCCGAGCCTGCGAGGGGTGGGGAGGACGGGGTCCTCTCTCAGCGACCGCTGCCGCGGCCGCCCTGGAAACGGCGGCGGGCGTCGTCGATCTTCGCCCGGGTCTTCGGGTCCTTCGCCAGCTGCTGGGCCTTCTCGGTGGCCTGCGCGATGACCTGCCGGCCCTTCGGCGTGTTCGCGAACTGGGTCAGCTTGCTGAACAGCGACGCCATCCCCGGTCCTCCTCCGTGTCGTCCAGGCGGCCGTTCCGCCCTCCTGTGCCGGTCAACGTGGCACCCGCGGCCCCCGTTCCGCACACCACCGGTCGAGCGCGGCCGCCGCCGGTGCCGACGTCGGCACCGAGCAGGACGTCGATCAGCGCGGGCGGTGCGCGAACCCGCCGCTGCAGCCGTTGCGGTCGGCGAGCAGCCCGGCGAGCGTGCTCAACGCGATCTCGGCCGGGGTCCGCGAGCCGACGTCCAGCCCGATCGGCCGGTGCACGCGGGCGACCTCCTCCGGCGGTACCCCGAGTGCGGCCAGCGCCGCCACGTGCGGGCCCTCGTGCCGCGGGTTGCCCATCACACCCACCCAGCGGGCCTGGCGGGCCAGCGCGTCGCGCAGCACCTCGCCGAGCTCGGGCCGGTGGTGGTCGGTGACCACGACGTCGGCGTCGGCGAGGTCCAGGCCCCCGAAGCCGGTCGCGTCCGCCCCGCGCGCCGGGTCGGGGTCGAGCAGCACCGTCCGGAACCCCAGCTCCGGCGCCCAGCGCAGCAGCACCTCGGCCACCGGCGAGGCGAAGACGGCGACCAGCACCCGCCCGCTCACCTCGGGCGCGGGTGCCCCGTGCGCGACGCCGCAGTTCGGATCGGTCACGCCGCCTCCCCGAGGAAGTCGACGAGCGCCGCGGCGAAGGCCGGCGTCCGGAGCGCGGTCGAGTGATCGCCGGGGACGACGGTCACCCGGGCACCGGGGATGGCCGCGGCCAGCGCCTCGGGGCGGGCCGCCAGCGGATCGGCGTCGCCGGCGAGGACGAGCGTGGGCGCGGTGATGGCGGCCAGGTCCGCGCTGCGGGTGTGAAACGCGCGGGCGTGCGCGGCCAGGGCACGCCGGTCGGCGTCGAGGGCGTCGGCGAGCCGGCGGAAGGCGACGGTGGTGGGGTCGCGCACGTCGGAGACGTCGTCCGCCTCCAGCGCGGCGGCCAGCCTCGACATCAGGACGGCGTGGCGCTCGGCACCACCGGGCTCGACGAACGCGGCGCCGGATCCGCCGACCACCAGCCGGCGCACCCTCCGGTCGGTGACCGCGGTCAGCATCGCGACCGTGGCCCCCATCGAGTAGCCGGCGAGGTCGAAGGAGTCGTGGCCGAGTGCGTCGGCCACCCGCCGCAGGTCGTCGGCCATCCGCAGCTCCCCGTACGCGGCGGGGTCGTGCGGCTTGTCCGACCGCCCGTGGCCGCGGGCGTCGACGCCGACGACCTCCCGCCCGGCCGACAGGAGGACCGCGACGGTCCCGGTGCCGACCCAGTTGAGCCGGGTGTCCGCGACGAAACCGTGCTGGAGGTAGACCGGTGGCAGGGGGCCGGGCTCACCCCACCGGTGCACGGCGACCGCGACGCCGTCGGCCCCGGGCACCCGGAGCGCCGCCGTCGACACGGTCACGCCACGCGCTCCGGGCTGTCGCCGTACGTGTAGGAGCTGTCGACGTAGCGCCCACCCTGCGCCACCCCGGGCGGAGCGATCTCCCCCAGTCGCGCGAGGTCGTCGTCCGAGAGCTCGACGGCGGCGGCCGCGACGTTCTCCTCCAGGTAGGTGCGCCGCTTGGTGCCCGGGATCGGCACGACGTCGTCCCCCTGCGCGAGGACCCAGGCCAGCGCCAGCTGGCCGGGCGTGCAGCCCTTCTCCTCGGCCATCGCCCGGACGGCGTCGACCAGCCCCAGGTTGGCCGCGAAGGCCTCGCCGGTGAAGCGCGGGTGGCCGCGGCGCCAGTCGTCCTCGGCGAAGTCCTCCGGGCTGCGGATCGCGCCGGTCAGGAAGCCGCGACCCAGCGGGCTGAACGGCACGATGCCGATGCCGTGCTCACGGGCCACGCCCAGGACCTCCGCCTCCAGGTCGCGGGTCCACAGCGACCACTCGCTCTGCAGCGCGGCGATCGGGTGGACGGCGACGGCGCGGCGGAGGGAGGTGGCCGAGGCCTCCGACAGCCCGAGGTGGCGGACCTTGCCCTGCTGCACGAGCTCGGCCATCGCTCCGACGGTGTCCTCGATGGGCACCTTCGGGTCGACCCGGTGCTGGTAGTAGAGGTCGATCACGTCGGCCCCGAGCCGGCGCAGGCTGGCCTCGGCGCGGGTCCGCACGTTCTCCGGGCGGCCGTCGATGTCCATCCCCCCGCGGTCGTTGCGCGACAGCGAGAACTTGGTGGCCAGCTGCACCTCGTCACGCCGTCCGACGATCGCCTCGCCGACCAGCTCCTCGTTGTGCCCGTCGCCGTAGACGTCGGAGGTGTCGAGGAAGGTCACGCCGAGGTCGAGCGCACGGTGGATCGTCGCGATCGACTCGTCGCGGTCGGCCGCGCCGTACATCTGGCTCATGCCCATGCAGCCCAGGCCCAGGGCGGAGACGACCAGGCCATCGCGGCCGAGCGTGCGGGTACCGACAGGTGAGGGAGAGGTCACCCCGGCATCCTCGTCCCGTCCCGTCGGGGCCCGCCACTGCCCGCCTACCCGGAGGCACCGCCCGCGGCCGCAGGTCGCAGCACCACCGGCAGCTGCTCCAGGGCGTGGACGATGACGCTGCGCCGGTGGTGCAGGTCCTCCGGCGGCACGGCCAGGCGCAGGTCGGGGTACCGGTCGAGCAGCGTCCGCAGGGCCACCTCCCCCTCCAGACGCGCCAGGGGCGCACCCAGGCAGAAGTGGATCCCGTGGCCGAAGGCCAGGTGCCCGCCGGTCTCGCGGTCGGGGTCGAGCAGCTCGGGCCGGTCGAAGCGCCCCGGGTCGCGGTTGGCCGCGCCCACGGACAGCGTGACCACCGACCCCGCGGGGATGGTGGTGCCCGAGTACTCGACGTCCTCGGCGGCGAAGCGCAGCGGGGCGTTGTGCACGGGGCCGTCCCAGCGCAGGAACTCCTCGACCGCCGCGGGGATCCGCTCCGGGTCGGCGAGCAGGTGCCCGCGCAGCGCGCTGTCGGTGGCCACGCCGAGCACCGCGTTGCCGATGAGGTTGGCCGTGGTCTCATGGCCCGCGATGAGCAGCAGCACGCCCATCGCGACGACCTCCTCGGTGCTGAGCTGGTCACCGGCCGCGGAGACCTCGACCAGAGCCGAGAGCAGGGCGCCGTCCGGGGCGCGCCGCTTGGTCTCGACGAGGGCGTACAGGTATTCCGCCAGCCCCGCGGTGGCCTCCTGCTCGTCGACGTCGTCGTGGTCGTCGACCAGCGCACGCGACCAGGCGCCGAAGGCGTCGCGGTCGGTGTCGGGCACCCCGAGCAGCTCGCAGATGACCGCCATGGGCAACGGCACCGCGTAGGTGGCCAGCAGGTCCACCGGCTCGGTCGCGGGCACCGCGTCGAGCAGGGTGGCGGCCAGTTCCTCGATGCGGGGGCGCAGCTCGGCGGTGCGCCGCGCGGTGAAGGCCCGGGAGACCAGCCGGCGCAGTCGCGTGTGGTCCGGCGGGTCGAGCAGGATCATCATCGAGCCGAAGGGGCCCGGCAGGCGCGGAGCCTGCGCGCGGACCTCCGGCGGCAGCATCGCGCGGTGGTCCTTGACCAGGCGGGGGTCGGTGAACGCCGCGCGCACGTCGTCGTAGCGCGTGATCAGCCACGTGGTGCCGCCCCGGGGCAGCGCCACCTCGCGCACCGAGGCCTGGGCGCGCAGCCGCTCGTAGGCGGGATAGGGGTCGCGCCAGAAGGAGCCCTCGAAGACCGAGTCGTCGACCGCGGTCACCCCAGCACCCCCCTCGCGCCTCGGGGCCGCTCCGGCGGCCCGGGGACGAGGACGTCGTCCGGGAACTGGCTCACCACGTCAGCGTCGGGGCCGGTGGCCACGGCGGCAAGGCGGGACGGCGTGTCACCGGTGTCTCCCCGCTGCGCTCAGACCTGCGCCAGGCCGTCGATCCGGGCGACCTCGTCGTCGGTCAGCGAGAACCCGCCGATCGCCAGGTTGGCCCGGATCCGCTCCGGCGTGGCCGACTTGGGGATGACGACGACGCCGTGCTCGACGTGCCAGCGCAGCACCACCTGCGCCGGGGTGACGCCGTGCGCGTCGGCGACCTCGCGCAGCACCGGGTCGCCGAGATCGGTGTTCTTGAACGGGCTGTAGCCCTCGAGGACGACGCCGCGCTCCCGGTGTCCGGCCTCGACCACCGGGTCGTACTTCGCCGGGGCCCAGCTGACCTGGTTCACCTGCGGCGTCACGCCGCTCGCCCCGGTCAGCTCGTCGACCTGCGCCAGCGAGTAGTTGCTCACGCCGATCGCCCGCGCCCGGCCGGCCTCGCGGGCGGCGACGAAGCGTTCCCAGACGTCCGGCCGGGCGCCGCCGGGCGGCCAGTGGACGAGCCACAGGTCGACCGCGTCGACGCCGAGCGCATCGAGGGACCTCGCCAGCACCTGGTCGGCACGACCGGCCTCCCGGGGCGGCAGCTTGGTCGTCACGAAGACCTCGTCCCGGTCGACGCCGGAGTCGCGCAACGCCCGCCCGACCTCGGCCTCGTTGCGGTACATCGTCGCGGTGTCCAGGTGCCGGTAGCCGGCGTCCAGGGCCGTGCGGACGGCCTCGTAGCACTCGGAGCCGTTCATCTGCCAGGTGCCGAACCCGACCAGCGGCATGCCGGGGCCGCGGTCGAGCGGCACGGTGGGGACGGTCTCGGTCATGCCGCATGGTCCCGCGGGCCGGGGGTCGACAACACCGGCGGAGCCGCCGCCGGTCTGGTGGGATGGTCACGACGGACGGCGAACGGCCGACCGTCGAGGAGGGCCTGTCGTGCAGTACGCCGAGAACGTCATCGAGCTGGTCGGGCACACCCCGCTGGTCCGGCTGACGTCCGTGACCCGGGACCTGGGGCCGGACGCGCCCCTGGTGCTGGCCAAGGTCGAGTACCTCAACCCCGGCGGGTCGGTGAAGGACCGCATCGCCGTGCGGATGGTCGACGAGGCCGAGGCCAGCGGCGCGCTGGAGCCGGGCGGGACGATCGTCGAGCCGACCAGCGGCAACACCGGCATCGGGCTGGCGCTGGTCGCCCAGCAGCGCGGCTACCGCTGCGTCTTCGTCTGCCCCGACAAGGTGGGCAAGGAGAAGATCGACGTGCTCAGGGCCTACGGCGCCGAGGTGCACGTCTGCCCCACCGCCGTCGACCCGGCCGACCCGCGCTCCTACTACTCGGTCTCCGACCGGCTGGCCCGCGAGCTCCCCGGCGGCTGGAAGCCCGACCAGTACGCCAACCCGGCCAACCCCCGGTCGCACTACGAGACCACCGGGCCGGAGATCTGGGAGCAGACCGACGGGCGGGTCACCTGCTTCGTCACCGGCGTCGGCACCGGCGGCACGATCAGCGGCACCGGCCGGTACCTGAAGGAGGTCTCCGGCGGAGGGGTGCGCGTCGTCGGCGTCGACCCCGAGGGCTCGGTCTACTCCGGCGGCACCGGACGGCCGTACCTGGTCGAGGGCGTGGGTGAGGACTTCTGGCCCGACGCCTACGACCGCACGATCGCCGACGAGATCGTCGCCGTCAGCGACGGCGACTCCTTCGCGATGACCCGGCGGCTGGCCCGCG
Organism: Geodermatophilus sp. URMC 61; assembly: GCF_052931555.1. Classification (NCBI taxonomy): domain Bacteria; kingdom Bacillati; phylum Actinomycetota; class Actinomycetes; order Geodermatophilales; family Geodermatophilaceae; genus Geodermatophilus; species Geodermatophilus sp. URMC 61. The sequence goes on from NZ_JBRFHZ010000002.1 coordinate 3,250,851, forward strand.
AGGAGGGCCTGCTGGTCGGCGGCTCCTGCGGCATGGCGGTGGTCGGCGCGCTGCGCGCCGCCGAGCGCCTGACCAAGGACGACGTCCTGGTGGTGCTGCTGCCCGACGGCGGGCGCGGCTACCTCGGCAAGATCTACAACGACGACTGGATGGCCGACTACGGCTTCCTGGAGCAGGCCACCCAGGGCACCGTCGGCGAGCTGCTCGCCGGCAAGGGCGGCACCACGCCGGAGCTGGTGCACACCCACCCCAACGAGACGGTGCGGGACGCCATCGACATCCTCCGCGAGTACGGCGTCAGCCAGCTGCCGGTGGTGCGCGCCGAGCCCCCGGTGACGGCCGGCGAGGTCGTCGGGTCGGTCGAGGAGAAGACCCTGCTCGACGCCCTCTTCGCCGGTCGGGCCAACCTCTCCGACCGGGTGGAGCGGCACATGTCCCCGCCACTGCCGATCATCGGCTCCGGCGAGCCGGTCAGCGCCGCGGTCGCGGCCCTGGGGAAGGCGGACGCGCTGCTGGTGCACGAGGAGGGCAAGCCGGCCGGCGTCGTCACCCGGCAGGACGTGCTCGGGCACCTCGCCGGCACGGCTCCTACGGTCGGGGGATGAACGGCTCCCCGGGACTCCCCGGCTTCAACACCCGCGCCATCCACGTCGGGCAGGACCCGGACCCGGCGACCGGCGACGTCGTCGTCCCCCTGCACCTGGCGACCACCTTCAAGCAGGACGGCGTCGGCGGGCTGCGCGGGGGCTACGAGTACGCGCGCAGCGCCAACCCCACCCGGACGGCGCTGCAGGAGGCGCTGGCCGCCCTCGAGCAGGGCCGCACCGGGCTCGCCTTCGCCTCCGGGCTGGCCGCCGAGGACACGCTGCTGCGGACGGTCTGCGAGCCCGGCAGCCACGTCGTCCTCGGCGGTGACGCCTACGGCGGCACCTTCCGGCTCATCTCGAAGGTCGCCTCGCGCTGGGGCGTGGAGCACACGCCGGCCGACCTGAACGACGTGGACGCGCTGCGGGCGGCGATCCGGCCGGGCACGCGGGTGGTCTGGTGCGAGACGCCGACCAACCCGCTGCTCAACATCGCCGACATCGCGCTGACCGCCGAGGTCGCGCACGAGGCCGGGGCGCTGCTCGTCGTCGACAACACCTTCGCCTCGCCCTACCTGCAGCAGCCGCTGACCCTCGGGGCGGACGTCGTCGTCCACTCGACCACGAAGTACCTCGGCGGGCACTCCGACGTCGTCGGCGGCGCGCTGGTGGTCGGGGACGACGACGAGCTGGCCGAGCGACTCGCCTTCCACCAGAACGCGATGGGCGCCGTCTCCGGTCCCCTGGCCGACTGGCTGGTGCTGCGCGGCATCAAGACCCTCGGCGTCCGGATGGACCGGCACCAGGCCAATGCCGCCCGGGTCGCGGAGTTCCTCGTCGACCACCCGGCGGTCGCGTCCGTGCGGTACCCGGGCCTGCCCGACCACCCCGGCCACGACATCGCCGTCAAGCAGATGTCCGGGTTCGGCGGGATGCTCTCCTTCCGGCTCGCCGGTGGGGAGGACGCCGCGCTGCGGGCGTGCGAGCGGGCGCAGGTGTTCACCCTCGCGGAGTCCCTGGGCGGCGTGGAGTCGCTGATCGAGCACCCGGCGCGGATGACCCACGCCAGCGCCGCCGGGTCCCCGCTGGAGGTGCCGGCCGACCTGGTGCGGCTCTCGGTCGGCATCGAGGACGCCGAGGACCTGCTCGCCGACCTGGACCAGGCCCTCGCCTGACCGGGTCGTCGGTGACCGCGCGGTGGCCCCGTGCAGGGTCCCACCGCGAGCCTGCGAGCGGTGGGGGGCGAGGGGTCCTTTCTCAGCGCGGGGCGGTCAGGATCCTGGGTCCGTCGTCGGTGACCGCCACCGTGTGCTCGACGTGCGCCGCGCGGCTGCCGTCGGCGCTGTAGAGCGTCCAGCCGTCGGCGGCGACCCGGTAGTCGTCGCTGCCGCCGGCCAGGAACCAGGGCTCGATCGCGATCACCAGGCCCGGGCGCAGCGGCAGCCCGCGACCGGGGCGGCCCTCGTTCGGGACGGACGGCGGCTCGTGCATCGAGCGGCCCACGCCGTGGCCGCCCTGGTCGGTGTTGATCCCGCACCCGCCGGCCCGGCCGACGGCGCCGATCGCCGCGGAGATGTCGCCGACGCGGTTGCCGACGACGGCCGCGGCGATCCCTGCCGCCAGCGCTCGCTCGGTGGTCGCGACCAGCTCCAGGTCCTCCGGCCGGGCCGTGCCCACCGGGAAGGTGATCGCCGCATCGCCGACCCAGCCGTCGAGGGTGGCCCCGGCGTCCACGCTGAGCAGGTCGCCGTCCTCCAGCTCCTGCGGGGTCGGGATGCCGTGCAGCGCGACGTCGTTGACCGACAGGCAGACGACGCCGGGGAACGGCGGCGTGGTGGCCAGCGGCGCGTACCCGAGGAACGGCGAGGAGGCGCCGGCGTCGGCCAGGACGGCGCGGGCCACCTGGTCCAGCTGGGTGAGCCGGACCCCCGGGGCCGCGGCGGCACGGACGGCGGCCAGCATGTCCGCCACGACGGCTCCGGCGGCGCGCATCGCGTCCAGCTCGCCCGGCGTGCGCAACTCGATCAACGGTCCTCCTCGGGCGGCGAGATCGGCGGTCTCGCACGGGTACGGGCCTCCAAGCGTGCGAGACCGCCGATCTCGCCGGGACACCGGGGTCCGGCCGGCCGGCTCGTCGGAGGAGACCATCCGGCGAGGAGGACACGCACGGCCCCCCGGCCTCACACCCGGGGGTTGCCGGGACCCACCGGGCAAACGGGATCCTGGTCGCGCCCGTCGTGCCGACCACCGTCCGTCCCCGAGGAGTTCCCCGTGAGCGACACCGCCAGCGACCTCGACCTGACCGCCATCGAGCAGGAGCGCACCCGGATCCGGGAGGCGCACCTCAAGCCCTCGGGCGAGCGGCCGCCGTCCACCGCCCGCGGCCTGCACCACACCGCGCTGATCAGCAGCGACGTCGAGCGGACGGTGCGCTTCTACCAGGACGTGCTGGGCTTCCCGCTGACCGAGCTGATCGAGAACCGCGACTACCCCGGCTCCTCGCACTTCTTCTTCGACATCGGCAACGGCAACCTGATCGCCTTCTTCGACTTCCCCGGCCTGGACGTCGGCCCCTACGCCGAGGTGCTCGGCGGGCTGCACCACATGGCCATCAGCGTCGACCCCGAGCGCTGGCAGCAGCTGGTGCAGCGACTGACCGACGCCGGCGTGGCCCACGAGGTGCACAGCGGCGTCTCGGTCTACTTCCGCGACCCCGACGGCGCGCGCATCGAGCTGATCGCCGACCCGCTCGGCGAGATGTACGGCCACCAGGTCCTCTGAGGCAGGACCCCGTCCTCCCCGCCCCTGGTCGCAGGACCCCGTCCCTCTCACCCCTCGCAGGCTCGGGGTGAGCCTCCGAACGAGCCTCCGAACGGGGCCGGCAGGACCCGGGACGGGGCCTTCAGGCGGAGGCGTCGACCAGGTCGGCGTAGTCCGGGTGCCGCTCGATGTAGCCGCGGACGAACGAGCAGCGCGGCACCACCCGCAGCCCGTGCGCCCGGACGTCGTCCAGGGCGCCGCGGACCAGCGTGCCGCCCACGCCGCCGCCCTCGGCGTCGGGGTCGACCTCGGTGTGGGTGAACACCACCTGGTCGCCCCGCCGCTGGTACGCGGCCAGGCCCAGCACGCGGTCGCCGGCACGCACCTCGTAGCGGCCGGCCTCGGGGACGTCGGTGACGGTGAGCTCCATGCCGGCGCCAACCCCGCGGGGGACGGCGCTGTTCCGTCACTCGGCGAGCCCCAGTGCCCCGGTCGGGCACCGGGCGACGGCGTCCCGGACGGCGTCCTCGTCGGCCTCCCCGAGCCGCGGCCGCAGCACCCGGACGACGCCGTCGTCCCCGACCTCGAAGACGTCCGGTGCCAGGAGCTCGCAGTTCCCCGATCCGACGCACCGGTCGGGATCGACCTCGACGCGCATCAGCGCGCCCCGCCCAACCGGGCCGGCAGCCGCTTGAGGCCGTTGACGAACGACGACCGCAGCCGGTCCGGCTCGCCGGTGACCTCGAGGTCGGGCAACTCGTCGAACAGCGCCCGGAACGTGACCGCCAGCTCCCGGCGGGCCAGGTGCGCGCCGAGGCAGAAGTGCGGCCCCTTCGACCCGAAGCCGACGTGCGGGTTGGGATCCCGGGCCAGGTCGAGGACCTCCGGGTCCGGGAACACGGCGGGGTCGCGGTTGGCGGCGGCGTAGAGGAGCACGAACTTGTCGCCGGCCCGGAACCGGTGACCGTTCACCTCGCCGTCCTGGGTGGCGGTGCGCCGCATCCAGGTGACCGGGCTGGTCCAGCGCACGATCTCCTCGACCGCGGTGTGGTCCAGGCCCGGGTCGCCCGCCCACCGCGCCCGCTGGTCGGGGTGCTCGTGCAGCGCCAGCACGCCCTGGGAGATGGCGTTGCGGGTGGTCTCGTTGCCGGCGACCAGCAGCAGGATGAAGAACGACGCGATCTCCTGGCGGGAGAGCCGCTCGCCGTCGACCTCCGTGGTCACCAGCGCGGTGGTGAGGTCCGGTCGCGGGTCTCCCAGCCGCTCGGCGGCCAGTCGCTCCATGAGCCCGGCGAGCTCCATCCCGGCCAGCAGGAAGGCGCTGACCGGGTCGTTCTCGTCCTCGATGAGCTCCGGGTCCCCGCCGGAGAGGATGACGTTGGACTGGGCGAGGACCATGGCGCGGTCCTCCTCCGGGACGCCCATCATGTCGCAGATGACCCGCAGCGGGATCGGCGCGGCGATGTCGGCGACCACGTCGATCACCCCGCCCTGCGCCTCCGCCGTCCGCCGGGCGCGGGCCAGCACGTCGTCGACGACCGCGCGGACGCCGTCGACCAGCTGCTCGAGCATGCGTGGCGTGAACGCCTTCGACACGATGCGCCGGATCTTGGCGTGCCGGGGGTCGTCCATGCTGATCAGCGAGCCGTAGAACTCGTTGAGGTCGGCCGGGACGTCGGGGATGGACACCGCGCCGCGGCCCGAGCAGAAGAGCCCGGGCTGGGAGCTGATCGCCTCGAGGTCGGCGTAGCGGGTGACGGCCCGGTAGCCGGGCCCGACCGGGATCCCCGGCATCTCGGGCTCGGCGAAGAACGCGAAGGCTCGCTCCCTGCGCAGTGCCGCGAAGGTCGCGTACCGCACCGACGGCGGGCCGGCCCACCACTCCCGGTCGGAGAGGTCGACCGCGTCCAGGTCGACGGGTCCGGGTGGAACGGCCTCAACGGTCACGGGTGCCCTCCCTGGGAGCGTCGGTGACCGCGACGCTAGGGAGCCGACCCGTGACGCACAACACCCTGCCGGCGGCGGGCCGCACGACGACGGAGGGCCCGGTCACCGTGGTGACCGGGCCCTCCGTGCGTGGTAGCGGGGACAGGATTCGAACCTGTGACCTCTGGGTTATGAGCCCAGCGAGCTACCGAGCTGCTCCACCCCGCGTCGGTGACACCACCATACACGCCCTGCCGGACCTCAGAGGGCACCGGTGTAGAGGACCTGCTCGGCCACCTGTGCCAGCCGGAGGTTCCGCCGCATGCTCTCCTGCCGGAGGAGCTCGAAGGCCTGTTCCTCGGGAACGCGCAGCCGCTCGATCAGGATGCCGATGCGGCGGTTGCTCGCCAACGCCCGCTGGAGGTTGTGCGCCCGGTCCTCGGCCGCCTCCGCCCGGGTGCGCAGCTCGGCCAGCTCGGTGGCTCCCGGCCCGGGCGCCCGCCGCTCACCGCGGTCGGTGAGCTCCCGGCACTGCCGCCGCCTCGCGTCGACCTGGACGCGCAGTTCCGCGGCCCGGGCACGCGCCTCCTGGTTCCGGGCGCGCAGCGCCCGCAGGTCGGGGGACGACGGGCTGTCGGTTCCGGCGCTGTGGGTCATCGGGTGTCGTCGGCTTCCTGCGACGAGGCAGCGGGGCGCTGGGCTGGACCCCGGCTGTGGTGCCTCCAGTATGGCCACCACCCGGGCCCCTCCACCGTCGACCGGAGCCGGACTCGCGGGCGCCCACGTCGTCAGGCGGGTTCCGGCGCACCGGCCCGGGTCGGCTCCGCGACGTCCGGCGCCGTCCTCCCACCGGGCAGCGTCCGGCGTGCTCGGCCCCGCACCAGCCGGGACAGGGCCGTGGGGTGACCGAACGACGCCGTCAGCCGGTCGAGGAAGACCGCCAGCAGGACGACGGCGAGCCCGCCCTCGAACCCGGAGCCGACGTCGAGCTGGGTCACCGCCCGCACCACCACCGCGCCGAGCCCGGCCGCGCCGAGCAGGCCGGCCGTGACGACCATCGACAGCGCCAGCATGATCACCTGGTTGACGCCGGCCATGATCGACGGCAGCGCGAGGGGCAGCTGGACCTCCCGCAGCACCTGCCCGGGCCGGGAGCCGAAGGCCTGCGCGGCCTCCACCACCTCCCGGTCGACCTGGCGGATGCCGAGCTCGGTGAGCCGGACGCCGGGCGGGATGGCGAACAGGATCGTCGCCACGACGCCGGGCACGACCCCGACACCGAAGAAGAAGACGGCGGGGATCAGGTAGACGAAGACCGGCGTCGTCTGCATGAAGTCCAGCACCGGGCGGACGACGACGCTGACCGCCCGGTGGCGGGCCGCCAGGATCCCGATCGGCACCGCGACCGCCGTGGCGACGACCGCCGCCACGAGGACCAGCGCGAGGGTCTGCATCGTCTCGACCCACAGCTCCAGCGACACCACCAGCAGGAACGCCAGGACCGTGTAGAGCGCCAGCCACGGGCCGCGCACCAGGAGGGCGAGCACGGCGAGGACGACGATCCACACGACCGGCGGCGGCGAGACCAGCGCGTCGGTCAGGCCGTCGACGAGCACCTGCATGACCGCCGAGATCCCGTCGAACAGCCACGGCACCGTGGCCAGCAGCCAGTCGATCAGGTCGGACACCCACTGCCCGAGAGGGACGTGCGGCACGGTTCAGCCCTCCTGCCGCGCGGGGACCGCGGCCAGCGCGTCGAGCACGGCCGCCCGGGGGACGACGCCCAGCAACCGGCCGTCGTCGTCCACGACCCCGAGCGGCACGGCGTGGCGTCCGACGAGGTGGACGAACTCGACCACCGGCCGGTCGGCGCCGGTCGTCGCGTAGTCCTGCACCAGCTCCCGCTCGCCGAGCGTCGTCCGGCCCTCCTGCACCCCGCGGGCCAGCAGGTCGTCGCGGGCCACACCGGCGATCCGCCCGTCCTCGCCGAGCACGTAGACGCCGTTGGCCTCCGCGGCACCGAGGGCGCGCAGCACCTCCCCCGCCGGCTGTCCGAGCCGGGCGGTCAGCCGCGGCTCGCGCAGCAGGTCGCCCGCGGTGAGTACCCGGGTCCGGTCGACGTCCGAGGTGAAGTCGGCGACGTAGTCGTCCGCCGGCGCGGAGATGATCTCCGGACCGGTGCCCAGCTGCACCGTGCGCCCGTCCTTGAGCATCAGGATGCGGTCGCCCAGCCGCATGGCCTCGTTGAGGTCGTGGGTGATGAAGACGATCGTCTTCTGCAGGTCGGTCTGCAGCCGGACCAGGAGGTCCTGCATGTCCCGCCGGATGAGCGGGTCCAGCGCGGAGAACGGCTCGTCCATGAGCAGCACGTCGGAGTCCGCGGCCAGCGCGCGGGCCAGTCCCACGCGCTGCTGCATGCCGCCGGAGAGCTGCTCGGGCCGGGCGTCGGCCCGGTCGAGCAGCCCCACCGTCCGCAACGCCCAGTCGGCCCGCTCCCGCTGCTCGGCCGCGGGGGCCCCGCGGACCTTGAGCGCGTAGGCCGCGTTCTCGCGCACGGTGCGGTGCGGGAGCAGCGCGAAGTGCTGGAACACCATGCCGACCCGCTCGTTGCGCAGCGTCCGCAGGTCGGCGTCGCCCAGCGCGCGCAGGTCCTGGCCGTCGACCTCCACCGTGCCCGCGCTGGGCTCGATCAGCCGGTTGAGCAGCCGGACCAGCGTCGACTTCCCGGACCCGGACAGCCCCATGACGACGAAGAGCTCACCGCGCTCGACGGTGAAGCCGACGTCGTGCACGGCCAGCGTCGAGCCGGTGCGGCGCAGGACCTCGTCGCGCCCCACGCCCTCGGCCGCCAGTCGCAGCGCATCCTGCTCGCGCGGGCCGAAGACCTTGGTCAGCCCCGTGGCCCGCAGCACCGGTGGCACGGTCAGCCGATCCACTCGTCGATCTGGTCGGCGTGCCCGTCGACCCACTGGCGCGCGACCGTCGCGACCTCCTCGCCGTCGACGTCGACCTGCTTCTGCATCGCCTCCATCTCCTCGACGGAGATGCGCAGGTCGGTCAGCAGGTCGACGAAGGCCGGGGCCTGCTCGCGCAGCTCCGTGCTGGCGGCGATGTTGGCGCTGTACGACGGCATCGCGCAGGCGCCGTCCCCCGTGGTCAGGCAGCCGTCGGTGTAGGGCGTGGGCTCCTCGAGCTGGACCATGTCGTACTGCGCGAACACCGCGTGCGGGTGGTACAGGTAGAGCACGATCGGCTCCTGGCGGCTGTAGCTGTTCTCCAGCTGGGCGAGCTCGGCCGCCTCGCTGGAGACGACGTGCTCCAGCGTGATGCCGTAGCCCTCGAGCCGCTTGGCGTTCTGCTCCGTGGTGATGTAGCCCGGGTCGGCGTCGTAGAACTTCCCGCCCAGCTCGTCGGCGTAGTCGTTGAGCTGGGTGACGCTGGTCAGGCCCTCGAGCGGGCCGCCGGGCGCGACGGCGTAGGCGGGCACGAACCAGCCCTGCGAGGCGTCGCCGTAGGTCTCGGACACGATCTGGACCCGGTCGGCGGCCTCGTCGGCGAGCGGCTGCTGGTTGGGCAGCGCGACCTCGGTGAGCAGGTCGATGTCCCCGCGCTGCGCCCCGGCCCAGGCCGCGGCCGGGTCGAGCTGCGTGGTGGCCAGGGAGGCGACGCCGAGGTCGGGGTGGTCGGCGGCGATCTCGCTCAGGATCGAGTTGGTCAGGCCGGCGGCGGTCCAGCTGAACTGCGCGGTCGGGACCGTGACACCGCTCCCTCCGCCCGCCCCGGCCTCCTCGCTGGAGCACCCGGCGGCGGTGGCGGTGAGGAGGGCGGCCACGGCCAGGGCGGTCGCGCGGGGGCGGGGAACGGTGCTCGTCATGGGTCTTCTCTCTCGTGGTGGCGCCGGCCTGCGCAGGCCGGCGGATGTGCTCGCGCGGACAGGCGCAGGCCCCCGTCGGGAGCCTGCGCCTGTCCGCGCGGTCGGGAGGTCGGGAGCGGGTCCCGGGGTCAGGCGGGAACGGGACCGACCGGCTGGTCACCGCGCAGCGTGATGCGGTGCATGACGCGCCGCTGGTCACCGTAGTCGCGGTTGGCGTAGTGCACCGTCGAGCGGTTGTCCCACATCACGACGTCGCCCACCGACCAGCGGTGCCGGACGATGTGCTCGGGCTTGGTGATGTGCGCATAGAACAGGTCCAGCAGGTACCGGCTCTCGGCGTCCGAGACGTCCTTGATGTGCGACACGAAGCCCGGGTTGACGAACAGCCCCTTGCGGCCGGTCTCCGGGTGGACGCGCACCACCGGGTGCTCGACCGGGACCAGGGCGCGGTACTCCTCGCCCTCCCACTTGGTGCGTTCCTCGCGCTGGGCGATGTAGTAGCCGAACTCCCGGGTGCCGTCGTGCACCGCGACGAGCTGGTCGGCCAGGCGCTGAACCGGCTCGCTCAGCGAGCGGTAGGCCAGCTCCAGGTCGGCCCACTGGGTGTCGCCCCCCGTCGGCGGCAGGACGACGGCCCGCAGCACCGAGCCCAGCGGCGGACGGCGGACGAAGGTGACGTCGGTGTGCCAGATGTCGGCGAAGCCGCCCGTGGCGCTGTCGAGCGCGTAGATCTCCGGGTGCTGCTCGTCGACACCGGGGACCACCGGGTGGGACTCGGTGACCTCGCCCAGGCGGCGGCCCAGCGCGATCTGGCTGTCGGGGTGCAGGTCGTGCTGGCCGGCGAAGAACAGCACCTTGTACTCGGCGAGAGCGGTCCGGATGGCGCGGACCTGGTCGTCGGTGGCGCGGCTGAGGTCGACGCCGTGCACCCGGGCGCCGATGGACGGCTCGAGGCGCTCGATGTCGAGGGGACTGCGCTCGACGGCGGTGGATGCGGTCGTGGGGGCAGCGAGCAGGGTCATGCGAGGGACTCCGGTGGCGAGGGAGAAGGGTGGGCTCTGGACGACGTCAGGCCGGACAGAGCGCGCTCGCGCACCGCAGCAGGTCGACGTGCCGGCGCTCGACGAGTGCAATCCGCACAATCCCGACCAACTGCATGGGGATTACCGTAGCGGCCGCCCCCGCTCCGGCGTCCAGGGGGCTCACCCGTTGGGACGGGTGATCGCGTCAGGACCATGGCCCGACCTGCACGACGCTGCGACCCAGGTCGTCGGCGCGTCCGGGAGTCGGCGGGCGCGGGTCCGGTCGCCGGCCTGGCGATCTCCCCGGTGCGAAGCAGGCCGTCGCGCCCGGAGAGTCGGCGCACCAGACCGGCCCGACCGGTCCCCCGCTCCGGAACCGAAGGAGACCGAACGCCATGACCGGTCAGTGGCTCGTCAACGGTATCTTCCAGGCCAGCACGCTGGTCGTCGTCGTGTGGATGCTGTCGCGCTGGGGCAGGGAGATCGTCGGCCGCGCCCTGCTCGCCTTCCTGCTGTGCGGTGCGGCACTGACCTACGTCTACTTCGCCGCGCAGGCCGGCGCAGGCAGCGGCTGGGTGGTCGCCGAGCTCGCCGGTGTCGTTCTCTACGGGAGCCTGGGCCTGTGCGGCCTCCGCGGCTCGCCGATGTGGTTGGCCGCCGGGTGGGCGCTGCACCCGGTGTGGGACGTCGCGCTGCACCACGTCGACCCGGGACACGCTCTCGCTCCCGACGCCTTCACGATCACGTGCTTGAGCTTCGACCTCCTCGTGGCGGCCTACGTCACCGTCGACCACCGGTACGGGCTGACCCGCCGGCGGGGTCGCGTGGCCTCCCCGGCTCTCAGCGATGCGACGCCCGTACACACCCGGTGAGGCCGCCGCGGCCGGCCGGCGCTCCACACGCCCCGATGACCTCCCGGTCCACGGTGTCGCCGGGACGACGGTTCCCGCTAGTCGGACTCCCAGCGGAACAGGCGGGTCGCGGCCGCACCCACCACGACGGCGAAGCCCAGCAGCACCAGGCAGGGCAGCCACACGGCACCGAGGCCCTCCCCGCGCACCAGGACGTCGGTGATGCCGTCGTTCATCCAGCCGAGCGGGAGCGCCTTGCTGGCCGCCTGCATCCACGCCGGAGCCGCGGACAGGTCGAAGAAGGTGCCGGACAGGAACGCCATCGGCAGCACCACGAAGTTGGCGATCGCGCTCGCGGACTCCTCGGTCTTCGCGACGGCGCCCACGAGCAGGCCCACGGCGAGGAACGAACAGGTGCCGCACAGCAGGACGGGCAGGGCCAGCCACCACTGGCCGGCCAGGTCCAGCCCGAAGGCCGGCAGCAGGGCGACACCCAGGAAGAGGGCTGCCTGCATCAGCGCCACGAGCAGGGAGACCCCGACCCGGGCGCCGACGATCGTCCACACGGGCGCCGGGGACAGCCGCAGCCGGCGCAGGACCTGTCGCTTGCGCCAGGCGACCAGGGTCAGCGCCGCACCGAACGCGGCGGACGTCGCCACGCCCCAGGACAGGATCCCCGGCGCCAGGAACTGGATCGGGGTGAACTGGTCGGACTCGACCTGCTCCGTGGTGAAGGCGATCGCCGGCGGCCGGCCGGTCGCGGCCAGGTTGGCGCCGTTGACCACCGACGACACGATCTGCTGGACGGTGCCGGCCTGCACCTGGTCGCTGGCGGCGAAGTACAGCGTGACCTCACCGCCCTGTTCGACCAGCGCCCCGGGCAGGTCGCCGGCCTCGACCGCGGCCACCGCCGCCTCGGCGCTGTCATAGGTCACCGCGTCGACGACCTCGTCGGGCAGCGCGGAGATGACCGGCCCGTTCCCGACCACGCCGAGGCTGGTCGTGCTCGCCCCGTCGCTGCGGAACACGAGCCCGAAGACGACCAGGAACATCAGCGGGAACAGGAAGGTGAAGAACAGCGAGGTCTTGTCGCGGAAGAAGCTGCGCAGCATCGCCCGGGACAGCGACCGCAGCTGCCCGGCCGCCGCGGGCTGCGGACGCTCCGGCGCAGGGTCCCGGAGCTCGGACGGGGCGAGCTGGGTGCCGGTCATGCGCGGTACTCCCGTCCGGTCAGGGTGAGGAAGACGTCCTCGAGCGTGGCCGTGCGGACGCTGACCCCGTCGAGCGCCTGACGCTGGGCGAGTGCGGCGACCAGCCGCGCGGGTTCCCGGGTGGAGAGCACGACCTCGTCCTCGATCTCGTGGGCGGTCTCCGCGCCGGGCAGCGTGCGGGCGGTCGCGGCGTCCAGCACGCCCCGGGGCAGCGCCACGCGGGTGGCCGCCTCCAGCCCGCGGACCAGGGCCGCCGGTGTGTCGAGGGCGAGGATCCGGCCGGCGTCCATGATGGCGACCCGGTCGCAGAGGATCTCGGCCTCGTCCATGTAGTGCGTGGTGTAGACGACCGTCGTGCCGCGGGCCTGGATCTCGCGCAGCAGGTCCCACAGGTTGCGCCGGGCCTGGGGGTCCAGCGCGGCAGTCGGCTCGTCGAGGAAGACGACGTCGGGGGCGTGCACGAGGGCGCAGGCGATGGAGAGCCGCTGCCGCTGCCCGCCGGAGAGCTGGTCCTCCCGGACGTCGGCCTTACCGGCCAGCCCGACCAGCTCCAGCATCTCGTCGGCCCGCCCCCGCGGGACGCCGTAGAGGTCCCCGAAGGTCTGCAGCTGCTCCCGGCAGGTCAGCCGCTCGAAGAAGGCGCTTCCCTGCAGCTGCACCCCGACCCGGGCCAGCAGCCGCGGGTTGCGCGGCCAGACCGGCTCCCCGAGCAGGAACACCGACCCCTGATCGGGCTCCCGGATGCCCTCGACCATCTCCAGGGTCGTGGTCTTGCCCGCCCCGTTGGGACCGAGGATGCCGAAGAACTCCCCCGCACCGACGGTGAACGAGACGCCGTCGACGGCACGCAGCGTGCCGTAGTCCTTGACCAGGCCCGCGACCGTGATGGCTGCGCCCCGGTCGTCGTTGATCAACACGGCCTCATCCTGCATCCGGCCGACCTCGGCCTCGGCCGGACGCGACCGTTCCCTCACCCGAAGGCGTGCCGACGCTCCTGGCAACTGTTGTGCCGGCCCCGGTGTCCGGCGGTCACGCCGGGCCAGGTCGGCGTCGGCGTGTCCTCGCGCGGACCAGGGCCGACGCGACGACGTGTGCCCCGCCCACGACCAGCGGCACGAGCAGCGGCGCTCCCGGCGGCACCGGTGCGGTCGGCACCACGGCCCGGCGGAGCCGCCGCCGGGCCCACAGTGCGAACGGCGCCACGACCGTGGGCGCGGTCAGCACGCCCGGGGTGTAGCCACGGGTGACCGCCGCCGAGGCCAGGTGCGGGACGGCGTGCAGCCCGAAGCCGGCGAGCGTGGCCTGGAACAGCGGGCTGGCCCCGCCGGTGCTCGCCCCCCGGGCCGCCGCCGTCCCCATGACGCACGCCATCACCCCGATGGCGGCGGTGGCGTGCTCCCGCGGGACCGACATCCGCTCCCACACCGCTCCCGGGACCCACGGCAGGTTCCGCTCCAGCCGCGGGCGAGCCCGGTCGGCCCAGCCGGCCATCGTGCACAACTCCTCGGCGTCGTGCACCGCCCAGGCGACGAACAACCCCCAGGTCACGGCCCGTGGGAGGCGTCCGGTCCCTGCGGCGGCTCCGGCAGTCACGCGTTCATCCCCGGACCCGCCGTCACGACGTCGTCGACGGAGGCTGCCGGCGGGGTCTTCGGCCAGAGGGTGTACGGCAGGGGCCAGGCCAGCGCCCAGACGACCAGCCACGCGGTCAGTCCCTGGATCCAGCCGGTCAGGTGCGCGGTACGGGCGGGGTCGTCGACGGCGACGATGGCGAGACCGAGCAGCCCACAGGCCATGGCCCAGCCCACCGACGCCCTCGCCCACAGCCGCCACTCGTGTCGGGTGCGCGCCTGCCCGTACCTCGGCGGCCGCTCGGGTGGGGGGCCGCCCGCGAAGCGGTGGGCGAAGCGCTGGTCGGCCCACCGCAGCGTGGTCGAGCCGAACGCCACGGAGAACCCGATGTAGGCGGCGGCGAGCCCGTGTGCGACACCGGCAGTGCGGCCGGAGCGCAGGTCGAGGACGGACGCGATGAGCAGGAGCAGGTCGAGGACCGGGGCGCCGGCGAGCAGCACCGCGCTGGTGCGACGCAGGCGCAGGACGTAACGGGCCACCAGGCCGGCGCCGAGCAGGCACCAGAAGCCGATCTCGCAGACCACGATCAGAGCGACCAGGAAGCCGTTCACCGGACGTGCCCGTCGCAGCCCCCGGCCGTGCCGACCGCCGTCGCCGCCCCGTCCGCGGCGGCAGGGGGCGGCTCGCGGCGCATCAGCCAGGTCCGCGGACCGGCGCCCGGCAGGTCGACGACGTCGACCACGCCGAAACCCAGGCGGCGGTAGAAGCGCACGTTCGACTCCGCGCTGGTCTCCAGGTGCACCGGCAGCCCCGCCCGGTCGGCGCGGACGAGCCCCGGGGCCAGCGTCGCGGCACCGAGGCCCCGCCCCTGCCGACGCTGCGCGACCCCGAGGCTGGCCAGGGTCACGTGCGGCTCGTCGAGGCGGTGCTCGGCGAGCACCGCTTCGGCCTCGGCCGCGGCCGTCGCTCGGTCCCCCGCCAGCTCGGCGACCGCCGTGCCGACCCGTGCCCACACGTCCTCGGGCACCTCGGTGCTGGGCAGCCACACCGCGACGCTCAGGAGCTCCCCACCCGCCTCGCCGAGGTCCACCCAGCCGGAGTACAGGGCGATCTCGGAGAGGAACAGGTGGTGGAGTGCCGCCAGCCGCTCACCGTGGTGGTCGGCGTCGACGGTCCATCTGGTCCAGGCGTAGTCGGTGAAGGCGTCGGCGAGTACCGCGGCGGCGGCCGGGAGGTCCTCGGGCGCCGCCGGGCGCACGTGCAACGTCATTCGTTCCTCGTTCGGTGTCTCGGGGACTCCTCGGCGGGCTCGGTGCGGGCCAGCCGTCCGGCATGCCCGCAGAGCATGCCGGGCCACGCTCGGTGCGATCCGTCACCGGCCGGCAGTCGGTGGAGGGCCAGTCGGTGGAGGGCCAGTCGGTGGAGGGCCAGTCGGTGGAGGGCATGGCCCTCACCGGACGACGGCCGGGACTGGCTGCCACGGTCGCCGACGGGCAGGCCGCTCACACCGGTGATCCCACCAGGTTCTCGATCCGGGGCTCGGTCCGGGCCGTTCATCGCGACGGGGCGCCGACGTCCAGCCGTCCTCGACGGCGCCGGCGGCCGCTGCGCGGAGTCCCGGCCGGGCGGCCGCCCGGCGACGGGGCCCGTCGCGGACACGGCCCCCGGGGCCGTCAGCGACGGCCCCGGGGGCGTTGCCCCGGATCGCCTGCCTCAGCGGGCCTGGACGGTGAACGGCGCGGTGATCACGTCGCCGTCGGCGAGGCGGAACTGAGCCCACAGCCGGTACGTCCCGGCGGTCGGGAACTCGGCGTGGACGTCGAGCTCGGGGCCGAACGTCTGCCCGGGGAGAGCGAAGACCGGCCGTCCGCTGCCGTCGGTCTCCTCGGCGTGCTCGTGGGCGAACGTCCCCCCGTCGGCCCGCATGACCACGACGTGACCGGCGGCCGCGAGGTAGGGCCGCAGGTCGTCGATCGGCCGGCCGGTCTCCGCGTCGGTGAAGGAGAAGTCCAGGTCGCTTCCACCCCCGGCCTCGGCGTCGCCCTCGAGCTCGACCCGCACGCCGTCGACCTCGACGACCCGCGGCCCGGCCGTCAGGACCACCGGCTCCGGCGCGGTACCGGCGACGGTGACCACCTGCCGGGAGTGGACGTCGGCCATCTCGCCCTGCCGCCGGAACTCGGTGTTCACCACGTACCGGCCGGCGGTCGGGAAGGCGATCTCCACGGCGAGCTGACCGGGCGCGCCGGTCGGCTGCGGGTGGACGTGGGCGAACGTGCCGAGGTCCTCGCGGGTGGCGATGAGGTGCATCCACGCCTCGTGGCTGCGGGTGAGGTCCTCGAGCGGCTCGCCGGACGCGGCGTCGACGATGGTGGCGACGAGCCTCGTGGGCTCGCCGGGCCGGACCTGCGCGGGCAGCTCGAGCCGCACCTCGACACCGGCGTCGGCAGCGTCGGCCGGCGGCACCTCGGCGGTCATCATCTCGCTCATCGCCGGGCGCATCGGCATGCCGGTGCCCTGCACCCAGGCGAGCGTGCCGTTCATGCCGCGCTCGGCGACGTCCATCCGGGACACCGCGGTCAGGCCGGCGCCCAGGGCGAGGGCGACGACGGCGACACCGGTCAGGTAGGCGTACTGGCCGATCCTCGCCCGCAGCGGCGGCCGCAGGATCTCCTCCACGGTGGCCGGCCGGCGGAACCGGCGCAGCCGCAGCGCGTTGGTCAGCACGCTGACCGAACTCATCGCCATCGCCGCGCTGGCCAGCACGGGATCCAGCAGCAGCTCGTCGAAGCCGTACAGGGCACCGGCCGCGACCGGAATGAGCAGCAGGTTGTAGCCGAACGCCCAGGCCAGGCCCTGCTTCATCGTGGTGACGGTGCGCCGGGAGAGCGCGATCGCCGAGACGATGCCGCGCAGGTCGCCGCCGACGAGCGTGATGTCGGAGGCGGCGATCGCGACGTCGGCGCCGGTGCCGATGGCGATGCCGACGTCGGCCGCCGACAGTGCGGCGGCGTCGTTGATGCCGTCGCCGGCCATCGCGACGACGTGCCCCTGCGCCTGCAGCTCCCGCACCTTCGCCGCCTTGTCGGCCGGCAGCACCTCGGCGAGCACGTGCTCGATGCCCACCTGATCGGCGATGGCCCGGGCGGTGCCGGTGTTGTCACCGGTCAGCATCCACACCTGCACGCCCAGCGCCCGCAGCTGCGCGACGGCCTCCGCGGACTCCGGCTTGACCGTGTCGGCGACGGTGATCGTCGCGGCGGGCTGCCCGTCGACCGCCACGAACATCGGCGTCTGCCCGGCCGCGGCCGCGCGACCGGCGGCGCCGGCCAGCGCGGACACGTCCACCCCGCGTGCGCTCATCAGCGCCTGGTTGCCGGCGAGCACGTGCGCACCGGCGACGACCGCGTCGATGCCGTGACCGGGGACGGCGTCGAAGGAGCGCAGCCCCGGCAGGCGCAGCCCGCGCGCGACAGCGGCGGCGACGATCGCCTCGGCGACCGGGTGCTCGCTGCCGGTCTCCGCGCCGGCGACGAGGGCCAGCACGTCGTCCTCGGTCCAGCCGCCGACCGGAGTCACCGAGGCGAGCGCCGGCTTCCCGCGGGTGATGGTGCCGGTCTTGTCCAGGACGACGGCGGTGACCCGGCGGGCGGTCTCCAGCGCGTCCCCGTTCCCGATGAGGATGCCCAGCTCGGCGGCGCGGCCGGTACCGACCATGACCGCGGTCGGCGTGGCCAGGCCCAGCGCGCACGGGCAGGCGATGATCAGCACGGCGATCGTGGTGGTGATCGCCATCGTCAGCCGGCCGGTGTCCGGACCGACCAGCACCCACACGGCGAAGGTGGCCGCGGCCAGCAGCAGCACGATCGGGACGAACCAGGCCGAGACCCGGTCGGCCAGCCGCTGCATCGGCACCTTCGCGCCCTGCGCGTCCTCGACCAGGCGGACGATCTGTGCCAGCGCGGTGTCCTCGCCGACCGCGGTGGCCCGCAGCACCACCGTGCCGGTGCGGTTGAGGGTCGCGCCGATGACCGTGTCGCCGACCGCCTTGTCCACCGGCAGGCTCTCGCCGGTCAGCATGCTCTCGTCGACGGCGGTCGCCCCGTCGGTGACGACGCCGTCGACGGGTACCTTCTCCCCCGGCCGCACCCGCACCAGGTCGCTGACGACGACCTGCTCGACCGGGACGTCGACCTCCGCGCCGTCGCGCAGCACCCGCGCGGTCTTCGGCGCCAGGCCCACCAGCGCGGTGATCGCCGCCGCGGTGCGCTTCTTGGCCCGGCCCTCCATCCACCGGCCAGCCAGGACCAGGGCGAGGATGACCAGCGAGGTCTCGAAGTAGACGTGCAGCGGCAGGCCCCAGCGCTCGGCGGCGGCCGGCCAGAGGGTGACGAAGGCGCTGTAGAGGTAGGCGACGCCGGTGCCGAGCGCGACGAGGGTGTTCATGGTGGTGCTGCCGTGCCGGGCCGCCGTCCAGGCGGCGCGGTAGACGTCCTTGCCGGCCCAGGACTGCACGACGGTCGCCACCACGAGGATCGCCGGCATCAGCCAGTCCATCGTGTCCAGGTACAGCGGCACGTACATCAGGCCCATCAGCCCGAGGCCGACGGCGAGGGTGACCTGCCACTTCCGCCTCAGCGCGGTCAGGTGCGCGTCGCCGTCGTCGCCCGGGACCTCGGCCGGCTCGGTCGCGGCCGGAACCCCGCGGTGCGGCGTCGCGGTGTAGCCGGCGCGCACGACCGCGGCGGTCAGCTCGTCGAGGCCGACCTGCTGCGGGTCGAAGCGGACGGTGGCCACCTCGGTGGCCAGGTTGACCTCCGCGGCGGACACACCGTCCACCCGGCTGAGGGCCTTCTCGACCCGGCCCACGCACGAGGCGCAGGTCATGCCGCCGATCTCCAGCGTGCACACGGTGGGCGGCGGCGCGGTCGTCGTCATCGTGGACCTCCTGTCGGGTCGGGTGCCGGGGTCGGGGCCGAGCCTCGGCGGCGGACGGGTGGCTCGGACCGGGGGGATCGCCGGGTTGGCGTCAGGCCGGTGTGGCGGCGGCGTAGGCGCCCGGGGTCCACGCGGCGAGCACCTTCGGTCGCAGCGTGGCGCCGAGCCGGCGGTAGAAGCGCTGGGCGTCGACGTTGCCGACCTCCACGCCCCAGCGGATGAGCAACTGCTCGGGCGCGGCGAGGCCGGCCAGGACGGCCATGAGCTGTCCGCCGACGCCCATGTCGCGGGAGCCGGGCCGGACGTAGAGGTCGTCGAGGGCGAGGACGTCGCCGCCGGTCCACAGGTGCAGCTGGCGGACGGCCGAGACGTAACCGACAGCCGCGCCGTCCTGCTCGGCGAGCAGCACGATCACCTCGGGTCGGTCGAGCAGTTGCCGCCACTGCTCGTCGGGAACGTGCACGTGTGCTGCCTGGTCCTCGTGGGCGGCGATCTCGCGGACCATCGCGGCGACGTCGCCGGCGTCGGCCGGCGTGGCCCGCCGGATCGTGGTCGCGGTCCGCGTGGGGTCGGTCGTGGTCGCGTCGGTCATCGGGGACTCCTCGGGAGACGGTCGGTGCGGGTTGCCCGGGACGGGTGCCGGTGGTGCCTCCGGGCCAGGTGCTCCCGGTCGGCACGCCCGTCCGCGAGGGCGTCCGGCGCAGCGACGGGGAGGAACGGGAGCGGGAGGCCCGCTCCCGCCACGGGAGGCCCGGAGGTCACCGACGTGGTCGGCGTCCGGTGTCAGCAGTGGGCGTACTCGTGCGGGCGGAGCAGCATCGCCGCGGCCATCGCCACGAGCATGAGCACGTGGCCCCACAGCATCAGGGCCCCCTCGTCGATGAGCTCGAGGGCCAGCGGCACGAAGAGGACCAGGAAGGGCGCGTACATCGCCGCGCCCATCTCGACGATGGGCCGCCACCGGTGACCGCGGAACCTCATCCACGCGGACATGGCGACCGTCATGTCCGTCGCCATGATGAGCGCTCCCGTGTACGGGTCGTGCATCAGTTCGGCTCCGCCGACGGCGTCGAGCACGAGGCTCCACACGGGGTGCAGGGCCACCATGCCGACGGCCATCGCCACGACCATCTCGAGGTAGTGCAGGACGAACTTCTTGGCGCTCGACCGGTGCGCGGTGTGTGCCTGGACATCGGGGTGCGCGGGGGTCGCGCTCGGGGTGGGGGTCGCACTGTGCACGGCGGGTCTCCAGGGGTCGGGACGGTCGGGGTCAGGGGACGAGGGCGTAGCCGGCCTCGTCGACGGCGGCGCTGATGTCGGCGCGGTCGACGGGGCGTTGGGCGGTGACGGTGACCGTGCCGGTGGTCAGGTCGACGGCGACGGACTCGACGCCGTCGACTGCCGCGATCTCCTCGGTGACCGCGCGCCGGCAGTGGGCGCAGGTCATGCCGGTGACCGTGAAGGTGGTCGAGCCGATGAAGGTGCGGGGTGTGCTGGAGAGCATGGGGACTCCTCGGACGTGTTGGAGGTGGTGCGGTCGGGATCGAGAGTCGGCGCGGAGGCGGGTGTCTCTCACCGGGGAAATCGCCAGGTTCCCCACCGGGTCGGCGTGCGTGGCCGGCGGCGCTGGGGCCCGCGCGCCACCGCCCAGGTCGCGCACGTCGTGGCCCCGCCGGGTCGGCCATCCTGGACCTGTCCGTTCCGGTCGGTACGGTCGGCCCGTGCTGGCCGGACGGGATCCCGAACGCGCGGCGATCGCCGCCCTGCTCGACGCCGCCCGCAAGGGCAACGGAGGCGCGCTGGTCGTCCGCGGTGTGGCCGGCTCGGGCAAGTCGACGCTGCTGGCCGACGCCTGCGGCGCGGCTCCGGACACGACGGTGCTGCGCACCTCGGGCGTGGAGTCGGAGTCCCCGCTGGCGTTCGCGGCCCTCCAGCGGCTGCTGTGGCCGCTCCGCGGCCGGCTGGAGGTCCTCCCCCCGCCGCAGCGGATCGCGCTGCGGGCCGCGATGGGTGAGGTCGAGGGCGAGGGCGACCGGTTCCTGGCCTTCCTCGGGACGCTGAGCCTGCTCGCCGACGCCGCCGAGGAGTCCCCGATCCTCGCCGTGGTCGACGACGCGCACTGGCTCGACGACGCATCCGCGGCTGCGCTGCTGTTCGTGGCCCGCCGGCTGCAGGCCGAACGGGTCGCGCTCCTGTTCGCCGCCCGTGACGGCGAGGCCTACGGCTTCGACGCGCCCGACCTGCCCGCCGTCGTCCTGGGTGGCGTCGCCGGGGAGGCGGCCGACGCGCTCCTGTCCGCCCGGACCGGCGGGGAGATCGACCCGGCGGTGCGGGACCAGGTGGTGGCCGCCACCGGCGGCAACCCGCTGGCGCTGGTGGAGCTGTCCGGGGTGCTCACCGCGGACCAGCTGGCCGGCCGGACACCGCTGCCGACGCCGCTGCCGCTGACCGGCGGGGTGGAGCGCGGGTTCCTCGACCGATGCCGACGGCTGAGCGAGCCTGCGCAGCGGTTGCTGCTGGTGGCCGCGGCCGACGACACGGGCCGGCTGACCGTCGTCCGCGACGTCGGTGAACGGCTGGGCGCCGGTGACGACGCTCTGGACGAGGTCGAGCGGGCCGGCCTGCTCCGGGTCGACGGGGACACCGTCGTCCTCCACCACCCGCTGGTGCGCTCGGCGGTCTACCGGGCGGCGACCAGCGCGCAGCGCCGGGCCGCGCACCGTGCACTGTCCGACGTGCTGCGTGCGGATGCCGACCGCAGGGCGTGGCACCTGGCCGCCGCCGCCGACCGGCCCGACGACGAGGTCGTCGCCGCACTGGACGCCGTCGCCGAGCGCGCTGCCGCCCGGGGTGGACACGAGGCCGCCGCGGCCGCCTGGGCCCGCGCCGCCGAGCTCACCGGCGGCGGTGATGCCCGCGGCCGCCGGCTGTACCTGGCCGCGTCCTCGGCCTGGCAGGGCGCGCACCCGTCGCGGGCGGCGGCGCTGGCCACCGCCGCCGCGGCCGACGTGAGGGATCCGCTGGTGTGCGCCCGGCTGCTCACGCTCCAGGGGCAGATCGAGTGGAACACCCGCTCACTCGACGACGGCTACGACCTCGTCCTGCAGGCCGCGCAGCTCGCCGTCGGCGCGGACGAGGGGATGGCGCAGCAGCTGGCGATGCTGGCGGCGTCCCTGGCCGCGTTCGGCGCACGATCGGCACGCAACGTCGACCCGGCGGGGCTGGTGACCGCGCCCGATGCCGACGCCCCCGCCCGGGTGCGGGCCGCCCACGCGCTGCTGTGCGGGTTCGTCGCCGCGGCCCGCCGGGACTGGGCGGCCGCTGCCGACTCCATCCGGTGTGCGTTCACCCTCACCGACGCCGATCCCGTCGACGACCACGTGCTGCAGCCCAACCTCGGCGTCGCCGCGATGCTCCTCGGCGACGACCGGCGCGGGCTGCGCCTGCACGAGCAGCAACTGACCGCCGCGCGCCGCGCCGGGGCGTTGACCATGGTCGAGCACGCCCTGACGCGCGGCGCTCAGATCCAGATCGCCACGGGGGCGTGGGCGAAGGCCGCGGCGGCGGCCGCCGAGGCGCTGCCGCTGGCCGCCAGCACCGGCCACGCCGGGCTGACCGCGCTGCCGACCGCCGAGCTCGCCCTGGTCGCCGCCCTCCGAGGGGACGACGTCGCCGATCGCCACCTCGCCGAGGCGATGGCGATCAGGGAAGCGCACGCCGTGGGGATCACCGACGTGATCGTCGTCGACCTGGTGAACTGGGCGCGGAGCCTGCGCGCGGTCGGGCAGCCGGCGACCGCGCTCAACCACCTGGAGCAGATGCGCGAGCCCGGCCTGTGCCGGATCGCGGCGATCGACCGCCTGGAGACCGCCATCCGGGCCGGCCGCGCCGACCTCGCCCGCGTCTGGCTGGACGAGCTGGATGCGTTCGCCACGGGAACCGGCGTCCCGGCTGCGGTCGCCGTCGTCGAGCACGGCCGCGCGCTGCTCGCCGAGGGCAGCGGCGCCGAGGAGCACTTCCGGCGCGCCCTGGAGGCGCACGAGACGTCACTGCGGCTGCCCGACCGGGCCCGCACCCACCTCGCCTTCGGTGAGCACCTGCGCCGCGCCCGTCGCCGGGTCGACGCCCGCGAGCACCTGCGGGCCGCCCTCGCCATCTTCGACGACCTCGGGGCTGCCCCCTGGTCCGAACGCGCCGCCCAGGAGCTGCGCGCCTCGGGTGAGACCGCCCGCCGCCGCGACGTCTCCACGGCGACCGACCTCACCCCGCAGGAGCGGCAGGTCGCGGCGCTCGTCCGGCAGGGTCTGTCGAACCGGGACGCCGCCGCGCGGCTGTTCGTCAGCCCGCGCACGGTCGACTTCCACCTGCGCAACGTGTTCAGCAAGCTCGGTGTGACCTCTCGCGCCGAACTCGCGGCGCTCCCGCTCGACCTCTGAGACGGGCTCCCCGCGGGCGCCGACCCGGCGACGGACCTGGCGGTTCTCCCGGCGTGACGCAGGTCCCCCGCTCCTAGCGTCCGGTGCAGACCGCGCACCACCGACGGAGGAGCCCCATGAGCAGCACCGTTGCCACACCGGCCACGCAGGCCACCGCGGATCGCCGCCCCGGCCTGTCCGGCTCCCTGGCCCGCCACTGGCCAGCCGGGGTCGGCACCGGTGCCGTCGTCGCCGGCCTCGCCGTGGTGGCGCCGCTGCCCGAGCAGGTGCAGATCTGGACCAGCGCCTGGTGCGTGCTCCTGGCCGCGGTCGTCTACCTCACCTGGGGCACCGCCCGCGACGACCTCGGCTCCCGGCGGCTGCTGACGGCGCAGACCGCGGCCGTCCTCGGCTTCGGTGCGGTGGCGATGGCGGCGGTCGCCGTCGACCCCGCCGTCGCCCGGTACGTGCTCGCCGCCGGCTGGCTCGCCCACGCCGCCTGGGACGTCGCCCACCACCGCGCCGGCCGGGTGGTACCCCGCTGGTACGCCGAGACCTGCCTGGTCGCCGACCTCACCCTCGCTGCCGTGCTGCTCGCCGTCGGCCTCGTGTAGCCGCTGACACCGCTCCCGCCCGCCCCCCCGCCACACCCTGTCAGGAGACGCCATGCCCACGCCCACGCCCGCCGGTGACCGAGAGCCCCTCGACGTCCTCGTGATCGGCGCCGGCCAGGCCGGCCTCGCCCTCGGCCACCACCTCGCCGCCCGCGGCGCGGACTTCCTGCTGCTCGACGCCGGCCCGGAGATCGGCCACTCCTGGCGCTCCCGCTGGGACTCGCTGCGGTTGTTCAGCCCCGCCCAGTACGACTCGCTGCCCGGCCTGCCGTTCCCCGCCCCTGCGGACACCCACCCGAGCAAGGACGACGTCGCCGACTACCTGGCCGCCTACGCCGCCCGCTTCCGGCTGCCGGTGCGGCTGGACTCGAGGGTGCTACGGCTGCACCAGGAGCCCGGCGGCTTCGCGGTCACCACCCCGACCGGCACGCTGCACGCGAAGCAGGTCGTCGTCGCCACCGGCCCGTTCCAGACCCCGCACATCCCCGCCCTCGCCCGGCAGCTGGACCCGGCGGTGCCGCAGCTGCACAGCGCCGAGTACCGCAACCCCACCCAGTTTCCCGCCGGCAGCCGGGTGCTCGTCGTCGGCGCGGCCAACTCCGGGCTGCAGATCGCCGCCGAGCTCGCCGATCGCTGTCCCGTCACCGTCGCGGTCGGGTCCGAGCCGCTGCAGCTGCCGCAGCGCATCGCCGGCCGCGACCTCTTCTCCTGGCTGACGGGGGCCGGTTTCTTCACCGTGCCCGCCCACACCCGCATCGCGCGCCGGCTGCGCGCCCGCGGCGACCTGGTCATCGGCACCCGCCGCAGTGCCCTCCGGCGTCGCGGTGTCGAGTTCCGGCCGCGGCTCGCCGCGCTCTCCGGCCGCACGGCCACCTTCGCCGACGGCAGCACCGGCGAGGTCGACGCCGTCCTGTGGGCCACCGGCTTCCGATCCGACCACTCGTGGCTGCACGTGCCCGGGGTCGTCGTCGACGGGCAGGTCCGCCACGAGAGCGGCGTGACCGACGTGCCGGGGCTGTACTTCCTCGGGCTGCCCTGGCAGACCTGCCGCGGCTCGGCACTGCTCGGCTTCGTCGGCGCCGACGCCGCCACGCTCTCGGCCCGCATGGCCGCCGACGCCCGCCCGCCGTTCCCGCAGGACGACCCCGGCCACCCCACGCCGGCGACCCCTGCGGTCTCGCCGGCGTGACGCCGGCGCTGCGTTCCCAGCACCGGCCTCGGCCCGCCGGAGGAGGCACCGATGTCCACGACGACCGCTCCACCCGCCGCTTCGCTCGGCCTCCCCGTGCCACCGCGGGCATCCCGGGGTTCCTCGGCCGGCCGGGTGTTCCTCACCCGCTACAGCGTCACGCTGCTGCCGCTGCTGGCCACCGGGGTCGGGCTGCAGCTCGGATGGGGGATGGTGACCGACCCCAGCTGGGCGGCCGCTGCCGCTGTCACCGCCGGCTGGACGCTGGCCGTCGCGGCCTGGCTGCACCAGGTCGGCTGGCAGGCCGGCACCGTGCGCACGGTCACCTGGACCCCGGCTGCCGCGCTGGCCGGGCCGGGTTGGCTGTCCCCGGACGGGCTCGTGCTCTGGGGGTCGGTGAGCACCGTCCTGGCCGTGGCGCTGGCGATGGCCACCCGGACGCCGGCACCGGCCGACGCGCAGCCGCCCGCCCCTCCGCCCACACCTGATCACGTCGACCGATCACGGCACCCGAGGAGCTCTCGATGACCGCCCACCCAACCTCTCGTCCGTGGTCGGGCTGGGCCGGCCTGGTCGCTGGGCTGCTGGCGGCTGCCGCCGGTGAGGTCACCGCCTCCGCCACCCGCCGCGGTCGCTCGCCGTCCTCGGGGCTGGCCCGCGGTCTGGTCGACGCCGCTCCGGCGGTGCTGGTCGACGGTGGCGTCGCCCTCGTCGGCCGAGCCGACAAGCCGGGCCTGGCGGTGCTCGCGGCGGGTGCGAGCGGGCTGGCTGCGGCCGCCGGCGGGGCCCTGGCCGGCCGCCCGCTGCTCGGTGTCGCCGTGGCAGGCGTGCCCCACGTCCTCGGCGGCTACCTGGCGCTGCGCCGCGGTGACACGTCGCGCCGGGACAGCGCCGCCGCGGCCATCGCCGGCCTGCTGGTCTCCGCGACC
This sequence comes from Geodermatophilus sp. URMC 61, assembly GCF_052931555.1. NCBI lineage: Bacteria > Bacillati > Actinomycetota > Actinomycetes > Geodermatophilales > Geodermatophilaceae > Geodermatophilus > Geodermatophilus sp. URMC 61. The sequence continues at coordinate 3,276,736 of NZ_JBRFHZ010000002.1, forward strand.
GCGGTCGCACCGCTGCAGACCCGGCCGCGGACGGTGCTGGCGGCCGCCGCAGCCGCCACCGGGGCGGTCGTGGCTGCCGACAGGCGCGCCCGCCGCCGCGGGGCCGCCTCGCTGCACGAGCAGGTGAGGCTGCCGGTCCCCGCCCGCCCGCTGCTGCCCGTACCCGTCGCCGCACCGCAGCCGGGAGTCGCCCCCCTGCTCGCGCGGCCCGGGGAGATGGTCGTCATCGACGTCACCGTGCCCGAGCCGCGGACCGACCTCGGCACCTGGCGGCTGGACGTGGACGGGGACGTGGAGAAGCCCCTGTCGCTGGCGCTCCCCGAGCTCCTGGCCCTGCCGCTGGAGGAGCGCGACCTGCTCATGGTCTGCGTGCACAACCCGGTCGGTGGCCCGCGGATGGGTTGTGCCCGCTGGACCGGCATCGGCCTGGGCGAGCTGCTCGGCCTGGCCGGGGTTCCCGACGACGGGGGGTGGCTGGTCGCCGAGGCCGTCGACGGCTACACCAACGTGCTGCCACTCGCGACCGCCCGGGCCCACGGGTTCCTCGCCGTCGGCATGGCCGGGCAGCCGCTACCGCGCGAGCACGGCAGCCCCGCCCGGCTGCTCGTGTCCGGCCGGCACGGCCAGGACGGCAACCTCAAGTGGCTGCGCCGGCTCACCGTCACGGCCACCCCGCCGTTGTCCTACTGGGGCGCTCGCGGGTGGTCCGACGGCACCTACCCGGTGCACCCGGCTTCGCGCATCGACACGCCCGGCAGCCACTCCCGCGTCGACCCCGGCGCGGTCACCGTCCGCGGCTACGCCTGGGCACCGCCTGTCGGGGTCGACCGGGTACAGCTGCGGGTCGACGGCGGCCCGTGGACCGACGCCACCCTCGGCATCGACCTCGGCCCGGACGCCTGGCGGCCGTGGTCGGCCAGCTGGCAGGCCAGCCCGGGCCGGCACGAGCTGCGGGTGCGCTGCCGGACCACCGCCGGCCAGTGGCAGGAGGAGACGAACGCGACGCCGTATCCGCACGGGGTGCGGGGCATCCACGTCGTTCCCGTCCACGTCGGCGCCGGTCCGGTCGGCCCGGCGATCCGACGGCTGGTCGGCGAGGGCACCACCCGGCTGCGCTGGGCCACGCGGAGCGTGACCGCCTGGCGGAACCGCAGCGCTCCGATGGGATAGCCGAGCCGGGTGGGCGGGGGTCCGGCACCTGCTGCACCCGCCCGCCTCGTCACCGGCCTCGCCCGGCCCGGGGACCGGCGTCGGTCCCGGTCAGGCGCGACGGACCACCGCACACGAGCACGCGCGGCCTCTCTCGTTCGGTCGGGGAGGACCGGCCGGACCACCGCCCTCGGTGTTGGACTTCGTCCGTTTCCGCAGGTCGTGAGCCGCTGCACAGGCGTCTGCACACCCCGTCCTGGTCCGTCTCCCAACGCGGCTCACATGCTGACCCGGATACCGTGATGATCTTCGTGTCGTCGCCGGACTGCCGAACACGTGACCATCAGCGCGGTGCCAGGGCTCGGGACACTGCCTGCACCGCTTCACCGCCCCGGGCAGCCGCGGCTGGGCTGCCGCCCCACCGGCAAGGCGAGCCAGGCATGGACGCCGCCCACACCGTGATGGAGCACCTGCGCGGAGTCGCCACCGGCGATGTCGAACTGGCCGGGCGGGTGTTGCACCCGGGGAACGTCAACCACATGGCCGCCGAAGAGCCGCCTGCCTGTGCCCGGCCGGGGTTGCCCGGCCTGATGGCCACCAGCGCGTGGCTGCGCCTGGCGTTCACCGACCTCACCTTCGAGCTGATCGAGTGCACCGCCGACGATGAGAAGGTCATGGCCCACGTGTGGATGCGCGGACGGCAGACCGGGCCGTTCGTCGTGTTCCTACCCGGCGCCAGCCCGGTCGCCTTCCGGCCCACCGGTCGCACTTTCGCGGTCCGCCACGGGCACGTCTTCCGTCTGCGCGACGGCCGGTTCGCCGAGCACGTCGCCGTCCGCGACGACCTCGGAATGATGACCCAGCTCGGCCACCTGCCGCCGCCACACGGCACCGGGCGCATGATCCGCTGGAGGATCAGCGGGGAACACAGCCGGGCCGTCCGCCGCGCGGTCCAGATCGCCGAGGAGGCCGCCGACGCCGCCGCCGGAACCGCGCCGGTGGCCTGACGGCCCCCGACACCGCCACTTGGACGCCCGGCCGCCCCCGAACCGGGTGTGCAGGACGGTGTCCCCGCACACCTCCCACCGTCCGGTGTAGGTGGGAGGTAGGTGGCGGACGCCTGCGCCTGCTCCGCCTTCGGCGCTGTGAACGGAGACGACCTCACCACCGGCCGGTCGGTGCCCGCGCCCCCTTGCGGCAGAAGTGTGATGCCGGCACCCGTCGGTTCCGCGTGGAGCCCCGGCTCCGGTCGGTGGGCCGGGTGCTGACCGCATCGAGGAGTGCAGACCCGGGGTCCGACGGGACCCGGCGCTGAACGCCGTGCCGGTGGCTGATGGGTCAGGGCAGGGAGGCGCTGTCCGGGCGGGCGGGTGTGATGTTGTGGTTGAGCCGGAAGACGTTGGTGGGGTCGTAGACCTGCTTGACCTCGGCCAGCCGCGGGAGGTTGGCGCCGTAGGCGGCGCGGACCCGGTCCGGTCCCTCACTGCCGAGGTTGTTGACGTACACGGCGTCCCGCAGGTGTGGGCGCAGGGCCTCGAAGAGGTCGCGGGTCCAGGCGGTGTTGCGCTCGGTGTCCTGCGGATCGGTCCACTGGGAGAGGAGCTGCAGGTCGTACTGGTCGGCCCGGTGCGGGAACGCGGTCGCCGTGGCCGGTACTCGCCCGGCCGCGCCGTGCATGTGCTGCGCGCCGATCCCGCTGAGCGCCGAGGGCATCCGCGGCAGGTGCTCGAGGAGCACGTCCACCGCACCGTCGGTCAGGCGCGGCAGGAACCCGGCCTTCCAGTAGTGACGGCGGCCGCGCGGGAAGCCGGCGTCCCCGGCGCTCTGCAGGTCGACGTAGGACCGCAGGCCGATGGAGTCGGCCAGCGGCGGCCCCACCGCGCGCAGCGACCGCAGGATCCGCTCGCCGTCGTCGAGCGGGCCGCACCAGCAGACGGTCACCGACAGCACCGGGCGCCCGCCGTCGAGCCCGAACGAGACCGCCGCGGACAGCTCATCGGGTGCCGCCGCCATGAACTCGTCGACGTGGCGCAGCACCCGCCCGGCCGTCTCGGCCGGGAACGTCAGACTGCCCGCGAGGACCGGGCCCACCGGGTGCAGGCGGTAGGTGAACCGGGTGACGACACCGAAGTTGCCGCCTCCGCCGCGGATCGCCCAGAACAGGTCGGGGTGCTCCTCGGCATCGACCCGCAGCAGGACGCCGTCGGCGGTCACGACGTCTGCGGCGACGACGTTGTCGCAGGCCAGTCCGTACCGGCCGCTGAGCCAGCCCAACCCGCCGCCGAGGGTCAGGCCGGCGATGCCGGTCATCGACACGGCGCCTGAGGGGGTGGCCAGGCCGTGCTGCTGGGTTCCGCGGTCCAGCTCGCCGAGGGTCAGACCCGGCCCGGCGAGCGCGACGCGACGGCCCGGATCGACGTGCAGGGTCTTCATGCCGGACAGATCCAGCATGAGTCCACCGTCGCAGACCGCGTTCCCGGCGACGCTGTGGCCGCCGCCGCGGACCGAGAGGGCCAGGCCGTGGTCGCGGGCGAAGGCGATGCCGTGGGCGACGTCGGAGGCGTCCCGGCAGCGGGCGATCGCGGCCGGCCGCCGGTCGATCAGCGCGTTGAACACGGCCCGCACGTCGTCGTAGTCCGCATCGCCCGGGCGGACCAGCCGCCCCGTCAGCCTCGCCGCCAGGCCGTCGAGCACCCCGGCGGTCAGCGCAACGTGGCTAGCCATCACCCGGTCCTCCCACCCGACCATGCGGCGCGCCGAGTCTCGTCTCCCGTGGCGCTGCTGACCAGACGTCCCGGCTCCCGCTGCGTGCGCCGCCCCGACCACGACACCACCCTGACGGCCGCGCCCGCCCTCACCCTGATCCAGCGAGGAGAGGTCGGGCAGGCCCACGCCCTGGCCGAGGACACGCTGCAGCGCAGCCGCTGAGTGCTCGGTCCCGAGCACCCGATCACGCTGCACCTGACCCAGGCCGGCAGCGGCGCCATCCCGTGCCGGGTGGCGATGCTGCTGCCGATTGCCGGATGGTCCGCTGTGGACGTGGACCTGCGGAACTCGTGTGCCTCGTCGTGGGAACGATGGCTCCCCGAGCTCTAGCTGCGTCTCCCACCCGGACCCTGCCGGGCTCGGGACGAGGACGCGTGGGATCACCAGCCGGGTTCCCTGTCCGGGGACGCCGGTCTCCCGCACGGCGGGTGATGGGTGCAGCACTGGTGCATGGACGGTCGGGACACTGACTTCGTCATGGCCACGCCGGTCGCGACATCTCATGGGCTCGGTCAGACGTGACCGACCTCTACACGAACGCGCGTAGACCTTTGCGCATACGACGAGGGCCCTCACAGTCACTGTGAGGGCCCTCGTCGGTTGGTAGCGAGGGGACCGGCCGAACCACCGCTTCCGCTGTTGGATTTCGTCCGTTTCCGCAGGCACTAGCCGTTGCATAGGCATCTGCGCACCCCCGTTCTGGTTCGTTTCCTGCCCCGGCTTGCTGGCCCGCCGGGATACGCAGGTGATCTTGACACGCGCTTCGGACAGCGGTCCGCGGCCGATGAGGAACTCCTCTACCCGGCCGCCGTGGCTCTCGCGTACGGCGGGTGAGGGGTGTAGGCGTGGTGCGTGAGCGGTCGGGGGGTCGACTTCTTCATCAGCCACGCCGGCCGGGACACCGCATGGGCCGAATGGCTGGCCTGGCAGCTCCAGGAGGTCGGTTACACGGTCGAGCTGGACGTGTGGGACTGGACCCCGGGTGAGGACTTCGTGGCCCGCATGCAGCAGGCGCTGGAGCGGGCCGATCGGCTGCTGGCGGTGTGCACCGAGGCCTACTTCGCCTCCGCGTTCGGCGGGGCGGAGCTGCGCGCGGTGTTCGCCCAACAGTGGGCGGGGCGGATCGTGCCGGTGCTGGTCGAGCCGGTCACCCTGCCGGCGTTGTACGCGCCGCTGATCCATGTCGACCTGACGGGTTTGGGCGAGGCCGCCGCAGTTACTCGGCTACGGGGACGGCTGGCCGGTGAGCGCCCGACCGGCCCCCCGCCGTTTCCCCGCTCGGGTCCGACGCCCGTGTCGGGGGACAAACCGGGGTTCGCCGGCGTCCTGCCGGCCGTGTGGAAGGTGCCGCCGCGCAACCCCCGCTTCACCGGCCGGGACGGCATGCTCACCGCACTGCGTCGACGGCTGCACGCCCGCGAGGGCACGCTGGTGGTGCAGGCCCTCTACGGCCTCGGCGGAGTCGGCAAGACCCAGCTGGCGCTCGAGTACGCACACCGGTTCGCCGCCGACTACGACCTGGTCTGGTGGATCGACGCCGAACAACCCGTGCTCATCCCCGGCCAGCTCGCCGCCCTCGCCGCCCGGCTCGACCTCCCGCATGGGCCCACGGTGGCCGACACCGTCGAGCGGCTGCTGGCTGAACTCACTCGCCGACCGCTCTGGCTGCTGGTTTTCGACAACGCCGAGCGGCCCGGCGACATCGCCGACTACCGGCCCGGCGGGGCCGGGCACGTGCTGATCACCTCCCGCTCCCCCGGCTGGGGGGCGCTGGGTGGGCGGCTGGAGGTCGACGTGCTCACGCGGGCGGAGACGATCGCGCTGCTGTGCGGCAGGATCCCGGCCCTGTCCGAGGATCTGGCAGACAAACTGGCGGCCGAGCTGGGCGACCTGCCGCTGGCCGCCGCCCAGGCCGCCGGCTACCTGGAGCAGACCGACCTGCCGCCGGCGGACTACCTGCGCCGCTTCCGCACCCACCGCGAGACCCTGCTCGCCCGCGGCGAGGTGCCCGGCTACTCCGGGCGGCTCGACACCACCTGGGCGCTGACCCTGGAGCGACTCAGGTGCGAAGACCCGGCCGCCGTGCAGCTGCTGGAGCTGGCCGCCTTCCTCGCCCCCGAACCCATTCCGCTGACCCTGTTCGGCGGGCACGCCGACCTGCTCGAGGAGCCGCTGCGCACCGCCGCCGCCGACCCCGACGCGCTGACCGACACCGTCGGCGCGCTGGTCGGCTACTCCCTGGCCCACCGCTCCGCCGACGCCTTCCAGCTGCACCGGCTGCTGCAGGCGGTCATCCGCCAGCAGCTGCCCGCCGACCGGCAGCAGACCACCGCCCAACGAGCAGTGGCGCTGCTGGCCGCCGCACATCCCGGCGACCCGGAGGATCCAGCCAGCTGGCCCAGCTACACCCAGCTGACTCCGCACGTGCTCGCCACCAGCCCGCTGGCCGACCTCTCTTCTGCCGGCCGGCGACTGGTCCTGGACACCATCCGCTACCTGCAGACCAAAGGAGACAGCTCCGGCAGCCGAGCCGTCTGCGCACCGCTGCTCGACCGCTGGCGCGAGGTCCTCGGCCCCGACCATCCCGACACCCTGACCGCCGCGAGCGGTCTGACCGTTGCGCTGGTCCGGCTGGGTGAGGGGGAGCCGGCCCGCGCCCCGGGCGAGGACACCCTGCGGCGCTGCCGCCGGGTGCTCGGCCCGGACCACCCGCTCACCCTGCAGGCGGCCGTCGCCCTGACCGGCGCCCTGGTCGAGCTGGGCCAGGCGGAGCCGGCCCGCGCGCTGGGCGAGGACACCCTGCGGCGCTGCCGCCGGGTGTTCGGCCCGGACCACCCGCTCACCCTGCAGGCGGCCGTCGCCCTGACCGGCGCCCTGGTCCTGCTGGGCCAGGCGGAGCCGGCCCGCGCGCTGGGCGAGGACACCCTGCGGCGCTGCCGCCGGGTCCTCGGCCTGGACCACCCCACCACCCTGGTTGTGGCGACCGCCTTCACCCTCCCCCTGGTCCTGCTGGGCCAGGCGGAGCCGGCCCGCGCGCTGGGCGAGGACACCCTGCGGCGCTGCCGCCGAGTGTTCGGCCCGGACCACGTCCACACCCTGATAGCGGCGACCGCCCTGACCGGCGCCCTGGTCCTGCTGGGCGACGCGGAGCCGGCCCGCGCGCTGGGCGAGGACACCCTGCGGCGCTGCCGTCGGGTGTTCGGCCCGGACCACCCGATCACCCTGTTGGCGGCGACCGTCCTGACCGGCGCCCTGCTCCTGCTGGGCGAGGCGGAGCCGGCCCGCGCGCTGGGCGAGGACACCCTGCGGCGTGGCCGTCGGGTGTTCGGCCCCGACCACCTGACCACCCTGCAGGCGGCCGTCGCCCTGACCGGCGCCCTGCTCCTGCTGGGCGAGGCGGAGCCGGCCCGCGCGCTGGGCGAGGACACCCTGCGGCGCAGTCGCCGGGCGTTCGGCCCGGACCACCCGATCACCCTGTTGACGGCGACCGTCCTGACCGGCGCCCTGCTCCTGCTGGGCGAGGCTGAGGCGGCCCGCGCGCTGGGCGAGGACACCCTGCCGCGCTGCCTCCGGGTGCTCGGCCCCGACCACCCGATCACTCTCGGTGCGGCGGCCGTCCTGACCGGCGCCCTGGCGGGGTTGGGTGAGGTCGAGGCGGCCCGCGCGCTGGGCGAGGACACCCTGTCGCGCTGCCTCCGGACGCTCGGCCCCGATCACCTCATCACGCGGTCCCTGACTCGGGTCGCCGTGACCGACCCTTCTCTGCTCGGAGACGACGCCGCCGAAGACGACCCGAGTCCGCCGCCGTAATGATCTATCCCCGGGGCGGACTCGAGGTCTTCGCGCCCTCCCGCTCGGCTTGCCGGAGGATGCCGCGCGGACTTGGGGTCTGCACGCGAGTGTCCGTCAGGGCAGCACCGTCCACCGTTGCCTTCGGCGGGGGATGACGATGACGTCCAGGCACCTGGCACCTAGCACGTTGACCGGTGACGGGGGCGCAACGTCGCGCAATCAACTCCGCGCAGACGTGGACCACCGGTTGCCCAGGGCTGCCCAGGGCTGCCGAACCGGGGTGGGCAGCCGGTGTCACAACCCCCGCGGTCAGGGCGGGGTGGTGCCGGATGGGTAGGGTCCGGCTGCGTAGGCGGGGGTCGTCCAGTCGGCCGGGAAAACCCGGAAACCGGCCCCAGAGACGACGAAAACCGGCGCAATCGCGCCGGTTTCCCTCGGGGCGGACCTGTTTCCGGACCCTGGTGAGTAGCGGGGGCAGGATTCGAACCTGCGACCTCTGGGTTATGAGCCCAGCGAGCTACCGAGCTGCTCCACCCCGCGTCGGTGAGACCACCATACCCCCGCGCTCCCCCGGCGTGCACCGGGGGCCGGCGTGGGCCCCACCACAGTGGTGGAGCCCACGCCGGCCGGCGCTCACCCGCCCGGCGTAGCCGCCTGGGCAGCCTGACCCTGCGCGGTCTGGTACGCCGTGACGGCCTCCTGCAGGTCCTCGAGGGCCTGCCCCTGCCCGGCGAAGTCGCCGTTGCGCTGCGCGGTCTCCAGCGCCGCCAGGGCGTCGTTGATCGCCTGGACCGCCTGCTGCATCTCCGGTGTGCTCGGGGTGGCCGTCCCGCCGTCCGCAGGCGGCGGGGCCGGAGCCGGGGTCGGTGTCGCCGGCGCATCGGGCTGGCCGGTGGGCGCAGGGGCATCCTCGTTGTCGACGGCGGCCTCGCCCGCGCCGGCGCCGAACACCTGGTCGAGGGCCTCGGCGAGGGTGTTCGCGTACCCGACCCGGTCGCCGTAGTTGACCAGCACCTTCTGCAGCAGTGGGAAGGAGTTCTCCCCCGTGCCCTCGACGTACAGCGGCTCGACGTAGAGGAGGCCGTTGTCGCCGATGGGCAGGGTCAGCAGGTTGCCGAACACCGCTCGGGACTCCGCGCTGTTGAACAGCGTGAGGTCCGGCCGCACCTGGTTGTTGGTGATGAACGACTGCTGCACCTGCTGCGGGCCTCGGAACGGCGTGTTCCCCGGCAGCGTCAGCACCTGGATCTGCCCGTAGGTCTCCGGCGCGCTGGAGGCCGACACGAACGACGACAGGTTCTCCCGGCGGAAGGCGTTGAGCGCGCTGGTCAGCTGGAAGCTCGCCTGCGGGTCGCCCGGCCGCTGGGCCAGGATGTAGTACGGCGGCTGCGGCTCCTGGGTGTCCTGCGTCGGGTCGGCCGGGACCGCCCACCGGTCGTTCCCGCTGTAGAAGTCGCCCGGGTCGCTCACGTGGTAGCGGGTCAGGATGTCCCGCTGCACCTTGAACAGGTCCTCCGGGTAGCGCACGTGGCCGACCAGGTCCGGGGACATCTGCTCACGCGGCTCGACCAGGCCGGGGAAGGCCTTCATGTAGGTCTGCAGGACCGGGTCCTCGGTGTCCCACTCGTACAGCGTGACCGTGCCGTCGTAGGCGTCGACGGTGGCCTTCACCGAGTTGCGGATGTAGTTGAACGTCTCGTTCGGCAGCGCCGTCGTCCCGGTGCCGGTCAGCGCGTCGGCGGCCGCCTCACCCAGCTCCATCTGCTCGGAGTACGGGTAGGAGCCCGAGGTGGTGTAGCCGTCGAGGATCCACGTCACCTGGCCGTCGATGACCGCGGGGTACGGGTCGCCGTCCACGGTGAGGAAGGGCGCGGCCTTCTCCACCCGGTCCAGCGGGTCGCGGACGTAGAGGACCCGGGAGGCGTCGTTGACGGCGCTGGAGAGCAGGAAGTTCCGCTCCCGGTAGAAGATCGCGAAGGTGAGCTGCCGGAAGAAGCTGCCGATCTCGACGCCGCCCTGGCCGTCGTAGGTGTTGTTGATCTGCCCCTCGCCGTCGCTGCCCTCGGGCAGGTCGAACTCCCGCGGCTCGGCACCCTCGGGGGCGCCGACGACCGAGTAGTCCTGCATCAGCTCGCCGTAGTAGATCCGCGCGCCGTCCTCGCTCACCTCGATGTTGCCGCGAGTGGGGAGGTCCCGGGTGGTGAAGCGGGGCTCGCCGCCCTCCTGGCCGGCGACGACCTCGTTGGCCGGCGCGGCCACGAACCCGTTGCCGTGGGTGTAGACGGTGTGCCGGTTGATCCAGGTGTCCTGGTTCTCGCTGAGCCCCTCGCTGTTGAGCTCGCGGACCGCCACCACGTAGTCCTGCGTCTCGCCGTTGAGCGTGTAGCGGTCGATGTCGAGCTTCTCGGGGAAGCCGTAGACGTTGCGGATCTGCTGGCGTGCGGTGAACGTGTCCGAGAGGACGTTCGGGTCCAGCAGCCGGGCGTTGGGGATCGTCTCGGTGTCGTTGCGCAGCTCGGCCAGGGCCGCCGCCGGGTCGACCTGTTCGCCGGTCTCCTGCTGGGCGTACTGGACGTACTCCACGTCGGTCAGGTCGTAGGCGTCGCGGGTCGACGCGATGGCGCGGGCGATGTAGTCGGCCTCGCGCTGGTCGGCGCTGGGCCGGACGACGAACTGCTGCACGATCGCCGGGTAGGCGACGCCGATCACCAGGCTGGAGATGAGCAGCAGCACCAGCGCCGCGGCCGGCAGCCGGAAGTTGCGGACGACGATGTTGGCGAAGAACGCGATCGCGCAGACGACCGCGGCGAAGACCAGGATCGTCTTGGCCGGCAGCAGCGCGTTGACGTCGGTGTAGCTGGCGCCGGTGAACAGGCCGCCGCGGTCGGAGTAGACCAGCGCGTAGCGGTCCAGCCAGTAGGCGACCGCCTTGAGCGCGACGAAGAGCCCGAGCAGTACCGACAGTTGCACCATGGCCGCGCCGGTCAGCTTCTGCCCCGGGGTCTGCAGCCGCAGGCCGCCGAACACGTAGTGGGTCAGCAGCGAGCCGATCAACGCGAGGATGACGATCGCGAAGCCGAAGCTCAGCAGCAGCCGGTAGAAGGGGTAGTCGAAGACGAAGAACGAGATGTCCAGGCCGAACTGCGGGTCGGTCCGGCCGAAGTCGGTGCTGTTGCGGAACTGCAGCCAGGTCTCCCAGCTGCCCTGCGCGGTGAACCCGGCGAACAGGCCCAGCACGACGGCGACCGAGGTGAGCACCAGGGTGCGGCGCGGCTCGATCGACTGCCGGTAGCGCTCGAGGTTCTGCTGCTCCAGCGACATCGGCCGGAACGTGGGACGGAACCGGTAGGCCAGGTAGATCGCCAGCGCGGTGAGGCCGCCGGTGGCCACCCCGGCCACGGCGAAGAGCAGGGCGCGGGTCTGCAGCTCGGTCCAGAAGACCTCGGTGAACCCGGTCTCGTCGAACCACAGGTAGTCGACGTAGACGTTGGTGAGCGTCCCGATGGCCGTGAACAGCACCAACAGGACGGCGATGGCCCCGATGACCACCTTCGCGCGCCGCGACAGGGTCGGCACGGACACGGGGGGCCGCATGGCCACGAGGTTCTCCTTCAGTCGCGGTCGTGACGGAGCGCCACGGACGGTGCCGGCCACGGTCGGTCGGGCCGGCGCCGGCTCGGGCCCCCGGGCACCGATCCGGTCGTCCAGACCAACGCTCGGGACGGTGCCGGGTTCCCCGGACGCCCGCTCCGGCCGACAGCTTCCCCCAACGGGGGACGGTCGTGCTGACGGGGCGACGTCAGCAGGGCTGCGGGGTCCGCCCGGCGCGGAAGTCCTCGAGTGCCGTCAGGGCCGCGTCGAGGTCCGACACGCGGGCCAGGGTGAGGCCCGGCTGGGGGGCGGCCAGGGCGTCGGCGCAGTTGTCGGCCGGGACGAGGAACATCTCGGCGCCGATCTCCTCGGCGGCGATCATCTTCAGCTGGATGCCGCCGATCGGGCCCACCTTCCCGTTGGCGTCGATCGTCCCGGTGCCGGCCACCCTCCCCCCACCGGTCAGGTCGGTGTCGCCGACCAGGTCGAGGATGCCGAGGGTCAGCATGAGACCCGCCGAGGGCCCGCCGACGTCCTCGACGGCGATGTCGACGTCGAAGGGTGCCGCGGGTTGCTCGCGGACCAGCACCCCGAGCAGCGAGCCCGCCCCGTCCTCCGCGGGCCGCGTGGTGATCGCCGCCGTCCCCGGCTGCCCCAGGCGCGTGTACGCGACCGGCACCGTCGTGCCACCGGGGACCGAGGCCAGGACGGCGTCCAGCGTGGCGAGGTCGGGCGTCGGCCGGCCGTCGACGCCCTCGATGGCGTCGCCCTCCTGCAGCTGCCCCTCGGCCGGCGAGTCCTCGGACAGCCCGCGCACGACCACCTTCACCGGATAGCCGAGCTCGGCCAGCGCCGCGGCCTCGGCCGCCTCCTCCGAGGTGAGGAAGGCCTGCCGGTTGGCGTCGCGGGTCTCCTCCTCGGTGCGCCCCGGCGGGTAGACGGTCTCCTCGGGGACGACGCTGACCTCGCTGTCGAACCAGCCCTGCACCGCCTCGACCAGGCTGAGCCCGGCCCGGCTGACGCCGACGGTGGTGAGGGTCAGCTCCCCCTCGGTCTCGTTCCGCTCGCGGCCCTCGACCCTGATGATCGGCTCGCCGTCGACCTCGCCGAGGGTGTTGAAGGTGGGCCCGGGGACCTGCGCGACGTAGGGCACGGGCACCGCCGCGCCGAGCACGCCGAACACCACCAGCAGCACCACACCGACGCTGAGGACGGCCATCCGACGGGTCACGACCGGCGAGCTTAAGTGGCCCTCCTGGACGGGCGGCGTCCCTGCGGTGGACCTGCACCGTTGCGCTCCCGGCGGACGGGGCGTCCGCGGAAGGGGCGCGCGTCTACCGTGGGGGCATGAGCGATCTCCCGTTCGGCTTCGGCCTCCCCGACCGCGACCCCGAGCGTCGCGACCAGTCCGGGTCCGGCGCCGGCAACGACCCCTTCGGGTTCGGTGCTCTCTTCGGCGGCGGCGCCGGCGGCGGGGGGACGCCGGAGGAGCTGCTCGCCAAGATGCCGCTGTTCGCCGAGCTGCAGAAGCTGATGACCTGGTCCGGCGGGCCGGTGAACTGGGACCTCGCGCGGCAGGGCGCGATCAGCTCGCTGGCCGCGGGGTCGCAGCCGACGTCCGAGGCCGAGCGCGCCGCCGTCGCCGACGCCCTGCGCCTGGCCGACCTGTGGCTGGACCAGGTCACCGAGCTGCCCTCCGGCGTGGACCGGCCGCTGGCCTGGTCCCGGGTGGAGTGGGTGGAGCAGACGCTGCCCGCCTGGAGCACCCTCATCGACCCGCTCGCCGAGCGCGTCGTCGGCGCCATGACCAGCGCCCTCCCCGCCGAGGCGGCCGCGATGGCCGGTCCGCTCGCCGGGATCATGGGCCGGATGGGCGGCCTGATGTTCGGCGCCCAGGTCGGCCAGGCCCTCGGCCGGCTCTCCGGCGAGGTCCTCACCAGCAGCGAGATCGGCATCCCGCTGGCCCCGTCCGGCGCCGGCGTCCTGCTGCCACAGAACGTCGCCGAGTTCGCCGCCGGCCTCGACCGCCCCGCCGACGAGGTGCGGCTGTTCCTCGCGCTGCGCGAGGCCGCCACGCAGCGGCTGTTCGTGCACGTGCCGTGGCTGCGTCAGCAGCTGCACGACGCCGTCCACGCCTACGCGCGCGGCATCCACGTCGACCGCGAGGCGATCGAGCGCGGCATCAACGAGGCGATGGGCTCGATGGGTGGCATCGACCCCACCAACCCCGAGGGCATCCAGGCACTGCTGGGCAGCGGGCTGCTCGAGCCCGAGGAGACCCCCGAGCAGCAGGCCGCGCTGCGCCGGCTGGAGACGCTGCTGGCCCTGGTCGAGGGCTGGGTCGACAGCGTCGTGGCCCAGGCCGCGGGCGACCGGCTGCCCGGACACGGCGCGCTGGCCGAGACCATGCGCCGCCGCCGGGCCTCCGGCGGCCCGGCGGAGCAGACCTTCGCCACCCTGGTGGGGCTGGAGCTGCGGCCGCGGCGGCTGCGCGACGCGGCCACCGTGTGGGGCGCGATGGCGCAGCGGCACGGCAACGCCGAGCGGGACCGGCTGTGGTCGCACCCCGACCTGCTGCCGACCTCGGAGGACCTCGACGAGCCGCTGGACTTCGTCGCCCGCCAGGGTGCCGACGACGAGCTGCGCTCCCTCACCGCCGAGGACGCCGAGAAGCCCGGGACGAAGGACGAGGGCGACAGCAGCGGGGCCTGAGCGCCCTGCGCCCGCACCGGTTCCTGTGCGGGCACAGGTTCCTGTGCCTCAGTCGACCACGTCGTCCCCGGCGGCCGCGGCGCCCAGCTCGACGCCCTCGAGGAAGCCGCGCGCCCGCTCGGCGCGCGGGTAACGCGCCACCAGGGACCAGAAGTGCGCGTCGTGGCTCGGCTCGATGAGGTGGGCCAGCTCGTGCACGAGCACGTAGTCGACGACGTACTCCGGCATCGCGCGCAGCCGGCTGGAGAGCCGGATGGTGCCGTCGGCGGGCGTGCAGGACCCCCAGCGGCGGTTCTGGTTGTCCACCCACCGCACGCTGGCCGGCTGCGGCACCCCGTCGAGGTGGGCCTCTGACAGCGCCCGCGCGCGGGCCATCAGCTCGTCGTCCCCACCGAGGGACCGGCGGCGCCGCTCCTCGCGGGTCTGCAGCTTGGCGACCATCTGCGCCACCCAGCGCTGCTCCTCGGCCCGGCTGAACGCCGCCGGGATCAGCACGACCGTGCGCCCGGACTCCCGGTAGGCGGTCACCGTCCGCCGCCGCCGGCTGCTGCGCCGGACCTCGACGGCCCCCTCGGGCACCGCGGCCCCCGCCGTCCGCCCCGACCGGTCGGCGGGGACGGCGCGGGTGCCCCGCACGTCCTCCCGCGCCGAGGGGTCGGGGACGGGGCGGGTGTCGGGAGGCGTTCCAGGCACGGGGGAACCGTAGCCACCGCGGCACGGGTGCGCTCCGGCGGCCGGACCCTCGCGGGACGCATGTCGCACGGACGGTGGACACGCCCCGCCCGGTCCGGGGACGGGGCTCCGCGGACCGTCGTCCACAGGGACGCGAGGGGTGTCACCGCAGGTGGGACCGCACGTCGCCCGGCACCCTGCGGGTGGCGTCCGGGGAACTGTCCCCCGACCGCGCACAGCGACACGCCGCCGGGTCCCCACGTCCTCCACAGCCCTGTCCACAGGTTGTGGGAAGCGCATCGGCTCCTGGCCGCCGTTCGCGGGGAACCCCGGTGCGCCCGGGTAGCGTTCGGCAGGACGGCACCCCGCGCGGGGACGCCGAACGGACCGGAGACGAGGAGGCACCGTGGCGGAGAGCTACAACGGCTACTGCGTGAAGTGCAAGGAGAAGCGCGACTTCGACGGCGAAGTGAAGGTCAGCGAGTCCGGCCGTCGCATGGCGCAGGGCACCTGCCCCGTCTGCGGCACCAAGATGAACCGGATCCTCGGCAAGGCGTGAACGAGGACCACCTCCCCCGCGCCTCGTAGGAGGACACGGGACGGGGCGACGGACGGCGGTGCCCGCACGGTGGGCGCCGCCGTCCGTCGTCTCCGGCGCCTGTGGACGGACGGAGCGCGCCGTGCGGGTGCGCTGGCACCCTGCGCCGGTGGCCGACACCGCGCACCCACTGCTGCCCCCGAGCGTCCCGCTGCTGCGTCTCACGGGTCCGGACGGTGCCGAAGACGTCCAGATCGGCGGAGCCGACTCCACCGACGGGCTGCTCGTCTCCCCCGGCGCTGCCGGGCTCACCACCCTGCTGCGCGGCCTGGACGGCCGCCGCACCGAGCGCGCCGTCCTCGCCGAGGCAGCCCTCGCCGGCCACGACGCCACCACGCTGAGCGCCGTCCTCGACGGTCTGCGCGCGACCGGGCTGCTGATCGACCTCGACCCCGCCGACCTGCTGGCCTCCGCCGCGGGGCCGGCCGCCGCCGCTCGCACGCACACCGAGCTGCCCACCGCCACGGGCCCGGAGTCCGGCTCGCGCTGGCGGACCCGGCGAGCCGCGACGGTCGTCGTCGACGGCGCGACGCGGGTCGGTGTGCCGCTCGCCGCCGTGCTGGCCGCCAGCGGCGTGGGCCGGGTGAGCGTCCGGGACGACGGGCTGACCACGGCCGGGGACGCCGTCGTCGGCGGGCTCGGCACTGACGACGAGGGCCGCCCACGCGCGCTGGCCGCCGCCGACGCCGTGCGCCGCGCCAGCCCGCTCACCGACCTGCGCCCCGTCCCGGCCGGTGCTCCGGTCGACCTGGTGGTGCTCACCCGGCCCTGGGCGGCGTCGGACCCGCTCGTGGCCGGTCTGCAGCGGCGTGGGGTGCCGCACCTGGTGGCGACGGTCCGCGGGGA
Source organism: Geodermatophilus sp. URMC 61 (assembly GCF_052931555.1). Lineage (NCBI taxonomy): Bacteria > Bacillati > Actinomycetota > Actinomycetes > Geodermatophilales > Geodermatophilaceae > Geodermatophilus > Geodermatophilus sp. URMC 61. The sequence goes on from NZ_JBRFHZ010000002.1 coordinate 3,292,862, forward strand.
GACCGGCGTGGTCGGACCGCTGGTCGTGCCCGGCGCGACCGGCTGCCTGCGCTGTGCGGACCTGCACCGCCGGGACCTCGACCCGCGGTGGCCCGCGCTGGCCGCCCAGCTCACCGCGGGTGAGGCACCACCGGGCGGGGCCACGGTGACCTGCCTGGCGACCGTGGTGACGGCGACCGTGCAGATCCTGGCGCTGCTCGACGGCACCGGCGCGCCGCTCGCCCTCGGGACCACGTTGGAGCTGAGCCCGCCGGACCTGCTGCCCCGCACTCGCCGGTGGCCGACCCACCCCGACTGCGGGTGCGCGCCCGACGCCGAGGAGGGGTCCTGACCGCTCCGTCAGCGGTACCGGCGCCGATCGGGGGACAATGGTCGGCGAGTGCGCCTCCGGGCCCGGACGGGGCCGGTGCCGCCGCGACCGCGGACGACTGACCGCCGAGGAGGAGTACGTGACCGAGCCTGGCCGGGGCATCCCACGAGGCTCGGTCGCACGGACCGCACGCCTGGCCTCCCTGCCCCTGGGAGCGGCCGGCCGGGCCACCCTGGGCATCGGCAAGCGGCTGTCCGGCCGCGACGCCGACGCGGTGACCGCGGAGCTGCAGCAGCGCACCGCCGAGCAGCTGTTCGCCGTCCTCGGCCAGCTCAAGGGCGGGGCGATGAAGCTCGGGCAGACGCTCTCGGTGTTCGAGGCGGCCGTGCCCGAGGAGGTCGCCGCCCCCTACCGGGAGGCGCTGGTCAAGCTGCAGGAGGAGGCGCCGCCGATGCCGGTGCGCACCGTCCACGCGGTGCTCGCCCAGCAGCTCGGCGGCACGTGGCGCACGAGGTTCAAGGAGTTCGACGACGCGCCGGCGGCCGCGGCCAGCATCGGGCAGGTGCACCGGGCGACCTGGCGGGACGGCCGGGACGTCGCCGTGAAGATCCAGTACCCGGGTGCGGCGACCGCGCTGATGGCCGACCTGAACCAGCTGGCCCGCTTCGCTCGGCTGTTCGCCGCGCTGTTCCCCGGCATGGACGTCAAGCCGCTCATCACCGAGCTCAAGGCCCGGGTGGTCGAGGAGCTGGACTACGGCCTGGAGGCCGACGCGCAGCGGACCTTCGCCGCCGCATACGCCGACGACCCCGAGATCGTCGTCCCGCGGGTGGTGGCCAGCGCGCCGAAGGTGATCGTCTCGGAGTGGCTCGAGGGGACGCCGCTGTCCCGGATCATCGCCACCGGGACCCGTGAGCAGCGGGACCGGGCCGGCCACCTCATGGCGGTGCTCAACTTCTCCGGACCGCAGCGCGCCCGGCTGCTGCACGCCGACCCGCACCCGGGGAACTTCCGGCTCCTGGACGACGGGCGGCTCGGCGTCATCGACTTCGGCGCGACCGCGCGCCTGCCCGACGGCCTCCCCGAGCCGATCGGGCGGTTGGTGCGCTGGGCGCTGCAGGGCCGGGCGGAGGACGTGCTCGCCGACCTGCGGGTCGAGGGCTTCGTCCGGCCCGGCATCGAGGTGGACGCCCAGGGTGTCCTCGACTACCTGCTGCCCCTGCTGGAGCCCATCCAGAGCAGCTACTTCCGCTTCACCCGCGCGTGGATGCAGGAGCAGGCCACCCGCATCGCCGACCCGCGGACGGAGGCCAACCGGCTGGGCCGGATGCTCAACCTGCCGCCGGCCTACCTGCTCATCCACCGGGTGACCATCGGGTCGATCGGGGTGCTCTGCCAGCTCGACGCGGGCGACGACTACCGCAGCGTGCTCGAGGAGTGGCTGCCCGGCTTCACCGGCTGAGCAGGGACCCCCTGCCCCACGGCCCCGTCCCGAGCTTGCGAGGGGTGGGGAGGACGGGGTCCTCTTCCTGCAGGAGGCCAGCGGGGCCCGGGACGGGGCGGCGCTAGGGATCCAGACGCCCCTCGACGTCCCGGATCCCCCGGCGCAGGCAGTCCGGACAGTGCGCGGTCACCGGGCCGGTCGCACCGGACTGGGCACCGGTGGGCCGAGGCCGGGTGGCCAGCGACCAGCCCGTCGCCACGTCGGCCGGCAGGCCCCGCCGGCCGCACCCGGCGCAGGTGAGCTCCTCGGCATCCACCTGCCCAGCCTGCCCTCCCGGCAGGGCCCGGGAACAGGGAGAGGCCGGGTCCGGACGCACCGGAGCGTCCGGACCCGGCCTCGGCCGGGATGGCCCCGTCCCGAGGCTCGCCCCGAGCGAAGCGAGGGGTGAGGAGGACGGGTGGCCCCGCTGCAGGGGCCCACCGCGAGCTTGCGAGTGGTGGGGGCAGTGGGGTCCTTGCTTCAGCGGACGGCGGCGCTGGCCCGTGCCGCACGCCGCGTGGCGTACTCGGCACGGCGTGCCCAGCGACGGGCGGCGCGCAACCGGCGGGCGCGTGCCGCGGCGTCGGCCTCGGCGCGCAGGTCGCGCAACCGGTCGACGGCCATGTCGTACTCGATGCTGTACACGTCAGGTCCTCACGTCGTCGTGGAAGGCCCGCTCGTCGGCGGACCGGGGTCCGTGGCTTGCCTCGCGTGCCGGTCGCTCAAGCGACCGCCACCTTGCGGGGACGACCCCGCGGGCGCTTGCGCGGGATGACCACACCCCGCTCGAAGATCTCCCCGCCCCAGACGCCCCACGGCTCGCCGCGGCGGAGCGCCCCGGCCAGGCAGGCGTCACGGACCGGGCACTCGGTGCACCGGACCTTGGCCTCCTCCAGGCCGGCCGGGGTCTCGGCGAACCACAGGTCCGGGTCGGTCCGGCACGGCAGGGGACGCCGCACCGGTGCCGGCGCCAGCGGGGTCGCCGGCCGTCGGGGAAGGGATCCGCCGGTCCGGGGGAGCCCGGTTCGGCGGTGGGACGTCAGACGGTCGGCCGTCGACTGCACTGCCGCTCCTCCTCGTACTCGTCGTCTGCGACCGGCGGGGGCCCGCCGACCGGAGTCGGGGCGGGTGCCGCGGCGGAGATGAGAGAGGCCGCGGAACCCGGTTCGGGTCCGCGGCCTCGAGGAGGTCCTGTCGAGCGCTAGCTCGAGGGTCTCCCCGAGGAGTGGATCCCGAGGGTGGTGCCGTTGTGCTCGGTGGTGGTGCGCTTGCTGGGCTGCTGCACGTCGCCGGTGGTGCCGAAGGCGCCGATCGCCGGGGCGCCGAAGACGTCGATGCCGACGAGGTCGAAGCCGGGCGCACGGGTGCCGGGGCGCTGGGCAGCGGGGGTCGCCGGGACGGCGCGCAGGCGCGCGGCGACGGGCGGCTCGACGACGCAGGCAGCCGGGCGCACGGCGAGGCCCACCGGGCCACGAGCCCCGGGGGCGAGGGTCCACATCGTGCTGATCACGTCGCCCACCTCCTCCGGGGGTCGGATCGCGGCCGCGCGGCCGGTCTCAGGTCCTGGCGCGCTCGAGGTGTCCTGCGAGCGCGATCAGGACAGTAGGGGCCGCCGTAGAGGTGGTCAACGCAATTAACCGACCCGGGTCACGGCAATCGGTGGCGACCGACCGCCGGAACCGACCGTGGTGGTTCAGGAACCGAGAGTGCTCAGCACGTCCTCGCCGTAGAGCTCGAGCTTGCGGGCGCCGATGCCCGGCAGGGCGGCCAGTTCGCGCAGCGAGGCCGGCCGGGTCTCCGCGATCGCCTGCAGCGTCGCGTCGGTGAAGACGACGTAGGCGGGGACCGACGCCGACGCGGCCGTCTCGCTGCGCCAGGCGCGCAACCGCTCGAACAGCTCCCCCGCCTCGCCCTCGAGCACGACCTTGGCCCGCTTCTGCCGCCGCTGCGGGGGTGCCGCCGTCGGCGTCGACCCGGGGACCAGCCCGTCGAGGAAGCGGCTGCGTGGCCGGGACCGGCGTCCGCCGGGGTTGCGGGCCAGCGACCACGACAGCGTCAGCTGCTCCCGGGCGCGGGTGACGGCGACGTAGAGCAGCCGCCGCTCCTCCTCCACCGCGTCCGGCCGGGACAGCGACTGCGAGATCGGAAGCACGCCGTCGACCAGGCCGACGACGAAGACGGCGTCCCACTCCAGGCCCTTGGCCGCGTGCATCGAGGCCAGCGTGACGCCCTGCACGGTGGGGGCGTGCTGGGCGTCGGCGCGGGCGGCCAGGTGTGAGACGAAGCCGGCGAGGTCCATCGTCGGGTCCTCGGCGACCAGGTCGACGGCGAGGTCGACCAGCGCGGCGAGGGACTGCCAGCGGTCCCGGGCCGCTCCCCCGGGCGGCGGGCGGTGCTCCACCCAGCCGGTGGAGGCGAGCACGTCGCGCACGGTGGGCACCAGGGCGCCCGGCTCGGTGCCGCCGGCCGCGGCGCCGCGCAGCAGCAGGATGGCCTCGCGCACCTCGGGACGCTCGAAGAAGCGCTCCCCACCGCGCAGGACGTAGGGCACGCCGACGGCGGCGAGCGCGTTCTCGTAGACCTCGGACTGCGCGTTGATCCGGAACAGGACGGCGATCTCCGCGGCCGGCGTCCCGGACTCGATGAGGGCGCGGCAGGCCTGGGCGACCGCCGCGGCCTCGGTGGGCTCGTCGGGGTGCTCGAAGAACCGGGGCGCCGGGCCCTCGGCGCGCTGGCCCAACAGCCGCAGCCCGGGCAGCCCCTTGCGCGGCGGCGCCTGCCCGATCAGCTTGTTGGCCAGGGCCACGACCTGCGGCGTGGAGCGGTAGTCGCGCTCCAGCCTGACCACCTCGGCGTCCGGGTACCGGTCGGCGAACCCCAGCAGGTAGTCGGGGTCGGCACCGGTGAACGAGTAGATCGTCTGGTTCGGGTCACCGACGACGCAGACGTCGGCGCGGCCGCCGAGCCAGGCGTCGAGCAGCCGCTGCTGCAGCGGGTTGACGTCCTGGTACTCGTCCACCACGAAGTGCCGGTACTGCCCGCGCACCTGGCGGGCGACGTCCAGGTGTTCCTCGAGGGCGAAGGCGGTGACCAGCAGCAGGTCCTCGAAGTCCAGCGCACCGTCGCGCTCCTTGGCCGACTCGTAGCTCGCGTACACCCGCGCCACCACCGCAGGCTCGAACGGGGGTTCGCGGCCGGCGGCCTGTGCGCGGGCCGGGTAGTCGTCGGGAGTGGCCAGCGTGGTCTTGGCCCACTCGATCTCGCTGGCCAGGTCGCGCAGGCTGGTGCGATCGGTGGACAACCGGGACCGGGAGGCGGCCGCCGCCACCAGCCGCAGCTTGTTCTCGACCAGCTCCGGCATCGGCCCGCCGAGCACCCGGGGCGCGAAGTAGCGCAGCTGGCGCATGGCCGCGGCGTGGAACGTGCGGGCCTGGACGCCGCCCACTCCCAGCCCGGCCAGCCGGGCCCGCAGCTCGCCCGCGGCCCGGGCGGTGAAGGTGACGGCGAGGACCTGCTCGGGCACGAACGCCCCGGTGTGCACGCCGTAGGCGATCCGGTGGGTGATCGTGCGGGTCTTGCCGGTGCCCGCACCGGCGAGGATGCAGACCGGCCCGGACACCGCCTGGGCGGCTGCGCGCTGTTCGTCGTCCAGCTGCGCGAGGACCGCCTCGGCGCCCTGCACCCGGACGTCCCCGGGCGCACCGGCGATCTGCGACATCGGCCTCCCCGTCTCCCGTCGATGGCCAGACCCATCCTCCCAGCCGCCACCGACAGACGGGGGAAGCATCCCCGGGGACGCGGCGTTGTCGCCCCGTGATGACCGGGCACGCGTGCCCGGGCCCCCGACCGACCAGGAGGAACGCCTCGATGACCGCCGCCCCCGCCGCCGTGACCATGTACACCACCACCTGGTGCGGGTACTGCCTGCGGCTCAAGAAGCTGATGCAGCGCGAGGGCATCGAGTACGCCGAGGTCGACATCGAGCGGGACCCGACCGCGGCCGAGCTGGTCATGCAGGCCAACGGGGGCAACCGCACCGTCCCCACGCTGCTCTTCCCCGACGGCAGCGCCCTGACGAACCCGAGCATCGACCAGGTGAAGGCCCAGCTGGCGCAGTCCACCGGGGCGTGACGGCGGGTGATGCCTCCGCGGCGTTGCGCGAGAGGGCATAGTCGTCCGAGACGACCAGTCCCGTCGCCGCCCGACCCGGCTGCCCGCCGGGCCCAGTCCCCCGCGGAGGCAGCCGAGTGAGTGAGTGCACCACCCCAGCGGAGTGCCCGCCGAGTCGGCGGGGTCCGGTGGAGGAGACCTCGTGAGGCCCGGATCGGCACGGAGAACGGCAGCGGGCGACCCGTCCGGCGCGGGGCCCACCGTGGTGGTGGCCCGCACCGACCGCGGCTGGTCGGTGTTCGCCCCCGGTCGCGCCGAGGACGTCGACGACCTCGTGGAGGGCATGACGCTCGCCGACCTGATCAGCGAGGAGCTGGGCGCGCAGGTCGAGCCCGGCCGCGGCGCCCGACGGGCCGCCCGCGGTGGCGCCGGGGACACCGACACGGACGCCGACCCACGAGACGTCCGGCTGGCCGCGCTGGAGCTCACCGTCGCGCAGCTCGAGCACGCCCTGGCTGCCCGGGTCTCCACCGAGCGCGCCATCGGCGTGCTCGCCGAACGGCAGGGGACCACGCCGCAGGCCGCCTTCGAGCTGCTGCGGCGGAACGCCCGCTCGCAGGGGCGGCCCGTGCCCGAGCTCGCCCGTGAGGTGCTCGACGGCCTGGTCGTCCGTTCCGCCCCGGCGGACGCCGACGTCCCGGCCGCGCCGCCGCCGGCGCCGCGCATCTCGGTGCGGGAGGCCGGCCGGGGCCCCCGCACGCGGACCCGGGCCGGACGCGGCCCCGCGGAAGGCCGGTCCTGACCCGACCGGAGCCGCTCACCCCCCAGGCGCTGGCCGACCGGCTGGCCGCAGTCCTGGCCGGCACCGACCCCGAGCCCGGGGCGGCCGCCCTGCGCGTGGCGGTGGACGGGCCCGACGTCGCCGCGCCCGCCGAGCTGGCGGCCGCGGTCGCGGAGCGGTTGCCGCCGCTGGGGCGCCCCGCCGTCGTCGTCCCCGCCGGTGGGTTCCTGCGTCCGGCGTCCCTGCGGTTCGAGCACGGTCGCACCGACCCCGACGCCCGCTACACCGACTGGCTGGACGCAGGCGCGCTGTCCCGCGAGGTGCTCGACCCGGTGGGCCCCGGCGGCTCCGGGCAGTACCTGCCGGTGCTCTGGGACGTCGACCGCGACCGGGCCGCTCGCGCCGTGGCGCGGCCGATGCCGCCCCGCGGGGTGCTGCTCGTCCCGGGTGCGCTGCTGCAGGGGCTCGGGCTGGCCTTCGACGTCGTCGTCCACCTGCGGGTGGCCCCGGCGGCCCGCAGGCGGCGCACGGCCGCCGAGCAGGCCTGGGAGCTACCGGCGTTCGACCGTTACGACGACGAGGTGGACCCGGTGTCGCTGGCCGACGCCGTGGTGCTGGCCGACTCCCCTGACCACCCCGCGCTGGTGCTCCAGGGGCGCTGGGCCTGAGGAAGGACCCCGTCCTCCCCACTCTCCCCGCAGGCTCGGAGCGGGACCCGGGACGAGCCGGCGAGAGGGGCTGAGGGCTCGGGGAGGAGGAAGGACCCCGTCCTCCCCACTCCCCGCAGGCTCGGAGCGGGACCCGGGACGAGCCGGCGAGAGGGGCTGAGGGCTCGGGGAGGAGGTCCCGCTACAGCTCTCCGTCGACCCAGCGGTCGATGATGTGCCGGGCGATCGAGACCGCCGGGGGCAGCGCCCGCGGGCCGGCACCGGAGCGCAGCTCGTCGCGGGTGAACCAGCGGGCCTCCTCGATCTCGGTGGGGTCCAGCCGCAGCGTCGGGTCGCCCTCGACGCGGGCGGTGTAGCCGAGCATCAGCGACTGCGGGAACGGCCACGGCTGGCTGCCCACGTAGCGGATGTCGGTGACCCGCAGGCCGACCTCCTCGGCCACCTCCCGAGCCACTGCGCCCTCGGCGGACTCCCCCGGCTCGACGAAGCCGGCCAGGATGGAGAAGCGCCCCGGGGGCCACACCGCCTGGCGGCCCAGCACACAGCGGTCGCCGCCGTCGTGGACGAGCATGATCACGGCCGGGTCGGTGCGGGGGAACAGCTCCGCGCCGGTCTCCGGGTCGCGCTGCACCCAGCCGGCCCGCTCGATCGTCGTCCGGGCGCCGGACAGCGGGCTGAACCGGTGCCGCTCGTGCCACTCGACCATGGCGACCGCCTCGGCGAGCAGGCCGGCGTCGAGGTCGTCGAGCTCGGCGCCGAGGTCGCGCAGGCCGGCCCAGGTGTCGACCGGACGGCCGCCGACGGTCAGCCGGCGGTCGCCGCGGACGGCGGCGTAGGGCACGCCGTCGGCCTCGCCGAGGTAGATCGCGCCCTCGGGGAGCCCGGTCCGCTCCTCCCACAGCAGCCGCGGTCGGCCCCCGTCCTCCTCAACCGGCACGGTGCGCCGCTCGTCGACCGTGAGCACCCGCACCGGGCGACCGCGGGTCGGGTCGGGCAGCGACCGGGCCAGGTGACTGCGATCGTGCGCGGAGCGGGACAGCACCGGCACGGCGCTGACCGGTGAGGGGCTGCTCTCCGGCCAGGCGACGCCGTCGCCGGGCGGTGGCGGGTTGTCCGCCGTGGTGCTGCCGCCGTCGGGGACGCTCATGCCGGGTCCGCCGGCGCGACCTCGACCGGGCCGAACGTGCGCAGGGGGTCGGCGACCTGCCCGGCGTCACCGACGACGACGGCGGTGAGTCCGCCCGGCTGCAGGTAACGCTGGGCGGCCTCCTGCACCTCCTCGACGGTGACCCGGGCCAGCGCCTGCTGGTGCTCGGCCAGCCACTGCGGAGGCAGTCCCGAGCCCGCGAGCGCCGAGAGCGTGCTGGCCAACCCGGCGTGGGTCGCGGTGGACAGCGCCATGCTGCCGAGCACGTAGCGGCGGGCGGCGTCGAGCTCGTCCTCGGTGACCGGCGTGAGGGCCATGCGGCCCAGCTCGTACCAGGTCTCGAGGAACGCCGGCCCGGTGACCCCGGTGGCGACGTCGGCCTCGACGAGGAAGGACGACGCGGCGGCGAGGTGGTCGACCGAGCTGCGCGGGCTGTAGGTGTAGCCGCGCCGCTCGCGGATGTTCTCGACCAGCCGGGAGGAGAAGTAACCGCCGTAGACCATGTTGGCCAGCCGGACCGCGGGCAGGTCGGGGTCGGTGCGGCTGGGCGCAGGGCCGCCGAGGCGCAGGTTGGACTGCACGGCGCCGGGCCGGTCGACCACCTGCAGCGCGCCGGGTGCCAGCTGCGGCACCGGCGGGGCGGCGACCGCCGTCCCGTCGCCGGTCCAGCCGGCCAGCGCGGTGCCGACGGCGTCCACGGCGCCGGCCGGGTCGAGGTCGCCCACCAGCACCAGCGTGCTGCCGGCGGGCAGCACCCGCTCGCGGTGCAGCTTGCGCAGCGCCTGGCTGCGCACCGCGGTGACCAGCTCGGCCGCGGGCAGCTGCTCGGCGTACGGGTGGACGCCGTAGCGGCGGGCGGCCAGGGCGGTGCGCGCGATGACGCCGGGCTGGGAGCGGGCGATGGAGATCCGCTCGGCGACCCGTGCCCGTTCGGCCTCCACCCGGTCGGCCGGGTAGGTGGCGTCGGTGAGCACCTCGGCCAGCACGCCGAGCACGGGTGCGAGCCCCTCGGCGAGCAGCGTGGTGGCGAACAGCAGCCGGTCGGGGTCGGTGGAGACCGACAGCTCCCCGCCGTGGGCCTGCAGGGCCTCGGCGATGCCGGTGGCGTCGTGCGCGCCGGTGCCCAGCAGGACGGCGCCGGAGAGCACCGAGGCGCGGGCCGTGTGCTGCGCGGCGGCGCGCGCGGTCGCGGCGGCGAAGGGCACCCGCAGGCGCAGCTCGACCAGCGGGACGCCGGGCCGCGGGACGACGACCAGCCGCAGTCCGTTGGGCAGCGTCTCCTCGGTGACGGTCAGCTCGGGCTGGGGCCGGGGCTCGCCCAGCGGCGGGATCAGCACGGGGGCACTCACGCGTCCTCCTCGCCGGCGCTCGTCGGCCGCGTTCGCGGCACTGCTGGGTTCACGGTCGAGCTCGCGAGCTCGCTCATCGACGACCTCCCGTCGCGCGCAGCTCGAGGACCGCGACGGTGCCGGGGTCCAGGCCCCGGGCGGCGGTCCGCACCTGCTCGGGGGTGACGGCGGCCAGCCGGGCGGCGAGCTCACCGGCCAGCTCGGCGCGGCCGTGGACGAGCTCGGCGGTGGCGAAGGCCAGCGTGCGGCCGAGCACCGAGTCGGCCTGGCGCAGCAGCTGGGCCTCGGTGCGGGCCTGCACGCGGGTGAGCTCGTCGGTGCCGACTCCCTCCTCGGCGATCCGGCCGACCTCCTCGTGCACCGCGGTGATCACCTTCTCCGCCGGGACCGACGCCGGGTGGTGCACCTGCGTGGTGAGCAGCGTGGCGTCCCGGACGTCGAAGGGATCGCCGAACAGGCCCACGTAGCTGCTCTGTGCGATGGCGAGCTGGTCGTCGTGGACCAGCCGCCGCTCCAGCCGCGAGGCGTCGCCCTCGCTGAGCAGCTCGGCCAGCAGCACCGTGCCGAGGTAGGTGTCGAGGTCGCCGACCGGGTCGGGCACCCGCCAGCCGAGGGCGACCGCGGGCGCGGGGGCCAGCGGGTCCTCGACCACGCCGGAGCGGACCGTGGTGGGCGAGGGCTCGCCGGTGGGCGGCGTCGGCGGCACCTCGCGGGCCGCGATGGGGCCGAACCAGCGGCGCACCAGCTGCTCGGTCTCCCCGACGTCGAGGTCGCCGCCGAGGCACAGGACGGCGTTGCCCGGCGCGTAGTAGCGGTGGAAGAAGTCCGCGGCGTCGTCGACCGTCGAGGACTCCAGGTCGACGAACGAGCCGTAGCCGTCGTGGGTGTTGGCGAAGCTCTCGAAGGCGATCGCGGGCAGCTGCAGCCACGGGAAGGCGCCGTAGGGGCGGTTGAGCACGTTGACCCGGATCTCCTCCTTCACCACGTCGATCTGGTTGCGGAGGTTCTCCTCGGTGATGGCCGGTGCCGCCATGCGGTCGGCCTCGAGGAAGAGGGCGCGCTCGAGGGCCTCGGCGGGGAGGGCCTCGTAGTAGTTCGTGTAGTCCTGGTGGGTCGAGCCGTTGAAGGTGCCGCCCGCGGCCTGGACCAGGCGGGCGTGCTCCATCTTCGGGACGTTGGCCGAGCCCTGGAACATCAGGTGCTCGAAGAGGTGGGCGAAACCGGTGCGGCCCTGGGGCTCGTTGCGCATCCCGACGTCGTAGGAGACGGTCACGGCCACCACCGGGACGCTGCGGTCCGGCGCCAGCACGACGCGCAGCCCGTTCTCGAGTCGGAAGCGCTCCACCGGGTGCCGGAGGGTGAGGTCGGCCCCAGCTGCAGTCACGTGCCCGACAGTAGCCGCGCCCGAGGACGCCGCGCCGGGCGGCGGCGGAGGGGCGACCGCCGTCCCCCGCGGGTCCCGGGGAGCGGGGGCCCGAGGGTCCCCCGAGCCGGGACGGGGGTCGGGGGCTCCACGCCGCTCGGGGACGGCACGTGGTCGCGGTGCGGGTCCCGGGGAGCGGGGGCCCGGAGGGTCCCCCGAGCCGGAACGGGGGTCGGGGGCTCCACGCCGCTCGGGGACGGCACGTGGTCGCGGTGTCGGCCGGTAGGCCGACCGTGTCACAGCACGTCGATGCCGTCGATGACGCGGTCGATGACCCCGTACAGCTCCGCGTGGCTGTTCGGGACGGAGAGGTAGAGCAGCGCGGGGGCGGGCCGGCCGACGTCGACGAGCAGCAGCGCGGCCCGCTCCCCCGTCGCCTCGTAGCCCTCGACGTCCCAGGAGAGGTCGAACTCCAGCAGGTGCGCGGGAGCACCGTCGACGGTGCGGGCCTCGTCGCGCAGGATCTCCTGCTGGTTGGGGATCGGGTAGTAGTTCAGCCGCACGCTCTCGGCGACCTGGGCGAGGGTGGGCTGCAGGCCGGCCGCGGGGTCGAACAGCGGCGACAGCGGCCCGGAGGTGCACTGGGCGATGAACGGCCCGCCGTCGGGCGTGACCTCCTGCGTGACCAGGTACTGGCCGGCGACCGAGGTCGTCTCGGCGACGTCCTGCAGGTCGTACTCGAGCCAGCCCTGGCCGAGGTAGGGGTAGGCGATGCCGGCGGCCTCGTCGACGATCCGGAGGGTGCCGGGCGGGAAGGCCGACCCGCTCGGCGCCGGCAGCGCGGTCGGGCCCGGGTCGTCGACCGTGCCGCTGGGCCGGCCGACGAGGAAGCCGATGAGGACGGCGAGCACCAGCCCGAGCACCGACAGCCCGACCACCCACCCGGTGCGGCGCGGGGGCCGTTCCGGGCCGGGCGGCGGGGTCGACGCCGGCGCCTCGGGCGCGAGGGCCGGCCCGGCGGGCGCCTGCACGGTCACGCCCGGACCGACGGGGGTGGTGACGTCGGACCACCCGGCGCCGTTCCACCAGCGCGCCGTCCCGGGCGTGCCGTCGGGGTCGGGGTACCACCCCGGTGGCGCGCTCGACGTACCGGTCACGGCGCCACCCTAGGTGCGCAGGCTGGGAGCCCGGGTCAGCGGCGGTCGCCGACGGTCACCGGGGGCGCAGCGGCACGGTGGCGAGCTCCCGCCACAGGTGCGCGACCGCCTCGGCGCCGCGGTGCAGCATCGGCAGCAGCACCCGCTCGTTCGGCGAGTGGATGCGGTCGGTGGGCAGCCCGGCGCCGAGGAAGAGCAGCGGCGCGCCGAGGACGTCGACCAGGTCGGCCTCCGGTCCGCTGCCGCCCTCCCGCGTGAAGAGGACGTCGGCGGGGTCGGTGTCGAACGCCTGCCCGATCGCGGTGAGCAGCGCGGCCATCGCCGGGGAGTCCAGGTCGCTGGCGCACGGCGAGACGCCGCGCTCCGGGACGTGCACGTCGGCCTGGATGCCCGCGGGCAGGTTCGCCGCCACCCAGCCGCGCACCTGCTCGGCGAGGTCGGCGGGGCACTGGTCGGCGACCAGCCGGAAGCTGATCTTGGCGTGCGCCTCGGCGGGGATGATCGTCTTGTGGCCGGGGCCGGTGTACCCGCCCCACATGCCGTTGACCTCCGCGGTGGGCCGCGCGCCGATCCGCTCTAGGGTGGTGAAGCCCTCCTCTCCGGTGGCGACGCGGGAGGCCGCGGGCCCGGCCAGCCAGGCGGCCTCGTCGAAGGGCACCCGGGCCATGAGCTCGCGTTCCCGGTCGGTGAGCGGCCGCACCTTCTCGTAGAAGCCGGGCAGGGTGACCCGGCCTCGCTCGTCGTGGAGGCTCGCCAGCAGGGTGGCCATCGCGTGCAGCGGGTTGGGGACGCCGCCGCCGAAGGAGCCCGAGTGCAGGTCGACGGCCGGTCCGCGCAGGGTGATCTCCGCGCCGGCCAGGCCGCGCATGGCCACCACGGCACTGGGGACGTCGGGGGCGGCCATCCCGGTGTCGCTGACCACGACGACGTCGCAGCGCAGCCGGTCGGCGCGCTCGCGCAGCAGTGCGGCGAAGTGCGGTGACCCGGACTCCTCCTCCCCCTCGACCAGCATCTTCACGGTCACCGCCGGGGTGTCCCGGCCGGTGGCGGCCAGGTGCGCGCGCATGCCGAGCAGGTGCATCGCGACGTTGCCCTTGTCGTCGATGGCGCCGCGGGCGTGCAACTCCGGACCGTCGGGGCCCTCGACGCGGGTCGGCTCGAACGGCGGGTGCTCCCAGAGCTCCAGCGGGTCGACCGGTTGCACGTCGTGGTGGCCGTAGACCAGGGCGACCGGCGCGCCGTCGTCCGCCGAGGGCCACTCCGCGTAGACCGCGGGGGCGCCGGCGGTCTCCCAGACCTCCACCACGGGGAAGCCGGTGCGGCGCAGGGCGGCGGCCAGCCACTCGGCGCTGGCGGCGACGTCGGGTGTGTGCGCGGGGTCGGCGGAGATCGACGGGATCCGCAACCACGCGTCGAGGTGGGCGTGCAGGTCGTCGAGGTGCGCGCCGACGAAATCGCGTTCCGGGCTGCTCACGACTCCCGACGGTAGCGTCGCGGTCATGGCGGGACAGCTGCTGAGGGTGGACGTCGGCGAGCTCACGTTCGACGTCCGGGCCGACGGGCCGGACGACGGCCGCCCGGTGCTGCTGCTGCACGGCTTCCCCGAGACGTCGGCGTCGTGGGCCGCGGTGACGCCTCGGCTGACCGAGGCCGGGCTGCGCACCTACGCCGTCGACCAGCAGGGTTACTCCCCCGGCGCCCGGCCGGCCGAGGTCGAGGCCTACGCGCTGACCAACCTGGCCCAGGTCACCGCCGACCTGATGACGGCGATGGACGTGCCGGTGGCCGACGTCGTCGGGCACGACTGGGGCGCCAACGTCGCCTGGGCGCTGGCCGCGTGGCACGAGGACCGGGTGCGCTCGTTGACCGCCGTCTCCGTGCCGCACCCCACGGCGTTCACCACGGCCTTCCGCGCCGATCCGGAGCAGAAGGAGCGCTCGGCCTACATCCGGCTGTTCTGGCAACAGGGCAAGGCCGAGGAGGTGCTGCTGGCCGATGACGCCCGGCGGCTGCGGCGGATGTTCGGGGACGCCGTCCCGGCCGAGGTCGTCGACGAGTACGTCGCCGTGCTGTCGGCGCCGGGCGCGCTGACCGCCGCGCTCAACTGGTACCGGGCGATGAGCTCGGCCACGCCGGTCGACGACGTGACCGTGCCGACCACCTACGTCTGGAGCGACGGCGACGTCGCGATCGGACGGCGGACCGCGGAGGGCTGCGCCGAGCACGTCACCGGCGACTACCGCTTCGTCGAGCTGGCCGGGGTCTCGCACTGGGTCCCCGAGCAGGCGCCGGAGCAACTGGCGGTCGCGATCCTCGACCGCGTCGCCTCCAGCTGAACGAGGACCCCGAGCAGGACCCCGAGGAGGACCCCGTCCTCCCCACCGCTCGCAGGCTCGCGGCGGTGCCCTGGACGGGGCCGCCCGACCGCTCGCAGGCGCGCGGCGAGCCTCTCAACGGGACCGGTCGGAATCGGGGTGAGCCTCGGGACGGGGCCGCACCGCGCGGGTCAGCACTCCTCGGGCTCGGGCTCGTCGTCCGCGGTGCCGGTGACCAGGGCGAGCAGGCCGGCCTCGTCGAGCAGGTCGACCGGGCACACGGTGATGCCGGCGGCGACGTGGTGGAACCCGGCGCTGACCCGCTCGACCGGGACGCCGGTCAGCCGCGACCAGCCCAGCCGGTAGGCGGCCAGCTGCACCGCCGCGGCAGCGAGCTCCCCGCCCGACGGCGGCGGGCCGGTCTTCCAGTCGACGACCTCGAAGCCACCGCTGCCGTCGTCGAAGACCGCGTCGATGCGCCCACGCAGGGTGAGCGGGCCCAGGGGCGTCTCGAAGGGCACCTCGACCTCGACCGGCTGCCGGTCGGCCCAGGGGCTGGCGAGGAACGCCTGCTGCAGCACGGCCAGGGCCCCGTCGGGGGCGGCGGACTCGTCACCGGAGCCGGGCAGCTCGTCGAGGTCGAGCAACCGGGCGGCGCCGAAGCGCTCCTCCAGCCAGGCGTGGAAGGCGGTGCCGCGGCGGGCCAGCGGCGCGGGCGCGGCCGGCATCGGCCGGCGCAGCCGCCGGGCGAGCTCGGCCGGGTCGCGCCGGAGCGTGACCAGCTCGGACACCGACAGGTGGCTGGGCAGCGGCACCTCGACCGTGGGCCGCGCGGTGCGGCGCCGCTCGTGCAGCAGGAGGTCGGCGTCGCGCACCCACCGCGCCACCTCCGGGTCGCCGGAGCCGAGGACGGCGTCGGCGTCCAGCGGGTGCGGGGCGGCACCGGCCACCAGCTCGGCGGCGGCGGTGAGCGCCCGCCGGCGCGGCGACGCGAGCGGGTCGGCGGGCCAGACCCCGACCGGCCACTCCTCGAGCGCCGGGTTGGTGACGCCCTCCTCCGGCTGCTCGGCCCACGCGACGACGACGCCGGCGCCCGCGGTGCACGCGCGGCGGACGGTGTCGAGCAGCACGGACGGGCCGTTCGGCTTCACGCCCTCGCGCCACCAGCTGCCCGAGCACAGCAGCAGGTGCTTGGCCCGGGTGACCGCCACGTAGCCGAGCCGGATCTCCTCGGCCTCACCGAAGCGCTTCCACTCGTCCACGTAGTCCTCGAACGCGGCGCGCACCGCGGCCTGGTCGCCGGAGCCGGGCACCGGCAGGCGCAGCTGCGGCAGCTCCTCCCGGTCGGTGGTGCGCAGGTCGACCGGGACCGCGCCGGGGTCCTTGACCCACGAGTCGCTGGTGTCGGTGCGGGCCGGGAACTGGTCGGCCGTCATGCCCGGCACGGCGACGACGTCCCACTCGAGGCCCTTGGCCGAGTGGCCGGTGAGCAGCTGGATCGACTCGGGGTCGACCGCGACCTCGCCGGGCTCGAGGCCCCGCTCGCGTTCCTCGGCGTCGCGCAGGTAGCCGAGGAAGGCCGGCAGCGAGGGCAGCTCGGCCAGCTCGGTGAACTCCGCGGCGACCCCGTGCAGCGCGTCGAGGTGCGCCCGCGCCGCGCCGGGGCTGACGCCGGGTGCGCTGGCCAGCTCGGTCTCCAGGCCCAGCACCCGTGCGACCTCGTCGACCAGGTCGGGCAGCGACTCCCCCAGCCGGCTGCGCAGGTGCGCCAGCTCCGCGGCCAGCCGGCGCAGCCGTCGGTAGGCCGCGGGCGAGTAGGCCGAGGGGTCCCCGAGGTCGTCGAGCGCCTCGACGATGCTGCCGCGCTCGGACGGGCGGGGAGCGGGATCGTCGTCGTCCTCGCGGGCGGTCCGGCGGGAGTGCACCAGCGCGCGGGCGCGGGACTCGAGCGCGGCGAGGTCCCGGGGGCCGATCCGCCAGCGAGCGCCGGTGAGCAGTCGGCCCATCGCGTCGCCGGCGGTGGGGTCGACGAGCACGGTCAACGTCGCGACCACGTCGGAGACCTCGGGCACCTCCAGCAGCCCGCCAAGACCGACGACGGTCACCGGCAGACCGCGGGCGCGCAGCGCGGCGGCGATACCGGGCAGCTGCTTGCGCGTGCGCACCAGCACCGCCGTCGTCGGGGGGCGCCCGTCGGCGCGCGGCGGCAGCGCCGGATCCGCACCGCGCCAGCAGGCGGCCAGCCGGTCGGCCAGCGCCTCGGTCTCCTCGGCGATCGTCGTGTACAGGCCCGCGGTGACCAGCCCGGGTCCAGCACCGGGCGCCGGCGCGAGGTCGGGCAGCGGCACCTCGGGCGCCGGGAGCAGCCCGGCGACGTCGTTGGCGACGGCGAGCACCGCGCCGTCGTTGCGCCAGCTGGTGGCTAGGGTGAGCCGCTGCGCCTCCCTGCCGCGCACGCCGGGGAAGGTGCGGGAGAAGCGCTCGATCGTCCCCGCCGACGCGCCGCGCCAACCGTAGATCGACTGCCGCGGGTCGCCGACGGCGAGCACCGGGTGTCCGGTGGTGCGGCCGAACAGCGCCTCCAGCATCCGCAGCTGGCCGACGCTGGTGTCCTGGTACTCGTCGAGCAGCACGATCCGCCAGCGGGCCCGCTCACGGCGGCCGACCTCGGGCGCGGCGACGGCCACCTTCGCGGCCAAGGCCACCTGATCGGAGTGGTCGATCGCCCCGGCGGCCCGCTTGCGCGCCTCGAACGCCTCGACCAGCGGCAGCAGCGCCACGCGGGCCCGCTGACGGGCGAGCATCTCCAGCACCGGCTTGTACGGGCCGCGCTTGCCCTTCGCGTCGGGGTAGCCGGCGATCCGCCGCTCCAGCTGCCCGGTCCACTCGCGCAGCCGGTCGGCGGAGATGTCGTGCTCGCCCAGCTCGCCGGCCAGCACGAGCACGTCCTCGACGGTGGTCAGCGGGGTGAGCGGGACGTCGTCCATGTCGCCGGTCCAGCCGGAGACGACGGAGGCCGCCTGCCCCCAGCACATGGCCGGGCCGAGCACGCCGGCACCGGGCTCCACGCCGATCCGCAGCCCGTGCTCGCTGACCAGCGACGCGGCGTAGCCGTGGTAGGTCGACACCGTCGGCATGGCGACGGCCAGCCGCTCACTGAGCTCCGGGTCGGTCTCCGGGTGCCGGGACAGCGCGCCCAGCCGGATCCGGATGCGCTCGCCCAGCTCGCTGGCCGCCTTGCGGGTGAAGGTCAGCCCGAGGATCGCGTCGGGAGCGACGAGCTCGTTGGCCACCAGCCAGCAGACGCGGGCGGCCATCGTCTCGGTCTTGCCCGACCCGGCGCCGGCGACCACGACCAGCGGCCGGTCGGCCGGGGCCGACACCACCCGCGCCTGCTCGTCGGACGGCGCGTACTTCAGCCCGCAGCGCTCGGCGACCTCGGCGGGGCTGAGCAGCCGGCGCTCCCGCACCGGCTGCGGCGCGGCACCGAACAGGGCGTCGTCGAAGGCGAGCTGGTCCTCGGCCGGTGTGGGCGACCGGCGGCTCACGACGTGACCTGCCGACCGCGCTCGTGCATCGGGCAGCTGCGCCGGGCCGGGCACCGGGAGCAGTGGCTGCCGGTGCGCACCTCGAAGGTGGCCGCGCCCATGCCGTCGCCGACCTGCGCCACCAGCTCCCCGGCCCAGCTCTGGGCCGCCGGGACGTCGGCGGGCAGCGGGTCCTGCGCCTGCTCCTTGGCCCTGGTCCCGGAGCCGACCTGGAGCAGCGCCGCGCCGCCGGGGGTGTCACCGTGCTCGCCGAACCCGCCGGCGGCGACGGCCACCTGGTAGGCGGCCAGCTGCCCGTGGGTGTCGATGTCGCGGGCGGCGGTGCGGCCGGTCTTGAGGTCGACCACGACCAGCCGGCCGGCGCGGTCGCGCTCGAGCCGGTCGACCTGGCCGCGGATGCGCGCCCGCCCCACGGTGACGTCGAAGTCGGCCTCGGCGGCCACCAGCTCGCGGCGGTTGGCGGCGTGCCAGCGCAGGAACCGGTCGAGCATGTCGCCGGCGGCGACCCGCTGCCGCTGGTCGGCCCACCCCGACCCGAGGTCGAGCTGGTCGAGCTCCTCGGCCAGCGCGGCCGGTGCCTCGGCGGCGGGCAGCCCCTCGGCCACCTTCTGGGCGACGGCGTGCACCGCGGAGCCGACGGTGCGGGTGGCGTCCGGCGAGGCCTCGGCACCGACCGCGCCCAGCACCCACTTCAGCGGGCAGCGCTGGAAGGTCTCGATCGCCGACGGGCGCACCCGCACCGCCTCGCCGTCGGGCACCAGCGGGGCGTCGTCGGAGAGCGGCGCCAGGCCCCACCAGTCGGCCGGGGAGGCGCCGGGCACGCCCTCGTCGGCCAGCCGGCGCAGCACCGCCGCGGCGGCCGACCGGCGGGCCGGCTCGGTCTGCGGATCGCTGACCGCCCGCCGCAGGTCGGCGACCAGCGCGGGCAGCGTGAGCGAGCGCGGCAGCGGCGTCAGCGGCCGGCCGTCGTCGGGCGGGGCGACGACGAGGTCGAGGAAGCGGGAGGCGGTGGCGCCGGCGTCGGGACCGTCCAGGGCACCCTCGACGGCGGTGACCAGCAGCCGGCGGCGGGCGCGGGTGCAGGCGACGTAGAACAGTCGCCGCTCCTCGGCCAGCATCTGCACGCGCCGGTCGAGGACGGCGCCGTCGATGCCCGCCACCCGCTCGACCAGCAGTTCGGTGCCCAGCAGCGTGCCGCGGTCGCGGAGATCGGGCCAGATGCCCTCCTGCACACCGGCCACGCAGACGACGTCCCACTCCAGGCCCTTGGACGCGTGCGCGGTGAGCAGCCGGACGGCGTCGGCCGCCGACTCCCGCCCCGCGCCGGCGACCCCGGGCAGCTCCTGTGCCGACAGGTGTTCGACGAACGCGCCGACGGTGGCCGAGGGCAGCCGGTCGACGAAGCCCGCGGCGGCGTCGAACAGCGCGACGACGGCGTCGAGGTCGCGGTCGGCAGCCGCCCCGGCCGCCCCGCCGGCGGCGCTGGCCCTGGCCCACCGGCCGGCCAGGCCGCTGCGCTGCCACATCGCCCAGAGCACGTCCTCCGCGGAGCCGTCACGGGCCAGTGCCACCCGGCCGGCGGCCAGCACGTCCGCGACCCGGCGCGCGGGGAGGGCGACGGCCTCGGGCAGTTCCCCGAGCAACGCCTCGTCGGTGAGCGCGGTGGCCAGCGGCGCGCCCCGCTCGTCGGCGTCGACCCCACGCTGGGCCTGCGCGATCCGGACCGCCCGGCGCAGCCGACGCAGGTCCAGCACGGTCGCGCCGCCCAGCGGCGAGGTCAGCAGCGCCTCGGCGCCGGGCTCGTCGAGGGCCGGCGTGCCCGGCTCGGTGCCCGGCTGCGGCAGCAGCGCGCCGAGCGCGGCCAGCAGCGGTGCGACGGCCGGCTGGGCGGCCAGCGGCAGGTCGTCGGCGCTCACCTCGACCGGCACGCCGGCCGAGACGAGCGCCCGGCGCAGCGGCCCGATGGCCAGCGCGGTGCGGACGACGACGGCCATCCCCGACCACGGGACGCCGTCGACCAGGTGCGCGCGGCGCAGGGTGTCGGCGACGTAGGCGGCCTCGACCGATGCCGAGCCGAAGACGTGCACCTCGGCGGAGCCCTCCTCGGCGCCCTCGACCGGGGCCAGCCGGCGGTGCTCCCACGGGCCCGGCAGCGCCTCGGCGACCCTCCGGCTGACCGCCAGCAGCGCCGGGCCCGAGCGCCGGCACACGCCCAGCGACAGCCGCGGTGCGGGCCGGCCGGTGACGGTGCGGAACCGCTCCGGGAACTCGACGATGCCGCGCGGCTCGGCGCCGCGGAAGGCGTAGACGGCCTGGTCGGGGTCGCCGACGACGACCAGGTCACCCCCGCCGCCGGCGAGCAGCTGCAGCAGCTCGACCTGCGCGGGGTCGGTGTCCTGGTACTCGTCGACGAACAGCCAGCGGGCCCGCTCGCGCTCGGCGCGCAGCAGCGCCGGGTCGTCCTCCAGCTCGACGATCGCGGCCCGGACCAGCTCGGCGGGGTCGTAGCCCGACGCGTCACCGCCGCCGGCGGTGGAGAAGGCGGTGACCGCCTCGTACTGCTCCTGGAAGGCCGCGGCGTGCAGCCACGCCTCGTTGCCGGTCTCGCGGCTCCAGGCGGCCAGCAGCTCGGAATCGACCCCGCGCTCGGTGGCCCGCAGCAGCAGCTCGCGCAGCTCGCCGCGGAATCCGGTGGTGGTGAGCGCCGGCAACAACGACTCCGGCCAGCGCACCGCGCCCTCCCCGGCCAGGTCACCGCGCAGCAGCTCGGCGACGACGGCGTCCTGCTCGGCGGCTGTGAGCAGCCGCGGGGGCGCCTCCCCGCGCAGCAGCGCCGCCCGTCGCAGCACGCCGTAGGCGTAGGAGTGGAAGGTGCGGGCCAGCGGCTCCCGGATGGTGCGCGCCACGCGCGCGGTGACGCGGTCGCGCAGCTCGGCGGCAGCCCGGCGGCTGAAGGTCAGGACGAGGATCTGCTCGGGGTCGACGCCGCGCTCGATCCGCGCGGCGACCGCCTCGACGATCGTCGTCGTCTTGCCCGTCCCAGGGCCGGCGAGCACCAGCAGCGGGCCGCCCGGGTGGTCGACGACGGCCTGCTGGGTGGGGTCGAGCCGGGGCCGTCGCACCGGCGCCACCGCCCGCTGCACGAGGCGGTAGACCGGCGTCGACTCGTCCCCCCGCAGTGCCACCCCCCGATGACATCACGTGGCGCCGACGATCTCCGGAGGTCAGGCCGCCGGCGCGGCCCGGAGCGCCGCGGCCGCTGCCGTGCCTAGCACCTCCGGGAGGGCCGCCGACCGGATCCGGACCCGCAGGTGGACAGCCCGGACGGCGTCGTCCCGCGGAGGTCCCCGCTGGTACGGGTCGGCTCCTCGTCGGGCAGCACGGTGACCAACACCGCGCCCGGGGCCCTGGAGCCGGCCGAGCCGGCTCAGGGCCAGCCGACGGCGGCGAGGTCGACCCGGCCGTTGCGCACCGGCACGCCCTCGGCGGCGAGCCGGGCGAGCTGCTCGACGCGGACCGGCTCGGCGACCGACCCGTCGGCGCGGACGACCCGGTGCCAGGGCACCGCCCCCCCGCCCTGGGAGAGCGCGCGGGCGACCCGCCGCGGCCCGACGCCGACGAGCCGGCCGATCGCGCCGTAGGTGCTCACCCGCCCGGGCGGGATGCGCTCCACGACGTCGAACACCGCCTCGTCGACGTCCAGCGGCGAGGCACCCGGAGGCGGCGGTCCGCCGGGCGCCTCGCCGCTCACAGCAGGTCCTGGCTCATCGAGGCACCTCCTGCTGGCGTCGAGCAGCGGCAGCTCAGCGCCGCGGGGAACCGTCGCTGCCGCGTCTGCGCGGTGGGCCGGCTCAGGCCCGGCGGCCGTACCTGCCCAGCAATCGGACCTGCGGTGGGGCAGTCCGCGGTACGTCCAGCGGCGGGTCGAACAGACCCGGCACACCGTCGAGGGGGAGCCGGTCGGCGACCACCAGGGCCGCGGTGACCAGCGCCGGGTCCAGCTCGGTGTCACCGTCGGTGGCGCGGGCGAGGTCCCAGGAGTGCACCGTGAGGTCGGCGGTCATCTCCTCGATGTACTCGGCCGCCGAGGTGGGGCCGCGCTGCAGGTGCACGGTGTGCAGCAGCGCCCGGTCCTGCGCGAAGGCGGCCAGCGCACCGTCGGCGGCGGACTCCCAACCGGCCAGGGGGTCGTCGCCGAGCAGGTCGCTGGTGTCGTCGGGGAAGCGGCCGTCGATGAGGTCGAAGGGCTCCCCGGCCAGCAGCGGCGGCGCCCAGAGTGCCTCGGACACCAGGTGCGCGACGAGGTCGGCGACCGTCCAACCGGGCAACGCCTCGTCGTCCCACTGCCCAGGCTTGACCGCGTCGACGCGGTCGGTGAACGCGGCCTGCGCGCGCTGGAAGAGCGCGAGCAGCTCGGTCGGGGCGAACTCGGGCATGTCGTCAGTAGACAGCGCCCGGGCCCGGTCCGCTCCCGTACGGGAGCGGACCGGCGGGAGGACCACCCTGTCCCCACCGCCCGCCCGCCCGCGGCGGGACCCTGCCAGGCGGCCGGGGAGGTGGTCCTTCCTCAGTAGGTGGGCAGCGTCTTGTCGATCCGCGTGGCCCAGGCCGTCACGCCACCCTGCACGTGGACGGCGTCGGAGAAGCCCGCGTTCTTGACCGCGGCCAGCACCTCCGCCGAGCGGACCCCGGTCTTGCAGTGCAGCACGATCGGCTTGTCCTGCGGCAGCTGCGACAGCGCCCGACCCGAGAGGATCTCGTCCTTGGGGATGAGCTTCGCGCCGGGGATCGACACGATCTCGTACTCGTTGGGCTCCCGGACGTCGATCAGCTCGAAGTCCTTGCCGGCGTCCATCATGTCCTTGAGCTCGTCGACGGTGATCGTCGAGCCGGCGGCCGCCTGCTGAGCCTCGTCGGAGACGACCCCGCAGAAGGTCTCGTAGTCGATGAGCCCGGTGATCGGCTCGGCCTCCGGGTCCTTGCGCACCTTAATGGTGCGGAAGGTCATCTCCAGGGCGTCGTAGACCATCAGCCGGCCGAGCAGCGTCTCGCCGATGCCGGTGATGAGCTTGACCGCCTCGGTGGCCTGGATGGCGCCGATGGTCGCGCACAGGACGCCGAGCACGCCGCCCTCGGCGCAGCTGGGCACCATGCCGGGCGGCGGCGGCACCGGGTACAGGTCGCGGTAGTTCGGGCCGTGCTCGTTCCAGAAGACCGAGACCTGGCCGTCGAACCGGTAGATCGAGCCCCACACGTACGGCTTGCCCAGCAGCAGGCAGGCGTCGTTGACCAGGTAGCGCGTGGCGAAGTTGTCGGTGCCGTCGACGATGAGGTCGTACTGGCTGAAGATCTCCATCACGTTGTCGCTGTCCAGCCGCGTCTCGTGCAGGCGGACGTCGACGTAGGGGTTGATCTCCTCGATGGAGTCGCGCGCGCTCTCGGCCTTGGACCGGCCGACGTCGGACTTGCCGTGGATGATCTGGCGCTGCAGGTTCGACTCGTCGACGACGTCGAACTCGACGATGCCGAGCGTGCCGACCCCGGCCGCGGCGAGGTACATGAGCACCGGCGAGCCGAGGCCGCCGGCGCCGACGGCGAGCACCTTGGCGTTCTTCAGTCGTTTCTGCCCGTCCATCCCGACGTCGGGGATGATCAGGTGACGGCTGTACCGGCGGACCTCGTCGATCGTCAGGTCCTCGGCGGGCTCCACCAGGGGTGGCAGGGACACGAGCTGCTCCTCAGTACTCGACAGCGGCCCAGCGCAGGCCGACGTTCGTCGGGTCAACAGCGTGGCACGTCGACCTGATTCCCCATCGGGGAGTGGCCTCGCGAGAGGCGCTCGGCGCGGCACGGGGGCGGCACGTGGCCGCGGTGCGGTCCGGAGGGCCGCCGTGTCACGGGTAGGGCCAGGCGTTCTTGGCGCAGCCCTCGAGGCCGAGGGTCTGTTGTTGCATGACGGGGGCGGGCTGGCCGGGACCGGGGCACTCCTGGTGGCCGTTGCCGAGGGCGTGGCCCACCTCGTGGTTGACCACGTAGTGCCGGTAGGTGGGGATGTCGCCCTGGTAGTCCGGAACGGCGGTCGCCCAGCGGGCCAGGTTGATGACGGCGCGGTCGCCGTACCGGCAGGAGGTGTAGCCGCCGGTGCCCACGCCCGGGCAGTACCGCTCCATGTTGCCGGGACTGATCAGGGTCACCTTGAACGCGAAGTCCCCGGCCGCGGCCTCGGCCTCACCCACCCGCTGGAAGGACATCCGCCCGCCGTTGCCCCACGAGCGCGGGTCGCCCAGCGTCTCCTCGACCGCGGCGGCGAACGCGGGCCCGTCCACCTCGATGCCGTCCTCGACCTCGACGACGAAGCGCTGCAGCGGCCCGGTGCCGTAGACCTGCGAGGTGCCGGGGACGACGGTCACGGTGCCCGCGCCCTGCTGCACGAAGCCGGGGGCTCCTGCGGCCGTCTCCGGCGCCTCGGTCGGTGCGGCGTCGACCTCGACCGGCGCCGTGGGTTCGACAGCGCCGGGGGTCACGGCCGCGACGGACGGCTCCGGCGGGACGGTGGTCGACCCGCTCGTGCCGCTGCCACCGACCACCAGGTCGACGAGGGTCACCACGGT
Source organism: Geodermatophilus sp. URMC 61 (assembly GCF_052931555.1). Lineage (NCBI taxonomy): Bacteria > Bacillati > Actinomycetota > Actinomycetes > Geodermatophilales > Geodermatophilaceae > Geodermatophilus > Geodermatophilus sp. URMC 61. The sequence continues at coordinate 3,317,704 of NZ_JBRFHZ010000002.1, forward strand.
CGCGAGTGCGAGCAGCGGGACGGCGTAGGCGCGCCAGCCCCAGCGGGTCACGAAGCGGCGGAACCGGCCGCCTCCGCCGCTCGGGGGTCTCGACCGGGTGCGGTCGGGGACGACGACGCGCGTCCCGCCGGTGCGCGGCCCGTCCGGTCCCTGACCGGGCGGGCGACCGGTCGCCGCGGGACGACGCCCCCGCGGTCGGTCGGTGCGACTCCGGGATCCCTCCCGGTACCGGGTCACGACCGGGTTGGTGTCGGCGAACCGCGGGGGCTCGTGCGGCTGGGCACGGCTGGCTGCGGGCGGGGGCACGCGCGGCAGCCCGCGCACGGGTTCCTCGGCGCGCGCAGGACGACCGGGCGGGCCGGCGTCCGGCGCCGGTCGCGTGCGCCCGTTCGGACCGCGGCCGGGGAGGGCGTCCGCGGGACTCACCTCAGCAGACTCTCACGCCCCGGCCGTCCGGTGGAGACCGTGCGGCCACGGCGTGTACACGGATGGCTGCACCCAGGTCAGGAGGCCCGGGCGTCGTCGTCCTGGCCCAGGACCGCCTCGGCGGCGTCCTCCGCCAGCGCCAGCACCGCCCGCGCCGTCGGCTCGGGCGCCTCGAGCATGGCGACGTGCCCCACCCCCTCGAGGACGAGCAGCCGCGCATCGGGGACGACGTCGGCCAGCCGCGGTGCGAGTGCCGGGTCGACGAGCCGATCGCGGTCGCCCCAGACGACCAGGGTCGGCGGGCGCAGCGACCGGGCCAGCCGCCAGGCGTTGCGCGGGCCCACCCGCAGGTAGGAGGTGATCAGGCCGCGCATGCTGCGGGTCAGCGCCTGCGTCGCCCACGGCTGCTCGGCGCGCTCGCGCATCTCCTCGAGCGCCTGCTCCAGCCGCGCCCTCGGCACCCGGCGCGGGTCGCCGAAGCACATCTGCACCATGCCGCGGACCTGCTGCTCCGGCGTCACGCCGGAGAGTCGGCGCTCGGCCAGCGTGGGGATGCCGGGCAGCAGGAGCAGCAGCAGGGTGCGGCTGAAGGCGCTGGGCACGCGGTAGACCGGCACCGCCGGCGACACCAGCGTCAGGGTGGCCACCAGGTCGGGGCGGCCGGCGGCGACGAACAGCGAGACCAGGCCGCCGAGGGAGTTGCCCAGCAGGTGCACCGGCCGGCCGGCGGACTCCCCGGGCTCGGCGACGATCCGCTCCAGGACGTCGACGACCGCCCGCACGTGCCCGCGCACCGAGTAGGAGGAGCGCGCCGGCGGCCGCGAGCGACCGAAGCCGGGCAGGTCGAGGGCCCAGCCGTCGAAGCGGACGGCGAGCAGCGCGGCCAGGTCGGTCCAGTTCGTCGAGGCGCCACCCAGCCCGTGCACGTAGAGCGCGCGCTCCCGTGGCGCACCCTCGCGGGGGCCGTCGTCGACCGGGCCGGTCCACGGCGTCCGCCGGACGAACACCTCTCCCCCGCGGACGGCGACCTGCTCACCCGGCCACGGCGGCGGGAGGGTGTCGGTGCTGGGCAGCCCGACGGTCGACAGCCGGGCCGGGCGGCGCTCCGTGGCGATGGGGGTTGCGGGACCCTCGGGCACCGGCCGACGGTAGGTCAGGGCCCACGACGGCGCGCGATCGGGTGACCGGTCGGTAACATCTGCCCGCCATGCACGCACCCCGCTCTGCTCCCGCGCCCGTCCGCCGTTCGTCCCGCCTGCCGCGGGGCGCCCGCCGGGCGCAGTTGCTGCAGGCCGCGCAGGAGGTGTTCGTCGCCAACGGCTTCCACGCCGCGGCGATGGACGAGATCGCCGACCGGGCCGGGGTCAGCAAGCCGGTGCTGTACCAGCACTTCCCGGGCAAGCGGGAGCTCTACCTGGCTCTGCTGGAGCAGCAGGTCACCCTGCTCACCGACCGCGTGCGCGAGGCGATGGAGGGCACCGACGACAACCGCACCCGCGTCAACGGGGCCGTCGGTGCCTACTTCGACTTCATCAACGCCGACGGCGCCGCGTTCCGGCTGGTCTTCGAGTCCGATCTCAACAACGACGACGACGTCCGCGAGCTCGCCGACCGGGGCCACCGGGCCTGCGTGGAGGCCATCGGCGAGGTGATCGCCGCCGACACCGGGCTCGACCGGGAGCGGGCCCTACTGCTGGCCTCGGGCCTGACCGGGCTGTCCGAGACCAGCGCCCGCTGGTGGTTGCCCCGCAAGGGCACCGTCTCCCGCGACGAGGCGGTGGCCCTCCTGACGGCGCTGGCCTGGCGCGGCATCTCGGGCTTCCCGCGGGTCGAGCCCGGCGAGGGCGCGTCGCGCTGAGCGGCCGCGGGCCGTTCGCTGACGGCGCACCTGCACCGCAGGTCGACGGCTCGTCGGCTGCACTAGCGTGGAGGACAGCCGCGCAACTCGAGGAGGCATCCCCCGTGGAAGTCAAGATCGGTGTCCAACACTCCCCCCGGGAGCTGGTCATCGACAGCTCCCAGACCCCCGACGAGATCGCGACCGAGGTGGCGAAGGCCATGTCCGGCGCGACCAAGGACGGCCTGCTGACCCTGGTCGACGAGCGTGGACGTCGGGTGCTCGTGCCCGTCGACCGCATCGCCTACGTGGAGATCGCGCAGGCTGACCAGCGGCGCGTGGGCTTCATCGCCGGGGCCTGACGACAGCCCCGGTCCGCTCGTCCCGACGGGGCGCTCCCGCGAGCAGCGGGGGCGCCCCGTCGCCGTGTCAGGGCCTGGATCAGGGGAGGTCGGTGAGCCGCCGCGAGGAGCGGGGGCCGGAGGCTCCCCGACGAGTGCGCGGGACGAGCTCGACGCAGGTCGGGAACGGCACCTGGCCGCGGTGTCGGCCGGTAGGCCGACAGTGTCACGGCGCGAGGCCGAGGGTCTTCATCCGCTGGGTGTGCGCGGTGGTGATCCGTTCGACCAGCCGGCCGATGCCGGACAGGTCGCCGGTGCCCTCGATGATCAGCTCGGCGAGCTCGTCGCGCTCTGCGATGACCGCCTGCGCCTGCCGCATGGCCTCGCCCACCAACCGTCGTCCCCAGAGGGCCAGCCGGTCGGTGAGCGTGCGGTTGGTGGCGATGGCCGCCCGCACCTCACGGACGGCGAAGTCGGCGTGCCCGGTGTCGGCGAGGACGTCGAGGATCAGCGCGCGGTCCGGGTCGGGGAGGAAGCCGGCGATCTCCCGGTAGAACTCCGAGGCCAGGCCGTCCCCGACGTAGGCCTTGACCAGGCCCTCCAGCCAGGTGCGCGGCCGGGTGCTCTCGTGGAAGGCGTCGAGCGCGGGGACGAACGGGCTCATCGCCGCGGTCGGCTCGGCGCCGAGCTCGGTGAGGCGCGCGGTGAGCCGGCGGTGGTGGTCGATCTCCGCGGCGGCCATCTGCGCGAGCGCGGCCCGGCCGTCCAGGGTGGGTGCCAGCCGGGCGTCCTCGGCCAGCCGGTCGAAGGCGGTCAGCTCTGCGTAGGACAGCACGCCCAGCAGGTCGATGACGGCCCGCTTGTCGACGGTGTCCACTGGCAGCTCCCGAGGTCGGTGGGACGGTGGGCGACTGCCCCGGACGGGTGGCACGAGGCGTCCGGACAGCGCAGCGGAGGGAGGCTAACCGCCGCGCACGCTAGACTGGGAATCGGCGAGCCCTCCGGTTCGCTGTGTATCTGTGCGCTGACGACCGCTGGAGACGACGCCCCGAGGGGTTTCCTCCCGGACCGACACCGAGGTGCGGCCCGGTTTCTGCTGGCCGCGTCGGCGCTGGAACTGATCCCGCGACACCCGACCGGGACGGCTGCGGAGCGGCGCGAGCGCGCCCCCGGAGCCGGTCCCCCAGCAGACCAGAGGCGAGAGCACTGACCTCCACCGAGAACACCCCCACCACTCCCGAGATCGAGCACGCCGAGTCGGGTGCGCCCGCCCCCGAGCAGCTCGAGCAGACCGTCGAGGCACTCGGCGGCGCGCCCGTCGAGGACACCGCACCGCTGTTCAGCGACTTCGACGTCCACCCCGACGTCGTCGCGGCGCTGGCCGAGGTCGGCATCACCCGGACCTTCGCCATCCAGGAGCTCACCCTCCCGCTGGCGCTGGCCGGCAACGACCTCATCGGGCAGGCCCGCACCGGCACCGGCAAGACCCTCGGCTTCGGCGTCCCGCTGCTGCAGCGCGTCGTCCCGTCGGCCGAGGGAGGCGACGGCGTCCCTCAGGCGCTCGTCGTCGTCCCCACCCGCGAGCTGTGCGTGCAGGTCGCCCGCGACCTCGGCGCCGCCGGCGCCAAGCGCGGCATCCGCGTGCAGGCCATCTACGGCGGCCGCGCGTTCGAGCCGCAGGTCTCCGCGCTGCAGGCCGGCGTCGAGGTCGTCGTCGGCACGCCCGGCCGGCTGCTGGACCTGGCAGAGCAGGGCCACCTGATCCTGGGCAAGGTCCGCGTGCTGGTCCTCGACGAGGCCGACGAGATGCTCGACCTGGGCTTCCTCCCCGACATCGAGCGGATCCTCGGCATGGTCCCCGCGAAGCGGCAGACGATGCTGTTCTCCGCGACGATGCCCGGCCCGATCGTGAACCTAGCCCGCCAGTTCATGACCCAGCCGACGCACATCCGGGCGCACGGCAACGACGAGGGCTCGACGGTCCCGCAGACCACCCAGTTCGTCTACCGGGCGCACAACCTGGACAAGCCCGAGCTGCTCGCCCGCGTGCTGCAGGCCCGCGGCCGCGGTCTGGCGATGGTCTTCTGCCGCACCAAGCGCACCGCGCAGAAGGTCGCCGACGAGCTCGTCGAGCGCGGGTTCGCCGCGGCCGCCGTGCACGGCGACCTCGGCCAGGGCGCCCGCGAGCAGGCGCTGCGCGCCTTTCGCAGCGGCAAGGTCGACGTCCTGGTCGCCACCGACGTCGCCGCCCGCGGCATCGACGTGACCGGCGTCAGCCACGTCGTGAACTACCAGTGCCCCGAGGACGAGAAGACCTACGTGCACCGGATCGGCCGCACCGGCCGCGCCGGGCGCGAGGGCGTCGCGGTCACCCTCGTCGACTGGGACGACGTCCCGCGCTGGCAGCTGATCAACAAGGCGCTGGGCCTCGACTTCGACGAGCCGCACGAGACGTACTCCACCTCGCCGTGGGTCTACACCGACCTCGACGTGCCCGAGGGTGCGACCGGGCGGCTGCCCCGCGCCCAGCGCACCCGCGAGGGCCTGGACGCCGAGGCCATCGAGGACCTCGGCGAGACGGGCAAGCGCACCCGCTCCGGCGCCCACGAGCAGGCTCGTGCGGACGACGAGAAGCCGGCCGGTGCCCGCAAGAGCCGCCCGCGCCGGCGCACGCGGGGTGGCGGTGCCGCCGCGGCCGGTGCCGCTGCCGCGACCGACGCACCCGCCGAGGCGGCGTCCGGTGAGGGCGCCGCGTCCGCCGAGGCCCCGGCCAGCAAGCGCCGCCGGCGTCGCCGCGGCGGGGCAGGCCGCAGCTCGGCCGAGCCGGCCGCGTAGATGGAGGACCACCTCCTCCCCACCCCTCGTAACAGGACCCCGTCCTCCTCACCGCTCGCAGGCTCGCGGTGAGCCTCTGGACGGGGCCAGCGGGCCCCTGGAGGTGGCCGGACCTACCGCCGCTGCGGGTGTGGGTGTGGACGGCGGCCGCACTCGCCCTGGTGGTCGTCGCCACCCTGCTCTGGCGGGGCTCGGACGCAGCCGCCACCGACAGCACCACCGCAGCACCGGCCGACGTCCCCAGCGGGACGCCGGCCGGTGCCGTCTCCGCCGCCTGGACCGCGCCCACCACGGCGTCCGGCGGCGCGACCCGGGCGACCGTGGACGGCGGCCGGGTCGTCGTGGGCGACGGACACGGGGTGCGCGCGCTCGACGTGGTCACCGGCGAGGAGGCCTGGCGCTACACGCGCGCCAATGCCCGGCTCTGCGACTGGACCCTCGTCGGTGGCCGCGTCGTCGCCGTCTCCGGGACCGAGGACCGCTGCGACGAGGCGGTCGCGCTGTCGGTCGACACCGGCGTCCGGCTGTGGACCCGCAACCTCGACCTGCGTCCCGACGCAGTGCTCACCAGCACCGAGGGCATCGTGCTGGCGACCAGCCCGACCGGCGTGCTCACCCTCGACCCGGTCGGCGACAGCATCCGCTGGCGAGCCGACCCGGAGGAGGGGTGCACGTTCGCCGACGGGGACGTCGGCGGGGCCGGCGTCGCCGTCCTCGAGGAGTGCGGGGGCTCGACTCGGGTGCGCCTGCTCGACGGCTACGACGGCACCCCGCTGTGGACCCGTGACACGGCCGAGGGCACGACACTGGCCGGCGTCGAGCAGGCCGTCGTCGTCGGTGGGGACGACGGCGTGCAGCTGCTCGCCGGTGCCGACGGCGCCCCGCTCGGCGCACCCGTCGCGGTGTCCACCGACGGCACGGCCCCCGGCGAGGTGCTGGCGACCGGGGTCGGCGCCGGCGCCCTCGTGTGGGCCGACGGCACGCTCGCCGTCGTCGACCAGGACACCGGCGCGGTGTCCTGGCGCGCCCCGGCCACCGGTCTGCCCGCGGCGCCGGTCGACCGCGCGCTGCTCGCCACCGGGGCGTCGGTGCCGGTGCCCGAGGGCGACGCCGTCGTCCTCCGCGACCTCGCGACCGGCGAGGAGCTGCAGCGCGTCGACACCCCACCGCTGGAGGCCGGCGGGCTGCTCACCGTGGCCGGCCCGGTCGTCGTCCACCAACTGCCCGACCGCGTCCTCGCCTACCGCTGACCCACCGGCGCGGCAGCGTCGCGCCGGGCGATGTTCACTGGTGGCATGGTGATGCCCGGCGGCCCGGACGACCACGCTCCTCTCTCCATCGCACCCGACGACCTCCGCCAGCTCGCCGACCACGACGCGCGGCACCGCACCTTCGACGGCGGCGCGGGTCCGCTGACGGCGCTGGACACTGGGGGCGACGGCGAGCGCGGCACCGTCCTGCTGGTCCCGGGCTTCACCGGCAGCAAGGAGGACTTCGCGCCGCTGCTGCGCCCGCTGTGCGCCGCCGGCTACCGGGTCGTCGCGCTCGACCAGCGCGGCCAGTTCGAGTCCCCCGGGCCCGACGACCCGGCCCGCTACTCGGTCGACGAGCTGGGCGAGGACCTCGTCGCCGTCGCCCGGCAGCTGCGCGCCGAGGGCGCCCGCACGCTGCACCTGCTCGGGCACTCCTTCGGCGGACTGGTCAGCCGGGCCGCCGTCCTGGCCGAGCCGACGGCGTTCACCAGCCTCACCCTGCTCGGCTCCGGCCCGTCCCAGCTGGACGGCGGCCGGGCGGAGCTGCTCGAGCACCTGACCCCGCTGCTGGACGCCGGGGGCGTGCCGCTGGTGCACGAGACGCTGGAGCAGCTCGCGATGACCGACCCGAAGGCCCAGCAGGTGCCCGAGCCGACCCGCGTGTTCCTGTCCCGGCGGTTCCTCGCCAACAGCGCGGCGGGCCTGCGGGGCATGGCCGACGCGATGACCCGCGAGCCCGACCGGGTCGCCGAGCTCGCGGCCACCGGCGTCCCGGTGCTGGTGGCGTACGGGGTGGCGGACGACGCGTGGCTGCCGGCCGTCCAGGAGGACATGGCCGACCGGCTCGGCGCCCGGCACGAGGTCATCCCGGGCGCCATCCACTCCCCCGCCATCGAGAACCCGGTCCGCACGGTGGAGGTCCTGCTGGACTTCTGGACCTCGCTCCCGACCGCCGGGCGCTCCACCGAGGACGCCGGGGCGGTGCGGTGAACCGGATGCCGTCGATCCGCGACTTCACCGCCGAGGACGACCTGCTCGGCTTCTTCGGCCCCGACAGCATCAGCTGGCGCATCCACGCCGACCCGGCCTTCTCCGTCGGCGGCATCCGGGCACTGCTCCTGCAGGCCCTGCACCCGGTGGCGATGGACGGCGTCGCCCGCTTCTCCACCGCCTTCTCGACCGACCCGTGGGCGCGGCTGACCCGCACCGCGGAGTACGTGGCCACGCTGACCTTCGGCACCCGCCGGGACGCGCTGCGCGCGGTGCGCCGGGTGCGCGGCATGCACCGCGGCAACACGGCGGTCGAGGAGACCACCGGCCGCAGCTACGCCGTCGACGACCCCGACCTGCTCCTGTGGGTGCACTGCTGCGAGGTCGACTCGCTGCTGTCGGTCGCCCGCCGCGCCGGGGTGCCGCTGACCGACGCGGACGCCGACCGCTACGTCGCCGAGCAGGTGACCGCCGCGGTGCTCATCGGCTGCGAGGCCGCCGACGTGCCGGCGAGCGGGGCGGAGCTCGACGCCTACCTCGAGCGCACCCGCCCCCGGCTCGCGGTCACCTCTGCGGCGCGGGAGGCCTCGCTGTTCGTCCTGGTGCCGCCGATGCCGGGGTGGGTGCAGTTGCTGACCCCCGCACGGCCCGCGTGGAGCACCCTGGCCGCCCTGAGTGCCGCGACGCTGCCCCAGTGGGCCCGCCGGCTGTACGGGCTGCCGGGCTACGGCCTGACCGACACCGCCGCGACCGCCGCCGTGCGGGCGTTCCGCCGCGCGGCGCTCACGGTGCCGGCGCAGGTGCGGGAGTCGCCCATCGTGCGGGCGGCCCGGGAACGCGTCGCGTCGGCCGAGCCGCTCACCGCTTGAGGAAGGTCCCCGTCCTCCCACGAGTGGTGGGACAAGGGGCCCTTTCTCAAGCGTGGGCGGTCGACTCCTCGGCGAGGAAGCTCCACGTCTCCCGCGCCGGGGTCGCCGCCTGGCCGACCGGGCAGCTGGGCCGGAAGTCACACCAGCCGCACTGTCGGCCGGGCGCCGCGGGGAACGCCACGTCCGGGTCCTCCCCGGCGTCGACGGCCGCGGTCGCCGCGGCGATGTCGGCGGCGACGTCCTCGGCCCGGCGGACGTGGTTGGCCAGCGACCGGTCGGTGTGCTCGAACGCGGCCACCGTGCCCGACGGCAGGTGGTGCAGCTCGACCCGGCTGCACGGCCGGCGCAGGGTGCGACGCACCCCCAGCACGTAGGCGGCCAGCGCGGGTGAGCCGCGGGCCTCGTCGTCGGTGCAGACGGATCGACCGGTCTTGTAGTCCACGATGACGAGCTCGTCGCCCCGCTGGTCGATCCGGTCGACCCGGCCGGACAGCGCCAGCCGCTCGGTCGTCGCGGCCACCTGCCGCTCGGTGCCGACCGGCTCGTCGGCGGGGTTGAGGCCGGTCACGTAGTCGGTGAGCCAGCCCGCGGCCCGGGCGCGCCACCGCTCGGACTGCGCGGCGTCGCGGAAGCCGGCGGCCGACCAGACCCCGTACAGCAGCTGCCGCGCCGCGGCCGGGGTGCGCTTCGGCAGCGGCAGCTCCCACCACGAGCGCAGCGCGGCGTGTACCGCCGAGCCGACGCTGTTGTGCGCCCAGGCCGGGCCCTTGGCCGGTGTGGGCCGGTCGACGTAGGCGTACCGGTAGCGACGCGGGCAGTCGCTGAAGGCGGCCAGCTTGCTCGGGGTCGCCGGGAACAGCCGCCGCGGCATCCCGGGCATCTCCAGCTGCTCGCCTGCCATGCTAACCGGCGGGACCGTCGGCCCTGGGGAACGGCGCAGCGCCGGTCCCGGCGGCCAGCAGCGCCTCGTACTGGTCCGGCGCGGTGGTGCAGGCGGCGATCGGCGTCGTCTTGTTGCTGCCGTGGTAGTCGCTCGAGCCGGTGACCAGCAGCCCGAGCTCGCCGGCCAGCCCCCGCATGTGGGCGCGCTCGTCGGGGTCGTGGTCGGGGTGGTCGACCTCCAGGCCGAGCAGACCGGCCTCGGCCATCACCGCGATCGCCTCGTCACCGACCACCCGGCCGCGGCGGGTGGCCAGGCCGTGGGCGAACACCGGCACCCCGCCGGCCGCGCGCACCAGGGCGATGCCGTGGAGCACGTCGGTGTCGGCCTTGGCCACGTAGAAGGGGCTGCGGTGGTGCAGCAGCGTGGCGAAGGCGTGGTCGACGGACTCCACGACGCCGGCCTGGACCAGCGCGCGGGCCACGTGCGGCCGGCCCACCACCCCGCCGCCGGCGCGCTCGACGATCTCGTCCCAGACCACCGGGTGCCCGGCCTCGGCCAGCGCGGCGACGATCCGCTCCCCGCGGCCGAGCCGCTCCTCGCGCAACCGCACCCGCTCCGCGGCGAGGGCGGGGTGCTCGGGGTCGAACAAGTAGGCCAGCAGGTGCACGCTGATCGGCGGCGCCCCGGCCGGGAACCAGCGGCACGACAACTCCATGCCCGGGACGACGGTCAGCCCCTCGGGGCGGGTCCGCTCCGCCTCGGCCCAGCCGGCGGTGGTGTCGTGGTCGGTGAGCGCGACGACGTCGAGGCCCGCGGCGCGGGCCGCGGCGAGCAGCTCGGCGGGGGTGTCGGTGCCGTCGGACACCGATGAGTGCGTGTGCAGGTCGATCCGCATCAGCGCCCAGCTTGCCGCACCCGTCGGCCGACCACTCACGGGGAGCCGGGGCGGCGCGGCGGCACCGGCGGGATCGGCTGGGTGTCCCGTCCTCCGTCGGCCGTGGCCTCCCGCCCGCGGCGGTCCGGCGACGGCTGCGGTGACCGGCGGGGCCGTCGCGGCGACGGTTCGGCCTCGCCCTCGTCGTCGCCCTTGTCGGCGCCGTTGCCGCCGAACAGCAGGTCGCTCACGTCGCGGTAGAGCACGTCGGCCCGCGGCAGGAAGGTGATCTCCGAGAGCGCCTGCTGCTGGCCGGCCGACTCGAAGCGGAAGGTGCCGTAGCCGAGCAGCTGGCCGAACAGCGTCTCCTTGTACGTCAGGTCGGTGATGCGGCGCAGCGGCAGGAGAGCCACGGTCCGGACGATGATCCCGCTGGTCAGGAGCACCCGGCGGTTGGTCACGATGAAGTGCCGCATCCACCACTCGCCCGCCCGCAGCGCGAGGTACACGAGCGCGCCGACGAGCACGAGGAAGCCGGCGGTGGTCGGCAGCCGGTTGGCCGGGTCGAGGACCATCAGCCACAGACCGACGGCCAGCAGCGGGCCCCCCTTGGCCACGGGGACGGCGAGCACCGCCCAGTGCCGGCGGGTGGCGACGACCGGCGGCTTCTCGTGCGGGAGCAGGTACTTGTCGGCGTCCTTGCTCCACCGCGGCCGGCGGCCGTCGGGAGGTGTCGCCGGGCCGCCCACGCCGGTCTAGGCGAGGGACTCGAAGAACGAGGCCAGCGAGGACGCCGCGTCGCCGAGGGCCTGGCCGGCGGTGCGGACGAAGTCAGCGGAGCTCTCGGGCGCCGAGATGACGTAGAAGACGACGAAGGCGAGCGCCAGCCAGGTGAGGACCTTCTTCACCGTCACCTCCGCGGTGGCTGTCGGATGGCGTGCGGACGGGGCCGTCCGCACGGCGAGCCCCATGCGTAACACACGTCGCAAGGCTGCCTCCCCGGACACGCCGCCGGGGATGCGGCACGGTCCGGTCCGGTCCGTCACGGTCCGGGCAGCAGGTGCTCGCTGGGTGGGCCGAGCGGCAGGTCGGGGTAGAGACGCTCGCGCAGGTCGAGCAGCTGCAGCCGTTCGGCGAGCAGCCACGCGGCCGACATCGGCCACATGACCAGCCACAACCAGACGCCGTAGGCCTCCCCCACGAAGGCGGCCCGGTCGTCGGAGGTGGGCACCGCCCACAGCGGCGCGCGCTGCCCGGCGGCTTCCACGTCGGCCGACGACGGGCCGCTGATGACGTCGCCGGGATCGAGGCCGGGCAGCCCGGCGTACCCGCAGCCGACCCCGGTGCCGGGCTCCTCGGCGACGAGCACCAGCTCGGCCGAGCCCCCGAGTGGAGCTGGTCCGGCGCAGTCGACGACGATCGCGCGCGCCCCGGGCTCCCCGCCCCACGCCAGGCCGGTGACCGACCAGCCCGGCGGCATCGGGTCGGGCACCCACGCGGGCACCCGGGCGTCGGCGGTCACCGCGGAGATGGCGTCGTGCGCCACCAGCAGCGTGTGGTGCAGCGGCGTCACCGCACCGTGCACGTGGCACCAGGCCTGAGCCGAGTTCCCCGGGCGGACGACCACGCGTTCGCCGCAGCGGGGACAGACCGTGGTCGCAGTCATCGGGCATCACCGTCCTGTGACCGGACGGGTTCGTCAAGCGGTGGCTCCGGCGGAGCCGTGCGTACCGTTCGGGCGTGCCTCCCGCCGCCGACGTCCCCCCGCCGGTGGTCGCCTGCGTCGGCGCGGTGGTGCTCGACGCCCGCGGCCGGCTGCTCCTGGTCCGGCGGGGCCACGAACCCTCCCGTGGGCTGTGGTCGGTGCCCGGCGGCCGGGTCGAAGCCGGGGAGTCGGTGGCCGCGGCGGTCGAGCGCGAGGTGCGCGAGGAGACCGGGCTGGCGGTGCGGGCCGGTGCCGAGGTGGGCCGGGTGCGCATCCCGGGCCACGGCGTCGTCTACGACGTCGTGGACCTGGCCTGCACGCTGCTGGACCCGGCGGCCACCCCGGTCGCCGGTGACGACGCGGACGACGTCACCTTCGCCGACGCCGCCGACCTCGAGCGGCTGACCTGCACGCCGCGGCTGCTGGAGACACTGCGCGGCTGGGGCGTGCTGCCGTCCTGAGCCGGCCGGGCAGCCCGCCGGGCGGTCAGCTCCGCGGCTCGGGCTCCGGGCGGCCGGGCTGCTCGCCGCCGCGCGCCTCGCCGTAGGAGCGCTTGGGCACCATGACCTTGCGTCGGAAGACGCACACGACCGTGCCGTCCTGCTTGTAGCCGATGGTCTCGACGTGGACGACGCCGCGGTCGTCCTTCGACCTCGACTCCGTCTTGTCCAGCACCGTCGTCTCGCCGTAGACGGTGTCGCCGTGGAAGGTCGGCGCCACGTGCCGAAGCGACTCGATCTCCAGGTTGGCGATGGCCTTGCCCGACACGTCCGGGACGCTCATGCCGAGCAGCAGCGAGTAGACGTAGTTGCCGACGACGACGTTCTCGCCGAAGTCGGTGGCCTCCGCCGCGTAGTGGCTGTCCAGGTGCAGCGGGTGGTGGTTCATCGTGAGGAGGCAGAACAGGTGGTCGTCGTACTCGGTGACGGTCTTGCCCGGCCAGTGCTTGTAGACCGCACCGACCTCGAACTCCTCGTAGTACCGACCGAACTGCACGTGCTGCCTCCGCGTGTCGACGCTGACATCGGGGCACCGGACGGCCGCAGGGCACGGGCCCACCACGCCCGGCGGGCCAGGTGCCCACCACGCGTCGGTGACCCATCTGGACGGCCGCCGATCCTACGATGCGCCCGTGGTACCGGCTCCCCGCGTTCCGGACACCGGGGAGCCCGGGGTCCTGACGCTCTCGCCCACCGGCCGCCGGGTCCGGCTCGCCGCCACCGCCGCCGTGCTCGCACTGCTGCTCGGCGGCACGCTGTGGGGCAACGACTCCGAGTTCCCGTTCGGCCCGTTCCGGATGTACTCGACCCGCGCGGACCCCGACCGCCCGGTGGTCTCCACCACCGTGGTCGGCGTGACCGCCGACGGGGACGAGGTGCGGCTCTCCGGTGGCGAGGTGGGCCTGCGCCGAGCCGAGTTCGAGGGGCAGCTGCCCCGCCTCGTCGAGGAGCCGCAGCTGCTGGGCCTGCTCGCCGGGTCCTACGCCGACCGCCACCCCGACGCCGAGCCGCTGGTGGCGGTGCGGGTGGTGCAGCGGCGGCACGCGCTCGACGGCGGGCGACGCACCGGCGAGGTCACCGAGAGCGTGCTCGTCGACCACGCCGTGGCGAGCGACCAGGAGGGCACCCCGTGAGCACGACCGCCTCCCCCGGTGCCGGCGCGACCACCGCCGCGCCGTCGTCCCCGGGCCGCCGCGCGTGGTGGAACTGGTGGTTCCGGCCCGTCCCGCTGGCGCGCATCGCCGTGTTCCGGACCATCGCCTACCTGTTCGTGCCGGTCGACGTCTTCCTGACCACGGCCTGGGTGCGGGCGCACGCCGACGTCCCGACCGAGTGGTACGCGCCGCTGACCATCGGCCAGCTGCTGCCGCTGCCGACGCCCACCCCCGCGGTCGTGTCCACCGTGCAGTGGGCCCTCGTCGGGACCGCCCTGGTGGCGGCGACCGGCCGGGCGCCCCGCCTGCTGGGCACCGCGGTGTTCCTCCTCTACTTCGAGTGGATGGTCATCGCGATGAGCTACGGGAAGGTGGACCACGACCGGATCGCCTACCTCGTCGCGCTGGCCGTGCTGCCCACCATCGGGCGCGTGCGGTGGCGCGACAGGCGCTCCTCCGAGGCGGCCGGCTGGGCCATGGCGGCGGTCTTCGTCACCGTCATGCTCACGTACTTCCTGGCCGCCTGGGCCAAGATGCGCTTCGGCGGCTGGGACTGGGCCACCGGGTCCACGCTGGCCCGGGCGTTCGTGCGGCGCGGCACCCTGCTGTCGGACTGGGCCCTCGAGGTGCCCGGCCTGCTGGTGGGCGCCCAGTGGGCGATGCTCGCGCTGGAGTTCGCCGCACCGCTCATGCTGCTGGTCTGGTCGGCCCGCGCGCGGGTCGCGCTGGTGGTCTTCCTGCTCGGTTTCCACCTGGCCGTCTACGCCAGCGTGGCGATCATCTTCCTGCCGCACTGCGTCGCGATCCTCTCGATCCTCCCGTGGGAACGGCTGCCCGACGCCACTCGCCGGCTGCGCGCCCGGACCGCGGGCGGGCGCCCGGCCGAGATCTCCCCGGCCGGGGCCGCGCCCCCGGACTGAGGCGGCACCGGGCCGCGTCGGATGCGGGCCCGGTCAGATCAGCGCACCGATGCGGGCCGCCATGTCCGCCTCGTGCTGCTGGTAGGACGCCGCCACGCTGCTGAGCAGACCGCCCATGCCGGTCAGCGCGTCGCTGACCCCCTGGGCGCTGAGCCGCCACTGCTCGTAGAGCTCGGTGAACCGGGCCGCGGCCTGGCTGTCGGTCCACCCCTCGAGCACCGAGGCGTCCACACTGCTCGACAGGGTGGTGTGCCGGGCGGTGGTCTCGGCTGCCTCGGCACGGCACTGCCCGGCCAGCGACTGCAGGGTGGCGATCTCGACCTTCACGTGTCCTCCTCGTGGTCCGGGTCCCTCCCGGTCGGGGCGGACGGTAGGTGCCGGGCCCCTCCCGCCCACCCCGGTCGTCCACAGCCCCGCCCGCCGCCCACAGGTCCGTGGGCGGACCCCGGGCGGCGGAGCGCGGGCGCCAGGGTCGGGACGTGCCCGCCCCCTCCCCCGCGACCCGCTGCTGGACCCTCGTCACCCCCAGCGGTGCACTCGACGTGGCGGTCTCGGCCTGCGACGACGAGCGGCTCGGCGCGGTCCTCCCACCGCTGGCCGCTGCGCTGCGCCTGCCGTCCGCGGAGCTGTGGTCCGGCAGCACCCGGCTGGCTCCCGACCTCCCGCTGACCGACCCGGCGCTGCTGCACGGGGCACTGCTGGGCCTCGGCCGGCCCGGCCCCCGCCCAGGCGCCGCGGCGGGGTCGAGCGCGCTGGAGCTGCACGTGGTGGCCGGCCCGGACGCCGGGACGGCGCTCGCCCTGGACCGCGGCCGGCACGTCGTCGGCCGCGGCAGCGACGCCACCGTCCGGCTGACCGACCCCGACGTGTCCCGGCGGCACGTCCTCGTCGAGGTCGGCGCCGGTGACCTCACCGTCCGCGACCTGGGTTCCAGCAACGGCAGCCGGCTGGACGGCGCGCCCCTCGACGAACGGTCGCGGCCGTGGCCGTCCGGGACACCGCTCCGGCTGGGGTCGAGCACGCTGCGGACGACGGGACCGGGCAGCGCCCGCGCCGCGGTCCGGCCCGGAGGTGGTGGACGGCTGCAGCTGCGTCCGCACCCGCGCCTGCACCGGCCGCGCGAGGACGTCGAGATCGCGTTCCCGAGCGCGCCCGCCCCCGCACCGCCCCGACGGCTGGCGTGGGTGGCGGTGGCCCTCCCCGCGGTCGGCGGCGCGACGCTGGCCTGGGCGCTCGAGGCTCCGCACTTCGTCCTCTTCGCCCTCTTCAGCCCGCTGGTGGCCGTGGGCACGTGGCTCTCGGACCGGTGGTCGGGCCGGCGCACGACGCGACGTGCCCGCGCTGCCCACGCCGCGGAGCTGGCCGCGGCGGAGGAACGGCTGGCGGCCGCCCTCCGCGCCGACGAACGCGCGGCCGAGGCCGCCTCCCCGGACCTGGCCACCCTGACCACCGCGGCGCGCCGCCGGTCCACCGACCTGTGGCAGCGACGCCGAGGGGACGCCGACGCGTTGGCCGTGCGGATCGGCACCGGCCCCGGGCAGTCCCGCGTGGTGCGGGTGGGCTCCGACGGCTCCCGTGGCCTCGAGCCGTCGGAGCGGGTGCCCGTCGTCGTCGGGCTGGCCGCCACCGGGGGGCTGGGCGTCGCCGGTCCGCGCGAGCCGGCGGTGGGCGTCCTCGCGGGCATCCTGGGCCAGCTCGCGACGCTGCACGCGCCCGGCGAGGTGGAGCTGGCCCTGCTGACCACGCCGGACCGGCTGGCCGACTGGGCCTGGCTGCGGTGGCTGCCGCACCTCGCCGCGGCGTCGGTGCACGTCCGCACCGCTCCCCCGGCCGACGATCCCGACGAGGACACCCTCCGGTGGCTCACCGCCGCCCTCGGATCCCGGCCAGCGGGCGGCGAGCAGGGTGCACCCGGCTGGGTCGCCGTGCTGGTCGACCGGCCGGTCGGCCCCCGGGTACTGGCCGCGCTGCGCCGTGCGCACGCCGTCCGGGTCGTCGTCCTCGGCTGCGCGCCCTCCGCGGCGGACCTCCCCGGGCTCGGGGAGGCCGTCCTGCTGCTCGGCGGGGAGACCGGCGAACGGGCGACCCTGCTCCGCTCCGCTGCCGGCGAGCAGCCGGTCGCGGTCGCCGACCGGCTGACGCCGGCGGTGGCCGCGCAGCTGGCGCGCGACCTGGCCGTGCTGGCGCCCGCTGCCTCGGACGCCGCCCTCCCCAGGCAGGTCCGGCTGCTCGACCTGGCGGCTGCCGCGGTCGGCGGGTGGTCCCGGGCGCGCGACTCGCTCGTCGCGACCCTGGGCCGCACCGCGACCGGGGACCTGTCGGTCGACCTGTGCCGGTACGGACCGCACGTGCTGGTGGCCGGGACCACGGGCTCGGGCAAATCCGAGTTGCTGCAGACGCTGATCGCAGCCCTGGCCCTGACCCACGCGCCGGACCGGTGCTCGTTCCTGCTCGTCGACTACAAGGGCGGAGCGGCGTTCGCCGAGGCAGCCGAGCTCCCGCACACCGTCGGCCTGTTGACCGACCTCGACGGCGCGACGACGGCCCGGGCGCTGCGGTCGCTCACCGCCGAGCTCACCCGCCGGGAGGAGCTCCTCGCCGCCCACGGCGTCCCCGACCTGGCGGCCCTGCCCGACGCGGTCGAGCTGGCCCGCCTGGTGATCGTGGTGGACGAGTTCGCCGGGCTGGCCGAGGAGCTCCCGGCCTTCCTCGCCGGGCTCGTCGGCATCGCCCAGCGGGGTCGCTCGCTCGGCGTGCACCTGGTGCTGGCGACCCAGCGACCCGCCGGAGTCGTCTCTCCGGAGATCCGCGCCAACTGCACGCTGCGCATCTGCCTGCGGACCACCGACGAGGCCGAGTCGCGGGACGTGCTCGGCTCGGCACACGCCGCCGTCCTGCCGGTCGACGTCCCCGGCCGCGGGTACCTGCGGGCCGGCGGCGGCGCCCCCGTGCCGTTCCAGGCGGCACGCGTCAGCGGCGGGCCGCGCGGCGTCCGGGACACCGGGCCGCAGGTGGCCCCGTGGCGGTGGCCGGCACCCGCCGACCCGGTGGTGGAGGAGGTGCCGCCCGGGTCCAGCGACCTGGCCCGGCTGACCGCCGAGCTGGCGTGCCGGGCCGATGGGACGGGGCTGCCGCGGCCGCACCGGCCGTGGCAGCCCGCCCTGCCCGACCGGCTGTCCGCCGCGGACCTGCGGGACCGCGCGGGGGACGGTGCGGGCCCCCGACTGCTGCTGGGACTGCTCGACCACCCGGACGCGCAGACCCAGGAGCCGCTGGAGCTGGACCTGGACCGAGCCGGCGGCTGGCTCGCCGTCGGTGGCCCACGCAGCGGGCGCACGACGTTCCTGCGGTCCGCGCTGGCCGAGGCGGTCACCGCGCTCGGCCCCGACGAGCTGCACGTGCACGTGCTCGACCACGGTGGCGGCGGGCTGTCCGCGGTGGTGACCGGTCTGCCGCACACCGGCACCGTGGTCGGCGGGGACGACGCCCTGCGGACCGTACGGCTGCTCGACCGGCTGGCGCACGAGGTGGCGGCACGGCGGGCGGCACCAGCCGGTGGACCCCGCCCGCACCTGATGCTGCTCGTCGACGGCGTCGAGTCGGTCATGACCCAGCTCGACGAGTCGGACCCGGGCCGGGGGTCGGCGGCGCTGCTGCGCCTGGTCCGGGACGGCGGAGCAGCCGGGCTGACGAGCCTGCTCACCGCCGATCGCGCCGTCCCGGGCGGCCGGCTGGCCAACGCCGTCGGCACCCGGCTGGTCCTGCCACTGCCCGACCGCACCGACTACGCCGTCGCGGGCATCCCGGCGAGAGACGTACCCGGACACCGGCCACCCGGCCGGGCGCTGGTCGGCGAGGAGGCCCGGGAGTGCCAGCTCGTCCTGCCGCGCGACCTGCCCCCGACCTGGCCCCACACGCCCCACCACGGGCGTCCGCTGGCGATCCCCGAGCTCCCGGCCGCCCCCCTGCTGCGGCTGCCGGGGCCGACCGACAGCGGGTACCCGCTGCTGCTTCCGGTCGGGCCCGGCGGTGACGACGGCGCCGTGCTCACCGTCGACCTGTCCCGCACCGGCGGTCTGCTCGTCGCGGGGCCGCCCGGAAGCGGGCGCACCACGGCGCTGGCGAGCTGGGCGCGGCACCTCGCCGCCGCGGGGGCCGCGGTCCTGCAGGTCGTCCGGGATCCGGACCGCGCCTCGCTTGGTGCCATGCCCGGCCTGCGCCGGCTGGGCGCCACGGACCTCGCCGGCTGGCAGGAGTGGCTCACCGGACCGCGCGCCACCCCCGGCGCCGTGGTCGTCGACGACTCCGCCGACCTGGTGGACTCCGCCGTGTTCGGCGCGCTCACCGCGGCCGGGGCCGTCCCGGACGTCGTCCTCCTCGTGGCCGGGACGGCGGCCGAGCTGTCAGCGGCCTTCCGGGGTCCAGTGCCCGCGCTGCGACGGCGACGCAGCGGCCTGCTGCTGTCGCCGGCTCCCGGGGACGCCGACCTGCTCGGCACCCGGCTCCCCCGCACACCGGTCCCCGCACGCCCCGGCTCGGGCTGGCTGGTGGTGGCGGGTACGGCCCAGCGGGTGCAGGTCGCCCGGCGTGACCCGCCGTTGGACCGGGTCCCGGCCACGGTGGGCAACGGAGCCTGCGGTGCAGCGTGGTGACCGGTCGCCCGTCCCCGCGTCACAGCAGCTCGAGCAGCGCCCCGATCTCCTGGGTGGCGTACCAGGCGAGCTCGTGACCCTCGGCCTGGTCGACGACGAACTGGGCGTCCTCGCTGCCGAGGTCGGCCTCGAGCACGACGCCCACCGCCGCCCGGACGTCGTCCTCGGCCTCCGCGCCGTCGACGTGCGCGCTGGCGACATCGGCCAGGGCCACGTTCCCGGTGATGCGCACGGCGCCGCGGTCGGCGTCCGGGTCCTCGACCTCGGCGACCGCGGAGTCGGGGACGTCGGCGGCCAGCACCACCCGGCGGCGAGCCGCGGAGGGGTCGACGTCGATCAGCCGGAGGCTGGCCCGCGCGGCCGCGAGGAGGGCGGCGTACTCCAGTTCCTCCTCGTCGGCCCCGGCGTCACTGAGGGTGTAGAAGTCGCGCAGACCCGGGGTGACCGCGAAGGCGGTGAGCGGCCCGGTCAGGCGCCCCTCGTCCACGAGCGTCCGCAGGACGTTCGTCGTGGCGGGCAGGTACACACGCACGGGGCTGGCTCCTTCGTGCCGCGGGGACGCACGACGGTATCCCGGCGCGAGCACGGCCCCGCCGGCCGCGGGTCAGCCCGCGGTCTCGACCAGGACGGCGAGCTCCTGCTCGATGAGGTCGGCGAGCACGTCGACGTCCCCGACGCCGTCGCGGTCGGCGTTCAGTCCGAAGTAGACGCAGCCGTCGTAGCTGGTGACGCCCACCGACAACCCCTGCCCCGGGGCGAGCGGGACCACGGGGAAGACCTCGAGCATCCGGGCGCCTGCGGCGTAGAGGGGCACCTGCGGCCCCGGCACGTTGGTGACCACCAGGTTGGCCATCCGGCGGGACAGGCCACGCGCTGCCCGGGCGCCGAGGGCGTGCAGCGTGGGCGGGGCGAAGCCGGTGAGCGCGATGAGCGCGTCCGCGCCGACGGAGCGGCCGTGCTGGCTCACGCCGCGCATCGCGTAGCTCAGCCGCGTCAGCCGCACCCGCGGGTTGGGCTCGCCGACGGGGAGGTCGACCAGGTAGCTCGACACCCGGGTGCCCGGCGACTCCTCCTCGTCGCCCTGTACCGACACCGGCACCAGCGCCCGCACCGAGGTCGACCCGAGGACCGCCTGGCCCCGCGACAGCAGCCAGTCGCGCAGTGCTCCGGTCACCACGGTCAACAGCACGTCGTTGACCGTTCCGCCGAGCGCCTTGCGGACCCGTTTGACGTCGTCGAGATCGGCCCGTGCCACCGCCACCCGGCGCTGGCTGCCGAGCGTCGCGTTGAGCGGGCTGTGCGGGGCCGGGAACAGCGCCGACCGCGCCGCCCGCACGGCACCCTCGGCCGCGCTGCTCAGTCGCGCGCCGGTGGCCCGCGCGTCGGTGACGGCGTGCCGCGCGGTCTCCACGGCCGCCGTCGGGCGCGCCACGTACTCCGCCACGGCCTCGCCCACCAGCTGCAGGACCCCGGGCAGGCGGCGGGGTCGCCACTCCTCGGGCGCGGGGACCGTCGCGTCCGGCGAGTCGTCCAGCAGGACCTGGCCGATGTCGACCGCCCCCAGCCCGTCGACCAGCGCCGGGTGCGTCTTCGTGACCACCGCGACCCGGCCCTCGGCGAGGCCCTCCACGAGATAGACCTCCCACAGCGGCCGCCCCCGGTCCAGCGGGCGGGCGACCACCCGGGAGACGAGGTCCAACAACTGGGCCTGCGTCCCCGGCCGGGGTACCGCGGACCGACGCACGTGGTACTCGACGTCGAAGTCGGGGTCGTCGGCCCACACCGGGTTGGCCAGGTGCCCGGGCACCTCGAGGACCCGCTGCCGGTAGCGCGGCACCAGGGGGAGCCGGGCCTCGATCAGCGAGGCGATCGCGTCCAGGCCCCCCGTCGGCGGTTCGAGCACGAGCACGCCGGCCACGTGCATGGGGTTGTCCGGCCGCTCGAGGTAGAGGAACGACGCGTCCAGGGTGGTCAGGCGCTCCACCTTCGGTCTCCTCCCGGTTGGTTGCCTCACGCTACGACGCGGCACACCGCACGGACAGCCCCGAGCGGGGTGGGACCCGTCGCCTCAGCCTGCCCGTCGGCGCAGTCGCGGGCGCCCCCGGCCGGACGCGGGCACCTGCACTCCGGTGAGCGCGGCGGCCATCGCCCGCAGCTCCGTACGCAGCGGAGAGGACGGCGCGACCTCGGCCAGCGTGCGTCCCTCGGCCAGGGCCGCGTCGGTGGCGCGTCGGTCGGCGGGCAGGAAGAAGCCCACCTCGCGGCCGGCGAAGCGCTCCAGCGCGTCGCCGATCTCGCGGCGGGGGTCGCCGGGCACCGGTCCGCGTCGCACCTGGTTGACGACCACGACCGGTTCGACGTCGGGCAGCACGTCGCGCAGCTCGCCGAGGGCCCGGATGCTGCGCTGCAGCGCCACGGGGTCCGCCCCGCTGACGCACAGCACGGTGTCCGCAGCCTCCAGGACGGTGAGCGTCACGCCGTTGCGCCGGGGCGCCGCGGTGTCGAAGGACAGCTCCTCGTCCTCCTCGAGGCTGAAGGCGCAGTCGACCACGATGAGCTCGGTGCTGCGGCGCACCTCCTCCAGGACGGCGGCCACGGCGTGCGGCCGCAGCTCGGGCCAGCGGTCCGCGCGCGCCAACCCGGTGAGGACACCCAGCCGCGGGCGCACCGCCCAGGCGAGCCGGCCCAGCGTCGCCTCGTCGAGGGTGCCGGCGGCCGCCTGCCGCGCCGCGCCGGCCAGCCCGGGCGACTCGTCGAGCAGCCCGAGCACCTGAGCGACCACGCCGCCGTACACGTCGGCGTCGACCAGCAGGGTCGACACCTCCAGCCGGGCGGCCTCGTCGGCGAGGCCGACGGCGACGGTGGTGCGACCCGGTGCGCCGGTCGGCCCCCAGACCGCGACCACGCGGCCGCGGCCGGCCGGCCGTTCCGGCGTCGGCTCGGGCACTCCGTGCGCGGGCAGCGCGACCCGTGGGTCGACGATGCCGCGGCCGGCGGACGGGCCACCGGCCACCGCCTCACGCAGTGCCCGCGCGATGGCCTCGGGCTCGGCGTCGGCCGGGAGGACCCGGCCGATCCCCAGGCCGTGGAGCCGGTCGGTGGCGCGCTCGTCGCCCGGGTCGACCAGTCCCACGACGGCCACACCGGCCGCCGCGAGCCGGGCGACCGCGTCCTCGTCGAGGCGGCGCAGGTCGGCCGACAGGAGCGCGGCCTGCGCGGTCCCGGTGGCCGCGGCGGCCAGCAGCTCCGAGACGTCCACGCACCGGCGGACGACGGTGACACCGTGGTCGGCCCGGTCGAGGGCACCCACCAGTGCGGACTCCCACCCGGCACCGGTGACGGCGGTGAAGACCTGCAGCGCCATCAGGGCGTCCCGGTCGGCGCGACCCCGGGCGCCGCGCCACCCTGCTCGGACGGCGGGGCGGCGGAGGGCGGGAGCGACGGTGCGGCCGCGTCGGGGGCCGGCCCGGCAGCGCCGGCCGCGGGCAGGGCGGACTCCGCAACGGACGGGGCCGCCGCAGGAGCCGACGGCGCGGGCGCGGAGGTCGACCGCGCGGGCGCGGAGGTCGACCGCGCGGGCGCGGAGGTCGTCGGCGCAACGGACGGCGCGGTGGTCGTCGGCGCAACGGACGGCGCGGTGGTCGTCGGCACCGACGCCGCACCGCCGGCGCCGTCCACCGAACCGTGCACGACGACCACCAGCGGCCGGCCACCGATCGCACCGAGCACCGCCGGCGCCTGGTCGGCCGGCACCGAGACGACGACCTGCACGGTGGTCGTGGCCGTCGACAGCACGCCCTCGGTGCGGCCCGAGATCGCCTGCACCGGCGCCGCCGCCACGACGAGGGCCACGCTCCCGTCGCCGGCCCCCGTGGCGCCCGCGGCGGGGTCGGCCACCGCGTAGACGTCGACCACCTGGCCGCGGTCCAGCCCCGGCGGCACGTAGCCGGCCTGCACCGGGAGCGCCAGCTGCACCAGCTCGGCCGGCTCCTCCAGCGCCGTCCGCGGCAGCAGCTCGCCGCTGCGCACGGCGCGGGCGAGGGTCCGACCCTCCGGTCGCGTGCCCGTCGCGAGGTACGCACCGGCGACGTCGTCCAGCCGGACGTCGACGGCCACGAGGTCCCCGGCGGTGAGCACGGTGCCGGCCGCGAGGTCGCCCGCGGCCGACCACACCGGCACCGTCGCGTCGGCCGCGGCGACCACGCGGGCGCCGAGCAGGACCGAACCGAGCACCAGCAGGACGCCGAGCACCAGCCGGAGGTCCAGCCAGCGCGGCGGCCGGACCCGTCGCGGTGCCGACCCCGGTACGGGGGCGGCGGTGCCCGGGGTGCTCGCCCCCGGGGCGGTGGGCACGGGGCGCGTGGCGCTCACAGCCGGCGGTCCCTCCATCTGCTCGCACGCCGTGCACGGCCCGGGTGGGCGCACGGTCGGACGGAGATGATGGGACAGAGACGCCGGTGCGCGCAGGCGCTGTCCACACGTTCGGGGTTGTGGACGACGCGCATGCCACCCGGACGGGGCTGCCAGACTGTCGAGGACCGGACGGAGACCTGATGCCCACACCGCGGTTCCTGACCCTCGACGACGTCGCCGAGATCCTCAACGTCTCGTGGTCGCAGGCCTACGCGCTGGTGCGCCGCAAGGAGCTGATCGCCATCCAGATCGGCGGCCGCGGCCAGTGGCGGGTCGAGAACGAGGAGCTCGAGCGCTTCATCGCGCGGAAGTACGCCGAGGCGCGCGCCGGCACCGTGCCCGCGGAGCCCGCCACCGAGGAACAGGCCGAGAAGGACGACGCGTCGACCGGTCCGGGAGGACGCAGCCGGGGCTGACCCCCACGGCCGCCGGGCCGAGCCCCACCCGGGGAGCCCCAGCCGGCGGCACGGTCAGTCCAGCCCCGGTGCCAGCGTCCGCACGACCGCCACCGCCGGTAGGGCGATCGCCCGCACCCCGCGGACGGCCGCCGCCCGGCGCGGCTGGTCGGCGGCGTGCTCGGCCAGCTCGACGTGGTCGGCACCGACGCCGTCCACGGTGCCGACGTACGCCGCACCGTCGTCCAGGACGACCTGTACGACGCTGCGGTCGCGGGCCAGCCCGCGCAGCGCTCGCCGCAGGTCCAACCGCGCGCGCACCGGACCAGGGTCCTCGGCCGGAGCCGTCGCGCGTCCCAGCCCCGCGACCGTCCGCACGGTCGACGTCGCCACGAGCACCTCCCGCCGGCTCTCGTCGGTCAGCAGCAGCCAGTCGGCGCCCACCTCGACGAGGACACCGGTCACGTCGCCGACGCCGGAACACCGCAGGGTCAGCGGCCGGTCGAGGGCGCCGGCCAGCCGGTCCACCAGCCGGACGGCGCCCGTCTCGACCCGCCGGCGTGAGGCGTCCTCGGCCCGCTCGGCCGCGGCCCCCGCCTCGTCGAACTCCGCCTGCAGGTCGGCGAAGAGCCGTTCCCACCGCATCGGCCACCTCCTCGGTTTCCACACTACTGTGGGCTCACCGTTGCGTTTGACTGCATTTGCTTGCTTTAGTCACGCAGCAGCTGTCGACCAGTCGAGGAGGAGACATGTCGATCCGGCGCCTGTGCGGGACGGCGGCGGCGATGGCCGTTGCCGCCGCCGGCCTCCGCGCGGTCACCCCGGACCTCGGGGCCGTGGCCGACGCCGGCCTCGACCTGCAGCGCGTCGTCGACACGGCCGGCGCCGAGACGGTCCTGCTCGCCGGCGTCGCGGCGCTCGCCTGGGCCGTCTGGCTGTGGGGCGCCCTCGGCCTGACCCTCACCGCGCTCTCGGCGCTGCCGGGGGTCGCCGGCACGACGGCCCGGGCGCTCACCCGGTGCCTACTGCCGGCCGGCGCCCGGCGAGCTGCGGCTCTCGCCCTGGGCGTCGGACTGGTCAGCAGCGGCCCGCTGGTGGCGGGCTGCACCCCGGCGTCGGGTGCGCTCCCCCAGGCCGTCGCCGTCGCCTCCGCCGAGGGCCCCACCGGTCCGGTGACCGACTGGCCGGAGGCGCCCGCACCGACGCCCGCCCCGCCGGCACCCAGCGCCCCCGCCGCGGTGCCCGACTGGCCGGCACCGGTCCACGGCGAACACGTCGTCCTGCGCGGCGAGTGCCTGTGGGACATCGCCGCCGCGGACCTCGCCCGCCGTACCGGCGGCACCCCGACGGACGCCGAGGCGGCCACGGCCGTCGACGCCTGGTGGCACACCAACGCCGCCGTGATCGGACCCGACCCCGACCTCCTGCTGCCGGGCCAGGTGCTGCGCCCGCCCCCGGCGTCCTGACGCCGCCCGCTCGCCCACCCCGCACCCCGGAGCTCCTGATGACCGCGCCCGCGTCCCCCGTCCGACCCGCCTCCCCCGTCCGGCCCGCCGTCACCGGCACCACCACCGACACGGCGACCGACGCCGGCTCGCAGCCGCTGCGGCCGGCTCCGCTGCGGCTCACCGTCGTCCCGACGCCGCAGCCGCCGCTGGACCCCGAGCCGGTGCTGCGGCTGGTGCTCCCGGGTGTGGCCGTCCCGCGGGCACCGCACCGGCCGGGCCCACGGCCGCGCCCGGAGGAGCCGCCCGCCGGGTTCGTGCCGGGCTTCGAGCCGTCCTGGTCGGCCCGGGCGGACCTCCCCGACCCGCGCGTCGCCGGCCGCCGACTGCTGCTGCTCACCCTCGAGGGGCTGACCGGCCGCCGGCCGCTGAGCCAGGTGCAACCGCTCACCGCCCTCGGCGTCTACGCGGCGCTCACCAGTGGCCGCCGACCCCGCTGGTGCGCCGACGGGACCGCCCCGGTGCTGCTCGGACCGGTGCACCTCTGCGAGCCGGTCGACGGGGTCGCCGAGGTCAGTGCGGTGGCCCGCCGGTCGGGCCGGGCGCACGCCGTCGCCGCGCGACTCGAGGGCATCGACGGCCGGTGGCGGTGCACCGCGCTCCAGATCGGCTGACAGAGGACCTCCCCACCCCTCGTCAGAGGACCTCCCTGCCCCCACCGGAGAAGAACCGTCCTCCTCTTGAAGGACCCCTCGCCCCCGCCACTCGCAGGCTCGCGGCGGGACCCTGCAAGGGGGCCGTCAGAGCTCAGGGTGGGACCCGGGACGGGGCCACGACGACGACGCCCCCTCCGGCAGGCAGCCGGAGGGGGTGTCGACGCGGGGCGTTCAGGCGCGCGAGGGCGCTCCGTGGCAGACCTTGTACTTCTTGCCCGAGCCGCAGGGGCACGGCGCGTTGCGAGCCGGCTCCTTGGTGCCGGTCACGGTCGCGGTCTTGGCTGCCTTGGCCCGGCCGCTCTCCTTGGCGGAGGCGTCCAGGCCGGGGGCGGAGTAGCTGAGCTGGTCGCTGCGGTGCGGGTCGTCGAGACCCTTGACCGAGAGCTCCGGCCCGGTGCCCGTGGACAGCGGCTCCGCCACCTCGGGTGCCGCCGGGACGGCCTCGGGCGCGGCGTGCCGCGGCCGCCGCGCCGGGGAGCTCCGGCGCGGGGCCGGCGCCGGCGCCGGGGGCTGCACCGGAGCAGGAGCAGGAGCAGGAGCGGGAGCCGGGGCCGCCTCGGCAGCGGGCGCAACGCCGTCGCTCTCCACCGGGGCGGGGGCCGGCTGCGCAGGCGCCGCCGGAGCCGACGGAGCCGACGAGGCGGGTGCGACCGGCGGAGCAGGAGCCGCTGCCGCGGCCTGCGCCGCCCGAGCGGCGGCCGCCTGCCGGGCCAGGACCCGCGCCGTCCCCTCTTGCGCCGCCGCGAGCGCCCTGGCCTCGGCCTCGGCCTGCTTGGCCCGGGCCTCGGCGTCCTGCTGCTCCTTGGTCTTGACCTCCAGGTTGAACAGGAAGCCGACCGACTCCTCCTTGATGCCGTCGAGCATCGACATGAACATGTCGTAGCCCTCGCGCTGGTACTCCACGACCGGGTCGCGGTTGGCCATCGCGCGCAGGTGGATGCCGGCCCGCAGGTAGTCCATCTCGTAGAGGTGCTCGCGCCACTTGCGGTCGAGCACCGAGAGCAGCACCCGCCGCTCGAGTTCGCGCATGACCTCCGAGCCGAGGGCGGCCTCGCGCTCCTCGTAGGCCCGGTGGACGTCGTCGAGCAGCTCGCGCTTGAGGACGTCGGCCGACAGCCCGGCCTGGTCGCCGTCGGCGACGCGGTCGATCAGCTCGTCGCGGTCCACGCCCACCGGGTAGAGCGCCTTGAGACCGGTCCACAGCTGCTCGAGGTCCCAGTCCTCGGCGTAACCCATCTCGGTGGCGCCGTCGACGTAGGCGCTGATGACCTCGTCGACCATGGACCGGACCTGCACGTGCAGGTCCTCGCCGTCGAGCACCTTGCGCCGCTCGGCGTAGATGACGGTGCGCTGGCGGTTGAGCACCTCGTCGTACTTCAGGACGTCCTTGCGGACCTCGAAGTTCTGCTGCTCGACCTGGGTCTGCGCCGAGAGGATCGCCCGGCTGACCATCTTGGACTCGATCGGCTGGTCCTCGGGGACCCGCAGCGTGGTCATCATCGACTCGAGCATCGGGCCGTTGAAGCGCCGCATCAGGTCGTCGCCCAGCGACAGGTAGAACCGCGACTCACCCGGGTCGCCCTGCCGGCCGGAGCGGCCGCGCAGCTGGTTGTCGATGCGCCGGCTCTCGTGCCGCTCGGTGCCCAGCACGTAGAGGCCACCGGCCTCGGTCACCTGGTCGTGCTCGGCCTCGACCTGCTCCCTGGCCTTCTCCAGCGCGCTGTCCCAGGCCGCCTCGTACTCCTCCGGCGTCTCCGCCGGCGACAGACCGCGGGCGCGCAGCTGCTCGTCGGCGATGAAGTCGGGGTTGCCGCCGAGCTGGATGTCGGTACCGCGGCCGGCCATGTTGGTGGCCACGGTGACCGCGCCCAGCCGCCCGGCCTGGGCGACGATGTGCGCCTCCCGCGCGTGGTTCTTCGCGTTGAGCACCTCGTGCGGGATGCCGCGGCGCAGCAGCAGCTTGGAGAGGACCTCGGACTTCTCCACGCTCGCGGTGCCGACCAGCACCGGCTGCCCGGCCTCGTGCCGCTCGGCGATGTCGTCGATGACGGCGTCGAACTTCGCCTTCTCCGTCTTGTAGATGACGTCGGAGCGGTCCTGCCGGATCATCGGCCGGTTCGTCGGGATGGGGACGACGCCCAGCCCGTAGGTCTGCGAGAGCTCGGCCGCCTCGGTCTGGGCGGTGCCGGTCATCCCGGAGAGCTTCCCGTAGAGCCGGAAGTAGTTCTGCAGGGTGATCGTGGCGAGCGTCTGGTTCTCGTCCTTGATCTGCACCCGCTCCTTGGCCTCGATGGCCTGGTGCATGCCCTCGTTGTAGCGCCGGCCCGACAGCACGCGGCCGGTGAACTCGTCGACGATCAGCACCTCGCCGTTGCTGACGATGTACTGCTGGTCGCGGTGGTAGAGCTCCTTGGCCTTGAGCGAGTTGTTCAGGAAGCTGATCAGCGGGGTGTTGACCGAGTCGTAGAGGTTCTCGATGCCGAGCTGGTCCTCGACGAACTCCACGCCCTCCTCGGTGATGGCGACCGTGCGCTTGGCCTCCTCCACCTCGTAGTGGACGTCGCGCTGCATGAGGGGGGCCAGCCGGGCGAACTCGGTGTACCAGCGGTGCATCGCCGGGTCGCCGGCGGGGCCGCTGATGATCAGCGGGGTGCGGGCCTCGTCGATGAGGATCGAGTCGACCTCGTCGACGATGGCGAAGTGGTGTCCGCGCTGCACGAGGTCGGCCTTCTTCCAGGCCATGTTGTCGCGCAGGTAGTCGAAGCCGAACTCGTTGTTCGTGCCGTAGGTGATGTCGCAGGCGTACTGCTCGCGGCGGTGTTCCGGGCGCTCGCCGGAGAGGATCACGCCGACCGACAGGCCGAGGAAGCGGTGCACCCGGCCCATCCACTCGGCGTCGCGCTTGGCCAGGTAGTCGTTGACGGTGACCACGTGCACGCCCTCGCCGGTGAGCGCGTTGAGGTACGCGGGCAGGACGCCGGTCAGCGTCTTGCCCTCACCGGTGCGCATCTCGGCGATGTTGCCCAGGTGCAGCGCGGCGCCGCCCATGAGCTGCACGCGGAAGTGCCGCTGGCCCAGGGTGCGGGTGGCGGCCTCGCGGACGACGGCGAAGGCCTCCGGCAGGAGCTGGTCGAGGGTCTCGCCCTCCTCCAGGCGCTCCTTGAACTCGTCGGTCTTCGCGCGCAGCTCCGCGTCGGTGAGGTCGGCGACGTCGTCCGCCAGCGACTCGACCGCATCGGCGATCTTGCTCAGTCGCCGGAGGGTCTTCCCCTCACCGGCTCGGAGGATCTTCGAGAACACCACCGCTCCAGGGTAGGCGGTGTCCGGCGCGGGATCCGGTAGCCGAGAATCCGGCCCGTGGCGCACGACCTCGACGACCTGCCCGACGACCTGCTGGCCTTCCTCACCGAGCGGCACCTG
Source organism: Geodermatophilus sp. URMC 61 (assembly GCF_052931555.1). Lineage (NCBI taxonomy): Bacteria > Bacillati > Actinomycetota > Actinomycetes > Geodermatophilales > Geodermatophilaceae > Geodermatophilus > Geodermatophilus sp. URMC 61. The sequence goes on from NZ_JBRFHZ010000002.1 coordinate 3,347,332, forward strand.
GCCACGCTGACCACGCTGCGCGCCGACGGGAGCCCGCACGTCGTCCCGGTCGGGGTGACCTACGACGCGGCCACCCGCACCGCCCGGGTCATCACCTCGGGGACGTCGGCCAAGGCCCGGCACGTCCGCGCCGGACGCTCCCGGGTCGCGGTGTGCCAGGTCGACGGCCGCCGCTGGGTCACCCTCGAGGGGACGGCGGTGGTGCGGGACGACCCCACCGCGGTCGCCGACGCCGAGGCCCGCTACGCCCGGCGCTACCGCACCCCCAGGGAGAACCCGACGCGGGTGGTCCTGCAGATCTCGGTCGACCGGGTGCTGGGCAACCCCTGACCATTACCCCGTGAGCCGAGAACCGAAGGCCCTGGACCTCTCCGGCGTCGACCTGTCCACCGAGGTGGTCCGCACCGCGCGGCTGCTGCTGCGCCCGTTCCGCCCGGACGACGCCGACGCGGTGTTCCGCGCCTGCCAGGACCCCGACAACAAGCGCTGGCTGGCGAGTCTGCCGGAGCCGTACACGCGGGCCGACGCGGAGGAGTTCGTCACCGGTGTCGCCGTGCGCAGCCGCGCCGAGGGCCGGGATCTGCCTTGCGCGGTCGAGGCCCGCGGCGAACTGGTCGGCTCCTGCGGCCTGCACCACCTGCAGGGCGGTGGCGGGCGGCTCGGGCCCGAGATCGGCTACTGGGTCGCGCCCTGGGCCCGCGGTCAGGGCCACGCCGCCGAGGCCGCCCGGGCGCTGGCCGACTGGGCGTTCGCACACGGCGCGGTGCGGGTGCACCTGTTCACCGACGTGGCCAACACCGCGTCGCAGCGGGTGGCCGAGCGCGCTGGGTTCCTCCGCGAGGGCGTCGTCCGCGGGTGCCTGGACCATCGGGACGGCACCTGGACCGACGGGGTGCTCTTCGGGCGGCTGCGCGGGGACTGAGCGGGGCGGGGGTGCGGGTTCGCCGCACCCCCGCCCCGGTGTCAGGCCCGGGCCGCCGCGGGCTCCGCGGACGGGGCGGACTGCCGCGCGGCGGCGCCGTCCAGTGGCGCGTCGGTGAGCCGGATGAGGCCGTAGTCGTAGGCGTGGCGGCGGTAGACGACCGTCGGCAGCCCGGTGTCGGCGCACATGAAGAGGAAGAAGTCGTGGCCGACCAGCTCCATCTCGTGGAGGGCCTGGTCGACGTGCATCGGGGTGGCCGGGTGGTGCTTCTCTCGCACGATCCGGCCGGGGAGGTGCTCGTCGAGGTCGGTGACGTGCGGTCCCTCCGCGAGCTCCCGGTCGCGGTCGAGGGACTGGGCGACGTCGGTGCCGGGGGCGCCACCGCCCACCCGCACGCTGGCCGGCGTCCGCCGTCCGTGGTGGACGCGGCGGCGGTCGGCGGCCTTGCGCAGCCGGTGGTCGAGCTTGCCGACGGCCAGGTCCAGTGCCGCGTAGAAGTCGGGCGCGGCCGCTTCGGCGCGGACGACCGGGCCCTTGCCGCGCAGAGTGATCTCCACGCGCTGGCACTTGCCGGACTGACGTGGGTTCTTCTCGTGGAAGAGCTCCACGTCGATGCGCAGGATCTTGAGTTTCGAGTCGAACCGGTCGGTCTGGCCGACCTTGTCCTCGACGTGCTGCCGGTAGTGTTCGGGGACTTCGACGTTCCGGCCACGGACCACGATCTCCATGAGACCTCCCGGTCGTTCGGGTTGTGATCGAACCCACGCTAGTCCCGGTCGCCGGGTCCCGACAGTCGATCTGCCGGACCCCCGCGGACGCGCGCCGGGCGCCCCGGGACGGCGCGCCGAGGGGTGGCCGCGACGACCGCGGCCAGCACCGGAGGCGCCTCCCGGCCGGCCGCCGACGCGAGCACCGCGGCCGCCTCGGTGAGCGTCGCGCCGCTGGTCACGACGTCGTCGACGACCACCAGCACCGCGTGCGCAGGCAGCTCGGAGGAGCCGGGGCGCAACGCGAAGGTCCCGGCCAGGTTGGCCCGCCGCTGCGCCGCCGAGAGGCCCGCGGAGTCGGCGGCCCGCCCGCTGCGGCGCAGCAGCCGGGCCTCGGCTGCGGGCACCCCGGCCGCCCGCAGCTCGGCCACCGCACGGGCGGTCAGCTCCCGGACGTGGTCGCGGCCGCGGGCACGCAGCGCGGCGGGGCTGCTGGGCACCGGGACCAGCCGCACCGGGCCCGGACGCGCGGCCAACCCGGTGAGCACACCAGCGACGGCCAGCGCCAGGGCGGCACCCAGCGGGCGGGCCAGCTCCGCGCGGCCGCGTTCCTTGAAGGCGTTGACCGCCGGGCGCACCGGCCCGTCGTAGGCGCCGGCGGCCACCGTCGGCGGGAAGCCCGCGGGGAAGCGGCGCGGCTGGGCCAGGTGCGGGACGGCCAGCAGCGCGGCACACCGCCGGCAGAGCACGGCGCCCGGCACGCCGCACCCGGCGCACTCGCGCGGCAGCAGCAGGTCGGCCAGCGCCGCGAGCACCCCGCCGTCCACTCGTCCAGCCTCGCGGCCTGCGTCCGCCGCGCCCAGCGTCACCGGGGATCTGTGGACGCCGAGGCACAGCCTCGGCGTCTCAGTCCTCCGGCCCCCTCGCAGGGTCCCGCCGCGAGCCCGCGAGGGGCGGGGGCGGGGGTCCTCACCCCGGGTAGAACGGCTCGGTGCCCGGCTGCGGCTGCTCCCCGCGGACCAGGGTCACCCACGTGCCCGCGGCGACCTGCCACTCCCAGATGGTGCCGCCGGCGCTGACCAGCGGGGGTCGCTCGGGCGCGGCGGCGACCTCGGAGGCCTGGCTGGGCAGCCCGGCGGTGGGGACCGGCGAGAGGTCCCAGCCGTCGACGCCGACCGTGTAGGGCAGGGTGCGGTCCTCGGCGGCGTCGCCCGCCAGCACCAGCAGGCTGCCGGAGGTCCGCCACGCGACGTCGACCACCTGGCCCAACGCTGGGGCCACCTCGCGCCAGTCGCGCAGCGCCACCGGGCCGTCGTCCGAGCGCACCACGGTGCCGACGTACAGGCTCTGCCGCTGGCCGTCCTCGACCACGACGGCCGCGCGGACGCCGTCGGGCGACAGCTGCAGCGCGGTGGCCCGGCCGAGACCCGGCAGCGTGACGGCGTTGACCGCCTGCGGGGGGCCGCCCGCGGTCACCCGCACCACCGTCGAGCCGTCGCGGACCAGCCAGAACTCCTGCCGGGCGGGCGCCACCGTCGGCACGGTCAGCGAGCTGCTGGGCAGCACCGGGGTGAGCTCGCGGCCGTAGGAGCCGGTGAGCAGGGTCGCCACGCCGTCCCGCTGGGTCACCCCGACCATCTGCACCAGCTCGCCGGTGCTCGGGTCGGTCGCGACCGCGGCGCTGGACAGCCCGTAGACACCGGCTCCGGCCGGTCCGGGCGCCGGCGCCGGGACGTCCGCCGCCGTCCACAGCGCGCCGTCGACGAGGAAGTGCCCGACCGCGTCGACCGGGGCGGCGTCGGGGTCGAGGCTGGCCCAGGTGTCGACCGTCTGCACCGGAGGCACGCCGTCGAGGCGCAGCGGGTCCCCGTCGACGAGGACCTCGACCGAGCGCACCGAGTTCAGCTGGCCCAGCGTCCAGACCAGCTGCGCCGACAGCCCCGCGAGCCGGGTCGGCGGGGCGTCGGCGACGCCGGTCAGGTCGACGGTGACCGCCTGGGCCGAGACGGTCACCGTGCTGCCCAGGGCGGCGCCCTCGAGCTCGTTGACGACGCCCGCGGCCAGCACCGCCGAGGGCCCCTCGAGCAGCCGCTCGACCAGCACCGTCGGCTGTGCCTCCCCGCTGATCAGGTAGCGCGGGTCGGGGACGACGCGCCGGCCGGTCGGGTCGAGGAAGTAGAGGTCGCGCCGCTCGTAGAGCCGCTCGAAGTCCGGTTCGAGCATGAGCAGCCCGTCCGGCGGGTCGCTGATCCGCCACTCGCCGTCCACCTGCTCGAGCCGGAACTCCCGCGAGTAGACCTCCTGGCCGCCCACGGTGAACCCGCCGCGCTGGTCGATGGTGCCGACCAGCTCGCCGGTCACGACGACGGTGCCGGCGTCGGTGGTGACGGTGGCGTAGTCGGCACCGAGCAGGGTGATGCCGGCGTCGTCCGACCACGACCCCTGCGGATCGGGGGCCAGGTGCTCACGGGCCACGGGGTGTCCGCGCACCGTGCTGGCGGCGGCGTCGAGGAAGCCGCGGACGACCTCCTCCGGCGTGGCGTCGGGCTCCGGCGACAGCGGCTCGATGCCGACCGGGGTGTCCGCACGCGGCGGCGCCTGCGTGATCTGCACGGGCGCCGAGCTCGTCGGGACCGTCGAGCAGCCGCTGAGCAGGGCGAGCAGGGCCGACAACGCCAGCGGGGCGAGGACGACGCCGCGGCGGGTCACGCGGCACCTCCGGGGCGACGCAGCACCGCGGGCCGCAGCGGCAACGGCGAGCTGGTGAGGTCGGTGCCGGCAGCCAGCGGCAGCGTCAGCCGGAACTGCGCGCCCGCGCCGGGCTGCCCCCACACCTGCAGCCAGCCGCCGTGCAGTCGCGCGTCCTCCAGGCTGATCGACAGCCCCAGCCCGCTGCCGCCGACGGTGCGCACCCGGGAGGGGTCGGCGCGCCAGAAGCGGTCGAACACGTGCTGCGCCTCGGCCGAGGAGAGGCCCACCCCGTGGTCGCGCACGGTGACCGCCGCGGCCGTCCGATTGGCCGCCCAGGCGATCTCCACCGGCTTGCCGGTGCCGTGCTCGATCGCGTTGCCGACCAGGTTGCGCAGGATGCGCTCCACCCGGCGGGCGTCGACCTCGGCGATGACGTCCTGGGCGGGTCCGGACACCGTCAGCTCGCAGCCGTGCCGCTCGGCCAGCGCCGACATCCCGGCCGCCACCCGGCGCACGAGCGCGCCGAGGTCGGTCGGCTCCCAGTCGAGGACGGCGGCCCCCGCGTCGTAGCGGCTGATCTCCAGCAGGTCGGTGAGCAGCGCCTCGAAGCGGTCGAGCTCGGCGCGCATCAGCTCCGCCGAACGGGCCACGTGCGGCGGGAAGTCCGCGCGGGACTCGTAGAGCACGTCGGCGGCCATCTGCACCGTCGTCAGGGGCGTGCGCAGCTCGTGCGAGACGTCGGAGGTGAAGCGCTGCTGCAGCTGGGACAGCGACTCCAGCTGGGTGATCTGCCGCTGCAGGCTGTCGGCCATCGCGTTGAAGCTGGTCGCCAGCCGGGCGAGGTCGTCCTCGCCGCGCACGACCATCCGCTCCTCGAGCTGCCCCTCGGCCAGCCGCTGGGCGATGCCCGCGGCCCGGCGCACCGGGTCGACCACCAGCCGGGTCACGAGCAGGGCGATCCCGACGACGAAGAGGGTGAGGGCGATGCCGCTGATGACCACCGTGCTGCGGAACAGCGAGAGGCTCTCGGCCTCCTGGTCGAGCGGGAAGGCGTAGTACAGCTCGATCCGCTCGGCGCTGCCCGCGCCGGTCGGCACGGGAGCACCGACGAGGTAGGTGGGCCGGGCCTGACCGCTGCCGTCGGGGACCATCGCGTACTGCGCGTACTGGCCGCCGGAGGCGACGTCGGCGCGCAGCTCGGGGGGGATCGCCGGGTAGACGCCGCGCTGGCTGACCGCGGGCGGCCGGTCCGAGTCGCCGGTCCGGTAGACCATGACGACCTCGAAGTCACCGGCCGGGCTGCCCCGGTCCTTGAGCTGCTTGACCGTCCGGTCCAGGGTCGCCCGCACGCTCGCGGCGTCACCGGCGGCGATGCCGGCGACCTCGTTCTGCGCGTAGACGACCCCGGTCTGCACCTGGTCGATCGCCGCCTGCTCCTTCACCGACAGCAGCTGCTCGCGGATCTGGCTGAACAGCACCAGGCTCACGATGACCACGACCGTGCCGGCCACCAGCATGGTGATGGTGCCGATGCGGACCTGCAGCGACGAGCGCCAGGCTGCCGCCGCCCGCGCGGCCAGCCGCTGCGCCAGCCGGCGCGTCCGGGTGGCCCCCCGGCGCAGCCGGCGGCGCAGTGCGTCGGGGTCGGCCGACAGCGGCCGGCGCGGTTCCTCGGCCGGCGTCGCGCCGACGGCGCCCGGGGACGACGGCGGCGCTGGCGACGCGCCGGTCGTCGGCGGCGCGGGCCGCGTGGTGCTCACGGCCGGTGCAGGGGAGCCGCGCTCACGGCGGGCCGGCCTTGTAGCCGACCCCTCGCACCGTGAGCACGATCTCCGGCTTCTCCGGGTCCCGCTCGATCTTCGCGCGCAGCCGCTGCACGTGGACGTTGACCAGCCGGGTGTCAGCAGCGTGCCGGTAGCCCCACACCTGCTCGAGCAGCAGCTCGCGGGTGAACACCTGGCGCGGCTTGCGGGCCAGCGCGACCAGCAGGTCGAACTCCAGCGGGGTCAGCGCGATGGGGACGCCGTCCCGGGTGACCTGGTGCGCCGGGACGTCGATGTGCACGTCGCCGATGCTCAGGTTCTCCGCCTGTCCGGTCTCGCCGCGGCGCAGCTGCGCACGCACCCGCGCGACCAGCTCCACCGGCTTGAACGGCTTGGTGACGTAGTCGTCGGCGCCGGCCTCGAGTCCCTGGACGACGTCGAGGGTGTCGCCCTTGGCGGTGAGCATGACGATCGGGACGGTCGACTGCGTGCGGATGTCCTGGCAGATCTGCAGGCCGTTGCGGCCGGGCAGCATCAGGTCCAGCAGCACGATGTCCGGGCGGGTCTGCTGGAACACGGCCACCGCGCGGTTGCCGTCGGAGACGAACGCCGGTTCGTAACCCTCGCGCCGGAGCACGATGCCGAGCATCTCGGCGAGGGCGGCATCGTCGTCGACGACCAGGACTCGGCCGCGGGAGGTCCCGTTCTGGGCAGCGCTGGGTGGCACGGCGACCATTCTGCGCTGCTCCGGGTCAGAAGCGGGGACACCCGCCCGGAGAGTGCTCCGGAAGGGTGTCCCCGCCGGCCCGGCTGCAGGGTCCCGCCGCGAGCCCGGTGACGTACCGGAACGGCCCCGCCGCAGGGTCCCGCCGCGAGCCCGGTGACGTACCGGAACGGCCCCGCCGCAGGGTCCCGCCGCGAGCCTGCGAGCGGTGGGGGGCAGCGGGGTCCTTCCTCAGTAGCGGTAGTGGTCGCTCTTGTACGGGCCCTCGACCGGGACGCCGATGTAGTCGGCCTGGACCTTGGTCAGCTCGGTGAGCTCCACGCCCAGAGCACCGAGGTGCAGCCGGGCGACCTTCTCGTCGAGCAGCTTGGGCAGCACCGTGACGCCGGGGGTCCTGCCCTCGTAGGCCGCCTGGTTGGTCCACAGCTCGATCTGGGCCAGGACCTGGTTGGAGAACGACGCGCTCATCACGAAGCTCGGGTGCCCGGTGGCGTTGCCGAGGTTCAGCAGCCGGCCCTCGGAGAGCACGATGATCGTGTGGCCGTCGGCGAACCGCCACTCGTCGACCTGCGGCTTGATGGTCGTCCTCGTGATGCCGGGGGTGCGGGCCAGGCCGGCCATGTCGATCTCGTTGTCGAAGTGGCCGATGTTGCCGACGATCGCCTGGTGCTTGGTCCGCCCGAGCAGGTCGGCGGTGATGATGTCGCGGTTGCCGGTGGCCGTGATGATGATGTCGGCCCTGCCGATCACCGCGTCGAGCGTGGCGACCTCGTAGCCGTGCATCGCCGCCTGCAGGGCGTTGATCGGGTCGATCTCGGTGACGATCACGCGGGCGCCCTGGCCGCGCAGCGCCTCGGCGCAGCCCTTGCCGACGTCGCCGTAGCCGCAGACCACGGCCACCTTGCCGCCGATCATCACGTCGGTGGCGCGGTTGATGCCGTCGATGAGCGAGTGCCGGCAGCCGTAGAGGTTGTCGAACTTGCTCTTGGTGACCGAGTCGTTGACGTTGATCGCCGGGAACAGCAGCCGGCCCTCGCGGGCGAGCTCGTAGAGCCGCATGACGCCGGTCGTGGTCTCCTCGGTCACGCCGCGGATGCCCTGGCCGATGCGGGTCCAGTGGCCGGCGTCGGCGGCCAGCGTGCCGCGCAGCGCCTCGAGGATGACGCCGTACTCCTCGGAGTCGGCCTCGGTGGTGTCCGGGACGGCGCCGTCGGCCTCGAAGCGGGTGCCCAGGTGCACCAGCAGCGTGGCGTCGCCGCCGTCGTCGAGGAGCATGTTCGGCCCGACGACGGCCCCGCTCTCGTCGCGGAACTCGAACAGGCGCTGGGTGCACCACCAGTACTCCTCCAGCGTCTCGCCCTTCCAGGCGAACACCGGGACACCGGTGGGCTGCTCGGGGGTGCCGTCGCCGACGACGATCGCCGCGGCGGCGTGGTCCTGGGTGGAGAAGATGTTGCAGCTGACCCAGCGGACGTCGGCGCCGAGCGCCTGCAGCGTCTCGATGAGGACGGCGGTCTGCACCGTCATGTGCAGGGAGCCAGCGATGCGGGCGCCGGCCAGCGGCTGCTCGTCGCCGTACTCGGCGCGCAGGGCCATGAGGCCGGGCATCTCGTGCTCGGCGAGCTGGATCTCCTTGCGGCCGAAGCCGGCCAGGGAGAGGTCGGCGACCTTGAAGTCGCCGGCGGTCAGTACACGGGGGCCGGTCGTGGCGGTCATGTCGCTCCAGGGATCGCCCGGCCACGCTCGGCCGGGTCTCGCGTCGGTCGCTGACGGAGCAGTCTCGCGGGTGCTGCCGGCGAGCGCCGGCGGCGAGGCTGCGTGAGCGAGCGTGCCGAGGCCTCGGCGGGGCTCGTGCCGTCGTCCAGGATACGCGGGCGAGGGGTTCCCTACTCGCAGCCGAGCCCGTCGCCGTCCCCGTCGAAGGCGTCGTTCCAGCCTGGCTCGCCCCGCCGGATCGGGGCCGCTCCGGCCGCGCGGACCGCGTCGCAGTCGGCGTAGGCCGTCGGCGGGGGCGGGGTCTCGGCGCCGTCCGACGGGGCGCCGGGCAGCGGCTCGTCCGGGCACCCGGCGAGCACCGTGGCGGCGGCGTTGCGCTCGGCGCGGGTGACCCACAACCCGTAGCCGGTCTTCACCGCGACCTGCCGCGCGACGTAGGCGCACCGGTAGGAGGTGTTCGGCGGCAGCCAGGTGGCCGCGTCGCCGTCCCCCTTCTGCTGGTTGAGCGGCCCGTCGACGGCGAGCAGGTTGAGCGGGTCGTTGGCGAAGGTGGTGCGCCGGTCGGCGTCCCACTGCTGCGCACCCTTCTGCCACGCGTCCGACAGCGCGACGACGTGGTCGATCTGCACGTCGTCGCTGGTGTCCTCGCCGCGGCGGAACTCGATGGTGCGCCCGGAGTAGGGGTCGTCGAGGGTGCCGGAGACGACGACGCAGTCGGAGCCGCGCCGGAACCGCTCGCCGGTCAGGTCGCGGGCCAGCACGTCGTTGCGGGTGTCGCAGCCGTTGCGGTCGGTGTCCACCCAGCCGTCGCCGAACTCCTCGCGCTCGTAGCCGGTGCGCGGGGCCCGGCCGCGCACCTGCAGCTCCCCGACGGCGGCCAGGGCGGAGCCCGGGGGCGCGCCGGCGATCGCCTCCTCGGCAGCCGCGTCGTCCAGGACACCGGTCAGCGCGGTCCCGGCACGCGGCTCGGCCGCCGGGAGCAGTCCGCACCCGGACAGCGCGAGGAGCGCCCCGGCGAGCAGCGCGCCGCGCCGCGCCGCGGGTGACGTCCGGGGAGAGCAGGGGGTCACGGGCGTCCTCCGAGCGGAGTCGGACCCCTCGACGTTAGGCGTCCGGCCGGGGTGCGGGGGCCTGACACGCCCGCTGCACGGCCGCACGCGCGCCGTTCCAGGCGGAGTCGGCGCGGCGCCGCCGTACGCTCCCCTCGACCGGTCCACCTGTGACCCCGGCCACACCGACCCGGACGGAGACCATGACGGCTACGCAGCAGCCCGCGCGCCACCCGGCAGCCGCCCACGAGACGGCCGTCATCGAGGACGGGGCTCAGGTCGGTGCGGGCACCCGGGTCTGGCACCACGCCCACGTCCGGGACGGCGCGGTGGTCGGCTCGGGTTGCGTGCTGGGCAAGAACGTCTTCGTGGACGCCGGCGCCGTGGTCGGCGACCGGTGCAAGATCCAGAACAACGTCTCCGTCTACACCGGGGTCGTGCTGGGTTCGGACGTGTTCGTGGGCCCGAGCGCCGTGTTCACCAACGACCTGCGGCCCCGGGCCTCGGCCGGCGAGTGGACGATCACCCCGACCACGGTCCACGACGGCGCCTCGATCGGCGCCAACGCGACCATCGTCTGCGGCACCGTGCTCGGCCGGGCGGCGATGGTCGCGGCCGGTGCCGTGGTCACCCGGGACGTCGAGCCGCACCAGCTGGTCCTGGGCAACCCCGCCCGCCCCGCCGGGTGGGTGTGCGAGTGCGGCGAGGTGGTCAGCCGGGGGGTGACGCCCCCCGAGGACCTCCGGTGCTCAGCACACCGGGAGGAGACGGCGGACCACGGGGGAACGCAGACGTGACCGAGCTCGCGAGGTCACGCACGGGCACCCCACCACCGGGCACGGGCCCGACGAGCGCCGGCGAGGAGGTCCCGGTGACCACGCCGATCCCGATCTCCGCCGTCGCCATCGGCCCCGAGGAGGAGCATCTGGTCCTCGAGGTCCTGCGCTCGGGTCGGCTGGCCCAGGGGCCGAAAGTGGAGGAGTTCGAGCGACGGTTCGCCGCCGCGCACGACGTCGCGCACGCCGTGGCCGTCAACAGCGGCACGACGGCGCTGGTCGCGGCGCTCCAGGCGCTGGGGGTCGGCCCGGGTGACGAGGTGGTCACCTCCCCGTTCACCTTCGTCGCGACGCTGAACGCCATCCTCGAGACAGGGGCCACGGCGCGCTTCGCCGACGTCGCGGACGACTCCTGCCTCGACGTCGCGAGCGCTCGGGCGCTGGTCCGCGAGCGGACCCGGGTGCTCCTGCCGGTGCACCTCTACGGGCTGCCGGCGGACATGCCCCGCTTCGAGGAGCTCGCCCGGGAGCGTGGCCTGGCGATCGTGGAGGACGCCGCCCAGGCGCACGGTGCGCGGGTCGACGGGCGCGCCGTCGGCTCCTTCGGCATCGGGTGCTTCTCCTTCTACGCCACGAAGAACGTCATGTGCGGTGAGGGCGGGATGGTGACGACCCGGGACGCCGACGTCGCCGACCGCCTGCGCCTGCTCCGCAACCACGGCATGCGGGCGCCGTACCGGTACGAGCTGCCGGGCCACAACTACCGGCTCACCGACCTGCAGGCGGCGATCGCCCTCCCCCAGCTCGGCCGGCTCCCGGCCATCAACGACGCCCGCCGCGCCAACGCGGCCCATCTCACCGAGGGCCTGCGCTCCGTACCCGGTCTGCGCCTACCCGCCGTGCCCCCCGGACGTGAGCACGTGTTCCACCAGTACACGGTGCGGGTCACCGCCGACGCGGCGGTGGACCGGGACGGCCTCGTGGCCGCTCTCGCCGACCGCGGGATCAGGGCCGGCGTCTACTACCCCCGGTTGGTGCACGACCACCCCTGCTACCGGGACCACCCGCAGGTCGTCGTCGACGAGACACCGTTCGCGGCGCAGGTGGCCACCGAGGTCGTGTCCCTCCCGGTCCACCCGAACCTGAGCCCGGCAGACCTCGACCGGATCGTCGAGGCCGTCACCGAGGTGCTCCGGTGACCCGGGTGGCCGTCGTCGGTGCGGGGATCATGGGGGCCAACCACGCCCGGGTCCTGCGCCGGCTGCCGGAGGCCGAGCTCACGCTGGTCGTCGACCCGGACGGCCCGCGCGGCCGGGCGCTGGCGGAGTCCGTGGGAGCGCGGTACTGCGCCGACCCCGGAGCGGTCGCCGGGTCCGCCGAGGCCGCGGTCGTCGCCGTGCCCAGCGAGCGGCACGCCGAGATCGGCGTCCCGCTGCTCGAGGCCGGGGTGGACCTGCTGGTCGAGAAGCCCGTCGCCACGACGGTCGAGGACGCCGACGCCCTCATCGAGGCGGCGCGCGTGAACCACCGGGTCCTGATGGTGGGTCACGTCGAGCGCTTCAACCCCGCGGTGCTCCAGCTGGACGGGATCGTGCAGGACCCGCTGCACCTCGAGCTGACCCGCATGGGCCCGTTCTCGCCGCGGGTCACCGCCGACGTCGTCCTCGACCTCATGATCCACGACCTCGAACTGGCCCTGGCCCTGGCGGGCTCCGACGTCGAGCGGGTCGAGGGGATGGGCCGCCGGGAGCGGACCGACTCCCTCGACCTCGTGACCGCCCTGCTCCAGTTCCGCAACGGGGTGACGGCGACCGTCACGGCCAGCCGGGTCGGGCAGAGCAAGATCCGCCGCATCGAGCTGACCCAGCGCACCAACTTCGTCGTCCTGGACCTGGTGCGCCAGGACCTCACGATCCACCGGGTGGACCACAACGAGTTCCTCGCCGAGGCCGGTGTGCGGTACCGGCAGAGCGGGCTGGTCGAGATCCCCTACCTCGAGCACCGCGGCGAGCCGCTGGCACTGGAGCTCGAGCACTTCCTCGACTGCGTGGCGCACCGCCGGTCCCCGCGGGTGACCGGCGTCCAGGGGCGCCGGGCCCTCGAGGTGGCCCTGGCCGTGCGGCAGTCGGCCAGCTCGCCCTACCGCTGAGCGGGCGCCGTCGCGGACCGTCTCCCCGCTGGGGACGCGTGCCGACGCCGGATCCCCAGCAGCCCCACCGCCATCTGCCGCACGTCGCGCACGGTGATGCGGCTGCGGTGGTCGCAGTGCTGCGGAGAGAGCCGCACCGGCACCTCCAGCGGCTGCACGCCCGACCGCTCGGCGAGGAAGCACAGCTCCGTCGTGACCAGGTAGCCCGGCTCGGTGAGCCGGGGACCGATCTCGCGCGCCCAGTCGCCGGCGAGCACGAACGTCCCCTGCGGGTCCAGCGTCCGCATCCCCAGGACGGCGCGACGCAGCACGAGGAACCCCGCGCTGAGGACCCGGCGCAGCAGCCCGCGGTCGACGTCGGAGTCCCGGTGCCCCTTGGACCCGATGACCACCGGGTGCACGGCGGGGTCCACCTCCTCGGCGGCGTCGAGGTCGTCGAAGCCGAACGGCAGGTCGTCGGCGGTCAGGACGACCCGGGCCCCGCAACTCGCGGCGATGCCGGCGCGGTAGGCGTTCCCCATCCCCTTCGCCGACCGGAGGACCCGGAGCGACACCCCGGGATGGGTCCAGGTCCTCTGGATCCGCTCCAGCAGAGCACCCGTGCCGTCGGTGGAGCCGTTCTCGACGACGATCACCTCGGCGTCCCGGCCGTCCAACCTGTCCGCCAGCGCGCGGAGCGTGTCCTCGATGGCCGGCGCGCTGTTGTGCGCCGGGACGACGTAGCTCAGGGACCTCGGCGCGGCGACCGGCGACTCGTCCACCGGCGTGGCTGGCCCCCCGCCCATGGCCGCTGCCCCCCGTCTCGTGGAGCTCCGTCGGACGCCGCAAACGGACGTGCTCGTCCGCAATTGCAGAGTAACGTCGGGGTCACACGGAACCGGAGGTCCGTGCGCCGTCGGGCTCCCGACGGCAACCTCCTGCCCGGGGAGCGGCGAGCGCACCGGTCGCCGTCCTGCCGGGCCGGGGCGGTGAGGACGTCAGCGGCTGCAGGGGTGCCCGCGGATCCAGGGCACCACGGACGAGGAAGGCCTCTGGGTGAGCACCGCTGCGGACACGTCGACCGGGTCCTCCACGACGGCGCGGGTCGGGCACCGGATCCCCGAGTCCGTGGTGACCCTCGGCGTCGGCCTCGCGGTCGCGGCGACGCTGGTGATCCCCTTCGCGCAACGGCACGCCTTCTACTACGGCGGGGACAACCCCCAGTCGTTCGTCCCGCTGTGGCACCACTTCGGCCAGCTGCTGCGCGCGGGGCAGTGGTCGACGATGGAACCGGCCGGCTGGACCGGTGGCAACTACGCCGCCGACAGCACGTACGCGCTGTGGAACCCGGTCCAGTTGCTGGACTACGTGCTCGTCTCGTACCTCGACGACCTCGCCGCGGCAGCCGCCATCGTGCAGATCCAGTTCCTGGCCCTGCTCGGCATGGGTGCCTACCTGTTGTTCCGCGAGTACGGCGCAGGTCGGCTCGCTGCGGTCGTCGTCGCCTTCGGCATCCCCGCCACCGGATTCACCCTCTACTACGAGGCCAACGGCTGGCCGGCCGGCCTCATGGCGTTCACCTGGGTGACGTGGTTCTGGTGGGCGGCGCGCCGGCAGTCCCGTGGCCGGCTCCTGCCCCTGGTCACCTTCCTCTTCGGTGCCCTGGCCATGACCACCGGCAACCCGTACGCAGCGCTCGGCATGGTCATCGTGCTGGCCGGCATCGCCGTCGAGCTGCTGATGCGGCGCGACTGGGGGCGACTGGGCGGCCTCGTCGTCACCGGTGCGTGCGTCGGGGGGACCGCGGCGCTGGTCTTCCTGCCGCTCCTGGAGACACTGCCGGTGACCGACCGGGAGCAGACAGCGATGCTGGCGAACGACACGTTCCTGGTGCCGCAGCTGGGCGACCTCCTGGCCTCCAGCGCACCCACGTACCTGCCCGCGATCCTCAACTGGGGCGGGGCGCTCCTCGAGCGGGTGCCGTCGACCTACTCCATCTGGTTCGCCCTGCCCCTGCTGCCGTGGGTGCGCTGGCGTGGCCTGCGGCGACCGGACCGCCCGCTGGCCAGCGTGGCCGTCATCGCCGTCGTCTTCGCCCTCCTGACCGTCGGGCCGTCCAACCTCTGGCTCTTCCGCTGGCCGATCCGGCTGATCGAGTACCTCTACCTGTCCCTCGCCGTACTGCTCGCGCTGCTCCTGTCCCGCGGCCTGGCCACCGACCACGTGCGCCGACGGACGGCGGCGACGGTCGCCGTCGTGGTGGCCGGGGGCTACCTGTCCTTCGCCGTACACCCCAAGCAGTGGACGATGCACGTCCTCGCCACGGTGGGCGTGCTCGCCCTCGTCCTCCTGTCCCTCGCCGCGTTCCACCGCTGGGGGCGCCTCCCCTGGGCGACGGTCCTGGTGGCCGGCACGGTCCTCGTCGTCACCTACCAGTCCTCCCAGCTGCCGCTGTACGCGAGCGACGGTTCCGACCGGGCGCAGCTGCCCCACTCCATCGCCCAGGTGCAGGAGGCCTCCGCCGCCTACCGGGGCACGGTGCTGCAGCTGGCCCTCCCGGACTCGCTCGGGACCGCACCGCGCCGGTACACCGGGCACCTCCTGTTCGGCAACGAGAACCTCATGTCCGGGCACGAGACGATCGTGCGGTACAGCGGCATGGGGTTCGCGGAGTTCGCCGACGCCCTGTGCATGGGCTACCGCGGTCAGGTGTGCCCGGAGGCGCTCGACCGCGCCTGGCGGCCGGTCGGCGACACCGGCGTGCCGCTGGTCGACCTGCTCGGCGTGGAGACCCTCGTGCTCGACAACGAGCTGTTCACCGGCCCGGCCCGCCAGCCGCCCCCGCCCGGCTGGTCCGTGGGCGCCCGTGACCGAGTGCGCACCGTGTGGGTCCGGGACCGGCCCGTCGGACACGAGGGACGCCTGACCTGGGCGTCACCCGGTGTGGACGTCCTGTCCGACGCCGGCACGGGCGTCAGCGAGGAGGTGCAGGTGCAGGCGGCCGACGCCGGTACGCTCGTCTTCGCCCGGCTGACCTGGCCGGGCCACACCGCCACGCTCGACGGCGAGCCGGTCGAGGTGCGGGACGGTCCCGCCGGGTTGCTCTCCGTCGACGTCCCGGCCGGTCGGCACGTCGTGGCGATCGCCTACCGCACTCCCGGCCTGTCGGCGGGGATCGCCGCCGTCGCCGTCGCGGCACTGCTCAGCCTCGGCCAGTCGGCCGTCTGGCTCGTCGCCCGGCGGCGGAGACGGCCCCCGACGGTGCCACCGCCCACGGACGACGCGCCGGTCCCCCGGGAGGCAGGCGTCGACGGACGGCCACGGGGGGACGTGGTGCCCGCGGGTTCCGTCCGGACGACGACCGATCTGGACCGGGCCCCGAGCCGCACGGTGCCGCACCGGGCAGGGAACGGGGGCCCCGGCTCGTGACCGAGGACGTCGACACCCCCACGCCGACGCCGGACCCGTCCGGGACTCCTGCAGCCGCCGATCCCCGCGTCAGGGACGTCAGAGGCGTCCTGCTGACCTGGGGTCGTCGGGCGGTGGTCGCTGCCGTCATCGGCGTCGCCGTGCACGAGGTGGTCCGCGAGTGGGACGAGGTGTCGGCGACGCTGCGCCACCTGGCGTGGCCGCATCTGGTGCTCGCGCTGGTGGCGGTCTCGGCCGGTGTGCTGCTCGGTCCGCTCGTCTGGCGTGCCGCCCTGGCCGCGATGGGCGCCCGGGTCGGGGTGCCGGACGCGGCCCGGATCTACCTCGTCGGCCAGCTGGGCAAGTACGTGCCCGGATCGGTCGTCGCGTTCGTGCTCCAGATGGAGCTGGCCCGGGCGGCCGGGGTCTCCCGGGTCCGCGGTCTGACCGCCTCGCTGCTCACCGCGGGGATCGCCGTCGTCACCTCGCTCGTCGCCGGCCTGCTCGCGGTCCCGGCGCTGGCCGGCAGCCGGCCCGCCCTGCTGTGGCTGTTCGCCCTGCTGCCGGTCGGGCTCGCGCTGCTGCACCCCAGGGCGCTGACGGCCGTCGTCGACAGGCTGCTGGGGCTGCTCCGCCAGGATCCCCTGCCGCAGCGGCTCGCCGGCGGGGCGCTCGCCCGGGCGAGCGGCCTGAGCCTGCTGGTCTACCTGCTGTACGGCGTCCACCTGTTCGCTCTCGTCGACACGCTGGAGGACCCGTGGCCGACGAACCGGGCGCTGGCCCTCGTCCTGTGCATCGGCGCCATGGGGGTGGCGATGACCGCCGGCGTGGTGGCCTTCGTGCTGCCGTCGGGCATCGGAGCCCGGGAGCTCGTCATCGTCGGGGCGCTGGCCACGGTGCTGCCCTACGGGCAGGCGCTGGCGCTGGCCGTCGTGTCCCGCGTGATGTTCACCGTCGCCGAGCTGGTCTCGGCCGGCGTGGCGACGCTCGCCGCGTGGCTCGCGACCCGTCGCGGGGCGCGCACCTGACCCGCGGTCAGCAGAGGTTCGTGGTGCTCCGGTAGAGCAGCGCGGGCCCGCGGGCGGTGACCGGCTCCCCCGCCGGGACGAAGGCCGACTGCCCCTTCTCCAGCACCAGCTCGCCGTCCGCGGCCCCCAGCACGGCGCGGCCCTCGGTGCACAGCAGCACCTGCGGGCCGGTGGTGGTCAGCGTCCCGGTGCGGTCGTCGAGCTGCACCCGGGTGAGGTCGAAGTCCTCGATCGGCACGGGGTAGCGCAGCCCGCCCGGCCCGAGCACCGGGTGGATGACCGGGACGCGGCCGTCGGTGAAGTCGAGCACCTCGATGAGCGCCGCGAGGTCGACGTGCTTGCTGGTCAGCCCACCGCGCAGCACGTTGTCCGAGCTGGCCATGACCTCGACCCCGGCGCCGCTGAGGTAGGCGTGCAGGTTGCCGGCGGGCAGGAACACCGCCTCACCGGGCGCCAGCTTGAGGTGGTTGCACATCAGCGAGATGACGACGCCGGGGTCGCCCGGGTAGGACTCCGCGAGCGTCGCCGCCCAGCGGTAGGTGTTGATGAACTCCGGGTCGTGCGCGGCCACGAAGGAGGCCGCCTTGCGGGCGACCGCCTCCACCAGGGAGGAGCGGCGCTGGTCGGAGAGGGCCAGCAGCTGCGGGATGGCCGCCCGCAGGCCGCCGCGGGCCAGCGCCGCGATCGTGGGCTTGAGCTCGGGCAGCTGCAGCTTGGCCAGGCAGTGCAACGACTCCTCGACCGGCCGGAAGCCGCAGAGGGCCTCGAAGGTGGTCAGCGCGAGCAGCAGCTCGGGCTTGTGCCACGGGTCCTTGAACGTCCGCGTCGGGTCGTCCCTGGGGATGCCCGCGGCCTCCTCGGCGGCGTAGCCGGCCGCCGCCTGCTCCATCGTGGGGTGCGCCTGCAGCGACAACGGCCGGTCGGCGGCGAGCACCTTCATGAGGAACGGCAGCCGCGGACCGAAGCGCGCTACGACCGGGGCACCGAGCAGCCGCTCGGGCTCCTCGGCGATCGCCCGGTCCAGCGGACGGCCGTCGGCCAGCAGGCTGGGCTCGTCGGGGTGCGCGCCCATCCACAGCTCCGCGTGCGGCTGCGCGGCCGGGCTGGGCTGCCCGAGCAGCTCGGGGATGACCGTCCGGCTCCCCCACGGGTAGAAGCGGACGGCACTGGTGAGGGACAACATCGCCGTGGAGGCTACTGGCCGATCCCCGGTCGCGGGCATGGTGCGGTTCACACCTGCGCTGCCTTTCGCCCGTTCGGGTCAGCGCGCGGAGGCGACCTCCCGGGCGGTGCGGGCGGCGTCCCAGCCGAGCGGCCCGGCCACGAGCGCGGCCACCGCCGCGGGATCCGCGCCGGACGAGGGGGTCCGCCGGGCGAGGACGTCCTCGAGGGACAGCGCCCCCTCGGCGGTGACCGCGTGCACGACCTCGGCGGCCAGGTACCCCGGCGCCCCGGGCAGCGGGCGGCGCAACCGCGGGTCGGCGCGGACCAGGTCGAGCACGTCGGTGACCCGGTCGCCGTGCCGGCGCAGCAGCCGGTCGACGGCGTCCGGGGACAGGCCGGCGTCCGCGGCGAACTCCGCCGCACGGTCGCGGACGTCGTCCCAGCGGTGCGCGCCCACCAGCGGCAGGTGCGCGGTGCGCGACGGCGGCACACCGGGCAGGCCCGCCGTCGCGGCGTCGACGGCGGCCGCGGCGGTGACCCGGGCCGTCGGCAGCCCACCGGCGACCACCGTCAGGCCCGGCGCAGGGGTCGCCACGCCGTCCCCGCGCGGCAGCCGGTCGACCCGGACGGCGACGACGGCGGCCGCGGGCACCGGGCGGGCGAACGCGCGGTCCAGCGCGCCCAGCACGGCCGGCACGTCCGGACCGGGGTGCGAGACGACCCACTGCTCCCCTGCCGGCACGACGGTCAGCACACCGCCCGCGACCGGGAGCACCAGGCCGTCACCCCCGCCGTCGAGCGCCGTCCGCGGCAGCACCACCTGCACGAGCGGGTCGGCGGGGACGCCGTCGGTCAACCCGCCGCCGTCCACCCCGGTGGCGAGCACGACGCTGCGCGCACGCACCGGGAAGGCCGACGCGTCGGTGCGGTCGGTGACCTGCACGCCGACGACGGCGTCCCCGGCCCGCAGCAGCCCCGTTCCCGAGGCGCGGGAGAGGACGCGGGCGCCGTAGCCGGCCGCGGTCCGGACGACGGCGAGGGTGAGCCGGGCGCCGTCCACCTGCGCGTCCCAGCGGCGCAGCGCGCCGGGTCCCTCGAGGAGACGCAGCCCCGGGACGGCGGTGAGCGCGGCCCGCCGCGACAGCGGCCGGGAGCGCGGCAGGCCCGGGGCCAGGAGGTCGGACAGCAGCGGCGTGGGCGCCGGCAGCAGCAGTGGCACGGGCCGGACCAGGTGCGGTGCCGCCGTCCGCAGCAGCCGGGCGCGCTCACGCACCGCCGTCCGCGCCGGCGTCCCGGAGCCGGAGAGCAGCACGGCGGGCCGGCCGGAGGCGCCGGCGGCCCAGTCGCGGGCCTCCACCAGGCCGACCGCGAGCCCCCTGCCGGCCGCGTCGAGGGCGACCCAGGCGCCGAGGAGGCCGCCGCCGACCACGAGCACGTCGACGACCTCGTCGGCCAGCCGGACCCGGTCGGCCGCCCGGCGGGCCGGCGAGAGCCGGGTGCGGCCCACGCCCACGCCGGGGGTCAGTCCCGGGCGGCGGTGGCCGCGCCGGAGCCCGCCGGGGACGGCGGGTCGGTGACGGCCGGGGAGGTGCCGGTGCTCATGCGGGGCCGGACCGCTCGGTGTCCAGGGCCAGGGCCAGGTAGACGGCCGAGAAGTCGGCGACCGCCAGCTGACGGGCCAGGCGGGGCAGTCGGCCGTACCGCTCCGGCTCCCCGTGCTCGGCCAGCCCGCTCACCGGGACGTTGGCCGCGGCAGCGCTGCGCAGCGCCTCCCCCAGCGCCTCCCGGGCCGAGCGGGGTTCGCGCTCCCCCGCGTCGTCGTGCTCGCCGGCGTCGGCGTCGCGGACGGTGAGCAGCCGCAGCCGCCGGCCGGTGTCCTCGGCGCGGTCGCGGAAGAAGTCGTCCTCGCCGTCCGCGGGTGCCAGCGGACCGCGCAGCACCGCGCAGGCGGCGACCCGCTGGTCGGGCATCCGGAAGGTGGTCACCGGCAGCCCGGCCAGCGTCGCCAGCTGGTCGGCGATCCGGGTCGCGGCGGTGCCGGCCAGCGGCCCCTCGGCGGCGATCACCGGGAGTGCGTCGAGCAGCTCGAGGGCGAGTGTCTTGGCCGGGTTGACGAAGGACTCCCGGGCCGGACCGCACTCCGTGGCGACCTCGTCGAGGGCCCCCGCGATCGCCTCCAGGTCGGCCGCGCCCTCGGACACCAGGTCCAGCCCGACGGCCAGCTGCAGCATCGGGGTGAGCAGCGACCACAGCGTGGTGTGCCGCACCCGGGACCGCGGCAGCGGCACGTAGGGCGCGCGGGCCGTGGAGCAGGCCGCGCGCAGCGGGGCGTCCTCGGCGCCGATGCCCAGCAGCGTCACGCCGCGGCGGGCCGCCTCGTAGGCCGGGGTGACGGCGTAGCGGCCGGCGCCGGTGCGGGTCGCGACGACGGCGATGTCGCTGGGGCCGGTCCACACCGGCAGATCGGGCCCGGGGACGACGTCCACGGTGACCGGGCTGGCCGGCCCGAGGAGGGCCCGCAGCACCTGCGCGGCCACGGCCCCCTCGCGGCGGGCCACGATGACCAGCCCGCGCGGGCGGCCGCCGGCGGTGACCCGTTCCAGGCCGGCCTCCTCGGTCAGCCGGGCGGTCTCGCGGACCTGCGCGCCGGCCCCGGCCACCGCGGGCAGCAGGCCGCGTGGGTCCCGCGCGCGCAGCACGTCGAGGTCGTCGAGGACCTCCTCGGCCAGCTCCGGCGACGTCACGAGTCCTCCTCGCTGGCGCTCGTCGGACTCGTGCCGCGACGTGCTGCGCCCCTGCGTGAGCTCGCGAGCTCGCTCACGAGCGCCGCCGGGCCTCGTCGAGCAACAGCACCGGGATGCCGTCGCGGACCGGGAAGGCCCGGTCGCAGGTCGGGCAGACCAGCTCGCCGGCCGCTTCGTCCACCGTCAGCGGGCTGTGGTGGGTGTCGGGGCAGGCGAGGATCTCCAGCAGTGTGGGGTCCAGCCCCAGGGGACCCGGCTGGGGGTCGGTGGGGTGGGGTGACGAACCCGTGGTCATGCGCGCACCATCTCCAGCACTCGATCCCGCAGTTCGGTCATCCGCGCCTCGTCGGGCGCCTCGACGTTGAGCCGCAGCAGCGGCTCGGTGTTGCTGGCCCGCAGGTTGAACCACGAGCCGTCGGGCAGGTCCACGGTGAGCCCGTCGAGCTCGTCGACGGTGACGCCGTCCTGGTCCTCGAACGCCTCCCGCACCGCCTTCGTCCGGCCCGCGGCGTCGGCCACGGTGGAGTTGATCTCGCCCGAGGCGACGTAGCGGGAGTAGCCGGCGGTCAGCTCCGACAGCGGCCGGCTCTGCTCCCCCAGCGCGGCGAGCACGTGCATGGCGGCGAGCATGCCCGTGTCGGCCCGCCAGAAGTCGCGGAAGTAGTAGTGCGCGGAGTGCTCTCCCCCGAAGACGGCGTCGGTGCGGGCCATCTCGGCCTTGATGAAGGAGTGCCCGACGCGGGTGCGCACCGGCTCACCGCCGTGCTCGCGGACGATCTCCGGGACCGCCCGCGAGGTGATCAGGTTGTGGATGACCGTCGTCCCCCGGCCCTTGGCCAGCTCGCGGACGGCGACCAGCGCGGTGATCGCCGACGGGCTGACCGGCTCGCCGCGCTCGTCGACGACGAAGACCCGGTCGGCGTCGCCGTCGAAGGCCAGCCCGAGGTCGGCGCCGGTGCGGCGGACCTCCGCCTGCAGGTCGACCAGGTTGGCCGGGTCCAGCGGGTTGGCCTCGTGGTTGGGGAAGGAGCCGTCGAGCTCGAAGTACAGCGGCAGGACCTCCAGCGGGAGGTCGGCGAGGACGACGGGGACGGTGTGCCCGCCCATGCCGTTGCCGGCGTCGACGACGACCCGCAGCGGCCGGATGGTGGAGAGGTCGACCAGCGAGCGCAGGTGCGCGGCGTACTCGGCCAGCAGGTCGCGCTGGTCGATCGACGCCGTCCGCTCGGGGACCCGGTCGTAGGAGTCGCGCTCGGCCCACTCGCGGAGGGTCGCCAGGCCCGACTCCTGCCCGACCGGGCTCGCGCCGGCGCGGCAGAGCTTGATGCCGTTGTACTGCGCGGGGTTGTGGCTGGCGGTGAACATCGCGCCGGGGACGCCGAGCGAGCCGGAGGCGAAGTAGAGCAGGTCGGTGGAGCCGAGGCCGGCCTCGACCACGTCGACGCCGCGGGAGAGCACGCCCTCGGCGAAGGCCCGCGAGAGGGGCACCGAGGAGTCGCGCATGTCGTGCGCGGTCACGATCGCGGTGGACCCGCTCTCCTGCCAGACGAGCTCGGCGAAGGCCGCGCCGATCCGGCGGGCGACACCCTCGTCCCACTCGTCGGGGACGACGCCGCGCACGTCGTAGGCCTTGATGATGGAAGAGAGACCACTCACCCTGCTCACCCTCGCCGGAAACCGGCCGCGGACTCCCCGGTCAGCGGCGCCGACCGACCCTAACGGGGAGCCGGGCGACCGGATCAGGTGATGTCGGGCAGGACCCGCAGGTGGCCGCGGCGGGTGCCGCTGCCGTCGTCGGCGGGGTTGCGCGGCGGCTCGGGCCGGGCGGCCTCGCGGACGGCGTCGGCCAGGGCCAGCAGGTCGTCCCCGGTCGGGCCGGAGTCCTCGACGTCGATCTCGTGGCGGACGACCTCCCAGCCGCGCGGCACGGTCAGCCGCTCGGCGTGGAACTCGCAGAGGTCGTAGCTGTGCGGCTCCGAGAACGTCGCCAACGGGCCGACGACAGCGGTCGACTCCGCGTACACGTAGGTCAAGGTCGCTGCCGCCGGTTGCGCGCAGCCGCTGCGCGAGCAGCGACGTGACTGCCTCACCACCGGTTCCTCACGCACCGCACAGTAGCCGCGTACCCGGCTGGTTGGCATCAGGCGCACCGTCTTCCGTCACCCCGGATGAGCAGCAGTCCCACCCTCCACGATGTCCCCGTGGGCACCGGCGCCCGTTCGGCCCGGCCACCGCCGACGGCAGCCCCTCCCCCGTTCGGGACGTCGGGTCGGGGCCGGAGCCGTACGCTCGCACCCGTCATGAGCCGATCCGCCCGATCCCGCCGCGACCGCCACGGCCGCGGGCTGCGCGGGCGCCTGGTGCCCGACGGCGTCCCCCTGGCCCGCAGCCGCGCCGAGCAGTTCGACGACCTCGTCCTCGACGCGGTCGAGGACCTCGAGCGCCGGTGGGAGAAGGAACTGGCCGGGGTCGAGTTCGCCGTCGAGGACGTGCCCTGGGTGGAGCACACCGACCCCGACGAGGTGGTGCTCGACGCCGACGTGCTCGACGACGGCAGCGTCCCGCTGGCCCGTGTCCTGCCCGCGCACCGGGACGGCGCCCGGGAGGTGCCACCGCGGATCGTCGTCTACCGGCGGCCGCTGGAGCTGCGGGCGCACGACCGCGACGACCTCGCCGACCTGGTGCGCGACGTCGTCGTCGACCAGGTCGCCGTGCTGCTGGGGCGCGATCCCGAGGAGATCGACCCCACCGGTTGACGGGCCACCCGCCCTCCCACGCCTCGGGTGCTCGGCGCGGGACCCTGGAGGGTGGCCGTTCCAGTACGTCACCACGCTCGGGGCGGTGCCCGGGAGGGGGCCGGGCCGCCTGCGATGCTCTGTCGCGATGGACTCCTCCGCGCCGGTCGCCGTCCCGTGGGTCGTGCTGGTCCTGGCGCTGCTCGCGCTCGCCGGTCTGGCCGCGGTCGCGCCGAACCGTCCGCGACCCCCGGCTCCCCCTGCCGACCCGGCGCCCCCGCGCCCCGCCCGTCCGGCGCCGCCGCGCTGGCCGGACGACGACCTCCCCGGCTTCCTCGACGCCCCGCCCGGCACGCCCGCCCCGCCGCCCGCGCCGGTCGCCGCGCCCCCTGCGGACGACGACCCGGGCCCCGGGCGCCCGGAGGGCAGCGGCCGCGCCGTGGCCGGGATGGCCGCCGCGGCGCTGGTGCTGGTCGCGGCGCTGGCCGGCGTCGCCGGGGCCACCCGCGACGGCGGCGACCCGACCGCCACCCCCGCGCCCGGCCCGGTGGCGCCGTCCCCGCATGACACTCCGACCCCTCCTCCGGCGCCGCCGTCGCTGCCGGCCGTGCCGGCGGACCCGCTGCCGGGCGAGGGCGGCGCGGGGGTGCTGGCCACCCGCTCGGTGCCGCTGGGCGAGGACGGCGTCATGGCCCGACTGGCCTTCGGTGGCCTCGTCGTCGAGCAGCAGGCGGTGGGGACGACGGTGGCCTACCCGATGGTGAGCGTCACCGCGGCCGGGGACGGCGGGACGGCGCTCGCGCACGTGCGGCTGCCGACCTGGAACTGCCTGGCCACCGAGGCGCCCGAGGACCCCGCGGCCGCGGGGTGCGTGCGGTCGCGCACCGAGTACGCCGACCTGCCCTCGCCCGCGCTGACCGTGACCCGGGACGGCGAGGACCTGCGGCTGACCGGGCGCTTCCCCACCTACACCCGGCCGATCGGCACCGCGCCGGCCTACACGGGCCGGGTGTACGACCTGGCGGTCACCGTCTCCCCCGCCGGGCCGGTGCGCGACGGCACCGCTGCCGCCGAGGGCACCGTCTTCCTCGACACCGACCGCGCCGGAAGCGTGGACGAGCCGCAGCTCAACGTCGTCCGCTACGCGGGCTGAGCAGCGCCGCCGGGCCGCCGCCGGACAGCGTCAGCGAGACCAGGGGCGCGCCCATCTCGGTGCGCCAGCCCGCATGGGGGGTGCCCCACCACGGCCGCCGGTCGGCGCCGTCGACGAGGCTCAGCAGGCCCCGGTCGCCGTCGACCGTCGTGGCCAGCTCGACCTGACCGATCGCGGCGTGCAGCCGGGCGGTGACGCGCAGGGCGGTGCGGGTGCGACGGTCGGGCTCGTGGGCGAGCAACGGGGGCAGCCGGCGGTCCAGCTCGGCGGGGTCCCGGGTGCGGTGCACCCCGCCGGCGTCGTCGAGGTCGTCGACCAGGCGGGCGCTGCGCGCGTTGGCGAACGCCGCCTCGGGCCGCCGCCGGCCGATCGCGCGCAGGGTGGGGTCGCCCAGCGGGAGGCCGGTGAGCCGCAGGGTCCAGGGGCGGCGCACCCGGTCCAGCAGGCCCAGCACGCCGGAGGCCAGCTGCTCGGCGGCATCGTCGTCCCGGGCCGGGAGGCGGGCCGGGGCCGCACCGGCGGGCACCGGCAGCCCGTCCCCCAGCAGCGTGGCCGCGAGCCGCGGGCCGCCGCGCAGGACCAGGGTCGCCAACGCCCGTGGGGCGCCCGCGCCGCCGGGCGGGTCGACCACGACGGCGACCGGTCGCGGGCCGGCGAGGCGGGCGTCGTCCAGGGCGAGCGCGGCGGTCAGCCAGGGAGCCCGGGCGGTCACCGGCGCACGCAGCGCCGCGAGCAGCGGCCCGGCCGCGCGGAGCTCCCGCACCACGCCGGCCCGCCCGGTCACCACGCGCGTCGTCATGCCCCGAACGACACCACAGCCGCCGACGGGATCCGTCGGCGGCTGTGGGGACAGCTCGGAGCTGGTGTCACACGGCGCTGTGTGCGGTGGGTGGCCCCTCTGCGAGCTTGCGAGCAGTGGGGGGCAGAGGGGTCCTCGCTCAGACGGCGCGGCGGCGCAGGCGGCGGCGCTCACGCTCGGAGAGCCCGCCCCAGATGCCGAAGCGCTCGTCGTTGGCCAGCGCGTACTCCAGGCACTCGGCCTTGACCTCGCAGCCGGTGCAGATCTTCTTGGCCTCGCGGGTGGAGCCGCCCTTCTCGGGGAAGAACGCCTCGGGGTCGGTCTCGGCGCACAGCGCGCGCTCCTGCCAGGACTGCAGGTCGGCATCCAGGCCCATGCTCCACAGGCCGGCGAAGCCCTGGCCCTGCCCCGTGGCACTGCGGTCGCGCTCGGAGGCGTTCACGTAGTCGCTCAACCACGAGACCTCTGCCATGACGATGCGTCCCCTCTCGCTGTCGTCCCGATGTGCGTTCCACGGGACGTTCCCGGGCCGCTCGGCACTCGATGACACCGCGGGAATTACACGCGTGTCGTTGTGGGGCCGTCAACTCCGCCCGGTGTAAGCAATGAGTCTCACCAGCAACTCCGGTCACAGGGTGTTCGTCACTTCTCGCTGCACACTTCGACACGCCCGGCGAACAGTGGACAAGTGCCCATCGGGCACGATGACTTTCGTGCAGATCGTCGTCCTCGCCGGAGGGGTCGGCGGCGCCCGGTTCCTGGCCGGTCTCCGCTCGGCCGTGCCCGACGCGCGGCTCACCGCGGTCGTCAACACCGGGGACGACGTGACGATGCACGGGCTGCGGATCTGCCCCGACCTCGACACCGTCATGTACACCCTCGGCGGCGGCATCGACCCCGAACGCGGGTGGGGCCGGGCCGGCGAGAGCTGGACGGTGAAGGAGGAGCTGGCCGCCTACGGGGCCGAGCCGACGTGGTTCGGCCTGGGCGACCGCGACCTGGCCACCCACCTGGTCCGCACCCGGATGCTGGACGCCGGGTACCCCCTGTCCCGGGTGACCGCGGCGCTGGCCGACCGCTGGCAGCCCGGCGTCGAGCTGCTGCCGATGAGCGACCAGCGGGTGGAGACCCACGTCGTGGTCGCCGACCCGGAGACCGGGCGGCAGCAGGCGCTGCACTTCCAGGAGTGGTGGGTGCGGCACCGCGCCGAGCCAGAACCCCGCGCCTTCGTGCAGGTGGGGGTGGACGCGGCGAAGCCGGCGCCGGGCGTGGCCGAGGCGTTCGCCGCCGCCGACGCCGTGCTGCTGGCGCCCTCGAACCCGGTGGTGTCGATCGGCACCGTCCTGGGCGTCCCGGGGCTGCGGCAGGCGCTGCTGGCCACGCCGGGCCGGGTCGTCGGGGTCTCGCCGATCGTCGGCGGCAGCGTCGTGCGTGGGATGGCCGACCGCTGCCTGCCCGTCCTCGGCGTGGAGGTCAGCGCGGAGGGGGTGGGGCGGCACTACGGCGCCCGGTCCGCCGGCGGGCTGCTCGACGCCTGGCTGGTGCACACCGGCGACCGCGCCGAGGTCCCGGGCGTCGACGTCCGCGCCGTCCCGCTGCTCATGTCCTCCCCCGAGGCGACCGCGGCGATGGCGCGGGCCGCGCTCGGAGCCGCCGGTGTCTGAGGGGGTGCCGACCGGGATCTCGGTCCTCCCGGTGACCGGGCTGCCGGAGTTCTCCCCGGGCGACGACCTCGCCGCGGCGGTGGCGGGTGCCGCCCCCTGGCTGGCCGACGGCGACGTCGTCGTCGTGACCTCGAAGGTGGTGTCGAAGGTCGAGGACCGGCTGGTGCCCGTCGCTCCCGGAGAGGACCGCGAGGCCGTCCGGCAGCGGGCCATCGACGACCAGACGGTGCGCGTGGTCGCCCGACGCGGCCCGCTGAAGATCGTCGAGACGCCGCAGGGCTGGGTGGTCGCCGCCGCCGGGATCGACGCCTCCAACGTGTCCGGCGGCGCACTCGTGCTGCTGCCGGAGGACGCCGACGCCTCGGCCCGGGCGCTGCGCGACCGGCTGCACGAGCTGCTCGGCGTCCAGGTCGCCGTCATCGTCAGTGACACCTTCGGCCGGACCTGGCGGGACGGGCTGACCGACGTCGCCGTCGGCTCGGCGGGGATCCCCGCGCTGGTCGACCTCCGCGGCGCGGTCGACGCCCACGGCAACCGGCTGGAGACCACCCAGGTGGCGCTGGTCGACGAGCTGGCGGCCGCGGCGGACCTGGTGAAGGGCAAGCTGGCCGGCATCCCGGTGGCCGTCGTCCGCGGCCTGCCGTTCGACCCGCCGGAGGACGACGCCGGCACCCGGCCGCTGGTCCGCCTGGGTCCCGGCGACCTGTTCCCCTACGGCAGCCGCGACCTGGTGGCGACCCGCGCGCCCAGCACGGACCTGGTCCCCCGCCCCGGCGAGCTCGACGCCGTCGCCGCGGCGTTCCGGGTGGCGACGACGGCGCTGCCGGAGTTCCCGGTCGTGCTCCGCTACGGCGGCGAGGACGACGGGGTGGTCGACGTGCACCTCCCGGAGCGGGCCACCACGACGGCGGCGCTCAACCTCGGGGCGCTGATCGGCGCGGTGATCGTCCAGCTGCACGCGGAGGGCTGGACCACCCGCTGGGAACCGGTGGGCACCCCGGGTGGCAGCTCGCTCGTCGGGAGGTTGTGGCTCGGGTCCCCCGCGTCCTGAGCCGCAGCGCGCCGGTAGCGTCGCCGGTCATGCGCGGGATCATCCTGGCCGGGGGCACGGGCACCCGGCTGTTCCCGATCACGCAGGCGGTCAGCAAGCAGCTGATGCCGGTCTACGACAAGCCGATGATCTACTACCCGCTCTCGACGCTGATGATGGCCGGCGTCCGCGAGGTCTCGGTGATCACCACGCCCGGCGACCAGGCGGCGTTCCGCGCGCTGCTGGGCGACGGCAGCCGGCTGGGCATGCGCATCGAGTACGCCGTCCAGCCGCGGCCCGAGGGGCTGGCGCAGGCCTTCCTGATCGCCGCGGAGTTCATCGGCGACTCGTCGGTCGCGCTGGTGCTCGGCGACAACATCTTCTACGGCGCGGGCCTGGGCACGGCGCTGGGCCGGCTGCCCGACCCCGACGGCGGCCACGTCTTCGCCTACCACGTGGCCAACCCGCAGGACTACGGCGTCGTCGAGTTCGACGTCGACCGCCGCGTGCTCTCCATCGAGGAGAAGCCGGCGAAGCCGAAGAGCTCCTACGCCGTGCCCGGGCTCTACTTCTACGAGTCGTCGGTGGTCGACGTGGCGCGCAGCATCCGGCCCAGCGCCCGCGGCGAGCTGGAGATCACCGCGGTCAACGAGCACTACCTGCGCCAGGGCCGGCTCACCGTGACCGTCCTGGACCGCGGCACGGCGTGGCTGGACACCGGGACCTTCGCCTCGCTGCGCCAGGCCACCGAGTTCGTGTCAGTGGTCGAGGAGCGGCAGGGGCTCAAGATCGGGTGCATCGAGGAGGTCGCCTGGCGGCAGGGCTGGCTGGACGACGACGGCCTGCGCCGCGCCGCCGAGCCGCTGGGCAGGAGCGGTTACGGCGACTACCTGCTCCGCCTGCTCGACGACCCGGTGGTGGGCCCCGACCCGACGACCAGGTGAGGTGATCGTTCCCGGTCCCGGCTCGCGTCCGGTGGTGAGCCAGGACCCACGAGGACGAGCTGAGCTGATCGTCGCCGTTCAGATCCGGCGGTAGTTGGTCGGGGCGTTGCGCGGACCCCGCCTGGGCGGGCGGCTGCCGCCGATGCCCAGCAGCCGGACGACGCGCTGCCGCTGCCCGCGCCAGGGCTCGAGCAGCTCCATCATCCCGTCGTCGTCGGTCCTGCGGCCGGCCAGCGACCAGCCCACCAGGTTCTTCAGGTGGTAGTCGCCGTAGCTGACCGTGTCCGGGCAGCCGAAGACCCGCTGCACCACCTCGGCCGCCGTCCAGACCCCGATGCCCGACACCGTCTTCAGCCTGCGCTGCAGGTCGGGGCAGTCCACGGCCTCCTCCGGCTCCAGCCGGGCGGCGACGCTCGCCACGGCTCGCAGCGCCCGGCGACGGGCGCCGTCCAGGCCGCAGCGGTGCCACTCCCAGTCGGTCACCGCCAGCACCCGCTGCGGGGTGGGCGGCACGCGCATCCCCTCGGGGGCCGGGCCCGGGGCCGGCTCGCCGGCCAGCCGCAGCAGCGCGCGCCACACGCGGTGCGCCTCGATGACGGTCACCTTCTGCTCGAGGACGGCGGGCACCAGGGCGTCCCAGGTGCGCCCGGTGCGGCCCAACCGCAGCCACGGGGAGGCGCGGTGCACGCGGGTGAGCAGGGGGTGTCCGCCGGGCTCGAACTCCTCGGGCCGGTCCTCGGCGCCCAGCCACGCGGGCACCGCTGCCCCGGCCCGCTCGGCGCCGGGCCCCCACGCCGTCACCCGCACCTCGCCGCCGCGGACGGTCAGGTGCACCGTCGCTGGGCCGTCGGGCGTGCTCACCGCGCGCCAGCACCCGTCGTCGACGTGGCGCAGCGCCGGGTCGCCGGCACTGCGCTGGTGCGGGAAGAGGGTGCGCCGGACGTCGAGCGGCCAGTCCGGCCGCCAGACGTCGACGAACGCCGGGGCGTCCAGCGTGGTGGTGCTCAGGTGGTGCTCCCCGGGGAAGAGGGACGATCCGTCAGCAGCGCGTCATCAGCGAGGTGCCATCCGCAGCGCGCCGTCCATCCGGATCACCTCGCCGTTGAGGTAGCCGTGCTCGACGATGTCGAGGGCCAACTGGGCGAAGTCCTCCGGACGACCGAGGCGCTTGGGGAAGGGTATGCCCGCCGCCAGCGCCTGCCGTGCCTCCTCCGGCAGGCTGCCCAGCAGCGGCGTGTCCACGAGCCCGGGGGCGATGGTGCAGACCCGGACGCCCACGCTGGACAGGTCGCGCGCCGCCGGCAGGGTCATGCCGACGATGCCGCCCTTGGACGCCGAGTAGGCCACCTGCCCGATCTGCCCGTCGTAGGCGGCGATCGAGGCGGTGTTGACGACGACGCCGCGCTCGCCGTCCTCCTCCGGCTCGGTGGCGGCCATCGCGGCGGCGGCCAGCCGCAGCACGTTGAACGAGCCGACCAGGTTGACCATGACGGTGCGGACGAACGGGTCGAGGTCGTGCGGGACGTTGCCCTTGCCGACCGTGCGCTGGGCCCAGCCGATGCCGGCGCAGTTGACCGCGATGCGCAGCGGCCGGTCCTTGCCGGTGGCGTCGGCGATCGCGGCCTGCACCGAGTCGGCGTCGGTCACGTCGGTGCGCACGAAGGTGGTGTGCCCGCCCAGCTCGGCGGCGAGCTTCTCCCCCTTCTCCTCCTGCAGGTCGAGGACGGTGACGGCCGCGCCCCGCGCGACCAGGGCTCGGACGGTGGCCTCGCCGAGGCCCGAGGCCCCACCGGAGACGACAGCGGCGACGTCGAAGTTCTTCACGCCCGGCAAACTATCCCGGAGCGTCGGCCTCCCTGCAGGCTCCCGCCGCGAGCCTGCGAGTGGTGGAGGGCAGGGAGGCCCTCCTTCAGCTGAACCGAGACCCGTGTCTCTCCTCGACGGCCGCGAGCAGCTGCTTGACCCGCTCGGCGTCGGACACGGGGCAGACCATCGTGACGTCGACGGTGTGGACGACGACGCTGTCGCGGACGCCGACGAGGGCCACCAGGTGGTCGGGGTCGTCGCTGAAGACGATGTTGCCGGCGCTGTCGAGGGTGACCGCCGGCCCGGAGACCGCGTCCTCACCCACCCGCTGGAGCGTCTGCGCCAGGGCCGGCCACGAGCCGACGTCGAGCCAGTCGACGTCCAGGTCGGCGACCAGCACCCGCCCCGGCTCGGTGGCCGCGGGCTCCAGGACGGCGTAGTCGACGCTGATCTTCGGCAGCGTCGGGAAGACCTCGGCCAGGACGGCGTCCCGCTGCGTCCCGGCCGGGACGGCGACCACGCGGGCCAGGCCCTCGGCGGTGGTCGGCAGGTGGTCGGCGAGCGCCTGCAGGACCGTCGATGCCCGCCAGACGAACATGCCCGAGTTCCACAGGTACTCCCCCGAGGCCAGGTAGGCCTCGGCGGTGCCGCGGTCGGGCTTCTCGCGGAACGACGCCGCCTCCGCGACGCCGGGCACCTCGGTCGGCGCGCCGCGCTGCACGTACCCGAAGCCGGTGGCCGGGGCGGTGGGCCGGATGCCGAGGGTCACCAGCGCGCGGGGCCGCGCGGCGAGGGCGTCGTAGGCGGTGGTCAGCGCCGCGGCGAACCGCTCGACCGGGCGGATGACGTGGTCGGCGCTGACCACGGCCAGCTCGGCGTCGGGGTCGGCGTCGGCGACCAGGGCCGCGGCCAGGCCGACGGCGTTGGCGGTGTCCCGGGCGACCGGCTCGAGCACCAGTCGGTCCGGGCGCAGCCGCGGTAGGGCAGCGCGCACCTGCTCGCCGTAACGGGCGGCGGTGCACACCCAGATCCGCTCGGCCGGCAGCACCGCCTCCAGCCGGGTGAAGGCCTCGGCCAGCAGGCTGTGCGGCGGGCCGTCGCCGCTCGCCACGACGTCGAGCAGCTGCTTGGGCCGCCCGCTGCGGGAGAGCGGCCACAGCCGCGTCCCCGAGCCGCCGGCCATGATCACCGCGTGTCGCACGTCAGGTCCTCCTCCGGCGAGCCGCCCGGCCCACCCCTTCGGCTCGGCGTTGGAACGGCGCCCCGGCAGCGACCCGGCCGCTGACGTAGGAGACGAGCATCCGGGCCCCCAGGCCGGCGCGCAGGGCCAGCCGCAGCGGGGCGTGCCGGCGCAGCGGGTACTGCCCGGACAGGTAGCGCAGCGCGCTGGTGTGGTGCACCCGCTGCATGCGGTGCGGCTGGCGTCTGGTGGCGTGCCCGCCCTCGTGCTCCACCACCGCCGACGGGGCGTAGACGTGCAGCCAGCCGCGGCGGGACAGCCGCTCGGCCAGGTCGACGTCCTCGAAGTACATGAAGTAGCCGGGGTCGAAGCCGCCGACCGACCAGAAGGCCGCGACGTCGACCAGCAGGCACGAGCCCGACAGCCACCCGGCCGGGCGCTCGCGCGGCGTCTCGCGCTCGCGGCGGTAGCGGGCCGTCCACGGGTTGCCGGGCCAGGCCCAGCCGAGCAGCGCGTGCCCGACGCCCGTGGACAGCCGCGGCAGGTCGCGGGCCGAGGGGTAGAGCTCACCCTCCGGGGTGCGGATGGCCGGGCCGACGGTGGCCGCGCGCGGCCAGCGGGCGGCCACGGCCAGCAGCTCGTCGACCGAGCCGGGGTCGAAGCGGACGTCGGGGTTGGCGACGACGGCGTAGCCCTCGGTCAGGCCGGCCATCCCGGCGTTCACCGCGGCGCCGTAGCCGACGTTGCCGCCGGTGCGCAGCAGCCGCACGTGGGGGTGGAGGGCGGCGGCGCGCTCCGGGGTGCCGTCGGTCGAGCCGTTGTCGGCGAGGACCACCTCGACCGGCCGCGTGGTGGCCTCGGCCAGCGACTCGACGAAGCCCTCCAGGGCCTCGCCCGGGGAGTACGTCACCGCGACCACGCGCAGGGGGACGTCCGGAGGTGGTGCACTCACGCGGGGAACCCTACGAGGCGCGCCGGGCGGGCCCGCCGGACGCACCGGGAGGCCCGGGACGGCGGGGCCTGGTGGGGCTCCAGGGAACCGGTGTGACGAGGGGGACGGGCCCGTCACACCAGTCCCCGTTTCGCCCGGGTCGGGCCGTTCTGCGCCGGTACAGTCGCCAAGCGTGACTCAAGCCAGTCCTGATCTCGTCGTCGTCGGCTCCGGCTTCTTCGGCCTCACGGTCGCCGAGCGGGTCGCCACCCAGCTGGACAAGCGCGTACTGGTCATCGACCGCCGCAGCCACATCGGGGGCAACGCCTACTCCGAGCCGGAGCCGCAGACGGGCATCGAGGTGCACGTCTACGGCGCGCACCTGTTCCACACGTCCAACGAGCGGGTCTGGCAGTACGTCAACCAGTTCACCGAGTTCACGAACTACCAGCACCGGGTCTTCAGCATCTACCAGGGGAAGACCTACTCGCTGCCGATCAACCTGGCGACCATCTGCCAGTACTTCGGCAGGAGTTTCTCCCCCGGGGAGGCCCGCGCCCTCGTCGCCGAGCAGTCCGGCGAGATCGACACCGCCGAGGCCACCAACCTCGAGGAGAAGGCGATCTCCCTGATCGGCCGGCCGCTGTACGAGGCCTTCATCCGCGGCTACACGAAGAAGCAGTGGCAGACCGATCCCACCGAGCTGCCCGCCGCGGTCATCGCCCGCCTCCCGGTGCGGTACACGTTCGACAACCGGTACTTCAACGACACCTACGAGGGTCTGCCGAAGGACGGGTACACCGCCTGGCTGACGCGGATGGCCGACCACCCGAACATCGAGGTGCGGCTGGACACCGACTACTTCGACGTCCGTGACCAGCTGCCGAAGGACGTCCCGACGGTCTTCACCGGCCCCATCGACAAGTACTTCGGCTACGAGGCCGGCGAGCTCGGCTGGCGCACGCTGGACTTCGAGACCGAGGTCCTGCCGATCGGCGACTTCCAGGGCACCTCGGTCATGAACTACGCCGACGAGGACGTGCCCTTCACCCGGATCCACGAGTTCCGGCACTTCCACCCCGAGCGCGACTACCCGACCGACAAGACCGTCGTCGTCCGCGAGTACTCCCGCTTCGCCCAGACCGGCGACGAGCCGTACTACCCGATCAACACCCCCGAGGACCGCGCCAAGCTCGAGCGCTACCGCGAGCTGGCCGCCAAGGAGGCCGCCGAGAAGCGCGTCCTCTTCGGTGGGCGCCTCGGCACCTACAAGTACCTCGACATGCACATGGCGATCGGCTCGGCGCTGACCATGTTCGAGAACCGCATCCGCCCGTACTTCGCCGAGGGCGGCGCCCTCGACGGCCGCCTGGAGGACTGAACCCGATGACGACCGCCGAGGTGTCCCCCGACGTCGTGGCCGACCTCGCCGCCGAGGACCTGGCCCCCGGTCGGGCCGTGACCCTCCTCCAGCGCGTCCTGATGCCGCGGGTCGCCGACCCGCGCAAGGTCCGCGCCCTCTACCTCGACGAGGACCGGTCCGAGAAGGTGCACGTCACCTCGCGGTCGACCGGGCACCTGTCGGCTCGTGACGAGGTCTCCTTCGCCACCTACTTCAACGCCTTCCCGGCGGGCTACTGGCGGCGCTGGACCTCGCTGACCAGCGTCACGCTCCAGCTGCGCATCTCCGGCGCCTGCCGCATCGACGTCTACCGGTCCAAGGGCAACGGCGACGTGCTGCACGCCCTGGGCACCACCGTCGAGGGCATCGGCCGGACCGTCGAGCTGGACCTGGACCTCACCCCCTTCGTCGAGGGCGGCTGGTACTGGTTCGACGTCACCGCCGACGAGGACACGACGATCGAGGACGCCGGCTGGTACGCCGACCGCGAGCCGCTGCGCCCGGGCCGGCTGGCCGTCGGGATCTGCACCTTCAACCGCCCGGTCGACTGCGTCGCCGCACTGCAGACCGTCGCCGCGGACCCGGTCCTCGACGCCGAGCTCGCCGCGGTGGTCGTCGCCGACCAGGGCAACCTCAAGGTGCGGGACGAGGCCTCGTTCCCGGCGGTGGCCGGCCCGCTCGGCGCCCGCCTGCACGTGGTGGAGCAGGGCAACCTCGGTGGCAGCGGCGGCTTCGCCCGCGCCATGCACGAGACGCTGACGAACACCGACGCCACGCACCTGGTCTTCCTGGACGACGACGTCCAGCTCGAGGCGGACAGCCTGCACCGGGCGCTGACCTTCGCGCGGTTCACCGACGAGCCGACGCTCGTGGGCGGGCAGATGCTGAGCCTGCAGGACCGCTCGGTGCTGCACACCATGGGCGAGAGCGTCGACCGGCGGCTGATGAAGTACCGCCCGGCGCCGTACGCCGCGGTCGGTCACGACTTCGCGCACCACTCGCTGCGGGACGCCCGGCACCTGCACCGCCGGGTCGACGTGGACTACAACGCGTGGTGGATGTGCCTGATCCCCCGTGAGGTCGCCGAGCAGATCGGGCTGCCGCTCCCGCTGTTCATCAAGTGGGACGACGCCGAGTACGGACTGCGGGCCGCCGCCGCCGGGTACCGCACGGTCACCCTGCCCGGCGCGGCGATCTGGCACCTGTCGTGGACCGACAAGGACGACGTCAGCGACTGGCAGGCCTACTTCCACGCCCGCAACCAGTTGGTGATCGCCGCCCTGCACAGCCCGCTCAAGCGGGCCGAGGACATCGTCAAGGGGAACATCAAGGCCGACATCCGGCACCTGCTCCGGCTCGAGTACTCGGCCGTGGCGCTGCACCTGAAGGCCTACCGCGACTTCCTCGCCGGCCCGCAGAACCTCTTCGCGCAGCTGCCGGGTGTCCTGGCGGAGGTCCGGGCGGAGCGGGCGCGGTACTCCGACGGCCAGGTCATCACCGAGCGCTCGCAGATCCCGCTGCCGCGGATGGGCCAGGACGCGACCGAGGGCATGGTGCACCCGCCGGTGGCCAAGCGGGCGATCGTGCGCGCGGCGCTGCAGGCGCTGCGCAACAACGTCCGGCCGGTCCAGGACGGCGAGGACCGGCCGCAGGTGGAGCTCTCCGCCCGGGACGCGCAGTGGTTCGTGCTGGCCCAGCTGGACAGCGCCTCGGTCGCCACCGCGGACGGCCGCGGCGTCACGGTCCGCCGCCGCGACCCGGCGACGTTCTGGCGCCTGGCCCGCGAGTCGGTGCGGCTGAACCTGGAGATCGCCCGGCGCTTCCCCCGCGCCAAGCAGCAGTACCGCGACTCCTACGCCGAGCTCACGTCGACGGCGAACTGGGAGAAGGTCTTCACCTCGTGAGGACCGCCCTGTAGCGGTCACCCGCACCCGGACGGCCCGGGCTCTCTCCTCGGAGGGAGCCCGGGCCGTCCGCCGTCCGGGGGCCGTGTGGGCAGGACGACCGACGGCGGGGCACCACCCTCGTGGAGGTGGTGCCCCGCCGTCGTCGGTGGTCGGGGATGCGGTCAGGCGGCGGGGGTGAACCGCTCGCGGCGGCCGGCCCGCACCAGGCGCAGCCACTCGCGCCAGCCGGCCGGGTCGCGCCGGGTCACCAGGAAGAACCAGGAGAAGCGGACCAGCTCGAGCGGGAAGAGCCAGCGCATCCCCGGCTGGCGCATCAGGTACCCGCGGTTGCGGTAGGTGTAGTACCGCTTCCACTCGGCCTCGGGGTACTGCGCGGACAGCCGCCCACCGAGGATCGGTTTGAACTCGTCCCGGCCGTTGGGGTGCAGGTAGGTGGCGTTCAGCGCCGTCCCGAAGGGCAGGCCGGCGCGCACCAGCCGGCGGTGGATCTCGGTCTCGTCGCCGCGGGCGAACAGCCGCAGGTCCGGCACGCCGGTCCGGGCCAGGGTCGCGGCGGCGAACAGCGCGCCGTTGAAGAGCGAGGCGTGGCCGGGCAGGAAGTCGACGCCGCCGAGGCGGTCGCGCTCTCCCCTCCAGCGCAGCCCGGTGCGCATCGGGAAGGCGAAGCTCTCGGGTGCGTCGATGTCGGCGACCGCGGGCGAGACCTCGGCCAGCCCGCGCTCCCGGGCCACCGACAGCAGGGTGGCGAGCACGTGCTCGTCGGCGGGCCGGCCGTCGTCGTCGGCGCACCACACCCAGTCGGCGCCGTCGGCCAGGGCGGTGAGCATGCCCAGGGCGAAGCCACCGGCACCGCCGAGGTTGGCCTGGGAGAGCAGGTAGGTGTGCGGCAGCCCGCTGGCGCGCACGACCTCCTCGGCCGGCTGGTCGGGCCCGTTGTCGACGACGACGACCGAGTCGACCGGCCGGGTCTGCACCGCCAGCGCCTTGAGCGCCTGGGCGAGGGACTCCGGCCGGTGCCGGGTGACGATGACCGCGACGACGCGCTCGTCGTCCGGGCGGGCGGGGGTGCGGGGTGCCGCCTCGGACACTCAGCCCCCCGAGGCCGCGTGCTCACGGCCCTTGTACGCGTCGAGGACCTCCTCGAGCGGGCCGTGCTGCTTGATGGTGCCGTGCTCCATCCAGAGCGCCGAGGTGCACAGCTGCTTCAGCAGGTCGTTGGAGTGCGAGGCGAAGACCAGCAGGCCGGCGCGGTCCACCAGGTCCTTCAGCCGCCCCTTGGCCCGCTCGAGGAACGCCGCGTCGACCGCACCGATGCCCTCGTCGAGCAGCAGGATCTCGGGGTCGATGCTGGTGACCACGCCCAGCGCCAGCCGCACGCGCATGCCGGTGGAGTACGTCCGCAGCGGCATCTGCAGGAAGTTGCCGAGCTCGGTGAACTCGGCGATGTCGTCGACCCGCGCCTCCATCTGCTTGCGGCTCATCCCGAGGAACAGGCCGCGCACGATGATGTTCTCCAGGCCGGAGATCTCCGGGTCCATGCCGACGCCGAGGTCGAAGACCGGCGCGACCCTCCCGTTGACCAGCGCCTCGCCGCCGGTGGGCTCGTAGATGCCCGACAGCAGCCGCAGGAGGGTGGACTTGCCGGCGCCGTTGTGGCCGACCAGCGCCAGCCGGTCGCCCTCGGAGACGTGCAGGTTGATGTTGCGCAGCGCCTCGATGACGACGACCTTGCGCTCGTTGGCCGCCACGTTGCCGCCGACCACACCGAGGACGGTGTGCTTCAGGGACCGCGACTTGGCGTCGAAGATCGGGAAGTCCACGCTCGCGTCGCGGACGTCGATGCTCACCATGGTGACGTCCTCCTCAGACCCAGTACGCCACGCGGCCGCGGTAGCGGCGCATGACCAGCAGCGCCAGCGCCCAGCCGACCACGGTGATCCCGATGACGACGAACCAGGTGTGCCACTGCTGGTCCTGGCCCAGCATCGGCCGCCGGATGAGCTCCACGAAGTGGAACAGCGGGTTGAGCTCCACGAGGCGGGCCCGCTGCGCGACGGCCGGGTTGTCCAGCAGGACGTCGTACATCCAGACGATCGGCGTCAGGAAGAACAGCAGCTGGACGACGCTCTGGGTCACCGGCGGCAGGTCGCGGAACCGGGTGCTCACGATGCCGATGAGCAGCGCCACCCACATGCCGTTGACCACGAGCAGGCCGAACGCCAGGAAGGCCGACAGGTCCGTCCACCTCAGCGGCTGCGGGAAGACCACCAGCATGACCGCGTAGACGATCAGGTTGTGGGCGAAGAACAGCGTCTGGCGCCACACCAGCCGGTACACGTGGATGCTGATCGGCGCCGGCAGGTGGGTGATCAACCCCGAGTTGGCGACGAACACCTCCGAGCCCTCGGAGATGCACCCGGAGACGAACGTCCACACGATCATCCCGACGAGGACGTGCGGCAGCAGCGTCGCCAGCTCGAGGCCGAACAGCGCGGAGTACAGGATGCCGAGCGCGATGGCGGTGACCGCCATGCTGATGGTGATCCAGATCGGGCCGAGGACCGAGCGCCGGTAGCGCTGGCGGATGTCCTGCCAGCCCAGCTGCAGCCACAGCTCCCGCTGCGCCCAGCCGCGGCCGAGGTCGCGGAAGGCGGAGCGGAAGTCGCGGCCGGGGGGCCGCACGTGCGGGGGGATGTCGGACATGGTGCGCGTGGTGGTGCTGCTCGTCGACATGCCCGGGCCTACTCGGTCTCGGCGCCGAAGAGGCGCCGCCAGTTCTCGCGGCTGCTCAGCTCCGGCAGCGCGTCCCGGTACTGCTGCGCGGCCGCCGGGCCCTGCCTGGCCAGCCGGTAGCAGGCCGCGGCGCTCTCGCGCAGCAGCGCTGTGGCCTTGTCGCGGTCGAGGTCGCGGACCCGCACGCCCTCCTGGGACGCGTCGGTGACGATGGCGCGGCGGTAGCGGGAGACGTGCCACCACTGGGCGTCGTCCGCGGTGATGGCGACCGAGCCGGCGGTGCGCCCGGTCAGCTGCCACACCAGGCGCTTGGCCAGCACCGCGCGGAACTGCGACGGGTCGGGCAGCGCCCGCTGGATGCTCTCGCCGCGCAGCGGGACGCCGGGGATCTGGCCCGCGTCGTGCCGCACCGTCTCCGGGTACGCCTTGCGCAGTTCCCGGACCTCGCCGAGGACCCGCTGGCCGCCGTCGGCCAGGATCTCCGGGCCGGCGAGGAAGTCGTCGATGCCCTTGATGACGGTCGCGGCCAGGCCGTACTGCAGCCCGGCGATGTAGGCCACCAGCCTGCCGAACAGGGTGACCGCGATGGACCGGCTGTCGAACCCCGTGTGCAGGGCCGAGGTGATCAGGCTGTTGCGGACGCTGAAGTACCGCGACCAGTCGTCCTGGTCCTTCCAGGTGAAGTCGGCGTGCCAGACGCCGGCCCCGGGGAGGGTGACGGTGGTGAAGCCGTTCTCGCGGGCGCGGTAGCCGTACTCGATGTCGTCCCACTGGAAGAAGACCGGCAACGGGTAGCCGGTCGCCGAGACGATCTCCGAGGGCAGCAGCGCGCTCCACCAGGCGTTGTAGTCGGCGTCGACCCGCAGCTCCTGGTTCTCCTCGGTGAGGTCGGCGTTCCACAGCGCGCCGGGCACGACCTTGCCGGCCTGCAGCTTGACCAGGTCGGCGTACTCCGCGCCGGTGTGCAGCCGCTTCGGGTGCAGCGCGTACAGCATCTGGGCCCCCACGATCACCGGCTCGCGCGCGGAATTGGCGAACGCGGTCATCCGGATGATGGACTCGGGCTCGAGGACGATGTCGTCGTCCATGAAGAGCACGTTGGCGTGGTGCTCGGACTCGACCTCGGTGATCTCGTACATGCCGCGGGTGAACCCACCGGCGCCGCCGAGGTTGGCCTGGGTGATGTAGCGCAAGCGGCCGGCGAGCGCGGCGGAGACCTGCTCGAAGTCCGGGTGCGCGGAGACCCGCTTGTCGCCCTGGTCGACGACGTAGACGGTGTCGAGCTCGTCGAGCGCCGGCAGGTCGGCGGCCAGCGTCTGCAGGGTCTTCACGCAGTCCGTGGGGCGGTTGTGCGTGCAGATGACGACGGCGGTCTTCCGGGGCCGGGGCGGGTGCGGGATCGTCCAGCGCCCCGAGGACACCCGGAGCTCCGCGTCGCTGGCGGAGGAGAAGTCGGCCCACACGGCGCCGCCGTCGACGAAGCGGTCGAGGGCGACGGTCAGCGAGACCCGCTCCTCCCCCGACACCGCCGTCCCGGTCAGGTAGCGCTCCTCCCCGGTGGGGTCGCTGGCGTACAGCTCGACCCGGCCCTCCCCCGAGGTCTCGGCCTCGAAGGTCAACTCCCGGACTGCGGTCCAGCGCTGCCAGTAGGAGGCGGGCACGCGGCCGGAGTAGGTGTTGGTCGACAGCACCGAGTCAGGGGCGAGCCGGAAGGAGGTGCGCTCCAGGTCCGCGTGGCCCTGCAGGCGCTTCGCGTACAGCTCGACCGGGAGGCCTGGCGCGGGCGGCAGCGTCAGGAGCCGCTGCGCGAGGCCGGCGACGGCGCCCGTCGCCTCGGTCTCGGCGACGGGCGGCTCGGCGGAGGTGGTGGTCATAGGCTTGTGCGGTCCTCGGGACGACGGCATGACGGGTCCAGGTCGCGCGGCGGTCGACCGGGCGTGGACCACCCACCGGTCACGGCGGCGGCACGCGTCCCTCGACCGGCTTCGATGACGGCAGCATAACCGCGTCGCCACCCGGCGGCCCGAGGCCCGGTGGAACGGGACCCCATCCGTCACACCGCCCTCATGAGGGCCGGACCACCCCGGGAGAACCAGTCCGTCCCACGCTGCTTGCTACCGTCGCGGCGATGGCAGTCGCAGACCCCGAGGTCGGGGCGCCGACCCCCGCGCGGAACGGGCTGGAGGTCGTCGCCGAACTGGTCGACGCCTACGCCCGCCGCACCCCCGTCGAGTCGGTCGCCGTCGTCGGCAACGCCCCGGTGTCCCCCGACCCCGAACGGGCCGCGGCGATCGACGCGGCCGACCTGGTGGTCCGCGTGAACGGCTTCGCCCTCGAC
This sequence comes from Geodermatophilus sp. URMC 61, assembly GCF_052931555.1. NCBI lineage: Bacteria > Bacillati > Actinomycetota > Actinomycetes > Geodermatophilales > Geodermatophilaceae > Geodermatophilus > Geodermatophilus sp. URMC 61. The sequence goes on from NZ_JBRFHZ010000002.1 coordinate 3,388,774, forward strand.
GGACCGCAGCACCCCCGAGGGCTGGGGACCCGCGCCGACGTCGTCGTCACGCAGTGGGCCCTCGAGGCCACGCCGTGGGTCTTCACCGACTACCGGTCCCGACTCTACCTCTACAACGAGCCCGGGATGATGTACGCCGACGTCGAGCGGCTGCCCACCTGGTGGCCCCCGGACCTCGGCCTGGTGCCGATCCCCAACCGCGAGGTCAACCAGCCGCTGTCCCGCGCACTCGGCTTCGACCCGGCCCAGCCGCGGTGGGCGACGACGGGCACGGTCGCGGCCTGGCTGGCGCGCCTGCTCTACCCGGACGCGCGGCTGCTGCTCGCCGGGTTCTCCTTCATCTGGGCCCCCGTGCAGTCGACCTGGGACCACGCCTACGGCGGGGCCTCGGTGCTGACCGGGGACCACGAGCTGATAGCGGAGGCCACCATGCTGCGCAGCTGGATCGAGGACGGCAGCGCGGAGTACCTCCGGTGAGCGGCCCCCTGCGCCGGCTCGCGGTCGCGGCCCGGGTGAACCCGGTGTGGGCGCGGGTGCAGCGCAAGCTCGACGCCGTCGTCGCCGTCCGCGCCGAGCCTGCGCTGCAGGGCCTGCGCGACCGCGTCGAGCACGTCGACACCGGCCTCCGGGCGGAGCTGCAGTCCGGCCTCGACGCGCTGCGCCGCACCGTCGACGAGCGCTGCGACGCCCTCGTCGGCGACGTCCGGCGGCTCGAGGACGAGCTGCGCCGGGTGTCCGACGAGCTGGCCGAGCTGCGTGAGCAGCACGGCCGGGTCTCCTTCGACGTCGACCGGCTGGGGCCGCACGTGGCCGCCCTCGAGGTCCGGATGGCCGACCGGGAGCGCGCGGAGGGGGCGGTCGAGGTCGGCTCCCCCGGGGACGTCCCCGAGGCGCGCCGCCTGCTCGACGAGGTGCTGCGCGAGCACGAGCGGATCCGGGTGCGGTTCAGCGGCATGGCGCTCTACGAGGAGCGGCTGCGCAAGCTCGAGGCCGCCCGCTGGCCCGGTGCCGTCACCGGCTCCGACGGCGCCAGCACCGCCTGACCGACAGCGCACACGACGGCGGCCGCCGGTCCCCTCGGGAGGGGGCCGGCGGCCGCCGTCGTCGTACCGGTCAGCGCCGGTGAGCGGTGGGCGTTCCGTCGATCACGTCGATGACGCCGCCCTGGAACTCGGTGCGCGTGCCCCCGGTGACGGCCACCGTGTCGGAGGTCGGGTAGCCGAGCCAGGACGCCGTCTCACCCAGCGCCCCGTAGTGCTCGGCGGCCTCATCCAGCACGAGGCGTGCGCCGGTCGTCGGCGACCAGTAGATGGCGCCGCGCTCCAGTTCGGTCTGGGTGCCGCCCCCGGTCGCGCCGACGTCGTCGGTGGTCGGGTAGCCCAGCACCTGCGGCCCACCGGCGGCCACGTAGCGCTGCAGGATCGCCCCGCGCATCACCCGCACGCCGGTGGACGGCGACCAGTACACCGTGCCACCGCGGAAGGTGGACAGGTACCCGCCGTTGGGGCCGGCCGCCTCGTCCTCGGTCGGATAGCCCAGCACTCCGGACTCCGCACCCCAGGACCGCCACTTCTCCAGGAGCCCGCCACGCACCACGTGCGCCCCGGTCGCCGCCGACCAGTAGATCGCCCCGCCCTGCAGCTCGACCTTCGCACCGCCGTTGGCCGCGCCCACGTCGTCGGTGGTCGGGTAGCCCAGCACCTGCGGCCCACCGGCGGCCACGTAGCGCTGCAGGATCGCCCCGCGCATCACCCGCACGCCGGTGGACGGCGACCAGTACACCGTGCCACCGCGGAAGGTGGACAGGTACCCGCCGTTGGGGCCGGCCGCCTCGTCCTCGGTCGGATAGCCCAGCACTCCGGACTCCGCACCCCAGGACCGCCACTTCTCCAGGAGCCCGCCACGCACCACGTGCGCCCCGGTCGCCGCCGACCAGTAGATCGCCCCGCCCTGCAGCTCGACCTTCGCACCGCCGTTGGCCGCGCCCACGTCGTCGGTGGTCGGGTAGCCCAGCACCTGCGGCCCACCGGCGGCCACGTAGCGCTGCAGGATCGCCCCGCGCATCACCCGCACGCCGGTGGACGGCGACCAGTACACCGTGCCACCGCGGAAGGTGGACAGGTACCCGCCGTTGGGGCCGGCCGCCTCGTCCTCGGTCGGATAGCCCAGCACTCCGGACTCCGCACCCCAGGACCGCCACTTCTCCAGGAGCCCGCCACGCACCACGTGCGCCCCGGTCGCCGCCGACCAGTAGATCGCCCCGCCCTGCAGCTCGACCTTCGCACCGCCGTTGGCCGCGCCCACGTCGTCGGTGGTCGGGTAGCCCAGCACCTGCGGCCCACCGGCGGCCACGTAGCGCTGCAGGATCGCCCCGCGCATCACCCGCACGCCGGTGGACGGCGACCAGTACACCGTGCCACCGCGGAAGGTGGACAGGTACCCGCCGTTGGGGCCGGCCGCCTCGTCCTCGGTCGGATAGCCCAGCACTCCGGACTCCGCACCCCAGGACCGCCACTTCTCCAGGAGCCCGCCACGCACCACGTGCGCCCCGGTCGCCGCCGACCAGTAGATCGCCCCGCCCTGCAGCTCGACCTTCGCACCGCCGTTGGCCGCGCCCACGTCGTCCGTCGTCGGGAAACCGATCTTCCGGGGGCCACCCGCGGCCTCGTACCGGGCGAGGATCGCGCCACGCAGCATGCGCGCTCCGGTGGGCGGCGACCAGTAGAGCGTCCCGCCCTGGAAGCGGGAGCGGAAGCCGCCAGGGACCGCCTCGTCCCCGCCGACCGGGTAGCCGAGCAGACCGGCCTGGGCGCCCTTGGCCCGCCAGGTGGCCAGGAGGTCGCCGCGCACCTCGCGCGCGCCAGTGGCGGCCGACCAGTAGATCGCCCCGCCCTGGAAGTCGGTGTAGTACCCCGCGTTGACCGGCGCCGCGGTGTCGTCCCCGGTCGGGTAGCCGAGGAGGGCCGGGCCACCGAGGGACTGGTAGTGCTGCAGGATGGCCCCGCGGACGACGTGGGGCCCGGTGTCCCGGTGCCAGAAGATGGTGCCGCCCTGGTAGCTGCGCCAGCAGCCGCCCCACGGGAGGTTGCAGACCACCTCGGACGTCGAGGCGCCCAGGTCCACGCCGGAAGCCCGGAGGTGGGTGTACTTCTCGTTGATCGACCCCGGGCCGGTCTGGGTGCTGCCGAACCAGTCGGTGAAGTAGCTGAAGAAGTTCCGGTTGCCGTACGACGAGCAGTCGTCGCCGACGCGGTACTCGTTGGCCAGTGCGGCCGCGTTGGGCACGTAGGGCGTGTAGATGTACAGCGCCGCGGTCGCCTGGTTCTGGATGTAGACCTGGGCGGTCCCACAGCGCCAGTTGTTGAGGTTGTTGGCCTTCTCGGTCGCCGGGTGGTAGCTGATCGTGTTCGTCATCCCGGCGCGGTACTTGTAGTTGCCCGGGTTGGCCCGGTACCTCTGCAGCTGGTTGGCCGCGCTGTAGAGCTGGTTGAAGAACCCGTAGTACTGCGAGTCGCAGACCGCGGTGTCAGGGCAGCCGAAGCCCATGGCCGCCCGGTACGACGTCGACGACGGCGTGCCGGTCACCAGGCCCTGCTCCTTCTGCAGCATGACGATCAGCACCTGCGGGTTGATGCCGCAGGACTGCGCGACCTTGTGGATGATCTGCGCCGCGGTCTCACCACGCGCGCCGGCGTAGCCCCTGCAGCGGGGGTCGGCCGGCCGGGTCCAGGTGTCCTCGCGGTAGTCCTTGAGGCAGTTGCTGGTGCAGCGGTTGCCCTTGACCGTCAGATGGTCCTGGATCTGCCCGGCGGACATGGTCGACGGGTTGTAGAAGACGTCGTCGTCGATGATGTCGCCCGGGTTGAACAGCCGCAGGTCGGCCGACTCGGTCAGGTCGGGCTGCTGCGGCGAGGACCCGGCGACGAAGACGGATGCCAGCCCGAGGGCGATGAGGCAGGTGGCGACGAGACGGAGCCGGGATCTCACGGGACCTCCACCTCGACAGCCGCGGACTCCCCGACCGACGTCTCGGACGTGTAGCTCAGCACTGCCTCCCACGTGCCGGAGGTCAGCGCGTCGCCACCCACCCGCACCTCACCGCAGTCGGTGGTGGCCGCGCTCGGCGCACCCAGGGACTCCCCCCGCAGCTCCACGCCCTCGCGGCGGAGGACCAGCGTGCAGGTGGCGTCCTCCTCGACGATCCCGGCGGCGTACCCGCCTGCGACGACGGCCGCCGCGGCGGCGTCGTAGCCGGTGTAGCTCAGCGAGACGGCGACCGCCGCGAGCCCGCCGGCGTCCTCGTCGTGCGCCGGCGCGGCGGTCGGCGACGAGGGCGCCTGGACGACGTCCTCCTCAGCCTCGCCCTCCGCCGTGTCCGCCACCGGCGCGCTCGACGAGGGCACGGCCGGGGGCGAGGTGCCGGCCGGGGGTGAGGTGCTGGCCGGCGTCGTGACCGGGGGCGTCCCGGCGGCAGCCGGGGCGGTGTCGCCGGACCTCGTCCAGAGCACGAGGGCACCGACGGCCAGCAGCAGGGTCGCGAGGACCAGAACGGGGCCGCGACGGCTGCGGCGGGTCTTGCGGGACAAGGGCACTCCCAGGTCGACCCACGGCAGGGGTCGGTCATCGGCGTCCGGCGGGACGGCACTGTCCGCTCGCGCGGTGGACACGGACGCACATGCGCGTACGTGTCCGGCAGATTACTGCGGGTGACGACCCGCGCTAGGGAGCGACGCGGGCCGTGCGCCGTCTGTGGTCACTGCGAGACGGTCACGGCCCCGCTCGAGGAGTTCCACGTCATCGAGCCGCGCTCGAAGTCGGTGCGCATGCCGCCGGGGACGGGGTAGCTCGAGCGGGTCGGGAAGCCGAGCGCCGAGGAGCTGCCGCCCCGCTCCCAGTAGGTCCGCGCCATCGCGCCGGACACCACCTGCATGCTCGTCGTCGGCGACCAGTAGATGTCGCCGCCCTGGAACCGCACGAAGGCTCCGCGGCCGTCGGACGTCGGCGCGTCACTGGTGGTCGGGAAGCCCAGCGGCCCGGTGACACCGCCGGAGCCCAGCCAGGTGGCCAGGATGCCGCCGCGCACGATGCGGGCGCCGGTCGCGGGCGACCAGTAGATGTCGCCGCCCTGGAACCGCACGAAGTAGCCGCGACCGTCCGGCGTCGGCGCGTCGCTGGTCGTCGGGAAGCCCAGGAACCCGGTCGGTCCGCCGGCGGCCCGGTAGGCGTTCAGGATCTCGCCCCGGACGATCTGCATGTTCGTCGTCGGCGACCAGTAGATGTCCCCGCCCTGGAACCGCACGAAGGCCCCGCGGCCACCCGGGGTGGCTGCGTCGCTGGTGGTCGGGAAGCCCAGCGGCCCGGTGACACCGCCGGAGCCCAGCCAGGTGGCCAGGATGCCGCCGCGCACGATGCGGGCGCCGGTCGCGGGCGACCAGTAGATGTCGCCGCCCTGGAACCGCACGAAGTAGCCGCGACCGTCCGGCGTCCGGGCGTCGCTCGTGGTCGGGAAGCCGAGGTACCCGGTCGCGCCGCCGGCGGCCAGCCACGCCTTCAGGATCTCGCCCCGGACGATCTGCATGTTCGTCGTCGGCGACCAGTAGATGTCGCCGCCCTGGAACCGCACGAAGGCTCCGCGGCCACCCGGGGTGGCTGCGTCACTGGTGGTCGGGAAGCCCAGCGGCCCGGTGACACCGCCGGAGCCCAGCCAGGTGGCCAGGATGCCGCCGCGCACGATGCGGGCGCCGGTCGCGGGCGACCAGTAGATGTCGCCGCCCTGGAACCGCACGAAGTAGCCGCGACCGTCCGGCGTCGGCGCGTCGCTGGTCGTCGGGAAGCCCAGGAACCCGGTCGGTCCGCCGGCGGCCCGGAAGGCGTCGAGGATGTTGCCGCGGACGATCCTGGTCCCGGTCGTCGGCGACCACAGCACCTCGCCGCCCTCGAAGCGCACGAACGCGCCCTTGCCGGCCGGGGTGTCGCTGGTCGTCGGGAAGCCGAAGAAGCCCGTCGTGCCGCCGGCGGCCAGCCAGGTCTCCCGGATGGAGCCGACGACCACGCGGGCCGCGGTCGTCGGCGACCAGTAGATGTCGCCGCCCTGGAACCGCACGAAGTAGCCGCGGCCCTCCGGCGTCCGCGCGTCACTGGTGGTCGGGAAGCCGAGGTACCCGGTCGCGCCGCCGGCGGCCAGCCACGCCTTCAGGATCTCGCCTCGTACCAGCTGCGAGCCGGTCGCCGGGGACCAGTAGACGTCGCCGTGCTGGAAGCGGACGAAGGCGCCGCGACCGCCGGGGGTCTGCGCGTCGTCGGTGATCGGCGGGCCGAGGACGGCGGGCCCGCCGGCCGACAGGTACCGCTCGAGGATGCCGCCGACCACCAGCCGGACGCCGCCGAGCGGCGAGGAGTACAGGCGGGCCCCGTTGGCGTAGACCTGCCACGTGACACCGGCCGCCGACTGCTCGCCCCCCACCGGCGCGCCGAGCCACGCCCGCAGGCCGGCGTCGGACTCGTAGCGGGTGACGATCGGCGACCTGGTGTTCGCCATCCGGGCGGCGACCTTGTCGCGGATCTCGCCCAGCCGCGCGTAGCCGTACCGACCCGGGCACGCGGTGCTCTTGGTGTCGCGGTGCCCGAAGACGGTCGGCAGGGTGACCCGCGCGCCGGCGGCGTACTTGTCCGTGCCGCCCGAGGTGAGGGTCGTCGTCCCCTTCGGGTTGACGCTGTAGAGCGAGAACTTCCAGGCGATGATGGCCGCGACGGAGTCGATCATGGCCTGGGGCGTGTCGACGACGTCGTAGTTGCCCATCATCGACACCCCGAAGGTCGAGGTGTTGAACCCGCCGGCGTGCGCGCCGACCACGGTGCTCGCCAGGCCGCCGGAGCGGCCCTCCCAGAGCCGGCCGAACTTGTCGACGAGGACGTTGTAGCCGATGTCGCCCCAGCCCAGGCTCCGCGCGTGGTAGGTGTACGTCGAGCGCAGGATCGCCGGGACCTGGTCGGCGGTGTAGTTGTTCGACCCGGCGGTGTGGTGCAGCGTCGCGGCCTTGATGGTGCTGGCGTACTGCGGGGTCCAGCCCATGATCCGCTCGTCGGCGCCCCACTGCGCCCGCGAGAACACCGGTGGCATCGCCACGGCCGCGTCGGCGGTCTCGGTGATGTCGGGGTCGCCGAGGTCGGAGTCGGCGGGGCTCTCCCCCGGGTCGACCAGGTCCAGCTGCACGTCGGTGGGCTGGGCACCCGAGCGGGTCACCAGCTCGGCCTCCACCGCGGTCGCCGGACCGGTCCACAGCGGCGCCGTCCCGCTCCGGACGGGGGTGCCGGTGTCCGCCTCGGCCTCCTGCTCGGCCGCCTCCGCGCTGACCTCCGTCCACGTCCCCCAGGTCCCCCCGAGGTCGCGCACGCGCACCTGGACGACCGTGTCGGTGACCGCCGGGTCGTACGCCCAGGTGACGCCGACCAGCGAGAACTCGGCGACGTCGGTGGCGCTCACCGACAGCGTCGGGACGGTGTCGGGCACGCCGGCGACCGGGGCGGTGGTGCCCTCCCGCACCTGCGCCTCGGGCGCGGGGTCGCTGAACGACCCCATCGCGACCTCCTCCACCGACGTCTCGACGGGCACGGCCTCGGGGCTCGGCTCGGCGACGACGGGGAGCACCAGGACGACCCCGGTGAGGGCGGCGAAGGCGGTGGTTCCGGCGAGCAGGCGGCGACGCACGGGCTGGTCCTCCGGTGGAGCGTGGCGGCTGCGCCCCGCGAGGGCGCATCTGTCCACGTCGAGCATCGGCAGGGCCACGGGCGGTCTTGAGTCGACGCGACCGACGATCCGGGAGAAGCGGTCCACGCCGTCCCGCTGGCCACTCGCGCCCCACGGGTCCCACGCCTCAGCGGGGTGACCACTCCTGCAGCGCGAGGTGCAGCGCCGTCCGCCACGGCCGCGGCGCGGGCAGCCCGGCGGCCAGCCACGCGCTGCCATCGAGCACCGACCACGCCGGGCGCGGCGCCGGGCGCGGAAAGGCCTCGGTCGTCGTCGGGGTCACCAGGGCCGGGTCGGCGCCGACCTCCTCGTAGACGGCGCGGGCCAGGCCGTACCAGCTGACCGCACCGGCGTCGGTGCGGTGCAGCACCGGCGGCACCGGCCCGGGCCGGGCGCCGAGCGCCACCAGGCCGGCGGCGAGGTCGGCCGACCAGGTCGGCGAGCCGACCTGGTCGTCGACCACCGAGACCGGGGCGCCGTCGAGGGCGCGGCCGGCCATGGTCCGCACGAAGTTGCCGCCGTGTGCGCCGTACAGCCACGACGTGCGGACGACGGTGGCGTCGCCCCCGGCGGCCGCGACCGCCCACTCCCCCGCCGCCTTGGTCCGGCCGTAGGCCGAGCGCGGCGCCACCGGGGCGTCCACCGGGTAGGGCTCGCGAGCCTCGCCGTCGAAGACGTAGTCGGTGGAGACGTGCACCAGCCGCCCGCGCCCGGCGAGCTCCTCGGCCAGCCAGCCGGGGGCGCGGCCGTTGACCAGCAGCGCGGTCTCCTCGTCGGTCTCCGCGGCGTCGACGGCGGTGTAGGCGGCGGCGTTGAGGACGACGGGACGGGCCCCGAGGACGCCGTCCAGCCAGCGGCGGACGACCTCGCGCACCTGCCGCTCGTCGGTCAGGTCGAGCTCGGCGCGCCCCAGCGCGGTGACGCGGTCCCCGGGCCGGCGGGCCAGGACGGCCAGCAGGTCGCCGCCGAGCTGCCCGCGGGCGCCGGTGACCAGCCAGGCGGTCGGGAGGTCCGGCCCGCTCACGTCCGGGCGGTGGCCGTCGTGCCGGCGAGTCGGGCCTTGAGCGGCTCCCACCAGGCCCGGTTGTCCCGATACCACTGCACGGTCAGCGCCAGCCCGTCCTCGAAGCTCGTCCGCGGCGCGTAGCCGAGCGCGGCGATCTTCGCGTAGTCCACCGAGTAGCGCAGGTCGTGACCCCCGCCGCGCGGGTCGACGATGTTCTCGACGAAGCTCCAGTCGCGGCCGGTGGCCTCGAGCAGCTTCTCGGTCAGCTCCCGGTTGGACAGCTCCCGGCCGCCGCCGATGTTGTAGAACTCGCCGGGCCGCCCCTGCTCAACGACCAGCTGGATGCCGCGGCAGTGGTCGTCGACGAACAGCCAGTCGCGCACGTTGGCCCCCTCGCCGTACAGCGGCACCTTGTGCCCGTCGAGCAGGTTGGTGACGAACAGCGGGATGACCTTCTCGGGGAAGTGGTACGGCCCGTAGTTGTTGCTGCACCGGGTGATGGAGACGTCCAACCCGTAGGTCTTCGCGTAGGCGCGGGCGATCAGGTCCCCGCCGGCCTTGGCCGCCGAGTACGGCGAGTTGGGCTCCAGGAGGTGGTCCTCGCTCCACGAGCCCTCGTCGATCGAGCCGTAGACCTCGTCGGTGGAGACGTGCACGACCCGGCGGACGCCGTGCCGCAGGCAGGCCTCGAACACCTGCTGGGCGCCGAGCACGTTGGTCAGCACGAACTCCGAGGCACCGGTGATCGAGCGGTCGACGTGCGACTCGGCGGCGAAGTTGACGACGACGTCGTGACCGGGCAGGGCGGCGTCGAGGTCGGCGGCGCTGCAGATGTCACCCCGCACGAAGCGGTAGCGCGGTGAGTCGGCCACCGGCGCCAGGTTGGCGAGGTTGCCGGCGTAGGTGAGCTTGTCGAAGACGGTCACCTCGGCGTCCTCGAAGGCCGGATAGCCGCCGCTCAGCATGGTCCGGACGTAGTGCGAGCCGATGAACCCCGCTGCCCCGGTGACGAGCACGCGCATGCGTCGATCCTCCCGTCCGGGCACGCCCGGAGCATCCTTTCGCGGGGTGAGGCGTGTCGCGGCCGGATCCCCTGCTGTTGCCCTACTCAGCGGGGTCTTGTCGACACGCAGCGTTCTGCTCCCGTCGCTCGAACGGGTTAGCGTGGTGCGGAAACGGGACCCGGCCTGCCAACCGCACGGACGCCCCACCCACCCGCCCGCGTTCCTCCACGCTCGAGCGGTTCGAACCCGAGAGGTAGTCCCCAGTGAGTCCGAAGCCCCCCATGGTGATCGCCGAGATCGGCTGCAACCACGCCGGCGACCTGGACCTGGCCAAGCGCATGGTGTCGATCGCCGCGACGTTCTGCGAGGTCGACGCGGTCAAGTTCCAGAAGCGCGACAACCGGCTCCTGCTCACCCCGGAGCAGTACGACGCCCCCCACCCCAACCCGATGCACAGCTTCGGCGACAGCTACGGGGCGCACCGCGAGTTCCTCGAGTTCGACATGGCCCAGCACGAGGAGCTCAAGGAGCACTGCGAGGCCGCGGGCGTCGTCTACTCCACGTCGGTGTGGGACACCGCCTCCGCACGGGAGGTCGCCAAGCTCGACCCCGAGTTCATCAAGGTCCCCTCGGCGACCAACCTGAACCTCGACGTCCTGGGCATCCTGTGCGACGAGTACTCCGGCGGGATCCACGTGTCGCTGGGCATGACCACCCGCGCCGAGGAGGAGCGGATCGTCGCCTTCCTCGACGGCCGCGGCCGGCTGGGCGACGTCGTCCTCTACGCCTGCACCTCCGGCTACCCCGTGCCCTTCGACCAGCTGGCGCTGCTGGAGATCCGCCGCCTGGTCGAGACCTACGGCGACCGGGTCGACCGGATCGGCTTCTCCGGTCACCACCTGGGCATCGCCGCGGACGTCGCGGCCATGACCCTGGGCGCGCAGGCCATCGAGCGGCACTTCACCCTCGACCGCACCTCGAAGGGCACCGACCACTCCGCGTCCCTGGAACCGGACGGCCTGCGCAAGCTCAAGCGGGACACCGTGAACGTCAGCAAGGCCCTCACGTACAAGGCCGAGGACCTGCTCGAGGTGGAGAAGGCCACGCGGGAGAAGCTCAAGTGGACCGACGGCCTCTGACCGTCGTCATCCCGGCGCGGGGCGGCAGCAAGGGGATCCCGAGGAAGAACCTGGCCGTGGTCGGCGGTCGGCCGCTGATCGCCTGGACCGTCGCCGCCGCCTCGGAGGCGGCCGCGGTCGACCGGGTCGTCGTCAGCACCGACTCCGAGGAGATCGCAGCCGTCGCCCGCCTCTACGGGGGGCGGCGGCTCGAGGTCCACCGGCGCTCGGCGGAGACGTCCTCGGACACCGCCTCCAGCGAGGCAGCCCTGCTCGAGGCGGTGGACGGAGCCGCGGTCGAGGGCGACGTGGCCCTCGTCCAGGCGACGAGCCCGCTGACCTCCGCTGAGGTCATCGACGAGGTGGCCCACCGGCTGCGCAGCCACGACAGCGCCCTGACCGTCGTCCGGCGGCACTCGTTCCTCTGGGAGGCCGCCGACGGGGACGCCGGCGCGCCGGTCAACTACGCCCCGGAACGCCGGCCGCGCCGACAGGACTGGGCCGGGCAGCTCGTGGAGTCCGGCGCGGTCTACGCCACGTCGGTGGACCGGCTGCGCGCCGGCGGGGTGCGCATCGGCGGGCGGATCGGCCTGGTGGAGACCGACGAGGTGGCCGGCGTGGAGATCGACACCCACGCCGACCTGGTCGTCACCGACGCCCTGCTGCGGGCCTACCGCACCAGGCCGGCGAAGACCGGCGTCGGCCCGGTGCGGCTGGTCGTCGCGGACGTCGACGGCGTCCTGACCGACAACGGGCTGACCTACGGCACCGTCGCGACCGAGACCAAGACCTTCTCGGCGCGCGACGGCAAGGGCTTCCAGCTGCTGCGCGAAGCCGGCGTCCGCCTGGCGCTGCTCACCTCGGAGTCGCACACGAGCGTGGCCGAGCGGGCCCGGAAGCTGCGGGTCGACGACTGCGTGCTCGGCTCCACCGACAAGCTCGCCGACATCGTGGCCCTGGCCTCCCGACACGGCGTCCCGCTGGCGCAGGTCGCCTACATCGGGGACGACGTGCACGACGTCCAGGCCATGACCGCGGTGGGCGTGTCGGGTGCCCCGGGGGACGCGCGGCCCGAGGCGATCGACGTGGCCGACCACGTCGGGAGCACCGCCGGCGGATCGGGTGCGTTCCGGCAGTTCGCCGACCACCTCTTCGCCCGGCACGTCCCGGCCCGCACGCTCGGCTGAGCTCCGTCGGCCGGTCCCGTGTGGCCACCTGGCACCGCTCGTCACACCCGTCCCGTTCCGCCACGGCACGCGAGCCGGGGGCGGCTCTCGGCACCTAGCATCGCCGTGAGCCTCCGGGTCGACGCCCGCCGCCCTCGACGGTGGCCGCACCCAGGCCGGCCCCGGTCACGACGGATCGGCGTCGTGTCCGCGCGGACGAGCACGAGGAAGGACCCCCGTGAGACGAGGAAACCCCGGAGCCGGTGGTGACCGGGAGCTGCCGGCCCGCCTGGACCCCCGGGCCGGCCGCGCCGGCTCCACCCGTGCCCGTTCCCGTTCCGAGGCGGCGGACGCGTCCGCGGAGGAGGGCCCGGCGCCGCGCCGGCGCACCGGCCGCGCCGCCACCGCGGCCCGCGCCGTCGCCGGGGTGCTGTCGGTCGTGCTGCTCGCCGGGTCCGGCTGGGGCTGGTACCTCGGCCAGGTCGCCGAGGCGACGGTCAACCGCACCGACGCCATCCCGACCGACGGCAACGACGGCACGGGGAACGCGCCCGAGGCGGTGAACCTGCTGCTGGTCGGCAACGACAGCCGGGCCAACCTCACCGAGGAGCAGCTGGCCAGCCTCAACGCCGGCGCCGACTCCGGCATCAACACCGACACGATGATCCTGGTGCACATCCCGGCCGACGGGTCGCGCGCCTCCTTCGTCTCCTTCCCCCGCGACTCCTACGTGGAGATCCCCGGCCACGGGAGGGACAAGCTCAACGCCGCCTACGCCTACGGCTACGCCGGGACCCCGGAGACCGCCTCCGACGAGGTCCGCCAGGCCGGCGGAGCCCAGCTGCTGGTGCAGACGATCAGCGGCCTGACCGGCCTGCAGATCGACCACTACGCCGAGGTCGACCTGCTCGGCTTCTTCGACCTCAGCTCCGTCGTCGGCGGCGTCGAGGTCAACCTGTGCGAGGCCGTCGACGACTCCGAGTGGTCCGGGGCGGTGTTCCCCGCCGGCGTCCAGACGATCAGCGGCGCCGACGCGCTGAAGTTCGTCCGCCAGCGGCACGGCCTGCCCCGCGGCGACTTCGACCGGATCGTCCGCCAGCAGGTCTTCATCGCCGGCGTGCTGCGCAAGATGCTCTCGGACGAGGTCATGCTCGACCTGGGCAAGCAGCGCGAGCTGGTCGAGGCGGCGTCCCGGTCGCTGACCGTCGACGAGCGCCTGGACCTGTTCCAGCTGGCCGAGCAGATGCAGTCGGTGACCGCCGGCAGCATCGAGTTCCAGACCATCCCCTACGTCGGCACCGACCGCGACGGCCAGGACCGTTCGATCATCCGCCTGGAGGACGAGGACACCCTCCACGCGTTCTTCGCCGACCTGTCGGCCGAGCCCGCGGCGCCGGCCGGGACCACGCCGGCCGCGCCCGAGACGGTCGCGCCGTCCGCGGTCACCGTCGACGTCCTCAACGGGTCGGGCACCTCCGGGCTGGCCGCCCAGGCCGCCGGCGCGCTGGAGACCGCCGGGTTCGCCGTCGGGACGACCGGCAACGCCGACTCCTCCGGCTACGACACCACCGTGGTCCGGTACGCCGCCGGCGAGGAGGCGCTGGCCGCCACGCTGGCCGCGGCCGTGCCGGGCGCGGCCCTCGAGCAGAACGCGGACGCCATCTCCGGCACCGTGCAGCTGGTGCTCGGTTCGGACTTCAACGGGGTCGGCCAGGCCGTCGACCCGGTTGCTCCCTCGGCCCCGGTCGAGGGTGAGGACGCCCGCACCGCGGCGGACACCGGCTGCATCTACTGAGGTCCCGGCCCGGCGGGGACCATCCGTCGAGCCCGGATCGCCGTGATCGCGTTCGGCTGCCCAGCGAGGAGCGGTACCGACGGGGACCCGACTCCCCGACGTGGGCAGTGGCCGGCCGGCGCCCGGGTGACCGGCGGCAGGCGCTTCCCGGTCGTCGGGTGCGTGTGGCGACATCGTCCTGGTGGTGGGGCGACACCGGCGGGGCCGTTCCCCACCGGTTCCGGGGTACGTGGCGCACGGTCACCGCGGTCGGGCGCACCACGCTGTGCACCGCCCTACCCCGTCGGCACGGACGGTCCTCGCCGCCGGCCGCGGTGGTCGCTGGACGCCTCCTCCGGGCACCGGTGGGCCGCGGTGCCCGCCGCCGGGTGCGGTCGGGCACGGCAGCGGCCCACACACGTGCCCTTGGCCGCTCGACGCCTGCCCGTCGGCGCCCACCAGGCGTATGCCGCCGGCGAACGGCAGCTGCGTGCCCCTCGGGCGCCGCGGCCGCCGGGCCGGCCGAGCGGACCTGCCGGACCACCCGCCTGCACGTGGGCCGCTCGCACCACACCGGTCAGGACTTGCGTCCTGCCAGCCGTCGAGTGGTGACCGATGCCGCGCTCGAAGGTCGTGGAGCACCCACCGGTGACCCATGTCCGGGCCGCCGTGGGCAGGCCGGACCGCCCACCTCACGGCCGGCGGCGAGCCGCGCGACGTGGATCGGGCCCTGCTCGGCCTCTTGCGTGCCGCCTCCTCTTGGGCGCGTGGCCTCCCCATCCCCCGGCGCACGCAGACGGCACGCATGGACCTGTCCCGTCCGGACCAGGTCAGCGAGGCGGACAGGGTCCTGCGCCCGGCGGCGCCCGCGAAGTCCTGGAAGCTAGCGGGAGGAGTGATCGGACACGACGACAGTCGGGGATGGCCGCGTGTCGACCGCCCTCTCGGGGGTCACCCTCTCCGTGCACAGACGAGGAGGTCGTCCACCGCTACGCCGCTGCTGCAGTCGAACTGCTCCGCCACCAGGCGCTGCACCTCCGGCGGCGCGGCGGCCAAGTCGAACCACGTGGTCTGCACCACCAGGCGCGACGAGGGGGCACGCAGGCAGTCGAGGGCGTCCCGGTAGCTCGCCGTCTCGCGCACCGCCGGCGTCGAGATCGACCGCTGCAGCCAGGTCGCGGCGGGATGGCCGCACGTGGCCGGGTCCCCGAGGAAGTACGCGATGTCACCGAAGGCGAGGTACGTCGTGCGGCCGGAGCCGAAGGCCTCGTGCACCGCGGTCGCCTGCCGGGCGCGGTCGTCGGCGATCTGCCGTGCCTCCGTGATCGTGAGGTCCGCGTGCCCCTGGTCGAAGGAATACCCGGCGGTGGGCAGTGTCGCCACGCCGAACGACGCGGCACAGATGAGTGCCAGGGATCCCGAGGTGTGCAACCGGGGACCCGGACCGAGCCCTCCGCGCCACCGGGGCAACCGGTAGTCGCGGGCAACCGCCACGGCCGTCGCCGTCGCGATGAGCACCGCGCCAGACGCCGCCAGAGTGCCGTGGGAGAGCCGCCAGTCCACCGGGAGCGAGAGGGTCAGCCCGCCCCACAGCGCCGCTGCCAGGAGACCGGGTCCGATGACGTGCGCGTAGCGCCGCTCGCAGCACGCGACCGCTGCGACCAGCGCCACGGCGGCGACCGGGGAGAGCGCGGCCAGGTGGTACAGGAACCACTGCCCCTGGACGAGGAGGGGCGCTAGCGACAGAGCGCCCGCGGCGAGCAAGGCGGCCGGGCCGCGCCAGCTCCACCGTCGCCACAGCACTACGACGACGGCGGGGAGCACCGTGAGGGCCGGGACCATGAGGGCGCTGTTGAGGACGGCGTGCAGCAGCGCGTACCCGTCGCCCAAGTCGATCCCGGCGCTCAGCGGGCTGTTCCGGTTCAGGGTGCTGAGCTCGCGCAGCCACTGCACCTCGACGGGGAAGACGACCACCTGGACCGAGAGCCAGGCCAGCGCCCAGAGCACCGTGGCCGCCGCCGTGCGCCGAGCGAGCACGGGCAGCAGTAGGTGGAGGGCGAGCAGACCGATGCCGACCGTCGCGAAGGTGACCAGCTTGAGCCAGCCCGCCAACGCGAGCCCGGCTCCGGCCGCGAGCGGACCGAGCCAGCCATCCGACCACCGTAGGGCGAGGCCGACGGCGCCCACCACCACGACGGCGGCGACCCACTCCGGCTGCAGCACGATCCACGGCCCGGCCAGTGCCAGCGACGCGGTCACGACGAGTGCGGTGAGCCCGGCGGCCGGCACCACGACCCGGCGGAGCCCGACCCACAGCAGCCACCCGGCCGCGAGGCACAGGAGCAGAGCACCGGCCCGGAACACCACCTCATCGATGGCGCGAGAGTCACCGAGGGCACCGGCGAGGTGGTCGAGGGCGGAGACGGACCAGCGGTAGAGCAGGGGCCGGTGCGAGAACGTCTCGGCCACCGGCGCACTCGACACACGCTGGACGCCCAGGACATAGCGGATGTCGTGGTTCAGGCCGGCGGACAGGGTGAGTCCGGCGGCCACCGCCACCGCGACGGGTCCCGCGATGCGTCCACATGGCCCAGGGACCCGATCCACCGCCTCCCGGGTCACCCGAGCGTCGGTCTCCATCATCGTCTCCGCCTCGCGCTCGGTGGGATGTTGCGGTGGGGTGTGCCGCGTGCGGATCGCGGGACCGGTGCGCCCGCCGGGACGGTGGCGCCGCACGGCGACGACGCCGAGGATCGCCAGCCACACGGCGCGGTGGTCGATGACGCCCGCGCACCCGACCTCCCGCGTCACCCGGCCCGGCCAGCCCGAGAACGGCTGTTACTCGTCGAGGACCGACTGTAACGCCGCGGCGACGACTCCAGGGATGCACGCAGGGAGATCCGTGACGGACCCGTCACTCGTGCCTCGCGTCCACCACGGGACCCACCGATCCGTCACCTACCGGGGCGGCCCGTGCAACTGACGGACGCGTGGCCGCGCGGCGACACTGCGATCCTCGTGCCGTGGCCATCACAGCATCCAGCACCCCACCAGACCTCCTGCAGGACGTCCTACGACGGTCGCCTTCCGCGCCGCTGCTGACCTCCTACGACGACCTCGGCGGTGGGCGGGTCGAGCTGTCGGCGGCCACCCTGGCCAACTGGGTGGCCAAGACGGCGAACCTGCTCCAGGACGAGTTCGACGTGACCGGCGGCAGCACGGTCGCCGTGGCCCTGCCGGTGCACTGGCAGACCGCGGCGGTGCTGCTGGGGGTGTGGAGCTGCGGGGCCACGGTCCTCGACACCGCGGCCGAGGACGACGGTCGGCTCGACGAGGCCGACGTCGTCCTGGCCGCGCAGGACCGGCTCCCGCCGCTCGAGGAGCAGGACCTGCCCGAACTGCTGGGCCTCTCCCTGCACCCGCTCGGCATGGGCATGACCGGCTACACCGGCCCGGCCCGCGACTTCGCCCTCGAGGTGCGGGGGCACGGCGACGCCTTCACCCCGTGGCAGCGGCCCGACCCGGCCGCGCCCGGCCTGCTGCTGGGCGGCCTGGAGCTGACCCTCGGCGGTCTGGTGGACACCGCCCGCGAGCTCGCCGGACGGCTGGGCATGGTCCAGGGCGACCGGGTGCTGGTCGACGACCGCACCGCCGCCGAGGCCGGCCCGGTCGCGTGGCTGCTCGCCCCCCTGGCCGCCGGCGCGTCCATCGTGCTGGTCCGCTCCCCCGACCCCTCGCTGCTCCCCGGCCGCGCCGCGGCGGAGAAGGTCACCGCTACGCTCGGCCGGACGATCGACGGCATCCGCGAGCTGGGCCGTCCTGCCTGACGCAGCTCCCCAGCCGCCCGGACGGACGGACGGTGTGTTCCTGCATGGACAAGGTGGTCGGCAGCGCCGCTGAGGCGGTCGCGGACATCGGGGACGGCGCGGTGCTCGCCGTCGGTGGGTTCGGGTTGTGCGGTGTGCCGGTGAAGCTCATCGACGCGCTGCTGGCACAGGGCGCGTCCGGGCTGACGACGATCAGCAACAACTGCGGCGTGGACGACCAGGCCCTCGGCGTGCTGCTCTACGCCGGGCGCATCACCCGGACGATCAGCTCGTTCGTCGGCGGCAACAAGGAGCTGGCCCGGCTGTACCTGTCCGGACAGCTCTCGGTGGAGCTGACCCCGCAGGGCACGCTGGCCGAGCGGCTGCGCGCCGGCGGGGTCGGCATCCCCGCGTTCTACACCCCCACCGGGGTGGGCACGATGGTCGCCGACGGCGGCATCCCGATCCGCTACGACGCCGACGGCAACGTCGTGGAGACCTCGAAGCCCAAGGAGGTCCGCGAGTTCGACGGCCAGCAGTACGTGCTGGAGACGGCGCTGACCGCGGACTTCGGGCTGGTCCGCGCCGCGGTCGGCGACCGGCACGGCAACCTGGTGTTCCACGAGTCCGCGCGCAACTTCAACCCGCTGGCCGGCATGGCCGGGCGGATCACCGTCGCCGAGATCGAGACCCTGGTCGAGCCCGGCGAGATCCGGCCCGAGGACGTGCACCTGCCCGGGGTCTTCGTCGACCGCGTGGTCGTCGTCGGCGCCGAGGGCAAGGGCATCGAGAACCGCACCACGCGGCCGCGCACAGACACCTCCGAGACCCCTGCCGCCGCTGGCGAGGAGACCACCACCGAGGAGACGGCCCGATGACGCTGACCCGTGACCAGCTCGCCGCCCGCGTGGCCCTGGAGCTGCAGGACGGTGCCTACGTCAACCTCGGCATCGGCATGCCGACCCTGGTGCCGAACTTCGTGCCCGATGACGTGCACGTCGTCCTGCACTCGGAGAACGGGATCCTCGGGGTGGGCCCCTACCCGTTCGAGGGCGAGGAGGACCCGGACCTGATCAACGCCGGCAAGGAGACGGTCACCATCCTGCCCGGGGCCAGCTTCTTCGACTCCTCGCTGTCCTTCGGCATGATCCGCGGCAAGCACCTCGACCTGGCCATCCTCGGCGCCATGCAGGTCAACCCCCGCGGGGACCTGGCCAACTGGCTGATCCCCGGCAAGATGGTCAACGGCATGGGCGGGGCGATGGACCTCGTCCACGGCGCCAAGCGCGTGATCATCATGATGGAGCACGTCGCCCGCGACGGGTCCCCCAAGCTGGTCGAGGAGTGCACCCTCCCCCTGACCGGCAAGGCGTGCGTGGACCGGGTGGTCACCGACCTCGCCGTCGTCGACGTCACCGCCGCCGGCTTCCTGCTCCGCGAGACCGCCCCGGGCGTCAGCGTCGACGAGGTCCAGGCCGCCACCGGAGCCCCGCTCACCGTCGCCGACGACGTCCGCGAGATGCCGCTCCCGGCGACTGTGTGAGGTCACCCGGGGACACCGCGCGTCGCGTTCCGGGGTCGGCGAGCGCCGCCGAGTCGATGCCGTGACGTTCTCGGTCGTCGCGAGGGACCCGGCGACCGGCGAGCTGGGCATCGCGGTGTCGTCCTGCATCCTCGCCGTCGGGCGGGCGGTGCCCAGCGCGCGGCCAGGCATCGGGGTGGTCGCGGTGCAGGCGCGCAGCCGGCGTGGCCTGGGCCAGTCGCTGCTGGCCGGCCTCGCCGACGGCGCCGATCCGGCCGACCTGGTGCGGGCGGCGGCGCACGCGGCCGAGGACGTCGACCGGCAGATCGCCGTCCTCGACGCCACCGGTCGCGTCGCCGCCGACACTGGGCGCGGCTCGTTCCCGGTCAGCGGCCACCTGGTCGGCGACCAGATGAGTGTGCAGGGCAACATGCTGGCCTCGCCGGAGGTGCTGCCAGCGATGGCGCAGGCCTACACCGCCGCCCGCGGGGACCTGCCGGACCGGCTGCTCGCCGCGCTGACCGCCGGGCAGGACGCCGGTGGCGACGTCCGCGGTCGGCAGTCCGCGGCGCTGCTGGTGGTCAGCGGGACGCCGGCCAGCGACGAGGACGACGGGGTCCGGATGGACCTGCGGGTCGACGACTCCGGTGACCCGGTCGCGCAGCTGCGGATGCTGCGCAACCTGCAGCGGGCCTACGACGAGCGGGACTACGAGACCCTGGCGCTGTTCGCCCCGGAGGGCGCCCGCGACCTCTACGCGGCGCTGGCCGCCTCGCAGCGCGGGGACCGCGACGCGGCGCGGGCGGCGCTGGAGGCGATGCGGGCCCGTCCGGGCTGGGCGGCGTGGCTGGCCGCGATGGCCGGCGACGGCCGGCTGGCCGGGGTGTCACGGCTGCTCGAGTGACCGCGACACCCCGGGGCGGCTCAGCGGAAGTACTGCTGCACGACCTTGCGGGCCAGCGCCACGGAGTAGCTCTGCCCGCGGTCCTGCGGGTAGATCTGCGACATCGTGGCGAGCACGACGCCCGGCATCGACGTCTCGTGCGGCGGGATCGACGCCCGGTAGTCGGGGGTGACGACCGGCTGGGCGAAGGGCGCACGGGAGAAGTGCCAGTCCTTCACCCAGGAGAGGTCGAAGTCGGGGTTGAGACGACGTAGCCACGGCACGTACTGCTCGAGCAGCTCGGCGGGATCGGTCGTGAACCGCCAGTCGTCGCGCGGCACGTAGTTGCCCACGTAGACGATGTGCCGACCGCCGTACTCGGCGGGCGGGATCATGTTCGTGTGCTCGACGACCGCGAGGAAGGGGAACGACGGGTCGTTGACGTTGAGCCAGTAGTACGGGATGACGCTGCGGTCGCACTCGAGCACGAAGCACGTCGCGCCGAGGTACTCGTTGCGCCGCAGGACGTCGTCCGACGGCGCGCCGGTCGCCTGGGCGAACGCCGGCTGCGGAACGGTGACGAGCACCTTGTCGTACTCGTAGCGGGAGCCGTCCTCGGTGCGGACCTCGACCGGCCCCTTCGGGTCCGGCTGGGTGATCGAGGACAGGCGCTTGCCGAACTCGACCTTGCCTCCGCCGTCCTCCACCGACCGGAGCAGTGCGGTGTAGACCTGGTCGAACCCGCCGTCGAGGTACCCCAGCTTGAAGGTGCGGAAGTGCACCCGCGCCCAGAGCCACGCCATCGAGATCTCCGGGGCCCGGGTCCCGAACTTGCCGGCCAGCAACGGCTCCCAGATGACGTCGGCGGCCCGGCGACCCGCCCACCGGCGCACCCACTCGAGCGCCCGCTGGTCGTTGAGCCGCTCCCCCTGACGGATGGCCTTGAGGGCCGCCGAGGAGGCGCCGAACCGGACCCGGTCCCACAGGGTCAGCGGCGGGAACCGCAGCATGTCCACCGGGGTGGAGAAGTCGTGCAGGGCGCCCTCGTGGAAGATGCCGGTCGTCGTCGAGTGGAACCGCAGCTCCGGCGAGAGACCGAGCTCGTCGATCAGCTCGATGAAGGCGCGGTCGGTCTCGAAGATGTGGTGGTAGTACCGCTCCAGCGGCGTGCCCTGCACCGTGAGCGAGCCGGCCAGTCCGCCGAGCTCGTCGGCGCCCTCGAGGACCGTGACGTCGTGGCCGTCGCGCACCAGGTCGTGGGCCGCGGTCAGGCCCGTCGCGCCGGCGCCGATGATGCCGATGTTCACTTGAAGCTCCATCTCTTGTTCACCAGGAACTGCAGGACGGCGACGATCGGCATCGACACGACCTTGACGATGTTGGCGTCCACCCCGAGCCAGGAGTGGAAGACGAGCAGCAGCACCGCCACCAGGGCCAGGCCGAGCAGTCCCACCGTGTAGAAGCGGACGAACCTGCGCAGCATGCCGTCGCGCTTGCGGAAGTTCAGGTAGCTGTTCAGCAGGAAGTTGTTCGCGATGCCGACCGACGTGCTGATCGCCGCCGCGACCTGCTCGTGCACCCCGGCGGCGTTGTAGAGCGCCAGGAAGAGCAGCAGGTCCAGCAGGGCACCCGAGGCGCCGATCAGCTGGTAGAGGACGAAGCTCCGGTGCCGGCGCCAGAGCTCAGGGAGCGGTCGTCCCAGCGTCCGGTCGAGCGTGGCCACGTCCCACCACCCTCTGCACGCTGTAGAGGGGCCGCGCCTGGACCTCGGTGTAGATGCGGCCGACGTACGCCCCGATCACCCCGAGCGAGAGCATCTGCACGCCGCCGAGGAAGAGCACCATGATCATCAGCAGCGTCCAGCCGGGCACCGAGACCTCGGGCAGGAAGACGCGCATCACGAGGGCGTAGAGGATCCCCAGCAGCGCCAGGGCGGTCGTCATGAGCCCCAGCCGCGTGATGATCTTCAGCGGGACCGTGGAGAAGCTGGTCACGCCGTCGGCCGCGAGCCGCAGCATCTTCGGCAGCGGGTAGTTCGTCGACCCCGCGACCCGCTCGTCGCGGTCGAACGGCACGGCCACCTGCTGGAACCCGAGCGACGCCACGAGTCCGCGCACGAAGCGGTTGCGCTCCCGGTGGGCGCGCAGCACGTCGGTGGAGGCCCGGTCCATGAGCCGGAAGTCGCCGGTGTCCACCGGGATGTCGATCTCGGCGAACCGGTGGAGGATCCGGTAGTAGGCGTGCGCGGTCAGGCGCTTCATCGCCGTGTCCTTGCGGGTGCGACGCTGCCCGTAGGCGATCTGCGCCCCCGCCTCCCAGGCCGTGATCAGTTCCATGCTGACCTCGGGAGGGTCCTGCAGATCGGTGTCCATGACGATCACCGCGTCACCACGGGCGTCGTCGAGCCCGGCCGTGATCGCCATCTGGTGGCCGAAGTTCCGGGACAGGTCGAGCACCCGGGCCTCGGGGCAGGACTCCGCGATCTCCTCGAGGACCTCGAGCGACCGGTCGCGGGAGCCGTCGTTCACGTAGACGAACTCGAACTCCAGGTCGGGACGGGTGGCCGTGGCCGCGGCGAGCCTGCGGTGGAACTCCCGGATGCCGTCCTGCTCGTTGTAGACGGGGAGCACGTACGAGACGAGCCGCCGGCGCAGGGGCTCGACCACCTGGTCGAAGCCCTCCGGGGCGTAGTCGGGGTGGATAGCAGGGGTCGCCATCGCGGACTCCTGGTGCTGTGGGGTTCCGGGCAGGCGGGACGAACTCCGGCCTGCGCCCGTGGACAGGTCCCAATCTAAGCGACGATGCAGTGTCGTTGCGTGACGACGCGCCGTGTCGCCCGGCAGACTGGCCGGTTTTACCGGTCACCCTCCCAGCCCCACAGCGTGACCTGGTCGGTCACCCGGTCGTAGCGGTCCCGGTCGAACGGGTAGTCGAGCCGGACCACGTGTCCCCACACCGGGAGGTGCGAGCCCGGCAGCCAGCTGGGCACGACCTCCTGGTCGGCGACCGCGACCCCCGCGAACGTGCCGGTCCCCGCCGGGTTGAAGGACGGGACGGAGCTGTTCACTCCATTGGGGTGGGCGAGGACGATCGCCGGGGTCTCCGCGAGGCCGTCGGACACCACGGGGACGTCCTGCACGCACGGGACGTGGTTGCCCACCAGCCAGTCCGGCAGCACCGGCCCCTGGCCGGCGAGCCAGTCCTGCAGGCTCTGTGCCGTCCGGACGCGCGGCCCGGTCACGGCCAACCAGCCGCCGACGTCCGTGGATGCGTCCGCGGCCACCACGCGGACCCGGTCCGCGGTGTCGGGGACCGCGTCGGCGGTCACGGCCAGCGGGCGCCAGTGGACGAACCCGGCCGGCCCGTCGTCCAGCCGACTGGCGGCCAGCGTGTCGACGCCGCCGTCCCCGTCGGAGCGGCCGAACTCCAGCTCCAGGCGGTTCGCGCCACCGGTCCGGCCGGCCGCGCTGACGGCCACGTCCTGGCCGGCCGTCAGGTCGGGCAGGCTGTACCAGGGGCTCGTCAGCTCTCCCGTGCTCCGCTCGCCGTCGACGAAGCTCCCCCAGGAGTCGAGGGCCGACCCCGACCCCGCGAGCTCCGCCGGCGGAGGCGACAGGTGGCCGGCATCCCGCCGGAAGCCGACCGCGGACCCGTCGTCGGACCCGTCGCCGGTGGCCGGTCGCAGCGGGCCCTCGGGATCGTCGGGGAACACCTGGATCGACTCCGCCATCCCGCAGCTGCTCCCGGTCAGGCTCGCGAGGTTCGTCGCCGCCACCGTGTAACCGCCGACCTCGGCCTGCCGCAGCGCCGCCACGGCGAACCCACCCAGCAGCACGGCGAGGGACACCACGCAGGCGCCTGCGGTGATCAGCACCGGCGACAGGACGACCGCGGACCCACCAAGCCCTCGGGTGTCCCGCGACCGCGACCAGGCCACGACCGCCGCCGCGGCGAGGCCGAGCACGAGCCACGTCGCCGGGTTGTCGATCGGGACCCCGAAGGGCCGCACCGGGAGGCCGAGGTACGACACGCCGTGGTCGGAGTACAGCCACCAGTCGTTGGGCCCGGAGAAGGCCAGCCCGGCGGCCCCCGCGAGGACGCCGGTGCCGGCCAACCCGATCACCCGGACGGCCCCGTCCCGCGATCGATCCCGGACCACCTGCAGGAGCAGCAGGCCGGCCAGGACGAGGAACGGCGCGCACAGGCCGGCGAGCGAGCCGAAGTGGTGCGACCACTTCGAGGGCGTGGCCCAGAGGAGCGCGAAGGCCAGCGCCGCCGTACCCGCGAGGACGTGTGCCTCCCCGAACCCCTGCAGCGCCCGCACCCGCCGCGCGATCAGCAGCGCGACGATCAGGAGCATCCCGAGGGTCAGGAGCACCGGCAGACGCTTCGTCGCAGTGCCCTCACCGCCGTACTGGAGCAGGCGGGCGTACCGCCCGATCTCCTCGTACCAGCTGAAGTTCGGCCCGATGACGGTGTGCATCTCGGTGGCCTTCGCGGCCCCGTGCCACGACTGGTCGGCGAACATCACCACCAAGCCGGCGCTCGCCAGGCACGCGAGGAGCGCTGCGCGGCCTGCGACCGTGGCCCACGCGGCGTGCGGAGCCTCCCCGTCGGTGGTGCGGAGCGTCCGCCAGATCCTCGGGAGGAGCACGAGCACGGGCGCGAAGACGAGGATGCCCGACGGTGTGATGGACAGCGACAGCCCGGCGACGAGGGCCGCCGCGGCGAGGAGCAGCAGCGGACGGCGGGCAGTGGGCGCGGTGGCCCGCAGGAGCAGGGCGAACACGCCCACCACGGCGAGGGCGACGAAGGGCTCGGGCCGGACCCCGGTGTTGTAGGGCAACCACCAGGCCAGGAAGCACAGCGCTGCCAGCACGCGCGCGAGGCGGCCCCGGCCGGACTGCGGCAGCGTGACCCCGAGGACCCCCAGGCTGACCAGGAACCACGTCGCGATCCCGGCCAGGTAGCTGGGCAGGCGCAGCCACACGGGCTCGGTCGTGATCATCGCCAGCGGTTGCAGGAGGTGCTGGACGAGCGTGAAGGGCGCCTCGGAGGCGTTGTACCAGCGGTAGTAGTTCCCGATGTCGCCGCTCTCGATGCCGTTCCTGATGGTCATCGTGGCGTAGCTGTCGTCGACCGTGTGCGGAGCGATGACCACCCACACCGACAGGGCGGCCACGACGGCGGCGTCGCAGGCTGCCCGGACGCCCCGACCCCGGACGCGCTCGCGCTGCTCGGTCCTCCGCGTGGGGGCCGGGCGCTCACCCCGCCGCCACGCCAGCAGGGTGACGGAGAGCACGACGAGGACGACGTGGGCGCCGATCATCGCGGCCTTGACCCCGCTCGGCCGGCTCTCGAACCAGGTGCGGGTGCGGGCGGTGACCGTCGTCCCCTCCGCCTCCTCGGGCGTGAGGTCGGTCGTGAACGCGAAGACCTCCGGCACCGGCTCGCCCGACAGCACCGTCGGCGCGTCGGCGCCCACCGCGACGGTCGTGCCCGTGTCGTCGGAGTCCACCCGGACGTCGCAGCCGGTCCCGGCCGGAGACGCGGTGTGCACGAGGCGCCCGTTCACCAGCACGCGCAGCTGCCCGGCCTCGGTGTCGACGACGAGGCCGGACGTCGGGCCGTCGCCGCGGACGCGGGTCGTCGCCAGCAGCGTGGTCCGCTCGGGCGCGTCCAGCGCCTCCAGCACCGACCGGCACGGCACCTGGGCGTGGACCTCGGCGGGCCGGTACGGCACGAAGAAGGCCGTCGTCGACGTCGGCAGCGCACCCTCCGTCGGCCAGCTGACCACGGTGCGGTCGGCCACGACCGGCGCGAGGGGCAGCGCGACGGCCAAGCCCATCCCCAGGAGCCCCACCAGGAGGGACACGACGGCTCGCAGCGGCAGCCGGCGAGCCGGGGTGTGCTCAGCGGCTACCGGCGGACGCAGCGCGACCGACATCTCCCGGGACAGCGTTGATGACACTCTGCGCCTTTCGACGGCATGGGTCCACGAGCCCCGACGGGCTTGGTGGCGTGGGTCGACGGAGAGGCGGTCGGCGGGGACGGAGCCGTCCGTCCCATTGAGGGGCGCCCTTCCGGCGGAGGCGAGAGTAGCCGGGCCCGTCGTCGGGCCTGCGGTGTCGGAGTGCTGCTGGGGGAAGCGGGACGGACGTGACGAACGGTGCGGCCACGAGGCGGGTGGCCGGCTGCGGGGAGGGCGCGGCGCGGCGGCGGCACGCCCTCCCCGATCGGTCAGGCGGGCTCGACGCCGAAGGTCTGCGCCAGGCGCTCGATCTTGCGGGCCCGACCCAGCCGGGGCTTGTCGCTGCCGTCGCGGATGACCCGGCCACGGGCCTCGAAGTCGGCCAGGAAGTCGCGCGCCCACGCGACGTCCGACGGCGTCGGGCTGATGACCTCGTTGATCACCGGCGTCTGCTCGGGGTCCAGGCAGAGCTTTCCGGTGAGCCCGAGGGACACGGTGACAGCGGTCTGCTCGCGCAGCACGGGGTGGCTGCTGCTGACGGTCGGGCCGTCGATGGGCCCGGGCAGGCCGCCGATCCGGCTGGCCAGGACCAGCCGGGAGCGGGGGTAGGCCATGGCCAGGTCGTCCGCACTGGTGCCGGTGTCGCGCCGGTAGTCGCCGCTGCCGAAGGCCAGCCGGAAGGCGCCGCGGGCACGGGCGATGGAGACGGCCTCCTCGATGCCCAGCGCCGACTCGACCAGCGCCAGGACGGGCGTGGAACCGCCGAGCCGGTCGGCGGTCTCGGTGACCTGCTCCGCGGCCTCGGTCTTGGCCAGCATGACGCCGAGCAGGCCCGGCACCCCGGACAGCTTGGCGACGTCGTCGTCCCAGAACTCCGTCGAGCGGTCGTTGATCCGCACCCAGGCCGAGCGCTCCCCGCGCGAGAGCCACTCGATGACGCCGGCGCGGGCCTGGTCCTTGTTGGCGGGGTCCACCGCGTCCTCGATGTCGAGCACGATCTGGTCGGCTCGCGAGTCCGATGCCCGGTCGAACAGGTCGGTACGGGCACCGTTCACGAGCAGCCAGGAGCGCGCGTCCTCGGGACCCACCTTGCGTTGTCTCACCACGCCCCCATCCTCGTACGCGCGCCCGGGCCGCCCGCGACCGGGCGGGGTCGCGGGCGGCCCGGGCGGTGCGCTACCGGAGGAGGCTGCGTGCGATGACCATGCGCTGGACCTGGTTGGTGCCCTCGTAGATCTGGGTGATCTTGGCGTCGCGCATCATGCGCTCGACCGGGAAGTCCTGCGTGTAACCGGCGCCGCCGAAGAGCTGGACGGCGTCGGTGGTGACCTGCATGGCGACGTCGGAGGCGAAGGCCTTGGCCGAGGCGGAGACCCGGGTGACGTCGGGGCGGCCCTGCTCGCCGGCGGCCGCGGCGACGTAGACCAGGTGGCGGGCCGCCTCGATCTTCATCTCCATGTCGGCGAGCATGAACTGCACGCCCTGGAACTCGCTGATCGCCTTGCCGAACTGGCGGCGCTCCTTGACGTAGGCGACCGAGGCGTCCAGCGCGCCCTGCGCGATGCCCACGGCCTGCGCGCCGATGGTGGGCCGGGTGAAGTCCAGCGTCCGCAGCGCGGTCTTGAAGCCGGTGCCGGGCTCGCCGATGATCCGGTCGGCCGGGATGGTGCAGTCGGTGAAGTAGAGCTCGCAGGTGGGCGAACCCTTGATGCCCATCTTGCGCTCTTTGGGGCCCACTGCGAAGCCGGGGTCGTCCCGGTGGACGGCGAAGGCGGAGATGCCGTTGGCGCCCTTCTCCGGGTCGGTGACGGCCATGACCGTGTACCACTCGGAGATGCCGGAGTTGGTGATCCAGGCCTTGGTGCCGTTGAGCACCCAGCTGTCGCCGTCGAGCCGGGCGCGGGTCCGCATCGCGGCGGCGTCGGAGCCGGCCTCCCGCTCGGAGAGCCCGTAGCTGATCATCGCGTCGCCGGCGGCGATCGGCCGCAGCACCCGCTGCTTGAGGTCCTCGGACGCCGACAGGATCACCGGCATCGAGCCGAGCTTGTTGACCGCGGGGATCAGCGAGGCGCTGACGTCGACGCGGGCGACCTCCTCGATGACGATGCAGGTGGCGATCGCGTCGGCGCCCTCGCCGCCGTAGGCCTCGGGGATGTGGGTGGCGTGGAAACCGGCGGCGGTCAGGGCCTTCTGCGCCTCGACCGGGTAGCGCGACTCGGCGTCCACCTCGGCGGCGTACGGGGCGATCTCCCGCTCGGCGATGTCGCGGACCGCCTCGCGGACCGCCTCGTGCTCCTCGGTCAGGGCGTAGAGCCCCGCAGCGTTGTTACCCACGGGTAGATCGTAGGACCGCCCTGGATCATGAGGAAGCCAGCCGATCCTGCAGCGTGGCGTCCCGGGCGACGACGGAGTCGGCGAGGCCGGCCTGGAACCGCTCGACGGCGGCCCGCAGCTGCGGGTCGGACGCGGCGAGGATGCGCACCGCGAGCAGCCCGGCGTTGCGGCCACCCCCGATGGAGACCGTCGCGACCGGCACCCCGGCGGGCATCTGCACGATCGACAGCAGGCTGTCCAGCCCGTCGAGGCGGTCCAGCGGCCGTGGGACGCCGATCACCGGCAGCGGCGTGGCCGCGGCGATCATCCCCGGCAGGTGGGCCGCTCCTCCGGCGCCGGCGATCACCACCCGCAGACCGCGGTCGGCGGCGCTCTCGGCGTACTCGAGCATCCGGCGCGGGGTGCGGTGCGCGGAGACGACGTGCGCCTCGTAGGGGATGCCGAACTCGAGCAGCGCCGCCGCTGCGGGCTCCATCGTCGGCCAGTCGGAGTCGCTGCCCATGACGATGCCGACGATCGGGTCCACGCGGGGCTCCTCGCTGCTCGGTCGGGGTCAGTGCTCGGTCGGGAAGGCGAACGCCGGGTCGACCTCGCCGTCGGCCAGGTAGCGGGCGGCCGCGGTGGCCCGGGCACGCACCTCGTCGAGGTCGGCGCCCAGCGCGGTCACGTGCCCGAGCTTGCGGCCGGGGCGCTGGCCCTTGCCGTACCAGTGCAGCTTCACGTCGGGCCAGTGCGCCATCAGGTGGTGCACCCGCTCGTCGAGACCGGGGCCGGTCCAGCCCTCCTCGGCGGCGCGCCCGCCGAGCACGTTGGCCATCACCACGACCGGCGCGGCCATCGCGGTCGTGCCCAGCGGGTAGTCGAGGACGGCGCGCAGGTGCTGCTCGAACTGGCTGGTCCGCGAGCCCTCGATGGTCCAGTGCCCGGAGTTGTGCGGCCGCATCGCGAGCTCGTTGACCAGGACGCCGTCCGCCGTCTGGAACAGCTCGACGGCGAGGACCCCGACGACGCCGACCCGGTCGGCCACCCGCACCGCGAGCTCCTGGGCGGCGGTCGCGGTGCCCTCGTCCAGCCCGGGCGCCGGCGCGAGCACCTCGGTGTTGATGCCGTCGCGCTGCACGGTCTCGACCACGGGCCAGACGGCGACCTGGCCGAAGGGCGAGCGGGCGACCAGCGCGGACAGTTCCCTGACCATCGGGACCCGCTGCTCGGCCAGCAGCACGTCGTACCGGGTGAAGAGCGGCGCGACGTCGTCCGGACCGTCCACGACGAACACCCCGCGTCCGTCGTAGCCGCCACGCGGCGTCTTCACGACCACCGGCCAGCCGTGCCGGTCGCCGAAGGCGGCGACCTCGTCGACGGAGGCGACCTCGGCCCAGACCGGCTGCGGCTCGCCGGCGGCGGCCAGCGCCCGGCGCAGGACCAGCTTGTCCTGCGCGTGCACCAGCGCGTCGGAGCCGGGGGCGACCCGGTGCCCGGCCGCCTCGAGGGCGCGCAGGTGCTCGGTGGGCACGTGCTCGTGGTCGAAGGTCACCACGGTGGCGCCGTCGGCGACGGCCAGGAGGGCGTCGAGGTCGCGGTGGTCGCCGAGCCGGACGTCGGCGGCCACCAGCGCGGCGGACTCGTCCGGGCCCGTGGACAGGACCCGCAGCGACTGACCGAGCGCGATGGCTGCCTGGTGCGTCATCCGGGCCAGCTGGCCACCGCCGACCATGGCGACGACGGGGAGTCCGGTGCGCGGGTCGACGGGGGTGGCCACGGGCACCGAGCCTAGGACGCGCCGGACGGACCCATGCCGACGGGAGCGCCCCCTGAGGGGTGCTCCCGAGGCCGGAGGTCCGTCGGACACGCCCTGCAGGGAGGCTCCCGGCGGGCTCAGCCCAGCGCGGCGAGCGAGCGGCCGATGCGGTCCCCCACGTCGGCGGCCACGGCCGGGGTCGGGTGGACGCCGTCCGGCGAGGCACCCGGGATGAACACCCCACCGGCGTCGACCTCCCCCCACGGGTCCAGGTACGTCCAGCCGTTGCGGCCGGCCACGTCGGCGAGCGCGGAGTTGTAGCCGTTGCGGGCCGCCGGGCGGGGGTCGTTGGGCGCGATGGCGACGGCCACCACGGTGGGCGCCCCGGCTGCCGCGGCGATGCCCTCGATGTGGGCGGCCGACTCCTGCCATGTCACACCGTGGGCCAGGTCGTTGGTGCCGGCCATCACCACGAGCACGTCCGCCGTCCAGGCGGTGGGCTCGACGCCGGCCAGCATGTCCGCGGTGGTGGCACCGGGGACCGCCCAGCCGGCCACGAGGTCGAGACCGCTCGCCTGCTCGGCGGCCGGCAGCCAGGAGGCATCCCCTTGGACCCGGTCGCCGACGAGCGGCTGGGACACGTCTGTGGCACCCGCGGTGATGGAGTCGCCGACCACGACGAAGGTGCGCGGCTCCGGGGAGTCGGTCGTCGCGGCACTCGGCTGCGGACCGTCCGCCGCCGGGACGCAGCCGACCACGGCGGTCACCAAGGCGGCCGCCACCACCGTCCGCACGAGAGCCCGTCGAGGGAGGAGCCGCGCCACGGCACGAGTCTCGGTCACGAGGCGGTGCGGGGACGGGAGGCGGCGCGGCACGCGGACGGCCGGCGGAGCACCACTGGCCTGGCGACGAGCGCGGGCGAGCGTGCGCGCACGACCACGAGCTGTCCGCCAACGGTCCGGTGGTCCGCATCGCCCGGTGCGACGCGTCGCCGGCGCGTACCGTGGCCCTCCGTGACTGCCGTCTCCGCCGGTGCGCAGCGCCGCAGCCGCTCCCTGTGGTCCGTCGTCCGCCACCTCGGGGCGTTCGGTGTCGTCGGCGGGGTCGGCTTCGTGATCGAGGTCGGGCTCTTCCAGCTGCTCTACGGACACCTGGGCAGCGGCGCGGTCGTCGCCAAGGCGGTGGCGACCATCGTGGCGATGACCGTGGCCTTCCTCGGCCACCGCCACTGGTCGTTCGCTCACCGGGCCCGCACCGGGTTCAAGCGCGAGTACCCGATGTTCCTGGTGATCAACGGGCTGACGCTGCTGATGGGCCTGGGGATCGTTGCCTTCGCCCGGTACGGCCTCGACCTGACCAGCGCGTGGGCGCTCCAGGGCGCCAATCTGACCTCCATCGCCGTGGGCACCGTCCTGCGGTATCTGATGTACCGGCGGTGGGTATTTCCCGCCGCCGAGGCCTCCGCCTGATCCGCCCGCGGTCCGGCTGACGCGCCGCGCTGGGGTCCGCCCGGGCGTCAGCCACGCACAGGGGTGGTGCGCCTCTCCCCCACGGCCAGCCGAGCGTCCGCAGGCAAGGCCGGAGTCGGCGCCGTCCGCAGCTGCGAGGTCCCGACCACAGGCCGCGGGCGGCAGGACCCGCCTGGCAGGGGCGTCGGCCAGCGGGCGGCCGCTGGATCCTCGGGGCTCTCGTCGGCCACGGCCTGCGACGGCTCCGCCGGGGAAGCCGTCTCGACGGCGCGCCGGCCGCTCCACAGCCGGACCAGCCGGCGACGGGACGGCTCTTCCACCCCGTGGTGGAGCCCCGCCGCCAGGACCAGGCAGAGGGCCACGAGGACGGGGACGGCGAGCGCGCCGCCGGGCGACTGCGCGCCCGCGCCTGCGGGGTCCCGCGCGATCACGGCCATACCGATGTCCCGCACGACCCAGTGCACCAGGTACAAGCAGTAGGAGATCCGGCCGCCGTAGACGAGAGCGTCACGCGACAGGAAGCGCCCCAGCCCTCCGCCGCCCAGCGCCAGGCCGGCGATGAACATCGGCCAGCCCGCGACCGCGACGGCCGCGTACTTACCGAACTCCCGGCCCGTCGCGAGGTCCTGACCGGTGCGCCAATTGGCCCAGAGCAGCACGACACCCGTGGTCACCAGAGCAGCGGCGGTGAGCCGCCGGCCCCAGCGCTCCCCCCGCTCGGTGCCCTCCAGCCGGGCGACGGCGCAGAGGGCGAGGATGCCCGCGACGAAGCTGCAGGTGATGCGCAACACCCAGTTCATCTCGATGTCGTCGGTGCCGTGCAGGAACGAGGTCAGGGCCAGCGGGGACATCGCCGCGGTGGCGAGGACCAGGGTGGCCGCGGGGTGGACCCGCAGCAGCGGGCGCATCGCCAGGGCGAGCAGCGGGAAGGCCAGGTAGGCCAGCCACTCCGCGCTGATCGACCAGCCGGGAGCGACGTAGCTGACGTCGACCAGCGAGGACTCGCCCCACATATGGGTCATGGTCACCTGGCGCAGCAGGATCGTGAGGTCCAGCGGCGGATGCCCGCTGATGACGTTCGGGTTCAGGCCCAGCCGCGGGCAGACCACGAGCCACGCGCACGCGACCACCGTCACCGTCATCCACGCCGGCCACACCCGGGCGAAGCGGTTGGCCACGAACCGTGCCGCACCCGCGGTCGACCAGCGGCGGCCGCACTCGTCCAGGTAGCTGCGGGCGATGACGAAGCCGCTGAGCACGAAGAACAGCTCCACGCCGATCCAGCCGGCGCTGAGCACGGCGTGCAGGCCCGGCAACTGGTCGACGTAGGGCATGAGTTGGCCCTCGAAGTGGAACAGGACGACCCACGCCGCGGCGACGATCCGCAGCCCGGTCAACGCCCGGATCTCCGACCGCGACCGGCGGACGGCGCCCGGCGCGGACGGGTGGGTGACTGCGCTCGTGCTCGGCGCGGTGGACATCGGGTCTCCCGGAGAAGCAGCGAGGAGGATCGGTCCGTTCCTGTGGACGCCTTGGACGCTAGTCACGCTCCGCACGCGACTGTTAACTCGAAACCCACCGAAAGCCGACGCCGTTGAGGCAACACATGCCAGGGGTCGCGCCCCCTGTCACACCCGTCCCGCGCACCCCGTGCGCCGCGGTCCGGAGCGGCCGGATCAGCCGGCCAGACGGGACCCGTGCCGTCCGGCGACGACCTCCAGCCGGGTGGGGATGCGGGTGCGCAACTCCTCCAGGTGGCTGATGACGCCGACCGTCCGGCCGCCGCGGCGCAGCTCGTCGAGCACGTTCATGACCGCGTCGAGGGCGAGTGCGTCGAGGGTGCCGAAGCCCTCGTCGACGAAGAGCGTGTCCATCTGGATGCCGCCGGCCTCGGCGGTGACGACATCGGCGAGACCGAGGGCGAGCGCCAGCGACGCCATGAAGCTCTCCCCGCCGGAGAGGGTCTTGGTGGGACGCCGGGTGCCGGTGTACTCGTCGAAGACGTCGAGGCCCAGCCCGCCACGGGCCCCGTACCGGGCCTGCGCGTCGCTGTGCAGGAACGTGTACCGCCCCCCCGACATCTCCTGCAGCCGCCGGCTGGCGACCTCGGCGACCTGCTCGAGCCGGGCGGCCAGCACGAAGGACTGCAGCCGCATCCGCAGCGTGTTGGCGCCGCGGCCGTTGACCAGGTCGGCCAGGCCGGCGACCCGCCCCGCCCGGGCGCGGCGCTCGGCGAGCTCCACCTCGGCGGAGACCACCTCCCCGGCGAGCGCGTCGAGGGCGCCCGCGCAGCGCCGGGCCTGCTCCAGAGCCGCGACCGCCTCCTCACGGCGGGCGGTCAGCTCCGCACAGCGCTGCTGCAGCGCGGCGACGTCCGGCCGCGGGGGCAGGTCGGTGAGCTCCGGGTCGCCGAGGGTGGCCGCGACGACCGACCGGGCCTCGTCGTGCTCCCGCAGGCGGCGCTCGAGGACGGTCAGCTGCCCCGCGTCGAGCAGCGCGTCGGCGGCGTCGAGCAGGTCGGCGAAACCGGCGGCCGCGGCCCGCTCCACGGCGGTCTCCCGTGCGGTGTCGGCGGCCGTGCGGGCGCGCAGCTCCTCGCCCTCCGCGGACAGCACCGCCTCGCAGCGCTCGGCGGCCGCGGTCAGCCGCCGGACCCGCGCCGGCAGGTCGGCGTCCGCCCCGCGGGCGGCGTCGAGCCGCGCGGTGAGCTCCGTCAGCGCCTCCTCCCGCGCCGCGCGTTCGGCGCTGCGGCTCTCCATCGTCAGGCGGTCGGCGGCGAGCGCGGCGGCGGCCGCGTCCAGCTCCGCCTCGCGGGCGGCCAGGTCGCGGCGCGCCTCCTCGACCGTGGCAGCCAACCCGGCGACCTCGGCGAGGGCCGCGCGGGCCTCCTCCGCCCGAGCGGTCAGCTCCTGCAGCGGCAGGTCGCCCGCCCGGGCGTGGAGGACGGCGAGCTCGCGCTCGCGTTCCTCGACGGCCCGCCGGGTGGCGGTCGCCCGCTCCTCGGCCGCATCGGCCGCGGCGCGGGCCCGCTCCTCGTCGTCGGGGGAGACGACCGGACCGGCGTGCACGGCCGGCCGCGGGTGGTCCGTGGCGCCGCACACGGGGCAATCGGCGCCGTCGACCAGGCCGGCGGCCAGCTCGGCCGCCATGCCGTCGAGCCGTCGGCTGCGCAGTTCGACCAGGTGCTCGCGGGCCTCCAACCAGGTGGTCCGCGCCGCGTCGGCCGCCACCCGGGATGCGGCGAGCGCGGTCGCCGCACGGTCGGCCTGCGCCGCGGCCACCAGCGCCGTCCGGGCCGACTCCTCGGCCGCGGTCAGGCCGGGCAGTCGCGCTGCGGCATCGACGGCGGCGTCCACCCGGTCCTGCGCCTCGGCGATCCGTGCCGGCCAGACCCGGGCCGCGGCGGTTCCGCGCTCGCAGCGGTCGGCGAGCGCCCGGATCTCCCGCTCGAGCCGGGTGACCTCGCGGGCCAGGCCGACGGCCCGGTCGGCCTCCGGCACCAGTGCGCGGGCCGCCGCGGCCTCGTCCCGCAGCTCGCGGGCCAGCAGCGTGTCGGCGGCGGGGTGGGTGGGGTCGTCGAGCGAGGGAGCCACCTCGGCCCAGGCGGCGCGCGCCGACTGCAGTGCTGCGGCAGCGGCCTCGGCGGCCAGCGCGGTGCGGCCGGCGGTCTCCAGCACGTCCCGCAGCGCCTCGGCACGGCGCCCCGCGTCGGCCCGGGCCCGCAGCGGGCCGAGCTGCTCCTCCTCGGCCGTGAGCCGGACGAGTTCCTGACGGGCCCGGTCGCGCCGGGCGTGCCGGTCGGCCAGGGCGCGGGCCCGGGCCAGCTCGCCGTCGAGGCGGGCGCTCTCCGCGGCAGCGGCCTCGGCCGCCGCGGTCGCGGCGGTGAGGTCACCGGCGGCCCGGGCGCGCACCGCGGCGACCCACCCGTTCACCGAGGCGCCGGGCTGGGCGCCGACCAGCTCGGGGGCCAGCTCCTCGGGCACCTCGACGTCGGCGATCTGCGCCACCCGGTGCAGCAGGGTGCTGATCCGGTGCCGGTCGGCGCGCAGCGTCTCCTCGGCGGCGCGGCGCTCGGCGGCCAGCCAGTCCTCGGCGCGCGCGAAGCGCCCCACGTCGAAGAGGGTGCGCAGCAGCTTGGCGCGGTCCTCCGG
The DNA here is from genome assembly GCF_052931555.1 of Geodermatophilus sp. URMC 61. Lineage (NCBI taxonomy): Bacteria > Bacillati > Actinomycetota > Actinomycetes > Geodermatophilales > Geodermatophilaceae > Geodermatophilus > Geodermatophilus sp. URMC 61. Next base: position 3,424,463 of record NZ_JBRFHZ010000002.1, read on the forward strand.
CTCGGCACGCAGGAAGCGGGCGAAGTCGCCCTGCGGCAGCAGCACCACCTGGCAGAACTGCTCGGCGGACAGGCCCAGCCGCACCCGCAGGTACTCCGAGCCCTCGTCGATGCGGGTGCTCACCGGCTGCCACCTGGCACCGTCCCACCGCTGGACGGTGAGCCTGGCCTGCTCGGTCGTCTCGCCGGCGCCGCGCTTCTTCGGCCTGGTCTGCTCGGGTCGGCGGACGACGAGCAGCCGCTCGCCGGCGAGGGTGAGCTCGCAGGAGACCTCGGTGCGGGTGGCCGCGTCGGCGTGGTCGCTGCGCAGCCGCTTCTCCTCGCCGCGCGCGCCCGGGACGGTGCCGTAGAGGGCGTAGACGACGGCGTCGAGCAGCGTCGTCTTGCCCGCGCCGGTGGGGCCCCACAGCAGGAAGAGCCCGTCGCGGGCGACGGCGTCGACGTCGACGGTCTCGGTGCCGGCGAAGGGCCCGAACGCGGTGATCGACAGGGAGTGCAGCCTCACTGGGCCAGCTCCTCCCGGGCCGCCGCGCCCAGGGCCCGGACGAGCAGCTCGCGCTCGGCGTCGCTCATCCCGACGCCGTTGCGGACGTGGGTGACGAACTCACCGGCGACCTCAAGGTCGCTGCGGCCGCGCAGCCGCTCCTGGTAGCTGCGCCCGTCTCCCCCGGCGGTGCCGCCGGTCCACTCCAGGTGCACGCAGTGCGGGAAGCGGGTCTGCAACTGCCGCATCGGGTCCGAGGGCCGGACGTCGTCGGTCAGCCGTGCGGAGACGAAGTGCTCCTCGACCGCGGCGTGGGCCGGGTCGGCGAGCAGGTCGTCCAGGGTGCCGGTGAGCACGGTCAGCGGACGCGGGGTGGGCAGCGTCAGCGCGCGCACGCCGGCCAGCCCGGTGGCGTCCAGGTCGACCAGCCACACCTGCTTGTCCTGCCCGGCCTCGCCGAAGGAGTACGCCAGCGGCGACCCGCTGTAGCGCAGCCGCTCGGTGATCGTCTGCGGCCGGTGCAGGTGCCCCAGCGCGACGTAGTCGACCCCGTCGAACACCGGCGCGGGCACCAGGTCGACCCCACCGACGCAGATGTCGCGCTCGCTGTCGCTGGGCACGCCCCCGCCGACGAAGGCGTGCGCCAGCACGACCGACCGGGTGCCGGGGCGCAGGAACAGGTCGCGGCGCACCCGCTCCATCGCTTCGGTCAGCACCGCTTCGTGGGACCGCGCACCCGGCAGACCGAGCTCGTGCCGGGCGATCTCCGGCTCCAGGTAGGGCAGCCCGTAGACGGCCACCTCGCCGTGCTCGTCGCGCAGCAGCACCGGCTCGTCGAGCCCGGCGGTGGTGGCGCGCACGTGCAGACCGGCGGCCGAGAGCAGGCCGGAGAAGGTGCCCAGGCGGCGGGCGGAGTCGTGGTTGCCCGGCGTCAGGACGACGGCCGCGCCGGCCCGCAGCAGCCGCCCGACCACCCGGTCGAGCACGCCGGTGGCATCCGCCGAGGGCACCGCGCGGTCGTAGACGTCACCGGCGACGACCACGAGGTCGACCGCTTCGGCGACGACGACCTCGGCCAGCCCGGCGAGCACGTGCTCCTGCTCGCGCAGCAGGTCGGCACCGTGCAGGGAGCGGCCGATGTGCCAGTCGGAGGTGTGCAGCAGCCGCATGGGCGCAGAAGGTAGGTCGGGGTGCTGACAGAAGTGCCCAGCCACGCCGTGACGGGCCCGTCACACCCCGCTCAGAGGCGGGTGGTGCGGTGCCCGGCGGTCCACCCGGCGGGGGTCCAGCCGTCGTCGTCCCACCCGTCGCGCGGCGGCGGCACACCGGCGCCGCCGCGCCGGTCGACGTCCTCCTCCATCAGCGCGACCAGCAGCTGCTGGACGCCGTCGCTGTCGGGCACCCGCTCGAGCACGGTGGTCCCGCCCTCCCCGAGGGACTCGATGGTGAGCGTCCCCGAGCGGACCAGTCGCTGGCCCAGGGTCTGCCGGTAGGAGACGTCGGCGATCCGGGACAGCGCGATGTCGCGGCCCCGGCGGGCGAGGACGCCCTCGCGCAGCAGCACCCGGTGGGTGGTGACGACGTAGTGCGTGGTGCGCCAGCGCAGCACCGGCCGGAGGACGGCGACGACGAGGACCACGAGCGCGAGCCCGGCGAGCACCGCACGGACCGTGCCCTGCGCGGCCCCGGCGGGCACCAGCGCCGCGCCGAACGAGGTGCCGCCCACCACGAGCAGGAGGACGAGGACCGGACGGACGAGGGTCAGCCAGTGCGGGTGCAGGTGCCGGACGACCTCTTCGTCCTCGGCGAGCAGCTTGTCCGGGTAGGGCACCCGGACAGGATGACGGAGGGTGAGTGTTAGATCACGGCTCCCGCGCCGGTGCGCGCACGTGTCGCACGTCGCCGCTCGCGAGCTCCACCGCGCCCTGCCCCGTCCGGACGACGAGCCGGCCGTCCCAGTCCACCGACTCGGCGACCCCCTCGAGGGTGGAGCCGTCGGGCAGGGTGACGACGACCTGCGCGCCCACCGTCGAGCACCACGCCAGGTAGTCACGGGCCAGCCCGCTCGCCACCGGGTCGCCGAGGCTCCGCGCCCAGGCGAGGTAGCGGCGTTCGAAGGTGCGCAGGAACTGCAGCAGCACCGCCGCCCGGTCGACCGGCCGCCCGGCCTCGAGTGCCAGGGAGGAGCCGGTCTCCGGCAGCTCGTCGGCCCGGGTGGAGACGTTGAGGCCGACGCCCACGACGATCGCCCCGCTGCCGACCTCGGCGAGGATGCCGGCCAGCTTCGCGCCGCCGGCCGCGAGCAGGTCGTTGGGCCACTTCAGCGAGGCGCGCACGCCCGGCACCTCGCCCACCGCCTCGGCCAGGGCGACACCGGTGAGCAGCGGCAGCCACCCGCGGCGGGCGCTCGGGACGTCGGGGCGCAGCAGGAACGAGACGGTGATGCCCGCGCCCGGCGGGGAGGTCCAGACCCGGTCCAACCGCCCCCTGCCGGTGACCTGGTGCTCCGCCGCGAGGACCGTCCCCTCGGGGGCGTCGTCGGCCGCGGCGGCGAGGAGTGCGGCGTTGGTCGAGCCGATCTCGCCGACCACCTCGAGTGACCGCCACAGCGCGCTGTCGGAGGTGAGGGCGGCTGCCAGCGCCGGGCCGTCGAGCGGGGCCCGGGAGGGGTCGGCAGAGGCGGACGGCGGGCGCTCGGGCACTCTTCTACGCTACGGAACCCGAGAGCGAGGGAGCTCACGCCCGGGCACGGCAGCGCCCGACGCGGCCGGTGGGCGCCAGCGAGGAGAGCACGTGAGTGAGCCTGCGAACTCACGGATGGACGCAGCAGCGCGGCGCGAACGCGCCGACGAGCGCAGCGAGGAGAGCACGTGCGCGCGGCTGAACTGGAGAGCGCCGGGGACCCGGTCCCCGAGCAGGTCGACATCCACACGACCGCCGGGAAGCTGGCGGACTTCGAGCGACGCGTGCAGGAGGCCACCCACGCGGGCTCCGAGCGCGCCGTGGAGAAGCAGCACGCCGCGGGGAAGATGACCGCCCGCGAGCGCATCGAGGCGCTGCTGGACCCGGGCTCGTTCACCGAGCTCGACGAGTTCGCCCGCCACCGCTCCACCACCTTCGGCATGGAGGCCAAGCGGCCCTTCGGGGACGGCGTCGTCACCGGCTACGGCACCGTCGACGGCCGGCCGGTCTGCGTCTTCTCCCAGGACGTCACGGTGTTCGGCGGCAGCCTCGGGGAGGTCTACGGCGAGAAGATCGTCAAGGTCCTCGACCTGGCCATCCGCAACGGCTGCCCGATCATCGGCATCAACGAGGGCGGCGGCGCGCGCATCCAGGAGGGCGTGGTCTCCCTCGGCCTCTACGGCGAGATCTTCCGGCGCAACGTGCACGCCTCCGGCGTCATCCCGCAGATCTCCCTGGTGATGGGCGCCGCGGCCGGCGGGCACGTCTACTCCCCCGCGCTGACCGACTTCATCGTCATGGTCGACCAGACCAGCCAGATGTTCATCACCGGCCCCGACGTCGTGAAGACCGTGACCGGCGAGGACGTCACCCTCGAGGAGCTCGGCGGCGCCCGCACGCACAACACCAAGTCCGGCGTCGCGCACTACCTGGCCGAGGACGAGGCCGACGCGCTGGACTACGTCAAGGCGCTGCTGTCCTACCTGCCGAGCAACAACCTCGACCCGCTCCCGGCGATCGAGGTCGCCCCGGCCGACACCACGCACGACGGCGTCACCGACTCCGACCGTGAGCTCGACACCTTCATCCCGGACTCGGCCAACACGCCCTACGACATGCACACCGTCGTCGGGCACGTGCTCGACGACGGCGAGTTCCTCGAGGTGCAGCCGCTGTTCGCGCCGAACATCGTCGTCGGTTTCGGCCGGGTCGAGGGCCGGCCGGTCGGCATCGTGGCCAACCAGCCCACCCAGTTCGCCGGCACGCTGGACATCGACGCCAGCGAGAAGGCGGCGCGGTTCGTGCGCACCTGCGACGCCTTCAACATCCCGGTGCTGACCTTCGTCGACGTCCCCGGCTTCCTGCCCGGCACCTCCCAGGAGTGGGAGGGGATCATCCGCCGCGGCGCCAAGCTGATCTACGCGTACGCCGAGGCGACGGTCCCGAAGATCACCGTGATCACCCGCAAGGCCTACGGCGGCGCCTACGACGTCATGGGCTCCAAGCACCTCGGGGCCGACCTCAACCTCGCCTGGCCGACCTCGCAGATCGCCGTCATGGGCGCCCAGGGCGCGGTCAACATCCTCTACCGCCGGGAGCTGGCCGACGCCGACGACGCCGACGCGCGCCGCGCCGAGCTCATCACCGAGTACGAGGACGCGCTGCTCTCGCCGTACATCGCGGCCGATCGTGGGTACGTCGACCAGGTGATCCGCCCGTCGGAGACCCGCATCGAGATCACCAAGGGACTGCGCCTGCTCGCCAACAAGCGCCAGACCCTGCCTCCGAAGAAGCACGGGAACATCCCGCTGTGACCGCCGAGCCGACTCGGCCCCGTCCCGGCGGCCCCCCTGCAGGGTCCCGCCGCGAGCCTGCGAGTGGCGGGGGGCAGGGGGGTCCTTCTGCTCGGCCTGCGGAGGGTGGGGAGGACGGTGTCCGTCCGCTGCTGCGGGTCGTCACGGGCGAGCCCTCGGCCGAGGAGCTCGCCGCACTCACCGTCGTCGTCGCCGCCCTGTCACAGCGGCGCACCCGTCGTCGGTCCACCCCGATGGGGACCTGGGCCTCGTTCGAGGACGCCCACCGGCGTCCGCTGCGCCCGGGCCCGGGCGGGTGGCGCGCCTCCGGGCGGTTCGCATGACCGAGCGTGCGAGTTCATGCGGCAGACGGGCGGAGCCGCCGATGCCGACGACGAGCGCCAGCGAGGAGGAAGCATGAGCGTGGACCGCAGGCTGGTGCTGGCCTCGGCGTCCCCCGCCCGGCTGGCCCTGATGCGCCAGGCCGGGCTGACGCCCGAGGTCGTCGTGAGCCAGGTCGACGAGTCGTCCGTGCGGGCCGCGCGGGTCGGCGAGCTGGTCGCCCTGCTGGCCGCGGCCAAGGCCAAGGCCGTCGCCGAGCAGGAGACCGACGCGCTGGTCGTGGGCGCGGACTCGCTGCTGGAGTTCCGCGGCCAGGCGCTGGGCAAGCCCGCCGACACGCACGACGCCCGCGACCGGTGGCAGCGGATGAGCGGCAGGAGCGGCGTGCTGCACACCGGCCAGGCGCTCTTCGACGTCCGGGACGGCCAGGTGGTCAGCCGGGACGTCGCCGTCGTCTCCACCGTGGTGCACTTCGCCAGCCCCACGCCGCAGGAGATCGAGGCCTACCTGGCCACCGGCGAGCCGGTGGCAGTGGCCGGCGCCTTCACCCTCGACGGGCTGGGCGCGCCGTTCGTCCGGCGGGTGGACGGCGACCCGGCCGCGGTCGTCGGCCTGTCGCTGGCCACACTGCGCACCCAGCTCGCCAAGCGCGGGCTGGCGATCACCGACCTCTGGCGGCGCTGAGACGAACCGGTCCACCCTCAGTCGCCACATCCGTCACTCCGGGCACGGACACCACACCGGTGGGGCCTCCCGAGGGCCCGGACGACGATGCTCGTCACGTGACCTCGCAGCGCGTCGTCCTGCACATCGGGACCCCGAAGTCCGGCACCACGTACCTCCAGGACCTGCTGTGGGACTCGCGGTCCGCGTTGGGCGAGGTGGGCGTCCGCTACCCGGGTGAGCACCCGGGCGCGCACTTCCACGCGGTCCTCGACGTGCGCCGGGAGGGTTTCCACGGCTGGGTCGACCCGGCCGTGGAGGGCGCCTGGGACCGGCTGGTCAGCGCGGCCCGCGAGCACGCCGGCACCACCGTGATCTCCCACGAGCTCTTCGGGGACCTGAGCGCGGAGCAGGCCGCCCGACTGCTGGCCGACCTGGACTTCGCCGAGGTGGACGTCGTCGTCACCGCCCGCGACCTCGCTCGGCAGCTGCCCGCCGTGTGGCAGGAGAACGTCAAGAACCGCAGCCCGCTGCCGTTCCAGCACTACCTCGACATCGTCTGCCCCCGTTCTCGGCGCCGTGGGACCCCGTACCACCCCGCCGAGTGTGAGGAGGGCTACGCCACGGAGTTCTGGCTACGGCAGGACCTGGCCGCCCTCCTGCGCCGCTGGGGGGCCACGCTGCCGGCGTCCCGGCTGCACCTGGTGACCGTGCCGCCCAGTGGCGCCTCGCCCGCGGTCCTCTGGCAGCGCTTCGCGGAGGTCCTCGGCGTCGACCCGGCCGTCGCGACGTTCCCCGAGGGCCGCCGGAACCAGTCGCTCGGCCGGGCGGAGAGCGAGCTGCTGCGCCGCCTGAACGAGCGGCTGGGGACCAGCCTGGAGTGGCCGGTCCACGAGGCACGGGTCACCCACCTGCTGGGCCGGGTGACGTTGCCCGCGCGACCGCAGGCGGTGGCCCTGAGCCTGCCGGACGACGTCCGGGACTGGGCCGCCGCCCGCTCGGAGTGCATGCTCGGCGAGCTGGCCGGGATGGCGTTCCAGCTGGTGGGCGACCTGGACGACCTGCGGGTCGGCACGGCCCGGGGCACGGACCCGGACGGGAGCGCCCGGCCCGACGACCTGCTCGACGCCGCCCTCGACGCCATCGCGGCCCTCATCCCGGTCGGCCTGCCACCGGTCGAGCCGGCTCCTGGGGAGACGACCGCGGCGGAGGCGCCCGCGGACGACGTGGTCGCCGGCGACGGAACCGGTCCGGTCGCCGACGCCGCGCCGTCCGACCCCACCCTCGACACCCCGGCCGACACGGCCGTCCCGCCCGTGCCCCGGACGCCGCTCTCCGCCGCCCTCCCCGGTGCGGTGCTGCCGCGCACGGCCCGCGTCCTCCGGTCGTTGGCTCGTCGACCCCTGCGTGCCGCCGCCGCGCGTACGGTCGTCCCGGCGCCCCCGAGACCCTCGCGCCGCCGCGCCACCGTGGACGCCTGACGTACGGGGGGTCCTGCGGCCCCCGCCGACGACGGCCGACGACGCTGGCTAGAGTCCGAACGGTCGTCGTCCGAAGGAGGACTCCGGTGCAGAAGGTCCTGATCGCCAACCGCGGCGAGATCGCGGTGCGCGTCGCCCGCGCGTGCAAGGACGCCGGCCTGACCAGCGTGGCCGTCTACGCCGAGCCCGACCGGGACGCGCTGCACGTGCGCGTGGCCGACGAGGCCTTCGCCCTCGGGGGGACGACGCCCGGCGACTCCTACCTGGTCATCGACAAGGTCCTGGACGCCGCCAAGCGGTCCGGTGCGGACGCGGTCCACCCCGGCTACGGCTTCCTCTCGGAGAACGCCGACTTCGCCCAGGCGGTGCTCGACGCCGGGCTCACCTGGATCGGCCCCTCCCCCGAGTCGATCATCGCCCTCGGCGACAAGGTGCAGGCCCGGCACATCGCCATGAAGGCCGGCGCGCCGCTGGTGCCCGGCACCAAGGACCCGGTCGGCGGCGCCGACGAGGTCGTGGCCTTCGCCGAGGAGCACGGCCTGCCGGTCGCGATCAAGGCGGCGTTCGGCGGCGGCGGGCGCGGGCTCAAGGTGGCCCGCACCGTGGAGGAGATCCCCCACCTGTTCGACTCCGCCGTCCGCGAGGCCGTGTCGGCGTTCGGCCGCGGGGAGTGCTTCGTCGAGCGCTTCCTCGACCGGCCCCGGCACGTCGAGGCCCAGGTCCTCGCCGACACCCACGGCAACGTGGTCGTCGTCGGCACCCGCGACTGCTCGCTGCAGCGGCGCAACCAGAAGCTGGTCGAGGAGGCCCCCGCGCCGTTCCTGACCGACGACCAGCGGGCACGCATCCACGAGTCGGCCAAGGCGATCTGCCGGGAGGCCGGGTACCACGGCGCCGGCACCGTGGAGTACCTCGTCGGCGTCGACGGCTCCATCTCCTTCCTCGAGGTCAACACCCGGCTGCAGGTCGAGCACCCGGTCTCGGAGGAGACCAGCGGCATCGACCTGGTCCGCCAGCAGTTCCGCATCGCCGACGGCCTGCCGCTGACGATCACCGAGGACCCGACCCCGCGCGGGCACAGCATCGAGTTCCGCATCAACGCCGAGGACGCCGGCCGCAACTTCATGCCGGCTCCCGGCCCCGTGACCCGGCTGGAGATCCCGCAGGGCCCGGGCGTGCGCTGGGACTCCGGCGTCGAGACCGGTGGTGAGGTGGCCGGCGCGTTCGACTCGATGCTGGCCAAGCTCATCGTCACCGGCGCCACCCGCGAGGAGGCCCTGCAGCGGGCCCGCCGGGCGCTGGACGAGCTGGTCGTCGAGGGCATGCCGACGGTCGTCCCGTTCCACCGCGCCGTGGTGCGCGACGAGGCGTTCACCAGCGAGCCGTTCAGCGTGCACACCCGGTGGATCGAGACCGAGTGGGACAACCAGGTCCCGCCCTACTCCGCCGCCCCGGCCGAGCACGACGAGCCCGAGGAGCGGCAGACCGTCGTCGTCGAGGTCGGCGGGCGCCGGCTCGAGGTGTCCCTGCCCGCGGGCCTCACGGCCGGGGGCGCGGGCGCACCGGCCGCGGCCGGCGGGCCCAAGCCCCGCAAGCGCGGCGGCGGGCACGGCGGGTCGGCCGCCTCCGGCGACTCCCTGACCAGCCCGATGCAGGGCACCATCGTCAAGGTCGCCGTCTCCGACGGGGACACCGTGGCCGAGGGCGACCTGGTCGTCGTCCTCGAGGCGATGAAGATGGAGCAGCCGATCACCGCGCACAAGAGCGGGACGGTCAGCGGCCTGTCCGCCGAGGTGGGCGCCACGGTGACCAGCGGTGCGGTCATCTGCACGATCTCCGACGCGGGGTAGTCCGCCCTGCACGTGACGAGGGCCCGTCACCGGGGACCGGTGGCGGCCCCTCGTCGGCCCCGTTCCGTGGCTCAGGCCCCCCGGGTCCCCGGGGCCCCGTCCGGCGGCCCCTCCTGCAGGGTCCCGCCGCGAGCCTGCGAGTGGCGGGGGCAGGAGGGTCCTCCTGCCGAGCTCGCGAGGGGTGAGAGGGACGGGGTCCTCCTCCGAGCGGTGGGGAGGAGGGGGTCCCCCCTCGGCCGGCGCTCGTCCCGACCGTGCCGTGCCTGGCGCGGAGGCCGGGTTCAGCCCCGGCCGCGCACGCCCCGCTTGCGGGTGACACCCCAGCCGGCGAGCACCAGGACCCCCAGGCCCGCGGCCGCCGCGACCGGCGGCGCCCAGTCCGCCCCCGCGGCGGTCCGGACCGCCGCCGGCACCGGCTCGATCAGCTGCACGCCGGCGACGACCGGAGCGGCCGGGGCCTCCGGGGCGGCGGGCACCGGGGCGGCGGGCACCGGCGCGACCGCCTCGGCCGGGACGGCGGCTGAGGCAGTGGCCGGGGTGGAGGCGCCCGGGATGGAGGCGGGCGGCGCGGCGGCGGCCGGCGCCGCGGCCAGCACCTCCGGCGCGGTGGTCTCGGGCAGCGGGGCCACCGGGACGACGGCACCGGCGGCGGGGACGACGGTCAGCGTGGCCCCCGCGGCGGTGACGGCGTCGACGGTGACGGTGAAGGCGCCACCGGCGACCGGCACCGGCACGCCGACGGGCAGCGCGGCGCGCAGGTCGTCGTCCCACCCGGCGGCCGGCGACGGGCTGCCGTCGAGCAGCAGCGCGGTGTCGGGCATCCGGCCGGTGCGGTGCAGCAGGACGCCGGCGTCGAGGCCGAAGCGGTTGCCGGCCGCGCCGAGCCAGGCGTCGCGACCGACCGCGGCCCGCAGCTCCAGCCAGTAGGTGCTGCCCGCGGCATCGGTCAGCCGCACCGCGCGGGTGCCGGCGCGCGACCCCAGCGCGGCGAGGGTGACCGTCGTGGCCGGGCCGGCCGCCTCGACCGGCAGCTGGGCCGAGGCGGGCAGCACGCCCAGCTGCGCGGCCTGGGGCGCGTTGAGCGACCCGACCGAGGCCCAGGAGGCACCCATGACGTCGTAGTAGTCGCGGTAGGGAGCGGTACGGCAGGTGCCGGTCTCCATCGCGGCGTCGCACTGGTGCCCCGAGGAGTGCCCGAGGCCGAAGTTGTGGCCCAGCTCGTGGGCGATGACCGAGGGCAGCACGTCCCGGACGTAGACGCGCCCGCCCGCGCCGGTGCCGGTCCCGACCTGGCCCAGCGCGTAGGCGCAGCCGGGCAGGTCCCGCGGCCGGCTGCTGACGTGGACGACCAGGTGCCGGCCGGGGCCGGGCACGAAACCGGTGCGGTCGGCCACCTCGTTCCACAGGGCGGTCGGGTCGGCGCACCCGGCCGTGGTCTGCAACCAGTCGTGCGCGTCGGTCACGCCCAGCCGGACGGCGCCGTCGGTCTCGCCCGCCCAGAAGTCCGCGACCGGCCCGTCGACGGCGGCGACGAGCTGGGCCAGCGTCGCGCCGTCCCGCTGCCCGCCGGCCGGGACCACCATCGCCACGGTGACCTGGTTGGTCAGCCCGGCCACCCGCGCGGCGCGCGCCTCGGGCGCCTCCTGCAGCAGCTGGGCGCCGAGCACGTCGCGGGCGGGCTCGAAGCCCTCCTGGCCGGCGGCGTCGGGGACGTGGGCGCCCACCGTGACCTCGACGGTGGAGCCGACCGCCAGGCCGGCCACCGCCTCGGTCGGCACGCGGACGGCCTCCCCGGTGCTGCTCTCGACCCAGGTCAGCGGGGCCTCGGCGTGCTCGGTCCCCGCGGCGGACCCGGACAGCTCGACCTCGGGCCAGGCCTGCACGATCTCGCCGACGACGGTGTCCAGCGGCGCGGCCTCCTCCGCCCGGGCCACCGTCGCCGGCAGCGTCAGGGAGAGGGCCAGCGCGGTCGCCGCACCGGCCAGCGCCCGGAGCGGGCGGCGGCGAGGGACGGGGGTGTTCCGGTGGGGGCGCATCCCCCCTGTCCTCGGCAGCCCGCGCGCGCGTCGGCACCGGACGGCGGAGGTCCAGCCGAACCCGCCGTCACATCCGCCTCAGCACTCCCCCGCACCCCGGCGTCCCGCCAGCCGGGTCCCACCCGCCCAGCCGGCCCGGTCCGGAGGCCCTCCTGCAGGGACCCGCCGGAGCCTGCGAGTGGCGGGGGCAGGGGGCCCTTCTGCCGAGCCTGCGAGTGGTGAGAGGGACGGGCTCCTTCGACGAGCGACGGGGAGCAGGGGGCCTGATCCGGAGGGTGGGAGGACGGGGTCCTCTCTCAGGCGAGGGCGTCGGCGCGCATCAGCCGCCGACCGGCCTCGGTGATCGAGCCGGACAGCGACGGGTAGATCGCGAAGGTGTGCGCCAGGTCGCTCACCGTCAGCCCCTTGGTGACCGCCAGGGCGATCGGCAGGACGAGCTCCGACGCCCCGGGGGCGACGACGACACCGCCGACGACGACACCGGTCGCCTGCCGGGCGAACAGCTTCACGAACCCGTCGCGCAGGTCGGCCATCTTGGCCCGCGCGTTGGTGGCCAGCGGCAGCCGGACCACGTCGATGTCGGCGCCCTCGGGCAGCGTCTTCTCCTGCACGCCCACCGTGGCGATCTCGGGGTGGGTGAAGACGTTCGCCGAGACCGTCTTGAGCCGGATCGGGGTGACCGCCTCGCCGAGGGCGTGCCACATGGCGATCCGGCCCTGCATCGCCGCGACCGACGCCAGCTGGAACACGCCGGTGACGTCACCCGCGGCGTAGATGCCCGGCACGCTCGTGCGCGAGACACGGTCGACGACGACGTGCCCGGACGACGCGAGCTCGACCCCGCACTGCTCCAGGTTGAGCCCGGCGGTGTTGGGCACGGTGCCGACGGTCATCAGCGCGTGCGAGCCGTCGACGGTGCGCCCGTCGGTGAGCTCGACGACGACCCCCTTCTCGGTCCGCCGCACCGCCGCGGCCCGGCCGCGCTCCAGCCGGCCGCCGCGGGACTGGAAGACCTCCTCGAGCACCTCGGCGGCGTCGGAGTCCTCGCCGGGCAGCACCCGGTCGCGCGAGGACACCAGCGTCACGGGGACGCCGGCCTCGAGGTAGCCGGAGGCGAACTCGGCACCGGTCACGCCGGAGCCGACGACGACCAGGTGCTCGGGCATCTCCTGGATGTCGTAGACGTCGCGCCAGTCGAGGATCCGCTCGTGGTCGGGCTCGGCGCCGGGCAGCACGCGGGGGTCGGCACCGGTGGCGATGAGGACGACGTCGCACTCGAACGTCTCGGTGACCTCCCCCTCGCCGTCGAGCACCTGGACCCGGTGCTCCACCAGGCCGCGGACCTCGTCGCAGAGCCGGCCCTGCCCGGCGACGACGCGCACGCCCTCGGCGACCAGCCGGGCCCTGATGTCGGCGGACTGCGCCACGGCCAGGCCCTTGACCCGCTGGTTGACCGCGGGGAGGTCGATGCCGACGGTGGTCAGCTCGGACCCCTGCACACCGAGCGCGGCCGAGTCGCGCACGTTGGTCATCGCGCCGGCCGAGGCGATGAAGGTCTTGGAGGGGACGCAGTCGGTGAGCACGCTCGCCCCGCCGACGCCGTCGCGCTCCACCACGGTGACCTGCGCACCGAGGGATGCGGCGACCAGCGCGGCCTCGTAGCCGGCGGGGCCACCGCCGATGATCACGATGCGGGTCATGGGAGTCCTTCGGGGTGCGGTGCGGACACGTCCTCCCGCCATTCTCCCCGCTCCGGGTGACGAGGTGGTCCATCTCGCACGGAGGGGCGTGCCACACGGTCGTAGGCTGCCCTGTGATGGGCCTCTACGCCGCCTACGGGTCGAACATGGACCCCGCACAGATGCTCCGGCGCTGTCCCTCCTCCCCGCACACCGGCACCGGCTGGATCAAGGGCTGGCGGCTGACCTTCGGGGCCGAGGAGTACGGCTGGGAGGGAGCCCTGGCCACCCTCGTCCCCGACGACACCACGCCGGGCGAGTCGCTCGCCCCGGGCGTCTTCGTCGCCCTCTACGACCTCACCGAGGCCGACGAGCGGGCGCTCGACGCCTGGGAGGGCGCCGACCAGGGCCTCTACCGGAAGCTGCACCTGCGGGTGCACACGCTCACCGGCGACCAGGTGGCCTGGGTCTACGTGCTCGACGCCTTCGAGGGCGGGCTGCCCTCCGCGCGGTACCTGGGCGCGCTCGCCGACGCCGCCGAGGCCGCCGGCGCCCCGGACGACTACCTCGCCGAGCTGCGGTCCCGGGAGTGCCGCTCCACCGGCGTCTGACCGCGGGGCCCCGCGGGAGCCGTCAGGCGGGCGTCTCCAGCAGCTTGCGCAGCGCGTCGTCCACCTGCTCGAGGTAGGTCGGCGTCAGCCCGAACAGCGAGGCGTGGCCGTGCACGTCCTCGATCACCCGGAACTCGCTGTCGGGGACGAGCTGCTGCTCCGGGGCGCAGTCCTCGGGCAGGAAGAACTTGTCGCTGCTGATCGGCATGACGACCGTCCTCGCGGTGATCCGGCCCAGCGCGGCGGCGAGGTCCCCGTCCGTGTGCCGGCTGACGTCGCCGTGCTGCCACTTCCACGCCTGGGCCAGCAGGTCGCCGGCGTCCATCGGCTGGAAGTAGGCCTCCAGGAAGCCGACCACGAAGTCCTCCGGCGAGCTGAAGCCCAGCGCCCGCCAGTGCTCGCCGGTCCAGAACTCGTTGGACAGCACGTGCAGCGCGAACAGCCCGGCGTGCCGCTGCAGCCCGCCGCGGACGTCGGCGGGCTCGCGGTACCAGCCCCCGGCGTACCCGGGGTCGGAGGTGAGGGCGTCGACCAGCGTCTGCGCCCAGACGACGCAGTGCTGGTACATCCGTGCGGTGCCGGCCAGGGGCGCGGCCCGCTTGACCCGGTCGGGGAACCGGACCGCCCACTCGTAGGTCTGCTGGGCGCCCATCGACCCGCCGAAGACCAGCGCCAGCTCCTCGACGCCGAGCACCTCGCGCAGCAGCCGTTCCTGGGCGACCACGTCGTCCCCGATGCGCACCCGCGGGAAGCGGCCCCGGCCGTAGGGGCCCGCCAGGTTGTGCGGCGAGGTGCCCAGCCCGCTGCCGATCTGGTTGACGAGGACGACGAAGTGCTCCGCGGGGTCGATCGCCCGGCCCGACCCGACGTAGGTGTCCCGCATGACCGAGTGGTTGCCCGAGTACCAGGTGGGGATGAGCACCGCGTTGTCCTTGGCCGCGTTGAGCGTGCCCAGGGTCTGGTAGGCGAGCTGACAGCCGCGGAGGGTGGGCCCCTCCTCCAGCACGAGGTCGCCGATGTCGGCGAGCTCGAACTCCCCGTGGACCGCAGCGGAGTAGTACGGGTTGTCGATCGACATGGCCGGCCTCGTCTCGCAGCGGGGCTGGGGCCGCAGGCGCGGACCCTTCCGGGACGCTAGCGTCTCGTGACTCGGCTCACACCCCGGGCTCAAGAGTCGCGGAGGAAGGTCTCCAGGAGCTGCTGCGCGGCCAGCGCCGGGGTGAGCTCGCCGGCCAGCACCGCCTTCTCCAGCTCCGGCGCGGCCGCCCGGACCCCGGGGTGCGCGCGCAGCCGGTGCTCCAGGCCGTCGCGCACCAGCTGCCGGGTCCAGCGCACCTGCTGGGTGCGCCGGCGCTCGTCGAACGCGCCGGAGGCCTTCCGCCGGTCCTGGTGCTCGACCAGCTTGGCCCACACCTCGTCGAGGCCCTCGCCGGTCAGCCCGGCGCAGGTGAGCACCGGGACGTCCCAGTCCTGCCCGCGGCCCCGCAGCATCCGGATCGCCCCGGCCAGCTCGCGGGCGGCCTTGCGCGCGTCGGCCGCACCGGGCCCGTCGGCCTTGTTCACCGCGATCACGTCGGCGATCTCGAGGATGCCCCGCTTGATCCCCTGCAGCTGGTCACCGGTGCGGGCCAGCGTCAGGAAGAGGAACGAGTCGACCATCTCGGCGACGGTGATCTCCGACTGCCCCACGCCGACGGTCTCCACCAGGACGACGTCGTAGCCGGCCGCCTCGACGACGACCATCGACTCCCGCGTGGCCTGCGCGACCCCGCCGAGGGTGCCAGAGGTCGGCGAGGGCCGGATGAACGCGTGCGGGTCCACCGACAGCCGCGCCATCCGGGTCTTGTCCCCGAGGATCGACCCGCCGGACCGTGCGGACGACGGGTCGACGGCCAGCACCGCCACCCTCGACCCGGCCGCCGTGAGGGTCACGCCGAGGGTGTCGATGAACGTCGACTTCCCCACCCCGGGGACGCCGCTGATGCCGACCCGCCGCGCTGCCCCGGCGTGCGGCAGCAGCTCGACCAGCAGCTCCTGCGCGCGTTCCCGGTGGTCGGCGCGGTGCGACTCCACCAGCGTGATCGCCCGCGCCACCGCCCGCCGGTCGCCCTCCAGCACGCCCTCGACCAGCGCCGGGACGTCGATGGGACGGCCCATTACTCGTTCGCTCCCGCGGCGCGCCCCGCTCCTCGCCCGCTCTGACCCACGTCGCCTCCGCGGTCGCTCCGCTCCTCGCTCGCAGGGCTCGCTGCGATGCTCACTCCCCGTCGGCTCCGTCGCTCGCTGCGATGCTCACACGCCTGTCCGCTCAGCCGTGCCCGAGACGCTCGGACAGCGTCCGCAGCAGCCCCTGCGCCGCCTCGGCGACCACCGTCCCGGGCAGGAACACCTCGGCCGCGCCCATCTCCTTGAGCGTCGGCACGTCGTCGGGCGGGATGACCCCGCCGACCACGATGACGACGTCCTCGGCCCCGAGGTCGGTCAGCGCCTGCTTGAGCGCCGGCACCAGCGTCAGGTGCCCGGCAGCCAGCGACGAGACGCCGACGACGTGCACGTCGGCCTCGACCGCCTGCCGGGCGACCTCCTCGGGGGTCTGGAACAGCGGGCCGACGTCGACGTCGAAGCCGAGGTCGGCGAACGCGGTCGCGATGACCTTCTGACCGCGGTCGTGGCCGTCCTGGCCCATCTTGGCGACCAGGATGCGGGGACGGCGTCCCTCCGCCTCCTCGAACGCCTCGGCCAGGCGGCGGCACTCCTCCAGGGGGCCGGACTCGCCGGCCTCGTCTCGGTACACACCGGAGATGGTGCGCACCTGGCCCGCGTGCCGCCCGTAGACCTCCTCCAGCGCGTCGGAGATCTCCCCGACGGTGGCCTTGGCGCGCGCGGCGTCGACGGCGAGCTTGAGCAGGTTGGCGTCCAGCTCGCGCCCGCGCCGCCCCTCGGCGGCCGCGCGGGCGGCGTCGGTGAGCCGGGACAGCGCCTCGCGCACCGCGCCGTCGTCCCGGGACGCGCGCAGCTCCTCGAGCTTGGCCTTCTGCTCAGCGAGCACCTGGGCGTTGTCGACCCGCAGCACCTCGATCGCCTCGTCGGCGTCCACCCGGTACTTGTTCACGCCGATGACCGGCTGCCGGCCGGAGTCGATGCGCGCCTGGGTGCGCGCGGCGGCCTCCTCGATGCGCAGCTTGGGGATGCCGTCGTCGATGGCCTGGGCCATGCCGCCGTGCTCGGCGACCTCCTGGATGTGCGCCCACGCGCGGCGGGCCAGGTCGTAGGTCAGCCGCTCCACGTACGCCGAGCCGCCCCACGGGTCGATGACCCGCGTGGTCCCCGACTCCTGCTGCAGCAGCAGCTGGGTGTTGCGGGCGATCCGCGCGGAGAAGTCGCTGGGCAGGGCCAGCGCCTCGTCGAGGGCGTTGGTGTGCAGCGACTGGGTGTGCCCCTGGGTGGCGGCCATCGCCTCCAGGCAGGTGCGGACGACGTTGTTGAAGACGTCCTGCGCGGTCAGCGACCAGCCCGAGGTCTGGGAGTGGGTGCGCAGGGACAGCGACTTGTCCTTCTGCGCGCCGGCCTCCTTCATCAGCCGGGCCCACAGCAGGCGGCCGGCCCTCAGCTTGGCGACCTCCATGAAGAAGTTCATGCCGATCGCCCAGAAGAACGACAGCCGGGGCGCGAACGCGTCGACGTCCAGCCCGGCGTCCTTGCCGGCGTTCACGTACTCCACCCCGTCGGCCAGCGTGTAGGCCAGCTCCAGGTCGGCGGTCGCCCCGGCCTCCTGGATGTGGTAGCCGGAGATGGAGATCGAGTTGAACCGCGGCATCTCCTGGGAGGTGTAGGCGAAGATGTCGCTGACGATCTGCATCGACGGCTTCGGTGGGTAGATGTAGGTGTTGCGGACCATGAACTCCTTGAGGATGTCGTTCTGGATGGTCCCGGCCAGCTGCTGCGGAGCGACCCCCTGCTCCTCGGCGGCGAGGATGTAGAGCGCCAGCACCGGCAGCACCGCGCCGTTCATGGTCATCGAGACCGTCATCCGGTCCAGCGGGATGCCGTCGAACAGCTGCCGCATGTCCAGGATCGAGTCGACCGCCACGCCGGCCATGCCCACGTCGCCGACCACCCGCGGGTGGTCGGAGTCGTAGCCGCGGTGGGTGGCGAGGTCGAAGGCGATCGACAGCCCCTTCTGCCCGGCGGCGAGGTTGCGCCGGTAGAAGGCGTTGGACTCCGCCGCGGTGGAGAAGCCGGCGTACTGCCGGACGGTCCACGGCTGGGTGGTGTACATCGTCGGGTAGGGCCCGCGGAGGTACGGCGGGAGCCCGGGGTAGGTCTCCAGGAAGTCCAGCCCGGCGAGGTCGGCCGGGGTGTACAGCGGCGCGACGGCGATGCTCTCCGGCGTCTCCCAGCTCGCGTCGGCCACACTGCGGCCGGTCGACTCCTCGAACCGCTTGGCCCAGTCGTCGACCGATCCACCCGCGGACGGACGGCCCAGGTCGACGCCGCTGAAGTCGGGGATCGCGCTCATGCCGGCACTCCCAGCTGCTCGTGGACTCGGTGCAGGACGTCGAGCGCGTCGCACCCGGCGTACACGTACCCGTCGACGCCCTCGACGGCGAGCGACGGCTTGCCGGCCAGCCACACCGCGGTGGCCCCGGCGGCGCGCAGCTCCGCGGCGAGTGGCGCCGCGGACTCCGCGTAGTCCTTGTCGGTACCGCAGATGCAGGCGACCGTCGTGCCCGCGTCGGCGAAGCCGGAGACCCCGTCGCCGGACGGCGTCGCCACCCCCCCGGCCTGGAACAGGTTGCCGGCGAAGGTGGCCCGCGCGGTGTGCCGGGCGATGGAGCCGATGGTGGCGAGGTAGACCTGCGGACGCTGTCCGGCGGCGTCGGCGCGGTCGCGCAGCTCCTCGAACGCCTGCGCCGCCCGCACCCGCCGCAGCCCCCCGGTCGGGTGCAGGTCCGCGGCGGGCTGCCGCTCGGGGAGCTTCTCGGCGAGGTTGGGGAACACGCTGACGCCGGTGATGGCGTCGGTGCGGTGCGCCAGCCGCTCGGCGCGGGTGTCCCACGCGGCGGCGATCCGGTCGCGGACCAGGCCCGAGCCGAGGGCGGCGGCCAGCCCGCCGGCCCGCTCGATCTCGGTGAACCAGCTCCAGGCGGCCTCGGCCAGGGCGTCGGTGAGCGCCTCGACGTACCAGGAGCCACCGGCCGGGTCGAGCACGCGAGCGAGGTGCCCCTCCTCGACCAGCAGGTTCTGGGTGTTGCGGGCGATCCGTCGCGAGAAGGCGTCCGGCAGGCCGAGCGCGGCGTCGAAGGGCTGCACCGTGACGACGTCGGCCCCGCCCACGCCGGCGGCGAAGCAGGCGACCGTCGTCCGCAGCATGTTGACCCACGGGTCGCGCTTGGTGGTCATCACCGAGGAGGTGACGGCGTGCTGCCGCTGGCCGCGGACGTCGGGCGAGGCGCCGCTGACCTCACCGACCCGGTCCCACAGCCGGCGGGCGGCGCGCAGCCCGGCGATCGTCGTGAACTGGTCGGCGCTGGCCGCGTAGCGGAACTCGATCGCGGCGAAGGCCTCGTCGGTCGAGAGCCCGCCGCCGGTCAGCGCCCGCAGGTAGGCCACGCCGGCGGCCAGCGAGCAGCCCAGCTCCTCGACGGCGGAGGCGCCGGCGTCGTGGAAGACCGTGGCGTCGACGACGACGGCGCGCCAGCCGGCGGGCGCCCGGCGGGCGACGTCGGCCAGCCCGGTGAGGTCCTGCTCCTCCCCCGAGGCCGCCTGCACGCCGAGCGGGTCCAGGCCCAGCGAGCCGCCGGGCGCGAGGTCGGTGCGGCCGGCGACGTGGGCGAGCAGGGCCTCGGCGGCCGGGAGCCCACCGGAGACCGACACCGGCGCGAGGTCGAGGTAGACGTCGGCCAGGACGTCGCCGAGCGCGTCGACCGGGACCGCCCCCTCGCCGAGCTCCAGCCACAGGGAGGTGACACCGTTCTCCAGGTCGGCGGCGATCGCCTCCTTCGTCAGCGCCACGTCGGGGTGGGCGTGCCGCTGGCGGACGTCCCAGCCGCCGGGCACGTCGCCGGGCGAGCCGGGGCGGGCGCCCCGCACGAAGGGGGCGAGGCCCGGGACGCCGACCGCGGTGGGCAGGTCGCCGGCGTCCTCGGCGGTGTAGAGCGGGGCCACGCTGACCCCAATGGCCACCGGCACCCGCAGCGCGTCCTCGACCGGGTCGGGCAGGTCCTCGCGCCCGGCCTTGCGCAGCACCCCGGCGACCAGCTCCCGCCAGGCCTCCCGGGTCGCGGCCGAGAACCCGGCGGCGAGCCGCAGCTCGTCGGGGACCTCGTGCTCGGCCGGCACCTCGGCGTCGGCTGGTGCTGTCGTCTGCTGATCGCTGGAACTCACGAGGCCTCCTCGGTGGCGCTCGTCGCCCGCCTTCGTTCGAACGGCTGCGTTCTGGGTCCGCTCGCACGCTCGCTCACGCTCGGGCTCCCGGCATCGTCGGTCGATCCGCGTCAGTGTCTACCGTCGCCCACCCGGACCGGAACCGCTGGGGTGCGGTTTCGGCCCGGGCGGCGGGGCCCCTGCGTCGGCGGCCAGCGCGTGCAGGGCGGTACGGGCCATCAGCCGCACGCCGACGGATATCGCGCTCTCGTCGACGTCGAAGGTGCCTCGGTGCAGGTCCAGCGGCGCGCCGCCACCGTGGGTGCCCAGCCGCGCCAGGGCGATGGGCAGGACGTCGGCGAACCAGCCGAAGTCCTCACCACCCATGCTCTGCGGGGACAGCCGCAGCCCGTCGTTGCCGACCGTCTCCAGCGCCGCCGAACGCAGCAGCGCCACCGCCCGCGGGTCGTTGACCACCGGCGGCACCCCCCGCACGTAGTCCACCTCCACGTCGGCGCCGGTGGTGGCGGCGACCCGCTCCACCAGCGAGCGCAGCAGCATCTCCGCGTCCTGCCAGGTGTCCCGGTCCAGCACGCGCACCGTGCCGCGAAGGTGGCCGCGCTGCGGGATGGCGTTCGCCGCGACCCCGGCGTTGACCGAGCCCCACACCAGGGACATGCCCGCGCGCGGGTCGACCTGCCGGGACAGCAGCGCCGGCAGGTCGGTGATCAGCCGGCCGAGCGCGTCCACCAGGTCGACGGTCAGCTGCGGGCGCGCGGTGTGCCCGCCGGGACCGGTGAGGGTGACGTCCATCCGGTCGCAGGCGGCGGTGATGGCGCCGGTGCGCAGGCCGATGGTGCCGGCCGGGAGGGAGGGGTCGCAGTGCAGGGCGAAGGCGCGCGAGGCGCCGTCCAGCACGCCCGCGGCCACCACTCCCGTCGCCCCGCCGGGCACCGTCTCCTCGGCCGGCTGGAAGACGCAGCGCACGGTCCCGGGCAGGCCGTCGAGGGAGTGCAGGGCCAGTGCGGCGCCGAGCAGGACGGTGGTGTGCACGTCGTGGCCGCAGGCGTGGCAGGCGTTCTCGCGGGTGGAGGCGTAGGGGACGTCCTTGAGGTCGGCCAGCGGCAGCGCGTCGATGTCGGCGCGCAGCACCACGGTCGGGTCCCCGGACCCCACCTCGACGACCAGCCCGGTGCCCGACGGCAGCGTCTTGGGATCCAGGGCGGCGTTGCGCAGCCGCTGCTCGAGGAAGGACGTCGTCTGGAACTCGGCGTAGGACAGCTCGGGGTGGGCGTGCAGGTGCCGCCGCACGGAGACGAGTTGCTGGTGTCGTTCGGCCACCCAGTCGTCGACCGCCTTCCCCAGCTCCTCCGGGAACTGGGTCATGCGGTGTGGCCCCCGGCGCACTGGGCCGGGCCGGGCACCGGCCCGGGTGGGAGGCCGGCGGGTCCACTCGTGGGCAGGCCGTCCCGCAGCTCGGCCAGCAGGCTGTCGACGACGGCGGTCAGGTCGCCGTCGTGCGCCGCGGCGACCGCGCGCTGCCGCTGGTAGGACGCGCCGACGGCCAGGACGCGCTCGACGTCGGCCAGCTCGGCCTCGCAGCCCAGCCGGCGGGCGGTGGGCTCGAGCTCCTCGACCAGGTCGGTGATCGCCTGGCGGACCGGCTGCACGGTGCCCTTCTCGTCGACGACGATGTCGGCGTCCAGCCCGTAGCGGGCGGCCCGCCACTTGTTCTCCTGCAGCACCCAGGAGGCCGGCACCGGCAGGGTGTAGCCGCGGTCGAGCTGGGTGTCGAACTGCTCGACCAGGCACTGCGAGAGCGCCGCGACCGCGCCGACCTCGTCGAGGGTGGGCAGCCCGTCGCAGATGCGCAGCTCGACGGTGCCGAAGTCCGGGTGCGGGCGGATGTCCCACCACACCTCGCGGACGCTCTCGATGGCGTGCGTGGAGATCAGCGTCTCCATGTACTCCTCGAAACGGTCCCAGCCCGACAGCTGGTAGGGCAGGCCGGCGGTCGGCATGCCCTCGAAGACCTTCGAGCGGGCCGAGGCCAGCCCGGTGTCGCAGCCGACCCAGAACGGGGAGGACGCCGAGAGCGCCAGGAAGTGCGGCACGTACTGGGTGAGCGCGTTGACGATGGGGATCGCCTTCTCCGGAGCACGGACGCCGACGTGCACGTGGACCCCGAAGATCTGCAGCCGGCGGGCCAGCCACTGCATCTTCTCGACCAGCTGCAGGTAGCGCTCCTTGGGCGAGATCTCCTGCGTCTGCCAGTCGGTGATCGGGTGGGTGCCGGCGCACATCACCCCCAGCCCCCGGCGCTCGGCGGCGGCCTGCACCTCGGCGAGGGTGCCGGCGAGGTCGGCCTTGGCCTGGGCGACCGTGCTGCAGACGCCGGTGATGATCTCGATGGTCGACTGCAGCAGCTCGTGCTTGGCCTTGGGGTGCTCCTCGGCGCCCTCGGGGCGGATCTCGTGGAGGATCTCGACGGCTCCGGCGGTCAGCTGCCGCGTCTGCAGGTCGACGAGCTGCAGCTCCCACTCGACGCCGAGGCTGGCTCGCTCGGAGGACCGGAACGGGATCTCCATCCTCGGGAGTCTAGGGACGAGCGGCCGTCCCGGCTGCCGGGGCAGCGGCTCCCACCAGGTCGTCTCCCGGCGGCGCGGGGCGCGGGAGCCAGCGGGCGGCGGGCACCCGCGCCTGCACCGCCGCGAGCGCGCGCCGTCCGAACCGCTCCTCGTCCACGACGGCGCTGCACAGGTTGCGCCCGACGACGAAGACGGCCCGGCCGTCCTGGGTCGGCAGCGCGGCCTCGACCAGCTCCCACGGGATGCTGTGGACGTCGCCGTCGCTGTCGCGGTGGGCCAGCTCGCGCTCGCCGACGACGAGGGCGACCCGGCTCTCCCGGGAGAACAGCCGGGCCAGCGGCGAGGGCCGGAAGGTCTCCCCCACCGGCAGCTCGGTCTGCAGGTTGCACACGGAGCGGCGCTCGACGGGCGCGCCCGGACCGGCGTAGTCGACCGCCTCGGGCACGTACAGGATCGCCGTCGGCCGGGTGCCCTGCAGCGCCGCCGCCACCCGCTCGCCGGACGTCGTCCGCCAGGCCGCCAGCACGTCCTGCACCGGGCGGAACGGCAGGCCGCTCACCGCGCAGTAGGCGGCGTCGGCGAGCTCGGACTCCACGACGGCGCGCTCGTCGGCGTCCAGCTCCTCCTCGAAACCGGCCACCGCGTGCGCGAGCTCCGCGGCGGTCGGGCCGGACGCGCACAGCTCCGTGTAGGCCTGCCAGAGCAGGCCGGCGACGGCCGCCTCCTGCCCGTCCCGGGCGTCCAGGACGACGGCGACCTCGCGCCGGTCCGCCGTGATGTCGAGGGCCAGCGAGTCGACGGAGTAGCTCAGGCCGCGGGCGAGGCGGGCGGTGTCCCGCAGGCGCTCCTTGAGCACCTCGACGCCGATGGTCAGTGCGGGGTCGCCCGCGCCGCCCGCGGACAGCAGCAGGCCGACGCCGGCGCCGTGGCCCTTGGTCCACACCGGCCCGGTCTGCGGCCGCGGCGCCGGGGCGGGGCGCTGGGGACGGGGGCCGGCCGGCAACGGCAGCCGCAGTCCGGCGGGCAGCGGCCCGGCGCACCACAGCGCCGCGTTGCCGCGGACGAACCAGCGGCGGGCGTGCGCCCGCACGGTCTCCTCGGTGAGGTACTCCGGGCCCGGTCCGTCGGCGACGGCCAGTCCGGGGCCGGTCAGACCGAAGCGGGCGGCCCACAGCGCGCCGAGGGTGGAGTGCGCCGTGGAGCAGTTCTCCGCCTGCAGGACGCCGACCTCGAGGTCCATCCGCTCGGTCGGCAGGTCGGCCAGCGCCCGGCAGATGCCCTCGAGGAACGCGCCCACGGCCTCCGGACGGCCGGTCGCGTGGAAGGTCGTCGTGTCGACGTCGGTCACCGCGTTGCACCGCAGGTGCGACTTGGGCAGCGCCCCCATCGCGAGGTGCTCGACGAGGTGGGTGACCTCGATGGTCGCGAACGTCTCGTCGCGGAGCCCGACCCCGAAGACGAGGGCGGCGGTGGTCCGTGCCGGGCCGTCGCCGGTGAAGACGGGGACGCCGTCGATGTCGATGCGCTGCACCCCGACACACTCGGCCTGCCGCCCGCCCGCCTCCAGCGGACACGCCCGCAGCGGGACAGCTGGGGCACGTGTGCCCCGTCACCGCCACGAGCGCTGGGTCGGCGTCCGAGCGCTGGGCTAGCGTTCCCGCGTGAGTGCACCCCCCGCCACCGCCCCCGCCGCCCTGGCCGCCCGCGCGGCCGACGACCTGACCAGCGCGCTCGGCAGCGGTCACGAGGTGGCCGTCGTCATGGGGTCGGGCTGGGCGCCGGCCGCCGACGCCTTCGGCACCGTCGAGGGCAGCGTCGCCATCGGCGAGCTGCCCGGCTTCGCCGCCCCGACCGCGGTGGGTCACGGCGGTGAGGTCCGCTCGGTGCGCGTGGGCGACCGCAGGGTGCTGCTCTTCCTCGGCCGCACCCACCTGTACGAGGGCCGGGGCGTCGAGCCGGTCGTGCACGGCGTCCGGACCGCGGCCGCCGCGGGTGTGCGCACCGTCGTCCTCACCAACGCCGCCGGCGGGCTGGCCCCCGAGCACCGGGTCGGCCAGGCGGTGCTCATCAGCGACCACCTCAACCTCACCGCCCGCTCCCCGCTGGTCGGCGCCACCTTCGTCGACCTCACCGACCTGTACTCGGCGCGGCTGCGGTCGCTGGCCCGGGAGCTGGACCCGTCGCTGACCGAGGGCGTCTACGCGGCGCTGCCGGGGCCGCACTACGAGACGCCGGCCGAGATCCGGATGCTGCGCACGCTCGGCGCGGACCTGGTGGGCATGTCGACGGCGCTCGAGGCGATCGCGGCCCGGGCCGCGGGGCTCGAGGTGCTGGGGCTGTCGATGGTCACCAACGCCGCGGCCGGCATCACCGGCGAGAAGCTCGACCACGAGGAGGTGCTCGCCGCGGGCAAGGCGGCGGCCGGCCGGCTGGGCGAGCTCCTGGTGCAGTTCATCGGTCGGCTGCCGTGACGGCCGTCTCCGCGGGGATGGCCGCGGGGTGGCGCCGGTGAGCGGGACGGTGCTGCTCACCGGCGCGGCCGGGCGGATCGGCACGGTGCTGCGCGGCGGGCTGCCCGAGCGCGGCTGGGCGCTGCGCTCGCTGGACGTCGTGCCGATCGACGAGCCCCGGCCCGGCGAGGAGCACGTCGTCGCCGACGTCACCGACCCGGCCGCGATGGCCGAGGCCGTCTCCGGCACCTCCGCCGTCGTCCACCTGGCCGGGATCCCCGGCGAGTCGACGTGGGCGGCGGTCTCGCACGCCAACATCGCGGGCACCCAGTGCGTGCTGGAGGCGGCGCGGCGGGCCGGCGTCCCCCGGGTGGTGCTGGCGTCCAGCAACCACGCCACCGGCTTCACCCCGCGGCCGGAGTCCGGTCTCCTCCGGGAGGACGACGGCCTCGCGCGGCCGGACACCTTCTACGGGGTGTCCAAGGTCGCCATGGAGGCGCTCGGCTCGCTGTACGCCGACCGGTACGGCCTGGACGTCGTGTGCCTGCGGATCGGCAGCGCCTACCCCGAGCCGACGACGACCCGCCAGCTGTCCACCTGGCTGTCCCCCCGCGACCAGGTCGGCCTGGTCGACGCCGCGCTGCGGGCGCCCTCCCCCGGGTTCGCCGTGGTGTGGGGCGTCTCGGCCAACACCCGCAACTGGTGGGACCTCACCGCCGCCCGGGCGCTGGGCTACGAGCCGGCCGACGACGCCGAGCCGTACGCGGAGGCACTGATCGCGGTGCACGGCGAGCCCGATCTCGCGGACCCGGTGCACGGCCGCGTCGGCGGCGAGTACACGACGGCGGACTTCGACGCCGAGCACTTCGAGGAGCACACGTGACCGAGCGTGCGAGGTCACGCGAGGGTGCAGCAGCCGGGGCCACGGCTCCGACGAGCGCCAGCGAGGAGCATCTGTGAGCTTGCTCGAGACCGCCCGTGCGTGGGCCGACGCCGACCCGCACGACGGCGACCGCGAGGAGATCGAGGCGCTCATCGAGGCGGAGAACCGGACGGAGCTGGAGCGCCGCTTCGCCGGGCCGCTGACCTTCGGCACCGCCGGGTTGCGCGGCCCGCTGCGCGCCGGGCCGGCCGGGATGAACGCCGCGGTGGTCACCCGTGCGGCCGCGGGCCTGGGCCGCTGGCTGGCCGATGCCGGGCACGCGGGCGGCAGCGTGGTGATCGGCTTCGACGCGCGGCGGCGGTCCGACGAGTTCGCCCGGGTCTCCGCCGCGGTGCTGGCCGGCGCGGGGTTCGCCGTGCAGGTGCTGCCACGGCCGCTGCCGACGCCGGTGCTCTCCTTCGCCGTCCGGCACCTGGGGTGCGTGGCCGGGGTGATGGTCACCGCCAGCCACAACCCGCCCGACGACAACGGCTACAAGGTCTACCTCGGCGACGGCGCGCAGCTGGTGCCGCCGGCCGACCGGGAGATCGAGGCCGCGATCGCCGCCGTCGGCCCGGCGCGCGAGGTGCCGACGTCCGACGACTGGCTGACCCTCGGGGACGACGTCGAGGCCGACTACGTGGCCGCGGTCGTGCGCGCGCTCGAGCCCGACCGGGTGCCGGCCGCCGACCGGGCGGCGCTCACCGTGGCCTACACCGCGATGCACGGCGTCGGTGCCGCCACGACGCGGTCGGTCTTCGCCGCCGCCGGGTTCGCCCCGCCGGTGAGCGTGCCCGAGCAGGAGGAGCCCGATCCGGCGTTCCCGACCGTCACCTTCCCCAACCCCGAGGAGCCGGGCGCGGTCGACCTGCTGACCGCGCTGGCGGACCGGGTGGGCGCCGATGTGGCGATCGCCGAGGACCCCGACGCCGACCGCTGCTCGGTGGTCTGCGGCGGGCGCCAGCTGACCGGCGACGAGGTGGGCGGGCTGCTGGGCGACTGGCTGCTGCGCCGCGGCGTGCGCGGCACGTACGCGGCGTCGCTGGTCAGCGGCTCGCTGCTGCACACG
Source organism: Geodermatophilus sp. URMC 61 (assembly GCF_052931555.1). Classification (NCBI taxonomy): domain Bacteria; kingdom Bacillati; phylum Actinomycetota; class Actinomycetes; order Geodermatophilales; family Geodermatophilaceae; genus Geodermatophilus; species Geodermatophilus sp. URMC 61. The sequence continues at coordinate 3,451,478 of NZ_JBRFHZ010000002.1, forward strand.
CTGGCCGAGGCGCACGGCGTCCGGTTCGCCGAGACGCCGACCGGGTTCAAGTGGATCGTCCGCGCCGGATCGGACGACGAGCCGCTGGTCTTCGGCTACGAGGAGGCGCTGGGCTACGCGGTCGCGCCGGAGGTGGTGCGCGACAAGGACGGCATGTCCGCAGCAGCCGCCGTCGCGCTGCTGGCCGCCGAGCTGAAGGCGTCAGGCCGCACGCTGACCGACCGGCTGGACGAGCTGGCCCTCGAGCACGGGCTGTTCGCGACCGGCCAGCTGTCGGTGCGGGTCGAGGACCTCTCCCGGATCGGCGCGATGATGGCGCGGCTGCGGTCGGCACCGCCGTCCCGGCTGCTGGGCCGCGAGGTGACCGCCTCCGACCTGCTCGACGAGACGCCCGCGGTGGACGCCGTCCGGCTGCTCGGCGACGGGGTGCGGGTCATCGTGCGGCCCAGCGGCACGGAGCCCAAGCTCAAGGCGTACCTGGAGACGGTCATGCCGGTGCACGGAGACGCCGGGATCACCGCCGCCCGCGTCCGGGGGGCCGAGGAACTCGACCGGCTGCGCGCGGAGATGTCCACCACTCTCGGGCTCTGAGACCGCCCGACGCCCCTACCCTGGGATGAACTGCCCTCTACGATGAGTGACGGTCATGTCCCTCCTGCTTGACCACACCACGACGTCCGCCCCTCACCGCCCGCGTGCCGCGCGCCGTCCGGAGATCGACGGGCTGCGCGCCCTGGCCGTCGCCCTGGTCGTGGGCTACCACGTCGGGACCGGCCGGGTGTCCGGCGGCGTCGACGTCTTCCTGGCCCTCAGCGGGTTCTTCCTCGTCCACAGCCTCCTGGGCCAGATCGCGCGGAGCGGCCGCGTCCGCCCCCTGACGTCGGTCACGCGGACCCTGTCCCGCCTGGTCCCCCCGGCCGTGCTCGTCCTGGCCGGCACGGTGGTCGCCAGCGCTCTCGTCCTGCCGGAGACGCGGTGGCGGGAGCTCGCCGGGCACCTGTTCGCCTCGGCGACGTTCACCGAGAACCACCACCTGGTGGCCGAGTCGGTCGACTACGCGGCGAACCACGCCATCGCCAGCCCGATGCAGCAGTTCTGGTCGCTGTCGATCCAGGTCCAGGTGTTGCTGGCGGCACCCGTGGTGGTGGCCGCGGGGGCGCTGCTCCTGCGCGGTCCGCGGCGCCGGCTCGCCCGTCCCGCCGTCGTCCTGGCCGTCGCGGCGGTCACCGCGGCGTCCTTCGCGTGGTCGGTGGGAATGACGCGGGCCGACCAGCAGGTGGCGTACTTCTCCACGCTGCCCCGGCTGTGGGAGCTCGGCGCCGGCGCCCTGGTGGCCCTCGTGCTCGCCGGGGTCCGGCCCGGACGGCGGACCGGCGTGCTGCTGGGTTGGGGCGCGGTCGTCGCGCTCGTCGCCTGCGGGGCGGTGCTCGACGGCGCGCAGACGTTCCCCGGCTGGCAGGCCGCCTGGCCGGTGGCGTGCGCGCTCGTCCTGCTGGTCGTGGCCGACTCCGGCGGGCGCCACGGCGTGCACCGGCTGCTGGGGCTGCAGCCGCTGCGGTGGCTGGGAGCCCGGTCCTACGCCCTCTACCTGTGGCACTGGCCGGTCCTGGTGCTGTACCTCGTGCACACCGGGCGGGAGTCGCCCTCGGTCGAGGGCGCGACCGCGGTCGTCCTGCTCTCCCTCGTCCTGGCCGAGGCCACGCACCGCCTGGTCGAACAGCCCGCGTCCCAGCTGCTCCGGAGCCGGCGGCCCGCCCGCGCGCTGGGCCTGGTGGCGGCCGGGATGGCGCCGCTGCTGGTCCTGGGCACGGTGACCACCGTCTGGCTCGACCGCGAGGCCGCCCGCGTCGCGGCGGCGGCCGACGACCCGGCGTACCCGGGCGCTGTGGCCCTCTCCTCCCACATCCCGGCCACCGGTGGGATCCCGGCGGTGGAGCCGCTGCCGTCCCTGTCGGTGATCCGGGACGACCACCCCTTCATGACCGGTGGCCGGTGCACCGTGGAGGACGACCCGCCCGACGCCGTGCCGACGCAGACGGAGATCTGCGTCCTCGGGTCGGACGACCGCGAACGGAGGATCGTCGTCGTGGGGGACTCCCACGCCGCCCACTGGCTGGCCCCGCTCGGCGACCTCGCGGAACGGCACTCCTGGCAGCTGGTCTCGCTCATCCGCGCCGGCTGCAGCCTCTCGACGCAGTCAGAGTTCTTCGAGGAGGGCACGCCCGGGTACGAGGGGTGCGTGGCCTGGCAGTCGCGGCTGATCGAGCGCATCACCTCCCTGGAGCCCGACCTCGTGGTCACGGTGGGGACCCGGACGGCCTACGGGACCGAGGCGGAGATTCTGCCCCAGGGGTTCCTCGAGGCGTGGCAGCAGCTCTCGGATGCCGGGCTGCCGGTGATCGCGATGCGGGACAGCCCCCGGCACCTGCAGGACGTGCCCGACTGCGTGGCCCAGTGGGCTGACGCCGACCGGTGCGGCACGCCACGCTCGTGGGTGTACGCAGACGGGTTGCTCGAGACGGCGGAGGACGTGCTGCCACCGGGGGTGAGCCTGATGGACACCAGCTCCTACTTCTGCACCGACGACCTGTGCCCGCCGCTTGTCGGCAACGTCTGGGTGTACCGGGACGACGGGCACGTCACCGGGACCTACATGCACACGGTGCGGTCGCTGATGGAGGACGAGTTCCTGGCGCGGACGGGCTGGTGACCGCCGTGGAGGTCCGGGCGCTGGTCTTCGACGTCTTCGGGACGGTGGTCGACTGGCGCGGCGGCGTCGCCCGCGAGGTGTCCCGGCTCCTGGGCCCGGGGGTGGACGCGACCGCCCTGGCCGACGACTGGCGCGAGCGGTACGCGCCGTCGATGGAGCGGGTGCGCTCCGGCGACCTGCCGTGGACGCCGCTCGACGCGCTGCACCGCTCCTCGTTGGACGACGTCCTGGCCTCCTCCGGGCTGGGCGACGTCCCAGCGGAGGCGCGGGACGAGCTGGTGCTCGCCTGGCACCGGCTGGACCCGTGGCCGGACGTGCTGCCGGGGTTGGGGCGGCTGCGGCGGGAGTTCGTGCTGGCGCCGCTGTCCAACGGCAACGTGGCGCTGCAGGTGGACCTCGCCCGGCGGTCCGGGCTGCCGTGGGACTGCGTGCTCGGGGCCGAGATCGTGCGCCACTACAAGCCCGACCCGGAGGTCTACGACTCCGCGCCGCAGCTGCTCGCGGTACCGCCGTCGTCGGTGGTCATGGTGGCCGCGCACCTCGACGACCTGACCGCGGCGCGAGCGCGCGGGCTGCGGACGGCGTACGTGCACCGGCCCGACGAGTTCGGCGGGCGCGTCGTGCCGCCTGGTTCGGACCCCGAGGCGGATCTGTCGGTGGCCTCGTTCGAGGAGCTGGCCGAGGCGCTGGGCGCCTGAGACCGGCCGTTGCCGGCGTTCCTCGCGGGTTGCCGGTGCTCCAGCGCCGGCAACCCGCGAGGAACCCCGGCAATGCGTTCGGGTGGTTGTCCACAGTGGCGCGTGCCCGGGGCTGCGGCGGTCCGTAGTCTCCCGGCCGATCGGTGATCGACACGGGGGTGGACGACGTGACACGGCGCTGGACCCTGCGACTCGTGGCGGGCCTCGCGGCCGGCGCGGTGGCACTGAGCGGTTGCTCGGAGCGGGAGGCCAACGACACCCTGCCCGAGGCGGACGCCTCACCCAGCACGTCGGAGCCCGAGCTACCACCCCTCGGCCCGCCCGACCTCCCGATGCCCGCCGAAGCCCGCACCCAGGACGCTGCCGGCGCCGAGGCCTTCGTCCGGTACTACATCGACCTCATCAACCGGACATCCACCGTCATGGACGCCGCTCCTCTGCGCGAGTTCAGCAATGGCTGCGCGGAGTGTGATCGCATTGCTAGCGATTACGAGAGCGATGCAGCATCGGGATACCGCTACGACGGCGGTAAATTGACGCTTCACCAGGTTGGTAAACCTCTAATCAGCAACTCAACTGCCGAGGTGGCGTTCAGGTTCAACCTGGAACCCCTCACCCTCGTCGATGCAGATGGCGCCCCAGTCCCTGGTCTGACCTTCGCAGGTTCGGAGGACGGCCTAGGCAGTGCCGCCCTACAATGGATTGAACTAAGCAGTTGCTGGCGCGCGACACAACTGGATCTTTAATGTGGGCGCGCGTGACGGTCTTGGCTGTGGCCACTGGTATTTTCTTCGGTGCAAGTTCACTCCCCGAGGTTGCCCATGGCGAGCCGTGCCGCATCTCTTGCGATGAACCTGAGGTCGGTCTTGCACCAGGGGCCTTGACCGCTAGCTACGTTGCCGAAGGTCCCAGTGCGGAGTGGATCGCGACCAACAGCGCACCGGTTGATCATCCGTGGACCTATCACCTCTCAACTCCATGCCAGTTAGACACAGCTGCCGGCGGCCAATGTCGACCGGATGACGACGCAGTCTGCGCCACGGCTCCGGACCGTGTGGCACAGGTAATGGTTATTCAGAGACAGCGACTTGTACTCGTTAATGGCACCACCGTCGACGGCTTTGATCCCGTCGGAGCGACACCTGGTACTCCAGTGGGTCCTTTGATTCCACTCGGTCGCGGTTGCGTCGACATCACGGCGCTGAACCCGCCGCCGTCCCCGGGCGAGGTCTACCGCTACTTCCAGACCCTGCCGCTGCCCGACCTGCCCACCCAGCAGCAGCCGCCGGGCAACGCTCTGGCCGGCCTGCCGGTCGTCTTCTACACCGACGGCCCGACCACCCAGACCTTCACCGTCGACATCCGCGGCTTCACCGTCGACATCGTCGCCACCGCGAGCGCCTTCACCTGGGACACCGGCGACGGCACCGTCCTGCAGACCACCGACCCCGGTGCCCCCTACCCCGACCACACGATCAGCCACGACTACCGCAGCGGCACCTACACCGCCTCGCTGACCACCACCTGGAGCGGCACCTTCAGCGTCGACGGCGGGGCGACGGCCGACGTCCCCGGCACCACGACCACCGACGGCCCGCCGGCCACCTTCACCGTCCTGCAGGCCAGCCCCGTGCTGACCAACCCGTTCGACTGAGCCACTGTCGCGCTGTTCCGCCCGCTCCCGCGCCGTTGCAGCAGCGCGGAGGCGTGAGGAACGGCGCGACAGTGCGGCCATTGCCGGGGTTGCTCGTGCACTGCCGGTGCTGCAACGGCGGCAACCCGCGAGGAACGCCGGCAATGCGCCCCCGGCAGTGCCCCGCCCAGGGGGTCAGGCCGGGACCGACTCCCGGCACCCGGACCGCAGCGCGCGGGCGGCGGTCGCCAGCACCGCGACGACGTCGCGCGCGAAGCCGACGTCGCACGGGTGCGTCCCGCCGGTCAGCACGGTCGCCGCCAGCTCGTCGACCGCCACGGAGAACGACTCGACCGGGCTCTCGGTGTCCGGCAGCAGCACCAGCCGGCCGGCGTCCCCGTGCACGAAGAACTCGACGCCCGTCGACATCGGAGCCACGGTGTGCGAGAGCGTCAGCGTCGAGGCGACGCCGGGCGTGGCGTGCTGCAGCACCAGGTGCACGGTGTCCCCCGCCCCGGCCCCGGCCTGCACGGACACCACGGGTCCCAGCGTGGGCAGCAGCAGGGAGAGCGCGTGCGGGCCGATGTCCCACAGCGCGCCGTGCTCGCGGCGCCAGGCCGAGTCGAAGGGGCTGCCGGCCAGCGCGCTCAGCCACGAGCCGGCACCACCGGCGAGCCGCGTGCGGGCGGCCTGGGCCATCCAGGACGACGTCCCGGCCTGGAAGCGGAAGGTGAAGAACACGACGGACGCGACCCCTGCGGAGCGCACCGCGGCGACCACCCGGTCGGCCTCGTCCAGCGAGAGCCCGATGGGCTTCTCCAGCAGCAGGTGCTTCCCGGCCGCCGCGGCCTGCTCGACCAGCCCGACCTGCACCGACGGCGGGACGGCGACCGCCACGGCGTCGACCTGGTCGAGCAGCGCCGCCAGGTCCGAGAACCCGGGGACGTCGAACTCCGCGCCGACCGCCTCGGCCTTGGACAGGTCGCGCCCCCAGACGCCCACCAGCTCGGCGGTCGGGTGCTCCGCCAGGGCGGCCGCGTGGACCGTCCGCGCCCAGTGACCGGTGCCGAGCACCCCGAAGCGCATGGTCAGACCGCCCCGAACTGACGGTCGCCGGCGTCCCCGAGGCCCGGGACGATGTAGGCCTTGTCGTTGAGCCCCTCGTCGACCGAGGCGGTGAAGACCCGCAGCGGCAGCCCGCTCCCCTCGAGCCGGCGCAGGCCCTCCGGGGCGGCCAGCGCGCACAGCACGGTGATCGAGGTGGCGCCGCGCTCGGTCAGCAGCCCGCAGCAGTGCACCAGCGACCCGCCGGTGGCCAGCATCGGGTCGAGGACGAAGACCTCCCGGTCGACCAGCGACTCCGGCAGCGAGGCCATGTACGCCTCGGGCTGGAAGGTCACCTCGTTGCGGGCGAGGCCGACGAAGCCCATCTGCGACTCCGGCAGCATCCCGTGCGCGGTGTCGGCCATCCCGAGCCCGGCCCGCAGCACCGGCACGATCAGTGGCGGCGCGGCCAGCCGGTAGCCGGTGGTGTCGGTGACCGGCGTGGTGATCGGCTCCTCGGCCACGGGCAGGTCCCGGGTGGCCTCGTAGACCAGCATCTGCGTCAGCTCCGCCAGGGCGGCGCGGAACGCCGCGTTGTCGGTCCGCTCGTCCCGCATGCGGGTCAGGCGGGCACGGGCCAGCGGGTGGTCGACGACGGTGAGCTGCACGCGCGACACGGTAGCGGCCCGGTGGACCCCGGCCGCCGGCGCTGGCACCATCCCACGCCGGAACGGCGACGCCGCAGGAGCGTCGCCGTTAGGCGGCTGCACTCGTCGAGACCACGCGGGAGCCGGTACACCCGGGGCCGGAGCGGGTGCACCCGACCGAGGAGCTGTGGTGAGCGAGCTGCGCGGCGCGACCGACATCGGGGACTTCCTGGTCAGCGCCCGGTCGTTCGACGAGTACCGCGCGATGTTCGCCCTGACCGACGCCGACCTGCGCGGCCGGGTCCTCGACTGTCCCGGTGGCGGCGCCTCCTTCACCGCGGCGGCCCGGGCCCGCGGCACCGAGGCGATCGCGGTCGACCCGGTGTACGCGACCTCACCCCGGGAACTCACCGCCCGCCTGGACGCCGAGCTGACCCGGGGCAGCGCCTGGACCACGGCCAACGCCGACCGCTACGTCTGGGACCACCACGGCGACCCGGCCGCCCACGCCCGCCTCCGGGCGGAGTCGGCGGCGGTCTTCGCGCGCGACCTGGCCGGACGCCCGGGGCACCACGTGGCGGCCGCCCTGCCGCACCTGCCGTTCGCGGACGGCGCCTTCGACCTGGTCCTCTCCTCGCACCTGCTGTTCACGTACGCCGACCGGCTCGACGCCCGGTTCCACGTCGCCGCCCTGCGCGAGATGGCCCGCGTGGGCACCGAGGTGCGCGTGTACCCACTGGTCGACCAGGCCGGCCGGCCCCGGCCCGACCTGCTCGCCTCCGTGGTGGCGGAGCTCGGCGCCCCCGGCGTGCAGGCGCGGGTCCAGGACGTCCCCTACGAGTTCCAGCGCGGCGCGCGCAGCATGCTGTGCCTCCGGCCGGCCGCCACCCGCACGGGTGTGCGGGGCGCGGGAGCGCCGGGCGCGGGAGGGAGAATGCGCACATGACCCACGTCCTCGACCCCGATGCGCCGGCGGCGGCGATCCCGCCGCGGCGCGAGCCCCCGGCGCCGTACCGCGACGTGACCCGCTCCGACGCCGCCTTCCGGGCCTTCCTGCACGGCCTGCCGGGAGTCGACCAGGTGGGCGCCGAGTCACGGGTCGCCGTCCTCGGCACCCGGTCCATCAAGACGACCGCCAAGGCCTGGGCCCTGGACACCGCCATCTCGATGGTCGACCTGACGACCCTCGAGGGCGCCGACACCCCGGGCAAGGTCCGCAGCCTGGCCGCCAAGGCCCGCCGCCCCGACCCGAGCGACCCGACGACGCCGCAGGTCGCCGCGGTCTGCGTCTACGGCGACCTGGCCGGCGTCGCCAGGGAGGCCCTCACGGGCACCGGCATCCACGTCGCCGCCGTCGCGACCGCGTTCCCCAGCGGGCGCGCCAGCCGCGCGGTCAAGCTCGCCGACGTGCGGGACGCCGTGGCCAACGGGGCCGACGAGATCGACATGGTCATCGACCGGGGCGCCTTCCTCGCCGGCCGCTACCTCGACGTCTACGACGAGATCGTGGCGGTCAAGGAGGCGTGTGCGCGCCCGGGCGGGGACCCGGCGCACCTCAAGGTCATCCTCGAGACCGGCGAGCTGGTCACCCTCGACAACGTCCGCCGCGCCTCCTGGCTGGCGATGCTCGCCGGCGGCGACTTCATCAAGACGTCCACCGGCAAGGTCTCCCCCGCGGCCACCCTGCCGGTCTGCCTGGTGATGCTGCAGGCGGTGCGCGACTTCCGCGCCGCCACCGGTCGCCAGGTCGGCGTCAAGCCCGCCGGCGGCATCCGGACGACCAAGGACGCGATCAAGCACCTCGTCCTCGTCAACGAGGTCGCCGGGCCCGACTGGCTCTCCCCCGACCGGTTCCGCTTCGGCGCCTCCAGCCTGCTCAACGACCTGCTCCTGCAGCGGCAGAAGCTGCGCACCGGCCACTACTCCGGCCCCGACCACGTGAGCGTCGACTGACCATGACCAGCCTGTTCGAGTACGCCCCCGCCCCCGAGTCGCGCTCGATCGTCGACGTCGCGCCGTCGTACGGCCTGTTCGTAGACGGCGAGTTCGTTGACGGCTCCGGGACCCCCTTGAAGACCGTCAACCCGGCGACCGAGGAGGTGCTCTCCGAGGTCGCGACCGCCACCGACGCCGACGTGGACCGCGCCGTCCGCGCCGCCCGCCGCGCGTTCACCCGCGTGTGGGGGCCGATGCGCCCGGCCGACCGCGGCAAGTACCTGTTCCGCATCGCCCGGCTGCTGCAGGAGCGGGCGCGGGAGTTCGCCGTCCTGGAGTCGCTGGACAACGGCAAGCCGATCCGGGAGTCCCGCGACGTCGACGTCCCCCTGGCCGCGGCGCACTTCTTCTACCACGCGGGCTGGGCCGACAAGCTGGACTGGGCGGGCCTGGGCCCGGGCCCGAAGCCGCTCGGCGTGGCCGGCCAGGTCATCCCGTGGAACTTCCCGCTGCTCATGCTGGCCTGGAAGATCGCCCCGGCGCTGGCCACCGGCAACACCGTGGTCCTCAAGCCGGCCGAGACGACCCCGCTGACCGCGCTGCTGTTCGCCGAGGTGTGCCGGCAGGCCGACCTGCCGCCCGGCGTGGTCAACATCGTGACCGGCGCCGGCGACACCGGCCGGGCCGTCGTCGAGCACGAGGACGTCGACAAGGTCGCGTTCACCGGCTCGACCGAGGTGGGCCGCGCCATCGCCCGCGCCGTCGCCGGCACAGCCAAGTTGCTCACCCTCGAGCTCGGCGGCAAGGCGGCCAACATCGTCTTCGACGACGCCCCCATCGACCAGGCCGTCGAGGGCATCGTGCAGGGAATCTTCTTCAACCAGGGCCACGTGTGCTGCGCCGGCAGCCGGCTGCTGGTGCAGGAGTCGGTCCACGACGAGGTCCTCGCCTCGCTGCAGCGGCGGATCGGCACGCTGCGCCTGGGCGACCCGCTGGACAAGAACACCGACATCGGCGCGATCAACTCGCACGCGCAACTGGCCCGCATCCGGGAGCTCGTGGACACCGGAGAGGCCGAGGGCGCGTCGAAGTGGCAGCCGGCCTGCGAGCTGCCCGAGCGCGGCTACTGGTATCCGCCGACGGTCTTCACCGACGTCTCCCCCGCTCACCGCATCGCCCGCGACGAGGTCTTCGGCCCGGTGCTGTCGGTGCTGACCTTCCGCACCCCCGACGAGGCCGTCGCCAAGGCGAACAACACCACCTACGGGCTCTCGGCCGGGATCTGGACCGAGAAGGGCTCGCGGATCCTCGCCGTCGCCGACCGGCTGCGCGCCGGCGTGGTGTGGGCCAACTCGTTCAACGAGTTCGACCCGACGTCGCCCTTCGGCGGCTACAAGCAGTCCGGCTACGGCCGTGAGGGCGGCCGGCACGGGCTGGCCGCGTACCTCCGGGAGGCCGACAAGTGAGCACCGAGCGACTCGCCGTCCGCAAGACGTACAAGCTCTACGTGAACGGTGCCTTCCCGCGCTCGGAGTCCGGCCGCACCTACGAGGTCACCGACGCCAAGGGGGCGTTCCTCGTCAACGCCGCGTGGGCCTCCCGCAAGGACGCCCGGGACGCCGTCGTCGCCGCCCGGGCCGCGTTCGCGAAGTGGTCGGGCGCCACGGCCTACAACCGCGGCCAGGTGCTGTACCGGGTGGCCGAGGTGATGGAGGGCCGGCACGCCCAGTTCTGCGACGAGGTCGCGGCCGGCGAGGGCCTGTCGTCGTCCAGGGCGCGGGCCGCCGTCGACGCCGCCATCGACCGCTGGGTCTGGTACGCCGGGTGGACCGACAAGCTCGGCGCCGTCCTCGGTGGGGCCAACCCGGTCGCCGGGCCGTACTTCGACTTCTCGGTGCCCGAGCCCACCGGTGTCGTCGCCGTGCTCGCACCACAGCGCTCCTCGCTGCTGGGCCTGGTCAGCGTGCTCGCGCCCGTGCTGGCCGGCGGCAACACCGCCGTCGTCGTCACGTCACGGGCCCGGCCGCTGCCCGCCGTCACCCTCGGGGAGGTGCTGGCGACCAGTGACGTCCCGGCCGGGGTCGTCAACCTGCTCACCGGGGACGCCGGGGAGATCGGCCCGTGGCTGGCCGAGCACGACGACGTCGACGCCATCGACCTCACCGGGGCCCCCGCCGAGCAGGCGATGGAGCTCGAGCGCCTCGCCGCGGGCAGCATCAAGCGGGTCGTGCGGCCGCCGGCCGAGGAGCCGGACTGGTCGGCCGACCCGGGCCTGACCCGGCTGACGCCGTTCCTGGAGACCAAGACCGTCTGGCACCCGATGGGCCTCTGAGGGTCGCCGAACCCGGGGGTGCGGTCCCCGGGAGACCGGGCAGGATGGGGCGCGTGGCCCGGCCCAGCATCGTCCCCATCGCCCTCACCGTCGACGACCGCACCGGCTTCACCCTGTGGGCCCCGCCGTGGGAGGAGGACGGCGAGGAGTGGCAGGCCTTCCTCGGCACCTCCGAGGACGACCGGGCCCGCGTGCACCTCTTCCCGACCCCGGGGGCGCTGGCCGCGTTCTGCCGCACCCGCACCGACCACGACCTCGCCGACCACCCGGTCTGGCCGGTCGTGGTCGGGCTGGGCGCGGCGGACCTCACGCCCGACGACGACCACCGCTACGACCTCGACGGCGTCTACGACATCGCCGCCGAGAACCCCGACCGGTGGGCGGTGGAGGAGCTGGCCGCGACCATCGACATCGTCACCCGGCTGGCCGAGTGCCTCGACGTGGAGGACGACGACGCCGAGGACGAGCTGACCAACACCGACGACGAGCCGGACGTCGAGGACGACATCGAGCTCGAGCGCCGGGAGGAGGGCGCGGTCACCCGCGGCGGGGAGTTCGGCGCGCTCGCCGAGCTCGTCTCCCGCCCGGAGATCGGCTCGCTGGGGCTGGGCGTCGAGGCCTTCATCGGGCGCTCCGGCGAGGACGCCTGGGTCGGCGTCGGCAACGCTCTCGACGACCTGTGGGAGGACGTCCTCGACGAGCTCGGCGCGCACCTGGACTGGACCGGCGGCGGCACCGTCTCCCTCGACGACTACCCCTCCGCGGCGGAGGCCGACGAGGACGAGGCCGACCTGGAGGACGACACCGCGGCGGCACCGAGCCCGGCGGGTGGTGCGACCGCGGCCACGGCAGCAGCTGCCGGCGTGAGCACCATCGCCCGCCCCGGCCGGATCTCCGCGCCGCCCGCGGAGGTGGCGAAGGCGGCCGAGTTCTGGGAGGCCGTCGGCATCCTGCCCGTGGAGGTCGTCGTGCCCGGGGGCGCCGGCCTCACGCTGCGCTGCTACGTCGAGGACCGGGCGCGCTTCCTCGGCCGCGACGGCGAGGTCTTCCTCTTCGGCTCCCCCGAGGCCCTCACCCGCTTCTGCCGCGGCAGCGAGGCCCACGACCTCACCGAGATCGCCTCCTGGCCCGAGGTCGCCGACACGACCACCCCGCCGTTGCCCGCCGACCAGGACCGCTACGACCTCACCGAGACCAGCGAGGTGCTGGCCGAGGTCGCCGGCGGCGCAGCCGGGCTGGTCGACCACCGGGTGCTCGCCCAGCAGATCGAGGGCGTGCGCGACATCGCCGAGTACGCCGGGCTGACCCGCGTCGAGGAGCTGCTGCGCCCCGACGCGCCGCTCGGGCGCGCCGTCGCCCGGAGCGAGCGGGTCCCGGACACCCCGCTGCGCGCCGAGGACGCCGCCGCGCTGCGTCCGGTCTGGGACCAGCTCGTCACCGAGGTCAGCAGCGCGCTGGTCTTCCGCGACTGAAGACGGACCCCTGCCCTCCACGCGCAGTAGAAGGACCCCGTCCTCCTCACCGCTCGCAGGTTCGCGGCGAGCCTCTGGACGGGGCCACGGCGCGAGCAGGCGGGGGCCACCGGCTCCCCCACCGGCGAGGGGTCGAGCACCGAGTTCTTGTGCGTGTGCACGCATATGGGGCAGTATGTGCGTACGCACGGACCCGATGGAGGGAACCATGTCCGCTCTGTTGCACATCTCCGCCTCGCCGCGTGGCGCCGCCTCCGAGTCGCTGGCTCTGGCCCGGACGTTCCTCGAGGCCTTCGAGGAGACCCACCCGGACGTGCCGGTGACCACGTTCGACCTGTGGGACGGGTCGTTGCCGCAGTTCGGCGCAGCCGCCGTCGCAGGCAAGATGGCCGTCTTCGCCGGAGAGGAACCGACCGGTGAGTCGGCGGTCGCCTGGCGCTCGGCCGAGGCCACCTTCCGCCGGGTGGACGCCGCCGACCGCTACCTGTTCAGCGTCCCGATGTGGAACGCCGGAGTCCCGTACGTCCTCAAGCAGCTGATCGACGTGATCAGTCAGCCCGGGATGCTCTTCTCGTTCGACCCGGAGAAGGGCTACACCGGGCTGCTGACCGGCAAGAAGGCCGCCGTCGTCTACACCAGCGCGGTGTACGGCCCCGGTCGGGGACCGGCCTTCGGCCAGGACTTCCAGGCCACGTTCTTCACCGACTGGCTGCGCTGGGCCGGCATCAACGACGTCACCGAGATCCACCTCCGGCCCGACCTGGCCGCGCCGGACGTGGAGGCCCACCGCGAGTTGGCGCACGCCCAGGCCCGGGACGCCGGCAAGCTGTTCTGACCCGCGGTCACCGGCCGGGCGGACGCCCGGCGCGGATCAGCCCGAGGCCTCCTCGGCCTGCAGCACGCGTCCGAGGGCGATGCTGATCACCCGGATCTCCTCGTCCTCGAGGTGGCCGGTGTAGTGCCGCTCGATGCTCTCCAGGTAGACCGGGGCGGCCGCCCGGAGCCGGTCACGGCCCTCGGGTGTGAGCACCGCGAACAGCGACCTCCTGTCGTCGGAGTTGCGCTCGCGGAGCACGAGGCCGGCACGCTCGAGTTCGTCGACGACGCGACTGACCCGTTCCCGACTGAGGACCACCCGGGCGCCCAGCTCGGACATCCGCAGCCGGCGGTCGGGGGCGGCGTTGAGCTCGAGGAGGACGTCGTACCAGGCCAGGGGCATCTGCTGAGCGGCCAGGGCCCGCTCCAGCTTCGGCAGGACGGCGGCGTGGACCCGCAGCAGGGCCGCCCACGGCGCCACCCGGTCGAGCTGGTCCACGGGGCGAGACTACTGGCCGAGAACGTGCACACGCACACTCACGACGACGGCGCAGACGCCAGCGGCCGGCCCCGGAGAACCGGGACCGGCCGCTGCCGTGTGGCTCCCAGGCCCGCCGCGAGCCTGGTGACGTGCTGGAACGGCCACCCTTCAGCAGGGCCCGCCGGCCTCGTCCAGAGGCTCGACGCGAGCCTGCGAGCGGTGAGGAGGACGGGGTCCTTCGACGAGGCGTGGGGGGAGGGGTGGCCCTCCCTCAGTCCGCCGACCGCTCGGGACGCCGGCCCTGGCCGCGGTACGGGCTGGACCGCCGCTCCCCGCGCTCGCCGTAGGAGCGCTCGCCGTTCCCGCGGGAACGCTCGCCGTACGGCCGCTCGCCGTAGGCCGGGCGGTCACCGTCCCGGCGCGGCCGCTCCCCGTGGGGACGACGCGGCCGGTCGCCGTCGCGGCGGGGCCGCTCGCCGTCCCGGCGGGGACGCCGGCCGCCGTGGCCACCGGAGGGGCGGCGCGGCTCGCGCACCGGGCGCTCCACCGGCTTGACGTGCACGCCGCTGGCGACGAGCTCGGCGATGGGGGCGTCGCCCGGACGGATCCGGGTGACCGGCGGCTCGACCTTGGCCTGGCGGAACCGGCGCTTGGCCTGGCCCACCTGGTCGGGGAGCAGCAGCGAGACCACGACACCACCGGCGCCGGCGCGGGCGGTGCGGCCCGAGCGGTGCAGGTAGGTCTTGTGGTCGGCCGGCGGGTCGTAGTGCAGCACCAGCGAGACGTCGTCGACGTGGATGCCCCGGGCCGCGACGTCCGTGGCGACCAGCACCGGGCTGCGGGCGTCGGTGAAGGCCTCCAGGGCCCGGCGGCGGGCACCCTGCGGCAGCCCGCCGTGGATGGCCTCGGCCTTGATGCCGGCGGCCTGCAGGTTGCCGGCCAGCCGGTCGGCGCCGAGCTGGGTACGCACGAAGACGATCGTGCGGCCCGGCCGGGCGGCCAGCTGCTCGGTCACCGGGACCTTGTCGCGGAAGGCGACGCTGTAGGCGAGGTGCTCGGCCGGCGGGGCGTCGTCCCCAGGGCGCTTGACCTCGTGCCGCGCCGGGTCCTTCAGGTAGCGGCGGACCAGCGTGTCGACCTCGCCGTCCAGCGTGGCCGAGAAGAGCAGCCGCTGGGCGTCGGGGCGGGTCTGGTCGAGCAGCTCCTGCACGACCGGCAGGAAGCCGAGGTCGGACATGAAGTCGGCCTCGTCGATCACGCTGACCTCGACCTCGTCGAGGGTCGCCTCACCCTGGCCGATCAGGTCCTGCAGCCGGCCGGGGGTGGCGATGATCGCGTCCACGCCGCGGCGCAACTGCTGGATCTGCCGGTACATCGAGGCGCCGCCGTACACGGTGGTCAGCTGGACGCCGATCGACTGCCCGAGGGGCGCGAGGTTGTCGAAGACCTGCTGGGCCAGCTCGCGGGTCGGCACGAGGATGAGCCCGCGCGGGGCCCGGGGGCCCCGGCGGACGTCGGCACCGAGGCGGGCGAGCATCGGCAGGCCGAAGGCCAGCGTCTTGCCCGAGCCGGTGGCGGCCTTGCCGAGCACGTCGCGCCCGGCGAGGGCGTCGGGCAGCGCGGAGGCCTGGATGGCGAAGGGGGTGCGGATGCCGCGCCGCTCGAGCGCGGTCACCAGCTGCTGGGGCAGGCCCAGCTGGGCGAAGGTCGGGCCGGTCGGGGCCGCGATCTCCGGGGTCATCTCAGAGGTGGTCTGGACGTCGACAGTGTCGAACGTGGTCATGCGGGTGTGGGACTCCGATGCTTCTCGGCGCGCGTCCCGTGGTGGTGCGCGGACACCGTCGACCGGCGTCCTCACTGGCGATCACTGCGTCAGGGGACGCTGCGGATCTGCACGGATGCGCTCATGCCCGGACGGACCGTCCGGGAGGATGACCGGCGACTGCCGGTACACCCACCGTAGCAGCGCAGGCCACCGTGGCATTCCGGCAGTGATCAGGCTCGCAGCGCCGCGTACCCCGGCCGGACCACGTCGGCCAGCAGCCGGGCGCGCTCCTCCTCGGGCAGGAACGCGGCGGCCAGCGCCCGCTCGGTCACCGTCCGGACGTCGTCCCAGTCCCAGCCGTGGGCGGCGGCCACGTCGGTGAGCTCGCTGGTGACCGAGACGCCGCTCATCAGCCGGTTGTCGGTGTTGACGGTGACCGCGAAGCCGAGCCGGTGCAGCCGGCCGACGGGGTGCGCGGCCAGCGACGGGTAGGCGCCGGTCTGCACGTTGGACGACGGTGCGACCTCCAGCGGGACCTGCGCGTCGAGGACCCGCTGCGCCACCGGGCCGAGGGTGCCGTCCTCGGCGACCTCGTCGGCGATGCGCACGCCGTGCCCGAGCCGCTCGGCGTGGGCGCCGTCCAGCGCGGCCACGATGCTGTCGATGCCGGCCGCCTCGCCGGCGTGCACGGTGCGGTGCGCCCCGGCGCGGTCCAGCAGTGCGATGGCCGAGGGGTGCCGGTCGGGCGGGAAGCCGATCTCCGGGCCGGCCAGGTCGAAGCCGACGACGCCGTCGTCCCGGTGGCGGACCACCAGGTCGGCCACCTCGTCCCACCGGTCGTCCTGCCGCATGGCGCACAGCAGCGTGCCGACCCTGATCGGCGTCCCCGCCCCGGCGGCCTCGGCGCTGCCCTTCGCGAATCCGTCGAGGATCGCCTCGACCGCCTCCTCGATCGGGGTGCCCTGCGCCGTCAGCAGCTCGGGGGCCATGCGCACCTCGGCGTACACGACGCCGTCGGCGGCGAGGTCGAGCGCGCACTCGCGGGCCACCCGGCTGACCGCCTCGGGACGCTGCATCACCGCGACGGTGTGCGCGAAGGTCTCCAGGTAACGCACCAGCGAGCCGGAGTCGGCGGCCTGCCGGAACCAGCGGCCCAGCGCCACGGGGTCCTCGGCAGGGAGGTCCCGGTAGCCGACCTCGTCGGCGAGCTCGAGCACCGTCTGCGGTCGCAGCCCGCCGTCCAGGTGGTCGTGCAGCAGCACCTTGGGAGCGCGGCGGATCGAGTCGGCGTCGAGCGGAGCGGGCACGGACCCATCCTCGTCGTCCGTCCGGACGACCCCGCACCCAGGTCCCGGAGCGGCCACCGAGGGACGTCCGGTGCCGAAGGTCTCTGGGGCTCATCCCGACCCCGGAGCAGCATGTCGGTCGCGTCCTCGGGTCGACCCGACGGCGCCGCACCGCTGTTGCCTGACGGTCTCGAGGAGAGCGGGTGACCACCATGGACCACAGCACGACCGCTGGACGCCGGAGGAGACGTCTCCTCTCCGGAGCCTGTGCGGGAGTCGCCGTGGCGGCGACGATGGCGCTGCCCGCCGCCACGAGCCCGGCCGCAGCGGCGCCCCTGTGCCCTCCTCCCGACCCCGACGCGACGGCCCCCTCGCAGATCAGTGACGCCGAGCGGGAGACCATCCTGCGGATCCACGACGAGGCCCGGGCCGCGACCGGCGCTTCGCCGCCCCTGGCTCCGCTGACCTGGGACACCACCCTGGCCGACCAGGCGCAGGGCTGGGCGGACATCACCGGGCCGTCCGGGCAGTCCGGGTGCCACAGCGCGTCCTGGGACTCCGGGCAGGGCGAGAACATCGCCGACTTCGGCACGGTCGAGGACGGCGTGCAGTTCTGGTACGACGAGAAGGCCACCTACACGTACCCGACGCCGGTCGGCCCGGGGGCTCCCTACCTGCACTACACCCAGATGGTGTGGCGGGACACCGTCCAGGTCGGTTGCGGGAAGGCTCCCTCACCCAGGTACTGGCCGACCAACATCGTGATCGTCTGCCGGTACGCCCCGGCCGGGAACGTCTGGGGGAACCTGCCGTACTAGCCGGTCCCGCGGTCCTGCCAGCGGAAGGTCAGCGCGCACAGCACCAGGCCGGCGACGCACCACAGGCCCAGCACCAGCGCGACGGTGCCGAGCTCCCAGGACCCGCCCGGCTCCCGGGCGGCCAGCGCGTCGGGGAGGAACACCGAGCGCAGGCCCTGGGCCAGCCACTTCACCGGGAACACCGCGGCGACGTCCTGCAGCCAGGCGGGCACCTGGTCGAAGGGCATGAAGACGCCCGAGACGAACTCGAGCACCAGCGCGATCGGCGTGACCGTCGCCGACGCCGACCGGCCGTTGCGGGCCAGCGTGGAGACGACGATGCCCAGCAGCGTGCAGGCCGCCGCACCCAGCACCGACACCCAGGCGAAGGTCAGCCAGTCGGCGCCCGAGGGCAGGTCGATGCCGTACACGAGGACGCCGACCAGGAGCAGCAGCACGATCGTCGCGACCGCCACCGCGAGCACCTGCACGACCTTGCCGACGAAGTAGGCGCTCGCCGGCATCGGCGTGCCGCGGAGGCTCTTGAGCGTGCCGTCCGAGCGCTCTGCGGCGATGTGGATCGCCATGTTCTGCAGACTCGCGCCGACGATGCCGGCGGTGATGACCCCGGCCATGAAGTACTGCGGGAAGTCGACGCCGGCGCCGAGGTCGTAGTCGAGCACCGCGCCCAGACCCAGCAGCAGGATCACCGGGAAGACGAGGGTGAAGACGACCGACTCGCGCTGGCGGAAGAACTCCTTGAGCTCGACACCGGCGCGGGCGAGGTAGACCCGGCCGAGCGGGGGCAGCGCGGTGCGCTCCGGGGCAGCGGTGGTCACGAGTGGTCCCCGATCATCTTCAGGTAGACGTCCTCGAGCGTGGGCCGGGCGACCGTCAGGTCGGGCACCTCGCCGGGGAAGCGGGCGGCCAGCTCTCGCACGAACGCGGTCGGCGTGGCCGTCTCGGCGGTGCGCCGGACGCCGTCCTCGGTCCAGTGGACGACGGCGGGTGCCGTGCCCCGCCCACCCAGCGCGGCCGGGACGGCGACCTCGGCGAGCTGGCCGTGGGCGAGGACGCCGACCCGGTCGGCCAGCGCCTCGGCCTCGTCGAGGTAGTGGGTGGTCAGCAGCATTGTGGTGCCGAGGTCGCGCAGCGAGCGGATCAGCGCCCAGAACTGCCGCCGCGCCTCGGGGTCGAACCCGGTGGTCGGCTCGTCGAGGAAGAGCAGCCGGGGGCGGCCGACGATGCCCAGCGCGACGTCCAGCCGCCGGCGCTGCCCCCCGGACAGGGTGCGGCCGCGGGCGCCCGCCTTCTCGGTGAGGCCGACCAGCTCGAGCACCTCGTCCGGGTCACGCGGCTCGGCGTAGTAGGACGCCCGCGCCACCAGCAGCTCGCGGACCGACAGCTGGCTGTCCCCCGCGCCGGACTGCAGCACGATGCCCAGCTGGGCCTTCCAGCGCCGTCCGCCCCGCTCCGGGTCGGTGCCCAGGACGCGCACGTCGCCGCCGTCCCGTCTCCGGTAGCCCTCCAGCACCTCGACGGTGGTGGTCTTGCCGGCGCCGTTGGGGCCCAGCAGCGCGAAGATCTCGCCGCGGCGGATGTCGAGGTCCAGACCGTCGACGGCGGCGCGGTCGCCGTACCGCTTCACCAGGCCGCGGACCGAGATGGCGGCGTCGGGGTCCAGCGGCTCCCGCTCGGGGCCCGCGGCCCCCGTCCCGGGCCGCAGCCCTGAGCCTGCGACGGGTGGGGAGGACGGGGTCCCGCCACGAGTGGTGGGGACGAGGGAGTCCTTCTGCACGGGGACACAGTCTCCCCCTGCCGGCGCCGGGGGCGGTCCGCACCCCCGACCCCTGCCCGTCGTGGTGAGATCTGCACAGTGGCGGCCATCGGGAGCCGGAAGGCCACCACTGTGCAGATCTCGCGGGGGGCGGGTACGGCTCAGGCGGTGATGCGGTCCAGCACCAGGGGCAGCGGCTGCTCGCCGGTGTCGACGCCGACCGCGCCCTCCAGCGCCTCCAGCGCCCGCGGGATGCGCGCGGCCTCGTCGGTGTGCAGCTCCAGCAACGGCTGACCGGCCACCACCTGCTCCCCCACGCCGGCGGTCCAGGTGACGCCCGCAGCGGCGGACACCCGGTCCTCCTTGCGCGCCCGGCCGGCGCCCAGCCGCCAGGCCGCCACGCCGAGGGCGTAGGCGTCGAGGCGGGTCAGCGTGCCGGTGGCCGGCGCGGGCACCACGTGCTTCTCGGCCGGCTGCGGCAGCGGCGCGTCGGGGTCGCCGTCCTGGGCGGTGATCATCCGCCGCCAGACGTCCATGGCCCGCCCGTCGCGGAGGGCGTCGGCCGGGTCGACGTCCGCGCGCCCGACGCCGGCGAGCATCTCCCGCGCCAGCGCCAGGGTCAGCTCGACGACGTCGGCCGGACCGCCGCCGGCGAGCACCTCCACCGACTCGGCCACCTCGACGGCGTTGCCCGCGGCGCGGCCCAGCGGGCGGTCCATCGCGGTCACCAGGGCCACGGTGTGCACGCCGGCGGCCTCGCCGAGGCCGACCATCGTGCGGGCCAGCTCACGGGAGGCCTCGGGGTCCTTCATGAACGCACCCGAGCCGGTCTTGACGTCCAGCACCAGCGCGTCGGCGCCCTCGGCGATCTTCTTGCTCATGATCGAGCTGGCGATCAGCGGGATCGACTCGACGGTGCCGGTGACGTCGCGCAACGCGTAGAGCTTCTTGTCCGCCGGGGCGAGGTCGTGGCCGGCCGCGCAGATGACCGCGCCCACCTCGCGCAGCTGCGCCAGGTAGGCCTCCTCGTGGACGTCGGCCCGCCAGCCCGGGATGGACTCGAGCTTGTCCAGCGTCCCGCCCGTGTGCCCGAGGCCACGGCCGGACAGCTGCGGCACCGCCACCCCGCAGGCGGCGACCAGCGGCGCGAGCGGCAGCGTGGTCTTGTCGCCGACCCCGCCGGTGGAGTGCTTGTCGGCGGTCGGGCGGCCCAGCGAGGAGAGGTCCTTGCGCTCGCCCGAGTCGATCATCGCCTGCGTCCACGCGGCGAGCTCCCCGGGCGCCATCCCGCGGAAGAACACCGCCATGAGCAGCGCGCTGACCTGCTCGTCGGGCACCACACCGCGGGTGTAGGCGTCGATCACCCAGCGGATCTGCTCGGCGCTGAGCTGCCCGCCGTCCCGCTTGGTGCGGATGACGTCGATCGCGTCGAAGGCGCTCACGACCTGCCCGCCCGCCCCGCCGCCTGGTCCAGGTCGTCCGGGCCGAACGCGTCGGGCAGCACCTCGCGCATCGGCACGATGCCCAGCGAGACGGTCTCGATGAGCATCTCCGGGCCGCCGTGCTCCCACAGCAGCTGCCGGCACCGGCCACAGGGCATGAGCGGCCGCCCGTCGCCGCCGACGCAGGCCACCGCGACCAGCCGGCCGCCGCCGGTGCGGGCGAGGTCGCTGACCATCCCGCACTCCGCGCACAGGCCCAGCCCGTAGGAGGCGTTCTCGACGTTGCAGCCGGTCACGACGCGGCCGTCGTCCACCAGCCCGGCCACGCCCACCGGGAAGTTCGAGTACGGCGCGTAGGCGTGCGTCATCGCCTCCCGGGCGGCCGCGCGCAGCGCGTCCCAGTCGGCGTCCGGCGTCCCCACTAGTGCTCTCCTCGTCGGTAGACCAACCCGTCGGCCTTCGGCATCCGCAGGCGTTGGGAGGCCAGCGACAGCACGAGCAGCGTGGTCAGGTGCGGGGTGAAGAAGACGATGCCCTCGGGCAGCCGGTCGATGGTCAGGAAGCCGACCAGCGCGGCCACGGCGGAGACGCCGGCCAGCACCGCCTGGGTCAGCTTGCGGCGCACCGCCTGGTACACCGCGACGCCGGCCAGCAGGATGGCGATGAGCAGCAGCAGGGCCACCACCGCCGTCTGGCTGCGCAGCTGCAGCGCGTCGGCGAACCCGAACAGACCCGCCCCGGCAGCCAGCCCGCCGGGCCGCCAGTTGCCGAAGATCAGCGCCGCCAGGCCGATGAAACCGCGGCCACCGGTCTGGCCCTCGCGGTAGATGCCCGCGACGAACACCAGGAAGACGCCACCGAGGCCGGCCAGCGCGCCGGAGACGACCACGGCGAGGTACTTGAGCCGGTAGACCGGGACGCCGAGGGAGTCCGCCGCGGCCGGGTTCTCGCCGCAGGAGCGCAGCCGCAGGCCGAAGGCGGTGCGCCACAGCAGCAGGTAGGACACCGGGACCAGCAGCACGGCCAGCAGGGTCAGCAGGCCGACGCCGCTGGTGAGCCCGTGCAGCAGGCCGGCCAGGTCGCTGACCAGGAACCAGTGCTGGCGCTCGAGGCCGCCGAGCAGGTCCGGCCCGGAGGACAGCACCGGCAGCGAGAAGGACGGCGGGTCGCTGGCCAGGGGCGGCGACTGGGTGGGGCCGCCACCGGTGTCCTCGGTGAACAGCAGCTCGGAGAGGAAGCGGACGACGCCCTCGGCGAGGATGTTGATCGCCACGCCGGAGACCACGTGGTCGACGCCGAACGTGACCGTGGCGATCGCGTGCAGCAGGCCGCCGGCTGCGCCGAAGACCATGCCGCCGACGACCGCGCCGACCCAGCCCCACTGGTAGCCGGCCCACCCGGCGCCCCAGGTCCCGAGGATCATCATGCCCTCGAGGCCGATGTTCACCACGCCCGCGCGCTCGGACCACAGCCCGCCGAGGGCGGCCAGGCCGATGGGGACGGCGAGCAGCAGCGCCGCCGAGAGGGTCGACGACGAGGTGAGCTCCTGCTCGCCCGAGATGACCCGGACCAGCGAGAACAGCACCCACAGGCCGACGAGCAGCCAGAGCACCCGCCGGGCGCGGCCGCCGCCGGTGAGCAGGTCGGTCAGGGGGCCGCGGCTGGGCCGGTCGGTGCGGGTCGCTGCCGTGGTGCTCATGCCGGGGTCCCCGCGGAGACGTGGAGCGCCGGCGGAGCGCCTTCGTGGGGTGCGTTCATGCCTGCACGTCCTCAGGGGTGCCGGGGACACCGGTGCGGACCCGCTGTCCGCCGTCCGGAGCGGTGGGCGGGGGGGCGCCGTCGTCCCTGTCCGTCTGCGGGCCGGGGCCGGCCGCCGCACCGGCCCGCTCCGCCGAGCGCAGCGCCAGCCGGCGGGCGATCTCGTTGGCGATGACGACGGCGAGCACGATCGTGCCCTGGATGATCGTCACGACCGAGGACGGGATGTCGGCGAACTGCAGCGGCAGGGCCGCCCGGTCGAGGAAGGCGAACAGCAGCGCGGCCAGCGCGATGCCGACCGGGGTGCTGCGGCCCAGCAGCGCGACGGCGATGCCGAGGAAGCCCAGCCCGGCGGTGAACTCGGTGCCGTAGTCGTACTGCGAGCCGAGCAGGTCGGGCAGGCCGATCAGCCCGGCGATGCCGCCGGAGATGAGCATCGTCTTCACGACCATGCCGCGGGCGTCGACGCCGCTCGCCGTGGCCGCCGAGGGCGAGAGGCCGGTGGCGCGCAGGTCGAACCCGAAGCGGGTGCGCGTGAGCAGCACGGCCACGACGACGCCCACCACGAGCGCCACCACCAGGAAGCCGTGCAGGCTGCTGCGCGGCGTGGCCAGGCCCAGCGCGGTGAGCAGTCCGTTGAGGCTCGGCATCCGGCCGGACTCGGGGATCTCGGCGGTGGTGACGATCGAGGCACCCGGCGGGCTGCCGCGCAGCGGGCCGGTGAGCAGGAACGACGCCAGGCCCAGCGCGATGAAGTTCAGCATGATCGAGCTGATGACCTCGCTGACACCGCGGGTCACCTTGAGCACGCCGACGATGCCGGCCCACAGCGCGCCGACCACCATCGCCACGACGACGACGAGCAGCACGTGCAGCGGGCCGGGCAGGACGACGGCCGCACCGACCGCGGCGGCCAGGATGGTGGCCAGCCGGTACTGGCCCTCGACGCCGATGTTGAACAGGCCCATCCGGAACGCGACCGCCACGGCCAGGCCGGCGAGGAACAGCGGCACCGCCCGGTTCAGGATCACGACGATCGACTGCACCTGCTGCGAGGGGCTGTCGCCGAGGTCGACCATCACCCGGAACGCCGCGAGCGGGTCCTCGCCGATGAGGGCGATGACCACCGCCGAGATCACCAGGGCGACGAGGACGGCGAGCACCGGGCCGAGCAGGGAGAGCCCCGCCCGGCGGAGGAACCCGGTCACGAGTCCTCCTCGCCGGCGCTCGTCGGCCGCGTTCGCGGCGCTGCCGTGCCGGCCGGTGAGCTCGCGAGCTCCCTCACGCCGCACCCGCCGTCGTCCGCGCGCCGGTCATGTGCCCGCCGAGCTCCTCGGGGGTCACCCGCCGCGGGTCGAGGGTGGCCACCAGCCGGCCACGCAGCATCACGTGCAGCGTGTCCGACAGGCCGATCAGCTCGTCGAGGTCGGCCGAGATCAGCACGATGCCGAGCCCCTCGGCGCGGGCGTCCTTGAGCAGCTCCCAGATCACCGACTGGGCACCGACGTCGACCCCGCGGGTCGGGTGGGCGGCGACGAGCAGCCGGGGTCGGGCGCTCATCTCGCGCCCGACGATCAGCTTCTGCTGGTTGCCGCCGGAGAGGGCGACCGCGAGGGTGTCCGGTCCGGGGGCGCGGACGTCGTACTCGCGCATGATGCGGGCGGTGTCGGCGCGGGCGCCGCGGCGGTCGATGAACGGGCCCTTCACCGCGGGCGGGCGGGTCTGGTGGCCGAGGATGCGGTTCTCCCACAGCGGCGCGTCCAGCAGCATGCCCTGGCGGTGCCGGTCCTCGGGGATGAAGCCCACGCCGCTCTCCCGGCGGGCGCGGGTGCTCCAGGCGGTGACGTCCTCCCCACCGAGCAGCACCGACCCGGCGGCCAGCGGGCGCAGGCCCATGATCGCGTCGACGAGCTCGGCCTGGCCGTTGCCCTCGACGCCGGCGATGCCGACGACCTCGCCCTCGCGCACGGTGAGCGTGACGTCGTCCACCACGGGGCGCTGGCCACTGTCGGTGACCGTCACGCCGACCATCTGCAGCACCGGCGTCTCGCGCACGGTCGACTCGCGCGTCTCCGGCGTGGGCAGCTCGGCACCGACCATCAGCTCGGCCAGCTGCTTGGCCGTCGTCGTCCGCGGGTCGGCCGTTCCGACGGTGGTGCCGCGCCGGATGACGGTGATCGAGTCGGCGACGCGGCGCACCTCGTCGAGCTTGTGCGAGATGAAGATGACCGTCAGGCCCTCGCGCTTGAGCTCGGCGAGGTTGCCGAAGAGCTCGTCGACCTCCTGCGGCACGAGGACGGCGGTCGGCTCGTCGAGGATCAGGATGCGGGCGTCGCGGTAGAGCACCTTGGCGATCTCCACGCGCTGCCGGTCGCCGACGCCGAGGTCCTCGACCAGCGCGTCGGGCCGCAGGCCCAGGTTGTAGCGCTCGGAGATCTCCTCGATGCGGCGGCGGGCTCCGGCGCGGTCCAGCCGGCCGCGCTTCGTGGGCTCGCTGCCCAGGATGACGTTCTCCAGGACGGTGAAGTTGTCGGCCAGCATGAAGTGCTGGTGGACCATGCCGATGCCGGCGGCGATGGCGTCCGACGGGCTGCGGAAGTGGACCGGGCGGCCGTCGACCAGGATCTCGCCCTCGTCCGGGCGGTGCTCGCCGTAGAGGGTCTTCATCAGCGTCGACTTGCCGGCGCCGTTCTCGCCCACGATGGCGTGCACCTCGCCGCGGCGGACCCGCAGCTCGATGTCCTTGTTCGCCACCACGCCCGGGAAGCGTTTGGTGATCCCGCGCAGCTCGACGGCGAGGGGGACGTCGCCCGCCGCGGAGCCGTCTGCTGGCGAGTCTGCTGGGGGCATGCCGGCATCTCCTCGCTGTGGACCCGCTGGTGGGCGGGAGGTCACTACGGACGCACCGGCGTGCGGGATCAGCCGCTCCGCCGGGGGGTCTGGGCCCGGGGGCCGTGCGTATGGTGCCCCACCCCCCGGGCTGCGTCCGAGCCCGGGGCGGCCCGGAGCACCGCGGGCCCGGGCGTCTGCCGCCCGGGCCCGCGTCGCAGGGTGGATCAGTCGTGCAGGAACACCCGCACGGGTGTCACTCGACGGTGGTCGGGACCGTGATGGTGCCGTCGATGATCTGCTGCTTGTACTGCTCGATGTCGTCCTGGATGTCGTCGATGAAGCCGCCGGACGTGGCCAGGTCGATGCCCTCGGTGGACAGGTCGTTGGACACGTCGGTCGCGCCCTGCACGTTGCCCTCGGAGTAGTCGTTGATGAACTGCTCCACCGCGTTGTCGACGCGCTTGAGCATCGAGGTCATGACCACCGGCTGCAGGTCCGCGCCGACGGTCAGGTACTGGTCGCTGTCGACGCCGATCGCCCGCTTGCCGGAGGCGGCAGCGGCCTGGAAGACGCCGACGCCCGAGCCACCCGCGGCGTGGTAGACGATGTCCGCCCCCGCGTCGTACATGCCCTGGGCGACGATCTGGCCGCGGGCCGGGTCGCTGAACCCGGAGAAGTCACCGGCCGGGGAGATGTACTGCCGGTCGATGACGATCTGCGGGTTCACGGCCTGGGCGCCGGCCACGTAGCCGGCCTCGAACTTCTGGATCAGCGGGCTCTGCACGCCGCCCACGAAGCCGATGTGGCCGCTCTCGCTCTTCAGCGCGGCAGCGACGCCCGCCAGGAAGGAGCCCTGCTCCTCCGCGAAGATCAGGCCGGTGACGTTGCCGCCCTTGGCGCCGTCCGCGTTCGAGCCGTCGACCTGCGCGAACGTGGTGTCGGGGAACTGCGGGGCGACCTCGGCGATGACGTCGTCGTAGTTGAAGCCCACGGCGATGACCGGGTTGAAGCCCTGCTCGGCCAGGCCGGCCAGGCCCTCGGCGCGGTTGGAGGCGTCCTCGTTGGGGCTGAACTCCTGGAGTTCGCCGCCGAGGGCCTCGACGGCCGCCGAGGCCCCGGCGTAGGCCGAGTCGTTGAACGAGCGGTCACCACGGCCGCCGGTGTCGTAGGCCAGGCCGACGCGCAGCTCCTCGGTGGCGGTGCCGCCACCGCCCTCGCCGCCGCCGCTGCCGCTGGTGGTCTCGTCGCTGGCACAGGCCGCCAGGGCCATGCTGCCGGCCAGCAGCAGAGCCGCGGCCTTCATCCTCCGCGCTCGGCGCAAGACGATCTCCTCTCTGGGGGGACGGGCCGCACGGACGAGGCGGCCGGTCCCGGTGGGTCGGGTCCGTGCGTGACTGCCGGCGGGCGCCGGTCCCCACAGCACGCGACGACGGCACGCTAACCGCGCCCCGCAACTGCGCCGAACCCCGCAGGGGAGACCGAGACGGGATCGTTGCCAACGCGGCGGGCGCAGTGGTCCGTGCCACGCGGGCGCCACCGACGCCGGGTCGGGGGCTAGCGTGCCCGCCATGCGACGACCGGTGGCGCGGCTGGCCGCCGCGGTGCTGACCGCAGGCTTGCTGCTCGGCAGTGCCGGGCCGGCGCTGGCCGAGGAGCCCCGGCCCACCGCCGACCCGTCCGCGCCCACACCCACCGCACCACCGCCCGGCGGACCACCCCAGGGCAGCGGGCCCGGCGGGGTGACCGTCGGCGGAGATGGGCTCGACACCCGCGGCACCGTCGTGGTCGACGAGGCTCCCCCGCTGCCGGACGAGGTGGCCGCCCCCGGCTGGCTGGTGGCCGACGCCGGCAGCGGGGCGGTGCTGGCCGCCCGCGACCCGCACGGCCGCTACTACCCCGCCAGCACGCTCAAGACCCTGACCCTGCTGACCCTGCTGCCGATGCTGGACCCCGCCGCAGTCGTCGAGGGCACGGTCGAGGACGAGTCGGTCGAGGGCAGCCGGGTCGGCATGGTCGCCGGTGGGCGCTACCCGGTGTCACTGCTCTACCAGGCGTTGATGATGCAGTCGGGCAACGACGCGGCCGGGGCCCTGGCCCGCGCTGCCGGCGGCACCGAGGTCACCGTGCGCGCCATGAACGAGATGGCGGAGTCGATCGGCGCCTACGACACCGTCGCGGGGACGCCGTCCGGGCTGGACGTGGCCGGCCAGTCCTCCTCGCCCTACGACCTCGCGCTGGTCTTCCGCCGGCTGGTCGAGGACCCGGACACGGTGGCGCTGCTGCAGACGCCGCTGGCGGAGATGCCCGCGGTCGAGGGCCGCGCCCCCGGCTACCAGTTCCAGAACCAGAACCCGCTGGCCGACACACCCGGCAACCTCGGCGGCAAGACCGGCTTCACCGACGCCGCCCGGCACACCTTCGTCACCGCCGCCGAGCGCGACGGCCGGCGGCTGGTGGTCAGCGTGATGGGCACCGAGAGCGTGCCGCTGCGCGCCGCCGACCAGGCCGCGCTGCTGCTGGACTGGGGCTTCGCCGTCCCGGCGGGGACCGCGGGCGTGGGCCGACTGGTCGACTCCGCCGCCGACGTCTCGCCGCTGCTCCCCGCCCTGTTCCCCGGACCGGCCGGGGTGGCCGCGCCGGCGCCCGCGGTCGCGGACGACGGGCGGTCCGTGCTGGTGCCGGTGGCGCTGGCCGTGACCGCCACGGGCATCGTCGTCGCCACGGCGGTCGGCGTCCGCCGGGCGATCGAGGTGGTGCCCGTGCCGGTCAGCCGGGCGCCGGAGCGCCCCGGCCGTCCGCGGCCGGGACCACCGGCTCGCGGCCCTCGGCCACCACGCGCGCGCCCCCCTGCACCTGGGGCAGGGTCGCCGTCCACGCGGCGGTGAAGAAGGCGAACCGGCAGACCACGTTGATCCAGATCAGGATGCCGACGGCGCCGCCGAAGGCCGACGCGGTCACGCTGCCCGAGATCAGCGAGAGGTAGAGGCTGCCGACCAGCTTGAGCGCCTCGAGGCCGGCCGCCCCGAACAGCGCCCCGGGCAGCAGCCGGCGCACCGGGTACGAGACCGAGGGCACGACCCGCAGCAGCCACAGGAAGACGACGACGTCGGTGAGGACGGCCAGGCCCAGCCCCAGCACGGCGGTGAGCAGGAACAGGCCGGGTGCGCGCTGGAGGCCCAGCACCTCGAGCGCCCAGGACGTGGCCCGGGTGACCCCGCCGGTGAGGCCGAGGCTGAGCAGCCCGGCGAGGCCGAGGGCGGCCAGCGCCAGCAGGTCCTGCAGGTTGTCGCGGAGGAACTCCGGGTCGTCGACGCGGCCCTTCCAGATGCGTTCCATGCCCAGGCGCAGCTTGTCCATGGCGCGCAGCCCGGCGTAGACGAAGCCGCCGAGCCCGATGGCGCCGACGACCCCGGCCGACCCCACCGCGCCGCGCAGCTCGCCCACGATCTCCGAGCCGGTCGGGCCGGGGAAGCTCTCGCGGATGGTGGCGTAGAGCTCCTGCTGCAGCAGCTCGTTGCCGGCGAGGACCAGCCCGATGACCGACGCGACGAGCAGCAGCACGGGCACCAGGCCGAGGAATACGAAGTAGGTGACGCCCGCGGCCATCAGGTCGCCCTGGGTGCGCTGGTAGCGGCCGCCGGCTCGGGCCAGGTGGTCGAACCACGGGAGGCGGCGGCGGAGCCGGGCGACCCGGTCCTGCCAGCGTGCGGGCAGCTGGGTGACCCGCGACCAGCGGCCGCCGGGAGGCTGGTCCCCGGCGGGCGCGGGTGCGGACCGCTCGGTCCGGGTGGCACTCACCCGCCCCAGTCTGCGGGCAGCCCGCGCCCCGCGCCCCGGCGGCCCTGGCGACGTGCTGGAACGGCCCTCCTGCAGGGACCCGGCGTGAGCTGGGTGACGTACTGGAACCGGCCCCTGCAGGGCCCGCCGCGAGCCTGTGAGCGGCGGGGGCCCTTCTTCAGTGCGGTGGACCGGTGAGGGGGTACTCCCGGGCGATCACCCAGGCGCCGTCGGGCGTCTGCTCGAACTCGGTGAAGTGCTCGACGCGGAACTCCGCCGAGAGGTCGGCCAGGCCGCAGTAGGCCAGGTCGAGCATGTCCGGAGGGACGTCGTGGGCCACGGTCACGTGCGGGTGGTACGGGTAGGACAGCGACCGCGCCAGCGGCCCCCGGCGGACGTCGTTGGCGATCAGCTCGCAGTTGCCTATGCCGCGGGCCACGGCCACGAACACCACCGCCGAGACCGGCGCGAACGTCCCGGTGCCCGACAGGTGCATGTCGAAGGGCGGGTGGTTGGCCGCGACCTCGGCCAGGTGGTCGCCGATGGCAGGCCGGTCGGCCAGCGGCACCTCGGTCGGCGGGAGCAGCGTGACGTGTGGCGGCACCGAGTTGGCCTGCGGGTCACCGACCTTGGCCCGCCAGTCGACGAACAGCTGCGACCACGGCTCCGGGATGGGGACGACGACGCCGAGGACGGCGGTCTGCGCGGCGCTGCGGCTGCGCGGGACGAAGGTGTCGTCGTTCACGCGGGCGCTCCTGCGGGTGGCAGGAAGCCGACCTTGTCGTAGACGTCGGCGACCGTGCGGACGGCGACCTCGCGGGCCCGGGCCGCGCCCTGCGCCAGGATGCGCTGCAGCTCCGCGGGGTCGTCCAGCAGCTCCTGGGTCCGCTCGCGGACCGGCGTCACGAAGTCGACGACGACCTCGGCCAGCTCCTTCTTCAGGTCGCCGTAACCGCGCCCGGCGAACCGGTCCTCCAGCTCGGGGACCGGCGTCCCCGACAGCGCGCTGTGGATGGTCAGCAGGTTGGTGATCCCCGGCTTCGCCACCGGGTCGGCCACGATCTCGCGGCCGGTGTCGGTGACCGCCGAGCGGATCTTCTTGGCGGTCACCTTGGGGTCGTCGAGGAGGAACACGCAGCCGGCCGGCGGGAGGCTCTTGCTCATCTTCTTGTCCGGGGACTGCAGGTCCATGACCCGCGCCGCACCCTCCGGGATGATCCCCTCGGGCAGCGGAAAGGTGTCGCCGAAGCGGCCGTTGAACCGGGTCGCGAGGTCGCGGGTGAGCTCGAGGTGCTGGCGCTGGTCGTCACCGACCGGCACCTGGTCGGCCCGGTAGACGAGGATGTCGGCGGCCATGAGCACCGGGTAGGTGAACAGCCCGACCGTGGTGCCGGAGGTGCCCTCGCGCTGGCTCTTGTCCTTGAACTGCGTCATCCGGCTGGCCTCGCCGAAGCCGGTCAGGCACTCCAGCACCCAGGACAGCCGCAGGTGCTCGGGCACGTGGCTCTGCAGGAAGAGCGTGCTGCGCTCCGGGTCGACGCCGAGGGCCAGCAGCTGGGCCGCCGAGACGAGCGTGTTGCGCCGCAGCTCCGCCGGGTCCTGGGCGACGGTGATCGCGTGCAGGTCGACGACGCAGTAGAAGGCCTCGGTGCTCTCCTGCAGCCGGACCCACTGGCGCAGTGCGCCCAGGTGGTTGCCGAGGTGGAACGAGCCCGCCGTCGGCTGGATGCCGGAGAGCACACGGGGAAGAGGCACGTCGGCCATCAAACCAGCCGATCGCGGGGCGTGGCGCCGCACGTCCCGAACGTCCTCGTCACCGGCGGCGGGTCATGCGACCGGAGCGGCCGACCGGACCCGGTCCAGCGCGGCGAGCAGGGCGTCGTCCTCCTCGGGCGTGCCGACGGTCACCCGGATCCCCTGCCCGGCGAACGGCCGGGTGATGACCGCCCGGGACTCCAGCGCGGCCGCGAGCTCCGCGGCCTCCTCCCCCACCGGCAGCCAGACGAAGTTGGCCTGGCTGTCGGAGACGTCGAACCCGCGGTCGCGCAGCGCCGCGGTGAGCCGCTCCCGCTCGGCGGTGACCGCGGCACAGCGCCGGCGGACCTCGTCCTCGCTGGCGAGCGCGGCGACCGCGGCGGCCTGGGCGAGCGTGTTGACGCTGAACGGCACGTGCGTCCTGCGCACCGCGTCGGCGACCGCAGGGTCCTCGGCGACGAGGTAACCGACCCGCAGCCCGGCCAGCCCCCACGCCTTGGAGAAGGTGCGCAGCACGGCGACGTTGGGCCGGCCGCGCATCAGCTCCAGCCCGTCGGGGACGTCGGGGTCGGTGACGAACTCGCGGTAGGCCTCGTCGAGGACGACGAGGGTGTCGGCTGGGACGGCGTCGAGGAAGCGCTCGAGCGCAGGCATGCGGACCGCCGTCCCGGTGGGGTTGTTCGGGTTGCAGACGAAGACGAGGCGGGTGGTCTCGTCGACCGCGGCGGCCAGCGCCTCCAGGTCGTGGGTGTCGGCCGGGCCGCCCGGGCGGCCGGGTACGAGGGGCACCTGGACCGACCGGGCGCCGGCCACCTGCGCGAGCAGCGGGTACATCTCGAACGACCGCCAGGCGAAGGCGATGCTCGTGCCCGGGTCGTTGAACGACTGCGCCAGCTGCTGGCAGAGCATCACGGCCCCGCAGCCGGTCACCACCTGCGCGGGGTCGACGCCGTAGCGCTCGGCCAGGGCGGCGGTGAGGACGACGGCGCCGTTGTCGGGGTAGCGGTTGGTCTCCGCCGCCGCGGTGGCGAGCGCCTCGACCACGGCGGGCAGCGGCGGGAACGCCACCTCGTTGCTGGCCAGCTTCACCGCCCGCTCGACGCCGATCTCCCGCGCGAGGTCGGCGGGGTTGCGCCCGGGCCGGTAGGCGGGCAGCTGCTGCACCGCCGGTCGTGCGCTGACCACGTCGGGACCTCCTGATCGCGTGCCCGCGTCGCGACGGTGGGTGGCCGCGCGCGGATCTAGGGTGGGCGCATGCGCGTTCTCGTCGCCGGTGGAGCCGGCTACATCGGCAGCGTAGTCACGACGGCCCTCCTCGAGGGTGGGCACGAGGTGACCGTCCTCGACGACCTCTCCACCGGCCACGCCGACGCCGTCCCCTCGGGTGCGACGTTCGTGCAGGCCTCGCTGCACGACTCCGCGCCGGTGCTGGCCGACGTGCGCCCCGAGGCGGTGCTGCACTTCGCGGCCAAGAGCCTGGTCGGTGAGTCGCAGGTCCGCCCGGAGATCTACTGGGACACCAACGTGTCGGGCACGCTGGCGCTGCTGGAGGCCATGCGCGCGGC
The DNA here is from genome assembly GCF_052931555.1 of Geodermatophilus sp. URMC 61. Lineage (NCBI taxonomy): Bacteria > Bacillati > Actinomycetota > Actinomycetes > Geodermatophilales > Geodermatophilaceae > Geodermatophilus > Geodermatophilus sp. URMC 61. The sequence goes on from NZ_JBRFHZ010000002.1 coordinate 3,484,000, forward strand.
CGACTGCCGCCGGATCGTCTTCTCCTCCACCGCGGCCACCTACGGCGAGCCCGAGCAGGTGCCGATCCGCGAGGACGCCCCCACCCGGCCGACCAACACCTACGGCGCCACCAAGCTCGCCGTCGACGCGATGCTGACCTCGTACGCGGCCGCGTACGACTTCGCGGCGGTGAGCCTGCGCTACTTCAACGTGGCCGGTGCCGCCTACGGCCTCGGCGAGCGGCACACCACCGAGACCCACCTCATCCCGATCGCGCTGCAGGTGGTGGCCGGCCAGCGGGACCACCTGACCGTCTACGGCGAGGACTACCCCACGCCCGACGGCACCTGCATCCGCGACTACATCCACGTCGAGGACCTCAGCGACGCCCACCTGCTGGCGCTGACCGCGCCGTCCCCCGGCGAGCACCGCATCTACAACCTGGGCAACGGCACGGGCTTCTCGGTGCAGCAGGTGATCGACGCCGTCCGCGAGGTCACCGGCCACCCGGTGCCGGTCGAGGTCGGGCCGCGGCGGGCCGGGGACCCCGCGCAGCTGGTCGCCTCCAGCGACCGGATCCGCGCCGACCTGGGCTGGACGCCCAAGCACACCGACCTGGCCGGCATCGTCCGCGACGCCTGGGAGACCGCCCAAAAACGGGCCTGACGCCCCCAGGCATAGGAGGCAATGCATACGTTTCGGGTGGTCCCGACGTATGCATTGCCTCCTATGCCTCGGTTTCAGGTGCCGATCGTGGTGGTCGGCACCTGCGCCGGGTCGACCTCGGGCTGCGGCGCGCGGCTGACCGAGATCCGCGCGATCCGCCGTCCGTCGAGCTCGAGGACCGTCAGCGTGCGCCCCTCGATCTCGACGCTGTCGCCGACGACGGGCAGCCGACCCAGCTCGGCCAGCACGTAGCCGGCCACGGTCTCGTAGGGGCCCTCGGGCAGCTGCAGCCCGGTCACCTCGCGGAAGTCATCGAGGTTGAGCAGCCCGTCGACCTCGTGCGGGCCGTCCGGGCGGTCCTCCCCCTCGTCGGCGACGTCCTCGTCGTACTCGTCGTAGATCTCCCCGATGACCTCCTCGATGAGGTCTTCGAGGGTGACGATGCCGTCGGTGCCGCCGTACTCGTCGACGACGATCGCCAGGTGGTGGTTCTCCCGCCGCATCTCCGACAGGGCGGTGAGGACGCCGGCGGTGCCCGGCAGCCGCTTGACCTCGCGGACCAGGTCGCCGACGGTGGCCGCGCGGCCGGCCGGGTGGTTGGGCAGGAACAGGTCGCGCACGTGCACGAAGCCCAGGACGTCGTCCTCGTCCCGGCCGACGACCGGGTAGCGCGAGTGGCTGGAGTCGGAGACCTGCTTGGCCGCGCGGCTGGCGGTCATCGACGCCTCGAGGAAGTCGACCTCCGTGCGCGGCGTCATGACCTCGCGGACCTCGCGGTCGCCGGCCCGGAAGACCTCGCCGATGAGCCGGCGCTCGTCGGAGCTCAGCGACTCGTGCGCGGTCACGAGGTCGCGCAGTTCCTCCTGGCTGATCGACTCGCCGCTGGCCGCCGGATCGCCGCCCAGCAGCCGGACCAGCAGGTTCGTCGACTTCGACAGCAGCCAGATGACCGGGCGAGAGAGCTTGGCGATCGCGTTGAGGGGTGCGGCGACCAGCAGGGAGAAGCCCTCGGCCCGCTGCAGCGCCAGGCGCTTGGGGGTCAGCTCGCCGACCACCAGGGACAGGTAGCTGATCGCGATGGTGACCAGCACGAAGGCCAGCGTGCCGGCGAGGCCCTCCCGCATGCCCAGGCCGACGAGCCAGTCGGCGAAGGGCTCGGAGAGGGTGCTGGCACCGAACGCGGCGGAGAAGAAGCCCGCCAGGGTGACGCCGACCTGGACGGCGGCGAGGAAGCGGTTGGGGTCGCTGAGCAGGCGCTGCACGGCCTTGCCGCGCCGCCCGCCGTTCTCGCCCATCGCCCGCACCTGGGACTCGCGGAGCGAGACGAGTGCGATCTCCGCCCCCGAGAAGGCGCCGCCGATCAGGACGAAGACGACGACCATCACGATGTTGAGCCAGACGTCGCTCACCGGCGGCGTGCTCCTGTCGAACGGGGCAGTGGGACGACGTCCATGCTGCCCGCTCGTCCCCCGCCGGGCACCACCCGACCGGGGTCGGCCGGCCCACAGTGACCTCGGCCACGATCCACTGCCGATCACGCTCCGCTTACGGCTACTCTTGCCAGAGTAACGATTCGTGATCTAGCACCTGGTGAGGACCACCACTCGTGCACCACATACCGGCGCGTCCGCCGCTCTCCTCCCGCATCGCCGCAGCGCTCTCCCGGTGGGCCCACCTCCTCCGGCTCCCGCGCCTGGTGCCCCTGCTCCTCGTGGTCGGCGCCGTCGCCGTCGTGACGGTCGGGGCGCCCATGGTGTCCGGCGCCGTGACCAGCTTCACCGCACCGGTGGCGCTCGAGTCGACCCCCACTCCCGCCGACACCGCCCCCGGTGTGCCGGACCCGAGCGGGTCGTCGACCTCCGGCGGGTCGGTGGACGCCCCGCTCGTGCGGATGGGTGTCGACGGCGACCCGGCGCCGCAGACCCCGGCCACGGTCCCCGCTGCTCCGTCGTCGGTCGGGGCACCGTCCCCGGCGAGCCCGTCGGCGCCCGCGGCCGAGTCCGCGGAGGCCGAGGTGTCGGACGCCGCCTCCGTCGAGGAGCCGGCGGCCGAGTCCGGGGCCGGGGCCGAGGCGCCCGCCGCCGAGGCGGAGGCCGAGGCGGCGCCGGCGCCCGGGGCCGCCGTCCCCGCCGACCCCACCGCGGAGGCCGCCGTGCTCGCGCTGGTGAACGAGGCCCGGGTCGACGCCGGCTGCGGTGCCCTGACCACCGACCCGGCGCTGGCCGCGGTGGCCCGGGCACACAGCGCGGACATGCGCGACCGCGACTACTTCTCGCACACCAGTCCCGAGGGCCTGTCCCCCTTCGACCGGGCCGAGCAGGCCGGCGTCGACTACTCGCGGGCGGAGAACATCGCCTTCGGTCAGTCCGACGCGACCGCGGTGATGGAGGCCTGGCTGAAGAGCCCGGGCCACCGCGCGAACATCCTCGACTGCGAGCTGACGAAGCTCGGGGTGGGCGTCGCCGAGGGCCCCGGCGGACCCTGGTGGACCCAGCTCTTCGGCGTCTGAACGAGGACCCCCTGCCCCCCGCCGCTCGCAGTGGAAGGACCCCGTCCTCCCCAGCCCTCGCAAGCCCGGGACGCGGCCGAGGACCCTGCAGTGGGCCGGAGGCGGGTGTCAGCCGAACGGGTGTCACACCGGCCCGGCCGACTCCGTCGATCCGGTAGACAGCAGACCGTCGCCGCGACCACGGAGGCGGCCCAGCCCGACGAATGGAGACACGATGAGCTCGGCCACGGAGACGGATCCGCAGGCACCTCCGCTGCACGCAGCCGACAGCCACGACCTGATCCGCGTGATCGGCGCCCGCCAGAACAACCTCAAGGACGTCAGCGTCGAGATCCCGAAGCGCCGGCTCACGGTGTTCACCGGCGTCTCCGGTTCGGGCAAGAGCTCACTGGTGTTCGACACGATCGCCGCGGAGTCGCAGCGGCTGATCAACGAGACCTACAGCGCCTTCGTGCAGGGCTTCATGCCGACGCTGTCGCGGCCGGAGGTCGACCTGCTCGAGGGGCTGACGACCGCGATCATCGTCGACCAGGAGCGGATGGGCGCCAACCCCCGCTCCACCGTCGGCACCGCCACCGACGCCAACGCGATGCTGCGGATCCTCTTCAGCCGGCTGGGGCGGCCGCACATCGGCCCGCCCAACGCCTACTCGTTCAACATCCCCACGGTGCGGGCCAGCGGTGCGATCACCGTCGAGCGCGGAGCCAGGACCAAGGCCGAGAAGGCGACCTTCACCCGCCTCGGCGGCATGTGCCCGCGCTGCGAGGGCATGGGCTCGGTCACCGACTTCGACCTGACCGCGCTGTACGACGACAGCCGGTCGCTCAACGAGGGCGCCCTGACGGTCCCCGGCTACAGCATGGACGGCTGGTACGGCCGCATCTTCAGCGGCGCCGGGTTGCCCATGGACAAGCCGATCAGGAGTTTCACGAAGAAGGAGCTGCACACGCTCCTCTATGGAGAGCCGGCCAAGATCAAGGTGGAGGGGGTCAACCTCACGTACGAGGGCGTGATCCCCAAGATCCAGAAGTCGATGCTCGCCAAGGACGTCGACGCGATGCAGCCGCACGTCCGCGCCTTCGTGGAGCGGGCGGTGACCTTCACCACCTGCCCCGAGTGCGACGGCACCCGGCTCGGTCCGGAGGCCCGGTCGTCGAAGATCCGGGGCAGGAGCATCGCCGACGTCTGCGCGATGCAGATCAGCGACCTCGCCGACTGGGTCCGGGACCTCGACGCGCCGTCGGTGACCCCCCTGCTCGCCGGGCTGCAGCACCTCCTCGACTCGTTCACGAGGATCGGGCTCGGCTACCTCTCGCTCGACCGGCCGGCGGGCACCCTGTCCGGCGGCGAGGCGCAGCGCACCAAGATGATCCGTCACCTCGGGTCGTCGCTCACCGACGTCACCTACGTCTTCGACGAGCCGACGATCGGGTTGCACCCCCACGACATCGAGCGGATGAACGACCTCCTGCTGCAGCTGCGGGACAAGGGCAACACCGTGCTGGTCGTGGAGCACAAGCCCGAGACCATCGTGATCGCCGACCACGTCGTGGACCTCGGCCCCGGGGCCGGCACCGCCGGTGGCGAGGTGGTGTTCGAGGGCACCGTCGAGCGGCTGCGGACGAGCGGCACGCTGACCGGGCGGCACCTGGACGACCGGGCGACCCTGAAGCCGTCGGTCCGGACGCCGTCGGGGGCACTGGAGGTGCGCGGGGCCAGCACCCACAACCTGCAGGACGTCGACGTCGACATCCCGCTCGGCGTGCTGGTGGTGCTCACCGGCGTGGCCGGTTCGGGGAAGAGTTCCCTGATCAACGGCTCGGTCGCCGACCGCGACGGCGTGGTGGTGGTCGACCAGGGCGCCATCCGCGGCTCGCGGCGGAGCAACCCGGCGACGTACACCGGGCTCCTCGAGCCGATCCGCAAGGCGTTCGCGAAGGCCAACGGCGTCAAGCCGGCCCTGTTCAGCGCCAACTCCGAGGGTGCCTGCCCCACCTGCAACGGCGCCGGCGTCATCTACACCGACCTGGGCGTCATGGCCACCGTCGAGTCCACCTGCGAGGAGTGCGAGGGGAAGCGCTTCCAGGCCTCGGTGCTCGAGTACACGCTCGGTGGCCGCGACATCGCCGAGGTGCTCGCGATGTCGGTGAGCGAGGCCGAGGAGTTCTTCGGCGCCGGTGAGGCGCGCACGCCGGCCGCGCACGCCATCCTCGACCGGCTCGCCGACGTCGGGCTCGGCTACCTCAGCATCGGCCAGCCGCTCACCACGCTCTCCGGCGGCGAGCGGCAGCGGCTCAAGCTGGCCACCCGCATGGCGGAGAAGGGCGGTGTCTACGTCCTCGACGAGCCGACCACCGGCCTCCACCTCGCCGACGTGGAGAACCTGCTCGGACTGCTCGACCGGCTCGTCGACGCCGGCAAGTCGGTCCTCGTCATCGAGCACCACCAGGCGGTCATGGCGCACGCGGACTGGATCATCGACCTCGGCCCCGGGGCGGGCCACGACGGCGGCCGGGTCGTCTTCGAGGGCACCCCCGCCGACCTCGTCGCCGCCCGCTCCACCCTCACCGGCGAGCACCTCGCGGCCTACGTCGCCGGCCCGTGACGCGCAGCGGCCCCCTCACCGCGAGGTGAGGGGGCCGCTGCGCCTGGTGACCTACTGGAACGGCCACCCGTCAGGGTCCCGCCGACCCCGTCCCGAGGCTCGCGCCGAGCCTGCGAGGCGTGAGGGGGACGGGGTCCTCCCACGAGGCGCGGGGGAAGGGTGGTCCTCCCTCTACGCCATGGCCTTCTGCAGGTTGCTGTCGATGGCCGCCAGGAAGTCCTGGGTGTTCAGCCACGGCTGGTCCTTGGAGATCAGCAGCGCGAGGTCCTTGGTCATCTGGCCGCCCTCGACCGTGTCGATGCAGACCTTCTCCAGCGTCTCCGCGAAACGGGTCACCTCGGGGGTGTTGTCGAGCTTGCCGCGGTGGGCCAGGCCCCGGGTCCAGGCGAAGATCGACGCGATCGGGTTGGTCGAGGTCGCCTCACCGCGCTGGTGCTGCCGGAAGTGGCGGGTCACCGTGCCGTGGGCGGCCTCGGCCTCGACGGTGCGGCCGTCGGGGCTCATCAGCACCGAGGTCATCAGGCCCAGCGAGCCGAAGCCCTGCGCGACGGTGTCGGACTGGACGTCGCCGTCGTAGTTCTTGCAGGCCCAGACGTAGCCGCCCTCCCACTTGAGGGACGCGGCGACCATGTCGTCGATGAGCCGGTGCTCGTAGGTGATGCCGGCCTGCTCGAACTGGTCCTTGAACTCGGTCTCGAACACCTCGGCGAACAGGTCCTTGAACCGGCCGTCGTAGGCCTTGAGGATCGTGTTCTTCGTGGACAGGTAGACCGGGTAGCCGCGCTGCAGGCCGTAGTTCATCGAGGCCCGGGCGAAGTCGCGGATCGACTCGTCGAGGTTGTACATCGCCAGCGCGACGCCGGCGCCCGGCGACTGGAAGACCTCGTGCTGGATCGGCTCGCCGCCGTCCTTCGGCTGGAAGGTGATCGTCAGCGTGCCCTCGCCCGGGAACCGGAAGTCCGTGGCCCGGTACTGGTCACCGAAGGCGTGACGGCCGACGACGATCGGCTTGGTCCAGCCCGGCACCAGCCGCGGCACGTTCTGCATGATGATCGGCTCGCGGAAGATGACGCCGCCGAGGATGTTGCGGATCGTCCCGTTCGGGGACCGCCACATCTTCTTGAGGCCGAACTCCTCGACGCGGGCCTCGTCCGGGGTGATCGTCGCGCACTTGACGCCGACGCCGTGCTTCTTGATCGCGTTCGCGGCGTCGACGGTGATCTGGTCGTCGGTCTCGTCGCGCTTCTCGATGCCCAGGTCGTAGTACTCGAGGTTGACGTCGAGGTACGGGAGGATCAGCTGGTCCTTGATGAACTGCCAGATGATCCGGGTCATCTCGTCGCCGTCGAGCTCGACGACGGTGCCCTCGACCTTGATCTTTGCCACGTGCGGGTCCCTCTCTACATGCTCCGAGCCGGTTCGGCTCAGAGGTCGGCTACGTCGGCCTGCTTGGCGCGCACGGCCTCGGCCGCCCCGCGCAGCCCGGCCAGTTCGCTCTCGGACAGGTCACCCTCGACCACCCGGCGCACGCCGTCGCGGCCGATCTCGGCCTCGACCCCGAGGTAGACCCCGGAGATGCCGTACTCGCCGTCGACCCAGGCACACACCGGCATGACCGCACCGGAGTCCTCCATGACCGCGCGCGCCATGCGCGCGGCGGCCGCGGACGGGGCGTAGTAGGCCGAGCCGGTCTTGAGCAGCGCCACGACCTCGGCCCCGCCGTTGCGGGTCCGGTCGACGAGGTGCTCGATGCGGTCGGCGGGCAGGACGTCGGACAGCGGCTTGCCGTCGACGGTGCAGCGCGAGGGCACCGGCACCATCGTGTCGCCGTGCGAGCCGAGGGTCAGGGTGCGCACCGAGCTCACCGGGACGCCGAGCTCCTCGGCGACGTTGTTGGTGAACCGGGCGGTGTCGAGCATGCCGGCCTGGCCCATCACCCGGTTCTTGGGGAAGCCGGTGGCCAGCTGGGCCAGCGCGGTCATCTCGTCCAGCGGGTTGGAGACCACGATGACCACGGCGTCGGGCGAGGTCCGCGCGATGTTCTCCGAGACCTCGCGCACGATCTTGGCGTTGGTCTCGATGAGGTCCATCCGGCTCATGCCGGGTTTGCGCGGCAGGCCGGCGGTGACGACGACGACGTCGGAGCCCTCGGTGCCCTCGTAGGACCCGCCGCCGACGCCGACGACCTTCGTCTCGAAGCCCTCGATGGGGCGGGACTGGTTCATGTCGAGGGCCAGGCCCTCGGGCTTGCCCTCGACGATGTCGGTGAGCACGACGGTCTCGAAGAGGTCGTACTCCGCGAGGCGGAGGGCGGTGGTCGAGCCGTAGAACCCGGCACCGACGACGGTCACCTTGCCGTTCCTGGGCTGCTCTGCCATGGCGGCCAACCTATCGCTGGGCGGGGCCCCGCGCCCGGTCGGGTGCGGCCCCCTCAGGGGAACCACCCCGAACTCGCGAGGGGTGGGGAGGGTGCGGCCCCCTTGCAGGGGCCCGCCGCGAGCCTGCGCGTGGCGGGGAGCAAGGGGGTCCTTCTCTTCAGGCGCCCGGGATCGCCAGCGTGAAGGCGGTCAGCGTGACCCCGACGCCGAGCAGCAGGACGACGTCCACCGGGCGGCTGCGGACGGCGAGGAAGCCGAGCCGGCGCAGCGGGAGCAGCAGCCGCAGCACGCCGGCGCCGACCAGCGCCAGCCCGACGACGACCAGCCCCCGCCGCCAGTGCTCGAAGGTGACCATGAGCAGCCCGACGCCCACCGCGAGCAGCACCACCAGCAGCGGCAGCTGCCGCAGTAGACCGGCCAGGAACGGCCGGCGGGTGTAGAGCGGCGGGCGGTTCATCAGGCCGAGAGGACGTCCGCGGCGGCGGCCTGCTCGGCGGCCAGGACGACGTTCTGCAGCAGCATCGCCCGGGTCATCGGGCCCACCCCGCCGGGGTTCGGGGCGACGTGCCCCGCGACCTCGACGACGTCCGGGGCGACGTCCCCGGCGATCTTGCCGTCGACCCGGCTGACGCCCACGTCGAGGACGGCGGCACCCGGCTTGACGACGTCCTTCGTGACCAGGCCGGGGACGCCGGCGGCGGCGACCACGATGTCGGCGGCGCGCAGGTGCGCGGCCAGGTCGCGGGTGCCGGTGTGGCAGAGCGTCACGGTGGCGTTCTCCGAGCGGCGGGTGAGCAGCAGACCCAGCGGCCGGCCGACGGTGATGCCCCGGCCGACGACGACGACCTCGGCGCCGGCGATCGGGACGTCGTGGCGGCGCAGCAGCTCCACGATGCCGACCGGCGTGCACGGCAGCGGCCCCGGGACGTTGAGCACCAGCCGGCCGAGGTTGACCGGGTGCAGGCCGTCGGCGTCCTTGGCCGGGTCCATCCGCTCGAGGACGACACTCTCCTCGATGCCCCGCGGCAGCGGCAGCTGGACGATGTAACCGGTGCAGGCGGGGTCGGCGTTCAGCTCGTCGACGACGGCGAGGACGTCGGCCTGCGTCGCGGTCGCGGGCAGCTCGCGCTGGATGCTCGCGATACCGACCTGGGCGCAGTCCTTGTGCTTGGCGTCGACGTACCAGCGGCTGCCGGGGTCGTCGCCGACCAGCAGCGTGCCCAGGCCGGGCCGGTGGCCGGCCGCGGTCAGGGCCGCCACGCGCTCGGTCAGCTCGGCGCGGATGGCGGCCGCGGTGGCCTTGCCGTCGAGGGTCGTCGCCTGCACGGCCGCCAGTCTGCCGGAGAGGGGTCCGGCGCGAGCCACCCCGTCCTACCCTCGCAGGTGCGGGCGCCTCCCCGCCCGCTGTTGCGCGAGGAGTTCAGATGAGCGAGCGCGAGCAGTCCCCAGCCGCCGGGACGCGAGGCACCGACGACTGGCGCGAACAGACGATCCCCGGCATCCAGCCCGTCACCGCCCCGATCGGCGCTGGTCCCGGCTACTCCCCCGGCCCGCCTCCGCCCGCACCGGGGTACGCCCCGCGCCCGGCCCCCGGGTACTCGACCACGCCGGTGCGGGTGCGACGCCCGGACAGCCTGGCCAGCCTACTGCTGCTCCTGGCCGGCATCGCCGCAGCCGTCAGCCTGCTGATGCGCTGGCTGCCCGGGAGCGAGCTGACCGGCTGGGACCTGGTCCGCCGCGGGTTCGACGACGCCGCCGACGGAGGTGTCGCGGCGGTGTTCGAGAACGGGTTCTGGCAGCCGATGGCCGTCGTCCTGGGTGGCGCGGTGCTGTTCCTGCTGGGCCTGCTCGTCGTCCTGCCGGCCCACTCCCACCGCTTCCTCGGGGTGCTGGCGCTGCTGGTCAGCCTGGTGGCCGGAGCCGGGATCCTGGTGCCACTGGCCGCGGAGGGCTGGGACGCCGACACCATCGACACCGGCTTCTGGTTCGCCGTCGCCGTCCCGGTGCTGGGCCTGCTCGGCGCGCTGAAGGCGATGCTCACCGGCCCCCGCTGGAGGTGAGGCGATGACATCGCGGTCCTCCGGACCGCACCGCGGCCAGGTGCCGTCCCCCTGCTGAGCTGAGCCCACCCGGCCACTCGTCGGGGACCCTCCGGGCCCCACTCCTCACGGCCACCGCGGCCAGGTGCCGTCCCCCTGCTGAGCTGAGCCCACCCGGCCACTCGTCGGGGACCCTCCGGGCCCCACTCCTCACGGCCACCGCGGCCAGGTGCCGTCCCCGACTCCGGCAGACCCTCAATCCACCACCAGGGCGCCGTGGGCGCGGGCCACCTGGACGGCCTGCACCAGGTCGAGCCGGACGCCGGTCAGCTCGAACGCCCGCCAGTTGACCGCGTCGGTCGAGGCGCCGCGCAGGTCGGCCCCGCGCAGCTTCGCGCCCTGCAGCCGAGCGCGGTCCAGATCGGCCCCGGTGAGGTCGCACTCACGCAGGTCGGCATCGGTCAGGTCGGCCTCCCGGAACCGCTGACCGGCCAGCACCAGCCCGGAGAGGTCGGCACCGCGCAGCGACGTCCAGCTCCAGTCGCTGTCGGTCGTGGTCATCGGCCGCAGCTGCGCGCCGGGGAACTGCGAGCCGGTGAGCTTGCAGCCGTCCCAGGTGACGTCGAACAGCCGTGCGCGGTCGAAGCGGCAGGAGAGGAACGCCGTCCCCAGGTGCTTGGCGCCGCCCATCCGCACCCCGGTGAGCACGCACGAGTCGAAGACGCACCGACGGGTGACCAGCTCCTCCAGCCCGGCGTCCTCGAACCGGCAGCGGGTGAAGGTGACGCCGTCGAGCTCGGTGCCCCACCAGTCCACCCGCGCGAGGTCCGCGCCCTCGACGACCGCGCCGGCCTCGGGAGGCGTCAGGTGCGGGCGGGACGTGTGACGTGGCCCCGTGCAGGGACCCGCACCGAGCTTGCGAGGTGTGGGGGGCACGGGGTCCTTTCTCAGTGGGCGAAGTGGCGGGTGCCGGTCAGGTAGACCGGGATGCCGGCGGCGGCCGCGGCCGCGACGACCTCCTCGTCGCGCACCGACCCGCCGGGCTGCACGACCGCCCGCACCCCGGCGTCGAGCAGCACCTGCAGGCCGTCGGCGAAGGGGAAGAACGCGTCCGAGGCGGCGACCGAGCCGGCGGCCCGCTCCCCCGCCCGGGCGACGGCCAGCCGCGCGGAGTCCACCCGGTTCACCTGGCCCATGCCGACGCCGACGGTGGCCCTGTCGTGGGCCAGCAGGATGGCATTGCTCTTCACCGCGCGGACCGACCGCCAGGCGAACACCAGGTCGTCGAGGCCGGCGGCGTCCAGCGGCTCGCCGGTGGCGAGGGTCCAGGTGGTGGGGTCGTCGCCGGGGGCGTCGATGCGGTCGACGCTCTGCACCAGCAGCCCGCCACTGATCGGGCGCATCTCGGTCACCGGCCGGGCCGCCTCGCTCAGCCGCAGCAGCCGGATGTTCTTCTTCGCGGTCAGCACCTGCAGCGCGTCCTCGGTGAAGGACGGCGCGACGACGACCTCGGTGAACACCTCGGCCACCTGCTCGGCCATCGTGAGGTCGACCTCGCGGTTGGCCGCGATCACGCCACCGAAGGCCGAGACCGGGTCGCACGCGTGCGCCTTGCGGTGTGCCGAGGCGATGTCGGTGCCGACGGCGATGCCGCAGGGGTTGGCGTGCTTGATGATCGCCACGCAGGGGTCGGCGTGGTCGTGCGCGGCCCGCCAGGCGGCGTCGGTGTCGACGTAGTTGTTGTAGGACATCTGCTTGCCGTGCAGCTGCTCGGCGTGCGCCAGCCCGGGCCGCTCGCTGCGGTAGAGCGCCGCCCGCTGGTGCGGGTTCTCGCCGTAGCGCAGCACGTCGGCCCGCTGCCAGCCTGCGGCGACCCAGGCCGGGAAGCCGGAGTCGTCGTCGGGGGCGACGACGTTGCCCAGCCACGAGGCGACGGCGATGTCGTAGTCGGCGGTGTGCCGGAAGGCCGCAGCGGCCAGCGACTGCCGCTCGGCCAGGGTGAAGCCCCCGGCGGCGACGGCGGCGAGGACGTCGCCGTAGCGGGCCGGGTCGACGACGACGGCCACCGACGGGTGGTTCTTGGCCGAGGCGCGGACCATCGCCGGGCCGCCGATGTCGATCTGCTCCACGCACTCGTCCGGGGTGGCGCCGGACGCCACCGTCTCGGTGAACGGGTAGAGGTTGACGACGACGAGGTCGAACGGCGCGATGCCGAGCTCCTCGAGCTGCTGCACGTGCGCGGGCTTCCGGCGGTCGGCCAGGATGCCGGCGTGCACGGCCGGGTGCAGCGTCTTGACCCGCCCGTCCAGGCACTCGGGGAAGCCGGTGACCTGCTCCACCGGGGTGACCGGCACCCCGGCGTCGGCGATCCGGCGGGCGGTCGCGCCGGTGCTGACCAGCTCGACGCCGGCGTCGACCAGGCCGCGGGCCAGCTCCTCGATGCCGGTCTTGTCGTAGACGCCGAGCAGGGCGCGGCGGATCGGGGTGCGGTCGCTCATCGGGGGTCCTCCGTGGTCTCGGTGCCGAGGCCGGTGACCACGCGCGCCACCGTCTCCACCAGGAGCTCGCGCTCCACGTCCTTGATCCGTTCGTGCAGCCGGGCCTCGTCGTCCCCGGGGAGGACGGGCACCTCCCGCTGGGCGATCACCGGTCCGGTGTCGACGCCGGCGTCCACCCAGTGCACGGTGCTGCCGGTGACGTCGACGCCGGCGGCGAGTGCGTCTCGGACGGCGTGCGCGCCGGGGAAGGCCGGCAGCAGCGCGGGGTGGGTGTTGAGCAGCCGGCCACCGAAGGCGCCGAGCACGGCCGGACCGACGAGCTTCATGAACCCCGCGGACACCACGAGGTCGGGCCGGTGCGCGGCGATGGCGGTGGCCAGCGCGCGGTCCCAGGCGGCGCGGTCGGGGTGGTCCCGGAGCGCGCAGGTGAAGGTCGGGATGCCCCGACGCCGCGCGTGCTCGAGCCCCGGGGCGTCGCGGTCGCTGCCGACGGCGACCACCCCGGCCGGGTAGCCGGGGTCCTCCGCGGCGGTCAGCAGGGCCTCGCACAGTGAGCCGGTCCCCGAGAGCAGGACGACGACCCGCGCCCGCGCGGAGGTCTCGGGAGCGGGCACGGCAGCGACCCTAGCCGGGGCTGCCCGCCACTCCCCGGCCCCCTCGGAGCAGAGGACATCCCTGCCCTCCACCGTGGGAGGACCCCGTCCTCCCCACCTTCGGAGAAGGACCCCCTGCTCCCCGCCACTCGTGGAAGGGCCCCTGCAGGGTGCCGGCGGTGACCGGGACGGGGCCGCGGCGGAACACGCAGGGAGGCCGAGGGGCGAGGGGGTCCGCGTTCAGCCCAGCGACCGCCAGCGGGTGACCGCGGCCGCGACCGCAGCGGCGACACCGGCCTGCAGCGCCACCGCCAGCCCGGTCGCGATCGGCGGCGCCCCGACGTCGGCCAGCGCGCCGTCCCCGAGCGAGCCGCCGGCGACCCAGGCGAGCACGCCGCAGGCCAGACCGAGCAGCACGCCCGCCAGCACGCCCCACAGCGCAGCCACGACGGAGCCGCCGTCGTCGTCGTGCAGCCGCCGGCCGAGCGTCGCGCCGGCGACCAGACCGGCGAGCGCCGGCACCGCCTGGGAGGCGAAGGCCAGCAGCGGCACGGCCTGGGTGTCGGGCAGCGCGGCCAGCAGCGGCAGCGCCGGCACCGTCCCCAGGGTGACGCCGTGCACGGAGACGAGCGTGCCGCTGCCGACGGCGAAGCCGGGACCGGCGGCCACGCCGATCGCGGCGGCCGCGGCGTTGGGCAGGAGCAGCACGCCGAGCAGCAGGAGGCCGAGCGCGCCGGCGCCGGACCCGCCGAGGGACCCGGACACCGCGGCGTAGCCCCCGGTGTCGGCGGCCAGGGCCACCGCCACCATCGCCAGACCGAGGGCCACGGCGGCCAGCCACCCGGCCGCGACCGCGCGCAGCAGGGGCCGCACCGGCCCCGGCGCGGAGTCGAGGACGTCGTCGAGCAGGCCGGGGTCGCGGGCCGTCCCCCAGCCGACGGCGAGCACCGCGACCACGGCACTGCCCACCGCCGACCGCAGCAGGTCGACCTCCGCGCCCGGGGTGGTGACGAGCAGCCCGACGAGCACGGCGAGCAGCGTGTGCGTGCCGACCGCCGCGGCCGCGACGGCGGCCAGCGACCGCCCACCGGTGAGGTCGCAGGCGCGGACGACGCCGCGGCCGGCGCTGGACAGGCCCCACGCGACGGCCAGGGTGAGCAACAGCGGCGCCAGCACCAGCGGCCCGGAGCCGAGCGTCAGACCGCCGCCCTGGGCCAGCAGCCACAGCCGGCCGGCCAGGCGCGCCGAGGCCTCGACCGGCATCCCGCCGGCCGGGTCGAGCGTCTGCACGACCACCGACGCGAGGCCGACGCCGAGCAGACCGAGCACGGTGACGGCGGCGGTCGCCACGGCGGCGAGGACGGGAGCGTGCCGCGCGGTGCGGGCGCCCGGGTCCCGCTGCCCGGGCAGGCTCAGTCGGGCGAGCAGGGAGACCACGACCCCCACTGTCCCAAGGCCGGGCCGGGATCGGCGGACCACGCGCCCGGCGGATCCGAGGATCAGCGTGAGGAGGACTACGCGGACGGGTCGGTCCCGGCGCCCGAGGCGCTCGATCCGCCCGGCCGGCGGGGATCCCGGTCGCCTTCGGACGGCGGCGTCGCGGGGCGCGGGAGGGTCGACGGGGACTGCTCCGGGGCGGACGGCGCGGCGTACGGCGGCTGCTGCTGGCCGTACGTGGCGGGCTGCCACGGCTGACCGGGCTGCTGGGTGGGCCACGGCGTGCCGCCGGGGGGCGTAGCCGGGCGGGTGCGTGGCTGGCGCAGCAGCGTCAGGACGGCGACCACGACGGCGGCGGCCGCGGCGAGGAACGCCAGCAGCGCGACGGGGCTGAAGCCGCCCTCGAACGTGCTGAGCCACTCGGCGAGGGTCAGCAGGAGCGCCAGCGAGGTCAGGCCCACGGTCACGGAGCCACGCGGGAAGGGCAGGTCGAGGTCCACGACGGCGGGCAGCAGGGACCACAGCGCGGCCAGGACGAGCAGCACGGCCGCGGTGGTGACCAGGCTGAAGTCGAAGCCGTTGATCGACTCGGAGAACCCGAACCCGAAGTCGAAGGTGAACCACGGCAGCCCCGCGAAGAGCAGGAACGCCGCAGCACAGAGGACCACCAGCCAGTCCCCCCGGTACACCCGCTTGAGGTCGAGGCCGACCTGCGCGCCCCTGCGGGCCGGCGGCGCCCACGGCTGATGAGCCGGGGGTTGGTGGCCGTACGGCTGCGCCCAGGGCGGCTGCTGGCCGTACGCGGGTCCACCCTGACCCGGCTGGCCCCATGGGCCCTGTCCGTACGGCGGCTGGCCGTAGGGCTGCGGGTGCTGCACACCGTGTCCGGGCTGGCCGTAGGGCGCGCCGTAGCCCGGCTGCCCGTAGCCGTACCCGTGCTGCTGCCCGTGACCGGGCTGTCCGTAGGGCGGCTGTCCGTAGAGCGTGCCGTATCCGGGTTGCTGTCCGTACACCGGCTGGCCGTAGGACGGCGGCTGCCCGTACCCCGGCTGCGGCTCGTACCCCGGCTGCGGCTGCCCCGGCGCGGTCTGCCCGCCGTCCGGGCGGCGCGCGTCCTCGCCCGGCTGGTGCCCGTACCCGCCCGGCGGCTGCGGGGGCTGACTGGTCATCGCGGGGCACTCCTCGGTCGTGGCCTGGGAACTGCGCGGGTCGGGGACACCGCTCGCAGCACGTGCGACCGCGGCGTGCCCATCATCCCCCGTCCGGGTGCCGGCGAGACGCGGGGACGCCGCTGCCCGGCGACCCCGAGGGGCCGCCGGGCAGCACGAACCGCTCGGCCCCGTCCCGGGCCCCGCTGGCCCCGTCCCAGGCCCCGCTGGCCCCGTCCCGGGTCCCGCCCCGAGCGTGCGAGGGGTGGGGCAGCAGGGCCCTCCCTCAGGCGCCGACGACCTCACGCATCAGGCGGGCGGTCTCGGACGGGGTCTTGCCCACGCGGACGCCGGCGGCCTCGAGGGCCTCCTTCTTGGCCTGCGCGGTACCGGCCGAGCCCGAGACGATCGCGCCGGCGTGGCCCATCGTCTTGCCCTCGGGCGCGGTGAAGCCGGCGACGTACCCGACGACGGGCTTGCTGACGTTGGCCTTGATGAAGTCCGCGGCCCGCTCCTCGGCGTCGCCACCGATCTCACCGATCATGACGATGGCCTCGGTCTCCGGGTCGTCTTGGAAGGCCTGCAGGCAGTCGATGTGGGTGGTGCCGATGACCGGGTCGCCACCGATGCCCACACAGGTGGAGAAGCCGATGTCCCGGAGCTCGTACATCATCTGGTAGGTCAGCGTGCCGGACTTGCTGACCAGCCCGATCCTGCCCTGCTTGGCGATGTTGGCCGGGATGATGCCGGCGTTGGAGCGCTCGGGGCTGATCAGCCCCGGGCAGTTCGGGCCGATGATGCGCGTCGAGCCGCCCTGGGCGTGGGCCCAGAAGTAGGTCGAGTCGTGCACCGGGATGCCCTCGGTGATGACGACGGCGAGCCCGATCTGGGCGTCGACGGCCTCGATGACGGCGTTCTTCGCGCCGGCCGGCGGCACGAAGATGACGCTGACGTCGGCGCCGGTCTCCTTCATGGCCTCGGCGACCCCGCCGAACACCGGCACGCTGGCGCCGTCGAAGTCGACGCTCTGGCCGGCCTTCTTCGGGTTCACACCACCGACGATCGCCGTCCCCGAGGCCAGCATGCGCTGGGTGTGCTTGCGCCCCTCGGAGCCGGTCATGCCCTGGACGATGACCTTGCTGTTCTCGTTGAGGAAGATCGACATCTTGGAAGTCCTGTCTCGAAGTGTAGGCGGCGACGGGTCGGCCCCGTCCAGAGGCTCGGCCCGAGCCTGCGAGGGCTGAGGAGGACGGGGTCCCCTCGCCTTCTAGGCGGCGAGCTCGGCGGCCCGGCGGGCGGCGCCGTCCATCGTGTCCACCAGGGTCACCAGCGGGTGGTTGGCCTCGGCGAGGATCCGCCGGCCCTCCTCCACGTTGTTGCCGTCGAGCCGGACGACCAGCGGTTTGGTCGCCTCGTCGCCGAGGATCTGCAGCGCGTGCACGATGCCGTTGGCGACCGCGTCGCAGGCGGTGATCCCGCCGAAGACGTTGACGAAGACGCTCTTGACGGCGGGGTCGGACAGGATGATGTGCAGGCCGTTGGCCATGACCTCGGCCGAGGCGCCGCCCCCGATGTCGAGGAAGTTGGCCGGCTTGACGCCGCCGAACTCCTCACCGGCGTAGGCGACGACGTCCAGCGTGCTCATCACGAGCCCGGCACCGTTGCCGATGATGCCGACCTCGCCGTCGAGCTTGACGTAGTTGAGGTCCTTCTCCTTGGCCGCGGCCTCCAGCGGGTCGGCCGAGGCGGAGTCCTCCAGCTCCTCGTGCTGCGGGTGCCGGAAGCGGGCGTTGTCGTCGAGGCTCACCTTCGCGTCGAGCGCGAGGACGGTGCCGTCGGGCGCCTTGGCCAGCGGGTTGACCTCGACCAGGGTGGCGTCCTCCTTGGCGAACGTGTCCCACAGCTGGACGGCGATGGCGATCACCTGGTCGCGCACCTCGGCGGGGAAGCCGGCGGCGTCGACGATCTCGGTGGCCTTGGCGGTGTCGACGCCGGTGGTGGCGTCCACGGGGATGCGGGCCAGGGCCTCCGGGCGCTCCACGGCGAGCTGCTCGATCTCCATGCCGCCCTCGACGCTGGCCATCGCCAGGAAGGTGCGGTTGGCGCGGTCGAGCAGGTAGGAGAAGTAGTACTCCTCGGCGATGTCACTGGCCTGGGCGACCATCACGCGGTGGGTGATGTGGCCCTTGATGTCCAGGCCGAGGATGTCCTGGGCGCGCGCCCGGGCGTCCTCGGCGTCCTCGGCCAGCTTGACACCGCCGGCCTTGCCGCGCCCACCGGTCTTCACCTGCGCCTTGACGACGACGGTGGTGCCGATCTCGCGGGCGATCGCCTCCGCCTGCTCGGGGGTCTCGGCGACGCCCCCCGGGGAGCACGGGGACGCCGTGCGAGGCCAACAGGTCACGGGCCTGGTACTCGAAGAGATCCACGAACAGGCACCGTATCCCCCGCCCGGACCGGGCCGCGCACCGGCGTTGGGAGGGTGGGCGGCATCACACGACCCCGGCTCCGGGAGCCCCTCGGCGACGAGGAGCCGCGGCCGTGCGCCGATCCGCTCCCGCCCTGACGACCGCCCTGTTCCCCGCGGGGTGACCACCGTCGCGGCTCCCCGCGGCGGCCACCGGGGTGCAGGAGCGGACCCTCCCGGTCACCCGCTGATCTGTCCGTGCAGCCAGTCCGCGATCTCCGCGGGAGGGCTGCCCGGCGGGAAGAGCCGGGTGCGGCCGGGCAGGTCGGCGTCCGGGCCGCAGGCGAAGACGGCGACGTCGTCGACGCCGCGGTCGGCGAGCAGCGCGGTCAGCCGGGCGAGCAGCGCCGGCGCGTCGGCGGGGAGCGCCGGCAGGCCGACGGCGTCGGCGTCCTCCTGGACGACGGTGTCGACGAGCGCTTCCGGCGGAACCCGGCCGGCGTGCACGACCTCCATCCCGGCGTCGCGCAGGCCGCGGGCGAGGCTCACGGTGGCGCGGTCCGCGTCGTCGTCGTCCCCCCAGGTGGCGACGACGACGCGGACGCGCTCCCCGCCGGCCGCGTCGGGAGAGGTCACCGGGCCGGCGTCCGGCGCAGCCGCCAGGCCAGCACCGTGAGCACGACGTAGCCCACGCCGGCCAGCAGCAACCCGACACCGGGCAACGTCCACTCGAGCTCGTCGGACGCCACGGCGTCGCGCAGGCCGCCCAGCCCGGCGGCGAGGACGACGACGGCGATGGCCAGCAGGCCGCCGACCGCAGCCAGCCGCGGCCGCAGCGAGGGGGCCAGCACCGAGCACAGGACGACGGTCCCGGCGAGCAGCAGGCCCCCGAGCAGCGCCAGGCCGGGACGCTCGAGCAGTCCCTGCGGGCCCTCCTGCTCGACGACCACCTGCAGCCCGGTGGTCGGGTCGGTGACGATGCGGTCGGGGAGGTCGGCGGCCGGCAGCACCAGGCAGAGCACGGCGCCCACCCCCAGCACGGCCGCGGCGCCGGCGAGCGCGGGGCGGACGGGGTCGAGGGTGCCGGCGTCGTCCATGACGGTGCGCCCCCAGGCGGCCACCCCCAGGACGCCGGCCAGCACGGTGAGCCCGAGGGCCACGACGCCGAGCACCCAGCCGGGCCCGGCGTCGACCGAGCTGGTGAGCACCCGCTGACCGGCGATCACCTCGATGCCCGGCCGGACGGTGGACGTGCTGGCCCGGTAGAGCTCGATCAGCAGCAGTCCCAGGGCCAGCGCACCGCCGATCCCGGCGTAGGCCAGGCCGAGACGGGGCACCCGGCCGGCGACGAGGCCGCCTCCGACCGCTGCGGCGGTCAGGGGCACCAGCAGGCCGGCGAGCAGGCTGAGCGCCCCGGCGGACTGGGACACCTCGGTGCCACCGACGACGAGGTAGGTCGGGAAGAGGCCCGTCGCCCCCGCGAGGCCGGCCAGGACGAGCAGCACCCCCGTCAGGCGGGCGAGCAGCGGCGGGTCGCCGACGACCAGCCCGTCGGCCGGCACCGCGGGAGCGGGCTCCGGCGGGCGGCGCGGTCCGGCGCGGCGGGCGGACGGGCGGGCCGTCCTCCCCTCGGGGCGGGTCGAGCGGTCGCGGGTCGAGCCATCGCGGGCGACCACGGTTCCCCCTTCGTCTCGGTCACGAACCGGACTCGGCGCGGTGTCGATGTGACGATCACCACACGGCCGCTTTACCGTCAGGTGAACTGGGCATCCCAGAGGGGCCTCCAAGCCCGGGGGGCCAGCCCGGTCAGCGGTCCCGGACGGGGAGGAACGATGCACCCACTCAGCGACCCGGAGTCCGATCCAGCGTCGCACACCGACCCCGGCGGACCGGGAGCGCCACGGCACCCGGTGCGCTCGCTGATGAGCCTCACCACGCTGACCGGGGGACTGACCGAACTGGCCCTCGTCGGGGCCCACGCGCTCATCTACCCGCTCGGCACCCGCACCGAGCGGCTGCGCCCCGACCCGCGGTGTCGCCCCGGCGAGCAGCCGCCCGGGGTGCGGGCCCTGTTCGCCGCCGACCCGCTGGCCGCGCGCGTCCCCGTCGTCCTGGTGCACGGCCTGATCGACAACCACTCGGTGTTCGCGGTCATGCGGCGCAGCCTGCGTCGCCGCGGGTTCACGTCCGTCTGCTCCTGGAACTACAGCCCCCTGCTGGCCGACGTCGCGCGGGGCGCCGCGGACCTCGGCGAGCACCTGCAGCGCATCTGCGCGCAGACCGGCCACGAGCGGGTGCACGTCGTCGGGCACAGCCTCGGCGGCCTGCTCGCCCGCTACCACGTGCAGCGCCAGGGCGGCGACCGGCACGTCGAGTCGCTGGTGACGCTGGGGACGCCGCACCAGGGGTCGGTGCTCGCGCACCTGCTGCCCACGCCGCTGGTACGCCAGCTGCGGCCGGGCTCGGCGGTGCTCCAGGAGCTCACGCAGCCCGCGCCGGGCATCCGCACGCCGGTGACCGCGATCTACAGCGACCTCGACCAGGTGGTCCTCCCCACCAGCGCCGGTCGGTGCGACCACCCGGACCTGCAGGCCCGCAACGTGCTGGTGCGCGGGATCGGCCACATGTCGCTGCCCTTCCACCGCGCCGTCCTCGACGAGGTCGCCGCCACCCTGGCCGGCCACCGCCGGCCGCGCACCCAGGCCCCCGTGCGGGCCGCCGTCGCCTGAGAGCGGCCCTCCTGCCCCCAGCCTCTCGCAGGCTCGCGGCGGGGCCCTGCAGGAGGGCCGCTCCACGCCCCGGCACTCGTGGGAGGACCCCGTCCTCCCCACCGCTCGTCGAAGGACCCCGTCCTCCCCACCCCTCGCACGCTCGGGGCGGGACCCGGGACGGGGCCAGCGGGACCCGAGACGGGGCCGCCGGGGACGGGGCGGGCGAGCCCCGCCCCGTGTCCCCCGCCCGCCACACGCGTCACGTGTGGCGGGCGGAACTCTGCAGGGGGGCCATCACCCTCGTCACACCCGCCCCACCCGGCGCAGACGTGTCGACACTCCGGATGTCGGTGACCCGTCGCGGAGCTGACTGATCGTTACGGTCCGATCACGGTGCCGGTACCCACCGGCAGGCGTCCCCGGACGTCCCCGCCGCCGTCGCTCCTCCGACGGGTCGCCCCGTGGCACCCGCTCGGGAAGCGCTCCCGAAGAAGGTGCCCCGTGACCCGCTCGACCGGCCCCGCGCTGCTGGAGCGACCGAGCACCGACGACGGAGCGGCCACCGGCGCCATCCCCGCCGTCCCCGCCGTCGTCGAGACGACCGCGGCGCCGACCGCCGAGACCCCTGGTCCCGACACCCCCGAGGAGCCCGCCGGCGGCCGGCGTCGCCGCCTGCCCCGCCCGCCCGGCCGGCGCGGCCCCGTGTGGCTCGCCGCGCTCGTCGCCGGCGCCGTCGTCGCCGCCCTGCCCAGCATCCTGGACAGCGACACGGCCGGGCTCTCGGTCAGCGCCGCCGACTACGGCCTGGGCGTCGCCTCCGACATCGGCTTCAGCGGCGACCTCGAGGACGCCGGCGTGCGCCGCGGCATCACCGAGGCCGAGGCGCAGGCCCGGCTCGGCGAGCTGGCCGCCTCCCGCGCCGCCCGCGAGCCGAAGACCGTGCTGCCCACGCAGGGTCGGCTCACCACCTGCTTCTGCATGCGCTGGGGCACGATGCACTACGGCATCGACCTCGCCGGGCCCCTCGGCACGCCGATCCACTCCGCCACCGACGGCGTCGTCATCCGCGCCGGCCGCGCCTCCGGCTACGGCAACGCCGTCTACATCCAGGACCCCGACGGGAACGTCCACGTCTACGGCCACATGCGCTACTACGACGTCCAGGCCGGCGACATCGTGCACGCGGGCGACCAGATCGCCAAGATCGGCAACGAGGGCCAGTCCACCGGCCCGCACCTGCACTACCAGATCCACCGCGGCGGCATGAGCGGCCGCCCGATCGACCCGCAGGAGTGGCTCGCCGAGCACGGCGTGGTCATCTGAGGCCCGGTCCCGCGCTCATTGCCGGTGTTCCTCGTGGGTTGCCGGTCCTGCAGGACCGCCAACCCACGAGGAACGCCCGCAGAGCCCACCGCCGGGGTCCAGCTCCGGCCTGGTGGACCGGCTCGTGGATCTGGCCCCCCGACGTGGACGGGACGCCGCCCGTCACCTGGACCGGCGGGACGACGGCCCGCTCGACGAGCCGTACCGGAGCACGACCGGCGCGAGCTCGGCGGTGTCCTTCAGAGCTTGACGAGCGGCGCGTAGCGCAGGACGAGGCGCTTGGTCCCGCCCGAGCCGAAGTCGACCGTGGCCTGGGCCTTGTCCCCGACGCCGTTGACCTCGACGACGGTGCCCAGCCCGAAGGCGTCGTGGCTGACCCGGTCGCCGACGTCGACGGAGATGACCGGGCGGTTGCCCGCGCCGCCGCGCAGCCCGCCGGTGGACAGCCCCGTGGCCGCCACCCGCTGCTGCGCGGACCGGTAACCGGTGCTCGGCGCGGGTGTCGGCTCCTTGCCCGCCCACTGCACGGTGTCCGGCGGCAGCTCGTCGAGGAAGCGGGACGGCGGGTTGTAGGCCGGCTGCCCCCAGCTCGTGCGCACCGTGGCCCGGGAGATGAACAGCCGCTGCTGCGCCCGCGTGATGCCGACGTAGGCGAGCCGGCGCTCCTCCTCCAGCTCGCGCGGGTCCCCGAGGGCGCGCAGGTGTGGGAAGACGCCGTCCTCCATGCCGGTGAGGAAGACGACCGGGAACTCCAGGCCCTTGGCCGTGTGCAGGGTCATCATCGTGACGACGCCGGCCTCGTCCCCGGCGACGGGGATCTGGTCGGCGTCGGCGACCAGCGAGACCTGCTCCAGGAAGTCGGTCACCGAGCCGCCCGGGCTGGCCGCCTCGAACTCCGCGGCCACCGAGATGAGCTCGTTGAGGTTGTCGACGCGGCCCTCGTCCTGCGGGTCGGTGCTGGCCTCCAGCTCGGCGAGGTAGCCGGTGCGGTCGAGGATGCTCTCCAGCAGCGCGGCCGGGCCGGAGCCGGTCTCGGCCAGCTGCTCGAACTCCTCCAGCAGCGCGACGAACTCCTGGATCGCCTTGAGCGACCGCGGGGCCAGGGTGGTGACCTCCGAGCACCGGCGCAGCGCCGACCCGAACGCGATCCGCTCCCGGTCGGCGAAGGACTCGATGCAGGACTCGGCCTTCTCGCCGATCCCCCGCTTGGGCACGTTGATGATGCGGCGCAGGCTCACGACGTCGGCCGGGTTGGCGACCAGCTTGAGGTAGGCCAGCGCGTCGCGGACCTCCTTGCGCTCGTAGAAGCGCACCCCGCCGACCACCTTGTAGGGCATGCCGACGCGGATGAACACCTCCTCGAACACACGCGAGGCGTTGTTGGTCCGGTAGAAGACCGCGATGTCCTTCGGCTTGGCCTTGCCCTCATCGACCAGCGCGTCGATCTGCTCGGCGACCCAGGCGGCCTCGTCGTGCTCGTTCTCGGCGACGTAGCCCTCGATCAGCTCGCCGTCGCCGGCGTCGGTCCACAGGTTCTTCGGACGGCGGCCGGTGTTCTTGGCGATGACCTGGTTGGCCGCCCTGAGGATGCGCTGCGTGGAGCGGTAGTTCTGCTCCAGCAGGATCGTCGTCGCGTCGGGGTAGTCGCGCTCGAACTCGTCGATGTTGCGGATCGTGGCGCCGCGGAAGGCATAGATCGACTGGTCGGCGTCCCCCACCACGCACAGCTCGGCCGGCGGCACGGGACCCTCGCCGGTGCCGACGAGTTCGCGGACCAGCACGTACTGCGCGTGGTTGGTGTCCTGGTACTCGTCGACCAGGACGTGCCGGAAGCGGCGGCGGTAGTGCTCGGCGACGTCGGGGAACGCCTGCAGCAGGTTCACCGTCGTCATGATCAGGTCGTCGAAGTCCAGCGCGTGCGCCTGGCGCAGCCGCTGCTGGTAGAGCGTGTAGGCCTCGGCGAGCACCTTCTCCGGCGCCGTCCCCGGGACGTAGCTCTCCTCGTCGATGAGCTCGTTCTTCAGGTTCGACACCTGGGCGGCCAGGCTGCGGCCGGGGTAGCGCTTGGCGTCGAGGTCCAGGTCGCGGGCCACCATCGTCATGAGCCGGACCGAGTCGCCCTGGTCGTAGATCGTGAACGACGACTTCAGGCCGATCTTGGCCGCCTCGGCGCGCAGGATGCGCACGCACATCGAGTGGAACGTCGACACCCACATCGCCCGGGCACGCGGGCCGACGAGCGCGGCGACGCGCTCCTTCATCTCCCCGGCGGCCTTGTTGGTGAAGGTGATCGCCAGCACCTCGCCGGGCTGCACGCCGCGGGCCCCGAGCAGGTAGGCGATCCGGTGGGTGAGCACCCGGGTCTTGCCCGAGCCGGCGCCGGCGACGATGAGCAGCGGGCTGCCCTCGTGGACGACGGCCTGCCGCTGCGGACCGTTGAGGCCGGCGAGCATGCGGTCCAACTCCCGCCCCACCGAGCCGGACGCGGAACGCTGGAGGGACGCGGTGCCGGGGAGGGCCTGCTGGACGCTGCTCATGACCACACCACTGTAGTTCGGTCGGGTGACACGGCCCCCCCCCGTCGTGGACCGGTGTCCCCAGGGGGCACGCTGGCCACCGCCGTCGGCGCTGTGGCACACTCGCCGACGTGCTGCTCGCCACCGTCAGCTTTTACTACGGCCACCGGGATCCGGTGTCCGTCACCGCTGGCTGAGCAACCGCCGCAACAGACGCCCCGGGCCCGAGGAGCCCGGGGCGTTTCTCGTTCTCGGGGTCCGACGGCCACCGCCCCGCCCCGGAGGACCCCGATGACCGCGACTCTCCCCACCACCCCCGCCGCCGACGAGCGCATCGCCGAGCTGCGCGGGCAGATCGACGACTGCGACGCCCAGATCATCGCGCTGGTCCAGCGCCGGCTGGCCGTGTCCCGGGAGATCGGCGAGCTGCGCCGCGCCGCAGGCGGCACCCGGCTCTCGCTGTCCCGGGAGCAGCAGGTGCTCGCCCGCTTCCAGGCCGCGCTCGGCCCGGACGGCGCCGCGCTCGGCATGATGCTGCTGCGCCAGGGCCGGGGTCGTCTCTGAGGCGGGCTACTGCCGTCGCGGGTCGGCCGGCGGGTAGTCGCCGTGGCGGTGGACCAGCCACCAGTCGTCCTCGATCCGCTTGAAGACGTGCGTGACCCGGATGGTGATCGGCTGAGGTTCGCCGCCGTCGACGCGCACCGTGCCGTGCTCGAGACCGACCGTGTAGGCGAGGTCGCCGCTGACCTCCACCACGTCGTAACGCGGCACGAACTCACCGTCGCTGAACCGGCTGCCGACCCACTCGAAGGTCCGTGTGACGGCGTGGTGTCCCTTCTCGATCGGACCCCAGGCCCCGAACAAGGTCACGTCCGCGGAGTCCGCCCAGCAGGCCGCGTACGGGCCGGGGTTCCCGGCTCCGATCGCCGCCAGCCCGTCGGCGACGCGCTCCAGGGCCCGGGACAGCGCAGCATCCATGCTCTTCTCCCCCCACTCGGGTGTGCCGCCGACGAACCCACCGCGCGGCACCGAGCGGGGCCAGGATGCGACCGCAGGCCCGGCCGCGGAAGGTCCCACCGACCCGACGCCGGCAGGCGTGTCACGCCCGCCGCCGCCGTCCCGTCTCCATGTCGTCACCCCCACGGAGAGGACGACGACCATGGCCCGCATCCCGCTCGACCCGCCCCGCACCCGCCTGAACCGCCTCGCCGAGTGGTACGCACGCCGGACCTACGGCGTGGTGCCCGAACCGCTCGTCGCCATGGCGCACCACCCGCGGGTCCTCCTGACCGACGTCCGCTTCGAGACCTCGCTCGCCCGCTGGGACCGGCTCGACCGCACGCTCAAGGCCCTCGCCGTCATGGCCTCGGCCGTCACGATCGGCTGCTCCTGGTGCGTCGACTTCGGGTACTGGATCAGCACCCAGGAGGGCGTGGACCCCGCCAAGCTGCGCGCCGTCCCGCGCTGGCGGGACAGCGACGTCTTCACCGACCTGGAGCGGCGGGTGATGGCCTACGCCGAGGCGGTGACGGCGACCCCACCCGCCGTGACCGACGAGATGGTGGCCGACCTGCGGCGCGACCTGGACGACGCCCAGCTGGTCGAGCTCACCATGATGGTGGCCGTGGAGAACGTCCGGTCGCGGTTCAACAGCGCGCTCGGGCTGACCAGCCAGGGCTTCCGGGACCGCTGCGAGCTCCCGGCCACGGCATGACCGCCGCGGACGCCGGCACCGACCCGCTGGCGGCCTTCGAGCAGCACCGGCGGCTGCTGTTCACGGTCGCCTACCAGATGCTCGGGAGCGTTGCCGACGCCGAGGACGTCGTCCAGGACGCCTGGCTGCGGTGGTCGGCGACCGACCGGGCCGACGTCGCCGATCCGCGGGCCTACCTGGTGCGGATCACGTCCCGGCTGGCCCTCGACCGACTGGGCTCGGCCCGCAGCCGCCGGGAGAGCTACGTCGGGCCGTGGCTGCCCGAGCCGCTGCTCACCGCCTCCTCCCCCGTCGCAGGTGCCGCCCCGCCACCGGATCCGGACGACGCCGCCGTGCTCGGGGAGCAGGTCTCGCTCGCGCTGCTGGTGGTCCTCGAGACGCTGTCCCCGGCCGAGCGGGCCGTCTTCGTCCTCCGCGAGGTCTTCGGGCTGCCGGCGGCGGAGGTGGCCGCGATCCTGGGCCGCAGCGAAGCCGCCGTCCGGCAGACGGCGCACCGTGCGCGGGAGCACGTGCGGGCCCGGCAACCACGATTCGACACCGACCGGTTCACGCAGCGGCTGGCCACCGAGCGTTTCCTCGCCGCCTGCACCGGTGGTGACGTGGAGGCGCTCCTGGCCGCGCTGGCGCCCGACGTCGTCCTGGTGACCGACGGCGGGGGCAGGGCGAAGGCGGCGCTGCGGCCGATCCACGGCGCCGAGAAGGTGGCCCGCTTCCTGCTGGCGACCACCGCCCAGGGACTGGCGACCCCCGACTTGCACGTCGAGGTCACCGACGTCAACGGAGCTCCCGGCGTCGTCGCGTGGGTCGCGGGTGCGCCGTTCATGACGATCTCGCTGGTCCTGGTGGACGGGCTCGTCGAGCAGGTGCTGGTCGTGCGCAACCCGGAGAAGCTGGCCGGCCTGCGGAGGTGATGGCTGGGCGGCCCTCCTGCGGGGTCCCGCCGCGAGCCTGCGGGAGGCGGGCAGGAGCGGCCACTCTTCAGAGCCCGCGCCGAGCCTGCGAGGCGTGGGGGGAAGGGTGGTCCTCCAACTAGGCTCGCGGCGGTGACCTCCCCGCAGCCCCGCAGGCCCGCCGACCACGTGGAGCGCGCGCTGTGCGTGCTCGCCCACCCCGACGACGTCGACTTCGGCAGCGCGGGCACGGTGGCGACCTGGACGGCGGCCGGCACCGAGGTCACCTACCTGATCGTCACCGACGGCGACGCCGGCGGGTTCGACGAGACCCCCCGTGACCGGATGGGGCCGCTGCGCCGGGCCGAGCAGGAGGCGGCCGCCAAGGCGGTCGGTGTCACGGACGTCCGCTTCCTCGGCTACCCCGACGGCCGGCTGGAGCTCACCCTCGACCTGCGCCGCGACATCAGCCGGGTGATCCGCCAGGTCCGTCCGCAGCGGGTGCTGACCAGCTCCCCCGAGCGGATGTGGGACCGGATCGGAGCCAGTCACCCCGACCACATGACGGTCGGCGAGTCCACACTGCGAGCCGTCTACCCCGACGCGCGCAATCCCTTCGCCTTCCCCGAGCTGCTCGCCGACGAGGGCCTCGAGGCCTGGACGGTGTCCGAGGTGTGGCTGACCAGCAGCCCGCGCGCCGACCACGTCATGGACGTGACCGACGTCGTCGAGCTGAAGTTCGCCGCGCTCACGAGCCACGTGACCCAGGTCCGCCACCTCGACGACCTCGAGGGCTTCGTCACCGACTGGATGCGCCAGACCGGCCGCCGCCTGGGCCTGCCCCCGGGCCGTCTCGGCGAGGCGTTCCACGTCGTGCACACCGCCTGAGCGCAGCCGGAAACCGGAACGCAACACCCGGCTCCCAGCCGATCACCAGCCGTAACACAGGCCACGTACAACTCCCCCGTCTGCCGACTCCGAGCACCGGGAGAGCACGTGACCCGCAGCCCGCACCACCCGCCCACCGACCGGCCCGACCCGGCCGCCGCCGCCGAGCTGCTGGAGCGCGGACTCGGCCGGCGCGCGTTCGTCCGGGCCGCACTCGCGGTGGGGGCGGCCACCGCCGCAGGCGTCGCCACCGCTGCGCCGGCGTCCGCGGCCCCGACCGGCCGGACCAGGCTGCCCGGGGAGATCCTGCAGCCCGGCAGGGGCCCCATCGACGGCGACGTCTACCTGCCGTCCCGTCCGGAGGAGGTCTACTGGGGTTACCTGCCGCGCGTCGGCGACACCCCGGTCGTGCGGGTCCGCTCCGGCCGGACGATCACCGTCGACACGGTCAGCCACGAGGGGCTGCTCGAGGACCAGGGCCGTGACCCGGTGGCCTGGTTCGGCAGCAAGGGGGTCCCCCGCACGCAGGTCCTCGACGACGCGGTCGCCGTGGCCAGGGGCTACAGCCGGCACACCCGGAGCTTCGACGCCGACGGCCCGCACGTGGTCACCGGGCCGGTGTACGTCGAGGGCGCCCAGCCGGGCGATGTCCTCAAGATCGAGCCACTGACCGCACTCCCCAGGGTTCCCTACGGCGTCATCTCCAGCCGGCACGGCAAGGGTGCGCTGTCGGCCGCCTTCCTGTCGCCCGCCGGTGAGCTCGCCCCCGAGGAGGTCATGCCGCCCATCGCGACCGACGGCCGCTCCACCAAGGACCCGATGAGGTACGGCAACGTCTCGCACTTCACCCCGCTCAGCAACGGCCGGGGCGGGACGCCGGTCGCCACGCTGCCCGTGGGGAGGAACGGCAAGGTGTCGTGGCCGGTCTCCCCGTTCGCCGGTCTCATGGCGGTCGCCACCGTCACGGACGCCGGGACGCTGAACGACCCGCTCGTCAACTCGATCCCGCCCACCCTGGGTGGCGGCAACATCGACGTGAACCTGCTGACCGTCGGCTCGGCGTTCTACGTGCCGGTCGTGACCGAGGGTGCGCTGTTCTCGGTCGGCGACCCGCACATGTCGATGGGCAGCGGCGAGGCCGCGCTCACGGCGCTGGAGGGGTCGCTGCGGCTGACCTTCCGGCTCACCGTCTGCAGGAAGGGATCGGAGGACGTGCCGTCGGTCGCGTTCCACTACCCGTTCGGCGAGACCCCGGACCTCTGGGTGCCGATCGGCCTGTCGGACCCCGACGGCTCCCGGGACGGCCAGGGCAGCGACCTCGACGTCGCCAACCGGCGGGCGACGCTCAACGCGCTGGACTTCCTCCAGACGGACCTCGGCATGGACCGCTCCGTGGCCTACGCCTACCTCTCCGCGGCCGTGGACTTCACCGTCTCGCAGGTGGTCGACCGGACCGTCGGCGTGCACGGGAGCATCCCGAAGAGCCACTTCCGCTGATGACTGTTCCGCGAGATCTGCACACTCGTCGCCATCAGACGCCTGGTGAGCGCGAGTGTGCAGATCTCGCGGGGCTCACAACAAGCGGTTCGTCGCCGCCCAGCGGGTGAGCTCGTTGCGGTTGGACAGCTGCAGCTTGCGCAGCACGTTCGACGCGTGGGACTCGACCGTCTTCACCGAGATGAACAGCCGCGAACCGATCTCCCGGTAGGTGTAGCCGCGGGCGAGCAGCTGCATGACCTCCCGCTCGCGGGCACTGAGCAGGTCCAGACCGGGGTCGGTGGCCGGGTCCTCGGGCTCCGGTGCGGACGGCGTCGTCGCGGCGAACGCGTCGAGCACGAACCCGGCCAGCCGCGGGCTGAACACGACGTCCCCGTCGGCGACGCGGGCGACGGCGTCCCGCAGGTCCGGCCCGGAGATGGTCTTGGTGACGTACCCGCGGGCGCCGGCGCGGATGACGGCGATCACGTCCTCGGCCGCGTCGGACACCGACAGCGCCAGCCAGCGCACCGACGGCAGCTCGGCCCGCAGCGTCTCGAGCACGGCCCGACCGCCGCCGCCCGGCAGGTGCACGTCGAGGAGGACGACGTCGGGCACGGTGGCCCGGATGCCCTGCACGGCACCCTCGACGTCGGCGGCCTCGCCGACGACGTCCACCGCGCCGCCGAGCTCCGCGCGCACGCCCGAGCGCACCATCGCGTGGTCGTCGACCAGGAAGACGGTCGGGCGACCGGACGCGCCCGGGGACAGGCGAGTGCTCACGCGGCCGCCTCCTGGCGGGGCAGGCACAGCTCCACCTCGGTGCCCTCGCCCGGTGCCGAGCGCACCGTCGCCGTCCCGCCGAGGCGGGTCAGCCGGCCGGTGACCGAGTCGCGCAGCCCGCGCCGGTCGCCGGGCACGTCGGCGGGGTCGAACCCCGCACCGCGGTCGCGGACGAAGACGGCGACCCGCTGCGGCGACACCTCTGTGTACAGGTCGGCGACGGAGGCCCCGGAGTGCTTGGCGGCGTTGACCAGCGCCTCACGGGTGGCCGCGCCGAGGGCGGTCAGCGCGTCGTCCAGCGGGGCGTCGCCGACGACGACCGACTCGACGGTGAGCGCGTGGTCGGCCTCCACGTCCGCGACCATCCCGGACACCAGCGCCGCCCAGGTCCCGCTGCCCGCGACTGCCGCCGGCTCGTAGAGCCAGGTGCGCAGCTCGCGCTCCTGGCTGCGGGCCAGCCGGGAGACCGCGGTGGCGTCGTCGGCGTTCCGCTGGATGAGGGCGAGGGTCTGCAGCACCGAGTCGTGCAGGTGGGCGGCCACGGCGGCCCGCTCCTCGGAGCGGATGCGAGCGGTGCGCTCGGCCTCGCGTGAGGCCAGCAGCCGGCGCCACAGCGGGGCCGTGGCCAGGGCGACGCCCACCAGGATGACCAGGGTCGCGGCGAAGCCGTTGCGGGCGTTGGCCAGCTGGCCGGTGGTGGCCAGCAGGAGCACCACGCCGGCGACGCCGAGGAGCACGCCGCCGGCGAGCAGCCAGGGCAGGCCGGGACGGCTGAGCGTGCGGTCGGTGTCGAGCTGCCGCCAGATGACGGTCAGTCCGACCACGACCAGCACGAGCGGCAGGACCAGGTTGCCGCCGCCCCAGCTGCCGAGCTGGGTGACCAGGATCAGCGCGCCGAGCCCGAGCAGCCCGAGGCCCAGGGTCTGCCGGCTACTGGGCTCCTCGGTCGCCTCGTCCACGACCGGGGCGGTGTCGGCGTCGGCGACCGGCATGAAGAACCACAGCAGCGCGTAGGCCACGACGCCGATGCCCGTCGCGGCGAGCACGACGAAGGCCACTCGGACGACCAGCGGGTCGGCGCGCAGGTGCACCGCCGTCCCCGCGGCCACGCCGGCCAGCAGGCGGCCCGAGCGCGGACGCACCAGCGGCGGCCGCGCGGGCACGGGCAGGGTCGTCGTCACGCCGTCGATCGTCGCACCGCGGGAGCCCGCCCCGACACCAGGAACCACCCGGGGAGGGGGACCCGGGTCGGATGGGGGCGTTCCCTGATGGACCGCACCGCCGTCCGCGAGCAGGGTCTGTGCCATGACATCCGCACCGCCTCCCGCTCCGCCGTCGCCGGACCCCCCGGCGGCCGCGTACACCCCGCCGCCCGGGCCCCCGGCGCGGCCGCCGCTGCGGCGCAGCCGCAGCGACAAGGTCATCGGCGGCGTCGCCGGCGGCCTGGCCGACTACAGCGGCATCGACGCGCTGCTGTGGCGGGTCGGTCTCGTCGCCCTGGCGCTCGCCGGCCCCGGCATCCCCGTCTACCTGCTGCTGTGGCTGCTCATGCCGGCCGGCCCGGTCGGGGACTCCTCCGCCGTCGCCCGCGCCCCGCGCGTCACCGGGCCGCGGTCGCCGGTGCCCGGGCTGACGCTGGCCGGGCTGCTCATCGTCATCGGCTCGCTGGTCCTGCTCAGCCGGCTCACCGACTGGGACGTCGGCCCGCGGATCGTGCTGGGCACCGCACTGCTCGTCGTCGGGCTGGGTCTGGTCGCCGCCGCCTTCTCCGGCGGACGGACGGCGAGGGGCGGGCTGCTCACCCTCGGCGTGCTGCTGTCGGTCGCGCTGGTCGCGGTCGCCGCCGAGCCGTGGCGGGCCGTCGAGGGCGGCATCGACGACGTCACCTACCGGCCGCTCACCGTCGACGACGTCCGCCCGGAGTACAGCCTCGGGGTCGGTGACGCGACGCTGGACCTCACCGACCTGGACCTCGCCGGCCTCGACGGCCCGGTGACCACGGAGCTGCACGCCGGCGTCGGGGACGTCGACGTGCTGGTCCCCCGCTCGGCCGACGTCCGGGTGCGGGTCAACAGCGGCCTCGGTGAGGTCGACGTGCTGGGCCAGGGGAACGCCGAGGGCCTCGTCCGGGGCACCGGTGCCGCCTGGAGCGGGGACGACCGGGCCGAGATCGAACTGACCATCAACGCCGGTGTCGGTGACGTGGAGGTGCGCCGTGCCTGACTACAGCGAGTTCCCGACGACCCCGACCGCCTGGCAGGAACAGCAGCTGCGGGACTGGCAGATCGTCACCCCGCTGTCGACCGAGGACCCGCCCCGGCCCGAGCGCCGCGGCGTCGACCTCACCGCCCTGGTCCCGGGACTCTTCTTCGTCGTCCTGGCGATCGTGCTGAT
The DNA here is from genome assembly GCF_052931555.1 of Geodermatophilus sp. URMC 61. NCBI lineage: Bacteria > Bacillati > Actinomycetota > Actinomycetes > Geodermatophilales > Geodermatophilaceae > Geodermatophilus > Geodermatophilus sp. URMC 61. The sequence goes on from NZ_JBRFHZ010000002.1 coordinate 3,516,955, forward strand.
GGCCGGCGCGGTGCTGCCGATCGGCCTGGTCACCGAGGGCGGTCTGCTGTGGCTGGTCCTGATCGCCGGCGGCGTCGCCCTGCTGGTGAGCGAACTGCGCCGGGCGCGCCGCAGGCGCTGACCCATCGCACCGGAGGGTCCGGGGAGCACTCGCTCCCCGGACCCTCGTGCGTGTCGGGGCGACTCAGCCCTCGAGGCTCGCCGGCACCAGGTCGAAGCCCTCCGCTGCGGCAGCACTCCTGAGCTGTCGGTCGAAGGCCGCGACCGTGTCGCACCCCGGGAGCGCGGCCCGGGCCCCGGCGGCGCTGGCCAGCTGGACGGCGTCGTAGGCGCGCAGTCCGTGGACAGCACACATCTGGGCCGCCTCCTCGAGGAGGGCCACGGTCGTGGCGACGGGGCTGAACCGGGGAGGCTCGTCGTCGGTGCCGAACCAGTCGGCCTCCAAGGCGGCGGTGAGGATCCGAGCAGCGCCGGCGTCCAGTTCGCCGAGGCGCTGCTTGCGCCAGATGGCCGACGCGACCTCCACCCGGGCGAGCTGCGCAACGACCAGGTGGGACACCTCCCGGATCCGCTCGTGGCCCGGTTCGTCGGCATACAGCTTGACGAGTGCGCTGGAGTCGGCGAAGACGGTCACGACCGGTCGGCCGTGACGATGCCGGAGAGAGTGGTCCCCCGGCCGGCTGCAGCTCGCGCCTCGGCGACCTCCTGGGCGTTCGGGCGGCGCCGCGGTGGCCCAGAGGGCACGAGGAGCCCCGCCCTGACCAGTCGCTCCCTGAAATTAGGCACCGCTCACTCCCACTCGATGGTGCCGGGCGGCTTGCTCGTCACGTCGAGCACCACGCGGTTGACCTGGGGCACCTCGTTGGTGATCCGGGTGGAGATGCGGGCCAGGACGTCGTAGGGCAGCCGGGTCCAGTCGGCGGTCATCGCGTCCTCGCTGGACACCGGGCGCAGCACGACCGGGTGGCCGTAGGTGCGCCCGTCGCCCTGGACGCCGACCGAGCGGACGTCGGCCAGCAGCACCACGGGGCACTGCCAGATCTCGCGGTCCAGGCCGGCGGCGCTGAGCTCGGCACGGGCGATCGCGTCGGCCCTGCGCAGGACGTCGAGTCGCTCCTGGGTGACCTCGCCGATGATCCGGATGCCCAGCCCCGGACCCGGGAACGGCTGCCGCCACACCAGCGACTCGGGCAGGCCCAGCTGGAGACCGACCTCGCGCACCTCGTCCTTGAACAGCGTCCGCAGCGGCTCGACGAGGGTGAAGGTGAGGTCCTCGGGCAGCCCGCCGACGTTGTGGTGGCTCTTGATGTTCGCCGTCCCGGTACCGCCCCCGGACTCGACGACGTCCGGGTAGAGCGTGCCCTGCACGAGGAAGTCGACGGTCTCGCCGTGCGCCTGGGCGTCGGAGACGACGTCGAGGGCCGCCTGCTCGAAGACGCGGATGAACTCCCGGCCGATGGTCTTGCGCTTCTGCTCCGGGTCGCTGACCCCGGCCAGCGCGCCGAGGAACTGCTCGCGGGCGTCGACCACCCGCAGGTCGGCGCCGGTGACGGCGACGAAGTCCCGCTCGATCTGCTCGGTCTCGCCCTCGCGCATGAGCCCGTGGTCGACGTAGACGCAGGTCAGCCGGTCGCCGATGGCCCGCTGCACCAGCGCGGCCGCGACCGCGGAGTCGACCCCGCCGGACAGCGCGCACAGCGCCCGCCGGTCGCCGACCTGCGCCCGGATCCGCTCGACCTGCTCCTCGACGACGTTGGCCATCGTCCAGGTCGGCTCGAGGCCGGCGATGTCGAACAGGAAGTGCTCGAGCACCGTCTGCCCGTGCGCGGTGTGCCGCACCTCGGGGTGGAACTGCACGCCGGCGAGCTTGCGGTCGACGTCCTCGAAGGCGGCGACCGGCGCCCCGGTGGAGGTGGCGGTGACGGTGAAACCGGGCGGGGCGGCGCTGACGGCGTCCCCGTGGCTCATCCACACCGACTGCTCGACCGGCAGCGAGCCGAACAGCCGGCCCTGCGTGGTGACCGTCAGCGGCGTGCCGCCGTACTCGCGGTCGCCGGTATGCGCCACCGTGCCGCCGAGCGAGGCGGCCATCGCCTGGAAGCCGTAGCAGATGCCGAACGCCGGGACGCCGGCCTCGAACAGCGTCGGGTCGATCTGCGGGGCGCCCTCGGCGTAGACGCTGGACGGGCCGCCGGAGAGGACGATCGCCGCGGGCTTGCGCGCGACGATCTCCTCGGCCGGGACGTCGGAGGGGACGATCTCGGAGTAGACCCCGGCCTCGCGGATCCGCCGCGCGATGAGCTGGGCGTACTGCGCGCCGAAGTCGACGACGAGGACGGTCGGGAAGTCCATCAGTCGTCCTCGGTCGCCGGCTGGTAGCCGCCGATGACCAGGTCGACCCGCTGGAACTCCTTGAGGTCGCGGTAGCCGGTCTTGGCCATCGTCCGGCGCAGCGCCCCGAAGAGGTTGGTGCGGCCGTCGGCGGCGTGCGCCTCGCCCAGGAGGACGTCGTGCAGCGAACCGGCGGGGGCGATGGGAGCCGACGTCCCGCCGCGGGGCAGCCGGGGGTGGGCGGCCACGGAGTCCCACCAGACGCCGCCGCCCGGGGCCTCGGCCGCGGCGCGCAGCGGCTCGCCCAGTTGGACGGCGTCGGCGCCGCAGGCCAGTGCGCGGGCGATGGCGCCGCTGGTCTCGATCCGGCCGTTGGCGATGACGTGCACGTAGCGGCCACCGGTCTCGTCGAGGTAGTCGCGACGGGCAGCCGCGGCGTCGGCGATCGCGCTGGCGAGCGGCACCCGGATGCCCATGACGGCGTCGGTGGTCGAGAAGCTGTCGGCGCCCACGCCGACGATCACGCCGGCCGCGCCGGTGCGCATCAGGTGCAGCGCGGTCTGGTAGTTGGCCGCGCCGCCCACGATCACCGGGACGTCGAGGTCGGCGATGAAGTCCTTGAGGTTGAGCGCGTCGCCCTGGGTGGTGACGTGCTCGGCCGAGACGATCGTGCCCTGGATGACCAGCAGGTCCACGCCCGCGGCCAGCACGGCCGGCGCCAGCTGCAGGGTGTGCTGCGGCGAGACGCGCACGGCGGTGGTCACCCCGGCGTCGCGCATCTCCTTGATGCGGGCGGTGATCAGGTCGGACTCGACCGGACGGGCGTACACCTCCTGCAGCAGGGGGACCGGGGGCGGTCCGTCCCCGGCCGCGTCCCGCAGCCGCCGGTAGACCGGCGCCGGGTCGTCGTAGCGGGTCCACAGCCCCTCGGCGTTGAGCACGCCGAGGCCCCCGGCCTGGCCGACGGCGATCGCCGTGGCCGGGCTGACCACCGCGTCCGACGGGCTGGTCACCAGCGGGATGTCGAACCGGAAGGCGTCGATCTGCCAGGCGGTCGAGACGTCGTCCATGTCCCGGGTGCGCCGGGACGGGACGATCGAGACCTCGTCGAGGTCGTACCCCCGGCGGGCGAAGCGGTTGAGACCGATCTCGACGGTGTCGCGCGTGGGCATGCCTGTCACCGACCCCGGTAGTTGGGTGCTTGGACCATCTCGTTCGCGCCAGGACCCTCGTGGGACACGTCGCTCACCGGCCGCGGTAGTTCGGGGCTTCGACCGTCATCTGGATGTCGTGCGGGTGGCTCTCGACCAGGCCCGCCGAGGTGATCCGGGTCAGCTGCCCGCGCTCCTGCAGGTCGGCGATGGTCTGCGCCCCGGCGTAGCCCATCGAGGCGCGCAGGCCGCCGACGAGCTGGTGCGCCACGCCCGCGAGCGGGCCGCGGTAGGGCACCTGGCCCTCGATGCCCTCGGGGACGAGCTTGTCGTCGGAGAGGACGTCGTCGGCGAAGTAGCGGTCGCGGCTGTAGGACTGGTTGCCGCGCTTCTGCATCGCGCTCAGCGAGCCCATGCCGCGGTAGGTCTTGTACTGCTTGCCGTTGACGAAGACCAGCTCGCCCGGCGCCTCCTCGACGCCGGCGAACAGCCCGCCGATCATCACCGTGTCGGCGCCGGCGACCAGCGCCTTGGCGATGTCGCCGGAGTACTGCAGCCCGCCGTCGGCGATCACCGGGACGCCGGCCGGCCTGGCCGCCAGCGCCGCCTCGTAGATCGCGGTGACCTGCGGGACGCCGACGCCGGCCACGACGCGGGTGGTGCAGATGGAGCCCGGGCCGACGCCGACCTTCACGGCGTCCGCCCCGGCGTCGACGAGCGCCTGGGCGCCGGCGCGGGTGGCGATGTTGCCGCCGACGACCTGCACGCCGAAGTCGCCCTTGACCTGCGCCACCATCTCCAGCACCGCCCGCTGGTGGCCGTGCGCGGTGTCGACGACGAGCACGTCCACACCGGCGTCGACCAGCAGCCCGGCGCGCTTGTAGGCGTCCTCGCCGACGCCGAGGGCGGCGCCCACCACCAGGCGGCCGTCGGCGTCCTTGGTGGCGTCGGGGTACTGGTCGCGCTTGACGAAGTCCTTGACGGTGATCAGGCCGCGCAGCCGCCCGGCGTCGTCCACCAGCGGCAGCTTCTCGATCTTGTGCTTGCTCAGCAGCTGCAGGGCCGTGTCGGCGTCCACCCCGACCGGGGCGGTGACCAGCGGCATCGGCGTCATGACGTCGCGGACGAGGCGGTTCTTGTCGGTCTCGAACCGCATGTCCCGGTTGGTGCAGATGCCCACGAGCACGCCGTCGGCGTCGACCACCGGGGCGCCGGAGATGCGGTAGCGGCCGGACAGCGCATCGAGCTCGGCCAGGGTGTTGTCCGGGGAGGCGGTCACGGGGTTGGTGACCATGCCGGCCTCGGAGCGCTTCACCAGGTCGACCTGGCCGGCCTGCTCCTCGGCGGCGAGGTTGCGGTGCAGCACGCCCATGCCGCCGACCCGCGCCATCGCGATGGCCATGCGGGCCTCGGTGACGGTGTCCATCGCGCTGGAGAGCAGCGGGACCGCCAGGCGGAGGTCACGGGTCAGCCGGCTGCTGGTGTCCACCTCGGCCGGCACCACGTCGGACGCGCCGGGGATGAGCAGGACGTCGTCGTAGGTCAGGCCGAGCGGCGCGAACTTCGCCGGCAGCTCGGGGACGAACTCATCGGGCTGCATCGGTTGCCGCCACCCCTCCGGTCGGCCGGCACCCTCCTGGGCGCGCGGGGAGCCGCTTCCGATCGTAGGCGGCGCCCCGTGGGGCTCTGTGTGATGTCCGTCCGGCCACTACCGTGGCACCCGTGAGTTCTTGGGACGACGCTTCCGGGCCCGACTTCGGGTCCGCCGACCAGCCAGGTCCGCCCCCGCTGACCATGGAGGAACGGGCCGGCGTCCTGGACGACCTCGCCGAACTGGAGGTGTTCCGGACGCTGCTCGAGCCGACCGGCATCAAGGGCATCGTCGTCGACTGCCCGGACTGCGACGAGGAGCACCACGTCGACTGGGCCCTGATGCAGGCCAACCTCCGCCAGCTGCTCGAGGAGGGCCAGACCGGCCGGCACGAGCCGCCGTTCGACCCCGATCCCGACGACTACGTCAGCTGGGACTACGCCAGCGGCTACGCCGACGGGGTCGCCGCGATGGCCGAGCGCGAGGAGCCCGGCAGCGACGGCGGCCGCGCCGGGAAGCACGCCCGCGATGACTGAGCGACCTCAGCACGGCTGACGGGGGGTGACGGATCCGGCTGGATCACCGAGGCAGTCCCTGGCGGACGACGCCTCGTGGACGTCATGACGCTCTCGCCGGGTCCACCTCCGACCCCTGTGCTCACCCACTGACGGTGCGTGCCACCCCTGGTGCCGTAGGCCCCCGGGGAGCCCGTGAGGACACCGTCCTCACGGCGTCTCCTGCGGTGCACAGGGGTCCGTGACCCTGCCGGCGCCGACCGCTCGCATCGTCCTCCTGCCAGGCCCCGGCCCGTCGCGGGCGACCTCGCGTCCACGAGGTCGCCGGTCCAGGGCGTCCGTGATGCGGCGGTGACGCGGTCGTGACGATCCAGCCGCAGGATCCGCGGTGCGGTTCGTCGTCGTGGTGACCGCTCAGGAGGCTGCGAGATGTCAGATCCCGTCCCGCCTGACCAGTGGGAGCAGCGCGCCGGACGGCCCGTGGGTGGCCCCCCACCCCCGCGCCCGGACGTCGTGCAGGTCACCGAGGCCGACCTCGAAACGCAGGCGGAACTCCCGTCGGAGCACGCCCCCTCCCCTCCGGCTGGTGCGCCCGTCCACCTGATGCCCGACCTCGCCCCACCGGACCCGACCCCTCACGCACAGGACCGGCCGGCGCGCTGGCGCCGGCCCCCGGGGCAGGAGGACGACCGGGGCGAGCCCACCGGCTCCGATGACGCCGCCTCACCGGTACGGCGATCCACGCCCGAGACGGGTCCGCCCACCCCGCGCACCGAGGAGGCCCGGCGATGACTGCTCCGCTCCCGCCCTCCGAGTGGGACACGCCGGCCGGCGGCTCCGAGCGGCGGGCCGACGACACCGTGCACACGTTCCCGCCCCGGCCGGAGGTCGTGGAGGTGACCGGAGCCGATCTCGCCGAGCGCGCAGTGGCGGCGGCCGAGCACGAAGCTCACCGTCCGGACGACGCACCCCTCCGCCCCACGCCGCGACTGCTCCGACCCGAACTGCAGCGGCGTCCTCTGTGGCGGCGCCCACCCGGGCAGCAGGACGACGTCGGAGAGCCGGCCACGGTGTTCGCGCCGGACACCCGGTCGGTCATCCAGGACACCACCTACCCGTGGCGCACCTGCGGCCGGGTGGCGGTGCCCGGGGGCTGGGGGTCGGGTGTCATGGTCGGCCGCCGGCACATGATGACGGCCAGCCACGTCGTCCCCTGGCTGCCGAACGGCGGCTCTGACTGGCTGACGTTCACCCCGATGCAGTACGACACCAGCACCCCGTTCGGCTCCGCCCACGTCACCCGCATCTACTGGTGGCAACGGGTCAACGGCGGCGACGGCATCCAGTCCAACGAGGCGGCCTTCGACTACGTGGTCTGCGTGCTCAGCGCGAACCTGGGCGACTCCACCGGCTGGATGGGTTCGCGGGAGTACTCGTCGGACTGGAACGGGCTCGTCCGCTGGGCGCACATCGGATACCCCCAGGACATCGGCTCCGGCGTCCGGCCGGTGTACACGACCAACGGCGTCATGGACAGCACCGTCGCCGAGACCAGCGGGGGACGGAACTCGTTCCGGGTGATGCACCGCAACGACCTCGTGCCCGGTCAGTCCGGCGGGCCGTACTTCGGTTGGTGGTCGGGCGACACCGGCCCGCGGGTGGTGGTGACCCAGAGCGCGGAGAACTGGGGGGCGGCGGGTGGCCCCAACGCGGGCGGGGGCGGCCGGGCACTGCCCGAGTTGATCAACTACGCGCTCTCCGTCGAGCCCTGACCGGCGCGTCGCTGCCCCACCTACACCGCTGGGCCGCTCAGCGAGACCGGGGCGGGCCGAGAGGTGCCCGACCGCGCACACGTGCACGTCAGGAGCCGAGCGTTGCTGCGCGGCCCCCGCTGTCGACCGTCTCGGCCGGCGGGATGTCCCCTCGCGACGTCCCAGGGGCGCTGATCACCTCGGTGATCAGCGCCCCTGGGACGATCGCGGGCTCCGGCTCCGGCTCCGGCTGACCGTGCACGACCGGAGCCCGGATCCCCGGAGCGGCTCAGCTCATCATGCCGCGGCGGAACCCCGTGGCCACCGCCTCGGCGCGGTCCTTGGCGCCCAGCTTGCGGAACAGCCGTCGGGCGTGGGTCTTGATGGTGTCCTCGGACAGGTAGAGCTCGCGGCCGATCTGGGCGTTGCTCTTGCCCTGGCTCATGCCGGTGAGCACCTGCATCTCGCGCATCGAGAGGCTGACCGGCGCGGGCTCGCGGACGGTCGAGCGCACCGTCGTGGGCGCGGTACCGGCCAGCGGGGTGACACCGTTCCAGGCCGGCGTCCCGTTGCCGTGCCCGGTGTGCGCGCCGACCGAGGCCAGCGGCACCGGCTGCGACGGGACGGACGGCACAGGGCCGCGGCCGTCGACCCGCAGGCCGACCCGCGACAGGCCCAGGCCCATCTCCAGCGCGGTCGCGTCCCAGCGCAGGTAGCCGCGGGCGCCGGCCGCGACCGCCGCCCGGACGGTCTCGGCGTCGTCGGGGGCGCCGAGGACCAGCACCGGCAGCCGCGGGTGGGCCCGCAGCGCCTGGGTGGCGACGGTCAACCCGGAGTCCATGGCGCGCTGCGTGCCGATCAGCAGGACGTCGGGCTGGCGCGTGGCCAGCCGGGCCATGAGGGCGGCGGCGTCGCCGACGACCTCCACCCGTCCCACGAACGGCAGCGCCACCAGCCGCCCCGCGACGTCGTCGCGGACCCGCCGGCGCTCGTCGTAGACCCACACGCACGTCGTGCCGTGCCCAGGGCCGCGCATCCTGTCGTCGATCACGCCTGCTCCTCGCTCGCCGGCCACACGTCCCTTGGCCGGGTCCCACCGCCCGGATCCCCCGGCCGGGTGTCGCTCGGACGTGCGGTCCCGTCCGGGGACCCGCCGTCGTCGCTGCGGCCGGAACCGGCACCGCCGACGGGTGTCCCGTGGCGGTGGTCGGCACGGCCTGCAGCCACCTTGATCGACTCCGGGGAGCGGCAACACCCGCTCTCACCCAGCGGGGGGAGAGCGGAACAGAGAAAATGCAGGGTCGCCGCGGGTTTGACCCGCGGAGGGCTCGGGCACCGGCCCCCTTGCAGCCGGACCGCCCCCTCCGGCTCGCACCGAGCCGAGGAGGACGAATGGCCGACATCCGCCGCCTGCCCACCCCCGTCGCCGAGGTCTGGGACTGGCAGCTGCACGGCGCCTGCCGCGGGGAGAGCACGGCTCTCTTCTTCCACCCGGACGGCGAGCGTGGCCCGGCTCGGGCCCGTCGCCAGGCGGCCGCCAAGGCGGTCTGTGCCCGCTGCCCGGTCATCGAGTCCTGCCTGAAGCACGCGCTGTCGGTCCGCGAGCCCTACGGGGTCTGGGGCGGCATGAGTGAGGAGGAGCGGGCCCGGCTGATCGCCGCGGAGCCCGCCGCCGTCGCCGCGGGGGTCTGAAGAGGGGCCTCCCTGCCCCACCGCTCGCAGGCTCGCGGTGGGGCCCTGGAGAGAGGTCGCCGTCCTCCTCGCCGCTCGCAGGCTCGCGGCGAGCCTCGGGACGGGGCGACCGTCGAGACGCCGACAGGGCCGGTCCAGCAGCTGCTGGACCGGCCCTCTCGGCGTCTCCGCGGGGCTACGCCAGGCGCTCGGCCCGCATCAGCTCGTCGTGCACCCACGTCCGGCCGCGGTCCCGGGACGTCTCCGCCGACCAGGTGAAGGAGTCCGGGGTGACGTCGGTGAACCGCCACCGCAGCCACGGTTCCTCGTCGTCGCTGAGCAGCTCCACGTCCGCACCGTGCGCCCGCCCGGTGAAGCGCCGGACCCGGCCGTTCACCGGGTCCATCCAGGTCGACAGCCACCGGTCCCCGTCCGGGTGCAGGAAGCGCACCGTGGTCCCGTGGAAGGCCAGCGGCGGCACCCCGGCACCGGGCTCACCCCGGCCGGGCACGATCCACACGTCCTGGACGGCGCGCCCGCCGAGGACCCAGCCGACGTGCAGCTCGCCGGTCGCGCGGTGCCACGTGCCGTCGGGTGTCAGGCCGCGCCAGTGCAGCCGCCAGGCCCCGACGAGCCGGCCGAAGTCGTCGAGGGCCCCGGGGTGCGCCGGGCCCGGGGCGTGCAACGCGTCGGCCAGCATCCCGCCATGGTGGTCGAGGACCACCCGAGCGCCCACCCCTCGCTGAGCGCAGACGACGGAGGGCCCGGTCCGGGCGATCCGGACCGGGCCCTCCGCGTGGGGCTCAGGCGTCAGCTCAGTGGCTGTGCCCGTGGCCGTGCGAGTGGCCGTGGGTGTGGTGCCCGGCTCCGGCCGGCTCCTCCTCCGGCGCCTCGACGACGGCGGAGTCGGTGGTCAGCACCATCGCGGCGATCGAGACGGCGTTGGAGAGCGCGGCCTTGGTGACCTTGACCGGGTCGATGACGCCCTGGGCGGCCAGGTCGCCGTACTCGCCGGTCGCGGCGTTGAAGCCCTGACCGACACCGGCCTCGCGGACCTTGGCCACCACGACCTGGCCCTCGAACCCGGCGTTGCCGGCGATCCGGACGAGCGGGGCGTCCAGAGCCCGCCGGACCACGCGGGCACCGGTCAGCTCGTCACCGGAGAGGTCGAGGGCGTCGACCGCCGCGGCCGCGTGGACCAGCGCCGAGCCACCACCGGGGACGACGCCCTCCTCCACCGCGGCGCGGGTGGCGGCGATGGCGTCCTCGATCCGGTGCTTCTTCTCCTTCATCTCGACCTCGGTGGCCGCGCCGACGCGGATGACGCCGATGCCGCCGGCGAGCTTGGCCAGCCGCTCCTGCAGCTTCTCCCGGTCCCAGTCGGAGTCGGTCGCCTCGATCTCACGGCGGATCTGCGCGACCCGGTCGCCGATGGCCTCGCCGGTCCCGCCGCCGTCGACGATCGTGGTGTTGTCCTTGTCGACGACGACCCGCCTGGCGGTGCCGAGCACCTCGAGGCCGACCTGGTCGAGCTTGAGGCCGACGTCCTCGCTGACCACCTGGCCGCCGGTGACGACGGCGAGGTCGGTCATGAACGCCTTGCGGCGGTCGCCGAAGTACGGCGACTTCACCGCCACGACCTTGATGGTCTTGCGGATCGAGTTGACGACGAGGGTGGACAGCGCCTCGCCCTCGACGTCCTCGGCGACGATCAGCAGCGGGCGGCCGCCGGTGGACAGCACCTTCTCCAGCAGCGGGAGCAGGTCGGCCAGTGCGCTGATCTTGCCGCTGACCAGCAGCACGAGGGCGTCCTCGAGGACGGCCTCCATCGCCTCCTGGTCGGTGACGAAGTAGGGCGAGAGGTAGCCCTTGTCGAACTGCACGCCCTCGGTGACGTCGAGCTCGGTGGAGAGCGTGTTGCTCTCCTCGACGGTGATGACGCCGTCCTTGCCGACCTTCTCCATGGCCTGGCCGATGAGCTCGCCGACCTCGGCGTCCTGCGCGGAGACCGTCGCGACGCCGGCGATGGCCTGCTGGTCGGAGACCGGGATGGCGACCTCGTCGAGGGCCTTGGCGACCGCGTCGGCGGCGGCGCGCATGCCGACGCCGAGCGCCGTCGGGCCGGCGCCCGCGGCGACGTTGCGCATGCCCTCGTGCACCAGGGCCTGGGCCAGCACGGTGGCGGTGGTGGTGCCGTCGCCGGCGACGTCGTTGGTCTTGGTGGCGACGTTCTTGGCCAGCTGGGCGCCGAGGTTCTCGTACGGGTCCTCGAGCTCGACCTCACGGGCGATCGTCACGCCGTCGTTGGTGATGGTCGGGGCGCCGAACTTCTTGTCGAGGACGACGTTGCGCCCGCGCGGGCCGAGGGTCACCTTGACGGCGTCGGCGAGCTTGTCCACCCCGCGCTCGAGCGCGCGGCGGGCGTCCTCGTTGAACTTGATGATCTTGGCCATGAGCCCTTCCGATCAGGTGCGGGTGGGACGGGCGGGTGCGAGCTCAGACGACGACCGCCCCGGGACCCGGTCAGTTCGGGTCGCCGGGGCGGTCGGTGCAGAGGCGGGTCGTCCTCGGGACGGAACCAGACGCTGGCCCCGTCCCGAGGCTCGTCCCGAGCTCGCGAGGGATGAGGACGACGGGGTCCTTCTACTTCTCCACGACGGCGAGCAGGTCGCGGGCGGAGAGCACCAGGTACTCCTCGCCGGCGTACTTGACCTCGGTGCCGCCGTACTTCGAGTAGATGACCACGTCACCGACGTTGACGTCGAGCGGGACGCGGTTGCCGTTGTCGTCGACGCGACCGGGGCCCACGGCCACGACCGTGCCCTCCTGCGGCTTCTCCTTGGCGGTGTCCGGGATGACCAGACCGGAGGCGGTGGTGGTCTCGGCCTCGTTGGCCTGGACCACGACGCGGTCCTCCAGCGGCTTGATGTTGACCTTGGTAGCGGTCGTCACGTCAGCGACGCCCCCTTCGGTGTCGGACGGCTGGTGGGTTCTGCTCTGATGCTGTGGCACGGTGCCGGTGCCTGCCGTCGCGGGGATCAGGCGCCCGTGCCCGTGTCGATTGGCACTCTACCCATGAGAGTGCCAGCCACTCAACCGGGTCCCCGGAGGTGTCGACGCAGCCGTGCGACACGCTGTCCTGCGTGCCCGACGACGCGCTCGAGCAACTCCGCCGGCTGCGCACGCCCGAGGGCGCGGCGGCCACCGCGCTCGCCGCCGAGCTGGTGGACCGGGGCCTCGACGTGCTCCCCGCCCTGGCCCGGCTGCGGGCGCAGGTCGGGGCGGAACACGCCGGCCCGGCCTGGGAGCTGGCGCGGCTGCGGGCGCGGGCGCGACCGGTGTTCGGCGCCGACGCCGACGTCCTCTTCCTCACCGCCGACACCCTCGAGCAGGCGGGCCGTCCGGCCCTGGCCGCCCGGCGGGCGGCGCGCCTGCTCGCCGGCGACGTCGACTCGGCCGCCGACCTCGGCTGCGCGTCGGGCACCGACACGATCGCGCTCGCGCGGGCCGGCGCCAGCGTGCTCGCCGTCGACCTCGACCCGTTCGCCCGCGAGCTGACCGCCGCCAACGCCGAGGCCCTCGGGGTGGCCGACCGGGTGCGGGTGGTCGCCGGGGACGCCGTCGAGCTCGTCGACGCGGCGCGCAGCGGCGAGGTGGCCGGCTGCGGCGCCGCCGTCCTGGACCCGGCACGGCGGGCCGGCGGACGACGTCAGCTGGACCCCGACCGCTGGTCCCCGCCCTGGTCGACGGTGGCCACGCTGCTGGACCGGGTGCCGCGTGCGGTGGTCAAGGTGGCTCCCGGCCTGGACCACGAGCGGGTGCCGGCCGGCGTCGAGGCGGAATGGGTGTCGGCCGGCGGCTCGATCGTCGAGGCGCTGCTGTGGGGCCGGGCGGTGTCGACGGTCCGGCGGCGCGCGTCGCTCGTCCGCGGCGACGCCGTCCTGGAGCTGACCACCGACGCCGATCCCGGGCCCGCGCCGTCCGGACCGGTGCGGGGCTGGCTGCACGAGCCGGACCCGGCGGTGATCCGCTCGGGTCTGGTGTCGCTGGTCGGCACCGACCTGGGCGCGACGCTGGTCGACCCGACGATCGCCTACCTGACCTCCGACGGGCCGACCGACTCCCCGTGGGTGTCCTCGTACCGGGTCGACGAGGTGCTGCCGTTCAACCTCAAGAAGCTCAAGGCCCTGCTGCGGACGCGCGGCGTCGGCCGGGTGGTGGTGAAGAAGCGCGGCTCGGCGATCGAGCCCGAGACCCTCGCCCGCCGGCTGCGCGGCGAGGGCGCGGGGACGGCGACCGTCGTCGTCACCCGGGTCGCCGGCGCCCCCACCGCCCTCGTGTGCGACCTCTCCGACCGATGAGTCCGCACGGCCGCCCGGGTCGACACGTCCGAGGACCCGGATCGGGGGAGGACGCATGGACGGACGGGACACGCACGTCGACCTCCGGAGGATCGGCCTCGCGGCCGGCGGATCCGTCCTGGCCAGCGCCGCCTGGTACACCGCCTGGGGCACCCGGCTCGCGGAGCTGGACGAGGCCTACGCCGGCGGCGGACCACCCGCGGCCTGGGTGCTGCCGGTGGAGCTCGCACGCAGCGCGGCGGTGGCCACCGCCGTGGCCGTCCTCTCCGAGTCCACCGGGTCGCGGGACCCGGGCAGCACGGCACGCCTGGGGCTGGGCCTCTGGGCAGCGTTCCCCGTCGTCCTGCTGACCGGCTCGGTGGTGCACGAGAGGTGCCCTGGCAACAGGCCGCGATCCACGCCGGCGACTGGCTGGTCAAGCTCCTGCTGATCTCCGTCACGGTCGGCCGCGGGCCGAGGCGGCGACGACCCCCCTCGCGCGCAGCAGCGCCGCTCAACGGGTGACGACGTCGATCGGCAGGGAGCTGTCGGCGCCGACGTCCGGCGCGGACGGCGCCACTCCCGCCTCGACCAGCCGCGACCCCAGCGCCGCGACCATCGCGCCGTTGTCGGTGCACAACCGGGGGCTGGGCACCCGCAGCACGATCCCGGCCGCGGCGCAGCGCTCCTCGGCCAGCGCGCGCAGCCGCGAGTTGGCCGCCACCCCGCCACCGAGCACCAGGTGGTCGACGCCCTGGTCGCGGCACGCGCGCACGGCCTTGGCGGTCAGCACGTCGGCGACGGCCTCCTGGAACGACGCCGCGACGTCGGCCACTGGCACCGGCTCCCCCGCCCGCTGCCGGGCCTCGACCCACCGGGCGACGGCGGTCTTCAGGCCGGAGAACGAGAAGTCGTAGGGCGCGTCGCGGGGGCCGGTGAGCCCGCGCGGGAAGCCGATGGCCGTCGGGTCGCCTTCGCGCGCGGCCTTGTCGATGGGCGGGCCGCCGGGGAACGGCAGGCCGAGCACGCGGGCCACCTTGTCGAAGGCCTCCCCCGCGGCGTCGTCGATGGTGCGGCCCAGCGACTGCACCTCGCGGGCGAGGTCGGGCACCAACAGCAGCGAGCTGTGCCCGCCGGAGACCAGCAGTGCCAGGGAGGGCTCGGCCAGCTTCCCGTGCTGCAGCTCGTCGACGGCGACGTGCGCGGCCAGGTGGTTGACGCCGTAGAGCGGCTTGTCCAGCGCCAGCGCGTAGGCCTTGGCCGCGGCCAGCCCGACCAGCAGCGCGCCGGTCAGCCCCGGCCCGGCGGTGACCGCCACCGCGTCGACGTCCGAGGCGCGCACCCCGGCCTCGGCCAGCGCGCGGTGCACGGTCGGCACCATCGCCTCCAGGTGCGCCCGCGAGGCGATCTCCGGCACGACGCCGCCGAAGCGCTCGTGCTCTTCCATCGACGTGGCCAGGGCGTCGGACAGCAGCGTCCGCCCGCGGACGAGGCCGACCCCGGTCTCGTCGCACGAGGTCTCGAACCCCAGGACCAGCGGCTGGTCAGCCACGCAACGCCCCCGGTCCGCCTCCGCGGGGCGCTCCGCTCCTCGCCCGCTGGCGCTCGCTGCGAGGCCCACACCCCTGTCCGCTCACAGTCTCTCCCGCTTCATCACGACGGCGTCCGTGCCGCTCGGCTGGTAGTAGCGCGGCCGCCGCCCGATCTCGGTGAACCCGCGCCGCCGGTACAGACCCTGCGCGACCTCGTTGTCGGCGCGCACCTCGAGCAGCACCACGGGGCTGCGCCGATCGGCCTCGGCCAGCAACGCGTCGAGCAGCGCGGCGCCGATGCCCTCGCCCTGGCGGTCCGGGGCGACACCGATGGTGGCCACGTGCGCCTCGTCGTCGTAGGCGATCAGCCCGGCGTAGCCGACGACCCGGTCGCCGTCCTCGGCCACCAGGTAGGAGCGGGTGTCGGTGCGCGAGAGCTCGTCGCGGTACATCGCCCGGGTCCAGGTGTCCGGGGCGAACAGCTGCTCCTCGAGCTCGAGGACGGTGTCCAGGTCGGCCAGCCGCATCGGCCGCAACCGCGCGCTCATGCGGTGGTCACCGGCTTGAAGGACGTCGGCGGGACGGCGTCGGGGCGGCGCAGGTAGAGCGGCGCGAGCGTCGGACGGGTGGGGGACGACAGAGCCGAGGGGTCGGCCAGCTGCGGCGCGGCCGCCCGGACGAGGCCCGCCGTCGTGACCTCGGCCGGGGTGACCTGGACGCCGAGCCGCTCGGCGAACCGGGCGTCACCGACGACGGGGCCGACGACGGTCAGCTCCTCCGGGCGCACCACACCCGGGCCGTCGGTGCGCGCACCGTCGGAGTCGTAGGCGGCCCAGTAGACCTCCTTGCGGCGGGCGTCGGTGACCACGGTGCGGGCGCCGGAGCCGATCGCGTCCAGCGAGCAGACGCCCACCACGGGGAGCGCGCGGGCGTCCCCGATCGCCGCGGCGGTGACCACCCCGACGCGCAGCCCGGTGAACGGCCCCGGGCCCAGGCCGGTCACCACCGCCCCGACGTCCCCCAGCGACAGCCCGGCCTCGCTCAGCACGTCGGTCACGGCGACGGTGAGCAGCTCGGCGTGCCGGTTGCCCGAGGGCACCGTGCGCTCGGCGAGCACCGCGGTCGCGCCGTCCGGCGACCACCGGGCGAGGCCGGCGACCAGCGTCGGCGTGGCGGTGTCGAGGGCGAGGACGAGCACGACCGCCCAGGGTAGTGGCCCGAGCGCCTCGTCTCGACGCCCGTCACGTGATGCGGTGATGCGTCAGCATCAGTTACGTGCGCACCACCCTGGACCTGGACGACGACGTCCTCTCGGCCGCTCGCGAACTGGCCACGGAGCAGCGTCGCTCGCTGGGCTCGGTGGTGTCCGAGCTCGTCCGGCGGGGGCTCACACCGGCGCGGGTGGAGACCGAGGACGGCCTCCCGGTCATCCGCGTCCCCTCCGGCAGTCCCCCCATCACCGCCGCGATGGTCCGCCGGGCGCTCGACGAGGACTGAGACGCCGTGGCCCTGCTCGACGTGGACGCCCTCGTCGCACTGGCGTGGGACTCACACGTGCACCACGTCGCCATCCGCTCCTGTTTCGCCGCCCACGCTGCGTCCGGGTGGGCGACGTCCCCGACCACCGAGAGCGGTCTCGTCCGGGTGTCGTCCAACCCGAAGGTGCTGCCGAACGCCATCCCCACGCCGACCGCCCGCCAGGTCCTCGCAGCCCTGCGCCGGGCACCGGGCCACCGGTTCCTCGGCGACGACGTCTCCATGGTCGACAGCGACGTGCCGCCGGTCTCCGGGCACCGCCAGGTCACCGACGCCCACCTGGTCACGCTCGCCCGCCGGCACGGTGTCGGCGTGGTGACCTTCGACGCGGGGCTGGCGGCACTGGCCGGCCACCGGGACGTCGAACTGCTCACGGCCCTGTAGTCGGGAAGGGCTCACTCCCGGACAGTGCGGTGCTCCCGGGCTCGACCAGCCGGCTGACCACGTCGGCGTAGGCGGGGTGCGCCAGGCCAGCCCGGACAGGTCCGCGGCGGTCACCCAGCGCAGCTCGTCGTGCTCGTGCGGCTGCAGGTTGCGCGGCTCGCCGTCCCACGACCGGACCACCCACAGCGCCAGCCGCACGTCCCCGTCCTCCAGTCGGGCCACGGG
Source organism: Geodermatophilus sp. URMC 61 (assembly GCF_052931555.1). NCBI lineage: Bacteria > Bacillati > Actinomycetota > Actinomycetes > Geodermatophilales > Geodermatophilaceae > Geodermatophilus > Geodermatophilus sp. URMC 61. Next base: position 3,533,982 of record NZ_JBRFHZ010000002.1, read on the forward strand.
GGCGGGATCGACCTGCCGGGGGACGACGCCGACCTCCTCGCGCAGCTCCCGGGCCAGCGCGGCCGGCTCGTCCTCCCCCGGCTCGACGTGGCCGCCCGGGAGGTCCCAGACGTCGGGGTACCAGCGCCGGTCCGGCGACCGGTGCCCCATCAGCACCGTGGGTCCGCGGACCAGGACCCCGGCGACGACGTGGTGCACCGTCAGACCGATCCGCTGGGGTCCACCTGGTGGCTGGCCAGGTGACGGGTGCGGTCGCCGGCGGAGGCCTCCACCACGGCCTTGCGCGCGGACGAACCCGTGCCGGCTCCCGTCCGGTGGTCCGCTCGAGAGGTCCGACCGCCCGGGCGCGGTGGACTCATCGCACGTCGAGCTCGAGGACGACCTCGAGGCCGTCCTCGGGGTCGACCTGCTCCCCGACCTCCCGGAAGTCGAAGGGCCGCGCCACCCGCTGCGACGCCACGTTGTCCGGGGTGATGGACAGCCGCACCACCCGGACGTCCGGCTCGCCGCGGGCCCGGTCGAGCAGGGCGGCCACCGCGGCCCGCGCGTACCCGAGGCGACGGTGCTCCGGGACGGTGGCGTAGCCGACCTCCACCATGCCGCGGGCGTCCGGAGGGCCGTGGAACCCGGCACGGCCGACGGCGACCCGTCGGTCGGGGTCCCACACCACGCCGGTCACCCAGGTGGCGACGCCGGGGTCGGCCGCCACCTGGGCCGCCCGCATCCGCCAGACCGGCGCCCACTCGGGACAGGCGAAGGAGGGCGGCAGCGGGACCGGCGAGAGGGCGTCCACCGCGGCCAGGTCCCCACCGGCCAGCGCGGCGAGCACGGGGCCGCTCAGCGGGACGAGCTCGACCCGCGGTCCGCCGGAGGTCACCGCTCGCCGTCCAGGCGCTGCTCCCAGCCGGGGCCGTGCGGCACGAGCAGCGCCGTCCGGACGTCGTCGTCGCGGCGGTCCAGCCGCACCTCGAGGTGCTCGTCGGCCAGCTGCTCGACCAGCCCCTGCCCCCACTCGACGACGGTCACCGACTCCTCGGTGGAGGCGTCGAGGTCGAGGTCGTCGACGTCGGCGACCCCGCCGAGGCGGTAGGCGTCGACGTGCACCAGCGGCAGCCGGCCGCCGCGGTGCACGCGGGAGATGACGAACGTCGGGGAGGTGACCGGCTCCCGCACACCGAGCGCCTCGCCCATGCCCTGGGTCAGCGCCGTCTTGCCCGCACCCAGCGGGCCGACCAGCACCACGAGGTCGCCGGCACGCACCAGCCCGGCCAGCGCGGCGCCGAGCGCGCGGGTGTCGTCCGGGGTCGGCAGCACGTGCTCGCGCCTCACGCCAGGCTCCCCGCGACCGCGGTGAGGTCGGCGAGCAGCCCGGCCCGCGGCGCTCCGCTGGGACCGAACCGGATCGCCGCCGACGGGTGGTAGGTCGCCCAGACGGCCCGGCCGTCGACGTCGTGCGCGCGGCCGCGGACCTGCGCCAGCACGGTGCGCGGGCCGAGGAACCACTTGGCCGACGAGAGCCCGAGCGCGACGACGACCGGTGGGTCCAGCAGCTCCAGCTGGCGCCGCAGCCAACCGCTGCAGCGGGCCACCTCCGAGGCCTTCGGTGTCCGGTTTCCCGGTGGGCGGCACTTCACGATGTTGAGCACGGCGGCCTCGGCGCGGTCCAGCCCGGCCTCGGCCAGCAGCTGGTCGAGCAGCTGACCCGACCTCCCCACGAACGGCCGGCCGGTCTCGTCCTCGTTCGCCCCCGGCGCCTCACCGACGAGCACGAACCGCGGGCGCCCGCCGGCCGGGACGTCGCCCACCACCACGTGCTGCCGGGTGGCGGCCAGCTCGGGGCAGGCCACGCAGGGCCGGGCGGCCGCGGCCAGCGCGTCCCAGTCGGGCGCGGCCGCGGCGACGCGGGCGACCTCCTCGACAGCGGCGTCGAAGCGGGGCGGCCGGGTCACCGCCCCGCTCCCGTCGGGAGGTCGGCGACCACCCGGCGCAGCAGCGCCGACAGCGCGGCGGTCACCTCGTCGGGCTTCTCCAGCGGCACCATGTGGCCCGCCTCGTGGACCACCACGTACTCGAGGGCCGGCGCACCGGGCCCACCGAGCAGCTCCACGATCGTGTCGCTGTGCCCCGGCGGGATCAGCGTGTCCTTGTCGCCGGTCAGCACCAGCACCGGGACGGCGCGCAGCGGCTCCAGGGCCGCGGTCTCGTCCAGGCCGGCCAGCGCCGGGTAGAACTCCGCGATCACCTCCACCGGGGTGCCCGCGATCATCGAGTCGACGTAGCGGCCGAGCGCCGGGTCGACGTCCTGGGAGGCGAACGACAGCGACCAGGTGACGTGCGAGATGAGGTCGGCGGCCAGCCGGCGGGTGCGCTCGGCGAAGCCGGGACGGCGGCGCATGGTGAACGCCGCGATCGGCAGGACCGCCGCCCGCAGGCGGGTGAGCAGCTCGGGCATGCCGAAGTCGAGGTCGGCGAGGTTGCCGCTGGAGGTGCTCATCAGCGCCGCCCCGACCACACGCGTCCCGAACAGCTCCGGCCGCACCTCGGCCAGCGCCATCACGGTCATCCCGCCCATGGAGTGCCCGACGAGCACCACCGGCCCGTGCGGCACCCGTGCCCGCAGCACCGCGTCGAGGTCGCGGCCCAGCTGCTCCATGGTCGAGTTCTCGGCCGGCCCGCGGCCGGAGGCACCGTGCCCGCGCTGGTCGTAGAACACCAGCCGCGCCGTCGGCCGCGAGCCGTTGGCGGTGGCCAGCGCCGCTCCCAGCGCCCGGCGCTGGAAGGTCCACGACGCCATCGACAGCGAGTAGCCGTGGCAGAAGACGACGGTCAGCGGGGCGTCGGTCGGCCCGACCTCCTCCACGGCCAGCAGCACGCCGTCGTCGGCGGTGACCAGCGCGGTGCGGTCGGCGCGCCGGGACGCCGGGCCGAGCGGGTCGTCCTCGCGCAGCTCCGCGTCCGTCGCCCCCTGTGGCAGCCCGGCCGCCGAGCCCAGCCGCTCGGCGCTCACCCGCCGGGCGGCGGCCCGCTTGACCGCGACGCCGACGGCCGTGCCGGCCGCCGCCAGGCCGAGGACGGCGCCGAGGACCCCCGCGCGGGGGTGCGACAGCGCCGGGGACTGCCGGCCCGGCCTCGGGTGCCGCTTCGCCGCCATCAGACCGCCCCCGCCGAGCCGACGTAGCGGCGGGTGAAGCGGCCCCCGATCCGGGTGACCAGCTCGTAGTGGATGGTGTCGACCGCGTCGGCCCAGTCCTGCGCCGTCGGCTCACCGCCGTCCCCCGGCCCCCAGAGCACGACCTCGTCGCCCGCGTGCACCTCGGCGTCGCCGACGTCCAGCACGAACTGGTCCATGCAGACGCGACCGGCGATCGTCCGGCGCGCTCCGGCGGCCAGGACCGGCGCCCGGTTGCCCGCCGCCCGCGGCACGCCGTCGGCGTAGCCGACCGGCACCAGCAGCAGCGTGGTCTCGGCCTCGGGGAAGTAGGTGTGGCCGTAGGAGACGCCGACGCCGGCGGGCACCCGCTTGGTCAGCGCGGCGCGGGCTCGCACGGTCATCGCCGGCCGCAGCCCGTGGGCGGCCGGGTCCCCGCCGAGCGGGTCGAGCCCGTAGACGGCGATCCCGGGGCGGACCATGTCGTACCAGGTGTCGGGCAGCGCGACCGTCGCCGCGGAGTTGGCCAGGTGCAGCCGCGCCTCCGTCAGCCCCGCCGCCCGGGCGAGCGCCACCGCTTCCTCGAACACCCGTACCTGCGCGCCGATCGTCGGGTGGGTGGGCGCGTCGGCGTAGGCCATGTGGCTCCACAGGCCCACCACGGCCACCTCACCGTCGGCCTGCGCCCGCGCCGCGGCCGCGACCAGGCCGGGCCACTCGGCCTCGGTGGCGCCCTCGCGGGAGAGCCCGGTGTCGGCGAACAGGTGCACGCGAGCGGTGCGCCCGGTGGCGCGGGCGGCGGTGACGACCTCGGTCAGGGCCCACTCGGCGTTGACCGACACCTCGATGTCGGCGGTGAGCGCCGCGGCGTAGTCCGTGCCGGGGGTGTGCAGCCAGGCCAGCAGCGGAGCGGCGACGCCGGCCGCGCGCAGCGCCAACGCCTCCTCCAGCACCGCGACGCCCAGCGCGTCGGCTCCCCCGGCCAGCGCCGCGCGGGCGGCCGGGACCAGGCCGTGGCCGTAGCCGTCGGCCTTCACCACCGCCATCAGCGGGCGGCCGACGCGCTCGCGCAGCGCCGCGGTGTTGGCCGCGATGGCGTCGAGGTCGACGACCACCTCGGCCCGGGCTCGATCGTTCACGCGCCCGAGTCTCCCAGCCGGTCCGCGGGCGCTCGCCGCAGGCGGTGCCCTCGGGCCTGTCCCCCGCGAGCGGGAGGTGCCCCCATCCGCGTCTCGGTCCGCTCCTCGCGCGCCGGCGCTCGCTGCGGTGCTCCCGCGGCTGTCGTCAGGCGGGCCAGCGTGGCCGGCAGGTGGCGGACCAGGTCGCTCGCGATCAGCGGCCCCTCCTCCGCCGCCAGCTGCCCGGCCCGCCCGTGCACGTGCGCGCCGGCCGCCGCGGCCTCGGCGGCCGGCAGGCCGGTGGCCAGGAAGGCGCCGGTGAGCCCGGAGAGGACGTCGCCGGTGCCGGCCGTGGCCAGCCACGGCGTGCCGGTGCCGTTGACGTACGCGGTGCCGTCCGGCGCGGCCACGACGGTCGCGTCGCCCTTGAGCAGGACGACGGCGCCCAGGTCGGCGGCCAGCCGGCGGGCCGCCCCGACCCGGTCGTCGCCGACCTCGCTGCCGAAACGGGCGTACTCGCGGTCGTGCGGCGTGAGCACCGTCGGCGCCTCCCGCCGCCTGACCAGCGCGGGCTCCTGCGCGGCCATCGTCAGGGCGTCGGCGTCCACCAGGACCGGCAGGTCGGTGGTCAGCACCTCGGCCAGCACGCTGCGGGCGTCGTCGTCGGTCCCCATCCCCGGGCCGACGACCCACGCCTGCACCCGCCCGGCGTCGGAGGGCCGGCCCTCGCTGACGATCGCCTCCGGCCAGGCGGCCCGGACCCCCGCGGCCGCCGTCCCCGCGTAGCGGACCAGCCCCGGGCGGGCGCGCAGCGCCGCGCCCGTGCACAGCACGGCGGCGCCGGGGTAGGTCGAGGAGCCGGCGACGAGCCCGACCACGCCCTGCGTGTACTTGTCGTCCCCGGCGTGCGGCGGGCGGATGCGGGCAGCGACGTCGGCGTCGGTCATCTGGTGCACCCCGGCCCGCGGCAGCGCCAGCCCGATGTCGACCAGGTGGACCCGGCCGGCGTACCCGCGGCCCTCCCCCACCACCAACCCGGTCTTGAGCGCGCCGAACGTCACCGTGTGCTGCGCCGGGAACGCCGCCCCGGGTACCGCGCCGGTGTCGGCGTCCACCCCGCTGGGGACGTCGACGGCGACCATCAGCCCCGGCCCGGTGGCAGCCCGCTCGACCAGCGCGGCGGCCGGTGGACGCAGGCCCCCACGGCCGCCGATGCCGACGATCCCGTCGAGGACGAGGTCCGCGCGCTCGAGGCCCGTCGACCCGTCGGGGCCGCTGACCCACCCGCCCGCGGCGCGCAGCGCGGCCAGGCCCGCGGCGTGCACCCGGTCCGGGTCGAGCACGACGGCGGTCACCCGGGCGCCGCGGCGGGCCAGGTGGGCGCCGGCGAACAGCGCGTCCCCGCCGTTGTTGCCGGCGCCGGCGAGGACGGTGACGCGGGTGCCGTGCCCGCGGCCGAGCAGCCCCAGGCAGACGGTGGCCAGGCCGGTCGCGGCCCGCTGCATCAGCGTGCCCTCCGGGGTGGCGGCCAGCAGCGGCTCCTCGGCCGCGCGCACCTCGGCAGCCGTGTACAGCCCGATCACGGCGCCCCCTCACCGCGCAGCACGCCCTCGGCGATCACCACCGCCGAGGCGATGCCGCCGTCGTGGCTGAGCGAGACGTGCCAGGACGTCACGCCGAGCTGCGCCGCCCGGCCGGCCACCGTTCCGCGGACCGTCAGGCACGGCTGGCCGTGCTCGCCGACGGTGACCTCGGCGTCGTGCCAGCGCAGGTCGCCGGGTGCACCGAGGGCCTTGGCGACGGCTTCCTTGGCGGCGAACCGTGCGGCCAGCGACTCGCCGGTGCGCGGCGCGCCGCGCGGTGTCTGCTGCTCCGCGGCCGTGAACAGCCGATCGCGCAGGCCCGGGGTGCGGATCAGCGACTCGGCGAAGCGGTCGACGGGCACGACGTCGATCCCGACCCCGATGATCACGGCGTCAGTCTGCCGTGCCAGCGCCCGCCTCGCCGTCCGTGCCCGGCCCGCCGTCCTGGCTCGCCGTCCCGGGTCCGGGCCCACGACCGGTGGTGAGCCCGAACCCGGGACGATCAGGTCAGCTGATCGTCGGGAGCGTCACTCGACGGCGCCCCTGCGTCGGTTCCGCTCCCGCTGCGCTCCTCGCTCGCCGGCGCTCGCTGCTGCGATGCTCACGGGAGCGTCACTCGACGGTAACGCTCTTGGCCAGGTTGCGCGGCTGGTCGACGTCGAACCCGCGGGTGTCGGCGATCTCGCAGGCGAGGATCTGCAGCGGGACGGTGGTCACGACCGGAGCGAGCAGCGTGGGCGTGCGCGGTACCCGGATGAGGTGGTCGGCGTAGGGGACGACGTCGTCGTCGCCCTCCTCGGCGACCACGATCGTGCGTGCGCCGCGGGCCCGGACCTCCTGGATGTTGGAGACGACCTTGCCGTGCAGCACGCTGCGGCCGCGGGGCGACGGGACGACGACCACGACCGGGGTGCCCTGGTCGATCACCGCGATCGGCCCGTGCTTGAGCTCACCGGCGGCGAAGCCCTCGGCGTGGATGTAGGCCAGCTCCTTGAGCTTCAGCGCGCCCTCCAGCGCCACCGGGAAGCCCACGTGCCGGCCGAGGAACAGGATCGTGTCGGCGTCGGCCATCGACCGGCCCAGCTCGCGCACCGGCTCCATCTGGGTCAGCACCTTCGCCACCGCGTCCGGCAGCTTCTGCATCTCCTGCACGATCGCGGCGACCTCGTCGGCGTACTTGATCCCGCGCACCTGGGCCAGGAAGAGCCCGACGAGGTAGCAGGCGACGATCTGCGCCAGGAAGCTCTTGGTCGAGGCGACCGCGATCTCGGGCCCGGCGTGGGTGTAGAGGACGGCGTCGGACTCCCGCGGGATCGTCGAGCCGTTGACGTTGCAGATGGCCAGCACGCGGGCCTTCTGGTCCTTCGCGTGCCGCAGCGCCATGAGCGTGTCCATCGTCTCGCCGGACTGGCTGATGACGACGACCAGCGTCGAGCGGTCGAGCACCGGGTCGCGGTAGCGGAACTCGCTGGCGACCTCCACCTCGACCGGGATGCGGGTCCAGTGCTCGATCGCGTACTTGGCGATCAGCCCGGCGTGGTACGAGGTGCCGCACGAGACGACGAAGACCTTGTCGATGTCGCGCAGGTCCTGGTCGGACAGGCGCACCTCGTCGAGCACCAGGTCGCCGTCGTCACTCAGTCGACCGAGCAGGGTGTCGGCGACCGCCTGCGGCTGCTCGGCGATCTCCTTGAGCATGAACCACTCGTGACCGCCCTTCTCGGCGGCCTCTGCGTCCCAGTCGACGGTGAAGGCCTTCGGTTCCGCCGGGGCGCCGTCGAACGTGGTGACGGTGACCCCGCGGTTCCGGTCGATCTCCACGACCTGGTCCTGGCCCAGCTCGCGCGCCTCCCGGGTGTGTGCGATGAACGCGGCGACGTCCGAGCCGAGGAAGTACTCGCCGTCGCCCACACCGACGACCAGGGGGCTGTTGCGGCGGGAGGCGACGAGGGTGTCGGGCTCGTCGGCGTGCGAGGCGACCAGCGTGAAGGCGCCCTCGAGGCGGCGGCTGACCGCGCGCATCGCCTCGGCCAGGCGGCCCGGGCCCGCCGGCAGCTCGGCGTAGGCCCGCGCCAGCAGGTGGGCGGCGACCTCGGTGTCGGTCTCGGAGGAGAACTCGACGCCGGCGGCCTGGCACTCGGCGCGCAGCGCGGCGAAGTTCTCGATGATCCCGTTGTGGATCACCGCGACCTTGCCATCCGCAGAGAGGTGCGGGTGGGCGTTGCGGTCGGTCGGTCCGCCGTGGGTCGCCCAGCGGGTGTGCCCGATGCCGGTGGTCGTCTCCGGCAGCGGCTGGTCGGCGAGGACCTTCTCCAGGTTCGCCAGCTTCCCGGCCTTCTTCGCCGTCGCCTGCCCGCCGTCAGCGAGGACGGCGACGCCCGCCGAGTCGTACCCCCGGTACTCCAGCCGGCGCAGACCCTCCAGGACGACGTCCAGAGCGTTCTGCGGGCCGACGTATCCCACGATGCCGCACATTCCACCGAGGCTACCGGCGGGACCGCTCGGACCCTTCCCTCACAAGAGTGGGAGGGCAATGTCACTGTCGCCCTACCGGACGACACCGTCGTCCTGCCGGAGGACACCGTGGCCAGGTGCCGACCCCCGCCACGGCCCCGTCCCGGGCCCCGCCCCGAGCCTGCGGAGGGTGGGTGAGACGGGGTCCCTCCACGGTGGGAGACGGGGGGTCCCCGATCAGTCGACGGCGGCCACGATGTCGGCGAGGCGCCTGGCGATGGCATCGGCGCGCTCCTGGGTGGGCGCCTCGACCATCACGCGGACGAGCTGCTCGGTGCCCGAGGGGCGCAGCAGCACCCGGCCGTCGTCCCCCAGCTCGGCCTCGCACTGGTTGACCGCGGCGGCGACCTCGTCGCTCTCCACGACCGCCAGCCGGTCGCGCACCGGCACGTTGAGCAGGGTCTGCGGCAGCCGCTGCACCACCGAGGCCAGCTCCGCCAGCGACGAGCCGGTCTCGGCCATCCGGGACAGCAACGACAGGCCGGTGAGCAGGCCGTCGCCGGTCGTGGCGTGGTCGAGGAACACCAGGTGGCCGCTCTGCTCACCGCCCAGGCTCAGGCCCCGCTCGCGCAGCGCCTCGAGCACGTAGCGGTCGCCGACGGCGGTGGTGTGCACGGCGATGCCGGCGTCGCGCATGGTGTGGTGGAAGCCGAGGTTGCTCATGACCGTGGCGACGACGGTGTCGCCGGTGAGCCGGCCGTGCTGGTGCAGCGCGAGCGCGCAGACGGCGAGGATCGCATCGCCGTCGACGACGTCGCCCTCGGCGCTGACGGCCAGGCAGCGGTCGGCGTCGCCGTCGTGCGCGATGCCGAGGTCGGCGCCGTGCGCGCGCACGGCCTCGGTCAGCGGGCCGAGGTGGGTGGAGCCGACGCCGTCGTTGATGTTCCAGCCGTCCGGCTCACCACCGATGACGTGCACGGTGGCCCCGGCGCGCCGGTAGACCTCGGGCGCGCACACCGCGGCGGCGCCGTGGGCGCAGTCGACGACGAGGGTGAGGCCGGACAGCGGCCGCTCGACGGTCGAGAGCAGGTGCTCGACGTAGACCTCGCCGGCATCGGTGAGGTCGGAGACCCGGCCGATCTCGGCACCGGTCAGGCGCGGGCCGTCGGACTCGCCGGCGGTCACGGCCTGCTCGATGGCGGCCTCGACCGCGTCGGGCAGCTTGTGGCCGCCCCGGCTGAAAAGCTTGATGCCGTTGTCGGGCATCGGGTTGTGACTGGCGGAGATCATCACGCCGAGGTCCGCGCCGGTGTGCGCGGTGAGGTGCGCGATCGCCGGGGTGGGCAGCACCCCGGCCCGCAGCACCTGCGCACCGGCACTGGCAAGGCCCGCCACGACGGCGGCCTCGAGCATCTCCCCGCTGGCGCGGGGGTCACGGCCGACGACCGCGACGGGACGCTGGGTCCCGTCGCGGTCGGCGAGCACGCCGGCGGCAGCACGTGCCACCGAGAGGGCCAACTCCGGCGTGAGGTCGGCGTTGGCCCGACCCCGGACGCCGTCGGTCCCGAAGAGGCGACCCACGGGCGTACCGGTCAGCGCTTGGAGTACTGAGGCGCCTTGCGGGCCTTCTTGAGTCCGTACTTCTTGCGCTCGGTGACGCGGGCGTCACGAGTGAGGAAGCCGGCCTTCTTCAGGGCCGGGCGGTCCTCGGCGTCGACCTCGACCAGAGCGCGGGCGATCGCCAGGCGCAGCGCGCCGGCCTGACCGCTGACGCCGCCACCCCTGAGGATGCCGACGACGTCGTACTGCTCGGCCCGCTCGACGGTGACGAGCGGCTCACGGATGAGCTGCTGGTGCACCTTGTTCGGGAAGTACTCCTCGATGGTGCGGCCGTTGAGCCGGAACTGGCCGGTGCCCGGCAGCAGTCGCACGCGGACGACGGCCTCCTTGCGGCGGCCGACGGTCTGGACCGGACGCCCCTCGGCGTCGGTCACGGAGAGGGCGGTCGTCACTGGGCCACCTGCTTGATCTCGAAGGGCTGGGGCTGCTGAGCGGCGTGCGGGTGCTCGGGCCCGGCGTACACCTTCAGCTTCTTGAGCATCTGACGGCCCAGGCTGTTGTGCGGCAGCATGCCCTTGACGGCGCGCTCGATGACGCGGTCGGGGTGCGTGCGCAGCTGGTCTCCGACGGGGATCCGCTTGAGGCCACCCGGGTAGCCGGAGTGGCGGTAGGCGATCTTCTCGTCCCGCTTGGACCCGGTCAGGGCCACCTTGCCGGCGTTGACGATGACGACGAAGTCGCCGACGTCCACGTGCGGGGCGTACTGGGGCTTGTGCTTGCCGCGCAGCAGCTGCGCGGTCTGGCTGGCCAGTCGACCGAGCACCACGTCGGTGGCGTCGATGACGTGCCAGGCCCGGCTGACATCGCCGGGCTTCGGGGTGTACGTGCGCACGGCGCTCGTGTCCTCCGTCGTCGTCGGATCGGCTGGTGGGATCGCCTCACCGAGCACGGGAGACGGTGCGGCACGCGGACACCAGCCGGTCACGCGCGCCAGCCGACCACGATACCAGTTGGAGGACCCCGCCCTCCTCACCCCTCACGAGCTCGGGGGCGAGCCTCGGGACGGGGCCGCACAGGGGAGGTCACCCCTCGACGACCTCGCGGAGCAACCCGGTGTCGACGTCGTAGACGGTGCCCCTGACCTCGCGGGAGAGCAGGTAGGGGCTCTCGTGGATCAGCCGGATCGACTCGCGCACGTCGTCCTCGGCGTCGCGGAAGGCGCGCACCGCCCACGGTGGCCGGCGCCCGGTGGCCTGCTCCACCAGGTCGGCGAAGGAGATGTCGTCGGTGGCCTGCAGCCCGCACTGGGTGTGGTGCACGAGCAGGATCTCGCGGGTGCCCAGCACGTGCTGGGAGACGGTGAGCGAGCGGATGACGTCCTCGGTGATGACGCCGCCGGCATTGCGGATGACGTGCGCGTCGCCGACCTCGAGGCCGAGCATCTGGAACAGGGGCATCCGGGAGTCCATGCACGCCACCACGGCGACGTGGCGGGCCGGTCGCACGTCCTTCGAGCCGGGGAACCGCTCCGCCCACTCGGCGTTGGCCGCCAGCATCCGGTCGATCTCGTTCATGTCCACCCCTCGGTCGACCCGTCGGTCCGCACGGACCCTAGCTGGGAGCTCAGTGGCTCCGGGCCCGGCGGAGGACCGCACCCAGGTCCGCGGGGTCCACCGCGGGCGGCCGCCGGCGTGCGCCACGGTCAGGCCGGCCGCGTCCTCCGGGGTGGCGCCGCCGAGCAGCGTCGCGACGTGGGCGTCGCCGCCTCCGGTCGGGTCGACCGGCTGCTCACCCTCCCCGGTGTGCCTGCCGTCCGTGCGCCCGGCGCGGATCGGTCAGGATGTGCCCGTGCGCACGGTCGAGGAACACCAGGCGGTCGTCGCGGCGCTGCTCGCCCCTCTGGGCGAGGAGGAGGTGCCGCTGGCGGCCGCGCACAACCGGGTGCTCACCCGTGACCTGAGCGCGCAGGTGTCGCTGCCCGGCTTCGACAACTCCGCGATGGACGGCTACGCCGCGCGGGCGGCCGAGGTCGGCGACCTGCCCGTGCGGCTGCCCGTCGCCGACGACGTCCCCGCCGGGCGCACCGACGTCCGCCCGCTCGAGCCCGGCACGGTGCAGCGGATCATGACCGGCGCGCCGCTCCCCGAGGGCGCGGACGTCGTCGTCCCGGTCGAGCTGACCGACGGCGCCACCGATGTCGTGGAGATCCGCGACGCCCCTCTCCCCGGCACCCACGTGCGGCGGGCCGGCGAGGACATCGCCGCCGGCACGGTCGCCCTCACCGCCGGCACCCCGCTCGGCGCCGCGCAGCTCGGTCTGGCCGCCGCCGTCGGCGCGCGGACGCTGTGGGTGCGGCGCAGGCCGCGGGTGCTGGTGCTCTCCACCGGCAGCGAGCTGGTCGAGCCCGGGGAGCCGCTGCTGCCCGGGCAGATCTACGAGTCGAACTCCGCGCTGCTGGTCGCCGCCGTCGAGGACGCCGGGGGGACGGCGCGGCGGCTGCACTTCGTGCCCGATGACGTCGACCAGTTCCTCGCCACCGTCCGCGCCGAGCTCGCGAGCGCCGACCTGCTGATCACCAGCGGCGGGGTCAGCGCCGGCGCGTACGAGGTGGTGAAGGACGCCTTCCGGGCCCTGGGCACCGTCGAGTTCGTCAAGGTCGCGATGCAGCCCGGCGGTCCACAGGGGGCCGGCACGGTAGACGGCGTCCCGGTCGTCACCCTGCCGGGCAACCCGGTGAGCTCGTTCGTCTCCTTCGAGGTCTTCGTCCGCCCCGCGCTGCGCCGGGCCCTCGGCCACGCCGACCCTGGCCGGCTGCGCGCCCCGGCGACGCTCACCGCCGCGCTGCGCTCCCCCGCCGGGCGCCGCCAGTTCCTGCGCGGCCGCTACGACGCGGGCACGGTGTCGCAGGTCGGCGGGCCCGGCTCGCACCTGGTCGCGCACCTGGCCCGCGCCAACTGCCTGGTCGTCGTCCCCGAGGACGTCACCGAACTGCCCGCCGGCGCCCCGGTGGACGTCGTCCTGATCGAAGGAGCGCTGCAATGAGCGACAGGCTCACGCACGTCGACGAGACCGGCGCCGCCCGGATGGTCGACGTCTCCGCCAAGCCGGTCACCGCCCGCGAGGCCACCGCGGCCGGCCGGGTGCTGGTCAGCCCCGAGGTGGTCGCCCTGCTGCGCGGCGAGGGGGTGCCCAAGGGGGACGCCGTCGCCGTCGCCCGGATCGCGGGCATCGCCGGGGCCAAGCGGACGCCGGACCTCGTCCCGCTCTGCCACCCGATCGCCCTGCACGGCGTCACCGTGGACGTGACCGTCGCCGACGACGCCGTCGAGATCGTCGCCACCGCCCGCACCGCGGACCGCACCGGTGTGGAGATGGAGGCGCTCACCTCGGTCGCCGTCGCCGGGCTGACCGTCATCGACATGGTCAAGGCCGTCGACCCGCGGGCGGCCGTCACCGACGTCCGGCTGCTCGCCAAGTCCGGCGGCAAGAGCGGCGAGTGGCGCAGATGAGCGAGCTCGCGAGCTCGTCCAGGGACACAGCGACCGCGCGAGCGTGTCCGACGAGCGCAGCGGGGAGGACCACGTGAGCGGCCTGCCGGACGACGCCCGCGCCGTCGTCGTCACCGCGTCCAACCGCGCCTCCGTCGGGGTCTACGAGGACCGCAGCGGGCAGGCCCTCGCCGAGGGGCTGCGTGCGCTCGGGTTCACCGTCGAGGGCCCGCACGTGCGCCCCGACGACGTCGCGGAGCTGGAGATGGTGCTGCTGGAGGCCATCGGGTCCGGCGCCGACGTCGTCCTCACCACCGGCGGCACGGGACTCTCCCCCACCGACGTCACCCCCGAGGCCACCCGGCGGGTGCTCGAGCGCGAGGCGCCGGGCATCGCCGAGGCGGTGCGGCGGTACGGGGAGTCGAAGGTGCCCACCTCGGTGCTCTCCCGCGGGATCGCCGGGACCGCCGGGCGCACGCTCGTCGTCAACCTGCCCGGCTCCACCGGCGGTGTGCGGGACGGGTTGGCCGTCCTCGGCCCCCTGCTCCCCCACGTGGTCTCGCAGCTCCGCGGCGGCGACCACTGAAGAAGGACCCCGCTGCCCCCCACCGCTCGCAGGCTCGCGGCGGGACCCGGCAGCCGGGCCGCGTCGGCTGGCCGCTCGTCTGGGTCGACGACCCGCTGGGACCTGGCAGCACGGAGGTGAGCCGGCGTCCGCACCCTCCCGGAGACGGGTGACCGACGGTCCGGCTGGCCCTCGACGCGCCGCGCGGTTGGTCATGGGGTCCTTGCCGCGGACACGCGCCGACACGCCGCCGAGCGCGGCGACAAACCCATGATCAACGCGGATCCGGCCGGTCCTCCACCACGATGCGCTCGGTGCGGGTGTAGACGTTGCAGCCGTCGCCGCGGAGGAAGCCGACCAGGGTGATGCCGACGTCGGCGGCCAGCTCCACCGCGAGGGACGACGGCGCCGACACCGCGGCCAGCACCGGGATGCCGGCCATCGCCGCCTTCTGGGTCAGCTCGAAGCTCGCCCGCCCGCTGACCATGAGCACGTGCCCGGCCAGCGGCAGCCGCCCCTGGCGCACGGCGTCGCCGATGACCTTGTCGACGGCGTTGTGCCGGCCGACGTCCTCGCGCAGGGCCACCAGCTCGCCGTCCGCGGTGAAGAGACCCGCCGCGTGCAGCCCACCGGTCTTGTCGAACACCTGCTGGGCGGCACGCAACCGGTCGGGCAGGGCGAGCAGCGTCTGCAGGGGCAGCCGGAGGTCGTCCCCGGCGACGTCGTGGCGCGTCTTCGTCCGGATCGCGTCGATGCTCGCCTTGCCGCACACGCCGCAGGAGCTGGACGTGTAGAAGTTCCGGTCGAGCGCGGTGTCGGGGGGCTGCACACCGGGCGCGAGGTCGACGTCGACGACGTTGTAGGTGTTGCGGCCGTCCTCGTCGACGGAGTTGCAGTAGCGCAGGCCGGCGACGTCGTCCGCCGACCCGATCACCGCCTCGGTGGCGAGGAAGCCGTGCACCAGGTCGAAGTCGTCGCCCGGCGTGCGCATCGTGACCGCCAGCGGAGTCCCGGCCAGGCGGATCTCCAGCGGCTCCTCGGCGGCCACCGTGTCCGGGCGGGTGCTGTGCGCCGCGCCGCGGATCCGCAGCACCGGGGTGCGGCTCGTCACTCGTCCCACGGAGGGCGACGGTACCCACGTCCGGGTCCTACGGTCGCAGCTGTGCCCGCGCTGCCGCCCTACGCCGCCGTCGTCCTCGCCGGTGGCCGCGCGGCGCGGATGGGCGGGCAGGCCAAGCCGCAGCTCGAGGTCGGCGGCCGCACCATCCTCGACGCGGTCCTCGCCGCCGTCCCCGACGCCGCCCCGCGGATCGTCGTCGGCCCGCCGCAGCCGGTGCCGCCGGACGTGCTGGTCGTCCGCGAGCAGCCGCCGCGCGGTGGGCCGGTCGCGGCGATGCGGGCCGGACTGGCGCACGTCCCCACCGACGTGGTGGCCCTGCTCGCCGGCGACCTGCCGTTCCTCACCGGCGGACTGGTCCGGGCGCTGCGGGAGCGGCTGACCGGGGACGGCGTGCTGGTCGTCGACGACACCGACCGCGACCAGCTGCTGCTCGGGGTGTGGCGGACTGCGGTGCTGCGTGCGGCGGTCGCCGACGTCCACGGGCCCACCTCGGTGCGCCGGGTGTTCGCCCCGCTCGCCGTGCGCCGGCTGCACCCGGAGGTCGGGCCCGGGCAGCCGCCGCCGTGGACCGACTGCGACACCCCGGCCGATCTCGCCCGTGCCCGGGCAGCCGCCGCCCGCCGGGTTCCACGCCGCCCCCAGGGGTAGGGGCTTCCCATGCGCATCGTCATCGCCGGGGCCCACGGGCAGGTCGCCCGACGCCTCGGCCGCCTGCTGTCCGGTCGCGGCGACACGGTCGTCGGCATCGTCCGAAACCCCGCGCACGAGGACGACCTGCGCGCTGACGGCGTGGAACCGGTGGTCCTCGACCTCGAGCAGGCCGGTGTCGACCAGGTCGCCGAGGTGGTCTCGGGGGCGGACGCGGTCGTCTTCGCGGCGGGCGCCGGTCCGGGCAGCGGCGAGGCCCGCAAGCACACCGTCGACAAGGGGGCGGCGCTGCTACTCGCCGACGCCGCCGAGCGGGCCGGCGTGCGGCCCTACCTGCTGGTGTCGTCGATGGGCGTCGAGCAGGCGCGCCAGGGCACGCCGAAGGGCATGGACCCGGTGTTCGCCGTCTACCTGCAGGCCAAGCTGGCAGCCGAGGACGCGATCCTGCCGCGGCCCGGCCTGGAAACGGTGATCCTCCGACCGGGTCGGCTCACCGACGAGCCCGGCACCGGCCGGGTGACGCTCGCCCACGGCGTCGAGCACGGCGAGGTGCCGCGGGACGACGTCGCCGCGGTGCTGGTCGCGCTGCTGTACGCCCGCAAGGTCAACGAGGTCGTGGAGCTGGTCAGCGGCGACACCCCGATCGAGGAGGCGGTCGCAGCCCTCCCCTGAAGCAGAGAGGACCCCGCCGTCCTTCAGCAGCGCAGGGCGCGGGTGACCTCTGCCCGGGCAGCGAGCTCCTCGTCCGGCGGGTAGTCGACGGCGACCAGCGTCAGCCCCCCGGCCGGGACGACCGGCACCTCGCCGGAGCGCTCGGTGCGGCCCAGCAGCGCGGCCGGCCAGTCCGGTGGGCGCCGGCCCTCGCCCACCGCGGTGAGGGCGCCGACGAGGCTGCGCACCATCGAGTGGCAGAAGGCGTCCGCCGACGCCCGCACGGTCACCAGGTCGCCCTCGCGGGCCACGTCGAGGGCGAGCAGGGTGCGGATCGTCGTCGCACCCTCGCGGTGGCGGCAGAAGGCCGCGAAGTCGTGCAGGCCGAGCAGCAGCTCGGCGGCGGTCGCCATCGCGTCGGCGTCCAGCCTGCGGGGCCAGGCCGCCGTGTCCGCCCGGCGCAGCGGCGGCGGCCCGCTGTCGGCGTCGGTGAGCCGGTAGACGTAGTGCCGCCGCAACGCCCCGAACCGGGCGTCGAACCCCGGCGGCGCCTCCTCCACCGAGTGGACGACGATGTCGGGCGGCAGCACGCCACGCAGTCGGCGCAGCAACCGCGACCGCTGCTCCTCCCACACCGTGCGGGGGACGTCGGCGTGCGCGACCTGACCGGTGGCGTGCACCCCGGCGTCGGTGCGGCCCGCGACGGTCAGCGCGACCGGTCGGCGCAGCACCCTGGTCAGGGCCTCCTCGAGGTCGCCCTGCACGGTGCGCTGGTCGGGCTGCCGGGCCCAGCCGTGCAGCGCGGTGCCGTCGTAGGCGATCCCGAGGCGGAGACGGACGAGCCCGCCACCGGGTGCGGTGGCGGGCTCGTCAGCAGTGCGGTGGGTGGTCAGCGACCGCTCACCGGGGGTCGGGAGCGGACTCGCCCCCGGGCGCGTGCGTACCGGCGGTGGCGGCGTCGCCCAGCTCGGCGGCCTCGATCTCGGCAGCGGCGGCAGCGGCCACGTCCGGGGACAGCGCCGGGTCGTCGACGACGGCGACGTTCTCGGCCCTCGGCTCCGGCGTCACGTCGTTGTCGTCCTGCCGCTCACCGTCGGGGTTGTAGACGTCGGTGACGATCTCCTGCGCCTCCGCGTCCACCTCGCCGGAGGTCACGGCCGGCGAGGTGTCGCCACCGGGGCCGGTGGTCTCGCCCACGAAGGTCGCGCCCTGGTCACCGCCGCCGGCGGAGACCCCGGCCGCGCCGGCGTCGCCGCCCTGGCCCGGCTGCTCGCTCATCGCGTGCCGCCCGTCTCCTCGGCGTCGCCCGGGCTCTCGGCGTCGGCCGCGACGGTCCCGGTGGTGGCGTCCGCGTCGCCCGCGACGGTCGCGTCCGCGGCGGCGTCCGTGTCGACGGCCTCGGCGTCGGTGGCCACGGCGTCGGTGGTGTCGGTGGTGTCGCTGTCGGTGGTGCCGCTGTCGGCGGCTGTGGTGTCGGCGGCCTCGAGGGCGTCGGCGGTGACCTCACCGGCGGCGGACGCGGCACCGGCACCCGAGGCGGCACCGGCGAACCGGGTGCCGCGGGCGCGCTCGGCCTCGCCGACGGCCTGCTGGGCCACGGTCTGGCCCTCGACCAGTTCGATGACCGCCATGGGGGCGTTGTCGCCCTTGCGCGGGCCCACCTTGGTGATGCGGGTGTAGCCGCCCGGACGGTCCGCGAAGCGCGGCCCGATCTCGGCGAACAGCGTGTGGACGACGTCCTTGTCCCGGATCGTCGTCATCACCTGACGACGGGCGTGCAGGTCACCGCGCTTGGCGAAGGTCACCAGCTTCTCGGCCAGGGGACGCAGCCGCTTGGCCTTCGCCTCGGTGGTCGTGATCCGCCCGTGCTCGAACAGCGACGTGGCCAGGTTGGCCAGCATCAGCCGCTCGTGCGAAGGGGAACCGCCGAGACGGGGGCCCTTGGTGGGGGTGGGCATGTCGGTCCTTCCTCAGGCTGCCGGGCCGCGGTGCCGGCTGCGTTCCATGGTGGTGCTGACGTCTCGTGCGCTGCGCGCGGGTGGTGCCTCCGGGCCAGTGTGGCGGGCCCGGCAGCGGTGCCGGACGGCGGGTGACCCGCCGTCCGGCACGCGCTGTCAGAGCTGCTCGGTCTCCTGGTAGGAGCCGTCGTCGTACTGCGCCTGGTCGTAGCCGGCGGCGAACTCGCCGTGGCCCTGGTAGGCATCGGTCTCGTAGCCCTCGTCGTAGCTCTCGACCGAGGTGGGGATGAACCCGGGCGGGCTGTCCTTGAGCGCCAGGCCCATGGCCGCCAGCTTCATCTTGACCTCGTCGATGGACTTGGCCCCGAAGTTCCGGATGTCCAGCAGGTCCGCCTCGGAGCGGGTCACGAGCTCACCGACGGTGTGCACGCCCTCGCGCTTGAGGCAGTTGTAGGACCGGACGGTGAGGTCCATGTCCTCGATCGGCATCGAGAAGTTCGCGATGTCGGCGGCCTCGGCCGGGCTCGGCCCGACCTCGATGCCCTCGGCGTCGATGTTCAGCTCGCGCAGCAGGCCGAACAGCTCGACCAGGGTGGAGCCGGCGCTGGCGATCGCGTCACGCGGCGCGATCGAGGGCTTGGTCTCGACGTCGACGACCAGCCGGTCGAAGTCCGTCCGCTGCTCGACGCGGGTCGCCTCGACGGCGTAGGTGACCTTGAGGACCGGCGAGTAGATCGAGTCGACCGGGATGCGGCCGATCTCCTGGCCGGGCTGCTTGTTCTGCGGCGCCGGCACGTAGCCGCGGCCTCGCTCGACGACCAGCTCGATCTCCAGCCGGCCCTTGCCGTTCAGCGTGGCGATGTGCAGGTCGGGGTTGTGCACCTCGACACCGGCCGGCGGCGCGATGTCGGCGGCGGTGACCTCACCGGGGCCCTGCTTGCGCAGGTACATGGTCACCGGCTCGTCGGAGTCGGAGCTGACGACCAGGCCCTTGAGGTTGAGGATGATCTCGGTGACGTCCTCCTTGACACCCGGCACGGTGGTGAACTCGTGCAGGGTGCCCTCGATCCGGATGCTGGTGACCGCAGCGCCGGGGATCGAGGACAGGAGGGTGCGGCGCAGCGAGTTGCCGAGGGTGTAGCCGAAGCCGGGCTCCAGCGGCTCGATGACGAACCGCGAGCGCTGCTCGGAGATGGTCTCCTCGGTCAGCGTCGGACGCTGTGCGATGAGCATGGTGGTGTTCTCCTCGAGGTCCTCCGGCGCCCGCCATATGACGCCGTGAGGGGGTGGTGCTGGCTCCGGCGGACATCCGTCCGTCCGCCGGAGCCGGGTGGCCCCCTGCAGGGTCCCGCCGCGAGCTTGCGAGCGGCGGGCGGCAGGGGGTCCTTCTACTACTTGGAGTAGAGCTCGACGATCAGCTGCTCCTGGACCGGGGTGTCGATCACCTGGCGGGCCGGGACGCTGTGGACCAACACGCGCAGCTGGCTGCTGATGACCTCCAGCCACGGCGGCACGGGCCGCTCACCGGCGCGGGCCTGGGCGATCTGGAACGGCACCATCGCCTTGGACTTCTCGGCGACCTCGATGATGTCGTTCTCGCTCACGCGGTAGGACGGGATGTCCACCTTGCGGCCGTTCACGCGGATGTGGCCGTGGCGCACCAGCTGGCGGGCCATGTCGCGGGACTCGGCGAAGCCGGCCCGGTAGACCACGTTGTCCAGCCGCGACTCCAGGATCTGGAGCAGGACCTCACCGGTCTTGCCGGTCTTGCGGTTGGCCTCTTCGTAGTAGCCGCGGAACTGCTTCTCCAGGACGCCGTAGATGCGGCGCGCCTTCTGCTTCTCGCGCAGCTGCAGCAGGTACTCGCTGTCCTTGCTGCGACCCCGGCCGTGCTCGCCCGGCGGGTAGGGCCGGATCTCGATCGGGCACTTCGGGGACTCGCACTTGCTGCCCTTGAGGAACAGCTTCATCTTCTCGCGCCGGCACATCCGGCAGTCGGCTCCGGCGTAACGGGCCACGTCAGGTACTCCTCGTTCTTCTCGTCAGTGGCCGGTCAGACCCGGCGGCGCTTCTTCGGGCGGCAGCCGTTGTGCGGCTGCGGGGTGACGTCCTGGATCTGGCCGACCTCGAGACCGGTGGCCTGCAGGGACCGGATGGCCGTCTCACGACCCGAACCGGGGCCCTTGACGAAGACGTCGACCTTGCGCATGCCGTGCTCCTGCGCCTTGCGCGCGGCGTTCTCGGCGGCCATCTGCGCGGCGAACGGCGTGGACTTGCGCGAGCCCTTGAAGCCGACGTGGCCGGCGGAGGCCCAGCTGATCACGTTCCCGTTGGGGTCGGTGATCGACACGATCGTGTTGTTGAAGGTGCTCTTGATGTGCGCGGCGCCGTGGGCGACGTTCTTCTTCTCCTTGCGGCGGACCTTCTTGGCACCAGCCGCGGCGCGAGCCCTGGGAGGCATCTCTCTCCGGTTTCCTTCTGATCAGTGGCCAGATGAGCACGAGCGGCGCGTCGTCCCTCCCGCCCTCACGGGTCGTGCGACGACGCGCCTCACGGCTTACTTCTTGCCGGCCTTCTTCTTGCCGGCGATGGTCTTGCGCGGGCCCTTGCTCGAGCGCGCGTTGGTGCGGGTGCGCTGCCCGTGCACGGGCAGGCCGCGGCGGTGACGCAGGCCCTGGTAGCAGCCGATCTCCACCTTGCGGCGGATGTCGGCGGCCACCTCGCGGCGCAGGTCACCCTCGACGCGGAAGTGCTCGTCGATGTAGTCGCGCAGCTTCAGCAGGTCCTCGTCACCGAGGTCCCGGACGCGCAGGTCGGGGCTGACGCCCGTCGCGGCCAGGGTCTCCTTGGCGTGGGTCTTGCCGATGCCGTAGATGTAGGTGAGCGCGATCTCCATCCGCTTGTCGCGGGGGAGGTCGACGCCGGCCAGTCGTGCCATGTCCAGGTACTCCCTCAGCCCTGCCGCTGCTTGTGGCGGGCGTTGTCACAGATGACCATGACCCGGCCGTGCCGGCGGATCACCTTGCACTTGTCGCAGATCTTCTTCACCGACGGCTGGACCTTCACCGGTGCCGCCCCTCATTCCTGTCGATCGTGCGCCGAGCGCGCCAGCCCTGGGGCGCGCGCGCAGCGGCGGTTACTTGTACCGGTAGACGATGCGACCGCGGGTCAGGTCGTAGGGCGAGAGCTCCACGACCACGCGGTCCTCGGGCAGGATGCGGATGTAGTGCTGGCGCATCTTGCCGCTGATGTGGGCGAGCACCCGGTGCCCGTTCTGCAGCTCGACCCGGAACATCGCGTTGGGCAGCGGCTCGACGACGCGACCCTCGACCTCGATGGCCCCGTCCTTCTTCGCCATGCCCGACACGGCCTCCCTGACTCGGTGGTGCTGATGGGTGTCCCTCGTGCACTCGCGCCGGGACCCGGCGGGCGCACTCGGAGGTGTACAGAACGGGTGGTGCAGACGCTCCCGCGAGGGCGCCCCGGGTCGTACGGCCACAGCACGACAGCAGGGCGGCGCGAGCGCCATCGGCCACTGTACCCCGCCCCGGCGCGCCTCTCCAACCCGGCCTCCGGGGAGGACCCCGTGCTCCCCGCCACTCGCGAGAGGACCCCTCCCCCTCAGCCCTCGCCCGCGCGGGCCGGGTCTCCGGGGGGCCTCAGGTGCGCGGCGTGATGCCGAACGGCGCGAGGCCGGCGACGCCGCCGTCCTCCGCGGTGAGGACCCACGGGCCCTCGGGCGTGATGGCGACGGTGTGCTCGAAGTGGGCCGCGCGCGACCCGTCCTTGGTGACCACGGTCCAGCCGTCCTCGAGCTCGACCGTGGCCGGGTCGCCCACGGTGACCATCGGCTCGATGGCCAGCGCCAGCCCCGGCACCAGGCGCGGACCGCGCCCGGCCCGGCCGTAGTTGAGGACGTGCGGGTCCTGGTGCATCTCGGTGCCGATGCCGTGGCCGCCGTAGTGGTCGACGATCCCGTACGGGTGCGACTCGGCGGTGATCGTCTGCTCGACGGCGTGGCTGATGTCGGTCAGCCGGCCGCCGGCCAGCGCCCGGGCCAGACCTGCCCACATCGACCGCTCGGTCACGGCGATCAGCGCCGCGTCCTCGGCCGACGGCGGCCCCACGGTCACGGTGACCGCCGAGTCACCGTGCCAGCCCTTCAGGATGGCGCCGCAGTCGATGGAGATGTTGTCGCCCTCGGCCAGGGTGCGGCCCGGGTCCGGGATGCCGTGCACGATCTCGTCGTTGATCGACGCGCAGATGCTGCCGGTGAAGCCGTGGTAGCCCAGGAAGGACGGCACGGCGCCGGCGCTGCGGATGTGGTCCTCGGCGATGGCGTCCAGCTCACCAGTGGTGACACCGGGCCGGACGGCGGCGCGGACGGCGGCGATGGCCCCCGCCACGACGAGGCCCGCACCGCGCATGAGCTCGATCTCGTGCGGCGTCTTGATCTGGATCATCCGTCCACTCCACTTCGCCAGCAGCGGGATCCGGTCGAGGATCCCCGCGGCCGTCATCTGCGCCGCCTGCTCTCAGCCCGCGACCGGCCCGTCGGGACGCCTGTCCCCACAGGCCTCCAGCGCACCCATCGCCCGCTCGGTGATCTCCTCGATCGCCCCGATGGCGTCGATGCGGGTCAGCAGCCTCTCGGACTCGTACCAACCCGACAGCGGGGCGGTCTGTTCCCGGTAGACCTGCAGCCGGTGCCGCACGGTCTCCGGCTTGTCGTCGTCCCGCTGCACCCACTCGCCGTCGACGAGCACCCGGCGGCCGGAGAGCCGGCGCACCAGCTCGTCCTCCTCCACGACCATCTCGAGCACGCAGTCGAGGGTCTGACCCAGCTCCCGCAGGGAGTCGCGCAGCTGCTCGGCCTGGGCGATCGTCCGGGGGAAGCCGTCGAGCAGGAACCCGCCCTTGGCGTCGGGCTCGGCCAGCCGGTCCTTGACCATGGCCACGGTGATCTCGTCGGGGACGAGGTCGCCGGCGTCCATGTAGCCCTTGGCCCGCAGCCCGAGTTCGGTCTTGCCGCTCACGTTGGCGCGGAAGATGTCACCGGTCGAGATGGCCGGGACCCCGAGCCGGTCGGCGATGATCTGCGCCTGGGTCCCCTTGCCCGCTCCGGGAGGGCCCAGCAGCACGACGCGCACTACTTCAGGAACCCTTCGTAGTTGCGCTGGTTGAGTTGCGTCTCGATCTGCTTCACCGTCTCCAACCCCACTCCGACCATGATCAGCACCGCGGTGCCACCGAACGGGAAGTTCTGGTTCTGTCCCTCCTGCGTGATGGAGAGGAACAGGTTGGGCAACACTGCCACCAGCCCGAGGTAGATCGACCCCGGCAGGGTGATCCTGGACAGCACGTACTGCAGGTACTCGGCGGTGGGCCGGCCGGGGCGGATGCCCGGGATGAAGCCGCCGTAGCGCTTCATGTCCTCGGCCCGTTCCTCCGGGTTGAACGTGATCGACACGTAGAAGTACGTGAAGAAGACGATCAGGCCGAAGTAGATCGCGATGTGCACCGGGCTGCTCTGGTCGATGACGTAGTTCTCGAAGAACTGGCGCACCGGCCCGGTCTCGTCGCCCTGCAGCTGGGTGATCAGCTGGGGCAGGTAGAGCAGCGACGAGGCGAAGATGACCGGGATGACACCGGCCTGGTTGACCTTCAGCGGCAGGTAGGTCGACGTCCCGCCGTACATGCGGCGGCCCACCATGCGCTTGGCGTACTGCACCGGGATGCGCCGCTGGGCCTGCTCGACGTAGACCACCGAGCCGATGACCACCAGGGCGAGGAGGCAGACCAGCGTGAAGACGACGCCGCCGCGGGTCTGCAGGATCGCGCCGCCCTCGGCGGGGATCCGGGCGGCGATCGAGGTGAAGATCAGCACGGACATGCCGTTGCCGATCCCCTTCTCGGTCAGGAGCTCGCCCAGCCACATGATCACGGCGGTGCCGGCCGTCAGGGCGACCACCAGGACGATCGTCGTCCAGATGGAGTCCGACGGGATGATGTCCTGCGAGCACCCCGGGAAGAGCTGGCCGCTGCGGGCCAGGGCGATGATGCCGGTGCTCTGCAGGACCGCGAGGGCGATCGTCAGGTAGCGGGTGTACTGGGTCAGCTTCTGCTGGCCGGACTGCCCTTCCTTCTTCAGCTGCTCGAAGCGCGGGATGACCACGACCAGCAGCTGCACGATGATGCTCGCGGTGATGTACGGCATGATGCCGAGCGCGAAGACCGACAGCCGCAGGAGTGCACCGCCGGAGAAGAGGTTCACCAACGAGTAGAGGTCCCGCTGGTCGGAGGCCTGGGCCTGCTCGAGACAGCTGTTGATCGCCTCCACCGAGACGCCCGGCCCCGGGATGGCGGCCCCCAGGCGGTACACGGCGATGATCGCCAGGGAGAACAGCAGCTTGCGCCGGAGGTCTGGCGTCCGGAACGCCGCGGCGAACGCCTGCAGCACGTGCCCTCCCCTGCTCGGTCGGATGAGGTTAGCAACGGCGGGCCCGACGGTCCGCAGCACCCGTCGGTACGGGCACGGCGCGGTGTCGTCGTCCGCCGGCCGGCCGGCGCTGGTGCAGCGGGCCGGGCAGCAGACGACCCCCGGGGCGCTCGTGCGTCCCGGGGGTCGTCAGCGATCAGATGCGGGTGGTGCTGCCCCCGGCCGCGCTGATCTTCTCGGCGGCGGACGCGGAGAAGGCGTGCGCGTGCACGTGCACCTGGACACCGCCCAGGTCGCCGGTGCCGAGGACCTTCACCGGCTGGCCACGGCGCACCGCGCCGGCCTCGGCGAGGGAGTCGGGGTTCACCGAGCCACCCTGGGGGAACAGGGCCGCGATCCGGTCGAGGTTGACGACCTGGAAGACGACCTTGTTCGGGTTCTTGAAGCCCGAGAGCTTGGGCAGCCGCATGTGCAGCGGCGTCTGCCCGCCCTCGAAGCGCGCGGAGGTGTTCCCGCGCGCGCCGGTGCCCTTGGTGCCGCGACCGGCGGTCTTGCCCTTGGAGCCCTCACCGCGACCCACGCGGGTCTTGGGGGTGTGGGCGCCGGGGGCCGGACGCAGGTGGTGGACCTTGAGAGTCATGTGATGTCCCTGCTCAGCTGATCTCTTCGACGGTGACCAGGTGCGGCACCGTCGCGACCATCCCGCGGATCTCGGGACGGTCCTCCTGGACGACCGAGTCGTTGACCCGCTTGAGGCCCAGCGAACGCAGCGTCTGGCGCTGGTTGGGCTTGGTGCCGATCGCCGACCGGATCTGGGTGACCTTCAGCTGCGCCATCTCAGACCCCCTGGCCCGCCCGCGCCCGCAGCATGGCGGCAGGCGCGACGTCCTCGAGCGGCAGACCGCGGCGTGCCGCGATCTCCTCGGGACGGACGAGCTCCTTCAGCGCCTGCATGGTCGCGTGCACGATGTTGATCGGGTTCGACGACCCGAGGCTCTTGGAGAGCACGTCGTGGATGCCGGCGCACTCCAGCACGGCACGCACCGGGCCACCGGCGATGACACCGGTACCGGGGCTGGCCGGCTTGAGCAGCACCACGCCGGCCGCCGCCTCACCCTGCACGGGGTGCGGGATGGTGCTGGCGATGCGCGGCACCTTGTAGAAGTGCTTCTTGGCCTCCTCGACGCCCTTGGCGATCGCCGCGGGCACCTCCTTGGCCTTGCCGTAGCCGACGCCCACGGTGCCGTCGCCGTCGCCCACGATCACCAGAGCGGTGAAGCTGAAGCGCCGACCACCCTTGACGACCTTGGACACGCGGTTGATGGCCACCACGCGCTCGATGAAGTTGCTCTTCTCGGCAGGCGCGCCGCCGGGCCCCCGCCCGCCGTCACGACGGTCGCGGCGGTCGTTGCCGCCGCCGGCGCCGCCGCCGCGTCGCTGTGGTCCTGGCATCAGACGTCCCTCTCGATCTGCTGGTTCGCGGTGTAGCTCATCAGAAGTCCAGCCCACCCTCGCGGGCGCCGTCCGCCAGCGCCGCGATGCGGCCCTGGTAGCGGTTACCGCCCCGGTCGAACACGACCGCGGTGATGCCGGCGGCCTTGGCGCGCTCGGCCACCAGGGCGCCGACCCGGCGGGCCAGCGTGGACTTGTCGCCCTCGGCGCTGCGCAGGCTGGCGTCCAGCGTCGAGGCACTGACCAGGGTACGGCCGACGGTGTCGTCGACGACCTGGACGTGGATGTGCCGCGAGCTGCGGTTGACCACCAGACGCGGGCGCTCCGGGGTGCCCGCCACGCGCTTGCGCAGCCGGGTGTGCCGGCGCAGCCGGGAGACCCGCCGCGCGGTGCTGACGTCGGTGCCCACGGGCTTGTGCACCCGAGCACCGCTCTTCTCGGTCTGTGCCATCACTTACCCGTCTTCCCGACCTTGCGCTTGACGACCTCGCCCTGGTAGCGCACGCCCTTGCCCTTGTACGGGTCCGGACGGCGCAGTCCACGGATGTTGGCCGCGACCTGGCCCACCAGCTGCTTGTCGATCCCGTCCACCCGCAGGCGGGTCGGGGACTCGACCGTGAAGGTGATGCCCTCGGGGGCTCTCACCGGCACCGGGTGGCTGTAGCCCAGGGCGAACTCGAGGTCCGACCCGCGGGCCTGCACGCGGTACCCGACGCCGACGATCTCGAGGGTCTTGGCGTAGCCCTCGGTGACGCCGGTGATCATGTTGGCGATGAGCGTGCGCGACAGCCCGTGCAGGGCCCGGCTCTCCCGCTCGTCGTCAGGGCGCTGCACCTGCAGCGTGCCGTCCTCGCCGCGCTCGACGGTGATCGGCGAGGCGACGGTGTGGGACAGGGTCCCCTTGGGGCCCTTCACGCTGACCGTCTGACCGTCGATGGCGACGTCCACGCCACCCGGCACGGGAATCGGGAGTCGTCCGATCCGTGACATCTCACTCGCTCCCTTACCAGACGTAGGCGAGGACTTCCCCGCCCACGCCCTTCTTGTTCGCCTGCCGGTCGGTCAGCAGCCCGGTCGAGGTGGAGATGATGGCCACCCCGAGGCCGCCGAGGACCTTCGGCAGCGCGTTGGACTTGGCGTACACCCGCAGACCGGGCTTGGAGACGCGCCGGACGCCGGCGATGCTCCGCTCACGGTTGGGGCCGTACTTGAGGTCCACCACCAGCTCCTTGCGGGTGGTGCCGTCCTTCTCGACCTCGTTGACGGTCCAGCCGGCGATGTACCCCTCCTGCTGGAGGATCTCGGCGATGTGCGTCTTCAGCTTGGACGACGGCATGGTCGTGGAGTCCTGGTACGCCTGGTTGGCGTTCCGGATCCGCGTCAGCATGTCCGCGATCGGGTCGGTCATCGTCATGTCAGGTGGTGCCTCTCTCGCCGCGGTTCCTCTGGCGCTGGGTCTCGGGGACTTGGCGCCGGGCCTCTCGGCGATCGGTGGTGCCTGGTGAGTGGATGGAACGGCCCGGCTGCAGGGCCCCGCGGCGCGCGAAGCGCGTCGTGGGGGGCAGCCGGGTCCTTTACCAGCTGGACTTGCTGACGCCCGGGAGCTCGCCGGCGTGCGCCATCTCCCGCAGGCAGATCCGGCACAGGCCGAACTTGCGGAAGACCGAGTGCGGGCGACCGCACCGCTGGCACCGGGTGTAGCCGCGGACCGCGAACTTCGGCTTGCGGGCCGCCTTGTTGATCAAGGCCTTCTTGGCCATGTGGGTGTCTCCTCCCCCGGCTCAGCGGGTGGTGGTGACGACGGGCTGGCCGGCGAACGGGAAGCCCAGCAGGCGGAGGAGCTCGCGACCCTCCTCGTCGTTCGTGGCGGTGGTGACCAGCGTGATGTCCATGCCGCGCGGACGGTCGATCTTGTCGACGTCGATCTCGCGGAACATCGACTGCTCGGTCAGGCCGAACGTGTAGTTGCCGTGACCGTCGAACTGCTTGGCGTTGAGACCGCGGAAGTCACGGATGCGGGGCAGGGCCAGCGACAGCAGCCGGTCCAGGAACTCCCACATGCGGTCGCCGCGCAGGGTGACCTTCGCGCCGATCGGCATGCCCTCGCGCAGCTTGAACTGCGCGATCGACTTGCGGGCCCGGACGACGGCCGGCTTCTGCCCGGTGATGGCGGTCAGGTCGCGGACCGCGCCGTCCATCAGCTTGGCGTCACGGGTGGCCTCGCCGACGCCCATGTTGACGACGATCTTCGTCAGCCGCGGGATCTGCATGACGTTCTCGTAGCCGAACTCGTCCTGCAGCGCCGGGACGATCTCGTCGCGGTAGCGGGCGAGCATGCGGGGCAGCTCACGGGTGGGTGCACTCATGGCGTCAGAGGTCCTTACCGGTGCGCCGCGAGACCCGGATGCTGCGGCCTTCCTCGTCCTTGCGGTAGCCGACCCGGGTCGGCTTGTCCTCGGAGTCGATCACCATCACGTTGCTCACGTGGATGGGAGCCTCCTGCGTGACGATCCCCCCCGACTGGGCACCACGCTGGTTGGAGCTGATCCGGGTGTGCTTCTTGACCCGGCCGACGCCCTCCACGAGGACCTTCTGCAGCTTCGGGTAGGCGGCGATCACCCGGCCCTTGGCGCCCTTGTCCTTGCCGGACAGCACCACGACGGTGTCGCCCTTCTTCACCTTCATCGACGGCGCCTTGGCCGTCGTGTCCTTCTTCGCAGCCATGGTCACAGCACCTCCGGAGCGAGCGAGATGATCCGCATGAAGCGCTTGTCGCGGAGCTCACGGCCCACCGGGCCGAAGATGCGCGTACCGCGCGGGTCGCCGCTGTCGCGGATGATGACGGCGGCGTTCTCGTCGAAGCGGATGTAGGAGCCGTCCGGACGACGACGCTCCTTCACCGTGCGGACGACGACGGCCTTGACGACGTCGCCGCGCTTGACCCCCGCACCGGGCAGCGCGTCCTTGACGGTGGCGACGATGACGTCACCGATGCCCGCGTAGCGTCGCCCCGACCCGCCGAGCACCCGGATGCAGAGGATCTCCTTCGCACCGGTGTTGTCGGCGACCCGTAGTCGCGACTCCTGCTGGATCACGTCCTTACTCCCTGATCTCAGTTGTGACAGCCGGGCCGGAACGGTGAACCGGCTGTCCGGTACCCACGTGCGGACGCACCGGCAGCGTCAGCCGCCGGTGCGTCCGAGCACGGGTACCGGGATGGGCGCGCACCCGTGGGGCGCGCCAGTCGTCCAGGATACGCGCTCCTGGACCCGCCCCGGAGGGCGCCTCCGACGGGGGCCGCGCGGGCCTCCGTCCGGCTTACTTGGCCTTCTCGAGGATCTCGACCAGCCGCCACCGCTTGGTGGCCGACGTCGGCCGGGTCTCCATGATCTGCACCCGGTCACCGATGCCGGCGACCTGCTGCTCGTCGTGGGCCTTCAGCTTGCTGGTGCGACGGATGACCTTGCCGTAGAGGCCGTGCTTCACGCGGTCCTCGACCTCGACGACGATGGTCTTGTCCATCTTGTCGCTCACCACGAGGCCCTCGCGGACCTTGCGGTAGCCACGACCGGCCAGGCCGGGGCCCGACGCGGTCTGCGTCTCCTGGGGCTCGCTCATGCCACACCCTCGCTCGGGGCGACCGAGAGGCCCAGCTCGCGCTCGCGCATGATCGTGTAGATCCGGGCGATGTCGCGGCGGACGGTCTGCAGCCGCCGGTTGTTGTCCAGCTGACCGGTGGCCACCTGGAACCGCAGGTTGAACAGTTCTTCCTTCGACTCGCGCAGCCGCGTGGCGAGCTCCTCGGCGGAGAGCTCACGCAGCTCGGGAGCGGTCAGACCGGCGGCCATCACACCTCTCCTTCACGAGTGATGAAGCGGGCCTTCATCGGCAGCTTGTGGATCGCGCGACGCATCGCCTCGCGGGCCACGGACTCCGGCACACCGGACAGCTCGAACATGATCCGGCCCGGCTTCACGTTGGCGACCCACCACTCCGGGGAACCCTTACCGGAACCCATGCGGGTCTCGGCCGGCTTCTTGGTGAGCGGGCGGTCCGGGTAGATGGAGATCCAGACCTTCCCACCACGGCGGATGTGGCGGGTCATCGCGATACGAGCGGACTCGATCTGCCGGTTGGTCACGTACGCCGGCTCCAGGGCCTGGATGGCGTACTCGCCGAAGTTGATCTGCGTACCGCCCTTGGCACGACCCGAACGGCTCGGGTGGTGCTGCTTGCGGTGCTTGACGCGCCGTGGGATCAGCACGTGTCAGCCCTCCGTGGGGTTCTGCGCGGCCGTGTTCTCGGCCGCAGCGGTGGCCTCGGGCCCAGCGGCGTCGGCGACGGACTGCTGGGGGGCGACCTCGCCGGAGGTCGCGGCCACCGCGCTGTCGGTGGTGTCGACGGCCGGACCGGTCGAGGACTCGGCAGCGGCGCGGCCGGCCTCGGTCCCGCCGGCAGTGGTGCCCGAGGAGCCCGACCGGCGCGGACGCTGCGAGCGCTCACGGCGCTGCTGACGGGCGGCGAGCGCCTCGAGGGCCTCCCGCTCGGCACGCGACCCGCTGGCGTCGCCCTTGTAGATCCAGACCTTCACGCCGATGCGGCCGAAGGTGGTCCGGGCCTCGTAGATGCCGTAGTCGATGTTCGCCCGGAGGGTGTGCAGCGGCACCCGGCCCTCGCGGTAGAACTCCGACCGGCTCATCTCGGTGCCGCCCAGGCGACCGGAGCACTGCACCCGGATGCCCTTGACCTGCGGGCTGCGCTGGGCCGACTGCATGGCCTTGCGCATGGCGCGGCGGAAGCTGACCCGGCTGGAGAGCTGCTCGGCGACGCCCTGGGCGACCAGCTGCGCGTCGGCCTCGGGGTTCTTCACCTCGAGGATGTTCAGCTGCACCTGCTTGCCGGTGAGCTTCTCCAGCTCGCCGCGGATGCGGTCGGCCTCCGCGCCGCGGCGGCCGATGACGATGCCCGGCCGGGCGGTGTGGATGTCGACGCGGACCCGGTCACGGGTGCGCTCGATCTCGACCTTGGAGATGCCGGCCCGCTCCATGCCCTTGGACATGAGCTTGCGGATCGCGACGTCTTCCTTGACGTAGTCCTTGTACAGCTTGTCGGCGTACCACCGGGACTTGTAGTCGGTGGTGATGCCCAGACGGAACCCGTGCGGGTTGACCTTCTGACCCACTAGCGGGTCCCTCCTCTCGTGTTGCTCTTCTGCTGCTCAGCCGGGCCGGACTGGCCGGTGCGGCGACGGGCCGTGCGCGACTTGCCGGCGAGCTCGGTGCTGGAGGAGACCTCCGCGACCTCGACGGTGATGTGGCAGGTCCGCTTGTTGATGCGGTAGGCGCGACCCTGGGCGCGCGGACGGATCCGCTTCAGCGTCGGGCCCTCGTCGACGTACGCCGCGCTGACGACCAGCGCGGCGGGGTCGAGCCGCAGGTTGTGCTCGGCGTTGGCGACCGCGCTGGCGACCACCTTGAGGACCGGCTCGCTGGCGGCCTGCGGCGCGTAGCGCAGCAGTGCCAGGGCCTCGTCGGTCGGCAGGTAGCGGATGAGGTCCACCACCCGGCGTGCCTTCATGGGGGTGACGCGGACGAACCGGGCGGTGGCCCGGGCGACCGGCGTCTCCTGTCCCAGTTGGGATGTCATGGGGATCTCTCTCTACCTGGTCAGCCGCGCCGGGACCGGCGGTCGTCCTTCACGTGCCCACGGAAGGTGCGGGTGGGGGCGAACTCGCCGAGCTTGTGCCCGACCATCGCCTCGGTCACGAAGACCGGCACGTGCTTGCGGCCGTCGTGGACGGCGATCGTGTGGCCGAGCATGTCGGGGATGATCGTCGAGCGGCGCGACCAGGTCCGGATGACGTTCTTGGTGCCCTTGTCGTTCTGCGCGTCCACCTTCTTGAGCAGGTGGTCGTCGACGAACGGGCCCTTCTTCAGGCTGCGTGGCATGTCTGTCGGACTCCTCTACCCGCTCAGCGCTTCTTGTTGGTGCGGCGACGGCGCACGATCAGGGCGTCGCTGGCCTTGCGCTTGCGCGTGCGGCCCTCGGGCTTGCCCTTCGGGTTCACCGGGTGGCGACCACCGGAGGTCTTGCCCTCACCACCACCGTGCGGGTGGTCCACCGGGTTCATGGCGACACCGCGGACGGTCGGGCGCTTGCCCTTCCACCGCATGCGGCCGGCCTTGCCCCAGTTGATGTTCGACTGCTCGGCGTTGCCCACCTCGCCGACCGTCGCGCGGCAGCGGACGTCGACGTTGCGGATCTCGCCCGACGGCATGCGCAGCTGCGCCAGGCGGCCCTCGCGGGCCACCAGCTGGACGCTGGTGCCGGCCGAGCGGGCGATCTTGGCGCCGCCACCGGGCCGCAGCTCGATGGCGTGGACCACCGTGCCGACGGGGATGTTGCGCAGCGGCAGGTTGTTGCCCGGCTTGATGTCGGCCGCGGGGCCGCACTCGACCGTGTCGCCCTGCTTCAGCCGCGCCGGGGCGATGATGTAGCGCTTCTCGCCGTCGGCGAAGTGCAGCAGCGCGATGCGCGAGGTGCGGTTGGGGTCGTACTCGATGTGCGCGACCTTGGCCGGCACGCCGTCCTTGTCGGCCCGGCGGAAGTCGATCACCCGGTAGGCGCGCTTGTGCCCGCCGCCCTGGTGCCGCGCGGTGACCTTCCCGTGGACGTTGCGCCCGCCGCGCCCGTGCAGCGGCCGGACCAGCGACTTCTCGGGATGGTCGCGGGTGACCTCGGCGAAGTCGGCGACGCTGGAGCCGCGGCGGCCCGGCGTCGTCGGCTTGTACTTGCGGATAGCCATTGCTGACTCAGTTCCTCTGTCTCTGGTCCGGACGGTCGCGGCGCTCAGGCGCCGGGACCACCGAAGATCTCGATGCGGTCGCCGGGCGCCAGCGAGACGATGGCGCGCTTGGTGTCCTTGCGCTTGCCGAGCTTGTTGCCCCGGCTGCGCTTGCGCTTGCCCGGACGGTTCACCGTGTTCACGCCGAGCACCTTGACGTTGAAGATCTGCTCGACCGCGATCTTGATCTGCGTCTTGTTGGCCTCGGGCAGGACGACGAACGTGTACTGGTTCTCGTCGAGCAGCCCGTAGCTCTTCTCCGAGATGACCGGGGACAGCAGGACGTCCCGGGGGTCGCGGACGCTCACTTGGTCTCCTCGCTGGTGCTCGTCGGCCGCGTGAACGGCGCTGCTGTGCCCTCGGGCGAGCTCGCCGGCTCCTCGGCGGTGTCGCTGTCAGTGGCGATGTCGAGGTCGGTGGTGCCCTCGGCCGGCTGGATCGACGGGATGGCGCCCGGCACGTCGGGGGTCGTCAGGTCGGGCTTGGCGACCTCCCGGCCCTTCGCGGGACCGGCGACGAACTCGGCGAGCGCGGCCTCGGTGAAGACGACCTCGTCGGCGACCAGCACGTCGTAGGTGTTGAGCTGGCCGGCCTCGAGCAGGTGCACCTGCGGCAGGTTGCGCAGGCTCACCCAGTTGAGGGTGTCGTCGCGGTCGAGGACCACGAGCACCCGCTTGGCCTGGGTCACCGACTGGAGGGTCGCCAGCGCGGCCTTGGTCCCCGGGGCGTCGCCGTCGACGAAGGTGGTGACCACGTGCACGCGGTTGGCGCGGGCCCGGTCGGAGAGCGCGCCCCGGAGAGCGGCGGCCTTCATCTTCTTCGGCGTCTTCTGCGAGTAGTCCCGCGGCTGGGGCCCGTGGACGGTGCCACCGCCGGTGAACTGCGGTGCCCGGATGGAGCCCTGCCGTGCGCGGCCGGTGCCCTTCTGGCGGTACGGCTTGATGCCACCGCCACTGACCTGGCCACGGGTCTTGGTCGCGTGCGTGCCCTGGCGCGCGGCGGCCAGCTGGGCCACCACGACCTGGTGCATCAGCGAGACGTTGGCCGACGCGTCGAAGAGCTCACCGGGCAGCGTCACGCTGCCGGAGGTCTCCCCCGCCGGGGTCCGGACGTCGACCTGGCGGTCGGTCCGGGTCTGGGTCGACTGGGTCACTGGTTGTCACTCCCCACGGGGCCGCCCTTGACGGCCGAGCGGACGAGCACGAGGCCGCCCTTCGGGCCGGGGATCGCGCCCTTGATCAGCAGCAGCCCACGCTCGGCGTCCACCTTGTGCACGTTGAGCGAGAGGGTCGTCGTCTTGACCGCACCCATGCGGCCGGCCATGCGCAGGCCCTTGAACACGCGGCCGGGGGTCGAGGCCCCGCCGATGGAACCGGGCGACCGGTGCTTGCGCTGGGTGCCGTGCGCGGCGCCCAGGCCACGGAAGCCGTGCCGCTTCATGACACCGGCCGTGCCCTTGCCCTTGCTGGTGCCGATGACGTCGACCTTCGCGACACCGTCGAAGACCTCGGCGGTCAGCTCCTGGCCGACCGTGTAGTTCGAGGCGTCCTCGGTGCGCAGCTCGACCAGGTGACGACGCGGCGTCACGCCCGCCTTGGCGAAGTGCCCGCCCTCGGGCTTGTTCACCTTGCGCGGGTCGATCTCACCGAAGCCGAGCTGGACGGCGGAGTAGCCGTCGACCTCGGGGGTGCGCACCTGGGTCACCACACACGGGCCCGCCTTGACGACGGTCACCGGCACGATGCGGTTGTTCTCGTCGAAGACCTGGGTCATGCCCAGCTTCTCGCCGAGGAGACCACGGAATGTGCTCGCCATGTCTGCTGACTGCCCTTACTGGATGTTCACGTCGACCGAGGCCGGCAGGTCGATGCGCATGAGCGCGTCGACCGTCTTCGGCGTCGGGTCGAGGATGTCGATGAGCCGCTTGTGCGTGCGCATCTCGAAGTGCTCGCGCGAGTCCTTGTACTTGTGCGGCGAGCGGATGACGCAGTACACGTTCTTCTCCGTCGGCAGCGGCACCGGGCCGACGACGCGCGCACCGGTCTTGGTCACCGTGTCGACGATGCGCCGCGCCGAGGCGTCGATCGCCTCGTGGTCGTAGGCCTTCAGCCGGATGCGGATCTTCTGTCCCGCCATCGCTGTCTTCTGCTCCTGCCGATCGGTGTCTGTTCGTAGCTGGGGAACGCCGGGTGGTCCGGACCTCATCCGGTCTGGCCCCAGCGGGATGGGTGGCCGTGCCCACACGGCGCGGCCACCCGAGGACGGGCGGCGGCACAGGGGTGTGCCGCCGCCCGTCAGGGGTGTTACTTGAGGATCTTGGTGACGCGACCGGCGCCGACGGTACGGCCACCCTCACGGATGGCGAACCGCAGGCCCTCCTCCATGGCGATCGGCTGGATGAGCTCGACCGTCATCTCGGTGTTGTCGCCCGGCATGACCATCTCGGTGCCGGCCGGCAGGGTCACGACGCCCGTGACGTCCGTGGTCCGGAAGTAGAACTGCGGACGGTAGTTGTTGAAGAAGGGCGTGTGACGACCACCCTCGTCCTTCGAGAGGATGTAGACCGAGCCCTCGAAGTTGGTGTGCGGGGTGATCGAACCCGGCTTCACGACGACCTGACCGCGCTCGACGTCCTCGCGCTTGATGCCGCGGAGCAGCAGACCGACGTTGTCACCGGCCTGGCCCTGGTCGAGCAGCTTGCGGAACATCTCGACGCCGGTGACGGTGGTCTTGGTGGAGTTCGGGCGGATGCCGACGATCTCGACCTCCTCGGAGACCTTGACGATGCCGCGCTCCACGCGACCGGTCACGACGGTGCCGCGACCGGTGATGGTGAAGACGTCTTCGACCGGCATGAGGAACGGCTTGTCGATCTCACGCTGCGGCTCGGGGATCGCGGTGTCGACCGCGTTCATGAGCTCCATGAGCTTGTCGCCCCACTCGGCGTCGCCCTCGAGGGCCTTGAGCGCCGAGACGCGGACCACGGGGACGTCGTCGCCCGGGAACTCGTACTCGGACAGCAGCTCGCGGACCTCCAGCTCGACGAGCTCGAGGATCTCCTCGTCGTCGACCATGTCGGCCTTGTTGAGCGCCACGACGATGTAGGGGACGCCGACCTGGCGGGCCAGGAGGACGTGCTCCTTGGTCTGCGGCATCGGGCCGTCGGTGGCGGCGACCACCAGGATGGCGCCGTCCATCTGCGCCGCACCGGTGATCATGTTCTTGATGTAGTCGGCGTGCCCGGGGCAGTCGACGTGCGCGTAGTGACGGTTCTCCGTCTGGTACTCGACGTGGGCGATCGAGATCGTGATGCCGCGGGCCTTCTCCTCGGGCGCCTTGTCGATCTGGTCGAAGGCCGACGCCTCGTTGAGGTCCGGGTACTTGTCGTGCAGCACCTTGGTGATCGCCGCGGTCAGCGTGGTCTTGCCGTGGTCGATGTGCCCGATGGTGCCGATGTTGACGTGCGGCTTGGTCCGCTCGAACTTGGCCTTGGCCACTGGGTTCCTCTCCTCGTGGTTTCGCAGTCGTGCGCGAACTCTGGGGTGGGCTTGCTGGGGGCCGGGCGGGGACGTACCCCACCCGGCGGGTCACTCGCCGGTCGCCGTGGCGAAGCCCATGGCTCGGCTCCGGGAACGCTGCGCCCCTCGGGCCGTGGACGGCCCTACGGTGCTCACTCTCCCGTCGCCTTAGCGATGATCTCCTTGGCGACGTTGGCCGGGACCTCGGCGTACGAGTCGAACACCATGGTGTAGCTCGCCCGCCCCTGGGTGCGGCTGCGCAGGTCGCCCACGTAGCCGAACATCTCCGAGAGCGGGACCAGGGCCCGGACGACGCGGGCGCCGGAGCGCTCCTCCATCGCCTGGATCATCCCGCGCCGGGAGTTCAGGTCGCCGATGACGTCACCCATGTAGTCCTCGGGCGTGACGACCTCGACGGCCATCATCGGCTCGAGCAGGGCCGGGTTGGCCTTGCGCGCGGCCTCCTTGAAGACCATCGAGCCGGCGATCTTGAAGGCCATCTCCGAGGAGTCGACCTCGTGGTACTGGCCGTCCACCAGGGTGGCCTTGACACCGACGACCGGGTAGCCGGCGAGGATGCCGTACTGCATGGCGTCCTGGATGCCCTGGTCGACCGAGGGGATGTACTCCTTCGGGATGCGACCACCGGTCACGGCGTTCTCGAACTCGTAGGTCGCCGAGTCGCCGCTGACCTCGAGGGGCGCCAGGGTGACCTGGACCTTCGCGAACTGACCCGACCCACCGGTCTGCTTCTTGTGGGTGTAGTCGTACTTCTCGACGGTCTTGCGGATCGTCTCGCGGTAGGCGACCTGCGGCTTGCCGACGTTGGCCTCGACCTTGAACTCGCGCCGCATGCGGTCGACGAGGATCTCCAGGTGGAGCTCGCCCATGCCGGAGATGACGGTCTGACCGGTCTCCTCGTCGAGGCGGACCTGGAAGGTCGGGTCCTCCTCGGCCAGCTTCTGGATGGCCGTGCCCAGCTTCTCCTGGTCGCTCTTGGTCTTCGGCTCGATGGCCACCGAGATGACGGGCGCCGGGAAGGTCATCGACTCCAGGATGACCGGGTTCTGCGGGTCGCAGAGCGTGTCACCCGTGGTGGTCTGCTTCAGGCCGACGACCGCGACGATCTGGCCGGCACCCACGCCCTCGCGCTCCTCGCGCTTGTTGGCGTGCATCTGGTAGATCTTGCCGATCCGCTCCTTGCGGTCCTTGGTGCTGTTGAGCACCGGGGACCCGGAGGAGAGCTTGCCGGAGTACACGCGGACGTAGGTCAGCTTGCCGAGGTGCTGGTCCGTCTGGATCTTGAAGGCCAGC
This sequence comes from Geodermatophilus sp. URMC 61, assembly GCF_052931555.1. NCBI lineage: Bacteria > Bacillati > Actinomycetota > Actinomycetes > Geodermatophilales > Geodermatophilaceae > Geodermatophilus > Geodermatophilus sp. URMC 61. The sequence continues at coordinate 3,571,842 of NZ_JBRFHZ010000002.1, forward strand.
GCCGAGAACGGCTCGGTCTCGTCGGCGTGCCGGATGACCTCGGTCTCGCCGTCCAGCGCGGTGCCGACGATCGCCTCGATGTCCAGCGGGCTGGGCAGGTAGTCGACGACCGCGTCGAGCAGCGGCTGGACGCCCTTGTTCTTGAAGGCGGTGCCGGTGAGGACCGGGTTGACCTGCGCGGCGATGGTCGCCTTGCGGATCGCGGCCTTCAGGCGCTCGACGGAGATCTCCTCGCCGCCGAGGTAGGCCTCCATCAGGTCGTCGTCGGTCTCGGCGATGTTCTCGAGCAGCTTCTCGCGGTACTCGGCGGCCTGGTCGGCGAGGTCGGCCGGGATCTCCTCGACCGAGTAGTCCTCACCCATGGCGGTCTCGCCGCGCCAGGTCAGTGCCCGCATCTGCACCAGGTCGACGACGCCGATGAAGTCGGCCTCGGCGCCGATGGGCAGCTGCAGCACCAGCGGGTTGGCGCCGAGCCGCTCGACCATCATGTCGACGCAGCGGAAGAAGTTGGCACCGGTGCGGTCGAGCTTGTTGACGAAGCACATGCGCGGGACGCCGTACTTCTCGGCCTGCCGCCACACCTGCTCGGTCTGCGGCTCCACGCCGGCGACACCGTCGTAGACCGCGACGGCACCGTCGAGCACCCGCAGCGACCGCTCCACCTCGACGGTGAAGTCGACGTGCCCCGGGGTGTCGATGATGTTGATGTCGTAGCCGTTCCAGGAGCACTTCGTCGCGGCGGACGTGATGGTGATGCCGCGCTCCTGCTCCTGCTCCATCCAGTCCATCGTGGCCGCGCCGTCGTGGACCTCACCGATCTTGTAGTTGATACCGGTGTAGAAGAGGATGCGCTCGGTCGTCGTGGTCTTGCCGGCGTCGATGTGCGCCATGATCCCGATGTTGCGGGTCCTGGCGAGGGTGGCCTGGCTGTCGGCCATCTGTCTCTCCTCTTTGGATCGGGTCCGCGTGCGGTGTCCGGGCGGTGGCCCGGTTCACCCGCCGGCCGCGGGGGCTGGCGGAGCCAGCCGGGGTGGCACTTACCAGCGGTAGTGCGCGAAGGCCTTGTTGGACTCGGCCATCTTGTGGGTGTCCTCGCGGCGCTTGACCGCGGCGCCGAGACCGTTGCTCGCGTCGAGCAGCTCGTTCATCAGGCGCTCGGTCATCGTCTTCTCGCGACGGGCGCGGCTGTACTGGATCAGCCAGCGCAGGCCGAGAGTGGTGCTGCGCGAGGCGCGGACCTCGACCGGGACCTGGTAGGTCGCACCACCGACGCGGCGGCTGCGGACCTCGAGGGCCGGCTTGACGTTGTCCAGCGCGCGCTTGAGCGTGACCACCGGGTCGGTGTCGGTCTTGGCGCGGCAGCCCTCGAGGGCGCCGTAGACGATCGCCTCGGCGACCGAGCGCTTGCCGTCGACGAGCACCTTGTTGACCAGCTGGGTCACCAGCGGCGACTGGTACACCGGGTCGGCGACCAGCGGGCGACGCGGTGCGGGGCCCTTGCGCGGCATGTCAGCTCTTCTCCTTCTTCGCGCCGTACCGGCTGCGAGCCTGCTTGCGGTTGCGGACACCCTGGGTGTCGAGCGAGCCGCGGATGATCTTGTAGCGCACGCCGGGGAGGTCCTTCACGCGACCGCCGCGCACGAGCACCATCGAGTGCTCCTGCAGGTTGTGGCCGACGCCCGGGATGTAGGCGGTCACCTCGATGCCACTCGTGAGGCGGACGCGAGCGACCTTGCGCAGCGCCGAGTTCGGCTTCTTCGGCGTCGTCGTGTACACGCGGGTGCACACGCCACGACGCTGAGGGGAGCCCTTCAGCGCCGGGGTCTTGGTCTTCTCGACCTTGTCCTCGCGGCCCTTGCGGACCAGCTGGTTGATCGTGGGCATGGGTGGCCTGGATCTCCTACCTGCGCTGGGTCGTGCTGTGGACGGTGCTCTGTCGTGCCGGGTGCCGGTCCTGCCGGGGCCGTACCCGCCTCCGGCCGTGACCCACCACCGGTCCCCGCGGTCGGGCGTGTCGCCCTCCCCAGGACCGGCCGGCGCTTCGAACCGGATCGGTCGCCCCCCGCGACTCGGCGCCACCACCTGTCGGCAGGCGCACCGCGAACGGGAGCAGGCCCAGGACACCCTGGGCACGGCTGACCACGATACCCGCGTGCCGGAGACCGGTCAAAGTCGGGTCCGGCACGCTTCGGCGGGCGGGGTCGAGCCCTCTCCACCGGGGTACGCGGGGGTCAACGCCGCCCGGTGACCTGGTGTTCCCGGACCGGGCCCGCGGACCCGGCGCGGGCCGGGGGTGGCGCGACTGTAACGGTTCCGGCCCGCTCCCGGGTCACGTCGCCGGACCGACACCCCGGGCAGGCAGGACTGTCGTACCCCTGCCCTACGGTCGGTGCCAGGACGCCCACCCAGCGCAACCGGAGGATCCCGTGCACGTCGACCTCGCCCGCGAGCTGAAGGCCCACCTGTCGGCCCGGCTGGCCCGGTGGAGCGGACGGGTGACGGCCAGGGACGCCGCCGGGCGGGGCTGGGCGCGTCCGGCCCTGGGGCTGGCGCCCGTCGGCCGGGACCAGGCGCACCTGGCCATCCGGCTGGCGGCGAAGGAGGACGCCGACGTCCTCGTGTCCGGCCTGGCCGACGCGGTGCTCGAGGAGATCGACGTCCGCGTCATCGGCGCCGTCCGGTCGCTGTCCTCCCCCACGCCCGAGGAGCTGCGGCGGCGCACCCGGCCGCTCGCGCCGGGCCTGTCCGTGGCCCACCCGGCGGTCACGGCCGGCACCCTCGGCGGCTTCGTCCGGGTCGGCGGGCGGCTGGCGATCCTGTCCAACAACCACGTGCTGGCCGCCGGCGACGCCGCCGCGGTGGGTGACCCGGTGCTGCAGCCGGGCCCGGCCGACGGTGGTGTCCCGACGACCGACCGGGTCGCCACCCTGACCGCCTTCGAGCGGTTCACCGCCGACCGGGCGAACCGGGTGGACGCCGCGGTCGCCGTCGTCGACGCCGAACTCCCGGTCGAGCCGGGCAGGCTGCCCGGCGGGCCGCTGGGGGCCGACCCCGTCGAGGTGGACGACGTCGAGCCCGACGAGCAGGTGGAGAAGGTGGGACGCACCACCGGGTACACGGTCGGGCGGGTCAGCGCCGTGGAGGTCGACGGCGTGGCCGTGCAGTACGACGAGGGCCTCTACACCTTCGACGACCAGATCGAGATCGACGGCGTCGCGGGCCCCTTCAGCGCCGGCGGCGACAGCGGCTCGGTGATCTGGCGGAGCGCCGACCGCGCGCCCCTCGGCCTGCTCTTCGCGGGCAGCGAGACGGGTGGGCGCACCGGTGGCGGGGTCACCTTCGCCAACCCCCTGGCCACCGTGCTCTCGGTCCTGGACCTCCAGTGGGTCGCCTCCTGAGCTGCCGGCCCCGTCCGGGGCACGGCCCCGAGCCGGCGAGGGGCGAGGACGGCGGGGTCCTCCCATGGCGGGGGCAGGGGGTCCCCTACTGTCGCGACGGCCTGATCAGGGGCACCATGAGGTGCATGAGCGACCGCGCGTCCGCCCGAGCCGCCAAGAGCGCCCTGAGCCACCGCCTGGCGGCCGACCCGGGCGTCGTCGGTGTCGGGTTGGCCCGTCGGGACAGCGGCTACGTCGTGAAGGTGGACCTGGCCGACGCGCACGCCGCCGAGCGGGTGCCCGGGGACGTCGACGGCGTCCGCGTGGTGACCGAGGTCGTCGGGGTCGTCCGGCCGCTCTGAGGCCGGACCGGACGCACCGGCCCTCCCCGCTACGGTCGGCGGCGGCGCCGACGGTGGCGTCGCCGACCTGAGGAGTGGACGTGCGCATCGGCATCCAGGCCAGCTACAGCGGGGGGTTCCGCGAGACCGCCGCGGAGATCCGCGAGCTCGAGTCGGCGGGGCTCGACCTCGCCACGGTCGCGGAGGTCTACACCTTCGACGCCGTCAGTCAGCTGGGCTACCTGGCCGCGGTGACCGAGCGCGTCGAGCTGATGAGCGGGATCTTCCCCATCTACAGCCGCACCCCGGCCCTGACCGCCATGACGGCCGCGGGCCTGGACTTCGTGTCCGGCGGCCGCTTCACCCTCGGACTGGGCGCCTCCGGCCCCCAGGTGATCGAGGGCTGGCACGGCGTCCCCTACGACGCCCCGCTGCAGCGCACCCGGGAGGTCGTGGAGATCTGCCGGCAGGTCTGGCGCCGGGAGCGACTGGTGCACGAGGGCCCCAAGTACACGATCCCGCTGCCGGCCGATCAGGGCACCGGCCTGGGCAAGCCGCTGAAGCTCATCAACACACCGGTGCGCGACCGGATCCCGGTCATGCTGGCCGCCCTCGGCCCCAAGAACGTCGAGATGGCCGCCGAGATCGCCGAGGCGTGGGAGCCGATCTTCTTCATGCCGGAGAAGGCGGGCTCCGTCTGGGGCGACTCGCTGGCCGCGGGGAAGGCCAAGCGGGACCCGGCCCTGGGCGACCTGCAGATCGTCGTCGGCGTCTCCGTCGCCATCGGGGACGACGTCGGCCCGATGCTGGAGCAGGTGCGCCCCCAGCTGGCCCTCTACATCGGCGGCATGGGCGCCCGCGGCAAGAACTTCTACAACGACCTCGCCCGGCGCTACGGCTACGAGGACGAGGCCCGCACCATCCAGGACCTCTACCTCGACGGCAAGAAGGACGAGGCGGCCGCCGTCGTCCCCGAGGAGCTGGTGCGGGCGGTCTCCCTCGTCGGGCCGGAGTCCTACGTCGCCGAGCGGGTGGCCGCCTTCCGCGAGGCCGGCGTCACCACGCTGATGCTGCAGCCCCTCGACGGCAGCCCCGAGGGCCGGCTGCGGACGGTGGAGACCATGCGCAAGATCGCCGATCGGTGAGCACCCGAGTTCCGTCACGTGACGGCGCGGGCGCCATCCCCGGCCGTGGTGCCATCCCCGCGGCACCGTCCTGAGTCACTGTTCCAGGTCCTGGTTCAGCACTGGTCGTGAGCGAGGACCGCGGATGGTCAGCTGAGCTGATCACCCGCGGGTGGCGAACACGAGAGGGGCCCGCAGGCGGTGCGCCTGCGGGCCCCTCTCGTGCACTACCGGGGATCAGCCCCGCCAGTCGTACTCCTCGAGGCGCACGGCCTCGCCGCTGCCCTGACCGAAGACGTCCGGGCTGTAGTACTGCCCGTCGTCGTACCCGGCCATCGTGTAGACGGCGGCGCGGGCCTCCTCGGTCGGCTCGACCGTGATGTTCCGGTAGCGGCTGATGCCCGTACCCGCCGGGATCAGCTTGCCGATGATCACGTTCTCCTTGAGGCCGAGCAGGCTGTCGCTCTTGCCCTGGATCGCGGCGTCGGTGAGCACCTTGGTCGTCTCCTGGAAGGAGGCGGCCGACAGCCACGACTCGGTCGCGAGCGAGGCCTTGGTGATGCCCATGAGCACCGGGCGGGCCGAGGCCGGCTCGCCGCCCTCGGCGACGACCCGACGGTTCTCGGTCTCGAACAGCGTCCGCTCGACCAGCGCACCGGGCAGGAACTCCGTCGCGCCCGAGTCGATGATGGTCACCCGCTTCAGCATCTGCCGGATGATCACCTCGATGTGCTTGTCGTGGATCGACACGCCCTGGCTGCGGTAGACCTCCTGGACCTCCCGGACCAGGTGCAGCTGCACCTCACGCGGGCCCATGATCCGCAGCACCTCGTGCGGGTCGACCGCACCCTCGGTGAGCTGCTCGCCGACCTCGACGTGGCCGCCGTCCTCGACCCGCAGGCGCGAGCGACGCGACAGCTTGTCGTAGACGACCTCGTCGGAGCCGTCGTCCGGGGTGATCGTGAGCTTGCGGAACTGCTCGCCGTCCTCGATGCGGACGGTGCCGGCCAGCTCGGCGATCGGGGCCTTGCCCTTGGGGACGCGGGCCTCGAAGAGCTCCACCACACGCGGCAGACCGTGGGTGATGTCCTCACCCGCGACACCACCGGTGTGGAAGGTGCGCATCGTCAGCTGGGTGCCGGGCTCACCGATCGACTGGGCGGCGATGATGCCGACCGCCTCGCCGACGTCCACCAGCTTGCCGGTCGCCAGGGAGCGGCCGTAGCAGGTGGCGCAGGTGCCGAGCAGCGACTCGCAGGTCAGGACGCAGCGGACCTTGACCTCCGAGACGCCGGCCTCGACCAGCTGGCTGATCAGCACGTCGCCGAGGTCGGCGCCGGCCTGGGCGATCAGCGTGCCGTCCTCGGCCGTCACGTCGGCGGCCAGCGCACGGGCGTAGACGCTGGTCTCGACGTGCGGGTCCCGGGTCAGCTGACCGTCGACCACCGTCGCGATCGGCATGACCACGCCGCGGTCGGTGCCGCAGTCCTCCTCGCGGATGATGACGTCCTGCGAGACGTCCACCAGCCGGCGGGTGAGGTACCCGGAGTCCGCGGTGCGGAGCGCCGTGTCGGCCAGACCCTTGCGGGCACCGTGCGTGGAGATGAAGTACTCCAGCACGGACAGACCCTCCCGGAAGTTGGCCTTGATCGGCCGCGGGATGATCTCGCCCTTCGGGTTCGCCACCAGACCGCGCATACCGGCGATCTGGCTGATCTGCATCATGTTGCCTCGGGCGCCCGAGTTGACCATGACCCAGACCGGGTTGGTGGTCGGGAAGTTGTCCACCATCGCCTGGCTGACCTCGGCCCGCGCGCGGGTCCAAATCTCGATCAGCTCGCCACGACGCTCGGCGTCGGTGATGACACCGCGCTCGTACTGGCGCTCGATCTGCCGGGCCTCGTTCTCGTGCCGGTCGAGGATCTCCTGCTTGGCCGGCGGGGTGACGACGTCGTCGATGGCGATCGTGACACCCGAGCGGGTGGCCCAGCGGAAGCCGGCCGACTTGAGGGCGTCCAGCGTCGCCGCGACCTGCACCTTGGGGTAGCGCTCGGCGAGGTCGTTGACGATCGCCCCGAGCTCCTTCTTCGGCACCTGGTAGTTGACGAAGCGGTAGTCCTCGGGCAGTGCCTCGTTGAACAGCACCCGCCCCAGGCTGGTCTCGACCAGCGCCGGCGCACCCGGGGTCCAGTCCTCGGGCTGCTCCCACGCGGGGTTGACCTTGCCGTTGTCGACGCCGAACACCTCGTCGAGGCGGATCAGCGCCCGCTCCTGCAGACCCAGCGCACCCTTGTCGAAGGCCATGATGGCCTCGGCGGTGGAGCCGTAGGCCGCCGGCGTGCCGCCGTCGGCCTCGTGCCGGCTCGGCACCAGGGTGGTCAAGTGGTACAGGCCCAGCACCATGTCCTGGGTCGGCGCGGTGATCGGGCGACCGTCGGCCGGCGACAGGATGTTGTTCGACGACAGCATCAGGATCCGGGCCTCGGCCTGCGCCTCGGCCGACAGCGGCAGGTGCACCGCCATCTGGTCACCGTCGAAGTCCGCGTTGAACGCGGTGCAGACCAGCGGGTGGATCTGGATGGCCTTGCCCTCGACCAGCTGCGGCTCGAAGGCCTGGATGCCCAGGCGGTGCAGCGTCGGCGCCCGGTTCAGCAGCACCGGGTGCTCGGTGATGACCTCCTCGAGCACGTCCCACACGACCGGCCGCGCGCGCTCCACCATCCGCTTGGCGGACTTGATGTTCTGCGCGTGGTTGAGGTCGACCAGCCGCTTCATGACGAAGGGCTTGAACAGCTCCAGCGCCATCTGCTTGGGCAGGCCGCACTGGTGCAGCTTCAGCTGCGGGCCGACGACGATGACCGAACGGCCGGAGTAGTCGACGCGCTTGCCGAGCAGGTTCTGGCGGAACCGGCCCTGCTTGCCCTTGAGCAGGTCGGACAGCGACTTCAGCGGGCGGTTGCCCGGGCCGGTCACCGGCCGGCCGCGGCGGCCGTTGTCGAACAGCGCGTCCACGGACTCCTGCAGCATCCGCTTCTCGTTGTTCACGATGATCTCGGGCGCGCCGAGGTCGAGCAGACGCTTGAGCCGGTTGTTCCGGTTGATGACCCGGCGGTACAGGTCGTTCATGTCGCTGGTGGCGAAGCGGCCACCGTCGAGCTGCACCATCGGGCGCAGGTCCGGCGGGATGACCGGCACGCAGTCGAGCACCATGCCCATGGGCGAGTTGCGCGTCTGCTGGAACGCCGCGACGACCTTGAGCCGCTTGAGGGCCCGCAGCTTGCGCTGGCCCTTGCCGCTGCGGATGGTCTCGCGCAGCGTGGCGGCCTCGGCGTCGAGGTCGAAGTCGGCGAGCAGCTTCTGCAGCGCCGCGGCACCCATGCCGCCCTCGAAGTACTCACCGAAGCGGTCGCGCAGCTCGCGGTAGAGGCCCTCGTCGGCGATGAGCTGCTTGACCTCGAGCTTGCGGAAGGTGTCGAGCACCTCCTCGAGGCGGTCGATCTCCCGCTGGGCGCGGTCGCGCAGCTGGCGCATCTCGCGCTCGCCGCCCTCACGCACCTTGCGGCGGACGTCGGACTTGGCGCCCTCGGCCTCGAGCTCGGCGAGGTCGGCCTCCAGCTTCTGCTGGCGGGCCTCCACGTCGGCGTCGCGGCGGCTCTCGAGGTTGTGCTTCTCCGCGCTGATCTCGGCCTCGATGGTCGGGAGGTCGCGGTGGCGCGCCTCGTCGTCGACCGAGGTGATCAGGTAGGCCGCGAAGTAGATGATCTTCTCGAGGTCCTTGGGCGCCAGGTCGAGCAGGTAGCCCAGGCGCGAGGGGACGCCCTTGAAGAACCAGATGTGGGTGACCGGCGCGGCCAGCTCGATGTGGCCCATCCGCTCACGGCGCACCTTGGCGCGGGTCACCTCGACGCCGCAGCGCTCACAGATGATGCCCTTGAAGCGGACGCGCTTGTACTTCCCGCAGTAGCACTCCCAGTCCCGCGTGGGACCGAAGATCTTCTCGCAGAAGAGACCGTCCTTCTCCGGGCGGAGGGTGCGGTAGTTGATGGTCTCGGGCTTCTTCACCTCACCGTGCGACCACTGACGGATGTCGTCGCCGCTGGCCAGGCCGATGCGGAGCTCGTCGAAGAAGTTGACGTCGAGCACTGAGTGGACCCCTTTCCCGGGGCTCGTTACTGCACTTCTAGTCGTTTGGCTGGGGACGCCGGCCGGCCCGTCACGCAGAGGGCCGGCCGGCGGCCGATCACACGTCCTCGACGCTGGACGGCTCGCGGCGGGACAGGTCGATGCCCAGCTCCTCCGCGGCCCGGAAGACCTCGTCGTCGGTGTCGCGCAGCTCGATCGCCTGGCCGTCGCCGGAGAGGACCTCCACGTTCAGGCAGAGCGACTGCAGCTCCTTGAGCAACACCTTGAACGACTCCGGGATGCCCGGCTCGGGGATGTTCTCGCCCTTGACGATCGCCTCGTACACCTTGACGCGGCCGAGGATGTCGTCGGACTTGATGGTGAGCAGCTCCTGCAGCGCGTAGGCCGCGCCGTAGGCCTGCATCGCCCAGCACTCCATCTCGCCGAACCGCTGGCCACCGAACTGCGCCTTACCACCCAGCGGCTGCTGCGTGATCATCGAGTAGGGACCGGTCGACCGGGCGTGGATCTTGTCGTCGACCAGGTGCAGCAGCTTCAGGATGTAGACGTAGCCCACCGAGATCGCCTCGGGGAACGGCTCGCCGGAGCGGCCGTCGAAGAGCCGGGCCTTGCCGGTCGGGGCCACCATGCGCTCCCCGTCCCGGTTCGGGGTCGTCGAGCTGAGCAGCCCGACGATCTCCTCCTCGCGGGCGCCGTCGAACACCGGCGTCGCCGTCCGGGTGCCCGGCGCGGCCGACCGCGCGGCCTCCGGCAGGTTGGCCGCCCACTCCGGGGTGCCCTCGACCTGCCAGCCGGACTTGGCGACCCACCCGAGGTGGGTCTCCAGGACCTGGCCGACGTTCATCCGGCCCGGGACGCCCAGCGGGTTCAGGACGATGTCCACCGGGGTGCCGTCCTCGAGGAACGGCATGTCCTCCTGCGGCAGGATCTTCGCGATGACGCCCTTGTTGCCGTGGCGGCCGGCGAGCTTGTCACCGTCGGAGATCTTGCGCATCTGGGCGACGTAGACCCGGATCAGCTCGTTGACGCCGGCGGGCAGCTCGTCGCCGTCCTCGCGCGAGAACACGCGGACGCCGATGACCTTGCCAGACTCCCCGTGCTTGACCTTCAGGCTGGTGTCGCGGACCTCGCGGGCCTTCTCGCCGAAGATGGCCCGCAGCAGGCGCTCCTCGGGGGTCAGCTCGGTCTCGCCCTTGGGCGTGACCTTGCCGACGAGGATGTCGCCGGGGACGACCTCGGCGCCGATGCGGATGATGCCGCGCTCGTCGAGGTCGGCGAGGACCTCCTCGGAGACGTTCGGGATGTCCCGGGTGATCTCCTCGGCACCGAGCTTGGTGTCACGCGCGTCGACCTCGAACTCCTCGATGTGGATCGAGGACAGGACGTCGTCCTGCACGAGGCGCTGCGACAGGATGATCGCGTCCTCGTAGTTGTGGCCCTCCCACGGCATGAAGGCGACGAGCAGGTTCTTGCCCAGCGCCATCTCACCCTGGTCGGTGCAGGGGCCGTCGGCGATGACCTGGCCGGCCTCGACGCGCTGCCCCTCGTCGACGACGGGGGTCTGGTTGATCGAGGTGCCCTGGTTCGACCGGCGGAACTTCAGCAGCCGGTAGGTCTGCCGGGTGCCGTCGTCGGCCATGACGGTGATGTAGTCCGCGGTGGAGTCCTCGACGACACCGGACTTCTCGGCCACGACGACGTCGCCGGCGTCGACGGCGGCACGCAGCTCCATGCCGGTGCCGACCAGCGGCGCCTCGCTGCGCAGCAGCGGGACGGCCTGACGCTGCATGTTCGCGCCCATGAGCGCGCGGTTGGCGTCGTCGTGCTCGAGGAACGGGATCATCGCCGTCGCGACCGAGGTCATCTGCCGCGGCGAGACGTCCATGTAGTCGACCTGCTCGGGCGACAGGTAGTCGACCTCACCGCCCTTGGTGCGGACCAGGACGCGGTCCTCGGCGAACCGGCCCTGGGCGTCCAGCGGCGAGTTGGCCTGGGCGACGACGAAGCGGTCCTCCTCGTCGGCGGTCAGGTAGTCGATCGTGTCGGTGACCACGCCGCTCTCGACGCGGCGGTACGGGGTCTCGATGAAGCCGAAGGCGTTCACCCGGCCGTACGCCGACAGCGAGCCGATCAGGCCGATGTTCGGACCCTCGGGGGTCTCGATCGGGCACATCCGGCCGTAGTGGCTCGGGTGCACGTCGCGGACCTCCATGCCGGCCCGCTCACGGGACAGACCACCCGGGCCCAGCGCCGACAGGCGGCGCTTGTGGGTCAGGCCCGCGAGGGGGTTGGTCTGGTCCATGAACTGGGACAGCTGGCTGGTGCCGAAGAACTCCTTGATGGAGGCGACGACCGGCCGGATGTTGATCAGGGTCTGCGGCGTGATCGCCTCGACGTCCTGGGTGGTCATCCGCTCGCGGACGACGCGCTCCATGCGGGAGAGGCCGACCCGGATCTGGTTCTGGATCAGCTCGCCGACGGTGCGCAGCCGCCGGTTGCCGAAGTGGTCGATGTCGTCGACGCCGTGGTCGGACTCGCCCGCGTGCAGGCGCACCACGTACTCGATGGTGGCGACGATGTCGTCCTCGGTCAGCGTCAGCGTGCCCTGGGGGACGTCGACGCCGAGCTTCTTGTTGACCTTGTAGCGGCCGACCTTGGCCAGGTCGTAGCGCTTGGCGTTGAAGAACAGGTTCTCCAGCAGCGCCTGGGCGCTCTCCCGCGTCGGCGGCTCGCCCGGCCGCAGCTTGCGGTAGATGTCCAGCAGCGCCTCGTCCTGGCCGGCGATGTGGTCCTTCTCCAGGGTGGCCAGCACCGTGGGCGACCACTGGAAGTGCTCGCGGATGCGCTCCTCGGTCCAGCCCAGCGCCTTGAGCAGCACGGTGACCGGCTGCCGGCGCTTGCGGTCGATGCGGACGCCGACGGTGTCGCGCTTGTCGACGTCGAACTCCAGCCACGCACCACGGCTGGGGATGACCTTGGCGCTGAAGACGTCCTTGTCGGAGGTCTTGTCCAGGGTCTTGTCGAAGTAGACGCCCGGCGAGCGGACCAGCTGCGAGACGACGACGCGCTCGGTCCCGTTGATGACGAAGGTGCCCTTGTTCGTCATGATCGGGAAGTCGCCCATGAACACCGTCTGCGACTTGATCTCGCCGGTGGTGTTGTTCATGAACTCGGCGGTGACGAACAGCGGCGCCGCGTAGGTCATGTCCTTGTCCTTGCACTCCTCGAGGGACGCCTTGACGTCCTCGAAGCGCGGGTTGGAGAAGGACAGCGACATCGAGCCGCTGAAGTCCTCGATCGGGGAGATCTCCTCGAGGATCTCGGCCAGGCCGCCGACGGCGTCGGCCTGCTCCTCCGCGGGGAGGGTGGCCCGCCACTCGGGGCTGCCGATGAGCCAGTCGAACGAGGCGGTCTGCAACGCCAGGAGGTCCGGCACCTCGAGCGGCTCGGAGATCTTGGCGAACGAGACGCGCAGCGGCGCGCCCGGGATCTTCTGCTGGTCGGCCTCACCGGTGCGGGGGCCGGTTTGGGGGGCCTGTGACTGCTGGCCGTAGGGCCCGGAGTCGGTCGTGCGAGGGTTGATGCTGGTGGGGCGAGAGCCTGCCAAGATGCGTCCTTCCAAGGACCTCACGACGTGCGGGCGGTGGGTGCTGGTTCGTCCTGGGTCGTCGTCGGTAATGGCGGGGCTGTCCGCATTCGTCCTGCCCGGACGGTCGACGGGCGTCCGGAGGACGGTCCCCCCGGGCACCCCAGGCGACCCGTCTCGGCGGGCAGGCAGTCAGGGGGCAGCGCAACAGAGAACCCTACCCCCGCTGGCGCCGGCTGTCCACGTCGGGGGTCCGCACGCGAGGAGGACCACACCCGGGAAGGGCAGCCGGCCAGCGGGGCCGGGTCGGGCCGTCGTCGACGGCCCGCCCATGATGCCAGTCCCGCGGCGGCTGTGGGGCCGCCACGCCGCGCGGGCCCGGGTCCGCCGGAGCCCGCGGCGGCCCGCGAGCTGCGCTGCCTCCGGCCGCGCCGGCGCGTCGCTGCTGGCCGACGCGGGCGTCCACCTGCCGCGGGCCCACGCCGGCGCTGTCGTCGTGCGTGGTCGCGGCTCCCGCCCGCCCGGGCCACGGGCGCGTCGTCCACCCGGACGGACGACGCAGGGGCCGCCCTCCGGGTGGAGGACGGCCCCTGCGGGTCGTGCGAGGTGGTGCCTCACCCGGCGGTCGGGACCGCCGGGTGGGGGGTCACTTGACGGTGACGGTGGCGCCGGCGCCCTCGAGAGCGGCCCTGGCCTTGTCGGCGGCGTCCTTGTCGACCTTCTCCAGGACCGGCTTCGGCGCGCCGTCGACCAGGTCCTTGGCCTCCTTGAGGCCGAGCGAGGTCAGGCCGCGCACCTCCTTGATGACCTGGATCTTCTTGTCACCGGCGCTCTCGAGGATGACGTCGAACTCGTCCTGTTCCTCGGCGGCGGGGGCAGCACCGTCGCCGGCCCCGCCGGCTGCCGGGGCGGCCGCGACGGCGACCGGAGCAGCGGCGGTGACCTCGAAGGTCTCCTCGAACTGCTTCACGAAGTCGGACAGCTCGAGCAGCGTCATCTCCTTGAACGCGTCGAGCAGCTCCGCGGTGGACAGCTTGGCCATGATCTCTCCTTCTGGGGTCAGTCGGTGCTGGCCGCAGCGTCCGCGGCGTCAGCGGTGTCGGTGGTGGTGTCAGCAGCAGCGGAGTCGGTGCCCTCGGCGGGCTTCTTCTCCTGCAGCGCGGCGGCCAGCCGGGCGACCTGGGACAGCGGGGCCTGGAACAGGCCCGCGGCCTTGCTGAGGTTGCCCATCATCGCGCCGGCCAGCTTGGCCAGCAGGACCTCGCGCGGCTCGACGTCGGCGAGGGCGGTGACCTCGGCGGCGCCGACCGTGCGGCCCTCGACCACGCCGCCCTTGACGACGAGCAGCGGGTTGGTGCGCGCGAAGTCACGGATGGCCTTGGCCGCGTTCACCGGGTCGCCCTCGATGAAGGCGATCGCGGTCGGGCCGTTGAGCAGCGGCGCCAGGTCGGCGTGGCCGACCTGCTCCGCGGCCCGCTTCGTCAGGGTGTTCTTGACGACGGCGTAGCTGCTGCCCTCACCGAGGGAACGGCGCAGCTGGGTCAGCTGGGCCACGGTCAGCCCGCGGTACTCGGTGAGCACCGCCGCGCTGGACGACTGGAACCGCTCGGTGATCTCGTCGATCACCGCGGCCTTCGCCTGCGTGGGCATGGGCCTCCTCTCGTCTGTCGGGCCGACCACCGGCCGGTGCACGATGGCGGGCGATCAACCGGACCCGGAGACGAGGAACGCCCCGGCGCAGGCGCACGGGGCGAAGAACGCGGGCACACGGTGCCGCGCCGATCGGACCGTCCTCCTGCGCGGGCCGCCCGGAGTCCGGGACCTTCGATCGCACGCGGACGTGCGACGACCAGCGGTCGTGGGGGGAACGCGACAAGCATACGCCACAGGGCAGGGTTGCCCGTTGTCGCCGTCCTCACCCGGCGGGACCGGCGATCTCGCACGCCCGGGTCCCCGGAGCGTGCGGCATCGCCGACGTCGCCGCCAGCCGGGTCCCGAGGACGACGGAGGCCCCGCCGCGCGGTGCGCGACGGGGCCCCGGGACCTCGGCGGGTGGCCCCTCGCAGGGCCCCACCGCGAGCGTCAGCGAGCGGAGGGGGGCGAGGGGGTCCTCTTTCAGGCGGTGGGCTCGTCCACCGTCAGGTTGCGGGTGCGGTTCGGGTCGACCGGGATGCCCGGGCCCATGGTGGTGGAGATGGTGACCTTCTTCAGGTACCGGCCCTTGGCGGCGGCCGGCTTGGCGCGCAGCACCTCGTCGAGGGCCGCGGCGTAGTTCTCCACCAGCTTGGTCTCGTCGAACGAGGCCTTGCCGATCACCAGGTGCAGGTTGGCCTGCTTGTCGACGCGGAAGTTGATCTTCCCGCCCTTGATGTCGTTGACCGCCTTGGTGACGTCGGGGGTCACCGTGCCGGTCTTCGGGTTCGGCATCAGGCCACGCGGGCCGAGGATGCGCGCGATCCGGCCGACCTTGGCCATCTGGTCGGGGGTGGCGATCGCGGCGTCGAAGTCCAGGAAGCCGCCCTGGATGCGCTCGATCAGGTCGTCCGAGCCGACGACGTCCGCGCCGGCGGCCTCGGCCTCGGCAGCCTTGTCACCGGTCGCGAAGACGATGACGCGGGCGGTCTTGCCGGTGCCGTGCGGCAGGTTCACCGTGCCGCGGACCATCTGGTCGGCCTTGCGCGGGTCGACGCCCAGGCGCATGGCCACCTCGACGGTGGCGTCGTAGGCCGTGGGCGACGTCTCCTTGGCCAGGGAGGCCGCCTGCAGCGGGGTGTAGAGGTTCTCGCGGTCGACCTTCGCCGCGACCTCGCGGTACTTCTTGCCGTGCTTCGCCATGGTGGTTCCTCTCCCCCGGCGCCTCGGCCGGGAGTCGTGTGGTGCGCGGGCCTGGCGCGGCCCTCCCACGATCGCTGTGTTCGAACGGCCCCGTTGCAGGGTCCCGAGCCGGACCTGCCGGGCGCGGGGAGCAGCGGGTGCTCGGTGCAACGCCGCCGGGGCCCGGCGGCTTCCGGCCCCGTCCCGGGTCCCACCCCGACCTTGCGGAGGGCGGGGAGGACGGGGTCCTCCTACTGGACGGTGATGCCCATCGACCGGGCGGTGCCGGCGATGATCTTCTCCGCCTCGTCGAGGGAGTTGGCGTTCAGGTCCTGCATCTTGGTCTGCGCGATCTCGCGGACCTGGTCACGCGTGACGGTGGCGACCTTGGTCTTGTGCGGCTCGCCCGAGCCCTTCTCCACACCGGCAGCCTTGAGCAGCAGGCGGGCCGCCGGCGGGGTCTTGGTGACGAAGGTGAACGAGCGGTCCTCGTAGACCGAGATCTCGACCGGGATCACGTTGCCGCGCTGCGACTCCGTGGCGGCGTTGTAGGCCTTGCAGAACTCCATGATGTTGACGCCGTGCTGGCCCAGCGCCGGACCGACGGGCGGCGCGGGGGTGGCCGCACCGGCGTTGATCTGGAGCTTGATGACCGCGGTCAACCGCTTCCTGGGGGGCATGACTTCCTTCTGGTGACGGGATGGAACCGGCCCCGGTGCAGGGTCCCGACCCGAGCGGAGCGAGGGGCGGGGGGCACCGGGGTCCTTCTCACAACTTCTGGACCTGGTTGAACGACAGCTCGACCGGCGTCTCCCGGCCGAAGATGGAGACCAGCACCTGCAGCTTCTGCTGCTCGGCGTTGATCTCGTTGATCGTGGCCGGGAGGGTGGCGAACGGGCCGTCCATGACGGTGACCGACTCGCCGACCTCGAAGTCGACGACGGTGGTCGGGGCGGCCGTGGCGGCGGTGCTCGTCGTCTCGGCCGCCTTCGTCGTCTGGGTGCCGGCCGCGGGGGCGAGCAGGCTCACGACCTCGTCGATGCTCAGCGGCGAGGGGCGCGACGTCGCCCCGACGAAGCCGGTGACTCCGGGGGTGTTGCGCACCGCGCCCCAGGACTCGTCGTTGAGGTCCATGCGGACGAGCAGGTAGCCGGGCAGCTTCTTCCGGTTGACCTGGGTGCGCTTGCCGTTCTTGATCTCGGTGACCTCCTCGGTGGGCACCTCGATCTGGAAGATGTAGTCCTCCATGTCGAGCGACTGGATGCGCGACTCCAGGTTGGTCTTCACCTTGTTCTCGTAGCCGGCGTACGAGTGGATGACGTACCAGTCGCCGAACTGGCCGCGCAGCACCTTGCGCATCGCCTCGGCCGGGTCGGCCTCCTCGTCGTCCTCGGTCTGGTCGCCGAGCTCGTCGAGGTCGGAGGACGCCGCCGGGGCGGCCAGCGGGTCGGTGGTCAGGCTGTCGGGGTCGCCGCTCTCCACGTCGGGGGCCACGTCGGCCACGCCGGTGAGGGCGTCCTGGTCGGCGGTGTCGACGGAGCCCTCGGCAGCCCCGGTCTCGCCGGCGCCGGTCTCGACGTCCGCGGTGCCGCGCACGTCGAAGCGGGCGTCGTCGAGGGCGCTGGCCGCGACGGCGCTGTCGGTCTCGAAGGGCTGGCGGGGGTCGGTCACGGTGTCTCTTCCTTGTCGGTGGTGCAGGCGCGGGTGGGCTCAGCCGAAGACGGCGAGCACGCCCTGGGCGAAGAGGAGGTCCAGGCCGGCCACCAGGGCGACGATGAAGGCCACGAAGACGATGACGACGGTCGTGTAGGTGATCAGCTCGCGACGACCCGGCCAGATGACCTTGCGCAGCTCGGCGACGACCTCGCGGAGGAACCGCCGGATGCTGCGCCGCGGCCGCGCCTCGGCGGCGCGGTCGCGCTCGGCGGCGGCCCGCGACCGGGTCGCACCGCCGTCGGCGGTCCGGCCGGCGGGGCGCGACGGCGTGCGCTCCCGGGCGGCCCGGCGGGAGCGGGGGGCCGACTCGTCGTCCTCGTCGTCCCCGGCGGTGATCCGGCCGCCCCGGCGGGCGCCGGTCTGCCGCGCGGCCACGACCTTGTCCTCGTCGCTCTCTGCCTCGGCGGCGAGCTCGGCCTCGGCGGCCGCCAGCTCGGCGGCGTCGGCCACGCCCGGCGCCTCGCGGTCGAGCTGCTCGTCGGTCGGCTCGGCGTCGGAGGCGGCGCGGGGGTCGCCGTCGCGTGCCGGCTTCTCGTCGCTCACTGCGCCTCGCTCGCCTCGCTGGTGGTGGCCGTTGTCCTGGGGCCGACGGTCGGTGGTGGTGCTGTCGTACGGGTCGTGCACGTCGCCGGCGGGGAGCCGGCGGCACGGGCAGGGGTGACAGGACTTGAACCTGCAGCCTGCGGTTTTGGAGACCGCTGCTCTGCCAATTGAGCTACACCCCTTGGAGGACCCCGCCCGCCCCACCCTTCGCACGCTCGGGATGGGACCCGGGACGGGCCGCCCGGGACCGCGTGGCCCGCTCCGGTCGGCACCGTTCCCGCGAGGGGTCCCGGGGCACGCCGGTGGCGGGGTCAGTAGCCCCAGGACAGCCAGTGTACGGGACCGCGGAGGACGCCGACCAACGTGCCGGGCGAGGACCGCCGACGCGTCGGGGGGAGGACCGCCGACGGGGTCGCCGCCGGGATCGGAGGGGGCCACTCACACCGCCCTCCGACATGATGGGGCCATGACCGCCGTCTCCCCCCCGGAGTCCGCTGCACCGCCCCCCGGGCTGCCGCCCGCCGACCGGCGCATCTCCCGCCGCATCGCCGCGATCGCCGAGTCGGCGACGCTGGCGGTGGACGCCAAGGCCAAGGCGCTCAAGGCCGCGGGCAAGCCGGTGATCGGCTTCGGCGCCGGCGAGCCGGACTTCCCGACGCCGGACTACATCGTGGAGGCCGCCGTCGCCGCCTGCCGCCAGCCGGCGATGCACCGCTACACCCCCGCGGGCGGGCTGCCGGCACTCAAGGAGGCGATCGTCGCCAAGACCGCACGCGACTCGGGGCTGCAGGTCACCCCGGCGAACGTGCTGGTGACCAACGGCGGCAAGCAGGCCGTGTACGAGGCCTTCGCCACGATGCTCGACCCGGGCGACGAGGTGCTGCTGCCCGCGCCGTACTGGACCACCTACCCCGAGGCGATCGCCCTGGCCGGCGGCGTGCCGGTGCCGGTCGTGGCCGACGAGGAGAGCGGCTACCTGGTGTCGGTGGCCCAGCTCGAGGCGGCCCGGACGCCGCGCACCAAGGTGCTGCTGTTCTGCTCGCCGTCCAACCCGACCGGCGCGGTGTACCCGCCGGAGCTGGTCGAGGAGATCGGTCGCTGGGCGTACGAGAACGGGCTGTGGGTGCTCACCGACGAGATCTACGAGCACCTCACCTACGACGGGGCGACGGCGCCGTCGATGCCGGTCGTCGTCCCGGAACTCGCCGACCGCTGCGTCGTCGTCAACGGGGTCGCCAAGACCTACGCGATGACCGGCTGGCGGGTGGGCTGGGTGGTCGGACCGGCCGACGTCGTCAAGGCCGCCACCAACCTGCAGTCGCACGCCACCTCGAACGTGGCGAACGTCTCGCAGGCGGCCGCGGTCGCCGCGCTGACCGGTGACCTGTCGGCGGCGGCCACGATGCGGGAGGCCTTCGACCGACGGCGGCGCACGATCGTGTCGATGCTGCGCGAGATCCCCGGGGTGGCCTGCCCCGAGCCGCGCGGCGCGTTCTACGTCTACCCGTCGGTCAAGGCCCTGCTGGGCCGCCCGATCGCCGGCCGGACGGCGGAGGACAGCGTGCAGCTGGCCGAGATCGTCCTCGAGGAGGCGGAGGTCGCCGTCGTCCCCGGTGAGGCCTTCGGCACGCCGGGCTACCTGCGGATGTCCTACGCCCTGGGCGACGACGACCTGGTCGAGGGCGTGTCGCGGATGCAGCGACTCCTCGGCTCGGCGAGCTGAAGGAGGACCCCGTCCCCGGCTGGCTCGTTCCATCGGGCTCACCGCGGCCGCGTCCCGGGCACCGCCGGCCCTGCAGGGTCCCGCCGCGAGCCTGCGAGTGGCGGGGGGTAGGAGGGTCCTCCTGCCGAGCCTGCGAGGGGTGAGAGGGACGGGGTCCTTCCACGGTGAGGAGGACGGGTCCTCCTACTCGTCGAGGGCGCCCGCCTCGGTGAGGACGTCCAGCGCCGCGGGCAGCTCCTCCAGCGCCCGCGAGACGTCGTCGGGGGTGGCGATCGTCCAGGCGTTGGCGCTCACGTAGCAGCGCAGCGCGGCGTCGAACGCCTCGGCGCCGGCGGCCTCGCGGGCAGCCACGAGCGCGGCGCCACCCGTGCGGTACACGCGGCGGGAGTGGTCCGCGGCGCTGTCGAACCGGTCGATGGCGGCGCCGACCTCACCGGGCGTGCCCAGCGCCTGTGCCACGGCGTCCTCGGACACCGGGAAGGCGACCGACTCGGCATGGGTGGCGAACGCCTCGTCCAGCCGCGGATCGCGGAAGTGGGAGTCGCCGACCATCCCGTAGGACCACATGTGCGCGACCTCGTGCACCAGCACGCGCCGGTCGGCGCCGGCGAGCAGGACGAGCGGGGTACTCGATGCCGCCGCCCTCGACCGGCAGCAGCGGCACGGTGAGCGTCGCGTACGGGAACGGACCGAAGCGGGTCTCGAGGTCGTCGATCGCGGCCAGGGTCCACGCGGTGAGCTCGCGGGCCGGGACGTCCGCGCCCGGCAGCACGCCGGTCGTCACCTCGACCCCGCCCGCGCCGGTGGTGCTCGCGGTGTCGAACCCGCCCACGGCGACGCTGACGTCCCGGGCGACCGGCTCGACCGACGTCCAGGTGCGCCGGCCGTCCTGCGGCGCGGAGGGATCGGCCTGGTCGCCGGTCATCAGCACGGTGAGCGCCTCGGGGGCCGAGACCCGGACGGTCGTGCCGGCGGCGGGGCTCCTCGCGGTCTCACCGGGCACGTCGACGAACGGGTCGCGAGCCCAGCCGACACCGGGCTCCCACGCCAGCAGTGGCGCAGGACGGCGCCGAGCGCGAGCAGGGGCCGCCGCGCACTCACGCCAGCTGGACGGTGGCGCGGGCCAGCGAGAGCACCTTCTCGCCTCCGCTGGTGACGGTCAGGTCGACGCGGGCACGGCCGTCCTGGCCCAGGGCGCCCACCCTGCCGCGGACGGTCACCTGCGCGCCGGTGCCGTCGTCGGGGACGACGACCGGCCGGCCGAACCGCACGTGGTACTCGACCAGCGCGCCCGGGTCGCCGGCCCAGGCGGTGACCGCCCGCGCGGCCAGCGCCATGGTCAGCATCCCGTGCGCGATCACGCCGGGGAGGCCGACCTCGGTGGCCACGCGCTCGTTCCAGTGGATCGGGTTGAAGTCCCCGGAGGCGCCCGCGTAGCGGACGAGGTCGGCCCGCGTGACGGGGTAGGTCTGCTCGGGCAGCTCGGTGCCGACGGCGACGTCGGCGGCGCGCACCGTGGCGGTCACCATGCCCTCCGTTCGCTCGCGCCGGGCGGAGCCGGCCGGACTGCGGAGCCGCTCACGCGCTCCCCCGGGCGACGAGCATCGAGGTGGCCGAGCAGACCGGTTCGCCGTCCTCCGTGGCGACGTCCACGCGGGTGGTGAGCAGGTCGTTGCCGCCGACGCTGCGCACGGCCTCGATGGTGGGGGTGGCGACGAGCCGGTCACCGGCGCGGATCGGCCGGTGGTGGGTGAAGCGCTGCTCACCGTGGACGACGCGGCTGTAGTCGAGCGCCACGTCGGGGTCCTCGACGACGACGCCGGCGGCCGAGAGCGTCAGGGCGATGGCGAAGGTGGGCGGGGCGATCACGTCGGGGTACCCGGCCGCGCGGGCGGCCTCGGTGTCCCGGTGCACCGGCTCGGCCGCACCGATGGCGTCGGCGAACTCGGCGATCTTCTGCCGGCCGACCTCGTAGACGGCGGAGGGCGGGTAGCTGCGCCCGACCAGTGCCGGATCGAGCGCCATGCTCCCGCCCTCCCTCTCGCGTGGACCGCTGCGTCAGCGGGTCTCAGCGGTGGTCGGAGACCGCGTCAGCGGGTCTCGCGGTGGATCGTGTGCTTGCGGTCCTTGGGGCAGAACTTCTTCAGCTCGAGCCGGTCGGGGTCGTTCCGCCGGTTCTTGCGCGTGATGTAGTTCCGGCTCTTGCACTCCTGGCAGGCCAGGGTGATCTTCGGACGGATGTCGGTGGCTGCCACGGGGCGCTCCTCGCCTTGTCGGGACCGGGCCGGGCCCGGGGACGCGCGGACGGGTGCCCGCACGGTGCTGCAACACGCCGACGGACCCCGGGTGAGCGGGGTCCGTCGAGAGTAGCGGTGACCGGATTTGAACCGGTGACACAGCGATTATGAGCCGCTTGCTCTGCCTGGCTGAGCTACACCGCCGGACGTGACCGTGCGGCCCGGTCTCGGCGACCGGGCCGAGCGGCCACTGTGTTGTTCCAGAGCCCCTTTACGGAATCGAACCGTAGACCTTCTCCTTACCATGGAGACGCTCTGCCGACTGAGCTAAAGGGGCGGGCTTCGAGCCGTCAAGAACTGTACCCGACGCCTCCGGGGGTTCGTCGCAGGGGGGTCCCGGCGCGCTCAGGAGCGCACGAACAGGCGCCGGTGCGGCGTGCCGGGGACGGCGGAGCGCACGCCGGTGCGGGCCAGGATCCAGCTCTCCAGCCGCTCGTCGGGCAGCGGCCGGCTGACCAGGAAGCCCTGCAGCTTGTCGCAGCCCATCTCGGCCAGCAGGTTGCGGGTCAGCTCGTCCTCGACGCCCTCGGCGACCACCCGCAGGCCCAGGTTGTGCGCCAGCTCGATGATCGAGCGGGCGATGAACGACTCCCCCTGGCTGGTGGCCATGCCCAGCACGAAGGACTTGTCGATCTTCACCTCGTCGATGGGCAGCTGGCGCAGCTGGGACAGCGAGGAGTAGCCGGTGCCGAAGTCGTCCATGGACAGCCGCAGGCCCAGGGCGTGCAGGTCGGCCAGGACGGTGCCGCTGCGCACCGAGTCGTCGACGACGCTGCCCTCGGTGAGCTCCAGGATCAGCAGCTCGCCGGGGACGCCGTGGCGGCGCAGCGCCCGCCGCACCCGGTCGACCAGGTCCGGCTCGGCCAGGCAGCGGGCCGAGAGGTTGACGGCCACCGACAGCGCGATGTCCTGGTCCAGCCACCTCCGGCAGCGGGCCAGCGCCAGGTCGAGCACGTGGTCGGTCAGTGAGCCGATCCGGCCGATCTGCTCGGCCAGGTGGATGAACTCGTCCGGCGCGATCGACCCGTAGCGCGGGTGCGCCCAGCGCACCAGCGTCTCGACCGAGACGATGTCCGAGGTGCGGGCGTCGATGATCGGCTGGAAGACGACGGTGATCTCACCGTCGGCCATGGCCTGCTCCAGCTCGGTGCCCAGCTGCAGGCGGCGCAGGCTCTGCTGGTCGAGCACCGGGTGGTAGCTGGCCACGCCGGTCTTGCCGGCGCCGGCGAGCAGGGCGACGTCGGCCCGTTGCATGAGCGTGCCGGCATCCGCGCCGTGCACGGGGGCGGCGGCGACGCCGATGGTCAGCGTCACCTCGAGGTCCAGGCCGGCGACCCGGGCGCGCGTCGAGGTCGCCTCGCGCAGCCGGCGCGCGGCCCGCTCGGTCGCGGGCAGCGACAGCCCGGGCAGCAGGACGGCGAACTGCTCGCCCTCCATGCGGGCCAGGAGGGCCTGCGGCGGCGCGTGCTCGCGGAGCAGGCCGGCGGTGACCAGCAGCAGCTCGTCGCTGGCCGCGTGGCCGAGCGTGTCTGTGACCTCGGCGTAGTTGTCCAGCGAGGCGAGGATGAGGCCCGCCCGCCCGGAGACGGGGTCCGCGGCGAGCAGCTGGTCGATCTCCGCCGCGAGCCGCTGCCGGTTGGGCAGGCCGGTGAGCCGGTCGTGGTCGGCGTCGTAGCGGATCTGGGTCAGCAGCTGCTGCTGGCGGATCGCGGCGTTGACGTGGGTGAGCATCGAGTCCAGCGCGGAGCGGTCGCCGTCGGCGAAGGAGACGATGTCGTGGCGCCGGTCGCACACCTCGAGGTAGCCCGGTTCCCCGGCCGCGGTGGCCACCGGTGCGGCGAGCAGGTCGCGGGCGCCGCGGCGCGCGAGCGCTGCGGCCTCCTCCTCCGTGGCCCGACCCAGTGACACCAGCACGGGGCCGTCGTGGGCCCCCTCGGTCGCCCGCCGGCGGAACAGGTCAGCCGGGTCGCTGGGACCGTCGTACCAGCCCCGGCCGTCGTCCGAGGTCACGACCAGTCGGGGCTCCTCGTCCAGGTAAGGCGGCAGCCAGAGGGCGACCCGCTCGGCGTTGAAGAGCTCGCGGATCTCCTCGACGAGGCGTCGGGGGCCGTCCTCGTCGGGGCCGATCTGCTCCACCTGGCGGGCGAACGCGTAGACCTTCTCCAGGTCCGCCCCCTCGCGCGCCACCGCGGCGAACCTCCGGTACAGGAGGACCAGTCCAACGAGCAGCGGCGCGACGAGCAGGAGGGACCAGGGCGTCACATCCGTCAGGAGCAACAGCGACAGCCCGACGAGGACCGCCATGGGCGTGACCGTGGCGGTGGCGAGCAGCAGGCTCGTCCACAGCGCCCGGCCGGGGTACCCCTGCGTGGCGATGATCGCCAGACGGATGAGCACGCCGCCCACGAGCGTCGCGAGGACGATGGCGACGAGGTAGGACAGCCACGTGACGGGCTCGGACACGACTCCGACCGGTAGCAGCTGCAGCACGGCGAGGGCGACAGCGACCTCGACCACCGCCACTGCCGTGTTGGCGATGACCTTGGCGGGACTGAACCGCTGGGCGACACAGACGACGCCCACTGCCAGGGCCCGCGCGAGCGCGGTCCACGTCGGTCCCACCTCGACGAGGGCCACGACGAAGACGACCTCTGTCGCCGAGATGGACACACCCTGTCGGCGGAACTCGACGTGGAGGTTGTAGCACTCGGCCACGACGAGGCCGGCCAGGACGACGACCACGACCACCGGGTTGACGGACCAGAACCCGGTCGACCCGACCCACAGCGCCGCCGGCAGAGCGATGACCAGGCTGAGCCAGCCGATGACGGCAGGTCCCAGCGAGGCCACTGGCCAGCGCTGCAGTGGGGCGTCCTGTTGAGCCACTGGCACCTGTATTCGCCGGGGGGAGATGAGCGGGGCCGAGGCTAACAGCGGGACACCACGCCGCCGGGCGCTCTCAGGACTCCTCCCCCTCCGACGGGTGAGGGAGAGGCGACGCAGGCCCCACGTCCCCCCGCCGCCGCCACGACGGTCGCCAGGTGGGACGACGTGACCGTCGCGTCGGGCAGCGGACGGGTCAGGCGGTCAGGCCACCTGCCGGCTCCACTTGTGACCGCGGCTCCACTTGTGACCCCGGCTCCACTTGTGACCGCGGCTGGCGGGGGAAGACACAGCGTTGCTCATGACGCCTCCTCAGGCATGAAGGACTGCTGTTCGTTTCAGGGCAGTCGTCCAGGCGCGGGGGCAGAGCGTTTGGGTACGGACCGCGCCTGAGAGATTGCTGCCCGTCACCCGTTCGAAGCAAGCACCGTTGATCATCCCGACACGAATAGGCGTCATGCCGTCACGTAGAGTTATGCCTTGTGACGGTCTGTACCCCGGCGGGGGTACACGGGCGTCCTCCTGTGACGACGGTGGACAGGAAGGGCGCGTGGGACCGAGCTCTGCCGGCGTGTCGAGGTGGGTCCACAGGCCCCGGATGCGGTTGACCACGGTTCCCCCGATCGGGTCCACAGCCCTCCACAGCGCTGTCCACAGCTCGTGGACAGGGGGGGTGGCCCACCTACGCTGCGCCGCGTGCGACGGGACGGGGACGACGCCGAGCGCGGCTCGACGCTGCCGCTGGTCCTGGTGTGCTGGCTGGTCGCCGCCCTCATGGCCTTCGGCGCCATCGCGGCGTCCGACGCGTTCCTCGAGCAGCAGCAGGTGCAGTCGGTCTGCGACGGCGCTGCCCTGGCGGCGGCCAACGCCACCGACGAGGCGGCCCTCTACGCCACCGGCGTGGGGACGACGCTGCCGCTGACCCGGGCGAGCACGCAGGCGGCCGTGGCCGACCAGCTGGCCGACGGCGGGACGGCGCTGCACTCCTGGTCCACCGAGACCGACGGGGTCGAGGTCACCGTGCGGTGCACGCGCTACGTCGAGATCGCGTTCGGCTGGCTCTTCCTGGGCGGGCAGCCGCTCGAGCGCACCGCCGTCGCCGGCGCCCGCGCCCCGACCATCCCCTGAGACGCGCCCTCTCCACCAACGGCAGCGGCCCCCGACCTCTGCGGAGGGTCGGGGGCCGCGTGTACCGGGTGTGGCGGGTGAAGGATTCGAACCTTCGTAGGCTAAGCCGACGGATTTACAGTCCGCTCCCATTGGCCACTCGGGCAACCCGCCGTGGTGGTACGCGGGAGAGCGTACAAGACGCCGGAGACCGACCTCGGCAGCGGCCCCGCGGGGCCGCCCGTGGCGGGTGGCCGGCAGACGGACGGAAGGAGCAAGCGACACATGGCCGACTCGTCGTTCGACGTGGTGAGCAAGGTCGACCGCCAGGAGGTCGACAACGCCCTCAACCAGGCCGCCAAGGAACTCTCGCAGCGCTTCGACTTCCGCGGGACCAACGCGACGATCGCCTGGGCCGGCGAGGAGGGCGTCACGCTGCAGGCCGACACCGAGGAGCGGGTCTCGGCGGCCCTCGAGGTCTTCAAGGAGAAGCTGGTCAAGCGGAACATCTCGCTGAAGTCGCTCGACGCCGGCGAGCCGCAGTCCTCCGGGAAGTCGTACAAGATCGGGGCCCGCATCAAGCAGGGCATCGAGTCCGACACGGCCAAGAAGATCGCCAAGATCATCCGTGACGAGGGGCCCAAGGGCATCCAGGCCCAGATCCAGGGCGACCAGCTGCGGGTCAGCGGCAAGAAGCGCGACGACCTGCAGGCGGTCCAGCAGCTGCTGCGCAGCAAGGACCTCGACGTCGCCCTGCAGTTCGACAACTATCGCTGACCTGACCTGTTGGTGCAGGTCAGGTCGTCGTCACAGCGTCTCGGTCCGCAGGGAGTCCGCACCTGCGCCCAGCGCGGCGGCCATCAGGTCGCCGGCTGCGGCGCGCGTGCGCTCCTCGGCCGTGGGCCACAGGAGCGAGCAGACGCCGAGCGTGATCGTCGCCGAGGAGCGCCCGCTGCACGGTCACCACGTCGCAGCCGGACGCGATGAGTCCGCTGGCGTGGACGTGCCTCAGGTCGTGCACGGGTACCCGTCGAGCCGCACGGCGACCGTGCGGACCTGCCGCCACTGGTGGGCTGCGGAGTTCCGGTCCAGCGGTAGCGCGGCGGTGGAGAACGGCCGGTGGCCCCGCAGCAGACCTGTGCGCCGCACGCGCTCGGCGAGGACGGCGATCAGCTCGGCGGGGGCGTAGACGACCCGCTCGGACCCGAACTGGGTCGCCCCGAGCTCGGTGGTCGGGTTGGTCCCACCCTGCAGCTGGTGGCGGGCGGAGACCGTCCGGCGCAGGAAGTCGACGTCCTCCAGGCGCAACCCGGCTGCCTCCCCCGACCGCAGCCCGGCGGAGGCGCACGCTGCGATGGACGGCCGGAAGCAGGTCGGAGCGACGTCGAGCGCTCGCCCGACCTCCTCGGCGGCGGGGATCGTGATGGCCGACGACGTCCTCGTGCAGCCGACCGGCGCCACGGTGCTGGTCAGAGGCGGCGTCGTCGGCCACGACGTCCAGGCCGCCGCGGCGATGAGCCGGATCCTCAGCATCGTGCGCACCCTGGGCGCGCTCGACGGCGCGGGCCGGCCGCGGGGCTGCAACGGACGGAGGAAGAGGGGGGAGACGCTGCGCTCGGGGATCCTCGCCCCTGCGGTCGCTGGCCGCCTCGGCCTGGATCCAGCGGGAGGTCAGCGGGCGCCCTCGGGATCGGAGCCGGCCGCCCGTCGATCTGCACCGTCCGGCCCGGGTCACCACCTGGTCCGTGCCGGTACCGGCGACGGGAGCGCGGCTGCCTCCCCGGTGTCAGACCCCACCGTGTACTGCCGCGGCAGCCAGGCGGCGTAGCCGGTACCCACGCAGTCCTGGTCGGAGGCGCAGACCGCGGAGTCGTACCGCCCGTAGGTGTAGAAGGCGGCCTTCTTGGCGCTGAGGTCGGCACCGAAGACGTTCGGGGGCTTCCCCGAGGTGCCGTAGCCCTCGTAGCCGGTGAACGTGTGGGCCGTCGTGTACGAGAGGTGCGCCTGCCGGGCGAAGTACGCGCTGACGTGATGGTCGCTGTGGTCGCCGTCGCCCAGCGCGCCGACGTAGTCCAACGCGTGGACGACGGACGGCTGGAGGGTCGTCATCAGCGCGGCGAGGGTGTCGATGAGCCCCTGCCGCGTGTAGCCGGGGCTCTCGTCGACCGGCTGCATGGTCCTGATCGACCCGCTCCACAGCTTCTGCAGGCTCTGGCTGCCGTAGGTCCCGAAGCCGGACCCGTCGGTGTTGCCGTCGGGCAGGCGCAGGAAGACCTGGCGGACGTTCGGGTTGCCGGTGAGCGTGAACGTGGTGATCGCGTGCCCGTTGGCGCTCGTGGTGCTCTGCGACCACGTGTCGGCGACGCCGGCCATCTGTGCGTAGGCGGCGTTCTCGCCCTGCTCCCGGCCTCTCCAGTAGGTCTGGCCGGCACCCCTGTCCCCGGCGGTCACGTACACCGTCGTGACGCAGATCCCGGACGTCGCCGCGTGCAGCAGGTCCGGGCTGATGAACAGGAGGTCGTCGTCCTCGTGCGCGACGACGAACATCTCACTGCTCGTGCACGTGGCAGCGGCCGTGGGGGTCACGGGGACCAGCACGGCGAGCAGCGCGCCGAGCACCGTGAGGACCGGCGTCGCGCACCGTCGACGTCGCTCCCTGGTGCCGCAAGCGCAGCAGCCGAGTGACAAGGCGCCGGCGCGGCCACCGCTGGAGCGGTGATCCTGCTGCACCTGGGCTTCATGACCCCGACTCCTCCGAGGCGAGGGACGAGGAGGTGGCGTGCAGGCCGTGGACGCATCGGATCGTCGACAGGTCCGTGGGCGGCCATCGGCGCTGCAGCCCACCCGACCGCCACCTCGAACGACCCGCTGCGCTGCCCGAGGCCCACGATCCGGCCGAGGAGCGGCGCTTCAGTCGCCCTGCGCACTCTTCCGGCTGCCCGCGGGCGCACTGGTCCGGGTGGTCGCCAGCCCACCGATGGCAGACCCGACGAGTGCGGTCAGCGCCGCCAGGTTGCTGGGGTCTGCCTTCGTGGCGATGAGTCCGATGACGCCGAGCAGCCCGATCAGCGCGCAGGCGCCGAGCAGGTAGATCACTGCGGTGATGACCGAGTGCTCGGTCGCGGGCTCCTCGACCTGGATCGAGCGCCGCACGACCCCCGACTCGGTCTGTGACTGCTCTGCGGCAACACCCTCGGCGATGATGGTCACACCACACCTCCCGACTCGGGTCCATGGCGACGTCGACCTGACACGTCGCTGCGTCCCGCAGTGGGCCGATCGGACGCACGAGCGGCGCCGCCAGTCCCGCCACACCTCCATGAGGGCCGGGTGGCTGCCATTGATACCTCGCCGATCGACGTGACACCGGTCGGCGGAGCGCCAGATCCGGCGGGAGCCGGGGAGGAGTGCCCGATCAGGCCGACGGAGCAAGCACCCCGGGGAGCTCCGGCAGAGGGCCGCGCAGCTCGTCGTCGGCAGCCGCCGGCTCCCGCCATGCCGGTCCCCGCGTGAGCGGACCGACGGGCCGGGGAGCGGCACGCCGCCCGTGACGCCGACCGTCGACCGGCGGCCGCGCTGGGACGCCGGGACCGCGCCCGCGCGCGGCTGCCGGTCAGGCGGCGGTCAGCGTGTAGCGGGACCCGGAGCTGCTCGACACCCAGGCGTCCGGCAGCGCGGCCGCGAGCGCGTGCTGGGCTCGCCACCCCGAGCAGTGGCCCGGGACCAGCATCTCGGGGGCCAGCTCGACGAGGGCAGCGACCGTCGGCGGGATGATCGGCTCGAAGGCCGGGCCGCTCAGGTGCAGCCCACCGATCAGCGCGGCGAGCCGGTCGACGCCGGTCAGCCGCAGGGCGTGCCGCACGGTGTTCACCGCACCGGCGTGGCCACAGCCGGTCAGCACGAGCAGTCCACGGCCCCGGACGTGCACCACCAGAGCCTGGTCGTCGAGGACGAGGGGGTCGTGCCGCCAGGCCGCGCCGTCCCAGGCCTGGTGCGGCGGGGGCATGCCGCGCTCGTACTCGGTGGCCCGGTCGATCTCCCCGGTGACGAGCACGCATCCGTCGACCAGGAGGGACGGCTCCCTCCGCTCGACGACCGAGAACCCCTCGGCGTCCAGCGCCCGTCGGCTCAGCGTCGGGAGGTACCACGCATCGGTGTCGGGCACGACCACCCGACGCCGGGTCCAGACGAGCGGGTGCGCCGTCATGGGCAGGGCTCCGCGGCGCCGCCGGGCCAGTCCGGCCAGACCGCCGGCGTGGTCGAAGTGGCCGTGGCTGAGGACGACGCCCTGGACGTCCCCGAGGTCGATCCCCAGCCGGTCGGCGTTGTCGGTCATCCCGTCGGGCGACACGCCGGTGTCGAACAGGAGCGTGGTCCTGGTGGGGCCCCGGCGCACCGTCACCAGCGCCGAGAACCCGTGCTCGGCCCGCAGGCCCGCGGTAGTGCGCCCGTCCTCGAACTGGGGCGCCGCGACGTCCCCCAGGGCGCCCGAGGCCCGCGACCCCCTCCGCGGCGGCCAGCCATGCGTCGAAGCTGTTGTCCACGAGAGTGGTGACGACCACCTCGTCCACCGGCTCGAGGCGGATGGGGTCGACCGCCGGGCCCTCCGCGGGTCGCGGCACCGCCGCGGCGACGCCGCCGGCGTTCCCGCCGTCGCACATGACAGGACGGTAGCCCTCCCCGGTGTCAGGAGGGGCCGATCTCCCGGGCCATCTGCTCCAGGCGGGCGATGCGCTCGGGCATCGGCGGGTGGGTGGCGAACATCGACGCCAGGCCCTGGCCGCGGAACGGGTTGGCGATCATCAGGTGGCTCTGGGTCACCAGTCGGTCCTCCTGGGGCAGCGGCCGGGCGGCCGCGCCGGAAGCGATCTTGCGCAGTGCGGAGGCCAGCGCCAGCGGGTCCTGCGAGAGCATCGCGCCGGAGGCGTCGGCCTGGTACTCGCGGCTGCGGCTGACCGCCATCTGCACCAGGCCCGCGGCCAGCGGACCCAGGAACACCAGCAGCAGGCTGCCGAGGGCGTTGCCGCCCCCGCGGTCGTCCTCCGACCGCCCGCCGAACAGCGAGGCGAACATCGCCATGTGCGCCAGGTAGGTGATCACCGTGGCCATGGCGCCGGCCACCGAGCTGATCAGGATGTCGCGGTTGTAGACGTGCGAGAGCTCGTGGGCGAGGACGCCGCGCAGCTCCCGGCGGTCGAGGAGTTCGAGGATCCCCTGGGTGACGCAGACGGCCGCGTTGCGCGGGTTGCGACCGGTCGCGAAGGCGTTGGGCTGGTCGGTGGGGCTGACGTAGAGCCGCGGCATCGGCTGCCGGGCCTCGGTGGCCAGGTCGCGCACCATGGCGTAGAGCTGCGGCGCCTGGGTCTCGGTCACCGGGAACGCCCGCATGGCCCGCAGGGCGAGCTTGTCGGAGTTGAAGTAGGCGTAGCCGTTGACCGCCAGGGCGATCACCAGGGCGACGAGCAGTCCGCCCCGCCCACCGACGAGGGCACCGGCGGCGAGGATGAGTCCACCCATCAGCCCCAGGAGCACCGCGGTCTTGAGTCCGTTGCTCCAGCGCTGCACGTCCCACCAACGCGGCGCCCGGGGAGGCCGTTCCCCGGCCGCTCGCCCCTCCGAGGTGCGACCGCGGTCACGGAATGGGCCCACTCCCGCGTGGGTTGGGCCTGTCAGGTGCCGGGGTCCCCGGCCGTCCCGACTGTCACCCGCGTCACAGGTCCGCTGGGTGTGGCAGACACGTAACCTCGGCCGGTGGAGGTGCACCACTGATGACCACGACAGACCCGTCCGTCGTCGCCAGCACTGCGGGGGGCTCGGCGCCCTTCGTCAAGGACGTCGTCGAGCTCGACCGCGTCGTCATCCGACTCGCCGGTGACTCCGGCGACGGCATGCAGCTCACCGGCAACCGCTTCACCAGCGAGACGGCGTCCTTCGGCAACGACCTGTCGACGCTGCCCAACTTCCCCGCCGAGATCCGCGCGCCGACGGGGACCCTGCCGGGGGTCAGCTCCTTCCAGCTGCACTTCGCCGACCACGACATCATGACGCCGGGCGACGCCCCGGACGTGCTGGTCGCCATGAACCCGGCCGCGCTCAAGGCCAACCTCTCCGACCTGCCCGGCGGCGGGTTGCTGATCGTCGACTCCGACGAGTTCACCCCGCGGAACCTGGCCAAGGTCGGCTACGCCACCAACCCGCTCGAGGACGACTCCCTGAAGGGGTGGCAGCTGGTCAGCGTGCCGCTGACCAGCATGACCCTCGACGCGCTCGCCGACTCCGGCCTCGGCAAGAAGGAGGCCGAGCGCTCGAAGAACATGTTCACCCTCGGCCTGCTGAGCTGGATGTACCACCGGCCCACCGAGGGCACCGTCCGCTTCCTCGAGCGCCAGTTCCGCCGCAAGCCGGAGATCGCCGCGGCCAACATCGCCGCCTTCCGGGCCGGCTACAACTACGGCGAGACGACGGAGGCCTTCGCGGTCTCCTACGAGATCAAGCCCGCCCCGATGGCGCCGGGCCGCTACCGGAACATCTCCGGCAACCAGGCTTTGGCCCTGGGCATCGTCGCCGCCGGGCAGCGCTCCGGCCTGCCGGTGTTCCTCGGCGCCTACCCGATCACCCCGGCGTCGGACATCCTCCACGAGCTGTCCCGGCACAAGGCCTTCGGCGTCCGCACCTTCCAAGCCGAGGACGAGATCGCCGGCATCGCCTCGGCGATCGGCGCGTCCTTCGGCGGCGCGCTCGGCGTCACGACGACGTCCGGGCCGGGGATCTCGCTGAAGTCCGAGGCGCTGGGGCTCGCGGTGATGACCGAGCTGCCGCTGCTCGTCGTCGACGTGCAGCGCGGCGGCCCCTCGACGGGTCTGCCGACCAAGACCGAGCAGTCGGACCTGCTGCAGGCGATGTTCGGCCGCAACGGCGAGGCCCCCCTGCCGGTCGTCGCACCGCGCTCCCCCGCCGACTGCTTCGACGCCGCGTTGGAGGCCGCGCGGATCGCGCTGACCTACCGCACCCCGGTCATGCTGCTGTCCGACGGCTACCTGGCCAACGGCGCCGAGCCGTGGCAGATCCCGGACGTCGAGGAGCTGCCGGACCTCTCGGTGGAGTTCGCCACCGAGCCCAACGGCACCACCGCCGACGGGACGCCGGAGTTCCTCCCCTACCTGCGCGACCCGGAGACCCTGGCCCGCCCGTGGGCCATCCCGGGGACGGCCGGCATGCAGCACCGCATCGGCGGTCTGGAGAAGGCCGACAAGACCGGCAACATCTCCTACGACCCGGCCAACCACGACCTGATGACCCGGCTGCGCCAGGCCAAGGTGGACGGCATCGCAGCGAGCATCCCGCCCACCGACGTCGAGGACCCGGACGGGAACGCCCGCGTCGCAGTCATCGGCTGGGGCTCGACCTACGGGCCCATCGGCGCCGCGTGCCGGCGGATCCGGAGCTCCGGACGCTCGGTCGCGCAGATCCACCTGCGCCACCTCAACCCCTTCCCGGCCGACCTCGGCGAGGTGCTGCGCCGCTACGACCGGGTCGTCTGCCCGGAGATGAACCTCGGGCAGCTGTCGCTCCTGCTGCGCGCCAAGTACCTCGTCGACGTCCAGAGCCACACGCAGGTGCGCGGGCTGCCCTTCCGGGCCGCCGAGCTCGCCGCGGTCGTGCAGGACGTCATCGACTCCACCGGAGGCACCCAGTGACCACCATCGACCTCGGCATGCCGGCCGACGGTCCGATCGCCGACGCCATCGCCCGCTCCCTGGAGACCCAGGGCGAGAAGCGCACCGACCTCAAGGCCAAGGACCTCAAGACCGACCAGGAGGTGCGCTGGTGCCCCGGGTGCGGTGACTACGTCATCCTCAACGCGGTCCAGAGCTTCCTGCCCAGCCTCGGCATCGCGCGCGAGGACATGGTCATCGTCTCGGGCATCGGCTGCTCCTCGCGCTTCCCGTACTACATGAACACCTACGGGATGCACTCGATCCACGGCCGGGCGCCGGCGATCGCGACCGGCCTGGCTGCGTCCCGCCCGGACCTGTCGGTGTGGGTCGTGACCGGGGACGGCGATGCGCTGTCCATCGGCGGCAACCACCTGATCCACACGCTGCGCCGGAACGTGAACCTGAAGATCCTGCTGTTCAACAACCGGATCTACGGCCTCACCAAGGGCCAGTACTCGCCCACCAGCGAGGTCGGCAAGGTCACCAAGTCCACCCCGATGGGCTCGCTGGACCACCCGTTCAACCCGGTGTCGCTGGCGCTGGGCGCGGAGGCCACCTTCGTCGGCCGGGCCATGGACTCCGACCGCAAGGGCCTCACCGACGTGCTGAGGCAGGCCGCGGAGCACCAGGGGACCGCGCTGGTCGAGATCTACCAGAACTGCAACATCTTCAACGACGGTGCGTTCGACCTGCTCAAGGACCCGACCACCGGCGTGCAGTGGTCGATCCCGCTGGAGCACGGCAAGCCGCTGGTGTTCGGCAAGGACGGCGGGTCGTGCGTGGTCCGCGACGAGTTCGGCGGCCTGCGGATCGCCGAGACCAACCAGGTGGACGCCGACGACATCGTCGTGCACGACGTCACCCGGGAGGACCCGTCCTACGCCTTCGCGTTGTCCCGGCTGTCCAGCCAGGACCTCCGCTACACGCCGATGGGCGTCTTCCGATCGGTGCGGAAGCCGACCTACGACCGGATGATGGCCGACCAGGTCGAGGAGGCCCGCACCTCCTCGCCGGCGGACCTGGGCGTGCTGCTCGCCGGCGGCGACACCTGGACCGTCTCGGCCTGACAAAGGACCCCCTGCCCCCCGCCACTCGCAGGCTCGCGGCGGGACCCTGCAGGGGGCCACGAGGGGCGTCCGGGGACCGTCGTCCCCGGGCGCCCCTCGGCGTTCCGCTGATCAGGACGGCACGCCGTCCCGCGGGTCAGTGCCCGCCGTGGTGGTGCTCGTCGTGGTCGCCGTTGTCGTCCTTGCCGTTGTCGTCCTTGCCGTTGTCGTCCTTGCCGTTGTCGTCCTTGCCGTTGTCGTCCTTGCCGTTGTCGTCCTTGCCGTTGTCGTCCTTGCCGTTGTCGTCCTTGCCGTTGTCGTCCTTGCCGTTGTGGCCGTTGCCGTTGCCGTTGTCCTCGTCGACGACCTCGACGTCCTCCCTGGTCTTCGAGTCGAGCTCGTCGCCGTTCTCGTTGATCGTGACCGTCACGTCGACCTTGTCGCCCTCCTCGGCCTTCTCGGAGTCCTCGTCCCTGTCGAGGTCGACGGTGATCTCGTGCTTGTCGCCGTCGCAGTCGAGGTCCTCCTCGTCCTTCGAGTAGCTGAGGTCCTCGTCCTCGTTCTTGGCCTCCACGTCGGCCGTGACGGAGTCCTTGTCCTCCTCCTCGCACTTGTACTCGAAGGTGACCTCGAGCACGTCCCCGTCGTCTTCGAGCTCGGCCTCGTCGTCGATCTCGATCACCTTGGCCCAGGTGTCGTCGTCGGAGTGCCCGTCGCCGCCGGCCAGGGCCGGGGAGCCTCCGGCGAGGACCAGCGCCGTGGCGGCGGGCAGGGCGAGCAGCAGACGTCGACGGTTCATGGGGGTCGTCCCTTCTCAGGGGCCGCATCCGTGCGGCCTCGAGTGCAATGACGGCCGAGACCCTTTCCGGGACGGGCGGTAGATCACAACCAGGTCACGGTGAATCAGGCGCATCGATCCCGGATCCCGGGCGAGGCGTGACTCCGGGGGGCCGTCCCACCTACAGCCCGGTGCGCCCCTCCTGACGCGGTCGGGCCCGCGCGTCGCGCAGCGCCCCTGTCACCACCGGCAGGGCCCGCACGAGATCGGCGCGAGCCGGTGCGGCGAAGCCCAGGACCAGTCCGGCCGCGTGCGGGCCGGGCCCCGTCCGGTGGCGCCCGAGTCCGTCCACCGCGACGCCCCGCTCGGCCGCCGCGACGACGACCGCCTCCTCGACCCCCGGGTCGGGCAGCGGCACGAGGACGTGCGCGCCGGCCGGGTCACCCTCGGCCCGTACCCCGCCGGCGGCCACCGCCGCCACCACCTGCACGCGCCGGGCCGCGAGCTCGCGCCGGAGCCGGCGCAGGTGCCGGGCGAGGTCCCCGCTCGCGGCCAGGGCGGCGAACACCCGCTGCCCCGCCCGCGCGGGCCGGGTGCCGGTCGCCGTCCGGCGTGCGACGAGCGCGGCGCGCAGCTCCGGCGGGGCGACCAGCCAGCCCACCCCCAGCGTCGGGCTGACGATCTTGCTGCTCGTGCCGAGGTGCACCGTGACGTCCGGCCCGAGCGCGCCCAGCAGCGGCAGCGGCGCGACGTCGTAGCGCAGCTCGCCGTCGTAGTCGTCCTCCAGCACCCACCAGCCCTCGGCGCGGGCGCGGGCGACGAGGGTCTGCCTGCGGGCCGCGGAGAGCCGGCGGCCCAGCGGGTACTGGTGCGCGGGCGTGCAGTACACCGCCGCGAGGCCGGAGGGCACCGCCTCGACCACCAGGCCGTCGCGGTCCACCGGGAGCGGCACCACCGTCACGCCGGCGTCCCGGAGCGCGCCGACCACGCGCTGGTAGCCGGGGTCCTCGACGCCCACCCGGCTACCGGCAGGCAGCAGCCGGGCCAGCTCGGCGACCGCAGCCGAGGTGCCCGCCGTGGCCAGCACGTCGTCGGGCACAGCGGCGAGGCCGCGGTGCCGGAGCAGGTGCTCGGTCACGGCCTCCTGGAAGCCCGGGTCCGCGGCCGGCTCGGGGCCGACGTCGGGCCGGACGTCCCCGGCCGCGCGCCACGCCCGCCGCCAGGCCGAGCGGTCCAGGACCTCCAGGCAGGGCGCGCCGGCCCGCAGGTCGATCGGCGGCGGCGTGCTCCGCGGAGCCGGCGGCGGCACCGGGGAGCGTGCCGGCGCCGCGGTCGCCGTACCGACGACGAAGGTGCCCACGCCGCGGCGCCCGGCCGCCCACCCCTCGGCCAGCAGCTGGTCGTAGGCGGCGGCGGTGACGGTGCGGCTGACCCGGAGGGCGACGGCGAGCTCACGCGTGGAGGGCAGCCGGTCGCCCGGGCGGAGCGTGCCCTCCACCGTCGCCGTCCGCAGCGCGTCGGCCAGCTGGACCGACAGCGGCGTCCCGGACGCCCGGTCGAGGACCACCGGCGGCACGTCGACCACGCCGCACCCCCTCTGGCACAGTGGCCTTCCGGAATGGCAGCGTATTGGACCTGGGAGGAGGCCACGCGAGCGGGCACGGTGGAGCCATGGACCCCGCACCGCCGCTCTCCCCCACGCCCCGCAGCACGATCCGCCGAGGAGCGAAGCGGGCGCGGACCGACCGCACGGAGCTGTACGCGGTGCTGGACGCAGGCCTGGTGGGGCACCTCGGCGTCGTGCTGCACGGCTCGCCGGTCGTGCTGCCCACCGGCTACGGACGGCGGGGCGACACCCTGTACCTGCACGGCTCCACCGGCGCGGCGTCCCTGCGGGCAGCGGCCGCGGGCGTGCCGGTCTGCTTCACGGTCACCCACGTGGACGGCGTCGTCTACGCCCGCTCGGCCTTCCACCACTCCCTCAACTACCGCTGTGCCGTCGTCCACGGCATGGCCCGGCGGGTGACCGACCCGGAGGAGCACCTGCTCGGCCTGGAGGTCCTCACCGAGCACCTGGCCCCGGGCTCCTGGACCGCCACCCGACGGCCCGACCGCAAGGAGCTCGCCGCCACCGCGCTGCTCGCCCTGGACCTGACCGAGGCCAGCGTCAAGGTGCGCACCGGCCCGCCGGGGGACGACGAGCGGGACCTGTCCGCGCCGGTGTGGGCGGGCGTCCTCCCGCTGCGCACCGTGGTGGGCGAGCCCGAGCCGTGCCCGCTGTTGCCGGCGGACACGCCCGTCCCGGCCCGGGTCCGGCACCGGGCGGTGGGAACGGCTACCGCGGGGTGACCCGCAGCAGCTGGTCGGCGTCCCCACCGTTGTCGGTGGTGACGTAGAGGGCGCCGTCCGCGCCCTGCTGCACCGTGCGGATGCGGCCGTACGTGCCCTCCAGCTCGGGCAGCCGGAACTGCTCGAGCAGGGTGCCGTCGTCGGCCAGCCGGAGGGCGAGCACGCCCCGGCCCTTGAGGACGCCGAGGAGGAGCAGTCCCTCGTAGTCGCGCCAGTGCGACCCCACGAGGAAGGTCGATCCGCTGGTGGCGATCGTGGGGTCGCCCGAGGCCCAGCTGGGCAGCATCACGTCGGGCAGCGACGGGTCGGTCATCGGCACGCTCTCGTCGTAACCGCCGCTGCCAACCGGGTTCCAGCCACCGTTGCCGCCGGGGCGCAGCAGGGTGACCTCGTCGTCGCGGAACGAGCCGTGCTCGGTGGCGTAGACCTGCTCGGAGCCGGGCCGCACGGCCAGCCCCTGGACGTTGCGGTGCCCGTAGGTCCACAGGTGGGCGTCGGCACCGGAGCGGCCGGTGAACGGGTTGCCGGGAGCCGGCGCCCCGGTCGCCGCATCGATCCGCAGCACCTTGCCCGCGAGGGAACCCAGGTCCTGCGGGGTGGTGCCCACCACGGTGTCGCCGGTACCGACCAGCAGGGCGCCGGTCGGGTCGAAGCGCAGCCGGCAGCCGCTGTGCCAGCCGATGCTCTCGTTGACCGGGATGCCGCCGAGCAGCGGATCGGCGACCCGGCTGGCCGTGCGCCACTGGTCATCCACGGTCCAGGCGATCACCTCGATGTCGGCCGCGCCGCCGTCGCGTGCACCCTGACAGGTGTAGAAGCGCCGGTTTCCCTCGAACGCCGGGTCGAGCACCAGGCCCATCAGCCCGGTCTCGGCGAGGACGAAGAGGTCGGCGGAGTCGGCCTCGACCTCCCGAACGGTGCCGTCGGGCAGCACCGCGGTCAGGCCACCGGCCCGCTCGTCGAGCAACAGCGTGCCGTCCGGGGCCTGGGCGACGTCCCAGGGGTGGTCCAGGCCGTCGACGACCACCTCGACGTCCAGCGCCGGTGCGGCTCGCTGCACCGGCGCGTGCGGACCGGGGACCGTCACCGGACCCACAGCGGCCGCCGGCAGCGCGACCGAACAGGTCATCAACGGCAGGACGGCGAGCAGGCCGATCAGTGCACGGCGGCGCACGGTCACAGCATGCACCGTCGGTCGGCCGAGTCAGCTGGTTCGCGTCACCACGTACTCGCTCGGTCGGGCGGACACCGGCTCAGACGCGTGGCGTGACCCGCAGCAACTGGTCCTCTCCGTCGCCGTTGTCGGTCGTGACGTAGAGGGCGCCGTCCCCACCCTGCTGCACCGTGCGGATGCGGCCGTACGTGCCCTCCAGCTCGGGCACCCGGAACTGCTCCAGCAGGGTGCCGTCGTCGGCCAGCCGGAGGGCGAGCACGCCCTGCCCCCTGAGGAGGCCGGCCAGCAGCAGCCCCTCGTACGCCTGCCACTGCGCACCCTGGACGAACGTCGCGCCGGAGGGGGCGAGTCGCGAGTCCCCCGAGGCCCAGCTGGGCGGCATGACGTCGGGCAGCGCGGGGTCGGTCATCGGCACGTACTCGCCGTAGCCGGGACCCTGGGGTGCGAAGCCGCCGTTGCCGCCCGGCCGCAGCAGGGTCACCTCGTCGTCCCGGTCGGGGCCGTGCTCGGCGGCGTAGACCTGACCGGAGCCGGGGCGCACCGCCAGCCCCTGCACGTTCCGGTGCCCGTACGTCCACACCCGGGGCTCGGCTCCCGGCTGCCCGACGAACGGGTTGTCCGCAGCCGGCTCACCGGTGGCCGGGTCGATGCGCAACACCTTGCCGGCCAGGCTCCCCAGGTCCTGGGGGGTGTCGGGGTCCGCGGTGTCGCCGGTGCTCACGAGCAGCGCCCCGGTGGGGTCCAACCGCAGTTGGCAGCCACCGTGGCGGCCGATGCGCTCGTTGACGGGGATGTCGCCGAGCAACGGGTCGGCGACGCGAGTCGCCGTCGTCCAGCCCGGATCGACGGTCCAGGCGGTCACCTGGATCTCCGCGCCGCCGCCCTCCTCGATGCCCTGACAGGTGTAGAAACGCCGGTTCCCCTCGAACGCCGGGTCGAGGACCAGGCCCATCAGCCCGGTCTCCCCGGTGGCGAACAGGTCGTCGAAGTCGGCCGCCAGCTCGCGCACCGTCCCGTCGGGCAGCACCGCGGTCAGGCCACCGGCGCGCTCGTCGAGCAGCAGGGTGCCGTCGGAGGCCTGGGCGACGTCCCAGGGGTGGTCCAGCCCCTCGGCGACGACGGCCACGTCGAGGGCGGGGGCCGGCTCCGGCGTCGCCGGCGCGGACATCGCCGGCGCCGGCGGGGACGTCGTCGCGGTCGGCGTGCTCTCCTCGGCGGCTGCCGCGGCTCCGGGCTCCTCGTCGGCCGTCGCGGAGCACGCGGAGAGCAGCAGGACGGCCCCCATGCAGCAGAGGGACCCCGCCCTCCCCACCCTCCGCAGGCTCAGGGCGGGACCCAGGACGGGGCCGGCGAGCCTGCGCGCGGTGGGGGGCACGGGATCCTCTCTCAGCTGGTGCGGGTGACCACGTAGTCGCACAACGCCGAGAGGGCCTCGCGGACCGGCCCCTCGGGGACGCCGGACAGCCGCGCCTGCGCCCGGTCGGCGTACTCGCGCAGCACCTCGGTGGCCCGCTGCAGGGCCGCCGACGAGCGCAGCAGCTCCAGCGCCTCGGCGTGCTCGGCGTCGTCGGTGATCGGCCCGGAGACCAGCTCGCGCAGCCGCCGCTCGGCCGGGTCGTCGCCGGCGAGGGCGAAGAGGGCGGGCAGCGTGGCGATGCCCTCCCGCAGGTCCGTGCCGGGTGACTTCCCGGACGCGCCGTCCTGGCTGACGATGTCGAGCAGGTCGTCGGAGAGCTGGAACGCGACGCCGACCTCCTCGCCGAAGGCGGTCAGCGCGGCGACCAGCTCGGCGTCCACCCCCGCGAAGGAGGCGCCGAAGCGCGCCGACGTGGCCACCAGGGAGCCGGTCTTGTCGGCCAGCACCTCCAGGTAGTGGGCGACGGGGTCGTCGCCGGGCTGGGCCCCGACGGTCTCCCGGATCTGCCCGGTGACCAGCCGCTCGAAGGTCCGCGCCTGGATGCGCACCGCCTCGGGGCCGAGGTCGGCGAGCAGGTCGGAGGCGCGGGCGAAGAGGAGGTCGCCGGTGAGGATCGCGATGCTGTTCGACCACCGGCTGTTGGCGCTGGGCGCCCCACGACGCACCGCGGCCTCGTCCATCACGTCGTCGTGGTAGAGCGTGGCCAGGTGGGTGAGCTCGCAGACCACCGCCGCCTCGGTGACACCCGTGGCGTGCGGGTTCCCGAGCTCGGCGGCGAGCAGTGCGAGCAGCGGGCGGAACCGCTTGCCGCCGGCGGCGACGAGGTGCCCGGCCGCCTCCCGGACGAACGCGTGCTCGCTGCCGACGGCGGTCCGCAGCGCCTCCTCGACCCGGCCCAGGCCCTCGGCGAGCCGGGCGCCGAGGGCGCCCTCGGGCAGCCACGGGCCGATCGTCGAGGCGGGGGTCGAGATCCGCTGCCAGGAGTCGGTCGTGGTCTCCCCGCCGACGGCGGCGCTGGCTCCGGTCATCAACCGACGAAGATAGCCGCCCGCTCCGCCACATCGAGCACCGCCCCGGGGACGACCCCGAGCACCACCGTCGCGGTGACCGTCACGGCGAGCACCAGCGTCGTCGGCAGGCCGGGGACACCGACCGTCGGGCCGTCGACAGCCGGCTCCGAGAAGTACATGAGCACGATGACCCGCAGGTAGAAGAAGGCCGCCACGGCGCTGGCCAGCAGGGCCACGACCACCAGCGGCCACGCGCCGTCGTCGATCGCGGCCCGGAAGACGGCGAACTTGCCCGTGAAGCCGCTGGTGAGCGGGATGCCCGCCAGCGCCAGGAGGAACAGCGCCATGACGGCCGCGGTGAGCGGCGAGCGGCGGGCCAGGCCGGCCCACCTGGACAGGTGCGTGGCCTCGCCCTCGCCGTCACGCACCAGCGTGAGCACCGCGAAGGCGCCGATCGTGGTCAGCCCGTAGGCCAGCAGGTAGAACATCGTCGCGCCGAGCCCCGAGCCGGTGCCGTCGCCGCCGCTGCCGTACCCGAGGACGCCGGTGAGCAGGAAGCCGGCGTGCGCGATGGAGGAGTAGGCGAGCATGCGCTTCAGGTCGGTCTGGGTGAGGCCCAGGACGGCACCGACCACCATCGAGACGATCGCGATGCCGTAGACCAGCGGCCGCCACGTCCACTCGTTGGTGCCGAAGGCGACGTAGAGCAGCCGCAGGATCGCCCCGAAGGCCGCGACCTTGGTGCAGGCGGCCATGAACGCGGTGACCGGCGTCGGGGCGCCCTGGTAGACGTCCGGCGTCCAGGCGTGGAACGGCGCAACGCTGGCCTTGAACATCAGCCCGACCACCAGCAGGGCCAGGCCGAGCACCAGCAGGACGCCGCTCCCGGCCTCGGAGGCGGACGCCTCGCGGATGGCCGACAGCCGGATGCTGCCGGTGGCGCCGTAGACCAGCGCCAGGCCGTAGAGGAAGAAGGCGGAGGCGAAGGCGCCCAGCAGGAAGTACTTGACCGCCGCCTCCTGCGACAGCAGGCGCCGGCGCCGGGCCAGCCCGCTGATGAGGTACAGCGGCAGGCTGAGCACCTCGAGCGCCACGAACATGACGAGCAGGTCGTTGGCCGCGACGAACAGCATCATGCCGCCGATGGCGAAGGTGGTCAGCGGGTAGACCTCGGTCTGCACCAGCGGCGCGGTCATCAGCTCGCGGTCGCGCGGGCTGCCCGCCGGGACCGCGGCGGCGGCGACGAACGCCGAGCGGGCCGGGTCCAGCGAGCGCTCGGCGAACAGCAGCAGCGACAGTGCCCCGAGCCCGGCGATGGTGGCCTGCAGGAAGACCGCGGCGCCGTCGACGGCCAGCGCGCCACCCGCGGTGACCTGCCGCTCCCCCGCCAGCAGCAGGCTGGTCACCAGCCCGCCGAGGGTGCCGACCAGGGCGACGGCGACCTGCACCGGGTGGCGCACGTCCCGCGGCGCGAAGGCCTCGACGAGGACGCCGACGCACGCGGCGCCGAAGACGAACAGCAGGGGCGCCAGCGCGGCCAGGGAGAGGTCCGGGGCCTCGATCATCAGTCCGTCCCCTCGACGGGAGCCTCGGGCGAGACGCCGGCCGGGTCGGCCCCGACGTCACTCATGGTGGCGGCGGCCGCCGGCTCGATCAGGTCGATCAGCGGCTGCGGGTAGAACCCCAGCGCGATGACGATCGCCACCATCGGTGCGGCGACGGCCAGCTCCCGCCGGGAGAGGTCGCGCACCCGCAGCCGGGCCGGCGCGGCCGCCGGGGCCTCCAGGGTGGCGGTGGCCGCGGTGGCCCCGCCGCCTCCCCGGGTGGCGGGCGCGGGGGTCTCCGGCGCCGGCTCGAGCAGCACGCCGCGCGGCGGGCCGTGCATGGTGCGTTGGTAGAGCAGCAGCACGTACAGCGCGGCCAGCACGATGCCGACCGTGGCCAGCACGGTGAACACCGGCCGGGTCGGGAAGGAGCCGATGAGCACGAGGAACTCGCTGACGAAGCTGTTGGTGCCCGGCAGCGCGAGCGAGGCCAGCCCCGCGACGAGGAAGACGCCGGCCAGGAGGGGTGCCTGGGCGGCCACGCCGCCGTAGTCCCCGACCAGCCGGGAGCCGCCGCGGGCGATGAGCATGCCGACGACGAGGAACAGCAGGCCGGTCGCGATGCCGTGGTTGACCATGTAGAGCACCGCGCCGGTGGTCGCCTCGGTGGTAAAGGCGAAGACCCCCAGCGCGATGAAGCCGAAGTGCGCGATCGAGGTGTAGGACACCAGGCGCTTCATGTCGCTCTGCCCCATCGCCAGCAGCGCGGCGTAGAGGATGCCCGCCACGGCCAGCACCAGGACGTACGGCGCGAGATCACGCGAGGCGTCGGGGAACAGCGGCAGGCAGTAGCGGATGAACCCGAAGGTGCCGACCTTGTCCAGGACGCCGACCAGCAGCACCGCCCCGCCGATCGGCGCCTCGGCACCGGAGTCGGGCAGCCAGGTGTGGAACGGCACCAGCGGCGCCTTGATCGCGAAGGCCACGAAGAACCCGAGGAACAGCAGCTTCTGCACGCCCGG
Source organism: Geodermatophilus sp. URMC 61 (assembly GCF_052931555.1). Classification (NCBI taxonomy): domain Bacteria; kingdom Bacillati; phylum Actinomycetota; class Actinomycetes; order Geodermatophilales; family Geodermatophilaceae; genus Geodermatophilus; species Geodermatophilus sp. URMC 61. The sequence goes on from NZ_JBRFHZ010000002.1 coordinate 3,615,554, forward strand.
GTCGATCTCGATCTGCCGCAGCGCGTCGAAGGCGAAGGTCCCCTCGCCCAGCTCGTTGGCGCTGACCACGTACAGCCCGATGACGGCGGCCAGCATGACCAGCCCGCCGACCAGGCTGTAGAGGAAGAACTTGACCGCCGCGTACTGCCGTCGCGGCCCGCCGAAGCTGCCGATCAGGAAGTACATCGGGACGAGCATCGCCTCGAAGAAGACGTAGAAGAGGAAGACGTCGGTCGCGGCGAAGACGCCGACCATCATCGACTCGAGCAGCAGCAGCCAGGCCCAGAAGGCCCGCATCGAGCGCCGTCCGGTCGGCTCGTCCCGCCACGAGGCGACCACGACCACCGGCACCAGCACGCCGATGAGCAGCAGCATCACCAGCGCGATGCCGTCGACACCGAGGGCGAAGTCGACGCCGAAGTCGGGGATCCAGGAGACCGACGTCGTCAGCTGGAACCGCTCCCCGCCGGCGTCGAACGCGATCGTCGCCAGCACGGCGAGCAGCAGCACGACCAGGCTGACGCCCAGCGTGAGCTGCCGAGCGGTCCCCTCGCGCCCCTTCGGCAGGGCGGCGACGGCGGCGGCCCCGACCGCCGGGACGGCGATCATGGCGAGCAGGTACGGGAAGTCACTCACAGCGTGGGCCCTCCAGAGGTCCGGTACCTGCTCATCCCGCCGTCACCGCCAGCAGTGCGCCCGCGACGACCACCGCGCCGCCGAGCATCGACAGCGCGTAGGAGCGGACGAAGCCGGTCTGGGTGCGGCCCAGCCGCGACGACGAGCCACCCAGCGTCGCGGCCAGGCCGTTGACCGCGCCGTCCACGCCGCGGTTGTCGAAGAACACCAGCGCCCGGGTCAGCCACTGCCCGGGTCGCATGAACAGCGACTCGTTCACCGCGTCGGCGTACAGGGCGCGGCGGGCCGCGCGGGTCACCGGCGACACCCGCACCGGCGCGGTCACCGGCACCTCGCGGCGGCCGACGAACAGCCAGGCGGTGAGCACGCCGAGCGCCATGACGACGGTGACCAGCACGCTGACCAGGAGCGGTGCGACGACGTGCTCGGCCTCCTCGGGCTCGCCGAACACCGGTGTCAGCCACGACTCCAGCGGGAAGGCGACGACCAGCAGGAAGCCGGCGAGCACCGAGCCGACCGCGAGCAGCACCATCGGCGCGGTCATCACCGTCGGCGACTCGTGCGGGTGGACGCCGGGCTGCCACCGGGGCCGGCCGGCGAAGGTCATGAGCATCAGCCGGGTCATGTAGAAGGCGGTGAGCCCGGCGGCGAGGATCGCGACCGCGCCGAGGAGGTAGCCCCAGCCGTCGCCGCGGTCGAACGCGGCCTCGATGATCGCGTCCTTGGTGTAGAAGCCGGACAGGAACGGGAAGCCGATCAGCGCAAGGTAGCCCAGGCCGAACGTCACGAAGGTGACCTTCATCCGCGACGCGAGCCCGCCGTAGCGGCGCATGTCGACGGAGTCGTCCATCGCGTGCATCACCGAGCCGGCGCCGAGGAACAGGCCGGCCTTGAAGAAGCCGTGGGTGAGCAGGTGCGCCAGCCCCGCGACGTAGCCGACCGGGCCGAGGCCGACGGCCAGGAACATGTAGCCGATCTGGCTGACCGTGGAGTAGGCCAGCACCTTCTTGATGTCGTCCTGCGCGCACCCGGCGATGGCCCCGATCACCAGGGTGATCGCCCCGACCGCGAGGACGACGGCCCGCGCGGTGGGCGTCTCGTCGTAGATCGGCGCGCATCGGGCGATCAGGTAGACGCCGGCGGTGACCATGGTGGCCGCGTGGATCAGGGCCGACACCGGGGTCGGACCCTCCATGGCGTCGGGCAGCCACGCCTGCAGCGGGAACTGGCCGGACTTGCCGCAGGCGCCGAGCAGGAGCAGCAGGCCGATCGCGGTCACCGTGCCCCCGGCCAGGGTGCCGACCGCACCGAAGACGCCGTCGTAGGAGACGGTGCCCAGCTGGGCGAACATCAAGAAGATCGCCAGCGCCAGCCCGACGTCACCGACCCGGTTCATGATGAACGCCTTCTTCGCGGCGGTCGCTGCCGCCGGGCGCTCGTACCAGAAGGCGATGAGCAGGTAGGACGTCAGGCCCACACCCTCCCAGCCGACGTAGAGGGCCACGAAGTTGTCGCCGAGGACCAGCAGCAGCATCGCCGCGACGAAGAGGTTGAGCTGGGCGAAGAACAGTCGGCGGCGCGGGTCGTGCGCCATGTAGCCGATCGAGTAGACGTGGATCAGCGCGCCCACGCCGGTGATCAGCAGCACGAACACCGCCGCCAGCGGGTCGAACAGCAGTCCGGCCTGCACGTCCAGCGACCCGGTGGACACGAAGGTGAACAGGTCGACGTCGAGCCGCCGGCCGTCCAGCTGCAGCGTGCAGAGCAGGCCGATCACGAAGGCCGCGATCACGGTGCCGCTGCCCAGCAGGTGGCCCCACCGGTCGGTGCGCCGTCCCCCGAGCAGCAGGACGGCGGCGCCGGCCAGCGGCAGCGCGATGAGCAGCCAGGACGCGGCGATCAGCCCGTCGGCGGGCACGGTCTCCATCTGCCGGCTCCCGTCAGTACTTGAGCAGGTTGGCGTCGTCGACCGACGCCGACCGGCGGGTCCGGTAGATCGACATGATGATCGCGAGGCCGACGACGACCTCGGCGGCCGCGACGACCATGACGAAGAACGCCATGACCTGGCCGTCGACGGTGCCGTTGGCGCGGGCGAAGGTGACCAGCGTCAGGTTCACCGAGTTGAGCATCAGCTCGACGCACATGAACACGACGATCGCGTTGCGCCGCACGAGGACGCCGACCGCGCCGATGGTGAACAGGATCGCGGCGAGCACCAGGTAGTGCGTGAGGCTCACAACTCCTCCTCGCCGGCGCCCGTCGTCATCGCGCGCCGGGCTGCTCTGCTCACGGGTCCGCTCGCACGCTCGCTCACGAGGCCTCCTCGCCGGCGCTCGTCGACCGCGTTCGCGGCGCTGCTGGACTCGTTCGGTGAGGTCGCGAGCTCCCTCACCTGTCCCGCCCCCCCGGGATGTCGCTGGGCGCGGGATCGAGGGTGCCCAGCGCCGCGTCGGGCGTGCCGAGCTCGGCCCGGCCGGTGGGACGCGGCATCTGCTCGACCTCCTGGGGCTCGATCCCGGTGGCGAAGCTGTCCTCGGCGAGCCGGCCGTCGGGCAGCAGCGCGGGTGCGGCGACCGAGTTGCCGCGGGCGAAGACACCGGGTCCGGGCAGCGTCTGCGGCCGGTCGGTGAGGAAGCGGGCCCGCGACAGCTCCTTCTGGGAGCGTCGGGTGCTGGCGTCACGCTCGATGTGGGCCAGCACCATCGCGCCGACGGCGGCGGTGATCAGCAGCGCGCTGGTCACCTCGAAGGCCAGCAGGTAGCGGGTGAAGAGCAGCGCGGCGATCGCCTCGATGTTGCTGGTCTCCCCGCCCTGCACGCCCGCCAGGCCGGTGACGGGGAGGTCCTGGGTGGTCCGGGCGACGCCGGCGCCGACCAGCCCGGCGAAGCCGAGGCCGAGCAGGATCGCGGCCACCCGCTGACCGCGCAGCGTCTCCACGACCGAGTCCGAGGAGTCGCGGCCGACCAGCATGAGCACGAACAGGAAGAGGATCATGATCGCGCCGGTGTAGACGATGATCTGCACCGCGCCGAGGAACGGCGCCTCCTGGACGACGTAGAAGACGCCCAGCGCCAGCATCGTGTTGACCAGCCACAGCGCCGAGTGGACGGCGTTGCGCGAGAGCACCATGCCCAGCGCGCCGATCAGCGCGATCGGGCCGAGCACCCAGAAGACGACGGCCTCGCCGGTGCCGATGACGACGTCGGGGTTCACGACCGGGCCCCCGTGTGCTCGGCCGGGACCGGCTGGTCCTCCCGAGCCCCGGCGGCGGGGTCGGCCGGCGGTGCCGCTCCGGCGGCCTCCCGGACGTAGTAGTCCTTCTCGTCGTGGCCCAGCCGCATGGGGTGCGGTGGGGCCTCCATGCCGGGCAGCAGCGGGGCCATGAGCTGCTCCTTGGTGTAGATCAGGTCGGCCCGGTTGTCGTCGGCCAGCTCGAAGTCGTTGCTCATCGTCAGCGAGCGGGTCGGGCAGGCCTCGATGCACAGGCCGCAGAAGATGCAGCGCAGGTAGTTGATCTGGTAGACGCGGCCGTACCGCTCACCCGGCGAGTAGCGCTCGTCCTCGGTGTTGTCGCCGCCCTCGACGTAGATGGCGTCGGCCGGGCACGCCCACGCGCACAGCTCGCAGCCGACGCACTTCTCCAGGCCGTCGGGGTGCCGGTTGAGCACGTGCCGCCCGTGGTAGCGCGGCTTGGTCACCTTGGGCACCTCGGGGTACTCCTCGGTGGTCACCTTGCGGAAGATCTGCGCGAAGGTGACCCCGAAGCCCTGCCCGGGCCCGGGCAGCCAGCTGGCCCGCTTGACCGGTCCGGCGTCCCGGCCGCGGTGGGCCAGTTCGCGCTTGGTCTGCGCCACCATGTCGTGCCCGGGCTCGTGGGGGTCCGGCGAGCGGCGGTCCACGTCGCGGGGCTCAGTCATCGACATCCTCCTGGGTGCCGGCGCCGCTGCGCCGTCCGGTGCCCACCACGGCGCCGTCGGGCGCGACCGTCTCGCGGCTGCGCAGCCGCGGCGACGGCGGGACGGCGAGGTCCATCGGCGGGATCGGGAAGCCGCCCTCGGCGCGGCTGGGAGCGGTGCGGTCGGCCGGCCGGCGGCGCGGCCCGGCGGGGGGCAGCACCTCCGGCTCGGCCTCGGTCGGGTGGATCGAGCCGGCCGCGGCCTTGGTCGCCGCGATGCGGGTGGCCCGGTTGCTGGCCCGGCTGGCGACGAGCAGCACGGCGATGACCAGCAGCGCCATCGGGACGCCGACGAACAGCGCCACCTGGCCGGTGGAGAGGTCGGCCTCGCGGGCGATGGTGCGCATGGTCGCGACGGCGAGGATCCAGACCAGCGCGGTCGGGACCAGCACCTTCCAGCCGAAGCGCATGAACTGGTCGTAGCGCAGCCGGGGCAGCGTGCCGCGCAGCCAGATGAAGACGAACAGCGCGGCGACGACCTTGAGGAAGAACCACAGCAGCGGCCACCAGCCGGAGTTGGCGCCGTCCCAGATCGAGATCGGCCACGGCGCCCGCCAACCGCCGAGGAACAGCGTCGCGGCCAGCGCCGAGACGGTGACCATGTTGATGTACTCGGCGAGGAAGAACAGCGCGAACTTCAGCGACGAGTACTCGGTGTGGAAGCCGCCGACCAGCTCGCTCTCGGCCTCGGGCAGGTCGAACGGCGCCCGGTTGGTCTCGCCGACCACGGCGATGACGTAGATGACGAAGGAGACCGGCAGCAGCACGGCGAACCAGCCCGGGCCGGTGAACGTCAGGCCGAAGAAGGAGACCGGGTTGCCGTCGGCCTGCGCGGCGACGATCTCCGAGGTCGACATCGAGCCGGCGTAGAGGAACACCGCGACGATCGACAGCCCCATCGCGATCTCGTAGCTGACCATCTGCGCGGCGCTGCGCAGCCCGCCCAGCAGCGGGTAGGTCGAGCCGGACGCCCAGCCGGCCAGCACGATGCCGTAGACGCCCATCGCCGAGCAGGCCAGCACGACGAGGACGCCGATGGGGGCGTCGGTGAGCTGCAGCGGGGTCTGCCGGCCGAAGATGCTGACCACCGGGCCCAGCGGAATCACCGAGAAGGCCAGGAACGCCGGGATGGTGGCGATGACCGGGGCCAGGAAGTAGACCGGCTTGTCCGCGAGCGCCGGCATGATGTCTTCCTTGAACGCCAGCTTCAGTCCGTCAGCGAGGCTCTGCAGGTAGCCGCGCGGGCCGACCCGGTTGGGGCCGATCCGCTGCTGCATCCGCGCGACGACCTTGCGCTCGAAGACGATGGCGAACAGCGTCAGCAGCACCAGGACGACGAAGACGCCGACGATCTTGATGAGGACGATCCACCAGACGTCGGTGCCGAAGTCCGCGAGGGTCGGCTGGTCGGCGGCGGCAGCGAGCGGGCTCATGCGGCACCTCCGGCGATCAGGCGGACGACGCCGCCGAGCGGGGTGCCCAGGTGGGTGCGCAGCTCGCTGCCCGGTGAGCGCATCGGCAGCCAGACCACCTGGTCGGGCATCTCGGTGACCACCACCGGCAGGCTGACCTCCCCCATCGCGCCGCAGACGGTGACCCGGTCGCCGTCGGCCAGGCCCAGCCGGCGGGCGGCGTCCTTGCCCAGGCGGGCGACCGGTGGGCGGGCGGTGCCGGCGAGCTCGGGCTCGTCGCGCTGCAGCGTCCCGACGTCCAACAGCTGCCGCCAGGAGGCGAGCACCGCCTGGTCCTCGGCGAGCTCCGGGTCGCCGGGCGGGACGACGTCCAGGCCGGTGACCAGCGGGCGCTCGGCGACGACCCCCAGAGCGGCGAGCTCGGCGCGGGCGACCTCGGGGGCGGGCAGCCCCAGGTCCACGTCCATCTCGTCGGCCAGCCCCTGCAGCACGCGGCCGTCGGGCAGCCGGCCGGTGCCGTGCAGCGTGGCGTCGAACGGGCGCAGCCGGCCCTCCCAGTCCAGGTAGGCGCCGGCCTTCTCCGGGGCGGCGGCCACCGGCAGGACGACGTCGGCGTGCTCGGTGACCGCGCTCGGCAGCATCTCCAGGCTCACGACGAACCGGGCGTCGGCCAGCGCCGCCTCGGCCAGCCGCGGGTCCGGCAGGTCGGCCGGGTCGACGCCGCCCACGAGCAGACCCGTGAGCTGCCCGTGGGTGACGGCGGTGAGGATGCCGTTCGTGTCGCGGCCGGGCGTGGCCGGCAGCTCGGCGACGCCCCACGCGGCGGCCACCTGCGCCCGGGCTCCGGGGTCGGTGACCGGGCGACCGCCGGGCAGCAGCGCCGGCAGCGCGCCGGCCTCGACGGCGCCGCGCTCCCCGGCCCGCCGCGGCACCCAGGCCACCCGCGCGCCCGTGGCGCGGGCGAGCGCGACCACGGCGGAGAACGCGCCCGGGGACTCGGCCAGGCGCTCGCCGGCGAGGACGATCGCGCCGGGCTGCCGCAGCGCCTCGACCGCCGGGCCGCCCCAGGTGCCCTCGGCGAGGGCGGCCAGCGAGCGGGCCTCCGTGCCGGGACGGGTGGTCAGCACGGTGGCCTGCAGCTTCTCCGCGGCGGTGGTCGCGAACGGGGCGAGGTCGTAGACGGCCAGCCGGTTCTTGCGCACCGCCCGGCGCAGCCGCAGGAAGAGGATCGGCGACTCCTCCTCCGGCTCCAGACCGGCGAGCAGCACCGCGGGGGCGCCGGCCAGGTCGTCGTAGGTGACCGATGCCCCCGTCGTGCCGCCGTACGGGCCGGTGCCCGCGACGTGCGCCACGAGGAACGCCAGTTCCTCCGCCGAGTGGGCGCGGGCGCGGGCGTCGACGTCGTTGGTGCCCAGCGCCACCCGGGCGAACTTGGCGTAGGCGTACGCGTCCTCGACGGTCAGCCGGCCGCCGGGCAGCACCCCCACGCCGCCGGCGTCGCGCGCGGCGCGCAGGCCCTCGGCCGCCGCTGCCCACGCCTCCGGCCAGGACGCCGGCTCCAGCACGCCGTCCCGCCGGACCAGCGGGGTGGTGAGCCGGTCGTTGGCGGTGGCGTAGCGGAAGGCCCAGCGGCCCTTGTCGCAGTTCCACTCCTCGTTGACCGCCGGGTCCTCCCCCGCCAGCCGCCGCATGACCTTGCCGCGGCGGTAGTCGGTGCGCTGCGCGCAGCCCGAGGCGCAGTGCTCGCAGACGCTGGGCTCGCTGCGCAGGTCGAACGGCCGGGCGCGGAACCGGTACTGGGCGCTGGTCAGCGCGCCGACCGGGCAGATCTGCGTGGTGTTGCCCGAGAAGTAGGAGGAGAACGGCTCGTCCTCGTAGATGGCGACCTGCTCCAGGGCGCCGCGCTCGAACAGCTCGATGAACGGGTCCCCGGCGACCTGCTGGGAGAACCGGGTGCACCGCGCGCAGAGCACGCAGCGCTCGCGGTCGAGCAGCACCTCGCTGCTGATGGGCACCGGCTTGGGGTAGGTGCGCTTGACGTCGACGAACCGGCTCTCGGTGCGGCCGTTGCTCATCGCCTGGTTCTGCAGCGGGCACTCGCCGCCCTTGTCGCAGACCGGGCAGTCCAGCGGGTGGTTGATCAGCAGCAGCTCCATCGTGCCCTGCTGCGCCTTGTCGGCGACCGGGCTGGTGAGCTGGGTCTTCACCACCATCCCCTCGGTCACCGGCATGGTGCAGGAGGCCACCGGCTTGCGCTGACCCTCCACCTCGACCAGGCACTGGCGGCAGGCGCCGACCGGCTCGAGCAGCGGGTGGTCGCAGAACCGCGGGATCTGCACGCCGATCATCTCGGCGGCCCGGATGATCAGCGTCCCCTTGGGCACGGCGACGTCGAAGCCGTCGATGGTGCAGTGGACGGCGTCCGGCGGGGTGTGCGGGCCCGGCGCACCGGGCGGGACCGCGGGCGCAGGGGTCGGGTTGGTGAGCGTCACTGGTCCTCCTCGCCGGCGCTCGTCGGTCCAGTGCCGAGGCGTGCTGTGTCTCTGCGTGACCTCGCGATCCCGGTCACGAGGCGACTCCGATGGGCTCGAGCCGGAGGCTGCGGCCCAGGCGGGCCTGTTCCTCCGGGGGCAGCAGGGCGACGTAGTCGTCGCGGAAGTACTTCAGCGAGCTGGCGATGCAGCTGGTCGCGCCGTCCCCGAGCGCGCAGAACGAGCGGCCGAGGATGTTGTCGCAGGTGTCGGTGAGCAGGTCCAGGTCGGCCGCCGTCCCCCGGCCGTCGACCAGTCGCTGCAGGATCTGGACCAGCCAGTACGTCCCCTCGCGGCACGGGGTGCACTTGCCGCAGCTCTCGTGCGCGTAGAACTCGGTGAACCGCAGGGTCGCCTCGACGATCGAGTCGGTCTCGTCGAAGACCATGAGCGCGGTGGTGCCGAGCATCGAGCCCGCGGCGGCCACCGAGTCGAAGTCCAGCGGGACGTCGAGGTGCTCGGAGGTGAAGTACGGCGTCGAGGAACCCCCCGGCGTCCAGAACTTGAGCTGGTGCCCGGGGCGGACGCCGCCGGCCATCTCCAGCAGCTCGCGCATCGTCGTCCCCATGGGGGCCTCGTACTGGCCGGGGCGGACGACGCGGCCCGACAGCGAGTAGATCTTCGGCCCGGGCGACTTCTCCGGGCCGAACTCCTTGAACCAGTCCGAGCCGCCGCGGACGACGAACGGCACGCTGGCCAGCGTCTCGACGTTGTTGATCACCGTCGGGGCGCCGTAGAGGCCGGCGACGGCGGGGAACGGCGGCTTGAGGCGCGGCTGCCCGCGGTAGCCCTCCAGCGAGTCGAGCAGCGCGGTCTCCTCGCCGCAGATGTAGGCGCCGGCGCCCGCGTGCACGACGAGCTCCAGGTCGTAGCCCGAGCCCAGGATGTCGCGGCCCAGGTAGCCGGCCTCGTAGGCCTCGCGGACGGCGTTGACCAGCCGCCGGTGGGCGTGCACCGCCTCGCCGCGGACGTAGATGACCGCCAGGTGCGAGCGGATCGCGTAGGAGGCGATGACCACGCCCTCCACCAGGGAGTGCGGGTCGGCCATCATCAGCGGCAGGTCCTTGCAGGTACCCGGCTCCCCCTCGTCGGCGTTGACCACGAGGTACTTGGGCATCGCGGCCGGCCCGGTGGGCGTCTCCCCCGGCTTGGGCTGGGGGATGAAGCTCCACTTCATGCCGGTGGGGAAGCCGGCGCCGCCGCGGCCGCGCAGCCCCGAGTCCTTGACCAGGCCGACCAGCTCGTCGGGGGTCATGGACAGCGCGGTGCGCAGCGCGGTGTAGCCGTCGAGCCGCTCGTAGGTGGCCAGCCGCCAGGACTGCGGCTCGGCCCAGCGGGAGGTCAGCACGGGTGCGAGGGGCATGTCAGGCCTTCCCGTCTGTGGCGCCGGGTGGATGGGGGGGCGACACGGGAGGAGTCGTGCCGGTGGCCGGCTCGGCCGCGGGCGGGGTCTCGGTGCCGGCCCGCTGCCGCCCGCGCGGCTGGCCGTACTCGGCGCCCCGGTCCGGGTGGGCCTGCGCGGCGCCGGCCCGCTCCGCGGGGGTGTCGGCCGCCGCGACGCGGGCGTCGGCGGCCTCGGCCTCCGGGGTCTCGCCGGTGCGCCCGGACGGCGCGACCGTCTCGGCCGGCTCGCCCGTGTCGGCTGCCGGCTCCTCCGGGCCAGGCATCGGCGGGGCGGACTCGCCGCGCTCGGCGGCCAGCCGCAGCCCGGCCAGCGTCGGGCCGATCGCGCCCTCGGCGTCGACCGCCGCCGCACGGGCGTCCTCGCCGCCGTACTGGTCGAAACCGGCGAGCTGGCGGGAGACCCCCCGGAAGTCGGTCAGCGGAGCGCCACGGGTGGGGTGCGGCTTCTCCCCACGGCGCAGCGCGGCGACCAGCGCGCGAGCGCTCTCGACGTCCTGCTGGTCGTAGAACTCGTAGTCGACGGTGACCACCGGCGCGTAGTCGCAGGCGGCCAGGCACTCCGCGTGCTCGAGGGTGACCGAGCCGTCGGCCGCGGTCTCGTCGTGGTGGACGCCGAGGTCGGCGCTCAGGGCGTCGAAGATCCGTTGCCCGCCCAGCACGCTGCACAGCGTGTTGGTGCAGACGCTCACCAGGTGCCGGCCGGTGGGACGGCGCTTGTACATCGTGTAGAAGGTCGCGACCGCGCCGACCTCGGCCTTGGTCAGGCCCAGTTCCTCGGCGCACAGCGCCACGCCCTCGGGCGAGACGTAGCCCTGGTGGCTCTGGACCAGGTGCAGCATCGGCAGCAGCGCCGAGCGTGGCTGCGGGTAGCGGGCGATGATCTCCCGCACCTCGAGCCGCACCTGCTCGGTCAGCGGCGGCAGGTCCGCGGCGGGTGGCTCCACCGGGCTGGAGTCCAGCCCGGTGACCGCCGTCCCCTCCGCCGATCCCGGGAGTGCGCTCATCGGTCCACTCCCCGATCACACGGGGAGGGCTCCGGGTTCGCTCCGCTCCTCGGTCGCTGGCGCTCCCTGCGGTGCTGACTCACCTGTCGACTCCTCCCATGACCGGGTCGAGGGAGGCGATGGCCGCGATGACGTCGGCGATCATGCCGCCCTCGCTCATCGCCGCCGTCGCCTGCAGGTTGACGAAGCTGGGGTCGCGCACGTGCACGCGCCACGGTCTGGTGCCGCCGTCGCTGACCACGTGGTAGCCGAGCTCGCCGCGCGGGGACTCGACGGGCACGTAGACCTGGCCGGCCGGCACCCGGAAGCCCTCGGTGACCAGCTTGAAGTGGTGGATCAGGGCCTCCATCGACTGGCCCATGATGTGCTTCACGTGCTCGAGCGAGTTGCCCAGGCCGTCGGGCCCGAGCGACAGCTGCGCGGGCCAGGCGATCTTCTTGTCCTCGACCATGACCGGCCCCGGCTCCAGCCGGTCCAGCGCCTGCTCGACGATCTTCAGCGACTCGTTGATCTCCGCCATGCGCACCAGGTATCGCCCCCAGGCGTCGCAGGTGTCGGCGGTCGGCACCTCGAAGTCGTAGGTCTCGTAGCCCAGGTAGGGCTCGACCTTGCGCAGGTCCCACGGCAGCCCGGCGGCGCGCAGCACCGGCCCGGTGACGCCCAGCGCCACGCAGCCGGTGACGTCGAGGTAGCCGGCGTCCTTGAGCCGGGCCTGCCAGATGGGCTGGCCGGTGAGCAGCTTGTGGAAGTCGGCCACCCGGGCCGGCATGACCTCGAGGAACTCGCGGATGTGCTCGACGGCGCCGGGCGGGAGGTCCTGCGCCACCCCGCCGGGGCGGACGTAGGCGTGGTTCATCCGCAGGCCGGTGATCTCCTCGAGCAGGTCGAGGACCATCTCGCGCTCGCGGAAGCCGTTCGTCATCCCGGTGAGCGCGCCCATCTCCATGCCGAAGGTGGCCAGCGCGACCAGGTGCGAGGCGATCCGGTTGAGCTCCATGACCAGGACGCGGATGGTCCGGGCGCGCGGGGGCGCCTCGACGCCGAGCAGCTTCTCGACCGCCATGGAGTAGCCGGACTCGTTGAACAGCGGGGACAGGTAGTCCATCCGCGTCACGAAGGTCGTGCCCTGGACCCAGTTGCGGTACTCGGTGTTCTTCTCGATCCCGGTGTGCAGGTAGCCGATGACCACCCGCGCCTTGGTCACCGTCTCGCCCTCGAGGTCGAGCACCAGGCGGAGCACCCCGTGCGTCGACGGGTGCTGCGGCCCCATGTTCACGACGAGGCGTTCCTCGCCGTACGCCTCGGTGCCCAGCGTCTGGTCCCAGTCACCGCCGGTGACCGTGTAGACCCGGCCCTCGGTGGTCTCCCGCGAGCCGGCGTAGGGGTCGGCGGGGTTGTAGGAGGTGCTCATCGCGTGCGCCTCACCGGTAGGCCCGCCGCGTGTCGGGCGGGGGGATCGTGGCGTCGTGGTACTCCACGGGGACGCCGCCGAGGGGGTAGTCCTTGCGCTGCGGGTGACCGTCCCAGTCGTCGGGCATGAGGATCCGGGTCAGCGCCGGGTGGCCGTCGAAGACGACGCCGAACATGTCCCAGGTCTCCCGCTCGTGCCAGTCCGCCGTCGGGTAGACGGAGACCACCGACGGGACGTGCGGGTCCTCGGCGGGAACCGCGACCTCCAGCCGGATCCGCCGGCGGTAGGTCATCGAGGTCAGGTGGTGGACGACGTGGAACCGGGGCCGGCCGGGCGCGGTCGCGGGGCCGCCGCTGTCGAGGTAGTCGACGCCGGAGACGCTGCTGCACAGCTCGAAGCGCAGCGCCTCGTCGTCCCGCAGGGCCTGCACCAGGGTCAGCAGGTGCTCCCGGGCGACGAAGTAGGTGATCTCGCCGCGGTCGACCAGCACCCGCTGCACCGCGGCGTCGTACGTGGCCTGCCCGACCGCCTCGATCAACGCGTCGGTGACCTCGTCGAAGTACCCGCCGTAGGGCCGGTCGGTGGAGTGCAGCGCGACCGCGCCGCCGGGCTCGACGCGGACCAGGCCGCCGAAGCCGGAGGTGTCACCGCTGCCGCTGACCCCGAACGCGCCCTTGCGGAACCCGCCCGAGGGCGCCGCCGCACCCTGGCCGGCGTCCGTGCCGCTGCGGTCCCCCGGGCCGGTCACCGGTCACTCCGCACGTACGGCTCGGGCAGCAGGACGGCGTTGCCGCCACGCTGCTCGATGGCGAACTGGCCGGTGCGCCGCTCGGCGGCGGCCCGCTCGTAGGCCGCGCGCTTCTCCGGGTCCACGCGCACCGACGACGGCATCTCGACGTAGAGCTCCTTCGCCCGGCCCTCCTCCCGCGCCCGCTCGAGCTCGCGCGCCCGCTTGGGTCCCAGCGGCTCGTTCATGATCTTGTGGTGCAGCTTGAGGATGGCGTCGGTGAGCATCTCCGGCCGCGGCGGACAGCCGGGCAGGTACATGTCCACGGGGACGACGTGGTCGACGCCCTGCACGATCGCGTAGTTGTTGAACATCCCGCCGGAGCTGGCGCACACGCCCATCGCCAACACCCAGCGCGGCTCGGGCATCTGGTCGTAGATCTGGCGCAGGACCGGCGCCATCTTCTGGCTGACGCGGCCGGCGACGATCATGAGGTCGGCCTGCCGCGGCGAGGCCCGGAAGACCTCCATGCCGAAGCGCGCCAGGTCGTAGCGGCCGGCCCCGGTGGCCATCATCTCGATCGCGCAGCAGGCCAGCCCGAAGGTGGCCGGCCACAACGAGGACTTCCGGGTCCAGTTGACCAGCTTCTCCACCGAGGTCAGCAGGACGCCGCTCGGCAGCTTCTCCTCGAGTCCCATGGGAGGCCTCTCAGTCCCAGTCCAGGCCGCCGCGTCGCCACACGTAGACGTAGGCGATGAACACGGTGCCGATGAAGACGACCATCTCGACCAGCCCGAAGACGCCCAGCGCGTCGTTGGCGACGGCCCACGGGTAGAGGAAGACGATCTCGATGTCGAAGACGATGAACATCATCGCCGTCAGGTAGTACTTGACCGGGAAACGGCCGCCGGTCAGCGGCTGGTCCACCGGTTCGATGCCGCACTCGTAGGCGGCCAGCTTCGCCCGGTTGTGCCGGCGGGGGCCCATGAATGGGGCGACGGTCACGGAGAACAGCGCGAAGGCCGCGGCCAGGGCGAACAGGCCGACCATCGGGACGTACTGCGAGAGCACCAGCGCCTACCTCTCGTCGTCGCGGGTCGGGTCGGGGGCGGTCACGTCAGACCGCCGGGGCCAGGCGGGTCAGGACGGCGACGGCGCGGTCGAACCGGTCGCCGTCCCGGCCGTCGGAGAGGTTGCCCATCAGCCGCAGCGCCCGGGCCACCAGCGGCGGCCGCTTGAGCCCGTGCGCGGTGGCGAACCGGACCAGGTCCGGGCGGGCCAACAGCGCGAGGAAGCCGGTGCCCAGCCGGTGGTGCCGCCCGTACTCCTCGCGCAGCCGGTCGGGGTACCGGCGCAGCACCGCCTCCCGGGCCAGGCCCTCCGGTGCGGCCAGGCCCTCGACGGCGGCCTCCGCGGCCATGCGCCCGGTCTCCAGCGCGTAGCTGATGCCCTCGCCGTTGAACGGGTTGACCGTGCCGGCGGTGTCGCCGGCCAGGAGCAGCCCGCGGGTGTAGGCCGGCCCGCGGTGCAGGGCCATCGGCAGGCCGGCGCCGCGCAGCGGGGTGACCGCGTGCTCCTCGCCGAGCTGCCACTCCGGCGGCAGGGTGGTCAGCCACCCGCGCAGCACCGCCCGGGGCTCGGCGCCGGTGCCGCGGCGGGTGTCGAGCAGGCCGAAGCCGACGTTGCTGGTGCCGTCGCCCATGCCGAAGGCCCAGCCGTACCCGGGCATCGAGTCCGCGCTCGGGCCGCCGGGCGAGAGGTCGAAGGAGATGTCGAGGTAGTCGTCGTGCGTGCGCGGGGAGGCCACGTACCGGCGGACGGCGACGCCGAGCGGCCGGTCCTCCCGCCGGAGCAGGCCCAGCGCCTTGGCCAGCCGGCCGGAGAGGCCCTCGGCGGAGACCACCAGCGGCGCGCGCCAGGTGGCCGGCGTCCGGTCGGGGCCCTCCTCGGCGAGCACCCCCGCCACCCGGCCGGCGTCGTCGAGGAGCGGGCCGGTGACCGTGACCTCCTGCACGAGCCGGGCGCCGGCCGCAACCGCGTGCGCGGCGAGGCCCGCGTCGAGGTCGCGGCGGCTGCGGATGAGGCCGTGGGAGGGCCAGTGCTGCAGGGTCGGCCAGTCGACCTCGACCACCTGGCCGCCGCCGGTGACCCGCAGCCCCCGGTGCCGGACCCAGCCGGTGGTGTCGACGCCCATGTCGTCGAGCGCCTTGACGGCGCGCGGGGTCAGCCCGTCGCCGCAGACCTTCTCGCGGGGCAGCCGGGCCTTCTCCAGGACGACGACGTCGAGACCGGCGCGGGCGAGGTGCCACGCCGTCGAGGAACCCGCCGGACCGGCGCCGACGACGACCACGTCGGCCCGCCGGTCGCCGTCGTCCACCTCGACCCCCTCCACTCGGTTCCCGGCGCGCTTGTGAATTGGTTCACAAAGTCGCCCGGTCACCACTCTAGGCCGGGGTGTGACGTCGGTGACAAGTGGGCACCAGGGATTGGTGCGTCACAGTTCCGTCTCGTCCCGTCCGCCCCAGGGACGAGGCGTGCTCAGGCGTGCGGTCTGCGGCCGCGGTGCAGCGCCACGATGCCGCCGGTGAGGTCGCGCCAGGCGACGTCGGCCCAGCCGGCGGCCTGCAGCCGGGCGGCGAGCGCCGGCTGGTCGGGCCAGGCCCGGATCGACTCGGCCAGGTAGACGTACGCCTCGGGGTTGCTGCTCACCGCGCGGGCGATCCTCGGCAGCGCGCGCATCAGGTACTCGGTGTAGACGGTGCGGAACGGCGCCCAGGTGGGGCTGGAGAACTCGCAGACCACCAGCGTCCCCCCGGGGCGGGTGACCCGGGCGAACTCGCGCAGCGCGGCATCGGGATCGGCGACGTTGCGCAGGCCGAAGGAGATGACGACGCCGTCGACGCTCCCGTCGGCCAGCGGCAGCGCCATGGCGTCACCGGCCACCTTGGGCACCTGCCGTGCCGCGCCCGCGCGGAGCATGCCCTGGGAGAAGTCGCAGGCGATCGCGCGCACGCCGCCGGCCGCCAGCTCGACCGTCGACACCGCCGTCCCGGCGGCGACGTCGAGCACGGTCTGCCCCGGGCGGGCGCCCAGCGCCTCGCGGGTGGCCCGCCGCCAGGAGGCGTCCAGGCCGCCGGAGAGCACCGTGTTCGTGAGGTCGTAGCGCTCTGCGACCCGGTCGAACATGGCGGCGACGTCGGCCGGCCGCTTGTCCAGACCGGCCCGCAGCCCCGGGGTGTGCGCGCTGTCTCGCCGGTCTGCCACGACGGGCGACGCTACCGGCTGCCTACCCTGGGGCCGTGACAGTGGCAGCCGTGACCACCTCGGATGCGGTCACGCCCGTCGTCACCACGACCCCGCTGCCCGATCCCCCGGCCCTGCTCGACCTGCTGCCGGCCGCCGGCGCGGTGTCCTGGGTGCGCCGCGGCGAGGGCCTGGTCGGCTGGGGCGAGGCGGCCCGGCTGGAGGTCACGGGCCCGCGGGCCCTGGCCGAGGCGGCCGAGTGGTGGGAGGCCCTCAGCGCGGGGCTCGACGTGGACGACCGGGCCGGGGTCCCCGGCTCGGGGCCGGTCGTGTTCGCCAGCATCGCCTTCGACCCGGCCGCCGGGACGTCGGTGTTCGTCGTCCCCGAGGTCGTCGTCGGCCGGCGCGACGGCGTCGCCTGGGTGACCACGACCGGGGACGTCGACCCCGCCGACGTGCTGACCACCGCGCCCGCGACCGAACCGGGGCCACTCGGCCGGCTGCGCTACGCCGACGGCGCGCTCGACCCGGCCTCGTGGTGCGCGACGGTGGCCGCGGCCGTGGCGCGGATCGGCGCCGGGCAGCTGGCCAAGGTGGTGCTGGCGCGCGACCTGCTGGTCACCGCCGACGCGCCGCTGGACCCGCGCGCGCTGCTCGCCCGGTTGGCCGCCCGCTTCCCCGACTGCTGGACCTTCGCCGTCGACGGCCTGCTCGGCGCCACGCCGGAGCTGCTGCTGCGCCGGACCGGCCGCGAGCTGTCCTCCCGTGTGCTGGCGGGGACGGCGCCGCGCGGTGCCGGCGCCGACGACGAGCGGCTGGCGGCGGGCCTGCTCGCCTCGGCCAAGGACCGCGCCGAGCACGCCCTCGCCGTCGACTCGCTGGTCCGGGCGCTGGAGCCGTACTGCACGACGCTGTCCGCGCCGGAGGAGCCGGAGCTGCTGACGCTGGCCAACGTGCGCCACCTGGCCACCGACGTCACCGGCGCCCAGCGCCGCGGTGGCGCCCGCGGCCGCGCCGGGCTGCTGGAGCTCGTCGGTGCGGTGCACCCGACCGCCGCCGTCTGCGGCACCCCGACCGCCGCCGCCGCCGCGCTGATCGGCGAGCTGGAGGGCATGGACCGCGGCCGCTACGCGGGCCCGGTCGGCTGGGTCGACGCCCGCGGGGACGGCGAGTTCGGCCTGGCGCTGCGGTGCGCCCAGCTGGCCGACGACGACCCGGCCACGGCGCGGCTGTTCGCCGGCTGCGGCATCGTCGCCGGCTCGGACCCGGCCGCCGAGCTGGCCGAGACCCAGGCGAAGTTCGCCGCCTTCCAGGCCGCGCTGGAGAGCTGACCCTCCGGGCACGGAGCTCCCCGACACCGGGTGGCTCGCTGCTGCCACGGGGTCAGCGGCGGGCGAGCTCCTCGACCACGCGACGCACCAGCTCGCGGGGCACCGGGTCACGGTGCGGCAGGTGCATCGCGTCCCCGGCGCCGCGGTACGGGGCCACGGCTGCCTCCAGCTCCGGGTCGGCCAGCTGTCGCGGCAGCGGGTGGAGCGCCACGTGCCGCGTCCAGACCGTGACGTGGACCAGTGACCGGCCATCGACGGTGAACGTCGGCGTCCCGTACCGGAGGGTCTCCGCGGCGCCCGGCACGGCCGACGTCACCAGCTGCCGCACCTGCTGGACCCGCTCGCGGACGCCGCCCGGCAGGCCGGCCAGGTACTCGTCGACCGGCGCCGGCCTCACCATCCGTGGGTTTCCGAGTGGGAGCCCCAGGCGCACCACGACCAGCCGCAGGTCCACTCCCGTCCCGACGTCATGCTGCGACGCTAACCCGCGCGCGGCGAGATGACGAACGAGTTGCAGCAAGGGCTCCGCGCGATCCAGCGTGACGCTGCTCTCCCGCGGACCCGCAGGTCAGCGCTCCGACCCGGCCGCCGGAGGAGCGACCCAGAGGAACCCGGCGCGTGACCTCCGGCACGTCCGACCGCCCTCGCGCCCGCTCCTCCCCGGCTCTGTCACGGAGCTCCCGGCCGACCCGCCGTCCGGACACCGACGCCGCCCGGTACGCCGGCCGCACCGCTCGCACCCGGCGTACGGGCGACGGGCGGTGGGGGCGGCCCGGCAGCCGGTTCGTCGACTGCCGGACCTGGGCCTGCGGGGCGGCCGGCCACCCCGCGGACCGTGGCCCCCGACTGCCCGGAGGATCACGGAGTCAATCCGCTTGCGGCACCACCCCGGTCCGGTTGAGCTCCTCGGCGATGCCCACGAGCTTGCGGTTCGTCTGCTGCGACACCCGGGCGAGCACCTGGACGGCCTGGTGGGCGGTGAGCGTGTACCCGCTCCACGAGGATGCCCTTGGCGACCTGTCCCCTGACCTCACCGAGGTTGCCCGCCGCACCAGGGCTGCCCTCACCGGGCGCTGCTCCTCATCGCTGCCGCGGCGCCGTCAGGAGCCGAGCGCCTCGGTGGCGGCCGACCGCAGCGCCGCGGCCACCTGGGCCTCGGCGCGCTGGTCGGTGCCGACGACGACCACCCGCGGCCCACCTGCGGCGAGGGCGTCCCGCAGCCCGGTCGACGTCGACACCCGCTCCGCCGGCCAGCCCAGCGCCTCGGCCACGGCGACCAGGTCGCGGCCGTGCGGCGTGCCGAACACCCGCCGGTAGCCGGCCTCGTACCGCGGCTGCCCGGGCTCCAGCTGGGCGAAGATGCCGCCGCCGTCGTTGTCCGGGACGACGAGGGTGAGGTCCGGCCGCAGCTCCCCCTCACCCATCAGCAGGCCCTGGAGGTCGTGCAGGAGGGTGAGGTCGCCGAGCAGCGCGAACCCCCGTCGGCCGCCCTCGCGGGAGTGCACGAGGGCCGCGCCCACCGCGGTGGAGACCGTCCCGTCGATGCCGGCGACCCCGCGGTTGGCCAGGACGGTGAGCCCCGCCCGCGGGACGGCCAGCCGGTCGACGTCGCGCACCGGGGTCGACGAGCCGAGGACCAGCAGCGCGCCGTCGGGCAGGCAGCCCACGAGGTCGCGGGCGAGCAGCCCGGCGGTCAACGCGGGCAACGCGTCGAGCACGCCGTCGACCGCCGTCCCCACCCGGGCCGCGGCCGCGCACCACGCCGCCCGCCACGCCGGGTCGGCCGTCGGCGCGGTACCGCCCGGGGCCGTCCGAGGGGCCGGCAGCTCACCCACCCAGGTCGTCGAGCGGCCGGCGTCGGGCCAGCGCGGTGCGGCCGACACGGTCTCCACCCGGACAGCGGGGTCGGCCAGCAGCGCCGACACCGGCCGGGACAGCGTCGGCCGCCCCACGACCAGCACCCGCTCGGGCCGGTGCTCGGCCAGCCAGTCGGGCACCCCGAGCAGCAGCGCCCCGCCGCGTACGGAGGAGGCCCACGCACCGCTGGACGGCTCCGCGACCACCGGCCAGCCCTGCGCCCCGGCCAGCTCGGCGGCCGCCCGGCCCAGCGCGGGCGGCGCGTCACCGACGACCACCAGGCTGCGGGCGGGCCCGGTGTCGAGGGGCCGCGCGACGGCCGCGACCGAACCGTCGGTCCACGGGGCCCCGTCCGGCCGGCCCGACCACGGGCCGGCGGTCCGCACGTCGGCGTCCTCGGGCAGCAGCGGCTCGCGGAACGGCAGGTTGAGGTGCACCGGCCCCGGGTCGCCGGACAGCGCACCCCGGGCGGTCAGCAGCGCCTTGGCCACCAGCGAGCGCCAGTACCGGTTCTGCGCCTCCTCCCGGCCGGCCTCGGGCACGCCGACGTCGACCGCCGCCCGCACGGCGACCCCGTAGAGCCCGGGTTGGGCGATGGTCTGGTTGGCGCCGGTGTCGCGCAGCTCCGGCGGCCGGTCCGCGGTCAGCGCGAGCAGCGGCACCCCGGCGGCGTCGGCCTCGAGGACGGCGGCGTGCAGGTGCGCGGTCGCCGTCCCCGAGGTGGTCAGCACCGGCACCGGCCGCCCGGACGCCTTGGCCAGGCCGAGGGCGAGGAAGGCGGCGGTCCGCTCGTCGATGCGCACGTGCAGGGTGAGTCGCCCGTCGCGCTCGGCGTCGGCGAGGGCGAGCGCGACCGGCGCCGAGCGGGAACCGGGCGCCACCACGGCGTCGGTGACCCCGCCGCGGACCAGCTCGTCGACCAGCACCCGGGCGAGGGCGGTGGAGGGGTTCACCCGCGCACCGCCTCCAGCCGGGCCCGCCAGCGGGCCTCGACCTCCGGGTCCGCGACCACCTCGGCGAGCCGGTCGGGCGTCACGGGCCGCACCGGCAGCGCGCCGTCCACCGGCAGCAGCGGGTCGCTGGTGACGTCGCCGTCGAGCAGCGCCACGGTGGCCAGCCCGCAGGCGAACGGCAGCTCGGGCAGCGCGGCGGCCAGCGCCACCCCGGCGGCGATGCCGACCGAAGACTCCAGCGCCGAGGAGACCACGCACGGCAGACCGTGCGCCCCGGCCACCTCGAGCGCCGCCCGGACCCCGCCGAGCGGCTGCACCTTGAGGACGACGACGTCGCACACCCCGCGCAGGTCCACGCGCAGCGGGTCGGCCGAGCGGCGGACGACCTCGTCGGCGGCGAGCCGCACGTCGACCCGTCGGCGCAGCGCGGCCAGCTCCTCGAGCGACGCGCACGGCTGCTCGACGTACTCCAGGCCCACCCGGTCCAGCTCGCGGATCCGCGCGGCGGCGGTGTCGACGTCCCAGGCGGCGTTCGCGTCGACCCGGATCGCGCCGTCCGGGCCGAGGGCGTCGCGCACCGCCTCGACGCGGGCGACGTCGTCGGCGGGCGCCTGGCCGGGCTCGGCGACCTTCACCTTCGCCGTCCGGCAGCCCGAGGCGGTCACGATCGCGTGCGCCCGCTCGGGGCCGACGGCCGGCACGGTCACGTTCACCGGCACCGCGTCGCGCACCGGTGCCGGCCAGCCGTCGCGGGCCGCCTCGACCGCCGCGGCCCACCAGCGGCGGCTCTCCAGGACGTCGTAGTCCCAGAACGGGGAGAACTCGCCCCAGCCGGCGGGGCCCTGCACCAGCACGCCGTCGCGGACGTCGAGGCCGCGGAACCGGGTCCGCATCGGCACCGACCAGACCCGCGCGCCGTCGGTGTCGATGCTCTTCCCCGTGCACGACCTCGCGGGCTCGGTCACGTGGCCTCCTCGCCGGCGCTCGTCGACCACGTGTCGTCGATGCTCTGCCCGTGCGTGACCTCGGGAGCTCGGTCACGTGACCAGCCTAGGAGGACCCCGTCCCGCCCACCCCTCGCAGGCTCGGGTCGGTGCCCTGGACGGGGCCGGCAGTAGCCTCGGACCTCGTGCCCCGGCACCTGACCCCCGTGGCCGCGCCGGCCGATCCCCTCGCGCTCCTCCCGCAGGTGCGTGCCGCCCTGGACGGCACGGCGCCGATCGCGGTGCTGCCCGCGGGTCCGCCGGCCGCCGTCGAGGCCGCCCGGGCGGTGTTGCGGCCCGAGCAGCCGCTGGAGGACGGCGTGGACCTCGTCGTCGTCACCTCCGGCTCGACCGGCGGCGGCCGCGGGGTGCTGCTGTCGGCCGGTGCGGTGCGTGCCTCGGCCGAGGCCACGCTGCGTCGGCTCGGCGGCCCTGATGCCTGGCTGCTCGCGCTCCCGGTCTCGGCCGTCGCCGGCCTCCAGGTGCTCTGCCGCTCGGTCCTCGGCGGCACGGACCCGACCGTGCTCGGCCCCGGGGAGCCCCTGGCCGCCGCCGTCGCCCGCATGCCTGCCGGGCGGCGCTACACGGCGCTGGTGCCCACCCAGCTGCGCCGGTACCTCGACGCGGAGTCCGCCGCGCTGCGGGCGTTCGACGCGGTCCTGGTCGGCGGTGCGGCCACGGACCCGGCCCTGCTGACCCGGGCCCGGGAGGCGGGCGTCGCCGTGGTGACCACGTACGGGATGACCGAGACCGCGGGCGGCTGCGTGTACGACGGCGAGCCGCTGGACGGCGTCCGCGTGCGGGTGACCGACGACGGGATCGAGCTCGCCGGCCCGACCCTCGCGCTCGGCTACCGGCTCGACCCCGAGGGCACCGCCACCGCCTTCGCCGGCGGCTGGTTCCGCACCCGCGACGCCGGCACGCTGGACGACCGGGGCCGGCTGACCGTGCACGGCCGGCTGGACGACGTCGTCGTCACCGGCGGGGTCAACGTCGCGCCGCAGGCGGTGGAGGCCGTGCTGCGCCAGCACCCGGACGTCGTCGACGCCGTCGTCTTCGGCCGGCCGGACGACGAGTGGGGTCAGCGGGTGGTCGCCGCCGTCGTCCCCGCGCGCGGCGTGACACCGGACCTGGCGGCGCTGCGCCCGTGGGTGGCCGAGCGGCTGGGCGGGCCCGCCGCGCCGCGCGAGCTGCACCGCATCGACGCCGTCCCGACCCTGCACACCGGCAAGCCGGACCGCCGCGGGGTGGCCGCGGCGGTCCTCCACGGGAGGCGCTAGACCGTGGCCACCCCCGCGCAGTGGCTGGCCGGTGCCCGCCCCCGCACGCTGCCCGCAGCCCTCGCCCCGGTGCTCGTGGGGACCGGGGCCGCCGCGGCGCTCGACGGCTTCCGGCTCGTGCCGGCGCTGCTGGCCCTGGTGGTCGCCCTCGCGCTGCAGGTCGCGGTCAACTACGCCAACGACTACTCCGACGGCACCCGCGGCACCGACGCGGTCCGGGTGGGGCCGGTGCGGCTGGTCGGCTCCGGCGCGGCGACCCCGCGGCAGGTGCTGGGCGCGGCGCTGGCCTCCTTCGCCGTCGCCGGCGTCGCCGGGCTGGCGCTGGCGGCGCTGTCGAGCTGGTGGCTGGTCGCGGTCGGCGCGGTCTGCATCGCGGCCGCCTGGACCTACACCGGCGGCCCGCTGCCCTACGGCTACCGGGCGCTGGGCGAGGTCTTCGTCTTCGTCTTCTTCGGCCTGGTCGCCGTCGTGGGGACGACGTTCGCCCAGACCGGCTCGGTCGACGGGCTGGCCGTTGCCGCCGCGGTGCCGATCGGCCTGCTGTCGGTGGCGCTGCTGGTCGTGAACAACCTGCGCGACATCGAGGGCGACGCCGCCGTCGGCAAGCGCACGCTGGCCGTGCTGATGGGCGACCGCGGCACCCGGGTCGCGTTCGCGCTGCTGCCCGCGGTGGCGTTCGCCGTCGTCGTCGCGATCGGGGTGGTCCGCCCCTGGGCGCTGCTCGCGCTGCTCGCCGTCCCGCTGGCGGTGCCGCCGGTGCGCACCGTCCTCTCCGGCGGGCGCGGACCGGCGTTGATCGCCGCGCTGCAGGGCACCGGCCTGCTCACGCTGGCCACCGGCGTGCTGCTGGGCGCGGGGCTCGCGCTCAGCGGCTGAGGCCCCGCTGCAGGCAGAAGGACCCCTCCCCGAGCCCTTCGCAGGCTCAGGGCACGCCCACAGGGGGCCTGGCACGAGCCTGCGCGTGGTGGGGGCAGCGGGGCCTCAGCCGTCGCCGGTGAGGCGGGCCTCCCGCGCGGCCTTGGCCTGCTGGCGGGCGACGCTGCGCGCGGCCAGGCCCTCGGTGAGCCGGTCGCGCGAGGGTCGCAGCAGCAGGTACGAGACCGGCATCGACAGCAGCAACCCGAACAGCGCGCCGGACCAGAAGTCCAGGCCCAGCACCCACAGCAGCAGGACGAGCGCAGCGGCGATGGCCAGCCGGCCCACCGTGTAGACGACCAGCCAGGGCGCGATCCTCGGCGGCGCCGCCGGACCCCCCGTCGGCGCGCCCGGCACCGCCGGCTCAGCCCTCTCCGCCATGGCGGCCCTCCCACTTGGTGCTCAACACGACCGTCGTCCGCGTGCGGGCGACGCCTCTGATCCGGTTCAACGCACTGATGGTGGCCTCGAGTGCCGGGATGTCGGTCACTCGGACCTTCAGCACGTAGCCCTCGCTGCCGGCGACCCGCCAGCAGTCCTCCACCTCGGGCAGCGCGGCCAGGCCCGCCTCGACGCCGGTGTCGTCGACCGCGTCGCTCTCGATCACGCTCACCAGCGCGGTGACGCCCAGCCCCACCGCCGCCGGGTCGACCACCGCCCGGTAGCCGGTGATGACGCCGGCGGCCTCCAGCTTGCCGACCCGCTCGTGCACCGCCGGTGAGGAGAGGCCGACCCGCCGGGCCAGTTCGGCGTAGCTCGCCCGCCCGTTGGCGCGCAGCAGGTCGATCAACTGCTGGTCGACGGCGTCGATGGCGGTTCTCCTCCCTGCCGGGGCCGCACGGGGTGTGCGTTCGAGTATCGCCCGCGCACGTACTGTGGAGGAGACTCGGGCTGGATCGGCGAGGGGGGTGAGCCGCCATGGCCTTCGTGGTGGTGCTGGTGGTGGCGGTCGTCGTCGTGGTGCTGGTGCTGCGGGCGGCGGAGAAGGGCGGTCCCGGCCGGGTGCGCGCGCCTCGACCGCAGCGCGCCGTCCGCCCGATCGCGCCCGACGACGACCCCGAGTTCCTGCGCGAGCTGGAGCGCCGCACGCGGCGCGACGACGGCTCGCCGGCATAACACCGGAGTCTCCGGGCGCCTCGCGTGTCGGGCGGTCCGGTCCCGGATCCCGCCGGCCCCTGCAGGGTCCCGCCGCGAACCTGCGGAGCGGCGGGGGTCCTCCTCCGAGGAGGGGGGGGACGGGGTCCTCAGGCGGCGCGGAAGAAGCGCCGCCAGCTCCGGCGCTTCGGCGCGACCTCGGTGAACGGCGCGTCTGGTCGGGCCTGGTCCGAGATGCCGCCGGGCCAGCCCAGGCCCTCGTGCGTCGTCGGGTCACCCGGCCAGCCGAGGCCGCTCTCGGTGCCCTCGGCGCGCAGGTCGCCGTGCCGACCGGCCGGTGCGTCCGCCGGACGCTGCGCGAGCGCGGCAGCGACGACGGGGTGCACGGCGGCGCCCTCCAGAGCCGAGTGCCTACCCACAGGGCGTCCCCCTCCGACGCGACATGCGGGCATGGAAGCACGGCTGCGCCCGGCGTGTCACGGACACGCCGCCCGGCCGGGTGACCGCTGTCGCCTGTGGGGCGCGCGGGACGGCCTCCTCCCAGAGCCCACGGCCCGTGGGCCGCCTCGAGAGATGCGCATGCCGGCGGGGCCGGCCGAGCTCGTTCGTGCTCGGTGCGCTGGGGCACCGCTCACCCCTCAGGTGCGGCGACGGGGGCGCTGGCTCTCCGTCATGGGAAACCGGCCATACACCGCCCCGCGGGCAAGCCGGTCAGTACTCCCAGGACGGGTACCGCGGGTCCCGCTCGGCCATCGTCCCGGACAGCAGCACCATCCGGTCGATGAACCAGGGCTTGGGGGACCCCCGGCGGAGTGCCTGGGGGCGCGGGAGCTGCGCCCGTGGCGCTCCGCTCGGAGGACGATCCACCCCGTCCAGGGGCTCAGCCTGAGGTCGCGAGCGGTCCAGCGGCCCGTCCCAGGTCCTGCCCCGAGCGTGGTGACGGGCTGAAAGGCCACCCTCCAGGGTCCCGCCGGCCCCGTCCCGAGGCTCGCGCCGAGCCTGCGAGGCGTGAGGGGGACGGGGTCCTTCCACGAGGCGTGGGGGAGGGTGGTCCTTCGTCAGTCGAGCCCGCCGTAGCTGTGCAGGCCGGTCGACACCATGTTGACGTACAGCAGGTTGAAGACCATCACGACCAGGCCGACGACGTTGACCCACGCCGCGGGCCGCCCCCGCCAGCCGGCCGTCGTCCGCGCGTGCAGGTAGCCGGCGTAGACGACCCAGGCGATGAACGCCCAGGTCTCCTTGGGGTCCCAGCCCCAGTAGCGGCCCCAGGCGCTCTCGGCCCAGATGGCGCCGGCGATGACGGCGAAGGTCCAGATGGGGAAGCCGAAGACGGCGGTGCGGTGGGCGACGCGGTCCAGCGTGACCGCGTTCGGCAGCCGGGAGAGGAACGATCCCTCCGCCTCGGCGCCGCGGGCGTCGGTCCGCAGCCGCAGCAGGTACAGCACGCTGGCGATCCCGCTGACGAAGAATATGCCGAAGCCGAGGATGGCCGTGGAGACGTGCACGGCCAGCCAGCTCGAGCGCAGCGCGGCGACCAGCGGCCCGGTCTCGGTGTAGAGGAACAGCCCGGTGGCGACCAGCGCGAGGACGACCGGCGCGAGGACGAAGGCGCCGATGTCGCGGACGGCCGGCACGCGGAGGGCCAGCAGCAGGTAGACCACCACGCCGACGAGGACGACGGCGGTGGCGAACTCGTACATGTTGCCCCAGGGCAGCCGGTCGGCGGCCATCCCCCGGGTGACCAGCACGCCGGCGTGCACGACGGCGCCGACGGCGGTGACCGCGAGCCCGGCCAGACCCCAGCGGTCGGTGCGCGCCGGTGCGGCGGGCGCCTCGGCCGGTGCCCCGGTCCCGGCGGGGACCAGCTGCCGGGCCGGGCGGCGGCCGAACGCCAGCTGTGCCGAGAACGCCACGACCGCGACCGAGTAGAGCGCGACGGCGATCGAGAACAGGGTGTCCGACAGGTCGGCCAGCGACTGGTCAACGGTCACGCGGGAGGACCTCCGGTTCCGGTGCGGCCCCGCCGGACGGCGGGGCGGAGGGGGTCGGGGCGCGCTCGTCGAGCGCGGCCCGCAGCCGCCCGGTCAGCTCGGCGAAGGACGTGGCACTCTCGCCGCCGCCGCGCGTCAGCGAACCGACCGAGAGCACGGTACCGCCGCCGTCGGGGGCGGGGCCGGCGCGGGCGAAGAAGCGCTCGCGGCGCAGCAGGAGCAGCGCGAGCAGGCCGACCAGCAGGGCGATCGCCGCGCCGAGTACCCAGACCTGCCCGGGGTCGTGCGAGAACTGCAGCGCGGCGAACTGGTCGACGCCGGTGAAGGTGATCGCCGTCCCGTCGGGCAGGGTCAGCGTCTCGCCGACCGCCAGGTTGGCCCGGCCCACCTCGGCGAGCCGGCCGCGCTCGATCTGGCTCCGGTCGAGGGAGTAGACCGACTGCGGCAGGCCGGAGTCCAGGCCGAGGTAGCCCTGGTAGGCCAGGACCGCCACCTCGGGGTTGAGCGGCCGCGGGTCGATCGAGGTCAGGACGCCGCCCTGCATGAGCCCGGTCGGCGCGAAGAAACCCTCGAGCGCCAGCTGGTCCGGGGCGCCGGCGCCGAGGTCGGGCAGCTTGAGCGCTCCCTCGCTCGACATCGTCGTCTGGTCAGAGGGCAGGAACGGCGCCGAGACGTCGGTGAACGCCGTCCCGTCCGGGAGGGTCACGGTGAACCGCGGCGCGTACCCGTGCCCGGTCACGTACACGCGGTCGCCGTCGACCCGCAGCGGGTCGTTGACGCCGATCGTCGTCGGCCGCCCCTCCTCGCCGGGTCCGCCGTAGCGGATGTCGGCGGTGTAGGAGGCCGCGGTCAGGTCCTCCTCGTAGTCGGCACGGAAGTCCTCGAGGTCGACGCAGAGCGGGGTGAGGTCCGCGCCGTCGACCAGCGCCCCGGAGGAGTACGTGTCGTACTGCTGGAAGGAGTTGCAGAAGCCCTGGCCCTCGGTGACCAGGATGCTGCCCTCGTAGCCCCACAGCTTGCCGCCGGCCAGGCCGAGCAGCAGCGCCACCAGCGACAGGTGGAACAGGAGGTTGCCGGTCTCCTTCCACAGCCCCTTCTCCGCGGACAGCTCGTCCCCCTGCTGGCCGGACCGGCGGACGACGCGGAAGCGGCGCACCCGCAGCTCCTCCTCGACCACGTCGAGGGCGGCCGGGCCGGGCAGCGGGGTGGCCAGCTCCGCGGAGTCGGGCAGCCGCTGCAGCCGGCGCGGTGCCGGCGACGGAGTGGCCCGCAGGGCGCGGACGTGCTCGCCCAGCCGGGGGACGACGCAGCCGATGAGCGAGACGAACAGCAGCAGGTACACCGCGGCGAACCACGGCGAGCCGAAGACGTCGAAGGCGTAGAGCCGGTCGAGCACCGGCGCCAGCGTCGGGTGGTCGGCGAAGTACTGCCGGACGGCGTTCTGGTTCAGCGAGCGCTGCGGCAGCAGCGACCCGGGGATCGCCGCCAGCGCCAGCAGGAACAGCAGGATGATCGCCGTCCGCATGGCGGTCAGCCGACGCCACCAGCGCAGCCACAGGCCCCGGGCGCGGGCGCCGAGGGAGGGGCGGGCAGGAGGCGGCGGCACCGCGGCCGGCCGCGGCGGGGCCGTGGTGGTCACGTCAGCTCCTCGCTGGCGCTCGTCGCAGCCGTGCCCATCGGTGACCTCGCGAGCTCGGTCACTCCGCTTCCCCGCTGGCGCTCGTCCGCGTCGTGCCCGGCGGTGCTGCACCCATGCTGTGACCTCGCGAGCTCGGTCACAGGACGCTCTCCGCGAGGCCGTTGGCGGCCAGCCAGCCCTGCAGCCAGCGCATCATCTCGGTCCAGGCGCCGGTCACCAGCAACAGGCCGACGACCACGAGGACGACGCCACCGAACCGGGTGACCGCCCGCGCGTGCCGGCGCAGGAACGACGTGGCGCCCATCGCCCAGCGGGCACCGAGCGCGACCAGCACGAAGGGCAGGCCCAGGCCCAGGCAGTAGGCCAGCCCGAGGAAGGCGCCGCGGCCGGCGGTGGCCTGCTGGAAGGCGAGGTTCTGCACCGCGGCGAGCGTCGGGCCCAGGCACGGCGTCCAGCCCAGCCCGAAGACGACGCCCAGCAGCGGGGCCCCGGCCAGCCCGGTCGCCGGCCGGAACGCCACCCGCTTGGTGCGCTGCAGCAGCGGCAGCCACCCGAGGAAGCCCAGCCCGACCAGGACGGTGACCACACCCAGCACGCGGGTGATCTCGTCGTTGTACTGCAGCAGCAGCCGGCCCAGGCCGCCGAACGCGGTGCTGACGGTGACGAAGACGGCGGTGAAACCGAGCACGAACAGCGCCGCGCCGAGCACCATCCGGCCGCGGGGCGAGCGCTCGTCGTCGGTCCGGACGGCCACCGCGGTCGCACCGCCGCTCTGCGCAGCCGCGGCCGGTGCGGAACGGGCACCGGCCCCGACCAGGCCGGTGACGTAGGAGAGGTAGCCGGGTACCAGCGGGAGCACGCAGGGCGAGGCGAAGCTGACCAGCCCGACCAGGGCGGCGACCGCGGCGGCCACGAGCAGCGGGCCGTCGGTCACCAGACCGCTGAACGTCTCCCCCATCAGCCCTCCTCGGCCATCAGCAGGTCGAGCACCGCGCGCAGGTCGTCCTGCTGGACCGCGCCGGTGTAGACCGCGGCCACCCGGCCCTGCGCGTCGAGCACGATGGTGGACGGGATGGCGTTGGCCGGGTAGTCGCGGAACGCCAGGGCCACCTCGCCGCGCGGGTCGTCCAGCGAGGGGAACTCGATGCCGAAGCTCTCCTCGAAGGCGCGGGCGAGCTGGTCGGTGTCCTTGACGTTGACGCCGAGGAACTGCACACCCTGGTCCCGCACCTCGGCGTAGACCTCCTGGAACTCCGGCGACTCCACCCGGCAGGGGGCGCACCAGGAACCCCAGAAGTTGATCACCGCGACGCCGCCGTCGAGCTCGCTGGAGTCGAACTCCCGGCCGTCGAGCAGGGTGCCGGAGAAGCCCGGGGCGGCGGCGCGCTCCCCGGGCGGGATGACCTCGCCGGCCGGCGTCCCCTGGACGAAGCGGAACTCCCCGCCGTTGTTGACGTCGACCGCGTCGGTGCCGGTGGAGCAGCCGGTCAGGAGCAGCGCCCCGACCAGGGCGCCGAGCAGCCCGCGCACACCGTGGCCCCCGCGGGGACGTGGCGCGCCGGCGGAGCGTCCTCGTGGGGAGTACCTCATGCGCCGGGAACCGCGTCGGAGGGGGTGGCCCCGGCGGGCTCGGCGTACGACAGCCCCACGAAGCGGTCGCCGTCGTAGGTCAGCGAGGTCACGCTGGCCAGGCCGCACTGCCGGCGGCGCGGGTCGTGCGCGTAGCGGCGTCCCTCCAGGTGCAGCCGCAGCGTCCAGATCGGCAGCTGGTGGCTGACGCACACCGCCGCGGCGCCGCGGGCGGCGTCCCGCGCGGCCTCGACGGCGGCGAGCATCCGCGCGGCGATCTCCACGTAGGGCTCGCCCCACGACGGGCGGAACGGGTTGCGCAGCTTCCACCAGTGCTGGGGCGAGCGCAGCGCACCGTCCCCCACGCCGACCCGCAGGCCCTCGAAGGCGTTGCCGGCCTCGAGCAGCCGGTCGTCGATCTCCACGGGCAGGTCGAGCTTGCCGGCGATCGGCGCGGCGGTCTGCCGGGCGCGCTCCAGCGGGCTGCTGAGGACGTGCGTGATCGGCGGGTGGGAGGCGACGCTGTCCGCCAGCCACTCGGCGGCGGCCAGGGCCATCGCCTCGCCGGTCTCCGAGAGCCGGTAGCCCGGGAGCCGGCCGTAGAGCACCTTCTGCGGGTTGTCGACCTCGCCGTGCCGCAGCAGGTGGACGACGGTCTTCTCGGCCATCAGGTGCTCATCCCGGTGGAGGCGTCGGCCGGCTCCTCGGCCGGCGGGGCGGACGACGGGTCGACGGCCGCGGCGGCGCGGGCGGCGGCCGGGAGGGCCTCGAGGACCCGCTCGACGGCCTCGTCGTCGAGCGCGGCACTCACGAACCACGACTCGAACGCCGAGGGCGGCAGGTAGACGCCGCGGGCGAGCATCGCGTGGAAGAAGGCGGTGTAGCGGGCGGCGTCCTGCGAGCGGGCGTCGTCGTAGTTGCGCACGGTGCGCTCGTCGGGGACGAAGAACACCGAGAACATCGACCCGGCCTGCTGGATCCGGTGCGGGACGCCGGCGGCGAACAGCGCGGCGCTGGTCGCCCCGCGCAGGGTGACGGCGACCTGGTCGCAGCGGGCGTAGACCTCGTGGGTGCAGTGCCGCAGCGTGGTCAGGCCGGCCGCCACCGCGACCGGGTTCCCCGACAGCGTGCCCGCTTGGTAGACCGGCCCGGCCGGGGCCAGGTGCTGCATGAGGTCGGCGCGCCCGCCGAAGGCCGCGGCCGGCAGCCCGCCGCCCATGACCTTGCCGAAGGTCATCAGGTCGGCGTCCACCGGGTCCAGGCCGTACCAGCCCGAGCGGGACACCCGGAACCCGGTCATGACCTCGTCGACGATCAGCAGCGCGCCGTGCGCGGCGGTGATGCGGCGCAGCGCCTGGTTGAAGCCGTGCAACGGCGGGACGACGCCCATGTTGCCGACCGCGGCCTCGGTGATGACCGCGGCGATCTCGCTGCCCCGCTCGGCGAAGACGGCCTCGACCGCGGCCGCGTCGTTGTAGGGCAGGACGACGGTGTCGGCGGCGGCGCCGCTGGTGACGCCAGGGGTGTCGGGCAGGCCGAGGGTGGCCACGCCGGAGCCGGCCGAGGCCAGCAGCGCGTCGACGTGGCCGTGGTAGCAGCCGGCGAACTTCACGACGACCCGGCGGCCCGTGACGCCGCGCGCCAGGCGCACCGCCGAGAGCACGGCCTCGGTGCCGGAGTTGACCAGCCGCACCTCCTCCACCGGCGGCACCCGGCGGACGATCTCCTCGGCCAGTTCCACCTCGCCCTCGGTGGGGGTGCCGAAGGTCAGGCCGCGGCGCGCGGCGGCGGTGACCGCCTCCACGACGGCCGGGTGGGCGTGGCCGAGGATCAGCGGCCCCCACGAGGCGACGAGGTCGACGTAGCGGCGGCCGTCGGCGTCGGTGAGGTACGCGCCCTGGCCCTGCGCCATGAAGCGCGGGGTGCCACCGACGGCGCCGAAGGCGCGCACGGGCGAGTTCACGCCGCCTGGGGTGACCCGCTGCGCGCGGGCGAACAGGTCGGCCGACGTCGGGGCCTCGTAGGCGTACGGGGGGCTGTCCAGCGAGGTCACGTCCCCAGTGTCCCTCTCCCACCGGGGACGCCGTCGCCGGTGTCCGGGACGGCGGCCAGCAGCGCTGCGGCGAGCGCGGCGGGGTCGCGGGTGGGCACCAGCACGGTACGGCCGTCGTTCGTCCGCAGCGGCAGGCCCGACCGGCCGCGGGGCAGTGACCAGCCGCCGCCGAGCACCGGCGCACCGGCGTCCACCCCCGCCGTCCCGGCGCCGACCGCGCGCAGGTGCGTGGCGTCGACGTCGGCGAGCGGCATCCGTTCCGGGCCGACCGACAGTGCCGGGGCGTCACCGGCGGCGTCGACCCGCACCGTCCAGGCGCGGCGGGCGGAGACCACGCCGGCCGCCACGACGCCGAGGACGGCGACGGCAGCCAGGACCCCGAGCAGCGGCGGCCCGCCCGGGCCGGGCAGCACCAGGTCCAGGACGGCGAGGAGCCCGAGGACCCCGGCGACCAGCCAGAACGGCCGCCAGGAGCCCCCGGGCTCGTCGTAGTCGTCCCCCGCCCGCCCCATCAGCGCAGCCAGCGGGCCGCTTCCACCGCCCAGTAGGTCAGCACGGTGCCGGCCCCGGCGCGGCGGATCGCGGTGAGCGTCTCCAGGACGGCCCGCTGCCGGTCCACCCAGCCGTTGGCCGCGGCCGCCTCCAGCATCGCGTACTCGCCGCTGACCTGGTAGGCGCTGACCGGGACGTCGACGGCGTCGGCCACCCGGGCCACGATGTCGAGGTAGGGCAGCGCGGGCTTGACCATGACCGCGTCGGCGCCCTCGGCGAGGTCCTGCGCCACCTCGCGCAGCGCCTCGTCGGCGTTGGGCGGGTCCATCTGGTACGTCGAGCGGTCGCCGAACTGCGGCGCGCCCTCGGCGGCCTCGCGGAACGGGCCGTAGAAGCCCGAGGCGTACTTCGCGGCGTAGGCCAGGATCGGCGTCTCCTGGAACGCCTCGCCGTCCAGCGCCCGGCGGATCGCTGCGACCTGGCCGTCCATCATCCCGCTGGGGGCGATCACGTGGGCCCCGGCCTGGGCCTGGGCGATCGCGACCGCGGCGTAGCGGTCCAGCGTCGGGTCGTTGTCGACCACGCCGGCCGGGGTGACCAGCCCGCAGTGCCCGTGGTCGGTGTACTCGCACAGGCACAGGTCGGCCATGAGCACCAGCTCGTCGCCGAGGTCGGCGCGCAGCTGCTGCAGGGCGACGTTGACGATGCCGTCGGCGGCGTCGGCCTGGGAGCCGACGGCGTCCTTCTCCGACGGGATGCCGAAGAGGATCAGCCCGCCGATGCCGGCCTCGGCCGCCTCGTGCGCGGCCTTACGCAGCGAGTCGGTCGTGTGCTGCACGACGCCGGGCATGGAGCTGATCGGCTGCGGCTCGTCGATGCCCTGCTTGACGAAGACCGGCAGCACGAGATCGGCCGGGGCCAGCCGCGTCTGCGCGGTGAGCCGCCGCAGCGCGGGCGTCGACCGCAGCCGACGCCCGCGCGCGAACCCGGGAGTCGCGCCTCCCGCGCTCACGACTCCCCCTCGCCGGCGCTCGTCGTCGACGCGAGCAGGGCTGCTGTGCTCATCGGTGAGTTCGCGAGCTCGCTCACCTGTCCTCGCCGCCCTCCGCCTGGCGGAGGGACAGGGCGTGCTCGGCCAGGGCGTCGACCAGCGGGCCGACCGCAGCGGTCTCGGGCTGGACGTCGACCCGCAGGCCGAACTCCTGCGCCGTGGCCGCGGTCTGCGGGCCGATCGCCGCGACGACCGTCTTGGCGTGCGGCTTGCCGGCGATGCCGACCAGGTTGCGCACGGTGCTCGACGAGGTGAAGCACACCGCGTCGAAGCCGCCGCCCTTGATCGCCTCGCGCACCGGAGCGGGCGGCGGGGCGGCCCGGACGGTGCGGTAGGCGGTGACGTCGTCGATCTCCCAGCCGCGCTCCTGCAGGCCCGCGGCGAGGGTCTCGGTGGCGATGTCGGCGCGCGGCAGCAGCACCCGGTTGATCGGGTCGAGCACGTCGTCGTACTCCGGGAAGTCGGCCAGCAGGCCCTCGCTGGACTGCTGCCCGGTGGGCAGCAGCTCCGGCATGATCCCGAAGGCGCGCACCGCGTCGGCGGTGGACTCGCCGACGCAGGCGACCTTGACACCGGCGAACGCCCGCGCGTCGAGGCCCAACTCGACGAACTTCTCCCGGACGGCCTTCACCGCGTTGACCGAGGTGAAGACGATCCAGCCGTAGCGGCCGGTGACCAGGCCCTTGATGGCGCGGTCCATCTGCGCGGGGCTGCGCGGCGGCTCGACGGCGATGGTCGGCACCTCGACCGGGACGGCGCCGTAGGCCCGCAGCCGGTCACTCATGTCGCCGGCCTGGTCCTTGGTGCGCGGCACGAGGACCCGCCAGCCGAACAGCGGCCGGCTCTCCCACCACGACAGCCGGGCGCGCTTGTCGACGGCCGACCCGACGGTGGCCACGACCGGGCCGGTCACGCTGTCCAGCCCGGCGTTCTTCTCGGCGACGGCGGCGAGCTTGGCCACGACGCTCTTCTGCGCGGTGCCCGAGCCCCCGGTGGTGACGACGACCGCGGTGGAGCCGGACAGTCCGCCCTCGACCAGCCGGGCGGCGGCGTCGGGGAGGTCCTCGGCGTTGCCCTGCAGCACCAGCGGGGCGTCCAGGCTCTTCGCCGCGGCGGCGAGCGCCGCCAGGTCGGCCTCGCCGCCGCGCAGGTCGGCCGACAGCGAGGTGCCGCCGAGCGCGACACCGGCGAAGGCCGGCACGGCGGTGGCGGAGGCGACACCCGGGACGACGTCGAAGCCGACCGAGGTGCGGCCCACGGCCAGCACCTCCTTGACCACGTCGTCGCAGGTGAACGGGTCGCCGGCGACCAGCCGGACGACGGTGCCGCCGGACTTGGCGGCGGCCACGGCGGCCTTGGCCACCTCGGCCGGCTCGCCGGTCGCGGGGGTCAGCTCGAGCTCGGGCCGGTCGGCGCGCACGGCCTCGGTGACCGCCGGCGCGACGTCGGGGTCGACGAGGACGGTGTGGGCCTCGGCGAGTGCCGCGGTGGCCCGGGCGGTCAGCATCCCGGGGTCGCCCGGGCCGGCGCCGACGAAGACGACCCTGCCGGCCGCCGCGCCGTTCTTGCGCGTCATGTCCTGCTCCTAGGTTCTGCCCGGTAGGGCTCTGGTGGCATGGCCCCGGAGGGCTCGTGTGCGGGGGTACGGGAGGCCGGGTCCTGCTGCCCGGCCCGGGGGGTGCGGCTCACCGGGAGGCCGCCATCAGCTCGGCGGCGCCCCGGTCGAGGAGCTCCGCGGCGAGCTCGCGGCCGAGTCGCTCGGCCTCGATGGGCGGCCCGGTGACCGAGCCGCGGACGCCGTCGCTGCCGTCGAGCGCGGTGACCGAGGCGCGGAGGAACAGCTCGGGGCCGTCCTCCCCCTCGGCCAGCTCGGCGTACGCGGCGACCGGAGCGCTGCAGCCGGCCTCCAACGCCGCCAGCGTCGTCCGCTCGGCGACGACGCAGGCGCGGGTGCCGGCGTCGTCGAGGGCGGCGAGCAGCTGTCCGGTCCGCTCGTCGTCGCTGCGGCACTCCACGGCCAGCGCGCCCTGCGCCGGCGCGGGGAGGACCTGCAGCGGGTCGAGGGTCTCGGTGACCGCCGAGAGCCGCCCCAGCCGGGTGAGCCCGGCGCGGGCCAGCACGACGGCGTCCAGGTCGCCCGGCACGACCCGCGCCACGCGCGTGTCGACGTTGCCCCGGATCGGCACCACCTCGAGTCCGAGGCCCAGGGCGCGCAGCTGGGCGACCCGCCGCGGGGCGCCGGTGCCCACCTTCGCGCCGGGCGGCAGCTCGCCGAGGGTCAGGCCGTCGCGGGCGACCAGCGCGTCGCGCGGGTCCTCCCGGGGCGGGACGGCGGCGATGGTCAGCCCCGGCTCGGGCAGCGTGGGCAGGTCCTTGTAGCTGTGGACGGCGACGTCGACGGTGCCCTCGAGCAGCGCCTGCCGGATCGCCGTCACGAAGACGCCGGTGCCGCCGAGCTGCGCGATCGCCGCCGAGGAACGGTCGCCCTCGGTGCTGATGTGCACCAGCTCGACCGGGACGCCGCTGGCCGCGGTGATCGCGTCGGCGACCGCCTGGGACTGGGTGGTCGCCAGCTGGCTGGCGCGGGTGCCCAGCCGGAGGGTGCCCGTGGTGGTCGCCGTCACGACGCACCGCCGGGACGCAGGTCGTCGGGGTCGACCGTGACCGCCTCGGCCAGGTTGGTCCGCTCGGAGACCACCTCGGCGTCGATGCCCAGGCCGAACAGCGCCCGCAGGGCGTCGGCGTAGTCGACGCCGCCGGGGGCACTGGCCAGCTCCTTGACCCGCACGGTCGGCTCGTGCAGCAGCTTGTCGACGACGCGGCGGACGGTGCGGGCCACCTCGGCGCGGGCGCGGGCGTCCAGGTCGGGCAGCCGGGCCGAGAGCCGCAGCAGTTCGGCGTCGACCACCTCGGCGGCCTGGCTGCGCAGCGCGGAGACGGTGGGCGCGACCGCGGCGGCCTGCCGCTCGGCCCGCAGCAGCGCGGTCTCGGCCTCGATGAGCGCGTGCGCCGCGGCGACGTCGTCGGCCGCCACCGGGCTCGCGGACGCGTGCCCGTCGGCACCCCGCTCCCCCTGCAGCAGCGCGAGGTCCACCACGTGCACGCCCGGCAGAGCGGCCACGCCCGGGTCGACGTCCCGCGGCAGGGCCAGGTCGATGACGACCACCGGCCGGTCCGGCCGGGTGGCCATCGCCCGGGCCACCACCTCGGTGCCGATGACGATGCCGCGCGCGCCGGTGCAGGTGACCAGCACGTCGGCGGCGGCGATCTCCGCGGGCAGGTCGGCGAGGTCGGCGGCCCGGCCCTCGACGGAGGTCGCCAGCCGCTCGGCGTGCTCGGGCGTGCGGCTGCTCACGGTCACGGCGGCGCCGCGGCGGGCCAGCGTGGCGGCGGACAGGGCGCCCATGGAGCCGGCCCCGACGACGAGCACCGGCCGGCCGGCGAGCGAGCCGATCCGCTCCTCGGCGCGGTCGAGGGAGACCGACACCAGCGAGGCGCCGGCCTTGTCGATCCCGGTCTCGGAGTGGACCCGCTTGCCGACCCGCAGCGCGTGCTGCGCCACCGGGTGCATCGCCCGGCCGACGGTGCCCTGCTCGCGGGCGAGCGCGTAGGCGTTGCGCAGCTGGCCGAGGACCTGTGTCTCCCCGACGACCATGGAGTCCAGGCCGGCGGCGACGGTGAACAGGTGCGCGACGGCCTGGTCCTCGTAGTGGACGGTGACGTACGGGGAGAGCTCCTCCACCGTGGCGCCGGCCTGGCGGGACAGCACCCGGCTGACGTCGGCGACGCCGCCGTGGAAGCGGTCCACCTCGGCGAAGACCTCGACGCGGTTGCAGGTCGCCAGCACGATCGCCTCGCTGACGTGGTCGCTGCCGACCAGCTCGTGCAGCGCCTTGACGGTGTCGTCGGCTCCCATGGCGAACTGCTCGAGGAGGGCGACGGGGGCGGTCTGGTGGCTCACCCCCACGGCCAGGAGGCTCACGAGTCCTCCTCGCCGGTGCTCGTCGGACGCGTTCGCCGGGCTGCCGTGCTCATGGGTGAGCTCGCGAGCTCGCTCACGCGGTCACCTCCACGCTCGGGGCCTCCAGTGCCGCAGTCGCCGTGGTACCGCGCTGCTGGCCGAGGAACGCGAGCACCTGCAGTTCGACGGAGAGGTCGACCTGGCGGACGTCGACCCCAGCGGGCGCGTTCAGCGCCACCGGCGCGAAGTTCAAGATGCTCCTCACCCCGGCCGCGGTCAGCCGGTCGCAGACCGACTGGGCGACGTCGGCCGGTGTCGCGATGACCCCGATCGTGGCCGCCGTGGCGGCCACCACCTCGTCCAGCTCGTCCACCGGGCGCACCGGCTGGCCGCCGATCCGCCGGCCGACGCGCTCCGGAGCGGCGTCGAAGAGCCCGACGAAGCGGAAGCCGCGGCTGCCGAAGCCGGCGTAGTCGGCCAGGGCGGTGCCCAGGTTGCCGATCCCCACCAGCACGCAGGGGCGGGACCGCTCGACGCCGAGGACCCGGGCGATGCGGTCGCGCAGCGTGCCCACCTCGTAGCCGACCCCGCGGACCCCGCAGGGGCCCAGGTGCGAGAGGTCCTTGCGCAGCCCGGCCGGGTTCACGCCCGCCGCGGAGGCGAGCTCACCCGAGGAGACGTTGCTGCGCCCGCCGTCGGCCAGCCCGGTCAGCACGCGCAGGTACACGGCCAGACGGGCGACGGTGGCCTCCGGGATCCGGGGCCGGGTTGAGGACACGCGGCACTCCACAGACAGTCGCG
The DNA here is from genome assembly GCF_052931555.1 of Geodermatophilus sp. URMC 61. Lineage (NCBI taxonomy): Bacteria > Bacillati > Actinomycetota > Actinomycetes > Geodermatophilales > Geodermatophilaceae > Geodermatophilus > Geodermatophilus sp. URMC 61. The sequence continues at coordinate 3,653,854 of NZ_JBRFHZ010000002.1, forward strand.
CCCGGGGTTCCGGCGGGTGCCGGATGCGGTCGAACGACATCGGGGACCCGGGCGGTCCGCCGCCCGGCGAACGCCACGGTAACCGCTTGTGAACGCAGGAACAAAGTCGCTGGGGGCCAGGAGGCCGCTCCCCAGCGCAGATGCGCCCCGCTGTGGTGGAGACCATACCCGGCGTCTCCTCGATCGACCCGCCGGGGGGAGCCGTGCCGCCCCCGGTCGGCCGCCCTGGAGGGTCGGGTCCTGACCACCCTCCGCCGGCCCATGCACTCGCGCGCTGTTCCACCCGCTGCTGCGCCGTTGCAGCAGCGCGGGAGCGTCAGGAACGGCGCGGGGGTGCGAGCCGCGCTCCAGGGGTGGATCCGACGCCGTCCGGCGACCGCAGGTCCCCGGCGCACGGGGACCTGCCGGCGGTGCCGCTGGCCGGTCCTCTCACAGGCCGAGGTCGCGCCGCAGCCGGGGCACGTCCACGGTGAAGTAGGAGTGCTCCCGCCCGTCGAGCAGCACGACCGGCACCCGGTCGCCGTACTCGGCCTGCAGCTCCGGGTCGGCGTCCACGTCGACCTGCGCGAGCGGCAGCCCGGCCTCGGCCGCGAGCCGCTCGAGGGTCTCCGCGGCCACCGCGCACAGGTGGCAGTCGGCCCGGGTCAGCAGCTGCAGCCTGGGTGCGTCAGCGGTCACCGTCGCCTCCCGACGCCGCCGGCTCCTCGTCGGCGCGGGCCAGGCCGAGCTCGCGCAGCCGGGCACGGCTGACCTTGCCGGTCAGCGAGTGCGGCAGCGCGGCGAGCACGTGCACCGACGTCGGCACCTTGTACCGGGCGAGGGACGCCGCGGCGTGCTCGCGCAGCTCCTCGAAGCCGAGCTGCCGGCCCGGCCGCAGCGCGACCACGGCCCGGACGGCGGCACCGGTCTGCGGGTCGGGCACGCCGATGACCGCGCTCTCCGCGACGGCCGGGTGCGCGTCGAGCACCCGCTCCACCTCGGCGGGGTAGACGTTGAAGCCGCTGACCAGGATGAGGTCGCTGCGCCGGTCGACCAGGTGCAGGTCGCCGTCCTCGTCGGCGTAGGCGAGGTCGCCGGTGGGCAGCCAGCCCTCGGCGTCCGGACCGTCGACCCCGTCGGGCCAGTAGCCGGAGAAGAGGTTGGCGCCGCGCACCCAGATCTCGCCCGGACCGTCCTCGGCGAGGTCGCCGGGCGTCGGGACGTCGTCCTCCTCGACCGGCTCGTGCAGCGCGGTGTCGCGCAGCTGCAGCTCCACGCCGGGGACCGGGCCGCCGATGCAGTTCGGTTTGGCCCGCCCGGTCGCCAGGGTGCTGGCCACCACCGGGCATGCCTCGGTGAGCCCGTAGCCCTCCCACACGGTGACCGCGGCCCGCTCGCGCATCGCCGTCCAGACCTCCTCGGGCAGCGGCGCGGCCCCGGAGGAGGCCATGCGGACCGCGGCGAAGGCACGGCGCAGGAGGGCGTCGGACCCGGCGGCGTCGGCGACGGCGAGCCAGGCCTGGAACACCGGCGGGGCGCCCGGGATCGCGGTGACCTCCTCGCGGGCCATGACCTCCAGCGACGCCACCGGGTCGAAGGACTCCAGGAGCACCGCGCAGGCGCCGGTGGCGGCGACCAGGCCGAAGCCGGCGTTGAGCCCGTAGACGTGGAACAGCGGCAGCACGATCAGGACGCGGTCGTCGGGCCGGACCGGCGGCGGGTCCATCCGCAGGCACTGCTCCTGGTTGGCCCGCAGCGCCGCCGCGGGGAGCATGGCGCCGCGCGGTCGGCCGGTGGTGCCGCTGGTGTAGGCGAGGAAGGCCGGGCCGTCCCCCTCGGGCACCGCGGGGGGCGGGGCGTCGTCCGCCGGCGGGCCGGCGAGCACCGGCACGCCGGCCACCGGGGAACGGTCTCCGCCCGCGACGAGCAGCGACGCCCCCGAGTCGGTGAGCACGTACTCCAGTTCCGGGTCGGTGTAGGCGGTGTTGACCGGGACGACGACGAGGCCCGCGCGCAGGGCGCCCAGCGTCGCCCGCAGCCAGTCGACGCCGTTGGGGAGCTGCACCGCCACCCGCTCGCCCGGGGTCAGTCCGCGGGCGGCGTAGCCGGCGGCCGCGCGGTCGACCTGCGCGTCCAGCTCCCCCCAGCTGAGCCGTTCCTCGCCGGCGACGACGGCCGGTGCGTCCGCACGGTCCCGCGCCGCCCTGCGCACCAGCGCGGACAGCGAGCTACCGACGTCGGTCATGCACATCTCCTCCGGTGCAGCGGTCATGGCCACCCGCGGAGGGTGACTCGCACCGCCCCTCGACCGGGTGGCGTGGACGGACCGCGGTCATGTTGTCACCACCGGCTCCGACCCGCAGCACCGCGCGCCCTCCAGCGGGGTCGCAACCGAGGACGGGCGGTGCCCAGGACCCCCGGCCGCTCGCCCGCGGGACGCCACTAGGGTCGGGTGTCCACCGGCCGCCCGCGAGGGCGGTGGAGGAGCCACAGTGGAGGTCGTCGTGCCGGGACTGCCCTTCCGCGGCCGCCGTGGGCGCTCGGCGGACGTGCTGGACGAGGAGACGCGGGCCCACGTCGCCGGTGCCGCCTCGGCCGCGGCCGCCGAGGTCGAGCCGGCGCCGGCCGTCGTCCCGGACCTGACCGCGGCGGCGTTCTTCGACGTCGACAACACGATGATGGTCGGCGCGTCGATCTTCTGGTTCGCCCGCGGACTGGCCGCCCGCAAGTACCTCACCGCCCGCGACATGTCGCGGTTCGTGTGGCAGCAGGCCAAGTTCCGGATCGCCGGCAACGAGAGCGCCGACGACATGCACACGATCCGGGAGAGCGCGCTGGCCTTCGTCGCCGGGCGCCCGGTCGCCGAGATCGTGCAGGCCGGCGAGGAGATCTACGACGAGCTCATGGCCGACCGCATCTGGGCGGGCACGCGGGTGCTCGCCCAGCAGCACCTCGACGCCGGCCAGCGGGTCTGGCTGGTGACGGCGACGCCGGTGGAGCTGGCCAGCATCATCGCCCACCGGCTGGGGCTCACCGGCGCGCTGGGCACCGTCGCGGAGGTCGTGGACGGGCACTACACCGGGCGGCTGGTCGGTGAGCTCATGCACGGCGAGGCCAAGGCGGAGGCGGTCCGGGCGCTGGCCGAGCGGGAGGGCCTGGACCTGTCGCGCTGCACGGCCTACAGCGACAGCTCCAACGACCTCCCGATGCTCACGCTCACCGGCCGCGCGGTCGCGGTGAACCCCGACACCGAGTTGCGTGCGGTCGCCCGCTCCCGCGGTTGGGAGATCAGGGACTTCCGCACCGGCCGCAAGGCCGCGAAGACCGTCGTCCCCACCGTCGCGGCCGCCGCACTCTCCGGCGGTCTGGTCGGCGGTGCGCTGGCCATCCGCCGCCGCAAGCTGAGTTGATCTGTCGGCCTACCGGCCTCCGACCGCGGCCAGGTGCCGTCCCCGACCTGCGCGGAGCTCCACCTGCCCCTCCTCGCGGAGGCCTCCGGCCCCCACTCGCCGCAGGCTCAGCCCCAGACGGACCTGCGCTGCAGGAGCAGCTGGTAGAGCGACTGCTGGATCGTCTCGCGCACCTGGTCGGTGAGGTTGAAGACCAGCATCGGGTCCTCGGCGGCAGCCGGACCGTAGGACGCCGTCTCGATCGGCTCACCGAAGGCGATCAGCCACTTCGACGGCAGCGGCACCAGCCCCAGCGGGCCGAGCGCGGGGAAGGTCGGCGTCACCGGGAAGTAGGGCAGGCCGACCAGCCGGGCGACGGTCTTGACGTTGCCGATCATCGGGTACGTCTCCTCGGCCCCGACGATGGCGCACGGGATGATCGGCGCCCCCGTGCGCAGGGCGGCCGTGACGAAACCGCCGCGACCGAAGCGCTGCAGCGTGTACCGCTCGCGGAACGGCTTGCCGATCCCCTTGAAGCCCTCGGGGAAGACCCCGACCAACTCACCGCCGGTCAGCAGCCGCTCGGCGTCCTCGTTGCAGGCCAGCGTGGAGCCGAGCTTGCGCGACAGCGAGCCGATGAAGGGCAGGTCGAAGACCAGGTCGGCGCCGAGCAACCGCAGGCGCCGGCGGGCCGGGTGGTCGTCGTGCAGGGCGACCGTGGCCATCATCGCGTCGAGCGGCAGGGTGCCCGAGTGGTTGGCGACGACCAACCCGCCGCCGGTGGTGGGCACGTTCTCCACGCCGTGGGTCTCCACCCGGAACCAGCGCTCGAACAGCGGCCGCAGCAGCGGGAGCAGCACGTGGTCGGTGAGGTCGGGGTCGAAGCCGAACTCGTCGGTGTCGTAGTCGCCGGTCACCCGACGGCGGAGGAACTCCAGGCCGCCGGCGACCTGCTCCTCCCACGAGGCGGACGACGGGGGTGGGACGCGCGGCTCCTCGTCGTCGGGCCGCAGCGGGATGACCCGCGCCTCAGGCATCGCGCACCGCCCGCAGTGACGGGGACGGCGGTGCCGGACGCAGCCGCTCCCCCACCGTGCCGGCCGTCGCACCGATGCGGGCCACGAGGCCCTGCGCCCGCTCCGTGACACCGGCGACCACCTGGGGCGGGATCACCGGCACCACGGTGGTCGCGTAGTCGGCCAGCGCCTGTTCGGTGGTGTACCGGGGGGTGTAGCCGAACTCGTCGCGCAGCACCGTGGTGTCCACGACGCGACCGAAGTTGAGGAAGCGCATCTGTTCCGGAGAGTAGTCGACGTACCCGAACCGGCGGGTGAGCCGGCCCAGCGAGCCCAGTGCGGGCGAGGGCAGCGGGACCTGCAGCCGGCCGAGCCTGCGGATCGCCTGCGACAGCAGCAGGGTGCCCTCCCCGCCGACGTTCACGGTGCCGGCGAAGTCACCGGTGGTGGCCCTGGTCAGCACGGCGAGGGCGTCGTCCTCGTGCAGCAACTGCACGCGGGCGTCGTACCCCAGCGCCGTGGGGACCAGCGGCATGCGCAGGAAGGAGGTGAGCACCGAGTCGATGCGCGGGCCGATGAAGTTGGTGAAGCGCAGTGCGACCACCCCCACGTCGGGACGGCGGCGCGCGAAGGACCGGACGTAGCCCTCGATGTCGAGGCTGTCCCGGGCGAAGCCCCCGGAGGGCACCCGGCGGGCCTGCATCTTCTCGGTGAAGACCGCAGGGTCGCGGGAGGAGGCGCCGTAGACGGCGCTGCTCGACTTCAACACGAACCGGCGGACCGACTCAGCCCGCTGACAGGCGGCCAGCAGCTGCATCGTGCCGATGACGTTGAGCTCCTTCATCGGCCCCCGCCCGCCGGAGCCGGCGGGGGTGGAGCTGATGTTCATGTGCACGACCGTGTCGACCGAGGCCGTCGCGATGACCTTGCCGATCATCGGGTTGCGGATGTCGGCCCGCACGAACTCGGTGCGGCCCAGCCGGCGGAGCATCTCCGGCGACGGGGGGACGGTGTCCACCCCGATGACGCGCTCGATGGCGCGGTCGCGAGCGAGCTCGGCCGCCAGCGCACCCCCGAGCCACCGGCTGACACCGGTGACCAGGACAACCGCGGGCGGCACGAGCGTCAGCTCACTTCTTGTTGCGGCGCTGGACGCGGGTCTTCTTCAGCAGCTTGCGGTGCTTCTTCTTCGCCATCCGCTTGCGGCGCTTCTTGATGACCGAACCCATGTGCGTGCTCCCGACGTCGTTGCGGCGCGGCGGCCACCGTCGACCGGGAGGTCGCACCGGGCGCCGCGCGAGGTGATCAGCTCGTGTGCGACGACCCGGACCGGAACCAGCCCCGGCGTCGCTCGGCGTCCGAGCGTACCCGGCGGCCCCGCGGCGACGCTGCCGCGTGGGCCTGCCGGCGATCCGGATCCCACCCGCGAGGGGTGGGGTGGTGCCTCGGGCGACCTCGGTGACGCGACCGCGCCCCGGTCCACCCCTCCTCGCCGGCTGCGCCGACGAGCCCGTCACGTCTCAGGCGATGCCCATGGCGCGACTCCGCGCGCCGGTCCGCTCCTCGCTCGCTGGCGCTCGCTGCGATGCTCCCGTCGCTGTCGTCACGCGATGTCGGTGTAGGCGTCGCGCAGGTAGTCCTGGACGGCGCGCTCGGGGACGCGGAACGAGCGGCCGACGCGGACGGCGGAGAGCTCACCGGCGTGCACGAGGCGGTACACGGTCATCTTGGAGACGCGCATCATGCTGGCGACCTCGGCGACCGTCAGGAAGGTGACGGCGGCGCGGGGGGCCGGGATCGGCGGACGGCCGACGGGCATGGCGGCCGGGTGCTGCGGCGGGACGGGGCGGGCCATGGTGGCGGCCTGGATGGGCCGGCCAGCGGGGCGCGGGCCGGGGATGCCCGGGCGGGCGTAGGCGGCGGGAACGGTGCGCTGGGGCATGGTCATCTCTTCATCTCCGGACCTAGCACGCGCCGGGCGTCGGCTTCCCCACCGACTACGGAGCCCGCATGTGCTGACACAGAGAGTAGGGGGACATGCGTGACAGAAGCGATGGAAGAAACGAACAGGGGGAACGGTCCGTCCTGGGCAGAACTACACCTATGTAGCCACGTCGACATGTGCCCGGGCGCGTCGTAGGCAACACGTCGCGACGCGGTCACGCTGAGTCGACACATCGACGCTCGCTCGGGGTACGGTCACCGGTCGCGCGCGGCCCGTCCCAGCTCCACCGAGCGCGCGTGCGCCGCCTCGATGGCCGCGATCAGCGCCGCGCGCACGCTGTGCCGCTCCAGCTCCCGGATGGCGGCGATCGTCGTCCCGCCCGGGCTGGTGACGGCCTCCCGCAGCTGCACCGGGTGCTCGCCGGAGTCCCGCAGCATCACCGCCGAGCCCAGCGCGGTCTGCACGATGAGGTCCACGGCGAGGTCGCGCGGCAGGCCGAGCAGGATGCCGGCGTCGACCATCGCCTCGACCAGGTAGAAGAAGTAGGCCGGTCCGCTGCCCGACAGGGCGGTCACGGCGTCCTGCTGGGCCTCCGGCACCCGCCGCACCCGCCCGACGGCGGCCAGCAGCGCCTCGGCCTCGTCCAGGTGCCCCTCGTCGGCGTGCGCCCCGGCCGACAGGACGCTCATCCCCTCGTCGACCAGGGCCGGGGTGTTGGGCATCACCCGGACGACGGGGACCCCCTCGGGCAGCGCTGCCTCGATCGTCGACGTCGGGACGCCGGCGGCGACCGACACCACGAGGTGGCCGGCGTCCACCGAGCCCGCCAGCAGCCCGAGCAGCGTGCCGATGTCCTGGGGCTTGACCGCGAGGAGCAGCACCCGGGCGCGGGCGGCGGCCTCGGCGAGCTCCAGCACCGGGACGCCGTACCGCTCCGTCAGCTGCGCGGCGCGCTCGGCGTGGCGCTCGCAGACGACGATCCCCTCGGGCCCGCCGCGGCGGACCAGCCCGGAGAGCAGCGCCTCCCCGATCTTCCCGCCACCGATGATCGCCAGGCCGGAGCGGGCGGCCTCCCCCGCGCTCACGACCGGCCCGCCGGACGGAGGGCGGACGTCGCCGGACCCGAGCGCAGGACCACCCGCACCCGGTGACCGCCGGCGACCAACCGGCGCTGCTGCTCGCTGCGGACCTGCCACGGCATGACGTACTCCCAGCTGTCGGGGGGTCGTTCGTTCCAGGCGGCGCGCTCGCCGGCGATGGCGACCAGCCGCGGGTCGGTCGTGCCGACGCCAGGGCGCCCGGCCCCGCTCATCAGCACGTCGAGGCAGCGCACGAAGGCCAGGTCGGCGGCCGCACCGCGCCGCCCGGGCAGGTGTGCCCCGGTCAGCCGCACCCGGCCGTCCGCCAGCGCACGGCAACGCTCCTCGGCGCCGGCGTCGGCCGCACGGACCACCACGGTGACCGGTCCGGCGTCCGCCGCGAGGGCGTCCACGGCGGCCGGGGCGCCGGCCAGCGCGACGTCGAGCCCGGCCTCGGCCGCGGCACGGACCACCCCGGCGGCCGCGGGCCCCAGCCGGTCGACGGGCACGGTGAGCTCGCAGGCACCCGCGAGCCCCGCGCCGGCCACCCGGGCGACGAGGTCGCGCAGCTCGACGGGGGCGTCCGCGGCAGGCGTGTGCTCGAGGGCGACCGTGCACCCCGCGGCGGTGGCGTCGGCCGCGGCGCGGACCGGGTCCGCGACCCGCGGCCCGGCCCCGGAGAGGGCGTCGAGCAGGCGGCGCACCGGGGCGGTGATCTGCGCACGCACGGGGCCGAACCTAGTGCTCGCGGCGTGTGTGCCACTCGGGGGCGGGGTAGCCGCCGCCGCATGGCTGACGAACTCAACGGGTTGAAGGTGGCCGTCCTCGCGACCGACGGCGTGGAGCAGGTGGAGCTCGACCGGCCGTGGCAGGCGCTCGAGGAGGCCGGTGCCCAGCCGGAGCTGGTGTCCCTCGAGGCCGGGGAGATCACCGCCTACCAGCACATCGACAAGGGCGACACCAAGAAGGTGGACGCGGTGGTCAGCTCGGCAGACCCCGACGAGTACGACGCGCTGGTGCTGCCCGGCGGCGTCATCAACGGCGACTTCGTCCGCGCGGACGCCGATGCCGTGGCCTTCGTGAGGGCGTTCTTCGAGGCGGGCAAGCCGGTGGCGGCGATCTGCCACGCACCCTGGGTGCTGGCCGAGGCCGACGTCGTCCGCGGGCGGCGGATGACCTCCTGGCCCTCGCTGCAGACCGACCTGCGCAACGCCGGCGCGACCTGGGTCGACGAGGCGGTCGTCGTCGACGGCAACCTCGTCACCAGCCGCAAGCCCGACGACCTCGACGCGTTCAACGCCGCGATCGTCGAGCAGTTCGCCGCGACGGACCAGGACGAGGACGAGGACTGACGGCGGCCACGGCCTGAGCCTGCGGAGGTGAGGAGGGTGGCCCCTCTGCAGGGTCCCGCCCCGCGCTCGCGAGTGGCGGGACCCTGCAGAGGGGTCCTCACGCGGTGGCGAGCAGGTTGGCGGCGGGTGCGATGGTGAGCAGGGTCCCGGCGAAGACCAGGATCGCCACCAGCCGCACGCCGGCCGGCTCCCGGTCCTGGCGCTGCCGCCACGCGCTGACGCCGCCGACCAGGCCGGCCACGGCGACCGGCGCGAGCAGCACGGCCACGTAGGGCAGCTGCTGCCACAGCACGGTGAACAGGAAGTAGATGCCGACCCCGGCGGCCAGCGCGAGCACGAGCTCGCCGATGAAGCGCAGCCAGGCCAGGGCGCCCTCGCGGGGGCCGAGGTCCTCGTCCTCGAGCATCGGCGGGTCGTCGGTCCGGACGACGGGGATCGGGCCGGTCCGCGGCCCGGGTTCGGCGCCCTCCGCCCGCGCCCGAGGCGTCCGCTCGCGGACCGTGGCCTCCGGCGTGGTCCCGGTGGCGGTCGGGACGCCCGGTTTGCGCGAGGGCCGCAGCCCCGGGATGGCGGCGGTCGAGGGCTCGGGCTGTCGGCGTCCGACCCGCCGTTCGGGCACCGGCGCGGCGGCGTCCTCGATCTGCTCCCTGACGCGGTCCCCGGCCCGGCTCCCGGTCCGGTCCCCCGCGCGGTCGCTCGCGCGCCGACCGAACTGCGTCCGGTCGGCCACCCGCCCGGTGTCCCCGGAGCCGCGCTGGCGGACGCCGGTGTCCTCGAGCTCGTCCCCGCGGCGGCGCCGGCCACGGGTGGGTGACTCGACCCCGGCCTCGCGCAGGATGTCGGCCAGCGGCCGGCCGCCGGTCTCCGGGTCGCGGCGCCCCTCGCCGCGGCTTCCGGGAGGAGTGCTCATCTCTCGTCCTCCAACGAGTCCAGTCGCCGGAGGATGACGCCCTCCCGCAGCGCCCACGGGCAGATCCGCACGGACGGTACGTCCAGCGCTCGCATCGCGGCCCGCGCCACGACGGCGCCGCCGGGGATCTGGTGGGCGCGGTCGGGCGACACGCCCTGCAGCTCGGCCAGCGCCGAGGACTCGATGCGGGCGACGAACCCGAGCAGCTGGACCAGGCCCTCGAGGGTCAGCTCACGCGGGGCACGCAGGCCCGCGGAGTAGGGCGCCGCGCCGGTGAGCCGGGCCAGCGTCCGGAACGTCTTGGAGGTCGCCGTCACCAGGTCCGGCGGGCCGCCGGCCAGCAGCTTCTTCGCCGCCGGCTCGAGCAGGTCCGCGGCGTACTCGTCGAGCTCGGCGAGGGCACGCAGGTCCGGTCGCCCGCCGGTGCGCGCCTCGGGCAGGAAGCGCCGGGTCACCCGGCCGGCACCCAGTGGGAGCGACAGCGCGACGTCGGGGTCCTCGTCCAGGCCGCTGGCCAGCTCCAGCGACCCGCCGCCGATGTCGAGCACGAGCAGCCGCCCGGCGCTCCACCCGAACCACCGCCGGACGGCGAGGAAGGTCAGCCGCGCCTCGTCCTCGCCGCTGGTCACCTGCAGCTCCACGCCGGTCTTCTGGCGGACCCGCTCCAGCACCTCCATGCCGTTGCGGGCGTCGCGGATGGCGGAGGTGACCAGCGCCAGCACCTCGTCGCAGCGCTGCTTCTCGGCCTGCTCGCACGCCTTGCGCACCGCCTTGAGCAGCGCCTTCTCGCCGTCCTTGGACAGCAGGTCGTCGTCACCGACGTGCTCGGCGAGGCGCAGCAGCCAGCGGTCGTCGTGCTGTGGGGTCGGGTGACCGCCGCGATGGGCGTCGACCACCAGCAGGTGCACGGTGTTCGAGCCGACGTCCAGGACCCCGAGCCTCATGCGGTCAGTCTGCATGGCCCCCTCCAGAGGCTCGCGCCGAGCGGAGCGAGGCGTGAGGGGGAGGGGGTCCTTTCTCTAGGCTGGCCGGGTGCACGACGTCCCGCCCGAGGTGCCGCTGGACTTCCCCCGGGAGTGGGTCGAGTTCCCCGACCCGGCTGATCCGCACCACGTCGTCCGGGCCGATCTGACCTGGCTGTCGTCGGCCTGGACGTGCGTCTTCGGCCGCGGCTGCGCCGGCGTCGTGGAGGGCCGTCCGGACGACGGCTGCTGCAGCCACGGCGCCTTCTTCAGCGACGAGGACGACCTGGCCCGGGTCACCGCCGCCGTCGCCGACCTCACCGACGAGGACTGGCAGCTCGCACCGCTCGGTCGCGGCGCCTGGACCGAGGAGGACGACGCCGACGAGGAGGGCGGCGTCCGCTCGCTGCGCACCCGACTGGTCGACGGCGCCTGCGTCTTCCTCAACCGACCCGGCTTCCCCGGCGGCACCGGCTGCGCGCTGCACCGCATGGCGCTGCGCGAGGGGATGCACCCGCTGCTGACCAAGCCCGACGTGTGCTGGCAGCTGCCGGTGCGCCGGGAGCAGCAGGAGGTCGAGCGTCCCGACGGCACCACGGTGCTGGTGTCGAGCATCGGCGAGTTCGACCGGCGCGGCTGGGGTCCCGGCGGGCACGACCTGCACTGGTGGTGCACCGGCTCACCGGCGGCGCACGTCTCCGCCGAGCCGCTCGTGGCCACCTACGAGGGCGAGCTCACCGCCCTCCTGGGGTCGGCGGCCTACGCGGAGCTGCGCCGGCTGACCGAGGAGCGGCTGGACCGCGGCCTGGTCGCCCCCCATCCGGCGAGCCCACCGCCCGTCCCGGTGACGCTGCACCGCCGTCGGCCCTGAGCGCTCCCCCGTCCGAGGGTCGAACGGCACCGAACGGTCACGTCGCGCCACTACCCTCTCCCCGACGCGACCGACGACCGGACGGCGGGGACTGTGAGCGAGGAGCGCGCGACGGCGGCCCCTCCCCCGGCCCGGGGGCGGTCCGACAACGCCTTCCTCGCACTCGTCCGCATCCCGGTGTTCCGGCGGCTGTGGGCCGCGATCACCGTCTCCAGCCTCGGCGACTGGCTGGGGCTGCTGGCCACCACGGCGATGGCCCAGCAGCTCACCCGCGGCGAGTCCCTGGCGGTGCAGGGCGCGGCGATCTCCGGCGTCATCCTCACCCGGCTCCTGCCCGACCTGGTGCTGGGTCCGGTGGCCGGAGCGCTGGCCGACCGGCTCGACCGGCGGACGACGGTGGTCGTCGGCGAGTTGCTGGCGCTGACGCTGTACCTGTCGATCGCGGTCACCTACGAGCTGACCTGGCTCTACGTCGCCCAGTTCCTCGTCGAGGCGGTCGGGCTCTTCACCACCCCGGCCAAGCAGGCGATGTGGGTGTCGATCGTGCCCCGCGAGCGGCTCGCCGTCGCCAACCAGGTGTCGCTGTTCTCCGTGTACGGCGCGGTCCCCGTCGCCGCCCTGCTGTTCGCGCTGCTGTCCACCGTCAGCCGGCTCCTCGGTGAGGGCGACGGCAGCGAGGCGCGGACGGCGATCGTCGTCGCCCTGGTCTTCAACGCCGGCAGCTTCGGCCTCAGCGCCATGACCGTGCTGGTCTCCCGCCGGCTCATCCCGGGCACGCCGGTCGACCGGGACGGCGCGCAGCGCAACGTCTTCTCGCTGGTCGTGGAGGGCGTGGCCTTCCTGCGCGGCCAGCCGTTCATGCGGGCCCTGTACGTCGGCGTGATCGGCGCGTTCGGCGCCGGCGGGCTCACCGTCGGCGTGGCCCAGCTGTACGTGGCCACCCTGCGCGCCGGTACGGCCGGCTACTCGGTCGTGTTCGGCGTCGTCTTCACCGGCCTGGCCATCGGGATGCTCGCCGGGCCACGCATCCTGCCCACGGTCCCGCGGCGCAGCGTCTTCACCCACGCCATTGGGCTGGCCGGCGTCGCACTGCTGGTCATGTCGCTGCTGCGGGACTTCGTGCTGGCCACCGCCGCGGCGTTCTGCGTGGGCCTGTTCGCCGGCGTCAGCTGGATCATCGGCTACACGCTCATCGGCTTCGAGGTCGAGGACCGGCTGCGCGGCCGGGTCTTCGCCTTCGTCATCTCCTCGGTGCGGATCGTGCTGCTGCTCGCCGTGGCGGTCGGCCCCGGGCTGGCCGGGCTCCTGGGCACCCACGACGTCCGCCTCGGCGACCTGGTGCTCACGCTCACCGGCCCCGGCCTGACGCTGCTGGTCGGCGGCGCGATGGCCCTGGTCGTCAGCGCCTACGCCACCCGCCAGGTGGTGCCGGCCCGCTCGCGCACCCGCGTCCGCGACGTGCTGCGGCTGCTGTGGGGCCGCTCGGACCTGTTCTCGGCCGCCTCCAGCGGCGTGGGGCTGTTCGTCGTCGTCGAGGGCGCCGACCGCGAGCTGACCCGCCGCTACACCGCGGACCTGGCCCAGGTGCTGCGTGACTGCGGCTGCGAGGTCGAGGTGACCGCCGAGCCCAGCGACACGCGGCTGGGCCGCCAGGTGCGCGGCCTGCTCTTCCCGGCCGCGCCCGGCTCGGGGACCGGCCTCCCGCAGCCCAGGCCGGCCCTCGACGACACCGGCCGCCCGGTCACGCCGCACACCGCCGCGCTGCTGGCCGCCGCCGACCGCGCCCAGCACGTCGCGACGGTGATCCGACCGGCCCTCGAGGCCGACCGGGTGGTGGTCAACACCCACTACGTGGACACCTCGATCGCCTTCCACGGCGCCGGCCAGGGCCTCGACGGCGACCGCATCCTCCGGACGTCGCTGTGGGGTACGCACGGGCTGCTGCCCGACCTGACCGTCGTCGTGGACGCCCCGGTGACCTCGGCGCCCGCGGGTGCCGACGCCGAGGCGGTGCGCCGCGCCTTCCTCGCGCTGGCCGAGGCGGCCCCGGACCGCTACGTCGTCGTCCCCGGGGAGCTGTTGGGCGCCGGCGCCGACGAGGGTCTGGTCTCCCCCGTCGTCCGCCGGCGGCTGGCCACCCTGGTGGCCAGCCGCTATCCGGCCGCGACCTCACCGCCCGCCCCTCCCGGGCCGGTGCCCGCCGGGCCGGGGACGCCCGGCGCGGCCTCCGGCGCTGCGGTGCAAGGGGCCGGTCGCTCCGTAGGCTGACCCGGTGGCAGAGCTCGTGCACTGGACGGCCGGGGACACCGAGGACGTCGTCTGCTGCCTGTGCCGGCTGCCCGGCACGCTGGTGCACGACGTCGCCCCGTTCGGGGTGGTCCGCTGCCCGCAGTGCGAGCTGGTCTTCATCAGCCCGCGGCTGCGCCCCGAGGCGCTGCAGCGGCTCTACGACGACGTGGGCTACTTCGAGGGCGGCGTCTACGGGGCGGGCGTCGCCTCGGCCGACGGCGCGCCCTCGGCCGGGGGCCGCTGGTCGCCGGCGATGGTGCTGCAGCGCACCTGGACGGCGGGCCGGCTCGCGCTGGTCGACCGCGAGCGCGGCGGCGCGGTGGGCGGGCGGCTGCTCGAGGTCGGCGCCGGCTACGGCCTGTTCCTCGCCGCGGCGCGGGAGGCCGGCTGGACGACGTCCGGCGTCGAGCTCTCCCGCACCGGCGCCGAGCACGCCCGGGGCACCCTGGGGCTCGACGTGTTCTGCGGTCAGCTCGAGGACGCGCCGCTGACCCCGGGCTTCGACGTCGTGTGCGCCTGGGACACCGCCGAGCACGTGCCCGACCCGCTCTCCTTCTGGCGGACGGTGCGCTCGCTGGTCGCCGACGACGGCGTCGTCCTGTTCTCGACGCCCTACGTCTCCTCGCTGCCGGCTCGGCTGCTTCGCACCCACTGGTGGACGCTCAAGCCGACCGAGCACATCTGGCACTTCACGCCGCGCACCCACGCGCTGCTGCTGGCCCGGGCCGGGCTGGCACTCACCCGGGTCATCCGCAGCCCGCTGGCCCCGGCCAACGCCGGCCGGCTCGACTCCCTGGTCGGCGTGGCCCGGCCCATCCCCGGCGCCTAGTCAGCGCGGCGGGATCGGCGATCTGGCACGGATCCCGCGGTCGGAGCGTGCGAGACCGCCGATCTCGCCGGGTTCACGCCGCCCGGTCGTCGTCCACCGCGGCGAGCGCGGCCCGGAAGGTCTGCCGGTAGGCCCGTGGGGACACCCCGCGCCGGCGGGTGAACTGCTCCCGGAACCCGGCGGCGGTGCCGAAGCCGACGAGCCGGGCGATCTCCTCGACCGGTGCGTCGCTCTCCTCGAGCAGCGCCTCCGCGGCCGCCAGGCGCCGGCCGAGCAGCCAGGCGTGCGGGGTGGTGCCGGTCGTCGCCTTGAAGCGGCGGGCGAAGCTGCGCGGGCTCATCAGCGCGCGGCGGGCGAGCAGTTCGACGTTCAGGTCGTCGGCGAGGTGGTTCTGGGCCCACTCCAGGACGGCGCCGAGCAGGTCGTCCTGGCACTCGGCGACGGGGGCGTCGATGAACTGCGCCTGCCCTCCGTCGCGGTGGGGCGGCACCACCATCTCGCGCGCCAGGGCGTTGGCGGCCGCGGCGCCCCACTCCCGGCGCACCAGGTGCAGCAGCGTGTCGACGCCGGCCGCCGTCCCGGCGCCGGTGAGGATCCGGCCGTTGTCGACGTAGAGCACCGAGGGGTCCACGTCGACGGCGGGGAAGCGGGCGGCCAGCTCGCCGGCGTACTTCCAGTGGGTGGTGACCCGCTTGCCGTCGAGGAGTCCCGCCTCGGCGAGCACGAAGGCGCCCGTGCAGTGGCTGATGATCGTGGCGCCCCGGGCATACGCCTCGCGGAAGGCGTCGAGCAGCACGGGCGAGGGCACGCGGTCGAACAACTCCCACGCCGTGATCGAGACGATGTCGGAGCGGGCCAGCCGCTCCAGGCCGTGCTCCACCGTGATGGGGATGCCGGTGTCGGTGCGCAGGACGCCGGGCGCCTCGGTGACCAGCGCGAAGTCGAAACGCGGCAGCCCCATGTACCGGCGGTCGTAGCCGAAGACCTCGGCACACACGCCGAGCCCGAAGCTGCCGACGAGACCGTCGGCGACCACCACGCTGACCACGAGGGGACGGTCGGTGCTCATGCCGGACAGCATGGCAGAAAAAATGCGATAGAGGTCACTTCTGCCACTCGTGCCCGCGGCCGCCCCGGAGCACGCTCAGCCTGTGTTGCTGATCACCTGCCCCGTGACGAGGACCGACGAGCTGGTCGCCGACCGGCGCATCCGCTCGGTGGTCAACCACCCGACCCACATCGCACTGCACGTCGAGTGCCCCTGCGGCGGCGTGCACGTCTACCGGACCGGCCGCCGGTGGGAGGCCGCTCGCCGTGCGGCCGCGGCTCGACCTGCGCGGGAGCTGACCCCGGCCTAGGATCGAACACATGAGCGAACCGACCGCGAACGAGGACCGCAGCACCCAGAAGGACCCGTCGGACTGGGTGACCGGCGACGAGCCCGCCACCGGCGCCCAGAAGAGCTACCTGCACACGCTGGCCCGCGAGGCCGGCGAGGACGTGCCGGACGACATCACCAAGGCCGACGCGTCGCGCAAGATCGACGAGCTGCAGGACGAGACCGGCCGGGGTCAGTAACCCCGGCCGGTCCGCTCGACACCCGGCCGGGGACCGCACCCGGCCGTCGTGTCGTCGAGGAGTGGGCTCCTGGAGGGGGCCGCGACGAGGCGGCGGTGGGGCTCGGCGCAGCCGGGACGACACCGGACCGCGGTGCGCACAGGAGACGCCCCGCGGGGCGGCGCGAGGAGGGGCCGGAGGCTCCCGCGACGGAGTGCCCGGCAGGGCTCAACGCCTCGGGAGACGGCTCCAGGCCGCGGTGCGGCCGGTGGGCCGACGACCGGTCAGGCCTCGAGCTTGTAGCCGAGCCCGCGGACGGTCACCAGGTACTTGGGGTTGGCCGGGTCCGGCTCGATCTTGGCGCGCAGCCGCTTGACGTGGACGTCGAGGGTCTTGGTGTCGCCCACGTAGTCCGAACCCCACACCCGGTCGATGAGCTGGACCCGGGTGAGCACCCGTCCGGCGTTGCGCATGAGCAGCTCGAGCAGGTCGAACTCCTTGAGCGGCAGGGCGACCGGCTCGCCGTCCACCGAGACGACGTGCCGGTCGACGTCCATGCGCACCGGGCCGGCCTCCAGGGCCGAGTCGGCCGGCGCCTCGACGTCGCCACGGCGGCGCAGCACCGCGCGGATGCGGGCGACCAGCTCGCGGGCCGAGTACGGCTTGGTGACGTAGTCGTCGGCGCCGAGCTCGAGCCCGACGACCTTGTCGACCTCGGCGTCCTTCGCGGTCAGCATGATGATCGGCACGTTGCTGCGAGAGCGCAGCTGACGGCAGACCTCGGTGCCGGGCAGCCCCGGCAGCATCAGGTCGAGGAGCACCATGTCGGCGCCGCCGCGGTCGAACTCGGCGAGCGCCTCCGGCCCGGTGGTGGCCACGACCGGGTCGAACCCCTCCTTCCGCAGCATGTAGGACAGCGCGTCGGAGAAGGACTCCTCGTCCTCCACCACCAGCACTCGGGTCATGACCGTCCTTCCGGGGCGTCAGCGGCGGACGGGCCGCCGGCCAGGTCGTGCTCGGCCGGCGCGTCGCCGGCGGGTTCGGGTGCGGCCTCGGCGAGCGGGATCCGCAGGGTGAAGGTGGAGCCGAGGCCCTCCTCGCTCCACACGCTCACCGAGCCACCGTGGTTGGTGGCCACGTGCTTGACGATCGCGAGCCCGAGGCCGGTGCCGCCGGTGCGGCTGGCCCGGGACTGGTCGACCCGGTAGAAGCGCTCGAACACCCGCGAACGGTCCTCGCGCGGGATGCCGATGCCGCTGTCGGTCACGGTGATCTCCGCGAACCCTGCGCGGGCGCGGGCGCCGACGGCGATCCGGGTGTTCTCGGGGCTGTAGCTGACGGCGTTGGCCAGCAGGTTGGTGACCGCCGTGGCGAGCTGCGACTCCACACCACGCACCACCAGCCCGCCCTCACCGCCGGAGACGATGGCGATCTGCTTGGCGGTGGCCGCCAGCTTGGTGCGGTCGACCGCCTCGGCGATGACCGTGTCGACGTCCACCGGCACGAGCTCGGGCAGCGGCTCGCCCCCCTGCAGCCGGGACAGGTCGATGAGCTCGCGGACCAGACGGGCCAGCCGGTCCGCCTCGTGCGTCATGCGGCTGGCGAAGCGACGCACCGTCTCAGGGTCGTCGGCGGCGTCCTCGATCGCCTCGGCCAGCAGCGACAGCGCCCCGACCGGGGTCTTCAGCTCGTGGCCGACGTTGGCCACGAAGTCCCGCCGGACCGCCTCTACCCGGCGCGCCTCGGTCACGTCCTGCAGCACCAGCGCCACCGCCCCGGGCGCCGGTCCGGTGTCGCGCTCCAGCCGGACGCCCAGCACCCCGACCTGGCGCGGCCCCCCGCCGACGACCGAGCCGGGCAGCGAGACCTCGGCGCGGCGCCGGTCGTCCTCGCGCACCGCGCGGGCCAGGTCCAGCAGCTCGGGGACCAGCAGCCGGGTCCTCCGGACGATGCCGAGGGAGCGGGCCGCCGGGTTCGCCAGCAGGACCACGTCGTCGGCGTCGAGCAGGACGACGGCGGGCTCGATCAGGTCCAGCAGCCGCTGGGACAGGACCGCCTCGGGCGCCGGGCCGCCGGACGGGACGGCGTGCTCGGGGTCGGGACGGCGCGGACGCACCAGGAGACCGGCGACCACGGCGCCGGCGACCACGCCGACGACGAGGCCGACCAGCAGGGCGACCGACGAGCTCACGCGCCGATGCTAGGCCGCGCGGACCGCCGGACATCCTCCGTGCGGGTGACCGGAGCACCCCGGATCGTGACTGTTCACGTCCCCGTGTCCCCGCGTTCACCGCCGCGGCCGGTCGAGGTGGACGCGCGGTCCTACCCTCGGGGTCCAGAGATCGTCGGGGCCTCGAACAGCGGGTACCCCCGAGTGTTGGCCACGGCCGACACGGCCGACGAGGAGGACGACGGTGCGGCAGCACTACCACGAGGAACTCGACGACATCAACAACTGCCTGGTCGAGATGGCCAACTCGGTCGGGTCGGCCATGAGCAAGGCGACGACCGCGCTGCTGGACGCCGACATCGAGCTGGCGAACCTGGTGATCGAGGGCGACGACCACATCGACGCCACGCGGGAGAGCATCGAGCAGCGGTGCTTCACCCTGCTGGCCCGGCAGGCGCCGGTCGCCACGGACCTGCGCACGATCACCGCAGCGATGCGGATCATCAGCGACCTGGAACGGATGGGTGACCTCGCCGTCCACGTCGCCAAGCTGGCGCGGATGCGCTTCCCCGAGCACGCCGTCCCGCAGGAGCTGCGGCCGATCTTCCTCAAGGCCGGGCACGTCGCCGAGAGCCTGGTACGGCAGACGGCGACCGTCATCGCCAAGCTCGACGTCGAGGCCGCCGCCGCGCTGGAGGCCGAGGACGACCTGATGGACCAGCTGCACCGGCAGCTGTTCAGCGAGCTGCTCAGCAAGGACTGGCCGCACGGCATGGAGGCGGCCATCGACATCACCCTGCTCGGCCGCTACTACGAGCGCTTCGCCGACCACGCGGTCAGCGTGGCGCGTCGGGTCGTCTACCTGGTCACCGGCGAGCGGGAGATGCACGCGCGTGCTGATTGACCGCCCTGCGGGCGATCGACCGCGGCCAGGTGCCGTACCCGGGGTGCGCTGAGCCGCTGCGTCGCTCCTCGCGGCAGCCTCCGGCCCCCACTCGTCGCGACAGACGGGTGGGGGCCGTCGCGTCCGCGCTTCCTCGGGGAGGCCTCCGGCCCCCCACTCGTCAGCGCTTGCCCTGGTTCTTGACGGCCTCGATGGCCGCAGCGGCGGCCTCGGGGTCGAGGTACTCGCCACCGGGCTTGACCGGACGCAGGTCGTCGTCCAGGTCGTAACGCAGCGGGACGCCGGTGGGGATGTTGAGCCCCACGACCTCGTCCTCGCCCATGCCGTCCAGGTGCTTCACCAGCGCCCGCAGGCTGTTGCCGTGCGCGGCGACGAGCACGGTCAGGCCCGCGCGCAGGTCCGGCACGATCGCGTCGTACCAGTACGGCAGCATCCGGACGACGACGTCGGCCAGGCACTCGGTCTGCGGCCGCACCTCCGGGGGCAGCACCGCGTAGCGCGGGTCGCCGTCCTGCGAGTACTCGCTGCTGGGCTCGATGGGCGGCGGCGGGGTGCTGTACGAGCGGCGCCAGATCGTGAACTGCTCCTCGCCGTACTCGGCGAGCGTCGCGGCCTTGTCCTTGCCCTGCAGCGCGCCGTAGTGCCGCTCGTTGAGCCGCCACGAGCGCTTGACCGGGATCCACTGCCGGTCCGCGGCGGCCAGCGCCAGCTCGGCGGTGCTGATCGCGCGCTTGAGCACCGACGTGTGCGCCACCTCGGGCAGCAGGCCGTGCTCGGCGAGCAGCTCACCGCCCCGGGCGGCCTCGCCGCGGCCCTTCTCCGACAGCGGCACGTCCACCCAGCCGGTGAACAGGTTGGCCTTGTTCCACTCGCTCTCGCCGTGGCGGAGCAGCACGAGCGTTCCTGTCGTCACACGGCCATCCTGCCCGACCGGTGAGGTGGCGGAACGGCCTCCCTGCAGGAGGAAGGGACCCCGTCCCTCTCACCGTGGAAGGACCACGTCCTCCTCACCCCTCGCAGGCTCGCGGTGAGCCTCGGGACGGGGCCGCGACCCGCCTCCGGACGGGGCCTGGCGCGAGCCGGTGAGTGGCGGGGCAGGGAGGTCCTTCACCCGACGAGCAGCGGCCACAGCAGCCAGGCCTCGAACGCCACCGGCGGCAGCAGGCCGGTGAGCAGCCACGGGCTGCGGACGGGGCGGTCGACGCCCCAGCGCAGCGCCGCGACGGCGGCCACGCTGCACGCCGCCCCGGCGGTGAGCCAGAGCAGGGTGCCGCCGAGGTCGACGTCGAGCAGCTGGGCGAAGGTCAGGCGGACCGCGCACAGCAGCAGCGGGTACACCAGCGCGGTGGCGGCGAGCAGGCCCACGAGCGCGCGGACCTGCCGCTGCTGCTCGGGGTGTTCCTGCACCGGCGCCACGCTAACCGCTGGCGGGCGCCTCAGCCCCCGGACCGGGCACGCCGTCCCGGCAGCCAGACCAGGACGACGACGGCGGCCAGCGCGGTGGCCAGCGCCGTCCCCACGGCGGTGAGGTGCATCGCCGTGACGAACGCCTCCCGGGCCGGGCCGACCAGCCGACCCGCCGCGGCGGCGGCCTCGGGGTCGCCGCCGGCCAGCGTCTGCTGCACCGCGCCGAGGGTGGCCACGAGCGAGGTGCCGGCCTCCTCGCGCAGATCGGCCGGCAGCGCGTCGACGGCGTCGCCGAGCCGCGTCGCGTAGGCGTTGGCCAGCAGCGACCCGAGGATGGCCACACCCAGCGCACCGCCGACCTGGCGCACCGAGTTGTTCACCGCCGCGCCGGCCCCGGCCTTGTGCCGGGGGACGACGGACATGATCGACTCGGTCGTCGGCGCCATGACCATGCCCATCCCCAGGCCCTGCACCGACAGGATCCCCAGCAGCAGCACCAGCGACGAGGTCTCGTCCAGCAGCTGGAAGCCCAGGACGGCCGCTGTGAGCAGGCCGAACCCGGTGCCGACGACGGCCTTGGCACCGAACCGCTCGGCCAGCCGCGAGCTGCCCGGCGCCATGACCGCCATGCCCAGCGCCATCGGGATCAGCGCCGCGCCGCTGACCAGCGGGCCGTACGCGAGCACGCCCTGCAGGTAGTAGACGAGGTAGAAGGTCGCGCCCATGAGCGCGAAGAAGTTCAGCCCGAGGGCGGCCGCGGCGGCCGAGAAGGCCGGGTTGCGGAAGAGGGTGACGTCCAGCGCCGGGTGCGTCGAGCGGCGCTGCAGCCACACGAACAGCGCCAGCAGGGCCAGCCCGCCGAACAGCGGCACGAGGACACCGGGTGAGCCCCAGCCGGCCCCCGAGCCGCCGTGGATGATCCCGTAGACCAGCCCCACCAGCGCCAGCACCGACAGCAGCACGCCGGGGACGTCGAGCCGGCCCGGCGACGGGTCGCGGGACTCGGGGACGACGAGCAGCGTCGCGACGATGCCGAGGAGCGCGACCGGCACCGCGATGAGGAAGATCGCCCCCCACCAGGCGTTCTCCAGGACCGCGCCGCTGGCCAGCGGGCCGCCGGCCACGGCGATCCCGGCGGTACCCGCCCAGACGCCGATCGCGCGGCCGCGCTCGCCCGGCGGGAAGACGTTGGTGATGACCGCCAGGGTCGTCGGCTGGACGGCCGCGCCGCCGATGCCCATGACCGCCCGCCAGGCGATCAGCTCGCCGGGGCTGCTGCTGAACGCGCCGAGCAGCGAGCCGGCCGTGTAGACCGACAGGCCGATGAGCAGCACCCTCCGGCGGCCGATGCGGTCGCCGACGACGCCCCAGGAGAACAGCAGGCCGGCGAAGACGAGGATGTAGGCGTCGATCGCCCACTGCAGCTCCCCCTGGCTGGCACCCAGCTCGCGCTGCAGCGTGGGGATCGCGACGTTGAGGGTCGTGTTGCCCATGATCACCACGAGCAGGCAGACCGTCATGGTGGCCAGCACCCACCACCGGCGGGCGTGACCGGGCCGCTCCTCGGCGGCCTCGGGGAGCGACCGTTCGGTCGCCGTCACTCCCCGCCGTCCGGGGTTCCGGCGGCGCGGGACCTCCGCCCGGGGTCGACGAAGTCGGCGAAGGCCTCCAGGTTGCGCAGGGACTCGCCCCGCTTGACCCGCCACTCCCACTCCCGGCGGATCGACGTGCCGAAGCCGATCTCGAGCATGGTGTTGAAGTGGTCGTCGGCGTAGCTGAGCACCGCGCCCAGCACGCGGTCGAGCTCGTCGGGGGTGACCGCCGCGTGCGGCAGCCGGCCGGTCAGGTAGACGTCGCCGACGCTGTCGATGGAGTAGGCGACGCCGTACATGCGGGCGTTGTGCTGCAGCAGGTAGGTCCACAGCTGCTCGCGGTTCTCGTCCGGCTGGCGGCAGACGAAGGCCTCCACCCGCAACGCGTGCTCACCGACGATCAACCCGCACACGGTCTTGAGCTTCTTCGTGCCGGGCAGGTCGACCAGCCAGCGACCGGGCGCGGGGTGCTCGTGCACCAGCTCGCTGTCGCGGAGCGTCTGCTCGACGACCGCGTCGAGCTCGGCGACGGTCCGCTCGCGGCTCACCTCGCCTCCCGTTCGCTCCCGCGCGGCGGAGCCGCCAGGACGGCCGAGCCGCTCACCGGGCCACCTGCGCGCCGAGCGCCCGCACCCCACCCAGCGCCCAGGCCGGGCGGCGCAGCCGACCCGAGGCGGCCTCCTGGGATGCCCTGGCCATCTCCTCCGCGGCAGCCGTGTAGGCCGCGACCAGGCTGTCGACGGTGCGCTCCCAGGAGAAGGAGGCCGCGTGCCGGCGCGCACCGGCCGACAGCAGCTCCCGGCGGGCGAGCACCGCGCGGAGGGCGGCGGCGTAGTCGGCCGGGTCCCGGCCCTCGACCAGCACCCCGGAGACGCCGTCCCGGACGGCCGTGCGCAGCCCGCCCACGGCGGCCGCGACGACCGGCGTCCCACAGGCCTGCGCCTCCAGGGCCACCAGGCCGAAGGACTCGTTGTGGCTGGGGACGACGGCGACGTCCGCGGCGCGGTAGTGCTCGGCGAGCCGCTCGGCGTGCACCGGCGGCAGGAACCGGACGAGGTCGGCGATCCCGAGCGCGGCGGCCAGCTGCTCGAGCTGGCGCGGGGCCTCCAGACCGGTGCCGCTGGGCGCGCCCACCACGTGCACCTGCAGCCGGTCGCGCAGCGCGGGGTCGTCGGCGAGCATCCGCGCGGCCGCCTCGAGCAGCAGGTCGGGGGCCTTGAGCGGCTGGATCCGGCCGACGAACAGGAGGACGACGGCGTCCTCGGCGATGCCCAGGCGGCGGCGGGCCGCCGTCCGGTCGCCGGGGGTGAAGCGGTCGAGGTCCACCCCCGGCGGGACGACGAGGGTGCGTCGCGGGTCGGCGCCGTAGTGCTCGACCAGCTGGCGGGCCTCGTCGTCGGTGTTGGCGACCAGCCGGTCGGCCTCGGCGACGACCTGCTCCTCGCCGATGACGCG
Source organism: Geodermatophilus sp. URMC 61 (assembly GCF_052931555.1). NCBI lineage: Bacteria > Bacillati > Actinomycetota > Actinomycetes > Geodermatophilales > Geodermatophilaceae > Geodermatophilus > Geodermatophilus sp. URMC 61. The sequence goes on from NZ_JBRFHZ010000002.1 coordinate 3,677,560, forward strand.
GGCCCGCGGCTCGGGGCGGTCGCCGGCGGCCAGCGCGGCGTTCTTGACCTTGGCCAGCGTGTGCGCGGTGTGGATGAGCGGCACGCTCCACCGGTCGCGGGCCAGCCAGCCGACCTGGCCCGACAGCCAGTAGTGCGAGTGCACGACGTCGTAGTGACCCGGCTCGTGCTGGGCCTCCTCGCGCAGGACGGCGGCCGTGAAGGCGCACAGCTGCGCCGGCAGCTCCTCCTTGCCCAGGCCCTCGAACGGGCCGGCGCTGACGTGCCGCACGGTGACCCCGGGGCTCATCTCGACCACCGGCGGCAGGTCGCTGGAGGTGGCGCGGGTGAAGACGTCGACGGCGATGCCGCGCTCGGCCAGCCGCCGGGAGACCTCGACGACGTAGACGTTCATCCCCCCGGCGTCGCCGGCACCGGGCTGGTCCAGGGGGCTGGTGTGCACCGAGAGGGTGGCCACCCGACGGGGCGCGCCCGAGCGGGGGAAACGGCGAGCGGGCACGAGGACCTCCCGCCGTCTGCTGCTGTCGTCCCGGCGCCGGCTCGGCACCCCCTGTCGGCTCTCCATCCTGCATCAGCGCCAGGATGGCCACATGTCAGGTGCCTCACCTCCGCCCTCGTCCGGGTACCGCGCACTCCCCGGGAGCGGCCGGACGGCCGTCGTCACGGGTGCGTCGAGCGGCATCGGCGCGGCCACGGCCCGGAGGCTGGCGGCGGAGGGCTTCGACGTCGTCCTCGGCGCGCGGCGCATGGACCGGCTGACGGCACTGGCCGCGGAGATCGGGGCCCGGGCGCTGCCGCTCGACCTCACCGACCCCGACTCGGTCGCGGAGTTCGCCGGCGCCCTCGGCCCGGTCGACGTGCTGGTCAACAACGCCGGCGGCGCGTTCGACGCCAGCCCGGTGGCCGAGGCCGACCTGGACTCCTGGGCGCGCACCTACGAGGTCAACGTGCTGGGCACCGTCCGGCTGACCAAGGCGCTGCTGCCCAGGCTGATCGAGTCGGGTGCCGGCGACCTGCTGTTCGTGGGCTCCACCGCCGGGCTCGTCAGCTACGAGGGCGGGGCCTCCTACACGGCGGCCAAGCACGCCGTGCACACGCTGGCCGAGACGCTGCGGCTGGAGCTGTTCGACCAACCGGTCCGCGTGGTGGAGATCGCGCCCGGCATGGTGAGGACCGAGGAGTTCGCCCTCAACCGGGTCCAGGACCGGGAACGGGCCGAAGCGGTCTACCGCGGGGTGCGCGAGCCGCTGGTGGCCGAGGACGTCGCCGACTGCATCGCCTGGGCGCTCACCCGGCCGCACCACGTCAACGTCGACCTGCTCGTCGTCCGCCCACGGGCGCAGGCCGCCCAGCACAAGGTGCACCGTGAGGGCTGAGCCGGTGCTGATCCGCGAGGCGACCGACGAGGACTGGCCGGCGATCCACCGGTTCTTCCGGGAGGTCGTGGACGCCGGGCACACCTACGCCTACCCGGAGGGGCTCTCCCCGGAGGAGGCCCGGCCGCTCTGGATGGAGCAGCCGCCGGGGCGGACCGTGGTCGCGGTCGACGGCGACACGGTGCTCGGCAGCGCGAAGATGGGCCCGAACCGACCGGGCCGCGGGTCCCACATCGCGACGGCGAGCTTCCTGGTCGACCCGGCCGCGCAGGGGCGTGGGGTCGGCCGGGCGCTCGGCGAGCACGTGGTCGGCTGGGCCCGCGACGCCGGCTACCGCGGCATCCAGTTCAACGCCGTCGTCGAGACCAACGCGCCCGCCGTCGCGCTGTGGCGGTCACTGGGCTTCGTCGTCATCGGCACGGTGCCCGGCGCGTTCCACCACCCCGAGCACGGCTACGTCGGTCTACACGTGATGTTCCTCGACCTCGTCGACGGGTGACCGCCCTGTCGTGCCGAGTGGGGCCGGGGGGTCCCCCGAGGAACGACGGAACGGGGCTCAGCGTCCGTCGGGGACGGCAGCTGGCCGCGGTGTCGTGAGGAGCGGGGGCCCGGAGGGTCCCCCGACGAACGACGGAACGGGGCTCAGCGTCCGTCGGGGACGGCAGCTGGCCGCGGTGTCGCCCGGTAGGGCGACGGTGTGATCGCGGTGGGCTCGCGCTCCAGGGTCACGCCGAAGCGCTCCTGTACCGCGGCGATGATCTTCTCGGAGAAGGCGAGCAGCTCCTCGGCGGTCGCCCCGGGCTCGGTGGTCAGCGCGAGGCTGTGGCGGGGCGACGTCCCCACGCGTCCGTGCCGCGTGCCGCGACCGAAGCCGGCGTGCTGCACCAGCCAGGCGGCGCTGAGCTTGACCATGCCGTCGCCGGCGGGCCAGCTCGGGCAGCCCTCGACCACCCGATCCACCGGGACGACGGGGTTGGTGAAGAACGAGCCCGCGCTGCGGCTGGTGGGGTCGGCGAGGTCCCAGACCATGCCCTTGCCGCGGCGCAGCTCCAGCACGGCGGCGCGCACGTCGGCCAGCGGGGCCCGCTCCCCCAGCTCGACGCCGAGGGTGCGCGCCAGCTCGGCGTAGCCCACTGGCCGGGACAGGTCACTCGGCTCGAGCTCGAACGAGACGGTCAGGACGACGAACCGGCCGGGCTCGCGCTTGAGCCGGCTGTCCCGGTAGGCGAACCCGCACTCGGCCGGGGTCAGCACGCGCTCGGTGGACCCCACCCGGTCCCAGACGCGGACGGCGGTGATGACCTGGCCGACCTCCTGGCCGTAGGCGCCGACGTTCTGCACCGGCGTCGCCCCGGTCGAGCCCGGGATGCCGGACATCGCCTCCATGCCGGCCAACCGCTGCTCGACGCTGTACGCGACCAGGTCGTCCCAGGGCTCGCCGGCCTGCACGACCAGCCGGCTCCCGTCCCGCTCGACACCCCGGCTGCGCACCACGACCACGTCACCGGGCCACCCGGCGTCCGGGGCGATCAGGTTGGAGCCGCCACCCAGGACCAGCAGCGCCCGCCCGGCGGCGTCGGCGTCGCGGACGGCGGCGACCAGCTCGTCGGGGTCGGACACCTCGACCAGCCGGTCGATGGGACCGCCCACGCCGAGGGTCGTCAGCTCCGCGAGGCGGGCGTTCCGTCGGACCTGCACGGCACCACGCTAACCGCGACTACGCTCTGGGCCGGTGAGCGAGGCAGCAGGCGGGGACCACAGACGTCGCGCCAGCCTCCCGAAGAAGGCCAACCCGCGGCTGGCCGCCGGCCGGGCCCGCGCCCTGGGCCTGCCGACCCGCGGCACCACCAACGCCAACCGGCTGCGCCGGGTCGACCGCTGGCTGCTGGCCACCCAGGTGCCGCGGCTGCGTGACGCCGCGCGCCCGCTGGTCGTCGACCTGGGCTACGGCTCGTCGGCGGTGACCACGCTGGAGCTCGCCGACCGGCTGGGCCCGGAGGTGCACGGCCTCGAGGTCGTCGGCCTGGAGATCGACCCCGAGCGGGTGGCCGCCGTCGCCGCCGACCGCGACCCCCCGCGGGTCGACTTCCGGGTGGGCGGCTTCGAGCTGGCCGGCCTGCGGCCGGTGCTCGTGCGCGCGTTCAACGTGCTGCGCCAGTACGACGAGGAGTCCGCCGCCCGGGCCTGGCAGACGATATGCGCCGCCCTGGGTCCCGGAGGACTTCTGGTGGAGGGCACCTGCGACGAGTGGGGACGGCGCTCGGCGTGGGTCGCCCTCGACGCCGACGGGCCGCTCACCCTGACGCTGTCGGCGCGGGTCTCGGACCTCGACCGGCCCTCCGACCTCGCCGAGCGGCTGCCCAAGGCACTCATCCACCACAACGTGCCGGGCCAGCCGGTGCACGAGCTCCTCCGCGCCCTGGACACCGCGTGGGCCACGGCGGCCGGGCTGTCGACCTTCGGCCCGCGGCAGCGCTGGGCCGCCGCCGTCGAGTCGCTCGCCGAGCAGGGCTGGCCCTTCGTCGGCTCCAGCCGCCGGTGGCGGCACGGCGAGGTCACCGTGCGCTGGTCGGCGGTCGCCCCGGTCTGAGCGCGGCCGCGACCCGGCGGAGAGCCCCGACGCGTGTGGCGCACAGCACACGCGTCCCTGACCTGCTCGTCCTCGCCGGGCCGTCCTCCCCGGCCGGGGAGACCTCCCGGCGCTGCGGCAGGAGAGGTTCCGATCCGCTACGGTCCGTACATGCGGGGCGACGGAGTCGGACTGCGGAGATAGGACTGCGGGCACCACCATGCACCTGCTCACCCCCGACGCCCGCCCGTGACCCCCGCGGGGACGTCGGCGGAGTGGCCACGGCGACTGGAGTCGGTCCTCGCCGACCCGTCGTTGCTGCGTCTGCTCTTCCAACCGATCATCGACCTGCGACGCGGCGTCGTCGCCGGCTACGAAGCCCTGGCCCGCTTCTGCGAGCCCGACGGGAAGCCGAGCCGGGTGCCCCCCGATCGGTGGTTCGCCGCCGCGGGCACCCGGGGCTCCGGAGCACGTCTGGAAGGCCTCGTCGTCCGGCGCTGCCTGGACCTGCTGCGCACGGTGCCACCCAACTGCTTCCTCACCGTCAACGTCAGCCCGCACCTGCTCACCGACCCCGAGCTCACCGACGTCCTCCTGGCCGTCCCGGACCTCGCTCCGCTGGTCCTCGAGCTGACCGAGCACCAGGACGTGACCGATCTCGGACCCCTCCTCGACCTGCGCGACCGGCTCCGCAGCCGTGGCGCGCTCCTGGCGGTGGACGACGCCGGGTCCGGCTACTCCGGCCTCCGGCAGATCGCCGCCATCAAGCCCCAGATGGTCAAGCTGGACCGGGCGATCGTGTCCGGGGTGGACGGCGACGAGGTGAAGCTGGCCCTCACCGAACTGCTCGGCGAGTTCGCCGGACGGATCGACGCCTGGCTGCTGGCCGAGGGCATCGAGGCCTGGGGCGAGGTGGAGGCGCTGCTCCGCCTGGGTGTCCCGCTCGGCCAGGGCTGGCTCTTCGGCCGGCCCGGTCCCGCCTGGCCCCGACTCGACCCGGGGACGGCCGCGCCGCTGCGTTTCCGGTCGGCGAAGGCCCGCCTGGTCGAGCACGTGGCCAGCCTGGTCGAGCAGGTGCCCGTCGAGGGCGGACCGTCGGGAGGCGTGGTGCCCGGCGGCCAGCCGGGGCTGCGCGTCGACTCCGCCGGCCGACCCGTGGCGCTGTTGCTGCCGCGCCGTCGTGGCGACGACGAGCCGGGTCACCGGATCGCCCCGGTGAGCCTCCGCGTCCCCGCGCTCGCGGGGGTCCGCGAGGTGGCGCGGCGTGCCGCGGCGCGCCCCGAGCACTCGCGCTTCGACCCGATCGTCTGCGTCGACGACGTCGGGGTCGCGGTGGGCGTCGTCCGCGTCGAACGTCTCCTGCTCCGGCTCGCCGCCGATGGGTAGGAACCGGCTCCACCACCCATCCGAACCAGCAACCCCGAGGGAATCGTGAAGCACTTCTCCTGTGGCGACGTCGTCCCCAACTGCACCCGGACGTTCCTCGAGCCCACGGACGAGGAGATCCTCGCCGCCGTCGCCGAGCACGCCCGTGCCGAGCACGGTCTCACCGAGATCCCGCAGCACCTCATCGACCAGGTCCGGGAGCACATCCGCAGCGATCCGTGACCCGCCCTCGCCGAGCCTCCCTCCGGCACCATGGGTGCCGTGGCGATCGACGAGCGCCTGCGGCGACGGTGCACCGAGGCCGTCGTCCGAGAGGGTGAGCGCTTCAGCCTCCTGGTGCGGGAGGTCGAGGCCGGGGGAACGGCCGCGCCCGGCCTGCAGGCACTGGTCCCCTGGGTGCCCGCGTGGACGATCCGCGACCTGGTCGGACACCTGGGCGCCGTCCACCGCTGGGCGACCGCGATCGTGCGGGCCGGCACCACGGAGCGGCCCGCCGCACCGCCGCAGCCGCCGGACCACGGCCTGCTCGACTGGTACGCCGCGGGTCTCACCGACCTGCTGCGCGCCCTGCGCGACACGCCCCCGGATGCCCCGGCCTGGCACATGAGCCCGGCAGCCGAGCGGACCGTCGGCTCGTGGGTCCGCCGGCAGGCCCACGAGCTCGCCGTCCACCGCATGGACCTCGAGGTCGCCGCCGGCCGGCCGGTCACCGCGGTCGACCCGGAGCTGGCCGAGGACGGCGCGGACGAGGTGCTGCGCGTCGTCGTCCCCCGGTGGGCGCACGTCGAGCCGGTGCTCTCCGCCACGGCGGCGGTCGTCGTGCGCAGCACCGACACCGGCCGGGCCTGGACCGTCCGGGTCAGCCGCGGGGACGTCGAGGTGCACGACGGGGACGACGGCGCCGCCGACGCCCGGCTCGAGGCCCCGGCCGGTCAGCTGCTGTGCCGACTGTGGGGCCGTCCGGCCGAGGTCACGGTGACCGGCGACCCGGCCGCCGAGGCGCTGCTGCGCGGCCGCTGACGCCCGGCGCGAGCGGCTCTCCAGCGACGCGACCGGCGATCTCGGCGGTGCGGCACGATGGCTGTCGATGAGCCGTCGCAAGCAGGTCGAGCCCGTCGTCCCGCCCGGCCCCACACCCGTCGACGGTGGCACCGCCGAACTGCTCGGTGACGCCGACCGCGACGGCTCCTGGGTCCTGATGGTGAACGGGACGCCGCAGTCGCACGTCGACCTCGAGGACCCGGCCCACCTGGAGTTCGAGTACGTGCGCCGGATGGGCCACGTGCTCGACCTCGCCGCCGAGGAGGGCCGGCCCATCGACGTCGTCCACCTCGGCGGTGGCGCGCTGACCCTCCCGCGCTACGTCGCGGCGACCCGTCCCGGCTCCCGGCAGCGGGTCGTCGAGCTCGACCAGCCGCTCACCGAGCTGGTCCGCACCCACCTGCCGCTGCCGCGCGACGCCCGCGTCCGGGTGCGCGCCGCCGACGCCCGCGCCGGGCTGGTCGCCCTGCCGAGCGCCGGCGCGGACGTGGTCGTCAGCGACGTCTTCGCCGGGGCCCGCACGCCGGCGCACCTGACCAGCGTCGAGTACGCGCAGGAGGCGCACCGCGTGCTGCGGGCCGGCGGCTCGTTCGTCGTGAACGTCGCCGACGGCCCGCCGCTGCGCTTCGCCCGCACCCAGGTGGCCACGCTGCGCGCCGTCTTCGCGCACGTCTGCCTGCTGGCCGAGCCGGGCACGCTCCGCGGCCGCCGCTTCGGCAACCTGGTGGCGGTCGCCTCGGACGCCGAGCTGCCGATCCCCGCGCTGGTCCGCCGCTGCGCTGCCGACCCGATGCCCAGCCGGGTGGTCGAGGGCGCCGACCTGGACCGCTTCGCCGGCCGGGCCCGGGCGGTGCACGACGCCGACGCGGTCGCCTCCCCCGAGCCCCCGGACGGCGTCTTCAGCCGCTGAGGGCGGCCTCGAAGGCCGCCAGCGCGCGGTCGTCGAACAGCACGAACCGCACCTCCTGCACGTGCTGGACCACCGCCGCGCGGACGCCGGCCACCGCCTGGACCGCGGCGTCCTCCAGCGGCCAGCCGTAGACGCCGGCCGAGACCGCGGGGAAGGCCACCGACCGCGCGCCCAGCCCGTCGGCCACGCGCAGGCTCTCGGTGTAGCAGGAGCGCAGGACGGCGGAGCGGTCCTCGTCCGCCGACCAGACCGGCCCGGCCGTGTGCACGACCCAGCGGGCGGGGAGCCGGCCGGCCGTCGTCGCCACCGCCTGGCCGCGCGGCAGCCGGCCACCGGGCAGCCGCTCCTTGATCGCCCGGCACTCGGCGAGGATCTCGGGTCCGCCGGCCGCGTGGATCGCGCCGTCGACCCCGCCGCCGCCGAGCAGCCCGGGGTTGGCCGCGTTCACGACGACGTCGACGTCGGCCTGGGTGATGTCGCCGCGGACGGCGCGCAGGAGCACGGTCCGACCGTAGGGTCGGGGGCATGACCCCGCCTGCCCGCCTCCCCCTCCGTCGTGACACCCAGAACAAGGTCATCGCCGGTGTCTGCGCGGGGATCGCCCGGCGCTACGGAATCTCGCCGACCGTCCTGCGCCTGGCGTTCGTGCTCTCCTGCGTGCTGCCCGGCCCGCAGTTCATCGCCTACCTGCTGCTGTGGATCGTGATCCCGAAGGACACCCGGGGCTGGTGAGCCCGGCGGCTCACCAGCTGCTGCCGCCCCGGCTCAGGCCTCGGACGGCGGGCCGCACGTCGACCAGGTAGACGATCGCGGCGATCACCGCCGGCAGACCGAGGAAGCTCATCGGCCCCATGAGCAGGAGGACGACCAGGGACAGGGCCAGGATGGCCCCCCACCCGGGCTTGGTGAGCTTGCCCGCCGCGACGTAGCCGGCGGCGGGGCGGATGAGGGCGTCGGCCAGCGCCCACGCGGCGAGCGCCAGGGTCGCGAGGCTCAGCACGTCCAGCAGGACCCCGTTGAAGCTCAGCATGCCCGGGAGGGTACTCGCGGGGGGCGCCCCGCCCGCGGTGCCGCGACCCCTCCGAGGGAGGTCCGGACACGGCAGGGCCCCGGAGCGCTGTGCGCAGCTCCGGGGCCCTGGGTCGAACGAGAGCCGGTCGCGGCCCTCTCTGGCCCCCGTCCAGGGGCCCACCCTCAGCTAGCGGAGGGTGGGGAGGACGGGCCGGCCTCCCTGCAGGGTCCCGCCGCGAGCTTGCGAGCGGTGGGGGCAGGGAGGTCCTGGGTCAGTTGTCGCGCTTGGTGGTGCGGGCGCGGGTCACGCGGGTGGAGGTGCCGGCCGGGGTCGACTTCCGGGCCGCGGAGGTCTTCTTGGCGGCGGCGCGCTTGCGAGCCGGCTTGGGCGCCTCGGGCTCCTCGGCCGACTCCAGGGTCGCCTTGGCCGACTGGGCGGCCTCGTGCGTGGCCTCCTCGGCGGAGTCGATGGCCTTCTCCGCCTTCGCCGCCGTCTTCTGCGCGATCGAGGTGACCTCGTTGGAGGCCTCGGCCACGGTCTCGGCGGTCTCCTCGAGGACCTCCTCGAGGGTGTCCTCGACGGCGTCCACCGCGCGCTCGGCGCGGCCGACCACCCGGCGGACGACGGGCTGGCGGCGCAGCTCCTCGACGACCTCGGCACCGCGGACGGCGAGGGTCTCGATGGTGGCGACCGCCTGGGTGCGGGCGGTGCTCACCAGGCCGGCCACCGTGCTGGCGACGGCGTCCGGGCGGACGGCGGAGGCGACGTGCTGGGCCGAGGTGCGGGCGGTCCGGACGGCCTCCTCGGCGCGGGTGCGGGCCTCCTTGGCGGCCAGGTCGACCTGCACCTGGGCCTCGCCGGGCAGGGCCTCGACGCGCGAGCGCAGCGTGCCGACGGCGGCGAGGGTCCGCTCGACGGCCAGGTCACCGGCGCCGACGGCGGCCAGCAGGACCTGCTTGTTCTGGACGGCGACGGTCTCGCCGTACTCCTTCAGCACGGTCTTGTTGAGCAGGGTCTTCATGCCGACTCCTTCGCGGAACGGTTCGGGGTGGGGTCAGAGGGGTCCGCCGGGGTGGACGCGTTGGTGGCGTGCTCCCTGACGTAGGTCTCGTAGAGCTCGAGCAGCACGGCCTTGTGCCGCTCGGACAGCGACGGGTCGGCGCGGATCGCGGCCACGGTGTCCGGGTTGCCGGCGCGGCGGTCGAGGATCCCGGCCTGCTCGTAGAGCGTCTCGGCCGAGATCTTCAGACCCTTGGCGATGGCGGCGAGGATCTCCGCCGACGGCTTGCGCAGCCCCCGTTCCACCTGCGAGAGGTACGGGTTGCTCACCCCGGCCGTGCGGGCGAGCTCGCGGAGGGACACCCGGGCGGCGTTGCGCTGCTCCCGGATGAACTCCCCGACCTGGGACCCGGTCGCCGAGACCTTGGAGCGCTCGGCGGCCACCGTCCCCGCGACACTGCTCGCGACCTGGTCGACCACACCGCGGACGGTGGTCACCTGCCCGCGGACGAAGTCGCTCGGGTTCTGCACACTCATGACGCTAGGCCGGGGTGCTAGCTCCTGCAAGCGGAGGAGCTAGCACCCGGCCGTGAAGCGCCTCACACCCGGCGTGTCGACTCACGTCAGCAGCGCTGCGGCTGCTCGCACCTCCCCGACCACGCCGTCCCCGCCGGAGACCGGCGTCAGCGACCAGGGGGCCAGCTGCTCGGCCGGGACGCCGAGCTGCCTCAGGCCGGCGCACAGCGCGGGCGTGCGGCCGCGGTCGCCGCCGTCGTCGAGCTTGAGGGCGACCGCGCCACGGCCGGGCAGCGCGGCGACGTGCACGCCGTCGGCACCGCCCTTGACCAGCAGGCCGTCGACGGCGCGCATGAGGTCGGTGTCGTCGCGACCGCTCCCCGCCACGAACCAGGGGTGCGCCCGCATCGCGTCGGCGACCGCGCGGTCCGACGTGCCGGCCGCGGCCTCGACCAGCGAGGCCACGCCCCGTGCCAGGCCGGTCAGCGGCAGCGCGTGCTGCGGGGCGCCGCAGCCGTCGACGACGACCGCCGCCACCGGCGTGCGCGCGGCCTGCCCGAGGCGCGCCTCGACCGCCTGCTGCAGCGGGTGCTCGCGCTCGAGGTAGCCCTCGGTGGGCCAGCCGGCGGCGACGCACGCCGAGAGCATCGCCGCGTGCTTGCCCGAGCAGTTCATCGCCAGCCGCTCCGGCGACCGGCCCGCGGCCAGCCAGGCCGCGGAGGTGGGGTCGTGCACCGGCAGCGCCGGCGGGCAGCCGAGGTCGTCCGGCGAGAGCCCGACGGCGGCGAGCATGCCGGCGACCAGCTCGCGGTGCCCGTCCTCGCCGGAGTGCGACCCGGCGCCGATCGCCAGCTCCTCCCCCGAGCGCGGCCTCCAGCCGGCGGCAAGCAGCGCGGTGGCCTGCACCGGCTTGTTCGCCGAGCGCGGCAGCACGGGCCGCTCGACGTCCCCCACGGCGTACAGCACGGCACCGTCGGGGCCGACGACGACCAGGGAGCCGCAGTGCACCGACTCCAGGAAGCCCGAGCGCCACACCTCGACCAGCACCGGGTTGTCCGGCCACGAGAGGACCTCCTCGCCCCCCGCCACTCGCGAGCTCGCGGCGGGCCCCTCCGAGGAGGCCGTCACCGTCCCTCGTCGGCCAGCAGGGCGGCGACGTCGGCCTCGCCGTTGCGGTAGCGGCGGGCGAGCTCGGCGGCCAGCCCGTCCATGACCTGCTGCACGCCACGGCGCCGCTCGGACAGCGCCCCCTCGGCCTCGGCCAGGGCGCGGGCGGCCCGCTCCAGCTCGGCGTCCGGCAGCTCGGGGACCGCCGACAGGTCGACGCCGGGGGTCAGCGAGTTGACCCAGCTCTCGTACGCCTCCGGCGTGGCGGGCTGCACGGTCTGGTGCCGGCCGAGGCCGTGGGCCGGGCCGCGGCCCTTCTCGGCGAGGATCTCGGGCAGCAGGTCGACCAGCGAGCGGCCGTCGTGCTCGGCGCGGCGCTGCAGCTCGCGGCGCACGATGTCCAGCCGGCCCTGCAGCAGCCGCCGGGTGTAGGAGAGGTTGACCTCCTCCTGCTCGGCCTGGCGGCGCAGCCGGCGGACGTCGGCCATCGGCCGCGCCACGGCGCCCTCGAGGAAGCCGGGGTCGAGCAGTGCGTCGACGGCGGTGCCGCCGGCGCGGGTCGGTTCGGGGGTCACGAGCGGGCCTCTCCGGTGGGGCGAGCGGTCACCGGGGGATGGTCCCAGATCGCACGGCCTGGACCCGTTCACGCGCCGCAGCGACCGTGTCGTCCAGAGTGGCCGGGGCGTCGTCGGGGTCGATCGCGGCCCGGGCGCCGGCCACGGTCAGCTCGGCGTCCATCGGCACCGACTGCTTGACCAGCGCCAGCGCCACGACGCCGAGCTCGTGGTGGCGGACGACGGAGCCGACCCGGCCGACGTCGCGGGGGCCGAGCTGCACCGGCGTCCCGGCCTCGGGCAGCTGCTCGGCCAACCCGTCGAGGTGCAGCAGCACCAGCCGCCGCGGCGCGCGGCCGAGGTTGTGCACCCGGGCGACGGTCTCCTGGCCGCGGTAGCAGCCCTTGGCCAGGTGGACGGCGCTGGTCAGCCAACCGGTCTCGTTGGGGATGGTGCGGTGGTCGGTGTCGACGCCCAGGCGCGGCCGGCGGGCCTCGACCCGCAGCGCGTCGTACGCGTCCACCCCGGCGGGCGCGGCCCCGGTGGTGAGCAGGGCGTCGGCGCGGTCGGCCAGCTCGGCGCGCGGGACCAGCAGGTCGACCGCGGGTGCGCCGTCCCCGATCGGCGGCATCCGGCGCACCCAGCCGCCGCCGTCCAGGGGGAGCACCGCGTACGGCGCGGCGGGGACCGGCAGGCCGGTGGCGGCGAGCACCGCGTCGCCGCGCGGGCCGACCAGGGACAGCAGCGCCCAGGCCTCGGTCACGAGCGCGGGCTCGACGCGGAGCAGGAACCGCATCCGTTCCAGGTACTGCTGCAGCGCCGCGCCGGTGCCCGGCTCGACGTCCACCCACGTGCTGCCGGCGAGCTCGGCGAGGACGAGGTGGTGCTCGACGTGCCCGTTCGGGGAGAGCTCGAGGGCCTCGGCGCCGGTGCCGTCGCCGAGCTGCTCGAGGTGCTGGGTGAGCAGGCTGTGCAGCCAGGTCAGCCGGTCGGCCCCGGGGACGACGAGCACGTCGCGGTCGCTGCGGTCGACCAGACCGGCGCCCTCGGCGAGCTCACGCTGCTCGCGCAGGGGGCTGCCGTAGTGCGCCGGCACGGACCCGTCCTCCACCGGGACGGCGCCGGGGCGCGAGAGCAGGGGGCTGGGGGTGGACATCAGGACTCCGATCCGGCTCGTTCGCGGCACGCGCGGCACGTCCCCGACAGCGCGACGTGCCCCACGTCCAGCTGGAAACCCAGGTCGGCGGCCAGACGTTCCGCGGCGGGGTCGAGCAGGGCCGGGTCGACCGAGGAGATCTCCCCGCAGCTGGCGCACACCACGTGCAGGTGGGGGTGCTCGGCGGCGTGGTAGACCGGCGCGCCCTTGCCGAGGTGGGTGTGCCACACCAGCCCGAGCCGCTCGAGCAGTTCGAGGTTGCGGTAGACCGTCGAGGTGTCCGGTGCCGCGCCGTCCGGGCCGGCCTCCTCGCGCAACCGGGTGGCGATCTCGTCGGGGGTGGCGTGCTCCAGCGCGGCCACCGCGGCGAGCACCCGCTGACGCTGGGTCGTCAGCCGCAGCCCGCGGGCGCGCAGGCGCTCGGCCAGCGGTGCCGCGCCGTCCGGCGCGGCGGCGGAGTGCGGGTGCGGGGCGGGCACGGGTCCAGCCTAGGTCCGCGCCATGGCCCGCAGGTCGGCCAGCAGGTCGGCGTAGCCGGCCACCGGGACGCCGTCCACCGTGGCGCCGGGCACCCCGGTGACGCCGTCGATCGCGCCGGCCGCGGTCGCGGCCGCGAGCAGCCGCGCGTCCACCTGCGGGTCCAGCAGCGCGGCCAGGGCGTCGCGGCGCCCGTGGGAGAGCCGTGCCAGGCCGGCGACCAGTCCGGAGCAGCCCCAGTTGGAGGTGCCGGCGACGACGAGGGCGTCCACGGGCACCCGGCAGGCGATCCGGTCGCCGTGCGCGACGCAGGCGGCGACGACGTCGGCCGGCACGTTGCCCATGCCGATCTCGTTGCCGCCGTCGCCGACCGCTCCGGTCACCAGCCCCGGCAGGTCGAAGGCCGCGTGCAGCGGCGCGGTGGACCCGGTCACGTCGAAGCCGCGCATCGTCAGCACCCGCCCGTCCGCGTTCGGCCCCAGCCGCTCGACCGCGACCAGGTGCGAGAGGCCGAGCGCGGCCACCCGGTCCCGCACCTGCGCCTCGCCCGCGGATCCCGGCAGCACCTCCAGGCGCCCGGCGCCGAGCACCTCCAGGCAGGCGGCGGTCACCTGCGCACACGGTTCGTCGGTGAGCACCACCGGGTCCGCGCCGAGCTCCGCCAACCCGGCGGCCAGGACGGCGGTGCCCACCGGCCCGTCGGTCTCGGCCGCCGGCGTGGGCGCCCACGCGATGTGCACGCCCGTGACCAGGCCGACCCGGGTGCCGGCGCGACCGGCGGCGGTGAGCTCCGCGGCCAGCCGACCCAGCTGCCCGGGGACGGCGGCGGCCAGTCCGGTGACGTCGCGGGCGCCGGGCCGCAGCAGCGCCCGCGCGACGTCCGCGAGCGCGCCGCTCACCGCACCGGCGGGCGGGCCTCCGCGAGCACCCGCTGCAGCGAGGCGAGGTGGCGGTCGGGCACCGAGTGCTCGCCGCGGGGCGGCAGGAAGCCCTCGACGGTGGCGCCGGTGACCCGGGCGAACGAGGCCGCCTCCTCGCCCAGCGCCCGGACGACGGCGTGCCCGCCCCACGCGGCGCTCTGCGCGAGGTGGGCCATCGCGGCGGCGCTCTCGGCCCGCTCCCCCACGCAGTCGAACGGCTTCTCCGTGGCCCACAGCCGCCGGAACCCGTCGACCAGGGACAGGTCGGCCAGCGGGTCGCCGCCGAACACCTCCCGCGCCTCCCCCGGGGTGAGGAAGACCGCGAAGCAGAGGAAGGTGAACAGGCACTTGTCGCAGTGCAGGCACCAGCGCTGCGTGGCCTCCCCACCCAGGTGTGCCTGCGTGTAGCTGCGGTTGCAACTGAGGATCTCGCCGCGCAGGTCCGGCAGGGCCGCCACCGCCGCGACGGTCGCCAGCTCCGACAGCTGCCGGGTCAGGCTGAAGTAGCCCACGCCCACCTCGGCCGCCGCCGCGGCGAAGAGCCGCTCGAACTCGTAGGACTTCGAGTACTGGTGGTTCACCCGCGCGCCGTTGACCGTCAGGGTCTCCTCGTCGGCCGAGCGCTCGTTGGCGAACACCACGGGGTCGAACCCGCCGAGGACGGCGACCAGCGTGGAGATCGCCGAGTTGATCGCGGTGACCGGCACGTGCCCGTTCAGGCCGCCGGCGCGCGTGCGCTCGCCCAGCAGCGGGTCCAGCCGGCGGCGGACGCCGATGAGCGGCACCCCCGCGGCCCGGGCCACGTCGCGCTGGGCGTCGGTCGGGTTGACCGCGAACGCGGTGGCCGGGGTGACGACGACCAACGCCAGGGCGGAGTCCTTGCCGCCGCCGACCGGCAGCAGCGCCTGGCGCTCGCCGCGGTCCGCCGGCGCGGGGACGTCGTCGGTCGTCTCGAGGTCGAAGGCGACCTCGTGCGGCACCGGCAGCCGGTTGACCGCGGCGAACTCGCCCAGTCCGTGCGTGTACGCGGCCTCGGCGACGGCGGCCTGCGCCTTGGTCACCGGCCGCTCGACGACGACCCGGCCGGGCGCGCGCAGCTTGTAGTAGCTGGTGCCCATGACCAGGTGGACCAGGTCGAGTGCGGCGTCCACCCGCGCCGGGTCGGCACCGCCCAGCAGGTCCGGATCCAGGGTCAGTCGCTCGGTGAACTCGTCGCCGGCCAGCCGGTAGGTGAAGGCGGCCTCGCCGGTGGCGGGGTCGAGGGAGCGGCCGGCGACGACGAAGGCGTCAGACACGCCGGGCTCCGGCGTCGAGGAGGATCTGCTCATAGGTGCGTGCCAACTCCTCGTAGTTGCGGAAGCGGTTGTAGCTGGGCGCGCCCGGCGAGAGCAGCACCAGGCCGCCCGGGCGGGCGGTGCGGAGCGCCTCGGCGACGGCCTCGGCCAGGGAGCCGGTCTCGGTGACCGGCGCGTCGACGCCCGCGGCGGCCGCGGCGGCGCGCAGGTCGGCGGCGAACCGGGCGCCGGTGTCCGGGATCGTGAGCACCTGCACCGTGCCGCGGCGGGCGACGACCGCCGCGGCGAGGTCGGTGTAGTCCAGCCCGCGGTCCTGGCCGCCGGCGATCAGCGTGACCTGCCGCCCGGCGAAGGCGTCGATCGCCGCGCGCACCGACACCGGGGTGGTGCTCAGCGCGTCGTCGACGAACGTGACGCCGTCCCGCGTGGCCACCGGCGAGAGCCGGTGCGGCAGCGCCCGGAAGTCGGCGACGGCGGCGCGGACGGCCTCGGCGGAGCGGTCGAGGTCGGCGCCCATCCGCACGCAGGCGGCCAGCGCGACGTGCAGGTTGGCGACGTTGTGGACGCCCGCGAGGCGCTCCAGCGGGAAGCCGGCCAGCCGCGCCTCGGGGACGACGTCGGCCGGGTCGACCAGCACCGCCGGGTCGAGCTGCTGCTCCGCGATCGGCCGGGCCTGGGGGCTGACGACCACCGAGCCGGGCCCGCAGGCGGCGAAGACGTGCAGCTTGTCGCGGTAGTACGTTTCGACGTCGCCGTGCCAGTCCAGGTGCTCGGGGGCCAGCGAGGTCACCGCGCCCCAGCCGGACCAGCCCTCGACCGCGGCCGCCTGGTAGCTGGAGACCTCGACGACCAGCGACGTGGGACCGGTGGCGGACGCACGGCCGACCTGACCGTCCAGCAGGACGTCCAGCAGCGGGGTGCCGATGTTGCCGGCGTGCACCGCCGGCCGGCCGGCCGCGCTGAGCACCACGGCGGCCAGCGCGCTGGTCGTGCTCTTGCCCTTGGTGCCGGTGACGCAGAGCGTCGGGACGTCACGGGCGGTGAACTCGGCCAGGGCCACGCCGGTGCCCGAGACGAGGGTGGTCCGGGCGGCCAGCGCGCGGGCGTCCTCGCGGTAGGGGCTGATCCCCGGCGAGCGGAACACCACGTCGCAGCCGGCGAGGTCGGCGACGTCGCTGCCGGCCTGCACACCCGGCGGGAGGTCGGTCGGCGGGACGGCGTCGACGACCAGGACGCCCGCCGCGCCGGCGGTCAGCGCGGCGCGCACCGCGGCCCGTCCCTCGCGACCGTGACCCCAGACGCCGACCCGGCGCCCGGCCAGCTCGGCGAGCCTCACCGGCCGTCCCCGGACGGCCGTGCAGCGCGGTGGGTCACGGCGTCCACTGTACGGAGCGGGGGTGCGCGGGACGGCGCACCCGACGGGTCGCCGGTAGGGTCTCCGGACAGGTGTGCCGGGAAGTCTGGTCGGCAGGTCCTCTACCGCCGACCCCGCTGGAGCCCCCCATGAGCAAGCCCCCCGGTTCGACGGTCTTCGCCCGCGGTTCCTGGGCCGAGACCCGCCGGATCACCGACATCCTCCGCAAGGAGACCGTGGGCGGGGCCCTGCTGCTCGCTGCGGCGGCGATCGCGCTGGTGTGGGCCAACTCCCCCTGGCGGGCCGCGTACGAGACCCTGCGCGACACACGGATCGGGCCGGCGTCCCTGCACCTCGACCTCACTCTCGGGACCTGGGCCGCCGACGGCCTGCTGGCGATCTTCTTCTTCGTCGCGGGCCTCGAGCTCAAGCGGGAGTTCGTGGCCGGCGACCTGCGCGACCCACGCAGGGCGGCGCTGCCCGTGGCGGCCGCCGTCGGCGGCATGGCCGTCCCCGCGCTGCTGTTCGTGTTGCTGAACCTGGGCGGTGCGCCGGGCGCACTGCGGGGCTGGGCGATCCCGTCGGCGACCGACATCGCCTTCGCCCTCGCCGTCCTGGCGGTGATCAGCACCCACCTGCCGAGCGCGCTGCGGACCTTCCTGCTCACCCTCGCCGTGGTCGACGACCTGCTGGCGATCGTGGTGATCGCGCTCTTCTACACCGAGGACCTCTCCGTCGACTCGCTGCTGCTCGCGCTGGTCCCCCTGGCGCTCTTCGGGTTCCTCGTGCAGAAGCGCGTCCGGAGGTGGTGGCTGCTGCTGCCCCTGGCGGTGGTGACCTGGGTGCTTGTGCACGAGTCCGGCGTGCACGCCACGGTCGCCGGGGTCCTGCTCGCCTTCACCGTCCCGGTGGTGCGCAGCCAGGCCGCCGGGGGGCCGGGGGCCGGCCCCGGGCTCGCCGAGCACTTCGAGCACCGGCTGCGGCCGCTGTCGGCCGGGGTCGCGGTCCCCGTCTTCGCCTTCTTCTCGGCCGGGGTGGCCGTGGGCGGGTTGTCCGGGCTCGCCACGTCCGTCACCGACCGCGTGGCCCTGGGCATCGCCGTGGGCCTCGTCGCGGGCAAGGCGATCGGCATCACCGCCTCGACCTGGCTGGTGTCACGGTTCACCCGCGCCGAGCTCGACGAGGACCTCGGCTGGCCCGACGTGCTCGGCCTCTCACTCCTCGGCGGCATCGGCTTCACCGTGTCCCTGCTCATCACCGAACTGGCCTACGGAGCCGGCTCGCCCACCTACGACCACGCGAAGGTCGGCATCCTCACCGGCACGTTCGTGGCGGCGCTGCTGGCCACGGTGGTGCTCCGGCTGCGCAACCGCCGCTACAAGCGGATCGCCGAGCAGGAGCGCGCCGACGCCGACGCCGACGGCGTCCCCGACGTGTACCAGCGGCGTTCCGCCGACGGCTGAAAAAGCGCGTTGCCGACCCCTCGGAGGGGACGTACCGTCGAGGTACACGAGAGAGGAGGTGGTCCGAACTTTGCATGCTTATCGGACTCGTGAGGTGGCTGTCCGCTAGCCGCCGTCCAGATGGGCCGCCCGTTCGGAGTGGAATCCGAACGACGGCATGATCGCCCGTCCGTCGTACGGCGGCGAGCGAGAACCGGACAGTCACCCGACCCCCGGGCTGCCGACACTTGTCCAGTCGGCCCACGCGCTGCCCCCTGGCCCGCCAGGCAGGGCGCCGTGGAGCAGCCCGGGGGTTGTCCGTTTCCCGGGGAGGTCCGCCCTGTCCACCGGCGCGGTCGGGACCGGCGACTCCCCCGGCGCGTGGGTCGCTGCCGCCCTCCGGCGCGACCGCACCGTCGCCTCCCTGGTGCCACCGGTCTTCGAGGCCTACGCCCGGGTCCTGCACCCCGCCGTGCGCTACGCCGGGGACGACGACGTCGACGTCCGCTGGGACGAGGTCGCGGCCTACAACGGCACCACGGCGCACCGGCTGATGCAGTGGCCGGCGATCACCGGCTCCTGGGAGTACGTCAGCGAGGACGACCAGCCCGACGTCTGGAACGACAGCCCCGCCGAGGGCCACCTGCCCGCCTCCGTGGCCGCGGCGCTGGCCGGCCTGCTCGCCCGGTGGACGACCACGCCGGACGAATGCTGGTTCGGTTGGTGCGACGACGCGCACGACGGCCGGCCGCACCTGGCGCTGCCCACCTGCGACCTGTTGCTGCGCCGCGGACCGGTGACGCTGGCCTCGGCCAACTTCGCCCCCGAGCCGCAGGAGCAGAGCGCCGCCGTGTGGTGGCCGGCCGACCGCGCCTGGTTCGTCGCCACCGACCCCACCCTCATGAGCACCTACGTCGGCGGGCCGGCCGGCGCGATCGACGACCTCCTCGGCTCCCGGCTGGAGGCGCACCCCGCCTCCCCCGACGACCCGGTGGGCCACGACACCGACCCGGTCAACCCGCCTCCTACCCGCTTCTGACAGCGGACCCCGTCGCCCCCACGCCCCGCAGGCTCGGCGCGGGTCCCGCCTGCCCCGTCCCGGGCGCCCCCGTCCAGAGGCCCGCCGCGGCCCCGTCCCGGGTCCCACCCTGAGCTTGCGAGGGGTGGGGAGGACGGGGTCCTCCTTCAGAGGACGGCGAGCTCCGCGGCCAGGTCGTCCAGCCCCAGCGAGCCCTGCGACAGCGCGGCCATGTGCCAGGCCTTCCGGTCGAAGGCCGCGCCCCGCGCCCGCTGCGCCGCCGCACGACCGTCCAGCCAGGCGCGCTCGCCGAGCTTGTAGCTGATCGCCTGCCCGGGCAGCCCGAGGTAGCGGACCAGCTCGCTGTCGAGGAAGGCCGGGGTGGCGCCGCTGTGCTCCCCGAGGAAGGCGCGGGCGAGCTCCGGCGTCCACGGCCGCCCGCGGTGCGCGGCGAGGGCGCCGTCGGCGTCGTCCGGTACGGGCAGCCCCAGGTGCATGCCGATGTCGATGACGACCCGCACCGCCCGGAGCTGCTGGGCGTCGAGGAAGCCCAGCCGCGTGCCCGGCTCGGCGAAGTACCCCAGCTCGTCCATGAGCCGCTCGGCGTACAGCGCCCAGCCCTCGACGTTCGCGCTGACCGAGCCCAGCGACGTCTGGTAGGTCGACAGCTGTCCCGAGACGTACGCCCACTGGGCCAGCTGCAGGTGGTGGCCCGGGACGCCCTCGTGGTACCAGATCGAGGTCAGGTCCCAGAGCGGGAACCGCTCCCGGCCGAGGGTCGGCAGCCAGGTGCGGCCGGGACGGGAGAAGTCCTGCGCCGGTCGCGTGTAGTACGGCGCGGCGGCGCTGCCCGGGGGCGCGATCATCGCCTCGACCCGGCGGACCGGCTCGGCGAGGTCGAAGTGGACGCCGTCCAGGGCCGCGATCGCGTCGTCCATCATCGTCTGCAGCCGCTCGCGGATCGCCTCGACGCCGTCGACGGCGGGACCGTGCACGTCCAGCCAGCGCATGGCCTCCATCGGCGTGCTGCCGGGCACCACCCGCTCGGCCTCGGCCCGCTGCTGGGCGACGATCCGGCGGTGCTCGGCCCAGCCCCAGGCGTAGGCCTCCTCCAGGCCGTCACCGGCGCCGAGGTCCGAGCCCGTCCAGCGACGGGCGGCCAGGGCGTAGCGGTCGCGGCCGACGGCGTCCGGCGTCCCCTCGGCCCGGGGCAGGTAGACCTCGCGGAGGAAGTCGCGCATCTCGGCGACCGCGCCGTCGGCGGCCTGCGCGGCGGCGTCCAGCTCGCCGCGGAGCGCGTCGGGGCCGCCCGCGGCGAACCCCCCGAAGAAGGGCCCGGCCAGCCACTCGCCGAGCTGCTCCACCACCGTCGAGACCTGGCGCGGGGCCACCAGGAGCCCACGCCGGGCGCCCTCCTCGAGCGAGGCGCGGAAGCCGCGGTAGGCCTCGGGGACGCGGGCCATCCGGCGGCCGACGACCGCCCAGTCCTCGGCCGAGGACGTCGGCATGAGCAGGAAGACCTGCCGGATCGAGTGCACCGGGCTGAACAGGTTCGACAGCGCGCGCAACCCCTCGCCGGCCTCGTGCACGTCCAGCTCGGCGCTCAGCCGCTCGCGCAGCAGGCGCGCACAGCGCCGCTCGACCGGGTCGTCGTCCAGCGCCGGGTCGGCCCCGAGCACGCGGTCCAGCTCGGCGAGGGTGTCGCGGGCCAGCTGCGCCTCGGCCTCCAGCCCGGTCGGGCTGGGGTCGGGCAGCCGGTCGTCGCCGGGGCGGGTGCCCAGCGAGGTGGCGACGATCGGGTCGAGCTCGCAGACCGCGTCGACGTAGCGGTCGGCGACCCGTCTCGGCGTACCGCTCACCGCAGCCGCTCCAGCCGGGCCGACATGGTGGGCCGCAGCGGCTCGTCGCCGACGGCGCGGTCGATCGCGTACATCAGCGCGCCCTCGACGATGCCGTAGAGCCGTACGGCGCGGGACACCTCGGGGGCGTCCGGCGTGCGGGCCAGGACGTCGGTGCTCAGCTCCCAGCTGGTCGTCGTCCGGGCCCGGCCGACGTAGAGCTCGACCAGCCCGTCGGGACTGGTGACCAGCAGCTCGACGTCGTCCCCGCCGCGGGGCCGCCAGAAGCCGGACTCCCGGACCGCCGGTCCGACCACCTCCCCGTCGTCGGTGAGCCGCCAGGTGCGGGAGTCGTACGCCAGGAAGCCGCGGCCGTCGTGGCTGAACCGGATCCACTGGCCGAAGCGGTGGTCGCCCTCGGCTCCGGCGGCCTGCCCCTCGCCGTGCCATTCACCGAGCAGCGGCAGGACGGCGAGGAGCTCCTCGGAGACCTCCGGCCCCGTGCGGACGTCGACGGTGTCGGCGACCGGCAGCTCGGTGGCGCCGCTCGCGGGCTCACTCACCGTCGCGCCTCGGGGGGACGGCGGGCGAGCCGGGCGGCGCCGTACCCGCAGCCGAGCGCCGCGAACGACGCCAGGGCGACGAGGACCCAGGCAGAGACCATGCCCTCCACCGTAGGGCTGCCCGGCCCGGCCTCCCTGCAGGGCCCCCGGCCCCGTCCCGAGGCTCAGGCCCCCTCCCGGGTCCCGCAGGCCCCGTCCGGAGGCTCACCCCGAGCTCGCGAGGGATGAGAGGGACGGGCCCTTCTCCGATGGGGGAGGAGGACGGGGGGTCCTCCCACGGGTGGTGGTGAGCAGGGTGGCCCTTCCTCAGGCGGTCGCCGGCACCGCCCCGGCCGTCGCGGCCACCACCTCGTCCCACGGCGTGGGGGCGAGCCCGAAGGTGGCGGTGGTCGCCGACGCGTCGATCACGTACTCCCGGTCGAACTGGTGCCGGACGTCGACGACCTCGCGCATCGTCGGCGACACCGGCCCGATCCCGCGCAGGACCGACCACGGGATCCGGCTCACCCGGGCCGGCGGCGCAGCGATGGCCGTCGCCAGGTCGGCCAGCGCCTGCCGCTGCGAGCGCGGGGGTGCGCTCGGCACGTGCCAGGCCCGGCCGAGCGCCCGCTCGTCGGTGCCGAGGGTGGCCAGCGTGGTGGCGACGTCGGGCAGGTACGCCCAGCTGCGGAGGGCGTCGGGGTCGCCGACCACCCAGGCGCGGCGACCGCGCCGCAGCGTGGGCAGCTGCCGGACGAGGTGGGAGTGCTCGGCGGGCACCTGCGGGCCCACGAAGTCCGCGGCACGGGCCTCGGTGATCCGCACCCGGCCGGCCTCGTGCGCGGCCAGCGCCTCCCGCCACATAGCGATGCGCACCCGGCCCTTGAGGTCGGTGGCGGCCAGCGGGCTCTCGGGCCGCATCGGGCCGGTCGGGGCGCCGTAGACGTACAGGTTGGACATCGTGACCAGTACCGCGCCGGTCCGCTCGGCCGCGTTGAGCAGTGCCGTGGCGACGGGCGGCCAGTCGGTCGCCCAGCGGTGGTAGGCCGGGTTTACCGCGTTGTAGAGCGCCGCCGCGCCGTGTGCGGCCGCGGCGAGCGCGGCTGCGTCGGCCGCGTCCACCACACGGTGCTCGACGGTGTCCGTGGACCTGCCGCCGCTGCGCGACAGCACCCGCACCTGGTGTCCTCGGGCGGCCAGCAGCTCGGCCGTCGCCGTCCCGACCGGCCCCTTGCCCACGATCACGTGCAGTGCCATGACCCCTCCTCGGTCGAAGCGCGAGAGCGGTGCTCTCCGCTGCGATCGACGCTCGCACATCGTCGATCGCGTCGTCAAGAGCGCTGCTCTCGTTTGCGTACACTGCTCGCGGAATGCGACGATGACCTCGTGCCGCCGACCGTCCGGGAGCGCTTCCGCGCCGAGCTGACCGCCGAGATCACTGCTGCCGCGCGCCGGCAGCTGGCCGAGGTGGGGGCGGCCGGGCTCTCGCTGCGGGCGGTGGCGCGGGAACTGGGCATGGCCTCGTCGGCGCTCTACCGCTACTTCCCGAGCCGCGACGACCTGCTGACCCGGCTGATCACCGACGGCTACGACGCGCTCGGCGCCGCCGCGGAGGACGCCGACGACCCGGCCGCTCCCCCGCGTGAGCGCTGGCTGGCGGTGTGCCGGGCCGTCCGGTCATGGGCGCGGGCGCACCCGCACGAGTACGCGCTCCTCTACGGCTCCCCCGTGCCGGGCTACGCCGCGCCGCGCGACACCGTGCCCGCGGCCGCCCGGGTGGCCGTGGTCCTGGGCCGGATCATCGGCGACGCGGCCCGCAGTGGGGCGCTGCCCGAGTCAGCGGGGCGCGAGCGGGACCCGGACCTGGTCAGCGACGAGACGGCAGCCCTGCTCGGCGGCGAGCACCCCGCCATCGACGACGCCGTCCGGCTGCGCGCCCTGCTGGCCTGGAGCTCGGTCTACGGGACCATCAGCTTCGAGCTGTTCGGCCACCTCGTCGGGTCGGTCACCGACACCGACCGGTACTTCGACGGCGCGATGGGGGAGCTCGCCGCCCTGGTCGGGCTCTGACGTGCCGATCGCCGGGAGCCCCCCGGCCGCGGCCCTGCCGTTCCGGCGGACGCCGCTGCCCGCCTCGGCCCTCGCCGCCGTCCTGCCGGCGCGTGTGCGCGGGGACGACGGCGACGTCCCGGTCGAGACCCGATCCTGGTAGGGCAGGCTGGCGGACCGGAGCGGTACCGGTCCGGGACGCGAGGGGGGTGACGCCGGTCGTGGGGATCGTCGGCAACGGTGGGGGCGGCACGCTCCGCTCGGACGTGGAGGCCCTGCTCTCCCGGACCCTCGCCCGGTACGAGCGCGTGCTGGCCAACATCGCCGACGGCATCTACGGCCTCGACGCCGACGGGCGCGTCGAGTTCGTCAACCCGGCGGCGGTGCGCCTGACCGGTCTCGCCGCCGAGGAGCAGCTCGGGCGCGACCAGCACACGATGATCCACGGGCGCCGGCCCGACGGCTCGCCGTACCCGAAGCACGAGTGCCCGGTCTGGGCCGCACTGCACAGCGGCCGGACGGTCAGCGCCGACCACGAGGTCTTCTGGCACCGCGACGGCACCCCCGTGCCGGTCGAGCTGATCGCCGTCCCGGCGGTGGAGGACGGCGCGGTGACGGGCGTGGTCGTCTCCTTCCGCGACCTGACCGACCGGCTGGCCGCCCGGAGCCAGGCCGTGGAACTGCGGCGGGTGACCGAGCGGGCCGCCGAGCAGCGGGCGCTGTCCGACCGGCTGCAGCAGGCGCTGCTGACCCCGCCGCCGGAGCCCGACCACCTGCAGGTCTCCGTGCGGTACCGCCCGGCAGCGCACGGGGCGCAGGTTGGCGGCGACTGGTACGACGCGTTCCTGCAGCCCGACGGCGCGACGATGCTGGTCATCGGGGACGTCGTCGGCCACGACAGCGACGCCGCCGCGGCGATGGGGCAGCTGCGCGGTCTGCTGCGGGTGCTGGCCTACGACAACGAGGAGCCACCGTCGGCGACGCTGTCCCGCGCCGAGCACGTGGCGCGCGGGCTCGCGGTGAGCACGCTGGCGACCGTCGTCCTCGCCCGCGTCGAGCGGCACCCGGACGTACCGGTCGCGGGCACCCGCGTGCTGCGCTGGAGCAACGCCGGGCACCTCCCGCCGGTGCTGCTGGCCCCCGACGGCTCGACGACGCTGCTCGAGACCCGCCCCGACCTGATGCTCGGCATCGACCCCGACGCACCGCGCACCGACCACACCGCCGAGCTGGCCGATGGGCACACCCTGCTGCTGGTCACCGACGGCCTGGTCGAGCGCCGGGATGCCGACCTGGACCAGGGGCTGGCGATGCTGCGGGAGGCGCTGCGCGATCTCGGCGAGACGTCGCTGGAGGAGCTCTGCGACACGCTGATCGAGCGGATGCTGCCCGTGGACGGGGCCGACGACGTCGCGATCGTCGCCGTCCGGGCGCACCCCGAGGACCGTCCGCGGCCGCCCGAGGCCGGCCCCAACCGCCTCCCACCCGGCGTCGACTGAGGAAGGACCCCCTGCCCTTCACCACTCGTGCGCTCGCGGCGAGCCGCTGGGCGGGGCCACGCGCGACGGCGCCCGCCCCGGCGAGTGCCGGGACGGGCGCTGTGCCGCACCGCTAGTCGATGGCGACGGTCGTCTCGTTCAGGCCGACGTCGGCGGTGAGGACGCGCTCACCCCTGCCGGCCGGAGCCAGGGAGCGGAGCTTCCACTCACCCGGGGCGGCGAAGAAGCGGAACTCGCCCTCCGGGCTGGTGACCACCTCGGCGGTGAACTCGTCGGTCGAGTCGAGCAGCCGGACGTAGGCACCGGCCACGGGGGCGCCGTCGTGCCAGACCTGGCCCTGGATGACCGTCTGGGTCGTCAGGTCCACGCCGGCCAGCGCGCCGCCCTGCTTGGGAGCGCCGCACATGCTCAGGCCCCCTTCTCGATCGGGACGCCGACGAGGGAGCCGTACTCGGTCCAGGAGCCGTCGTAGTTCTTGACGTTCTGGTGGCCGAGCAGCTCGCGCAGCACGAACCAGGTGTGGCTCGAGCGCTCGCCGATCCGGCAGTAGGCGATGGTGTCCTTCGAGGTGTCGAGGCCGGCCTCGGCGTAGAGCGTGGCCAGCTCCTCGTCGCTCTTGAAGGTGCCGTCCTCGTTGGCCGCCTTGCTCCACGGCACGTTCACCGCGGTGGGGATGTGGCCCGGGCGCTGTGCGCCCTCCTGGGGGAGGTGGGCCGGGGCCACGAGCTTGCCGCTGAACTCGTCGGGCGAGCGGACGTCGACCAGGTTCTTCTGGCCGATCGCGGCGACGACCTCGTCGCGGAAGGCGCGGATGTCGGTGTCCTGGTCCTTGGCGCGGTACTGGGTGGCCGGGCGCTCGACGACGTCGGAGGACAGCGGGCGGCTGTCCAGCTCCCACTTCTTGCGGCCGCCGTCGATCAGCTTGACCTGGTCGTGGCCGTAGAGCTTGAAGTACCAGTAGGCGTAGGCGGCGAACCAGTTGTTGTTGCCGCCGTACAGCACGACGGTGTCGTCGTTGCTGATGCCCCGCTCCGACAGCAGCTGCTCGAACTGCTCCTTGCTCACGAAGTCACGGCGCAGCGGGTCCTGCAGGTCGGTCTTCCAGTCCAGCTTGACCGCGCCCTCGATGTGGCCCTTGTCGTAGGCGCTGGTGTCCTCGTCGACCTCGACGAAGACGATGCCGGGGGCGCCGATGTGCTCCTGGGCCCAGTCGGCGGAGACGAGCACGTCGTTGCGGCTCATGGGGGGTGTTCCCTCCTGTGGTAGGTGTGCGGTCGGTCAGGCGGTGCGCGCGGGACGGGCCCGGCGGACGGTCGGGTGCAGCTGACGGCCGGGGCAGGAGCCCGTGGCCGCGTGGAGCAGGGCCGCCACCAGCGCGAGGCCGGTCGCGACGGCGAGGACGGCGCCGGGGACCCACGCGGCGGCGCGCGGACCCCGGACGTCGACCTCGTGGCCGGTCGGGAGGTGTGCTGGAGGCATGGGAGCAGGGCTTCCGGACGGCGGTCAGGGCACGTCGGGACGAGGCCGGGCTCGTCCTAGGAGGCCGGACACAGGCAGCTGCCGACGCGGCACAGGTCCACTGTGCGGCGACTGGTCAGCAGGATGCCCACGGCGCGAGGGTAACGGATCACAGTCCTCACCCGTCCCGGGCACCGGCGCGGGCGACGTGCGCCTCGACCAGCGCGGTGAGCTCGTCGGGGCGCGGAGCGCCGCTCCTGCCGCCGAGCAGCCGGCCCGCGCGGTCCACGTAGAGGAGCGTCGGGGTGCGCCGGACGCCCAGCTCACGGACGGCGTCGAGGTGGCTCTCGGCGTCGACGTCGACGTACGCCAGTCCGGGCCGGGTGGCCTGCAGCTGCTGCAGGCGGGCCCGGGTCGCTCGGCACGGCCCGCAGAACGCCGTCGAGAACTGGACGACGGTCAGGTCGGCATCGCCCGGGCACACGCCCAGGCCCTCGAGCACGGCGGTGGCCGCCCGCCCCTGCTCGCCGGCTCCCATCGGGTCCACGTCGGGGAGCAACCCGCCCGGCCCACCGGCTGTTCCGGGTCGCCCGATCGGGGGCCTCAGCCCCGCAACACCGTGTCGGCCGCCTCGACCCGCACCCGCACACCGTCGTCGGCAGGGGCGACTCCGGTGACATGCAGTCCGAAGGGCAGTGGCGGGATGCGGTAGCGCAGGTCCAGGGCGTCGCTGACCTGGTCGACGAGGTACCCCGGGACGTCGACGCCCGCGCCGGTGGCCTCGTCGACGTCGACCACCACGGTGTCGCCGTCGAGCGAGACCGTGCCCGTGGCGGCCAGCGGCACGCGCACCCCCGCGACCTCCACGCTGCGCTGTACCCGCAGGCCGCCGCCGTCCCGCGTCACGGTCGTGCCCGGGCCGAGCTGGTCGGCGAGCAGCTCGTAGGACAGCGTCGCCGTGCCGTCGACCCGCTCCACCGGCACGTCCTGCACCGATCCGGCCAGGATGTCGGACAGCGCGACCTGCACCCCCTGCAGCGAGACGTCGGCACGGGTGCCCTCGGGCTGGCCCAGGTCCGCGCCGGAGAGGGAGATTCGCACGTCGTCGTAGCGCCCGCCGACCGCCTGGGTCAGGAAGGGGAAGCCGCCGATCTCGACCGCCGGCTCGCCGGCCAGGCCGCCTCGCTCGGCGACCAGCCGCGCCACCCGGTCCTCGGCGAGCGCCTCGGCGCCCCGGTCGGCAGCGAACGCCAGCCCACCGAGGAGCAGCAGGACCACCAGCAGGGCGCGCACGGCCGGCCGATCAGAGCGCGTTCTGCAGGAGGACGGAGAACGCCACCGGGGCGGCCGCGGCGAAGGGCAGCACCGCCTGCAGCAGGACCGCCGCCCAGGCCCGGCGCGGGCCTGACGCGACGACGAAGCCCGCGGCCAGCCCGGTGAGCGCGGCGACCGCGCCCAGCGCCAGACCGGCGACGACCGCACCGAGGACCGTGGCGACGTCGCCGGCACCGGTGCCGACCACGGCCACCACCGGACCCGCCAGCACGCCGAGCACCAGCGCGGGCACGCCCCTCGGCACGCCGGCCGCGACCGCCGGACGGGGCAGCAGGACGTCGACCAGGGAGCCCACCAGCAGCGTCGCCCCGACGACGAGCAGCGCGGTGGCCGCGGCCGTCCCGTCGCCGGCGGCGGGCAGGAGCAGCAGGACGGCCAGGGCGCTGACCGTGGTGATCAGCAGCAGGACGCCGGCCAGCGAGCCGACGACGTCGGACCGCGGCGCCCGGCGCAGCATCTGGTGCAGCACCGCGGCGAGCAGGCCCAGGCCCGGGACGGCGAGCAGCGCGCCGATCTCCGGCCGCTCGGGCACCACGAGCAGCAGGTCCGCGCCGGCCGCCGCGGCGAGCCCCAGCGCCGGCGCGCCGATCCGCCCGGGGATCCCGGTCGCCGGCACCCACGCCGCGACCAGCGCCACCTGCAGGACGGCGACCGCCGCCAGCCGGCCCGTCTCACCCGCGACCGCCGGCAGCCCGACCAGCACCGCCGTCGCGACGACGACGGCGACGGCGACGGGCAGGTGCCCCACACGGGCCGGGAGCCCGGGTCGCGCCTCGGTCACCGTCACGGTCCGATGGTCGCAGACACCCACCGACCGGTGCGCTCGACGAGCGGCGCGGTGGCGCCGCTCCCCGCGTGTCCGGACCCGGGGACCACCCCGGCCGTCGCCGTCGGGCCCGCCTCCTGCGCGGCGGCGACGAGGCCGGCCAGTCGTGCGCCGTCGTCCGTATCAACGGTCACAGATCGCGATCTGATCACGTAGGGGGCCGGATGGATCACGTCGGTTATCCTGCTGTCTCTTCGACAGCGCCGTCGTGGGTCCCCGGACGACGTCCGTCGTCCCCGCCTCCCCTGAGGAGACGTCATGCGACTCGTGCTGATGACCGCCGCGCGTCAGGCCACGACCGAGGTGCTGCCCGCCCTCGGCCTCCTGGGCCACCACGTCCGCGTGGTGGCCCCGGAGCTGTCGAGCCTGCTCGACGGGGACTCCGGCGACGTCGTCCTGGTCGACGCCCGGCACGACCTCATCCAGGCGCGCACCCTCTGCGGGCTGCTGTCCTCCACCGGCGTCGCCTCCGCCCTGGTCGCGGTCCTCTCCGAGGGCGGCCTGGTCGCGCTGTCGGCGGACTGGGGCGTCGACGACGTCCTGCTCGACACGGCCGGCCCGGCCGAGGTCGACGCCCGCCTCAAGTGGGCCACCGCCCGCCGGCTGGCCGCCGCCTCCCCCGCCGACGGTCCGGAGGGCGGCGTGACCCAGGCCGGCGAGCTGGTGATCGACGAGCACAGCTACTCGGCCAAGCTGCGCGGCCGCCCCCTCGACCTCACCTACAAGGAGTTCGAGCTGCTGAAGTACCTGGCCCAGCACCCGGGCCGGGTCTTCTCCCGCGCGCAGCTGCTCCAGGAGATCTGGGGCTACGACTACTTCGGCGGCACCCGCACCGTCGACGTCCACGTGCGCCGGCTGCGGGCCAAGCTCGGCACCGAGCACGAGGCGCTGATCGGCACCGTGCGCAACGTCGGCTACAAGCTCGACCAGCAGGTCGCCGACGCCGCCGCGGCCGCCGCGCGCGCCGAGGCCGAGGCCCGGGCGCAGAACGACACCGAGCTGGTCTGAGGCCCTCCTGTCCACCGCTCCCCTCGTCCGGGACGTCGCCCGGCTCGACCCGGCCGATGTCGACGCGGTCCTCGCGCTGCTGCGCGCGGCGACCGCGGCCGACGGCGTCCGCCCGCTCTCGGAGGAGGCCGAGCTGCGGCTGCAGCACGGCGGTCCGGTCGGCGGTCGCGACGTGCTCGCCACCGCCGCCGACGGCACGCTGACCGGCTACGCGCGGTTCGAGGGCGGGGACGGCACCGGGGACGCCGAGGCCGAGCTGGTCGTCGCTCCCGGCGCCCGCCGGCAGGGGGTCGGCCGCACGCTGCTGGCCCACCTCGAGGAGCTGGCCGGCGACCGCGCGCTGCGGGTCTGGGCCCACGGCGACCTGCCGGGCTCGGCCGAGCTGGCACAGCCTCGCGGGTACGAGCGGGCCCGGGTGCTGCTGCAGATGCGCCGCGACCTGGCTGGCGTCGACCCCGAGCCCCGGCTGCGCCTGCCCCCGGGCGTCGTGGTGCGCACCTTCCGGCCCGGCCGCGACGAGCAGGCCTGGCTGCGCACCAACGCCCGCGCCTTCGCGTCCCACCCCGAGCAGGGCAGCTGGACGACGGAGGACCTGCTGCTGCGCGAGGCCGAGTCGTGGTTCGACCCGGCCGGCTTCTTCCTCGCCTGGGACGGGGACCGCCTGCTGGGGTCGCACTGGACGAAGGTGCACCCGCCCGGCGACGAGGGGCCGGAGGCGGTGGGCGAGGTCTACGTGCTCGGGATCGACCCCGACGCGCAGGGCCTCGGTCTGGGCCGCGCGCTCACCGACGTGGGGCTGGCCCACCTGCGGGGTCTCGGACTGCGCCAGGTGCTGCTCTACGTCGAGGAGGACAACGCCGCGGCGGTGACGCTCTACGAGCGCAGCGGGTTCACGCGGCACGCGGTCGACGTCTCCTGGCGCCGCGACCGCTGAAGAAGGACCACTCTCCGCCCTCCGCGGCACGGCCCCGTCCCGGGCACCGCCCTGAGCTCGCCGGGGGCGGGGAGGACGGGGTGCTCCCGCCGCGGGGCCGCTGCGCCAGTCGGCGCGCCCTCGTTCACCGGCTGGACGTGAGTTGGTCCACATCCCGTGACGCAGGCCTCGGGCACCGTTCACCTACCGTTCACCGGTGCACGGGGAGGCGTCCACCTCGGCTCCCTAGCGTCGGTCCTCGTTGGTTCCGCGCTGCCCGGCAGGAGGTCCGGGCACACGTCGAAGGGCCCCTTCCTTGAAGCTCAGCACCACGTCGCGCGCCGCCGTCCTCTCGACCGCGCTCGCCGGCACCCTCGCGCTGACCGCCTGCGGCGCGGCGAACGAGGGGAGCGGCGGTGGCGGCAGCACCACCAGCAGCACGGGCGGCGCCACGGAGCTGAGCGGCGCGCTGGACGGCGCCGGCGCCAGCAGCCAGCAGGCCGCCATGCAGGGGTGGACCGCCGGTTACTCGGGCGTGCAGCCGGGCGTGACCGTGAACTACGACCCGGTCGGCTCCGGCGGCGGCCGCGAGCAGTTCGTCTCCGGCGGCGTGGACTTCGCCGGCTCCGACGCCGCGCTCGACGAGGAGGAGCTGACCGCTGCGGCCGAGCGCTGCGGCGGCGGCGAGGTCTTCGAGCTGCCGAACTACATCTCGCCGATCGCGGTCGTCTACAACCTCGAGGGCGTCGACGAGCTCAACCTCTCCCCCCAGGTGATCGCGGGCATCTTCAACCAGCAGATCACCGACTGGAACGACCCGGCGATCGCCGCCGACAACCCGGGCGTGACGCTGCCCGACCTGGCGATCACCCCGGTGAACCGGTCCGACGAGTCGGGCACCACCGAGAACTTCACCGAGTACCTGGCCGCCGCCGCAGGCGAGGCGTGGCCGCACGAGCCCGACGGCAACTGGCCGGTCGCCGGCGGCGAGGCCGCCCAGGGCACCTCCGGCGTCATCAGCGCCGTCAGCGGGGGCAACGGCACCATCGGGTACGCCGACGAGAGCCAGGCCGGCGAGCTCGGTGTGGCCAACGTCGGGGTCGGCGAGGAGTTCGTCGCCCCGACCCCCGAGGCGGCCGCCGCGGTCGTGGAGAACTCCGAGCGGGTCCAGGGCCGGGGGCAGTACGACGTCGCCATCGAGCTGGCCCGCGACACCACGGAGTCGGGCAGCTACCCGATCGTGCTGGTCAGCTACCACATCGGTTGCATCACGTACGACGACGCGGAGAAGGCCGGACTGGTGGCCGACTTCATGGGGTACGTGATCAGCGAGGAGGGCCAGCAGGCCGCGGCCGAGGCCGCGGGTTCCGCACCGATCTCCGACGCGCTGCGCCAGCAGGCTCAGACGGCCGTGGACGCGATCACGGCCGGCTGAGCGACGATGTCCGGCGACGGCCCGGGGTGCCCGACGGCGCCCCGGGCCGTCGGCAGGCCCGGCCCCGGTCGGGCGCCCGAACCACCCCTCGCCGGGTCCCCAGGCACCGGCCCACACACCACGGAGCAGCGGTGAGCAGCACCAGGACCACACCCCCGTCCCCCGCCGGGACCGGACGGTCGGTCCGCCGTCCCGGTGACCGCGTCTTCGCCGGTGCCGCCAAGGGCGCCGGCATCCTCATCCTCGTCATCCTCGCCGGGGTCGCCGCGTTCCTCGTCGTGGAGGCGGTGCCGGCGCTGACCGCCCCGGCCGAGGACATCCCCGGCGGCAGCGGCCTGGCCGCCTACGTCGCCCCCCTCGTCTTCGGCACCCTGCTGGCGGCGGTCATCGCGCTGCTGGTGGCGGCGCCGCTGGCGGTGGCCATCGCGCTGTTCATCGGCTACTACGCGCCGCGGCGGATGGCCCAGGGGCTGGGTTACCTGGTCGACCTGCTCGCCGCGATCCCCAGCATCGTCTACGGCTTCTGGGGCATCTTCTGGCTGGCCCCCAAGCTGGTGCCCTTCTACGAGTGGCTCGAGCGCCGCCTCGGCTTCATCCCGCTGTTCGCCGGGCCGGCCTCGACCACCGGGCGCACCATGCTGACGGCGGGCCTGGTGCTCGCCGTGATGATCCTGCCGATCGTCAGCGCCATCTCACGCGAGGTCTTCCTGCAGGTGCCGAGCCTGCACCGCGAGGCGGCACTGGCCCTGGGTGCCACGCGCTGGGAGATGATCCGGATGGCGGTCCTCCCCTACGGCCGGTCCGGCGTCATCGGTGGCGCCATGCTGGGCCTGGGCCGGGCGCTCGGCGAGACCATGGCCGTCGCCATCGTGCTGTCGGTCTCCGGGGGCATCACCTTCAACCTGATCAGCAGCGGCAACCCCTCGACGATCGCCGCGAACATCGCGCTGGAGTTCCCCGAGTCCTCGGGCATCGACATCAACACGCTCATCGCCAGCGGCCTGGCGCTGTTCGTCATCACCCTCGCGGTCAACATGCTGGCCCGCGCGGTCGTCAACCGGCGCGCCGACTTCTCCGGAGCGAACTGATGAGCTCGACCTCCACCGCGCCGGCGCCCACGGGCAGCAGCGCGCCCGCCCCACGCCGGGGTGAGCGCGCCCGGCGGCTGCCGAACTGGGCGCCCTGGGCCGCCTTCGCCGCGGCCGCCGTCGTCGTGGGCGCGCTCTGGCCCCTGTTCGACCTCAACATCGCGCTGTTCGTGCTCTACACCGTCGTCCTCGGGACCCTGGCGGTGTACGTGCTGACCCGGACCGTGGAGGGCCCCCGGCGGGCCACGGACCGGCTGGTCACCTGCCTGGTGGTGAGCGCCTTCGGGCTGGCGATGGTGCCGCTGGTCTCGCTGGTCTGGGAGGTCCTCAGCCGCGGCTTCGCGCGCCTGGACGGCGAGTTCTTCAACTCGTCGCTGGTCGGCATCGTCGGCGAGGGCGGCGGCGCCTACCACGCGATCATGGGCACCCTGATCATCACGGCGCTGACCACGCTGATCTCCGTGCCGATCGGCCTGATGACGGCGATCTTCCTCGTCGAGTACGCCCGCGGGAGGCTGAAGCGGGCGATCACCTTCCTGGTCGACGTCATGACCGGCATCCCGTCGATCGTGGCCGGCCTGTTCGCCTACGCGCTGTTCGCGATCTTCCTCGGCCCGGGCATCCGGCTCGGCGTCATGGGTGCGATCGCGCTGTCGGTGCTGATGATCCCGGTCGTCGTCCGCTCGGCGGAGGAGGTGCTCAAGCTGGTCCCCAACGAGCTGCGTGAGGCCTCCTACGCGCTGGGTGTGCCGAAGTGGCGCACCATCGTCAAGGTGGTCATCCCGACGGCGATCGCCGGCCTGGGCACCGGCGTCACCCTGGCGATCGCCCGCGTGGTCGGCGAGACCGCTCCGTTGCTGATCACCCTGGGCATCACCAACGCCACGAACCTCAACGCGTTCGACGGCCGCATGGCGACCCTGCCGGTCTACGCCTACTACCAGCTCACCCAGCCGGGCGTCCCGCCGCAGTTCGCCACCGATCGGGCCTGGACGGCGGCCCTCGTCCTGATCATCCTGGTGATGGGTCTCAACGTCGTCGCCCGGCTCATCAGTCGCTTCTTCGCCCCCAAGACCGGTCGCTGACCGGCAACCCTGGAGGACCCTCAGTGGCCAAGCGCATCGACGTCTCCGACCTCAACATCTACTACGGCAACTTCCTGGCGGTCGAGAACGTCAACGTCTCGATCGAGCCGCGCAGCATCACGGCCCTCATCGGGCCGTCGGGCTGCGGGAAGTCCACCTTCCTGCGCTCGATCAACCGGATGCACGAGGTCATCCCCGGCGGGCGCGTCGAGGGCAAGATCGTCATGGACGGCCAGGACCTCTACGGCGCCGACGTCGACCCGGTGGACGTCCGGCGGCAGATCGGCATGGTCTTCCAGCGCCCCAACCCGTTCCCGACCATGTCGATCTACGAGAACGTCGCCGCGGGCATCCGGCTGAACAACAAGAGGATGAGGAAGTCCGACCTCGACGACCTGGTCGAGCGCTCGCTCCGGGGCGCCAACCTGTGGAACGAGGTGAAGGACCGTCTCAACCGTCCGGGCGCCGGCCTCTCCGGTGGTCAGCAGCAGCGGCTGTGCATCGCCCGCGCGATCGCCGTCGAGCCCGACGTCCTGCTCATGGACGAGCCGGCCTCCGCGCTGGACCCGATCTCCACGCTGGCGATCGAGGACCTGATGGCCGAGCTCAAGGAGCGCTTCACCATCGTCATCGTCACCCACAACATGCAGCAGGCGGCGCGGGTGAGCGAGCAGACGGGCTTCTTCAACCTCAGTGGGGTCGGTCAGCCGGGCCGGCTGATCGAGTTCAACCCGACCGAGAAGATCTTCAGCAACCCGGACGAGAAGGCGACCGAGGACTACATCTCCGGCCGCTTCGGCTGAGCCGACCAGCCTCCAGGGCCGCCGTGGGACTCCCGCGGCGGCCCCTTCGCGTGCGTCGGCCCTTGGACCCGAGGGTGCCGGTCCACGAGCGGGGCACACCCGGGCCGCGCGGGACCGTCGCGCCCCGACCTCCTCCCCGGGACCCTCACCCCCGGTCGCGCCGCGCGAGCAGCGCCTGGGTCGCCGGGGACACCCTCGCGGGGGCGCAGGCGGGGCCGGGCTCAGCAGCTGGCGGTGCTGGCGACCGGCTCGGCGGACGGGGTGGCGGGCGCGGCGGGGGCCGGCGTCTCGGGGGCCGCGACCGGCGCCGGGGGGATCACGACCGGGACGACGCTGGAGAAGCCCGGGCCGATGACCAGCTGGATCGTCCCGCCGGTGGCGTCGCTGGGCTGCAGCACCGCGCCGGGGACGGCGGCGGCGACGGTGCGGGCCTGTTCCTCGGCGCCGGCACCGAAACGGACGACGGTCTCGTTCACCACGCCGAGCTCGTTGCCGACCTGGCCGACGCCGAAGCCCTGCGCCCGCAGCTGGTCGGCCACGGAGGCGGCCAGCCCGCTCGTGGCGGTGCCGTTGAGGACGTCGAGGGTGATCCCCGCGGGCGCGGCGGTCAGCGGCTGCTCCGCGGGCGTGGTGACGGGCTGCTCCGCTGCCGCGGGTGCGGGAGCGGCGGCCACGGCGGCCGGGTCGGCGGGGGCGGGGGCGACGAGCTCCGCGGGCAGCCGGCCCTCCTCGATCACCTGGTCGAACAGGGACCGGGTGGTGGTGGAGTCCAGCACGACGTGGGCCTGCTCGCTGCCGGCCGGCACGTAGCCCACCTGGGCCACCGGGAGGCCGATCCGCTGCACCGCGTCGCCGGAGAGGTCACCGAGCGCGCCGGCGAGGGTGCGCAGGTCGCCCAGGGTGGTCGTCTCGTCGACGGTGAGGGCGTCGGAGGCGCGGGTCAGGAACCGGGTGAGGGTGGCCGGGTTGCCGAGGATCCCCGCCGACATCGCCGTCCGCAGGGTGGAGGTGAGCACCAGCTGCGCCCGCTCGGCGACCGCCTCGCCGGTGACGTCGGCGCCGGCGTCGCCCGGGGCGAGGTAGCCGGTGGCGCGCTCCCCCGACACGGTGCTGGCGCCGGTCGGCAGCGGCTCGGCCGCGGCGGTGACCGCCGGCGTCGCCGCGGGCAGGCAGACGGCGACGCCACCGAGGGCGTCGACCATGCCGGGCAGCCGGTCCAGGTCCACGCCGAGGTAGTGGTCGACGCGCAGCCCGGAGAGCTGCTGCACGGCGCGGACCGTGCACGACGGGCCGCCCTGCAGCAGGGAGTCGGCGAAGGACTCGGTGACCGCCTCGCGCACCTCGCCGTCGGCGCGGACGCAGGTGGGGGTGTCGACCAGCGCGGTCGGCGGGATGCTGACCAGGACGGCCCGCTCCTCGTCCGCGGTGACGTGCGCCAGCAGGGTGGCCACCGAGGCCGGCCCCTCCGCGCCGGGCAGGCCCGTGCCGACGACCAGGTAGGTGGCCGCGCCCTCCTGGAGGGCGGGCGCGAGCACCTCCGCGCCGTCGGGGGTCAACGCGGCAACGCGCTCGATGCGCTGGTCGACGTAGAAGTACAGCCCCAGGTGGTAGGCGAGGACGACGCCCAGCAGGGCCGCCAGACCGACGGCGGCGCGGATGAGGCGGCGGCGGCCGGGGCTGCGGGCGGCGCGGCGGGCGGCCCGGCGCTCGCGCGGGGAAGGCGGCGCGAGCCGGGTGGCGCCGGACAGCGCGGCGTCCCGGCCCGGGATCGGCGGCAGCGGCGCGATCGGTCGGGACGGGCGGTGGCCCGCCCCCTCGTCGAGCGGCGGGAAGAGCGGCACCGACGGGCGGGCCGACGGCGGTACCGGTGGCAGGCCGCCGCGTGGCGGCTCGGCCGGGGTCTGCGGCTGCGCGGTCGGTACGGGCAACGGGGGGACGGCGGCCGGCGCACCGGCGGGCGCGGGTGCACGACCGGCCGCCCCACCGGGGACCGGGGGCAGGCCGCGCTGCGGGGCCGGGGTGTCGCCGGCCGCACGGGGGACGTCACCGGACCGCCGTCCGGAGGGCGTGCGGGCCGCCGGGGGCGCGACGGGGGCGGGGGCGGGTGCGCCCTCGGCCGGCACCGGGGGCAGGCCGCGCCGGCGCTCCGGGGTCTTCTCGCCGACGGCCAGGGGCAGCGGGATCTCGCCGGTCCGGGCGGCCCGGCGGCGACCGACCTCACCACCCTGGCGGGCGATCAGCTGCTCGACGGTGATCGACTCACGGGCCGGCGCCCCACCGGCCGCGCCCGGGGAGGGCGCGGCCGGGCGACGCCGGCCGTGGAGACGGCCGGACGCCCGGGCCTCCTCCGCGTCGTCGCGCGTGCGCTCGTTCCCCACCCGTGCCGACTTCCCATCGTCGAACTCCGCCCTGGCGGGCACCGTCGTTCCCATCCGCGCGCGGTGGTACCGCTCCGCAGTCGGGCAGTCACCCACGATACGTGCGCGGAGGCTTCCTCCCGGGACGGACGCGCGGAGATCGGCAGGCAGGACCCTGCGCGTCGTCGTAGCGTCCCCCGGGTGAAGCTGCCGTTCGTGCCGGGGCCGTCCGACGTGATCTCCGCGGTGGAGGGGTTCCGCGACGGCGTCACCGAAGCGCTCGCGCTGGTCCCGCGGCTGGCGACGGTCGTCGGGCGCGTGGAGTCGCTGCTCGACCGGGTCACGACCGTCGTCGACCGGGTGGAGGGCATCGTCGACCGGGCCGACGCGGCCATCACGTCCGTGGAGGGCACCCGCCAACGGGCGGACGACGCCATCGCCGCCGTCGAGGTCACCCGGAAGCGGGCCGACGACGAGGTCGCCGCGGTGGACGCGACCCGGCGGAGTGCCGACGACGCCGTCGCGGCGGTCGGTCGCACCCAGCAGAAGGCCGACGAGGCGATCAGCGCGGTCGGCAGCACCCAGCAGAAGGCCGACGCGGCGATCAGCGCGGTCGGTCGCACCCAGCAGAAGGCCGACGCGGCGATCAGCGCGGTCGGTCGCACCCAGCAGAAGGCCGACGAGGCGATCGCGGCGGTGGCCCGCACGATCTCCCGCTCCGACGACGCGATCACCGCGGTCGGACAAACGATCTCCCGTTCGGACGACGCGATCACCGCGGTCGGACAGACGATCTCCCGTTCGGACGACGCGATCACCGCCGTGGAAGGGACCATCGCCCGATCGGACGACGCGATCACCGCCGTCGGACGGACCATCGCCCGGTCGGACGACGCGATCACCGCCGTGGAAGGGACCATCGCCCGGTCCGACGAGGCGATCACCGCGGCCGGCGGGACGGTCTCCGCCGCGGACGGCGCGGTGACCCGGGCCGAGGGACTGCTGGGCCGGGTCGACCCGATGGTCGACGTCTTCCAGGAGCCGCTGCGGGCCCTCGAGCCGGCGGTGCGCCGCCTGGCGGCGAGCATCGACGCGGACGAGGTGGAGGCGGTGGTCGCCTTCATCGACCGCCTGCCCCAGCTGATGACGCACCTCGACGAGGACATCCTGCCGGTCATGGGGTCCCTGGGATCGGTCGGCGAGGACGTGCACGACCTGCTCGACACCATGCAGGACCTGCGACACGTGGTGAAGGGCTTCCCCGGCTCCCGGCTGTTCCGCCGGCGGGGCGCGGAGGAGGTCGCGGAGGACGAGGAGCGGGAGGCCGCCGAGGGCGGGTGACGGCCGGGAACCGGTCCACCCGGCTTCCGGCCGCCGCCGGTCAGGTCTCGGTCGGGTAACCCAGCGCGCGGACGACGTCCCCGATCCGCTCGTAGGTCTGCCCCTCGGGCAGGCGCCGCAGCTCGTCGACGACCGCGTCCGGGGCCCGGTGGTCCAGGGCCGCCTCGACGAGCGCCGGCCCGTCGCTCGGGAAGTCGGCCCGGTCGAGCCAGCGGGCCAGCTCGGCGCGGGCGACGACCGCGTCCTCGGTCATGCCCACCGGGACGCCGCCGACCAGGGTGCCCTGGGGGTCGGCGTCGATGTCCGGCTCCCCCTCGGCCACCGGCTCCACCTCGCGCCACTCCTCGGCGCGGGTGGCCCGCTCGGCCTTGAGCATCCCCTGGATCTCGTGCTCGAGCTCCTCGTCAACCCGTGGGCTGTGCTTGGTGCTGCGGGCCGACGTCCCGGCGAACTGGTCTCCGGTCTCGCTCACGATCGTCCTCCTCCTGGTGGCTTCATCCGTGCCGCGCCGGTCACTTCTCGTGCAGGGCGCCGGGCTTGTGCACCGCGGTCTTGCCGGTCCCGTCGCTCCGGACCTCGTACTGCGGCTCGTCCTTGCTGGCCTTGACCTTCCGGCCGGCGGCCTCCGTCTCGGACGTGATCTCCCGCTCGACAGTGCCCTCGACCTCCTGGCCGTGGCTGTTCCAGGTGACGTGGTCGCCCTTCTGCAGCTCGTCCGACACGTGGTCCTCCCCGGGTGCTCGGCGCGGTCCTCCCGCCTCTGCCCGGCGCGGGCCCGGGGCACACATCACCCGTCAGGGAGGCCCAATCACCCGTGCGGGCACTGACGTGGGCCCGATCGTCACGTAGCGTTCTCCCCGACGGAGATCGCGACGCTGTTCTCGCTGCTCAGAGCAGAGTGAGTGCGCACTCAGCGTGACGGCTCCGTCCTCGATCGCCGGCCCGGTCGACCCCATTCCCCCGGGGTCGGCCGGGTCGGCCCGCATCTAGGCTCGGTCCCCGTGACCGTCCCTGACCCCACCCGGCCGGTCGACGTCCTCACCGTGACCTCGGTCCACGACGTCACCGCGTCGGTGCGCCGCATCCT
The DNA here is from genome assembly GCF_052931555.1 of Geodermatophilus sp. URMC 61. NCBI lineage: Bacteria > Bacillati > Actinomycetota > Actinomycetes > Geodermatophilales > Geodermatophilaceae > Geodermatophilus > Geodermatophilus sp. URMC 61. Next base: position 3,717,355 of record NZ_JBRFHZ010000002.1, read on the forward strand.
GCTCTCCGGAACGCCGGCGGCGGCTGCCGCGGCCGGCCCCACGATCTCGCTGCTGGTCCCCCGGGTCGGCGACCCGGCGCCGCGCTGGCCGTCGGTGCAGCGGGACGGGCGGATCGTCTGGCCCGAGGGCGCGCACGGGGTCAGCCTGCGCAGCTACACCGCCCGCCGGCAGGACCCCGAGCGCGGCGAGGTGGAGATCGACTTCGTGCTGCACGGCGACGGTCCGGCGGCGGCGTGGGCCGCGGCCGCCGCGCCCGGGACGACGGTGGCCGTCGCGAGCGGCGGTCCGCTGGGCGACCGTCCGGCCGGCTGGCTGTTGCTGGCCGGCGACGAGACGGCACTCCCGGCGATCACCCGCATCCTGGCGTCGGCGCCGGCGTCCACCCGCGGCGTCGCGCTGGTGGAGGTCGCCGATGCCGGCGAGGAGCAGCCGCTGCCGGCGCCGGAGGGGGTGGCGGTCCGCTGGCTGCACCGCGACGGCACCCCGCCCGGTGAGGGCACGCTGCTGGCCGACGCCGTCGCGGCCCTGGAGCGGCCCGAGGGCGAGGACCTCTTCGCCTGGGTGGCCGCCGAGTCCGCGACGGTGCGCGCGGTGCGTGCCGACCTGCGCGGCCGGTGGGGGCTGGGCCGGGCGCAGCACCACGCGATCGGCTACTGGCGGCGCGGTCGGGCGATGTCCCCCGCCGGGTGACCCCCGTGTCCAGACTCCTCACAGGGAATGCCCAGCGCCGCTCCAGCAGCGGGCCGCACCCTCGTGGCATGACCACGGCAGCGCGTTCGACAGGAGGTGCTGTGACCAGCACCGGCAGGGACTCGGCACCGGAGGCGCGCCTCCTCGTGGTGGACGACGAGCCCAACATCCGCGAACTGCTGTCGGCCAGCCTCCGCTACGCCGGCTTCGAGGTGGCCACGGCCGCGGACGGCCAGCAGGCGCTGGCGATGGCGGCGTCCTTCCGCCCCGACCTGCTGGTGCTCGACGTGATGATGCCGGGGCTGGACGGCTTCGGCGTCGTCCGCCGGCTGCGCGAGAGCGGCCGGTACACGCCCGTGCTCTTCCTCACCGCCCGCGACGCGGCGGAGGACAAGGTGTCCGGGCTGACCCTGGGCGGCGACGACTACGTCACCAAGCCGTTCAGCCTCGACGAGGTGCTCGCCCGCATCCGGGCGGTGCTGCGCCGCAGCACCGGGCCGCAGCGCCCTGCCGACTCGCCCCGGCTCTCCTTCGCCGACATCGAGCTCGACGAGGAGACGCACGAGGTGGTCAAGGCCGGCCAGGTGGTCAGCCTGTCGCCGACGGAGTTCAAGCTGCTGCGCTACCTGATGGCCAACGCCGGGCGGGTGCTGTCGAAGGCGCAGATCCTCGACCACGTGTGGAACTACGACTTCAACGGCGACGCCAACGTGGTCGAGTCCTACATCTCCTACCTGCGCCGCAAGGTCGACACGACCGAGCCGCGGCTGCTGCACACCATCCGCGGCGTGGGCTACACGCTGCGGCTGCCCCGCGGGGCGTGAGCGGACAGGGGCGCGAGCATCGCAGCGAGCGCCAGCGAGCGAGGAGCGGAACGCCCCGCGGGAGCGAACCGGTGACACCGTGACGGCGACGTCCCTCCGCCGGGGCCGCCGCGCGCCGCGCCTGCCCCTGCGGATCACCCTGGTCGCGCTCATCGTGGCGCTGGTCGGGGTCGCCCTGACCGCCACGGGCCTCGCCGCAACCGGGATGCTGCGGCACTACCTGGCCGTGCAGCAGGAGGACGAACTGCGACAGGTCGTCGACGACTACGGCCGCGACCCGACGGTCCTGAGGGCCTGCTTGGACGGCATCGACCGGGCTCTGCCGGCCGGCTACCTCGTCGGGTGCCTTGCGCCGGGCTCCGAGGACCTCACCGTCGTCTACGTCCCCCCGCCGAGGGCCGGGGACCTGCCCGACGTCGACGACGACACGGCCCAGCCCGGCCGCCGGCCGCGCGGCACCTGGTCCAAGGACGGCGACTGGCAGCTGCTGACCTCGGACCTCCCCGGCGGCTACACGCTGGTCATCGGCGGGGACCTGGGCCGCGACGAGCGCGTCATCCGCCAACTGGTGGTCATCGAGGTGATCGTCGGGCTGGTCGTGCTGACCGTCCTCGGGGCCGCGGCCTACGTGCTGGTCCGCAACAGCCTGCGCCCGCTGACCGAGGTGGAGCGCACGGCCGCCGCGATCGCGGCCGGTGACCTCTCCCAGCGGGTCCCGGCCGGGGACGACCGCACCGAGGTGGGGCGGCTGGCCACCGCGCTCAACGGGATGCTCAGCCGCATCGAGCAGGGCTTCCGGGCGCAGCAGGCCTCCGAGGAGCAGGCCCGCGCCTCGGAGGCCCGGATGCGCCGGTTCGTCGCCGACGCCAGCCACGAGCTGCGCACCCCGCTGACCTCGATCCGCGGCTTCGCGGAGCTCTACCGGCAGGGTGCGGTGGGCAGCCCGGAGGAGACCGCCCGGCTGATGCAGCGCATCGAGTCCGAGGGCGCCCGGATGGGCCTGCTGGTCGAGGACCTGCTGCAGCTGGCCCGTCTGGACCAGCAGCGCCCGCTGACCATCACCCCGGTCGACCTGGCCGAGGTCGCCGGGGACGCCGTCCACGACGCCCGCGCGGTCCAGCCCGAGCGGCCGATCACCCTGCACCTGGACGAGGCGCTCAGCGAGCTGCCCGTGGTCCTCGGCGACGAGGCCCGGCTGCGGCAGGTCGTCGGCAACCTGGTGACCAACGCGCTGGTGCACACGCCACCGACCGCGCCGGTCACGGTCAGCATCTCCGACGAGCCGGCGCCGACCGACGGGACGGCGGACGGCGACGACGGGGGCGTGGTCGTGCTGCGGGTGGCCGACCAGGGCCCGGGCATGGCGCCCGAGGACGCCGCGCGGGTGTTCGAGCGCTTCTACCGCGCCGACCCGTCCCGGGCCCGGACGGCGGGCGGCACCGGGCTGGGCCTGGCCATCGTCAGCGCGCTGGTGGCCGCGCACGGCGGCACGGTGCACCTGGACACCGCTCCCGGCCGGGGCGCGACGTTCACCGTCCGGCTGCCCCGGTCCGGCCCGGGCGCGGCCGTCCCGTCGGTGCCGGACGGCCCGACGACCTGAGTCCGCGGGCGGTCCGGTTACCGTCCGCGGGTGACCTCCGACGCGGGCGGGCAGCCCTACGACGCCGACCTGATGGCCGCGGTGACCGAGCTCGGCACGGCCCTGCGGGAGCTGGTGGACGCCTCCGTGCTCACCACGGTCCCGGCCGACCAGCTGCGCGCGGCGGCCGCCGACGCGCGAGCCGTCACCGCCCGCCTCGCCGCCACGCAACGGCCGGCGACGCAGCTGCCCGTGCTCGACGACCCGCTGGTCTTCCGCCGCGTCTACAACCCGGTGAGCGGGGTGGGCAGCGCGCTCGCCCCGCCGGTGCGGATCCGCCGGGTCGAGGGCGGCGTCGTCGGCGAGGCCCTGCTCGGCCCGGCCTACGAGGGCCCGCCCGGCTACGTGCACGGCGGCATGAGCAGCCTGCTCATGGACCAGCTGCTCGGCTCGGCCGCCATCGCCGCGGGGCTCTGGGGCATGACCGTCCGGCTGGAGGTGGACTACCGGCGGCCGGTGCCGCTGTCGACGCCCCTGACGATGCGGGCGCAGGTCACCGAGGCCGCCGGCCACAAGTGCGTCGTCACCGGCACCATCGCGACCGCGTCGGCGTCCGACCGGACGCTGGTCGAGGCCCGCGGCGTGTTCGTCATGCCGCGTGAGGAGCTGCACGCCGACTACTTCGGCGCGATCACCGACGCCTCCGGCCAGCACCGGCCCCCGGGGCGGCCCACCGACGCCACGGCCCTCACCGACCGCCCGTGAGGGACGTCGAGGTCGCCGCCACCGCGGCCCGGGCGGCCGCCGCCGTCCTCACCGGGCTGCGCGAGGAGGGCCGGCTCACCGGCCGGGAGCTCGGGGACGCCGGTGACGCGGCCGCGCAGGCCGCGATCACCGGCGTGCTGACCGAGCAGCGCCCGGACGACGCCGTCTTCAGCGAGGAGGCGGTCGACGACCGTCGCCGGCTGACCGCCGACCGGGTGTGGATCGTCGACCCGCTCGACGGCACCCGCGAGTACGGCGAGGCGCCGCGGCCGGACTGGGCGGTGCACGTGGCGCTGTGGGCGGCCGGCGAGCTGACGGCTGCCGCCGTGGCGCTGCCGGCGCTGCGCGAGGTGCTGGTGACCGACCCGCCGCCCGTGGTGTCCCCGCCGGCACACGGGCGGCCGCGGATCGCGGTCAGCCGCACCCGCCCGCCCGAGGTGGCCGCCACCGCGGCGGCCGCCCTCGACGCCGAGCTCGTGCCGATGGGCTCGGCCGGGTGGAAGGTGACCGCGGTCGTCCGCGGCGAGGCCGACGCCTACGTGCACGCCGGCGGCATGTACCAGTGGGACTCCGCCGCACCGGTCGCCGTCGCGCAGGCCGCGGGGCTCACCGCCGTCCGGCTCGACGGCTCACCCCTGCGCTACAACGCGCCGGACCCGTCCCTGCCGGACCTGCTGGTCTGCCGCCCGCACCTGGCTGAACGGCTGCTCGCCGCGGTGCGACCGGGGTCACAGCCGCTCACGTAGGGCGATGGCGGAGACTGGACCCAGGGAATCTCCCCCGGGCCGGTGCGGTTGCTGCTGGTTCGAGCCCGTCCCCCGACCACCCCGGAGATCAGACTCGTGACGACCCCCGACTACCGGCTCTCCCAGCTGGAGACACTGGAGGCGGAGTCCATCCACGTGATCCGTGAGGTGGCCGCCGAGCTGGAGCGCCCGGTGCTGCTGTTCTCCGGCGGCAAGGACTCGATCGTGATGCTGGAGCTGGCCCGCAAGGCGTTCGCGCCGGCCCGCATCCCGTTCCCGGTCATGCACGTCGACACCGGGCTGAACTTCCCCGACGTGCTGGAGTTCCGCGACAAGCGGGTCGCCGAACTCGGCGTCCAGCTGATCGTCGCCTCGGTGCCCGACGCCATGGCCAGGGGCCTGGTCAAGGAGGAGCCCAACGGCTCCCGCAACCGCATCCAGACCCCGGTGCTGCTCGATGCGGTCGAGGAGCACGGCTTCACCGCCCTGTTCGGCGGCGCCCGCCGCGACGAGGACAAGGCGCGCGCCAAGGAGCGCGTGTTCTCCTTCCGCGACGAGTTCGGCCAGTGGGACCCGAAGAACCAGCGCCCCGAGCTGTGGGACCTGTACAACGGCCGCATCCACCTCGGTGAGTCGATCCGGGTCTTCCCGCTGTCGAACTGGACCGAGCTGGACATCTGGCAGTACATCGCCCGCGAGCAGGTCGCCATCCCGCCGCTGTACCTCGCCCAGGAGCGGGAGGTCGTCGAGCGCCAGGGGATGCTCTACGCGGTCAACGAGTTCATCCGCCCCAAGGACGGCGAGCGGCCGTTCCGGGCGACGGTCCGGTACCGCACCGTCGGCGACGCCAACCTCACCGCCGCGGTCCGCTCGGAGGCCACCACGGTCGAGGAGGTCATCGCCGAGATCGCGGTGACCCGGATGACCGAGCGGGGCGCCACCCGGGGCGACGACAAGGTCAGCGACGCCGCCATGGAGGACCGGAAGAAGGAGGGCTACTTCTGATGGCCACGAATGCCGCCGCGCAGGCCGGCGTCCACCCCGACATCACGTACCCCACCGCTGAGGACGCCGACGACCAGCCGGTCGACGTCCACTCGGCCGTCGCCGAGCACGCTGTGGAGCTCGCCACCGCGCGCAAGGACATCCTGCGCATCGCGACCGCCGGCTCGGTGGACGACGGCAAGAGCACGCTGATCGGCCGGCTGCTCTACGACAGCAAGGCCATCTTCGAGGACCAGTACGAGGCCGTGGCCCGCGCCAGCAAGGGGGACCACGTCGACCTGGCGCTGCTCACCGACGGCCTGCGGGCCGAGCGCGAGCAGGGCATCACCATCGACGTCGCCTACCGGTACTTCGCCACCCCGCGGCGCACCTTCATCCTGGCCGACACCCCCGGCCACGTGCAGTACACCCGCAACATGGTCACCGGCGCCTCGACCGCCGACCTGGCGATCGTGCTGGTCGACGCCCGCAAGGGCATGGTGGAGCAGAGCCGCCGGCACGCCTTCCTCGCCTCGCTGCTGCGGGTGCCGCACCTGGTGGTCGCCGTCAACAAGATGGACCTCGTCGACTGGTCGGAGGAGGTCTTCGACGCCATCGCCGACGAGTTCAGCGCGTTCGCGGCCAAGCTGAGCGTGCCGGACCTGACCGTCGTCCCCATCTCGGCGCTGCGCGGCGACAACGTCGTCACCCACTCGGCGAACACGCCCTGGTACGAGGGCCCGACGCTGCTCCACCACCTCGAGCACGTGCACGTGGCCAGCGACCGCAACCTCACCGACGCGCGGTTCCCGGTGCAGTACGTCATCCGGCCGCAGACCGAGGAGCACCACGACTACCGCGGCTACGCCGGCACCGTCGCCAGCGGGGTCTTCCGCGTCGGCGACGAGATCACGGTGCTGCCCAGCGGCCTGGCGACGACGATCGCCGGCATCGACGGCCCCCGCGGCCCGGTGGACGAGGCCTTCCCGCCGATGGCGGTGACCCTGCGGCTGGCCGACGACCTCGACGTCTCCCGCGGGGACCTGATCGGCAAGCCGGAGAACGCCCCGACGGTCACGCAGGACCTCGACGCGCTGGTCTGCTGGATGACCGACGAGCCGCTGCGGCCGCGCCAGCGGATCGCGGTCAAGCACACCACCCGCACGGCGCGCGCGATGGTCAAGGAGCTGGCCTACCGGCTCGACGTCAACACGCTGCACCGGGACCGGGAGGCCACCGAGCTCGGCCTCAACGACATCGGCCGGGTGCGCCTGCGGGTCACCCAGCCGCTCTTCGTCGACGACTACACCCGCAACCGGGTGACCGGCCGGTTCATCCTGGTCGACGAGGCCACCAACGCCACCGTCGGCGCCGGCATGCTGACCCCTGCCGGTTGACAGGGCCCCGCCCTCCTCACCGTTCGAGGCTCACGGTGAGCCTCTGAACGGGGCCGGCCCGGGACGGGGCCGTCCCTCCAGCACAGCGTCGTGCGACGCCGGGCGCGCCGCACCGGTCACGCCCGGCGTCGGACGGCCGAGGGGTCAGCTGGTGGGGTCGGCGTTGGGGTCGGGCGCCTTGCTGGCGTCGCCGTTCCAGTCCTTGCCCGCCTCGTCGGCGTGCTCGGAGATGCTGTCGGTCTGCTCGGCGACGGTGCGCACCATCTCCTCGTCGGAGAGCCCCTCGCCCGCGCTGTAGGTCTTGCCGTCCGGCTCGCTCATGCCGCTTCCTCCTCGGTGGATCGGTCTCCCCCGCCCGTCCCCGGGAGCCCTCGTCGGCAAACCCGGACCCGGAGCTACGGCTGTGGGACCTCCGGGCCCTGCGGCGCGAGCTCGAACCAGACCCGCTTGCCGTCGGAGTGGTCCTCGACGCCCCAGCGGTCGGCGATGCCCTCCACCAGCCGCACCCCCCGCCCCCGCGGGGCAGCGACCTCGAACTCCCGCACGGCCGGCCGGAGCGCGGAGCCGTCGGCGACCGAGACGCGCAGCCAGTCCTCGGCCAGCGTGACCTCGAGGGTGAAGGAGGCCCTACCGTCGACGTGGTCGACGACGTTGGCGACGAGCTCGGTGACGAGGAGCGCGGCGTCGCCGGCGTCGTGTGGCGCCTTCCAGGCGCCCAGCAGGTCCAGCACGAGGTGCCGGGCGACCGGGACGCTGGCGGGCACCGGTCTCAGGTCGACGGCGGCCGTGAGCGTGGACATCGGGTCTCCCCCCTCGACGGGGTCCCGACCGCACGGAAGCTGCGGGCGCGAGCTCCGTGCCGCGCCACCCCGTTGTACGCAACCTATCCGTCGCACGGGGCGCAGGCAACGACCATTGCCGTGCGAGGGTAGTTGCGTGTCACGGGCCTTGCGCTCGGCCCGCCGACTATGGATAGTGGACAACCGGATTGCTCACATCCATCTACCACCAGAGTCGGAGGGCCCGTGTCGACCCACCTCACCGAGCAGGATCCGGCCGTCCGCGCGCTCACCGAGCTCATGGCCGTGCTCGACACCTGCGTGACCGAGCTGGGGGGCGCTCGCGCGCGGGCCGAGAAGCTGCTCGAGGAGCGGCAGACCGGCCGCGCCTGGCTCGACATCGTCACCGCCGAGTCCCGCCCGCTGGTCGTCGAGCAGATCAGCTCGGTGATGGCGGCCCTGGCCAGCGCCGGGGGTGCCTGGCGGCGTGAGCAGGCCTACGCCCTGGCGTCCGAACAGGTCAGCATCAACCGGATCGCCGCCATGTTCGGCGTCACCCGGCAGCGCATCTCCGCCCTGCTGCGCGAGCGCGCCCGCGGCGCCCGAGACTGATCCGGCCACCCCCGCGGGGATCGCCGAACCGTGGGCCCCTGCAGGGGTCCTCTCAGGCCGTCAGCGCGTCGATGGCCTTGTAGACCCGCTGCTCCGACACCGGCCGCGGGGTGCCGACGCTCTGCGCGAAGAGGCTGACGCGCAGCTCCTCGAGCATCCAGCGCACCCGGGCGACCGGGTCGTCAGGTGCCCCGGTCGACGGCACCTGCGCGCGCAGCTGCTCGTACTCGGCGGTGACCGCGGCGACCTGTTGCATCCAGAGCTCGTCGCGCACGGCGTTGGCCGGCAGCTTCTCCAGCCGGTGCACCATCCCCCTGAGGTAGCGCACCAGGTCCGGCAGCCGGCGCCGTCCGGCCGCGGCGACGAAGCCGCGGTGCAGCAGGCCACCCATCTGCCGGCGCAGGTCCGCGATCGCCGCCTCGGGCACCCGCCGTCCCGGCGCGGCACCGATCGCGACGGCGACCTCGCGGGCCTGCACCAGCACCGCCTCGACGCGCCGGACGGTGTCGGAGGTGAGCGGCAGCAGCTGCGCGCGGGCGGTCTGCACCAGGGTGGCGAACCCGGCCTCGTCGCGCGGCGGCCCGCCGGCGGCGGCGATGAGCTCGTCGGCGGCGGCGTCCACGCAGTCGTCGACCAGCGCGGGGATCTCGCCGTCGGGGTTGAACTGCAACGCCAGCCGGGTGGTCGGCGACAACCCCTTCACCACCTGCCGGGTGGGCGAGCCGGCGACGAGCAGCAGCAGCCGCCGGGCCCCGCGCCAGGTCAGCCGGGTTGCCTCGACCTCGGTGGCGACCACCCGGACGCCGACCGTCGTCCCCTCGTCGACCAGCGCCACCCACGCGGGGACCACGTGCCCGCCGCGGCGGACCTCGACGGTGCGCGGCAGCGCACCGAAGGTCCAGGCGGTCTGGCCGGTGCGCTCGACGTCCGAGGCGGCCGCGGCCAGGCTGGCCCGGCTCTGCGGCGCGACCTCCCGGCGCAGCGCCTGCAGGTCCTTGCCGGTGGCCAGCGGCCGGTGCCGGTCGTCGACGACGCGGAACGTGGCCCGCAGGTGGTCGGGCACCTGGTCCGGCGCCCACGCGTCCGGCGGGACGACGACTCCCGCAGCCCGCCGCAGCTCCCGCTCCAGCGCCGGCAGCAGCGGCTCGGTCGGCGCGATGCGCGGCAGCACCTCCCGCACCCGGTCGGGGATCGGCACCAGCGCGCGGCGCAGCTGCTTGGGCAGCGTGCGCAGCAGCGCGGTGACCAGCTCCTCGCGCAGCCCCGGGACGGTGAAGGCGAGCGACTCGCCGGAGGTCCGCTCGGCGACGGAGTCCAGCACGGCCAGCGGGACGTCGACGGTGACGCCGTCCTGCGGCGTGCCGGGCGCGAACGCGTAGGACAGCGGCAGGGTGAGGCCCTGCGCGAGCGGCACCTCGTCCGGGTAGTCCTCGACCCGCACCTGCCCGGCCGCCGCGGCGTCGGTGAGCATCGCCGGGGAGAAGGTGAGCAGGTCGGGGGTCTGCCCTCGAGCCTGCTTCCACCACTTGTCGAAGTGCCGGGTGGAGACGACGTCGGCCGGGATGCGGGCCTCGTAGAGCTCGAACAACGTCTCGTCGTCCACCCGGATGTCGCGACGCCGGGCCCGCTCCTCCAGCTCGGCGACCCGGTGCATCGCCTTCTGGTTGTCGTGCCAGAAACGGTGGTGCGTCGTCCACTCGCCCTCGACCAGCGCGTGCCGGATGAACAGCTCCCGGGAGACGACCGGGTCGATCGAGCCGTACTGCACGCGGCGGCCGACGACGAGCGGGATGCCGTAGAGGGTGACCCGCTCGGTGGCGACGACCGAGCCCCGCTTGGCGTCCCAGCGCGGCTCGGAGTACTGCCGCTTGACGAGGTGTCCGGCCAGCCGCTCGACGACCTCGGGGTCGATGCGGGCGACGGTGCGCGCGAACAGCCGGCTGGTCTCCACCAGCTCGGCGGCGACCACCCAGCGCGGCGGTTTCTTGGCCAGCGGGGTGCCCGGCGCGATCACGAAGCGGGCGTTGCGGGCGCCGAGGTACTCCCGGCCGCCGCGCCGCCGGTCGGGGTGGGCCCGGCCGTTGCCCGCCTCCTCGACCTGCAGACCGACGTGGGAGAGCAGCCCGGCGAGGAGCGCGGTGTGGATGCCGCGTTCGTCGGGCTCGGTCGCCAGCTCGCCGACGGCCATGCCCAGCCGGCGGGCGGTGCTGCGCAGCTGGCCGTAGAGGTCCTGCCACTCACGGATGCGCAGGTAGTGCAGGAACTCGCGCTTGAGGGTGCGGCGGAACTGGCTGCCCGAGAGCGTCTCCTGCTGCTCGGTCACGTACCGCCACAGGTTGAGCAGCGCGAGGAAGTCGGAGTTCTCGTCGGCGAAGCGGGCGTGCATCTGGTCGGCAGCCTGCTGGTGCTCGGTGGGCCGCTCGCGGGGGTCCTGGATGGTCAGCCCCGCGGCGATGACCAGCACCTCCTCCAGCACGCCGCGCCGGTCGGCCTCGACGACCATGCGCGCCATGCGCGGGTCCAGCGGCAGGGCGGCCAGCGCGCGGCCGGTCGCCGTCAGGCGGTTGTCGGCGTCGAGGGCGCCGAGCTCCTCGAGCAGCGCCACGCCGTCGGCGACCGCACGGCGGTCCGGCGGGTCGATGAACGGGAAGTCGGCGACGTCCCCCAGCTCGAGGGCGGCCATCTGCAGCAGCACCGAGGCGAGGCTGGTGCGCAGGATCTCCGGGTCGGTGTACTCCGGCCGGCTCTCGAAGTCCTCCTCGGTGTAGAGCCGGATCGCGATGCCCTCGGAGGTGCGCCCGCAGCGGCCGGAGCGCTGCCGCGCCGAGGCCTGGCTGATCGGCTCGATCGGCAGCCGCTGCACCTTGAGCCGGGAGCTGTAGCGGGAGATGCGGGCGGTGCCCGTATCGACGACGTAGCGGATCCCCGGGACCGTCAGCGAGGTCTCCGCGACGTTGGTGGCCAGCACGATGCGTCGTCCGGTGTGCGGCGCGAAGACCCGGTGCTGGTCGGCGGCGGAGAGCCGCGAGTAGAGCGGCAGCACCTCGGCGGAGGGGAAGCGCTCGGTCAGGACATCGGCGGTGTCGCGGATCTCCCGCTCGCCGGCGAGGAAGACCAGGACGTCGCCCGGGCCCTCGGCGGTCAGCTCGTCGACGGCGTCGGCGATGGCGCTGACCTGGTCGCGGTCCGGGTCGGCGTCCGGATCGTCGGGGTCGACCACCGGGCGGTAGCGGACCTCCACCGGATAGGTGCGCCCACTGACCTCGACGACCGGCACCACGGCGCCGTCCGCACGGCCATGCCCGTCGTCACTGCCATGCCCGTCGTGACTGCCATGCCCGTCGTGACTGCCATGCCCGTCGTCGCCGAGACCTGCGAAGTGCTTCGCGATGCGGTCGACGTCGATCGTCGCCGAGGTGATGACCAGCTTGAGGTCGGGACGGCGGGGCAGCAGCCGGGCGAGGTAGCCGAGCAGGAAGTCGATGTTGAGGCTGCGCTCGTGCGCCTCGTCGATGATCAGGGTGTCGTACTGGCGCAGCAGCCGGTCGCGGCCGATCTCGGCGAGCAGGACGCCGTCGGTCATGACCTTGACCAGCGTCGCGTCGCCGACCTGGTCGGTGAAGCGCACCTTCCAGCCGACGACCTCGCCCAGCGGGGTCTCCAGCTCCTCGGCGATCCGCTCGGCCACGGTGCGCGCGGCGATCCGCCGCGGTTGCGTGTGCCCGATCCGACCCCGCACGCCACGGCCGAGCTCGAGGGCGATCTTGGGCAGCTGGGTGGTCTTGCCCGAGCCGGTCTCCCCCGCCACGACGACCACCTGGTGATCGCGCAGGGCCGCGGCGATGTCGTCGCGGCGGGCACTGACCGGCAGCTCGGCCGGGTAGCGCAGTGTCGGGACGGCGGCGCGACGGCGGGCGATCCGTTCCTCGGCGGCCGCGACGTCGGCGGCGATCCGCGCCCGTTGCCGGGCCCGCGCCTCGGCGTCCCTCGTCTTGCGCGTGCCGTCGAGCCGGCGGCGCAGGCGGTGCTCGTCCTCGAGGGTCAGGTCGGCCAGCCGCGCACGCAAGTCGTCGGGCGGGGTGGTCACGACGGTCTCCTCGATCTGGGCAGGGGTACGGGCCACGGCCGGACGGCGGCCTGCGCGGCCTCCAGGATCGCACCGCGCCCGCCCGGGCGGGCGTGGGCCGCCCACTCGGATGCGCCGGGCAACTTGTTGCTTGTGCCGTACAAGAACTTGTAGCGTGCACGTGTTCCCCCGCGCCGTCCTCCTGGAGTACCCGTGCCGCCGTCCCCAACCGTGCACGACCCCGCCGCGCCCGGTGACGACCGGCTCGCCGACCTGCGGACCCTCGGCGAGCAGCTGCCCCGTTTCATGCGGCTGGTGCACGCGCTCAAGGCGGGGCAGGCCGCCGAGGGCCGTGACCGGGCCGCGCTGGTCCTGCTCTTCCCGCTCGAGCGGCTGGGCCCGCTGCGCCAGGGCGCCCTCGCCGAGCTGGTGCACGCCGATCCCTCCACGGTCAGCCGGCACGTGGGGAGCCTGATCGAGCAGGGGCTGGTCCACCGTGTCCCCGACGAGACCGACGGCCGGGCCAGCCGGCTGGTCGTCACCGACGCGGGCCGGGCCGCCCTGGCGCGGTTCCGCGCGGAGCGCGAGGCCCACCTGGCCCGGGTCACCGCGGCCTGGCCGACCGCGGACCTGGCCACCCTGACGACCCTGTTCGGTCGTCTCCTCGACGACCTCGCCGCGTCCCTGCCCACCGAGCCCACCGTCGTGCCGGTCGCCGCGTCGCCGAGAGAGAAGTCATGAGCCAGAGCACCCGCACCAGCGCGGCCGGGCGCAGCAACGCCCGCGCGGCGGCCTCCGCTCCCGCCGAGGACGGCGCCTTCACCCACCGGCAGATCCTCACGATCATCGCCGGGCTGATGGTGGCGATGTTCCTCGCGGCGCTGGACCAGACCGTCGTGGCCACGGCCATCCGCACCATCGCCGACGACCTGCAGGGCTACGACCTCCAGGCCTGGGCGACCACGGCGTTCCTGATCACCTCGACGATCTCCACGCCGCTGTACGGGAAGCTCTCCGACATCTACGGACGGCGACCGTTCTACCTGTTCGCCATCGGCGTCTTCGTCGTCGGCTCGGTCCTCTGCGGCATCGCGGGCTCGATGTACCAGCTGGCCGCCTACCGGGCGCTCCAGGGCATCGGCGCCGGCGGCCTGATGTCGCTGGCCCTCGCGATCATCGGCGACATCGTGCCGCCGCGCGAGCGTTCCCGGTACCAGGGCTACTTCATGGCCGTCTTCGGCACCTCCAGCGTGCTCGGCCCGGTCCTCGGCGGCTTCCTCGCCGGTCAGTCGTCCCTGCTGGGGCTGACCGGCTGGCGCTGGATCTTCCTGATCAACGTGCCGCTCGGCGCGCTGGCCTTCGCCGCCGTCTACCGCGTCCTGCACCTGCCGCACGAGCGCCGCGAGCACCGCATCGACTGGCCGGGCGCGCTGGCCCTGGTCACCTCCATCGTGCCGCTGTTGATCGTCGCCGAGCAGGGCCGGCTCTGGGGTTGGACGTCGGGCCGCGCCCTCGTCTGCTACGCCATCGGCGCCGTCGGCCTCGTCCTCTTCCTGCTGGCCGAGCGGGCCTACCGCAACGAGGCGCTGCTGCCGCTGCGCCTGTTCGGCATCCGCAGCTTCACCATCGCCAGCCTCGGCAGCGTCGTCATCGGGGCCGGCATGTTCGGCGGCCTGCTGCTGCTGCCGCAGTACCTGCAGATCGTGCACGGCTCGAGCGCGACCGTCGCCGGCCTGCAGATGATCCCCCTGGTCGCCGGGATCATGATCGGCGCGATGAGCTCCGGCATCGCGATCTCCAGGACCGGCAAGTACAAGGTCTTCCCGCTGGCCGGCACCACGCTCATGGCCGCCGGCCTGCTGTCGCTGTCCTTCGTCGTCGGCGCCGAGACCTCGATCTGGACACTGGTGCCGTTCATGGTCCTGCTGGGCATCGGGCTCGGCTTCAACTTCCAGCCCGCGGTCCTCGCGGTGCAGAACGCCGTACCGCCGCGCCAGATCGGCGTGGCCACCTCCTCGGTCACGTTCTTCCGGCAGATGGGCGCGACGATCGGCACCGCCGCGTTCCTCTCGGTGCTGTTCAGCCGGCTGCCGGTGGACATCGACGAATCGCTGACCTCCGCGGCGGCGACCGACCGGCGGGTGGCCCAGGCGCTGCAGGGCGGTCAGTTGCAGGCCGGCTCGGACCTGTCGGACACCTCGTTCATCCAGGACCTGCCGTCGTTCCTGGCGCTGCCGTTCAAGGCCGGCTTCTCGGACTCGATCGACCTGGTGTTCCTCATCGCCGCGGCCGTGTCGGCCCTCGGGTTCTTCGTCTTCCTGTTCCTGCCGCAGCTGGCGCTGTCGAACAAGTCCGGCATCCAGGCCCGCCGGGCGGCGCAGCAGACCGCGGGCGCCGCATCCGCCGACGAGCCGGCGGAGCAGGCCACGCAGGCGGTCGGCGCCGCGGCCCCGACGTCCACCGCCCCGCCGACGGGCCGCCCCGGCGACGCCGCCCCCAACGATCCCGGCGGTGACGTTCCGCCGGTGCGTGCGGCCCGGCACTCGTTCGACGTGGTCCTCCGGGGCTACGACCGGCACCAGGCGGCCGAGGCGATCGAGCGCCTCGAGGCCGACATCCAGGTGGCCCTGGCCGACCGCGACGCAGCGATGAGCCGCTCGGCCGACCTGGCCGGCCAGCTCTCGGCGCTGCACGCGGAGATCGACCAGCTGCGCCGCACGGCCGCGTCCTCCGGCCCGCCCACCTCCGAGAACGTCAGCGAGCGCATCCAGCACATGCTGCAGCTGGCCGAGGAGGAGGCCACGGAGATCCGGCGCTCGGCCGAGCAGGAGGCCCAGGCGCTGCGGGAGCACACCGCCGCCGAGGAACGGGCGATGCACGAGCGGCACGCCGCCGGCCAGGCCGAGGTCGACCGGATGCTCGCCGAGGCCCGGCAGACCGCCGAGCAGATCGCCACCAGGGCACAGATCCGCGCCGACGAGCTGGTCGCCGACATGCAGGAGAAGGTGGCCCGGCTGGACGCGGAGTCCCAGGCGCGGCGGGCCAAGGTCGAGGAGGACTTCGAGATCGCCCAGCGGGCACGCCGGCAGGAGGCCGCGCGGCTGGAGGAGGAGCGCGCCCGCTCCTCGACCGAGGCCGCCCAGCAGCGGATCGCCGCGGCCGAGCAGCACGCCGCGAAGCTGGTCAGCGAGGCCGAGGCCGCCGCGGCCGCCGTCCGCGCGGTGCGCGACGAGCTCACCGGCCGGTTGCGCGAGGCCTTCCGACCGCTCGACCGGCTGCCCGACCTCGGCGACCGGCGGGCGGAGCTCCCCACGGGCAACGGCAAGGCCGCCGAGCTCCCCACGGGCGACGGCAAGGCCGCGGCCCGGCAGCGCACGCGTCCCCCCGAGTCGCCCAGCGTGCAGCCGGCTGCCGACGCCCCCCGCAGCAGGTGACGCCGGCGCCGCAGCAGACCCCGGAGATCCCGCCGGTCCCCACCCCGTCGGGCGAGGCTCGGAGTGTCAGGGCAGGAAGACCGCCCGCACGCAGCCGTCGGTCTTGTCCTTGAACATCTGGTAGCCCCGCGGCGCCTCCTCGAGCGGCATCACGTGGGTGGCCAGGTGCTCGGTGATGAGCTCGCCGCGGGCCATGTGCTCGAGGATGCGCGGCATGTAGCGCTGCCCGTGCACCTGGGCGCCGCGCACGGTCAGGCCCTTGTTCATCATCGCGCCGAGCGGGAACTTGTCGACCATCAGCGCGAAGACGCCGAGCACGAAGACGCTGCCGCCCTTGCGGCAGGCCAGGATCGCCTCCCGGACGGCGGAGGGCCGGTCGGTCTGCAGCCGCAGCTGCTGTTTGACCTGGTCGTAGGCGCCCTGGATCCCGGAGCTGTGCGCCTCCATGCCGACCGCCTCGATGCAGACGTCGGGTCCGCGGCCGCCGGTGACCTCGCGCAGCTCGGCCAGGACGTCGGTCCGCGAGTAGTCGATCGTCTCGGCGCCCACGTGCTCCCGGACCTGGGCCAGCCGCTCGGGCAGCCGGTCGATCACGTACACCCGCTCCGCGCCCAGCAGCATCGCGGCCCGGGCCGCCATCTGGCCGACCCCGCCGGCGCCCCAGACGGCGACGACGTCCCCCGGCCTAGTGCCGGCCAGGTCGGCGCCCATCCAGCCGGTGGAGACGGCGTCGGAGGCGAACAGCGCCCGCTCGTCGCTGACCCCCTCGGGGACGACGAAGGCGCCGACGTCGGCGTAGGGGACCCGGATGTACTCCGCGTGGCTGCCGGCCCAGCCGCCCATGGCGTGCGAGTAGCCGAAGCAGCCCCCCGGGCTCTGGCCCCACAGCGACTCGGTGATCCCCGGGTTCGGGTTGCCGTTGTCGCAGAGGCTGTAGAGCTCCTGCGTGCAGTACCAGCAGGTGCCGCAGGCGATGAAGGAGTTGACGACGACCCGGTCACCCACCTTGCGGTGCCGCACGCCCCTGCCGACCTCGACGACCTCGCCCATGAACTCGTGGCCGAGCACGTCGCCGGCCCGCATGAACGGGATGTAGCCGCCGAGCAGGTGCAGGTCCGAGCCGCAGGTGGTGGTGCGGCCGACCCGCAGGATGACGTCGTGGTCGTTGAGGATCTGCGGGTCCGGGACGGTCTCCACCGAGACCTCGTTGACCCCGGTCCAGGTCGCCGCCCTCACAGCACACCCTCCCCCCGGGCGCGAGCCGTCGCGCCCTCCAGCGCCGCGCCCTGCGGCGTGGGCTTGCGGACGCCGTGCGGCGCCGGGTCCACCCGCAGCACCTCGCCCACCTCGATCAGCTGCTTGGCCTCCCGCAGCGCGGAGCGCAGCGCGCGCACGTCCTCGTCCGTCGGCCGGTCGCGGTAGCGCGCGGCGAGCTCGGTGCCGCGGTCTCCCGGCGCGGGGGTGATCCGCACCTCGACGCGGTCGCCGAGCGCGGCCAGGGGCGCGGGGAGGTCCGCGCCGGTGCCCACCTGTTCCGGCGAGCGCAGCACGGTGACCGCGCGCCAGCGGCGGCCGGCGGTCTCGGGGTCCTCGGTGGCCGACGACTGCCCCAGGCCGGGCAGCCGCACGTGCTGGAGGCGGCCGAGCAGCGCCCCTCCTGCCTCCGTGGCGGCTCCCAGCAGGGAGTCGAGCAACCTGGGCACGGCCATGACGCGTCCTCCTGACGTCGACGTCTGGAGGCTGCGGGCTACCCAGGACCCCGACGGGGGCAATCGCCGGACCCGTCCGTCCCGCCCCCCTCGGGCCCCGGGTCGCCCGCCGGGGGCCCGCCGTCCCCGCGACGTCCTACTGTGGCGGCACCGGGCCGGACGGAACCCGGGTCCCTGCCGAACCGCTCCGGAGGCGTCGTGCGCTCGTCGTTGATCCTGTCCCGCCGCGACCTGGACTTCCTGCTCCACGAGTGGCTGGACGTCGAGGACCTGGTGAAGCGCCCGCGCTACGCCGAACACTCCCGGGAGACCTTCGACGCGGTGCTCGACCTCGCCGAGCAGATCGCCACCGAGCACTTCGCGCCCCACAACCGGAAGGCCGACGAGAACGAGCCGCGCATGGTCGACGGCAGGGCCGTGCTCATCCCCGAGGTGAAGCAGGCGCTCGACGTCTTCGTCGAGGCCGGGCTGATGGCCGGGGAGTTCGACGAGGAGTACGGCGGCATGCAGCTGCCGCACGTCGTCGGCCAGGCGGTCTTCGCGTGGTTCAAGGCGGCCAACGTCGGGACGTCGGCCTACCCGTTCCTCACCATGGGCAACGCCCGGCTGCTGCTCGCGCACGGCAGCCGGGAACAGATCGACACCTACGTGCGCCCGGAGATCGAGGGCCGCTGGTTCGGCACGATGGCGCTGTCGGAGCCGCAGGCCGGGTCCTCGCTGGCCGACATCACCACCCGGGCGGTGCCGCAGGACGACGGCACGTACCGGCTGACCGGCAACAAGATGTGGATCTCCGGCGGCGACCACGAGCTGACCGAGAACATCGTCCACCTGGTCCTGGCCAAGATCCCCGGTGGCCCGCCCGGCGTGAAGGGCATCTCGCTGTTCATCGTGCCGAAGTTCCTCGTCGACGAGGACGGCACCCTCGGTGAACGCAACGACGTCGTCCTGGCCGGCCTGAACCACAAGATGGGCTACCGGGGGACGACGAACACGCTGCTCAACTTCGGCGAGGGCGTGCACACCCCGGGCGGCCGGCCGGGAGCCGTCGGCTACCTGGTGGGCGAGCCGCACCGCGGCCTCACCTACATGTTCCACATGATGAACGAGGCCCGGATCGGCGTCGGGATGGGCGCGACCGTGCTCGGCTACACCGGCTACCTGTACGCCCTCGAGTACGCCCGCACCCGCACGCAGGGCCGCCGCGCCGGCGCCAAGGACCCGAACAGCCCGGGGGTGCCGATCATCGAGCACCCCGACGTGCGCCGGATGCTGCTGGCCGCCAAGTCCTACGCCGAGGGCGGACTGGCCCTGGGGCTGTACTGCGCCCGGCTGGTCGACGAGGAGCAGACCGCCGAGACCGAGGAGGAGCGCGCCCGCGCCCACCTGCTGCTCGACACCCTGACCCCGATCGCCAAGGCCTGGCCCTCCCAGTGGGGCCCGGTCGCCGACGACCTGGCCATCCAGGTGCACGGCGGCTACGGCTACACCCGCGACTACCCCGTCGAGCAGTTCTACCGGGACAACCGGCTCAACCCGATCCACGAGGGCACCAACGGCATCCAGGCGCTGGACCTGCTCGGCCGCAAGGTGGTCGCCCAGGGCGGCGCCGGGCTGCGGCTGCTCGAGGAGACGATCACCGCGACGACGGCGCGCGCAGCGGGGACGCAGTGGGCCGGCTTCGCCGCCGACCTCGACGCCGCGGTGGCCCGGATCGGCGCGGTGACCGCCACGCTGTGGGGCACCGGCGACCCGGACCTGGCGCTGGCCAACGCCAGCGTCTACCTGGAGGCCGCCGGCCACCTGGTGGTCGGCTGGCTGTGGCTGGAGCAGGCGCTGGCCTGCGAGGGCTCGTCCGACGCCTTCCACGAGGGCAAGCGCGCGGCCGCCCGCTACTTCTGGCGGTGGGAGCTGCCGCGCACCCGGGCCCAGTTCGACCTGCTGGAGTCACTGGACCGCACCGTCCTCGACACCGACGACGCCTGGCTCTGAGCAGCCCCCGGCAGCACTGCGCCCCGCGTCTCCGGTGAGGAGGCGCGGGGCGCCGGTGACGGGCGGGTGTGGCCCCGTCCAGAGCCCCGCCGGCCTTCCTGCAGGGTCCCGCCGCGAGCCTGCAAGTGGCGGGGGCAGGAGGGTCCTCTCACGAAGGGTGGGGAGGACGGGGTCCTCCTTCAGGCGGCGCGGGCCCCCACCGGTTCGCCTGTCGCCGTCCGGGTGGTGGCCGGGCGGGCCGGGACGGCCTTCGCGGCACGCTGCTCGCGCTCGTAGCGGGCCGTCGAGGACGTCCCCAAGCCGATCACCAGTGCGGTCAGGACCAGGAACCCGACGAGGGTCACGGTCGGCCACAGCACCATCAGTCAGAACCCCTTTGTGCGGAGAAGTCGCCGCAGGGGTCGAAGGCCCCCGTGGCACGTCGTTGTACCGGCTCTACCCCGTCCGACCGCCCTCCCAACCCTCGGACCAGGCGCTCCACCTGGTGGGTGTGACCAAGTGCACGGCCCCGGGTGGGCGCGCCCGGTGGCAGCGGGCGTGGTCTCATCCCCGGGTGTCCCGCCGTGCCGACGACGAGCAGCGCACGCCGCGGCCGGCGGTGCTGGTCGCCGTCCTGGCGCTCGGGACGACCGCGCTGTCGCTCATGCAGAGCCTCGTCGTCCCGCTGCTGCCGGCGATCGGCGCGCAGCTCGGGGTCTCCGCCAACGCCGCGGGCTGGGTGCTGACGGCCAACCTGCTCGCTGCCGCCGTCGCCACGCCGGTGCTGGGCCGCCTCGGTGACACCTGGGGCGAGCGCCCGGTGGCGCTCGGCGTCCTCGCGGCGATGTCGGTCGGCACGCTGCTGGCGCTGGTCACCGCCTCCCTGCCGCTGCTGCTGGTGGCCCGGGTGCTGCAGGGCGCCTCCTACGGCCTGTTCCCGTTGGCGATCAGCGTGCTGCGGCGCGAACTGCCCGCCGCCCGGCTGGACGTCGCGATGTCGGTGGTGAGCAGCACGCTCGCGGTCGGCGGTGTGGTGGGCCTGGTGGCCGCCGGGGTGCTCACCCGGGACGGCGGCGACTACCACCGCCCCTTCTGGATCGGGCTGGTCGTCTGCCTGGTCACCCTGGTGCTGACGGCGCTCGTCCTCCCCCGCCGCCCGGCCACCGGGTCCGGCCGCGTCGACTGGGCCGGCGCCGCCGTGCTGGCCGCGGGCCTGGTGCTCCTGCTGCTGCCGGTCTCGCAGGGCAACGCGTGGGGGTGGACGTCGCCGGGGACGCTGGGCTGCCTGGTCGGGGCGGCGCTCGTGCTGCCCGGCTGGGTGCTGCTGCAGCGGCGGCGGACCCAGCCGCTGGTCCGCCCGGGCCTGCTGGCCGACCCGCGGGTCGTCGTCCCCAACGTCGCCGGGTTGTTGACCGGGGTGGGGCTGTTCGCCTCCTTCCTCGTCGTCCTGCAGTACGTGCAGACGCCGCCGGAGACCGCCGGGTACGGCTTCGGCGCCTCGGTGCTCGACGCAGCGGTGGTGTACCTGCTGCCCGGCGGGGTGGTCGGCGTGCTGCTCGGGCCGGTCGCCGGGCGGATCGTTGCCCGGGCCGGCGCGCTGACCACGCTGCGCGCGGGCGCGGTGTGCGGGCTGGCCGGCTTCGTGCTGTTCGCGGTGCTGCGCGACACCCCGGCGCAGGTGGTCGCCGCCGGGCTGCTCACCCAGCTGTGGGTCACCGTGGCCTACGCGGCGCTGCCCGCGCTCGTGGTGGCCGCCGTCCGCCCCGAGGAGACCGGCGTCGCCAACGCGGTGAACTCCATCGCGCGGTCGGTCGGGCAGGCGGTCGGCAGCACGGTGACCGTCGCCGTCCTCGCCTCCGGCACGGTCGCGGTGACCGGGTTCCCCACCGCGGGGTCGTTCACCGCGGTCGCCCTCGTCGGCGCGGGCAGCGCGGCTGCCGTCGCCGCCGTGACGCTGGCCGGCCGGGGACGGCGGGGCCCGGCCGAGCGGACCGGCACGGCCCCTGTGCCCGGCGCCCGGTGAGGTCACGGAGCGGTCGCGACACACCGGCGCTGGGCATGGGCCACGATCATCCGGGGAACTCCGGCCTGGACGCTCCACACCCGACGGAGGACTGACGATGGCCCGCTCCACCGGTCCACGTGGCAGCAGGACCGCCGCGAACGAGACCCGCTTCTCCGGCAACACCGCCGGCGACCCCGCCCCGGACGACCCCAAGGTCAACGACACCCGGCTCGACAGCGCCCCCAAGGGCGCCGACAAGGCCCCCACCGTCGGCGGCACGCTGAAGCGGACGCTGAAGGAGTTCAGCGAGGACAACCTCACCGACTGGGCGGCCGCGCTCACCTACTACGGCACCCTGGCGCTGTTCCCGGCGCTGATCGCGCTGCTGTCCATCATCGGCCTGCTGACCGACCCGCAGCAGCTCACCACCGCGCTGACCGCCGTCGTGCCCCAGCAGGCGGCCAGCACCCTGACCCCGGTGATCGAGCAGCTCGCCGGCAACACCGCGCCGGTGGGCTTCGGTCTGGTCCTCGGTCTCGCCGGTGCCCTCTGGTCGGCGTCGGGCTACGTCGGCGCGTTCACCCGCGCGGCCAACGTGGTGTACGAGACCCCCGAGGGCCGCAAGGTCTGGAAGCTCAAGCCGCTGCAGCTGCTGGTCACGCTGATCGGCATCCTGTTCGCCGCGGTGGTCGTGGCGTTGCTGGTGCTCAGCGGCCCCGTGGTCGACGCCATCGGGCGCGCGATCCGCCTGGACGAGACCGTCCTGACCGTGTGGAACGTGGTCAAGTGGCCGGTCGTCGTCGTGCTGGTGGCGCTGATGATCGCCGTCCTCTACTACTCGACGCCCAACGTGAAGCTGCGCGGCTTCCGCTTCACGAGTCCGGGCGCCGCCGTGGCCCTGCTGGTCTGGGCCCTCGCCTCGGCGCTGTTCGCCTTCTACGTGGCCAACTTCGGCAGCTACAACAAGACCTACGGCGCCCTGGCCGGTGTCATCGTCTTCCTGGTCTGGTTCTGGCTGACCAACGTGGCGCTGCTGTTCGGCATCGAGCTCGACGCCGAGATCGAGCGCACCAAGGAGCTCAAGGACGGCGTGCCGCTGGCCGAGAAGGAGATCCAGCTCGACGCCCGCGCCGAGCCGAAGGACCGGCACACCCACTAAGGACCCCGTCCTCCTCACCGCTCGCAAGCTCGCGGCGAGCCTCTGGACGGGGCCAGCCGACGGCGGCCCCCTCCCGATCGGGAGGGGGCCGCCGTCGTCCACCGGTTCAGCGCGCCGTCGGCGGGCGGTCGCCTCGGCGGGCCGGCGGCACCTGCTCGACCAGGCCGGCGACCCCGGCCAGCCCCCGGCTGACCACCTCGCCGACGGGGGCCAGCGGCGCGGGGACACGGCGGACGACGGCGTCGACGACGTCCCGGCTGCGGTCGAGCACCGACAGCGGCAGCGCCGAGAGGGCGTTGCCCGGCGGACGGCGGGACACGGTCGGGTGCGGCCGGGTGGGCGAGATGCGACGGACCAGCTCCCAGCGGCGGCCCAGCGCCCGCAGCTCGTGCGCGTCGAGGCGCTCCTGCAGCCGCGGGAACAGCACGTCCTCCTCGTCGCGGACGTCCTCGCGCAGCACCTCGACCAACCGGGACAGCCGCTCTGCGCGCCGCGGGTCGTCGTGCCCCAGCGTCTCGAGCTCGGTGACCAGCTCGTTGACCTCCTGGTGCTCCGACTCGATGCGCAGGGTCAGCTCCTCGCCGTCGGGCAGCACCCGGCGCATCACCGGCCACAGCACGCTCTCCTCGGCGAAGGCGTGGCTGAACACGAGCCGGTCGATGCGGATCAGCACCTCCTCCTGCTCGCGGCCGGTCGTGCCGTCCAGCTGGTGCAGGAGCCGGTCCAGCTGGACGTGGTCACGACGCTGGCGGACCAGGACGCTGCCCGGCCCCCCGAGCTCCTCGACCGACTGGTCGGCGATGGAACGGCTCACGGTGGGTACCTCCCGGTGGGAACTGCGGGCCACGGTCCTTCCCGCTGGAGAACGTCGGCATGCGCCGGCCCGTTGTGCTGTCCGGGACCGACCGCTCAGCTCGCCGGGCCGGAGCGCCGCGACGCACGGAGCACCTGCTCGAGGCGCTCGAGCAGGTTCTCCAGCGACTCCTCGAACTCCGCGGCGGACTCGTCCTCGGACAGCAGCGGGGCGAGCCGGCGCACCAGCGGGTACTCGGCCAGCGACCGCTCCCCGGCGTCCGGCGCGCCCTCCGGGTCGTCCAGCGCGGTGATCGGCACCCCGCGCTGCGAGACCTCGAGCAGCAGGTGCCCCAGCAGGAAGCTGGTGTACGCCCGGTAGGCGGCGACCGCGGCCTCGTCACTGAACCCGTGACCGGTCAGGGCCTGGAGGAAGGACTCCAGCCAGCGCAGGCTGCGCAGCGGCGGTCGTACCCACGGCGCGGCCGGCGGCCGGGTCGCGATCAGCGGGAAGAGGGCCGGGTGGGCGAGGGCGATCCGCCGGACCCCGTGCGCCAGCCGCTGCAGGTAGTCCTGCCAGCCGTGCTCCGGCGCGAGGTACACCTCCGGATCGCCGTAGAGCTCGTCGACGACCAGCTCCACCACACCGTCGAGCAGGTCGTCCCGGCCGGTGACGTGCCGGTAGAGCGCCATCCCCTCGACGCCCAGGTGGGCACCCATCCGGCGCATGGTCAGGGCCTCGAGCCCGTGCTCGTCGATGAACTCGACGGCCGCGGCGAGCACCCGACGCCGGTCGAGCGGCGTGCGCACCCTCCCCGGCGGGGATGCGCGGAGTCCACGCGTGTGCGGCTGCCCGTCCGGGGGCACAGGACCGGGGGGAGCAGCGTCGTCCGCCACGTCCGCCTCCCGTCGCCGTCCTGGCCCCGTTGTACGCCGCCCGGGCCCCGCCGCGGGGAGCCGCCATCCCACTGTCTCCCGACAGACAGGCGTTTACGCGGTAAACGCAGCGGGCAACGAGTCGGCAGCGCCTGCACGACGGTGCGCCAACGGACGGCGCTGCGGACCCGCAGCCCTCCCTCGACACTCGACAGGAGCAGCATGATCACCGAGACGCAGATCCAGCAGGTCATCGGCACCACCGCCGTCGACGCCGACGGCGACAAGATCGGCAAGGTCAGCGAGGTCTACCTCGACGACGAGACCGGCCGCCCCGAGTGGGCCACCGTGCACACCGGCCTGTTCGGCACCAAGGAGACCTTCGTGCCGCTGGCGCAGGCCGACCTCTCCGGTGACACCCTGCGCTTCCCGTACGACAAGGCGAAGGTCAAGGACGCGCCGAAGATCGACACCGACGGGCACCTGTCGCCGCAGGAGGAGCAGGAGCTCTACCGCTACTACGGCCTCGGCTCCGGCCAGGGGACGACGACCGACACCACCGTGGGCCGGGTCGACCGCGACGAGTCAACGGTCACCGACACCACGACGACGGCCGGGACCGCCGGCACCGCGGGCGTGGCCGGCACCGCCGGTACCGCGGGTCTGGCCGGGACCGACCGCGACCTGGACCGTGACGGGCGGACCGACCACGCCGGTGAGCCCGGCGTCGTGGGCCGGGACGTCTCCGGGCCGACCACGGACAACGCGATGACCCGCTCGGAGGAGCGGCTCGACGTGGGCACCCGCAGCGAGGAGGTCGGCCGGGCCCGGCTGCGCAAGTACGTGGTCACCGAGAACGTGACCGAGACCGTGCCGGTCTCCCGCGAGGAGGTCCGGGTCGAGCGCGAGCCGATCACCGACGCCAACGTCGGGCAGGCGCTGGACGGCCCGGCGATCTCCGAGGAGGAGCACGAGGTCACCCTGCACGCCGAGCGTCCGGTGGTGGACAAGGAGGCCGTGCCGGTCGAGCGGGTCCGGCTGGACAAGGAGACCGTCACCGACCAGGAGCGAGTCTCCGCCGACGTCCGCAAGGAGGAGATCGAGGTCGACGGCGGGACCGGTGTCCGGGGTGAGGCGACCGGTCGGACCGGCGGGGACGACCGCGGCTTCGTGCAGAAGGCCAAGGACGCCCTCGACCGCGACAACGACGGCCGGATCGGCCGCTGAGGAAGGGCCCTCCCGCAGGGCCGACCGACACGACGAGGCCCCGCCGGCGCGATGCGCCGGCGGGGCCTCGTCGTGTCCCGGGGTCAGCTCCCGGTCGGGGTGACGCCGAACATCAGCACCCGGCGCTCGATGTCGTAGTGCACCGTCTCGGTGTTGGACAGCAGGTCCTGCAGGTTGTCCGCGTCGTCCGGGTCGAGGGTCAGGACCTCCTCCCAGGCGCCCTGGTCCAGCACGAGCTGGAGCGTGTAGGTGCCCGGCTTCCCGGGCTCCCCAGCGACCCAGCTGAACTGGTAGTGGCTGAGCTGGCGGACCTTGACGCTGTTGTCGGTGACCGGCTGCGGTACCTCGGGCACGGCATCTCCCTCTCTCGGGGCCGCGCGGTGCTGCGCGGCCGCTGGGAGCCGCAGCTACCCGCCGCCGGTGGCCGACACCCGCGCCGTCCGGCGTGTCCTGCCGACATGAGAACGCCCTCACCGGCGTCTCACCGGCGCGTCACCGGCCGTGGGCAGCGTCGTCGGGTGACCGCTCTCCCGCTGTCCTCCCCGGTCCCGGTGCTCCGGCGGAACCGGTCGCCGTCCATTCCTCAGTCGGCCACGAGCCGGTAGCCCATGCCGCGCACGGTCTCGATCCGCGCGGCCCCGAGCTTGCGGCGCAGGTAGCGGACGTACACGTCGACGACGTTGGAGCCGGGGTCGAAGTCGTAGCCCCAGACGTGGCTGAGCAGCTGCTCGCGGGCGAGCACCTGACCGGGGTGGCGCAGGAACGCCTCGGCCAGGGCGAACTCCCGGGCCGACAGGTCGACGGTGCGGCTGCCCGCCTGGGCGCGCCGGGTGCGCAGGTCCAGGGACAGGTCGCCGCAGGTGAGCACCGTCGTGTCGGCCTGCCGGCCGCCGGAGAGCCGCAGCCGCACCCGGGCCAGCAGCTCCTCGAAGCGGAACGGTTTGGGCATGTAGTCGTCGGCGCCGCCCTCGAGCGCGGCCACCGTGTCCTGCACGCTGTCGCGCGCGGTGAGGATGACCACCGGGATGGTCACCCGGTCGGCGCGCAGTGCCCGCAGCACCTCGAAGCCGTCCATCCCGGGCAGGCCGATGTCGAGGATCATCAGGTCGAAGTCGCCGCTGGCGGCCGCGGCGCGCGCGGCTCTGCCGTCGCCGACCACGGCGGTGGCGAAGCCGTTGGCCCGCAGCCCCTTCTCGACGAAGGCGGCGATGCGGGCCTCGTCCTCGGCGATGAGCACGCGGCTCACGACCGACCTCCTGGGGTCTCGGTGGGCAGCCGGCCGGCTGCGGGGCCGGATTCCGGGGTGGCGGCGGCGTCGTCCACCGTCGCCGGGTCGTCGGCCAGCGGCGGTGCCAGCCGGGCGGGCAGGACCAGGGAGACCGTCGTCCCCCGGCCGAGGACGCTGTCGAGAACCGCCCGACCGCCGTGGGCGACCGCGATGGCCTGGACGACGGCCAGCCCGAGGCCGGCGCCGTCCGAGCGCCGGGCTCCCGACGTGCCGCGCGCGAAGCGCTCGAACACCCGCGCCTGCTCCTCCTCGGGGACGCCGGGGCCGGTGTCGGACACCCAGAACCGCAGCTCGCCGCCGCTGAGCCGGCTGCCGAGGGAGACGCGGTCGCCGGGCACGGTGTAGCGGACGGCGTTGTCGGCGAGCGCGACCAGCGCCTGGGTGACCCGCTGGGTATCGAGCTCAGCGTCGACGTCGGCGGCGGCCTCCAGCACCCAGTCGCGGTCCCCCAGCCGGCGCACCTTGTCGAACACCTCGGCGGTGAGCGCGGCGACGTCCACCGGCTGCGGCCGGACGAACTGCGGCTGCTCGGCGCGGGCGAGGAGCAGCAGGTCCGACACGATCCGGTTCATCCGGTCCAGCTCGTCGTCGACCAGTGCCACGGTCTCCCGGACGTCGGTGGAGTCGGTCGGGTCGAGCACCTCCAGGTGGCCGCGGACGATCGTGATCGGCGTCCGCAGCTCGTGCCCGGCGTCGTCGAGGAAGCGGCGCTGCGCCGCGGAGCCGGCCTCGAGCCGGTCAAGCATCTCGTTGACCGAGGCGGCGAGGTCGGTGAGCTCGTCGGCGGGCCGCCCGTCGACCGGGATGCGCCGGGAGAGGTCGGTCTCGGTGATGCCGTGCGCGGTGGCGGCCACGTCGCGGACGGGTCGCAGGACGCGCCCGGCCACCACCCAGGCGCCGCCGGCCGCGAGCAGCAGGGTCAGGGCCCCGACCGTCAGCATGAGCCGGGCGGCGTCGTCGGCGGCCTGCCGTT
The DNA here is from genome assembly GCF_052931555.1 of Geodermatophilus sp. URMC 61. Taxonomy (NCBI): domain Bacteria; kingdom Bacillati; phylum Actinomycetota; class Actinomycetes; order Geodermatophilales; family Geodermatophilaceae; genus Geodermatophilus; species Geodermatophilus sp. URMC 61. The sequence continues at coordinate 3,745,232 of NZ_JBRFHZ010000002.1, forward strand.
CCTGGTCGGCGAAGAAGGCCACGACGGCGACGCCGCGCGCCGGGTCGCCGTCCAGGGTCACCGGGACGGCGAGGTAGCGGACCTCCCCGGCGCCGGACTCGTAGCGGCCCCACGTCGGGTCGGCCACCGCGCCGACCTCGCGGGTGAACGCGTCGTCCCGGCTCAGCAGCACCGGGGCCTCGATGCGGCTCTGGTAGCGGTACCGGCCGTCGACGTAGCCGAGGAACTTCTCGTTCGGCCGGGCCAGGTTGTAGGTGATCAGCGTCTGCAGCACGTCCTCGACCGAGCCGAACGGCTCGCCGGTGCGCGGGTCGACGTCGCCCTCGAGGATCCGCCGGAACTCCTCGATCTCGGCCTCGAGCGTGATGTCGATGCGTTCGTCGGTGGCGGCGATGAGCAGCCGCCAGGTCACGAGGGTGACGATGCCGAGCGCCAGCAGGACCAGGAGCAGGACCCAGGCGATGATCCGGGTGCGGGCCGCCCGCGGCACCCAGCTGCGGCGCCGCGCTCCCGCATCAGTCGTCGTCCCCGCCACCGTCGTCCCCGCCGTCGTCCTCGTCGTCGTCCTCGTCGTCGTCCCGGTCATCGTCCGGCAAGGGCGGCGGCGGGACGACATCCGCGGGGCCGGGGTCGGCCGGCACGGGGGCGCAGCTCCGGGGACGACGTGGTCGCCCACGCGGCGCCGGTCGTCAGCCGGGCGGCCCGACCCGCGCCCACCCCTCGGGGTGAGCGCGGCCGGGCCGGGACTGCAGCGTGCGTGGGCTGCTGCCGATGAGGGCCCGTGTCCGTGTCGCTGCCCGAGCGCGTCGACGTCGCGGTGTCCGAGTGGGACGCCCGGCTCGCCACCGTCTTCGCCGACCCCTCGCTCCTGCGGCTGGTGTACCAGCCGATCGTCGACCTGCAGCGCGGCACGGTCGCGGGCTACGAGACGCTGGCCCGCTTCGTGACGCCGGACGGCCGGTCCAGCGAGGCGACGCCGGACCAGTGGTTCGCCGCCGCGGACGCGGTCGGGCGCGGGGCCGAGCTGGAGTCGATCGTCGTCCGCCAGGCGCTCGCCGTCCTGCCGACGCTGCCGGCGGACTGCTTCCTCACCGTCAACGTCAGCCCGCACCTGCTCACGCAGCCCGAGCTGGCCGAGCCGCTGCTGGCCGTCGACGACCTGGCGCCCCTGGTCCTCGAGCTGACCGAGCACCACGCGGTCGGCGACCTGCGCCCGCTGATCGACCTGCGGGACCGTCTCCGGGCGAAGGGCGCGCTGCTCGCGCTGGACGACGCCGGGTCGGGCTACTCAGGGCTGCAGCAGATCACGCAGTTCCGGCCACAGCTGATCAAGCTGGACCGGGCGCTGGTCACCGGTGCGGACGGCGACGAGGTCAAGCTGGCCCTCGTCGAGATGCTCGGCGAGTTCGGCGGGCGGATCGACGCGTGGCTGCTCGCCGAGGGCATCGAGACGTGGGGCGAGCTGCAGGCGTTCCTGCGGCTGCGGGTGCCGCTCGGCCAGGGCTGGCTGCTGGGGCGCCCCGGTCCGCCGTGGGTGCGGCTCGACCCCGAGGTGCGCGACCGGCTGCGGCGCCAGGCCGCGCAGGCCCTGCTGACCGAGCACGTGGCCGGGCTGGCCGAGCCGGTCGTGGTCGTCGAGGACGGCACCGCGCCGGACGGCGAAGTCGGCGTCGAGGTCGACGAGTACGGCCACCCGCGCTGGCTGTTCCTCCCCCTCCGCCGCGGTGAGGACCCGCCCGGCCACCGCCGCGCCCCGGTGAGCCTGCGGGTCCCCGCGTCCGCCGGCCTCAGCGAGGTCGCCCGGCGGGTCGCCGCGCGACCCGAGGAGACCCGGTTCGACCCGGTCCTGTGCGTGGACGGGCAGGGCACCGCCCTCGGCGTCGTCCGCGTGGAACGGCTGCTGCTGCAGCTCGCCGCGGCGCACGCCGGCTGATCGAGCCCCACCCCCGACCCCCGCCGTCCGCCGGACGACGGTCCGCCCCTCACCCTGGAGGTACCCCGTGAAGCAGTTCGCCTGTGGCGACGTCGTCCCCTCGTGCGGTCGGACGTTCACCGCTCCCACCGAGGACGACATCCTCGTCGCGGTCGCCGGCCACGCCCGTGACGACCACGGCCTCACCGACATCCCGGCGAGCCTGGTGGACCAGGTGCGGGCCGCCATCCGCCCCGCCTGAGAGGTACCGCTCCACCCGCACCGCCTGAGCTGCGCCGAGGCCCCGACCCGTCCCCGGGTCGGGGCCTCGCTGCGTCTTTCGCGGGGGTGTACTCGGCGCCGGCAGGGGGCGCCGCTCGGTCGGTAGGGCGGTGGTCCGGTGACCACGGTGAGGCCGCTGGGCGTGGTGACGGTCAGGGCGCCGTCGGGGGCCATGGCGCAGCTCCAGCCGGGGCCTGGTGTCTGCCGCGGTGGTCGGCGGTGCCGAGGCCCGGCAGGTCGGCCGCGGCGGTCGGCGGCCGCCCACCAGCCACTGCCGGGTGGCGGCGGTGGGTGGTGCCGGGTCCTCGGCAACGGGGTCGGGCGGGTCCTGGTCGTGGCAGCGATCGCCGGGGTCGGTCCGGGGACCGGTGTCCCACGCGCTGGGTCCGGTGGCGCGCCGAGGAACCAGCCGGAGTTGCCGGGGGCGGGATGGTCGCCGCCCGCGTCGCGCACCGGATCGTCGAGCCACCGGTCGAAGTCCTCGGCGTTCGGCTCCGCCACCGCGCGCTCGACCGGCGCGCCCCGAGCAGAGCACGGCACCCGGCCCCGACGGGAGCGCAACGCGACGAGCCCGGTGGTCCGGGCCGGGGGTACCGGCCCGGCCCACCGGGCTCGTGCGAGGTGCTCCGCGTCAGCGGGCGTTGACCGCCAGGGAGGCCGGCAGGGTCAGCCGGAGGGTGTCCGGGACCTCCTCCACGGCGCGCCGGGGCGTGGGCAGCAGGTCGATGACCAGGCGGGTCGGTGCGAAAGCCTCCGCGTAGCCGATCCGGGCGTGGGCGCCCCAGTGCCGGGCCGAGGCCACGACCGCGTCGGGTTCCACCATCGCCGACATCTCCACCTGCGAGGCGTGCGCGCCGAGGGCGGCGAGCTTGCCGGTGAGGTAGGCGGTGACGTCGACGAACGTCGTCGGGGAGAACGTCAGCGTGGAGGGGCTCTGGTAGTGCATGACCCGGGAGAGCCGGCGGGCCGCCGACAGCGTCGCGGCGGCGACGGCGCGGTGGTCCTGGTGGCTGTCGTCGGGCGCGTGCACGTAGACGACGTCGGCGTCGGTCAGCTCGAGCGCCCGCTCGACGATCGCCACCGTGGCGGCGTCCGCCGTGACGGTGCAGTCGACCTGACCGCCCCACATCAGCCGGGCGCCCAGGATGCGGGCGGCCGCCTCCTGCTCGCGTCGGCGGCCGGTGATCGTCTCGTCGTCCCCAGGGCCGTTCTCGCCGCCGGTCATGACGAGCATGGTGACGGCATCGCCGGCCGCCGAGTGCGCCAGCAGCGTGGCGCCGCAGCCGAGCTCGATGTCGTCGGGGTGCGCCCCGACCGCGAGGACCCTACGCATCGTCCCGGCCCTCAGCCGCGGCGAGAGCGCGGGTCCGTCGGTTGGCGCGCACGACCAGGACGGCGCCGACCACACCGGCAACCCCGAGCCCGATGGCCGGGCCGAGGCCGTTGCCCTGCGCCGGCAGCTCCGTCGACGACGGGCAGACCCGCGAGGAGGAGGCGGCAGCACGGTAGTCGAGCGTGTAACCGTCGAGCACCCAGCGGGCACCGGCGTACAGGTCAGCGAGGCTGACCTTCGCGGTGAACGCACCGTTGACCGTGCCGGGCTTGAACGAGGTCGGCGGCAGCGACGCGAACTTCGACGGGTAGGCCTGGTTGTGGGCACCGCGCGGGATGCTGGTGGTCTTCCGCGAGCTGTTGACGTAGCCGACCACGACGGTCCAGCTGTCGTCGGCGTTCTCCTTGTAGCAGTTCAGCACCGGTTTGACCGTGTACGTGCCGGTGGCCGAGGCCATGCCCGGCGACGCGACGAGCCCGATCAGGGCAATGACCGCGACCAGGGCGGCGCGGCCGGCACGGGCGCGCAGGCGGCGTGCCGTCGAAGACCTCGAGAGGCCGTCCATGACGTGAGTCCTCGTGTCCGGGGCGGCTGACCCGCCCGACACCGATCCCATCGGCAGGTCCCGTCCGTCTCCGGAGCCCCAGCAGCCACGCCTCACCCCGAAAGGGGTGAGGCGGCGACGCCCGCCACCAGGACGGCACGCAGGAGACGGCCGCGGGCGTGCCGTGGCGACGGCCCGGAGTCCCCCACCGCGTCCTCGCGTCCGGAGCGGTGGACCGCCGTCGTCGGCCGCATCGGCAGGCCGGCTGCGGGACCGGGGGGACCCGGCCGAGGTCCACCCGGACGGGGGCGTCAGCTCCGGGCCGGTGCCCCCAGCACGGACAGCGCCAGCTCGGCGGCCGCCGGGAACGTGTCGACGACGGCCCAGGCGCGCGGCTCGTCCGGCGCGGTGGCGTACTCCCCCTGCCGGACCCGGATCGCCCGAGCGCCCACGGCCGCCGCCACGGCGACGTCCTTGCCGGGGCGGTCCCCGATGACGAACAGCCGCTCCGGGGGCAGGCCGAGCCGTGCTGCGACGGCGAGCAGGCCGGCCGGGTGCGGCTTGCGGACGGCGCGGCCGCCGAGGGTGTCGGTGACGACGACGACCGGCAGCAGCGGCCCGAGTCCGGTCGCGGCCACCTTCGCCGCCTGGATGGCCGGGTGGCCGTCGGTCAGGCAGGCCAGCGGCGCGGCCGCGGCCAGTGCGCGCAGCGCGTCCTCGGCGCCGGGGTAGGGCGTCAGCCGAGGCGGCGCGTGTCGCGTGAACGCCGCCACGAGCGGCGGCACCAGCTCCGGCAGCGACGACGTCGGGACGCCCACGGCGAGCAGCGCCCGGTCGATCGTCCCGCCGGTGTCGGAGCCGGCGGCCAGCTCCCGCCGGAGCGCGGCCTGCACGGCGGCGCCGTCCAGCCCCGCGTGCCCGGCCGCCACCCCGACCGCAGCCGCGGCCGAGGCCAGGTAGTCCGCCTGCGGGTAGAGCGTGTCGTCGAGGTCGACGACCACCCCCAGCGGCGCCGGTCCCCTCACCACGGCAGGCGGCCGTCGGTGAAGTCGGGCTCGTCGAGGGCCAGCAGGGCGTCGGTGCGCTCGTCGGCGAGGACGGCGGCCACCTGCGGCCCCGTCGTCCCGTCGCCGTACGGGCACGGCACCGTCGCGGCCCGCTCCTGTCCCTGGGGGCTGGTGTGCCCGGCCGCGGCGGCCAGCACGGCGGCGGCCGCGCGGTCGTCGGCCAGGCCGGCGAGCGTCGTCGTCCCGGCCTCCACGCCCTCCCAGCGCGGCGTGGAGCCGCGCAGCACGACCACCGGCACGCCGAGGAAGGCCGCCTCCTCCTGGATGCCGCCGGAGTCGGTGACCGCGAGCCGCGCCGAGGCCAGCGCACCCAGCAGCACGCCGTGGTCCACGGGGCCGGTGAGCGTGACGCCCGGGTGCTCCAGCTGTGCGCCCAGCCCGGTGGCCTCCAGGCGCGCCGCGGTGCGGGGGTGCACCGGGAAGGTGACCGGCCCGACCCGCTCGGCCAGCGCGCGCACCACGCCGACGAGGCGCCCCAGGCGGACCGGGTCGTCGACGTTGGTCGGCCGGTGCGCGGTCACCAGCACGCCCACGCGCTCGGCGACCGGCACCCGCCGCACGCCGCGGGCGACGAGAGTGTCGATGACGGGGTTGCCGACGACGAACACCCGCTCGGCGGGGACCCCCTCGACGGCGAGGAAGGCCGCGGCCCGCTCCGTCGGTGCGAGGTGCAGCTGAGCGGTGGCCGCGGCGACCCGCCGGTTGACCTCCTCGACGCTGCGCGGGTTGAGGCTGCGCAACCCGGCCTCGAGATGCGCGAACGGCACCCCGGCGGCGCGGGCGGCCAGCGCGTAGGCCGGCACGGTGTTGGTGTCGCCGAGCGCGAGCACCAGGTCGGGCTCGAACACCCGCAGCGCCCGGGACGCGTCGGCGTGCAGCGCCCCGGTCCGCTCGGCCGGGTCGGTCGGCAGCGCGAAGCGGTGTCCCGGGGTGAGCCCGAGCGCCGCCTGCAGCTGCGGCCCCATCCTCGGGTCGGTGTGCTGGCCGGTGTCGACCACGCTGACCCGGTGCCCGGCGACGGTCAGCGCGCGGACGACCGGCGCCAGCTTGACCACCTCGGGCCGGGTGCCGAACGGCACCAGCACGTGCCGCGAGCGCGTCACGCCCGTACCGCCACGGGCGCGCAGGGGTCGACCACGGGGCTGCCGTCCTCGCTGCTGTAGGTCTCGGCGAAGTAGCGGCTCATCGCCACACCCGGCCGGGAGGAGAGCTCCGGCAGCGGTTCGCCGCGGACGCCGGCCAGGTACGCGCTCACGACGTCCGCACCGGCGGCGAGGGTCAGCGGCAGCCCGCCCGAGAAGCGCGGGTTGATCTCCATGACGGTCGCGGTGCCGTCGTCGGCCACGAAGCCCTGCACGTTGGCCGGCCCGGTCAGCTGCACAGCGGCCAGCGCCCCGCTGACGACCCGGGTGACGGCGTCGGAGGCGAAGGTGCGGCCCTTGACCGAGATCCCGGCCCTGGTCTCCTCGCGCCACCGCGGCACGACCACGCGGACGGCGCCGTCGCGGTCGACCAGGGCGTCGGCGGTGAACTCGCGGCCGGTCAGCCGGGTCTGGGCGATCAGGCCGTCGTCCGCGCGGAGCGCCTCCACCACGAGTGCGCGGTCGTCGAGCAGCCGCACGCCGCGGCTGCCGCGGCCGGCCAGCGGCTTGACCACCCACGGGCCGGGGACGCCGGCGACCTCGTCGGCGGACGCCGCGGTCACCGGGTGTGGCACGCCTGCGGCGGCCATGGCCCGCGCGAAGGCCGCCTTGTCGCAGCACACGTCGACGGCGGCGACGTCCGGCAGCCAGGTGGCGACGCCGGCCGCGGCCAGCCGGCCGGCGCCGGCGGCCAGGTGCGGCAGCTCCTCGGCGACCGTGCTGACCAGCGCGTCGACGCCGTAGGCGACGCAGACGCCGAGCAGCGCATCGACGAAACGGGGGTGGTCGCCGCGCGGCAGGACGACGGCCGTGTGCGCCAGCGCGCCCCCGGCGGCGGCCACGTCGGCGTCGCCGGCGACGACCCGGTGGCCGAGGGCGACCAGCCGGCGGACGACGGCCACGCCGGCGGGGCCGCCGGCCCCGGTGACCAGCACGGCGGCACCGGCGGACGGGACGAGGGCCGCGGGCGGGCGGGGCTGGGGCAGCGAGGGGGTCATCGGTCGTCCTGGGTCGTCGGGGTGGACACGGGCGTGCGGGGGCGCGGCGCCGGCAGGGGCGGGACCGGGTCGGTGCGGGCGGACAGCCGCGGCAGCCGCTCGGTCGGCGGCTCGTCGTCCGGACCGACGTCGCGCACGGGCAGGCGCGGGGGCGGCAGGGGCCGGGGCACGGGCAGGGGCGGGAGAGAGCCGGCCACGCGCACGACCGCGGGCAGGGGCGGCACGGGCAGGGGCGGCAGCCGCCGCCGGACCGGCGCGGGGCTCTCGGCGGAGGCCGGGACGGCGTCCCGCTCCGGGTGCCGGAGCAGCCAGCCCCGCGCCCACAGCCGCAGCGCGGCGATCCGGTGGTCGGTCACCGGCTCCCACTGGCGCGCCGCGATCGAGGTGGCGAGCACGTCGAGCACGGTCGGGTCGTCGTCGTAGGTCGCCACCGCCAGCAGTGAGGCGCTGTGCGCGCCCAGCCCGTCGGCGGCCAGCGCGCGGACCCGCTCGGCCCGCTCCGCGGAGGGCAGGTGGCCGATCCGGTAGTCGATCCGCGCGGCCTCCCGGCGTGCGCCCATCCACCGGGCGACCCGGTTCGGCAGCACGTACCGGTACGTGAAGCCGGTCAGGTTGAGCCGCCGGGAGGCGGCGCGCACGTCCTCCTCGGCGGGCCGGTAGCCCAGCCCCGGGCGCGCCCAGCTGTCGGGACGGCGGGCGGTGTGCCGCCCCGCCGCGTCCTGCTCGGCGCGCTCGGCGGTCGGCAGCGTGACGCAGACCATCAGCAGGAAGCCGCCGAGGGTCGCGGCGAGGTTCCACACGGTGCCGACCCAGTCGTGGAACAGCACCAGGGCGGGCGTCCCCCACACCAGGCCGGCGACGGTCGAGCCGACCAGCCGCAGGTGGTTGAGCGCCAGCAGGGCGGCGACGGCGACGACGAGCCCGGCGACGGCGTGCTGGCGCCGGCCGCGCAGGACGACGGCGGTCAGCGCGGTCAGGCCGACCACCGACAGGATCGAGGAGCAGGACTCGGTGACCTCGGCCAGGATGATCTCGCCGTCGGGGCGGAACACCAGGACGTGCCGCTCCAGGGACGCCGAGACCGAGTCGACACCGACCACGTCGAGCACGTGGGCGACCCAGCGGGCCTCGTGCACCTGCAGGACGGCGGCGCCGTAGCGGTAGCCGGCGGCGCAGATGGCCACGGCCAGTGCCAGGTCGACCAGCACCGGGACCAGTCGCCGGCCGCTGCGCCGGGGACGGTGTCCCAGCCGGTGCCGGGTCCACTCGTCGGCCGGCACGGCAGCGGTCGCCGTCACGACCGCACCCCGGCCGGCGCGACCGCGGGCGGGTCGATCCGCACCGTCGAGGTCGCCCCCGAGCGCGAGGTCTTCACCCAGGTGTAGGGGCGGCCGAGCATGCCGTCGACGTAGGCACGCGTGGTGATCCAGATGGACAGCGCGAAGGCCGGCAGGAAGCCCAGCAGCCGCCACGCGGAGCGCCGCTCCACCCGGCCGATCAGCAGGCCGACGGAGAGCTCGGCCAGGGGGCCGACGAAGAGCAGCATCGACAGCGGCAGCAGCGCCACGACCGGCAGGTCGCCGATGCCGAAGGCGCGCAGCACGGTCAGCACGACGCCGATCCCGCTGAGCAGGGGCACGTGGTAGACGAGCAGGAAGAGCGTCGTCTCGATCTTCTCGACCAGGTCCAGGTGCGGCGAGCGCATGAGCGGCCGCCAGTAGTCGCGGAAGCACTTCTGGTGGCCGCGGGCCCACCGGTACCGCTGCTTCCAGAACCGCTGCGCGCTGACCACCGCCTCCTCGAAGTCGACGGCGGAGAGGTCGTAGCGCACCCGCCGGCCGGCCATGAGCACGCGCAGCGTCAGGTCGGTGTCCTCGGTGACGGTGTGCGGGTTCCACCCACCCAGGTCGCGCAGCGTGGACATGCGGACGGCGCAGTTCGCGCCGCCGTACGCGGGCAGCTCGAACAGCGCCTGCCGGCCGTACTCGTTGACGAGGTAGCCGGAGAGGAAGTCGACGAAGACGGTCGAGGCCATCTGCGAGTCGCGGCCGTTGCGGATGACGCAGCGGCCCATCACCGCGCCGACGACCGGGTCGCGGAAGTGCCGGACCAGGCGACGCAGCGACGTGGGTTCCGGCTCGTGGTCGGCGTCGAAGACGACGGCGATCTCGGCGTCCACCAGGTGCAGCGCGTCGTTGAGCGCACCGGACTTGCCGCCGCCGGACCCCGGCGCGCGGTGCAGCACGCGCAGCCGCGGCTCCCGGGCGGCCCAGGCATCGAGCCGGGCGCCGGTGCTGTCGTCGGAGCCGTCGTCGACCACGACGAGGGTGAGCCGGTCGGCCGGGTAGTCCAGCGCGAGCAGCGCGGTGACCATCCCGTCGACGACGAGCTCCTCGTTCTTGCAGCCGACGAAGACCGCGACCGACGGCGTCCAGCTCGACAGCCCGACGTCGGCGGCGAGCATGTCGTGCTCGGCCCAGCGGGCGGCGGCGACCGCGAAGGCGAGGTGCCGGCAGAAGTAGACGCCGAAGACGACGTTGAGCACGCCGCCGATGACGCCCAGGGTCTCGTCGAGGCCGAGGAAGAGGGCGGCCAGGGCGAGGCCGCAGACGTAGGAGAGGAGCACCAGGGGCCGGCCCTCGGGCCGGCCGGCGTGCGGGTCGGGGGGCCGCGCGGCGGCTGCCGCCGGGACGTCGGCGTCCGGCGGGGGCGCGGTGCCGAGCGCGGTCGTGCCGCGGACCACCGCCCTCACCCCCTGCCCGAGACCTGCGGCGGAGTGCGGACCCCACCGTTCAGCTCATCGGCACGGGGGCTGCGCTCCTGAAGCCGAGCGGCCCCTCAGGCGCAGGGGTCGAGGGCCCGCAGCTCCCGGACGTAGACGGCCGTGCCGTGGCCGAAGCCCGACACCAGGGGCTGCAGCCGGGGGACGACGGCCTCGCGCAGCCCGTCGGTGCCGCCGCGGACGGCGGTGACCAGGCCGCGCCGCGTCACCGGGACCCGCAGCGCGTCCCCGGCGACCGACAGCGCCAGCACCGCGGCGACCAGCGCGAGCAGCGGCACCGTGGCCAGCGCCGCGGGCAGCCCGGCGTGCTCGGCCAGCAGCCCGATCAGCGGCGGCCCGCCGAGCAGTCCGGTGTAGCCGACCGTGGTGGCCAGGGCGATGCCGCGCGCACCGCCGAGGACGCCGGCCCGCGAGATGGCCAGCGGGAAGACGTTCGCGAGGCCGAGCCCGACGAGCACGAACCCGGCCAGGGCGGTCGGCACCGCGGTCGCCGTCACCGCGGCCGCTCCACCGGCGGCGGCCAGCACGGCACCGCCGGCCAGCAGGCGCCGCTCCCCCAGCGCCGCCACCAGCCGACCCCCGGCGAGGCGACCGCAGGCCATGGCGAGGGAGAACCCGGCGTACCCGGCGGCGGCCAGCGCCGTCGTCGCGCCGAGCTCCTCGCGCAGGTGCAGCGCCCCCCAGTCGGAGAGCGCGCCCTCGCCGAAGGCGGTGCAGCCGGCGACGGCGCCGAGGACGACGAGCACCGCGGTGGGCCGCGACCGGCCCTCGTCCGCGGCGGGGCCGGGTGCCGCGGACCGCGGGCCGTCGGCACCGACGAGGGCCCGCGCGGCCCAGGCGGTCACCAGCAGGCCGAGGGCGCCGACGAGCACCAGGTGGGCGGCGGCGCCGGCGACCGTCGCCAGCAGCCCGCCGAGCAGCGCGCCGGCCAGCCCGCCGAAGCTGAAGCCGGCGTGCAGGCCGGAGAGCAGCGGCCGGCCGAGCCGGCGCTCGACGCTGACGCCGACGGCGTTGGCCGCCACGTTGACGGCGCCCGTGGCGGCGCCGAAGACGAGCAGCGCGGCGCACAGCCCGGCCATCGACGTCGCCAGGCCGGGCAGCACCACGGACACGCAGAGCAGCAGCGCCCCGGCGGTGACCACGACGCCGGCGCCGAGCCGGGCGCAGAGCGCGCCGGTGACCTGCATCGCCGCCAGTGCGCCGATGGACAGGCACAGCAGCGCGACGCCGAGGGCGCTGTGGCCGACGCCCACGGTGGCGGCGACGTCGGGCACCCGGGCGGCCCAGCTGCCGAAGACGGCGCCGTCCAGCGCGAAGACGGCGGCGACGGCGGCCCGCAGCCGGGACGGCGGGAGAGCGACCGGTGCCGGCACAGGGGTGCGGGCACGCGAGAGCAGTGGAGAGGTGGGCACGGGGGACCTCGCAGGAGGGAGACACGGGCCACCGCTGGGGTGGCCGCTCGAGGGGCGGGGAGAGCACACGACCTCGGGCACCCGTCTCCACGGTGTCAGCTCTGCCCGGCGCCCGCCGCCCATCGGCGGTGTGCAGGTGGCCACAGCACCACCCCACCCGTCCCGCGGGCCCCGTCGACCTCGCCGACCGGCCGGCACCGGCCGGCCGGCGGCTGCGCTACCCGCTCACCCGTTCCGGGCCTCGACCACGGCCATCATCCCGGCGTCCTCGTGGTCGTTGATGTGGCAGTGGAAGACGGTGCGGCCGTCGAAGTCCTCGAAGGGGATGCGCACCGTCGTCTCGCCGCCCGCCGGCACCCGGACGACGTCCTGGTAGACGACGTCCTCGACCGGCCGGCCGTCGACGGCGACGAGCTGCATCGGCCACACGTGCAGGTGCAGGGGGTGGTCCATGCCGGTGCGGTTGACGTAGGTCCACTCCTCGACCGTCCCCAGCCGGGTGACCTGGTCGGTGCGGGCGGGGTCGAACGGGCGGCCGTCGATGGTCATGACCATCCCGCCCGTCCCGTGCCCGTCGCCGTGGTCCTCGTGACCCCCACCGGACCAGTCGAGGCCGAGCACCATGGTGCGGCGGGCGGCGGGCTCGACCCCGCGCAGGTCGGGGAGCTGCGGGTACGCCGGCACCGGCGGGAGGGCGGGGACGGGGGTGCCGGTCACCTGCAGCGTTGCGAGCGCTCCCGGGGCCCCGGAGGGACCGTCGCCGTCCCGGTCCCGCGTGCGCGGATTGGCCAGCCCCTGCAGCTCGCCGCTCCGCTCCCCCACGGTCACCAGGACGTCGACCCGGCCGCTGTTGAGGACCTCGACCTCCTCCACCCGACGGGGCTCGGCGAGCCGGCCGATGTCGGTGGCCAGCAGGTCCATCTGGTGACCGTCGAGCCGCAGCCTGAGGAACCGGGACGTGCAGGCGTTGACGATCCGCCAGCGCTCCCGCTCCCCCGGGCGGGCCTCGAGCGTGGGGGTCAGCTGCCCGTTCACCAGGACCAGCTGCCCCTCGCGGCCCTTCACCCGCTCCCACTCGGCGACGTGCACCGGGTGGCCGGCGTCGTCCAGCGTGGTGTCCGAGACGACCAGGAGGCGGTCCCGGGTGACCGGGACCTCCGGGCCGGCGTCCTCCACCACGATGCCGCCGTAGAGGCCGCTCCAGATCTGGTCGGCCACCAGGTGGTGCTCGTGCGGGTGGTACCAGAACGGCCCGGGCGGGTGGTCGTCGGGCAGCTGGATGTCGTACCGGAAGGACTCCCCCGGGTGCACGTGGACGTCGAGCGTGTTGTCCGCGTTGCCCTTCGGGGAGACGTGCAGTCCGTGCGTGTGCAGGTTCGTCGGGGCGGACAGCCGGTTGACCAGCTCGATCTGCAGCCGGTCACCGGGACGCAGCCGCAGCGTGGGCCCGGGCACGGTGCCGTTGTAGGTCAGCATGTGCGCCGGCCGGCCGGCGAGGGTCACGGAGGTCTCGGCGACCTCGAGCCGGACCCGCAGCAGGCCGTCCTCGCTGTGCAGCGTCTCGGGCTCCCGCAGGGACTCGGCGGCGAGGGTGCGCAGTCCGCCGACCGGTCCCCGTGCCCACGCTGGGGCACCGACCGTGACCCCGAGCAGGCCGAGCCCGCCGACCTGGAGGGCCCGGCGGCGGGTGAGCTCCGGGCCCGGCCGCGTCCGGGCGACGCCGCCCCGGTGCGGGTCCGGAGCCGGCACCCGCTCCGGACCGGTCCGGGGCGAGTCGGGACCTGTCATGACCGCGTCCTTCCTGCTCTCGGCAGAGAGCCGCACCGGTACGGGACCGGCGTCGATGCGCCCGTGGCGCAGGAGGGGATCGCGGAACGGCGCGGGAGGTCATCGCCCCTCGGGTGGGGCGGACGGCCCGCTGTGTGCTCAGCGGGGGGTCGGCGGCCCGTGGCTCGCAGGTGCTGCGCCGGGCGCCGTCCGCGTCATGTGCGGGCGGCAGCCTAGCCGGGGCCCGTGCGGAGCCACCACGGAACGGCCCCTTGCGGGGAAGCCCTCACGGCCCCCGCCCCGGGCGTCGGAGCTGCGCGTTCGCAGCGCGCGTCCAGCACGGCAGGCCCGCCCCCAGGTCGCTCCCACGAGCGGGTCAGGCGGCCGGCGCCGACTGCTGGTCGGCGGCGACCAGGTGGCACCCGCTGGTCCCGACGGGTGTGACGGGGAAGCCCATCGAGGTCAGGACGCCGGCGATCGCGGCGTTCATGGTCCGCTCCACGGCCGCCTCCACCGCCTCACCCCGGACGCGCTCCAGGCTCATCCGGTCGTGCTGGCGCCAGGTGACGAGGATCCCGCGGCGGGCCGGGTCGGGCGTCAGGCACACGCCGCCGGCCGGGCTCTCGCCAGCGGCGTCGTGCAGGGCGAGGCCCGCCTCGACCAGCGCCGCGCTCACCTCGACCAGGAGGGTGGTCAGCGCGTCGGCGTCCGTCAGCAGCTCGTCCCAGTCGTCGGCCAGCCGGTCCAGCTGGCTCCCGAGCTCGGCCAGCCACGCACGCTCCTGCGGCGACTGACGCCGGACAAGCGCGCCGTCGGCCCGGCGGGCACCGTGGACGAGCTGCGTCCAGGCGGGGAACCCGCCGGAGACGGCAGCCCAGTCCGCCTCCACCCAGTCGATGAAGGGGCCGGCCACGACCACGCCGCCCGGCTGGTCGACGGACTCGTCGACCAGCCACCACGCCGACGCACCCCGGCCGGCCGGGTGCGCCGTCGTGTCCACGTCGGGGCGGGTCTGCGGGGCCGCGGGAGCGCCGTCGGCCTGCTGCTGAGCGCGGCGCGCGCGCTCGGCCTCGTAGCGGGACGTCGAGCTGCGGCCCAGCGCGACAACCAGGGCCAGCAGCGCGACGAGGGCCAGCAGGGGCTCACCGAGCTCGAGCATCACCACTCCACACCTCCGCAGTGCGGTCCGGCCGCGCGGGCGGTGGACCGGGTGGTCATCGACGTCGACCGGGGACCACGGTCACCAGGCACGCCAGGCTCCCTGTGGACCGGCGCCCCACAGGGCCGCCCGCCGGGCCCAGTCCTGCAGTCGCGCGCGCGCCGTGGCCCGGCGCCGGCCGGCCGGACGGCGCGCCGGCTCCTCGACGGGCTCGAGCGCGAAGAGGTCCAGCAACAGAGCCAGCCCGTCGTCGGCCGGGGTGTCCGCGGCCTGGATCGACGTGCGGGGAAGGGTCGTGCTCGGCGTGCTCACGCAAGGCTCCTCGGGCGGTCCCGCCGCGGCCGGGGAAGGGCCGCGCGCAGCGGGAAAGCTAGGGCTCACCCGGCTGCGGACCGCCCGCTCGGACACCCCGCCGACGGCGCCGTCACCGCATCGTTGCGGAGGCCTCGTCGAGGGGTCGGCGACCCGTTCCTGCGGACGCCGCCATGTCGACAAACGCCCTGCTCGCGAGCGTGGCACGGCTCCCGACGGAGCTCGGTCACCCCGGTCGCCGGTGCGACACCCGCGTGTCGCAGGAGGGGCCCCGCTGGATCGGACCGACAGCCGTGGCTCTGGAGTCCCGGCCCTCCTGATCGCACCTGCCGCCCACGTCACGCGCGAGGCCACGTGACGGTGTGGTGACGGAGCGGTGACGCAGGCTGCGCAGGCTGATCGAGGCCCGGCTGCTGGAGGCACGGCGAGCGGACGGCGGCGTCACGGAGTCGGGCAACTCGGCGAGGAGTTCCCGTGATCGCGGTTCCCGCTCTCCGACGCGCCTTGCCGATGCGTCGGGTCGGCGCCTGTCCGCCGTTCCGGACCGCGGCCGCTTCTGCCGCGGTGGTCCGAGGCGCATGCTCGACGCGACCGCTGGTGTGTCCATGGCATCTCGGCAGGCGTGCATGACCGTCCTCACGGGTCCGCACAGCGCGGCGGACGAGTACGCCGACCTGGAGATCGGCCTCCACCGGCGCGACGCCGTCACCTGGACCGTGGAGCTCCGCTTCTCCCTGCCCCGCACCGACGCCGAGACGCAGCTGGACGTCTCCGGCCCGCTGCTGGCCCACATCGACCCGCGCGAGCTGGACGCCATCGACGACGACGAGGAGTACGGCGCGGCGCTGGGCGCGGGCCTGTTGGGCCCCGAGGTCTGGGCCGCGGTGCGCACGGCGGTCGCGACGTCGCAGAGCCAGGGGGTGCGGCTGCGCGTGCGCCTGGTGATGGGCAGCAGCGCCGCCGCGTTGCACGGGCTGAGATGGGAGACGCTGCGCAGCCCCATCGACCGCTCCACGCTGCTGACCAACGAGAACGTGCTGTTCTCCCGGTACCTGAGCAGCCAGGACTGGCGCCCGGTGGGGGTCCGGCCCCGGGGGGACCTGAAGGCGCTGGCGGTGGTGGCCGGGCCGTCCGACCTGGACTCGATCGAGGCCGGACGCCCGCTGGCGCCCGTCCGGGTCGAGGAGGAGCTGGACCGTGCCCGGGAGGGGCTGGGGTCGCTGTCGCTGACCACGCTGCCCGGGGCCGGCGCCCCGACCGCGGCGAACCTGCTCGACCACGTGCGCCGCGGGGTCGACGTGCTCTACCTGGTCTGTCATGGCTACGTCGTCCGCGACGAGCCGGTGCTGCTGCTGGTGGACGACGACGGCCACGCCGCGCCGCTGCTGGGCAGCGAGCTGATCAGCCAGCTGCGGGACCTCTCCCGCCTGCCCCGGCTGGTGTTCCTGGCCTCGTGCCAGAGCGCGGGCGCAGGCGCCGACCGGTGCAGCGAGGACGCCGGCGTGCTGGCCGCGCTCGGGCCGCGGCTGGCCGAGGTGGGCGTCCCCGCCGTCGTGGCGATGCAGGGCAACATCACCATGGCGACGTCGGCGGCCTTCACCAGGGCCTTCTTCGACAGCCTGGACGAGGACGGGCTGGTGGACCGGGCGATGGCGGTCGCACGGGCAGCCGTGCGGGAGCGGCCGGACTGGTGGGTGCCGGCGCTGTTCATGCGGCTGAAGAGCGGACGGCTCTGGTACGAGCCCGGAACCGCCCCCGGCGGGGAGCGGTTCGACAAGTGGCCGTCGCTGGTCACCGACTTCGAGGTCGGGATGTGCACCCCGGTGATCGGCTTCGGCATCGCCGAAGCGCTGCTGGGCACCCGCCAGGAGATCGCCATGGACTGGGCCCAGAGCTACCGGTACCCGATGGCACCGCACAACCGGGAGAGCCTGCCCCAGGTCGCGCAGTACCTGGCGGTCAACCAGAACCAGCGCTTCCCGGCCCTCCAGTTCATGAGCCACCTGCGCCGCACGGTGGTGGAGCGGTACCGGGACGATCTGCCCGCGGACCTGCTCCGCGAGGACGCATCGCTGGAGGACCTCCTGGCCGCGGCCTGGGAGGCACGGCACCGGCGCGAGGAGGTCGAGCCCTTCTCGGTGCTGGCGCAGCTGCCGGCGCCGGTCTACATCACGACCCTGAACTCCCGCCTGCTCGCCAATGCACTGCGCAAGGCCGGCCGGACGCCGGAGGTCGAGCTCTGCCGCTGGCACGAGGAGGCCGACTGGCCCGAGTCGGTGTTCGAGCGGGAACCCGGCTACCGGCCCACGCCCGAGCGCCCGTTGGTCTTCCACCTGCTCGGCACCTTCGACGAGCCGGAGTCCCTGGTGCTGACCGAGGACGACTTCTTCGACTTCCTGATCGGCGTCACCCGCAACCAGGACCTCGTCCCCAAGGTGGTGCGCCGGCGGCTGTCGGACTCGGCGCTCATGTTCCTGGGGTTCGGCCTGGACGAGTGGGACTTCCGCGTCCTGTACCGCAGCCTCATGAACTCCGAGGGCGGACGGCGGCGTGCCCAGTACACGCACGTGGCCGTGCAGCTCGACCCCGAGGAAGGGGCCACGATCGACGCGGGGCGCGCCAGGAGGTACCTGGAGACCTACTTCAGCAGCGCCCGGGTGTCCCTGTACTGGGGCAGCACCGAGCACTTCGTCAAGGAGCTCCAGGGCGCCTGGAGCGGTCGGAGATGACCGCCACCGACACGCCCCGGCGGGTCGGCAACCCCTACGTCGGCCCGGCGTCCTTCGGATCGGGCGACCCGCTGTACGGGCGCGACCAGGAGCGCGAGGACCTGGTCGACCTGCTCGTGGCCGAGCGGATCGTCCTGCTCTACTCGCCGTCCGGCGCCGGCAAGACGTCACTGATCCAGGCCGCCCTGGTCCCGGCCCTGCGGGACGACGGCTTCGAGGTGCTGCCGGTCATCCGGGTCACGCACCCGCTGGACCCCCAGCCGGGGTTGCTGACGCCCTGCAACCGCTACGTGATGAGCGCCCTGCTGTCCCTCGAGGAGGGCCTGCCGCCGGACCGACAGCGACCGGTCGCCGAGCTGGCCTGCCTGACGCTGCGCGACTACCTGGACGCCCACGCCGACCGGGACGGCCGGCCGGGCAACGAGGTGCTCATCTTCGACCAGTTCGAGGAGGTGCTCACCGCCGACCCCACCGACGAGCCGGCCAAGCACGCGTTCTTCAAGGAGCTCGGCCAGACGCTGCGGGACCGGGGTCACTGGGCGCTGTTCTCGATGCGGGAGGACTTCCTCGCCGCCCTGGACCCCTACCTGGTCCACGTCCCGACGCGGCTGCGGACGAGGTTCCGGCTGGACCTGCTCTACGTGGACCAGGCGCTCGAGGCGATGCGCCGACCGGCGGAGCGGGCCGGCGTCGACTTCACCGAGGAGGCCGCCCAGCAGCTGGTCGACGACCTGCGCACCGTGCGGGTGCAGCGACCGGACGGGGTCACCGAGGCGCTGGGCTCCTACGTCGAGCCGGTCCAGCTGCAGGTCGCCTGCCACCAGCTGTGGTCCACGCTGCCCCCCGACGCCACCCGGATCACCCGCGCCGACGTGCAGGCCCTGGGGCGGGTGGACCAGGCGCTGGCCGGCTACTACGCCGAGCGGGTCCGCACCGCGGCTGAGCGCACCGGGGTGCCCGAGCGGACCATCCGGGAGTGGTTCGACGAGCGGCTGATCACCCCGCAGGGTCTGCGCAGTCAGGTCCTCGGCGGACCCGAGCACTCGGGGGAGGCCGGGCGCCGCCTGCTCGGTGAACTGCTCGACGCCCACCTCGTCCGCGCGGAGACCCGCCGGCAGGCCACCTGGTACGAGCTGGCGCACGACCGCCTGATCGAACCGGTCCGGCGGGACAACGCCGCCTGGCGCGCCCAGCACCTGTCCTCCTTCGAGCGCGCGGCCGCACTGTGGGAGGAGGAGGGCAGGCCGGACCGACTGCTGCTGCTCGGCGCGGACCTCACCGCGGCGGAGCAGGACGACGCCGTCCGGGCCGGCGCGCTCACCCGCCGGCAGCGGGAGTTCCTCGAGGCATCGCGGCGGGCCGACGAGCAGGTACGCAAGGAGCAGCGAACGGCGACGGTGCTGCGACGCTTCGCACGGCGACTCCAGATCGCAGTCGCCGCGGTGACAGCGCTGCTGGTCGCCGCCAGCCTGCTCGGCGTGCTCGCCTGGAGGAGCTCCGTGCACGCCCGCGAGGCGTCCGCCCTGGCCTCGGCGCGGGGGCTGGCAGCCAGTGCGGACCGATTGGTCAGTACGCGTCCCGATCTGGCCATCCTGCTGGGCCTGCAGAGCATGAGCCTGGCAGGTGGCCAGGACGAGGACATTCCCTCCGGACTGATCACCGGGTTGGCCCAGCTCACCCACCGCACCGCGTGGGTGTCCGACGGCCACGACGGGGCGGCGTTCGACGTGGCGCTCAGTCCCGACGGTGCGCTGGTGGCCACCGCCGGCGCCGACGGAACGGTGCGGCTGTGGGAGGCCGCCACCGGGCAACCGCGCGGTGCACCGCTGACCGGCCACACCGACGCGGTGACCACCGTGGCGTACAGCCCGGACGGCGCCCTGGTGGCCAGTGCCGGTGAGGACGGGACGGTGCGGCTGTGGGACCCCGCCACCGGGCTGCCGCACGGCGCGCCGCTGGCCGGCCACAACGGGGCGGTGAACGCCGTGGCGTTCAGCCCGGACGGCACCCTGCTGGCCAGCGCCGGAGCCGACGCCACCGTGCGGCTGTGGGACCCCGCCACCGGGCTGCCGCGCCGCGAGTCGCTGGCCGGCCACAACGGGGCGGTGAAGGCCGTGGCGTTCAGCCGGGACGGCACCCTGCTGGCCAGCGCCGGAGCCGACGCCACCGTGCGGATCTGGGATCCCGCCACCGGGGCGCCGCACGGCGCGCCGCTGGCCGGCCACTGGGGCGCCATCAACGACGTGGTGTTCAGCCCTGACGGCGCCCTGCTGGCCAGCGTCAGCGCGGACCGGACGGTGCGCCTGTGGGATCCCGCCACCGGTCAGCCGCGCGGCGCGCCGCTGGAGGGCCACCGGGGCGTGGTCACCGGGGTGGCGTTCAGCCCGGACGGCGCCCTGCTGGCCACCGCGGGCGCCGACGCGACGGTGCGGCTGTGGGATCCCGTCACCGGTCAACCGCAGGGCGGTCCGCTGACCGGTCACGGCGGCGCGGTGACCGCGGTGGCGTTCAGCCCCGACGGGAGCCTGCTGGCCAGCACCGGCACCGACGGGACGACGCGGATGTGGCAGGTCGCCGACACCTACACCATCCGCCGGGAGCTGACCGTCGACCTCGGCGTGGTCACCGGGGTGGCGTTCAGCCCCGACGGCAGCCTGCTGGCCATCGCCGGCGCCGACGGAACCGTGCGGCTGTGGGACCCCGCCACTGGGCTGCCGCGCGGCGCGCCGCTGACCACCGCCCCGGGCGTGGTCAGCGGTGTGGCGTTCAGCCCGTACGGGTCCCTGCTGGCCACCGCCCACGGCGACGGGGCGGTGCGGCTGTGGGATCCGGCCACCGGCGAGCCGCGCGGCGCGCTGTTGACCACCGCCCCGGGCGTGGTCAACGGGGTGGCGTTCAGTCCGGACGGCGCTCTGCTGGCCAGCGCCGGTGAGGACGGAGCGGTGCGGCTGTGGGACCCCGCCACCGGTCAGGCGCAGGGTGAGCCGCTGACCGGCCATGCCGGCGCGGTCCGGGCGGTGGCGTTCAGCCCGGACGGCGCGCTGCTGGCCAGCGCCGGTGCGGACGGGACCGTGCGGCTGTGGGACCCCGCCACCGGTCAGGCGCAGGGTGAGCCGCTGACCGGCCACACCGATCAGGTGCGGGCGGTGACGTTCAGTCCCGACGGCGCGCTGCTCGCCAGCGGCGGCGCGGACGGAACCGTGCGGCTGTGGGACCCGGCCACCGGCCAGCCGCACGGTGAGCCGCTGACCGGCCACACCGACCAGGTGAACGCCGTGGCGTTCAGCCCCAACGGCACCCTGCTGGCCAGCGCCAGCACCGACCAGACGGTGCGGCTGTGGGACCCCGCCACCGGCCGGGCGGAGGGCCAGCCACTCGGAGGCCACAGCGGCACGGTGTGGAGCATGGCGATCAGCCGCGACGGCGCCCTGCTCGTCTCCGCCGGCACCGGCCCGACCGTGCAGCTGTGGGACCTGCGCTGGTGGACTCGGCCACCCTCGGCCTGGGCCGAGGCCGGCTGCCGGCTGGTCAACCGCAACCTGTCCGGCGCCGAGTGGGACCAGCTCGCCGGGGGGCTGCCGTACCAGCGGACCTGCCCGGCACTCCCGCCAGGAGGAGGTGCACCGGCCGATGCCCCCGCCGCCGAGTACACCCCATAACCGTCCTGCCCCGGCCGCCGCCCGCCGCGCGGATGAGGCGTCCGACCGTGGATCGAATCCCGCATCCTGTATCACACTCAGCGTTGCGAGCTCTGTCATGTGAGCGATGAACCCATGAGGAGATCGACGAAGGAGGGAAGGACGATGCTCCACCTTCGACGCTCCACGGCCGCGGTGCTGCTCGCCGGTGCGGCCCTGGTCCCGGCTCTCGCGGCCACTCCGGTGTACGCGGCCGATCCCTCGTCCGCCGCCGTCTCGACGGTCGCGGCCGGGTGGACGTTCTACGCGACCTATCCCACCCAGGCCGCCTGCCTGGCCGCGGGACCCACCAACCCCTATCGCGCTCCCTGGGAGTGTCGTCCTCGTCCGGGTGGTGGGTACGACCTGTACGTCCTCCTGTGAGCGGTACGTCGGGCGACACGGGATCCGGGTAGGACGCTCACCCCCCGGCACGGACGGCCAGCACCGCCTGCCAGACAGCGTGCGCGACGGGCGGTTTGGCGATGTCGCTGTGCGCCCCCATCACTCCCGCGCTGTCCCGGATGACGTCGTCCCCGCGCAGGTCGTGCACGACACCGGGCTGCAGGTCGTAGCACTGGTCGACCGCCCGCAGGTCGTCGTCCACGACCTGGATGCCGGGCCCCCGCACCCCGAAGGCGCCGATGGCACCGTAGGTCGGCAGCCGGTCGGGCAGGTAGTCGACCTGGCCACGTGCCCCCGCGCCGATGGGGTAGAAGGAGCGCACCGCGCGGTCGTGCACCGAGGTGGTGACCACCACGGGCCCCGTGACCAGCTCGTCGGCGAGGACGCGGTGGAAGTAGCCGCTCCGCTCCGGTGCGGCGGGGATGGCCGCGCAGAAGGACCACAGCGACATCGCTCCCTGCACCAGGGCCAGGGAGGCGACCGGGCGACGTCCTGCCGGTCCTCGGCCGGCCACGGCCGAGGAGACGACGATGCAGCCGAAGCTGTGGCCCATGAGGTGGAACCGCGCGCCCGGCGCCGCCTCCTGCAGGCGGGTGAGCAGGTCGGCCACACCGCCGGCGCCGACGTCCCGTGCCCGTCGCTTCATGTGCCAGAAGGTGATCACCCGCAGAGGGGCGAGCACGCCGCCGAGGGAGGTGCCGCCGAAGGAGGCCAACTCGTCCACCAGGCAGGCCTGGTAGACCGCCTCCGGGTCGAAGGGGACGCGGTCGTCCCCGGGCGGGGCGCCCTCCCCGTCGGCGCCCGGACCCAGCGCGGCGTCCAACCGCTGGTAGGCCTCGCGCACCGGTCCGGGCAACGTGACCGGGACGGGGTCGTCGAGCGCCGAGTCCGCGATGACGCGGATGGTGTCCCGGACCGCGGGGGTGTCGCCGAGGGCGGCGGCCGAGGAGTCCACGATCCGGGCCACCCCGTCGACCTGCCCGGCCTCCGGGGCACCGGCGTCGCCGATGGGGACGGCGAAGGACGCCGAGCCGAGGTCCTCGTCCCCCCACGCCCGGCTGGGCCAGTGGACGCCGACGACGACCGGGCGGAAGCCACCGGGACGGGCCTCGGCGGCGGCCCGGTCCTCCGGGCACCCGGCCATGGCCGCGACCCAGGCACCGTACTGGCGGCGAGCGGCGGGCACGTCGCCCATCCACCCGTGGCTGAGGACGAAGACGTCCGTGGGAGCCTGCCGCGCGAGCTGGGCGGCGAGCACCCGGCTGTACGGGCCGGTGGCCTCGGGCCGTTCGTTCCCGGCAGCGTCGAACGCCACCAGGTGGTAGCGGTCCTCGCGCCCCGGCACCGGCTCGGCTCCCACGAGGTCCTCCGTCCGCGTCAGCCCGCGACCAGCCCGGCGCGGCCACGCGGCGCCACCCGGACGGCCGGGTCACCGAGCACCACGTAGGCGCGGGCGTCGTGCGTCGCCGTCCACAGGCCGACCAGGTCGGCGTCGTCGATGCGCTTGCCGTACCTCCGCAGCCCCTCCATGCGGAGAGCGAGCTCGGTGGCGATCTCCGCGTACCGGGAGGTGAGGCTCTCCATGGCCCAGCCCAGGCGGGCGCCGTCCATCAGGGCCAGCAGGGTGCTCTGGAACGGCGTGACCTGCGCGGCCAGCCCCTTCCAGAGGAACGAGCAGCTCCAGGCCCGGTCCACGTGGCCGACGAAGGCCAGGGCCCCGCCGGCGGGCGACCCCAGCAGCCGCTGTGGGAGTCGCGCGGTGAACCCCGTGGCGGCCAGCTCCCCGTCGCCGTCCGGACCACCCGGGTAGTCGGACACGTGCGGTGTGCCCGCCCCGAAACAGGCGAAGGCGAAGACGACCCTCGGTCCGATCGGACTCCGGGCGGAGAGGTGGTGCGCGGCCAGGTACTGCGCCTCGTCGACGGGACCGCGAGCGGCGAGGGGGCCCGGCCAGTCCTGGCAGAGCAGCGCGCCGGCGAGGTCGCGGCCCGCTCCCCTCCCCCCGACGCCGTGGCTGGCCGTGAAGAGCAGGTCCGGGGCCTCGGGGCCGGTCAGGAGGTCCTCCAGCCGAGCACGCGTGGCGCCCGACCCGAGGTCGATGCCGACCTGCCAGGCGCGCGCGCTCTCCCGCAGCTCCCCGTGCAGCGGCTCCACGAGCCGCGAGGCACTCAGCGCCGTGGGCACGTCCCCGGGGTGCCGGGTGGCGAAGAGGTGGAGCCGGCGGGCTGTGGGCTCGGAGCCGGCCTCGGCCGGGACGTCGAGGATCCGCTCGGCGGCCACGACGGTCGCCGCGTAGGCGGCGCAGGCCTCGGGGTCCGCGAGGTCCACGCGCCCGACGGCGTAGGACACGCCCAGCTGGTACTGGACGTCGAACGGCACCTGGTCCGGAGATCCCAGGAGCAGCAGGTAGTACGGGACCTTGCGGGGGTCGACGACCGAGGGCCCCATGCCGTGGCGGGCCAGGAAGTCGTCCTTGTCCTCACCGGGGCGCAGTTCGAGGCGCCGGAACAGGTCGCCGGCCTGCTCCTCCCGCAGCCGCAGGAGGGGTGCCAGGGCCTCGAGCACCGCGGGGTCGAGATCCGGCGGGGCCACCACACCCCAGCCGACCGATGAGAGGTCCTGCGGATCCCGCCCGTAGACGACCCCGAGGTGGTCCTCGTCGACCTGCCGGCGCCGTCGCAGCTCGCGCGCCCCCGGGAGGGAGCTCGGGTCGCCGCGCAGGGCACTGGCCACGTCGGCCAGTGCCAACCCCGGCGTGAGGTAGTCGCCCGTGTCGACGTCGATCCCGTTGAGCACGAGCAGGTCGTCCCGTGTCGCGGCACCGGTCAACCCGATCCCCTCCGTCACGGACGGTAGATCTCTGCGAAACCGTGTGGCAATGGGGCCGGGTTCCGGTCACACGGAGGGGATCGGCGCTCCCGGGCGGGTCTCCCCGTCGGTGAGGACGTCGGCACGCAGGCCGCCGCCGGACTCAGGTCCCGCTGACGCCCCGGACGGTCAGGGAGACGGCGAGCGCCGCCATGACGACGGCGATGACGCCGTCGAGGACCCGCCAGGCCCCCGGGCGCGCGAACACCGGCCGCAGCAGTCGGGCGCCGTAGCCCAGACCGGTGAACCAGACGACGCTGCCCAGACCCGCACCGGCGGCGAACTGCCACCGGTGCTCGCCGTAGGTGGAGGCCATCGAGCCGAGCAGCACCACCGTGTCCAGGTACACGTGCGGGTTGAGCCAGGTCAGCGCCAGGCAGGTGCCGACGGTCACCGCGAGCCCGGTGCGAGGGCCGGCGGCGTCGAGGAGCAGCGCGCCGGGACGCAACGCCCGTCGTGCGGCCAGCACGCCGTAGCCGAGCAGGAACACCGCCCCGGCGAAGCACACCACCGGGATGAGCCACGGCACCCACGACAGGGCCGCGCCGGCGCCCAGCACACCGGCGACGATCAGCGCGACGTCGGACAGGGCGCACACCGCCACCACCGCGGCCACGTGCTCGAGGCGGAGGCCCTGCCGCAGGACGAAGGCGTTCTGGGCGCCGATCACGACGATCAATCCCAGGCCCAGCGCGAGCCCGGACGCGACGGCGAGCAGCGCGGGAGTGGTCAGCACACCGCCGACGCTAGAAAGCGATCCGTGGACAGTCCAGCTCATGATTCTGACGCACCATTAGCCTTGCTGTTCATGGACCTGGACCTGGCCCAGCTGCAAGCGCTGGACGCCACCGTCCGCGAGGGCACGCTGGAGGCCGCCGCCCGGGCGCTGCACGTCACCCCGTCAGCGATCAGTCAGCGGCTGCGCGCGCTGGAGGTCGCGACCGGGCGGATCCTGGTGGTACGGACGAAGCCGGTGCAGGTCACCGAGTCCGGACAGGCGGTGCTCCGCCTCGCCCGGCAGGTCGATCTGCTCACCGCCGACATCGCCCGCGAGCTCGGCGGCGAGGCGTCGCCCGAGCGCGTGCCCACGCTGCCGATCGCGGTGAACGCCGACTCGATGGCCACCTGGGTGCTGCCGGCGCTGGCTCCGCTGGCCGGCGACGTCTGCTTCGACCTGTACCGCGAGGACCAGGAGCACACCAGCACCCTGCTGCGCGCCGGCACGGTCATGGCGGCGGTGACCGCGCAGGCCGAGCCGGTGCCCGGCTGCAGCTCCACCCGCCTGGGCGGCATGCGCTACCGGCCGATGGCCACCCCGGGCTTCGCGCGGCAGTGGTTCCCCGCCGGCCCCACCACCGAGGCGCTCGCCCGTGCCCCGGTCGTCGTCTTCGACCGCAGGGACGACCTGCAGCACCGCTATCTGCACGCGCGGGCCGGCAGCGACGTCGCCCCACCGGTGCACTACGTACCTGCCGCGGCGGACTTCGTCGCCGCCGTCACCCTCGGCCTGGGCTGGGGCATGGTGCCCGACCTCCAGGCGCGCGCAGTGACGGCGGAGCTGGTCGCCCTCGACCCGGCCGGCGCGGTGGACGTCGTCCTGCACTGGCAGCAGTGGCGGCTGCGCTCCGCCACGCTCGACCGCGTCCGCGACGCCGTGCTGGCAGCCGCCGGCCGCGAGCTGGACCAGCTGGGCGAGTCCAGGCGCTGATCGGCCCCGCAGCGGCTGCCCAGGAAAGTGCCGGTCAGATGAGTCCAGCGTGGTCCCGTGGGGATCGAACCCACGCCCGCGGATCAAAGCCCTGGTCCAGAGGTGTCAGCAGGCAGGTGATGTCTGACGCCGTCCATGCTGGTCCAGGCCGCGAACGGTGTTGACCAGCGTTGTCGCCTCACCTCGGGTGGCGCGCAGTCCGCGACCACATTGCGACCACATGACCCGACGCTGTGTGCCGAAGCAGGCCTGTCCATCTGCAGGGAGGCCGAGTCACCACAGCCGGTCGCCATTGCGCACGGAACGGGCGGACTGTCGCCATCTGGACGCACGCCGAAGTGGTGCCGCTCGTCCGTGCAATCCGATGTGGGCTGCTGCTGACTCAGGGACCCGAGGCGCGCCAGCGGTGGCGTCGGGCGGAGAGCGGGGCCGCAGCCTGCTCTTCATCACCCATTCGACCGGATCCACCGTTCATGGGTGGGGTCGTAGCGCACCGTGTCGCCGCTGTAGCGGGCGAAGTCGGTCTCGAACAGAGCTTGGTAGCCCTTGTCGGAGAGGTCGGGTTCCAGGACGACCTGGGTGCCCGTGTCCTGGTCCTCCAGGACGAGGGTGGACGCCTTCGACGCCGGCGCCCTCCCGAACACCCGGTGGGCGAGCTGGCGCAGCTCCTTGTAGGAGTCCTCGGCCAGCTTCGTCCCCATGGTGGTGAGGAACGACGACAACGGTACGGCCGCGATGACGAGCCAGTTGAGCTCCTCCAGCCCCCGTCGCGCCGGGGTCCGGTACACGGTGGGACGCAGGCCCGCGGCGCGGAACGCCTGTTCGATGTCCTCCAGGTCGTCGGGGCTCAGCCTGCGATCCACGAGCAGGTGGGCGTCCAACTCGGGCCCTCCGTACGGGTACCGGGGCGATGGCGGGGATGGCGCCGGGTCGCCGGTCGTCACCCGCGGTCATCCTGCCTCTGGTCCGGCCGACCCGTACAGGGCCGACACGGCATCCGCAGGAGAAGGACCGTAACCCAAATGTAACCAGACCCTTACGAGTCGCCGGTACTTACTGCGCTCTCCGTCGCTCGGGACTGTCGAGCTGCCGTCCCGCAGGCAGCGTCACCCACCTTGCGAGGAGACACCGTGACCACTCCACCTCTCCATCACCATCCGGTCCCTCGACGGCTCCGGCGGCTGGCCCAACGCGCCGCCGCGGTCACCGCGGCCGTCCTCGTCGCGGCCACCGCCACGCTGGGCAGTACCGCGGCTGCCACAGACGAAGCCACTCCGGCGCCCAGCCCCACCGCCGACCCCCTGCCGAGCGTCACCCCGGAAGGTCGCGCGTCCGATCTCGTCGCGCCGGCGACGGCGTTCGTCCGGGTCGACTGGTCGGCGAACGTCTCCTTCGACGGCGAGACATGGGAGCCGGTGACCTGGACAACAGGGTGTAGCGCCGTCGTGGTCGACTCCGACGGACTCCTCGTGACCGCGGGCCACTGCGTGGACGACAGCTGGGACGAGAGTGGGGCAAGACGCGAAGCAGTCGACTACCTGATCCAAGACTACGTCGCCGCGGGGGTCCTGACGGAAACCCAGGGCGCCGAGATCCTGAACGAGGTCGTCACCGGGGCCTGGGAGTGGCGGGTCAGGGGCTCCCTTCCCGACTCCCCGCCGGATCGTCGGGTCTACGTCACATTCGGTGGTGGTCCAGCACCGTGGACCAGTGACCCGGCGGCGGCCCCGAGCGGCGTAGAGGCCAACGTGCTGGCCGTCAAGTCGGCCAGCCAGGGCGACGTGGGGCTGATCAAGATCCAGGCAACGAACCTCCCAGTGGCCGAGCTCGCCCCCGAGGCCGAGGTGCAGGTCGGGCAGGAGGTCGTCGCGATCGGCTACCCCCTCGACCTCGCCTACCCCGGCCAGAGCGGTGGCCTCGCGCTGACGAACCGCCAGGGCATCATCGAGTCCGTCAACACCGAGGGCCAGCACAGCGCGGCCAACCAGTTCTACGCAACCAGCGCCACACCGTCCCCGGGTATGAGCGGCGGGCCGGTCAGCAACCTGCAGGGCCAGGTGGTCGGCCTGTCGAGCACCGTGGTGAAGGAGGCCACCCACTTCATCGTCCCCTCATCCCTGGTGCTGGAGAACTTCGGGGACCGGATCGACAACACCCCGGGGCGGGTGGACGAGCTGTACCGCCAGGGACTCACCGCCTACTACGCCGGCCAGTACAGCGACGCGATCAGCAACTTCGAACAGGTCCTGCTGCTCGTCCCTGACCTACCGTCGGTGGCTGACAAGAAGGTCGACGCGGCGCAGCGACGGGAGCAGTTCGGCGACCAGCAGAGGCCGGCCGACACCACGACACAGCGGGCGCCCACGACGCCGTTCTCCGCGAGCACGATCGCGATCGGAGGAGGGCTTGCCGCCGTGGTCCTCGGGCTGACGACCGTCGGCCTCGTGCTCCGGCGACGCCGGAGGCGGCGGGAGCAGGAGAACGCCTCGCCCGCGCCTGATCTGGTGCCGAGCCACGGCACGGCGACACCCGACGACCCGGCCCCGGCGGACGCCGACGTCGGGAGCGAGGCCGACCCGGCCCCGGCGGCCGCCGACGTCGGGAGCGAGTCCGACGCGAACCCGGACGGGCACTCCTCGGAGTGGGACGTCCCGTCGGTCGATACCGCGAACGGTCGACCCGTGAACCGTGGCGAGACGGCAGCCGCCGCTCTGCACCTGGCACCAGGGTCGGTCGTGACTCGGTCGGCCGGACAGTTCTGCCGGTCGTGTGGCACGCGGCACGAACCCGACGACGCCTTCTGCTCTCAGTGCGGCGCCGGCTTGCGCCGGTCCGAGTAGCCCTCGAGTCGCCCCCGTGCCGGCGTCCGGCGCCGGCACGGGGGCACGGCGGCCACATGGAGGAGGTGCCGATGGACACGGACGACGTCGAGCTGGAGCTCGAGGTGACCGGGCGGGACGGCAACTATCGGGTGGAGGCCAGGTCGACAATCGGCGGCGAGTCCGGGTCCGAGGTCGAGTTCCGGCTCGAGGATCTGGGCGTCGAGCGGCAGCTGGAGCGGCTGCGGCTCACGCTGCTGCGGTCCGCCGCCACGACCAGACGGGTTCCCGCACGCGACGAGCGACCAGTGCAGCGGCTCGGCGCCGAGCTGTTCGACCGGTTGTTCACCGGTGACGTCCGGCTCCTGTTCGACATGACCCGGCAGCAGGCGGTCCACCGGGATGTGCGCGTGCGTCTGGTGCTCCGGATCCGCCCGCCCGAGCTCGCCGTCCTGCCCTGGGAGTTCATGTACGACGCGCGGCGTGACGACTACCTCTCGCTGAGCATGCCGCTGGTCCGCTACCCGGAGATCCTCGAGCCCGTCCGCCCCCTGCGCGTCACCGGGCCGTTGCGCATCCTCGGGATGGTCGCCCGGCCCGCCGGCTACGACGCCCTCGACGTCGACGGGGAGAAGGCCCACCTGCACCGTGCACTGGCCCCGCTCATCCGAGATGGCGGCGTCCACCTCGGGTGGGTGCCCGGCGAGACCTGGCGGGACCTGCTGCACACACTGAGCACCGGCAGCTGGCACGTCGTCCACTTCATCGGTCACGGCGGCTTCGACCCCGTCGCCGGTGAGGGGGTGTTCTACCTCCCGGGTGACGGCGGGGAGAACTACCAGCTCCGCGCCAGCCACCTCGCGCAATTGCTCAGCCCCCACCACGCGCTGCGGCTGGTCATGCTGAACTCCTGCGATTCGGCCGCGGGCAGCGACAACGACCTCTTCTCCAGCGCCGCCGCGGCTCTCGTGCGGCGCGGCGTCCCCGCGGTGCTCGCCATGCAGTTCGAGATCTCGGACTCGGCCGCAGTCGAGTTCACCCGGTCCTTCTACGAGGCCGTCGCCGCGGGTGAGCCGGTGGACATCGCCGTGCGTGACGCACGCCTGTCGGTCTGCCTGTCCCGGCCGAACAGCCTCGAGTGGGGCATCCCGGTGCTGTTCCTCCGTCAGCGCGACGGCCGGATCTTCGATGTCAAGGCGCCCGTCCCTGCGACCGGGACCGAGGAGGCCCAACTCCCGAAACCCGGACTGCAACCCCGCAAGCGGCCACCGGACGACCGTCGGGATCCCCCGGAGACGAGGCGCGGCGACCGCGTGCCCGACCGACGGACGATTCCTCATCCCCCCGGTGCACCCACGCAACGGGTCACGCACGGGACCACCCCGGTGGTCGGCAACCGGTCTCGCGCTCCGGCGCAAGCTCCCACCGGCGCCCCCGTGACACCGGCGCCGAGACCGAGCACGCCCCCGGTCAGCCGCCTACGAGCGGTGGCACGCGGCCGGCGCGCGCTGGCCGGTGCCGTCGGCACCGTCGTCGTTGCTGCTGTGATCGGCCTGCAGCAGCTGCTCTCGGGCGAATCGGAACCGGGGCCGCCAACGACGGTCCCGGTGGCTGCTGACAGCGGATGGACCAGAACGGGCATCGAGCTCCGGGCGGGCCAGCAGCTGACGATCGAGGCGGACGGCGAAGCAAGCCTGTCGCAAGGCGTCACCACGGGACCGGACGGGACCGAGGGGGCGGCCGGCGCGATTCCGGTCACCCAGGAGGCCGCCCCCGGTGCCCTGATCGCGCGCATCGGCGGAGCAGAGCCGTTTCGAGTCGGGGAGAGCGCCTCCCTCACGGCGCCGGCCGACGGCGAACTGTTCCTGTGCGTCAACGACCGGAGCTACGACGACAACACCGGGCACTACAACGTGCGTGTGCAGGTGGGCTAGGTGTATTGACCGGGGAGGTTGGTCAAGCGGCTGATGGGCGGGTGGCCGCCGATGCCGGTGTGGGGCCGATGGTGGTTGTAGGCATGTAGCCAACCAGGAAAAGCGGCCCTGCGGTCGGCCTCGCTGGTGAACAGCTGGGCGAAGGCCCACTCGCTGGTCATGGTGCGGTTGAAGCGTTCGGCCTTGCCGTTGGTCTGCGGCCGGTAGGGCCGGGTGCGCTTGGGCGTGATGCCCAGTGCGGTGCAGGCGCCGGCCCAGTCGCGGCCGCGGTAGCAGCCGCCGTTGTCGGTGAGCACCCGGCGGGCGGTCACGCCGCGGGCGGCGAACCAGGCGCTCGCCCGGCGCAGCACGCCGGCGGCGGTCGGGCCGGTCTCGTCGTCGCAGATCTCGGCGTAGGCCACCCGGCTGTAGTCATCGAGCACGACGTGGACGAAGGCGTGTCCCATCAGCGGGTTGCGATGGCGGCTGCGGGCTCGCCCGCCATCGGCGGTGCGGTTGGCCTTGCCCTGCTGGTGGCCGAGGAAGCGCCAGCCACCACCGGCGGGGATGTTGCCCAGCTTCTTCACATCGGCGTGCAGCAGCTCACCGGGGGCGGGGCGCTCGTAGCGGACCGGCGGCTGGTCGCGGCGCTCGAGCCGGGACAGCCGGCTGATCCGGCAGCGGCGCAGCACCGCCCCGGCGGTGGAAGGCGCCACCCCGGTCTCGGCGGCCAGGCGGACCGCGCCCCAGCGTTTGCGCAGCCGTAGCGACACGATCCGCTTGGTGATCGGCGGGCTGGTCTTGCCCGGGCTGGCGTGCGGCCGGCTGGAGCGGTCGGCCATGCCGGCCTTGCCCTCGGCCCGATAGCGGCGGGCCCAGCGGTCAGCGATCGGCCACGAGACGCTGAAGAACCGGGCGGCATAAGCCACCGGCCAGCCGTCCTCGACCACCAGCCGGGCCAGGCGCAGACGCTGGCGCGGAGTAAGAGCGGCATTAGCGTGGAGCACGAGGACCTCCTGGGCCGGTGGGCGGTTGCCGTGGTAGCTCCACCCTCCGCCAGGAGGTCCTCCTCACCCAGTCAGTCGCTCACCGCTGATCGCAAGCGGGATCGCACAACCAACGTCTCCGGTCACTACAGCTAGGAGCCTGCTAAATATGGGGCAGGGCGCCTCGCGGCAGTCTGCGCTGCAGTGAGGTCAGCACCCGTAGGTGCGACAGAGAGGTCGCCCTGCCCGGGTTCACGGTGCTGCGGTCCCGGCGACCGGTCAAGGGGTCGCGTGGTTGGCGAGAACTCACTGCCGGTCGGCGCCGGTGAGTCCGAGGGTGAGCACGCGGCGGAGATCGATCGCGGCGGCGCGCAGATGAAGCCAGGCGTCGTTGTTCGTCACTCCGCGGTAGGGAACTCGGCGGGCGCCGCGGGTCAGCCAGGCGATGCTGCGCTCGACCATCGGGCGGTGCCGGCGGTAAGCGGCTTGGAAGTCCGGCCGAGCGGCCCGCGCACGGTGCGCGCGTTGCAGAGCGTCGTGCTCGCCCAGCACAACGCTGCGGCCGCGGCGCGGGTGTGCAGCGGGCACGCAGCGGGCAGCCGGTGCACCGCTCACCGAACCGGACGACGCGCTTGACCGGGGTGAACCGCACGGTGCCTCCGGCCGGGCAGGTCAGCGTGCCGGCGGCCTCGTCGACGACGAAATCGGCGGCGGTGACCCCGCCCGGGATGAGTGAGCGGGGCGGCCAGGGCTTGATCAGCGCGGTGTCCGGCGGCGGCCAGCGCGGCCAGCATCGCTGCGGTGCCGTAGATCGAATCGGCCAACACATCCACGCGGAGACATCTGACCGTGCAAGGCAACTACATCCGAACTGCGGCGGCCGAGCTGCTGACTGTGCAGGAGGCCGCGGCCGTCCTTCGCATCCCGGTGACCACGCTGCGGTACTGGCGGCACCTCGGCGTCGGGCCAGACGGCTTTCGCCTCGGCCGGCGCGTGGTCTACCGGCGCCAGGACGTAGACCGCTGGGTGACCGAACAGCAGCAGGCCCAGTCACCCCATCGATAGATCGGTCCCCCCAGGGCGGGCCGCCAGCGGCGAACCGGCGTCCCGACGGCTGCCCGGTCCCGGGCCCGGGAGCCGTCTGTCAGTCCGGCGCGGCGGTCAGCATTCGCAGTCGCAGGTCTCGTCGCAGCAGTCAGAACCGCAGTCACACGTCAGCTCGAGCATGGGGAGTCACCTCCCTCCGCGGGTGGGCACCACGTGCCGGGGCTCGGTGGGGGACAGGAGGCGGTGGGCAGGGCGTCGGCCATGGCCGTCATCTCGGCGCGCAGTGCCGTCAGTCGGGCGATCTCGGCATCGATCTCGGCGAGGCGCCTGCGCAGCAGGTCCTCGGCGGGCTCGCAGGGGCAGGTGCCGGTGTCGCGGACGGCCAGCAGTGTGCGGATGTCGGCCAGGCGCAGGCCGAGGCGCTGGGCGCCCTGGATGAACCTCAGCCGGTCGAGCGCGCCGGCGTCGTAGCTGCGGTAGCCCGCGGCGGTGCGCTCGGGCGCCGGCAGCAGACCGGCCCGCTCGTAGTAGCGGATGGTGTCCGGCCGCACGCCCGCGGCCGTCGCCAGCTCCGCGACCCGCAGTCCCCGTGCCGCCGTGGTGGTCATGCGACGGACGCTAGACCTTGGACCGTGGTCCAAGGTCAACCCGCGAGTCGACCATCCCGAGCAGCAGGCGTCGGCGCCCTCGGGAGCAGGCAGGAGGCCCCTGCATCCAGCGTTCCGATCTCGACGCGGTTCAGACGGGGGATGGAACGTTCACAGTGGCCGGCGCGAGCGGTCGGCGGGAGTGTGATCACCGAGCACCACGTGACAGGTGGTTGCGGCGTGCGTCAGGTACTGCGTGAAGACATGGTCTGGGCCGAGGACCCGGTGGGAGCGCTGCAGGGTGTCCTGGCCGAGGGAGCGAGCCGGCTCGGCCTCGCCCAGCCGGACCAGGGCGAGGGTCAGGTTGGTCGCTGCCGCCAGGGTGAGCGGGTTGTCGGGGCCGAGGATCCGGCGGCAGCGCTGCAGGGTGTCCTGGCCCAGGGCGCGGGCCGACTCGGCCTCGCCCAGCCGGACCAGGGCGAGGGTCAGGTTGATCGCCGCCACCAGGGCGGCCGCCTTGTCTGGGCCGAACATGCGGTGGCAGCGCTGCAGGGTGTCCTCGCCCAGGGCCCGGGCCGGCTCCGGCTCGCCCACCAAGGCCCGGGCACCGGTCAAGGCGGCCGCCGTCATCAGGGTGGTGGTGTGGTCGGGGCCGAGGACCCGGTGGCAGCGCTGCAGGGTCTCCTCGCCCAGGGCCCGGGCCGGCTCCATGTCGCCGGCCGAGGCGCCCATCAAGGTTCGGGTGACGGTCAGGTTGGCCGCCATCCACAGGGTGGTGGCGTGGTCGGGGCCGAGGATCCGGCGGCAGCGCTGCAGGATGTCCTGGCCCAGGGCGCGGGCCGGCTCCACCTCGCCGACCGAGAACAGGGCGAGGATCAGGGTGCTGGCGGCGGCCAGGGTGTCGGGATGGTCGGGGTCGAGGAGTGCGCCCCAGCGGTCGAGCAGCTGTTCGCAGACGGCCCGGCTGCCGGAGCTGTCGCCATGGGCGTGCAGATAGCGGGCGGTGTCCAGGACCAGTCGACGACCGGCGGGAGAGGGGTCCCCCTGTGGGGCGGTGGCGAGCACGTGCGGCGCGAGCTCGGCGTAGGCGTCCCAGCTGGCGGGATCGTCCGGGGCGCCGGGGGAGGCGGCGGCCAGCAGCGCCACCACCCACTGTTCGGTGGCCTGCTGCCGGGCGGGAGGTAGCCGGTGGCGGATCACCGCGGCCACCAGCCGGTGGATCTGGAAGCCGCCGGGGGAGCGGCGGGCCAGGGAGTAGCCGACCAGCGCGCCGACGGTGTCGGCCAGGGCGTCGGGGTCGGCGGCGGTGGTCCGCAGCGGCTCCTCCAGCAGCTCGGCGTGCTCGCCGAACAGGGACAGCGGAATGGGTTCGGGGGCGAGGAAGGCGGCCAGCTGCAGCAGCTGCACCGCGGCCGGGTCCTGGTCGCGCAGCCGCTCCAGGGACAGCGCCCAGGTGGTGTCGACCCGCCCCGAGTAGCCGACCACGTCGCCGCGGGCGAGCAGGCCGGCGCGGCGGGTGCGGAAGCGGCGCAGATAGTCCGCGGGCGGCAGGGCGGTCTGCTCCAGATAGCCGGCGGCCTGCGCGGCGGCCAGCGGCAGGTCGCCGAGTTCGGCGGCGAGCTTGTCGGCCAGCTCCTCGCTCATGCCCGGGATCCGGGCCCGCAGCAGCGCGATCGTCTCCGCCCGGGGCAGCACGTCGACCTCCAGCCGCCCGCCCAGCGCCCCCCAGCCGGGGGAGCGGGAGGTGATCAGCACGTGCCCGGCCCCGCCGGGCCGGTAGTCGGCGATGTCGGCCGGGCGTTCGGCGTTGTCGAAGATCAGCAACCAGCGGACCCGGCCGCGCAGCTCCGCGAGCAGCCGGTCGACGGTGTCGGCGACCGTCGGCCCGGGGGGGAGGTCGAGCCGGGCGGCGAGGGCGGCCAGCTGGCCGGGGATCAGGACTGGTTGTTCGGCGTCGATCCACCAGACCAGGTCGTAGTCGGCGGCGAAGCGGTGCGCGTACTCGATCGCCAGCTGGGTCTTGCCCACCCCGCCCAGCCCGTGCAGCGCCTGCACCACCAGCGTCGGTTCGCCCGCGGCCAACCGCTGGTGCAGCTGCTCGAGCAGGCCGGCCCGGCCGGTGAAGTGCGGATTGCGGGCCGGCGCGCTCCACACCCGCGGCTGCCGGGCGGCCGGCGGCGGGCCGAGCGCCGGGTCCTGGGCCAGGATCGCGGTCTCCAGCCGGCGCAGCTCGCTGCCCGGGTCCAGGCCGAGTTCCTCGGCGAGGATGGTGCGCAACTGCTGGCCGGCGGCCAGCGCGTCGGCCTGCCGGCCGCACCGGTACAGCGCCAGCATCCGTTGGGCCCACAGCCGCTCCCGCAGTGGGTGGGCGCGGCACAGCTCCTCCAGCTCGCCGACCAGCTCGGCGTGCCGGCCGCAGGCCAGATCGGCCTCCACGCGCGCCTCCACCGCCGCCAGCCGCGCCTCGGCCAGCCGGGCCGCCTCTCCGCCCAGCCGCGTCTCCGACGACTCGGCCAGCCGGTCACCGCGCCACAGCGCCAGCGCGGCGCGCAGGGTCGCCGCCGCGGCGCGGGCCGATCCGGCCGACAGCTGCGCGCTACCCCGGGCGGCCAGCGCCTGAAAGCGGTCCACGTCGACGTCCACGCCCTCGCCGGCCAGCACATACCCCGGAGGCCGGGCGCGGATCGCCGCGTCGCAGCCGGCCGCGGCCAGGCTCTTGCGCAGCCGGGACATCAGCACCCGCAGCGACACCCCCGCCGACTCCGGGGGCTCCTCACCCCACAGCGCGTCGACCAGCCGCTCGGCGGTGACCACCCGCCCGGCGTTCAGAGCGAGCAGCACCAGGAGCAGGCGTTCCTTCGCCGCCCCGATCCTCACCGGTCGGTCCCCGCACGCCACCTCCAGCGGACCCAGCAGGTGAACCACCAGCCGCACCGACACCGTGGGCTCGTCGACCTGGGCCAAGGGCAGGGGCGCTGGCTTGGTCCGCGGCTGCCCTGGGGCAACGTCGTTCTCGGCGAGGGTCGTCATACCACACCCTCCTGAACCCAGACACGTCGCGAGGTGATGTGACGACGATGCCGCCGCCCGCAGCGGTCGCAGCCGACGGCACCGACGGCGACACCGCTTTCCCTGACCTTCAGAGGCCCAGCCAGCTACCCCTAATACCTCCACCGCTCCCCCGTCTCCTGATACGGACGGGGTTCTCTCACCAGGGATCGCCGTCCTGTGACGGGGCGAGTCGGCGTTGCTGGTCCGGGCTACTGCGGGTGCCCTGCGACCCTCAGGGCCGGGGCAAAGTCGTGAGCCGAGCACCTGAGTTGGGCAGATCAGCGTGAGGAGGCTGCGTCACGGCGCCCAGCGCCGTCGTCTCCTCACCGGCCGGTCTCCGCACGTCACCTTCAGCGGGCCCAGCAGGCGAACAACCAGCCGCATGCACTCAGGCTATTCCTATCGCGGCCGTCCCAGGCGGTGCCGCGCAACGCTCCCGCTACTCCCGCGCTACACCCAAATCCGAGTGTAGAGCCCTCACACCAACCGGGCTCCATCAGGAAGCCCAGAACGAGAAGGAGTGTCACCATGCCACGACTCGACCTGAACAAGCTCGTGTGCGAGCGCAAGCAGGAGGCGGTCGGTAAGGACGAGATCAGTGTCACCGTCAACGGTGTCGAGGTCTTCAATCGCAAGATGGCGAAGGGCCAGTCGGAGCGCTGCGACCACATGGAGGAGTTCGGCGAGGGTGAACTCGTCGCGGTCACGGTGGAGGAACGGGACGGCTCGAGGCACAAGCCGATCGGCCCGGTTCAGCACTTCTCGTCCGGGGAGGCCGGCTCCGGTGAGCAGAAGCGCGACTTCAGCACGTCCGGCGCGAAGTACGTCCTCTTTTATGAGGTGACCGCCTGACCAAGCCATCGGGGTGAAGCCTAGGCGGGCTCCGCCCCGATGGCTTGGTTGGCGACGTCGGCGCTCGGCTTCGTGGTGCGGCGACGTGACACGTGCACGTCGATGTCGTCTCTCCGTCTGAGCACGGGAGGCAGCCTCCTCCGAGGTGGTGCGGGGGTCGCGACCGCCATCCTCGGAGGAGCCTGCCTCCCGCTGACTTCGATGCCGCGGCGTGCGCTCCGCGGCGTGATCGGCCCTCGGTGCAGCCAGGTGCGCAGCTGCGCGTGGTCGTAGCCCTTGTCGGCGTGCAGCTTGGCCGGTCAGCGCCGGCGGCGGGAGTAGATGGTGGGAATGGCCTGCACCAGCGGGATCAGTGCGTGGCTGTCGTAGGCCTGGGCCGTACTGACCGCCACCGCTAGCGGCCTCTCTTTCGCTCGCAAGCTTGGTCAGGGAGTGGAGATTGCCCGGCCAGGTATGAATGGCTTGCCGCCCCCTCTGCACCGCTTGGCACCTGACCCGCCCAGATCGCTCGCCGCAATGGCGGGATCACTGCCTGGGACCTGTACGAGTCACTTCGATGCGCCGAGATGTCCGAGCGCCTTCGGGAAGGTCCGGCGCCGTCCAATGCAGTGCGCCGACCGACCCTGTGCACCTTGACGAAGCCCTGATCAAGCCACTCATCGCAGGTTGGAGCCATGAACATCAACAGTTGCAGTCTATGTGACGGACTCGGTGTCGACTTCTCACGAGCCTGCGCCCAACTGGCTGAGGCTAGGCTCCGCCAGGACGAGAAAGACACGTCGGCCAACCGCGCCGCTGTCGCAGAGTGCTGGACCCGCATCGACGCGGTTCTAGACATGTACCTATTCGACATGCAGCTGCGAGAGGTAGAGCCGGGGGCGCGAGCGGATGCCTCATCATCCTCGGCCAACAGCCACAAGCCGCCGCCCGTGCCGGATCGGTGAACAGGCCGAAGCGCTGGCCCGAAGACAACGGACCGGAGCTGGGTCGGGGGTGCCCGACGGCCCATACCGTCCCGGGCTCTTGCTCGGACTGGCGGGAGTGATCGGCCTGGTGCACCGATTAGCGACCTCAGGCACGGTTATCGGGACGGCTCGCTATAAGGACGGAGCAAGGTCGTGGTGTGTCGAGGAGCCTATCCAGCGCGGAGGCGCGTGCGGGCGCCGTGTAGGCGCGGCCGCCAGCCAACACTCCGCCGAACGGTAAACGCGCTGGTCAAGGCGGTGGGCCCCGTGGGGATCGAACCCACAACCCGCGGATTAAAAGTCCGCTGCTCTGCCAGTTGAGCTAGAGGCCCGGGGGATCGTGTCCTGGTCGGTGTCGTCCTCGGGGTCTCCCTCGGTGGTGCCCACCCATCGTGGCTGGCCGAGGTCGGATCCGCCCGTACCGCGAGCCTACGGCAGCTCGGCCCGAGTCGACGGGCTGCCTGGCCCTGCGACGGCCCGTGGGTCGGCCGCGGCTCCGTGTCCGCAGACGGACAGGGGCGAGCGGCCACTCGGGGGAGGCACTGGGCATCCTCCCGCATGCGTTCACCCACCCCGCGCTGATCACGCCGGTGGACCTCGACCGAGCCCTCGGCAGCGTTTGAGCAGCCACCGAGGACACGCGAGGCGTTGGCCCCGCCCGCCGTCGCGCAGCAGCAGCGGGTGGGCCGCCTCGCGCACCGGTGCTCCCGACCGATCTCCGGACGGCGGCGGGGTCACCGAGCAGATCAGTCGTCGTCCCAGTCGTGGTCCCAGTCGTGGTCCCAGTCGTCCCCGTGGTCGTGCCAGTGCTCGTACCAGCCGCCGTCACCGCCCCCACCGCCACCGCTGTCGGACAGCGCCACGCCGCCCAGGGCGCCGGCGAGAACGAAGAAGAGCGAGGCGGCGAGGAGCACGACCGCCAGACGCGCCCCC
This sequence comes from Geodermatophilus sp. URMC 61, assembly GCF_052931555.1. Taxonomy (NCBI): domain Bacteria; kingdom Bacillati; phylum Actinomycetota; class Actinomycetes; order Geodermatophilales; family Geodermatophilaceae; genus Geodermatophilus; species Geodermatophilus sp. URMC 61. The sequence goes on from NZ_JBRFHZ010000002.1 coordinate 3,784,482, forward strand.
CTCAACCGGCCGGTGGCGGTGGTCAGGGAAGCCCGCACCTGCTCGACCGTGAGCGTCCCGAGTGACCGCCAGCCCGGCGCCGTGCGCTCGGGCGGCGCCGGCGGCAGGTCCTCGGTCAGCGGGTCGAGGTCGGTCAGGTGGACGGCGGCGAAGGCGTCGGCCATCCGCTCACTGCCCTCGTCCGGCGTGAGCAAGCCGCGGGCCACCGCGTCCTGCAGGAGTTCGACGGTGGCCAGCCGGTCGGCGTCCGACGCGCGCATCCGCGGTGCGGACGTGGCCGCGTTGTCCAGGTCGATCAGGGGTGGCATGGCTGCTCCTCCCGGAGTGCGACGCAGAGAGGGCCACAGCCTGCACCCGTGCCCAGGGGCCAGGCGGGTTCCGGTGCGCGCGGGTCCGCGACGGCACGAGGTCCCGCGCGACGGTTGCGCCGTGCAGAGGCCCCGTCTCGTTCCGTACTGGCAGGCGCCCAGCGGTGCTGGATCGGTTGCGAGGTGGGCGTCGGCGGCTCCTGCTCGGCCACCGTCTGCAGCAGGCTGGCCATCGACGGTTCGCGCAGGGACGACCGGCCCAGGCGCTCCGGCGCCTCGTCGGCACTGGCCGGTTGGGGGTTCTGGTCGCTCGCCACGGCGCGGCCTCCGGTCTGCCCTGCACCGGGGAGGTGACCTCGGCGGCGGATCCCCATCCGGGTTCCGCGTCGGCGCACGACGCCGCTGCTCGACGACGCGCCCTGACCCGCGTCCATCCCCACGCCTGTCGGGCCGGCTACCGGGGGCGCGGAGTCGGAGATGCCGGTTGCCGCGCAGGTCCCGAAAGGGACGGGGATCGCTGGATGAGCACCGGGATCGCGGGTACCAGGGGCACGTGGGTCCGCGCGGTAGCGCCGGCTGCGCTGCGAGCCGTCCTGCACGGGGCCATGCGTGCTGCCTGTACGACGACGTCGAGGAGTACCGCCGACGTCTGGTCGCCTTCTTCGCCGACGGGCTGCGCGCGGGCTGCCGCGTGGCGTACGCCGGCCCCGGCGGCGCGGAGCAGTCGCGGGCGGATCTCGCCGGCCTGCCCGACCTCGATCGGCGGCTGGACGACGGCTCGGTCCGGATCTCGTCGCTCCAGGACCTGTACGGGCACACCCTCCCCGTCGATCCCGATCGGGTGGTCGGCCTCTACGCGGCCGCGACCGAGCAGGCGCTGACCGACGGGTTCCGCGGGCTGCGGGTCGGCGCGGACGGCTCGGAGCTGGTCCGCAGACCCGCACACCTGGACGCGCTGACCCGGTACGAGTTCCTGGCCGACCGCTACATGGCCGGCCGACCCCTGTCGGCGCTGTGCGGCTACCGGCTCGACCTCGGGCACGACACCGTGAGGGAGCTGGCGTCGCTGCACCGCACCTGCTCGTCCGGAGGAACGGGTTTCACGGTCTCCGGATGCGCGGACGGCGCCGTCGGCCTCGGTGGACAGTTCGACCCGGGCAGCGTTCCGGTGCTCCGGCGGCTCCTCACCCGCATCCGTGCGGGGGTCGACGACGGGGTCCTCGTCGTCGACATGGCCGGCGTCGAGTACGTCGACCACCGACTGCTGCGGACGCTCAGCGCCCACGCCCGGGCTCACGGGGTGGCGCTGTCGCTGCGCTCGGCTCCACCGTTCACGGCCCGGCTGGTGGAACTGCTGGCGACGCGCGATCTGCACCTGGCCGAGGTGGGAGCGGAGCCATGAGGACGGGCGCGGCGCGCGGGTACGTGGGCAACTTCCACGAGGCCGGCTTCTACTCCTCCGATGCGGAGTTCCTGGCCCTGATCCACCCGTTCGTGACCGAGGGGGTGGCCGCCGGTGAGCCGGTCATCATCGGGTACGACGAGCGCAAGTGCGACCTGCTCCGGTCGGCACTGCCCCGCCCCGAGCGGATCGCCTTCCTCGGCGACACGAGCCTGTACGCCTCACCCGCACGTGCCATCGAGGCGTACCGGCAGCAGTTCGAGCGGCTCGTCGCAGCCGGTGCCGGACAGATCCGCATCGCCGGGGACGTCCCGCACGAGGGCAACGGCGGGCGGTTCGCCAGCTGGGACCGCTACGAGTCCGCCGTCAACGTCGTCTGGCAGCACCACCCGGTGTGGAGCCGGTGCCTGTACGACGCCACGACCGTGCCGGACGACGTGCGCGACGTCGTGGAACGCACTCACCGCCGGCTCGTTACCCCCGACGGCGGCGCCGTCACCAGCACGCGCTACCAGGACGTCCCCGAGTTCGAGGGCCTGCCGCCGGCCGCGGATCCGCTGGAGGCGACCGCCCCGAGCGTCTGCCTGGGCGACGCCTCGCTGAAGCAGACCCGGCGCCGCGTCGCCGAGGCCGTGCGGGGCCACCTCGACACCGCCGCGTTCGACGAGTTGGTGTTCGCGTTGTCCGAGGCGGTCATCAACGCGCAGTCGTACGGACGCCCGCCCGTCGGGGTCAGGGTGTGGACCGCGCCGCACCGGGTCGTCGTGCGGGTGCGCGACAGCGGCCCCGGCCCCCTCGATCCGCTGACCGGTCTCGTCCCCGTCCCCGAGAGCTCGGCGGGCGCCGGGCTCGGGTTGTGGCTGAGCCACCAGCTCACCGGCGTCGAGGCCAGCCTGATCACCGACGCCGGGGGCTTCACCGTGCGGCTGCGAGCCGGTGCGCCGCCCGCCGCTCCCGCGGACGCCGCCGCCTGCGCCCTCCGCGCCGGGACGCTGCACGGTGCACTGCCCACCCTGGGCACGGTCCACGCGATCGACGGGGACGGCTCGTCGCTGTGCGAGGCCGTCGACGCGGTGGACCTCCACCCCCTCGACGGCCTGTGCTGGCGCGACCTCCCGGCCGGCCAGCAGTGCCCCCACTGCCGGATGATCACCGACCTCGACGACGGCTCGGCCCGGCCGTAGACCAGCCCCTCGGGACCGCCTCGATCCGGGACCTCACGGTCCGTGAGGTTCCTCACGGCGTTTCACCCGCTCGGGGGATGGGTTCCTCCGGCACGCGCTACGTAGCGTCACATCCGCCGTCGTCGAGCCCACGCTCCCGGCACCAGGCCCCGGCCCGGTCGCCCCGTTCCCCCCGGGGTGACCGGGCCGGACCCACTCAACCGCAGACCCTCCGCACCAGCTCCCAGAGCACCCCCTGCTGCGCCTCGTCCACCGGGAGCGGCACCGGCACCGGCTCGGCCTCCCCCAGCGCGACCGACAGCGGGAACATGAACGGCTGCTTGGTCTCGGCCAGCACGTGCGGCTCGCACGACGCCGGAGTGAACGCCACCGGCGCGCTCGTCCGCTGCTCCCCCGGCCCCAGTTCCAGCGGCAGCCCCTCGACGGCGACGCCCAGGACGACGCTGCGCCGGGCGTCGAGCACCGTGACGGCGCGCTCGTCGTCCCCGACCCGCGTCAGGACGACGGTGCCGGTGACCGCGTCGCCCGCCGGGGCCAGGCCGGTCAGGCCGACGTCGGCGACGGCCCGCACCCCGGCGACCGCGCACTCCTCGCGGTGGACGACGTCCAGGTCGTCCCCGGCCAACGGCACCCGCAGCTCCTCCACGGCGCCATCGGGCCACACCACGGTCAGCCGCGCTGCCGGCGGACCGGCCGGAGCAGCACAGTCGGGCGCGCCGTAGGCGGTGCGCAGGGCGATCGTCCGGCCCGGCTCGAAGGCGGCGCTCAGCCCGGTCGGGGGCAGCGGCGCGAAGCCCAGCGCGTCGATCGCCAGCGCGGTGACCGTGAACGGCCGGTCGCCGGTGTCGGTGACGCGCACGTGCACCTGACCGGGGACGGGCACGTCGGTGCGCTGGCGCACCACCTCGGCCTCGATCCCGGGCACGGGCGGCAGGGCCGGCACCGCGGAGGCCGACGCCGGAGGAGCCGCCGCCTCGCCGACGCCGTCCGTCCCGGCGCAGCCCGCGCACAGCAGCGCGAGGGCCAGCACCGCCGTCCACCGCACGCCCCGCAGGGTAGGGACGGCGACGCCGTTCGGGACCCCTACCGGTCGCGGCCGGGCAGCCGGGCCATGACCCGGCCGGCCTGCATGCGGATCTCGAGCTTGTCCTGCGGGTTCGCCGCCGGGCCGCGCCGCGGCTGGCCGTCCTCGAGGTCGAACGCCGAGCCGTGCCAGGGGCACACCAGGCAGTCCGTACCGCGCACCTGCTCCACCGACCCCTCGTACAGCGGGCCCGACAGGTGCGAGCACGCCCCGACGAAGGCGTCCACGCGCGTCCCCCGGCGGATGACGGCCAGCGGGACGTCGACGCTGCCGCCCTTGCCCGCGCGCAGCGTCGGCCGGCCCTCGGGCAGGTCGTCGAGCGGGCCGAGGTCGATCCAGTCCGAGCTCAGCGCGCGGGCCGCCGTCGCGGCGTGCGAGGCGCCCGAGGACTGGGCGTAGGACATGTGCCCGCCGACGGCCGCCGACCCGGTCGCGATGCCCAGGCCCGCGTAGGACAGCACCCGGCCCAGCCCGCCGCGGCCCCTGGCGCGGGCGACCAGTGAACCGACGTAGAGGCCGAGCGCGACGGTGTTTCCCGCGGCGTGCAGCAGGCCCAGCCGCCGGACCCCGATGCCCTGCTCCGACCAGTCGGCCGCGCCCGACATCGCTGCGGGGACGGCGACGGCGACGCCGGTGCCGATGAGGACGGTGGCGGCCGGGCGCAGCGGGGGGATCGCGTCGAGCAGGCCGGCCGACGTCCAGCTGCCGACCGGGACCTGCACCAGGACCGGGTGCAACGGGTGCCCCAGCCACGTGCCGTGCAGCAGGTCCTTGAGGGCCTGCGGCTTGAGCGCGGCCTGCACGGCCCGCTGGGCCGGGCCGATCGCCTTGTCGAAGGTCGCCTTGTCTGCGACCCGGTCGAGGATCCCCATGAGGCTCATGGCGGCGTCCTACCCCCGCCGACCGGCGGCGATGCCACCACCGGTCTGTGGTGACGAGGAGCTACCCGTCGGTCACCGCCACGCCGCGGTGACCGTGAGTGGTGATCAACTCCACAGCGGAACTGTCCGCCTTCAGGGGAATAACGACTGGCGTACAGCCGATCCCCAGGTGGAACGTACAGAACGTAGTCGTGCCGATAGAGGAGACATCGTGACCTGCCCGTCGTTGTTGACCCGCCGCCCGGCGGTCGGCGACGCCGTGGACAGCGTCGTCGCCCGACTACGCGCCGAGGACACGTTCGGCCAGTTCGCCCGGTTCGTCCTCGTCGGCGCCTCCACCACGCTGGTGTACACGCTGCTGTTCGCCGCCCTGGAGCGGCTGGGCTACCTTCCGGCGCACGTCGCGGCCACCGCGGTCTCCACCCTGCTGGCCAACGAGATGCACCGGCGACTGACCTTCCACGCCGGTGAGCGGGTGCACTGGCTCACCGCCCAGGTCGAGGCCAGCGGCGTCACGGTCATCGGCCTGCTGCTCACCAGCACCTCGCTCGGCGTCCTGAACTCACTGGTCCCCGACGCCGGCGTCGGCACCCAGGTCGCGCTCGTCGTCGCGGTGACCGGGCTGGTCGGGCTGATGCGCTTCATCGCCCTGCGCTGGCTGTTCCGCCCGCGGGCGACCAGGACCGCCTGAGGGGGTCACCCCGTCGCGTGACGTGCGTGTGAACCCGGCGTCGCCCCGGCCGACCGGGGCGGCGCCGGCCCCGGCCGCGGCTACGTTGGCGATCGTGACCGAGCCGACCACCGCCCGGCGGGCGGGCCTGCGCGCGGTCGCCCGCGCGGTGGGCCGGTGGGCGGTCCGGCTGGCCGTCGTCCTGGCCGGCGCGTGGCTCGGCATCCTGCTGCTCGGTCGGGTGTCCGCCCCCATCGGCCCCTTCGACGCGACGGTGGCCTTCCGCCCGTTCGGCGGAGGCGCCGCGCTGGACATCCCACCGCTCGGCGCCCTGCAGGTCGACGCGTACGACGGGCCGCTGCGGCTGGAGATCCAGCTCAGCCGGGTCGACGAGATCCGCGCGACGCAGCTGGCCACCGACCCCGCGCAGCTCGACGGCGTCGTCGACCGGGTGAGCGCCGACCTGCGGGACGCCGTCGAGCGGGTGGCGTGGCTGACCGCGCTGGCCGCCGTCGGCGGCGGGACCGCGGCGTCCCTGCTCGTGCTGCGCCGCCGCCGGGAACCGCTGATCGCACTGGGACTGTCCACGGCACTCGTCGCCGCGACCGGCGGCATCGCCGCGGCGACCTGGCGCCCGGACGCGCTGTCCCAGCCGACCTACACCGGCCTGCTGGTCAACGCGAACAGCCTGATCGGCAGCGCCCAGGACATCGTGGCGAGGTTCGACGCCTACCGGGCCTCCCTCGAGGACCTCGTGTCCAACGTCAGCTCGCTGTACTCGACGCTGTCCTCGCTGGCCCCGCCCGGCGGTGCCACCGACAACGTCGCGCTGCTGCACGTCTCCGACCTCCACCTCAACCCGGCCGGCTTCGACCTGGTGCAGCAGGTGGTCACGCAGTTCGGCGTGGACGGCGTCCTCGACACCGGGGACATCACCGACTGGGGGACCCAGCCGGAGAACGGCCTGATCAGCTCCATCGGGACCCTCGACGTCCCCTACGTCTTCGTCCGCGGGAACCACGACTCCACGGTCACCGCCCAGCTGGTCGCCGCTCAGCCGAACGCGACCGTGCTCGACGACTCGGCCGTCACGGTCGCCGGGATCGAGGTCGTCGGGACGCCGGACCCCCGCTTCACCCCCGACCCGGGCGGCGACGACGGCGCGGAGACGCTGGAGCAGACCGGCGAGGACCTCGCTGAGCTCATCGCGACGCTGCCGGAGCCGCCGTCGGTCGCGATGGTGCACGACCCCCAGCAGGCGCCGGCGCTGGACGGCGTCGTCCCGCTGGTGCTGGCCGGGCACACCCACGAGCGGGAGGTCACCCGGCTCGACGGGGGCACCCTGCTCATGGTCGAGGGCTCGACCGGCGGGGCGGGGCTGCGCGCCCTGCAGGGCGAGTTCCCCGAGCCGCTGACCTGCACGGTGCTCTACCTCGACCCGCAGACCGGCGCGCTGACCGCCTACGACGAGATCACCCTCGGCGGGCTGGGGCAGACGGAGGTGACCATCCAGCGGCAGGTGGTCCCCGCGGTGACTCCCACCGTCGGGGACGGCGCCGACGGGGACGGCACCCCGCCGGCGCCGACCGCCCCGGCACCGACACCCGCCTCCCCGACGGGGTGACCCGGCGGACCTACCCTCGGCTCATGTCCTCGACGACGTCACGTGCCGCCCGGCTGGCTGCCGGGGTCCTCGCCGGTGGCCTCACGCTGCTGCCGCTGACCGCCTGCTCGTTCAGCTCGGACAACCTCTCCTGCAGCGGCAGCGAGTGCTCGGTGACGCTGTCCGGCAACGGGGCGGAGGTCGAGGTGCTCGGGACGTCGCTGGCCTTCGGCGGCGTCCAGGACGGCCGGGCCACCCTCAGCGTGGGCGACGCCAGCGTGTCGTGCGCGCAGGGCGAGACCGTGAGCGCGGGCCCACTGACGCTGACCTGCTCCACCGTCGAGGCCGACTCGGTGGAGCTGACCGCCTCCCTGGGCTGAGCAGTCGGCCCGGGCCCGAACGGCCCCTTACGAGGTCCCGCTGCGGCCCCGTCCAGAGGCTCGCCGCGAGCTCGCGAGCGGGTGAGGACGGCGCCCTCTCTCAGCCGAGGTCGGCGACCTCGACGACCACGCGGGTGGGGTCCTCGAGGGCGTACACCCGGAACGGCGCCTCGCCCGTCGTCCCGACGAAGGCCACCGAGGTCCCCTCGAAGGTCGCGTCCCAGGCGACCTCGGTGACCGTCTGCGTGCCGTCGCCCGGCAGCGGGTCCGGGCCGGCCCACTCCTCGACGCCGGTGTCGAACGGGTAACCCGCGCCGGTGATCGTCACCTGCAGGACGGCCTCGCCCGCGACCTCGACCGGCTCGCCCGTGCCCTGCGAGTAGGCCCGGTCGACGTAGCGGACGTCCCAGCCCGGTGTGCCGGTGCCGCCCATCTCGAGGACGACCCGGTCGTACCCGTCCTGCCGGCCGGTGCGGATGTCGGACACCGTGAGCAGGGCGTCGGCCGACGCCTCGCGCGTGGCCGGCTGCGTGTCGCCCTCGAACGGCGGCACGTCGGCGCCCGTCTCCTCCGGAGCCGTGCCGGGCGCCGCGGAGGTCGGTGCCGAGGACGCGCTGCTCGAGGAGGACGCCTCCCCCGTGCTGGCGGACGGCGAGGTGGCGCGGTCCCCGCTGCCGCAGGCGGCCAGCAGCGCGGCGGCGAGGAGGAGGGGCGGGCAGACGGCGGCGCGTCGGATCACCCGCTGAGGGTGACAGCCGGGAGCCGCTGCGCCCGCGACCGCGTCCGCCGTGTCGCACCCCGGCAGCCTCGGACCGCTGCCCAGGCGTTGATCACGGGGCTGCTGCAGGCGACACGCGGCGACACGCCGCCCGAGGTGGCGACAGACCCGTGATCATCGCCGCGTGGCGGGCGTAGAGCGGCCGTCGGCGGGTCACCCGGCAGGGCGTGGCGAGGGACACGGGACCCCCGCCTCGGAGGAGCCCCGCCGAGCATGTAGAGTTCTCGCTGCCCCCGGCGAACACGAGCCCCCATCGTCTAGCGGTCCAGGACGCCGCCCTTTCAAGGCGGTAGCACGGGTTCGAACCCCGTTGGGGGCACGGCAGTACCAGCAAGGCCCTGTAGCGCAGTTGGTTAGCGCGCCGCCCTGTCACGGCGGAGGTCGCGGGTTCGAGTCCCGTCAGGGTCGCTCTCCGGTGGAGACACCGGGAGGGGCAGGTAGCTCAGTCGGTACGAGCGCTCGCCTGAAAAGCGAGAGGTCGGCGGTTCGACCCCGCCCCTGCCCACACCATCCTCCTGCAGCCCCGCCACTCGAGCCGGGCAGACTGCCGCGGTGCCCCCGCTCCCCACCACGTTGAGCACGCCCAGCACGACCGTGGGCCTGCGCCGCGCGACGGCGGACGACGTCCCGGCTCTCGTGGCCCTGCTGACCGACGACCCGCTCGGTCGCGACCGCGAGTCCGCCGACCTCGCGCCCTACCGCCGGGCGTTCGCCGCCGTCGACGCCGACCCCGCCCAGCTGCTGCTCGCCGTGACGCACGGCGCGGACGTCGTCGGCACCGCCCAGCTCACCGAGATCCCCGGCCTCTCCCGCGGCGGCACGACGCGACTGCAGGTCGAGGCGGTGCGGGTGCGGGCCGACCTGCGCGGGCAGGGCGTCGGCGCGGCGCTGCTCACCTGGGCCGTCGCGGAGGCCCGCCGGCGCGGCTGCGGGCTGGTCCAGCTCACCACCGACACCCGCCGCCCGGAGGCGCACCGCTTCTACGAGCGGCTCGGGTTCACCGCCTCGCACGTCGGGTTCAAGTTGCAGCTCTGACCGGCCTCAGCCGGTGCGGTCGGCGACCACCCGGGCGTACACCTGCGCGTGCACGGCCCGGACGGCGGCCCGCTGCTCGGCCCGCCACTCCCGGTCGGCCGGCCGCGGCGCCGGCCGGGTGAGCGCCGCGGCGACGGCGGCGTCCAGGGACACCGGGTCCACGCCGCGCTCCTCGTCGTTGTCGTAGGGCACGACGTCGGACCACTGGTCGGCGAACCACCCGCAGCCGGGCGCCACCACCCGCGTGCCGACGTCGCGGCAGACCTCCAGCTCCCGCGAGTGGGTGCCGCAGGACTGGGGCAGGACGACGGCGTGCAGCTCCTGCAGCTGCGCGGCCCACGCGTCGACCTCCCGCGGCAGGACCTCCAGGCTGTCCCCGGCGGCGAAGACGGGTGGCGGCTCCACACCGTCGTCGAGGAACAGCCGCAACCGCCCACCGCCGTTGACGGCGCCGGACAGCGCGGCCCGGACCAGCATCGCCGGGTCGGGCAGGGCGGAGCACGACGCCGTGAGCGGCAGGCCGACCAGACCGCGCTCGGCGCCCAGCCCGGGCACCGGCTCGGCGATCGAGGGGTGGGCCACGACGATCGCCGTCCGGCCGAACCGCGCGGCGATCTCGTCGGCCGCCCCCGGCGTCAGCGTGAGCACCACCTCGGCCGTCGCCAGCAGCGCCGCCAGGTGGGCGTCGTGCCGGCGCCGGGCCGGCTGCTCGGGGTCCCGCAGCTCGTGCACGGTCAGCACCAGCGGGACGCCGGTGCGCCGGACCGTCTCCGCCCAGCTGACCACCTCGTCCTCGGGCAGGTGCCCGTAGCCGCCGTGCAGGTGCACCACGTCGACGCCGTCGGCGTGGGCGGCGAGGTACGCCGGGTCCAGCCACGGGCTGGGCCCCTGCTCCGGGCCCACCCGGACGACCCCCGCCGGCAGGACGGCGTCGACGTAGGGGTCGGCGTACGGGACGGTCACCACCCGGACCCCGGCGGCTGCCAGGGGGTCGGCGTCGTTCACGCGGTGGTTCTCCTCCTGCGGCCGCGCACTGCGACGGGCAGGGGCGCAGACTGTGACCGAGACGGGCTGGTACCGGTCGCAGTACCCGCCGGTACCCCGTCGAACCGAGTGGTGACCCGGAGTACCCCGAACGGGGGTCAGGCGAAGTCGGCCGGTGTGAACTCCCGGCGCTCGACGAGCACCAGCCAGTTGCCCGACACGTCACGCATCACGGCCTCGACGCCGTAGGGCCGCTCCGCCGGCTCCTGCAGGAAGGTGACGCCCTTGGCCGACAACTCCTCGTACGTCCTCCGGCAGTCGTCGACCGCCAGGCCCAGCCCGCCCATGGAGCCCTTCTCCAGCTGACCGCGGACGAACGCGGCGGCGTCCTCGTCCAGCGGCGGGCCGGGGGTCATCAGGGTGACCTCGAGCTCGGGCTGGCTGGGGTGGGCGATGGTGACCCAGCGGAAGCCCTCGCCCATGGTGATGTCGGTGCGGGCCTCGAAGCCGAGGACGTCGACGTAGAACTCCTTGGCCCGGTCCTGGTCGAGGCAGTAGACGGTGACCAGCGAGATGTTGGTGATCATGGCCTCGACCCTACGGACGGCCACCGGTGTCGGGCTTCTCCGCGGTTGCTCGACCCGGGCCGGTCGTCCCGCCGAGGTCCACCACGCCGCGCACGAAGAGGAAGCAGCCGGGCACGTGCGCGGCCCCGCGGGCGGCCCAGCGGTCCCGGTAGGCGACCGGCGACTCCCCGGTCAGCGCCCGGAAGCGGGTGGAGAAGGAGCCGAGGCTGGCGTAGCCCACGGCCGTGCACACCTCGGTCACGGTCAGGTTGGCCGAGCGGAGCAGGTCCTGGGCCCGCTCGATCCGCCTCCGGGTGAGGTAGCGGATCGGCGTCTCCCCGAAGGCGGCCTCGAAGGAGCGGACGAAGTGGTACTTCGAGACCCCGGCCACCCGTGCCAGTCGGTCGAGGTCCAGGTCGTCGGCGAAGTGCCGGTCGACGTGGTCGCGGGCCCGGCGCAGGTGCACCGTCAGGTCCGGCGAGCTCCTGCGGGCCGCCGTCGCCGTCACGCGCCCCGGCCCTCCCGTGCGGCCCCGTAGGCGGGCGCACGGAACCGGGCCATCGGCCCGTCCGGGACCAGGCCCGGCGGCGGGTTGCGGACGGCGTCGAAGCGCAGGTCGGGGTCGACCTCGGGCACCGGGGCGAGCAGCCGCAGCCGGGCGAACGGCTGCCACTCCCCCGCACCCCGCGCCGCGACGAGCGTGAAGGCCAGCCGGCCGCTGCGCGCTGCTGCGGCGACCGGCCCGGGTTCCGCGGTCACCGGCGCGGCCCCGGGCTCGGGCAGCGCCGCCAGGAACACCGGCCCGGCCGGGGTCCGGTAACCCATGATCGAGCAGTGGACCGCCGCGGCGTCCCGCCGGGGCACCGGCACCCAACGGGTGAGCCGGCCCCGTCCGGTCGTCGACAGGAGCAGGTCCACCGGGCCGTCCGGGCCCGGCAGCCGGACGGCGAGGCCCAGCAGGTCGGGCAGTGGCGTGGGCAGCCCCGCGCCACGGGAGAGCCGGACGAGCACCGCCTCCTGCCCGCTGCCGGCCAGCCAGGGCACGCCCCATCCGGCCGGTCCGCCGGTGCGCTCCAGCACGGCGTCGAGCACCGCGCCACGGGGGTGCATCGGCTTGCCGCGCCGCCAGCGGGCGAGCGCCCCCAGCGGGACGGCGACGGCGCGGCCGGCGATCCGGAGCAGGTCGGTCACGGGCGTCCTCCTGTCGTCGGGTGGGACTCCCTTACCCGGCGTGCGGGGCAGCAGCCCCGTACCCGGGCCGCGTGTCCGCGTCCCGGTGGTGGTCCGCCCGGGACGGGTGTGCCAGGTGTGACCGGCTCGGCAGATCCTGTCCGAGGTCGCGGCGGACTCCGGTGGAGATCCGCCACGTGACACCGCACCGTCGTCTGCCTACGTTCAGTACATGCTCACGACGTTCCTGGTGATCGCTGGTGTCCTCCTCGGACTCGTCGGCCTGCTCGCCCTGATCGTGAGCCTGAGCGCCCGTCCGGCCACCCGCCCCTCCGGCGGGTGGGTCGCCGACACCGGCCGCCGGCACCCCGACGCCTGGTCCGCGCCGGCGAACCCCGCGACCTCGGAGCTCCCCACCGCCCGCTGAGCTCCCTCCACCCACCCTGATCCGGCGTCCCGGCGGCTGCGAATCAGCGCGTCGCCGGGACGCTCCGTCCTCCCGCGCTCGTCCGGGTGTTCCGGACCGTCGCCGTGCGCAATGATCCCGGCACGGCGTCGCGCTCCTCCGCACGCCGGGGTACGAGCGGGGCGAGGCGACATGGCATCGTCGAGCAGGTCAGGCTCCTCCCAGCGACGGCTGCGCGCGCTCGGCAGCCTGCTGCTGGTCCTCCCCCTGGCGGGCGCGCTGTTCGCCGCGCTGCTGGTCCCCTGGGTGGTCGGGCCCGGGTTGGCCGCCAGCACCTCGGCGACGCTGCTCTCCCCGCTCCCGGTCGCGCTGACCGACGCCACGCCGCCGGGCAACACCGTCGTCCTGGCCGCCGACGGGTCGGTGATCACCTACTTCTACCGGAACAACCGGACGCCGGTCGGCGCAGACCAGATCGCCGACGTCATGGAGCAGGCGCTGGTCGACATCGAGGACGAGCGCTTCTACGAGCACCACGGCCTGGACGTGCAGGGCACGCTGCGGGCGCTGGCCCGCAACGTGAGCTCCGGCGACGTCGAGGAGGGCGGCTCGACGATCACCCAGCAGCTGGTCAAGCAGACGCTGCTGCAGACCGCCGTCACCCCGGAGGACCGCCAGGCGGCCACCGAGCAGACGCTGGGCCGCAAGCTGCGCGAGGCCCGGCTGGCCCTGGCGCTGGAGGAGACCTATCCCAAGGAGGAGATCCTCACCCGGTACCTGAACACCGTGTACTTCGGGGAGGGCGCGTACGGCGTGCAGGCCGCGGCCCAGGCCTACTTCAGCGTCGACGCCGCCGACCTCACCCTCCCGCAGGCGGCGATGCTGGCCGGCCTGGTGCAGACGCCCACCTCCGACAGCCCGTTGGTCGACCCCGAGAAGGCACGGCAGCGGCGCAACGTGGTGCTCGAGCGGATGCACACCCAGGGCCACATCAGCGACGCCCAGCTGGCCGAGGTCTCGGCACAGCCGGTGGAGACCGACCCGGCGCCGGCGCCGCCCAACGGCTGCGCCGGCGGAGGCGTCCTCGGCGGCTTCTTCTGCGACTTCCTGCAGGACCACCTCACCGGCACCCTGGGGATGACCCAGGAGCAGCTCGAGGACGGCGGGCTGACGATCCGCACCACCATGCGGGCCGACCTGCAGCGGTCCGCCGACGCCGCCGTGCTGGCCACCCAGCCGATGGGCGACCCGGTGGCGGCCATGTTCACGGCGGTCGAGCCCGGCACCGGCGCGGTGCTGGCGATGAGCGCGAACCGGGTCTTCGGCTTCGACGCCGACGACCCGGCGCAGTCCTCGGTCAACCTCAACGTGACCGCCAGCAAGGGCTCCGGCTCCACGTACAAGGTCTTCGTGGCCACCGCGGCCCTGGAGCGCGGCTTCCCGCCCTCGCACACGATCACCACGAGCGACCCCTACACCTCGCGGGTGTACCGCAACGGGCTCGCCCCCTACACGGTCAGCAACGTCGAGGAGGGGTCGTTCCCGCCGACGCTGACCATGTACGAGGCACTGGTCCGCTCCTCCAACACCTACTTCGTGGCCCTGGAGGACGACCTGGGCAGCGTGGAGGGGCCGGTGCGGGTGGCGCAGCGGCTCGGCCTGACCTCGCTCGACCCGGTCGCCGACCAGGTGATCGCCCAGAACCGCGGCTCGTTCACCCTCGGCCCGGAGGCGACCAGCCCGCTCGCGCTGGCCAGCGCGTACTCCACGCTCGCCGCCAACGGCACCCGCTGCACCCCCGTCCCGGTCGTGGAGGTGCTCGACCGCTACGGCCGGCCACTCACGCGCGAGGACGGCAGCCCCCTGGGCACCGGCGCCTCCTGCACGCCCGAGGTGGTGTCGCCGCAGATCGCCACGACGGTGACCCAGATGATGGTCGGTGGCTCGTCCCTGCCGTACGGCACCGGCCGGCGGGCCGCGATCCCCGGCCACCAGATCGCCACCAAGACCGGCACCGCCCAGGACCGCGCGTCGGTGTCGTTCGTCGGCTCCACGCCGCGGTACACCGCCAGCGTCATGCTGTTCAACCCGACGGCGAACGTGGACGTCGGCGGGTTCGGCGGCAGCCGCGGCGGCCAGATCTGGCACGACGCGTTCCTGCCGGTCCTGTCGGGCGAGGCGCCGGTCTTCTTCCCGCCGCCGGGCATCCCGCTCCCGGCGCTGCCGCCCGGGTGAGGGTCAGCCCTCGGTCATCAGCTCCGCGGCTCGCTCGCCGATCGCCACCGCCGTCGCCGCCGGCCCGCGCGAGGTCACCGTGGGCATGACCGAGGTGTCGACGACCCGCAGCCCCTGTACCCCGCGGACCCGCAGGTGCTGGTCGACCACGGCGCCGGGATCGGAGTCCGGGCCCATCCGCGCCGTCCCGGCGAGGTGGACGGCGGTGGCCAGCGAGCGCCGGATCCAGCGGTCCAGCTCGCGGTCGGAGGCCAGGACGTCGTCGGGCGGCCCGGTCCGCTCGGCGACCAGCGGGGCCATCGCCGCCGTCCGCAGCAGCTCGGCCGCCAGCCGCACGCCCTGCCGCATCCGCCGCCGGTCGGAGTCGGTGGAGAGGTAGCGGTACTCCAGCCGCGGCTGCGCGCGCGGGTCGGTGCTGGTCAGGGTCAGCCGGCCACGGCTGTCCTCCCGTTGCAGCGCGACGCCGAGGAACAGGTCGTCGCGGCGCCGGGCGGTGTCCAGCAGCCGGTGCAGCGAGGTCCCGCGCAGCGCCCGCAGCGTGGCGCCCGGCCGGCGCAGCACCCGGGCGACGCCCGCCGACGTGCGGGGCACCACGACCCGGCTGAAGGGCTTGAGCCAGGGCAGCACCTCGAGGTCCCCGGGCACCGCCGCGCCGTCGGAGGTGGCGTTGAGGACGCCGTGCAGCGGATGCAGGTCGCGGGGCATCGGCAGCCGCCGGGCCGGGCGCCAGGGGACGTAGACGTCGGGGTGGTCGGTGTAGTCGGCGCCCACGCCGGGGACGTCGGCCACGACCTCGACGCCCAGCGCCCGCAGGTCGTCGGCCGGCCCGATGCCGGAGAGCAGCAGCAGCTGCGGCGACCCGACGGCGCCGGCCGCCAGCACCACCTCGCCGGCCCGGACCACGCCCTCCGCCGTCTCGACACCCACCGCGCGGCCGCGCTCGACGACCACCCGGCGCACGGGCACGCCGCCGCGCACGGTCAGCCCCGGGTGCCCGCGGCGCGGCGCGAGGTAGGCCATGGCGGTGTTGACCCGCACGCCGTCGGCCACGTTGAGCGGGACGGGTCCCCAGCCGGGCGGCCCGTCGGCGTTCTTGTCCGGCTCGTCGGGGACACCGAGTTCGGCGGCCGCCGCCCCGAGCGCGTCGGCGAGCGGGTGCCCGGCCGAGGCCCGCCGCACCGGCACCGGCCCGTCGGCGCCGTGACCGGGCCGGTCGCCGTACTCGCGGTCGGCCTCCAGCCGCACGAACGACGGCAGGACGGCGTCGTAGGACCACAGGTCGTTGCCCGCGGCGGCCCACCCGTCGAGGTCGGCGCGGGTGCCGCGGACGAAGTAGCCGCCGTTGAGCGCGCTGGACCCGCCGACCACCCGGCCCCGCGGGACGGGGAAGGTCACCTCCTCGGTGAGCACCCCGGTGAGGTCCCAGTTGGCCGGGTGCCCGGGGACGGCGGCGGCCATCCGCGCGGCGTCCCGCAGGTCGGCCGGGAACTCCACGTGGTCCGCGCCGGCCTCCAGCACCAGCACCCGCCGTCCGGCGTCCGCGAGCCGCGCCGCGAGGGGGGCGCCGGACGTGCCGGCCCCCACCACGACGACGTCCCACAGCACGGCTTCCCCCCCACCCGTCACAGCCCGAGCGCCTCCGGGAGGTCCAGCCGGCGCACCTTGCCCGTCGAGGTGCGCGGCAGCTCGCCCACCGGGTGCAGGCTCTTGGGCCGCTTGGCGGGGGCCAGCCGCGCGCGGGCCCAGCCGGCCAGCTCGACCGGGTCGGCGTCGCCCACGTAGGCGGCGACCACCCGCTGCCCCCACTCCGGGTCGGGCACGCCCACGACCGCGCTCTCCACCACGCCGGGGTGCGCGTCGAGCACCGCCTCGACCTCGGCCGGGTAGACGTTCACGCCGCCGGAGATGACCAGGTCCTCGCGGCGGCCGTCGAGCCAGACCGTGCCGTCGTCGTCCACCCGGCCCAGATCGCCGACCGTGACCCGGTCCCCGCGCCAGGCCGCCGCGGTCGTCTCCGGCGCCCGCCAGTACTCGAAGCGCGCCCACCGCGGCACGGCGCACCACAGCTGGCCGCGCTCGTCGGCCTCCAGCCGCCGTCCCGGGCGAGCCCGGCCGACGCTGCCCGGGTGCGCCAGCCAGTCCTCCGGCGAGCAGACGGTGAACTGCGCCTCGGTGGAGCCGTAGAACTCCCACACGCTCCCCTCGGGCGCTGCCTCGAGGACCGCCCGCTTCAGCGGCTCGGGGCAGGGCGCGCCGGCGTGCACCAGCCGGCGGAAGGACGCCCAGTCGATCGGGTGGGCGGTGGAGCGGTGGTGACCCAGCAGCCGCTGCAGGTGGGTCGGGACGCAGAAGGTCGTCGTCGGCCGCAACGTGCTGATCACCTCGGCCGCGCGGGGAGCGTCGAACGGGCCGGGCAGCAGCACCTCACCGCCGACCAGCAGCGTGTGGACGGCGAAGCGCAGCGGCGCGGAGTGGTGCAGCGGGGAGAGCAGCAGATACCGGTCGTGCGGGCCGAAGCCCCAGAGGTCGATCTCCTCGGCGGCCAGCGCTCGGGCGTCGTCCTCGGCCAGCACCCCGGACCACACGCCCTCGCGGCGGCCGGTGGTCCCGGAGGTGTAGTGCATGGGCCGGGCGAGGGGGACGTCGGCGAGCTCGGCCTCGACGTCCCCCGCCAGCAGCTGCTCGGGTTCGGCGCCGACGTCCAGCCCGGTGTCGGCGTCCTCGGCCAGCGCGGTCCGCTCGGCCGCGGGCAGCGGGGGATCGAGCACCACGGGGACGACGCCCGAGCGCAGCGCGCCGAGCACGACGGCGAGCAGCGCCGGCGAGGCCCCCGCGGACACGAGCAGCCGGTCCCCCGGACCCAGTCCGGCCGCCCGCAGCGCCGCCGCGGCGCGCCGCTGGTCGCGCTCGCTGTCCGCGGCCCGGACGACCGCGACGTCGGTCACGGTGCCCATGGGCCGCTCCCGCCCGGCGGAGGCGGCCTGGTCACGGAACCGCTCACGGCAGTGCGACCCGGTCGCCGTCGAGCACCACGTGGCCCTCCGCGGCCAGCTTGGCCAGCGTCGCGCGGGTCGACTGGGCTGCCGCAGGCCACACCTCCCGCGGCACCTCGGCGTAGACGTCGGCCACCAGCTCGTCGACCGTCCCGGCCCCGCGCACCATCGCCGCGAGCAGCTGCTGCTCCCGGAACCGCCGGTGGGCCAGGTAGAAGTCGAGGACCGCGCCGGGGTCCTCGGTCAGCTCCGGGCCGTGCCCGCAGTACAGCGCGCTCGGGCCGAGGTCGTGCACCCGGCGCAGCGAGGCCAGGTAGGCCAGCACGTCGCCCTCCGGGTGGGTCACCACCGAGGTCCCGCGGCCCAGCACGTGGTCGCCCACGAGGACCGCGCCGGACTCCAGCCGGAAGGCCACGTGGTCGGCGGTGTGCCCGGGCGTGGGGACGACGCCGAGCGTCGTCCCGGCCAGCGCCAGCCGCTCCCCCGGCTCCAGCACCCGGCCGTCGGGCCCGGCGACGCGGGCGTCGGCGGCCGCCACCCGAGCGCCGAACCGCGCTCCCCACGGCAGCGCCGCCTCCGCGTGGTCGCCGTGGTGGTGGGTGACCAGGACGGCGACACAACGGGCGTCCCGCGCGGCCAGCGCGGCCTCGACCGCGGCCAGGTGCGCCGGGTCGTCGGGCCCCGGGTCGACCAGCACGGCCTGCCCCCTGCCCGGGGCACCGACCAGGTAGGTGTTGGTGCCGTCCAGCGTCATCGGAGAGGGGTTGGGCGCGAGCACCCGGGTGACCAGCGGCTCGAGGTCCGCCGTCCGCGGCATCGCCCCCGGGGCGGGGAGGTCCCAGGAGGTTCGGGGGTCGACCGGGGTTCTCACGTCGGGCACGGTAGCCGGGCGCCGCCGGCGGATACCGTCGGGCGCATGCGCTCCCCCGCACCGCTGCTCCGCTCGGCCCTCGCCGGTGGCGCCGCCGTCGTCCTGCTCACCGCGTGTGGCGGGTCCGGGGACGCCGAGCCGGCCGCCGCGTCGAGCACCGCGGCCCCGGCGACCTCGTCGTCCGCCCCCGCCGGCGGGACGGCGGCACCCGACCCGGCCGCCGAGGAGTTCTGCGGACAGATGACCAGCGCCTTCGCCGAGGTGCAGGGCAGCCTCGGGGCGGCCACCCCGGAGGAGGTCGCGGGCCGGCTGCCGGAGGCCGTCGACCGGCTGTCGCAGGTCCAGGCCCCCGCCGAGATCGCCGGCGACTGGACCGCCCTGCTCGACGGGTTGCGCCGGCTCTCCGACACCGCCGGCACGCTGGACCTGGGCACCCCCGAGGGGCAGCAGGCCTACGCCGACGCGTCGACCCAGATCGGCCAGGAGCTCGGCCCGGCGGAGACGGCGCTCACCGACTACGTCGTCGCCCACTGCGGCCTGACCCCGCCGTCGCCCCCGAGCTGAGGCATAGGAGGCAATACCTTCGTCTCGAGCGCTCGATGCGTAGGTATTGCCTCCTATGCCGCGGGCTGACGCCCCACTAGCAGCCGCTGATGGACACGCCGCGACCGCGCAGCCATGGCACCGGGTCGACCTGACCGCCGTACATGGCACCGGAGGGGTGCGCCTCGAAGTGCAGGTGCGGGCCGGTGGACTGGCCGCGGTTGCCCACCTCCGCGATCAGCTCGCCGGCGACGACCCGCTCGCCGGCGCGGACGAAGTACTCGTTGACGTGGCCGTACACGGTGACCGCGCCGTCGTTGCCGCGGATGTAGACGGCGTAGCCGAAGCCGGTGGCCGTCCCGGCCCGCGCGACGACGCCGGAGTGGGCCGCGTAGATCGGCGTCCCGATGGGCGCGGCGATGTCCACGCCGCCGTGCAGGGCGCCCCAGCGCCAGCCGTAGCAGCTGGTGGTGCGGCCGGAGGTCGGCTTGACGTAGGGGCCGGAACCGCCCGAGCTGCCTGTGGTGGTGGTCCCGGACCCGGAGTCCTGGTCGCGGGCGGCATCGCGGGCCGCGGCGGCCGCGGCCGCGGCCTCCTCCTCGGCACGGCGGGCGGCCGCGGCGGCGGCGGCCTCCTCGGCGGCCTTCTGCTCCTGCCAGGCCTGGAAGGCGTCGCGGGCGCCCTGCAGGCGCAGCAGCTCGACCTCGGCGGCCTGCAGTTGCTGCTCGTAGGCGGCCTTCTGCGCGGAGATCTCGTCGTAGGCGGCGCGCTGGGCGGCCAGCTGCTGGTCGGCGGTGGCCTTCGCGGCGGCCGCGGCGGCCTCGGCCTGGGCCGTCCGGTCGCGGGCGGCGCGGGCCGCGGAGTCGGCGTTGGCCTGTTGCACGCGGGCGACCTCGAGCTGGCCGAGGACGTCGAGGTGGTTGGCGGAGACGTAGTCGAGCATCGCGGCCCGCTCGATCAGGTCGGCGGGTCCCTCGGCGTCCAGCAGGGCCGCGGCGGAGGAGAGGGTGTTGCCGCTCATGTAGCTGTCACGGGAGAACCCGGCGATGCGGCCCATGGCGGCATCGACGGCCTCGGCGGCGACCTGCAGCTCCGCTGCCGTGCGCTCGGCCTCGGCCTGCGCCTGCAGGAGCGCCTCCTCGGCAGCGAGGTAGGCGGCACCGGCGGCCTCCGCCTGGACGGCGTACCCCTCGAGCTGGGACTGGGCCTGGGCGACCAGCGCGCCGATCCGGCCGACCTCGGCGGCGGCCGCGTCCTGCGCCGACTGCGCCTGCCCGATCTGCTCGTCGGTGGGGTTGGGCGGCGGCGGCGTGGGGGCGGCGCCGGCGGGGGTGGCCCCGGTCAGCACGACCGTGCCGGCCACCACGCCGACCAGCAGGCTGCGCACGATCCCGGCGGGCGAGCGGTGCGCCGGGGCCGCGGCGGTCCCGGACGTGCGCCGGCGAGGACGGCTCTGCGGCATGTCGCTCCCTGGGGAAGTGGGGTGCGTCGGGGGGCGGCCGCAGCGTGACAGCGTCACGCCGGTCCCGGAAGTCACCACGCGGCACGGCCGTCACACCGGGCCCACGGGACACCCGCCCCACTCCTGTCACATCTGTTCTCGTCACCCGGACGGGTGAGCTTGAGGGCTGGGCGCGACCTTTCTGGTCCCCGCGGCCGCTCGAGCCGGGGGGCGTGACCTCCTCGAGCTCGGCACCGCCGGCCGTCGGCCGGGTCGCCCCCGCCGTGCTGACCTCGTCGTTCAGTGATCCGCCGAGGTCGTGACCGGGGCCGAGGAGGGGCGAGCGGTTCCACCCGAGTGGGCGGGGTGCGGGTCGGAGGTGACGAAGGCCACACCCGCGCCGCGGCCGCGGTCGCCCGTGCCGGGCACCCGGTCGGGCGAGCCGCGCCGTCCTAGGCTCGCTGCCGTGGACGTACTTGGCTCCGGTCACGAACAGGTCGTCTTCTGCTCCGACCCGGCCTCCGGGCTGCGGGCGGTGATCGCTATCCACTCGACCGCGCTCGGGCCGGCGCTCGGCGGGACCCGCTTCTACCCGTACGCCAGCGAGGACGCCGCCGTCGCCGACGCCCTCGCGCTGTCGCGGGCGATGTCGTACAAGAACAGCCTGGCCGGCCTGGACCTCGGCGGCGGCAAGGCCGTCATCATCGGCGACCCGCACACCGACAAGACCGAGGCGCTGCTGCGCGCCTACGGCCGGTTCGTCGAGTCCCTGGGCGGGCGCTACCTCACCGCGTGCGACGTCGGCACCTACAACGCCGACCTCGACGTCGTCGCCCGGGAGACCCGTTTCGCGCACGGCCGGTCGGTGGCCTACGGCGGCTGCGGGGACTCCTCGGTGCTGACCGCCTACGGCGTGTTCCAGGGGATGCGGGCGGCCGCCCAGCACCGCTGGGGCAAACCGTCACTGGCCGGGCGCACCGTCGGGGTGGCCGGCGTCGGCAAGGTCGGCAGCTGGCTGGTCGACCGGCTGGTGGAGGACGGCGCCGACGTCGTCGTCACCGACGTCGACGCGGGGGCGGTCGAGCGGGTGCTGGCCCGCCACCCCGCCGTCGACGCCGTGGCCGACACCGCGACCCTGGTGCGGACGCCGACCGACGTCTACGCCCCCTGCGCGCTCGGCCGCGCCCTGGACGACGAGACCGTCGCGGTGCTCGAGGCCGAGATCGTCTGCGGTGGGGCCAACAACCAGCTGGCGCACGAGGGGATCGCCGCCGAGCTCATGCGCCGCGGGATCCTCTACGCCCCGGACTACCTGGTGAACGCCGGCGGCGTGATCCAGGTCGAGGACGAGCGGCACGGTTTGCCAGGGAGACTGCCACTGATCCCCGGGGCCCACGCCGGGTTCTCGTTCGACCGGGCCAAGGCCAAGGCCGAAACAATCTTCGACACCACCCTGCGCGTGCTCCGGGCCGCCGAGGAGGCTCAGGTGTCCCCCGCCGTGATGGCCGACCGGATGGCCGAGGAACGCATGGCGAGCGTCGGCCGCCTGGCGACCCTGCGGCTCCGGCGCGGCTGGTGAAGCGGCTCCACCGGCTGCCCGAGTCGATGATCCTGTTGCCCGCGCGGGGCGAAAGCGGCCCCCGACGAGAGCGGCCCGTCCGGTGCATGACCACCGGACAGGGCTCTGGTGCCGGTCGAGGCCCCGACCATGAGCGCTGGCCACCTGTCCCGACCGCGGGCCAGGTGGTCGCGTGCTACCCGTGCCCGTGCGATGCCGACCCGGCCGCCGGCACGTCGGGCACCGTCGGCAGCGGCAACGTCCCCCGTGCATCCCCGCCCGAGAACGGCCGCACCTCATCGGTCACGTCCCCGCACACCCGACTCGCGTTCAGACACCCCTCCACCAACGTCGTCATCTCCCCCGGGTCCCACGCCAGGATCGCGTCCGCGTGCAGCCCGTACGGCGACAGCCCGCCCTCGAACCCCATCCCCTCGTACGTCGACCCCTCCGCGTACGAGGACTCCAGAGACAGCTGCGGAATCGCCACCGGATGCGACGCCGGGCACTCACCGCCCCGCGGATACGCCATGTGCGCCACCCTCTCCAGCCACAGGTTCACCCCGTCCCAGCACTGCGGGAACTCGACGTCCGACCGCAGGAACTCCCCCGGCCCACAGTCCACCGCGGTGTCGTGGACGGAGTCCACCACCCCATCCGACGTCCCCAAGCACAGGTAGTCGATGTCCAGCGGTTGCCGCGACGTCGCCATCGGATCCCCCGCCAGCAGACGCAGACCGAACGGCGCCGGCTCGATCAGCTGCGGGTCCACCTCACCCGCCCGGTAGTAAGCGCGGAACGACACCGGCACCACCGGCTGACCGGCCTCATCCACCAACGTCGGCTGCCAGTACGCCGACCGGTCCGCCGAGTCCTTGCACCCCGAGCCCTCGGCGAACAACTGGCCGGCCGTCGACGACGCGTGCACCGCCGGGTTCCCCCCGAACGTGTGCAGATGAGGCCACGACCCGCCCGGATCCAGGATCGGGTCGATGTGCGCCGTGCCCACCTGGTCGCACTCCACGATCCAGTGCACGTCCACCGGCACGGCCCGCACCGCGGCCCCATCCGGGGCAGGAGTCATCGCCGCCGCCCCCACGAACACCGCCGCCACCGACGCAGTCACACGACCCCACATCACCGCCGCCCTCGTCACCGAGCCCCGCGCGCGTTCTGCGGGGAACAACCCCCACTCCCGCTGCTGCCCGGTCCTCCGCACCGCCCCAGCGAGAACACGCCCCCGCACCTCCGCTCCCCGACCCAGCGCAGGACCCCGCCGGACGGCGGGACGTGCAACCGAGGGTGCCACCGGCAACCCGCCGTTGGCGGTGTGCCGACCCCGAACTCGCTGGACGGCCGATCTCGATGTGTGGGAGAGGAACCGTCGGACGGGGCCGGGGAAGGGGCGCTGACAGGGAAGGAGGCGGATGGCTGAGGGCGTTCCCGACAACAGGGGGGACGGGCGACGCACCGGATGACGACGCCGGGGTCACCGGGGCCGGCACCACGGGGGAGGGTGACCACGACCCGCACCTCCCGGTTCCGTGCCCCCGTGATCCGTGACGACCACATGGGACTGACGGCTGCGCTCGCCTCTCCTGACGTGACCGGGCCCTCGTGACGTGGATGTGCGAGGCGAACCCGAGGTGTCCGCGTACGACCGACAGGTGTCCACCTGCGCCGGCCGAACTGGACCCGCACGGCTTGTCTGGGGTACTGCCCCTGAGTGGCAAGCCCGGCCTCAGCTTCGAGCGCGCCAAGGAGAAGACGGAGCGCATCTTCGACACCACCCTGCGGGTGCTTCAGGTACCCGAGGAGCAAGGCGTCTCCCCTGCGGTGGCCGCCGACCGGATGGCCGAGGAGCGGATGGCCGACGTCGGCCGGCTCCGGGTCATCCGACTGTCGCGTGACTGGTGAGCGGGCGCCTCGGCACAGACATCCCGCGGGCGCTCACGCCGCTCCACTCGCGGTCGCCTTCGACCGGAGAACAGCGTGGTGACGCTGACCCTCAGGGCCACGTCACAGGACTCTGACCCACTGGGGACAGTTGACCCAAGCGCCATCGAGGTCAGGCCGGACGGCAGCGATCTCCAGTCCCGGACTCGGCGGTCACCGGCGTGACTGTGGGGGCCGGTCGAGGGCGGTGAGTGCGGTGTCAGGACGCTGCCCGCTCCGGCGGTGGTCTCGGGGATCTGCGGAGATGGCGCCGGTGGTGGCGATCTCGTCGGCGATGTCCCTGAGCTTGCGGTTGGTGCCCGTGGAGATGCTGGCGAGGACGGCGAAGGCCTGCTCGGGCGTGAGCTTGTACCGCTCCATGAGGATGCCCTTGGCCTGACCGATCCGGTCGCGGCTGCGCAGCGCCGCCTCCAGGTGCTCTTCGCGTTCGGCGGCAGCCAACGCAACCGCGGCGTGAACGGCGAAGATCCGCGCGATGGCCTCGGAGTCGGCGTCGAAGGCGTGCGGTGTGCTGGCGTAGAGATTCAGCGCGCCGAGCGTCGAATCCGCGGTGTGGTGAAGCCGCACGGTGAGCATGCTGCCCACTCCACGCTCGCTGGCGACGGCGGCGAAGCGGGGCCAGCGGTCCTCAGTGGCCACGTCCGGGGCGTGCACCGTCTCGTGCTCGCGGATCGCCGAGTAGCACGGGCCCTCGCCGAGCTGGTCCTGCAGCGTGTCCAGGGCCCTGGGTCGCTCCCCGGTGGGCGCTCGGGCCTGGATCTGGGAGCGGTCGCCCACGAAGCTGATGCCGGCGTCCTCGGCGGCGGGCACGGCGTCCACGGCGGCGACGGTGATCGCCTCCAGCGTCGTCTGCACCGGCGGATGCCGCTCGGTGCGCAGCTGGGCGGCGACATCGCACATGACCTGGGCGATATGGACCATGGGACACCTCCGAGGCCCCCGCTTCCACTGGCGATGAGCCGACGGTGACACGCGACCCTCCGGATCGCAATAGGTCTTGCGGCACTGGCTGTTGCGGCAATGGTCTTTGCTGCAACGGGGCTTGCGCGCGAGGTAACCTGGCACCGAGCACCTGGCACCGAGCACCGAGCACCGAGCACCGAGCACCAAGCACCAAGCACCAAGCACCGAGCACCGGCCGCGAGCACCGAGCAGCGGCGTCGCCTCGCATCGATAGGAGACACAGTGCGGCGGCCAGACTCCTCGGAGGATCCGGCGATGACGGCGCTGGAGGAGGTGTGCGCCACCGCGCGCCAGATGATCACCAATGGCGAGCAGATCCTCGAGCGCGCGGCCTTCATCCGGGATCAGCGAGCAGTCGGCGCCTCCTACCGGGAGATCGTGCCGGCCGAGCCGCGCCCGTTGATCGTGGAGTTGATCAGCGACACCCTGTCCCAGCTCGCCGACGCCGGGAGCCGCTGGCGGCGCGCCGAGGCCCGTGCCCTGCACAATGAGGGTCTGACCATGGACGTGATCGCCCGGCTGTTCGGCGTCACCCGCCAGCGCGTCTCCTCCCTGCTCAAAGGCCCCCTCGACCGCTGATCCGGCACGGCGAGCGAAGCCCGCCTTCGACGCTGCCGGCACAGGTCGAGGGAATCCCGGCGAACGCCAACATGCTGACCCGAGGCCCGTCCGGGTCCCCCTTCGGCGTCCGGGCGGCGGTGGAGTGGTGTGAACCGGGGTGCCTGGGACTACTGTGCGAGGTAGGTCACCGGGGCAGGCGCCGTTCCCTCCGGCGGCCGAGGTTCCGCCGGTTAAACAGCGGCCAGTGGGGCCGTCTCGCCCGCGAACCGCTCGGTCGAATCCTGGCGCGACACCTCTAGCACCTCAGGTTGGATGGGCCTCGCCCCGGTATCGACGGGGTCCGCGCCGCCGTCGGGAAGGCTCTACCTTTTGCTGCCCGGCTCTCGGGCTGAGGCTCTGTTGAGTGGGTGCCTCCCGGCGGCGGTTCCAGTCCGGGCAGCTGACGCTCGATAGAGGCGTGGGGACGCGGCTCGTGGTCCCTTGAGGTGCTCGCGCTCTGCCCGGCCGCGGTCGACATCGGGAGCGGAGGCTCGAGTGTTCGCAGGAATCGACAGCCACAAGGACACGCTCGCGGTCGCGGTGATCGACGCCGCCGGGCGGGTGGTCACCGTCCGGCAGGTGGCCAACGAACCGGCCGGGTTCACCGTCCTGGCTGACCTGGTTGCCGAGCACGCGGTCGTGCGGGTCGGCATCGAGGGCTCGGCCAACTTCGGCTGGGCCGCCGCGATGCACCTGGTCGAGACCGGCGTAACCGTGGTGGAGGTGCCGCCGCTGATGACCTCCCGGGAGCGGCAGTCCCGACCGGGGCAGGGCAAGACCGATCCGGTCGACGCGGTCGCCATCGCCCGGATCACCGCCCGCGAGACGTTCCTGCCGCCGGTGCGCCCGATGGACGGGCTGCCGGCCGACCTGCGGGTGCTGATGGACTTCCGCGAGCAGCTCATCGACGAGCGCACCGCCCTGGCCAACCGGATCCACGCCGACCTGGGCTGGCTGCACCCGGGCTATCAGCGCCGGCTGCCGCGGCTCACCCAGCCGGCGCATCTGCAGGCGGCGCTGGCGCTACTGCAGAACGACTCCAGCATCCGGGCGGCGGTGACCCGCAGGCGGCTGCAGCGGATGGTAGAGATCAACGCCGAGCTGGCCGGCCTGCGCGCCCAGATCGCCGAGTTGGTGGAGCAGTCTGGCACGACCCTGACCGGCATCTATGGCGTCGGCGTGTTCGTCGCCGCGCGGATCCTGGCCGAGGTCGTCGACGTCGGTCGCTATCCGACCCGGCACACCTTCGCCGCCGCGAATGGCTCCGCGCCGATTCCGGCCTCCTCCGGGCGGACCGTGCGGCATCGGCTCAACCGTGGCGGCAACCGGCAGCTCAATCGGGCGCTCTACACGATCGCGATCACCGAGATCCGTGCCGACACCGAGGGCCGCGTCTACTACGAGCGCAAACGCGCCGAGGGCAAGACCAGCCGCGAGGCGCTGCGCTGCCTCAAGCGCCGGCTCTCCGACGTCGTCTACCGGACCCTGCGCGCCGACCAGGTGGCCGACGCGCCCATTCCGATCCCCGTCGCGGCCTGACGGGCGGTGGACGTGAGGCCGGCACATGGGACACGGCTCTACGGCCTCAGCCGGCTGCGTGGCAGGACTTCCAGTCCCTCTCCCGCTCTTCGCCTCAGCCTGACTCCCACGCCCACCGCAGCCCTCAACGTAGAACTCCGGCGGCACTAGACATAGAGGCCCAGTCGATGACCACGGGGCTTCCCGGAACAGGCCCGCTGTCCGACGCAGCGGAGGCGGTCACCACCGTGAGCGCCCCTACACCGACATGACCTAGCAGCTCGACCGGCGCCCGGAACTCGCTGTGCATGTTCAGCCGGTGGAGGACCAAGTGCACGGGTTCTCCTTCGCCGCGCCGAGGCCCGCGCGGGCATCTTCGACGTCGCGCTGCGGGTGTTCCGGACGGCCGACGCGGACGGCGTCTCCCCCGCCGTGGCCGCCGACCGCCTCGCCGAGGAGCGCATGGCGTCGGTCGGCCGGCTGGCCACGATCCGCCTCCTGCGCTGAGGGCCACGGGGCCGTTCGCCTCTCGTCCCCGGGGGCGGGAGGGCCCGACGCTGTGGTGTCGGACGAACGGTCGAGGAGGTCGTCATGGGGCAGGCGCGCGAGACCATGGACCGCATCACCGAGGCCATCCTGGCGGGAGACCGCGACGCCCTCCGGCGGGAGTACGCGGACGACGCCGTCGGCGAGGCACCTGACGCGGACCGACTCGACGGCGGGGACGCGATCGTCGAGTACCTGATCTCATTCCGCCAGGCCTTCCCCGACCTGTCGTGGGAGGCCAGGGCCACCTTCGAGAACGCCGACAGCGCGTTGGACGAGGGCCTGCTCGTGGGCACCCACACCGGGACGCTCAGCTCCCCGGAGGGCGACCTGCCGCCCACCGGCAGGTCCCTCCGGCTGCGGGAGTGCGACGTCATCACGGTCCGGGACGGCAGGGCCGTGTCGCACCGCTTCTACTACGACCGGATGGACCTCGCGGACCAGCTCGGTCTGACGGCGTCCGGCACGGCCGTCCCCGCGCCCCGAGCCGGCACCGACCAGGAGCCGGAGACGGTGATCCCGTGACACCCACCGTCGTGCGGCGCGGGGTGGACCCGGCGGGAGGCCCCGGTCGGGGGACAGCCGGGGGGAGACCCGTGCCGGTCGTCGATCCGTGTCGTAAGCTCGGTCGAGACAGAGACACTCAGTCGGGGTCGCCACGCGGGCCGTCCAGCCCGGAGCTGGGCTCCCGTACTCCGTAACGAGGGGGTCGAGCCGATGGGGCGCGGCCGAGCGAAGGCCAAGCAGACACGCGTGGCCCGTGAGCTCAAGTACAGCTCACCGAACACCGACCTCTCCGCTCTTCAGCGGGAGCTGGCCGGGTCACCGTCTCCGTACACCCCGTCCCGGGCGAGCACGGACGACGACGATGACGACGAGTACACCGACCGCTGGGCGGCGGACGACGACACGGACGACGACTGGGCCGCCAGTCGTTGACCTCCGCCTGACCGGCGCGGGCTGACCCGACGACACCGCTGCTCCCTCCGGGGAGCTGCGGTGTCGTCGCACGCCGTCGCCCGTCGGGCCCCGTCCAGAGGCTGGCCGGCCCCCTGCAGGGTCCCGCCGCGAGCCTGCGAGTGGTGGGGGGCAGGGGGTCCTCCTCCGAGGCGTGAGGAGGGGTCCTCTCTCAGCGGTAGCTGCCGACCAGGTGCGCGCCGGTGTCGCCCGTCCGGGCACCGACGGTGCCGGCGACCCACGCGGGCACCCCGCGCTCGGCCAACGCGGCGACCACGTCGTCGGCGACGTCCGACGCGACCGCGGCGACCATGCCGATGCCGCAGTTGAACGCCCGCTCGGACTCCGCCCGCGGCACGCCGTGCTCCTCCAGCAGCCAGACCGCGGCCGGCAGGGCCCAGGTGCCGCGGTCCAGCACGGCCTCCAGCCCGTCCGGGACCACCCGGGCGGTGTTGCCGGCCAGTCCGCCGCCGGTGACGTGCGCGTAGGCGTGCACGCCCTCGACGCCGAAGCGCTGCAGCAGCGCCAGACAGTCCAGCGCGTAGATGCGGGTGGGCTCGAGCAGCACCTCGCCCAGCGGGCGGTCCAGCCCGGCGGGCGTGGCGGCCAGGTCGAGCCCGGCGGCGGCGACCACCCGGCGCACCAGCGAGTAGCCGTTGGAGTGGAAGCCGGACGACCCCATCGCGACGACCGCGTCGCCGTCCCGGACCCGTTCCGGCCCCAGCACCGCGTCGGCCTCCACGACCCCCACGGCGGTGGCGGCCAGGTCGTAGTCGTCGGGGGCCATCAGGTCACCGTGCTCGGCGGTCTCCCCACCGACCAGCGCGGCCCCGGCCAGCCGGCAGCCGGTCGCGATGCCGGTGACGATCGCGGCGATCCGCTCCGGCACGACCCGCCCGCAGGCGACGTAGTCCTGCAGGAAGAGCGGCTCGGCGCCGCAGGCGACCAGGTCGTCGACGACCATCGCGACCAGGTCGATGCCGACGGTGTCGTGCCGGTCCAGCTGCCGCGCGAGAGCGATCTTCGTGCCGACGCCGTCGGTCGAGGAGGCCAGCAGCGGCTTGCGGTACCTCGCCGTGTCCAGCGCGAACAGCCCGGCGAAGCCGCCCAGGCCGCCGACGACCTCCGGGCGGTTGGTGCCCTCCACCGCCGTCCGCATGAGGGTGACGGCCCGCTCGCCGGCGTCGATGTCGACGCCGGAGGCGGCGTAGGTGAACTCGTCGCTCACTGCTCGGTTGCGCCCTCGTTCCGCTCCTCGGTCGCCGGCGCTCCCTGCGATGCCCGCTCGGGCGTCACCTCCGCGGGGGCGGGGCTGCGTCACGGGCGGGTCAGCGCGTCGTCCGCACCGCCCGGCACGGTGGCGCTGCCGGCCTGCTGGCCGGTCCAGCCGGTGACGGCGCGCCGCTCGATCCCCTCGAGCAGGTGCTTGCCGAGCAGCTCGCTCTCCGCCAGCGGGATCGGGTACTCCCCGGTGAAGCAGGCGGTGCACAGCCGGTTCACCGGCTGCTCGGTGGCCGCGATGAGCCCCTGCTCCGAGACGTAGCCCAGCGAGTCGGCGTTGATCGAGGCCCGCACGCCGTCGACGTCGAGACCGTTGGCGATCAGCTCCGCCCGGCTGGCAAAGTCGATGCCGTAGAAGCACGGCCACTTCACCGGCGGCGAGGAGATCCGCACGTGCACCTCGACCGCACCGGCCTCGCGCAGCATCCGGATCAGCGCCCGCTGGGTGTTGCCGCGCACGATCGAGTCGTCGACGACGACCAGCCGCTTGCCGCGGATGACGTCGCGCAGCGGGTTGAGCTTGAGCCGGATGCCCAGCTGCCGGATGGTCTGGCTGGGCTGGATGAAGGTCCGCCCGACGTAGGAGTTCTTCACCAGGCCGATGCCGTAGGGGATGCCCGAGGCCTCGGCGTAGCCGACCGCGGCCGGGGTGCCCGACTCCGGCACGGGGATGACCAGGTCGGCGTCGGCGGGGTGTTCCTTGGCCAGCCGGCGGCCGATCTCGACGCGGGCGGCGTGCACCCCGCGACCGCCGATCGTCGTGTCCGGCCGTGCCAGGTAGACGTACTCGAAGACGCAGCCCTTCGGCTCGCTGTGCGCGAAGTGCTGGCTGCGCAGGCCGTTCTCGTCGATGGCGATCAGCTCGCCCGGCTCGATCTCCCGGACGATCGAGGCACCCACGATGTCCAGGGCCGCCGTCTCGCTGGCGACCACCCAGCCGCGCTCCAGCCGGCCGAGCACCAGCGGCCGCACACCCTGCGGGTCACGGGCGGCGTAGAGGGTGTTCTCGTCCATGAAGGTGAAGCTGAAGGCGCCGCGCAGCTGGCGCAGCACCTCCATCGCGGCGGCCTCGACCGAGAGGTCCTGGCGGGCGGCGATCAGCGCGGTGACCAGGTCGGAGTCGGTCGTGGAGGTGAAGGCGCCCGGCACACCGGCGTCGGCGGCCCGGCTGGCCAGCTCGGCGGTGTTGACCAGGTTCCCGTTGTGACACAGCGCCAGCCCGGTGCCGGAGTCCGTCGTCCGGAAGGTCGGCTGGGCGTTCTCCCACGTGGAGGCGCCCGTCGTCGAGTAGCGGGTGTGCCCGACGGCGAGGTGGCCGCGCAGGCTGCCCAGGGTCGCCTCGTCGAAGACCTGGCTGACCAGCCCCAGGTCCTTGTAGACGACGACCGAGGCGCCGTCGGAGACGGCGATGCCCGCCGCCTCCTGGCCACGGTGCTGCAGGGCGTAGAGACCGAAGTAGGTCAGCTTGGCGACCTCCTCCCCCGGCGCCCAGACGCCGAAGACGCCACACGCGTCCTGGGGTCCGGGGGAATGGGGGTCGAGGTCGTGCGTCAGCCGTCCGTCACCGCGAGGCACTCATCGAGGGTACCGGCGGAGGCCGACGGGTTCCGGCTGGGCGGGGTGGCCCTGGCCACCCCGCCCAGCCGGAACTGCGGCCCCTCCAGGGAACCGCCCGGAGCTCGGGAGGGGTCGGGAGGAGGGGGTCCTCCGTCAGCGCACGTTCGAGATCTCGGCCGAGATGGTCGTGTCGTCGCCGTGGCCGGTCTTGACGACGGTGTCGCCGTGCAGGCTGAGCAGCCGCGACCGGATGGAGTTCAGGATCGTGGGCTTGTCGCTGTAGGAGCGCCCCGTCGCGCCGGGTCCGCCGTGGAACAGCGTGTCGCCGGTGAAGACGGTGGCCAGGTCTGGGGCGTGCAGGCAGGTGCTGCCCGGCGAGTGGCCGGGGGTGTGCAGCGCCGTCAGCGTCGTCCCGGCGACGGTGAAGCGGGTGCCCTCGACCAGGTCGTGGTCGGGGGCGGTGTCGGGGTGGACGACGTCCCACAGCATCCGGTCGGCGGGGTTGAACCAGATCGGCGCCCCGGTGGCCTCGCGCAGCGCCACGGCGGCGGTGATGTGGTCGTTGTGCCCGTGGGTCAGCACGATGGCGGTCACCCGACGCCCGCCGATGGCCTCGAGGATCGGGGCCGCGTCGTGCGGGGCGTCGATGACGAGCACCTCGTCGTCGTCGCCGACCAGCCAGACGTTGTTGTCGACGTCGAAGTCCTGCCCGTCGAGGCTGAAGACGCCGGAGACGACGGCCTTGTCGACCCGCGCCGTCACTTGAAGACCACGACCGAACGCAGGACGTCGCCGTGGTGCATCTTCTCGAAGGCCTCCTCGACGTCCTCGATGCCGATGGTCTCGCTGACGAAGTCGTCCAGCGGGAAGCGGCCCTGCCGGTACAGGTCGACCAGCATCGGGAAGTCCCGGGAGGGCAGGCAGTCGCCGTACCAGGAGGACTTGATCGCCCCGCCCCGGCCGAAGACCTCGAGCAGCGGCAGCGTGATCTGCATGTCGGGGGTCGGGACGCCCACCAGCACCACCCGCCCGGCCAGGTCACGGGCGTAGAAGGCCTGCTCGAACACCGCCGGATGCCCCACCGCGTCGATCGCCACGTCCACCCCGAAGCCGTGCGTGGCGCCCTTGATCGCCGCCACCGCGTCGGTCTCGCGGGAGTTGACGGTGTGGGTGGCGCCGAACCGGCGGGCCCACTGCAGCTTCCGGTCGTCGATGTCCACGGCGATGATCGTGGTCGCCCCGGCCAGCGTCGCCCCGGCGATCGCGGCGTCGCCCACCCCGCCGCAGCCGAACACCGCCACCGACTCGCCACGGCGCACCCCGCCGGTGTTGATCGCCGCGCCCACCCCGGCCATCACCCCGCAGCCCAGCAGCCCGGCGGCGGTGGCCGGCGCGGCCGGATCGACCTTGGTGCACTGCCCGGAGTGCACCAGCGTCTTCTCCACGAACGCGCCGATGCCCAGCGCCGGGCTCAGCTCGGTGCCGTCGGCCAGGGTCATCTTCTGCGCGGCGTTGTGCGTGGCGAAGCAGTACTGCAGCTCCCCCCTGGCACACGCCCGGCACTGCCCGCACACCGCCCGCCAGTTGAGGATCACGTAGTCCCCGACCGCGACGTTGGTGACCCCCGCGCCGACCGCGGCCACGGTGCCGGCGGCCTCGTGGCCGAGCAGGAACGGGAACTCGTCGTTGATGCCGCCCTCGCGGTAGTGCAGGTCGGTGTGGCACACCCCGCAGGCCTGGACGTCGACCACGGCCTCGCCGGGGCCGGGGTCGGGGACGATCACCGTCTCCACCGTGACGGGGGCTCCCTTGCTGCGGGCGACGACGCCCTTCACCTCGTAGGCCATGGCGGGAGCCTATGCCCGCTCCGGGGGGCGGTTGGGTCGTCCGGGAGCTGGTTGACTGCGCAACGATCTGGTTGCAACTGACCGGGACCGACCGCTCCGTTTCGCGGTACGTGCAGGGGAGACGTAGCGTTCCCGCTGGTCCGTGACGTGTGGCACAGACCTTTTCCGGCGGGGGATCCCCCGACCGATGTCCTCCGGAGGTCCGTCCCGTGGCAGTACCCAGTTTCCTGGCCCGAGATCGCATCGTGGCCCGTCCCGGCTTCAACCGCTGGTTGATCCCGCCGGCGGCGCTCGCTGTGCACCTGTGCATCGGCCAGGCCTACGCGACGAGCGTCTACAAGACCGCGCTCGTCGAGCACTTCGACACGAGCCTGACCGCGATCGGCATCATCTTCTCGATCGCCATCGTCATGCTCGGCGTCTCCGCCGCCCTGTTCGGCACCTGGGTGGACCGCAACGGTCCCCGGGCGGCGATGTTCACCTCCGCCGTCTTCTGGGTCTCCGGCTTCCTGGTCGGCGGCCTGGGCATCGAGACCGGCCAGCTGTGGCTGCTCTACCTCGGCTACGGCGTCCTCGGCGGCATCGGCCTGGGCATCGGCTACATCTCCCCGGTCTCCACGCTGATCAAGTGGTTCCCGGACCGTCCCGGTCTGGCGACCGGCATGGCGATCATGGGCTTCGGTGGTGGCGCGCTCATCGCCTCGCCGCTGTCCCGCCAGCTGATGAACTACTACGACCCCGCGTACGACGGCACCGCCGGCACCGTGCCCAACGGGGAGGCCGTCGCGGCGCTGTTCTTCACGCTGGCCGCGGTCTACCTCGTCTTCATGATGTTCGGCGCCTTCATCATCCGGGTGCCGGCCGACGACTGGCGGCCCGACGGCTTCGACCCGTCCTCGGTCAAGAAGAAGGCCCTGGTCACCACCGAGAGCGTCTCGGCCAACAACGCCATCAAGACCCCGCAGTTCTGGCTGCTGTGGACGGTGCTCTTCTGCAACGTCACCGCGGGCATCGGCATCCTCGAGCAGGCTGCGCCGATGATCCAGGACTTCTTCCGCAACGGGGAGACCTCGACCGTCGCCGCGGCCACGGCCGCCGGTTTCGTCGGCCTGCTGTCGCTGTTCAACATGGGCGGCCGGTTCGTGTGGTCATCGACCTCGGACTTCATCGGCCGCAAGCCGATCTACATGGTCTACCTGGGCGTCGGCGCCGTCCTCTACATCGGGCTGGCGACCATCGGCAGCACCGCCACCTGGCTGTTCGTGCTGCTCGCCGCGGTGATCATCTCGTTCTACGGCGGTGGGTTCGCCACGGTCCCGGCCTACCTGCGTGACCTCTTCGGCACCTACCAGGTCGGCGCCATCCACGGCCGGCTGCTGACCGCCTGGTCGGCCGCCGGTGTCGCCGGGCCGCTGATCATCAACGGCGTCCTGGACACCCAGGGCACCCCCGGCCAGCTGGTCGCGGCCAACTACCGCCCGGCGCTGTTCATCATGGTCGGTCTGCTGGTCATCGGCTTCATCGCCAACCTGCTGGTCCGCCCGGTGGCCGGCAAGTGGCACGAGCCGAAGGCCACCTCCCCCGCCACTGCCCGTGCCGACACCGAACGGAGCGCCGTCCGATGAGCCACCCCGTCACCGACGACCGGAAGCCCGTCCACACCCCGGCGGGGCTGATCGCCTTCGCCTGGACCCTGGTGGGCGTGCCGCTCGCCTACGGGCTCTACCAGACGGTCAAGGCCGCCAGCGCCCTGTTCGGCGGCTGAGCCCCGCACCACCCACCCACACCGCGCCCCGGTCGCTCTCGTAGCGGCCGGGGCGCGGTGTCGTCCCGGCCGTGGTCATCGGCGCCCGGCCGCCGCTGTCGGCGCATCACGCAGCCACCCGCCGATGACCACGGCGGGATGCGGGGTCAGCCCCGCAAGGGGGGCAACGGGAGGTGGGCGCTCAGGTCGGCGCGGTTGCCGCTGGCGCTGACCCACCCGCCGGCGACCGCCCGGTCCCAGGTGAGTTCCCCCGTGGCCAGCCGCAGCCAGGTGGCGGCGTCGGTCTCCACGACGTTGGGCGGGGTCCCGCGCGTGTGCCGCGGCCCCGGCACCAGTTGGACGGCGACGTGCGGCGGCACCCGCAGCTCCACCGAGCGGCCCGGCACCTGCTGGGCCAGCCAGCGGGCCGTCGTCTTGACCGCGGCCCCCAGCACGGACCGCGCGGGCTGCTCGGCCTCCCCCGCCAGCCAGGCCCGCACCGGGTCGACCGCGGCCCGCAGCTCGTCGGCCGGGATCGGCTGGGCCGGCATCAGCTGGTCGGGACGGTCCCCGCCGGGACGCTGCCCACGGTGGCCTCGGGCGTGCCGAACAGGGCCGGCAGCGTCGCGCTCCAGGCGGCGCGCAGCTCGACCAGCGGCAGCTCGGCGACGCCCTCGACGACGAGCACGTCGCCGCCCGTCGTCCCCAGCTCGGTGACCGCCACGCCGGCCCACTCGGCGGTGGCGCGCACGGCCTCCGGGTCGGTCGTGGTCACCACGACGCGCGCGGTGGACTCGCTGAACAACGCGGTGAACGGGTCCAGGGCCGGTGTGGGGTCACCCAGCCGCAGCGCCGCGCCGGTGCCGTACCGCAGCGCCGACTCGGCCAGCGCCTGCGCCAGGCCGCCGTCGGCCAGGTCGTGCGCGGAGGTGATCAGGCCCTCGCGGCCCAGCGCGGCGAGCAGCTCGGCCAGCGACCGCTCGGTCTCGAGGTCGACCGCCGGCGGGCGGCCGCCGAGGTGGCCGTGGACGACGGACGCCCATGCCGACCCGCCGAACTCCGGCCGGGTCTCGCCGAGCAGCAGCACGGTCTCCCCCGCCGTCCGCCAGCCGGTGGGCACGCGGGTCCGGACGTCCTCGTGCACGCCCAGGACGCCGATGACCGGCGTCGGGTTGATCGCCACGTCGCCGGTCTGGTTGTAGAGGCTGACGTTGCCGCCGGTGACCGGCAGGCCCAGGTCGCGGCAGGCGTCGGCCAGGCCGCGGACGGCCTCGGCGAACTGCCACATCACCTCGGGCTCCTCCGGGGAGCCGAAGTTCAGGCAGTTGGTGACCGCCAGCGGGCGGGCGCCGCTCACCGCCACGTTCCGGTAGGCCTCGGCGAGGTTGAGCTGCGCACCGGTGTACGGGTCGAGGCGGGCGTAGCGGCCGTTGCCGTCGAGGGCCAGCGCGATGCCGCGGTGGGTCTCCTCGTCGATGCGGAGCACGCCCGCGTCGTCGGGCTGGGCCAGCACCGTGTTGCCGCGCACGTAGCGGTCGTACTGCTCGGTGACCCAGGTCTTGTCCGCGCCGTCCGGGCTGGCGACGACAGCCAGCCAGTGGGCGGCCAGCTCCTCCGGGGTCTGCGGGCGGGGCAGCGCGGCCGGGTCGTCGGCCTGCAGCTCGTCGAGGTCGCCCGGGCGCTGCATCGGCCGGTCGTAGACCGGGCCCTCGTGGGCGACGGTCCGCGGCGGGACGTCGACGATGCGCTCGCCGTGCCAGTCGACGGTCAGCCGGTCGCCGTCGGTGACCTCACCGATGACGGTGGCGAGCACGTCCCACTTGCGGCAGACGGCGAGGAAGGCCTCGACCTCGTCCGGCTCGACGATGGCGCACATGCGCTCCTGCGACTCGCTCATGAGGATCTCGGCGGGTGTCAGGGTGCTGTCGCGCAGCGGGACGGCGTCGAGGTCGACGTGCATGCCGCCGGTGCCGGCGCTGGCCAGCTCGCTCGTCGCGCAGGACAGGCCGGCGCCGCCGAGGTCCTGGATGCCGGTGACGAGGTCCTCGCGGAAGATCTCCAGGCAGGCCTCGATGAGCAGCTTCTCGGTGAACGGGTCGCCCACCTGCACGCTCGGGCGCTTGGCCGGCCCCTCCTCGTCGAAGGTCTCGCTCGCCAGCACCGACACCCCGCCGATGCCGTCGCCGCCGGTGCGGGCGCCGAACAGCACCACCTTGTTGCCGATGCCCTCGGCCTTGGCCAGCCGGACGTCCTCGTGCTTCATCACGCCCACGCAGAGCGCGTTGACCAGCGGGTTGCCGGCGTAGCAGGCGTCGAAGAGCAGCTCGCCGCCGATGTTCGGCAGGCCCAGGCAGTTGCCGTAGCCGCCGACGCCGGCCACGACGCCGGGCAGCACGCGGGCGGTGTCGGGGGCGTCGGCCGGGCCGAAGCGCAGGCTGTCCATGACGGCGACCGGGCGGGCGCCCATGGTGAGGATGTCGCGCACGATGCCGCCGACCCCGGTGGCCGCGCCCTGGTACGGCTCGACGTAGCTCGGGTGGTTGTGCGACTCGACCTTGAAGGTCACCGCGTAGCCGTCACCGACGTCCACCACGCCGGCGTTCTCGCCGATGCCGACCAGCAGCGCCTCGCTGCGCGGCAGGTCGCCGAAGCGGCGCAGGTGCACCTTCGAGCTCTTGTAGGAGCAGTGCTCGCTCCACATGACCGAGTACATGGCCAGCTCGGCGGTGGTAGGCCGGCGGCCGAGGATGTCGCGGATCCGGGCGTACTCGTCGGACTTCAGGCCCAGCTCGCTGTAGGGCTGCTCGAGGTCCGGCGTCCGCCCGGCGAGCTCGACGGTGTCGAGCTGGTGCGACAGCGGGCCGGGCCCGGTGTCGAGCTCGCTGAGTCCCTGCGTCGCGCTGTCCTGGCTCACGCCTTGCCCTTCCGCGACTCCGGACTCGTTCCGCTCCTCGGTCGCTGGCGCTGCCTGCGATGCTCGCTCGCCCGTCGTCACGCGGCCACCATCGCCTTCAGGACGCTGGTGAAGAAGCCCAGGCCGTCGGTGCTCGGGCCGGTGAGGTCCTCCACGGCGTGCTCGGGGTGCGGCATCAGCCCGACGACGCGGCCGTCCGCGCTGGCCACCCCGGCGATGTCCCGCATCGACCCGTTCGGGTTTCCCTCGACGTAGCGGACGGCGACCCGGCCCTCGCCCTCGATCCGGTCGAGGTCGGCCGGCGCGGCCACGTATCGGCCCTCACCGTTCTTCACCGGGACGACGATCCGCTGGCCTGGCTCGTAGTCCTGCGTCCACGCGGTGTCGGCGCGCTCGATGCGCAGCACCTGGTCGCGGTTGCGGAAGTGCAGGTGGCCGTTGCGGGTGAGCGCGCCGGGCAGCAGGCCGGCCTCGCAGAGCACCTGGAAGCCGTTGCAGATGCCGAGCACCGGCATGCCCTGGCGGGCGCGGTCGACGACGTCCTGCATCATGGGCGCCCGAGCGGCGATCGCGCCGGCCCGCAGGTAGTCGCCGTAGGAGAAGCCGCCGGGCAGGACCACGGCGTCGACGTCCTTCAGGTCGTGCTCGGCGTGCCAGAGGGCGACGGGCTCGGCACCGGCCAGGCGCACCGCGCGGGCGGCGTCGACGTCGTCCAGGGAGCCCGGGAAGGTGATGACACCGATGCGCACGGAGGGGGTTCTCCTCAGTCGGTCGGGAGGTGAAGCTCGACGTCCTCGATGACCGGGTTGGCCAGCAGCGTCTCGGCGATCTGCTGCAATTCGGCCCGGTCGGGGGTGCCCTCGACCTCGAGGACGAAGTGCTTGCCCTGGCGGACGCTGCGGACGCCTTCGTGGCCGAGCCGGCCCAGCGCTCCCAGCACCGCCTGACCCTGGGGGTCGGAGATCTCCGGCTTCAGCACGACGTCGACGACCACCCGAGGCACGCCGACGAGGGTACCGGGGTGGCGCGGACCACCGGCCGGACCGCGGGTGACGCTGGTCTCGCTCGCGCTTCGTCGTGGCGACCCTGCGAGATCTGCACAGTGGTCGCCATCAGCGCCGTGAAGGTCGCCACTGTGCAGATCTCACCGAGCCAGGGCCCGGCGGATCTCCTCGACCACGTCCTGCGGTCGGCCGAGGACGTCGGCGGACGTGAACCGCAGCACCGTCCACCCGGCGGCGATCTCCCTCGCTCGCGCTGTCCACAGCCAACTCGCGAGATCCGCACAGTGGTGCCCTTCGCGGCGCTGATGCCCGCCGGTGTGCAGATCTCGCGACGGTCAGGCCCCGGCGTCCAGCAGGGACCACACCGCCTCGGGTGCCTCCCAGTGGGCGTTGTGCCCGGCGCCCTCGACGAGCACTGCGGTCGGGTCCACCCGGCGCATCGCGTCGAGGCCCACCATCCGGTCGGACGCCCCCGCCGCCAGCCGCAGCGGCGCGACCGAGCGGCGCAGCACCTCCTCGACCGACGGCCCGACGGCGCCGAACGCCCGCGGGTCGAGCGCCGGCGTCCAGCCGCCGTCGACCTCCCGGACGCCGGCGAGCGCCACCGGGTCGTCCGGGGCCACGAGCCCGGTCAGCCCGGCCAGCCGCAGGTGCCGGTCGGCGGCCTCG
This sequence comes from Geodermatophilus sp. URMC 61, assembly GCF_052931555.1. Lineage (NCBI taxonomy): Bacteria > Bacillati > Actinomycetota > Actinomycetes > Geodermatophilales > Geodermatophilaceae > Geodermatophilus > Geodermatophilus sp. URMC 61. Next base: position 3,824,130 of record NZ_JBRFHZ010000002.1, read on the forward strand.
GCGGCGGTCGCGAACACCCGGGACGGGCGGGCTGCCAGCGACCGGGCGCGGGTCACCTCGTCGTCCGTCCAGTCGATCTTGACGCCGACCGCCACGACGCGCGCGACCTCCACCCCGTACCAGCCGCCGCCGAGCACCGCGCCGACGACGCCGCCGAACGAGTGCCCGAGCACGGTGACCCGCGCCGCGCCCGACCCCGCCGCGAGCACCGCCACGTCCGCGGCGTGCACCGCGTAGCCGTACGGCGGCTCGGCGGGCGACCGGCCGTGCCCGCGCAGGTCGGGCACGGCCCAGGGGCCGGGCCACGACGCCTCGACCAGCGGCAGCAGCCGGTCCCACACCGCGCCGGTGGCGCCCAGCCCGTGGAGCAGCAGGAGCAGGTGGTCGCCCGAGCCGCCGGAGCGGTAGGCGATGCCCGAGCGCGTTCCTGCCACGTCAGCGGAAGGTGGTGCCGGTGAGCCGCTCGTAGGCGGTGACGTAGCGCTCGCGGGTGGCCTCGACCACGTCGGCGGGCAGCTCCGGCGGCGGGGAGACGCGGTCCCAGCCGGACGACGTGAGCCAGTCCCGGACGTACTGCTTGTCGAACGAGGGCTGCGCGCCACCCGGCGACCAGAGCGTGGCCGGCCAGAAGCGCGAGGAGTCCGGCGTGAGCACCTCGTCGCCCAGCACCGTGCCACCGTCCGCACCGAGACCGAACTCGAACTTGGTGTCGGCCAGCACGATGCCGGCGTCGAGGGCGATCGCCGCACCGCGCCGGTACAGCGCCAGGGTCAGCTCGCGCAGCTCCTCGGCCTGCTCCGCACCGACCGCGGCCACGACGGCGGCGAAGTCGATCGCCTCGTCGTGCCGGCCCTGCTCGGCCTTGGTGGACGGCGTGAACACCGGCTCGGGCAGCCGCGAGCCCTCGACCAGGCCGGCCGGCAGCGGGACGTCGCGGATGGAGCCGGTGCGCTGGTACTCGACCGTGCCGGAGCCGGACAGGTAGCCGCGCGCCACGCACTCGACCGGCAGCATCTCCAGCCGGCGCACCAGCATCGCGCGCCCGGCGACCTCCGCCGGGACGTCGGTCGCCGAGATCAGGTGGTGGCTCGCCCCGAACGACGACAGCACCGGCGTCAGCTGGTCGAACCACCACACCGACAGCTGGGTGAGCACCCGTCCCTTGTCGGGGATGGGCGTGGGCAGCACGTGGTCGTAGGCGGAGATCCGGTCGGAGGCGACCAGCAGGAGGCGGTCCCCGCCGGCGTCGTAGACCTCGCGCACCTTGCCGCGGGCGACGAGCGGGAGATCCAGGGTCACGACAGCGCGGCCAGCCGGTCGAACAGCGGCCCGAGGTTGGCCACGTACCGCTCGGGCCGGCAGATCTCGTCGAGCCGCACCTCGTCCAGCGCCACGCCCGCGTCCGCCGCGCGCTTGCGCAGCGTCTCGCGGAACGGCGTCCCGCTGTTCCAGGTCTCCATGGCCGCCGACTGCACCAGCGCGTAGGCGTCCTCGCGCGAGGCCCCGCCCTCGACCAGCTCGAGCAGCACCGACGAGGTGTAGATCAGCCCGCCGGTCGACTCGAGGTTGGCCCGCATCCGGTCGGCGTCGACCACCAGGTTCTCGACCAGCCCGGTGGTCAGGTGCAGCAGGTAGTCGGTGGTGATCGCGGCGTCGGGCAGGAACACCCGCTCGGTCGACGAGTGCGAGATGTCGCGCTCGTGCCAGAGCGGGATGCCCTCCATCACCGGGACGACGGCGGCGCGGACGACGCGGGCCAGGCCGGCGATGCGCTCGGAGCGGATCGGGTTCTTCTTGTGCGGCATCGCGCTCGAGCCCTTCTGGCCCGAGCCGAACGCCTCGGAGAGTTCGCGGACCTCGGTGCGCTGGCCGTGCCGGACCTCCAGGGCCACCGTCTCGCAGACGGTCGCGACGATCGCCAGGCAGGCGACCCACTCGCTGATCGAGTCGCGCAGCACCACCTGGGTGGAGGCGTCGGCGGGCCGCAGCCCCAGCGCCTCGGCGACGGCGACCTCGACCGACGGGTCGATCAGCGAGTAGGTGCCGACGGCGCCGGAGATGGCGACGACCCCGACCCGCTCGCGCGCGGCCCGCAGCCGGTCCCGCGACCGGGCGGCGGCGAAGGCGATGTCGGCGACCCGGTGGCCCCAGACGTCGGGCTCGGCGTGCACACCGTGGGTGCGGCCGACCTTGATGGTGTCGCGGTGGGCCAGCGCGTGGTCGCGCAGCACCGCGACCAGCCGGTCGAGCCGGGCCAGCAGCAGGTCGGTGGCCTCGGTCAGCTGGACGGCGAGCGCGGTGTCGAGCAGGTCCGACGACGTCATGCCGTGGTGCACGTAGGCGGCGGCCGACCGTGGCTCGGTGTTGTCGGCCCACGCGGTGAGGAAGGCGATGACGTCGTGCTGCGTCGTCTCCTCGATCTCCGCGACCCGCTCGGGCGTGGGCGGCGGCGCCTCCCGGACGGGTCGCACCACCTCGGCGGGCACCCGCCCGGCCGCGGCGTGCGCCTCGAGGACGAGGGTCTCGACCCGGCACCACAGCTCGTACTTGTGCTGGTCGCTCCAGACCCGCCCCATCTCGGGCAGGGTGTACCGCTCGATCACGTGTCGGCCCGCCCATCGGTTCGTCGCACCACGTGCCCCAGTCTCCCGCAGGGTCGATGCTGTCAGCGACGGCCCCTCGAGCTCCCCGGAGGACCCGATGCTGCGACGGGGCACCCACCTGTTGACGCGGGCCCGCGACCGCATCCGCGCGGCCCGTGAGCACGACCCGCACGCCTGGCCGCACCACCCGGACGACGACTCCGGGTACCACGACGGGGCGGACGACGCCGATCGGGCCGACCGGCCACCCCTCGGCAGCCCCGAGCCCGGGGCACCGGACCTCGACGGCCCGATCGGGCCCGGCGGGGTGAGCGGGCCACCCGCCGGAGGGGAGCAGCGGCCCGTGCCCCGTGACCGGCGTCCCCCGCGGCGACCGGGCGCGGCCGAGGAGGAGGTGCCCCGGGCGCTGCGGGTGGCGGCCGCCTGGTCGTGGCGGCTCATCGTCGTCGTCGCCGGGCTCTACCTGCTGCTCTGGGCGGCCGCCTACGTGGCCGTGGTCGTCGTCCCCGTCATCGTCGCGCTGCTGCTGGCGGCCCTCCTGCAACCGGGCGCCTCGGCGCTGGTCCGCACCGGCTGGCCACGGACCCTGGCCGCCCTCACGATGCTGGTGCTCGGGCTCGGCACGGTGGCGGGGATCGTCACGCTCGTCGTCCAGCAGGTCACCACCGGCTTCGGCGACCTCGCCGACCAGGTCGGCCAGGGCGTCGACCAGGTGCGCGACCTGATCGTGCGCACCTTCCCCGTCACCCGGACGCAGCTGGAGAACCTGGTCACCCAGCTGCAGCAGACGCTGGTCGCCAACGAGGACACGCTCGCCTCGGGCGCGCTCACGACCGCCGTGACGGTCGGGGAGGTCACCACCGGCACCCTGCTGGCGCTGTTCACGCTCTTCTTCTTCCTCAAGGACGGCCGCTCGATCTGGCTGTGGCTGGTCGGCCTGTTCCCGCGGGACTCGCGCGCGTACGTCGACGAGGCCGCCCGCCGCTCGTGGCGCACGCTCATCTCCTACGTGCGCGCCACGGTCGCCGTGGCGATGGCCGACGCCATCGGCATCGGCATCGGCCTGGCGGTCCTCGGCGTCCCGCTGGTCATCCCGCTGGCCGCGCTGGTCTTCCTGGGCGCGTTCATCCCGATCATCGGGTCGTTCCTGGCCGGCACCGTCGCGGTGCTGGTCGCCCTGGTCTCGAAGGGGCCGATCACGGCGCTGATCGCGCTCGCCGTCGTCGTGCTGGTGATGCAGCTGGAGGGGCACGTCCTGCAGCCGCTGCTGCTGGGCCGGGCGGTGCGGGTGCACCCGCTCGCCGTCGTCCTCGCGATCGCCGCGGGGTTGCTGGTGGCCGGCATCTTCGGCGCGCTCATCGCCGTGCCCACCGTGGCGTGCGCGAACGTGGCCGGCACCTACCTGTCCCGGCGCTACGACGGGCCGCGCCCGCCCGAGCCGCGCCGGGAGCGCGCCCGGCCTGCGGTCACGGCGCAGTAGCAGGAGGACCCCGTCCTCCCCACCCTTCGGAGAAGAACCCCCTGCTCCCCGCCACCCGCAAGCTCGCGGCGGGACCCTGCAGGGGCCGGCGGGACCCGGGACGGGGCCGCGGCGAGCCTCTGGACGGGGCCGGACGGGGTCGGATGCGACCTCCTGGCCGCTCAGCGCACGGTGATCCGGCCCTCGACCGCGGCCAGCGCGATGTCGGTGCGCCAGTGCGCGTCGGCCAGCCGCACGCCGGCGACCCGCTCGTAGGCCCGCTGCCGGGCCGCGGCGAGGTCCGGGCCGACTGCGGTCACGGCGAGCACCCGCCCACCGGCGGAGCGGACCGTCCCCTCGGCGTCCACGGTGGTGCCCGCGTGCAGCACCCCCTCGGCGTCGGCGCCGGTGACCGGGTCGCCGGTGCGCGGCCGCTCGGGGTAGCCCGGTGCCGCGACGACGACGGTGACCGCGGCCCCGTCGCGCCAGCGCAGCGGCGGGTGGTCGGCGAGCGTGCCGGTGGCGGCCGCGTACAGCAGGCCACCCAGCGGCGTCTCCAGCAGCGGCAGCACGACCTGGGTCTCCGGGTCGCCGAAGCGGGCGTTGAACTCCACGACCCGCACCCCACGCGAGGTCAGCGCCAGCCCGGCGTAGAGCAGCCCGGAGAACGGCTCGCCGCGGCGGCGCATCTCGTCGACCGTCGGCTGCAGCACGGTGGCCAGCACCTCGTCGACCAGGCCCGGCGGCGCCCACGGCAGGGGCGCGTAGGCCCCCATCCCGCCGGTGTTGGGCCCGGCGTCGCCGTCGTCGCGGCGCTTGGCGTCCTGGGCGGGCAGCAGCGGCAGCACCGTCGTCCCGTCGGTGACGGCGAACAGCGACACCTCGGGGCCGTCGAGGTACTCCTCGACGAGCACCGCGCCGCCGGCGTCGAGCACGCGGTGCCCGTGCGACACGGCGGCAGCCCGGTCGGTCGTGACGACGACGCCCTTGCCGGCGGCCAGCCCGTCGTCCTTCACCACGTACGGCCCCCCACCCGCCGCACCGGCCTCGTCCAGCGCCGTCTCGAGCTCCGCCGGACCGCCGACCGGCCAGGACCGGGCGGTCGGGACGCCGGCGGCAGCCATGACGTGCTTGGCGAAGGACTTGCTGCCCTCGATCTGCGCGGCCTGCTCCGACGGGCCGAAGCAGGCGATGCCGGCGTCGCGGACCGCGTCGGCGGCGCCGGCGACCAGCGGCACCTCCGGCCCGATGACGACGAGGTCGGCGCCCCAGCCGGTGGCCAGCGCGGCGACCGCGACCGGGTCGGCGACGTCGACCGCGGCGGGCTCGGCGATCGTGCGCGTGCCGGCGTTGCCCGGCGCGCAGGACAGCGCGGTCACCGCGGGGTCGGAGGACAGAGCGACGCACAGGGCGTGCTCCCGGGCACCGGAGCCGATCACGAGCACGCGCACGGACGGCGACCCTACCGTCGAAGGACCCCGTCCCCTCCCGGGAAGGACCCCCTGCTCCCCGCCACGCGCAAGCTCGCGGCGGGACCCTGCACGGGGCCGTCAGGGCTCGGGGCGGTGCCCTGGACGGGGCCTACCGCAACCGGTTCGGCTGCGACCGGTACGACCGGTGCAGGGCCCGGACGCGGGCGTGCTCGGCGGCCCGGGCGCGGGCGTCGGAACGCAGTGCCTGGCGGTGCGCCTCGGCCTGCAGCTTCCGCCAGGCGGTGTAGCGGGCCGGATCCAGCCGGCCGTCCTCGATCGCGGCCGCCACGGCGCACCCGGGCTCGGTGCGGTGCGCGCAGTCCCGGAACCTGCACTCGGCGGCGAGCTCGGTGACGTCGGCGTAGGCGGTGTCGACCCCGGCGTCGTCGACCAGCCCGAGCTCGCGCATCCCCGGGGTGTCCACGAGCAGGCCGCCGCCGGGCAGCAGGTGCAGCTCGCGCGCGGTCGTGGTGTGCCGCCCGCGGCCGTCGGCCTCCCGGATCCCGCGGGTGGTCGCCACCACCGTCCCGGCCAGCGCGTTGGCCAGGCTGGACTTGCCCACGCCGGACGGGCCGACCATCGCCGCCGTCCGCCCGGGGCCCAGCAGTGCCCGGACGGCGGGCAGCCCCTCCCCCGTCACCGAGCTGACCGGCAGGACGTCGACGCCCACGGTGTCCTCCGCGACCGCCAGCAGCGCGCCGGGGACGTCGTCGCACAGGTCGGCCTTGGTGAGGACGACGACCGGCGTGGCGCCGCTGCCCCAGGCGACGGCGAGGTAGCGCTCCACCCGGCGCAGCCGCGGGGCCGTGGTCAGCGCGTCGACGACGAGCACCAGGTCGAGGTTGGCCGCGACCACCTGCTCGGCCGACGTCCGCCCGGCGACGACGCGGGTGAACGCCGTCCGGCGGGGCAGCACCGCGACGGCGAGCTCACCGCGCAGCGCCACCCAGTCGCCGACCGCCGGCCCGGTGCCCTCGAGCAGCGCCGCGGCCGGGTGCGCCCGCAGCTCGCCGTCAGTGGTCAGCACGGTCAGCCGGCCGCGGTCGACCCGGGCGACCCGGCCGGGTCGCGCGTCCGGGGGCAACGCGGCGTCGAACGCCGGCGTCCAGCCCAGGAGTGAGAGATCGGTCACGTCGGCATGGTCCCGCCCAGGTCAGGGCGGCGTCCTCCGAATTGTCCACGAACCACCGGATGGCGTTCGCGTCATGTTCAGATCCCTCGGGTGTTGTAGGGGACATGCACGCGCTCGCGTCGCCGGCCACGGTCCCGGCGAGCCGCCCAGCCCGTCCTGTCGTCGTCGGTCACCGGGGGGCCTGCGCCTACCGGCCCGAGCACACCGCGGCCAGCTTCGAGCTCGCCATCGACCTCGGCGCCGACCTCATCGAGCCCGACGTCGTCGTCAGCCGGGACGGCGCGCTCGTCGTCCGGCACGAGAACGAGCTCTCCCACTCCACCGACGTCGCCGAGCGACCCGAGTTCGCCGACCGGCGCACCACCCGTGTCGTCGACGACCGCGAGCGCACCGGGTGGTTCACCGAGGACTTCACCCTCGCCGAGCTGCGGACGCTGCGCGCCGTCGAGCGGATGCCGGCGCTGCGCCCGCTGAACACCACCTACGACGGACAGGCCGGGATCCTCACCCTGGCCGAGGTCGTGGCGATCGCCCGCCGGCGGTCGACCGTCTCCCGGCAGGTTCGCGTGCTGGCCGAGCTGAAGAAGCCCAGCTGGTTCGACCACGAGGCGGGCGTCCCGGTCCCCGAGCTCGTCGCCGCCGAGCTGCGCCGCCTCGACGCGGCCCGTCCCGACGGGACCGTGGTCGTGCAGTCCTTCGACGCCGCCGCGCTGCGGCAGCTGCGGGCCGACCTCGGGGACCGCGGGCCGACGATGCTGCAGCTGATCGACGACGCCGGCACCGACGACCACCTGGTCACCCCGGCCGGCCTGCGCGAGGTCAGCACGTACGCGCAGGGCATCGCCCCGAGCCGGCACCGGATCCTGCTGCGCGACGCGGACCAGGCGCTGACCGGCGTCTCGGACCTGATCGCCCAGGCCCACCGCGCCGGGCTGGTCGTCGTCCCGTGGACGCTGCGCCCGGAGAACGCCTTCCTGCCGCGCCACCTGCGCCGCGGCGAGGCCGCCAGCGGCACCGGCGACATGCAGACCGAGGCCCGGCTGCTGCTGGCCCTCGGCGTCGACGGGTTGATCACCGACGCCCCCGAGATCGCCGTCGCAGCACGGCAGGAGCTCGAGGTCGCCGCCGCGTAGGAGCGATCCGATGACACCGCGGTCCCACCCGGCCGCACCACCGCTGGGAGCCGTGCCCGACCTGCGCTGACGGCGTCCCCGGTGATCAGGTGACCTGGTCGTCCACGGTCCTGGCTCCCCGCCAGTGGTGAGCCAGGACCGTGTTCGATCAGCTCAGCTGATCGTCGCCCTCACCCGATCAGGTCGTGGAGGACGACGTTCTCGTCGCGGCCGGGGCCGACGCCGATCACGCTGATCCGCGCGCCGGAGAGCTCCTCGAGCCGGCGCACGTAGGCCTGCGCGTTGGCCGGCAGCTCGTCGAAGGTCCGGTAGTTCCGGATGTCCTCGAACCAGCCCGGCATCTCCTCGTAGACCGGCTTGGCGTGGTGGAAGTCGGTCTGCGTCATCGGCATCTCGTCGTGCCGGACGCCGTCGATCTCGTAGGCCACGCAGATCGGCACCGTCTCCAGCCCGGACAGGACGTCGAGCTTGGTGAGGAAGTAGTCGGTGATGCCGTTGACCCGGCTGGCGTAGCGGGCCACGACGGCGTCGAACCAGCCGCAGCGGCGGTCGCGGCCGGTGGTCACGCCGACCTCGCCGCCCTGCTTGCGCAGGTAGTCGCCCCACTGGTCGTGCAGCTCGGTCGGGAACGGCCCGGAGCCGACGCGGGTCGTGTAGGCCTTGAGGATGCCGACCACCCGCTCGATGCGGGTGGGGCCGATGCCCGAGCCCGCCGCCGCGCCACCGGCGGTCGGGGAGGACGACGTGACGAACGGGTAGGTGCCGTGGTCGACGTCGAGCAGGGTGCCCTGCGAGCCCTCCAGGAGCACCCACTCGCCGGCGTCGAGGGCGTTGGCCAGCAGCAGCCGGGTGTCGGCGATGCGGTGCCGGAGCTGCGCGGCGTAGCCGGCGTACTCCTCGACGACCTCGTCGACGTCGATCGCCTTGCGGTTGTAGACCTTGACCAGGACCTGGTTCTTCTCCTGCAGCGTCCCCTCGAGCTTCTGCCGCAGGATCGACAGGTCGAGCAGGTCCTGCACCCGGATGCCGGTGCGGGCGACCTTGTCCCCGTACGCCGGGCCGATACCGCGGCCGGTGGTGCCGATCCGGCGCTTGCCGAGGAAGCGCTCGGTGACCCGGTCCAGCGCCCGGTGGTGCGGCATGATCAGGTGCGCGTCGGCCGAGATGACCAGCCGCGAGGTGTCGACGCCGCGCTCCTCGAGTCCGGCGAGCTCGCCGATGAGCACCTCGGGGTCGATGACCACGCCGTTGCCGATGACCGGCGTGCAGCCCGGCGTGAGGATCCCGGACGGGATCAGGTGCAGCGCGTACTTCTCGCCGTCCGGCGTGATCACCGTGTGCCCGGCGTTGTTGCCGCCCTGGTAGCGCACGACGTACGGCACGCGCCCCCCGAGCAGGTCGGTGGCCTTGCCCTTGCCCTCGTCGCCCCACTGGGCGCCGATCAGCACGACTGCCGGCATCTCGCTGTCGTCCCCCTCGGACTCGTCACCGGCGGTCGACCGGCTGGCAGGTGGCAGGGTATCGGCATGCCCCTCGTCGAGTTCGACCTGCGCGGTCTCGAGCCCGGTTCCGCCCCGGCGCGCGAGGACGTCGCCCCCGCGGCGCAGGCCGACGCTCTGCTGGTGAGGGGACCGGTGCCGGCGCTCGCCGCGGTGCTCACCACGCTGTGGAAGGCCGGGCGGACCGCCGACGTCCCCGTCTCGTGGGAACCCGCCGGCGGCGGCGACTCGACCGCCCTGGCCCGCGCGCTCGGCATCGGCACCGGCAGCGAGCGGCAGCTCGGCCTGGTGCGCGACGACCACGGCGGCGTGCTGCTGCACCACGGCCGCCTGGAGGCGGCCGGGGACGACCGGCGCCGTCCGCTGGCGCGGCGGCTGGGCGCGCAGGCGCACCACGACGCGGTCAAGATCGCCGACGGGCAGATCACCCGGATCGACGTCCGGCCCGACTGGCGGGTCGTGGACACCCTCGACGTGACCGTCATGACGTTGCCGTTGCGGCCCGGCCGTCGCACCCGCGGACGGGCGGTGCAGATCGCCAGCGACCCGGCCCGGGTCGTCCGGGACGGCGTCCCGTACCCGCGGTCGGTCGACCGCTGGACGTGGTACGCCGACGACCGGGTGCGCTGGCGGCTGCAGCCCTGATCGAGGACCCCCTACCCCCGGCTCCTCCCGGGCACCGCCGCGGCCCCGTCCCGGGGCTCACCCCGAGCGCGCGAGAGGTGGGGGGACGGGCCTCCCCGGTGGGTGGAGAGGCCCTTCTGCCTGCAGACGGGCCGTCGGGGATCAGGTGAAGATGCTGACCCCGCCCGGCCCCACGAGCAGGCCCACGATGATCAGCACGATCCCCCACAGCAGCTGCCTGCGGATGATCGCGACGATGCCGGCGACGACGAGGACGACGGCGAGGATCCAGAGAAGCGTTGCCATGCGGCACCTCCGGGAGCGGGCGTCCGGACCGGACGCTGGGTACGGAGAGTAAACGATCTCCGACCGTTCCCGCCCCTTCTCTGTCGTCCCATCACCCAGAGTGATGTCAGGCTGCGGGGCGTCCCAGCCGCTCGTGCAGGTCGACGTGCCAGTCCACCTGCACCCGCCGGCCGACGTGCCCGCACGGCCGGACCAGGTCGAAGCGGGTGAGGACGGCACCGGAGTCGGACCACAACAGGGCGAGGTGACCCGGGGTGGACCGCGGCCCGTCGGGGTCGAGGGCGAGCTGGAGCTGGCGGCTCGGGTCCTGGCGGTAGAAGGCACGCAGGCCGTCGGTGGCCGCGGCGGGCAGCTCGCCGTCGTCGGAGCGCCACACCCGCAGCACGTCCGTGGGGGTGCGCAGGATCAGCCCGCTCATCGGCAGGCCCAGGTTGTCGGTGCTGGTGTCGAGGAACTCCAGCTGGCGGGCCTGCAGCGGGTCGGAGAGCTCGTCCGGCCCGGCACCCCACGGCCGCAGCCGCTCCATCGCCTCCCGACGGACCAGCTGGTGGTCCAGGTGCCGGTCGGCGGTCGGGTTCCAGCCGTGCCGGGCGTGGATCGCCGCGCTGACTGCGACGCCGGCCGACAGCGCCGCGTGGACGGCGAGCAGCAGCGGACGCAGGCGCGCCGTCAGGGCAGCAGGTGAGTGCTCCACGGGGAGAGTGTGCAGGTCGGTGCTCACCGCACCCGGCAACGCACTGCGGGCGTCCCCCGCCGATCGCGGGCGCTGCAGCGCCGACGATCCGCGAGCAACGCCCGCAGTGGGGTGCTCAGGGCGCGAGGGTGGGGTCGCAGTCGCGCAGCAGCTGGGTGCAGCGCTCCTGCTCGTCGGTCTCGCCGATCGCCTCCGCGGCGCGGGCCAGCACCGTCACGCAGCGGAGGAAACCGCGGTTGGGCTCGTGCGACCACGGCACCGGGCCGTAGCCCTTCCAGCCGTTGCGGCGCAGCGCGTCGAGGCCGCGGTGGTAGCCGGTGCGGGCGTACGCGTAGGCCTCGATCGTGTCGGTGAGCCCCCGCTCGGGACGGTCGAGCGCCCCCTCGGCCAGCGCCGCCCACGCCGCGCTGACCGTGGGGTGGTGCGCTGCGACCTCCGCCGGCGGGTTCCCGGCCGCGAGCTCGGCGTCGGCCTCCGGGTTGCCGGGCAGCAGCGTGGCCGGCGGCTCACCGAGCAGGTTGTGGTGCGGGTGCGTCACGCGTCCTCCTCGCTGGCGCTCGTCGACACGGTGACGCACCCCGCTGTGCTCATCGGTGACCTCGCGAGCTCGGTCACTCAAGCGCTCGGCGACTGGCCGGCCGACAGCAGGTCCTCGCACGCCTCGACGATGCGCGCGGCCATGTTGGTCTCGGCGAGCTTCATGTAGGTGCGCGGGTCGTAGGCCTTCTTGTTGCCGACCTCGCCGTCGACCTTCAGCACGCCGTCGTAGTTGGTGAACATGTGACCGACGATCGGCCGGGTGAAGGCGTACTGCGTGTCGGTGTCGACGTTCATCTTCACGACGCCGTAGGAGAGCGCCTCGCGGATCTCCTCCTGCGCCGAGCCCGAGCCGCCGTGGAACACGAGGTTGAACGGCTTGGCGCCGTCCCCGAGGCCGAACTCCTTGGCGACGACGTCCTGGCCCTCCCTGAGGACCTCGGGGCGCAGCTTGACGTTGCCGGGCTTGTAGACGCCGTGCACGTTGCCGAACGTCGCCGCGAGCAGGTACACGCCCTTCTCGCCCAGGCCCAGGGCCTTCGCGGTGGCCACGAAGTCGCCGGGGGCGGTGTAGAGCTTCTCGTTGATGTCGTGCGAGACGCCGTCCTCCTCGCCGCCGACGACGCCGATCTCCACCTCGAGCACGATCTTGGCGGCGGCGCACTTCTCGATGAGCTCCGCGGCGATCTGCAGGTTCTCGGCGAGGTCGATGGCCGAGCCGTCCCACATGTGCGACTGGAACAGCGGCGCCTGACCGGCGTCGACCCGGTCCTGCGACACGGCGATCAGCGGGCGGACGTAGGCGTCGAGCTTGTCCTTGGGGCAGTGGTCGGTGTGCAGCGCGACGTTGACCGGGTACTTCTCGGCGACGACGTGCGCGAACTCGGCCAGCGCGACGGCACCGGTGACCATGTCCTTCACGCGGGTGCCCGAGCCGAACTCGGCGCCGCCGGTGGAGAACTGGATGATCCCGTCGCTGCCGGCGTCGGCGAAACCACGCAGCGCGGCGTTGATCGTCTCCGACGAGGTGCAGTTGATCGCCGGGTAGGCGAAGCCGCCCTCCTTGGCCCGGTTGATCATGTCGGCGTAGACCTCAGGGGTCGCGATGGGCATGCGGGGCACTCCTTGCGTCGATGGCGGCGCTGGTCCGGCGGTCAGTATCGCGCCCGGCCCGACGGCTGCGACACCCCGCTACCGGTCGCTACCGGTCGTCGTCCGGTCCGACCTGCAGGCCCAGAGCGGTCACGAGCACCACGGCCTGCCCACCGTCGACCCGGGCACCGGTCAGCTCGACCTCCCGCGGGTCCAGCGCGCTCAGGTCGCTGCCGCGCAGGTCGGTACCGGAGAGGTCGGCACCGGACAGCAGCGCGGCCGAGAGGTCCAGGTCCCGCAGCGTCGCCCCGGCCGCCCGCACCTCCGTGAGGTCCGCCTCGCGCATCCGCGCACCGGTGAACCTCGTCCGCGACAGGTCCGCGCGGCGGAGGACGACGAAGGACCAGTCGCCGCCCTCGACGGTGGCCAGCTCGAACGTGCAGCGGTCGAAGGTGCTGCCGACCAGCTTGCAGTCGGTGAAGACGGCCTGGGCGAACGAGCAACCGGTGAAGGTGCAGTTCAGGAAGGCGGCGTGGGTGTGCCGGCTGAGGGTGAACCGGCAGTCCCGGAAGACGCAGTCGGTGAAGACCGCGCCGTCGTCCGTGGTCTCGGACAGGTCCACCCGGCTGAAGGTGACCCCGGTGTGCTCCTGCCCGGAGAGGTCGTCGCCGTACCAGTCCTCGTCGCGGACGTCGGCTCCGCCCCCAGCTGCGGTGCTCACCCCTGCTGGACGCGGCTGGCCACCCGTGCGGCGACCACCACGGGGTCGTACACCGGCGAGAACGGCGGCGCGTAGGAGAGGTCCGAGCCGGCGAACTCCTCGGCGGTCAGCCCCGCCCAGATGGCGGTCGCCAGGACGTCGATCCGCTTGCCGGAGCCCGGCCCGCCGACGACCTGCCCGCCGAGCAGCCGGCCGGAGCCGCTCTCGCTGACCAGCTTGACCGTGATCTGCGCCGCGCCCGGGAAGTAGCCGGCCCGCGTCGTCCCCTCGATGGTCTCGGCGCGGAAGTCGTACCCGGCGGCCTCCGCCTGCCCGCTGCACAGCCCGGTGCGCCCGATCTCCAGGTCGCCCACCCTGGTCAGCGCGGTGCCCAGGACACCGGCGAAGCGAGCCGCCTGCCCGCCGATCACCGCCCCGGCCACCCGGCCCTGCTTGTTGGCGTGCGTGCCCAGCGCGACGTGCACCGCCTCGCCGGTCAGCCGGTGGAAGGTCTGGCTGCAGTCGCCGGCGGCGTAGACCGCCTCGTGCGAGCGGCTGCGCTGGGTGCGGTCGACCTCGACGGCCCCGGTCTCGCCGATCCACAGGCCGGCGGCGCGGGCCAGCTCGACCTCGGGGCCCATGCCCAGCCCGAGGACGACGAGGTCGCAGGGGTAGCTGCCGGCGTCGGTGGTGACCGCCCGCGCCGCGCCGTCCGCACCGGTCTCGACCGCGCGCACCGGCTGCCCCGGCTGCACGTCGATGCCCATGTCGCCCATCGCCTTGCAGACCCGCTCGCCCATGTCCGGGTCGAGCAGCGACATCGGCAGGTCGTCGGCGAGCACGACGGTCACCTCGAGCCCGCGGGCCTGCAGCGCCTCGGCCATCTCCAGGCCGATGTAGCCCCCGCCCAGCACGACCGCCCGGCGGGCACCGGCGGCGACCGCGGCGCGGATGTCGGCGCCGTCGGCCAGCCGCTGCACCCCGTGGACGCCGGGCGCGTCCAGGCCGGGGACGTCCGGGCGCAGTGGACGGCCCCCGGTGGCGACCACCAGCCGGTCGAAGCCGAGGGTCTCGCCGGTGCTGGTGCGGACCGTGCCGGCGTCCAGGTCGAGTTCCTCGGCGCGGGTGCCGGTGCGCACCTCGATGTCGCGGGCGGCGAGATCCCGCGGCGTGCGGGCGATCAGCCGGTCGCGGCCCTCGACGAGGTCACCCACCCAGTAGGGGATGCCGCAGGCGGAGTAGGAGACCTCCGGGCCCTGCTCGAGGACGGTGATGGCGAGGTCCTCGACCGGCCGCAGCCGACGGGCCACCGCGGCCGCGGACATGCCGGCGGCGTCCCCTCCGACGACGAGCAGGCGCGCTGAGCTCATGGGGTCAGTGTCACCCCGCCGCACCACCACGCCTCTCCCCGGCGAGATCGGCGATCGCGCCCCTGACATGGCCTCCTGCAGGGTCCCGCCGGCCCCGTCCGGAGGCCCTCCTGCAGGGGCCCGCCGCGAGCCTGCGAGGGGCGGGGGGCAGGAGGGTCCTTCTGCCGAGCCTGCGAGGGGTGGGGGGGACGGGGTCCCTCATCACGCCAGGCCGAGGTCGGCGAGGGTGAACACGGCCCGGTACTCCAGGCCCGCCGCCTCCACCGCAGCCCGCCCGCCGCGGTCCACGACGACCGCCACCGCGACCGGCTCCGCGCCGGCCTCGCGCAACGCCTCGACAGCGGTCAGGGGGCTCGAACCGGTGGTGGAGACGTCCTCGACCACGAGGACGGCGCGGCCGGCGACGTCGGGTCCCTCGATCCGCCGCTGCAGCCCGTGCGCCTTGCCGGTCTTGCGGACGACGCACGCGTCGAGGAAGCCCTCCCCGGCCGCCGCGGCGTGCAGCATCGCCGTCGCCACCGGGTCGGCGCCCAGGGTCAGCCCGCCGACGACGTCGTAGCGCAGATCGCGGGTGAGCTGGCGCATGACCCGGCCGACCAGGGGAGCGCCCTCGTGGTGCAGCGTCAGGCGGCGCATGTCGATGTACCAGTCGGCCTCCTGCCCGGAGGACAGCGTCACCCGCCCGTGGACGACGGCGAGGTCGACGACCAGCTCGAGCAGCCGGTCACGGTCGGGGCGCGCGGCCCCGTCCCAGGGCCCCGCCCCGAGGGACGAGGGGTGGGGAGGGAGGGGGTCCTGTCTCATGCCGCCGACCCTATTAGGACCCCTCTGCCCCCCACCGGGAGAGGACCCTGCAGAGGAGCCGCCCGCTCCGCCGCACCGTCGCAGGCCCGGGGCGGGACCTGGGAGCGGGCCCTAGGCCGGCGGGGTCAGCACCTGGTCGAGGACGTACACCGTGGCGTTCAGGGTGGGCAGGTTGCCGCAGATGACGGTCGCGTCGGCGGCGCCCAGCAGGGTCTGGTCGGCGCTGATCGTGAAGACCTCGTCGGTGCCGTCGACGGTGACCTGACCGCCGTCGAGGGTGGTGTGCGTGCCGGCCAGCTCGCCGGGCTCCAGCCGGCCGGCGATGACGTGGTGGGTGACCAGGGCGGTCAGCCGCGGGGTGTCGGCCAGCAGCGGGTCGAGCGTGGCGGGCGGGACGGCGGCGAAGGCCTCGTTGACGGGGGCCAGCACGGTGAGGTCCTGGGTGGCGTCGAGGGACGCGGCGAGCGCGGCCGCGTGCACGGTGTCCATCGTCCTGGTGAGCCCGGGGACGGTCGACATCGCGGTCGCGGCCGGGGCGGCGGCGAGGGCGGCCGGGCTGCCGGGGCCCTCGGGCGGGAGTGCGGCACAGCCGGGGCCGAAGTGGCCGGTCGGCGCGGGCGGGGCGGGCTGCGCTGCGGACGTCGCCGTGGGAGCACTGCTCGCCGCGGCGACGTCGTCCGCCGGCCCGTCGGAGCCGCAGCCGGCCAGCGGCAGCGCCAGCACGGTCGCGGCGGCGAACAGGGCGCGGCGGGTCGGGGTGCGCGTCACGGGGTGGGGCTCCTTCGTCGGGTGCGCCGCCATCATCCCCGGCGCGGAGCGCCACAGCGGGTAACGGCACGACAGCGGTCCGGTGTGCGATCGCGCGCGGGCCCTCCTGGGACGCGGCCGACTCAGCCCCGGGCCGGTGTGAGCACCTGGTCGACGACGTAGACGGTCGCGTTCGACGTCTGGACGTTGCCGCAGACGACCGAGGCCGGGGTACCGGTCATGGTCCCAGCGACGGTGAAGACCTCGCCGGCGCCCTCGATGGTGACCTGGTCGCCGCCCAGGGTGGGATGCGTGCCGGCCAGCTCGTCGGGGGCCAGGCGGCCCTCGATGACGTGGTGGCTCAGGAGCGCGGCGAGCTGGGCGTCGTCGGCGAGCACCGCCTGCAGCGCGTCCGGCGGGACGGCCTCGAAGGCCGGGTTCGCCGGGGCCAGCACGGTGACGTCCTGGGCGCTGTTGAGGGTGTCCACCAGGTTGGCCTGCAGGACGGCCCGGACCAGCGTCGACAGCGCCGGGGTGTTGCCGGCGGCGGTCGCGACCGGGTCGTCGGTCATGCCGGTGGAGGAGCCCTCGCCGTTCGCCGGTACGGCGGCGCAGTCCTCACCGAACGGCTCCTCGGACGACGTGCCGTTGTCGCTGGAGACCGACGAGCCGACACCGCCCACGGCGTCCCCGCCGGTGCTGCTGACCGCACTGCTCCCGCTGTCGGACGCGGTGCCCTCGGCGCCGCAGGCGGCCGTGCCCCACACGAGGGCCGCGACACCGGCCAGCAGGGCGGTGCGGGTGAGGGTGCGCTTCACGTCCATCTCCTGGTCGTCGAACGGCGCGACCCCGGCGGACAGCAGCCCGGCCACGGCGGCCGGCGGACGGCGCCCGAGGGGCGACACGTCCGGCACGCTCGCCGCGGCCGGGCCTGTTCGGTGGTGGTCACCACAGGTCTCCGGGACCAACCGCCCTGCCGGTTCACGGTTCCGTGACGAGCCGTCAGCGCAGTCCGGCCTGCCGGCGGGCGGTCATCGCCCGGTACCACTCGGTGGACGGTCGCAGCGCCAGCGCGACGACCCCGACGATCGTCAGGAGCAGCGAGAAGACCGACAGCGCGTCGAGGAACCCGGAGCCCGCGACGCCCCCGCCGGCACCGGCCAGGGCGCTCAGGCCGAAGACCGCGCTGATGCCGCCGAGCACCAGGAGCACGATGCGGGCCCAGTTGCGCCCCTTCCAGGCGAACCAGATGAACAGCGCCTGGAGGGCGGTCAGCAGCAGACCGATCACCGCACCGACGACGATCCCGGCCCGGACGACGTCCTCGGTGACCACGGGGTCGTCGGCGACCGCCGTGGCCTGCGCGACCAGGCTGTCGATGTCGGAGAACTGCACCAGCGACGCGATGAGCCCGAGGATGAGCGTGGCCAGGAAGGCCACGATCCCCACGCGAACGGTCGTCGGCCGCTCAGGCGCCTCCTGCGGGAGCTGGTAGCCGGGCGCCGACGGAGCGGCGGCGTAGCCGTAGGGCAGCCCCTGCCAGTTCTGCTGCGGGTCCTGCCAGCCCTGCGGTGGGTTCTGCCAGCCACCCTGCTGCGGGTTCTGCCACCCCTGCTGCGGAGGCGGCGGGTTCTGCCAGCCACCCTGCGGAGGCGGCGGGTTCTGCCAGCCCTGTCCCGGCGGCGCCTGCCAGCCGGGCTGGCCCTGCGGCGGCTGCCCCTGCTGGGGGTCCTGTCCGCCCTGCCCTGACGTCATCGCTCGCTCCCTGGTCGTCCTCCGGCTGTCTCCGCCGATGATCACGGAGCCCTCCCGTGCGCGGCCAGTGCCGATGGGCGATCGAGACCGGATCGATGACACCGGTCCTCCGGACCGCACCGCGGCCAGGTGCCGTCCGCCGTCCCCGGCCACGCCGAGCCGCTGCCCGCGTCCCGGTCGGGAGACCCTCCGGGCCCCGCGACCGGTCCACCCCGGCCAGGCCGTCCCCGGCTCGCGTTGCCCAGCGGCGGCCGGCGGCTGTTCCGGACACCGCGGTGACCGCCACGACGCACGTCTCGGCGACCGCAGACGCGCGAGGGCCCACCGTCCCGGGTGGGATGACGGGCCCTGCGGTCCCCGAGGGACGGGGTCCTTCCATCAGCCGCGGCGGACGGTCAGGCCCTCCTCGGCGAGGTCCTCCGGGGCGTCGACGACGACCACGTCGCCGTCCCGGATGTCACCCGCCAGCAGCGCCTTGGCCAGCTGGTCGCCGATCGCCGACTGCACCAGCCGGCGCAGCGGGCGGGCGCCGTAGACCGGGTCGAACCCGTTGAGCGCCAGCCACTCGCGCGCGGCCTCGGTGACCTGCAGCGTGAGCCGGCGGGCCGCCAGCCGGTGGGCGAGGACGCCCACCTGGATGTCGACGATGCCGGCCAGCTCCTCGCTGCCGAGGGCGTGGAACACGACGACGTCGTCCAGCCGGTTGAGGAACTCCGGCTTGAAGTGCTGCCGGACCACGTCCATGACCGCCGACCGGCGCCGTTCCTCGTCGATCGACTGGTCGGCGATCAGGTGCGAGCCGAGGTTCGACGTCAGGATCAGGATGGTGTTCCGGAAGTCCACCGTGCGGCCCTGGCCGTCGGTCAGCCGGCCGTCGTCGAGCACCTGGAGCAGGATGTCGAAGACGTCCTGGTGGGCCTTCTCGACCTCGTCGAACAGCACGACGGTGTAGGGCCGCCGCCGCACCGCCTCGGTGAGCTGGCCGCCGGACTCGTAGCCGACGTAGCCGGGCGGGGCGCCGACCAGCCGGGCCACCGAGTGCTTCTCGGAGTACTCGCTCATGTCGATGCGGACCATCGCCCGCTCGTCGTCGAACAGGAACTCCGCCAGCGCCTTGGCCAGCTCGGTCTTGCCGACACCGGTGGGGCCCAGGAACAGGAAGGACCCGGTGGGCCGGTTCGGGTCGGCGACGCCGGAGCGCGCCCGGCGGACGGCGTCGGAGACCGCACGGACGGCGTCGGGCTGGCCGACGACGCGCCGACCGAGCTCCTCCTCCATCCGCAGCAGCTTCTGGGTCTCCCCCTCGAGCAGCCGCCCGGCGGGGATGCCGGTCCAGGCCTGCACGACCTCGGCGATGTCGTCGGGGCCGACCTCCTCCTTGAGCATGGAGTCGGTGCTCGCGACCGAGGCCTCGGCGTCGGCCAGCGCCTTCTCCAGCTGGGGCAGCCGGCCGTAGCGGAGCTCGGCGACCTTGGCCAGCTCGCCGTCCCGCTCGGCGCGCTCCGCCTCCAGGCGGGCCCGCTCCAGCTCCTCCTTGATCTGCTGGATGCGGACGATCGCGCCCTTGTCCTGCTGCCAGCGGGCGGTCAGCTCGTCGAGCTGCTGGCGCTTGTCGGCCAGGTCGGCGCGCAGCGCGGCCAGCCGCTCGACCGACGACGGGTCGTCCTCCTTGGACAGCGCCATCTCCTCGATCTCCAGCCGGCGGACGGCGCGCTCGACCTCGTCGACCTCGACCGGCCGGCTGTCGATCTCCATCCGCAGCCGGCTGGCCGCCTCGTCGACCAGGTCGATCGCCTTGTCCGGCAGGAACCGGGCGGTGACGTAGCGGTCCGACAGGGTGGCGGCGGCGACGATGGCCGCGTCGGTGATCCGGACTCCGTGGTGGACCTCGTAGCGCTCCTTGAGGCCGCGCAGGATGCCGATCGTGTCCTCGACCGAGGGCTCGCCCACGAAGACCTGCTGGAAGCGGCGCTCCAGCGCCGGGTCCTTCTCGATGTGCTCGCGGTACTCGTCCAGCGTGGTCGCGCCGACCATGCGCAGCTCACCGCGGGCCAGCATCGGCTTGATCATGTTGCCGGCGTCCATGGCCGAGTCGCCGGTGGCACCGGCGCCGACGATGGTGTGCAGCTCGTCGATGAAGGTGATGACCTCACCCTCGGACTCGGCGATCTCCTGCAGCACCGCCTTGAGGCGTTCCTCGAACTCACCGCGGTACTTCGCGCCGGCCACCATCGAGGCCAGGTCGAGCGCCATGAGCCGCTTGCCCTTGAGGCTCTCGGGGACGTCGCCGGCCACGATCCGCTGGGCCAGGCCCTCGACGATCGCCGTCTTGCCGACGCCGGGCTCGCCGATGAGCACCGGGTTGTTCTTGGTGCGGCGGGAGAGCACCTGCACGACGCGGCGGATCTCGGTGTCCCGGCCGACGACCGGGTCGATCTTCCCCTCGCGGGCGCGCTCGGTGAGGTCGACGGCGTACTTCTCCAGCGCCTGGAAGGTGCTCTCCGGGTCGGCGGTGGTCACCTTGCGGTTGCCGCGCACGCTGCGGAAGGCGGCCAGGAGCGCGTCGCGGGTGGCCCCGGCGCTCGTCAGCACGGTGGCGGCCTCCCCGCCGACGTCGGCCAGACCGACCAGGAGGTGCTCGGTGGAGACGTACTCGTCACCCAGGGCGCTGGCCTGCTCGCCGGCGGCGTTGAGCACCCGGAGCAGCTCGCGGGACGGCGAGGGAGCCGGCACGGTCGCGCCGCTGACGCTGGGCATCCGCCGGATGGCGGCGTCGGTCTTGGCCCGGACGTCGGCGACGTCGGCTCCCACGGCCTTGAGCAGCGGGCCGGCGATGCCGTCGGTCTGCTCGAGCAGCCCGGCGAGCAGGTGCAGGGGCTCGAGCGCGGCCTGGCCGCGGTCGACCGCGAGCCGCTGGGCGGCGGTGATCGCCTCCTGCGAACGGGTGGTCAGCTTGCTCTGCATGGTCTGGGGGATCGGTCCTCTCGGGTGGGGCCGGGTGCGCCGGCCAGGTGCTGTCGAGGAGTCCAACGACGCAGGGGTTGAGTCTGTTCCACTCAACCTCGCTGCGTCCCTTCCCGCAGGGACGCGCCGCGTGACCACCGAGGGGCACCGCCAGGGCAAGCGACCCCGGGTACCGCGGGTGACCCGGGCCCTAGACTTGGAGGATGACGCGTCTCCCGGCACCGAGCGCGGTCCTCGAGGACCAGCTGTGCTTCGCGCTCTACGCCGCCTCCCGGGCGATGACTGCGCGCTACCGCCCGCTGCTCGACGCCATCGGCCTCACCTATCCCCAGTACCTCGTGATGATGCTGCTGTGGGAGCAGGACAACCAGACGGTCGGCCAGCTGGGCGCCCGCCTCTCCCTGGACAGCGGCACGCTCTCCCCGCTGCTGAAGCGGCTCACCACCGCCGGCCTGGTCACCCGCCACCGCCGCGTCGAGGACGAGCGCTCGGTCTCCATCGCGCTGACGGACGCCGGCCGGGCGCTGCAGGACAGGGCGCACGCGATCTCCGGCGAGATCATCTGCGCGCTCGACCTCGACCGGGAGGAGTTCGCCGACCTGAAGGCCAAGCTCAACCTGGTCACCGAGCGGGTCACCACCAACTGACCCGGCGACGGGTTGCCCGCGACGGACCGGGGTAGCGCAGCCGCGACATCCCGTTCGAAGAGGAGGCCCCATGCCCACCCGTACCGCTCGCACCGCCTGGAACGGCACCCTGCAGGAGGGTTCGGGCCAGGTCGAGCTGTCCAGCTCGAAGGTCGGCACCTACGAGGTGTCGTTCCCCAAGCGCGCGGCCGAGGAGGCCGACGGCACGACCAGCCCCGAGGAGCTCATCGCGGCGGCGCACTCGTCCTGCTTCGCGATGGCGCTGTCCAACGAGATCGGCAAGGCCGGCGGCACCCCGCAGTCCCTCGAGGTCCAGGCGGACGTCACGCTCGGCCAGAAGGACGGCGGTCCGCACATCACGAAGATCAAGATCACCGTCCGCGGCGAGGTCGACGGGCTCGATGCCGCGGGGTTCGAGCAGGCCGCCCAGGCGGCCAAGGCCGGCTGCCCGGTGAGCAAGGCACTGGCCGGCGTCGACGAGATCAGCCTGGACGCCGCTCTGGAGTAGGAGGACCACCCTCCCCCGCGCCTCGTGGGAGGACGCCGTCCCCCTCGCAGGCTCAGCAGGAGGACCCGTCCTCCTCACGCCTCGCAGGTTCGGCGCGAGCGTCGGGACGGGGCCAGGGGCGGGAGCAGCGGACCCCTGGAGGGTGGCCGTTCCGGCACCTCGCCGGGCTCCGGCGGCGGCCCGTCGCCTCCGGCGGAGGTGGCGGGCCGCCGCCGTCGCGCCGGGGTCACCGCGACGGCACCAGCACCGACCAGCCGTGTCGTCGCACCCGCCAGGTCCGGGCCGGGACGTCCTCCTCCACCTCGCCGTCCGCGTCGAGGTCGACCGGGCCCCCCGTGACCGCCACCCGGCGCCCCCGCAGCACCAGCACGTCGGGCCGGTCGACGTGGTCGCCGCTGGTCAGGGCCGTGGCGAAGGCGGCCCGGGCGACCGGTCCGGTCGCGATCGAGACCACGACGTCGACCAGTCCGTCGTCGGGCTCGGCGGACGGCGCCAGCAGCGTCCCGCCGCCGATCGAGCGGCCCGTGCAGACGCCCAGCATCAGCAGCTCGCGGGTGCCGTCGGCCGCCCACCCCTCGCCCGGGTGCGTCGCGACCCGCCCGTCGACCTCGACCCGGAGCGGCCAGCCGGGGCTGCTCACGCCGGCCAGGGCCGCGCCCACCGGGTAGGCGGCCACGCCGATCCGCTCCTTCAGCCGGTCGGCCTGCGCGCCGGCCCGCGCCCCGACGCCCGCGTGCACCGCGTTGACCACCAGGCCACCGGCGTCGTCGTCGAGCAGGTCCAGCGGCCGGGGCCGCCCGGCGAGGACGGCGGCCGCCCCCGCCTCCGGCTCCAGCGGCAGGCCCAGGGTCCGGGCGAGGTCGTTGCCGGTGCCCCGCGCGACGATGCCGACCGGCTCGGCCGGGTCGAGGGCGCCCGCCCGGTCCAGCGCTCTGGCGACCGCGTGCACCGACCCGTCCCCGCCGAGCACCACGACCCGGCGGCCGTCCCGGGCGGCGACCGCGGCGTCCAGCTCGGCCGCCGACCCGGTCGCGACCACCTCGGTGTCGGCCCCGGCGCGCAGCGTCCGCACCACGGCCTCGACCGCGTCGTCCTCCGCCGTGCCCGCGGCCCGGTTGGCCAGCAGCAGCAGTCGAGGCGTCCCGCTCACCGCCGCACCGTAGCCCGGCCCTCCCCTCGGCGCCCGAGCCCGCGCAGGGCGAGGAGGACGGGGTCCTCTCTCAGCCGACGGACTCCGTGCGCAGCCGCTCGTCGCCGGTCTCGGTCCGCAGGGCCACCTCGCGGATGAAGAGGACGGCCACCACCGCGACCACCGCCACCGCGGCGGAGACGGCGAAGACGCGCCCGGTCGCGTCGCCGTAGGCGGTTGCGATCATCGCCCGGACGGCCGGCGGCGCGTCCGCCAGGTCGGCCAGCCCCGCCCCGTCGGCGCCCTGCGCGGCGCCGGGCACGCCGGCCAGGGCCCGCGCGATCAGCTCGCTGACACGGGAGTCGAGCACGGCGCCGAGGACGGCGACGCCGATGGTGCCGCCGAGGCTGCGGAAGAAGGCGACCGCCGAGCTCGCCGCACCCAGGTCGCGGGCGGCGACGGTGTTCTGCACGGCGAGGACCAGGTTCTGCATCGTCATGCCGATGCCGACGCCGAGGACGAACAGGAAGGCGCCGAGCAGCACCATGTCGGTCTCGTGGTCGATCGTGCCGAGCAGCGCGAAGCCGAGGACGACGAGCAGCGAGCCGGCGACCAGGTAGCCCTTCCACCGCCCGGAGCGGGTGATGAGGATGCCCGACACCGTGGAGGAGAGCAGGAGCCCGCCGACCATCGGGAGCGTCAGCAGGCCGGCCGCGGTCGGCGAGTAGCCGCGGGAGATCTGCAGGTACTGGCCGAGGAAGACCGACGAGCCGAACATCGCCACACCGATCGCGATGCTGGCCAGGATCGACAGCGTCGTCGTCCGGTCGCCGAACAGCCGCAGCGGGACGATCGGCTCGGCGGCGCGCAGCTCGGTGACGACGAACGCGGCCCCGGCCAGCAGCCCGCCACCGACGAGCAGCGCCGTCTCGAGGGACGCCCAGGCGAAGGTGTCACCGGCCAGGGTGACCCAGATGAGCAGCGCGGAGACGCCGGCGGTGAGGAAGGCCGCACCGAGGTAGTCGATGCGGACGTCCCGCTTGGTCACCGGCAGGTGCAGCGTGCGCTGCAGCAGCACCAGGGCGACGACGGCGAAGGGCACACCGACGTAGAAGCACCAGCGCCAGCCCAGCCAGCTGGTGTCGACGAGCAGGCCGCCGATGAGCGGGCCGCCGACCGTGGCCACCGCCATGACCGCACCGATGAGACCGGAGTACCGGCCGCGCTCACGCGGGCTGATCATCGCGGCCATCGCGATCTGCATGAGCGCCTGGACGCCGCCGAGGCCGAGGCCCTGCAGCACCCGCCAGGCGATCAGCGTCTCGACCGACTGGGCCAGGCCGGCCAGCATCGAGCCGACGATGAACACCACGATCGAGACCTGGATCAGCAGCTTCTTGCTGTAGAGGTCGGAGAGCTTGCCCCAGATCGGGGTCGAGGCGGTCGAGGCCAGCAGCGTCGCGGTGACCACCCAGGTGTACTGGCCCTGGGTGCCGCGCAGCTCGGTGATGATCGTCGGCAGGGCGTTGGAGACGACGGTCGAGGACAGGAACGCCACGAACATCGCCAGCAACATCCCCGACAGTGCCGAGAGGATCTGCCGGTGGGTCATCCGCCCCTGCTGCTCGGCAGGGGCGGTGTCTGCGGGGAGGCTGTCGGCAGGCGCCGAGGTGGGGACGGCCGCGGTGCGGTCGTCGCGGGTGGTGGTGGCCACGGTTCTCCTGGTCTGGCGGGTGCGGGGCGGGAGGCGGTGCGAGGAGCCGCGGGTCACGCGACGGCGGTGGACGCCCGGTCGAGATCGGTCGCGAGCCGCTCCAGCAGCCCGGACAGCAGCCGCGCGTCGTCCTCGTCCCAGTCGGCCAGCGCGGTGCCGGCCCACTGGGCGCGCAGCGCGCGGGTGACGGCCAGGGCACGGGCGCCCGCGTCGGTGAGGTGCATGAGGCTGGCCCGCCCGTCGCGCGGGTCGGGTCGGCGCTCGACGTAGCCGGACCGCTCGAGGGCGGCCAGCTGGCGGCTCGCGACGGAGACGTCGACGCCGGCCCGCGCCGCCAGGGCGCTGCAGCGCTGCTCGCCGTCCTGTTCGAGGGGCACGAGCAGCGCCCAGCCGAACGAGGGCAGGTCGCCGTAGAGGGCGTCCGCGGCACGGACGCTCAGGTGGCGTCCGCTGCGGATGACACGGGCCAGGCCGGAGGTCAGCCGGTCACGGGTCTCGGGGGTGATGGGCACGTCGCCGTCCTCGGCAGAGGTTGCTTGCGTACTGCAACCATACCGCTATTTGGTTGCTGCAGGCAACCAGCCTCGCCCCTGCGCCCGGGAACGACCGCGGCCGCGCCGCCCCCTGTGGGGGCGACGCGGCCGCCGACCCGTCCCGGACCCCCGCCCCGCTGCGCGAGGGGGGGAGGACGGGGTCCTTCTTCAGGCGAGCGCCTCCAGCAGGAGCTCGATCGGGTGCCGGGCGGTGCGATGCGTGCCGTGGTGGATCTGCTCCCGGCACGAGGTCCCGGTCGCCGCGATCACGGCGTCCGGCGCGGCCGCGCGGACAGCCGGGAACAGCCGGTCCTCCCCCACGCGCAGGGAGATGTCGTAGTGCTCGGTCTCGTAGCCGAAGGACCCGGCCATGCCGCAGCACCCGGCGTCGAGTTCCTGCACCGTGACCCCGGGGATGCGCTTGAGCAGCGCGACGGTGGCCGCCGTCCCGGCCTCGGCCTTCTGGTGGCAGTGGCCGTGGAAGACGACCGTGCGCCCGGCCAGCCAGCTGTCCTCACGCAGCTCCAGGCGTCCGGCGTCGATGGCCTCGACCAGCAGCTCCTCGGGCAACCGAACCCGCTCGGCGACCGCGCGCACGTTCGGGTCGTCGGGCAGCAGCGACACGTGCTCGGCGCGCAGCGTGAGGATGCAGGACGGCTCGCAGCCGACGATGGGCCCGTCGGCCGCGCCGCTCGCGCACAGCGAGGCGGCGAGGTGCTCGGCCTTCTTCCGGGCGTCGTCCAGCAGGCCCTTGGAGATGGCCGGCCGGCCGCAGCAGCCCTTGCTCTCCAGCCGGACGTCGTACCCGGCCCGCTCGAGCAGCTGGACGACGGCCTTGCCGATGCCCGGCTCGCTGAAGCTGGTGAACGAGTCGGCCAGCATCGTGACCCGGCCCTGCGTCGGCGTGCCGACCGGCCGGTGCCGCTTGAACCAGCGGGGCAGGTTCTCACGCTCGAAGCGGGGCAGGGGCCGCTGCCGGGCGATGCCCATCCGGCGGTCCATGAACGAGCGCAACGGCTTGATCCGGCCCGGGATGTTCGACAGCGGCGCGGTGGCCGAGCCGAGCCGGTTGAGCGTGCGGATGGCCCCGAAGACCCGGGAGCGCAACGGCACCCCGGTCTTGTCGTACTTGGCGGCCAGCGCCTCGGCCTTGAGCGAGGCCATGTCGACGCCCAGCGGGCACTCGGCCTTGCACGCCTTGCACGACAGGCAGAGGTCGAGCGCCTCGTGCAGCCGGTCGTCGGACAGCGCCTCGTGCGGGTCGCCCTCGGACAGCGCCTTGACCAGCGCGCCGGCCCGACCCCGGGTGGAGTGCTCCTCCATGCGGGTGGCGATGTAGCTCGGGCACATCGTGCCGGTGGTGGACTTGCGGCACAGGCCGATGTTCATGCACCGGTCGGCCGCACCGAACATGCCGCCGACGACGTCGAAGGTCAGCCGGGTGCGCAACGGGCCCGGCTGTGGCGGGTTCGCGTCGCGCAGGTGCTCGGTCATCTTCGGGGCGTCGACGATCTTGCCCGGATTGAGCACGTCCGACGGGTCGAACAGCTGCTTGACCTGGCGCATCGCCTCGTACAGCTCGTCGCCGAACAGCTCGCGGTTGAACTCGCTGCGGGCCAGGCCGTCACCGTGCTCGCTGGAGTTGGCGCCGCCGTACTCCTTGACGAGGTCCTTGATCTCCTCGGCGACGGTCCGCATGGTCTCGACCTGGCCGGGCTTGGTCAGGTCGACGAACGGACGGATGTGCAGGCAGCCGACCGAGCAGTGCCCGTAGAAGCCGGCCTCCAGGCCGTGCCGCTGCAGCACGTCGCGGAACCGTGCTGTGTACTCCGCGAGGTGCTGCGGCGGGACGGCGGTGTCCTCGACGAAGGCCAGCGGCCGGCGGGCGCCCTCGGAGGCGGCCATGAGCAGGCCGAGCGCCGACTTGCGCACCTTGAGGAGGTCCGCCTGCTGGGCCGGCGTGACCGCGCGCAGGGTGGCGTAGCCGTGGCCGTTCCCCGCCCACAGGGCGGCGAGCTTGTCGAGCGAGTCGACCAGCCCGGCCTCGTCGTCACCGGTGAAGGAGACGAAGACCAGCGCCGCGGGGTCGCCCTCCAGGATCCGCCCCAGGCCGGCGTACTCGATCTTCTGGCGGGACAGGTCGAGGATGGTCTTGTCGATCATCTCGACGCCGGCCGGGTCCAGCGACAGCGCGTCCTCGGTGGCCGCCGTGGCCTCGATCACCGACCGGAAGTGGCCGACCGCGAACACCTGCTTCGCCGGCTTGGGCACCAGGCCGACCAGCGCCGAGGTGGCGACCGCGAGCGTGCCCTCGGAGCCGACCAGGAACTTGGCCAGGTCGTACGGTGGCGCCCCGGCCAGCCGGTCGAGCCGGTAGCCGCCGGCCCGCCGCCAGTACTCGGGGAAACCGCCGGCGATGGCGTCGGCGTTGTCCCGCAGGATGTCGGGCAGGCCGCGCAGGATGCGCGCCTCGAGCGAGTCGCCCTGCGCCCGGCGGGCACGCTCGGCCTCGTCGAGCACGCCCCACCGGGTGGTGGAGGCGTCGCCGAGCACGAGGTCCATCTCGAGGACGTGGTCGATCGTCATCCCGAACCGCAGCGAGCCGCTGCCGGCCGAGTTGTTGCCGATCATCCCGCCGATCGTCGCCCGGTTCGACGTGGAGGTGTCGGGGCCGAACATCAGCCCGTGCTTCGCCGCCGCCCGGTTGAGGTCGTCCTGCACGACACCGGGCTGGACCCGCGCCGTCCGCGTCCCCGGGTCGAGCTCGGAGATCTCGTACATGTGCCGGGACAGGTCCATGACGATGCCCGGGGTGATCGTCTGGCCGACCAGGCTCGTGCCGGCACCGCGGGCGAGCACCGGCAGCCCGGCCTCCCCGGCGAGCCGCACGGTCGCGATGACGTCGTCCGCGTGCCGCGGGTAGACGACGCCGGCCGGCGTCATCGCGTACATGCTCGCGTCCTGGCTGAACAGGTGTCGCGAGTAGTCGTCGAAAGCGACCTCGCCGTCCAGCGCGCGCGTCAGCTCCGCGGCGAGGTCGGAGGCGACTCCAGCCGTGGACGGCCGGGGTGGTGCGGCGGTCACGGCTGGGCGAGCAGGTCGAGAGCCGCCTGCAGGCCGTCGGTGTTGACCTTGACCCCGCTGCGGACCAGGCCCATCTGCACGCCGGCGAGCGTGCCCGCGAGCATCAGGTCGTTGAAGTGGCCGAGGTGGCCGATCCGGAACACCTTGCCGGCCAGCTTGCCCAGACCCGCGCCGAGGGACATGTCGTAGTTCGCGAGGATCACCCGGCGGACCTCGTCGGCGTCGTACTCGTCCGCCAGGAGGATCGCGGTGAGCGAGCCGGAGTACTCCCGCTCGTCGAGGGCCAGCACCTCCAGGCCCCACCCGCGCACCGCGGCGCGGGTGGCGGCGGCGTGCCGCTGGTGGCGGGCGTAGACGTTCGGCAGCCCCTCCTCCTCGAGCATCCGCAGCGCCTCGCGCAGGCCGTAGAGGATGTTCGTGGCGGGGGTGTAGGGCCAGAACCCGCGCTCGTTGGCGGCCAGGATCGGCTCCCAGTCCCAGTAGCTGCGCGGCAGCCGCGCCGTCCGCGAGGCCTCCAGCGCCTTGTCGCTGACGGCGTTGAAGCTGATGCCCGGCGGGAGCATGAGCCCCTTCTGCGAGCCGGAGATCGTGACGTCGACCCCCCACTCGTCGTGCCGGTAGTCGATGCTGCCGAGCGAGGAGATGGTGTCGACGAGGTAGAGCGCCGGGTGCTGCGCGGCGTCGATGGCCGCGCGGATCTCCCCGACCCGGCTGGTGACGCCCGTCGAGGTCTCGTTGTGCACCACCATGACGGCCTTGATCTCGTGACCGGTGTCGGCCGCCAGCCGCTCGTGCACCGCCTCGGGCGGCACGCCGTGCCGCCAGTCACCGGGGACGAACTCGACCTCCAGGGCGAGCCGGCGGGCCATCTCCTGCCACAGGGTGGCGAAGTGGCCGGTCTCGAAGCAGAGCACGCGGTCGCCCGGGGACAGCGTGTTGGTCAGCGCCGCCTCCCACGCGCCGGTGCCGGACGCCGGGTAGATCACCACGGGGTTGGTGGTGCCGAACGGCGCCTTGACCGCCTCCAGCACCTCGGTGCCGAGGGCGGCGAACTCCGGGCCGCGGTGGTCGATCGTCGGCATGTCCATGGCCCGCAGCACCCGGTCGGGCACGTTGGTGGGTCCCGGGATCTGCAGGAAGTGACGTCCACCCGTACCCGTCGTCGTCGTTGGCACTGCATCGCCCTCTCGCCGATGAACCGGGCAACCTGCCCGTGCTCCACGATGCGGGACGCTACTACCGCATCCCGGACTCGTGTCGAGCAGGCCCGCCTCCCCTGTGATGCTTGACACGCCCGCCTCGGGAACCTTGAATGCCCGAAGCGCGGGACACCGATCCCGCATCGTGGAAGACCCGGACGGCGCCGACGGCGTCCCGTCCCGACCGTCAGGGGACATCGATGTCCGTGCAGTTGTTGTCGATCCTCGTGCTGTTGGCGATCTTCCTGATCTCCACGGTGCTGCCCGTCCACATGGGCGTACTGGCGTTCGTCGCCACCTTCGTGGCCGGCTACTTCATCTTCGGGACCGAGGAGTACGCCGACACCATCTACGGCTTCTTCCCGGGCGAGCTGTTCATCGTCCTGGTCGGCGTCACGTTCCTGTTCGCCATCGCCAAGAACAACGGCACGGTGGACTGGCTGGTCAGCGCGTCGGTGAAGGCCTCCGGCGGGCGCCTGTGGGCCATCCCGTGGGTCATGTTCACCGTCACCGGGGTGCTGACCGCCATCGGCGGTGTCGTGCCGGCCTGCGTGGCGATCATCGCCCCGGTCGGCATGGCCTTCGCCCGCCGCTACCAGATCAACCCGCTGCTGATGGGTCTGTTCATCATCAACGGGGCCACGGCCGGGGGTTTCTCCCCGCTGTCCATCTTCGGCGTCATCACCAACACCGTCGTGGCGGACAACGGCCTGCCCGGGAGCCCGGCGTTCCTCTGGGCCGCCTCGATCGTCGCCAACGTGCTGCTCAGCGTCGTCGTCTTCTTCCTCTTCGGCGGGCGCAAGCTGCTGGGCAACGCCACCCGCGTCGACCTGGACGGCCGCGACGGTGGGAGTGCGGAGCCGGTCCCCGTCGGCAGCTCCGGGACCGCGGGCACGGCCGGCCCCGGCGGCACGGGCCCCGGTGGCGTCGCCGCGGCGCACGGCGGGTCCACCGCGGGGGAGCGCGCCGACAGGACCTCCGTGCAGACCACCGCGCTGAAGACCCCCGAGCGCGAGGCCCCGGTCACCACCCTGGACCGCGACCGCACGCTGACCCTGATCGGGCTGGTGCTCCTGGTGGTCGGGGCGCTGGTCTTCCAGCTCGAGATCGGCCTGATGGCCCTGACCATCGCCGCGGTGCTCTCCCTGGTCGCCCCGGCCGGCGCCAAGGGCGCCGTGGGTCAGGTCGCCTGGCCCACCGTGCTGCTGATCTGCGGGATCGTCACCTACGTCGGCCTGCTGCAGGAGCTGGACACCCCCGGCTGGCTCGGTGACAACGTCGCCTCCCTGGGCGTCCCGATGATCGCCGCCCTGCTGATCTGCTACATCGGTGCCGTCGTCTCCGCCTTCGCGTCGACGACCGGCATCCTGGGCGCGCTCATCCCGCTGGCGGTGCCGTTCCTGCTCGGCAGCGACGCCATCGGCGCGGTCGGCCTGATCACCGCCCTCGCCCTGTCGTCGTCCATCGTCGACTCGAGCCCCTTCTCGACCAGCGGGGCCCTCGTCGTCGCCAACTCCAACCCCGAGGACCGGGACCGGGTCTTCCGCACCCTGATGATCTGGGGCTTCTCGATGGTGGCCCTCATCCCGCCGGTCACCTGGCTGGTCCTCGTCGTCCCCGGCTGGCTGTGACGCCACCGCCGCACTGACCGCTCTCCCCGACTGCGCCCCGGCCGGCACCCGCCGCCGGGGCGCAGCCGCGTGCGGGCCAGGATGAGCCCGCCCCCCGGCCGACCACCCGACGAACCGACCCAGCACGCGGAGGCAGACGTGACCGCGACCGGACCGACCCCACCGACCCCCCAGCCGCCCCTCAGCGGGATCACGGTGCTGGAGGTCGGCGTCTTCATGGCCGCGCCCTACGCCGCCATGCAACTGGCCGACCTGGGCGCCCGGGTCGTCAAGGTGGAGGACCCGCGCTCGGGCGACCCCGTCCGGGCCAGTGGGCCCTTCGTCGACGGCGAGAGCTCGCCGTACCTGCGGCTCAACCGCAACAAGGAGGCGATCGCGCTGGACCTGAAGTCCGAGGCCGGCAAGCGGGCCTTCCTCGCGCTGGTCGAGACCGCCGACGTCGTGATCGAGAACCTCCGACCCGGCGCCATGGCGCGGCTCGGCCTCGACGCGGCGAGCGTGCAGGCGGTCAACCCCCGGGTGGTGTACGCCTCCGGCTCGGGCTGGGGGCAGGACGGGCCGCTCGCCCCGCTGCCGGGGCTCGACATCATGGCGCAGGCCCGCAGCGGGATCATGAGCATCACCGGCACCCCCGGGGGCGAGCCGGTCAAGGTCGGCGTCCCGGTGTGCGACCTCGTCTGCGGCCTCTACCTCGCCCTCGCCGTCACCGCGGCGCTGCGCGAGCGGGACCGCTCCGGCGTGGGCCAGTCCATCGACGTCTCGTTGTTCGAGGCCGGCGTGAGTCTCGCCGTCTGGGAGGCCGGCAAGTACTTCGCCACCGGCGAGGTCGGCGGGCCGCTCGGCTCGGCACACCAGAGCCAGGCGCCGTACCAGGCGTTCCGCACGGCCGACGGCTGGATCACGATCGGGGCGAACACCCCCAACACCTGGACCGGGCTGTGCCGGACGCTGGGGATGACGGCCGAGCTGGCCGACGAGCGCTACGCCGACGCCTCCCGCCGCCACGCCCACCGCGACGAGCTGGCGCGGACCGTCGAGGTCCGCACCGCCGCCCGGACGACGGCCGACCTGGTCGCCGCCCTCGGTGCAGCCGGAGTGCCCTGCGCCCCGATCTCCGACTACGGCCAGGTCTTCACCGACGAGCACCTGCACGCCCGCGACTTCTTCTGGGACGCGCCGCACCCGTCGTTGCCGCCGCAGCGGCAGCTCGGCTCGCCCATGCGGCTGTCGGCCAGCCCCACCGTCCGCGACCACGCCGGGCCACCGCTCGGCGCCGACACCCGGGCGGTGCTGACCCGGGCCGGGGTGCCGGCCGACGTCGTCGACGCGGTCGCCGGTCCCGTGCAGGTGCCGGCTCCGGCTCCCGTCGCCCCGGGGGAGGGAGCGTGACCGGCGACCTGACGGTCAGCCAGGACGGCGCGGTCCTGACCGTCCTGTTCGACCGGCCCGGGCAGCGCAACGCGATGACCTTCGCGATGTACGAGGGTCTGGAGCAGGCCTGCGAACGGGCCGACGCCGACGACTCGGTACGCGTGCTCGTGCTGCGCGGTGCCGGCGGCCGGGCGTTCGTCGCCGGCACCGACATCGCCCAGTTCCTGGAGTTCACCGGCGGGGACGACGGCATCGCCTACGAGCAGACGATCGAGCGGGTGGTCAACCGGCTCGAGGACGTCGCGGTGCCCACGGTCGCGGCCATCGAGGGTGCCTGCGTCGGCGGCGGGCTCGCGCTCGCGGCCGCCTGCGACCTGCGGGTGGCCACCGCGTCCTCGCGGTTCGGGGTACCGGTGGCCCGCACGCTGGGCAACTGCCTGTCGGTGAACAGCGTGTCCCTGCTGGTGCACCACCTGGGCCCCGGGCGGACGCTGGACCTGCTGCTGCGGGCGCGGCTCCTGAGTGCGGAGGAGGCCTCCGCGGCCGGCTTCGTGGGAGAGCTCTGCGCCGACGGCGAGCTGGACGCCGCGCTGCAGGAGCTGACCACGACGTTGCTCGGCCACGCCCCGCTGAGCATGTGGGCGGCCAAGCGCGCGGTGACCCGGCTGCGCCGCGCCGGCCTCCCCGACGACGCCGACCTGCTGCGCACCGTCTACGGCAGCGAGGACTTCCGCGCCGGCGTCGCCGCCTTCGTGGCCCGGGAGCCGGTCAGCTGGACGGGGCGCTGATCGACGCGGCGCCGTCCTCCCGCAGCTCCGCGGCCAGGGCGGCGGCGGCCGACTGCAGCAGGGGGACCACCCGCGGGACGGCGTCCATGGTCAGCCGTCCCGCGGGGCCCGACACCGAGATGGCCCCGGCCGAGGGGCCCCCGGGCACCGGGACGGCCACGCAGCGCACCCCGGCCTCCTGCTCGCCGTCGTCGACCGCGTAGCCCTGGGCGGCGATCGCGGGCAGCTGGGTCATCAGCTCGTCGGGGTCGGTGACGGTGAGGTCCGTGCGGGCGGGCATGCCGCCCCGGACCAGCAGCTCGCGGGCGGTCTCGGGGGACAGCTGCGCCAGCAGCACCTTCCCGACGCCGGTGCAGTGCAGGTGCACCCGCCGGCCGACCTCGGTGAACATCCGCATGGAGTGCCGCGAGGGGACCTGCGCGGCGTAGACGACCCGGTCGCCGTCGAGCATGGCCAGGTTCGCCGTCTCCCCGATCGTGTCGACCAGCCAGGTGAGGTGGGGCTGGGCCCACGTGGCCAGCATGCGCGACGCGAACTCCCCGAGGTGGATCAGCCGGGGGCCGAGGACGTAGCGCCGGGAGGGCAGCTGGCGCACGTAGCCACGGGCCATGAGCGTGCGCACCAGCCGGTGGATGGTCGAGACCGGCAGTCCGCTCTCGGCGGCGAGCCGGCTGATCGCGACCTCGCCCCCCGCGTCGGCCATCAACTCGAGAAGCAGGAACGCCCGCTCGAGCGACTGGACGCCATCGGCCGTCCCCCCCGGGGCCACCACTCCCGCAGCCATCGCCACCCTCCCGCTTGCGCTACCACGCCGGACCCCACCAGGCTCTTCCCCAAAGCGAAACGTGTCCGGTCGCTCCAGGGTCCCTCAGGTTGACCGAGGTGATGGCGAACACTACTTTTCCAGTACCCAGACTTCGACTTCCGCGATACGGAAAGAACGATAGCGCCGCTGGCCGCTCAGCGGGAGCCGGCCGGCGTCCCATCCCAGCGACTCCCAGGGAGAACCATGAGCAGCACCACCGGCGTGGACGGCGTCGAGGTCACCGGCCCCATGGAGGACCGGTTCGACGAGATCCTCACCCCCCGGGCGCTCGAGCTCGTCGCCCTCCTCCACCGCGAGCTCAACGGTCGCCGGCTCGAGCTGCTCGCCGCCCGGAAGGAGCGGGTCCGCGCGCTGGCCGACGGCGCCAGCCTGGGCTTCCTCGAGGAGACCCGGTCGATCCGCGAGGACGACTCCTGGCAGGTGGCCCCGCCCGCGCCCGGCCTGATCGACCGCCGCGTCGAGATGACCGGACCCACGGACCGGAAGATGACGATCAACGCGCTGAACTCCGGCGCGAAGTGCTGGCTGGCCGACCAGGAGGACGCGAACTCCCCGCTGTGGACCAACGTGGTCAACGGCCCGCTGAACCTGATGGACTCCATCGACGGGAAGCTGGAGTTCACCAGCCCGGAGGGCAAGGAGTACCGCGTCCGCGACGACGTGGAGCTGCCCACGATCATCGTGCGCCCGCGCGGCTGGCACCTCCCCGAGAAGCACATCACCGTCGACGGCGAGCAGACCTCCGGCAGCCTGGTCGACTTCGCGCTGTACCTGGCCAGCTGTGGCCAGAAGCAGGTCGACCGCGGCCAGGGCCCGTACTTCTACCTGCCCAAGATGGAGAGCCACCTCGAGGCGCGGCTCTGGAACGACGCCTTCAACCTGGCGCAGGACCACCTGGGGATCCCGCGGGGCACCATCCGCGCGACCGTGCTCATCGAGACCTACCCCGCGGCGTTCGAGATGGAGGAGATCCTCTACGAGCTCCGCGACCACTCCGCCGGCCTCAACGCGGGCCGCTGGGACTACATGTTCAGCGTCGTCAAGACGTTCCGGACCCGGGGCGAGGACTTCCTCCTCCCCGACCGCAACTCCGTCACGATGACCGTGCCGTTCATGCGGGCCTACACCGAGCTGCTGGTGCGCACCTGCCACAAGCGCGGCGCGCACGCCATCGGCGGCATGGCGGCCTTCATCCCGTCGAAGGACCCGGCGGTCAACGAGCAGGCCTTCGCCAAGGTCCGGGCCGACAAGGAGCGTGAGGCCAACGACGGCTTCGACGGCTCCTGGGTGGCCCACCCGGGCATGGTGGAGCTCTGCAAGGAGGTCTTCACCGCCGTCCTCGGGGACCGCCCGAACCAGCTGGACAAGAAGCGCGAGGACGTGCACGTCACGGCCGAGCAGCTGCTCGACGTCAGGTCCACCCCCGGGGAGATCACCGAGGCGGGGCTGCGCAGCAACATCAGCGTCGGCATCCAGTACATCGAGTCGTGGCTGCGGGGCTCCGGCGCGGTCGGCATCAACAACCTCATGGAGGACGCGGCCACCGCCGAGATCTCCCGCAGCCAGGTCTGGCAGTGGCTGCACAACGGGGTGCAGCTCTCGAACGGCGAGACGGTCACCCGGGAGCTGGTCGAGCGCATCACCGACGAGGAGATGAAGGCCATCGGCGAGGCCCGCGGCGACTCCTTCGCCTCCGGCCGCTGGGACGACGCCCGGGCGCTGTTCCTGGAGATGGCGGTCTCCGACGAGTACAGCGACTTCCTGACCCTGCCGGCCTACGAGCGCATGCCGTGAGGACGCCATGACCGCCACCGCCGAGCCCGTCGTCTCCGACCGCACCGCCGCGCTGGCCGATCGGCTGCGGGCCGCGGTCGGCACCGAGCGGGTGCTCACCGACCGCACGCAGGTGCGCACGTACGAGTGCGACGGGTTGGCCAACTTCAAGGTCACCCCGGCGATCGTGGTGCTGGCCGAGAGCCGGCAGCACGTCGTCGACACGGTCCGGCTGTGCTCCGAGGCGGGCGTCCCGTTCGTGGCGCGCGGCTCGGGCACCGGCCTGTCCGGTGGCGCGCTCCCCAGTGCCGACGGCGTCCTGCTCGTGCTGTCCCGGCTGCGCCGGCTGTCCCCCGTGGACGCGGACAACCGCCAGGTCACCGTCGAGCCCGGGGTCATCAACCTGTGGGTCACCCGCGACGCGGCGCCCCACGACCTGGCCTACGCCCCCGACCCGTCCTCCCAGCTGGTCTGCTCGATCGGCGGCAACGTGGCCGAGAACGCCGGTGGCGCCCACTGCCTGAAGTACGGCTTCACGGTCAACCACGTCCTCGGCGCCGAGGTGGTGCTGCCGGACGGCGAGGTCGTGCACCTCGGCGGGCGCGCCCCCGAGCACCCCGGCTACGACCTGCTGGGCGCGTTCATCGGCAGCGAGGGCACCCTCGGTGTGGCCACCGAGCTCACGCTGCGGTTGGTCCGGGTGCCGGAGGCGGTGCAGACCATGCTGGTCGGCTACCACTCGGTCGAGGACGCGGCCGGCACGGTCAGCGACATCATCGCGGCCGGGATCGTGCCGGCCGCCGTCGAGATGATGGACGCGCTGGCCATCGAGGCCGCCGAGGCCGCGGTGAGCTGCGGCTACCCCGAGGGCGCGGTGGCGGTGCTGGTCATCGAGCTCGACGGTCCGAGGGTCGAGGTCGAGGCCCAGTTCAAGCAGGTCGAGGAGATCGCCCGGGCCCGCAACGCCTTCGAGACCCGCATCGCGGCGGACGACGCGGAACGGGCGCTGATGTGGAAGGGCCGCAAGTCGGCGTTCGCGGCGGTCGGCCGGATCAGCCCGAGCTACTTCGTGCAGGACGGCGTCATCCCGCGCACGAAGCTGCCCGAGGTGCTCGCCGAGATCGAGCGCATGGCCGACGAGCGGGGCCTGCGCGTGGCCAACGTGTTCCACGCCGGCGACGGCAACCTGCACCCGCTCGTGCTGTTCGACGACGCGGTCGAGGGCCAGGCGCACGAGGCCGAGGAGCTGGCCGGCGACATCCTCGAGCTCTGCGTCACCTCCGGTGGCTCCATCACCGGCGAGCACGGGGTGGGCAGCGAGAAGCGCATGAAGATGGCCAAGCAGTTCACCGCCGAGGACCTCGACACCATGCAGCTGCTGCGGTGCGCCTTCGATCCCGAGGGCATCGCCAACCCGGGCAAGGTCTTCCCGACCCCGCGGTTGTGCGGCGAGCGGCCCGGTGTCCGGAAGGGCGAGCACCCGGTGCAGGCCGCCGGCCTGGGCGAGGTCTTCTGATGGGCAGGGCCCGCTGATGAGCACGGTCACCGACACCCGACGGGCCGGCGGCGCCGACGACGCGGTCGGTGGCGTGGTCCCGCGCGAGGTGGTCCGGCCGACCACGGTCGACCAGGTCGCCGACGTCCTGCGGGCCGCGGCGGCCGACGGGCGCACCGTCGTGCCCGTCGGCGGCCGCAGCAAGCTGACCTGGGCTCCGCCGCCGGAGTCCTGCGACCTCCTGCTGGACCTCACCGGCCTCGACCGGATCGTCG
This sequence comes from Geodermatophilus sp. URMC 61, assembly GCF_052931555.1. Classification (NCBI taxonomy): domain Bacteria; kingdom Bacillati; phylum Actinomycetota; class Actinomycetes; order Geodermatophilales; family Geodermatophilaceae; genus Geodermatophilus; species Geodermatophilus sp. URMC 61. The sequence continues at coordinate 3,861,994 of NZ_JBRFHZ010000002.1, forward strand.
AGCACGTGGCGGGCGACCTCACGGTCGTGGCCGAGGCGGGGGTACGCCTGGCCGACCTGCAGGCGCAGGTGGGCCGGGCGGGGCAGCTGCTCGCCCTGGACCCGCCCGAGGACGGCGCCACGCTGGGCGGCGTGGTGAGCGCGAACGCGTCGGGGCCACGCCGGCTGCGGTACGGCACCACCCGCGACCTGCTCATCGGCATCGCCGTCGTCCTCGCCGACGGCACCGTGGCGCACGCGGGCGGCAAGGTCGTCAAGAACGTCGCCGGGTACGACCTCGGCAAGGTGTTCGCCGGCGCCCACGGGACGCTCGGCGTCGTCGTCTCCACCACCTGGCGGCTGCACCCCGTGCCGCCGGCGCGGCGGGTGGTCACGCTCGAGCTGCCGGACGCCGCGGCTGCCGGTCCCCTGTCGATCGCGCTGGCCCGCTCGACGCTCACCCCCTCGGCCGTGGAGCTGATCGGCAGGACGGACGGCAGCGCGCGGCTGGTCGTGCTGTTCGAGTCGATCGCGGAGTCGGTGGAGGGGCAGGCCCGAGCCGCCGTCGCCCTGCTCGGGGGCGGCGAGGAGTCCGAGGACCTCCCGGAGGACTTCGGCCGTCGGCCCGGTGGTGCGGACGACGTGCTGCTGCGGCTGGCCTACGCACCGGCGTCCCTCTCGGCGGTGCTGGGCGCGCTCCCCGCCGGGACGGCGGTGGCCGCGCACGCCGCGACGGGGGTGTCCTACGCGGCCGTCGCGGCCGGGGAGGCCGTCGAGGTGCTGCCCCGGCTGCGTGCCGCGCTCGCACCGCACGACGGGACCGCGGTGGTCCTGCGTGCGCCCGACGCCGTCCGCGGGCGACTGGACCACTGGGGTCCGATCGGCGACTCGCTGGACCTGATGCGGCGGGTCAAGGAGAGGTTCGACCCCGAGCGGCGGATGTCGCCGGGCCGGTTCGTCGGAGGGTTGTAGATGACGGAGATCACGCCGGGCAGTCGAGACCGGGGCGACTCGCCCCCGACCGGGTCCCCCGGCGCCTCCCCGAACGTCGGTCCCGTGCGGGACACGGTCGCCGACCTGCCGCCCGGCTCACCCACCGGCGCCGTCCGGGCGACCGACGAGGCCCCCTCCGCGGTCGTCGGGGCGCGCCGCCCGCTCGACATCGGTCAGGACATCGACCTGCCGGCCGGCACCGGCGCCGCCACCGTGGGCACCCCGGCCCTGCTCGGCCTGCCCACGACGCGGCAGGCCGTCCAGCCGGCCTTCGACGACCACCACCCGCCGGACCCCGCGCTCATCGGTGACTGCGTGCACTGCGGGTTCTGCCTACCGACCTGCCCGACGTACGTGCTCTGGGGCGAGGAGATGGACAGCCCCCGGGGACGCGTCTACCTCATGAAGGAGGCGCTGGAGGGCGAGCCGCTCGACGACTCGATGGTCCGCCACTTCGACCAGTGCCTCGGCTGCATGGCCTGCGTGACGGCCTGTCCGTCCGGCGTCCAGTACGACAAGCTGATCGAGGCCACCCGCCCGCAGATCGAGCGGCGGTACCGGCGGCCTCGGTCGGAGAAGCTCTACCGCGACCTGATCTACAACCTGTTCCCCTACCCGCGGCGGCTGCGTGCGCTGCGCGGGCCGCTGCGCGCCTACCAGGCCAGTCGGCTCGGCAGCCTGCTGACCCGCGCGGGACTCATGGGCAAGCTCCCGGCACCGCTGCAGGCCATGGAGTCGCTCGCGCCGAAGCTCGGCCCGGTGGAGCGCGTCCCCGAGCGGACGCCGGCCGTGGGCCAGCGGCGGGCGGTCGTCGGGCTGCTGGCCGGCTGCGTGCAGGGGACCTTCTTCCCCGACGTGAACGCCGCGACCGTGCGCGTCCTGGCCGCCGAGGGCTGCGACGTCATCGTGCCGCGGAGCCAGGGCTGCTGCGGGGCGCTGCCCGGACACGGTGGCCGGGAGGAGCAGGCCCTCGGCTTCGCCAAGCGGACCATCGAGACGTTCGAGCAGGCCGGGGTCGACTACGTCGTCGTGAACGCGGCGGGCTGCGGCTCGAACATCAAGGAGTACGGGCACCAGCTGCGCGACGAGCCGGAGTGGGCGGAGCGCGCCGAGGCGCTGGCCAGGAGGTCCCGGGACATCAGCGAGTTCATCGTCGAGATGGGACCGGTCGCCGAGCGGCACCCGCTGCCGATGACCGTGGCCTACCAGGACGCCTGCCACCTGGCCCACGCGCAGGGCATCCGCGAGGAGCCGCGGAAGCTGCTGCGCGGGATCCCGGGCATCGAGCTCAAGCAGCTCACCGAGGCGGAGCTGTGCTGCGGCAGCGCCGGCACCTACAACATGCTGCAGCCCGAACCGGCACGGGAACTCGGCGAGCGCAAGGCGGCCGCCGTCCTCGCCACCGGGGCGGACCTGATGGTGACCGCGAACCCCGGCTGCTGGATGCAGGTCGCGACGACGCTGGCCCGCATGGGCAAGCGGATGCCGGTCGCGCACACGGTCCAGGTGCTGGACGCCTCGATCCGCGGGGTGCACGTCGAGGACCTGCTCGACCGGGCGCTCAACGGCCCCGGCACCGCCCTGGCCCGGCCCGCCGGCGCGGATCGGTGAGACAGGGCCCCCTGTGGGGTCCCGCCGGGGGCTCGCCCCCGGCGGGACCCCACAGGGGGCCTGCCTGACCTGCCACCCCTTCCCCGAACCACCGCACGACCGCACCATCTCCACACAACCACGCGCCCCTCACCGCCGAGGGAAGGAGCCCCGTTGTTCGAGCAGGTCGTCGACCCCGTCGGTGGGTCACTCGCACTGAGCGCCCTGGTGGCAGCCATACCGCTGCTCACGCTGTTCGTGCTCCTGGGTGCGCTGAAGGTCAAGGCGTGGATGGCCGGGCTGATCTCGCTGGCCGTCGCGATCGTCCTGGCCATCCTGGCGTTCCGGATGCCGGTCGGACAGGCCGTCCTGTCGGCGACCGAGGGTGCCGCGTTCGGCTTCTTCCCGATCCTGTGGATCGTCATCAACGCGATCTGGGTCTACAACCTCACGGTCGCCACCGGGCACTTCGACGTGCTGCGACGCTCGTTCGAGAAGGTCAGCCCCGACCAGCGGATCCAGGCGATCATCATCGCCTTCTGCTTCGGCGCCCTCCTCGAGGCGCTGGCCGGCTTCGGGACGCCGGTCGCCATCAGCGTCGTCATGCTCATGGCGCTGGGCTTCCAGCCGATGAAGGCCGCCGCGGTGGCGCTGATCGCCAACACCGCCCCGGTCGCCTTCGGTGCGCTGGCCACGCCGATCGTCACGCTCGCCACGGTGACCTCGGGCGTGAGCGACGACGCCCGGCTCACCGTCGACACCCTGGGTGCGATGGCCGGCCGTCAGACGCCGATCCTGGCCGCTTTCGTGCCGCTGGTGCTCGTGCTGGTCGTCGACGGCAAGCGCGGCCTGAAGGACACCTGGTTCGAGGCCCTGGTCGCCGGTTTCGCATTCGGGATCGCCCAGTTCGTCGCCGCGAACTACATCTCGGTGCCGCTGACCGACATCATCGCCGCGCTCGTGGCCGCGGCCGCCGTCGTGGCCGTCGTCCGGATGCGCAAGACCACCTACGAGCCGGTGACCGCGGCGACCCTTGCCGGCGGCGGTGCGGGCACCGTGGCCTCCGGGCCCGGCGGGCGCGAGCGGGGCGGCGTCGGCGCCACCGCCGGTGAGGAGCTCGGCGACGCCCCCGGCCGGCAGGACGCGCGGGACCCGCACGCCCCGGCCGTCGGCGGCGACCGGCCCGTGGTGGAGGACAGCCGGGCCGAGGTCGTCAAGGCCTACGCGCCGTACGGGATCATCATCGTGATCTTCGCGCTGGCCAACCTCGGCCCGGTCAAGTCGGCGCTGGGCCAGGCGCCGTGGACGACGTCCTTCGCCTGGCCGGGGCTGAACGTGTTCGCGGCGGGCTCGGACACCGAGCTGTCCTCGACGACGTTCTCGTTCAACTGGCTGCCCGCCGCCGGCACCCTGATGATCTTCGCCGGCATCCTCACCATGCTGGTGCTGCGCATCTCGCCGGGCCGGGCGCTGAAGGCCTACGTCGACACCTACCGCGAGCTCAAGTGGGCCATCGTCACCGTCATGGCGGTGCTCGCGCTGGCCTACGTGCTCAACCAGTCCGGCATGACCAGCCACATGGGTCGGCTGCTGGCCGAGACCGGCGCCTTCTTCGCCTTCCTCTCCCCCATCCTGGGCTGGATCGGCGTCGCGGTGACCGGCTCGGACACCTCTGCCAACGCGCTGTTCGGCGCGCTGCAGGTGCAGGCGGCGACCAACGCCGGTCTCGACCCGGTGCTGCTGGCCGCGGCCAACTCCTCCGGCGGCGTCATGGGCAAGATGGTCAGCCCGCAGAACCTGGCCATCGCGGCCGCGGCGGTGGGCATGGCCGGCCGGGAGGGCGAGCTGTTCCGGAAGGTCTTCGGCTGGAGCATGCTGCTCCTGCTGCTCATGTGCCTGATCGTGGTCCTGCAGGCCTCCCCGGTGCTCAGTTGGATGGTCCCGGGACCGTGACCTGACCCGCTGACACGGCAGCGCCCCCGTACCCGGCCGGGTACGGGGGCGCTGCCGTGTACGGCGCGGGGAGAACGGCGGCTCCCCTGCAGGGTCCCGCCGCGAGCGCGCGAGTGGCGGGGGGCAGGGGGTCCTTTCTCAGCGGTCCGTCTCGGCCTCGCGTGCCTCGCCGAGCCGGTTGAACCGGGCCAGGAGCTCACCCAGCATGGCGACGTCCTCGGCCGGCCAGTCCGCGAGGTCGGCCTCCCAGCGGGCCCGCCGGGCGTCACGGATGCGGGAGAGCCGGGCCGCACCCTCCGGGGAGGTGCTCAGCACCTGGGCGCGGCCGTCGGCCGGGTCGGCCTCGCGGGTGACCAGGCCCAGCTCGACCAGCGTGGAGACCTGGCGGCTGACGGTGCTCTTGTCGAGCCCCAGCCGCGCCACCAGGTCGCTGGCGCGCAGCGGCCCGGCGTCCTGCAGCAGCGCCAGGAGCCCGTAGGCGGCGCCGTCCAGGTCGGGGTGCAGCTCCCGGGACAGGCGGGCGGAGATGGCGCGGGAGCGGCGCAGCAGCAGGCCGATCTCCCGCTCCACCCGCACGTAGGCCTCGTGCGTGTCCACCTGCGTCACGGCACCTCCTCGCCGGCGCTCGTCGGTTCTCTGCCGTGGGGTGCTCTGCTCATGGGCGTCCTCGCACGCTCGGTCACCTCGCGTCCCGGGGCCGCCAGACGACCAGCGCCGAGGTGGAGGGGCGCAGCGGCACCAGGTCGCGGCCGTAGCCGGCCCGCACGGCGGACTCGGCCGCCACCGCCCGGCTCTCGGCGAGCTCGAGCTCGGTGAGGAGCTCCTGCACCCGCTGCTGCAGCGCCTCGACCTGCGACTCCAGGTCGATGATCCGCTTGATGCCGGCCAGGTTGACGCCGTCCTCCTGGGAGAGCCGCTGCACCTCGCGGAGCAGCGCGACGTCGCGCGGGCTGTACCGCCGGCCACCGCCGCGGGTCCGGCCGGGGCTGACCAGCCCCAGCCGGTCGTACTGCCGCAGCGTCTGGGCGTGCATGCCGGCCAGCTCGGCGGCGACCGAGATGACGAAGACCGGCGCGTCGTCGGCGACGGCGCGCCCCGAGTCGGCCTGCTCGCGGAGGCCGTCGGTCGGGAGACTCACCGCGCGCCTCCCTGCTGCACCGCGGCGGTGATCCGCGGCCGCGGGTCGCCGAGCTCGGCCTCGAGCACCTTGACGGCGTCCTGCGCGGCGGGTGTGAGCCGCTTGGGCACCGCCACCTCGACGGTCACCAGCAGGTCACCGGACCGGCCCTTGCCCGGGACTCCGCGCCCACGGACCCGCAGCGTCTGGCCGCTCGCCGTCCCCGCGGGGACCTTGAGCGTGACGTTGCCGTCGAGCGTGGGCACGGTCAGCGTGGCCCCGAGGGCGGCCTCGGCGAAGGTGATCGGCACGGTGAGCGTCAGGTCGTTGCCCTTGCGGCCGAACAGCTCGTGCTCGGACACGTGGACGACGACGAACAGGTCGCCGGCCGGGCCGCCGCGCCGCCCGGGGGCACCCTTGCCGGCCAGCCGGATGCGCTGGCCGTCCTTGACGCCGGCCGGGATCCGCACGGTGATCGTGCGGGTCTGGGTGGTGACGCCGTTGCCCGCGCAGGTCGGGCAGGGGTCGTCGACGACCTGGCCGGTGCCGCGGCAGTTGCGGCACGGCTCGGAGAAGGCGAACGCCCCCTGGCTGCGGCTGGTCACCCCGGCGCCCTGGCACACCGGGCAGGTGTGCGGGGCGGTGCCGGGCCGGGCGCCGCTGCCGTGGCAGGTCGGGCAGGTACCCGGGCTCTGCATCCGCAGCGGCACCGTCACGCCGAGGACGGCCTCCTCGAACGAGAGGGTCGCCTCGGTCTCGACGTCCTGCCCGCGGGCCGGGCCGGACGCGGCCTGGCTGCGCGCCCGCGCCGAGCCGGCACCGGCCCCGCCACCCCCGAAGAGGCCGCCGAACAGGTCACCGAGCCCACCGGCGCCGCCACCGGCGCGCCCGCCGGTGGCGGTGCCGAAGAGGTCGCCGAGGTCGAACGCCTGGCCGCCGCCCGCCCCACCGGGGAACCCGCCGGGGAAGCCGGCCCGGGCGCCCGCTCCTCCGGACCCGAACAGCCGGCGGGCCTCGTCGTACTCGGCCCGCCGCTTGGGGTCGGAGAGGACGTCGTAGGCCTCGGAGACCTCCTTGAACCGGGCCTCCGCGTCCGTGTTGCCCGGGTTCTTGTCCGGGTGCAGGTCACGGGCCAGCTGGCGGTAGGCCTTCTTGATGGCCGCCGCGTCGGCGTCCTGGGCGACGCCCAGAGCGGCGTAGTAGTCCTTCTCGATGAAGTCCCGGGTGCTCATCGGGCGCCCCCTCTCCGGCTCAGTCGGCCGCCGGGCCCTCGCCCGGCTGCGCGGGAGCGGTCCCGTCGGTCACGCCCTCGGCGGGCGCGGCCGCGAGCGGGCTCTCCGGGTCGGTGACCGCGACCATCGCCGTCCGCAGCACGCGGTCGCCGCGGCGGAAGCCCTGCCGCAGCACCGTCGTCGCGGTGGGGACGTCGACCTCGGCCGAGGTGTCGTGGATGACCGCCTCGTGCAGCGCCGGGTCGAACGGGTCACCGGCCACGCCGAAGGCCTCCACGCCCAGGCCGTCGAGCAGCCCCAGGACGCGGTCGGCCACGACCTTGAACGCGCCGGTCAGGTCGCCGTGGTCCCGGGCCCGCTCGATGTCGTCGACGATCGGGAACAGCTGGGTGGCGAACCGCTCGGCGGCCTGGTCCACCACGAGCTGACGGTCCCGGTCCACCCGCCGCCGGTAGTTCGCGTACTCGGCGGTGACCCGCTGGAGGTCCTCGGTCCGCTCCGCCAGCTGGCGGGACAGGTCGTCGTCCACCACCGTCGGCTGTCCGCCGTCGACGGTGGCCTCGTGCTCGCTCATCTGCTCCCCTGCTGGGTGTACGCCCGGGCGGGCGCCGGCCGGCTGCTCACCGGCCGGCACCCGCACGGTGCCACTGGTCGGGTCGATGCGCCGCTTGTCGCGGATGACGACCTGCGGCTCCTCTTCCCTGTCCGTCATCGGCGATCGTTGTCCTCGTCGATGATCTCGGCGTCGACCACGTCGTCGTCCGACGCGGTGGCACCGGTCGCACCACCGGGCGTGCCGGCGTCACCGGGAGCACCGGCACCCGCGGCGCCGGCTCCCGCCTCGGCCTGCTGGGCGTAGAGCGCCCCGCCGACCTCCTGGGAGACCCGGGCGACCTTCTCCTGGGCCGACTTGATCGCCGAGATGTCCGAGCCGCCGAGGGCCGAGCGCAGCTCGGTGAGGGCCTCGCCGAGCTCCTCCTTCTTGTCGGCCGGGATCTTGTCACCGTTCTCGGCCAGGAACTTCTCGGTCTGGTACTGCAGCGACTCGGCGAGGTTGCGGGTCTCGGCCTCCTCGCGGCGGCGCTTGTCCTCCTCGGCGTGCGCCTCGGCGTCCTTCATCATCCGCTCGATGTCCTCCTTGGGGAGGGCCGAGCCACCGGTGATGGTCATCGACTGCTCCTTGCCCGTGCCGAGGTCCTTGGCGGACACGTGCACGATGCCGTTCGCATCGATGTCGAAGGCCACCTCGATCTGCGGGACGCCGCGCGGCGCCGGCGGCAGACCGGTCAGCTCGAACATGCCGAGCTTCTTGTTGTAGGCCGCCATCTCGCGCTCGCCCTGGAAGACCTGGATCTGCACGGACGGCTGGTTGTCGTCGGCCGTCGTGAAGATCTCCGAGCGCTTGGTCGGGATCGTGGTGTTGCGCTCGATGAGCTTGGTCATGATCCCGCCCTTGGTCTCGATGCCGAGGGACAGCGGGGTGACGTCGAGCAGCAGGACGTCCTTGACCTCACCGCGCAGGACGCCGGCCTGCAGCGCGGCACCGACGGCGACGACCTCGTCGGGGTTGACTCCCTTGTTCGGCTCCTTGCCGCCGGTCAGCTCGCGGACCAGGTCGGTGACGGCCGGCATGCGGGTCGAGCCACCCACCAGGACGACGTGGTTGATCTGGCCGACGGAGATGCCGGCGTCGCGGATCGCCTGGTTGAACGGCGCGCGGGCGCGGTCGAGCAGGTCCTGGGTCAGCCGCTGGAACTCGGCACGGGTGATCGTGACGTCCAGGTGCAGCGGGCCCTCGGCGCCGGCGGTGATGTAGGGCAGGTTGACGTTGGTCGACTGCGCGCCGGACAGCTCGATCTTGGCCTTCTCGGCGGCCTCGCGGAGCCGCTGCATGGCCAGCTTGTCCTTCGACAGGTCGATGCCGTTCTGCGCGTTGAACGTCTGCACCAGGTGCTTGACGACCCGCTCGTCCCAGTCGTCACCACCGAGGTGGTTGTCACCGGCGGTGGCCTTCACCTCGATGACGCCCTCGCCGATCTCCAGCAGCGAGACGTCGAAGGTGCCACCACCGAGGTCGAAGACGAGGATCGTCTGCTCGGTCTCGCCCTTGTCCAGGCCGTAGGCCAGCGCGGCCGCGGTCGGCTCGTTGACGATGCGCAGGACGTTGAGGCCCGCGATCTCGCCGGCCTCCTTGGTGGCCTGGCGCTGCGCGTCCTCGAAGTAGGCGGGGACGGTGATGACCGCGTCGGTCACCGGCTCGCCCAGGTAGGTCTCGGCGTCCCGCTTCAGCTTCTGCAGGATGCGGGCGCTGATCTCCTGCGGGGTGTAGCGCTTGCCGTCGATCTCGGGCGACTTCCAGTCGGTGCCCATGTGGCGCTTGACCGACCGGATGGTGCGGTCGACGTTGGTGACCGCCTGGTTCTTCGCCGACTGGCCGACGAGGACCTCACCGTTCTTGGCGAACGCGACGACCGACGGCGTGGTGCGTGAGCCCTCGGAGTTGGCGATGACCGTCGGCTCGCCGCCCTCGAGGACGGTGACGACGGAGTTCGTGGTGCCGAGGTCGATACCGACCGCTCGAGCCATGGAGCTGGCCTCTCTTCCGTGTGTTCCGGGGTGTACTTGTCTGTGCGGGGAGTCGGTGTCCGCCTTGCGCGGGGTCCACTCAACTTTCCTGCCCACCCTAACGGCACCCCCGGCGGAAGTGTTCCCGGGTGTCCGGTCTCGTCGTTGATGATCAGCTCGGCACCGGGTCGCCGTCCCACGCTCCAACACGGGTCCGCCGACACGCGTTGACGCCGGCATCCACAAAGAGCGGCACCGTCCCCACCCCAGCGACGAGCCGACCGTCGTGACCACCCGGCCCGCAGCATCGTCGCGTGCACCCGACCCTCCGCGCCCGTGCCGAGACCCGCCTGGGCGTAGTCACCACCGCTGAAGCGCGGCGTGCCGGCTACGACCACGGCGAGATCCGCCCTCTGCCGGTCGGGCTCGTGGGTGCGCCTGCGGCGGGGCGTGCTGGTCACCGCAGGGGATCTCGCAGCCAGCGAACGGGCGGGACGCCGCTTCGACGTCGACTGCCTCGCCGTACTGGCGAGCCTGGCCCGGCCGACGGCGCTGGTGAGCCACAGCTCCGCGGCCCGGCTCTGGGAGTTGCCGACACCTCGGACGGCGGATCAGACCGTCCGGCTCACCGATCCACACCAGTGGCGACGCGGACAGGGCTACCTCATGACCTGCGCCCCCGTCGCGCCGACCGACCACTGGCGTGCCGGCCCGGTGCCGGTGACCTCGGCGACGCGCACCCTGGTCGACTGCGCGCGCGAGGGGAGTGTCGAGGACGCCGTCGTCGCAATGGACGCCGGACTGCTGACCGAGCGGACGATGCTGGCCGACCTCCAGCGGGCCGTCGACGCCGTCCGCCACTGGCCCGGTGCGCCCCGGGCGCAGCGGGCGGTGGAGCTGGCCGACGGGCGGGCGGAGTCGCCGCTGGAGACCCGCGGCCGGTTGCGCATCATGGGCGCTGGCCTCCCGAGACCGGAGCTGCAGGTGTAGATCCGGACGGCGGGGCACCTGGTCGCGGTGGTCGACGCATGGTTCGACGACGCGGCCGTCGCCGTCGAGTTCGACGGGCAGGTGAAGTACGCGACCTCCTGGCGCGGCCGTACCCCGGAACAGGTGCTGTGGGGGAGAAGCGCCGCGAGGACGAGCTGCGTGCGCTCGACATCCGGGTCGTCCGGATCGCCGACCCCGACCTCCAGGACCGCTGGCCGACGATGGAGCGGCGACTGCGCGCAGCGCTCGCCGTACCCGGACCAGCGTCCCGGTCCTTCACGGCGATCCCGCGGGCACGCGGGACCGCGCGCACCCGCTGAGGTCATCGCCGCCCTGCCCGTCGGATCGCCGTCCTCGTGCTGCAGCAGCGGGTCGGCAGACGCACGGAGGGGTCCGCGGTGACGGGGACGGGCGCCCTCTCCTTCCGCGGACGGCGGGCGCGCGGGCGCCGCGGCAAGGTGGTTACCGACGAGTAGCCTGTGCGCCCGACAGCTATCGTCCGACGCGCGCGGGCACAGGTGCCCACGCGCGGTCCGCGCGACGGCGGCGAGTCCACCCGCCGTCGTGGCGGGCGGGGGATCAACCGACGCCCCGTGGCGTCCGGGAGGGATGTTCGATGGGCCCCTTGCAGATCGTCCTCGGGACGATCAGCGTGCTCTTCCTGATCGTGTCCGTGGTGTTCGCCTACCGGGCGGTGCGGGCCATGATCCGCATCATCAGGACCGGTCAGCCGGACAGCACGCGCACCCGGCCGGTCGGCCCGCGGCTGAAGACGCTGGTCGTGGAGTCGCTCGGGCACACCCGGATGCTGAAGTGGTCGTCGATCGGGGTCGCGCACTGGTTCGTGTTCCTGGGCTTCTACGGCCTGTTCCTCACCCTCGTCGAGGCCTTCGGTGAGGTGTGGAACCCCGCCTTCCACCTGCCGCTGATCGGCGAGTGGGGGCTGTGGAACCTGTTCGTCGACGTCATCGGCACCGGCACGGTGCTGGGCATCCTGTACCTGATCGTCCGCCGCCAGCTCGACCACCCGCGCCGCCAGGGCCGCAAGAGCCGCTTCGCCGGCTCGAACGAGGGCCGCGGCTACTTCGTCGAGGCGATCGTCCTCATCGTCGGCGTCTGCATCCTGAGCATCCGCGCGGCCAAGATCTCGGCGGGCCTGGTCGAGGCCCCGACCTGGTCGCACCCGGCCTCGAGCGCGCTGTCGAACCTGTTCCCGGCCAACCCCGACCTGGTCAGCGTCATCGCCTTCGTCAAGATCGTTGCGTCGCTGGTCTGGCTGGTCGTGGTCTCGCGGCTGCTCAACATGGGCGTCGCGTGGCACCGGTTCAGCGCCTTCTTCAACATCTACTTCAAGCGCGAGGGCACGAGCGGCGCCCCCGCCCTGGGCCCGCTGCCGCCGATGACCTCGGGCGGCGAGCCGATCGACTTCGAGGACCCCGACGAGGACGCCATCTTCGGCCGCGGCAAGATCGAGGACTTCACCTGGAAGGGGATGCTCGACTTCACCACCTGCACCGAGTGCGGGCGGTGCCAGAGCCAGTGCCCGGCGTGGAACACGGGCAAGCCGCTCAGCCCCAAGATGGTGATCATGGACCTGCGGGACCACCTGTACGCCAAGGCCCCCTACCTGCTCGGCGAGAAGACCGCGTCGGAGACCGCACCCGACTACGACATCCTCAAGCCGAGCGACGAGCAGGTCTGGGCCTCGGGTTACGCCCGCATCGAGGGCACCAACGACGCACAGGCCCACCGCCCGCTCGTCGGCACCCTCGAGGAGGGCGGGGTCATCGACCCCGACGTGCTGTGGAGTTGCACCAACTGCGGTGCCTGCGTCGAGCAGTGCCCGGTCGACATCGAGCACATCGACCACATCGACGACATGCGCCGCTACCAGGTGCTCATCGAGTCCAACTTCCCCTCCGAGGCCGGCGTGATGCTGCGCAACCTGGAGAACCGCGGCAACCCCTGGGGCGTCAGCCCCAGCACCCGCGAGGACTGGATGAAGGAGCTGGACTTCGAGGTCCGGCAGGCCGACGGCCCGCTGCCGCTCGACGTCGAGTACCTGTTCTGGGTCGGCTGCGCCGGCGCCATCGACGACCGTGCCAAGAAGGTCACCAAGGCCGTCGCGGAGCTGCTGCACACCGCCGGGGTCGAGTTCGCCGTCCTGGGTTCCGGGGAGACCTGCTCCGGCGACCCGGCCCGCCGGATGGGCAACGAGTTCGTCTTCCAGATGCTGGCCCAGGAGAACGTCGAGACCCTCAACGGCGTCTTCGAGGGCCGCGTGCCGGGCATGCGCAAGATCGTCACCACCTGCCCGCACTGCTTCAACTCGCTGGGCCGGGAGTACCCGCAGGTCGGCGGTGAGTACGAGGTCGTCCACCACACCCAGCTGCTCAACCAGTTGGTGGAGGAGGGCCGGCTGACCCCGGTCACGCCGGTCGACCGCAAGGTCACCTACCACGACCCGTGCTTCCTCGGCCGGCACAACAAGGTCTACACGCCGCCGCGGGAGATCCTCGAGTCCGTCCAGGGCCTCTCCACCCAGGAGATGCACCGCTGCAAGGACCGCGGCTTCTGCTGCGGCGCCGGCGGTGCCCGCATGTGGATGGAGGAGAAGATCGGCAAGCGGATCAACATGGAGCGCACCGAGGAGGCGCTCGACCTCGATCCGGACGTCATCTCCACCGCCTGCCCGTTCTGCATCACGATGCTCAGCGACGCGCTGACGACCAAGAAGCAGAACGGTGAGGCCGGCGAGCACGTCGAGGTCCTCGACGTCAGCCAGATCCTGCTGCGCTCGCTCGCCCCGGTCGGCACGCCGGGCACCGAGCACGGCGCGGACGTCGGCCGCAAGGACGACGACGTGGCCGGCACCGGCTCCGCGGCGACGGAGCACGGCGCGCAGTAGCAGAGGACCCCGTCGACGACGGCGCGTGTCCCCTCCCCGGGGGCACGCGCCGTCGTCGTCGCGGGGGCGGGCAACGGCCGGCGGGCCGACCCCGGGGCCGGCCGGCGCGCACGGGAGAGGGACCATCGTCGGGTGGCCAGCTCCGACGTCCCCGCCTCCCCCCGCCGGGGGCTGCTGCTCGTCGGGACGGCGATCGTCCTCACCGGGCTGAACCTGCGGACGGCGGTCAACAGCATCGGTCCGGTGCTGCAGGAGATCCAGTCCGGGCTGGGCATCTCCAGCGGCCTCACCGGGCTGGTGACCAGCCTGCCGGTGATCTGCTTCGCCGTCATCGGCTTCGCCGGGCCCCCGCTGGCCGCGCGGTTCCGCGACGGGCACGTGCTGGCCGGCGCGCTGCTGGCGATGGCCGCGGGCCTGGTCCTGCGAGCGGTGGCCGGGGCGTTCTGGCTCTTCGTCGCCGGCACCGTGCTCGCGATGGTCGGCGGCGCCCTGGGCAACGTGCTGCTGCCCAGCCTGGTGAAGCGGCACTTCCCGTCGCGCACCGGGTTGCTCGTGGGCGCCTACAGCACGGCCATGGCCACCGGCGGGGCGGTGGCCTCGGTGTCGGCCGCGCCGATCGCGCAGGCCGCCGGGGCCGACGGCTGGCGCTGGAGCCTCGCGATCTGGGCGGTGCCCGCACTGGTGGCGGCGCTGCCGTGGCTGGCGGTGCGGCCACGGCCGGGTGCCTCGCGGACGGCGCACACGGCGCTGCCGATGCGCTCGCTGGTGCGCAGCCCCACGGCGGTCGCACTCGCGGCCTTCTTCGGCTTCCAGGCGATGCAGGCCTACGTCATCCTCGGCTGGACCGCGCAGTACCTGCGCGGCTCGGGGCTGGACGCCGCGACGGCCGGGCTGCTGCTCGGGGTGAACACGGTGGTCGTCGTGCCGCTCAACGCCGTCGTCCCGCCGCTGTCGGTGCGCTCGCGCCTGCAGCGGCCGCTGCTGCTCCTCTTCGCCACCTGCTACGTCGCCGGCTGGCTCGGGCTGATGCTGGCCCCGCGGACCGTGCCGTGGCTGTGGATGAGCCTGCTCGCGATCGGCATGAGCACCTTCGCGATGGTGCTCGCGCTCATCGGCCTGCGCGCCCGCACGCCGGAGACCACCGCGGCCCTGTCCACCGTCGTCCAGGGGTGGGGGTACGTGCTCGCCGGGACCGGACCGCTGTTGGTCGGCGTCCTGCTCGGTGCCACCGGCAGCTACGCCGGCATGTTCGTGGTCGCGCTCGCCGGCGTCGTGGCGCTCACGGCCACCGGCTGGCTGGCCACCCGGCAGCGCTTCGTCGACGACGAGGTGGCCGCCCGTGAGGCGGCCGGAGCGGTCAGGGAGCCGGACGCCGCGTCTCCGCGCGGGTGAAGTTGCGGAACGACCGCGAGGGCGTCGGGCCGCGCTGGTCCTGGTAGCGGGAGCCGTAGATCGCCGAGCCGTACGGGTGCTCGGCCGGGGTGGTCAGCCGGAACAGGCACAGCTGGCCGATCTTCATGCCAGGCCACAGCGTGATCGGCAGGTTCGCCACGTTGGACAGCTCGAGCGTGATGTGCCCGGAGAAGCCCGGGTCGACGAAACCGGCCGTCGAGTGGGTGAGCAGTCCGAGACGCCCTAGACTCGATTTCCCCTCCAGCCTCGCTGCCATGTCGTCGGGGATGGTGACGACCTCGAGCGTCGAGCCGAGGACGAACTCACCCGGGTGCAGCACGAACGGCTCGTCGCCGTCGGGCTCGACCAGCGTGGTGAGGTCGTCCTGCTGCTGCGCGGGGTCGATGTGGGTGTAGCGCGCGTTGTTGAAGACGCGGAAGAAGCGGTCCAGCCGGACGTCGATGCTCGAGGGCTGCACCAGCGCCTTGTCGTAGGGCTCGATGCCCAGGCGACCCTCGGAGATCGCGGCCGTGATGTCGCGGTCGGACAGCAGCATGCGGCGGAGTCTAGGGACCGCGCCCGCTCACCACTCCGGGCGAACCGGCCGGCGGGCGCCGCCGGAGGTGACGCAGGACCCGGTGCCGCCCGACTGGACCACGCTCTCCTCCTGCCGATGAGAGGAGGACGAGACCGTCGGGAAGCGCGGAGGACCCTTGCTCGAGATCCAGGACCGGGCGGCCCCACGGGGAGCCGGCCGGGGCGTCGTACCGACCGGGGAGGCGCGCACGTTCGCCCCGGACGAGCTGATCGTCTCCAAGACCGACCTCCGTGGCGTGATCACGTACGCCAACGACGTCTTCCTGCGGATCAGCCGGTACGAGCTGGACGACGTGATCGGCCGGCCGCACAACCTGATCCGTCATCCGGAGATGCCCCGCGCGGTCTTCGCGCTGCTGTGGCAGACCCTCTCCGAGGGGCGGGAGCTGTTCGCCTACATCGACAACCTGGCTGCCGACGGCGCGCACTACTGGGTGCTCGCACACGTCACGCCGTCCTACTCCCCCGACGGCGCGGTCGTCGGCTACCACTCCAACCGGCGCCGTCCCTCACCCGGCGCGATCCGCACGATCACCCCGCTGTACCAGCGGCTGGTCGAGGAGGAGCGACGCCACCCCACGGCCAAGGCCGCCGTGGCCGCCTCCTCCCGGCTGCTCGACGAGCTGGTCGCGGCGGAGGCCGGCTCGTACGAGGAGTTCGTCTGGTCGGTCATCGCGCGAGAGGAGCGCTGACGTGGGCATCCGCAGACGGTCCGAGGGCGGGCGGCTCGGCGACGCCGAGGAGCTGGCGGCATACCGCACCTTCGTGCAGCAGCTGACCCGGACCTGCCAGGCGGCCGCCCGGGGCGACCTGGAGGCCCGCAGCCGCCCGACGGCGGGCGCGGCCGACGTGCCGGAGCTGCAGGCGCTCAACGACGCCGTGAACCACGTGCTCGACGTCTCCGACGCCTTCGTGCGGGAGTCCTCGGCCGCGCTGACGTCGGCCGCGGCGGGACGCTTCCACCGCTCGGTGCTCACCGGCGGCCTGGCCGGTGCCTACCGCAAGGGCGCGACCGACATCAATGCCGCCCGGGACGCGATGCGAGAGACCGCGGGCCGGGTCACCGAGGCCACCAGCGCCCGCCTGCGGCTGGCCGACGAGTTCGAGACCGTCGTCCTCTCGACGTCGGAGCAGGTGGCCACCGCGTCGACGGAGATGAGCGCGTCCGCGTCCGGGCTGGCCCAGGCGGCCTCGGCGGCGAGCGCCCAGGCGTCCACGGCGCAGGAGACGATGAGCGCGCTCACCCGGTCGGCGGCCGAGATCCGGGAGGTCATCGCGCTGATCGACTCCGTCGCCGCCCAGACCCGGCTGCTGGCGCTCAACGCGACCATCGAGGCGGCCCGGGCCGGCGAGGCGGGCAAGGGCTTCGCCGTCGTGGCCTCGGAGGTCAAGGACCTCGCCGACCAGACCGGCCGGGCCACCGAGCGGGTCACCGCCCAGGTCGAGCAGATCCGGGCCGCCTGCGAGGAGGTCGCCGCGGTCATGACGCGGGTGGGGACGACGGTCACCGAGATGAACGGCGTGGTCGACGGCATCGCCGCCGCGGTCGACGGCTCGGCGTCCCTGGGCCCCGGCGGTCAGGACGTCACCGGGTTGTCCCAGCTCGCCGAGCGGTTGCGCTCGGAGGCGACCGGCTTCCTCGGGGCGATGCGCCGCTGAACCGCGGGGTACCGTTCGGTCCCGGCGCCCGGCTCGGCCGAGGACCGGGACCGACGCGTGTCCGGGCCGCGTCGGCGGGGGCAGAAGACCAGCACGGGGAGGTGCGCCGCTACGTGAGCACAGTCGCCCGTCCGTCCCCGGCCCACGCGGACGACGAGCTCTTCGGTGACGGCGGCGAGAACGGCCGGCTGATGGCCGCCTTCGACTGGTCCACCACGCCGGTGGGCCCGGTCGAGGCCTGGCCGGCCAGCCTGCGGCACGCCGTCCGCACGGTGCTGGTCTCGCGGTTCCCGATGATCCTGGCCTGGGGGCCGGGCTACACGCAGTTCTACAACGACGCCTACGCGACGCTGATCGGCACCAAGCACCCCGGCGCAATCGGCGACGACCTGCGGGTGACCCTCGCCGAGGGATGGGCGGCGCTGCAGGAGCCGGTGGAGCACGCGATGGCCGCCCGCGAGGCGTCCTGGCTCCCGCAGCTGCTCCTGCTGCTCGAGCGCGCCGGCTACCGCGAGGAGACCTACTTCACCGTCTCCCACGCGCCCGCCTACGGCGACGACGGCCGCGTCGCGGGCATGCACGCGGTCTGCACCGAGGTGACCCGCCAGGTGCTGGCCGAGCGTCGGCAGCGGCTGCTGCACGACGTCGCGACGTCGACCGGTGAACTGCTCGACGAGACCGCGACGGTGGCGGCGATGACCACCGCGCTGGCCGGCGACCCGCTCGACGTGCCGTTCGCCGCCGTCTACCTCACCACCCCCGGCACACCCGGGCTCCGCCGCGCCGCGGTCGTCGGGTGCGCGCCCGGACAGCTGCCCGAGGTCGCCGCCTCGCCCGACGAGCTGCGCCCCCTGCCCGTCGTCGGCCTGGGCGTTCCCGGCGGGCCCTTCGGGGACACCGTCACCGAGGCCGTCGTCCTCCCGCTCGGCGGCCCGGACGGCGACGGCGTGGGCGCGCTCGTGGTCGGCGTGAACCCCAACCGCGCGCTCGACGAGGAGCACCGCTCCTTCCACGAGCTGCTCGCCGGCCAGTTCGCCGCCGCCGTCCGCAACGCCCGCGCCTATGCCGAGGAGCGCGCCCGGGCCGAGGCGCTGGCGGAGCTGGACCAGGCAAAGACGGCGTTCTTCGCCAACGTCAGCCACGAACTGCGCACCCCGCTGACCCTGCTGCTCGGCCCGATCGCCGACACCCTCGCCGAGCACGGGCCCGCGCTGCCCTCCGGCGTCCGCGAGTCGCTGGACCTGGCGCAGCGCAACGGCCAGCGCCTGCAGCGGCTGGTCAACGACCTGCTGGAGTTCGTCAGCATCGAGGCCGGCCGCGCCTCCGCGGCGCGGGTGGAGACCGACGTCGCCGCCTTCACCGCCGAGCTGGCCGGGGTGCTGCGGGCCGCCGCCGAGCGCGCCGGCCTGCGGCTCACCGTCGACTGCCCGCCGCTGGACCGGCCGGCCTACGTCGACCCGCGGATGTGGGAGAAGGTCGTCCTCAACCTGGTCGCCAACGCGCTGAAGTACACCTTCGTCGGCGGCATCGACGTCGCCCTGCGGGCCGACGGCGACGACCTGGTGCTGACGGTGGCCGACACCGGCGTGGGCATACCCGCCGCGGAGGTGCCGCACCTGTTCGAGCGGTTCCACCGCGGGGGAAGCACCGCCGCGCGCAGCCGGGAGGGCAGTGGGCTGGGCCTGGCCCTCGTCCGCGAGCTGGTCACCCTCCACGGCGGCGAGGTCAGCGCCACCAGCGAGCCGGGCACCGGCAGCACCTTCACGGTGCGGGTGCCCTTCGGCGCGCCGGACGCCCCGACCGGCGCCCCCGCCGTCCCGTCGGCGTCCTCGCGCGGCGGGGTGGTCACACCGTGGGACGACGTCCCGGACGCCGCGGGCCCGCGGACGCCGGCCACCACCCCCGGCACCAGCGTGCTGGTCGTCGACGACAACGCCGACATGCGCGCCTACCTGACCCGGCTGTTGTCCCCGGTCTGGACGGTCCGGACGGCGACCAACGGCCAGGAGGCGCTGGAGAGCATCGCGGCCGCGCGGCCCGACGTCGTCGTGACCGACGTGATGATGCCGGGGCTCGACGGCTTCGACCTGCTGCGCGCCCTGCGGGCCGACCCTGCCGTGCGGGACGTCCCGGTGGTCATGCTCACCGCCCGGGCCGGCCAGGAGGCCGCGGTCGAGGGCTTCGACGCCGGGGTGGACGACTACCTGGCCAAGCCGTTCGAGTCCGCCGAGCTCCTCGGGCGCCTGCGCGCGGTCCTGGAGCGCGCCGCCGGGCGCACGGCCGGGGGCACCCGTCCCGCGCCCCCCGCTCCGCAGCCCGGCACCGCCGCGGCCGGCGGGGACGCCGCTCCCGTGGTGCCGCCCCGCCCGCGCTCGCCGGCGACCCCGCCCGCGACCGCGCCGTCCACCGGGGGCCAGGCGACGCCGGACCCGGTCGCCCCCGTGGGCACCGCCGTCCGCCGACACTGGCGCTTCCCGTCCGACCCCCGGTCCGTCCCGGCGCTGCGCCGGCGGCTGCGGGCACTGTTCGTCGAGGCCGGCCTGGACGAGGACCTCGCCTACGACCTGGTCCTGGCCGCCTGCGAGGCGGCCACGAACGCCATCGAGCACGCCCAGGACCCCGCCGAGCGGGTCATCGACGTCGGCGCCGAGGTCGTGGGCGGCCGGGTGGAGGTCGCGGTCCGTGACTACGGCCGGTGGCGGGAGCGGGTGCCGAGCATGGACCGTGGCCGCGGCTCGATGCTGATGAGCGCCGTCGGGGAGATCACCGCGACGCCCAGCCCCGCCGGCACCACCGTCGTCATCCGCGTCGGCGGCCCCCCGCTCCCCTCCGACGGGGCGCTCCGGTAAGCTCGGGGCCGCACTCCGCGGGTGTAGTTCAATGGCAGAACATCAGCTTCCCAAGCTGACAGTGCGAGTTCGATTCTCGTCACCCGCTCTTCCGCCTCCGGGCTGCACGACCGGTCGATCGGGTGCGTTCTCCCTGGTCGGCCATGACACGATCAGGTCACGTCCCGTTTGCCGCGCAGGCGACCGGGAACCGAGCCGGGCCCTGTGTCGTCCACGAGGAGACGCGATGACCGAGCCCGACCGCACCCGCACCGACCTCGGGGCCCCCACCGCGGCGGCCCGCCCGGCCGCACCGGACGGCGCGCGCGCCACCCGCGGGGCCGCCCGGGACGCCGTCGACGCCCAGCACGCCCGCTACGGCGGCATCAAGTGGGGCGCCGCCTTCTTCGGTTGGCTGTCGGCCAACGGCCTGGCCGTGCTGCTGCTCGCCGTCCTCTCGGCGGGCGGTGTCGCCTTCGGCCTCACCCAGGTGGACACCGCGGACGAGGCCGCGCAGCAGGCGACGGCGCAGGCCACCACCATCGGCCTCACCGGCGGCATCGCGCTGCTCGTCGTGCTCTTCCTGGCCTACCTCGCCGGCGGCTACGTGGCCGGCCGGATGGCCCGCTTCGACGGGGCCCGGCAGGGTCTGGCCGTGTGGCTCATCGGCCTGCTGGTCGTCGTCGTGCTGGGCATCCTCGGCGTGGTGCTGGGCGCGCAGTACAACGTGCTCTCCCAGCTGAACCTGCCGAGCATCCCGGTCAGCGGCAGCACCGCCACCACCGCCGGTGTCGTCGCCGGCGTCGCCGCCGCGCTGGTCTCGTTGCTCGGCGCGGTGCTCGGCGGCGGGCTCGGCACCCGCTACCACCGCAAGATCGACCGCGCCGGCTTCACCCTCTGACCGCATCCGCACCGAGAGCCTCGGCGTACCCCTGCTGACGGGTACGCCGCCGCCCTCGCGGTCGGGGTGCTACGCCCGGTCCACCTGCGCGACGGCCTGCTCGACGACCGCCGGGGCGTCGGCGGTCGACCCGTTGTCCTGCACCTCCTGGCCGCAGCGCGGGACCCCCAGCAGGACCGCCAGCACGATCGCCAGCCCGGCGATGAAGGTGGCGACGACGACGACCCTCCCCCGGCGTCCCCGGGCGCTGGGTCGATCGCCGCCGGAACGGTCCTCGCCGGGAGGTCGTGGGTCGGATGTCGGCATGGTCGGCTCCCTGTCGCCGGTCGCGCGGCGTGGCTCGCGCACGATCTCCCTGCCCCGCGGGCGTGCCCCCCATGCACGTTCCCGTCCGGCCGTACCCTCGCGGGCAGCCGGAGTCGGGAGGGGGCGGGCGCCCGTGCCACCGTCGCCGGACGACGTCCTGTCCCGGCACCCGGCCCCCCTCGTCGCGCGACTGCGGGCGGCCGGCTGCGTGTTCGCCGAGGAGGAGGCCGCCGAGCTGGTGGCCGCGGCCAGCGGCCCGGCGCACCTCGCCGCGATGGTGGACCGCCGGGTGACCGGCGAACCGCTGGAGACGGTCCTCGGCTGGGCCCGGTTCTGCGGCCTGCGCGTCGCGGTCGGGCCCGGCGTCTTCGTGCCGCGGCAGCGGACCGCGCTGCTGGTCGAGCAGGCGGTGGCGCTGCTGCGCTCCGCTCCCGGCACCCCGGTGGTCGTCGACCTGTGCTGCGGCTCCGGCGCGGTCGGACTCGCCGTGGCCGCCGCGCTGGGTCCGGTCGAGCTGCACGCGGCCGACGTCGACCCGGTCGCCGTCCGCTGCGCCCGGCGCAACCTCGAGCCGGCCGGCGGCCGGGTGCACCAGGGCGACCTCTACGCAGCGCTGCCGGCCGCGCTGCGCGGCCGGGTCGACCTGCTGGCGGTCAACGCCCCCTACGTACCCAGCGCGGCGGTGGCGCTGATGCCGCCCGAGGCGCGCGACGCCGAGCCGCGTGCCGCGCTCGACGGCGGTCCCGACGGCACCGACCTGCAGCGCCGGGTCGCCGCCGACGCGCGGTCCTGGCTGGCGCCCGGCGGCACCCTGCTGGTCGAGACCAGCGCCCGCCAGGCGCCGCTCACCGCCACCGCGGTACGGGCCGGCGGGTTGCGCGCGGCCGTGGTCCGCGACGAGGAGCGCGACGCGACGGTCGTGCTCGGGACGGACCCCCGGAGTTCCGTATCCGGATCGTCACGGTCCGCTGTGACACACTCAGTCACCGACCGGAACGGATGAGTAACGCCGTGACCTGGGCCGACGCGGGTCCTTGGTCCCTGCCGCCCCGCAACGGGCCGGTACACGATCGCCACATGGACGACGCGCACCGGTTCAGGGACGAGCCGGAACAGGATCGGCCGCGCACCGCCGCGGACCCCGCCGCGGACGACGCGCGCGGCGATCGCCGGGTCGAGCCGATGCGACTCACCCCGCTGCTGCCGCGACGGCAGAACCCCTGGTTGCTCGTCGACGTCGACGGCTCGCCGGCCGCGCACGGCGCCCTCGTCTGGGCGCTGCGGGAGGCCGCCCGCCGGGAGGCCACCGTGGTCGCCGTCTGGGTGGTCGACGAGGACGGCGACGACGCCATCCCCGGCGTGTCCCGCGCGGGCCGGCGCACGAGCGTCGTCGCGCTGGAACGGCTAGAGGCCCAGGTGCTGCGGGCCATCGCCGAGACCGGCGTCACCGGCCGCGTCCGCACCGCCGTCCTCGAGCGGCCGGTCTTCGATGCGCTCAGCAGCGCCACCCGCGGTGCCGACCTGGTGATGGTCAGCGGCCGGGGCAAGACCCTGCTGCGCCCCGCCGTCCCCCGGCAGCCGACCCGCCGCCTCGCCCGCGGCGCGTGACGGAGGTCCGGATCACCACGTCCCCACCACTCCCCCAGGAGCACTCCGACGACCGGGCCGTGACCCCGCCCGGTGCCGGGGGGCCCGGCCTGCCGTCCGCCGAGGTGTCCGTCCTGGGCAGCCCGCCCACGGTGCACAGCGCTCAGGTCGACAGCACGCTGCACGGGATCCTGCAGGCGGCCGTCGAGACCACCGGTGCCACGTACGGCGCGCTCGGCGTCCTCGACGACACCGGCACCGGTTTCGAGCGCTTCGTCGTCGTGGGCATGGACGCCGCCACGCTGGAGCGGATCGGCCGGCTGCCCGCGGGGATCGGGGTCCTCGGCCTGCTGTTGCAGCGCCCGGAGCCGCTGCGGCTGGCGGACCTCACCACGCACCCGGAGGCGATCGGCTTCCCACCCGGTCACCCGCCGATGCACTCGTTCCTCGGGGTCCCCGTCCGGGTGCGGGACGCGGTGTTCGGTCACCTCTTCCTCACCGTCGAGCACGTCGACGCGTTCACCGCTGCCGACGAGGCCGCGGCGGTCGGGCTGGCCGCCGCCGCCGGCCTGGCGATCGGCAACGCCGAGCTCGTCGAGCGCGCGGAGCACCGCCGCGCGTGGGCCCAGGCCGGCACCGACATCGCGACCGCGCTGCTCTCCGGCGCCGACCCCGACACGGTGCTGCGCAGCATCGGCGAGCAGGTCGCGGACCTGGCCTCGGCCGACGCGGCCGGCGTGCTGGTCCCCAGCCCCGACGACGAGAACGCCCTCACCGTCGTCGTCGCCGTCGGCGCGGACAACGAGTACGCCGAGGGCGTGCGCCTGCCCCTGACCGACACCCAGCTGGGCAGGGCGCACAGCACCGGCACGCCACTGCTCCTCACCGACGTCCACAACGCCGCGACCGGGGGCCAGCGCGCCGAGGTGATCGACGAGCTGACCCAGCGCTTCGGGCCCACACTGATGATCCCGCTGGGTGGGCGGCCAGCCCTGGGCACGGTGGTGGCGATGCGGCGGCGCGGGCGGGAGCCCTTCGCGCCCGACACCCTCGAGTTGGCCTCCGCCTTCGCCGCACAGGCGTCGGTGGCCCTCGAGCTGGCCCGCAGCCAGCAGCGCGAGCGGCGGCTGCAGGTGCAGGCCGACCGTGACCGGATCGCCCGGGACCTGCACGACCACGTCGTCCAGCGGATCTTCGCCACCGGCCTGGCCCTGGACCGGGTGAGCCGCTCGCTGGAGGAGCAACTGCCCGAGACGGCGGCGGCGCTGGCCGAGCGGGTCGACGAGCTCGACGGCACCATCGCCCGCATCCGCTCGGCGATCTTCGAGCTGCACGAGGCGGACGACGCCTCGCCCGACGCCGTCCGCACCCGCATCGTCGACATCGTCCGCTCGATCACCGGCGGGCAGGGGCTGCGCCCGGACGTGCGGCTGCGCGGGGACGAGGACCTGCCGCCCGCGCTGCTGCCCGACGTCATCGCCGTCGTCCGCGAGCTGGTGACCAACGTCGTGCGGCACGCGCAGGCCACCCGGGTGACGGTCACGGTGACCGTCGACGCCGAGGTGCGCGTCGTGGTCACCGACAACGGGATCGGGCTGCCCGCGGTCTCCGTGCGCAGCGGACTGACCAACCTGGCCGACCGCGCCGAGCGGCACGGCGGCCGGCTGACCACGACGACCGGACCGAAGGGCACGCAGATCCGCTGGTCGGTGCCGATGCCGCGCCGGGAGTGAGCCGGCCTCCCTGCGCGGTCCCGCCGGCCCCTTCCAGAGGCTCACCGTGAGCCCAGATGGCCCCGCTCGGAGGCTCGCCCCGAGCGTGCGAGGGGTGAGGAGAGCGGGGTCCTTCCCGGGGAGGACGTTCAGTCGGGGCGGTCGCGCAGCTCGGTGGCGAGGATCGCGGCCTGGGTGCGCCGCTCGAGACCCAGCTTGGCCAGCAGGTGGCTGGTGTAGTTCTTCACCGTCTTCTCGGCCAGGCCCATGCGCGCGCCGATCTGACGGTTGGTCAGGCCCTCGCCGATCAGCCGCAGCACCGTGCGCTCCTGCTCGGTGAGCACGGCCAGCCGGCGGTCCCGCTCGGCCGGACGGCGGCGCACGGCGGAGGCCGAGATCCCGATGTCCCGGTCGAAGAGCGTGCCGCCGTCGGCGACGGTCCGGACGGCGGTGACCAGCGCCGAGCCGCGCACCTGCTTGAGCACGTAGCCCGAGGCCCCGGCGGCGACGGCGGCGGCCACGGCGTCCTCGTCGGGGAAGCTGGTCAGCACCAGGCAGCGCAGGCCCGGCACCCGCTCGCGCAGCTTGCGGCAGACCTCCGCGCCGTCCCCGTCGGGCAGGCGCATGTCCACGACGGTGACGTCCGGCCGCACGGCCGGTACCCGGGCGAGGGCCTCGGCGACCGAGCCGGCCTCACCGACGACGCTGATGACCGGGTCCTCCTCCAGGACCTCTGCCACTCCACGCCGCACGACCTCGTGGTCGTCGACGAGGAACACGCGAACGGCACCGTTGCCCGACTCCACGGGCTCCCCCTCCGTAGAGTGACCTCCTTCACACACCGTAGCCACTACCAGCAGTGGTCACCAGACTCGCGGCACTCAGGAGGGCAGCAACAGAGCCGCGTAGAGCGTGAGCCCGGGGCCGAACGCCATCGCCACGACCGGGCCGTCGACGTCGGCGAGCTCCTCCAGCACCAGCAGCACCGTCGCCGAGGAGCAGTTGCCGTGCTCGGCCAGCACGTGCCGGGAGGCGGCCAGCTGCTCCTCGGCCAGCCCCAGGTGGTCGCGGACGACGTCGAGGATCCGCGGGCCACCGGGGTGCACCGCCCAGCCGGCGACGTCCTCGATCCGCAGCCCCGCGCCGGTGAGCAGCTCCTGGACGACATCGCCGACGTGCCGGGAGAGCACGTCGGGCACCCGCGGCGAGAGCCCCATGCGGAAACCCAGGTCGGTGACGTCCCAGGTCATGTGGTCGGCGGTCGAGGGGTCGGTGCGGGCCACCACCCCGGCCAGCCGCCGGCCCTGCCCCCGCCCCGCCCGCCCGGGCTGCAGGACGACGGCGGCGGCCGCGTCGGAGAACAGCGCGTGCGCGACGACCTGGTCGAGCTCGCGCACCGGCGGCTGCACGTGCAGGCTGGTCAGCTCGCAGCACAGCAGGACGGCCGGGCGGGACCGGGCGGTCACGTAGTCGCCGACGGCGGCCAGGCCCGGGACGGCGGCGTAGCAGCCCATGTGCCCGACCAGCAGCCGCTGCAGCCCCGGCGGCATGCCGAGGTCGCTGGCCAGCCGGATGTCCAGGCCGGGGGTGGCGTAGCCGGTGCAGGTGGCGACGGCGAACAGGCCGACGTCCCCCGGCGCCAGGCCGGCGTCGTCGAGGGCGGCGGCGACCGCCTGCTTGCCCAGCGGCAGGGCCTCCTGCACGTAGCGCTGCATCCGCGCGCCGGTGCTCCACCCGCTGATGTCCTCGTCGAGCGGGTTGGCCACCGCGTGCCGGCGGCGCACGCCGGAGCCGGCGAAGACCCGCCGCGCCGCGCGGACACCGGCGTAGTGGTCGGCGAAGAAACCGTCCCAGGCCGCGTCCTGGTCGATCGTCGTGGGCAGGGCGCGACCGGCACCGGTCAGGACGGCGCTCATCGGCGCAGCTCACGGGCGCTCATGGCCCCGACCGTACGGGCGCCGGGTCCGCTGCGCC
Organism: Geodermatophilus sp. URMC 61; assembly: GCF_052931555.1. NCBI lineage: Bacteria > Bacillati > Actinomycetota > Actinomycetes > Geodermatophilales > Geodermatophilaceae > Geodermatophilus > Geodermatophilus sp. URMC 61. The sequence continues at coordinate 3,888,276 of NZ_JBRFHZ010000002.1, forward strand.
GCTCCTTCGCTCCTCCTCCCGGCGCCTGCCGTAGCCGGCGAAGAGGACGGCGGTGGACCGGACCGGCTTCATGCGCACCGCGGCCCGCCGGCCCAGCTTCCACGCCAGCGCGTCGCGGAAGGAGGGCCGCAGCCCGACCAGCCGGAGGTCGAGGCCGAGCGCGTCCGCGGCGGCCAGCAGGCGGGCGCGGTCGACGAACAGCGCGGGGTCGTGGATGCCGGGCGGCGGACCGCCGGGGAGCCGCTCGGCCACGGTGACCATGAGGAAGCGACCGATCCGGGTGGCCGCCAGTGCGTCGACGACCAGCGTGCCGCCGGGGCGCAGCAGGCGGGCACACTCGGCGAGCACGCCCACGTCGTCCTCGACGTGCTCGAGGATCTCCCCGGCCACCACGACGTCGGCGCACCCGTCGGCCAGCGGGACGGCGAGCACCGACCCGCGCACCACCAGGACGCCGTGCTCACGGGCCACCCGGAGGCCCGGCGTGCCGAGGTCGACGCCGACGTGCCGGTAGCCGAGCCGGGCGACGTACGGCGCCATGAGGCCGCCACCGCAGGCCAGGTCGACCAGCACCGCGTCCGGGCCGGGCGCCGGCGGGACGTGCTCGGCCCGCGACGCGGCCAGCCAGTGCAGCGCGGCGAACTCACCGGAGCCCTCCCACCACCGGTCGGCCAGCTCGTCGTACTGGGCGGGGTCGTTCCGGCGCCGTCGGCCCATGGGCTAGCTCTGGTCCTTCTTCAGGGGATCGTGGCCCCAGTTCATCAGGGAGTAGCGCCACCTGGAGTGCTCGACGTCCTCCTTCGCCGGCCGCTGGGCCAGGTGGCGGGCGACGTAGCCGTGCACCTTGCGCATGTGGGCGAGGTCGTCGTCGGTCAGGTCCGCCTTCTTCGTGCGCAGCAGCTCCACGATCCGGCGCCCCTCGGCGTGGCCGGTGGACTCTCCGGACCCGTCCTCCTTCTGCCCGACCGACTGCGACTCCTCGGTCTCCAGCCAGCGCTCCAGCTCGGCGGGGGACATGTTCACCGCGTCCTGGAACTCCCGGCGGACGGTGTCCGGGTCCTCGTCGTGCGCCATCCCTGCCTCCGCGGTGTCTGCGCGTGTCGGGCCGCGTGTCGGGTCCTGCTCGTCGCGGTACCGCAGGCGGGTGGTGCGGAAACGGTCCGACGTGGCCGGGGCGGCCGTCGCCCGCGGCGAGACGCCCGAGGAGGTGCTCGACCGCAACCTCGCCGAGCTGCTGCAGGAGATCCGGGTGGCGATCACCGGCGTGCAGATCCTCTTCGCCTTCCTGCTCACCCTGCCGTTCAGCGCCCGCTTCGACGAGCTCGGCGGCTTCGGGACGACGGTCTACGCGGTCACCCTGCTCAGCACCGCGACCGCGACGCTGGTGCTGATCGCGCCGGTCTCCTTCCACCGCACGCTGTTCCGGCAGCGGCGCAAGCAGGAGCTGGTCGCCTTCGCCGACGCCGCGCTGCTGGTGGGCCTGGCGCTGCTCCTGCTGGGCATCGCGGCGGCGGTGCTGCTCGTGCTCGACGTCGTCCTCGGCCGGTGGCCGGCCCTCGCCTGCTGCGCCTTCGTCGTCGCGCTGGGGGTGGCGGCCTGGTACGTGGTGCCGCTGCGCCACCGGCGACCGCGCGACGGCTGAGGCCCTGGGAGATGCTGCGGGGGTGAGCGTCACCGTGGTCGGCAGCCTCAACGAGGACGTGCTCGTCCGCGTCCCCCGGCTGCCCGGTCGCGGCGAGACCGTCGTCGGGCGGGGGACCGTCCTGGCGCCGGGCGGCAAGGGCGCCAACCAGGCCGCGGCGGCCGGCCGGCTCGGCGGCGGGGTGGCCATGGTGGGCCGCGTCGGCGACGACCCGGCCGCCGACCGGCAGGTGGCCGCCCTCGCCGACGCCGGGGTCGACGTCACGGCCGTGGTGCGGACGCCGGAGGTCCCCACCGGCAGCGCGACGATCCCGGTCGAGGACGGCAGCGGCGAGAACCTGATCGTCGTCGTCCCGGGGGCCAACGCCGAGCTGCGGCCCGCGGACGTCGACGTCGCGGCGGTGCGCGAGGCGCGGGTGGTGCTGCTCCAGCTCGAGGTCCCGGTGGAGACCGTGCAGGCCGCGGCCGCGGTCGCCACGGGCACCGTCGTCCTCACGCCGGCGCCGCCGCAGCGGCTGCCGCCCGAGCTGCTCGCACGCGTCGACGTCCTGGTGCCCAACGAGCACGAGCTGCTGCAGCTGGCCGGCGCACCGGCCGGCGACCGGGCGCCGGGCGAGCTGGCGCGGCTGGCCCGCGCCCTGACGGACGGCACGGTGGTGGTCACCCTCGGCGGGCGCGGGGCGCTGCTCGTGCCGGACGACGGCCCGGCGCTGCTGCAGCCGCCACTGCCGGTGCGACCCGTGGACACCACCGGCGCCGGCGACGCCTTCTGCGGGGCGCTGGCCGTCGCGCTGGCGTCCGGCTCGACCGCGGCGGAGGCGGTGGCCACGGCGGTCACGGCGGCGGCGCTGTCGACGACCGCGTCCGGTGCCCGAGGTGCGCTGCCCGACGCCGCCGCGGTGGCCGCCGCACGGCCCGGGCTGCCGGCCGCCGTCCCGGTGGACGAGGCGGTTGACCGGGCGGCCGGCCGGGAACAGGCTCGGCCAGCCGACGACCGAGGAGGCAGTCCCGTGAGCGAACCCGACCAGCCCGTGCACACCACGGAACCAGCCGAGGGCGGCGACCCGCCGGGGGAGCGTTCCGGCGGTCAGACACCGCACCCGGACCAGCCCGCCGAGGGCGAGGAGCTGCCCGCAGAGAGCGCCGACACCCCCTGACCCTCCGGCGCGGACGCGGGTCCGGCCCGCGTCCGCGCCGGATCGCCACGCCGGAGAGTGACGCATCTCTCCGTGACTCCGACTCAACTCACCGTGGCGGGTCTGTTTCGTCGCCGACCGCGCAGGGGACCCTGGTCGCATGGAGGACACCCAGCACCAGCCCCGAGTAGGTACCGAGACGCCGGAGGAGCGCCCGGCCGACGAGTCGCAGGCCCGGCAGGCCTCGGCCGCACCCCTGGCCCGCCTGCTGGCCAACCCGCGCCGCATCCGCAGGGCCTGAGAGAGGACCCCGTCCTCCTCACCCCTCGTCGCAGGGCCCCGTCCTCCCCACTCCTCGCAGGCTCGGAGCGGGACCCGGGACGGGGCCACCGGGGCCCGGAACGGGGCTACTTCGGGGTCACGGACCGTCACACCCGTCCCACCCGCCCCCTGCGTCCCGGCCAGCCCGGACGTACCTCGTCACTCACAGCAACCACCTGTCGGCCGGTTCCGGCGTGCCGCGAACTGCTCCGTCACGCCCTGCGGCAGCATCGCCGCGTGACCGCAGCCGCCATCCCCCTCGCCGCCGACGACACCTCGGTACCCGTCCGCCGGAGCCGGGCGGAGCGGCAGGCCATCGTCCTGGACACCGCCGAGCGGCTCTTCGCCACCCGCAGCTCGCGCAGCGTGGGGATGGACGAGCTGGTCCGCGAGACGGGCCTGGGCAAGATGACGGTCTACCGGCTGTTCAAGAGCAAGGACGAGCTGGTCGGCGCCTACCTCGCGCGCAAGGCGGCCACCGTGCTCGCCCGCATCGACGCCGAGCTCGAGCGCCTCGCCGACGACCCCCGGGCGGCGCTGCTGTCGGTCGTCGACACCGTCGAGGCCGACGTCACCCGGACCGGCTTCCGTGGCTGCCCGTTCACCAACGTCAGCAGCGAGTACGACGACCCGCAGCACCCCGCGCGCAGCGCTGCCGCCGACTACAAGTTCGAGCTGCACGGCCGGCTCGAGCGCCTCGCCGAGCAGGTCGCCCCGGGTGCGGGCGAGGACCTCGCCGCGCAGGTGCACCTCATCATCGACGGGATGTACCTCTCCGGCGGGCTGCTGGGTCCCGACGGCCCCGCCGCGCACGGTCGCGAGCTGGCCGAGCGCCTCGTCGACATCGCCGTCGCCGTCGCCGGCTGAGCCTGCGGCGCCGGACGGGGCCCCGCAGGATGGGGCGGTGAGCACCGACCGCAGCCGGCCCGACCTCGACGACACCACCGTGGAGGGCCTGGGCAAGCTCTCCGAGGCCCTCGAGACCATCGAGCAGGCGCGCGGCCAGCTGTACGGCTTCCACCAGCACTCCGGCAAGGCCGACCTGCTGCTCCAGGACGCCGTCGAGCTCTTCCGCAAGGCCGGTCACACCAAGCTCGCCGACGACCTCGACCGCGACCTCGTCGGCCGCAACGTCATCGCCGACCGCTGGACCTTCCAGATCGTCGAGGACTACGACGCCACCTACTGGGCGGTCTTCCGCGCCTTCGACGAACGCGCCCGCAACGAGCTGTCCGACGGCGACCGGCACGTCTACGAGGCGCGGATGAAGCAGCGCGAGCGCACCGCGGGCCACCCCAACCACGAGGCCGGACCCGTCCTGGACGGGTGAGCCGTGCCATCGCGGTCCTCCGGACCGCACCGCGGCCTCGTGCCGTCCCCCACCGGCGCTGAGCCCTGGCCCCGTCCCGGGCGCCGCCGGCCCCCTGCAGGGTCCCGCCGCGGCCCCGTCCCGGGTCCCACCCTGAACTCTGACGGCCCCCGTGCAGGGTCCCGCCGCGAGCCTGCGAGTGGCGGGGGGGCAAGGGGGTCCTCCGAGGGGAGGACGGGGTCCTTCAACGGTGGGGGCCTCCGGCCCCCGCTCCTCGACCCGGCACCGCGGGAGACGTGCGGTCGCCGCAGGGCAGCGGCCACCGCAGACTGGGTCCATGACCATGCCGGAGCCCGACGAGCCGCGCGACACCCAGCCCTTCGGCAGCGAGGTGGCCCCGCCCGGCGACCCGGAGTCCCAGGGCGGCACCCCCGGCCCGGCCGACGGCGTCGCGGGCCCCAGCTGGCCACCGGCAGAGACCGAGCCCGACGCGGAGCGCTGACGGTGCGCAGGACGGCGGTGGGCAGCAGACTCCATCCGTGACCACCCCCGGCTCCGACCCCCTGCGCACCCCGACCAGCCCGACCGGCACCCCCGGGACGACCGCGGGTCCGGCCACCGGCCGCCCGGCCACCACCGGCGGGACGACGCCCCAGCGTCACCCCGCCCGCAACGCCGGCCGCACCGCCGGCCGCACGCTCGCCCTGGCGCTGCTGCTGTTCGTCACCGTGGTGCTGGTGCTGTTCGTGGTCTACAACACCCAGACCGTCGAGATCAGCCTGGTCTTCGCCAACGTGCAGGCCCCGCTGGTGCTGGCTCTGGTGATCGCCGCAGCGCTCGGTGGTCTGCTGGTCGGCCTCGCCGGCCTGGTACTGCGTGCCCGCCGCCGCAGCAGCTGACCCACTCCCCGGCAGCTCCGCGCTCTACAAGGTCGGCCGGAACACCACCCGGCTGCTGCTGGCCACCGGCGACCTGGTGACGGCCTGGCTGCCCGTGCGCCAGGCCGAGGTGGCGCTCGGCGCCCTGGCCGGCGAGGTGAGCGAGAGGGACCGGCACTCCTACGAGGGCAAGCTCGCCGCCGCCCGGTTCCCCACCATCAGGTGCTGCCACGGCTGTCGTCGGAGCGGCTCATCGTCGAGAGCACCGACAACGCCCTCATGGAGGTCGACGAGGCGGCCTTCTGAGAGAGGACCCCGTCCTCTCCACCGTGGAAGGACCGCGGCGGTGCCCTGGACGGGCCGCGGTGGTGCCCTGGACGGGGCCGCCGGTCGTCTCGCGGGGGCGGGAGCGACCGACCTCGTCCTGCGGTCGCCGTCCTCGCGCTGCACGGTGAGGTCCGCGGACGGGAGGTGGGGGCGGCGGTCCCACCGCCGCCGGTCGTTTCAGGGGGACCACGGCGGGCATGGCCCCTGCGACAGCCGTCGGACAGGAGGCTCCCGTGAGCGACCCCCAGGGAAGCGACCGGATCCAGCAGGACGTCCCCACTGCGTCGGGCAGCGGCGACAACAGCGACACCGGCTCGGCGTTCGAGGACGTCCCTCTCACCCGGGACGAGGCTCTCGAGCGCGACGCCGCCGCAGGCGACGACCTCCCCGCCCGCGCCGATTCCGACGTGGCCCGGGCTCGGACGGACGGACCGTCCGGTGAGGTGGCGGGACCGAGCTCCCGATCCGGAGGAAGGGACATCTGATGAGCGAGTCCGACGACACCGGGTACCGCGAGTCCCCGGACACGACCGACGGTCCCAGCGGCAGCAACCTGGTCGACGGCGTCCCCGGCGAGGACCGGTCGGACGGCGGCGAGCGCGACGAGGTCACCCTCACCACCGACGACGAGGCCCAGCGCGACGACGGCACCATCCGCCCCGGCAACGTCCCGGACTAGCGTCCACGCCCGCCGACCCCCTGCGGGCTCCCGCCGTGGCCCCGTCCCGGGTCCCACCCTGAGCTCGCGGAGGATGGGAAGCCCGCTCGCGCCGCGGGTCGGCACCGAGGACCCGCACCGACCCGGCCGACGCCGGCGCCAGGCCCTCGAGCACGTCGAGGGCGGAGGTCTTGCCGGCGCCGTTCACGCCGAGCAGCGCGAAGACCTCACCGGGCCGCACCTCGAAGGAGACGCCCCGGACCGCCTCGAAGTCGCCGTAGCGGCGCTGCAGGTCGACGACCTCGACGGCGGGTGGGGCGGACACCGGTGGGGTGGGTGCGGGCGACTCCGCCGGGGACGGCGGGGCGGGCGCGACGGACGGGTGCACGGCGACCTCCTCGGTGCGCCCGCCGGCCGGGGTCCGGCCGCTCCTCCCGGGCGCACCCTGACGCCGCCGCCGCCCCCGCGCCGGCACAGGTGCCCTCCCTCACGACTTCTCCCGTCAACGCCACGGGCCCTCCATGACGTGTGTCATGGAGGGCCCGTGAGCCGCCTACCTGCAGGACCCCGCCGGCCCCGTCCCGTGCTCGCCGCGAGCGGTGAGGACGGGGTCCTCCTTCACACCGAGGTGCGCGACGGGTCCCCCCGGACGACGACCGCCTGGTCCGCGGCCAGGTCACGGGTGCGCGTCTCCCCGTAGGAGAGGACGGCGATCAGCGTGATGGCCGCGCAGACGGCGAGGTACAGCGCCACCGCCGTCGGGTTGGGGTCGGTGAAGCTGCCCAGCAGCGCCACCGCGATCAGCGGCGCGGGGGCGCCGGCGACCACCGAGGCGAGCTGGTACCCGACCGAGACGCCCGAGTACCGGGCCTTGGTGCCGAAGAGCTCGGAGAGGAACGCGGCCTGCGGACCGTACATCGCGCCGTGGAACAGCAGCCCCACGATGACCGCCACGACGGCGAGGACGAAGCTCCCGCTGTCCAGGAGGGCGAAGAAGGCGAAGCCCCACACCCCGACACCGACCGCACCGAAGAGGTACACCGGCCGGCGGCCGATCCGGTCGGAGAGCGCTCCCCACAGCGGGATGGTCACCAGGTGGAACGCGGCCCCGATCAGCACCGCGTTGAGCGCGAAGGAGCGGTCGAGGCCCAGCACGTTCGTCAGGTAGGTCAGGCTGAAGGCCGTGATCACGTAGTAGGAGACGTTCTCGGCGATGCGGGCGCCCATCGCCACCAGCACCTCCCGCTTGTAGCGCGAGATCACCGTCATGATCGGCGCCTTCTCGGCCACGCCGGTCTCCCGGGCCTTCTCCTCCGCGAGACGCTGCGCCTCGAGGAACACGGGGGACTCCGAGACGGCCAGCCGGACCCACAGCCCGACGAGGATGAGCACCGCCGACAGCAGGAACGGGATGCGCCAGCCCCAGGAGGCGAAGGCCTCGTCGGACTGGAAGGCGGCCAGCAGCGCGAGCACACCGGTCGAGATCAGCTGACCGGCCGGCGCCCCGGCCTGGGGCCAGGACGCCCAGAACCCGCGGTGCTCCGGCTTCCCGTGCTCGGAGACGATGAGGACGGCACCGCCCCACTCACCGCCCAGGGCGAAGCCCTGCACCAGCCGCAGGAGGATGAGCAGCACCGGCGCCAGCACACCGACGCTGGCGTAGGTCGGCAGCAGGCCGATGGTGAAGGTGGCGCCGCCCATCATGAGCAGCGAGATGACCAGCAGCTTCTTTCGGCCGATCCGGTCGCCGTAGTGCCCGAAGACCAGGCCGCCGATGGGGCGGGCGGCGAACCCGATGGCGTAGGTGGCGAACGAGGCCAGCACGCCCACGAAGTCGTCCTGCTCCGGGAAGAACAGCGGGCCGAAGACGAGCGCGGCGGCCGAGCCGTAGAGGAAGAAGTCGTACCACTCGACGGTGGTGCCGACGATGCTCGCGCCGACGACACGACCGAAGCGCGTGCCGGAGTGTGCGGGTGCGGACATGGGGTCTCCTCGTCGAGGGTCGTGCGGAGTGCCGCCCGACCGTAGGGACCGCAACCCCGGCGGCCCATGTGTTCCCGTCCCGCACTCGTGACCGCGATCATGTGTGCCGTCGCCATGATCGACCGCATCGCCCGCGGTGCCGGTGTGGGCGGATGCCGGGCGAGGGTCGACGGAGTGATGTGGGCCACCACCATCCCCGTTCGATGGAGTGTGTGGGCCCACGCCGTGTGTGCGGACGACGGGACCCCCTAGCGTTCGGCGACATGGCGGACTCAGGAACCCTCACCGGGCGGCGGGCCCTCGTCACCGGCGGCGCCTCGGGCATCGGCCGGGCGTGCGCCGTCCGGCTCGCCCGGGCCGGAGCGGACGTGGTCGTCGTCGACCGCGACGCCGACGCGGCGAAGGCGGTGGCGTCGGCGGTCGGGGGGACGGCGGTCGCCGTCGACCTCTCCGACCTCGACGCGGTCGACACCCTCGACCTCGACGTGGACGTGCTGGTCAACAACGCCGGGCTGCAGCACGTGGCGCCGCTGCACGAGTTCCCGGTCGACCGCTTCTCGCTGATCCTGCGACTGATGCTGGAGACGCCGTTCCGGCTGGTCCGCGCCGCGCTGCCGCACATGTACGACCGCGGCTGGGGGCGGATCGTCAACGTCAGCTCCGTCCACGGGCTGCGGGCCTCGGCGTACAAGAGCGCCTACGTCACCGCCAAGCACGGTCTCGAGGGGCTGTCGAAGGTGATCGCTCTGGAGGGCGCCCCGCACGGCGTCACCTCCAACTGCGTCAACCCCGCCTACGTGCGCACCCCGCTGGTGGAGAACCAGATCGCCGACCAGGCGAGGGCGCACGGCCTGTCCGAGGACGAGGTCGTCGAGCAGGTCATGCTCGCCCCCGCGGCCGTCAAGCGGCTGATCGAGCCCGAGGAGGTCGCCGAGGCGGTCGCCTACCTCTGCTCCCCGGCCGCCGCGTCGATCACCGGCAGCTCCCTGGTCATGGACGGCGGGTGGAGCGCCCACTGATGGAGGACCCCTTGCCCCCCGCGAAGGTCCCCGTCGCACCCCGTGAAGGACCCCCCTGCCCCCCGGCGCTCGCACACTCGCGGCGGGACCCTGCAGGGAGGCCAGTCGACGCCCGCGGCGGGATCGCGCAGGGGCGCCAGTCGATTCTCGTGGCGGGACCCTGCAGGGGGCCGGCACCGGCCAGAATGCCGGTCGTGACCCGCACGACCCCGCCGTCCGCCGAACCGGCACCGGCGTCCGGCCAGCTCGACGGCGCCGCGGAGTACTTCGCGCTGCTGCTCGAGGAGGCGGCGGCGATCGAGTTCGAGGGGCCGGTGGTGCGGGCCCGTGCGGCCGGCGCCGACGGCGCGGCGCTGGCCGGGCTGGAACGGGTCAAGCTGCTGGCCCTGCAGGTGCGCGACGCGTTCGCCGCGCGGCGTCGCCGGGAGTCCGAGCTCGCCGCGCTGTTCGACACCGCCGGCGACCTCGCCTCGCTGCGCAGCGTCGACGACGTCCTGACCGCGATCGTCCGGCGGGCGCGGCAGCTGCTGGGCACCGACGTCTCCTACCTGACCCTGCACGACGACGCCCGCGGCGACACCTACATGCGTGTGACGGACGGCTCCGTCTCGGCCCGGTTCCAGGCGCTGCGGCTGCCGATGGGCGCCGGCCTGGGCGGGCTGGTCGCGCAGACCGCCGCGCCGTACGCCACCGCCCGCTACTTCGCCGACCCGCGCTTCCAGCACACCGACGACATCAACGGTGGCGTCGCCGAGGAGGGCCTGGTCGCGATCCTCGGCGTCCCGCTGGTCCGGGGGTCGCGGGTGATCGGGGTGCTCTTCGCCGCCGACCGCAACGAGCGGCTCTTCGACCGCTCCGAGGTCTCGCTGCTGGGCTCGCTGGCCGCGCACGCGGCGATCGCACTGGACAACGCCCGCCTGCTGGAGGAGACCCGGTCGGCGCTGGAGGAGCTGTCGACGGCCACCCGGGAGCTGCGCGCCCACTCGGCCTCGGTGGAGCGGGCCGCGGGGGCGCACGACCGGTTCATCGACATCGTGCTGCGCGGCGGCGGCGTGGAGGACGTCGCGGCCGCCGTCACCGAGGTGCTCGGCGGGCGGATCACGGTCCTCGACGAGCACGGCCGTGGCACGCCGCCCCCCGGGTCGGACGGCGACCTGCCGCCCGACCCCGCGGCGGCCCTCACCCTCGCCCGCTCGACCGGCCGGACCGTCCGCGACGGCAGCTGGTGGACCGCCGCCGTCACGGTGGGCGCCGACCTGCTCGGCGGCCTGGTGCTGCACCGGGACGAGGAGCTGTCCGACGCCGACCAGCGCATCCTCGAGCGCGCCGCGCTGGTGACGGCGCTGCTGCTGCTCATCCGCCGCACCGCGAGCGAGGCGGAGGGCCGGGTGCGCGGCGAGCTGCTGGAGGAGCTGCTGGGGCCGACGCTGCGCGACCCCGACGGGCTGCGGGAGCGCGCCCGCCGGCTGGGTGCGGACCTCGACCGGCCGCACGCCGTCGTCGTCGCACTGGTCGAGGAGCGCGGCCGCGGCCGCGCGCTGGCGCAGGCGACCCACCTGGCCGCCGTCCGCGGCGGGCTCGCCGGGCTGCACGACGGCCGGGTCGTGCTCTGCCTGCCCGGGCAGGAGCCCGGCGCCGCGGCGGCGCAGGTGTGCCGGGAGCTCACCACGGCCGCGGGCCGGCCGGTGACGGTCGGCGGCGCCGGGCCGGCGCAGGGGGCGGCCGCGGTCGGCCCCGCGCACGTCGAGGCCCAGCGGTGCGCCTCGACGCTGGTCGCCCTCGGTCGGGCCGGGCAGGCGGCGAGCGCCGACGAGCTCGGCTTCGTCGGCCTGCTGGTCGGTGAGGGGCGGGACGTGCACGGCTTCGTGACCGCCACCCTGGGCCCGGTGCTGGACTACGACGAGCGGCGCGGCACCGACCTGGTCGGGACGCTGCGGGCCTGGTTCGACGCCGGCGGGTCGCCGGCGCGGGCGGCCGAGACCCTGCAGGTGCACGTCAACACCGTCACCCAGCGCCTGGAACGGGTGGGCCGGCTGCTCGGTCGCGAGTGGTCGGCGCCGGAGCGGGCCCTGGAGGTGCACCTGGCGCTGCGGCTGCACCGGCTCACCTCTGCTGGATCCTGAGAGACCGCGCCCCGGTTCCGGCGGCCCTCTCGTGGCCCCGTCCCGAGGCTCCGGCCCCGTCCCGGGCACCGCCGGCCCTCTGCAGGGTCCCGCCGCGAGCCTGCGAGCGGTGGGGGCAGGGGGTCCTTCTACGAGGGGTGGGGAGGGCGGGTCCTTCCACGAGGCGTGAGGAGGACGGGGTCCTCCTCCTACCCTGGACCGGTGCACGCCGCCCCGACCCGTCTGCCCGCGGCAGGGTGGACGGCGCTGTCACGGGGCCACGCGGAGCGGGCCGACGCGCTGACCGCGGGGCACCGGGCCCGCCGGGCGAGCGGCGCCCGCCACCCGGTCGAGGACTTCCTCTACGAGTACTACAGCGCCCGCCCGGCGCAGCTGCGCCGCTGGCACCCGGGCCCCCGGGTGGTCCTCGAGCCGGGCCCCGACGGCCCGGCGCCGCACGCCGCCTGGCGCTGGTACACCACCGACGAGGGCGGCGCGGTGGGCCTCGACCTCGACGCCTTCCTGGCCGACCGCGGGGACACCGTCGCCTTCGTCTCCCGGCTGCTGGCCGCGACCGCGTCCCGGCCGGCGCACACCGGCTGCTTCGGGCTGCACGAGTGGGCGATGGTCTACCGGGCCGACGAGCACCGGCACCCGATGCCGCTGCGGCTGGGCCAGGCCGGCACCGACGCCGTCGTCGAGTCCCACCCGGTGCGCTGCTCGCACTACGACGCGTTCCGGTTCTTCACGCCCGCCGCCGTCGGCCGCAACCGGCTGCGGCCCACCCGCGCCGGCCAGGTCGAGATGGAGCAGCCGGGCTGCCTGCACGCGACCATGGACCTGCTCATCCAGTTAGCAGGCAACCAGTGACCATCACGCTGCGTCACGGCGAGTGGTCGAAGCTGGCAGCCGAGCATGCCCATCGGGCTGACGAACTGACCGCCGGGCACCGGGTTCGCCGCTCCCATGGTCAGCGCCATGCAATTGAGGACTTTCTTTTCGAGTACTACAACACCCGACCGTCTCTGCTGCGACGCTGGCATCCCGGCCACGGAGTGCAGCTTGAACCGTCCCCCATCGGTGCGGCCCAACACGCTTCGTGGCGCTGGTACCGGACCAACCCCGACGGCACGGTGCTCCTAGACGTGTCCGCATTCATGGCAGATCGCGGAGACACGGTCCGCTTCATACATCGCCTCCTGACCGCTACGGCATCCCGGGCCGCATTCTTGGGCTGCTTCGGCCTCCACGAGTGGGCGATGGTCTACAAGCAGGACCAGCACCGTCACTCACTTCCTCTCCGCCTAGGCCAAGAAGGCACGGACACCGTCGTTGAGACGCATCAGGTCCGCTGCACACACTTCGACGCCTTCAGGTTCTTCACTTCTGCCGCCGCCGGTCGTAACCGCGTGCAGCCCACTCGGCGTAGCCAGCCAGACATGGAGCAACCCGGCTGCTTGCATGCCTCGATGGACTGCCACAAATGGGCCATGAAGCTGGGTCCGGCCGTCCCCGGCACCCTGGCTTTGGACTGCTTCGAGCTTGCTCGCGACGTGCGCCTGCTGGACATGCGAGCGTCGCCGTATGACCTGTCTTCCTACGGCTTGGAATCCGTCACAATCGAAACGACAGAGGGCAAGGCCGCGTACGTGGCACGACAACGTGACCTTGCAGCCCGAGCCGCCGAACTGCGCGCGGAGCTCATCGAGGTCTGCGGACGCCTGCTGGATTGAGTCACGTCCGGTCAGGCCAGGTGCTAGCAACCGCCTAGCCAGTGATCGCCTAGCCAGTGAACTAGACCCCTGTCGCCTAGGGGATACGCAATACATTTCATGCAAGCCCAACTTAGGAGGAGGTAGCCGGCGTGAATGTCGGGCGCTATTGGCGCCGAAAGCACTCCAAGCCGAGCGAGACAAGCGCTCATCCCACCGGCTTCGTGCGCGGCACGGAGTACTTTACGTTCTCCTTCTCGTTCGACGAGCGGGTCAACCTCGACCAACTAGCCAGTCGACTCCTGAGTGCGGGTCTTGCGGAAACAGCAAATAGACCAGATGAACGCGTACGCGTAAGCAGAAGGTTCCGCGAACTTGCCCGCACCCGCGATGCGGCCTCCGACCTCCTAGTTATCAACAAGTGGATTGAATCGAGCCAGAAGTCCGAAGTTCCCCTCACTTGGCGTCAACGCTGGTTGCTGACTCGTACGGTTACTCGCGCACTCGTCGCTAAGGCACGGCCCACAACCGACGCGAACGACAGGGAACAGCCGGTAAGCGAGCTGCTGCATGAGGTGTCAACGCATATCGACGACAGTATGGAAGAGTTGCAGTTGCTTGGGGGGCTGCGATCCGCGATCGACGTGGACTTGCTATCTCCGCGCTATTGGCGCACAGCTCCCGCCATGCGACTGCTACTCCGCCCATTCTACGCACGACTGTCGATCACTCCGGGCGATGGCGAGCTGGTCCGCTGTCATGTTTACTTGTTGATTCACGAATCCGGCACGTGCCAGTTGACGATGGAGCTTCCCATCGAGCATCCCTTAGACGCGGACGAACTGCTACTAGTGTCGCGCTCCCAGGCTGCATTCATTACCGACACCCGTGTGCCCTCAGAAGCACTGACGGTTGCACAGACCGAAGGAACCCCTCGCGGTCAATGGTCGGAGCTGGAGGAGGGGACGCACTGGCTGACCACCCATTTTGACGAGCCGATCGAAGTCGAGCATGTGTTCGATCTTTATCGGGAGACTATTGTCAGCCTCGCCGGCGTCTCGTCCGAAGGGCACTGGCTGTGCTACACCACAACGTTCGCCACCCCAGCGGAATGCTGTACAGGTAAGGAACTATGGATTCATAATCACTCTCTCGAACTGGCGGCATTAACACTGCGTTCCTCCTCGTATGCCATAGCTCTCCGCGACAAAACTCCCGTCAGTTCCGACCTCAGCGATACGAGGAACCGCGCGCTGTTCGTTTCTCCGGGTAGTGCCCTAGAACTTAATTGGACGACGACGCCCGCAGATCGGAGCATCCCCGACGAACTCCACCTCGTCACTCCTCTAGAGATGGTCCTACTTCAATATTGGCAGCTAGTAACTCTGGACGCGCGGTCCGATACGGCCCTGGCACGTGAAAGCCGATTGTCGGCAGTTCATCGTGAACTTTCGGCAGGACTACAAGAGTATGAGCGAGCATTCTTCAATAACCGAGACTCGCAGCGTGTAGGCGACGAACTACAACGCGAGCTTCGACTAGACAGGATATACAACCGGGTTGATCGGCGGATCGAGTTGTTGGCTCAGTACTCCGCGTCAGTCTTCGCCAAGAGAAGCGCTCGCCGAGCCTCGTTGTTGTCCTGGCTCGCGGTCCTATTCGCTATCATATTCGGCATTCCCTCGATTGCCCAGGGCCTTGACCAAGTGAAAAAGGCCGGCGCAGTCGATGCGCTTACGGGGGCGTCTGAGACTGAGATCGCGAGCCTAGCAATCTGGGTCTTCCTTATTGCCCTCGTGACGATAGTGGTTGTTTTTGGCGTAGTCTTTTGGCCCAGCCGAACCCTGCTGAGACGCCCGTTGAGCCGCTGGTCAGCGCGGCAGCCAGGTTTTGAGTGGCGGCGAGCGCCGCTTCATGTACGAATCGATCGCGAGTGGAAAGAGCAGGAGAAGCTTTCTGCATCTCCTAGAACCGAGTCGACTGACAAGACCCGGCCTACAAGTCGATGGACTAAGAAGCTACTAGCAGCGCTAGGAAGCGACTTACGCGACTCCCTAAGAGTGTAGAAGTGGGATTGTCGTATTTAAATTCCCTGACAAATGCCCTTGCAATATCCGAGGGCCGGCACATTGAGCCAGCATGCAGAGGGCAGGGATGGGGTACCGCATACAACGTGGGGGTTCTTCGACCCTGCCTTCGACTAGACGAGGCGATGACGACCTATGAGGCGACGCGGGCGCGGTGAAGGAAGGCACATGTGCCGTGCATCGCATGGCCCTGAGCCGGGAACAGTGGCCCTGCCCTGCCCTGCCCTGCCCTGCCCTGCCCTGCCCTGCCCGGCCCTGCTTTGGTCCTGATCCTCGTCCTGGTGTTGAGCCTGACCGTCGTCCGGATCGACTGGCGCGGTTGGTTTGGCCCGTATGACTGCGCTGGCTCGCGCGTGCCGGGAGCGGCCCCTAGATGCGGTTCCGAGCTCTTGCGGCTGGGCTCCCGTGACCTGAGGCTTCGCCGGTCGTTCCAGGGACGCTGAGCCGGTCGCAGGCGTGGGGTAGCACCCCTCGTCAGCAGGGAGCATGGCCCTTCGTGCGCCGAATTGGTCATCGATCCAAACTAGGCGCTGCCCGATGGGCGCCCGACTTTCTGTATATGCTGTGGCTATGCAGGCACCCGCTCAAACGGTCTGCCGCTTCGTCGTTGCGTCGCCTGATGGACGGCGCTCTAGCGACTGGAGGGTATGGACCGGCCAGGAGGGCAAGAAGCCGACCGACGAGGTTTACCTCGCCCCGAGGACGCAAGTTGTGGACTTCAAAATCAGTCTGCATTCGGACGGGTGGGCACAGTATGGCCTGTCAAAGGCGGTGAGAGAAGCAGCGCGCCCCGGTGATCGGCACGCGTTGTTGCGTTGGGAACTTAGTAAGAGGGAGATGTTTCCGGACTGGCGCCCGCTGTATTGTCTTCAGTTCCCTGAAAGCGAGCTTGTTGGCCTCCCCCTCCCTGATTCCGGGCCAACCCGAGTTCCGGCATCTGCGCCAGGAGCGGCACGCGTAGTCGTTATGTTGGCCAGTGATCGTCGGGTCAAAATCCCTGACGAACTTCGGGAAAACTCCATTGGCGTCCTCGACCGTGCAAATGGCGGTCATGTTCTCTTAGTGTCTACCGTGATGCCCTTTGACCTAAGCTTCTTTGATCAGATCGAGGCGCCGTCGGATGATTTGGCACCATGGGCTATCCCCGGTCTCCAAGCGGAACCGGAGCCCTATGGCTGGGTCGTCGATCGAGGTGCTGACGGAACGCGGCGGTCAACGGAATACAACGCTTCCGCGAGGAGGTCTGGCTCACAGCGGCCTTTGCTGGGCGACGTCTCAGCCGCCCTTCTTCCATGGGCGGATCGACCAACCGAGATTGATGACCGCGGGCTGGCATGTGCCGTTCTCGTAATGCCAAGCTCCGGCCAGCCAGAAGTCTTCGTTGACTATCTGGCCCGCTGTGATCACCGGCACCTTGCAGTTGACGTGTCGGACCTGATCTCGGCACATAATGCCGGTCGAATGGATCACGGCTGGGGCCGCCTATCCAATGGCGATCACTACACTATGGTCTCGACTCGCCGGGTGCTTGAAGAGAGTGGCGGAATGGGACCGGACCAGTGGGCGCCCGGACCATCGGCCTAGGGGGTATGACCCCTAAAGCAGATACGGCGCCATCGCCGGGTCTTAGCAGCCAAGGCCCTGCCACGGTTCTGGGGGCGATCAGCGCGCCTCTGGCGAAGAATCCTGAGGTGTCGGCTTCCATCGAGTTGCATACTCGATGAACAAGAGAAATATGTCATGACGAAAATCGCGCAGGTCGTACCACAGGTCTACTAGCTCAGGGATCCCAATCACGCGGTCTTCTATGCGTCCGCCAGCTTCCGCCTTCGTTCTCCTGATGAGACGCTGGGCCGTATTGAGGTCGTCGACTGGGCGAAACGAATGAATAACATGGTTGCGCACCTCATACAGCCGGCCATAGCGGTCACCGAAGCCCCTCGCCTCTGGGGTGTCTTGCTCAACAGCCTTTAGTTTCTTGGTCAGCTCCTCGCCGGACTTCCCTAGTGCGCTCAGGTCGATTTGGTCGTTGCGCATTAGTCTCAGCTCAACGAAAGCTGAGGCAGTCGCATCAAGTTCTCCCGCCTTCATCACTACGGCACCGATGTGTTCAGCGAGAGCGCGTTCCGCAGGGTCCGTGATGGGAAGAACTCGATGCCCATTGCCTGTCGAAGGTTCGTAGTGCTCCATGCGGCCCAGTGTCCCTCACCTAACCCGCTGAGTCGCCTTAGAACGACCTCCACAGGTTCCGGGGTAGGCGGGAGACCTGGCGCGACTCAGGGCGACCTCAGATCGGGTCTCAGGGGGCTAGCAACTGGCGTCTCCCTGGGCGATGCGCTAAACGACGACGCCGTGAGCCTTCCTGGCTTGCTCAATGGCTGCCAAGCCATCGGCGTGGGCCTTCTCGGCTGCCTGACGCTCAGCACGCTTGGCCTCGTATGCGGCGAGGGGACTACTGCTGTTGTCCTTGCTGGCCATCTTCAGTTGTCGATTCCTGTGCCCGCATTCGCGGGCATGGCTCGGCTTGCTCTAGGTCTTTGGACCAAATGCCTAGGAACGGTGGGCGCGAAGCGCCCCCAGGGATAGACCTTACCTGTCTGGGTGAAAGGCTAGGAACGGTGGGCGCGAAGCGCCCCCAGGGATAGACCTTACCTGTCTGGCTGAAAGGCTAGGGATGGCCCTGCCCCTACTTTCCCGACCGCCGGTGAGAATAATCAATAGGAAGATGCCTCTCGGCCAGTGCTGGCGCGGCAGTGGCGGACAGTACTCGTCCGGAATGCGGACGCTTCCCGTCCCCCGTTTCCCCGGAGTCACGGGCTTCATGCGGACGCCTACTGTCCGTGGCTGTGTCGGTTACATGTGGCATGCTCACGTCCAAACGTCCCCCCGCTGATCCAGTGAGGCTGGACGACGAGGCACCTGTGATTGGACCGCGCACTTAGGAAGCCGCGGGAGATGGCCTCCGATATGGCACGGCGTATCTGCCGGTCGCTGGCTTCCGCTCGCCCGTATGGCGTGGTCTGCTCGGCAATCTCCTTCCAGTTGTAGAACGGTGCGTGGCCGTTTCTCCTATGGGCACCGAACGCTAGGAAGGCGACCCGTAGCCATAGTGCGACGGTAGGGTTTCGCGCCTGCTCCTGCCACGGCATTTGCTGATGCATTGCGAAGCCGCTGCGCAAGTCGCCGGTCACGAAGAAGAGTCTCAGTCGCCGCACATCATGATCGCTATGCCTCAAAGGACACATTGTGATCATGCTGCGCCGTGCAGTAGTTTCTACGCTAGCTGGGAACAGGTGTGTAAATTGCAGCGAATGGCCGCATGCCCGACGACAAGAGCTGTGCGGTTCGTCCAGCGAGCCCCTCAGTCATCTACGGGGAGGTCAGGGGTTCACGATCGTCAGGGGCGCAGCCTCACGAGGGGTCACGCGGAAGTGCTCCGATCGCACCGTGCTCGCCCCCCGTCCTCGGGGCAGGAGTTCCACGCGCTCGAAGACGGCCGCGATGAGGCTTCGCAACTCATCCACCTGCATGGGTGCCGTCTCCGGGTCGGGGACGTCAGGGCTCATGGCAATGAATGACGCCAGTAGGTCCTGATCCGTGATCATGTGGGCCAGGTCGCCGGCCTCCTCAACCTCGGCCAGTCGGGCCTCTACCTCGGCAAGCCGGGCTTGCAGAGCCTTAGTCCGTGTGAGGAACGTGGGCCGGTCGATCACGGGTTCAGGGCTGTAGTAGTCCTCTGCGACCTCATCGAGGGCATGCTGAATCGTTGTCCGCTCAGCCCGTAGTGACTTCGTGGCCTCGCTGCTCTGCTGGCGCAGGGTCCCCCACTTCTCGCGGGACTCGGACTTCCTCAACTCCCTGGGGAGCGCGAACAGGACCACAAAGCCGTCAGCCTCAACGGACGGCGTGGAGACACACGAGGAACCCCGGCAGGTGTAGACGGAGTACGCACCGGGGGCGCCCTTGCGCCCCCCGCGCCATCCGATTTTCACCGGGCTACCGCAGACACCACAGGTGGCGATGCCGGTTAACAGGTGACGGGGCGCAGCGCCTCCACCCCCTGTGCGCCGGGCGGGGTTTGTCAGGAGACGCACAGCAGCCCGCCAGGTGTCCTCGGGGACGATGGGGTCCCACGTGGCCGGGCCGACTTCCTGCCCGTCATAGACGCGGATGGCCGCGTTCCGGGCGTTGAGCAGCACCGGGCGCAGCGTGGTCGCCGTCCACTGTCCACCACGGCAGGTGGTGTGCCCTGCGTCGTTGAGCTGCCGGGCCAGGACGGGCAGGGATGCGCCGGTCAATAGGTCCTCATAGGTCCTGACCAGCGCAGCAGCCTCGTCGGCACGGTGGGTGCCGTCCATCTCAAAGCCGAACGGCCGGGACGACCACCACGGTTTCCCCTGCTCCGCCCGCTGTTGAGCCGCCAGCCACTGACGCTCGGCCTTGTGCTCACCCTCGTAGGTGGCGATCACGGTCCCGATGCGGGCGTTCATGCGCCCCGTGGCACTGCTCAGATCAAGCGGCCCGGCAGACGTGACCGTGTGGACGTTGACCTCCAGCTCGATGACCCGTTCTAGGTCACGGTTCTTGCGGAGCAGCCGGTCCAGGTGCCAGACCACGATGGCCTCGGGCGACGAGGCCAGTAGCGCCTCGAAGCCGGGGCGGCGCTTACCTGTGGTCGCGCTCATGTCGTTGTCACGGAAGATGCGGTCCTCGCTGACCTCCCAGCCGTTGCGTTCGCACAGCTCCCGGCATTCCTTTTCCTGCCGTTCGATGCCGAGGCCAGCACCGGTCTTGTCCAGGCTCATGCGGACGTAGATGGAGGCGCGGACGGGACCGCTGCGGGCAGGCCGACGGTAGCTGCGGCGAGGGGGCATGGGTGCATGCTAGCTCAATGACGAGGGACCTCTACAAGTGGGCCTACAAACTCGGTCCCGCCGTCCCCGGCGAGCTGCTGCTGGACTGCTTCGTGCTGGCGGCCGACGTCCGCGAGCTGGACATGCGTGCCTCGCCGTACGACCTGCGCGCGGCCGGCTACGAGCCGGTCGCGATCGAGACGCCGGAGGGCAAGGCGCAGTACGTCGCCGCGCAGCGGGAGTTCGCCCGCCGGGGCGCCGGGCTGCGGTCCCGCCTGCTCGACGTCTGTCGGGCCGTCCTGGCTCACGGCCGTGGCTCCGGGCTCACCACTGGTGGTGCGCCCGGACCGGCGACGATCAGCTCAGCTGATCACCGGGACGCCCGCTACAGCCCGTCGCGGGGCTGACCGGCGCCCACGCCGACGCCGCGGCCGGCCGCCTCCCGCAGCTGCTCGACGGCGCGTCCGGGCACCGTCGTCCCGTCGGCGGGCGGCGTCGTCCCCGGGCGCCGGCCGGCCCGCCGCTCCCGCAGCCGGGCCACCAGCCCCGCGATCCCGCCGGGGACGAAGAAGACGACCACGACGAAGAGCGCGCCCAGGATGAACAGCGGCTCGGACAGCGGCACCCGCAGCCACGACGGCAGGTCCTGCACCGCCGGCGACTGGGCCAGGTCGGTCAGCCGGCTGTCCAGGTAGGTGTAGAGGACCCCGCCGAGGACGGCGCCCCATCGGCTGCCCGCGCCGCCGAGCACCACCATGACCAGCAGGCCCAGCGTGAAGTCCGACGTCGTGACCCGCGGCGTGGAGCCGCCGAGGAGCAGCAGGTGGACGACGCCGCCGAGGGTGGCCAGCAGGCCGGCGAGCACGAACAACAGCAGCTTGAACGGGTAGGGCTTGAGCCCGAGGACCTCGACGCGGCGCTCGTTCTCCCGGATCGCCTCCCACACCCGGCCGGCGCGCGAGCGGGTCAGCAGGGTGACGACGAGGTAGACCAGCGCGAGGTAGGCCAGCGCCAGCCAGTACTTGTTCACCGTGTTGAAGACCCCGATGAACACGTCGGGGATCGGCTCGCGGGCGACCGCGAGGCCCTCCTCGCCGCCGGTGAGGCCGCCCGGGTCCTGCAGCACGATGATCGAGCCGACCTGCGCCGTCGCCAGCGTCACCATCGAGAAGGCGATGCCGGAGACCCGCAGCGCCACGCCGCCGACCAGCAGCGGCAGCACGACGCCGACCACGGTCGTGAGCGCCAGGGCGGCGCCGAGGCCCAGGCCGAACTCGGTGAGCGCGAGGTTGGCGACGTAGGTTCCCGCCGCGAAGTAGAGCGCGTGGCCGAACGACAGCAGCCCGGTGAAGCCGAACAGCAGGTCGTAGGAGAGCGCCACCCCGCCGAACACCAGGCACAGTGCGAGCAGCTGCAGGGTGCCCGGGCTGTTGAGGGCGCCGTCGAACAGTCCCGGCAGCGGCAGCGTCGAGTACGGCAGCAGCGCCAGGACGACGAGGACGACCAGCGGCGCCAGCCGCGTCAGGTTCCGGCTCATGACGCCCCTCTCAAGCCACTCTCGCCGTCAGCCCACCGGGGCGCGTCAACAGGACGACGGCGAGCAGGAGCACGACCGACAGGTCGCCGACCCCGCTGGCCGCGTAGTAGTTCGCGAACTGCTGCACCAGGCCGACCAGGACGGCGGCCACGGCGGTGCCGGTGATCGAGCTCATCCCGCCGATGACCACGACGATGAAGGCGAAGATCAGCAGCGAGGTGCCCTGCCCCGGGGAGATCGAGCCGAGGTACACACCGCCCAGCGCGCCGGCCAGCGCGGCGAACGCGCCGCCGAGGGCGAAGACGAGGGTGAACGCCCTGCGGACGTCGATGCCCAGCGCGGTCACCATCGTGCGGTTCTCCACCCCGGCGCGGATGACCAGGCCGAAGCGGGTGAACCGGAGGAAGGCCAGCACCGCCACGAGCACGACGACGGCGGTGGCGATCAGCAGGAAGCGGTCGTTGGGCACGTTGGCGCCCAGCAGGGACGTCGTCCCCTGGGCGACCTCGGGGCGCGGGAACGGCCGCGGGTCGGCGCCCCAGACGGCCCGCACGAGGGCCACCAGGGCCAGGCTCAGGCCCACGGTGACGAGCACCTGCTCGATGTGCCGCTGGTACAGCGGTCGGATCAGCGTCAGCTCGATGACCGCGGCGACCAGCGTGCCGACGGCGACGCCGAAGGCGACCGCGTAGAGGAAGCCCCAACCGGTGGCGCCGGCGCCGGGCAGGTTCTCCGCGGCCCACCAGGTGCCGTAGGCGCCGATGGTGAGGAAGGCGCCGTGGGCGAAGTTCAGCACGCCCATCAGCCCGAAGATCAGCGACAGCCCGCTGGCGACGAGGAAGTACAGCGCCGCCAGGCCCAGCCCCGTGATCGTCAGCAGCACGACCGTGCTCATGCGCCGGCCTCGCCGGCGATGGGCCGTCGCATGCGCACGTGCTGCTCCGTCGCTGGTGAGCTCGCGCGCTCGCTCCCTGTGTGCGCACCCCCGCTCGGGGCGACACCGAGCAGCTCGCGGGTGAGCTCGGGGTCGGCCAGCAGCTCCGGCGCGGACCCGGCCCAGGCCACCCGGCCCTGGTCGACGACGACGGCGTCTGTCGCCATCCGGCGGACGACGGTCAGGTTCTGCTCGACGAGCAGGATCGTCACCTCCTCGGCCGCGCGGGCCAGCACGTCGGCGACCTCCGCGACCAGCAGCGGGGCCAGGCCCTTGGTGGGCTCGTCGACGAGCAGCAGCTGGTTGTCGTTGAGCAGCAGCCGCGCGATGGCCACCATCTGCTGCTGGCCGCCCGAGAGCGTCCCCGCCAGCTGCCGGCTGCGCTGCTTCAGTTCCGGGAACAGGTCGTAGACCCGGTCGTGGTGGTGCGCGGAGTCGCGCCGCTCGGCGAGGGTGAGGTTCTCGGCGACGGTCAGCCCGCCGAAGACCTCGCGGTCCTCGGGGGCGTAGCCGATGCCCAGCCGGACGACCTCGTGCGTGCGCCGTCCCTGCAGCCGGTGCGTGCGGCCGTCGTCGCCGGTGAACTCGATCGTGCCGGTGGAGGGCACCAGGCCCAGCACTGACTTGACGGTCGTCGTCTTGCCGGCGCCGTTGCGGCCCAGCAGCGCGGTGACCCCGCCGCGGCGGACGGTCAGGTCGACGCCTTGGAGGATGTGGCTGCCCGAGAGCCGTACGTGCACGTCGGCCAGCCGCAGCAGCGGCGACGAGGCGCTCACAGGGCGTCCCCCAGGTAGGCCTCCTGCACGGCGGGGTCGCTGGTCACCCGCGCCGGGGTGTCCAGGGCCAGCAGCGAGCCGTGGTGCATCACGGCCACCCGGTCGGCCAGGCCGAGCAGCACGTCCATGTGGTGCTCGACCATGAGCACGGTCCTGCCCTCCTCGCGGTGCACGGAGGCGATCAGCTCGGTCAGGCCGGCGACCTCCTCGGTGCTGACGCCGGCCATGGGCTCGTCGAGCAGCACCAGCGCCGGGTCGGTCGCCAGCAGGATGGCCAGCTCGAGCTTGCGCTTGTCGCCGTGGGAGAGGGACCCGGCCAGCACCTGGGCGCGGTTGCCCAGGCGGACCCGGTCCAGCGCCCGGCCGGCCACCTCGTGCGCCCGGTCGGACGGGCGGACCAGCTGCCAGGCCCGCATGCTGCCGCCGAGGCGGGCCTGCGCGGCCAGGCGCACGTTCTCCTGGACGCTCAGCCCGGCGAAGACCGAGCTGGCCTGGAAGGTGCGCCCGAGACCCTGGCGGGCGCGGTCGGCGGGGCTGGCGTCGGTGATGTCCGTGCCGGCGAGCGCGACCGAGCCGGAGGTGACCGGCAGCAGCCCGGACAGCAGGTTGAACAGCGAGGTCTTGCCCGCCCCGTTGGGGCCGATGACGGCGATGAACTCGCCCGGCGCGACGTCGAAGGTGACGTCGGAGACGATCACCGCACCGCCGACGGCACAGGTCAGGCCGGCCACCTGCAGCACCGGCGCGCCTGCGGGGCGGGCGGCCGGCGCCGCGGCGGCGGACGTGCTGGGCACCCGAGCTCCCTCGTCGATCCGGGGGTCAGGAGGTGGCGACCGGCGGGGCGGTGGCCTCGGCGTCGAGGGTCTCGACCAGCACCGGGACGAGCTCGCCGCCCTGCTGCTCCAGGCGGGCCTGGAACATCGGCTGCAGCAGCGCGTGGTCCTCCGCGCGGATGGTCAGCTCGCCCTTGACCCCCTCGAAGGTCCAGCCCTCCAGGGCGCTGATCATGGCCGCGACGTCGTCCCCGCCCTCCTCGACGGCCCGCACGACCATCTGCGCGGCGGTGCAGCCGTCGGGCGTGAAGATGTCCACCGTGCCGCCGGCCGCCTCGACCCGCTCGGCCAGGGCCTGGCTGACCTCGTTGTCGACCGCCTCGGCGAAGAAGTGCGACAGGAAGTTCAGCTGGCCGGCCACCTGGTCGCCGTAGGTCGGGTAGGACGCCCGCAGGTCCAGACCGGTGACCACGTTGGTCGCGTCGAACACGCCCTGCTGGCCCATCGCCTGCCACATGGCGGGGGCGGTCTCACCGGCCCACGCCACGAAGGTCAGGTCGGCACCGGCGTCGCGCGCCTGCGCGGCGAACGGGGTGAGGTCGGTGGCGCTGGTCGGGACCAGCAGCGGGGTGACGTTCGCCTCGCCGGCCTCGCCGAGGACGGCGGTGACCGCGGCGACGTTGGCCTGACCGAAGGCGCTGTCCTGGGCGAAGACCAGCACGTCCTGGCCGGCCGGGTCGCCGATGAACGACTGCGCGGTCAGCACGTCCTGGTAGGTCTGCCGGCCGGAGCGGAAGGTGTTGTCGTTGACGCCGGTGACCGCGTCGGTGGCGGCCGGGCCGGAGATGAACAGCACGTCGTTCTGCTCGGCGAGCGGGGCGACCTGGGTCGCGACACCGGAGGACGCCGAGCCGGCGATGATCTGCACGCCCTGGCCGATGAGGTCGGTGGCCTCGGCGACGGCCTTCGCCGGGTCGCCCGCGTCGTCCCGCTGGACGACCTCGATCGGCCTCCCGGCGACCTCGTCGGTGCCGTCGGTGACGTGGTCCAGGCAGGCCTCGAAGCCCTGCAGGTACTGCTCGCCGTAGGCGGCCAGCGGGCCGGAGATCGAGGTGACCAGACCGATCCGCACCGGGGCGCCGCCCTCCTCGTCACCCCCGCCGCCACCACCGCCGCCGCTGGCGGCCGTCGGGCTGCCGCACGCGGCGGTGGCCGCGAGGAGCCCGGCCGCGGTCACGGCGAGCGCGGCGGTGCGGGAACGGGAACGCGACATGAGGGGACTCCTCTGGGGGTGCGGCGGTGCACGTCGGGCGCCCCGCCTCACAGGAGGTGGGCCGCACCACACCGTAGGTAGTGACCGGAGCCATACCCATGTGTCCGGCCGCCACAGTTGATCATCGTCCGATGGGTGCTCGAGACACTTCCGCCCTCCCGGCGGCCTGGCCGCCGTCAGGGCGGCGCCGCCGGGAGGCCGTACCGTCGGGGAGTGACCTCCGCACCGACCGACGGCGTCGCCGGGCGCCGCGACACCGACCGCTGGCTGCGCCTCGACGGGACGACGAACACCCGCGACCTGGGTGGGCTGCCCACCGTCGACGGCGGGACGACGGTCCCCGGGCGGGTGCTGCGCAGCGACAACCTGCAGACGCTCAGTGAGGACGACGTCCGCCGGCTGGTGGGCGACGTGCGGCTGCGCCAGGTGGTCGACCTGCGCACCACCGCCGAGGTGTTCCTGGAGGGCCCCGGCCCGCTGCGCGCGGTGTCCGAGGTGACGCACCGGCACTTCACCCTGCTGCCGGAGCGGGGCCACCACACCGACGTGTTCGCCGTCGAGGAGGCCGACGCGCCGGAGCTCCCGGCCGACTGGGCCGAGTCCATCCTGCCGCGGCAGGTGGCCGAGAGCGACCAGGGCGAGCCGCCGGCGGTGCGCTCCTACCTGGGCTACCTGGCGCACCGGCCGGACAACGTGGTGGCCGCGCTGCGCGCCCTGGCCGCGCCCACGGACGGCGCCACGGTGGTGCACTGCGCCGCGGGCAAGGACCGCACCGGGGTGGTGGTGGCCTTCGCGCTCGCCGTGGCCGGCGTCCCGCACGAGGAGATCGTCGCCGACTACGCACTGACCGCCGAGGTCATCGACGACCTGGTCGCGAAGCTCGCCGCGTCACCGACGTACGCCGAGGACATGGGGCGCCGCGACGTCGCCAGCCACACGCCGCGGGCGGAGACCATGCGCCGGGTGCTCGAACTGCTCGACGAGCGGCACGGCGGCCCTCAGGGCTGGCTCACCGAGCACGGCTTCGGCCCCGAGGAGCAGGCCGCGCTGCGCGCCCACCTCCGCGGGTGAGGACCCCGTCCTCCCCTTGACGGACCCCCTCGCCCCGCCACGGGGGCCGTCAGAGCTCAGGGCGGTGCCCTGGACGGGGCCGCGGCGAGCCTCGGGACGAGGCGACCCGGGACGGACCCTGCAGGAGCCGGTGGGACCCGGGACGGGGCCATCAGGATCTGGCGGGGCCGTGTCCGTCGCGGCTGGCGCCCTTGTGCTGGTACATGTCGGCGTCGGAGGCGCGCAGCAGCGCGTCGGCGCTGCCCGATCCGCCGCCGCCGTGGACGGCGACACCCACGCTGGTGCCGACCGTGACGTCGGTGCCCTCGAGGCGGAAGGGCTCGTCGAAGCACCCCAGCACCCGGGCGACGACACGATCGGCGTCCTCCGGCCGGGCGAGCACGGGCAGGAGCACGGCGAACTCGTCACCGCTGAGCCGGCCGACCATGTCGCCGGGGCGGATCGCGGCCCGCAGCCGGGCGGCCACCTGGCGCAGCAGCTCGTCACCGGCGGCGTGGCCGAGGGAGTCGTTGACCGACTTGAACCGGTCGAGGTCGCAGAAGAGCACGCCGACGTGGCGCTCCGCAGGCGTGGTGGCCAGCGCCTCCCCGAGCCGGTCGAGGAAGAGCACCCGGTTGGGCAGCCCGGTGAGCGCGTCGTGGGCGGCCTGGTGCCGCACGGTCTCGAGCAGGCGGGCCCGCTGGAGGGCGGTCGCGGCCTGGTCGCCGACACCGCGCAGGCGGTGCAGGACGTCGCCGGCGAGGACGGCGGGAGCACGCCCGGCCGGCCAGCTCGCCGTGGCGACACCGAGGAACGTGCGCCCGGCCAGGACCGGGACGGCGACGACGTCGGTGAGCTGCAGGGCCGTGAGCAGCTGCTGCAGCACGGGACTGCTCGACTCGGGCCGCAGGAAGCGCGGCTCCCGGTCCGTCAGCATCCCGACCAGCTCCGGGACGTCCTCGGCGTGCAGAGGCGTCCCGTACAGCAGCCGCTGGTGCTCCTCCACGGGGTCCACGTGGGCGGCCGTGCGCAGGCACCCCTCAGCGGGGTCCCACAGCAGCACCGCGGCGCTGTCGCACCCGACGACCCGGGGCAGCGCCTCGGCCACCACGGTGCACACGTCCACGGCGTCGGTGGCGCCGGCGAGCTCGTGGGCCAGGGTGAGCAGCGTGCCCGCGCGGTCGGCCTCCTGCCGGGAGCTCTCCAGCGCCATGAGCAGGTCGAGGGCGGCCGCGGCGTAGCCGGCGTAGGCGGCGAGCATCTGGCGCTCGTGCCGCAGTCCGCCGTCGCCGGGGCGGTACACCGTGGCCAGCCGGCCGTGCACCCGGCGGGCGGAGGCGACGTCGACCGCGACGACGTTGGGGCCCGGGTCGGCGCCGGCCAGCAGCGTGGCCGCGAGGGCGTCGACCTGGTGCTGCGGCAGGCCGGCGCCGTGCACCAGCGCGGGACCGCCCGCGGGGTCGGACACGGCGAGCACCCAGCCCGGGGCGAGCACCGCCTCGGCGGCCTTCTCGATGATGCGGCGCAGGACGGTCTCGACGTCCTCGCTCGCGACCAGGTCGGCGGCCGCCGACTGCAGGATGCGCAGCTGCTCGCGCAGGGCGAGCAGCTCGGGGACGTCGTCGTCGCCCCGGCGGCGCCCGCTCAGCCTCCGGCGACGCTCCCACGTCAGGTGGTAGACGCAGACGGGGTGGCCGTCGGACTCGCACTCGGTGTGCACCAGCTCCGCCGGCGGCAGCCCGAAGACGGTCGGCACCATGCCGATGAGGCCCTGGGCGTACTCGCAGTCCAGCCGGGAGTGCCGGTAGCCGTCGTGCAGCCGGTAGGTGAGCGTCGCGTGGGTGGCGCCGGCCTCGAGGACCCGCATCGTCGAGGTCGTCGAGAACTTGGCCACGGCGCGCGGCAGCTGGCGGTACACCTGGCGGGGTGAACCCATCGCGCGGACGAGCAGCACGAGAGCTGGGGTCAGGCCGAGCCCGAGGGCCTCGCGGCCGACGCGGAACATGGTCTGCGGGTCGCCGAGCACCTCGGTGGCGGCGGTGAACAGCTTGATCCGGGTGTCGTAGCTGGTCCAGTGCGACGGCAGCTCGAGCTCGGCGGCGGTGAAGGGC
This sequence comes from Geodermatophilus sp. URMC 61, assembly GCF_052931555.1. Classification (NCBI taxonomy): domain Bacteria; kingdom Bacillati; phylum Actinomycetota; class Actinomycetes; order Geodermatophilales; family Geodermatophilaceae; genus Geodermatophilus; species Geodermatophilus sp. URMC 61. Next base: position 3,916,756 of record NZ_JBRFHZ010000002.1, read on the forward strand.
ACGCCGGCACGGCGCAGCACCTCCGTGACGGCGTCGTCCCCACCCTGCCGGCGGACGTGGCTGAGCAGCAACCCCGTGGTGGCGCCGGACGTCTCCCGGGCCTCGGACACCGCAGGGCCGCTCACCTGGGGCCACCCGTTCTGCTCACGCCCGTCCCATCGGCAGTGAGGGACCCGAGGTTGAAGAGGCCTCACCCCAAGGGGGGACGGCGCACCAGGTCGGTACGAGGTACCCCGGGAGGGTACCTCGTACGCCGCCGAGACCGCCCCCTCGACGGCCGACCCGAGGAGGCGGGTGCCACCTGCAGTGCCCGGCGCGAGGGCAGCTCCGCGCGCGACACCCCGCAGCGAGCCTCCGGCCGGGACCGGTCCCGGCCTGTCGGGCTCGGGACGGGCCGGCAGCAAGCGACCCCGGTCTCCGCGCAGGAGGCCGGGGTCGCGCATCAGCCCCGTCGCGGGGCCCGCTGTCAGCGAAGGGTGAACCCGCCGCTGTTAGCCATCGTCAGCAGCTCGTCGCGCATCGCCGGGCTGCTGGTGCGAGCGAGGGCGCGGTCGAGCGCCCGACGCGTCCGCGCCGCCTGCCGACGCCGCCGCCAGCTGGAGGTCACGCTGTTCATGACTCGTTGCCTTCTTCCGGTCTCGTAAGGTCTGCACCCTGAGCAATGCAGGTGCAGTCCGCATTATTCCGAAGAAAGGCAGGTAGACCGCGCGACACGGCGATGATCCGTCACTCCGGAGGGTGATCTCGGCATCGACCCCTCGGCAGGCGGAAGGACCTCGTCCCCCTCACCGCTCGCGGGCTCGCCTCCGGACGGGCCGGCGGCGAGCGGGACAGAGGGGCCCTTCCTCAGTCGACGCCGAGTTCGCGGCGGGCCGCCGCCCGGGCGGCCTGCGGGTCGTCGGTCAGCAGCGCCGCCTCCGCCGCGCGCCGGCAGGCGTCGGTGTCGACGACGGCCAGCCGCGCGCCGACCCCGGCGATCGACGACGCCGCGCACGACAGCGAGGTGACGCCCAGGCCGACGAGGACGCAGGCCAGCAGCGGGTCGGCAGCGGCCTCCCCGCAGACGCCGACCGGCTTCCCGGTCCGGCGGCCGGCCTCGGCGGTGAGCTGCACCAGGGTCAGCAGCGCCGGCTGCCACGGGTCGGTGAGGTCGGCCAGGTCGGCGGACAGCCGGTCGGCGGCCAGCGTGTACTGCGAGAGGTCGTTGGTGCCGATCGACAGGAAGTCGACGTGCTGCAGCAGCCGCTCGGCCATCAGTGCCGCCGACGGCACCTCGATCATCACGCCGGGGGTGAGCCCACGGGCGCGCACGCGCGCGGCGAAGTCCGCGGCCTCGCCGACGGTCGCCACCATCGGCGCCATCACCCACGGCGAGGCGCCGGCCCGGCGGGCACCCTCCGCGATCGCGTCCAGCTGTCGCTCCAGCAGGCCGGGGTCACGGCGCGCGACGCGCAGCCCGCGGACGCCGAGCGCCGGGTTCTCCTCGTCGGGCATGGTGGCGAAGGCCAGTGGCTTGTCCGACCCCGCGTCCAGCGTGCGGACGACGACCCGCCGGTCGCCGAAGGCCTCGAACACCTCGGCGTAGCCCGCCGCCTGCTCCTCCACCGAGGGCTCCTCGGCCCGGCTGAGGAAGGCCAGCTCGGTGCGCAGCAGCCCGACGCCCTCGGCGTGCTTGGCCGCCGCGACCCGCGCCCCGGCGCCGTCCTGGACGTTGGCCAGCACCTTGACCTCGAGGCCGTCGCGGGTGCGGCCCGGGCCGCGGTACCCGGCCAGCGCCGCGGCGGCGGTCTCCGCCGCCGCCACGCGGGCGCGGGCCTCCTCGGGGTCCGGGTCGACGGTGACCGTGCCGCGCTCACCGTCGAGCAGCACGGTGGCGCCCTCCGGGACGTCGTCCAGACCACCGACGGCGACCACGCAGGGCAGCCCGAGCTGGCGGGCGATGATCGCGGTGTGGCTGGTGGTGCCGCCCAGCCGGGTGGCCAGGCCGGTGATGCGGGTGGGGTCCAGTCCCGCGGTGTCGGCCGGCGCGAGGTCCTCGGCCAGCAACACCGAGGGCTGCTCCGGGCTCGGGACGCCGGGCTCCCCCTGGCCGGTCAGCTGGGCGACGATCCGGTCCCGGACGTCCCGGACGTCGGTCACCCGCTCGGCCATGAGTCCGCCCAGGCTGGTGAACAGGTCGACGAACTGCTGCGCGGCCTGCACGGTGGCGACGGCGGCGGGCGTGCCGGCGTCGATCCGCTGCTCGACCGCCGAGAGCAGGCCGCGGTCGCGGGCCAGGCCGGCGGTGGTGGCCAGCACCTCCGCGCTCACCCCGGTCGCCGCGCTCGCGCGCTCGGTGAGCCGGTCGGCCACCACGCCGGCAGCCGCGGCGAAGCGCTCCTTCTCCCCCGCGCGCTCCTCCTCGGGGACCACGACGCCGTCGTCGGACGGCAGCAGGACCGCACCCGAGGGGCGCACGACCGGGCCCCAGGCCACCCCGGGGACGACGGGCGTGCCGGGCAGCACCACCGGGGCAGTGGTCGACGGGATGGCGGTTCCGGGGGCGTGGGTGGTCATGGCTACCTCGCACGGGTCGGTTGCGGGACGCGGTTCGGGCTATGACCAGAGTCACGAATGGGTGTTGACTTGTCAACGGATCACACGTAGAACAACACCAACACAACGCCAAGCCAACACAAACGGGCAACCGGTGTGTGCTAGAGGGCAGGGAGGTGGGACGTGTACGCCGAGGAGCGTCAACAGACGATCGCCGGGTTGGTCGCCGACCGCGGCAGGGTCTCGGTCACCGCGCTCGCCGAGGAGTTCGGGGTCACGACCGAGACCGTGCGCCGGGACCTGGCCGTCCTCGAACGCGCGGGGACGTTGCGCCGTGTGCACGGCGGCGCCGTCCCGGCCGGCGCGCTCACCTACGTGGAGACCGCGCTCGGCGAGCGGCACGGCACGCGCAGCGAGCAGAAGCGCAAGATCGCCACCGCGGCGCTGGACCTGCTGCCCGGGTCCGACGGCAGCCTGCTGCTCGACGGCGGCAGCTCCACCGCCGCCCTCGCCGAGGTCCTCCCCGGCGACCGGCGGCTGCTGGTCGCCACGCACTCGGTGCCCATCGCCGCCCGGCTGGCCGCCGCTCCCGGCGTGGACCTGCACGTGCTCGGCGGCCGGGTCCGGGGGATCACCCAGTGCGCCGTCGGCGAGCGGACCGTCGCGACCCTCGCCGACCTGCGGGTCGACGTCGCGTTCCTCGGCAGCAACGGCGTCACCGCCGAGCACGGGTTCACCACGCCCGACGAGGCGGAGGCATCGGTGAAGCGCGCGATGATCCGCGCCGGGCAGAAGGTCGTCGTCCTGGCCGACAGCAGCAAGCTCGGCCGCGAGCACCTGGTCCGATTCGCGACGCCGGCCGACGTCGACATCCTGGTCACCGACGCCGAGGCCGCACCGGCCGACCTCGCCCGTCTCGAGGACGCCGGAATCGAGGTCGTGGTCGCATGAGTGGGCGCGTCGTCACCCTCACCGCCAACCCCAGCCTGGACCGGACGCTCTCGCTGCCCGGCCCGCTCGTGCGCGGCGGCGTGGCCCGCCTGGCGCCGAGCTCCACCGAGCCCGGCGGCAAGGGCGTGAACGTCGCCCGCGCGATCGCCGCCGCCGGCGGGGACGTCGTCACCGTGCTGCCCGCGGCCGACGACGACCCGATCGTGCGCGCGCTGCGCGGGCTGGACCTGCCGATGGCCACGGTCCCCATCGCCACGCCGGTGCGCACCAACTACACGCTGGCCGAGCCCGACGGCACCACGACCAAGCTCAACGAGCCGGGCGCACCGCTGGACGACGAGGCCCGCGGAGCGCTGACGATCGCGCTGCACCAGCACGCTGAGGGCGCCCGCTGGGTGGTCCTCTCCGGCTCGCTGCCGCCGGGCACCCCGCTGGACTGGTACGCCGACCTGGTCCGCTCGCTGCGCGACACCGGTGTCAAGATCGCCGTCGACACCTCCGAGGCGCCGCTGCTGGCCCTGCTGGCTGCCGGCCCGGACGCCGCGCCGGACCTGCTCAAGCCCAACTCCGAGGAGCTCGCCCAGCTCTCCGGCGTCCCCGAGGCCCACCTCACCGCCAACCGCGCCACCGCGCTGGCCGCCCTCGACACGCTGCACGCGCGCGGCGTGGCCGAGGTGCTGCTGACCCTCGGGGCCGACGGCGCGTTGCTGTCCTGCGCCGAGGGCGTCTGGTCGGCCACGCCGCCGCGGATCGCCGTCCGCAGCACCGTCGGCGCCGGCGACTGCAGCCTGGCCGGCCACGTGCTGGCCGACCTGGCCGGCGCCGCGCCGGCCGAGCGGCTGCGCTCCGCGGTCGCGTACGGCGCGGCCAGCGCCTCGCTGCCCGGTTCCGCCGTCCCCACGCCCGAGCAGGTGACCGCCCTCGACGTGGAGGTCGTCACCGTCCGGACCGTGGGCCTGCCCAGCACCACCACCGCACCGCCAGTCACCTGGAGCACCACCGTCCCGGCCGCCGGCCGCGACGTCTGACGCCTGACGAGTAGGTGAGCCATGCCCGACCTGATCACCCCTGACCTGGTGGCACTCGACGCCGACCTGGGATCCGACAAGACCACGGTGGTGCGCCGTCTCGCCGGCCTCGTCGCCGGCGCCGGGCGGGCCACCGGGGCCGACGGCCTCGCCGACGACGCCCTCGCCCGGGAGGCGCAGGCGGCCACCGGCCTGCCCGGCGGCATCGCGATCCCGCACTGCCGCTCGGCCGCGGTCACCGAGGCCTCGCTGGCCTTCGCCCGGCTGGACCCGAAGGTCGACTTCGGCGCCCCCGACGGCCCGGCGGACCTGGTCTTCCTCATCGCCGCGCCGGCGCACGGCGACGCCGACCACCTCACGCTGCTGACCGCCCTGGCCCGCGCGCTGGTGCGGCCGGAGTTCGTGGCCTCGCTGCGCGCGGCCGGCTCCGCCGACGAGGTCGTGCGGCTGGTGCAGGAGGTCGTCTCCCCCGAGCCGGCGCCCGCCGGCGCCCCCGCGGCGTCCGGCTCCTCGAGCGCCGCGACCGCCGCCACCCCCGCCGCGCCGGCCGCCGACGCGGGCACCGCCGGTGCCCGCCGCAGCATCGTGGTCGTCAGCGCCTGCCCGACCGGCATCGCGCACACCTACATGGCGGCCGACAAGCTCACCGCCGCCGGCGAGGCCGCCGGGGTCGACGTGCACGTCGAGACCCAGGGCTCCTCGGGCTCCACCCCGCTGGACCCCGCCGTGATCCGGACCGCCGACGCGGTCATCTTCGCCGTCGACGTGGGCGTCCGGGACCGGGACCGCTTCGCCGGCAAGCCGCTCGTCCAGTCCGGCACCAAGCGGGCGATCAACGAGCCGGACGTCATGGTCCGCGAGGCGCTGGCGGCCGCCGACGACCCGAACGCCCGCCGGGTGCCCGGCGGTACCGGAGGCGCCGCCGAGCCCGCCGCCGCGGCGGGCGGGCGGCCGAGCACCGCCACGGAGGTCCGCCGCTGGCTGCTCACCGGCGTCAGCTACATGATCCCGTTTGTCGCCGCGGGCGGTCTGCTCATCGCGCTGGGCTTCCTGTTCGGCGGCTACCAGATCGTCAACCCCGACCCGACGTCGGCCGACGGCAACAGCTACGCGCTGAACTGGGTCCTGAACAACACCTTCTTCAACCTTCCCGACGCCGCGCCGACCGAGGGCCTCAACGACGGCTTCTGGGGCTACCTCGGCGCCGTCTGCACCGTGCTGGGCCAGGCGGCCTTCGGGTTCCTCGTCCCGGCGCTGGCCGGCTACATCGCCTACGCGATCGCCGACCGCCCGGGCATCGTGCCCGGCTTCGTCGTCGGCGCCGTCTCGGTGAGCGTGGGCGCCGGCTTCATCGGCGGCCTCGTGGGCGGCATCATCGCCGGCTTCGCCGCCCGCTGGATCAGCGGCTGGAAACTGCCGACCGGGGTCCGCGGCCTGCAGCCGGTCGTGATCATCCCGCTGCTCGCGACGCTGATCTCCAGCGGCCTGATGGCCGTCCTCCTCGGCCGCCCGCTGGCCGCCGCCCTCACCGGCCTGGGCAACTGGCTCAACGGCCTGACCGGCACCTCGGCGGTGCTGCTCGGGATCATCCTCGGCCTGATGATGTGCTTCGACCTCGGCGGCCCGGTGAACAAGGCGGCCTACGTCTTCGCGACCACCGGTCTGGCGGCCGGCTCCGGCGCCCCGCTGGTGATCATGGCCACGGTCATGGCGGCCGGCATGGTGCCCCCGCTGGCGATGGCGCTGAGCACGGCGATCCGCCCGAAGCTGTACACGCCCGCCGAGCGGGACAACGGCAAGGCGGCCTGGCTGCTGGGCCTGTCCTTCATCTCCGAGGGCGCGATCCCGTTCGCCGCGGCCGACCCGCTGCGGGTCATCCCCTCGATGATGCTGGGCGGCGCCACCACCGGTGCCATCGTCGCGGCCAGCGGCGTCGAGCTGCGCGCGCCACACGGCGGCATCTTCGTGTTCTTCGCGATGAGCAACGTGCTGATGTTCGTCATCGCCCTGATCATCGGCACCGTCGTCGGCGCCGTCGCGGTCACCATCGCGAAGAGCATCGGCCGCCCGAAGGCCGACGCCGTCCCCGAGGACGCCGTCGACATGGCCCACGCCCACAACGCCGCCGCCCCCGTCACCCAGCCGGCTCGCGCCTGACGCGCCAGGCTGGACCCGACCACCCGTCTCCGAAACGAGGGAGAGACCCCATGCCCAGTCAGACCGTCACCGTCGGCTCCCGGGTCGGGCTGCACGCCCGACCGGCGGCCCTCATCGCCGAGGCCGTCGGCAAGGCCGGTGTCCCGGTCACGCTGGCCACGCCCGGAGGCAACCCCGTGGACGCCGGGTCGCCACTGATGATCATGACGCTCGGTGCGAAGCAGGGGGCGGAGGTCGTCGTGAGCAGCGACGACCCCGCCGTCCTCGACCAGATCGCGGGCCTGGTCGCCCAGGACCTCGACGCCGAGTAGCAGGAGTACCCCGTCCGCGGCGAGCCTCTGGACGGGGTCGGCGGTGCCCTGAGGAGCGGCCGCCACAGACGACGGCGCCCGTCCCCTGCAGAAGGGGGCGGGCGCTGTCCTGGTGAGGTGCTGGAACGGCCCCCTCGCAGTTGAAGGACCCCGTCCTCCTCACCCCTCGCAGGCTCGGGGCGAGCCTCGGGACGGGGCCGAGGGCGGGGGGCGAGGGGGTCCTTTGTCAGGTCTGGTCTGGGCGGGGGACGTCGCCGCGCCAGGCCCCGGTCTCGGTGCCGCGGCTCTCGATGAACTCCTTGAACCGCTTGGCGTCGGCCTTGACCTGCCGGTCGTCGAAGCCCAGTGCCGCGCCGGCCTTCTCGACGATGCCGGTCGGTTCCCAGTCGATCTGGATCATCACGCGGGTCTTGTTGTCGTCGAGGCGGTGGAAGGTGACCACCCCGGCGTGCTTGGCGTCGCCGCTCGTGCTGGTCCAGGCCACCCGCTCCTCGGGGTGCTGCTCGGTGATCTCGGCGTCGAACTCCCGCTTGACGCCGTCGATGTTGGTCACCCAGTGGGTGCGCGTCTCGTCGAGCTGCGTGATCCGCTCGACCCCGCCCATGAACTGCGGGAAGGTCTCGAACTGCGTCCACTGGTCATAGGCGACCCGGATGGGGACGTCGACGTCGATGGCTTCCTGCACGCTGGCCACGGTTCGGCCCTCCTCTGCTCGGGTTCGGGTGTGTAGTCGCTCTACCCGCCTCCTCCGCGCAGGACACCTCCGTCGCGGGTGAGGCCCCGGGCGTGGGCGGCCACGCTCCCCCGCACCGGGCGGCCCGCGGATCGGCGTCCCCAGCGCGTCGGCGGCGAGGGAGGTCAGGCCCGCCGCGCCGGTCTGCGGCCGGCGTTCTCGACCGCCCAGTCCAGCGCGAGGTCGGCCACCGCCTCCCAGCCGGGCTCGGCGCAGGTCCAGTGCGACCGGCCGGGCAGGTCACGGACCTCGGTCAGCGCCGCGGAGTGCCGGTAGTGGCGGGCGTTGGAGTGGTTCACCGACGGCGGCATGATGCGGTCCTCGCCGCCGGTGACGAACAGCAGCGGCGCCCGGTCGTCCCGGTCGTAGTCCACCCAGGTCTCCTGGTGGCCGGGCTTGAGGTTGGCGACCACCCCGTCCCACACCCACCGGCCCGGGGCGGGCACGTGGTAGCGCTCGTACGCCCGGTCGGACTCCTCGCGGGACAGGGTCGAGGCGAACGAGGCGTGGAACTGCTCCGGCGTGAACCCGACCGCGCGGTGCCGGTTCGCCGGGTTGCGGAGGAACGGGAACAGCGACCGCAGCTGCGCCGGCGGGGTGACCAGCACGCCCTCGGTCGGCGCCGAGTCGATCGCCACGCCGGCCGCACCCAGGCCCCGGGCCAGGAGGAGCTGGGTGAACGTGCCGCCGAACGAGTGGCCGATGAGGATCGGCGGCCGGTCGAGGGCGGTCACCACGGCGGCGAGGTGCTCGACGGTGTCGGTGACCGAGGCCTCGGCGATGACCCGCGGATCCGCACGCAGCGCCTCGACCTCGATCTCGAAGCCGGGGTAGGCGGGGGTCAGCACGCGCAGACCGCGCGCCTCGATGTGGGGCACCCAGTGCTCCCAGCTGCGCGGGGTCATCCACAGTCCGTGGACCAGGACGACGGTGTCGGGCGCCGCGGTGGGTACGTCGCTCATGGCACGCCTCTCGCCGGTTCGGGGCGAGCCGGGCACGGTGCGCGGACCGGCCCGCGCTGGCGCGGCGGACGCTAACGACCCCGCGGCGGCCGCCCCCAGGGCCGGCGGCCCCGCTGCCGCGCGTCGGTCACGGCGTGGAGGCGGCCGGTCATCCGGCTTTACCGGGCCGCACGAGGCCGCTCTCGTACGCGCGGACGACGGCCTGCACCCGGTCCCGGACGCCGAGCTTGGCCAGCAGCCGGGTGACGTGCGCCTTGACGGTCGCCTCGGTGACGACGAGTGCGGCGGCGATCTCGGTGTTGGACAGCCCCTGGGCGACCAGTTGCCACACCTCGCGTTCCCGCGGGCTCAGGTCGGCGGCGGGGTCGGGGCCCGCGACCGGAGCAGGGGCCTGGAGGTAGCGCTCGATCAGCCGCCGGGTCACCACGGGCGCCAGGAGCGCCTCCCCCGTCGCCACGACCCGCACCGCGTCGACCAGCCGGTCCGGTGCGGCGTCCTTGAGCAGGAAGCCGGCGGCCCCCGCCTCCAGTGCCCGGAAGACGTACTCGTCGAGGTCGAAGGTGGTCAGCACCAGCACCTGGGGCGGCTCGGCGAGCCGGCGCAGCCGCCGGGTGCCCTCGATGCCGTCCATCCGCGGCATCCGGACGTCCATGACGACCACGTCCGGACGGTGCTGCAGCGCCTGCTCGACGGCCTCGTGACCGTCGGAGGCCTCGCCGACCACCTCGAGCCCGCCGCCCTCGAGCACCCCGACGACACCCGACCGGACCAGGGCGTGGTCGTCGGCCACGACCGCCCGCAGGGGAGCCGGTCCCGTCACGTCCCCACCAGCGGGAGCACCGCGCGGACCTCCCAGCCGCCCCCGTCGACCGGCCCCACCGCCAGGGAGCCGCCGTACACCCGCACGCGCTCGCGCATCCCCGGCACCCCGTGACCGCCGCCGCCGTCGGCCAGGTCGCCGCCGGGTGCCGCGTGCACGCCCGGATCCCGGCCCCTGCCGTCGTCGCGCACGTGGAGCCGGACCTCCTCGGGCGTCACCTCGACGCGGACGCCGACCGTGGCCCCCGGGGCGTGCTTGAGCACGTTGGTCAGGGACTCCTGCACCAGCCGGTACACGGCCAGCGAGGGGCCGTCGGGCACCGCGGCGTCGCCGACGACGGCGAGGTCGACGCGCAGGCCGGCGTCCCGGGCGTCGCGCGCCATGTCCTCGAGCCGGGAGATGCCGGGCTGCGGTGCGTAGTCCGGGTGTCCCTCCCGCAGCACGTCGAGCAGGTGCCGCATCTCGCGCATCGCCTCGGCGGCCGTGCGCCGCGCCATGCCGAGGTGCGCCAGCGCGCGGTCGGGGTCGCGGACGACGAACTGCTCGGCGGCACCGGTCTGCAGCACGACCACGGAGACCGAGTGGGCGACGACGTCGTGCAGCTCCCGGGCGATGCGCTCCCGCTCCAGCGTCACGGCCCGGTCGGCCGCCGCGGCCGATCCCTGCTGGGCGTGCAGTGCGGCCAGCGCGCGGTGCCGCACGACCGCCCACCGGTCCAGGCGCCGGCGACGAAGAACAGGGCGATGGCGAGGGCTCGCGGCTGCGCGCCGTCCTGCCCGAAGTAGCCGAACTGCCCGGCCGCCCCATGGCGAGCACCGGCAGCGTGCCCAGCACCGCGGCCGCCGGCAGCACGGCGACGTGCGCGGCGACGGTGAAGGCGCCCAGCAACAGGCTCGGGAACGGCGTGAAGGTGGTCCCCACCGTGCCGCTCAGCAGCGCCGACGAGACGACGAGGACCAGAGACAGCACCACCAGGACCGTTCCGGGGTACCGGCGGCGCAGCGCCAGCGGCAGCGTCGACAACAGGACGAACGCCGTCCCGCCCACCGGGGGCAGCGGGGTGAGGACCACCTCGACCAGCCCCCACGCGGCCAGGCCACCGGCGAGGGCGAGGTCCAGCGCGCTCGTCAGCCCGGCACCCGCAGCGCGGCCGCGACGGACGGGCCGGCGGGGCCGACTGCGGTGGTCACGGACGCAGAACCTACGGGTCCCGCCAGCGCCCGTGCGTCATCCCGAGGTCGAGGTCCGGTGTCGACCCGGGTCGACACCACGGGCGCGACCTGCGCCCCCGGCACTGTGGACCGCAGGCCGACGCGACGGCGGTCCCGTTGGCCCCAGGCTCCTCGGCGACGGCCCGCTCGGGGCCGATCGACGATCCGAGGAGCACCTGTGACCACCGCGTCCGCCCCCGTCCACCTTGACCACCGCAGCCGACCGCCCGGCGTCGACGACCGACCGGCGGGCCGCCGCCGCGGCCTTCGGCGGGGCGGCGATCTCGGTCGCGGTCGGGGTCACCCAGCTGCTGTTCCCGCAGGACACGCTCGCCGCCATCGACCCGCGGACCCGCGTGATCCTCGTCGGCACCACCGTGCTGCTGTGGGCGCTGCCCGTCCTCTACCTCCGCCTCGGGGCCTCGGCCGCCGGGCAGTGGGCAGCCCGCGTCGCCTCGGCCGGCACGGTGCTGCTGACCGTCGGCACCCTCTCCAGCGCGGTCAACGGCGAGGACCTCGCCTTCTTCCCGCCGGTCGCCATCGCGGCGAACGCGCTGTGGCTGCTCGGCTCGATCGGGCTGTCGGTCTCGCTGTGGCGGGCCGGGCGGGTGCCGCGGGCGGTCGCCCTGCTGGTGCCCGCGGTGGTGCTCGGGACGATCTTCCTGTCCCAGCTGGGCGGCGGGATCCTGGCCGGCGCGTACCTCGCGGCGGTGGGGTCGCTGCTGGTGCGCGGCCGGCTCGACCGGCGGGCCTGACCCTCCGCCGCGGACGGGCCCCGCCGCAGACCGGCGGGGCCCGTCGTGCGCGCTCAGAACGCCAGCGCGGTCCCCGGGTCCGACAGCAGTGCCCCGACGTCGGCGAGGAACCGGCTGCCCAGCTCCCCGTCGATGATGCGGTGGTCGAACGACAGCGCCAGCTGCGTGACCTGTCGCGGGCGCACCCTCCCCTTGTGCACCCACGGCATCTCGCGGATCGCGCCGAAGGCGAGGATCGCCGACTCACCGGGGTTGAGGATCGGGGTCCCCGTGTCGACGCCGAAGACGCCGACGTTGGTGATCGTGATCGTGCCGCCGGTCATGTCCTCCGGGGCGGTGCGGCCGGCCCGGGCGGTCTCGGTGAGCTCGGCCAGCGCGCCGGCCAGCTCGGCCAGCGACAGCCGCCCGGCGTCCTTGACGTTGGGGACGACGAGCCCGCGCGGCGTGGCCGCGGCGATGCCCAGGTTGACCTGCCCGTGGACGACGATCTCCTGGGCCGCCTCGTCCCAGGAGCTGTTGACCATCGGGTGCCTCGCGGCGGCCAGCAGCAGCGCCTTGGCCACGAACAGCAGCGGGCTGACCTTGACCCCGGCGAACTCCGGCCGCGCGGCGATCCGCGACCGCAGCTTGACCATCCGCGTGACGTCGACGGTGAGGAACTCGGTGACGTGCGGCGCGGTGAAGGCGCTGGCCACCATCGCCGCCGCGGTGTGCTTGCGGACGCCCTTGACCGGGATCCGCTGCTCCCCCGCCGTCGGTGCGGCGACCGGCCGCAGCTCGGTCACCGGTGCCGGGCCGGCCGCGGCCGCCTCGACGTCTGCGCGGGTGATCACCCCGCCGGCGCCGCTGCCGGTCAGCGCGGTGAGGTCGACCCCGAGACCCTTGGCCAGCTTGCGCACCGGCGGCTTGGCCAGGGGCCGGGGCCGGCGCCGCCCGTGCTCGACGGCGCGCGACGGCGCCGCGTCGGCCGACGCCGCGTGCGCCTCGGCCTGGCGGCCCACCTCCAGGCCGCCGTGCCGCACCGGCTTGGTGGTCATGTCCGGCGCGGTGGCCAGCAGCGGCGGGCGCTCCTGGCCGCCCGAGCCGTAGTCCGCCTCCGCGGGGACGGGAGCGGGCGCGCGACGCGGGCGGCGGCGGGCCTCCGTCGTCCGCGGCCCGTATCCGACGAGCACCGCCGTCCGCCCGCCGGGAGCCGCGCCGCCGATCAGCCCGGCCTCGACCTCTCCACCACCCGCCCCGGCGGTGCCGTCCTCCGCGGGCTCGGGAGCCGCCACCCCGCCGGTGTCGATGGTGATGATCGGCGTCCCGACGTCCACGGTCTCCCCGGCCTCGTGCAGCAGCGCGGTGACCGTGCCCGCGAACGGCGAGGGCAGCTCGACGGCGGCCTTCGCCGTCTCGACCTCGCACAGCGGCTGGTTGACCGTGACCGTGTCGCCGACGGCGACCAGCCACTGCAGGATCTCGCCCTCGGTCAGCCCCTCGCCGACGTCGGGCAGCTTGAACTGCTTGAGCACGCCCATCGTCAGAAGCCCATCGCGCGGTCGACGGCGTCGAGCACCCGGTCGAGGTCGGGGAGGTACTCCTCCTCGAGCTTCGACGGCGGGTAGGGCGTGTCGTAGCCGCCCACCCGCAGCACGGGCGCCTCGAGGGAGAAGAAGCACTCCTCGGTCACCCGCGCGGCGATCTCCGCGCCCAGGCCGAGGGTCACCGGCGCCTCGTGGACGACGACGCAGCGCCCGGTGCGCCGCACCGACTCGACCACCGGGTCGAGGTCCAGCGGGGACAGCGTGCGCAGGTCGACGACCTCCAGCGAGCGCCCTTCCTCCGCGGCCGCCTCGGCCGCCTGCAGCGCCGTCTTCACCATCGGGCCGTAGGCCAGCACGGTGACGTCGTCCCCGCCGCGGACGACGCGGGAGGCGAACAGCGGGTCCGGCGTGGCGGTGGTGTCCACCTCGGCCTTGTCCCAGTACCGGCGCTTGGGCTCGAGGAAGACGACCGGGTCGGGGTGCGCGATGGCCTGCTGGATGCCCCAGTAGGCGTCGACCGGGTTGCTGACCGCGACCACCTTGAGGCCGGGCGTGTGCGCGAAGTAGGCCTCGGGGCTCTCGCTGTGGTGCTCCACCGCGCCGATGCCGCCGCCGAAGGGGATCCGGATGACGACCGGCATGGCCAGCTTCCCGCGGGAGCGGGCGTGGATCTTGGCCACCTGGGTGACGATCTGGTTGTAGGCCGGGAAGACGAACCCGTCGAACTGGATCTCGCAGACCGGCCGGTAGCCGCGCATGGCCAGACCGACGGCGGTGCCCAGGATGCCTGCCTCGGCCAGCGGGGTGTCGACGACGCGGTCCTCGCCGAAGTCCTTCTGCAGGCCGTCGGTGATCCGGAAGACCCCGCCGAGCCGGCCGATGTCCTCCCCCATGAGCACGACCTTGGCGTCGTCCTCCATGGCCCGGCGCAGGCCGAGGTTGAGCGCCTTGCCGATGGTCAGCGTCTCGGCCATCAGTGCCCGCCTCCCTCGAAGCTCGCCTGGTACGCCTCGAACTCGGCCTGCTGCGCGGCCAGGTGCGGCGTCTGCTCGGCGTAGACCTGGTCGAACATCGCCGTCCCCGGTGGGTCGGGCATCTCGGTGGTGCCGCTGCGGATCCGCGCCGCGAGCTCGTCGGCCTCGGCCTCGACGGCGGCGAAGAAGTCGGCGTCGGCGACGCCGCTGCGGGACAGGTAGGCCTTGACGCGGGCGATCGGGTCGCGCAGCTTCCACTCCTCCAGCTCGCTGGCCAGCCGGTACCGGGTGGGGTCGTCGGAGGTGGTGTGCGCGCCCATCCGGTAGGTGAACGCCTCGATGAACGTCGGGCCCTGGCCCTCCCGGGCGGCGGCGAGCGCCGCCCGGGTCACCGCCAGGACGGCGAGGACGTCGTTGCCGTCGACCCGGACGCCTGGGAAGCCGAAGCCGGCGGCGCGCTGGTAGAGCGGCACCCGGGATTGGCGCTCCAGCGGGACGCTGATGGCGTACTGGTTGTTCTGGCAGAAGAAGACGACCGGGGCGGAGAAGCTGGCCGCCCAGATCATCGCCTCGTTGACCTCGCCCTGGCTGGTCGCGCCGTCGCCGAGGAAGGCGAGCACGGCGCTCTCGGCGCCGTCCCGCTGGACGCCCATGGCGTAGCCGGTGGCGTGCAGGCACTGCGCGCCGATGACCACGGTGTAGAGGTTGAAGCGGGTGGCGACCGGGTCCCAGCCGCCGTTGTCGACGCCGCGGAAGAGGCTCATGACGTGCAGCGGGTCGACCCCGCGGGTCCAGGCCACGCCGTGCTCGCGGTAGGTCGGGAAGGCGTGGTCCCCGGGCTGGAGAGCGCGGCCGGCGCCCACCTGGGCCGCCTCCTGGCCCAGCAGCGAGGCCCAGATGCCCAGCTCGCCCTGGCGCTGCAGGGCGGTGGCCTCGACGTCCCACCGGCGGACCAGCACCAGGTCGCGGTAGAGGTCGCGCAGCTGCTGGTCGTCGAGGTCCATCGCGTACTCCGGGTGCTCGACCCGCTCGCCCTCGGGGGTCAGCAGCTGGACCAGGTCGGGTTGCCGGGGCAGGTGCGGCGCCTCCGCACCCGGTACCGGGTCGACCACCTCGGTGGCACTGGACACGCTCACGTGCTCCTCCTCGCCGTCGTCCGCCGCGGCCGGGGTCGCCGGGCCGCGCGGGCGGTGTGGACGTCTCGTGGCACCCGGGTGTGGCGCCACTCACACATCGTGGCACGACCCGGCCTGTGATGGAGGAGACACCTGCCCAGCGATCTGCGCAAGGTCCCCCGAACGGATTGCGCACGATGACCGGTCATGGGGTCCTCCGGCCTGTCAGACTGAGCGACGTGCCCGATCTCGACGCCACCGACGCCCGCCTGCTGCAGGCCCTGGCGGAGGACCCGCGCGCGACGGTCATGGCGCTGTCGCAGCGGCTCGGCCTGGCACGCAACACCGTGCAGGTGCGGCTCGCCCGGCTGGAGTCCGGCGGCGCCCTGGCGCCCTTCGACCACCGCGTCCGCCCCGAGGCGCTGGGCTACCGGCTGGGCGCGTACATGACCGTGCAGGTGGTGCAGCGCAGCCTGGCCGACGTCGGGGACGCGCTCGCGGACATCCCCGAGGTGCTCGAGGTGACCGCGCTGTCGGGCGTCGCGGACCTGCTGGTGCGGGTGGTCGCGGTCGACGCCGACGACCTCTGGCGGATCACCGATCGGGTGCTGGCCATCCCCGGCGTCCAGCGCACCGACACCGCGCTCGCGCTGCGCCGGCTGGTCGACCACCGCATGGGCCCGCTGTTGTCCCGGGCCGCCGGTCAGGGCTGAGGCCGGCGCACCCGCACCGGGCCGCGGGCGGTGGCGACGTCGACGACCTCGCCGCGCTGGGTGACCTCCACCTGCCCGGCCGCGGCCAGCCGCCCGGCCGCCGCGCGGGCCGCGGGCATGAGCTCCCGCCAGCCGTGCGGGTCCACCGCGCGGGCCGCCTCCGAGGGGCAGATCGTCGCGCCGGCCCGTCGACCGTCGAGCAGCGCGTCGATCGCCTGCTCCAGCCGTACCCCGACGTCCTCCATGCCGCCCAGCGTGCGGCGCGGGACGTCGCCGCGCCACGGCACGCGGAGAGACGACCACGGCCTCGGACCTGCTGCTGGCCCGGAGCCCACCTCGTCCGGCCGCACCTCTCCCCCTGCCCCACATGGTGGGCAGGGGGAGAGCATCCGTGGATGGCGGTGGTGCCCGGCGGGTCAGCCCAGCGGGGACGCCGGCAGCCCGCCACGGTCCGCCGGCCGCGGGATGCTGGGCGCGTGCGCCGCTGGACGACCGGGCTGCTCGCCGCCCTGCTGCTCGTGCTCGCCGGATGGGTGCCGGCCTCGCCCGCGTCGGCCTGCAGCTGCGCGGCCGGGACGACGGTCGACGCCCTCGCCTCCGCCGACGCCGTGTTCAGCGGCCGGCTGGTCTCCCGCGAGGAGGACGACGGCACGGCCCTGCACGTCTTCGCGGTCGACACCGTCTACGTCGGCGAGGTGTCCGCCCGGCAGGGCGTGGTCTCGGCCGCGTCCGGCGCCTCGTGCGGCCTCGAGCTCAGCGGCGCCGGGCCCTTCCTGGTCTTCGCCACCCGGCAGGGCGACCGGCTGACGGCCGACCTGTGCGGCGGGACGGGCCCGTGGACGGCTCCGGCCGCGGCGGAGGTGCAGATGCTGACCGGCGCGAGCCCCCCGGAGCCCGGGGAGGCCGGCACCGAGCTGTCCGCGGGCCTCCCCGACGCAGCCGTGCAGGGAGCCGTCGCCGTCCTGCTCGTGGGGGCGTTCGTGGGCGGCCGGCTCCTGCGGCGCCGGGCGGCCGGGTAGACCGGGGACCGCACGGGGTAGGGGGGCCGGTCGTGCGCCCCGATGACCGCGACCTGTTGCAGCAACTGCTCTCCGCCTACGGCCCGCGAGGCCAGGAGGACGACGTCCGGGCGATCTGCCGCCGTGAGCTGGAGCCGCTGGTCGACGAGCTGACGGTCGACCCGGCGGGCAACGTCGTCGGGCTGCTGCGCGGCACGGGGCAGGCGGCGGCGCCGGTCGTGCGGGTGACGGCCCACATGGACGAGCTGGCGATGATCGTCAAGCGGGTGCAGCCCGACGGCACACTGCGGCTGTCCCAGCTGGGCACGATGTACCCGGGCAACTTCGGCCTCGGCCCGCTGACCGTCCTGGGGGACGCCGAGCAGCTCACCGCCGTCCTGCTGCTCGGTTCCGAGCACACGACCCAGGAGACCGCGCAGGTCTGGCAGACCAAGCCCGACGCCGGTGACCGGGCCATGCAGTGGGGCGACGCGTACGCCTTCACCGGCCGCACCGCCGAGGAGCTCGACGCCGCCGGGGTGCACCCGGGCACGCGGGTCTGCGTGCACCGGAGCCGCCGGTCGCTGGTCGAGTTCGGCGACTTCGTCGGCAGCTACTTCCTCGACGACCGTGCCGCGCTCACCGCGCTGGTCTCGGCAGCGCGCCGGCTGCGTGAGGGCGGTCACCGCCCGTCGGCCGACGCCTACCTGGTCTGCACCACCGGGGAGGAGATGGGCGGGATCGGGGCGGCGTACGCCAGTCGGACGCTGCCCGGCGACCTCACCCTCGCCCTCGACGTCGGCCCGGCCGAGGCCGAGTACCAGGTGCCGGCCGACTCCGGGCCCGTCGTCGCCTACGCCGACGACGCCGTCGTCTACGACAAGCCGGTCGCCGACCACTTGTTGGCCCTCGGCCGCGAGCTGGGCCTGGACCCGCGGGCGGCGGTCTGGGAGGCCTACGACTCCGACGCCAGCCAGTCCACGAGCAGCGGGCAGGCCGCGCGAGCGGCCCTGCTGTCGTTGCCGACGCTGTCCACCCACGGCTACGAGGTGCAGCACCGGGAGACCGTCGAGCGCTGCGCGCGGCTCGTGGCCGAGTTCCTGTGCCGCCCGGTGCCGCGCTGACCTGGGTGTACCCCGCCGTCGGACGGGGGTAGACCGGGCGGATGGCGAAGCGCACCCCGCTGGGGACCATCGGCAAGGGACGACGCGGCATCAGCGTGGCGGGCTGGGCCCTGCGCGGAGCGGCGGCCGGGGCGGCGGGCAGCACCGCGCTCAACGCCGTCACGTACCTCGACATGACCGTCCGCGGCCGCCCGACGAGCTCCACCCCCGAGCGGACCGTCGAGGAGCTGGCCGCGAAGGCGCACGTGCCGATCCCGGGCGACGGCGACAAGCGGCAGAACCGCATCCAGGGGCTGGGCCCGATCACCGGGCTGGTGGCCGGCGTCGGCGTCGGCGTCGTCGTCGGGTTGGTGCGTGCGGCCGGCTACCGGTCCCGGCCGCTCGTCGGCACGCTGCTGACCACGCTGGGGGTGCTGGTCGTCGCCAACGGGCCGATGACCGTGCTCGGCATCACCGACCCCCGCACCTGGTCCGCGACCGACTGGGCCAGCGACATCGTCCCGCACCTGGCCTACGGCGCGGTCGTGAAGACGACGATGGACGCCTTCGACCGGCCCTGACCTCCCGCGAGATCTGCACAGTGGTGGTCGTCAGCCACGGGATCGCCACCACTGTGCAGATCTCGCGGGACGGGCCGGCGGGCGGGGCCGACCCCCGCGTCAGGCCCGCCAGCCGCCCTCGTCCACCCCACCGGGCACCGGGGCGTCGGGGTCGTAGGGCTGCCGGGTGAAGACGAAGGTGCCCAGGTCCAGGTGGTCCTCGGCGATCCGCAGCGGCTCGCCGGCGTAGTAGCCGTCCAGGCCCACCCACGTGCCGTCGTCCCGGCGGGCGAAGCGGCTGGCCCGCCCGGCGCGGCCCGGCAGCGGACCGAGGTGCAGCAGGCCACCGGGCAGCGCCCGCAGCGCGTAGGGCCCGGGGCCCCAGTACCAGATGCCGAGGCACTCCAGGGGGACCGGCGGCCGCGAGGGCACCCACGCCTCGACGACCCGCGGCTCGGCGGCGCGCAGGTCGGCGAGCAGGCCGGGGAGGAGCGGGTCCAGGCCGGCGGTGGTGTTGGCCAGCGAGACGGCGCCGGTCTGCTCGTCGCGGTCGACGAAGACACCGGCGAGGAAGCCGGGCATCGAGCCGCCGTGGCCGACCAGCGTGCACCCGTCGACCCGCAGCACCTGCACGCCCAGCCCGTACGCCGACCAGCCCGGCGCGGAGGAGTCCACGCCCGCCGGCACGGTCATCTCCTCCAGCGTCGCGGCGTCGAGGACGTCGCCCGTGTCGCCGAGCAGGAAGGCGGCGAAGCGTCCCAGGTCGGCCAGCGTCGCCCACAGCTGCCCGGCGGCGGCCATCACGCCGGCGTCGTGCTCGGGCTCGGGCAGGACGACGTCGGCCCACGGGTGCACCGCGCGCCCCTCCGCGGCGGGGGCGACCGGCCGCGGCGTCGTGCGCGTCATGCCCAGCGGCTCGAGCACCTCCGTGCGGACGACGTCCTCCCAGGACCGGCCGCGCAGCCGCGCCACCAGCTCGCCGAGCAGGCCGAAGCCGAGGTTGGAGTAGTGGAAGCGGCGCGCGGCCCCGAGGACGACGTGCTCGGGGGCCAGCTGCAGGTCCGCCAGCGAGCCGCCGGGGGCACGCTCCCACCACGCGCCCGGGCTCTCCGCGGCGGCACCGGCGACGTGCGCGAGCAGCTGGCCGACGGTGCGGTCCCCGAGCGGGGTGCCGGGAACGTGCCGGTCGAGCGGGTCGTCGAGGTGCACCCGGCCCTCGTCGCGCAGCCGCAGGACGGCGACCGCGGTGACGGTCTTGCTGATCGACCCCAGCCGGTACTGGACGTCGGTGTGCGGCTCGGGGACGTCGCCGCGCCCGGTCGACCAGGCCAGCCCGCCGTCCCGGACGACGCCCGCGACGAGGCTGGGCGCCCGTCCGTCGCGCTGCACGCGGGCGGTGCGGGCGAGCAGCAGGCGGGCGGTGGACGGCAGGACGGCGTCGGACACGGGTCCTGACGCTAGCGAGCCGTGGGTCAGGAGGTGGGCGCCGCCTCGGGCACGGGCAGTCGGCCGGTGCGGGTGGCCCAGCGGTCGAACCAGAGGGTGACCAGCGGAGGCACCGACGCGGCGAGGGCGAGCAGCGTGGTGCCCGCGTTCCAGCGCAGCACCCGGGCGGCCACGACCGCGACGACGACGTAGGCGACGAAGATGCCGCCGTGGATCGGGCCGAAGATCTGCACACCGCGCTCGGAGGTCGCCAGCACGTACTTGACGAACATCCCGAACAGCAGGCCCACCCAGGAGCACGCCTCGGCGAGAGCGACGGCACGGAAGGCGAGGGCGACGGCGCGCGGGGTCACGCCGCCCATGGTCCCCGACGCCGCGGTGCCCCGGGCGCGCCGGTCGCGGTGACCCGCGCCACCGTCGTCCCCCCGTGGCAGGGTCGGCGGCCGTGCGGGGTCTGGCGCGGCGGGAGTTCTGCCTGGTGCTGCTGCGCCGGATGGCCGACCTGCGGCCGGACCTGGTCGCCGAGGCGTTGCCCCGGCTGGGTGCCACCCGCGCGGAGGCGCACGCGGCGCACACCCGCTGGCAGGCGCTGCAGCACTCGCCGCGGGCGCAGCGCGGGCTGGCGCTGCGCTCGGCCGTCCTCGGCCCGCCCGAGGAGACCGAGGACCGCCGCTTCGGCGACCTCGACCTGGAGGTGCGCCGCTGGCCCCTGCCGCTGTGGCCGCACCTGTACTGGGAGGTGCTCACCGGTCCGGGCGGCAGCGTGCTGCAGGAGCACCTGGTGCGGGGCCCGGGACCGCCCGTGCCGCGGGCCACCCCGGCCCGGCTGCGGGTGTGGGAGCACACGCTGGACGACGTGGTCGGCCTGCGGGGCGCGACGAGCGTCGACCCCGGCGTGGTCACGCGCTGGGAGGTGCACCTGCCCGGCGGCGTCCGCGCCCGCTTCGTCTGGGGCCTGCTGCAGCAGGTCGAGCGTTGAGGGACCCCCTGCCCCCGCCACTCGCGAGCTCGCGGCGGGCTCCTGCAGGGGGGCCGGGCCTCAGCCGGCGACGCGGTTGAACTTCGGCGTCGCGCCCATGGCGTCGACGCTGGCGATCTTGACGACGTCGCCGGACGTGGGCGCGTGCACCATCTGCCCGTTGCCCAGGTAGATGCCGATGTGGCTGACCGGGCTGTAGAAGGCGACCAGGTCGCCGGCGCGGGCCTCGGCGCGGGACGCCGGGGTGCCCGTCTGCGACTGCATGCGACTGGAGTGCGGCAGGCTGATCCCGGCCGCCTGGAACGCGTACTGCACCAGGCCCGAGCAGTCGAAGGAGCCCGGCCCCGACGCCGCCCACACGTACGGCTTGCCGCGCTGGGCCAGCGCGCGGTCCACGACCGCCTGGAGCGAACCGCCGGAGACCGCCACGGGGGCGGAGGACGCCGCGGTCGGCTCGTCGCGCTGGGTACGGCTGGCGCGGCCGTCGTCGCCGGCACCGTGGGCGGTGGCGGCGGCCTCGAGGGCGGCCCGCCGCTCCTCGGCCGAGAGCCGGGCGTAGTCGGCCTGGTACTCGGCGATCTGGGCCTGCAGGTCCGCCTGCTGACGGGCGACCGCGTCGTACTGCGTCTGCGCCTCCGCGGCGGCCCGGTCGGCCACGACCTGCGCCTGTGCGGCGGTCTCGCCGGCGGTGACGGCTGCCTCGAGCAGCTCGCCCTGGTGGCCGGCGACGGCCTGCAGCAGCGTGACCCGGTTGACGAACTCGTCGGCGGAGTCGCTGGTCATCAACGCCTGGAACGAGCCCATGGTGTCGCCGGTGAAGGCGGTGCGGGCGACGCCCACGACGGAGTCCTGGGCGGCGGCGACCGCCTTCTGCGCCTCGGTGACCGCCGCGGCGGCGGCCTGCGCCGCCGACTGCTGGCCGGCCAGCGCCTCGCGCGCCTCGTTGAACTCCTCGGTGAGCACCTCCAGCTCGTGGCCGCGGGCGGCGACGAGGGCCGCGGCCTCCGCGGCGGTGGTGGGCTCCTCGGCGCCGGCCGGGGCGGGAGCGACGGCCAGGCCGATGGCGCCGGCGAGGACGAGGGCGGCGCGGCGGGCGCTGCGAGGGGTCGCCATGGTGCGGCGGCACTCCGTTCATCCACGGCCGCCTACCGGGTCAGCTGACGGGTTCGGGCCGGACGAGCCCGGCGCGGCCGGACGAGCCCGGCGCGCGCTCCACCCCAGTGGTTCGGTGGGTCCCCGGCCCCGCGCTCCCGGGGAGGGGAGCGCCGGCTCGGCGGCATCCGCGGGGTGTCACCCAGGCTGGTGACGGAACGCCCCTGCGGATGTACTCACCGTAAGGGCCGTGACGTCGCCGTGACAATCACCGAGGTGTGATTTGGTCGGATCTCGACTCAACTCCCAGGCCGCCCGTGGCGAGTGAGGCGGGTGTGGCGGACGGGGTTCACCGGGCGTGCCGCGGGGCACGCAGGGGGCATGGATCTCAAGCGACCCCTGGTCGCGCTGGCTCTGGCCGCTGCGCTGACCGGGTGCAGCAGCGCCGGCGAGGGCGGCAACACCGACGTCGACCGGGGGACCACCGAGTGCGGCGCCGCGGAGGCCGGCGCGAGCGAACAGCAGCAGTGCGACGACACGGAGCAGGACAACGAGCAGCAGACCGACCAGGAGGACGACGGCCAGAGCTGACCACGGCACAGGACCACAGGGGCCTCCGGCTACGGTCCGCCGGTGGATGCGCGCAGGTACGACGCCGTCGTCGTGGGTGCCGGGCACAACGGGCTGGTCGCCGCGGCCTACCTGGCCCGGGCCGGCTGGTCGGTGCTGGTGCTCGAGCGGCTCGCCGAGGTCGGCGGCGCCGCGGTCAGCCGGCAGGTGTTCCCCGGCGTCGACGTCCGGCTGTCGGCCTACTCCTACCTGGTGAGCCTGCTGCCCGACCGGATCGTGGCCGACCTCGATCTGCAGGTGACGCTGGCCGACCGCGCGGTCGCCTCGTACACCGCCGTCCCCGGCGGGCCGGGGCTGCTCGTGGAGCGGGACGAGGGCGCGGCCACCGCGGCGTCCTTCCGGGCGCTCACCGGCTCCGACGCCGAGCTGGCGGCCTGGCAGCGGTTCTACGGCCGGGTCGCCACGCTGGCCGAGGACCTCGCCCCGACACTGACCGAACCTCTGCTCTCGCCGGCCGACCTGGCCGGGCGGCTGCGCGACCCGCAGCTCTGGCACGACCTGCGCGAGCGCCCGCTGGCCGACGTGGTCGCCGACGCGCTGTCGCACGACGTCGTCCGCGGGGTGGCGCTCACCGACGGGCTGATCGGCACGTACGCCGACGTGCACGCCGCCGACGGCCTGGCCGGGCGCTGCTTCCTGTACCACGTGATCGGCAACGGCACCGGGCGCTGGCGGGTCCCGGTGGGTGGCATGGGCGCGGTCACCGGCGCGATGGCCGCCGCCGCGCGCGGCGCCGGCGCGGAGCTGGTCAGCCGCGCCGAGGTGACCGCCGTCGAGCCGCGGGACGACGGCGCGACCGTGTACTGGACCGACGACGACGGCACCGAGCGGGCGGTGGACGCCGGCTGGGTGGTCGGCGGCGCCGCCCCGGCCGTCCTCGACCGCCTGCTCGGTGCGTCCCCGCCCCCCTCCACGGACGGCGCCCAGCTCAAGGTCAACATGGTGCTGGCGCGGCTGCCCCGGCTGCGCTCGGGCCACGGGGCGGACACCGACCCGGCGGTCGCCTTCGCCGGCACCTGCCACGTCGACGAGACGGCCTCCCAGCTCGACGCGGCGCACGCCCAGGCCGGCGCCGGGCGGCTGCCGGAGGTCGTCCCCTTCGAGGTCTACTGCCACTCGCTGACGGACCCGACGGTGCTGGGCCCGGCCGAGCGGGAGGCCGGCTGGCACACCCTCACCCTCTTCGGCCTGCACACCCCGGCGGCGCTGTTCCGGAGCGACCCCGAGGGCGTCCGGGACGAGGCGGTGCGCCGGGTCGTGGCCCAGCTCGACGCGCACCTGGACGAGCCGCTGGTGGACTGCCTGGCCCGGGACGCCGAGGGCCGGCCGTGCCTGCAGGCGGCCTCGCCGCTGGACGTCGAGGCGTCGCTGGCCATGCCCGGCGGGCACATCTTCCACGGCGACCTGTCGTGGCCGGTCGCCGCGACGCCGGAGGAGGTCGGTACCTGGGGCGTGGGGACGGCGCACCCGCGGGTGGTCGCCGCCTCCTCGGGCGGCACCGTGCGCGGTGGCGCGGTCAGCGGCCTGGGTGGCTACGCGGCCGCCCGCGCCCTGCTGGACCGGTGCTGAGGCGGGCCTGGACGGCGCGCCGCCTGCGCGCCGAGTCGCAGGCGCTGCTGCGCGGGGCCGCGAGGCGGCTGCGCGGGCGGGACGTCGCGCTGATCGCCGCCGGGCTGACCTTCTACGCCGGCATCGCCGTGGTGCCGGCGCTGCTGGTCGCCTTCTCGCTGACCGCCCTGCTGACCTCGGCCGAGCGGGTGCGCGGGCTCAGCGACCGGCTGGCCCAGCTGCTGCCCCCCGAGCTGGGCGCCCCCGGGGCGCTGCGGACGCTGGCCGAGGCCGGCACGGGTCTGGACCCGCTCGGCTTCGTCCTGGCCCTGGTCCCGCTGTCGTTCTACGGCGAGGGCCTGCGGCGGTCGCTGCTGCGCTTCACCCCCCGCCAGGACCGGCTGACCGGCTGGCGCGGCCGGCTGCTCGCGCTGCCCCTGGTGCTCGCCACGCCGCTGCTGATGTACCCGCTGCTGCTGGCGGCCTCGGCGATGCTGGAGCTGACCGAGCGGGACAGCACCCTGGGCAGCTTCTTCGTCGGCTACTACTCGGTGCTGTTCGCGCTCACCGTGCCGCTGCTGTGGGGCTTCGGCGTGGTCGCCGCCGGGCAGCTGCGGTGGCCGGCCCTGGTGTCCGGCGTGCTCTTCACCGCGGCCTGCCTGTCGGGCTTCCTGCAGGGCTTCGTGGTCTTCCTGGCCCTGCCGCTGGCGCTCGGGGCACCCTTCGGCGGACTGACCGTCGTCGGCGCGGTCGTGGCGATCAGCCTGTGGCTGTTCCTGCTGCACCTGGTCGTGATCGCGGGCTGGCTGCTCACCCAGTCCCTCGACGACCGGCTCCGCAGGGGAGCTCAGCCCTCGTCCTCCTCGTCACCCCCGTCCTGATACCCGTTCCCGTTCCAGCCCTCAGCCGTGTCCTCATCCTCGTCATCGCCGGCGTCCCGGCCCTCCTCGGGGGTCGGCTCGACGGGCTCGGGGTCGGGCTCCGGCTCCGGCTCGACGGACGGCTCGGGTTCGGGCTGCCGTGACCGCGGCGCCGGCTCCGGTTCGGGCTCCGGCCTGGGTGCCACGTAGTCCTCACCGTTGCTGACCAGGATGGAGACGACCTGGCCCGGCACCGCCCGGGCGCCGCGCGGCGGGCTGGTGCCCAGCAGGACGCCGGCGCGCCGGGAGCTGTCCACCTCGACAGTGCTGTGCTCGAAGCCCGCGTCGGACAACGCCGCGCGGCAGGCCCGCACCGAGGTGCAGCCCGGCACCGGCCGGGTGTTGCCGTTCATCACGACCTCGTCGGCCGGGGGGAACTCGCCGCTGCCGCGGGCCTCCAGGACCGGCGCCATCGCGTTGCGCCAGACCGTGGCCGCCTTGCCACCGCCGAAGCCGCCGACGTTCTGCTTCTCCTTGGGGTTGAGCACCATGACGCTCGCGGTGATCTCGGGGGTGTACCCGACGAACGCGATCGAGTCGTTGTCCTGCGACGTCCCGGTCTTGCCGGCGATCTGGTGGCCCGGGACGTACGCGCGGGTGCCGGTCGCGCCGGAGTGGCCCGGCTCGACGTCCTTGCGCAGCATCTGGTTGAGCGTGTTGGCCACGCCGGGCTTGATCGCCTCGGGGGTGCAGCGGTCGCCGACCGCGAGCGGCTCGCCGTCCGACCCGACCGCGGGTTCGCCGTGCTGGTCGAGCACCGCGGTCACCGGGACGACGTCGCACTGCGTCCCGCCGGCCGCCAGCGTGGAGTAGGCGCTGGCCAGGGCGAGCGGGCTGGTGGCCTCGGCGCCGAAGGTGAACGACCCGCGGTTCTCGTCGATGATCTGCTGCGGCAGGGCCGGGTCGCTGAACTGGAACAGCCCCATCCGCTCGGCCATGCGCACCGGCTCCTCGACGCTGCCCAGGGCGTCCTCGAGGGCGAGGAAGTAGGTGTTGGAGGACTGGTAGAGCGCCGTGGTCAGGTCCAGCGTCGGGCGGAAGGTGCCGGCGTTCTCGACGTCGTAGCGGCCGGCGCCGTCGCGGTAGACGCGGGAGACGTAGGGGTCCGACGTCGTCAGCGTGTAGTAGCCGGAGTAGCCCCGGTCCAGCGCGGCCGCGGCGGTGAAGACCTTGTAGGTCGAGCCCGAGCCCTTGCTGGCGGCGAGGTTGAGGTTGAACGACTCCTGCGCCGGGTCCGCCTGGTCGTAGCCGAAGACGCGGTTGACGCTCATCGCCAGCAGGTGGCCGGTGCCCGGCTCGACGGCGGTGAACATGCCGGCCAGTGAGTTGCCCATGGGCAGCGTCTCGAGGACGGCGGCGTCCCCGGCGCGCTGCAGGTCGGCGTCCAGCGTGGTCCGGACGACGTAGCCGCCGTTGTCCAGCTGCTGCTGGGTCAGGCCCAGCTCCTGGATCAGGTAGCGCTGCACGAAGTCGCAGACGAACGCACCGACCGTGGCCTCGACGCAGCCGCGGCGCGGCGCCGGGGCGGGGTTGAGGCCGAGCGGCGCGGCCTGCGCGGCGGCGGCGTCCGCCGGGGGCACCAGGCCCTGCTCGGCCATCCGGGAGAGGACCTCGTTGCGGCGCGCGGTGGCCGCTTCCGGGTTGGTGAAGGGGTCGTCCTGGGTCGGGCTCTGCGCCAGGCCGGCCAGCAGCGCGGCCTGCGGCAGGGTGAGGGCGGCGGCGTCGACGCCGAAGAAGGCCTGCGCCGCCGGCTGCACACCGTAGGCGTTCCGCCCGAAGTAGACGATGTTCAGGTAGCGGGTGAGCAGCTCGTCCTTGGAGTAGGCGTCCTCGAGCGCCAGCGCCAGTCGGGCCTCCCGCAGCTTGCGGCCGAGCGTCTGCTCGGTGGCCGCGCGGCGCTCGTCCGGGGTGTCGGCGGTCTGCAGCAGGGTCTGCTTGACCAGCTGCTGGGTGAGCGTCGAGCCGCCCTCCTGCACACCGCCGGCGGCGATGTTGGTCAGCAGGGCGCGGGTGGTGCCCTGCACGTCGAGGCCGTGGTGCGCGTAGAACCGGGCGTCCTCGATCGCGACCATCGCCTGCTTCATGACCTCGGCGATGCGGTCGCCGGTCACCGGGGCGCGGTTCTCCTCGTAGAAGGAGGTGATGACCTCGCCGTTGGCGGCCAGCAGCACGGTGTTGGCCGGCGGGGTGTCGACGGTCAGCTCGGTGGGGAGGTCGCCGAGAAGGCTGGTCGACTGCTGGGCGGCCACGGCGGGTCCGCCGACCCACGGGAAGAGCAGTCCCGCGACGAGTGCTCCGGCCACCACGACCGTGGCGGCGAGTTTGAGCAGCGTCCTGACCCGTGCGTCGGTGCGCAGGTCCATGGGCCCCCTTCCGTGGAGTGCCACTTGATCAAGGATCGGCGTCGGCCACAACGACCCGCGCCGTGCGGGCCGGGCCGGGCGGACCCGCACGGCACACGCGTCACGCGGCGAGCAGTCCCGGCAGGTCCCCGGCGTGCAGCACCACCAGCGTGCTCACCGCCCGGGTGAGGACGACGTAGAGACGGTGCAGTCCGCGCGGCTCGGCGGCGGCGATCGCGGCGGGGTCCACCACGACGACGGCGTCGAACTCCAGGCCCTTGGCCAGGGTAGCCGGGACGACGGCGAGCGGTCCGGCGTCGCCGTCGTCCCCCAGCACCGCCGCGGGCAGGCCGGCGGCGACCAGCGCGGCGGCCACCTCGGACACCGCGGCGTCGGCGCAGACGACGCCGATGGAGCCCGGCGTCGCGGTGAGCTCGCGGACCACCTCGGGCAGCGGGCCGTCGGCGCGGATGCGCAGCGAGCCGGCGCCGCGGCGCACCGCGGTGGCGGCCGGCAGACCCGGCGCGATCACCGACAGCAGCCGGTTGGCGTACGCGAGCACCTCGCCGGGCACGCGGTAGCCGCGGGTGAGCGGCCGGACGGCGGTGTCCGGGCGGCCCAGGCCGGCCAGCGTGCGGTCCCAGTCGGCCGCCGACCACGGGCTGGTGGCCTGGGCGAGGTCGCCGAGCACGGTCAGCGACCCGGCGGCCAGGCGGCGGGCGATCGCGCGGCACTGCATGGGCGAGAGGTCCTGCGCCTCGTCGACGACCACGTGCCCGTAGCCGGCGGTGCGCTCCAGCAGGCCGGCGACCTCGTCGACCAGCACCGCGTCGGCCGCCGTCCAGGGGGCTCCGCGCAGGGGGCCGGCCGGGCGGAGCAGCAGCGCCTGCTCGGCCCCGTCGAGCACGCCGCGGGCGGCCCGGGCCAGGACCGCGGGGTCGGTGAGCAGGGCGTGCACCAGCTCCGCCGCGTCCCACGCCGGCCACACGGCGTCGCAGAACGCGCGCACCTCGGCGCTGCGGGCGGCCCTGCGGGTCTCGGCGTCCGTGGGGCTCCCGCCGGCGGCCTCGGCCTGCCGGCGGGCGTCCTCGGCCAGCAGCATGGCCAGCCGCTCCCGGCCGGCGGCGTGGTGCAGCACCTGCTGGTCCTCGCCGGCCCGGCCACGGCGGCGCAGGTCGTCGACGTGGCGCTTGAGCCGCTCGACCGGCACCCGGCGGCGGCGCCCGGCCAGCGGCACCTGCACGTCGTCCACCGGCTTGGCGATCGAGCCCCACAGCGCGCGGTGCAGCACCTCGGCCAGGCGGGCGTCGCCCTTGAGGACGGCGACCTCCGGGGCGTCGACGCCGCGCACCGGCACCCGGGCGGTCAGCTCGGCGACGGTGGTCTGCTCGACGTCGACCTCGCCGAGGGTGGGCAGCACCTGCTCGATGTAGCGGAGGAACGCCCGGTTGGGCCCGACGACGAGGACGCCGGTGCGGGCCAGCTGGCCGCCGTGCGTGTAGAGCAGGTAGGCCGCGCGGTGCAGGCCGACGGCGGTCTTGCCGGTGCCGGGAGCGCCCTGCACGCAGATCGACTCGGCCAGCGGCGCCCGCACGATCGCGTCCTGCTCGGGCTGGATGGTGGCGACGATGTCGCGCATCGGTCCGGATCGCGGGCGCTCGATCTCCTCGAGCAGGTGGAGGACCCCACTGCCCCCCACCGGGGAAGGACCCCCCTGCCCCCCACCGTTCGCACCCTCCCGGCGGGACCCTGCAGGAGGGCCGGCGGCGGGCCCCTGCAGCGGGGCCGACTCCTCCCCCGTCCCCAGCAGCTCGTCTTCGTAGCTGGTGAGCTCGCCGCCGCTGAAGCCGAAGCGGCGCCGGAGCACCAGGCCCTGCGGATCGGCGGCGCTGGCCCGGTAGAACGGCCGGCTCATCGGCGCCCGCCAGTCGATGACGACCGGGGTGCCGTCGGCGTCGCGCACGTGCCGGCGGCCGATGTGGAAGGTCTCGGTGTCGGTGTCGGTGCGCCCGAAGAACGGCGGGACACCGGGGTCGGCGGCCAGCGCCCGCAGCCGCTCGGCGCGGGCGGCGCCGAGCCGCTCGGAGGCCCAGGCGTCCACGCCGGCGTCGACCACGGCGGAGGCGCTCGCGCGCATGACGGTCAGGCAGTCGGCCGCGCGCGCCAGGTGGGCACGCTCGGCGGTGAGGACGGGATCCGCGGTGGTGGTCGTCTCGCTCGATGCGGAGGACACGGTCGGAGGACGCTACCCGCGGCGGTGGCCGGGGAGGAAGGGGAAAGGCCCCAGCTGCCGGGGCGGACGGGAGGGGACGTCAGGCCGACCTCTCGCCCGGTTCCACGATGTGCACCTCCACCGCGCGGAACTGCGACGGGGTGTCCAGCAGCACGGCCTTGGTGGGGTCGCCGACCTCGAGGGCCGGGCCGCGGCGCAGCGCGGCCAGCGCCCGCAGCCGCGGATCGGCCAGGACGTCGTCCACCAGGCCGCGGTCGCCGCCGGTGAACAGCGCCTCAACCTCGTCGGCGTGCGGGCCCAGCACGCGGACGGCGGTCTCGGCCGCCGCGCCCACCACGGCGTCGGTCTGGTTGGCCCGGCGCCGGGCGAAGCGCTGCTGCGACCAGCCGCCGGCCGCCGTCCGCCCCTGGACCTGGCGGGCGTCCACCTTGGAGACCACCAGGTCCACGCCGTCGAACACCCCGACAGCCCACCGTCCGCGGCGGACCAGGAGGACGGCGGCGTGGTGCGGCTGCCGGACCGCCGCGCTGAACGAGGAGAGCAGCGCCGGCCCGGCCCGCCAGCCGAACGGCGCGCGCAGCGTGACCTCGGTGGTGTCCGCGCAGGTCACCCGCACCGCCCCGTCGACGAGCTCGACGGCGGCGAAGGTGCCGTGCCGGGTGGCGACGCCGTCCAGCCAGCGCCCCAGGCGCTCGGGCGGGACGCGCAGCTGCCGGCCACCGCCAGCAGCGGGCCGAACGCGGGTCAGCGCTCGCCGTCCCGGGTGGTGGGCAGGCCGGCCGCGGCCCAGGCCTGGTAGCCGCCGACGACGTCGGTGGCGCGGTGCAGGCCCAGTGCCTGCAGCGAGGCGGCGGCGAGGCTGGAGGCGTAGCCCTCGTTGCACAGCACGATGACCTCGACGTCGTGGCCGGTGGCCTCGGGCAGCCGCGCGTCGCTGGCCGGGTCCAGCCGCCACTCGAGCACGTTGCGCTCCACCACCAGCGCGCCGGGCACCTCGCCGTCGGCCTCCCGCTGGGCGACCGGACGGGTGTCCACGAGCAGGGCGCCCGCGGCCATCCGCGCCGCGGCCTCGACCGGCTCGAGTCGGTGCAGGCGGCCGCGTGTCTCCTCGAGCACCTCGTCGATGGGCCGGGGGCCGGGCGGTGTCTCCACGGGCGCCGTCCTGACCGACGTCAGCGGGCCATCGCCGGCTCGGCGGCGTGCTCGGCCGGCACGTGCAGCAGCCGCTGGGTGGCCGCGACGACCGCCGTGGCGATCGCGGCGGCGAGGGTGGCCACCAGGAAGGCGCTGTTGGCCCCGACCGTGTCGACCAGCTTGCCGGCCGCCGAGGACCCCACCGCGACACCCAGGCCCAGCGCCGTGCCGATCCAGGTGAAGGCCTCGGTGGTCGCCGAGCGCGGCACCAGGACCTCGGCCAGCGTGAACGAGCTGATCAGGGACGGCGAGACGGCCAGTCCGGCGAGCACCACGAACGGGATCATCAGCCAGACGTTCCGGACGAGGAAGAGCGGCAGGCTCAGCACGGTCAGCACCCCCAGGACCGCGACCAACCGGTGCCGCAGGGGCTGCCGCCAGTGCACGCTCCCCCACCCGATGCCGCTGGCCATGGACCCGACCGCGAGCGCCGCGATGAGGACGCCGGACAGCGGCATCGCGCCCATCTCGTCGGCGAAGGCGACCAGGGCGATCTCCAGGCTGCCCAGGATGGCTCCCACGGCGGCACCCACGACGAACAGCACCCGGATGCCCGGGCTGCGGATCGCCGACGGCCCGGTGCGGGCGACGTGCCCGTGCGGCGGTGGCTCGGTGCGGCTCTGGGCGGCGAACAACAGGCTGCCGACGACGGCCAGGACGAAGGCGGTCACGACGCCGGAGGTGGCGTGACCCGTCGTGGACAGGAAGGTGACCAGCACCGGGCCGACGATGAAGACGAACTCGTCGATCACCGACTCCATGGCCAGCGCGGCCGGCAGGCGGTGGGTGCCGCGCAGGAGGTGGGTCCAGCGCACCCGGATCATCGAGGCGACCGGCGGGATGCAGGCTCCGGCCAGCCCGGCCGAGGCGAACAGGACCCACCGCGGCCAGTCCTCCTTGACCGCGGGCAGGAACACGCAGCCGGCGGCGACGAAGACGGCCACCACGGGCAACAGCGTGCGGCGCTGGCCGTGGGTGTCGGCCCAGCGGCCGATCAGCGGTCCGGAGATCGCGGTCGTGACCGCCCCCGTCGCGGCGACCGCCCCACCGAGCCCGTAACTGCCGGTCTCGGAGGCGATGAGCAGCACCGAGCCGAGTCCGACCATCGACAGCGGCAGGCGGCCGATGAAGGCGGCCAGCACCATCGGCAGCGCGTGCGGCGTGCGGAGCACGTGCAGGTACGGGTTGAGCACGGGGAGGACGACCTGTCGTCTCAGGTGGAGGGGCTCCGGTACGACGATCTACGCTAACCGACCGGCGCGGCCGCGGCCCGGCGGCGGCCGCGCCGGTTCGGCTCGCTCGCCCCGGGACGGCACAGGGCCCCGCGCCGGTCGCCG
This sequence comes from Geodermatophilus sp. URMC 61, assembly GCF_052931555.1. Lineage (NCBI taxonomy): Bacteria > Bacillati > Actinomycetota > Actinomycetes > Geodermatophilales > Geodermatophilaceae > Geodermatophilus > Geodermatophilus sp. URMC 61. The sequence continues at coordinate 3,948,929 of NZ_JBRFHZ010000002.1, forward strand.
TCGTCAGAGGGCCGCCTTCCCCCCACGTGTCGTAGGAGGACCCCGTCCTCCCCTCCTCGCGCTCCGCTCGGGCGGGACCCGGGACGGGGCCAGCGGGCCCCTGGCGGGCGGCCCTTGGGACGGCACAGGGCCCCGCACCCGTCGCCGTTGACGGTGCGGGGCCCTGTGGGGCCGGCTCTAGGCGAGCCGGTGCTCCAGGATGGCGAGCTCGTCCCACAGGGTGCTGGGGAGCTTGTCGCCGAACTTCTGGAACCACTCGGTGATCTGCGGGACCTCGGCGCGCCACTCGTCCTTGTCGACGGCGAGGGCCTTCTCGACCTGCTCGGGGGTCATGTCGAGCCCCGAGACGTCCAGCGAGTCCGGCGTCGGGACGTGGCCCACGGCGGTCTCGGTGGCCGCGGCGGTGCCCTCGAGGCGCTCGACGACCCACTTGAGGACCCGGCTGTTCTCACCGAAGCCCGGCCACAGGAAGCCGCCGTCCTCGTCCCGGCGGAACCAGTTGACGTAGAAGATCTTCGGCAGCTTGGTGGCGTCGTGCAGCTTGCCGGTCTCGACCCAGTGGCCGAAGTAGTCGCCGGCGTTGTAGCCGATGAACGGCAGCATGGCGAACGGGTCGCGGCGGACGACTCCGACGGCGCCGGTGGCCGCGGCCGTCGTCTCCGAGGACAGCGTGGCGCCCATGAAGACGCCGTGGTTCCAGTCCCGTGCCTCGGTGACCAGCGGGATCGTCGTCTTGCGGCGGCCGCCGAACAGGATCGCCGAGATCGGCACGCCCTTGGGGTCCTGGTACTCCGGCGCCAGGATCGGGCACTGGCCGATCGGGGTGCAGAAGCGGCTGTTCGGGTGGCTGGAGGGCTCGTCGCTGTCCGGCGTCCAGTCCTGCTTCTTCCAGCTGGTCAGGTGCGCCGGGGGCTCCTCGGTCATGCCCTCCCACCAGACGTCGCCGTCGTCGGTGAGCGCGACGTTGGTGAACACCGAGTTGCCCTTGTCGATGGTGCGCATCGCGTTGGGGTTGGTGTGCCAGCCGGTGCCCGGGGCGACGCCGAAGAGGCCGAACTCCGGGTTGAGCGCGTAGAGCCGGCCGTCCTCGCCGAAGCGCATCCAGGCGATGTCGTCGCCGAGGGTCTCGACCTGCCACCCCGGGATGGTCGGTTCGAGCATCGCCAGGTTCGTCTTGCCGCAGGCCGACGGGAACGCCGCGGCGATGTAGTAGGTCTTCTGCTGCGGGCTGGTCAGCTTGAGGATCAGCATGTGCTCGGCGAGCCAGCCCTCGTCGCGGGCCATCACCGAGGCGATGCGCAGCGAGTAGCACTTCTTGCCCAGCAGGGCGTTGCCGCCGTAGCCCGAGCCGTACGACCAGATCGTGCGCTCCTCGGGGAAGTGCACGATGTACTTGGTGTCGCTGCAGGGCCACGGCACGTCCTGCTGACCCTCGTCGAGCGGGGCACCCAGGGAGTGCATCGCCGGCACGAACGGGCGGTCGGTGCCCATCGCCTCGAGGATCGCGCTGCCGATGCGGGCCATGACCCGCATGGAGACGACGACGTACTCGGAGTCGGTGATCTCGACGCCGAACATCGGGTTCTCGGCCTCGACCGGCCCCATGCAGAACGGGATGACGTACATCGTCCGGCCGCGCATGCACCCCCGGTACAGCTCGGTCATGATCGACTTCATCTCGCCCGGGTCCATCCAGTTGTTGGTGGGACCGGCGTCGGCCTCGTCGACCGAGCAGATGAAGGTGCGGTCCTCGACGCGCGCGACGTCACGGGGGTCGGAGGCGCACCAGAACGAGTTGGGCTTCTTCTCCAGGCGGGTGAAGGTGCCGGCGTCGACCAGCTGCTGGGTGAGGCGCTCCCACTCCTCGTCACTGCCGTCCACCCACACGACCCGGTCCGGGGTGGTCAGCTCGGCCATCTCCTGTACCCAGGCCAGCAGCCGGGCGTGGGTGGTCGGGGCGTTCTCGAGACCGGGGGTGGCCACGGAAGTCACGGCGTCTCCATCCTCTGGGTGGACCGGGGGGTTTGCCGCCGGCGCGGGTGCTCGTCGTGCTCAGCTGTCGTCCGGGCCACCTGGGCGCCACGGGGGCCGGTGGGGTTCCGGATCGGGACAGCCTAGCGGCGCGGACGTCCACTGTAACCGTGAGAGATGTTACGTATAAGACGTCTACCCAGCGGGACGGAAGTCCCTGGTGGGGTCGTGTGTTGCCCCTCCCCGTGGACACCGCAGCGACCCTCCCCGCCCTGCTCGCCCCCCTGGCCCTCCGGGGGGTCACCCTCCCGAACCGGCTGGTCGTGGCCCCGATGTGCCAGTACTCGGTGACCGACGGCGTCGTCGGCGACTACCACCTGGTGCACCTCGGCCGCTTCGCGCTCGGCGGCTTCGGACTGGTGGTGGTCGAGGCCACCGCGGTCACCGCCGACGGCCGGATCAGCCACGGGGACGTCGGGCTGTGGTCCGACGCGCAGGTGCCCGGCCTGGCCCGGGTCGCCGCGTTCCTGCGGGAGCACGGCAGCGTCCCGGCCATCCAGCTGGCGCACGCCGGCGGCAAGGCGAGCACCCAGCGTCCCTGGGACGGCGACGGCCCGGTGACCCCGGAGGACGCCCGCCCCGGGGAGCTGCCGTGGCGGACCGTCTCACCCAGCGGCGTGCCGATGGGCGCGGGCTGGCCGGCCCCGCACCCGCTGACCGTCGAGGAGATGGCCGAGGTGCGCGAGGCCTTCGTGGCCGCCGTCCGCCGCTCCCTCGAGGCCGGCTACGAGGTGGTCGAGGTGCACGCCGCGCACGGCTACCTGCTCAACCAGTTCCTCTCCCCGCTGACCAACCGGCGGGACGACGAGTACGGCGGCTCGCCGGAGAACCGGATGCGGTTCCCGCTCGAGGTCGTCGCGGCCGTCCGAGCCGTGTGGCCCGAGGACAAACCGCTGTTCGTCCGGGTCTCCGCGGTCGACGCCACCCGCGACGGGATGACGCTGGAGGACACGATCGCCTTCGCCCGGGAGCTGACGGCGCTCGGGGTGGACGCGATCGACGTCTCCGGCGGCGGCATCGGCGCGGGCTGGGAGCACCCGATCGGCTACGGCTACCAGGTGCCTTTCGCCGCGGCGATCCGCGAGCAGGCCGGCATCCCGACCATGGCCGTGGGCCTGTTGGTCGACCCGCAGCAGGCCGAGGCGGTCGTCGCCGGCGGCTCGGCCGACCTGGTCGCGGTGGCCCGCGAGGCGCAGGACGACCCGAACTTCGCCGTCCACGTCGCCCGCGAGCTCACCGCCGGCTACGACGCCTACCCCGTGCAGGCCGGGCCGCGGCTGGCCGCGCGCGACCGGCTGCTCACCCGGCTGGGCCCCTGGACCGGACCCGACCCGGTCCAGACGAAGGCCCCCCTCCCGGGTCCCCTCGCACGCTCGGGGACGCCCTGGAGGAGGCCGGCAGCGGAGGGTCAGGCCTCCGGCGTACGTCCGTAGACCGGCGCGGCGACGTCGGCGGCGAAGGCGTCCCAGTCCCTCGGGACGGGGCGCCCGCCGACCTCGGCGTCGAACTTGTCGAGGTACCAGTGCCAGCCGGCGGCGAAGTCGGTGACGTCGGCGTCCGCGGCGAAGACCTGGCGGAAGCGGAGGACGGTCCGGCGGTCCTCGCTCCACAGGTCCAGCTCGACGGTCCAGTCGTCCTGACCCACCCAGGAGACGACGAGGCGCCGCGGCGGGTCGCACTCGACCACCGCCATCGCCTCGCCCACCGGCTCCTGCTCGTGGGTCATCGTGAAGGTGCCGGTGCCGCCGGGGGCGCGCTCGCCGTCGTAGGTGCCGATCCAGCGGGCCATCCGGTCGGGCTCGGTGAGCGCCGACCACACGTCCTCGACCGGGTCGGGCCAGGAGCGGTGGAACTCGAGGCGCTGCCGGCCGTCGGCCTCGGTGGTGACGACGCCGCGGCGGGCCATCGCGTCCTGCACGGTCATGGGGTCTCTCCGCTCCTCCGGGCCCGCCGGCCGCGGGCGATCTCGGTGTCCAGTGCGTCGAACCGCTGGGCCCACAGGTCGCGGTAGGGCTCCAGCCAGTCGTCGAGCTCCCGCAGGGGGCGCGGGTCGAGCGCGTAGAGCCGCCGGCGTCCCTCCACCCGGCTGCGGACCAGCCCGGCCTCCCGCAGCACCCGCAGGTGCCGGCTGATCGCCGGGCGGCTCACCGGGAACCGCTCCGCGAGCTCCCCTGCCGCCAGTTCTCCCCGCGCCAGCAGGGCGACCAGCTCGCGTCGGGTCGGGTCGGCCAGTGCCGCGAGCGCCTCCACGGGAGGATGTGTAACACATTGGTTACGCGTTTGGCCAGGGGGTTGGCGCGCGGGTCGGCCGGGCACCCGGAGGCCATGACCGTCACCGACCCGGACGTCCCGGACCCGATGAACGACCCCCGCACCCTGCAGGCCGACCCCGGCGCCTACGGGCAGGGGGAGGACCTCGCCTCCACCGAGGACGACGCCGCCTCGACCGGCGAGGACGAGCTCGCAGCCGGGCGCGATGCCGCCGACGACGCCGGCGGGGGCGACGTGACCGGGAGCGCGCTGCCCGAGGACGAGGCGTTCGGCCCTCCCGTGGTCGGCGGGGCGTGGTCGGAGACCCCCAACACCTGAGACCGGAGGCCCGAGACGGAGGAGTCCGTTTCGGGTCCCGTCGACCGGGCACCAATCGGGACCCCAGAGTTCCCAGCGAGGAGGAGGGCCCGCGATGGCCACCGGTGAGACCGGCTTCGAGGACGTGACCTACGACCTGATCTCGGTGCAGTACCACTCGCTCAAGGCCGGGCACGACTACGGCCAGTACGTCCGCGACGCGGAGAACGCGGGCCTGCAGGACATCGCGGCGTTCTTCCGCGAGGTCATGGAGCAGGACTCCGCGCGGGCGCGGCGCTGCCACGAGTTCCTGAGGCAGATCTCCGGGACCGAGCAGGGCGGCCCCGCCACCCAGTGAGGAGGACCCCCTGCCCCCCACCGCGCTCACGAGCTCGCGGCGGGACCCTGCAGGGGGCCAGCCCGGCTCGGGCAGCATGGGCGGCGTGATCCGCACACCGCTGACTCGCATGTTCGACCTGGCCGCACCGGTCGTCGGCGCCCCGATGGCCGGTGTGGCCGGCGGTGCGCTCGCCCGCGCCGTCTCCCTCGGCGGGGGGCTGGGGATGATCGGCGTCGGCAACGCCGCGACACCCGACTTCGTCGCCGAGCAGGCCGCCATCCCGGCGGACGACGGCCTGCCGTTCGGCATCGGCCTCATGGTGTGGGCGCTGGCCGAGCGCCCCGAACTGCTCGACGCGGCCATCGCCGCCCGCCCGGCGCTGGTGTCGGTCTCCTTCGGTGATCCCGCACCCACCGTCGGCCCGCTGCACGACGCGGGCATCGCCGTCGCCACCCAGGTGAACACCGTCGACGACGTCCGGCGCGCCCGCGCCGCCGGCGTCGACCTGCTCGTCGCCCAGGGCACCGAGGCCGGCGGGCACACCGGCTCCCGGGCCACGCTGCCGCTGTTGCAGGAGGTGCTGACCCTGGCCGACCGCCCCGTGCTGGCGGCCGGGGGCATCGCGACCGGCGCGGGGATGGCCGCGGCGCTGGTCGCCGGCGCCGCCGGTGTCTGGATCGGCACCCCGCTGCTGGCCTGCCCCGAGGCGCTCAACTCCCCCGCCGCCCGCGCCCGCGTGTGTGCGGCCGCGGGTGAGGACACCGTCCTGACCCACGCCTTCGACGTGGCGCAGGGGCTGGCCTGGCCCGAGCGGTGGCCGGGGCGCGCGGTGGCCAACGACTTCAGCCGCCAGTGGCACGGCCGGGAGGCCGAGCTGGCCCGCGACCCCGAGGCCGCCCGGCGGGTGGTCGAGGCCCGCAGCACCGGCGACCTCTCCGCCGCCCCGCTCTACGCCGGGGAGTCGGTCGGGCTGGTCACCGGGGAACGGCCCGCGGCCGACGTCGTCCGGCAGCTGGCCGCGGACGCCGAGCGGGCGCTGCGCGCCGCGGCCGACCTGGTGGTCTAGGACCGGGCGACCGCCGGGTGGGCGTCGGCCCACGCCCGGTCCAGCACCTGCAGCAGCAGCTCGGTGGGCTGGGCGCCGGCGGCCCCGTACCTGCGGTCGACGACGAAGAACGGGACGCCGGTCGCGCCCAGCTCGCGCGCGGTGCGGATGTCGTCGAGGACGGCGGGCCGGTACCGGTGGTCGGCGAGCGCGGTGCGCACCTCGGCCTCGTCCAGGCCCACCTCCACCGCGAGCGCGGCGAGGGAGTCGACGTCGAAGACCGAGCGTCCCTCCGCGAAGTGCGCGTGCAGCAGGCGCTCCTTGACCGCACCCTGCAGGCCGCGCCCGGCAGCCAGGTGGACGAGCTCGTGGGCCAGCAGCGTGTTGCCGCTGACACCGCTCGCCAGGTCGTAGTGCAGGCCCTCACCGGCGGCGGTCTCCTCGACGTGCCGCATCATCCCGTGCACGTCCTCGACCGGGCGGCCGAGCTTCGCGGCCAGCGCGGGGAGGGTCTCGTGGGTCTCGCCCTCGGGGATGCCCGGGTCGAGCTGGAAGGACCGCCAGACGACCTCGACGTCGTCGCGGTGCAGGAACCGCTCGAGCGCGGCCTCCAGCCGGCGCTTGCCGATGTAGCACCACGGACAGACGACGTCGGACCAGACCTCGATGCGCACGGACCGCCCCAACCGCACGCCGGTGCGGCTCATTCCGGCCGGTGCGCCCCCGCCCGCGCCCGGCCGTCCCCGGGTGTGGGGTCGAGGAAGACGAACCGCACGCCCCCGTGCCGGGCGACCAGTCGGCGCTCGGCCTCGTCGGAGGCCCGCTCGATGTCGGCGACGGTCGCGGTGTCGGCGAAGTCGACCTTGGCCATGACGGCGAGCTGCCCGGGGCCGATCACCGTGGTGAGCAGGACCGGCACGTCGTCGACCTGCGGGAGGCCGGCGATCTCGGCCCGCAGCTGGTCCTGCAGCCGGCGCGGGATCGACTGGCCGATGAGCAGCGAGACGTTGGCCCGCGCCAGCGACCCGGCCACCAGGAGCAGCAGCACGCCGATGAGGATGGCGGCGAGGCCGTCCCACACCGGGTCGCCGGTGACCTGCTCGAGGAACAGGCCGAGCGCGGCGAGGACCAGACCGACGAGGGCGGCGCTGTCCTCGAAGGTGACCGCCTTGACCGTGGTGTCGGTGGTCTCGGCGAGGTAGCGCCGAGGCGTCGTCCCCCACTTCCGCGCGGCACCGCGCACCTGCCGGACGGCCTTGAGCCAGGACGCCCCCTCGAGGACGAACGAGACCGCCAGGACGATGTAGGCCACCAGGGGGGAGCCCTGCTCCTCGCCCTCGAGGATGGTCTCCACGCCCTGGTAGAAGGAGAACCCGGCGCCGAGGGTGAAGGTGGCCAGGCAGGCGAGCAACGCCCAGAAGTAGGTCTCGCGGCCGTAGCCGACCGGGTGCCGCGCATCGGGTGCCCTGGTGCCGCGCTTGAGCGCGACGAACAGCAGCACCTCCGTGATCGTGTCGGCGAGCGAGTGCGCCGCCTCCGACAGCATCGCGGAGGAGTGGCTGATCAGACCGCCGACGAGCTTGGCGACGGCGATGCCCAGGTTCGCGAGCCCCGCGACGACGACGGTGCCGGTCGACTCGCCGCCACCGCCCTCCGCGGCGTCCTCGGCGAGGGCGTGGCGGGTGGTCGGGGCCGGTTGCGTCACGAAACCGTGGTGCCCAACGAGCGCGGGACACGAACACCGGACGTCCAGGTGTCGGCGCGTCGCCGGACGACCGGTACCACGACCCCACGTCGCCGAGGACGACCCCGCCTGACCCGCTACCGCACCCCGACGAGGTCGACGACGAAGACGAGCGTCGCGCCGGGTTTGATGACCCCGCCGGCGCCGCGGTCGCCGTAGGCCTTGTGCGGCGGGATGGTCAGCCGGCGCCGTCCGCCGACCCGCATCCCCTGGATGCCCTCGTCCCAGCCCTGGATGACCATGCCGACGCCGAGCCGGAACTCCAGCGGGTCGCCGCGGTCCCAGGAGGCGTCGAACTGCTCGCCGCCGTCGTGGGTGACCCCGACGTAGTGGGCGCTGACCAGGTCACCGGCCTTCGCCTCGGGGCCGTCGCCGACGGTGACGTCCTCGATCACCAGGTCGTCGGGCGCGGGGCCGGTCGGCGGCTCGACGTCGGGGCGGGTGGGCTGGGCCATCGGCTTCTCCTGGGGTCGGTGCCGGGTGGGATCCCGACGGTCGTCCCCCATCCAAACAGCGGTTCCACCGGGTCGCCGGGCGGGCTACGGTCCGGCGGCGTGATCGACCACCTGGGGCTGCAGGCCGCCGACGTCCCGGCCGCCGTGTCGTTCTACACGACGGTCTTCGCCCCGGCGGGCCTGCGCGAGGCGATGCGGTTCGAGACACCGGCCGGCCCGGTGGTGGGGATGTGCGGGCCCGACGGCCACCCTCAGCTGTGGCTCAGCCCGCTGGCGGAGGGCACCGAGCGCCCGGTGCACCTGGCCCTGCGTGCCCCCTCCCGGGAGGCGGTGGACCAGGTCTTCGCCCTGGCCCGCGAGCAGGGCGCCGAGGTGCTGCACGAGCCGCGCGTGTGGCCGGAGTACCACCCGGGCTACTACGGCGTCTTCTTCCGGGACCCCGACGGCAACAACGTCGAGGCGGTGCACCACACCATGCCGGAGAGCTGACGCACCGCCCGTTCAGCGGCCGCCGGTGACGTCGAGCACGCTGCCGGTGCAGTAGCCCGCGCCGTCCCCGAGCAGCCACAGGACGGCGTCGGCGACCTCCTCCGCGCGACCGGCCCGGCCCATCGGCACCGTCGGCCCCAGCCGCGCGACCCGGTCGGGCTGGCCGCCGCTGGCGTGGATCCCGGTCTCGACGATCCCGGGCCGCACGACGTTGACCCGGATCCCCTCGCCGGCCACCTCGCGGGCCAGGCCGACCCCCAGCGTGTCGACGGCGCCCTTGCTGGCCGCGTAGTCGACGTACTCGCCGGGCGATCCCAGCCGGCTGGCGACCGAGGAGACCAGCACGACCGACCCGCCGGACCCGCCGTGGCGGGTGGACATCCGCCGCACCGCCTCCCGGCAGCACAGGACGGCCCCGAGCACGTTGACGGCCAGCAACCGCTGCACCCGCTCGGCGGTCAGCTCGTCGACCCGCGCCTTCGGGCCCACGATGCCGGCGTTGGCCACCAGCCCGGTCACCGGGCCCAGGCCCTCGGCGGCGGCGAAGGCGGCCAGGACGTCGTCCTCGACCGAGACGTCGGCGCGCACGGCGCACGCGGTCCCGCCGGCAGCCTCGATGCCGGTCACGACGGCGGCGGCCGCGGCCTCGTCGTCCCGGTAGGTGAGGGCGACCGACCACCCGGCGGCCGCCGCGGCACGCGCGGTCGCCGCGCCGATCCCGCGGCTCCCGCCGGTCACGAGCACGACACCGGGAGGCACGGTCGGACCGTAGCGCCGAGCGGGTGCGCGGCGCACCGCGCCGTGCTGGGGTGGAGGTCGTGCCCGTCGAGCAGCCCCCGTGGTGGACCCGCGCCGTCGTCTACCAGGTCTACCCGCGCTCGTTCCAGGACTCCGACGGCGACGGGATCGGTGACCTCGGCGGGATCCTGCAGCGCATCGACCACCTCGCCGACCTGGGCGTCGACGTCGTCTGGCTCTCGCCGATCTACCCCTCGCCCCAGGCCGACAACGGCTACGACATCAGCGACTACACCGACGTCGACCCGCTGTTCGGCTCGCTCGCGCAGCTCGACGAGCTGATCGGCGCCCTGCACGCGCGCGGGATGAAGCTGGTGATGGACCTGGTGGTCAACCACACCAGCGACCAGCACCCGTGGTTCGAGGAGAGCAGAGCGTCCCGTTCCTCACCGAAGCGCGACTGGTACTGGTGGCGGCCGCCGCGGGAGGGGATGGCGGCCGGGCAACCCGGCGCCGAGCCGACCAACTGGCACTCCTTCTTCTCCGGGTCGACCTGGGAGCTCGACGAGGCCTGCGGCGAGTACTACCTGCACCTGTTCGCGCGGGAGCAGCCGGACCTGAACTGGGAGAACCCGGAGGTCCGCCGGGCGGTGTACGCGATGATGCGCGCCTGGCTCGACCGCGGCGTCGACGGCTTCCGCATGGACGTCATCAACATGATCAGCAAGGCCGTCGCCCCGGACGGCTCGCTGCGGGACGGACCCCCGCTGCCCGGGCTGCCCTACGGCGACGGGTCGGCGTCCTACCTGTGCGGGCCGCGGATCCACGAGTTCCTGCAGGAGATGCACCGCGAGGTGTTCGCGGGGCACACCGAGCAGCTGCTCCTGGTCGGGGAGATGCCGGGGGTGACGGTGGAGCAGGCGCGGCTGTTCACCGACCCCGCACGGGCCGAGGTGGACATGGTGTTCCAGTTCGAGCACGTCGGGCTGGACTTCGACGAGTCCAAGTGGCGGCCCAGACCCCTGCGGATGCGCGACCTCAAGGCCTCGTTCGGCCGCTGGCAGGCGGGGCTGGCCGACGTCGGCTGGAACTCCCTCTACTGGGACAACCACGACCAGCCGCGGGCGGTCTCGCGCTTCGGCGACGACTCGCCCCGGTACCGGCGGGACTCCGCGACCTGCCTGGCCACCCTGCTGCACCTGCACCGCGGGACGCCCTACGTCTACCAGGGCGAGGAACTGGGGATGGCCAACGCCCCGTTCGACGACATCGACGACTTCCGGGACGTCGAGTCGCTCAACCACTTCGCGCAGGCGGTCGCGCACGGCGAGGACCCGGAGACGGTGCTGGCCGCGCTGCGCCGGATGAGCCGGGACAACGCGCGGACGCCGGTGCAGTGGGACGACTCGCCGAACGCCGGCTTCACCACCGGGACGCCGTGGATCGCGGTCAACCCCGACCACGTCGAGTGGAACGCCGAGGCCCAGCGCGCCGACCCGACCTCGGTCCTCGCCCACCACCGGCGCCTCATCGCGCTGCGGCACGACGACCCGGTGGTCGCGCTCGGCGACTTCACCATGCTGCTGCCCGAGCACGAGGAGGTGTACGCCTTCACCCGCAGCCTGGACGGCGAGACGCTGCTGGTCGTCTGCAACCTCGGCTCCTCGGTCCACCCGCTGGGCGAGCTGTTGCCCGAGGCGGTCGGCGCCCAGGTGGTGCTGGGCAACCTGGGCGAGGGCGACCCCGCCGTCCTGCGGCCGTGGGAGGCCCGGGTGCTGCGCGTGCGCTGAACTCCCGTGCTGGTGCGAGGAGGGGACCCTCTCTCAGCCGAGCAGCAGGTCCAGTGCCGCCGCTGCGGTCCAGGACTGGGCGGCGCTGCCGAGCGGCTCGCCGGTGAACGGCTCGTGGTACTCGGCGAAGGAGCCCTCGGCCAGCTCGTCGAGCACCGCCCGGCGCAGCGGTCCGGCGACGTCCGCCCGGCCGCGCCGCTCCAGCATCCAGACGACGAACCAGTCGACCACCGGCCAGGTCGGGCCGCGCCAGTACGCCCGGGGGTGGAAGGCCGGGGACGCGGGGCTGGTGCTCGGCAGGACGGCGTGCCGCAGCCCGGGGTGCCCCGTCCAGCGCTCGGACCGCAGCAGCGCCACCATCTCCCGCTCGGTCGCCGTCCCCAGGCCGCCGCAGAGCAGCGGGGCGAACCCGGCCACCGTCTCCGCGCGCAGCGGCGCGCCGGTCCGCAGGTCGGTGTCCAGCGCGAGTCCCAGCCCGGCGTCGACGCTGTCCGCGACGCCGGCCCGGAAGCGCTCGGCGTGCTCCTCCAGCTCGGCGACCTCGCCGGCCCCGAGGGACCGGGCGATCCCGGCCAGTGCCTCGCTCGCCGCCGCGAACACCGCGGAGGCGAGGACGTCGGTGACGAGGAAGCCGCCGGTCGCGCGGATCCGGGCGTCGTCGTAGCCGGCCCGTCTCAGCTCCTCGACGCCGCTGAGGTAGCGGTCGTACTCGAGCCGGGTCGGGCGCTGGGCGGCGTCGCGGACGACCCGGGTGTCCCGGCGCCGGTACGGCGGGAGGTCGGGGAGGACGGCGACGCGGGAGTACGGCTCGTCCCACCGCGGGGAGTTGTCCATCCCGCTCTCCCAGCCGTGGTGGATGGTGAGCAGTCCGGTGCGCAGCGGGTCGCGTTCGCGCACTAGGTAGCGGTGCCAGGCCAGCAGCCGCCGGTAGGCCCCGGGCAGCCAGGCTCGGACGCGCGCCCCGGCCGCGGCGCTCCGACGCTCGGCGAGGGCCACGATGCGCTCGACCGCCAGGGCGTGGACGGGCGGCTGGCAGATCCCGCTGGTCCGGGGGGCCACCGGCGCGTCGTCGGTGACCTCGGCACATCCCCAGCGGTCCGGCCCGGGGAAGTAGTCCGTCTCGGCGGGGTCGAAGACGATGTGCGGGAGCATGCCGGTGCGCCACTGTCCGGTGAACAGGTGGTCGAGCTCGGCGCAGGCCCGGCCCGGGTCGAGGTGGGCCAGGCCGACCGACACGAAGGCGGCGTCCCAGCTCCACTGGTGCGGGTAGAGGTGCGGGGCGGCCCGGACCATCACCCCGGTGTCGTTCGCCCGCAGGACCGCTGCGGCACCCGCCACGACCTGGGCGTCTCGCCGGACCGGGAGGTCGCTGACGGCGCTCACGCCGCCGCCCGCAGCGCCGACCTCAGCATCGCCGTCGCGCGGGGCAGCACCCGGGCGGGGTCGCCGGACAGCCGGCACTCGAACGCGAGGTGGCCGCCGTAGCCGATGGCCTCCAGGCACCGCAGCAGCGGGGCCCAGTCGAGGTGGCCGGCGCCGGGTTCGAGGCGGTTGCTGTCGGAGACCTGCACGTGGCCGAGGCGGTCGGCGTCCTCCCGCAGCGCCGCCAGCGGATCGGCCTCCTCGATGTTCATGTGGTACGTGTCCGCGCACACCTGCACGGCGGCCAGCCCCGTCGCCCTCGCCAGCTCCGCCGCCTGCGCCAGGGTGTTGACCATGTGGTCCTCGTAGCGGTTGAGCGGCTCGAGCAGGAGGAGCACGCCCTCCCGGGCGGCGACCTCACCCAGCCGGCACAGCGCCTCGAGCAGCACCTCGCGGTCACCCTCGGCCGAGCGGGGCGGGATGAACGGGGGCAGCCGCCGGGAGAACATCCCCCACGACGCGGGCGTGACCGCGCCCACGCCGCCGAGCGCGCCGACGACCGCGAGCTGGGTGGCCATGTTGGCCAACGCGTCGGCACGGCGTCCCGGATCGAAGTCACCGATGAAGTGGTCCATGTCCACGCAGACCGTGGGCATCACCACGCCGTCCCGCTGGGCCGCCCGCAGCTCCGGCAGCCGCCTGCGGAGCGTATGACCGCCGGCGCCCCGCAGCTCGATGGCGTCGAACCCCCAGGCCAGGGCGACGTCCCACTTGGCCTGCAGCGTGGTCCCGGGCAGCAACTGCTCCTGGACGGCGAGTCTCACGCCACACCCCCGCCACCACGTCGGGGTCGGATCAGCACGGACGCGACCAGTTTATCCGTGACCGTCGGCGCTTTATGTGTGCCGCGTCGGCACAATTCCGTCGTGGCCCAGGTCACAGGCGCACCGCTACCGTCCGGAGTCCGGCGATGGCGCCGGCGACCCCGGGGGCGCTGGAGAGCGCGATGGAGCGACGGGTCAGGGCCTCGGTCGCCACGATCGGAGCGGCGGTCCTGCTCGCCGCCTGCGGTGGCGGCGACTCCGGAGGCAGCGAGGCGGGGAGCCCGCCTGTTCCCCAGCATCCTGCTCGCCGTCCCGCTGTCCGTGTTCTTCACCCGGGTCGGGCTGCGCGGCGCCCTGCCGGCGCTCGTGCTGGTCAACGTGTCGCAGACCGTCGCGGTCGCCATCTCCATGCTCCGGAACTACTTCCAGACCGTGCCGGCCAGCATCGAGGAGGCCGCCGCGGTCGACGGTGCCGACCGGTCCACGATCATGCGGCGGATCACCCTGCCGCTGGCGATGCCGGCGATCCTCTCCAACGCCCTGTTCGTCTTCACGATCGCGTGGAACGAGTTCCTGTTCGCCCCGCTGTTCCTGGTGGACGGCCGGTCGCGGTGGACGGTCTCCCTGGGCCTGTCCCAGTTCGCGGGCAGCATCGAGATCCCCACGACCGCACTCATGGCCGGATCGGTGATCCTGACGGTGCCGATCGTCGTACTGTTCTTCGCCACCGAGAGGCTTCTCACCGGCGGCCTGACCGCCGGCGCCGAGAAGGGGTGAGGAACTGGGTGATCGCGCCGGGCAGCTGCTCGAACTGATCCGCCGGGGGCGGGCTCGCACGCGTGGGGACCTGATCGAGCTCACCGGGCTGTCCCGCTCGACCGTCGCCGCCCGCGTCGACCTCCTGGTCGACGCCGGGTACCTGCGCGAGTCCGGCAAGGAGGCCTCCGTCCGCGGCCGGCCCTCGCACGTGCTCAGCCTGGACGGGTCGGGTGGGGTGGTGCTGGCCGCCGACCTCGGCGCCGCGCACGCCACCCTCGCCCTGTGCGACCTGTCCGGGCGCCCGCTGGCCGAGGCGGTCCACGAGGTCCGGCTGGCCGACGGTCCCGAGCCGGTGCTCCGGTGGGTCGAGCAGCGCTGGCGGGAGCTGCTGGACGCCTCGGGGGTGGTCGCCGGCCGGGTCCTGGGCCTGGGGGTCAGCGTGCCGGGGCCGGTGGACGTCGCGACCGGACGGATCGTGCACCACACGCCCGTCCTGCCCGGATGGCACGGCCACCCGCTGCGCGACCTCCTGGAGCAGCGGTTCGGCGTCGTCTGCGTGGTCGACAACGACGCCAACGCCATGGCCCTGGCCGAGCACCACAGCGAGTGGCCGGGCTTCTCGCCCCTGCTGTTCGTCAAGGTCGCCACCGGTATCGGCGCGGGCGTCGTCGTCGACGGCCGGCTGCTCCGCGGCGCGGACGGCGCCGAGGGCGACATCGGGCACGTGCGGATCACCAGTGCCGACGACGGTCCGCTCTGCGTCTGCGGGGCGCGGGGTTGCCTGGCCGCGTCGGCGAGCGGGCGGGCGCTGGCCCGGGCGCTCCGGGAGCAGGGGGAGGACGTCCCGGACAGCCGGTCGGTCGTCGAGCTGGCCTCGAGCGGCCACGCCGAGGCCACCCGACTGGTCCGGGAGGCGGGGCTGGTCATCGGCGACGTCCTGGCGACCGCCGTGAGCCTGCTCAACCCGCGCGTGCTGGCCCTGGGCGGTGACCTGGCGCTGGTCCAGAACCACTTCGTCGGCGCCGTGTGCGAGCGGCTGTACCAGCGCACGCAGCCGCAGGCCGCCCGGGGCCTGCGCGTGGTGGCCAGCGCCCTCGGCGACCGGGCGGGCGTCGTCGGCGCGGCCCGGCTGGCACTCGAGGAGGTGCTCTCCGCCGAGGCCGTCGACCGGGCGCTGGCCGGCCGGCGCCAGCCCGTGCCCTAGCGGCCCCGGCCTGGCTCCCGCCAGGTCCCGGCCCCTGCAGGGCCCCACCGCGAGCCTGCGAGTGGTGGGGGCAGGGGGCCTCACGCCTTCCAGTCGACCAGCTGCACGATCACGCCGTTGGGGTCGCGCACCTGGAAGGCGCGCTCGCCCCACTCCTCGACGGTCAGCGGCATGGTGATCGCCACGCCCTCGTCCTGGAGCCGGCGCAGCTCGCCCTCCAGGTCGTCGACGACGAAGGCGAGGATCAGCCCGGCGGCGGCCACGTCGCGCTGGTCGGCCGGCAGCGTGGGCAGGCCGCGGCGGAGGAAGGCCACGTTGACGCCGGCGTCCTCGCGGGTCAGCGAGGCGAAGCCGTCGGCCGCCATCTCCTCGCGGAACCCGAAGTGGCGGACGAGGAAGGCGCTGCTGGCGGGGACGTCGTCGACGTTCAGCGAGACGGCGGTGGCGGTGATGCGCACGGGTGCCTCCTGGGGTGGGAACGAACTCCGTACAGTGTACGTCGTTCGGTGGCGCGTGCGGGCCGGTCCCGCACCGTGGCTCCGCGGCCGAGGAGGACCGAGCGTTCGTCGACGCCCGTCGCCGACCGGCGCTCAGGCCGGGGTGACGACCGGCTCCGCAGCGGGACGGCGGTCCAGCGGGTGGGCCAGCTCGTCGGCCGGCATGCGCGCGCCGAGGACGGCGACCACGGCGAGCACCAGCGGCACCAG
The DNA here is from genome assembly GCF_052931555.1 of Geodermatophilus sp. URMC 61. Classification (NCBI taxonomy): domain Bacteria; kingdom Bacillati; phylum Actinomycetota; class Actinomycetes; order Geodermatophilales; family Geodermatophilaceae; genus Geodermatophilus; species Geodermatophilus sp. URMC 61. The sequence continues at coordinate 3,964,985 of NZ_JBRFHZ010000002.1, forward strand.
GCCGGCGACGAGGAACACGGCGGTCAGGCCGATCCACTCGCTCACCGGGCCGGCCAGCGCCATCGACAGCGGCATGAAGGCGCCCGACACGAGGAAGTCGAGGCTGGAGACCCGGCCGAGCAGCGCCGGCGGCACCCGCCGCTGCAGCAGCGTGCCCCAGATGACCATGCCGCTCTGGAACGTGGCCCCGGTCAGCAGCCCGGCGGCCACCATGACCCACAGCTGGGTGGTCAGGCCGAAGACGGCGACCGGCACGCAGCCCAGGCCCCACAGCAGGTTCATCACCGTCAGGTAGCGGCGCGGCAGCGGGCGCGAGGAGATCAGCAGCGAGCCCAGCGCGCCGCCGACCCCGAACGCGGTGAGCACGAGGGCGTGCCCCGTCGGCCCGCTGTCGGCGCGGTCGCGGATGGCGAAGGGTGCCAGCACCTCGAACGGCCCCAGGAACACCAGCAGCATCAGCGAGGCGTACAGCAGCGTGGCCAGCAGCCAGGGCGTGCGGACCATGTAGGCGAAGCCCTCACTCAGGTCGGCGACCACGGCCCGCAGCGGGTGCACCGGGACGGCGGCCGGCTCGCGGCGCACGCGGGTGACCGGCAGGGCCGCCACGCACAGGGCCGCGCCGGTGGCGGCCGCGGCGGTGACCAGCAGCGCGACCCCCGGCGACAGCGCGGCGACGAGCAGCCCCGCGGCGGCCGGGCCGGCGACCTGGTGCAGCACCGGCCGCATCACGCCCTCGAGACCATTGGCCCCCAGCAGCTCGTCCTCCGGCAGCAGCGCCGGGACCAGCGCCGAGTACGCCGGGTAGTACAGCCCCATCCCGACGCCCCCGAGCAGCCCGACGGCGGCGAGCAGCCAGAGCGGCACCGCGCCGGCCAGCGAGAGCGCCGCCACCCCGGCGACCGGGACGGCCTGCATCAGCGCCACCGCGAGCAGGATGTGCCGCTGCGGCACCCGGTCGGCGAGCACTCCGCCGAGCAGGGCGACGGCGAGCGTGCCGGTGAACGTCAGCCCGCTGACCAGCGAGACCTCCGCGGGACCACCGCCGAGGGCGACGACCTGCCAGATGACCGCGACCGCCCAGCAGCCGTTGGCCAGCAGCGACAGGCCGAGCGAGGCGGCGAGCAACCGGTAGGCGCGGTGCCGCAGCGGCTGCAGGGCCCTCGGCAGGCCGGCCATCGTGATCCCCCGAGCTCTCCGCGCCGCCCCCGTGGTCGGCGCACCCCATGGTGCCCGGCGGGGTCCGACCGCCGCGCGTGGTTTCTCCGGCGCGGGCACGACCGAGGGCCCATCGACCAGACTCTTCTCACAAGGACTTCACAGATCTCACACAACTCTGGTAGGAATGTCGCCGTGACCGACCGCCTGGACGTGACGCTGCGTCTCGTCCGCAACGCCGGCCGGGCGTCGCTGGCCGACCTCGCGTCCCGGTTGGGCGTCTCCGAGATGACGGTGCGCCGCGACCTCGACGCCCTGCAGGCGCGCGGCCTGGTCGAGCGGGTGCGCGGCGGCGCGGTCGCCGTGGCGGAGCCGGCGAGCGCCGCCGGGTTCGCCGCCCGCGCCGGCTGGCAGGCGGGCCTCAAGGACCGGATCGGCCGAGCCGCCGCCGCGCTGGTCGAGCCGGGCGCGACCGTCCTGCTCGACGCCGGGACGACGACGGTGCACGTCGCCCGGGCGCTGGCCGACCGCGCCGCCGCCGGCGAGGGTCCGTTCACCGTCGCCGTCCTCAGCCTGCCCGTGGCCGACGCCCTGGCCGACCGGCCCGGCGTCCGGCTGCTGGTCGTGGGCGGGGAGTCCCGGCCGGGCGAGCGCAGCCTGGCCGGGCCGCTCACCGCCGCGGTGCTGCGGCAGCTCACCTTCGACCTGTTCGTCATGTCGATCGGGGCGGTCAGCGCCGAGGCCGGCTGGTCGGAGTTCACGCTCGAGGACGCCGCGGTCAAGCAGGTCGCGCTGCAGCAGGCCCGCAGCAACCTGGTCGTGGCCGACGCCTCGAAGCTGGGCGTCCGCGCCTTCGCCTCGGTCGCCCCGCTCGACGCGGTCGGCCGGCTGGTCACGGACCGCAGCGCCCGCGACCCCCAGCTCACCCCTGCGGCGCAGGACACCCTCGCCGCCCTCGAGAACGCCGGCGTGGAGGTGCTGTGCGCATGACCGTGACGGAACCGCTGATGATCCTGGTTGCCGGCCCCTACCGCGGGGGCACCGGCGACGACCCCGACCGCATCGCGGCCAACCACCGGGCGATCCAGCGCGCCTGCCTGGAGCTCTTCCGGGCCGGCCACCTCGCCGTCAACGGGGAGGACCTCGCGCTCCCGCTGGCAGAGCTGGCCGGGTCGACGCGCGTGGGCGACGCCGCGTTCGACGAGGTGTTCCACCCGATGGGACGGCGGCTGGTGGCCCGGGTGGACGCCGTCCTGCGCCTGCCGGGCGCCTCGACGGGGTCCGACGAGATGGTCGCCCTGGCCCGCGCCCGGGGTGCCGCGGTCTACACCAGCGTCGACGAGGTGCCGGCGGTGGCGCGGTGACCACCGTGGGCGTCCCGGGCGTCGACGTCCCCGACTCCCGGGGCCGGACCGGGCTGGACCAGGTGGGCCGGGACCTCGCCGGCAACCCGGACGTCGTCGTCCGCGACGTGGAGCTGCTGTCCAGCAGCTGGTACGTCAACCGGCGGACGACGTTCGAGCGGCGCGGACGGGACGGCGCCTGGCGCACCGAGCAGCGCGAGACCCACGACCGCGGCAACGGCGCCACCCTGCTGCCCTACGACACGGCGCGGCGGGCGGTGCTGCTCACCCGGCAGTTCCGCCTCCCCGCTTACGTCAACGGCTCCCCCGACGGGATGCTCGTCGAGGCCGCCGCCGGGTTGCTCGACGACCAGGACCCCGCCTCCGCGATCCGCCGGGAGGCCGCCGAGGAGCTCGGTGTGGCGGTCGGGACCCTCGAGCACGTGTTCGACGTCTTCATGAGCCCGGGGTCGGTGACCGAGCGGATCTCCTTCTTCGCCGCGCCCTACACCCCGACCGACCGGGTGTCGGCCGGGGGCGGGCTCCCCGAGGAGGGCGAGGACATCGAGGTGCTCGAGCTGGACGTCGACGAGGCGCTGGCCATGGTCGACGACGGCCGCATCGCCGACGCGAAGACGATCATGCTGCTGCAGTGGGCGGTGCTGCGCGGGCTGTTCCGGCGCTGACGTCAGCGGACGCCGCGCTCCCGCGCCAGGGCGACGTAGTGCTCGACCGCCGCGGGGTCGTCGACGGCGCCGACGTTGAGCGCCTTGGCCGGGTCGACGCCCTGGAACAGCCGCTTGAGCGGTACCTCCAACCGCTTGCCGGTGCGGGTGTGCGGCACGGCGGGGACGACGAGGACCTCGTCGGGCACGTGCCGGGGGCTGGCCTGGCGGCGGATCGCGGCCTTGATGCGGTCGACGAGCTCGTCGGTCAGCTCCGCGCCGTCCGCCAGCTTGACGAACAGCGGCATCCAGTAACCGCCGTCGCGCTGCTCCACCCCGAGGACGACGCAGTCGACGACCTCGGGGATCGACTCCACGGCGGCGTAGATGTCCGCCGTCCCCATGCGGACGCCGCCGCGGTTGAGGGTGGAGTCCGATCGTCCGGTGATGATGCAGGTGCCGCGCTCGGTGACCTCCATCCAGTCGCCGTGCCGCCAGATGCCGGGCCAGGGCTCGAAGTAGGTCTCCCGGTAGCGCGACCCGTCGGGGTCGTTCCAGAAGTACAGGGGCATCGAGGGCATGGGCTCGGTGATGACCAGCTCGCCGAGCTCACCGACGACCGGCCGCCCCTGCTCGTCCCAGGCGGCCGCGGCGACGCCGAGCATCGGGCGCTGCAGCTCCCCGGCGGTGACGGGCAGCAGGGGCGAGCTGCCGACGAACCCGGTGGCGACGTCGGTCCCGCCGGACGCCGAGCTCAGCTGGAGGTCGGAGCCGACGGCCTCGTACACCCAGTGGTAGGCCGCGGCCGGGAGGGGCGACCCCGTGGAGCCCAGCACGCGCAGGGCGGAGAGGTCGTAGCGGTCCCCGGGCCGGGTGCCGGCCCGCTGGCACGCGGTCAGGTAGCCGGCGCCGGTGCCCAGGTGGGTCGTCCCGACCCGGGCGGCCAGGGCGAACTGGGCGTCGATGTCGGGGTGGGCCGGCGCACCGTCGTGCAGCACGGCTGTGGCACCGGACAGCAGCGCCGACACGACGACGTTCCACATCATCCAGGCCGTCGACGTGTACCAGTAGAAGCGGTCGCCCGGGCGGACGTCGTAGTGCAGCGCCCCCCACTTGCGCTGCTCCAGCACGATGCCGCCGTGGCCGTGCACGATCCCCTTCGGCAGGCCGGTCGTGCCCGAGGAGTAGAGGATCCACAGCGGGTGGTCGAAGGGCAGCTGCTCGAAGACCGGGTGCTGCGGCTCGGCCACCGCCTCGCCCCAGCGCATCGCGCCCTCGGGCACCTCGTCCGGGAGGAGCCGGGGGACGGCGATCGTGGCCAGGAGACCGGGCAGCGCCCCCCGGAGCTCGGTGACGACGTCCCGCCGGTCGTACTCCTTGCCGTTGAACCGGTACCCGTCGACGGCGACCAGGACCCTCGGCTCGATCTGGGCGAAGCGGTCCAGGACGGCGCGGGTGCCGAAGTCCGGCGCACAGGAGGCCCACACCGCGCCGATCGAGGCCGCGCCGAGGAAGGCCACGACCGCCTCGGGCACGTTGGGCAGGTAGCCGGCGACACGGTCGCCGCGCCGCACGCCGAGGCGGCGCAACGTGGCGGCGAAGGCACCGACCTGACCGCGCAGCTCGGACCACGAGGTCTCGACCGGTTCGGTGTCCTCGGCGACGGCGATCAGCGCCGGGTGCTCGTCGGTCGCCGACCGCAGCGCGTGCTCGGCGTAGTTGACCGTCGTGTCGGGGAACCAGACCGCGCCCGGCATCTCCCACCGGGTGAGGACCCGGTTGTCGGGGACACCGGGGAGCACGCCGCTCCACTCGGCGAAGTCGGCCCAGAACTGGTCGAGGTGCTCGACCGACCAGCGCCAGATGGCGTCGTAGTCCGGAGGGTCGCCGAGGTCGAGCCCGCGCCGCTGCGCCACCCAGCCGGCGAAGCGGGCGAGCTGGGTGGCCCGCATCGACTCGGGGGAGGGACTCCAGAGGACCTCGGGGCCGGTCGACGTGTCAGCGCTCACACCAGCACCTTGCCACCCCGGCGGCCCGGCGCGGTGCCGTCGGGTGTGCAGACACCGGGATGGCACGGCCGTCGAGACGACGGCGGGTGCGCACACCGCGCCGGCGCCGGTACCGAGGGGCGCGGACCGGCGTCCGGCGGGAGGATGGGGACCCATGAGCGAGCCGCAGGGCGAGGTCGAGCGCAACGTGCTCGGCGGGCCGCTGCAACCGTGCGGCACCGAGCCGCTGACCGGCTTCTACCGCACTGGCATCTGCAGCAGCGGCCCGGAGGACCTGGGCAGCCACACCGTCTGCACCGTCGTCTCGGCGGACTTCCTGGACCTGCAGCGAGCCCTGGGCAACGACCTCACCACTCCGCGGCCGGAGTACGGCTTCCCCGGTCTGCGCCCCGGCGACCGCTGGTGCGTGGTGGCCGCGCGGTGGCTGCAGGCCTACCAGGCCGGTGCGGCAGCCGGCGTCGTCCTGGCGGCCACCAACGCGAGGGCCCTCGAGGTCGTCCCGATCGAGGCGCTACGCCAGCACGCGGTCGACGTCCCCGACGACCTCAGCGGCCTGGACTGAGGAAAGGACCCCCGTGCCCCCCACCCCTCGCACGCTCGCGGCGGGACCCTGCACGGGGCCGCCCCCGTTGCCCCACCACGGAAGGACCCCGCACGGTGGCCGACGACCTGCTCGACACCCCGCTGACCACCCTGCAGGGCGAGCCGACCACCCTCCGGGACCTCACCGGCGGTGGTGCCGCCCTCGTCGTCAACGTCGCCAGCCGCTGCGGCCTGACCCCGCAGTACACCCAGCTCGAGGCGCTGCAGCAGCAGTACGGCGGGCGGGGCCTGACCGTCGTCGGCGTGCCGTGCAACCAGTTCGGCGGCCAGGAGCCGGGCGTGCCTGCGGAGATCGCCGGGTTCTGCTCGGCGACGTACGGCGTCACCTTCCCGATGACCGAGAAGCTCGAGGTCAACGGCCCGGGCGCGCACCCGCTGTTCCAGCGGCTCACGCAGGCGCCGGACGTCTCCGGGGCGGCCGGCGACGTCCAGTGGAACTTCGAGAAGTGGTTGGTCACCCCCGAGGGTGAGGTGGCGGCCCGCTTCCGGCCCACGACCCAGCCCGACGCCCCCGAGGTGCGGCACGTGATCGAGGAGGTCCTGCACCGGTGAGTGACGCCGACCTGCACTTCTGGTTCGACCCCACCTGTCCCTTCGCGTGGATGACCAGCAAGTGGGTGCGGATGGTCGCGGAGCAGCGCGAGTACCTGGTCGAGTGGCGGCTGATCTCGCTGCGGCTGCTCAACCGGCATGTCGACTACGACGCGCAGTTCCCGCCCGAGTACGAGGCCGGCCACACCGCCGGGTTGCACCTCCTCCGGGTCGCCGCGCGAGCCCGCGCCGAGCACGGCGCGCAGGCGCTCGACCCGCTGTACGCCGCCCTCGGCCGGCACGTGTTCGAGGACCCGGCCGGCCGGCCCCCGCCGGAGCGCGCCACCAGCCGGCCCTTCCTCGAGCAGGTGCTCGGCGAGGCCGGGCTGCCGGCCGACCTCGCGGCCGCCGTCGACGACGCGTCGTGGGACGTCGAGATCCAGGAGGAGACCGACGTCGCCCTGCGGCTCACCGGCAAGGACGTCGGGACGCCGATCCTGCACTTCCGCCCGCCCGGCGGCACCGCCTTCTTCGGCCCGGTGATCAGCCGGCTGCCCGACCCCGCCGGGGCCGTCGAGCTGTGGGACCACGTCGTCGGCCTCGCCGGGTTCCCGGGCTTCGCCGAGCTCAAGCGCAGCCTGCGGGAGCGGCCGCAGCTGCCGGCGTTCGGCGTGCGCCCGGGCGAGGCGGGGCTCGAGGAGGACTGGCACGGGGGCAGCCGCCGCCAGCACCGCTGAGCCGGACGTTCGGCTGGCCCGGTCCGGCACCGGGACTAAGGTGAGCCTGGCCTATCTCGCCGTCCGCCCCGGGAGCCGCTCGTGTCCTCCTCGACCGACGCCGCCCCGCGGCGGCAGGGTCCCGGTGGGCTCGGCGCCGCGGAGGGCGCCGAGCCGCAGCACGGGGGCCTGCTCCAGCAGCGGCGCAACCGGCTGCTCGGCCTGCTCCTGCTGGTCGTCCTCGTGGTGGTCGCCGCGACGCTGAGCACCGCGGTCGGCTCCCGCAGCATCGGCCTGGGCGCGGTGTGGCAGGCGCTGACCGACCCCGGCGTCCCGACCGAGGAGACGGTCATCGTCCGCGAGCTGCGGGTGCCGCGCACCGCGCTCGGCCTGATGGTCGGCCTGTCCCTCGGCATCGCCGGTGCGCTGGCCCAGGGCCACACCCGCAACCCGCTGGGCGACCCGGGCCTGCTCGGTGTCACCGCTGGGGCCTCGCTCGGTGTCGTCCTGGCGATCCACCTGCTCGGCGTCGGCACGCCGGCCGGGTACGTCTGGTTCGCCTTCGCCGGCGCCCTGCTGGGCACCGTGCTCGTCTTCTCCCTCGGTTCGGCCGGCCGCGGCGGCGCCACGCCGGTCACCCTGGCCCTGGCCGGGGCCGCGTTGTCGGCGCTGTTCTACGCGCTGGTCCGGGCGATCCTGGTCAGCGACACCGACAGCCTCGACGCCTACCGCTTCTGGGTGGTCGGTGCCCTGGCCGGCCGCGGCGCCGACGTCGCCTGGCAGGTGGCGCCGTTCATCGCGGCCGGCCTGGTGCTCGCCCTGCTCAACGCCCCCGCCCTGGACCTGCTGGGCCTCGGCGAGGACGTCGCCCGCGGCCTCGGTCAGCGGGTGTGGCTGGCCCGCTCGGTCGGCCTGGCCGCGGTCACCCTGCTCTGCGGTGCCGCGACGGCGGCCTGCGGGCCCATCGCCTTCGTCGGCCTGGTGGTGCCGCACGTCGTCCGCGCGTTCACCGGCCCCGCCCACCGCTGGCTGATCCCCTGCTCCGGCCTGCTCGGGGCCACCCTGCTGCTGCTCGCCGACGTCATCGGTCGCGTCGTCGTCCGGCCCGGCGAGCTGCAGGTCGGCATCGTGCTCGCCCTCGTCGGGGCGCCGTTCTTCATCGCGGTGATCCGCCGGCGCCGCCTGGTGAGCACATGACCGCCACGGCCGAGCGGGTCCGCCGGCCCGGCGGGACCGTCGTCCGCATCGGACCGGTCTCCGGCCGGGTCCGCTGGCGGCAGGTCGGCGTGCCGCTCGGCGCGGCCGTCGCCGTCGTCCTGCTCTCCGCGGCCGGCCTCGGCCGCGGCGACTTCCCGATCGGCCTCACCGACGTGCTGCGCACCCTGGTGGGCCTGGGCGAGCAGACCCAGCGGTTCATCGTCCTGGAGCTGCGGGCGCCGCGGATCGCCGTCGGCGCGCTGGTCGGCCTCGCCCTCGGGGTGGCCGGCGCCCTCTTCCAGACCTTCGCCCGCAACCCGCTGGCCTCCCCCGACGTCCTGGGCATCACGCAGGGCGCGTCGGCCGGCGCGGTCGCGGCGATCGTCCTCGGCGGGACGGCGAGCGGCATCGGCGTCCCCCTCGCCGCGCTGCTCGGTGCCCTCGTCACCGGTCTGCTCCTGCTGCTGCTCGCCTGGCGCGCGGGGATCGACGGCTACCGGCTGGTGCTGGTCGGCATCGCGCTGTGGGCGGTCGCGGCGGCGCTCGTCGACTGGCTGCTCACGCGGGCCGAGATCCACGACGCCGCGTCGGCCTACGTGTGGATCACCGGCTCGCTCAACGCCCGGACCTGGGGCGAGGCCGTGCCGCTGCTGGTCGCGCTCGTCGTCCTGCTGCCGGCCGCGCTGGCCAGCAGCCGCGCGCTGGGCGTCGTCCAGTTCGGCGACGACACCGCCCGCGGCCTGGGTGTGCGCCTCGTGCCCACCCAGGCGTTCGTGGTCCTCGTCGCGATCGGCCTCACCGCCGCAGCCGTGGCCGCCGCCGGCCCGATCGCCTACGTCGCGCTGGTGGTCCCGCAGGTCGCCGTCCGGCTCACCGGTGGCTCGCGGCCGCCGCTGCTGGCCTCCGGCCTGCTCGGCGCCGTCCTCGTCGTCGGGGCGGACCTGCTGACCCGCACCGTGTTGCCCCAGGCGCTGCCGGTCGGCGTGCTCACCGCCGCCGTCGGCGCGCCGTACCTGCTCTGGCTCCTCGTCCGCGGAAGGCGGCGATCGACCCTGTGACCCTCCACGCAGCGACCACCACCCTGCCCGCGAGCGGGACCGTCCGTCTCGCCGCCGAATCGGTCAGCCTGGCCTACGACGACCGGGTCGTCGTCCACGACCTGGACCTGCAGCTCACCGACGGGTCGTTCACCGCCATCGTCGGGCCCAACGGCTGCGGCAAGTCCACGCTGCTGCGGGCCCTGGGCCGGTTGCTGCGCCCGGTCAGCGGCCAGGTGCTGCTCGACGGCCGGGCGATCGCGCGGACGCCGACCCGCGAGGTGGCCCGGGTGCTCGGCCTGCTGCCCCAGACGCCGGTCGCCCCGGAGGGCCTCACCGTCGGCGACCTCGTCGCCCGCGGCCGCCACCCTCACCAGTCGTGGCTGCGGCAGTGGTCCCGCGACGACGAGGCAGTGGTGGCCGAGGCGCTGACCTGGACCGACATGGCCGACCTCGTCGACCGGCCGGTCGACGAGCTGTCCGGCGGGCAGCGGCAGCGGGCCTGGATCTCCATGGCGCTCGCGCAGGGCACCGACCTGCTGCTGCTCGACGAGCCGACGACCTACCTCGACCTCTCCCACCAGATCGACGTCCTCGAGCTGGTGGCGCGGCTGCACGCCGAGCGCGGCCGCACCGTCGTCGTCGTGCTGCACGACCTCAACCTCGCCGCGCGCTACGCGCAGCGGCTGGTCGCGATGGACGACGGCGCGCTGGTCGCCTCCGGGACGCCGGAGGAGGTGCTCACCGAGCAGCTGCTGGCCGACGTCTTCGACCTGGAGGCGCGGATCGTGCCCGACCCGGTGGCCGGGACGCCGATGGTCGTGCCGGTCCGCCGGCTGCGGTGAGCGGCGGCCTGCCCCGGGCACGGCCAGCGTGACCCAGGCACCAGCGTGACCCAGGCATAGGAACCAATACCCACGTCAGGAGCCGCTCGGACGTGGGTATTGGTTCCTATGCCTGGACGCTGCGCCGGCGACGGCCTCAGCCGGCGACGCCCTGGCGCCAGTAGCCCATGAACGCCACCGACCCGCGGGGGACGCCGAGGTCGCCCACCAGGCGGCGGCGCAGCGTCTTCACCACGCCGGCCTCACCGGCGAGCCAGGCGTAGCAGCCCGACGCGGCGTCCGTGTCGGGGACCTCCCAGAGCAGCTCGTCGCCGACGTCCTCCGGCGGCGCGGCGGGGCTGGAGGCGATGCCCAGCTCGCACAGCGCCGCGTGCACCGCCGGCACCAGCCGAGACCCGCGGGCCGCGCCGTCCCGCGGCAGCCAGTGCAGCGTCGCCCCCGCCGGCAGGGTGACGTTCATCGCGTCGCCGGCCTCGGGCACCTCCAGCAGGGCGGTCACCGACCGCGGTCGGTTCCCGAGGGACTCGAGGATCGCGCAGACGGCGGGCACAGCGGTCTCGTCGCCGGCCAGCAGCAGCGTGAGGGCGGCCGGGGGCGGCGCCCACTCCACCCCCCAGGGCCGGCCGGCGCCGGGACGGTCCGGGCCCAGCAGCGTGATCCGGTCGCCGGGCACCGCCGCGGCCGCCCAGCTCGCGGCCGGCCCGGCGTGCCCGTCCTCGACCCCGTGCAGGACGACGTCGACGTCGAGCTCGGCGCGCTCGGGCCGGACCGCCCGCACGGTGTAGGTGCGGATGGCCGGGCGCTGCTCGTCGGGCATCGCGCAGTACTCGGCGTACCAGTCCTGACCGCGGTCGCGCAGCCGCAGCAGCCCGGCATCGTCGCGGGAGAGCACCAGCTTGAAGCGCTGGTCGCAGCCGGCCGCACCGAACCCGGCGAGCTCGGGACCGGTGAGGGTCAGCCGCACGGAGCTCGGGCCCAGTCGGCGGACGGCGGCCACCGAGGCGTCGAAGAACTGCCAGGCGGGGGCGGCTCCGACCTCCGGCTGCGCGGTGAGCGTCATGCGTCGTCCCCCGTCCCGGTCGACCCTCGTGGTGACCTTCTTAGGTGAGGCTAACCTGAGCGCCCGGCCCGGGGGCACCCCGGGCCCGATCGGGAGGAGACCCGTTGCACCCCAGACCCCGCCGCCCGGCCGGCGCCGCCCTGACCCTCGTCGCGCTCGTCGCGACGGCCGGTTGCTCCGGGGAGTCCGCCGAACCGGCCGCGGCGCAGGAGGGCGGCTGGAGCTTCACCGACGACCTCGGCACCACCGTCGAGCTCGACGCGACCCCTGCGCGGGTCGCGGGCCTCAACGACGTCATCGCCTCGCTGTGGAACTACGGCGTGGAGCCGGTCGCCGGCTTCGGCCAGACCTCGGCGGCCGGCGACGTCGCCTTCGAGGGCAAGGACCTCACCGACCTGGAGATCGTCGGCGAGAGCTACGGCCAGATCGACCTCGAGCGCCTGGCGGCGGCCGACCCCGACCTCATCGTCACCTCGGTCTACCCGACCGACTCCTCGGGCGCCCTGGACCCCACCCAGCCGCTCTACGGTTTCGAGTCGCTGCAGCAGCAGGAGCAGGTGGCGCAGATCGCGCCGATCGTCGCGATCGCCTACCGCGGGTCGGCCGCCGAGGTCATCGAGCGCACCGTCGAGCTCGCGGAGTCACTCGGCGCCGACGGCGCGACGATCGACGCCGCCCGCGAGGAGTACGACGCGGCGGCGGCCGAGCTCACGACGGCCGGCGAGCGCGGGATCACCGTGCTGCCGGTCTACGCCACCGCCACGGACGGCTGGTGGATGGGCAAGGCGCCCGACGACCCGTCGCTGCGCCTCTACTCCGACCTGGGCGTCGACTTCGTCGACCCGGGCGGCGACACCTACTTCTGGGAGGCGGTCAGCTGGGAGCAGGTCCCCGAGCACCCGAGCGATGTGATCCTGTACTCGCTGCGCGGCGGGGAGACGCCGGAGCAGATGCGCGCCCAGCCGACCTACACCCTGCTGCCCGCGGTCCAGGCGGGCCAGGAGCACCCGTGGGAGTACGTCGGCATGGACCACACCGCCCAGGCCGCCTACATGTCCGAGCTGGCCGGCTGGCTGGACCAGGCCCGGAAGGTGACGTGAACGACCGGCGAGATCTCGCGATCTCGCCGGGTTCACACAGGCGCCGGCTCGGGCACCGGGGCGGGCGCGGGACGCCGGGTCGCCCGCGCGGTCTGCGCCAGCCCGATCCCCACGAGGACGACGAGGCCGCCGAGCACCTGCCAGCCGGAGAGCACCTGCTCCAGCCAGACCCACGCCACGACCGAGGCCAGCACCGGCTCCACCGTGGCGATCAGCCCGGCCGTCGTCGGGGGCAGGTGGCGCAGCGCCGACAGGGACAGCCAGAACGGCAGCACCGCCCCGAGGACGGCGATCCAGCCGACCAGCACCCACAGCGGCAGCTCCAGTGAGCCGAGCGAGATCGGCACCGAGGAGCCGAGCACGGCCGGGTCGAACGGCCGGAACGGCGCGGCAACCGCCCAGAACAGCGCGGCCGCGACGAAGGTCCAGCAGGTGAGCGCCACCGGGTCGCGGGTGGCCGTCCCGCGCCCGCCCATCAGGTAGTAGCCGGCCAGACACAGCGCCGCACCGAGGGCCGCGGCCACGCCACCCGCGTCGAGCGAGCCGCCGCCCTGCCACACCTCGGCGACCAGCACCAGTCCCGACAGCGACAGCCCGAGCGCGGCCCACAGGCGGCGACGCACCCGCTCGCCGCGCACCAGCCACACCCACAGCGCGACGAGCACCGGCGCGGTCATCTCGAAGACGAGCGCGATGCCGACCGGCAACCGGCCGATCGCCACGTAGTAGAGGTACTGCGTCAGCGCGACGCCGACCACGCCGAAGGCGGCGAGGAAGGGCACCTCGCGCCACGTGATCCGCAGCCGCGCCGGCGCCACGACGGCCAGGGCCGCGAGCAGCACGACCGCCGCACCGCCGCAGCGCAGCGCCGTCAACCAGGGCGCGGGGACCCCCGCCTGCAGGGCCAGCGTGGAGACGGTGCCGTTGACGGCGAACAGGCACGCGGCGCCGACGGTCAGCGCGGAGCCGAGCGGAGGACGGGACACGCGGCCAACGGTAGCGACCGTCCGGCCCCGAGCCCCCTACCGGGGGGCCGCTGGACAGCGGCGGGGTCCGGGACGCGGCCAGGTCGCTCCCGGGCAGGTCGACGAGGATCCAGCGCACGGTGCGCTCGCGTCGTCGCGGGCCCGGTCGGCCCCGTCGCAGGTAGGACGGGGCCGACCGGCCGGACTCACCGGCCGCGGCCGGGGACCGGCGAGCCGACCTCGCCCGCCGTCCGGTCGCCGTCGGCGCCGCGGTGCTCGGCGGCCGCCGGCGGACGGGTGCCGGCCGCGGTGTCCGGGACGCCGTCGCGGTCGGCGTCCGGCGCGGGCTCGACCACCAGCACGAAGTCCTCGCCGTGCCGGGTGATCCCCTCCACGACGGCCTGCTCGACCGCCTCCACGGCGACGGTGTGCCGCAGCATCATCGGATCCGAGCGCACGTCCTTGGCCAGCGAGATCGCCAGCCCCACCATCACCAGCGCGAAGGGCAGGGCGGCGATGATCGTCAGGTTCTGCAGGCCGGTGAGCGCCTCGTCGCCGCCCACCAGCAGCATGATCGCGGCCACCGCGCCCATGACGACGCCCCAGAAGACGACCGTCGGCCGGCTCGGCTCGATGGTGCCCCGCTCGGACAGCGAGCCCATCACGATCGACGCGGCATCGGCCCCGGAGACGAAGAAGATCGCCACGAGCACCATGACGAGCACGGTCATCACCGTGGCCAGCGGGAACCCGTCCAGGACGGCGAAGAGCTGCCCCTCCGCGGTCGCCTGCCCGCCGATGTCGGCACCGCCCCGCTGGGCGGCGATCCCGGCCCCGCCGAAGACGGCGAACCAGATCAGGCTGACCACGCTGGGCACCAGCAGGACGCCGGAGACGAACTGGCGGATGGTGCGGCCGCGGCTGATCCGGGCGATGAACAGGCCGACGAACGGCGTCCAGGAGATCCACCACGCCCAGTAGAAGACCGTCCACCCGCTGAGCCACACGGCCATGTCGTCGCCGCCGCTGGCCTCGGTCCGGGCGGCCATCTCGCCGAGGTCGGCGAAGTAGTTGCCGATCGTCGTCGGCAGCAGGTCGAGGATGAAGATGGTCGGGCCGACGACGAACACGAAGACCGCCAGGATCAGCGCGAGGACCATGTTCGTGTTGGCCAGCCACTGGATGCCCTTGGCGATGCCGGAGACCGCCGAGGCGACGAAGGCCGCGGTCAGCACCGCGATGATCCCCACGAGGAGCCCGTTGCCGACGTCCCCGGCCCAGCCGAGGATCTCCGCGCCGCTGCCGATCTGCAGCGCCCCGAGCCCGAGCGAGGCCGCCGACCCGAACAGGGTCGCGAAGATCGCCAGGATGTCGATGACCCGGCCGGCCGGGCCCTCGGTGCGCCGCGCCCCGAAGAGCGGCGCGAAGGCGGCGCTGATCAGCTGCCGGCGGCCGCGCCGGAAGGTGCCGTAGGCGATGGCCAGGCCGACGACGGCGTAGATGGCCCACGGGTGCAGCGACCAGTGGAACAGCGTGGTGGCCATCGCCGTCTCCACGGCCTCGGGCGATGCGGCCGCGACGGTGCGCGGCGGCGGGGCGACGTAGTGCGAGAGCGGCTCGCTGACACCGAAGAACATCAGTCCGATGCCCATGCCGGCGCTGAACATCATCGCGATCCAGGAGACCGTCCGGAACTCGGGTCCCTCGTCGTCCCGGCCCAGCGGGATGCGCCCGTACCGGCTCGCCGCCAGCCAGAGCACGAAGACCACGAACGCCGACGCCAGCAGCACGAACAGCCAGCCGAGGTTGTGCATCACCCAGCCCAGGGCCGTGCCGCTCGCGCTGCCGAGGCCATCCGGCGTCACGAACCCCCAGGTCACGAAGCCCAGGGCGACGACGGCGGCGACGCCGAAGACGACCCGGTCCAGGGACCCGCCGCGGTCGGCCGGTGACGGCGGTGGCGCGGCGACGGCAGGGTGGATCTCCGCGGCTCCGGATGGTCTGGGGTGTGCAGGTGTCGTGGTCACAGGTGTCCGTGGCGCCGGTGGCGGCGCGCTCCCTCTCTCGTTCGACGACGGGTGCCGCGGCACCAGGAGCGCCGGGCGGCAACCGTCCACGGTAGGGACCGTGGGGGAAGGGCGCGGGCCCGCCGGCAGCCGAGCGAGCCCGCCGCGGGAGGACGACCGGGGGCTGTGTGCCCGCCCCGGAGGCCGGGCACACTCCCCGGAGCGAGGCGTCCGCCGGCCGGGACGGCGGCGTCGTGGCGGGGGAGGTCTGCGAACCGTGAGCGAGCCGCGTCCGGGCTGGTCGGTGCGCCGTTGGAGGCTGCTGCTGTGGCTGGCGGTGGGGGTGGTCCTCGGGGGCCTGGGCGCCGTCGGTCTGCCGAACGAGTTCGGGGTGACGGCGGGCTTCGTGGCCGCTCTCTGCGCCTTCCTCCTCGTGGTCGCCCTGGTGGTGTTCATCACCGTCCCGGGGCCCGACACCCTGGGCACCCTGTTGCGCACGCCACCCCTGGCCGGGGCGGTGACGGTGGTCGCCGTCCTGCTGGTGCTGGCCAACCCGACCGGGTCGTCGCTGCGCTGGCTGTGGGTGGTCGCCGCGGTCGCCGCGGCCGGGTGGACGGCGTTCGCCGTGTGGGAGACCCGCCGCTCGGGCGGCTGACCGCGGCGGCAGACTCGACACCCGTGACCCCGCCCACCGCCCTCTACGTCCCCGACGGCGACGGCTTCCTCGCCACCGACCTCACCATCGGGCCGTGGGACCCGGGGCTGCAGCACGCCGGGCCGGTCGCGGCCCTGCTGGCCCGGGAGGCCGAGCGGGTCACCGAGATCCCCGGCGGGCAGACCGTGCGGCTGGCCTTCGACATCCTCGCGCCGGTCCCGGTCGGCCCGGTGCAGGTCAGCGCCCGGCTGCTGCGCCCCGGACGGCGGATCGAGCTGGTGGAGGCGGTCCTCACCGCGGGCTCCTCCCCCGCCGGCCGGGAACGGCCGCTGGTGCGGCTGACCGCCTGGCGGGATGCGCAGCTCCGCGGTCGAGGGGACGCCGCAGGCCGGCGTCCCGCTGCCCGGACCGGAGGAGAGCCGCCCCGAGACGGCGGCCTTCTTTACCACCGACGTCGCCTACCACCGGGCGCTGGAGTGGCGCTTCGCGCACGGTTCGTTCAACGGGCCCGGTCCGGCGGCCGCGTGGACCCGGGCGCTGTGCACCCTGGTCGAAGGCGAACCGATGAGCCCGCTGCAGCACCTGCTGGTGATGACCGACGCGGCCAGCGGCATCTCCGCCGTCCTGGACTGGCAGCGGGCCACCTTCGCCAACGTCGACCTCACCGTCGCCCTGGTGCGCCCGCCGGCCGGGGAGTGGCTGGGCGTCGACGCCGCCACCACGATCGGTCCGGCCGGCGCCGGGCAGTGCTTCGCCGACCTCCACGACGCCACGGGGTGGATCGGCCGCTCGGCGCAGGCCCTGTTCGTCGCGCCACGCTGACCCGGCGTTGGCGCCGCTGAGCTCGGTTGGGGAGGCTGGAGCGCGATGGCACCGCTGGACCCCCTGCTGACCTGGCTCGCCGGGCGCGGGCTGGAGATCGCCCTCATCGTCCTGGGGT
The DNA here is from genome assembly GCF_052931555.1 of Geodermatophilus sp. URMC 61. Lineage (NCBI taxonomy): Bacteria > Bacillati > Actinomycetota > Actinomycetes > Geodermatophilales > Geodermatophilaceae > Geodermatophilus > Geodermatophilus sp. URMC 61. The sequence goes on from NZ_JBRFHZ010000002.1 coordinate 3,981,812, forward strand.
CGGTCCTGCTGGCCCGGTTCGTCACCTGGGTCGGCGCGAAGATCACCGACCGGATCGACGCCCGCGCGACCGGCGGCGACGCCCTGGTGCGCTCCGAGGCCGCCAAGCACCGGCACTCGCTGACCCAGGTGATCACCTGGACGCTCGTCGTGCTCGTCTACGCGATCGCCGTCTTCGCCGTCCTGGACCGGGCGGGCATCCCGATCGGCGGGCTGGTCGCACCGGCGACCGTGCTGGGCGTCGGGCTGGGCTTCGGCGCGCAGCGGATCGTCGGTGACGTGCTGGCGGGCTTCTTCATCATCACCGAGCGGCAGTACGGCTTCGGCGACGTCGTCTCCATCACGGTGGTCGGGGGCGCTGATCCGGCCGAGGGCACGATCGAGGACGTCACGCTGCGAGTGACCCGGCTGCGCTCCCCCAACGGCGAGGTCATCACCCTGCCCAACGGGCAGATCGTGAAGGTGGTCAACCTCTCCCGCGACTGGGCGCGTGCCGTCGTCGACGTCCCGGTGCCGACGACGCTGGACGTGAGCCGGGTCAACGACATCCTCAAGGAGGTCGGCGCGGAGGCCTTCCGGGACCAGCGGCTGCGCCCGCTGCTGCTCGACCCGCCCAGCGTGATGGGCGTGGAGACGCTCGACCTCGATCAGGTCAACGTCCGGATGGTGGCCCGCACGCTGCCCGGCAAGCAGTTCGAGGTCGGCCGCGACCTGCGGGCCCGGATCGTCCTCGCCTTCCACCGCGCGGGCCTCAACGTGCCGGCGCCCACGGCGACCTCGCCGTCCGGTGACCTCTCGCCGTCCTCGGACGGTGCCCGGTGACCACCCCGGAGACCAACGGCCCCGGCGAGCCGACCCGCGAGCTGTCGGTGAGCACCGCGCCGCCGCCCGCGCCGCGCCGCTGGTGGTCGGCGGTGCCGCACCACCTCGGCCGTGCCCGCACCTCGACCGTCGTCCTGGCGCTGCTGTTCGTCGGGCTCTACACGCTCTACCTCTACGTCCGCCCGCCCGACGTCCCGACGGCGCCGGCGACCGGCGGGACGACGGTGCAGACGCCGGCGCGCACCGCCCCGGCGGAGCCGACGGAGCCGACCGAGACGACGGAGCCGACGACGACGGCGCCCGCCCCTCCCACGACGCCGTCGCCGACCTCCGCCGTCCCGACCTCCGCACCCGGCGAGGAGACCCCCGCGGAGACGACGGCCCCGGCGCCGACCACCGCCGAGGAGGAGACGCCGACGCAGGCGCCGGCCCCTGCCGAGCCGACGACGAGCGCCGCGCCCGGGACCTGAGGTCTCAGAAGCGGGTGACCACCGCGATGCCGGGGTCCCGGCCGACCGCGGCCAGGGCGGCACCGGCCTCGTCGAGGGGGAGCCGACGGGTGACCAGCGCCTGGGGTCGGAGCCGGCCGGCGGCGATGAGGCCGAGCAGCTCGGGATAGGTGTGCGCGGCCATGCCGTGGCTGCCCAGCACCTGCAGCTCGCGGGCGACGACGAGGTCCATGGGCACCGCGGGCCGGCCCTGCGCCGGCGGCAGCAGCCCGACCTGCACGTGCCGGCCCCGCGGGCGCAGCGACCGGACCGAGTTCTCGCACGTCACTGCCGCGCCGAGGGCGTCCAGGGAGACGTGCGCGCCCCCACCGGTGAGCTCGGCGACGACGGCCGGGACGTCGCGGCCGCCGTCCACCGTGTGCTCGGCGCCGATGGCGGCGGCGAGCTGCAGTGCCGCCGGGGAGACGTCGACGGCGACCACCCGGGCGCCCGCGGCGACGGCCACCTGCACGGCCGAGAGCCCCACCCCGCCGCAGCCGTGCACGGCGACCCACTCGCCCGGCCGGACCCGCGCGACCTGCGCCACCGCCCGGAAGGCGGTGGCGAACCGACACCCCAGGCCGGCGGCGGTGGTGGCGTCCAGCTCGTCGGGCAGCGCGACCAGGTTGACGTCGGCGGCGTCGAGCGCGACGTACTCGGCCATCGAGCCCCAGTGCGTGAACCCGGGCTGGGTCTGCCGGCTGCAGACCTGGTGCTCGCCGGCGGCGCACTGGGCGCAGCGGCCGCACGCGTTGACGAACGGGACGGTGACGCGGTCGCCGACCCGCCAGCGCCGGACGTCCGCCCCGACGGCGGCGACGGTGCCGGCCAGCTCGTGGCCGGGCACGTGGGGGAGGACGACGTCCGGGTCGTGGCCCTGCCAGGCGTGCCAGTCGCTGCGGCAGACGCCGCTGGCCCCCACTCGGACGACGACGCCGCCGGGCGCCGGGTCGGGGACGGGGACGTCCTGCACGGTCAGCGGGCCGCCGAAGGAGTCGAACACGAGAGCACGCACCTGGTGAGCCTCTCCCAGGCCGCTCCTACGCTGCAGGCGTGTCCACCCTCACCGTCCCCACCCGGTTCTGCGGCCCGCCAGGCACGGCCAACGGCGGGTGGCTGGCGGGGACGCTGGCCACGCTCGTCGACGCACCCACGGTGAGCGTCCGGCTGCGCCGGCCGGTGCCGCTGGAGCGACCGCTGAGGGTGCGGACCGACGGGGCGGCCGAGCTGTACGACGACGCCGAGCTGCTGGCCCGGGCCGAGCCGTCGTCGTTGGACCTCGAGATCCCTCAGCCCCCGTCGGTCGCGCAGGCGGCGGCCGCCGTCGAGGCGCTCCCGCCGTGGGCGGACCACCCGTTCCCGCGATGCTGGGGGTGCGGACCCGAGCGGCCGGTCGGCGACGGCCTGCGCACCCGGGTCGGCCCGCTGCCCGGTCGGCCCGAGCTGTGGGCGGGGGTGTGGCGGCCGACCGCCGACCTGCCTGCGGTCTCCGGGGCGGCGGCGCCGGAGACGGTGTGGGCCGCGCTGGACTGCCCCTCGTCCATGCCGCTGTGGACCGAGCCGCCCGGTCCGCTGCTGCTCGGCACGATCACCGCGCAGCAGCAGCGGCCGGTGCCCGTGGGCGCGGACTCCGTGCTGCTGGCCTGGGTGCTGGAGCGGGAGGGCCGGCGGTCGACCACGGCTTCCGCGCTCGTCAGCCCGGACGGCGAGGTCGCCGCCCGGGCGCGGGCCGTCTGGTTCGCGGTACCGGCGTCCACCAGCTGAGACGCCTGTTCCACGGCCGACGGCGGCCTGCCTAGGATCACGCCGGCTCACGGGAGGCAGTGACGAACACCTGGCTGGCTGCCCGGCAACCTGCACTCCGTCCGAGGTGCTCCCAGGGGAAGAGCCGGCCGGACGGCGCCCGCCGCCCGGCAAGGACGGAGCTCTCGCGCGCCGCGGGTCCTCCGCGAGCGAGAGGAAGCGGCGGATGAGCGACCCCCGGAGCTGGAGCTTCGAGACCCGCCAGATCCACGCCGGCACCAGCCCCGATCCCACGACCGGTGCCCGCGCCCTGCCGATCTACGCGACGACGGCCTATCAGTTCCGGGACACCCGGCACGCCGCCGACCTGTTCGCGCTGGCCGAGCTCGGCAACATCTACACGCGGATCATGAACCCGACGCAGGACGCGCTGGAGCAGCGCGTGGCGTCGCTGGAGGGCGGCGTGGCGGCCCTCGCCGTCGCCAGCGGACAGGCGGCCGAGACCCTGGCCATCCTCAACGTCGCCCAGGCCGGCGACCACGTCGTCGCGTCCGCCTCGCCGCGGTGCAGGACGACGGCCGCTACGCCGTCGCCTCCCACCTCGACCACCACGCCGACGAGCTGGCCCGCCGGTTCGACGCCGGCAGCTACGTGGTGCTCACCGAGGCCATGAACTCCTGGGACGTCGGCCGCGGCCGCGGTGGGGTCGACGCGGCGCTGGCCCGGATCACCGCACGGACCGTCGTCGCCGGCGTCGACACCCGACCGGCTGTACCCGCTCGCGCTCCAGCAGCAGGTGGCCGACGCCCTCGGCGTCCCGCTGCGGGTGATCGCCTCCCCGCACGGGCACGACGGCTTCCTCATCGAGGTCGACGCCGTCGGCGCGCTGGTGCGGGAGCTGGTGGGGACGTGACCACCCGGCAGTGCGCCACCGATCGCCCCGTCGCCCGGCGCTGCCTCCCGTGACGGTCCGGAGCGGGCGGCCGTGGTGGCTCGTCGCCGTCGCAGCCGCGATGGGCGTGGGAGCCCTGGCCACCGCCGTGGTCGCCGTCGTCGACGGCCCGGAGCGCACCGAGCCCCTCGCGTTCGGCGTCACCACGCCCGGAGGCGCGAGGGCCGCCGCGGAGCTGGACGCGGTCGAGGCCGCCGTGGGGGAGCGTCCGTCGCTGGTCCTGACCTACGCCGACTTCACCACCCCACCCCCTGTCGCCGACCTCGACGCCGTCGCGGCCCGGGGCGCCGTCCCGGTGGTGACCTGGGAGCCCTGGGACTGGGACGCCCCGGACAGCGGGGCGTTCGGCCTGGCCGCCATCGCGGCCGGGGACCACGACCCGTACCTCCGGCAGTGGGCCGACGCGCTGCGGACCTGGGGCCGGCCGGTGCAGGTGCGCTTCGCGCACGAGCAGAACGGCGACTGGTACCCGTGGGCGGTGGGCGTGTCGGGTACCACGGCCGCCGACCACGTCGCGGCGTTCCGGCACGTCACGGAGGTGTTCGATGCCCAGGGAGCGGGCAACGTGCAGTTCGTGTGGAACCCGAACGTACGGTTTCCCGGGTCGTCGCCGATGGCCGAGACGTGGCCCGGCACCCGGTACGTCGACCGCGTCGCCCTCGACGGCTACAACTGGGGCACCGGCTCCCCCGGCTCCGGCTGGCAGGAGCCCGACGAGCTCTTCGGCGACAGCCTCGAGGAGCTGCGCGAGCTGGCCCCGGGGATCCCGATCAGCATCACCGAGGTCGCCTCCGCCGAGGAGGGCGGGGACAAGGCCGCCTGGGTCACCGATCTGGTCGCCTACCTGGACGCGCAGGCCGACGTCGCGGCGTTCGTCTGGTTCGACCACGACAAGGAGGCCGACTGGCGGATCACCAGCAGCCCGGCCAGCGCCGCGGCGATGCGGGCAGCCCTGGCCGGACGCCGGCTGGTGGCCCGGTGACCGCCGCGCAGGCACCGGCGGACGTCCGGGTGCCCGCGCCGACCGACCCGGTGGAGGCCCGGCGCCTGCAGGCACTGGAGCAGCTGCACCTGCTGGGCACCGGCCAGGAGGAACGCTTCGACCGCATCACCCGGCTGGCACAGCGGGTGTTCGACGTCCCGATCGCGACCATCACGCTGGTGGACGAGGACTCCCTGTGGTTCAAGTCCGCCCAGGGGATGCCCGTGGACCGGGCGGAGCGTCAGGCGTCCTTCTGCGACCGGACGATCGCCCTCGGGACGACCCACGTCGTGCCCGACGCCCTGGCCGACGTCCGCTACGCCACCACCCCTGCCGTGACCGGCCCCCCACGTATCCGCTTCTACGCCGGCCAGCCCCTCGCGGGGCCGGGGGGCCTCACCGTCGGCACGCTGTGCCTGTTCGACGTCCGCCCCCGCTCGCTCGACGCCGGGGACGTCGCGCTGCTGGAGGAGCTGGGCCGGTGGACCGAGCAGGAGCTCGCCCACTCCGTCGAGATGGACCGCGCCCGGGAGGTGCAGCAGGCACTGCTCCCGCAGCGACCTCCCGAGCTGCCCGGTTACCGGGTCGCCGGGTCCTGCCAACCGGCCTTCGCCGTCGGCGGTGACCTGTTCGACCACGACCTCGTCGGCGGCGACCTGGTCCTGTCCGTCGCCGACGTGATGGGCAAGGGCGCCGGGGCCGCCATCCTCATGGCCACCGTCCGCGCGGTCCTGCGGACCACGGTGCGGGACTCCGGAGCCCGGGACGGGCGCCGGCCGGAGGGCGACGTCCTCACCGCCACCAACCGGATCCTCCTGCCCGACCTCCAGCGCACCGGTTCCTTCGTGACCGCCTTCCACGCGCGACTGGACGCCGCGACGGGGCGGGTGCGGTACGGGGACGCCGGTCACGGGCTGTCCCTGGTCCGGCGGGGGACGGGCGGCGTCGAGCGGCTGGCCGGGGAGGACCTCCCGCTGGGCATCGACGTCGACCAGAGCTGGACCGAGCACGAGGTGGTGCTCGAGCCGGGGGACACCCTCTTCTCCTTCAGCGACGGCCTCTTCGACGTGCTCGGGGGCACGCACGAGGCCCTGGCCGAGGTCACCCGGCTGCTCGAGGCCCACCCGGAGCCCGACGACCTGCTCCGCGCCGTCCGCGCGCTGGCCTCGGCCGCCGCTCCCCTGGACGACGTCACGGCGGTCGCCGTCCGACGGGTGCCGCGAACGTGAGCCGCCACCGCCGCACGGCCTGGACCGGGCCGGGCGCCTCCTCCGCCCGTGAGCTGCCCGACCGCGAGACCGCGGCGGCGCTCTCCCCCCGGGTGCCGCTGACCCCGGGCCTGGTGGGGTTGCGGCTGCTCATCCTGCTCACCGCGGCGCTCGGCGTGAACTACGTGGTGTGGCGGTGGCTCGAGTCGATCAACTGGTCGGCCTGGTGGATCGCCGTCCCGCTGGTCCTCGCCGAGACGTACAGCCTCGTCGACTCGCTGCTGTTCGGCCTGACGATGTGGCGGCTGCGCCGGCGCCGGCGGCCCCCACCACCGCCGGACGGCGCGACGGTCGACGTCTTCATCACCACCTACAACGAGCCCGTCGACCTCGTCATGGCCACGGCGGAGGCGGCGCAGCAGATCCGGTACCCGCACCGCACCTGGATCCTCGACGACGGTGCACGCCCCGAGCTCCGGGAGCGCGCCGAGGCCGCCGGCATCGGCGTGATCACCAGGTCCGTGGAGTGGGCGGGGCGCCAGCGGCACGCCAAGGCCGGGAACCTCAACAACGCCCTCATGACCACCGACGGGGAGTTCGTCCTCATCCTGGACGCCGACCAGGTCCCCGACCCGGCGATCCTCGACCGCACCCTGGGGTACTTCCGCGACCCGCAGATGGCCCTGGTGCAGACCCCGCAGGTGTTCGTCAACGTGCCCGACGACGACCCGTTCGGCAGCCAGGCGCCGCTGTTCTACGGCCCCATCCAGCAGGGCAAGGACGGCTGGAACGCCGCGTTCTTCTGCGGGTCGAACGCGGTGCTGCGCCGCGAGGCCCTCATGCAGCTGGGCGTCTCCCGGTACGTCACCGAGGTGGAGCTGGCGGTGACCCGGACGCTCCGGACCGCCGATCGGGTGCTCGCCCGGGCGCGCAGGGGCCTGGACCCGTCGCAGACCGAGGCGCGCGCCGCCCTCGACGCGGTCGCCGAGGCGGTGGCCCGGAGCCGTGCGGACCTGCGGGCCGGCGCCGCCCTGGCCGACGTGACCTACCGCTTCCAGCTGCAGGTCGACGCGGCGGCCCGCCGGCTGGTCGACGCCGACGTCACCGCGCTGGAGAGCGACCTCGCCGAGATCGCCGCCCTGTCCTCGGAGCTGGACGCCGAGGAGGCCGGCCCGGCCGAGCTCGACCGTGCGGCGCTCGCCCGGCTGGCGCACCGCGACTGGTCGCCGCTCGGCGCCGTGGAGACCGTGCGCGCCCTGGTCCGGGCGATCGACGTCGACCGGGACGACGAGGCGCAGCCGCTCATGCCGATGGCCACCATCTCGGTGACCGAGGACATGGCGACCTGCATGCGGCTGCACGCGCTCGGCTGGCGCACCGCGTACCACCACGAGACCCTCGCGCTCGGCCTGGCGCCGGAGGACCTCGGCACCATGCTCACCCAGCGGCTGCGCTGGGCCCAGGGCACGGTCCAGGTCATGCTCCGGGAGAACCCGCTGGTGCAGCGCGGGCTGACCCTGGCGCAGCGGCTCATGTACTGGGCCACCATGTGGAGCTACCTGTCCGGCTTCGCCGCGGTCGTGTACTTCGCCGCGCCGATCGTCTTCCTGACCACCGGGATCCTGCCGGTGCAGGCGCTGTCGGCGGACTTCTTCCTCCGGCTGGTGCCGTTCCTCGCGGTCAACCAGCTGCTCTTCTACCTCATCGGGCGGGGGAAGCGGAGCTGGCGCGGGCAGCAGTACTCGCTCGCACTGTTCCCCGTGTGGATCCGCTCGGTGACCTCCGCGGTGGCCAACGTCGTCTTCGGCCGCAGCCTGGCCTTCGCCGTCACGCCGAAGGAGCGGCAGGCGGTGGCCCGGCGTCCGTGGCGTCTCGTGCGGCCCCAGCTCGTGGTCATGGCGCTGCTCGTGGTCGCCGCGGTGGTCGGGACCGTCCGGATGGGAACCGGGCAGGCGTCGGCGCTGGGCACGGCCGTGAACCTGGTGTGGGTCGCCTTCGACCTCGCCGTCCTCAGTGTGATCATCAAGGCCGTCCGCCACCGCGGACCCGAGGAGCAGCCGGCGGAGGTCCCCGCATGACCGAGTTCCAGACCGAGACGACCGACACCGGCATCGGCGTGGTCCGGCCGGTGGGGCGGCTGAACATGGTCGCCGCCCCGCGGCTGCGGTCGCTGGTCGCCGAGCTGGTGGCAGGGGGGACGGCGCGGATCGTCGTCGACCTCTCGGAGACCGAGTCGATGGACTCCTCGGGGCTGGGAGCACTCATCGCGGGGCTGAAGACCGCTCGCCAGGCCGGCGGCGACCTGCGCATCGCCGGGGCGGGACCGCAGGTGGAGGCCGTGCTGGACCTGACCAACCTCCGGCGGGTGCTGCGTCCCCGCCCGGACGTCGCCAGCGCCTTCGCCGGCGACTGACGTGCGCGGCGGCGCGGAGCACCTGCTCCAGGCCACGGCCGGCCCCGAGCTCCTGGGGCCGGTGCACGACCTCCTGGCCCGCCTGTGGGCCGACGAACCCGGCGTGGGCGAGCAGGACCGGATCCGCTTCGAGACCGCGGTGGCCGAGGTGGCGGCCAACATCGCCGAGCACGGCGCCGCTGCCGGCGCCGAGCGTGTGTCCCTGCGGCTGTCCAGCAGCCCCGACCGGATCCGGGCGGTCTTCGAGGACGACGGTGCACCGGTCGAAACGGGGACGGAGCGGCCGCCCGCCGACGACGCCGAACGGGGCCGGGGGCTGCTGCTCGCCCGCGCCGCGGTGGACCGGTTCAGCTACGAGCGGGACGGGGCCACCAACCGCTGGGTCCTCGTCCTCGGCGACCTCTGACCGGCGCCAGATCTGCACAGTCGCGGCCGTCGGGCGCCCGATGACCGCCAGTGTGCAGATCTCGTGCGGGGCTCACTCCATCGCGTCGCCGGCGGTCTGCCCGGCCGGGGGGAGCTTCTGCCGCACGATCGGGCGCACCTTGCGGGCGCTGTCGAGCCGGTCGGTGTAGCTGGCGGCGTTGCCGCGGATGTGCTGCAGGTCGTCGTCCGTGGCCTGCCGGATGACCTTCGCGGGGACGCCGGCGACGAGCGAGCCCGGCGGCACCTGCGTGCCCTGGGTGACCACCGCGCCGGCGGCCACGATCGAGCCGGACCCGATGTGCGCGCCGTTCATGACGACGCTGCCCATGCCGACCAGGACGTCGTCGTCGATGCGGGCGCCGTGCAGGACCACGCGGTGGCCGACGGTCACGCCGCGGCCGACGACGAGCGGGAAGCCGGGATCGGAGTGCAGGGTGCAGACGTCCTGGATGTTGGAGCCCTCGCCGATCTCGATCACCTCGGCGTCGGCACGCGCGACCGCGCCGTACCAGATGCTGGACCGCGGGCCCATCGTGACGGCGCCGACCACGACGGCGGTCGGCGCGACGAAGGCCTCGTCGTGGATCTTCGGGGACCCGAAGGGCAACTCGGCGATGTAGTTCTCGGCCACGGGCGACAGCACAGCACAGACGCGTCGCGACTGCACCGCCGGAGGACGCCCCACCCGGGCGCCGGCGACCGTGGACCGCGACGTCGCCCGCCGCCAGGATGGCCGCCGTGACGCTGCCGACCGACCTGCCGGTGCTGGCCTTCCCCGACCAGGCCGCGCTGGAGGAGTGGCTCGAGGCCGAGCACGCGACCGCGCCCGGGCTGTACGTGCGGCTGGCCAGGAAGGGCTCCGGCGTCCCCTCGGTGACCTATGCCGAACTGGTCGAGTCGGTGCTCTGCTTCGGCTGGATCGACGGGAGGTCGCAGCGTCTGGACGACACCTCCTACCTGCAGCGGATCACCCCGCGCCGGCCGCGCAGTGTCTGGTCGCAGAAGAACGTGGCCGCCGTCGAGGCGCTCACCGCCGCCGGCCGGATGCGCCCGGCGGGGCTGGCCGCGGTCGAGGCCGCCCGGGCCGACGGCCGGTGGGAGCGGGCCTACGCCGGCCCGGCCACGATCACCGTCCCCGACGACCTCGCCGCCGCCCTGGCCACCGCGCCCGCCGCCCAGCAGGCCTTCGACGGCCTCGACGGCCGCAACCGCTACGCCGTCCTCCACCGGGTGGCCACGGCCGCCACACCGCAGACCCGCGCCCGCCGGATCGCCGCCCTCGTCACGATGCTCGCCGAGGGACGCCGTCCGTACTGAGGAAGGACCCTGCTGGCCCCACCCGGCCCCGTCGGGAGGCTCGCCCCGAGCCTGCGAGGGTGGGGAGGACGGGGGCCTCCCACCTGCAGGGGGCCGCCTGTCAAAGGATGCGGCGGGCGCCGGCGTAGCCGGCCATGTCCACGCTGGTCACCGCGACCGGCTGGCTGAAGGTGCGGGCGTGCACCATCTTCCCGTTCCCGACGTAGATGCCGACGTGGTAGACGGGCGAACCGAAGAAGACCAGGTCCCCGGGCTGCAGCTCGCTGCGCGAGACGGCGGTGCCCATCTGCGCCTGCGCCCGGCTGGAGTGCGGCAGGGCGACGCCGGCAGCGGCGTAGGCGAAGCTCGTCAGGCCCGAGCAGTCGAAGCCGTCCGGGCCCGAGCCGGCCCAGACGTAGGGGTCGCCGACCTGCGCGAGCGCGGTCTCCAGGACCGTCGCGACGGCCTCGCTCGGGGCGGCGGCCACGACCGACGCCGTCTCCGGCGCGGCCAGTGACGGCCCCGCGACCGAGGTGGTGACGGCGGCCTGCTCGGCAGCCGAGAGGCGGGCGAAGTCGGCCTCGTAGGTCTCGACCCGCGTCTGCACCTCTGCCCGCTGGCGCTCCAGCTCGGCGAGGGACGCGGTCGCCTGCGCGGCGGCGGCGTCGGCGTCGGCCCGGGCCTGCTCGGCGGTGCGCTGCGCGACCGAGACCTCGGCCAGCAGGCCCTCGGTGTGCGCGGCGATGAGGTCCAGCGTGGTCATCTGCTGGACCACGTCCGCCGCGGACTCGGAGGTGAGGAACGCGGCCATCCGGGACTGCGACGTCCCGGCGCTCTGCGCGATGGCCACCAGCTGTGGGCCGTAGCCGGCGAGCACGGCCTCGGCCTGGGACGCCCGCGTGGCGGCGTCGACCGCGGCCTGCTGCTGCGCGGCCACGGTCAGCTCGGCCTCGTGCACCTGCTCGTCGAGGGTGGCCAGCTGCTTGCTGGCCTCGGCGACCAGCCGCTGGGCCTCGTCCGCGGAGCCCGGGTCGGCGCTCGCCGTCGCCGGGGCCAGCAGCACGGCGACAGCAGCCGTGGCGACCAGGGCGGCGCGCGACCAGCGCCGGCTCGTCCGATTGCGGCCCATGCCCGGCCCCCTCTCACCGCGCCCCGCCCTGGGAAGGAGGCGGTGTTCCATGCGCGTGAGCACGCACGGTAAGGAGGGCGCAACGTCACGTAGGGGTCGGCGCGCGGGGTTCAGGCCAGGGCGCTCGACTCAGTCGTCACAGCGGTCCCAGCGGTCCCGGGCGCCGCGGGAGAGCCGCGCTGGGCGTCAGGGGGTGCGGCTACCGCCGGCGCGGCGGGGCGGTGCCCGAGGGGGTGCGGTCGGGTGCGAGGGGGACCAGCCGGTCGGCGACCGCGCCGGTCACGAAGGAGTAGACCGCCTTCCCGCCGATGTCGACGACCTGGTCCTGGCGCGACCACGTCCACGGCGGCGCGCCCACGCCGGTGGCGTTCTCCAGGGTCTGGTCGGTGGCCAGCCGCACCGAGGTGTGCCAGGCCGAGGCGCGCCAGCCGCGCAGCCCGCTGGCCGACCACACGCCACGCAGGGCGCCGACGGCCGCGCCGGTGCCCCAGTGCATGAGGTGGTTGCGAACGGGCGGGCGCGCGGACCCCGGCAGGCGGCGGCGGGTGGTCAGCGCGGTGAGGGTGCGCGCGGGCACGTACGAGTCGGGCCGGTGGGTCACCGACTGCTCGACCTTCTCGGCGATCGTCATGGCCGCGGTGCCGGCCAGGCCGGCGAGAGCACCTCGGAGGGCAGCGCGTCCCAGCATGGGACGGCCCTACCCGGGTGGGAGCACGGAGGAACCGCGGCCCGGCCCCGCAGGTGCGGAGCCGGCCTGGTGACGTACCGGAACGGCCACCATCCAGGGGCTCGCCGGCCCCGTCCCGGTGCCCGCCGGCCCCCCGCAGGGTCCCGCCGCGAGCCTGCGAGTGGTGGGAGGCAGCGGGTCCTCTGACGAGGGATGGGGAGGACGGGGTCCTCCGACCAGGCCTCGGTGGAGGGTGGACTCCCTCAGCCGGCGAGCGACTCGGGGGCGTCGAGGCCGCCGACCAGCTGCAGGTCGCGGACGACGGCGGAGAGCTCGTGGGCGGTCCACGGCTCGCAGCAGTCGCAGCCGCCCTCCCGGTAGCTCACCAGGCCGAGCAGACCCTCGGCCTGGTCCTCGGCGATCGCCAGGCTGCCGGCGGAGGGGTGGCGGTGGCAGGTGCAGGCCGAGACGCACAGGCCCAGGCCCCAACCGGAGACCACGACGGAGCGCCCGTCGTCCCACACCCTGCCGACCTGGAAGACCGACGGCTTCTGAGCCCGCGTCACGGGACCCTCCCCTCACCGGTCCGGCTGTGCCGGATCCCGTCCGTTGCGAGCGGAGCGCCTCTGTCCGCCCGGTGCACGTCTCGGCGTGCGCGCGGGGTGGTGCAGCCGGAGGTCGCCCGATCCCGCGAGACAGACCGTAGGTGGCCGGACGCGGACGGTCACGAAGCCATGCGGGGTCGGGTGTGACGGACCGGTCGTCACACCCCACGGGTCCCACGAGCACCACCCGTACGGGCCCGGGTGAGGAGGGAGGACCCCCTTGCCCCCACCGCTCGTGGGAGGACCCCGTCGTCCCCCTCGCAAGCTCGGCGGAAGGACCCTCCTGCTCCCGCCACTCGCAGGCTCGCGGCGGGACCCTGCAGGAGGGCCGCCGGGCGGGGCCGGCGGGACCCCGCGAGGCGGCCGGTCCCCTGTCAGCTGGCGGGCGACACCGAGCTCATGTTGAAGTCGGGCACCCGCACGGTCGGCATCGCGGCCCGCGTGAACCAGTCGCTCCACTCGCGCGGCAGGGTCCGCTCGGTGCGCCCCGCCTGGGTGATCCGGGCGAGCAGGTCGACCGGCGACTCGTTGAACCGGAAGTTGTTCACCGCGCCGGTCACCTCCCCGCCCTCGACGAGGAAGACGCCGTCGCGGGTGAGCCCGGTCAGCAGCAGTGTCTGCGGGTCGACCTCGCGGATGTACCAGAGCGTCGTCAGCAGCAGCCCGCGCTCGGTGCCGGCCACCATCTCGTCGAGGGACGCCGTGGCGCCCGGCAGCTCCAGGACCAGGTTGTCGACGGCGGCCGTGGCCGGCGCGGTCGTCTTGAGCGCCCACGCCCGCGGCCGGATCAGGTTGGTGAGGACGCCACCGGAGATCCACTCGACCGCCGGCGTCGCCATGCCGTTGTCGAACACCGACGCCGAGCCCGACGAGCCGCTCACCACCTGGAACGGGCAGGCCTCCAGGCCCGGCTCGAACGGGTCGCTGCGCAAGGTCAGCGGGAGCGCGGCCAGCCGCTCGCCGATCCGGTTGCCGCCGCCGGGCCGGGCGAAGACGTTGCGGCCCTCGTCGGCGTCCCGCGCCTCCATCGTCCAGTACGTGTCGATCATCAGGTCGCTGACGGCCGAGGGTGGCAGCAGCGTCTCGTAGCGCCCGGCGGGCAGCTCGACCCGGCGCTGCGACCAGCCGAGCTTGCGCTGCACGTCGGCGACCAGGTCGGCCACCGAGACGTCGGTGAAGTCCCGGGTGCCGACGCCGGCCCACACCGAGCGGCTCATGTCGCCGCTCTTGCCGTTGAGCTCCACCCGCCCGCTTGGCTGGTCGTGCCGGAGCCGCAGCCCGGTCGACGTCCCCAGGTAGGTGGTGGCCATGCCGTGCTCGGCGTAGCCGAAGAGCAGCTCCCCGCGGTCGCGGGCACCGCCGAAGGCCTCCCCCAGCGCGGGCGCGAAGTCGCGGAAGACGCCGATCGAGGTCTCCGCGGGGTCGGCGTCCCAGTCGCCGGCGCCAGGGGGCGCCTCGCTGACCAGCGGGACGGCGTCCTCGGCCGGGCCGGCGTCGCGGGCGGCCTGCTCGCTGGCGGCCACCAGCGCCTCGACGTCCGGGCTGCCGGTGCGCGCCACCGTGCCGGCCGCCATCCCCGCGCCGCCGTCGACGAACGAGACGACGACGACCTGCCGCGAGCGCATCGAGCCGTTCGTGGTCAGGCTGTTCTTCGCCCAGCGCAGGTTGGCCTCGGAGCTCTCCACCACGAAGGCGACCTGCCCGTCGGCGGTGGAGGCGGCCAGCGCCTTCTCGACGACGTCCTGCGGACGCGCCCAGGAACTCATCGCCCGGCCTCCTGCGCCGTGTTGAGGATGTTCACGTTCTCGAACAGCGCCACCGGGCAGCCGTGGCTGACCGGGGCGACCTGCCCGGGCTGGGCCTTGCCGCAGTTGAACGCACCGCCGAGCAGGTAGGTCTGCGGCCCGCCGACGACGCGCATCGAGCCCCAGAAGTCCGTCGTCGTCGCCTGGTAGGCCACGTCCCGCAGCTGGCCGGCCAGCCTGCCGCCCTCGATCCGGTAGAAGCGCTGGCCGGTGAACTGGAAGTTGTAGCGCTGCATGTCGATCGACCAGCTCTTGTCGCCGACGACGTAGATGCCGCGCTCGACGCCGGCGACGACCTCCTCGGTCGAGGGGCCGTCGGCGGCGGGCTGCAGCGAGACGTTGGCCATGCGCTGCACCGGCGTGTGCTGCGGTGAGTCGGCGAAGGCGCAGCCGTTGGAGCGAGCCATGCCGCCGAGCCGCGCGGTGTTCCGGTCGACCTGGTAGCCGACCAGCACGCCACCCTCGATGATGTCCCACTGCTGACCGGCGACGCCCTCGTCGTCCCACCCGATCGTCGACAGGCCGTGCGGGGCGGTGCGGTCGCCGGTGACGTGCATGATCCCGGAGCCGTACCGGAGCGTCCCGAGCTTGTCGACGGTCGCGAACGAGGTGCCGGCGTAGGCGGCCTCGTAGCCCAGGGCCCGGTCCAGCTCGGTGGCGTGACCGATGGACTCGTGGATGGTGAGCCACAGGTTCGACGGGTCGACGACGAGGTCGTAGCGCCCCGCCTGCACCGACGGCGCCTTCGTCTTCTCGCGCAGCAGCTCGGGGATCTCGGCGATCTCGCCGCGCCAGTCCCAGCCGGTGCCGGTCAGGTACTCCCAGCCGCGGCCGGCCGGCGGCGCGATGGTGCGCATGCTCTCGAAGGCGCCGGTGCTGCGGTCGACGGTGAGCGCGGTGAGGTCGGGGTGGATGCGCACCCGCTGCTGGCGGGTGCGGGTGCCGGCGGTGTCGGCGTAGTACTTCTGCTCCTTCACCGCCTGGCAGACCGCCTGCACGTGCTCGACCCCGTCGGCGGCCAGCAGCTGCTCGGACAGCTCGGTGAGCAGCCCGGTCTTCTCCGCATCGGGCACCTCGAACGGGTCGACGTCGTAGTCGGACACCCAGACGGCGTCGGGGTACACCGGCTCGGGCGCGAGCTCGACACGGTCGCTGTTGACCGCCGCCGACACCTGCGCGACGGCGACCGCCTCCTCGGCCAGCCGCACGGCCTCGGCCGCGGTGAGGACGACGCCCGCGGCGAACCCCCAGGTGCCCTCGTACACCACGCGCACGGCCAGCCCCAGGTCCTCACCGTCGGCCAGCGACTCCAACCGGGCGTCGCGCAGGCTGATCGACTGGGTGCGGATCCGCTCCACCCGCAGGTCGGCGTGCTCGCAGCCGAGGTCGAGGGCCCGGGTGAGCGCGGCGTCGGTCAGCGCGGACAGCGGCAGGGCGAGGAAGGACGCGTCCACGTCGCGGGAGGCAGCCACCGCCCCTGTCTACCAGCGCGGGCGGCGCGGTCCACGCCGGGCCCGAGGGGTGCACCGCCGGTCGGGCACCGGCGCCACTAGCCTCGCGGGGTGTCCCGATGCCGCATCTGGGCCGTCCCGGTGGCGGCCCTCGCCCTCGCCGCCTGCGCGGGCGGCGGGCTGGACCGGTCGTCCACCGAGGCGTGCGACGCCCTGGCCGCCTGGTCCGCAGCGGGCAGCCCGGCGGACCAGCGGGCCGAGGTCACCGAGCGGGTCGGCGACCTGCTCGGGCAGTCGGACACGACGCCGCTGACCGACCCCTACGAGCGGTTCCGCGATACCCGGGAGGAGGACCTCGACTACGCCGCGGTCGTCGAGGCGGGTGCCAACGTCCTCCGGGCCTGCGGCGACCACGGGTGGGAGCGCCCCGAGGGCTGACCCGGTCACCGGTCCCGGGCGGCGTGGCCGCGAGGTGACCGGGGTAGACGCCAGCACATGGCCGCGCCCTCCCCGCCGTCCCCTGCCGACGACGTCACGCTCACCTTCGGCGGGAACGCCACCACGCTGCTGCGGCTCGGGCCCTTCACGCTGCTGACCGACCCGAACTTCCTGCACCGCGGGCAGCGCGCCTACCTAGGCAAGGGGCTGTGGACCAAGCGGCTCACCGAGCCCGCGCTGCAGCCCACGCAGCTGCCCACGCTGGACTCGATCCTGCTGTCGCACCTGCACGCCGACCACTGGGACCGCATCGCCACCCGCACCCTCGACCGCGGCACGCCGGTGATCACCACGCAGGCCGCCGCCCGCGCCCTGGGCCGGCGGGGCTTCCGGGAGACCGTCGACCTGACCCCCTGGCAGCGGCACGAGCTGAACCGCGACGGCGCCGCGCTGCGGATCACCTCGGTCCCCGGGGTCCACGGCCCCCAGCCCGTCGCGAAGCTGCTGCCACCGGTGATGGGCAGCGTGCTCGAGCTGGTGCGCGACGGCGAGGTGTCCTGGCGGGGCTACATCAGCGGCGACACCGTCTTCCGTCCCGAGCTCGGCGAGGTACTGGAGCGCTGCGGACCGCTGGACGTCGTCATCCCGCACCTGGGCGGCACCAAGGCGCTCGGCTTCACCGTGACCATGGACGGCCGGCAGGGCGCCGACCTGGTCGAGCTGCTCAAGCCGCCGGTCACCGTGCCGGTGCACTACGACGACTACGACCGGTTCGCCTCGCCGCTGGGCGACTTCGTCCGCGAGGTGGCCGCCCGGCGCGCGCCCGGCGAGATCCGCGCCGTGACCCGCGGCGAGACGATCTCACTGCGGTCCTCCGGACCGCGACCGCGGCCAGGTGCCGTCCCCGACGGGCACTGAGCCCCACCGTCGCACCGCGCCGGGAGGGCTCCGCCCCCCGCGCCGCGGCCCGACCCTCGCAGGCGGCTCACCCGCGACCGGGGCACCCGTGTCGGTCAGCCTGCGGGCCCAGCGAGGCGGGTCGCCCGTTCTGCGACGTCGGCGCGCAGCGCCTCGGCGTCCACCGTCGTGCAGACGCCGTCGCGCACGACCTGCCGCCCGCCGACCCAGGTGTCGCGCACCAGCCGCGAGGTGCCCGACCAGACCAGGTGGGTGAGCAGGTCCATCGGGTCGAGGACCGGCTCGAAGGCCAGGTCACGGGTGTCGACGTGCACCAGGTCCGCCCGGCGGCCGACGGCGACCTGGCCGAGGTCCGGGCGGCCGATCGCGTCGGCGGCCCCACCGGTGGCCAGCCAGAACGCCTCGGCGGCGGTCAGCGCGGTGGCCGAGCCCTCGCGGAGCCGGGCCAGACCCGCGGCCAGCCGGACGTCGGCCAGCAGGTCCAGCCCGTCGTTGGACGCCGGCCCGTCGGTCCCGAGCCCCACCCGGACGCCGCGGTCGAGCATCGCCCGCACCGGCGCGATCCCGCTGGCCAGCTTGGCGTTGCTCGCGGGGCAGTGCGCCACGGCGACGTCGTACTCCCGCCACAGCTCCAGGTCGCCGTCGTCGACGTGCACGCTGTGCGCGGCCAGCACCCGGCCGCCCAGGACGTCGTGCGCGGCCAGCAGGGCGGGCACCGACAGCCCGTGGGTGGCCAGCAGGTCCGCACCCTCGCCGGCGGTCTCCGCGACGTGCAGGTGCAGCAGCAGGCCGTGCTCCCGGGCGGCCGCCGCGGCGTCGCGCAGCACCGGCAGCGGCAGCGTGTAGGCCGCGTGGGGGCCGATGCCGTACTCGACGGCGCCGTCGCCGGGCGCGGAGGTCGCCAGCGTCACCGCGTCGGCCAGCTGTTCGGCCAGCGGGGGCATCCCGGGCAGCGGCAGCAGCGGGGTGGCGACCACCGCGCGGGCACCGGTGCGGCCGACGGCGGCGGCGATCCGCTCGGGCGAGAAGTACATCTCGACGCTGGTGGTGACCCCGCCGCGCAGCATCTCCGCCGAGGCCGCGGTCATCGCCACCTCGACGTCCTCGGGGGTCAGCCGGGCCTCCCGCGGCCAGATCACCTCGCGCAGCCACCGCGCCAGCGGCAGCCCCTCGGCCTGCCCGCGGAACAACACCATCGGTGCGTGCGAGTGGGCGTTCACCAGCCCCGGCAGCAGCACCCCGGGGACGGCGACGACCTCGGCGTCCCCGGCGTCCGGCGCGTCCGCGGCCGGGCCGACCCAGGTGAGCGTGCCGTCCTCGACGTCGACCGCCGCGTCGGGCACGACCGTGCCGGCGTGGTCCCCGACGACGACGGCCCGGGCGGTGAAGCGCTGCCGCATGGGTGGCGAACCTACCCCCGTGGCGGTCCGGTGCCGTCCGGATGACGCCGTTACCGTGGGGCGCATGTCCTTCCTCGCCGCCGCGGCCTCCTCCGACCAGGGCGGCATCACCGGCTTCCTGCTCGACATGGTGGAGCGACTCGGCGCGGTGGGCGTCGGCTTCGCCATCCTGCTGGAGACGGTCATCCCGCCCATCCCCAGCGAGGCGGTGCTGGGCCTGGCCGGGGTGCTCATCAACGACGGCCGGCTCGACATCGTCCCGGTGGTCCTGTGCGCCACCCTCGGGTCGATCCTCGGCGCGGTCTTCTTCTACTACGTCGGCCGGGCGCTGGGCACGCGCCGCTCGCACGCCTTCCTCGACCGGCTGCCACTGGTGGAGACCGAGGACGTCGACAAGACCTTCGCCTGGTTCGAGCGGCACGGGCGCTCGGCGGTGTTCTTCGGCCGGATGGTGCCGATCGTGCGCAGCTTCATCTCCGTGCCCGCCGGTGTCGTGCGCATGCCCTTCGGCCAGTTCGTGCTCTACTCCGCCGCGGGCAGCCTGATCTGGAACGGCGTGCTCATCGGCCTGGGCGTCGCGGCCGGCGACTTCGTGCAGGCCAACCTCAAGTACCTCGACTACGCCGTCGTCGCCGCGGTCGCGCTCGGCATCGGCTACCTGGTCGTCAAGCGCTACCGGGACGTGCGCCGGCACCGGCAGGCCGGTCGCGCCGAGACCGACGAGAGCCGGTCGGCGTGAGCGAGCTCGCGAGCCCACGCACGGGCACAGCAGCTCCGCGAACGCGGCCGTCGAGCGCCGCCGAGGAGGACTCGTGAGCGCCCTGCGCCGCGACTCCATGCCCCCCACCCGACCCACCGTCGTCGCCTTCGACGTCAACGAGACGCTGCTCGACCTGGGCCCGGTGCGCGCCGCACTGGTCGAACTCGGGCAACCGGCCGACCTGCTGCCCGCGGTGTTCTCCCGCACCCTGCTCACCGGCTTCGCCGCGGCCACGGCGGGCACGTGGTGCCGCTTCCGCGAGGCGTTCGACGCGGCCCTCGCCCAGGCCACCGACCTGGGGGACGCCGAGCGGTCCCGGGTGGCCGACGCCTTCCTCGAGCTGGCCCCGCACCCCGACGTCGAGCCGGCGCTGCGCCGGCTGGTCGAGGCCGGCGTCCGGGTGGTGACGCTGACCCACGGCTCCCCCGGCGTCGCCGAGGCCGGGCTGGAGCGCGGCGGGGTGAGCCCGCTGGTGGAGCGCTCGCTGTCCAGCGAGGTGATCCGGGCGTGGAAGCCCGCCCGCGAGGTCTACCTCTGGGCGGCGGGGGTCTGCGACGTCGAGCCGGCGCGGCTGGCGCTCATCGCGTCGCACGGCTGGGACGTCCACGGCGCGCTGCGGGCGGGCCTGACCGCGGCCTGGTTCCCGCGCACCGAGCGCACCTATCCGGCCGTGTACGACCCCGCCGCGCTGGTGGCCGGCGACCTCGCCGGCGCGGTCGACGCGCTGCTCGCGCTGCCTCCGGCGTGACCCGGGACGTCGAGACCCCGCTCGGCCCGGCGCGGGTCACCGTCACCGAGCCCGCGGGCGCCGTCGTCGGCACGCTGGTGCTCGGCCACGGCGCGGGTGGCGGCATCGGGTCGGCCGACCTGGCCGCGGTCACCGCCGACGCCGCCGCGGCCGGCTGGCGGGTGCTGGGCGTCGAGCAGCCCTGGCGGGTGGCGGGGAAGCGGATCGCGCCAGCGCCGCCCCGGCTGGACGAGGGCTGGACGGCGGTGCTCACCGCGCTGCGGGACGACGACCGGCTGACCGGCCCCCTGGTGGTCGGCGGCCGCAGCGCAGGGGCCCGGGTGGCCTGCCGGACGGCGGCCGCGCTCGGGGCCGACGCCGTGCTGTGCCTGGCGTTCCCCCTGCACCCGCCGGGCCGGCCCGAGCGCAGCCGCGCCGACGAGCTGACCGCCGTGGGCGTGCCGCTGGGGGTCGTGCAGGGCGAGCGGGACGCGTTCGGCCGCCCCGAGGAGCTCGCCGCGGTGCTGACCGGGCAGCCCGGGGCCTCGCTCTACACCGTCCCCGGCGACCACGCGCTCAGGCGCAGCCCGGGCGTCGTCGCCCTGGCCGCCGTCGACTGGCTGGCCGGGGTCGCCGGGGCGGACCCCGGCGACCCCGCGGAGGTCAGCGGCGCCGGCGCCGGCGCCGGACGACCAGCGTGACCACCAGCACCAGCGCCGCGGCACCGGCCAGCGGCGCCGCGTAGCGGGTCAGCGCGGCCCCGCCGGCGACCTCGAGCAGGTCGATCGGCTCGGGCTCGGCGTGCTTGGGCCCCGCGGTCCGGGCCGCGGGAGCCGCCGGGACGGTCGGGGCCGTCGTCGCGGCCGGCGGCGGGCTCGGGACGACGGCGGCCGGCGCGGTGTCACCGCCGGACACCCGGTCCGTGGTGGCTGCAGCGGCCTCCTTCGCCGCCGCCGCGGTCGTGCGGGTCTTCTCCGCCACGGCGCTCTCCCCCGGCACCTGCTCCACGGAGGCGGCCACCTCCTCGGCGGCACCCGCTGCCGTGGCCGCGGCCTTCTTCGCCGGCGTCGCCTTCTCCACCGGCGCGGCCGCGGGCGCGGCCGCCGCCGTCGCCCCCGCGTCGCCGGCGCCCAGCTGGGCGGCCAGCTTGTCGGCGAACTGGCCGAGCAGCTTGTTGCCGACGTCGGTCATGACGCCGCGGCCGAACTGGGCCGGCCGACCGGTGATGTTCAGGTCGGTCAGGACGTCGACCCGCGTGGTGCCGCCCTCGTCCTTGAGCTGGGCGGTGATGAGCGCGGCCGCGGTGCCGTTGCCGCGCTGGTCCTTGCCGCGGCCGTCGATGACCGCCTTGTGCGCCGCCTCGTCCTTCTCGACGAACGACGCCTTGCCCTGGTAGGTCAGGTTGATCGGGCCGAGCTTGACCTTGACCCGGCCGGTGAACTCGTCACCGGTGACCGAGTCCAGGGCGGCGCCGGGCATGCACGGTGCGATCCGCTCGATGTCCAGCAGCACCCGCCAGGCTTCGTCGATCGGCACGGGGACGGTGAACGAGTTCTCCAACTGCACGGTGCTACCTCCTGGGGTACGGAGCTCGGCCGGTCCGCCCCGGGTGGGGGCGGGCCGGCCGAGTCGGTCGAGCGCGGGTCCGGGCGGCGGGGGATCGACGCTACAGCCCCGCCGCGGCGGTCACCGCGCGACGAGTGAGCACCTGCGCCAGGTGCTCCCGGTAGTCCGCCTGGGCGTTGAGGTCGCTGGTCGGAGAGGTCCCCTCGGCGGCCGACCGGGCCGCCGCGGCGATCGTCTCAGGCGTGGCCGGGGCACCGGCCAGCGCGGCCTCCACCGCGGAGGCCCGCAGTGGCGTGGTGCCCATGTTGGTCAGCCCGATCCGGGCCTCGGCGATGTGCCCGTCCTCCCGCCGGACGACCGCGGCCACCGCCACGATCGACCACGCCTGCGCCACCCGGTTGAACTTCTCGTAGCGCATGCCCCACTCACCGGCCAGCTTGGGGACGCGGACCTCGACGAGCAGCTCCCCCTCCTCCACCGCGGTGGTCAGGTAGTCGACGAAGAACTCCGCCGCCGGCACGGTCCGCCGTCCCTCGGGACCGGCGATGACGAACTCCGCGTCCAGGGCGAGGGCCACCGCCGGCAGGTCGCCCGCGGGGTCGGCGTGAACCAGGGCCCCGCCGAAGGTGCCGCGGGCGCGGACCTGCCGGTCGGCCACCGTCTCGGTCGCCTCGGCGATGAGCGGCGCGTACTGCTGCACGAGCGGGTCGGTCATGACGTCGTGGTGCGTCGTCATGGCCCCGATGACGAGGGCGTCGCCGTCGTCCCGGACGCCGCGCAGCTCGGCCACCCGACCCAGGTCGACCACCGTCTCCGGTGCGGCCAACCGCAGCCGCATGACCGGGATCAACGACTGCCCGCCGGCCAGGACCTTCACGTCGTCCCCACCCTCGGCGATGGCCTGCAGGGCCTCGTCGACGGTGGTGGGACGGGCGTACTCGAACGCAGCGGGGATCACCGGTCACCTCCGAGGGCGGACTGGGGGGTGGAGACGCCGGCGGTGGTCTCGGTCTGCGCCCCGCCGTAGGCGTTGGTGCCTGCGGTGGCGCGATCGCCGCCGTCCCCACCACCGTGGACGGCCCGCCAGACCCGTTCGGGGGTCAGCGGCATCCGGATGTCGCGCACCCCGAGGTGCCGGACGGCGTCCAGCGCGGCGTTCACCACGGCCGGCGTGCTCGCGATGGTGCCGGCCTCGCCGACACCCTTCGCGCCGATCGGGTTGCCCGGGGCCTCGTGCACCGTGTTGCCGGTCTCGAAGTGCGGCAGGTCGGCCGCCGAGGGCACCAGGTAGTCGACGAAAGTGCCGGTGGTGAGGTTGCCGTCGGCGTCGTAGACGGCCTCCTCGAACAGCGCCTGGGCGATGCCCTGGGCCAGCCCGCCGTGGATCTGCCCCTCGACGATGAGCGGGTTGACGATCGTGCCGACGTCGTCCACGCACGCGTACTTGCGGATCTTGACCATGCCGGTCTCGGTGTCGACCTCCATGGCGCAGATGTGCGTGCCGTGGGGGAAGGAGAAGTTCTCCGGGTCGAACGTCGCGTCCGCGTCGATCGAGGGCTCCACGCCCTCGGGGAAGTTGTGCGCCGCGAACGTGGCCAGGGCGATCTCCTGGATGGAGACCTCCGCGCCGGGGGTGCCGCGGACGGAGAACTTCCCGGCGGAGAAGTCGAGGTCGTCCTCGCTGGCCTCGAGCAGGTGCGCGGCGACCCTGCGGGCCTTGGTCACGACCTTCTCCGCCGCGCTGACCACCGCGGCCCCGCCGACCACCAGCGACCGGGAGCCGTACGTGTCCAGCCCCCGCGGGGAGACCGAGGTGTCGCCGTGCAGCACCTCGACGTCCTCGAAGGGCACGCCCAGCCGGTCGGCGACCAGCTGGCTCCACGCCGTCTCGTGGCCCTGCCCGTGGGGGGTGGAGCCGGTGACGACCTCGACCTTGCCGGTGGGCAGCATCCGGATGGAGGCGTGCTCCCAGCCGCCGGCGCCGTAGGACAGCGAGCCGAGCACCCGGGAGGGTGCCAGGCCGCACATCTCGGTGAAGGTCGAGAAGCCGATGCCGAGCTGCACCGGGTCGTTCGACTCCCGGCGGCGGCGCTGCTCCTCGCGCAGCTCGTCGTAGCCGATGAGCTGCAGCGCCTTCTGGGTCGCGGTCTCGTAGTCGCCGCTGTCGTAGGTCATCCCGGCCACCGAGGTGAACGGGAACTCCTCGGCCTTGATCCAGTTCTTGCGGCGCAGCTCGAGCGGGTCCATGCCGAGCTCGACGGCGAGCTCGTCCATGATCCGCTCGACGGCGAAGGTCGCCTCGGGGCGTCCGGCGCCGCGGTAGGCGTCGGTGGGCGTCTTGTTGGTGAAGATGCCGTCGCACTCGAAGCGGTAGGCCGAGAACTTGTAGATCCCGTTGAACATGAAGGCGCCGAGCACCGGGACGCCGGGGCTGACCAGCCGCAGGTAGGCGCCCATGTCGGCGAGGATCCGGCAGCGCAGGCCCTTGACGTTGCCCTCGCGGTCCGCGGCGATGTCGATGTACTGGATCTGGTCGCGGCCGTGGTGGGCCGTCATCAGCGACTCGCTGCGGGTCTCGGTCCACTTGACCGGCTTCCCGAGCCGGCGGGCCACCAGCAGGCTGATGACCTCCTCCGGCGTCACCTGCAGCTTGCCGCCGAAGCCGCCGCCGACGTCGGGGGCGACGACCCGCAGCTTGTGCTCGGGCACGCCGGTGACCATCGCCAGCATCAGCCGCAGGATGTGCGGGACCTGGGTCGAGGACCACATCGTGTAGTTGTCGCCCTGCGGCTGGACCACGACCGAACGGGGCTCCATGAACGCCGGGATCAGCCGCTGCTGCACGAACCGGCGGCTGACCACGACCTCGGCGTCGCGGAACGCGTCGTCGGTGTGCTGGCCGGTGCCTGCGTCCCCGGACTCGAAGACGAAGTGGAAGCTGCGGTTGGACTCGAGGTGGTCGTGGGTCAGCTGCGCACCCTCGGCGACCGCCTCCTCCATGTCCAGCACCGCGGGCAGCAGGTCGTAGTCGACGTCCACCAGCTCGACGGCGTCCTGCGCGGCGGCCTTGCTGCGCGCCACGATCACCGCGACGGCCTCGCCGACGTGGTTGACCTCGTCCACGGCGATCGACGGGTGGCCGGGGTTGACCATGTCGGGGGTGACCGGCCAGGCGCACGGGATCGAGCCCTGCTCGTCGGCCACGTCCCGCCCGGTGAGGACGGCGAGGACGCCCGGTGCCTCCTGGGCCGCGCTGACGTCGATCGAGCTGATCTTCGCGTGGGCCACGGGGCTGCGGACGACGGCCAGGTGCAGCATGCCGGGCAGCACCATGTTGTCGGTCCAGGTGGTCCGGCCGGTGATCAGCCGGGCGTCCTCCTTGCGGCGGCGGGCCTTGCCGACCTCGCGCTCCGGCGCCTGGGTGGTGGCCCGGTCCTCGACGGCGGTCACGAGTTCACCGCCACGTGGGGAGCGGCGGCGGTGTCGACCTCGGCCGGGGCGACGTGCCCGTCACCGGCGCCGCGCATCTCGGTGGCGGCCTGCTGCACCGCACGGACGATGTTCTGGTAGCCGGTGCAGCGGCAGAGGTTGCCCTCGATGCCCTCGCGGACCTCGGTCTCGCTCGGGTCCGGGTTCTCCTTGAGCAGGTCGATCGAGGCCATGATCATCCCCGGCGTGCAGTACCCGCACTGCAGTCCGTGCATCTCGTGGAACGCCTTCTGCACCGGGTGCAGGCCGCCGTTCGGCGCGAGCCCCTCGATGGTGGTCACCTCGCCGCCGTCGGCCTGGACCGCCAGCACGGTGCAGGACTTCACGGCCGCGCCGTCGAGGTGGACGGTGCACGCACCGCAGTTGCTGGTGTCGCACCCGATGACGGTGCCGACCTTCCCCAGCTGCTCCCTCAGGTAGTGCACCAGCAGCGTCCGGGGTTCGACGTCGTCGGTGTACGTCACCCCGTCCACCCGCACGTTGATCTGGGTCACCGTTCCTCCGCTCCTCTGCAGGGGTCCCGTGTGGTGCCGGGCACACGCCGCACCTGCGCCGAGTCTGTCGAGCGACACGTGACTTAGGCCACGCTTACCTGAGGACGAAAGACCCCGTTCTCTCCGCAGGTGCGGCATTCTGTCGCGATATGTACCGCGGACCGGGGTGTTGTCGCGCCCTGCGGTCCGCTGCTGCGGGAGCGGGCCAACGTTGCAGCGGAGTTGCAGGCACTCCGACGACAGGCGGTGCGCGGACCCGGGTGGAACGGCTACAGGACGGCGTAGTTAGGTGAGGCTCACCTGTTCGAAGGGGAGCCCATGTCCGTTCGCCCGTTCCTGCGCGGCGCCACCCTGCTCGCCGCCACCGCCCTCCTCGCCGGCTGCGGCTCCGGCGACGCGGGGTCCTCCGGGGAGACCGCCGCGTCCAGCAGCCCGTCGGGCTCCGGCGGCGCCTTCCCCGTCACCGTCGAGACGGCCTTCGGGGACGTCGGGATACCCGAGGAGCCCCAGCGGGTCGTGGCCCTCGGCTGGTCGGACGCCGAGACCGCGCTGGCGCTGGGCGTCCAGCCGGTGGGCGCAAGCGACTGGCTGGCATTCGGCGGCGAGGGCGTGGGTCCGTGGGCCGAGGGGCGCTACGGCCAGGCCCCGGAGATCATCGAGACGCTCGAGCCGAGCCTCGAGGCGATCGCCGCGCTGCAACCCGATGTCATCCTGGACACCCGCTCCCCCGCCACACAGGAGCGCTACGACGCGCTCAGCGCCATCGCGCCGACCGTCGGCCAGCCGGAGGGGGTCGGTCCGTACCTGACCACGTGGCAGCAGCAGCTGGACCTGGTCGGCCGGGCGCTGGGCCGCGAGGAGCAGGCCGACGAGCTGCAGGCCGAGGTCGAGCAGCAGTTCACCGAGGCCGCGGAGGCCCACCCGGAGTTCGACGGCACCGAGGTCGCCGTCGGCGCCTACACCTCCGAGGGCTTCGGCGCCTACGTCCGCGGCGACACCCGCGTCGACTTCATGGAGGCGCTGGGCTTCACCAACGAGCCGGCCATCCAGGACCTCGCCGGGCAGAGCTTCTTCGTCTCGATCAGCGAGGAGCAGGTGCCGCTGCTCGACGCGCCCCTGACGGTGGTCTTCCCGATCTTCGTCGAGGCGTCGCAGATCACCGACAACCCGCTGTGGCAGTCGCTGCCGTCGGTGCAGCAGGGCAACGCCCTGGTGCTGGAGGACCAGGCACTGGTCAACGCCTTCTCCAGCGGCTCGGCGCTCGGCACCCAGTACGCGCTCGAGAACGCCGTCCCGCTGTTCGCCGAGACCCTCGCCGATTGAGGCCTCCCTGCAGGGTCCCGCCGCGAGCTCGCGAGTGGTGGGGGGCAGGGAGGTCCTTCACCGGGCGGGTGCGGGTGCCGTCCGCACCGGCCCGGTCCGCTGCTCGCGGCGGCGCAGCACCGCCGAGGCGGTGAGCGCGACGAGCCCGACCGCGGCCAGCGCGGCCCCGACGGCGGCGGGCGCGGTCCAGCCCAGGCCGGCGGCGATGACCACGCCGCCCAGCCAGGCGCCGAGGGCGTTCGCGGCGTTGAGCGCCGAGTGGTTGAGCGCGGCGCCCAGCATCTGCGCCTCGCCGGCGACCTCCATCAGCCGCAGCTGCAGGGTCACCACCAGCACCGAGGCGGTCGCCGCGAGCAGGAAGATCGTGGCCAGCAGCCCCGGCGCCCAACCGGCGAGCAGCGCCACCAGGGCCAGCAGCACACCCATCGTCCCCATCGCCCCGACCAGCGAGCGGAACAGCGCGAGGTCGGCGAGCCGGCCGCCGAGCGCCGTCCCCAGGACGCCGCCGACGCCGAACACGAGCAGGACCCACGGCACCGCCGCGCGGGGCAGCCCGGCCTCCTCCGTGGTGAGCGGTGCGACGTAGCTGTAGACGGCGAACATGCCGCCGAAGCCGACCGTGGCCACCAGCAGGGTCAGCAGCACCTGCGGACGACGCAGCGCGGTGAGCTCGGTGGCGATCGTGACCTCGCTCCGACCGGGCGAGGACGGCACGAACGCCAGGACCGCGAGCACGGTCGCCACGGCGAGGACGACGACCGCCCAGTAGGCCGCCCGCCAGCCCAGCGTCTGCCCGAGCCAGGTCGCCGCCGGGACCCCGGCCAGGTTGGCCACCGCCAGGCCGAGCATCACCGAGCTGACCGCCCGGCCCCGCAGCTCGGCCCGCACCAGCGAGGCGGCCACGAGCGAGGCCACCCCGAAGTAGGCGCCGTGCGGGAGGCCGCTGACGAAGCGCGCCAGCAGCAGCGAGGAGTGGCCGGGGGCCACGGCGCTGCCCAGGTTGCCGACGAGGAACGCGACCACCAGGCCGACCAGGAGCGCGCGCCGCGGCAGCCGGGCGCCGAGCGCGGCGAGGACCGGTGCGCCCACGACCACGCCGAGCGCGTAGGCGGAGATGACGTGCCCGGCGGTGGGGATGTCGACGCCGACGCCCTGGGCGATCTCGGGCAGCACGCCCATCGTCACGAACTCGGTCGTGCCGATGGCGAAGCCGCCCAGCGCGAGGGCGACGACCGCGGCGACGACCCGCCGGGTGCTGAGCTGGGGGACGTCGGGCGGTGCACTCACGTGGGAGAGGCAAGGCAGCCCGGCCCAGCCGCATTCCCGCGTCAGTGACGTGCCGGAACGGCCCCGCCCAGAGGCTCGCCGCGGCCCCCTGCAGGGTCCCACCGCGGCCCCGTCCCGGGTCCCACCCTGAGCTCGCGAAGGGTGGGGAGGACGGGGTCCTTGTTCAGTGGAGGCGCAGCGGACCGCGCGGGAGCCGGCGCAGCCGGTGCAGGTGCGCGGCGACGGCCGGGCGGCTCGGGGCGCCGGGCGGCAGGGTCTCCAGGCAGGCGTGCCACACCGCGGCGTCGTCCTGCACCTCGGGCAGCCGGGTGTAGCGCAGCAGCAGCTCGGGGCGGCGGGCGGCGAGCACGGCCTGCCGGAGCGCCCCGGACAGCCGGTCGCGGGCGGCGACCACACCCGGCGCCGACGAGCGGGGCAGCACGGCGCCGGGGTACCGCTCCAGCGCGGGACCCACAGCGCCGCGGGCGAGCAGCCGGCGCACCTGGTCCAGGTCGGTCTCCAGCGGGCCGATCAACCGGTAGGGGCGGGAGCCGAGCAGCTGGGCGCCGACCAGTCGGCGCAGCCGGGAGAGCTCGGCCCGGACGGTCACGGCAGCGGCGTCCCCGGCGTGGCACTCGGCGGCCAGTTGCTCGGCCGTGCGCCCGCCGCCGCCGGCCGCCGCCTCGGCCAGCAGGAGCAGCAGCTCGGAGTGGCGCAGCGAGAGCTCCGCGGGACCGGACGGCAGCTGCAGCCGGGCGCGGTCGCGGCCGAGCACCTCCAGCCGCGGGACGGGGCGGGCGACCGGGTGGGGCGCCGGGACCGACGGCCGAGCGGCGTCCTCGCGGTGCAGCCAGCGCAGCTCGGCCTCGACGGCGGCGACCGTGGCGCGGACGAGGGTGAGCACCTGCGGGCTGGCCACGTGGTCACCGCCGGTGACGTCGATGGCGCCCAGCAGCACACCGGTGACCGGGTGGTGCACCGGTGCGGCCGAGCAGCTCCACGGCTGCACCGGGCGGCGGTAGTGCTCGCTGCCGTAGATCTGGACGGCGTGGTCGAGGGCCAGCGCGGTGCCAGGGGCGTTGGTGCCGGCGACGTCCTCGGCCCACCGGGCGCCCTCGACGAAGTGCATGGCCTCGGCGCGGGCCCGCAGCTGCCGGTCGCCCTCGACCCACAGCATCCGCCCCTCCGCGTCGGTGACCGCGACGATCATCCGGTCGGTCTCGGCGTCCTCGACCAGCAACCGGCGGATGACCGGCAGCACCGGCGCCAGCGGGTGCGCCTCCCGGTAGGCCAGCAGCTCGTCGTCGAGCAGCTCGACCGGCGGGTCGGCGCCGTCGGGGTCGACGCCGCCGGCGAGGCTGCGCCGCCAGGAGTCCCAGACGACGGTGCGCACCAGGTCCGGCGCGGTGGGGCCGGAGCTGGTGACGAGCGCCTCGTGGGCGGCGCGCAGCCGTCGGATGAGCGCGGGGTCGGGCCCGCCGTCGGGCAGCGCGACCCACGGGTTCACCGTCGTCACGGCTCAGTCGTCATGTGGTCGTCCGCGGGCTCGGGTCCATCGTCCGCCCATCGTGACCGCTCCTCCGCGATTCCACCAGGGAACCGGTCGGGCGCAACCGGTTCGGTGGAGGCATCGGTGCAGGCCGGGCGGGTAGCAGCGCCCGCGGGTCCCGGGCCCGCAGCGCCCCGGCCCAGAGGCCGGCGCCGTAGGCGAGGTCCTCGAGGCGCCGGCCGGCGGCGAAGCGCAGCGGATCCACCCGCCGACGGTGCGGCCACCAGGCGAGGACGGCGTCGGTGACGGCGGCCGCCGCGGCGAGACGGCGGGCCCGGCGGGAGACCGCAGCCGCGACCAGCGCCAGCGGCCAGTGGTGCCGGGTGACGCTGCGCGCCAGCGTCCTCCCCGCCGCGGCGCTGCCGCGCACGACGAGCACCGCCGCCAGCCCGACCGGCGCGCGCTGCCCGGGCCGGGCCAGCCGGGGCGCCAGGCGGGCGGTGGCGACGGCGAGCACCGCGGCGCAGCCCAGCACACCGGAGCGGCGTCCGGTCAGCGCCAGCGCCCAGGCCGCCGCCGACCACGGCGAGAGCACGACGGGGGCGACGGCGGCCCCGTGCCGCGCGGCGAGCAGCGCCGCGCCGGTGCCGTAGAAGGCCCGGCGGCGCAGCCACTCCCCCACCGCCGCTCGGTGCTCGTGGGCGACGGCGGCCGACGGCTCGTAGCGCACCCGCCAGCCGGCCGCGACCAGCCGCCACACCAGGTCGACGTCCTCGGCGACCCGCATCGACTCGTCGAAGCCGTCGCCGAGGGCCTCCCGGCGGGCCACCATCGCGGCGCTGGGCAGGTAGGACACCGCCGTCCCCGGGGCGACCGGCGCCGGGTCGGGGCCCATGTCCAGCGCGCTGACCGTGGCCTCGTACGGCGCCACCCAGCCGCCGCCGTCCGAGGGGAGCGCGGTGATCCGGGGGGCGGCCAGCGCCAGCCGCGGGTCGGCGGTGAGCCGGGTCAGCGGCCGGGACCAGCCCGGCAGCGGCACGCAGTCGGAGTCGAGGAACGCCACGAGCGGCGTGGTCGCCGCGCGCAGCCCGGCGTTGCGGGCGGCGGCCGGACCGCGGGCGGTGGCGTGCCGCAGCACCCGGGCGCCGTGCCGGCCGGCGACGGCGGTCACCGCGGCCGGGTCGGCGGAGCCGTCGTCGACCACGAGCACCGGGACGGCGGGGGTGTCGGGGTCGGCCCGCAGCGCCGCGAGCAGCCGGTCCAGCCCGGCCGGGCGGTCCCTGACCGGGACGACGACGGTCAGCTCCCCCGGCGGGTCGCCGTGCGGCTCGGGGTGCGCGAGACCGGCGTCCAGCAGCCGGGCGGCCAGCGCGGCGGTGGTGGCGTCCCGGACGACGAGCCGGTCGGTGCGCAGCAGGTCGCGGGCGCGGGGCCGCAGCCGCAGCAGCCGCAGCGGGGAGCCGCCGAGCAGCGTCGTCCCCCCGTCGCGGCGGCGGACGCGGGGGTCGAGGCGGACGACGGTGCCGTCGGGGAGCCGGTCGGGCGGGGGTGCGGCGACCGAGAGCCCCCCGCTCATGCGTCGGCCAGGACCTCGGCGGTGGTGGTGACCTCGACCAGCGGCGCGTAGCAGCCGAGGATCCGCATGGTGTCGTCGTGCGCCTCGTCGTCCGCGCCGGCGCAGGCGTCGGAGACCACGCGGACCAGCACGCCGGCGTCCGCAGCGGGCAGCACGGTGGAGAGCACGCAGCAGTCGGTGGCCACGCCCGCGACGGTGACCGGGCCGGCGCCGACCAGCTCGGCGACGGCGGGGACCCACTTGCCGAAGGTCGGCGCATCGACGACGGGACGGCTGCCGGGGTCCTCGGAGAGCTGGAACAGCGGGACCGCGTGCGGTTGCGTGAAGTACTCGTACTTGGCGTAGTAGTCGGTCCACGCGCCGGTCGGCTCGTCCGGGACGACGAACCGGGTGAAGACGACGCGGTCGCCGAAGGCCTCGACCAGCGAGCGGATGCGCGGCCGGATCTCGTCGAAGCGCGGCGTCGTCCACGGCGAGGTCGGGTCGCGGAAGACCTCCTGGTAGTCGACGACGACCAGCCAGCCGGACGGGGACCCCATGCGTCGGACGATAGCCCCGGGCGGCGGGTGCGGTTCCGTCAGCCGCGCAGCCGGCCGGCGGGGTCGACGTCCCACGCCCGGACGGCGGCGGCCAGCCGGCCGGCCATCCCGGCGAGCAGCTCCGCGCCCTCCTCCGCCGACGCCCCGGCCGGGTCGCCGAGGACGCCGGTGGGGCTGACCGCGCGCACCCCCTCGGCGCGCAGCCGGGGCAGCAGCTCGTCGATCGGCGTCGTGTCGCCGGCGACGGCCCGGTCCGTGCGGACGGCGTCCTGTTCCACGTGCAACACGAGCGACGTCTCGGTGCGCCCGGCGTGCGCGTCGGCGTCGGCGACGCCGCACGGGAACCAGGCCACCTGGCGCCCCTCGGCCCTCAGTTGCGTGCCGGCCGTGCGCAGCGCGTCGAGGTTGCCGCCGTGGCCGTTGACCAGCACCAGCCGCCCGACCCAGCGGCAGGCCGAGCGGCCGTACTCGACGAGCAGCCCGGTCAGCGCCTCGGTGCCGATGGAGACGGTGCCGGGGAAGTCCTCGTGCTCGCCGCTGGCGCCGTAGGCCAGTGCCGGGGCGAGCAGGGCGCCGTCCAGGTCGTCGACGGCGGCCTCGGCGACCGCGCAGGCGACCGTGGTGTCGGTGGCCAGCGGCAGGTGGTGGCCGTGCTGCTCGACGGCGCCGAGCGGCACCAGCAGCAGGGGGCGCTCGGGCAGGTCGGGCCAGGTGGCGCCGGCAAGCGTCGTTCTCGGTACGGCGTCGGTCACCGGTGCCACGGTAGTCAGACCGCCTGCCCGATCCGGTGCCCGTCCAGGGTGGCCGCGCCGGCCCGGCGCGGGGCGAGGCAGTCGCCGATCCGGTGCAGGTCCAGGCCGCTGTCGCGCAGCGCGTGCCACAGCCCGTCGTCCGCCCGCGGGGCGGTCACGACGACCAGCCAGTCGACGGCGCGCTCCTCGACCGCGCCGGTCGGGTGGTGCAGCAGCCGCACGGTGCGGCCGTCGACGGCGGTGACCAGCCGCTCCGTCGTCCGCCGGATGCCCGAGCCCGCCGCCCGCCGTTCCCAGTCAGGCCGGTCGAGGGTGAGGCCGAGGTCCTGACCCACGACCAGCGCCGCCGTCACCACCTCGACCGTGCAGCCGCGCGCGGCGAGCAGCTCGGCGACCGAGGTCGCCGCGGCGGCGCCGAGGTCGTCGACCACCAGGACGTCGCCGGCCGGCTCGGCCGCGCCGGTGAGCACGTCGCGGACGTCGACCACCCGGTCGCTGTCCCCCGCCCAGGCCGGCCGGACCGGTCGGGCGCCGGTGGCCAGGACGACGACGTCCGGCGCCGCCGCCCGCACGGCCTCGGCCGTGGCGCGTACGCCGGTGCGGACCACGACCCCCGCCCGGACGCACTCGGCGGCGAGGTCGTCGACCAGCGGGCGCAGGCCGTCGCGGCCGGGGGCGGACGCCGCGACCCGGATCGCGCCGCCGGTGCCGGCCGCCTGCTCCCAGACGGTGACCGCGTGCCCGCGGGCGGCCGCGGTCGCGGCGGCGCGCAGCCCGGCCGGTCCGCCTCCGACGACGAGCACCCGGCGGCGGCGCTGCGGCACCGGCAGCGGCGCCTCGTGGCCGGCGCGCGGGTTGGTCACGCAGCCCAGCGGCCGGTTGAGGCCCACGCGGCCGACGCACTCCTGGTTGCAGCCCAGGCAGCGGCGGACCTCACCGTCCCGCCCGGCCAGCGCCTTGGCGGCGAACTCGGCGTCGGCGATCTGCGCGCGGACGGCGCCGACCAGGTCGCAGTCGCCGTCGGCCAGCGCACGCTCGGCCTGGGCGGGGGTGAGGAAGCGGCCGACGCCGATCACCGGCACGTCGACCGCGGCGCGGACGGCCGCGGACAGGTACCGGGCGTAGCCGGGCGGCGTGGTCATCGGCGGGACGACGCGGTCGAGGGTCGCCGTCGCGACGTCGACGGTGGTGCTGACGTGGTCGACCAGCCCCCGCTCGGCGAGCAGCCGCGCGGTGGCCACGGCCTCGGCGAGCGTCGTCCCGCCGTCGCGCCCCTCCTCGTCGGCCAGCCGGACGCCGAGGGCGCGGCCGGGACCGAGCGCCTCCCGGACGGCGGTGAGCACCTCGACGAGGAAGCGGGCGCGGGACTCCAGCCGGCCGCCGTAGCGGTCGGTGCGCCGGTTGGTGGCGCGGGAGAGGAACTGGCGGACCAGCGAGGACTGCGAGGCCTGGACCTCCACGCCGTCGAACCCGGCAGCAGCACAGCGGGCGGCGACGTCGGCGTACCCGGCTACAAGCCGGGCCAGGTCGGCGGTGCTCGCCTCGCGCGGCACCTCGCGGAACAGCGGGTCGGGCACCGGGGACGGCGCGAGGACCGGCGTGCGGGTGTGCAGCGAGTCGGACTGCCCGCCGTTGTGGTTGACCTGGGCGAACACCGGCACGCCGTGCGCGTGGACGGCGTCTGCGACGAGCCGCATGCCCGGCAGGGCGTCGGGGTCCGAGCCGCGGACGAGCTTCTCGTAGGGCCGGTCGGTGGGGTCGGTCGAGAGCTCCTCGGTGACGACCAGCCCGGTGCCGCCGGCCGCGCGGGCCGCGTAGTAGGCGGCGTGCCGCTCGGTGAACCGACCGTCGACGGCGAAGTTCGTCAGGTGGGCGGGGAAGACCAGCCGGTTGGGCAGTGTGACCGGACCGACCCGCAGCGGCGCGGCGAGGTGTCCCATGCATCCCTCCTCCTGCCGGGCCGGCTCCCCGGGCGGTAGAGACTCGCAGGCATGGCCCCTCGACGCTGCCCCTGCGGTACCGGGCTGCCCTACGCCGAGTGCTGCGGCCGGCTGCACGACGGCACCGCGTCGGCGGCGACCGCCGAGCAGTTGATGCGCTCCCGGTACAGCGCCTTCGCCGTGGGCGACCCGGCGTACCTGCTCGCCACCTGGCACCCGTCGACCCGTCCGCCGTCGCTGGAGCTCGACCCGACCGTGCGCTGGACCGGCCTCGACGTGCTCGCCACCACCGACGGCGGCTTGCTCGCCGCGGAGGGCACGGTGGAGTTCCGGGCCTGGTACCGGCACGAGGGCGAGACCGGCAGCCAGCACGAGGTCAGCCGCTTCGTCCGTGAGGACGGCGCCTGGCGGTATCTCGACGGTCGGTGACCCCGACCGGGCAGCGCGCAGGCAGGCGCTCCGCAGGTCGGCAGGTCGACCCCCGGATGCTCTCCCCCTGCCCCGCACTGTGGGCAGGAGGAGAGCATCCGGGGGATGGTGATCCGACTCCCGGCGGACGAGCGGTCGCACGGCGCACCGACCGTCGGGCGCGTGTCGCGCCCCACGAGCCTGGGCAGGAGCCGTACGACACCCGATCGCGCACTCCCGAGAGGACGACATGAGCGCCGAGGACACCCGCAAGGTCGCCGAACTGCTCAAGGGCCAGAGGTTCGGCTTCCTCACCACCACCTCGCCCGAGGGCAAGCTGACCAGTCGCCCGATGGCGCTGCAGGAGGTGGAGTTCGACGGCGACCTGTGGTTCTTCGCCGAGCAGAGCGCCCCGTGGCTGACCCACATCTCCCGCTCACCGCAGGTCAACGTCGGCGTCGGCTCGGGCGGCAGCTGGGTCTCCCTCACCGGCGAGGCCGTCGTCGTCGCCGACGTCGCCAAGAAGAAGGAACTGTGGAACAGCGGCGTCGAGGCCTGGCTGCCGCAGGGCCCGGAGGACCCGTCGGTCGTGCTGGTCAAGGTCGACGGCGACTCCGCGGAGTACTGGGACAGCCCCGGCAACCGGTTGGCCACGGCGTTCAGCTTCGTGAAGGCGAAGGCCACCGGCAGCAGGCCCGACACCGGCGACCACGAGAAGGTCGACCTCTGACAGCCGGCTCCCAGCCGGTCCGCACCGGCCCTCCGGCCGGCCGCGCCACCGTAGGCGGCGTCCCCACACGGAGGTGCCCGGTGCTCACCACCGCCGTCCTGCTCGCCTTCCTCGCCACGCTGACCGTGGCCGACCTGCTGCCGCACGACCGCGCGGCGCGGGTCGTGCTGCCGCGCTAGCGAGGCGACGCGACCAGCGCCCGCGCGCGCGCCGTCCCTCGAGCACCGCCTCGAGCACGGTGCGCGGCGCGACGGCGTCCCCGGCGCCCGACGCCCCCGGGGGTACGTCGCCCGGCAGGCCGGGGCCCGCGTCGACGACGACGGCGCACGGCACGGACCGCTCCTCCCCCGTCCAGCGGTCGGCCAGCACCGCGACCCCGTCGCCCGCCGCGCGCAGGAGGGACGACGTCTCCCGCCGCACCCCCGCCCGCACCAGCCGCGCGTTGGCCGGCGCGAGGTCACCGCCGAGCCGCTCGCCGACCACCGCGTCCGGGGTCACCAGCGTGACCTCCCGACCCGCTCCGGCGAGCAACTCGGCGACGCCCACGCCGACCGGCCCGCCGACCGGGTCGTGCACCACCACCGGGCCGGGCGGCAGCTCCGCGCCGGCCAGCACGTCGGCGGCGCTCGGACCCCCGCCGCGCCGGGCGCCCGTGGCGACGACGTCCCCGGCCTGCGCGATCGTCCCCAGCTCGACCCGCACCCCCAGCCGCGCCACCTCCCCGGCCAGCCAGTCGGCGAGGTCGGCGAAGCGCGCACGCCCGGGCAGCGCGGCGACCAGCCGCAGCGCCCCACCGAGCCGGCCGGTGCGCTCCACCAGCCGGACGTCGGCCCCCGCGGACGCGAGCACCCGCGCCGCCTCCAGGCCGGCCGGCCCGCCGCCGACGACGGTCACCCGCCACCCGACGCCGTCCGGGAGGACGCCCTCGTCGGACGGGTCGGCGACGCAGGTGACCAGCGGGTTCCGCACGTCGCACACCTGGCAGGCCTGGTTGCACAGGGTGCAGGGCCGCACCGGGGCCCCGGCCCGCGCCTTGCGCACGAGGTCGGCGTCGGCGATCTGCGCGCGGGTCATCTCCACTGCGTCGGCGACCCCGTCGTCCAGCGCCCGCTGCGCGGCGGGGACGTCCACGACCGAGCCCTGCAGCACGACCGGTGTCCCGGCGGCCGCCGCCCGCACGGACCGGGTGAGGTCGGTGTTGAACCCGGGCGCGGTGTGCCCGTCCGGTCGGTACGCCGAGGGCGCGAGCCCGCTGCCGCGGACGACGACCAGCAGGTCGACCAGCGGGGCGAGCTCGCGGACGTGCCGGACGGCCAGGTCGGGCGTGATCCCGGCCCAGGGCGCCTCCTCGTCGCACGAGAGGCGCAGCGCGAGCACCCGTCCGGGCCCGAGCTCCGCGCGGACGGCGACCAGCACCTCGCGCAGCAACCGCAGCCGGTCGGCGCCGTACGCATCGGTGCGGGTGTTGGTGAGGCCGGAGGCGAACTGCCGCAGCAGCGAGCGCGCACCCGCGTCCACCTCGACGCCGTCCACACCGGCTCCGACCGCGACCCGGGCACCCGCCGCGAAGCCCTCGACCAGCGCGTCGATCTCGGCCTGCTCCATCGCCACCGGCACCTCGCGGGTGACGACGTCGGGCACCGCGGACGGCGCCCACAGCGCGGTCTGCGCGTGCCCGGCCGTCCCCTGTGCGCCGGTGTGCCCGAGCGAGGCGAACGCCAGCGCGCCGTGCGGGCGGCAGGCGGCGACGACGTCCGCCCAACCGGGACCGCACTCAGCGGCGAGGGGCGCCCGCTCGTAGGGGTGGTCGGAGACGTGCACCGACGCGGTCTCGGTGACCACGACGCCACAGCCGCCCACGGCCCGGCGGGCGTAGTAGGCGACGTGCCGCTCCGAGAACGCCCGCCCGCGGCCCAGGTTGGTCTCGTGCGGGCCGAACAGCACCCGGCAGGGCGCCGTCCGGCCCGCCAGGACGAGCGGGTCGAGGAGTTCCGTCAGCGCAGTTCGAACCCGGCCAGCGGCGACTCGTCGCACGGCCGGGCGGGCGGTGTGGGTGTGGACCGAGCGGGGATCGACGGCATGCCGAGCAGGGTCGGCTGGCCGCGGACCGGGCCCTTGTGCGAGTGGTCGACGGAGCTGCGCGGGGGAACGAGCTCGAGATCGCGGGCGGCCAGCGCGCTCTCGCCGTAGCCCTGCACGCACTCGGGGTCGGGCCCGTCGAGCGGCAGGCCGGTGAAGAACTTGGCGGCCATGCAGCCGCCCCGGCAGGCGTCGAAGTGCGCGCACTTCGTGCAGGCGCCGCCGGTCTGCGGGCTGCGCAGGTCGGCGAACAGCTCGCTTCCCCGCCACACCCGCTGGAACCCACCGGGCGAGCGCACGTTGCCGGCGAGGAACTGCTCGTGGATGGCGAACGGGCAGGCGTAGACGTCGCCCACCGGGTCGATGAGGCAGACCACGCGGCCGGCGCCGCACAGGTTCAGGCCGGGCAGTGCCTCGCCGTACGCGGAGAGGTGGAAGAAGGAGTCGCCGGTGAGCACCTGCTCGCCGTTGGCCAGCAGCCACGCGTACAGCTCCCGCTGCTGGGCCTGGGTCGGGTGCAGCTGGTCCCAGACGTCGGCGCCGCGACCCGACGGGCGCAGCCGGGTGATGCGCAGCTGGGCGCCGTAGCGGTCGGTCAGGGCCTTGAAGGCGTCGAGCTGGGAGACGTTCTCCCGGGTGACGACGACGGAGACCTTGACGTCCTTCATCCCCGCCGCGGCGAGGTTCTCCAGCGCCTGCACCGCGGTGGCGTACGAGCCGGTGCCACGGACGCGGTCGTTGACCTCGGCGGTCGCGCCGTCGAGGGAGATCTGGACGTCGACGTAGTCGGTGCGGGCCAGCTGCTCGGCGCGCGCCCGGTCCAGCTTGACGCCGTTGGTGGAGAACTTGACGCCGACGTCGTGGCCGATGGCGTAGTCCAGCAGGTGCCAGAAGTCCGGCCGGACGGTGGGCTCGCCGCCGCCGACGTTGACGTAGAAGACCTGCATCCGCTGCAGCTCGTCGATCACCGCCTCGGCCTCGGCGGTGGACAGCTCGCGCGGGTCCCGCCGTCCCGACGAGGACAGGCAGTGCGCACACGCCAGGTTGCAGGCGTAGGTGAGCTCCCAGGTCAGGCAGATCGGCGCGTCCAGCCCGTACTCGAACTGGTCGATGAGACGCCCGCCGGTCGGACGCTGAGGGACGACGGCGGTCATGGGTGAGCCTCCGGGTCGGCCTCGTCGCAGGGGCCCGCCGCGAGCTCGCGAGCGGCGGGGGACGACGAGGTCCTTTCTTCGATCATCTGCGAGCGGGCGAGGTCAGCCAGCGCCCGGCGGTAGGCGGGCAGCTGCGCATCGGGGACCCCGCACGCGGCGAGGGCGGCATCGGCGCTGGGGTGCTCGGCCAGCGTCTCGACGACGGTGACGAGCTGCTCGGACTTCAGGAAGGAGAGCTTCCGGTTGCCGAAGTGGTAGACGAGCGCGCCGAAGGGCTCCGGGCGCAGCGCCACGGATCGGGCCCGCCGCCAGGGCAGCGACGGGTCGAAGTCAGCAGCGGGCCCGGGGCCCGGTGGCGGGGCGCCGGCCTCGCGCACCTGCTCGGCCGGCGCCGCGAGGAGGGTGTCGATCAGTACACCCCGCACATGCCGTCGATGGAGACCTCCTCGACGAGGGACTCCTCGACCAGGTCCTCCTCCACCGCGGGGGCCACCGCCGGGCTGCTCGCGGCCTGGGTGTCGTCGCTCTCGGGCACGGCGCCTCCTGTGATCTGCGTTACGGGGGTGGCGGGGACGTTAGTGACACCGAGTGCCACCGGCAACACCGGTCCGCCGACGCGGCGCGCCGTCCCCGGCGTGTCCGTGACGCAAGATGGGGCCGTGACCGAGGCGCCCGCGGACGTTCGCGCGGACACCCGCGCCCGCGTCCAGCAGGTGGCCCTGGAGCTGTTCACGCGCCACGGGTTCGAGCAGGTCACGGCGGACGAGATCGCCGACGCCGCGGGCATCAGCCGGCGCACGTTCTTCCGCTGCTTCGCCACGAAGGCCGACGCGGTGTGGGGCGAGTTCGGTGCGCACGTCGCCCGGTTGGAGCAGCTGCTGGCGGCCACCCGCGAGGACCAGCCGGTGCTCGCCTCGATCTGCGCGGCCTACGTCGAGGTCAACGACTACGCCGCCGAGGACCTGCCGACCCTGCGGCAGCGGATGGCGCTCATCCTCGGCGAGCCGGCGCTGCAGGCCCACTCGCAGGTCCGCTACGCCGACGTCGACCGGGTGGTCGCCGAGCACGTCGCCCGCCGCACCGGGCAGTCCCCCGACGCACTGCTCCCCCGGCTGGTCGCGACCAGCACGCGCGCGGCCGCCACGACGGCGTTCGAGGTCTGGCTGGCCGACGGGACGACGACGCTCGCCGCCGCCCTCAAGGCGGCCTTCGACCAGCTCGCACTGGGCTTCCCCGGCCTGCGCACGCCGCCCGCCCAGCACCCCACCCCGTCCTGACGCCGTCCCGGTGATCAGGTGAGCTGATCACCGAGGGGCCTGGCTCACCACGGGTCGTGAGCTCGGATCCCCGGCGGTGAGCTCGGACGCGCCGGAGGCCGGAGGCGGCCCCCTCCAGTAGGTCAGGTGCACCTCGCCGGATGGGCCGACCTGCTCCTCCGGACGGCCGGTTCCTCCCGTCCACCCCTGCCGCCACGCGGAACGCCGCTCCTACCGTCCGCACCGACGGCCCCTCGCACGCAGGCAGGCAGGCAGGTCAACAAGTTCGAGGGCTTCAACCAGTCGGAGAACCCGAAGAACCCGCTGCACATCGCCGTCTCCACCACGGCCGGTACCGGCTCGGAGACCTCCTGGGCCTACGTCATCACCGACACCACGACCGACCCGGAGAACCCGCACAAGTACGTGGCGTTCGACGACCGACCTGACCCGCCGGGTGCGCGAGACGATCTGGCTGACCCCCGAGCCGCGGTACTCGTGGGCGCTCGGCGGCTGCGACCTGCCGGCCTACGCGGAGAGCTGCGACCGGGTCGAGGTCATCCGCGACCACTCCGGGCTGGAGAGCTGGGCGACCGACGTCGTGACCCGCGCCGCCTCGCGGTGAGCATGACCCCCGCTCCCCGTGGCCCCGTCCCGGGGCCCGCCCTGAGCTCGCGAAGGACGGGGAGGACGGGGTCCTCCCTCATTCCTGGCAGAGAGAGGTCTGGTACCGGCAGGCCACGACGTCGGGTGTGTCCATGGGACGGCCGGCGTCGATGGCGTGGGCCAGCCGGATGAAGCCGGCGTGGGTCCAGGACAGCGGCGTCGCCGAGAACGTCGGTTCCCCCGGCACGAACTCCGTGCCCTCGGCCGACGGCGGCTGGTCGTCCCACACCTGCTCGGCGAGGAACAGCGACCCGTCGTCGGCCGAGCGGGCCATCGTGTCCAGCCGCTCCTGGGCGCTCGCCACGGCGTCGCCACCGAGGGCCACCTCGTACTCGCCGCGCTCACCGGTCAGCAGCGGCCAGCCGCGGCCGGTGGTCTCCCGCGAGCCCGGGTCCACCGGCTCCCACTGGGTGCCGTCGGGCCGCTCCCCGTACCCGTCGAAGCTCGCCCGGTGCCAGAACCGGCCGTTGGGGGCGTCGTAGGCCAGCTGCTCGTCGACCAGGCGCAGCGTGGTGGTGACGACCGGGTCGTCGGCCGGCACGATCCCGAGCCGGACCAGGTCGAGGAAGCTGGGGTCGAGCACCTCCCGCTGGTCGACCAGCGGGCCGCCGTCCGCGATCTGGATCGGCGTCCCGGCGTCGGCGTCCCCGTCGGCGGTGATCCGCAGGAAGTACGGCTCGGCCGACAGCGGGCCGGTGGTGGTCACCGTCCACTCCGCCAGGCCCGCGCGCCACGCGTCGGCCGTGGCGAGGTAGGTGTCGGCCCGGGCGCCGTCGCCGTTGGCACGGGCGATGTCGGCCGCGGTGACGAGGCCGGCGATCTCCGCGGCGATGGTGTTCGGCGACCACCCGCCCAGGTTCTCCCACCGCTCCTGCTCGGTGGCCGGCCCCTCGGCGACCAGGAAGTCCGCGGAGAGCCGCACCCGCTCCCAGTCCGCCGGCCCCGTCCGGCCGAGCTGCCAGGCCAGCACGATCGGCAGGGCGACCTCGTCCATCTGCAGCCCGCCGAAGACCGGTTCCCCGTCGAGCCGCGCGTTCTGCGGGAACGACCCGTCGGGGCGCTGCTGCACCGTCCACAGGTGGTCCAGGGCCCGCTCGGCGGCCGCGACGTCACCCATCGCGATCAGGGCGGTCGCGTGCTGGTACAGGTCGCGCGACCAGACGGCGTGGTAGACGGGCAGGTGCTGCAGCTCGTTCGCCCACGCCCAGGGCCGGCCCGGGGAGGCGACGAAGCCCCCGCGCACGGTCTTGTCCTCGGACGCCGCGATCACCATCGCCGAGACCTGGTACTCCGCGCGCCACTGCGCGGCGCTGGCCGGCACCGGGGCGAGGCCGTCGAGGTAGGCGTGCCAGCCCTCGGTGTAGGCCTGGAGGGCGGAGTCGAAGCCCCGGTCCAGCGCCTGGTCGGCGGCCTGCGCCGCGTCGTCCTCCGTCGTCCCGAAGCCGAGCGACAGGGTCAGCTGCTGCCCGCCGTCCAGCCCGGTCAGGCCCGTCCGCCCGATCTGGACGACGTTGCCGGGCGTCGTGGCGTCCCAGGCGTCGTCGAGGACCAGGTCCTCGCGCAGGTCGGTCCAGCCGTCGCTGCGCTCGAGGTAGCCGCTGGACGTCCCGGTGAGGCCGCCCGAGGCGGTGACGGCGCTGCTCAGCGCACCGTCGGTGGCCAGCAGCCGCCCGCCGGCGGAGCGGCCGATGTCGTCGTTCGCGTTGAGGCCCAGACCGACGTCGTGCAGCACGTACACCTGGTACGGCAGCCCGTCGAGGGACTCGAAGCGCACGTCGACGAGCACCGCGGCCCGGTCGGGGTCGGTGGTGTAGGTCTTGGTGATGCGGTACCGGCCGCTGGTCGCGGTGTTGACCTGCCGGTAGACCAGGGCGCGGGGATCGACCAGCTCGACGACGGAGTCGGTGTCCTCGTCCTCCCGGTCGGCGAACGTGGTGCCGTCGGTGACGACGAACTGCGTGTCCCGCGAGCTCTGCGTGTCGATCCGCGGGGCGAAGACCTCGCTGAGGGTGCCGTCCTCGAGCGTGTACCAGACCGTGCTGTCGAGGGCGCCGATCGCCGTCCCGAAGCCGTCCTTGTCCCCCGGTGCCCAGGTCGCCGCCGCTCCCGGGTACCCCGGCGCAGGAGGCGCGGCCTGCGCTCCCGCGATCCCGACCCCGCCGCTCAGCACGAGGACGCCGGCCACGGCGACCCCGCCGAGGGCCGTTCGCGTCGGCGCCCGACGTGGCCTGCCGTGACGCCCGTCTGCGTGGATCACCGGCCGTTCCTCCGTCCGCCTCTGGTCACCCGTCCCCGCACGGTCGGCGGGTCACCCGCGCCGCTCCCCGGCGATCTCCGCGGAGACCGCCGGACGGATCACCGTGGGGGCGGGCCGGCCTGGCCGTCCCTCAGCCACGGCGGCGGACCGCCCTGGCCCCCACCCCCCCACGCCGGGACGCCGCCGGCCGGCGGGCCACCCATGGTCACGATGCGGTCCAGCTCCTCGGTGTCGGCGGGGCCGAGGGTCACCCCACCCGCCGCGAGCAGCTCCTCCAGCTCGGCCACCGAGGTCGCACCCGGGATGACCAGCACGTTGGGTGAGCGCCCGAGCAGCCACGCGATGGCCACCTGCATCGGGCTCGCCCCCACCCGCTGCGCGACGGTCTGCAGGACCGCCGACTGAGCCGGCGACATCTCGCCCACGGGGAAGAAGGAGGTGTAGGAGATGCCCTCCAGCGCCACGTAGGCGACGCCGTCCCGGGCCAGCTCCTCGACGAGGCGGTCGTCGGTGCGGTGGATGAGGTTGTAGTGGTTCTGCACGCAGGCCAGCGGCGCGATGCCGCGGGCCTCGGCCACCTGCCGGCTGGTGATGTGGCTGACGCCGAGCTGACGCACCAGCCCCTCCTGCTGCAGCTGCGCCAGCGCCTCGAGCGGCTCGGCGAGGGAGCGCTCGTCCTCCGGCTCGCCCAGACCCGGCATCCGCAGGTTGGCCACGTGCAGCGCGTCCAGCCCGAGGTGCTCGAGGTCCTCCTCGACCGACCGGCGCAGCTCGTCCGCCGTCAGCGCCTCCTCCCAGCCGCCCTCCGGCGTCCGGCGCGCGCCCACCCGGGTGACGATGACCAGCTCCTCGGGATAGGGGTGCAGCGCCTCGCGGATCAGGTCGTTCACCACGTGCGGGCCGTAGAGGCCGCTGGTGTCCAGGTGGTCGACCCCGAGCTCGACCGCCCGGCTGAGGACGGCGAGCGC
Organism: Geodermatophilus sp. URMC 61; assembly: GCF_052931555.1. Taxonomy (NCBI): domain Bacteria; kingdom Bacillati; phylum Actinomycetota; class Actinomycetes; order Geodermatophilales; family Geodermatophilaceae; genus Geodermatophilus; species Geodermatophilus sp. URMC 61. Next base: position 4,025,993 of record NZ_JBRFHZ010000002.1, read on the forward strand.
GGCGTCCCGGTCGGCGGGTGGCCCGGTGACCCGCGGTCCGGTGAGCTTCATCCCGCCGTACCCCAAGCGGTGCACGGTCCGGTCGCCGAGGGAGACCCGTCCGGATCCCGTCGCGGTGGTCGTCATGCCGCGCGAAGCTAGGGCCGGGCGGGCTCCGGGGGACACGGCCGGACGGCGGCCCCCGGCGCGGCAGTCACGGGTAGTGGGTCGCTGTCAGCGCGTCGTGGACAGCGGTCGGTGTGTCGGCTGCGTGTCGCGTCACGGGCCATGGGGCAACGGCCCGTCCAGGGCACCGCCCCGAGCCTGCGACGGCCCACGTGCAGATGCAAGGACCCCGTCCTCCTCACCGCTCGCACGCTCGCGGCGAGCCTCTGGACGGGGCCTGGCGCGAGCTTGCGAGGGGTGGGGCGAGGGGGTCCTCCACGGGGAGGACGGGGTCCTCCTTCAGATGAGGCCCAGCTTGGAGCCGGCGTAGACCGCCTCCGCGCGGCGGGAGACCGCGAGCTTGCGCATGACGTTGCCGACGTGGAACTTCGCCGTCGTCGCCGAGATGTAGAGCTCCTTGCCGATCGCCTCGTTGGACAGCCCGCGCGCCAGCAGGGTGAGCACCTCGCGCTCGCGGGGGGTGAGGTCCGGCCCCGCGGCGGCCACGGGGGACGGCGCGGGAGCGGCCAGCGAGCGCACCACCATCGTCGCGCTGTGGCTGTCGAAGGCGCTCTCCCCACGGCGCACCGCGCGGATCGCGGCGACCAGCGCCACCGCGTCGACGTCCTTGAGCACGTAGCCGCGGGCACCGCGCTGGATCGCCTCGAGCACCAGCTGCTGGTCCAGGAAGGTGGTCACCACCAGGACGCCGGGGGCCGGTGTCGTGGCGGTGAGCTGCCCGCACAGGGCCAGGCCGGCGATGTCCGAGCCGGCCGACAGCTTGAGGTCGAGCAGCACGATGTGCGGGCGGCTGGCGGCCACCAGGTCCAGCGCCGCACCGGCCGACGCCGCCTCGCCGACCACCTCGATGTCGGGCTCGCGCTCCAGGATCGAGCGCAGCCCCTGCCGGACGATCGCGTGGTCGTCGACGATCACCAGCCGGATGGGCTCCGGAGCGGTCCCCGCGGTGGGCTCAGCCATCGACGGCGTCCCACGGCATCCGGACCTCCACCCGCACCCCGCCCATCCGGGCCCGCGTGAACCGCACCGTCGCTCCCATCTCCCCGCAGCGGGAGGCGATGTTGCCCAAGCCGCGGTGGTACCCGTCGTCCCGGCGTCCCGAGGCCCGCAGCGCCCGGCGCAGCGCGTCGGGGTCGCCGCAGCCGTCGTCGGCGACCGAGAGCCGCAGCTCGTCGGGTCGGTAGGCCAGCCGCACGGTGCACCGGGTCGCCTGGGCGTGCCGGGCGGTGTTGAACAGGCACTCCGAGGCGATCCGGAACAGCGAGTGCTCGACCTCCGCGGGCAGCTCGCGCGGGCGCCCCTCCACCCGGACGGCGACGGCCAGGCCCGGCACCGGGGCGACGTCGGAGAGCCGGCCCAGCAGCGCCGGCAGCCCGTCGTCGTCCCCGTGCCCGTCGGAGGAGAGGGCGTGGATGGCGCCGCGCAGCCGCTCCACCGCCTCGCGGGTCAGCGCCTTGGCGTGGCCGAGCCGCTCGTAGACCTCGTTGTGGTGGGCCACCTCGGGCCTGCACCACTCGATCGCCATCCCCGCCGAGAGCACGTGCTGGGCCACGCTGTCGTGCAGCTCCCGGGCGATCCGGTGCCGCTCGGCGTCCACCGCCTCGCGCTGCGCGGCGACGTCCAGCCGCCGCTCGGCGTCGGCCAGCTGCTCGTGCCGGTCGGCGAGGTCGCGGGCCCGCTGCTCGGCCTGCGCGTAGAGCTCCTCGGTCTGCCGGCGCAGCCCCTCCGACCGCGCCAGCAGGTGGTCCGAGAGCAGCGCGACCGCCGACTGGTTGGCCGCGATCCGCAGGATGGCCAGGTCCGCGGCGGTCGCCGTCCGCCGGGGCCCGCCGCAGGCCACGAGCGCGCCGACCGGCTCGCCGTCGACCACGAGGGGGACGACGACCGCGCCGTCCGCGGTCTGCCACGGCTCGACCGCGTCGGCCGCCAGCGCCTCGGTCACCGGACGACGGACCACCTCGGGCAGCAGCGCCAGGTGGCCCACCGCGACCCCCGACGGGCCGCGGCCGAGCATCCGCGGGCGGGCCAGCGGCAGCGCGTTCGCGGACAGCGCGAGCACCGCCCACGGCTCGCCGAGGTGCTCGGCGGTGGCGTCGATGACCGCCCGGCACAGCGCGTGGGCGCCCTGCCCGGTCGCCGAGAGGACGCCGGCGATGTGCTCCAGCGAGCCCAGCGCGCGGTCGAGGTCGTCGACGGTCTGGCGGTACTCGGCGTACCAGCTCGGCTTGGACGAGCGCAGGCCGGTGAGCTCGGAGATGTCCGGTGCGCGCATCAGCGGTGCGTCACAGGGCGGCACGGAACAGCGCGGCGATGTCGGTGGCGTCGGCGTCGCGGGGGTTGGTCGACAGGCACGCGTCGCCGAGGGTGGTGGTGGCGAGGGTCTGGATGTCGGTCTCCCGCACGCCGAGCTCGGCCAGCCCGCGCGGGCAGCCCAGGTCCGCGGCCAGCCGGGCGACGGCCTCGGCGGCCTCCTCGGCCGCGACGTCGGCCGGCAGCCCCGTGACGTCGATGCCCATGGCCCGCGCGATCGGGACGAACCGGTCCGGCGCACCGCGCGCGTTGAACCGGATGACGTGCGGCAGGAGGACGCCGTTGACGACGCCGTGGGGCAGGTCGAGCAGCCCGCCGACCTGGTGGCTCATGGCGTGCGTGGCGCCGAGGATCGCGTTGGTGAAGGCCAGCCCGGCCTCGAGGCTGGCCTGCGCCATCGCCGTGCGCGCGGCCGGGTCGTCGGGCCGGTCGAGGGTGGCACGCAGCGAGCCGCAGATCAGCTCGACGGCGTGCAGCGCGTGCACGTCGGTGAGCGGGCCGGACGCCCGGGACACGAACGCCTCGATGCCGTGGGTGAGCGCGTCCAGCCCGGTGGCGGCGGCGAGGTCGTCGGGCATCGTGGTGAGCAGCCGCGGGTCGGTGATCGAGATGTCCGGGACCAGTGCCCGGCCGATCAGGGTGGCCTTGAGCCGGCGGGTGGTGTCGGTGATGACGGCGAACTGCGAGACGTCGGCGCCGGTGCCCGCGGTGCTGGGACACATCACGGTCGGCGGGATCGCGGCGGTGACCCTGTCGACGCCCTCGTAGTCCAGGATCTGCCCGCCGTTGCTCGCCACGACGGCGATCGCCTTGGCCGCGTCGATGACCGAGCCGCCGCCGAGGCCGAGGATGACGTCGCAGCCGCTCTCCCGGTAGCGCTCGGCGCCGGCGGCGACCTCGTGGTCCTTGGGGTTGGGCGTCAGCCCCTGCCAGACGGTCGCCCGCAGCCCGGCCTCGGCGAGGTGCCCGGCGAGCTCGGCCCACCAGCCGGCCCGCACCAGCCCGGCGTCGGTGACGACGAACGGCCGCTGCGCGCCCAGACGCCGGGCCGCCCAGCCCGCCTCGGACAGCGATCCCCAGCCGAAGACCACCTCGGGCACCAGGTACTTGCTGAACGGCGCGACCGCCGGTGCCGGCCGTGGTGCGGACTCCCGGGCCGCGAGGCCGGCCGGGCGCGCGAGCCGGGCCGGGGCCGCGGCGGTCACCGTCGTCCCGCTCGGGGAGCACGCGCGGCAGCGGACACGAGGACCTCCGGGGTCTAGGGCGGTGCGCCCAGACTAAAGGCCGGCCGTGACCGCTGTCACACGGTTCGGTCGCGTGCGACCGATCGGCTCGGGCGACGACACGGCCGGCCCCCGCGGCCGGCCCCGTCCAGGGGCTCGCCGCCGGCCCTCCTGCAGGGCCCTGCCGTGAGCCTGCGAACGGTGGGGGGCAGGAGGGCCCTCCTCCGGTGAGGAGGACGGGGTCCTCCTTCAGCCGGCGACCCACTCGCCCAGCCCGGCCAGCAGCCGGTCGACGTCCTCGTCGTCGTTGTAGGGCGCGAGCCCGACCCGCAGGCCGCCGGTGTCGCCGAGGCCGAGGTGGCGGGAGGCCTCGATCGCGTAGAAGGACCCGGCCGGCGCGTTGACCCCGCGCTCGGCCAGGAACCGGTACGCGTCGGCGGCGTCCCGGCCCTCGAAGGTGAGCAGCAGGGTGGGGGTGCGGCGGGCGGCCCGGGACCACACGGTGACGCCGGGCAGCGCGCGGACACCGTCCTCGATGCGTTCCCGCAGCCGGTCCTCGTGCTCCTCGAGCGCCGCCATCCCGACCTCCAGCCGGGCCCGGCGGTCGCCCTGCGGGCCGCCATCGCCGGCTCTGCCGGCGGACGGACCCAGCCCGGCCAGGAAGTCGACCGCGGCCGTGGTGCCGGTGAGCAGCTCGTAGGGCAGCGTGCCCAGCTCGAACCGCTCGGGGACGGCGTCGGTGGAGGGCAGCAGCTTGTCGGGGTGCAGCGTCTCCAGCAGCCCCGGGTCCGCGACGACGCAGCCGAGGTGCGGGCCGAGGAACTTGTACGGCGAGCAGGCGTACAGGTCGGCGCCCAGCGCGCGGACGTCGACCGCCGCGTGCGCGGTGAGGTGCACGCCGTCGACGTAGACGAGGGCGCCGGCGTCGTGGGCGAGGGCACTGGTCGCCGCGACGTCCGGCCGGGTGCCGATGAGGTTGGAGGCGCCGGTGACGGCGACCAGCCGGGTGCGCCCGGACAGGACCCGCCCGACCGCCTCGGGGGCGAGCTCGCCGGTGGCCGGGTCGAACTCCGCCCAGCGCACCGTCGCCCCGCGGGCCTGCGCGGCCTGCACCCACGGGCGGACGTTGGCGTCGTGGTCCAGCCGGGTCACCACGACCTCGTCGCCCGGACCCCACCCGGCGGACAGCACGCGGGAGAGGTCGTAGGCCAGCTGGGTCGCGCTGCGGCCGAACACCACGCCGCCGGGGTCGCCGGCGACGAGGTCCGCGACCGCCTGGCGCGCGGCGAGGACGACGTCGTCGGCGGTGCGCTCGGCCCGGGTGACCCGCCCGCGGTTGGCGATCGGCGAGGTGAGGGTGGCCGCGACCGCGGCGGCCACCGACTCGGGCACCTGGGAGCCGCCGGGGCCGTCGAAGTGGGCGGCCCCGGCGCGCAGGGCGGGGAAGCAGGCACGGACGGCGGCGACGTCGTAGCTCACCGGAGGAGCATGCCGGGTCGCGCTTCGTGCACGCAGCGCGGTCCCCGGGCGGGCCAGTGCGCACCGCCAGCACGGGCCGACCCGGAGGCCCGCGCGGCTCAGGAGGCCGATTGCACGATCCGGTCCGGCCGGACGACGACGGCGGCCGCCCCTGCCCGACGCAGCCACGTGGTGAGCACGCCCCCGACGTCGGCCACCTCGACCTCGCGGTCCCCGGTGGGGCGCACGGCCAGCCGACCGGGGGCGAGCAGCCGCAGCCGCGCCGTCCCGGGGCCGAGGACGTCGTCCACCGGCACCGTCCGGCCGTCGAGCACCACGGCAGCCCGGGGCAGCAGGGACCCCGCCAGCCGCCGTCCGGCACGCCCGCGGCGCGCCACCAGCGGGCCGCGCCGCAGCGGCGGGGTGCGGTTGTCGGTGGCGAAGCGCGCGACGGCGGGGACCCGCCGCACCCCGGCCAGCACCGCCCGGCGCAGCACCGCGGCGCCGCGGCCGCCGCCGGTCATCAGCAGGCCCAGCAGCAGCGCCAGGCGCACCATCGCCCGCGCGTGCGGCGCGCGCTCGGCCTGGTGGGTGTCGAGCAGCCGCTCGGGCGCCGTCCCGGCCAGGACGGCGGCCAGCTTCCAGGCCAGCTGGTGGGCGTCGCGCAGTCCGAGGCCCAGCCCCTGTCCGATGAACGGCGGGGTCAGGTGCGCGGCGTCGCCGGCCAGCAGCACCCTCCCCGACCGCCACCGGTCGGCCACCTGGGCCCGGTAGACGTACTCGGCGACCCGCTCCACCTCGGCGTCCGCCGCGCCGTACGGGGCCAGCAGCCAGGGCAGCCTGGCGGCCAGGTCGTCGCGGGTCTCGCCGGGCAGCAGGCGGAACTCGAAGCGGTAGCGGTCGCCGGACACCGGCATGGCGGTCGCCGCCCGGTGCGGGTCGCAGACCTGGTGCGCCCCGGGCCACAGCGGCAGCGGTCGCGCCGAGCGCACGTCGACCACCAGCCAGCGGTCGGGCCGCCCAAGGTTCCGCATGCGCGCCCCGATCAGGCGCCGCACGGTCGAGTTCGCACCGTCGCAGCCGAGCACCGCCGCGGCCCGCAGCGACGATCGCGCACCGGACTCCCGGTCCAGGACGACCACGCCGTCCTGCGTCAGGTCCACGAGCTCGCAGCCGGGGCGCAGCTCGACGCCCGGCTCCCGGCGGACGGCGGCCAACAGCAGCTCCTCCAGGTCGGGCTGGGCGAACATCGACCCCTGCGGCCAGCCGTGCGGTCCGGACGACGACGCGCGGGCGAACTCGGCGAGCACCCGGTGGCGCCCGTCGAGCAGCCGCAGCCCCTGCGTCGGGCGGCTGACCGCGAGGAAGCCGTCGGCGACCCCGGCGTCGGCGAGCGCGCGCAGGGCCTCGTCGTCCAGGTGCACCGCGCGGGGTCGCCCGTAGGGCGCGGCCTGCCGTTCCAGCACGACCACCCGCAGCCCGCGGCGGGCGAGCAGCAGCGCCGCGGTGAGCCCCACCGGCCCGGCGCCGACGACGACCACCGGGCTCCCCGTCACGGCGCCGAGTCTCCCGGACCGGGCGCGTGCCGACGTTGCACCCTCCGTTGCGCCCCCTTGACGACCACCCCCTGCCGACTCAGGGTGTGGCGCGGCGCACACTCCAGTGCACTGTGCGCGCGAACGACCCGCAGACGTGGCCGGGTCAGGACGGAGGGACGATCGGGTGAAGACCAAGGGCGCGATCCTGTGGGGTGTCGGCGAGGAGTGGTCGATCGAGGAGATCGAGCTGGGCGATCCCAAGGAGGGTGAGGTCCAGGTCCAGCTGGCCGCCTCGGGGCTCTGCCACAGCGACGAGCACCTCGTCACCGGCGGCACGCCCGTCGCCTTCTACCCGGTCATCGGTGGGCACGAGGGGTCCGGCGTGGTCACGAAGGTCGGCCCCGGCGTGACCGGCCTGCAGGAGGGTGACCACGTCGTCACCGCCTTCATCCCCGCCTGCGGGCAGTGCCCGCCGTGCTCGAAGGGGATGCAGAACCTCTGCGACCTCGGGGCGAACCTGCTCGCCGGGACGTCGATCTCCGACGGCAGCTACCGCGTCCAGGCCCGCGGCAAGGACGTCATCCCGATGTGCCTGCTCGGCACGTTCTCGCCCTACATCACCGTGCACCAGGCGTCGGTCGTGAAGATCGAGCCGGACATCCCGCTCGACATCGCCGCGCTGGTCGGCTGCGGCGTCACCACCGGCTGGGGCTCGGCCACCAAGGTCGCCGACGTCCGGCCCGGCGAGAACGTCGTCGTCATGGGCGCCGGTGGTGTCGGCATGAACGCCGTCCAGGGTGCGGCGGCGGCCGGGGCCAAGCGGGTCATGGTGATCGAGCCGGTGGCGAGGAAGCGCGAGTGGGCCATGGACCTGGGCGCCACGCACGTCTTCGAGTCGGCCGAGGAGGCGACCGGGAAGGTCAACGAGCTGACCTGGGGCCGCATGGCCGACAAGACGATCATCACGGTCGGCGACATCCAGGGCGAGGACATCCAGACCGCGCTCAGCCTCACCGGTAAGGGCGGCCGCGCCGTCGTCACCGGGATGGGCAACGCCGCCAACACCGACGTCAAGCTCAGCCTGTTCGAGCTGACCCTGCTCCAGAAGGACCTGCAGGGCGCCATCTTCGGCGGCCTGGCCCCGCGCGCGGCGATCCCCGAGCTGCTCAGCCTGTACCAGGAGGGCCAGCTCAAGCTCGACGAGCTCGCGACCACGCGGTACTCGCTCGAGGACGTCAACCAGGGCTACCAGGACATGCGCGACGGCAAGAACATCCGCGGGATGGTCGTCTACACCGACGCCGACCGCTGAGCGAGGGCCGCTGACGACACCGTCGTCCTCCGGACGACACCGCGGCCAGGAGGCGTCCCCGGGGTCGGGTGGAGCCGCTGCCCACCCTCCTCGGGGAGGCCTCCGGCCCCCCCCGCTCGTCGGGCGACGTCCACCCCGGCCGTGGAGCGGCTCAGGCCAGCAGCCGGGTGAGCGCGGGACCCAGGTCGGCCAGCGAGCGGACCGCGGCCACCGTGCCGCTCCCCCGCGCGGCCAGGGCACGGGCGGCGTCGAGCGGCTCCGCACCGGCGCCGGCGCCCGGCAGCGGGCACAGCACGTCGAGCCGGTCGATGCCGGCGAGGGCCGTCTCGGCGGGGTCGCCGGCGGTGGAGAGACAGTCCGACAGCAGCACGACGACGCGCTCGTCGGCCACGGGGAACGCGCGCAGCTGAGCGGCTGCGGCCCGCAGCGCGGCGGCCAGGTCGGTGGTGCCGGCTCCCCGCAGACCGACCAGGGCCAGCACGAGGTCCTCGGCCGACCGGTGCCGGCCGGCGGCCTGCAGCACGTCCACGCGGTCGGCAAAGGTCAGCACGCTGGTGGACAGGCGCTCGTCGGCGGCCAGGACGACGCCGGCCGCCGCCACCGCGGCGATGGCGACGCCGAGCCCGCTCATCGAGCCCGACCGGTCCACCACCAGGCACACCGCCCGCCGGGTGCCCGCCCAGCGCCGGGACACGGTGTCCTCGGCCGCGGGCGGCCACGGCCCGGTCCAGCGCTCCAGCGTGCGGTCGAGGTCCAGGTCGCCCTCCGCGCCGCGCGTCGGCACCAGCCGCCGGGTCCCGCGGGCACGGGGCCGGCCGGTGCGCCCCGCCTGCACGAACACCCGCGCCGCCAGCCGGCGTGCCGCCGTCCGCAGCTCCCGGTCGGTGGCGGTGGCGAGGTCGGCCAGCAGCGCCGCGGCCGCGTCCGGGTCGGCGCCCATGACCGCTGCGAAGGCCTCCTCGTCGAGCTCGCCCACCTCGGGGCTGACCTGGTCGAACGCGGCGTGGCGCTGCTGCAGCTCGCGGCGTCCGGTCTGGCGCGGGCCGCGGCGGGACGACCGGTCCCGCCGGCCCGCGCCGGGGTCGTGGCCTGCCGCCTCAGGCGGCAGGCCACCCGCTTTTCCCGAGCCGTCCCCGGAGGGCGCCGCAGGTCCGTCGTCCGGTGGCCCGGCGTCGGGCGGCCAGACCCGGTCGAGGATCTCGTCGAGGACCGCCTCGGGCGTGCGCTCGACGCCCTCGGTGACCCGGATCCGGCCCGAGAGGGCCGCGTGCAGCGCGTCCCGGGTGGTCTCGCGGGCGCCGTCGTCGTCCAGCCCGCCGCCGCGCAGCCGCAGCAGCCCGCCGAGCAGCAGGACGAGGTCGATCGCGCCGCGGACCGACGAGCCGGTGCGCAGGTCGCGGTGCACCCGGGTGTCCCGCACGAGCCGTACCGCCAGCGCCACCGGCCGCGGCTCGGCGCCGGTGACGGCGGTGACGATCGCGCGCTCGGCCTCCTCGTCCTGGTAGCCCAGGACGACGCGGCACATGCGGTCGGCGATCGCCTGGCCGACCCGTGCGGTGCCCACCGCGTCAAAGGGGTTCATCGCGGCGATCAGCCGGAAGCCCGCGGTGGCCCGCACGACACCCAGCCGGGGGACGACGATCTCGCCCTCGGTGAGCACCGTGATGAGGACGTTGAGCGTCTCCTCGGGGATGCGGTTGAGCTCCTCGAGGTAGAGCAGCCCCGAGCCGCGCATCGCGGTGAGCAGCGGCCCGTCGACGAAGCTGCCGGGCACGTAGCCCTCGGCCATGACCGCGGCGGGGTCGTAGGAGCCGACCAGGCGCGCCGGCGTGAGCTCGGCGTTGCCCTCGACGAAGACGACCTCCTGGCCGACCTCGTCGGCGATGGCGCGCAGCAGCGTGGACTTGCCGGTGCCGGGCGGGCCCTCGAGGACGACGTGCCGGTTGGTCTGCAGGGCCACCGTGAGCACCTCGCGCTCGCGCTGCAGACCGATCACGGGACTCACCGGGGCCTCCTGTCGTCGCGGGGGGAGCCGGGCGCGATCATGCGCCACCGGCGGAGGGGTGCGCTCCAGCGGGTCCCGCGTGCCGGCGGACGGCGTCCCCGGCGTGCGAGGCGTCGAGCGGGACGGCGCTGGTCAGGACCGCCGGCCCCAGGCGGAGCACGCCGTCGGAGAGCGCGGCGCAGCGCACGCCGCCCCGCCCGCGCAGGGCCCGGTGCGCACCCGGCGCCAGGACGACGTCCATCCAGGCGCAGGGGTGGGCCGGCCGTCCGCCGGCGAGCAGCACCGGCCCGGACCCGGAGTCCAGCGCGAACCGCTGCCCGCGCAGCGCCTCCACCTCGGCGCCCCGCAGGACGACGGTGCGGCGGGCCAGGTGCGGGTCGAAGGGGGCGGAGCCGATCTCGGCGGCGACGGCCTCCAGCGCCTCGACGGCGAGCACGGTCAGCTGTGCGTCGCGGTGCGCCGGGCGGCCGGCGTAGCGGTCCCCCACCACGCCGACCCCGGCCCGCACCTCGATCGCCGCGCGCCGGTCGCCGTCCTGCTGCGGCAGGGGGCCGGCGGGCCGGCCGTCGTAGCGGTGCACCGGCGAGGCGAGCAGCGCGACGACCTCGACGTCGTACCGGAACCGGAGGGGTGGGACCGCCTCCTCCCCACCCCTCGCAGGCTCGGGGCGGGACCGGGGAGGGGGCCTAATGGTCGACCAGGCCGTAGCCGCGGGCCTCCTCCGCGTCGAGCACTCGCCCGGCGCGCATGTCGGCGGCCACCTCGTCCACCGGGCGTCCGCAGGCCTCCGCCAGCCGATCCTGCAGCCGGCGCAGCTGTCGTGCGTGCTCGGCGGCCCAGGCCTCCACCTCGTGGCCGGGGACGCCGCGCGGCGCCCGGGGCTCGCACAACCGGACCATCGCGTGCGGCCCGATGACCCGCCGGTCGGCGACGGCGAGGACCGCGACCGCCGGCCCGCTGAGGGTCCCCAGGCTGGTCGCGTGCACCGGGACCCCGACCAGGTCGAGCGCGTCCACCAGCGTCAGGGCGCTCTCGAGGTCGGCGCCCACCCCGGAGAGCCGGAGCTGGATCGGGTCGTCCCCCGTCGCGTCGAGCAGTGCCAGCTCGCTGACCGCCCGGTTGACCGCCTCCGCGTCCAGTTCGCCGGAGAGCGTCACCACCCGCTGCTCCAGCAGCCGCTCGGCGAGCCAGTCGCCCGCGCCGACGACCAGGGTCGCCGACGCCGACGCCGGGCCGGGGGCCGGCGGGCGCGGCGCGGGCTGCCACGGCGTACGCGGCCACTCCGGCGGCCGTGGCGGGAACGGCGGTTCGGGGGGACCGGGTGGGACGGGCGGCCAGGTGCCCGTGGCTCGGGTCATGGGGACTCCTCGCTCGGGGTGGTGGGACGGGTGGACGACTCGGAGGGCCGGACCTGCCAGTCGACGGCGCGCCCCAGGGCGGCCGCGTACCGCTCCAGCGTGGACAGTCGCGCGTCGAGCTCGCCGCTCTCCAGCCGGGCGACGGCGGACTGCGACGTCCCCATGCGCGCGGCCAGCTCCGTCTGACTGAGCCCGCTCTCCCGGCGGGCGCGGGCCAGTTGCTCGATCAGCTCGTGCCGGCGCGCCGAGGCAGCACCCAGTCCGGGGAAGGCGCTGCGGCGCGGCTCGAGCGGCATAGCGGGAACGGTATCGCTGATCCGCTATACCGGGAGTCCCTCGGCGCGCGGGATCTGCACAGTGGTGGCCATCAGGGTCCTGATGGCCACCACTGTGCAGATCTCGCGCCGGCCTCTCAGCGCTCCGCGGTCTTGTGGATCGGGCCCTCGGTACCGGTCAGCCGTTCCCCGGAGCCACCCCAGCGCCCGGCGATGACCTCGGCGGCGATGGAGATGGCCGTCTCCTCGGGTGTGCGGGCGCCGAGGTCCAGCCCGATCGGGGAGGAGAGCCGGGCCAGCTCCTCCTTCGACAGCCCCGCCTCCTCCAGGCGGGCCAGCCGCTCCTCGTGCGTGCGCCGCGAGCCCATCGCACCGACGTAGGCGACCGGCAGCCGCAGCGCGACCTCCAGCAGCGGGACGTCGAACTTCGGGTCGTGCGTGAGCACGCAGAGCACGGTGCGCTCGTCGATCCGGCCGGCGTCGACCTCGGCCTGCAGGTAGCGGTGCGGCCACTCGACGACGACCTCGTGCGCGTCGGGGAAGCGCTTGGGCGTGGCGAAGACCGGGCGGGCGTCGCAGACGGTGACCCGGTAGCCGAGGAAGGCGCCGACCCGCGCCACGGCGGCGGCGAAGTCGATGGCACCGAACACGACCATCCGGGCGGCCGGCGCGAAGGCGTTGACGAACAGCGACAGGTCGTCGCCGCGGCGCTCGCCGTCATGGCCGACGTGCAGCATCCCGGTGCGGCCGGCGGCGAGCATGCCGCGCGCGTCGTCGACGACGGCGTCGTCCAGCCGCTGCAGGCCGAGGGTGCCGGAACTCCGGTCGGGCCAGACCACCAGCCGCCGACCCACCCGGTCCTCCGGGCCGGCGACGCAGGTGACGACGGCGACCGGCTCGTGCCGGTCGACCGACTCGGCCACCTCGCCGAGCTCGGGGAAGGACTCCCGCGAGACCGACTCGACGAAGACGTCGAGGATCCCGCCGCACGTCAGCCCCACGGCGAAGGCGTCGTCGTCGCTGACCCCGTACCGCTCCAGGGTCGGGACGCCGGTCTCGACGACGTCCTTCGCCTCCTCGTAGACCGCGCCCTCGACGCAGCCGCCGGAGACGCTGCCCACGGCGGTGCCGTCGGGCCCGACGAGCATCGACGCGCCGGCCGGGCGCGGCGCGGACCGCCAGGTGGCCACCACCGTGCCCATGCCGACGGTCTCGCCCGCCTGCCACCAGCCGATCAGGTCCTCGAGCACGTCACGCATCCGACAACTCCTTCGCTCGGAGGAAGGTCATGATGGCCCCTCTGGGCCCTCCTGCAGAGGCCCGCCGCGAGCCTGCGAGCGGTGGGGGCAGGAGGGCCCTCATGCACGCTCGATGACCCCCGCCAGCTCCTGGAACGCGGCCAGGCTGTGCCCGGCCACGAAGTGGTCGACCGACGGCAGCGCCGCCTGCATCCCGCCGGTGAGCGGCTGGTAGCCCTCCCGGCCCTTGTGCGGGTTGACCCACACGACCGTGTGCGCCAACCGCCGCAGCCGGGCCATCTGCTCGGCCAGCACCTCGGTGCCGCCGCGCTCCCAGCCGTCGCTGCACACGACGACGACCGCGCCGCGGGCGGTTCCGCGCTGCCCCCACCGGTCGAGGAACGCCTTGAGCACCTCGCCGAGCCGGGTGCCGCCGGACCAGTCGGGGATCGCCGAGCCGCTCGCGGCCAGCGCCTTGTCGGGGTCGCGCAACCGCAGCTCGCGGGTCACCCGGGTCAGCCGCGTGCCGATCGTGAACACCTCGGTCGCCGCGGGGTGCGCCCGGACGGCGGCGTGCGCGAAACGCAGCAGCGCGTCGGCGTAGGGGCTCATCGAGCCGGAGACGTCGATGAGCAGGACGACGCGGCGCGGGCGGGGCCGGGCCCTGCGGTGCAGCAGCCGGGTGACCTCGCCACCGTCGTGCAGTGCGCGGCGCACGGTGCGGGAGGCGTGGACGGCGCCGTGCGGGTTGGGCCGGCGGCGACGTGAGCGCCGCATCGGCGCGGCGGGGACCAGCAACGCGAACAGCCGGCGCAGCTGCTCGCGCTCGGCGCCGGTCAGCTCGGCGACGTCCCGGTGGCGCAGCACCTCGTCGGCGCTGGCCTGGCCGGCGAGGTCCGGCGGCGACTCGCCGTCCCCCTCGCCCTCCCCGGGGTCCAGCGGCGCGGTCGTGACCGTCCGCTGCCGCTGCTGGGCCGCCGGCGGCACCGGCCGCGGCGCCTCGCCGCCGAAGTACGCGGCGAAGGCGGCGTCGTAGCGCTCCAGGTCGTCCGGGCCCGCGCACAGCGTCAGCCGGCCGCTCCAGTACACGTCGGTGGCGTCGAGGACGTCGAGCGCGGCGACGGCGGCCAGCATGGCCTCGACCCGGTCCGGGGAGGCGGCCACCCCGGCCACCCGGAGCGTGCGGGCGAAACCCAGCACCGTGTCGACGACGTCCCGCCGCGCTGGAACGGCCCCGTCCGGAGGCTCGCCCTGAGCCTGCGAAGGGTGAGAGGGACGGGGTCCGTCAACCACCGAAGAGCGCCCCCCGGGTCATGGCGTGCACGCGGTCGGTGTCCTCCCGGTACTTGAGCACCGTGCCCAGCGTGCGCGCGGCCACGTCGGGGTCCAGCTCCCGCGCGCCGAGGGTGTGCAGCGCGGTCGCCCAGTCCATCGCCTCGGCGACGCCGGGCGGCTTGAGCAGGTCGAGGGTGCGCAGCTTCGCCGTCGCGCGGGCCACCTCGCGGGCCAGCCGCTCGGTCACGTCGGGCAGCCGGCGGCGCAGGATCGCCACCTCGCGGTCGAAGTCCGGGTGCTGCAGCCAGTGGTAGAGGCAGCGCCGCTTGAGGGCGTCGTGCACCTCGCGGGTCCGGTTCGAGGTGAGGACGACGAGCGGCGGGGTGGCGGCGCGGATGGTGCCGAGCTCGGGGATGGAGAGGGTGAAGTCGGAGAGGACCTCCAGCAGGAACGCCTCGAACTCGTCGTCGGCGCGGTCGACCTCGTCGACGAGCAGCACGCTCGGGGAGTCCTCCAGCGCCTGCAGCAGCGGGCGGGCGAGCAGGAAGCGCCGGTCGTAGAGGGAGGCCTCCAGGGTCTCGGTGTCCCCGGTGGCGTGGGCGGCCTCGGCGGCACGCAGGTGCAGCAGCTGCCGGCCGAAGTCCCAGTCGTAGAGCGCCTGGCTGGCCTCGAGGCCCTCGTAGCACTGCAGCCGGTACAGCGGCCGGCCGGTGACCTGCGCCAGCGCCTGGGCCAGTGCGGTCTTCCCGACGCCGGCCTCGCCCTCCAGGAACAGCGGGCGGTGCATGGCCAGGGCCAGGTAGGCCGCGGTCGCCAGGCCCTCGTCGGGCAGGTAGCCGGTCGCCTCGAGGGCCGCGGCGAGCTCGTCGGGCCCGCCGATCCCGCCGTCCGCGCCGGTCACCGGCCGCATCGTGGTCTCGCTCACGTCCCGAGCATCCCACCCGCGCCACCGACGCGGCCCTGCCCGGTCGGGTGGTGCCGACACCGGTCCGGGACAGCAGATGGCCGGCCGGGATCAGCTCCTCGGCCGGCCACCGCCGTCTGTGGGTCGGCCCTGCGGGAGGGCCTTCCTCAGCGGCCGATCCGGCCGTCGTCGTCGCGGTCGAGGGCGTCCTTGGCCTTCTGCACGAAGCCGCGGTCGTCCCCGCCGGTCCGGCCGGTGCCCGGGGCGCCGTCGACCTCGATCTCCTCCTTGCGGACGTCGGCGGAGACCCGCTCCTGGTCGGTGACGGTCTCCTTGTCCAGCCGGACCCGCTCGACCGGCACGGCCTCCTTCTCCACCACCGGACGCTCGGCGTGCAGGGTGACCTCGTGCTCCTCCTCGGAGATCGCCGGGCCGTCCAGCGCCTGCCCGACGTTGGCGTCGGTGATCGGCTCGCGCTCGACCCGGACCTCCTCGCGGGAGACCGGCACGGTCTCGGTCACGTTCTCGGTGACCACGTACTTGCGCAGCCGGGCCCGGCCGACCTCCTCGCTGCGGGTGCCCACGTCGAGCCGCTCCTCCGAGCGGGTCATCGCGTTGTCCGTGGTCGGCCCGGAGACGTCCCGGCCCACGACGCCGGGCTCACCGGCGTGGTCGGTCCGCCCGTCACGGTCCAGGTCGCGGTCGGTCCCGGCCAGACCCGCGGAGCCGGCCACACCCGCCGTGCCGACCGTCCCGGTCTCGTCGCGGTCGGTGCGCCCGGTGCCCGCTGCACCCGTGGTGCCGATGTTCCCGGTCGGCCCCGTCGTCGTGGTGTCGGTGTCCGTCGTCTCGTCGCGGTCGGTGCGCCCGGTGCCCGCCACACCCGTGGTGCCGATGTTCCCGGTCGGCCCCGTCGTCGTGGTGTCCGTCGTCGTCCCCTGGCCGGAGCCGAGGCCGTAGTAGCGGTAGAGCTCCTGCTCCTCCTGCGGCGACAGGTGCCCGTCGGTGTCGATCCGCGGAGCGTCCTTCACCTGGGCCTTGCTGACCGGTACGCGCACGCCGTCGTCGGTGAGGTCGGCGTTCCGGAGCGGGACGAAGGTCTCCTTGGTGCCGAACAGGCCGGTGCGCACCGTGACCCACTCCGGCTGGCCGCTCTCGTCGTCGAGGTAGACCTCCGAGGCCGAGCCGATCTTGTCACCGCTCTGGTCGTAGACGTCCTTGCCGATCACGCGGCTGATGGCTTCGGTGCCGATCATCGTGGCTGTCGCTCCCGTCCGAGCTGGGTGGGTACCTGTCGATCACAGGGTGTCCGCCTAACAGGTCACGAAACGGACACGGTCGACCGGACACGCCCGGTCGGTGCCGGCGAGGGGCCACCCGGGAGGCCTCGAAGGCCTCACCCCGGTGCGTCTACCCAGGTCAGCGTTTCGGCAACGGGGGTGACAGCGCACCGTCCGCCGTGCGTGACGACCTGCTACTCGGCGTCACAGACAATCGCTCGGGCGTGTCGGAGAGGGGGTGGTACCGGCGCGTCGATCCCGCCGTCCGCAGTGCGCCTGCTCATCCTGGAGGGCGTGCCTCCTCGCTCGCCGTACGACAACCTCGTGCACCCCCGCACCGTGAAGAAGCCGAGCCCCGAGGTCGAGGCCGAGCGCGATCTGGTCGTCGAGGACCCGAGCTCCGGGTTCGTGGGTGCCGTGGTGCGCTGCGAGAAGGACGTCGTCCACCTCGAGGACCGGTTCGGCAAGGTCCGCGCCTACCCGCTCGGCCCCGGGTTCTGGGTCGACGGACGCCCGGTCGTGCTGGTGCGGCCGAAGCCGCAGGCGCCGGCCACGCCGACCCGCAGCGCCTCCGGCTCGACCTACGTCGCCGGGGTCCGCGCGCGGGTGGCCCGCGAGGGTCGCATCTACGTCGAGGGCAAGCACGACGCCGAGCTGGTCGAGAAGGTCTGGGGCCACGACCTGCGCATCGAGGGCGTCGTGGTGGAGCCGCTGCACGGCGTCGACGACCTCCCCGGCATCGTGCGGGACTTCCGGCCGGCGTCGGGACGGCGGCTCGGCGTGCTGGTCGACCACCTGGTGACCGGCTCCAAGGAGTCCCGCATCGCCGCCGAGGTCATGCGGACAGGGGCCGGGGCCCCCGGCCAGCACGCGCTCGTCGTCGGCCACCCCTTCATCGACATCTGGCAGGCGGTCAAGCCGTCGGTCGTCGGGATCCGCGCCTGGCCCACGGTCCCCAAGGGGGAGTCGTGGAAGGAGGGCGTCTGCCGCCGGCTGGGCTGGGAGGACGACACCGGCTACGTCTGGGCGCAGCGCATCCTCGCCCGGGTGCGCACCTGGACCGACCTGGAGCCGGCGCTGATCGGCCGCGTCGAGGAGCTCATCGACTTCGTGACGGCGGACTGACCCGCAGCACGAGGCGAGTGGTGGGGCGGCGTGGTCTCCCGGCGCTCACACCACGACGCCCGCCGGTCGCCGACGTCGGTGCGCGGCGCTGCTCCACGCCGGCTGATGACGATCATGGCGCCGCGACCACCCCGACGGGCCGGGAGGTGGTCACGGCGCCATGACCGCGCGGGTCGCTCCCCTCAGCCGGGGATGTAGTTGAAGGTGTCCGGGTCCGGACCGGTGCGCTCGCCGCGGTCCAGTGCGGTGATCGTGGCCATCTGGCCCTCGTCGAGCTCGAAGTCGAAGATCGCGAAGTTCTCCTCCATCCGCGAGCGGGTCACCGACTTCGGGAACACGACGTCGCCGCGCTGCACGTGCCAGCGGAGCACGACCTGCGCCGGGGTCCGCCCGACGGCCTGCGCCACCTCGGCGATCGCCGGGTCGTCGAGCACCTTGCCCTGTGCGATCGGCGACCAGGCCTCGGTGACGATCTCGTGGTCGGCGTCGAACGCCCGCAGCTCCTCCTGGGTGAGGTAGGGGTGCACCTCGATCTGGTTGACGGCCGGGCGCACCTCCGTCTCGGAGAACAGCCGGCGCAGGTGGTGGGCCTGGAAGTTCGAGACGCCGATCGCCCGGCAGCGGCCGCTGGCGTAGATCTCCTCCATCGCCTTCCAGGTCTCGATGTAGTCCACGTCGATCCCGGGCAGCGGCCAGTGGACGAGGAACAGGTCGAGGTACTCGAGACCGAGGTCGGCCAGCGACTGGTCGAAGGCGCGCAGCGCGTCGTCCCGGCGGTGGAAACCGTTGTTCAGCTTGCTGGTCACGAAGACCTCGCCGCGGTCGATGCCGGACCGGGCGACGGCCTCACCGACGCCCTTCTCGTTGCCGTACATCTCGGCGGTGTCGATGTGCCGGTAGCCGATCTCCAGGGCCGTGGCGACGGCGTCGGCGGTGTCCTCCGGCGGGACCTGGAAGACGCCGAACCCCAGCTGGGGGATCTCGACGCCGTTGTTCAGTCGGATCGTGGGCACGGTGGCCACGAGGGCTCCTCTCGCTGACGGATGGGGCGCCGCGCACTCGCGTGGGCGCGCAGCCTGCCGACCGTCGGCCTACCCGGCAGCGCGACCCTCAACCCGTCGTCAGAAGTAGTCGAGCAACTGGGCCGGCGGGCCGGAGGCGAGCAGGTCCAGCGCGGCCGGGTCGTCCGGGCCGGAGACCAGCCCGGCCAGCGCCGTGGCCCGTCCGGTGCTGATCCCGCAGTAGAGCTGCGCGAACCCGCGGACGTCGAGGATCAGCCCCGGCTCGCGGTCGGGACGGCGCAGCTCCCCGGCGCCGTCGGTGAGCTCCAGCTCCCACGGACCGGTGTTCTCCGTCACCACCGGGTCGAGCAGCGTGAACGCCACCCGACCGCGTACGTGCCCCGGCCAGCCGCGGTCGGCGACGGCCCGCACCACGTCGACCGGCCGGTGCATGAACGCCGCCCCCGGACCCTCCGGTGAGCGCTCGAGCGGCAGCACGCCGGAGACCGCGTCGCCGGCCAGCAGCGGCACCCGGACGGTGCGGGTCACGGTGCGCCAGCCGGCCAGCACGCCGACCAGCGCCCGGGCCGCCTCGGCGGTGACCGCGACTAGGTCGTGCACGGTCAGTCGCGCCTCGGGCCCGTAGCCGGTGCCACGCTCGTACACCAGGACGCCGGTGGGGACGCCGTCCTGCTCGGCCACCGAGACACCGTCCACCCCGTCGGGCCACCGACCCTCGTGCGGCAGGTCGAAGGCGCCGCCTCGGCGGGTGAGCAGCCCGGCGCGGGACCGGGCGAGGGTCTCGTAGAGCGCGTCCACCACCGCGAGGTCGGCCGGCTCCCCCGGCCGGACCGCGACCCCGGGCACCGGGGACGACGGCAGCGAGGCGGTGTCGAGTTCGGCCCGCTGCAGGGCGCCCACGACCTCCCACCCCAGCCGCCGGTAGACCGCCGACACGGTCGGGAAGAGCGCGCTGACCGCGGCTCCCCGCTCCCGGCCCCGGGCCAGCAGGTCGGTGAGCAGCGCCCGGGCCACCCCGCCGGCGCGGTGCTCGGGCAGGACGGCGACCCCGCCGACGTCCGCCGTGGCGAGCGCCCGGCCGCCCCACCACTGCTCGTGGCCGGTGTCGGTGGCCTTGCCGACCAGCCGGCCGCGCGCGTCGAAGGCGCCCAGCCGCAGCACCCCCGGGATCGGCCGCAGCGCCCACTCCGGCGCGGTCGCCGGCCCGCCGAACGCCAGCCGGCCCAGCTCCCACGCGGCGGGCAGCTCGTCGTCGGCCAGCGGCCGGACGGCGACCGTCACGCGGCCCCCCGGGCCAGGTCGGCGGGCACGGGCGCGGCGCGCGCTCGCAGCAGCGGCGCCCCGGCCAGCGCGAGCAGCGCCGCGAGCGCCGCGGCCCCCGCCGGGACGCCGAACGCCGACTCCGCGCCCCAGGCGTCGACGGCGGCGCCGGCCAGCGCGGACCCGGCCGTGACGCCGAGGGTGAGCCCGGTGGTGGTCCACGACAGCGCCTCGGTCAGGGCGGCGCGGGGGACCCGCGACTCGACCAGCGAGGTGCCCGACACCAGCACCGGGGCGATCGTGGTGCCGGCGAGGAAGCCCGCGGCCACCAGCACCACCAGCGAGTCGACGCCCCACAGCACCTGCGCGGCCAGACCGAAGGCGACGGCGGTGCCCAGGAACCGGGCGCTCAGCGTGCCCGGCAACCGGGCGACGCCGTAGACCAGGCCCGCGACGAGGCTGCCGAACGCGTACACGGCCAGCGCCACACCGGCCAGCGCGGGCGCGCCCTGCTCGTCGGCGAAGCCCACCACGACGACGTCCATCGCCCCGAACACGGTGCCGACCGCCGCGTAGCTGACCGCCACGACCAGCACGGTCGCGTTCAGCGCGGCCCACCGGCGGGACGGCCCGCTGGGGTCGGCGGGCGTGACGGCGGGCTCGGTGGCGCGCTGCCGGGCGAGCCAGAGGCCACCCACGGCGCCGAGCGTGATGCCGGTGAGGAAGCCGACGGGCGGGGCGACCAGGGTGGCCAGGAGCGTCACCAGCGGCGGGCCGACGACGAAGACGACCTCGTCGACGACCGCCTCGAGGGCGAAGGCGGTCTGCCGGCGACCCGGCTCGGCCAGCGCCTCGGCCCAGCGGGCCCGCACCAGGGACCCGATGTTGGGTCCGCTCGCCCCGCACAGCGCGGCCAGGAGGAACCAGCTCCACCGCGGCGCGCCGAGGGTCACCGCGGCCACGAAGCCGTACCCGGAGAGCGCGTAGGCGGTCATCGCCCAGCGCAGGACGGCGCCCTGCCCGCGGCGGTCCATGGCGCGGGCCCACTGGGGGCTGGCGACCGAGAAGCTCAGCGCCAGCGTGCCGGAGACCGCTCCGGCCAGGCCGTAGCTGCCGGTCTCCCCGGCGACGAGCAGGACGGCGCCCAGGCCGAGCATGGGGATGGGCAGCCGGGCGACCCACCCGGCGAAGGAGAACGCCAGCGAGCCGGGGACGGCGAACAGTCGGGCGTAGGGGCCGAACACGGTGGACACGGGACTTCTCGCGCTTCCTGGCCACAGGCGAGTGCGGGGCTGCCCGCCGGTCTCTCGGGTGGCTCCGCGACGGTAGCAACGCCCCGGGACACCCCGCCTCCGCCTTTCGGCCCACCCGGCGCGTCGGGTTCCCGACCGCCCGTTCGGGGAGGGGCGCGGCGTCGTCCTCCCGCACTACATTCGCAGGCGTGACCTCGACGAGCCCGCTCCCGGACCCGGTGGTCCGCCGTCCGGACCCGGCCCCAGGCACCGGTGGCCTGGTGGACCGGCACGGCCGGGTCGCGACCGACCTGCGGGTGTCGCTGACCGACCGGTGCAACCTGCGCTGCACCTACTGCATGCCGCCGGAGGGCCTGGACTGGTTGCCCAAGGTCGAGGTGCTCACCGACGAGGAGATCGCCCGCCTGGTCCGCATCGGCGTCGAGCAGCTGGGCATCCGCGAGGTCCGCTTCACCGGCGGCGAGCCGCTGCTGCGGCCGGGCCTGGTCGGCATCGTGGCCGCGGCCACCGCGCTGGAGCCCCGCCCCGAGGTGAGCCTGACCACCAACGCGATCGGCCTGGCGCGGGTCGCCCCGGCGCTGGCCGCCGCGGGCCTGGACCGGATCAACTGCAGCCTCGACACCGTCGACCGGGACCGCTTCAAGCAGCTCACGCACCGCGACCGGCTGGACGACGTCCTCGCCGGGCTGGCCGCCGCCCAGGCCGCCGGGCTCACCCCGGTCAAGGTCAACGCCGTCCTGCTGCGTGGGATGAACGAGGAGGACGCCGTCCCGCTGCTGGACTTCTGCCTCGAGCACGGCTACCAGCTGCGCTTCATCGAGCAGATGCCGCTGGACGCCCACCACGCCTGGACCCGCGGCGAGATGGTCACGGCCGAGGACATCCTCGAGCGGCTGTCGGGCGCGTACACGCTCTCCCCGGACACCGAGGAGCGCGGCTCGGCCCCTGCCGAGCGCTGGCTGGTCGACGGCGGCCCGGCGACCGTCGGCGTCATCGCCTCGGTCACCCGCTCCTTCTGCGGCAGCTGCGACCGCACCCGGCTGACCGCCGACGGCCAGGTGCGCAACTGCCTGTTCGCCCGCGAGGAGTCCGACCTGCGGACGCCGCTGCGCGAGGGTGCCACCGACGAGGAGCTGGCCGACCGCTGGCGGATCGCCACCCTCGGCAAGCTGCCCGGGCACGGCATCGACGACCCGAGCTTCCTGCAGCCGGCGCGGCCGATGTCCGCGATCGGAGGCTGACCTCCGTGAGCCGACAGCGAGTGAGCACCGCAGTGGGCTCTGCGGGCGCGGAGCGGGCGCGGAGGCGGACCACGACGTGGTGACTGTCAGGTACTTCGCCGGGGCGCGGGCGGCCGCCGGCCTGGAGACCGAGGCCCGCGATGCCGGCACGCTGGCCGAGCTCGTCGGCCAGATCGTCGCCGACCACGGGGAGCGGCTGGAGAGGGTGCTCACCGCGTGCTCGTTCCTCGTCGACGGCACGCAGACGCGGGACCGGTCGGTGGCGCTGGCCCCCGGCGCGGTGGTCGACGTGCTGCCGCCTTTTGCGGGGGGCTGAACAGCACCGTCGAGGCCGGCAGACCCGAGAATGGGGTCATGAGCATCTGGGACAGGGCCAAGGCCAAGGTCGAGGAGCTCGTCGGCCGCGCCGAGGAGGTGTACGGCCAGTCCCACGGGGACGCCGCCGCGCAGCTGCACGGGGAGGCCCACCGGCTGGAGGCCGAGGCCGAGGAGGAGGCCGCGCTGGGCGACGAGGCCGTCCGGCGGGACCCGGACGACGGAGCAGCCCCCGTCCGCTGACCTGCGCACGATCCCGTATCGGAATCGTGACGGAGCGAGGACGATGGTGGGCATGGCCGCCCCCGCCGTCCTGGACGTCGCTCCGTGGGGCGACTTCGAGGCCGCGGCCTGCGGAGTGCTCTCAGCGCTGCACCAGCGCCTGGGCTGGGACGTGTGGGCGGTGACCCGCGTCGTGGACGACCGGCAGGTCGTGCTCCACGCCCATCCACCCGACCTGGTCCGACCGGGGACCTGGCTGCCGTGGGCGGACACCTTCTGTCGCGCCATGGTCGCCGGGGAGGCCCCACGCGCGGCCACGGTCACCGCTGCCGTCCCGGCCTTCGCCAAGCGCATGTCCGGGCCGGCCTCGCGGATCGCGGCCTACATCGGCGTCCCGCTTGTCGGGCCGGACGGGGAACTGTTCGGCACGCTGTGCGCCTGGGGGTTCCGCGCCCGGCCTCGCAGCGCCGCACGCGACCTGCCACTGGCCGAGGCCGTGGCGCGCCTGCTGAGCACGCTGATCTCCGCCGGCATGACGCCGCCGGCCCCGCCGCCGGCGCCCCCCGACTGACCGGGCGTCGCCCGGCGCCGTCGCGGAGCGGGCGCCCCGGGGTCGGGACGGAAGTCCCTACCCCGGCGCACGGAACGCAGGGGAGGCTGTCCCGTGACGGTGCAGTGCCGCGCTGTTGCAGGCCCCGTGCGTGGGGCCGCCGCCGGTCTGCCGAGCCGGTCCACCCGCCGAGTCATGGAGATCCACCATGCCCCCATCCGTCCTGTCCGTCGTCCGGGTGCAGGCCGACGGCCGCGTG
Source organism: Geodermatophilus sp. URMC 61 (assembly GCF_052931555.1). Lineage (NCBI taxonomy): Bacteria > Bacillati > Actinomycetota > Actinomycetes > Geodermatophilales > Geodermatophilaceae > Geodermatophilus > Geodermatophilus sp. URMC 61. The sequence goes on from NZ_JBRFHZ010000002.1 coordinate 4,049,581, forward strand.
CTCGCCGAGGCCGAGATCCGCCGGACCGAGGTGCCCGGCGTCGTCGCCTCCGCGATGCACGTGGAGTCCGGGCACCTTCCGGTGGGCACCGGCACCCGCCTCGTCGACGCCGTCCTCGAGCAGGCCCGCCTGGGCGAGGCCGAGCTGCTGGTCGCCACGATGCCGATCAACGACACCGAGATGCTCGACCGGGTGCGGCAGCGCAGCGGCGAGGTGGCCGCGCGGGCCGCCGGCGCCACGAAGATCGTCGAGGCGCGGCTGGTGCCCGCGCCGCGCTAGGGGCAGGCCACCCACTCCTCGTCGCCGTCGGTGAAGACCTGCCGCTTCCAGATCGGCAGCCGCTCCTTCACCAGGTCGACCAGCTCGGCACAGGCGGCGAACGCCTGCCCGCGGTGCGAGGCGCTGACCGCGCAGGCCAGGGCGACGTCGCCGATGCCGAGCATGCCCACCCGGTGGGAGACGGCGACGGCGTGCACGTCGCGCCGGGCGGCGAACTCCTCGGCCAGCTCGACGATCACCTGCTCGGCGCTCGGGTGCCCCACGTACTCCAGCTCGGTCACCGAGCGGCCGCCGTCGTGGTCACGGACCACGCCGGCGAAGGAGACGACCGCGCCGGCGGCCTTGTCCGCGACGGCGTCCTCGTGCTCGGCGACGGACAGGGGTGCGTCGACGACCCGGGCGATCACGGCGCCGACGGTACGCCGCCGGGAGGCACGTCCAGGTCGGTCGGATCCGCCAGGCCGGTGCAGTCGACCTCGGTGACGTCGTGGGTGGCGAGGTAGCGGCGGGCGCCCTCGTCCCCGGTCGCGGTGTCGGCGACGCCGGCCCAGTGGTCGCGGCCGAGCAGCACGGGGTGCCCGCGGACGCCGTCGTAGGCGGCGATCGCCAGCGCGTCCGGGGCGGCGTGCGCGGCGACGGCACGCAGTGCCTCCGGCGTCATCCCCGGCATGTCGACCAGGGTGACGAGCACCGCGTCGATCCGCCCGGGCCACCCGCGCAGCCCGTCCAGGCCGGTGCGCAGGCTCGACGCCATCCCGCTCTCCCAGTCGCGGTTGGCCAGGACGGTGACGCCGTCGAGGTCCGCCGTCCGCCAGACGTCCACCGCCTGCGCACCGAGGACGACGAGCACCGGGGCGCACACCGCCCGCGCCGTCCGCACCGCCCGCTCCACCAGCAGGCTGCCCTCGTACTCGACCAGCGCCTTGGGCATGCCGTAGCGGCGCCCGCCGCCCGCGGCGAGGACCAGCCCCGCGACCGTGCTCATCCCGCCACCCTCTCAACCCCCTCCGGTGATCAGCCGAGCTGGTCGTCCCGGGTCCTGGCTCACCCCTGGTCGTGAGCCAGGACCCGGGACGGTGAACCGAGCTGATCACCGCCGCCGGGGCTCAGCGCGCTCCGTCTCAGCGCACTCCGTCTCAGCGCGCTCCGTCTCAACGCGCTCCGTCTCAGCGCGCTCCGTCTCAGCGCGCGTAGACGGCGACGTCGGAGGCCTTGACCGAGGCCCACACCGGCGTCCCGGGGGCGAGGCCCAGCTCGGCGAAGGCGGTCGCGGTGACGTCGGCGACCAGCTGCACCTCGCCGCCCAGCTCGCAGCGCACCGTCGACCCGTGCGGCGTGGCCGACACGAGCCGGGCCGGCCAGACGTTGCGCGGGCTGCCCTCGGGCCGGGTGGTCCAGAGCGCCACGGACTCGGGGCGGACGGCGACGAACACCGGCCCCGCCGTCTCCTCCGCGACCGCCACGCGGCCGCCGCCGTCCAGCCGCACCGTCGTCCCCTCGCCGGTGCCCGGCAGCAGCGCCAGGCCGACCAACCGGGCGACGTAGTCGGTGCGCGGGTGGCGGCTGACGTCGGCGGGCGTCCCGGCCTGCACGACGCGGCCCTCCTCGACGACGACCACCCGGTCGGCCAGCGCCATCGCGTCGACCGGGTCGTGGGTGACCAGCACGGTGCTGCCGGCGAACTCGGCGAGGTGACGGCGCAGCTCCGCACGGACGGTGAGCCGGGTGCGGGCGTCCAGCGCCGAGAGCGGCTCGTCCAGCAGCAGCAGCGCGGGCTCGCCGACCAGCGCGCGGGCCAGCGCGGCCCGCTGGGCCTGCCCTCCGGAGAGCCGGCCGGGTCGCCGGTCGCCGAGCTCGGCGATGCCCACCCGGACCAGCCACTCGGCGGCCGCGGCGCGGGCGGCGGGCCTGCGCAGACCCCGGGTGCGCAACCCGAAGGCGACGTTGTCGGTGACCGACAGGTGCGGGAAGAGCAGGTGGTCCTGGAAGACCATGCCGAGGCGGCGCTCGTGGGCGGGGACGTGCACGCCGGCGGGGACGTCGTCCCACGTCTCGGAGCCGACGGCGACCCGGCCGTCGTCGGGTGGCAGCAGGCCGGCGAGCACGCGCAGCAGCGTGGACTTGCCGGCGCCGTTGGGCCCGAGGACGGCGAGCACCTCGCCGTCGGCCACCTCGAGGTCGAGCCCGACGATCAGACTGCCCCGTGCGACCCGGATGTCGGCGGTCAGGCTCACCGCACGGCCCGGGTGAGCCAGCGGTCACGAGCCGTCCAGGTGCCCACCTCAGGCCTCATGCCGCGGCTCCCGGTCGGGACAGCCAGCGGTCGCGCAGCAGCAACAGCGTGGCGACGGAGACGACGAGCAACACGAGGGAGAGCACGATCGCCGCGTCCGGGTCCTGCTGGAGCGCCAGGTAGACCGCGAGCGGCATCGTCTGGGTCGTCCCCGGGAAGTTGCCGGCGAAGGTGATGGTGGCGCCGAACTCGCCCAGCGCCCGCGCCCAGCACAGCACCGCGCCGGCGGCGATGCCGGGCGCGACCAGCGGCAGGGTGACCCGGCGGAACGTCGTCCACCGGTCGGCGCCCAGGGTGGCGGCGGCGTCCTCGAAGCGGGCGTCGGCGGCGCGCAGCGCGCCCTCCACGCTGATGACCAGGAACGGCATCGCCACGAAGGTCTCCGCGATGACGACCGCGGTGGTGGTGAACGGGATGGTGACGTCGAGGGCCTGGTCCAGCCAGCGCCCGACGATGCCCTGCCGACCCAGCACGAGGAAGAGCGCGACACCGCCGACGACCGGGGGCAGCACGAGCGGCACGGTGACCAGGGCGCGCAGCACCGACCGGCCGCGGGCGCGGGAACGGGCGAGCACCCAGGCCAGCGGGACGCCGAGGACGAGGGAGAGCCCGGTCGCGGCCGTCGCCGAGACCAGGCTCAGCCGCAGCGCCTGACCGACCGCTGGGCTGGTCAGCTGCGGCCCCAGCTCCCCCCAGGGCGTCCGGACCACCAGGCCGACCAGCGGCAGGACGAGGAAGGCGACGGCGAGGACCGCCGGGACCAGCAGCGGGACCGGGACGCCGGGTTCCGCCCTGCGCCTCACGATGCCCACGGTCCGCTCCGGCGCGGCGCTGCGCTCCTCGCTCGCCGGTACTCGCTGACGGGCCTCCGCCGCGGTCCGCTCACGGCACCCGGAAGCCGGCGTCGCCGAGCGCCTGCTGCCCCTCCCCCGAGCGCACCAGCTCGACGAAGGCGGCGGCCGCCTCGGGGTTCGGGGCGTCGGCCAGCACCACGATCGGGTAGTCGTTGACGGCCTGCTCCGCCTCCGGGACGTCGATGCCCTCGACGGCGTCCCCGGCCGCGGTGACGTCGGTCGCGTAGACCAGCGCGGCGTCGACCTCGCCGAGCTCGACCTTGGTCAGCGCGGCGCGCACGTCCTCCTCGAGCGTGTCGGGGGCGGCGGTCACGCCGGCGGCGGCGAGGACGTCCTCGGCGGCCGCGCCGCAGGGCACCTGGGGTGCGCAGACCGCGATCGTCAGCTCCTCGCGCGCGAGGTCGGCCAGGCCGGTGACGCCGGCCGGGTTGCCCGCGGGGACGGCGATCTGCAGGACGTTGGCGGCGAAGACCTGCGGGTCCGCAGCCAGTCCGGCGTCGGTGACGACGGCCATCTGCGCCTCGTTGGCGCTGGCGAGGACGTCGGCCGGGGCGCCTTGGGTGACCTGCGTGGCCAGCGCGGAACTGCCCGCGAAGTTGAACTGCACGTCCAGCCCGGGGTGGTCGCCCTCGAACTGCTCGCCGAGGTCGGTGAAGACGTCGGTGAGCGAGGCGGCGGCGAAGACGGTGAGCGTGCCACCGAGCTCGGCCGGGCCCGGACCCGGCGCCGCGGCCGCGCCGTCGTCCGCCGACCCGCCGCAGCCGGCGAGGAGGAGCACGAGCACGGTTCCGAGCGGGGCACGCCTGGACACGGGACCTCCCTGGGGCGGACCACCGCGGTCCGCGCCTGCGGGACGATAACCGCCGAACCGCCGCAGGTGCGACCCCCTGAGCGGGCAGTGCACCGCTGCCGCGGTCGGGTCAGGGGACGTCGACGCTGACCTGGGTGGCCTTGACCGTGGCGATGGCACGGACGCCGACGTCGAGCCCGAGCTCGTCGGCCGCCTCGCGGGACATCAGCGAGACCAGCCGGAACGGCCCGGCCTGGATCTCCACCTGCGCCATCACGGTGTCCCGGACGACGCGGGTCACGATGCCGGTCAGCCGGTTGCGGGCCGAGGAGCCGCGGGTGGTCCCGGGCTCGGGGGCCTCGTGCAGCTGCGCGGCGAGCCGGGCGAGGTCGGCGCCGTCGACGTGCGCGGGACCGCCGCCGTCGCGGGAGGCCGGCAGCCGGCCGCTGTCGATCCAGCGGCGCACCGTGTCGTCGCTGACGCCGAGCAGGCCCGCGGCCTCGGCGATCCGGTAGGCGGGCACGGTCCGACCCTAGCCTCGGCCGGACCGTCCTCCCGGGTCGTGGACGGCCCTGCGGTCGCCGGTGAAGCGCGCTCGGCGGGGGTAGGGCCCCGGTCAGGGCCGAGGTGAGCAGCAGCCGTCGCCCGTCGGGGAGGGAGGGCGGTAGCGCATGCGCCGGTGGCGGGGCCCGCTGATCGTCTCGGTGGTGTACCTGGGGCTCTGGCTGGGGCTGGACGCCATCGCCAGCGTCTTCCAGGCCCGCCAGGAGGTGTCGCTGTGGTACCCCCCGACCGGGCTGAGCTTCGCCCTGTTGCTCGTCTTCGGGCTGCGCTACGCCCCGCTCCTCCTGCTGACCGACCCGCTGCACGGACTGGTGGTGAGCGGTCCGGACGTCAGCTGGGTCAGCGTCTGGCTCGGGGGTGTGGTCAGCACCGTCGTCTACACGGTCGTGGCCTGGCTCCTGCTCCGGCGGCTGCGGATCGACCCGCGCCTCCCCGGTCAGCGGGACGTGTTCTGGCTGCTGGGGCTGGCCGCGGTCGCCGGGCCGTTGGTCGTCGCGGTCGTCCAGGTCCTGCACTACACCGTCGCCGGGCTGCTGGACTGGGGTGAGCTGTTCCGCGGCGTCCTGGGCTTCTGGTCCGGCCGGGCCACGGGCGTCGGGGTGCTGACGCCCGCGCTGCTCGTCGCGAGCCGGCGGGTCCCCGCGCTCTGGCGCGATCGACCGGCACTGCCCCGCCCACCCCGGGTCGGACGCCGTCCCGAGCACCCGTCGTGGCCGGGCCGGGTCCGGCCACGGTGGCTCGGCCGGCTCGCCGTCCGGGTGCTGGACGAGCGGCTGGAGATCGTCGGGCAGGCCGCCCTGCTGCTCGCGACGCTCTACCTGGCCTACGGCGAGCCGGCGGTCGGCGGACTCGACCTGGCCTACCTGGTGTACGTGCCGCTGATCTGGATCGCCGTCCGCGGCGGCCTCCCCCGGGTGGTGTTCGCCGTCCTCGTCGCCAACGCCGTCGCCGTGGCCCTGGTCGGCCGCGACGTCGTGGACAGCCCGCTGAGACTGCAGCTCGGCCTGGTGACCCTCACCCTGGCGGGGTTGACCCTCGGCGCGCTGGTCACCGGCCGGCAGGCCAGCATCGCGGCCGCCGAGCACGCGGCCGTCCACGACTCGCTCACCGGGCTGGCCAACCGGGTCCTGCTCATGGACCGACTGGAGGCCGCGGCGCACCGGGCCGAGCGCAGTCCGGACACCAGGTTCGCGGTGCTCTACTGCGACCTCGACGGCTTCAAGGGGGTCAACGACCAGCTCGGGCACGACGCCGGCGACGAGTTGCTCGTGACGGTCGCGCGCCGGCTGGAGAAGGCGGTGCGGCCCGGTGACCTGGTCAGCCGCCTCGGTGGGGACGAGCTGGCCGTCCTGCTCGACGGCGTGACCGGCGTCGAGGAGGCGGCGGGCGTGGCCGAGCGGCTGCTCGCCGCGCTGGCCGAGCCGTGTGCCCTCGACGGCCGGGAGGTCGTCGTCACGAGCAGCGTCGGGGTGGCGGTCGCCGACGCCGAGGGGCTGGCGGGACCCCGGCTCCGCGGGGAGCGGGAGGGCCTGACCGGCTCGGACGAGGGCGGGCACGCCGAGGAGGTCCTCCGCGCGGCCGACCTGGCCCTGCAGCGGGCCAAGGCGACCGGGGGCAACCGGTACGAGGTGTTCAACGAACCGCTGCGCCGGCGGACCCGGGACCGGCTGGGGCTGCGCGCCGCGCTGCGCCGGGCTGTCGCAGCCGGAGCGGTGACCGTCGCCTACCAGCCGATCGTGCGGGTGACCGACGGCCGGCTCGCGGCGGTGGAGACGCTCGCCCGGTGGCACGACGCCGAGCGCGGGGAGGTGCCGGCGGCGGAGTTCATCGCCGTGGCCGAGGAGACCGGGCTGATCCACGACCTCGGCATGCAGGTGCTCGGGCAGGCATGCGCCCAGGCGGCGCAGTGGCGGCGGGCCTTCGGGCCTCCCTCGACCCCGCGCGTGGCGGTCAACGTCTCGACCCGGCAGCTGCTCGCCGCGGACTTCGCCCCGCGTGTGCTCGCGCTGCTCGGCCGGGTCGGGCTGCCCGCGGACGCCCTCGAGCTCGAGATGACCGAGTCCTACGCCATGGAGCCGGGGGCACGGGCAGCCCTGGAGCGCTTCACCGCCGCGGGGGTGACGCTCGCCGTGGACGACTTCGGCACCGGCTACTCCAGCTTCGCCGCGCTGCGCGAACGGACGCCGCAGGCGTTCAAGCTGGACCGCTCCTTCGTCGCGCGACTGCCGGACGACCGCCCCACCGACGCGATCGTCTCCGCCGTGCTCGCCCTCGCCGAGCACCTCGGGGCCACCGTCACGGCCGAGGGCGTGGAGACGGAGGAGCAGCTGCAGCGCCTGCGGGAGCTGGGGTGCCCTCAGGTCCAGGGCTCCCTCCTGGGCAGCCCGACGACCGCGGAGCGGATCGAGCGGGACTGGCTGGACCGTCCTCGGTGATCCGGCCCCGGTGCGCCTGTGGACGACGGGCGGGTGTCCACAGCGCCTCCCGGAGCGTGTCCGGCCGGCGGGGGAGCATCCCGGGCATGGCGACCACGACTGCGGACGACTCCTGGCTGCGGGAGCTGCTGCTCCAGGGTGAGTGGCACCCCGACGGCGACGACGCGGACGGGATGGCCGCCGTCCTGGCCGCCCGCGACCCGACGGTGGACGGCTCCGGGGGCGCCACCCGGGCGCTGCTGGCCGCCCTCGCCGCGGCGTGGGAGCGGGGCTGGCAGCCGGCCGACATCGTCCACTCGGTGCGCCGCCGGTTCCCCGCGCGGTCGGCACGGCTGGTGGTGGCGCTGGTGGCCGAGGACGCGATGGCCACCGACGCCGTGTCCCGAGCGCCGGACGGATGGGTGGACCAGCTGCGCGAGCTGGGCGCCCTGACGCCCGGGGACCCGGCGGTCGTGGCTGCCTGGCACCGCGCGGAGCGCCGGCCGGCCGAGGAGTCGTGGCGCACGGTCCTGCTGCTCGCCGGCGCCCTGACCTGCCTGACCCGGATCGACCAGCTCGTCCCGCCGCCGTCCCGCTGGGGTGCGGGGGCGCGCCGCGGGGGGACGGCGGCCGCGCCCGACGACGCGCGGGCGCTGCGCCGCATCCGGGCGCTGCTGGCCAAGGCCGAGTCGACCGAGTACCCCGAGGAGGCCGAGGCGCTCACCGCGAAGGCCCAGGAGCTGATGACCCGACATGCGGTCGACACCGTGTTCCTGGCCACCGAGGGGACGCCGCACCGCACCGACGTCGCCACCCGCCGGGTGCACGTCGACGACCCGTACGTGCGGGCCAAGACGCAGCTGCTGGGCGCGGTCGCCGACGCCAACGGCGTCCGGCTGGTCTGGTATCCGGAGCTGGGCATCGCCAACCTGGTCGGGCTCGCCGCCGACCTCGACGCGGTGGAGTTGCTGTTCACCTCGCTGCTGCTGCAGGTGCGGCAGGCGCTCGGAGCCGCCGAGCCGGCGGCGGGACGGCGGTCGGCCTCCCGCTCGTTCCGCCGGGCGTTCCTGCTGGGCTACGCGGGCCGCATCGGCGAGCGGCTGACGAGCGCCCGCGAACGGGCGACCAGAGCCGCGGCGGCGGAGCGGGGCGTGGACCTGCTGCCCGTGCTGCGCTCCCGCCAGGAGGCCGTCGACGACGCCTTCACCGAGCTGTTCCCGCGCGTGCGCACCACCCGCAGCCGGTCGGCGATGGACGCCGGGGGCTACTTGGCCGGCCGCGCGGCCGCCGACTCCGCCGACGTGGGGTCCCGTCGAGTGCCCGTGCGCTGAGGGCCTCACGTGCAGCCACCTGCGTCCCGTTTGCCGATCTCGGTGGTCGGGCAGCGGGTGCCGGTGCCCCGCAAGAAGCAGACCGACCCCGCCGGGGCGTCCCCCTCCGTCCGCACCCGCCGCATCCGGGAGGCCGCGCGCGACCTGCTCGGTTACGAGGAGTTCCGGCCTGGCCAGGAGGAGGCGATGCAGTCGGTCGCCTCCGGGCGGGACACGCTCGCGGTGCTGCCCTCGGGCGCCGGGAAGTCCGCCGTCTACCAGGTCGCCGGGCAGCTGGTCGACGGGCCGGTGCTCGTCGTCTCCCCGCTCATCGCGCTGCAACGCGACCAGGTCGACCGGCTCGACGAGATCGACGGGCTCGAGGGCCGGGCCGCCCAGCTCAACTCCGCCCTCTCCACCGGCGACCAGCGCGCCGCGCTCGAGGGCCTGGCGGACGGAACGGTCCACCACCTCTTCCTCGCTCCCGAGCAGCTGACCAAGCCCGACGTCGTGGAGGCCATCGCCCAGGCCCACCCGGCACTGTTCGTCGTCGACGAGGCCCACTGCGTCTCTGCCTGGGGCCACGACTTCCGCCCCGACTACCTGCGGCTGGGCGCGGTCATCGAGCAGCTCGGCCACCCGACCGTGCTCGCCCTCACCGCCACCGCCGCGCCTCCGGTGCGCGCGGAGATCGTCGAGCGGCTGGGCATGCGCGACGCCCGGGTCGTCGTCGCCGGGTTCGACCGCCCGGAGATCCGGCTGGAGGTCGAGCAGCACGCCGACGCGCACACCAAGGACCAGGCGGTGCTCGACCGGGTCACCGAGCTCGCCGGCGAGGGGCGGACCCCGGGCATCGTCTACAGCGCCACCCGCAAGGGCACCGAGTCGATCGCCGCCGAGCTCACCGAGCGCGGGCTGCGGGTGCGGCCGTACCACGCCGGACTGAAGAAGTCCGACCGCGAGGACACCCAGCGCGCCTTCATGGACGACGAGCTCGACGTGGTCGTCGCGACGACCGCCTTCGGCATGGGCATCGACAAGCCCGACACGCGCTTCGTCGTCCACGCCGAGCCCGCCGACTCCGTCGACAGCTACTACCAGGAGATCGGCCGCGCGGGCCGGGACGGGCAGCCCGCGCTCGCCCTGCTGGTGTACCGCCAGGAGGACCTGGGGCTGCGCAGGTTCTTCGCCGCCGGCATCCCGCCGGAGGAGGAGCTGCAGCAGGTCGCCGGCCTGGTCGCGGCCGCGGAGGCCGCCGGCATCGAGGACGGCGTCGACGTCAAGCAGCTGCGCGAGGAGACCGGCCGGCCCGCCACTCCCCTGGCGCGCGACCTGAACCTGCTCGAGCAGGTGTCGGCCGTCGCGCTCGACGAGGAGGGCGCGGCCCATCCGGTGGAGGGCGCACCGAGCCCCGGCGAGGCCGCGGCCGCCGCACGGGAGCTGGCCGAGCACCACGAGCGGGTGGACCAGAGCCGGGTCGAGATGATGCGCGGCTACGCGGAGACGACCGAGTGCCGGCGACAGTTCCTGCTGGGGTACTTCGGCGAGCAGCTGGAACAGCCGTGCGGCAACTGCGACAACTGCGACGCCGGCCTGTCCCAGGAGCAGCCCGACGAGGACGAGACGCCGTTCCCGCCACAGACCCCGGTGCAGCACGCCGAGTGGGGCCCCGGCGTGGTCATGCGGGTCGAGGAGGACCGGGTCGTCGTCCTGTTCGAGGAGGTCGGCTACAAGACGCTGGCGCTGGCCGCCGTCCTGGACAACGACCTGCTCGAGCGCCGCGACTGAAGGAGGACCCCGTCCTCCCCGTGGAGGACCCCCTTGCACCTGGCCCCCTTGCAGGCTCGCGGCGGGACCCGGCAAGGGGGCCGTCAGAGCTCGGGTGGGACCCGGGGACGGGGCCGCGGCGGGCCCCCGCAGGGGGCCGGCGACCACGGACGGGGGACGACGGAACGTCCTCGTCCTGCGAAGTGCGGACGGCGGCTCGATGATCACCACAGAGACCGGGCGTCCTCCGTGCCCGGCGGCGGGAGGAGTACACGGGTGAAGGTCCTGGGCATCAACGCGATCTACCACGACCCGTCGGCGGCGCTGGTCGTCGACGGCAGGGTCGTGGCCGCGGCCGAGGAGGAGCGGTTCAGCCGGCGCAAGCACGGCAAGCGTCCCCTGCCGTGGAGCGCCTGGGAGCTGCCCGAGCTGTCCGCGGCGTGGTGCCTGAGGGAGGCCGGCATCCGGCCCGAGGACCTCGACGCCGTCGCCTACTCCTTCGACCCCGCGCTGATGGCCACGCCGGAGGAGTCCGGGCTGTTCGACGACGGCGACGTCATGCGCAAGAAGTACGCCGAGATGGCGCCCGACTTCCTGGCCCACGCCCTGCCCGGCCTCGACCCGGCCAAGGTCCGGTACGTCAAGCACCACGTGGCGCACGCGGCGTCCGCGGGGCTGGCCGCGCCGCAGCGGGACAACGCGGTGCTCGTGCTCGACGGCCGCGGCGAGGCGCACAGCCACCTCGCCGGCCGCTACACCGACGGGCAGCTGGAGGTCCTGGCCGGACAGACGCTGCCGCACTCGCTGGGCCTGATGTACGAGGAGCTCACCGACCACCTCGGCTTCCTGCGCAGCTCCGACGAGTTCAAGGTCATGGCGATGGCCTCCTACGGCAAGCCACGGTTCGTCGGCGAGCTGGCGGAGCTCATCCGGGCCACCGGGGACGGCGGCTTCGTCACCGAGCGGATCGACTTCGCCGAGTTCGCCCCCCGCCTGGGCAAGGGCGACGACTGGACCGAGGCGCACGCCGACCTCGCCGCCAGCGTCCAGCAGCGCCTCGAGGAGGTGCTCGTCGACCTGGCCCGCTGGGTGTACGAGCAGACCGGCGAGAAGACCCTCACCCTGGCCGGCGGCACCGCGCTCAACTGCGTGGCCAACACCCGCATCCTGGCCGAGAGCCCGTTCGACGAGGTCTGGGTGCAGCCGGCCGCCGGCGACGCCGGGACGGCGCTGGGTGCGGCCCTGCACGTGGCCACCCAGCTCGGCGAGCAGACCGAGCCGATGCCGGGGGCCGCGCTCGGCCGCGGCTGGACCGACGACGAGATCGAGCGGTGGCTGCAGACGGCGGCCATCGACTACGAGCGGCCCGACGACGTCGCCGAGGCCGTGGCCGAGGTGCTGGCCGACAACGGCATCGTCGCCTGGTTCCAGGGGCGCTCGGAGTTCGGCCCGCGCGCCCTGGGCCACCGCTCGCTGCTGGCCCACCCCGGCTTCGAGGCCAACCTCGAGCGGATGAACGACGTCAAGGGCCGGGAGCAGTTCCGGCCGGTGGCGCCGATGGTCCTGCTGGAGCGTGCGGCCGAGATCTTCAGCCGCGGCCCGATCCCCTCGCCGTACATGCTCTTCGTGCACGACGTCGCCCCGGAGTGGAAGGACCGCATCCCCACAGTCACCCACGTCGACGGGACGGCGCGCATCCAGACGATCGACCACGAGACCGAGCCCCTGGTGCACCGGATGATCACGGCGTTCGAGCGGCGCACCGGCCTGCCGGTCGTGGTGAACACCAGCCTCAACACCGCCGGCCGGCCGATGGTCGACGACCCTCGCGACGCCCTGGAGTGCTTCGGCTCGGCCCCGGTCGACCTGCTCGCGATCGGTCCCTTCGTCGTCCGCCGGTCCCGGGCCACGCGGCGCTGACCCGCGGGGGCGCCCGGCTGGACCGGGACGGCGGCTCCCGGCGAACTGCCAGGTGACGGGCCGAGTCCGCGTAGACAACGGTCCGGTAACAGTCGTCGCCCGATCAGGTGGCGACCGTTACCGGCTGTCGGGCGGGGGTAATCCGGATCCGGGCCGTCCAGTACAGGGCGGGCCACGCACGCACATCGGGAGGACCCCCATGTCGGCAACATCCGGCAACCCCGGCATCGGCCGCGGCGCCATGACCTGGCCCCAGATGCTCTCGCTGGTGATCGGTGCCGTCTACCTGGTGGTCGGGATCGTCGGCTTCTTCGTCACCGGGTTCGACAACTTCTTCGGGCACGACACGAACGAGACGATCCTCGGCTTCGAGGTCAACCCGTTCCACAACATCGTGCACATCCTCATCGGTGCCGCCGGGCTGCTCCTGGCCCGGACCCTCGCCGGCGCCCGCACCTACGGGTGGCTGCTCGGGGTGGGCTACGGCGCGACCTTCGTCTACGGGCTCTTCGCCGTCGGCCAGACCTGGGACTTCCTGAGCCTCAACTGGGCCGACAACTGGCTGCACCTGGTGAGCGCACTGGCCGGTCTCGCCATCGCGCTGGGCCCGGTGCGCACCGCCGTCGGCGGCACCACCCGCGTCTGAAAGTGGATCCCGTCCTCATCGCTCGCAAGCTCGCGACGAGCCTCTGGACGGGGCCGGAACGAGGTAGCGCACCACCCGGAGGCCGGACCCCACACCCGGGGCCCGGCCTCCGGCGCGTCCGGGAGCGGGCGGCGCGCACGGGGGGCTGGCGGTCCCGCGGTGCGCGGCGGAGGCTCTAGGGCGGGGACGCGACCCGGGGGACGACGTCCCTCCGCGCCCGAGCCCGAGGCGCCGCACGTGCCGGAACCGGAGGCCCGTGCCGTGGACGACGACCCCGTGCTGCGCGCCCTGGGCGAGGAGCTCGCCCGCGACGACCCCGACCTGGCCGCCCTCCTCACCGCCGGCCCCGGCACTCCGGGCCACCCACCGGGCCGCCGCGCGCTCTGGGTGGTGCTCCTGGCAGCGGTGGCGGCCGTCGCCGCGCCCCTCCTGCTCGGGCCGGCGGCCTTCGGCGTGATGGCCCTGCTGGTGCTGATCGGCTGTCCGTTCGCGTTCTGCTGCTGGCTGCCCGCGGCGGAGTGGGGGCCGGACCACGATCCGCCGTCCTGACCCGGGACGGACCCCTGGCGAGACGCCGGTCACCACGCCCTCTACGTTGCGCTCTATGGACTTCGCCCTCTCCGCACGAGCCGAGGACGTCTGCGGCCGGATGTGGGACTTCATGCGTGAGCAGGTCTTCCCCGCCGAGCCGGTCTACGACGCGTGGCGCGCCGAACGCGGCCACGACGACCACGAGCACCCACCGGTGCTCGAGGAGCTGAAGGTCGAGGCCCGCAAGCGCGGCCTGTGGAACCTCTTCCACCACGAGCTCGGCGGGCTGACCAACCTGGAGTACGCCTCCGTCGCCGAGATCATGGGCTGGTCGCCGGTGATCGCTCCCGAGGTCACCAACTGCGGGGCCCCGGACACCGGCAACATGGAGACCCTCATGCTGTTCGGCACGCCCGAGCAGAAGGAGCGCTGGCTGCAGCCGCTGCTGGAGGGCGAGATCCGCTCCGGGTTCGCCATGACCGAGCCGGACGTCGCGTCGTCCGACGCCCGCAACATCCAGACCTCGATCGTGCGCGACGGCGACGAGTACGTCATCAACGGCCGCAAGTGGTGGATCACCGGCACCGCCGACGAGCGCTGCCAGATCTTCATCGTCATGGGGAAGACCGACCCCGACGGGCCGCCGCACCGCCAGCAGTCGATGGTGCTCGTCCCCCGGGACACCCCCGGATTCGAGATCGTCCGGCACCTGCCGGTCTTCGGGTACCAGGACCAGCACGGCCACTCCGAGCTGCGCTTCACCGACGTCCGGGTGCCGGCGTCGAACCTCCTGGCCGGCGAGGGCGACGGCTTCATGATCGCCCAGGCCCGGCTCGGCCCCGGCCGCATCCACCACTGCATGCGGGCCATCGGCATGGCCGAGCGGGCGTTGGCGCTGATGGTCGAGCGGACGAAGAGCCGGGTGGCATTCGGCCGGCCGCTGGCCGACCAGGGCACCGTGCGCGAGGCGATCGCGCTGTCCCGGATGGAGATCGACCAGGCGCGGCTGTACGTGCTCAAGACCGCCGACCTGATCGACAAGTACGGGGCCAAGGGCGCCCGCACCGAGATCTCCGCGATCAAGGTCGCCGCCCCGCGGGTCGCCCTCGACGTCATCGACCGGGCCATCCAGGTGCACGGCGGGGCCGGTGTCAGCGACGACACCGTGCTGGCCCGCTTCTACGCCAGCGCCCGCACGCTGCGCATCGTCGACGGCCCGGACGCCGTGCACATCCGCGGGGTCGCCAAGGAGGAGCTGGCCCGGGAGCGCCCCTACTCCGGCTGAAGAAGGACCCCGGCCGGGTACCGGCACCCGTTCCGGGGTGTCGGTACCCGGTGCCAGGCTGCGGCCGTGTCCAGGGACCCCGGAGCCGACGACCTGCTGAGCGAGCACCCGGACGCCGTGGCGGCCACTGCCCAGCGGCTGCGGACGGTGCTGCTCGACGCCCACCCGCAGCTCGAGGAGCGGGTGCGGCGCGGCTGGCACTCGATCAACTACCGCGACCCCGTCGCCGGCTTCGTCTGCGCCCTGTTCCCGGGTGCGGACGGTGTGCAGCTGGTGTTCGAGCACGGCGCACGGCTGCCCGACCCGGAGGGACGTCTGACGGGCACCGGACGCCAGGTCCGCGCACTGCAGCTCACGGCCCCGGGCGAGGTCGACCCCGTCGTCGTCGGCACGTTCCTCGACCACGCCGTCGAGCTGGGGGCCGGCCTGCGCGCCCGGTGAACCGCCGGGACGACGTCAGGGCGCGAGCGTCCCGCCGAAGCCGCCGCCGGCGAGCTTGGCCATCAGCTGCGTGCGGTCCAGCCCGAGCCCCTCGAGCGCGTCGCCGTCCCGGTCGGTGTCGATCTCGTCGGGCAGCTGGGCGGCCACCTTGTCGGCGGTCTCGTTGTCGCCCTCCGTGTGCAGCACCCGCAGCAGCTCCTGCTTGTCCAGCTTCACGCCGACCTCCACTCGGTCTTCGACACAGGTCCGGTCAGCGTGATGCCGGTCCCGTCCCGGCGCAACGCGACGGCCCACGACCGGATCCGGTCACGCCGGCGTCCGTCGCCGGACGCCGGCGGTGGTCAGCGGCGCTGCGCGCGCCGGTACAGGAAGCCCGCGACCGCGGCGAGGACCGCACCGAGGAACAGCTGGGCGATCCCCACGCCGGTCCGGTCGCTGGCGAACCAGGTCGGTGACGACACCAGCAGGACGACGGCCACGCCGGCCACGAGGAGGGCGACGAGGCGCTCGCGGCGGTCCCCCGCGGGTGAGGTCATGCGATCGACCCTAGGCGGCGCCGCGGGCCGTCGGCCCGGCGGTGCGGGCGTGGACTAGTCGGCCTTGTTCGGCGGCTCTCCGGCCGCTCGGGCCTCGGTGGCCCGGGCGGCGTCGTAGGCGCAGGCGTCGGTCACGTCCGTCGCCGCCCCCGCCTGGCCCGGGGGCGCGCCCGGCGCCACGGTCGGCGACCCGGGAGCCGGCGTGGGTGTCGGCGTGGGCGTGCCGTTCGCGGCGTCGTCGTCGGCCACCGGGGTGGGGTCCAGCGCCTCGCCGACGATCGCGCGGATCCGGTCGTAGTCGGGGTAGGCCGGGTTGATGACGGTGTCGTCGAAGACCACGCTGCGCACCTCGGCGTCCTTGACCATGAACGCCAGGTCGACGAAGTCGTCGAGGGCCGACCGGGGGATGTCGGTGCCCACGATGTCCTGCGTGGTGGCGGCGAGCTCCTGGTAGCGATCCAGCAGGGTCACCGGGTCGGCGGCCTCGATGATCGCGTTGATCGTGCAGCGCTGGCGGTCCATCCGGTCGTAGTCCGTCAGCCCGTACCGGCCGCGGGCGAACTGCAGCGCCGTCCACCCGTCCATGTGCTGGTCCGGTCCCGGCTCGATGTAGTCGTCCGGCAGTTCCTCCCCGGTGATCCCGTTGATCGGCACGTAGTAGTTGACGTTCACCGTGATCCCGCCGAGGGCGTCGACCAGCCGGCTGAACCCGTCGAGGTTGACCAGCACGAAGTAGTCGATCTCCAGGCCCAGCGCCTCGCCGACGCCGAGCTTGAGGAAGTCCGCGCCGGGGTCGTCGGTGGGGCCGAGGATGTCGGGGTACCAGGCCGGCCCGGTGCGGTAGACGGCGTTGAGCAGGCTGTCGGACTCGTTGGCCCCCTCGAACCCGTCGGGGTACACCTCGGCGAGCGGGCTGTCGGCCGGGAAGGGCAGGTCCTCGAGGTTGCGCGGGAGGCTGAACAGCACCGTGTCCCCGGTGTCGGTGTCGATGCTGGCCACGATCACGGTGTCGGTGCGCACGCCCTCGCGGCCCTCACCGCCGTCCCCGCCGAGCAGCAGCACGTTGACCCGCTCCTGGTCGCCGAACGGGTCGGGGGTGTCGACCACCGTGGCCGACTCCCGATCGGCGAAGAGCCCGTCGAGCAGCCCGCGCTGGGCCAGCGCCACCTGGCCGGCCGTGACCACCGGGTATGCCATGCCGGCCACCAGCGCGGCCACCAGGAAGCCGCCCAGCACCTTCCCGCCGCGGGAGGTGCGGGGCGACAGGAGTGCGCGGTAGCCCCCGACGACGACGAGGACCCACAGCAGGCCCAGGACGACGATCCCGCCGAACACCCAGGTCAGCGCGGTCGCGTCGACGGCGACCTGCGCGGCCGCACGTCGACCCGTGGTGGCCAGCCAGGCGGCGCCGCCGACCAGCAGCAGGAAGACCACGAGGACCAGCGCGCCGAGCCGGCGCCGGCCCGCCGCGAGGAACGCCGTCCCCGGGAGGACGGCGTTCAGCAGGGTCAGGCCCAGCGTCGCGGCGAGGCCACGGCCGCGGGGGGCCTCCGCACCCCGGCGGTGGCTCTCCGGCGGCGGGGGCAGGGGCCGCGAGGGGCCGATGGGACGCGTCAGGTCCCAGTCGTGCTCGCTCACGGGTCCTCCTCGCTGGCCGTCTCGACGCGGGCGACCCGTGGCAGCCCGGCTGCCGCCCATGCTCCCATCCGTCGCGCCGACGCAGCGCCGTCGCGATCCCCA
Organism: Geodermatophilus sp. URMC 61; assembly: GCF_052931555.1. NCBI lineage: Bacteria > Bacillati > Actinomycetota > Actinomycetes > Geodermatophilales > Geodermatophilaceae > Geodermatophilus > Geodermatophilus sp. URMC 61. The sequence goes on from NZ_JBRFHZ010000002.1 coordinate 4,066,951, forward strand.
ACCCGGGAGAACACCCGTCCGTGTACCCCGACGGTGCGCGGGCTCACTCCCGGGGGCCGCGCGGAGCCCGGACCGAGTCCGCGGAGCACTCCGTATGGTCGGTTCCCGTGCGTCTCGCCACCTGGAACGTCAACTCGATCCGCACCCGCGCCGACCGCGTGGTCGCCTGGCTGCAGCGCTCGGACGTCGACGTCCTGGCACTCCAGGAGACGAAGTGCCGCGACGACCAGTTCCCCGAGTCCCGCTTCACCGAGCTCGGCTACCAGGTCGCGCACGTCGGCCACTCGCAGTGGAACGGGGTGGCGGTGCTCTCCCGCGTCGGCCTGGAGGACGTCGAGGTCGGCTTCCCGGGCATGCCGACCTGGTCGGCCAAGGAGGGCGTCGAGCCCGCGCCGGAGGCCCGCGCGCTGGGCGCCACCTGCGGCGGGGTGCGGGTGTGGAGCCTCTACGTCCCCAACGGGCGCACGCTGACCGACCCGCACTACCGGTACAAGCTGGCGTGGCTGGAGGCGCTGCGGACGGCGGCCAGCGGCTGGCTGGCCGCGGACGCCGGCGCGCAGGTCGCCCTGGTGGGCGACTGGAACATCGCGCCGCAGGACGACGACGTGTGGGACGTGCGGGTGTTCGCGCACTCCACGCACGTCTCCGAGCCCGAGCGGGCCGCGTTCCGCGCGATCGTCGACGCCGGGTTCGCCGACGTCGTCCGGCCGCACGCCCCCGGGCCCGGCGTCTACACCTACTGGGACTACACGCAGCTGCGCTTCGCCCGCCGCGAGGGCATGCGGATCGACTTCGTCCTGGGCTCTCCCGCGCTGGCCGCCCGGGTGACGAATGCCCTGGTAGATCGGCAGGAACGCAAGGGCAAGGGCGCCAGCGACCACGCCCCCGTGGTGGTGGAGTTGGCGGACTAGCGGACCGATTGGGCGTCCTGGGGCACATCTGGGGCACACGAGGCGCTGGCTGCGTCCCACGCCGCATCGATGGCGCTCCGTGTCCGGTCGTCCGAGTCCGGCATCAGGTGCCCGTAGGTGCTCAGGACCAGGGAGGCGTCCTCGTGCCCCAGCCGCTCGGCGACCGCCACGACGGACTCGCCGGCCGCCAGCAGGACGCTGGCGTAGTGGTGCCGCAGGTCGTGGCTCGTCGTCCCCTTCGGTAGCCCCGCCTTGGTCACCGCTCCGCCGATCAGGTTGTGGCCGTAGTAGACATGCCCGAGCGGGGCGCCCTTCCCCGTGGTGAAGATCGTTCCGTCTTCGGCCGCCGGGTACGCCGCGAGGTGGGCAGCCAGCGCGTCGGCGACCACCCGGGGTGACGGGAGGGTCCGCCTCGACCGGGGAGTCTTCGGCTCGCTCCGCTGACCGTTCGCCCCCTGGGTGAACTGCCACTCGATGCGCACGGTGCGGCGCAGGAAGTCGACGTCCTCGACGCGGAGGGCCAGCAGCTCGCCGATCCGGAGTCCGAGCCCGGCCTGAGTGAGGACCATGGTCCGGTAGCGCTCAGGCATGGCCTCGGCCAGGGCCGCGACCTGCTCGACCGACAGCGGCACGACCCGCTCCCTCTCATGCCGGGGGAGCTGGATGCGGACGACGGGTGAGGAGGCCACCAGTCGGTCGAGGACCGCGGCCCCGTACACACTCCGGAGCAGCCCGACCGCTTGCCGCAGGGTGGTCGGGGCAAGCACCCTCGACCGGTCGGTGGCCCACGCCTGGACTTCGGACGGGCGCACGTCCGCGAGCCTCCGGCCACCCAGACGCGTCCCCTCGATGTGCAGCCGGATCATCATCTCGGTCCGCCGCGCCGTGGTCGGCCGGTGCGGCCGGGTCTCCGCCCACCTCCGGGCGTACTCGGCGACGGTGGTCTTCGAGGGTTCGACGTACGTGCCGCGCGCCTTGTCCGCCTCGACCGTGGCCGCGTGACGGTCAGCGTCGCCCTTCTTGCTGAAGGACTTCTTGCGCTGTCTGCCCTGGTCGTCCCGCCAGCGCGCCTCGTAGGTCGTCCGCCCGTTGCGGACCCGCTTCTCGACGCTCGCCATGGCTGACTCCTCGACATCTCAGACGCGGCCTGGCTCGCGGTCTGCGTCTTCGCTTGTGGGGGACGGAACGGATCGGCACGCAGCATGCCGAAGAGATCCGACGAGGCGAGGGCGGCGACCCACGGGACCACGGCCCTTCGCCGGTTCGCTATCCGGCGGCACTTCGACCCCACCGCTCCTCGACCCACGCCTGGAGGTCGTCGCGGCGGTAGAGGACGCGGCGGCCCAGGCGGAAGCTGCGCGGACCGGTGCCCAGGTGGCGCCAGTACCTCAGGGTGGCCACCGGAGCGCGGAGCAGCTCGGCGGCCTCGGTGATGGTGAGCAGTTCGGGCTCGCGGCGGGCGGGATCGTCGGACATGGCTGGCTCCGGTGGGCTCGGGTGGGCTGTGCTCCGTCACGAGAGAAGGCGCCATCTGGGCGCGATTGGTGACAGCCGACCACCGATGGCTTCCGAAGTTCTCCGGTTCTCCTCCTGTTGCTGCCGCCCGGTCGCGCGACCGGTCCTGGCGGCCGCGGGCCGCCTCTCGAGCGGCCAGCTCGGCCGCGTGGCCGGGGCCGAGGTCGGCCCGGTCGCGGCCGAAGACGGCGATCCACTGCGCCCGGGCCTGGGCCACGTCGGCCGCGACGAGGTGCGCGGTGTTGGACAACTGTCCGCGGGTCATGCCGACGTAGGCCGAGGCCGCGCCGGTCTGGTCACCGATCACCACGTGCGCGGCGGCAACGGTGTCACCCTGCACACCGTGCGCGGTGCTGGCGTAGGCCAGCTCCACGTGCTGGGTGACGTAGTCGGCGGGCAGCACCCGGACCCGTGCGCCCGCCGGGGTGACATCGCCGCCGGAGTCGTCACCGGTGGCCGTGCCGGCGGTGACCAGAAGCCCACCGCGCCGGCCGACCGCGGTCACGGTCCACACATCTCGGTTGGCCACCTCCAGGTCGCGGTCGTTGCGCCGGGTGGCGATCCGGTCGCCGGCGCCGATCCGTTGCCCCGCCCGCGTGGTCACGACCTGGGTGTCATCGACCCGGCCGTCGGCGACCAGCTGACTGCGAATCGCGGCGTTGAGCTCGCTGACCTGCTCGCGGGTGTCCGCCACCACCGCGACGTCGGCCGCCCGGACGTCGTCGGCGACGATCGCGGCCAGTGCGTCTCGCAGCGCCTCGGGTTCCAGGTGCAGGCGGATCCGGCCGCTGGCCAACAGAGCGTCGAACACCGCGCGTGGATCCTCACCCCGCCGCATCGCCAGTGTGAGCTCGGCGTACTCACCGTCCGGAACCGACTGGCCGGTGCTGTCGGTGCGGGTGAAGCGGTGCACCGACTCCAATGTCAGGCAGGCGGCCGGGTCGACCTGAGCGGCGGCCAGGTCCAGGACACCGCCGCGGCCGACCGCGGCGAGCTGGTGGCGGTCCCCCAGCAGCGCCAGCCGCGCCCCGGCCTCGTCGGCGACGGTGAGCAGAGCGCGCGCGGTGTCCTGGTCGAGCATGCCGGCTTCATCGACGATCAGCAGATCGTCGGGCCGCAGCCGGCTCTCCTCCGCCGGCCCGGTGTGGATGCGGCCGGTGACCGAGTCGACCTCGCCCGGGGCGAGTCGGGTCCACTCGCCGTGCTCGTTCCAACGCCAACCGTGGGCGAAGACGAGCGACGCTGCAGACCCGGCGGGCGCGCCCACCTCGGCGTGCGCGACCTGGGCGGCCTTCAGCGTCGGGCTGACAACCATCAGCCGCCGTCCCTGCCGCTGCAGCAGGTCACGCGCAGCGGCCAGCGTGGTGGTCTTACCCGCGCCGGCCGCGCCCTCCACCACGACCAACCATCGGTCGCCGGCCAGGACGGCGACCGCCGCGGCCTGACCGGCGTCCAGGCCCCGGACAGCGCTGGCCGGGGGCGGCGCCAGCCGCGGTGCACCCAGCGGTGGCTGACCGGCGCGGGCGGCGAACCGGGTGCGCAGGTCGGCCTCCACGTCGAGCACCGGCCGCGAGGTCCAGGACCGGACGTGTTCGGGCACTCCCTCCAGGTCCACCAGGGGAACGCACCGGTCGAGAGCGCGGGCGGTGAGGTCCTCGGCCAACTCCAGGCGCACCGCCGTGTCGGCGATGACGCCCTCCGCGGCCATCAGCCGCTCGACCTCGCCCCGGACGTCGGCGGCGTTCCAGGCCGAGCGGCCGGCGGCCAGCCGGGTGAGCACGGTGTCGACGGCAGCCTCGCGGTCGAACGCGCCTATAGGAGTCGGCGCCAGTGGGACGGGGTGGACCGGATCGCGAAAGCCCAACGCCCCAAGCTCGGCCCGCCACCGCGCCACGAGGTCGGCCCCGGAGCGGGGGATGACCTTGTCCGGGCGCCCCTCGGCCCAGGCGCGGGCGTCCCAGGCCCGCCGCAGCGCCGGACCAGGCTGTTCTCCGGGGTGCGCCGCGATCCAGTCGCGTTCGTAGCGGTCCAGGTTGCGCCCGATCTGCGCCGCCTGCGCGCTGAACGGGCCCACATAGTCGGAAAGCTCCTGTATTTCTCCGGTCGCATCGAGGGTGTAGCCGTGCGCGGCGAGCGCGGTCCGGACCTGCGGATCGCAGGCGACCGCTGCGTGCCCGATTCCGTTGATGGCGGCGAGGAAATCACGCACGCCGACGGTGTGCAGCCCGCGCCACTGTTCGGCGGCGAACACCCGGGCGCCGATCTGCAGGTGCAGATGCCGGTGCGGGTCTCCGGCGCGGGAGGTGTAGTGCCGCACCGTCACCGCCTCCAGCACCTCCACCGGCACCTGGACCTGGCCGCCGCGGGGGCCGACCCGGGTGGTCGCGTGGGCGGCGAGCCAGCCGATGATCTGGGCGGCGGCGCGGTCTTGGGCGGCGTCGTAGGCGTCCGCGACGTCGTAGTGCATCGCGGCGGCCAGCGACCAGGACTTCGGGCCGTTGACCACCACCTCGACGAACCGCGCGCGCTCGTCGGTCCGCAGCCGCCCCCGTGGGTCGCCGGTGTCCGGGTCGCGGCCGGCCACCCAGGTTTCGTAGGTCTCCCCCGTGAGCGGCGCCCGCTCGGCCACCCGTCCGTCGCGGGCCACGAAGCGGCGGGCCAGGCCGGTGCCCTCGGTCAGGTAGTAATCATCGGCCCGGCCACGGTCGGCTTCCAGATACGCCCGGGCAGCCGCCGCCGAACCGGCGTACACCTTCATCCCACCGTGCATTTCCGACGCCACCCAACAATGACCAACAGGTCACCCCTAGAAACGGCGATGGGCCCCGCGAAGCGGAGCCCGGACTACCGCTATTGGTAGCATGCGTGCCGCGGCGCTGCCGCAAAGTTGTAAGGGCGTTGGCTTCAATAGTGATGATTGGATATTGTGAGCAGTAAAGCCGCGCAGAGGTCGGTCTATTGGGCGTTTATGGGATTCGTTGACTGCATTTAACGATCATTAATGGCGGGTGTTCCGTGGTCTGCTGACAGTCGCCGCGGCGCGCGCTATGCCATACCCATGAGGTACGCCCAGGGTGGTGGGCTGACCGCCGAGGAGTGCGCCCGGCGGGAGCAGGTGCGGCTGGCGGCCGCGGAATGGATCGAGGAGGGCGCCACCGACGCCGAGGTGGCAGCCCGGTTCCGGGTGACCCGGATGTCGGCCAACCGGTGGCGCAGAGCGCTGGCCGCCGGCGGACGGCCGGCGCTGGCCTCGAAAGGCCCGGGTGGGGCCCGCTGCCGGCTCACCCGGGCCCAGCTCGAGGAGCTGCAGGTGCTGCTGGAGGCCGGCCCGGGAGCCTGGGGCTGGACGGATCAGTGCTGGACGCTGGCGCGCATCGCCGCGGTGGTGCGCGAGCGGTTCGGCGTGGACTACACCCTGCCCGGGGTGGACCTGCTGCTGCACCGGCTGGGTTGGAGCGTGCAGGTGCCCGCCCGGCGCGCGGCCGAGCGGGATGAGGAGCGGATCACCGCGTGGCGGGAGGAGCGCTGGCCGGAGATAAAAGGGCCGCGGCGGACCTGGGCGCCTGGCTGGTCTTCGAGGACGAGTCCGGCCAGGGGCTGAGGCCGCCCAAGGGGCGCACCTGGGGCCGCCGGGGACGCACGCCGGTGGTGCGGGTGACCGCGGCGATCAGCCCGCGGGTGTCGGTGGCCGCCTTGGTCGCTGTCCAGCCCGGGCATCGGCCGCGGCTGCTCTACCGTACCCACCGCGGCCGGCGCGGCGGCGGGCGCAAGGGGTTCACCGAGGCCGACTACGCCCGGCTGCTCGATGCCGCCCACCAGCAGCTGGGCGGGCCGGTCGTGCTGGTCTGGGACAACCTGAGCACCCACACCAGCACGGCGATGGCCGAGCTGATCGCGGCTCGGCCGTGGCTGACCATCTACCGGTTGCCGCCCTACGCCCACGAGCTCAACCCGGTCGAGCCGGTGTGGGCGCACCTGAAGCGGTCGTTGGGGAACCTGACCAAGCACACCATCGTCGAGCTGACTGCGCTGGTGAAGACCCGGCTGAGACGGATGCAGTACCGCTCCGGGCTGCTGACCGGCTTCCTCGCCAGTACAGGGCTCGAGTTTGGACCGTTCCTGTAACACCCGCCCTTATGGGTCGTTAGAGACGCCGGCCAGCAGCTCGAGGGGTGCGGCACCCCTCGACGGACGAGGCGCTCAAGTATGGGAAGTACCTGTTCCTGTCCTGCGCCGGGCCGTTCGCCACCGCGGACCGGGCGCGGTGGGCCGAGCGCCTCGAGGGCCTGGCCTGCCGAGAACATGTCGAGTGCAGCCGGGACGGGAGTAGGCCTAGCGTCCGTCCCGCAGCCTGACTAGAGGCTGTATCACCGGGCACCCTGGCGCTCTCGGAAGTAGGGGCCGTGTTCGGACCCGGGCGTCTGGCACGTGGACGGGGATCAGGGCTCAGCCATCAGAGCTTTTGGCGTTGATCCCTTGTGGCTGCTTCGCGATCCTGGGCTCGATGCGGCGTGCTCGCCGGGAGGGGCGATGGCCAGGGTCTTCGTCAGCCATGCCAGCAGGGACGCCGCCTTGGCCGCCGAGGTGCACCGGTGGCTGGTCGACGGCGGTCACGAGGTGTTCCTCGATCAGGACCTGTCCGACGGCCTTGTGGTTGGCGAGGAGTGGGAGCGGCAACTGCGCGAGCGGCTGCGCTGGGCCGACGCCGTGGTCTGCGTGCTGACCTCGGCCTACCTCGAATCAGTGTGGTGCACCGCCGAGCTGACGATCGCCCAGTCGCGGGGCAGCCGGCTGCTGCCGGTGCAAGCTCAGTCCGGGGTGCGGCATCCGCTGCTGAACTCCGTTCAGTACGTGGACATGACCGTCGATGCGGCCGCGGCCCGGGCGAAGCTGGCCGAGGCGCTGCTGCGGGTGGACGCCGCCGGCGGGCGCGGCTGGTCGGATGACCGCTCTCCGTTCCCGGGGCTGCGGCCGCTGGACAGCGCCGAGCACTCGGTGTTCTTCGGCCGCAGCCAGGAGATCCATCACCTCGCGACGCTGTTGCGCTCGCCGGCGGAGCGGACCGATCCGGCGGTGCTGCTGGTCGTCGGCCCGTCGGGCTGTGGCAAGTCGTCGCTGGTGCGGGCCGGTCTGTTGCCGGTGATGGCGGCCGATGAGGACTGGTGGACGCTGCCGGTGATCCTGCCCGGCCGGCAACCCGTAGCCGCGCTGGCCAGCGCGCTGGCCCACGCCGCCCACCGGTTGGGCCTGGCCTGGACGGTGACCGAGGTCGACCACCGGCTCCACCACGGCGACCTCACCGTGCTGGTGCACGACCTGCTGCTCGCCGCGCCCGGGCACCGCCGTCATCTGCTGCTCGTGGTGGACCAGTTCGAGGAGCTGCTGGCCCAGACCGCTCCGGAGGAGCGGGCCCGCTTCGCCGCGCTTCTGTCCGACGCGCTCGCCGGTCCCGTGCAGGTGCTGGCCACGCTGCGCCCGGAGTTCCTCGAGCCGCTGCTGGCCAGCCCCGAGCTGGCCGCCCTGCCGACGCGGACCCAGACGGTGCGACCGCTGCGGCCCGAGGCGCTGCGCGCGGTGATCGAGGGCCCGGCCGACCGGGCCGGCATCGGCGTCGACGCCGACCTGGTGGCTCGGCTGGTCACCGACACCGGCGGCGGCGAGGCCCTGCCGCTGCTGGCCTACACCCTGGAGAGGCTGGCCGCCGGCGTCACCCGCGGCGGCCGGCTCTCCACCAGCCGCTACGAGGAGCTGGGCGGTGTCCAAGGGGCGCTGGCCCGGCAGGCCGACGCCGCGCTGGCCGCGGCGGTCACCGCCGGCGGCCGCGACCGCCATCAGGTGATCCGGGAACTAATCCGGCTGGTCACCGTCGATGAGCAGAACCGCCCCACCCGCTGGCGCATCCGCCGCGACGAGCTGCCCGACCAGGTGCGCACCGAGCTGCAGCCGTTCATCGACGGCCACCTGCTCACCACCGACACCGAACACGACCACGACACAGGGCAGGAGTACGTCGTCCTCGGCGTCGCCCACGAGGCCTTCCTGTCCGCCTGGCCCCCGCTGCGCGAGGCGATCAACGCCTCCGCGGCGGCCCTGCGCGCCCGCCGCGAGATCGAACAGGCCGCCGAACGATGGGCCGAGCACCGGCACGCACCGAAACGACTGTGGGGAGGCGACCGACTAGCCGCCGCCCGCGCCGACATCGGCGCACACCTGCAGACAGCCCGCACGGCGCACGACACCGAGCCCGCGCACACGGCGCCCGGCGCGGTCCGGCGAGCGGTGCGCCGGCGGCCACGCCGACGCCGGGTCCTGATCGCCGACCGTGTCGAGCTGAGCGCCCGCGCCCGCGACTTCCTGACGGCGAGCATCCACCGCGACCGGCGCCGACGCGGCCGAACGGTCACCGTCCTGTCGGTACTCCTCGTCGTTGCTGTGGGCCTGGCAACCCTCGCGTTCGACCGGCAACGCGCCGCTGTGGATCAGCAGCGTGCCGCGGAGGCAGGACAGCGGCTCGCCACGGCCGGCCTCCTCCTGACTCAAGCGGAGGCGGCGCTTGCCACCGACCCGCGGACGGCGCTACGACTCAGTGAAGCCGCCCAACGCATCCATCCAGACGGGACGACTCGTTCGGCGCTGATCAACAACTTGCTCAACACTCCGTACACGGGATCCCTCACCGGCCACACCGGCCAGGTGTTCGCGGTGGCGTTCGCCTCGGATGGGCGCGCCCTGGCCACCGCCGGTGACGACGGCACCGTGATCCTCTGGGATGTGGGCGATCCCGCCGCACCCCGTCAGGTGGGCTCTCCGCTCACCGGCCACACCGGCCAGGTGTTCGCGGTGGCGTTCGCCTCGGATGGGCGCGCCCTGGCCACCGCCGGTGACGACGGCACCGTGATCCTCTGGGATGTGGGCGATCCCGCCGCACCCCGTCAGGTGGGCTCTCCGCTCACCGGCCACACCGGCCAGGTGTTCGCGGTGGCGTTCGCTCCCGACGGGCACACCCTGGCCACCGCCGGTGACGACGGCACCGTGATCCTGTGGGACATCACCGACCCCGCCGCACCCCGTCAGGTGGGCTCTCCACTCACCGGCCACACCGGCCAGGTGTTCGCGGTGGCGTTCGCCCCCGACGGGCACACCCTGGCCACCGCTGCCTATGAGAGCGGCGTGATCCTGTGGGACATCACCGACCCCGCCGCACCCCGTCAGGTGGGCTCTCCACTCACCGGCCACACCGGCCAGGTGTTCGCGGTGGCGTTCGCCCCCGACGGGCACACCCTGGCCACCGCTGCCTATGAGAGCGGCGTGATCCTGTGGGACATCACCGACCCCGCCGCACCCCGTCAGGTGGGCTCTCCGCTCACCGGCCACACCGGCTCGGTGCTCGCGGTGGCCTTTGCTCCCGACGGGCGCACCCTGGCTACCACCGACTCCAAGGGCACCGTGAGCCTGTGGGACATCACCGACCCCGCTGCAGCTCACCCACTTGGCTCTCGACTCACCGGCCACACCGGCTCGATGCTCGTTGTGGCCTTTGCTCCCGACGGGCGCACCCTGGCCACCGCCGACTCCAAGGGCACCGTGAGCCTGTGGGACACCACCAACCTCGCCGCAGCTCACCCACTTGGGTCTCGGCTCACCGGCCACACCGGCTTTGTGTCCGCGGTGGCCTTTGCTCCCGACGGGCGCACCCTGGCTACCACCGACTCCAAGGGCACCGTGAGCCTGTGGGACATCACCGACCCCGCTGCAGCTCACCCACTTGGCTCTCGGCTCACCGGCCACACCGGCTTGGTGCGCTTGGTGGCCTTCGCTCCCGACGGGCACATCCTGGCCACCGCCGGCGTCGACGGCACCATGAGCCTGTGGGACATCACCGACCCCGCCGCACCCGACCAGGTTGGCTCTCTGCTCGCCGATGGCACCCGCTCGGTCTCCGCGCTGGCCTTTGCCCCTGACGGGACCATCCTGGCCACCGCCGGCGGCGACGGCACCGCCTTGTGGAACACCACCGACCCTGCCGCACCTCACCGGATTGGCTCCCCGCTCACCGGCCACACCGGCAGGGTCACCGCGGTGGCCTTCGCTCCCGACGGGCACACCCTGGCCACCGCCGGCGAAGACGGCACCGTGGTGCTGTGGGACCTCACCGGCCTGGAGCGGCTCCGCGCGCACCCGATGGAGCGCGCCTGCGCCATCACCGGCGGCGGCCTCGACCGCACCGAGTGGGTCCGCTACGTCCCCGGTCTTCCATACCTTGACGTCTGCAAGACGTGACGTGGCCGCAGCGGCCGCCGTTGTGCTGATGGGACAGCGTTGTCTGATATGGCATATCTGTTAGGGGATCGCCTTCCGGGGCGATTCTCGAGGCGCCGCCAGTCCCCGAGCGCCACCACAGGCTGTCAGGGGTCGAAGAGGTCCCACCTCGGCGGCGGGCTGTCGACGTCGACGCTGCACCCAGCCGGCGGCTGTGCCGCACTCGGAGCCGGCTGAGGGCCGGGTCAACGGCACACGGCCTCAGACCGCAGCACTGTGTTGGCCGCGCAGCGCCGCGGCGTGGCGGCATCCGAGCGTGACGGGCAGGACGCCGGGCCGTCAGTCGCTATTCGCAGCCCACGCCGTCGTTGTTGCGGTCGAACTTCGGCTGCCATCCGGGATCACCGGGGTAGATCGGCGCGGCGCCGGCGGCCCGGACCGCGTCACAGTTCTGGTAGTAGACGCCCGCATCTGGAGCTGGTGCCGGGGCGGGAGCTGGTGCCGGGGCGGGAGCCGGCGCTGGCCTGGGCGCGGGCGCCGGGGCGGGAGCGGGAGCCGGCGCGGGGGCGGGAGCGGGCGCCGTCCAGGGCGCGGGCGCCGGTGCGGGCACGGGGACAGGCCTCGGCGCAGGAGTGGGCGGGGCGACAGACGCCGGCGCACGGCTGGGGGTGGGCTCGGGGATGCTCGCGATGACCCCGCCGGGCAGGGGCTCGTTCGGGCAGGCGGCCAGCACGGTGGCGATGGCGTTCTTCTCCGCCTGCGTCATCCACAGCCCGTAGGACACCTTCACCGCCACCTGCCGGGCCACGTAGGCGCACCGGTAGCCCCGGTTGGGCGGCAGCCAGGAGGCGGCGTCGGCGTCGCCCTTGCTCATGTTCAGTGGGCCGTCGACGGCGAGCAGGTTCAGCGGATCGTTGGCGAAGGCGGTGCGGCGGGCGGTGTCGAGGCCCTGGGCGCCCTTCTGCCAGGCGTCGGACAGCGCGACGACGTGGTCGATCTGCACGTCGTCGCTGGTGGTCTGGCCGCGGGTGAAGGCGATGGTGCGCGCCGAGTAGGGGTCGGTGAGGGTGCCGGTGAGCACGACGCAGGTGCGGGTGCCGGGCTTGAACGTCTCGCCGGTCAGGTCGCGGGTGAGCATGTCGTTGCGGGTGTCGCAGCCGTTGCGGTCGGTGTCGACCCAGCCGTTGCCGAACAGGTCCCGGTCGTAGCCGGTGCGCGAGGCGCGCCCCTTGACCTCCACTGCGGCGAGTGCGGCGAGCGCGGAGGTGGGCGCGGCACCGGAGATGGCATCGGCAGCGTCGGCGTCTGCGAGCAGCCCGGTGGCCGGGTCGAGCGCCGGCTGGGCGGGTGCCGCGGACTCGCTGGTCTCGGCGTCGGCGAGCGCGGCTTCGGCGGCCCGGATGGCCGCCTCGTCATCGGTGAGCGGGGCCGGTGCGGTCGACGCCGGCGCGGGTGTCGACGTGGCAGCGGTCGGCTCTGGGGCCGGCGCGGTCGCGCCGCCCACGATGAGGGCCGCCACGCCGGCGGCGGCGACCCCGCCGGCCACCTTGCGGCTGGTGATGAAGGCCCAGCGGGCCCGGCCGACGACGGCGGCGCCGATGCCCAGCAGCGCCAGTGCCAGCCCGGCCATGATCAGCGCCCCCGGCAGCCCGGACGCGCCGGCCCCCGCCAGGACGAAGAGCAGAACCAGACCCGCGACGACGCCCAGGACGATGCGCGACGTGGAGAGGCGTGATGCCATGACGTTCCCCCGTGAGTAACCGCTGCGGCGGACGCTACCCGCTGCCACCCTCGGCGCACGGCAGTTCCGAGACTGGAGAGGTCAAAGTGGCGCGGCGCGGCGATCGTGCAGTCCGACGCCAGATCGCTCAGTCTCGATACGGACCAGGATTTCTCAGGTAGTCGTCGTTCGGCTGGATACCTCCGGACAACCACTGTGATGTGGGTCCATCACGTAGCCCGATCTGGTCATTCCGCTGCCGGGCTCACTTGACCGCGGACGACGTCAGGTCGAATCCTGGACTCATGGCAAAGAAGACGACGGTCGTCCTCGTCGATGATCTGAGCGGCGACCCCGCCGACACGACCATCCGTTTCGGTCTGGACTCTCGTGAATACGAGTTGGACCTGACTGACGAGAACGCCCACGAGCTCCGGCAACTGTTCCACCGCTACACCACCGCTGCGCGAAAGGTCTCAAGCGAGCGGCGCCGCAGCACCGCCGCTCCGGTGAAGGCGGAGTTCACCGCGGTCGACCCCGCCGCGGTGCGTGCCTGGGCAAAGAGCAACCGCGTGGAGGTCTCACTACGCGGACGCATCAAGGCCAGTGTGCTGGAGGCGTATCGAGCAGCCGGAAACTGATCCACGCAGTCGCGCGGACGCACCGGATTCCATCCGCGGGTCCGGAGCCTCTTCATCGCCCACAGGAGAGCCGATCAGAGACACTGGCTGTATGGATATGTAGCGGCGAGGCCACCGTCAGAGTCACCCGAGCAGCTCCGCCTTCTTGGCCTCGAACTCGTCGTCGGTCAGCACCCGCGCGTCGCGCAGCCTACCCAGCTGCTCGATCTGACCGAGGACGTCGGGAGCAGCAGGCGCGGCGGGGGCAGGCCGGTGGCGCTGGGCGAGGGCCTGCTCTACTGCCGTACGCAGCTGCTCGAAGTCCGGCATCTGCTTCTTGGTGATGACCACGCTGTTCTCGTCACGGCTGGCGTCGAGGGTCTGAGAGCCGAAGCGTGAGCGGGCCTCGTTGCCGCCACCGACGGTGAACGAGATGAAACCGTTGACCATGCCGCCCGCCGGTTTCCACTGCACCGCGGTGATGGAGGAGACCGGAATGCGCTTAGTTCCCTTGCCGACACTCGTTCGCGCCAGGAACCCCGTTCGCTCGATCGTCACGAAGTCCCCATCAAAGGTCACCGTTCCGTTGTGACCTGGCCATGCACGACGCTGAGTTAGTCATGTCCCCCGTCCGGTCGCTGCCCTTGCCCGTGCACCCCATCTGCCTGCCAGCGGCACACGGACACGACAGGCCCAGGACGCGGACCGTCAACCGATGGTCCACGTCGCTTCCCCTCAACCAGCTCCCCTCCGACTGCACCGGTCGGGGGAAGGGTGGGCCGCAGGCCCATCCCGCAGGGACGCGTTAGCGCCCTTCCGGCGACCCGCTGCAGCCGGCATCCTCGGCCGGCTGCGGGGCGGCGTCGATGGCGGCGCGGACGGCCCGCCAGAGGCTCAGGGGACGCTGTGTCGCCACGTCCCCGTCGCTCTCCCCGGGGCACATTTGGGGCACAGGAGCCCGTGATTGGCACTGCGTGGCACTGATTGAGCGTGGTGTATCCCTGCAGGTCAAGAGGCAGGTTCCGCTTACCGCCCTCGTCAGTCAGGCCTGCGGATACGTACTGGGACTACACCCAGCTGCGCTTCGCCCGCCGCGAGGGCATGCGGATCGACTTCGTCCTCGGCTCCCCCGCACTGGCTGCCAGGGTGACGAATGCCCTGATAGACCGGCAGGAACGCAAGGGCAAGGGGGCCAGCGACCACGCCCCCGTGGTGGTCGAACTCACCCCCTGACCTGGACGAGGACCTCGTCCTCCCCACCCTCGTCGAAGGACCCCGTCCTCCTCACCACTCGCAGGCTCACGGTGAGCCTCTGGACGGGGCCGAACCGGGACGAGGCCGGTCCCGCCCGGTGTTGTACCGGGTGATGACCGCCGCCCTCACCCCCTCCCCCGCCGCCCCCGTACCGACCCGCCTCTGGACGCCGTCGCGCGTCCTGGTCACCCGCTCGGCCGCCGAGCGGCCGCACGGGCAGCGCGTCCTCGCGCGACTCGAGGCCGCCGGGGTGCCCGACGTCGAGCTGCTGCCCGGCGACCGGCTGCCCAACCTCCGCGGGGCCGGCGACCGCGCCGCGTTCATGCGCGCCAAGGACACCCTCGCGCTCGTCGTCCCCGCGCCGTCCAAGCGCAGGCTGCAGCCGATCCCGCCGTCGGCGGACTGGCGCGTCGACCTGGCCGAGGGCTGCCCCGCGCACTGCCAGTACTGCTACCTCGCCGGCTCGCTGTCCGGCCCGCCGGTCACCCGGGTCTTCGCCGACCTCGACGAGGTGCTCGACGGCCTGGACGACCACGTCGGGCGGGGGACGGTCACCTCGGGCACGCTCGAGCGCGGCGGCGAGGGGACGACGTTCGAGGCCTCCTGCTACACCGACCCGCTGGCGATCGAGCACCTGACCGGTGGCCTGGCGCGGATGGTCGAACACTTCGGCACGCACGACTGGCCCGGGCCGGTGCAGCTGCGGGCGACCACCAAGTTCGACGACGTCGCCGGCCTGCTCGACCTGCCGCACGGCGGGCGCACGCGCCTGCGGTTCTCGGTCAACGCGGCGTCGGTCGCGCGGCGCTTCGAGGGTGCGACGTCGCCGGTGTCGGGCCGGCTCGCGGCACTGGCCGCGGTGGCCGCCGCCGGCTACCCGGTGGGCCTGACCATCGCGCCGATCATGCCGGTCGAGGGCTGGCGCGAGGAGTACGGCGACCTGCTCGATGCCGTCGCCGCCGCGCTCCCGGCCGGGGCGGACCTCACCGTCGAGTGCATCACCCACCGTTTCACGCCCGGCAGCAAGGAGACGCTGCTGGACTGGTACCCGCGCACGAAGCTCGACATGGACGAGTCCCGCCGCACGACCAAGCGCGGGAAGTACGGCGCGGTCAAGCACGTCTACCCGAAGGAGACGATGGCCGAGCTGCGCAGCTGGTTCGAGGCCGCCCTCGCCGAGCGGCTGCCCCGGGCCCGGCTCCTGTACTGGACGTGAGTCCATCGGGGCATAGGAGGCTTTGCATACGTCTTCGCGCTGCGGACGTGTGCAAAGCCTCCTATGCCTATGACGAGACGGGCTCCCTCACGCGGCGGGGATCAGGCCGTTCGGGTTGAGCACGTACTTCTTCGCCGCCCCCTGGTCGAACTCCTGGTAGCCCCGCGGCGCGTCCTCCAGCGAGATCACCTCGGCGTTCACCGCCTTCGCGATCTGCACCCGGTCGTACAGGATCGCCATCATCAGCTGGCGGTTGTAGCGCATGACCGGGCACTGGCCCGTGGTGAACGCGTGCGACTTCGCCCAGCCCAACCCGAGCCGGATGGACAGCGACCCGGTCTTCGCCGCCTCGTCGGCCGCACCCGGGTCACCGGTCACGTAGAGGCCCGGGATGCCGAGCGCGCCGCCGGCGCGGGTGATGTCCATCAGCGAGTTGAGCACGGTCGCCGGGGCCTCGGTCTGCGCGTCCTTGCCGTGGCCGCGGGCCTCGAAGCCGACGGCGTCGACGCCGCAGTCCACCTCGGGCTCCCCGAGGATCTGCTCGATCTGGTCCTTGGGGTCGCCCTTCGAGACGTCCACGGTCTCGCAGCCGAAGCTGCGGGCCTGGGCCAGCCGGTCGGCGTTGAGGTCGCCGACGATCACCACGGCGGCGCCGAGCAACTGCGCCGAGGCGGCCGCCGCGAGCCCCACCGGGCCTGCGCCGGCGATGTAGACCGTCGACCCGGTGCCCACCCCGGCGGTCACGCAGCCGTGGTAACCGGTCGGGAAGATGTCCGACAGCATCGTCAGGTCGCGGATCTTCTCCAGCGCCTGGTCGCGGTCCGGGAACTTCAGACAGTTGAAGTCCGCGTACGGGACCATCACGTACTCCGCCTGGCCGCCGGTCCACCCGCCCATGTCGACGTAGCCGTAGGCCGAGCCCGGGCGGTCGGGGTTGACCGTCAGGCAGATGCCGGTCTTGCCCTCCTTGCAGTTGCGACAGCGGCCGCAGGCGATGTTGAACGGCACGCTGACGATGTCGCCCTCGTTGAGGAACTCGACGTCGGGGCCCTTCTCGACGATCTCGCCGGTGATCTCGTGGCCGAGGACCAGCCCCTCGGGCGCCGTCGTCCGCCCGCGGACCATGTGCTGGTCGGAGCCGCAGATGTTGGTGGCGACGGTCCGCAGGATGACCCCGTGCGGGGTCTTGCGACCGACGTTCGACGGGTGCACGCCCGGGCCGGACTGCAACTCCAGCTTCGGGTAGTCCAGATCGTGGACCTCGACCTTGCCCGGCCCCATGTACATGACTGCCTTGTTGCCTGCCACGGACGCTCCTCCTCCTCGGCGCCGGCACGCCTCTGTGCCGGCCGGGTACCCGCCGCCCGGGCGCCCCGGTGGCCGGTCCCCTCTGTCCGTGACGGTCCTCCGGGGCTCGGAGGCGGCAGGGACCCGAGTGTGGTCCCCGCCACCCCGGGTGCGGTCCGGCGGAGCGCGGGACCAGGATCCGACACGCGGCCTGTGGACACGTAGCGTGGTCCGTCGTGCTCGTCCTGCTGCCGCCGTCGGAGACCAAGGCCCCCGGTGGGGACGGCGCCCCGCTCGACCTCGCCGCGCTGTCCTGGCCCGAGCTGACCGACGTCCGCGCCGGACTGGTGAAGGCGCTGGTCGAGCTCGCCGCCGACCGGCCGGCCGCGCGGGCGGCGCTGGGCCTGTCGGAGAGGCAGGACGACGAGGTGGCCCGCAACGCCGAGCTGCTCGGCGCCCCGACGATGCCGGCCCTGGAGCGCTACACGGGCGTCCTCTTCGACGCCCTCGACGTGCGCTCGCTGACCCGCGCCCAGCGCGCTCGGGCCGACCAGCGCCTGGCGGTGGGGTCGGCGTTGTTCGGGGCGGTCCGCGGCGCCGACCACGTCCCCGCCTACCGGCTCTCGGCCGGCTCGGCGCTGCCCGGCCTGCCGACACTGCGCACGCTCTGGCGACCGGCGCTGGGACCGGTGCTCGCCGCCGTCGACGAGCTGGTGGTCGACCTGCGCAGCGGCGCCTACGCCGCGCTGGCCCCGGTGCCCGGCGCGGTGACCCTCGAGGTGCTCAGCGAGCGCCCGGACGGCACGCGGGCGGTGGTCAGCCACTTCAACAAGGCGCACAAGGGCCGCGTCGCCCGGCTGCTCGCCACCACGACCGGCGAGCCGACGGACGTCGTCCGGCTGCGGGCGCTGCTGCGGCGCGCCGGGTTCCACGTGGAACACGCCGGGGGGACGGCGCTGACCCTCGTCGTCCCGGCGGAGCAGGCGACCCGCTGACCGGAGCACGGACGGTCGTCGGGAGCGTGATCTGCGTCCGGATCGTTGCACCCCACCGAGGGGCCATGACATAACTCTGGGGACGCGTGAGCCCGAAGAGCGTGGCTGCCGACGGCCTGGGGAGTCCCCGGCCGGGCGTCGACTGACGAGAGGAACCGGTGGAGGGATCCCCGCGGCAGCGCGGTGCCGTGCGCGCGTCCGACCTCGACTCGGCGGCGGAAGCGCTCCGCGGCGACCTCGCACGCGTCCGTGCCGCCCGTCGCCTCCGCATCGCGCAGGCCGGCTCGCCCGCCGTCGACCGGCTGGTCGAGCTCGCCGCGCGCCTGCTCGACGCGCAGGCCGGTCAGATCTCGCTGCTCCACGACGTCCAGTCGGTGGCCGGCGTCGCCGGGCTGCCGCCGGGCAGCGCCACCCGGGAGACCGGCCTCGCCGACACCCCGTGCACGCTGGCCGCGACCGACGCCGACGTCCTGGCGATCCCGGATACCCGGGCCGACGAGCGGGTCGCCCACCTGCCGCAGGTGACCGGCGGGCTGGTCGTCTCCTACCTCGGCGCCCCGCTGACCGACGGCGAGGGCCACGTCGTCGGGACGCTGTGCGTGTTCGACCCGGTGCCGCGGGAGTGGACCGGGACCGACGTCGCCACGCTGCGCCAGCTCGCCGCCTCGGTGGTGACCGAGCTGGAGTACGCGGCGCTGACCGGCGAGTACGAGCGTCAGCACCTGCGCTGGCGGCTGGCGATGGACGCCGGCCGCGTGGGCACCTTCGACTGGGACCTGCGCACCGGCGAGCTGGTGTGGGACGACCCGCTGATGGCGGTGTTCGGCTACACCCTCGCGGACTTCGACGGCACGATCACCGCCTTCAACCGGCGGCTGCACCCCGACGACCTGCCCCGCGTCAGTGAGGCGCTGCGCGCCTGCATCGACGGCTGCGGCGACTTCGAGGCGGAGTACCGGGTCGTGCGCCCGGACGGCGAGACCCGCTGGGTGCAGGCCCGCGGCCGCGCGCTGGCCGGCCCGGACGGCAGCGCCGTCCGGCTGCTCGGCGCCGCGTTCGACACCACCGAGGACCGCACCGGCGACGTCCGCGTCACCCGGGTGCTGGAGGCCATGCCGGCCGGCTTCTACTCGCTGGACCACGAGTGGCGCTTCGCGGCCGTCAACGCCGAGGCCGAGCGGTTGCTGGACCGCAGCCGCGAGGAGCTGCTCGGTGAGGTCATCTGGACGTCGTTCCCCGCGACGGTGAACAGCATCTTCGAGGAGAGCTACCGCAGCGCCGTCCGGACCGGGCAGCCGGTGCACTTCGACGCGTACTACCCCGCGCCGCTGGACGGCTGGTACGAGCTGCGCGCCTGGCCGACCCCCGAGGGCCTGTCGGTCTACTTCATCGAGGTCACCGAGCGGAAGCGCGCCGAGCGTTCCGCGCAGCGGCTGGCACTGCTCGCTCAGGTCAGCGCCGAGCTGGCCGGGGCCCTGGACGCACGCAGCGCCACCAGCCACCTCCCCCGGCTGGTCGTCCCGACGCTGGCCGAGTGGTGCATCGTCACCGTGGTCGACGCCGACGGCCGGGCCCGCGACGTCGGCTGGTGGCACGCCGACCCCGCCCGGCGCGCCCTCGTCGAGCGCTACGCCGCCGTCCGGCTGGACGCCATGCCGGCCACCTCCCCGGTCGCCCGCGCGCTGCTCGCGGGCGAAGCCGTGCGGGCCGGAGCCGCGGAGGTGCGGGAGCTGCTGCCCACGGGCGAGGCGCGGGACCTGCTCGCCGCCCTGGCGCCCGGGTCGGCGGTCTGCCTGCCGCTGCGCGGCCGCGGGCGGGTCCTGGGTGTGCTGACCCTGTACGCCGGCCCCGGCGAGTCCCTGACGCGGGACGACACGGCCACCGCCCAGGACGTCGCCGACCGCGCCGGCCTGGCCCTGGACAACGCCCGGCTCTACGCGCAGCAGCAGCAGCTGGCCGAGGGCCTGCAGCGCAGTCTGCTCACCGAGCCACCGGAGCCCGACCACGCGGAGATCGCCGTCCGCTACCTGCCGGCCGTCGAGGCGGCCCGGGTGGGCGGCGACTGGTACGACGCCTTCCTGCAGCCCAGTGGGGCGACGATGCTGGTGATCGGCGACGTCGTCGGCCACGACACCGCCGCGGCCGCGGCCATGGGGCAGCTGCGCGGGCTGCTGCGCGGCATCGCCACCTACAGCGACGCGCCGCCGGTCGAGGTGCTGCGCGGGCTCGACGCCTCGATGGCGGTGCTGCAGACCCACGTGCTGGCGACGGCTGCGGTGGCGCGCTTCGAGCAAACCGACGACGAGCGCCGGCGCGGCATCACCCGCATGCGCTGGGCGAACGCCGGGCACCTGCCGCCCCTGGTCATCAACCCCGACGGCAGCGTGGCGGAGCTGGCCGCCTGGAAGGGCGACCTGCTGCTGGGTGTGGACCCCGAGAGCGAGCGCCAGGAATCGGTGGTGACCCTCGACCGCGGGTCCACGGTGCTCCTGTTCACCGACGGCCTCGTCGAGCGGCGCGACGCCGACCTCGACGCCGGGATGGTGCGGTTGCGCGAGGCGCTCGTCGACATCGCCCACCTGCCGCTGCAGCAGCTGCTCGACGAGGTGGTCGAGCGGCTCGTCGACGGCCGTCCCGAGGACGACGTCGCGCTGGTCGCCGTCCGCCTGCACCGCCAGGACCGCCCGCGCCCGGTGGAGGCCGGCCCCAACGACGTCCCGGACGTCGTCCCGCCGGATCCTGCGAGTCAGACCCAGTAGGGGCCCGTGCGGGTTTCTCGTGCTGTGCGCGTCCTGCAGGACCCGCACAGCACGAGAAAGACCCGCAGTGCATGTCAGAGTTCTGCCGTGAGCACCGACGAGTTGTGCCTGCGTCCGGCGACCGAGCTGGCGGCACTGATCCGCTCCCGCCGGCTGTCCGCGCGTGAGCTGACCGACGCCTGCCTGGCGCGCATCGACGAGTTCGACGGCCGGGTCAACGCGGTCGTCACGCTGGACGCCGAGGGGGCCCGTGCCGCCGCCGACGCCGCCGACGCCGCGCTGGCCTCCGGCGAGGACGTCGGCCCGCTGCACGGGCTGCCGGTGGCGCACAAGGACACCCACGCCACCGGCGGCATGCGCACCACCTGGGGCTCCCCGCTCGCCGACACCGTGCCGGCGGACGACGAGCTGGTGGTCGCCCGGCTGCGCGCGGCCGGGACGGTGCGCATCGGCAAGACCAACGTGCCGGAGTTCGCGGCGGGCTCGCACACGTTCAACCCGCTGTTCGGCGTCACCCACAACCCGTACCGGCACGGGCTGTCGGCCGGCGGCTCGAGCGGGGGCGCGGCCGCGGCGCTGGCCGCGGGGTTCGCACCGGTCGCCGACGGCAGTGACTTCGGCGGGTCACTGCGCAACCCGGCGGCGTTCTGCAACGTCGTCGGGCTGCGGCCCACGCCGGGCCGGGTGCCGACCTGGCCGGCGGCGATGGGCTGGTCGCAGCTGTCGGTGCAGGGGCCCATGGGCCGGACCGTGGCCGACGTCGCGCTGGTGCTCTCGGCGATGGCCGGACCCGACCGCCGCGTGCCGATCTCCCTCGACGCCCCGGGCGCACCGTTCGCCGCACCGCTGCCCGAGCGCCTCGACGGGCTGCGGGTGGCCTGGGCCCCGGACCTGGGCGGGCGGGTGCGCGTGGACCCGGAGATCACCGCGGTGCTGTCGCGGAGCGTGGCGGTGTTCGAGGAGCTCGGCGCCACCGTGGAGGCCGACTGCCCCGACCTCTCGGGCGCCGACGACGTCTTCGGCACGCTGCGGGCCTGGGTGTTCGACGCGACCTTCAGCGACCTGGCCCGGCAGCACCCGGACCAGCTCAAGGAGTCGATCCGCTGGAACGCCGCCCTGGGCGCGAAGCTGACCGGTGCCGACGTCGCCCGCGCCGAGATCACCCACACGGCCCTCTACGAGCGCGTGGTCGGCTTCTTCGACCGCTACGACGTCCTGCTGGCGCCGACGACGCAGGTGCTGCCCTTCCCGGTGGAGCAGGAGTACCCGACCGAGATCGACGGGCAGCCGCTGGAGGACTACCTGGCCTGGATGCGCTCCTGCACGCTCATCACGCCGACCGGCTGCCCGGCGCTGTCGGTACCCGGCGGGTTCACCCCGGACGGCCTGCCCGTGGGCCTGCAGGTGATCGCCGCACCGCGGGCCGACCGGCGGGTCCTGGAGGTCGGGCACGCCTTCGAGCAGGCGACCCGCTTCGGGGAGCGCCGTCCGCCCCTCTGACGCCGTCTACGTCTCTCTAGCGGTGGAGGTAGACGAACCGAGATGCACCTCGACCGTCGCCGGCACGGCCGCTCCGCCCCGTTCGACCGGAGTCTGCGGTTGTCTCGGGCCGACGCTAGACAGCCGTAGACGGCGCTCGACCGGACGACGACGCCACCCGGGTCGCGAAGGTGGGCAGACCCGGGCCGTCGAGGTGCTCCAGGGCCACGGGGCGACCGGCCATGGCGAGCACCAGGTCGACGGTGCGGCCGCGGACCACCGGCCCCTCCCCCGCCGCGAAGGAGCCGTCCGCCGCTTCCAGCCGCAGGCCCGCCGAGCGCCGCCTCGACGGGACCGTGAAGTCGCGCGCCGCGTAGAACCGCGCCACCCGCTCGAGGGCGTCGGGGGCGTAGGCGTGGTGGATCCCGAGGGGACGGCGGACGTCCTCGCCGTGCACGACGACCTCCCCCAGCCAGGCGTCGACGTGCCGGCTCGGCGCCGTCCGGCTGTCGACGACATCGCGGAACCGCCGCAGCGTCTCGTCCGGAGCGCTGCCGAGCTGCTCACGCAGGCGCATGTCGACCATCCGGTCGACGTCGAAGCGGCACCGGGCGAGCCCGGCCAGCCACCGGACGGGACCCGAGCTCGCCCCCGCGGTCAGGTGGGCGACGACCTCCGCGACGTTGAGCCCCGCACACAGCGACGGTCTCCGCCAGGCGCCGACGCCGAGCCACTCCAGGTCCGCCACCAGGGCCGCCCGCTCGTCCGCGACCGCCCGCCATCCGTCCGTCACGTTGGTCCGACCCCGGTCGGCCCGCGTACTCATCGGTCCCGGTGAGTCCCGCCGTGGCCCCGTCCCGGGTCGGCCCCGTCCAGAGGCTCGCTGCCGGCCCCGTCCCGGACCCCCGCCCCGAGCCTGCGAGGGGTGGGGAGGACGGGGTCCTTCCACGGTGAGGAGGACGGCGTCCTCGCTCAGCCCCGGCGGCGCAGGCCGCGCAGGGTCCGGACGGCGACCAGCAGCTCGGCCAGCTCCTGCCGGTCCCCCGCGGTGATGTCGACGAGCTGGGCGGCCGCCCGCTGCTGCGTGCCGTCCCAGCCCGCGACCCAGCGCGCCACGAGCGCGCTGGCGTCCTCGGTGCCGGGCCCCCGCCCCGCGAGCACCTCGGCGGTGAGCGCGGCCTGCTCGGTGGTCAGGTCGTCGCGCAGCGAGGCGCGGGCCATCGCCGGCCAGCGGCGGTCGCGGGGCAGCGCGACGACCAGCTCGCGCAGGGGCACCAGTGCCAGCCGCTCGGCCACCTCCTGGTGGACCTGCCCGGCCAGCTCGATCGGGGCGCCGGTGCGCTCGGCGACGACCGCGAGGTCCAGCGCTGCGGGCAGCAGGGGTGCGGCGGCCACCTCCGCGGCCAGCGGCTCGGGCACCCCGGCCCGCCGCAGCCGGTCGGTCCGCTCGGTGAACGCGGCCGCCTCGGCACCCAGCAGCCACGACGGCAGCCCGGCACGGACCGCGGCCACCGGGGCGGCGAAGCGGCCGGTCAGGTCGCCCAGCGGGGCGGCCTCGGCCGCGGTCAGCTCCGGCAGCCGCAGCAGCCAGCGCGCCGCCCGCTCGGCCAGCCGGGTCGCCTCGGTGCGCAGCTCCACCTGGGTGGTCGCCTGCACCCGGTTGTCCAGCGGGCGGACGGCGTCCCACAACCGGTCCACCTCGAACACCGCTCGGGCGACCGCGTGCGCCCGCACCACCCCGGCCAGCGGGACCCCGGTCTCCTCGGACAGCCGGAACAGCCCGGTCACCCCGGCCACGTTGACCGCGCGGTTGATCAGCGCGGTCGCGATGATCTCCCGGCGCAGCGGGTGCCCGGAGACCGCCGCGGGGAAGCGGCGGCGCAGCTCGGCCGGGAAGTAGCCGACGAGCAGCTCCTCCAGCGCCGGGTCGTCGGGCAGGTCCGAGGCCACCACGGCGTCCCCGGTCTCGAGCTTGGCGTAGGCCAGCAGCACCGAGAGCTCCGGGCTGGTCAGCGCCCGCCCGTCCCGCCGCCGCTCGGCCAGCTGCCGGTCGTCGGGGAGGAACTCGACGCTGCGCACCAGCCGGCCGGAGCGCTCCAGCGCCCGCAGGAACCGGGCGTGCGCGTCGAGCAGGCTGCGCGCGGAGGTCACCTCGACGGCGAGGGTCGCGTTCTGCGCGTGGTTGTCGGTCAGGACGGCGGCGGCGACCTCGTCGGTCATCTCGCCGAGCAGCGCCGCGCGCCCCTCGGCGTCCAGCTCGCCGGCCTCCACCACCCGGTCCAGCGCGATCTTGATGTTGACCTCGTGGTCGGAGGTGTCCACGCCGGCGGAGTTGTCGATGGCGTCGGTGTTCACCCGGCCGCCGTGCAGCGCGTACTCCACCCGCCCGCGCTGGGTCAGGCCGAGGTTCCCGCCCTCCCCCACCACGCGCACCCGCAGGTCGCGACCGTCGACCCGGACGGCGTCGTTGGCCTTGTCCCCCACGTCCAGCGCGCTCTCGGTCGAGGCCTTGACGTAGGTGCCGATGCCGCCGTTGAACAGCAGGTCGACCGGCGCCAGCAGGACGGCGCGGATGAGCTCCACCGGGGACAGCGTGTCGACGTCGTCGGCCAGGCCGAGCGCGGTGCGCATCGGCTCGCTGACCGGCACCGCCTTCGCCGTCCGGGGCCACACGCCGCCGCCCGGGCTGATCAGCGCGGGGTCGTAGTCGGCCCACGAGGAGCGCGGCAGCTCGAACAGCCGCTTCCGTTCCACGAACGACGTGGCGGCGTCCGGCGTGGGGTCGACGAGGACGTGCCGGTGGTCGAAGGCGGCCACCAGCCGGATGTGCTCGGACAGCAGCATCCCGTTGCCGAAGACGTCGCCGGACATGTCCCCGACGCCGACCACGGTGAAGTCCTGGCTCTGCACGTCCAGGTCCAGCTCGCGGAAGTGCCGGGTCACCGACTCCCAGGCGCCGCGGGCGGTGATGCCCATGGCCTTGTGGTCGTAGCCGACCGAGCCGCCGGAGGCGAAGGCGTCACCCAGCCAGAAGCCGCGCTCCAGCGCCACCGCGTTGGCCAGGTCGGAGAAGGTCGCCGTCCCCTTGTCGGCGGCGACGACGAGGTAGGTGTCGTCGCCGTCGTGGCGGACCACCCGCTCCGGTGGGGCCACCTTGCCGGGGGCCACCCCGTCCGATTGGACCCAGTTGTCGGTGAGGGACAGCAGCGCGCCGATGAAGAGCCGGTAGCAGGCCTGCCCCTCGGCGAGCCACGCGTCCCGGCCCTCGCTCTCCGCCGGCGGCCTGCGGACGACGAAGCCGCCCTTGGCACCGGTCGGCACGATGACGGTGTTCTTCACCATCTGCGCCTTGACCAGGCCGAGCACCTCCGTGCGGAGGTCCTCGTGCCGGTCGGACCAGCGCAGCCCGCCGCGCGCGACGGCGCCGAAGCGCAGGTGCACACCCATCACCCGCGGCGAGCTCACCCACACCTCGCGCGCCGGCCGCGGCTCGGGCACGTCGGGGACCTCGGCCGGGTGCAGCTTCAGCGCCAGAGGACCGCCCGCGTAGTAGGTCGTCCGCTGGGTGGCCAGGACGGCGGCGAGCAGGGCGGTGAGCACCCGGTCGGCGTCCAGCGACTCCACGCGGCCGATCGCCTCGCGCAGCGACCGGACCAGCTCCTCCTGGCGCGCCGCCCGCCCGACGTCCCGGCCCGGAGAGAAGCGGGTCTCGAACAGCGCGACCAGCCGGGCGACGACGTCGGGGTGCGCGGCCAGCGTCGTCTCCACGTACCGCTGGCCGAAGGGCAGACCGGCCTGCCGGAGCCACTGCACGTACGCGCGGACGACGGTCACCTGCCGCCAGTTCAGCCCGGCCAGCAGCACCAGCGCGCCGAGGCCGTCGTCCTCGGCGTCGCCCCGCCACACCGCCGACAGCGCCTCGGTGAAGCGCTCGGGGAGCGAGCCGGGGAAGGGCAGGTCGCCGGCCGGCGCGGTCAGCCCGAAGTCGTAGATCCAGGCCAGCGGGGCGCCGATCCGGTCGATCTCGTAGGGCCGCTCGTCGACGACGTCGACGCCCAGGTGCTGCAGCATCGGCAGCACGTCGGAGAGCAGCAGCCGCCGGCCCACCCGGTAGACCGCCAGCCGCGGCTCGGCCTCCGACGCCCCCGCCGGACGCCGCAGCACCAGCCCGAGCTCGCCCTCGGCCAGCCCGTCGAGCCGCTCGAGGTCCTCGACGGCGGTCGTCGCCGGGAAGTCCTCCTGGTAGGCGGCGGGGAAGGCGTCGGCGACCCGGGCGAAGCGGCGCTCGGCGTCCGCGCCGTAGCGGGCGGCCAGCGCGTCGGCGAGCTCGTCGGTCCAGCTGCGGACGACGGCGGCCAGCGCGTCCTGCAACGCCGGCACGTCGACCTCGGGCAGCGTGGCCCGCCCGCCCCGCGCCACCGGCGGGCGGACGACGAAGTGCAGCCGGGCCAGCACCGACTCGGTGACCCGCGCGGAGTACTCGATCGACGAGCCGCCCAGCCGCTCGAGCAGCAGCTGCTGGACCGCCAGCCGGACCTCGGTCGTGTACCGGTCGCGGGGCAGGTAGACGATCGCCGACCAGAACCGGTCCCCCGGGTCCCGGCGGAGGAACAACCGGGTCTGCCGGCGCTCCTGCAGGTGCAGGACGGCGAGCGCCACCGGCAGCAGCTCGTCGGTGCCGACCTGGAACAGCTCGTCGCGGGGGTAGGTCTCCAGGACGTCGAGCAGCGCCTTGCCGGTGTGGCTGTCGGCCGGGACGCCGGAGCGCTCCACCACCTCGGCCGCCCGCCGGCGCACCAGCGGCACCTCGCGGACGGTGTGCGCGGCGGCCGCCGTCGGGAACAGCCCGACCAGCCGGTGCTGCCGGGCCGGGCTCCCGTCCGGGCCGGGGAGGGTGACCGTGACCAGGTCGAGCCAGGTGCGGCGGTGCACGGTGGAGCGGGCGTCGGCCTTGGTGACGGCGAGCAGCGTGGTGCCCGGGGCGGCCTCGGGGGCGGTGGCGATGTCGGCGTCCCCGCGCAGCACGCCCAGCCCGCTGCCGGCGACCGGGCGGGCCGTCGTCCGGCCCTCGTTCCGGACCAGGTCGACGTCCCGCGCGCCCAGGAAGACGAAGTTGCCGTCGGTGAGCCAGCGCAGCAGCGCGGCTGCCTCGGCGGGGTCGTCGGCCGGGTCGGCGGGGGTCTCCTGGGAGACGGTCGTCCGCTCCAGCCGGTCGGCGAGCTCGAGGGCGCGGGTCCGCATCCGGGCGGCGTCCTCGTGCACGGCCCGGACGTCGTCCAGCACGGTGCGCAGGCCGCTGACCAGGTCGCCGGTCGCCTCGTCGTCCAGCGGCCCGTCGAGGACGACGGCCATCCAGGACTCGGCGAGCGCGTCGGCGCCGCACTCCTGGGGGTCGGCGCTGTCGCAGAACGCGCGGATCCGGCCGGTCACGTCGCGGCGGACCACCAGCACCGGGTGGACGACGTGCTCGAGGCCGAAGCCCTGCCGCACCACCTCGGCGGTCACCGAGTCGACGAGGAAGGGCATGTCGTCGGTGACGACCAGCACCAGCGCGCGTGGCCCGGCGCCGTCGCGGGCGGGCAGCTCCTGGACGTCGACCGTGGCCGACCCCTGGGGACGCACCTCGGCCAGCCGCAGGTGCCGCAACGCGAGGGCGGCGAGGTCGGCCGGGTCCTGGTCGAGCACCTCCGCGGCCGGTTCGCTCCAGTAGTAGCGGCGCAGCAGGGCCGGGACGTCGTCCGCGCCGCAGCCGGCGGGCAGGCCCGGGGCTCCCTCCAGGGCCGCCCGGGCCGCCCGCTCCAGCAGGCGACGCTTCTCGCTCCGTTCCGCCTCGAGGGCGGCGAGGTCGGTCACGGCGGCGGGCGTGCCGTCGTCCGCTGGAGCCGGTACCGGGATCGCCGGGACCGCGCCGGTGGTGCGGGTCATGACACCGACGCTAGTTCAAGGACCACCCTTCCCCCACACCTCGCACGCTCGGCGTGGGCCCCTGAAGGGTGGCCGTTCCAGCACGTCACCACGCTCGTGGCGGGGCCCTGCAGGGGGCCGCCCGTCCTCCCCTACCCCTCGCAGGCTCGCGGCGAGCCTCTGGACGCGGCCGGTGGAGGCCCCCTGCAGGGCCGAAGCTCAGCGGCGCTCGGTGAGCTGGTCGGCGATCCAGCCGCCGATGGCCAGCAGCAGGCCACCGAGGACCGCGCTGCCGAAGCCGTCGACCTGCAGTCGGTCGGTGAGGGCGGCGGTGAGGCCGAGCAGCGCCGCGTTCACCACGAGCAGGAACAACCCGAGCGTGACCAGGACGAACGGGAACGACAGCAGCCGCAGGACCGGCCCGACGACCGCGTTGACCACCGCGAAGATCAGCGCGATCCACAGGTAGGTGCCGGGCTCGCCGAGCGGCCCGTTCGGGTTCGGGATCACCTCGATGCCGTTCACCAGGTAGGCGACGCCGTAGAAGACGGCGGCCATGAGGACGACCTTGACCAGGAACCTCAGCACCCGGCCCACGCTAGTGGCGGCACCTGCGAGGACCCTGCGTGTCGGCACCTCTACGCCCCTCTAGGCCCAGGACTAGAGACGGCCAGACGCGGCTCGACGCGCTCCCGTCCGCCGTGACCACGGGGTCGTCGTGACCACGGGGTCGTCGTGACCTCCCTCGGCGTGTCCTCGCGTGTCGCCCGGCACAACCCCGTGATCGACTCCAGAGGGCGGCGGACGATCGGGACACCGACGCGAGAGGGGACGCCGTGCAGCGACCGGCCCTGGTCTTCGACGGCGACTGCGGCTTCTGCACCCGCGCGGCGGCCGTCGCCCGGCGGGTGCTGCCCGCCGACTGCGCCGTCGTGCCGTGGCAGCGCGCCGACCTCCCCTCCGTCGGCACCACCGCGGAGCGCGCGCAGCAGGAGGTGCTGTGGGTGCCGCGCACGGGGGACGTCGTCGGCGGGGCGCGCGCGGTCGCCGCGGCCCTGCGCGCGGCCGGGCCCGGCTGGGCGGTGCTGGGCCGGCTGCTGCAGCTGCCCCTGGTACGGACGCTGGCCGCCCGGGTCTACCGGGTGGTGGCGGCCAACCGCATGCGGCTGCCCGGCGGGACGGCGGCCTGCGCCCTCCCGCCCCGTCCGGACGACGGGGGCCGCTCCGCCTCCTGACGCGTCGGTCCTCGCCCTCGCGGGTAACACCGGGCCGGAGCGCGACCGGGCGGAGGCGGGCCGGTGGTCGATCGGCTGGTGGTGGTGGGGGCGTCCGCGGGCGGCATCGCGCCGCTGCAGACGCTGGTCGCCGGCCTGCCCGCCGACCTCCCGGCGGCCGTGCTGGTCGTCGTGCACCTGCCGTCGACGGCCGACAGCCACCTGCCGGCCCTGCTGTCCCGCTGCGGCCCGCTGCCGGCCTCCCCCGCGTCCGACAGGCAGCGGCTGTCGCCGGGCACGATCCTCGTCGGCCCGCCCGACCACCACCTGACCGTCCGCAGTGAGCGGGTGCGGTTGACCCGCGGCCCGCGGGAGAACCGCCAGCGGCCGGCCGTCGACCCGCTGTTCCGCAGCGCCGCGGCCGCGTTCGGTCCCGGCGTCGTCGCCGTCGTCCTCTCCGGAGCCCTGGACGACGGCGCGGTGGGTGCGGCGGTCGTCGCGGCGCAGGACGGCGTCGTGGTGGTGCAGGACCCCGCGGAGGCGCGGGTCTCGGCGATGCCGCGGGCCACGCTGGCCGCCGTCCGGCGGGCGCGGAAGGTGGCCACCGCCGACCTCGCGGCCGTGGTCACCCAGCTGGTCCGGCCGTCCGCCGACGTCCCCGACGCGCCGCTCCAGCCCGACCCCCCGGAGAGGAGCCCCACGATGAACGGCGGACCGACCGCGGTCACCGACCGGGGCAGCCCTGCCGCGCTCGGCTGCCCGGAGTGCCAGGGCGGCATGTACGAGGCCGCCCCGGACAACACGGTCAGCTACACCTGCCACGTGGGGCACGCGTGGTCGGCCCGGACGCTGCTGGACGCGCAGCACCAGGCGGTCGAGGGTGCCATCTACAACGCCGCCTCCAAGCTGATGGAGGTCGCCACGGTGCACCGACGGCTGGCCGAGGTGGACGCCCAGGACCCCGGCAGCCGCGAGGAGCACCTGCGCGCGGCCGACCGGGCCGAGCAGCGCGCGCAGCGGATCCAGCAGCTGGCGGCCGAGGACCCGCAGCTGTGACCCGGCCGCACACCCCGTGTGACGGCACACGGACCGCACCGCGACACGATCGCGCTCTCTAGGCGCTTCTACGGGCGGGGCTAGAGGCGCGCATACGGTGCCCGACATGGACCCCGTGCGGAACCCGTACGCCCCCGGCGCCGGCCAACGTCCACCCGAGCTGGCCGGGCGGGACGACGAGCTGGCGGCCTTCGACGTCGTCCTGGAGCGGATCGCGCACGGCCGCCCGGAGCGCTCGCTGGTGTTGACGGGGCTGCGCGGGGTCGGGAAGACGGTGCTGCTCAACCAGCTGCGCTCGGCGGCGATCGGCCGCGGCTGGGGCACCGGGAAGATCGAGGCGCGACCGGACCAGTCGCTGCGTCGGCCGGTCTCCTCCGCGCTGCACATGGCCCTGCGCGAGCTGCGCCACCCCGACCAGGAGTCCATGGACGCCGTCCTCGGCGTGCTCAAGGCCTTCGCGCTGCGGCAGACGGCGGAGTCATCGCCCCACCCACCCCGGCTCCGCGACCGATGGCAGCCGGGCATCGACGTCCCGGCGTCCAGCGGGCGGGCCGACTCCGGCGACATGGAGATCGACCTGGTCGAGCTGCTCAGCGACGCCGCGGGGCTGGCCGCCGACGTCGGCAAGGGCGTGGCGCTCTTCATCGACGAGATGCAGGACGTGCAGAGCGACGACGTCTCGGCGATCTGCGCGGCCTGTCACGAGCTCTCGCAGCAGGGCGCGCCGCTGATCGTCGTCGGCGCGGGGCTGCCGCACCTGCCGGCGGTGCTCTCGGCGTCCAAGAGCTACTCGGAGCGGCTCTTCCGCTACCTGCGCATCGACCGGCTGGACCGTCCCGCCGCCGACCGGGCGCTGCTCGCGCCGGCCGAGCGGGAGGAGGTCACCTTCGAGCCGGAGGCGCTCGACGCGCTGTACGCGGCCGCCGACGGCTACCCGTACTTCGTGCAGGCCTACGGCAAGGTCACCTGGGACGTCGCCGCCGCCTCCCCCATCACCGCCGCGGACGTCGCCATGGCCGCACCCGTCGCCGAGGCCGAGCTCGCGGTGGGCTTCTTCGGCTCCCGGTACGACCGCGCCACCCCCGCCGAACGGGAGTACATGCACGCGATGGCCGAGCTGGGCGGACCGGCCGGGGCGGCCGTGTCCACCTCGGAGGTCGCGGTGTCGCTGGGCCGCAAGCCGGCGTCCCTCTCCCCCGCGCGGGACTCGCTCATCAAGAAGGGGCTGGTCTTCTCCGCCGAGCGCGGTCAGATCGCCTTCACCGTGCCGCACTTCGGCCGCTACCTGCTCAGCCACCCCGCCGAGTGAGGACCCCGTCCTGCTCACCCCTCGCAGGCTGGGCGGGAGGACCCTCCTGCCCAGCCACTCGCAGGCTCGCGGCGGGACCCTGGAGGGCCGTCTGACCGGCCCCAAGGGCCCTGGTCCGCCCGGGGGGGCCGATCGAGCATGGACAGCGGGACGCTGCGTCCGCCGTCCCGGACCGCCTTCCGGCAGATCGGAGGCCACCTCACATGACCGCGACACCAGCCCCGGCACCTGCACGTCCCGGCCGGTCGAGGTCGCCCGGGTTGACCCCGCTGGCCCTGGTCACCGGCTTCCTGCCGTGGATCGTGTTCTCCGTCGTCGCCCAGCGGCTCGCCGCCGACGAGGTCGCGTGGGGCGCGCTCGTCGCGGCGGTGATGGCGGCGGTCGCGGTGCTCCGGGACCGCCGCCGGCACGGCCCGCAGATCCTCGACCTGGGTTCGCTGGTCCTCTTCGCCGTCATCGCCGTCACCGGGTTCGTCGGTGGTCCCGGCGTCGACCGGTGGCTGTTCGAGTGGGGCAGGCCGCTGGTCGGCGTGGTCCTGGGCCTGTATCTCCTGCTGACCGTGCCGGTGCTGCCGTTCACCGCGGAGTACGCCCGCCAGACGACG
Organism: Geodermatophilus sp. URMC 61; assembly: GCF_052931555.1. NCBI lineage: Bacteria > Bacillati > Actinomycetota > Actinomycetes > Geodermatophilales > Geodermatophilaceae > Geodermatophilus > Geodermatophilus sp. URMC 61. The sequence goes on from NZ_JBRFHZ010000002.1 coordinate 4,099,054, forward strand.
CCCCGCGAGTACTGGGGCTCCCCGACGTTCACGAAGATCAACCGGGTGCTCAGCACGGCCTGGGCGCTCGCCATCACGGCCATGGGAGCGGCGTCGCTGCTGACCACCGCCCTCGGTGTCGACGCGACGGACACCTCGGGCACCCACCTCCTCGAGCTCCTGCTCGACTGGGTGGTGCCGGTCGTGGTCATCTGCGCGATGGTGCGGTTCACCGCCACCTACCCGGACCGGGTGACCGGCGCGGCGGCCGGCTCCCCCCGGTGACCACGGCCCCGGGGTCCGACGGTCAGCGGGGCAGGAGGAAGTCGCCCAGGTCCGCGGCGACGTCCTCCGGGCGTTCCCAGTTGGGGCAGTGCCCGGTGTCGTCGTAGACCTCCAGCCGGGCGTCGGGGAGCGCGGCCAGGAGCCGGTCCTGCTGGCCGCGGTCGAACAGGGCGTCGGAGTCGCCCCACAGCAGCAGCGTGGGTGCCGTGACGTCGCGGAGCCGGTCGCGGTCGTCGGAGTTGACCAGGCCCTCCCAGGAGTCCCGGTAGACCCACCCCGGTGCCTTGCGGCTCTCGGCGACGAGCGCGTCGAAGAACTCGGGCACCACCGGCCGGTGCACGGTGCCGGCGGCGAACTCCCGCGCGAAGTCGTCGGGCACCTGGTCGGGCAGGTCGGCGATCGCCGCCCGGACCTCCTCGACCAGCGGGTCGCCCATCCGGTCGGCCGACCCGATCAGCACCATCCGGTCGACCCGCTCGGGGTGCTGCTCGGCCACCCGGCGGACCACGAAGCTGCCGAAGGAGTGGCCCACCAGGTGCGTCCGCTCCAGGCCGAGCGCGTCGCAGAGGGCCACCAGGTCGTCGGCGAACCGGTCGAGGGCGTAGCCGTCCCCGGGGTGCTCGGAGTCGCCGAACCCGCGCTGGCTGTAGGCGACGGCGCGCAGCCGCGGGTCCAGGTGCCGGAGGACGGAACTCCAGGAGAACCAGGAGTCCGGCCAGCCGTGCACCAGGACGACGGGCGGCCCAAGGGGGTCACCCTGCTCGACGGTGTGCAGCCGCACTCCGCCGGGGAGGGTCACGGTGCGGTGACGGAGGATCTGCGTCGTCTCGGACACGGGGTCTCCTCGGGACCGTCCCCCGCGCACGGCCACGGTGGAGCCGGCGGCCGAGCGGGGACAGAGTCGTCCTGCCCTCCGGTGTCTCGATTGGCGACGCCGACCTCGGGGCACTGACGGCGCCGGCGCCCGCAACCGCGGGACGCCGAGCCGACGGAGGACGGGGGCGACGCGTGCCGACCTGGCTGGAAGCGGGCCTGTGGGGCCTCCTCGGCGGCGGCGCGCTGGTGCTCGGTGCGCTGGTCGCCTGGTTCGTGCGGGTGCCGCAGACGGTGATCGCCTCGGTGATGGCCTTCGGCTCCGGCGTGCTGATCTCCGCGGTGGCCTTCGACCTGATGGCCGAGGCCGCCGACACCGGTGGGCTGACCGCGACCGCGGTCGGCTTCGTCGGCGGCGCGCTGGCCTACCTGGCCGCCAACGCCGCACTGGCCCGCCACGGCGCCCGGCACCGCAAGCGCTCGGGCCACGACCCCGACGAGGGCCAGCCCTCGGAGCAGGAGCAGTCCGGCAGCGGCGCGGCGATCGCGATCGGGGCGCTGCTCGACGGCGTCCCCGAGTCGGTGGTGCTGGGCCTGGGCCTGCTCGGCGGGGGCAGCGTGAGCGCCTCGGTGCTGGCGGCGGTCTTCATCTCCAACGTCCCCGAGGGGCTCTCGTCGGCGGCCGGGATGAAGAGCAACGGCCGCTCGGCCCGCTACGTCTTCGGTGTGTGGGGCGGCATCGCGCTCGCCAGTGGCCTGGCCGCGCTCGGCGGCTACGCCGCGCTCGGCGACGCGCCGCCCGAGGCGGTCGCGGTCATCACCGCGGTGGCGGCCGGCGCGATCCTCACCATGATCGCCGACACCATGATCCCCGAGGCCTTCGAGCGCACCCGCACCTGGACCGGCGTCATCACCACCCTGGGCTTCCTCGTCGCCTTCGCCATCGAGCGCGCCTGAGCCCGAGGACTCCTGGGAGCGGCGATCCCGACGGGGAGGGGCGGCGTCCGGCTGCGACCGCGGCGCCGCCCGGGCAGGCTGGGGACCGTGAGCGACCCCGCCCGAGACCCCGAGCTGATCCGCGTCTCGGTGGAGGGCGGTGAGCTCGCCGCGCTGCACTGGCCCGCCGACGCCCCCGGTGCTCCCATCGCCGTCCTGGTGCACGGCATCACGGCCAACGCCATGGCCTGGGCGCGGGTGGCGGGCGCGCTGGCCGGCGAGTTCGAGGTGGTCGCGCCGGACCTGCGCGGGCGGGCCGCGTCCGCCGGGCTGCCCGGGCCGTACGGGCTGGAGCGGCACGCCGCCGACGTCGCCGCCGTCCTCGACACCCTCGGGGCGGACGACGACACGGGGGCCGAGGCCGCCGTGCTCGTCGGGCACTCGATGGGCGCGTACGTCGCGGCGCTGGCGGCCGCCGGCGTGGCCCGTGACCGGGTGCACGGCCTGGTGATGGTCGAGGGCGGCCTGTCGTTCCCGACGCCCCCCGGTGCCGACCTCGACGCGATGCTGGCCGCGCTCCTCGGCCCGTCCCTGGACCGCCTGGCGATGACCTTCCCCGATCTGGCCGCGGTGCGGGCCTTCTGGGCGCAGCACCCCGCGGTCGGCCCGTGGGTCGACGTCCCCTCGGTGGCGGCGTACCTGGCGCGGGACCTGGTCGGCGAGCCGCCGGCGCTGCGCAGCGCGTGCGTCCCGGAGGCGGTGCGGGTGGACGGCGGGGACGTGCTGCTCAACGAGCGGGTGCTCGAGGCGACGACCGATCTGCCGGTGCGCGCCACCCTGCTGTGGGCCACCCGCGGGCTGTTCGACCAGACGCCGGGCCTCTACGACGAGGTGCGGCTGGCCCAGCTCGGCCTGGACGCCAGCGGCATCACCGCCCGCGAGGTGCCCGACACCAACCACTACTCGATCGTGTGGGCCTCGCAGGGCGTCGAGGCGATCGCCGCCGCCGTGCGCGAGGCCGCCGGGCGGGACTGAGGACCCCGGGCAGTCGGGCTCTGCCGACCGGGCGGTCCGGGTCCGACCCTGGGCCCGTGGCCGGCCGAGGACACCGAGCGGACGGCGGGGGCGCCACGCCGGTGCGCCTTGGCAGCGCGCCCGCTCGCTGCCACGATCCGGGCACCCTCTCGGCCCGCGGGACGGCGGGGAGGCGCGCTCCGAGGTCGGGGCAGGGGCCGGCCCGCCGAGAGAGGTGGTCCTCGTGGTGACCCCAGGACCGCAGCCGCGCCCGTGGGGGTGGCCGGAGCCGCTCGACCGGAGCGCCGCCCTGGCTACCGGCGTGCTGGCCACCATGCCCGCTGCGCTGGGCTGCCTGGACCCCGCCGGACGGCTCGCGCTGCTCAACGCCGAGGGTGAGCGGCTGCTCGGCCGCCCTGCCGCCGCCGTCGTCGGACGGCCGGTCACCGAGGTCCTGTGCGCCGGCACGGCGGCCGCCGTCACCCGGGCCTGCCACCAGGCCGTGGCCTCGGGTGCGCCGGTCTCCCGCGAGGTCCCCGACCCGCGGGGCGGCCCCGGCTGGTGGGCGCTGCACGCGTGGCCGGTGTCGGACGGCGCGGCGTTCGCCTTCGTCGACGTCACCGCGCGCCGGCAGGCGCAGGAGGAGGCCGAGGCGGCCCGCCGCGCCGCCGAGGAGGCCCGTCACGCCGCGGAACGGGCCGGCGCACGCACGGCGCTGCTGGCCGCGGTGACCGGGGAGCTCGCCGGCGCGCTGGACAGCGAGTCGGCCCTGGGCAGCCTGGCCCGGCTGGTCGTCCCCGCGCTCAGCGACGGCTGCGTGGTCACCGTCGTCGACCGGGAGGGCCGCGCCCGCGACGTCGGCTCCTGGCACGCCGACCCGGCCCGCCGTCCGCTGCTCGACCGCTACGCCGAGGTGCGTCTGGACACCCTGCCGCCGGCCTCCCCCGTCGCCCGCGCACTGCGGTCGGGCAGCGAGGCGCGGGAGCCGGTCGCCGCCGTCCTCGAGCTCATGCCACCGGGCCCGGCCCACGACCTGCTCCTGGCGCTGGGTCCGGACACGGCCGTCGTCCTGCCCCTGACCGCCGACGGCCGCGCGGTCGGCGTCCTCACCCTGTACCTCGACCCCGGGCGCACGTTCGACGACGACGACCTGGCCACCGCACGCGAGGTCGCAGCACAGGCGGGGCGCGCGGTCGACCGGGTGCACCGGCAGAGCCAGCAGGCCAAGCTCGCCGAGGCCCTGCAGCGCAGCCTGCTCACCGAGCTGCCCACCATCGCCGGTGCGCAGGTGGCGGCCCGCTACGTGCCCGCGGCGGAGGCCGCCCGCGTCGGCGGGGACTGGTACGACGCCTTCCTGCACACCGACGGCGACCCGGTCGTGGTCATCGGGGACGTCGCGGGGCACGACACCGCCGCGGCGGCCGAGATGGGTCAGCTGCGCGGGCTGCTGCGGGGCATCGCCCACTACAGCGGCGCCGGGCCTGCGGAGGTGCTGCGCGGCCTGGACGCCGCGATGGCCGCCATGCACACCGGCACGCTGGCCACCGCCGCCATCGCCCGGCTCGAGGACGGCGGGACGCGGCTGCGCTGGGCCAGTGCCGGGCACCCGCCGCCGCTGGTCGCCGACCCCGACGGCACGGTGACCGTGCTCGGCGACGGGCTGGGCGACCTGCTGCTCGGGGTGGACCCGACGGCGGTGCGGCGGGAGTGCACCGTGCCGCTGCGTCCGGGCGCGGTCGTGCTGCTCTACACCGACGGCCTGGTGGAGCGCCGGGACTGCGACGTCGAGACCGGGGTGGACCGGCTGCGTCGGCACCTGGCCACGCTGGCGGACCGGCCCCTGGAGCAGTTGGCCGACGAGCTGCTGGCGTGGATGCTGCCCGCCACGCCGGAGGACGACGTCGCGCTGGTGGCGATCTGCGTGCACCCACCGCGCTGACCGGCGCGGACGTCAGGCGCGTCACTCCGAGGGGTCGGACACACCCATGACACGGTTGAGCCTCCGGCCGCCTGGGAACCCCGTGCGTGTCGGAGACAGCGACGGACGGGGAGAGGGCAGTGGGTCGACTCGCGTGGCCGTTGCGCCCGCTTCCGGACGGTCGGGGCGAGGTGTGGCGGTGGGATCTGCAGGCCATCGCCGAGCTGCCGGCGGCACGTGCGGTGCTGCGGGCACGGCTGGACGGCGTCGGTTATCCGGGGGGCGACGACGACACCGCGGCCGAGCGGCTGATCCTCGCCTTCGACGAGCTGGCGTCCAACGCGCTGCGGCACGGGTTGTCCCCCGTCGTCGCCACGGTGATCGCCGGCAGCGGCGGCTGGCTGCTCGACGTCAGTGACCGCGCCCCCGACACCATGCCCAGCCCGGCGGTCGACCGCGACCCCGCCCAGGGCGGCCTGGGGCTCTACCTGGTGGCCCGGCTGTCGGTGGCCCACGGCTGGTACGTCGACGACGGGTGCAAGCACGTCTGGGCCTGCCTGCCCACGAGCACCGACGACCGCGAGCCGGCGTTGTCCTGACAGAGGACCCCCTGCCACTCGCCGCCCCTGTCCCGAGGCTCGCCGCGAGTTCTGGCGCCCCCTTGCAGGGTCCCGCCGCCGGCCCCGTCCAGGGCACCGCCCCGAGCTTGGGAGGGGCCGGGGAGGACGGGGCCCTCACTTCCTGCAGGGCCTGCCACACACGTCGACGGCCCCGAGGCGCAGTGCCTCGGGGCCGTCGACGTGGAGCGCCCGGGACGGCGGGAGAACGGTCTCCGGCGCCGTCCCGGGGCGTCTGGTGAGTTGCTGGAACAGCCTCCCGTCAGGGGATGACCAGGGAGAGCCCACCCTTGCCGTAACCGGGGACGTCGATGGCGAGGTCGAGCCGGTTGAAGGCGGCCAGCGAACAGGCGATGTCGCCGGGCAGGTCGTCACCCGGGGCATAGAGCTTGTAGAGCCTTGAGTGCGGCGCGCCCGGCACGTTGAGCAGCGCCGAGAGCACGTTGACGACCTCGTGCAGCGCCTCGGTGAGCATCGTGGTCAGCTCGCCGTCCTCCTCGACGGCGTCCTGCGCGCCGCCGGGAGGCAGCAGCGCGAGGGCGGCGCCGGTGTAGGCGGACGCGGCGAGGTCCATGACGCAGAGCGCGTTCACGTCCATCGACGGGTCCACGTACACGGCCACCGACACCGGCGACCGCGGCGTGGGGGTGATCGGGGCGCCCGGTGCCACGCCGACGGGCTTGCCCACCAGGCCGGTGAACATGTCCTTGACGGCCTTGGCGTCCGGCAGGACGACGGTCCGCGGCGAGCTCACGCGATCACTCCGTCCAGGGCGTCCTTGAAGGTCTCCTCGTTGAACGGCTTGGCGATGAGGAACAGCGCACCGGCGGCGCTGGCCTTGTCCCGCATCTCCTGCGAGCCCTCGGAGGTGACGAAGCCGAACGGGACGCCGGAGCCGGCCGAGCGCAGCGCCTGCAGGCACTCCAGCCCGGTCATGTTCGGCATGTTCCAGTCCGACAGCACCAGGTCCGGGTTCTCGGCCTGCACCTTGTCGTAGGCGTCGCGGCCGTCCTCGGCCTCGACGATGTCGTGGTCGTCGTACCCGGCCTGGCGCAGGGTGCGGATGACGATCTGCCGCATCACGCGACTGTCGTCGGCGACGAGGATCTTCACAGTGATGCTCCGTTCTGGTGCGGGGGGTTCGGGGCGGGCAGGGCCGGCAGCGCGCCCTGCACGGACACGACGAGGGGCTGGCCTCGCCACACGACCTCCAGCCGGCAGACGTCCTCGGGGTTGCGGACGGCCGGGGCCTCGCCGACCTGGGGCAGGCCCAGGGTGGAGGGACCGGGGAGGGCGGCCTTGACGTTGCCGCCGACCACGTTGGCGATCTCGCCGAACGCGTCGGCGACGTCCTCGTGGTCGAGCAGCTCGGGCGCGGACTCGGCGAGCAGCGCCCGGGTCAGGTCGGCGGCGGTCTGCCGGCCGGTGGTGAGGACGACGCTGCCGGTCCACGGGCCGACGACGTCCACCCACGCGGAGAGCGTCTCGGCGGGCAGGTCGGCGGGCAGCGGGACGAGCACCTCGTCCTCCCCGACGAGGGCGATCCAGGCCTCACCGGCGATCGCCTCGACGGTGGCCTCGTCGATCAGCTCGGGGATGGTCAGGCGGGGCTGGGTGGGGTGTGCGACCGCATCGGGTGCGAGCGTCACAGGACGGCCTCCTGGGGGAGCATGCCGAGCAGCGCGAGCTTGTCGCGGAGCGCGTCGGCGGTGAACGGCTTGATCACGTACTCGTGCGCGCCGGCGGCGAGCGCGCGCACGATCTGGCCCTGCTCGCTCTCGGAGGTCACCATCATCAGCGTGACGGCGCGCCAGGCCGGGTTGGCCCGGACGGCGGAGACGAACTGCAGCCCGTCCATCACCGGCATGTTCCAGTCGATCGTGCACAGCTCGGGCGCGTAGCCCTCCTGCAGCACGTCGAGCGCCTCCTGGCCGTGGCCGGCCTGGCGGGTCTCGTAGCCGAACCCCTCCAGGGCCGCGCTCACGATGCGCCGCATGGCGCGGGAGTCGTCGATCACCAGTGCACGCACGTCAGTTCCCCTTCAGCGGGCGGTAGGCGGAGCTGCGGCCGACGACGACCCGCTCCCAGGAGTCGTCGACGCCGAGGGTGGTCTCCGCGGCGCCGAGGAAGAGCCATCCGTCGGGCCGCATGAGCGCGCGGACCCGGCGGAGGATCGCCTGCTTGGTGGGCAGGTCGAAGTAGATGAGGACGTTGCGCAGGTAGACCACGTCGAACGGGCCCATCCGCGGCAGCGGAGCGGCCAGGTTGCACTCGCTCGCCGTGACCATGCGCCGCAGCGACGGGGAGACCTCCCACTCGGTGCCCGCCCGCGTGAAGTGCCGGACGAGCATCGCCGCCGGCAGGCCCCGGTTGACCTCGAGCTGGCTGAACCTCCCCGCGCGGGTGCGCTCGACCATCTCGCGGGAGAGGTCGGTCGCCGTGATGGAGACCCGGGTCGCGGCGTTGGGCAGCGCGTCCTCGAGGAGCATCGCGATCGTGTACGGCTCCTGCCCGCTGGAGCAGGCCGCCGACCAGATCTGCAGCCGCTCGGCCGGTCCGCGGGCCGGCAGCAGGGAGGGCAGGACGGTCGAGGTGAGGGCGGTGAACGGGTCGCCGTCCCGGAACCACGACGTCTCGTTCGTGGTCAGCGCCTCGACGATCCTGCGGGTGGACTCGGAACTGGGCCGGGTGCGGACGGAGTCGACCAGATGGCCGACGTCGGGCAGGCCCATGGAGCGGGCGATGGGCAGCAGGCGCGCCTCGACCAGGTACTCCTTTCCGGGGGCGAGCACGATCGCGCTCTCCCGGTGCACCAGCTGGCGGACCCAGTCGAAGCTGGTCGCGGTGAGGGTCATCGCCGTCCTCCCACGAACGCGGGCGCGGTGGCCGGGCCGGCAGCGGGGACCCGCGGCCCGGGGATCCGGCGGGTGATCGCCTGGGCGACCAGGTCGAGCGGCAGCACCTCGTCGGCGAAGCCCGCCGTGGCGACGGCTCCGGGCATGCCCCAGACGACGGAGGTCGCCTGGTCCTGGACGACGACCGCGCCCCCCGTCTCGCGGATGCGGCCGGCGCCGCTGCGCCCGTCCGACCCCATGCCGGTGAGCACGACACCCAGGACGGCGCCGTCGAAGGCCTCGACCGCGGAGCGGAACAGCGGGTCGACGGCGGGCCGGCAGAAGTTCTCCGGCGGCGACTGGTCCAGCGCGGTGGACAGACCGCGGCCGGTCCGGCGGATGGTCAGGTGGTGGTCGCCCGGGGCCAGGTGCACGGTGCCCGGCGCGAGCGGGGTGCCGTCGACGGCCTCGACCACGGTGAGCGGGCAGAGGCGGTCGAGCCGCTGGGCGAACTGGCGGGTGAAGACCGGGGGCATGTGCTGCACGACCAGCACCGGGACCGGCAGGGACGCCGGCAGGGCCGGCAGCACCTTCGCCAGGGCCTCCGGGCCTCCGGTGGACGAGCCGACGACCAGGACGGCGGGCTGCTTGACGGCACCGACGCGGGGGGCCGGTGGGCGCACCGGGGCCGCGGCGGGTGCGGCGGCGCGGGTGGGACCGGCGGTGACCGGGCGCCCGGTGAGCGCCTTGATCTTGGGGATGAGCTGCTGACGGACGCTCTCCATGGACGCGGCGACGCTGCCGACGTTGGCCGGCTTGGTGACGTAGTCGTTGGCGCCGGCGGAGAGGGCGTCGAGGGTGGCCGACGCGCCCCGCTCGGTGAGCGTGCTGAACATGATGATCGGCACGCGGCTGCGCAGGGCGCGGATGGCGCGGACCGCCTCGATGCCGTTCATCTCCGGCATCTCGATGTCCATCGTGACCAGGTCGGCCTTCAGCTGCTCGAGCTTGGTGACGGCGATGCGGCCGTTGACCGCGGTGCCGACGACCTCGATGGCCGGGTCCTCCGAGAGGACGTCGGTGACGATCTTGCGGACGACCACCGAGTCGTCGACGACCAACACCCGGATCGGGTCCATGCGTCCTCCGTCTCCCCGTGCGGGGGCCTGCCAGAGCTCAGCTGGCGCTGTGGTGCGGCACCGGCCCGGCAGTCGGGGACGGGGTGCAGCCGGCGTCCGCCCGGGGGGTCCCGGCGGTGCCTGTCAGGGGTGTTGTCGGCCGCTGCTCCCCCGGCCTTGAGCCGATCCCGGGATCTCGGCACCACTTTTTCGGAGCGGCCGGGAATGCGGTCACCGACCATTTCCCGTCATTTGTCGACAGGTTCCCGCAGATGCGCCGGGCGACCGCACCGGCCCGCTCGGTCCCGTGGTCAGGTCACCTGGTCGTGCGCGTCCCGCGCTCCCCTCCGACGCTGAGCCGGGAAGCGGCACGGTGGGCCAGGACGGCCGTCGAGCGGCATCGAGCACCTTCTCGCCTCAGTGCTGGAGAGGCGTAGAGGAGCCTGACCTGCCGGGTGGGGCGGGTGCCGGGAGGATGCCCGGGTGAATCGAGGGAGCCTGGCCCGGTCGACCGCCCTGGTGGCCGGGTTGACGCTGGGCAGTCAGCTCCTGGGGTTCCTGCGGGACGTCGTCCTCGCCGCGGTGTTCGGAGTCGGGTCGGCGCTCGACGCCTACCTGGTGGCCCAGGGCCTGATGAACCTGGTGCTCGCGCTCATGGCGGGAGCCGTCGCGAAGTCCGTCGTCCCGACCGTGGCCCGCGCGGTGGCCGACGGGGAGCCGGCCCGCGGCCAGCACAGCGTGCGGGTCGCCCTGACCGTGACCGTGCTCGCGATGCTGGTGGCCTCCGTGGTCATGGCGGTGCTGGCCCGGCCGCTCGTGGCGGTGCTCGCCCCGGGCTTCGACGCGGAGACGACCGAGGAGGCGGTCCGGCTCACTCGCGTGGTGGTCGCGGCCACCGCGCTGATCGCGGCGACCAACGTGCTGGCCGGCGCGGCACAGGGGCACCGACGCTTCGGCTGGGCCGCGGCCGAGGGGATCCCGTTCAACCTCGCGCTGATCGTCGGCGCGGTCGTGTTCGGCCGGGTGTACGGGGTGACCGCGCTGGCGGTCGCGTTCGTCGTCGGCAGCGCGCTGCGCCTGCTCGTGCAGCTGCGGCCGCTGCTGGCCGTGGGCCAGTCGCTGCGACCGTCACTCGACGTCCGCGACCGCGGCTTCCGCGAGATGCTGGCGCTCGTCCCTCCCCTGCTGGTGGGTAGCGCCGTCTCCCAGGTCAACACGCTCGTCGACCGTGCGGTCGGGTCGGCGGTGGGGGAGGGGGCGATCACCGCGCTCAACTACGGCTGGCGGCTGGTCGGGCTGGCCGACACCCTCGTCGTGGCCACGGTGACCACCACCCTCTACCCCGCCCTGGCCGCAGCCGCCCGGCCGGGCCGGACCCGCGACCTCGAGGACCTGCTGCGACGCACCTGCGGCGTCCTGCTGGTGCTGGTGACGCCGTGCGTGGTCGTGCTGTCCGTGGCCGCGGAGCCGGTCGTGGCCCTGCTGTTCCAGCGCGGTGCCTTCGACCGCGAGGCCGTGCAGGTCACCGCCCTGGCCGTCACCGGTTACGCCGCCGCGCTGGTGGCCCTGGCCCTCCGCGACCCGGTCACCCGGGCCTTCCTCTCCCTGGGGGACTCGCGGACCCCGGTCGTGCTGGGCGTGCTCGGCATGGTGGTCAACGTCGTCGGCGACCTCACCCTGGGGCTGCGGTTCGGCGTGGTCGGGCTGGCCGCCTCGACGTCGATGTCCCTGTTCCTCGTGGCCGGGTTGTCGCTGTGGCGGCTGCGCACCGCCGGGGGCGGGCTGTCACTGGCCGGCCTGGGCCGCTGCGGCGCCCAGGTCGCCGTCGCGGCGGCGTGCGCCACGGTGCCGACGGCCCTCCTGGCGCGGCACTGGGACGGCATAGGAGGTGCGGCGGCGGGCGCGGCGAGCTGCCTGGCGGTCTACGCGCTGGTGCTGTGGGCCCTGCGCTGCCGGGAGCTGGGGGAGCTGGCCCGCGCCGTCCGCGGGCTGGTCGCCCGCCGGTGACCGGCGGACGACGACGAAGGGCCGGCCCTCGTCCCCCTGCCCCATCGGGTTGTCCCACAGGGCGGCCAGGAGCTCGTCGGCGGACATCGCGGCGCCGGAGACCGCCCGGACCGAGCCCCCGCGGTCGTTGACGTCGACGATCGCGACCCCGACGCCCAGCCGGCCCTCCAGCCGCTCGGCCAGCAACCGGGCGGTCATCGGGTCCATCGGCGGCAGGAGGAGGTCGAAGTAGGGCGGCCGCATGCCGTCGATGTCGCGGGCGAAGGGCCCCGCCACCCGGTAGAAGGAGCCGTGCCGGCCCAGGGGCCGCAGCAGCGTGCAGGAGGCCGCGGCGAGGACCACGCGCAGCCGGCCCTGCCGTTCCAGGACCAGTTGCATCTTCTCCGGGATCGAGAGGCCGCAGCTGCTGCCCACCGTCCGGACGTGCCGGGACAGGAACCGGGCGAGCCGCCCGGGGACGACCCGTTCGCGCGGGATGGCCCCACCGGTCAGCAGGACGGCGACCTTCTCGCTGACACCGACCGTGTCCCCCGGACGCCGCAGCGCGGCCGTGGCCCGGTCGAGCTCCGTGGCCAGGTCGTCACCGGGTGCCAGCCACCTCGTCGTCACGGGGAGGCGCACCCACGAGCGGGCCGTCGTCGGGCAGGTGGTGCAGTCGGGCATGAGGGACCTCCGCGTCCGTCTCCTCGATGGGCCGCCGAGCATCGGGGTCGGCCACGGCCCGCCCGACGCGACACGCGTGAGGCCGGTCACACTCCCGTGCGCACGGACGGGGAGTCCGGCGCGGCGTCGCAGGCAGCCCTCGACGCGTCACGCCACGTCGGCCGGACGGCGAGGACGGCGGTGGCGCGGGTGAACGTGGTCCCCCCGGGTAGCCGGGGGCCATGGCACTCCCCCGGGTCCTCGTCCTCGTCCTGGCCGGCGGCGCCGGCGGCCGCCTCGAACTGCTGACCGAGCAGCGCGCCAAGCCCGCCGTCCCCTTCGCCGGCGTCTACCGGCTGATCGACTTCCCGCTGAGCAACTGCCAGCACTCGCACCTGGCTGACGTCTGGGTGTCCGTGCAGTTCCACCCCACGTCGCTGTCACTGCACCTGGCCAACGGCCGGCCGTGGGACCTCGACCGCACCGACGGCGGGCTGCTGGTGCTGCCGCCGTACCAGGGCACCGAGCGCGCCGGCTGGGTCTCCGGGACGGCGAACTCGCTGTGGCGCTACGCCCCGCTGGTCCGCGACTTCGACCCGGACGCGCTGGTCGTGGTCAGCGCCGACGCCGTCTACAAGCTGGACTACCGGGAGGTCGTCGAGGGGCACCTGGGCTCCGGCGCGGAGGTCACCATGGTCACCACCGAGGTCGCCGGGGACGACGCGCCGCGCTACGGCATCGTCGAGGTCGGCAGCGGTGGGAAGGTCGCCGACTACGCCTACAAGCCCGACGAGCCACGGACCACCACCGCGACCAACGAGGTCTTCGTCTTCTCCCCCGGCCCGACGCTGGACCGGCTGGAGGCACTGGCCGCGGAGCACGGCGAGGAGGGCCTGGAGGACCTCGGCACCCACCTGCTGCCCGCGCAGACCCGCGACGGCCTGGCCCGCGCGCACCCGTTCGACGGCTACTGGCGCGACGTCGGCACGGTGGAGTCCTACTGGGCGGCCCACCGCGACTTCCGCTCCCCCGAGCCGCCCCTGGACCTCGACGACGAGGGCTGGGCGGTGCACACCCGCGGCGGCCGCCACAGCGCCGCCCGGGTGCTGCGGGGCGCGGAGGTCGAGGACAGCCTGATCTCCGGCGGCACCCGCGTGGCCGGGCGGGTGACCGGGTCGGTGCTCTCCCCCGGCGTCGTCGTCGAGGCCGGGGCGACCGTCGCCGACTCGGTGCTGCTGCCGGGTGCGCGCGTGCGGGCCGGCGCCACGGTGACCCGCACGGTGCTCGACGACGGCGTCGTGGTCGGCGAGCGCGCCACGGTCGGTGGGGACGGCGAGGTCACCCTGGTCGGCCGCCGGGCCGAGGTGGAGGCCGGCAGCGAGCTCCCCGCCGGCGCCCGCTTCCCGGATCCCGAGAAGGACTGAGAGAGCACCCCGGACGGGACCACCCCCAGGCATAGGAGGCTATGCACACGTCCTGGCCCCTCAGGACGTGTGCATAGCCTCCTATGCCTGACGCGGGGAGAAGAGCACCCCGAGGGCGTCGCTGCCGAGCAGGTCGGCCGTGACGATGCCCTGCACGCAGCCGGCGACGGCGTTCCAGGCGCCCGCGGCGGCGGCCGGCGCGTCGAAGCCGCCGTCGAGGAACGCCCGGACGGCGAGCAGCTGGGCGGCGGCGAGCGTGCGGGTGCGGCCGGAGACGTGTGCCGCCCAGGACGCCTCGTGCATCGCGGCCGCCCACGGCCGGTGCTCGGCGCGCGAGGCGTCGACGGCGGCCATCCAGCGGGCGCGGCCGGCGGCGTCCAGCGAGCGCAGGCCGGCCAGCAGCCCCCACAGCTCGCCGGTGGCGGGGCCGAGGTCGAGCTCGGGGGTGGTCGGCACGCCGGTCGAGGTGGCGAGCAGGAACGGGCCGGTGAGCTGCCGGCGGACCAGCGGCGGCAGCACGGCGGCGGCCCAGGCGCCCAGGGCCGCGTCGGCGAGGACGTCCGCGGCGGCGTCCCGGACGTGCTCGTCGGCGAGCGCGGTGGCGGAGTGCTCGGGGCCGAGGACGTCCTCGCGGAGCACGCGCTCGACGGCGGCGGCGTCCCCGATGGTGCTGCCCTCGAGTTGGGCGACCAGCGCCGCAGCCCGGTCGGCGCCGGGGAGGGCGTCGGCGGCGGTACGCAGCTGCGGGACGGCGGCGGCGAGCTCCCTTGCCTTGCGCGCCCGCACGGCGAGGGCGGCCCGCTGCGCGCGGTCGCGGCCCGCGGCCGGGTGCACCGCGGCCAGCCGCTCCAGCGCCGGGACGTCGGCGGCGAGCCCGGCGAGCAGGGCGTCCGCGACGGCGCGGCCGGCCGGCAGGCGGACCAGGTCGAAGCCGAGCGTGGCGGCACTGACCAGTGAGTAGGGCACGGCAGGCCTCCCAGTCGACGTCCCCCAGGTGAGGTCGAACCAGACTGACCGTGACCGCGACGCCGCGCCACGTGAGCGTCACTCGTTCGCCCGACCCCGGGCGGGTGGGGTGTCGTGCGCCGTGCTGCACCGTCCCCAGCTGGTGACTCTGCGTAGGCGGCAGGACCCGTGAACGCCGCGACCCCCGGTCGGGCGGCCCTCCGGAGAGAGGGGTCGCCCGACCGGGGGTCGGAGGGAGGGGCGTGGCCGCCGGGGAAGACCGGCCACGCCCGAGTCCTGATGGCGCCGTCCCGAGGCTCGCGCCGAGCCTGCGAGGCGTGAGGAGGACGGGGTCCTTCTCCGAGGCGTGGGAGGTCGGGTGGTCCTTCGTCAGGCGCTGACGGCCTTGTGCACGTCCAGGGCCAGCAGCAGGTGGCCGTCCAGCTTGAACGCCCCGCGGATCAGCTCGCGGCCGGCGCCGTCGAGGGTGTCCGGCGGCGCCTCGAAGTCGGCGGGGTCGACGTCCACGACGTCGGCGATGGCGTCGACCAGCAGGCTGACCGCCTCACCGTGCAGCCGGACGACGATGACGACGGCGTCGGTGCCCTCGGGCCGCGGCGGCCGGCCGAGCCGCTCGCGCAGCTCGATCGCGGTCACCACCTGGCCACGCAGGTTGATCAGCCCGGCCACGGCGGCGGGGGCGAGCGGCACGCGGGTCAGCCCCTGGCTCTTCAGCACCTCCTGGACGTGCGCCACCTCGACGCCGTAGAGGTCGCCGTCGAGCCAGAAGGTGGCCAGCTGGCCGCCGATGGCGGGGGCCTGGGCAGTGGTCACAGGGAGGCCTCCAGGAGGGACGTGGGGACGCCGTCCGGCGTTCCGCCGGCGACGGCGGAGGGGTGGGTGAGGGTGGAGGAGTGGGTCGAGTAGAACGCCGGGTCGGCGGCGAGGATCGCGGCGCGCACGTCGAGCAGCTCGGTGACCTTGTCGCCGAGGACGGCGGAGCCGAGCAGACCCAGGTCGTCGATGTCGCTGCGGACCGCGGCCTCGCCGTCGACGATGTCGAGGATCTCCTCGACCACGATGGCCACGCTGCGGCCGTGGTCGCTGTAGACGATGACCTCGAGGACCTCGCGGTCGCTCTCGCCGTAGGCGCCCAGGTGCCGGTCGAGCCGGACGATCGGCAGGATCGCGCCCCGGTACTGCACGACCTCGCGGTTGCCGACCTTCTCCACCGACTCGGTGCGCACCTGCTCGAGGCGGGTGACCGTGTCCAGCGGGATGGCGACCCGGCGGCCCCCGCCGATGGCGGCCAGCAGCATCCGCTGCCGCTCCGTGTCGCCGGCCGCGGCGGCCGCGGCGGCCTCACGCGCCGCCTCCTGGCCGCGCTCGCTGGTCTCGGTGCGCAGCGCCCGGCGGGCGAGGGCCTGCACGTCGAGGATGAGCGCCACGGTGCCGTCGCCCAGGACGGTCGCGCCGGAGTAGAGGCCGATCGCCTTGAGCTGGCCGCCGACGGCCTTGACGACGATCTCCTCGGTGTTGATGACCCGGTCGACGACCAGACCGAAGCGGCGGCCCTCCGAGCGCAGGACGGCGATCACCACGTGCCCGTCGTGCCGGTCGGAGGTCAGCCCGAGGACGTCGGTGAGGCGGACCAGCGGCAGCAGCTCGCCGCGCAGCCGGTACACCGGGGCGCCGCCGACCTCCTCGACCGCGTTGGCGGCCTTCTCGGCGTCCAGCGAGACGAGCTCCTGCAGGCTGATCTGCGGGATGGCGTAGCGGTCGCCGGCGCACTCGACGGTCAGCGCCGGGACGATCGCCAGGGTCAGCGGGATGCGCAGCCGGGTGCAGGTGCCCTTGCCGGGGACCGACTCCACCTCGATGGTGCCGCCGATGGACTCGATGTTGGTCTTGACGACGTCCATGCCGACCCCGCGGCCGGAGACGTTGGTGACCTTCGCGGCCGTGGAGAAGCCGGGCAGGAAGATGAGCTGCAGGACGTCCTGCGGGTTCATCCGGCCGAGGGCGTCGGCGCTGATCAGCCCGCGCTCGACGGCCTTGGCGCCCACCCGGGCCGGGTCGATGCCGGCGCCGTCGTCGGCGACCTCGACCACGACCTGGCCGCTCTCGTGCTTGGCGCGCAGGGTCAGCACGCCCTCGGCCGGCTTGCCGACCCGGACCCGGGTCTCGGCGTCCTCGACACCGTGGTCGACGGAGTTGCGGACCAGGTGGGTCAGCGGGTCCTTGACCGCCTCGAGCAGCGTCTTGTCCAGCTCGGTGTCGCGGCCCTCCATCTCCAGCCGGATGGACTTCCGCAGCTGCAGGCCCAGGTCCCGGACGACGCGCGGCAGCTTGGACCAGATGTGGTCGATCGGCTGCATGCGCGTCTTCATGACGCCCTCCTGCAGCTCGCTGGCGATGAGGTTGAGCCGCTGCGAGGCGCGCACCAGGTCGGTGTCGTTGGAGCGCCCGACGTACTGGACGATCTGGTTGCGGGTGAGCACCAGCTCGCCCACCAGCAGCATGAGCTCGTCGAGCAGGTCGACGTCCACCCGGATGGTGCTGTCGGCGACCCCGCGACGCGCCTGGCCGCTCCCGCCCTCGGCCACCGCCTCGGGCTCGGGGGCGCCCTCGGCGGCCGGCGCGGGCCGCGGGACGGGGAGCGCCGGGGCCTCGGCGACCGGAGCCGGGGCCTCCGCGGCAGGGGCCGCGACCTCCGCGACGGGGGCGGCGATCCGGGAGATCTCCGCGGGCGCCTCGGCGACGACCTCGGTCGGCTCGGCAACCGCGGGGACCGGCTCGGCGGCCGGCGCCGACGCGGCAGCGGCGGCGGGGGTGTCCTCCATGGCGCCGCTGATCTCCGCGACGACCGCGGAGACGTCGACGGAGCCCTCGCCGCCGGTGGCCTCGATGGAGGCGAGCAGCGAGCGGACGGTGTCGACCATCTGCAGGAGCACGCTGGTCCGCTGCGGGGTCAGCTCCAGGGCGCCGTCGCGCAGCCGGGAGAGCATGTTCTCGCCGACGTGGGTGACCTCCTCCAGGCGCTGGAACGCCAGGAAGCCGCTGGTCCCCTTGATGGTGTGGATCGTGCGGAAGATGCTCGACAGGCGGTCCCGCGAGCCGGGCTCCTGCTCCAGAGCGACCAGGTCGGAGTCCAGCTGGTCGAGGTTCTCGTGACTCTCGACGAGGAACTCCTCGACGATGTCGTCCAGACCGTCCACGTTGCTCTTCTCTCTCGTCTCCGGCGCAGCGAGCGCGCTTCGGGATGGTCATCGGCGGTCCGCGGTCGGATGTGAAGGCCAATCGAGCCGCCGGAGACCGGCCGCGGCGGCGTCCGGGCCCGGCGCGGCGGCCGGGCCCGGACGACCACTCAGTAGGTGAAGCGGGCCACCGAGGTGCGCAGGTCGGCGGCCATGCGGGACAGCTCGTCGACCGCGGCACGCGTCTGGCTGAGCGCCTGGGTGGTCGAGTCCGCCGCCGCCGAGACGCCGGTGATGTTCTCCGCGATCTGCCCGGAGCCGCCGGCCGCCTCCCTCACCGACCGGCTCATCTCGGTGGTGGTGGCGGTCTGCTCCTCCACTGCGCTGGCGATGGTGGTCTGCCGGTCGGAGATCTGCGCGACGATCTGCGAGATCTCCCCGATCGCGCCGACCGCCGCGGTGGTGTCGCCCTGGATCGCCTGCACCCGGCGGGCGATGTCCTCGGTCGCCTTGGCCGTCTCCTGGGCCAGCTCCTTGACCTCGTTGGCCACCACCGCGAAGCCCTTGCCGGCCTCCCCGGCCCGCGCGGCCTCGATGGTGGCGTTGAGCGCCAGCAGGTTGGTCTGCTCGGCGATGCTCGTGATCACCTTGACCACGTTGCCGATCTCCGCGGAGGACTCCCCCAGCTTCGCCACCGTGGCCGTCGTCGTCTCCGCCGCGGTCACCGCCCGCGCCGCCACGTCCGAGGCCTCCGCGGCGTTGGTGGCGATCTCCCGGATGCTGGCACCCATCTGCTCGGCACCGGCCGCCACCGTCTGCACGTTGCGGCTGACCTCCTCGGCGGCCGAGGCCACGACCCCGGACTGCGCCGAGGTCTCCTCCGCCGAGGCCGAGATCTGCGCCGAGGACGCCGACAGCTCCTCCGACGACGCCGCCACCGCGTCCGCCGACGCGACCACCGAGGACAGGACACCGCGCAGGCTCTCCTGCGCCGTCTGCAGCGACGCGGCCATGCGGCCGAGCTCGTCGTCGGACTCGACGGCCGGCTCGACGGTCAGGTCGCCGTCGGCCATGGCGTCGACGGCGTGCTGCACGGACCGGACCGACCGGACCATCCGGCGGACCACCAGGACGGTGAGTGCGATCGCGAGGAGGGTCGAGACGACCGCGGCGACGACGAGCGTCCGGGTGGCGGAGGCGGCGTCGTCCGCTGCCTCGGCGTTCCGCGCCGCCGCCTCGCTCGACTGGGCCAGGCCCTCCTCCTCCAGGCCGTCGGCGATGTCGGTGAGCAGGGGGCTGGACACCTCGCGGTACAGGGCGGCGTAGCGCGCCAGGTCACCGGCGTCCGCCGCCGGGAAGAGCTGCGTCGCGTTCGACGCCAGGAACTGCTGGCGGGCCCCCAGGTACTTGTCCATCGCCACCTGGTCGATGACGAACGGCTCGTACTCGGCGAGCGCGGTCTGCACGTCGGCCTGCTTCTCGTCCATCTCGCCGAGGAGCTCCGTCCGGCGGGCCGGGTCGGAGACGGCGTACTCGAGGACGCGGGCCCGGTGGGCGGCGGTGGCGCGCTGGACGGCCGAGAGCGCGTTCAGCGGGTGCAGGTTCTCGTCGTAGATGCGCTGCTGGTCCTCGGCCATCTCGGTCATGCGGGAGACGGCGAGGGCGTTGGTGCCCACGAGGACCAGCACGAGCAGTCCGACGACCGCTCCGATCTTGACGCCGATCGGCCGATCGGCGAACCACCCGCCCGGTCGCCCGGACCGGGTGGGACGTGCGGGGACAGACATGGGTGCTCCAGGCTCGAGGCGGGACGTGGCGATGCGGGGGCCGGGTGACCGCCGTCAATCCGGCCGAGCACGAATATGGAGCGAGCGGAGCCGGTCCGTGCGGAATGGCGTGGCGTGTTGTCCGCAGCACACGAGAAATGTCGGTCAGCGCCATTCGGTCGTCCCCTTGTCGACAATCCGGAGACCCGTGGAATGCGGTCGGAGAAATGCCCGAGGAGCGCACGACCCGGGCTGGGTCGTGCGCTCCTCGGTCGCCGTCCCGGGGGACGGCCCTGCTGCTCAGTAGGTGAAACCGACCACCGTGGTGCGCAGGTCGGCGGCCATGCGGGACAGCTCGTCGACGGCGCTGCGGGTCTGGGTCAGCGCCTGGGTGGTCGAGTCAGCGGCCCCGGAGACCCCACTGATGTTCAACGCGATCTGACCGGCGCCGGACGCCGCCTCGCCGACCGACCTCGACATCTCCGTGGTCGTGGCGGTCTGCTCCTCCACCGCCGAGGCGATGGTGGTCTGCCGGTCGGAGATCTGGGCCACGATCGCGCTGATCTCGGCGATCGCGCCGACCGCGGCACCGGTGTCCTTCTGGATGGCCTCCACCCGGCGGGCGATGTCCTCGGTCGCCTTGGCCGTCTCCTGGGCCAGCTCCTTGACCTCGTTGGCCACCACCGCGAAGCCCTTGCCGGCCTCCCCGGCCCGCGCGGCCTCGATGGTGGCGTTGAGCGCCAGCAGGTTGGTCTGCTCGGCGATGCTCGTGATCACCTTGACCACGTTGCCGATCTCCGCGGAGGACTCCCCCAGCTTCGCCACCGTGGCCGTCGTCGTCTCCGCCGCGGTCACCGCCCGCGCCGCCACGTCCGAGGCCTCCGCGGCATTCGTCGCGATCTCCCGGATGCTGGCACCCATCTGCTCGGCACCGGCCGCCACCGTCTGCACGTTGCGCGACACCTCCTCGGCCGCGCCGGCCACCACGCCCGACTGTGCCGAGGTCTCCTCCGCCGACGCCGAGATCTGCGCGGCCGAGGCGGAGAGCTCCTCCGACGACGCCGCCACCGCGTCCGCCGACGCGACGACCGATGCCATGACCTGGCGCAGGCTCTGCTGGGCGGTGGCGAGCGCAGCGGCCATGCGACCCAGTTCGTCCCGGCCCGACACCTCCGCCGGGACGGTGAGGTCGCCGGTGGCGAGCGCGTCCACCGACCGCTGGACCGACCGCACCGAGGCGACGATCCGGCGCACCACGAGCAGGGCCAGGACCAGCCCGATGCCGACGCTGACGCCGAGGATCGTCCACAGCGTCACCGTGGCCGAGGTCGCCTCGTCGGCCCCCTCCCGGGCCTGCACGTCGGCCTCGTCCCGCAGCACCGTCCGCAGGTCGGCGAGGTCGGCGGTGACGGCGTCCTGCGCCTGGACCAGCTGCCCGGCCGCGACGGCACCGGCGGTGGCCGCGTCCCCGGCGTCGAGCGCGGCGACGAACCGGTCGTCGCTGGTCTCGAGGTAGCTCTCCATGTCGCCGCGCAGCGTCGTGAAACGGTCCGGGTGCTCGGTGATCTGCGCGTAGGCGTCGAGCTGCTCGCCCAGGGCGGCCTGGCCCGCGGCGAGCTGCGTCTTCAGGCTGGTCCGGGTCACCGGGTCGGCCAGGAAGTAGGCGGTGTAGCCCTGCCGCACCTCCTCGTAGGTGGCCTGGATGGCGTCCAGGTCGGAGAAGGCGACGACGCTCCCCTCGTACATGTCCCGCTGGCTCTCGTCGAGGTCGCCGATGCGGCCGACGGCGACCACGCAGAGCAGCACGCCGATGAAGGCGCTGAAGGAGACGATCGAGAGGACCTTGGCCGCGATCGGCAGGTCGGCGAACCAGCTCGCCCGGGAGCGGAGCGGGCGGGCAGGGGTCGTCATGGAGCCCTCCTGGGCGGGAGCAGACGGTGCGGGGAGCGCGCTGCCGGGACCGCCCCCGTCCCGGGGCGCCGGCGTCGCGACAGAACGGTAAGGGGCGGAACGAATTCGTCCCGTGCAGTTCCGAGCGTGTCCGGACGCGACACGGAAATCGATCGGTGACCGTTCCCGGGGGTGTCGACTCGGCGACTCCACATGAACGCGTCACCATTCTCGGCACGGCGCCGGGATGGCGACGGGCGGCGGCCGGGGAAGATCCCCGACCGCCGCCCCGAGAACGGACGTGCGGTGCGTCAGTAGGTGAAGCGGGCCACCGAGGTGCGCAGGTCGGCGGCCATGCGGGACAGCTCGTCGACCGCGGCACGCGTCTGGCTGAGCGCCTGGGTGGTCGAGTCCGCCGCCGCCGAGACGCCGGTGATGTTCTCCGCGATCTGCCCGGAGCCGCCGGCCGCCTCCCTCACCGACCGGCTCATCTCGGTGGTGGTGGCGGTCTGCTCCTCCACTGCGCTGGCGATGGTGGTCTGCCGGTCGGAGATCTGCGCGACGATCTGCGAGATCTCCCCGATCGCGCCGACCGCGGCACCGGTGTCCTTCTGGATGGCCTGCACCCGGCGGGCGATGTCCTCGGTCGCCTTGGCCGTCTCCTGGGCCAGCTCCTTGACCTCGTTGGCCACCACCGCGAAGCCCTTGCCGGCCTCCCCGGCCCGCGCGGCCTCGATGGTGGCGTTGAGCGCCAGCAGGTTGGTCTGCTCGGCGATGCTCGTGATCACCTTGACCACGTTGCCGATCTCCGCGGAGGACTCCCCCAGCTTCGCCACCGTGGCCGTCGTCGTCTCCGCCGCGGTCACCGCCCGCGCCGCCACGTCCGAGGCCTCCGCGGCATTCGTCGCGATCTCCCGGATGCTGGCACCCATCTGCTCGGCACCGGCCGCCACGGTCTGCACGTTGCGGCTGACCTCCTCGGCGGCCGAGGCCACGACCCCGGACTGCGCCGAGGTCTCCTCCGCCGAGGCCGAGATCTGCGCCGAGGACGCCGACAGCTCCTCCGACGACGCCGCCACCGCGTCCGCCGACGCAGCGACCGACGCCAGGACGCCCCGCAGGTTCTCCTGCGCCGTGACCAGGGCACCGGCCATGAGGCCGAGCTCGTCCCGGCTGCGCACCTCCGGCACGACCGTCAGGTCACCGGCGGCCAGCGCCTCGACCGAGGCCTGCACCGAGCGGACGGTGCCGATGAGCCGGCGGACGACGAGGACGGTCAGCCCTCCGGCGACGGCGATCCCCACGGCCAGCGACACCCAGAGCGTCAGCACGGCCGAGTCGCCGATCGCCTTCGCGTCGTCGGTGTCGGCCTGTCCCGCGGCCACCCGCCGCTCCTGCATCGCGTTGTACTCGTCCATGAGGCTGTCCGAGGAGGCCTGCAGAGGACCGGTGATGAGCCTGGTCGCGGTCGCCAGGTCACCGGCGTTGGCGGCCGGGACCAGCTGGCCGTCCGCGACGGCGTAGTACTCCTCCACGTGGCCGCGGAAGACCTCGAACGCCTCCTTGTTGACGGTCACCTCGGCGTAGGCGTCGAGCTGGCCCTCGATGGTCTCCCGCCGCTCGGCCAGGTCGGCCAGCAGGGCGGCCCGCGTCTGCGGGTCGGCCAGCGGGTAGGTGTTGAAGCGGGACCGGTCGCCCTGCCAGGAGCGCTGGATGTTCGCCAGGTCCGCGAGGGTGCCGACGTTCTCGTTGATGCGGTCGGCGGCCGCGTTCAGTGCGCCGATCCGGGAGACGGCGAGGACGGTCATGGCGACCGCCACCACCGCGAGGACCGCGAGGGCGGCGCCGATCTTCACGCCGACCGGGCGGTCGGCGAACCAGCCTCCGGAGCGCTCGGAGGGGAGAGGAGTGCGGACGGACATGGGGAGCTCCAGAGCTGAGGGCGACGCCACTGCGTATTGCGGCGCAATGGTGGGCCGTTCCATCGTCCTGTCCGCTGCATTCCACAGCGTGTCGTGGAACGCCGTCCGAGAAATGTCGGCGACCGCATTTCACCGACCGGTTTGTCGACTTCCCGATGCCATTTCGGGAAACCGGGACGACGTCAGTCCAGGGCGTCGGCGAGCGCCTCGAACAGGACGACGACGGTCCCCGGGTCGGCGATCCGGTAGCGGGCCGTGGTCTCGCCCTCCCCGACCTTGACGGTGAGGTCGCTGGGGGAGAGGGCGCGGAAGGCGTCCTCGTCGGTGCGGTCGTCCCCGAGGTAGACCGTCGCGACGGCACCGAGGTCGTCCCGGAGCCGCAGCAGCGCGGTGCCCTTGTCGGCGTCGGTGACCGCGAGCTCGAGCACCTCCTTGCCCGGCTTCAACGTCAGTGACGGATCAGCCGCAGCGTGGGCCTGCTCCAGCAGCGCGGCCGCCGCGACGCGGTCGGTCACCTGCCGCACGTGCACCGCCACGCTGGCCGGCTTGACCTCCAGCCGTGCGCCGGGCACCGCGGCGACGAGCGGGGCCAGCCGCTCGGCGAGCGCGTCGCGGCGGGCCGCGAGCTCCCCGGTCAACGGCCCCTCGTACTCCGCCCCGTGACTGCCGATCCAGCGGTAGGGACCCTCGAACCCGCTGACCGCGCGCAGGTCGGCCACGCCGCGGCCACTCACCAGCGCCACCGTGACGCCGTCGGCGGCGGCCAGCCGCGCCAGCGCTCCGGCGACCCCCGGCAGGGGGACGGCGGCCGACGGGTCGCCCACCAGGGGTGCGAGGACACCGTCGTAGTCGCTGGCCACCAGCAGCGGCCGACGTCCGGCCACGTCCGCCAGCGCCTCGGCGAGGTCGGCCGGCAGCGCGCCGGGAGGCGCCACCGGCCCGCTCACGCCTTCGCCTGCAGCGCGTCGAAGAACGAGTTGGCCCAGTGCTCCAGGTCGTTGCGGGCCAGGTGGCGGCGCATCGCGCGCATCCGCCTGGCCGCCTCGGGCGGCTCGATGCGCAGGGCCCGGAGCAACTGGTTCTTGACCCCGGCGATGTCGTGCGGGTTGACCAGGAACGCCTGCCTGAGCTCCGCGGCGGCGCCGGCGAACTCGGAGAGCACCAGGGTGCCGCCGAGGTCGCTGCGGGCCGCGACGTACTCCTTGGCCACGAGGTTCATGCCGTCGCGGTAGGGCGTCACGAGCATGACGTCGGCGGCCCGGTAGAGCGCGGCCAGCTCCTCGCGGGGCACCGACTGGTTGATGTAGTGGACGGCGGGCCCGCCCAGGGTGCCGAAGACGCCGTTGATGTGGCCGACCTGCTGCTCGATCGTCTCGCGCATGTGCACGTAGTGCTCGACGCGCTCCCGGCTGGGCGTGGCGACCTGCACCATGACCGTGTCGGGGACCTCGACGACGCCGTCCTCCAGCAGCTCCTGGAAGGCGTTGAGCCGGACGGCGATGCCCTTGGTGTAGTCCAGCCGGTCCACGCCCAGGATGATCTTGCGTGGGTTGCCGAGCTCGGCGCGGATCTCCCCCGCCCGCTTGACGACGTCCGGCCGGCTCGCCAGCTCCTCGAACGACTTGACGTCGATGGAGATGGGGAAGGCGCGCGCGGTGACCGTGCGGCCGTCGTACTCGATCGTCGCGCCGCGGGCGGGCAGGTCGTGCAGCCGGCGGGCCAGCTGCACGAAGTTGGCCGCCGCGGCGGGCCGCTGGAACCCGACCAGGTCGGCGCCGAGCAGACCCTCGACGATGGCCGACCGCCACGGCAGCTGGGTGAACAGCTCGTAGGGCGGGAAGGGGATGTGCAGGAAGAAGCCGATGGTGAGGTCCGGGCGCCGCTGGCGCAGCATCGCCGGCACCAGCTGGAGCTGGTAGTCGTGCACCCACACGATCGCGCCCTCGGCGGCCACCTCGGCGGCTCGCTCGGCGAAGCGCTTGTTGACCTGGACGTAGGTGTCCCACCACGTCCGGTGGTACTCGGGCTTCTCGACCACGTCGTGGTACAGCGGCCACAACGAGGCGTTCGACATGCCCTCGTAGTACTGGTCGACCTCCTCCTCGGAGAGCGGCACGGGGATCAGCGACATCCCGCCGGACTCGAAGGGCTCGGGGGCCTCACCGGGCGACCCGGACCAGCCGACCCAGGCGCCGCCACGGCCGGCCACGAAGGGCTCCAGGGCTGTCACCAGGCCGCCGGGGCTGCGCTGCCAGCGGGTGCTGCCGTCGGGGTAGGTGACCTGGTCTACCGGTAGCCGGTTGGCCACCACGACGACGGGGCTGTCCGCCTTCTCGTCTCCTGCCGCTGTCCCAGCCATACCGCCCCCGACCCTACTCAGCGCAACCGCAACCGGCAGCGCCAAGCTCACCCCGCTGCCACGGAGTACCCCAGTGCGGCGGCCCCCACCCCCAGGACGACGGTGGCGAGCACGTAGGTCAGGCCACGGGCGAGCCGGCGCTGCTCGACCATCCGCACCACGTCGCCGCCGAACGTCGAGAAGGTGGTGAGCGTGCCGCAGAAGCCGGTGCCCACCAGGGCGACCACCGCCGGGGGAGTCGCGGCGGCCCCCAGCAGCAGGCCCAGCAGCGCGCTGCCGACGACGTTGACGGCCAGCGTGCCACGAGCCGGATCACCCCCGCCGCGGGCCGCCAGACGGGTGGCCAGCAGCCGCAGCGGGGCGCCGACCAGCGCACCGGCCACCACGAGCAGCGGCGTCACCGGGCGCGAGCGGCCCGCACCGCCAGGGCACCACCGGCCACGGCGAGCACGCCGCCGACCACGGAGACGAGCACATAGCCCGCGGCCAGGAACGGCTCCCCGGCCTCGGCCAACCCCACCGTCTCGACCGCGAACGCCGAGCAGGTCGTGTAGCCGCCGAGCACACCGACGGCGAGGAACGGCCGCACCCACGGCGGCTCGGGGGAGCGAGCGGTGAGGACGGCGATCAGCGTGCCGAACAGCAGGCAACCGGTGAGGTTGACCAGCAGCGTGGCCCACGGCCAGCCGCCGGGGGAGTGCGGCAGCGCCGTCGCCACGCCCCAGCGGGCCAGTGCCCCCAGGGCGCCGCCCAGAGCCGCGAGCAGGTACGCCACGGTCCCGTCCTCCCGTCGTCCCCGACGATCATCGCCCCCGCGGTGGCGACACGCCGTCCGCGCCGGGCCGTCGCCACCGCGGTCGCGGGAGGAGACCGTCCGCTCCCGTGCCGGCCGGCGACGGTGCCACACCGGCTCGATCGTCGCCAGCTCGTCCTCGGTCGCCACACCGAACGGGGGAGTGGTCGGCGACTGCAGGGCCTGCCGCCCTGGCCGCGGGTGGCCCGCAGGCTCGCCGCGACCGCCACACCGAGGATCGCGGCGATGACGGCCAGGCTGACCCTCGTCGGGACGGAGTAGACGTCGGTCTCGAGCACCATCGTGACGCCGACCCGCATGAGCACTAGCGCCGGCCCCACCTCCAGGTGGGCGGAGCGGTGGACCAGGCCGGCGAGCAGGAACCCGGTCCAGAGCAGGAACGCGGCGGACAGGTGGAGCCCCACCCGAAGCTCTCGACGAGCGCCGCGCCGCCGGCGATGGAGATGCCCCGGAGCACCAGCGCGCCGAGCACGCCGAGCACGCCGAGCACGCCGAAGAGTCGACGACCTGCTCGCCCTCTGCACCCGGTGACGGGCTCGGCCCCGTCCGGGGCCCCGCCGGCTCCGTCCCGGGTCCCGCCCCGAGCTCGCGAGGGGTGGGGAGGACGGAGTCCTCCGACGCGGGGCAGGGAGGAGGGGTCCTCCTTCAGCGCCGGCGGGTCTCCGGGAAGAGGAGGTCGACGAAGCGCTCCACGGTCGGCTGCGGCTCGTGGTTGGCCAGCCCCGGCCGCTCGTTGGCCTCGATGAACACGTGGTCGGGGCCCTCGACGTCGGGCACCAGGAAGTCGAGCCCCGTCACCGGGATGCCGATCGCCCGGCTGGCCCGGACGGCGGCTTGCGCGATCGCCGGGTGCAGCCGGTCGGTGACGTCCTCGATGGTGCCGCCGGTGTGCAGGTTCGCCGTCCGGCGGACCTGGATGCGCTTCCCCACCGGCGGGACGTCGTCCATGGCGTACCCCGACTCGGCGACCACCTCGGTGGTCGTGTCGTCGAGCGGGATGCTCGACTCCCCGTCGGTGGCCCGCTCGCGCCGGCGGCTGGTGCTGCGCACCAGCTCGGTGACGGGGGAGCGGCCGTCGCCGACCACCTCGGCGGGACGGCGCACCGCGGCGGCCACCACCTCGTGGTCGATGACGACGACCCGCAGGTCCTGGCCCTCGACGAGCTCCTCGACCAGCACGTCGGGGCAGTACTGCAGGGCCAGGCGCACCGCGCGGTCCAGTGCCGCCACCTCGCGCACGCCGACGGTGATGCCGCGCCCCTGCTCCCCCCGGGCCGGCTTGACCACGACCTCGCCGTGCTCGGCGAGCAGCGCGCGGGCCGGTTCCAGGTCGTCCTCGGCGATCGACACCCCGCGGGGGACGCGGACGCCGGCCCGCTCCATGATCCGGCGGGTCACCCGCTTGTCGTCGCAGCGGCTCATCGCGACCGCGCTGGTGAACTCCGACAGCGACTCCCGGGTGAGCACCGTCCGCCCGCCGAGCGACAGCCGCATCTCGCCCCACTCGGCGTCGTTCACCTCGACGCGGACCCCACGCTCGAGCGCCTCCTCGGCGATGATCCGCGCGTAGGGGTTGAGGTCCTCCAGCCCCGGCGGGCGGGCGGCGAACAGCGGGGTGTTGATCGGGTTCTTGCGCTTCACGCACAGCGCCGGCACCCGCTGGAAGCCGAGCTTGCGGTACAGCGCGATCGCGCCGGTGTTGTCGTGCATGACCGAGAGGTCGAGGTAGGCGCGGCCCCGGCCGACGTAGCGCTCGGCCAGCACCCGCACCAGTGCCTCACCGGTGCCGGGCGGGGCGTCCTGCGCGTCGACGGCGAGGCACCACAGGCTGGCGCCGCCCTCGGGGTCCCCGAAGGCGAGCACGTGGTCGACGCCGGTGACCGTGCCGACGATCCGGCCGGTCCGCCGGTCCTCGGCCACCAGGTAGGTGAAGCACCGGGTGCGGTGGTTGGCCCACATGGTCTCGGCGTCCCCGGTGACCATGCCGTTGCGGGCGTAGATGCCGTTGACCTGCCGCATCTCGTCCAGCGCGGTCACGGTGCGCACGAAGACACCGCGGATGAGCTCGGCCCGTGGCCGGTAGCGGTGCAGGTCCAGCCGGTAGACGTAACTCGGGTCGATGAACAGCTCGTCCGGTGCCAGCCCCACCATGACGTGCGGGTCGCGGGGGTAGATGCAGATGTCCCGCTGGCCGCTCTCCTCCGAGCGCAGCGCCTTCACGATGCCCTCGAGGCTGGAGAAGGTCTGGCCGAAGACCAGCCGGCCCCAGGCCAGGTCCAGCACGACGTCGGCGTCCATCCCCTGCCGCTGGTGCTCGGAGATCTGCTGCCAGGGCCGGCTGGTGGGGGAGGGGGTGTCGGACACCGGGGTGCGACGCCGGTGCCCCGCGACGCGGGGCACGCTCACACTCCGTGGCTCTGCAGCCAGAGCTCCAGCAGACCCAGCTGCCACAGCTTGTTGCCGCGCAGCGGGGTGAGCCCACCGTTCGGGTCCGCCAGCAACCGGTCGACGTACTCCGGCCGGAAGAGCCCGCGCTCGCGGGCGGCGTCCCCGGTGAGCGCGTCGCGCACCAGGTCGAGCACCTTGCCCTCGAGGTGGGTGATCGCCGGGACCGGGAAATAGCCCTTGGGCCGGTCGATGACCTCCGGCGGGATGATCCGCCGGCCGATCGCCTTGAGCACGCCCTTGCCGCCGTCGGCCAGCTTGAGCTCCGGCGGGCACATCGCGGCCAGCTCGACCAGGTCGTGGTCGAGGAAGGGCACCCGGGCCTCCAGGCCCCAGGCCATGGACATGTTGTCCACCCGCTTGACCGGGTCGTCGACGAGCATGACCTCGCTGTCGAGGCGCAGCGCGGCGTCCACGGCGGTGTCGGCGTGCGGCGCGGACATGTGCCGACGGACGAACTCCAGGCTCGGGTCGCCGTCCACCGCGTACCGGTCGCTGACCAGCAGGGCCATGTCGGCGGCGTCCCGGTCGAAGAAGGCCCTCGCGTAGGTCTCCACCGCCCGCTCGCGGTCCACGCCCTGCAGCGGCGGGTACCAGTGGTAGCCGGCGAAGACCTCGTCGGCGCCCTGGCCGGACTGCACCACCCGGATCGACTGGCTGACCCGCTCCGAGAGCAGGTCGAAGGCGACGACGTCGTGGCTGACCATCGGCTCGGCCATCGCGCCGATGGCGTGGCCGAGGGCGGCGGCGAGTTCGTCGGAGGCGACCCGGATGCGGTGGTGGTCCGTGGCGAACCGCTCGGCGATGACGTCGGAGTACTGGAACTCGTCGCCCTCACGGCCACCGACGGCCTCGAAGCCGATCGAGTAGGTGGCCAGGCCGGTCTGCCCCTCCTGGGCCAGCAGGCCGACGATCAGGCTGGAGTCCAGGCCGCCGGAGAGCAGCACGCCGACCGGGATGTCGGCCACCAGCCGCCGCCGGACGGCGACCCGCAGCGCCTCCTCGATCGCGTCCTCCCAGTCGCGGGGGGACCAGCTCGCGTGCTCGGGACGGCGCTCGTAGCGGGCCTCCCAGTAGCGGTGCTCGCGGGAGGTGCCGTCGGCCTCGACCACCCGGACGGTGGCCGGGGGCAGCTTGCGGACCCCGTTGAGGATGGTCCGCGGCGCGGGGACGACGGCGTGCCAGGTGAGGTAGTGGTGCAGCGCGACCGGGTCGATGGAGGTGTCGACGTCCCCGGCCTGCACCAGCGCCGGCAGCGACGAGGCGAAGCGCAGCCGGCCGGGCGTCTCGGCCAGGTAGAGCGGCTTGATGCCCAGCCGGTCGCGGGCGAGCACCACGCGGCCGGTGTCGCGCTCGGTGATGACGAACGCGAACATGCCGTGCAGGTGCGAGACGACGTCGGTGCCCCAGTGGTGGTAGCCCTTGAGGATCACCTCGGTGTCGGAGGTGGAGAAGAAGCGGTAACCGTGGCCCTCGAGCTCGGCGCGCAGCTCCTTGTAGTCGTAGATGCAGCCGTTGAAGACCGCGGTCAGACCGAGCTCGTTGTCCACCATGGGCTGGCTGCCGGCCGGTGACAGGTCGATGACCGACAACCGGCGGTGCCCGAAGGCCACCCGCCCGTTGCTCCAGGCACCCTGGCCGTCCGGCCCGCGGGGGACCAGGCACTCGACCATCCGCGCCACGGCGGTGGTGTCGGCCAGGGAGCCGTCGAACCGGATCTCACCGGAGAGGCCGCACATGCACCGATCCAACCCCACCCGCGGGGCCGGCGCGACCGTCCACGGCAGACGTCACACCGATGCAACACGCCGCTGTTCCACGTGGAACGGCGGGCGGACCCACCGTCCGGGCCGCCCCGCGCGCCGCGTCAGCGTCCGTCGGCGGCCAGCGCCGCCATGACCTCCGCCGTCGCGGCGTCGGCGGGCAGGAAGGCCTCGATGCTCAGCTCCGCGAGGGTCACGTCGACGGCGGTGCCGAACGTCGTGACGGTGCTGAGGAACGCCAGCTCCCGGCCGCCGGCCTCCAGCCGCAGGGGGACGGCCACGGCGTTCGTCGCGCCGTGGCTGCGGCCGCCGGGGAGCGCCGCCAGCTCGTGCAGCAGCGCCCGCGTCCGGGGGTCGCCGGTCACGGCGAGCTCCCGGGCCAGTCGGCCGAGCACGTGGCCACGCCACTCGGCCAGGTTGCGGATCCGACCAGCCAGCCCGTCGGGGTGCAGGCTCAGCCGCAGCACGTTGACCGGTGGCTCGAGCAGGTGCGCCGCCACCCCGCGGGTGAGCAGGTCGACGCCGGCGTTGGCGCTCACCAGGTCCCAGTACCGGTCGACGGCGAGGGCCGGGTGCGGTGCGTGCGCGCGCAGGACGGCGTCGACCGCGGCGCGGACCGGGGCCATCTCCGGGTCGTCGAGGGAGCGGGCGCGGTACTCGGGCGCGTAGCCCGCCCCGAGCAGCAGCTGGTTGCGCTCGCGCAGCGGCACGTCGAGCTGGGTGGCCAGCCGCAGCACCATCTCGCGGCTGGGCTGGGACCGGCCGGTCTCCAGGAAGCTGATGTGCCGCGCGGAGACGTCGCTCTCGACGGCCAGGTCGAGCTGGCTGAGCCGGCGCCGGGTGCGCCACTGGCGCAGCAACGGCCCGAAGGTCGAGCGGGTCGGGGTCGCCGTCACGGCCCGGACGCTACGGGCGGCCCGGCCGCCCGGCACCTACCTCGGAGGTAGGCGCCCATGACCTGTGAGGTCATCGACGGGCCCCTCCGTCCTCGCGCAGCCTCGGGTCCAGGCCGGAGCCACCCCGGCGCCGGCCCGACAGCGAGGAGGACCGACGTGTCCGAGGACACCGCCACCCAGGTCCAGCGGTACATCGCCGCCTGGAACGAGACCGAGCCGCAGGCCCGCCGCCGGGCGGTCGCGGCGCTGTTCACCGAGGACGCCCGGTACGTCGACCCGCTGGTCGACGTCCGGGGGCACGACGGGATCGAGGCGGCGATCGCCGCGGTGCACCAGCAGTTCCCGGGCTGGGTCTTCCGGCTCGCCGGGCCGGTCGACGCCCACCACGACCAGGTGCGGTTCACCTGGAGCCTGGGCCCGGAGGGGGAGGAGCCACCGGTGGTCGGCTCCGACGTGGCCGTCACCGACGGGGACGGCCGCTTCGACCGGGTCCACGGCTTCCTCGACCGGGTCCCGCAGCAGTGAGCGGGTACGGCTCCTTCGCGGTCGCCCACCTCGAGACGGTGACGATGGGCCCGGAGATCGCCGAGTACCTGGCCCGGATCGACGCCACCCTCGAGCCGTTCGGAGGGCGCTTCCTGGTGCACGGCGCCCGCGCCGAGGTCGTCGAGGGGCCGTGGCAGGGCGACCTGGTGGTCATCGGGTTCCCGGACCCCGCCGGTGCCCGCGCCTGGTACTCGTCGGCGGCCTACCAGGAGATCGTGGGCCTGCGGACCGGGTCCAGCACCGGCTGGGCGGTCCTGCTGGAGGGGGTAACCGAGCCGCACCGCGCCACCGACGTCCTGTCGCCGGCCTCGTGACCACGGACGGCCCGGGGCGCCGATCCCGGGCCGTCCGACCGTGGGCGACCTGCGTCGGAACACGTTCGGGTACTGACGGTTTCCGGGGTGCTCCACCACGAACCGTCGGAGCCGCGCCCGCGGTCCGCAGGTGGTGCCGCACCCGTGCCGTCGCCGCGCGGTCGGCACTATCGCGGCCGGTGGGGACACCGGCACAGTGCTCGCCGGACGGAGCCGGACGCGTCCGAGCCGGCCAGGTACGCGACCCGACCCCGGAGACCATCCATGCCGATCGCCTCAGCCCCCCGCCTCCGGCGCCGGATCGCGGCTGCCGCCTGCGCGGTGGCGACGTCCGCCGCCCTGCTCGCCGTCCCGTTCGGCTCGGTGGCGGTCGCCGCTCCGGCAGCGCCCGCCGCCACCGAGCCCCCACCGGGTGGGGTCCCGGGCGTGCCGGTCCCGTCGATCACGTGGGCCGACGCAGGCGACGGGTTCCAGCAGGCCGACATCAACGTCCCGTACGACTACACCGACCCGCAGGGCCGCACGTTCAGCCTGCACGCGGTGCGCCTGCCTGCAGCCGACCCGGCGAACCGGATCGGCGCCCTGTTCGTCAACTTCGGCGGCCCGGGCGGACCTGCGGCGGCGACCGTGCGCGAGGTGGGCCGGGACCTGCTCCCGCCGGAGGTGCTCGCACGCTACGACCTGGTCGGCGTCGACCCGCGCGGGACCGGCGAGAGCGAGCCGGTGCAGTGCACGGGCAGCACCGCCGAGCAGGCCGCCCTGCCCTACGCCACGGTGGCCGAGTTCCCCACCGACCGGGTCCAGGAGGAGCAGGCCATCGCGCAGGTGCGCGCGTTCGCGGAGGAGTGCCGGGCTCGCAACGGAGACCTGCTCGACCACGTCGGTACCCTGCAGTTCGCCCGCGACCTCGACGTGCTGCGCGAGGCGATGGGTGATCCGCGGATCAACCTGTACGGCCTGTCCTACGGCACCTTCCTGGGCCAGGTGGTCGCCAACACCTTCCCCACGCGCACCGGCGCCCTGGTGCTCGACGCCGTGGTGGACCCGGCCTGGGCCAGCGGCCCCCTCGACACCGTCAGCTGGATCCGGGAGGGCGGTGCGGCGGGCAGCGCCGAGACCCTGGGCCGGTTCTTCGAGCTGTGCGCGGAGGCCGGACCGCCCCGGTGCGTGTTCGCCGCCGACGGGAGTCCGGAGCAGAAGTACGCCGAGCTCGCCGCCCGGCTGCGGACAGCCCCGCTGCTGGTCCCCGTGCCCGGCCAGCCGGCGCAGCCGCTGACCTACTCGACGGTGGTCACGGTGACCGTGGGCCTGCTCTACGACGCGGACGCGTGGCCGGTCCTCGGCCAGCTGCTGCAGGCAGTGCACAGCGGCGACGGCGCCGCGGTCGCCGCGGTCCTGGAGAGCGTGCCGCAGCCGCCGATGCCGCAGGGCTACCTGAACGTCCCGGACGCGCGCGCCGCCATCACCTGCGGCGACACCGACAACCCGCGCGACCCCTACCGCTACGGCGAGGTCGCACGCGAACTGGACGCCACGACCGCGCCCTACGTCGGCTCACGGTGGGCCTACCTCGGGCTCCCCTGCGCGCCGTGGACCGGTCGCTCGACCGAGCGCCACACCGGCCCCTGGGACAGCTGGACCCGCAACCCGGTGCTCCTCATCGGCAACCGGTACGACCCCGCCACCCCCTACCGCAACGCGGTGGCGGTGCACGACCTGCTGCCCAACAGCACCCTGCTGACCGTCGACGGCGTCGGACACGGTTCGCTCGGCGTGAGCACCTGCGCGAGCTCGCTGATGTCGCAGTACCTGCTGACGGGGGCCACCCCGCCGGCGGGGACGGTGTGCGCCGCGGACCGCGGGGCGTTCGACCCGGTCCCGACATCCGCCCTCACCAGCGCCGTCCGGACGGGCGTGCCACTGGGGTAGGTCGCCGGCCGGGCGCTCGCGGTGCCGGTGCCCGGCCCCGCGGGTCGGGTCAGGACCAGGGGACGCCGATCCGTCGTCCGGCCAGCTCGTGGACCTCCACCTCGACGTCGAAGACCTTGCGCAGCAGCTCCGGCGTCATCAGCTCCGACGTCGGGCCCTCGGCGACCAGCTGCCCCTCCCGCATCGCGACGATCCGGTCGGAGTAGCAGGAGGCCACGTTGACGTCGTGCACGACGAGGACGACGGTGCGGCCGAGCTCGTCGGCCATCCCGCGCAGCATCCGCATCATCTGGACGGCGTGCCGCATGTCGAGGTTGTTCAGCGGCTCGTCGAGAAGCACGTGGTCGGTGCCCTGGCACATCACCATCGCCACGTAGGCGCGCTGCCGCTGCCCGCCGGAGAGCTGGTCGAGGTGCCGGTCGGCCAGCGGGCCGAGCTCGAACCACGCCATGGCCTCGTCGACCAGGCGGTGGTCCTCCGCGGTGAGCCGTCCCCGGGAGTGTGGGAAGCGGCCGAAGGCGACCAGCTCGCGCACGGTCAGCCGCACCGACATCGCGTTCTCCTGGCGGAGCACCGCCAGTCGCGTGGCCAGCACCTGGCTCGGGGTCGTCGCGACGTCCATCCCGTCGACGCGCACCCGGCCGCTGTCGGCCGACAGCAGCCGCGCGGCGACCGACAGCAGCGTGGACTTGCCCGCGCCGTTCGCGCCGATCAGCGAGGTGATGCCGCCGGTCGGGATGGTCAGCGAGACGTCGTCCAGCACGCGGACGTCGCCGTAGGACTTGGAGACGGACTCCATCTCGATCACTGGTGCTGCTCCCTCACTGACGAGGCTCCCTGATCAGGAGGGCGATGAAGACGATCCCGCCCACGAAGTTGACGACGACGCTGAGGCTGGAGTTGAAGCCGAACGCCTGCTCGAGGACCAGCTGGCCGCCGACCAGGGCGAGCAGGCCCAGCAGAGCCGCCCCGGGCAGCACCCAGGCGTGCCGGTGGCTGCCCAGCAGTTGGCGGGCCAGGTTGGCCACCAGCAGGCCGAGGAAGGTGATCGGTCCGACCAGCGCGGTGGCGACGGCCACGAGGACGGCGACGGCGAGCAGCGCCCGGTTGACCACCCGGCGGTGGTCGACGCCCAGGCCGACGGCGGTGTCCCGGCCCAGCGCGACGACGTCCAGCTGGGGGAGCAGTCGCCACACACCCGCGGTGACCAGGACGACGAGGACCGCCGACAGCGCCAGCAGCTGCCGGTCGACGGAGTTGAAGCTGGCGAACAGCAGGTCCTGCAGGGTGAGGAACTCGTTCGGGTCGATCAGCCGGGAGACCAGCAGCGTGAGGCTGGTGAAGGTGGAGCCGAGCACCACCCCGAGGAGCACGAGGACGTAGACGTCGCGCTCGGTGCGGCCGAACAGCGACCGGTACAGGAGGGCACCGAAGCCGATCAGCACGACGACCTCGAGCGCGAAGCGCAGCCGCGGGTCGGTCGTGGTGACGGTGGAGGCGCCGAGGAAGAACACCCCGACCGTCTGGATCAGCACGAACAGCCGGTCGAACCCCATGATCTCCGGGGTCAGGATCCGGTTGTTCGTGACCGTCTGGAACAGCACGGTGGAGACCGCGACCGCCACGGCGACGACGGCCATCGCGGCCAGCCGGCGTCCGCGCTGCTGCAGCGCGTAGTCCCAGGAACCGGTGACGTCGACGGTGAGGAACGCGGCGACGGCGACAGCGGTCAGGACGCCGAGGACGACGAGCGTGCGCCGGCGGCGGGTGGCCCGCTGCGGAGCGGTGAGGACGGCCGTCATCTGACCGCCCGCTTCCGAGCCCGCAGCAGCAGCCAGATGAACAGCACGCCGCCGACGACCCCGCCGATCATGCCGACGGGCACCTCGTACGGGTACCGGATGGTGCGGGCCAGGACGTCGCAGACGAGCACGAACGCCGCCCCCGTCAGCGCGGTCACCGGCAGCACCCGGCGCAGGTTGTCGCCCATCGCCAGGGTCACCAGGTTGGGGACGACGAGGCCGAGGAAGGGGATCGAGCCGACGCTCACCACGACGACCGCGGTGACGACCGAGGCGATGGCCAGGCCGACCATGACCACGCGGGTGTAGGCGACGCCGAGGTTGATCGCGAAGCTCTCGCCCATGCCCGCGACGGAGAACCGGTCGGCCCACAGGTAGGCGAGCACGGTGGCGGCCAGCACCAGCCAGAGCAGCTCGTAGCGGCCGGCCAGGACGCCGGAGAAGTCGCCGTTCATCCACACGTCCATCGACTGCAGCAGGTCGAAGCGGTAGGCCAGGAACGTCGTCGCCGCGGTGACCACGCCGCCGAGCAGGATGCCGACCAGCGGGACCACCACGACGTCGGTGAGCACCATCCGCTGCAGCAGCCAGACGAACAACGCGGTGCCGACCAGCGCGGACACCACGCCGATCGACATCTTGCCGAGCACCGAGCTGCTGCCGAACCACAGCGTCGCGACGACGATGCCCAGCCCCACCCACTCCGTCGTCCCGGCGGTCTGCGGGGAGACGAACCGGTTGCGGGTCAGGTGCATCATCACCAACCCGGCCACGGCCATCGCCGAGCCGGCCAGCAGGATCGCGAGCAGCCGCGGCACGCGGCTGGTCCACAGCACCCGCGCCTGCGCCTCGCCGGGGTCGAGCAGGTCGGCCGGCGTCAGGTCGCCGACCCCGATGAACAGGGACGCGAAGCCGGCTCCCACGAGGCCGACCAGCGCGGCGACGACGTGCCACCGCTGCACACCGCGGCGGCGCCGCACCTGCCCGGAGGGGGCGGGTGCGGCGCCGCTGCGCCGATCGGTCGTGCTCCTCATCGACTCACTCGACGGCCGCAGCGACTTCCTCGACCATCTGCTCGACCGACGGGAGGCCGTTCGGCGCGATGTACCAGACGGACGAGTCGAGGTAGTGGACGTCGTCGTCCTGCCAGGCCGTCGTCCCACGGACCAGCTCGTTGTCGAGCACCTGCTGCGCGGCCTGACCGGACTCGCCGATGGCGGCGTCACGGTCGAGCACCAGCAGGATGTCGGGGTCCTTCTCGGCGATGTACTCGAAGGAGATGGCGTCGCCGTGGTCGGCGGCGGTGAGCCCCTCGTCGGTCGGGGTGAGCCCCAGCTCGTCGTACACCAGGCCGAACCGGGTGTCGGGGCCGTAGGCGCTGACCTCGCCGGCGTTGGTCATCACGAAGAGCGCGTCACCGGCGCCCTGCGCGGTCGCCTCCACCTCGGCGACCCGCTGGTCGAGAGCGGCCAGCCGGTCGGCGACGACGTCCTCCTCGCCGAAGACCTCCGCCAGGGTGGTCACCCGCTCCTCGAAGGAGGCCAGGAAGTCCTGGTTGTCGACGGTCAGGTCGATGGTGGGGGCGATCTCGGCCAGCTCCGGGTACACCGCGGCCGAGCGCCCGCCGACGATGATCAGGTCCGGCTCGAGGGCGTTGACCGCCTCGTAGTCGGGCTCGAACAGCGAGCCCACCTTGGCGTACTCGCTCCCGGAGTACCGCGCCAGCGACTCCGGGTAGGTCGCCTCCGGCACGCCGGCCACCTCGACGCCGAGGCTGTCCAGCGTCGACAGCACACCGACGTCGAAGACGACGACCTTCTGCGGGTCGGCCGGGACGGTGGTCTCGCCCTGCGCGTGGGTGACGGTGACCCCGCCCGACTCCGCAGCGGCCTCGGCGGTGGTGTCCTCACTGCCGCCGCAGGCGCTGACGGCGAGGGCGGTCGCCACGGTGAGGGAGAAGGCGGCCAGCGGCCGGGCCTGCGTGCGCATCGTGCTCCTGTCGTACAGAGGTGAGGCTTGGCTAAGTGAGGCATGCCTAACCTGCCACACCTGCCGTTGCAGGTGTCAACCGGGTCCAGGGGGGCAGGGGACCGACCATGGAGACACGCACACTGGGACGGCTGACCGTCTCGGCCCAGGGACTGGGCTGCATGGGGATGAGCGAGTTCTACGGCACCGGTGACCAGGCGGAGGCCGAGCGCACCATCCAGCGGGCGCTGGACCTCGGCGTCACCTTCCTCGACACCGCGGACATGTACGGGCCGTTCACCAACGAACGGCTGGTCGGGAAGGCGATCGCCGGCCGGCGCGACGAGGTCGTGCTCGCCACCAAGTTCGGCAACGAGCGCCGTGAGGACGGCTCGTACCTCGGCATCAACGGCAAGCCCGACTACGTGCGCCGCGCCTGCGACGCCTCGCTGCAGCGGCTCGGCGTCGACGTCATCGACCTCTACTACCAGCACCGGGTCGACACGACCGTCCCGGTCGAGGACACCTGGGGCGCCCTGGCGGAGCTGGTCGAGGCGGGCAAGGTGCGCCACGTCGGCATCTCCGAGGCCGCGCCCGAGACCATCCGCCGGGCGCACGCGGTGCAGCCGGTGGCCGCGGTCCAGACCGAGTACTCGCTGTGGACCCGCGACCCCGAGGACGACGGCGTGCTGGCCACCTGCGCCGAGCTCGGCATCGGCTTCGTCGCCTACTCACCGATCGGCCGCGGCTTCCTCTCCGGCCAGATCCGCAGCATCGACGACCTCGCCCCCGACGACTTCCGCCGGAACAACCCGCGGTTCCAGGGGGAGAACTTCGCGAGGAACCTGCAGCTGGTCGACCGGGTCCGCGAGATCGCCGACGAGAAGGGCGTGACCGCCACCCAGTTGGCGCTGGCCTGGGTGATGGCGCAGAGCGACCGCGCCGGCGGTCCGACGATCGTGCCGATCCCCGGCACCAAGCGGGTGGCCTACCTGGAGGAGAACGCCGCGGCCGGCGAGGTCCGGCTGACCGACGAGGACCTGCGCCGGCTCGACGAGGCCGCGCCCGTGGGCGCCACGGCGGGGGACCGCTACCCGGACATGTCGAGCGTCCACCGCTGAAGGAGACCCCTGCTCCGGACGGCGCGGGTGCTCCCGGGCGGTGCCGGGAGCCGGCCGGTGCGGCGGGGCGCCGCGGTCCCGACGTGCCCGCCGTGCCGGGCGCCCCGGCACCAGGGGGTGACCGGGACGTTCCGCCGCCGCGCGAGGATGGCACCGTGCCCGACACCTGCGTCACGGGGTCCGCCCGGTGACCCTCCCGCTGGTGGTCGCGGTGACCGTGGTCGCCGGGCTGCTCGCCCTGGCGGGGATCGCCTCGACCCTCGCCCGCCGGCGGATCGGCCTGCTGCACCTGTGGGGCGCGGTACTGCTGGAGGTCCTGCTGCTGGTGCAGGCGGCCCTCGCCGTCGTCCTGCTGCTGCGCGGGGAGCGGCCGGCAGACACCCCGACCTTCCTCGGCTACCTGGCCGGCATCGTGCTGCTGCCGGTCGCCGGGGCGCTGTGGGCGCGGACGGAGCCGAGCCGCTGGGCGGGCACCGTGCTCGCCGTGGCGGCCGGAGCGGTGGGCGTGATGATCTGGCGGCTGCAGGAGCTGTGGGAGGCGACGGGTGGCTGAGGCGACGGAGGACCGGCCGGGGACCGCCCAGGGGCCGGGCCGGGTGCTGGTCGCGGTGTACGGCGTCTTCGCCCTCGCCGCCGGCGCGCGGGCCGCCGTCCAGCTGTCGACGCGCTTCGCCGAGGCGCCGGTGGCCTACCTGCTCTCCGCGCTGGCCGCCGTCGTCTACGTCGTCGCGACCGTGGCCCTGGCCCGGGGAGGACGACGGGTCGCCCTGGTGGCCATCACCGTCGAGCTGGTCGGCGTCCTCGTGGTGGGCACGCTGTCGCTGGCGGACCGCGCCGCCTTCCCCGACGAGACCGTGTGGTCGGCGTACGGCCGCGGCTACCTGTTCATCCCGCTGGTGCTCCCGGTCGTCGGACTGTTCTACCTGCGCCGCACCGGCCGGGTGCCGTCCCGCTGAAGAAGGACCCCGTCCCGCCGCGAGCCTGCGAGGGGTGGGGGGCAGCGAGGTCCTCCTAGAAGTCCCCGCCGCCGAAGTCCCCGCCGAAGTCGCCGCCGCCGAAGTCCCCGCCCGGGTCCGCGCCACCGGCGAGGTCCCCACCCGGGTCACCGCCGTAGTCGCCGTAGTCACCCTGGGCGTCCTCGTAGCCCTGGGCGTAGGCCTCCTCGTCACCGCCACCGAACAGGCCCCCGTCACCGAGGCCGGTGTCGAACAGCGCGTCGGCGACCGCCGTGCCGACCACCAGGCCGCCGACGGTGCCGAGCAGGCTGGCGCCCAGGGTGCTGCCGAAGCTGGGCCCGCCGTAGCCGCGGCCGTAGCCACCGCCGTACCCACCGCCGTACCCGGGACCGTACCCCGGGCCGTAGCCGCCGCCTCCGAAACCACCGCCGAAGGCCCGCTCGAGCGTGCCGGGCTGGCGCACCTCCGCGCGCGTGGCAGCGCGGGCGAGGGACCGCGGGTCGTCCGAGCGCGGCCGCTCGGACGACGGCACCGCGGCGGCCAGCTGGACCAGCACCTCCTGCCGCTGCTGCGGCGTCAGTTGGGCGAAGGCCTCCGCGTGTGCCTCCTCGATCTTGTCCGGCGGCGCGGTGCGCAGCAGGTACCGGTAGCGCTCGATGGCCTGCTGGTCGGTGGGCACCCCACCCTGCGGCGGCGGGGGCGGCGCCTGGTACCCGCCGTATTGCGGCGCGGCCTGCTGGTACCCCGACCCGTGGTACTGGTCGTGGTCGGGCCGGCGGCGGCCGAAGAGCCGGTCGAGCAGTCCCATGGCGATCGTCTCCCTCCGGTCGGGGAACGGCGTACCCCGGCGGAGGGGTTCCCGCCGGGCTGCGCCCCACACCTGAGCGGCTGGATGCGCTGGTCAACGCCTCGGACCGTGCTGGCCCGGGCACGAGGTCCGCGGCTAGGGTCCTTGCCGTGCCGGCCGAGCGGGACCGACCGCGGGACACGTCCCCCGTCCAGCGTCCCGACGGCGTGGTGGGCCGCGAGGAGGCCGGCGTCGTCAGTGCCGCCGTCGCCGTCGTCGAGCACCCGGGCACCGGCAGCGTGTCCTCCGCGCTGCCCGGCGTGCTGGCCGACGTCCCGGTCGCGGTGCTGCTGATCGACCGCGGCGCCGGTGCGGTCACCTACGCCAACAGCGCGGCGGTCGAGCTGGCCGGCAACGTCCGCCTCCCCGTCGACATCGACACCTGGGGTGCCTCCGTCGGCCTCACCGACCTGGGCGGGCAGCCCCTGGCCAGCACCTCCGGCCCGCTCTCGCTGGTCGCCCAGGGCCTGCCGGTCACCGGCGAGGCGGTGCGGATGGTGCCGGCCCAGGCCGACGACGGTCTGTCCGCCCA
Source organism: Geodermatophilus sp. URMC 61 (assembly GCF_052931555.1). NCBI lineage: Bacteria > Bacillati > Actinomycetota > Actinomycetes > Geodermatophilales > Geodermatophilaceae > Geodermatophilus > Geodermatophilus sp. URMC 61. The sequence goes on from NZ_JBRFHZ010000002.1 coordinate 4,140,653, forward strand.
GGACCCCGCAGACCGCACCGACCGACTCCTGTGGGTCACCGGCTTCCCGCTGTCGCGACCCGACGGCGACGAGCACCTGTCGCTGGTGGTCTTCCTCGAGGTCGAGCCCGCGGGGACCGGTGCCGCCGGCGACCAGCTGCAGGCGCTGCGGGAGCGGGCGGTCGTCGCCACCGACATCGCCTTCACCATCACCGACCCCCGCGAGCCGGACAACCCGCTGGTCTGGGTCAACCCCTCCTTCACCCGGATCACCGGCTACGGCTACGACGAGGCCGTCGGCCGCAACTGCCGCTTCCTGCAGGGGCCGGCCACCGACCCCGCGGCCGTCGCCGGGATCCGCACCGCGATCGAGGAGCAGCGGGCGGTCACCACGACGCTGCTCAACCACCGCAAGGACGGCACCGCCTTCTGGAACCAGCTGTCGATCAGCCCGGTCTTCGACGGCGAGGGCGGGCTGGTCAGCTTCGTCGGCGTGCAGACCGACGTCACCGAGCGGGTGCGGGTGGAGCACGAGCGGGAGGCCGCCTTCGCCGCGGAGCAGGCCGCCCGCCACGAGGCCGAGCTGGCCCGGGCGGCCGCCGAGCGGGCGCAGGCCGACGCCGAGCGGGCCCGCGCGGACGCCGAGCGCATGCAGGGCCGACTGGCGCTGATGGCCGAGGCGACGAGCACCCTGATCGCCACCCTCGACCTCGCCGACGTCCTCGACCGGTTGGCCCGGCTGTGCGTGCCACTGCTCGCCGACTGGGTGTTCGTCTCCCTCGTCGACGACAGCGGGACCGTCCGCGAGACCGCCTCCCGGCACCGCGACGGCCTCGAGGAGGAGCTGCGGGTGCTGGCCACCCAGCACGCTCCGCACCTGCCGGAGAACTCACCGACCCGGCGCAGCATCGCCACCTCCCGGCCGGTGCTCGTCCAGCGGTCCGACGGCGACCTCGACGGGCTGTTCACCGCGGAGGCCGCCCGCCAGGCCGCCGAGCGGCTCGGCACCGGGTCGCTGATCGCCGTCCCCATGGTCGCCCGCCGGCAGACCCGCGGTGCCATCCTGCTGGCCCGCGCCGACACCGAGCGGCCCTTCGACCAGGAGGACGTCGACCTCGCCGAGGACCTCGCCCGCCGCGCCGCGCTGGCCATGGACAACGTGCGCCTCTACCAGCAGGAGCACACCGTCGCCGACACGCTGCAGCGCTCGCTGCTGCCCGAGCTGCCGACCATCCCCGGCGTGGAGTCGGCCGCCCACTACGTCAGCGCCTCCACGGCGGCGGACGTGGGCGGTGACTTCTACGACCTGCTGCACCTGCCCGACGGGTCGATCGGCGTGGTCATCGGTGACGTCGTCGGCCACGACGTCGCGGCCGCCGCGGCCATGGGGCACCTGCGCGGGCTGATCCGGGCCTGCGCCTGGGAGGCACCCGACCCCGACCCCGGCGTCGTCCTGGCCCGGGTGGACCGGCTGGTGCAGGGCCTCGGCGTGGCCTCGATGGCGACGATGGTCTACGCCCGGGTGGTGCCGCCGGCGGGGGACGGCGCGCCGTGGCGGCTGCAGCTGGCCAGCGCCGGCCACCCACCGCCGCTGCTGCGCACCGCGGACGGCGACGTGCAGCTGCTGGACGGCGTGACCGGCCTGCTCATCGGCGTCGACGGCAGCCTGCCCCGGCGGACGACGACCATCGACCTGCCGCGCGAGGCCACGCTGCTGGCCTACACCGACGGGCTCATCGAGCGGCCCGGCGCCGACCTCGACGACGGCATCGCCGAGCTGGTCGCCCGGCTGGTCGCCACTCCGGCCGAGGCGGACCCGCGCGCGCTGTGTGACGCCGCGGTCGCCGGCTCCCTCGACGGGCGGGACGACGTCGCACTGATCGCCGTCCGGTTCCGCTAGGCGGGTCCGACGGCCCCCTGCCGACGCCGAGGTCCGTCAGACCCGCCCTAACCCTCGAGCGCGCGGGTCTCCAGCAGGCCGTAGGCGCCGCGGTGGAACAGCAGCGGCCGCCGTCCGGGGTCCGCACCGAGGTCCAGCACCCGAGCGGCGACCAGGGTGTGGTCGCCGCCGTCGTACTCGGCCCACAGCTCGCAGTCGATCCATGCGACGACGTCGTGGAGGACCGGCTGGCCCTGTGGACTCGGCCGCCACGACACCCCGGTGAACTTGTCGGCGCTCGAGCGGGCGAACCGGGCCGACAGCGCGATCTGGTCCTCGGCGAGCACGTTGACGCAGAACCGGCCGAGCTCGCGCAGCCGCGGCCAGGTGCGGGAGGTGCGCGCTGGCGCGATGACCACCAGCGGCGGCTCCAGCGACAGCGAGCTGAACGACTGGCAGGTGAAGCCGATCGGCCCGGCGTCCCCCTGGGCGGTCACCACGGTGACGCCGGAGGCGAAGTGCCCGAGGACGTCACGCATGGTCCGGGGGTCGACCGTCCCGCCCCCCGACAGCGGCTGGCTCATGACCTCCAGCCAACCACGGCGGCGTGCGTCACCCGACGCTCGCTGGCCGAGGCACCGAGCGCCCGCCCGCGCGGTACAGCGAGCTGGGCAGCTCGTGCCCGACGGCCTGCTCGGTGACCCGGGCGGCGGCGAGGACCGCGTCGAGGTCCAGCCCGGTGCGCACGCCGGACTCCTCGAGCATGTACACGAGCTCCTCGGTGGCGATGTTGCCGCTGGCGCCGGGCGCGAACGGGCAGCCGCCCAGGCCGCCGACCGAGGAGTCCAGCTGGGTCACCCCCGCCTGCACGGCGGCCAGCGCGTTGGCCTGCCCGGTGCCGCGGGTGTCGTGGAAGTGCACCCCCACGTCCACGCCCGGGCAGGCCCGGCGGACGGCGTCGAGCAGCTGCACGACCCGCATCGGGGTGGTCGTGCCGATCGTGTCCCCCAGACAGAGCCGGTCGGCACCGGCGGTGACGGCGGCGCGGGCGACGTCGACGGTGCGGGCGATGGGCGTCCGGCCGTCGAACGGGCAGTCCCAGGCCGTCGCGATGATCACCTCCAGCGACCCGCCGGCGCCGTGCGCCAGCCCGACGATCTCACCGACCGCGCCGACCGCCTCGGCGGTGGAACGGCCGGCGTTGGCCCGGCTGTGCCCGTCCGAGGCGCTCACCACGTACTCGAGGTCGGCCACACCGGCGTCGACGGCCCGGACGGCGCCGCGGGCGTTGGCGACCAGGGCGGAGAAGAGCACGCCGTCGAAGGCGTGCAGCTCGGCGGCCAGCCGGTCGGCGTCGGCGAGCGCCGGCACGGCCTTCGGCGAGACGAAGGAGGTCACCTCGATCCGTCGCACGCCGGTGGCCACGAGCGCCTCGAGCATCGCCAGCTTCCCCTCGAGGGGCACCGGTGCCTCCAGCTGCAGACCGTCGCGCATGCCGACCTCGCGGACGTCCACCGTCGCGGGCAGCACCAGGTCGAACTCGTTCACGGACCCTCCTCTGTCGATCCCGTGCAATCCTGCCCTGACGTGGGGTTCCACGTGGAACGCGCACCAACGGGGCCGGCCGGAGCAGACCGGCGTAGGACGGCGGGAGGAGCGGAGTGGTCGCACCGGGCGAGCTGCCCCCGGCGGATCGCCGGAGCGCGTTCTCCAACGCGCCCATGGGTGTCCTCCTGGCCACGCCCACCGGCCTGCTGGTCGACGTCAACCCGGCCTTCACCCGGATGATCGGCCGGAGCGCCGAGGAGCTCTACGGCACCTCGGTGCTGGAGCTGGTCCACCCCGACGCCGCGCCGGCCGCTGTCGAGGCCTTCGCCGAGCTGGTCGAGCGGCGTCAGACGATGCGGCACGAGACCCGGTTGGTCCGCCGGGACGGCAGCCTGGTGCCCGTACAGGTGACGTCGTCCTGGGTGGACGGGACGCCCGACGGCGACCCACCGCACGTCGTCGTGATCGTCGAGGACATCACCGACCGCAAGGCCCTGGAGGCCGCGCTGGTCCACCGGTCGCTGCACGACCCGCTGACCGGGTTGCCCAACCGGATCCTGTTCAACGACCGGCTGCACCACGCCCTGGAGCGCGGACGCCGGGAGCGGACGCCCACCAGCCTGCTCGGCATCGACCTCGACGGCTTCAAGCAGATCAACGACCAGTACGGCCACCCGGTGGGCGACGAGGTGCTCGTCGCCGTCGCCGGGCGGCTGACCTCGGTGCTGCGCGCCAGCGACACCGCGGCCCGCGTCGGCGGTGACGAGTTCAGCATCGTCTGCGAGAACAGCGGTCGGGCCGACGCCGAGGCACTCGCCACCCGGCTGCGGGACAGCGTGCGCGAGCCGCTGCACCTGGCCGGCGGGCTGACCCTGCCCCTGACTGTCAGCATCGGGATCGGCACGGTCGAGGGCGACGTCGACCCCGAGCGGGCGTTCGGGGCGCTGGTGCGGGAGGCCGACGACGCGATGTACGTCGACAAGGCCCGCTGGCAGGACTGACCCCCGCCGCGGCCGCCCCGGCCCGTCAGGGCAGGGGTGCCAGGTGCGGCTCCTGATCCCGGGGTCACCCGAGGATCGAGGCCAGGACGACTCCGCCGTGGCGGGGCCTCCCTGCCGGACAGCCGTCCAGGGTCAGGCGGTGGCGGTGGCCGCCGCCTCGTCGATGATCTCCAGCAGACGATCGGTGTGTGCGGTGAACGAGAAGCGCCCGCGGACGTCGTCGGCGGCAGCCCGACACATCCGCTGGACCTCCTCGGCCCGCCGGTCGTCGAGGACCGCGCGCAGGGCACGGACGTAGTCATCGACGGACCCGTCCACCACGTGTCCCGTGATCCCGTCGCGGATGTGGTCACGGACCCCGAGGGAATCGCTGACGATCGTGGGTCTCTCGAACAGCATGGCGTTCAGGTAGCTCTGCTGGCCGGCCGCCCGCGTGAGTCCGCCGGTCATCGGGATGACGACGGCCGCAGAGGTCCGCATGAGCTCGTCGTACTCGGCCGGCGTGACCCGGCCCGCCGTGACGTTGGCGGGGAGGTCCCGGCGGCCGTCGAGCAACCTCGTCGCCAGGACGAAGGGCCGGTCCGGGAAGTGGGTCGCGACCTCGAGCAGTGTGTCGTAGTCCCGGTGCGAGTCGCCGCCGGAGAAGACGTGACGGCAGTCCTGTGCCGGGGGGCCCGGTTCGTCCTGCCGGGTGGTGGCGAAGTAGAGGCACAGGCGCGTCTTGCCCGGCGGGATCTTCCACGTGGCGGGGAAGGACTCGAGTTCCTCCGACGACTGCACCGCGTAGAGGGTCACCGCGCGGTCGGCGCGGCGGACCAGGATCTGCTGGACGATGCCGCGCCAGCCCGGGTCCCGCTGCCACATCGCCCCCATCAGCACGACGGTCGGCCGTCGGCGTGCGGGCAGCAGTCCCAACACCGCCGCGACCAGCAGGTCCGGTTGGAAGCGGCCGGTGTGTGCCTGCAGGAGCACGACCCTCGATCGCAGGCTCCCGCGGAGCATCTGCACGAAGTGGCGGACCTCGTCCGCCACGGAGGGGTGCCGCTGGATCTCCGGGCCCGGCAGCTGAGCACGCCGGTGCCATCCCGGGTGATCTGCGTAGTCCAGGGAGGTGAAGAACTGCGCCTCCACGTCGCCCGCTCCCGGCCTCGTTCTCATGGCTTCCACAGCGTCCCGCCTTCGACAACACCAGCACTGGCCCGCTGAGGATTCACGGTCCTCCCCGTGCGCACAACCAGAGTGATCATGGAGGGGGACGCGGCACCACCCCGACGACCGACCCGGGGGGCCCGGGCCTGCACACGTGCCGCCGCAGTACTAACCGCCCCAGCGGGTGACGACGTCGGTGAAGACGGCCGCGGCCTGCTCGAGCTCGGCCAGCTCGACGTACTCGTCGACGGCGTGCATGACCGCCGGGGTGCCGGGCCCCCAGACCACGATCGGAGCGCCCCGGACGACCTGGACGAGCACCGAGGCGTCGGTGAAGTAGGTGGCGGGCGTGGGCCGCACCGGCGCGGACAGCGAGGCCACCCACGGGTCGTCGGCGGAGGTGCTGACCGGCGGCAGGTCCACCCGAACCTCGACGTCGGCCACCTCCGGCTGCGCCCGCCACCAGGCGAGCAGGTCGCCGCCCTCGGCCACGGTGCGCATGTCGACGACCACCTCGGCGCGGTCGGGGACGACGTTGGGGACCGTGCCGCCCGCCACGACCCCGGGGTTCCACGTCTCGGTGCCGAGGAACGGGTCGCTGCGGAACGGCAGCGTGCCGCCGGCGCGGGCCAGCAGCGCGGCCAGGTCCAACACCGCGTTGTGACCGCGCTCCGGCGTGCTGCCGTGGGCGGCCCGGCCGGCGGTCCGGACGGCGAGCCACAACGCTCCCCGGTGGCCGAGGACCACCTGGTTCCCGGTGGCCTCCGGCACGACCACCGCGCCCACTGGCAGCTCGGCGACCGCGGCAGCCGCGGCAGCGGCGCCCTGCGAGCCGATCTCCTCGTCGCTGGTGAGCAACAGCGCCACGGGGGTCTCCGGGTCGGCGGCGGCCACCGCGGCCACCGCGGCGACCACGCCGGCCTTCATGTCACTGCCCCCGCGGCCCCACACCCGGCCCCCCTCCAGGTCCGCGCCGAACGGGTCGCGTTGCCAGGCGGTCGGGTCGGGCACCGGGACGGTGTCGACGTGGCAGGCCAGCAGCAGCTGCCGGCGGCCGGGGTCGGCCGGGGTCTGCAGCAGGGTCCACGGGTGGTCGCGGTCGCGACCCTCGGTCAGCTGCAGGTGCGGGGCGCGCTCACCCAGCACGTCGATCAGCGCGCCGAGCAGGTCACGCTGGGCCACGGCGTCGCCGGAGACGGTGGGACGGCCCACCAGCTCCCGCACGAGCGCCACCAGGTCCAGAGCGGGGGACGTCATGGTCCGATCCTGCCCCCGGTGAACCGGTCACGGGACCCGGAGGCCTCCCGACCGCCTCGTGGCCCGTCCCGGGTCCCGCCCCGAGCCCTGACGGCCCCGTTGCTGGGTCCCGCCGCGAGCTCGCGAGCGGCGGGGGGCAGGGAGGTCCTCCTTCAGACGAGCGCGCGGCCCACCGCGACGGCGCGGGTGTCCGGCGCGGCCACGCGCACGGCGTCGGCGGCCTGGTCGTCAGCCGCCTCCTGGGAGCGACGCTCGGCGTCGACCCGGGCGCGGTAGCTCTCCACCTCGTTGGCGATCCGCGCCTCGTCCCAGCCGAGGACGCGGGCCACCGCGCGGGCCACCGGCTCGGCCGACTCCACCCCTCGGTGCGACGTCTCGATGGAGATCCGGGTGCGGCGGGCGAGCAGGTCGTCGAGGTGCTGGGCGCCCTCGTGGGCCGCACCGTAGACCAGCTCGACCATGAGGTACTCCTCGGCGCCGGGGACCGGCTGCAGCAGCGCCGGGTCGTCGGCGGCGAGCGAGAGGACCTCCGGCGTGAGCGACCCGTACCGGTTGAGCAGGTGCTCGGCGCGGAAGTGCGGGATGCCCCACCGGTGGGCGAGTCCGTCGAGGGAGTTGCGCATCGCCGCGTAGCCCTCGGCGCCGACCAGCGGGATGTTGTCGGTGACGCTGGGCGGCACCGGCCGGGTGACGTCGACGGCGACGGCGTCCACCGCGTCGGCGGCCATGGGTCGGTAGGTCGTGTACTTGCCGCCGGCCACCGCGATGACGCCGGGCATCGGCCGGGCCACCGCGTGCTCGCGGGAGAGCTGGCTGGTCAGCTCCGACTCCCCGGCCAGCAGCGGGCGGAGTCCCGCGTAGACCCCGGTGATGTCGTCGTGGGTGAGCTCCACGGTGAGCACCTTGTTGACGTGCTCGAGGATGTAGTCGATGTCGGCCCGCGAGGCCGCCGGGTGGGCCTTGTCCAGCGTCCAGTCGGTGTCCGTCGTCCCGACGATCCAGTGGCTGCCCCAGGGGATGACGAACAGCACCGACTTCTCGGTGCGCAGGATCAGCCCGCTCTCGCCGTTGATCCGGTCGCGCGGGACGACGATGTGCACCCCTTTGCTGGCCCGCACGTGGAACCGGCCGCGCCCGCCGACCAGGGTCTGGATGTCGTCGGTCCACACCCCGGTGGCGTTGACGACCACCTCGGCCTTCACGTCGACCTCGGCCCCGGTCTCCACGTCGCGCACCCGGACCCCGGTGACCCGGCCGCCGGCGTGGTGGAAGGCGACGACCTCGGCCGAGTTGAGCACGGTGGCCCCGTACGCGGCGGCGGTGCGGGCGATGGTCAGGGTGTGCCGGGCGTCGTCCGCCTGTGCGTCGTAGTAGCGGATGGCCCCGACCAGCGCGTCCGGCTTGAGCGCGGGGAACAGCTTGCGGGCGCCGGTGCGGGTGAGCTGCTTGTGCGGGGGCAGCGGCGTCGACAGCGCGCCGACACGGGCCAGCCCGTCGTAGAGGGTGAGCCCCGCGGTCACGTACGGCCGCTCCCAGTGGCGGGTGAGCGGGTAGAGGAAGGGCACCGGCTTGACCAGGTGGGGGGCGAGCCGGGTGACGCTCAGGTCGCGCTCGTGGAGGGCCTCGCGGACCAGGCCGAAGTCGAAGGACTCCAGGTAGCGCAGGCCGCCGTGGAACAGCTTGGACGAGCGCGAGGACGTCCCGCTGGCGAAGTCGCGGGCCTCGACCAGCGCCGTCCGCAGGCCGCGGGTCGCCGCGTCGAGCGCGACACCGGCACCGGTCACCCCCCCTCCGACGACGAGGACCTCGAAGGGCTGCTCGGCCAACTCGGCCCAGGCTCGGGCGCGCTGCTCGGGGCCGAGAGCGGGGACTACGGGCATGCCAACTCCTCAGGCGGTGACTGCTCACCGTCAACGGTAGGACGGTGCTCAGGGCCAGTCGACGCTCGCTGTTCGACATGGTCGTACGCGGAGGGCCTAGGGTGACCGGCCGTGCCCGGCACCGTGCAGTCCATCGAGCGTGCCGCCACGCTGCTGCACGCGATCGTCGAGTCGGGCGGTCAGATGGGCGTGACCGAGCTGGCGGCCGCGGTCGGGTTGCCGAAGACGACGACCCACGGGCTGCTGCGCACGCTGCTGGCGGTCGGGTTCGTCGAGCAGGACCAGCGCACCGGCCGCTACACCCTCGGCGCCGGCCTGCTGGGGCTGGGCTCGCACTACCTGGACGCCAACGAGCTGCGGTCCCGGGCGTCGAACTGGGCCGACTCGCTGGCCGCGCGGAGCGGGTTCGCCGTCCGGCTCGGGACGCCGGCGGGACTGCAGGTCGTCGTCGTCCACCACGTGTTCCGGCCCGACGACTCGCCGCAGGAGCTGGAGGTCGGGTCCGTGCTGCCGGCGCACGCCACCGCGGTGGGGAAGGTCCTGCTGGCGTCCCGCCCGGCGATGGCCCGGGCGCTGGCCGACACCCCGCTGGAGGCGCTGACCCCGCGGACCCTCGTCGACCCGGCGGCGCTGCTGGCCGAGCTGCCGACCGTCCGCGCGCGCGGCTGGGCCGAGCAGCAGGGGGAGTACCGGCTGGGCGTGGGCGGGATCGCCGCGCCGGTGCACGGGCCGGGTGGGCTGGTCGTCGGCGCGCTGGGCGTCAGCGGCCCGGTCGACGAGCTCTTCGCCGACGCCGCGCGGCCGGCGCTGCGCGCCATGGTGGTCGAGGCCGCGGCCGCGGTGTCCCGGGAGCTGGCCACGTGACCGAGCTCGCGAGGTCACGCAGGTACACAGCACGGCCCGGCACGGACCCGACGAGCGCCAGCGAGGAGGGTCGGTGACGGAGCGGTACGTGCTCGCGGTGGACCAGGGCACCACCTCGACCCGGTCCATCGTGTTCGACCGCGCCGGCCGGCTGGTCGCCGTCCGGCAGCGGGAGCACCGACAGCACTTCCCCCGCCCGGGGTGGGTGGAGCACGACCCCGAGGAGATCTGGGCCAACACCCAGCTCACGGCCGCGCAGGCACTGCGCGACGTCGCCGGCTCACCCGGGCAGGTGGTGGCGCTCGGCATCGCCAACCAGCGCGAGACGACGGTGGTCTGGGAGCGCGCCACCGGCCGGACGCTGGTGCGCGCGCTGGTCTGGCAGGACACCCGCACCGGACCGCTGGTGGAGCAGCTGGCCGCCCGGCCCGAGGCCGCGCTGGTGCGCGAGCGCACCGGGCTGGAGCTGGCCGGCTACTTCGCCGGGCCGCGGCTGCGCTGGGTGCTCGACAACGTCCGGGGCGCGCGGGCCCGCGCCGAACGGGGCGAGCTGCTGTTCGGCACGATGGAGAGCTGGCTGGTCTGGAACCTCACCGGGGGGCCGGACGGCGGGGTGCACGTCACCGACGTGACCAACGCCAGCCGGACCCTGCTCATGGACGTGCGCCGCTGCCGCTGGGACCCCGACCTGCTCGACTTCTTCGGCGTCCCCGCGGCGATGCTCCCGGAGATCCGCCCGTCGGTCGGCGTGCTGGGCACCGCGACCGCCCTGCCGGTGCCGCTGCCCATCGGTGGCACGCTCGGCGACCAGCAGGCGGCGCTGTTCGGGCAGACCTGCTTCGCCCCCGGCGAGGCCAAGTGCACCTACGGCACCGGCAGCTTCCTGCTGCAGAACACCGGCACCGAACTGGTCCGCTCCACGCACGGACTGATCAGCACGGTGGCCTACCAGCTGGCCGGGGAGCCGGTGCACTACGCGCTGGAGGGCTCCATCGCGGTCACCGGCGCCCTGGTGCAGTGGCTGCGGGACAGCCTCGGGCTGATCGGCTCGGCGGCCGAGGTGGAGACCCTGGCCCGCAGCGTCTCGGACAACGGCGGGTGCTACGTCGTGCCGGCGTTCTCCGGGCTGCTCGCCCCGCACTGGGAGGGCCGGGCGCGCGGGCTGGTCGCCGGCCTGACCTCCTACGTCACCAAGGGGCACCTGGCCCGGGCGGTGCTGGAGGCGACCGGCTGGCAGACGCGCGACGTCGTCCGGGCCATGGACGCCGACTCGGGCCTGCCGCTCACCGCGCTGCGGGTGGACGGCGGGATGACCACCAACAACCTGCTCATGCAGTTCCTGGCCGACGTGCTCGACAGCCCGGTGGTGCGCCCGATGGTGGGGGAGACGGTGTCCCTCGGCGCGGCCTACGCCGCCGGGCTCGCCGTCGGGGTCTGGTCGGACACGGAGGCGCTGCGGCGCAACTGGCACCGCTCGGCGCAGTGGGTGCCCGACCCCGGGCGGGTGGCCGCGCTCGACGCCGCCTACCCGGAGTGGGAGCACGCGGTGCGGCTGAGCATCGCCTGGGGCGAACGCCCCTGACGCCGGGTCGCGCTGTCCGACATGGTCGTACAGCACCCGTTGTCCGCCCTCGACCTGTGTGAATAGCGTCACCGGGCCACTCGTCGACCGGCCGTACACGGTCCGGCGCCGAGCCCGTGGCACCCCCGCATCACCGGCGATGAGGAGCAGCGCATGAGCCTGTGGACCGTGTTCGGCAGCGAGGTCGTCGGGACCGGCGTCCTCATACTCCTGGGCGTCGGCGTCGTGGCCAACGTCGTCCTGCCCCAGACCCTGGGCAACGGGGGAGGCTGGCTGCTCATCAACTTCGGCTGGGGCATCGGCGTCTTCGCCGGCGTCTACGCCGGCGCCAGCTCCGGAGCGCACCTCAACCCGGCGGTCACCGTCGGCCTGGCGGTGAGCGGCGCGAACGAGTACGCGCCCGGCGTGCCGATCACCCTGGCGTCGACGCTGGTCTACCTCCTCGGTGAGTTCGTCGGCGCCTTCCTCGGCGCCGTCGTCGCCTGGCTGGCCTACCGCAAGCAGTACGACGCTGCCACCGAGCCGGTGCTCGGCACCTTCTCCACGGGCCCGACGATCGCCAGCCCCGCGTGGAACGTGGTCACCGAGGCCGTCGGCACGTTCGTCCTCGTCTACCTCATCCTGCGCTTCGGCGACACGCCCAGCGAGCTCGGCCCGCTGGCGGTGGCGCTGCTCGTCGTCGGCATCGGCGCCTCCCTCGGCGGGCCGACCGGCTACGCCATCAACCCCGCCCGCGACCTGAGCCCGCGCATCGCCCACGCCGTGCTGCCGATCCGCAGCAAGGGGGACAGCAACTGGGGCTACGCCTGGGTGCCGGTCGTCGGCCCGCTCATCGGGGCCGTCCTGGGCGGCCTGCTGTCCCGCGTCCCCATCTGACCGCAGCTCCCCCAAACCCCACCGCAACGACGCGAGAGGAACCACCCGTGAGCCAGTACGTGGCAGCCATCGACCAGGGGACCACGAGCACCCGCTGCATGATCTTCGACCACGACGGCGCCGTGGTCTCGGTCGGGCAGAAGGAGCACCAGCAGATCTTCCCGCGCGCCGGGTGGGTCGAGCACGACGCGAACGAGATCTGGACCAACACCCGCGAGGTGGTGGGCCAGGCGCTCGCCCGGGGCAACGTCGGGCACTCGGACGTGGTCGCCGTCGGCATCACCAACCAGCGCGAGACCGCCGTCGTCTGGGACCGGAACACCGGCCAGCCGGTCTACAACGCGATCGTCTGGCAGGACACCCGCACCACCGGGATCGTCGAGCAGCTCGGTGCCCTCGGCGGCGGCGCCGACCGGTACAAGGACAAGGTCGGCCTGCCGCTGGCCACCTACTTCTCCGGGCCCAAGGTGCGCTGGATCCTCGACAACGTCGACGGCGCCCGCGAGCGGGCCGAGCGCGGTGACCTGCTCATGGGCACCATCGACTCCTGGCTGATCTGGAACATGACCGGCGGGGCCGACGGCGGCCTGCACCTCACCGACGTCTCCAACGCCTCCCGCACGATGCTCATGGACTACCGGACGCTGTCCTGGGACGCCGACATCGCCGAGGAGATGGGCGTCCCGACGTCCATGCTCCCGGAGATCCGGTCCAACTCCGAGGAGTACGGCCGGGGCCGCAAGGCCGGTTTCCTCGCCGGGGTGCCGATCGCCGGCTCGCTCGGCGACCAGCAGGCGGCGACCTTCGGCCAGGTCTGCTTCACCAAGGGCATGGCCAAGAACACCTACGGCACCGGCAACTTCATGCTGCTCAACACCGGCGAGGAGGCCGTGCCGTCGCAGAACGGCCTGCTCACGACGCTGTGCTACCAGCTCGGCGACGGCAAGCCGGTGTACGCCCTGGAGGGCTCGATCGCGGTCACCGGGTCGCTGGTGCAGTGGGTCCGGGACAACCTCGGGATGATCGCGAGCGCCCCGGAGATCGAGGACGTCGCCCGGACGGTCGAGGACAACGGCGGCGCGTACTTCGTTCCCGCCTTCTCCGGGCTGTTCGCGCCGCACTGGCGCTCCGACGCCCGCGGCGCCATCGTCGGGCTCACCCGGTACGTCAACAAGGGACACCTGGCCCGTGCCGTGCTCGAGGCGACGGCGTACCAGACCCGCGAGGTGCTCGACGCGATGAACGCCGACTCCGGGGTCGACCTCACCGAGCTGCGGGTGGACGGCGGCATGGTCGGCAACGAGCTGCTCATGCAGTTCCAGGCCGACCTGCTCGACGTCCCGGTGATCCGGCCGAAGATCGCCGAGACCACGGCGCTGGGCGCGGCCTACGCCGCCGGGTTGGCGGTCGGCTTCTGGTCCGACCTCGACGAGCTGACCGCCAAGTGGGCCGAGGACAAGCGCTGGGAGCCGCAGATGCCGGCCGAGGAGCGGGAGCGCAACTACCGCAACTGGCAGAAGGCGGTCACCAAGAGCCTCGACTGGGTCGACGAGGACGTGCGGTGACGCGATGAGACTGCCGTCCTCCGGACGGCACCGCGGCCAGGTGCCGGCCCCGACCTGAGCCGAGTCGCTGTCCGTGTCGCGGTCGGACCGTTCGGGCCCCGGCGTGAGGACCACCCTCGCGCCGGGGCCCGCGGTCAACCCCCCAGCGCGGCGGTGACGACGACCTTGGCCTCCTCCTGGACCTGCGCCAGGTGGCCGGGGCCCTTGAACGACTCCGCGTAGACCTTGTAGACGTCCTCGGTGCCCGACGGGCGGGCGGCGAACCAGGCGTTCTCCGTGGTCACCTTGAGCCCGCCGATCGCCGCGTCGTTGCCCGGCGCGCGGGTCAGCTTGGCGGTGATCGGCTCGCCGGCCAGCTCGGTCGCCGTCACGTCCTCCGGGGAGAGCTTCCCGAGCGCCGCCTTCTGCTCGCGGGTGGCCGGTGCGTCCACGCGGGCGTAGGCCGACTCCCCGTACCGGGCGGTCAGCTCGGCGTGCAACTGGGACGGCGAGCTGCCGGTCACCGCCTGGATCTCACTGGCCAGCAGCGCCAGCAGGATGCCGTCCTTGTCCGTCGTCCACACGCTGCCGTCCCGCCGCAGGAACGAGGCGCCGGCGGACTCCTCGCCGCCGAAGCCGATCGACCCGTCGAGCAGGCCGGGGACGAACCACTTGAACCCGACGGGAACCTCCACCAGCCGCCGGCCGAGGCCGTCGACGACCCGGTCGATGAGGGACGACGACACCAGCGTCTTGCCGACGGCGACCTCGGCGCCCCACTGCGGCCGGTGCGCGAACAGGTAGGAGATCGCGACGGCGAGGAAGTGGTTGGGGTTCATCAGCCCGCCGTCGGGGGTCACGATGCCGTGCCGGTCGGCGTCGGCGTCGTTGCCGGTGGCGATCTGGAACTGCTCGCGCTTCCCGATGAGCGAGGCCATGGCCGACGGGGAGGAGCAGTCCATGCGGATCTTGCCGTCCCAGTCGAGCGTCATGAACCGCCAGGTCGGGTCGACCAGCGGGTTGACGACGGTGAGGTCGAGGCGGTGCCGCTCGGCGATCGCCGCCCAGTAGTCGACGCTGGCGCCGCCGAGCGGGTCCGCGCCGATGCGCACGCCGGCGTCCCGGACCGCGTCGAGATCGAGCACCGAGGGCAGGTCGTCGACGTAGTCGCCGAGGAAGTCGTGTGCCTGCGCCGCCGCCCGGGCGCGGGCGAAGGGGACGCGCTGCACCCCCTTGAGCCCGTCGCGGAGCAGTTCGTTGGCGCGGTCGGCGATCGCCTTGGTGGCGTCGGTGTCGGCCGGGCCGCCGGAGGGCGGGTTGTACTTGAAGCCGCCGTCGCGAGGCGGGTTGTGCGACGGGGTGACGACGATGCCGTCGGCGAGGCCGGAGGTCCGGTCGCGGTTGGCCCGCAGGATGGCGTGGCTGACCGCCGGGGTGGGCGTGTACCGATCCGCGGCGTCGACCAGCACGGTCACGTCGTTGGCGACCAGCACCTCCAGCGCCGAGGCCCAGGCCGGCTCGGAGAGCGCGTGGGTGTCGCGGCCGACGAACAGCGGCCCGTCGTAGCCCTGCGCCGCGCGGTACTCGCAGATCGCCTGGGTGGTGGCGACGATGTGGGCCTCGTTGAACGCCCGGTCGAACGCCGACCCGCGGTGCCCGGAGGTGCCGAACGCGACCTGCTGGCCCGGATCGGCCGGGTCCGGCTCGAGTGTGTAGTACGCGGTGACCAGCGAGGCGACGTCGATCAGGTCGCTGGGGGCAGCCGGCTGTCCGGCACGGGGCTCGGTCATGCGCCGATCCTGGCCCTGCACCCGCCGCGCCCGCGACCCCGGCCGGCGTGATCCGGTCGAGCGGTCAGCGGTCAGACGGAGGCGGCGAGACCGAATGCGGTGATCAGAGCGAGGAACCCCACCCCGATCCAGCCGAGCACGATGCCGGCGGTCGCCATGCCGCCGCCGGCCTCACCTCGCTCACGGATCTGGCTCTGCGCCACGTAGCCGAAGACCAGAGCCAGGATGCTGCCGAACCAGTACAGCCAGAGGATGCCCAGCACCATCGAGGCGATGGCGAACCCGTTGGTGGTCCGCAGCGGCGCGTACGGGTAGCCCCCGTGGGGCCGGCCGTACGGGCCGGGCCCGATCCCGGGCGGAGGCGGCGGCCCCTGGTAGCCGCCGGCCGACGGGTGGCCGCCGTACGGCACCTGCTGACCCCAGGCAGCCGGACCCGGCGTGCCGTACGGGTCGCCGGCACCGGGCTGGTACGGACCGGGGTGTGTCATCTGCTGGCTCCTGGGAACGGCGTGCCCGCCGAGGACGTCGATCGTCCGGCGTCCGGCACATGGTGCCGGTCGTCGACCTGTACCGGGGTCCGGCGCGCGGCCCGGCCACCCCGACGAGGGAGACCTTGCGCGGAGGAGGTCGGGCGCGCGGAGGTCGTCGACGTCCTTGAGCCAGGCGTCCTCGGACCCCATCGGCAACACCACCGGGCGCGGCCCGAGGAGTGGTCCCGGCTGCTGTCCGCCCGCGGCAGGTGAGGTCCGGCCTCGACGTGCCGTAGCCGTTCGGTACCGCGTCCCACGAGGTCCGCTGACCGGGTAGACCGGCGATGACCTGCGAATTCTGTCGCACGCCTGGCCTACGCTCGACCTGTCGGTCGGCGCTGCCGTGGGAGGAGGGCGAGGTGTCCGAACTGCGCTCCGCCCTCGACGGGCTGGCCGAGATCGACCTCGCCGCGCTCTCCGACGACGCGCTGCTCGACCTGGTGGCCGAGCTGTCCACGGCCGCGAACCGGGTGGCCGCCACGCTGACGTCCGCGGTACGGGCCGCCGACCACCGGGAGGCCTACCGGCGCGACAGCGCGGTGTCGATGAAGGGCTGGCTGCACGGCAGCTGCCGGCTGGCACCGGCGGAGGCGACGGCGATCGTCTCGACCGGGCGCCGGCTGGAGCGACTGCCGGCCACCGCCGCCGCCTTCACCAGCGGTGACATCACCGCCACGCACGCGCGGGTGATCACCCGGCCATGACCCCTGGGCGGGTCGCGAAGGCCGCGGATGCGGGGATCGAGCTGGCGGAGACCGACCGCATCCTGGCCGATCCGGCCCGGCAGACGGCGCCCGACGAGACGGCCCGGGGTGTAGCCCCCTGGGTGGCCGGGGTCGATCCCGACGGGGCGCTGGACGACGCGGCCGACGTCCGCCGCCGGTTCACCATGGCCGCCGGCCTCGACGGCCGGGTGCACCTGCGCGGTGACTTGGACGCCGTCGGCGGCGAATACCTGCACGCGGCGCTGACCGCGGTGATGAACGGCGACCGCCCGGCGGGTGATCCCCGCGGCCACGCCGAGCGGCAGGCCGACGCGCTGGTCGCCCTCGCCCGCGGAGCCTTGGACGGCGCGTCCCTGCCCGACGTCCGCGGGGAGCGCCCGCACGTGCGGGTCACGATCGACTGGCAGGCCCTCTGCGCCGAGCGCGGCGCCCCCAGTGTGGCCGGCGGCGAGCTGGGCTGGGCCGGCCCCATCACCCCGGAGACGGTGCGGCGCCTGGCCTGCGACGCCGCCGTCGTCCGCGTGATCACCGGGCCGGACGGGCTGCCGCTGGACGTCGGCCGCGCCCAGCGCACAGTCACCGCGGCGATCCGCCGGGCCGTGGAGGTCCGCGACAAGCACTGCGTCTTCGCGGGCTGCGACGCCCTCCCGGAGTGGTGCGACGTCCACCACGTCGTGCACTGGGCCTTCGGCGGACCGACGTCCTGCGACAACGGCGCCTTGCTCTGCGAGCGACACCACACCGCCTGCCACGAGGGTGGTTTCGCCGTCAGCCGGGGTCCCGGCACCAGCCGCTGGCGCACGTACCGCCCGGATGGCACCGAGGTCCTCAGCAGGGCCGGCCCCTGACGCACCGGCGGCGTGCCGCCGTTGACCTTCATCCGGCCTCTGGAAGCCGGTCCCCCCACGGGCTCATGTAGGTCAGGGTCTGCTGCGCGGCGATCTCCTCGAGATCCCGGTGTCCGCAGGAACGCCACCGCGCTCAGGTCGATCGGGATCTGCGGCCGGTCAGTGGTCGACGCGTGCGGTCTCCCGGCGCAGCGCCAGCCCGGCGAGCAACGGGCTACTGGCCAGAGCGGCGTCGACGCCCTCACCGGCGCGCATCCGCAGGTCGAGCAGCGGCTCCCGGCCCAGCTTGCTCAAGGCAGGTCGTCGACGACGCCGTCGACCCAGCCGGCGACGACGTCGACGCGGGCGGTGGTCTCCTGCGACCGGTGCGGGCACGTCGGCCCTTCGCTCTCCACGGCGACGAGCACCGGGCTCTCCCCGCCGGTGGTGTACGGCGCCCCCGAGTCGTACGCGCACGCGCTGGTGTCCGGAGCGGGCCAGTGGCCCTCCACCAGCACGGTCGTCGACCGCACCGTGCTGACCTCCACCTGGCCCCAGTACAACTGGTCGCTCCAGGGGCCGTTGCTCGTGGTGGCACCCCAGCCGGCGAAGGACAGCAGCTGCCCCTCGGCGGGCTCCTCGGTGCCGAGCGGCAGCGGGGGGAGCCCGTCGACCGGCGCATCGAGGCGGGCAACGGCGATGTCGTTGCTGCCGGACTGCTCCACCCACACCACCGAGCGGGTCACGCCGGCAGTCGGATCCGACGTGCTCGCCGTCCCGAGGCGGGCGACGGCGGTGTAGGCCGGAGCTCCGCTGATGCGGTTGCCGTCACCGTCGTGGAGACAGTGCCCGGCGGTCATGACCCAGGTCGGCGAGATGAGGGCCCCGGAGCACGCGCTGTCGTAGACCGTGCCGTCGGACCGGGTGATGTCCTCGAACCCCAGCTGCACGGCGAACGGGAACTGGCCCTCCTCCGCCGCGACGCCCTGCGCGATGCCGGCGGCCGGCGAGGCGCCGACGACGGCGACGGTCAGCGATGCGGTGGCTGCGGCGAGGACGGCGGGCAGCGAGCGGCGCAGGCGCATGGGGACCCCGGGAGTCGGCGGAGACGCGGCAGGCTGGCAACGGTCGGGGTGCGTCCGGGGCTCGCGGTGCGACTGGGCACGGCGCGGCGTCCGACCTGCCGTCACACCGTCCAGTGCGACCGGGGTCTCCGCCGTCAACGCTCCCCGCGCTCGAGGCCGTGCCGTCACTCGACGGCGTCGAGGAAGAGCCGGACCGTCTCGAGGAAGACCTCCGGCTGCTCGGAGTGCACCCAGTGGCCGGCGTTCTTCACCCGCACCAACCGGGTGTTGGGGAACAGCGCCTCCATGCGGGCTCGGTCCTCGGGCAGCACGTAGTGGCTGTTGGCACCCGCGATCCACAGCACCGGGCCGTCGTAGCGGGCGCCCGGCGGTGGCTCGGGGAAGCCGCGCAGCTCGCTCAGGTCGCGACCGAGCAGGTCGAGGTTGAGCCGCCAGCGCCATCCGCCGTCGGCCCCCACACCCTCGCGGACCAGGCTCTGCAGCAGGAACGAGCGCACCATCCTGCTCGGGACGGCGGATCGCAGGGCGGCGTCGGCGTCCTGCCGGGTCTTCAGGGCGTCGAGGTCGAGCGCGCGCATCGCCGCGATGTAGTCGGCGAACGGCGAGGCCTCCTCGTCGGGGTCGTCGGTGCGACCGCCGGAGACCGGGTACTCGACCGGGGCGATGTCGACGGCGACCAGCGCGCGCAGCAGCTCCGGGTGCCGCAGCGCCAGCTGCATCGACACCTTGCCGCCCATCGAGTGACCGACCAGCGTGACCGGCTCGCCGAACGAGCGCAGCTCCGCGGCGACCAGCTCGGCCATGTCGACGTAGTCGACCCGGTCGGTCCACGGCGAGTGCCCGTGGTTGGGCAGGTCCAGCAGGGTGACCCGGTGGTCCGCGGCGAGGCCCTTGGCGATCGTCGTCCAGTTCTTGCCCTGCCCGAAGAGGCCGTGCACGAACACCACCCGCGGTCCGGCGGAGCCCAGCGTGCGGGCGTGCAGCCGCTCCTCGGGATTCGTCGTCACCCGGCGATTCCACCAGATCCCGCCGTCCCGCCGCCCTACCGTCGTCCGCCGACCCAGAGGAGGACACCCGTGCCCGGACGGCGCCGCCGGACAGCCCGGTCGACGAGCCAGAGCCGCTCGACCAGCACCACCCGCACCACGACGACCACGCGCCGGAAGGCACCGACCCGCCGCTCCCCGAAGCCCCCCGCCGAACGGCCGGTCGCCGGGCCGGGGGAGCGGGTGTGGGTGCTCGCCGTCCCGTTCCGCGCGCCGGCGCCGGGCGCGCTGTGGCGGCCGGACCTGCAGGCACACGTGTGGGTCGGCCGGGAGCTGCCGCCGGAGCTGGCCGCCTACGACCCGCCCCCGTACACCTTCGAGCGCTTCCTCGAGGACGAGCTCAACGACAGCCCGCGGCCGGTGCCGCCGGGCCGCCCGCTGGTCCCGCGCGAGGAGCAGGCCACCGGCGCGGAGGCCGTCGTCGCCTCCGCGGCGGCCGGGCACCGGGTCTTCCTGCTCGGCGACGACCCGGGTGTGGGCAAGACCGGGACCGCCGTCCTGGCCGCCCGGGAGGTCTGCGAGCTGCGCGGCGGGGACCGCGTGCTCGTCGTGGCCGACCGCCCGGCGGCCATCACCATCCCGCACTGGACCCGCTCGATCGCCGGCTTCGGCGACGGCGGGCTGCGCTGGTGCGTCATGACCTGGGACCGGCTGGCGAAGGTGTCGAAGCTGCGGTTCGACGTCGTCATCGCCGACGAGGCGCACATGGTCCGGCACACGACGACCCAGCGGTGGAGGCACTGGAAGGCCGTCTCCGGCGCCGGACGCGCGAGGGACGTGCCGTTCGTCATCGCCGCCACCGCCACCCCGGCGCACACGCCGCTGGAGCTGCCCTACCTGGCCCCGCAGTTCGCCCAGTGCCACGGGGAGCCGCTGCGCGCCTGGGCCGACCTGCCGGCCAAGCTCGCCGAGCACGGGTTCCACGTGGAACGTGGGCGCTACGGGTGGGCGTGGACCGAGGACGCCGACGCCCGCCGCGCCGACCTCGCCCGGCTGCAGGGCTGGCTGGCCGACGGTGAGCCGCCGGCGACGCTGCACCGGCCGGCCCCCTGGGGCCCGGTGTCGGTCACCGGGACGCCGGTCGCCCTCACGCCGGCCGAACAGGACGCGTACGAGTCCGAGTGGCAGGAGTTCCGCGCCGAGATGCGGCTGGCCCGCAAGGCCCGCCAGACCGCACGCGGACGGGCCGCGCTGCTGCGCTTCCGGCAGAAGGCCGGGCTGATCCGCGCCCAGGCCACCGTGGACTGGGTGCGGGCACAGGTGGAGGCCGAGCGGCAGGTCGCGGTGTCGGTGGAGTTCGTCGAGACGGCGGCCGACCCGATCCGCGAGGCGCTGCTGGACTCGGGGATCGGCGTGGCCGCGATCTACGGTCGTGACCGGTTCGACGTCGAGGCCGAGCGGCTGCGCTTCCAGACCGGTGCGGCGCCGGTGTGCGTGTTCACCGTGACCGCCTCGATCAGCCTGCACGCCGGCGAGCTGCTGCCCGGCGGCGCCACCGCCTCTCCCACGCCGCGGGTCGGGCTGTTCCACCAGCCGCGCTTCTCCGGCATCCAGGCCCGCCAGGTCACCGGCCGCACGCACCGCGACGGCCAGGTCTCCCCGTGGCGGGTGGCCTTCGCCGAGGACACGGTCGAGGAGCAGGTGGCCCGGGTGATGGTCGAGCGGCTGGCGGTCAGCGGCTCCACCGCCGGAGCCGACACCTCCGCGCTGCAGGAGATCGCCGAGCTGCTCGACGCGGACTGGCTGCCGCCGGTCGCGCTCACCGAGTGAGCCGCTCCCCGCGCCACGCGTCGCTGCCCTTCCCCCTCCAGTCGATCATGGGTTGGTGCTCGAAGGTGCGCCGTCGACCGCGCGTCCGCCTGCAGCAACCCCGTGATCGACTCCAGGGGCGATCGCTCCGGGAGGCGTCCGGAGGAACCTCAACCCAGCCCCGCGACGATGCTGGACACCCCGGCCAGCGCCGACAGCGTCAGCCCGGCCACCCGGAACCGGCGGACGTCGAGCAGGTGGAACAGCCGGCGGCCCGCCACGTGGCCGACGACCGCCGCGGCCAGCAACACCAGCACCACCTCCGGCCGGAGGGCCTGTGCGGCCCGCCCCGAGGCGATGAGCACCGCGGCGCCGAGCAGGTTGAGGGCGAGGAACATCGCCGCGAGGGTGTCGCGCATCTCCGCCGGGGGCACCCGCCGCCGCTCGAGCCAGAGCACCAGCGGCGGCCCGTTGGTGTTCGTCGTGGTGGTGAGCACGCCGGCGAGGAGGCCCACGCCGAGCGTGGCCCACCGGGACGGCCTCGCCCGGCCGGGGACCGGGCGCCGCAGCACCTGGATCGCCACGGCGACGAGCACGCCCACCCCCACGGCGAGCTGCAGCGCCGCCTTGCTGACCACGGCGAGCACCAGCACGCCGGCCAGGACCCCGGGGACGGCGGCCGGGACCACCACGCGGACGTCGGCCCACCGGACGGCCGGCCGTGATCCGGGGCGCACCAGCAGCAGGAGCAGGGTCGTCGTCGTGGCGAGCACCAGCATCGTGGTCACCGCCTCGACGGGAGCGAGCACGGCCACCAGAGCGGGTCCGGCGATGAGCGCCATACCGAACCCGGCGGCGGCCTGCACGGTCGCGCCCGCCAGGACGGCCAGGTACGCGAGCAGCACGCCGGCCATCCTGTCGCACGCCCCGGCCCACCCCGGACGGCGGCAGCCCGGACGTCGCGGCGCCGCGCCGGGAGCACTCCGGCGCACCGGTGTTACGTTCGGAGGCGCACGTGGCACGGGGTGTCCCCGACCGGGGACTGAGAGCACACCCGTCGAACCTGCTCCAGTTCGTACTGGCGAAGGGATGTCACCGGCATGCCGGCCGTCGACCTGCGCGCCGCCCACGCGGCGGTGCGCGCACGCACCCCTCTGGTGCACTGCCTGACCAATACCGTCGTCCAGACGATCACCGCCAACGCGCTGCTGGCCGCAGGCGCCGCCCCGGCGATGGTCGACGCCCCGGAGGAGGCCGGCGACTTCGCCGCCGTCGCCTCCGCGGTGCTGGTCAACGTGGGCACCGTGCACGCCCGCACCGCCGAGGCCATGCGGCTGGCCGCCCGATCGGCCGGCGCCGCCGGGACGCCGTGGGTCCTGGACCCCGTCGCCGTCGGCGGCCTGGTCTACCGCACCGAGCTGGCCACCGAACTGGTCGGACTGCGGCCCACCGTCGTCCGCGGCAACGCCTCGGAGGTCATGGCGCTGGCCGGCGCGGGCACCGGCGGTCGCGGCGTGGACAGCACCGACAGCACCGACGACGCCGCCAAGGCCGCTGCCGAGCTCGCGGCGCGCACCGGTGGGGTCGTCGCGGTCAGCGGCGAGGTCGACCTGGTCACCGACGGACGGCGGACCGTCCGCGTCGGCGGGGGATCGGCGCTGCTGACCCGCACCACCGGCGCCGGCTGTGCGCTGGGTGCCCTCGTCGCCGCCTACGTCGCGGCCACCGGCGACGCGCTGACCGGGACCGTGGCCGCGCACGCGCACGTCGCCGTCGCCGCCGAGCGGGCCGCGCAGGTCGCGCACGGCCCGGGCACCTTCGCGCCCGCCTGGCTCGACGCGCTGGACGCCGTCGACGGCGAGGCCCTGGCCGCGGCGGACGTCCGATGAGGCGCTCGTTCGACCCGACCCTCTACCTGGTCACCGACACCGCGCTGTCCGCCCCGCGGCCGGTGACCGACGTCGTCCGCGCGGCGGTCGCCGGCGGCGTCACCGCCGTCCAGGTCCGGGACAAGACCGCCTCCCGTCGGGAGCTGCTCGAGCTCACCCGCGCGGTGCAGGCGGCGCTGGCCGACCGGCCGGACGTCGCGCTCTGGGTCAACGACGCCGTCGACGTCGCGCTGCTCGCCGGCGTGGACGGCGTGCACCTCGGCCAGGACGACCTGCCCCCGGCCGAGGTGCGCGCCCTGCTCGGGCCGGACCGGCTGCTCGGGTTCAGCGTCTCCTCCGTCGCCGAGCTGGACGTGGCCCGCGCGCTGCCGGCGGGGACCGTCGACCTGGTCGGCATCGGCCCGGTGTGGACGACGCCGACCAAGCCCGACGCCGGCAGCGCCCTGGGCCCGGACGGCGTCCGCGGGCTGGCCGAGGCGGCCCGCGCCGCCGGGTTCACCACCGTCGCGATCGGCGGCATCGACGCCGACCGGGCCGCCGAGGTGGCCGCGACCGGGGTGGACGGCGTGTGCGTCGTCTCGGCGGTGTGCGCCGCACCCGACCCCGCCGACGCCGCCCGCGCGCTCCGCTCGGCCATCGACCGGGGCCGGCTCGCGCAGGTGGTCCGGTGAGCGGACAGGGGCGTGGGCATCGCAGCGAGGAACGAGCGAGGAGCGGAGCGGCCCGCGGGAGCGAACCCGGACGTCCGAGCCCGGTGTCGGTCGCGCTGACCGTCGCGGGCAGCGACCCCAGCGGCGGCGCCGGCATCCAGGCCGACCTGAAGACCTTCAGCGCGCTCGGCGTCTACGGCACGGCGGTGCTCACCGCACTCACCGCCCAGAACACCCGCGGCGTCACCGGCGTGCACGGCGTCCCCCCGGAGTTCGTGGCCGAGCAGCTGGCGACCCTCTTCGCCGACGTCGAGGTGCACGCCACCAAGCTGGGCATGCTCGGCACCGCCGACGTGGTGCGCGCCGTCGCCGCCGCGCTGGCCGACCACCCGGGCGGCCCGGTCGTGTGCGACCCGGTCATGGTCGCGACCAGCGGCGACCGGCTCATCGACGACGCCGCCATCGACGCCGTCCGCAGCGACCTGCTGCCCCTGGCCGACCTCGCCACGCCGAACGTGCCGGAGGCCGCCGTCCTGCTCGACGCGCCCCCGGCCACCGACGTCGACCAGCTACCCGGCCAGGCCACGGCGCTGCTCGCGCTCGGCCCCCGCGCGGTGCTGCTCAAGGGCGGCCACCTGGGTGGGGACGAGAGCGTCGACGTCCTGGCCACCGCGGACGGCGTCACCGTCACCCGGCGGCCGCGGGTCGACTCCACCTCGACGCACGGCACCGGCTGCACGCTGTCGTCGGCGCTCGCCGCGCTGGCCGCGCGGGGCCGCACCGATGACTGGTCCCGGCTGGTCGACCCCGCCCGGGACTACCTGCACCGGGCGCTGGAGGCCGGGGAGAGCCTGGGCGTCGGCTCCGGCCACGGCCCGGTGCACCACTTCGCCGGCATCTGGGAGCGGTGACACCGTCGTCCCACCGGACGACACCGCTGCCACGTGCCGTCCCCTCCCTGAGCTGAGCCCCACCCGTCGCTCCTCGGGGAGGCCTCCGGCCCCTCACGCCCGGTCCGGCTCCGCCGAGCCGGTTCCTCGCCGTCGACCGTCGTGATGGGGACGGGGCAGCGGCTCGATGGCGACTGCGGGCGCCGCGGTCAGCCGGCGGGCGGCAGCACGCGGCGGTCCTGCAGCACCCGGATCCAGTGCACGAAGCTCTCCTCGGTGTCCCACACCTCGGTGAAGCCGGCCTGCTTGATCTTGACCGTGCTCACGAAGGCGGGCGGCGGAGGCTGGGTCGCCCCGTGGGCGAAGCAGAAGTCCGCGTAGTGGTGCGACTCCCCGAGCAGGTCGGTCATGGTGATCGGTCGCAGCCCGTGCTCGGCCACGACCTTCTCCCACGTGTCGGCCTTCGCCGGGAGGTACTCGGCCAGCGACAGCGGCTGGTCCGGTCCGGCCGGCACGCCCAGCGCGTCGGCGAGGGCCGGCCACAGGTCCCGCCACTCGAAGACCTCGCCGTTGGTCAGGTTGAAGTGCTGGCCGGCGGCCGCCGGCGCCTCCGCGGCCCACCGGATGGCGTTCGCGACCAGCCGGGTGTCGACGGCCTCCCACACGTAGGGCACCCCGCCGGGGAAGCCGAAGGGTCGACCCTCGGCCTTGCAGATGGCGGCGTACGCCCCGATCACCGGCGGCAGGTTCATCACGACGCCGGTGTTCGGTCCCACGATCAGCTGCGGTCGCATGATCGTCCAGGTGAAGCCCGCGGTCGCCGCCTCGGCGGTCAGGTAGTCCTCCTGCAGCCAGTAGAAGTTGGCGTGCCGGTCACGCGGATGGCGCTCGCGCGCCGGCACGCGCATGGGGTGCAGGTGGATGCCGTAGGCCTTGGTCCCCTGCAGCAGGGTCACGTGGCGGAGGGAGCCGGCCTCGACCAGCGGCCGGACGAGGTTGCGGAGCATGGCCAGGTTGGTGTCCATCTGGTCCTGCTCGGTCCAGCCCGCGATCAGCCCGGGCTTCTCGAAGACGGCCGCGTAGACCAGGTGCGTGGTGCCGGTCAGCCCCGCGACCGCCGTCCGGGTCGACGCCTCGTCCCGGAGATCGACCGTCAGGTGCCGGAACGGACTGCTGCTGAACACCTCGGGTCGGCGCCGGGACACGGCGACGACGTCCCAGCCGTCGTCGAGGAAGCGGTCGACGCACGCGGTGCCGACCAGACCGCTGGCCCCGGCGACGAGAACGGTGTCGGACATGGTCTTTCTCCTGAGCCGCGGGAGCAGGGCCGACGATGGTCCGGAGCCCGTCGGGGCGGCGTCAACCGAGTCCGCCCCGGCCGGCCGCCGTCCCGGCGCGTCGTCCCGCAGGTGGTGTCCGGTGCGTCCGGGCGTCGCCGCGGCGACCGGTCGCGGATCATCGACGGGGAGTCCGGGCCGAGGGTGGGGAGGTGGGGCGTGCGGGGGCAGGCGAGCATCCTGCACCTGGACCTCGACGCCTTCTTCGCCGCGGTCGAGCAGCGCGACAAGCCCTCGCTGCGGGGCCGGCCGGTGGTGGTCGGCGGCGTGGGCGGGCGCGGGGTCGTGGCGACGGCGTCCTACGAGGCCCGGGCCTACGGCGCCCGCTCGGCGATGTCCACCGCCGAGGCGCGCCGTCGCTGCCCGCCCGGGACGGCGTTCCTCGGCGGCCGCTTCGCCGCCTACCGCCGCACTTCCGACGTCGTGATGGCGCTGCTGCGCGAGCTCTCCCCGCTGGTCGAGCCGGTCTCGATCGACGAGGCCTACGTCGACCTCGCTGCCGGCTCACCCGCCCACCCAGGCGACGGCCTCGACCTGTCGGCGGACGGCGTGACCGAGCTGGCCCGTGGCCTCAAGGAGCGGATCGCCGCGGCCACCGGCGGGGTGACCGGGTCGGTCGGCATCGGCAGCTCCAAGCTGATGGCCAAGATCGCCTCGGACCTCGACAAGCCCGACGGGTTGGTGGTCGTCCCGCCGGGGCGCGAGCTCGAGGTGCTGCACCCGCTGCCGGTGACGCGGCTCGG
Organism: Geodermatophilus sp. URMC 61; assembly: GCF_052931555.1. Taxonomy (NCBI): domain Bacteria; kingdom Bacillati; phylum Actinomycetota; class Actinomycetes; order Geodermatophilales; family Geodermatophilaceae; genus Geodermatophilus; species Geodermatophilus sp. URMC 61. Next base: position 4,167,473 of record NZ_JBRFHZ010000002.1, read on the forward strand.
TGGCGTGGGGCCGGCGACCGCCGAGCGGCTGCACCAGGTGGGCGTGAAGACCGTCGGCGACCTGGCCGCCAAGTCGCTGCCCGACCTCGTCGCGCTGGCCGGCCGGGCGCACGGCACGGGGCTGTACGCGCTGGCCCGTGCCGAGGACGACCGGCCGGTGGTCGCCGAGCGGGAGGCCAAGTCGATCTCGCAGGAGGAGACCTTCGCCCGCGACCTCACCGACCTGCGGGTGCTCGGCCGGTACGTCGACAGCATGGCCGCGCGGGTCGGCAGCCGGTTGCGCGCGTCCGCGTACTCGGGCCGGACGGTCACGCTCAAGCTGCGCCGCTACGACTTCACCACGCTCACCCGCTCGCAGACGCTGCCCCACCCGACCGACGACCCGCGGGTGATCGCCTCGATCGCCGCGCGGCTGCTGGCCGAGGCCGGCACCCAGGGCGGCCTGCGGCTGCTCGGGGTCGGCGTCTCCGGGCTGTCGCTCTACGTGCAGGGCGACCTGTTCGCCCCCGATGACGAGCCGGTGGACGACGCCGTGGAGGCGCCCGGCGCCGAGGTCGAGGAGGCGTCCGAGCCGCTCACCGCGGAGGCGCGCTGGTGGCCCGGTCAGGACGTGCGGCACGACGAGTACGGCCCCGGCTGGGTGTGGGGCCGGGGCCTCGGCCGGGTCACCGTGCGCTTCGAGGGGCCGCGGACCCCGCCCGGGCCGGTGCGCACGCTGGCCGCCGACGACCCCGCGCTGCACCCGGCCGAACCACCGGACTGGTGAAGGACCCTCCTGCCCCACCACGGCCCCGTACGGGCACCGCCCGGAGCCTGCGAGGGGTGGGGGGACGGGGTCCTTCTGCCGCAGGAGGGCCGAGCGGCAGACTGCGCCGCATGGCGAGCTGGGGAGAGGTCGCCGCGGGGGTCACCGAGCTGGCGGCGCGGGTGCGGTCGGCGTTCGCCGCGGGCAGGCACGCGACCGTGGCGACGCTGCGGGCCGACGGGTCGCCGCGGATCAGCGGCATCGAGGTCGAGTTCGGCGACGACGGCGAGCTGCGGATCGGCTCCATGCCGGGCGCCCGCAAGGTCGACGACCTGCGGCGCGACCCCCGTTTCGCGCTGCACGGCCCGACCGCCGACCCGGGCGAGGACGGGGCGAGCTGGCCGGGGGAGGCTAAGGTCGCGGGTCGAGCGGTCGAGACGCACCGGCAGGACGACGGTGCGCACGTGTTCCGGCTCGACCTCACCGAGGTGGTGTGGACGGGCCTGACCGACGACCGGGCCGCCCTGCGGATCCTGTCCTGGCACCCCGGCCGGGGCCTCGAGGACCGCACGCGCACCTGAGCGCCCACCGGACGCGCCGGCGGGTCAGCGCGCCAGCGCCGTCCACCCCGTGACCGTGAGGTCCCGGTCGACCGGGACGACGACCTGCTGACCGAACCAGGTGACGAGGTGGGCCGCGTAGCGGCCCTCGCCGTCCACCTCCACCCGGTCGAGGGTCGCGCCCGGGTGCTCCGCGAGGGCGGCCGCCGCCACCCGCACCGCGAGGTCGGCGTCGAGGGCGTCGGCGGACGGTGGGGTCGGGAGCACCGCCCGCGTGCGGCGGCGGGACCGGCGTCCGGTCGGGGTGTGGGTCATGGCGGGGCCTCCCGTCGTCCTGCGGCCCCCGGCGGGCCGCTGGCGGAGACGAGCCTCGGGTGCGCACCTGTGGCCCACCTGGACGTCGGGTACCGGTTGCCTCGGGATCTGCGCCGGTCGGCGAGCATGGGCACATGACCGAGCAGAGCGCGTGGGTGCGGATGACCGAGCGGGACCCCGGCCACTCGACCGCCTACGTACAGCGGTTCCGGGACCTCGCCGCCCAGGGGTTCGACCTCGCCGGCGAGGCGCGGCTGGTCGACGCGATGCTCCCGCGCGGCTCCCGCGTGCTCGACGCCGGCTGCGGACCGGGGCGCACCGGCGGCTGGCTGGCCCGCGCCGGGCACGACGTCGTGGGGGTGGACGTCGACCCGGTGCTCATCGCCGCCGCCGAGGAGGACCACCCCGGGCCGCGGTGGCTGGTCGGCGACCTCGCCGAGCTCGACCTGCCTGCGCGCGGCATCCCCGAGCCGTTCGACGCCATCGTGTCGGCGGGCAACGTGATGGCCTTCCTGGCGCCGGCCACGCGGGTCGCCGTCCTACAGCGGCTGCGGGCGCACGTGGCACCCGGCGGGCGGGCGGCGATCGGCTTCGGCGCCGGCCGCGGCTACGCCTTCGACGACTTCCGCGCCGACGCCCGCACCGCCGGCTGGGCCGAGGACCTGCTGCTGTCCACCTGGGACCTGCGGCCGTTCACGCCTGGGTCGGACTTCCTGGTCGCCGTCCTCCGCCCCGCCTGAGGGAGGACCCCGTCCTCGACAGCCTCCTGCCGTGATCATGGAGTTGTCGCGGCCTCCTGCGGCGGGTCGTCCCGTCTCGGCGGTGACAACTCCATGATCAACTCAGGGACCGACCGGTGAGCCGGTTCTCGAGCCCGTGGACCACCAGGACGCTCACCGCTCCACCCCACCGAGGGCGAGGGTCAGTTCGAGGACCCACTGCGGGTCCTCGAGGCGCTCGCCGTACAGGTCGCGCAGCTGCCCCATGCGGTAGCGGACCGTCTGCGGGTGCACGAACAGCTCGGCGGCGACCTTCTCCCGGCGCCCGTGGTGCAGCAGCCAGGCGCGGAGGGTCTCCACCAGCTTCTCGCGGGGGCCGGGGCCCAGCCCGTCGAGCGGGGCGAGCACCTGGGCGCGCAGGTCGGTGAGCGCCTCGCCGTCGGCGCGCAGCACGAGGTCGGCCAGCCGCAGCTCGGTGTCGACCGGCAGGTCGCCGTCCGGGCGCAGGTCCAGCTGCAGCGCCCGCAGCGCCCGCGAGTAGGAGGCGCGGGCCTGCTGCCACGGCCGGGCCGGGCCGACGACGGCCTCCCGCCCGCTCAGCGCCCGGACCAGCTGGGTGCGGGCGTACCCGTCGGCGTCCGGCACGAGCAGCACCGCGCGCTCAGCTCCCGGCTCGGTGCCGGGCAGGTCCTCCCCGGCCTGCAGCGTGCGGACGTCGAGCACGGCCAGCGCGCCGCGGACGCGGGACTCGGGCAGCAGCACCGCGGTCAGCGTGCGCGGCGACGCCCAGTCCGCGCGCTCGGCGGCGGCGGCGAGGTCGTACGGGGGCGCGCCGGTCAGCAGCAGCTCCGTCAGCCGCTCCAGGTTGCGGCGGCGCAGCCGGCCGCTGCTGTCGAGGTGGTCGGCGTGCCCGGAGGCGCTGGCCGCCGACAGCTGGTCGATGTAGGCGAACACCAGCTCGGCGAAGCGGGCCAGCGACCCGGCGGGCATGCCGGCGGCCACCGCCGTCTCGCTCATGTGCCGCCACGCCACCCGGGCGCCCACCCGGTAGGCGGCCAGCAGCGCGTCCATGGTCCGGCCCGACTTGGCCTCCCCGCGACCGAGGGCGTAGGCGCCCTCGAGCGCCGGGCCGATGGGCCGGCTGGGGTCCGCCCCGCCGTCCGCCGTCGCCAGCTCCAGGAAGCCACCCAGGGCCAGCTGGACGGCGTTCTCGATCTTCCGGCCCATGACGCCGCTGAATGCCTCGGTGTAGCTCGGCACCTCGACGACGATCGCCGCGACGGTCCGCTCCGCGACGGCCGGCAGCTGGCCCTGCATCGCCGCCGCGACCTCGGGCGGGAAGGTGTCCTGCTCCGGTGCCACCGACGCTCCCTCCGCTCCGGTCTTTGTTCGGCAGAGACAGTAACCGGCAGCACGTTCACGCCCACGGCACAGGTAATTACGCGCAGCGCTGGGAACCATCAGGTGTATGACCGCGACCGTCCCGCGCCCTCCGTCGGCCCGGCCGACCCTGAGCGCGCTGCGCGACCGGGCGATGCGCCTGGCCGAGCTCGTCACGACCCCGCTGCTGCCGGCCGACTACCTGGACATGGTCAGCCCGCTCCGGGCGGGCGCCGACCTGCGCGGTCGCATCGTCGCCGTCCAGAGGGAGACCCGGGACGCCGCCACCCTGGTCATCCGGCCGGGTGCCGACTGGCAGCGCCACGTCCCCGGGCAGTGGGTCCGCATCGGCATCGACGTCGACGGGGTGCGCATGTGGCGGGCGTACTCGCTCACCTCGCACCTGGACCGGCCCGACGGCTGCATCAGCATCACCGTGAAGGCCATCCCGGGCGGCAAGGTCAGCAACCACCTGGTGCACCGCACGCAGCCCGGCACGCTGGTCCACCTCGACCAGGCCACCGGCGAGTTCGTCCTGCCCGCGCAGGCGCCCGCCAAGGTCCTGTTCGTCACCGCCGGCTCCGGCATCACCCCGGTCATGGGCATCCTGCGCAACCACGACGAGCTGACCGACGTCGTCGTCGTGCACTCGGCTCCCACGCCGGAGGACGTCGTCTTCGGCCCGGACCTGCGGGAGCTCGCCGCCGCCGGCCGGATCCGGCTGGTCGAGCAGCACACCGACACCGCCGGGATGCTCGACGCCGCGGCCATCGCCGAGCTGGTGCCCGACCTGGCCGAGCGCGCCACCTGGGCGTGCGGCCCGGTCGGCATGCTCGAGGCGCTCGAGGAGCACTGGAGCGCCGCGGGCATCGCCGACCGGCTGTTCACCGAGCGCTTCCGGCCCACGATCCTCGTCCCGGGTGAGGGCGGCACGGTCACCTTCACCCGGAACGGCACGAGCATCGAGGCCGACGGGGCCACCCCCATCCTCGACGCCGCCGAGGACGCCGGGGTCCTCATGCCCAGCGGCTGCCGGATGGGCATCTGCTACGGCTGCGTGCTGCCTCTGCGGGAGGGCGCCGTCCGGGACCTGCGCACCGGCGAGGTGACCACCGCCGTCCCCGGCGACGGCGTCCTCGTCCAGACCTGCATCAGCGCCGCCGCCGGCGCCTGCGACATCGACCACTGACCGCTCGAGACCCGAGGAGCTGCACCGCATGACCGTTCTGCAGAAGAAGACCGAGAACCCGATCGAGCACCTCACCAGCGAGGACATCGAGCTCATCGGCAAGGAGCTCGACGACATCCGCCAGGGCGTCATCGACAGCCGCGGCGAAAACGACGCCCGCTACATCCGCAGGGTCATCGACGTGCACCGCAAGATCGAGCTGGGCAGCCGCGCCGTCCTGCTCGCCTCGGGCTTCCCGCCCGCGTTCGTGGTCGGGACGATCGGCCTGTCGGTCGCCAAGATCCTCGAGAACATGGAGATCGGGCACAACATCCTGCACGGCCAGTGGGACTGGATGCGGGACCCGAAGATCCACTCCACGACGTGGGAGTGGGACATGGCCAGCCCGGCCGACCAGTGGAAGCACTCGCACAACGAGCTGCACCACACGTACACGAACGTCGTCGGCAAGGACAACGACCTCGGCTACGGCATCATGCGCGTCGACGAGGACCAGCCGTGGCAGCCGTTCCACCTCGGCCAGCCGCTGTGGAGCTTCATCAACGCCTGCTTCTTCGAGTACGGGATCGCCGCCTACGACCTGGAGCTGGCCGGGACCATCGCCAAGAAGCGGACCGGGGACCCGGAGTTCCGGGCCCGCGCCAAGGCCGTGCTGCGCAAGATCGGCAAGCAGGTGCGCAAGGACTACGTCATCCACCCGCTGCTGTCAGGCCCGAACTTCCTCTCCACGCTGGCGGCCAACTTCACCGCGAACCTGGTGCGCAACCTCTGGTCGAACTCGGTGATCCTCTGCGGGCACTTCCCCGAGGGCGTCGAGACCTTCGAGAAGAAGTCGATCGACGGCGAGACCCGCGGTGAGTGGTACCTGCGGCAGATGCTCGGCTCGGCCAACATCTCCGGCTCCAAGGCCATGCACATCATGACCGGGAACCTGTCCCACCAGATCGAGCACCACCTGTTCCCGGACCTGCCGAGCAACCGGTACGCCGAGATCGCGCCGAAGATCCGTGACCTGTTCGCCCGCTACGGCCTGAACTACCACACCGCGCCGCTGCCGAAGCAGGTCGGCTCGGCCTGGCACAAGATCATCCGGCTGTCGCTGCCCAACGGCTGGCTGGACGCCACCAACCGCAGGAACCTGCCGTCGCAGCTGGTCAAGCTCTACAAGGCGACGACCGGCGACCGGCGGACCCGTCGCCGCCTGCAGGCGGAGTGGACGGCGGCCGCCGCCTGACGCGGCTGCACCCCTCGTAACTGGGGCCGGGTTCCACGTGGAACCCGGCCCCAGTTCTCGTTCCGTGAGAGCTGACGCGGGACCGGGACGGCTTCGCTGTCGGACGCCGGCCCCGAGCGGTCGGTGGTCAACCTCCTCGGTGCTGACGGGCTCACTGCGCGACCAGATCGGTGCAGACCCGGCACACCTACCGCCTGGTCGAGGCCGACGAGGCCTTCCTCGAGCAGCCCTGCCGGCCGTGTCCCTCACCACGGGGTGCGACCCACTCGTGGGCGGCACCGGTGACCTCCGACAGTCGTTCGTAGTCGCTGTCGTAGTGCAGCACCGTCGGCCCGTGCTCGGCAGCGGTCGCCGCGACGATCACGTCCGGGAGGGACGTGCGGTGCTGACCTCGCTGGGCCCGACGGTGCTGCACGGCGACTGCCGCTCTCGGGTCGCTGAGGTCGTACCAGGGCAACCGACGTAGGCAGTCGAGCGTCACCTCGCCTCGTACTCCTCGACGTTGCGGGAGCTGTACAGGACCTCCAGCGCAGTCACCGTCGAGACACCCAGGTCCCCGGTCCGCGTCGCCGCTGGGAGTCGCTCCGCGACAGCCCGGTTGCGTCCACCCAGCACCCACGCCGAGCTGTCCAGCAGAGAGGTCACCGGCGCCAGGCCGTTGTCCGGGGATCCGCCTGGCTCAAGCGCTTGCCCACCTCCTGGAACCAGTCCGCCAGATCGTGTCGGAGCGGCGGCGTCGAGGAACCGCGCCGCGAAGGCCAGCTCGAGAGCGTGCGGCTGCTCGCCCAGGGCACGTACCGCCGCGAGGCAGTACGTGGTCGCTCGGCCCAGCCAGGGGTGTCCGGCGACGGCGGGGCAGGGCGAACGGCAGGCCGCCGTCGGGCGACGTGACCGTCGCCAGCCAGTCGCACACCTCCCGCGCGCGGAGGGTGGGGGTCATCGGGGTGACGTCGGCGAACACCTCCAGCGCGTGCAGCGCGCCGTCGGGCTGCCTGCGCGTCGTCCGGCCTACATGCCGAAGTTGAGCGACCGCAGCACCACCGGGTCGCGGACGGGCACCTCCCACACGTCGCCGGCCCCGTCGGGGTCCAGTACCTGCCCGCGGCCGAGGAACGCGGCCACCTGCGTCTGGCCCTGCTGCGCCGCCGTGGGGAAGCTGCGAAGGTCCAGCAGGAACGCGTGCGGGTTGAGCGTCCTCTGGTCCGTGCGGTCGTTGCGGTAGAGGCTGGTCCGCGACCACAGGTCCCCGACGTCCACCAGCGTGGACGACGTCGGGTTGGGCACCGTCTGGTCACCGAACGCCACCTGCACCAGCACCCGGCGCGGGTCGACGAGCGGGGCGAACGTCTCCGGGCTGCCCGACCGCGCCAACCACGTCGCCCGGGCCAGGTACTCCTGGATGGCCAGCGCTCGGCTGTCGGGAACGGTCAGCGGACCCTGACCGCGCAGCGGCAGCCGCTCCCGGAAGTCGGGGTCGGTGGGACCGAGGATCCCGACGGCCTGCAGCGCAGCGGTCGTGAGCGGCCGGAAGGACGGCGACAGCCGGGCGATCTCGGTGATCGGGCCGCCGGGCACGTCGAGCACCGAGCGGGCGACCGTGGGGTCGGCACCGGCGACCAGGGTGCCGTAGATGCCACCGAAGCTCTGCCCGACGTAGGCCACCTCCCGACCGGAGAGCTCCGGCGTCCCGTTGCGGTCGACGTCGGTGCCGCCCACGGCGCGCACCAGCGTCATGACGTCCGCGGCCGTCTGCCGCAGCGCGTCCCGGGAGGAGACGGCGGCCGCCGGGCCCGAGGCCGAGGAGCCCTCGCTGGGCAGCACGACCCCGTTGCCGTCCTGGTCGACCCCGCGGCCGTACGCGGGCACGGAGGTCGTCTGCCCGCCGCGGGTGACCTCCCAGGTGCTCCCCGGGCCGTAGCCGTGCCCGACCACGTTGGTGGCGATGGTGGCGATCCCCTGCGTGACGTTGGTGGCGGCGGCGGGGAAGACGGCGTTCGTCGAGCTGGTGAACCCGTGGCCGAACACCGCGACCGGCCAGCCGCCGGGCGGCGGGGTACCGGGCGGCAGGACGGCGACGAAGGGCAGTCGCGCCGCCCCGACCGCCCTGGGACCGGCGTCCCGGGTGGGCGTCTGGGCGATCGTGACGTCGGACTGCAGCCAGGACGGCGCCAGGTAGGACCCGAAGACGATGGTGCTGCCGGCCAGGGACGGCGGGAGCCCGATCGGTGCCGGGTTCGGGCTCTGGGGCGTGCTCGGCGCCCCGCTCCGCGCCCAGGCGATCGTCGTCCCGTCCGCCGGGAAGACGCCCTCGACCCGGAGGCCGCGGTCGGTGATGCCGGAGTCGGCGAACGCCCGGCCGGTGTCGATCTGGCGGCGCAGGTCCAGCAGGCCGTCGGTGGCGCTCAGGGTCGTGAAGGTCGTCTCCCCGGCCCGGGTGTCGCGGCCGTCCTCCACCCGGATCCGGTACGTCCTGCCGGGCGCCAGCTGCTCGGTGGGGTGGGCGTGCAGAGTGGCGGTGGCGGGGTCCCAGACCACGCGGTCGACACCGGTCCGCCAGCCGCCGTGGGTGGCTTCCACGGTGACGCGGGCGGCGGCGACCGCCGGGTCGACCGCGCGGTCGAAGCGGACGGCGATCCGCGGGTCGAGGTCGAAGCCGTCGAGCTCGTTGAGCTCGTCGAGCAGGCCGCAGGCCACCGGTGTCGCGCAGCCCGTGGTGGGCAGGGCGACGCGGCGGCCGGTCAGCTGGCCCGGGTCGCGGACGGTCAGCTCGTCGGTCGGGAAGAATGAGACCGGCTCGGCCTTCGGAGGACCGGCCGCCGCGGGCGTCGCGGTGACCGACAGGGCGGCCGTCAGGGCCAGGACGCCGAGGACCGTAGAGGTCGCCCGGTGCCGGCGTCGGTGCTGCACGGGATCTCCAGGGGTTGGGGGTCCTTTCCTGACGCGCGGTGACGACAGTCACAAGCGGCGTGAGGAGAACAGGTCAGACGGCCGTCAGGGTCCTCCGGGCAGGACAGCAGCGCGACGGCGGCCATGGACTGCCGACCGTCGGTGGCCGCACCGGGCGCCGGGCTCAGAGCAGGACGACGCTCTCCTGCTCGTTCGGGTCCGTGCGGGCGATGAGTGCCCGCGCCGGCCGGTCCGTCGGGTTGAACGGCTGGTGCGGCACCCCGGCGGGGATGTAGACGAAGTCCCCGGCGTGCACGGTGTCCACGCGCTCGAGGTCCGGGCCGTGCCGGAAGGAGCTCGACCCCTCCAGCACGTAGATGGCCGACTCGTGGTTCTCGTGCAGGTGCGGCTCGGCCTCCGCGCCGGGCGGCAGGACGAGCAGGTGCAGGCACAGCCCCTCCGACCCGGCGCTCTCGGCCGAGATGCCGGCGAAGTAGTCGAGGCCCTGCTTGCCGCGGTAGCTCTCCTGGGCCTCGCCGCGGACGATCCGGCACTCCTTCATCTCGGCCTCCAGGGGGAAGTCCCGGTGCGCGCGGTCGACGAGCACCCTGCCCGCGAGGCACGGCCGCGCCCAGGGCCGAAGGGCACGCCGGGTCCGGCGATGTATCAGGGCTCCGCCCGAGGCCGTCGTGGGGGTGGCGGAGGCCCTGCGCACCGCGACCCGATGTCCATCCGACCCACCCGGGAGTCCCCATGACCGATCGCCACGAGGCGAGAGCGCACCGAGGACGCCGCGCCGCGGCAGTCCTGATGACCGGCATCGCCTGCACGGGGATGCTCCTGGCGAGCCCAGGTACGGCAGCGGCCGCGGAGGTCTCCGATGCGGAGAAGTCCATCGTGCTCGTCGGAGTGAGCTGGGAGGGCTACGTCCTGCACCCCGACGCCACCGGTGCCCCCGTCTGGTCGGCCCCCGTGAACGTCATGTCGGGGTGCACCGGCTGGTTCGCCGCCGAGGACGGCCACATCGTGACGGCCGGTCACTGCGTCGACCCCGCGGAGGGAAGGGCCGCGATCCTGCAGCAGTTCCTCGTCGACAACAACATGCAGGACCGAGCGGCCGAGGCCTTCGCCAACTGGCCGGTGGAGGGCCTGGAGCAGGGGTCCGACCCGGTCCGGGTGGTGCAGGTGGTGCAGCCGCCGGCCGTCGAGGGCGCCGTCATCACGGATCCGATCACCGTGCAGGTCGTCGACCACCAGCCGTTCGCCGACGGCGACCTCGCACTGCTGAAGGCCAACGGACTGCCCGAGGCCACCCCGGCCCTGGCCATCGCCGAGGAACCCGCCGCGATCGGCGACCCGATCACGTCCATCGGGTTCCCGGACACGGTCGCCGCCGTCACGGACGTGTCCCGCCTCCGGGCGTCCTTCAAGAGCGGCACCGTCAGCTCCTCGCAGGTCAGCCCGGACGGCGTCGCGGGCACCGAGGTCAACGCGGAGTTGTCCTACGGCATGTCCGGCGGCCCGACGATCAACGAACGGGGCGAGGTCCTGGGCGTCAACAGCTTCATCACCCTGGGCGACGCCACGAACTTCAACTTCATCACCGACGCCACCGCCCTGCGCACCTACCTGGAGCGGCTCGACGTCGAACTCGTCCCGACGTCCTCGGCTCCCGCCCCGTCCACCGGGACCACCCCGGCGTCCCGGACGGACGAGAAGGGCTTGTTCGAGAAGATCCCCGTCTGGGCGTACGCGGTCGCCGGCGCCGGACTGGTGCTCGTCGTCGGGCTCTCGATGGTGGCGATGGCCCTGCGCCGGCGCCCCGCTCGGCACGCTCCGTCCGCTCCGGCGGCTGCGTTCGCGGCGCAGGCCGGCACTCCCGCCGGAGAGCCCTGCGCCCACGAGGGGAACTCGTTCGGTGCGCGCTTCTGCCAGGGCTGCGGGAGGCCGATCGCGGAACCCGTCGGGTGAGGCCACCGATCTCCTGACGTCGAGGCCGCTCAGCGGCCGACGTCCCGACCGGTCCACGGGAGAGGCCCGGAGCGTGTGTCGCTCCGGGCCTCTCCACGTGCGGGTCGTGCGGTCAGTTCGCCATGTCCACGAAGCGGCTGTAGTGGCCCTGGAAGGCGACCGTGACGTTCGCGGTCGGGCCGTTGCGGTGTTTTACCAGCATGATGTCGGCCTCACCCGCCCGCGGTGATTCCTTCTCGTACATGTCCTCGCGGTGGATCATCATCACCATGTCTGCGTCCTGCTCAATACTATTGTGAATTGCAATTCCGTTGGCGACGAAGTTGTGCCCACCGAGCACCGTGGCGTCGTAGACCTCTTCCACGGCACCTTGCTCGATGGAGACGATCTCGTCCCACAGGACGTCGTTGACCGCCTGGATCTCCAACTCGGCGTCCTCGAGTACGGCTGCGATACGGCCCAGTCGTTCCCGGCTCGGCGCGTGCTTCCACATCGTGCTCCCGCAGAGGGCCGATCCCATCGCTGCGGTGAAGGACCGATGGCTCATGCCCTTCTCCTCCAGCACCGCGCGAACGCGCTCCCAGACCTGGACGGGCACGGTGTCGACGTTCGGGTTGCCGAACATCTCTCGGACGATCCCGAGCAACTGCTCGGCGGCCGCACCGCGGGCGCCGTGGACCCCGATCTCGTTGAGGAATCGACGCTGGTCGTCGCAGCCGCTGATGTCGAGCGTCCAGCCGTCCCGGTAGCCGGACTTCCGCACGCGGCGGATGCGGCACGAGATCCCGAAGCGCAGCAGCAACCGCGCGAGGTCGTCGACAAGCGGCCTGCTGGTTGAGGCGTAGTAGACCCGACCGCCCCGCCCGTTCTTGTTCACCGTGACGGAGCCGTCGGTGGCCCACAGATGGTGGAGGAAGAGCGCGATCTGCTTCTTGGGCAGCGAGAAGACCGGCTCGGGGACGAACTTCTCGTGGCTGCGCAGGCCGAACAGACCGAGCTCGTCGAGCCAGGCGGCGATGGGGTTCCGACGTCCGTGAGTGAGCGGGAAAGGAGCGCGCAGCCGCAGCGTGGTGCAACGGGCAGCGGCGTAGTCGTCCCGCACGGCCACGACGCCGAAGTGCAGGGCCGCGGTGGTGACCGCGCGCAGGTTCTCCTCATCGATGGAGGCGTACCGCAGCGGCTGCCGCTTCACGAAGCTGCCGTCGCCGATGAGATGGGCCAGCAGGACGACCTTCTCGTCCTCCCAGACCGTCATCCGGTCCGGCGCGGGCACGTGACGCGGCACGGCGATGCGGTCGCCGGGCGCCAGCTCACCGAGCGGCCTGAACCCGTCGTAGGTGAGGAACGGGTGGTTGGTGGTCGCCCGGATCGTCTTGCCCGACGAGGTCGTCATGGTGAACACCGGCTTCTCCCCGGTCGAGAAGACGTGCGTGAGGTGCCGGCGGACGTAGCGCAGGTTGTCGTCCAGGGCCCACACGGGGACGTCGGTCTCCCCGCTCTCGAAGAGTTCGCCCATCGTCGTCTCAGCGCCGGTGTCGGCCCGCAGGATGCGGGTCTCGGCCGGCAGGCACCCGGATTCGCGAAGGTCGGAGAGCATCGGCTTCTTGTCCTGACGCTGTTCGGACCCACGGTTCAGCTGCGACATCGCGATGACCGGGACCTCGAGTTCCTTGGCCAGCAGCTTGAGCGCACGGGAGAACTCCGAGACCTCCTGCTGACGGCTCTCGACGCGCTTGCCGGAGGTCATGAGCTGGAGGTAGTCGATGACCACCAGCTTCAGGTCGTTGCGCTGCTTGAGCCGCCGCGCCTTCGCCCGGATCTCCATCATCGTCATGTTCGGCGAGTCGTCGATGTAGAGCGGCGCGTCGGCGATCTCGCCCATTCGCCGCGCCAGCTTCGACCAGTCCTCGTCCGAGAGCGTGCCGGCTCGCATGTGGTGCAGCGGCACCTTCGCCTCCGCCGACAGCAGACGCATGGTGATCTCGTGCTTGCTCATCTCCAGCGAGAAAATGACCGTTGCCAAATGGTGTTTGACAGTCGCCGATCGCGCGATGTCCAGCCCCAGCGTCGAGTTGTGGGTCGGGATGAAGCTCCGCCCGGCGAGGAACAGGTGGTCCTCGGCGGCGACCTCGATGCACCGCACCGGCACACTGCCGATCGGCCGCACGTCAGTGATGAAACGGACGCCGCGGGCGGTGGAGCTGCGGGCACCGCGCTCCTTGTGGACGCGCTTCTTCCGCTCCAGACGGAACACCTCGTCATCCGTGCTGAACGTCAGCGTGAAGCAGGTGGACGACGGCTCGCTGCGACCCCTGACCCGCTTGCGGGTCATCCGCACCCGGTGGCCGAGGCTGGCGATGAGCTCGCGTACGTCCTCGGCCAGCCGCGGGTTGGTCACCGCGAACCGCACGACACCGCTCGGCGTCACCGTTCCGTCCGTGTCCAGGAGCCCAGCCAGCAGGGCACGTCGCTGAGCCAGCGAGGCCCGCAGGTACGCGGTCGGGATGTGCTTGTCGCCGAAGACCCCCAGCGTGCGCAGGATGCCCGGCACGGTGCCGTGGTGGTCACGGCAGGCCAGGCACTGCGCGAAGCCCGCCGAGGGACCACCGCAGTCCGGGCAGGTCGCCTGACGGCCGACACCGCCGCTGGCCCGCAGCCGGCCACCGCACGTCTGGCCACAGGTCTGCACCTGCGACGTCTGCGGCACGAACAGCTCGCCGCACATCCGGCACGGACGAGGGGCGACGGCCGGCCGCGTCGGGAGCCGCAACGAGTACCGACGGTGGACGCCCGTCGGCTCGACGACGAGCCCCTCGGCCTCGATGTACACGGCGATCTCGGGGTCGTTGCTCGTGAAGTGCGCGGCTCGGGACGTTCCGTCGCCCAGCCACACACCGAGCGCGTACGGCGGCAGGGGGAGGTCGGCCTCCGGCAGCTCCAGCGGCGCTGCGTTGGTCACCGAGTGGTTGAGCCGGGTGTCCTTGGTGGCGCAGCGGACGGTGCGGGCGATCTCCTCCGTCGTCCGGACCTCGGCGAACGTGCGCTGGTTGCGATCGCGGCTGTAGCCGGAGGCCGCCGCCTGCGCCGACTTCCGGCTGGCGCGGGTCTCGGTCAGCCACTGGTGCTGAGCGTCGGCCACGATCACCGAGCCGTCGGAGAAGTGAACCTCGTAGCAGGGCCGGCCGGTCATCACCTCGGTGGCGGCCACGACCGTCGTCGGGCGGCCGTCGGAACCCATCACCTGATCCCCGACCGCGACCTCGCCCATCGTCGTCCAGCCGACCGGCGTGGCGATCGGGGTGTCGAGGGCCAGGGCCTTGCCCACACCGGGACGTGCAGCGATCACGACCATCTGGCCGGCCTGCAGACCGTTGGTCAATTCGTCGAGGTCGCGGATGCCGGTGGGCACGCCGCGGGCGGTGCCACCACGGGAGGCGATGGCGTCGAGCTCGTCCATCGTCGGCTGCAGGACGTCCTCGAGGCGCGCGTAGTCCTCGCTCATGCGCTTCTCGGTGACGTCGTAGATCTCCTGCTGGGCGCGGTCGACGATGTCGTCGACGTCGCCCTTGCCACCGGCGGCGCCGTAGCCCAGCTGGACGACGCGGGTGCCGGCCTCGACCAGCCGCCGCAGGACCGCCTGCTCGGCGACGATCGCGGCGTAGTAGCCGGCGTTGGCGGCCGTCGGCGTCGACTGGATCAGGGTGTGCAGGTAGACCGCGCCACCCATCTTCGACAGCTGGTCGGTGCGGTTGAGCTCGGCGGCGACGGTGATCGCGTCGGCCGGCTCCCCCCGCCCGTACAGGTCGAGGATGCAGTCGTAGATCACCTGGTGCGCCGGTCGGTAGAAGTCGTTGCCGTGCAGCACCTCGACGACGTCGGCGATCGCGTCCTTGCTCAGCAGCATGCCGCCGAGCACCGACTGCTCCGCCGCGACGTCCTGCGGCGGCTGCCGGTCGTACGCCGGCGCCGTCGGGGACGGACGCTCGAAGTCGTCGGCCACCGCCACGGGGTCCTCCATCCACTCACGGCGCACCCGCGCACAGGCCCCGGCGGGATCGCCGGGGCCTGGTGGGGGAAGCACCAGAACGCTGCACACGTGACTCGAACGTGCGTTCGGGTCATTGCTACCGCGGAGGTCCGACAGTTCCGCCCCGACGGCAGCCGTGGAGGACGTTAGGAAGTGCGGACGGACCAGTCCAACACCGGTGTGAACGCGCTTCTGCACAACTTGTGGACAAGTCGGTGGACACAGCCGTGTCGACATGTGGAGACAGCGGGGGACGCCGCGACGCCGTCCCTCGTATCCCGCCCTTGACCTGCGCGGAGACGACTCACCGGGTGTGGACGGGAAAAACCTGCGAGAAATCCGGGTGTCGTCGTCCGGCGTGTCGCAGGGGCCGCCGCAGCCGCCCCAGCGGTCACACGTCCACAGGTCGACACCCGGTGGAGGCGGGCCACCGGGGGCGCCGCCACGACCGACCGTCGTGCCCCCGCGCAGCGGTGGCCGAGGGCCCGACGTGCCGGCGTCCGGCCGCCCTCGACGGTCCGGTGCCTCGGCCGGTGGCGGTCAGCCGCGGGCGGCGCGCACGGCGGCCTCGCCCACGGCGGCCAGGGTGGCCTCGGGGGTCAGCGGGTGGAACGGCCCGCCCCGCACGTCGCGGTAGGCACGCTCCAGTGGCGACGTCCGGTAGAACGCCGGACCGCCGGCCACCTGCAGGGCCAGGTCGGTCACCGCCACCGCCTCGAGCACCGCGTGGCGCTTGGCGGTCATCAGCGTCTCCAGGACCGCGTGCTCGAGCGGCGGGTACTCACCGACCTCCCCGACCGCGCCGAGCAGCGCCCAGCGGGCCACTCGCAGCCGTGCCTGCATCTCCCCGATCTGCCGCACCGCGGCGGGGGCCGGCTCCGGGCGACGGGTGGCCAGCCGCACGGCCTCCTCGTGAGCGGCCTGCGCCACACCGAGGTAGACCCCGGCCACGACGGGGGCGAAGTGGATCGCCGCCAGCAGCAGGGGACCGGCGAGCTGGCCGTACGGGCGCCGGCCGAGCACCCGTTCGGCCGGCACGAAGACGTCGTCCAGGACGACGTCCTGGCTCGCCGTGCCGCGCATGCCCAACGTGTCCCAGGTGTCGACCAGCGAGACGCCCGGCGCGGTGAGCGGGATCCCGAAGTGCAGCACCTCGGCCCCCGGTCGAGGCTCCCCCAGCACGGCCGAGGTCGCCAGGACCGTCGCCGCCGGCGCCTGCGAGCAGAAGGACTTCCGGCCGCGCACCAGGTACCCGCCGTCGGCCTCGACCGCGGTCGTCGTCGGGCTGACCCAGTCCGAGCCGCCGCTGGTGGCCAGCACGATGCCCTCGTCGGCCACTCGGCGCAGCGTGGCCTCGGCGTCCGCCGCTCCGCGCCGGTGCCGCCAGCGGTGCACGAGGGTCAGGTACTGGTGCATGGCCGCCGAGAGGGCGGCCGAGCCGGACCACCGGGCCAACTCGTGCTCGGCGAGCACCACCTGGCGCCAGGTCGCGCCGGCCCCGCCGAACTCCACCGGGACCGCGATCGCCAGGTAGCCGGTCTCGGCCATGGCGCGGTAGGCCTCACTCACGAAGGTCGCGTCCCTGTCGTGCTCGGCGTCGTGCTCGGCGGCGCGACGGCCGACCTCGGCGGCCAGGGAGAGGACCTGCTCGTCCGTACGCGGGGATTCTGTTGTCGTCGTCATGCCGCCACGATCCGGACGCCGGCGCGCCCCATCCAGTTCTGGTTCTGCACCGCCCCTGTCACCATCGACGGCATGGCCCGGTACGGCCAGTACTGTCCGATCACCCGGTCGCTGGAGCTGCTCGGCGACCGGTGGACGTTGCTCATCGTGCGCGACCTGCTGGTCGGCGCGGAGCGGTTCAACGAGCTCGCCCGGGGGTTGCCGCGGCTCTCCCGCGGGCTGCTCTCCAAGCGCCTGGACCACCTCGTCCGGGCCGGGCTCGTCGAGCACCACGACGGCCGCTACCGCGTCACCCAGGCCGGCGAGGAACTGCGCCCGCTGGTCTTCGGCCTGGCCGAGTGGGGTGCCCGCTGGGCGTTCGGCGAACCACGGCCCGACGAGCTCGACGCGACCGTGCTCATGTGGTGGATCCGCGGGGGCATCGATGCGAAGGCTTTCGGCGAGCCCCGCCGGGTCGTGCTGCAGTTCCGGTTCGTCGAGGGCCGGCGGCGGCTCTACTGGCTGGTCGTCACGCCCACGGACGTCTCCCTGTGCTTCACCGACCCGGGCTTCGACGTCGACGTCACCGTCGACGTCGGGCTCGACGTGTTGTACCAGGTCTGGGTGGGGCGCATCGGGTACGGGGAGGCGGTGCGCGACCGTCTGCTGGTCGTGACAGGGGAGAGGTCCCTGGTCCGCGCACTGCCCCGCGCCCTGCAGTTCAGCCCGGTCGCGCCCTATGTGCGCCGGGCCGCCGCGGTCGACTGACGGTCGCCGTCCGGCAGCCACAGCGCCCGCGTGAGTGAGGGCTGCGGCAGAACGCCGTGAGGGGCGCCGGACCGGAGCCCGACGCCCCTCGTGGGCGGTGCTGTGCGGCCCTCCTGCAGGGTCCGGCCGCGAGTTCGCGGGGGTGGGGAGGACGGGGCCTTCGTCAGCCGGGGACGACCTCGATGGTCAGCTGCGAGGTGACCTCGGGGTGCACCCGCACGGTCACCGTGTGCTGGCCGGTGGTCTTGATGCTGCTCGGCAGCTCCACCCGGCGCCGGTCGAGCGCGGGGCCACCGGCGGCGGTCACGGCGTTGACGACGTCGGCGGTGGTGATGCGGCCGAACAGACGGCCGCCCTCACCGGCGCGCGCCGGCACCTGGACGGTCAGGCCCGACAGGCGCCCGGCCACGGCCTGCGCCTCCTCGAGCGAGCGCACCTCGCGCGTGGCACGCGCGCGGCGCAGCGACTCGACCTGCTTCTCGGCACCGCGGGTGGCCACGATGGCCAGGCCGCGGGGCAGGAGGTAGTTGCGGGCGTATCCGCCCTTGACCTCCACGGTGTCACCGGAGGACCCGAGGCCGGTGACCTCCTGCGTCAGGATCAGCTTCTGGGTGCTCATGGTCAGCGCGCCGTGGAGGTGTAGGGCAGCAGGGCCATCTCACGGCTGTTCTTGACGGCCGTGGCGACGTCCCGCTGGTGCTGGCTGCAGTTGCCGCTCACGCGGCGGGCACGGATCTTGCCGCGGTCGGAGATGAACTTCCGCAGCAGCGTCGTGTCCTTGTAGTCGATGTAGGTCGCCTTGTCCTTGCAGAACTGGCAGACCTTCTTCTTGGGCTTGCGAACGGGGGGCTTGGCCACCGGGGTTCTCCAGAGAGTGACGGAATGGAACGGCCCCCTCGCAGGGGCTCGCACCGAGCGTGGTGAGGTGCTGGAACGGCTCCTCTGCAGGTCCCCGCCGCGAGCGTGCGGGCGGTGGGGGGCAGAGGGGTCCTCCTGCTCAGAAGGGCGGCTCGTCGGACGGCGGGGCCGGGGTCGACCACGGGTCGCTGGACCCGCCGCCACCGAAGCCGCCACCGCCACCGCCACCGCCGCCGAAGCCGCCACCGCCATCGCCGCGCGAGGCCTTGGTGACCTTCGCCGTGGCGTAGCGGAGCGACGGGCCGATCTCGTCGACCTCGAGCTCGACGACGGTGCGCTTCTCGCCTTCCTTGGTCTCGAACGACCGCTGCTTGAGCCGGCCGGAGACGATCACCCGCGACCCGCGGGTCAGCGACTCGGCGACGTTCTCCGCCGCCTGCCGCCAGACGTTGCAGCGCAGGAAGAGCGCCTCGCCGTCCTTCCACTCCTGCGACTGACGGTCGAAGGTCCGCGGCGTGGAGGCCACGGTGAAGTTGGCGACCGCGGCGCCGGAGGGCGTGAACCGCAGCTCCGGGTCCGACGTGAGGTTGCCGATGACGGTGATGACGGTCTCGCCGGCCATGGTCAGTGAACCTCGGGCCGCATGAGCTTCGTGCGCAGGACCGACTCGTTGAGGTTGAGCTGCCGGTCGAGCTCGGCCACCGCGGCGGGCGTGGCGTGGATGTCGACGACGGCGTAGATGCCCTCGATCTGCTTCTTGATCTCGTAGGCCAGCCGGCGACGACCCCAGATCTCGGTCTTCACGGTGCCACCGGCGTTGGTGACGACGCTGAGGAACCGGTCGAGGGAGGGAGCGATCGTGCGCTCCTCCAGGTCGGGGTCGAGGATGACCATCAGTTCGTAGTGACGCACGGAGAACCCCACCTCCTCTGGTCTGGGCGGCTGCAGTCGGTCTGCAGCAGGAGGGTCGTACACGCGTCGCGCGCCCCGCCCGGTGACGGCCACCGGTGGAACGCGCTCAGCCGAGCGTACCAGCGCCGACCGGCCCGCCGGCCCCTGCAGGTGGAAAGGCCCCGTCCTGCCCACCCCTCGCAAGCTCGGCGCGGGACCCGGGACGGGGCCAGCGAGCGACGGAGGGCAGGGGCTCCTTCTAGGGTCGGGCGCGTGGCAGCTCACCCGATCGGCGTACACGTCGGACCCGGCCTGACCGAGGACAACGAGCTCGATGCCGGCGGCCCGCTCGCCCGCGCTGCGGAGATGGACGCCGACGGCGTGCAGGTCTTCCTGGCCGACCCGCAGGGCTGGACGCAACCCAAGCCGCGCCCGGACGCCGCCGACCTGCTGGCCAGCGACCTCACGGTCGTCGTCCACGCGCCGTACGTGCTCAACGTGGCGACGACGAACAACCGCATCCGCATCCCGAGCCGCAAGCTGCTGGCCGCGCACGCGAAGGCGGCCGCCGCGGTCGGTGCGCTCGGCATGGTGGTGCACGGCGGGCACGTGCTGGCCAAGGACGACCCGGCGGCCGGCGTCGACAACTGGCGCAAGACCTTCTCCCGACAGGCCGAGGACGGCGGCTTCCCCGTCCCGCTGCTCATCGAGAACACCGCCGCCGGCGGCAACGCCATGGCCCGCGACCTCGACGCCCTCGCCCGGCTGTGGGACGCCGTCGGCGGGTTCGGCGCCGGCTTCGTGCTCGACACCTGCCACGCGTGGGCCGCCGGGTGGGACCTGGCGACCGCGGTGGACGACGTCCGGGCGATCACCGGCCGCGTGGACCTGGTGCACCTGAACAACAGCCGCGACCCGCAGGGCTCCAGCCGCGACCGGCACGCCCCGCTGGCCGAGGGCGAGATCCCGACCGAGCTGCTGGTGGAGGTCGCCCGGGCGGCGGACTGCCCGATCGTCCTCGAGACGCCCGGCGACGCCGCCAGCCACGCCGAGGAGATCGTGCTGCTCCGGCAGGCCCTGGCCTGACCCGGGTCCGTGTTCCACGTGGAGCGCTGACGTCCGTCGTCCCTCCGGCCGACACCGCGGACCACAGCCGTACCGGACTGCGCTGGGGCCTAGCCGTCCCTCGTCGGGGACCCTCCGGACCCCACTCGTCGCGACAGGACCCGTCCCCGGCTGTCGAGCGTCACCACATCGGGCGCTCCGTCCAACACCCCTCCGGCCGGGTCGTCGACGCCGGGCCAGCTGGTGCGGACCACGTCGTCGTCCGGCCGCCGCACCTCTCGGACGACGAGCACCATGAGCGCCACCAGGACGGCGTCCCGGACCAGGACGGCGGTGAAGAACCACTGCACCTCGACGCCGCGGTTGTCGGTGCCGAGGTAGTAGAGCATCGTCAGGATCCACACCAGGGCCTCGCTGACCTGCCAGACCAGCAGCGCGCGCCACCGCGGCCGGGCCAGGACCGCCAACGGCAGCAGCCACAGCGCGTACTGCGGGCTGTAGACCTTGTTGAGCAGCAGGAAGGCGGCGACCAGCAGGAAGGCCAC
Source organism: Geodermatophilus sp. URMC 61 (assembly GCF_052931555.1). Classification (NCBI taxonomy): domain Bacteria; kingdom Bacillati; phylum Actinomycetota; class Actinomycetes; order Geodermatophilales; family Geodermatophilaceae; genus Geodermatophilus; species Geodermatophilus sp. URMC 61. Next base: position 4,188,288 of record NZ_JBRFHZ010000002.1, read on the forward strand.
CTGTGCCACCCGGGGGCGCACCGGAGCGGTGAGCACCAGCCAGGCGACCCCAGCGGCGAACGCGAGCAGCAGCACGGCCACCACCGTGTTGAGCACCGACGGCGTCTCACCCTCGGCGAGCGGTCCGTCGAGGACCCGGTTCTCCGTGACCGTCAGCAGGACGTTCCAGATGGACTCGGGGTTGGCCGGGCGTTGCCGGCTGAAGGCGAAGAACCAGCCCCAGTTCTCCGGTGCCAGCAGGGCCACCGGGAGGTTGACCGCCAGCCAGGCGCCGGCCGCCACGAGCGCCGCCCGCAGCCAGACCCGCAGCGCACCGGCGCGCAGGCACAGCAGGAACAGTGCGCCCAGCACGAGGACGGGGTAGAGCTTGGCGGCCACGCCCAGGCCGAGCAGCACCCCGGCGAGCACCGGCCGCTGTCGGGCCCACGCCCACATCCCGAGGGTGGTGAGGGCGACGGCCAGCAGGTCCCAGTTGTTGAACGCGTAGACCAGCAGCACCGGTGACAGCGCCACCATCGCGGTGTCCCACGGCCGCCGGCCGGTCAACGGCAGGACGGCGCGCACCACCACCAGCGCGCACAGCGACATCAGCAGCGCCGTGACGACGGTGTAGCTCTCCACCGGCGGGACCGCCGGGAGGACGCCGACCGTGGCGGCCAGCCGGTCGTACCAGCCCGACAGCAGCGCGGCGAGCGCCATGACCGCCCCGGTGAGCACGGGGTACTCCACCCGCGCGTCGAGGTAGGGCAGCGCCCCCTCACCCTGCCCGTAGATGCCGAACAGCGGGACGGGGTCGGAGTAGCAGAGGTGGGTGTACTGCAGCGATCCGGTCCAGTCGCCGTCGGCGCAGGGCGCCTGCTTGAGCCAGGCGAACGCCAGCACGGTCGAGGCGAACAGCAGGCAGACCCGCAGCGGGGTCCAGAACAGCGCCCGCCCGACGACCGCGTGCCGGCCCCAGGGCCCGCCCACCGCCTCGCTGGCCTGCGCCACGACCGGGTCGGTCCAGCTGGGGACGACGCGGTCGGGGCGACCGTCCGAGGCCGGGGACGCCGCGGGCCCGTCCGCTGGTGCGGACGGGCCCGTGGGGATCGTGCTCATGCGGGTCAGTCTGCCCGCCGGAGGTCAGCCGCCCAGCTGCTGACCGTTGGTGCCGTTGCCGGTACCGGGGCCAGCGCCGTTGCCGTTGCCGTTCTGGCCGGGCGTGGTGCCCTCGTCGAACTGCGGACCGTCCTCCTCCGTCTCCTCGGTCGTCGACTCGCTGGGCGTCGCGGTCGGCGTCTGGGTCGGCGTCTCGGTCGGCGTGGGCGTCGGGATCGGCGTCGGGGTGGGCTCTGCCTGCTGCGTCGGCGGGGCGGTGACCTGGACCGGCGCCTGCGTCTGCGTCTCCGGCTCCGGCGCGGGCACACCGTTGCCGGTGTCGCCGCGGATCAGCGCGCGGTCGGGCAGGTCCTCCTCCGGCGTCCCGTCGAGCACGTTGTCCATGAACTCCTGCCAGATGGCGCCCGGCAGGCCCGAGCCGTAGATGATGCGGCCGTTGACGTCCTCGATGGGCTGGGCGGGCGAGTCGTTGCCCATCCACACCGCGGTGGAGATCGACGGCGTGAAGCCCACCATCCAGGCGTCGGAGTTGTCCTCGCCCTGACCCTGCGTACCGGTCTTGCTGGCCACCTCGCGGCCACCGTCGAGCGAGCGGCGCGAGTAGGCGGCGACGTCGGTCATCGCGTAGGTGACGTCGTTGACGACCTCCTCCTCGAAGACCCGGTCCCCGGCGTCACCGTTGTAGTCGAGCAGCACCGCACCCTCGCTGTCGGTCACCCGGGCGACGAAGAACGGCTCGTGCTCGACGCCGGTGGCGAGGGTGGCGAAGCCGTGCGCCTGGTCGATCGGGCGCATCTCGTACTGACCGATGCCGATCGAGGCGCCGGTCGCGCCCGTCTCCGGGTCGGCCAGCGTGTTGCTGCCGGCGAGCACCCCGTAGGACGGCTCGTCCGGCCAGGCCTCCGGCAGGCCGGTGGCCTCGAGGATGTTCTGCCGGACCCGCTCCGCGCCGACCTCGTAGGCCAGCCCGTAGTAGGTGGTGTTCAGGGAGCGGGTGAGCGCCTCCATGAGCGTGCAGGAGCCGCACGAGGCACCGCCGGAGTTGCGGACCGGCAGGCCCGGGCGGTCGGGGAACTCCTGCGGCGAGGAGCCGTCGCGCCGGGCGTTGACGCTGATGCCGTCCTCCAGCGCGGTGGCCAGCACGTAGGGCTTGACCGACGAGCCGGGCTGGCGCAGGGCCTGCGCGTAGTCGACCGCGCCGTCACCGGCGCCGATCGGCCCGCCGTAGTAGGCCCGGACGGCACCGGTGTTCGGGTCGACGGACACCAGCGCCTCGCGCAGGTTCTCCGGTTCACCGTCCATCACGTCGGCGACGGCGGAGATGGCGGCGTCCTGGTAGCGCTTGTCCACCGTGGTGGTGATCCGCAGGCCGCCGGCCCGGATCTGCTGCTCGTCGTAGCCCTTGGCCTCCAGCTCGGCGATGGCGCGCTGGACGACCAGGCCCTCCGGCCCGTCGGGGATGCCCAGGTTGGAGCCGGTCCGCGGCAGCACCGGCGGGTAGACCGAGGCCTGTCGCTCCTGCTCGGTCAGCCAGCCCTCGTCGACCATCGCGTCGAGCACCAGCCCCCAGCGGTCCTGCGCCCCCTCGGGGTTGGACTCCGGGTCGTAGGTGGAGGGGCTGCGGACCAGGACGGCGAGCACCGCGCCCTGCTGGGCGGTCAGCTGGCTGGCCGGCACGCCGAAGTAGGTGTTCGCGGCGGCCTCGATGCCGTAGGCGCCGCGACCGAAGTAGATGGTGTTCAGGTAGTTCTCGAGGATGTCGTCCTTCTCGTACTCGTTGTCGAGCTTGACGGAGAGGAAGAGCTCCTGGAACTTGCGGCTGAACGTCTGGTCGTGCGTCAGGAAGGCGTTCTTCACGTACTGCTGGGTGATCGTCGAGCCACCCTGCGTGGAGCCGCCGGTGAGGTTGTTCCAGGCGGCGCGCACGATGCCGGTGAAGGAGATGCCCGGGTCGGAGTAGAAGTTCCGGTTCTCGGCGGCGAGGATCGCATCGCGCGCCGGTTCGGCCACCTCGGTCAGGTCGACGTTGGTGCGGTTGCCCCCGTCCACGCCGAGCCGGGCCATCTCGGTGGTGCCGTCGCCGTAGTACACGATCGTCGTCTGTGCGTTCTGCACCGAGCTCGGGTCGGGCACCTCGGTGGTCGCGTAGACGACGCCCACGAAGACGCCGAGCAGCACGAGCACGCCGGCGAACGCGGCGCCGAGGGCCTTCAGCCGGCGAGTGCGGCGCTGCTTCCCGGTGCGGACGGCCTTGCCCGCCGGGCGGGCGCCCGTGGCAGCCGCGCCGGTGCGGGACGCCGTCGTCCGGGCCCCGCGGCCGGCCGGAGGCCGGCCACCGCGGCCTGCGGGCGGACGCCCGCCTCCACCGCCGCCACCGGCGGTGCGGCCGGACGGCGGACGGCGGACCGAGCCGCTGCGCGGCCCGACCGGTGAGGTCTCGTCGTGGGGAGGCACGCAGGGGCCCCTCTCTGGTTCGGGTCTCGGTGGGCACGGGGAGTCAGACGTCCGGCACCCAGGGTGGCGTCTTCAGCTGTGCGAATCCGGACGACCCGCTGCGCAGCGACGCCCACGTGTCTCAACGACCACGTGGGGCACCCCGTGTTCCCCCGTGTGACGCGTACTACTACTCGGTGGCCGCCCGCCGACGCGTACGGCGCGGCTGGCGGCCCGGGTCCGGCTCGGCGCCGAGGACGTACGAGCAGTCCAGGTGGTTCCACCCGCAGCCGCGGCACACCTGGACGGCGTAGACGGAGAACTCCTCCTGCGCCGCGTCCATCCGGGCGAGCTCGGCCTGCGTCTTCGCCTGGCCGGCCGTGGGGCCGAGGTGCTCGCCGTAGACGTAGCTCACCAGCGTGAGCTCCACCTTGCGGCACACCGGGCACGCGACGTCGGTCGCCTCGCCGTGGTACTTCGCCGCCCGGACGAGGTACGGACTGGCGTCGCAGACCTCGAACAGTCCCGTGCGGCCGGCGTACACGTCGGCGAGGACGGCTCGCCGCTGCAGCGAGTAGTCCACGACGGATCGACGTCCGGGCACGGCGTCAATGTACGCACCAGCGGGGACCCCCGGAGGTCCCCGACCACGTGGGGAGGCCTTCGCGATCCCTCCGAGTCGTCCGGCCCAGTGTACGTCGATGTATCGTCCCGATACATCGATCCGCAGGACGACGAGGGAGGCGACGTGCTCGAGTTCGCCATCCTCGGCCTGCTGCACCAGTCGCCGATGCACGGCTACGAGCTGCGCAAGCAACTCGCCCAGGTCCTCGGCGGGTTGCGCAGCATCTCCTACGGGTCGCTGTACCCCGCGCTCAAGCGGCTGCACGCGGCCGGCTACGTCACCACCGACGAGCCGGACCCCCGCGCCCCTCTCCCGGCGGACGCACCACCGCTGACCGGCCGGCGGGGCAAGGTGGTCTACACCATCACCGCCGAGGGCAAGGAGCGCTTCCACGAGCTGGTGAGCCAGGCCGGTCCCGAGACGTACGACGACGGCGGGCTCTTCGGCGTCCGCCTGGCGTTCTTCCGGCACACCGCGGCGGACGTGCGGCTGCGCATCCTCGAGGGCCGCCGCCGCACCGTCGAACGGCAGCGCGAGGGCCTGCGGGCCTCCCTGAGCCGGACCCGCGAGCGGCTGGACCGCTACACCCTCGAACTGCAGCGCCACGGTCTGGAGTCCGTCGACCGTGAGGTCCGCTGGCTCGCCGAGCTCATCGACCGCGAGCTGACCGACAGCGAGAGGCGCCGAGGCCACGGCGCCGACGCCGGGGACCCGCCTCCGCCCCCGGCAGCGCCGCCCGAGCACCCCTGACCAGCACCGTCCCGAAGACCCGGCGGGAGAGCTCCGCGCCCGTCACCCCCAGCAGGACCGTCAGCGGTCCGTGTCCTCCGGCCGCACCGGTCCGGGAGTAAGGAGATGCCATGGGATCCGTCAAGGTCGCCATCGTCGGCGTCGGCAACTGCGCCGCCTCGCTCGTGCAGGGCGTGCACTACTACCGCGATGCCGACGAGACGACGTCGGTGCCGGGCCTGATGCACGTCTGCTTCGGTGAGTACCACGTCGGCGACGTGCAGTTCGTCGCCGCGTTCGACGTCGACGCCAAGAAGGTCGGTCGTGACCTCTCCGAGGCCATCGTCGCCAGCGAGAACAACACCATCAAGATCTGTGACGTCCCCCCGCTGGGCGTGCCCGTGCAGCGCGGCACCACCCTCGACGGCCTGGGCCGCTACTACCGCGAGACGATCGAGGAGTCCGACGAGGAGCCGGTGGACGTCGTCGCCGCGCTGCGCGCGGCGGAAGCCGACGTCCTGGTCTGCTACCTGCCCGTCGGGTCGCAGCAGGCCGCCGAGTTCTACGCGCAGTGCGCCCTGGACGCCGGCGTGGCCTTCGTCAACGCGCTGCCCGTGTTCATCGCCGGGACGCCGGAGTGGGCCGAGAGGTTCGAGAAGGCCGGCGTGCCGATCGTCGGCGACGACATCAAGTCGCAGGTGGGCGCCACCATCACCCACCGCGTGCTCGCCAAGCTGTTCGAGGACCGCGGCGTGCAGCTCGACCGGACCATGCAGCTCAACGTCGGCGGCAACATGGACTTCAAGAACATGCTCGAGCGCGAGCGCCTGGAGTCCAAGAAGATCTCCAAGACCCAGGCGGTGACCAGCCAGGTCAGCCGGGACATGGGCCAGGGGAACGTGCACATCGGCCCGTCGGACCACGTGCCGTGGCTGTCGGACCGCAAGTGGGCCTACGTGCGGCTCGAGGGCCGTGCGTTCGGCGACGTCCCGCTGAACCTGGAGTACAAGCTCGAGGTCTGGGACTCCCCGAACTCGGCGGGGATCATCATCGACGCCGTCCGCGCCGCGAAGATCGCCAAGGACCGCGGGATCGGCGGCCCGATCCTCTCCGCGTCGTCCTACTTCATGAAGAGCCCGCCGGTGCAGTACAGCGACAGCGAGGCCCGCGACGCCGTCGAGGCGTTCATCCGGGGTGACGTGGACCGCTGACGGCCGCCCTGCAGGCTCGCGGCGAGCCTCGGGACGGGGCCGGCGGTCCCGGGACCGGTCCGGGGGAGGCTCTGCAGGGGGCCGGCCGGCCCCCTGCAGGGTCCCGCCGCGAGCCTGCGTGTGGCCGGGGCAGAGGGGTCCTTCCACCGCGTGGGACGCCGTCGGCGACCTGCCCGGATGCCTACGCTGACCCGCATGCGCCCGCGCCGCCGTCCGCTGCTCCCCGCGCTGGGGCTGACAGCGGCGCTGCTGGCCGGCTGCGGCGGCGCTGGCGAGCGGGCGGAGGGGTCACCCGTCACCGAGGAGGAGGCCGCCGTCCTCGCCGGGCTGCTCGCCGAGAACCACGACCGGGGCGGCGCGGACTTCCTCATCACCGCCCCGTACGGCGAGGACACCGTGCTCACCCTCACCGGGGAGGTGGACCTCGCCGGCGGTGCCGGCCGCGCGCAGGCGGTCACGTCGTACGGCGACGGCCGCGCCGACGACACCCGCACCCTCTTCTTCACCGACGAGGAGCTGTGGTTCGGCGAGGTGCCCGGCCTGACCGCGGCGCTGGGCGCCGAGGGGCTCCCGGAGGCCTCCTACGTGCGGCGTCCCGTGGCGCTGGGGGAGCAGCCACCGCTGGTCGACGTCCTCACCCAGGTGGTGTTGAACCTCGCCGCCGAGGAGCCGGACGACGCCGGCGACTTCCGCGGCGCGGGCTACACCTGGGAGGGCGACGGCTCGATCGACGGCGAGCTCACCCAGCTCTACGCCTCGGACACCGGCTGGTCGGTCGCGGTCGACCGCTCCACCGACCTGCTGGTGCAGTACCGCACCCCGCTGCCGGGCGAGGAGTTCGAGGTGACCGTGACGCTGTCGGACCACGGCCCACGGGAGATCACGGTGCCGGCCGAGGGGGAGTCCGTGGACGGCGCGGCGCACCCGGGGGTGGCGGCGACCGTCGGGCTGTAGCGAGAGGACCCCTGCTCCCCGCCACTCGCAGGCTCGCGACGGGACCCTGCAGGGGCCGACGGGATCCCGGACATGAGGGGAGGGGGCGGCCTCTTCCCCAGACCGCCCCCTCCGACGACGTTCCTACCAGATGGCGGGTGTCCGCGCACCCGTTGACGCGCCGGTCAGTTCACGGTCGGGTCGGCCGGCGCCGTCGACAGCACCGCCAGGCGCCCGGTCTGGCGTCCCATCACCCGGCGCCACAGCTCCGGGCCGGCCAGCTCGCTCAGCACGTCGTCCGGGCGGCCCGGCACGCAGGCCCAGGCGCCCTCGGCGACCTCGGCGGCCAGCTGGCCCGGCGACCAGCCCGCGTAGCCGGCAAACACCCTCAAGCCCCGCACCCGGCCGACCAGCTCGTCGGGGTCGGCGTCCAGGTCGACCAGGTGGACGTCGTCGGCGACCTGCCGCAGGCCGCAGTCCTCACCAGGGGTGCGGCAGACCGCGAGGCACAGCGCGGTGTCGGTCTCGCACGGGCCGCCCACGTGGAACACGCCGGGCTCGACCGCGAGGTCGCACCAGCCGGGCAGCACGTCGCGGATCTCCACCTGGCTCGGCCGGCCCAGCACCACGCCCAGCGTGCCGCTGTCGTTGTGGTCGAGGACGAAGACCACCGTGCCCGCGAACGTGGGGTCGGTCAGGCTCGGCATCGCCACCAGCAGCGAGCCGGGCCGGACGTCGTCCAGGGTGCCCGTCGAGAGCGCCGGGACCGCATCCGGGCGGCGTCGGCCCGTCGCGGGCCGGGCCGGCGGCCCTGACTCGGGATCGGGCGAGGACGAGGAAGTCATCGCTCCCCAGTGTGCCCCACCGAAACGCCACCCGGCGGGAGTGGCCGCGCCCACAACGCACGGATGCGCGGCCCGTCGTCGACCCTGTGGGGAGGGGAGGCCACCGTAGGGTGACCGGGTGCGGCAGGCGGGGACGACCGTGCGCTCGCTGCTGGCCGGCCGCGACTTCCGCCGGCTGCTGGCCACCCGGCTCTCGGCCCAGTTCGGGGACGGCGTGCTGCAGGCCGCCCTCGCCGGAACCGTGCTGTTCAACCCGCAGCGCGCCGCCGACCCGGTGGCGGTCGCCGCCGGGTTCGCCGTCCTGCTGCTGCCCTGGTCGCTGGTGGGCCCCTTCGCCGGCGTCTGGCTGGACCGGTGGCGCCGTCGGCAGGTGCTGGTGCGCGCCGACCTGCTGCGCGCCGGGCTGGTCGGCGTCCTGGCGCTGCTCGTGGCCGGCGGGTCGGGCGGCCTGCCGTTCCTGCTCGCCGGGCTGGTGCTGTTCTCGGTCGCCCGGTTCGTGCTCTCGGCGCTGTCGGCGGCCCTGCCGCACACCACCTCCGACCTGGTGCCGGCCAACGCGCTGTCGACGACGTCCGGCGCGGTGGCCACGGTGGTCGGTGGGGCGGCCGCGGTCGCGGTGCAGCAGGCCGCCGGCATCGCGGGGGACGCCGGGTACGCGGTGCTGACCCTCGGTGCGGCCGGCCCGTACCTGGTCGCCGCGGCGCTCGCCGCGGGCTTCCCGCGCGGGGCGCTCGGGCCGGAGGGGAGCGCGGCGACGTCGTCCGCCCGCCAGGTGCTCGCCGGCCTGCGAGCCGGCGTGCGGCACGTGCGGGCCCGCCCTCCGGCGGGGACCGCGCTGGCCGTCATCACCGTGCACCGGCTCTGCCTCGGGGTGCTGACCCTCGCGACGCTGCTGTTCTCCCGCGCCACCGCACCGCCCGGCGCGGGGCTGCTCGGCGTGGGGTCGGTGGTCGCCGCCGGTGCGGTCGGCACGCTGCTGGCGGCCCTGGTGACACCGGCTGCCGTGCGGCGCCTCGGGACGGCGCGGTGGGTGGTCCTGCTGCTGGCGCTCGGGGGCGTCCTGCTGACGGCGCTGGGCCTGCCCTTCCTGCCCCTGACCGTGGTGCTGGCCGGCGCGGTGCTCGGCTTCCTCGGGCAGGGCGTCAAGATCTGCGTGGACGCCACGCTGCAGCGAGCGGTGGACGACGACGTCCGCGGCCGGGTGTTCTCCGTCTACGACATGCTCGTCAACGTCGGCTACGTCCTCGCCCTGCTCGCGGCGGCGTACCTGCTGCCGGCGGACGGCATCTCCCCGCCGGCCGTGGTCGCCGTCGGCGCGGCCTACGTCCTCACCGCCCTGTACGCCGCCCGCTCTCCGCTGGCTCGCTGACCGGGCGGGCCCGTCAGAGCTCCGGGACGCAGGGCCCCTGGCCGAGACGGGCCAGGCCGGTGAGGTCCCCGGCGGCGTAGTCGGTGACGCCCGGCACGGTCTCCGGGTGGAGCAGCTGCGACTCGTCGTCCACGTGGTCCAGGCCGACCAGGTGGGCCAGCTCGTGCAGGACGACGCCCGACGCCGTGGCCGCGCCGTCCGGACGCTGGAGGATCTCGGGGAACTGCTCGGCGTCGAGGGTGACCGTGCCCGTGACGTAGACCCGCGTGCCCTCGCCCAGCGACACGGCCAGGCTGCCGGCCTCGCCGACGGTGTCGCCCGCGAGCCGGGGCGCCTCCGCCTGCGTCTGCCAGCTGACCAGGACCGGGGCCCAGCGGTCGCCGTACCGGTCGGGCTGGAACGCCGCCCGCTCCGGGGTCGGCACCTCGTCGGTCGCGCCGTCGTACACGAAGACCAGCCCGGTCACCTCGCTGACCCGGGCGACCGCCGCGTGCACCATCTCCTCCCCGCCGGCGGGGGACCCGTCGGGCCGGACGACGTAGTGGACGACCCGGCACGGGTCGTAGGCCACCGGCGCGACCCCGTCGGCTTGCAGCAGCGAGAACTCGTGCGGTCCGCCACCCGGAGGCGGCGGCAGCGGGACGCCCCGACGCGACCGGCTCGCGTCCACCCCCGGGGTGGGACGGTCCGGAGGCGCGGCGACCACGGGGACGCTGCGGTCCGGGGCCGGGCCGGCCGGCGTGGCGCGGTCCCAGGGCCACGACGCGGTCCCGGTGAGGACGGCGGCCCCGACGGCACCGCAGACGACCAGCGGGACGGCGAGGAGGCCACGCAGGCGCCGGCGTGGACGTCGCGGCGGCTCGGGGGCACGCCAGGGGGCCGGCTGGACCGGCAGGCCGAGGGCCTCGTCCACCACCCACTGGGGCGTGCGTCCGCTCGGCGAGGTCGGCAGCCGCCGGTCCGGCTCCGGGAGGCCCTGATCGCGCACGATCCTCCTGTCGGCAGCCGGCGGCTCCGGCTGTAGCCGGATCACCCGTTGCGGGCGGCCCACCAGGCGCGCAGCTCGGCCTCGGCCTCGTCGGGGTCGAGCGGGCCGCGCTCGAGCCGCAGGTCCTTGAGGTACCTCCAGGCCTCGCCGACCTCGCGGCCGGGCGGGATGTCGAGGATCGCCATGATCGCGTTGCCGTCGAGGTCCGGGCGCACCCGCGCGAGGTCCTCGGCGGCCGAGAGCTCCGCGATCCGCCGCTCCAGCGAGTCGTACGTGGCCGAGAGCGCCGCGGCGCGCCGCTTGTTGCGGGTCGTGCAGTCCGAGCGCACCAGCTTGTGCAGCCGGGGCAGCAGCTCGCCGGCGTCGGTGACGTACCGGCGGACGGCGGAGTCGGTCCACTCGCCGCGGCCGTAGCCGTGGAAGCGCAGGTGCAGGAAGGTCAGCCGGGCGACCGCCTCCACGATCTCCTTGGAGTACCGCAGCGCCTGCAGCCGCTTGCGGACCAGCTTCGCGCCGACCACCTCGTGGTGGTGGAAGGAGACCCGGCCGCGGGGCTCGTGCCGTCGGGTGGCCGGCTTGCCGATGTCGTGCAGCAGGGCGGCCAGCCGCAGCACCAGGTCGGGCGACTCGGCGTCCGGATCCGCCTTCTCCAGCGCGATCACCTGGTCGAGCACGGTCAGCGAGTGTGCGTAGACGTCCTTGTGCTGGTGGTGCTCGTCGATCTCCATCCGCAGCGCGGCCAGCTCCGGCAGGACGACGCCGGCCAGGCCGGTGGCAACGAAGAGCTCCAGCGCCGCCCGCGGGGAGTCCTGCAGCAGGGTCTTCGAGAGCTCGACCTGGACCCGCTCCGGGGTGATCCGGGCCAGTTCGGGGGCGAGCGCGGTCATCGCCTCGACCACCTCGTCGACCGGCGTCAGCCCCAGCTGGGCGACGAACCGGACCGCGCGCAGCATCCGCAGCGGGTCGTCGGCGAAGGAGTCCACCGCGGCCCCCGGCGTCCGGAGCCGCCCGGCCAGCAGGTCGCCCAGGCCGCCGAAGGGGTCGGTCACCGTGCGGTCCGGCCCCAGGGACACCGCCATCGCGTTGACCGTGAAGTCACGGCGGGCGAGGTCGTCGACGAGCGAGTCCCCCCACGCCACCTCGGGGTTGCGCGACTCCCGGTCGTAGCGGTCGGCGCGGTAGGTGGTGATCTCCAGCCGGACGCCGTCCACCTCGGCGCCCACTGTGCCGAACGCGATGCCGGTGTTCCACGTGGAACTGGCGAAGCCGCGCAGCAGCCCCAGCACCTGCTCGGGCCGGGCATCGGTGGTGACGTCGAGGTCGCCGGCGACACCCGGCCTCCCGGACCCCGCGGCGAGCAGCGCGTCGCGGACCGACCCGCCGACCAGGTGCGCCTCGAAGCCGGCGGCGGTGAAGCGCTCACCGAGCCGGGTCAGCACGGGGGAGAGGTCGACGAGCTCACGCACGGTCTGCTGGACGGCGGGCGGCACCGGTCCAGCGGTCTGGGTACGACTCTGCGGCTGACCGGACACGACGATCCAGGGTAGTGCCGCGACGAATGGACTCCGGTCCGGCTCCGCGCTCCGTGGAAGGACCCCGCTGCCCCCACCGCTCGCACGCTCGCGGCGGGCCCCTGCGGCGCGGCCGCTGTCGCTCGTTCCTCGCTGCGATGCTCCCGGAGCTGTCGCCCGACGCGCGCTACCCTCCTGGCATGGCTGGGACGGGCGGGCGAGGGCGCCCCGGCCGCCGGTTGCGCCGGGTCGACGAGACCTCCGCCGGGGGCCTGGTGGTGGCCGACGACCCCATCACGGGGCCGCGTGCCGCCCTCATCGGCCGCACCGACCGCCGCGGCCGGCTGCTCTGGTCGCTGCCCAAGGGCCACATCGAGGAGGGCGAGACCCCGGAGGACACCGCCGTCCGGGAGGTCGCCGAGGAGACCGGCATCATCGGCGAGGTCGTCGCCCCGCTCGGCATCATCGACTTCTGGTTCGTCGCCGACGGGCGCCGCGTGCACAAGACCGTGCACCACTTCCTGCTGCGCGCCATCGGAGGAGCCCTGTCCGACGCCGACATCGAGGTGACCGAGGTCGCCTGGGTGCCCCTCGACGAGCTCGGCGCCCGGCTCGCCTACGCCGACGAGCGGGCGCTGGTCGAGCGGGCGCCGGCGCTCCTCGCCGACAGCGCGTGAGCGAGCAGGCGAGCTCACCGGCAGACAGAGCAGGTAGCCGCCTCCCCGTGGCGGCGAGCGCCGGCGAGGAGCTGTCGTGAGGCAGCGGTCACCTGCCGCCCGTCCCCCCGGCCGAACGGCCCGGGGGACGACGGTCGCCGTCGCGCTGGCCGGGGTGCTCAGCGCGCCGCTCGTCGCACTCGCCCCGGCCGCGGCCGCCGCCCCCGGGGATCCCACCGTGACCGAGGCGGCCGCCGACGACCGCCCGGTCAGCGTCCGGCTCACCCGCCTGGACCCACGCACGCTGCTGCCGGGTGCGACGGTCACCGTCGAGGCTGAGCTGACCAACACCGGCAGCGAGACGCTCACCGACCTCGACGTGCGGCTGCAGCGTGGTCAGCTGCTGGGCTCCCGCGCCGAGCTGCAGGCCGTCGACGCCGAGCCCGATCTGAGGGCCGCCGCCGCCACGCCGTTCCAGGACGTCGCCGCCGAGCTGCGCCCGGGGGGCTCGGTCTCCTTCACCCTCACCACGACCACCGACGCGCTGGCGATCGACGGCGACGGCGTCTACCCGGTGCTGCTCAACCTCAACGGCGTCGGTGCCGACGGGGAGCGCCGCCGGGTCGGCGAGCTGACCACCTACCTGGTGCAGCCGTCGGTGCCGCCGACGACGCCGACCAGCGTCGCCTGGCTGTGGCCGCTGGTCGAGCGCACCCACCGCGACGCCTCCGGCGCGTTCGTCGACGACGGGCTGACCGCCGAGGTCACGACCGGCGGCCGGCTGGACCGCGCGCTGGCCACCCTCGAGCGGCTGCCCGAGACGGTCCCGCCCGAGGGCGGCGACCCGACGCCGCTGGTCCCGGTGACCCTGGCCGTCGACCCCGCGCTGGTCGAGGAGTTGCAGGTCATGGCCGACGGCCCCTACGCCGTCGCGGGGGCCGAGGGCGCCGGGTCCGGCAGCGACGAGGCCGCCGCCTGGCTGCAGCGGCTGCGCGCCGTCACCGCCGACCACCCGGTGGTCGCCCTGCCCTACGGCGACGTCGACGCCGACTCCCTGACCGCGGCGGGCCTGTCCCCGGTGGTGACCCGCAGCCTGCCGGGCAGTGCCGAGGGGACGGCGCAGGACGCCCCCGCCGCGCCACCGAACGGCGCACCGGCCGAGGTGGAGGTCGCCGGCACCGCCGGCGCGGACATCCTGCACCGCGTCCTGGGCGTCGACGCGCGCACCGACCTGGCCTGGGCGGTCGGCGGCGCGCTGCGGCCGGAGACGCTCGACGTGCTGCAGGACGGTGGCATCCAGCAGGTCGTGCTCGCTCCCGGTGGGCTCAGCGACGGCGCGGCCGCGCTCGGCCTCGAGGGTCCGGCCGCGGCCCGGACGGCGGTGCCGACCGAGGACGGCGAGGTCACGGCCCTGGTCGCCGACCCCGCGCTCGGTGACCTGGCCGGTGCCGCCGCACGGGCGCCCGGGGGCAGCCGGGCCGCCGAGCAGCGCTCGATCGCCGAGCTCGCGCTGCTCGGCCTGCAGACCGGCGGCGCGACCGCGCCGCAGAGCGTGCTCGTGGCCCCACCGCGCGAGGTCGACGCCGACCCCTCCGGCGTGAGCGCCATGATGGCCGCCTCCGCGCAGTACCCCTGGCTGCGGCCGGCCACCGTGGCCGAGCTCGGCGCCGGCCCCGCCACCCCCACCGGCGAGCTGGTGGCCCCCGAGGACCCACGTGGGCTCGAGGCCGCCGGGCTGACCGACGTCACCGCCGCGGTCGCGATCCGCGACCAGCTGGCCAGCGCCGTCGCCGGTGACCCGGACACAGCGCTGGCGCGCTGGGACGCGGCGACCGCCCGCACCACCTCCGCCTCGTGGCGGGACGACCCCGCCGGCTTCACCGCGGCCGCCGCGGACCTGCGGACGACGGTGGACCGGCTGACCGAGCGGGTCACCCTGCTCGCCCCGGCCGACGGCACCTACAGCCTCGCCTCCAGCGACGCCCCGCTGGTGCTCACCGTCCAGAACGACCTGCCCTTCGCCCTGCGCGTCCAGCTGCGGGTGCAGACCCGTGGCAACGCGCTGTCGGTGGGCGACCTCGGCGACCAGGTGCTCCGCCCCGAGCAGCGGACGACGCTGCAGGTGCCGGCCCAGGTGCGCCAGTCCGGCCGCTTCGGCGTCGCGGCCACGCTCACCACTCCGGACGGCGCACCGCTGGGCGACCCGGTGCAGCTGCAGGTGCAGAGCACCGCGTACGGGTCGATCTCGGTCGTCATCACCATCGGCGCGGCGGTACTGCTCGGACTGCTGTTCCTGCGCCGGCTGGTGCGCTACCTGCTGCGTCGCCGCCGCGGCATCCCCGGCGACGAGGACGGCGACCTGCCCGGCCCGGCGCCCGAGGGCGCGGCCGTCCCCCTGCCGCCCACGCGGAGCCCCGTGTGAGCGAGCTCGCGAGCTCACCCGATGAGCACAGCAGCGCCGCGAACGCGGCCGCCGAGCGCCAGCGAGGCGGACACGTGGGCGAGCTCGCGAGCTCACCGGACGAGCACAGCAGTGCCGCGAACGCGGCCGCCGAGCGCCAGCGAGGCGGACTCGTGAGTGACCGACGAGTGGAGGAGCAGCAGCGCCGTCCGCTGCCTCCCGTGCCACCACCCCCTGCCACGCCGCGCCGGCCCGCCACCGAGCGCCCCCCGGCACCGGGGGACGACGCGCGGCGGGAGTCACCGCCTGCCCAGCGCGCCCGCCCGGGGCCGCCGGTCCCCGGTCCGGGGACCCCGCCGGCCGCGCCGCTGCCCCCGCCGCCGTACCCCAAGGCCCCGCCGGGTGGGCGCCCCCTGCCGCCGGTCCCGCCGCCGACGCCGCGCGTCCGCGACCTGCCGCCGGTGCCACCACCGCGGCGCGCCTCACGGTGGGTGCCCGGGCCCGACGACACCCAGCTGATCCCGGTGCTGCCCGCGGTGCCGCGCCGGGTCGACGAGACCGACGAGGATGTCGAGGCCCGCGAGGGCCGGCCCGGCGCCAGCCGGGGCATCCTGCGCGCCGCCGGGACCATGGCGGTGGCCACGCTGGTCTCCCGCATCACCGGGCTGCTGCGCACGATGGTGCTCACCGCGGCGCTGGGCGTCGGGCTGGTCGGCGATGCCTACAACACCTCGAACACGCTGCCCAACATCGTCTACGAGCTGCTGCTGGGCGGGGTGCTGACCTCGGTCGTCGTCCCGCTGCTCGTGCGCGCCCAGGAACGGGACGACGACGGCGGCGCCGCCTACGCCCAGCGGCTCGCCACGGTCGCCACCGCCGGGCTGGTCCTGGTCACCGGCCTGGCGATCCTGGCCGCACCGCTGCTGACCTCGCTGTACGGCCTGGACGAGGACCCCGACCAGCACCGGCTGGCGACCTGGCTGGCCCGCATCCTGCTGGCCGAGATCGTCTTCTACGGCCTCGGCGCGCTGGCGCAGGCGATCCTCAACTCCCGCGGGGTGTTCGGTCCGCCGGCCTGGGCCCCGGTGCTCAACAACGTCGTCGTCATCGCCACCGGCCTGCTGTTCCTCGCCGCCGGTGGTCCCGGCCCGCTGACCCCGGTGACCATCACCGACGAGCAGGTCTGGCTGCTGGGCGTCGGTACCACGCTGGGCATCGCCGTCCAGGCGCTCGTGCTGCTCCCGCTGCTGCGCCGGGTCGGCGTCCCGCTGCGCCCACGCTGGGGGCTGCGCGGCACCGGTCTGCGCGAGGCCGGCACGCTCGGCCTCTGGGTGATCGGCTACGTGGCGGTCAGCCAGGTCGGCGTCGTCGTGGCGACCCGGATCGCCAACGCCGCCGGGCGCGAGGGCGGGCTGGGGTCGATCGGCTTCGCCAACGCCAGCCTGCTGTTCCAGATGCCCTACGGGATCATCGGCGTGGCGCTGCTGACCGCGCTGGTGCCGCGGATGAGCCGGGCCGCCGCGCGCTCCGACGTCCCGGGCGTGGTGCGCGACCTCTCCCTCGGCACCCGCCTGTCGGCCCTCGGCCTGCTGCCGGTCAGCGCCGCGCTGACCGTGCTCGGCCCGGCGCTGGCCGTGGTCGCGTTCGGCCGCGGCAACACCGACGTCGACGAGGCCCGGGCCATCGGCGTCGCGCTGGCCGTGGGCGCCTTCGGGCTGCTCCCCATGGCGGTCACCCTGCTGCAGCTGCGCGTCTTCTACGCCATGAAGGACTCGCGCACCCCCACGCTCATCCAGGTGGGGATGATCAGCGTCCGGGTGCCGCTGCTGCTGCTCGTGCCCGTCGTCGTCCCCCCGGAGCGGGTGGTGGCCGGGCTGATGCTGATCACCAGCCTCACGTACGTGGCCGGCTGGTTGATCGGGCACGCGGTGCTGCGCCGCCGGCTCGGGGCGCTGGAGAACCGCGCCACGCTGGTGCCGGTGCTGCGCACCGCCGCGGTCGCCGTCGTCGCCGGGTTGCTCGGCTGGCTGGCGGTGTCGCTGGCCGACGGCGCACTCGGCCCGTCGGTGGCAGGGTCGCTCGCCACCGTGCTGCTCGGTACCGTGGTCATCGGTGTCGCGACCCTCGCAGGGCTCGTGATCGCCCGCGTCCCCGAGGTCCAGGAGCCCCTGGCGGCTGTCCGGGCCCGGCTGGGGCGCAGGTGAGCAGCGTGACGCCGCCGCCGGGGCAACCCAGCCGCCGGCACGGAGGGGACAGGGGGCCGGGCGCACCGATGACGTCCACGATCACCGGCCTGCCCGACCGCTACCGCCCGCTCGACGAGGTGGGCCCCACCGAGACCACCGCCACCGGCGTCATCCACTGCTGGCGGGCCAAGGACCGCATCCTCAACCGCGACGTCGCCATCCGGGTGCACACCCCCGGCGGGCCGGCCGCCCGCGAGTGGATCACCCGCGCGCTCACCGCCGGCGGGCTGGCCACGCCCGCGCTGGCCATGGTCTACGACGCCGCCGAGGGCAGCGGGGACGGCGCGGCGTCCGGGGGCGCGGCCTACGTCGTGAACGAGTGGATCGAGGGCCGCACCCTCGCCGAGCGCCTGGCCGAGGGTCCGATGCCCGAGCGGGAGGCCCGTACCGTGCTGCGCCGGCTCGCCGAGGGCGTCGCCGCGGCGCACCGGGTGGGGCTGGCCGTCGGAGGGCTCACCCCGGAGACCGTCGTCCTGCGGCCCAACGGCCTGGTCGGGCTGCGCTCGGTGCCGGCCGCCAATGGCACCGTCCAGGGGGACATCGCCGCCCTCGGGGAGCTGCTCGAGTACTGCCTCACCGGTCGGCGCCCGGGCAGCGCCACGTCCGGGCGGACGACGGGGATGCCCCCGGACCTCGCCGCGCTGGTGCGCCGCGCCCGCTCCACCGAGCCCGGCGCGGGCCTGTCCAGCGTCGCCGCCATGGCCGCCCTGCTGGCCGAGCGCCCCCGCACCGGACACACCGCCGAGCCGCAACGAGCCCCGGACGAGTCCGACAGCGGCTGGCTGCGCCGACTGCGCGAGCGCCGCGAGGAAGAACGCGCGGCCGGGGCCGCCGAGGACGTCGCCGTCGACCCCGCACCGACCCGCGACGCCTCCGGCACCGCGTACCCGCCGCTGGACGCCCGCGGCCTGCCGCCGGTCCCCGGCCACCGGTACGAGGACGACGAGGACGACCTGCTGCCGCTGTCAGACGACGACAGCGCGGAGCCGCGGGACGACGGGGCCGGGGACGCGCGCCGGCGCCGGCTGCTCGTCATTGGCATACCGGTGGCGGCCCTGGCCGTCGTCATCGCGCTCGCGGTCTGGCTCGGCAACGTGATCTCGCCCGACGACGTCGCCCGCGACCAGCCGCCCGTCCCGAGCGCACCGCCGTCCAGCGCACCGCCCGCCCAGGAGACGGCCGACCCCGGCGACGCGCCCACCATCACCGGCGGCAGCGTGTACGACCCGTTCGGCGACGGGAACCCGGACAACCCCGACCGGGTGCCGCTGTCCTTCGACGGCGACCCGTCGACGGCCTGGTCGACGGTGACCTACCGGGGGTCGGCGGCGTTCGGCAACCTCAAGGACGGCATCGGCGTCCTCTACGACCTCGGATCCGAGCAGAACCTGGCCGGCCTCGGCGTCACCGGCACCGCCGGAGCCAGCGCCGAGGTCCGGGTCGGCGACCAGCCCGACGGCGACCTCGACTCCTACCGCGTGGTCGCGAGCGGCGAGCTCGGCGACCCGGCCGACCTGTCCTTCGGCGAGCCGGTGACCACCCGCTACGTGCTGCTGTGGCTGACCGGCCTGGCGCCGTCGGACGGCGGCTTCTCCGCGGAGGTCGCCGAGGTCACCCTCACGCCGGAGGGGTGAGGAAGGGCCCTCGCCCCCGCCACCCACGAGCTCGCGGCGGGACCCTGCAGGGGGCCGCAACACCCCGGAGGGGGTCCTGGCCGGGGAATGCGGCCCCTACGATCCTCGTTGTGCCGCGCGTGACGACAGACCACCCGACCCCCGGCCCCGCGGTGACGGCGGAGCACGCGGACCCCGCGATCCCGCCCGCCGAGCACGACGGCGTCCGCGATCTGATCATCATCGGGTCGGGTCCGGCCGGGTACACCGCCACCATCTACGCCGCCCGCGCCAACCTGCACCCGCTGGTGTTCGAGGGCTCGCAGTTCGGCGGCGCATTGATGACCACCACCGAGGTGGAGAACTTCCCCGGCTTCGCCGAGGGCATCCAGGGCCCGCAGCTGATGGACGACATGCGCACCCAGGCCGAGCGCTTCGGCGCCGAGCTGGTCGCCCGCGACGTCACCGAGGTCGACCTCACGGCCGAACCGAAGATCGTCAAGGTCGGCGACGAGGTGCACCGCGCGCACGCGGTCATCGTCGCCACCGGCTCGAAGTACCGGTACCTGGGCCTGGACAACGAGCAGCGCCTGCTCGGCCGTGGCGTCTCGGCCTGCGCCACCTGCGACGGCTTCTTCTTCCGCGACCAGGACATCGTCGTGGTCGGTGGCGGTGACTCGGCGATGGAGGAGGCCACCTTCCTCACCCGCTTCGCCAAGACGGTGACCGTCGTCCACCGGCGGGAGGAGCTGCGCGCCTCGAAGATCATGCAGAAGCGCGCACAGGACAACGAGAAGATCCGCTGGGCGCTGAACAAGCAGGTCACCGACGTGCTCGGCGACCAGACCGTGTCCGGGGTGCAGCTGACCGACGTCAGCACCGGCACGACCCAGGAGCTGCCGGTCTCGGGCGTCTTCGTGGCGATCGGGCACGACCCGCGCAGCGAGCTCTTCGTCGGCCAGCTCAAGCTCGACGACGAGGGCTACATCCAGGTCGAGCACCCGACCACCCGCACCAACATCGAGGGCGTCTTCGCCTGCGGTGACGTGGTCGACCACATCTACCGGCAGGCCATCACCTCGGCGGGTACCGGCGCCGCGGCGGCGATCGACGCCGAGCGCTGGTTGGCCGAGACCTTCGGCGAGCGCTGACGGCGACCTCGCGGGGGCCCGGCGCGAGGGTGCGAGTGCCGGGGGCACGGTGGTCCCCGCACTGTCCCCACCGCTCGCACGCTCGCGGCGGGACCCTGCGGAGGGGCAGCCTGACCCGGGCATACATCCATCCGTTCGCCGGTTGACACCGGCGGCACTCGAGCCAGTTGAACCAAGGGAGAGACCATGGCAGGCAACACCGTGACGGTCACCGACGCGACCTTCGCCGACGACGTGCTGGGCAGCGACAAGCCCGTGCTCGTCGACTTCTGGGCCGAGTGGTGCGGGCCGTGCAAGATGGTCGCCCCCGTCCTCGAGGAGATCGCCGCCGAGCACGGCGACAAGCTGACGATCGCGAAGCTCAACATCGACGAGAACCCGCAGATCGCCCGCGACTACCAGGTCATGTCGATCCCGACCATGACGGTGTTCCAGGGCGGCAAGCCGGTGAAGAGCATCATCGGCGCCAAGCCGAAGGGCGCGATCCTCTCGGACCTCGCCGACTACATCTGACAGAGGACCCCGTCCTCCCCACCCCTCGTTGGAGGACCCCGCTCCCCACCCCCTCGCGAGCTCGCGGCGGGGCCCGGGACGGGGCCAGCGGGACCCGGGACGGGGCCGCTCCGAGGGCCTCCTCCGCCGGCCGGCGGAGGAGGCCCTCGCGCATGCGGGGCCCCACCGGGCCGCCCGAGCGCTCGGGGACCACAATCGACCCACGATGGCATCCGACAGCAGCATGCAGCCCCTGGGGCCGGGGGACCGTGGCCCCGCCGTGGCCGACGTGCACGCCGCTCTGCGCGCCCTCACCCTGCTGCCGGCGGGGAGTGCCGCGGAGGAGGCGTCACTGGACCAGGCGGTCTACGACGCGTCCACCGAACTCGCCGTCCGCCACTTCCAGCAGGTGCGCGGGCTGACCGTCGACGGCCGCGTCGGTGAGGAGACCTACCGGGCCCTGTCCGAGGCCCGGTGGTCGCTCGGCGACCGGCTGCTGCACCACGACCCGGTGCGCCCCGTGCGCGGGGACGACGTCACCAACCTGCAGGACCGGCTGCACGAGCTCGGCTACGACGCCGGCCCGGTGGACGGCGTCTTCGGCCCGGAGACCGAGACGGGGCTGCGGGCCTTCCAGCGCGACTACGGCCTGGCCTCCGACGGCACCTGCGGGCCGGCGACCCTGCGGGCCCTGCGCCAGCTCGGCCGCAAGGTCACCGGCGGGCGCCCTCAGCTGTTGCGGCAGAGCGCCAGCTTCGTGGAGAGCGGTCCGCACCTCATCGGACGGCGGATCGTCGTCGACCCCGGCCACGGGGGCACCGACACCGGCAACACCTTCGGGGAGACCACCGAGGCCGACCTGGTGCTCGACCTGGCCTCGCGCATCGAGGGCCGGCTCGCCGCCGCCGGGGCCACCGTCTACCTGACCCGCGGCCGCGACCAGGACCCGTCCCCGGCCGAGCGGACCGCGTTCGCCAACGACGCCCACGCCGACCTGTTCCTCTCGCTGCACACCGACGCGCACAGCTCCGAGCACGCGCGTGGGGTGGCCAGCTTCTACTACGGCACCGGCTCGGGGGCCTCCTCGACCGTGGGTGAGCAGTTCGCCAACCTGGTACGCCGCGAGGTCGTCGTCCGCACCGGCCTGCTCGACCTCGGCTCGCACCCCAAGACCTGGGACCTGCTGCGGATGAGCCGCATGCCCGCCGTCCGGATCGACGTCGGCTACCTCTCCCACCCGGTCGACCGGCTGCTGCTGCTCGACGCCCGGCTGCGCAGCACCGTGGCCAGCGCCGTCCTCGCCGCCGTCCAGCGGTTGTTCCTGCCCGCCGAGGCCGACCCCCCGACGGGCACGTTCATCCTGCCCGCGAGGAGATAGCACCTCAGCCGCCTGCGAGGCGGCGCGAGGAGTGGGGGCCGGGGGCTCCCGCGATCGAGTGCCGGGCAGGGCTCAGCGCAGCAGGGGCCGGCACCTGGCCGCGGTGTCGTCCGGCAGGACGACGGTGTCACTGTGACGGGCGGGAGGGACCAGTCCGTTCCCTCGCCGTGTCCCCGGCGGGCCGTCCGGTGTGGCTCCCTACACTCGGGACGTGGCCGATCTCCAGCCCGGAACACCCCCGGGTCCCGGTGTGCACCACCCCGCTCCGCGCCACCCGCGGCTGGACCCGCTGGCGGACCGGTACGCGGCACGAACGCACGGGATGAAGACCTCGGAGATCCGTGCGCTGTTCTCCGTGGTCAGCCGCCCCGAGGTCGTGTCGCTGGCCGGAGGGATGCCCGCGGTCACCGCGCTGCCGCTCGACGCGGTCGGCTCGATGATCGGCGAGCTGGTGTCCGGGATGGGTGCCCAGACCCTGCAGTACGGCTCCGGGCAGGGCGACCCGCGGCTGCGTGAGCGGATCTGCGACGTCATGGCCCTCGAGGGCATCACCGACGCCTCGCCCAGCGAGGTCGTCGTCACCGTCGGCTCCCAGCAGGGGCTGGACCTGGTGACCCGCGTCTTCTGCGACCCCGGCGACGTCGTCCTCGCCGAGGGCCCCTCCTACGTCGGCGCGTTGGGGGTCTTCCAGGCGGCCGAGGCGCGCGTCCGGCACGTCCCGATGGACGACGACGGGCTGATCCCCGAGGCGCTGGAGCAGGCGCTGCTCGAGTGCCGCGCCGCCGGCGACCGGGTGAAGTTCCTCTACACCGTGCCGAACTACCACAACCCGGCCGGCGTCACGCTGTCCGAGCCCCGGCGGCAGGCGGTCATGGAGATCGCCGAGCGCTACGACCTGCTGGTCATCGAGGACAACCCCTACGGCCTGCTCGGCTTCGACCGCGAGCCGATGCGGGCGCTGCGGGCCCGGGACGACCGGCGGGTCGTCTACCTCGGCTCGTTCTCCAAGACGTTCTCCCCGGGCCTGCGGGTGGGCTGGGTGCTGGCTCCGCTCGCCGTCCGGGAGAAGCTGGTGCTGGCCACCGAGGCCCAGGTGCTCTGCCCGCCCTCGTTGACCCAGTACGCCGTCGCCCGCTACCTGGACACCCAGCCGTGGCGTGAGCAGATCAAGCACTTCGTCGAGCTGTACCGGGAGCGGCGGGACGCGACGCTCCAGTCGCTCGACGCGCTCATGCCGGCCGGCACCACCTGGACCCGGCCCGACGGCGGCTTCTACGTGTGGCTCAAGCTGCCGCACGGGCTGGACGCCAAGCTCATGCAGCCCCGCGCGGTCAACGCGCACGTGGCCTACGTGCCCGGCATCGGTTTCTACGCCGACGGGTCGGGCCGCGAGTTCATGCGGCTGTCCTACTGCTACCCGGAGCCGGCCCAGATCCGCGAGGGCGTCCGCCGGCTGGCCCGCGTGATCGAGGCCGAGCTGGACCTGCACTCGACCTTCGAGGGGGTGGACACCGGCACCTTCCGGGCCGTTCCGGGGCCGCACACCGTCGACCCGTTCGTCGGCCCGGCCAACAGCGACCGATACGAGGACCGTCCATGACCGAGCCTGCACCCGCACCGACCAGCGAGCAGGGGGCCGGTGCGCACCCGCTGCGCGCCGTCGTCCTCGCCGGCGGGCTGAACGTCGAGCGGGAGGTCAGCCTCTCCTCCGGCACGCAGGTGGCCGAGGAGCTCGCTCGCGCCGGCGTGGAGGCCGAGCTGCGGGACGCCGACGCCGAGCTGCTGCCGGGTCTGGCCGCGGCACCCGCGGACGCCGTCTTCATCGCGCTGCACGGCGCCACGGGCGAGGACGGCGCGCTGCGAGCGGTGCTCGACCTCGCCGGCGTCCCCTACGTCGGCTCACCGGCCGCGGCCTGCCGGCTGGCCTGGGACAAGCCGGCCGCGAAGTCCGTCGTCCGCTCCGCCGGGGTGACCACCCCGGACTGGGTGGCCCTCCCGCACAGCACCTTCCGGGAGCTGGGCGCCGGTGCGGTGCTGGACCTCATCGTCGCCCGCCTGGGCCTGCCGCTCATGGTCAAGCCGGCCTCGGGCGGCTCCGCGCTGGGCGTGCAGAAGGTCAGCCGGGTCGAGGACCTGCCCGCCGCCATGGTCAGCTGCTTCGCCTACGGCGACACGGTGATGGTGGAGCGCTACGTCGACGGCGTCGAGGTGGCGCTCTCGGTGGTCGACCTCGGTGACGGCCCGGAGGCGCTCCCGGCGGTGGAGATCGCCCCCGAGTCGGGCGTCTTCGACTACACCGCGCGCTACACCCCCGGCCTCACCGAGTACCACGCGCCGGCGCGGGTGTCGGCCGAGGTGGCGGCACGGGCCGCAGGGATCGCCGTCCGGGTGCACGAGGTCCTGGGCCTGGCCGACCTCTCCCGCACCGACGCGATCGTCAGCCCGGACGGCGAGGTGCACTTCCTCGAGGTGAACGTCTCGCCGGGGCTGACCGAGACCTCGATGTTCCCGATGGCGGTCGAGGCGGCCGGTTCCTCGCTGGGCGACGTCCTCGCCCGGCTGCTGACCCGGCGGGCCGGCACCACCCGCTGAGGACGGAGGACCCCGTCCCTCTCACCCCTCGCAGGGCTCGGGGTGAGCCTCCGGACGGGGCCGGCGGGACCCGGGACGGGCCGTCGGAGGGCGACACAGAGGCCCGGTTCCGTCCGTGACGGAACCGGGCCTCTGTGCGTCGATCACTCCTCGGGACGGTGTCCTGCGACGTCCGGGGCCATCTGCCCGATGATGCGCTGCAGGTCGTCGACCGAACCGAACTCGACGACGATGCGGCCCTTCGCCCGGCCGATCTGGATCCGCACCTTGGTCTCGAAGGCGTCCGAGAGCCGGCCGGCGAGGTCCTCGACGCCGGGCGCGCTGATCCGCCGCGGCCGGCGCTTGGCGGCGGGCTCCTCGGCGACGGCCAGCGCGACCGCCTCCTCGGTGGCCCGCACCGACATCCCCTCGGCGACGATGCGCGCCGCCAGCGCCTCCTGCTTCCCCGCGTCGGGGAGGCCGAGCAGCGCTCGCGCGTGGCCGGCGGAGATGACGCCGGCGGCGACGCGCGTCTGCACCTTCACCGGCAGCTTGAGCAGCCGGATGGTGTTGGTGACCTGGGAACGGCTGCGGCCGATCCGGCTGGCCAGCTCCTCGTGGGTGGCACCGAACTCCTCCAGCAGCTGCTGGTAGGCCGCGGCCTCCTCGAGCGGGTTGAGCTGGACCCGGTGGATGTTCTCCAGCAGGGCGTCGCGCAGCAGCGCGTCGTCCGTGGTGTCCCGGATGATCGCCGGCACGAACTTCAGGTCGGCGGCGCGAGCGGCACGCAACCGGCGCTCGCCCATGATGAGCTCGTAGCCGCCCTCGGAGCGCTCGCGCACGACGATCGGCTGCAGCAGGCCGAACTCGCGGACGGAGTGCGTGAGCTCCTCCAGGGCCTCGTCGTCGAAGACCTGGCGGGGCTGCTTCGGGTTGGGGACGACGTCGACCACCGCGACCTCGCGCAGCTGCGCGCCGGGGACGCCGACCGCGGCCTCGGCCTGCGCGGCGACGGTGGCCGCGGCCTGGGCCGCCGGGGGGAGCAGATGCACCGGGGGAGCGGGCGGCGCGGCCGGTGCGGCCTCGCGGTCAGCGGCCTGGTCAGCGCCGTCGTCCGCGACGGGCAGCGGGGACTGCTCGTCCTCCGGGGCACTGGTGGGGATCAGCGCCGCCAACCCACGGCCCAGACCGCCACGCTTGCTCATGCTCGCTCCTCAGAGGACGGGGGGACGGGCACGGTCGCCGCGTCGGTGTCGGGGAACGCCGCGCCCAGGGGCGCGGCGACGGGTGTGCCGGGCGTCGGACGGGAGGGCAGCGGCGGCAGGGAGACGCCGCGGTGGGCCAGCTCGCGCGCGGCCTCCACGTAGCTGGTCGAGCCGCGCGACCCGGGGTCGTAGGTGACCACCGACTGGCCGTAGCCGGGGGCTTCCGAGACTCGCACGTTCCGTGGGATGACGGTGTCCAGCACCAGGCTGCCGAAGTGGTTGCGCACCTCCTCGGCCACCTGGTCGGCCAGCTTCGTCCGCCCGTCGTACATCGTGAGCAGGATGGTCCGGACGGCGATCCCGGGGTTGAGGTGCCGGCGGACCAGGTCGATGTTGTTGAGCAGCTGCCCCAGGCCCTCGAGCGCGTAGTACTCGCACTGGATGGGGATGAGCACCTCGTCGCCGGCCACGAGCGCGTTCAGCGTGAGCAGCCCCAGGGACGGCGGGCAGTCGATGAGCACGTAGTGCGGGCGCTGCTCCGGCGGGAGCTCCTGCAGGTAGGTCTCGATCGCCCGGCGCAGCCGGTACTCGCGGGCGACGACGGAGACCAGCTCGATCTCGGCACCGGCCAGGTCGATGGTCGCCGGCACGCAGGAGAGCAGTGGCGTGGCCGTCGTCGGGTGCACCACCTCGGCGAGCGAGCTGTCACCGACCAGGGCGTCGTAGACCGACGGCGTCCCCACGCTGTGGTCCACGCCGAGGGCCGTGCTGGTGTTGCCCTGCGGGTCGAGGTCGATGACCAGCGTCCGCAGCCCGTACAGCGCCAGGGCGACCCCGAGGTTGACCGACGAGGTGGTCTTGCCGACGCCGCCCTTCTGGTTGGCGATGGTGATGACCCGGATGCGACCCGGTGCGGGGAACGGCTCCTGGTCGGCCGCGTGCAGGACCTGGGTGGCCCGCAGTGCCTCCATCGCGATGGGGCTGTCGAACTCGACGGCGGAGGCCGACTGCTCGGCCGTGAGACTGCTCCGCAGCCGTTGGCCCGGGTCGGTCATCTGAGGTCCTTCCTGCCGGTCCGTTTCACGTGGAACGGACGCCGGAAGTCGTGCGGGTTCCACGTGGAACGCGGGTCACCGCGTCCCTCGCGTCATCACCACCACGGTAGTGGCAGCCTCTCCGAGCCCCGCTCCGACAGCCCGTGCGTGTACGTCACGCATCCCGGCCGCTTCGAGGTCGGGCACCAGCGACGGCAACTCCTCGAGCGCGCGCGACCCGACGAGGGCCACCAGCTGGGCGCCCGGGCGCAGCAGCCCGCGGCACCACGCCACGAGGCGGGGGAGGGCCGCCACGGCCCGCGCCGTGACGACGTCCACCGGCCCGACCGCGGCGCGCACCGATCGCTCCTCGGCCCGCCCGCGCACGACGCGCCACGGGGCGCCCAGATCCGCGACGACCTCCTCGAGGAACTCCACCCGGCGGGCCATCGGCTCGAGGAGGGTGAGCCGGAGGTCCGGCCGGGCCAGCGCCAGGGGGATCCCGGGCAGGCCGGCGCCGCTGCCGACGTCGACCACCCGGGCACCGGCCGGGACGGCGTCGGCGACGGCGGCGCTGTTGAGGACGTGCCGCTCCCACAGCCGGGGCACCTCCCGCGGGCCGATCAGGCCGCGGGTGACGCCGTCGGTCGCCAGCCGGGCGACGTAGCGCTCGGCGTCGGCCAGCGCCGGCCCGAACACCGAGCGAGCGACCTCCGGGGCGGGCGGGACGGCTGGGGCGCCCGCGTCGGGTGAGCCGGTGCCGCTCACGCGGGTCGCCTCGCCGGCGCTCGGCGACCGCGCTCGCGACGCTGCTGCACCCTCTCCTGAGCTCGCAGGCCCGCTCACCTGTCGGGCAGCACCACGACGCGGCGGTTGGGCTCCTCGCCCTCCGACTCGCTGTGCACGCCGGTGACCCCGGCGATGACGTCGTGCACGACCTTGCGCTCGAACGGGTTCATCGCCGACAGCCGCTCCGGCTGTCCGCTGCTCGCGACACGGCGCGCGGTCTCGGCCGCCAGCGAGGTCAGGTCGGCCCGGCGCCGGGCGCGGAACCCGCTGATGTCGAGCATGAGGCGGCTGCGGACGCCGGTGGACTGGGCGACGGCGAGCCGGGTGAGCTCCTGCAGCGCCTCCAGCACGACGCCGTCGGGGCCCACGAGGTCCTTGAGGTCGCCACCGACGATCGCCACCGAGGCCCGGTCGCCCTCGACGTCGAGGTCGATGTCGCCGTCCACGTCGAGGATGTCGAGCAGCCGCTCCAGGTAGTCGGCGGCGACGTCGCCCTCGCGGACCAGCAGGTCGTCGCCCCCCGCGTCGTCCTCCGCCAGGTCCGCCGGCTCTATGGCGGCGTCGGCGCCGTCCTCGTCCGGGTCGGGCAGGTCCGGCTGCGCGGGCACCGCGGCGTCCGCGGGCGGGCTCAGGACCGCGCCGGAGGTGGCCTCGCTGATGGGGGCCGACGGCTCGGTGGGGTGCTGCGGGGCGCTCATGGCGTGTCCTCCAGTCGTGCGGGCGTCCGGGGTCGGCCCCGGTGGTCGGTCACCGGCGCGGGCGCCCGGAGGGGCGCCGCACGCGCCGGATCAGCGGCGCTTGCGCTTGCCCCGGTTGGCCGGGCCCTGAGTGCCGCGCCCGCCGCCGCTGCGCGGGCGACTCCCCGAGGAGGGGGCGGCCGCCGACGAGCCGTCGGAGCTCGCGGCGGTGGCACCCGTCGCCGTGGGGGCGTCGTCGGCCGTGGTGTCGCCGGTCCCGTTCCCCGTGTCGACCGTCGAGGCCGGGGCGGCGGGGCGGCCGCCCTTGGGGCGGACCGGCTTGGCTCCGGGCCGGGGGGCCAGGGCCTTGGGGTCGACGGCCGGCTTCTCCGCGGCGGCCTTGGCCTTCGCCGCGTCGGAGCCGGGCGGCGGCATCTTGCGCAGGATGAAGAACTGCTGCCCCAGCGTCCACAGGTTGTTGGTGAACCAGTACAGGAGGACGCCGATGGGGAACAGGAAGCCGGAGACGAACAGGCCCAGCGGCATCACGTAGAGCAGCATCTTCTGCACCATCGCGGCCTGGCCCTCGACCGGACCGGACCGGCGCATGATCTGCTTCTGCGTGAAGAACGTCGTGAAGCTCATGATCACGATGAGCACGAAGGCGACGACCCGGATCTGGCCGTAGCCGTTGGTGATCTCGAGGATCGCGTCTTCCTTCGCCCCGCTCATGAAGAACGAGGACGAGATCGGCGCGCCGAAGAACGGCGCCCGCGCGGCCTCGTCGGTCAGCTGGTCGTTCCAGCTGTAGAGCCCCTGGGCGTCCGGCGCCAGCCGCCGCAGCACGTGGAACAGCGACAGGAAGATCGGGATCTGCGGCAGGATGGGCAGGCAGCCCGCCAGCGGGCTGACCCCGCGCTCACGCTGCAGCTTGAGCATCGCCTCGCTGAAGCCCTGCCGGTCGCTCCCGTACTGCTTGCGCAGCCGCTGGATCTCCGGCTGGAGCTCCTGCATCGCCCGCTGTGACTTGACCTGCTTGACGAACAGCGGGAAGAGGATCACCCGGACGGTGACGACCAGGAAGACGATCGACAGCGCCCAGGCCAGGCCCGACAGCCCCGTCCCTGCCTCGGGGTCACCGAGGACGAGGCTCCACAGCGAGTGCCACCGGGCCAGGACCCATGAGATGGCGGTGTACAGCCAGTCAAGCAAGGGGGGACTCCTCCTGCGGGGCCCGGCGGGGTGTCGACGGGACGGGTCGGGCGGGTGCGGGCG
The DNA here is from genome assembly GCF_052931555.1 of Geodermatophilus sp. URMC 61. NCBI lineage: Bacteria > Bacillati > Actinomycetota > Actinomycetes > Geodermatophilales > Geodermatophilaceae > Geodermatophilus > Geodermatophilus sp. URMC 61. The sequence continues at coordinate 4,217,518 of NZ_JBRFHZ010000002.1, forward strand.
CGGTCGACCGGGCCGGCGGCACCAGGTCGAGGCCACCAGGGTGCCAGGGGGCGCACTTGAGCAGCCGTCGCAGGGCCAGCCAGCTCCCGCGACCTGCGCCGTGCACGGCGATCGCCTCGGCGGCGTAGGCGCTGCAGGTGGGCTGGAAGCGGCACCGCGGGGGGAGCGCCGGGCTGATCGCCCGCTGGTAGAAGCCGACGACGGCCAGCAGCGCCCGGGCGATCGGACGTCGTCCGCCGCGGGCGGCCGGCGGGTCGGCGGTCACGGGGTGCGGACCCGGAGGACGCGGTCGAGCCCGGCGGTCAGGTCGCGGCGCAGGTCCACCGAGCTGGCGGTGGCCGCCTCCGGCCGGGCGCGGACCACCAGGTCCGCGGTGGGGGGCAGGCGGTCCAGCTGGTCACGCACCACCGCGCGCAGCCGCCGGGTCACACGGTGACGGACGACGGAGTTGCCCACGGCCTTGCCCACCACCAAGCCGGCCCGTGGACCACCGACCGTCCCGGCGTCGCCGGGGGTCGGGGTCACGGGCCGTTCGGGGAGGTAGTGGAGCACCATGGTCGGCCGTCCGGCACGCCTGCCGAACCGGACGACCGCGGTGAACTCCGGACGCCGGCGCAGGCGTGCCTGCGCGGGCAGCACCTCAGGCGGAGAGCTTCTCGCGACCCTTGCGCCGACGACCGGCGATGATCGCCCGGCCCGCGCGGGTGCGCATCCGCAGCCGGAAGCCGTGGGTCTTGGACCGGCGGCGGTTGTTCGGCTGGAACGTGCGCTTGCTCACGAGGTACTCCCACTACACGACATCGACGGGGCGCGTCCACCGGGAGGGGACGCGCGACAGGGACGGGCACACGGCGGGAGCCGGTGTCCCCGTCCACGGATCTCCCACCAGCATAGCCGAGGGAGCGCCCGGACCGGCGGCCCGGCCGGACACCGACTACCCAGGGTCTCCCATCGGCGGACCGGACAGGCGGTGCCGCGCCGCGGACGCTGCGCGACACGCCCCGCGGCGCGCCGGGCACCGCCTCCGGGTTCGTTGCCGGGCTGTGGACGAGGCTGTTAGCGTCGCCGTCGTTCCACACCGGACACCGACGTCCGGCGCAGGGGCCGCCCCGCTGGTGTCGACCGACCACCACGCACTCCGGAGAACCGCGACGACTCCCCCTCTGACCAGCGGCGACGCCCCAGACCGGCGGAACACGCGGGAGGCCGGTGCGCCTGCGTCGCCGACCGTGCACAGCCTGTGGACACCGGTGTGGACTCCGTGTGTCCGGACGTCCACAGTGGGGGATCGACCGGGGGGACGACGGACCCGGCGACGGGCGGCCGCGGTGGAGGTCGACGACACACGGAACCTGGGAGGACGAGGGCCATGGCCGATGCCACGGTGGACCTGGCGACGGTCTGGGACCAGATCCGCGGACGGCTGGCGACGAGCCTGTCCCCGCAGCAGAACGCGATGCTGAACCTCACCCGCCCGGTGGGGGTCTTCGAGGACACCGCGGTGCTGTCGGCGCCCAACGAGTTCACCCAGACCGTGCTCGAGTCCCGGATGCGCCGGGTGCTGGCCGAGGCGCTGTCGGAGCACCTCGGCCGCGACATCCGCGTCGCCGTCCAGGTCGAGGACAGCCCGGCCGAGCCGCCGGCGGCACCCGCGCCCGAGGTGCCGACCCGCCGTCCGTGGTCGGTGGTCGAGGCCCAGCGCGCCGAGGAGGACCGGGAGACCCGCGACCGCGCCGACGACGGGCGCAGCGCGTTCGGCGTGCGTGCCGACGTCCGGCCCGTGTGGGAGGACGGCGGCAGGAGCGCCTCCGACACCCGACCGGCCGAGCGCGACGCCGAGGAGTGGAGCCCCACCGACTGGAGCCCGCCGGCCCGGCGTCCGGCCGGCCGCGGCACCCGCGCCGCCGAGCGGGACTGGGGCGGCACCGACCTCGACGAGAACGGCGTGGCCGTGCTGCCCTTCGACCTGGACACCGGCGACGACGTCGGGGGTGCCCTCGAACTGCCCGCGCCGCCGTCCCGGAGCCGGCGCGGCGGGTCCCGCGGCGGCGGGGACGCCGTCCCGCTCTTCGGCGACCGCCGGGCCCCGGCCGGCGCCCAGGACCCGGGGCTGAACCCCAAGTACGTCTTCGACAGTTTCGTCATCGGCAACAGCAACCGGTTCGCCCACGCCGCGGCCGTCGCGGTCGCCGAGGCGCCGGCCCGCGCCTACAACCCGCTGTTCATCTACGGCGACTCGGGGCTGGGCAAGACGCACCTGCTGCACGCCATCGGCCACTACGCCGCGCGGATGTTCCCCAACGTGCGGGTGCGCTACGTGAGCACCGAGGAGTTCACCAACGAGTTCATCAACCTGGTGCACTCCGGGCGGGCCGAGGACTTCCGCCGCCGCTACCGGGACATCGACTTCCTGCTCATCGACGACATCCAGTTCCTGGAGCGCGCCGAGCGGACGCAGGAGGAGTTCTTCCACACCTTCAACACGCTGCACAACGCCAGCAAGCAGATCGTCATCACCTCCGACCGGGCGCCGAAGAAGCTGACGACGCTCGAGGACCGGCTGCGCACGCGGTTCGAGTGGGGGCTGATCACCGACGTCCAGGCCCCGGACCTGGAGACCCGCATCGCCATCCTGCGCAAGAAGGCCTACGGCGAGCGGCTGCAGGTGCCCGACCCGGTGCTGGAGTTCATCGCCAGCAAGGTGCAGACCAACATCCGCGAGCTCGAGGGCGCGCTCATCCGGGTCACCGCGTTCGCGTCGCTGAACAAGCAGCAGGTCGACCTGCCGCTGGCCGAGCTCGTGCTCAAGGACCTGATAAGCGACGAGCAGGGCCCGCAGATCACCGCGGCGATCATCATGGCCGCCACCGCCGAGTACTTCTCCGTGACGATGGAGGAGCTGCAGGGCTCCAACCGCAGCCGCACGCTCGTCAACGCCCGCCAGATCGCCATGTACCTGTGCCGGGAGCTCACCGAGCTGTCCCTGCCGCGGATCGGGGCCTCCTTCGGCGGCAAGGACCACACCACGGTCATGCACGCCGTCAAGAAGATCACCAACCTGATGAGCGAGCGGCGGGCGACGTACACGCAGGTCACCGAGCTCACGGCCCGGATCAAGAGCCGCGCGCGGTCCTGAGTCCGGTCCCTCCCGGCCACGACGGCACCCGGCCGGCGCGCGTGGACCTGGCCCGGCCCGAGGTGGGGGTGGTGGTCGAGTACGAGGGCGAGCAGCACGTCGAGGCCTGCAGAGCGCGGGGGACGACGTCCGGCTCGGGCGTCTCGTCGCCGCCGGCCGGCCGGTGATCGGGCTCTCCGCCCCAGACCTGCGGTCGGTGGACGACGTCCTCAGGCTGATGGGCGGGGCGCCGGGCGTCGTCCCCCGATCCGCCTGACCGGAGCCGGCGGCCGTCTCCGCGGAGACGGCCGGCAGCGATCGCGTGCACCGGGGCATCGCTCGTCCACCTCTGTGTCCCCATCGGGTCGCCGCGTGTCCACAAGTCTGTGGGTGGACGGACGGTCGTCGTCCCCGCGTCAGGCGTGCTGTGCAGGTCACTCGCACCGGCGACCCGGGTCGACTGGTCGACGAGTTGTCCCCAGCGATGTGCACAGGTTGGGGAGATCTCTCCTCACTCGCTCACCCGCCGTCACGACGTGCCCGAGATGCCCACCGCTCCGTCCACGCCTGGGGATCCCTCCTGATCCCTCCGTGAGCTGCGCTTTCACCCGCACGGGGGACGTCGGACGCCGACCGCGGCGGCACGGGGCACCCGCACCTGGGTACGGACTGGGGACGGACCCTGGGGGAAGCAGGGGACAGGACGTGGAGAGACGACGGCCGGTGTGGGGAACGGTCGAGATGTCCACGTGTCGACACGGGAGTCCGCCTCACCACCCACAGTCGGCCAACATGTCGACATGGGTGCTGACCTGCGCGGACGGCCTCGATCCCCAGGATCCACACCAGTGATGACGAGGATGAGGGAGATAGATCGAGGCTTTCTCGAACCACAGTCTGGGTGGGGAAGCTGCGCTGCGAGTGATCGATCGAGGACAGCGGTTACCTCGATGTCCCTCCCAGAGGGCACGATGAGCACCGCACCACGAGGACACCGACGACAGCTGGGGTGGATCAGGTCATGAAGTTCCGGGTGGCACGTGAGGTGCTCGCCGATGCCGTCGCGTGGACGGCGCGCAGCCTGCCGCCACGGCCGTCGGTCCCGGTGCTGGCCGGGATCATGCTCGAGGTCGACGGCAGCCAGTTGTCCGTGTCCGGCTTCGACTACGAGGTCTCGGCCCGCGCCGAGGTCGACGTGCAGGCCTCCGAGAGCGGCCGGGCGCTCGTCCCCGGCCGGCTGCTCGCCGAGATCACCCGCGCGCTGCCGCCGCACCCGGTCGACCTCACCGCCGAGGGCCCGCGTCTGTCGATCGTCTGTGGGAACGCGCGCTTCAGCCTCCCGACGCTGCCGGTCGAGGACTACCCCTCCCTGCCGGCCATGCCGTCGTCGGCCGGCGTCGTCGACAGCGACGTCTTCGCCGAGGCGGTCGGTCAGGTGGCCGTCGCCGCCGGGCGGGACGACACCCTCCCGATGCTCACGGGCGTCCGGCTGGAGATCGAGGACGACCTGGTGACGCTGGCGGCGACCGACCGCTACCGCCTCGCCGTCCGCGAGTTCGCCTGGCGGCCCGAGACCCCGGGCCTGACCGCTGCGGTGCTGGTCCCCGCGCGCACGCTGGCCGACGCGGCCAAGACGCTGACCAGCGGCCCGGAGATCACCCTGTCGCTGTCCTCGGGCGGCTCCGGCGAGGGCATCCTCGGCCTCTCGGGCAAGGACCGGCAGACCACCACCCGGCTGCTCGACGCCGAGTTCGTCAAGTACCGGGCGATCATGCCCAACGAGTCGGCCAGCAACGCCACGCTGCCGGTCGGGCTGTTCACCGACGCCGCCAAACGCGTCGCCCTGGTTGCCGAGCGGGGCACGCCGCTGCGCTGCGAGTTCACCCCCGGCCAGGTCACCCTGCGCGCCGGCGGCACCGACGACGAGGGCCAGGCCGAGGAACGCTGCGACGTCGAGTTCGAGGGGGAGCCGCTGACCATCGGCTTCAACCCGACGTTCCTGCTCGACGGGCTGGCGGCGGTGCACACACCGCGGGCGCGGATGGACTTCACCAGCCCGCTCAAGCCCGCCGTCCTCTCCGGGGTACCCGAGCCGGCGGCCGACGACGAGGCGGCCTCCCGGCCGGCCGAGCGGCCGGGCAGCTACCGGTACCTGATCATGCCGGTGCGACTGCCGGGGTGAGGACCCTCCTGCCCCCACCGTGAGAGGCCCCCGTCCGCCCCGCCCCTCGCACGCTCGGGGCGGTGCCCCGACCGGGGCCCACGGTGCCGGGGCCGGGGCCCTGCAGGAGGGCCATCCGCGCGAGGTGTCCCGGGCGTCCGGCAGGGGCACCGCACCCGCGGGAACCCGCACCGCAGCGTGCGCCCCGGGCCATGACGACCTGCGACGAGAGGACGGAAGCCGTGCAGCTGGGGCTGATCGGGCTGGGCAAGATGGGCGGCAACATGGCCGAGCGGCTGCGCCGCGCCGGTCACGAGGTCGTCGGGTACGACCGCGCCCCCGGGAGACGGGACGTCGAGAGCCTCCCGGCGCTCATCGAGGCGCTCGCCGCACCGCGCGTGGTGTGGGTCATGGTGCCGGCGGGTGAACCCACCCGGGCCACCGTCAAGGAGCTCGCCGAGCATCTCGCCCCGGGCGACGTGATCGTCGACGGCGGCAACTCCAGGTTCACCGACGACCAGGTCCACGACGTGATGTGCCGCGAGAAGGGCATCGGCTACGTCGACGCCGGCGTCTCCGGCGGGGTGTGGGGCCTGGAGAACGGCTACGCGCTGATGGTGGGCGGCACCAAGGAGGACGTCGCCAAGGTGCAGCCGGTGTTCGACGCGCTCAAGCCACCGGCGCCGCGGGACGAGTCCGGTCAGGAGCTCCCGGGCGCGGGCTTCGTGCACGCCGGGCCGGTCGGCGCCGGGCACTTCGCCAAGATGGTCCACAACGGCATCGAGTACGCGATGATGCAGGCCTACGGGGAGGGCTACGAGCTGCTCGCCGCCGTCGACCTGATCGAGGACGTCCCCGGTGTCGTGAAGTCCTGGACCCAGGGCACCGTCATCCGTTCCTGGCTGCTGGACCTGCTGGTGCGTGCGCTCGAGGAGGACCCGGCCCTCGAGAAGATCACCGGCTACGCCGAGGACTCCGGCGAGGGCCGGTGGACCGTCGAGCAGGCCATCGAGAACGCCGTCCCCATGCCGGCGATCGCGGCCTCGCTGTTCGCGCGGTTCTCCTCCCGGCAGGAGGACTCGCCGACCATGAAGGCCGTCGCCGCGCTGCGCCAGCAGTTCGGCGGCCACGCGGTGCACGCCGTCCGCGAGCAGGAGGTCGAGCGCCCCGCATGAACGAGGACCACCCTTCCCCCCACGCCTCGCGAGCTCGGCGCGGGACCCTGGAGGGTGGCCGTTCCAGCACCTCACCACCGGGGGGCCGTCCCCGTACCTCACCGCGGGGATGCTGAGGTGTACCTGCGACACCTCCAGCTCGGCTCGTTCCGCAACTGGGACCGGGTGGACCTCGCCCTGCGTCCGGGGCCGACGGTCCTCGTCGGCCGCAACGGCGAGGGCAAGACCAACCTCGTCGAGGCGGTCGGCTACCTGGCCACCATGGGCAGCCACCGGGTGTCCGGGGACGCCCCGCTGGTCCGGCAGGGGGCCTCCCAGGCGGTGGTCCGCGCGGCGCTGCGCCGCGAGGACCGCGAGCTGCTGGTCGAGATCGAGATCAACCCGGGGAAGGCCAACCGGGTGCGGGTCAACCGGGCGCCGCTGTCGCGGCCTCGCGAGCTCCTCGGGCTGGTGAAGTCCGTGCTGTTCGCGCCCGAGGACCTGGTGCTCGTCCGCGGTGACCCCGCGGAACGGCGGCGGTTCCTCGACGACCTGCTGGTCAGCCGCACCCCCCGGCTGGCCGGCGTGCGCAGCGACTACGACCGGGTGCTCAAGCAGCGCAACGCGCTGCTCAAGACCGCTCGGATGGCCCGCGGCAACGCCCTGGCCACGCTGGACGTCTGGGACGGGCACCTCGTCGACCTCGGCGGGCAGCTGCTCGCCGCGCGGCTGCGGCTGGTCGCCGACCTGGCCCCGCACGTGACCCGGGCCTACGCCGGCGTGGCAGGCGCGGACGCCGCCCTCGCCGCGCTCGGCTACGCCAGCACGGTGCCGCTGGCCGGGGACGGGACGCCGGTCCGGCCGGGGACGACCCTGCCCACGGCCGAGGAGCTCTCCGCCGCGCTGCGCGAGCGGGTGGCCGAGCGCCGCAACGAGGAGGTCGACCGTGGCATGACACTGGTCGGCCCGCACCGCGACGACCTGGTCATCTCGCTGGGCTCGCTGCCGGCGAAGGGCTTCGCCAGCCACGGGGAGTCCTGGTCGCTGGCCCTGGCGCTCAAGCTGGGCTGCTTCGCGCTGCTGCGGGCCGACGGCGACGAGCCGATCCTCGTGCTCGACGACGTCTTCGCCACCCTCGACGCCGACCGCCGCGCGGCACTGGCGGCCGTCGCCCGCTCCGCGGAGCAGTGCCTGGTCACCGCGGCGGTGCTCGACGACGTCCCCGTGGAGCTGCGCGGCACGGTGGTGCAGGTCGCCGGCGGGCAGGCGGTACCGCTCGACCCGCAGGCCGCCGAGGATGGGGCCGTGCGGGAGGAGGTCACGTGACGGAGGAGCGACAGGGGCGGCCCAGCGACATCGCCCGCGCGGCGCTGGAGGCGGCGCGCGCGGCGTCGGCGTCCCGGCCCCGCCCCACCCGACGGCGGATCGCCGGCCCCAAGCGCACCTGGAGCGGACCCCGACCGGGGGACGACGACCCGCAGCCGCTGGGCCGGCTGGTGGACAACCTCGTCGAGACGCAGGACTGGACCGAGCACACGAAGGTCGGCGCGGTCTTCGGCCGCTGGTCGGCGCTGGTCGGGCCGGAGATCGCCGCCCACTGCACGCCGCAGACCCTGACCGAGGGCGAGCTGCTGGTGGTCGCGGAGTCCACCGCGTGGGCCACCCAGCTGCGGCTGCTGGCGCCGACGATCCTCGGCAAGCTGCGCGCCTCGGTCGGCGGGGACGTCGTGACCCGGCTGCGCGTTGTCGGTCCGACGGCCCCCAGCTGGAAGAAGGGCCCCCGCTCGGTCCGCGGACGCGGTCCGCGGGACACGTACGGATAGGGGCCCCGCCCGCGCGGGAGCTCCGGGAGGACGACGCAGATGGAGACGAGGCAGCGATGAGCAGCCCGCGCGACCGCGACGGTTTCGAGGAGCGCCCGGACGAGGGCAGCGGCTGGCGCGAGCCCGGCCACCTCGGCGGGGACGGCGAACAGCCCCCGGCCGACCGGCCCGAGCAGCCGCCCACCGACCGCCCGGGGGAGAGCGGGGGCAGCACCGCGTGGCAGCCGCCGGGCTGGGACCTGCCGCCGGCCGAGCCCGACCGTCCCGCCTCGCCGTCGCAGGCCGGCCCGCAGACGGCGGGTGAGCAGCCGGCGCCCGGCGGTCTCTTCGGCAGCCGGCGGCCCCGGCAGCCCAGTGAGCTCGAGCGGGTCTTCGCCTACCAGGGCGACGCCGTCGGCGCGCAGGGCTGGGCGGTCCAGCAGGGCTGGGCGATCTCCGACGGCACCGCGCCGGAGGACGCCGTCCTCGCCGAGCTGGTGCGCACCGCCCCGGTCCGCGCCACCAAGGACCACCGGCCGGCCGGCGTCATGCGCGGCCGCTACGGCACGCTCGACCTGGTCGCCTTCGACGTCCTCTACGCGTCGGGGCGCTACGCCGTCCCCGAGTACGCGGTCACCGCGGCTCCGGTGCTGGGCGCCCTCCCGCCGCTGCGGCTGTCGCCGGCCCGCTTCTGGAAGCACCGCACCGGCGGGCTGGTCCAGGTCCCCAGCGGCGACCCCGGCTTCGACACCCGCTGGGTGCTGCTGACCGCCGAGGACGGCCCGGCCGCCCGCGCGCTGGTCGGCGACGCCACGGTGCGCGGCCTGCTGCTGGGCACCGACGACGGCGACGAGTTCTGGACGGCGGCGGGTCATCTCGCAGCCATCCGCCCCGACGGGCACCGGCCGCAGCTGATCGAGCACCACGCCCGGCTGCTGACCGCGCTGGTCGCCGCCCTCGCCCCCGCGCTCTGAGCCCGGCGTCCGGGCTCGGTGAGCACCACCCCCGCGGAGGCCGCACCCCCGGCGACGCTGCGCGAGCTGCTGCCGCTGCTGCGTCCGCACCGGCGCCCGCTGGCCCTCGCCGCCGTCCTCTCGCTGGTCGGACCCGCCCGGTGATCAGCTGAGCTGATCGAGCCGGCTCCTGACTCACCACTGGTCGTGAGCCAGCACCTGGAACGGTGAGCTCAGCTGATCGTCGGGGGACGGAGTCCTTTTCAGGCCGCGCGGGCCCGTCGTTCACCCACGGCGGCCGCGGTCCCCTCCTCAGCCGCACGGCAGATGTTGCGCACCATCCCGCCGAAGATGGGGCCGTGGAACGGCACCAGCACCCACCAGTAGAGGGTGCCGAAGAGCCCGGTCGGCTTGAAGGTCGCCCTCTGCCGCAGCCGGGTGCGCCCGTGCTCCTGTTCCACGTGGAACTCGAGCCAGGCCAGCCCGGGCAGCCGCATCTCGGCGCGCAGCCGCAGCAGCCGGCCCTCCTCGAGCTCCTCGACCCGCCAGAAGTCCAGGGCGTCACCGACGTAGAGGTCCGACGGCGACCGTCGTCCCCGCCGCAGGCCCACACCGCCGACGGCCCGGTCCATCCAGCCGCGCACCTCCCAGGCCAGCGGGAACGAGTACCAGCCCGTCTCCCCGCCGATGCCCTCGACCACCCGCCACACCGCCTGTGGTGACGCGGCGGTCTCGCGGGTCTTCTCGTCGACGAAGAGGGTGCCGCCGGCCCAGTGCGGATCGGTGGGCAGCGGGTCCGACGGTGCCCCGGGCGTGGACGCCGACGACCAGCGGGTGGCCACCGTCTGGTCCTTGACCCGCTGGATCGCCAGCCGCACCGCCTCGTCGAAGCCCAGCAGCCCCTCCGGCGGGTCCGGGACGTACTGCGCGATGTCGTGCTCCGCGCAGACGACGGTGTTGCGCAGCGACTCCACCAGCGGGCGGGCGATCGACGCCGGCACGGGGGTGACGATGCCGACCCAGTGGCTGGACAGTCCCGGGCTGAGCACCGGGACGGGCAGGATCCGGCGCCTGGGCAGACCGGCCACCGCGGCGAAGCGCTGCATCATGTCCAGGTAGGTCATGACGTCCGGGCCGCCGATGTCGAAGCACCGGTGCACGTCGGCCGGGAGCGTCGCGCAGCCGACCAGGTAGCGCAGGACGTCACGGATGGCGATCGGCTGGATCCGGCTGTGCACCCAGCGCGGCGTGACCATCACCGGGAGCCGCTCGGTCAGGTAGCGCAGCATCTCGAAGGACGCCGACCCCGAGCCCAGCACCACCGCGGCGCGCAGGACGACGGTCGCGACGCCGGAGTGCAGCAGGATCTCGGCGACCTCGGCCCGCGAACGCAGGTGCGGGGAGAGCTCCTCGTCCTCGGGCTCCATCCCGCCGAGGTAGACGAGCCGGCCCACGCCGGCCTCCCGCGCGGCCTGGGCCATCACCCGCGCCGTCCGCCGGTCGGTCTCCTCGAACTCCTTGCCGGTGCCCAGCGCGTGGACCAGGTAGTAGACGACGTCGACCCCCGCGCAGGCCGCCGCGACCGCCGTGGCGTCGCCGGCGTCGGCACGGGCGACCTCGACCTGCCCCGCCCACGGGTGGTCGCGCAGCCGCTCGGGCGAGCGGGTCATCACCCGCACCCGGTGCCCGGCGGCGAGCAGCTCGGGCACGAGCCGCCCGCCGATGTAGCCGGTGGCCCCGGTCACCAGGCAGGTCTTCGCCGTCGGGGTGCGGGTGGTGCCGTCGGTCTCGGCCATGTCCCGAGTGTCCGGCGGGATCGCCGTGCGCGCTCGGGTCGCGGGCTCCCGCCGCACCCGCCACCCTGGGGCGCACGTCCTGAAGACCAACGGCGGTCGCGTCCACCGGCACGAGCCGAGCAGGGGGTCACCATGGCCGACACCACCGCTGCGCCCGACCGCACGGCCGACGGCCAGCCGGCCCTCAAGCGGGTGATGGGCCCGGGCCTGCTGCTGCTGTTCATCGTCGGCGACGTGCTCGGTACCGGGATCTACGCGCTGACCGGCCAGGTCGCCGCGCAGGTGGGCGGCGTCGTCTGGCTGCCCTTCCTGGTCGCCTTCCTCGTCGCGCTGATCACCGCGTTCAGCTACCTGGAGCTGGTCACCAAGTACCCGCAGGCGGCCGGTGCCGCGCTCTACACGCACAAGGCCTTCGGCATCCACTTCGTCACGTTCCTGGTCGCCTTCGCGGTGATGAGCTCGGGCATCACGTCGGCGTCCACCGCCGCGCGGGCGTTCAGCGCCAACTTCGCGAGCGTGACCGGCCTGGGTGTGGGCGAGGGCATCGGCATCACCCTCATCGGGCTGGGCTTCATGACGCTGGTCGCGCTGGTCAACCTCCGTGGCGTCGGCGAGAGCGTCAAGGCCAACGTCGTCCTCACCTGCGTGGAGCTGACCGGCCTGCTCATCGTCATCGGCGTCGGCGTGTGGGCGCTGGGTGGTGGCGGCGGCGACTTCTCACGGGTGACCGAGTTCGACACCGGCGAGCGCTCGCTCGTAGGCGGGGTCATCGCCGCCACCGGGCTGGCCTTCTTCGCGATGGTCGGCTTCGAGGACTCGGTCAACATGGCCGAGGAGTGCAAGGAGCCGCGGCGGATCTTCCCCAAGGTCCTGCTGGCCGGCCTGTGCCTGACCGGCCTGATCTACGTGCTGGTGTCCATCTCGGCGATCGCGCTGGTGCCCGCGGACCAGCTCAGCCAGGGCGACACCCCGCTGCTGCAGGTGGTGGAGGCGGGGGCACCCGGGTTCCCGCTGGGCGTCTTCGGCGTCATCACGATGTTCGCCGTCGCCAACTCCGCGCTCATCAACATGCTGATGGCCAGCCGGCTGGTCTACGGCCTGAGCAAGGAGCGGGTGCTGCCGCACCTGCTCGGCCGGGTGCACCCCCGCCGCCGGACGCCGACCACGGCCATCCTGTTCACCACCGCGCTGGCCTTCGGGCTCATCACCTTCGTCGGGGCGGTGCCCGCCCTCGGCGGCACCACGGCGCTGCTGCTGCTCATCGTCTTCACCGTCGTCAACGTCGCCGTCCTCGTGCTGCGCCGGGACCGGGTCGAGGCCGACCACTTCCGCACCCCGACGGTGCTCCCCCTCGTCGGCGCGCTCGCCTGCGCGTACCTCGCCACGCCCTGGGCGGGCCGGCCGGCCGAGCAGTACCGGATCGCCGGGGTCCTGCTGGCCATCGGCGTCGTCCTCTGGGGGGTGACGGTCCTCGTCAACAAGCGCACCGGCGCCGAGGCGCCGCGCTTCGACCCCAGCCACCTGACCGGAGAGGGCCCCACGGGACCGCACAACTGAAGGACCCCGTCCTCCCCACCCTTCGCGAGCCCAGCAGGAGGACCCCGTCCTCCTCACGCCTCGCAGGCTCGGGCCGGGGCCGGGGCTGGGGACGGGGCCGCGGCGGGACCCAGCAAGGAGCCAGCAGTGCCCTGGACGGTGCCGCGGTGAGCCTCTGGACGGGGGCCGCCGGGACGGGGCCGTCAGCCGCTCGGGGACGGCGTGTCGACCCGCTGGCCAACACCGGTGGTGGCAGGCGTGCTGCGAGTGGCGCAGACACGACGTGAGGGCCGGGACGGCGGCATTCCTGTCGGACCACCCGGTATCCTGGAGAGCAGAAACCGCCAGCATCCGGCTGAGAGCCGTTCTGCGCCCCTGTCCACGATCGGGGCGCCCTGCCCGCCGGGTGCGCGACAGAAGGGCCACACGTGGTCGCTCGACCGAAGACCGACGCGAAGGCTGACGCCTACTCCGGCAGCTCCATCACCGTCCTCGAGGGTCTCGAGGCGGTCCGCAAGCGCCCCGGCATGTACATCGGCTCGACCGGTGAGCGGGGCCTGCACCACATGGTCTGGGAGGTCGTCGACAACGCCGTCGACGAGGCCCTGGCCGGCTACTGCGACACGGTGCGGGTCACCCTGCTCCCCGACGGCGGCGTCCGGGTGGAGGACAACGGCCGCGGCATCCCGGTCGACATGCACCCCGTCGAGAAGCGCCCGACCGTCGAGGTCGTCATGACCATCCTGCACGCGGGCGGCAAGTTCGACGGCAAGAGCTACGGCGTCTCCGGTGGTCTGCACGGCGTCGGCGTCACCGTCGTCAACGCGCTGTCCACCGAGCTCGACGTGCGCATCTGGCGCGACGGCACCGAGTGGCACCAGCACTACTCCGAGGCCAAGCCCTCCCCGCTGGAGAAGATCGGCCCGACGAAGAAGCGCGGCACCCAGATCACCTTCTGGGCCGACCCCGGCATCTTCGAGACGACGACCTACTCGTTCGACACGATCAGCCGTCGCCTGCAGGAGATGGCCTTCCTCAACGCCGGCCTGAAGATCGTGCTGCGCGACGAGCGCCCGGGGCACAGCAAGGCCGAGACCGGCATGGCCGAGGAGCTCTCCCTCGCCGAGGAGGCCCCGGCCGCGGACGCCGAGGCGCCGGCGTTCGAGCCGACCGAGGTCACGTACTTCTACGAGGGCGGCCTCAAGGACTACGTCGCCTACCTGAACCGGACCAAGACCCCGATCCACCGCTCGGTCATCGGCTTCTCCGCCGACGGCACCGGCAAGAACGACACGGCGATGTCGGTGGACATCGCGATGCAGTGGTCCGAGGCGTACTCGGAGTCGGTGCACACCTTCGCCAACATCATCAACACCCACGAGGGCGGCACCCACGAGGAGGGCTTCCGCGCGGCGCTGACCTCGATCGTCAACCGCTACGCCGAGGAGAAGAAGCTCTTCAAGAGCAAGGACGAGAAGCTCACGGGCGAGGACATCCGCGAGGGCCTGGCCGCGATCGTCTCGGTGAAGATCGGCGACCCGCAGTTCGAGGGCCAGACCAAGACCAAGCTCGGCAACACCGAGGTCAAGGGCTTCGTGCAGCGGGTCTGCAACGAGCAGCTCGGGCACTGGTTCGAGGCCAACCCGACCGAGGCCAAGCAGATCATCACCAAGGCCAGCTCGGCCGCGCGGGCCCGCCGCGCCGCCCAGCAGGCCCGCCAGCTGGCGCGGAAGAACCCGCTGAACTCGACCGGCCTGCCCGGCAAGCTGGCCGACTGCCGCTCGACCGACCCGCGCAACTCCGAGGTCTACATCGTCGAGGGCGACTCGGCCGGCGGCTCGGCCAAGTCCGGCCGCGACTCGATGTTCCAGGCGATCCTGCCGATCCGCGGGAAGATCATCAACGTCGAGAAGGCGCGCATCGACCGGGTGCTGAAGAACACCGAGGTCCAGTCGATGATCACGGCCTTCGGCACCGGCATCCACGACGAGTTCGACCTGTCGAAGCTGCGCTACCACAAGATCGTGCTGATGGCCGACGCCGACGTCGACGGCCAGCACATCCGCACCCTGCTGCTGACCCTGCTGTTCCGCTTCATGCGGCCGCTGGTCGAGGCCGGGCACGTCTACCTGGCCCAGCCGCCGCTGTACAAGATCAAGTGGGGCGGCAAGGTCGGCGACGAGTACGCCTACTCCGACCGCGAGCGCGACGCCGTCATCAAGGCCGGTGTCGAGGCCGGCCGCAAGCTGCCCAAGGACGACGCGATCCAGCGGTTCAAGGGGCTCGGTGAGATGAACGCCACCGAGCTGTGGGAGACCACGATGAACCCCGAGACCCGGATCCTGCTGCAGGTCACCCTCGAGGACGCCGCCACCGCCGACGAGCTGTTCAGCGTGCTCATGGGCGAGGACGTCGACGCCCGCCGCAGCTTCATCACTCGCAACGCCAAGGACGTCCGCTTCCTCGACGTCTGATGGAGGACCCCTCCCTCCCCACTGCCCGCACGCCCGCAGTGGGGACCGAGGGGGCCTCCCGGCGCTGACCCGCGACGTCGTCCTTCCCACGGAGAGACCTGAAACGTGACCGAGACACCCGCCCGCGACCGGATCGAGCCGGTCGACCTCCAGCAGGAGATGCAGCGCAGCTACATCGACTACGCGATGTCGGTCATCGTCGGCCGCGCGCTGCCCGAGGTCCGCGACGGCCTCAAGCCGGTGCACCGCCGCGTGCTGTACGCGATGTACGACCAGGGCTTCCGCCCCGACCGCGGCTACGTCAAGTGCGCCCGCGTCGTCGGCGAGGTCATGGGTAACTACCACCCGCACGGCGACTCGGCGATCTACGACGCCCTCGTGCGGCTGGCCCAGCCGTGGTCGATGCGCTACCCGCTGATCGACGGCCAGGGCAACTTCGGCTCCCCGGGCAACGACCCGGCGGCGGCCATGCGGTACACCGAGGCCCGGCTGACCCCGCTGGCCATGGAGATGCTGGCCAACATCGACGAGGAGACCGTCGACTTCCAGCCCAACTACGACGGCAAGAACCAGGAGCCCCTGGTCCTGCCCGGGCGCATCCCCAACCTGCTGATCAACGGCTCGGCCGGCATCGCCGTCGGCATGGCCACCAACATGCCCCCGCACAACCTGCGCGAGGTGGCCTCCGCGGTCTTCTGGATGCTCGAGCACCCGGACGCCGAGCCGGAGGAGGCCCTCACCGCGTGCATGCAGCGCGTCCTCGGCCCCGACTTCCCGACCGCCGGCCTCATCGTCGGCCGTGAGGGCATCGAGGAGGCCTACCGCACCGGCCGCGGCTCGGTGCGCATGCGGGCCGTCGTCACCGTCGAGGAGGACGCCAAGGGCCGGGTGCAGCTGGTCGTCACCGAGCTGCCGTACCAGGTCAACCCGGACAACCTGGCCGAGGCGATCGCCGAGGCCGTCCGCGACGGTCGGCTGCAGGGCATCAGCGAGATCGCCGACGAGTCCAGCGACCGGGTGGGCCGTCGACTGGTCATCACGCTGCGCCGCGACGCCGTCGCCAAGGTCGTGCTGAACAACCTCTACAAGCACACCCAGCTGCAGACCTCGTTCGGCTGCAACATGCTCTCGATCGTCGACGGCGTCCCGCGGACGCTGCGGCTCGACGAGCTGATCCGCCACTACGTCCTGCACCAGATCGAGGTCATCCAGCGGCGGACCCGCTACCGGCTGCGCAAGGCCGAGGAACGTGCGCACATCCTGCGCGGTCTGGCCAAGGCCCTCGACCACCTCGACGCGGTCATCACCCTCATCCGGTCCAGCGAGTCCGCCGACGCGGCGCGCAGCGGCCTGATGGAGCTGCTGGACATCGACGAGATCCAGGCCACCGCGATCCTGGACATGCAGCTGCGCCGACTGGCCGCCCTCGAGCGGCAGCGGATCATGGACGAGCTGGCCGAGATCGAGGCCCGCATCGCCGACCTGCAGGCCATCCTCGACTCGCCCGAGCGGCAGCGGCAGATCATCCACGACGAGCTCGCCGAGATCGTGGAGAAGTACGGCGACGACCGGCGCACGAAGTTCGTGCCCAACGACGGTGACGTCTCCATGGAGGACCTCATCGCCGAGGAGGAGGTCGTCGTCACCATCACCCGCACCGGCTACGCCAAGCGGACGAAGAGCGACCTCTACCGGTCGCAGCGCCGCGGCGGCAAGGGCGTGATGGGTGCGGCGCTGAAGCAGGACGACATCGTCGACCACTTCTTCGTGGGCTCCACCCACGACTGGATCCTCTTCTTCACCAACAAGGGCCGCGTCTACCGCGCCAAGGCCTACGAGCTGCCCGAGGCCAACCGCACCGCCCGCGGCGCGCACGTGGCCAACATCCTGGCCTTCCAGCCCGACGAGCGGATCGCCCAGGTCATGCAGATCAAGGACTACGGCGTCGCGCCGTACCTGGTCCTGGCCACGGCCAACGGGCAGGTGAAGAAGACCCGGCTGACCGACTTCGACTCCCCGCGCAGCGGCGGCGTCATCGCGATCAACCTGCGCGAGGGCGACGAGCTGGTGGGCGCCGCGCTCATCGACCCCGAGCAGGACCTGCTGCTGGTCACCCGCAAGGCGATGTCGATCCGGTTCAAGGCCGACGACGCCACGCTGCGGCCGATGGGCCGGGCCACCGAGGGCGTGCGCGGCATCTCTCTCGGCGAGGACGACACCCTGCTGTCGATGATCGTGGTCGAGGAGGGTGTCGACGTCCTCGTCGCCACCGAGCGCGGCTTCGCCAAGCGGACCGGGATCGAGAACTACCCGCCGCAGGGCCGCGGCGGCAAGGGCGTGCTCACCGCCGACCCGAAGGCGCGCAAGGGCAACCTGGTCGGGGCGCTGTCGGTCCGGCTCGGCGACGAGCTCTACGCCATCACCTCCGGCGGCGGCGTCATCCGGACCCCCGTCAACGGGGTCCGCCACAACAAGGACCGCGCCACCATGGGTGTCAAGCTCATGAACTTGCCGGAAGACGTGTCGATCGTGGCGATCGCTCGTACGACGGACAACGACGAGCCTGCCGCCTAGGCTGTGGACGACGACGGTGGAGGCGGGGTCGCCGGCCCCGGGACCGGCAGCCCCGCCTTCCGTCGTCCCAGCCATGACCGGCGCCCAGGCGCTCCCGGCTCCCCGCCGGGCACACCGGGTGCGAGGCAGCGGCGAGGGCCGCTGGGGAACGGGAGACTCGCATGAGCGACCGGACGCAGGGTTCGGTGCGCACCGGGTCCCGGACCGGGGAGACCACCCCGGCACAGGGGACGGCGTCCGGTCAGCAACCCGCGGTTGACGGCAACCCCTCGGCGGGGTCGACGCAGACCATCCCCGGCGCGAGCACCGCCCGGACCAAGGCCGCGGCCACCGATGGCGGAGCCTCGGCCGCGGCCGGCCCGGCGTCGGGCACGCAGACCGTCGTCCCCCCGGCCACCGGTGCACAGCCCGCCGCTGACGCCCAGCCCGAGACCGGTGCCCAGCCCGAGACCGGTGCCCAGCCGGAGACCGGTGCCCAGCCCGGCACCGGCGCCCGAGCCGCCACCGGTGGCCAGTCGGCCGTCGGTACCGCGAGGGGTTCCTCGGGCGCCGGCAAGGCCGCCCGCGGCCCGCGCCGCGCCCGGCTGCAGCTGCGGCACATCGACACGTTCTCCGCGCTGAAGATCTCGCTGGTCCTGTCCATCGCGATGTTCTTCATCTGGATGGTCGCCGTCGGCCTGCTCTACGGCATCCTCTCCGGCCTCGGTGTCTTCGAGACCCTCAACGACCTGTTCGGCCAGCTCGGCAGCGCCTCGGGTGGCGACGGCCGCAGCGAGGTCATCACCCCGGGCATCGTCTTCGGCGGGGCCGCGGTCATCGGGGCCATCAACATCGTGCTGATGACCGCGCTGTGCACCGTCGCGGCGTTCATCTACAACATGTGCTCCGACCTGGTCGGCGGCCTCGAAGTCACCCTCTCCGAGCGCGACTGAGAGAGGACCCCCTGCCCCCGCCACTCGCGTGGCGGGGGACCCTGCAGGGGGCCGACGGGACCTGCAGGGGGCCGGCGCCGTCCCCCAGGCCCCCTCCGTAGGAGCCCCGGAGGCGCCAGGTAGACTGGTCGAGGTCCACGGGCCTGTAGCTCAGGCGGTTAGAGCGCATCCCTGATAAGGATGAGGCCGGAGGTTCAAGTCCTCCCAGGCCCACCCGTGTTCCGGCGCCACCGGCCTCACCCCGTCCCGGGGTGAGGCCCCGGCCCCCTCCCGAGGAGGGGACTCTCCTCGAGGAGGTACCCGCGTGCTGAGGAAGCTGGTCTTCGCAGCCGCCGCCGCCACCGCCCTCGCCGCCGTCCGCCGGCGCTCGTCCGGCAAGGCGGAGGCCGACCTCTGGGCCGAGGCCACCCGCGGTCCCCAGGCGGTCAGCACGCCCACCACCCGCTGACCCGCTGGGAGGCTCCGCCTCCCGCCCCGGGGACGTAGCTCAATTGGCAGAGCACCGCCTTTGCAAGGCGGGGGTTAGGGGTTCGATTCCCCTCGTCTCCACTCCTCCGTCCAGGACCTCCGGCACTGGACGCCGCTCCTCGTTCCGCGTATCGGTCAGCCAGGCCGCTGGCCCACCGGCCGGGCGGGCCAGGGCCCGGCCCTGAGGAGGAGCCATGGCTCGGAAGACCATCGACTGCCGGATGCTGCCGAGCGAGAGCAACTGCACCGTCTTCGTCTCCGGCGAGGAGGACGAGGTCCTCGAGCTCGCCGTCCAGCACGCGGTGTCGGTGCACGGGCACACCGACGACCAGGAGTTGCGCGACGGGCTGCGTGCCGCGCTGCGGGACGAGGAGGCCCTGCAGCTGGAGAGTGGCGCCTTCGTCCAGCTCATCGAGTTCCACACCCGCGACCTCGGCGGCTTCGACCGCATCGTCGAGGACTGGCGGGAGCGGATGGGCCGGGAGGCCACCGCACGCTGGGGCGTGGTCGCCGCCGACCGCGACCGCCCCGACACCTACGTCGAGATCGTCGCCTTCCCCGACCACGCGTCGGCCATGCGGAACTCCGACCACCCGGTGACCGCCGACTTCGCCAAGCGCATGCAGGAGGTCACCGAGGGAGAGGCGTCCTTCCGCAACCTCGACGTCGCCCGCGTGCTGCGCATGTGAGGCCGAGGCCCCGTCCGCTCCCCGTGCCTCGCGGGGAGCGGGCCAGTGGGAGAGTGGACGTCGTGACTGAAGCGACCCCCGCACGCCGCGCCGTCCTGCACACCAACCACGGCGACATCACCGTCGACCTGTTCCCGGACCACGCCCCCAAGACGGTCGCGAACTTCGCCGACCTCGCCGAGGGCCGCCGGGAGTGGACCCACCCGCAGACCCGCGCGAAGACCACCGACCGCCTCTACGACGGCACCGTCTTCCACCGCATCATCGACGGCTTCATGATCCAGGGTGGTGACCCGCTGGGTCAGGGCATCGGCGGCCCGGGTTACCAGTTCGGCGACGAGATCCACCCCGACCTGGCCTTCACCAAGCCCTACCTGCTGGCCATGGCCAACGCCGGGCCCGGCACCAACGGCTCCCAGTTCTTCATCACCGTCGCGCCGACCACCTGGCTGACCGGCAAGCACACCATCTTCGGCGAGGTGGCCGACCAGGCCAGCCGGGACGTCGTCGACCGCATCGCCAAGGTGCGGACCGGTCGTGGCGACCGCCCGGTGGAGGACGTCGTCCTGCAGTCGGTCGAGGTGCAGCGCAGCTGACCACCGGCCCGGACGACGGGGGCGCCGGCCAGCCGCAGCCGGCGCCCCCGCCACCCGCCTGCTACCGGCACCCGGACCGGCCCACCCGCATCTCCTGCACCCGCTGCGGCCGGCCCATCTGCCCGGAGTGCATGACCCCCGCCTCGGTCGGCTTCCAGTGCCCGGACGACGTCCGGGCCGGCAACGCCGGGGTGCGCCGTCCCCGCCAGGCCCCGCTGCTTCAGCGGGCCGGACGGCGCTTCGGCGCGGTCACGGTCACGCTCATCGCGCTCAACGTGGCGGTGTTCGTGGTCACCGCGGTCTCCGCCGGCCTGGTCGGTGCCAACCCGCTGGACAACCAGTTCTCGCCGCTGTTCGTCCAGCTGGCGCAGATCCCGGTCCTCGTGGAGCTGGGCGAGGACTGGCGGCTGGTCACCGCGGCGTTCCTGCACATCGGTGTCCTGCACCTGGTGCTCAACATGCTGGCGCTGCTGGTCTTCGGCTCCGAGCTCGAACGCCAGCTGGGCCGATGGCGCTACCTCGCCGTGTACCTGGTCTCGCTGCTCGGCGGGGCGGTCGCCCTGCAGCTGTTCGGTGAGCCGGGGCGCCCGGTCGCCGGGGCCTCGGCCGCGATCTACGGCCTGCTCGGTGGGCTCGCCGTGGTGATGATCGCCCGCCGGGAGGACCTCCGCGGCCTGCTCGCACTGCTGGCGATCAACGTGTTCATCAGCTTCCTGCCCGGTGTCTCCCTGCTGGGGCACCTGGGCGGCCTGGTGGCCGGCTTCATCGCCACCGCGGTGGTCGTCCTGGCCCGTCGGCGCACCGAGTTCCAGGTTCTGGGCCTGATGCTGCTCACGGCGGCGCTCGTGGTGGTGGCGCTGACCGTCCCCACCCTCGTCGTCCTCGGTTAGCAACAGGACCCGGGACGGGCCGGGGCTGCTGCGCCGGTCACCCGGGCCGCAGCGCGCGCAGCGCCCGGGCGACGTCGCCGGGGTCGGCGCCCAGGTCCCGGCGGCCCAGCAGCACCAGCTCGCCGTCGTCGTCCGGTCCGGCGGCGGTGTCCAGCTCCAGCAGCCGGGAGCGCAGCCCCCACCGGCGGGTGTCGCGCACCCGCACCTGCAGCCGGGCCCACGGCAGCACGGTGGTGCCGCCCAGCCGCCCGACGGCGACGCCGTCCGGCCCGGCGGCCATCCGCGGGCGCAGCAGGCGGTCGCGCGCGGCGAGGGCCAGCAGCAGGACGGCGGCCGCGCCGACCAGCACCCGGCCGAGCGGGTCCAGGACCACGGTGGCCAGGCCCAGGGCGACCCCCGTTGCCGCCAGGACCGTCGTCTCCCCGGCGCGCGGCGACCACTCCACGCGTCCAGCCTCCCAGTAGGAGGACCCCGCCCCTCACGCCTCTCGCAGGCTCGCGCCAGGCCCCGTCCAGAGGCTCGCCGCGAGCGCGTGAGCGGTTTGGAGGACGGGGTCCTCGTGCTGCAGGGGGCCTGCGCGTCTCTGGACGGGGTCGGCCGCCCCGATGCGTGGACGTCCTACCATCTGGCGCAGGCGGGCGTGATGCCGCCTACGTCGACGAGGAGTGGTCATGCGAGATGCCGTCATCTGCGCCGCGGTGCGCACCCCGGTGGGCAAGCGGGGCGGTGGGCTGTCCGGTGTGCACGCCGTGGACCTGTCGGCCACCGTGCTGGACGAGCTGATCGAGCGCACCGGCATCGACCCGGCCGTGGTCGACGACGTGTTCTGGGGCTGCGTCAGCCAGGTCGGCGAGCAGACCTTCAACATCGCCCGCAACGCCGTCCTGGCCGCGGGCTGGCCGGAGTCGGTGCCCGGGACGACGATCGACCGGCAGTGCGGCTCCTCGCAGCAGGCGGTGGCCTTCGCCGCCGCGACCGTGGTCAGCGGGCAGGCCGACGTCGTCGTCGCCGGCGGCGTCGAGTCGATGAGCCGGGTGCCGATGGGCTCCACCTACAACGCGGCCATCGGGGCCGGGGCGCCGCTGGGTCCGCGCTTCCTCGAGCGCTACGACGAGGTCTTCCCCAACCAGGGCGTGGGCGCGGAGATGATGGCCGAGCGCTGGGGCTTCTCCCGCACCCAGCTCGACGAGTTCTCCCTCGCCTCGCACGAGAAGGCGGCCAAGGCCCAGGCCGACGGTGCCTTCGAGGAGGAGATCGTCCCTGTCCCCACGCCCGACGGCACGGTGGTCAGCGCCGACGAGGGCATCCGCGCCGGCGGCACCCTGGAGAAGCTGGGGTCGCTGAAGACCCCGTTCAAGGCCGACGGTGTCATCAGCGCCGGCAACGCCAGCCAGATCTCCGACGGGTCGGCCGCCCTGCTGGTCACCACCTCGGAGAAGGCCCGCGAGCTCGGCCTGCGCCCGCTGGTGCGCATCCACACGACGGTCATGGCCGGCGACGACCCGGTCATCATGCTGACCGCCCCCATCCCGGCCACGCACAAGGTGCTGCAGCGCTCGGGCCTGTCCGTCGACGACATCGGGGTGTTCGAGGTCAACGAGGCGTTCGCACCGGTGCCGCTGGCCTGGCAGGTCGAGACGGGGGCTGACGCCGACCGGCTCAACCCCCGCGGCGGCGCGATCGCGCTCGGCCACCCGCTGGGCGCGTCCGGCGCCCGGATCATGACGACGCTCGTCCACACCATGCAGGCCACCGGTGCCCGCTACGGCCTGCAGACGATGTGCGAGGGCGGCGGGATGGCGAACGCGACCGTCCTGGAGCTGCTCACCTCCTGATCCACAGGCCCCGGTCGACGGCCCCCGGTCCCCCGTGGACCGGGGGCCGTCGTCGTCCTGGGGACGGCGGCACGGACATCCGGGATCTGCCGTGGTCAGGCCGCGTGTCGCGCTATCACACGGTGGGTAGGACGGCGACCTGAGGGCTGCCGCCATGTCGACTCATCCACAGTTGTGTGCACAGCTGGGGATGGAGTCACAGCCCTGTAGTTACTCGGGTGCCCTTCTCGTCACATCCGCCTCAGCTCTGGCGAACGCGCAGGTCAACGGCGCGCTGTCGAACAGGCGTTCTCCACACGTGGTGGACAACCCTGGGGGTTCAGCGCTTTGTCGACCTGTGGACAGCGCCGGACCGCTGTGCACAGCGCCGGGTGTGGACAACACTGTGCGTATCCGGTCCGTCACAAACGAGCGGCCCCCGTCCCGGGTGGGACGAGGGCCGCTCGAGCAGTGGTACCGGCACCGCCGGCCCCGTCCCGGGTCCCGCCCCGGGCTTGGGAGGGGAGGACGGGTCCTTCCTTCAGCGCCAGCGCATCGACATGACCAGGCCGGCCACCATGAGGCCGAAGCCGATCAGGAAGTTCCAGGCGTTGAGCGCCGACATGAAGGGGATCCGGTCGCCGGCGACGTAGAACACCACGATCCACAGCAGGCCGAGCAGCATGAGGGTGACCATCAGGGGGGCGTACCAGCGAGGGCTGGGCTGCACGGCCCGCGCGCTCGCCGTCCCGGACTGCAGGGTGCCCTGCGGCGGCGTGTAGACCGACTTCTTGCGCACCTTGGACTTGGGCACCGATGGACTCCCTCCGGGGCCGGTCCGTCGCGACCGGCCGTGACGGTCTCCCAGCCTAAGCTGCAGACGTGGCCACAGCCCGCAGCCTGCGCCCACGGATGACCCGTGGGGGTACCGCGTGGGCCGCCCTGGTGCCCGTGGTGGCGCTGGCGGCGGGGCTGCTGTTCGCGACGTCCAGCCAGACGGCCCAGGGCACCGACCTGCGCGGCGGGGAGGCCACCGAGCTCTCCGCCCTCATCCCCGCCCGGGAGGGGGCCGTCGCGGCGCAGGAGGAACAGCTGGCGGCGCTGCAGGAGCAGGTGCAGGCCCTCACCGACCAGGCCGCCTCCCGGAACAGTGACGTCGCCGCCGCCCGCGACGCCGGGGAGGCCGGCGCCCTCTCGGCCGGCCTGGTCCCCCTCACCGGTCCCGGTGTGGAGATCACCCTGGACGACGCCCCGCGGCGGCCCGACGGCTCGCTGCCGATCGGCGCTCGGCCCGACGACGTCGTCATCCACCAGTCCGACGTGCAGGCCGTCGTGAACGCCGTGTGGGCCTCCGGCGCGGACGCGGTGGCGATCATGGACCAGCGGCTGATCGCGACCAGCGCCGTCCGTTGCGTCGGCAACGTCCTGCTGCTGCACGGCCGGACCTGGTCGCCGCCGTTCGTGGTCACCGCCATCGGCGACCCCGACGCGATCCGCGCCCAGCTGGCCGCCTCGCCGCAGGTGCAGGTGTTCCAGCAGGCGGTCGAGGACTACGGCCTGGGCTTCGCCGTCCAGGAGCGCGGCGAGCTCACGCTGCCCGCCTACGACGGCCCGCCGACGATGGAATACGCCACAGCCGCTGCCGGCTAGGCCCCGTGCAGGGTCCCGCTGCGAGCTCCCGAGCAGTGGGGGGCCCGGGGTCCTCCTGGTACACAGGGACCGTGAGCCGCCCCGTCCTCGTCGTCGACAACTTCGACAGCTTCGTCTACAACCTGGTCCAGTACCTGGGTCAGCTGGGCGTCGAGTGCGTCGTCCGGCGCAACGACGCCGTCACCGTCGACGAGCTGCCCGACCTCGACGTCGCCGGCGTGCTGCTCTCCCCGGGCCCGGGGACGCCGGCCGGCGCCGGGGTGACCGTGCCGATGGTGCGGGCCGCCGCCGAGGCCGGGACGCCCGTCCTGGGCGTGTGCCTGGGCCACCAGGCGATCGGGGCGGCGTTCGGTGCGGAGGTCGTCCGCGCGCCCGAGCTGCTGCACGGCAAGACCAGCCAGGTGGTGCACGAGGGCGCCGGCGTGCTGGCCGGGCTGCCCTCGCCGTTCACCGCCACCCGCTACCACTCGCTGGCCGTCGACCGCGACACCGTGCCCGCCGAGCTCGAGATCACCGGGACGACGCCCTCAGGGATCGTCATGGCGCTGCGGCACCGGGAGCTGCCCATCGAGGGCGTGCAGTTCCACCCCGAGTCGGTGCTCACGGAGGGTGGCCACCGGATGCTCGCCACCTGGCTGGAGGCCTGCGGCCTGGCGCCGGACCCGGCCACCGTCGAGGCGGCCAGCGCCGCGGCCCACCGACTCACCACGGTCGCCACGACGGCCTGAAAGAGGACCCCGTCCTCCCCGCCTCTCGCAGGCTCGGGGCGGTGCCCTGGACGGGGCCGACCTATGGGAACTGGGCCCCTCCCCGTGCGGGGAGGGGCCCTGCGTCGTGTCAGGCTGTCAGCGTGGGCTCTCGGTTGGCCCGGTTTCAGTCGGCACCCGGACGACCACCGCGATCTCGTCGTCCGCGGCCGCCCGAGAGCCGGCTTCCGGCTGGGTTCCCAGGATCGCGGTGGCCTGCGACGGGTCGGCCACCACGTTCCCCTCGGGGTCGACCACGCGGACGTCGGTGAAGCCGGCCGCGCGCAGTGCGCTGACGGCTGCCGCGGCAGACGGCTGGGTCGTCACGTTCGGCACGGTCACCAGCGGGTCCTCGACCGGCTCGGCGGGGCCGCCGGAGACCTGCAGGGTGATCAGGTCGTCCGCGGAGGCCTGCTCGCCACCGGCCGGGTCGGTCTCGACCACGGTCCCCTCGGGTCGGTCGGACTCGACCTCCTCGGGCGTCACGTTGGTGAAGCCGGCGGTCCGCAGCGCCTGGACGGCCTCCGCCTGCGGCTGGCCGGTGACGTCGGGCACCTGGGTGTCGCCGTCGGACACGCGCAGGGTCACGGTGGTTTTCGGGTCGACCGACTGGCCCTCGCCGGGGTTGACGTCGACCACCTGGTCGGCGGGCGCCAGCGAGTCGACCTCCTCGGTCTCCACGTTGGTGAAGCCCGCGTTCCCCAGGGTCCTCTCGGCCCGGTCGACGTCCAGGCCGACGACGGCCGGGACCTCGACGGTGTCCGGCCCGACGCCGACGGTCAGGTCGACCGCTCTGCCCGGATCGACCTGTGTGCCGCTGGACGGGTCGGTGCCCAGGACGGTGCCCTCCTGGGACTCGTCGTTGGTGACCTGGGTGGTCACCTCGCCGATGGTCAACCCGGCATCGGTGAGCTGCTGCTCGGCCGCGGCCTGCTGCTGCCCGACCACGTTGGGCACAGGGACCTGCGTGGCCGTGGGCTCGGCCGTCGGCTGGTCGTCGCCGGAGTTCGCCAGCAGTGCCACGGTGATGACGCCGCCGAGGATCAGCACGCCGGCGATGACGGCGGCGATGATCCGGTTGCGTCGGCGCTTGCGAGCGGCGTCGTCGTCCTCGTCGTCCCAGTCGCCGCCGTATCCGCCGGGCGGGGCGCCGATGATGGCGGTCTTCTCGGCGTCGCCCATGACCGGCGTGGCCTCGACCCGCTGGCCGGCGAGTGCCCGCAGCAGGTCGTTGCGCATCTCCGCGGCCGACTGGTAGCGGTTGGCCGGGTTCTTGCTCAGCGCCTTGAGCAGGATGGCGTCGAGGTCGGCCGGGATCGCCGGGTTGACCGACGACGGCAGCCTCGGGTCCTCGCGCACGTGCTGGTAGGCGACCGAGACCGGCGAGTCGCCCGTGAACGGCGGCGCGCCGGTGACCAGCTCGTAGAGCAGGCAGCCGACCGAGTAGACGTCCGAGCGGGCGTCGACGCTCTCGCCGCGGGCCTGCTCGGGGGAGAGGTACTGGGCGGTCCCTATCACCGCCGCGGTGGAGGTCATGGTCGCGGCGGAGTCCGACACCGCACGGGCGATGCCGAAGTCCATGACCTTGACCGTGCCCTGGGGCGTGATCATCACGTTCCCGGGCTTGACGTCGCGGTGCACGATGCCGTTGCGGTGGCTGAAGTCCAGCGCGGCGCAGATGTCGGCCGCCAACGTCATCGCCCGCTCCGGGGAGAGCACACCCTCCCGGCGCAGCACGTCGCGCAGGGTCTCGCCCTCGACGTACTCCATGACGATGTACGGGGTGGCGCCGCTCGACGTCCGGTCCTCGCCGGTGTCGTAGACGGCGACGATCGCCGGGTGGTTCAGCGAGGCCGCGGCCTGCGCCTCCCGGCGGAAGCGGACCTGGAACGAGGGGTCGCGGGCGAGGTCGCTCCGGAGCACCTTGACCGCCACCTCGCGGCCGAGGCGCAGGTCGCGGCCGCGGTGCACCTCGGCCATGCCGCCGCGGCCGAGCACCCCGCCGATCTCGTAGCGCTCGCCGAGCACTGGAGGCGTGGTCATCGGAGGTCCTCTCGGGCGGTGCGGTCCTGCATCCGGGCGGGACCCAGTGGAGCGCAGCGGACGGCTGGGCCGCCGGGGAGCGTAACCGCTACGACCGGCCGGACCCGGGATGCGCGAGGGGTGCGGCTCACGCCCCCGGGTCCGCTTCCCCAGCCATCTGCTGCTGGCCCTGGGCGTTGCCCCGCTGTCCCTGACCCTCGTACTCCTGGTCGGTGTCCGGGTTGCCCGGCGCGCCGGGCAACACCGGCTCGGGGACCGAGGACCCCTGCGCTGCCGAGCTGGACGCGGGGGCCGAGCCGGACGTCGCTGGCGAGGACCTCGTCACGGACGGCTCCGGCTCCGTCTCGTCCTCGTCGCCCTGGTCGTTGCCGGTCGTGGGGGCCGGGGCGGTCGTCCGGGGCGGGGCCTGTGTGGTCGGGGCCGCGGGAGGCTCCGACTGGTCCTGGTTCCCGGTGTCCCCGTCGCCGGTGTCCGGCGTGTAGTCCGCGGCGGCGTAGTACAGGGTCACGGTGTCGCCGAGCGGGACGGCGGTGTTCGCCGGGTCGGTGGTGACGACGCCACCCTGGTCCAGCGCCCGACCGAGCGCGGCCAGCTGCGCGGCACTGGCCTCTTCGGTCTCGACCTGCAGGCGCGCGGCACGCAGCCGGTCCGCGACGTCCTCGACGTTGTCCCCGACGTAGTCGTCGGTCGCGACGAAGTACGTCCCCGGCGCCGCGCTGGTGGCGGAGCTGGGGGCCGCGGTCGTGGGGACGGCGTCGGTGCCCGTCGAGCCGTCGTCCCCGCTGCTCGACAGGGCCCACAGCCCGCCACCCACCAGCGCGAGCAGCAGCAGGCCGGCGACCAGCCACACCCAGGGCTTGCGGCGGCGGTCGTCGTCCGCGGGCGGCGGGGTGTACCGGCCGTTCTCGTCGTCGTCCTCCGTGCGGCGCAGGGGCGGCATGGCGCCCACGGAGGTGCGTGCGCCGGTGGCGGCGGCTCCACCGGCGGAGGCGGCGCCCAGCACCTGGGTGCGTGAGTCGGCGAGGTCGTCGACGACCTCGGTCTGTGCCGTGGGGGCGGCGCCCGTCGGGTACGGCGGCGTCGTCGCGGGCCCGGCGGCGGGGGAGAGGCCGTTGCCGGAGGCCACCGACCGGATCGCGGCGGCGAATGCGGCGCCGTCGGCGAAGCGGTCGGCCGGGTCCTTGGCCAGAGCGCGCTCGATCAGCAGCCGCACCGCCGGCGGCACGTTCGCCGGCAGGGGCGGCGGCGGGCGGTTGATGTGCGCGAGCGCCACCGCGACCTGCGACGTGCCGTCGAACGGCCGGCCGCCGGTCAGGCACTCGTAGCCGACGACGCCGAGGGAGTAGACGTCGGAGGCGGCGGTGACCTCGAAGCCCTGCGCCTGCTCGGGGGAGAGGTACTGGGCGGTGCCGACGACCATGCCGGTGCGGGTCAGCGGCGTGGCGTCGCGGGCCCGGGCGATGCCGAAGTCGGTCAGCTTCACGACGCCGTCGGGGCGCACGATGAGGTTGCCCGGCTTGATGTCGCGGTGCACGACGCCGGCGTGGTGGGCGGCCGAGAGCCCGTCGGCGGCCTGGCCGAGGACGTGCAGCGTCCAGTCGACCGGGAGCTTGCCCTCCTCGTGGAGGATCGTGACCAGCGGCTTGCCCTCGACCAGTTCCATGACGAGGAAGGCCAGCTGGGCGCCGCGCTCGTCCTCGGTCTCGCCGTAGTCGTAGACCGAGGCGATGTTGGGGTGCGACAGCGCCGCCGTGTGCCGCGCCTCGTTGCGGAAGCGGGCCACGAAGCTCGGGTCGCCGGTGAACTCGCTGCGCAGCACCTTGGCGGCGACCTCGCGGTCGAGGACGCGGTCCCGGGCCCGCCACACCTCCCCCATGCCGCCCGTGGCGATGGGTGCGGTGATCTCGTAGCGCCCGGCGAGGATCGTCCCGGTCGACAGTGCCATCAGCCGCCCTGCCCGTCGAGGTAGGCCTGCATGACGTCCCGCGCGATGGGCGCGGAGACGTCGCCGCCCGTGCCGCCGCCGTTGGCCACGAAGACCGCCACGGCGATCTGCGGGTCGTCGGCCGGTGCGAACCCGATGAACCAGTTGTGGTCCGGGCCGGCGTTCTCCGCCGTCCCGGTCTTGCCTGCGACGCTGATGCCGGGGATCCGCGCGCGCCGGCCGCTGCCGTTCTCCACGACGCTGGTCATCATCTCGGTCAGCTGGTCGGCGACGTCGGCCGAGATCGGCTCGCTGAGCTCCTCGGGGTCGGTCTGGTCGATGACCGACAGGTCGGGGGCCCGCACCTGGTCGACGAGGTAGGGGCTCATCAGCGTCCCGTCGTTCGCCACCGCGGAGGCGATCATCGCCGCCTGCAGCGGGGTGAGCTGCACGTCCTGCTGGCCGATGGAGCTGACCGCCAGCTCGGCGTCGTTCTGGATCTCGCCGAGGGTGCTGCCCTCGACGGTCAGCGGGATCTCCAGGCCCTCGCCGTCGATGCCGAACGCCTCGGCCATCGCCCGCACCCGGTCCTCGCCGAGGTCGATGCCCAGCTGGGCGAAGGCGGTGTTGCAGGAGATGGTCAGCGCCTCGAGCAGGCTCTGCTCGCCGCTGGGGTCGCAGGCCGAGCCGCCGAAGTTCTCCAGCGCCGTCCTGGTGCCGGGCAGGACGAGCTCCTGGGGCGCCGGGACGACGGTGTCGGGCGTGTACTGGCCGCTGGACAGCGCCGCGGCCGACACGACCACCTTGAAGATCGAGCCCGGCGAGTAGCGCGCGTCGATCGCCCGGTTCAGGCGCGGGTCGATCTCCAGCGAGTCGAGCCTCTCTGCGTACTCGCGGATCGCGGCCGGCTCGTGGCTGGAGAGCTGGTTCGGGTCGTACGTCGGGGTGCTCGCCAGGCCCAGCACGGCCCCCGTCGAGGGGTCGAGGGCGACGACCGCGCCGGTGACGCCCTCGAGGCCGGCCATCGCCGTCTCCTGCACCGCGGGGTCCAGGGTCAGGACGACGTCGCCGCCGGAGGGGTCCCGCCCGGTGAACAGGTCGGCCAGGCGCCGGGTGAACAGCCGGGCGTCGTCGCCGGAGAGCACGTCGTCGGCCGCCCGCTCCATCTGGGCGTTGCCGTACACCAGCGAGTAGTAGCCGGTGACCGGGGCGTACACCGGGCCGTTCGCGTACTGCCGCAGGTAGGTGAGCGGGTCGTCGGTCGGGACCGAGTGGGCGATCTCGGTGCCGCCGGCCACCATCGACCCCCGCTCGCGGTCGTACTCCTCGACGAGCACGCGGGTGTTGCGGCCGTCGGAGCGCAGCTCGTCGGAGCGGACCACCTGGATCACGTTGACGTTGACGATCAGCAGCGTGAACAGCACCAACACGCTGATCGCGACACGGCGCAGGGGGGCGTTCACGTCTGCACCACCTCGGTCGGCGCGTCCCCGAGCGCGGGCTTGGGCGGCCCGGCGGGGGCGACCGGGCGGCGCGCGGCGTCGCTGATCCGCACCAGGACGGCGACCAGCACGAAGTTTGCCACCAGCGACGAGCCGCCGTAGGCGAGGAACGGGGTGGTCAGGCCGGTCAGCGGCAGCAGGCCGGTGACCCCACCGAGGACGACGAAGACCTGCCAGGCGATGGCGAAGGACAGGCCGGCGGCCAGCAGCTTGCCGAACGCGTCGCGGCAGATCAGCGAGGTGCGCAGCCCGCGCTCGACCAGCACCAGGTAGACGATGATCACCGCGACCAGGCCGAACAGGCCCAGCTCCTCGCCGACCGCGGCGGCGATGAAGTCGCTCTTGGCCACCGGCACCTGGTCGGGGCGGCCACCGCCGAGCCCGGCACCGAACAGCCCCCCGGTACCGAGGCCGAACAGCGCCTGGGCCACCTGGAAGCCCGAGCCGTCGTAGTACTCGAAGGGGTCCAGCCAGGAGTCGACGCGCTGCTGGACGTGGCCGAAGAGCTGGTAGGCGACGAGCGCGCCACCGGCGAACAGGCCCAGGCCGATGAGCAGCCAGCTGGCCCGCTCGGTCGCCACGTACAGCATCACCACGAAGATGCCGAACAGCAGCAGCGAGCTGCCCAGGTCGCGCTCGAAGACGAGCACGAGGATCGACAGCATCCACGCGACGAGCACGGGGCCGAGGTCGCGGCCGCGGGGCAGCTCCAGGCCGATGACGCGGCGGCTGGCCAGCGCCAGGACGTCGCGCTTGTCGACGAGGTAGGCGGCGAAGAAGACCGTCAGGCAGATCTTGGCGAACTCACCGGGCTGGATGCTGAAGCCGGCCACCCGGATCCAGATCTTGGCGCCGTTGACCTCCGAGAGGGACGACGGCAGCACCGCCGGGACGGCCAGCAGCACCAGGCCGACGAGGGCCAGCGTGTAGGCGAACCGGGACAGCAGCCGGTGGTCGCGCAGCACCAGCAGCACGCCGACGAACAGCACCATGCCCAGCGTGGCCCACACCAGCTGCACCGGGGCGTCCTCCCGGCTGACCGCGCTGTCGGCCTGCTGGGCGGCCAGGTCGAGCCGGTGGATGAACGACAACCCGAGACCCACCAGGAGGGCGACCGCGGGCAGCAGCAGCGGGTCGGCGTAGGGCGCCCACTTCCGGACGACGAGGTGGGCGACGGTCCACAGCGCGGTGAACCACACCCCGAAGGTCGCCAGCTCCGTGGTGAGGGCGCCGGTCACGGTGAGGTCGACGATCGCCTGAGCGACCAGCGTGATCAGGACGGCGAAGCCGAGCAGCGCCAGTTCGGTGTTGCGGCGCTTGGGCGGGTTCGCCGTCCCCGGCGCCGCGGCGCGCGGGTCGGTGGTGGGGCCGGACGTCACTGGGCCTCCCGGCAGTCCACTCCGGGCTCGTACGTCCGCGTCGGCTGCGTCGTCGTCGGCGCGGCGGTCGTCGGCGCGGGCGGGGTGGGTGCGGCTCCGCTCGGTGCCGCACCGACGTCCGGAGCCGGCGTGGGGGAGGGCGACGGGGTCGCGGTCGGCGCGACCGTCGACGGCTCGACGTCCTCCTCGGAGGGGCACGGCTCCAGGCGCTCTTCGCGCAGGTTCGACACGATGCGCTCGGCGTGGGCGGCGTCGGCGGCGGGGATGCCGCGCTGCGCCTTGCTGGCGGCGGCCGGGGTCAGGTCGGCGACGGCGAGGTCGGTGACGTCAGCGACCCGGTTGAGGTCCATGCCCAGCAGCGAGGTGTCCAGGCCGCGGAAGACGGTCACCCGCGCGCCGTCCGCGGTGTCCTGCACCCCGACGAACCACTGGGACAGCACCCACAGGTAGGCGGCCACGGCGGCGGCCCCCAGCAGGACGACGGCGGCGAGCGCGCCGAGCACCCGGCGCCGACCGCGGCCGGGCGGCGGGGCGGCCGCCATCGGTGCCGTCGCCGCGGGCGGCTCCGGTCGCGGGTCGGCCAGCGCGGCCCGCCCGGCGGCCGAGCGCGGGTCGACCGCGCGCTGCCCGACGTTGTCGCCCGCGGCACCGTCGACCACGGGGTCCATCAGCGCGCCGCCGTTGTCCTCGACGACGTCGGCCACGATCACCGTGATGTTGTCCGGCCCGCCGCTGCGCAGCGCCAGCTCGACCAGCCGGTCGGCGGTCGACTGCGGGTCGGGGTCCTGCAGCGCCTCGGCGAGCGTCTCCTCGCTGACCACGCCGGACAGGCCGTCGGAGCAGAGCAGGTAGCGGTCACCGGCGCGGACCTCGCGCATCGACAGGTCGGGGTCGACGTCCTGCCCGTTGAGCGCGCGCAGCAGCAGGGAGCGCTGCGGGTGGTGGTTGGCCTCCTCGGGCGTGATCCGCCCGTCGTCGATCAGCGTCTGCACGAACGTGTCGTCGTGGGTGATCTGCTGCAGGACGCCGTCGCGCAGCAGGTAGGCCCGGGAGTCGCCCACGTGGCACAGCGCCAGCCGGCCGCCGGCGAACAGGACGGCGGTGAGCGTGGTACCCATGCCCTCCAGCTGCGGGGACTCGCGGATGACCTCGCGCAGGTGCTCGCTGCCGTCGAACACCGCCTCGCGCAGCGCCTGCAGCATGTCGCCGCTGGGCGCGTCGTCGTCGAGGTGCTCGAGGGCGGCGATGACGACCTTGCTGGCGACGTCGCCGGCCGCGTGGCCGCCCATGCCGTCGGCCACGGCGAGCAGCCGGGGCCCGGCGTAGACCGAGTCCTGGTTGTTGCCGCGGACCAGACCACGGTCGGACCGGGCCGCGTAGCGCAGCGCGAGGCTCATCGGGGCAGGCTCCCCGGGGCGCGGCGGGTCACGAGCGCAGCTCCAGCGCGGTCTGCCCGATGCGGATCGGCTGACCCGGCGCGACGAGCAGCGGCCCCTGGACGCGCTGCTGGTCGAGGTAGGTGCCGTTGGTGGAGCCGAGGTCCTCGACGTACCACTGGCCGCCACGGTTGGTCAGCCGCGCGTGCCGGGAGCTGGCGAAGTCATCGGTGAGCACCAGGGTCGAGTCGTCGGCGCGGCCGATGAGGATCGGCTGCTCACCCAGTGTGATCTTCGTCCCGGTGAGCGGGCCGGCGGTGACGACGAGGGTCTTGGGAGCGCCGCGGGTCCTCTTCTTCCCCGGGGCGGCCGCGCGCGGCGGGACCGAGGCCACCCGCCCGGCGCGACCGCCGAACAGGTCGGCCCGGACCACCCGGAACGCGGCGAAGATGAACAGCCACAGCAGCAGCAGGAAGCCGAACCTGAAGATCTGCAGCACGATCTCGGCCGTCATGGCGCGACCCGCCTCACGCGCCGTCCTGCCGGTAGACCAGCACCGAGTGGCCGATGCGGATGACGTCGCCGTCGGCGAGCGGCTGCCGGGTGATCCGCCGGCCGTTCACCAGGGTGCCGTTGGTGGAGCCGAGGTCCTCCGCGATCGCCGTCCCGTCGTCCAGGACGACGTCGACGTGCTTGCGGCTCACGCCGGTGTCGGGCAGCCGGATGTCGGCGTCGGTGCCCCGGCCGATGACGTTGCGCCCCGTGGTGAGCTCGTGCCGCGTGCCGGGGCCGTCGACCACCAGGACGTGGGTGACACCGGGCTTGCTGCCGGCGCGGCCTACGACCGTCGACGGCGACTGCCGGCCGGTGTCGGTGGCCATGCGGCCCTGCAACGGGGGCAGCGGCGGGATGGCGCCGCTGCGGGGGCCGACCGGGGGGTCCACGCGCGGGCCCGGCTTCGCCGACGGGTCCGCGACGTGCGAGCTGACCTCGAAGACTCCGGTGGGCAGTGCGTCGTCGCGCTCGAGGCGCACCTGGACGGCGTCGAAGACCTGGTAGCCCTCGCCCTGGATGTGCTCGGTGACCATGTCGGCGAGCTGGGTGGCCAGCTGCTCGGACCACTCGGCGAGGTGCTCGTAGTCGGTGGGACCCAGCCGGACGTCGTAGACGTTGGGCGCGAGGACCCGGCCCTCACCCACCACCGAGCGCTGCTCGTCGGCCTCGCGGGTCAGGGCCTTGGCGATCTCGGCCGGGTGCACCTTGCCCTTGAAGATCCGGGCGAAGGCCAGTCCGACCATGCCCTCCAGTCGCCGCTCGAAGCGCTGCAGCACACCCACAGTCGCTCCCTTGCGTTCGCGCGGTCGTCCGGTCTGCCACCGATGATCGTAGCCGTCCGCGGAGCGGCCAGCCGGGGACCGACTCACGTTCCGGGGCGCGGGGCGGACCCGCAGGGAGGATGGCGGACCCCCTCCCGGGGTCCGGCCGCAGGGGCTGCTACTGTCGGTCCTCGCCAGGGCAAGTGGCGGAATGGCAGACGCGCACGGTTCAGGTCCGTGTGTCCGGAAGGACGTGGGGGTTCAACTCCCCCCTTGCCCACAGGTGCGACGAGGGGCCCGGGGAGATCTCCCCGGGCCCCTCGCGTCTGCCTCACCGGTCCCCGGCAGGTCGAAGGCCCCTCCTCCCCCGTGGAAGGCCCCCGCCCTCCCCTTGAAGGACCCCCTTGCCCCCCGCCACTCGCAGGCTCGCGGCGGGCCCCTGCAAGGGGGCCGTCAGAGCTCAGGGTGGGACCCGGGACGGGGCCGCGGCGGGCCCTGGACGGGGGCCGGCGGGGCCGGGGTCCGCGCTCAGGCGGTGCCGCCGCGCTCCTGGATGAAGGCCGCGGAGTCGTAGTAGGTGCGGACACCGGTGAGCCGTTCCTCGTCGCCCTCGATGACGGTCACCCCGCGGTACCGGAACGGCTTGCCGCTGCGCAGGGTGCCGGTCGAGGTCCACTCCAGGGCGGCGCTGTCCTCACCCACGACGCTGTGCGTGAAGGTCGTCTCCAGGTCCCCGAAGACGTTGCGGTAGTCCTCCCAGAAGGTCTTCGCGCCGTCCTTGCCCCTCGTCTGGTGGTGCTCGTCGAGCTTGACCAGCTCGGCGTCGTCCCCGGTGAGCTCCACCATGGGCTGGACGTCGCGGTCGCTGTCGATCCGGTGCAGCGCGTCGGTGAAGCGCTCGGTCATCGTGTGCATCGGTCCCCCGGTCCTCCGGCGTGGGCGGTCGGCGTCGGTGTACCCACTCCAGGGACCGTCACCCGCGCCGTCAGGTCAGCCGGCGGCGGTCGTCGTCGCCGCGGCCCCGACCCAGCGTCTGGGCGAGCAGCACCGCGCCCCACGGGCCGATCACCCAGATCGGCCAGAAGTAGTGCAGCTCCCCGGAGCCGATGACCGTGGCGGTCCAGACGGTGAGCACGATGACCGCGACGGCGGCCCAGTTGCGCCAGGCCGCCTGACGGGTGGGCCCGCCGCTCCAGCCGCCGTGGTGCCAGCCGTGCGCGGCAGCGGGCTGCGGTTCGACCGGAGCCGGCGCCGGGGGCTGCGCGGCCGGGCGCGGCAGGTCGGCGGTGAGCTCCTCGAGCTCGCCGTAGGTCCGGGCGGCGTAGGCGCGGGCCAGGCGCTCGTCGTACTCGGCGACGGTGAGCCGCCCGGCGCTCATCTGCTCACCGAGCTGGGCGGCGACGGCGGCACGGTCGGCGTCAGCAGCGCGCAGGTGCGGCTCGGGCATCGGGGTGGCCTCCTCGGGTCGGGGCCCCAGTCTGTCGCCGGGCGGGTCCCGGCGGTACTGACGGACGTCACGGGTTCTCCGTGGAGCGCGTCAGTACGGTCGGGCCGTGCTCGAGGTGCGACTCACACCGGCCGCCTGGGACGACGCCGACGTCGAGCGGCTGACCGCCGCCCAGCAGGACGAGCTGCGGGCGCGCTACGAGGGCGGTCAGGAGCCCGGGACGCCGCCGTCGGCCTCCGACGTCAGCGTCGTCCTCGTCGCCCGCGACGCCGCCGGTGAGGCGCTGGCCTGCGGCGCCCTGCGCGAACTGGCGTCCGGCGTCGCCGAGATCAAGCGGATGTACGTCGTGCCCGCGGCGCGGGGGCGGGGTCTGTCCAAGGTCGTGCTCGCCGGCCTGGAGGCGGCCGTCCGCGCACGGGGGTGGACGACCCTGCGGTTGGAGACCGGCCCGCGGCAGCCGGAGGCGATCGCGCTCTACGAGGGCGCGGGCTACCGGCCGATCCCGGCGTTCGGCGCCTACGTCGGCGCGCCGGACGCCGCCGACTCGCTGTTCTACGAGCGGGTGCTCGACCCGACCTGATCCCGGCCGTGAACCGGATCCGCCCGAGTGCCCTGCCGCGACGCACCGGCCGCACCCTGCGGTCGCCGTCCTCACCGTGCAGCGCGAGGACGGCGACGGTCGGTCGAGGACGGCGGTCGCGGCGTGCCCGGACGCGCGTGTCCCGAGCGGTCCTGGCGACATCGGCGATCTGGCACGGCTGGGCCGCGACAACCGTGCGCGATCGCCGATCTCGCCGCCGCTCCCACGGGCTCCGTGTGGTGGGGTGGAGCCCATGAGTGCTGCCTGGCCCGCGACCGAGCCCACCGAGGTCGAGATCACCTCCGGCGACGCCCGGCTGGCCGTCGACCTGCGCGGCGGCGCGATGCGCACGCTGACCGTCGGCGACCGCGAGCTGCTCGACGGCTACCCCGCGGGCACGGTGCCCAGCGGCAGTCGCGGCCGGGTGCTGCTGCCCTGGCCCAACCGCGTCCGCGAGGGCCGGTGGAGCTGGGGCGGCCGCGACCTGCAGCTGGAGCTGGCGGGCCTGGACAAGCCCACCGCCATGCACGGCCTGGTCGGCTGGCAGCCCTGGAGCGTCCTCGAGAGCAGGGACGCCGCGGTGACCGTCGGCACCGTCGTCGAGCCCAGCTCCGGCTACCCGTTCAGGCTGGCCGCGGCGATCGACCACACCCTCGAGCCCGGCCGGCTCACCGTGACGATGCGGGTCCGCAACGCCGGTGCCGAGCCGGCTCCCTTCGGTGCCGGCTTCCACCCGTACCTCGCCGTCGGCGCGCAGGAGGACGGGGGCATCGCCGACGCCGAGCTCGAGCTGCCCGCCCGCACGGAGCTGGTGGTCGACGACGGCGGGCTGCCGACCGGCGAGCGTCGTCCCTTCGACGGGGTGATCGGTCGGATCGGCGACCGCTCCCTCGACACCCCGGTCACCGACCTCGACCGCGACGCCGACGGCTGGGCCCGGGTGCGGCTGCGCAGCGCGGCGCTGGGCACCCTCGAGCTGGCCGTCGACGGGGCCTGGCCGTGGCTGCAGGTCTTCACCGGCGACACGCTGCGGCCCGGGCAGCGCCGGCGCAGCGTGGCCGTCGAGCCGATGACCTGCCCGCCGAACGCGCTGGCCGACCACGTCGACCTCGTCGTCCTCGAGCCGGGCGCGGACTGGGCCGGCACCTGGACGCTCGCCTGGGAGGCGTGAGGTGCGGGTCGCCGAGCTGTGGCGCTACCCGGTCAAGTCGCTCCAGGGGGAGCGGCTGACCGCTACCGAGGTCGGCCCGGAGGGCCTGGCCGGCGACCGGCAGTGGGCACTGTTCGACGTCCCCACCGGCTTCGGGCTCACCGCCCGCCGGGTGCCCGACCTGCTCTTCCTCACCGGTCGGCTGCGCCCCGACGGGCGCGCGGAGGTGGGGCTGCCGGACGGGACCGTCACCTCCGACGACGCCGTGCTGTCGGACTGGCTGGGCCGGCCGGTGGAGCTGCGCGCCGCGGCGGACGCGCCCGGTGAGCGCCGGTACGAGAGCCCCGCCGAGGTGGGCGAGGCCGGCGAGTACGACTGGGACGCCTTCACCGGCGCCCGCGGCGCCTTCCACGACAGCTCCCGCACCCGGGTGTCGCTGGTCTCCACCGGCACGCTGGGCACCTGGGACCGGCGGCGGTTCCGCGCCAACGTCGTCCTCGAGGGGGCGGGGGAGGACGCGCTGGTCGGCCGGCGGGTGCGGCTGGGCGGCGCCGAGCTGGACGTCGTCAAGCAGGTGGGCCGCTGCGTCATGGTGACCCGGCCGCAGCCGGGCGGGATCGGCCGCGACACCGGCGTGCTCAAGACCATCCACCGCGAGCGGGACGGCTGCCTGGCGGTCGGGGCGCTCGTCGCCCGCGGGGGCCCGGTCGCGGTGGGCGACGAGCTGACAGCATGAGCCGCGTGCGCACCGTGGAACTGCGGCCGGGGGAGCAGTCCATCCGGCTGGGTCAGCTGCTCAAGCTGGTGGACGCCGTCCCGACCGGCGCCCAGGTGAAGGACGTGCTGCTCACCGGCACGGTCCGGGTCAACGGCGAGCCCGAGGAGCGCCGCGGCCGGCAGGTGCGGCGCGGTGACGTCGTGAGCATCGAGGGGCTGGGTGAGGTGCGGGTCGGGTGAGTGCGGTTCCACGTGGAACTGCGAGGCTGACCCCATGACGCGCGCGCCGTACCTGTCGTCCCGGCTGCAGGGCTTCGGGACGACGGTCTTCGCCGAGATGAGTGCGCTCGCCGTCGCCACGGGCTCGATCAACCTCGGGCAGGGCTTCCCCGACTACCCGGGGCCGCCGGAGGTGCTCGAGGTCGCCCGCGCGGCGATCGGCACCGCGCACGACCAGTACCCACCGGGCCCCGGCATCCCGGAGCTGCGGTCCGCGGTGGCCGAGCACGTGCACCGCTTCGGCGGCCACGCCTACGACCCGGACGCCGAGGTGCTGGTGACCGCGGGCGCCACCGAGGCGCTGACCGCCGCGCTGCTGGCCCTGCTCGAGCCCGGCGACGAGGTCGTGCTGTTCGAGCCGATGTACGACAGCTACGCGGCGGGCATCGCGATGGCCGGCGGGGTCGCCCGGCCGGTGCCGCTGCGGCCCCCGCCGTCCGGCACCGGGTCGTGGACCTTCGACGCCGCCGAGCTGCGCGCGGCGGTCACCCCGCGGGCGCGGCTGCTGCTGCTCAACACGCCGCACAACCCCACCGGCAAGGTCTTCACCCGCGCGGAGCTCGGCACGCTGGCAGCGCTGGCCATGGAGCACGAGCTGTTGGTGCTCGCCGACGAGGTCTACGAGCACCTGGTCTTCACGGGCGCCCGGCACGCCTCCCTCGCCACCGTGCCCGGCATGCGGGAGCGGACCCTCGTGGTGGGCAGCGCCGGGAAGACCTTCAACGTCACCGGCTGGAAGATCGGGTGGATCTGCGGGCCGGCGCCGCTGGTGTCCGCCGTCCGCACGGCCAAGCAGTTCCTCACCTACGTCAACGGCGGGCCGTTCCAGCCGGCGGTCGCGGCCGGGCTGCGGCTGCCCGACGAGTACTTCGCCGGCGTCGCGCGCGATCTGGAGTACCGCCGCGACGTGCTGGTCGAGGGGCTGACCGCCGCGGGTCTGCCGGTGGTGTGCCCGGAGGCGACGTACTTCGCCACCGTCGACGTCCGGCCGGTGCAGCCCGACGGGGACGGCCTGGCGTTCTGCCGGGCCCTGCCCGAGCGCGCGGGGGTGGTGGCCGTCCCGACCGTGGTCTTCTACTCGTCGGAGCACGCGCACCTGGGCCGCCACCTGGTGCGCTTCGCGTTCTGCAAGAGCGACGCGGTGTTGGGTGAGGCGGTCGACAGGTTGGGGAGGATGGCGGCATGAGGTTCGGGGTGGTCCAGCACGACATCGTCTGGGAGGACCGGACGGCCAACTTCGCGCGCCTGGCGCCGCTGGTGGCCCGCGCGGCCGGCGCCGGGGCGGAGTTCGTCCTGCTGAGCGAGACGTTCTCGACCGGCTTCTCGATGACGCCGGGCATCGGGGAGCCCGAGGGCGGCCCGTCGGCGCAGTTCCTCCAGGAGCGCGCCGCCGAGCACGGCGTGTGGGTGGCCGGCAGCTGCCCGGAGATCGCACCCGACGGCGACCTGCCCTACAACTCCTTCGTCCTGGCCGACCCGGACGGCACGGTGCACCGCTACCGCAAGCTGCACCCCTTCACCCACGGCGGCGAGCACGAGCGCTTCCGGGCCGGGGAGAAGCCCGTGACCGTGGAGGTCGGCGGCCTGCGGGTGACCCCGTTCATCTGCTACGACCTGCGCTTCGCCGACGTCTTCTGGTCCGCCGCGCTCGACACGGACGTCTATCTGGTGACGGCGAACTGGCCGGCTGCCCGCCGGCTGCACTGGCAGACGCTGCTGCAGGCCCGGGCGATCGAGAACCAGGCCTACGTGGTGGGGTGCAACCGCGTCGGCACCGCGGGCGACGGCACCGAGCACACCGGTGACAGCCGCATCGTCAGCCCGATGGGCGAGCTGCTGGCGACCGCCGCGGGCGTGGAGACGGTGCTGGTGGCCGACGTCGACCCCGCCGAGGTGACCGCGACCCGCGAGCGGCTGCGGTTCCTCGCCGACCGGCGGGCCTAGGAGAGGACTCCCTGCTCCCCGCGATGTGAGGCCCCGGCACGAGGGCCTCTCCTAGCGGCGGTCCTGGCCGAGGCGGTCCTGGTCGACGTCGACCCGCTCACGACGCACCTCGTCGCGGACCTGCACCCTCTCCTCCACCCACTCGGTGCGCAGCCGCACCCGTTCCACCGGTACGACCTCGGTGCCGACGACCGGCCGCTCGGCGTGCAGCACGATGGTCTCAGGCAGGCCGCCCGTGCCGGCCGCGTCGAGCGCACCCGCCGTCTCCGGGGCGCCGTCGTCCAGGGGGATCTCCTCGATCCGGATTTCCTCGCGGCGGATCGGGACGGTGACCTGCACCTCCTCGGTGACCACGTACTTGACCACCCGCACCCGCTTGGCGGCGTACCGCTGGGTGGCCACCCGCAGCTGCTCCTCGCTGCGGGTCATGGCGCCGTCCGTCGGGGGCGGGGTGGGCACGGCGGCGACCGGCACGGTCGCGTCCGGGGCGGCCGCCCGGTCGGTGTCGCTGGTGTCCTGCCGCGGGCCGCTCGCGCCGGAGTCGGCCGGCAGCCGGGAGAGGTCACGGGTGGTCGTGTCGTCGCCGGCCGGGGCCGTCGTCGTCGGATCGGGCCCCGTCCCGTCCGTCGTCGTCCCGTCCGTCGTCGTCCCGGCCGCCGAGGTCCCGGCGCCCAGGCCGTAGTGCCGGCGCAGCAGCGCCTCGTCGTCGGGGTCGAGGTGCTGGTCGGAGACCGACGGGGCGGTGCGGACGGCCTCCTTGGTGACCGGAAGCTGCACGGCGCCGCCGGTGAAGGTGGCCTCGGTCGCGGGGACGACGGAGTGCCGGGTGCCGAACAGCCCGGTGGAGACCGCGACCCAGGTGGGGGCGCCGGTGCGGTCGTCGGTGAAGAAGTGCTCGACCGTGCCGATCTTCTCGCCGTCCGGACCGTAGGCCGCGCTGCCGATCGCCGCGGACAGTTCTCGCTCGCTCAACACCGGGTCGGCTCCCCTCACCCTCGCAGATCCCCCACGGGACCCCCGGTGTGCAGCGTGCCCAACCGCGACACCGGCCGAACATGGGTCGCTGCGCCGCGTCCGCCCTGTGCTGACCTGCGCGTCCATGCCTACCGTGACACCCGTGACCACCGTGCACGTCGAGGTCGAGCGCAAGTTCGAGGCCGACGAGACCTTCACCCTCCCGGATCTCACCGACGCGGAGGGGGTCGCCGCGGTCGGTGACCCGGAGGAGCAGTCGCTCGAGGCCACCTACTACGACACCCCGGACCTGCGGCTGCTGCGTTCCCGCGTGACCCTGCGGCGGCGCACCGGCGGCGCCGACGCCGGCTGGCACGTGAAACTGCCCGGCGGCGACGGCGCCCGGCGTGAGCTGCACCAGCCACTGGGCCGGTCGGCCCGCACCGCCCCGCGCGCGGTCGTCGCCCCGCTGCTCGGCCTGCTGGGCACCACTGCGGCCGAGCCGGTCGCGACGATCTCCACCCGCCGGGTGGTGCACCGGCTGCTGGACGAGGGAGGCAGGGTGCTGGCCGAGGTGGCCGACGACGCCGTCGTCGGCACGGCGCTCGCGACCGGCCCCGGCGAGCCGGCCACCGTCATCACCTGGCGGGAGGTCGAGGTCGAGCTGGTCGACGGTGACGAGACGCTGCTCCAGGCGGTCGCCGAGCGGCTCGTCGTGGCCGGCGCCCGCCCCGCCGCCGTGCCCTCGAAGCTCGCCCGGGTGCTCGACGGGCGGCTGCCGGCGCCGATGGCCGCCGCCCCCCAGCCGGTCGAGGACGACGGGACGGCGAGGAAGGGCAAGAAGGGGAAGAAGGGCAGGGCCCCCGTCCGGACGGCCGGCGAGGTGGTCCTCGGCGTGGTGGCCGGGCAGCTCCAGGCGCTGCGGGACGCCGACCTGGCCGTGCGCACCGAGCAGCCGGAGGGCGTGCACGACCTGCGGGTGGCCTGCCGTCGGCTGCGCAGCATCTTCGCGGCGTTCCGCCCCGTGCTGGACCGCGAGCACACCGATCCCCTGCGTGCCGAGCTGCAGTGGGTGGGCGCGCAGCTCTCCGGCGCCCGCGACACCGAGGTGGCGCTGTCCCACCTGCGCGAGCTGGTCGCCGCCCAGCCGGTCGAGCTGGTGCTCGGGCCGGTCGCCGCCCGCCTGCAGCAGACCGAGGTCAAGGACCACCAGGCCGGCGCCCGCCGGGTCATCCGCACGCTCACCGACCGGCGCTACCTCGGGCTGCTCGACGCCCTCGATGCGCTGCTGGC
The DNA here is from genome assembly GCF_052931555.1 of Geodermatophilus sp. URMC 61. Taxonomy (NCBI): domain Bacteria; kingdom Bacillati; phylum Actinomycetota; class Actinomycetes; order Geodermatophilales; family Geodermatophilaceae; genus Geodermatophilus; species Geodermatophilus sp. URMC 61. The sequence goes on from NZ_JBRFHZ010000002.1 coordinate 4,260,772, forward strand.
CGAGCCGCCGGTCACCGAGCTGGCCGCCGCGCCCGCCCCCGAGCAGCTGACCGACGCCGTCCGGCGCACCGGGAAGCGACTGCGCCGCGCGGTCACGGCCGCCCGCGAGGCCGAGGGGGCCGAGCGGCACGAGCGCCTGCACGAGGTCCGCAAGGCCGCCAAGCGGGTGCGCTACACCGCGGAGGTGGCCGAGGTCGAGTTCGGCGAGCCGGCGACCGAGCTCATCGCCTGCACCAAGCAGGTGCAGGACTCGCTCGGGGCCGCCCAGGACACCGTCGTCACCCGGGACGTCGCCGTCCGGGTCGGGCGGGCCGCCTTCGCCGCGGGCGAGAACGCCTGGACCTACGGCCGGCTGCACGCCCTGGAGGAGGCCCGGGCCGCGGCCGCCGAGGCCGAGTTCTGGACACTGGAGCCGGGGCTGCGGCGTGCCGTCAAGGCCGTGGCCGAGCTAGCCTGAGCCTGGCCCCCACTCCTGCCGGGTCCCGCCGCTGGCCCCGTCCAGGGCACCGCCCTGAGATTGCGAAGGGGCGGGAGGACGGGGTCCTTCCATGGTGGGGGGCGAGGAGGAGGTCCTTCCGCTGTCCCTCATCGGCCTGCTGGGGTTCGCCACCGTCGTCCTGCTGGCCGTGCTGCTGCTGCACGGCTACCTGTGGTGGCGGCTGGTCCGCAGCACCACCCGGCCGGGCCGGACGCGGCGACTGCTGACGCTGGGCGTGGTCCTGCTCGCCGCGCTGCCGGTGGGAGCGGTCCTGCTGCGGCGCGAGGACTCCACGCTGAGCACCGTCGTGCAGTGGGTCGGCTTCAGCTGGCTGGGCGTCGCCTTCTACCTGTTCCTGACCCTGCTGGCCCTGGAGCCGGTGCGCTTCCTGCTGCGCGGACGGTTCCGGGAGCCGGACGGCCCGGCGACGGTCGCCGAGGACGAGCAGGTCGTCGCGAGTGGGACCCGGAGGGACGCAGCGACCCGAGCCGAGTCGGGGACGGCACCCGAGCCGGAGGGGACCGGTCGCGGGGGCCCGGGTGGGCCCCGTCCAGAGGCTCGCGGCGAGCCCCTGACGGCCGCCTTGCAGGGTCCCGCCGCGGGCCTGCGAGTGGCGGGGGGCAAGGGGGTCCTCGGAGGGGAGGACGGGGTCCTGCTCCCGTCGCGGCGGCTGTTCCTCGCCCGCGGACTGGCGGCGACGGCGGGAGCGGTCGCGCTGGCCACGGCCGGCACGGGCGCCTACCTCGCCAACAGCGCCCCCGCCGTCCGCCGGGTGCCGATCACGCTCGCCGGCCTGGACCCGGCCCTGGAAGGCCTGCGGATCGTCACCTTCTCCGACGGCCACCTCTCGGCCCTGTACGGCGGACGGCGCTTCGAGCGGCTGGTCGAGACCGTCAACGCCCAGCAGCCCGACGTCGTCGCGATCGTGGGCGACCTGGTGGACGGCGAGCTGAGCGAGCTGCGCGAGGAGGTGGCCCCGCTGGCCGACCTGGTCAGCGGACAGGGCGTCTACTTCGTGACCGGCAACCACGAGTACTTCGTCGACACGACCGCGTGGCTGCGGCACCTGCCGACCCTGGGGGTGCAGGTGCTGCGCAACGAGCGGGTGCCGATCGTGCGCGGCGGCGCGTCGGTCGACCTGGCCGGCATCGACGACCGGACGGCGCTCAGCTCCGGCGTCCCCGGTCACGGCGCCGACCTCGACAGGGCGCTGGACGGTCGCGACGACGCCGTCCCCCTGGTGCTCATGGCCCACCAGCCGGTGCAGGTGGAGCAGGCGGCGGCCGCCGGGGTGGGGCTGCAGGTGTCCGGGCACACGCACGGCGGCCAGCTGTGGCCCTTCGACTACGCGGTGCGGCTGGACCAGCCGGCCGTGCAGGGGCTGTCCCGGGTGGGGGACACCCAGCTCTACGTCACCACCGGCGCCGGCTTCTGGGGTCCGCCGATGCGGATCGGCGCCCGGCCCGAGGTCGCGGTCGTCGAGCTGCGGGCTCCCTGAGCCTCACAGGCCGCGCAGCGCGTCCATGGCCTCCGCGGCGGCCTCGTCGAGCCCCAGCTCGCCCCGGGACTCCGCCCACCGCAGCAGGGCCTGCGTGTAGGCCGACAGGTGTGCGGTGACGACGACGGTGGCCGCGGGGTCCTGCTGCGCTTCCTCCCCGAGGGCGTCGAGGAACATCTGCGCCGTCGCCCGCTCGTACTCCGCCGCCCGGTAGCGCAGCCGGGGCGTCGCGGCGATCAGCTCCCAGCGGGCCAGCACGTCGGCTCGACGCGCGCCGTCGAGGCCGTCGAGGAAGCGCTGGAGCACGCTGCGCATGCGCGTGCCGAGGGGGAGGTCGGCCGGCACCGAGGCGAGCAGGGCGGTGACCTCGGCGCGGTCCGGCAGCGCCATGATCAGCTCGTCCTTGCCCGGATAGTGCGCGTAGAAGGTCTGCACCGAGACCCCGGCCGCGGCCGCCACGCGGGAGATCGGCACGTCCTCGTAGCCGTTCTCGCGGAACAGCGCCATCGCGGCCTCGTAGATCCGCTGGTGCGTGGAGGCGTACTGACGAGCACGGTGGTCCTGGCCCACGACCGGCCCTCCCTCCGGGTCCACGGCGCCACCGGCGCTCGGTCACTTCTGACAGTGCCCAGGTGAGCACGTCGAGGAGACACCACATCATGTGTGGAGTCCGTCTCCTCCGCACACCCCGTCCCGTCCCGGGGGCATGTCGGGTGGTTCCTGGACATGCTCGGGTGAGGGAGACGTCTGTAGACGACCAGACGTCTACATCCGCAGTACCTTTGGTGCGTGACGAGCGCCGTGTCGGGACCGAAGTACCTCTCGGTCCGCGAGCACCTGCGCCGCCGGGTGTCCGCACTGCCCGAGCACACGCTGCTCCCGCCGGAGCCGGTGCTGTGCGAGGAGTACGGGGTCAGCCGGATAACGCTGCGCCGGGCGGTCGACGGGCTGGTGGCCGACGGACACCTCGTGCGCGAGCAGGGCCGCGGCACCTACGTGACCCGTCCGGCCATCCGCCACGAGTACCGCGAGAGCTTCGTGCACCGCATCGCCGGCTGGAGCTCGGTGATGACCGAGCAGGGCGCGCAGGTGGGCACCACGGTGCTCACCCAGCGGATCGTCCCCGTCCACTCGCCGGTCGCCGCCGAGCTGGGGCTCGAGCCCGCGACCGACGTCGTCGAGCTGGTCCGGCTGCGCAGCGTGGACGGCGCACCGAACCACGTGGCGCACAGCTTCCTGCCCGCCGCCACCTACCCCCGGGCCGCCGAGGCCGACCTCAGCGAGGGCTCGCTGTACGAGTTCCTCCGCCGGGAGTACTCGGCGGACCTGGCCCACGCGCGGATCGTCGTCGACGTCGACACCGCGGCACCGGACGAGGCCGACCTGCTGCGCGTGGTCGCCGGCTCGCCGCTGCTGGTGGTCCGGACGACGGTCCGCGACAGCGCCGGGCACCCGCTCGTGCACAGCTTCTCCCGGCTGCGTCCCGACGTCAGCCAGGTGGAGTTCGAGGTCTCGGTCAGCGGCCGCTGAGGAAGGGGCCCCTCCTCCCACCCTCCGCAGGCTCAGCAGGAGGACCCCGTCCCCCGCACGCCTCGCACGCTCGGCGCGAGCCTCGGGACGGGGCCGGGGACCGGGCCGGCGGGCCCCTGGAGGGTGGCCCGCGCGGACTACCGTCGGCGGGGCCGCACCCCGTCGTCCCCGGAGGTCCCATGCCCCAGCCGGTCACCGCCAGCGGCAGCCGCGAGCTGCCCCACGAGCGGCGCCGGGTGTGGGAGGCGCTGGCCGTGCTCGCGCCGTACTGCGCCGTCTGTGACGTCTCCTACGTCGTCGAGGGCGCCGGCGCGCCCGGCCGCGGGACCCGGTTCGTCTGCGTGCCCGGCCGTCTGGACGACGGTGTGCCGCCGCCGGCCGGTGCGCCCCAGGGCGAGATCGTCGAGTGGGTGCCGCGGGAGCGCGTCACCACCCGGCTGCGGCTGACCCCCGAGACCTGGACGACGACGATCGAACTCGCCGACGCCGGCCCCGGTGCCACGCTCGTGACCATCACCGTCAGCCACGAGCCGCACTCCGACGGCGGGCTCACCCAGCGGCTCACCCAGCGCCTGATGCGCGGCGGCGTGCGCGAGATGGTGCAGCGCACGGTGGACGGCGAGCTCGACCGGCTGCCCGCCCACGTGGGTCAGCTACCTGCTGTGTGACCTGCGACTCTCCCGTCGGCGCGTGTGTGGGTGTGATCTTGTGGGTACGGATCCGCTCGTTCGGGTGCGCCACCTCCAGGCGTACCCCCGGCTGCAAGGGAGAACGCCATGGTGATGGACATCCTCGGGCTCATCGTCGTCGGCCTGATCATCGGGGCCCTGGCCCGTCTCATCAAGCCGGGCAAGCAGCGGATGAGCATCCTCGCGACGATGGTGCTCGGCGTCGTCGGCGCGCTGATCGGTGGCTTCATCGCCAGCCTGCTCGGCACCGGGGGCATCTTCGAGCTGAACGTGCTCGGGTTCATCCTCGCGGTCGTCGCCGCGGTGATCCTCGTGGGCCTCTACGCCGGGGTGTCGGGCGGCCGTAACCGCGCCGTCCGCTGACGCCGGTCCCCGGGGGCTCAGCGCCGACGGAGCCCCCGGGGTCAGCCGGCTGGTCGGGGTCGGCGTCCCCGACCCGCGAACACGAGGGAGAAGACCGTGCAGATCCTCGGACTCATCGTGGTCGGCTTGATCATCGGGGCCCTGGCCCGACTGCTCCAGCCCGGCCGCCAGCGGATGAGCATCCTCGCCACGATGCTGCTCGGTGTCGTCGGCGCCATCATCGGCGGTCTCATCGCCGACTGGCTGGACGTCGGCTCGATCACCGAACTGAACTTCTGGGGCTTCGTCTTCGCCCTCCTCGCCGCGGTGATCCTCGTGGGCATCTACGCTGGCGTGTCGGGCGGCCGAGACCGTACCGTCCGCTGACGCCGGTCCCGGGGCTCAGAGCTCGACGGAGTCCCCCGGGGTCAGCCGGCTGAACGGGGTCGGCGTCCCCGGCCCCCGCTCACCCAGCAGGCTGCCGACGATGCCCAGCCCGGCGTCGTTGAGCAGCCCGTCGTGGACGGCGTACGCCTGGTCGGCGTCCACCGCCCGCACGTAGTCGATGACCTCCGCGGTCTTCGACCACGGCGCGTGCAGCGGGAGCAACAGCGTGGCCACCGGCTCGCTGGGCACGGTGAACGCGTCCCCCGGGTGGAAGACCACCCCGCCGACGAGGAACCCCACGTTGCCCACCCGCGGGATCTCCGGGTGGATCACCGCGTGCAGCTCGCCGTGCACGGTGACGTCGAAGTCGGCGACGGTGAGCGCGTCACCGTCGCCGACCACGTGCACCCGGCCGGCCGCACCGTCGAGCTGCCCGGCCACCGACCCGTTGGTCCACACCTCCAGAGCGGGGTCGGCGTCCATGGCCGCGCGCAGCGCGTCCGGCGCGAAGTGGTCCACGTGCTCGTGGGTCACCAGGACCGCGCTCGCCCCCTGCAGCACCGACGGGTCGGTGAACACCCCGGGGTCGATGACGAGCCGCCGGTCGTCCTCGCTGAGGACGACGCAGGAATGGCCGTGCTTGGTCAGCTCCATGGCCCGCATCCTGCCCCCGGCCGGCGAGACCCGCCCGACCCGCCTCCGGGTGAAGCGCTCACTCGTCGGGGTGAGGGGACACCCGTCGACAGTGACCCGGCTGCGGCGCGCTGCCGACACCCTGGGACATGAGCGCCGCCCCCGCCCTCGCCACCGTCGTCGCCGCCCGCAGCCGCGCCCACGGCCCGACGTCCGCCCTCTGGCACGCCGTCGAGCTGCACCGCCCGACCGCCGAGATCGACGGCGCCTGTGAGCTCACCCTCTGCGGCTCGCTGGCCCGCGTCGACGTCGAGCAGCCGTGGCCCACCCCGGCCCGCGACGTCTGCTCCGCCTGCGTGACCCTCACCCGGTAAGTCCTCGCCCGGGCATAGGAACCAATGCCTACGTCCACGTGGGTCAGGACGTAGGCATTGGTTCCTATGCCCGCTTCAGGCGGGTTCGGTCTCCTCGGCCAACTCGGCTCGCAGCCGGGCCAGCAGGTCCGACCGGGTGCCCGCGCCCAGCCGCTGGCGCATCCGGGAGACGTGGTGCTCCACGGTCTTCGCGGAGATGTAGAGCCGCCCGCCGATCTCGCGGTAGGTCTGCCCGGCCACGACCAGGCGCGCCACCTCCCGCTCCCGGTCGCTGAGCGTCCCGGTGCCCACCGCCGGCGTTCCCTCGCCGGCCGGCCGGGGCACCGGTACCACCGGCGCGGTCTCGCAGCCGGCGCTGTCGGCCAGTGACCGGGCGCAGCCCAGCAGTACCGAGCGGGCCCGCTGCTCGGTCGCCCGCGCCGCCGCCTGGCCGGCCAGCCGCGATCCGTCCCAGCCCAGCCCCACCGCGGTGAGCTGCTCGGCTGCGGCCACCACCTCGTCGGGGTCGACCTCCCCTGACAGCACCTGCAGCCAGGTCCGCCCGGCCCGCGCCACCGTGGCCGCGTAGTGGCTGGTCCGTGCCGCGGCCACCAGCGCCACCGCGTGCGGCCGCAGCGCCTCGGGGTCGTCGGCCAGGATCGCGGCCTGCGCGCCGCTCCAGTGCAGCGAGGTCGCCCACAGCTGCGGGTCGCCCAGCCGCGCCAGCAGCGCCTGCGCCTCGGCCAGGTGCGGGCGCAGCCGCTCGCCGTCCCGCAGCCGTGCCGCGGCGACCACCAGCTCGCCCAGCGGCAGCAGGGTGAACAGGTCCACCGGGTGGCGGACCACCGCCTCCCGCGCCCGCACCCACGCGCGGACCAGCGCCGGCAGGTCGCTGCTGCGCCGCGCCAGCCCCACCTCCAGGGCCTGCAGGACGACGTCGTCGCGCGGCTCGAGCGGGCCACTGCCCTCCTGCGCCGGGCCCATCTGCTCCCGCGCCGAGGTGAACCGGCCGGCCAGCATCGCGATCCACGCCAGCAGCAGCCGGTGCCGACGCCGGCACGGCGGTCCGCCGAGGTCGGCGTCGACCGCCCGCTGGAGCACCGACTCGGCCACCCCCAGCTCCCCGCTGTGCAGCGCGACCAGCGCGGCGAGCGCGGCGGGGGAGTCGACCAGCAGCGCCGTGCGGCCCACCGGCTCCAGCAGCGCGGCGGCGCGGGTCAGCGTCGAGAGCGCGGCGGCGATGTCCGCGGCGGCGTCGTCCCCCGTGCGCAGCGACTGGAACACCCCCTGCGCGGTCAGCTCCTCGCTCACCGACAGCACCGTGGGCACCTCCCGGGCGGTGCGCGCCGCCTCGAGGGCGGTGGCCGCCGCGTCGGGCTCACCGGTGGCCAGCAGCGCCAGCGCCGCCGACCCCGCGCGCTCCGCCCCGGCCAGCCGGCACAGCCCCGCGGCGCGGGACAGCAGCCCCCGCTGGGCCAGGACCGCCGCGGTCACCCCGGCCGCCCGCGCCCGGTCCGGCGCGGTCTCGTCGGCCAGCGCGGTGTCGGCCCACTGCAGCGCGCCGTCGAGGTCCCCGGCCAGCGCGGCCGCCTGCGCGCGCCGCCCGGCCAGCGACGCCACCGGCGCTCCGCTGCGCGCCGCCTCCCCGAGCAGCTGCGCGGCCAGCGCCGGGTCGTCGCTCAGCGCCGCCTCGCCGTGCCGTTCGAGCAGCCGGGCGGCGTGCCGGTCGCGCACCCGCTCGGCGGCCAGCCGCCGGGCCAGCTCGACCGGTTCGTCGCCGCGCTCGACCATCAGCGCGAGCAGCTGGCGGCGGACCCGCCGGGTCACGTCGGGTGGGGTGACCGCCAGCAGCGCACGGGCCGCCAGAGGCACCACCTCGCCGGTGCCCAGGAGCAGCCCGGTGGCCCGGCCGGCGTCCAGCAGGTCGACCGCCCGGTCCGGCGACACCCCGAGCACCTCGCCCAGCACGTCCTCGTCCAGCGGCGCCCCGGCCGCGAGGGCGTGCAGCAGCGCACGGGCCTGCTCCTCCACGGCGGCCAGGTCGGCCCGGACCCGCTCGGTCACCTCGTCGGGCACCACGAGGCGTCCCGGCTGCCCGGGGACGCCGCCGCGCCGGCCCATAGCGCGCAGCAGGGGGACGGCGAACGCGGGCAGCCCGCCGGTCAGGGTCAGGACGGCGTCGGCGAGCGGCGGCGCCAGGGCCTCGCCCAGCAGCTCCCGAGCCCACCCGCGCAGCCGGGCCCGGTCGGCGTGCCCGAGGACGACGGTCCGCCGCGCCGCACCCACCTCGGCCAGCAGCGCGCCCAGCGCGGCCGGCCGCGGCCACGGGCGCTGCGCCAGCACCACGCGAGCCGCCGGCGAGCGCAGCAGCACGCCCAGGCGGGCCACGTCGGCGTCCGGCAGGTGGTGCGCGTCGTCGACCAGGACCGCCACGGGTCCGGGCAGCGTGGCCGGGTCCTCCGGGACGGCGTCGAGCACCGCCAGCCCGGCCCGCTCGTGTGCCGTCGCCAGCTCGGCCAGCAGCAGCGACTTCCCGGTCCCCCCGGGGCCCACCACGGTCACGACGGCGGGGACCCGGCCGGAGGCGGCGGTCAGCTCGCGCACCAGCTCCGGGCTCCATCCCGTCGGGGCGCTCACGCCGGCCCCGCGGTCGAGGGAGGAGGGTCGTCCGTCGGTGCGGGGGTGGCCTCGGGACCGGTCTGCCCGGTCGTCGGCTGCTCGACCACGGGCGCCGGCGTCTGGTCCACGGGTTCCGGGGAGGCCGGTGGCTGTCCGGTCGGCGGGTCCGAGGCGGGGGGATCGGGGACCGGGGCCTCGGACACGGGGGGATCGGGGACCGGCGACCGGGAGGTCGGCGGCTGGGGGGCCGGGGGCTGCGAGGTGGTCGGCCGCCCGCTCCCGGTGGGCTCCTCGACGACGGGGACCGGGCGGGACGGGGACGGGCGCCCCGCCGTCCCGGGCGCCGGCGCACCCGTCGACGCCGTACCGGACGGTGTCCCGCCGGGGGCAGCCCGGGAGGGACCGGGTGCCGAGGCCGTGCTCCCGGGTGTGGTGCGGTCCCTCGCCGGCGCCGCGCTGCCGGGGGCGGACGGCGCGCCGGTGCGGGCCGCGGTGGCGATGGCGGCGGCGAGGCTGGTCCGGGGGGAGCCCGTCGGGTCGGCCACGGGTCGCGGCGCGCCGCCCTCGTCGCCTCCTGCGGCGCGCGCGGTCGAGCCGCCCACGGCGGCCGACCCGTGGGCGATGACCTCACCGGCGTCGGCGTCGGCGGCGGCGTCCTGCCCGGCGGGCCCGGGCGTGAGGACGGCGTCGAAGAGCCCGGCCGCCGCGGGCCCCAGCAGGAGCAGCCCCGCCACGAGGCCGGCCACGACCACGCCGCGGCGCAGCCGGCCGCCCGGCCGCTGGGCCGGCCGGGTGGCCGCGCGGGGAGGGGACCCCGGCCGGGACCGCCTCCGGGGAGTGCGTGGCCGTGGGAGCGCGGCCGAGGGGTGCACGACGTCGGGCGCCCCGTCCTGCTCGGTGGTCGGCTCCTTGACAGCCGGCTCGGCGGCGGGTGCCTCCTCCGGCAGCGCCTCCGCCGCCAGGGCCTCCGCCGCCAGCGTGGCCGCACCGAGGGCGGGGGTCAGTGCGGGGTCCCCGCCCACGACCAGCGGCCGGCCCAGCTCGTCGGAGAGGACCTCGGCGACCAGCGGCACCCGTACGCCGCCGCCGGCGAGCACCACGGCGTCCACGTCGGTGGGGCTCAGCCCCGCGGCCGCCACCGTGGCGGCCAGCGCCTCGGCCGACCCCCGCACCGGCCCGGCCAGCACCTCGTCGAGCTCCTCGCGGGTGAGCCGGACCGGTCCGTCCGGCCCGTCGGTCGCGACCCGGGCCACGGTGGCCGTCGACAGTGCCTCCTTGGCCTCCCGGCAGGCGCCCCGCAGCGCCCGGGCGTCCCCGGGAGGCGCGCCCAGGCAGTCGAGGACGTGGGCGAGCACCGCGTCGTCGACGTCCCGCCCGCCCCAGGGCAGCGGCGCGGGCGGGACGGCGAGCTGCACCAGCGGCCGGTCCGGACCGGGGCCCACGAGGGCGGTGTCCAGCGACCCGGCGCCCAGGTCGTAGACGGCGACCGTCGGCTCGGGCGGCAGGTCCCCGGCCGCGACGTGCGCGGCGACCGCCGCGACGGCGGAGGACACGAGTGAGAACCGCGGGACGCCGGCGGCGGTGAGCGCGGCGGCCAGGGTGGCCCAGCGGTGCCCGGCCCAGGACGGCGGCACGGTCACCACCGTCCACGCGTCGGGCCGGCCCTCCTGCTCGGCCGCGAGCCCCCGCACGCACCGGACGGCATCGGCGACCAGCTCGGCGGCCGGTACCGGGCGACCGCCGGCGTACACCGGCACCGGGTCGCCCACCCGGGCCACCAGGGGCGTGCGGCCCGCCGTCCCGTCGGCCGGGACGAGAGCGACCCGCCCGTCGTCCCCGACCGCCGTCGCGACCGGCCCCTCGCCGAGCGGCAGCGGCACCGCCCTGCCGTCCGACCCGCAGACCGCGGCGGAGACGGCGCCGTCCCCGACGTCGATGCCCAACCCGTACTCGCCGTTGCGCACAGGCTCCCCCTGACCACACGCGCCCCGGGCCCGTCCACGACCGGTCGGGGTCGCGTCGCAACGTATGTCCCGTCCGTCCCCCCCGTCCCGCGTGTCGCCGGACGAAGATCGCAGCGGAGGGTGACTAGGGGGCGACACCCCGGAGCCCCTAACGGAGCGTCAGCGGACATCCCCCAAGCCGTTGTGGCGATGGGGGGCGCCGCCCCGATGCCGGGGGACGGCGGCCGGGCGTGGACTGCGCCGCAGCAGCCGACCGACGACGGGCGGCTCGAGACCCAGGAGTGCAGCCATGTCGACCATCGCGAGCACGCTGCTCGACTTCATCCTCGACCTGTTCCGCGACCCGGAGAAGGCCGCCGCCTACGAGGCGGACCCGCAGGGCGCGCTGGACGCCGCCGGCCTGTCCGACAGCACGCCGGAGGACGTGGCCGACCTCGCGCCGATGGTGGCGGATTACGCCACGGTCGGCGGCTGGAGCGGCGGCCACCACGGTGGCGGTCGAGACGGCGACGACCGCGACGAGAGCGGGCACGGGGGCTCCTGCGACGCGGACGAGGACCGGGGCGGCCACCACTCCAGGCCTGCTGACGACGACCACGAGCACTCCTCGGGTGGCGGCGTCGCCCCGGTGGACCGCGACGAGGGCGACGACGACACGGACGAGGGCCACACCGGGAGCGGCCACTCCCACGCCCCCGCGCCGGCCGGTGGCACGGAGACGGTGGTGATCACCCACCTGACGGAGGTGCACCACACGCACACCGAGACGACCGTCGAGATCGACGCCTCGCACAGCATCTGGGTCAGCGGTGACGCCCAGGCGATCTTCGGCGACGTCCGGGGCGACGTCACCCAGATCGACAACGAGGGCGGCATCGTCGCCGGCGACGACGTCGACGACTCCTCGGTGGACAACAGTGACCACTCGGTGAGGGACTCCCACAACACCGACGTCGACGTCGCTGTCGACGACAGCCCGATCAACCTCGGCGGCTCGCAGGCCGTGGACAGCTTCAACGGCAACGAGGACAACGACGTCATCGCCGACCGCGGCGGCCAGGTCGGCGACAACACCTCCGTGCGGGTGGACGACGTCACCGTCGTCAACGACTCGCAGGACGTCGGTAACACCACCACGGTGACCGACAGCCTCAACGAGGACAACTCCACGGAGACCGACGTGGACGTCGACGTCCGGGACTCCTTCAACGAGGACTCGGACAACTCCACGAACACCGACGTGGACGTCCGCGACTCGTTCAACGACAACTCCACGGACTACGACCTGGACGTCGTCGACTCCTTCAACGAGGACGACTCGGCCACCACGAACGTGGACGCCGACGTGGACGCGCGGGACTCGTTCAACGACAACTCCGACAACTCCACCGAGATCGAGGACGCGTTCAACGAGGAGGAGTCCACGACCACCGACGTCGACGTCGACGCCGACCTGGACGTGGACCGGTCGTTCAACGCGGACACCGGCATCGACGACTGACACCCCGACCACCGGGTCCCGGTCGCTCACGGGGGCGGCCGGGACCCGGCTCTGTCCGCGTCTGTCCCCGCCGGAGCCCCGGGTGGTAGGACCGGGGCGTCAGGAGGTGTGTGCTCGTGGCTACGTCTGCGCAGTTGCTCGACCGGGCGGGAGCGCTCGCCGAGGTCTGCGGGCGGCCGGACCTGCAGCGCCGGCTGCGCCAGGCCCGGGCGCGCAGCGCCGACCCGCGGGTGCGCGTCCTCGTCGTCGGCGAGCCCAAGCAGGGCAAGAGCTCGCTGGTCAACGGCCTGGTCGGCGCGCCGGTCTGCCCGGTGGCCGACGACGTCGCGACCGTCGTCCCCACGGTGGTGCGGGCCGGGGAGGCGCCGCGCGCCAGCCTGGTCCTGGCCACGGGACCGGAGCCGGACGGCGACGGGCCGACCGAGCGGGTGCCGGTGCCGGTCGACCAGGTGGCCGCCCGGGTCACCGGCGAGGGGACCGATCGGCTGGTGCAGGCCGAGGTGGAGCTGCCGCGCCGGCTGCTCGACGGGCTGGAGCTGGTCGACACCGCCGGGGTGGGCGGCGTCGGTGCGCAGCGGGCGCTGCGCACCGTCGACCTGCTGCCCACGGCGGACGCCGTCCTGCTGGTGTCCGACGCCAGCCAGGAGTTCACCGCCCCGGAGATGGCCTTCCTCGAGCAGGCCGTCGCGCTGTGCCCGACGGTCGTCTGCGTGCTGACCAAGACCGACGCCTGCCCGCACTGGCGCGAGGTGGCCGAGCTCGACCGGGGCCACCTCGCCCGCCGGGGCGTCGAGGCGCCGCTGTTCGCCGTCTCGGCCGCCCTCGCCCAGCTGGCGGTGCAGCACCGCGACCGGGAGCTGCACGAGGAGTCCGGGATCGGCGCCCTGGTCACCCACCTGCGCCGCGAGGTCGTCGACCGCGCGGAGGTGCTCGGGCGCCGCGCGCTGGTGCACGACCTGCGCGCGGTCACCGAGCACCTCTCCCTTGCGGTGCGCACGGAGCTGGCCGGCCTGGAGGACCCGTCCGCACGGGAGGAGCTGGTGCGCGGGCTCGAGGAGGCCCGGGCCGCCGCCGACGACCTGCGCCGCCGCTCGTCGCGCTGGCAGCAGGTGCTCGCCGACGGCGTCGCCGACCTCGTGGCCGACATCGACTTCGACCTGCGCGACCGCTCGCGGGTGGTGGTCCGCGAGGCCGAGGAGGCGATCGACGCCCAGGACCCCGGCCCGATGTGGCCCGAGCTGTCCGAGTGGCTGGACCGGCGCATCGCCGCCGCGGTCGCCGACAGCTACGTCTGGGCCGAGCAGCGCTCCGAGTGGCTCGCCGAGCGGGTCATCGAGCAGTTCGCCCGGGACGGCGGCGGTGCGGTCCCCGCGCTGACCGTCGGCGCCGCCGGGGACGCGCTGGCCGGCCTGGTGGCGCTGCCGGCGGTGGACGACGGCGCGATGACGCTGCGCGAGCGGACCCTGATCGGGCTGCGCGGCTCCTACACCGGCGTCCTCATGACCGGGCTGGTCACCAGCCTGGCCGGGATGGCGATCATCAACCCGGTCTCGCTGGCCGCCGGCGTCCTGCTCGGGCGCAAGGCCTACCGGGACGACCAGCAGCAGCGCCTGCAGCGGCGCCGGTCGGAGGCCAAGGCCGTGGTCCGCCGGCACCTCGACGAGGTGGTGTTCCAGGTCGCCAAGCACCTCAAGGACCGGCTGCGCACCGTCTCGCGCACCCTGCGCGACCTGATCACCGACACCGCCGAGGAGATGTCCCGGTCGCTGGCCGACGCGGTCGCCGCCGCCCAGCGCGCCACCCGGGAGGCCACCGCCGAGCGCGACGCCCGCATCCGCTCGCTGCGCCAGCGGCGCGACCAGCTCGACCGGCTGGCCGCCGACGTCCGAGCTCTGGACCGGGACGCGGTGGCGGCCACGTGACCGAGCCGGTGAGGTGCCGCGCGGACGCGGGGAGCGCGCTGCTGGACGACGTCCGCGCCCTGCTCGACGACGCGCTGGCGCGCTACGCCGACGTCCCCGAGGCCGCCACCCGGCTCGAGGCCCAGCGGCGGCGGCTGGACGAGCCGCTGCGCCTGGCCCTGGTCGGCCGGGTGAAGTCGGGCAAGTCGACGCTGCTCAACGCCCTGGTCGGCGCCCGGGTCGCCCCCACCGACGCCGGTGAGTGCACCCGGGTGGTCACCGCCTACCGGCACGGCGCCACTCCACGCGTCGAGCTGCACGGCACCGACGGCGGGCGGCGGACCCTGCCGGTGCGCCGCGCGGACGGCGGGCTCCGGCTGGAGCTCGGCGGCACCCCGCCGGAGGACGTCGCGCAGCTGGTCGTGGAGTGGCCGACCGACGACCTGCTGGCGGCGACCGTCGTCGACACCCCGGGGATCGCGTCGCTGTCCACCGGCACGAGCGCGCGCACCCACGGCTTCCTCGGCGCCGACGACGGCGTGTCCGGCGCCGACGCCGTCGTCTTCCTCACCCGCCAGCCGCAGCCCGAGGACGTCGCCGTGCTGGCCGCCTTCCAGGCCGGCACCGGTGGCGAGGGGGCGCTGACGACGACGATCACCGTCCTGTCCCGCGCCGACGAGGTCGGGGCCGGGCGGCTCGACGCGCTGCACGCCGCCGACGTCGTGGCCCGCCGGATGTCGGCCGACCCGCAGGTCGCGGCGGTGAGCTCGGCGGTGGTCCCCGTCGCCGGGCTGCTCGCGCTGGCCGGCCGGACGCTGCGGCACGGCGACTACGTCGCGCTGCGCGCGCTGGCCGACGCCGACCAGCAGCAGGTGTCGCGGATGCTGCTGACCGCCGACCGCTTCACCCGGCCGGAGGCGCCGGTGCCGCTGTCGGCGGAGGTGCGGACCGCGCTGCTGGACCGGCTGGGCCTGTTCGGCGTCCGGCTGTCGATCGCGCTGGTGCGGGCCGGCGTCCCGGACGCCACCGCGCTGGCCGAGGAGCTGTTGCGGCGCAGCGGGCTGGCCGAGCTGCAGCGGCTGCTGCGGGTGCACTTCACCGAACGGGGCGCGCAGCTGCGGGCCGGGACGGCGCTGCGACGGGTGGAGGAGGTGCTCGCCGAGCACCCCGTCGCGGGGGACGACGAGCTGCGGGCGGAGCTGGAGCGGCTGCGCCTGGCCATCCCGGACCTCGGCGAGCTCGACCTGCTGGCCCGGTCCCGGGCCGTGGACTCCCCGCTGCCGCCGGAGCTGCGGGCCGAGGGGGAGCGGCTGCTCGGTGCCGAGGGCACCGACCCGGCCGCGCGGCTCGGGCTGCCCGCCGGGACACCGGACGACGTGCTGCGGCAGGCGGCGCTCGCGGCCCTGGCCCGCTGGCGGACCGCCGCCGACGACCCGCTCGCCGGCCGGGCGGCCGCGGACGCCGCCGGGGTCGTCGTCCGGGCCTGCGAGGCGCTGCTCGCCGGGTCAGGGGTGTCAGCGGCGGGAGGCCGCCCGCGCTGACCGGCTGACCAGCGGGACGACGGCGACGACGCACAGCCCGGCCGCGGCGACCAGCGCCCACCGGTCGAGGTCGGCGCCGCCCGTGACGACGGTCTGCGCGACGGAGAGGGCCGGCACGGTGGGCACCGCGGTCACCAGCAGCGCCCACCGCGCCCACCGGTGGCCCCGCAGCACCAGCGCCGTCCACACCAGGGAGACGGCGACGAGCACGCCCACCCCGCCGAGCACCAGCGCGATGGTCGCCCGTACCCCAGCGGTGACCAGGTCGGCGGGTGCGGTGGGGTCCTCGGTGGTCGCGAGCGCGGCCAGCCGGTCGCGGAGCCCGCCGAGGTCGAGCAGCGCCGCCGAGCTGCCGGTGACCGCGGCCAGGGAGCCGGCCCACCACAGCGCCACGGCCGCCCGCACGGTCGCGGGCTGGGGCGGCCGGCTGCGGGGGAGCGGCGGGGCGAGGTCGCTGGTCACCCTCGGCCGAGCCGGGGGTGGCGCCGCGGCGACGTTGCCGGTGAGCACGACGCGCCGCGGCAGGGGCCGGTGCGCCGTCGTCGGTCCCTGGCCGGACCTGATGGACCCCGTCACGTGTCGCTCCCCCCGTGGGCCTGACCGCCGGACCGCCGGACCGCCGGACCGCCGCAGCCTGTCACCGCAGGCTGTGGTGTCCGGGAGCACGCCAGGCCGGCCGCGCGGGTGCCCTCGTGTCAGCACGGAAAGCAGCGCCGAGGGCGCGCTCAGTGACCGGTGAACCGCGGGGGGCGCTTCTCCAGGAAGGCCTCGACGGCCTCGCGGTGGTCGGCGGTGCGGCCCAGCTCGGTCTGCAGCCGGGCCTCGAGCGCCAGGGTGTCCTCGAGGGGGTCGGTGGCCGCCGTGGCCAGCACGGTCTTGATCGCCCGGTAGGCGGCGGTCGGGCCGGCGGCCAGCCGCGCGGCCAGCGCCTGCGCCTCGGGCAGCACCTGCTCGGCGGGCACCACCCGGTGCACCAGTCCCCACTCGGCGGCGCTCTCGGCGAGGAACGGCTCGGGGAGCAGCAACAGCTCGGCGGCGCGCGAGCCCCCGACGCAGTGCACGAGGCGGGCGGCCAGGCCCGAGTCGCTGGACAGCCCGATGCCGGCGAACGCGGTGGTGAACTTGGCGCCCGCGGCGGCCACGCGCAGGTCACCGGCCAGCGCGATGCCCAGCCCGGCGCCGGCGGCGGCGCCGTTGACCGCCACGACCACCGGCACCCGCAGCGCGGCCAGCGCCAGCACCAGCGGGTTGTACTCGTCCTCGACCACCGACAGCGACGTCGCGGCGTCCCCGCGGAGCGCCTCCACGTGCTGGCCGAGGTCCTGCCCGACGCAGAAGGCCCGGCCGGTGCCGGTGAGCACCACGGCCCGGACCGCCTCGTCGGCCGCGACCCCGCGGACGACGTCGAGCAGCTCGCGCCGCGACTGGTGGGTCAGCCCCGGCCGCAGCATGGTGACGGTGGCGACCCCGCCGGCGTCCTCGCGGGTCACGGTCTCGGGCATCGTCGCCCCTCCTCGTCGTCGGCGGTTCCCCCGCACGGCGAGATCGGCGATCTCGCCGGTTCCGGGACCGGCAGCGTACGAGATCGGCGATCTCACCCCGGTCGGCCGAGGTGTGACTAAGGTGAGCCTTACCTACGGCGCCGTCGCAGGGATCCACCGCGTCCCAGGAGACCACCGAGCATGTCCGTGCGTGACCGCCGCCTGCCCCTGCTCACCGCCGGTCTGCTGGCCGCGCTGACCACCGCCGCCTGCGGCGGCGACGCCGGCACCGGCAGCGGCGCCGCCGCCGGCGAGGAGGCGGCCGACACCATCGCCGTCGCGGCCACCGACGACGCCTGCGACGTCGCCACCGGTGAGCTCCCCGCGGGCACGCACCAGTTCCAGGTGACCAACAACGGCAGCCAGGTCACCGAGTTCTACGTCTACGCCGAGGGCGATCGGGTGATGGGGGAGGTGGAGAACGTCGCCCCCGGGCTGACCCGCGAGCTGCTCGTCGAGCTGCCGGCCGGCGACTACGAGACCGCCTGCAAGCCGGGCATGGTCGGCGACGGCATCCGCAACGCCCTCACCGTGACCGGCGAGGCGGCGCAGCTGTCGGAGGACGAGACCCTGGCCCAGGCCAGTGCGGACTACCAGCGCTACGTGCAGAGCCAGACCGGCGCGCTGGTGGAGCAGACGGCGGCCTTCGCCGACGCCGTCCGGGCCGGGGACGTCGAGGGCGCCAAGGCGCTGTTCCCGGTCGCCCGCACCTACTGGGAGCGCATCGAGCCGGTCGCGGAGGTCTTCGGCGACCTCGACCCGCGGATCGACGGCCGCGAGGGCGACCAGGCGGAGGGCGAGGACTTCACCGGCTACCACCGCGTCGAACGGGCGCTGTGGGTCGACGGCACCACCGAGGGCATGGCCCCCTACGCCGACCGGCTGCAGGCCGACGTCGAGGAGGTCGCCGCCCTCGCCGACCAGACGACCCTGGACCCGCTGCAACTGGCCAACGGTGCCAAGGCACTGCTCGACGAGATCGCCACCGGCAAGATCACCGGCGAGGAGGACCGCTACTCGCACACCGACCTGTGGGACTTCGCCGCCAACCTCGAGGGCTCGGAGGCCGCCGTCCAGGCGCTGCGCCCCTACCTCGAGGAGGCCGACCCCGACCTGGTGGCCGAGATCGACGAGCGGTTCGCCGCGACCGAGGCCGAGCTGGAGCAGTACCGCAGCGGCGACGGCTGGGTGCTCTACGACCAGCTCACCCAGGAGCAGCTGCGCGGTCTGAGCGACAGCATCACCGCGCTGACCGAGTCGGTCAGCGGGGTCGCGGTCGTCGTCGCCGACCGGTGAGCCGGGGGTGAGGCCCCGATGAGCGAACCGACGACACCCGGCCGGGGTCTGACCCGGCGCCGGCTGTTCGGTGTGCTCGGCGCCGGGACGGCGGGGGTGGTCGCCGCCGGCGCGATCGGCCGCGCCGCGGTCGACCTGGGCGGGCGGGACGAGGACACGGCGGCCGCGGGGCCGGCGCCCACCGACGCGGTGCCGTTCACCGGCGCGCACCAGGCCGGCATCGTCACGCCGGCGCAGGACCGGCTGCACTTCGTCGCCTTCGACGTCACCACCGACCGGCGCGAGGACCTGGTGGAGGTGCTGCAGGCCTGGACGGCGGCCGCCCGCCGGATGACCGCCGGCCAGGACGCCGGCCCGGTCGGCGCCGTGGCCGGCTCCCCGTACGCGCCCCCGGACGACACCGGGGAGGCCCTCGGCCTGCCGCCGTCCGGGCTGACGCTGACCGTCGGCCTCGGCCCCACGCTGTTCACCACCGCCGACGGCACCGACCGCTTCGGCCTGGCCGCCCGCCGCCCGGCGCCGCTGGTCGAGCTGCCCGCCTTCGCCGGCGACCAGCTCGACCCGGCGCGCAGCGGTGGGGACCTGTGCATCCAGGCCTGTGCCAACGACCCGCAGGTCGCGGTGCACGCCGTCCGGAACCTGGTGCGGATCGGCGCCGGCGTGGTGGCCGTCCGCTGGTCGCAGCTGGGCTTCGGCCGGACGTCGTCCACGACCACCGGGCAGCCCACCCCGCGCAACCTGTTCGGGTTCAAGGACGGCACCCGCAACCTCAAGGTCGAGGACCCCGAGGCCCTCGACCGGTACGTCTGGGTGGGCGAGGACGACGCCGCCTGGCTGGCCGGCGGCACCTACCTGGTCGCCCGCCGGATCCGCATGCTCATCGAGCCGTGGGACACCGCGCCGCTGCTCGAGCAGGAGCAGATCATCGGCCGCGCCAAGGGCTCCGGCGCCGCGCTCGGCCGGCGCGAGGAGTTCGACCCGGTCGACTTCACCGCGCAGGTGGACGGCGAGTTCGCCATCCGGGAGGACAGCCACGTCTTCCTCGCCCATCCCCAGAACGCCGGGACGGCGATCCTGCGGCGCGGCTACAGCTTCGTCGACGGCTCCGACGGGCTCGGCCGGCTCGACGCCGGGCTGTTCTTCATCGCCTTCCAGCGCGACCCCTCGACGGGCTTCGTGCAGGTACAGCGCAACCTGCGCACGGACGCGATGAACGAGTACGTCCGGCACACCTCCTCGGCGGTGTTCGCCTGCCCGCCGGGCGTCCGCGGCGACGACGACTGGTGGGGCCGGGCGCTGTTCACCGGCTGATCCCCGGATCGTGGCCGGAACGTGACGGGACGGTCCCCTCACGGAGGCCCGTCGGCCTGGGAGGATGGACGGCGGACGGACGCGGCGCGGGCCGGAGCGCGCGGCGCCGTCCCCCCAGGTCGGCGACACGCCCGGCGCCCTGCGCCGATGTGTAGCCCCAGGGGGTGCGGGACATCCAGTTCCAGGGGCACCGGCGCCCTCGGGCCGCGGACGACGGCCGGGTCCAGGCGAGGAGTGAGCCACGGTGGTGGAGCCGGGTCGGCGCAACCTGGGTGAGCGGTACGAGCTCGCCGAGCTGATCGCCGCCGGCGGCATGGGCCAGGTCTGGCGCGGCACCGACGTCCTCCTCGGCCGTCCGGTCGCGGTGAAGGTCCTGCGCAGCGAGTACACCGGCGACCCCACGTTCCGCGCCCGCTTCCGCGCCGAGGCCCAGCACGCCGCCGGGCTCTCCCACCCGAACATCGCCGCCGTCTTCGACTACGGCGAGACCGAGGCCACCGACGGCAGCGGCGAGACGCTGGCCTACCTGGTGATGGAGCTGGTCGAGGGCGAGCCGCTGTCGGCGGTGCTGGAGCGCGAGGGCCGGCTGTCGGCCGCCGTCACGCTGTCGCTGCTCGAGCAGACCGCCTCCGCGCTGGCCGAGGCCCACCGGGTCGGGCTGGTGCACCGGGACGTCAAGCCCGGCAACATCCTGGTGCGCGACGACGGCAGCGTGAAGATCACCGACTTCGGCATCGCGTGGTCGGCGGACAGCGTGCCGCTCACCCGCACCGGTCAGGTGATCGGCACCCCGCAGTACCTCGCCCCGGAGGTCGCCGAGGGCCGGCACGCCACCCCGGCCAGCGACGTCTACGCCCTCGGCCTGGTCGGCTATGAGTGCCTGACCGGTCACCCCGCCTTCGACGGCGAGAACGCGGTGACGATCGCCCTGAAGCAGGTGCGCGACGACCCCGAGCCGCTGCCCGACGACCTCCCCGGCGGCGTGCGGAAGCTGATCCGCCGCGCGCTGGCCAAGGACCCGGCCGACCGCATGCCGGACGGCGCCGCGTTCGTCGCCGCGGTCGAGGACGTCCGCGCCGGCCGCCCGGTGCCCGAGCCCGCGGCCACCCGCAGCGTCGCCGTCCTCGCCGGCCCGCCCACGACGGCCGCCGTCCCGGCCGGGTCCGCTGCCGGGACCATCGGCCCGCCGGCGCCGCGCCGCCGCGGGTTGGCCGTCGTCCTGGTGCCGGTGGTGACGCTGCTGCTCGGCGCGGGCGCAGCCGCGGGCGTCTTCGCGGCCGTCTCCAGCGACGAGGACACCGGGCCGACCGTGGTCGCCGCGCAGACCGAGGACGCCCGGATCGTGCTGGCGGCCGAGAACTACGTCGGGCGGCAGGTCGACGAGGCGGCGCTCGCGCTGTCCGCGCTGGGCCTGCTCGTGCAGCGCGAGGAACAGGTCACCGCGGACGCCGCACCCGGCAGCGTGACCGCCATCGACCCGGCCGGCGCCGAGCTGCGGCCCGGCGACACGGTGCGGGTCCACTTCGCCGTGGCGCCTCCGCCCGCCCCGCGGCAGCGCGACTCCTCACCGGCCACCCGCGTCTCCGAGGACGCGCCGCGGCCGCGGCCCGCGCCGGAGCCCGCGCCCGAGCCGACCGAGGCGCCCCCCACGCCGACCGCCACGCCGGAGGAGCCGCCGGCCAGCACGCCACCGACCGAGACGTCGAGCCCGTCGGCGAGCGCCACCCCGACGGAGTCGGAGGAGACGACCACCCCGTCGAGCACGGCCGAGCCGTCGACGTCGGAGTCCGGGTCGTGGTCCGACGACGGGGACGGCGACGGCGACTGGGACCGCTACCGCGACGACCGCTGACCCTCCAGGACGGGTGGACCTCCCGCTCCGGGGCGCCCTCGTGGTCCAGTCCGCCCCCGCGCCGGCTCCTGTTCCGGCTCCTGCGCCCGCTCCAGTGGTGGTCGACGACGGCGCGGACGACCGGTCGGGCCCGGGCCGCAGCGAGGACAGGGGGAGGGGCAGGGGTCAGGGGAAGCCGGACTCGCCCGGCCGGGGGAGCGGCCGGGCGTGACCCCGCCGCTCGTCGCCCCGGTCAGCCCCGGCTGCGGCTGGGGGCGATCCAGAGGGCGGCGCCGAGGGCGGCCAGCGCGGCGGAGAGGACGAAACCGCGGTCGCTGTCGACGTGCGGCAGCACGACCAGCACCCAGAACACGGCCACGCCGGTCAGCCCGGCGGCCGCGGTCTTCCACGCGGCGTCGGGGTGCCGCCGGGCCGCGGGGACGACGCGGCCGGCGAACGGCAGCGCCCCGACGAGGGTGGCGAGGGTCGCGAAGACCGACCACAGCGTCACGGTGGACCACAGCGGCGCCTCGCCGAAGCCCAGGCCGAGGCCCAGCTGGAGCAGGAGCAGGGACAGCGCGATGAGGCCGATGCCGATGCGGACGGCGCGCTCCTTCGGCGACCGTGCCGTGGGGGGAGTCCGGGGAGGGCGCGGGGTCCGCGGCGCGCGCGCCGTCCGGACCCGGCGGAGACCGTCCCTGGCGGTCAGCGGCAGGCCGAAGGGGGAGTCGGCGTGGTCGGCGGCCGCCGCGGTGCCGCCGCGGGGCGGCTCGGGGCGGGAGGCGACCGGGCCGGTGGGCTGGACGCCGCCGTACAGCGGGTCGGCGTCCACCCACGGCATCTGGTGCGTGCCGACGACGGTCGCGCCGGCGGGAGCGAACGCGGTCTCCTGCGTGCCCGGCTGGGCCGGGTCGCGCGGTGTCGGCGGCTCGGGGGTGGGACTCGGGTGCGTCACGGTTCCTCCTCGCTCGAGCGCGGGCGCGCCGGACCGGTTCGTCTCCGCACGCTAGCGGCGGGGCGGCCGGGGGCCCGGCAGGAAACGCGGGCGCGCCGCGGTCTCACTAGGGTCGGCCGGGTGGCCGTGCGCGCAGGGATCGTCGTCACCGGTACCGAGGTGCTCACCGGCCGGGTGAGCGACCGCAACGGTCCGTGGGTGGCCGAGGAGCTGCGCCGGCTCGGGGTGGACGTCGGCACGGTGCTGGTCGTCGGCGACCGGCCCGAGGACCTGCGCAACGCGCTGCGCTTCCTCGCCGGCGAGGACGTCGTCTTCACCACCGGCGGGCTCGGCCCGACCGCCGACGACCTGACCGCGCAGATCGTCGGCGAGGTGCAGGGCCGGCCGTCGTCGGTCGACCCGGACCTGGAGCGGCAGATCGCCCGGATCGTCGAGGGCCTCCTGGAGGGCCGCGGGTGGCGCGCCGACCCGGAGGCCACGGCGGCCGGCGTCCGCAAGCAGGCGCTCGTGCCCGCGGGTGCGATCGTGCTGCCCCCGGTCGGGACGGCGCCGGGTCTCGTCGTCCCCCCGGCGGAGGGGCGGGACGGACCGGTGGTCGTCGTCCTCCCCGGGCCGCCGTCGGAGCTGCAGGGGATGTGGCCGGCGGCGCTGGCCGCCGAGCCGGTGCAGCGGGCGCTGGCCGGCCGCAGCGAGCTGCGCCAGGAGACGCTCCGGCTGTGGGGGACGCTCGAGTCGCAGCTGGCGGCGACGCTGCGGCAGCACGAGTTCCCCCGCCTGGAGATCACCACCTGCCTGCGGGAGGGCGAGCTGGAGATCGTCACCCGCTACGGCCCGGAGGCGCAGCCGGAGTACGACCGGCTGGTGGAGGCGGTGCGGGCGGCGCACGCCGAGACGCTGTTCTCGACCGGCCCCACGCTCGACGACCTGGTGGCGTCGGCGTTCGCCGACCGCGGGCTGACCGTCGCGACGGCGGAGTCGTGCACCAGCGGGCTGCTCGTGGCGCGGCTGACCGAGCGGGCCGGGTCCTCGGCGTGGGTCCTCGGCGGGGTGGCGTCGTACGCGAACTCCGCGAAGGAGGCGCTGGTCGGCGTCCCGTCGGAGATGCTGGCGTCGTACGGCGCGGTGAGCACGCAGGTGGCGGCGGCTCTGGCGGAGGGAGCGCGGTGCCGGTTCGGCGCCGACGTGGGGATCGGCATCACCGGGATCGCCGGGCCGGGCGGGGGCTCCCCGGAGAAGCCGGTCGGCACCGTGCACCTGTGTGCCGTCGCGCCCTCGTCGGAGGGGCTGGCACGCTCGGTCGTGCTGCCCGGCTCCCGGTCGGCGGTGCGGCAGCGGTCGGTGGCCCTGGCGATGCACATGCTGCGCCAGCTGCTGCTCGGTGGGCCACCCGCCTGAGCACGGACCCCCTCCTCCCCACCCCTCACGAGCTCGGGGCGCGGTGCCCTGGAGGGGGCCGGGCGCGCGGTGCTCGTGCAGGAGCCGCACGGACGGGCCCGCGGTGGACGTCGTCCGGCGGGCGCCGGCGAGGTCGCGCATGGGTCCAGCACGGGTGGGCACGGGGCTGACGAGCACCAGTGAGGAGGGCCCATGACCACCCTGACCCTGCACGCGACGGGGCCCGTCGGACCGGACGAGGTCTGGGAGCGCTACGCCGTCCCGGCGCGGTGGCCGCAGTGGGCGCCGCAGATCACCGGCGTGGACGTGCCGGTGGCGCGGTTGACGGCGGGTGTGCGCGGGCGGGTCCGTGCGCCACTGGGGGTCGCGCTGCCGTTCGTCGTCGACACGGTGGACGAAGCGGCCCGGCGCTGGTCGTGGACGGTCTCGCTCGGCCCCGTGCGGCTGCACCTGCTGCACTGGGTCACCGAGGGTCCGGACGGCGGCAGCACGACGGGGCTGCGGGTCTCCGGACCGGCGCCGCTGGTGGTCGGCTACGCGCCCCTGGCCCAGCTCGCGATCGGCCGGCTGGTCCGCCCGCTCGGCTGAGCCGTTCGTGGACCAGCGCAGGGACGCCGGACGGGGTCACGTCCTCGCGGTGGACTGGGGAGCCGAGCCTGGCGGCCAACGCCCGACTCGCTGTGTTGTCGGGGGATGACCGCGGTGACGCGGTGCAGACCGAGCTCGCCGACCGCGACGCGCAGCCACGCTCGCGCGGCCTCCGTGGCGAGAACACGGCCCTGCGCGCGCCGCGCGAGCACGCAGCCCCGTTCGACCTCGTCCCACTGCGGCCAGGGGTGCAGCCCCGCCCGGCCGAGGAAGGCGCCGGTCTCGCGGTCGAGATGGCCGATGGCGCACCTGGCGCCCCGATGGCACCGAGATCTGATCGGCCCCCAGCGCACCGGACCACCCCTGGCCACCGCCGCCTGACCCGACCGACGAGGCACACGGCAGCCGTGCGTTCCACGTGGAACGCACGGCTGCCGTGCGTGCGTGACGGTGCCCCCGGGTGTCCGCAGCAGCCGGGGATGTGTGGGTGCAGGTGGGTGCAGGCGAAAAGCGGCGGACGGCGTGGGTGCGGGTGCCTACAGTCCGAATCCGTGCGGGGGCTGGTCGAGGCGGTGCTGCCCGCCCGGATGGGAACGCCGTTCCGCTGGCTGGTCGGGTCGTCCTGGGTCGGCAACCTCGCCGACGGCATCGCGATCGCCGCTGGGCCGCTGTTGGTCGCCGGCCAGACCCAGGACCCGTTCCTCGTCGCCCTCGGCGCCCTGCTGCAGCGGCTGCCGTGGCTGTTGTTCGGGCTGCACGCGGGCGTCCTCGCCGACCGGGTGGACCGCCGGCGGCTGGTCATCGCCGTCGACCTCGCCCGGGCCGGCGTCCTCGTCGTCCTCGGGGCCGCCCTGTTCACCGGGGACGTCGGCGTCGCCGTCGTCCTCACGGCGCTGTTCGTCCTCGGCGTCGCCGAGGTCTTCGTCGACACCACCACCGGCACGCTGCTGCCGATGGTGGTTCCGCGTCCCGACCTCGGCATCGGCAACGCCCGGCTCATGGCCGGTGCGCTCACCATGAACGAGATGACCGGGCCGGCCCTGGGCGCCGCGCTCTTCGTCGCCGGCACCGCCTGGCCCTTCGTCACCCAGGCGGTGCTGCTGACCCTCGGGGCGCTGCTGCTCTCCCGCATGCGGCTGCCGGTCCGCGAGCGTCCGGCCGAGCGCGCCCACGTCCGGCAGGACATCGTCGAGGGCCTGCGCTGGACCTGGGGCAACGCCGCCGTCCGCACGCTGACCCTCGCCATCGTCAGCTTCAACGTCACCTACGGCGCGGCCTGGTCGGTGCTGGTGCTCTACGCCGACCAGCGACTCGACCTCGGCCCGGTCGGCTTCGGGCTGCTCAGCACGGCCACCGCCGTGGGCGGGATCGTGGGGACGTCGTCCTACGACTGGCTCGAGCGGCACGCCGGCCTGGCGACCCTCATGCGCGTCGGTCTGGTGATCGAGACCCTCACCCACCTGGCCCTGGCGCTCACCACCACCGCCTGGGTGGCCGTGCTGATCATGGTCGTGTTCGGCGCGCACGCCTTCGTGTGGGGGACGACGTCCCGGACGGTGCGGATGCGCGCCGTTCCGCTGGGCCTGCAGGGCCGGGTCGGCAGCCTCTACGCGATGGGCGTCTTCGGCGGCATCCTGCTCGGCCAGCTGGTCGGTGGCCTGGTGGCCCGGGCCTGGGGCGTCACCGGGCCGTTCTGGTTCGGTTTCGCCGGATCCGCGGTGATCCTCGCCCTCATCTGGCGGCAGCTCGCCCACGTCGCGCACGCCGGGGACGGCACGGAGGAGCTCGTCGAGCGGGTGTGATCCACGTCGTACGGTTCGGCCATGGGCGTCACGCACGAGGTCACCAACCAGGTCCCGCCGCTGGCCGGGCACGACCCCATCGCCGGCGACACCGCCCTGGCCGAGGCCTGCGTCCGGCACGCCGACGCCGCCACCCTCGACTCGCTCAAGGCGCTCGGTGCGCTGGCCGGCAGCGAGCAGGCGCAGGAGTGGGGCCGGCTGGCCAACGAGAACCCGCCGCGCCTGCGCACGCACGACCGCTACGGCCACCGCGTCGACGAGGTCGAGTTCCACCCCGCCTGGCACGAGCTCATGCGCACCGCGTTCGAGCACGGCCTGGCCGGTACGCCCTGGACCGCGGTGTCGTCCGCCCACCCCACCACCCCGGCTGAGCCGCACGCGCACGTCCGCCGCGCCGTCGGCTACCTCGGCTGGACGCAGGTCGAGATGGGTCACGGCTGCCCGGTGACCATGACCTACGCCGCCGTCCCCACGCTGCGCGCCGCCCCCGAGCTCGCGGAACGGTACGAGCCCGGCCTCACCGCCCCCGCCTACGAGTTCGGCCTCGCCGAGCCGACGGGCAAGCGGGGCCTGGTCGCCGGCATGGGCATGACCGAGAAGCAGGGCGGCTCCGACGTCCGCGCCAACACCACGCGCGCCGTCCCGAACGGGGACGGGACGTTCGCGCTGACCGGGCACAAGTGGTTCATCAGCGCCCCGATGAGCGACCTGTTCCTCGTCCTCGCCCAGCTGCCCGAGGGCGTCTCCTGCTTCCTCGTCCCGCGCGTGCTGCCCGACGGCACCCGCAACGTGTTCCGGCTGCAGCGGCTCAAGGACAAGCTCGGCGACCGCGCCAACGCCTCCAGCGAGGTCGAGTTCGAGGGGACGACGGCCTGGCTGGTCGGTGAGCCCGGCCGCGGCGTCCCGACGATCATCGAGATGGTCAACACCACGCGGCTGGACTGCGTCCTCGGGTCGGCCGCCACCGTCCGCGCCGCCCTCACCCAGGCGATCCACCACGCTCGGCACCGACGGGCCTTTGGCGCCCTGCTGGCCGACCAGCCGCTCATGCAGAACGTCCTCGCCGACCTGGCCGTGGAGAGCGAGGCCGCCACCGCGCTCGCCGTCCGGCTGGCCGCCGCCGTCGACGCGGGCGAGTCCGACTTCCTCCGCCTCGCCGGGGCCGCCGCGAAGTTTTGGGTCTGCAAGCGCACCCCGACGGCCGTCGCCGAGGCGCTCGAGGTGCTCGGCGGCAACGGCTACGTCGAGGAGTCCGGCATGCCCCGGCTCTACCGCCAGGCGCCGCTGAACAGCATCTGGGAGGGGTCGGGCAACGTCATCGCCCTCGACGTCCTCCGGGCGATGGGTCGCTCCTCGGCGTCCCTCGCCGCCGTCCGCGCCGAGATCGACCTCGCCCGCGGCGCCGACGCCCGGCTCGACGCGGCGGTCGGCCGGTTGGCCGCCGAACTGGCCGATCCCGAGCAGCTGCCGCTGCGCGCCCGCCGCATCGCCGGCCTGCTCGCCCTGTGCCTGCAGGCCTCGCTGCTCCTGCGGCACGCCCCCGCAGAGGTCGGCGACACCTTCTGCGCGACCCGGCTGGACGGCGACTGGGGCGCGGTCCTCGGCACCCTGCCCCTGCAGGCACCGGTCCACGTGATCCTCGACCGGGCCGGGGTCTCCCCTGTCTGAATTGCATCCGTGTGGTTACCCTCGGTCGTACGTCGGGCGCCCAGCGCCGCCGTGAGGGGACGGCGGAGGGCGGCGGTCCCCGGGACCGGGACCTGACGTCTTCCGCAGGGGGAGAGGTAGCGGGCAGGGTGCACGGACACGTTCCGAGTGGGCACGTCGCTCCAGCCGACCCCTTCTCCTCGGTCACCGACGCCGTCTACCGGATCGACCGCAGGTGGCGGTTCACCTACGTGAACGCCGCCGCCGAGCGGCTCCTCGGCCGCCGGGCCGACGAGATGATCGGCTGCTACGCCTTCGAGTGCTTCCCCGAGACGCTCGGCACGGTCATCGAGGACGAGTACCGGGCGGTGCTCCTCGACGGCCGGGCCCGCGTGTTCGAGTACTTCTACAAGCCCTTCGGCCGGTGGTACGAGATCCGCGCCTTCGCCGACACGGGCGGCCTCACCGCCTTCCTCCGCGATGTCGACGACCAGCGCCGCGCCGAGCAGCAGCGCGCCACCGAAATCCAACAGCTCAGCGCGGTCCTGGAGGCCCTGCCCCCGGCCACGGTGCTGCTGGACGGGAACGGCCGGATCCTGTCGGCCAACCGCCGGTGGGGCGAGGCTGCGGAGGCCGTCGCCCGGGCAGGACTGCGGGCGGGCGGGGTCGGCGACGACTACCTGGAGGTGCTGTCCCAGCGTCTCGCCGCGGCGGACCGCCAGGCCATCACCGACGGGCTGGCGCAGCTGCGAGCCGGCGACCATGACGCCGCCCGGGAGTTCGTGCACGACTACGCCCACTCGTCCGGTCCCGAACCGATGTGGTTCCGCCTCCAGGCGGCCTGTGTCGGGGCCTCCGGCCGGGTCGTCGTCACCCACACCGACATCACCGAGCGGGTCCGGGACCAGGAGGCGCTGGCCTGGCGGGCCAGTCACGACGACCTCACCGGCCTGCCCAACCGCGCCCGGCTGCTGCAGCTCATCGGCGCGGCGCTCGAGGACGGCGCCGGCCGGGCGGCGCTGCTGTTCCTCGACCTCGACGGGTTCAAGACCGTCAACGACTCCCTCGGCCACGAGGTCGGGGACGAGCTGCTGCGCCAGGTCGGCGGCCGGCTCACCGAGCAGATCCGTCCCGGGGACGCCGTGGGACGGCTGGGCGCAGACCAGTTCCTCGTCCTCGCCCGCGACTGCGACACCGCCGAGGCCGCGGCCCTGGCCTTCCGGTTGCAGAACTCCTTCTCCCGCCCCTTCTACGCCGAGGGCATCTCGGTGCCGCTGTCGGCCAGCATCGGCGTCGCCGCCGCCACGCCCGGCGCCGACCGGGCCCACCAGTTGCTCAGCGACGCCGACACCGCTGCCTTCGCCGCGAAGGGCGCCGGCCGCGACCGCGTGCACGTCTTCTCGCCGGGGCTGCGGGAGGCGGCGCGGTGGCGGCTGGAGGTGGCCAACCGGTTGCGGGACGGCGCCGTCGACGAGTTCGTCGTCCACTACCAGCCGGTGGTCCGGGTGGACACCGGCGAGATCGAGGGCGTGGAGGCGCTGCTGCGCTGGCAGCACCCCGAGCGGGGGTTGCTCACCCCCGACGCCTTCCTCTCCGTGGCCGAGGAGACCGGCCAGCTCATCCCGATCACCCGCTGGCTGCTCGGCGAGACCACCCGGCAGGCCGCGGCGTGGGCCGAACAGGGCCTGCCGCTGCGCATGTCGGTCAACATCAGCGCCCGGCACTTCTCCGCCGAGACGCTGGTCCACGACGTGCGGGTGGCGTTGCACGACTCCGGACTGGCCGCGGAGAACCTGGTGCTGGAGCTGACCGAGACCAGCGTCGCCGAGGACCCCACCCGCGCCGAGGACCAGCTCGCCGTGCTGCAGAGCTCGGGCGTGACGGTGGCGATCGACGACTTCGGGACCGGCTGGTCCTCGCTCGCCCAGCTGCTCGCCCTGCCCATCGGCACGCTCAAGATCGACCGCTCGCTGCTGACCGCCGCCGCCCGGCTGGCGTCCCACGGCACCGGGCCGGTGCTGGCCGCGATCGTCTCGCTGGCGCGCACTCTCGGCATCCGCTCGGTCGCCGAGGGCGTGGAGACCGCCGAGCACCTGCGGTTGGTCCGCGACGCCGGCTGCGACCTCGCCCAGGGCTACCTCCTCGCCCAGCCGATGCCGGCCGCCGACGTCCCGCGCTGGGCGTCCCGGGTCCGGGCGGCGGGTGGTGACTCGTGCGCCTTCGCGCTGCGGACCCGCAACCGCTGAGCGGCGCGGTGGGGGCCCACCGGCTGCGCCGCCGCACGCCGCGACGGGCCACGTCACCCGGCGGTCCGCCACGCGCGGCCGGTGCGCCGTCCCCCGCCGCGCCCCCGGCCAGGCACACTGCCCCCGTGACCGACCTGGACGCCGCCGCGGAGACGGCCCCCGACACCGACGCGTTCGACGGGCGGGCACGCCCGGCGCTGGACCTGCTCATCTGGGACGCGCCGAACATCGACATGACCCTCTCGACGGTCATCGGCGCCCGCCCCACCGCGGCCTCGCGCCCGCGCTTCGACGCGATCGCCGCGTGGTTCGTCGACGGCGCCGGCGACCCCGGCGCGCCCGACGCTCCCGAGGTCGAGGCGTGTGTCTTCGCCAACATCCCGCCGGTGGTGGGCAGCCTGCAGCGCTGGGTGGAGGCGCTGCGCAGCTTCGGCTTCGCCGTCTTCGCCCGGCCCAAGCAGCAGCCGGACGACGACATCGACCAGGCGATGCTCGACCACATCGAGGTCCGCCAGCACAGCCACCGGCTCCGCCGGTTGGTCGTCTTCTCCGGCGACGGCCGCAACTTCGCCGAGCCGCTGGAGGAGCTGGCCCGCGCCGGCACCCAGGTCACCGTCGTCGCGTTCAGCGAGGTCGCCGGCTACGCCATCAGCTCGGACCTGCTGGAGTTCATCGACATCGAGGACGTGCCGGGCGCCTTCGCCGCCCCCCTGGACCGGGTGCGCCTCGACGCCCTGCCGCCGGACGGCGCCTGGCTGCGGCCCACCCGCAGCCTGCGGGACTTCGTCAGCTCCTACGTGCGCCGCAACGGCTGACCGGGGTGGCCGACGGAGGTGCCGGGCCGGTCGCCACCGAGGACCTGCTGGTCCCGGGCGAGACGTGCTGGCGGATCGAGCGAGCCGAGCGGTACGCCGTCTTCGTGGACGCCGCGGACTACTTCGCGGCGTTGAAGTGGTCGGTGCTGCGCGCACGCCGCCGGGTGCTGTTCATCGGTTGGGACTTCGACCCGCGGATCCAGCTCGACCCCCGGCGGAAGGGCGCCGCACGCGCCGACCGGCTGGGCCGGGTCCTCGAGGCCGCCGTCCGGCGGAACCCGGAGCTGGAGATCGGCGTCCTGCACTGGGACGTCGGCATGCTGATCGCGCTGGCCCGCGGCCTGGCGCCCATCGTGCTGCTCAACCGGCGCACCCCCGACCGGCTCACCTTCACCATCGACCAGCACCACCCGATCGGCGGCGCGCACCACCAGAAGATCGTGGTGGTCGACGACTGCCTGGCCTTCGCCGGCGGCATCGACGTCACCACCGACCGGTGGGACACCCCGGAGCACCGCGACGGGCACCCGCTGCGCCGCCGGCCGGGCTCGGGCCGCCGGTCGGGGCCCTGGCACGACGTGGCCAGCGTCGTCTCCGGCCCCGCCGCCCGGGCCATCGGTGACCTGGCGCGCGAGCGGTGGGAGAGCGCCACCGGGGACCGGCTGGAACCGGTCGAGGGCCTGCAGGTGTGCTGGCCGGACGACGTCGAGCCGATGCTCACCGACGTGGACGTGGCGATCTCCCGCACCCGACCGGAGCACGGCGGCGCGGAGCTGGTGCACGAGATCGAGCTGTTGTGGCTGGCCGCGATCGCCGCCGCCCGGCGCGGCGTCTACATCGAGAGCCAGTTCTTCGCCAACCGGCGGATCGCCGAGGCCATCGCCCAGCGGCTGGCCGAACCCGAGGGCCCGGACGTCGTGGTCGTGAACCCGGAGAGCTCGGCCAGCTGGCTCGAGGAGAAGGCGATGGACACCGCGCGGGCCAAGCTGCTGGCATTGCTCGAAGACGCCGACGTGCACGGCCGGTTCCGGCTGTACGTGCCGGTCACCGAGCGCCGTCGGCGGATCTACGTGCACGCCAAGGTGCTCGTGGTCGACGACCGGCTGCTGCGGATCGGCTCGGCGAACCTGAACAACCGCTCGATGGGCCTGGACACCGAGTGCGACGTCTCGATCGAGGCCCGACCCGGCCCCCGCCACGACGAGGTCTCGGCCGTGGTCACCGGCATGCGCGACCGGCTGCTGGGCGAGCACCTCGGCGTACCGCCCGAGGAGGTGGCGCGCGCGGTGGCGGCGCACGACGGCCGCCTGGTCGCCGCGGTCGAGAGTCTGCGCCGGCCGCACGGGCGGTCGCTGGTGCCCTACGTCCCGCCAGAGCTGGGGCCCGCCGACCGGGCGCTGGCCGAGACCGAGCTGCTCGACGCCGAGCGGACGCCGAACCGGTGGCAGCGGGTGCGCCGCAGCTTCCGGCCGCGGCTGTCCGGCTCGGTGACCCGCCAACGCTGACCGCCGGTGTCCCGCGGCCCGCGCCGGGGAAGGAACCCACCTCTGGACGACGAGGAGGGGTCATGGCGGTCTGCGAGGTCTGCGGCAACGACTACGACATGGCGTTCGAGGTGGTGGCGCAGGGAGCGCGGCACACCTTCGACAGCTTCGAGTGCGCGATCCACAAGATGGCGCCCGTGTGTGAGCACTGCGGCGTGAAGGTCGTCGGCCACGGCGTCGTCGTCGAGGGGCACTTCTACTGCTGCGCGCACTGTGCGCGGCACGAGCACGGGGACACCCCGGTCCGCGACTCGGCCTGACGACAGCCGCGGGAGCATCGCAGCGAGCTCTGCGAGCGGGGAGCGGACCGCGGCGCGGAGTCAGGCCAGTGGGCTCGGCCTGAAGGAAGGACCCCGTCCTCCCCACCCTCCGCAGGCTCAGGGCGGGGCGCGGGAGGGGTGGGTGCGGAGTCCGGCCGGTGGGATCCGCACAGCGCTCACCCTGGCGGGGGACGGACACGGGCACCGGCGGCCAGGGCGCGCACCCGACCGGGTTACCGTTCCGTCGCGGCACCGTGCCGCTGTCGCCAGGACCGGAGGGGGGAGCTCGATGGACGCCGTCGGCGCCGCCCGCCCCGAGGTGGACGACGAGGCCGAGGTGACCCCGCGGGACCACCGGTACCCGGTGAGCACCCGCGTCGAGCGGGTCACCGGCGAGACGGTCGTGGTGCGCCCCTCGGTCGGGGACTTCGCCGACCAGGAGGTCGTCTGGGTGGGCGACCACGTGCAGGTCTTCTGGCGGGACTCCGCCAGCGTCTGGGCGCTGCCGGCGCAGGTCACCACCGTGGAGCGCGGCGCCGCCCCCCGCTGGCACCTGGCCGTCGTCGGGCCGGCGGAGGCCATCCAGCGGCGTCAGGCGGTCCGTGCCCGCCTCGCGGTGCCGCTCACCGCGGTGCTCGACTCGGTCGACCTGGCGGGCGAGGTCGTCGACCTCAGCGAGCGCGGCCTCCGCGCCGTCCTGGACGCCTCCGGCGACCCGCCGCCGCCGGGCACCGTCGTCCCGCTGACCGTGCACCTCGAGGGCGGCGACGTCACGTCGCGCGCCGAGGTCGTGTGGCACCACACCCGTGGCGGCCGCTGGGGCGTCTCGCTGCGCTTCCTCGAGCTGTCCGAGAAGGAGCAGGACCGGGTCCGCCGCCGGGTGTTCCAGGCGATGCGCGAGGAGCGCGCCCGCGGCTCCTCCTGAGCCCACCCCGCGCGCACGCTCACCATCCGGCGGGATCCGCCGATGCACCAGCCGCGCCTGATCGGAGGCGCGGCAGGGGCGGGCCCCACCGCTGTCAGCCGTACCGGGCCAGGACCTCGGTAGCAGCGTGCGGGGTCGAGCGAGGGGGGACCTCCGACCGGGGTGCGGTTCGTCGAAGGCCCACGTCCACCCGGAGGTCCTCGTGACCCACGCTGGTGTCCGCACGACCGTTCATGGCCGGTTGCCGATCGTCGCCCGGCACCGGGCCGGCTGGCCGAAGGCCCACATTCCCGCCGCGGGGCGCCCGGCTGGCGGCAGGCATCGGATCCAGTGACCGGCGTGTCGACCCGAGCCTCGACGACCACCGCACTGCGTTACGAGCGCTCCCGGCCCGGGGAGCCGGTGCAGGACGTCACGGAGCTCGGGCGCTTCCGGAGACGGCGGCGGACGGCACGCCCATGGCCGCGCCGCCCGCGAGCGACCCGGGACCGGACAGCCACGATCGGCCACGACCACGTGCACTCGCCGGTCGATGACCACTGCCGGCTGGCCCACTCCGAGGTCCTCGGCGACGAGAAGGGCACCGACCTGGTGGCCCGGTACGGCCGGCGCGGCCCCGGACGAGCGGGGGTCAGAGGAGGCCGCGGGACCGCAGGACGCGCAGCTCGGTGAACACGCGGGCGCGGATGCGGTCCTCCTCCCGCTCGGGGAGACCCAGGAAGCGCAGGGACACCTCGATGCGCCGGTCGGTGCGCGGGTGCACGCGCACCACCTCGGCCTTCGACCGGACCGGCTGCTCCTGCCCCCCGAGGGACAGGGTGACCTCCAGCTGTGTCCCCGAGGACAGCTCGACCCGCCCGCTCCCGCCGGCGGGAGCCGCCTCGGCACCGCCCTTCCCGGCAGCGTCGTCTCCGGCGGCCCCGGTGGTCTCGGCAGTGGCGTGGTGCTCCCGCGTCGACGTCCCGCCGTCCGGCTGGAACAGGCAGTGCAGCCCGCCCTCACTGACGTCGATGCTCTCGCCGATCAGCTGGGTCCGGCCAGAGACCGCCTCCACGGGGAGCGACATCGGCGCCCGCACCGCGTTGCGGCGCTGGCCGCGGGTCGCCGGACCCATCGGCCTCACCCGCCAGCGCGGCTCCTCGCCGGGGAGGACCTCCGTCAACTCCGCAGGCAGTGCCCGGAGCCCCTCCGGGCCCTTCCACACCAGCTGGACGTACTCGCCGATGTCGAGCCGGACCCGCCTGCCGGAGCGGTCCGCGGGCACCGTCAGCGTCAGGGGTCCGTTCCCGCTCTCCTCGACGAAGCTGGTGAGCGCGTCACCGCGGCTCGCCGATTGGACGTCGACGGGCTCCTTGGCCTCCGGATAGTCGACCCCCGGGATTCCCGTCGCCATGCCTTCCCTCCGTGTACACCTGCCGGCACCCTCCGTGGCGACCGGCCGCGCGGAAGGTAGACGAGGCTGCTGGCCCTGAACGGGCCGACACGCCGTGCGGCGATCCCGGTTCCGCATCAGTCCTGGTCAGGTATGGGTAACCGGCTGGTGCTCGGGGCAGTCCCCCAGCGTGACCGTCCCCGCCCGTCTGCCCGAGGCCCTCACGGCCCTCCGGGACACCGT
This sequence comes from Geodermatophilus sp. URMC 61, assembly GCF_052931555.1. Taxonomy (NCBI): domain Bacteria; kingdom Bacillati; phylum Actinomycetota; class Actinomycetes; order Geodermatophilales; family Geodermatophilaceae; genus Geodermatophilus; species Geodermatophilus sp. URMC 61. Next base: position 4,295,979 of record NZ_JBRFHZ010000002.1, read on the forward strand.
CGCGGCCGCCCCGCTCGGCCTGGCCACGCCGGGCAGCGAGGCGGCCCGGCGCGCGGCCCGTGGGGTGGTCGAGCAGGTCGACGACTACCTGCTCCCGCGGCTGCGCGACCTCGACGCCCCGCTGCTCACCGTCGTCGGCGGCTCCACCGGGGCCGGCAAGTCCACACTCGTCAACAGCCTCGTCGGCGCCACGGTCACCACACCGGGCGTGCTGCGGCCGACCACCCGGGCGCCGGTGCTGGTCTGCGCCCGCACCGACGTCGCCGCCTTCGAGGGCGACCGGGTGCTGCCCGGCCTGGCGCGCGTCACCGGCGGGGGCGGCGGCCCCGGCACGCTGCAGCTGGTGCCGCGGGACGACGTCCCGCCCGGCCTCGCGCTGCTCGACGCCCCGGACGTGGACTCGGTCGTGGAGTCCAACCGCGAGCTGGCCGCGCAGCTGCTGGCCGCCGCCGACCTGTGGGTCTTCGTCACCACGGCGGCCCGCTACGCCGACGCCGTCCCGTGGGACGTGCTGCGGACGGCCCAGGAGCGCGGCACCGCCCTGGCCGTCGTCCTGGACCGGGTACCGCTGGGCGCCGCCGACGAGATCGCCCCCGACCTCGCCGGGATGCTCGACCGCGCCGGGCTGGCCGGGGTGCGGCTGTTCGTCGTCGAGGAGCGGCCGCTGGTCGACGGCTTCCTCCCCGAGGACCAGGTGGCCCCGCTGCGCGGCTGGCTGCACGCGCTCGCCGCGGACCAGGAGCAGCGCGCCGCCGTCGTCCGGCAGACCCTCACCGGCGCGCTGGCCAGCCTGGAGGACCGCGTGGCGGGCATCGCCGCCGAGGTCGAGCAGCAGGGTCAGGCGGCCGGCGCGCTGCGGGAGGCGGCCGCCGCGGCCTACACCGCCGCCTACGAGGGCATAGACGAGGGCGTGCGCAGCGGCAGCCTGCTGCGCGGCGAGGTGCTGGCCCGCTGGCAGGAGTTCGTGGGCACCGGTGAGTGGATGCGCTCGCTGCAGAGCTCGATCGGCCGGCTGCGCGACCGGGTCACCGCCGCGCTCACCGGGCGGCCCTCGCCCACCGACGAGCTCCAGGGGGCGCTGGAGACGAGCGTGGAGACGCTGCTGCGCGCCGAGGCCGACCGCGCCGCCGAACGCACCGTCACCGCCTGGCGGGCGCTGCCCGGCGGGCCGCCGCTGCTGTCGGCCGCCGACGAGGAGCTCGACCGGGTCTCGCCGGACTTCCCCGAGGCCGCCGCGGCGCAGGTCCGCGACTGGCAGGGCTACGTGCTGGACCTGGTCCGCGAGGAGGGGGCCGGCAAGCGCACCCGGGCCCGCGTGCTCTCGTGGGGGGTCAACGGAGCCGGCGCCGTCGTCATGATGGCCGTCTTCGCCCAGACCGGCGGGCTCACCGGCGGGGAGGTGGCGGTCGCCGGCGGGACGACGGCCCTCGGTCAGCGCGTGCTGGAGGCCGTCTTCGGTGACGCCGCGGTCCGCTCGCTGGCCACCCGCGCCCGGGAGGACCTCCAGGCGCGGGCCGACGCGCTGCTGCGCTACGAGCAGGGCCGCTTCGACGCGCTGGTGGACGTGGCCGGACCGGGACCCGACGCCGCCGCCGAGCTGCGCGCCGCCGCGTCCGCCCTCACCGCGGCCCGGGATCGGGCATGAGGGGACGGACGCCGCCGCTGGCCGACCGGCTGGCGGCGCTGCGCGAGGCGGTCGAGGTCGCCGACGGCCGCCTCGAGGTGCCCGAGCTCGCCGACGCCCGGACGCTGCTGGCCAAGGCCGGTGCCCGGGAGGCGCTCGGCGACGCCACCGTCGTCGCCCTGGCCGGCGCCACCGGCAGCGGCAAGTCCACGTTGTTCAACGCGCTGTCGGGCAGCGAGGTGAGCACCCCCGGCATCCGCCGGCCGACCACCGGGGTGGCGCACGCGACCGTCTGGGGCGCCGACGAGACGACCGACCGGCTGCTCGACTGGCTGCAGGTGCCGCGCCGGCACCGGCACGCCCCCGAGCCGGCGCTCGACGGCCTGGTGCTGCTGGACCTGCCCGACCACGACAGCGTGCGGCTCGAGCACCGGCTGGAGGTCGACCGGCTGGTGCAGCTCGTCGACGTGCTGGTGTGGGTGCTCGACCCGGAGAAGTACGCCGACGCCGCCGTCCACGACCGCTACCTGGTGCCGCTGGCCGGGCACGCGAGTGTGCTGCTCGTCGTCCTCAACCAGGTCGACCGGCTCGATCCCGCGGCTGCGCGGGCCTGCCTGACCGACCTGCGCGAGCTGCTCGACCGGGAGGGGCTGGCGGACACGCCGCTGCTCGCCCTCTCCGCGCGCACGGGCGCCGGCCTGGGGGAGTTGCGCGCCGACCTGGCCCGGCGGGTGTCGGCCCGGCGGGCGGCGACCGACCGGCTCGTCGCCGACGTCCGCGGGGTCGCGACGGCGCTGGCGGCGCACTGTGCTGGTGGCCCACCCGCTCACCCCGCCGGCGGGGGCGGCGTGGGCCGGGCCGAGCGCGAGCAGCTCACCGAGGCGCTGGCCGAGGCCGCCGGGGTGCCCACGGTCACCGCCGCCGTCGAGCGGTCCGTGCGCCGCGACGGGACGGCGACCACCGGCTGGCCGCTGGTGCGCTGGACGCGGAAGCTGCGCCCGGACCCGCTCGAACGGCTGCACCTGGGACAGGGCACGGGCGACGACGGGGCGGTGGTGGCCCGCACGTCGCTGCCGGCCGCGGGTGCGGCGCAGCGGGCCGGGGTCACCCGGGCGGTGCGTGCGGCGCGGGAGATCGCCGGCGAGGGCCTGTCCGAGGCGTGGCGTGACGAGCTGCGGCGGACCGTCGAGGTGTCGGAGGAGCTGCTGGCCGACCGGCTCGACCAGGCCGTCGCGGGCACGGACCTCGGTCCGCAGCGCACCCCGTTGTGGCAGCGGACGGTGGGCGGGCTGCAGTGGCTGCTCACCCTGGTCGCGCTGGCGGGTGTGCTGTGGCTGCTGGCGCTGGTCGTCCTCGGCTTCTTCCAGCTCGACGACGTCGTCCCGCTGCCCCGGGTCGAGGGGATCCCCATGCCCACGCTGCTGCTGGTCGGCGGGCTGCTGGCCGGGGCGGTGCTGGCGCTGGTGGCCCGTCCACTCGTGGGGCTGCGGGCACGACGGCGGGCGCGGCGGGCCGAGCAGCGGCTGTACGCGGCGGTGGACGTCGTCGCGCAGGAGGAGGTGCTCGCTCCGATGGCCGAGGTCCGCGAGGACCACGACCGCTACTGCGCTGCCGTCACCCGCGCCCGGAAGTAGGGGAGCGGGCCCGGGAAGAGGTCACTCAGTCGCGGTGGGGGGACTGCTCTCCGGCGCGGGGTTCGGGGACGCGGTCGTGGACCTGCTCCAGCGGCTGCAGGCCGTTGGGCAGCATCGCCCAGACGTGCTTGCGGCCCGGGCGGCTCTCCCACCCGTAGTCGCTCGACAGCTGCGCGACCAGGTGCAGTCCCATGCCGCCGAGCGCCGGGTCGCGGTCGACGGCGGGGATCGGCGGGCGGTCGGGCGCCTCGTCGCTGAGGTCGAGCAGCCAACCGTCGGTGCCCGCGACGACCAGCGCGCGCACCGCTCCACCGCCGTGCCGCAGTGCGTTGGACGCCAGCTCCTCGAACACCAGCAGCAGCCCGTCGCGGGCGTCGTCGGTGGACGTCGAGCAGACCGACGGGTGGGCGATGCGGGCCCGCAGGTCGGCCCGGACGCGGGAGACGACGTGCATCGCCTCGAGCTGCCAGTGCCACACGTCGCCCGCGAGGGACGGCACGGGTGCGTGCGGCCACGGCTCCTGGCCCAAGGCAACCTCCTCCGCCGTCGCTGGGCGATCGAGCCGGGGTGGACGCACCACCGACCCGCTCTCCCATCCTGACCGAAAGGCCCACTTCCTGCAGCGGCGGCCCCTTGCGGGTCGTCTCCGGCTCTGCGACGGCGCCGGTCGGGCAGACTGGCCTCGTGCAGGAGCTGTGGCGGGACCTGAGCCGGGTGGCGCTGGCCGACCGGAGGCTCGACGACGTCCTCGGCGAGGTCACCGGTATCGCGGCCCGCGGCATCCCCGGCGCGGAGTCCACCTCGATCACCCTCGTCCGCGGCGACCGGGCCTTCACCGCGGCGCACGCCGGGGAGATGGCGCTGGCCGCCGACGAGCTGCAGTACGAGCGCGGGTACGGGCCGTGCATGGACGCCGGTCGCGCCGGTGTCGTCATCCGGATCGACGACATGCGCACGGAGGAGCGCTACCCGGAGTACACCCCCCGGGTGCTGGAGGTCGGCGTCCGGAGCTCGCTGTCGATGCCGCTGCCCTACCAGGGCAGCACGATCGGCGCGTTGAACGTCTACTCGACCCAGCCGGCGGCGTTCGCCTCGCGGGAGTCGGAGGAGGCGGCGACCGCGGTGGCCGAGGCGGTCGCGGTCGCGGTGGCCAACGCCGACGCGCAGGACCGGCTGGCCGAGCACGCCCAGAACATGCGGGCGGCGATGGAGTCACGCGCGGTGATCGAGCAGGCCAAGGGCGTGCTCATGGCGCAGCGGGCGGTGGACGCCGACGAGGCCTTCGAGATCCTGCGGGAGGCCTCGCAGCGCTACAACCGCAAGCTGCGGGACATCGCCCGCGGCATCGTCGAGGGCACCCGCGAGGGCCGCGGCCACTGAGCTAGGCGTGGCCACTGAGCTACGCGTGGCCCCGTCCCGGGTCCCGGCCCGAGCCTGCGGAGGTCGGGGAGGACGGGGTCCTCCGACGGGCCAGCGCCTCCATCCGGCTGACCAGGAACTCCACCGCCGCGGTGCTGTCCACCGTCTCGGCCACCTCGACCGCGGTCGGCGACGACGAGACGCTGCGCCGGTCGACCAGCGTCTGCCCGCGGCCGGCGCCCAGGGTGGTGTCGACGACGACGTCCCGGCGCACGGTGCCCAGCGTGCCGGGCACGATCGCCTCGGTCAGCGCCAGCGCGTCGTGCAGCACGACGCCGGTCGTGCCGTAGCTGGTGCGGGCGTGGTCGACGTACTCCTGCAGGATCGTCGCGGCGGCCCGGCCGACCGGCCCGGCCGCGGCGAAGCGGGCGATGCCGTCGGCGTCCAGCACGGTGGGCAGCGTGACGTCCAGGCCGACCAGCACGGTGGGGACGCCGGAGCCGAGCACCCGCTGGGCGGCCTCCGGGTCGGCCCACACGTTGAACTCCGCGGCCGCGGTGGCGTTGCCGCCGCGCGCGGCGGAGCCCCCCATGAGCACCAGCCGGCCGATCCGCTCGGCGGCCTCCGGGTAGACGGCCCGCAGGAGTGCGATGTTCGTCCACGGGCCGATCGCGGCCACCGTCACCGGCGCCTCCGCGGCCTGCAGCACCTCGGCCATCGCGACCACCGCCGGGCGCGGGTCCAGCGCGGCCGGCGAGGGCTCCAGCCGGACGCCGCCCAGGCCGGTCTCGCCGTGCACGTGGCCGGCCCGCTCGGGCTGCCGGTAGACCAGCGAGTCGCGGGCGCCGGCGGCCACCGGGACGTCGGAGCGTCCGGCCAGGTGCAGCACCCGCAGCGCGTTGTCGGTGGTCTGGGCCAGCTCGACGTTGCCGTGCACCGTGGTGACCAGGCGCAGGTCGACCTCCGGGCTGGCCAGCGCCAGCAGGATGGCCAGGGCGTCGTCGATGCCGGGGTCGGTGTCGATCACGAGGGGGGTCGCCACGGGCCCGATCCTGTCAGCCGCGCCGGGCGCCCTCGGCGGCGCTCGGGCGACGTCCGACCAGCCGGGTGACCGCGAAGAGCACGACCCCGCCGGCGAGCAGCAGCGCGGCGAGGCCCCAGACCAGCGCCTCCTGCTGCCACAGGAGCAGCAGGCAGGAGGCGACGCCCAGCACCGGCAGCACCGTCGGGGCGCGGAAGTGCCCGGTGTCCACGCGGTCGCGGCGGAGCACCAGGACGGCGGTGTTCGTGCTGAGGAACACGAACAGCAGCAGGAGCACCACGGTGTTGGCCAGCTTGGACAGGTCACCCACGAGGGTCAGCACCATCGCGACCACGGTGGTGACGGCGATGGCCACCCACGGCGTCCGGCGGTTGGGCAGGACGCGGCCGAGGACGGCGGGCAGCAGCCGCTGCTCGGCCATCCCGTACGCCATCCGGCTGGCCATGATCATCGTGAGCAGCGCGCCGTTGGCCACCGCGACGAGCGCCACGGCGCTGAACAGCCAATCGGGGATCCCGGCGTCCGCGGCGCGCACCACCTCCAGCAGCGGGCCGGTGGAGGCGGCGAGCTCCTCCGGCGGCAGCACCACCGAGGCCGCCAGGCCGACCAGCACGTACACTGCGCCGGCGGTGAGCAGCGCGCCGAACAGCGCCCGCGGGTAGACCCGGCGTACGTCGCGCACCTCCTCGGCGAGGTTGGCCGAGGTCTCGAAGCCGACGAAGGAGTAGTAGGCCAGCAGCGCGGCGCCCAGCACCGCCGAGGCCGGGACGACGCCGGGCGCGAACTCCACGGTGCGGCCCGGGTCGCCGTCCCCGCGGCCGAGCACGAGCGCACCGAGGACGACGACGAGCACCAGCCCGGACACCTCCACGAGCGTCATCACCAGGTTGGCGCGCAGCGACTCTCGGATGCCGCGGGCGTTGAGCAGCGCCACCAGCGACAGGAACACCAACGCGGCCGGCGTGGTGGGCACGTCGAGGAAGACGCCCAGGTAGTCGCCGGCGAAGGCCAGCGCCAGCCCCGCCGCGCTGGTCACCCCGGCGGCGAGCATGCAGAAGCCCACGAGGAACGCGACGAGCGGCTGCCGGAAGGCCCGCTCGGCGTACACCGCCGACCCCCCGGCGCGGGGGTACTTGGTGGCCAGCTCCGCGTAGGACGCCGCGGTGAGCAGGGCCAACAGCAGCGCGACGAGCAGCGGCACCCAGATCGCCCCGCCCACCTCCGCGGCCACCCGGCCGGCCAGCGCGTAGACGCCGGCACCGAGGACGTCGCCGAGGATGAAGAGGAACAGCAGCGGCCCGGTGACGGCCCGGCGCAGTCGCGTGTCGGTCCGGTCTGCGGGCGGTGCGGCCTGGTCGGTCACCGGTCGAGTCTCAGCAGGGCCGCAGGGCCCGGCAACTCAACGGACCGAGGGGTACGGAGCCTCCGACACGCCGGGCGCGTCGGGTCGTGTCCCGGGGTGACCGGCGTCCTGGCCAGCGCGTTCCGCGCTCCGGAGCGGTGATCTTGTCGACAAGCGGTCGCCCGGAGCGGCGGGTCACCGTCCGCCGCGGGGCACCGTCACAACGCTTCGGTCACGCGCCCTCCAGGAGTCGTCGCAGGAGGCCGTCGCGCGGGGCCGTCGTCCCTACCGTTCTCCCTGTCCGCAGCGACCGCGGCACCGACCTCAGGAGGGCGTCATGGCGAACGACCGGGTAGTGGCACCGGGTCCGTCCCGCGTGACCGACGACCTGACCCTCACCGGCCTGCTCGACGTCCTGGACCGGGCCGAGCCGCTGCCCGCGCGCAGCCGACCCCGGCCCCGCCGCGCGGCGCTGCACCGCACCGGTGCGGTCCGCCGGCCGGCCGCCGTCCGCCCGGTCCCCGTCCCGGCCGCGCGCCCCCGGCCGGTGGCACCGCCCCCGGCGCCGCCCGCCGCGCCGGTCTGGACCGCCTCCGCCCCGGCGGCGCGTCCCGGCCTGCGGGCCCGGCTGCGCGGCCTGGTCCGCCGGCGCGCGCTGTGGGGCGCCGGCCCCGACGGCGCGTACCTCGCCTGGGGACGCCCGGCCGCGCCGGCCCCCCGCCCCGACGGCCCGGTGGTGCTCACCGAGCTGCCGAACACCCCCACGGTCCAGCCCGCGGCGCCTTCCCCCGCCGCGGCGCTACCCCCGGTCCGGGCCCCTCGGCCGGCTGCCCGCCCCCGCGTCCCGGTGGTCGCCCCGCTCGCCCGGCAGGTGCCGGCGCCGCGGCCTGCCCCCGCACCGAGGACCGCGCAGGGAGGCCGCCCGCCGGGAGCCGCCTGGGCCTCCGCCCCGGCCCGGAGCCGGGGCGATCCGCGACCTCCTCCGGCCCGCGGGCAGCCATTCGGCTGACCCCCACGGCACCCGCCGCGGACGCCGTCCCCCGCTCCGCCTCCCGGCACCGGCCGTCGCCCCCTCCGGCGGCCGCAGCCCGGTGGTCTCCGCTCCTCCCGACCGACCCTGCAACCGCTCCTGGCTGTCCCTCCGACGGTGCTCTCCCGTCGCCCCAGACGTCGCTGCTCCACCGGTACCCGCCTCGACCCCCCGCCGACTGCGCCCCCGAGCGCAGCGCGCGGACCCTCCAGGGAGGCGGCGACCGCAGCGCGGCACGGCTGTCCGGCGACGCGGTCCGTCCGACGGGACGACAGGTCCGCGCCGGTACCCGTCCCCCGGGTCTCTGACCGGCACCGACCTGGCCCGGCGCCGTCGCGGGCGGGCACCCGGCAGCAGCCGGCCCGGGAGTCGACCGCAGGAGACGACCGCAGCCCGGAGCCGGTGCGCCGCAGGACGTGCGCCCGCCGGACACCGCCGTTCCCCCGCCGACGGCGGGCGCCCTCCCCGCCCGGGCGCCCGCCGTCGGCTCTCGTGTCCTCCGGCCGCGCACCCGTGCCGGCGGCGTCACCACGTCGTCCGCCACGGGGGGACGGCGCGGGAGCGGCGGTGGCCCCGGGCTCCGCCGGCCGACACGCCGGGCCTGCCTCCCCCCGCGCCGAGGGCGGGACCGGCGCGTCGCAGGTGTCACGTCGGGCACAAGAGGTGGCCGCGGTGGCACCCGGCGTGAGACAAAGGGAGCATTGCGCGTCCCGGTGCACCGACCGGGCAACCCGGACGGAGTGCTGACGTCCGTGCCTGCCACCCGAGGATGCGAGTGAGTCGACCGTGAACCTGGATCGGACGCCGGCGGAGACCGGGGACCCCGACCCGGAGGCCGCGGCCGCCCGCCTGCGCTTCGACCTGGCCATCGACGCGGCCGGGATCGGCAGCTTCGAGTGGGACCTGGTGACGCACCGGCTGGAGTGGGACGACCGGATGCTGGAGATCTTCGGCTACGACCGCGCCAGCTGGCCCGGGACGATCGACGCCTTCGTCGAGCGTCTGCACCCCGACGACGCGCCCCGCACCCTCGAGGCGCTGCAGCACGCCATCGACACCCACGGGGAGTACGACGCCGAGTTCCGGGTCGTCCTGCCCGGCGGCGAGACGCGCTGGGTGCAGGGCCGGGGCCGGGCGCTGGCCGACGAGAGCGGGACCTCCGTCCGCCTGCTGGGAGCGGGGTACGACACGACCGAGCACCGCCACGCGGACGCCCGGGTGTCGCGGGTGCTCGAGTCGATGAACGCCGCGTTCTTCGCCCTCGACCGGGACTGGCGGTTCACCTACGTCAACGGCGAGGCCGAGCGGGTGCTGCAACGCTCGCGCGGCGACCTGCTCGGCGGTGACATCTGGGAGCTGTTCCCCGCGGCCGTGGGCAGCGACTTCGAGGTGCACTACCGCGGGGCGGCGGCCACCGGGCGCGAGCGGGTCTTCGAGGCCTACTACCCGGCCCCGTTGGACGCCTGGTACGAGGTCCGGGCGTGGCCGGGCCCCGACGGGCTGTCGGTCTACTTCCTCGACGTGACCGAGCGCCGGGCCGCCGAGGAACGGGCCCGCGCCAGCGCCGCCCGGCTGACCCTGATCGCCGAGGCCGGCGCGGTCACCGGCGAGACGCTGGGCTCCGGCGCGGGGGAGGACGTCGCGCTGCAGCGGCTGGCCGAGGCCATCGTCCCCGTGCTGGGGGACTGGGTCATCGTCACCCTCGCCGGTGAGGACGGCCGGATGCGCGACGTCGGCAGCTGGCACGTGGACCCCACGCTGCGCGGCGCCGTCGCGCGCTATGCCGAGCTGCGCCTGGCCGCCATCCCGCCGGACGCACCGGTCCTGCGCGCGCTCGCCTCGGGCCGGACGATGAGGGTCGCCGACGTCGGCGCCGCCGTCGGGCGCACGCTCCCCCCGGGCCCGGTCAGCGACGTCTTCTGGACCCTCGACCCGCGGACGGCGGTGACGATGCCGCTGGCCGCCCGTGGGCGAACCCTCGGCGCGCTGAGCATCTACCGCTCCGCCGGCCGGCCCGCGGCGGACGAGGACGACGTCGCCACCGCCCAGGAGGTCGCGGTTCGCGTCGCGCTGGCACTGGACAACGCCCGCCTCTACGAGCAGCAGCGCCGGCTCGCCGAGGGCCTGCAGCGCAGCCTGCTCAGCGCCCCGCCGACGCCGGACTCGGCGGAGATCGTCGTCCGCTACCGGCCGGCGGTGGAGGTCGCCCAGGTCGGCGGCGACTGGTACGACGCGTTCGTCCAGCCCTCCGGGACGACGATGCTGGTGATCGGTGACGTCGTCGGCCACGACACCGAGGCCGCCGCGGCGATGGGGCAGCTGCGCGGGTTGCTGCGCGGCATCGCCTACCGCGACGGCGTCGGCCCCGCGCAGGTGCTCAGCGACCTCGACGCCGCCGTGCAGGGGCTGGGCATGCGCACGATGGCGACCGCGGCGGTGGCTCGGGTCGAGCAGAGCCCCGAGCAGCGGGACACCGGGCTGACCACGCTGCGCTGGTCGAACGCCGGGCACCCGCCACCGCTGGTGCTGCACACCGACGGCCGGGTGGAGGCGCTCGCGGCCGAGCGGCCGGACCTGATGCTGGGCGTCGACCCCACCACACGGCGGACCGAGAGCGTGCTGACCGTGCGACGGGGGACGACCCTGCTGCTCTACACCGACGGGCTGGTGGAGGGCCGCGACCTGCCGCTGGACGAGGGCATCGGCCGGCTGCGCGCCGCGCTGGCCGACCTCGGCGACCAGCCGCTGGAGCAGCTCTGCGACGCGGTCATCGAGCGGGTGCGCCCCGAGCGGCTGCAGGACGACATCGCGCTCGTCGCCATCCGGCTGCACCCGCAGGGCTGAACCAGGGCCGGCGGACACCCCGGGCCGTCGGTGCTGTGCGCGGGCGGCGCGTCCCGGCTCCGGAACGCACCGCAGGCGCACACCACCTCATCGAGGCCGGCTCGGGAGGTCGAGGACAGCGATCCGGGGCTCCGCTCGGAGCCGTGGCAGCCGGCCGCGGGCGGGTGGAGGCGTGGGCACGTCCTCACGTGCGTGGTTCGCGACCGACCGGCTGCTTCGGCTCCTCGAGCAGCGGCGTGGGGGCACGGAGCGGCACCTGGACGGGGGTGGCGGCGGTGACCGACAGACGGGCGCCGTCCACGACGACGGTCACCGGCTCCGCGCCGCGCACCAGCGTGACGGTGGTGCCCTCCCGCGTCGTCTCGACCCGGAGCAGCCTGCTGCGCCAGGTGACGTGGTAGACGGTGCGCGAGAGCGAGGACGGCAGCAGAGGCGCGATCTCGAGGTCCTCGTGGTCCTCCCGCAGGCCACCCAGTCCGGCGACGAACGCCAGCCACGCCCCTCCCACCGAGGCCATGTGCAGCCCCTGCGCCGTTCCGCTGTGGACGTCGCGCAGGTCCACGAGGGCAGCCTCCCGCAGGTAGCGCAGGGCGAGGTCGGGGTGCTGCGCCTGGGCGCAGACGACCGCCTGGACGGCGGCCGAGAGCGAGGAGTCCCGGACGGTGCGCGCCTCGTAGTAGTCGAGGTCGCGCGCCACCTCCTCGGCCGTGAAGTCGTCGCGGCACCACCACAGCGCCTGGACGAGGTCGGCCTGCTTGAGCACCTGCCGCCGGTAGAACTCGGCGTAGTGGTGGTGCTCCTGGACCGGGTAGGAGTTCCGCTCGTCCTCGAACGGCCACTCCCGGTAGGTGGTGAAGTTGTCGTTCATCGGGTGCACGCGCAGGCCCTCGTCCCACGGGACGTGCACGGCATCCGCCGTGGACCGCCAGGTCGCGGTCTCGGCGTGGTCCACGCCCAGCTCCGACGCGCGCTCCGGCGCCCTCTCGCAGGCGTCGGCGGCCCACCGGAGGTTGCGCCGGGCCATGAGGTTCGTGAAGACGTTGTCGTCGACGACGCCGGTGTACTCGTCCGGCCCGGTCATGCCGTACAGGTGCCAGCTGCCGGCCGCGTCCTCGTGGCCCACCGACATCCACGACCGCGCCGTCTCGACGAGCACCGCCAGACCGTCGACGGAGTCGAGGTCCCGGCCCGTCACGTTCCCGTAGAGCCAGAAGGCGCGGGAGACGTCGGCGTTGACGTGCATCGCCGCCGTGCTCGCGGGCCAGTACGCCGAGACCTCGCGCCCGCTGATGGTGCGCCACGCGAAGCACGCGCCGTCCAGGCCCAGCGTCGCGGCCCGCTGCCGGGCGAGGTCGAGCGTGGCGGAGCGCCACCGCAGCAGACGTGCGGCCGCGTCCGGGCGCAGCAGGGTCAGGGCGGGCAGGACGAACCCCTCGACGTCCCAGAAGGTGTGGCCGCTGTACCCGATGCCGGTCAGGCCCTTGGCGCCGACGGGGGCGCCGGAGATGCAGGCGGCGGAGCAGAACAGCTGGAAGACGGTGTAGCGCAGTGCCTGCTGCAGCTCGGCGTCGCCGTCGACCTCGACGTCCGCCGTCGCCCACAGCTCGTCGAGTGCGGCACGCTGACCGGCGACCAGGCCCTCCCACCCGAGGTCGAGGGCGGAGCTCACGGCGGCCGACGCCTGACCGACGACGGAGTCGGACCCGGCGTCGTGCGACCAGCCGTACCCGACGACCTTGACGACCGTGACGTCCTCCCCGGGGGAGAGGTCGGCGGCGACCGTGGTGACGACGTGCTGCTCGTCGACGTGGGTGTCCACCCGGCCGCCGTCGACCTCGTGCCCGACCGCGGCCGCGACCGTGATCCCCGACCGGCGGGTCCGTTCCACGAGGGCGCCACCGTTCGCGTTGCCGATCTGGGCGCGCGGCTCGAAGGCCTCGTCCAGGGCCGGTGCGACCCGCGGGTCGTCGTTGTCCACGCCTGAAGGCGTCACCTCGCCGGCGGCCAGTTCGGACCGGACGACCACGTGGGCGGGCGCGTCCAGGACGCGGACCTCGTACCGCACCGCGCACACCGAACGCTCCGCCAGGGAGACGAGCCGCCGCGAGGTCACCTCCACCGACGCGCCCGACGGCGACGTCCAGCGCACGTGGCGGTCGAGCGTCCCGGCGCGCAGGTCGAGCGTGCGTTCGTGGATCTGCGGCGGGACCTCGCGCACGTCCAGCGGGACACCGTCGACCAGCAGGCGCAGCGGCGTGCCGTCGGCGACGGTGAGCATCGCCTGCCCCTCCTCGGGCTGCCCGTAGCCGCCCTCGGGATAGGACAGCGGGTGCGTCTCGTGGACCCCGGACAGGTAGGTGCCCCGCATGCCGAAGGGCTCGACCTCGTCGAGCGTCCCCCGGATCCCGACGAAGCCGTTGGAGAGGCTGAAGACCGACTCGGCGACGGCGAGGGTGCCGGGGTCCACGCGCGGCTCGCGGACCAGCCACGGGTCGGTGTCGAGGGTCGGGGCGGTCACGTCGGGTTCCTCGCTCGCGTCGTGGGGAACGGGACGGACGCCCGGGACCTGCGTCCGCTCCCTGTCCTACCGGTCAGCACACCCCGGCGCGATCCGGAGGGCTCCGCGGCTGTTGGCATCCCCCGCACGGCCCCTCTGCAGGGTCCCGCCGCGAGCTCGCGAGCGGTGGGGGACAGCGGGGTCCTCCTTCAGGGCGCGAGCACGGCCCAGACGTGCTTGCCGTCGGCGGTGACGTACCAGCCGTGCTCGGTGGCCAGCTCGGCGATGAGGTAGAGCCCGAGGCCGCCCTCGCTGGGGTCGCGGTTGACGGCGGGGGTGGGCGGGGTGTCCGGCGCGCCGTCGCGGACCTCGATCAGCCAGGCGTCGGCCAGTGGGCGCACCGTGGCGCGGACCCGGCCGCCGCCGTGCCGCAGCGCGTTGGAGGCCATCTCGTCGAGGGCCAGGACCAGCCGGTCGCGCAGGTCGGCCTGCTGCGGGCCGTTCAGGTGCGCCCGCACCTCGGCGCGGACGACGGGCAGCTCGGCGATGCTCTCGAGGTCCCAGGCGAAGCGGTCGGGGGCTCGGGGCGGTCGTGCGGACGGCCAGAGCTGCCCGGCCGTCTCGCCTGTCACGCCGTGGTCCCCTCACGTGCTCGTCGCGCCCGGAGGCGAACCCTGGCCCTCGCCCCGGCGGGCGTGACCGACCGTCGGCTCGCGAGCGAGTCGAACACCTGCGTATGGGTTTGCTCGGGCGGTCTCAAACATCGTGAGACAGGCGTCACAGCCCGGCCACCGCAGGCGGTGTGTCCTCGGGGCCTTCGTCACCCGGCCGGCCCGGAGGGGCGGAGCCGGGACACGCTCCTCTGGGACCTCACCCCCTGCCCCGCACTGTGGGCAGCGGCTGAGGTCCCGCAGAGGGAGAGGCGGGCCGGACGCCGGGACGGTCGGGGCCCGCACCGGCGTACGACGGCGCCGGGCCGCGGCGGCCGCACGGACGAGTGGCCGGCACGAAGAGGGTCACACCAGGGCCGTGAGGTACGCCCGCACGATCTCCGGGTCGCGCATCACCGGCCCCATCACCGCGATCCCGTGCGCGCCGGCGGCGAGCAGGTCCGGCACGTGCTCGGGCAGCACGCCGCCGAGCGCGTAGGCCGGCGGGCCCAGGGGCCGCAGGCGGGCGAACCCCTCGACGCCGAGGGCCGGGCCGTAGCCGGGCTTGGACGCGGTGGGGAACACGGGCGAGAGGAAGGCCCAGTCGCAGCCCTCGGCGCGTGCCTGCGCCAGCTCGGCGGCGGAGTGGCAGGAGCGGCCGACCAGCGCCGGGCGCGGGTCGGGGAACGGCTCGGCCGCGGCGAGGTGGACCGCCGGGTGGTCGGGTCCGTCGACGGCCCCCGCGGTGACCAGCAGCCCACCCACCGGGTCGAGCAGGGCGCGGAGGTCGGAAGCGAGGGTGGCGCGCTCGTCGTCCGGCAGGTCGCGGTCGCGCAGGAGGACTGCCCGGGCCCCGGCGGCGACGGCGCCGGCCAGCACGTCGGCCAGGGGCCCGGCGGCCTGCGTCCGGTCGGTGACGACGAGCAGCCGCGGCAGGCGTGCGGTGCGGTCCGTCGAGCCCGGGAGCCCGCTCACAACTCGGGTAGGCCCTCGAAGGAGGTGGACGCCGCGGCGTGCCAGCGGCGCGGGATCCGCCCAGCGAGCTTCGCCAGCCGGCCGCCCTCGACCGCCTGCCGCATGGCCAGCGCCATCCTCTCGGGGTCGCGGGCGCGGGTCACCGCGGAGGCCAGCAGCACCGCGTCGCAGCCGAGCTCCATCGCCAGCGCGGCGTCCGAGGCGGTGCCGATGCCGGCGTCCAGCACCACCGGGACGTCGACGCCCTCCCGCAGCAGCGCGATGTTGTGGGGGTTGCGGATGCCCAGCCCGCTGCCGATCGGCGAGCCCAGCGGCATGACGGCGGCGCACCCGGCATCGGCCAGCCGTCGGCCGAGGATGGGGTCGTCGGTGGTGTAGGCGAGCACGGTGAAGCCGTCGGCGACCAGCTGCTCGGCGGCGTCGAGCAGCTCGACGGCGTCGGGCAGCAGCGTGTGCTCGTCACCGATCACCTCGAGCTTCACCCAGGACGTGCCGAACGCCTCCCGGGCCAGCCGCGCGGTGAGCACGGCCTCGCGGGCGGTGCGGCAGCCGGCGGTGTTGGGCAGTAGCCGCACGCCGCAGCGGTCGAGCACCTCGAGCATCGACGCGCTGGACGACGCCTCCACCCGGCGCAGCGCCACGGTGACCAGCTGGGTGCCCGAGGCCCGCACCGCCGCTTCGAGGGTCTCCAGGTCGGGCACGCCGCCGGTGCCGAGCAGCAGCCGGGAGGTGAACGTCTCGCCGGCGATCACGAACGGGTCGGCGGCCTCCTCGCGGGCGAGGGCCGGGGCCACGTCGGTGGTGAGGTCCTGGGTGGTCACGAGGGCGGGGCTCCGGGTGGGAGTGGACACGATCAGCCTCCTGCGGTCGGGGCGAGGACCTCGAGGGTGTCGCCGGGGGAGATGCGCGTCCCCGGCCAGCTGCTCCGGGGGACGACGTCCCCGTTGAGCGCCACCGCGACCCGGTCGTGCCCGCCGCTGCGCGCGGCGACCAGGTCGGCGACGGTGGTGTCCGCGGCGAGCTCGGTGTCCGCGCCGTTGACGGTGACCTGCATGACGACTACCTCCCGAAGCGGTCGGCGGTGAAGGGGGCGGCGAGCTCGGGCAGCCTGCCGGTGACCAGCAGCTCGGCGGTCACCTCGGCGGTGACCGGGGTGAGCAGCACGCCGTTGCGGTGGTGCCCGGTGGCCAGCACCAGGCCCGGCAGCGGGCCGGGACCCAGGAGCGGGGCGTTGTCGGGCGTGCCGGGTCGCCAGCGGGCCAGCGTCTCGACCAGCTCCAGCTCGCTGATCCCGGGGACGACGTCGATCGCGTCGTGCAGCAGGTCGTGCACCCCGCCGGCGGTGACGGTCGGGTCGAACCCGCGGTCCTCGGTCGTCGCGCCGACGATCAGCCGGTCGCCCGCGTAGGGCACCAGGTAGACGTGCCGGCCGCGGACCAGCGCGCGCACCGTGCCCTCGAGCAGGTCGGTCGCGCCGGCCAGCCGCAGGATCTGGCCCTTGACCGGGCGCACGGGCAGCGGCGGGGCCCCGGGCAGGCGGCCGCTGTGCGCGCCCAGCGCGAGGACGACAGTGCCGGCCGCCACCGGACCGCCGTCCGCCGTCTCCAGGCCCGCCGCCCGGCCGCCGACGACGCGCAGCTCGGTGACCCGGTCGCGGACCAGGCGCACCCCGGCGTCCTGGGCGGCGACCAGCAGCGCGGCGTGCAGGGCGCGGCCGTCGACGGAGTGGTCGCCGGCGACGAGCAGCCCGCCGCGCACCCGCGGGGTGAGCGACGGCTCGCGACGGCGGACCTCCCGCGGGAGGAGCCGCTCGGCGTCCAGGCCCAGCTCCCGCTGGAAGGCGTGCAGCGCGGCGAGCTCGCGGACGTCGTCCTCGTCGAAGCCGACGACGAGCGTGCCCGCGGTGCGCAGCCCGACCGGCAGGCCGCTGGCCCGCTCGACGTCCGCGGCGAAGGCGGGCCACCGCTCGACCGAGGCCAGACCCAGCCGCAGCAGCGCCTCCTCGCGGTAGCCGGCCTCGGTGACCGGGGCGAGCATCCCGGCCGCGGCGGCCGACGCGCCGGTGCCGGGGGAGTCGTCGACGACGGTGACCGAGAGCCCGCGGCGGGCCGCCTGCCAGGCCGTGGCCAGCCCGATGAGCCCTCCGCCGGCGACCGCGACGTCGCTCACGCCGGCACGCTCCGCCCGCGCAGCCACCCGGGCAGGCACACCAGGGCGGTGAGCAGCACCGCGACGCCCAGGCCCACCAGCGACGCCGACCAGCCGTTGGCCGGGTCGATGCCGAGGTCGGCCTGGCGAGCGGTCCACCACGCCGTCCAGCCCGCACCCGGGCCGGAGAAGTACGTCGGCAGCGTGAGCTGGTAGGCGAGGAAGCCGGCCAGCCACGGCAGCAGGAGCAGCGGCCGGGCCGGGGCGGTGTCGGAGGTGTCCCAGGCGCCGCGCGGGGTCGAGTAGTAGGCGACGGCGAAGACGCCGACCAGCGGGACGAACACTGCGCCGATGAGGAAGAGGAACGGCTCGTAGGCGGCGATGTCGAAGGTCAGCGCCAGCAGGGTCGCGACGGCGCCGACGGCCAGGGCGAGCAGCCGGCGGTCGGCGCGGGCGACGAGGTTCTGGCTCGACACCGCGGTGGAGTAGACGTTGGCGAAGGCCTCGTCGAGTTCCACGGCGACCAGCACGAGCACCGCGACCGCGCCCAGCGGGACGGCGAGCAGGGCGTCGATGACGTCGAGCCCGGAGCTGCCGTAGGCGGCCAGCGCGAGGACGCCGAGGGTGAACATCGCGACGGTGGCCAGCCCGTAGCCGAGCGAGGCCCCGGTGAACGCCGCCCGGCCGCTGCGCACGTGCCGGGTGTAGTCGGCGACCAGCGGGAACCAGGAGATCGGCAGGGCGATCACGATGTCGGCCGCCGTCCAGAAGGAGGTCGCCGCGCCGTCGGCCAGCGGCGGCAGGGGTTCGGCGAGCACCTCGACGAAGAGGTAGACGACCGCGGCCAGCGCGGCCCAGACGGCGTAGCGGGCCAGCAGGCGGGCCACCCCGAGCGGGCGCAGCGCCATCGCGGTGGCCAGCACGCCGGCGAGGAGCACGAACGGCCAGCGCGGCGCGTCGAGCACCCGGGAGGCGGCCTCGGCGATGATCACGATCTCGAAGGTCGCCCAGCCGACGCACTGCACGAGGTTCAGCGCGGTGGGCAGCGCGGAGGCGCGGCGGCCGAGCAGCCCGCGCAGCAGCACCATCGTCGGCACCCGCTCCCGCGCGCCGGCCGCGGCGGCCAGCCCGAGGAGGACGGCGCCGATCGCGGCGCCGACGACGATCGCGCCGATCGTCGTCGACAGCGGCCGGCCCGGGAGGACGACGAAGACCGCGGCGACCGGCAGCAGCAGGCTGACGCCGAGGTTGGCCCACAGGCCGAAGGCCTCGCGCAGGCCGAGGGCGGCCACGGGGGCCTGGTCGAGGGTGAGGGGCGCGTCCCCGGTGGGCGCGCTGGTACGGACGTCGTCCGACGTGCTCATGGCCGCTCCCTACGCCGGCATTACCCGGTCAGGTTCCAGCGGTCGGCGACGCGTCGAGTCGCCCTCTCAGCCCGGTCCGCCCGAGCTCCCGCACATGGCGATGCCCACAGTAACCCCGACGCGTACGGTCGCCGCCGTGCCGGTCGCCGACCTCCTGTCCCGCCATCCCGACGCCTGGCGGGGAGCCACCCGTCACCCCTTCCTCGACGCCGTGCGCGACGGGACGGTCCCGGTCGCCGCCTTCGACACCTGGCTGGTGCAGGACGCCCGCTTCGTCGCCGACCTGCTGCGCTTCCAGGCCCGGCTGCTGGCCCGCGTGCCCCGGCCGGCGCAGGCCGTCCTCGCCGGCGGGCTGGTCGCGCTGGTCGACGAGCTGGCCTGGTTCGAGGAGCAGGCCGCCGTCCGCGGGCTGGACCTCGGCACACCCGCTCTGCCCGCCACCGCCGCCTACGCGCGGCTGCTCGAGCGGCTCGACGCCGCCGACGTCGGGACGGCGCTGACCGCGCTGTGGACGATCGAGCGCACCTACCTGGACGCCTGGTCGCACGCGCGGCCCGGCGCGCCGGAGTTCCGCGGCTTCGTCGAGCACTGGACGCAGCCGGGCTTCGCGGACTACGTCGCCGGGCTGGAGTCGGCGGCGGACGGCGTCCCCGCGTCCGGCGCCGACGCGGTGTTCACCGCGGTGGTCGCCGCGGAGACCGCCTTCTGGGCGATGGCGCAGGACGCGGCGCGATCGGGGGCGGCGCAGGACGCGGCGCGATCGGGGGCGGCGCAGGACGCGGCGCGATCGGGGGCGGCGCAGGACGCGGCGCGATCGGGGGCGGCGCAGGACGCGGCGCGATGAGGCGCAGCGATGGAGGCAGCAGCGTGACGCTCTCCGCCGACCTCTGGGCAGCCAACGCCGACCTGGCCGCCGAGGCGCGGGCGCACCCGTTCGTCGCGGGCATCGGCGACGGCACGCTGCCGCGGGAGCGCTTCGCCGGCTACGTCGCCCAGGACGCCTTCTTCCTCGAGTCCTTCGCCCGCGCCTACGCCCTCGGGGTCGCGCGCAGCCCCGACCGGGCCACCCTCGACGCGTTCGCCGACCTGCTGGCCGGCGTCCGCGAGGAGCTGCGCCTGCACACCGGCTACGCCGCCCGGTGGGGGATCGACCTCGCCGGCGTCGAGCCGCTGCCGGCGACCACCGCCTACACCGACTTCCTGCTGGCGACGGCGTCCCTCGGCGGGGTCGACGCCACCTGTGCGGCGATGACCCCGTGCATGCGGCTCTACGCGCACCTGGGCCGGTCGCTGTCGGCCGACCGCGCCGGGGACTACGCCGAGTGGGTCACCACCTACGCCGACCCGGGCTTCGAGGAGCTCGCCGCAGGCCTGGAGCGGCTGCTCGACCAGCACGCCGAGGACACCCCCGCCGTCCGGACGGCGTACCGGCGGGCGATGCGGCTGGAGGTCGGCTTCTTCGACGCCTCCTGGCGGGGAGCCTGACCGCCGCGGTTCCACGTGGAACCCGGCGGCGCTTCCAGGACGCTGCTTGACTGACCCCGTGGTCGCCCCTATCCCCGAGCCGGACCCGAGCATCGATCCCAGTGAGCCGGTGCCCGACGATCCGGGGGAGCTCCTCCCCGACGCGCCGGAGCCCCTCCCACCCCCGCCGATCGAGCCCACACCCGACGACCCCGGCGGGGACCCGGGCGGCGTGCCCGAACCCGCCTGAAGGAAGGACCCCGCCCTCCACGCCACTCGCAGGCTCGCGGCGGGACCCTGCAGGGGCCGTGGGCGGCAGCGGGGTCCACGCTCAGAGGACGAAGCCGAGCAGCAGGTGGGCGTTCAGGCCGATGATCAGGGCCGCGACGACCGCACCGGTGACCGTGGTGACCCGACGGTTCACCCAGCCGCCCATCAGGTCCCGCCGGCTGGTCAGCCACAGCAGCGGCACCAGCGCGAACGGGATGCCGAACGAGAGCACCACCTGGGACCAGACCAGCGCGGTCGTCGGGTCGCCGCCGAGCAGCAGCACCAGCAGCGCCGGGGCCAGGGTGATCAGCCGGCGGGCCAGCACCGGGATGTGCCGGCGCAGGAACCCGGCCATGACCACCTGGCCGGCGTGCGTGCCGACCGACGAGGAGGCGAAGCCCGAGGCCAGCAGCGCCAGCGCGAAGGCCAGCGAGGCCCCGGCGCCGAGCTGGTCGCCGAGCCCGGCGTGCACGCTCTCCAGCGAGCCGGCGTCGTCCCCGCCGGTGAACAGCTGCGCCGCGATGACCAGCATCGCCGCGTTGACCAGCCCGGCCAGGCCCATGGCCAGCAGCACGTCGAGTCGTTGGGCGCGCAGCAGCCGGCGCCGTCCCTCGGCCGTGCGCCCGGCGGTGACGACGTCGCCGTAGCGGCCCGGGGTGAGCGCGGAGTGCACGTAGATGACGTGCGGCATCACCGTCGCGCCGAGGATGCCGGCGGCCAGCACCAGGCTGTCCGGGCCGGCGAAGGAGGGCACCAGGCCGCCGGCCAGCCCGCCCACGTCGACGCCCGAGCCGACCAGCGTGTAGCCGAAGCCCAGCCCGATCACCAGCAGCAGGCCGGTGATCACCCGCTCGAAGGGCCGGTGCCCGCGGGACTGCGCGGCCAGCAGCACGAAGGCGACGACGGCGGTGATCAGCCCGCCGATCGGCAGCGGGACGCCGAACAGCAGGTACAGCGCGACCGCGCCGCCGACGATCTCGGCCAGGTCGGTGGCGATCGCGACCGCCTCGGCCTGCAGCCACAGCCCCCGGGTGACCGGCTTGGGCAGCTGTTCGCGGCAGTTGGTGGCCAGGTCGCGGCCGGTGGCCAGGCCCAGCTTCGCGGTCAGCGACTGGATGAGCATCGCCATGAGGTTGGCCGCGACGATCACCCACAGCAGCGTGTAGCCGAAGGCGGCGCCGCCGGAGAAGTTGGTCGCGAAGTTGCCCGGGTCCACGTAGGCGACCGCCGCCACGAACGCCGGCCCGAGCAGCGGCCAGATGCGGCGCCGGCCGCTGACCTGGGGAGGTCGTCTCGGCGTGCCGACCAGCGTGGTGGGCAGGACGGCGGCCTCGGTCTTCGACAGGTACACGGCGGCCTCGCAGGAGCGGGAGCAGGAGTGGCTGGGTGGTCACTCCTGGGCTGCCCGCCGCGGCTGTCACACCTGGGCCAAGCCCTGGCCCCCCGGGGCCGACCCGTCGGCCGGGCCGGCGGGGGTGTGGGCGACCGGTGGACCTCCGGAGCCCGGTCGGTTGTGGGTTGGAGTGCCGAACGGCTCTGGGCACCCGTCGACCGGCCGGTCGAAGCTGGGTGTCACGTCCCACCCCGCACCGCCCGGAGGCGGTCATGCGCATGATGCTGAAGGCCGTCATCGACACCGCTGCCGGCAACGAGGCGGCGCGCGAGGGACGACTCCTCGAGTTCACCCACCGGCTGGTCGAGCAGCTCGATCCGGAGGCCGCCTACTTCGTGACCGAGAACGGGCAGCGCAGCTGTCTCCTCGTGTTCGACATGGCCGACACCTCGCAGATCGTGGTCATCGCGGAGCCGTTGTTCCTCGACGGGAAGGCGCAGGTGACGTTCGTGCCCTGCATGAACCTCGAGGACCTGGAGACGGGCCTGGGCCGGCTGTATCCCCAGGACGCCGCGAGCGCCCACTGAGGGGCCGGGCACGCGCCCAGGCCGCGCTCAGTCGCCGACCTGCCGGGCGGCGCGCCCGACGAGCTCCCCGATCCGCCGGGCGTGCGCGCCGTGCCAGTAGACCCGGCCGCACGCCGGGCAGCGGGAGAAGTCGTCGAAGGTCCGCCGGGTGCCCGGCGGCAACCGGTCGGCGACGTCGGCCTTCGGCACCGGCTCGAGGCGGGCGCCGCAGGCGGTGCACCGGGTCAGCGGGTCGAGGGACGGGGCGAACCGGTCGAGGACGTCGGCCAGCTGGTCGTCCGGCCGGCTGCCCCGCACCAGCGCCCCGCGCACGCCCCGTCGCATGAGCAGGCCGCGGTCCTGGGTGAGCAGCACCCGCTCCTCGGCGGCGGCCCGGGCTGCGAGGTCGGCGTCCTGGGCGTCGTTGGACCAGGCGGCCTCCAGGCCCAGCAGCCGCAGCCGGCGGGCCAGCGTGCCCAGCCCGACGTCGAGCAGGAAGCCCCCGGGCGGCACCGGTTGGGGGCGGGGGACCGGGTCGACCTCCAGCACGGTGCCGGGGCGGGTGCGCGCCGACAGCGGCACGGGTTCGCCACCAACCCGCACCCCGCCCACCTCGGTCAGGGGCACGCCGGCCGCCTGCACCAGGTGGGCGACCGTGGCATCGGGATCGAAACGCATCCGCCGGACGCCGCGGTGCCGGTCCCGCCCCGGCAGCAGGAAGCGCAGCGGCGCCGGGACGGCGACGTCGACGGCATCGGTCACCGCTGTGCCTCCCAGCTCACGCGACGTGCGTCGGTCCGCCTCCGCGCCTCGGTCCGCTCCCCGCTCGCCGGCGCTCGCCGCGGTGCTCCCTCGGCTGTCATCGGGCGACGACCCGCGGCGTCCCCGTCGACGGGTCGGCGGCGTCCGGGACCAGCATCCCCGCCCGCACCCGGGTGGTCCGGTGGACGACCCTGGCCAGATACTTGAAATCTCAAGCAACTGCGCGCACACTGGGGCCGTCGTCCCCACCACCGAGGAGGCCCCGTGCCCGTCCAGCGCCTCAACCACGCCGTCCTCTACGTCCGGGACGTCGACCGCAGCCTCGCCTTCTACCGCGACGTGCTCGGGTTCCGGGTCACCACCGAGATCCCCGGCACCGCGGTGTTCCTGCAGGCCGAGGGGTCGACCAACGACCACGACCTGGGCCTGTTCCAGGTGGGCGCCGCGGCCGGCGCCTCCGGGGCCGGCCGGCGCACCGTCGGCCTCTACCACCTGGCCTGGGAGGTCGACACGCTCGCCGAGCTGGCCCGCGTCCGCGACGCGCTGCTGCGAGCCGGCGCCCTGATCGGGGCCTCGGACCACGTGACGACCAAGGCCCTCTACGCCCAGGACCCCGACGGTCTGGAGTTCGAGGTCTCCTGGCTGGTCCCGGCCGCGCTGATCACGCCGGAGCTCACCGATGGTGCCCCGATGACCGCCCCGCTGGACCTCGACCGGGAGATCGCCCGCTACGGGGCCGACACCCGCGGCGGCGTGGGGGTCTCCGTCCCCGCCTGAACGTCCGGGGAGGATGGCTCCCCGTGGACCCGGTCGAGCTCGACGCCGGCGCGTTGCGCCTGCGGCCCTGGCAGGAGGACGACGCCGACGACGTCGTCGCGGCGATGCGGGACCCGGTCATGCAGCTGTGGAACGGCCTGCCGGCCACGACCCGCCCGGACGCGCTCGCCTTCCTGCGCCGGCGCGGCGACTGGACCACCGGAGACCACGCCTCCTGGGCGGTCACGGACGCCGCGACCGGGGCGCTGCTCGGCTCGGTGTCGCTGCACTCCATCGCCGTCGCGCAGGGCAACGCGCAGATCGGCTACTGGACCGTCCCCGCCGCCCGAGGACGCGCGGTCGCCGTCCGGGCGGTGGACGCGGCCTGCCGGTGGGCCTTCACGACCGTGCTGGACCGGGTTGAGCTCTGCCACGCCGTCGAGAACACCGCCTCCGGGCGGGTGGCGGAGAAGGCCGGGTTCCGCCTCGAGGGGCGACTGCGCCGGTCCTTCCGCTACGGCGACGGGCTCAAGCACGACGAGCTGATCTGGGGCCGCCTCGCCGACGACCCCGTGCCGGCCCTCCCGTGATCAGCAGCCGCAGCTGACCGCTGTCGGGGTGGTGAGCGGGTCGGCGTCCGGGCGGTGCACGCCGGCCGCCGTCTCCACCGGCAGCCCCTCCCGCGCCCAGTACTCGAAGCCGCCGAGCATCTCCCGCACCCGGTAGCCCAGCGAGGACAGCGCGAGGGCGGCCCGCGTCGCGCCGTTGCAGCCCGGCCCCCAGCAGTAGGTGACGACGGGGACGGTGCGGTCGAGCTCCGCCGCAGCGCGCTCCGCGATCTCTCGACCGGGCAGGTGCACCGCGCCGGGCACGTGGCCGGAGTCCCAGGCCGCACGGCTGCGGGTGTCGACCAGCACGAAGCCCGGGTCCTCGGCTGCGAGCGCCGCGGACACGTCGGCGACGTCGGTCTCGACCGCCAGTCGGTGGGCGAAGTGGGCGGCGGCGTCGGCGGGGGCGGCCCAGTCGCTGAACACCCGGTCACTGTCGGGCCGCGGGCCCACGGGGTGGAAGGCCCACGCCTGCCAACGACCGCACGGTCCCCGCCAGGGAGGGGTTGACGTACCCGAACCTGACATCTGAGATGTCAGTTGTGGTCCTCGCTCCGGTCTCCCGCGTCCTCCTGCGCGACGTCGCGCTCGAGCGCATCCGGGCGGCGATCGTCTCCGGCGACCTCGAGCCCGGCGCCGTGGTGAAGGACGCCGAGCTCGCCGCCCGGCTGGGTCTGTCCGTGGCGCCGGTGCGCGCCGCACTGGCCCGGCTGGCCGACGAGGGGCTGGTCGAGGCCAAGCCGCAGAGCCACACCCGGGTCACGCCGCTGCGGGTGCGCGACGTCCGCGACGCCGCCGTCGTCGTCCGGGCGATGCACGAGCTCGCCGTCCGCGAGGCCGTGCCCGTGGTGACACCGGACGACCTCGCCGCCATGCGCGCGGCCAACGAGCGGTTCGCCGCGGCGGTGCGAGCCGGGGACGTCGACGCCGCCCTGGCCGCCGACGACGACCTGCACGGCGTGCTCCTGGCCCGCTGCGGCAACACCGCGCTCACCGCGACCGTCGAGCGGCTCACCCCCGCCGTCCGCCGGCTCGAACGCCGGCGCTTCGCCGCCGCACACGGGGCGGAGTCCGTCGACCTGCACGACCGCCTGATCGCCGCCTGCGCGGACTCCGACGTCGACTCCGCCGTCGCCGCCACCACCGAGATCTGGACGGCGCTGCTGTCCGAGCTTTCCGAGGAGACCCCCGATGGCACTGTCTGACCACCCCCGGTACCCGCTGCTGTTCGGCCCGTCGCCGGTGCACCGGCTGGACCGGCTCACCGAGCACCTCGGCGGTGCCGCCGTCTGGGCCAAGCGGGAGGACTGCAACTCCGGCATCGCCTTCGGCGGCAACAAGACCCGCAAGCTCGAGTACCTGGTCGCCGACGCGCTGGCCAAGGGCTGCGACACGCTGGTGTCGATCGGCGGGGTGCAGAGCAACCACACCCGCCAGGTGGCCGCGGTCGCCGCACGGGTCGGGCTGTCCTGCGTGCTGGTGCAGGAGAGCTGGGTCGACTGGCCCGACGCCGTCTACGACAAGGTCGGCAACATCCTGATCAGCCGGCTGGCCGGGGCCGACGTCCGGCTGGTGAAGGCCGGGTTCGGCATCGGGTTCAAGGAGAGCTGGGAGGCCGCGCTCGCCGAGATCGAGGCCCGCGGCGGCAGGCCCTACGCGATCCCGGCGGGTGCCAGCGACCACCCGCTCGGCGGGCTCGGCTTCGCCGGCTGGGCCGAGGAGGTCGCCGCCCAGGAGGCCGAGCTGGGGGTCTTCTTCGACACCGTCGTCGTCTGCTCGGTCACCGGGTCGACCCAGGCCGGCATGGTCGCCGGCTTCGCCAGGCTCGAGGAGGACGGCGCCCGCCCGCGCCGGGTCCTCGGCGTCGACGCCTCCGCCAAGCCCGCCGAGACCCGTGACCAGGTGCTGCGGATCGCCCAGCGCACCGGGCAGCTGATCGGCCTGCGCCGCGAGCTGACCCTGGAGGACGTCGAGCTCGACGAGCGCTACTCCGCCGGCGTCTACGGCATCCCCGACGAGACGACGATCCGCGCCATGGAGACCGCGGCCCGCACCGAGGGCATGGTCACCGACCCGGTGTACGAGGGGAAGTCGATGGCCGCGACCATCGACCTCGTCGGCCGCCGGGAGATCGACCCGTCGTCCACCGTGCTCTACGCCCACCTCGGCGGACAGCCCGCGCTCAACGGCTACAGCGCGCTGTTCTCCTGAGCGCCGAGCAGGTCGACCGCCGAGCCGTCGAGGGCGTCGAGGGCGGCGCGGATGCGGCGCTCCTCGAAGGAGAAGTGCGACTCCACGATCGCGGCCAGGCCGTCGAGCTCCCCGGCCAGGGCCGGGTCGCCGGACGCCGCGACCTCCTCGATCCGCGCCACGATGCCGCTGATCACCGCGTGGTCCTCGGCCATCTTCTCCAGCAGCGGCCGCAGCTCGGGGAACCGGGCGGCCAGGGCGGGGAAGGCACCGGCGTCCTCGCCGGTGTGGTGCCGGGTCAGCGCCGTGCAGAACGCCAGGCAGTGGACGCCGAGCGGCCGGCCCGGCTCGCGGACGCCGTCCTGCAGCCGGCGCAGGTCGGCGCGCAGCGCGTCGTGGACGCGGAGGAGCTCGTCATCGAGCGCGGCTGCGCGGGAGGGGACAGGGGGCACGACCGCGCATCGTTGCTCACCCACGGCCCTGTCCACCAGGTCCGATGCGGCCATGTCCGCGCGACGGCGAAGGCTCAGAGCGGGACGGCGAGCTCCCGGCTCTCCAGGGCCGCACGCAGGTCGGGTCGCCACGGTGCGAGCCCGGTCCCGGCGAGGACGACGTCCCGCACGAAGGCGTGCCAGACCGGCGCCCTGCGGACCATGCTGTGCCCGCCGGCGATCGTGAACCGCGCGATGTGCGCGCCGGCCTGCTCCGCGCGGAGGGCGAAGTCGGCCGAGAGCGTGGCCGGCACCCACCGGTCGCCGCGGCCGTGCAGGATCGCGACCGTCTGCCCGCGCAGGTGCTCGACCGGCTCGCCGGGCGGCGTCCACGGCGCGAGCGCGCAGACCGCGCGGACCGAGGCGTCGTCCCCGGCGCGCAGCACCGCGCGGCCGCCCATGGAGTGGCCGACCAGCACGACCGGGACGTCGTCCCCGTGCCGGGCCCGCAGCTCGCCCAGCGCCCACCGGACGTCGGCGTACGCGTCGGCGGCCACCCCGTTCCAGCCGGCGACCCGGTAGCGCAGCAGGTAGGTGTCCAGGCCGCGGTCGACGGCGGAGGCGCGCACGAACTGCTCGATGGCGCGCATCCGCAGCAGCGACAGCGCCCGCTCCTTGGGCGGTTGCACGCTGGCCACGGTGCCGCCGTGACAGAAGACGGCCAGCGCCCGGGTCGGCCCCGCGGCCGGCTCGTGGTCCAGGCCGGGACGCCCGCCGCTGGTGGTCACCGGCGGCGGCGCCGGCGCCCACCGCGGAGGGTCGCGCGGGCGCGGTCGCCGAGGTCCCCGGCCCGGTACAGGGCGCGGGTCACCGGCGTGGACCCGGTGCGCCGCTCGAGAACCCGACCGACCCGGCGCAGCAGGCCGGTGGCGAGGGGGACGACGACGGTGAGCAGCAGCCAGGTGCGCAACCGGCTCATGAGGAAGAACCACATGATCGGCAGTCTGCCCCGATGCGACCGGCGGGAACCTCAGTCGGGGTCGGGGGCGAGCCGGACGACCATCTTCCCGACGTTGCCCCCGCGCAGCAGGTCCAGGAAGGCCGGTACGGCCTGCTCGATGCCCTCGTACTCGGTCTCCCGGACGACCAGGTCGCCGGAGCGCAGCCAGCCGGTGACCGTCTCGGTGAACTCCGGGCGCAGGTCGGCGTGGTCGCTGACGAGGAAGCCGCGCAGGGTGAGCCGCTTGCCGACCATCAGGCTCATGTTGCGCGGCCCGGGCGGCGGCTCGACGGCGTTGTACCCGGAGATCGAGCCGCACAGCGCGGTCCGGCCGTGCACCCGGAGCGCGCCGATCGCGGCCTCGAGGTGCTCGCCCCCGACGTTGTCGAAGAACAGGTCGATCCCCGCGGGGGCGGCCGCGGCGAGCAGCTCGGCCACCGGACCGTCGTGGTAGTCGAAGGCAGCGGTGGAGCCGAGCTCCCGCAGCCAGGCGACCTTCTCCGCCGACCCGGCGCTGCCGACGACGCTGCCGGCGCCGCGTAGCCGCGCGAACTGACCGACCAGGCTGCCCACCGCGCCGGCGGCCCCGGAGACGAAGACGTCGTCCCCCTCGCGGAAGGCGCCGACCCGGAAGAGCCCGGCGTACGCGGTCAGGCCCGGCATGCCGAGCACGCCGAGGTACCAGGACGGCGACACGTCCTCCGCGGCCGGCAGCCGGGTCACCGCGGCGGCGTCCAGGACGGCGGTCTCGCGCCACGCGGCGTCGGTGAGGACCAGCGACCCTTCGGGCAGCTCGGGCGCCCGCGAGGCGACCACCCGGCCGACAGCGCCGCCCTTCATCACCTCGCCGACCTCCCACGGCGGCGCGTACGACGGGCCGGACCGCATCCGTCCGCGCATGTACGGGTCGACCGACATCACGACGTTCCGGACGACGACCTGGCCCTCGGCCGGCTCGGGGACGGGCACCTCCACCAGGCGGAAGTCCTCGGGGGTCGGCTCGCCGTGCGGCCGGGCCGCCAGGTGCCACTCACGGGTCGTCGCAGCCACGCACCCGATCCTGCCTCTGCCACCACCGGGCCGCTCCTCGCTGCCTGCAGCCGCCGGTCCTCCTTGCCGGTCGGGCCTACGCTCGGAGCATGTTCTTCTCCCGGTTCAAGACCCAGCCGGTGTCAGCCGAGGACGCGCTGCCGGGCCGCCCCACGCCGCTGCCCAACGTCCCGGAGCTGCACGCGGTCAACGGCAACCGCATCCAGCCGCCCTTCCCGGAGGGCATGCAGACCGCCGTCTTCGGGGCCGGGTGCTTCTGGGGCGTGGAGAAGGTCTTCTGGGAGCAGCCGGGCGTCTACTCGACCGCGGCCGGCTACGCCGGCGGCTACACGCCCAACCCGACCTACGAGGAGGTCTGCTCTGCGCAGACCGGCCACACGGAGGCCGTGCTCGTCGTCTTCGACCCAGCGGTGACCTCCTACGAGCAGCTGCTCAAGGTCTTCTGGGAGGACCACGACCCGACGCAGGGCATGCGCCAGGGCAACGACGTCGGCACCCAGTACCGCTCGGCGATCTACTACCAGGGCCCGGAGCAGGAGGCGGCCGCCCGCGCCAGCCGCGAGGCGTTCCAGCAGCGGCTGACCGCGGCCGGCTACGGCGAGATCACCACCGAGATCGCGCCGCTCCGCGACTTCTACTACGCCGAGGACTACCACCAGCAGTACCTGTACAAGGTGCCGAACGGCTACTGCCCGGTCCACTCGACCGGCGTCTCCTGCCCGGTCGGCCTGTCCGGCGTCTGAACCAGGCATAGGAGGCTTTGCCTACGTTCTCGCGTCGGATCCGTATGCATAGCCTCCTATGCCTGTGACGCCGCGGATCGGGGATGTGCTCGAGCATCTGCGGCGGGAGCCGGACGCCGAGGCGCCGGACCTGGTCGCCGTCGACGCGACCGACCGGCTGCTGCTCGACGAGGCCGCCGACCTGCTCGCCGCGGTCGACCCCGGGGAGGTCGCCGTCGTCGACGACTCCTACGGCGCGCTGACCCTGGGCGCGGTCGCCGCCGGCGCCCGGGACGTCCGCGTGCACCAGGACCTGCTGGTCGGCGAGCTGGCGCTGGCCCGCAACGCGGAGCGCACCGGGCTGACCGCCACGTACCGCTCGCTGCCGCTGGGCCCCGGGTCGGCGGACGGCGTCCGGCTCGTGCTGGCCAAGGCACCGAGGTCGCTCGACGCGCTGCGCGAGCTCACGGAGGTGGTGGCGGCGTCGGCCGCGCCCGACGTCACGCTCCTGGTCGGCGGGCGGGTCAAGCACATGACCCACGCGATGAACGACGTCCTGGCCATCGGGTTCACCGAGGTGCATGCGACGCTGGCCCGGCAGAAGTCGCGGGTGCTGGTCGCGCGCGGGCCCCGGCCCGGGGTGAGGTCGACCTTCCCGCGCCGCCAGCAGCACCCCGACCTGGGGCTCGTCGTCTGCGCGCACGGCGCCGCGTTCGCCGGCACGAGGGTGGACGCGGGGACGCGCGCCCTGCTGGCCGTGCTGCCGCGGATGGCCCCCGACGCCCGGACGGCGCTGGACCTCGGCTGCGGCACCGGCGTGCTGGCCGCCTCGCTGGCCCTCGCCCGGCCGGAGCCGACCGTGCTGGCCAGCGACCAGTCCGCGGCGGCGGTGGCCTCGGCGACCGAGACCGCGGCGGCCAACGGGGTGGCCGACCGGGTCCGGGTGGTGCGGGACGACGCGGCGTCGACCGTCCCGGACGCGAGCGTCGACCTCGTCGTCTGCAACCCGCCCTTCCACCTGGGCGCGGCCGTGGTGACCGGCGCCGCCGACCGGCTGTTCACCGCGGCGGGGCGGGTGCTGCGGCCGGGCGGTGAGCTGTGGTGCGTCTACAACAACCGGCTGCCGCACCGAGCGGCGCTGCGCCGGCTGGTCGGCCCCACGCAGGTCGCCGCGTCCGACCGGCGCTTCACCGTCACCGTCTCCACCCGCCGCAGCTGACGCACCCTGTCCCGGCCCCGTCCCGAGGCTCACCCCGAGCGGGCGAGGGGTGAGGAGGACGGGGTCCTTCCAGGGGCCGATCGGCCCCTGGCCGGTCTCACGGGGCCGGACGGCCCTGGTCCGCCCGGCCCGTCTCCGCCACGGTCGGGCGCCATGACGACGACCGAGACCCCGCCCGTCGACGCCACCACCGCCCTGGCCGAGCGCCTCTTCGACGGGATGGTCGCCACCCTGGAACTGGCCGCGGTCCACCTCGGCAGCCAGCTGGGCTGGTACCGCGCGCTGGCCGAGGCCCCGGCGACCGCTCCCGAGCTGGCCGAGCGCACCGGCACGGCTCCGCGGTACGCCCGCGAGTGGCTGGAGCAGCAGGCCGTGGCCGGTTTCCTCACCGTGGACGACGAGGCCGCCGCCCCCGACGATCGGCGCTACACCCTCCCGGAGGCGCACCGCCCCGTCCTCCTCGACCGCGACGACCTCGCCTACATGCCGCCGTTCGCGCACGTCGCACTGGCGTTCGCCCGCAACGTCCCGCGCCTGCTCGAGGTCTACCGCACCGGCGAGGGGCTCTCCTGGGCCGAGATGGGTGACGCCCGCGACGCCCAGGCCGCTGCGAACCGCGCCTACTTCCTCGGGCCCCTGGCGACCCAGGACCTCGCGTCCGTGCCGGAGATCGACGCCGCCCTGCGAGCCGGCGGCCGGGTCGCCGACGTCGGCTGCGGGATGGGCTGGTCCGCCATCGGCATCGCCCGGGCGTACCCGCAGGTCCGCGTCGACGGCTTCGACGTCGACGAGCCCTCCATCGAGCAGGCGCGGCGCAACGCCGAGGAGGCGGGCGTGGCCGATCGGGTCCGGTTCACCACCGTGGACGCCGCCGCCGCGGGGGAGCAGGGTGGTTACGACCTGGTCGCCGCCTTCGAGTGCGTCCACGACCTGGCCGACCCCGTCGCCGTGCTCGCCGCGATGCGCCGGATGGTCCGCCGCGGCGGCACCGTGCTCGTCGTCGACGAGAAGGTCGCCGAGCGCTTCACGGCGCCCGGCGACGCGATCGAGCGCGTCATGTACGGCTACAGCATCACCTGCTGCCTGCCCGACGGGCTGTCCACCCGGCCGTCGACGGGCACCGGCACGGTGATGCGGCCGGCCACGCTGGAGCGCTACGCGCGTGAGGCCGGGTTCGCGGGGGTCGACGTCCTCCCCGTCGAGCACGACTTCTTCCGCTTCTACCGGCTGCGTGCCGGGGCGTGAGGTGCAGCGCTCCGGCTACTCGACGTCCCGGCGGCGCACCGGGGGCTGCGACGACCAGGGGAAGTCGATCCACCGGCCGGTCCGCCGCCACACGTGGTCGCAGCGCACGACCGACTGCGGCTTCTCGTAGACCACCGCCGTCCGCACGTCGGTCACGTGCCCGGCGCAGGAGTCGCGCACCAGCTCCAGGGTCTTGCCGGTGTCGGTGACGTCGTCGGCGACCAGCACCCGTGCGCCGGTCGGGTCGACGACGTCGAGGGTCGGGGGCAGCACCACCGGGAGGTCGAGCCGCTCGTCGACGTCGGTGTAGGACTCCACGTCCATCACGGACAGGTTCTCGACGTCGAGGGCGTAGCACAGGCCGGCCTCCCTGCAGGGCCCGCCACGAGCTTGCGAGTGATGGGGGCAGGGAGGTCCTGCTACTGCTCGGCGAGCTCGCGCGCCGCCGTGCCGAACGCCTCGTAGGTCAGGACGTCGCTTTCGTCGCCCACGCCGGCCGATGGTGCCAGCACCGCAGGCCTGGGCAGCGGGCGGGACGGCGGGCAGGCTGACCGCATGACGACTGCGCGCACCCTGCCGCCCGCCGTCCGCAGGGTGCTGCCCTGGCTGCTGGGCTGGTGGGCGCTGCAGGCCGTGGTCGCGGTGACCGGCCGGCTGGTGGCCCGGCGCAAGGACGAGGGCGACGAGAGCACGGCCGGCATCCGGCGGGTCGTCGTGCTCGGCGGGGTCGAGCTGCGGCCGGTCAACCCCGAACTCTCCCGCGTGCGGCTGGACCTGCTCATGGCCGGGGCGCGGCTCGACCTCGGCGCCGTCCCCAAGGTGCCCGGCGGGGTGGACCTCACCGTGCGGGCGCTGATGGGCGGTGTGGGGGTGCGGGTGCCGGCCGGCTGGCACGTGTGGTGGAGCTGCCGCGGCGCGGGCGGGGTCGGGGTGGCCGAGGGCGCCGACGTCTTCGCCACCGACGACGAGCGCGGTGCCGACCTGCGGGTGCACGCCGACCTGCTCTTCGCCGGGGTCGGCCTCGAGACCGCGCCGCAGGACGACAGCTGGGGCCGCTGACGCCTCGGCCCGTCCGGGTCGCGGGCCAGCAGGAGCCCGGCATCGACGGCCGCACCGCGGCGACGTCAGGGCGGCGCTCGAGTCGTCGAGTGGCGACGGTCCCGAGCGGCGCCGTCCGTTGTTGCACGTGGAACGTCGCGCGCGTGCTGTGGTCAGGACGGCGGCGAGGCGGTCGACCGGTCGGGTCAGCTCCCGCGGTAGGTCGAGTAGGCGAACGGGGCCAGCAGCAGCGGCACGTGGTGGTGCTCCTCGGGCCGGCGGACGTCGAAGGCGAGGACGACCTCCGGGTAGAAGGTGTCCCGCCCCTGTCCGGTGAACCACGGGCCGGTGGCGAAGACCAGCCGGTGGGCGCACGGAGCGGTCGCCCCCTCGGCCAGCCGGCAGCGGCCGTCGGCGTCGGTGACCCCCTCGGCGACCAGCTCCTCCCCGGCGAACAGCCGGACGGTCATCCCCACCGCCGGCCGCCCCAGCACGGAGTCCAGCACGTGGGTCGAAACGCTCACGAGACGAGCTCCCGCACCCGGAGCGCGGTGATCTCGGCCAGCTGACCGGTCACCTCGGCGCGCTCGGTCTCCTCGTCGTTGTCGAGTCGCCGGCGCAGCTCGGCGAGCACCTCCTCCGGCGAGCGGCCCGCGGCGCGCACCAGGAACACCCGGTCGAAGCGCTCCTCGTACGCTCGGTTGCCCTCCGCCAGCGCGGCCCGCGTCGCGTCGTCCGCCGAGCCCACCGCGCTCTGCTCCCGCCGGGAGGCCTCGGCCTCGGGCGAGGTGCCCTCGGGTCGCTCACCGATC
This sequence comes from Geodermatophilus sp. URMC 61, assembly GCF_052931555.1. NCBI lineage: Bacteria > Bacillati > Actinomycetota > Actinomycetes > Geodermatophilales > Geodermatophilaceae > Geodermatophilus > Geodermatophilus sp. URMC 61. Next base: position 4,329,954 of record NZ_JBRFHZ010000002.1, read on the forward strand.
CGCGGGTGGACGGCGATCGCCAGCTCGACCTCGTCCCACGGCAGCCCGCGGACGACCTCCTCGGCGCGGGCGACGAGCGCGTCGACGTCCGGGTAGGGCCGGCCGGACACCACCGCTGCCGCGAACCGCGGCGCGGCGTTGCACGCCCGGAGGGCCTGGACGGCGCGGTCGGCGGGCTCGGCGTTGAAGTCGTCGAGTGCGGCCATGCGACGAGCATGGCAGCACTCCCCGGCGATCTCTGCGGAAACCGCCCGGGTGGCAGGGGTCGACGGGTGCCGCTCCCGGAGGACACCCTCGCCGAGCCCGGTCCTCCGACCGCCCGGCGTCGGCGCGCGGGTCGACACGCCCGCAGCCGACCGTGGCGACCCCCCGACCTACCATCCAGTCGTGATGTCGGAGTGAGCGACGAGCACCCCGACACGTCGCTGTTCGCCGGTGGGGGCGAGGTCGGCCGCGCGATGGCCGCGGTCGACTGGTCGCAGACACCGCTCGGTCCGCCGGAGCACTGGCCCTCCGGGCTGCGCCACACCGTCCGGATCCTGCTGACGTCGCGGTTCGCGATGTGGGCCGGCTGGGGCCCGGACCTCGCCTTCCTCTACAACGACGCCTACCGGCACGACACGCTGCAGGCCAAGCACCCGTGGGCGCTGGGCCGGCCCGCCTCGGAGGTGTGGGCCGAGATCTGGCCCGACATCGGGCCGCGCACGCAGGCGGTCCTCGACAGCGGCGCCGCCACCTGGGACGAGGACCTGCTGCTCTTCCTGGAGCGAAGCGGCTACCCGGAGGAGACGTACCACACCTTCTCCTACAGCCCCCTGCCCGACGACGGCGGCGGCACCGGCGGCCTGCTCTGCGTGGTCACCGAGACCACCCAGCAGGTCGTCGGCGAGCGCCGGATGGGCACCCTGCGGGACCTCGCCGCGGCGCTGGGGGCAGCTCGCTCCGCGGAGGCCGTGCTCGCCGCCACCGGTGAGCAGCTCGCCCGCAACCCGGTCGACCTGCCGTTCAGCGCCGTGTACCTGCTGGACGACGACGGCGCCGCACGGCTGGGCAGCGCGGTGGGCATCGAGCCCGGGTCGTCCGCCGTCCCCCGGGTCCTGACCGACGACCACGAGGCGTGGCCGCTGGCCCGGCTGCTGGTCGGCGAGGACGTGCTCGTGGAGGACCTCGCCGACCGCTGCCCCGGCCTGCCGACCGGTGCCTGGGACCGGCCGCCCGTGCAGGGCGTCGCACTGCCGATCGCCGCGTCGGCGTCCGACCGCGAGGGGGTCGCCGGCTTCCTCGTCGTCGGCCTCAACCCGCACCGCCGCTGGGACGACGCCTACCACGGCTTCCTCGCCCTCGTGGCCAACCAGGTCTCCTCCGGGCTCACCAACGCCGGCAGCTACGAGGCCGAGCGCCGCCGGGCCGAGGCGCTGGCCGAGCTGGACCGGGCCAAGACCGACTTCTTCAGCAACGTCAGCCACGAGTTCCGCACCCCGCTGACGCTCATCGCCGGCCCGGTCGCCGAGCTGCGGGCCTCCCCGGCCGCGGCGTCCGACCCGCGGCTGCGCGAGGAGCTCGAGGTGATCGAGCGCAACGCGCAGCGGCTGGGCAAGCTGGTCAACACCCTGCTCGACTTCTCCCGCATCCAGGCCGGCCGGATCGACGCCCGCTTCGAGCCCGTCGACCTCGCCGCCACCACCGCCGAGCTGGCCAGCGTCTTCCGCTCGGCCGTCGTCCGGGCGGGGCTGGAGTTCACCGTCGACTGCGCGCCGCTGGACGCGCCGGTGCACGTCGACCGGGACATGTGGGAGAAGGTCGTCCTCAACCTGCTCTCCAACGCGCTGAAGTTCACCCTCACCGGCGGCATCGCCGTCCGGCTGCGACAGGACGACGGGGCCGCCCGGCTGGTCATCAGCGACACCGGCACCGGCATCCCCGCCGACGAGCTGCCCCGCCTGTTCGAGCGCTTCCACCGGGTGGCCGACGCCCGCGGCCGGTCGGGCGAGGGCAGCGGCATCGGCCTGGCGATGGTGCGCGAGCTGGTCGCCCTGCACGGCGGCGAGATCGACGTCGAGAGCACCCCGGGCGCCGGGACGACGTTCACCGTCACCCTGCCGATCGGCACCGCCCACCTGCCCGCCGACCGGCTGGCCGAGCCCGCTCCGGACGTGCCCGCGGTCTCCGCCGCCGCCGTCCCCTTCGTCACCGAGGCCATGCGCTGGCTGCCCGGCGGGGACGACGCGCCCGGCGCCGAGCTGCCACCCGTCGTCCCGGGCCCGGCCGCGGCCTCCGGGCGGGTGCTGGTCGCCGACGACAACGCCGACATGCGGGAGTACCTGCAGCGGCTGCTGCGCCCGCACTACGACGTCCGCGCGGTCGCCGACGGCCGGCAGGCGCTCGAGGCGGCGCTGGCCGACCCACCCGACCTGGTCGTCAGCGACGTGATGATGCCCGAGCTCGACGGCATGGGGCTGCTGGCGGCCCTGCGCGCCGAGCCGCGCACCGCCCGCGTCCCGGTGGTGCTGCTCTCGGCCCGGGCCGGCGAGGAGGCCGCCGTCGAGGGTCTGGCCGCCGGGGCCGACGACTACCTGGTCAAGCCGTTCTCCGCGCAGGAGCTGCTGGCGCGCCTTGGCGCACACCTGGAGCTCGGCCGGGCCCGCCGCGCCGCGGAGGCGCAGTTCACCGCGATGGCCGACCTCGCGCCGGCCCTCATCTGGGTGTCCGACCCCGACGGACGGCGGGTGTTCGTCAACCGCGGCTGGACCGAGTTCACCGGCCGCCCGGCCCGCGACGAGGTCGGGGACGGCTGGGCGCGGGGCCTGCACCCGGAGGACCGCGACCGCTACGCCGAGGTCGTCGCCGCGGCGACCGCCCGCCGTGAGGGCTGGGAGGTCGACGTCCGGCTGCGCCGCGCCGACGGCGCCTACCACTGGCTGCTCGAGCGGGCCGCGCCGATCGGGGCCGGTGAGACGTTCGCCGGGTACGTCGGCAGCTGCACCGACATCAACGCCCGGACCCGCGAGACGGCGCGGCAGACGCTGCTCGCCGAGGTGGGCACGGCCCTGGACCGGGAGACCACCGTCGACGGACAGCTCGGCGCGCTGGCCCGGCTGGTCGTCGACCGGCGCCTCGCGGACCTCTGCACGGCCCGGGTGCTGGAGGAGGACGGACGGCTGCGCTTCGCCGGGGTCGCCGGGCTCCACGGTGCCGCCGAGGCCGCCGAGGCCGCTTACGACCCCGACTCCGGACTCGGACCCGAGGTCGTGGCGACCGGCCGGACGGTGCTGCGCCGGCAGCTGCCGCAGGTGGCCACCGACCGTCCGGAGATCGCGGAGGCCGTGGCCGTCGGCTCGGGGATGGCGGTGCCGCTGTCCGTGCGCGGCCGGGTCCTCGCCGTCCTCGGGCTCGCCCGGCACCCGGAGTCGCCGCCGTACGACGACGACGACCGGGTGCTGCTGGAGGAGGTCGCCGGCCGGGCCGCCCTGGCGGTGGACAACGCGGTGCTGCTCGCCGAGGAGCGGTCCGCGGCACGGCGGCTGGCGCTGCTGCAGCGGGCGACCGCGGAGCTGTCCGCGGCGACCACCCCGCTGGAGGTCGCCGAGGTGGCCGGCGGGCACGTCCGCGTGCTGACCGGCCCGGACAGCCGGGTTGCGGTCTACGAGGTGGACCCCTCGCACCGGGCGCTGTCCGCGCTGGCCATCGACGGGGGCAGCCCGGCCGGCCTGGAGGTGTGGCGGACGCTGCCCATGTCGGCCCCGCTGGCGGCCACCACCGCCGTCACCGAGCGGCGTCCGGTCTGGGTGGAGGACGTCACCGCGCAGCCCCCGGCCGACCGCGAGCTGCCGTCCGAGCTGGCCGCGTCGGCGCGGGACTTCGGGCTGGCGGCGGTGGCGGCGCTGCCGCTGACCGTGGCCGGCCGGGTGGTCGGCGTCCTGGCGGTCGCCTGGCCCGCGGTGCGGCGCTTCTCCGCCACCGACCAGGCGATGCTGCTCGCCGTCGCCGAGCAGTGCGCACAGGCCCTGGACCGCGCCCGGCTGTACCGGGCCGAGCGGGGCATCGCCGAGACGCTGCAGCTGAGCCTGCTGCCGGCGCAGCTGCCCGCCCTGGAGCGGCTGGCGCTGGCCGCGCACTACCTGCCCGGCGCCGAGGGCACCCAGGCCGGTGGGGACTGGTACGACGTCGTCGAGCTGGCCGACCACCGGATCGCGATCGCCGTCGGCGACGTCGTCGGCCAGGGGCCGGCCGCCGCGGCGGTCATGGGGCAGCTGCGCAGCGCGCTGTCGACCGCCCTGCTGCAGGGCTGCGGCCCGGCGCAGGCGCTGGAGCTGCTGGACCGCTTCGCCGCCCGGCTGCCCGGTGCGCTGGCCTCCACCGCGGCCTGCCTGGTCGTCGACGGCACCGCCGGCACGGTCCGCTGGGCCCGCGCCGGGCACCCACCGGCGCTGCTGGTGACGCCGGACGGGGCGCGGCTGCTCGACGGTGCCGGCTCCGGGGCCGTCCTCGGCGCGCCCGGACGTCGTCCCTACACCGAGGGCACCGCCGACATCGCCCCCGGCGCGACCCTGCTGCTCTACACCGACGGCCTGGTCGAGCGCCGCGGCGAGGTCCTCGACGACGGGCTGGAGCGGGTCCGGGCCGCGGCTGCCCGGCACGCCGCGGCCGACCCGGTCGCGTTCACCGGGCGGCTGCTCGCCGAGGTCCTCGCCGACGCCGACCAGCCCGACGACGTCGCGCTGATCGCCGCCCGGCTGCTGCCGGAGCCGCTGGCCGCGCGGCTGCCCGCCGACCCACGCCGGCTCTCCGGTGTCCGCCGGGACGTGGCGGCGTGGACGGCGGCGGCCGGGCTGCCCGAGGACACCGCCGAGGACCTGCAGCTGGCGCTGGGCGAGGCGCTGGCCAACGCGGTCGAGCACGCCTACGCCGCGTCCCCCGACGACGGCGAGTGCAGCTACCGGGTCGCCCGCGAGGCCGACGGCGGCGTGCGGGTCGAGGTGCGCGACACCGGTGTGTGGCGGCCGCCGCCGGCCGACCGCGGCTACCGCGGGCGCGGTCTGGAGCTGATCGACGCGCTGGGCACCGACGTCGAGGTGGTGCACGCCCCGGGGGTCGCCGGTACCACGGTCCGCTTCCGGATGGCTCCTCTCCTCCCCGGTTCCACCGCCCGTCCCGAGCGAGCGCCGGCGGCACCCTCGGGGGACGGCGGAGCGAGCGTGGCCGTGCACGACGAGCTCGGCGGCCCGCGTCTGGAGGTGCAGGGGGAGGTCGACCTGGCCACCGTCGTGCGCGTCCGCCAGCAGGTGCTCACCCGGCTCGAGCAGCTCGCTGCGGGGTCGGCCGCGACGCTGGATCTCCGGCCGACCGGCTACCTGGCCAGCGCAGGCGTCGGCCTGGTCCTCGAGGCGGCCGTCCGGGCGCGGCACGCCGGCGTGGAGCTGCGGGTGCTCACCCGGCCCGGGACCCCGCCGGCGCGGATCCTCGCCCTGGCCGGGGTCGACGACGCGGCCACGAACGGAACGGCGCGCTCATCCGACACCCCGCGCGCAACGCGGGGTGGACGTGTACGAGGATGACGCCTCGACCGGTCGGAGTCCCCGTCCGGAGGGAGGACCGGACCAGGTGGACCGAGCGGCGGACGAGCCCCGGGCGCCGCTGCCGCACCCACGCAGCGGCGCCGCGTCCCTGGTCCTGCCGGGGCACGCCGCCGCGGTGGTGCGCGGGGAGGCCGACCTGCTAGCCGTGGCCCTGCCCTTCCTCGACGCCGGGCTGCGCGCCGGGGACGTCGTCGCGCTGGCCTGCCCGCCGGACGTCACGGCGCTGCTGTGCGGCGAACTCGGGGAACGCGCCCGGAAGGTCCGCGACGACCCCGCACTGAGCCTGATGGGAGCCCGTGCGCCCGACGCGCTGGCACGCGCCCGGTGGACCGCCGAGCGGGCGGACAGCGGCCGGCTGCGCATCCTCTCCCTGCAGGACTTCGGGCCCACTCCCGCCGACTGGCGCGAGGGCGTGCGGTTCGAGTCGGCAGCCAACCGGGTCATGCAGGACGCGCCGGTCGACCGGCTGTGCCTGTACGACCGGAGCCGGCTGCCCGCTGCCGTGGTCGAGACCGTCGCCGCCACCCACCCCCACCTGGTCGTCGACGGGGCCTGGACGCCGAGCCCCGCCTACCGGGACCCGGCGGAGTACCTGCCCCGGCTGCCGTGGCCGCGCGAGCCGGTCGAGGACACCGCGCCGGTGCTCGCCCTCGACGACGTCCCCACCCTGGTGACACTGCGCCACGAGCTCGGCCGGGTCCTCGCCGCCCAGGTGCCCGCCCGCGACCAGCGGGAGGACCTGCACCTGGCCGCCGCCGAGATCGCCGCCAACGCCTTCCGGCACGGTGTCCGGCCGGTGTCGGCGCGGATGTGGACCGACGGCGAGCGGCTGGTCTGCGCCATCACCGACTCCGGGCGCTCCTTCGCCGACCCGCTGGCCGGCTTCCGGCCCGCCCACGGCGCCGACCTCGGCCGCGGCGGCATGGGCCTGTGGCTGGCCCGCAAGCTCTGGGACTCCGTCGACCTGCTGCCCGGTCCCGACGGGCTCACCGTCCGGCTCAGCACCCGCCTGCACCCGGCTTGACGCCACCGAAACCTCACTGCTGAGGTATCGGGATGGGGGACGCCGTCGACCAGATCCTGGCCCAGTGGGCCCGGGAGCGGCCCGACCTCGACTGCAGCCCGATGGGCGTCGTCGGGCGCATCTCCCAGCTGCAGCGCGAGGTGTTCCTCGCCCAGCGCGTCACCTTCGCCCGCCACGGCCTCGACGTCCCCTCCTTCGACGTGCTGGCCGCGCTGCGCCGGGCCGGGGCCCCGTACCAGCTGACCCCTACCGCGCTCATGCGGACCGCGCTGGTCACCTCCGGCGCGATCACCCAGCGGCTGGACCGGCTGGAGGAGAAGGGGCTGATCACCCGCGAGCGCAGCGAGGTCGACGGGCGGGCCGTCGTCGTCACGCTGACCGAGGCCGGGCGGGCGGCGCTCGACGCCGCGCTGCCCGACCACCTGGAGACCGAGCGCCGGCTCCTGGCCGGGCTCTCCGGCGACGACCTCGACGTCCTCGCCGGCCTCCTGCGCCGGCTGCTGGTGGCGCTGGGCCGCGTGCCGCAGCAGGACTGAGCCGCGTCCTTGACCGGCGCGGCCCGGCCGCAGTTGCATCCTGCCGTGACCGTCGAGACCCGGACCGGACCGCGGTCGCCGTGGCGTCGCCCCATGCGCCCCCGCAGGCCCGACGAGGAGCACCGAGCCGCCACCCCGCTCGAGCTCCTCTTCGACCTGTGCTTCGTGGTGGCTGTCGCCTCCGCGGCCGCCGAGCTGCACCACGCGGTCAGCGAGGACCACGCCGCGAGCGGTGTGGTCGGCTACCTCGCGGTCTTCTTCGCCATCTGGTGGGCGTGGATGAACTTCACCTGGTTCGCCTCCGCCTTCGACACCGACGACGGGGTCTACCGGCTGACCACCCTCGTGCAGATGGCCGGCGTGCTGGTGCTCGCCGCCGGCGTCCCCGCGGTGGCCCAGGACGGCGACTTCGGGATCGTCACCCTCGGCTACGTGGTCATGCGGCTGGCGATGGTGGGCCAGTGGCTGCGGGCGGCGGCGTCGGCCCCCGAGTTCCGCGAGCCGGCACTGCGCTACGCCGTCCTGGTCACCGTCGTCCAGGTGCTGTGGCTGCTGCGGCTGCTGCTCCCGGAGGGGCTGCTGTGGCCGGCTGTCGTCGTCCTGGTCGCCGCGGAGCTGGCCGTGCCGGCCGTGGCCGAGCGCCGGCTGGTGACGCCGTGGCACCCGGAGCACATCGCCGAGCGGTACGGGCTGTTCACCCTCATCGTGCTGGGCGAGGTGATCCTCGGGGCGACCAACGCCGTCACCGAGGCCCTGACCGAGCACACCGCACAGGTGCTGCCGCTGTCCACCCTGGCTGCCGCCGGCCTCGTCGTCGTCCTCGCGCTGTGGTGGCTCTACTTCGACGAGCCGCGCGGCGACCTGCTCGCCAGCCGGCGGCTGCCGCTGCTGTGGGGCTATGGGCACTACGCCGTCTTCGCGGCGACCGCGGCGGTGGGCTCGGGGCTGGAGGTCGCGATCGACGTCGACACCGGCGCCTACGCCGGCTCCCAGCTGGCGGGCGACCTCGCGGTCCCGCTGCCCGTCGCGGTCTTCCTGCTGGTGGTCTGGGCCCTGCACGTCCGGCACCGCGGCGACCACTACGGCCCGGTCGCGCAGGTCGGCTTCCCGGTCGCCGCCGTGCTCGTCCTCGTCACCGCCTTCCTCGGCGCCCCCGTCCCCTCGACCGCGGTCGTCCTCGCCGGGCTGGTCGCGGCGGTCCAGGTGGCCAAGGGCCGGGTCGCGGTCGGCGGCTGAGACCGCTCAACCGCCGACCGGCTGGCCGGTGGCCTCGAGCACCGAGAGCCACAGGTCGCCCTGCGGGTCGACCTGGTTGCGGCTGGCGGTGGCCAGCGCGATGGGCAGGTGCACGAACCGGCCGTGCCAGCGACCGACGACGGTCGCCGTCCGGCCGGCCATGGCGGCGTGGACAGCGGCCTGCGCGAGCCGCGCGCAGTAGACGCTGTCGAAGGGGTTGGCCGGCACGCTGCGGATGGCGTAGCCCGGGTCGACGTAGCGCAGGCTGATGTCGCGGCCGCAGGCGCGCGCCTCAGCGGTGATCCGGTCGCGCAGCAGTGCGCCGATGTCGCCGAGGCGCAGGTTGCCCGAGGCGTCCCGCTCCCGCGGCTGCCCGGCGAAGAGCTCCTGCCCGGTCCCCTCGGCGACCACGACGACCGCGTGGCCCTGCCGGTCGAGGACACGGCCGAGGTGGAGGAGCAGCCCGTCGAGGTCGATGGGCACCTCCGGCACGAGGACGACGTCGACGTCCTCGCTGGCCAGGGACGCGTAGGCGGCGATGAAGCCCGAGTGCCGGCCCATCAGCTTGATCAACCCGACGCCGTTCGGCGTGGAGCGCGCCTCGGTGTGCGCGGCCCGGATCGACTCGGCGGCCCGGCCGAACGCGGTCTGGAAGCCGAAGCTGGCATCGATCCACGGGATGTCGTTGTCGATGGTCTTGGGGATGCCGACGACGGCGATCGGCAGGCCCCGGCGCGCGGCCTCGTCGGCGATCTCCTGCCCGCCGCGCAGCGTGCCGTCACCGCCGATGACGAAGAGGACGTCGATGCCGCGCGCGACGAGGGTGTCGACCATCTCGGCCGGGTCCTGCCCACCGCGGGAGGTCCCCAGCACGGTGCCGCCCTGGTCGTTGAGCCCGCGGACGGTGGCCGGTGTCAGCTCGACGGCGTCGGCAGCTCCGGCGCGGGTCAGGCCGCGGTAGCCGTTGCGGAAGCCGATCACGGAGGCGACGCCGTAGTGACCGCACGCCTCCAGTACCAGGCCGCGGATGACGTTGTTCAGCCCGGGGCACAGCCCGCCGCAGGTCACCACGCCGACGCGGGTGCGGGGCGGGTGGAAGAACAGCCGCGAGCGTGGGCCGCCGGGCTCGAACGCGGGCAGCTCGCCGGTGGGCAGCCCCCGGAGCACGGCCATGTCGAGGGTGTCGTCGAGCAGCACCCGGTCGGTCTCGGCGACGTAGTGGACGCTGTCGCGGGGGTCGAGCAGGGAGCCGTCGAGCGGTGAGGGGACGGTCGCCGGGCCCAGGGTGCGGACCGCCAGGTCGGCCGCCGTCAGGCTGAGCTGGTCGCCGGTGTGCACCCGCCCGATCGTCCACGCGTGGTGTTCCGTGCGGGTTTCGTCGCCGGCCTGCTCAGCCGACGACCACGGCACGGGGGACCACCGCGGATCGCGCCGAGCGGTCACGGCGCCAGGGTCGTGGGGTTCAGGCGATCCTCGGCACGTCCTCCGGCGTGAGGTCCGGGCGCACCCGCACGAACCGCAGCGGGTGGCGGAAGACGCCGGCCTGCAGTGCGGCGTCCGCGCTGACCTCGACGACGACGTCCGGCCGGACGCGGGTGAGCGCCACCGACAGCCGGCCGCCGCCAAAGGCGCCGGTGCCGATCCGGTCCGGCCACGGGTGGTCCGACCCGGCCGGGGTGAGGACGTCGGCCAGCTCGGCGGACTGCGCGGGCGAGAGGGGGCTGGTCCGGCCGACGACGACCAGCTCGCCGCCCCGGTAGCGCCCGGCCACCAGCTGGCTGGGCCGCTCGAGCGACCCGATGACGCCACCGGCGAGCACCTCGGTGGTCTCCCAGGACTTCACCTTCAGCCACTCGCGGCGCCCGGGTGCGTACCGGGTGCCGGCGCCCTTGGCGACCAGCCCCTCCACCCCGGCGGGGCGGAAGTCGGCCGACCACTGCCGGGCCTCGGCGGGGTCGGTGGTGACCGGCGAGAGCTGCATCGGCGGGGCCCAGCGGTCGGCGAGCTCCTCCAGCGCCGCCCGCCGCTCTCGCAGCCGCCGGCCGCGCAGGTCGGCGCCGCCGAGCGCGAGCAGGTCGAAGGCGACGTAGGAGGCGGGTGCGGCGGCGGCTAGCGTGCCGATCCGGCCGCGGGGGGCGACCATCCGCTGCTGGAGCAGCCCGAAGTCGAGGCGTGAGCCGTTCCAGACGACGACCTCGCCGTCGAGCACCGTGCCCGGCGGCACCTGGGTGACGGCCGCGGCGACGACGTCCGGGAAGCGGGACGACAGGTCGCGGCCCTGCCGGGACCAGACCCGGGTCGTGCCGCCGGTCCGCACGACGACCAGGCGGTAGCCGTCCCACTTTGGTTCGTAGAGGACGCCGCCGGGCAGCGCGTCGGCCCTCGGCAGGTCGCGCACCGGCTTGGCCAGCTCCACCGCGACCGGTCCGGCCAGCTCGGGCGGCACGTCGGGCAAGCCGGGGACGGACAGCGGCACGACGGCCAGCGTGGGGGTTCCCGGTCCTGCACGCAGGGCGCTGAGCTGCCGGTTCACCCCTTCGTGGCAGGTCGCCACGCTCCGCGAGGACGCCGGGGTCCCCGCACGAGTGACGCCGGAGGTCAAGACACGATCCGGCAACAGCGGGGTACCAAGGAGGGTGATGACCGAGCGCAAGCCCCCGGGGATGTCCTTCGAGACCTGGATCGACCACCAGATCACCCAGGCGCAGGAGCGGGGTGCGTTCGAGGGGCTCGGGGGCACCGGCCGGCCGCTGCCGCGGCGGGACAAGGAGCAGACCAGCTACGAGTGGGCGCTGGAGTGGGCGCGCCGCCAGCAGGCCGACCCGCGCGACCTCCTGCCGCCGGGCATGGCGCTGCGCCGTGAGCGCGAGGACCTCGCGCTGCGGGTCCCGCAGCTGCCCAGCGAGGCCGCGGTGCGGGCGACGGTCGCCGAGTTCAACGCCCGCGTGGAGCAGCACTGGCGGCGTCCGGTGGACGGGCCCGACGCCGTTCCCGGGCTGGCCGACGAGGAGGCGCTCGTGCGGCTCTGGCACGCCACCCGCCCGCCGCCGGAGCCCGAGCCGGCCGCGGCACCGCCGCCCGCCCCGGTGCGCGCCCGCTGGTGGCGCCGCCGCCGTTCGCCCCGGGCGTAGCGGCGCGCGCATCCGCCGGAGAGCCGCCGGGTAGGTGATCGACCCCGAGTTGAGGAGGTCGCCATGACCGAGGTACCGGGCACCGACCGCGACGAGGCGCGCGAGCACGTCCTGCACGAGACGCCGCTGGTCCCCGAGGACGTCGACGACACCGACGACGACCCCCGCCACACCGACCATCCGACCTACCGCGGCGACGAGGGCGAGACCGGCGACGAGGTCAAGCCGCCGACCGGGAGCACCGACTTCGGCAGGCCCTGAGGAGGGACCCCGTCCTCCTTGTGGAGGACCCCTTGCCCCCGTCACTCGCAGGCTCGCGGCGGGACCCTGCAAGGGGGCCGTCAGGGGCTCGCGGCGAGCTCTGGACGGGGCCGCAGCGGAGCCTGGTGCAGCGGGGTCCTCCTTCAGAGCACGTCGAACTCGTTGAACGCGGCCCCGCCGGACAGCCGCGCGTAGCCGGGCCCGCGGTCGAAGAACGGCTCCTCGCCGGTGCGGGCCGCCCGCATCGAGGCCCGCAGCTCGTCGGTGGCGGCGACGTCGGCGGTCCCGTCGTCCCGCACCACGACGCCGTAGTCCGCCCGCGCGCCGGCGATGCTCACCTTGCGCCAGGCGATGTCGCGCAGCACCTCGTCGACCGGCCGGTCCAGCGGGTCGCCCCACCCGCCGCCGCCCGTCGTCCGGATGCGCACGACCGTGCCGGCGGCCAGCGGCTCGGCGTCGGCGAGCGCGTCGACGTCGTGCTCCTCCGGGCCGCCGGGGTCCACGGTGATCTGGAACGGCCGCCCGGCGCGACCGCCCGCGACGCCCCAGCAGGACAGGATCGAGCGGTCGGCGATCGACATGAAGTGCGCGTCGCGCAGCACCCGGATGTGCTTCTCGTAGCCGCAGCCGCCGCGGTACCGGCCCGGCCCGCCGGAGTCCGGCGCCAGCCCGAGCCGCTCCACCCGCAACGGGAAGCGGCTCTCGGTGAACTCCGTCGGCAGGTTCCGCGAGTCCGGGACGACGTGGATGGTGTCCTCACCGTCGGCGTACCACCGTCCGCCCGAGCCGCCGCCGAGCACCTCGCGCATGAGGTACGGCTGGCCGTCGGCGTCGGTGCCGTAGACGCCGGTGTAGCGGATCGTCTCCTGGTCGGCGGGCATCCGGCCACCGGTGGCCTTGGCCAGCACCCCGGCCAGGACGCCGAGCAGCCGCAGGATCACGAACGTCCGCGCGTTGGTCGGCGCCGGGAAGACCGGCGTGAGCAGCGTGCCCTTCTCCGGGAACCGCATCTCGATCAACGGGACGACGCCCTCGTTGACGTCGAGCTCGGCCATCCGCTCGGGCGTCTCGGCGAGGTTGCGCAGGATCGGCGCCAGCCACTTCTTGAGGAAGTTGCCGTCGGCGTAGTCACCGCAGTGGTTGATCGGCCCCTTCGCCTGCGGGCCGGTGCCGGTGAAGTCGATGGCCAGCGGGGTCTCCCGCGAGGAGTCCATGGTCAGCGTGATCCGCTGCCGGTGCAGCGTCGGCGGCTCCACGCCGTCGTGCTCGGCGTAGTCCTCCCAGACGTAGGTGCCGTCGGGGATCTGGGACAGCACCTCGCGCCGGTAGACCTCCGTCGAGTTGGCCAGGATCGCGTCGAAGCACGCCTCGACCGCCTCCACCCCGTACCGCTCGAAGAGCTCGCCCAGCCGTCGCGCGCCGGCCAGGCAGGCCGAGCACTCGGCGTCGAGGTCGGCGGCCAGCGAGTCGGGCATCCGCGAGTTGCGGGTCATGATCGTCAGCGCGGCCTCGTTGCGGACGCCGCGGTCCCACAGCTTGATCGGCGGGACCATCAGGCCCTCCTCGTACACCGAGGTCGCCGCCGAGGGCATCGAGCCGGGCACCGCGCCGCCGATGTCGTCGTGGTGGCCGAACGCCTGCACGAAGGCGACGACTTCCGCTGCGCCGTCGACCTCGGCGAACACCGGCACGGTGACGCACAGGTCGGGCAGGTGCCCGATCCCGCCCTCGGAGAGGTAGACGTCGTTGTGGAAGTAGACGTCGCCGACGTTCATCGTCTCGATCGGGTGGTCGCGCACCACCGGGTGCACCAGCGCGGAGTACGAGCGGCCGGTGAGCTTGCGCAGCTTCCGGTCGTGGATGCCGGCGCGGAAGTCGTGCGCGTCGCGGATCATCGGCGACCGCGACGTCCGCCCGATCGAGGTCTCCACCTCCCGCTCGATCGCGGCCAGCGTGCCGGCGACGATCTCCACGAGCACCGGGTCGGCGGCCACCTCACCGCCGACAGGACGGCCGTCCCCGCGCGAATCGCCACGTGCGGTGGCGGTCATCGGGCACCCCTCTCGATCAGCAGGTTGCCGTGGACGTCGACGGTCGCGCGGAAGCCGGGGTGCACCGGGACGGTCGAGCCGAACTCCTCGATCACCGCCGGGCCGGGGACGACGTCGCCGGGGGCCAGCCGGGGTCGCTCGTACGTCGGCGTCTCCACCCAGTCGTCGAAGAAGACCCGCCGGGAGCCTGTGACGGCCCGGTCCGTCACAGGCGTGGGCACCGGGGCCAGCTCCACCAGGTCCGGACGGCGGATCGGCCCGATGCCGCTCACCCGCAGGTTGACCCACTCGACGGCCTGCCGCGGGTCCTCGGCGAAGTCGTAGCCGTAAAGTCGGCGGTGGGCGGCGTGGAAGGCCTGGGCCACGTCCTCCGCGGCCGCGCGGTCCAGCTCGCCGTCCGCCACGGGGACCCGCACCTCGAAGGCCTGCCCCACGTAACGCAGGTCGGCGCTGCGCTGGATCCGCTGCCGGTCACGGGGGAAGCCCTCGCCGTCCAGCGCCTCCCGCGCCCGGGCCTCCAGCCCGCCGAACACCGTGCGCACGCGGTCGAGGTCGAGGTCGGCGTGCCGGCTGATCGTCGTCTGAACGTGGTCGTTGCGGACGTCGACGGTGAGCAGGCCGAACGCGCTGAGGTTGCCCGGGTCCGGCGGGACGAGGGTGCGGGGCAGGCCGAGGACGTCCATCAGCCGGCAGGCCAGCAGCGAGCCGGAGCCCCCGAAGGTGGTGAGCGTGAAGTCGCGGACGTCGAGGCCCCGGGCCACCGTCACCTGGCGCAGCGCGTTGGCCTGGTTCCACGCCGAGATCTCGAGGATGCCGGTGGCGGTGCGCTCCAGGTCCAGGCCGAGCTTCTCCCCGAGCTGCTCCAGCCCCGCGCGGGCGGCGTCGACCGACAGCGGGATCTCCCCGCCGAGCAGGTGCGGCGGGATCCGGCCCAGCACCACGTGGGCGTCGGTGACGGTGGGCTCGGTGCCGCCGGAGGGGTAGCAGATCGGGCCCGGGTCGGCGCCGGCCGAGCGCGGGCCCACCCTGAGCGTGCCCTCCGGCGACAGCCAGGCGATGGAGCCGCCACCGGCGCCGACGGTGACGACGTCGATCATCGGGATCTTCGACGGGTAGGCGCCGACCGAGCCCTCGGTGGTGAGCGCGGGTTCGCCGTCCACCACGACCGTGACGTCGGTGGAGGTGCCGCCGCCGTCGCAGGTGAGCACCCGGTCGAAGCCGGCCGCGCCCGCGACCAGGGCGGCGCCGAGGGCGCCGGCGGCCGGGCCGGAGAGCATCGTGGTGATCGGCTGGTGCACGACCTCCTCGGCCGACAGCACGCCGCCGTTGCTCTTCATCACGTAGAACGGCACGCCCGCAGCGAGGTCGTCGAGCCGTGCGCGGATGTTCCGCACGTACGCACCCACCCGCGGCTTCACCGCGGCGTCGACCAGCGTGGTCACCGACCGCTCGTACTCGCGGTACTCGCGCAGCACCTCGGAGCTGATGCTGACCACGGCGTCCGGGTGCTCCTCGCGCAGGACGTCGAGGACCCGGCGCTCGTGGGCGTCGTTCGCGTAGGAGTGCAGCAGGCAGATCCCGACGGTGCCGACCCCGGCGTCGCGCAGGGCGCGGGCGGCGGCGCGGGCGTCGTCCTCGTCCAAGGGGCGGACCTCCTCGCCGCGGTGGTCGAGCCGGCCGCGGACGGTGCGGACCAGGTCGGCCGGGACGATCCGCGGCGGCTTGACCCAGAAGTAGCTGTTGCCGTAGCCGTCGGGGACCGACTGGCGGGCGATCTCCAGCACCGACTCGTAGCCCTCTGTCGTGATGAAGCCGATCCGGTCGAGCTTCCCCTCGAGCAGCTGGTTGGTCGCGACCGTCGTCCCGTGGCTCACCGCGGTGATCGCGCTGCCGTCGAGCCCCATGAGGTCGAGCACCTTGCGGACGCCGGTCAGGAAACCCTCGGCCGGGTCGGCCGGGGTGGACGGCGTCTTGGTGGTCGTCGTCCGGCCGGTCGCCTCGTCCACCGCGACGACGTCGGTGAAGGTGCCGCCGGTGTCGATGCCGATGCGGACGCGGCGCGGTTCCATGCGCCGATACCTTAGGGCTGAGATACCCAGCGGGGAAGCGTCGGACGGTCCCGATCGCGAGAGCCGTCGTGGTCAGGACCGGGACGACGCCGAGCGGGGTCAGCACCAGGACCGTCGCCCGGACGGCGGACAGCCGCCGGCGGCGCGCGAGACCGGCCGACCGGCACGCGGGCCGGCCGGAGGACGTGTCGCCGGCGGCTGCTAGCCCTCGGTCCCGCCGTCGAGGGAGCCGGCCGAGCGTCCGGCGTCCTCGACCCCGGCCCCGGCGGGGTTCGGCCGTTCGACGTCGTCCGCCCCGGGACGGTCACCGCCGCCCGTGCCGACTTCGACGTCGCTGTCGTCGTCGAAGCCGCGCAGCGCGTCGTCAGGAGCCAGGAAGGCGTCGTCGGGACCGGTCATGGCCACTCCTCAGTCGATGTGGACGTCCTTGAGCACTACCCCGCGGAAGGCGGCCAGCCGCTCGGCCGCCGCGGCGAGGGCCTCCTGCGCGACCGGCTGCCACAGCTCGACCACCACGGTCAGCGTCGAGCCGGCCTTGCGCGGCCGCCAGGTCCCCGCGACCTCGCCGTCGGCCAGCACCGCGCCGGGCCGGCCGAGCACCGGCCACAGCGCCTTGGCGCGGGCGGGGTCGTCGACCAGCAGCGGGCGGTCGCGGGCCTGGAGGAACGGGTCGAACGGGCCGAGCAGGGACACACCGGCCGCGGGCGGGACGTCGTCGACCCGGTCGGCGTCCTCGGCCAGCAGCCAGCGTCGCTCGCCGTCCAGCGACACCTCGACGGCGTCCTCGGGCCAGCGGGCCTGCACGTCCTTGACCGGCGCGTCGAGGTATCCCGCCACGAGCTTCGGCGTCGCCGGGCCGAGCAGCCGCAGGTAGCCGCGCACGACGTCCAGGTGTGGGGGCACGGTGTCCGCGGGTGCGAGGTCCGGGACCGGGCGCAGCACCGGCGGCGAGGTCCCCGGCTCCAGCTCCAGCCCGGCGCGCAGCGCGGCCAGCCGGAACGGCATCTCGTACAGGTGCCTGGCGTCGCAGGACCGGCAGAACCGCAGATAGGGCTCCGGCACCAGCGCGGCCAGCCGCGTGGACAGCTCACCCTTGACCATCGGCGCCGTGACCAGCGACCGCATGGTGTCGGCGACGGTGTCCAGCGCCTCGAGGTTGCCGATGCCCGCGGCCTTCAACGGCTTGGCGGCGTCGTAGACGCGCTTGCCCGCGTCGGCGTCGGAGAACGGCGCGGTGGCCGCGACCACCCCCGGCAGGTCGGCCCGCCGGTACAGGTGCGGGGCCCCGCGGAGGGTCCACACGGTCGCCAGGTCGTGGCCGTCGAGGGCCGCGGTGTCCACGCCGCGCACCGACAGCGACCACAGCCCGCCGTCCGGCCCGGTGTCCTGCACCCCGAGGTCGAGGACGGCGGTGTCGGCCGGCACGCCGGACGCGCGGCCGATCTGCTGCGCGGCGACCCGCAGGTCCAGGACCTGCCGGCGGGTCAGGGTCGGGGTCGCGGCCACGTCAGCGCCGCGGGCGGCCGATGCCGACGACGTACAGGACGAGCAGGGCGGCACCGGGGACCGACAGCCAGATCCACCACGGGTAGACGCCTCCGTCGCTGCTCAGGGACACCAGGCCCCACACCAGGAAGTTCACCGCGGTGACGCTCGCCCAGACGATCGTCAACACCTTCATCGCGGTGCCGGCGTCGTCGTCGGAGAACCGGCCGGCCAGCGGCGGCGGGGACGGTGGCTCGGGTGGCGGCTCGGGCAGGTCGCGGGTCACCCGGGCCAGCTCGCCGCGGGTGCGGGCGGCCCACGCCGACTGCACGCGGGTGTCGAACTCGTGCAGGTCGAGCTGCCCGGCCGCCACGGCGCGGCGCAGCTTCTCCTGGACGTCGGCCCGCTCGTGGTCCGACACGCGCAACTCGTCGGGGTGTACCGGCTCGATCACGCCCCGATCGTGGCACCGCGGTCGCCCACCGTGGGAGGTGCGACGCGCGACCGAGCAGCGCAGGGCACCACGCGGGTCAGAAGGGTGGCGGTTCGTCGTCCGGAGGTGTCATCGGCAGGTTGGTGGCCCCGGGCGTGGGCGCGCGTGGGTCGGGTGCCGGTGGTCGCAGCCCCGATGGTCGGGTGGTGCGGGCGACGCCCGACGGGATGGTGACGTGCAGGGTGCCGTCGGGGTCCATGACGAACCGCCAACCCCGAGCGTGGGTCTCCAGGCGGTGGTGGCTGCGGCACAGGGTGTGGCACGTGCGTCGCCTGGCGCCGACCGATCAGCACTCGGGTGCGGGTGCGGTGGCAGTCGGGGCGAAGGTACTGCACAGAGGGTCGCCTCCCGCCCGCCGCCGGATGGCGAGGGAGGTGCCCTCAGTCGGCGAGGGTGCGCAGGATCCGGGCCAGGGTGGCGCGGTCGTCGGCGTCCAGCCGGGCGAACAGGTCGCGGTTGTCGGCGGCGCGGGCGGCGGCGATCTCGGCCTGCACCCGCCGTCCCTCCTCGGTGGGCGTGAGCACCACGGCCCGCCGGTCGGTGGGGTCGGGCGTCCGCTCGACCAGCCCGCGGGCCTGCAGCGCGTCGGCGACCTCGGTGGCCGAGCGCGGCGCGATGTGCAGCGCCTCGGCGAGCTCGGAGAGGCGGGTGCCGGACCGATCGGTGACCACCCGCAGGGCGCGGACGTGGTGGGGGGAGAGGTCCCAGGGGGCCAGCGCCTCCCGCCACCGCCGGCGCTGCCCGCGGGTGACCCGCACGAGCAGCTCGCCCAGGACCTCGGGGTCGTCGTCCGGCATGCGGGGAATCCTACCGACGGTCGCGTGGTTTCCTCATGGTGAGGTAACCTCAGTATCCGACACGGGAGGTGGTCGCCATCGACGACGCCAGAGGACTCGGCGGAGGAGGCGGGCGCCCGGGGCGCACCGTCGACCCGGCCGACCGGGCCCAGCTCGAGCGCAACCCGGTGCCGCTGCGCCGGGTGACCGCGCTGTTCGCACCCTTCCGCTGGCAGGTCGCCACGGTCGTGGTGCTCATCGTCGCCGCGTCCGCGGTGGCGCTGGCGACGCCGTTCCTGGTCAAGCTCGTCATCGACGAGGCGCTGCCGCGGCAGGACGTACCGCTGCTGGTGTGGGCGGTCCTCGGCATGCTGGCCGTCGCCGCCACCACCGCCGTCCTCGGCGTGGTGCAGACCTGGCTGTCGACGACGGTCGGGCAGCGGGTCATGCACGGCCTGCGGACCTCGGTGTTCAGCCACCTGCAACGCCAGTCGCTGGGCTTCTTCACCCGCACGCGCGGCGGCGAGGTGCAGTCGCGGCTGACCCACGACATCGCCGGCATGCAGTCGGTGGTGACCTCGACGGCGACGTCCCTGGCGGCCAACGCGACCACCGTCGTCGGCACGGTCGTGGCGATGGTCGCGCTGTCGTGGCGGCTCTCGCTGCTCTCGCTGCTCGTCCTGCCCCCGGCCATCGCGCTGACCCGCAAGGTGGCGCGGATGCGCCGCACCGTCACCGCGCAGCGCCAGCGCCACCTCGCCGACCTGCACGCCCAGGTCGAGGAGGGGCTCAGTGTCAGCGGCGTGCTGCTCGGCAAGACCCTCGGCGCCGGTCCCGCCCAGTCGCGGCGCTTCGCCGACACCTCCGCGGACCTCGTCGGTCTCGAGGTCCGCGCGCAGCTGGCCGGGCGGTGGCGGATGGCCACGATGAGCATCGTCTTCGCGGGCATCCCGGCGCTGATCTACCTGGCCGCGGGCCTGCCGGCGACCTCCGGCGGGATGACCATCGGCACGCTGGTCGCCTTCACGGCGCTGCAGGGCACGCTGTTCCGCCCGCTCATGGGCCTGCTGGACGTCGGAGTCCAGGTGACCGCCTCGATGGCGTTGTTCAGCCGGGTGTTCGAGTACCTCGACCTGCCGGTGGAGGTCAACGACCCGGCCGACCCGGTGGCGCTGGACCCCGCCCGCGTGCGCGGCGACGTGGCGCTGGAGGGCGTGTCGTTCACCTACCCCGACGGGCACCGGCCGGCGCTGGCCGACGTGGACCTGACGGTCCCCGCGGGGACGGCGCTGGCCCTGGTGGGGGAGACCGGCTCGGGCAAGAGCACGCTGGCCTCGCTGGTCGCCCGGCTGGCCGACCCGACCGCCGGCCGGGTGACGATCGACGGTGTCGACCTGCGCGACCTCTCGCTGGCCACGCTGTCGCGGGTGGTCGGGGTCGTGGCGCAGGAGGCCTACCTGCTGCACACGACCGTGCGGGAGAACCTGCGGCACGCCCGGCCCGACGCGACCGACGCCGAGCTCGAGGACGCCGCCCGCCGCGCCCAGGTGCACGACGTGATCGCCGCGCTGCCCGACGGCTACGACACGGTCGTCGGCGCCCGCGGGCACCGGTTCTCGGGCGGGGAGAAGCAGCGGCTGGCCATCGCCCGGACGCTGCTGCGCGACCCGCGGGTGCTGGTGCTCGACGAGGCCACCAGCGCGCTGGACACCGGCACCGAGCGGGCGGTGCAGGCCGCGCTCGACGAGGCCAGCCGGGGTCGGACCACGATCACCATCGCCCACCGGCTCTCCACCGTGCGGCACGCCGACCGGATCGCCGTCCTCGAGGCCGGCCGGGTCGTCGAGAGCGGCACGCACGACGAGCTCGTCGCCCGCGGCGGCCGCTATGCCGGACTCGTGGCCGCCGGCGACCGCGAGCCCGCGCTGGCCGCCTGAGCCGTCGGCGCGCCCGAGCCGTCAGAGCGTCGGCTCCCACAGGCCGCCGGGCCCGTCCAGGGCCGGGAAGGCGACGAAGAGCAGCAGCGCCACCGCGGCGAGGACCAGCACGAGCGCCGTCGTTGCCCGTACCGGGAGCGGGCCGGGCAGGTGGCGCCAGATCCAGGAGTACAAGCCTCAGACCTCCTCGAGAGCCGCGGGGCCGTCCGGGGCCGCGGCCCTGGGGACCGAGTCCTCCAGCTCCCCGTGCACGACGAGCCGCTCGCGGGTGGAGAACTTCGGGTGGCAGGTGGTCATGGTGAGGAACGCGCCGGTCGGTGCGCCGTTCGCGGCCCCACCGGGCGTGGGCGCCACGACGCTGCTCTCGCTCGGGTCCACGACGGTCGTCGTCGTCACCCGGTAGACGTGCCAGGCGTCCACGGTCTCCACGACGACCGGGTCGCCGGGCCGGAGGACGTCGAGGGCGAGGAACGGACTGCCGCGTCCGACGCGGTGCCCCGCCATCGCGAAGTTGCCCTGCTCGCCGGGCAGCGCGGAGCCGACGTAGTGACCCGGCCCGTCGTCCAGCTCGTCCGGGTCGGTCCCCTCGACCACGGCGCGGGTCCAGTCCTCGCCGAACCGCGGGATGTGCACGAAGGCGAAGGCCTGCCCGGCGTCGGGCTCGGGATCGGGCGTGCCGGTCTCCCAGTCCTCGCGGAGCTCCTCGGCGACCTGGTCCTGCGCCCGGTCGCTGAAGAGGTCGGTCACCCAGACCTCGTGGACGACGAGGAGCAGCAGCACCGCGCCGGCGGTGACCGCGAGCTCGGAGAGCCCGCGGACGATCGTGCGGGTCATCGGTCCCCCTGTCCGATGGCGCGTCCCGCCCGCCGGGTGCCGGCGGGCGGGACGCGGGTGGCCTCGGTCAGGACGCGGAGCCGGCCTTGCGGCGACGGCTCACGACCAGCCCGGCGCCACCGCCGGCCAGGACCAGACCGCCGACCGCGGCCAGCCCCAGGACGTCGGCACCGGTGTTGGGCAGCGGCGTGCCGTACTCGGTCGGCGCCGCCGGGTCGGTCGGGTCCGTCGGGTCGGTCGGGTCGTCCGCGGGGACGACGACGGCGCGGGTGGCCGTGGTCGTGGCGCCGTCGTCGTCGGTGACGGTCACCGTCACGGTGTAGGAGGCCGCGGCGGCGTACTCGTGCGTCACGTCGGCACCCTCGGCGGTCGCCCCGTCGCCGAAGTCCCAGGCGTAGCCGGTGATCCGGCCGTCGGCGTCGGTCGACCCGGCGGCGGAAAAGGTGAAGGTCCGGCCCTGGTTGGTGTGCGCGACGGCCGCGACCGGGGCCTGGTTCTCCGTCGGGTCGGGCTCCTCCCCGCCGCCGGGACCCGAGGTGAACACGAACTGGTTGCAGCCGAACGTCAGGCCGTGAACGGTCACGTCGGCGCCGGGCTGGTAGAGGAGCTGGAAGCCGAGACCCGTGACGACGGCGTCGGGGTAGGCGGCGTTGATGTCGACGAGTGTGCCCTCCTCCGGGGCCTCGGAGGCGTCGGGGTCGAGCGCGGTCAGCGGCCCGAGCGCGCTCCACCAGACGTCGGTCGGCGCGCCCGCGGCCGGCTCCCAGTACACGAGGATGTCCTCGCCACGCTCGCCCGGACCGTCCAGGTCGACGTACACCTCGTAGGTCGGGTGGTTCTCGATGGGCTGCCCCGCGGCCAGCGTGGCGTCGAGGGCGAAGTTGGTCTGCGCCGTGGCGTCCGCGAGCGCGATCTCCAGGCCGTCCATGAAGTAGGCGGCGTACGCGGCCCCGTTCGGGTCCTCCTCGGCCGACGGCGTGGTCAGCCGGAGGCCCCCGCTGAGCATCTCGGCGGCGGCCCCGTCGCCGACGCCGGTGAGCGCGCCGTTGAAGGCCCCCTCGAGGCCGGCCATGTCGAGCGTGGTGACCCCGCAGCCGGACGCCCCGGCGATGCCGGGTGCCACTGCGCCCAGCAGGGTCGTGGTGCCGAGGGCCAGGGCCCCTGTGGTGATCAGGCTGGTGGTGCGCTTCATGACAACCCCCCGTTGCCGATGGACGACGTGTGGGGGTGGGATCGCCCGGCCCCCGTCGAGCTGGGCCGACTCTGACCGCCGCCCGAGAGGCCTGACACCCCCCGTTTCCGCCCTGCACGACTCCCCAGGCCTGGGGGTCGTCCGCCGAGCCGTGACGCAACGTGACCGCGGCAGGTGCACAGCGGAGTCCCTGTTCCCCCAGTTCCGGGGGTGGCACCCGCGGCGATGAGAACCCCTCTGCCACGCCGTCCTACGGGGGAGGCCGCCGGCCCGGACCGAGGAGGACACCCATGCGACCGCTCGTCGTCACCGAGTTCACGACCCTCGACGGGGTGGTGCAGGCCCCTGGCGGCCCCGACGAGGACACCACCGGCGGCTTCGCCCACGGCGGCTGGCTGGTGCCGTTCTTCGAGGAGACCCTGGGCGCGCAGATCGACGCCTGGTTCGCCGGTGTGGAGGACTTCCTGCTCGGCCGGGGGACCTACGAAATCTTCGCGGCGGCCTGGCCGCAGACCCCCACCGAGGACGATCCGGTCGCCGAGGCGCTCAACACGCGCACCAAGCACGTCGTCACGCGCACGCTGACCTCGCTCGAGTGGTCCGGCGCGCGGGTCGTCGAGGGCGACGTCGTCGAGGCGGTGCGCGCACTGAGGGACCAGGACGGCGGCGAGCTGCAGGTGCACGGCTCGCCCGGCCTGGTGCAGACGCTGCTGCGCGCCGACCTGGTCGACGAGCTCCGCCTGGTGGTCGCACCGGTCGTGCTCGGGGAGGGCAAGCGGCTGTTCGGTGACGGCGCGATCCCGCGGTCGTGGCGGCTGACCGCGTCGGCGGCCACGCCGACCGGCGTGCTGACGTGCACCTACCGCCGGGGCGGCGAGGTCGAGACCGGCGCGATGGGCGCCGAGTACGAGGACACCGTCAGCGGCTGAGCGCCGTCGGCGTCCCCGGTGACCTCACCTGCGCGGCGCCCGGCACCATCGGGACTCGCCGCAGGCGGGGGCGGGCCGGGCTCCTCCGTCCTCGTCGTCCATCGGCGGGGGACGAGGGCCCTGGAAGGCGTCTCACACCGACCGGGGAAGGCGCCGCTCACCGCGACGGTTGTCCTGGGCAACACCGGTCGAGAGGTACGTGAGCACATGAGCATCCCGTTGTCCGTCCTCGACCTGGCGCCGATCTCGAGGGGTCAGACGCCGGGCGAGAGCATCGCGGCGAGCGTCGCGCTGGCCCAGCGCGCGGAGCAGTCCGGCTACCGCCGCGTCTGGTACGCCGAGCACCACAACATGCCGACCATCGCCTCGTCGGCGACCAGCGTGCTGATCGCGCACGTCGGCGCGCACACCTCGTCCATCCGGCTGGGTGCCGGTGGCGTCATGCTGCCCAACCACTCGCCGCTGACCATCGCCGAGCAGTTCGGCACCCTCGAGGCCGTCCACCCGGGGCGGATCGACCTGGGACTGGGCCGGGCACCGGGCTCGGACCAGAACACGGTGTACGCCCTGCGCCGCGACCCGCGCTCGGCCGACCGCTTCCCGCAGGACGTACTGGAACTGCAGGGGTACCTCACCGGCGAGAGCCGGGTGCCCGGCGTCGACGCGGTCCCCGGCAAGGGCTCGAACGTCCCGCTGTACATCCTGGGGTCGTCGATGTTCGGCGCGACGCTCGCCGCCGCGCTCGGCCTGCCGTACGCCTTCGCCTCGCACTTCGCGCCGGCCATGCTCGGGCCCGCGGTGGAGGCCTACCGGCGCGAGTTCAAGCCCTCGGCGCAGCTCGACCGGCCGTACGTGATCGCCGGGGTCAACGCGGTGGCGGCCGACAGCCGCGAGGCCGCGGAGTCCGCGTACGCCGCCGTCCGCCGGACGCTGGCGGTCGGCCTGTTCGGCCGGGGCAGGCAGCTGTCGGACGACGAGGCGCAGCTGCTGCTCGACGGCGGCGCCGGGCTGCACGTCGACACGATGCTGACCCACACCGCCGTCGGCACCCCGACCGAGGTGCGCCCGTACCTGACCGACTTCGCCCGCGAGGCCGACGCCGACGAGCTCATCGTCGCCCACCAGTTCCCCGGGGTGGAGGGCCGGCTGCGGTCGGTCGAGCTCACCGCCGAGGCGATGCAGACCGTCGCCGCCTGAGAGAAGGCCCCGTCCTCCCCACCCCTCGCAGGCTCGGCGCGAGCCTCGGGACGGGGGCGAGGGCGGGGCCGCCCCCGTCTCCGCCGCTCTCGGGCTCACGGCGGCGGCGGGGCCGGCGGGTCCCCGCGACGGGGGCGGAGGGGACGACGCGCGGGCGTCAGTACCAGTTGTTGGCCTGGTGGAAGGCCCAGGCGTCGCAGGAGGTGCCGTAGCGCTCGTCGATGTAGATGAGGCCCGCGTCGATCTGGCGGTACGGGTTGGAGGTCTTGGCGATGCCGGTGGTCGCCCAAGTCGCGTCGATGAACTGCGCGATGCCGTACGCGGTGCTCGTCGGGTTCTGCGCGTAGGGGTTCCAGTCGCTCTCGGCCTCCCAGAGCAGCTCGAGGCAGTCGAACTGGGCGGGGCTCCTGAACCCGCTCGCCGCGTAGTCCTTGTAGGCCTGCTTCGCAGACGCCGCCTCGGCGACCGACGGTCCGGCGGCGGTGAGCGCGACCGTCATGGCGCTCGCGGCGGTGATCAGGTGCAGGGCGCGGCGCGGCGTTCGACTGGGCATCGGGCAGTCCTCCTGGGTGTGCGATCTGCGGGGCGCACGCCGAGGGCCGGCGCGCGCCGGGAGCGGGTCGTACGGGGTCAGGCGTGCTGCGGCACGAGGCCTGGACGAGGCAGGGGGTGGCCGCCGGCCCGGGCGGACCCGGGCCGGCGGACGACGGCAGTGGTCAGGTCGCGGCCGGGGAGCGGTCGCGGTCGTCGGAGTAGTGGGGGGTGGACGCGACGCCCTGCAGGCCGAGCAGGTTGTCGAAGGGGTCGATGACGACCGCGGTGACGAACGGCCCGTGGGGAGTGCGGCCCTGGTGCTCCTTGGCGCCCATCTCCTGGAGGCGGGCGAGGGTGGCGTCGAGGTCGTCGACCCGCCAGTGCACGATCACCCCGCCCGGTCCGGCCACGGTGCCCGGTGGGGCCTTGGCGCGGTCGGCGATGGCGAGCTCCGCCCCGGAGTCGCCGACGGCGAACTTCGCGTACTGGATGCGCCCGCCGGGGCCGGGCCGGGTGAAGAACGGCCCCGCTCCCAGGAGGTCGGTGTACCAGTCCGTGGCCGCGGCCACGTCGTCGACCAGGTAGATGAGCGTGGAGATCCCCCGCAGGGTCATGCCGTGCCTTCCCCCGTCGTCGGCTCCGGGTCCCCGGGCGCCCAGTCCGGCGCCGTCCAGCGGTGGAACACCCGGGCCACCGAGTCGCGCGGGCTCTGCCACGTCTCCGGGCGGTACGGTTCGACGTAGGGGGCGAGGTCCGCCATGACCTTGGCGAAGGCCGGCCGCATCGACTCGTGGTTCTGCCGCACGGCCGCGGCCTTGACCCGGTCCTGCTCCAGGACGTGCACGAACACGTCCTCCATCGAGTACAGCC
Organism: Geodermatophilus sp. URMC 61; assembly: GCF_052931555.1. Classification (NCBI taxonomy): domain Bacteria; kingdom Bacillati; phylum Actinomycetota; class Actinomycetes; order Geodermatophilales; family Geodermatophilaceae; genus Geodermatophilus; species Geodermatophilus sp. URMC 61. The sequence continues at coordinate 4,356,085 of NZ_JBRFHZ010000002.1, forward strand.
AGCGGCCGGTGACGCCGGTCTCCGTCGGCAGCCCGCCCGCGTCGGACTCGGCGAACACCCGGGCGATGTCCTCCTCGCTGCCCGGCCGCATCCGCTGGACTATGACGGTCATCTCCCGGTCGGGGGAGACCTCGCCCTCGGGCAGCCAGGTGTAGAAGTGCTTCGCCACGGAGTGCGACGGGTTCTGCCAGTAGCTCGGGTACGGCGTCACGTACGGCGCGATGGCCTCGGCGATCGCCTGGAACGCCGGCAGGCCACGGCGCTGACCGGAGACCTCCGGGTCCTCCTTGCGCTCGATGACGTGCAGGTACAGGTCCTCGTAGGAGAGCAGGATCCGGCCGACGACGCCGAGGTCCTGCGGCCGGGTGGTCCGGTCGTAGTAGGCGAACACCGGTCCCACCTTGTCCTCGCTGCCGGGGGCCAGCCGGCAGACGATGACGTTGCGGAACGGGCGCCAGGTGCCCGAGTACCAGCTCGCGGGCGCCGTGGCCGTGTTCGCGAACTCGACGGTGTCGTTCGCCCAGGGCGGTTCCGTGGGGGTCGTCGAGGCGTCGGCCGCGGGGTCGGCCGAGGTCGGGGCCGTGGGCGAGGGCGTCGTCTGGGTCATGGCGTGCCTCCTGGAACTGGGGTGGGGGTGAAACTCAGCGGCAGTTCGAGCAGCCCGCGGAAGGCCGACGCGGCGGGCAGCCACTGCAGCTCGTCGACGGGGACGTCGAGCCGCAGGTCGGGGAGGCGGACGAGGATCCGCCGCAGTGCCGTGGTCGCCTCGAGCCGGGCGAGAGCGGTGCCCAGGCAGTAGTGGATGCCGTGGCCGAACGACATGTGGGGGGTGTCGCCCCGGGTGAGGTCGAGCGCGTCGGGGTCCGGGGTCAGCTCCGGGTCGTGGTTGGCCGCGCTGAGCACGATCGTGACGATCGAGCCCTCGGGGATCCTCACCCCGCCGATCTCGAGGTCCTCGGTGGCGAACCGGAAGCTCGACACCGGGACCGACCCGTCGAAGCGCAGCAGCTCCTCGACGGCGTCGGGCAGCAGGCCCGGGTCGTCCAGCAGCTCCTGCATCTCCTCCGGGTGGGTCAGCAGCGCGACGACGGCGTTGCCGAGGAAGTCCGAGGTCGTCTGGTAGCCGGCGAACAGCAGCAGGAAGCAGGTCGACACCAGCTCCGCCTCCGACAGCCGGCCGTCCCCGTCGCGCGCGGCGATCAGCGCGCTGACCAGGTCCTCGCCGGGCTCGCGGCGCTTGGCCGCCACCAGGCCGGAGAAGTAGGCGTGCAGCCGCTCCTGGGCCTGCCCGATCGCGGCCCGGTCCTCCTGGGGGCTGCGCCCGCCGGTGCCGACGGTCCGGATGACCTGGGTGCCGGCCAGGATCTCCTCGTGGTCGGCCTCGGGGATGCCGAGCAGGTGGCCGATGACCGCCAGCGGCAGCCGCAGGGCGAACTCGTCGACGAACTCGGTCCGGCCCTTCGGCGCCATGCGGTCCAGCAGCCCCTCGACGATCTCCTCGACCCGCGGGCGCATCGCCTCGATCCGCCGCGGCGTGAACGCCTGCGTCACCAGCCGGCGCAGCCGGGTGTGCTCGGGCGGGTCGGAGTTGAGCATGTTGGTGTTGATCTGCCGCGCCTTCTCGCCGAACACCGCGAGGTAGGTGTCCCCGGCGCGGTACAGGTCCTTGGACAACCGCGGGTCCGACAGCGCCTGCCGGGCGTCCTCGTAGCGGGTGACCAGGAACGAGTCGAAGCGCGGCGTCCGCACCTTGACCACCGGCCGCTCGCTGCGCAGCCGGGCGTAGACCGGGTAGGGGTCGGCGCGGAACTCCGGCGTGTAGATCTCCTGACCGGGGACGACGTCGTCCGGGGGAGCGGTCGCTGCCGGCTGCGCGGTCTGGGTCATGTGGTCTCCCTCGGGGGTGGGGCGGTCTCGGGGGCCGTCACTGCGCGAAGACCCCGGCCAGGTGGTCGAGGAGGGCGTCCTCGTCCAGCGGGCGGCTGCGGAAGCCGACGTGGCCGTCGGGGCGGACGAGGTAGGCCGCCGTCCCCGCGCCCGCGGTGCCGTAGGCGGCGGCGAAGGTGCCCTCGGCGTCGCGGACGACGGGCAGGTCGACGAGCAGCGGCACCCGGGCGTCGGGCGCGGCGACGAGGTAGGCCCCCACCTCACCGCGGGTCAGCTGCCGCACGCCGACCGCCAGCTTCTCCAGGTCCGACACCTGCTCCTCCGACGCGGTGGCGTCGGCCGACAGCAACAGCGTGGAGCGGGTACCGCGGGTGAGGTCGAACAGCCGCAGCGGGTGCGCGACGCCGAAGCGCCGCAGCCCGTGCACGTCCGGCGCACGGTGCCCGGGCTCCGGCCCCGCGGGGAAGCCGCCGGGGGCCGTCTCGCCGACCAGCGGGCTGCCGGCGTAGTTCATGGTCATCTGCATCTCGAGCAGGAACTGGGCCTTCTCGTCCTCCATGTCCATCTCGTCGGTGAACGCGATGGCCACGGCCCGGTCGACGATCATCTTCCCGGCGGGACGGCGCTCGGCCTCGTAGCTGTCCAGCAGTCCGGGCGCGGCCAACCCCCGGACGGCGAGGGCGAGCTTCCAGCCGAGGTTCCAGGCGTCCTGGATGCCGGTGTTCATCCCCTGCCCGCCGGCCGGCGGGTGCAGGTGCGCGGCGTCGCCGGCGACGAAGACCCGCCCCTCGCGGTAGCGGTCGACGATGCCGTGCTTGATCCGGAAGATCGACGACCAGCGCAGGTTGCTCGCCGTCGTCCCGGGCGGACCCAGGTCGTCGATCGCGGCCTGCATGTCGGCCAGCGTCGGCGGCTCGTACTCCTGCCAGAACCCGGGCGGGACGACGCCCGAACCGACCGCGTCCTGCCACCGCTGGGGGGCCAGGGTCGCGATCCGGTAGCGGTTGCGGCCCTTGAGCGGGACGCAGACGAGCATCCCGGTGAAGTCGTCCTCGTTCTCGATGCGCACGAAGCGCACCAGGTGTCCGGCCGGCAGGTCCCAGTCGACGTCGACGTCCCCGAGCATGAACAGCTGCGGGAACATCGACAGCCCGCCCTCGAAGGCCAGCCCGAGCCCGGCGCGGACGGCGCTGTGCGCCCCGTCGCAGCCGACCAGGTACTGCGCGCGGGTGGTCTCCACCTCGCCTGCGGCGTGCCGCAGCTGCGCGGTGACGCCCTCGTCGTCCTGGCTGAAGGCGACCAGCTCGACCCCGCGCTCGACGACCACGCCGAGGGAGGCCAGCTTGGCGCCGAGGATGCGCTCGGTGTCGTACTGCGGCAGCCCGAGGTGGGCGTAGGGCAGCTCGTCGAGGCCGGCCCAGTCGACCTGGTGGGTCTGCACGCCGTTGACGAACACCGTCTGGCCGTACAGCCAGATGCCGGCGTCCATCGCCTCGGTGACGATGCCCTGGTCCTCCCAGATCTCCATCGTGCGGCAGTGGATGCCGATCGCCTTGTCCGCCTGCGTGGACGCCTGCGGGCGCTTGTCCACGACGCGGACGGCAATGCCGCGGCGGGCCAGCTCGATGGCGTGGGTCAGGCCGGCCGGGCCGGCGCCGACGACGAGCACCTCGACCGTCCGCCCGGGGGTGCGGGAGGCGTCTCTGAGATCGGAGGGGGCCGGCAGCAGCGTCGCCGCGGCGGGTGCGTGGCCGTCGTCCGGCTTCTCCACGAACTCCTGCACGCTGGCGCTGGGCACCGTGCCGGTGGCGAGCGGAACGGCGGCGGGCTCGGGAGCAGCGGCCCGCTCCACGGACACCTGCACCGGGTGCCCGGCGACCACCTCCAGGTCCGGCTCGGGCGGCGTCGGCACGCTCTCGGGGACGGCGACGTCGACGGGAGCCGGCTGCTGCACGGGCTCGGCCGTCGCCCCGGTGACCGACGGCGCCGGTCGCGCGCGCAGCGCGAAGACCCTGCGGTCCTCGCCCCGCGCCAGCCACCGGCCGAGCGGCCCGGCGGCCCAGTTCGCCGGCTCCGCCGCCCAGTCGGTGAAGCGCTGCTCGGACTCCCACTCGGCGACCACGTGGTAGCGCCGCCCGCCGGGCTCGCGCAGCAGCTCCTCGCGGGCGTGGCCGGGGGCGCTGCGGGCGAGCTGCGCGGCGGCGAGGTAGGCGAGCTCGAAGGCCTCCTGCTCCCAGGGCTCGACGGCGACAGCCGAGTCGACGCGCACCCGCTCCACCTCGACGTCCCCGCCGGGGGAGAGCAGCAGCGGGAAGTCGGCGTCCCCGTCGGGCCGCCGGCGGATCTCCAGCACCTCGCGCCGGAACTCGACCGAGTGCCACCGGGCCAGCGGTGCGCCGGCGTCCATGTGGGCGGGGTCCTCCACCCACTGCACGAAGTCGTCCTCGGACTCCCACTCCGCGAAGATGTGGTAGCGCAGGCCGGACGCGTCACGCAGCAGCTCCTCGCGCACGTACCCGCGGGAGTCCCCGATCCGCTGGGTGACCGTCGTGTACGCGCGCTCGAAGGCCACCTGCTCGCCCGGCTTGACGCTGGTGGAGAAGTCGATGCGCACCGGCCGCCGGCGCTCGGCGTCCACCGTCGCCAGCACGGTGAAGGTCGAGCGGGTGGCATCCTCACGCAGGTCGCGCAACGCCTCGGGAAGCCATTCCCGGGCGGCACTGCGCCCGAAGGCGTCCACCGACGCCCGGTCGGTCCAGTCGCTGACGATGGCGAACCAGCGCGGATCGCCCTCGTCGCGCATCAGCTCCTGGCGGAGGTTGCCGGGCACCCGGCTGATCTCCGCGGCCGCCCGGCGCCAGGCCGCCTCGAACTCCGCCTCGCAGCCCTCCCGCGCGCGCATCCGCAGGACGGTCCGCACCCCGGGTGCCGTCATGCCGGGGTCTCCACCGGCCGCCCCGCACCGGGCACGACGGCCAGGACCTCGTAGGTGTTGCGGCCGGCGTCCTCGCGCAGGTCGCGCAGGGCCTCGGTGAGCGTCTCCCGGGCGGTGCTGCGGCCGAAGGCGTCCACGGCGGCGCGGTCGGTCCAGTCGCTGGTGATCAGGAAGGTGCGGGGGTCCTCGAGGTCGCGCACCAGCTCCTGGCGCAGGTTGCCCGGCACCCGGGCGATCTCCGCCGCGGCCCGCCGCCAGGCCGCCTCGAACGCCGCCTCGCAGCCCTCGCGCGTCCGCATCCGCAGCATCGTCCGGACGCCCGGGAGCTCCTCCGCGGCGCTCACGTCCCCGCCTCCTCGCGAGCGCGGCGCAGCACCAGGCTGCTGTTGAAGCCCCCGAAGCCCCGCGCCAGGACGACGACGACGTCGAGGTCGCGCTCCCGCGTCTCGCGGACCAGGTCCAGCCGGTGCGCCTCGACCGGCTCGTCGAGGTTGCCGGTGGCCGGGATGCGCCCGTCGCGCATGGCCAGCAGGGCGGTCGCCACGTTGAGCGCCGACCCGCCGGCCATGAGCCGCCCGGTCCAGCTCGCCGGCGCCGTCACCGGCACGCCGCGCTCTCCGAACACCGCGGTGATCGCCTGGGCCTCCAGCGCGTCCAGCTCGGGGACGCCCGCGCCGTCGGCGACCACCAGGTCGACCTCCTCCGGCGTCACGCCGGCGTCGGCGAGCGAGATCCGGATGGCCCGCGCGTACTGGGTGGCGTCGGGAGCGGGGTCCTCGTGGTGGTGGGCGTCGTGGGTGGCGCCGTAGCCGACGACCTCGCCCCACACGTGCCGCGCACCCCGGGCCCGGGCGGCGTCGGCCTCCTCGACCAGCAGGATCGCGCCGCCCTCGCCGATGACGTGGCCGTTGGCCCGCCGGTCGAAGGGCTTGTAGGCGTCCTCCGGGCGGGCGGCGGTGGACAGCCGACCGCTGGTCACCTGGCACAGCAGGGCGTAGGGGCAGATCCCGGCCTCGGTGCCGCCCACGAGCACGGCCGGGGTGCCGCGGCGCACCACGCGCCGCGCCCAGCCGAAGCTGTCCAGCCCGCCCGCGCCCTCGCTGACGACGACCCCCGAGGGGCCCTTGTACCCGTCGCGGATCGAGACCTGACCGGTGCTGGCCGCGTAGAACCAGGCGATCGACTGGTAGGCGCCGACCGACCGGGGCCCCTTCGCCCACAGACCCTGGATCTCGTGCTGGCTGAACTCGTTGCCCCCCGAGCCGGCCGCCAGGAAGACCGAGGTCGCGTAGGCCTCCTCGGGCGGCACGTAGCCGGCGTCCTCGGCGGCCAGCGTGGCCGCCGCCAGGGACATCCAGGTCCAGCGGTCGGTCTGCACCTTGAGCTGCGGGGTGACGAACCGATCGGGGTCGAAGTCGCGCACCTGCCCGGCCAGCGTGACGCCGTACCGCGACGGGTCGAAGCCCTCGATCGGGCCCACCCGGAGCTCCCCGCGCAGGAGGGTCTGCCAGTGCTCCTCGACGCCGACGCCGCTGGGGGCGACGACGCCGATCCCGGTGACCAGCAGCCGCGTCGTCCGGCCGCGCCGGTCCGGGGTGATGGCCCGTCCCGACGGGGCGGTGTCGCGGGCGGGGCCGGGCACCGCGGTCACGACGCCCTCCTCGCTGATGAGCTCGGTCACGATGCCCTCCGGCCGGGTTTGGCGAGCACGATGGCCGACTGGAAGCCGCCGAACCCGCTGCCCACGGAGACGGCGACGTCGACCTTGTGCTCCCGGGCGGTCCTGGGCACGTAGTCCAGGTCGCACTCGGGGTCGGGCACCTCGTAGTTGGCCGTCGGCGGGACGACCTGGCGCTGCACGGCCAGCGCGGTGGCGGCGATCTCGATGGAGCCGATCGCGCCGAGGGAGTGCCCGACCATCGACTTCAGCGAGCTCATCGGGACCTTGTAGGCGGCCGGGCCGAGGCTCAGCTTGACGGCGGCGGTCTCGTGCCGGTCGTTCTGCTTGGTCCCCGAGCCGTGCGCGTTGACGTAGCCGACCTCGTCGCCGTCGATCCGCCCCTGGGCCAGCGCCTGGTCGAGGGCCTCGGCCATCTCCACGCCGTCGGGCCGCAGTCCGGTCATGTGGAACGCGTTGCAGCGGTTGGCGTAGCCGGTGACCTCGCAGTAGACCTCCGCACCGCGCCGCTGGGCGTGCTCCAGCTCCTCGAGCACCATCACCGCGGCGCCCTCGCCCATCACGAAGCCGTTGCGGCGGGCGTCGAAGGGCTTGGAGGCGTGCTCGGGGTCGGCGTTGTTGTCCGTCGTCGCCCGGATGGTGTCGAAGCAGGCCATCGAGATCGGCGAGATGGGCGCGTCGCTCGCGCCGGCGATCACGACGTCGGCGTCGCCGTCCTCGATGAGCTGGCTGCCGTACCCGACCGCGTCGATGCCCGAGGTGCAGCCGGTGGAGACCACCGTCGCCGGCCCGTGCGCCCGGAAGCGCACCGCCAGCTCGGTGGCCCCGCAGCTGGGCACGAGGGCCTGGTGCAGGAACCGCGAGCCGTAGCGCGGGTCGACCAGCCAGTGGGTGCCCGCGTCGCTGACGTTGACGTACTCGTCCTCCAGCCGCATGGTCGCGCCGACGGCGCTGCCGAGGGTGACCCCGACCCGCTCGGGCTCCGGCGCGTCCGGCGCGGCCCCGACGCCCAGGCGCAGCCCGCTGTCGGCGACCGCCTCGTCGGCGGCGACCAGCGCGAACTGCACGAAGCGGTCGTTGCGGTGCACCTCCTGCGCGCTCAGGCCGAGCTGACGCGGGTGGAAGTCCACCTCGGCGGCGACCTGCGACCGGAAGCGGCTGGGGTCGAAGAACGTGATCCGCCGCGTCGCCGTCCGCCCCGCGGTGATCATGTCCCAGAACCCCTCGCGCCCGATCGACCCGGGCGCGACCACCCCGATCCCCGTGACGACGACCCGCCGCCGGTCGGTGCTCACTGCTCGACTCCGCGGTCGTTCCGCTCCTCGGTCGCCGTCCCCCGCGAGCGCGAGGTGCCCCCGGCCCGCAGCGATGCTCGCGCCCGCGTCGTCATCGCGGCACTCACTTCAGGCCCGGAGGCAGCTCGGTGTCCACGTGGCCCAGCTCCGGCCGCGGGGCCAGCGGGCCGCAGAGGAACACGAAGGTCGCCGTCGTCGACGAGTCGTTGACGATGCGGTGCCGCACGCCGATCGGGATGTGGACGGCGGACTCGCCGACCAGCCGCCGCTCCTCGCCGTCCAGCGTGACCAGGACGTCCCCGCTCTGGCAGTAGAGGAACTCCTCCGAGTAGGGGTGCCAGTGCTCGGTGACGACCTCCCCGGGCTCCAGGGTGAGCGTGCCCATGAAGCCGGCCGTCGCGCCGACGCTGGTCGGCGCGAGCAGGACGCGGATGTCCCCGCCGCGGCGGCGGTTCGGGGGCGTGTCGGCGCGGTGGACGGTCGGCCCGCAGCGCACCGCGGTCGGCGCGTGCTGGATGGTGGTCATGTCTCTCCTCGGGTGGGGACGGGCACCGCGGGGGCGGGCTCCGGCGGGGTGGTCGGGAGCGGCGTCCCGGGGCCGGTGACCAGGTGCACCGGGAGGTCGGGGGCGACCTGGCGGACCAGGGGTCCCAGGACGGGGACGGCGCCGACCTCGATCACCGCGGTGACGCCGGCCTCGACCAGCGCGTGCGAGGTCGCCTCCCACTGGATGGGCGAGGTCAGGTGGGCGCGCAGGCACTGGGCCAGCTGCGCGGGGTCCCTGGTCGGCCGGCCGTCGGCGTTGGGGACGACGGGCACCTCGGGCGGGGACCAGTCGAGGTCGGCCAGGGCGGCGGCGAGGTGCCGGGCGACCGGCGCCACCAGCGGGCCGTGGCAGGCGTTGCGCCCCGGCAGCCGCACGAGGTCGAGCCCGGCGGCCAGCACGGCCTCCCGCGCCCGCTCGAGCGACTCGCAGCCGCCGGCGAGCAGGACCTGCGCCGGCCCGTCGACCGCCGCGACGGTCAGCGGCCCGCTGGGGCCCACCTCGGCGACGACCGCGCGGGCGACCTCGCCGGCGCCGCGCCCGACGACGGCCGCCATGCCCGCGCAGGACGGACGCGGCGACAGCGACAGCAGCTCGGCGCGCCAGTGGACCAGCTCGACGACCTGGTCGAGGGGCAGGGCGCCGGCGGCCACCAGGGCGGCGTACTCGCCCACGCCGTGCCCGGCGACCACGACCGGTCGCAGCCCCCGCGCGGTGAGGCTCCGGTAGCCGGCGACCCCGCTGACCACGACCTCGACGTGTGCGGCCGTCGTGTCGCAGCACAGGTTGAGCGGGTCGCGCCACCACGTGGCCACGTCCCGCCCGACCACGGCGGAGGCCTCGTCGACCACCGCGCGGGCCGCCTCGTCGCCGAGCCAGGCGTCGATCGCGCCGGCGCGGGCGCCGGCCTCACCGGCGAGGACGACGGCGGCGCCCGTCACGTCTCCGGCTCCCCGGACCGGGCGGCCGCGGCCTCCACCTTCTGCTTGATGACCGACATCTGGACCTTGCTGTTCGCGTCGATCCGCTGCGTCATGCCCTCGGTGTCGATAGGCGCCTCGGGCCGCATCCGGAAGTCCTGCACCCAGCGCATCCGGGTGCCGGAGCCCTCGGGCTCGTAGTACCAGCGGATGTCCATGAACTCGAAGGGCCCGGGCTCCACGCGGCGGGCGCGCACCTCGTGGGCCGCCTCGTCGAGCGTGCGCTCGGAGACCCAGCTCCAGACCCGTCCGCTCTCGTCCGGGTGCATCTTGAGCCGGAAGCGGAACCAGTTCTCCGTCTCGGCGAGGATCTCCACCTCGCTGTACTCGGTGAACAGGTCCGGCCACGACGGCAGGTCGTTGGTCATCGCCCAGACGTGGTCGATCGGGGCGTCGATGAGGATCGAGTTGTCCGTGTGCCCGGCGGTGCGGGTGCCCGGCTCGACGGTGCTGCTCACGGGATCCCTCCTGGGGATGTCGACGGGGTGGAACGGCGGTGCCAGGCCCTACGGCCCCGCTGCAGGGGCCCGCCGCGAGCCTGCGAGTGGCGGGGGCAGCGGGGTCCTTCTTCAGGCCATCCCGGCCGAGCGCTGGGCGGCGTCGACGCGCTCGACGATCTCGCCGAGCGTGTAGTGGTCCGGGCTGTCGTCGGGCATCTCGGTGCCGTAGCGGTCCTGGAGCTCGGTCTGCATGGACAGGAAGGCCAGCGAGTCCAGGCCGATGTCGGCGAAGCGGGCGTCCGGGTCGGTCGTGTGCGACGTCGGGGGCAGCCCGGCCTTCTCGGTGAGCAGGGTCATGAGGTCGCTGAGAGTGAAGGTCGTGTCGGGCACGGTGTCGGTCCTTCCGGTGGGGTGGCGGGATCCGGCCGCGCGTCTGCGGCCGGGGTCTGGACGAGGGACAGGGCGCCGCGGGAGGCGGGGAGCCCGGGTGTCGGTGCGTCGGCGATGGCCGCAGCCCGGGCGAGCACCTCGGGCAGCTGCCGGTCGAGGAACTGCACGTCGTGGCGGTCGGCGGTGACGTCGGGGTCGCGCAGCAGGGCCCGGTGCAGGGCGACGGTGGTGTGCACGCCGGGGCCCTCGACCCGCAGCTCGGCCAGGGCGCGGTCCATCCGGCGGATCGCCTGCTCCCGGTCGGGGGCCCAGACGACGAGCTTGCCCAGCAGCGAGTCGTAGTCCGGGCTCACCACGTCGCCCTGCCGGTAGCCGGTGTCGAACCGGGTCCACGGCCCGTCGGGCACCTGCAGGACGTCGAGCCGGCCGGGTGCGGGGGCGAAGCCACGGGCCGGGTCCTCGGCGTTGATCCGGCACTCGATGGCCGCACCCCGGGTCACGACGTCGGACTGGCGCAGCTGCAGCCGCCGGCCGGCCGAGACGAGGATCTGCTCGCGGACCAGGTCCACGCCGGTGAGCAGCTCGGTGACCGGGTGCTCGACCTGGATGCGGGCGTTCATCTCCATGAAGTACGCCGACCCGGACCCGTCGACGAGGAACTCCATGGTCCCGGCGCCGGTGTAGCCGACCGAGAGGGCGCCGTGCACCGCCAGCCGCCCGAGCTCGGCGCGCTGCTCGGGGGTGAGGTGGCCGGCCGGCCCCTCCTCGAGCAGCTTCTGGTGGCGCCGCTGCAGCGAGCAGTCCCGCTCGCCGAGGGAGACGCCGTTGCCGTGGGTGTCGCAGAGGATCTGCACCTCCACGTGCCGCGCGCGGGCCAGGTGGCGCTCGAGGTAGACGGCGGGGTCGCGGAACACCGCGCGGGCGGTGGCCCGGGTGGCGGTGAAGGCGTCGGCCAGGTCGTCGGCCTCGCGGACGACGGTCATGCCCCGGCCGCCACCACCCGCGGCCGCCTTGATGATCAGCGGGTAGCCGATCCGCGCGGCGACCTCCCGCGCCTCGTCGACGCTGCCGACGGGCTCCACGACGCCCGGGAGCAGCGGCAGGCCGGCCTCGGCCATGAGCCGGCGGGCGGTGGCCTTGTTGCCCATCTGCTGCATGACCGCGGGGGGCGGGCCGACGAAGGTCAGCCCCTCCGCGGCGCAGATCTCGGCGAAGTCCGGGTCCTCGGAGAGGAAGCCGTAGCCGGGGTGGATGGCGTCGGCGCCGGTGCGCAGGGCCGCCTCCACGATGTTGGCCACGTGGAGGTAGCTGCGCCGGGCCGCGGCCGGCCCGATGTGCACGGCCTCGTCGGCCAGGTCCACGACGGCGGAGTTGCGGTCGGAGGTCGAGTAGACGGCGACGACCTCGATGCCCAGCTCGCGGCAGGCCCGGGCGACCCGGACGGCGATCTCGCCGCGGTTGGCGATGAGCATGCGGCCGATCACCGGGACCGTCCCGGAGGCCGCAGCCGCATGATCACCTGGTCGTACTCGACCGACTCGGCGTCGCCCACCAGGACCTCGGCGACCACGCCCGCCTCGTCGGCGACGATCGGGTTCATCAGCTTCATCGCCTCGACGATCCCGACGGTCTGACCCGGCTCGACCTCGTCGCCGACCCGGACGAACGGATCGGCACCCGGCGAGGGCGCCGCGTAGAAGGTGCCGACGAGCGGCGAGCGGACGGTCGCCGCCACCTCCGGCGCGTCCGAGGCCGGGTCGGGGGGAGCGGCCGGCTGGACGTCGCGGCCGCCGGGGGTCGCCGGCGCCGGGGTCGGGGGTGCGAGGGGCACGGCCGACCGGGGCTCGGCGGCCCACTCGACCTCGATGGCGCGGTCGCCGTCGCGGACGGTGAGCCGGCGCAGCTCGCCGGGCAGGCTGCGGGCCAGCGCCACGATCTCGTCGCGCAGGTCCGGGGTCTCGTCGTCCGCCCCGGCCGCGGGCGTCGCCGCGATCGTCCGCGGGGGGAACTCGCTCGCTGACACGGTCATCCCTCCACCGGCTGCAGGGTGCGGTCGTCCCCACCGATGCGTTCGAGCCGCCGGGAGCGGGTGTCCAGCAGCGTCGCCACGTCGAGGCGGCAGACGTCGTCCAGCTCGCGGACGAGCGCGCGGCGCAGCAGGCGGGCCGCGGCGGCGGGGTCGGTGTGGGCGCCACCGGGGGGCTCGGGCACCACCGAGGTGGCGATCCCGGACGCCCGCAGGTGGGCGGCGCCCAGGCGCATGGCGCGGGCGGCGGTCGGTGCGGCCACCGCCGTCCGCCAGAGGATGGCGGCGCACCCCTCGGGGCTGATCACCGACAGGTAGGCGTTCTGCAGGACCAGCAGCCGGTCGGAGGTGCACAGCGCGAGCGCGCCGCCGCTGCCGCCCTCCCCGGTGACCACCGACACGACGGGGACCCGGAGCCGGCTGCTGCGCATGATGATCTCGGCGATCGCGTGCGACTGCCCGCGCTCCTCGGCCTCCGGCCCGGGGTGCGCACCGGGCGTGTCGACGAGGGTGACGACCGGGAGCCCGAAGACCTCGGCGTGGTCGAGCAGCCGCTGCGCCTTGCGGTAGCCCTCCGGGTGGGGCATCCCGAAGTTGCGGGCGACCCGCTGGCGGACCGTGTGGCCCTTCTCCTGGCCGATGACGACGACCGTGCGGCCGCCGATCGAGGCGATCCCGCCGACCACGGCGGGGTCGTCGGCGAAGGCCCGGTCGCCGTGCAGCTCGACGAAGTCGTCGAACGCGGTGTGCAGGTAGTCCAGGGTGGTGGGCCGCTCGACGACCCGCGCCCGCTGGACGACGTCCCAGGGGTCGTCGTCCACCGCGACGTCGATCGGGCTGCCGTCGTCCCCGGCGTCGTCCGCCGCCTCCCCGGGCGGGCCGCCGGGCCCGTGCAGGCCCAGCAGGCGGGCGAGCAGCGGCCGCAGGTCGGCCCGGTTCTCCACCCGGTCGACCAGGCCGTGCGCGAGGAGGAACTCGGCGGTCTGGAAGTCGGCGGGCAGCTCGGCGCGGATCGTCTCCTGGACCACGCGCGGCCCGGCGAAGCCGACGTGCGCGCCGCGCTCGCCGACCAGGACCGAGGCGAGGGTGGCGAAGGAGGCCGACACCCCGCCGTAGGTGGGGTCGGTCAGCACGCACACGGAGAGCAGCCCGGACTCGCGGAGCCGGCCGAACGCCTCGCTGACGCGGGCCATCTGGAAGAGCGAGAAGACGCCCTCCTGCATCCGGGCGCCGCCGCTGGCGCAGACGGTGACCAGGGGCAGGCCGCGCTGGAGGGCCAGCTCGGCGGCGCCGCTGACCCGCCGGCCGACCTCGACGCCCATGCTGCCGCCGAGGAAGGCGAAGTCCATGACCGCGACGACCGTCTCGACACCGCCGATGCGGGCGACGCCGACCACGACGGCCTCCGACTCGCCGGAGCGGCGCGCGGCGTCGGCCAGCCGGTCGGGGTAGTCGCGCAGGTCGGTGAAGGAGAGCGGGTCGGGCGTGCCGGGCGGGAACGCCGTCTCGGTGAAGCTGCCCGGGTCGGTGAGCAGGACGATCCGTGCCCGCGCGCTGAGCCGGAGGTGGTGGTCGCACTCCGGGCAGACGTGCAGGTTGCGGTCGAGGCGCTTGCGGTAGAGCAGCCACCCGCAGTCGGGGCAGCTGACCCACCCCACCTGCTCGGGCGCCGCGACGGACGCGGCGGCAGTCGGCGCGGAACGTGTCATGACGGTCTCCCAGTCGCCCGGAGCGGTCTCACTCGGAGGACGACCAGTGGTAGAAGCGCCGGGCCATCGCGTCCTGCGGTGAGCGCCATCCGGGGTCGTAGGCCTGGATGAACGGCCGGAGGTCCTCGCTCACGGAGCGGAAGGCCGGCAGCGACTGGGCGACGCGCATCGCCTCCGATGCCGGCCGGTCGAAGTCGATGAGGTGCACGTAGAGGTCGTGGAACTGGTACAGGGACCGGTTCCGCACACCGATCTCGTGCGGCATCGAGGTGGCGTCGGAGCGACCGAAGATCTCGGCCACCTTGTCGGCGTCGGCCGGCGCCATCCTCGCGATGATCATGGTCTGGTGCACGGGGGTCTCCCAGCGTCGCTGCGGCCCGGGGAGGGGCTCGGGGATGCGACGACGCTAGGGAGCGGGCGGGGTCCGGCACATCGGCCACAGGTGCAGTTCAGGGGCGCGCCCCGAGGAGGGAGGACGCACGCCACCGCCCCTGCCCGAGGAGGTAGCAACACCGTCCGGACGGCGGGGCGACCCATCCGGGAGGACGACGCCCGATCACCCCGAGGACGTAAGACCCCAGCCTGGAGGAGCGGAGGCCGCTACTCGGGTATGAACTCGCCGACGGTTCGTGATCGGCTCGCACGCCACTGTGGCGACGTGGACCATGGCGGCCTAACTTCCGGAACCGACCTGACGGTCACCCCCCGGGCCCGGACAGGAGCGGAGCTGACCCGCATGGCCGAACCGCATGATGCTGTGTCCGCCCCCGGTGTGTCCGGCGCCGACCCGCCGGTCCGGGTGTTGATCTGCGACGACCACGAGGTCCTCCGGCACGGCCTGCGGGCGGTGCTCCGCCGCATCCCCGGCCTGTGCGTCGTGGCGGAGGCGGCCTGCGTCGGCGAGGCACTGCCGCTGGTCGCCACGGCCCGCCCCGACGTCATCCTGATGGGCGTCGACGGGCACGGGCCGGTCCTCCCGGACCTGGTGCGCGAGATGACCGGGACGGGCACCCGGGTCCTGCTGCTCGGTGAGGTCGGCGCTGCCAGCAACCTCCTCGAGGTCCTGCGGGCCGGGGCCCGCGGGTACGTGCACGCGGCCGTCAGCTCGCAGCGGCTGATCGAGTGCGTGCGCGCGGTGGCCCGTGGGGAGACCGTCCTCGACGCCAGCGTCACCGGGGAGCTGCTGCACCGCCTGGACGCCGCGGCGCGGTCGGGGGACGACGGGCAGCCCTGGGGCCGCAGCCCGCTGACCGCCCGGCAGCAGGCGGTCGCCGAGCTGGTGGCCCAGGGCCTGACCAACGCCGAGATCGCCGAGCGCCTGCAGCTGAGCCGGGCCACCGTGAAGGGCCACATCACGGTGGCGCTGCGCCGGCTGGGACTGCGGGACCGCACCCAGTTGGCCATCCACGTGCACCGGAGCACTCGCCCCGGCCTCGGGGGTGAGGGGTCGTCCGCCGGTTGCTGAGCGGAGTGGGGACAGCCTGGCGAGGCTTCCTGGGAAAACTCTGTGAGTCAACTCAACACAACCTGGCACTACGAGGTTAGAGTCACTCCAGTCCGGAGGAGACGGGCGCGTGTCGGAACTGCCGGCTGTGAGGCGAGGCCTCGGCGGCTCGGACCCAGGGGGAACGACATGGACCAATCCGTGGTTGCTGCAGGATCAGTCCCGGCCGAAGACCCACGACCGTGCGCCGCGGGCCCCGTGCCCGTGCCTCGGCACACCGGGCCCGTGCCCGTCCGGCCGCACGCCGTCCGGCCGCCGACGAGCCTGGTGTGCGTGCTGCTCTGCGAGGACTGCGAGGTGTTCCGCACCGGGCTGCGGGTGGTCCTGGAGGCCGAACCGGACATGGCGGTCGTCGCCGAGACCGCCCACCTCCCCGAGGCCCTCGAGGCGGCCGAGGGCGAGGGCACCGTGGTGGTCGTCGTCCGGCAGGGCCTGGTCGCCGGCGACGCCCTCCCGCTGCTGCGCACCCTGTGCCGGCGGAACACCGCCGTCCTCGTGCTCGCCGAGCCGGAGACCGACTCCGAGCACGAGCTGGTCGAGATCCTGCAGGCCGGCGTCCGCGGGTACCTGCCCCGGCGTTCGGCAGCGCAGCGGCTCGTCGACGGCGTGCGGGCGCTGGCCCGCGACGAGGCCGCACTCGACCCTGCGGCGACCCACCACCTCGTGCGCCACCTGACGACCGGGCTGCAGCCGCGGTCGGCTCGCGCACTGCGGCCCCTCGACCGGCTGACCGACCGGCAGCGCGAGGTCGCCGAGCTGGTGGCCCAGGGGCTGAGCAACGAGGAGATCGCCAGGCGGCTGTTCCTCAGCCTGGCGACGGTGAAGAGCCACCTGACGACGTCGATGCGCCGCCTCGGCGTCCGCTCGCGGACCGAGCTGGCCATCCTGGTCACGAGGGAGAGCTCCCCGGCCGCCTGATTACGGTCCGGCGGCGGTACTGCCGGCGTTCCTCGTGCGCTGCCGGTGCAGCAGGCCCGTCGATGCGCGAGGAACCCCGGCATTGGCCACTGTCGGTCGGCCGAGGGCCCGCGCGTCACTGTGAGCAGCGTGACGGTCGCGTGCTGGAATGGCCGACCCCGCCGCGGCGATGGAACTACCCGTGGACCTGTTCTCTCCTGTGACCCTGGGCGACATCGAGCTCGCCAACCGCGTCGTCATGGCTCCGCTCACCCGCATGCGCTCCGGCGCCTCCGGCGTCCCCGGGGACCTCGTCGTCGAGCACTACCGGCAGCGCGCCGGCATCGGGCTGATCATCACCGAGGGCACCTACCCGAACCACGAGGGCCAGGCGTTCGTCGGCCAGCCGGGCATCGTCACCGACGAGCAGGTCGAGGGCTGGCGCCGCGTGGCCGAGGCCGTGCACGCCCGGGGCGGCAAGATCGTCATGCAGGTGATGCACGGTGGCCGGGTGACCCACCCCGACGTCAACGGCGGCCGCCGCGTCGTGGCCCCGAGCGCGATCGCGATCGACGGCGAGGGTCACACCGAGAAGGGCAAGCAGCCCTATCCGGTGCCGCACGCGCTGACCGTCGAGGAGGCGCGGCAGACCCTGCAGGACTTCGTCTCCGCCGCCAAGCGGGCCATCGAGGCCGGCCTGGACGGCGTGGAGATCCACGGCGCCAACGGCTACCTGCTGCACGAGTTCCTCTCGCCGGTGTCCAACCAGCGCACCGACGAGTACGGCGGCTCCCCGGAGAACCGGGCCCGCTTCGTCGTCCAGGTGGTGACGGCGGTGGCCGCGGCGGTCGGCGCCGGCAAGGTCGGCCTGCGGATCTCGCCCGAGCACAACATCCAGGACGCCTACGAGACCGACCGCGACGACGTCCGCGCCACCTACGGCGCGCTGATCGACCAGCTGGGCCCGCTCGGCCTGGCCTACCTGTCGGTGCTGCACAGCGAGCCGGCCGGGGACCTGGTGCAGGAGCTGCGCGAGCGCTTCGGCGGGCCCCTGGTCGCCAACAGCGGCTTCGGCACGGTCACCACGCGCCAGGAGGCGGTGCGCCTGATCGAGGCCGCGCACGCCGACGCCGTGGCCGTGGGGCGGCCGGTCATCGCCAACCCCGACCTGGTCGAGCGCTGGAAGGGCGAGCACCCGGAGAACGAGCCGAGGGCGCACCTCTTCTACGCGCCCGGTGCCGAGGGCTACACCGACTACCCGACCCTCGAGGCGCTGCGCGCCGGCTGACGGCCGCTGTCGGGCGACCGACACCCGCCGAGGGCCCTCTCGATCCCGGTCGAGAGGGCCCTCGGCGTGTCGTCGTCGCCCCCGCCCGCGCCGGGTGTCGGGGCAGGCGATGCGGGAGGACAGTGCGGAGGGTCGCCACTCGCTCGTCGACCCCCGGAGGTCGGGATGCCGCAGTCCAGGTCACTCCCCCAGCTCGCCACACGGGTCGCCGTCGCCGCCGCCGTGGCGTTGTCCTCCTCGGCGCTGTGGGCGGTGTCGTCGACCGACTCCAGGGCCGCCGAGGGTGCGGCCGCCCCGGACTGCTACGCCGAGGACGCGGTGCTCACGGTGGAGGAGCAGCGCATCGGCCAACCCCTGGTCGAGGGTGGCGAGTCGGCCGCGGCCCAGTTCCTCCGGGCCGCCGGCTTCGAGGAGGCGGTGGCGCAGTTCGCCACGGACCTGTGCGCGGCGGCGGACCTGGCCGCCGCAGAGGAGCTCGTCGTGCGCTCCGGCGAGGCACTGTGGGGACTGGCGCTGGCGCGTGCCCAGGGCGAGCGGGACATCGGCACGATCGACCGGTACGACGACCGGCCGCTGTACTGGGCCCGGCTGCACATGACGCGTGCGGTGCGCCAGTGGGAGGCGCCCGTCGAGGTGAGCCGCGTCCAGCGCAACGCCCTCGTGCACCTGCTCGACCACGCGTCCCGGGGGCTCACGACCATCGACTGGCCCGAGGCGCCCGCCGATGCCACGCGCGTGATGATCAGCGGCTTCGACACCTACAGCCTCGACCAGAGCCTGCGGAACTCCAACCCCTCCGGAGCCACGGCCCTGCAGCTGGACGGCCGGACGCTCCAGACCGACGCCGGCCCGGTCGTCGTCCAGGCGGTCGTGCTCCCGGTCAACTGGACCGACTTCGACGAGGGCATCGTCGAGGACGCGTTCGGCCAGGTCCTCGGCACCGGCGAGGACCGCGCCGACCTGATCATGACCATCAGCCAGACGGCGCGCGGGCGGATGGACATCGAGCAGTGGGCCGCCAACGCGCGCGGTGGCTCGCCCGACAACAACCGCAACATGCTCTTCGGGCCCATCTCCCGGCCGTCGCACTGGCCGCAGCCGTTCGACTCCCCGGAGTGGATCGAGACGACCCTGCCCTACGAGGCGATGATCGCCGCCGGCACCGGGCCCTGGCCGGTCGTGCTCAACGACGGGGTCTGCGAGTGGCCGGCAGGGACCTTCCCGGCCCCGTCGGCGGTGCGCTGCCAGGACGACCCGTCCGAGGGCTCCCGGGCGGCGTCCGGACCGGGCGGGAACTACCTCTCCAACGAGAGCATGTACCGCTCCAACCGGCTGCGGATCGGCATGCAGGCGTGGGACGTCCCCGGCGGCCACCTGCACATCTCGGCGCTCGTGTACCCGGAGGACCCCGCGGTCCTGACCAGTCCGGAGTTCGAGGCCGACCGCAGGGCCGTCGTCGACCAGGCGGTCGCGCTCGTGGCAGCGGCCGGATCCGCCGCGCCCTGAGCGGGCCGTGGTCTGATCGTCGTGGCGTGACACCGGTGTCGCGCCACGACGAGGAGGCTCCATGGCCGAGGTGCACGGCAGCTGCGACGACCGCTTCTCCGGGGTGCGCGAGGCGTTAGAGCGCGGTCTCGACGGCGAGGAGCTGGGCGCGTCGATCGCCGTCGACCTCGACGGGGAGACCGTGGTCGACCTGTGGGGCGGCCACCGCGACGAGGCACGGACGACGCCGTGGACCGAGGACACGATCGTCAACGGCTGGTCGACGACGAAGACCGTCCTGGCGCTCGCCGCGCTGCTGCTGGTCGAGCGCGGCGAGCTCGACGTGTACGCGCCGGTCGCCGACTACTGGCCGGAGTTCGCGGCCAAGGGCAAGAAGGACGTCGAGGTGCGCCACCTCCTGTCGCACACGTCAGGGGTCTCCGGCTGGGAGCGGCCGTTCTCGATCCGGGACATGTACGACTGGCAGTCGGCGACGGAGCGGTTGGCCGCGCAGGCGCCGTGGTGGGAGCCGGGGACGGCGTCGGGCTACCACGCGAACAACCAGGGGCACCTCGTCGGTGAGGTGGTCCGGCGGATCCGGAACACGTCGTTCAAGCGGTTCGTGGCCGACGAGATCGCCGGGCCGCTGGGCGCGGACTTCCAGATCGGCGCGCGGGAGTCGGACTGGGACCGCATCGCGCCGGTCGTCCCCCCGCCGCGCCCGGCCGACGACCCGCGGGAGATGGACCCGGAGTCGGTGATGGTCAAGACCTACACCGCACCGGTCGCCTCGGCGAAGGCGGCGAACTCCCCGGAGTGGCGGCGGGCGGACCTGGGCGCGCTCAACGGGCACACCAACGCCCGCGGCCTCGTGCAGGTCATGCGGGTGCTGTCGCTCGGCGGGCAGGGCCTGCTGTCTCGGGAGACGATCGACCTGGTCTTCGACCAGCAGTCCGACGGCGTGGACCTGGTGCTGGAGGCGCCGTTCCGCTTCGGGATCGGCTACTGCCTGGGCTCGCCGCTGATCCCGTACGTGCCCGAGGGGCGGACCCTCTTCTGGGGTGGCTGGGGCGGGTCCATGGTGGTCATGGACCTGGACCGCCGGCTGACCATCGGCTACCTGATGAACCGGATGGCGCCCGGCATCCTGGGCTCGGACCGCAGCGAGGCCTACGTCCGGGCGGTGTACGCCGCGCTCGGCTGAGGCCCGGGGAGGTGCGGCATGGACCTCGACGACGTGGTGCCCGAGGCCGACCACGTGACCCGGCAGTCCCGCGTGATCGACGCCCCACCGGCCGTCGTGTGGGAGGAGCTGCACCGGCTGAAGCTCTCCTCGATGCCGGTGTCCCTCCTGCTCAGCGCGGTGCGCGCCCTGCCGGTGCTGCTGGCGGGCCGGGGGCGCCGACGCGGCGGGCTCGACCGGACCTTCCTCGACGTGGTGCCGATCCCGGAGCTGGCCTCCGACCCGCCCTCGCACGTGGTGTTCGGGGGCGTGCTGCAGCCCTGGCGGCTGGCCGGTGGGAAGCGACCGCCGGAGCTGGACGCGGCCGGGGTCCGGAACTGGTCGGAGCCGGGCTGGGTCAAGGTGGGCATGGAGTTCCGGTTGACGCCGGCGCTCGGCGGCACGCGGCTGAGCTGCGAGACGCGGGTCGTCGCCACCGATCCCGCGAGTCGGCGGCGCTTCGGCCTCTACTGGCTCGCCGTCCAGCCGGGTAGCTCGGCCATCCGGTGGGAGCTGCTCACCGCCGTCGCCATGCGGGCGGAGGCGCGGTCCGGGTAGGACTCCTGCATGGCCTGGACCGAGCGCGACATCCCCGACCTGAGCGGCCGGACGGCGGTGGTGACCGGCGCGAACGGTGGGCTGGGCCTGCAGACGGCGCTGGCGCTGGCCGGTGCGGGCGCGCACGTGGTGATGGCCGCTCGTGACCCGGGGAAGACCGCGGCCGCGGAGGAGCGGATCCGGGTGAGCTCCCCAGCGGCGTCCCTGGAGGTGGTGCCGCTGGACCTGGGAGACCTGTCCTCGGTGGCGGCCGCCGCGCGTTCGGTGCTGGACCGGCACGAGCGCGTGGACATCCTGGTGAACAACGCCGGGGTGATGGCGATGCCGCAGCGGACGACGGCCGACGGGTTCGAGGTGCAGTTGGGCGTCAACCACCTGGGGCACTGGGCGCTGACCGCGCACCTGCTGCCGGCCCTGCTGCGGGCACCGGCGGCGCGGGTGGTGACGGTGACGAGCACGGCGCGGCACCGGGCGCGCCGGCTGGACCCGGCCGACCTGCACATGCAGCGGGGCTACGGGGCGTGGTCGGCCTACGCGCGGTCGAAGATGGCCAACCTGCACTTCGGGTTGGGGCTGCAGCGGCGGTTCTCCGCGGCCGGTGTGGCGGCGGCCAGCCTGCTCGCGCACCCGGGCCTGACCGACACCGACCTGCAGGCGCGTGCGGTGCGGGAGGGCGGTGCCGGCCGGGTGGGGGCGTTCTTCGAGGTGCTGACCGCGCGGTCGGGGATGTCGCCGGTCGAGGGTGCCCGGCCGCAGCTGCGGGCGGCGACCGACCCGCGGGCCCGTGGCGGGGAGCTGTACGCGCCGCGGTACGGCTCGCGCGGTCCCGCCGTGCGGCGGCCGGTCCTGCGCCGGCTCCGCCTGCAGGAGCAGATCGACGTCCTGTGGCAGGTCTCCGAGCGCGAGACCGGCATCCCGCTGGACGTCGCAGCCGCCGGACCCCTGCGAGCGAGCGGCTGATCTCCTAGCTGTATTGACCGGGGAGGTTGGTCAAGCGGCTGATGGGCGGGTGGCCGCCGATGCCGGTGTGGGGCCGATGGTGGTTGTAGGCATGTAGCCAACCAGGAAAAGCGGCCCTGCGGTCGGCCTCGCTGGTGAACAGCTGGGCGAAGGCCCACTCGCTGGTCATGGTGCGGTTGAAGCGTTCGGCCTTGCCGAAGCTCCTATGGCCGTCAAGTCGCCCGCGGTAGGGCGGCTGGTGCGGTGAGCAGGCGGTAGATCTCTCGGGCGATGTGTCGCTTGAGGCAGCGGATGATCTCTTTGGTGGTCTTGCCCTCGGCGTGCCGTCTAGCCACGTAGGCACGGGTGCGCGGGTCCCAGGCCATCCGGGTCACGGCGAGGATGTAGAGGGCGTAGTTGGCCTGTCGGTCACCGCCACGGTTGAGCCGGTGGCGGCTGGTCTTGCCGGATGACGCCGGCAGCGGGGCCACGCCGCAGAGGTGAGCGAAGGCGGACTCGGTGCGCATCCGTTCGGGGTTGTCGCCGATCGCCACGAGCAGCGATGCACAGGTCAGCGGGCCGAGGCCCTTGACGGCCAGTAGCTGCGGCGCGGCCTGGCGGACCAGCCGGGTCAGGTGCGCGTCGAGGTCTCGGATCTCCTCGGTCAGATCCTGGTGCCGCCGCGCGAGGCTGCGCATGGCGTGCTTGGCCACCAGCAGATGGGTGTCCGGGCTGGCGCCGGTGCGCCACCAGCTGGCCGTGCGGACGAGCTCCAGCAGCGGAGTGGAACGCAGCTGCTCGCGCAGTTCGGCTGGCGCGGTGACCAGCAGAGCCCGGAGCTGATTGGCCGCCTGGGAGCGGGCCTTCTGGGCGCTGCGACGAGCCACCTGCAGCGACCGGACCATCTCCACCGAGCCCTCCCCGGCCTTCGGGTCGGCGGTCGCGGTGCCGGCGAGAACGGCGCGAGCGGCCGCCTCCGCATCCAGCGGGTCGCTCTTGCCCTGACGGCGGCGGGCGCTGCGATCGGGCCGGTTGACCTCGATCAGGCGGTGGCCGTGCTCGCGCAGCTGGCGCACCAGTCCCGCGCCCCAGCTGCCGGTGCCCTCGATGCCGAAGGCGTCGATCCGACCGAACTGATGCGCCCAGGACTCCAGCTCCCGGTATCCCTCCGGCGTGGTCGGTGCGGTGGTGACGCCAAGCCGCCGTCCCAGCTGATCCAGCGCGACCGCGACGTGGATGTCGCTGTGGGTGTCGACGCCGATGGTGACGTTCTGGTCGACCGGTGCGACCGTGGACTGTGTTATCTGCTGCTCCTCGAGGCGGCGGTGATGCAGCGCCGGGTGAGGGCAGCGGACAGAACTGCGACGGGACCTCTGGCCAGGCTCCTATCAGGTCACCCCGCTCTCGCCCGGCGCTGGCGACGGGTGTGCTTCTCCGGGCGGTCGACAGTTCGGCAACAAGGCACCTGATCGGCCGGTTGGTCTACGGGTCAGGCCGCCCGGAGAAGCACGCCGACACCCTCGCAGTTGGTCTGCGGCCGGTAGGGCCGGGTGCGCTTGGGCGTGATGCCCAGTGCGGTGCAGGCGCCGGCCCAGTCGCGGCCGCGGTAGCAGCCGCCGTTGTCGGTGAGCACCCGGCGGGCGGTCACGCCGCGGGCGGCGAACCAGGCGCTCGCCCGGCGCAGCACGCCGGCGGCGGTCGGGCCGGTCTCGTCGTCGCAGATCTCGGCGTAGGCCACCCGGCTGTAGTCATCGAGCACGACGTGGACGAAGGCGTGTCCCATCAGCGGGTTGCGATGGCGGCTGCGGGCTCGCCCGCCATCGGCGGTGCGGTTGGCCTTGCCCTGCTGGTGGCCGAGGAAGCGCCAGCCACCACCGGCGGGGATGTTGCCCAGCTTCTTCACATCGGCGTGCAGCAGCTCACCGGGGGCGGGGTGCTCGTAGCGGACCGGCGGCTGGTCGCGGCGCTCGAGCCGGGACAGCCGGCTGATCCGGCAGCGGCGCAGCACCGCCCCGGCGGTGGAAGGCGCCACCCCGGTCTCGGCGGTCAGGCGGACCGCGCCCCAGCGTTTGCGCAGCCGTAGCGACACGATCCGCTTGGTGATCGGCGGGCTGGTCTTGCCCGGGCTGGCGTGCGGCCGGCTGGAGCGGTCGGCCATGCCGGCCTTGCCCTCGGCCCGATAGCGGCGGGCCCAGCGTTCAGCGGTCGGCCACGAGACGCTGAAGAACCGGGCGGCATAAGCCACCGGCCAGCCGTCCTCGACCACCAGCCGGGCCAGGCGCAGACGCTGGCGCGGAGTAAGAGCGGCATTAGCGTGGAGCACGAGGACCTCCTGGGCCGGTGGGCGGTTGCCGTGGTAGCTCCACCCTCCGCCAGGAGGTCCTCCTCACCCAGTCAGTCGCTCACCGCTGATCGCAAGCGGGATCGCACAACCAACGTCTCCGGTCACTACACCTAGCCCCGCCGACCCAAGCGGTAGCCGACGACGACTCCGAGCAGGGTCAGCAGGCTGCCGCCGACGGCCCCCAGAGCCAGCGTGCGGAGGTCGGACGTCCCCGCGGGAACGCCGGCACGGCCGGTGAAGACCTGCAGCTGGGGAGCAGCGGGAGCCTCGACGTCCGTCTGGCTCACCACGGCCGCCGTCGGGCGCGGCTCGGCGACCACCGGAGCAACGCCCGCGCCGGTCAACTCGGCGTCCACCGCGGTGAAGAACTGCGTGGCCATCCGCTTGGCGACGCCGGTGATCATCCGCTGGCCGACCCCGGCCACCGGACCGCCCACCACCGCGTCCGCCGAGTAGGTCAGCACCGTCGCGGAGTCGCCCTCCGGCGCCAGCTCGATCGTCACCGTCGCCCGCACCTGCCCCGGTGCGCCCGCCCCGGACGCGTGCATCACGTACGACGTCGGCCGCTGCTGGTCGGTCAGGTGCACCTCACCGGCGTACGTCCCCTTCACCGCCCCGACGCCCACCGAGACGTCCATCCGGTACGAGTCCTCGCCGACCCGCTCGAGCGCCAGGCACCCGGGGATGGTCCGCGCCAGCACCGCGGGGTCGGTCAACGCCCGCCACACATCCTCCGGCGTCCCCTGCAGCACCGCCGAGCCGTCGAGGTTCACGCACCCACTCCCGTCCTGCGGACCGAGGTCGCCGTCCGCTCCGTCTCCGGATCCCGCACCAGGTCGTACAGCTCGCTGGGGGAGATCGGCATGGCGGTGATCCGCCGTCCCACCGCGTCCTCGATCGCCGACGCCAGCGCCGCCGACCCCGGGATCACCCCGGCCTCGCCGGCGCCCTTGATGCCCAGCGGGTTCAGCGGCGAGGGCGTCTGCTGGTGGTCGATGACCACGTCGGGCACCTCGGAGGCGTACGGCAGGAGGAAGTCCATGAACGACGCGTTCTGCAACTGCCCGTCGGCGTCGTAGGCCATCCGCTCGTACAGCGCCCCGCCGACGCCCTGGGCGACCCCGCCGTGCACCTGACCCTCGACGATCATCGGGTTCACCACGTTGCCGCAGTCGTGCACGACGGCGTACTTCACGACGTCGATCTCCCACGTCGCCGGGTCGATCTCCACGACCGCCGCGTGCGCGCCGGACGCGAACGTCGACCGGATCGGCGAGTAGTAGTCGCGGTGCTCCAGCCCCGGCGCGTCACCGCTGGCCACGGGTGGCTTGGAGTCGTCGTGCGTCGCGAACTGCGTCGCCTGCTTGGCCGCCTCGTCGAACGCGTACCGCAGCGGGTTCGACAGCACGGCGACCGTCCGCAGCGGGATCATGGCCCCGGGCGTCCCCTTCACCTGCACGACGCCGTCGGCGATCTCCAGGTCACCGGGGTCGGCTTCCAGGACGTCGGCGGCGATCCGCAGCGCCTTCTCCCGTACCCCGCGCGCGGCCAGGGCGATGGCGTTGCCGCTCATCACCGCGGCCCGCGAGGCGAAGGTGCCGACCGCGTACGGGAAGCGCCGGGTGTCGCCGGTGGTCACCTCGACGTCCTCGATCGGCACCCCGAGCTCGGAGGCGACGATCTGCGCGAACGACGTCTCGTGCCCCTGGCCCTGCGTCGTCAGCCCGGTCGAGACCAGCACCTTGCCGCTGCCGAGCACCTGCACGTGCCCGCCCTCGTACGGACCGGGGCCGGTGCCCTCCACGTACAGCGCCATCCCGACGCCGAGCAGCTTGCCGCGCGCCTCGGCGTCGTCCCGCAGCGCGTCGACGCCGTCCCACCCGACCAGCGCCTTGAGCTTGGCCAGCAGGCTCGGGTAGTCGCCGGAGTCGTAGACGACCGGCCGGCCGTCCTGGAACGTCAGGTGGTGGTCGTACGGGAACTGCGAGGGCTGGATGAGGTTGCGCTCGCGGACGACGGCCCGGTCCAGGCCGAGGACGTCGGCGATGCGGTCCATCGTCCGCTCCATCGCGAAGCAGCCCTGCGGCCGCCCGGCGCCGCGGTACGGCGTCACGATGACCGTGTTCGTGTAGACGCTCTCCACGACCACCCGGTACACGGGGATCACGTACGGGCCGACCAGCTGGGTCGCGGTCACGATCGGCACGATGATCCCGTAGGGCGTGTACGCGCCGTTGTCGTGCCAGATGTGGACGTCGAGCGCGGTGATCCGGCCGTCGTCGCCGAACCCGACGCTGATCTCCTGCCGCTGCTGCCGCTCGTGGGCGCTGGAGATGAAGTGCTCGCGGCGGTCCTCGGTCCACTTCACCTCGCGGCCGAGCGCGATCGCGGCCATCGGCACCAGCAGCTCCTCCGGCCACGGGTGCACGATCTTCACGCCGAACCCGCCGCCGACGTCCGGTGCGATCACCTCCACCTCGTCGAGGGAGAGCTGCAGCTTCGCGGCGATCGCGGCGCGCACGGACGTCGAGGCCTGCGTGCTGGTGTGCACCCGCAGCGAGCGGTCGTCGGCGTCCCACCGCGCGTGCACCCCCTTGCCCTCGAGCGGCGTGGAGGCGCTGCGCTCGACGTACTGGGTGAACGAGAGCGTGTGCGGCGACGCGGCCAGCGCCGGCTCGACGTCCCCGGTCTCCTGGTGGTGCCGCGCCGCGACGTTGTCCGGGATCTCCGTGTGGACGGCGTGCTGGGCGGCCCGGGCGGCGTCCACCCCGACGACGACGGGCAGCTCCTCGTAGGTGACGGCGATCCGCTCGGCGGCGTCCTCGGCGACGTACCGGTCGGTCGCCACCACCATCACGACCGGCTCGCCGACGTGGTTCACCTCGCCGTTGGCCAGCGGGTAGCCGGTGCGCGGCGCGGTCAGCTGCGGGTGCGGGATGAGCACCGGCAGCGGCTCGGCGAGCGGGCCGGTGAGGTCCTCGTAGGTGTAGATGGCGACCAGGCCCTCGACGTCCAGGGCGGCGTCCACGTCGACGTCCGTGATGCGGGCGTGCGCGTGCGGGCTGCGCACGAAGGCGGCGGCCAGCGCGCCGGCGCCGATGTCGTCGAGGTAGCGGCCCCTGCCGGTGATGAGCCGGGCGTCCTCGCGCCGCCGGACCGGCTCGCCGAACAGCTTGGTGGTCACGCGGCGGCCCTCCTGGGCATAGGAACCAATGCATACGTCCTGGGGTCCGAGACGTATGCATTGGTTCCTATGCCTCGGGCGGGGGCGATCACTGGGCGTCCCTCATCGTCGCGGCCGCGTGGCGCACGGCTTTCTTGATGTTCGCGTAGCCGGTGCACCGGCAGAGGTTGCCGCCGACGAGGTCGTCGACCTCCTCCTCGGTGATCTCCCGGGTCGCGTCGCGTGCCTCGAGTCCGGCCGCGATCGTCATCAGGAAGCCTGGTGTGCAGAAGCCGCACTGCAGCGCGTGGCACTCACGGAACGCCTCCTGGACCGGGTGCAGCAGCTGCCCGCCCTGCCCGTCGTCGCGGGCGAGTCCCTCGACGGTCGTGACGGCGGTCCCGTCCACCTGCACGGCCAGCACCAGGCAGGACCGCACCGGTGTGCCGTCCACCAGCACCGTGCAGGCGCCGCAGACGCCGTGCTCACAGCCGACGTGCGTGCCGGTCAGCCCGAGGTCGTGCCGCAGCGCGTCCGACAGCAGTCGCCGCACCGGCACGGTGGCTTCACGTGGAACACCGTTCACGGTCAGCCGGACGGTGCGTTCGCTGTCGACGGAGACGGTCACGTGCTCTCCTCGCTGGCGCTCGTCGACCCCGTGCCCGACGGTGCCCTGTCCCTGCGTGACCTCGCGAGCTCGGTCACCTGCTCTCCTCGCTGGCGCTCGTCGACCCCGTGCCCGACGGTGCCCTGTCCCTGCGTGACCTCGCGAGCTCGGTCACCTGCTCTCCTCGCCGGCGCTCGTCGACCCCGTGCCCGACGGTGCCCTGTCCCTGCGTGACCTCGCGAGCTCGGTCACCTGCTCTCCTCACGGCTTCCTCGGCGGCGGACACCAGCGTCCGCTCGGTCAGCACGCCCACCAGCAGGCGGCGGTAGTCGGCGCTGGCGTGCAGGTCGCCGTCCGGGTCGACCAGCGTGCGGGCGAGCGCGCCGGCCGCGGCCCAGTCGGCCTTCTCGACCGGGGCGCCGGCGACGGCGTCGGTGAGGTCGTGCACCTCCGGCGTCGGCCCCACCGAGACGTACGAGGCGCGGACGGCGGCGACGCGGCGGTCCTCGTCGAGGGTGACGACGACGCCCGCGCCGCACACCGCGTAGTCGCCCTTCCGGCGGGCCACCTCGGCGAAGGCGGTGCCCGAGCGTGGTGGCAGCGCCGGGAAGAAGGCCGAGGTGACGACGGCGGCCGAGGGCAGCGAGGTCTCCAGCGGGCCGACGAACAGGTCGCGCCAGCCGACGGCGCGCTCGCCGGAGGGCTCGGCCACGGTCACCGACCCACCGGTCAGCGCGAGCACCGACGTCATCTCGCCGGAGGGGTCGGCGTGCGCGATCGAGCCGACCGTCGTCCCACGGTTCCGGATGGCCGGGTGGGCGACGTTCGTCGTCGCCCGGCCCAGCAGCGGCTGCACCCGGGCGGCACCCTCGTGCGCCAGCAGCCCCGCGTGCCGGACGAGCGCCCCGACCCGCACGCCGTCCCCGGTGACCTCGACGGTGTCGAGGCCGGGCACCCGGTTGAGGTCCACCAGGACCGCCGGCGCCGCCAGCCGCATCGACAGCAGTGGCAGCAGCGACTGACCGCCGGCCAGCACCTTGGCGCCCTCCTCGGCGGCGAGGACCTCGAGGGCCTCGGGGACCGAGCGCGGGTCGGCGTACCGGAAGGGGGCGGGCTTCACCGGGGGCGGGTCTCCCCGGGCGTCGCCGAGCCGGTCACACCCGGGCGGCCCACCTCGTCCACCGAGGACGGGTCGGCGCCGTAGTCGTGCGCCCCCGTGTGTCCCAGCGCGGGACCGGTCCCGCCGAGGAACTCCCGCTCGGCCTCGAGCGCGGCCTTCATCTCGGCCGGCGCGAGAGCGCGGGCGACGTGCCAGCCGACGACCGCCACGATCGAGCCCAGGGCGATGCCGCCCAGGGAGAAGGACTCGGAGAACACCAGCTGGACGTCGCCGATCGCGATGATGATGCCCGCGGCCAGCGGCACCAGGTTGATCGGGTTGGCGAAGTCGACCCGGTTCTCCTTCCAGATCTTGGCGCCCAGCAGGCCGATCATCCCGTAGAGGACGACGGTGATCCCGCCGAGCACGCCGCCGGGGACGATGTTGATCAGCGCGCCGAACTTCGGGCACAGACCCAGCAGGATCGCCACGACCGCGGCCACGTAGTAGGCCGCGGTGGAGTACACGCGGGTGGCGGCCATGACGCCGATGTTCTCCGCGTAGGTGGTGGTGGGGGAGCCGCCGACCGAGGTGGCGACGACGGTGGCGACGCCGTCGGCCGCGATGGCCCGGCCCATGTAGGGGTCGAGGTCGCGCTTGGTCATCTCCGCGACCGCCTTGACGTGCCCGGTGTTCTCCGCGATCAGCGCGATGACCGCCGGCAGCACGAGCAGGCTGAAGTTGAGCGAGAAGGACGGCGCGATGAAGTCCGGCAGGCCGAACCAGTCGGCCTGCGCCACCGAGTCGAAGTTGATCCGGTCGCGGGTGGACACCACGCCGGTGCCGTCGGGCGAGGTGATCTGGCCGGCGGTCACGTCGAGCAGGACCGACAGCAGGTAGCCGAACACCAGGCCGAGCAGGATGGAGATGCGGGCCCAGAATCCCCGCAGCAGCAGCGAGGCGACGATGACGAACGCCATCGTCGCCAGCGCCACCCACTGGTCCTGCGGCCAGTAGATGCCGGCCACGACCGGGGCCAGGTTGAAGCCGATCAGCAGCACCACCGCGCCGGTGACCGCCGGCGGCAGGATCGCGTGCAGGAAGCGGACGCCGGCGAAGTGGATGAGCACACCGACGAGGGCCAGCACCACGCCGGAGACCAGGATCGCGCCGACGACGTCGGAGGAGTCCCCGCCGGAGGCCCGGACGGCCACCACGCCGCCGACGAACGAGGCGCTGGTGCCCAGGTAGCTGGGGACCTTCCCGTTGACGATGAGCAGGAAGATGATCGTCGCGATCCCGCTCATCATGATCGCCAGGTTCGGGTCGAGCCCCATGACGATCGGGAAGACGAAGGTCGCGCCGAACATCGCGACGACGTGCTGCGCGCCGATGCCGACCGTCCGCGGCCACGACAGTCGCTCGTCCGGAGCCACCGCCTCGCCCAGCGGCGGGGTCTTCCCGTCCCCGTAGAGCTTCCAGCCGAACGCCATGACCGCCTCCTCGACCTGCTCCTGGACCTGGCCGGCGCCGCGGAACAGCGGTTGCCGGCACCCAGGGGGCGCCAATGTGACACGCCCGGACGACAGGGCGGAAGTACCTCAGTGCTAAATCGTCGTTGCGTCGATGTCTTACCGCTGAGACACCTCGACGGTACGGTCGATCGGGTGAGCGAGCGTGCGAGCGAACCCGTGTGCAGAGGACTCCCGCGAGCGTGGACGACGAGCGCCGGCGAGGAGTGCGCGTGAGCGCGACGCCGCCACGGCACGTCTCCCTGCGCAGCGGCGTGTACGCCGACTCGGTCCGGCTGATGCAGGTCAGCCGGGACGTCGGCGCCCGGGAGGGCGTCACCGCGGTGCTCGTCGCGATGGCCACGCCGCTCAACCTGGAGCTCGCCGCGGGCATGGGCCTGGCCCCTGCGGAGTCCGCCTCACCCGACCAGCTCCTCGTCGCGGTCGCCGCCGTGGACGACGACGCGCTGGGCGCCGCGGTCGCCGCCGTCGACACCGCCCTGGCCGACCGCGAACGCACGGCCGGCGCCACGCAGGCCGTGCCGCTGCGCACGATCGGTGCGGGGCTCCACGCCCTGGACGACGACGGCCCCGCGCTCGCCGTCGTCAGCGTCCCGGGGCCCTACGCCGTCGCCGAGGCCGCCGACGCGATCGCCGCCGGCCGCAGCGTGCTGGTCTTCTCCGACGGCGTCCCGGTCGAGTCCGAGGTCGCGCTCAAGCTCGCCGCCCACGACGCCGGCGTGCTCGTCATGGGTCCCGACTGCGGAACGGCGATCGTCTCCGGCCTCGCGCTGGGCTTCGCCAACGTGGTGCGCCGCGGGCCGGTCGGGCTGGTCGCGGCGTCCGGCACCGGCGCCCAGCAGGTCTCCTGCCTGCTCGACGCGGCCGGCGTCGGGGTCTCGCACGTGCTCGGTGTCGGCGGACGCGACCTGTCCGAGGCGGTCGGCGGGCTGGCCACCCTCGACGCGCTCGCCCTGCTCGACGCCGACCCCGCCACCGAGCGCGTGCTGCTGGTGTCCAAGCCGCCCGCGCCGTCGGTGGCCGTGGCGGTGACGGAGGCCGCCGCGGACCTGTCGGTGCCGGTGCACTCGGCCGCGCTGTCGCCGGGGAGCCCCGACCTGACCGCCGCCGTCGAGGGGGTGCTCACGGCGATGGGCGTCGAGGTGCCGCAGTGGCCGTCGCGGAACTCGACGGCTGTGGCCGCGCCGGGCGCCGTCCTCAAGGGGCTGTACGCCGGGGGCACCCTCGCCGACGAGGCGATGCTCCTGGCCGCACCCGTGCTCGGCGACGTCCGCTCGAACACCCCGCTGCGCCCGGACCTGGACCTCGGGACGGACCTGTCCGCCACCGGCCACGTGGTGGTCGACTTCGGGGACGACGCGCTCACCGTGGGCCGGGCCCATCCGATGATCGACCCGACGCTGCGGCTCGAGGCGCTGGCCCGGGTGGCCGCGTCGGGGGAGCCCGCGGTGGTGCTGATGGACGTCGTCCTCGGCCACGGCGCCGATCCCGACCCGGCCGCCACGCTCGCCCCGGCGCTGCGGGCGGCCGGCCTGCCCGCCGTCGTCGCACTGGTCGGCACCGAGGCCGACCCGCAGGGCTGGTCCCGCCAGGCCGACGCGCTCGCCGCGGCCGGCGCGGCCGTCTTCGCCTCCAACGCGCAGGCCACCCGGCACGCGCTCGACCTGCTGGGAGCAGCGCGATGACCCTGCTGTCCGGGACGCCGACGGTCGTCGCCGCGGGCGTCGACGTCTTCTCCGCCGCGCTGCGCGCCCAGGGCGCCGACGTCCACGACGTCGACTGGCGCCCACCCGGCTTCGGCGACCCCGCCGACCTGGCCACCCTCGCGCTCGACCGGCGCCGGGCCGCGGCCAACCGCACCGCCGTGGAGCGCGTGATGGCCGCCGGGTCGCACCTCGTCGACGTCCGCCCGGCCCGCGACGCGCTCGACCTCCCCGACCGCACGCTGCTGCACGCCGGCCCGCCGATCGGGTGGGACGACGCGAGCGGCCCGCTGCGCGGCGCGTTGATCGGCGCCTGCCTGTTCGAGGGCTGGGCGTCCACGGCGGAGGAGGCGGAGCGCATCCTGGCCGCCGGGCAGATCGCCCTGGACCCGTGTCACCACCACCGCGCGGTCGGGCCGATGGCGGGGGTGACCTCGCCGTCCATGTGGACGTGGTGCCTGGAGGACCCGGTCACCGGCGGCCAGGCGTTCTGCAACCTCAACGAGGGCCTGGGCAAGGTGTTGCGGATGGGCGCCTACAACGACGAGGTGCTCACCCGGCTGGGGTGGATGCGCGACGTCCTGGGGCCGGTGCTGCAGGCGGCGGTGCGCTCGATGGCCGAGCCGCTGGACGTCAAGGCGGTGCTCGCGCAGATGCTGCAGATGGGCGACGAGGGGCACAACCGCAACCGCGCCGGCTCGCTGATGACCCTGCGCGAGCTCTCGCCGGCGGTCGTGGAGGTCGACGCGCCGTCGTCCGACGTCGCCGCGGTGCTGCGCTTCATCGGCGGCAACGAGCACTTCTTCCTCAACCTGGGCATGCCGACGGCGAAGCTCGCCATGGACGCGGCGAGGAACGTGCCGGGCTCCACGATGGTGACCGTGATGTCCCGCAACGGGACCGAGTTCGGCATCCAGACCGCCGGCACCGGCGACCGCTGGTTCACCGCCCCGGCGAACACCCCGGTCGGGCTGTTCCTCGGCGACTACGGCCCGGACGACGCCAACCCCGACATCGGCGACTCCGCGATCATGGAGACCTACGGCGTCGGCGGCTTCACCATGGCCGCAGCCCCGGCGATCGTCCGCTTCGTCGGCGGCACGGTGCCCGACGCGCTGGCCACGACCGAGCGGATGTACCAGCTCACCCTGGCCGAGAACCCGGCGATGCAGGTGCCGATCCTCGGCTTCCGCGGCTCGCCGACCGGCATCGACGTCCTCGCCGTGGCGCGCACGGGGTGGCTGCCGCAGATCAACACCGGCATGGCCGGGCGGGTGGCCGGCACCGGGCAGGTCGGCGCCGGGCTGGTGCAGCCTCCACGCGCGTGCTTCGAGCAGGCGCTGGCCGCCCTCGCCGCGGAGGCCCGCACGGCCGCCTGACGGCCGGCGCGACCACGCGATCTCGCCGGGTTCAGCGGACGCAGGTCAGCAGCGTCCGGACGGCGGCCGGCAGCTCCCCGGTCGAGGTGAGCGGTGAGGGGAACGGCGTGCGCAGGTCGTAGCAGCCGGTGCGGGGCTCGACCCGGAACAGCACCCCGTGCCGGTCGAGGCCGAGCAGGTGCACCGGGTCCTCGCCGGCCCAGGCCTGCACCCGGGCGCACAGCTCGGCCAGCGGGCCGGCGTGCTCGACGACCAGGTCGTCCTCGGCGGCGCCCAACGGGTCGGGCCGGGCTGCGGCGTACTCCTCGGGCGGGATCTCCGTCCAGCCGCCGCCCTCGTGCAGCAGCACCTCGGCGACGTCGAGACGCAACAGCGTCGCGCTGAGCCCGACGTCCAACAGGCCGGCGTCCGGGCGGACGGCGGCGAAGGCCAGCACCAGCTCGGCCTCGTCCTCGGCGGGGACCGGCATGAGCCAGCCGGCGAGCTCGAGCCGGGCCCGCAGCGGGTTGCGCAGCGGCCGGGTCGAGCGGGAGGTCACCGTGACCTTCGCCGCCAGGTCGCCCTCGGGGGCCTCGCGGACCGCCGTCGCCAGCCCACCGGACCGGGGGACGACGACCAGCACCCGCCCGTCGTCCAGCGTGGCCGTGGCCAGCAGCCGGCTGGTACCCAGGCCGAGGGCCTGCACGGCGGCGACCGGCCGGGTCGCGACCGTGCGCGCCCGC
Source organism: Geodermatophilus sp. URMC 61 (assembly GCF_052931555.1). Classification (NCBI taxonomy): domain Bacteria; kingdom Bacillati; phylum Actinomycetota; class Actinomycetes; order Geodermatophilales; family Geodermatophilaceae; genus Geodermatophilus; species Geodermatophilus sp. URMC 61. Next base: position 4,390,411 of record NZ_JBRFHZ010000002.1, read on the forward strand.
TCGGCGGCTGCCGCCGCGCTGCGATCGGGCTGTACCGGCGGGGGCGTCGGACCGGCGGTCATGGGGCTCCCTGTGGGTCTCGACACGATGGAATAAGGTGAGCCTAACCAAATTTGGAGGTCCCGTGAACACGCCCCGTCCCAAGGTCCGGATCAGCCGCGCCCTCGGCATCCCGCTCACGCCGAAGGCCGTCGAGTACTTCGAGCGCCGTCCGTACCCGCCCGGTGAGCACGGCCGCAAGCGCCGCAAGGACAGCGACTACTCGACCCGGCTGCGCGAGAAGCAGCGGCTGCGGGCGCAGTACGACATCAGCGAGACGCAGATGCGCGCCGCCTTCGACCGGGCGCGCCGCACCGGGGGCAAGACCGGAGAGGCGCTGATCCAGGACCTCGAGTCCCGTCTGGACGCGACCGTGCTCCGGGCCGGGTTCGCGCGCACCATCTACCAGGCGCGCCAGTTCGTCACCCACCAGCACGTGCTGGTCAACGGCAAGCGGGTCGACCGGCCCTCCTACCGGCTCACGCCGGGCGACTTCGTGCAGGTCGCCGAGAAGTCGAAGACGAAGGAGCCGTTCGTCGTCGCGGCCTCCGGCGCGCACGCCACCGCGCCGGCCTACCTCGAGGTCCGGCTGGCCGACCTGGTCGCCCGGGTCGAGCGGGTGCCGAACCGCGACGAGGTGCCGGTGGTCTGCGAGGAGCAGCTCGTCGTCGAGCACTACTCCCGCTGATCCCCCCACGAGATCTGCACACTCGTGGCCATCGGACCCCTGATCGCCGCGACTGTGCAGATCCCGCGCCACGCGGGTAGCGGCTGCGCGTGGACTCCCGCGACGTCGTCCGGCGCAGCAAGCGGCTCTCCTACCTGCTGCGACACGCCCCCGGCAGCGCCGGGCTGACCCTCGACGCGGCCGGCTGGACGGACGTCGACGCCCTGCTCGCGGCCCTCGGCTGGACCCGTCCCGAGCTTGAGCACGTCGTCGCCACCGACGACAAGCGCCGGTTCGCCTTCGACGACACCGGCACGCGGATCCGCGCCAGCCAGGGCCACAGCGTCGCCGTCGACCTCGGCTACGCCCCGGAGCGGCCGCCGCCGACGCTGTTCCACGGGACGGCGGAGCGGAACCTGGCCGCCATCGAGACCGAGGGCCTGCGCCCCGGACGCCGGCACGCGGTGCACCTCAGCCCCGACGAGGTCACCGCGTGCCGAGTGGGGGCGCGGCACGGGCGTGCGGTCGTCCTCCGGGTCGACGCCGAGGGCATGGCGCGCGACGGCGCCGTCTTCACCCGCTCGGCGAACGGCGTGTGGCTGGTCGACGCCGTCCCGCCGCGGTTCCTGCGCGCACCGTGACAGCAGGCCACGCACCCGGCCGTGCGTCTGTCCATCCCCGTGACGACCTGGAGATCCGCCCGTGTCCGCCGTCTACACCGCTGTAGCCACCGCCACCGGTGAGGGCCGCAACGGCCACACCCGCATCGACGACGGTCGGATCGACCTCGACCTCGCCGTGCCGGAGGAGATGGGTGGCCCCGGCGGCGGCGCCAACCCCGAGCAGCTGTTCGCCGCCGGCTACGCGGCGTGCTTCCACAGCGCGCTGAAGCTCGTCGCCCGCCGGCGGAAGGCGACCGTCACCGACTCGGCCGTCACCGCCGAGGTCGGCATCGGCCCGGACGACGCCGGTGGCTTCGCGCTCGAGGTGACCCTGCGGGTCGAACTCGGCGGGATCGACCAGGCCACCGCCGAGCAGCTCGTCGAGGCGGCCCACCAGGTGTGCCCCTACTCCAACGCCACCCGCGGCAACGTGCCGGTGACCCTGGAGACGGTCACCGCCTGAGGGGACCCGCCCGCGTCCGGGCTCGCGAGGCCACCCGGACGCGGCGCGCCTGCCCTCAGGAACACCCGCCCCGACCGGCGCCTTGGTCGAGGCATGCGGATCGACCTCTCCGGGAAGCGCGCGCTCGTCACCGGCTCGTCACAGGGCATCGGCCTGGCGATCGCCACCGGCCTGGCACGGGCGGGGGCGTCCGTCATCCTCACCGGCCGGGACGCCGCCAGGCTCGACGCGGCTGCCGCCGGCATCGACGGCGAGGTGACCGGCGTCGCCGGCGACGTCACCACCGACGCGGGCACGGCGGGCCTGCTCGACCGGGTGCCCGACGTCGACGTCCTGGTCAACAACCTGGGCGTCTTCGGGGCGCGGCCCGCGCTGGAGATCAGCGACGACGAGTGGCGCCGCTACTTCGAGACCAACGTGCTGACCGCCGTCCGGCTGACCCGCGCGTACCTGCCGGGCATGCGCGAGCGCGGCTGGGGCCGCATCCAGTACATCGCCAGCGACTCGGCGGTCACGATCCCGGCCGAGATGATCCACTACGGCATGACCAAGACGGCGCTGCTCGCCGTCTCCCGCGGCTTCGCCAAGGAGGCCGCCGGCTCCGGCGTCACGGTCAACTCGGTCATCGCGGGCCCGACGCACACCGGCGGCGTCGAGGAGTTCGTGCACTCCCTCGTCGGCGCCGACCTGCCGTGGGACGACGCCCAGCGCGAGTTCATGCGGCAGCACCGGCCGCAGTCGCTGCTGCAGCGGCTGATCGAGCCCGAGGAGATCGCCAACATGTGCGTCTACCTCGCCTCGCCGCTGGCCTCGGCGACGACCGGGGGTGCACTGCGGGTCGACGGCGGCTACGTCGACGCGATCCTGCCCTGATGTGGGCGGGACGTCGGGAACGGGGGCTTCCGGACACGTCCGGACCCCACGTCCCCGACGTCGCTCGGCTCAGCGGGGCATGGTGAGGAAGGCCGACGTCGACACTGCGCCGCGGAACTGCATCGCCGATCCGTGGGCGAGGTGCTCGTCGAGGGCCTGGGCGACGCCCGGCCAGCCGGGGTCGCCGTAGTCGTCCACCACGACGACCGCCCCAGGTGCGGCGATCGATTCCGTCCACTCCAGGTCGGCGGCCACGCCGTCGCGCGAGTGGTCGCCGTCGATCACGATGAGGTCGAACGGGGCACCGACGGCGGCTCGCAGGGCCGGATCGGTGGAGAAGCCGCGGTGGATCCGCACGCGCTGGGTGTCGACGGCGGCCAGCCGCAGATTGGCGCGCACGGTCGCCTCGGTGACCGGGGTGCCGGAGGGGTCGGTGGCCCGTGGCCGCTCGGGCTGCAGCTGCACCGCCTCCAGCGCGGACGGCGATACGGGTGAGGTACCGCTCCGCGGCGCCGCTCCCAGAACTCCCGGGCCGGCGCCGCGGCGCGGAAGCGTCAGGCCCGCACGATCGCGGCCACGGGGCCACCCCCCGACGGGCCCTGGTGCACCGCCGCGACCGACACGAACACCGCCGGGTCGCCGGTCACCGACGCCGCCACGCCGCCCACCGTCGCCTTGATCTGGCGGTGCCAGAAGACGTCGGAGTCATCGAGCATCGCGTTGCGCCGGCCGCGGACGTAGCCGGTCGGGTCGGCCTCGCACTTGAGGAAGACGTTGACCAGCCGGTCGCCGAGGTCGGAGGGGTGCGGCCGCTCGGGCAGCTCGAGCCCGGCATCCCGGATGGCGTTCCAGATGCCGTCCTGGTCGAGCGCGTCCTTCATCACCGAGTGCCCGATCCGGTAGTCCCCGCCGTGCCCGCGGGCGTTGCCGACGACGACGATCTGCGCCCGGTCCAGCTCCACGCCCGACGAGCAGGACGCGACGGCGCTGTACAGCGACAGGTCGCGCATGACCTGCTCCTGGCGTGGCATCTCGATCTCGCCGAGGGCCACCGCGATGCCCAGCGCCGTCGTCCCGTTGGACAGGTCCATCGAGCCGTGCGGCTCGTCGTAGTAGGTGTCCTTGCCGCGCGCCTTGGCGTCGCGGATGGTCTCGATGGTCAGCAGCGGCGTCTTGGTCTGCACGTAGTGGACGTCGGCCGGGTCCTCGATGCCGGCCTCCTTCATCGCGCGGCGCACGCCCTCGGCGACCTTCTCGACCATGGCGATCCGGCCGATGTCCTCGGGCAGGATGACGTCGCTCATGGCGTAGCCGACCGTCAGCCGCGGCTCGTCGGTCTTCTCGACGGCGTCCTCGGGCAGCGTGGCGAAGACCGTCGCGTGCGGGCTGATGACGCCGTCCGTGCCGCCGGACCACACGATCGGGATCTGCGCGACCTCCTCCTTGGACCGGCTGCCCTTCTCGAGCAGCACCTCGCGGAAGGCGCGGTCGGCGATGATCCGCGTGTAGTCGTTGACGCCGCCGTTGCCCTCGGTCTTGCCGATGACGGCGACGACCCGGTCGGCCGCCATGACGCCATCGTCGATGAGCTTCGCCAGCTCTGAGGCGTCGCTGACGTTGTGCAGCGGGATCTTGCGGACCTCGATCGGTGCGGGCACGTGGGTTCCTCTTCTCCAGGGACGGGTGTGGCCCTCCTGCAGGGCCCCGCCGCGGGCTTGCGAGTCGTGGGGGGCAGGAGGGTCCTTCTGCAGGACGGTCCCGACGTCGTCGCTCGTGACGGCGTCGGCGATGTGCTCGAGGGACGTGACGACGGCACGGGCGCCGCCCGCCTCCACGAAGCGGAGCGCGGCCTCCACCTTGGGGGCCATCGAGCCGCGGGCGAACTCGCCGGCCGCGGCGTGCGCCCGCAGTTCCGCCGGGGTGACCCGGCCGAGCGGTCGGGCGGTGGGGGTGCCGTACCCGACGAGCACCTGGGGGACGTCGGTCGCGATCACCAGCGTGCCGGCGTCCAGGTCGCGCGCCAGCAGGGCCGCGGTGAGGTCCTTGTCGATCACGGCCTCGACGCCGCGCAGTGCCCCGCCGGGGTGGGCCGGGTCGTCGGGATCGTCCACCACCGGGACGCCGCCCCCGCCGGCGCAGACGACGACGAACCCGGCCGCGAGCAGCGCCTCCACCGCCGGGACGTCGACCACGCGCTGCGGCTCGGGTGAGGCGACGACCCGCCGCCAGCCGCGCGCGCCGCGGTCCTCCCACACCTGGCCGTGGGCCATCGAGCGCTCGGCCTGCTCGCGTGGCAGGAAGCGGCCGACCGGCTTGGACGGCTCCCGGAAGTGCGGGTCGTCGGCGTCGACGAGGGTGCGGGTGACCAGGGCGGCGGTGCGCTGCGGCAGCCCGCGCGCGGCCAGGGCGGCGTCGAGCTCGTCGGCGAGCGTGAAGCCGATGGTCGCCTGGGTCTGTGCGACGCACCAGTCCAGCGGGACCGGCGGGACCTCGTGTGCGGCCAGCTCGTTCTTGACCAGCAGGTTGCCCACCTGGGGCCCGTTGCCGTGGGTGAGCACCACCTGGACGCCGGTCGCCACGACCGCGGCCACGTGGCGGGAGGCCGCGGCGATCGCGTCGCGCTGTGCGCCGGGCGTCGCCGAGCCGTCCGGGCCGGTCATCGCGTTGCCCCCGAGGGCGATGACGACGCGGCCTGAGGTCACCTCCGCGACCCTAGCGCCGCTTCTCTTAGCGGTGAAGTACCCCGTGGCTGGGTGGCCCCCCTCCGCCGCGGTCACGGGAGGAGGATCTGCCGACAGCGGGGTGCCCGAGGGGAGACGGCGATGCGCGTCCACTTCCACCTGGAGACCCGCGCGAGCCCGGAGCAGGTCTTCACGGCGTTCACCGACGTGAGCGAGCGGCGGCTCGAGGTGTGGTCGAAGACGCTCGACCCGGCCAAGTACGAGGTCCGCGACCACGGGGAGGGCTGGGCCGTCCTCCGGGAGGGCAGCGCCGGCGTCGACCTGTGGGTCCTGCTGCGCTACGAGTGGACTGCTCCCGACCGCGTCACCTGGACGCTCATCGACAGCGACCACTGCGACCGGGGCACCGGCGAGGTCCTGATCACGCCGCGGGACGACGGCGGCAGCCGGGTCGACGTGACCATCCACCACGCCGGCGGCCGGGGACTGCGGGGGCGGGCCGTGCTGCTGGCCCAGCGGGTGCTCGGGCCCGTCGCCTTCCCGCGGACGTGGCGCTCGGCGCTGGACCGGCTGGCGGGTTGAGCGCCCGGCTCAGCGGCGCCAGAAGTCGAAGGCGTCCCGCCCGGGCCGGAAGCCCGCCGCCTCGACGACGTCCACGGCGAGGTCGAAGTGCTGGCCGACGCCGGCCGGCTGGTGGGCGTCGCTGCCGAAGCTGACCGCCGCACCGCCCTCCTCGTAGAACCAGCGCACCTGGTCGACCGAGGCCAGCGGGCTGGTCGTGTTCACCTCGAGCGCCCGGCCGGTGCCGGCCAGCGCCCGGAACACCGCGCGGTACTCCTCCTCGTAGTCCTTCTCGGCGTACCGGTCGCTGCCGCCGGGCCAGTACCGCCGCGGGAAGTCGACGTGGGCGAGCACCTCGAAGACGTCGCTGCCCTCCACCATGTCGACGACCTCGGCCAGATACCGGCGCATCGTCGTGTCCGGGTCGGGATAGAGGAGCCGGCCCACGCCGTAGAGCCGGCCGTCCTGGCTCAGCGAGTGCAGCGAGCCGAGCACCCGGTCGACGGGGGAGTCGCGCAGGTGGGCGGCGACGCTCGCGGCGAACAGGTGCGGCTCGCCGGTCTCCACGCCCGACCAGATCCGCAGCTGCGGGAAGCGCTCGCGGCACTCCTCGAGCTCGGCGAAGTAGCCCTCGACGTCGATGGGCAGGTGCCGGGAGGCGTGCCGGTCGACCAGTCCCTCGGCGGTCGCGCGGTCCTCCGGCGTCCAGGTCGTGAAGTCGAGGTGCTCGGTGAAGGCGATGGCGGGCAGGCCCCGGTCGACGGCCCGCTGGCACGCGCGCGCCATCGTGGAGGAGCCGGCGGTGTCCCAGGACCACCTGGTGTGCACGTGGTTGTCCGGTGGTCGCATCACCTGTGGATCCTCCTCCACCCTCCCCAGGGTCCGCGCGGCGACCGGTCCTGTCGCCCGTTCTGCCTACTGTCGGGAGCCATGAGCACCGCCGCGCCGTCCGCCGACCTCGCCACCGAGGCCCTCGAGGTCCTCCGCGAGCTGACCGGCCGCCCCGACGCGGTCTTCCGCGAGGGGCAGGACGCCGCCGTCGCCGCGCTGGTCGAGCGCTCCGAGCGCGCCCTGGTCGTACAGCGCACCGGTTGGGGCAAGTCGGCGGTCTACTTCGTCTCCACCGCGCTGCTGCGCCGCCGCGGCGCCGGGCCCACCCTGCTGGTCAGCCCGCTGCTCGCGCTGATGCGCGACCAGGTCGCGGCCGCGGCCCGCGCCGGCATCCGCGCCGTCGAGATCTCCAGCGCGAACGCCACCGAGTGGGACGACGTCGCCGCCGCCCTGGCCGCCGACGAGGTCGACGTCCTGCTGGTCTCCCCGGAGCGGCTGACCAACCCGCGCTTCCGCGAGGAGCAGCTGCCCGGGCTGGTGGCCCGCTGCGGCCTGCTCGTCGTCGACGAGGCGCACTGCGTCTCCGACTGGGGCCACGACTTCCGGCCCGACTACCGCCGCATCCGCGACCTGCTCGGCACGCTCCCCGCCGGGACACCGGTGCTCGCGACCACCGCGACGGCCAACGAGCGGGTCGTCGCCGACGTCGCCGAGCAGCTCGGCGCCGGCGGCGTGGGGGTGACGACGGTGCGCGGCCCCCTGGCACGCGACTCGCTGCGCCTCGGCGTGCTCCGGCTGCCCACCGACCGGGCGCGCCTGGCCTGGCTGGCCGCCCACCTCGGCGACCTGCCGGGCAGCGGCATCGTCTACACGCTCACCGTGGCCGCGGCCGAGGAGACCGCCGCGCTGCTGCGCGACGCCGGCCACGAGGTGCGCGCCTACACCGGCCGGCTGGACGACGCCGACCGGCGCGACGCGGAGGAGGCGCTGCGGGAGAACCGGGTCAAGGCGCTGGTCGCCACCTCGGCGCTCGGCATGGGCTTCGACAAGCCCGACCTCGGCTTCGTCGTCCACCTGGGGGCGCCGTCGTCGCCGGTCAGCTACTACCAGCAGGTGGGCCGCGCCGGACGCGCCGTCGAGCACGCCGACGTGCTGCTGCTGCCCGGCCCCGAGGACATCGCGATCTGGCAGTGGTTCGCCACCTCCTCCATGCCGCGGGAGGACCACGCCGCCGCGGTGCTCGCCGCGATGGCCGACGGCAGGGCGTGGTCGGTGGCCCGGCTGGAGACGGTGGCCGACGTCCGCCGCTCCCGGCTCGAGCTGCTGCTCAAGGTGCTCGCGGTGGACGGCGCGGTCGAGCGGGTGCAGGGCGGCTGGCGGTCCACCGGCCGGCCGTGGGTCTATGACGCCGACCGCTACGCCCGGGTGACCCGCACCCGCGAGGCCGAGCAGCGGGCGATGATCGCGTACGCGAAGCCGGTCGACGAGGCGCGGTGCCGGATGGCCTACCTGCAGGAGGCTCTCGACGACCCCACCGCCGCACCCTGCGGTCGCTGCGACGTCTGCGCCGGCCCCTGGTACTCGACCGAGGTCCCCGAGGGGGCGGCCCAGGCCGCCTCTGCCGCCCTCGACCGGCCCGGCGTCGAGCTGGCGCCGCGCGCCCAGTGGCCCACCGGCGCCGACCGCCTCGGCGTCGAGGTCAAGGGGAAGATCGCGCAGGGTGAGCAGCTCGACCCGGGCCGGGCCGTCGCCCGGCTCACCGACCTGGGCTGGGGGCAGCGGCTGCGCACCCTGCTGGGGGACGACGGCGTCGGCGGCGTGGTCGACCTCGAGGCACCGGGGCTGGAGGAGGACCCGGACGCCGCCTTCGACGTGCCGGTGCGGCGGACGCCCTCCGACGTCCCGCCGGACGAGGAGCTGCTGCGGGCCTGCGCGCGGGTGCTGGCCGCCTGGGACTGGGCCGAGCGCCCCGCCGCGGTGGTCGCCGTGCCCTCCCGCCGCCGTCCCGGGCTGGTCACCGGGCTGGCGCAGGGATTGGCGGGGCTGGGCCGGCTGCCCTACCTCGGGGAGCTCTCCCTCGCGCACGGCGGGCCGACCGGGCAGGCCGGCGGCAACAGCGCCTTCCGGCTGGCGGGGGTGTGGCAGCGGCTCGTCGTCGGTCCGGAGCTGCGCGAGCGGCTGGCCCACCTGGGCCCGGTGCCGCTGCTGCTGGTCGACGACCTCGCCGACTCACGCTGGACCATGACCGTCGCCGGCCGCGAGCTGCGGCTGGCCGGCGCCTCCCGCGTCCTGCCCTTCGCCCTCGCCCTCACCGCCTGAAGGAAGGACCCCGTCCTCCCCACCCTTCGCAGGCTCAGGGCGGGACCCGGGACGGGGCCGCCTCTGCCCCCGCCACTCGCAGGCTCGCGGCGGGACCCTGCAGAGGGGCCGCCCGTCCTCCCCACCCTTCGCAGGCTCAGGGCGGGACCCGGGACGGGGCCGCCTCTGCCCCCGCCACTCGCAGGGTCGCGGCGGACCCGGGGCGGGCCATCTCCTGGCCGAGTCGTTGGCGTCTTCCACTCGTACACGCGTTCGATCCGGCGTAGCCTCCGCCCATGTCGATCGCACACCAGCCGTCGATGTGGGACCTCGCCGAGGAGGCCACGCTCGGGCCGCTCGCGGTCACGCGGCACCACCTCGGCCGCGCCGCCTGGGTCGATCACCTGCCCGGCTGGGTCCAGGGGTCCGACGAGGTGCTCGAGGTGCTGCTCGGGGACATCGGCTGGCGGGCGGACCGTCGGCAGATGTACGAGCGCGAGGTCGCCGTCCCCCGCCTGCTGCGGTGGTACGGCGGCGACGAGCCGATGCCGCACCCGTTGCTGACCGAGGCGCGGGATGCACTCGACGCGCACTACGGCCCGGAGCTCGGCGAGCCGTTCGTCAGCGCCGGCATGTGCCTCTACCGCGACGGTCGCGACAGCGTGGCCTGGCACGGCGACCGGATCGGTCGCGGGCGGAGTGCCGACACGATGGTCGCGATCGTGTCGTTCGGGTCGCCGCGACCGCTGCTGCTCCGCCCGGTCGGCGGCGGGGAGAGCCTCCGGTTCCCCCTGGGCCACGGGGACCTGGTCGTCATGGGCGGCTCCTGCCAGCGGACGTGGGAGCACTGCATCCCAAAGACCACCAAGCCCGTCGGGCCGCGGGTCAGCGTCCAGTTCCGTCCCCGGGGCGTCGCCTGAGCGGTGTGACGCAGGCCACGGACACGGAAGGAAGTGATCGCAGGGAGGCCGCGTTGCACCCGCACGCCGGGACACCGCAGCCCACACCGTCCGGTTTCCAGCCCCCGGCTCCATGACGAGGAGCCCGGATGCGGCGGGAAGCAGACGAGGGCTCGCGGCGTCGTCACCGGCACCGGGTCGCGAGACCACCGCGCGCCCCCACCACCCGCCCTGTGACGCAGGGTGCGGCCGGATGCGGAAGCAGAGCGTGGCGGACGACGTTGACCCGGACGTCCTGAGGCACGGCCCCTCAGCCGGTCCGACGGACACAGGTGCCCCTGGGCGCAGGGTCACCGACCGGGAGGGCAGCCCCTCCGCGGACCCCCCTGCAGGGGGCCCCGCGGGTGGTGTACTGTTCCTCCTGCACCGAGCGAGAACGGACCGGGCCGCAAGCCTGGGAAACCGCCGGACAAACCCCCGAGGTTTGACCGCTGCGGAGCGCGGTGTACAGTGGAGATACCGCCTCGGACGAAGGCCGAAAAGGCTGGAGTGCGAGCGCGTCCGCTCCTTGAGAACTCAACAGCGTGCCGAAAGTCAGTGCCATAGTATCAACCCCTTTGTGGGTTTCTTTGGGTTGAGATTGATCGAGAGCGTCCGGTTCTCGGTTCTCGGCCGGGTTTCAGGCATCTACGGAGAGTTTGATCCTGGCTCAGGACGAACGCTGGCGGCGTGCTTAACACATGCAAGTCGAACGGGGCTCATCGCTTCGGTGGTGGGTTCAGTGGCGAACGGGTGAGTAACACGTGGGCAACCTGCCCTCGGCTCTGGGATAACTCCAAGAAATTGGGGCTAATACCGGATGGGCACCGCTGGCCGCATGGTCGGTGGTGAAAAGGGTTTCCGGCCGAGGATGGGCCCGCGGCCTATCAGCTTGTTGGTGGGGTAGTGGCCTACCAAGGCGACGACGGGTAGCCGGCCTGAGAGGGTGACCGGCCACACTGGGACTGAGACACGGCCCAGACTCCTACGGGAGGCAGCAGTGGGGAATATTGCGCAATGGGCGGAAGCCTGACGCAGCGACGCCGCGTGGGGGATGACGGCCTTCGGGTTGTAAACCTCTTTCAGCAGGGACGAAGCCTCACGGTGACGGTACCTGCAGAAGAAGCACCGGCCAACTACGTGCCAGCAGCCGCGGTAATACGTAGGGTGCAAGCGTTGTCCGGAATTATTGGGCGTAAAGAGCTCGTAGGCGGTTGGTCGCGTCGGCTGTGAAAACCCGGAGCTCAACTCCGGGCCTGCAGTCGATACGGGCCGACTCGAGTGGTGCAGGGGAGACTGGAATTCCTGGTGTAGCGGTGAAATGCGCAGATATCAGGAGGAACACCGGTGGCGAAGGCGGGTCTCTGGGCACCAACTGACGCTGAGGAGCGAAAGCGTGGGGAGCGAACAGGATTAGATACCCTGGTAGTCCACGCCGTAAACGTTGGGCGCTAGGTGTGGGGGCCATTCCACGGTCTCCGTGCCGCAGCTAACGCATTAAGCGCCCCGCCTGGGGAGTACGGCCGCAAGGCTAAAACTCAAAGGAATTGACGGGGGCCCGCACAAGCGGCGGAGCATGTTGCTTAATTCGATGCAACGCGAAGAACCTTACCTAGGCTTGACATGCACGGAAAAGCGGCAGAGATGTCGTGTCCTTCGGGGTCGTGCACAGGTGGTGCATGGTTGTCGTCAGCTCGTGTCGTGAGATGTTGGGTTAAGTCCCGCAACGAGCGCAACCCTCGTTCCATGTTGCCAGCACGTGATGGTGGGGACTCATGGGAGACTGCCGGGGTCAACTCGGAGGAAGGTGGGGATGACGTCAAATCATCATGCCCCTTATGTCTAGGGCTGCAAACATGCTACAATGGCCGGTACAAAGGGCTGCGATACCGCGAGGTGGAGCGAATCCCAAAAAGCCGGTCTCAGTTCGGATTGGGGTCTGCAACTCGACCCCATGAAGTTGGAGTCGCTAGTAATCGCAGATCAGCAACGCTGCGGTGAATACGTTCCCGGGCCTTGTACACACCGCCCGTCACGTCACGAAAGTCGGTAACGCCCGAAGCCGGTGGCCCAACCCCGTGTGGGAGGGAGCCGTCGAAGGCGGGATCGGCGATTGGGACGAAGTCGTAACAAGGTAGCCGTACCGGAAGGTGCGGCTGGATCACCTCCTTTCTAAGGAGCACCGGCCGCCACGTGCGCGTGGTGGTGCAGAGCTGTGCTCGGACCGTGATGGTTCTCCGCTTCCGGAGGGCCGCGGGTGTTCGGGGCAGTGCTCGAGGGTGGAACGCTGACCAGTTCGGCCGGCAGCCGGTGGCTGCTCCCAGTACGGCGGTTCCCCCTGGAGGGGCCGTGTGGAACGGGGCGGACCGCGGGAGGGCCGGTCGTAGGCACGCTGTTGGGTCCTGAGGGAGCGGACCCCTGGGTCGGGTCGGGCGCCGTGCGCTCGGGTCGGGGTGGGGGTGGGTTGTCTCGGTCGGGGCCGTTCGGGTCCTCGTACCACTCATCGTCCGTGCGCGTTGGCGCCGGGGGTGGGGTTCGGCGGGGCGGTGTCCGGATGGTGGCCGGTTGGTCGTTGAGAACTGCACAGTGGACGCGAGCATCTTTGATTGCAGGCCCGCGCAGACCCGGTTCGGTGTCGATGGTGTCCTCCCGTGGGAGGGCCGGTCGGTGCCGGTGGGTGTGGGTGGGGTGTGTTGTTGTTGTGTGGCCAAGTTGTTAAGGGCACACGGTGGATGCCTGGGCACCAGGAGCCGATGAAGGACGTAGGAGGCTGCGATAAGCCTCGGGGAGCTGCCAACCGAGCGTTGATCCGAGGATGTCCGAATGGGGGAACCCCGCACCAGTCATGTGGTGTGACCCGCGCCTGAACACATAGGGCGTGTGGAGGGAACGTGGGGAAGTGAAACATCTCAGTACCCACAGGAGAAGAAAACAACCGTGATTCCGTGAGTAGTGGCGAGCGAAAGCGGAGGAGGCTAAACCGTTTCCATGTGAGACCCGGCAGGGGTTGTGGAAGCGGGGTCGTGGGACCGTCCGCGTCAGTCTGCCGGCTGACGAGGGAGTGAGCAAGTGTGGTCGTTAGTGGAAGGCCTCTGGAAGGGGTCGCCGCAGAGGGTGAGAGCCCCGTACACGAAAACGCCGCACCTCCCGGACGTGTTTCCCAAGTAGCACCGAGCCCGTGGAATTCGGTGTGAATCCGGCGGGACCACCCGCTAAGCCTGAATACTCCCTGGTGACCGATAGCGGACGAGTACCGTGAGGGAAAGGTGAAAAGTACCCCGGGAGGGGAGTGAAATAGTACCTGAAACCGTGTGCCTACAAGCCGTGAGAGCCGTGAAGCGCATCCTTGGGGTGCGGCGGTGATTGCGTGCCTTTTGAAGAATGAGCCTGCGAGTTAGCGGTGCGTGGCGAGGTTAACCCGTGAGGGGTAGCCGTAGCGAAAGCGAGTCCGAACAGGGCGGTGCAGTCGCGTGCTCTAGACCCGAAGCCGAGTGATCTACCCATGGCCAGGTTGAAGCGCGGGTAAGACCGCGTGGAGGACCGAACCCACCAGGGTTGAAAACCTGGGGGATGAGCTGTGGGTAGGGGTGAAAGGCCAATCAAACTCGGTGATAGCTGGTTCTCCCCGAAATGCATTTAGGTGCAGCGTCGCGTGTTTCTTGCCGGAGGTAGAGCACTGGATGGCCGATGGGCCCCACAAGGTTACTGACGTCAACCAAACTCCGAATGCCGGTAAGTGAGAGCGCGGCAGTGAGACTGCGGGCGATAAGGTTCGTAGTCGAGAGGGAAACAGCCCAGATCATCGGCTAAGGCCCCTAAGCGTGTGCTAAGTGGAAAAGGATGTGGGATCGCAGAGACAACCAGGAGGTTGGCTTAGAAGCAGCCATCCTTGAAAGAGTGCGTAATAGCTCACTGGTCAAGTGGTTCCGCGCCGACAATGTAGCGGGGCTCAAGCACACCGCCGAAGCCGTGGCACTTCCACGTATCCCCGTCGTCGCCTTTCGGGGCGCCGGCCAGGGGTGGAGGTGGGTAGGGGAGCGTCGTGTGGCGGGCGAAGCGGCGGAGGAATCCAGCCGTGGACGCCACGCGAGTGAGAATGCAGGCATGAGTAGCGAGAGGGGAGTGAGAACCTCCCCCGCCGGAAGACCAAGGGTTCCTGGGCCAGGCTAATCCGCCCAGGGTGAGTCGGGACCTAAGGCGAGGCCGACAGGCGTAGTCGATGGACAACGGGTTGATATTCCCGTACCCGCGAAGGAGCGCCCATGCCGAACCCAGCGATGCTAACCGCCCGACGCCGCCGCGGTCACTTGTGACCAACGCGGTCGAGCGCGGGATCCGACCTGGTAGTAGGCAAGCGATGGGGTGACGCAGGAAGGTAGTCCTACCGGTGAGTGGTGGTACCGGTGCAAGGGTGTGGCCCGCGCCATAGGCAAATCCGTGGCGCAGACAGGGTGAGGCCTGACGCATAGCCGATTGCGGTGAATGGGATGATCCTATGCTGCCGAGAAAAGCCTCTAGCGAGTTCCGAGCGGCCCGTACCCCAAACCAACTCAGGTGGTCGGGTAGAGAATACCGAGGCGATCGAGCGAACTGTGGTTAAGGAACTCGGCAAAATGCCCCCGTAACTTCGGGAGAAGGGGGGCCCTCTGCTGTGAACCGCCTCGCGCGGGGCAGCGGTGGGGGGCCGCAGAGACCAGTGAGAAGCGACTGTTTACTAAAAACACAGGTCCGTGCGAAGTCGTAAGACGAGGTATACGGACTGACGCCTGCCCGGTGCTGGAACGTTAAGGGGACGGGTTAGCTCTTCGGGGCGAAGCTCAGAACTCAAGCGCCAGTAAACGGCGGTGGTAACTATAACCATCCTAAGGTAGCGAAATTCCTTGTCGGGTAAGTTCCGACCTGCACGAATGGCGTAACGACTTCTCAGCTGTCTCAACCACAGGCTCGGCGAAATTGCACTACGAGTAAAGATGCTCGTTACGCGCGGCAGGACGGAAAGACCCCGGGACCTTCACTACAGCTTGATATTGGTGTTCGGTTCGGCTTGTGTAGGATAGGTGGGAGACCGTGAAGCGGGCACGCCAGTGTCCGTGGAGTCGCCGTTGAAATACCACTCTGGTCGAATTGGATGTCTAACCTGGGTCCGTGATCCGGATCAGGAACAGTGTCAGGTGGGTAGTTTAACTGGGGCGGTTGCCTCCCAAAGGGTAACGGAGGCGCCCAAAGGTTCCCTCAGCCTGGTTGGCAATCAGGTGGCGAGTGCAAGTGCACAAGGGAGCTTGACTGTGAGACCGACGGGTCGAGCAGGAGCGAAAGCTGGGACTAGTGACCCGGCACCGGCATGTGGAAGCGGTGTCGCTCAACGGATAAAAGGTACCCCGGGGATAACAGGCTGATCTTCCCCAAGAGTCCATATCGACGGGATGGTTTGGCACCTCGATGTCGGCTCGTCGCATCCTGGGGCTGGAGTAGGTCCCAAGGGTTGGGCTGTTCGCCCATTAAAGCGGTACGCGAGCTGGGTTTAGAACGTCGTGAGACAGTTCGGTCCCTATCCGCCGTGCGCGTAAGAGACTTGCGAAGAGCTGTCCCTAGTACGAGAGGACCGGGACGGACGAACCTCTGGTGTGCCAGTTGTACCGCCAGGTGCACGGCTGGTTGGCTACGTTCGGCAGGGATAACCGCTGAAAGCATCTAAGCGGGAAGCTCGCTTCAAGATGAGGTCTCTCACCGGGAGCAACCGGGTAAGGCCCCCGCCCAGACCAGCGGGTTGATAGGCCGGAGGTGGAAGCACCGCGAGGTGTTGGAGCTGACCGGTACTAACAGGCCGAGGGCTTGACCACACGACCACACCACCCTCCACCCGGGGGCGGTGGCAAGACAAAGCGTGTACGCGTCCACTGTGCGGTTCTGAACGCACCAACCCCCGGCGGGCTGGTACACGTTCACAGTGTTTCGGCGGTCATGGCGAGAGGGAAACGCCCGGTCCCATTCCGAACCCGGAAGCTAAGCCTCTCAGCGCCGATGGTACTGCCCCGGGAACGGGGTGGGAGAGTAGGACACCGCCGGACAACCATTCCATGAAGGGCCCTCACCGTCGCGGTGAGGGCCCTTCATGCATCCCACGCAGGAGAACGAGCGGCGCTTCGACGTCGTGTGCGGCGTCGTGCCGCCCGCGGCAGGGAACCCGCGGTTCCGCGGGAACGGAACCGGGGCTCGCTCTCGCAATGGAGGGACTCGCGTCAGGGGACGACGCGGCGGATGCCGGCGAAGGCCAGTGCGCCCAGGAGAGCGGCCAGAGCGAGCGGCAGGCCGACGGCCAGAGTCATCAGTGGCTGGTCGGCGAGCCAGCGGCCGAGGTCGAGCCAGGCACGCATCCACGTGATGAGCACCGCGCCGCCGCCGAGGACGACCACGCTGCCGATGATCAGGCCCCAGACGCCGTTGGGACCCCAGCGCTTGGTCACGACACCCATGCCCACGCCCGCGGCGATGAGGGCCAGCATGGGAGCGCCGGAGACCGCGACCTGGGCGAAGAAGCCGTCGACGTCCAACGGTGCCGGCGTCCAGAACTGCAGACCGACTCCCCAACCCCCGGTAGCCGACTCGACGGCGCCCAGGAGGGCCAGGACGACACCGAAACCGAGGGCCATGCCGACGCCGACGAGGCAGGTGCCCAGGAAGTAGCTGCGCCGGCTGAGGCTGATGCCCATCGCGAACGGCATCAGCTGCGTCACCGCCTGGACGAAGACCACGAGGACGGTGATGTAGAGGGCGGAGACCCCGCCGGTGAAGCCGTCGTCCCCCTCGAGGGAGCGGATGTCGACGATCCGCCAGATGGCCCAGTTGATGGCGAAGCTGAGGGTCCCGACCAGCCAGGGCACGCCCAGGATGACCAACGGGTGCACCAGCTGCAGGCGGGCCGCCGCCAGGACGCGGTTCACCGTGAGACCTCCTCGAGGTCGGTACGGGCGGAGGAGGCGGGTGGGGTCGTCTGCAGGCTCATCGCCACGACGAGCTGCTGGAGCGTGGCGGGTTCCCAGGACAGTCCCGCGTCGGCGGCCTCGTCTGCGTCGGAGCCGTCCGCGAGCCGGACGACGGACCGGCTCTGGCCGGCGAGGGACTCGGTGTGCAGCAGCTCGTGCTGCCGAGCGAAGGCCGCCACCCGGTCGCTCGGGTCGGTCACGGTGACCGCACTGCCGCGCAGCGACTCGGCGTCCGCGTCGAGCAGCACCCGGCCGCGGTCGATGAGCAGCACCCGCTCGAGCAGGGCCGCGATCTCCTCGATCAGGTGGGTGGAGAGCACGACCGTGCGCGGGTTCTCGGCGTAGTCGGTGAGCAGCCGGTCGTAGAACAGCTGCCGCGCGACGGCGTCCAGACCCAGGTAGGGCTCGTCGAACAGGGTGATCGGTGCCCGGGAGGCGAGGCCGATGACGATGCCGACAGCGGAGGTCATGCCGCGGGAGAGCTTCTTGACCGGCCGCTTGACCGGCAGGGCGAAGTCACGCAGCAGGTCGGCGGCGAGGTCGGCGTCCCAGTCCGGGTAGACCAGGGCCGCCGCGTCCAGGGCGTCGCGGACCCGGAAGTGGTCGGGGTAGCGCTGCCCCTCCTTGACGAAGCAGATCCTGGGGAGGACGCCCTCGTTCTCGTAGGGGGCGCCGCCGAGGACCTCCACCGATCCGCTGGTCGGCAGGCGGTGGCCGGTGAGCAGCTGCATCAGCGTGGTCTTGCCGGCGCCGTTGCGGCCGAGCAGCCCGGTGATGCTGTCACGTTCGATCACCGTGCTGACGCCGTCGAGAGCGGTGTCCCCCCGGAAGCGCATGGTGACGTCGCGGACGGTGGCCGCCGCGGTCGTGGGCGGGGTCATCGCTGCTCCTCCCAGCTGCCGATCATGGCGGTGAGCTCGTGGACGGAGATGCCGAGCTTGCGGGCCTCGGCCATCAGGGGACTGACGTACTGGTCGGCGAACTCGCTGCGCCGGCGCTTGAGCAGCTGTTCGCGGGCGCCGGTGGCGACGAACATCCCGACTCCTCGTCTCTTGTAGAGGACCCCGTCGGCCACCAGCTGGTTGAGCCCCTTCGCGGCGGTGGCGGGGTTGATGCGGTGGAAGGCGGCCAGCTCGTTGGACGAGGGCGCCTGGCTCTCCTCGGCGAGCGAGCCGTCGACGATCGCGTTCTCGATCAGCGCGGCGACCTGCCGGAAGATCGGTCCCGCGTCCTCGTTCACGGCGCGGTCCCGGTGTGCCGACCAGGAGCCTCGCGGTCCCTGGGTTCATTACTCATGTAATGAACCGTAGAACCCGCTCGGCCCGGACGTCAAGCGCCGATACGGTCATGCCGTGGACGACGTCGTGAGGCCCTTCTCCGTCGACGTGCCGCCGGCCGCGGTCGAGGACCTGCGCCGCCGGCTGCATGCCACCCGCTGGCCGGATCCCCCGACGGTGGACGACTGGTCGCAGAGCGTCCCGCCCGGCGTGCTGCAGGAGGTCTGCCGGTACTGGGCCGACGAGTACGACTGGCCGGCCCGCCAAGCGCGGATCAACGCCATCCCCCAGGTCGTCACCGAGATCGACGGGCTGGCGGTGCACGCACTGCACGTCCGGTCGCCGCACGAGGGCGCCCTCCCGCTGGTCCTCACCCACGGATGGCCCGGCTCGGTCGTCGAGTTCCTGGAGGTCATCGGCCCGCTCACCGATCCGGAGGATCCGCGGGACGCCTTCAGCGTCGTCGTCCCGTCGCTGCCCGGCTACGGGTGGAGCGGCAGGCCGAGCGCACCCGGCTGGGGGCCGGCACGGACCGCGGACGCGTGGGCGGAGCTCATGCGCCGGCTCGGGCACGAGCGCTTCGGTGCGCAGGGTGGGGACATCGGGTCGTTCGTGTCGGCCAACCTGGGGGCGCGGCACCCCGACCGGGTGGTCGGGGTGCACCTCAACATGGTGGTCACCGTCCCGCCGGAGGGGCAGACGGAGTTCGACGCCCGGGAGCAGCGGGCACTGGACCGGCTGAGGAGCTTCCGCGACGACGGCTCGGCGTACAGCCACCAGCACCGCACCCGGCCGCAGACGCTCGGCTACGGCCTCACGGACTCCCCCGCCGGGCAGTGCGCGTGGGACCTCGAGAAGTTCCACGCCTGGACCGACAGCGGCGGCGACCCGGTCGGGACCCTCGGCGTCGACCGTCTCCTCGACGACGTCTCGGTGTACTGGTTCACCGGGACGGCAACGTCGTCGGCGCGGATGTACTGGGAGATGGCCCGGGCGCCGCAGGAGCGGGTCCCGCGGGTGGACGTGCCCACCGGCGTCTCGATGTTCCCGGAGGAGGTCTTCGTGCCTCCGCGCGCGTGGGCGGAGCGGCAGCTGACCGACATCCGCTCCTGGCGCGAGCACGACAGCGGCGGCCACTTCGCGGCGATGGAGCGGCCTGGCGAGCTGGTGGCCGACGTCCGGGACCTGTTCCGGCCCCTGCGCTGAGGTGCCAGGTAACGGCCGCGACACATCTGGCGGTTAGCGTCCGGGCTCCGCCGACGTCCGGAGGTCTCCCCGCGTGCACCTGTCCCCGCACGAGCAGGAACGGCTGCTGCTCTCCTACGCCGCCGAGCTGGCTCGCCGTCGTCGGTCCCGGGGGCTGCGGCTCAACCTCCCGGAGGCGACGGCAATCGTCACCGACCACGTCCTCGAGGGCGCCCGCGACGGCGCGCTGGTGGCCGAGCTGATGCAGTCCGGCCGCACGGTGCTCACCCGGGACGACGTGATGGACGGCGTGCCGGAACTGCTGGAGGAGGTGCAGGTGGAGGCGACCTTCCCGGACGGGACCAAGCTCGTGACCGTCCACCACCCCATCCCGTGATCCCCGGCGAGGTCATCCCGGCCGAGGGCGTGATCGAGACGCTGCCGGGCGTGCCGCGGATCGAGGTCGAGGTGACCAACGCCGGCGACCGGCCGGTGCAGGTGGGGTCGCACTTCCACTTCGCGCAGGCCAACCGGGCGCTGGAGTTCGACCGCAGGGCCGCCTCCGGTCACCGGCTCGACGTCGCCGCGGGCACCGCCGTCCGCTTCGAACCGGGCATCACGCGGACCGTGACGCTGGCGCCGCTCGCCGGTGCGCGCGTCGTACCCGGCCTGACCGGTGAGGGAGGGCTCGGCTGATGGTGCAGCTGGCCCGGGAGCGTTATGCCCAGCTGTACGGTCCCACGACCGGCGACCGGATCCGGCTCGCCGACACCGATCTGATGATCGAGGTGGAGGAGGACCGCTGCGGTGGCCCCGGCCGCGCCGGCGAGGAGGCGGTCTTCGGCGGCGGGAAGGTGATCCGCGAGTCGATGGGCCAGGGCCGGGCCACCCGCGCCGAAGGCGCGCCGGACCTGGTGGTCACCGGCGCCGTGGTCCTCGACCACTGGGGGATCGTCAAGGCCGACGTCGGCGTCCGGGACGGCCGGGTCGTGGCGCTCGGCAAGGCGGGCAACCCCGACACGATGGACGGCGTCCACCCCGACCTGGTGATCGGGCCGGGCACCGAGGTGCTCGCCGGCAACGGCCGGATCCTCACCGCAGGCGGCATCGACTGCCACGTGCACTTCATCTGCCCGCAGATCGTCCCGACGGCGCTCGGCTCGGGCGTGACGACGCTGATCGGAGGTGGCACCGGGCCGGCCGAGGGCTCGAAGGCCACGACCATCACCCCGGGCGACTGGTACCTGGCCCGGATGCTCGAGGCGATGGACCCGTGGCCGGTCAACGTCGCGCTGCTGGGCAAGGGCAACACCGTCTCGCACGAGTCGATGGAGGAGCAGCTCCGCGGCGGGGCCAGTGGCTTCAAGCTGCACGAGGACTGGGGCTCCACGCCGGCGGCGATCGACGCCTGCCTCACGGTGGCCGGGCGCCACGGCGTCCCCGTGGCGCTGCACTCGGACACCCTCAACGAGGCCGGGTTCGTCGAGGACACCCTGGCCGCCATCGCCGGGCGGACCATCCACGCGTACCACACCGAGGGTGCGGGAGGCGGGCACGCGCCCGACATCATCACCGTCGCCGGGCATCCCAACGTGCTGCCGAGCAGCACCAACCCGACCCGCCCGCACACGGTCAACACCCTCGACGAGCACCTCGACATGCTCATGGTCTGCCACCACCTGGACAGCTCCGTGCCCGAGGACCTCGCGTTCGCCGAGAGCCGGATCAGGCCGACGACGATCGCCGCCGAGGACCTGCTGCACGACCTCGGGGCCATCTCCATGATCGGCTCGGACGCGCAGGCGATGGGCCGGGTCGGTGAGGTGGTGCTGCGGACCTGGCAGACCGCGCACGTCGTCAAGCGCGAGCGCGGGGCGCTGGCGGGGGACGGCGCGGCGGACAACCTGCGGGCGCGCCGCTACGTCGCCAAGTACACGATCTGCCCGGCCGTGGCGCACGGGATCGACGGCGAGGTCGGCTCGGTCGAGCCCGGCAAGCTCGCCGACCTGGTGCTGTGGGACCCACGGTTCTTCGGCGTCCGGCCGCACGCTGTGCTCAAGGGCGGCGTCATCGCCTGGGCGCAGATGGGCGACGCCAACGCCTCCATCCCCACTCCGCAGCCACAGCTGCCGCGGCCGATGTTCGGTGCGTACGGCCGGGTGCCGGCGCGGACGTCGCTGCACTTCGTCGCACCCGCGGCGGTGGAGGCGGGGCTGGCCGACCGGCTCGCCGTCGACCGGCGACTGGTCGCCGTCACCGACACCACGCGGCTGACCAAGGCCGACATGCCCGAGAACACCGCGCTGCCCGACATCCGCGTCGACCCCCACACCTTCACGGTCTCGGTGGACGGCGAGGTGTGGGAGCCCGAGCCGGTGCGCGAGCTGCCGATGGCCCAGCGGTACTTCCTCTTCTGATGACGGCGGCACTCCTGACCCTGGCCGACTCCCGGCTGCCGGCCGGCGGGCACACGCACTCCGGCGGCGTGGAACAGGCGATCACGGCCGGGGTGGTGCACGACCCGCCGACCCTGACCGCGTTCCTGCGCCGGCGCCTGCACACGTCGGGTGCCGTGGCGGCGGGTCTGGCCGCCGCCGCGTGCGGGGCCGACGTGGCGGCGCTCGCCTCGCTCGACCTCGAGGCCGATGCGCGCACCCCGAGCCCGGCGCTGCGTGCGGCGTCCCGGCAGCAGGGGCGCGGGCTGGTCCGCGTCGGACGGCGCGCCTGGCTGTCGCCGGCCTGGGACGCGCTGCCCGAGCGGCCCCACTCCCCGCTCGCCCTGGGCGTCGCCGCCGCGGCCGCCGGGCTGACGCCGCGCGACGCCGCCGCGGCCGCCGCGTACCTGTCGGTCAGCGGTCCGGCGACCGCCGCCCAGCGGCTGCTGGCCATGGACCCGCTCGCCGTCGCCGCCCTCACCGCCCGCCTGGCCCCGGAGATCGACGAGGTCGCCGCGGTGGACGGCGTCCCGGCGGCGGCGGACCCCCTGCTCGACCTCCTCGCCGAGGTGCACGCCGCACGGAAGGACCGGTTCTTCGCCTCATGAGCCCCACCGGGAGCGCACATGCCGCCTGACCACAACCTGGACGACTACGTCGACGCGCCCGCGCCGCACCGGCACGGCGGCCCGCTGCGGATCGGCCTCGGCGGTCCGGTCGGCTCGGGCAAGACGGCGCTGGCCGCGGCACTGTGCCGGACCCTGGGCACCGAGTACGACCTCGCCGTCGTCACCAACGACATCTACACGACCGAGGACGCCGACTTCCTCCGCCGCAACGCCGTCCTCCCCGACGACCGGATCGAGGCGGTGCAGACCGGCTGCTGCCCGCACACCGCGATCCGCGACGACATCACCGCCAACCTCGACGCCGTCGAGCTGCTCGAGGCCCGGCACCCGGGACTGGAGCTGGTGCTCGTCGAGTCCGGAGGGGACAACCTGACGGCGTCGTTCAGCTACGGGCTGGTCGACGTGCAGGTGTTCGTCGTCGACGTGGCCGGCGGGGACAAGGTGCCGCGCAAGGGCGGGCCCGGGGTCACGGCCGCCGACCTGCTGGTGGTCAACAAGACCGACCTCGCCCCGCTGGTCGGCGCCGACCTCGGGGTCATGCGGCGGGACGCCGACGCGGTGCGCGGCGGCAGGCCGACGCTGCTCATCTCGCTGCGCGAGGACCCGACGGCAGCGACGGTGGCGGAGTGGGTGCGCGAGCAGGTCAGGGTCCGCGTGGCCGCGGGCGCGAGCACGACGCAGGGGTGAGCACCGCAGCGAGCACCGAACGAGGAGCGGAGCGGCTGGGGAGGAGAGCCGGACGATGAGGACCTCCGTCGAGGTCGTCGCCCGCCGCGGCCCCGGCGGGCGCACCGTGCTCCCGGTGGTGCGCGCGGGTGGGCAGTACGCCGTCCGCCGGACCGGCCCGGGGACGGTGCACCTCGTCGCCACCGCCTTCGGCCCGCTCGGTGGGGACGACGTGGCCATCCGGCTGGTCGTCGAGGAGGGTGTCCGGCTGTGCGTGCGCTCGGTCGCCGCCGCCGTCGCGCTGCCCTCCCGTGGCGCCGCCCAGCCGTCGGTGCAGCGCATCCAGGTCACCGTGGACGGCGAGCTGGACCTGACGCCGGAGCCGACCGTCGTCGCCGCGGGTGCCCGGCACGTCGCCGAGCTGGAGGCGGAGCTGGGGCCGGGCGGCGTGCTCACCGCCGCGGAGCAGGTGCTGCTCGGACGGCGCGGTGAGGAACCCGGCCGCTGGACCGGTACCACGCGGGTGGTCCGCGCGGACCGGCCGCTGCTGCACACGACGGTCGACCTCGGGCCGGGCGCTCCGGCCTGGTTGCCGCCGGTGGCCCCCCGGGCGTACGCATCCACCGTGCGGCTGGGCGATGGCGAGCCGCCGGTCGCGACCGGCGAGGACGCCGTCCGGCTGCCGCTGCCCGGCGGGTGGACGGCGACCGCCTGGGGCAGCGAGCTGCACCGCGTCACCGGCGCGCTGGCCGCCCTGACCGCGCCCGAGCGGGAGACCGCGTGAGCGAGCTCGCGAGCTGACCGATGGGCGGAGCGGCCCGGGGACCGTGGCCGGACCTCAGCCCTGCTGCTCACCCTCCTCGCGGGCGGCCTGGTCGAGCACCTGCGGGTCGTCCTGGACGCCACCCGCGGGGTCGGCGTTGCCCAGGGCGGTCTCGGCGGGCAGCTGCTGGACGTGCTCGCGGGCGCGCTCGCGCAGGTCGTCGGTGGGTTCGGACACGGGTCCTCCTCGGAACGACTGATCGGACACGGTTCCCCTACCCGCCCCGTGCCACAGTGACCCCCGCGCCACCCATCGACCCGGTGAGGAGCCCGATGAGCGACCCCACCCGCCTGCCCGACCTGGCCAGCCGCGCGCTGGGCGGAGCGGTGCTCGCGGCCAACGACGAGTCCTTCGCCGCCAAGGAGAACCTGGTGCTGCCGCACCCGGCACAGGCGCTGCCCGGCTTCGGGCACCGCGGCAAGGAGTACGACGGCTGGGAGACCCGGCGCCGGCGTTCCCCGGGGTCGGACTGGGCGATCGTCCGGCTGGGCGTGCCGGGTGTCGTGTCGGCGGTCGTGGTCGACACCGCGCACTTCACCGGCAACTACCCGCCGCAGGCGTCGGTCGAGGGCGCAGCGGTCGAGGGCCACCCCACCGTCGCCGAGCTCGAGCGCGCCGACTGGCAGCCGCTGCTGCCGCTGTCGGACCTCGCCGGCGACACCGCCAACACCTTCCCGGTCGACTCGGGCCGGCGGGTCACCCACGTGCGGTTGACCATCGCGCCCGACGGCGGTGTGGCCCGGCTGCGGGTGCACGGCACCGCCGTCCCCGACCCGCGCCCGCTGGACGCCGGCCCGGTCGACCTGGCCGCGCTGGAGAACGGCGCCCTCGTGACCGGGGTGAGCGACGCTTACTACGGCCTCCCGGTGCAGCTCGTGTCGCCGGGGCTCGCCCGGTCGATGGGCGAGGGCTGGGAGACCCGCCGGCGGCGCGGCGGGGGCAACGACTGGGTGGAGCTGTCGCTGGCCTGCGAGGGCGTGGTCACCCTCGCCGAGCTGGACACCACGTGGTTCCTGGCCAACGCGCCCGGGTCGGCGTCCCTCACCGGGAGCGGCCCGGCCAGCGAGGTCGTCGTCCTGCCGCGGACCCGGCTGCAGCCCGACACCCGGCACCGTTTCGTGCTCGAGGGCGGCCCGGCGGTCGACCGGGTACGGCTGGACGTCTTCCCCGACGGCGGCATGGCCCGGCTGCGGTTGTGGGGCCGGCCGACCGCAGCCGGGCGCGAGGCGCTGGGACGGCGCTGGTTCGACGCGCTGCCCGACGTCCAGGCGCTGGAGGTCCTGCAGTCGGCCGGGGTGGCGCCGGCCGAGGCCGGCCGGCTGGTCGGCGGCCGTCCGCTGGGCGCGGACCTGCCCCCAGGGGTGGCGCGGCTGGTCCTCGGTCCGGGCCGCTGAGGGAACCGGTCCGGCGCCCCGGAGGACGCCGCTAGGGTCTGCCCGTGCCGCGCCGCCTCCTGCTGCTCGCCGCCGCGACCGTCCTCGGGATGGGCCTGACCGCCTGCGGCTCGTCGATCGAGCAGGACGAGCTGGAGAAACAGGTCGCCAGCACCCTCGAGACCCAGTTCGGCGTCGCCGCCGACGTCTCCTGCCCCGGCGACATCGACGCCGAGGTGGACACCACCACCGAGTGCACCGCCACCGATCGGGGCACCGGTGAGGAGGTCGGGCTGCGGATCACCGTCACCTCGGTGGACGGGGGCACGGCCAACTTCGACATCGCACCGGTCGGATAGCGGCCGGGTGACCGCCTACACGGCCGAGCCGTGGTCGGAGCTCTACGTCGCCATCGCGGGCGCCGCCGCGGCGCTGCTCGGTCTGCTGTTCGTCGCGGTGTCGATCAACCTCGAGCAGGTGCTGGGGATCGCCTGGCTGCCGCTGCGGGCGGGGGAGACGCTCGGGGTGCTGGTGGTGCTGCTCGCGACGGCCGTCTTCGTGCTCGTCCCGGGCCAGTCCCCGACGGCGCTGGGGCTGGAGCTGATCGGCACCGGCCTCCTCCTGATGGTCTCCGACGGGGTGCTGCGCGTCCGACGCGGCCGACCCCCAGGCGCCCCGGCACGCAGCATCGTCGTCCCCGCGGTGATCGTGGCGTGCACCGGTGTGCCCCTGGTGGCGGCGGGCGCGAGCCTGCTGGCCGGCGCCGGCGGCGGGCTGTACTGGACGGTGCCCGCGCTGCTGGCCGGCTTCGCGGGCGCCGTGTTCAACGCGTGGGTGCTGCTGGTCGAGATCCTGCGCTGACACGTCTCCGGAACACCGGGCGGGCAGGATGCGGCACGTGGAGACCGCCGACCTGCTGGTGCACGACGCCGAGCTGCTGGCCACCGTGGACGACGCCCACCGCGAGATCCCCGGCGGCTGGGTGGCCGTCACCGGTGGGGTGGTGACCGGCATCGGGGGCCCGGCCGACCCGGCGCCGGCCGCGGTCCGGCGGGTCGACGCTCGCGGCTGCCTGGTCACCCCCGGGTTGGTGAACACCCACCACCACCTGTACCAGAACCTCACCCGGGCGTTCGCGCCCGCGCTGACCGGCGGGCTGTTCGAGTGGCTGATCACGCTGTACCCGCTGTGGGCGCGGCTGGACGAGGAGGCCGCGCACGTGAGCGCGTACATCGGCCTCACCGAGCTGGCGCTGTCGGGCTGCACCACCTCGACCGACCACCTCTACGTGCACCCGCACGGCGGTGGGGACCTCATCTCGGCCGAGGTGGCGGCCGCCCGCGAGCTCGGCGTGCGCTTCCACCCCACCCGCGGCTCGATGTCGCTGTCGGTCGAGGACGGCGGCCTGCCACCGGTCTCCGTCGTCCAGGACGACGACGAGATCCTCGCCGACTCGGAGCGTCTGGTGGCCGCCCACCACGACCCCTCGCCACACGCGATGACCCGCATCGCCCTGGCGCCGTGCTCACCCTTCAGCGTCTCGCCGGCCCTGATGCGGCGGACGGCCGAGCTCGCCGAGGCCCTCGACGTCCGGCTGCACACCCACCTGTGCGAGACGCAGGACGAGGACGCCTTCTGCCTGGCCACGTTCGGCCGCCGTCCGGTCGACCACCTCGCCGACGTCGGCTGGCTGACCGACCGGACGTGGCTGGCCCACGTGGTGTGGCCGGATGCCGGCGAGGTGGCCCGGCTGGGCGCGGCGCGGGTCGGTGCGGCCCACTGCCCGTCGTCCAACATGGTCCTGGGCAGCGGGCTGGCGCCGGTGGCCGAGCTGCGCGCCGCCGGGGTGCCGGTCGGGCTGGGCGTGGACGGGTCCTCGTCGGCGGACTCCGCGTCACTGTGGCTGGAGGCGCGGACGGCGATGCTGCAGGGCAAGCTGCGGCACGGCGCGGGCGCGATGAGGGCCCGTGACGCGCTGGAGATGGCCACCCGCGGCGGCGCGGCGTGCCTGGGCCGGGAAGGCGAGGTCGGCGAGCTGTCGGTCGGTGCCTGCGGGGACCTGGTGGTGTGGCCGCTGGCGGGTCCTGCGTTCGCCGGCGCGCTGTCGGACCCCGTCGAGGCGTGGCTGCGCTGCGGCCCGGTCGCCGCGCGGTACACCGTCGTCGCCGGGCGGTTCGTCGTCGAGGACGGCGTCCCGGTGCACCCCGGCCTGGAGGAACAGCTCGCCGTCCACCGCCGGGTGGCCGCGCGGATCCAGGCGGCTGCCGCGTAGGCACAGGAACCACTGCCCACGTCCCGGGGTGCCGGGACGTGGGCAGTGGTTCCTATGCCTCGAGGAGGGCGGCGGCGAGGGCCTCGAGGTCGTCGACCGTGCCGTCCAGGTGCGGCGAGACGCGCAGCACCGGCCCGGTCATCTCGTCCGGCGCCCGCTGGGGACCGATCGCGGTGGTGACGATGCCGTGCTCGGCGAGCAGCCGGGCCCGCGTGGTGACGACGTCGACGCCGTCCGGCGGGCGCAACGTCGTGGTGGCGGTCGGCTCGTCGCGCGGCTCGACCACCCGCCAGCCGGCGGCGCCCTCGAGCACCTCGCGGGTAGCCCGGCCGAGCGCGGTCAGCCGCTCGCGCACCCGGACCGGCCCCGCGGCCAGGTGCTCGCCCACGGCCAGGACCAACCCGACCCGGCCGGCGACGTGCGCCTCCCCGGACTCGAAGGCCCGCAGCGGCGGGACGTCGTCCGGCGGGGTCAGCAGCGGGGTCAGCTCGCGTGCGACCGTCGGCCGCACGCACAGCACGCCCACCCCGCGCGGCCCGGCCAGCCACTTGCGCGAGGTCGAGTAGACGACGTCGGCGCCCAGGTCGGTGTCGACGTGCCCCAGCGACTGGGCCGCGTCCAGGACCAGCGGCACCCCGGCCTCGCGGCACAGTGCGGCGACCTCGGCGGCCGGCTGGACGACGCCGCGGTGGCTGGCGACGTGCGTCAGGTGCACCACCCGCGGCGGGTCACCTGCCAGCAGCCGGGCCACGCCGTCGAGGTCGGCGCGCCCGAGGTCGTCGACCGGCAGGTGCTCCACGGACAGCCCCGCGGCGCGCAGCTGCGCCGCGTTGGGCGCGTACTCGCCCGGCAGGCACGCCACCCGCGCACCGGCCGGCAGCCGCCACCCGGCGAGCAGCGTGGCCAGCGCGGCCTGCGCGGACTCGACGAAGACGACGTCCGCGGCGGCCATCCCGACCAGCCCGCCGAGGACCGACCGGCCCTGCTGGAGCAGGTCCTCGGCGGTCGCCTCGGCCACGTAGCCCCCGAGCTCGGCCTCGTGCCGGGCGTGGTGGGCGACGGCCTCGAGCACTCGGTGGCTCTGCCGGCTGCAGGCGGCGGTGTCCAGGTGCCGGCCCGCCGGACGCGGCCGGGCCGAGCGCCAGGCGGCGCCGAGGTCCTCGTGGACCAGGGAGGTGTCGAGCGCTGTCACGCTCCCACGTTAGGAGGAGGACCCTCCTGCCGTCCGCGGCTCCGTCCCGAGGCTCGGCCCCGAGCTCTGACGGTCCGCTTGCAGGTGGAAGGACCCCGTCCTCCTCGCCACTCGCACGCTCGCGGCGAGCCTCCGGACGGGCCTGGCGCGAGCGTGCGAGTGGCGGGGGGAAAGGGGGTCCTCCGAGAGGAGGACGGGGTCCTCCTGCTGCCGGAGGGCCGTCAAGCCAGCAGGCCGCGGGCGACGGAGGCCCCGGAGTGGGCCGGGTCGCCGTCCAGTGGCTCGACCGAGACGTCGACCACCGGGTACTCGGTGAGGTCGACGCCGGCGGGCACCTCGAGGGTGACCTCGCCTCCGCTCGGGACCACGCCCAGGGAGTACATGTCCTCGACCGACTCGTCGATCAGCCACACCTCGTAGAAGCCGTCCTCCAGTGCCGCGGCGGTGAGGTCGACCTGGAGCACGCGGGTCCCGTCGTCGCGCTGCAGCACGCGGGCCTCCCCGGTGGCGCCGCTGTCAGCGAGTGGGTCCAGCGCGGCGGCGGCCACGGTCAGGCCGTCGTCGTCCCCGGTGCCGAGGGCGACCGCACCTGCACCGATGCCGACGCCGACGACCAGGGAGGCCGCGGCGGCGAGCAGCAGCCGCGAGCGGCGGGTCCGCAGCGGGACGACGGGCGCCGGTGGTGGGGACGGCTCGACCCGGTCGGTCCGCGGAGGAGGTCCGACGGCGGCGAGCACGTCCGGACGCGGGGCGGTGGCGACCCCGGTCGCGGCGGCGATCCCCGCCCACACACCCCGCGGCGGCGGGACGGCGGCACCCGGTGCGGCCAGCTCGGGGACGGCGAGCGCGTCCACCACACGGCGCAGCGAGGCCACCTCCTCCTGGCACTGCGCGCAGGAGTCGAGGTGGGGAGCGTCGTCGGTGGGCAGGGGCTCGCGCAGCGCCGCGAGCGCCAGCTGCTCAGGCGTGCAGTGCCGCACCGTCCACCTCCAACCGTGACCTCAGGCGTTCGAGGGTGCGCCGGATGTGGGACTTCACCGTGCCGAGCGGCAGCCCCGTGCGGTCGGCGATCTGGGTGTGCGTGAGGTCCTCGAAGAAGGCCAGCTCGATGATGCCCCGCTGCGGCTGGCCCAGTTGCTCCAGCTCGCCGAGCAGCAGCACCCGGTCGGCGACGGCGGTGTCCACCTGCGGGCCGGTGGCCTCCGTCGCCGAGCGGGCCTCGGTGACCGCGGCCTCGGCGGCACGGCGCTGCCGGTCGCGCCGGGCCCAGGTGTCGGCGATCTTGTGCCGGCAGATGCCGACCAGCCAGGCCGGGAGCGGGCCCTGCTCGGGGCGGTAGCCGGCGCGGCCGGTCCAGGCGGAGACGAAGACCTGCTGGGTGACGTCCTCGGCGTCCGGGCCGGGGCCGAAGGCGCGCACCGCCATGCCGTGGACCTGCCCGGCGAAGCGCTCGTAGGCCCGGGCCAGCGCCTGCTCGTCACCTGCGGCGAACCGGCGGCCGACCTCGGCGTCGTCCGGCTCGGGAACGCCGTCCCGCAGCGGTACGACGTCCGGGGGCACCTCCCCGACCCTAGCGGTGCGGGGCTCCAGCAGCCCGGTCACGGCGGCGCCCCCGCCGCGCGGTGCGAGTCCTGACCACGGGTCCTCCCCGCGCCCGACGCCGCTCCTCGGGGATGCCCGTCAGCCTCGGATGCACCTCGGGCGGCGGCTTCAGGAGAGGGTCCTTCCCCGAGGTGGTGGGGACCGAGGGGTCCTCCTTCAGGCGGGCACGGAGAGCGAGACGCCGAAGTCGCCGTCGGGGTCGGTCCACCACTGCGTCATCCGCAGGCCCGCCGCCGCCAGCTCGGCCTCGACCCGCTCGGGGCGGAACTTCGCCGAGACCTCGGTGCGCATCTCCTCACCGACGGCGAACCGGACGTCGAGGCCCAGTGCGGGGACGTGCACCACCTGGTCGGTCAGCGAGCGCAGCCGCATCTCGATCCACTCCTGCTCGGCGTCCCAGAGGGCGACGTGTTCGAAGGCCGCGGGGTCGAAGTCGGCGCCCAGCTCGCGGTCCAGCACGCGCAGCACGTTGCGGTTGAACTCCGCGGTGACCCCGGCCGCGTCGTCGTAGGCGCGCACCAGCCGGTCGGGGTCCTTGACCAGGTCGGTGCCGAGCAGGAAGGAGTCCCCGGGCTGCAGCGTGCCGGCCAGGTCGGCGAGGAACGCCGCTCGCGGCTCCGGCTCGAGGTTGCCGATGGTCGAGCCGAGGAAGGCCACCAGCCGGCGTCCGGAACGGGGCAGCTCGCCCAGGTGCCGGGTGAAGTCGCCGA
Source organism: Geodermatophilus sp. URMC 61 (assembly GCF_052931555.1). Lineage (NCBI taxonomy): Bacteria > Bacillati > Actinomycetota > Actinomycetes > Geodermatophilales > Geodermatophilaceae > Geodermatophilus > Geodermatophilus sp. URMC 61. The sequence continues at coordinate 4,421,571 of NZ_JBRFHZ010000002.1, forward strand.
CGACCGCCTCCACCTCCACGTCCGGGTACTCGGCCGTGATCGCCGCCCCGGCCGCCTGCAGCACCGACGGGTCGACGTCGCAGGGCACGAACCGGCGCAGCGTGCCGGCGTCGCGCAGCGCGTCCAGCAGCAGCCGGGTCTTCTCCGACGTCCCGCTGCCGAGCTCGACCAGGACGTCGGCACCGGAGGCGGCGGCGACGTCCGCGGCGTGCTCGGTGAGGACCGCCCGCTCGGCGCGGGTCGGGTAGTACTCCGGCAGCCGGGTGATCTCGTCGAACAGCTCGCTGCCCCGCTCGTCGTAGAACCACCGCGGCGGCAGCGACTTCGGCGTGGCGGTCAGGCCGGCGCGGGCGTCGGCGCGCAGCGCGTCCGCGGCGTCCTCGGGCGCGAGGTGGTTGGTGAGCGGGATGGACACGGTGCTCCAGTGCTCGTCGGTGGGCAGGGTGGCTCAGGACAGCGGCGTGGTGGTCAGGCCGTCGGGGGTGACCTCGACCAGCGACCGGTCGGGGACGTCGGTCCACCGCGGGTCGTCGTCCCACGGCTCGCTGGCCAGGGCGGTTCCCTCGCCGGTGACCAGCGTGGAGAGCGTGTCGCCCCAGGTGGTGGCCAGCAGGCGGGTGCCGTCGGCGGCGAGCAGGTTCAGCCGGGCGCCGGGGTCCGCGGCACCCACCTCGCGCACCGTGTCGGCCAGCGCGTCGAGGCCCCGGTCGAACACCAGCGCGGCCAGCAGCGCGCTGTCGACGGTGGACTCGGCGTCCCGCACCGGCGGCAGCACCGCGCGGTCCACCCGGCCGTTGTGCGACAGCAGCCACCGCCCGTCGGTGAACGGCGCCACCGCGCTCTCTTCCAGGGGCATCCCGACGGTGGCCGAGCGGACGGCGGCCACCACGCACCCGGAGGAGAGCACCGGCGCGACCGAGGCGAACGACGGGTCGCCCCACAGCGGCCGGGCCGACCGCCAGCGCGCCGGCTGTGCTCGGCCGGGGGAGAAGAAGCCCACGCCCCAGCCGTCGGCGTTGACCGTGCCGTACCGCTGGCGGCGCGGCGCGTAGGACTGCACGAGCAGCGAGGACGGCGGCTCGAGCACCAGCTCGGCCAGCGTCCGCGGCCGGCCGAGCCAGCCGAGGTGGCGGCACATCAGGCGGACACCTCATCGACCGACCAGGCCAGCCGGAAGCCGCTGAAGACCTGTCGGCGGATCGGGTGGTCCCAGTTGCGGAAGCTGGGCCGCAGGATCGACGCGTCGACCGCCCACGACCCGCCGCGCAGCACCTTGTAGTCGCCGCCGAAGAACGGTGCGGAGTAGTCGGCGTAGAGCATCGGCCGGAAGCCGGGCCACGGGGTGAAGTCCGAGGAGGTCCACTCCCAGACGTCTCCCATGAGCTGCTCGGCGCCGTAGGCGGAGGCGCCGGCGGGGTAGGCGCCCGCCGGGGCCGGGCGCAGCGCGTCGCCGCCGAGGTTGGCCAGGGCGGGCGACGGCTCGGCCGAGCCCCACGGGAAGCGGCGGCGCCGCTGCGTGGCCGGGTCCCAGACGGCGGCCTTCTCCCACTCCACCTCGGTGGGCAGCCGCGCGCCGGCCGGGGCCGCGCCGGTCGCTCCGGCCCAGGCCGCGTACGCCTCGGCCTCGAAGAAGGTGACGTGCTGGACCGGCTCGTCGGCCGGGAGCGTCTCGGTGATCCCGAAGCGGGTGCGGGTGCCGTCGGCGCCCCAGAACCGCGGGCGCTCCAACCCGGCCTCGACCCGGTGCGCCCAGCCGCGGTCGGACCACCAGCGCCGGTCGCCGTACCCGTCGTCGGCGACGAAGGCGGCGTACTCGCCGTTGGTCACCGGCACCCGGCCGATGCGGAACGACGGGACGTCGACTCCGTGCGCCGGTCGCTCGTTGTCCAGGGAGAACGGCTCGTCGGAGGCGTCCACGCCCAGGACGAACTGCCCGCCGGGCACGAGCACCGACGTGCCGGCCACCCCGGGCCGGCCGGGCGGCAGCGGCGTCCCGGCGCCCAGCAGCGGCGGCCCGGGGCGCAGGTTGAGCGCCTGCAGCATGGTCTCGTCGTGCTGCTGCTCGTGGCTGACGACCATCGCGAAGTCGAACGGGTCGTCGTCGCCGCCCAACCGCTCCAGCCGGTCGAGCACCCGGCCGCGCACCTCGCCGCAGAAGGACCGCGCCTCCACCGGCGGCAGCAACGGCAACCGGGAGCGGACGGCGCGCGGGTGGGTGAACGCGTCGTAGAGCGCCTCGACGTCGGCCGGCAGCAGCCCCTGGCGCCGGGCGTCGCCGCGGCGCAGCAGCCAGAGGTCCTCCTGCTGGCCGATGTGCGCGAGGTCCCAGACCAGCGGGCTGAGCAGGGGGGTGTGCTGGCGCAGCAGCTCGGGCTCGTCGTGGTCGGTGAGCCGCAGCGTGCGCCGCCGGGCAGCCGCCAGGTCGCGGGCGAGGATCTCGGTCAGGTCGGTCACTGGAGGGCTCCCGTGGCGGAGAGGAGGGCGGCGGTGGCACCACCGGTCCGGGCGGTGTGGAGCACCGTGTCGCCGGGGCAGCGGCCCCGGGCGACGAGGTCGGCGAGCGCCTCGACCTCCGGCCGCAGGGCGGCGGGGACCGCGGCGCAGGCGGCGGCGAGGCAGGCGCGGGCGGCGGCGTGCAGCGCTGGGTCAGCCAGGCCCACGCGCGCGGCGCGGTCCCAGGCGCCGGCGACCGGCGCGGTGGCCGCCGTGGCGTGCCCGGCCGCGACCGGGTCGTCGAGCAGCACCGCGGTCACCGCCGCCAGCGCCGGCCACCACGGCTCGGGCGCGGCGTCGAGGTAGCGGATCTCCAGGTAGCCGCGCGGCCGCACCGGTGGGAACAGGGTGGTCAGGTGGTAGTCCAGGTCGGCGGCGGTGGGTGCCCGGCCGCCCAGGGGGACGGTGCCGGTCACCCACTCGGCGAACCGGACCCGTTCGCGCACCGGCGTCGCGCCGCCGTCCGGGTCGCGCACCAGCATCACCGGCGCGGCCAGCGCGTACTCGGCCCACTCCCCGCACGGGTCCGCGCCGCCCAGCAGCGGCCCGCAGCGGGCCTGGTCGAGGTCGCCCCACACCCGCTGCCGGTGCGAGACCCAGCCGGTCGGGCGGCCGAGGGCGAGCGGGGAGCAGGCCGCGACGGCGACCAGGGTGGGTCCCAGCTGGTGGGCCAGGGACACCCGTTCGCTCCAGCCGGCGCCGGGCCCGGCGTCCAGGTTGACCTGCAGCGCGGCCGTGCCGCTCATCATCGCCGTCCCGGCCTCGGCGCAGCCGACGGCGGCGAAGTGCTCCTCCATCGCGGCGTAGCGGGGCGCCGGGCAGACCCGGGCCGGGGGCCGCAGCGGGTCTGCGCCCACCGGGGCCACGGTCAGCCGCTCGGTGGCGAGCGCCGCGGCGAGCACGTCGCGGTCGGCCCGCAGCGCCGCCACCGCAGCGGCGACGTCCGGGTGGGGCGGACCGGACAGCTCCACCTGGCCGCCGGGCTCGAGGGTGACCCGGCTGCCCCCGGGCAGCGCGGGCAGCGCGTCGACCAGGTCGCGGATCCGCTGCCAGGGCACGCGCGCCGCGGGTGCGTCGAGGTCGACCAGGTGGGCCTCGAGCTCCAGGCCCACCGAGCCCACCGGGCCCGGGCGCAGCGCCGCACCGGCGACGTGCGCGACGGCGGCCTCCAGGTCGAGGACGGCCGTGCGCTCCTCGGTGACCGGGGCCACGGGCCCCACCCCCTCCAGGTCCGGACCGGTCGGGATCGACCGCGGGTCGGTGCGGGGGCGGCCCGTCGAGCGGCCGTCCTCTGGTCCCATCCTGCACGCGACCACCGACAGGAACACCCGTCGCGGGCACCGGGAGGGCTGTTCGCGCCAGGATCGTCGGGTGGACGCCGACCGGGACCGGGATCCTGCGGGCCGGGCGCGCAACGCCCGGCCGCGCGACGCGCTGGGGCGCCCCCTGCCGCGCGGCGCTGTGGGGGAGGAGCGGGCGCCGGAGGGCGTGCTGCGGACGCCGGACCAGGCGCTCACCGAGGCGCAGCAGCTGCTGGACGCCGGGCGGCCCTTCCACGCCCACGAGGTGCTGGAGGACGCGTGGAAGTCCGCGCCCGACCCGGAGCGGCAGCTGTGGCGCGGGCTGGCCCAGCTCGCCGTCGGGCTGACCCACGTGGCGCGGGGCAACGACCGCGGCGCCGAGCGGCTGCTCGAGCGCGGTGCGGGCAACGTCGCCGCCTACGCCGACGCCCCGCCGCACGGCATCGACGTCGCAGGCCTGGTCGCCTGGGGCCGGGCACTGGCCACCGCGCCACCGTCGTCCCGCGACGCCGCCGTGCTCGCGCCCCGCCTGCGAGCCGGTCGACCTCCCGTCGGGTCGGCGGGTTGACCCTCGACCTGGTCGAGGGCCCACGATCGGGACCTGGGAGGTGCAGCGTGCGGACGTCGGGGTGCAGCTTCGTCCGCGTGCTGGGGCCACCGCGGCCGGGTAGGGATCCCGGATGACGCACGGACGACCGGCGGATGGCCTGCGGGCGGGAGCGGTACTGCTCGCGGCGATCGCCCAGATCGTCGGCAGCCCGCTCGGCGCGGCGCTCGCCGGCCGCAGCGTGGGCCAGGTCAGCGACGCGACCCGCGCACTGATCACCCCGGCGGGCTACGCCTTCTCGATCTGGGGCCCGGTCTTCGCCGGGGCGCTGGCCTGGGCGGTCTACCAGGCACTCCCCGGGCAGCGGCACCGCCCGGTGCACCGGGCGACCGGCTGGCCACTGGCCGCGGCCTTCGCCGGGAACGCCGTCTGGGAGCTGGTGTTCCCGCTGGTGGGTGACCGCCTCCCGGTCCTCCCCGCGGTGCTGCTCCTCGCGATCGTCGCCGCAGCCGCGACGGCCTGGGCGCGGCTGCAGGCCATGCCGCTCACCGGGCTGCCACGGCTGCTCCCGGCAGCGGTCACCGGTCTCCTGCTGGGCTGGGTGACGCTCGCCGCTGCGGTGCAGGTCGCCAGCGCCGGCGTCGCGCTCGGGGCACCGGCCCAGGGGACGGCGGCGCAGGTGTGGGCGGTCGTCGCTCTCGGGGCGGTCGCGGCCCTCGGGGTGGCGCTCGTGCGGATCGCGCGGGTGGCAGCCGGGCCCGTGGCCCTGGCCGTGGTGTGGGGTCTGGTCGCGGTCGCCGTCGACGGTGGGCCGGGCGTGGTGACCGTCGCTGCCGTGGGCGCCGCCGTCGTCGTGACCGCGGCCCTGGTGGTGCGGGTGGCCGGAGGGCGGGAGCGTGGCGCGCTGCTGGTCGGCTGAGAGAGGACCCCGGCCCCGTCCAGGGCACCGCCGGCCGCGTCCAGCGGCTCGCCGCGGCCCCGTCCAGGGCACCGCCCTGAGCCTGCGAAGGGCGGGGAGGGCGGGGTCCTTCCACGGTGAGGGGGACGGGGTCCTGCACCTGCAGGGGGCCGCCCGCGTCGCTTCCCCCGGAGAGTGGCCCGGAGCACACTGCCGGGGCATGAGCGCCCCCCGGGCTGTCGACCGCATCCGCGAGATGTGGGCCGCCGGCGACTACCAGCGGGTGGGCGTCCGGTTGGTACCGGCTGCCGAACAGCTCGTCGCCGACCTCGCCGTCCGCCCGGGGGACCGGGTGCTCGACGTGGCCGGCGGGACGGGTAACGCCGCGCTGGCCGCGGCCCGGCGCGACGGCGCCGTCGTGTGCAGCGACGTCGTCCCGGAGCTGCTGGCCCTCGCCCGGCGCCGGGCCGAGGTGGAGGGGCTGTCGATCGCCGTCGAGGTCGCCGACGCCTGCGCCCTGCCCTTCCCCGACGCGTCCTTCGACGTCGTCGTCTCCACCTTCGGCGTCGTCTTCGCCGCCGAGCCGGAGCGGGCCGCCCGGGAGCTGCTCCGGGTGCTGCGCCCCGGGGGCCGGCTGGGGCTCACGGCCTGGCGGCCGGACGCGCCCGGCGGCCGGCTGCTGGCGCTGCTCGCCCGGCACGACCCGGCCGGCGCGACGGGGGACCCGCTGCGCTGGGGGACGCCGGAGGGCGTGGAGGAGCTGCTCGGCCGGGGCGAGGTGCGCCGGGTGTGGCACGCCGAGCGGACCGTCGACATGACCGCGCCGTCCCTGGCCGCGCAGTGGCAGCGCTACCGCGACTGGTTCGCGCCGGTGCACGTGGCCTGGCAGCGGCTCGACCCCGCCGGGCGGGCCGCGCTCGAGGCCGACTTCGCCGACCTGTGGGGCAGCTCGACCCGGGGCGGTGGTCCGGGCATCGTGGTACCCAACACCTACCTGCAGACGACGGCCGTGCGGGCCTGGGAACGGGAGGGGCCGTGAGGAGCTTCGAGGCGTCGGCACGGATCGACGCGAGCCCGGAGGATGTGTGGGCGCTGCTGGTCGACGTGGGCAGCTGGCGGGACTGGGACTCCGGCGTCGACCGGGTGGACGGCCGCGTCGCGCTCGGCGAGAAGCTGACGCTCTACGCCACGATGATCCGCAACCGGCCCTTCACGGTGACGGTCACCGAGATCCGCCCGCGCGAGGCCATGCGCTGGCGCGCGGGGCTGCCGCTGGGACTGGCGGTCATCGAGCGCACGTACCGCCTCGACGCGCAGGAGGACGGCGGCACGGCGCTCACCGTCCGCGAGGACCACACCGGGCCGCTGGCCGCGCTGCTCGCTCGCTCGACACCGGACCTCAACCCCTCGTTCCGCCAGTTCTGCCAGGGGCTCAAGGCCCGCGCCGAGGGGCGCACCTCCCGACCCACCGGCTGACCGTCAGCTCGTCAGGACGGCGAGGCCCCAGCACGCCACGGCGAGGACGGCGAGGAACGCGCTCGTGCCGACGGCGACCGCGGCCGGGCCGGGGGTGATGGGCCGACCGTCGCGGGGGTCGCGCACGGGGAGGTTGCGGCGCAGCTGCGACACCAGCGCCGGGATCCACAGCACCGCCCCGGCGGTGAGGGCTACCCCGGCCGGCATCCCCAGCGCCGGCTCGTCGCGGACCAGGCCGAACACCCGCTCCGCGGCGAGGTAGTCATCGGGGGCTCCCCACGGACGGGAGCAGGCCGGCGGCCCGCTCGGTGAACGTGTGCCAGGCGGCGGCCCGCTCGGTCAGGTGTGCGCGGCCGTGCGGCGTGACGGTGAAGAACTTGCGCCCCGGGCCGCCCGCACCCTCGCGCCAGGACGACGTGACCAGCCCGTCCTGTTCGAGCCGGTTGAGCACCGGGTAGAGCGTGCCGCCCTTGACCGCGCCGAGACCGGCCGCCTGCAGCCGCTGGGCGATGGCGTAGCCGTAGGACTCCTCCTCGGCGACGACCGCCAGCACGGACAACGGCAACACCGCGCGCATCCACTCGGCGGGCCAGGGTTCGAGCGACATGACTAGACGATAAAGCTGACTAGTCAGCGAGGCGACCTAGAGTGGGTCGTGACCACTGTGACCGAAACCACCCCGCGTATCGTTCGGTGCCACGATGGGGGACGCCATGAGCACCGAGACCGCTGCCACGCCCAGCACCGACGACACCGCCCTCGGCGAGCCGGCCACGCCGCCCCGCGGGCCGGTCACGTCGGCGTCGTACTCGATCACCGTCCGGCTCACCGCCGACGGCGACCCGGCCTCGATCGGCCGGATCGCGACCGCGGTCGGCTCCGCCGGCGGTGCGGTGACCGCTATCGACGTCGTCGACTCCCGCTCCGACGGGCTGACCGTCGACGTCACCTGTTCCGCCGCGGACGCGGCCCACTCCGAGGAGATGGTCGACGCGCTGCGCGCCGTCCCGGGGGTGAAGGTCCGCAAGGTCAGCGACCGCACCTTCCTGCTGCACCTGGGCGGCAAGCTCGAGGTCGCCTCCCGGGTCCCGCTGAAGACCCGGGACGACCTGTCGATGGCCTACACCCCCGGGGTCGCGCGGGTCTGCCTGGCGCTGGCCGACAACCCCGACGACGTCCGCCGGTTGACCATCAAGGGCAACACCGTCGCCGTGGTCACCGACGGCTCGGCCGTCCTCGGGCTGGGCGACATCGGCCCCGGCGCCGCGATGCCGGTCATGGAGGGCAAGGCCGTCCTGTTCAAGCGGTTCGCCGACATCGACGCCTGGCCGATCTGCCTGGACACCCAGGACGTCGACGAGATCGTCCGCACCGTCGAGCTGATCGCCCCCGGCTTCGGTGGCATCAACCTCGAGGACATCGCCGCGCCCCGCTGCTTCGAGATCGAGGCCCGGCTGCGGGAGAAGCTCGACATCCCGGTCTTCCACGACGACCAGCACGGGACGGCGATCGTCGCGCTGGCCGCGCTGCGCAACGCGCTGCGCGTCGTGCACAAGCAGCTGGAGGACGTGAAGATCGTGGTCGCCGGCGCCGGGGCCGCCGGGACGGCGATCGTGCACCTGATGCTGAAGGCGGGTGCCCGGCACGTGCTGGTGTGGGACCGCGAGGGCATCCTCTCGCCGGACGACGAGCGGCTCTCACCGGCCAAGCGGGCCTTGGCCGAGCGCACCAACCCCGAGGGCGTGCGCGGCGAGCTGCCCGACGCGCTCGACGGCGCCGACGTGTTCATCGGCGTCAGCGCCGGCAACGTCCTGCCGGTCGAGGCGCTGCCGCGCATGGCACCGGACGGCGTCGTCTTCCCGATGGCCAACCCGACGCCCGAGGTCGACCCGGTGCGGGCCCGCCAGCACGCCGCCGTCGTCGCCTCGGGTCGCTCGGACCTGCCGAACCAGATCAACAACGTGCTGGCGTTCCCCGGCGTGTTCCGCGGGCTGCTCGACGCGCGGGCGCGGGAGATCAGCGACGGGATGCTGCTAGCGGCGGCGGACGCGATCGCCGGGGTCGTCAAGGACGACCAGCTCAACGCCAACTACATCATCCCGAGCGTCTTCGACCCCGCCGTGACGTCGGCCGTGGCCGCGGCGGTGGCCGAGCAGGCCCGACACGAGCCCGGCGCGACCGCCCCGGTGAGCGACCTGGAGAGCCTGACCACCCAGTAGCAGGGGGTCGGCCGACCGTCAGCCGGCGTCCTCGTCGGCCGGTTGCGACTCCTCCGGCTCGAACGTGTCGGCCTCGCCGCGGCCCATGCCCACGCCGGTGTCGGCCGGGACCGTGGTCCCCGCCTCGCGGTCCTGATCCGGCGCCGACGGACGGGTCTCGTCCACCGGCGGCCGGCCCTGCGCACTCTCGGTCATGTCCTCGTCGGTACCCCCGCTCGTCGGTACCACTCGATCGGGGACGGCGGGAGTCGGTCCTGCGCGGCATAGTGGCCCGGTGCCCGAGTTGCCCGAGGTGGAGGCGCTGACCGCGTTCCTGCGCGAGAACGCGGTCGGCTCCGTGGTGACCCGCGTCGACCTGGCCGCCGTCCAGGCGATCAAGACCTTCGACCCGCCGCTGTCGGCGCTGGGCGGGCTGGAGCTCACCGGCGTCGCCCGGCACGGCAAGTTCCTCGACCTCGACGTCTCCGGCCTGCACCTCGTCGTCCACCTGGCGCGGGCCGGCTGGCTGCACTGGCGCACCGGGCTGCCCACCGCCCCGCCCAAGCCGGGCAAGGGCCCGCTGGCGTTGCGGGTGCACCTGGAGGACGGGAACGGCTTCGACCTCACCGAGCAGGGCACCCGCAAGGGGCTGGCGGTCCACGTCGTCCGCTCGCCGGCCGAGGTGCCGGGCGTCGCCCGGCTCGGGCCCGACGCGCTGGAGGTCGACCGGGACGCGTTCGTGGCACTCATGGCCGGGCGCAGCGGCCAGCTCAAGGGCGCGCTCACCGACCAGACCCTGATCGCCGGCATCGGGAACGCCTACTCCGACGAGATCCTGCACGCCGCGCGGCTCTCGCCGTTCAAGATGGCCGACAAGCTCACCGACGAGGAGGCCCTGCGCCTCTACGACGCCGTGCGGGCGACCCTCACCGAGGCGCTCGAGCGCCAGGTCGGGCAGAAGGCGGCCACGATGAAGGGCGAGAAGCGCTCGGGGCTGCAGGTGCACGCCCGTACCGGCCTGCCGTGCCCGGTGTGCGGCGACACCGTGCGCGAGGTGAGCTTCGCCGACACCTCGCTGCAGTACTGCCCGACCTGCCAGACCGGCGGCAAGCCCCTGGCCGACCGGCGCATGTCCAAGCTGCTGCGCTGAACGGAGGGCTCCGCTGCCCCATCCGGAGCAGGACCCCGTCCTCGCCACCCCTCGCAGGCTCGGGGCGGGGCCGTCGGGGCGCAGAATGCGCGCCGTGGCACTCCCCCCGCTGGTCACCCTCGACCTGTTCAGCGCCCTGATCGACTCGCGCGCCGGCGGCTCGGCCGCGCTGCAGCGGATCACGGGCACCCCGGGGGAGCGGCTGTACGACGCCTGGGACGCGGCGAACAAGGCCTCGCAGCGAGACCTCGGGACCTGGGTGCCCTTCGCCGAGCACTGCCGCCGCGCGCTGGCCGCCGCCTACGCCGAGCTGGGCGTCGCCCGCGACCCGGACACCGACGTCGGAGCGCTGCTCGACTCGGTCGGCGACTGGCCGCTGTGGCCGGACGTCGCGGAGGGGCTGCCGGCGCTCGCGGCCCGCGCCCGGGTCGGCGTCCTGTCCAACGTGGACGACGCCGTCTTCGCCCGCACGCGCGTCGCACCGCTGGTGGACGACGCGGACGTCCTCACCTCCGAGCGGCTGCGGGCCTACAAGCCGGCCCCGGAGATCTACCTCCGGGCCCGGGAGCGCGCCGGCGGCCGGCTGGTGCACGTGGCGACGTCGGCGCGCGACGTCCGGGGCGCCCTGGCGGCCGGCATCGACGTGGTCCGGCTGCGTCGGCCCGGCCACCGGCTGGACCCCGAGGGCGGGACACCGCGGCGGGAGGCCGGCGACCTCCTCGAGGTCGCCCGGCTCCTGGGCTAGTCGGTCGCTCGGCGGGCGGTGAGCCAGGACGCGGCCCGCGCCACGACGGAGCTGCCGGCCCCGCCGTCCCCGGTCTCGGTCGGCTCGTCGACGAGCGAGCCGACCTCCGACCACCAGTCGGTCAGCGCCGGCGGCGCCAGGACCTCGACCCGCTGGCCCGGTCGCGGCACCGCCACCCGCACCTCCGAGCGCTCCGCCGCGGCGCACAGCCGCTGCACCGGCTCGGCCCAGCGGTGGAAGGCCAGGTTGAACGTCGCCCAGTGCACCGGGACCAGCAGCCCGCCGCCGAGGTCGCCGTGCGCCCGGACGGCCTCCTCCGGCGTCATGTGGATGAGGGCCCAGGCGTCGTTGTAGGCGCCGATCGGCAGCAGCGTCAGGTCGAAGGGACCCAGCAGCGCACCGATCTGGGCGAACGCCGGGGTGTAGCCGGTGTCGCCGCCGAAGAAGACCCGGTGCCGCGGCCCCGCGACCACCCAGGACGCCCACAGCGTCGTGTCCCGGGTGAGGAACCGGCCGGAGAAGTGCCGCGCCTCGGTGCAGGTGAGCGTGAGACCGGCGATCTCCACCGCGCCGTCCCAGTCCAGCTCGACGACCCGCTCCTCCGGCACCCCCCAGCCGCGCAGGTGCGCACCCAGTCCCAGCGGGACGACGAACGGCGCGGTCTGGGTGCGCAGCAGCCCGCGCACCGTGGGCAGGTCGAGGTGGTCGTAGTGGTCGTGCGAGACGAGGACGGCGTCGACCTGCGGCAGCTCCTCCAGCCGCAGGGGTGCCGGGTGCAGCCGGGTCGGGCCGATCAGCGGGGACGGCGACACCCGCGCGGCCCACACCGGGTCGACCAGCACCCGCCGGCCGTCGACCTCGAGCAGCGCGCTGGAGTGGCCGAACCAGGTCACCGCGAGCTCGCCCGCCTCCACGGGGAGCTGCGGGCGGGTCACCGGCACGGAGCGCGCCGGCAGGCCGGTGTCCCGCTCCTCGTGCATCTGCCGCAGCAGGCCGCGCTGCGCGTTGGCCGGCGGTCGCGCCGGGGTGCGCAGCCGGTTGTGGAAGCGACCGTCGGCGAACTGTGGCGAGCCGGCGGCGTAGGCCTGGATCTCACGCCGGCTGGCGCCCAGGGCGGTGGGCAGCCCCCAGGCGGCGCGGGCGACCCACACGACGGGGCCGGCGAGGGTGGCGGCGAGGGCCAGCGTGGTGCGGCGGGCGGCGGAGGACGGCACGACCGCCAGCATCCCAGCCCAGGACGGGGAGGCGGCGTCCGCCAGAAGGGTGACGCACCCCGGCCGGCGGCGGTTGCCCGGGAGGGTGCGGCGTCCGAGCATGGCTCCGTGACCGACGACGCACGACCCGCCGAGCCGGACCAGGACGGCGGCGACCCGGCGTGCTGGCTGCGGCGGGTGTGCCCGGCGTGCGGGCGACTCGCCGACGTCGACCCACCGGTCCGCTGCGCCGCCTGCGGGGAGCTGCTCCCCGCGGACTCCTAGCGGCCCGTCCCGAGGCTCGCCGCGAGCCCCTGACGGCCCCCCTGCAGGGTCCCGCCGCGAGCCTGCGAGTGGCGGGGGGCAAGGGGGTCCTTCACGAGGAGGACGGGGTCCTCCAGGCAGCTCCCCGATCCCATCGCGGGGCCGAGACGAGGACGTCGCACAGCACCCGGCGCAGCGCCACGCCGAGCCGGTCGGCACGCACGTGCAGCTCGTCGCGCACTCCCAGCGGCAGTCCCAGGCCGGCCACGTGCTCGACGAGGGCGAGGTCCTCCTCGAGCACCCGCTGCCGGAAGGCCACCTCGCGCTCGACGTCGGCCGGGGCGGGCAGCGGGTGGCCCGGGCCGGAGGACAGCAGCAGCCGGGTGTAGACCCGCGTGGAGTCGGCGTCCTCCGGCTGGAGCAGGGACTGGACCACCGTGACCGCGCCCGAGTCGAGCGACTCCAGGCGCAGCAGCAGCTGGAACGGCGCCCGGTACACGTGCGTCGCCCGCCGGCGCTGCCGCAGCGGCCGCTCGCCGGTGGCCACCCCGGGGTCGGTGACCGCGTCGAACCACTGCTCGTGCACGCTGCGGAACCCGCCGGCCTCGGGCTCGACGTCGTAGGCGGGCACCTCCGGGTGGTCGGCCGCGCCGGAGGTCCTCGCGTGCAGGAACGGGCCGTGGGCGACGTCGAGGAGGACGTCGGCCAGCACGCCCGCCGTCCCCGCCGAGCGCAGCGGCGGCAGCCAGCCGGTCACGAAGCGCCGGTCGCCGTCCTCGGGGAACTCCAGCGGCACGTCCCGGGGCTCGGCCGGGGCCAGCCACACCACGCCGAGCCGCTCGCGGACGCCGAACGCGGGCGGGTCGACCTCCAGCCGGTCGGTGCGGCGCAGCGTCCAGGTCCGCCCGAGCAGCCGTACCTGCAGCCAGCCGCCGGGACGCAGCTCGCCGGACAGGGCCACCGGGTGCCACGCCGACTCCAGCGCCGGGTCGAGGTTGCCCAGCACCGGCCCGTCCGGCGCCGGCGGCGCCGGGAGCGGCTCGGGTGCCGTGTCGGCAGCAGGCCGTGGCGGCGCCGGGACGGCGGTGCGCTCCGGGGCCAGCCAGACCCAGCCGTGCCGCTCCTCGACCGCCCACGGCACCGGCAGGTCGGCCCGCGGCGGCGCCGTCCCGTCGGGGCCCAGGGAGGGGAGGGAGACGCAGCGGCCCTCACCGTCGTACTGCCACCCGTGGTACGGGCAGGTGAGCCGTCCGTCGACCACCGTGGCGGCGCTCAGCGGGACCAACCGGTGCGGGCACCGGGCGGGGAAGGCGCTCACCTCCGCTCCCGGACGCAGCCTGACCAGCACGTAGGCCCGCCCGCCGGCACCCACCGGCAGCGGCTTCGTCCCGACCTCGGCGGCGCGCGCCACCGGGTACCAGCCCGTCGACGTCCCCACGGAAGAGCCCATGACCCATTGCAGCGCCGCTGCGTTCCCACCCGGTTACGGCCGTCCGACAGTTGGGCGTCGACGGCGCATTGCGCACAACGAAAAGGTCACTGACCGTCCATTACGGACAGACTTGTCTCTAGAGTGACCGCGGTCACCGGCACGAGGTGACCAGGACGACAGGGAGAGGCACCGTGACACCACCCGAAGAACGCAGGCTGCTGACTCCGGAGGAGTACGCCCAGGCGCAGGCCTCACCGGAGTTCATCGAGCTGAAGCGGCGCTTCCGCCGTTTCGCGTTCCCGATGACCGTGGCCTTCCTGGCCTGGTACCTGCTCTACGTCCTCCTCTCGACCTACGCGCCGGACTTCATGGCCACACCGGTGTTCGGCAACGTCAACCTCGGCATCCTGCTCGGGCTGGCCCAGTTCGTGACGACGTTCGTGATCACCCACCTCTACGTGGCGCACGCCAACAAGCGCACCGACCCCATCGCCGACGAGATGCGCAACCGGCTGGAGCACCACGAGTACGCCGGCCGGACCCGCGGCGACGACGGCACGTCGGTGACCGGGGGTGCCTCGCGTGCGTGAGGTCCTCTCCGCCGAGAGCGCCACCATCGGCAACCCGGCGATCAACATCGCGATCTTCTCCGCCTTCGTGGCAGTCACCCTGGTCATCACGTTCCGGGCCAGCCGCACCAACAAGAGCGCCGCGGACTACTACGCGGCCGGCCGCAACATCAGCGGCACGCAGAACGGCCTGGCCATCGCCGGCGACTACCTCTCGGCGGCCTCCTTCCTGGGCATCGCCGGCGCCATCGCCGTCTACGGCTACGACGGGTTCCTCTACTCGATCGGCTTCCTCGTCGCCTGGCTGGTCGCGCTGCTGCTCGTGGCCGAGCTGATGCGCAACACCGCGCGCTTCACCATGGCCGACGTCCTGGCCTTCCGGATGCGGCAGGGGCCGGTGCGCACCGCTGCGGCGATCTCGACGCTCGCGGTGTCGCTGTTCTACCTGCTGGCGCAGATGGCCGGCGCCGGTGGCCTGGTGACCCTGCTGCTCGGCGTCACCGGTGAGGCGGCCCAGGCGCTCGTCGTCGTCCTCGTCGGCGCGCTGATGATCATCTACGTGCTGGTCGGCGGCATGCGCGGCACCACGTACGTGCAGATCATCAAGGCCTCGCTGCTCATCGTCGGCGCCCTGGTGATGACGGTGTGGGTGCTCGGCCTGTACGGCTTCAACCTGTCGGCGCTGCTCGGCGGCTCGGTGGAGAACGCCGTGGCAGGCCGGGACGTGCTCGCGCCCGGGGCGCAGTACGGCACGTCCAGCACCACGAAGCTGGACTTCGTCTCGCTCGGCCTGGCCCTGGTGCTGGGGACGGCGGGGCTGCCACACGTGCTGATGCGCTTCTACACCGTGCCGACGGCGAAGGACGCCCGTCGCTCGGTGGTCTGGGCGATCTGGCTGATCGGCATCTTCTACCTGTTCAGCCTCGTCATCGGCTACGGCGCCGGGGCGCTGGTCGGACCGGAGACCATCCTCGGCGCACCCGGGGCGGTCAACGCCGCGGCGCCGCTGCTGGCCTTCGAGCTCGGGGGCACCGTGCTGCTCGGCATCATCGCCGGTGTCGCGTTCGCGACGATCCTCGCCGTGGTCGCCGGCCTGACGATCACGGCCTCGGCGTCCTTCGCACACGACGTCTACGCGTCGGTCATCAAGAAGGGCCACGTGTCGCCGAACGGGGAGGTGAAGGTCGCCCGCATCACCGCCATCGTCATCGGCGCCAT
The DNA here is from genome assembly GCF_052931555.1 of Geodermatophilus sp. URMC 61. Classification (NCBI taxonomy): domain Bacteria; kingdom Bacillati; phylum Actinomycetota; class Actinomycetes; order Geodermatophilales; family Geodermatophilaceae; genus Geodermatophilus; species Geodermatophilus sp. URMC 61. The sequence continues at coordinate 4,437,055 of NZ_JBRFHZ010000002.1, forward strand.
CTCCATCGGCCTGGGCATCCTGGCGCTGCAGGCCGGGCTGAACATCGCCTTCCTGGTGGCGCTGGCGTTCGCCGTGGCGGCCTCGGCGAACCTGCCGACCATCCTCTACACGCTGTTCTGGAAGCGGTTCACCACCCGGGGCGCGCTGTGGTCGATGTACGGCGGGCTGATCGCCTGCATCGTCCTGATCATCTTCTCGCCGGTGGTCTCGGGCGGTCCGGTCAACCCGACGACCGGCAAGAGCACCTCGCTGCTCCAGGACGTCGACTTCTCCTGGTTCCCGCTCAACAACCCGGGCCTGGTGTCGATCCCGCTGTCGTTCTTCCTCGGCTGGCTGGGCACCGTGCTCTCCAAGGAGAAGCCGGACGAGCCCAAGTGGGCCGAGCTGGAGGTCCGGGCGCTCACCGGGATCGGCGCGGAGAAGGCCGTCCAGCACTGAGGAAGGACCCCCTTCCCCCACGCCTCGCTCCGCTCGGCGCGGGACCCTGAAGGGTGGCCGATCCAGCACCAGAAGGACCCCCTGCCCCCACCGTGGAGGGACCCTGCAGGGGGCCGCTCGACCGCCGAGGCGCGCGTCCCCGTTCGCGGGGGCGCGCGCCTCGCGCGTTCCAGGGCCTCGTCCCCCGCGACGATCAGCTGAGCTGGTCGTCCCCCTTCCGGGCTCACACCCGGTGCTGAGCCAGGAACCCGAACGACCAGCTGAGCTGATCACCGAGGGCAGGAGACCCTCAGGCGACGGCCCGGGCGGGGGCGGACTCGGGGGCGAGGACGGCGTCGGTGGACGTGATCGGGGCCGGGACGGCGGCGTGGGCGCGGCGGTGGCGGACGGCCCAGCGGGTGACCAGGCCGGTGAGGACGACGAGCCCGGCGACCAGGTGCTGGCCGGGCGCGGCGACCGCGACGGCGAGGGCCGCCGCGTAGACCGCCGTCAGCAGGACGGCGGGGACGGACAGGTGCACGGTGCTCTCCTCCAGCAGCGGTGGGCCCGCCGGCCGGTGGCCGGATCTCGCGAGACCCGGCCACCGGCGCGGCGACGGCACAGGGTGGGACGGGTCGGCTACTTGAGCATGTCCTTGGCCTTCTGCAGCAGCGACTGCCCGGGCATCTGCGGGGTGGAGAACAGCCGCGGGTCGCCGGGCGGGAGGATCGGCGCGTCCGCCGTCGCCTCGATCGGGCGGGCGCGGAACTCCGAGCGTCCGTCGACCGACGGGCCCGACGCCCACCGACCGGCCGAGGCCTCGGGGCCGTCGGAGGCGTCGACGAAGGTGTAGCCGAGGTCGCCGACCTCTTCCTCCAGCGGGAACGCCTCGGGCACCGGGATGCCCTCGATGCCGTCGGCCTTGAGCTCCTCGGTCGCGGCCAGCCACTGCTGCTGGTGGTAGTGGTCGCGGGTGATGAGGAACCGCAGCATGTCCTTGACGCCGGGGTCGTCGGTCATGTTGTAGAGCCGGGCCACCTGCAGCCGGCCCTGCATCTCGGCGGTGGCGTTGTACATGAAGTCGGCCATGAGGTTGCCGCTGGCGGTGACGTACGCGCCGCTCCACGGGTTGCCCATGCTGTCCATGTAGGAGGCACCCTGGCCGTTCTGGATCAGGTGCTGCGGGTTGTGCTGCCCGTAACCGGCGGCGGCCTCCTTGGTGCGGTCGGCCGAGTCCGGCTTGAGCGGCGCGTGGTCGAGCAGCCGGTCGATCATCGTGATGATCATCTCGACGTGGGCCAGCTCCTCGGTGCCGATGGAGAGGAGGAGGTCCTTGTACTTGCCGGGCAGCCGGCAGTTCCAGCCCTGCAGCAGGTACTGCGTGGCGACCGTCATCTCGCCCCACTGGCCGCCGAGGATCTCCTGCATCTTGCGGGCGAAGTCCGGGTCGGGACCGTCGGGCTTGGCCTCGTACTGCAGGGCGTGGGTGTGGGTGAACACGGGCTCTCCCTTGCGTCGTCGCGACCACCGCCGATGCGGTGACACCAGGGATCTGCCCCCGCCCGGTGGCCCGCCCGTGCCGAGCGCTGGCCCAGTGGTGCCATGTTCTCCGCCGGCCTGCCGGCCGCCACCGTCCTCCGTCGGCCTACCGGCCGACACGCGACCACGTGCCGCCCCCTGTCGCGCCGAGCCCACCCCGGCCCTCCTCGCCGAGGCCTCCGGCCCCACCTCCTCGGACCGATGGCACCGAGGCCGGTAGGCCGACGACGTCAGCGATCGGGGAGCTGCACGGTCAGGGTCAGGGAGTGGCCGTCCTCGGCCCACACGATGCGGCCGCCGAGCTCGCCGGTCTGCCGCCGCACCGACCACAGCCCCAGGCCGGTGAGGTCCGGCGGCGGCGAGTCGGTGCGCAGGTGCCCCAGCAACCGCTCCGGGCGGCCGACGGCCTGCGTCAGCGCCAGGTCGACCCAGCCGGGCCGACATCGGACGGCCAGCCGGACCGGGGCGCCGTCGCCGTGCCGGTGTGCGTTCTCCAGCAGGTTGGTGAGGACCCGCTGCACCCGGGCGTCGGCGACGGCGACGTCCTCCGCGTCGGGGCCGAGCTGCACGGTCAGCTGGTCGTCGGGCAGCCCGGAGGCGGCCACCGACGCGCGGACGACGTCCCCGAGCCGACGCGTTCCCCGACCCAGCGGCGCCGCCCCGCCCGTGGCCGCCGCCGTCCGGAGCATCGAGGCCAGGTGAGCGGTCTGGGCGCGGGCCAGCTCCAGCACCTCGCCGGGGTCCGGCGCCGCGTCTGCCGACGGCCCGGCCGGCCGCTCCAGCGCGCTGAGCAGCGCCTCGAGCGAGGCCAGCGGCGAGCGCATGTCGTGGCACAGCGCCCGCACCAGTGCCTCACTGGGTTCCGGCGCCTGCCCGCCGTCCGGTCGCGCCGGCGCCCGGCGCTGCAGCAGGCGGCGCAGGGCCGGCAGCGCGCGGCATGACCCGGGGGACGTCGGGGTGTTCGCGGCCAGGGTCATGGGCACCTCCGTGGTGTGTCCGGTCAGCCGCGCCGGCGCAGCCGTCGGTCTGGGGAGAGATGGAGCCGAGCGACACCGGTGCCCAGCACCGTTCGCACGTCGACGTCGTGCTCGTCGACGACCACCCGTTGTTCAGCCGGGGCCTGGCCCTGCTGCTTCCGGGGGTGAGCGAGGGGCGGGTGCGCGTCGTGGCGACGACCGACGACGCCTCCGCGGCTGCGGCGATGGTGCGTCGGCACCACGCCGACGTCGCCGTCGTGGACCTGCACATGCCGCCGCCGGGCGGCACGCGGGCGATCGCGGCGATCCGCCGTGCGGACCCGACCGTGCGGGTCGTGGCGCTGTCCGGTCAGGCCGAGGAGGACGCCGTCCTGGAGGCGCTGCGCGCCGGGGCGGTGGGCTACCTGCCCAAGACCGCCGACCCCGAGGCGCTGGTGCGCCCACTGCTGGCCGTGCTCGACGGCTGGTCGGTGATCCCCGAGGACCTGCTGCGGCGGCTCCTCGAGGACTCCACGCCCGCCGGGGAGCAGGGCCTCGCCGAGCGGCTCACCGCCGACGAGCGCCGGCTCTGGCGGCTGGTGGCCGACGGCACGAGCACCGTGGAGATCGCCACGACGCTGCACGTGTCCGAGCGGACGGCGAAGCGGCTGGTGGCCGCGCTGCTGCGGACGCTCGGCGTCGCCACCCGTGTCGAGGCCGCGGCGCTGGCCGGACGCGTGCACCTGGGCGGCAACGGCAGGCAGCGCTGAGTTCCGCACCGGTGCCGGCTCGGAGTCCATCGCCGCCCAGCTACCCGCAGCGGTGATCGACACGCGCGACCCGCGGTCGACGGGCTGGCGAACAGCTCAGCGGGGGGCCAGCGTCCCCGCCCACGTGCCCGACGACGCCGCCGCGGTGAAGGCGGGCACCTCCGCGGCGGCCATGTCCACCGCGGCGTAGCCCCCGCTGCCCGCCCCCACGCAGGCGACCACGGTGGCCAGTCCGGCCCGCCGCTGCAGCAGGCTCTGCCGGACGTGCCAGCCCACGACGGCACGGCGCTGGAGCACGGCCTGCTCGCGGACCAGCCAGCCGCTGCGGACGCTGAACGACCGCGGCCCGGTGCCGTGGCCGAGGGCGCGGTACCGGCCGATGCCCATCGGCACGCCCAGCGCGGTGAGGACGACGCCGACGACCGGCACCCACCACCACCCGAGCGCGGCCGCCGCCCAGACCCCCGCCGCGGTCACCAGCAGCCCGGCGGTCAGGGCCCGCACCAGCCGGCGGCGCAGGGCAGCGGGCGGGTGGCCGGTCAGGGGGCCGGGGTCGTCGACCAGCCGGCCGAGCAGCCGCAGCGCCTCGGCGCGCGGTCCCAGCGGCAGCAGCTGACCGCGCCGGTGGGCCTGCCCGAGGCCCGTGACCAGCGCGTTCACCCGCGCCGCGCCCACCCAGCGCATGCCCAGGCCCTCGCTGAGCGTGCCGCCCCGGATGCGGTCGACCTCCAGCTCGGTGTGCCGCCGGGTGAGCAACCCGCGGACGGCGACCAGCGAGCCACCGCGCCGCACCAGCCGGTAGCCCCAGTTGACGACGGCCGCCCCGGCCACCGCGGCCAGCGCGAGCAGCGGCACCGCGGCGACCAGCCCGACGACCAGCAGGTGCGGCGAGGGCTCGGGGCCGGCGAGGTCCGGGACGACGGCGTCCGGCAGCTCCTGCACCAGCCGGAACAGCGTGCCCACGGCGGCCAGCGGGACGACGAGGTAGCTGCCGACCAGCGGCGCGTAGAGCAGCCAGCGGGGGTCGAAGCGGGAGAGCTCCTCCTCGAGCGGCGCCTCCGGGGCCTGCTCGCCGTCCGGTGCCGGCACCCCGGCGGGACGGCGGGCCAGCAGCCGCGCGCGCAGCCGGTCGCCCTCGACGCGGGGGACGCCGTCGACGACGAGCTCCTCCTCGTTGGCCCCGACCGAGCCGGCCGCGGCATCGATGCGGACCCGCACCAGTCCGAGCAGCCGGTGCAGCGGCGGGGCCTCGACCTCCACGCCGCGGATGCGGTCGTTGGGCACGGTGCGCACCGAGCGGGCCAGCAGGCCGCGGGTCACCACCACCGCCGTCGGCCCGTCGGCGTAGCCGAACCGCCACCAGCTCAGCACCGCCGCGGCCAGGGACAGGGCGGTGACGACCGCCGCCATCACCACGACGGTGAGCAGCCCGTCGTCGAAGCCGACCAGCGCGGCGACCGGGATCAGCACCGGCACGACCTGCCGGGCCTGCCGGAACGTGGCGGTGTGCACCAGCACCACGCGGGGAGATGCCCGCAGGGGCCGCTCACCGGGTGCGCGACCGCGGCCGACGCCCACGGCGGGCGCGCTCGGGTCGCTCACCGGTCCGCTCCCGCCCGGCGGAGCCGGGGGGACGGCGGGGTCGCTCACGTCGCTCACGTCGCCTCGTCGCGGACCAGTTCGGCGCGCCGGGCGAGGTCGTCGGCCACCCGCTGGGCCACGTCGGCCTCCAGGTGCAGCACCCGCACCGTGCCCTGCGAGGACGCCGTCAGCACCGCCACCGTGGCCAGGCCGAACAGCTGCTGCAGCACGCCGCGGGTGACGTCGACGGTCTGGATGCGCGAGATGGGCACCAGCGTCCAGGTGCGGGTCAGCCAGCCGGTGAGGGTGTACACCGCCTCGCCGGTGACCTCCCAGCGGTGCACGCGGTAGCGCACCCACGGCCGGATGCCGATCGCCGTCCCCGCGTACACCACCAGCAGCGTCGGCAGCAGCCAGCGCAGCACCGGCACCGGGCCGCCGTCCGGCACGAAGAGGACGAACGCCGCCACCAGCACCCCGTACACCAGCGTGCCGATCACGCCCTCGGTCACCCACAGCCCGATCGCCGAGCGGGACAGCGACCAGGCGGGATCGCGGACGGGCGCGGTGGTGTCGGTGGTCATCGCCCCCATCCTCTCAGCGAGCCCCGCCGTGATCATGGGGTTCCTGCCGGTTCCCGTGGCGAGTCCGCGCGTGTCGCCTGCACCGACCCCATGATCACCGCCGTGGTGCGGGGGGTGCGGCCGCCCGCCGTGCCGGTGGCACCATGGGGCGCGTGATGCCGCAGCAGGTCCCGACCGTGCCCGCCAGCGAGGTGCCCGAGGACGCCGTCGTCCTCGACGTGCGTGAGGACGACGAGTGGGCCGTGGGGCACATCGACGGCGCCATCCACATCCCGATGGGGGAGGTGCCGGCGCGGCTGGACGACCTGCCCGAGGGCGACCCGCTCTACGTCACCTGCCGCGGCGGTGGCCGCTCGGCCCGGGTGGCCGCGTGGCTCAACGCCAACGGCTACGACGCGGTCAACGTGGGTGGCGGCATGGGGGAGTGGGAGGCAGCCGGCCGGCCGATGGTGAGCGAGACCGGCCAGCAGCCCTTCGTGCGCTGAGAGAGGACCCCCTGCTCCCCGCCACCGCATCGGGGGCGACGCGACGGGGGGTCCGCCCGCTCGCGCGGACGGACCCCTCTGGCTCGCTCAACCGCGCGCGGGGAACTCCGCGAAGCGACTGCGCAGGTCCTTCTTCGAGAACTTGCCGACGCTGGTCTTGGGCACCTCGTCGATGAACTCCACCGCGTCGGGCAGCCACCACTTGGCCACCTGGGGCCGGATGTGCTCGAGGATCTCCTCCTCGGTCGCCGTCTCGCCGTCCTTGAGGACGACGCAGGCCAGCGGCCGCTCGTCCCACTTCGGGTGGGGGATCGCGACGACCGCGGCCTCCTTGACCTTGGGGTGGCTCATGATCGCGTTCTCGAGGTCGACCGAGCTGATCCACTCGCCACCGGACTTGATGAGGTCCTTGGTGCGGTCGGCGATCCGGATCGAGCCGTAGGCGTCCATCGCGGCGACGTCGCCGGTGCGCATCCAGCCGTCCTCGGTCGACAGGACCACGCCGGCGTCCGGGTTGTAGTAGTCCTTGGCGCACCACGGGCCGCGGACCTGCAGCTCGCCGGTCGCCTCGTCGTCCCACGGCTGGGGCTCGAGGGTCTCGGCGTCGACGATGCGGGCCTCGACGCCGAGGAAGGGGATGCCGGCGCGCGCCCGCTGGTTCGCCTTGGTCTCGTCGTCGGCGTCCAGGTAGCGCCGGGGCAGGATGCCCGAGGACGCCACCGGGTGGGTCTCGGTCATGCCCCAGGCCTGCAGGATCGCCAGACCCACCTGCTCGCGGTAGGCCTCGGACAGGGCCTTGGGCACCGCGGAACCGCCGCAGCCGATCTCCCGCAGCTTGTGCGGTCGGCCGGCCAGGTGGGGGAGCACGCCCTGCCAGATCGTCGGGACGCCGGCGGTAAAGGTGACCCCCTCGTTCACGATCAGGTCGGCGAGCGCCTGGGGCTGCATCATCGGGCCGGGCATGACCAGCGAGGCGCCCGCGGCCGGCGCGGCCTGGGCGATGCCCCAGGCGTTGGCGTGGAACATCGGCACGACCGGCATCGCGACGTCCTGGATGCCCAGGCCGAAGGCGTTGGGCGCCATGACGCCCATCGTGTGCAGGAACGTCGAGCGGTGCGAGTAGACGACGCCCTTGGGGTTGCCGGTGGTGCCGCTCGTGTAGCACATCGAGGCCGCGGAGTTCTCGTCCGTGACGTGGAAGTCGACGGGGGAGGCCTCGGCCAGCAGGGTCTCGTAGTCGGACACCCGCGGGTCGTCGGGGATCTCGTCGTCACCGCCGTCGTCCATGACCACGACGTGCTTGACCGTCTTCATCGTGTCGACCAGCGGCCACAACAGCGGCAGCACCGAGCGGTCGACGAAGACGACCTCGTCCTCGGCGTGGTTGGCGATGTAGGTCAGCTGCTCGGGGAACAGCCGGATGTTGAGCGTGTGCAGCACGCGGCCGGTGCTCGGAGCGGCGAAGTACAGCTCCAGGTGGCGCTGGCTGTTCCAGCCGAAGGTGCCGACCCGGCCGTCGGCGCTGATGCCGAGGGTGTCGAGCACGCCGCCGAGCCGGCGGGTGCGCTCGGCCCACTCCGCGTAGGTGGTCCGGGTGATCCCGCCGGGGCCTGCGGTGGCGATCGTCCCGTCGCCGTAGTGCTGCTCGACGTGCCGGAAGATCGCGTCGATGGTGAGGGGGTAGTCCTGCATGAGGCCGCGCATGAGCGGCATCGTGCCAGTGACCGCGCTCACGATCCACAGGGGTCCCGTGCCCTGGTCACCCGGCCCGACCTCGCCGTTCGGTCGCCGTCCTCGTGCTGCGGCGCGAGGACGGTGACCGCGGGCTGAGGACGGCGCGACAGGTCAGCGGGCGAGGACGACGGGCAGGTGGGCCAGGCCGCGGATGACGAACTCCGGACGGCGCACCGGCTCCCCGCCGAGCTCCAGCCGGGAGGTGCGCGCCAGCAGGGCGCCGAAGGAGGCCTGCAGCTCCACGCGGGCCAGCGGGGCGCCGATGCAGAAGTGCACGCCGGCCCCGAAGGTGATGTGCGGGTTGTCGGTCCGGCCGACGTCGAACCGGTCCGGGTCGGGGAAGGCCGCCGGGTCCCGGTTGGCGGCCCCGAGCAGCGCGGCGACCTTCTGCCCCTCCCGCACGGTCACCCCGCCCACCTGCACGTCGGAGGTCGCCGTCCGCTCGAACAGCTGCAGCGGTGAGTCGAACCGCATGAACTCCTCGACCGCCGTCGGCAGCAGGCCGTGGTCGTCGCGCAGCCGAGCCAGCTGGTCGGGGTGCTCGAGCAGGGCGAGCAGGCCGTTGCCGCTGACGTTGACCGTCGCCTCGTGCCCGGCGTTGAGCAGCAGGATGCAGGTGGTCACCAGCTCGTCCTCGGTGAGCCGGTCGCCCTCGGAGTCCCGCACGGTGACCAGGTGCGAGAGCAGGTCCCCGCCGAGGGTGTGGCGACGCTCGGCGGCCAGCTCGCGCAGGTACGTGACGAACTGGTCCGCCGCACGCTCGGCGGCCTCCTCGACGGCCGCCGTCCGGCCGTACTCGTACATCTTCACGATGGCGTTGGACCACGGCCGCAGCAGCGGCCGGTCGGCGTCCGGGACGCCGAGCAGCTCGGCGATGACGGCGACCGGCAGCTCCTCGGCCATCCCCGAGAGGACGTCGACCGGCTCGGTGCCGCCGGAGCGCTCGACCAGGCCGTCGACCAGCTCGCCGGCCAGCCGCTGCACCCAGGGCCGGAGCCGCTCGACGTGCCCGCGGGCGAAGGCGGCGCTGACCAGGCGTCGCAGCCGGGTGTGGTCCGGCGGCTCCATTTCCAGCAGCGCGTTGCGGTGGACCAGGTTGAAGGAGCCGAAGCGCTCGGCCGGCTCCCGGTCGCGCCAGATGCGGCCCAGCCGGCGGTCCCGCAGCACGGCGTTGCTCTCCGCGTGGGTGAACGCCAGCCACAGCGCCAGACCCTCGTGCCACTGCACCGGTGCCTGGGCCCGGGCGCGTGCGAAGGACGGGTAGGGGTCGGCGACGACGGTGGGGTCGGTGAGGTCGATCGGCGGGCCCGCGGGTGTCACGCCGGAGCAGCGTAGGGAAGGGACCCCCGTCCCTCTCCCGCCTCGTTGGAGGACCCGACAGCTCGGGCCCGAGCCGGCCGTGCGGCACCGCCACCTCGGACCCTGCCCCGCTCCGTGGGCAGGGGGTGAGTCGCCACGGAAGGTGGTCGCACCCGACCGCCCCGACGGCTCGCGGAGCGCGACGCGGCCGCCACCTAGGCTCGGGCCATGGCCCGCTCCGCGACCCGCAAGCGTCCCGCTGCCCCTGCCGCCGACGGCGGCGTCAACCCCAAGGCGCCCTGTCCGTGCGGCTCGGGCCGCCGGTACAAGCACTGCCACGGCTCGGGCTACGCCCCGCCGGTGACCCGGCCGTTCGAGGGGCTGCCCGGCGAGGAGCACTGGGTCGCGCTGCGCGAGCTGGTCCCGGCGGCGACCGCGCCGCTGCGGACGACCGACGGGCGCGAGGTCACCCTCGCCAGCGTGCTGCCCGGCGGCGCTCCGGCGCTGGTCCGCGCCAACGGCGAGATCCTGCTCGGTGTCCAGCTGCAGGGCTCCTCCGACGACGTCAGTCGCGACCTAGGGACGGCGCTGGCCGCCGCGCTCGAGGCGCCGGCCGGTGCGCCGGTCGACCCGGGCCCGCTCGGCGGTGCCGGGTCGACCGGCCCGCGGCTGCAGGAGCTGGTCGACACCACGGCACCGCTCGAGGTGACCGTGCACGAGGACTTCGGCTTCTGGCTCGAGGGCGTCGAGGCCGGCGCCGCGGCCCGTGCCGGGCTGGAGCAGGCGAACGCGGCGATCCTGCCCACCGTGCTGCTCCCCGGCCTCGGTGCCGCCTACTGGGTGCGGCCGGGTGCCGAGCGGGCACACCTGCGGTGGGTGCGGCCCGAGCCGGAGGAGCCGTTGCTCGACGCGCTGGCCCGGCTGCGCGCCTCGGGCGAGATCCTGCTGGGAGAGGGCACCCGGTACGCCGGCGCCTTCCGCGCGCACGGGCTGCTCGTGCCGGTGTGGGACCTGCCCGCCGACACGCCGGCCGCCGACTGGACCGACGCGGCCACGGCCTTCCAGGCGCGCCTGGAGGAGGCGCTGGCCGCGACCGGCCCGCTGACCGCCGACGAGCGCCGCGCCCGCGCCGGTCTGCTCTCCCGCCAGATCACCCTGCGCTGAGGAAGGGCCCCGTCCTCCCCACCTTCGCGAGCTCAGGGTGGGACCCGGGACGGGGCCGTGGCGAGCCGCTGGACGGGGCCGGCGGACCGGCGGGGCCGGTGAGCCGTGCGCCATGCGTGTCGACGCCCCGTAGCCGCAGCCTCACCGATCGCCGACGGAGCTCACCCGATGTGGCGGGTTCCCATGTCCTCGTTACGAGACCGTGACGCCGACATGGCGCTCAGGGGTTGACGGCAGTGGGTTGTTAACGCTCACACTTGTCCGCTCGCCACGGGCGGGCCTGCGCCGGGTCGAGCGCGCAGCAGTCTCGAGGAGGAGATCACGTGAGCAAGAGGCTCGGCTTCGCCGCCCTCGGCGCCGGCATGGCGCTGACCCTGGCGGCCTGTGGCGGCGAGGGCGCCGGCGGCAGCGGCGGCGCTGGTGGTGGAGGCGCCGAGGCGGAGGACCTGACCATCGGCGTCTCGATGCCGACCCAGACCTCCGAGCGCTGGATCGCCGACGGCAACAACGTCAAGGAGCAGCTGGAGGGCGAGGGCTACACCGTCGACCTGCAGTACGCCAACGACGACATCCCCACGCAGTCGCAGCAGATCGACCAGATGATCACCGAGGGTGCCGACATCCTCGTCGTCGCGGCGATCGACGGCACCGCCCTCTCCGGCCAGCTGGAGAACGCGGCGGCCAACAACATCCCGGTCGTCTCCTACGACCGCCTCATCCGCGACAGCGAGAACGTCGACTTCTACGTCACGTTCGACAACTTCCAGGTGGGGGTCGCCCAGGGCACCGCCCTGCTGCGGGGTCTCGGCCTGCAGAACGAGGACGGCTCGCCGGGCACCGCGACCGGCCCGTTCAACGTCGAGCTGTTCGCCGGCTCGCTGGACGACAACAACGCCTTCTTCTTCTGGGACGGCGCGATGTCGGTCCTGCAGCCGCTGATCGACGACGGCACGCTGGTCGTCAAGTCGGGCCAGACCAACATCGAGCAGGCCGCCATCCTGCGCTGGCAGCAGGAGACCGCCCAGCGGCGCATGGAGGACCTGCTGACCTCCGCCTACAACGACGGCTCCCGGGTCGACGGCGTCCTCTCGCCGTACGACGGCCTCTCCCGCGGCATCATCACCGCGCTGCAGAACGCCGGCTACGGCCCGACGCTGGACGCCCAGCCGCAGCCGATGGCCGTCGTCACCGGTCAGGACGCCGAGATCGCCTCGGTCAAGCTGATCAACGACGGGGTCCAGAGCTCCACGATCTTCAAGGACACCCGCCTGCTGGCCGAGCAGGCCGTCGCCGCCGCCTCCGCCTTCGCCCAGGGCAACGAGCCGGAGGCCAACGACACCGAGACCTACGACAACGGCGTCAAGGTCGTCCCGTCCTACCTTCTCCCGGTCGAGACGGTGTTCGCGGACGACATCCAGTCCGTGCTGATCGACTCCGGCTACTGGACGGCCGACGAGGTCGCCAGCGGCCAGTCGGACTGACCGCCCACCCCTGAGCCCGGCCGGGCCCGGCAGCACCGCTGTCGGGCCCGGCCGGCACCACCCGGGGCCGGCATCCCGCAGCCCTGGCCCGCCCCGCTGGGGTGGCGCACACTTCTCCCCACCATCCGCGGCGCGCCCTCTGCCAGTGAGAAGGCGCCGACACAGGACGACGAGGTCCCATGGACGACCACATCCTGGAGATGCGCGGCATCACCAAGACCTTCCCCGGCGTCAAGGCCCTGGAGGACGTCAACCTCGCGGTCAACCGAGGCGAGATCCACGCGATCTGCGGCGAGAACGGCGCCGGCAAGTCGACCCTGATGAAGGTGCTCTCCGGTGTCTACCCGGCCGGGAGCTACGACGGCGAGATCGTCTACGACGGAGAGCCGGTCCGCTTCACCGGCATCCGCGACAGCGAGCACGTGGGCATCGTGATCATCCACCAGGAGCTCGCGCTGGTGCCCTACCTGTCCATCGCGGAGAACATCTTCCTGGGCAACGAGCGGCGCGGCCGCGGCGGACTCATCGACTGGAACAAGGCCAACGCCGCTGCCGCCCGCCTGCTGGCCGAGGTCGGGCTCCACGAGAACCCGGTCACCCCGGTGGGCCAGCTCGGCGTCGGCAAGCAGCAGCTGGTGGAGATCGCCAAAGCGCTGTCGAAGGACGTGCGGCTGCTGATCCTCGACGAGCCGACCGCCGCGCTCAACGACAACGACTCCGCGCACCTGCTGGACCTGATGCGCCGGCTCCGCGAGCGCGGGATCACCTGCATCATGATCTCGCACAAGCTCGGCGAGATCACCGCGGTCTCGGACAACGTCACGGTCATCCGCGACGGCAAGACGGTGGAGACGCTCAGCCTGCACGCCGGCGAGGTCACCCAGGAACGGATCATCCGCGGGATGGTCGGCCGCGACCTGGAGAGCTACTACCCCGAGCGTGAGTCGCACCCCGGCGAGGAGGTGCTGCGGGTCGAGGACTGGACCGTCTGGCACCCGAGCCAGGAGCGCAAGGTCGTCGACGGGGCGAGCTTCACCGTCCGGGCCGGGGAGGTCGTCGGGATCGCCGGCCTCATGGGCGCCGGGCGCACCGAGCTGGCGATGAGCGTCTTCGGGCGTGCCTACGGCCGCAACATCACCGGCCGGATGTTCGTGCACGGCAAGGAGGTCCGGCCCAAGAACGTCGCCGAGGCGATCGACGCCGGGATCGCCTACGCCACCGAGGACCGGAAGCACTACGGCCTGAACCTCATCGAGGACATCCGGCGCAATGTCTCGGCCGCCGCTCTGAACAAGCTCGCCAGCAGGGGCTTCGTCAACGGCAACGAGGAGATCAAGGTCGCCGAGGGCTACCGCAAGAGCATGAACGTCCGGGCCCCGAGCGTCGCCTCGGTCGTCGGCAAGCTCTCGGGCGGAAACCAGCAGAAGGTCGTGCTGTCCAAGTGGCTGTACACCGACCCCGAGGTGCTCATCCTCGACGAGCCCACCCGCGGCATCGACGTGGGTGCGAAGTACGAGATCTACACCATCATCAACCGGCTGGTCGCGGCCGGTAAGGCGGTGCTGGTCATTTCCTCCGAGCTGCCCGAGCTGCTGGGTATCTGCGACCGCATCTACACCCTGTCCGCGGGCCGGATCACCGGTGAGGTGCCCGTCGGCCAGGCGACCCAGGAGAACCTGATGGAGCTCATGACCAAGGAGAAGGAGCTGGCGGCATGACCAGGACCGTGCCCCCCTCGTCCGAGCCGGAGGCCCAGTCCGCCACCGGACCCAAGGACGTCGCGCCCGCCGTGGCTCTCCACACCGGGACCAGCAACGTCCGCGCCCTGCTGACGAGCAACCTGCGGCAGAGCGGCATCTACGTCGCGTTCGTGGTCATCATCGCGCTGTTCGCGGTGCTCACCGGGGGCACCTCGCTGTCACCCGGCAACGTCACCAACATCGTCCTGCAGTACAGCTACATCCTGATCCTGGCCATCGGCATGGTCATCGTGATCATCGCCGGGCACATCGACCTCTCCGTGGGGTCGGTGGTGGCGCTCACCGGGGCCACCTCCGCCGTCCTGGTCATCCAGCAGGGCATGCCGTGGTGGGTCGGCGTGCTCGCCGCACTGGCCGTCGGCCTCGCGATCGGTGCGTGGCAGGGCTTCTGGGTCGCCTACGTCGGCATCCCGGCGTTCATCGTGACCCTCGCCGGCATGCTGCTGTTCCGCGGTCTGACGCTGCAGGTGCTCGACAACATCTCCCTGTCGCCGTTCCCGCAGGAGTACGGCCGGATCGCCAGCGGCTTCCTCAACGGCCTGATCGGCGGTCAGGGCTACGACGCGTTCACGCTCCTCATCGGCGCCATCGCGGTCGCCGGGTACGCGGTCAGCCAGTACCGCAGCCGGATCGCGCGCATCCGCTACGAGCAGCCGGTCGAGTCGTTCCCGCTGTTCGTCACCAAGATCGTGCTCGTCGGTGCGGTGGTCATGGCCTTCGCCTGGCAGCTGGCGACCGCCCGCGGCCTGCCGATCGTGCTGATCATCCTGGCCGTGCTGATCATCACCTACGGCATCATCACGACCCGGACCGTCTTCGGCCGGCAGGTGTACGCGATCGGCGGCAACCTGGCGGCGGCCACGCTGTCGGGTGTGAAGGTCCGGGCGGTCAACTTCTGGATCTTCGTCAACATGGGCTTCCTGGCCGCGGTCGCCGGTGTCGTCTTCTCGTCGCGGTCCAACGGCGCCCAGCCCAGCGCGGGCAACATGTTCGAGCTCGACGCGATCGCCGCGGCGTTCATCGGTGGTGCCGCCGTCACCGGTGGTGTCGGCACCGTGGTCGGCGCCATGGTGGGCGGTCTGATCATGGCCGTCATGAGCAACGGCATGCAGCTCATGGGCGTCGACCAGTCCATCCAGTCGGTGGTCAAGGGCCTGGTGCTGCTGCTGGCCGTGGCCTTCGACGTCTACAACAAGCGGCGCGCCGGCGCGTCCCGCTGACGCCCTCGGGCGGCCCCGCGGACCTTCCGCGGGGCCGCCCGGCAGGGCCCGACCGAGGCGGCCGTCAACCGGCCGGCTCCTCGACGGAGAGGAGTGACGGTGGAGCCCGAGGGGGCGAGCCGAGCGCTGGTCATGTCGGACGTCGCGGCTCGCGCCGGCGTCTCGCACCAGACGGTGTCCCGGGTCATCAACGGGCACCGCAACGTCGCACCGCAGACCCGTGAGCGGGTCGAGCGGGCGATCCGCGAGCTGGGCTACCGGCCCAACAGCGCCGCCCGGGCACTGGTCACCGGCTCCACGCGGACCATCGGGTTCGTCACCGTGAACATCAACCAGTACGGCCCGGCGCAGACCCTCGTCGGCCTGGAGCGGGCGGCGCGGGCGGCCGGCTACTCGCTCAGCGTCACCGTGCTCGACGAGGCGACCGCCGAGGCGATGCGCGACGCCCTCGACCGCTTCATGGCCCAGTCGGTCGACGCCGTCCTGGCGTTGGCCACCTACGACGACGCCGTGGAGGCGCTGCACCAGGTGCACACCCCGCTGCCGCTGGTCACGGTGCAGAGCGGCGGGGCGCTCGAGGAGCCCGCGGTCGGCGTCGACCAGGTCGCCGGTGCCCGGCTGGCCACCCGCCACCTGCTGGACCTCGGCCACCGCACCGTCCACCACGTCACCGGCCCCGCCGACTCCAAGGAGGCCCGGGACCGGGTCGAGGGCTGGCGCGCCGAGCTGACCGCCGCGGGCACCCCCGCGCCGGTGTGCCTGCACGGCGACTGGACGCCGTCCTCGGGCTACGAGGCCGGTCGCGGGCTCGCTGCCCGCCGGCGCGCGGGCGAGGAGATCACCGCGGTGTTCATGGCCAACGACCAGATGGCCCTGGGGCTGCTCGCGGCCCTGCACGAGGAGGGGCTGGAGGCCCCGCGGGACGTCAGCGTCGTCGGGTTCGACGACCTGCCGGAGGCGCCCTACCTGACCCCTCCGCTGACCACCGTGCGGCAGGACTTCGCCGAGCTCGGACACCGCGCGGTGGAGCTCGTACTCGCCCGGCTGGCCGGCCGCGAGCTGCACCTCGAACCCGTCCCGCCGGTGCTGCTGATCCGCTCGAGCACCGGCCCCGTCCCGGTCGGCAGGACGCCCGCCCGGGTGTGACGCCCGTCCCTGTTAGCGCTAACATCCCCGCGGCGACGCGCCGCCCGGTCGTCGTCGCAGCCGGGGCAGGAGAGGACCGATGCCGGACACCGCTGGAGCAGCCGACACCCACGTCGTCGGGGTCGACCTCGGGACGCCCCCGGGCCGGGCGGTCGTCGTCCGCGACAGGCGCGGTACGGCGACCGGCGGTGCTGCGCGCACCGCGACCCCGGGGACCGGGTCCACCACCCCGTGGCGAGAGGGGCGCGAGAGATGACGACGGACGTCGGCGAAGCGATCACCGGAGGTCGCACGGCCCTGGGGATCGAGCTGGGCTCGACCCGGATCAAGGCGGTGCTCGTCGGCCCGGACCACGCTCCGCTCGCGGTCGGCAGCCACGACTGGGAGAACCAGTTCGTCCAGCGACGGTGGACGTACTCGCTGGAGGCCGTCTGGGCAGGGGTGCAGCAGAGTTTCGCGGCTCTGGCGGACGACGTGCGGCAACGCCACGGGGTCGAGCTGGCAGGAGTCGGCGCGCTCGGCGTGTCGGCGATGATGCACGGCTACCTGGCGTTCGGCGTCGACGGTGAGCTGCTCACGCCGTTCCGCACCTGGCGGAACACGAACACCGGTCGATCGGCAGAGCGGCTCAGCGCGGAGTTCGGCGTCAACATCCCGCACCGGTGGAGCGTCGCGCACCTCTACCAGGCGATCCTGGATCGCGAGGACCACGTCGGTCGGCTCGATCACCTGACGACCCTGGCCGGCTACGTGCACTGGCAGCTCACCGGCGAGAAGGTCCTCGGCATCGGCGATGCCAGCGGCATGTTCCCGATCGACGTCGGCACCGGCGGTTACTCCGCCACGATGCTCGACCGGTTCGACCAGCTGGCCGCCGAGGCCGGGGTCGAGCTGACCCTCGCCGACCTGCTGCCCAGGATCGCGTCCGCCGGCCAGTCGGCCGGCGAGCTCACCGAGGCGGGCGCGAAGCTGCTCGACCCGACCGGGCGGCTGCGTCCCGGCATCCCGCTCTGCCCACCCGAGGGTGATGCGGGCACCGGGATGGTCGCCACCAACTCGGTCGCTCCGCGCACCGGCAACGTCTCCGCCGGGACGAGCATCTTCGCCATGGTCGTGCTCGAGCGCGAACTCACCCGGATGCACCGCGAACTCGACCTCGTGACCACGCCGGCCGGCGACCCGGTGGCCATGGTGCACTGCAACAACGGGGCCAGTGAGGTGAACGCCTGGGTCGGTCTGTTCACCGAGTTCGCCCGGGCGCTGGGTTCCGAGGTGGACCCGTCGGCGGTCTTCGAGATCCTGTTCTCCGCCGCGCTCGGTGGGGCCAGCGACGGCGGCGGGATGCTGGCCTACAACTACCTCTCCGGGGAGCCGATCACCGACTTCGAGGAGGGGCGGCCGCTGTTCGTGCGGTCCCCGGACAGCAGGTTCGACCTCGCCACCTTCATGCGGACGCACCTGTTCGCGTCCTTGGCCACGCTGCGGATCGGCATGGACGTCCTGCAGAAGACCGAGGGCGTGCGGCTCGACCGGATGTTCGCGCACGGCGGCCTGTTCCGGACCAAGGGCGTGGCGCAGCGCTTCCTGGCCGCCGCGATCGACACCCCGGTGTCCGTCGGGGACGTCGCTGCCGAGGGCGGCGCCTGGGGGATCGCCGTCCTGGCTGCCTTCGCCACCCGACGCTCGCCGGGACAGAACCTGGCCGACTACCTGGACACGACGGTCTTCGCCGGCACCAGCCTGCAGACCGCTCAGCCCGAGCCGGCCGACGTCGCCGGCTTCTCCGCGTTCATGCAGCGGTACGTCGCCGGGCTCCCGGTCGAGCAGGCCGCCGTGGACCACGTGGGGATCGGCCACGGGCGGGCCGAGCCGCAGACCGCTGATACCGGGACGACCCCCGCCGCACTGACCGAGGAGCAGCCGGCATGACCGCCACCACCCGCACCCCGACCGAGCAGGGCACCCACCAGGCGCAGCGCGAGCACGTCGCCGCCCTGCACGCCGAGCTGACCCGCAACCGGCTGGTCACCTGGACCTCGGGCAACGTGTCCGAGCGGGTGCCCGGGGAGGACCTGTTCGTCATCAAGGGCAGCGGCGTCCTCTACGACGAGCTGACCTGGGAGGGCATCACCGTCTGCGACCTCGACGGCAACGCCGTCGACGGGGTCAAGAAGCCCTCCAGCGACACCGACGCACACGCCTACGTCTACCGGCACATGCCCGAGGTCAACGGCCAGGTGCACACGCACAGCCCCTACGCGACGGCCTGGGCGGCACGGGCCGAGCCGATCCCGTGCGTGCTCACCGCGATGGCCGACGAGTTCGGTGGCCCGATCCCGGTCGGCCCGTTCGCGCTCATCGGCGACGACTCGATCGGGCAGGGCATCGTGGCCACCCTGCGCGACTCCCGGTCGCCGGCGGTGCTCATGCAGAACCACGGCGTCTTCACGATCGGCCCGTCGGCGAAGGCGGCGGTCAAGGCGGCGGTCATGACCGAGGACGTCGCCCGCACCGTGCACCTGTCCCGCCAGCTCGGCGAGCCCCTGCCCATCGCGCAGTCGGACATCGACTCGCTCTACGCGCGCTACCAGAACGTCTACGGACAGTGAGGAGAGCCACCACCGTGGTTGCCGACCCATTCGAGGGGCACGAGGTCTGGTTCCTAACCGGCAGCCAGGGGCTGTACGGGGAGGAGACCCTGCAGCAGGTCGCCGAGCAGTCGCAGCGGGTCGCCGCGGCGCTCGACGAGGCCGCCGAGGTGCCGGTCCGGGTGGTGTGGAAGCCGGTGCTCACCGACGCCGCCGCCATCCGGCGGGCGATGGGCGAGGCCAACGAGGACGCCTCCTGCGTCGGCGTCGTCACCTGGATGCACACCTTCTCCCCGGCGAAGATGTGGATCAGCGGGTTGGACGCGCTGCGCAAGCCCCTGCTGCACCTGCACACCCAGGCCGACGCCGCCCTGCCGTGGGCGACGATCGACATGGACTTCATGAACCTCAACCAGGCCGCGCACGGCGACCGGGAGTACGGCTTCGTGCTGACCCGGCTGCGCATGCCGCGCACGACGGTCGCCGGCCACGTGTCCGACCCGCGGGTGCGCTCCCGGGTCGGCTCGTGGGCGCGGGCGGCCACGGCGGCGGCCGCGGCCCGGTCGCTGCGCCTGGCGCGCTTCGGCGACAACATGCGCAACGTCGCGGTGACCGAGGGGGACAAGGTCGAGGCCGAGATCCGCTTCGGCATGTCGGTGAACACCTGGGGCGTCAACGACCTGGTCGCGGTGGTGGACGCCGTCGAGGACAAGGTCGTCGACGCCATCGTCGAGGAGTACGGCGACCTGTACGAGTTCGCCGACGACTGCCGGCCGGACGCGCCGCGGCACGAGGCCGTGCGCTACCAGGCCCGCATCGAGGCGGCGCTGCGCAGCTTCCTCGAGGACGGCGGCTTCACCGCCTTCACCACGAACTTCGAGGACCTCGGCGGGCTGCGCCAGCTGCCCGGTCTCGCCGTCCAGCGGCTGATGGCCGACGGCTACGGCTTCGGCGGCGAGGGGGACTGGAAGACCGCGGCGCTGCTGCGCACCCTCAAGGTGGCCGCGGCGGGGCTGCCCGGTGGTACCTCGTTCATGGAGGACTACACCTACGACCTCACCGGGACGCCGAAGATCCTGGGCGCGCACATGCTGGAGGTCTGCCCGACCATCGCCGGCGACCGGCCGCGGGTCGAGGTGCACCCCCTGTCCATCGGCGGCCGCGAGGACCCGGCGCGCCTGGTGTTCACCGCCGCCCCGGGCGCGGGCGTCGTCGTCGGCTGGTGCGACCTGGGCGACCGGTTCCGCTGGGTGGCCAACGAGGTCGACGTCGTCGAGCCCGACGAGCCGCTGCCGAACCTGCCGGTGGCTCGCGCGGTGTGGCAGCCGCGGCCGGACTTCCAGACGGCGACGGAGGGCTGGCTGACCGCCGGCGGCCCGCACCACACGGTGCTCTCGACCGCGATCGGCGCCGACGAGCTCACCGACCTGGCCGAGGTCTTCGCGACCGAGCTGGTGGTCATCGACGCCGACACCACGCGCCGCTCGCTGGCGAAGGAGCTGCGCTGGGGCGCCGCCTACCACCGGCTGGCCCAGGGCCTCTGAGGAGGACTGCCTCCGCTCGTGCTGGTGACCCCCTCCTTGGCATCCCCGAGCTCGCGAGGGGATCCAGGAGGGGGTCCTCTCTCAGAGGTGGCGGAGGAGGTACCGGTAGAAGCCGGCGCCCCGGTGCAGGGCCGCGACCGAGATCCGCTCGTCGGCGGCGTGCAGTGCGGCCAGCTCGTCCTTCGTCAGGTCGAACGGCATGAACCGGTAGACGCTGTCGCACACCTGGCTGAAGTGCCGCGAGTCGCTGGCCTGCACCATCACGTAGGGCGCCACGGCCGCGTCGGGGTAGACCGACCGGATCGCCGCGCTCACCAGCGCGAATGCCTCGTTGTCCGCGCGCGACACCGGTGACGGGTCGGTGCCCGAGACCACCCGGAGCTCGACGCTGGGGTCGTCGATGACCCGGCGCAGCCGGTCGACGGTCGACTGGACGGTCTCGCCGAGTGCGATCCGGATGTTGGCGTGGGCGCTCGCGCGGGTGGCGAGCACGTTGGCGGCGCTGCTGCCCTGCAACCGGGTGATCGCCACGGTGGTGCGGACCAGCGCGTCGGCCTCCCGCCCGGCGCGCGACAGCAGCGTCGCCATCAGGGGTCGCAGGTGTCGCGCGTGCGCGAACAGCACCCGGTGACCCAGCGGGGCGTGCCTGCCCAGCGCGTCGACCATCCCGAGGACGACGTCGTGCAGCCGTGCCGGGAAGGGCGCGTCCTCGATCCGCAGGATGGCGCGCGCCAGGCGGGCGGGGGCGCCACCGCGGACGGGGGCGGAGGCGTGGCCACCCGCGTCGGTCGTGACCAGCTCGACGTCGAGCAGGCCCTTCTCGGCCAGCCCGACGACCGCCGTCGGGCGGGGGACGCCGGGGAAGACGCCGCTCACCACGGCACCGCCCTCGTCGAGGACCGCCCACGGGCGGATGCCGCGTGCGGTGAGCGCCTCGACCGCCAGCTGGGCGCCGACGCCGGCGACCTCCTCGTCGTGCCCGAAGGAGAGGAGGACGTCGCGGGCCGGGGCGAACCCGGCGACGACGAGGGACTCGACCGCCTCGAGGATGGCGACGAGGGCGCCCTTGTCGTCGATCGCGCCGCGCCCGTGCACGACGCCGTCCTCCACCAGCCCGGAGAAGGGGTCGCGCGACCACTCCTGGCCGGCCACCGGCACCACGTCGTAGTGGGCCATCAGCACCAGCGGCGGCAGGTCGGTGCCGCTGCGCCACCGGTAGAGCAGCGCGCCGTCGCCGAGCACCTCGCGCTCCAGCGCCCGGTGGGTCGCCGGGTACAGCTCGCCCAGCCGCTCCCGGAACCTCGCGAAGGCGGCGGCGTCCACCGCGCCGGGGTCGCGGGAGGAGACCGTCGGGATGCGGACGAGCTCGGCCAGGCGGGCGGCCGCGGCGTCGGCGTCCAGGCCGTCGAGGTCAGCAGGGGAGGGGAGGACCTCCGGCGGGCGGAATCGGGCGACCCGCCGCGCTGCCGCCGAGACGGCCGCGCCGCAGGCCGCGGCGGCCAGTGCGCGCTTCACGCCGGGTCCCCGCCGTCCGTCGCGGGCGCCACCGAGCGCAGGTCGGCGGCCGGCGCGTCGGAGAAGGCCAGCCGCGGGACGACGACGAGCGCGGCGGCCGCTGCCAGCGCCGTCGCCCCGCAGACGACCCAGACGGTGACGTAGCCGGCGAGGGAGCCCGCCGTCCCCTCGGCGCCGTCGACGAGGACCGGTGCGCCGGAGGCGAGGGCCACGGCGAACACCGCCGAGGCGAGGCTGCCGCCGAGGACCTTCGTGGTGTTGGTCAGGCCGGTGGCCACACCGGTCCGGCCGGCGGGCGCAGCCGCGGCGGCCGCCGCCGGCAACGCCGCCACGAGCGCCCCCGAGCCGAGCCCCGCCACGACCATCGAGGTCAGCACCTCGACGAGCGACCCGTGGAAGGGGACGAGCAGCAGGTACCCCGTGCCGGTCAGGCCGGCCGCGCCGATCAGGGTGGCCCGCGGGCTGGTGCGCTGCGAGATCCGCGAGAACTGGCTCGCGCCCAGCAGCATCGAGACGACGTAGCCGCCGATGACGACGGACACCGTGCCGGTGGACAGGCCCAGCCCGTAGCCGTACACCGCCGGGTCGGTGCGGGCGAACGTCGACAGCGGCCCCTGGGCGCCGAGCACGCTGACGCCGAACAGCCCGGCGGTCAGCTGCACCGGCCACATCGACGGGCTGCGCAGGACGCGGAAGTCCACGAGCGGGTCGTCGCGGCCCAGCTCGTAGCGCACGAACGGGACGACGAGGAGCAGCCCCAGTGCGGTGACCAGCCAGGGCCACGGCTCACCGGCGCCGTTGAGGCGGACGAAGGTCAGCCCGCCGGTGAGGACGAGCAGGACGACGCTGAGCAGGGCCGCGCCGGTGGCGTCGACGCTGCCGGCCTCGCGGTGCTCGCTCTCGGGCACGCGCAGCGCCACCACGGCGCAGACGCCGACGACGAGGAGCCCGGGGACCAGCAGCACCAGCCAGAACCGCCCGGCCAGCACGCTGCCGACCAGCCCGCCGCCCAGGGCACCGACGATCGCGCCCAGCTGCAGGGCAGCGACGATCAGGCCGGTCGCCCGGCGGGTGCGTGCCGCCGGGTCGACCAGGCGGCGCGACCGGTGGTGGATCAGGGCGACCTGCAGCGGCAGCCACGCGGTGTAGACGCCCTGGAACGCCCAGGCGACCAGGAAGAGGGCGAAGTCCTGGGCGAGCGCGAGGACGGCGGTCGACGCCGCGACGACCGCCGCCGAGGCCAGCAGCATCCGGCGGTGCCCGTGCAGGTCGCCCAGCTTGGCGAGGATCGGCACGGCGATCGCCGAGAGCATCAGCTGGGCGGCCTCCAGCCAGTTCACGTCGGCGTCGTGGATGCCCAGGTGCCGGGCGACGTCGGTGAGCAGCGGGACGTAGTAGCCCTGAAGGACGCCGCTGGTGAACTCGACGAAGACGAGGTAGCCGACCAGACCCCCGCCGAGGCCCGCGATGCGCCCGGTCGGCCGCGCCGTTCCCGTCATCCGCCGTCCCTTCCCGCTGCGCCACCGGCGGTGGTGCGGACGGTCCGGAGCGTAGTGATCGCCGTTCCCGATCGGGGTCCGCGGTGCGGAGGACCCCCCCGTTCCGTGTGGTCGGGTCGTCAGCTGACCGGGTGTGCTCAGAGCGGGTCACGGCGGACCGGGCACGACATGCACCTCGGCCCCCCGCGGCCGCTGCCCAGCTCCGAGCCCGCGATCCGCACCACCTCGATGCCGGCCGCCTCGAGTGCGGCGTTCGTGACGGTGTTGCGCTCGTAGGCCACCGCCAGCCGCGGGGCGAGCGCGAGGGTGTTGTTGCCGTCGTCCCACTGCTCGCGCTCGGCGGTGACCGGGTCGAGGCCGGTGTCGATCACCCGCAGCCGCTCGATGCCCATGGCGGCGGCCGCGGCGCGCACGAAGGGCTCCGGCCCGGTGACCGACAGGTCGGTGCTGTCGGCGTCGTCCGGCGGCACGTCCCCGCTGGTGACCGTCCACGCCACGAGCGAGTCGGCGACGGCGGGGTACATGACCATCGCGTCGGCGTCGACCATCGTGGCGATGGTGTCCAGGTGCATGGTCGCCCGCTGCTGCGCGATCGGGACGACGAGCACCGTGTGCGCCAGCCCGCGGGCGAAGACGCGGCGGGCCAGCCGCTCCGCACCGCCGGGCGTCGTCCGCTCGCCGACGCCGACCGCGACCACCCCCGGCGCGAGCAGCAGCACGTCGCCGCCCTCCAGGTGCTCCAGCGAGGCGTCGTAGAGCTGCTCGGCGCCGGCGAAGCGCGGATGGTGGGCGTAGACGGCGGCGGTGATGGTGCTCTCCCGGTGCCGCGCCGGCATGGCCAGCGAGGTCACCGCGACCTGGTCGCCCACCCACACCGACGAGTCGCGGGTGAACAGCAGGTTGGGCAGCGGGGGGACGACGAAGTCCGAGCGGTCCATGAGCTCGTAGCCCAGGCCGCGGGCGCCCCGCAGCTCCTCGTGTGCCAGCCCGGCGATCAGCGCGCCGGCGAGGTCCTCGGGGGCGAGGTCGGCCAGGTGCGTGGCCGCGGTCCGCTTGAGCGTCGCGCCCAGCCGTGGGTCGTCGACGGCGGCGGCGACGAGCTCGGCGCGCGCCGCGGGGACCGTGAGCACCTCGGCCAGCAGCCGGTCCAGGTGCAGCACCTCCACGCCGCGGGCGGTGAGCTCGGCGGCGAACGCGTCGTGCTCCTCCTGCGCGCGGTGCACCCACGGCACGCCGTCGAAGAGCAGCTGGTCGTTGTTGCGCGGGGTCAGCCGGCGCAGCTCGGCGCCGGGCCGGTGCAGCAGCACCGTCTGCAGCGGCCCGACCTCGCTGGTCGCGCCCAGGACGGCGGCGGGTGCGGTCATGCGCCGAGGCTGGCACAGGAGGCGTGCCGGCCGCTGGATACGGTGCTCCGGCCGGGGGCCGACGACGTCCCCACGACGCCTGCGGAGGCCCAGCGTGCACCTGTTCGACCTCACCGGGAAGGTCGCCGTCGTCACCGGCGGCACCCGCGGCATCGGCCTGATGATGGCCCGCGGGCTGCTGCAGGCCGGCGCCTCGGTCTACGTCTCCTCCCGCAAGCCCGACGCCGGGGAGCGGGCCGTCGCCGAGCTGTCGCGGTTCGGCAAGGTGGAGTCGATCCCCGCGGACGTCTCCACCGAGACCGAGTGCGTGCGCCTGGCCGAGGAGGTGGGCCGCCGCGAGGAGCGGGTGCACGTCCTGGTCAACAACGCCGGCGCCACCTGGGGTGCGCCGTTCGCCGAGTTCCCCGCGTCGGCCTGGGACAAGGTGCTCGACCTCAACCTCAAGGCGCCGTTCTTCCTCACCCGCGCCTTCCTGCCGCTGCTCGAGGCCGCCGGCACCGACGACGACCCGGCCCGCGTGGTCAACGTCGGCAGCATCGACGGGCTGCACGCGCCCTCCCTGCCCACCTACTCCTACTCGGCGAGCAAGGCCGGCGTGCACCACCTCACCCGGGTGCTCGCCAAGGAGCTGGGCCCCAAGCGGATCACCGTCAACGCCGTCGCCCCGGGACCGTTCGAGTCCAAGATGATGGCCGCCACGCTCGCCGCCCACGGCGACGAGATCGCCGCGTCGTCCCCGCTGGGCCGCATCGGCCGGCCCGACGACATGGCCGGCGTCGCGGTGTACCTGGCCAGCCGGGCGGGTGCGTACGTCACCGGCGCGGTCATCCCGGTGGACGGCGGCCGCGCGACCACCCTCTGACGGCGATGGTCCGGCGGCTGCGGTTCGACGGCTGGATCCTCGGGGCCGGCACCTCGTCGGGCACCCGCGTCGTCGTCGGGCACTGGCCGCGCTCGCCGCTGGGGCCGCTGTCCGACGTCATGGTGCAGCGGCCGGACGGCACCCGGCTGCTGCTCGCCCCCACCTCGGAGGCCGCGGACTTCATCGCCGCCACCTACGCCTTCGACGAGGTGCGGCTGGTCCCGGTGACGGTGCGCCGGCCGGACCCGCGGACCTGGGCGGTCGACGCCGGCCCGCTGCGGCTGCAGGTGTCGACCGGCCGCCGTCCGCCGCTGGGCTGGCTGCTGCGCGTCGTCCCGCCGCCCCTGGCCCGCACGCCGGCGTGGGTGGGCCTGCTGGACCGGCCGGCGCGGCTGCTCACCGGCCTGCGCACCACCGGCTCGGCCGGCAACGGTCGCACCGAGTGGTACGGCGTGCAGGACCTGCACGCCGTCACGGCGCTGGCGGCCTCGTGGGACGGCGAGCCCCTGGGTGCGCTGGCCGCGGTGCGCCCGCCGGTCACCTTCGGGTTCGGGTCGGTGCCGCCGCGGCCGAGCCTCGCGCGGGTGACGACGACGGTGCAGCTGTCCTGACCCCGTCCGTGCCGGGCCGTCGACCGATGATCAGCTCAGCTGGTCGTCGTGGGTCCTGGCTCACCACTGATCGTGAGCCAGGACCGGCGGTCGTGATCCCAGCTGGTCGTCGGCGGGGTCCTTCCTCAGTCGGGCAGCAGGACGCCGGGGTTGCAGACGCCCCGCGGGTCGAGTCGCTGCTTGACCGCGCGCAGCACCTCCACGCCCAGCGGGCCGACCTCGCGCTCCAGCCAGGGGCGGTGGTCGGCCCCGACGGCGTGGTGGTGGGTGAGCGTGCCGCCGGCGGCCAGCAGCGTGTCGGTCGCGGCGCGCTTGGCCCTGAGCCACTGCTGGATGGGCAGCGCGTCGTCCCGGTCGGCGAGCACGGTGACGTACAGGGAGGCGCCGGTCGGATAGGCGTGCGAGACGTGGCTCATCACCAGCGGCTGCTTCCCGCCCCGGCCCAGCGCCGCGCGCAACGCCCCGCGGACGGCGTCGTAGACGATCGGCAGCGCCGTCCAGGTGGCCGCCGTCTCCAGCGTCT
This sequence comes from Geodermatophilus sp. URMC 61, assembly GCF_052931555.1. NCBI lineage: Bacteria > Bacillati > Actinomycetota > Actinomycetes > Geodermatophilales > Geodermatophilaceae > Geodermatophilus > Geodermatophilus sp. URMC 61. Next base: position 4,463,698 of record NZ_JBRFHZ010000002.1, read on the forward strand.
CGACGAGCAGCCCGGCGTCCAGCAGGCTGTCGCGGGTGTAGGGCGCGGCGTACCGGTGCCGCCGCCAGGACTCCCCGACGCGCGTGCCGATCCGCGCCGCCCCCGCGCCCCGCAGCACCGACGAGGCCGCCCGCCGTCGCGCGCGCACCGCCGTAGGCAGCCCCTCCCAGCCGACCACGAGCAGGCAGCCCGTCGCCCGCCCGCGCAGCCGCAGCGAGCCGCGCAGCAGCGACGCGCCGGCGCCCGAGGCGCCCCGCAGGTGCGCGCGGGTCTCGTCCGGGTCGGACAGCCGGACGACGTCGGGCAGCAGCTCGTGGCGGGCCAGTCGCTGCAGCCCGGCCAGCCCGGCCTCCCAGCTGCGGAAGGACCAGCCCTCGTAGTGCCGCGTCCGCGGCTCGGGCCGCACCCTCAGCGTCAGCTCGGTGATGACGCCCAGCGCTCCCTCCGAGCCCAGCGCCAGGCCGAGCAGGTCCGGACCGGCCGCCGACGCCGGTGGCGAGCCGAGCTCGAGCACCCCGGACGGCGTGGCCAGCGTCAGCCCGGCCACCAGGTCGTCGAAGCGGCCGATGCCGGTGGACGCCTGGCCCGCCGAGCGGGTGGCCGCGTAGCCGCCCATGGTGGCGAACTCCCAGCTCTGCGGCAGGTGGCCGAGGGCCAGCCCGTGCCGGCCCAGGTGCTCCTCCAGCGCCGGCCCGCGCACGCCCGGGCCCACGGTGACCAGGGACGACGCGACGTCGAGGGAGTGCACCGAGGCCATCCGGCCCAGGTCGACCGAGACCGACGGCCGGTCGTCGGCGTCGATGCCCGACAGCCCGCCGACGACGCTCGTGCCGCCGCCGAAGGGCACCGCGACCACGCCGAGCTCGCTGCACAGCGCCAGCAGCGCGGCGGTCTCCGCGGTGCTGCCGGGCCGGACGACGGCGTCCGGCGCGTCGGAGGCGTCCCCCTCCCGCCGGCGCAGCAGGTCCAGGTAGCTCTTCCCGCCGGCGTGCCGCAGCCGGGCCTCGCGGTCGGTGCTCACGTGCTCCTCGCCGAGCAGCTCGACCAGCCGCTGCCGGCAGTCCTCGGCCAGCCGGGAGGGCGCCACCCGGATGTCGGCCACCGGCACCGGCGGCGTGCGCCGCGGCGTCCAGCCCAGCTCCCGGGACAGGTGCCGACGGGCGGCCTTGGGCAGCACCTCGGCGAGGTCGGGGAAGGCGGTGGAGTCCGGGGAGCCGGGGCCGCCGTCCGCCCTGCGGGTCACCGTCGCGTCGCGTGGGCCGGCCGCGGGGCCCCAGCCCTGGATGGTCAGTTCCGGCTGCTCGGGCACGGCTACAGTCTGCCGGTGCCCGGCCCCGGAACCGCCGACCTGTCCGCGGCCCGGCGGGCCGTCGACCTGGACGTCGTCGCCGGGGCCCGGGTCGACGTGGTGGTCGTGACCCTGGCCGGACCGGCGGTCCCACCCCGGGGGGCAGGGAGCGGCGTCCGTCACTAGGCTCCCCGCTGCGGCCGAGCGCGGGGCCCGCCCGCCCGCCGCGAGGGGGTGCGACGTGGCACTGGATCCCGGGGTGCTGGCCGAGCTGGAGTCGATCGTCGGGCGGGAGCACGTCCGGCACCGCGAGGGCGAGGTCGCCCCGTACGCCCGGGACGCCACACCGTTGTTCTCGTCCCCGCCGGACGCGGTGGTGTTCCCGGCCCGCACGCAGGAGGTCGCCGCCGTCCTGCGGTTGGCCACCGCCCACCGCGTCCCGGTCGTGCCCCGCGGCGCGGGCTCGAACCTGTGCGCGGCGACCGTGCCGCTGCAGGGCGGCATCCTGCTGGTGCTCACCCGCATGGACCGTGTGCTCGAGGTCAGCACGGAGGAGTTGCTGGTCCGCGCCGAGCCCGGCGCCACCACGGCCACCGTCGCCGAGGCCGCCGCCGCCAAGGGGCTGCTGTTCGCGCCGGACCCGGGCAGCCGCACCGTCTCGACCGTGGGCGGCAACGTCGCGACCTGCGCCGGCGGTCTGCGCGGCCTCAAGTACGGCGTCACCCGCAACTACGTGCTGGGTCTCGAGGTCGTGCTGCCCACCGGGGAGGTGATCCGCACCGGCGGGCGGCTGTGGAAGGACGTCGCCGGCTACGACCTGACCCGCCTGCTCACCGGCTCGGAGGGCACCCTCGGCGTCATCACCGAGGTGACCCTCGCGCTGCTGCCCATGCCGAGCACCGCGAGCACCGGGGTCGCCTACTTCTCCTCGCTGGCCGAGGCCGGCCGCGCGGTGACCGCGATCCTCGCCCACGGTGTGGTGCCCGCGACGCTGGAGTTCCTCGACCGCACCTGCATCGGGGCGGTGGAGGACTACGCCCGGCTGGGGCTGCGCACCGACGCCGGGGCGCTGCTGCTCTTCGGGGACGACGGTGAACCGGACGCCGTGGAACGCAACCTGACCCGCATGGGCGAGCTGTGCGCCGACGAGGGAGCCCTCGAGGTCACCGTGGCCAAGGAGGTCGCCCAGTCCGAGGCGCTGCTGGCGGCCCGCCGCTGCTCCCTGCCGGCGCTGTCCCGGCTGAACACGATGACCGTGCTGGAGGACGTCACCGTGCCCCGCCCGCGGCTGGCCGAGATGGTGGACCGGATCGAGGCCGTCGCCGCCCGGCACGACCTGCTGATCGGCACCTTCGGCCACGCCGGCGACGGCAACCTGCACCCCACCGCCGTCATCGACGCCCGCGACCCCGCGGCCGCCGAGCGCACCCATGCCGCCTTCGCCGAGATCTTCGCCGCCGCCCTCGAGCTGGACGGCACCATCACCGGGGAGCACGGCGTGGGCGCGGCCAAGCTGCCCTATCTGCGCGACCGCCTGGGAGACGACCAGATGGCCCTGACGAAACGGATCAAGGCCGCCTTCGACCCGGCCGGCATCCTCAACCCCGGGAAGGTGGGGTCGTGACCGCCGAGGTGTCCGGTGCCACCGACGCGCCGGGCGCTGCCGGGGCCGCCGCGCGCGGGATCTTCCCGCCGGAGCTCCTCGACCGGTGCATCTCCTGCGGGTTCTGCCTGCCGGCCTGCCCGACGTACGCGCTGAGCAAGGACGAGAAGTCCTCGCCGCGAGGGCGGATCACGCTGATGCGCGCGCTGGAGACCGGCGTCCTGGAGGACGACGACCCGACCCTGCGGGAGGAGTCCTCGTTCTGCCTGGGCTGCCGGGCGTGCGAGCCGGTCTGCCCCGCCGGCGTGCAGTACGGCGAACTGCTGGAGCACTGGCGCTCCCACCAGTGGCAGGGCCGACACCGGCCGCCGCTGGCCCGGGTGCTCACCAACGTCGTCGTCCGCAACTGGCTGGTGCGCCGCCTCGGCACCTTCCGCGGGCACGCGCGCACTGCCACGTCGTCGGCGCAGGGGCCGCACCTCATGCTCGGCTGCTTCGAGCGGGCGCTGTTCCCCGGGGTGAGCCGGGCCGCGCGGCGACTGCGCCCGGAACTCGACGCCCCGGCGGACCAGGGCTGCTGCGGCGCCCTGCACGCGCACAACGGCGACCTGGAGCTGGGCCGCACCATGGCCCGGCGGCTCGGTGAGCAGCTGCCCGGCACGATCGTCACCACCGCGGGCGGCTGCGCGGCGCACCTGTCCGGCGTGCTCGGCCGCGACCGGGTCCTGGAGTTCTCCGAGTACGTGGCCCGCGACGGCTCGGCGTCCCTCGGCGAGCTGCGGATCGACGGACGGCGCGCGCGGGTCGCGCTGCAGGACTCCTGCCACCTGCGCAACGGGATGGACGTCTGGCGGGAGCCGCGGGAGCTGATCGCCGCGGTCGCGGACTACGTCGAGCTGCCCGGCGCGGCCCAGTGCTGCGGCTCGGCCGGCACCTACTCGCTGCTGCGGCCCAGGGACAGCCGCCGGGTGCTGGCCCCGAAGCTCGACCAGATCGAGGCGGCCGGCGTCGACTACGTCGTCGCGGTGAACCCCGGCTGCCAGCGGCAGCTGGTCACCGGCCTGCGGCGCCGCCGCTCCCGCGTCCGCGTCCTGCACCTGACCGAGCTGCTCGCCGCCGCGCAGGCCGGCGGGTTGCCCGGCCGCCGGCTGCGGCTCGGGGTGCGGCCGGGGCGGCGCGCCGAGGTCCCCGCCGACGAGCCGGCCGGGCTGACGGCCCACCTGACCGACCGGCCGCTGCCCGACGACCCGGGGGCGGCCGGCGCCGGCCGGCCCGACGCCCTCGACGGGTCCGCCGGCCCGGACGAGACGCACCGCAGCTGACCCCTCCGGCCGGTCACGCCAGCGCACCGCGGTGACCGGTGAGATCTGCACACTGGCGCCCATCGGGGGTCCGGAGGCAGCGAGTGTGCAGATCTCGCGTGGGGGGTCAGCCCTGGCGGGCGGCGTTGGCCCGGACCGCGGTGCTCACGTACTGCGCCAGGCCCGGGGCGATCTGCTCGTAGTGGGCGGTGAACCGCTCGTCCTCGACGTACATCCGGCCCAGGCCGGCGTGCATCTCGGGCGGGCAGTCGTAGAAGTTCCGGGTGATCTGCTGCCGGTGCTCCTCCGCGACGTCCATCGCCTGCTCCGAGTCGGCCGGGACGCCGGACCGCATCGCCTCGGCGAAGCGCCGCTCCACGTCCTCGCCCTCGGCCTTGATCCGGACCCAGTCCTCCTTGGTGTAGCCGCGGGTGCGCCGCTGGGACTGCGCCCACGCCTCGGTGTCGCCCCAGCGCTCCTCGGCCTCCGCCTCGTACTGCGCCGGGTCGTGCTCGCCGAAGACCTCGAACCGCTCCTGCGGGGTCAGAGAGATCCCCATCTGTCTCGCCTCCATCTCCTTCTCGACGGCCGCGACCATCGCCCGCGTCCGCTCCAGCCGGTCGAGCAGCAGCCGGTGCTGGCGGCGCAGGTGCTCGGCCGGGTCGGCGGCGGGGTCGTCGAGCAGGGTCGCGACCTCCTCGAGGGGGAACCCGAGTTCGCGGTAGACCAGCACCTGGTGCAGCCGGTCGAGGTCCGCCGGCGAGTACCGCCGGTAGCCCGCAGCCGTCCGGCCGGACGGCGACAGCAGTCCGATCCGGTCGTAGTGGTGCAGCGTCCGGACCGTCACCCCGGCCAGCGCCGCGACCTCGCCCACGTTCACGATGTCCCTCCTCCCTGACGGGGACCACTGCACAGCCTGACGTGGCGTCAGGGTCAAGCGCGATGTCCCCCGGGGTGCGGCAGGGTGTCCCCGTGGACGAGAAGGGTGCCCTCCTGGGATACCTGCGCGACCGCCGGGCCGATCTGCTGGCCAAGCTGGACGGGCTGGGGGAGTACGACGTCCGGCGGCCGATGACGCCCACCGGCACCAACCTGCTCGGGCTGGTGAAGCACGTCGGCTACGTGCAGCTGGGCTACTTCGGCGAGGTCTTCGGCCGGCCGAGCGGCCGGGCCTACCCGTGGGACGACGGCGGCGAGCCGGACGCCGACATGTGGGCGACCCCCGAGGAGAGCCGGGACGCCGTCGTCGAGCTGTACCGGTTCTCGGCCGCCCACGCCGACGCGACGGTCGAGGCGCTGCCGCTGGACGCCGTCGGGGAGGTGCCCTGGTGGCGGGCGGAGCGCCGGCACCCGACGCTGCACACGGTCCTCGTGCACGTGGGCGTGGAGGTCGCCCGGCACGCCGGGCACGCCGACGTCCTGCGCGAGCTCATCGACGGCGCCGCGGGGATGAGCCCCGAGAACAGCAACCTGCCCGAGCGCAGCGCCGACGAGTGGGCGGCGTTCCGGGCGCGGATCGAGGCCGCCGCGCGGCAGGCGGCCGGGGTCGCCGCCTCGAGCGGTGCCGCGCGCGAGGATGGGTGAGGATCGCACGCATGGCAGCCGACGACGTCTCGCCCGAGGACCCGTTCCCCCGCAAGCGCGTCCGCGTCGACCGGCGGGCCGACGGCAACCTGCAGATGGCCTACGTCGAGGCGGGGGAGGGCGACCCGATCGTCTTCCTGCACGGCAACCCGACGTCGTCCTACCTGTGGCGCAACGTCATCCCGCACGTGCAGCACCTCGGCCGCTGCCTGGCGCCGGACCTGATCGGCATGGGCGAGTCCGACAAGCTGCCCAGCCCGGACCGGGGCACCTACTCGTACTCGGCGCACGCGGGCTTCCTCGAACGCTTCCTCGATGAGGTCGGCGCCACCGAGCGGGTCACCTTCGTGCTGCACGACTGGGGCTCGGCGCTGGGCTTCGACTGGGCCCACCGGCACCCCGACGCGGTGCGCGGCCTGGCGTTCACCGAGGCGCTCGTCGTCCCGCTGACCTGGGCCGACTGGCCGGCCGACGCACGGAAGATCTTCCGCACCATGCGCGGCCCGGACGGCGAGGCCGCGGTGCTCGAGAAGAACGTGTTCGTCGAGCGCATCCTGCCGGCGTCGGTGGCCCGCGGCCTGAGCCCGGAGGCGCACGCCCGCTACCGCGAGCCCTTCGCCGACCCCGCACACCGCTGGCCGACGCTGGAGTGGCCGCGGCAGCTGCCGATCGAGAACGTGCCGCCCAAGGTCCGCGACGTCGTGGCCCGGTACGGCCAGTGGCTGCGCACCAGCGACGTCCCCAAGCTGTTCCTCAACGCCGACCCGGGCTCGATCCTGGTCGGCCGGCCGCGGGCGTTCGTGCGCAAGTGGCAGGCGCTGACCGAGGTGACCGTGCCCGGTGCCCACTTCGTGCCGGAGGACTCGCCGCACGAGATCGGCCGGGCGCTGGCCGAGTGGATCCCGACGCTCCACTGAGCGAAGCCTCCGCAAGGGCGGCGAGCGGACGGATGTACACCTGGGGAACCTCTCCCCCTGCCCACAGGGGTGGGCAGGGGGAGAGGTTCCCCAGGTGGGTGTCCCGCGTCTCGACGTGGGGACGCAGGTCCCCCAGGTGGTCACCGCGTCTTCCTGCCCGCCTTCAGCGCCGCCGCGGTCTTCTCGACGCGGGCGGCGCGGGTCTCCGGCTTCTTGGCCTCCTCGACCCAGCGCACCCACTCCTTGCGGTGCGAGGGTGCCAGGGCGAAGAAGAAGGCGGTCGCCTCCTCGTCCAGCGCGGCGGCGAGGTCGTCGGGCAGCGGGGTCTCCCGCGGCGCGGTGTCCAGCTCGACCCGGACGTCGACCTCCTGGCCGGCCTGCACGCCGGCGGCCTCGCGGTGCTCCGCGGCCAGCGGGATCCAGAACGCCCCGCCCATCGGCGCGATCGTGCTCCGGTAGCCGTGGCCGCCGATCGTCACGGTCACCGGCGGCCGCTTGCCACCGCCCAGGGCCGCGACGACGTCGTCGGGCACCTGCAGACCCGTCGCCGTCTTCCCGCCGAGCACGACCGTCGTCCGGAACTCCACGGTCGGGAGGATAGGTGCGGCCCCCTGCAGGGACCCGCCGCGAGCCTGCGAGAGGTGGGGGCAGGGGTCCTTCTCTAGTCCAGCGCCCGGCGGCGGAAGCCGACCAGGCTCGCCACGCCGAAGACGACGAGGAAGCCGGACAGCGCGAGCGCACACAGCCACAGCGGCAGGTGCGGCACGCCCGGCGCCATCTCCGCGCGCAGCGCCTCGCTGACGTAGGTCAGTGGGTTGAGTGCGCAGACCACCTGGAACCAGCGCAGCGTGTCCAGGGACTGCCACGGGAACTGGGTGGACCCGGTGAACAGCAACGGCGTGAGGACGACGGCGAAGACGACGTTGATCCGGTTGGGCTTCACGAACGTCCCGAGCGTCATGCCCATCACCGCGCCGACCAGCGAGCCGAGCACGAGGAACGCGGTGAGCACCGGGAGGTCGCCCCACTGCACCGGCAGCGTGCCGAGCACCCACCGGCTGATCGGGAACATGACCGCGGCGGCGACCAGCGCCCGCAGCAGCGAGAACACAATCTTCTCGACGGCGACCAGCGCGGTGGGCAGGGGCGCGAGCAGCCGGTCCTCGATCTCCTTGGTGAAGGAGAAGTCGATGACCAGCGGGAAGGCGGTGTTCTGCAGCGCGGTGAGGAAGGCGGTCAGCGCGATGACGCCGGGCAGCAGCACGTCGGAGTACTGGTCGGTGGCGAAGCCGAGCTCGACGAGCACCTTGCCGAAGACGAACAGCAGGAAGACCGGCTGCAGCACGACCTGCAGCAGGAAGGGCACCAGCTCGCGGCCGGTGACGAAGACGTCGCGCCACAGCAGCGCGCCGAACGCCCGGCCGACGTCCGGCCGGCCCGGTGCGGCGCTGCCGACCCCGGCGGCCAGCCCCGGTACGGCGGTGTCGGCGCTCATCGCAGCCCCTGTTCCCGAGGAGGTGTCCGTGCTCACCGCAGCTCCCGTCCGGTCAGGGACAGGAAGACGTCCTCGAGGCTGGGCTCGCCGATCCGTACGCCGGTCAGCCGGGCGCGCCGCGCACCGAGCGCCTCCGACACCGGGCCGACCAGCGCTGCGGCGTCCCCGGAGAGGTAGAGCCGGGCGCGCAGCCCCGAGCCGTCGGCCACCTGCTCGACCCGCTCGGCCAGCGGGCCGAGGGCCGCCAGCACGGCGTCGTCGGTGTCCTCGGGCGCGCGCTCCACGTCGATGTCCAGCGTGGCGCTGCCCGGCAGTGAACGGGTGAGCGCCGCGGGGGTGTCCAGGGCGAGCAGCCGGCCGTGGTCCATGATCCCGACCCGGTCCGACAGCGCGGCCGCCTCGTCCATGTCGTGCGTGGTGAGGACGACGGTGACGCCGCCGGCCCGGAGCTCGCGGATGCGGTCCCACACGAACAGCCGGGCCTGCGGGTCCAGCCCGGTGCTCGGTTCGTCGAGGAAGACCACCTGGGGGGCGTGCATGAGCGCGCGGGCGATGAGCAGCCGCTGGGCCATCCCGCCGGAGTAGTCGTCGACCTTGTCCCCGCCGCGCCCGCCCAGGCCGAGCTGCTCGAGCAGCGCGTCGGCCCGGCGGTTGCGCTCGGCACGGCCGACGCCGTGGTAGGCGGCGTGGAAGACCAGGTTCTGGCGGGCGGTCAGCGCACGGTCGAGGTTGGACCGCTGCGGCACCACCGACAGCCGGCTGCGTGCGGTGACCGGGTCGGCGGCGATGTCCACCCCGGCGACCCTGGCGGTGCCCGAGGTCGGCAGCACCCGGGTCGTGAGGACGCCGATCGTCGTCGTCTTGCCCGCGCCGTTGGGGCCCAGCAGGCCGAAGACCTCGCCCCGCGCCACGGTGAACGAGATCCCGTCGACGGCGTTGACCGGCCGGCCGGGGTAGCGCTTGACGAGGTCGGTCACCTGCACGGCGAGGTCAGCCGGTCGCTGTGCTCCGCCCGTGTCCATCGGCGGCCATGCTGCCACCGGGGCGGCGGGAACCGAGCGGGTTACGCGGACAGCGCAGCGGCCGCCTGCACCGTGGGGACGGTGCCGTCGGTGCCCGGGTACGACCGGTTGCTGAACTCCCGCATCTCCGGGCCCCAGCGCCGCATCGCCGCGCGGTGCGGGTCGGTCCGGACGAAGGCACGGACCGAGTCCTCGTCGTCCCACCACGACACGGTGGTGAAGTGGCGGGCCAGGGGCTGGGCCCGCAGGTACAGCGAGCGTGCGCCCGCGGCGGCCATGGTCTGGCTCCGGATGGCCAGCGAGTCGCGGAAGAACGCCGGGATGTCGCGGAACCGGCGCAGGTGCAGATGGGTGACCATGACGACGCCCGGGCCGTCACCGACGTGCTCGGCGGTCCAGGGCAGATCGGGGATGACGGGCACGGCGACCTCCTCGGTGCCTCCTCCGTGGGGACGCCAGGCTAGGTCGCTCGCCCACGGCCGTGGAGTGGCCTTGGGCCTCTCCGTCGACGGCGCAGCGCACCGCCCGGTCAGCGCCGCGGCACGGCGGCGAGCCGGCCGCGGGACCGCCGCGCGGCCTTGACCTCGTACATCCGGGCGTCCGCGGCGGCCAGCGCGGTCTCCGGGGTGTCGGCCCCGGTGCACACGGTGATGCCGATGCTGACCCCGACCCGGTGCTCGGCGTCGCCGTCGGAGGCCATGGGCGTCGCGAAGGCTTCCGCGATGCGGGCGGCGATCCGGTCGGCGACCCCCGCGGAGCCGAGTCCGGGGCACAGGACGACGAACTCGTCGCCCCCGATCCGCGCCACGGTGTCGGCGGGGCGCACCACGGCGCGCAGCCGGCGGGCGGCCTCGACGAGGACCTCGTCGCCGACCGCGTGCCCGGCCACGTCGTTGACCGCCTTGAACCCGTCGAGGTCGCAGTAGAGGACCGCCGTGCCGGTGCCGCCGTGGCCTGCGGCGTGCAGCGCCTGGTCCAGCCGGTCGAGCAGCAGGGTCCGGTTGGGCAGGCCGGTGAGCGGGTCGTGCAGGGCGGCCGAGCGGAGGGCGGACTCCAGGTCGCGTTGCGCGGTCACGTCGGCCATCGCCACGACGGCGCCGAGCAGCCGGCCGTGCGGGTCCCGGACCTGGCGACCCGACGCGGAGAGCCGCCGGAGCGGCGCCCCCGGGCGGGCGATGCCCAGCTCCTGGTCGCGCACCTCCTCCCCGGCGAACACCCGCTGCAGCGGGAGCTCCTCCACGCGCAGGGGCTGCCCGCCGGCCGCGGTGAGGGAGAAGGCGGCCGGGATGTCGCTGTCGGAGATCGGGGTCGGGCCGATCGGCTGATCGCCCAGGCCGTGCCACTCCCGGCTGAGCCGGTTGAAGGTGGTGAGCCGGCCCGTGGCGTCCGCGGCGACGACGCCGACCGGGATGGCCTCGAGCAGCGCCCGGTTGAACGCCTCGGTGCGCTCGAGAGCGGCGTGCGCGGCCTCGGCCTGGTGGCGAGCCGTCTCGCTCTCCACCGCGAGCACCGCCAGCTCCAGCACCTGCTGCCGGCGGTGGAACACGCCCACCACCAGGGCCGCCAGGTCGGCGAGCCGGTCGAGCTGGGCCGCGGTGAACGCGCGCGGGTGGTCGTCGAACACGCAGAGGGTGCCGATCGCCGTCCCCTCGACCACGAGCGGAGCGCCGGCGTAGGCCCGCAGGCGGCCCCTCCGGCCGTCCACCCACGCGTTGTCGCGGAACCGCGGCTCGGCGGCGAGGTCGCCGACCGACCGGACCCCGGGGAGGGGCGAGAGGGCGGCCGAGCACAGGGACTCCTCGCGCGGGCTCCCACCGGCGGCGAAGCCGTGCGCGGAGACGGTGTGCTGGGTCGTGGCGTCGAGGAGGTTGACCGCGGCGTGGGGCAGCCCGGTGACGGCGCTGGCCAGCCGGACCACGGCATCCAGCTCGGCATCGGGCGGGCCGTCGAGCAGGCCGAACTGCTCCAGCAGCTCGGCCTGCCGAGCCCGCAGGTCGGTCGCGGTCGACGAAGTCACGGTCCTGCCCTCCTGGCGGGTGACCGGGAGGTCGCCCGCCACTGCGAACGGCAGGACCGCGCCCGTCGTTGAGGCGTCCCGGTCGGTGCCGACCCGGACGGGTGACGGTGGTCAGCCGGCGAGGGTGCGCACCGTCTCGACCGCGGCCACCACGGCGAAGACGAGGAACAGCACCGCGGCCACCCGGCGGATCAGCGCCACCGGCAGCCGGTCGGCCAGCTTCTTGCCGAGGAACACGGCCAGGCCCGAGACGGTGAGCAGGGCGGCCCAGGCGCCGACGAAGACCGACGCCGGGTCGTCCAGGCGCGCGGCCAGCCCGGCGGTGGCCAGCTGCGACAGGTCCCCCCACTCGGCGGCGAACAGGACGCCGAAGGAGATGGCGGCGGCCCGGAGGAACGACGTCCCCTCCTGTCCGGCGGCGACGTCGTCGGCCTCCTCCGGTCCGCTCGTCGCGCTGCGCCACAGCAGCACCGCGCCGACCAGGAAGAGCACGGCGACCACGCCGCTGACCAGGGCCTGGGGGAGCAGGGAGAGCAGGCTGCCCGCCGTGACCGCGATCGCCACCTGCAGGCCGAACGCCGCTCCGACGCCAACGAACACCGGCCAGTGCGGCAGCCGGGTGGCCAGGACGAGGCTGGCGAACAGGGTCTTGTCCGGGAGTTCGACCGGCAGGACGAGCACGAAGGCGGTCAGCACGACCGTCAGGGACACGGGGTTCTCACTTCCGTCAGGGCGCTGCCGGGACGGATGCGGGCAGCCTCCGACCGGCAGCTGCCGGCGATGGCGACTGCGGTCGAAGGTCTCGCCCACCCACGGCCGAGCGTGGGCCCGCTGACCGGGCGCCCGGAGGCGCCAGCGTGTCGACCAGCGGACGGGGGGCTACTCCCCTTCTCGGTCGACGAGCCTAGCCCAGCGGTGCCCGGAACTCGGCTGCGGGCCGGGGTGACCCGCGCTACCGTCCGCGCCGTGCCGTTTCGTTGACGCCCGGCAGTGACGCCCCTGCCGCCCGCCGCCCGGCCGCTCGCCCGCCTGGCGGTGGGTTGGGCCGCGCTGTCCGAGCTGGTGCCGCTCTACCCGCTCTACGCGCTGCTGTTCCTCGACACCGGCGTCTCGACCCCCGAGCTGTCGCTGCTGTTCGCCGCCTGGTCGGTCACCGCGCTGGTCACCGAGGTCCCGGCCGGTGCGCTGGCCGACCGGTGGTCCCGCCGGGGCGCGCTGGTCCTGGGCGGGGTCCTGGAGGCAGCCGCCTTCGTGGTGTGGACGGTGGCGCCCGGGTTCTGGGGGTTCGCCGCCGGCTTCGCCGTCTGGGGCGTGGCCGGCGCGCTGGTCTCCGGCACGGTCGAGGCCCTGGTCTACGACGGCCTGGCCGAGGTGGGCGCCGCGGGCGCCTTCGCCCGGGTCAACGGCTGGATGACGTCGGCCGAGCTGCTCGTGCAGATCCCGACAGCGGCCGCGGCCGGCCTGCTGTACGCCCTCGGCGGCTACCCGCTGGTGGGCTGGGCCAGCGCGGCGATCTGCCTGGTCTGGGCGGCGCTCGCCCTGCGGTTCCCGGAGGCAGCCCGGGAGCCCGACGGCGAGTCGGTGCTCGGCACCCTGCGCTGCGGCGTGGCCGAGGTCGTCCGCGTGCCCGCCCTGCGGCTCACCGTGCTCGCGGTCGCGCTGGTCGGCGGGCTGGACGCGATGGAGGAGTACTTCCCGGTGCTCGCCGGCGACCGCGGGGTGCCGACGGCCGCCGTCCCGGCCGCCGTCCTCGGCATCACGCTGGCCGGGACGCTCGGCGCCGCGCTGGGTGGCCGGGCCGACCGGCTGCCCGACCGGGCGCTGCCCGTGCTGCTGCTCCTCGCCGGCGTGCTGCTCGGGGCGGCGGCCGCGGTGCCGGGGCCGTGGGCGCTGGCGGTGGTGGCGGTGTCCTACGCGCTCTACCTGGCGGTGCTGGTGGTCGCCGAGGCCCGGCTGCAGGAGCGGATCGACAGCAGCCGGCGGACCACGGTGACCTCCGTGGCGGGCCTGGGCATCGAACTGGCCGGCCTGCTGGTCTTCGCGGCCTGGGCGCTGGGCGGCATCGTCGCGGTGGCGGTGCTCGTGCTGGCCGTCGTCCCCCTGGTGGCGGCGGGCCTGCGCCGGCCGCCGGTCAGCTGACGGAGGCCGGGGCGCGGGGGAGGTCCACCGACAGCCGGGGGAGCAGCACGTGCACCAGCGGGCCGATGGTCAGCGCGTACAGCACGGTGGCGACGCCCAGCGTGCCGCCCAGCAGCCAGCCCACCGCCACGACGGCGACCTCGATCGAGGTGCGCACCAGCCGCACCGAGCGGCCGCTGCGCCGGACCAGGCCGGTCATGAGCCCGTCCCGCGGGCCGGGCCCGAGGTGCACGCCGATGTAGGCGGCGGTCGCCACCGCGTTGAGGGCGATGCCGAGGCCGACGAGCGCGACCCGGAGGGGGAGGGACGACGGCTCGGGCAGGACGGCGAGCACGGCGTCCAGCGCCAGCCCGATGACGACGACGTTGCTCACCGTGCCGAGCCCCGGCCGCTCGCGCAGCGGGATCCAGGCCAGGAGCACCAGCGCGCCGACGACCATCGTGACGACCCCGAGCGACCAGCCGAGCTGGCGGGACAGGCCCTGGTGCAGCACGTCCCACGGCATGACGCCCAGCCCCGAGCGCACGAGCAGGGCCATCGACACCCCGTAGAGGACCAGGCCCGCGTAGAGCTGGACGAGGCGGCGGGCCGGCCGGATGGTCAGGAGCTGGTGCATGCCCCGATCCTCCGCCAGGATTGGCCTGCCAACCACAGGCCAATCCGCAGGAGGTGGCATGGAGACGACGTCCGCGCGGTCGCTCGCCGCGCTCGTCGGTGACCTCGCCACCGAGCGGCCACCGCGCTACGCGGCGCTGGCCGGCCGCATCCGCAGGCTGGTCGCCGACGGTCGGGTGCCCCTGGGCACGCGGCTGCCGGCGGAGCGGGAGCTGGCGACGGCCCTCGCGGTCAGCCGGGCCACGGTCACCGCCGCCTACACCCGGCTGCGCGAGGACGGGTGGGCCACCGCCCGGCAGGGCGCCGGGACGTTCGCGGTCCTGCCCGCCGGGCCGCACCGCGGTGCGTGGGTGCCCGGGCCGGTGGACGACGGCGCGATCGACCTCGCCCACGCCGCTCCCGCGGCCCCCGCCGCCGTCCCGGCCGCGCTGGCCGCGGCGCTCGAGGAGCTGCCCCGCTTCCTGACCACGCACGGCTACCACCCCGCCGGCCTGCCCGACCTGCGGGCGCGGATCGCCGCGCGGTACACCGCCCGCGGCCTGCCCACGACCCCCGAGCAGGTGCTGGTCACCAACGGCGCGCTGCACGGGGTCTCGATCGGGTTGCAGGTGCTGCTGCGGCGCGGGCAGCGGGTGCTCGTCGAGCAGCCGAGCTACCCCAACGCCCTGCAGGCCGCCCGGGCGCTCGGCGCCCGCGTCCTCCCCGTCGCGCTCGACCCCGACGAGCCCGCCGCCTGGCTCGACGCGGCCGTGGGCACCCTGTCCGCCGTACGGCCGGCGGCTGCCTACCTGATGCCGGACTTCCAGAACCCGACCGGCGTCCTGCTCGACGGAGCCGGCAGGGAGCGGCTGGCCGGGGCGCTGCGCCGCAGCGGCGTCCCCGCAGTGGTCGACGAGACGTTCGCCGAGCTGGGGCTCGACACGGCGGCGCCACCGCCGCTGGCCGCCTTCGGCCCGGGACTGCTGTCGGTGGGGACGCTCAGCAAGGTGGCGTGGGGCGGTCTGCGGGTGGGGTGGGTGCGCGCCGAGGCCGACGTCGTCCGCCGGCTGACCGCGGTCGCCGTCCGGACGTCGATGTCCGGGCCGGTCGTCGAGCAGCTCGCCGCCTGCGCGCTGCTCGACGGCCTGGACGAGTCGCTGGCCGCCTGGCGCGGGCAGCTGCGCGAGCGCCGCTCGGTGCTCACCGCTGAGCTGCGGCACCGGCTGCCCGAGTGGCGGGTGCCCGTGCCCGCGGGCGGCCTGGTGCTGTGGTGCGGGCTGCCCTCGCTCCGCTCCCGCGCGGTGGTCGCCGCGGCCGAGCGGCTGGGGCTGCGGCTGGCCGCCGGCCCGCTGTTCGGCACCGGTCACGCCCTCGACGACCGGCTGCGGTTGCCCTACACGCAGCCGCCGGAGGTCCTGCGCCGGGCGGTGGCCCTGCTGGCGCGGGCCGACGCGCAGGCGACCGGGGCCCGGCCGCCGGCGGACGTCGCCGACGAGCCGCAGCCGGTGGTCTGACCCGCCGGTGGTTCCCTCGCCCGATGATCAGGTGAGCTGGTCCCAGCGGGTCCGGGCTCACCACCGGTCGTGAGCCCGGACCCGCGACGGTGAGCTCAGCCGATCACCTCCGCGACGATCAGCGCCGTGCTCTCCGGGCGATGCGGGCAGCGAAGACACCGGCGGCGTGACCGTTGTCGATGTTGCTCACCACGACGCCGGGCGCGGCCGAGTTCAGCATCGTCAGCAGCGCGCTGAACCCGCCGAAGGAGCCCGGCTGCCCGGTCGACGTCGGGACGGCGACGATCGGCACGTCGGTGAGCGCGCCGAGCAGGCCGGCCAGCGAGGCGTCGAGGCCCGCGACGACGACCAGGCAGTCGACGTCCTCGGGCAGCGCGTCACCCGGCAGCCCGCCGCGGAACCGGCTACCGCCGACGTCGTCCACCCGCAGCACCGCGGTGCCGGTGACGCGCGCGGCGAAGGCGGCCTCGGCGGCCACCGCGAGGTCACCGCCGACCCCGCACAGCACGCCGATCCGGCCGACGGGCTCGGGCAGCGGGCCGACCGCCGCGGACATCGAGGCGGCGTCGACCGTCGTGTAGGCGTCGTGCTCGCTGGCCAGCGCGACCAGCGTCTCGGCGGGCGCCCGGACGACGACCGCGGGCCGGTCCGGGAACTGCCGGCGCGCCTGGCGGACCAGCGCGAGCACCTGCTCGGTGCTGCGGCCGGGTGCCCAGACGACGTCGGGCTCGGTCGGCGTCCCACGGGCCGGTGCGGCCGGCGGGACGGGTGGCTCGAGGAGCGGCGCGGCGGCCGGCGGCACCGGGGCCAGGGCCGGCTCGGCGGGGCTGCCCAGCCCCAGCGGCGGGTCGCCGGGCTCGACGAGCAGGGGGGCGAAACCGCTGGTCACGGCGGCGGGGTCGGTCAGCGGGGAAGGCTGCACGGCAGGGACCCTAGGGGTCGTCGCGACCTGCTCCGGGGAGCCGGCGGGCGCCGTGTCGTCCCGGGAGGACCCGTCCGTCACAGCAGTCCCAGCCGGGCCGGGGAGGGTGTCCGGCGGACCGCTGGCGGCCCGGGTCTGGGTCACCGCCGACAGCCGGACGACGCGGTCGCGGCCGCTGCGCTTGGCGTCGTAGAGGACCCCGTCCGCGGCGGTGAACAGGGTGCGCCGGTCGTCGCCGCGGGTCGCCGAGGCGATGCCGACGCTGATGGTCACCGGCACGGGCATCCCGAGCGCGGCCCAGTCGGTCTCGGCGACCGCGCGGCGGCAGCGCTCGAGCGCGAGCTCGGCCTGCTCGGCGGTGGTGTCGGGCAGCAGGACGACGAACTCGTCACCGGCCCAGCGGCACACCTCGTCGGTGTCGCGGCACCCGGCCACGAGGATCTCGGCGACCCGGCGCAGGACCTCGTCCCCACCGGCGTGGCCGACGGCGTCGTTGACCTGCTTGAAGCGGTCGACGTCGACCACGGCCAGCGCCGGTGGCGCACCGCTGCTGAGCAGCCCGTCGAGGGTGGCCTCGGCGTAGCGGCGGTTGGGCAGGTGGGTCAGCGGGTCCTCGTAGGCCTGGCGGCGCAGCTGCCCGGCGGCCCGCTCGGTCTCCAGCAGGCTCTTGCGCCGGCCGAACAGCTCCACCCAGCGGGTGCGCCGCTCGTCGACCCGGTCCAGCTCGTCGGCCAGGTAGGCCTGCAGGTAGGGCAGTGCGCGCCCGGCGTCGTCCAGCTCGGCGTGCAGCGTGCACAGCTCGCGCAGCGCGGCCCGGCGCAGCCGCGGCAGGCCGTGCTCGGTAGCCGTGGCGAGGGCCTGGGCCAGCTGCTCGTCGGCGTCGCGGCCGTTCCCCTGCCGGCGCAGCGCGCGGCCCAGGGCGAGCTGCGCTGCCGTGTGCAGCGCCCGGTCGCCGGCGGCGGTGCTCCGGACGGCGGCCTCCAGCGACCCCACGGCGGCGGCGTGCTCACCCAGCCCCACGAGCGCCCAGCCGTGCACCACCTGCGCGGCCACGACCGCCTCGGCCGACTCCGGCGGCAGCAGCGCCAGCGCCTGCTCGGCCAGCTCGCGGGCCTCGGCGAAGTGGGGGGCGGCCGCGTCGGGGGCGCCGTCGTCGAGCAGCGCCTCGCCGAGCTCGGCGCACAGCTCGCCGAGGGCGCTGGCCGCTCGGGCGACGAGGAGGTCGGGCGCGCCGTCCTCCGTCCGCAGCGCGCCGGGGACGGCCGCCGCGGCCACGGCGGTCTCGTGCGCCCGGCGCTGGTAGTCCAGCGCCAGCGGCATCAGCTCGAGGTCGGCGAGCACACCGGAGAGGGTGGTCAGCGTCTCCACCAGCAGGGCGGACGGCGGCAGCACGGCGTCGAGCAGGCTGGCCGCCTCGACCGCCTCGTCCATGGCGGCGTCGATGCGCCGCGAGAGCAGCTCGATGCGGGCGTGCCGGGCCAGGCCGGCGGCCCGCTGCAGCTCGTCCTCGGTGGCGTCGAAGGCGGCCTTGGCCGAGCGCACCAGCGCGATGGCCAGCGCCGCGTGCGAGGCGCGCGGGTCGCCGTCCTGCGTCGCGGGAGCGCCGTCGATCAGCTCGGCCACGCCGGCGTGCAGGTCCAGCCCGGCCGCCGCGCCGGGTCCGGACGCGGGCTCGACGGGGTCGCCGACCAGGGTGAAGCCGGCCCTCCGCAGCCGTCGCACGAGCAGTTCGGCACGCAGCGTGTCGGCCCAGGCCCGGCCCAGGTCGGCCGGACGGTCGGGGCCGCCGTCCCGCGGCGCGGGGGCCACGTAGGGGGAGGAGTCGGTGCCGACGTCGGCCAGCAGTTCCTCGGCGTCGTCGAGCTGCCAGTTGGAGAGAGCGGCGGTCACCCGGTGGTGCAGGGCTCCGGGAGGCACGAGCGCACTGTGCCTGCCGTTGTCAATGGAGTCGAGCACCGTGCGGGGGGCACGCCGGGGGGCCGGGGCACTCCCGTCACTGCCGTCCCACCGGGTCTGCGCCGTCACGGGCTGCCCTCGTCGGCGGTCCGGCCACCGTCGGCGCGCACCCGGTTGCGTCCTCCGCGCTTGGCGGTGAACAGGCGCAGGTCGGCGGCGTCGAACAGCGAGCGCCAGCTCAGCGGCTCGTCCTCGGCCGTCGGGGTCGTGGCCACGCCGATGCTCACCGTCACCGGCTCGGGCAGCTGGAGGTCACCCCAGTCGGCGTCGGCCACCGCGGCGCGCAGCCGGTCGGCGGCTGCCAGCGCCTGGGCCTCGGTCGCCCTCGGCAGGACGACGAGGAACTCGTCGCCGGCCCAGCGGTAGACCTCGTCGCCCGTGCGGCAGTGCTCGCGCAGGAGGCCGGCGACCCGGCGCAGCACCTCGTCGCCGTGCGAGTGGGAGGTGTCGTCGTTGACCGCCTTGAACCGGTCGATGTCGACCACGGCCAGCGACACCGGCTCGGTGCCCGCCCGCATGCCGCCCAGCCGGCGCTCGGCGCTGCGCCGGTTGCCCAGGCCGGTGAGCGGGTCCTCGAGCGCCACCCGGCGCAGGTGCGCGGTCTGCCGCTCGGCCTCGCGCAGCCGGCTGCGCCGCACGAACATCTCCGCCCACAGCTCCCGGCCGCGGGTGTGCGCGCGGCCGGTCTCGGCGCGGTAGGCCTCGAGCCAGTGCAGCGCCTCGGCCGGGCGGCCCATCGCCGCGGTGCCCTGGCCCAGCTCGAGCAGGCACTGCCGGTAGCGCCGGCGGTCGCCGGCGGCGGCGAAGGCCCCGGCAGCGTCGACGAGCAGGTCGCCGGCCTCGGCGTCGTGCCCACCGCCGGACCGGTCGTGGGCCAGCCGGGTCAGCAGCCGGGCGAGCACCAGGTCGGCGTAGCCGCGCAGCCACGTCCCGCCGTCCCGGTGCACGCGCCGGTGCGCGCGGCGCATGGGACCGAGGGCGTCCTCCACCTCGCCGCGGCCGGCCAACGCCCACGCCTGGACGAGGTCGAGCAGGTCCTGGTCGCCGGGCGCGGGCTCCCAGTCCAGGGCGCGCGCGGCCTCGGCGCAGTCCACCGCCGTCCCGGCCAGCCCGCGGGCGCGCTCGGCCTGGCCCCGGCGGTGCAGCGTCTGCGCCAGTTCGGCGTGCTGCTGAGCGCACAGCTGCAGCAGCCGCCAGCGGTCGGGCACACCCGGCAGCTCGTCCGCCACCCGGGAGCCCTGCAGCGCCTGCGCGACGGCGAGCTCCTCCAGGTCGAGGGCGGCCAGGGTGAGCGAGAGCCACAGGTGGGCCTGGTGCAGAGCGCGGGAGGGCCCGTCGGCCGCTGCCGACTCGGCCAGCAGGCTGGCGTCGATGGCCAGCACCATCCCGGTGTCGACGTGGTCGGCGGCCACCTCCACGTGGGCCAGGTGGGCCAGGGTCAGCGCCGTCTGCGCGGAGGGCGGACAGGCGCTCAGGGCCTCGCGAGCGGCGGACACCTCGGCCGCGACGGCCTCGGGGTCGCCGTCGACCAGGCCGCGACGGGCGGCCAGCGCGTGCCGCCAGGCGGTCCAGCACGGGTCGGTGGCGGCGTCCAGGGTCGCGGCGGCGCGGTCGTGCTCGGCGGTGAAGGCGGCGGGGTCGTCGCGGTCGCTCGCGAACAGCAGACGCCAGAGCGCATCGTCGAGGTCGCCCTCGGCAAGGCGTTCCGGACCGGGGCTCACGCACTGCCTCCCACGACGGTGTCCGGCCGCTGCGCGGCCACGGGTCCGGGAACGAACGTGGCAGCTCCCGCGGCTGGGGCATCCGCCGTTCCCGGACCGCTCTACCCTCGTCGGGTGCCTGGGACGCCTCCGACGCGGTACGCCTATCTCGGCCCCGAGGGTACCTTCACCGAATCGGCCCTGATCAGCGCTGTTGGCGCCGACGAGGGTGTCCGGCGGCCCGCCGCCGGGGTGCCGGCAGCGTTGGCCGCCGTCCGGTCGGGGGACGCCGACGCCGCGCTCGTCCCGATGGAGAACTCGGTCGAGGGCTCGGTGCCGGCCACCATGGACGGCCTGGCCTACGGCGACTCGCTGCTGATCACCCGCGAGGTGTTCCTGACGGTCTCCTTCGTCCTCGCCGGCCGCCCGGGGACCACGCTGGCCGACGTCCGCTCGGTGGTCAGCCACCCGCACGCGCTGGCGCAGACCGCAGGGTCGCTGGCGCGGCTGCTGCCCGACGTCGTCCCGCTGCCGGCCACCTCCACCGCCGAGGCCGCCCGGCAGGTCGCGGCGGGCGAGCACGACGCCGCGGTCTGCGCGCCGATCGCCGCGGAGCGGTACGGGCTCACCGCACTGGCCGAGGACGTCGCGGACCGGCCCGGCGCCGTCACCCGGTTCGTGCTGGTCGCGCCGCCGGGACCGCTGCCCGAGCCGACCGGCAACGACAAGACCTCGCTGGTCGCCGTCGTCGGGGACCGCACCGGCGCGCTGCTGGACGTGCTGGCCGAGTTCGCCGTCCGCAGCATCAGCCTGACCCGCATCGAGTCGCGGCCGACCCGCGAGCGGCTCGGCGTCTACTCCTTCTCCCTCGACTGCGAGGGGCACGTCGCCGACGCCCGGGTGGGGGAGGCGCTCGCCGGCCTGCACCGGGTCTGCGACGACCTGCGCTTCCTCGGCTCCTACCCGCGCGCCGACGGCCGGGAGAACAAGCCGGTGACCCCGGTGTCGACCGACGCGGCGTTCCAGGAGGCCGCCGGCTGGCTCGAGCTGGTGCGCGCCGGCCGCGTGTGAGGCGGCTGCGCGCCGGCCGCCCTGCTCCATGCCGCTGCCCCAGTTGGTCATGGGGCTGTCGCGGGCTCCTGCGGCGTGTCGTCGCGTGTCGCCTGCACCATCCCCATGATCAACCCGGGGAGGAGGCGGCCGGGGCCAGCTCGCGCTCGGGTTCGGGGGCAGGACGCCGCCGCGCCAGTCGGCTGGGCCACCAGGTGCGGTCGCCGAGCAGGGCGACCGCCGACGGCACGACCAGCGTCCGGACGACGAAGGTGTCGAGCAGGACGCCGAAGCCGACCAGGAACCCGAGCTGGATGAGGATGACCAGCGGCAGCACGGTGAGCGCGCCGAAGGTGGCGGCCAGGACCAGCCCCGCGCTGGTGATGACCCCGCCGGTGACGGCCAGCGCCCGGATCGTGCCGTCCCTGGTCCCGTGCTGTCGCGACTCCTCGCGCGCCCGGGTCATGAGGAAGATGTTGTAGTCGATCCCCAGGGCGACGAGGAACACGAACCCGATCAGCAGCACCTGCGGGTCGCTGCCGGGGAACTGGAAGAGGTGGTCGAAGGCCAGCGCGCCGACGCCCACGGTCGCGGCGGTGCTCAGTGCCACCGTGGCCACCAGGAGCAGCGGTGCGACGACCGACCGCAGCAGCAGGGCCAGCACCACGGTGATGACCAGCAGCACCAGCGGGACGATCACCGCCAGATCGCGCGCCGCGGTCTCCTGGGTGTCCAGGTCGCTCGCGGTGGAGCCGCCGACCAGCGCCGCGGGGTCGACCTCGCGCACCGCCGTCCGCAGGTCCGCCACGGTGACCTGCGCCGCTTCGCTGTCCGGGGCGTCGGTCAGGGTGGCGTCGAGCCGGACCAGTCCGTCCACCTCGACCGGCTCGCCCCCGCCGACCCCGGGCGGGCCGGCCTGCTCGCCGGTGTAGGGCGCCACCTCGACGACGCCGTCGACCCCGGCCGCCGCGTCCGCGACGTCCTCCCAGCCGTCGGCCGGCGTGAGGATGCTGGCCGGGCTCGCGCCGCCCGCGTCGAAGTGCCGGGCCAGGGCCTCCTGGCCGGCGGCCGACTGCGACCCGCCGCGGACGGCTTCGGACAACGGGATGCCCTCGGCGTCGAACGTGGGCAGGAACGCGGCCAGGGCGAACAGGCCGGCCAGCGCCCACACCAGGACCCGTGCGGGACGGCGGCCGACCGCGGTCGCCACCCGCTCCCAGCCCCGACCGTGCACGTGCTCGTCGCCGTACCGCGGACGGAACGGCCAGAACGCGGCCCGGCCGAAGAGCACCAGCACCGCCGGCAGGAAGGTGAGCGCGGCGAGCACCGCGAACGCGATGCCGACCGCGGAGATCGGTCCGAGGCCGCGGTTGGAGCCGAGGTCGGAGAAGAGCAGGCACAGGACGCCGAGGACCACCGTGGCACCGCTGGCCACGACCGGCTCCCACGACTGTCTGAGCGCCGCTCGCATGGCGGTCGACCGGGACTCCTCGCGGCGCAGTTCCTCCCGGTAGCGGGCTACGAGGAGCAGGCCGTAGTCGGTGGCCGCGCCCACGACGAGGATCGACGCGATGCCCTGGCTCTGGCCGTTGACCTCGATCCAGCCCTCGCGGGCCAGGAGGTAGGCCACCGCCAGGGACACCACCAGCGCCATGCCGGCGGTGCCGATGACCAGCAGCGGCAGCAGCGGGCTGCGGTAGACGACCAGCAGGATGAGCAGGACGACACCGAACGCGGCGAGCAGGAGCAGGCCGTCGATCCCCGAAAAGCCGTCGGCGAAGTCGGAGAACACCGCGCCCGGTCCGGTGACGTAGGTCGTCGTGCCGTCGACGCCGGGTAGGTCCCGCAGTTCGCCGACCACCTCGCCGAGCCGGTCGCCGAGGTCGGGGCTGAACGGGAGCACCACCTGCGCGGCCGCGCCGTCCTCGGACGGGAGGGGCGGCGAGGGTTCGCCGATGAGCGCGCCGGCGTCCTGGGCCAGCGCGACCGCCTCGTCCGCGCGCTCGGCGACGTCGGCGAGCACCGCTTCGTCCAGCGCGCCGTCGTCGCTCTCCCACAGCAGGATGACCGGGAGGCTCCGCTCGGTCCGGAAGCCGGCCTGCATCTCGGTGACGCGCGTCGACTCCGCGCTGTCGGGCAGGAACGCCGCCGAGTCGTTCTCCTGGACCTCGGTCAGCTTGCCGCTGGTCGGCCCCAGCGAGCCGGCGAGGCCGAGCCAGAGGAGGACGAGGACGAGGGGGACGAGCGAGCGGGCGACGGAGCGCATGATGTCCTTCGATGGTCGATAATCTCGATCGTCGAGAGATTACGGCGGGCGGTGGCGGCGCGCCAAGGGAGGTGGTGGATGTCCGAGGACGTCGACGGGGAGCGGCAGGAGGTCGCTCTCCTCCTGCGCCGGCTGAACGTGGAGCTCGACGCGGTCGGGCAGCGGTTTGCGACGATCCACGGGCTGGGCCGGACCGACGTCCGCGCGTTGGTGGCGATCATGGACGCCGCCCGCCGTGGCGAGGCGCTGACCGCCGGGACGCTGGGGCAGGCCGTGGAGCTGAGCTCGGCGTCGGTGACCGCGCTGGTCGACCGACTGGAGCGGTTCGGTCACGTACGGCGGGTGCGCGACGTGGCGGACCGGCGGCGGGTCGAGCTGGAGATGACCGAGAGCGCCATGACGGCGGGCGGCCAGTTCTTCGGCGGACTCAACCGCGACCTGCTCGCCGCGATGGCCGACTACACCGACGAGGAGCTGGCCGTCGTCCGCCGCTTCCTGGAGGAGATGACGGCGGTCATCGAGCGGCACGCGCGGTCCGACCCCAGGGCATAGGAGGCAATGCATGCACATCTGCCCCTCGGGACGTATGCATTGCTTCCTATGCCTGCGTGCCTGCGGGGCATCAGAGCCAGCGGGCGACGTGGGTGGCCGACGGCTCGGGACCGACCTCGGCGCGCCGCTCGTCCAGCCGGTCCGGGTCGAGCACCGGCCAGGGGACCGCGAGCGCTGCGTCCTCCACCGGCGTCGTCCCTGCCGAGCGCTCAGAGGTACAGGCCCGTGGACTCCTCGATCCGCTCGGCGGCGACGGCGTGCACGTCCCGCTCCCGCAGGATGATCAGCTCCTCGCCGTGCACCTCGACCTCGTGCTGGTCCTCGGGCGAGAAGAGCACCTGGTCGCCGACCTTCACCTGGCGCACGCTGGAACCCACGCCGCGCGCCTCGCCCCAGACCAGCCGCTTGGCCACCTGCGCGGTCGCCGGGATGAGGATGCCGCCGCTCGACCGGCGCTCACCGTCCTCCTTGCGCAGCGCGACCAGGATGCGGTCGTGCAGCATCTTGATCGGCAGCCCGCTGCCCTTGCCCTCAGCCACGGGTGAGCACGGTACGCGGCCGTGAGGCGCTCGAGCGGCCCGCTCCCGGAGCGCGCCGCGCGCGGGGAGGTGAGGGGAACGGCCCCATCCCGAGCCTGCGAGGGGTGCGGGGGATGGGGTCCTCACGCCCAGCCGAGCTCGTGCAGCCGGTCGTCGTCGATGCCGAAGTGGTGCGCGATCTCGTGGACGACGGTGATCGTGACCTCCTCGACGACCTCCTCGGCGGTCGAGCAGACGTCACAGATGGCCTCGCGGTAGACCATGATCCGGTCCGGCAGGGCGCCGCCGTACTGCCAGCCGCGCTCGGTCAGCGCGTAGCCCTCGTAGAGGCCCAGGAGGTCGGGCTCCTCCTCGTTGCGGTCCTCCACCAGGACGACGACGTTGTCCATCAGCGCCAGCAGCTCCGGCGGCACCTGGTCGAGGGCGTCGGCGACCAGGCCCTCGAACACCGGCAGCGGGAGCGGCCTCACCAGGAGGTCGGCAGCGGCCGGCCCTCCTCGTAGCCGGCCGCGCTCTGCACGCCCACCACCGCCCGCTCGTGGAACTGGTCGACGGTGCGGGCGCCGGCGTAGGTGAACGACGAGCGCACCCCGGCCACGATGCCGTCGATCAGGTCCTCGACGCCCGGGCGGGCCGGGTCCAGGTACATCCGCGAGGAGGAGATGCCCTCCTCGAACAGGCCGGCGCGCGCCCGGTCGAAGCCGCTCTGGGTCGCCGTCCGGGCCTTGACCGCGCGGGCCGAGGCCATGCCGAAGGACTCCTTGTACAGCCGGCCCGAGCCGTCGTCGTGGATGTCGCCGGCGCTCTCGTAGGTGCCGGCGAACCAGGAGCCGACCATCACGTTGGCCGCACCGGCGGCCAGGGCCAGCGCGATGTCGCGCGGGTGGCGAACGCCGCCGTCGGCCCAGATGTGCTTGCCGAGCGCGCGGGCCGCCGCGGCGCACTCCTCGACCGCGGAGAACTGCGGCCGGCCGACGCCGGTCATCATCCGCGTGGTGCACATGGCGCCGGGGCCCACCCCGACCTTGACGACGTCCGCCCCGGCCTCGATCAGGTCGCGCGTGCCCTCGGCGGTGACCACGTTGCCGGCGACGACCGGCGCGGACCCGGCCACCGACCGGGCCGCGCGCACCGCCTCGACCGCCTTCTCCTGGTGCCCGTGCGCGGTGTCCACGACCAGGACGTCGACGCCCGCGGCCAGCAGCGCGCCGGCCTTGGCCGCGACGTCGCCGTTGATGCCGACGGCGGCGGAGGTGAGCAGGTGCCCGTCGGCGTTCACCGCGGGCTGGTAGAGCGCCGAGCGCAGCGCGCCCTTGCGGGTGATCACGCCGACCAACCGGTCGCCCTCGACCACCGGCGCCGCGCTGATCCGCTCACCGGAGAGGACGTCGAAGATCTTGGGCAGGTCGGTGCCGGCGGGGACGGTGAGCGGGTCCTCCGTCATGACCTGGGACAGCTGGGTGAACCGGTCCACGCCCTGGCACTGGCCGTCGGTGACCACGCCGACGGGGACGCCGTCCTCGACCACCACGACGATGCCGTGCGCCCGCTTGGTCAGCAGCGACAGCGCGTCGGCCACGGTCGAGGTGGGGGAGAGCGTGATCGGGGTGTCGTAGACCGGGTGCCGGGTCTTGATCCAGGACACCACCTCCGAGACGACGTCCACGGGGATGTCCTGCGGCAGCACGGCCAGCCCGCCGCGGCGCGCCACGGTCTCGGCCATCCGCCGTCCGGAGATGGCGGTCATGTTGGCGACGACGACCGGGATCGTCGTCCCCACGCGGTCCGGGGTGGTCAGGTCGACCTCCAGCCGGGAGCCCACGGTGCTGTGGTTGGGCACCATGAAGACGTCGGCGTAGGTCAGGTCGGTCGCCGGCCGGGTACCACCGAGGAAACGCATGACAGCCATTGTCCCGCACGGCGCGGGGGCCGGAGGCCGCCGACGAGTGCGACCCAGCTCTCGGCGGGTCAGGGACGCTGGAGGACGACGGTGCCGCAGCCCTCACGTGGGACGGCGGGGAGCGAGGACGGCGACGGCGGCCACGGCGACCAGCCCGGCGCCGGCGACCGCCCCCAGGACCGTCGCGCCGGCCCGGAGGCTCGACACCAGCGCGCCGAGCAGCGCCCAGCCCGCAGCCAGCACGTAGGCCGGCTGCCCCTGCACCCGCCAGGCGACGACCGCGGCGGTGAGGGCGGCCCCGGCCAGCAGCAGGCCCGGGACGACCGTGCCGTCGCCGACCCGGTCGGGCAGGAGCGTCGCCGCGTTCACCCAGACGGCGGCGCTGGCCCACCCGGCGTAGAGGCCGACGCTGCCGCCGAGCAGCACCCGCGTCCACCGGTCGGCGGGGGTCCGCACGACCAGCCGCAGGCAGAGGAGCAACGTGGCGAGCATCCCGGCGAAGACCGGCACGGTCAGCACCGGTGCCTGCGCCGCGGCCACCAGCCAGAGCACGAACCCGGCCTGCACGGTCGACAGCGGCACCTGCACCCGGCGCCACGGGTCGGTCGTGGCCCGGCGCAACGGCAACCCGTGGACCGCGGCGGCCAGGCAGCCGAGCACGACGAGACCCCAGATGGCGAAGAAGGGACCCGGCGGCACCACCACCGGGTCGCTGCCGGACCCCTGTTCGAAGCCGGCGAGGGGTGGGCTCGCCGCCTGGGCGAGCGCTGTCCCGAGCAGCAGCCAGCGCCCGCGGCGGCCGGGCAGCGGTGCGGCCACGGCGGTCTCCTCCCGGTCGCGTCCTGCCAGCTCTTCGCCCCCGGGTCCTGTCCGGATGCGGAGCGACCGGCGAGATCGGCGATCTCGCACGCTCCCGGGCCCGTAGCCGTGCGACATCGCGATCTCGCCGGGAGGGGTGAGCGTCTCCGGCCGGAACCGGTCCCCGCGGCGCGGGCTCCGTACGATCGGGGGGTGATCGACCTGCGCCTGGTGCGTGAGCACCCCGACCTCGTCAAGGCCAGCCAGCGAGCCCGCGGGGTCGACGAGTCCCGGGTCGACGAGCTGCTCGCCGCCGACGCCGCCCGTCGCGACGCCGTCAAGCGCGCCGACGACCTGCGCGCCGAGCAGAAGGCGGCCTCGCAGGCGGTGAAGAAGGCGTCCCCGGAGGAGCGGCCCGCGGTCCTCGAGCGGGCCCGCACCCTCGCCGCCGAGGTCAAGGAGGCCGAGGAGGCGCTGCGGGCGGCCGACGCCGCGCTGCGCGAGGCGCACCTGCGCATCCCCAACGTCGTGCACGACGGCGTCCCGCCCGGCGGTGAGGACGACGCGGTGACCCTGCGCACCGTCGGCGAGGTGCCCACCTACGACTTCCCGGTGCGCGACCACGTGGAGATCGGCGAGGCGCTCGGCGCGATCGACATGGAGCGCGGGGCCAAGGTCTCCGGTGCCCGCTTCTACTTCCTCACCGGACCGGGCGCGATGCTGGAGTTCGCGCTGGCCCAGCTGGCGATCGGCCAGGCGGTGTCGGCTGGCTTCACCCCCGTCGTCGCCCCGGCGCTGGTGAAGCCCGCGGCCATGGAGGGCACCGGCTTCCTCGGCGAGCACGACGAGGAGGTCTACCGGGTCGAGCGCGACGACCTCTACCTCGTGGGCACCTCCGAGGTCGCGCTGGCCGGGATGCGCGGCAACGAGGTCCTCGACCTCTCCGGGGGGCCGCTGCGCTACGCCGGCTGGTCGTCCTGCTTCCGCCGCGAGGCCGGCTCCTACGGCAAGGACACCCGCGGCATCATCCGCGTGCACTGGTTCGACAAGGTCGAGATGTTCAGCTTCTGCCGGCCCGAGGAGGCCGCGGAGGAGCACCTGCGGCTGCTGGCCTGGGAGGAGCAGTTCCTGCAGGCCCTCGAGCTGCCCTACCGCGTCGTCGACATCGCCGCCGGCGACCTGGGCACCAGCGCCGCCCGCAAGTACGACATCGAGGCCTGGTTCCCGTCGCAGGGCACCTACCGCGAGCTCACCTCGACCTCGGACTGCACCACCTTCCAGGCCCGGCGGCTCAACACCCGCTACCGGGACGCCGACGGGAAGAACCAGACCGCGGCCACGCTCAACGGCACGCTGTGCGCGATCGCCCGCACCATCGCCTGCCTGCTCGAGGTGCACCAGCGCGCCGACGGGTCGGTGTACGTCCCCGAGGCGCTGCGCCCCTGGCTGGGCGGCGTGGAGGCGCTCACCCCTGGCATGACGCTCGCGGCGCCGGTGCCGGCGCCGGTCGCATGACGGCTGACCGGCCGGGCGTGCTCCCCAGCACCGGTACCGCCGGCGCCGGAGCGGACGACGTCGTCGAGCTGGGCGACCTCGGCACCTGGCGGCCGAAGCTGGTGGCCAGCGACCTCGACGGCACCCTGCTCACCTCCGACGGGGAGGTCAGCCCGCGCACCCGGGCGGCCCTGACCGCGTGCTGGGACGCCGGCATCCCGGTGGTCGGGGTGACCGGCCGAGGCCCGCGGCTGTTCGACAGCGTCCGCGCCGCGCTCGACGGGCGGGGCATCGCCGTCCTCGCCCAGGGCGGCTTCGTCGTCGACCTGGAGCGCGACGAGGTGCTGCGCACGGTCGGCCTGCCGCGCGAGCAGGCCACCGCGGTCATCGAGCGGATCGAGGCGGTCGCCGGTGAGCTGGTCATCGCGGTGGAGGACGCCGCCGAGCAGGGCGAGGTGCACTCCCCGCTGCGGGTGCAGCACGGCTTCGACTGGCCCTACCCCGAGCCGGCGCACCTGCTGCCCCGGCACCAGGTGCTGCCGACCGGGGCGGTGCTCAAGGTCTTCCTCCGCTCCCAGACCCTCGGCCAGGACGAGCTCCTCGCCCGCGCCCGTCAGGTGGTCGACCCGGTCCAGGCCGAGGTCACCCACGCCGGGCTGGGCTTCATCGAGGTGCTGCCGCCCGGCATCACCAAGGCGACCGGCCTGGCCATCGCCCTCGAGCGCTACGGCGTCGGCTTCGGCGACGTGCTCGTGTTCGGCGACATGCCCAACGACCTGCCCATGATCGAGGCGGTGCGCACCGCCGGCGGCCGGGCGGTCGCGGTGGCCAACGCGCACCCCGCCGTCCGGGCGGCCACGCCACTGGTCACCAGCGGGCACGACGTCGACGGCGTCGCCCGGTACCTGGAGGCCCTGCTCGACGGGAGGCGGCCGGGTGTCTGACTGGAAGCCGCGGCTCATCGCGACCGACATGGACGGCACCCTGCTGCGCTGGGACGACACCGTCAGCGACGCGACGGTGGCCGAGCTGGAGCGCTGGCGCGCGGACGGCGTGCCGGTCGTGCTGGCGACCGGCCGGCCGCCGCGCTGGATGGTGCGCATCCGTGAGGTGCTGCGGTACGGCACGGCCGTGTGCTGCAACGGCGCCGTCCTGCTGGACCTGGCCGCGTTCGAGGTGCTCGAGGAGGACGCCCTGGAGCCGGCGGTGCTGCAGGAGGTCACCGCCGAGCTGCGCCGGCACCAGCCCGACACCTGGTTCGCCGTCGAGTACGGCCTGGAGTTCCGCCACGAGCCGGTGTACCAGCCGCGGTGGGACGTCGACGCGCCCGGCGTGGCGGTGGCGACGCTGGAGGAGATGGTCGCCGCGCCCGTGGCGAAGCTGCTGGCCCGCCACGAGACCCTGCCGCGCGACGACTTCGTCGCGCTCGTGGAGCGGGTCGTGGGCGACACCGCGACGGTCACCAACTCCTCCACCGACGCGCTCGCCGAGATCTCCGCGCGCGGCGTCACCAAGGCCAGCGGCATCGCCAAGGTGGCCGCCCAGCACGGCGTCGGTCCCGAGGACGTCGTCGTCTTCGGCGACATGCCCAACGACATCGCCGCGTTCGACTGGGTGCGCGAGGGCGGCGGCCGGGCGGTGGCCATGGCGCACGCCCACCCCGACCTGCTGGCCGCGGCCACCGACGTGACCGGCACCAACGAGGACGACGGCGTCGCCGCGTTCCTGACGTCGCTGTAGTCGCGGAGCACCAGCCGTCCACCACTGACCGACCGCCGGTCGGCGACCGTTATCGATTCTCCACCTGGAGCGACTCAACCCGGCGCTCCGGACTCCGAGACCTGTTGCGCAGAGCACCTCCACCACAGGCACCGCGGTCAGTCCGGAGAACGCCATGGGAAAGCACCTGTCCATCAGCCGGCGGCTCGTCCTCGGCTTCCTCGTCGTCGTCCTCGCGATGGTCGGCCTCACCGGCGTCGGGGTGTGGCGGGTGGAGACCGTCGACAGCCACCTGACCACGATCAACGACCTCAACAGCGTCAAGCAGCGGTACGCCATCAACTTCCGCGGCAGTGTGCACGACCGGGCGATCGCGCTGCGCGACGTCGTCCTGGCGACGACGCCCGCTGAGCTCGAGCAGGAGGTCGCGCTCATCGAGGAGCTCGCCGCCAAGTACGCCGCGTCGGCCGGCCCGATGGACGAGATGTTCGCCGTCGAGGGCAACGTCGGCGCCGACGAGGTGACCGCGCTCGCCGAGATCAAGCGGATCGAGGGCGAGACGTTGCCGCTCGTCGAGCAGGTGGTCAACCTGGCCCGGGCCGGGGACGACGCCGCGGCGCTCGCCCTGCTCACGGGGCAGGCCAAGCCGGCGTTCGTCGAGTGGCTGGCTGCGATCAACGTCCTCATCGACCTGGAGGAGGCGATGAACGCGCAGCTGAGTGACGAGGCGCGCGGGATCGCCGGGAGCTTCCTGCTCACGATGGTGCTCGTTTGCGCGGCCGCCGCCGTCTTCGCGGTCGTCATCGCCTGGCGGATCATCCGGGGCATCACCCGGCCGCTGGCCGAGGCCGGGCAGGCCTTCGCCGCGGTGGCCGAGGGCGACCTGACCCGCCGGCTCGAGGTCCACCGGGACGACGAGATCGGCCGGCTGGCCGGGTCGGCGAACACCGCCCTGGAGTCGCTCGGCCGCCTCATGGCCACGTTCCACGAGGCCGTCGGCGCGCTGAGCACCGCCAGCGCCCGGGTCGGCGGCCTCTCCGCGCAGATCGCCACCGGCGCCGAGGAGTCCTCGGCCCAGGCCGCCGTCGTCGCGGCCGCGGCGGGGGAGGTCTCGCACAGCGTCCAGACGGTCGCCGCGGGCTCCGAGCAGATGGGCGCCTCGATCCGCGAGATCGCGCACAACGCTGCCGAGGCCGCATCGGTCGCCGGGCGCGCGGTGGTCGCCGTCGGGACGACGACCGAGACGGTGTCCCGGCTGGGCGAGTCCAGCCGCACCATCGGCGACGTGGTCAAGGTGATCTCGACGATCGCGGAGCAGACCAACCTGCTGGCGCTGAACGCCACGATCGAGGCGGCGCGTGCCGGCGACGCGGGCAAGGGGTTCGCCGTCGTCGCGAACGAGGTCAAGGAGCTGTCGCAGGAGACGGCCCGGGCCACCGAGGACATCGCCCGGCGGATCGAGGCCATCCAGGCCGACACCGGCAGCGCGGTGCGCGCGATCGCCGACGTCGCGGAGGTGATCGCGCAGATCGACGACTACCAGACCTCGATCGCCTCCGCCGTCGAGGAGCAGACCGCGACGACCACCGAGATGAACCGGAACGTCGCCGAGGCCGCCACCGGGTCGGGGCAGATCGCGACCGGCATCGACAGTGTCGCGGCCGTCGCCCGTGCCACGTCCGAGCACGTGGGGGCCTCCCAGGAGGCGGCGGAGGAGCTGGCGAACGTCTCCGCGCGACTGCGCGGCCTCGTCGACGGCTTCCGGTTCTGACCAGGGGCCGGGTGCCCGGGGCGGCCGGGCACCCGGCCCGACTCCTGCCCTGCAGGACGCCGTCCACCGCGCCACCCGCTGACCCCGCGCCCTGACGACGGCGCCGTCCCCGCCCGGGGACGGCGCCGTCGTCGTCTGCTCACTCGGCGCGGAGCCGGGCCGCTCGCAGGGCCACGCCGGCCGCCCGCGGGTCCCCGGCCGGCAGGAGGGCGAGCAGGCGGTCGTGGGCGTCGAGGTCGTCCTGGCCCTGCGGGTGCAGCACGAAGGCGTGCACCAGCTCCACGTCCCGGGTGGCCAGCACCGCGGAGCGCAGCCCGGCGGTGAGCTCCTCGCGCAGCTGCCGGATCTCCGGAGCGTCCGACCGCGGCAGCAGGGGACCGGCGCACGCCCGCAGCGCCGCGGCCACCTGTCCGGCCCGGAGGGCACGGCGGGCCGAACCGAAGTCGCTGTCCACCGCGCCCACGAGCCGGTAGGGCCGCGTGCGCAGCACGTCGGCGCCGACCAGCGCGCGCAGCCTGCGCACCTGGACGCGCACGGTCGTCTGGTTGCCGTCGTCCCCGTAGAGCAGGTAGGCGAGCTGTTCCCCGGTGAGGCCCTCGGGGTGGAGGGCGAGGGCGGTGAGGATCTCCGCCGCCCGCAGCGGCAGGGGGACGGCGCGACCGTCGAGCACCGCGCTCGGTGCGCCGTTGCCCGTGACCCTCAGCGACAGCGCGGACGGGCGCACCTGGCCCGGCGCCCGGGACGGGCGCTGCGGCGCGCGGAGCAGGTAGCCCTCGGCGAGGGGTTCGACCTGCGCCTCCCGGCCGCCCGGCAGCAGGACCCACTCGGTCGCCCCGTCCAGGTCGACGCGTTCGGGCCACCCGCCGGAGGGCTCGGTGGCGAGCACCCGGCCGGTGGGGGTGACGAGCGCGCCGGGCGTGCCCCGCAGGGAGGCGAGGTGCGGCGCGTTGCGCAGCAGGAAGCGCTGGTCGGACTCGGCCAGTCGCACCCGCAGCTCGGTCTCCGCCAGCTGCGCGGTGGTCGCCACCAGCTGGGCCAGCGACGGGTGCATGGTCCGCAGCGGGCCGCTGACGTCGACCGCGCCCAGGACCGCGCCGGTGTCGGGGTCGTGCACCGGCGCGGCCACGCAGGTCCACGAGTGGTACGTGCGGACCAGGTGCTCGGCGGAGTGGATCTGCACCGGCGCGTCGAGCACGAGCGTGGTGCCCATCGCGTTGGTCCCGATGGCGGCCTCGCTCCAGTTGGTGCCCGGGAACAGACCGACCCGGTCGGCAGGGCCGAGCAGCTCGACGGCACCCTCCCGCCAGAGGACGTGGCCCGCGGCGTCCGTGACGAGCACGAGGTGGACCGCGTCCTCGGCGATGCCGACGAGGCTGTCCCGCACCAGGGGCATGACGGCGCCCAGCGGATGGGCAGCCCGGATGTCGCCCAGCTCGTCGGGGGCGTGCACCACCGGCGGGGTCCGTCGGTCGGGGTCGACGCGGGCCGCGAGGCTGCGCTCCCAGGAGGCGGAGACCACCGGGCGGGGCGCCCGGCGGACCGGACCGCTGCCGAGCACGGCGTCGAAGGTCTCGGCGAGCTGCCGGGCGTGGGCGGCGGCATCGGTACCGAGGACGTCGGGGCCGGTGCACGGGAGCCGGTGCCGGGCAGAGCGGGTCATGACACCCCCGAGCGTCCTCGCCGGGCGGGCGGCGCCGGCCTGCCGCGGATCATCACCCATGCCCGTCCGCCCAGCAAGGCGCGCCGGAGGTGCCGGCCTCAGCCCTCCAGCGCGGCGGCGGCCGCCTTCGCGACGGCGACGTCCTGCTCCACCGACCCCGCGCTCACGCCGACGGCGCCCACGATCTCGCCGTCGCGGTACAGCGGCACGCCGCCGCCGAAGGCCACGAGGCCGCCGGCGGTCTGCTCGAGCCCGTAGAGCTCCGCGCCGGGCTGCACCAGCGGGGTGAGGGCCTCCGTGGGCAGGGCCATGAGGATCGAGGTGACCGCCTTGCGGGTGGAGATGTCGATGCTCGCCTTGATCGCGCCGTCCATCCGTCCGAACGCCAGGAGGTGACCGCCGTCGTCGACGACGGCGATGTTCATCGGCTGGCCGATCTCCTGGGCGCAGGCGATCCCGGCGTCCAGGACGCGGCGGGCGGAGTCGTACGTCAACGAGGCACCCATGCCCGGGGAGCCAACCGCACCGGGCCGGGCCGGACACCTCTCCGGTCGGGTAGGTGCCGCCCTCTCCGGGTGGCCAGGTCCTGCTCAGGGCCGGGCCGGGGCAACGTCGGTGCAACGTGGCGCGTGCCACAGTGGCGCGTCGATGCGAGCACCAACCGAGGAGTGAGCCTGCGATGAGCGCCCAGCCGCCTCCCGAGCTGACCGCTGCCGACTACCCCCTGTCGATCAACCGTCCCGAGCTGCTGCGCACGCCCACCGGCAAGCCGATCACGGCCCTGACGATGGACGCGGTCGTCTCCGGTGAGCTGTCGGCCGAGGACCTGCGGATCGCTCCCGAGACGCTGCAGCTCCAGGCCCAGCTCGCCGACGCCAGCGGTCGTCCCCAGCTGGCCGCCAACTTCCGCCGGGCCGCCGAGATGACGGCCATCCCCGACGAGGAGGTCCTGGCCATGTACAACGCGCTCCGCCCGCGTGCGTCCACGGCGGCGCAGCTCGGGGAGCTGGCCGACCGCCTGGAGGGGACGTACGGGGCGCCGGTCTGTGCCGCTCTCGTCCGCGAGGCCGCCGAGGTCTACGCGCGCCGCGACCTCCTCGCCCGCCCGACCGCCGACGTCGGCTGACCCGTTCCGCCGGACCGAGAGGGGACGTCCCGCCCATGACCAGCACGAAGCCCCGGACCTCGACGCGCACCGAGGTCCTCGAGAGCCGTCCGGTCAACCTCGACGGGTTCGTCGAGGAGTGGCCCGAGAAGGGCCTCGTCGCGATGGAGAGCGACTTCGACCCGGCGCCGAGCGTCCGCGTGGAGGACGGCCGCATCGTCGAGCTCGACGGCCGGGCGCGGGCCGACTTCGACTTCATGGACACGTTCATCGCCAACCACGCGATCGACGTGGCGTCGGCCGAGGCGTGCACGGCGATCCCGTCGGTCGAGATCGCGCGGATGCTCATCGACCCGGGTGTCTCCCGCAGCGAGGTGCTGGCGGTGACCCGGGGGCTCACGCCGGCCAAGGTCCTCGACGTCGTCAAGCTCATGAACGTCGTCGAGATCATGCAGGCGATGCAGAAGATGCGGGCCCGGCGGACGCCCGCGAACCAGGCGCACTCCACGAGCGCGCGGGACAACCCCGTGCAGGTGGCCGCCGACGCCGCGGAGGGCGCGCTGCGCGGGTTCGCCGAGCTCGAGACCACCCTCGGGGTGGTGCGCTACGCCCCGCTGGTCGCCATCGCGCTGCAGGTCGGCGCCCAGGTCGGGCGCGGGGGCGTGCTGACCCAGTGCGCGCTGGAGGAGGCCACCGAGCTCGAACTCGGCATGCGCGGCATCACCGCCTACGCCGAGACGATCTCGATCTACGGCACCGAGTCGGTGTTCGTCGACGGCGACGACACCCCCTGGTCCAAGGCGTTCCTCGCCTCGGCCTACGCCTCGCGCGGCATCAAGATGCGCTTCACGTCCGGCACCGGGTCGGAGGTGCAGATGGGCAACGCCGAGGGCAGGTCCATGCTGTACCTGGAGATCCGCTGCATCCTCATGGCCAAGGGCGCCGGGGTGCAGGGACTGCAGAACGGCTCGATCAGCTGCATCGGCGTCCCGGGGGCCGTGCCGGGCGGCATCCGCGCGGTCGCCGCGGAGAACCTGGTCGCCAGCATGGTCGACCTGGAGTGTGCCTCCGGGAACGACCAGTCCTTCTCGCACTCGTCGATGCGCCGGACCGCACGGATGATGCCCCAGCTGCTGCCCGGCACCGACTTCGTCTGCTCCGGGTACTCGGCGGTCCCCAACGCGGACAACATGTTCGCCGGGTCCAACTTCGACACCGAGGACTACGACGACTGGAACACCATCCAGCGCGACCTGCAGGTCGACGGCGGGCTGCGGCACGTCCGGGAGGCCGAGATCCTGCAGGCCCGCAACAAGGCGGCGCGGGCCCTGCAGGCGCTGTTCGCCCACCTGGACCTGCCGCCGATCACCGACGAGGAGGTGGAGGCGGCCACCTACGCCAACTCCTCGAACGACTACCCGCTGCGCGACGTGCTCTCCGACCTCAAGGGCGCGCAGTCGGTCATGGAACGCGGCATCACCGGGCTGGACCTGGTGAAGGGCCTGGAGACGACCGGCTTCCCCGACGTGGCGCAGAGCCTGCTGAACGTGCTGCGGCAGCGGGTCTCGGGTGACCTGCTGCAGACCTCGGCGGTGCTCACCGCCGACTTCACGCCGCTGTCGGCCATCAACGACGTCAACGACTACGCCGGCCCGGGCACCGGTTACCGGCTGTCGGGGGAACGCTGGGAGGAGCTCAAGAAGCTGCGCCACGTCACCTCCGCCACGAACCCCGAGACCGAGGTGGGCTGAGCCATGACCGCTCCCACGACGGCGTCCGACCGCACCGTGACGCTGCGCGAGGTCGGCCCGGCCGGCCGGGGGACCCGCCCCGACGAGGTCGTGATCGCGGTGTCACCGGCGTTCGCCGGGCACTTCACGAAGACCATCGTCGACGTCCCGCACGCCGAGGTGCTGCGCCAGGTGCTGGCGGGCATCGAGGAGCAGGGCGTCACGGCGCGCGTCATCCGGGTGTTCGACACCGCGGACCTGGCCGCGATCGCCCACGGCGGCGCGAAGCTGTCCGGGTCCGGCATCGCCGTGGGGATCCTGTCCCGCGGGACGACGATGATCCACCAGAGGGACCTCCCCCGGCTGAGCAACCTGGAGCTCTTCCCCCAGTCCCCGCTCCTGGACCCGCCGGTGTTCCGGATGATCGGCGCGAACGCCGCGCAGTACGCGAAGGGCGAGTCGCCGCAGCCGGTGCCGACGCGCAACGACCAGATGGCCCGCCCCCGGTGGCAGGCCAAGGCGGCGCTGCTGCACCTCAAGGAGTTCGAGTGCATCCAGGCCGGCCGCCCGGCGGTCGAGGTCGAACCCGTCTTCGGGCGGGTCGGGTCGCGCCCGCTGGGGTGACGACGGTCGACCCCGGCCGGCCGCCGGCGCGGCTCGTCGTCGGCGTGGACATCGGCAACTCGACGACCGAGGCCTGCCTGGCCTCGATCGGGTCGGACGGCTCGATCAGCTACCTGGCCACCGACCTGACCAGGACGACCGGCGTCAAGGGCACCCCGGACAACACCGCCGGGGCGGTCACCGCCATCCGGGGAGCCCTGGAACGAGCCGGGCGGCGAGTCGGTGACGTGCGCACCGTCCTGCTCAACGAGGCGACGCCGGTGATCAGCGGGCTGGCCATGGAGACGATCACCGAGACGATCATCACCGAGTCCACGATGATCGGGCACAACCCGGCGACCCCGGGCGGGGAGGGACTGGGGGTCGGCACCACCGTGCCGATCGGCGCGCTCCCGGAGCAGCAGCCCGGCCGGCCGGTGGTGTGCGTCGTCCCCGCGGAGGTCGACTTCGACGACGTCGCCGCCACCGTCAACGCGGCCGTCCGCGCGGGGGTGGACGTCGTCGCCGCCGTCCTGGCCGGGGACGACGCGGTGCTCGTGACGAACCGGCTCGAGCGGCCGATCCCGGTCGTGGACGAGGTCGCGGCGGTGGAGCGGGTCCCGCTGGGGATGCTCGCCGCCGTCGAGGTGGCCGCCCCGGGGCGGACGATCCGGACGCTGTCGAACTCCTACGGGCTGGCCACCGTGTTCGAGTTGGACCCGGCACAGACCCGGCAGGTCTCCCCGGTGGCACGAGCGCTGACCGGGAACCGCTCGGCCGTGGTCGTGCGCACCCCGACCGGGGACGTCACCGACCGCCGGATCCCGGTGGGTGAGCTCGTGCTGCACGGCGCGGGCAAGACGCTCCGGGTGGACGTCGACGCCGGGGCCGAGGCGATCATGGACACCGTCGCCCGGGTGCAGCCCCTGGACGACGCGCGCGGCGAGCCGGGCACCCACGTCGGCGGCATGCTCGCCCAGGTCCGCGACACGATGGTCGACGTCATGGACGTCGCCGGGCAGCCGGACGTGCCGGTGTCGGAGATCGCGATCCGCGACGTGCTCGCGGTCGACACCTTCGTCCCGGCCGAGGTGCGCGGCGGGCTGGCCGGCGAGGTGGCGTTGGAGAACGCGGTGGCGCTGGCGGCGATGGTGAGCACCAGCCGCAGCCGCATGCGGTTGGTCGCGGACCTGGTGTCCGAGCAGCTGGGAGCGGCCGCAGAGATCGGCGGCGTCGAGGGCGAGATGGCCGTGGGCGGTGCGCTCACCACCCCGGGTGTCGACCGGCCGGTCGCCGTCCTGGACCTCGGCGGAGGCTCGACCGACGCCGCCCTGCTCACCCGGGACGGCGAGTGCACGGCCGTGCACGTGGCCGGAGCCGGTGAGCTGGTCACCAAGCTCATCGACTCCGAGCTCGCGCTCGACGACCGCGAGGCCGCCGAGAGCGTCAAGCGGTTCCCGCTGGCCAAGGTGGAGAGCTTCTTCCACGTGCGCCACGAGGACGGCACCGTGCAGTTCTTCGACCAGCCGCTGCCCCCGCACGTGTTCGCGCGGGTCGTGGTGCTGACCCCGGACGGACCCGCCCCGGTCCCCACCCGGCACGGCCTGGACCACGTCCGGCGGGTGCGCCGTGAGGCGAAGCGTCGCGTGTTCGTGGTCAACGCGCTGCGGGCGCTGCGCCAGGTGGCGCCGGGGGCCAACCTCCGCGCGCTCGACTTCGTGGTGCTCCTGGGCGGGTCGGCCCTGGACTTCGAGATCCCCGACCTGATCGCGGACGCGCTGGCCCCGCACGGGGTGGTGTGCGGGACGGGCAACGTGCTGGGCACCGAGGGGCCGCGCAACGCGGTCGCGTCCGGCCTGGTGCGGGCGCACGCTGCTCTCCTGGCGGAGGAGGCCCGGTGCCCGAGCAGGTGACGGCGCCGGGCCCGCGGCCGGCCGTGCTGGTGTACCGGCACCCCGGGGCTCCGGCGGCGGTGCTGCGGCAGGTCTGCGCCGGCGTCGAGGAGGAGGGGGTGCCCACGGACGTCACGGAGGTCCCCGGCCCGGACGACGCCACCGCCCTGGCCCACGCGGCCGCCGCGGAGTCCCGGCTGGGCGTGGGCATCGGCCTGGACGCGGCCGGGGCCGCCGCCGTGCACCACAGCACCCTGCCCGAGCGGACGCCGGTGGTCACCACACCGGCCCGGGCGCCGTCCTCGGACGGGCGACGAGTGGGCCGGATCGCCGCCCGGGTGGTCAAGCACCTCCCGCTGGTCTGACGACCCCGATGATCAGCTCAGCTCGTCGTTCCGGTTCTTGACCCACCACCGGTCCTGAGCCAGGAACGGGAACGGTGACCTCCGATGATCACCGCGACAGCGGCCGGGGCACGGCACCTGGCCGCGGTGTCGTCCGGTAGGCCGACAGCGTCACAGGTACTGGCCGCCGCCGGGGTGCGCAAGGGGGCCGGGGGCCGGCTGCGAGCCGCCGGGCAGCGCGCGGCGTCGCATCTCCTCCAGCTGGGCGCGGGCGGCCATCTGCTGGGCGAACAGCGCGGTCTGGATGCCGTGGAAGACGCCCTCGAGCCAGCCGACCAGCTGGGCCTGGGCGATGCGCAGCTCGGCGTCGGACGGCGTGGCGTCCTCGCTGAACGGGAGCGTGATCCGCTCCAGCTCCTCGCGCAGCTCCGGGGCCAGGCCCTGCTCGAGCTCGCGGATCGAGGAGGCGTGGATGTCGCGCAGCCGGTTGCGGCTGGCGTCGTCCAGAGGCGCGGCCCGGACCTCCTCGAGCAGCTGCTTGATCATCGTGCCGATCCGCATGACCTTCGCCGGCTGCTCGACCATGTCGCCGATGGTGCCGCCACCCTCGCCGTCCCCACCAGCGGCTCCGCCGTCGGGCACGGGCATCGTGCCGACGGGCCGGCCGTCGGGGCCGACCACGACGACCTGCTGAGGGCGTCCACTGCCGTTGTCAGGTGCGGTCATGCCTCCATCCTCCCCGGCGTCGCGGCGGCCTGCCGGGGCGGCCCGGTCCGGGTCCGACCGCGGGAGGCAACGTCTAGTGTCGAGGCCCATGGGACCGGGGGAGGGGCGGCTGGACGTCGCCCGCGTCCGGGGCCTGTTCCCGGGGCTCTCCGACGGTCTGGTGCACGCCGAGGGGTCGGCCGGGGCGCTGTTGCCCGAGAACGTCGTGCTGGCGGTGGCGCAGGCGATGCGGGTGCCGGTGGCCGACCGCGGCGGGGTCTTCCCGGCGTCCGCCCGCGCGGAGGGGCTGGTCGCCAGCGCTCGCACCGCGGTCGCCGACCTGGTCGGCGG
The DNA here is from genome assembly GCF_052931555.1 of Geodermatophilus sp. URMC 61. Classification (NCBI taxonomy): domain Bacteria; kingdom Bacillati; phylum Actinomycetota; class Actinomycetes; order Geodermatophilales; family Geodermatophilaceae; genus Geodermatophilus; species Geodermatophilus sp. URMC 61. The sequence goes on from NZ_JBRFHZ010000002.1 coordinate 4,504,229, forward strand.
GGTACCCGCCGGCGTCGTCCTCGGGCCGGACGCCTCCCGGCTGACCTGGACGATGGCCCGCGCGCTGGCCCGGACCTGGCGGCCCGGCGACGAGCTGGTGGTCAGCCGGCTCGACCACGACGCCAACGTGCGGCCCTGGGTGGAGCTGGCCGCCCGTGCCGGCGTGGCCGTGCGCTGGGCCGAGGTGGACATCGAGACCGGCGAGCTGCCCGACTGGCAGTACGACGAGCTGCTCGGCCCCCGCACCAGGCTGGTCGCGGTGACGGCGGCCAGCTCCGCGATCGGCACCCGCCCGGACGTCGCGGCGATCGCCCGCCGCGCGCACGCGGTCGGCGCGCTGGTCTACGTCGACGGCACGCACGCCGCGGCGCACCACCTGCTCGACGCCCGGGCCATGGGTGCGGACTTCCTCGTCGTCGCCGCCGACATGTGGTGCGGCCCGCACGTGGGCGCGGTCGTGGCCGACCCGGGGCTGCTCGCGGAGCTGGAGCCCGAGAAGCTGGCGCCGGTGCCCGACCGGGTGCCCGACCGGTTCGAGAGCGGCGGATACGCCTTCGAGCTGCTGGCCGGCGTCACCGCGGCCGTCGAACACCTCGCGTCGCTGGACGACATCGCGACCGGCACCCGGCGGGACCGGCTGCGCGCTTCGATGACCGCGGTGGCCGCCTACGAACGCGGGCTGTTCGACTGGCTGGACCAGGCCCTGCGCGCGATGCGACACGTGCAGGTCATCGGCTCGGCTCCGCAGACCACGCCGACGCTGTCGTTCACCGTCCCCGGGATGCGTCCGCGGCAGGTGGCCCACGAGCTGTCCCGGCGGGGCATCTGCGCGTGGGACGGCGACCTCTCGGCGCGGGAGCTGTTCGACGCGCTCGGGGCCAACGAGGAGGGCGGCGCCGTGCAGCTGGGCCTGATGCACTACAACACGGCCGAGGAGGTCGGCTACATCGTCGACGCCGTCGCCGCGCTACGCCCGCGCTGACTCGAGGCATTGGAACCGATGCATACGTCCCGGGGGTCGCGGACGCATGCATTGCCTCCTATGCCTGGGTGAGCAGCAGGACCTTCCCGACGTGCTCGCTGGCGTCCACCACCCGGTGCGCCTCGGCGGCCTGCGACATCGGCAGCCGCCGGTCGACGATCGGCCGCACCACGCCCCGCTCGACGTCGGGCCACACGTCGTGGCGCACCGCCGCGACGATCTCGGCCTTGCCGCCGGGCCCGGTGGCCGGTCGGGAGCGCAGCGTCGTGGCGTGCACCGAGGCGCGCTTGCGCATCAGCTTGCCGAGGTCGAGCTCGGCCTTGGTGCCGCCTTGCATCCCGATGCAGACCAGCCGTCCACCGGTGGCCAGGACGTCGACGTTGCGGGCCAGGTACTTGGCGCCCATGTTGTCCAGGACGACGTCCACGCCGGCCCCGTCGGTCTCCTCCAGCACCCGTTCGACGAAGTCCTCGTCGCGGTAGTTGACGCCCACCTCCGCGCCCAGCTCCCGGCAGACGTCGAGCTTGGCCTGGGTGCCCGCCGTGGTGAACACGCGGGCGCCGGCGCGGGCGGCCAGCTGGATGGCCATGGTGCCGATGCCGCTGGACCCGCCGTGCACCAGGAACGTGTCGCCGCGGCGCAGGCGGGCGAGCATGAACACGTTGGACCACACGGTGCACACGACCTCGGGCAGCGCCGCCGCAGTGGCCAGCTCCACCCCGGCGGGGCGGGGGAGCAACTGCCCGGCGGGGACGGCGACCCGTTCGGCGTAGCCGCCGCCCGACAGCAGGGCACACACCTCGTCGCCGACCGACCAGCCGGTCACGCCCTCGCCGATCTCGCTGACGACCCCGCTGCACTCCAGGCCGAGGATCTCGCTGGCCCCGGGTGGCGGCGGGTAGTAGCCGGCCCGCTGGAGCAGGTCGGCCCGGTTGACCGCGGTGGCGACGACGTCGACGAGCACCTCGCCGGGCCGCAGCACCGGGTCGGGGGCCTCGCCCCAGCCGAGCACCTCTGGGCCACCGGATCCGCTGAGGGTCACCGCGCGCATGGCCCGACCCTAGAAGGACCCCTGCCCTCCACCGCTCGCAGGCTCGCGGCGGGACCCAGCAGGGGCCGGCCGTCCCCCCACCCCACCCGAGCTCAGGCAGGGCCACCCCCGTTCTCCCCCACGGGCTCGGGGAGGCCCGGGAGTGCGCCGCTGCGTGCTCCCGCCGTGGCCCCCGACACGGCCAGGACCCGCCCGTACCCACCGTGGGTCTCGGCCAGGTCCGCGAGGACCCCGCCCACCGCTCGCCGTGACACCCGCATGCCGTCGACGTCCCCGGTGCGGGAGAGGGCGGCCGGCTCGTCGCCGTCGGTCAGGTACACCGGTTGCACGAGCGTCCAGTCCAGCCCGCTGCCGCGGACGATCCGCTCCTGCCGTTCGTGGTCGGCGATCTGCGGGCGCAGCAGCAGGGCGAACACCAGCCGGCTGGACAGCGGCAGCCGGTCGCGCGTCTCTCCCACGCCGTAGGAGGACTGGACGACCAGCCGCCGCACGCCGTGCTCCCGCATGGCGGCGACCACGGTCGCGGTGCCGCGCGAGCGCACGTCGAGCGCGGTCCCCGCGCTGCCGAGCAGCCGCACCCGCAGCGGCGGCTCGCTGATGCCCAGCGTCACCACGACCGCGTCCTGCCCGCGGACGGCGCGTCCGACGTCCCCCGGCACGGTGGCGTCGCCGTCCACCGCCCGGACCCCGGCACGGTCCCCGAACACCGCGCTCGCCCGGCGGGCGAAGGCGGTCACCTCGTGCCCACGGCCGGCGAGCGCCTCCACCGCCGGCCGGCCCGATCCCCCGGTTGCCCCCACGACCAGCACCTTCACGTCCCTGCTCCTCTCCGGAGTACCGGCCTGCTGACCGGCACCCCGAGACTGGCGAGCCCGGGCCGTGCCGCCCATGACCGCGCGTCCGGGGTCCGTGCCCGTTCGTCCGGACGGCCTGGACGCCCGGTGCCCGCCTGGCCAGGCTGGACGCATGACCACCGGGGAGCTGCGCGCTCCACCTCGCGACCGCCCGTGGGTGCCGGTCGACCCGATCGGCGGGGTGCTCGCGGACCTGCGCATCCGGGGCACCTTCTACTGCCGTGCGGAGGTCACCGCCCCGTGGGGCCTGGAGATGCCCTCCTTCGACGGCTGCATGAGCTTCCACGTCGTCACGGAGGGCGGTTGCGTGCTCGAGGTCGACGGTGTGCGGTCCGTACTCGGCCCCGGGGACCTGGCGCTGGTGCCGCACGGGCGAGGGCACCTGCTGCGCAGCGACCCGGGCGCGCGGATCGCCGGCCGGGCGGACGTGCTGCCCCAGCACTACCTCGGGGAGCACTACTCGGTGCTGCGGCTCGACGGCGGCGGTGCCCGCACCGGTCTGGTCTGCGGCGTCGTCCAACCCGACCGGCCCGGGGCCGCGCACCTGCTCGGGCTGCTGCCGCCGGTCCTGCACGTCGACGGGCGCGACGCGGCACGCGGGGGCTGGCTCCCGGTGCTGCTGGGGGTGATCGCCGACGAGGCCCGGCACGACCGGCCCGGCGCCGAGGCGGTGGTCACCCGGCTCGCCGACGTCGTCGTCATCCAGGCCGTGCGGGGCTGGCTGGACACCGCGGCCACCGGGCCGGGCTGGCTGCGGGCCCTGCGGGACCCGCAGGTGGGCCGCGCGGTGGCGCAGCTGCACCGGGACCCGGGGACGGCGTGGACGCTGACCCGCCTGGCCCGCGAGGCGCGGATGTCCCGCTCCTCGTTCGCCGCCCGGTTCACCGAGCTCGCCGGGGAACCGGCCATGCACTACGTCGCCCGCTGGCGGATGCACCTGGCCACCGTCGCCCTGGCCGACGGTGCGCGGGTCGGGGAGCTGGCCCGGCACCTCGGCTACGAGTCGGAGGCCGCCTTCTCCCGGGCCTACAAGCGGGTGGTCGGCGTCCCTCCGGTCACGGCGACGCGGCGGGACGCCGGACTCACCGAACCGCCGGCCGCAGCGGGTGCGGCCGACTGAGACCTCTGGCGGCCTCGCCGGCCCCTGCAGGGGCCCGCCGCGGGCCTGCGAGCGGTGGGGAGCAGGGGGCCTCGTTCAGGAGCGGGCCGCCGGCGCCTCGGTGCGGAGGTGGAGAGCCAGCTCGGCGCACAGCTCGGCCATCGCCTGCGGGGCGCTGCGGCAGAAACCGGGGAAGCTGAGGTAGCCGTGCGGCATGCCGACGTACGTCGTCGTCCGCACCGGCACCCCTGCCGCCCGCAGCGCAGCGGCGTAGCGCAGGCCGTCGTCGCGGATCGGGTCGTGTTCGGCCACCTGGACCAGGGCGGGCGGCAGTCCGGAGTGGTCGGTCGCGAACAGCGGCGATGCGTACGGATCGCGCGGGTCCTGCCCGCCCAGGTAGAGGTCCCGGAAGGCCACGCAGTCGGCCTTGGTCAGCACCGGCGCGTCCGCGTTCTCCTCGATCGACGGGCTGGACAGGGTGAGGTCGGTGGCGGGGTAGACCAGCCCCTGGAAGGCGATCCGGGGTCCGTTGCGGTCCCGCGCCATCAGCGCGACGACGGCGGAGAGGTTGCCGCCGGCGCTGTCGCCCATGACCGCCACGCGGTCGGGGTCGGCGCCGAACTCCGCCGCGCGGGCCACCACGTCGCACAGCGCGGCGTAGCAGTCCTCGGAGCCGGCCGGCCAGCGATGGGTGGGCGCGAGCCGGTAGTCCACGGACACCACGACCGCCCCCACCGCGGCCGCGACGCTGCTGCAGTGCCAGTCGACCCCGTCGAGGTCGCCGAGCACCCAGCCCCCGCCGTGGAAGTCCACCACGAGCGGCAGCGGACCCTCCTCGCCCGCTGGTCGGTGCACCCGCGCCGGCAGGCGCCCGACCTGGCCCGCCACCTCGACGTCCTCCTGCTCGGTGCCGGGCGCCACCCCGCCGAACACGACGTCGACCACGCGGTTGTGGCCCAGGTGCCGTGCCTGCGCCTGCGCGATCCCCTCGGCGTCCAAGCGGGTGATCGAGAAGCGGCGGGACAGCAGTCCCAGCAGCCGCACCCGCAGGTCCATGCGTGCCATCGGCCAGCCCTCCCCGTCCCGGTGGCCCCGTCCCCGCCGTCCTCAGCCCGCCGCGCGGAGGTCCTTGCGCAGGATCTTGCCGGCCGCTGACTTCGGCACCGCCTCGATGAACTCGACGATGCGGATCTTCTTGTGCGGCGCCACCTTGCCGGCCATGTACTCGATGACCGCCTCCTGGGTCAGCGCCGAGCCGGGCGACCGGACGACGAAGGCCTTGGGCAGCTCCTCGCCGCTGTCCTTGTCCGGGACGCCGATGACCGCGGCGTCGGCGATCTCCGGGTGGCTGATCAGCACGGCCTCGAGCTCGGCCGGGGCCACCTGGTAGCCCTTGTACTTGATCAGCTCCTTGACCCGGTCGACGACGGTGTAGCAGCCGTTCTCGTCGACGATCGCGACGTCACCGGTGTGCAGCCAGCCGTCGGCGTCGATCGTGTCCGCCGTCGCCTCGGGGTTGTTCAGGTAGCCCTTCATGACGTTCGGGCCGCGCACCCAGAGCTCGCCGCGCTCGCCGGTGGGGGCGTCCTGGCCGGTGGCGGGGTCGACCAGCCGGCACTCGGAGTTCGGGACGGCGAAGCCGACCGAGCCCTTGGGGACCGACCCGGCGGGCACGCCCGGCGGCTCGGAGCCGAGGTCGGGGGTGGTGTGCGAGACCGGCGACAGCTCGGTCATCCCGTAGCCCTGCGCCACCGTGACGCCGCTGTCCGCGCCCCTCCGCAGCCGCTTCTCGGCGGCGAGCGCGAGCTGTTCGTCGAGGGGGGCGGCGCCGGAGGTGATCGAGGTCAGCGAGGAGAGGTCGTACTGGTCGACCAGCGGGTGCTTGGCCAGCGCCAGCAGGATGGGCGGCGCCACGAAGGCCCGCGTGATCTTGTGGTCCTGGATGGTGCGCAGGAAGTCCTCGAGGTCGAAGCGCGGCAGCGTCACGACCGCGCCGCCCCAGGCCAGGCCCTGGTTCATCAACACGGTGAGCCCGTAGATGTGGAAGAAGGGCAGGACGGCGATGATCCGCTCGTCCGAGCCGAGCTGGATGAGCGGCCGGCACTGCGCCACGTTGGCCACCAGGTTGCGGTGGGTGAGCATGACGCCCTTGGGCAGGCCCGTGGTGCCGCTCGAGTAGGGCAGCGTGACGAGGTCGTCGGCCGGGTCGATGTCGACCTGGACCGACGGTGCGTCGGTGGAGAGCAGGTCGACCAGCGAGGCGTGGCCCTCAGCGCCGTCCATGACGACGACCTCGCCGACCGGGGACTTCTCCACCGCCGCCAGCGCCCGGTCGAGGAACGGCGAGACGGTGACGAGGATCCTCGCGCCGGAGTCGCGCAGCTGGAAGGCGATCTCGTCGGGCGTGTACAGCGAGTTGATCGGCGACATCACGCAGCCGGCGGCGGCGATGCCGTGGAAGACCACCGGGAACCACGGGGTGTTGGGGCAGAAGACCGCCACGACGTCGCCCTTGCGCAGGCCGCGGGCGTGCAGCGCGGCCGCGACGCGGTCGACGTAGGCGGCCAGCTGTCCGTGGGTGATGACGTCGCCCCTGAGGCCGTCGATGAGCGCGGGCGCGTCGGGCTTCTCGCGCCCGGCGGCGAGGACGAACTCGGGGACGGAGACGTCGGGGATCTCGACGTCGGGGTAACGACTGGCCAGCGCCACGGACAGCACTCCTTCGCACGACGGTGTGGCGCCAGTCTCACATCCCTGGTGGTCGCGGCTCCAACGGGGTTACCGGTGAGTACCCGGACGGGTGGTCAGCGCGGCCAGAGCACCGACTGGGTGCACCGGAACAACGCGATCGTCTTCCCCGTGCCGTCCGCGGTCACCACGGCGTCCCACACCTGCGTCGTCCGTCCGGCGTGCGCGTTGGTCGCCACGGTGGTCACCCGACCCTCGCGCAGGGTGCCGAGGAAGTTGCTCTTCAGCTCGATGGTGGTGAAGCCCACCGACCCCTCCGGCAGCAACGCCCGCGTGGCCAGTCCGCAGGCCGTGTCGGCCAGCCCCACCACGGTCGCGGCGTGCAGGTAGCCGTTGGGTGCCAGCAGCTCCGGGCGGACGTCGAGCCCGGCCGCCAGCCGGCCGGGCTCGTGCGCGGTGACCGTCAGCCCGAGCAGGCCCGGCAGGGTGCCCGGCAGCAGCGCGTTGAGCTCGTCGGCGGTGTGGAACCCGGTGGCGGCCATGGTCGGCAACCTATCGAGGGGCCGCGCCCCGATGATCAGGTGAGCTGATCATCGAGGGTCCTGGCTCACCGCCGGTGGTGAGCCAGGACCGGTGACGGTGAGCCGAGCTGATCGTCGGAGGAAGGCCCGCCTCACGCCAGGCCGCGGGTGGTGCGGGCCGGCGGGCGGTCGCCGCGGATCGACGCCACCATGTCCAGCGTCTGGCGGGTCGCCGCGACGTCGTGCGCGCGGAACACCGTCGCGCCGAGCCAGGCGCTCACCGCGGTCGCCGCGAGCGTGCCGGTCAGCCGCTGCTCCAGCGGGACGTCGAGGGTCTCGCCCACGAAGTCCTTGTTCGACAGCGCCACCAGCACCGGCCACCCGGTGGCGACCAGCTCGTCGAGCCGGCGGGTCGCCTCCAGCGAGTGCCGGGTGTTCTTGCCGAAGTCGTGCCCGGGGTCGACCAGCACCCGCTCGCGGTCCACGCCCGCCGCGACCGCGGCCTCGGCCAGCGCCGTCGTCCGGGCCACCACGTCGGCCACGACGTCGTCGTAGGCGACGCGGTGGGGGCGGGTGCGCGGAGGCAGCCCGCCGGCGTGGGTGCAGACGATCCCGGCGCCGGCCTCGGCCGCCACCTTCGCGAGCTCCGGCTCGACGCCGCCCCACGCGTCGTTGACGACGTCGGCGCCGGCGGCCAGCGCCTCCCGCGCGACCTCCGCCCGCCAGGTGTCGATCGAGATCGGCAGGGTCGGGTGCGCGTCGCGGATGGCGGCGACCAGGTCGACCGTCCGGCGGATCTCCTCGGCGGCGTCGACCTCCTCCCCGGGAGCGGCCTTGACGCCGCCGACGTCCACCATGTCGGCGCCCTCGGAGACGACCCGGTCGACGCGCTCGACGGCGGCGGCGAGCTCGTAGGTCGCGCCGCGGTCGTAGAAGGAGTCGGGGGTGCGGTTGACGATGGCCATGACCACCAGCCGTCCGGGCGGCACGTCGAGAGCACCGAGCCGCAGCAACCCCGCTCCCCTCGCCGTCGCGCTGTGTGGTGGAGTCAGCAAACCAGACCCGCGGAGCAGGAGGAGACGCTCATGGCGCAGACCACGGTCGAGGGCATCGACGGCGTGCTGGCGAAGGTCGGCCAGCACCTCGGGCACAGCGACTGGCTCGAGATCACCCAGGAGCAGGTCAACCAGTTCGCCGAGGCCACCCACGACCACCAGTGGATCCACGTCGACGTCGAGCGGGCGAAGCGGGAGAGCCCGTTCGGCGGCCCGATCGCGCACGGCTACCTGACGTTGTCGCTGGTCTCGGCGCTGTCGGCGCAGATCATCGATGCGAAGGGCTTCCGGATGGGGGTCAACTACGGCGCCGAGAAGATCCGCTTCATGTCGCCGGTGCCGGTCGGCTCCCGCATCCGCGCCTCCGCGACCCTCGACGAGGCCAAGCAGTTCGAGGGCGGCGTGCAGATGAACCTGGGCATCACGATGGAGATCGAGGGGCAGAGCAAGCCGGCGATGGTCGCCTCGATCCTCTTCCGCCGCTACCTCTGAACGACCCGCCACGGCCCCACATGGTGATCAGCTGACCTGATCGTCCCCGGTCCTGGCTCACCACTGGCCGTGAGCCAGGACCGGGGACCGTGATCAGAGCTGATCACGGGACGGGGTCCCTCTCAGTCCACCAGCGCCTGGTTGACGAGCTGGCGGAGGTAGTTGCGGACCGGCAGCGTGCTCGACGGCATCAGCTGGGTGTAGAAGCCGACGGTCACGTCCTCTACCGGGTCCACGTAGAAGGCCGTGGACGCCGCCCCGCCCCAGCTGTAGTCGCCGAGGCTGGACAGCACGCCGTAGCGCACCGGGTCGACGACCATCGAGAAGCCCAACCCGAAGCCCACCCCGCGCAGCGGCGTCTCGGCGAACAGCGGCCGGCCGAAGGTCTCCAGGTCCTGGTTGCCCGGCAGGTGGTTGCGGGTCATCAGCGCGATCGTGCGCGAGCCCAGCAGCCGGCCGCCGTCGTAGGAGCCGCCGCGGCGCAGCAGCTCGACGAAGCGCAGGTAGTCCGCGGCGGTGGAGACCAGCCCGCCGCCACCGGAGAGGAACACCGGCTTGGAGAGCGCGGTCGCGCCCATGGCGTCCAGCGGCGCGAACCCGGTCGGGGCGCCGCCGGGCCGGCCGGGCACGGCTCCGTACAGCCGGGCCAGGGACTCGGGGTCGTCGCCCTCGCGCAGGCCGAACGAGGTGTCGGTCATGCCGAGCGGGGCGAAGATGCGCTGCTCGAAGAACTCGTCGAGCGGCTGCCCGGAGACGACCTCGACCAGCCGGCCGAGGACGTCGGTGGAGACGCCGTAGTTCCACTCCGCGCCGGGCTGGAAGACCAGCGGGATCGCGGCCCACTGGCGACAGACCTCGGCGGAGTCCGCGCCGGCGGGGGTGCCCCACTCGTGCCCGGCGGCCCGGTACATCGCGTCGACCGGGTGGGCGTGGTGGAAGCCGTAGGTGAGCCCGGAGGTGTGCGTGAGCAGGTGCCACACCCGGATCGGCTCCATCTGCGGCGCGGTGACCGGCTTCTGCGCCGAGCCCGCCACGTAGACGCGGGTCTCGGCGAACTCCGGCAGCCACCGGGCGATCGGGTCGGAGAGCTGGAAGGCGCCCTCCTCGTACAGCATCATCGCCGCGACCGAGGTGATCGGCTTGGTCATCGAGTAGATGCGCCAGCGGGTGTCCCGCTCGACGGGCAGGCCGACCTCGACGTCGCGGCACCCGGCCGAGCTGACGTGCACCAGGTGTCCGTGCCGGGCCACGGTCACCAGGTAACCGGGCAGCTGGCCGTCGTCCACGTAGCGGGCCAGCCGCCGGTCCAGCCGGGCCAGCCGGCCGGTGTCGAAGCCGACCTCGGTCGGGTCGATGTCCACCTCGAGTGCCGTCACGGGTCCTCCGTCCCTCGTGCCGCCCGCCGTCGGACGGCGACTGCCCGGGCATCCTGACCCACGCGGTCGTGGGACCGGTCACAGGGGCAGCCGCCGTCCCGACGCGGTGGACGGCCCCCTTGCAGGGTCCCGCCGCGAGCGTGCGAGCGGTGGGGGGCAAGGGGGTCCTTACTCAGACCGGCACGTTGCTGGCGGCCTTCTTCAGGTTCGAGCCCGCGGTGACCTTGACCGTGTTGGCGGCGGGGATGTCGATCGACTCGCCGGTCTGCGGGTTGCGGCCGGTGCGCGCCGAGCGCTGCGTGCGCTCGACGGTCAGCAGGCCGGAGACGGCGACCTTCTCGCCGCGGGTGATGGCGTCGACGAGCTCGTCCTGGAGCCCGGCGAGCACCGAGTCCACGGTCGAGGTGGGCACGTCGGCCCGCTTGGCGATGGCGGAGACGAGTTCGGCCTTGTTCACGGGGTTCCTTCCGTGTCGGTGACAGAGCGTGCCGGACCACGCCAATGGCGAGGTCGGACCGCAGGCACGGTGCCATGCGCCCCTGACAGTCCGCCACCGAGGGGGTCGAACGGGTCCCTCACGTCCCACCGGTCCCGCGAGGTGGACCGGTTCCCACGCGGCGCCCCGACGGCCCCCGCCCTTAGCGTTGGGACATGCCAGTCATCCCCGGGACCGACCTCACCGTCAGCGGCCTCTGCCTGGGCGGCAACGTGTTCGGCTGGACGGCGGACGAGCCGACGTCCTTCGCCGTGCTCGACCGGTTCACCGACGCGACGGTCAGCACGCTCGCGCCGTTCGTCGACACCGCGGAGTCCTACGGTCGCGGCGCCTCGGAGGAGATCCTCGGCAACTGGATGGCCGAGCGCGGCCTGCGCGACCGCATGGTGGTGGCGACCAAGGCCTCGCGGCTGGAGAAGGAGCACCCGCTGTCGGCCGCGGAGATCCGGACGGCGGTCGAGGGTTCGCTGCGCCGGCTGCAGACCGACCGGATCGACCTCTACTACGCGCACCACGACGACGAGAGCACGCCGCTGGAGGAGACGCTGCGCGCGTTCGACGAGCTGGTCCAGGCGGGGAAGGTCCGCCACGTCGCGGCGTCGAACTACTCGCCGGAGCGGCTGACCGAGGCGCTGGAGACCTCGCAGCGGCTGGGGCTGACCCGGTACGTGGCGCTGCAGCCGCACTACAACCTCATGGAGCGGGCGGCGTACGAGGACGGGCTGCGCGAGGTCGTGGCCGCCCACGACCTGGGCGTGCTGCCCTACTACGCGCTGGCCAAGGGCTTCCTGACCGGCAAGTACCGGGCCGGCGAGCAGGTCGACTCGCCGCGGGCGGAGCGCGCCTCGGCCTACGTGGGGGAGCGGGGTGACCGGGTGTTGTCCGCGCTGCAGCAGGTGGCCGACGGGCACGGGGTGACGGTCGCGGCGGTGGCGCTGCGCTGGCTGGCCGACCGGCCCACCGTCGTCTCGCCGATCGCCAGCAGCCGCTCGGTCGAGCAGCTGGCCGACCTGCTGCCCATGCAGGACCTCGTGCTCACCGAGGAGGAGACGCGGGCGCTGGACGCCGCCAGCGAGTGACCAGCGGCCGGTGACCTCGGCGGGAGGGTGGCCAGGGTGCCCGGATCGCGGCCCCGGAGGAGGATCCACGGCGTCGCGTGGGCCTGCCGGTGATGCCGGCGGCCGACCGTGGAGCACTGTCAACGGTCGAGGACGTCCCGGGACCGGTCAGCGATGTCCTGACTCCAGTCCGGTCCTCGGTCCCCTACGTTGCGTGGCATGACGATCTACCGGCTGGATCACGCCGGCGTCGTGGTCGAGGACCTCACGGCTGCTGTCGCGTTCTTCGTCGAGCTGGGCCTGGAACTGGAGGGCGAGGCAGCAGTCGAGGGTGAATGGGTGGACCAGCTCGTGGGGCTGGACGGCGTCCGGGCGGACATCGCCGTCGTGCGGACCCCGGACGGTCACGGCCGGGTCGAGCTGTCGACGTTCCGCTCGCCGGTGGCCACCGGCACTGCGCCGAGGGCGCCGATGAACACCCCGGGCATCCCCCGCCTCACCTTCGCCGTCGACGCCGTCGACGACGTCCTCGACCGCCTGCGCGCCCACGGCGCCGAACTCGTGGGCGCGGTGGCGCAGTACGGCGACACCTACCGGTACTGCTACGTCCGCGGCCCCGACGGCATCGTCATCGGGCTGGTCGAGGACCTCCGCTGAACGACACCCCGAGCACCGGCACCACCGTGTGACGGTCCCCGCTCGGTAGGCGGCGACGCCGGCCTGCACGTCCGCGACGCCCGCCGAGGAGGACCCGCCCACCACGACCGTCCGGGCCCGCGTGCCGGCCGAGCCGCACACGACGGTGGCCGCATCCGGTGGGTCAGGAACCGGCCAGCAGCGGCTGCTGCCGAGCCCGGCGCGCGACCGCCGCGGCGAGGTCCTCGACGCGCAGCAGGCCCACGACCGCGCCGGTCGGGTCGGTGCAGACCACCGGGTCGAAGCGCTGCGCCGGAGGCCGCGCCACCGCCCGCTGGAGGGTCGCGGCGACGTCGTCCGACGGGACGGCCCGGAGCGAGACCGGGGCCCGGTGGAGTTCCCCGGTGCGCGGGCAGGCCAGCCACAGCGCGACCGGCTCCCCGTGCCGGCCCACCAGCACCCCCGGGGGGACGGCGGGTGGCGGCTCGCCGACGTCACACTGGCGCACCGGGCGCACGAGCGCGGCGAGCCCCTCGGAGGTCCGGGCGCGGGCGGCGGAGGTGCGGACCAGCGCGGCGACCTCGGGGGCCAGCGGGGCGGGCTCCGGCGTCGGCCGGCCCAGCAGCCAGCCCTGCGCGAGCGGGACGCCGAGCCGGGCCAGCGCGGCCAGCTCCCCGGCCGTCTCGACGCCCTCGGCCACGAGCCGGGCACCGATCCGGCCGGCGAGATCGCGCACGACCTCGGGGAGCGCGCTGCGGACCGGGTCGCCGGCGACGCCGGTCACCAGGGTCCGGTCGAGGCCGACGAGGTCGGGACGGACGGCGGCCGCGGAGAGCAGGCCGGAGGCGGCGTCGTCCACCGCGACGAGGGCTCCGCGGGCGCGCAGCGCGTCGGTCTGCCGGCGCAGCGCGTCGAGGTCGTCGACCGGCGTGTGCCCGGCGAGCTGGACGACGACGCGCGACAGGTCCGGCCGGGTGGCGAGCGCCTCCTGGACCGGGGCGCTGCCGAGCAGGTGCGGGCGGACAGGAACGGTGAGGGACGTGTCGTCGGGCAGCAGTGGGACGGCGGCCAGCGCCTTGGTGACCGCCAGCGCCTCGAGCTCGGCGGCCAGGCCGCAGTCCGCGGCGGCGGCGTACCAGACGGCGCCTCGTAGCCCACGACCCGCGCGGTGGCGAGGTCGACGACCGGCTGGAACACCGGCGTGAGGTCGTCGGGGTCGGCCAGCAGCGGACGGCAGTCGGGCAGCCGGCTCGTGAGGATCGCCGTCATGGCCAGCCCATCGGCGCCGGCGCCGCCGGGCTCCACCGGGACGGGCCCCGCCTCACCCGAGGGGGTGGCCGACGGGCGTGACACGTGCGGGGGACGTTCCGGGGTCACGGGGGCGCTGCGTGTCAGGATGTCGGGTCGACGCGGCTGGCGCACGGGCCGCCCACGGTGGACGAGGGAGCGCGCGCATGGCGTCGGCACTCCCGCCCCCGCAGTCCGACGTGCTCCCCGACCCGAGGCGCGTCGCTGCGGCCCGGCGGCTGCTCGCCGAGGCGTCTCCCGGCGTCCACGACCGGCTCGCGCAGCTCGCCGCGCGGCTGGCGGGGACCCCTGCGGCGCTGGTCTGCCTGGTCACCGACGCCGAGGTGCCCGTGGGCTCCTGCGGCCTGCCGGCGTCGGTCGTCAGCGGCCCGCTGCCCCTCGAGGGCTCCCCGTGCGCGGTGACCGTCGGGCTGGGCGTCCCCGTCGTCGCTCCGGACGCGGCGCAGGACCAGCGGCTGGCCGGCCTCCCCGCGGCGGTGGACGGGGCCCTCGTCGCCTACCTCGGCGTGCCCCTGCGCGCGCGGTCCGGGCAGGCCGTCGGAGCACTGGCGGTGTTCGACGGCGTCCGGCGCGACTGGTCGCCGGACCAGGTCGCCTCCCTCGAGCAGCTGGCCGCCTCGGTGGTCGCGGAGCTCGAGCTCTCCGCGGCCCGGTCGGCCGCGGACACCTCCCTGATGCGCCTGGAGCTGGCGCTGGAGGCCAGTGCCGTGGGCACCTGGGAGGTCGACCTCCAGCGGGAGACCATCGACTGGGACGAGCGCTGCGCGGCGATCTTCGGGTACGACTCCACCGTCCGCATGGCCCTGGACCGGTTGTTCGACCGGCACGTGCACCCCGACGACCGCGCGCGGGCGCAGGAGGAGATGCAGGCCGCCGTCGACGCCCTGGCGCAGTACACGGTCGAGCTGCGGGTCCTGCGGGCCGACGGCGTGGTGCGCTGGACGGTCAGCCGCGGCCGGGTCCTGGCCGGTCCGGACGGCGCGCCGCAGCGGATCGTGGGCACGGTCGTCGACGTCACGGAGGCGCACGAGCAGGCCGACCGGGAGCTCGCCGCGGTCCGCCGGGCCGCCGCGATCGCCGAGGTCGCCGCCGAGCTCGCCGGCGCCACGCAGGTCACCCAGCTCGCCGAGATCGCGCTGCGCGCGGCCGCCGTGCTCGGTGCCGAGGCGATCGGCCTGGCGGTGGTCGACCCGCGCGACGGCGAGCTGTACCTGCACCTGACCCGGCGCATCCTCGACACCGTGGCCAGCGCGGCCGACGTCGCCCTACCGGCCGGCGGGGTGCAGACGCCGATGGACGACGCGCTGCCCATCCAGTGGGTCGCCCGGCAGGGCGAGGCGCTGCTGTTCGCCGACGCGGCCGAGGTCGAGGCCCGCTTCCCCAGGATGGCCGAGGTCAACGCCATGCTGGGCACGCGGGCGCTGGCCGCGCTGCCGCTGCGGGTCGAGGGCCGGCTGCTCGGCAGCTTCACCGTCGTCTGGACGACCGAGCACGCCTTCACCGCCACCGACGTCGAACTGCTGGAAGGCCTCACCGCCCAGCTCGCCCTGACCGCCTCCCGGCTGCGGGCCGACATCGTGCGCGCCGACGCGGTGGCCGCGATGACCGCGGCGACCGCCCGCCTGCAACTGCTCGCCGACGCCGGCCGGGTGCTGTCAGGGACGCTGGAGATCACCGGGCAGGTGGGCCAGCTCGCCGACGTCGTCGTCCCCACCCTAGCCGACTGGTGCTGGTTGGTGGTCACCGACGAGCAGGGCCGCCTGCACGAGATGGCCTCGGCGCACCGCGACCCCGAGCTCCGCGCCGAGCTGGAGCTGTACGTGCACTCGATGGTCGCGGTGATGACCGAGGAGGCCGCCGCGGCGGTGGTCACCCGCACCGGCCGCCCGCTCGTGCTGCCCCGGATCGACGCCGCGCGGGTCGAGCGGGCCATCCCCGAGCCGGCGACCCGGGAGCTGCTGGGTCGGCTGGGGCCGGCCTCCGGCGTGGTCGTGCCGCTGACCGCCCGCGGGCAGTCCCTCGGTGCGCTGGGCCTGTTCAACGGCGCGGAGCGGGGGCCGCACACGCCGGCCGAGGTGGAGACCGCGCTCGAGGTGGGCCGCCGGGCCGGCCTGGCCCTGCACCACGCCCGGCTCTTCGGGCAGCAGCGGGCGCTGGCGGGGGCGCTGCAGCACAGCATGCTCACCGACCCGCCGGAGCCGGACCACTGCGAGATCGTCGTCCGGTACGTGCCCGCCGCGGACGGCGCCGAGATCGGCGGCGACTGGTACGACGCGTTCCTGGAGCCCGGCGGGGCGACCGTGCTGGCCATCGGCGACGTCGTCGGGCACGACGTCCGGGCCGCCGCGGCGATGGGCCAGCTGCGCAGCCTGCTGCGCGGGATCAGCTACTCCAGCGGCGCCCCGCCGGCGCAGGTGCTGGCCCAGGTCGACCGCGCCGTCCGCGGGCTGGGGCTGGACACGATGGCCACGGCGCTGGTCGCCCGCCTCGAGCAGACGGACGACGACCTGCGCGCCGACCGGACGCTGATGCGCTGGTCCAGCGCCGGCCACCCGCCGCCGGTGCTGCTCCGGCCCGACGGTCAGGTGCAGGTGCTCGACGGCGACCTGCCCGACCTGCTGCTCGGCGTCGACCCCTCGGTGGCGCGGCACGACCGGGTGGCCGTCCTCCCCGCGGGCAGCACGGTCTTCCTGCACACCGACGGGCTGGTCGAGCGCCGTGACCGCGACCTCGACGCCGGCACCGCCGCGCTGGTGTCCGTGCTGGCCGAGTACGCCGTGCTGCCGCTGACCGACCTGTGCGACCGGGTGCTCGAGCGGTTGTTCCTGCCCGACGCCGAGGACGACGTCGCGCTGCTCGCCGTCCGGCTGCACCCCCAGGGCCGCCCCCGGCCGCCCGAGGCCGGCCCGCAGGTGGTGCCACCGGAGTTCCCGCCCGCGCCCGCGGTCCACCCGGAGGCCCGCACCGCCAGGTGAGGGCGCCGCGCGGCCCCGTCCGGAGGCTCGCCGCGAGCCTGCGAGCGGTGAGGAGGACGGGGTCCTTCATCGGTCGCGGCGGCGCCAGCGGGCCGGACGCCCGGCGCGCACGCGGAGCAGCCGGTGGCGCGCCCGACCGGGCAGGTCGACGGCGACCGGGGCCTCCCAGCCGCGCCACACCGAGAGCACCCGCAGGGCGGCGACCAGCACGATGACCAGCGCGGCCACCGGGATC
Organism: Geodermatophilus sp. URMC 61; assembly: GCF_052931555.1. NCBI lineage: Bacteria > Bacillati > Actinomycetota > Actinomycetes > Geodermatophilales > Geodermatophilaceae > Geodermatophilus > Geodermatophilus sp. URMC 61. Next base: position 4,521,055 of record NZ_JBRFHZ010000002.1, read on the forward strand.
GGGTCGAGACCGACCGGGCCGGCGAGCACGGTGAGCGCGATGGCCCCGAGCAGCGCGGCGACCGCGTTGTACGGGCCGGGCTGCACGATGTCGGCGCGCTGGGCCAGCAGCACGTCGCGGATCACCGCACCGCCGACCGCGGTGACCGTGCCGACGAAGACCACGCTGGCACTGGGCAGGGCGGCCAGCTGCGCCTTCTGCGCGCCGATGACGGTGAAGAAGCCCAGGGTGACGGCGTCGAGGACCACCAGCAGGCCGGTCAGCCGGGACAGCCAGCCGGAGAAGTAGAACGTCACCGTCGCGGTGATGGCCACCGTGGGCAGGTAGGCGGGGTTGGTGAGGGCGACCGGCGGCAGGTCGCCGAGCAGCACGTCGCGCACCAGCCCGCCGCCGAGCCCGCCGCTGACGGCCAGCAGCAGCACGCCCGAGACGGCGAACCCCTCGCGGGCGGCGAGCAGCCCGCCGGTCAGCGCACCGACCACGATCGCGGCGAGGTCGACCGCCGCCGGCACCCGCAGCGTCTCGGTGGCCGCGGCCAGGATCTCCACGGCCGCATCCTCCCGCGCCCCCTTCTCCCGCCGTGATCATGGGCCCCTGCCGGCCGGTGCGGCGTGTCGAGCCGTGTCGGCGCGGCCGACCCCATGATCAAGACGGTGAGGAGGTCCTCACCGCCGGTGACAGGAGGGCGAGGACGCCGCTAGCTTGCGGCTCCACCAGCCGCTCACCTGGAGGTCGCCGTGCCCGTACGCCCGCCGGACGAGACCGAGGTGGCCGCGCTCGCGGCCAGCTACGGCATGAAGCCCAGCCCCGAGGAGGTGGCCGCCTACACCCCCATCGTCGCGGCCTTCCTCAGCTCCTACGACGCGGTCGAGGAGCTCTACGCCGGGATCGCCCCGCAGGCGCCCGGCGACCGGCCGAGCCCCCGCCCCGACGAGGCCGACAACCCGCTCGGCGCCTGGTACGTGACCACCGAGATCCGCGGTGCCGCGGACGGGCCGCTGGCCGGCCGGACGGTGGCGGTCAAGGACAACGTCGAGGTCGCCGGCGTCCCGATGATGAACGGCTCGCACACCGTCGAGGGGTTCGTCCCGCGGGAGGACGCCACCGTCGTCACCCGGCTGCTCGAGGCCGGCGCGACGATCACCGGCAAGTCCGTCTGCGAGGACCTCTGCTTCTCCGGCGGCAGCCACACCTCCGTCACCGGCCCCGTGCGCAACCCGTGGGACCCGTCGCGGACGACCGGTGGGAGCTCCAGCGGCAGCGCCGCGCTGGTGCGTCCGGGGAGGTCGACCTCGCGGTCGGCGGGGACCAGGGTGGCTCGATCCGCATGCCCGCGGCCTTCTCCGGCATCGTCGGCCACAAGCCCACGCACGGGCTGGTGCCCTACACCGGCGCGTTCCCCATCGAGCTGACCCTCGACCACCTCGGCCCGATGACCCGCACGGTCGCCGACGCCGCACTCATGCTCGACGTCCTCGCCGGCCGGGACGGCAACGACCCGCGCCAGCCCGCCGACCTGGCGCCCGAGCAGTACGCCGCCGCGCTGGGCGGGGACGTCGCGGGGCTGCGGGTGGGGGTCGTCGCCCAGGGCTTCGGCTGGGCGGAGCTCTCCGAGGCCGGCGTCGACGACACCGTCCGGGCGGCCGCGGAGCGGCTGCGGGAGCTGGGCATCGAGGTGGTGGACCTCGACCTGCCCTGGCACCGGCACGCGCTGCACGTCTGGAACGTCATCGCCACCGACGGCGCCACGGTGCAGATGATCGAGGGCAACGGCTACGGCTGGAACTACGAGGGTCGCTACGACCCCGAGCTGGTCGCCCACTACGGCCGCCAGCGCCGCGAGGTGGTCGACCGGTGGTCGCCGACGGTGACGGCGGTGGCGCTGGCCGGCCGCTGGTCGTACGAGCGGGAGCAGACCCGGCACTACGCGATGGCGCAGAACCTGGCGACCGAGGTGCGCCGGCAGTACGACGCCGCGCTGGCCGACGTCGACCTGCTGGTCATGCCCACCGTGCCGATGGTGGCCCCGGAGATCCCGGCCCCGGACGACCCGCTGGAGACCCGGGTGGCCCGCGCGCTGGAGATGATCGTCAACTGCGCGCCGTTCGACGTCAGCGGCCACCCGGCCACCAGCGTGCCGGCCGGGCTCTCGCAGGGGCTGCCGGTCGGGATGATGCTGGTCGGCCGCCGGTTCGAGGACACCACCCCACTCCGGGTCGCGCACGCCTTCGAGCAGCTGGTCGGCGGCTTCCCGAGCCCACCCGCCCGCTGACGCGGTCGCGCTGACCCCGCCGTTCCTCCCCCGACCCGAGGGCCCGGGGTCCTCTCACTGGCCGGGCGGGACCTCCACCGAGGTCGCCGTCCCGCGGCGCAGCGCGGCGTCCCGGGTCGCCCCGTCATGAGTGCACATGGCCTCCTGGCGGTCGGCCTCCTCGCGCAGGATCGCCGCGCCCTTCCAGTCCTCCGGGATGGCGAAGGCGTCGACCAGCGTGACCATGTGCGGGCGCACGTCCTTCAGCAGCGTGTTCACCGTGGCGGTGAGCGCCTTGGAGCGGTTCGGCGTGAGCCGGCCGTGCTCGAGGAACCAGGCCCGGTCGGCCTCGATGGTCGTGAGCGCGTACAGGTCGCAGACGCGCTCGAGCAGGGCCCGCGCGTCGACGTCGGTCGTCCGCTCGATGCCGGCGACGAAGGCCTCCAGCACGATGCGGTCGATGTGCGCCTGCGCCGTCCGCAGCACGTGGTCCTGGACGTCGTTGAAGACGTCGAAGGGCCGGACCGGGCGGGCGGGGGAGGACGCAGCCTCCGCGCCGCGCCGCAGCCGCCGGATCGCGCCGTCGAGCAGGTGCTTCTCGCGGTCCTCGAGCATCTTGAGCTGCCAGCCGCGGTCGAGCAGCGGCACCTCGTCCTCCCGGCCGGGGACGGCGTCGACGAGCCGGGCGATCAGGCCGCGGGCCGCCGTCCGCTCGAGCACGGTCTCGCGGACCATGTCGGCGATGAACCCGACCTTGCCCCAGCCGTCGAGCGAGCCGAAGGCGTCGCGGTAGCCGGTGAGCAGGCCCTTGGCGACCAGCTGCAGCAGGACGGTGTTGTCGCCCTCGAAGGTGGTGAAGACGTCGGTGTCGGCCTTCAGGTGCGGCAGCCGGTTCTCCTGCAGGTAGCCGGCACCCCCGCAGGCCTCGCGGCACATCTGGATGGTGCGCGTGGCGTGCCAGGTCTGGGCGGCCTTGAGCCCGGCGGCCCGCGACTCCAGCTCGCGCTGCGCGGCCTCGTCCACGCCGTCCCCGCCCTGGACGTCGTGCATGGTGCCGACCAGCTCCTCCTGCGCGAAGGAGTACGCGTAGGTGGCGGCCAGGGCGGGCAGCAGCTTGCGCTGGTGCACGAGGTAGTCGTTGAGCAGGATCTCGCGGTCGGCGCCCGGCGCGGAGAACTGCCGGCGGGTCTCGCCGTAGCGGACGGCGATGTCGAGGGCGAGCTTGGTCGCCGACGACGCGGAGCCGCCGACGCTCACCCGGCCGCGCACCAGGGTGCCCAGCATGGTGAAGAAGCGGCGGGTCTCGTTCTCGATCGAGCTGGTGTACGTGCCGTCGGGCGCGACCGAGCCGAACCGGTCGAGCAGCATGTCGCGCGGCACGGTCACGTGGTCGAAGGTCAGCCGGCCGTTGTCGACGCCGAGCAGCCCGGCCTTGGGGCCGTCGTCCCCGATGGTGACGCCCGGCACCGGGTTGCCCTGCTCGTCGCGGATCGGCACCAGCCAGGCGTGCACGCCGTGCCGCCGGCCCCTCGTCACCAGCTGGGCGAACACCACCGCCATCCGGCCGTCCTTCGCCGCGTTGCCGATGTAGTCCTTCCGGGCGGCCTCGTGCGGCGTGTGCAGGTCGAAGGTCTGCGTCCCGGGGTCGTAGGTGCACGTCGTCCGCAGCTGCTGGACGTCGGAGCCGTGCCCGGTCTCGGTCATGGCGAAGCAGCCGGGCAGGTCGAAGCTCATGATGTCGCGCAGGTAGGCCTCGTGGTGTCGCTCGGTGCCCAGCGCCTGCACGGCGCCACCGAACAGCCCCCACTGGACGCCGGCCTTGACCATCAGCGACAGGTCGGTGAACGCCAGCATCTCGATCGAGGTGACCGAGCCGCCGGCGTCGCCCTCGCCGCCGTACTCCTTCGGGAAGCCGAGGGTGACCCGGCCGGACCGGGCGATCTTCTCCGCCGTCCGGGTGACCCGCTCGCGGGCCTCCTGCACGTTCTCCCCGTACGTGGGCAGCAGGTCCGGGTCGTGCAGGTTCTCGCGGGCGTCGCGGCGCACGTGGCCCCAGCGGCCGTCGAGCACCTCGGTGAGCGCTCTGGGGTCCACCGCGTGCGGCAGGAGCGTGGTCACTGTTCTTCCTCCTTGCGGAACACGACGCCGGAGAGTCCGGCCCAGGCGAGATCGGTCAGGTGGGCGGCGAGTTCCACCCGGGGCATCGGACGATCGGCCTGCAGCCACCAGTCGGCGGCCGAGCGGACGAGGCCGACCAGGCCGTGGCCCCACGGGAGGGCGGCCGCGGGGTCGCGGCCGCCCTGCTCCAGGGCCACGGCGACCAGCGCGGCCGCCTGGTCGCCGACGAGGTGGGAGAGGTTGGCGATCGGGTCGCTGTCGGCCGGGCGGTCCGGCGCCTGGACGACGAACCGGTACAGCTCGGGATCGGCCTCGAGGAACGCCAGGTAGGTCTCGACGGCGGCGGCCACCATCTGCCGCGGCTCGCCGCTGCGCTCCATCGCCTCGCGCAGGCGAGCGGTGAGGGACGTGGCCACCCGGGCGCAGACGGCGACGTGCAGTTCGGTGCGGTCGGCGAAGTGCCGGTAGACGACCGTCTTGCTGGTGCCGGCGGCGGTGGCGATCTCCTCCATGCCCACCCCCGCGCCGTGCCGGCCGACCGCGGCGATGGTGGCGTCGACCAGCTGCTCGCGACGGGCGCGACGGTGCTCGTCCCAGCGCGAGTCGCGGCGGTCACGCCTCGGCCTCTCGGCTTTCACGACACCGACAGTACCTGATACCGTGGGTTTCAGACACTGGCCGGGGTGGCACGCCACCCCGGCCCCCATCCAGTGATCCGGAGGGTCCCGATGGCTCCGCAGACCCGGAAGGCCGCGATCGTCGGCGGCAACCGCATCCCCTTCGCCCGCTCGAACTCCGCGTACGCGCAGGCGTCCAACCAGGACATGCTCACCGCGACGCTGGACGGGCTGGTCGCCCGCTTCGGGCTGCAGGGTCAGCGGGTCGGCGAGGTCGTCGCCGGCGCCGTCCTCAAGCACTCGCGCGACTTCAACCTGACCCGCGAGGCGGTCCTCGGCTCGCGGCTGTCGGCGGCCACCCCCGCCTACGACGTGCAGCAGGCCTGCGGCACCGGGCTCGAGGCCGCGATCCTCGTCGCCAACAAGATCGCGCTGGGTCAGGTCGAGTCCGGCATCGCGGGCGGCGTCGACACCACCTCCGACGCCCCGCTGGCCATCCACGACGAGATGCGCCGCGTGCTGATCGCGCTGAGCAGCGCCAGGACGGTGCAGCAGCGGCTGAAGGCCCTCGCCGGTGTGCGACCCGGGATGTTCGTGCCCGAGGCGCCGCGCAACGCCGAGCCGCGCACCGGGCTGGCGATGGGCGAGCACCAGGCGGTCACGACCAAGGAGTGGCAGATCGGCCGGGAGGAGCAGGACGAGCTGACCGTCCGCTCGCACCACAACCTCGCCGCCGCCTACGAGCGCGGCTTCTTCGACGACCTGGTCACCCCCTACCTGGGCCTGGCCCGCGACGAGAACCTGCGCCCGGACACGTCCCTCGAGAAGCTGAGCGGGCTCCCGCCGGTGTTCGGCAAGGGCGACCCCGACGCCACGATGACCGCGGGCAACTCGACGCCGCTGTCCGACGGCGCCTCCGCCGTCCTGCTGGCCTCCGACGAGTGGGCCGCGGCGCGGGGGCTCCCCGTGCTCGCCCACCTCGTCGACGCCCAGACCGCCGCCGTCGACTACGTGCACGGTGGCGAGGGCCTGCTGATGGCCCCGGCCTACGCCGCCCCGGTGCTGCTGGCCCGCAACGGCCTGACGCTGCAGGACTTCGACTACTACGAGATCCACGAGGCGTTCGCCTCGACGGTGCTCGCCACCCTGAAGGCCTGGGAGGACCCGGCGTTCTGCAAGGAGCGGCTGGGCCTGGACGCCCCGCTGGGCGCCGTCGACCGGTCCAGGCTCAACGTGAACGGCTCGTCGCTGGCGGCCGGGCACCCGTTCGCCGCGACCGGGGGCCGGATCGTCGCCTCGCTGGCCAAGCAGCTGCACGAGGCGGGTCCCGGCAAGCGCGGCCTCATCTCCATCTGCGCGGCCGGCGGCCAGGGCGTCGTCGCGATCCTCGAGTCCTGAAGGAGACGCACCCCGTGAGTGACTGGTACCGCGACTTCGCCAACTCCGGCGTCGGCTCGACCCTGGTCGGGCAGCTCGGCCTGCCCCGCCCGGCCGTGCTGCGCCGCTACGAGCCGGGCGCACCGCTGCTGACCGGCCCGGCCGTGGTCGGCTCCGCCGGCGAGGGCCGGCTGCTCGAGACCCTGACCCGCGTGCTCGAGGGCGCCGGCGTCCCCGTGCTCCCCTCGGTCGACGCGGACGGCCAACGGCTGGGCGCCGTGCTGCTCGACGCCACCGGCGTGACCTCCCCGGGCGACCTCGCCGCGGTGCACGGCCTCCTCGCCCCGGCGGTCGAGCGGCTCGGCCCCTCCGGCCGGGTGCTGGTCCTGGCCGAGCCGCCGTCGGACGCCGACTCCCCGGCGCAGGCCGCCGCCCGGCAGGCGCTGGAGGGGCTGGTCCGCTCGGTCGCCAAGGAGCTGCGCAACGGCGCGACGGCGAACCTGCTCGTCGTGCCGGCCGGGGCCGAGGCCTCGGTGCCGGGACCGGTCCGCTTCCTCCTCTCCGGCCGGTCGGCCTACGTCGACGGCCAGGTGGTCACCCTGACGGCTGCCGACGTCCCGGCGGGCGAGGACGAGGAGCGTCCGCTGGCCGGGAAGGTCGCCGTCGTGACCGGAGCCGCCCGCGGCATCGGCGCCGCGATCGCCCGGGTCCTGGCCCGGGACGGCGCGCACGTGGTCGCCGTCGACGTCCCCGCCGCCGGGCAGTCGCTGGCCGAGGTGGCCAACGAGATCGGCGGGACGGCGTTCCAGCTCGACATCACCGCGCCCGACGCCCCGCAGCGGCTGATCGCCCACCTGCGGGAGCGGCACGGCAGGGTGGACGTCGTCGTCCACAACGCGGGGATCACCCGCGACAAGCTGCTGGTGAACATGGACGCCACCCGCTGGGACTCCGTGATGGCGGTGAACCTGCAGGCGCAGCTGGACACCACCCAGGCGCTGCTCGATGCCGAGGGCCTGCTGGGGTCCGGCGCCCGGGTGGTCTGCGTGAGCTCGCAGTCCGGCATCGCCGGCAACCGCGGCCAGACGAACTACGCGGCGTCCAAGGCCGGCGTCATCGGCATGGTGCGGGCGTGGGCGCCGGCGTTCGCCGAGCGCGGCGCGACGATCAACGCGGTCGCGCCCGGGTTCATCGTCACCGAGATGACGGCGCGGATGCCGTTCGGCACCCGCGAGATCGGCTCGCGGATCAACTCGCTGCAGCAGGGCGGCCTGCCCGTCGACGTCGCCGAGACGATCGCCTGGCTGTCCCAGCCCAGCGCCGCCGGGGTGAACGGCCAGGTCGTGCGCGTGTGCGGCCAGTCGTTCCTGGGGGCGTGATGGCCCGCACCGTGCTGCAGGCGGCACCGTCGATGCCGGCGCTGTTCGCCCGGGCCGTGGTCACCGCGCGCGGCCGCGGTGGCGACCTGCCCGACACCCGGCTGGCCCGCACCGGCGTCCGCGTCGAGGCCGCCGACCTGGCCGCCTACGACCGGGTCTGCGGCCTCCCGCTGGCCGACACGCTCCCCGCCACGTACCCGCACGTGCTGACCTTCCCGCTGCAGCTGGCGCTGATGGGCGACCGGGCGTTCCCGCTCGCGCTGCCCGGCCTGGTGCACGTGCGCAACCGGATCGACGTGCTGCGGCCGGTCCGGGCCGAGGAGGCGCTGGACCTCGAGGTCTGGGCCGAGCGGTTCGCCCGGCACCGCAGCGGGGCGACGGTCGACCTGTGCGCGTCGGTCTCGGCCGGCGGCGCCGAGGTGTGGCGGTCGCGGTCGACCTACCTGTCCCGCGGCGCGCAGGCCCCGGAGGGCGCGCCGGCGTCCGACCTGGACCTGGCCGTCGGTGACCTGGAGCGTCCCGTCGCCACCTGGCGGGTCCCGGACGACGCCGGACGCCGCTACGCCCGGGTCTCCGGCGACGTGAACCCCATCCACCTCTCCGGGCTGACCGCGAAGGCGTTCGGCTTCAAGCGGGCGATCGCGCACGGCATGTGGGTCGAGGCCCGCGCGCTGGCGGCGCTGACGGGACGGCTGCCCCACGCGATGACGGCCGACGTGGTGTTCAAGAAGCCGCTGTTCCTGCCCTCGACGGTCACCCTCGCGACCGCTCCGGTGGACGGCGGCGGCTGGGACCTCGCCGTCCGCAACGCGCAGACCGGCGCCGACCACCTGCTGGGGACCGTCCGCCCGCTGTGACACCCGGCCGGTGATCGACTGGAAGGGCGGGGCCCTCCTCGGGTGAGGTGGGTCCGTGGAGCACACGGACCCGACCGAACACCCCCGGCCGCTGCTGCGCCGTCCCTGGACCTCGCTCGACGGCGAGTGGGAGTTCGCCGCCGACCCCGACCTCGCCGGCACCGTGGGCGGGGTCGCCTTCGACCGCCCCATCCGGGTGCCCTACGCCCCGGAGACCCCGGCCAGCGGCGTGCAGTGGACCGGCCGGCTCAACCGCGCCTGGTACCGCCGCCGGCTGCCCGGCCGCGCCGGCGACCGGCGCACCGTCCTCCACTTCGGCGCCGTCGACCGCGTCTGCGACGTCTGGGTCGACGGCGCGCACGTCGCCTCGCACGAGGGCGGCTACACCCCGTTCAGCGTCGACGTCACCGACCACCTGGCCGACGACGGCGCCGAGCTGGTGGTCCGCGCCGACGACGACCCGCTGGACCTCGAGGCGCCGCGCGGCAAGCAGGACTGGCGCGACGAGCCGCACGAGATCTGGTACCCGCGCACGACCGGCATCTGGCGCACGGTCTGGCTGGAGCAGGTCGCGCCGCGGCACATCGCCGACGTCCAGTGGCGCGGGGACCCGCGCCGGATGCGGGTCGACGTCCGCGTGCAGCTCGCCGTCCCCGTGTCCGGTGCCCGGCTGCACCTGCGGCTGCGCGCCGGCGACCGGCTGCTGGTGGACGACGCGGTGCGGGTGGACGGCACCGTCGTCGAGCGCACCGTCCAGGTGGGGGACGGCGGCATCGACGACCGCAGCCGGCTCCTGTGGCGGCCCGGCCCCGACCCGGTGCTGCTGGACGCCGAGCTGGCGCTGGTCGCCGACGACGGCGAGGTGCTCGACGAGGTCGAGAGCTACACCGCGCTGCGCTCGGTCGAGGTCGGCGACGGGCGCCTCCTGGTCGACGGCCGGCCCGTGCCGCTGCGGCTGGTGCTCGACCAGGGCTACTGGCCCGACACCGGCGCCACCCCGCCCGAGGTCGCGGCGCTGCGCCGCGACCTCGAGCTCACCCGGGCGCTGGGCTTCACCGGCGCCCGCAAGCACCAGAAGACCGAGGACCCGCGGTACCTCGCCCTCGCCGACCGGATGGGCCTGATGGTGTGGGCGGAGATGCCCTCGGCGTACCGGCCCGGCCCCACGGCCGGTGCCCGGCTGCTGCGGGAGTGGGCCGACGTGGTGGTCGCCCACCGCGGGTACCCGAGCGTGGTGGCCTGGGTGCCGCTCAACGAGTCGTGGGGCGTGCAGGAGGCAGCCGTCGACGAGCGGCAGCGCGGGCTGATCCGGGCGCTGGCAGCGACGGCGGACGCGCTCGACGGCACCCGCCCGGTCTCGGCCAACGACGGCTGGGAGACCCTCGGCGGCGACCTCCTGGGCGTCCACGACTACGAGCAGGACCCCGCGGTGCTCGGCGAGCGCTACGCCACGGCCGAGGACCTCGAGCGCGTGGCCACCGGACGCCGTCCCGACGGGTACCTGGCCGACCTCGACCGCGCGGGGGTCGCCGGCCGGGCCGTCGTCCTCTCCGAGTTCGGCGGCGTGGCGCTGCGCTCCCCGGAGGACGACGGCTGGGGCTACGCCGACGCCACCTCGCCGGAGGACCTGCTGGCCCGCTACCGCGCCCAGTGGGCCGCGGTGCACGGCAGCACCGCGCTCGCCGGCGCCTGCTGGACGCAGCTGACCGACACGTACCAGGAGGTCAACGGGCTGCTGGGCATGGACCGGGTGCCCAAGGTAGACCTCGACGCGCTGCGCCGGGCCACCCTCGGCGAGGACTGAGCGCGCCGCCATCGTCGAGCGTGCGGTGTCGTTCCGCTTCGGTCACGGCTCGGCAACGATCACCGTCCCGGACTGCGAGCCAGGACGGCCCGGGCCAGGGTCGGGCACAGACCGCGACAGTCCAGCCGCCGGAGGTCCCCGTGCGCAGCAACCGACTCCTGCCCCTGATCGCCGCCGGCGCCGTGGTGCTCAGCGCCTGTGGCGGCGGCGGTGGCGAGAGCGTCGACGTCGGCGGTGGCGGAGGTGGCGGCGGGGGCACCACCCTGGTCGCGGCGGTGTCCGCCCAGCCCGACCAGTTCGACCCGCACGTCACCACGGCCTACCCGAGCTTCCAGGTGCTGGAGAACGTCTACGACACCCTCGTGGTCCCGAACGCCGAGGACCTCACGATGGAGCCGAGCCTGGCCGAGAGCTGGGAGACCAGCGAGGACCAGCTGACCTGGACCTTCACGCTGCGGGACGGCGTGACGTTCCACGACGGCAGCACCTTCGACTCGGCCGACGTCGTCTACTCCTACCGGCGCATCATCGACGAGCAGCTGAGCAACTCGTTCCGGTTCCAGAACGTCACCGCGGTCGAGGCACCCGACCCGCGGACCGTGGTGATCCGGCTCAGCCAGCCGACGCCGAACCTCCTGGAGCGGATCGGCTCCTTCAAGGGGATGGCCATCCTGCCGGAGAACGCCGCGGAGGACCTCGACCTCACCACCGAGGCCAACGGCACCGGCCCCTTCCGGCTGGAGAGCTCCGACGCCAGCAGCACCGTGCTGACCGCGTACGAGGACTACTGGGGCGGGGCGCCGAGCGTCGGCGGGGTCGAGTTCCGCTACATCACCGAGCCCGCGGCGGCGCTGACCGCGCTGCAGAACGGCGAGGTGCAGTGGACCGACAACGTCCCGCCGCAGCAGATCGAGTCGCTGCAGGGTGACGACACCGTCGAGCTCCAAACGACGCCCAGCGTCGACTACTGGTACCTGTCCATGAACTACGCGCGGGCGCCCTTCGACAACCGCGACGTGCGGCGCGCGATCTCCTTCGCCATCGACCGCGAGGCGGTGGCCGAGGCGGCGTGGTTCGGGGCGGCCCAGCCGAACCAGACGGCGATCCCCGAGGACAGCTTCTTCTACTACGACTACGCGCCGTTCCGGCCCGACCCCGACCAGGCCCGTCAGCTGCTCCAGCAGGCCGGGGTCCAGACGCCGCTGACCATGGGGCTGATGGTCACCGACGAGTTCCCCGAGACGGTCACCGCCGCGCAGGTGATCGCCAGCCAGCTCGAGCCGATCGGGATCGACGTGCAGATCGAGACGCTCGACTTCGCCACCTGGCTCGACCGGCAGGGCCAGGGCGACTTCGACGCCTTCTACCTCGGCTGGCTGGGCAACCTCGACCCGGCGGCCTACTACCAGGAGCAGCACCAGACCGACGGGCCGAACAACTACCAGGGCTACAGCAACCCGCAGGTGGACCAGCTGCTGCAGGCCGGGGCGACGGAGACCGACGAGGCGGCCCGCAAGCAGATCTACGACCAGGCCGCGCAGATCATCGTCGACGACGTCTCCTACCTGTACCTCTACAACCCCGACGTGGTGCAGGCGTGGGCGCCCGGCCTGTCGGGCTACCGGATCCGGGCGGACAAGGCGATCAACTTCGAGTCCGTGGAGCTGCCCTGACCGGCTACCTCCTCCGCCGGGTCGGCCAGTCGCTCGTCGTCCTGGTGGGGGTGAGCGTCATCGTGTTCGGCCTGGTCCACCTGGTGCCGGGCGACCCGATCCGGCTGGCCCTCGGCACGCGGTTCGACCAGGAGACCTATGACGCGCTTCGGGCGCGGGCCGGCCTGGACCAGCCGCTGTTCGAGCAGTTCTTCGGCTGGTCGGGCCGGGCCCTCGCCGGTGACCTCGGGGTGAGCTTCCGGACCGGGGAGACGGTCACCTCGCTCATCGCCGAGCGGCTCCCCGCGACGCTCACCCTGGCGTTCGCCTCGATCCTCGTGGCGCTGCTCATCGCCGTCCCGCTGGGCACCCTGTCGGCACTGCGGCCGCGGTCGGTCGTCGACCGGGTCGCCACGGTGCTCAGCCAGATCGGCATCTCCGTGCCGGAGTTCTGGATGGCGATCGTGCTCATCCTGGTCTTCGCCGGGACGCTGGGCTGGCTGCCCTCGGGCGGGTACGTCCCGCTCACGCAGGACCCGGCCGGCTGGGCGCAGCGGTTGCTGATGCCGGCGGTGGTCACCGGGGTGGTGTCCGGCTCGGTGATCACCCGGTTCGTGCGGTCGAGCGTCCTGGAGGCCCTGGGCGCCGACCACGTCCGGACGGCGCAGGCCAAGGGGCTCCCCGGCCGGCAGGTCTTCACCTGGCACGTGCTGCGCAACGCGCTGCTGCCCCTGGTCACCGTCACCGGCGTGCAGCTGGCCTACCTGCTGTCGGGAGTGGTGGTGGTGGAGATCGTCTTCGCCTGGCCGGGCCTCGGACAGCTCGCCCTGCAGGCCGTCCAGTCCCGGGACTACCCGGTCCTCCAGGGGGCGATCCTGCTGTTCGCCGTGGTGTTCCTGCTGATCAACCTGGTGGTCGACCTGCTCTACACCGCCATCGACCCGCGGATCCGCCGATGACACCCAGCCGAGTCCTGCTGGTGACACCCAGCCGAGTCCCGCTGGTGACATCCAGCCGAGGCCTGCTGATGACATCCAGCCGAGGCCTGCTGATGACACCCAGCCGAGGTCTGCTGCGATGACCGGCGCGCCGCTGCCCGAGCCGGCAGCCTCTCCGACGGCCACCGAGGCCGGCGTCCCCTCGACAGCGCGGCCCCCGCGCCCGCGCTGGCAGCAGACGCTCGCCCTGCTCGCCCGCAACCCCACCGCGGCGATCGCGGCGACGGTGCTGCTGCTCATCGTCCTCATGGCGGTCTTCGACGAGGCCATCGCGCCCACCGGCCCCAACGAGATCGCGGTCGAGGACCGTCTGCAGCCGCCCAGCCCGGCGCACCCGTTCGGCACCGACGACCTCGGCCGGGACATCCTCAGCCGGGTGGTCCTGGGAGCCGCCGTCTCGCTGCGCGTGGGGTTCCTCGCGGTCGCCTTCGCGCTGGTCGTCGGGTCCCTCATCGGCCTGCTGGCCGGCTACTACGGCCGCTGGGTCGACGACGTCCTGATGCGGTTCATGGACGTCCTGTTCGCCTTCCCGGCGGTGCTGCTGGCCATCGCGGTGCTCGCCGTCCGCGGCCCGGGAGCCGGCAACACCGCCCTGGCCATCGGCATCGTCTACATCCCCGTCTTCGCCCGGGTGACCCGCGCCAGCGTGCTCGGCGTCCGGGAGGAGGTGTACGTGCGGGCCTCGCGGTCGGTGGGGGCGTCGGACCTCCGGCTGCTCACCCGGCACGTGCTGCCCAACGCGGCGCCGCCGATCATCGTGCAGACCTCGATCAGCCTGGCCTTCGCCGTCCTGGCCGAGGCGGCGCTGTCGTTCCTCGGGCTGGGCACCCAGCCGCCGAACCCGTCGTGGGGGCTCATGCTGGCCGAGGGGCGCGGCTTCATCGACCTGGCCTGGTGGCTGGCCTTCTTCCCCGGGATGGCGATCTTCCTGACCGTGCTCTGCTTCAACCTGCTCGGCGACGGGCTGCGCGACGTCCTCGACCCACGCCAGCGCACGCTGATGGCCGGGAGCGGTCGGTGAGCGGACAGGGGCGTGAGCATCGCAGCGAGGAACGAGCGAGGAGCGGAGCGCCCCGCGGGAGCGAACCAGTGCAGTCGGTGAGCGGACAGGGGGACGGCGCCGCCCTGCTGGAGGTGGCGGACCTCCGGGTGCGGCTGCGCACGCCGCGCGGCCCGGCCGAGGTCGTCAACGGGCTGAGCTACACCGTCGGCCGCGGCGAGACCGTCGCGGTGGTGGGGGAGTCCGGCAGCGGGAAGAGCGTGTCGGTGCTCGCCCTGCTCGGGCTGCTCCCCGCGCGGACGGCGACGGTCACCGGCTCGGCGCGGCTGGATGGCGAGGACCTGCTCACCATGTCCCCCGAGCGGCTGCGCGAGGTGCGCGGCCCCGGCGTCGGGATGGTCTTCCAGGACCCGATGACCTCGCTGAACCCGGTCCTGACCATCGGCCGGCAACTGGTCGAGGGGATCCGCGCCCACGGCGAGGTGTCCAAGGCCGAGGCGCGGGAGCGGGCGGCCGGGCTGCTGGCCGAGGTGGGCCTGCCCGACCCGCGGCGCGCGCTGGACCGCTACCCGCACGAGCTCTCCGGCGGCATGCGCCAGCGGGTGGTCATCGCGATCGCGCTCTCCAACAACCCCTCGCTGCTGATCGCCGACGAGGCCACCACGGCGCTCGACGTCACCGTGCAGGCCCAGATCCTCGACCTGGTCGCCGAACTGCAGAACGAGCACGGCACCGGGGTCATCTGGATCACCCACGACCTCGGCGTCGTCGCCGGGATCGCCGACCGGGTGCTGGTCATGTACGGCGGGCGCTGCGTGGAGGACGGCACGGTGGACGACGTCCTGGAGCGGCCCGCGCACCCGTACACGCGCGGCCTGCTCGGCGCGCTGCCCGACCTCGCCTCGACGGACGACGGTGAGCTCGCGACCGTGCCCGGTGTGCCGCCCGCGCCGACCGACCTGCCGCCGGGCTGCGTGTTCTGGCCGCGCTGCCCGGTGCGCTCCGACCCGCGCTGCGCGACCGAGCAGCCGCCGCTGGCAGTGGTCGGCGCGTCGACGGACGGCCTGCCGCACCGGGCCGCGACGTGGTGTCGTGAGGGGAGCCCTCGATGACCGACCTGCCGCAGGGGCCCACCGCACACGCCGTGGGCGTCCCGGCCTCCGAGGTCCCGGCGTCCGACGTCCTCGTCTCGGCGCGCGGGCTGGAGGTGCACTTCCCCATCCGTTCCGGCGGCGCGCTGCGGCGGACGACCGGCGTGCTGCGCGCGGTCGACGGCGTGGACCTCGACATCCGGCGCGGGGAGACCCTCGGACTGGTCGGGGAGTCCGGCTGCGGGAAGTCGACGCTGGGCAACGCGCTGCTGCGGCTGGTCGAGCCGACCGGCGGGACGGTCACCTTCGACGGCACCGACGTCACCGGCCTCGACCGCCGCGCGATGCGGGCGCTGCGCCGGCGGGCGGGGATGGTCTTCCAGGACCCCTTCGCCTCGCTCGACCCGCGGCGGACCGTGCGGCAGACGGTGTCCGAGCCGCTGGAGGTGCACGGTCTGCGGGCCGGACGGCGCGAGCGCGCGGAGCGGGTCGCCGAGCTGCTGGAGCTGGTGGGCCTGGACCCGGCGGTGGCCGACCGCTACCCGCACGAGTTCTCCGGCGGCCAGCGGCAGCGGGTCGGCATCGCCCGCGCACTGGCCGGCGAACCGGACTTCCTGGTCTGCGACGAGGCGATCGCCTCGCTGGACGTCAGCGTCCAGGCCCAGGTGCTCAACCTGCTGCGCCGGCTGCAGCGGCGGCTCGGGCTCACGCTGCTGTTCATCTCGCACGACCTGTCCGCCGTCCGGCACGTCTCCGACCGGATCGCGGTGATGTACCTGGGACGGGTCGTCGAGGTGGGCCCCGCGGCGGCGGTCGGCTCGGACCCGAAGATGCCCTACACCCAGGCGCTGCTCTCGGCGGTGCCCGTCCCGCACCCGTCGCTGGAGCGGACCCGGCAGCGGATCGTGCTGCGCGGCGACGTCCCCTCGCCGTCCGCCGTCCCCAGCGGCTGCCGGTTCCGCACCCGCTGCCCGTACGCCTTCGAGCCGTGTCCGGACGTCGACCCGGCGCTGCAGCCGGTCGGCGCTCCGGGGCAGCTCGCCGCCTGCCACCTGCACGGCGTCGTCGGCCGCCCGGTCGAGCGCGAGGAGGCCGTGCCGGCACCCGCGGACTGACCGACCGGCGGCGTCGGGATTCCGCCCGCGCCGCCCCTGCCCGCCGCCGCCCCTCCCGCGCCCCTTCAAGTCGAACATGGGGCTGTTGCTCGACGACCCGCCGTGTGCGGCGTGTCCGGCAGCAACGACCCCATGATCACCGGGGGAGGACGAGGACGTCGGGGCGTCGTCGGCCGCCCCGTCGAGCCCGCGGACGGTGCCACGATCGCGCGGTGAGCACGGTGACGCTGCGGCCGATGACCGAGGCGGAGTTCGCGGAGTTCCGGCAGGCCACGGCGCGGGCCTTCGCCGACGAGCTGGTCGCGACGGGTGGCTGGCCGCCCGAGCAGGCCCTCGAGCGGGCCCTGCAGGGCAGCGCCGAGCTGCTGCCCCGGGGGACGGCGACGCCGGGGATGCTGCTGTTCACCGCCCTCCGGGACGACGGGACGCCGGTCGGCCGGCTGTGGCTCGGGCTCACCCACCCCCGCGGGGTCCCGGACTGCGCCTTCGTCCACGACATCGAGGTCGTCGAGGCCCACCGCGGCGGCGGGCTCGGGCGGGCCCTGCTGGCGGCGGGGGAGGACGTCGTCCGCGAGCACGGCGTCCCGGCTGTCGAGCTCAACGTGTTCGGGGACAACGCCCGGGCCATCGGGCTGTACACGTCCTCCGGGTACCGGGTCGTCAGCCAGCAGATGCGCAAGGACCTCCGCGGCTGACGGGCCGTCCTGCACGGACGACGACCCGTGTGCCAGGCTGGCCCGATGGTGGCGACCGAGGGGGAGACGTCGGCGAACGGGCACCGCAGCGGGCGGCGGACGGCGGCCCACGGGTCCTACCAGGGGCACAGCGTCCACGCCGCGCCGGGAGTGCACGAGTACGCCGTGGAGCTGGTGCGGGCGGCGCTGCCGGGCGGCGGGCGGGTGCTCGAGGTCGGCGCCGGTTGCGGGGCGCTCGCGGTGCGGCTGCGCGAGGCCGGCTTCGACGTCGTCCCCACCGACCTGGACCCACCGCACGACTGGATCCACCGGCTCGACCTGGACGACCCGCAGTGGACCGCGGAGACCCGCGGCCCGTTCGACATGGTGGTGTGCGTCGAGACGCTCGAGCACGTGGAGAACCCGCGGCAGGTGCTGCGCTCGATCCGCTCACTGCTGCGGCCCGGCGACAAGCTGCTGGTCAGCACGCCGAACATCACCCACCCGCACTCGCGGCTGAAGATGTTCCTCCGCGGCGCGCCGTTCATCTTCGGCCCCCGGCACTACCACGAGCCCGGGCACATCACGATCCTCCCAGACTGGATGCTCACCGAGCACATCCGGCTCGCCGGCTTCGGCGACATCCGGGTCACGCGCGGTGGCGACACCTTCTACACCGGCCTGACCCGCGCGGCCTACCGCGTGGAGATGGCCCTGCTCGCGCTCGTCGGACTGCGACGGCGCGCGCAGCACGGCGAGGGCATCTGCACGTTCGTCACCGCCGTCGCGGTCTGACACGCCGGGGCGCGCGCCGCGTCCGAGGGTGACCGACCGTCCCGGAGGCGCCGCTCCGCTCGCCGGACGCCGGAACGGTCGACATGTGGGTGCGTGCCGAGGCGGGTCACCGTGGTCGCTGGGGCGATTGGCAACGATTCGGCGTCGCAGGCGTCGGGCCTCGTCGCGCGCGTCCCGGGGAAACGTGCTGGGAGACCTATGGTTTCCGCACCGCCGTCCGCACCGTCGACGGCGCACGGGGACCGTCGCCCTTCCCCGGTGGCGGCCCGTTGTCGGGGGAGGTTGGTGACCTGGTGAGCATCGTGGGCACCCGGTTCAGCGAGGTGGTCCTGGGCGGCGTCGTCCGCCAGGGCTGGTGGCTGGTCGTCGACGAGGAGGACGGCCCCGGGTTCGTGCTCGACGGTCCGTTCGGGGACCGCGACGAGGCCGTGTGGGCCCTCGACGACCTCGAGGACGCCCCGGCCGGCGCCCACCCCGTGTACGGCGTCCGCCGGGCCGACGGCCTGCTGCGCCGCCGTTCCTCCCCGCAGGACCGGGCCTGGTGGTCGTTCCTGGGCGAGCAGGTCGACCGGCTGCCCGCGGGCTGGGACGCCGACATGGACGACGAGCACCCGCTGCCCGGCCTCGTCGTCGAAGTGGTCGCAGTGCTGGCCGAGGCGGGGTTGTTCCTCTACGACTCCTCGGGGGGCGACGGGGAGCTCGGTGGCGTGTGCCTGACCCCGGAGGCGGCGCTGGACGGCGTCGTCGTCAGCTGGCGGCAGCACGACCGGATGAGCCTGGACCAGGTGCACGGCGCCGCCGCCGACGCGCTGGTGCAGCAGGTGATGAACCGGGCGCTGGCCGAGGTGCTCGCGGTGCGCGGCTTTGCGGTGGAGCCGCTCGGTGGGGCGTGCGTCGTCCGCGTGGGGGAGCTCGCCGAGTAGTCGCTCAGCTCGTTCTCCCCGGCGACGACGAGCCTGTCGCCTCTCGCTCGTCGCCGATGATCATGGGGTTGTTGCCGGAGGACACGCCGTGGCCCGGCGTGGCGGCCGACGACGACCCCATGATCAACACCAGTTCGGGTGGCGGCCCGGCCGGGCGTCGGGGCAGCCCTCACCTGCCGGGCTAGCGTTGCGCCGTGGCTCCCGCTCCGTTCCGCCCGCCCTGGTTCGGCAATCGGGGCGTGCAGGTATTGGCCGCCGGTGCGCTCGCCTACAGCCTGGTGCAGCTGGTGGGACAGCTCGTCGACGGCGCGTGGGGGGAGACGTTCCTCTACTTCGCCTGGAGCGTCCTGTTCGGCTACGTGCTGGTCGAGTCGCTCCGCTTCCGCCGCGAGCAGGACGCCGCCCGGGACGAGCCGGCGGACCAGGGTGACTGACCCGCGGCCTGGCGTGGACCGCGCTCGAGTGCGGGCACCGAGGGGATAGCCTCGACCCGCCAGGAGGGCTCGCCTAGTGGCCGATGGCGGCGGTCTTGAAACCCTCCGTCGTGGGCGGTGGATGGCCAGGTCAGCGGCCTGATCGGCGCCACGAAAGGTCCTCCGTACGGACGCCCTACGGACACGGGGGGTCCGGCGAGTGCCGAGCCTCCGCAGTCGCGGACCGGTCGACCCGTGACCCAGGACGACCCGAAGGCCCCGCCGCCGCTACCGCCGGCGCCCTCCGCCGCGCCGACGAAGCGCGCTCCCCGGCGGAGCAAGCCGTCCTCCCCGGCGCCGGCCGCCGTGCCGCCGCGGCCGGCGCCGACCGCCCCGACGCCGCCGGTGCCCGATGCGTGGGAGGTGGTGACTCGGCTGCGCCCGCTGGAGGAGGTGGTCGCCGCCCTCGGCGCGTCCGGCGCGGCGCAGCACTCGCTGGCCAGCGCCGTCACCACGTACCAGCTGGCGGACGGACCGGTCCTGGTCGACCCGGCCGAAGTGCTCGCGGTCCTCGCCACCCCGCCCGTCCCGCGGGCGGCCTGAGCACGGCCGGGGTCGGGCTTCTCACGTGCGAGGCCGGGGGGCGCGTGCACCTCGGTCGACGGGGATGGGGCGTGGCCGGTGGCCGTCACGACCGGCGGGGCTGTAGGGCGTTTGGGGGAACGGGAAATCGGGTCTGCGGGCGACGCGCGAACCCGCCGTGTCGACGGAGGCTGGCTGCCGACAGCGTTCCCATCCGCAAGAGGACCTCCCCGGTGCACACGTTCGGCCGTAGCGGCCACCGTCTCCTCCACGGCTGTGGCCGCCACACCAGGCCGGACGACGACGCCCGGGCCGGGGCGGCTTCGTGACCGCCAGGACGGTCCGCATCTCCATCGGCGAGGTGCGGGAGGTCGGTAAGGGGTGGCGCCTCCAGTGGACGCTGTTGAACCCCGACGGGTCCAAGCGCGGCAAGACGATCACCCACGCGGACAAGGACATCCTGGACATCTTCCGCGCCCGGATGCTCGAGGCCCGCGCCGCCGAGATGCCCTTCGACCAGACCACCGGTCTCCCCCCGGGCGTTGAGCGGCCCGGAGGTCGCCGCACCGGCCGCAACACGGACCCTGCCGGATACGACCCCACGCGCCCGCTGTTGGTCGACATCGGGACGCGCACTCAGGCCCGGTGGGACAAGCCCAGCCGGCGCGGCACCGTCTCCGGATCCACCACGAAGGACCGGCTGGACGGCGCCGTCGACAACGCGATGGCCCTGCTGCGCGCCGACGCGCCGGAGTTGACCGCGGAGCAGCGGAAGGCCGCCCGGGCGTACCTGCGGGATCGGTTCACCCCGGCGGAGGTCCGACACCGGCGGGCCGAGCAGGAGGCGGCGGGGCGGACCACCCGGCGGGCCGCGGTTGTCACGCCGACCGCGCAGCAGCGCTATCAGTGGCGTCGGGCGGACGCGGAGCGGGCCGAGCGACAGCAGACCGTTGAGGCCCGAAACCGCCAGTGGGAGGCATTCTTCGAGCGCTACGGCCTGCGCTGGTGGGAGGTCGACGTCGCCGCGGTGGAGCGGGCACTGGAGGCGCTGTCGCTCTCGGTGGACGGCGACGACGTCGAGCAGATCACCCTCACCGGCCGCTTCGTCCTGCTCAACGAGCTGTTCGAGTGGGGCGTGAAGAACCGGCGGCTGGCCGCCAACCCGGTGCACGGGATGGACCGGGACGACCGCCCCAGCACCACAGTCGCGGTCACTCCGCTGGACCTTCGCCGGGTGCTGCCGCTCGAGCTGCTGCTGCGGCTGCTCGCCACGGTGCGGGCGCTGGGGGAGCAGGGCAACGACCTGGCCCTGCGGCTGGTGGCGTACTTCGCCCTGCTCGGGCTCGCCGGGCTGCGCCCGGCGGAGGCCCGGGCCGTGCGCGTCTCGTGGCTCTACCTGCCCGAACAGGGCTGGGGCAGCTTGATCCTCGGGGGTCGGCTTGCCGCGCCCGGTCGGCGGTTCACTCCTGACGGCGCCCGCGACGAGGACGGGGCGCTGAAGTGGCAGCCGCTCGGCGTCACCCGACCGGTGCCCCTGCCGCCGCGGCTGGTCGCGCTTCTGCACCGGCACATCGAGATGTTGGGGCTCTCCGGCGACGACCGGCTGTTCGTCGGCGCGGACGGCAAGCCGATCAACGCCGACAAGATCAGCAGTGTCTGGCGTGCGGCGAAGGGCATCGCACTCGCAGGGCAGGACGACTTCGCGGCCCTGGTGCCATACGGGTTGCGGCACACACGAGCCACGTATCTGCTGGCGAGTGGCCTCGACGAGGCGCAGGTCGCGCGCTGGCTCGGCCACTCGACCTGGGTGCTGAACAACATCTACCGGGGCGTCCGGGACCTCCGCGGCATCGGCTACGCCGAGGAGCTCAAGGCCCACGTCGACGACATCGTGCCGCCGGAGTGGCGCAGCGGGGCGGGTCCGCAGCCGGTCGACATCGGCACGGCCGCGATCGCGGCCCGCATGGTCGCCCTGTTCGGCGCAGCCGGCGCCGACGTCGGCGCGGGGCTGCCGCTGCTCGCGGCCCCCAACGACGGCCCTGGGCTGCTCCAGCTCCTGCTCCAGCACCTCGGCGGCTACGGTCCGCACGTCCCCAGGGAGGTGCTCGGTGTCGGCAGGCCGGCCGGGTCGCACGGTTCGTTCGGCATCGAGCCGCTGCAGTTGCCGGCCGGTTGACCGGATCGCCCGGCGGAGCCCCTGCCGGAGGTAGCGCCTGATTGACCTGCACCGGGCGGCGCGGACCAGTTCGGGCATGACCACCACAACCACGTCCCAGAGATCCGCGGCCGTCGGTGAACTGGTCACCGCGGAGCGGCTCGTCGCCGGCCAGTGCGTCTACACCCGCCCGTTGGCGCGCTCCGGCATGGACTGGTGCGAGGTCCGCGGCAGTAAGCGCGGGCGGGACAACATCCGACTCGCGCTGACCCGCCGGGACGGCAAGCGCTTCCTGCTGGCCGTGCGGCCGGAGGTCGTGTTCCGCACGCTCGACGGCCGCCCGGTCCCCACCGTCGTCGAGGCCGACCTGGCCAACGCTCGCCTGGCCTCCGGCTACCCGGCCACGCGGTTCCGGGTGCGACCCTCCGCCGGTGAGGTCAGCGTCACCTGGACCGACGGGCCGTCGGTGGCCACGGTCCTGGCCTCGCTGGCCACGGCCGGGGTCGCGCACCCCTACTGCCGTCGGGACGTCTCCGGCGCGATGAGGGCGACCGCTGTCGTCCGCCAGGCCAGAGAGGGCAGCCTCGCGGACCACGACCGGCACCAGCGGCTGCTGGAGGACCTCGAGGCGTTCACGGCGGACGAGCGCCGGCTGGGCATCCAGCTGCACAGGTTCGCCGACAGCGACGACCGCCTCACTCTGGCGGCCAAGATGCGGGAGTACGGGCTGCTGCTGGCCGACACCGCCGGCGTCGCATGTCCGGAACCGATCCGGGTCTGCTGCCACTGCCACCGGCCGCCGCAGTTCACCGTCCGCCGGCTCTGGCACACGGACTCCACCCTCTCGTGCGCCGCCTGCCTGCCGCGCACGGGGCGGGAGGACACGAGATCCTGCGCCTCTGATGGACTGACCGATCAACATCAGGAGGGCGGCGGGGCGCTGTCCAACCACCCGGCCGGCCCCGACAGCGTCGTCCGCCCGATCGGCCACCCGGTCATCGAGGCGCTGGCCGAGTAGCACGGCAAACCCCGGGTTCAGGTGGTCCTGCGCTGGCACCTCGAGCACGGGCTGTCTGCCAT
This sequence comes from Geodermatophilus sp. URMC 61, assembly GCF_052931555.1. Lineage (NCBI taxonomy): Bacteria > Bacillati > Actinomycetota > Actinomycetes > Geodermatophilales > Geodermatophilaceae > Geodermatophilus > Geodermatophilus sp. URMC 61. Next base: position 4,543,936 of record NZ_JBRFHZ010000002.1, read on the forward strand.
CCGGAAGTCGGTCCAGGCGGCCTCGAGAAGTCGGATGCGCCCGTCACACCCACCCGGCACGATCCGCCCATGCCGCGCCTCCCCGAGCCCTCACAGCCGCCGGATGTGTGCGACGCCTGCGGCCGCGACCGGCCGCTGTACCGCCTCGAAGGAGCCGATGGCGACTACGTGCACCGCTGCGCCGACTGCCTGCGGAATGCCCTCGTCGAGGCCGAGCAGGCCGCCGCGCACGAGCGCCGGCTGGCCGCAATGGAGGCGTTCCTCGCGGCGCAGGGGGACGCGGTGCCCCCGGCCGGCGCCGCCGCTGTCAGCGGCACCTCTGCCGTCTCGCAGCCGGTCGCGGACCCTGGCGCGTTCCTCATCGGTGCCCTCTACCAGCTGGCCGGCGACGTCCCCGAGCCGCTGCGCAGCCGCACGTTCGCGGCCGTGTCCGAGCTCGAGCGGCAACGTGACGAGGCGCGGACGTCGCTGCGGATCGCGGAGGAGTCGGTCGTCCGGCAGCGGCAGATCGTCGAGGTGGCCATCGAGAGTACCGAGGAGGCCCGCCGCTGGGCGCTGGCCATGTGGGGCACCTGCGGTACGCCGTGGGCGTCCAACTCCGCCCCGGAGCTCCCGGTGCCGGCCTGGCTGCCGCCCGACGGCCTGGAGCCGCTGTTCCCAGGGATCGAGTTCCGGGACGGGCCGACTGGGCGGAGGGCCGCCGTCATCGGCGGACCCGACGTCCGGGAGATCGTCCGCGCCGTGGAAGGGGCGCGGGTGGCGGACCCGGAGCTGTCCGACCACGAGCTGCTGACCGTGGTCGAGACGAACACCGGTGTCCCGCGCCCGCAGCTCCGCACCGCCCTGGACTTCCGGCGCGCGTGGCCGCGGATCGAGTAGGCGGGACGCGTGCGGCCGGTCAGGGTCCGGGCGCCCCGCCGCCCGGCACCTGGGGCCCCCGCTACACCGTCGAGGACGACGGTCCCGACCACGCCAAGACGTTCACCGAGGCGTTGTCGCTGGCCGGAACCGTCTACGGCCGAGGAGGTGGGCGGACTAAGAAGGCCGCCGAGCGGGAGGTCGCCGAAGCCGCGTATCGAGCGCTGGCGGCCGAGGAGGACCCCGCCGCCGCCTGAGTCGGCGGCCTCCTCCGACGGCCGCCGGGCTCGCAGGTCCGCTGCGTCGCGGCTCGACCGCACCGTGACGCCGCGCTGCACCCGTGACCTGCTCGGGCACCGCCGGGTCGCGCACGCACCGCCAGCGCCAGCAGGACGCGCCACCGCTGAGCGCCCAGCAGGCCACCTACCGGGCCGCTCCACCGGCGGCGGCGAACCGGGCGGCAGCCCATAGCGCACGCGCCGGATCTGTGACGGCGACCTGCTCGGGCACGCCGCCCCCCAGCTCGTCCGTCGGTGTGGTCAGCCAGGCGGCTCTGCTGAGGCCGTCCGCCCGGGCGCTCCCGAGCACCTCCAGCAGCGGCCGCAGCTCGGGTCGCGGTTCACCGTCGGCGGTGAGCAGGAACGCCGGCACGCGGATGGTGTCGCCGTCCTCTGCCGCGATCAGCGTCCGGTCCCGCATCTGCCGGTAGACCCACGCACCCACCCCGGCGATGTTCACGTCGCCGCGGCGGGCGGCGACCTCGCTCAACGTCAGCCATCCAGCCGGCAGCGGCCTCCGCTCACTCCTCACGCCGCGACCGTAGGCCACCACACCGACACCGGGCCGGCCGCAGGCGAGCAGAAGTCCCCACTCGCCGAGGGGAACCTACGGAGGCCATGCGCCTCGGCCTGCGGTGCGGGTGGTACATCCGGGCCGGACGGTACCCGCACCGCGGCGTCACTTACGCCGGCGCGGCGCGTGGAGGCTCGGGACGTGCACCGTGCACAGGCTCGTCCCGACGATGATGCGTCCCGACGTGCTGAACCAGACCTTCTCGGAGGCGGTCCCCGCGTCCGGGCGTCGGCGCGTCAGCGACTGCGGCCCGTCCCACGGCAGGAAGAACTCGTCGGGGTACCGGACCGCCGAGCGCAGCGACCTACGGCAGTTCACGCACAGCAGGTAGCCGGCGACCTCGGGAACGCGGAGCGGTTGGAGGAGCTTGCGCTCACCGCAGTGCGGACACCGCCGGATGCGCACTCGGGACCCCAAGCTCCGCGGGCCACCGGGGCCCGGAAGGATCTCCACGCGGGCGTACCAGGGCGCCGGGGACGGCTTGGCGTTCGGGCGACCGTAGGGCCTGTTCCCCTCGTGGGCCATCCGGTACAAGGCCGTGTCATCGATCGCGAGCCCCTGCTTGACCTCGGCGGTCGCCAAGCCGTCGTCCGGGACCGTCGCGTACCGGTCGATGAGGGCCAGCACCTGCCGCTCGCGCGCCATGCCGCCGGGGCACCACCCGTTGGTCCAGCTGAACCCGGTTGGGACGTAGATTCGGGGGAGCTCCTCGGCCAGCTCGGGCGCGAAGCCGTCGCCCAGCGGGATGCCGTGCCGGAGGTACGGCTCGAGGGCGGCCCGCCGCGAGTCGATGATCGGGCAGTGGATGAGCGCCGAGGCGACCTGGCCGCCCACGACCGGTTCCAGGGCGGCGAACATGCGGCGCGTGTAGCTACGCGCGGTGAATCCCTCGGTCTCCCAGAGCTCCTTGCGCTCGTCCTCGGTCGCGCCCTCGAGCAGCAACGCCTCGAGGAGGTTGACGTTGCGCCGCGCGAAGCCCTGCCTGCGCGGGTCGGTGCCGGGCATGCCGCCGACGGCGCGGTTCTTCACCGGCTCGCTGATCGGCCCGACGTTCAGCGAGCCAGTGTCGGTGCGGATGGCGAGGGTCATCTCCACCCGCGCCAGGGGCCGCGTCGGCCCAGCGTCGAGGATGCGAGCGCCGCGCACGAGTCCGCGCAGCGCCCGCGCGACCGCGGTGTCCGCCGCCCCGGGCAGGTCTTCAAGGATCTTGACCAGGGCTGCGATCCGCGTCCCGTCGTGTGTCGTCCGCGGCACCGGGCGGCGCTTGGCCTCCTCCCGGGCGATCTCCGCGTTCAGCCGGCGAACCTCCTGCTGCTGTTCCTTGCCGAGCTCCCGGTACTCCTCCTTCTCGTCCTCGTTGCTGGCCCGAAGCACTTCCTGTCGGGCCGCGTCGGCCTGGCGCTGGGCGTCGTCGCGCTGCTGGCGGAGGTCGGTGAGGAGCCGGTCGGAGGGGAGGGGCGCTGCGGGGCACGGGAGCGCCGCGGGAACGCCTTCGCCCAGCCGACGCAGCAGCTGGGCCACCGCAAGGTGCAGACGGCCGGCGTCGAAGCGGCCCACCAGCTCGCCGTCGTTCGGGTCGAACCTGCGGCGGCCACCCGACGCCTTCGTGGCCCCCGGGGCCGGGCGGCGCCGCAGCTCGTAGCTCTCGGCGTCGTTCGCCAGGAGGCAGTACTCGTGCCCGGCGTCGGTCCACCGGAACAGCCCGGCGAGCGGCTTGACCGTGTCGCGGGTGAGCGGCGCGGCCACCGTGGCATTCGGGTCCGGGTCCGGGTCGCGGAGGCGGATCGCTTCCTCGATCAACGCCGAGTCGTGCCAGCCGCCGTCCGGCAGCGGGAACTGCAGGACCTTCTGGATGAAGCCGGGGTCGTGCGGGTTGGTGCGGAAGACGTCGAACCCGTGGATTTTGTCGTAGTCCGGGAGCGGCATCTCGTGCTGGAACAGGTAGGTGCCGTCCCGGTAGGTGCGCAGGGCGGGGTAGAGGGAGCGGAGCATCCTCCGGGGGTCGTCGACGTGCTCGGGGGCGTTGCGGCCCTCGGCGACGAGCTGCGGGTGACGTGAGCGCAGGCCCAGCGGGGTCAGGTCCGCGACGATCTCGTCGTCGGTGGCGTCGCTGGCGGCCAGTTCGATGAAGCGCCGGACGAAGGCCTTCGTCTCGGGGGAGTCGTCGAGCAGGACGTCGTTCCGGTCGTCCTTCTTGCCGCCGCGCTTCAGGTAGCCGGGGTAGAGGGCGATCGGCGATCGCGGGTAGCGGTTGTTCTTGATCTCGTACACAACCCCGGTGAACATCCGCAGGACGGAGGCGTGGTAGTCGGCCTGGGCCGCTCTTGCGAGGGTGCGCCAGTTGTCGAGACCGGCCTGCGTCCGAAGGTCCAGGCCGCCCTCGGGCGTCTCCGCGGTCACCACCGCGGTCCGCGCAGCCTTCAGCGGTGCCTCCAGCCGGACGAACAGCGGCTCGATGCGGGCGAGCCGGGCCGCCGGCCCGGCGATCAGCTTGGCCGGCCGGTAGTCCTCGAGCAGTTCGACCAGCGACTCGACCCAGTCGTTGTCGCCCTGCAGCGTGGCTCCCGCGCCGGTAGTGAGGCCGTACTGGAACGCGTAGCCGTCGATCTCGAAGCGGACGCCGAAGAACCGGCGGCCGGAACCGTCGCTCGGGTACAGCAGTCGCGCGTTGAGTTCCTCACGGACACGGTCGCCCTCCGGAGTCCGGAGCAGCGGCGTCACGCCGAGCGCGGCCGCGGCCTGGACTGCCGGGATGTGCATGAAGGGATCGAGGGTCTGCTCGACCATCTTGCTCAGCAGCATGTGCCCGTACAGGTCGGACTCTCGGGCCACGAAGACGGCCGGGGCCCGGTGCGCGAAGCTGCCGGCGGTCACGGGCGTGTCGATGCCGCCGCTCTGCTTCGCGGCCCGGCGGCGGCCCTTCGTCTTCTTGGGCCGCCGGTGTGTCGGCCGGTCTAGATCCTGCTCGTTCACGGTGTCTCCGCTCTCGTCCATGTGCCTGACTGGTCCGGGGGCGAGGCGGGATGTCATGGAGGCTTGACCGCGTAGTCGGGTGTGTGGGAGTCGGGTTGCCCTCACTGCTCGGCGGGGGCTACGGGTGCTGACCGTCGAAGGCACGAGGGCGCCCTGTGCCTCGATGCGGGAAGACGGCGGCTCCGACATGGCGCGGTCGCGATGGCGGCGCTACCCGGAGTTGTCGGATCGTCCAGATACGGTCCGTCCTCGTCCGCTCACCCGTCGCTTTCAGGAGGTCGCGCGTGGCCTATTCACGGCGCAAGGCCGGTCGGTCCCGCCCGCATCTGCACTCCCGCCCGTCGGCGACGGTGCCGGAGACGCCGGAGCAGTGGCCGTCTGGCCGCGACATCGCGGACGTGTACGACCTGGACGCGGTCGTCACCGAGGCGTTGACAGAGGTCAGCCCCGACGACGTGCTCCGGGTGCTGCGTTCGATGCCGCAGCGGAGCCGCCAGTACGTGCTGAGCGTCCTGGGACTCCGCGGCGCGGCCACGGTGAACCGGGGCATGGCCGCCCAGTTGCTGGCCCGCGCCCGCGCGGAGCAGCCGGCGGCTCGTGGCGAGGTTCTACGCGATCTGACCGCGCCCCTTGCCGCGACGCTGGACCACTCGCTCGGACCCAAGCTGTGGGCGGCACTGCTCGGTGAGGACAACGCGCCGGCGGTGGCGGTGTTCGCCGAGCATCCGCAGCTGGCCATCAGCCTGAACCTGGCGCTGCGGGAGCTGCCACCAGCGCTGCTGCGCGCCGGACTGGCCAGCGCGATCGCCTGGGACACCGCGGCCTCGGCGGTAGCGCTCGCGGTGATGGCGACTGCCGAGGAGGCCGCCCGGCAGGCCCACATTCAGCTCGCTGACCAGTTCCCCGACCTGCCGCCGGTCCCGCAGGCGAAGCTGGCGGAGCTGGCCCCGGCCGCCCGGCTGGACTCGATGGGCCTGGCGGACGGGGATCTCCTCGACGGCGACGACCTCCAGCAGATCCTCGAGGAGATTCGCGCCCTGCCTGACCGCTTCCCGGTGATCGAATCCGACGACGAGGCGGCCGAGGACGGCCACGACTTCGAAGACCTCGACTCACAGGGCGACGACGACGGTGCGGTACCCGCCTCCGCGACGGCAGGCGACAACGTGGCGAGCGGTGACATCCCCGCCGACGACGAGGCGCTCATCGCCAGCAGCGAGCGGGTGCTGGCGCAGTGGGAGACGGCCGCCGACGCCGCCGACTCGGTGGCGGCCGACATGCGCGCCGGCCGGCTGCCGGACGACGCGACCCTGGGACAGGTCGCCACCCACGTCACGGCGGCCTTCGCCGCCCTGCGGGGACTGCGGCAGCGGATCGACGCAGAGCAGCTGCCCGAGTCGCGGGCCGGGATCGAAGAGGGCATAGCGGCGCTGCGGGCCGAGTTGGCGGCCGCCTCCGATGCTGTCTGGCTGCGGCGCCTCGCGGCACTGGAGGGCCACGAGAGCGTGCGGACCACGATCGGGCAGGTCCGCGCCGCGGCCGCGGCAGCGCTCGGCGACCCGGATGCGCCGCGGGAGCCGCTGGCCGCGCTGCTTCACGTCCTGGACCTCATCGCCGCCCAGCGCCGCGGGGAGCTGTCGGACTTCGCCACGGTCGCCGAGGCGCAGGGCGCCGCAGCGACGCTGTGGCCGGAGACTGCGGCGCTGTTCACCGCCGCCGCTATGGGATACGTGACCCTTCCTGACGAGGTCGCCGCCAAGATCGAGGGCACCGCTGTGGTCGAGGCGACGGTCGAGGACGACTCACCTCCGGACCACGTCATCGACGCCGACGAGGAGCCGACGACGGACGCGACGGGCGCCACCGTCGCCCCCGAGGTACCTGCCGCCGTGGCGCCGGAGCTCACCGATGAGGGCCCCGCCGAGGAGGTGCCCACCGCCGAGATCTCCGCCGAAGAGGCGTCCCCCTCCGAGTCCCCCACCGGCGGGGCCCTCCCCGGCGCCGCCGAGATTCCTCCCGCCGACGAGCCGGTGCCCGCCGACGCGCACACGGCCGAGCGGACGACCCCGGTGCAGGACGAGACGGCCGGCGAGGCAGGGACTACCGCCGAGACCAGCGCCGACCTGGACAAGTGGGCCGGTCTGGCCGAGATCGACCTCACCGAGCTCGACGCGGCCCTGCTGGGCGGCGCCGGTGCCGCGCTGGCCGCCGTGGGGGCGCCGCGCCGGCGGCCCATCCCCGCGGCCGCACCGGTTGCCGGCGCCACCTCGACCCCCGACGTCCCGGCCGAGGCTCTGCCCGCACCGGACGTGACCAGCGACGGCCGGGCCGACGGGGACGTTGCCGCTGTCGTCTCAACGCTGCTGACCGACCGGCGGTTCGGGCTGGCCGCCGACATCCTCGAGGCCGCAGGCGCCGCCCCCGCGGCAGTCGCCGCGCGCCGCCTGGCCGCCTACGCCGACGCGCTCACCGAGCCCACCGGCCCGCTGGCGTCGGCGTTTGCCGACCTGATCGGCGAGGTCACCCGCGAAAAGCTCGCCGACGACCGCGCCGGGCAACTGCTCGCGCTGACCGCCGCCGCCCGAGTCGCGCTGCTGGCGCCGTCGGCTTCCCCGGCGAGCGTGCTGGCCGACCTGCTGCCGTGCGTCTCCGACCAGTCGGCCCTGACCGAGGCTCTCGACGCGCTCGCCGACGCCAGCCGTGCCGGGATCGTCGTGGTCGCCGAGACCGCCGACGCCGTCGGCACGCTGGCCGCCGCGGAGAACGACGCCGCCGACGCCGCCCGCGCGGCCGCAAACATGCTCACCCCTGCCGGCCGCCGGCCGATCAAGTACGTGCCGGCCAACGGCGTGTACGGCGCCTGGCTGAACCCCGACGGTCCGCTGGGGACGCTGCTCGGGATGGTCGCGGCGAACGACCCGGCCGCCGTCCTCGACGTGCGTAATGCCGTCGTGTCACTGCGCGGCAAGGCCGCGAAGGCGATCGACACGACCTTCACCGAGATCAACCGGCAGCAGAAGCGCCAGATCAAGGCCGGTGCCCGCGCCACCCTGCTGGCTCGTTGGGAGGAGGCGCTGGAGCTCGCCGTCCGCTGGGCCGACGCCGCCGAGCAGGTCGGGCAGGCGGCCGCCGTCTCTGCCGGCGCATGGCAGGCCGCGCCGCTGAACAAGCTGCGGCAGCGGCTGGCGGCCGTCCGCGTCGCCGCGGCCGCCGAGCTCGCCGCGCAGGCCGGCGACACCCCGGTCACCGCGGCGACGGTCGACGCGGCCGGGCAGCTGCTCGCCGACGCGTTCGCGATCTGCGACGGTGACGCTCCCGGCGGGGACGAGCCGCCGGTCGCCTACACCGCGCACGCCGAGCTGCTGGCCACCGACCTGCCGCTGACCGCGGACACGCTGCTGCCCGACACCGGGCTGACCGCCGACACGCTGCCGGCGCTGCTCGCCGTCGCCGCCGAGGCACCCGACGTCGAGGCCGTCTACGCCGGTCGCGCCGCTCGCGGCGACCACGACCTGACCGCCGTCCTCGCCGCTGGACTGCGCGCCGAGGACCCGGCCACCGCCGCCGCCCTCGACCGGCAGCGTGCCGCCGACATCACCGAGATGACCGGTGTTGTCGGAGACGAGGTGAGCGCGCTGAGCAGCCTCATCGACGCCCGGCGGATGGCCGGCACCCTCGATGACGGGCCCTGGGCGACGCTGGCCTCGCGGGCCCGGGCGCTGGACGACAACGCCCGCCGTGACTACGGCCGCATCCGCGCCGCGGCCGCCGGCATCCGTGCGGAGCTCGACCAGCACCAGCAACGCAAGATCGACGCGACTCTGGCCCGCATCGCCGAGCACGCGCAGGTCAGCACCCTCGTCGCCGAAGCCGCCGAGAAGCTGTCGGCGTGGGCCCGCGAGGGGCACGTGGCGAGCGCCGAGGAGCACCTGCAGACGACCCTGGCCGGCCACCGTCTGCCGCAGGCACGCACCGAGCCCGGGCACCTGCAGCGGTTCTTCCCCGCCGTCCCCGACGTGGCCGCCAGGCACCCCAACCTGCTCGCCGAACTGCACGTCGCGCTGTCGGGTGGCCCGGCCAGCAGCGGCGTGGCCGGGCTCGTGGGCGCCGGGCTGGACGTGACCGAGCTACCCGACGTCCGGCGCGACGCCGCCCGCAAGGCGATCGGCGCGTGGCAGTCGGCGCTGACCGGTGGTCGCGGCACGCAACGGTCGGTCGAGCTCGCAGGGGCGTTGCGGCTGGTCCTGTCCCAGGCTGGTCTGGAGTTCGGTGACGTTCGCCAACACCCGTCGCCGGCCGGGCAGGGCGGTCGGCAGTGGCTGACGCTGCACCGGGTGTCCGGCTACGGCGACGCCCTCACCCCTGCACTTGGGTCGGGCATGAGCACCGACGGGACGACGCTGCGGGTCCTGCTCGTCAAGAGCGCCCCGAGCCCGACCACGGTGCTGGAGTGGATGAGCAGCGAGGCGGGCGACCAGACCGTGTTGGTGCTGTGGACCGGCACGGCCCTGTCGGCCGCCCAGCGGCGGGCCATCGCCAACGCCGCCCGCGGCCGTGCGAAGCCGCCGCTGCTGTGGCTCGACGCCGGCGCTCTGGCCTATCTGGCGTGTCAGCCCGAGCCACGGCGGACGACGTTCGAGGCGATCGCGCTGCCGTTCAGCGCGGCCAGCCCGTACCGCGACACCCCCGGGGACACTCCGAAGGAGATGTTCTACGGGCGCACCGAGGAGCTCGCCGCGGTGCAGGATCTCGCCGGGCCGTCATTCGTCTCCGGCGGTCGCCAGCTGGGCAAGTCGGCGTTGCTGCGCGAGGCCGCTCGCCGGTTCGTCGAGTCCGGCACGGCCAGGCACGCGGTCATGGCCAGCCTGTTCACGGTCGGCGGCGACGGGCACCCCGAGCGGCTGTGGCAGACCCTGTGGCCCGACCTGCACCGCGCCGGGATCGTCGGGGAGGTGCCGGCGAGCCAGGACGTCGCCGAGGAGGTGCACGCCGCCGTGCTGCGCTGGCTGGAGGGCAACCCCAGCCGGGCGCTGCTCGTACTGCTCGACGAGGCCGACGCCTTCCTCGAGGCGGACGCCGTCGACGCCCTGTTCCCGAACGTCGACCGGTGCCGACGGATCATGCTCGAGTCCGAGCGGCGGGTGAAGTTCGTCTTCGCCGGACTGCACCGCACCGCCCGCTTCGAGTCCCTGCCCAACCAGCCACTGGCGCATCTGGGCCGCCCGATCGTCGTCGGCCCGCTGCGCCCGCAGCACGCCCACGAACTGCTGACCGAGCCGCTTGGCGCGCTCGGGTTCGGCTTCGCCGACCCGGACACCCTGCCGGCGCGGATCCTCGCGCTGGCCAACAACATGCCCGCGCTGCTGCAGCTGTTCGGTGAGGCGCTGATGCGGCACATGGCTGCCCAGCCGGTGCCTGCCGACGGGCCGCCGCAGCTGGTGACCGCCGAGGACGTCGAGGTTGTCTTCGCCGACGCCGACCTGCGCGCGGCCTACCGGGACAAGTACGTCCTCACCCTCAACCTCGACCACCGCTACCTGGTCGTCGCCTACGCCGTCGCCGCCGCCGCCCACGAGCACGGCATCGACGCCAGCCTCAGCCTGTCGGAGCTGTCGGAGGAGTGCCGCGCGTACTGGCCGGCAGGGTTCGCCTCCTGCGGCGCCGACGACTTCCGTGGCCTGGTCACAGAGTGCGTCGACCTCGGCGTGCTCGCCGCCGACGGCGGCCGCTACCGGCTCCGCACGCCCAGCGTCCTGCGGCTACTGGGGACGGAGGAGGAGGTGCTGGAGACGCTGCTGTCCGCGCCCGACCGGCTGACGGTGCCGTCCGTATCCGATGCCGGCAGCCACCGCCGCCCGTTCGGGGAGGCCGGTCGAAGCCCGCTGACCGAGCGGCAGCTGGGCCGGCTGTTCGATGCCCGCCGGCAGGTGCTCGCGGTCACCGGGTCGGCCGCCCTCGGAGTCGGTGCGGTCATCCCCGCCGTGGAGGCCGCCCGCTCCGGCGGCCGGTGGCTGGGGGCGCTGACTCGCTGCCACACCGTCACGCCCGACGGCATTCGCGTCGAGGTAGCCAGGGCCGCCACCGACGCGACTCTCGTCCTCGCCGACGCCACCGGCTGCTCGGCCGAGGCGCTGGCGGTGCTGTTCGTCGCCGCGGAGACCGCCGTCGCGGCCGCACCGGTGGAGGTGACCGTCGCCGTCGTGTGCGCGCCGGGCAACGCGCCGGCGTGGGTGCGGCGCACCGAACGGATCGACTCGGCCCGCGTGGACATCCCCGGCCTGCGGCTGTGGTGCGACCAGGACAATCTGCCCTTCCCCGACGAGTCCTCCCGTTTCCGGCTGGCGGCGGTCACCGGCGGCTGGCCGAGGGTGCTCGCGCACACCGCCGCCCGAGCCACCACCGGCAGGCCCGCCCCCGGGGCCGTCCGGCTGCTGGAGGACACCGCCGCGTGGCTGGCCGGCGACGCCGGTCAGCGTCTGATCGCCGACGCCGGCATCGGGGAGAACTCGCCGGCCCTGCGGGCGGTGTTCGACGCCGCCGCCGAGCTGACCGCGGAGACCGGGGAGCAGCCCGACGAGCTGGCCGCCGTCCTCGCCGACGACGCCGACCTGACCGCGCTGGCCGCCTCCGCCGGGTTCACCGGCGTCGGGGAGGTCATCGACACGCTGCTGGCGCTGAGCTGCCTGGCCGTCGCCGCCGATGGGCGGGTGCAGGCCGAGCCGGTACTCGCCGCCGCGGTGGCCCGGCAGGCGGGAGCACGGGCGTGACCGGGGGGGTGAGCGACCCCCCGATCGCCGCCCGGCTCACACTGCCCGGCGCGGTCCGCGCGGCACTGCACGCGGCCGCGGTGATCGTCGCCGAGCGGTCCGCTCAGCCGATCGAGCCCGAGGCCGTGGTCACCGACGCCGACGGCATCACCCGGCTGCTCGGCCTGCTGGAGCAGGTGGCGCCACTGCGTGCAGCCACGGCCGCAGCGCTGCGCGGGCACGCCGAACCGGAGCAGGAGGGTGGTGACGTCGTCGCCCAGCTGCTGTCGGCCGACGCAGCCGTTGCCGCCCGCGGCGCGCAGTCTGTGCGCGGCATGCTCGCCGCCGCCCGCCGCGCCCGCGGCCGGGCCGCCAGGCAGGCGGGGCGCGCCGACCGCGTGGTCCCTCAAGAGCGGGAGGCCGCCCGCGCCGACCGCAGGGCCACGGAGCTCCGCGTTGCTCGCGACCGGGCCCGAGCGCAGGCCGCCGCCGCCGAGGCAGATGCGGCCCGGCTCCGCGACGAGAACGCCGGTCTGGCCGAAGAGCTGATCGCGCTGGAGGCACGCGCGGCGGCCGCCGAGGCGCAGTTGGCTGCCGCCCGCCGCGACGCCGCCGACCCGGTCCGCGCTGCCGGGCAGCTGGCCGCGGCCCTCGCCCCGGCCGAGGTCCGCCTGCCCGCCGACTCCCGCGGTGTCGGTTCCGGGGAACCCGAGCGGGTCGACCCGACCCGCCACGACGTCGCCGGCCCGGCCGCCGACCCGGCCCGTCTCGCGGTGGCCGCCCGCGTCGCCGGGCTGCCCGCCGACGTCGCCGACACAGCCCCGGCGTGGCTGCCGCGGCTGCTCGAGGCGTTCGTCCGCCCTCCGCAGCCGGTCGCCGTGGTGCACGAGCGGCAACTGCGCGTCGACGTCCTCGGCGGCGGTGCCGAGGTCGGCGGCTCCTGCGTGCTGGTCACCGCCGGCGACACCCGACTGCTCGTCGACGCCGGGTCCTGGCCCGGCGGCACCGACGCCGATTCGCTCGCGCCGCGCCGGATCCAGGAGGCGTTCGCCGGGCCGCTGCACGGCATCGTCGTCACGCACGCGCACAACGACCACGCCGGCTGGGTGCCGGCTGTCCTCGTCCGCCGCCCGGACACACCCGTCTACGTGACTGCACCGACCGCGGACCTGCTGGCCACGATGTGGTTTGACTCCGCGAAGGTGTTGGCCCGACGCGGTGGCACGGCGTCGGCCGCGCCGTTCGACCGAAGCGACGTCGAACGCGCCCTGGCCCGGCTGGTGCCGACGGCGTTCGGCAGGCGGCAGCGGGTGGGGGACTGCGAGATCGAGCTGTTCGCCGCCGGGCACATCGTCGGCGCCGCCGGCGTCGTCGTGCACGTCGGTGAAGCGCGGGTCGTCGTCTCCGGGGACGTGTCCCGACCCGGGCAGAAGACCGTGGGCGGCATCGAGATCCCCGACTCCGCGAAGGGCGCGGACCTTCTGCTGCTTGAGTCGACCTACGCCGGATCCGGGCGCCGCACGCCGCGGGAGGCCGAGGTCGCCCAGCTGGTGCGGGACGTGACCACGGTGACCTCAGCCGGTGGACGGGTGCTCATCCCGGCGTTCGCCCTCGGGCGCGCGCAGGAGGTCGCCGCCGTCCTCGCCGAACACCTCCCGGACGTCGAAGTCCTCGTCGACGGTCTCGCGCGCGAGGTGACCGCCGTGTACGAGTCGCATGCCGGTCCCGACGGCGGCCCGCTGCGCATCTTCGGCCCCCGGGTCCGCCGGGTGCCGGTCGGTGGTACGCAGCAGGCGATCGCGGCGCTGCGGTCCGGGGTGGTCATCGCGACGTCGGGGATGCTCACCGCGGGCCCGGCGGTGTCCTGGGCGCGCGAGCTGCTGCCCGACCCGGCGGCCGGCCTGATGATCGTCGGCTACCAGGACGAGGAGTCCCCCGGGGGACGGCTGCTGGCGCTCGCCGAGGCTGGCGGCGGGGAGTTCGAGCTGCCCACCGCCGCCGGCGGCCCCCCGTCGCCGGTGACCGTCGCCGCGCACGTGGCCCGGTACGGGCTCGGCGCGCACGCCACCGCCGACGAGCTCGTCGGGATCACCGCCGAGGTCGGCGCCGGTGAGGTGATGCTCGTGCACGGGGAGCCGTCCGGGCAGGCGGCGTTCAGGCAGCGGCTGGCGGTGCGGCAGCAGGCGACTACCCCCGCCGGGCTCTGGCGGCCACCAGTCACCGTCCCCGCTGCCTGACGAAAGCGGCTGCTCGCGGCTCTCTGCTGCCGCGGCAGCAGGGAGGCGTTCCGGACGGATCAGCCGTCGGCGGCCTCCGTCGGCCTGCACCGGCAGTCGAGCCGCTCGACCCGGATGCGTCGGCTGCTGGGCTGGTCCAGCAGCTCGACTGCCCTGGTCGCATCCGGGATGCGCATCAGCTCGGCGGACAGCGTCGGCAGGCGGACGAACCCGCCCTGGTGGGTGGACATGGCAGCCACGGTCCGGCGGCCGGCGGTGGCGGCACGGGTCTGCCGATCACCGTGCCGCCACCCCGCCTGCCCGGGGCAAGTCGCTACTTGCACAGCTGGCGCCGGCACTCCTCGATGGCTGCGCCTGTGGCCCACCGCCGCGAGTTCGCGACGCAGACGAGCATGTCGTCCCGCCCCCGCTCCGTGGCGGTCTTGCCGTCAGCGCGTCGGGTGGTCCGGCCGGCCTCGCGCATGCGCTCCAGCGACTCCTCGCTCACCGACATCACGCCTCCTCCGCTCGCCGCACTCGCGCGACAGCGTGGATCTACCCCCACGGGTAGGCGCCTCCATGCCGACCGGGCCCCCCCGACGACGCGGAGGCCGAGCTCCTGGGTCGTCTCGTGCGGTCCCTCGCGTCCATGACGACCGACGAGCTTCGCGCGGTCGAGGTAGCGATCGGCTCGATCTTCACCACGCGCGCCCGGTGAACAGATGTGTGGACCGGGCGGGCCCGGGGCTGGTCGGCACCCGGCGGTCCGCCTCACGGCGGGGGTCCCGCCGGCCCCTACCTGACTGCGTCACCCGGAGGAGCGACACGCCGTGCATGGTTGCCCGTCCTCGTCGGTGCCCCTCAGTACACAGGCGGTGTGCGAGACGCCTTCGTTCATGAACCGTCCGGGGTGCAGCCCCGCCCGTCTGACGAGCCTGCTGCGCAGGTCGACGCGGCAGAACTTCTTCGGCGGCCGTGTCACGCGGCGGGTGTGAATCGGATCTTCCTCACGTGACGGAGACAACGGGGGGCGACAGTGCGGAGGGTCTCGAGGACCTCCAGCGGGCGTTGAGCGACCGCTTCTTCCTCGGGCTCGTCGAGCAGTTCCGGAAGCAGTTCGACAACGTCGGTTCGGCCGAGGTCGAGGACGCCGTCGCCGCCGCGGTCGAGAAGCTGCTCAAGCGTCTCGAGCGCGGACCGGTGGGCAGTGTCAGGTCGTACCTCGCCAAGTCGGCCTTCAACGAGCTGCGCAAGATCACCACCAGACGTCGGGAGATCCCCGTCGAAAGCCACGCGGACCTTCCCACGGACGGTCCCGATGAGAAGGTCCTTCGCCAGCAGGCGATCGAGCTGGTCAAGGCCGAGATCCGCACCTGGGAGAACGCCAACATCAAGCACGTGATGCTGGTGTACGTCGACATGATCGTCGCCGGCGACGTGCTGGAGACCGACGAGGTGGCCGAGATCGTCTCCCAGAACCTCGGCGAGGACATCAACCCCCTGTCCGTGCGCACGTGGAAGGCGCGCGGGATGCGCAAGCTCCGCGAGTTCATCGAGGACGCCGAGCTGTCCGAACGTCGCCGCGCCGTCGGCGAGAAGGAGTGAAGGTGACGATCAACATCGACGACACGCGTGTCCGACGGGCCATGCGAGACCTCATCGCGGAGATCGAGGTCCTGTCCGCGGATTTCGGCCCGCAGGTGCAGGAAGCGGTGGAGGCCGCCCGCGACGCGGAGATCTCGGCCGACATCGCGGAGCGGCTGTACGCCCGGATCCTCGTGCTGCTGCGCAACGCCACCGGGGTCGGGAACGACGAGGACGTCGCCGACGAGGTGCGCCGGCTGCTCGGCACGGCGGACGACGAGAAGCCGTGGGGCAAGGTGAACCTCGTCGAGCGGAATGGCCTCAAGCCGCACCTCGTCCAGCCGGTGCCCACGTTCAACAACATCTCCGTGCCGATGT
The DNA here is from genome assembly GCF_052931555.1 of Geodermatophilus sp. URMC 61. Classification (NCBI taxonomy): domain Bacteria; kingdom Bacillati; phylum Actinomycetota; class Actinomycetes; order Geodermatophilales; family Geodermatophilaceae; genus Geodermatophilus; species Geodermatophilus sp. URMC 61. The sequence goes on from NZ_JBRFHZ010000002.1 coordinate 4,559,543, forward strand.
GGGAGGGGTACGTGGATGTCAGCGAGATCGACCTGTGGAGAGAGAACCACCGTGTCGAACTCCAGGTGGCGGAGTTCCGCGACCGCAACCACCGAGAGCCCGAAGACGAGGAACTCCTGCAGTTGATGTTCGGCGAGCTCTACCTGCCGAGCCTCGACAAGAAGGACCCCTTCAAGATCAGGCCCCTCGCCAACAGCATTGCCCGCAAGGGCGTCGAACGACCTCCCATCCTCACCAGCGACGGCGAGCCGAAGGACGGCAACCGGCGGTTGGCCGCTGCGAAGTTCGTCCTGACGAAGGACGGCTTCGCCACCGACGAGCAGGAACGCGCACGTTGGGTGAAGGTCTGGGTCGCGCCGCCGGAGACCACGCCCGACCAGTTCGAGGCGGTCGTCGTCGCGCTGAACTTCGAGGACGACCTCAAGGAGAAGTGGCCCGAGTACGTCAAGGCGCGCTTGGTCGTCCGCGACTACCGCAAGGACCGCGACGACATCCGCGGCAGCATCACGGCCGCCCAGGAGAAGCGGCTCAAGGAGAAGATCGCGCACCAGTACGCGATCACCGTCCGTGAGGTGACCCGCTACATCCGGATGGTCCGATGGGCCGACGAGTTCGAGGACTACCACATCGCGCAGCGCGGGATGGACGCTTCCGAGGTGCGGTACAAGGCCGACGAGATCTTCCAGTGGTTCTACGAGATTGACGCCGGCAAGGCCGGAGACAAGATCACTCCCGACCAACTCGACGATGACGACGAGCTCAAGAAGATCGTCTACGACCTGATGTTCGAAGTCATGGACACCGGTGTCCAGGTGCGCAGTCTGCACAAGATCGTCGCCGACGAAGGGGCGATGGAGCAGCTTCAGACCGCGCACCAGCTGCTCGAGCAGCAGGACAAGAAGGGCGCGCTGGAGCTGGTCAGGGAGGCCGTCATCACGGCCGACCGGAAGACCGCCGCGCGGAAGAAGATCGGTTTCGAGGGCTTCCTCATCTCGTGCGTGGACCGGCTCGGTGGCGCCCCGCCGGACAACTGGCGGTCGCTGACTACCAAGCTGCTCATCGACCTCGAGCGGGTCTTCCGGGCGAGCTTGGGGACGATCGAGGCCGAGCTCGTCGTCCGTGGCGAGAGGGCAGTGACCGGGCATGACTGACTCCGGCGGTCGCGCGCCGCGTGTCGGCCTGAGTCACGACGGTCAGCACTTCGCGGTGACCGGCGCCTCCACCGTCACAACGAAGGCGTTCCTCACCGCGGCCGGCGTACCGGCCCCTCTCCGGGTCCGGGAAGGAGCCGTCCTGGTCAACCTGGGCCACTCGAGCGCGCTCGTGAAGGGCGGCCACGGACTGGAGTGGGACGAGGCGGCCCGACGGCTGGCGGAGAACCGCGTGCGAATCTGGGGGCACGCGCAGGACGTCCGCCGGCGGTGGCAGGCGATCACCGCCGGCGACGCGGCGGCCGCCCGATCGCAGATCGCGGACTCCGCCCTCGCCGACCGGCTGGACGACCACCAGGCCCGCAACGTCGCGGCGCTGACCGTCGACGGGGGGTGGGGCGGCTGCGTGTTCGATGAGCAGGGCACCGGCAAGACGGTCACCATGATCGCCGCGTTCGACCTGCTCGTGGAACGCGGGCTCACCGACACCCTGCTCGTCGTCGCACCCAAGAGCATGGTCGCCGAGTGGAAGACGGAGTTCGAGCGGTTCACCGGTGACCTGTACCGGGTCGCCGTCGCGGATGGCGACCGGCGCGCGAAGGCGCGGGCGCTGTTCGCCGGGGCCGACGTGGTCGTCGCGAACTACGAGACCCTCGTCGCCCTCGAGGACGAGGTGGTGCGGCTGGCGCGGCGGACGCGGCTGACCCTGGCCGTGGACGAGTCCTTCAACGTCAAGAACCACGACGCCCGCCGCACGGCCGCGGCAGTGCGGGTCCGGGAGTGGTGCACTCATGCCTTCGTCCTCTGCGGAACCCCGGCACCCAACACCGCGGGCGACGTCATTGCCCAGTTCGACCTGGTCGACTTCGGATACACGTTCGCCGGCCTCCGGCTTGACACGGACCGCGAGCGCGCCCGGGAGCAGATCCGGGCCCGGCTGCACGACCGCGGGACCTTCGTCAGGAACCTCAAGCAGTGGGTCCTGACCGACCTCCCCGGGCGGACGTTCACCGAGATCCCGGTCGAGCTCGGCCCCCAGCAGAGGGCCGCCTACGAGGCCGCGCTCAACGACCTGATCATCGACCTGCAGAGCACCGACGACGAGGCGTACACCCGGCAGTTGCAGAGCTTCCTCGAGCGACGCACGGCCCTCCTGCGGATCTGTGCAGACCCCGCTCCGGTCGTCCCCGGATACGACGAGACGCCGGCCAAGCTCGAGGCGCTCGACGCCCTGCTCGGGAACCTCGTCGCAGAGCACGGCGAGAAGGTGATCGTCTGGTCGTTCTACCGCTCGAGCCTCGACCGCATCGCCGCGCGGTTCGCGCGCTACGGCCTCGTCCGTGTAGACGGATCGGTCACCGAGGCCGCGCAGCGCCGCGAGGCCGTCCGGCGCTTCCAGGAGGACGACGACGTCCGGATCTTCCTGGGCAACCCTGCAGCGGCCGGCGCCGGGCTGACGCTGCACTCCGCCCGGTATGCCGTCTACGAGTCGCTGTCCAATCAGGCGGCCCACTACCTGCAGAGCCTCGACCGGATCCACCGGCGCGGGCAGGAGCGGGAGGTGCGGTACATCACGCTGCTGGCGAACGGCACCATCGAGGAGTCGGAGTACCAGCGGTTGCGGACGAAGGCGGAGGCCCAGGCCGACCTCCTCGGCGACCCGTTCGACACGCCGCCCACCCGGCGGATGATGCTCGATGAGCTGCTGCAGTCGACGGCCCAGCCGGTGCCGCGGTGAGCGCCCCGTCGGCCTTGCACGAGGCGCGAGTGGCGGTCCTCGCGGACCTCGCGACGCTGGCCGGCTACACCATCGAGACGCTGCTCTACGAAGGCCAGCGGCCGGACCTGGTCCGCCTGCACCCTCGTCGGCCATCGCTGCTCGTCGGTGACGGTAAGGCCACCGAGGTCCCCACCGACGCCGCCACGAGGATCCGCCTGGGCGCGTACGCGGCCGCGGCTCGGGCCTGGCTGCGGGCCGGCGTCGACGTCCACCTCTGGATCTGCCACGGGCCCGTCTCTCAGGGGGACTGGTTGACGTGCCTCGTCTCCGCGGCGGAGTCTGCCGCCCTACTGACATCATCCGCGCAATCCGCGGAGTTCGATGCGTCCACGTTCGTTAGCTGTGTCCACCTGCGCCGGCGCGGTGGGACGCCAGGAGGCTCGGGCTTCTCTACAGCTTGACCGGTGTGCGTGCTCGAGTAGGCGATCTAGGAGGACTGAGCCGTCGTTCCCCGTTGCTTCACGACGTCTCGTACGCGAAGAGCAGCGGTCTGAGGGTCTTCGTGCTCCCAGACGCGGACGCTGACCCACGCAGCCGCTGCGAGTAGACGGTCGGTTTCCTTGTCCCGAGCACGGTTCCGGTCAACCTTCGCTACCCAGTACGCGACGTTCGTTCGAGGCGGAGCCCAGTGGTCAGGACAGCCATGCCAGTGGCAGCCATCAACGAACACGGCGACGTGCTGGCGGGGAAAGAGAAGGTCTGCAGTGCGCCGCAACTCAGGCAGAGGGCGCGCGCATACGCGGTAGCGCAGGCCGAGAGCGTGGACTGCCCGTCTGAGTCGCAGTTCCGGCAGCGTATCTCGGCCCCGGTTGCCGACCATGACCTTGCGGGCATGCTCCGAGGACGCCCACGGGCGCCGGCTCGGCGGAGCCGGCGCCCGTTCTCCCATGCCCTCGAGCGTAAGGGCTGAGCTGCCCTAGACGGCTGCCGGAAGCTCCAACTGCTCCGGAATCAGGAGATCTCGCTTGGCAGCGAGCACGTCCTCGCCCGACTCTCCCCTGATCGCAAGCAGTAGCGCCTCAGCCATCGTCCGCGCCAGTAGTGGCGGCACGGCGTTCCCGATCTGGCGGTACTTGGACGTCAGGTTTCCGTAAAACCGGTAGGAGTCAGGAAAGCTCTGGATTCTCGCCCCCTCGCGAGCCGAGAAGGCACGATCTTGGATCGGATGCGTGTAGGCCCCCGTCGTCACATTGCCGAACTGCGTGATGATCGTGTAGCTCGGACGGGTGCGCTCCGGACGAGCGAACAAGTTCGTGCCGTCGGTGCGCCGGATCTTCGCGAACCGCTCGGGGAGGAGTTCGACAGGGATCTCGCGCCACGTCTGCCCCTCACGGACGTGCCGGATCAGGTCGTAGTGCACCTGTGGCAGCACCGGACTCTGGTGATCGAAGAGGAGTGAGTTCTCGCCCCGCATGAGGGCCTGATACTCGCTCTGCGGCATGGTGCGATACCGACTCTCCTCCTCACCTCCGCCGTCGGGGAGCACGGGAAGATCGCTGATGGCGTCCCACAACGTGCGGTGCGGAGCCAGGTGCGGGAACTTCTCCTGGCGTCGCCGCTCCCAAAGTTCGATCGCATCGCGACGCACGGCACCCATGTGGGTCTGGCGCGGCCACGGGAACGCGGCACCTGTGCGGGTTCCTACGACGAGGAGTCGGCGGCGAAGTTGCGGCACGCCGTAGTCCGCCGCTAGCACGATCTTGTGAGCGACGCGGTAGCCGTGCGCTTCGAAGGCTGCGAAGACGCGACGACCGAAGGATCCGCGGTCGAACCAGAGCAGGCCTGGCACGTTCTCGAGGAGAAACCACTCGGGCCGCAGTTCGCCGACAAGCCGGGCGAACTCTCGGTACAGGAGGTTGCGGGGGTCGTCCTCGGATGCCCAGGCGCCTCGACGCCCCTGCGTCGAGAAGCCCTGGCAGCTCGGGCCGCCGATCATCACGTCGACCTCGCCGAAGCCGGTCTCCGACAGCAGGTCTGCCCCGCTCACCCCTCTGACGTCAGTGCACAGCACCTTCGCGTCAGGGTGGTTCGCCGCATGGGTGTTGCAGGCCTCCTCGTCGAAGTCCAAGCCGAGACCGACTCGAAAGCCCGCCTGCCGGAACCCCTCCGACAGCCCTCCCGCACCGGAAAAGAGATCGATCGTCCGCGGGCCGTCGGCCATGTCCCCCATCGGTTCCCCTTCGTGATCTTACAGTGGTGTAACTCTATGAGACAGAAGCCGATTCGTCGAGTAACGACTCCGACCTCGGCGAGCGGACCGTACGGGTGACCACCGACAACCCACGCCCCGGCGGGGTCGGCGGCCGGGGCCCTAGCCTCAGCACGGGAGGATGCGTTGAGGATCAGCAGGGATCGTGTGGCGCAGTCCGCGGAGCGGCTGCGCGACCTTCGGCTCGGACGCCCTAGCTTCGCCTTCATCAGTTGGCTGGCGGCGAAGTGGGCAGGCGCCGCGGCTACGCCGATGGACGTAACCAGCGATGACTACAAGTCGTTCGCCGATCGGTTCTTCGGCGTGACCGGTCCGGGCCCGTTCAAGTGGTACGACCCCTTCACGCCGCAGTGGTGCGCCGACGCGGGAAACGGTGGGTGGCCGGTCGGCACAGTCTGGACTCAGAACAAGCCCAACCGCATGTCCGCGAAGCTCTCGGCGATCTTGGAGACCTCCAACGATCGTCGGGTGGGCGGCGTCCAGACGATGGCGATCGCGACCCGAGCAGGGTCACCTGGGTACTTCGCCGGACTGCAGGCGGTGGTGCCGGCGGAGAAGAAGGTTCCCCTGCTGGAGCTTGCGGTGTGGCGATACCGCTCCGCTGTGCCGCCGGGTGCGACGTCGCACCGCCAGCTCGTTGAGATTCTCGCGGACGAGTTGCACCTCACGCCGGAGGAGCGGGCCCTGGTGTTCCTCGAGCCGGATGAAGGTCAGCTGACCACAGTTCCCGACGATGACTGGGCTGACGAAGACCTAGCCGGGCTCCTCCCAATCCAGCCTCGAACGGTGACTCCGGACCCCACGCCCGGTCCGCTCACGCAAGAGCCGGGGGACGACTACGTCGCACTCGAGGCCTGGGCGGATCTACCCCTTGAAAGCGGAGACGTGGACGCGCTAGTACTCCGCGTGCGTGCATTGGTAGCCCGCGAAAACCTCGTTCTTCCGGACCCTGATGACCTCATTGAGCGGTGCGTGCTCGGCCTTCTCGCTGGGCATCTGGTCCTCCAGGGGCCCCCCGGCACGGCGAAGACGACGCTGGCCAAGATCCTCGCTCAAGCGTTCAACTGCACCTACTGGTTGGAGACTGCGACGGCCGATTGGTCGACGTTCGACGTTATCGGCGGCTTCCTGCCAGGTCGTGGGGAGGACGGGGAGGAAGTGCTCCGTCCGTGGCTGGGACACGTCACGCGAGCGGCGGTCCGCTGCGCGGAGCAGGTGCAGCGCCATGCTGAGGATCCGGAATCGCCGGAAGGTGCCCCGCAGGCCCACTGGCAGATTGTTGACGAGTTCAGCCGCGCCGAGATCGACAAGGCCATCGGGGGTCTTTACAGTGTTCTCGGCGGTGAGCGGAAGCTGCCGCTGTGGTTTGCTGACGATCCGAAGCGCAGCGTGATCGTCATTCCGCGCCGGTTTCGGATCATCGGCACGATGAACAACGTCGACGCTTCGTTCGTCTACAGCTTTTCTCAGGGGCTCAGTCGCAGGTTTCAGTTCGTGTATCTGGGAGTGCCTCGTCAGGACCAGCTCGATGGCGAACTCGCTGCTGCTCTTCATCAAGCGGCTGAGTGGCTTGCCGTCAACTACCCCGGAGTGGCGGGGACAGATGTTGAGACGGTTCTGCCCCGACTGGCGGCCAACCCGGAAGTCGCCAAGTCCATTGCTGCCCTGCATCGGATGACTGCTCACTTCAGGTACGAAGCCGCTGGCGGTTGGCCTCTGGGGACGGCGCAACTTCGCGACGTCCTTCGGGTTGTGTGTCTGCGCGCCTTTGGCGGGTCTGAGCTGATCAACACGCTCGATGCCGCGGTAGCGGATTTGATCGTGCCGCAGATGATGGGGATAGCCCCAAGCGTTGTGCGCAGCATGGCCGAGTGGCTGAGCGACCAACCAGAGTTCCAGAGGGCCACAGCCGCCACGCGGCTCCTCCTTGATGCGCAAAGCACCAACTTCGCGTGAGACTGCTCCTCGCCAGAGCTGCCCCCGTGCGGGGGTGGGTAGCAACGTGATGGTTCCCAACCAGGAGCCGCGCAGGCCGCCTAGCGGGCAACTAGGCGAAGTCGCCCGCTCAGCGGCAGTGGGTGCGGCCCTTCCGCTGGTCGCCACGTACTTCGTTGGTGGGACGACGTTCTCGTTGACGGGCGCACCGCGCGTCGCCACTCAGTCCGGGCTGCTTGGCGCAGACGTCGTGAGTGCCGACCGAGTTGTCGCTGCCATCCGGCTGCGCGTTGCTCTCGTCGCCGGAAGTAAACTCGCGCAGATTGTTCGCAACGTGGCTGTCACCCCGAACTTCCGCTACCGACGTGCATCCGAGGACCATGTCGGGCAACTCCGCGGGCGGCTCGACGTAGTGCGGTATCTCCGAGAGCGTGGACGGGTAACTGTGCCGCGAAGGTATCCGGTGCACGTCATTCAGCGGGACAGTGCTACCCCAGAGAATGTCCTCGTCGCCTTTACCCTGCGTTGGATGCTCCGCGAACTGGACGCTGCTACCGGGCTGATTTCCCCGCCCCCCGGGAGTGCGGAGGCGCGTGATGTCGCAGCCCTGCGGAGTGATCTCCTCCGACTGCATGGTTTACCGCTGGTTCAAGATGCGGTAAGCGCGGCAGACCGCGTGCGCGGCAGAGAGTCCCTCGGCGGCCTACTGGAACGTGTGGAGGCCCGGCTCGCCGCCGGGCACGTCGGGAGGCCTGCCGCCTACACGGAGCTGACACAGTGGGTGACGGAATCTCTGGCCGGTGAGCCTGTGGTGCAGCCTGGGGAGGTTGCCGCGGCGTTCTACGGCGAGGAGTTCGACACCCGGCTCTTCGAGTTGTGGTGCCTCGCCAAGCTCGCCGAAGCGCTGACGGAGGTTCTCGGGGACCCGATCGAGGCCTCCACCGACTTCAGCCAACGCGACCAGCGGCCGGTGTTTGTGTTCGCGGCCGGTGAGAGCCGGGCGGAGGTCTACTTCCAGGCCAGCCTCAAGGCGCTCACTGGAGCAGATGCTCTCTGGGTGTACGAACCAGGCGACAGACCGCTCGCTGGAATCCCCGACCTTGCTGTGCGGTGCGTTCGCGCCGGGAAGTCGGTATCCGTCCTGCTGGATGCAAAGTTGCGGCAGCGCAAGGGGCCACCCAGCGAGGAGATCTACAAGGTCCTGGGGTACTTCGCCAACATGCCCACATCGGCGGGACCGGAGCGTCTAGGCGGAATCGTCTTCCACGACCCCGCCGGCTTTCGAGCTGTGGATACCCGGCGCTACACCCTCCGGCAGGGGACAGTCGGCCTACTTGAAGCTGTCGGTGTCGATCCGGCAGATGATCCAGGGAGCCGGGAGGCGTTCTCCGTGCTGGCGGCTCTGGTGATGAGGGCGAGCAGACGCCTCAGCGAGAGCTCATAGGTGACAGCCAAGATGCTGGGCTCTCTTCGGCCGAGACCATCGGGGCGATTGTCTACCCCCTCCTGACTGCGGGCGAAGCTCGAGGGGCGGACATTCTGCAGTGCCTACGCACGGCTGGATCCACCTCAACGCGAGAAGGCGAGATGGCGTTGGAGTACCAGGAGTACTTGCAGCAGGTTGACCGGGCCGCGGATGCGACCGGCGGGAAGGTGGTGTCCCTCGCCGGCGGCTACTTCGGTGTGCAGTTGGATGTCGACGGCGCCTACCTGCTCCTCGCTCTCGATCTGGATTCGGAGCCGTCGAACGGGTGGGTCGCGTGGACCGAGGATCGCAACGGCGAGCGGTGCTGCGATGAGGCCGAAGAAGTCGTGGGCTCGTGTGACGTCGCCCGATTGCGCGACCGGGCGATCGCCGCAATCGGCCGTCACGTCCACGCGGTCTGATTAGAGGCGACCGCCCGGGAAGCTTGGTGAAACCGGGAGGTTCGACGTCCATCAATCCGCGTCCTCGAACTTCCGCGTGTCCGACAGCTTCGCGTGCCCGCCGAGGAACGGGCCGTAGGCGAAGTTGGCGGCCGCCGATCCGTTCCGGGTGTGCGGTGGATCGTCAGCCCAGCTCGATGCCCTCGACCTCGGACGCCTGCATCCCGAACACCTCGCGGACGATGCGAACGACCAGTTCGGTCGCCTCCTCGGCCGTGGCCGGTTCATACACGTAGTTCGGGTCGGGGGCGGTCACGTCGACGCCCAGAGCAAGCAGTTGCGCCAGCGCCTCGGGGGAGTGGACCCGTTCGCCGAGCGCCTCGTTGCTCGAGACCTCCACCCGCAGCTTGCCGATGTTGCCCACGATCCACTGGACGTACCGGTCGGAGTTGGTCAGCGTGAGGACCGCGAAGTCCTCCCGTTCCTCCTCGACCGCGTCGACCGCCTCCCGGGTCGTCTGCCTCACCTCATCCCACGTCTTCATGCCGCGCATTCTGCGGCACGGCCGGGACACCACCGATCACCGCGCCGAGGCCGGTCGGCGCGGCGTCGGGATCAGGCGGCGGCAACGCGCAGAGCCCGGTACAGCAGCCGCGGATCACCCAGTCGGCGGCGCAGCTCCCGCTCCAGCCCGGCGATCGGGTACAGGTTCTGCGGAGCGCGGGCGTCCTTGTACTCGTCCGAGGCGTACCGGCACAGCGTCACCGGCGACAGGTTCGCCAGGGCGACGACGTCGGCGGCCGGCAGGTCCGCCGAGCACTCCACTCGCACAATCCCCGCCCACGGCGCACCGGGCCGGCACGGCAGCCGCAGGTACCAGGCGTGCCGGTCCCAGGAGGTGCCCATCAGGAACACCGGGGTGCGCTGCCCGGGGCCCAGCGCCCCCACCATCGCGTGCAGCTCGGCCGGCAGGTAGGCGGCGCGGTGGGACTTGATGAACCCGATCGCCCGCGGCAGGTGCTGCCGGCCGCGCAGCGGCCCGTCGATGACCAGCAGGTCCTCACCGTCGACGCCGTGACCGGCCAGCTGCGCGCGGGCGGTCACGGCGACCTCCAGCTCCACGCCGGCAAGCCGCTGCTGCAGCGCCGAGGACAAGGTCACCGACAGCGGCATGCCCTCGCTCGGCGCGGTGTGGCAGGCGGTGTAGGTGCCGGCGAAGGTGGTCACGTCGACGGCGTGCGCGGCGATGGTGAACAGCCCGCGGCGGGCGTCGACGGCGAGCAAGTGCGCGCCCTCCTTGCAGCAGCACACCACCCCGCCGGCGTAGGAGGCGCAGATCGCCGCGGACGCCTCGGTCGCCGGCCCGGCCGCCGACACGTCGTCGATCCACACCCGGGCCTCCACCCGGCGGACCCCGTCGACGAACAGCACCGCCCCCGGCCGGGCCTGGTCGGCCGGCGGGTCCAGCGGCGCCCAGTCGTCGGCCGGCCGCTCGACGTCGACGTCGATGCGGGCGGTGGAGGCGCCGAGGTCGGCGTCCTCCAGCTCCAGGCTGGTGCCATAGCTGGGGTTCCAGCCGTCGACGGTGAATCGCATCCCGGCCGCCCCCGCGGTCGACCGGCCAGGGGAGGGCGCGGTAGGGGAGTGCGGGGCGCTCATGCGGTCTCCCGGGTGATGGTGGACGTGCGGGCGTCGCGGCGGACGGCGAAGCGAACCGGCACGCGCTCGGCGAGCGCGGCGACGTGGGTGATCACCCCGACCATCCGTTCCCCGGAGGCCAGGTTCTCCAGGGTGCCGGCCACAGTCTCCAGCGTGGTCTCGTCCAGGGTGCCGAACCCCTCATCGAGGAAGATCGAGTCCAGCCGCGCCGCACCGGACGCCGCCAGCGACGACAGCTGCGAGCTCAGCGCCAGCGCGAGCGCCAGGCTGGCCTGGAACGTCTCCCCGCCGGACAGCGTGCGGACGCTGCGCAGGCTGTCGGCGTCGGCGTGGTCGACGACGAAGAACTCCCCGTCGCGGTGGGTCAGCTCGAACTGACCGCCCGACAGCTCGGCCAGGCTCCCCGACGCGGTCAGCACCAGGGTGTCCAGCGCGGCGGCCTCGAGCCACTCCGGGAACTTGTCGCTGCGCAGCATGTTGGCCAGCAGCTTCGCGACCTGCTGATCGGTGACCGCGGCGGCGTGCTGCTCGGCCACCAGCCCGGCCTCGGCCCGCCGGTCGGCGATCCGGCGCACCTCGCCGCGGGCGTCGGCGACGGCCGCGGCGACCGCGGCCGGGGCGGTCTGCGCCAGCGGCCCGTCCTCGACGGTGACCTCGCCGGCGGCCAGGGTCTCGGTCAGCTCCTTGCCCAGCCGCTGTCGCTCCTCGGCGGCGGTGGCCACCGCGGTCTGCGCCGCCGGCAGCGCCGCGGCGCGCTCACCGGCCTGCTGCCCGGCCCAGCCCAGCAGCGCCTCCCAGCCGGCCAGCGCCGATCCGGGGGACAGGTCCGGTGCGCCGAGGGCGACCAGCCGGTCGCGGGCGCCGCGCAGCGTCTGCCACGCGGCCGCGTCGCGGGCGGTCAGTCCCTCGAGCGTCTCCTGCGCTCGGATGCGGGCGGTGCGGGCGGCGCGCAGCTCCTCGTCGGCGGTGTGTGCGGCCACCTCGAGCCGGTCCAGCTCGCGGAGGGCGGCAGTGACGTCGTCGGGGCTGGGGACGCCGTCGAGGCGCCGGTCTAGCTCGGCGAGGCGCTCCCGCAGGCCGCGCAGCTCGGTCGCGGCGCTGCCGTGCGCGCTGCTGGCCGCGGCCTCCTCCGCCCGGCGGGCGGCCACGTCGGCCTCGGCGGCGCCGAACGCCCGCTCGGCGTCGGTGAGCGCACCGGCCGTGGCGCCGGCGGCCTGCTGCGCGTCGGCCAGCGCGGCGGACCGAGACCGGCCGGCCTCGGCGGCCCAGGACGCCAGCGCCGTCCACGACTCCAGCAGTGACCCGTCGCCGGCGGCGGGCGCGCCGAGCGACACCAGGCCGTCGCGGGCGGTGGTGAACGCCGACCGGTGCGCGGCGGCGTCGGCCTCGACGCCGCTCACGCGGGCCTGCGCGTCGGCCCGCGCGGCGCGGGCGGCCCGCAGCGCCGCGGTCGCCTCGGTGGCCGCGGCGTCGAGCGCGTCGAGCCGGTCCAGCTCGGCCCGGAGCAGCGCCGGGTCGGCGGGGGCCGCGGACAGGGCCGCGGTCAGCGTCTCGACCCGGCGGCTGGCCGCGGTCAGCGCAGCGCGGGCGTCGGCCGCAGCGCGTGCGGCGGCGCGTTCGACGTCCTGCGCGGCGGCATGCGCGGCCACCACCTCGGTGAGCTCCTGCTCGGCGGCGTCGACTGCCGACGCCTCCGCGGCCGCCGGCAGGACGGCCACGGTCTGCTCGCAGACCGGGCAGGCGGCTCCGACGGTCAGGTGGGCGCGCAGCGCGGCGGTGCCGTCGGCGACCGCCGTCGCGTCCCGGTGGGCGCGGGCCGCGGCCACCTGCTCGGCCGCGGCGGCCAGGGCGCCCTCCGCGGCGGCGAGCCCTGCGGCGGCCTCGTCCTCTGCGGCGCGCAGCCCGTCGAGGGCGGCGCGGGCGTCGTCCAGCTCGCCCAGGGTGGCCAGGGCCCGCTCCAGCGGGGCGCGGGCCGGCGCGGTGGTGAGCGCGGCGCGGGCGGCGTCCTCGGCCGCCTCGGCGGCGGTCAGCGCGTCCTCGGCGGCGGCCAGCGCGGCCGCCGCGGCACGGGCGCGCTCGTCGAGGGCGGGCAGGTCGGCGGGGACGACGACCCGGTGGAGCGCGTCGGTCTCACCGGCCAGCCGGGTGACCTCGGCCGCGGCGTCCCTGGCGGCCGCGGCGGCGGTGTCCCGCTGCTGCCGGGCGGCCGCCAGCGCACCGTCGGCGTCCCGGTACGCGGCAGTCGCCGCGGCCAGCCGCTGCTCGGCGTCATCGACGGTCGCGGCGGCGGCGGGCAGCTGCCCGGTCAGCCGGTCGCGGTCGGCGTGGTCCCGGCGTGCCTGCTCGAGCGGCCCGCGAGCCGGGGCGGCGTCGCGTTCGGTGCGGGCCGCGGTGTCGGCGGCCTGTGCGGCCTCTTCGACGGCGCGGGCGCCGGTGAGGGTGTCCTCGGCCGCGCGCAGCTGGGCGTTGAGCTCATCGAGGCCGGCCGGGATGCGCACCGCAGTCAGCTGCGTGTGCTCGGCGGCCAGCCGCTCGGCGTCGACTTGCGCGGCGGTCAACGCGTCGTCGGCTGCGTCGAGCCGGGGCAGCGCCGCGCTGACCGCGGCGGTCAGCTCGGTCAACGCCGCGACGCGGCGTTCGGCGGCCGCCTGGGCGTCGGCGGTGGCGTCACCGAAGCGGGTCAGCTGGTCGGCTAGCAGCTGCACCCGCTCCCCGGCCAGGGAGGCGCGGGTGTTGGCGCGGCGGCCGATGTCGAAGTACAGATCGGCGCCGAGCAGCTTGAGCAGCATCGTGCGGCGAGTGGCGGGGCTGGCCTTGAGGAACGCCGCGAACTCCCCCTGCGGCAGCACGACGCACTGGGTGAAGTGCTCGAACGTCAGGCCGAGCAGTCCCTCCACCGCGCCGGTCACTCCGCCGTCGGCGGCGAGCACCTCGGTGGGGTCGTCGAGGCCGCCGAGGGCGGCCGGGTCGTCGAGCCGCTCCAGGCGGGCGTTCTTCTGCTGCACCCCCTGCCGCGTGCGACGCAGCTCGCGGGCGGCGACGTAGCGGGATCCGTCGAGGTCGAACACCAGCCGGACGGTGCCGCGGTTCGCCGTCGGAGCCAGCGCGTAACTCAGCGCCTTCTTGTTCTCCCACCGGGGCACGGTGCCGAACAGGGCGAAGGTGAGTGCGTCGATGACCGTCGACTTGCCTGCACCGGTCGGGCCAATCAGGGCGAAGTAGTCGGCGTCGGTGAAGTCGACGCAGGTCGGCTCGCGGAAGCTGGCGAAGCCGTCCATGTCCAGCCGCACGGGGCGCATGCTCGGTTCCTCTCCTCGGACGGAATCACAGTCAGTCGGCCGGGCCGGCGGTGGTCAGCTCGTCGTGCAGCTCGTCGAACAGCGCCAGCACGCGGTCGTCGGTGACGTGCGCCTCTGCGCAGTACTCGGCGAACAGCTCCCGCGGGGTGCGGCCGGTGCGGTCGGCCGCGGGCCGCCTGTCGTGCAGCGGTGCGGCGAACTCCGGGTCGATGCGCACCTCGAGGGCGTTGGGCAGCGCGTCGACGACGTCCTCGCGCAGCCCGGCGCGGGCCGGCTCGCGAACCACGACCCGCAGGTAGTCCTCCCCGAACTCGGCGGCGCGGGCGGTGAGCTCGGCGACCGTGCCGGTCACGGTGCGCAGCCGCTTCGCCGCCGTGATCGGCAGGTCGGTGATCTTCGCCGGGGTGGTCGGGGACGCCTCGACCAGGCAGACGACCGGGGTGTTGTCCTGCTCGCCGAAGTCGACGGCCAGCGGCGCGCCGCAGTACACGACCGGGCACCCCGCCGGCAGCGTCTGCCGGCGGTGCAGGTGGCCGAGGGCCACGTAGTGCGTGGTGGCAGGGAACGCCGAGGCCGGCACGTGGTACTCGAAGATGGACTGGGCGGCGCGCTCCCCGCCGCCCATCGCCCCGCCGGTGACGGTCAGGTGCGCCATGATCATGTTCACCGCGTCGCCGGAGAAGCCGGCGGTGAGCGCGTCGATGAGCTCGCGGATCATCTGGTCGTAGCTGCCGGAGTTTTCCGCCGGGGTCGCGGCGACCAACTGCGCGGCGCGGACGGCGTAGCGCTGGGAGACGAACGGCAGCACCGCCACGTTGGCCTTCTCCCCGGTGGAGCGGGCGGTGAAGGTGACCACGCCGCCCTTGTCGGCGGGGCGGACGTGGCCGACCAATGTGATGCCGGCCGCGCCCATCAGCGGCCGGTACGCGTCGAAGGTGCCGGGGTGGTCGTGGTTGCCGGCGAGCGCGATGACGTGCGCACCGGTCCGCTGCAGATCCAGCAACGTGCGCACGACCAGCCGCTGCGCGTCCGCCGACGGGGTGGAGGTGTCGTACAGGTCGCCGGCGACGAGCACGGCGTCCACCTCGTGCTCACGGGCCAGGGAGACGATCTGGCGCAGCACCGCCCGCTGCTCGTCGAGCCGGTTGCGGCCCCGCAGCGTCTTGCCGACGTGCCAGTCGGAGGTGTGCAGCAGCTTCACGATGACGTCCTCGAAGGTCGAGCCGAAGGGGGAGCGGGCCGCGGGGGCGGTCAGAACGGCGGCGGGTCGTCGTCCTCATCGTCGGCCGCTGCGGTGGGCAGCCGGCTGAACGCCGACCCGGTCGGACGGTGCGCCGGCGCCGGCGGCGGGGTGCCGCACTCGGACTGCCGGGTCGCCCACGCCGGGAACGGGAACTCCACCGCCAGCGGCACCGGGATCTCCGGCTGGGAGACGAACATCGTGCCCGGCTTGGCCAGCGTCGCGCGGATCCGCTGACTGGCCGGCAGGAAGCCGTACTCGGGTCGCCCGGCCTCGGCCGGGTCGAGCCGGCCGACGATCTTCACGCTGGAGTTGGAGACGATCCGCCGCTCCACCTCGCTGGCGGTCTGCTGCGCGCCGATGAGGATGATGCCCAGGCTGCGGCCGCGTTCGGCGATGTCGAGCAGCACGTCCTTGATCGGGCTGTTGCCCTCCCGGGGCGCGTACTTGTTGAGCTCGTCGATCATGGTGAACAGCAGGCTGCCCGGCCCGGCGGCCTCCTTGCGGGCGGTCTCGGTGGCCAGCACGACGCCGACGACGAACCGCTGGGCGCGCTCGTGCAGGTTGTGCAGGTCGACGACGGTCACCTGTCGGTCGGCCGTGGAGATCGCCCGAGTCCCGGGGTCGGTCAGGTCGGCGCGGATCAGCGGGCCCAGCGGCCGCAGCGAACTGCGCAGCCGCCGGACGAACGCGTTGATGGTGCCGGCGCCGGTGACCGGCCCGGCCCAGTCGGCGCGGGTGGTGTCGTCGTTGAGCCGGTCGACGACGACGTCGACGAGCTCCTCGTACGTGCGGCAGAGGTCCCCGTCGATGCTCACCGCGCCGTCGGCGCCGGCCGGGGTCGCCACGCGGCGCAGCTGCGCGGCGACCTGGTGCACGACCATCGTGTACTGGTTGCGCTCGTCCTCGGCGTCGGCGAACACGTAGGGGAGCAGGTCGTTCGCACAGAACTCGGTCAGCGTCCACCAGAACGACGCGACCCCGCTGGTGCGGCCGGCCACGTACGGCCGGCCGGTGGTGTCCCCGGGCGTCGGCGGCGCGTAGAACCCGACCGAGGCGAACGGCTCGGCGGGCAGGCCCAGCTCGGCGTAGGCCCCGCGCAGGTCGTCATCGAGGCGGACGTTGCCGTGGTCCAGGAACAGCAGGTCCTCGCCCTTGACCGAGAAGACCAGCGCCTTCGCGTTCACCGCCCGCGTGCCGAGCGCGCCGGAGCGGAACAGCGAGTGCAGCAGGAACAGCGCGTAGCTGGTCTTGGTCGCCACGCCGGAGATACCCGAAATGGAGATGTGCGCGCCGCGGGTCCCGTCGAGGAAGTCGAGGTTGAGGTAGATCGGCGAGCCGTCGCGGCCCAGCCCGACCGGGAGCTTGCGCTCCATCCGGTCGAAGTACAGCGCCTGTGCCCGCTCGGCACCGGTCGCGCGGCGGGCCGGCTCCCCGGGCCGTGGCGGCACGTACACCTCCGGCTCGACCCGGGTGGTGGTCACCTCGGCGATCTCCTGGACCTGGGCGGGCAGCACGCCGTCGCTGATGAGGAACACGTCCGAGCCGAAGCTGGCGCCCTCGTGCCGGGCCCGGACCTCGGTCACCACGCCGGCGGTCATCACCGGACCGACACCGGGCACTGCCCGGACGGTGACGACGACGTCGTCGAGCTGCAGGTACTCGCCGTCGGTGAGCGCGACGTGGTACTTCAGCGGGGTGGCGTCCTCGGTGCCGAGCACCCGTCCGACGGCCGACGACGTCGGAGCCGCCGACGTGTCGGACGCGCGGAGCGGCTGCACGGACAGCTGCGCAACGTCAGTGGATGCGGTGGAGTCGTCGGTAGGGCCGGACACGTGGCTCCTGAAGGGTGGTTGTACGGGTGGTTGTGCGGCTGCGGGGGGCGTCACCGTAGGGGACGTCACCGACAGTGTCCGAACCACTGCGGTTGTCACCGTGGCGCCGGCCGGCGCCGTCACCGGTGGTCCTGCCCTCCATGTCGGGAAGATCCCGTGGGGAGCACCGGCGTGACAGTTGGACCGAGGATTTCTTCGGGGGGACGTCTCCAGCCGTCCGGGTGCGCCTCCTCGAGCTGCTCGGGTGTCACACCGCCTCCAGGTCGATTGCCGCGCAGTAGGTCCGCGTCACCAGGTACATACGGCGCGGCAACAGGAGGGCTACGGGGCGGGCACCTCGAGCAGGGGTTCAGGCTCGATGACGAACTGAGTCCTCGCCGGCGTCTTCCGCCAGGCGGCGCCGATCCCGAGCTCGCCGAGGAGTTCGAGCAGGTCGTCGGCGGGACGACCAGGGGTCAGGATGCACATGTTGGGAGTCGGCTTGACCCACCGCTGGTAGTCGAGCAACTGCCCGATCGCCATCCTGATGTGCTCGCGCGCCGTGCTCGCCTTCGCCTCGACCAGGACTCGAGGGGTCGTGATGAACAGGTCCGCGCGCAACGACCTCGCCTCTACGGCGTAGGGGATCCGGAGCCCCGTCGCAGCGAGGCCGTGCTCCTGCACCAACCAGTCGCGGAAGTCATGGACGAGCCTCGCCTCGATCCGCTGGGCCATGAGATGTTGCGCCCGGACGAGCCGCGTGAACGCTTCCTTGTCAGCGCCTCGAGGTCGGTTGCGGCCGGTGGCGGAGGTGGTTCCGGCAACGCAGACGGCGACGCCATAGGCTGGTACGCCGCGTGAACCGGCTCACCCTCTAAGCGGATGGCCGGGCCGACCGGTAGCAAGCGGAACTGGATGACTCGCCTCGGGTTGCCGTAACGATCGGCGCCGTCACGCCACCGCCACGGATCGTTTGGGTCGACCCGCAGCTCACCTGCGTAGACGACTGCGTTCTTGGCCACATAGCGAGCAATCGGACGCTGTCGCCTGTCAGTGCGTGGTCCCGCAGGCGTCGATTCTCGACGTAGGGCGAGTTGAAGTGCTGATCGCCTTCTTGCCCCGTCCCCGAGAAGTAGAACGCGTCGCCGGCCTCCGTCCAGCCGTCGGCGTAGCCGTAGAGCTCGCCCCGTTCGGGGGTCCACCAGAGCATGATGTGCCCGGCCCACTACTCACCGCGGGCGCCGAGATGCCCCGGCTCAGCGATCCCCCGAACTTCGCCTGAAGCCCAGTGCGCGTGGCCTGCGCGCCCGGCTGTAGGTCCCACTCCTGCACGACGTCCCCCGTCCGGCTCGCCGTGGTTGAGTGCGCCAACGGCCGTCCTTACTGTTCCTTCGGCAAAACGAGTCCATCCTCGAGGTGAGCGACCGCATCGTCGAACTCGCTCCTCGCCGGGTCCATGTACCAGATGTCGTCCCGCCAGTGCGTGAACCCCAGCGAGCGCCAGACGCCGCGGACCTGCTGCAGCCCGGCCGCGTACGTGGTGTTGTCCACGCTGTTGGACAACTCGAACGGCGCCGGCTGAGTCACCACGAGCATCGCCCCGGGCATCAGCCACTGCAGCATCCGCGCGATCAACAGCCGGCCGGCGCCGCCCAGGCCCCGCCACTCTCGCGCGAGTAGTGCCCGGTCGAGGAGGACCACCCGACTACCGATGCCGTCGACTAGCTCATCGAAGTCGGCATGCAGGCCGAACTCCCCGGTGTCGAAGAACAGGGGGAGGAAGTGTGCATGGTCGCCGTTCTGATCCAGGGCCGTGGCGAGATCCCCCGCGATGTCGAGGTCGATGAGCAGCCCGTAGCCGCGGGCGATCGTGAGGAACTCACTCCCGTCCGCTCCGGGAATCGGCCGGCGGGCCAGTGCCACGTCCGCACGCGCCCACACGGGCTGAGTGTCCAGCTCGGGATCGACGTCAACGAGCGCCTCTCCGTGCCAGGCCGCCACACCGCGGTGCACGTAGTCGCCGTGTTCGATGACCGGAGCGCCCAGGGTGATCTCGACCCGTGACTCGCGCAGCTTCCCGCGGAGCACCCGGCCACGGTCGTCGTCGCTCTCCACGAGTGCCGATCCTTGCGGTTGGCGCGACAGCATCCTCGTCCCGAGTGGAACTCCCGCGCGGGTTCACTCTCTTGGGGGACTCGTACGGGTCCGGGCGCCGACGGTGGCATGCCCAACCGCGCGACGGCGAAGCTGCCGCCTGTCGGGTCGTCCGCAGTGCCGGTGGGCGCGGACCGAGCACCACCGAGCCGCGGAGGGGCGGAGGGTGTGGGATTCGAACCCACGGACGGTTGCCCGTCGTGCGCTTTCAAGGCGCATGCACTCGGCCGCTATGCGAACCCTCCCACGCCCGGGGGCGCCGCGCGTGATCGCATCATCCCAGGCCCGGCTCCGTCCTGTACGGCGACCCGGCACACGCGACCGGCTCGGCCCCGAGGAATGGGGCCGAGCCGGTACGCGTGCCGATCGGGCGCCCGTTGGACGGGGGCGGGGTCGGTCGGAGGCGGAAGCTAGAAGACGACGACCAGGGCGGCGCCGGTGGCGGCCGCGACCGCGCCACCCCGGACGAGGTTCTTGCCCACCTTGACGGCCAGGGGGTCCTCGGGCTCCGGCGCCATGCTCTCGAAGAACTCGTGGACCTTGCTGGCGGGTCCGCCGACGCCGGGCAGGCCGTAGATCCCGTCCGTTCGCCGTTGCGGCTTCGGCTCCTCCGAGCGGGTGGGCTCGGTCTCGAACTCGTCGAATGCGGTCACGGTCACGATGTCTCCTTGAGTCGGCTGTACGCTTGTGCGGCTCCGATGGACAGACGGTTCAGCGATACTGAACACCGGATCAGTACGAGAGGTCAAGCAGTCGAATGGGTGACACCGACCGCGCGTTGGAAGAACGGCGTCGCCGCTTGGGAGAGCGGATCGTTCACCTCCGAGAAGCGCGTGGGTACAGCCAGACCCAGTTCGCAGCGCGAGCCAAGCTCGGCAAGTCTTGGCTCAGCATGGCCGAGCGGGGTCAGCTGAACCCGTCTCCGAAGAAGCTGCACCAGATCGCCGAGGCACTCGAGATTCCGCTCGCCGCGCTGACGGTCGACGCGGACGTCGGTGGTGGTGGCCCCATGCCCCTTGCGGAAATGGCGTACCACCACGGCCGGGTGTTTCTTGCCGCAGCCCTCGCCCAGCACGAAGACGACTGGGAGCGAGGACGGCGCATGCTCGCTGCCGCTCGCGAGTTGGCTGAGGCCCTGGCCGCGGAGCCACGGTTCACCGTCGTTGCCGGGGAGGGCACGCCGGAGCCCCGCTTGCTGCCGGAAGCAACACGCTGGTTGCTTCTGATCGAGCTTGCCGCGTGCGATCCGTTTGCGCCCTTCGAGTTCGATCTCGAGCCACTCCGCTCCAAGATGTTCCAGTCGCTCGCGGACCTCGCGGACACGCTGGACGTGCCGGCCGACGCGGTCGACGAGGTGCATGCCGCGTTCGCACGATTCCCCGCAGCGGTGGCTCAGAAGCCGCAACTGGCACCCGGGCCCGCTGTCGCCGTTCTCGACAAGGCGGCCGATGGACTCGTGGCACCCTCACTGCGCGGACGAGACCTCGTCGGTTGGGCCGGGTGGTCGGTCGCCGGCGGCCTCTACTTGGCCCGGGGCTTCGACCGTGCGTCACCGATGACCGCGACGGCACGGGTGGCGCTTCCCTCCTGGCGCGACCGTGCGCTCGCCGGCGCGGTGGCCGGCGCGGTGGTTGCCGGAAAGAGCGGCCTGCTCCCTCTTGCGCCTCTGTGGCCGCTGGCCGGTGTGGCGGTCGGAAGGCTCCTCGAACGCCGCATCCGGCGTCGAGAGGAGAGCCTCACCATGCCCGACACCGAAGCCGATAGTGGTGCGGACGTTGCCGACTTCCTGCTCGCGCTTGGGCCCGACTGGGCCAGACGTGAACTCGGCAAGCTCGCGGTGACCGTCGATCTGGTCGTGCGGCCGCGGCGCCGGACGGATCCCCAGATTGAACCCTGTCCCGACATCGAGACAATCCTCGCCGCACTCCGCGCGGTCACCCTCGACCTCGAGGAGCGACTTTCCGAGGAGTTCCGGTTCAACGATCCGAAGATGCCGCGCATCGTGACCATTGAGGAGACCATCCGGGCCGTCAGCGACACTGCGCTAACCATCGCGCGCGGCAATGGCTGACGAGCCGACGGCAGTCATCGAGGCGGGGAGATCTCCCGAGAGTCGGCGGTCAAGTCTCTTCGCCACCCGCCGGTTGCTAGGCGAGCAAGCCGGCGGCGGTGAGTTCCAGCGCCAACTCGGCCGGCAGCGGACCACGCCACGTCCGAGACGCCGACCGCGGCGGGGTTGTCGTGTGGGCGCCGGGGCCCACTACGAGGTGGTGAACACCGCCGACGGTGGGCGCCCCGGCGGCGGAGCCGCGTTGCAGGACCAGCGCCTTCGGCCGCCAGGCGGCGTAGACCTCGCCCACTGGCCCCCCGGCATGCACGGCTACGGGGGCGAGATGGGCCGCCCGAGTCAGCAGGCGCATCGCGGCCGTGTACGGGTTCGTCGCCGCTGGGATGCGCAACAGCCGCGGGGCCGCGACCTGCAGGCCGGGGTAGTCCGCGGTGAGGGTCTCGGCCGCCCGCTCGAGAGCGGTCGAGGCCAAGAGGAAAGGAGCTGCGTCGAGAACCGAGTCGGCGGTCAACATCGAGCCGAAGCCGATGTCCAGGTCGGCCGAGTAGTGCGCGACCCGCTCGGCGGCGACCTCGGAGGGGGTGAGGGAGGCGCCCGACCGGTAGCGCTCGAAGTCGGCGGCGAAGGGGTCGTCCGGCTCGTCCCAGCGCTCGACCGCCGTGGCGACGACGGCCAACGCGACCAGCACGGCGGCGCGGCGTGCCGCTTCGACGTCCTGGTCCGCAGCGGGCGGTGCCTGCAGCACACGATCGAGGACGTCCGCGACGGCGTCGGCCGCATCCAGCCGGTCGGGCCACCCGCCGCCCGCGGCGACGATCAGGGTGACGCGCAGCAGGGCGAGCAGCGCGACCAGGCTCCACCCCTCGGTGTCGGTCAGCCGCCTGTCGATCGCGCGGGCGAGGCGGCCGGCCGTGACGCTGTCCGCGATCAGCGCGCTGACCGGGTCGCCGGTTGCGTCGAGAGGGTCGAGGACCCCGGTGTCGACTTCGGCGTCCTCCTCGTCGAACAGGCTGGTGACGTCGTCGTCCTCTCCGACTTCGGACACCGCGTCACCGGGGTCGACGTCGGCAGCGCTGGCATCGCCGTCGTCCGCCAGGTCGGCGTCAGAGCCGGCACCGCCGAGGGCTAGACGGACCAGGGCGGAACCGACGACCAACTCCGCCGTGCGGCGCCACCGTGCGGGCTGGCCGCCCGCGGCGCCCCTCTGCTGGGGCGTGTCCTCGGGACGCACCGCAGCCAGGTCGGCGAGGGCCCGGAACAGCCGCTCGCTGAGTCGAGGGTCGGAGAGCACCTGGGTGAGGCGGGCACCCTCGAGCGGGCTGCTGGTTCCCGGACGGGCGATGACGGTGACCGGGTCGGTCGGGCGTACCGGGCCGAGTCGTGAGCCGTCCGCCAGCTCGACGTAGCAGACCGCCCCGATGAGGACATCCGCGGACCCGGCGAACTGGTGTACGCGGCCCGTGCTCTCCACGAGCGTGAGCGGGTAGCGCTCGCCGGCGGCGGTCACCACGGCGTCCACCCCGTCGCTGCTGTCGGCGACCACGGTGACCAGGACGCCCGGCTCGGCGAGCAGCACGCGGAGCAGCCGTGGGGTGTGCGCGTCCCGCGCGGGCGGTGGGGGCGCGTCGGTCAGCACGCCGGCGATCTCGTCGGAGGCCGTGAGCTCGTCAGCGAGCGGTGGCGTCAGGTCGGCCGACCCGAGGTCGCAGAACAGGCCGAGTTCGCAGTTGCCGTGGTGCTGTCCGGTCGTCCTGAGCAGGGCAGCTACCGTGACGTTCGCGCTGCCCACCAGGGCGTGGGTTCCGGTGTCGTCGGTCCACTGGACGAGCTTGCCGTGGAAGTAGCGCTCGGAGTCGATGGCGTGGATGGCCGCGCCCGGGCGCTGGGCCCAGGCCGCGAGTGTGTCCGCGTCGGCGTCGGCGTTGTCCGTGAGGGCGAGCGTGGCCTGCTCGGGGGAGAAGTGCTCGGTTACGTGCCGCAGCGCGACCGCCTTCTCGTCCAGGAAGGGGCTGGCGACGCTGAGCCGGCTCACCGTTCCGGTCGGTCTCGGCAGTCGGTAGCCGATGGGGACGTCCAGGTTGTGGACGAGTCGGGGCCCCTCGGTCTGCGCGGGGTGGCGGGACAGCGCGGCGGCGGCCGCTTCCATGCGTTCACGCCCGAAGTCGTCGATGTACAGATAGTCGGGGAGGGCCTCCAACCAACCGGCGAGGTCGTGGAACGTGCCCGGCCAGTCCGCGACGTCGGCGGCGAGCGTCGTCCACAGCTCGCCGTTGTGGTGCCAGCCGCTGGCGGTGGCGTTGCCGGAGCCGATCGCGACGAGGGCACGGTCGGCGGCGACGGCGATCAGCAGCTTGGGGTGGAACTCGCCGTCGGAGCGGCAGCGGACGGGGACGTCGGTGTAGTGCACGCCGGCGTGGTGGAGTTCCTCGGCAGGAACCAGGTCGGCCGCGACGTCGTGGACCACGGTGACCCGGGCGCCGACGGCCCGCGCCTCCGAGAGACACACCCGTTCGAAGAAGCGCAGGTCCGCGGTGTAGCTGAGGACGAGGACCTCCTCCGCCGGCACTGCACGAGCACGGAGCAGTCCGGGCGGGGAGCTCCCGGGTGTCAGGTGCTCGCTCCAGTGGCTGATCATGCGGCCCACCGCTCCGCCGCGGGTGCCCCCCAGGCCAGGGCCCCGTCCACTTCGGTGAGGTAGCCCAGTTCGGCGAGCATCTGTCGCAGACGTTCCAGCCGGAGGGCCGGTGCGATGCTGCCCTCCTGGCCGGCCAGGTCGAGGACGTCCCCGATCTCCCGCAGCCGGGTCGGTACCCGCAGCTGTCCGAACTCCCAGCGGATGCGTCGGCGGCTGATCTCCTCGGCTTGACGCAGCAGGCGTCCGGCGAGGTCGCGGCCGAGCTCGGAGACCGACAGGTGTGCCGACGCAGCCAGCCAGTCGCGGACGTACGGCGGCCCGAGCTCCCCGGGCTCGAGGAAGGCGGTCAAGGCAGGGCCGGTCAGGTCCTGGAGCCGGTGCACCCCGAGGACGAGCACCCGGACGTAGGTCCACGGGTCGACGCTCTCGCCGCCGTCGGCGTACAGCACCGAGTCCTCGGCGTTGAGCAGTCGCTGGCTGTCCTTGCGGGCCGGGAGCTGTTCGTTGAGCAGATCCACGGCGTTGCCGTCGCCGCCGGCGGCTTCGACCAGGGCGTCGGCGAGGGCGGAGGCGAGCGCCGCCCGGCTCCGCGGCTGCCGGCGGAGCTGCTCGGTGAGCCACCACCACAGCCATCGCCAGGCGGTGACGCTCGCGTTCCGCAGCAGGGCGCCCCGCCAGTGCTGTGCCCAGCCGACGAGGTCCGGATCATCGAGGGCGGCGACGTCATCGAGGTTGCCGTAGCAGAGTGCCGCCATCGCCTCGTTGGGGTCGGTGTCCGGGCTGCGGCCGTCCAGGGCGTGCAACAGCAGCCGGGCGGTCGCCGCGGTGCGGCGGCGTGCCCGCCGGACTTCCTTCGGCAGGTCCGGCCCGTCACCGCTGCGGTCGCCGAGTAGCAGCCGTGCAAGCTGGTCCGCCTCGGCGCCGCGGCGGACTTGGCACAGGCAGGCCGCCGGGAGCAGTTGATCGAGCTGGTCGAGGCTGAGGCTGCTGTTGTCGGCGGCCGCGAGGATCGCGTGGACGCCGTCGAGGCCGGAGTGGGGGAGTGGGACCGGGCCGGGCAGGAGGGAGCCGTTCCGTCGGTCCAGCAGCCCGGCCTCGATCTCCGCGCCGCGGTAGACGGCGAGGAAGCCGTTGGTCTGCAACGAGTACTTCGCGGCCAGCTTGCCGACGTCGATGGTGCCGTTGGCGACGGCCGGGGCGACCGCTCTGGCCCCGTGAGGGTCGCGGTACGGCGGCGCTGCGCCATGCTCGGCCGGAGCGGTGTCGGCGTGACGGAGGGTGGCCGCAGCCAGGACGACTTCCGCACGACGCACGTGCTGCCGGGCCGCCTCCATCGCCGAGCGATCCCCGGGCTTTACGTGGTGTGCGGCGGCCACAGCGGCGTGCAGCAGGTAGTACCTCGCGTGCGCGGTGCCCGAGTTGATCAGCGGCACCAACCGCCGTGCGTTGCCCAGCGTGGCGCTCTCCACGCCCAGGGGAAAGCGGCCTGCGTCGATCAGCGGTGACGCAGCGGTGCTCCACGCCGGCCCGACGACGAGCGGCGGCATCCGTCTACCCCTTCTGATCCAGCATTCCGGTGATGACTCGTTGTACATCGTTGAAAGCACCGTGTCGGGATGCCGCGCCCTTCCGGCGGACCGAGGCTTGTCCGCACGACCGACGGCGACTCCGGCCTCCTGTCACGCGATGCCCGAGAGGTTGCCTCGTCGTAGGAGTAAGTGCAGGTTGTTCTGGTCGGGGACTTCAGTTGCCCGACACATCCCCTGGTGGACACGCCGCGACGTGCTGGTGCGCATCGAGAGACGCGGTCTTCGGAGCGACGACGATTGCCGCTGCGGTCATCGACGCGTTCTTCGCTGCGTTGGGCGTCGGCCGCAGCGCCGTCGGCCTGCTCGACCAGAACTGATGTCGCGGACAAGCCCGGTGGGCCCGGTCGGCATGGGTGTCACCAGGTGAGGATGTCCAGCGCCCGCAGGTCGGTGAGCTGCGCCAGCCGTCTCACGTGCTCGCGGTCGTCGGTGGCGCACCTGTCCTTCAGCGCGGTGATGCTGTCGCGGTTGTGGAGCAGGTCGTCGCGGATTGGGGCCCAGTACATGCGCCGGTAGCCGCGGGCGGGGTGGTCCAGGGCGGCCCTGCGGGCCTGCCGGCGGTACGCGCGCGCCAGGTGACTGTCCAGCACGGGAACGAGCCCCGGCCGCTTCAAGTGCAGGACTTTGCTGATCTTCGCTGTGTTGACGTTGCGCGGGGCGTCGCTTGAGAAGTGTCGGTAGAGCGCGTCGGCGCGGTCGTAGAGGCCTCCGGCTTCCCCCGGGTCGGCGTCGCCGAGGTCGGCTTCGGGTTCGACGTCGTTCCAGGGCGCTGTCTGTGCCCGGTCGAGGAACCAGTCGCGCTCCCGGTTGCTGATGCGGGAGGCGATCTTCCTGGTGCGCTGCACGTCGTCGGAGGAAAGGGTGTCCGGGTCGTCCTGTCCGGCGAGGTCGTACCGGAGCAGCGTGCCGGAGTAGGCGCTGGCGTAGGCCGTCAACCGGTTGAACGGGTCGGGCACCTGCTCACCAGCGATGGTGATCGTCACGCCCGGTTCCTTCCGTTGTTCTTGGGTCGTACGGCGGAGGATCACATCACGGTCCGGCAGTAGGTGGTCGACGGCACTCCGCGCCCCGATGGGTCATGACCGGCCGGGGCCGGGGCCGAACCGCGGCTCTTGCGGACTCAGCTCACGGCGGCCACGGTCGGTCAGCCTGCGGGGGCCTCATTCATGCCGGCGACGACGAGCAGCAGCTGGGCGAGGGTGCCGGCGAAGCGGTCCGCGAGTCGTCCGGCCGTGCGGCGTTTGGGGGTGCCGATGCCGAGATGGCCGTCGAGGTAGCCGGTCATCCGGCCGCGCGGCTCGGGCGCCCAGGTCAGCAGCGGTACGGGCATGAGGGTCACGTCGACGTTGGCGTGCCCGAGGGTGGCGGCCGCCGCCCTCCACCAGGTGGGGTCGTTGTGGTGGGCGGCGATCGTGGCGAGCGTCTCGGGGGTCGCCCTCGGATCGCGGACCACCGCGCCCGCGACCGAGGGGTCCCGCTCGGCCAGGGAGGTCAGCAAACCGACCGGGGCGGTGCCCAGCTCAGCGAGCCGGTACGCCTCCCACTCGGTGAGCCGGGCCACGAGCTCGGCGGTCGCCGCCTCGTCCAGCTCGCCGACGCGGGACACGACCGCCCCGCGGAACCGGCTGTCGGCGACCTGCGCCAGCTGTGCAGCGGTCAGGGTGTCATCGAGCTCGAGGGCGCGGCGGACCATCGCCTGCGCGTTGATCGGCAGCGGGGTGCTGTCGGTCCAGCCGGCCTGCTCGGCGAAGGTGTGGGCGGCGCCGCGGCGGCCGATCTCGTCGGCGATGAGGGGCACGTGAGCGCCGCTGTGCAGCGTGGCGCGGATGAGCGCGTCGGTGGCCACGCCGGCGAAGAGGGCGGCGGTGTCCGCGTGGGGCTCCCAGCCGAAGGCCGACTCGAGGTTGCGGTGCGTGGCCTCGGTGCTCAGAAGCGCCACGCGGCGCAGCAGGTCGCCGGTGAGGTGGTGGCGCAGCTGGTCGGTCCGCTGCTTTCCGCTCATCCGGGCGATGACGCCGCACGGGCGGCACAGCCGCAGGTCGCCGTCGCGGTAGCGGCTGGGGCCGACCGGCTCGTCGCAGTAGCTGCAGCGCTCATCGGCGTACCGTGCGGCGCCGGCCGTGTCGGGGGGCGCCAGCGGGAGAACGGTCTCCGTGGGCGCGGTCCGAGTCTGCTCCGGGGGCAGCGGAGGGATCGCGGTCTCGTTCTCGTGCCGGCCGGAAGTGTCGTGGTGGCTCATGAGTGGTCACCGTGCGCGGCGCCAGGCGGACGGCAGTCGCCGTCGTGGGTTGCTACCGGACAGGACCGCCCTGGCGAACGTCATGCGGCCGCTGCCGACCCCGTCGAGGACGGCGTTGGCCGCCCGGCGACGTGGCGGCGCGGCGGGGGATGTTCCGCTATGCGGCCCAGGCGCTGACGGCCGCGGTCATGTGGTCGCGCTGCCCAGCGAAGAGCTTGGCGCGATGGCCCTTTCTGGGAACGGGTGTAGATCCGCGGACGAAATGGCCGGACCTTGTCGCGTCGGCGCGCACGCATAGCTCGGCGGCGGCAGATGCCTTGTCGCCGAGGAGCACCAGGAGCACCAGGAGCACGAGGAGCGCGTCGGGGGGCGCGGCTTCGACGGTTCCGGAATCGCTTGGGTGGTCCGCAGTTTGGGTTGACCTGTCTCGCCAGAGATCCTCTTTCGATGACGCAGGGAAGATCCGGCGAGGCCTTCCGCGCGCCGGCACGGGCCCCGGGGCAGTCGTCCACCTCGTCGCCGGGGTGGTCTGGGCTCCCGGTCCGGCTACGGGCGTGCCCATCGGCGAGGCCATCAGGATCTTGAGTCCGAGGTTCCCCCACGCCTCGTCCGTACGGATGCGTCTACGGATGGACCCGGTTTCGACGGGGTGAAGTCCAGGCGGCGATGCCTACCCGTACTGGTGACTGCGCAGGTCAGGACTCTGTGGCACCGTCACGGCATTGGCTCGACAGCCCCGTAAAGGAGCGGAGATAGGTATGACAGCGGTCTTGAAAACCGCTATGGGGTGACACCCATCGTGGGTTCGAATCCCACGCCCTCCGCCTTGTGATGTCTCAGGACATCCCGGACGCCCGGACCCACGGATCGTGGGTCCGGGCGTCCGTCATTGCCGGGCCGGTCCGGGTGGCCGGCCGGTGGGCTGGTAGTCGCGGGTGGGGTCGATGGCGAGCTCGCGCAGGACTCACCGGTGGCGGCGTCGATGACGCGCACGTGCAGGTCCTGGACCAGCAGCAGGACGTGGGTTCCGGCGTGGGTTCGGCCGATGCCGATGTGGTGCAGGCGGCCGGCCAGGCGCAGGGTGACGCACCCGGTGGTGTCGATGCGGTCGGTGCGGACGCGGTCGTGGGTGTCGCGGTCGCGGTCGGCGCCGGGGGTGGCCTTGGGGCGGGCGGTGTAGGCGGTCGCGGGGGTGGCCCGGTGCGGCAGGGACCGGTGCGGCCGGTGCTGGTTGTAGGCGGCGATGAAGACGTCGAGCAGGGCCTGCAGCTGGTCGAGGGTGGCCGGCTGGGCGGGCTGGGCACGCAGCCAGTTCTTGAGGGTCTGCTGAAAGCGTTCGACCTTGCCGCAGGTGGTCGGGTGGTTGGGCCGGGAGTTCTTCTGCACGATGCCCAGCCGGCGCAGCTCGTGCTCGAGGTGATTGCGGCCGCTCCCGCCGCCGGCGAAGCGGGTGGTGTAGACCGTGCCGTTGTCGGTCAGCGTGGAGGCCGGGTAGCCGTGCCGGTCGGCGGCCTGCCTGAAGGTGGCCAGCACGATCGGGCCGGTGATCCGGGGGTGCGCGGAGACGTGCAGCGCCAGCCGGGAGTGGTCGTCGAGCCAGGTGATGATCTCGGTGACGGCGCCGGTGGTCAGCCGGTAGTGGGTGAAGTCCGACTGCCAGGTCTCGTTCGGCTGCTCGGCGGCGAAGCGCAGATAGGAGCCTTTCGGCCGCTTGGCCGGCGCGGGGACGACGGCGCCGGCGCGGGTCAGGATCCGGTGGATCGTGGCCCGCGACAGCGTGACCTGGTGATGGTGGGTCAGGTGCCAGCCGATGGTGTCCGCGCCGGCGTCCAGGCCTGCCTCGCTCAGCTGCTTGCGCAGCCGCAACACCAACTCGACCGTCGGCGGCGGGGTGGCCCCCGGTGAGGTGTGCGGCCGGCGGGAGCGCGGCTCGAACGCCGCGTCGCCCTCGGTCCGATAGCGGGCCAGCAGCTCGTAGAGCCAGGACCGGGAGACGCCATAGGCCGCGATGACCTCCGCGGGGCTGCGGCCCTCCACCTCGATCGCGGTGATGACCAGCCGGGCCTTCGACATGGCCGAGCCTCGACCGGTGGTCCGGCATGACCTGCGACATCAGTCCGGTATGTCGTGAGACATGTGTCCGGGATGTCTTTAACCAGGACACCACGCCCTCCGCCTCAGCCGGTCAGCTGCGGATGAGCAGCTCGCCGCCGTCCACGCGGAAGTCGTGGTGCAGCTGGCGGAGGACCGCCAGGCCGTCGTCGTCGGCCGCACCCACGCCGCGCAGGTCGAGCACCACGCGGGCGTGGCCGGCGTCGCGCAGCTGGTCCGCCGTGCCCCGCACCAGGTCCGCGCCGCTCGAGGTCAGGTGGCCGCTCACCGTGATCAGCCCCGCCCGCCGGTCGACGACCTCGCTGAGCACCCCGGTCACGCGACCGCCAGCGCGGGTTCGGCGACGAGGACCCGCCACAGCCCGGTGCGGCGCAGCAGCTCCTCGGTGGGGACGTCGGCGCCGCGCAGCACCAGCGCGCCACCACGGGCCCGGCAGATGCGGTGCGCCGACACCAGGACGGCGACGACGGTGTCCGGCAGGCGCCGCACCCCGGAGAGGTCGACCACGAGGGAGCGGGCTCCGGCGTGCAGCGCACCGAGCAGCGCCCAGCGGACGTCGGCCAGGCCGCCGGCGAGCAGTCGGTCGTCGAGGTGGACCGTCCCCGTGTCCACCCGGCTCAGGGCGGGTGCCATCGTCATGCCGTCCTCCTCGTCGTGACTGATGGCTATCCTGCGCGCACGGTCTGACAGTTCCCTGGGCTCCACCTGGGAGTCCGCTGCCGCTGGTGCCGTTCGCGCGGCCGAGGCCTGCCGGTGCCGACCGCCGGGACGACGATGGAGAGGGCATGCGTCTCGCCGACTCACTGCGTGCGCGGGAGCCGCGCGCCTCGGCGCACTCGATCGTCCTGATCATGGGCGTCTCCACCGTCGTGCTGGCGCTGCTCACGACGTTCGGGCCCAACTCGGTCAGCAGCGCGACGAGGGCCGCGTCCTGGGTGGGGGTCGCCGCGCTGGTCGCGGCGACCGCGCTGTGCGTCCTCGTCCCGGTCGAGCGGCTGGACCGCGCCGGTGCCTTCGTCCTCATCGGTGTGGGTGGCGTGCTGCTGACCTGCGTGCTCGACGTGCTGACCGACGACCCCTCCGCCGGTGCCCAGGCGTTCCTCGCCTTCCCGGTGCTCTGGGCGGCGTCGCACCTGCGCTGGGCGGCCGTCGCCCTGGTGACGGCGGCGGCCGTGGTGGGCGACGGGATCACCCAGCTGGTGCTCCAGCCCCTCGAGCCTGCGGCGCACGACTCCCTGGTCGTCGGGACCGTGCTCGTCGTGGCGTCCGTGATCCTGACCCGTGCGGCCTCGGTGCAGGACCGCCTGGTCTCGGCGCTGCAGCAGCAGGCCCACGTCGACCCGCTGACCGGACTGGTCACCCGGCGGGTCCTCGACGACGCCCTGACCGGCGCCCTCGAGCGGGACCCGACCGGCGCCGGGACGGCGCTGGTGCTCCTGGACATCGACTCGTTCAAGCAGATCAACGACGCGCACGGACACCCCGTCGGGGACGACGCGCTGGTGCACCTCTCCGGGCTGGTCCGACGCCAGGTGCGCGCCGGGGACGCCGTGGTCGGCCGCCTCGGTGGCGACGAGCTCGCGCTGCTGCTGCCCGGCTGCACCGCCGCGACCGCGGCGCGGCGCGCCGGGGAGCTGGTCGAGACGGTGCGTGCCTCACCGTTGCCGCGCGCCGACGGCGGGGCGCTGCCGCTGTCGATCAGCGTGGGGGTCGCCCACGCGCCGCTGCACGCCGCCTCCGTGCGGGAGCTCTACGCCGCTGCCGACGCGGCGCTGTACCAGGCCAAGCGGGCCGGCCGCGACCGCGTCGAGGTCGCCGTCAGTCCCGTCCCCGGACCAGCCGACGAGCTGTCGCGGCAACGGTCCGCACCGTGAGCCGGCCCTCCGCCAGGCCGAGGGCCACCACGTCGTCGAAGACCCGCTGATCGACGTCGGCCGCGCGGACGGCGGCGTCCATCAGCCGCGGCCAGCGGGAGAGCTCGGAGGCGATCCGGGTGGCGCGCAGGTGCCCGCCGAGCCGCCGTCGCAGCGCCTCCCGGTACCGCTGGCCCGCGTCGGCGCCCGCCGGCCACGCCGCACCGGCCAGCGCGCCGGAGAGGACCGCGTAGAAGATGCCCTCCCCGGTCAGCGGGTTGACCAGCGACGCGGCGTCGCCGGCCAGCAGCACCCGGCCGTCGGGCAGCCGCGGCCGGCCGGTGGACAGCGGCAGCCGGTGCGCGCGCAGTCCCTCCGGCGCCACGCCGGGCAGCAGCCGGTGCAGCCCCTCGACCAGCGCCGCGCGCGTCGCACCGCCGGACACCAGCTCGCCGTAGCCGACGTTGGCCCGCCCGTCGCCGAGCGGGAAGGACCACGCGTAGGCCGGCCAGCGCTGCTCGGTGGTCACCAGCACCTGCGTGGTGCCCTGGCCGGGCAGCGCGGGCGCGTAGCCGCGGATCGCCAAGGCCAGCCGGTCCGGGCGGTTGGCGCCCAGCCCCAGTGCCCGGCGGACGACGGACTCCGCGCCGTCCGCCCCGACGAGCACGCCCGCCCGCACGGTGCCGTCGACGGTGACGCCGTCCGCGTCGGCCACCACGGCGCGCACGGTGGACCGGCGGAACTCCGCCCCGGCCGCCCGTGCGGCCTCGAGCAGCCGGGCGTCGAGCACCTCCCGGGGGACGACGGACGAGGGCCGGTGCGTGTCGCGCCCGACCACCGCCCCACCCGGCGAGCGCAGCGAGAGCCGGGGGACCGGCGGGTACCCGGAGGTCAGCGCGGCCGGGTCGACGCCCAGGCCGGCGAGGACGTCGAGCGCCTCGGGGGCCACGCCGTCGCCGCACACCTTGTCGCGGGGGAAGTCGGCGCGGTCGAGCACCAGCACCGCGGCACCGCTGCGCCGGGCGGCCAGCGCCGCGGCCGATCCGGCCGGGCCGCCGCCCACGACCACGACGTCCCAGCGCTCCACCCGCCCGACGCTACGGCCCCCCGCGCGGACGTCACCTGGTCAGGGCGGGGTCGGCGCCCACTTGCGGGCGGGGTGCTCGTAGCGCTCGACGAAGGCCAGCAGCTCCGGCACGTCGGTGACCACGCCCAGCGCGTCCAGCCGGCGGCCGTCGAGGTAGCCGTCGTCCACCATGCGGCGCAGCTGGGCCAGGAGCGGCTGCCAGAAGCCGTCGACGTCCACCAGGACAGCCGGCTTGGCGTGCAGGCCGAGCATCCCCCAGGTCCAGGCCTCGAACAGCTCCTCGAGCGTGCCGGCCGCGCCGGGCAGCGCGACGAACGCGTCGGCCAGCTCGGCCATGCGTGCCTTGCGCTCGTGCATCGAGCCGACCACCTCCAGCCGTGGCAGCCCGGGGTGTGCCAGCTCGTCGTCCACCAGGTGCTGGGGGATGACGCCGACGACGTCGCCGCCCGCGGCCAGGGCGGCGTCGGCGACCACGCCCATCAGCCCGGCGCGCCCGCCGCCGTAGACGACGCCGACGCCGGCGCGGGCGAGCCCGGCGGCGAACTCGGCCACGGCGGCTCGGTGGGACGGCGGCCCGCTCTGGGACCCGGTGAAGACGGCGACGCGCACGACGTCGAGCCTGTCACGGCGGCGCCGGCGCCGCGTCCGTGACCTCCGACCGGTCAGGCCCTCGGCAGGTAGTGGTCGAAGAACAGCCGGCTGGTCAGTTCGCCGCGGCTGCGCACGCCGGTCTTGGCGAACACGTTCTTCACGTGGTCGGCGACCGTGTACGGCGACAGCCAGAGCGCCCCGGCGATCTCGGCGTTGGTGTGGCCACGCACGACGAGCCCGACCACCTCGGCCTCCCGGGCGGTCAGTCCGTAGGCGTCGCTGAGCAGCGCGGCGACGTCACTGGGACGGGCCGGTTCGACGATCAGGCTGACCGTGGTGGCCGACAGCCGTTCGGCGTGCAGGGTCAGCCACCGGCCGGACCGGGTGCGGAGGCGACAGCGTGCGGGACCGGGCCGGCCGTGCGCCGTGCGGGCGAGCGAGGCAACAGCGACGGGTACCCCGCCGAGGTCGCCGTCCTCGATCTCGCGGATGCGCTCCAGCGCCGACGGCGTCCCGGAGGCCACCGTGACCGCCGCCTCGGTGAGGGTCAGCAGCAGCACGCTGGGGGCGTCGTCCTCGCCGGCCGCACGCGGGCGCGACAGCAGGTGCACGCGCCGGAGCGCCGCGGCGACCCGCGGCGTCACCGCCGCGAGGAGCGCAGCCTCGTCCGGACCGAAGTCGCGGACGTCACCGCCGCGCAGCAAGATCGTCGCCCCCCAGGGTGACCGGCCGTCGCGGTGCACGGCCCGCACCTCGTGCGGCAGGCCGGCCGGGCGCAGCACGTCACGGAATCGCGCGCTGCGGGTCGGGTGCCGCCCCGTGGCCTCGGACAGCACCGTCACCGGCCGGACGGCCCGGGCGATGTCGGACAGCCGGCTGACGTCGGTCTCGGTCCCGAACTCGATCTGCAGCAGGCGCGGCATCACGGCGACGGGCAGCCCTTCGGCGTGGAAGCCGCCCGTCGGCAACGCCGTCGCGGGGTCGAAGGTGATCGCGCACCACCGGTCGAACGGCACCGCCGGGGCCAGCGCTGCCACCACCGCCCGGTGCAGCGCCGTCGCGTCCGTCGCCGTCCGGCAGCTCCGCTCGACCTCTGCGAGCGCCGCTCGCCGGAGCCGTCGCTCCATGGACCGAGTGTCGAACGCAGAGGGTCCCGGCGGAATCCCCAACGCCAGGGATGGTCGCCGCTCCCCGGCGGGACGAGCGTCGGTGCCGGACCCGCAGCCGATCGCGAGGAGGTCGCCATGACCAGCCTGACCCCGCCGGCCTTCACCGGCACCCTGCTCACGCCCGGGTCACCGACGTACGACGAGGCCCGACGTGTGTGGAACGGCGCCGTGGACCGGCATCCGGCCTTCATCGCCCGCTGCACGTCCGCCGCCGACGTCGCCGCCGCGCTCGCGTTCGCCCGCCGGCACGACCTCGCCGTGGCCGTTCGCGGCGGCGGGCACAGCATCCCCGGCTGGTCGGTCGTGGACGGCGGGCTGGTCATCGAGCTGTCCGGGATGCTTCGGGTCACCGTCGACCCGGTGGCGCGGACGGCCGTGGTGGAGCCGGGTGTCACCTGGGGCGGGTTCGACGCAGCCGCCCAGGAGCACGGGCTGGCCACCCCGGGCGGCGAGATCTCGCACACCGGCGTCGCGGGCCTCACCCTCGGCGGCGGCATCGGCTGGCTGACCCGTCTGCACGGCCTGGCCTGCGACAACCTGCTCGCCGTGGAACTCGTCACCGCCGACGGCAACGTCCTCCGGGTCGATGACGCGACCGATCCCGAGCTGATGTGGGGCCTGCGCGGTGGCGGCGGCAACTTCGGGGTGGTCACCGCCTTCACCTTCCGGCTGCACCCGGTCGGCCCGGTACACGGGGGGACCGTGTTCTTCCCCGCCGAGTTGGCGCCCCGGGCGCTGCGGCTCTACCGCGACCTGGGCGCCGAGGCACCCCGCGAGCTGTCCCTCGTCGCCGTCCAGGCGACCGCGCCCCCCGCACCCTTCGTCCCCGAGGAGCTGCGGAGCCGGCCGGTCGTGGGACTGTCCGCGGCCTGGCTGGGCGACCCCGCCCTGGCCGATCAGGTGCTCGCCCCGCTCCGGACGGCGCTGGGCACCCCCGCCCTCGACTTGCTGGGGCCGCTGCCGTACTGCGTGCTGCAGAAGTCGGCCGACGCCAGCGTGCCGTGGGGCATGCGCTCTCACCTCAAGAGCGACCTGCTGCACGAACTCGACGACGAGGCGCTCGACGCGCTGGCCGAGGTCGCGGCGCACCGGACCCACCCGCAGTCCCACGTGCTCGTGCGCCGGCTGGGCGGAGCGATGGCCGACGTCGACGCGGAAGCGACCGCCTTCGCGCACCGGCAGGCCGCGCACATGACGACGATCGTGGGCGCCTGGTCGGCCGGCGACGACCCGGCCGCGGAAGCCACGTGGGCCCGGCAGACCTGGGCGACGACCCGGCGGCTGGCATGCGGCACCTATGTCAACCACCTGGAGATGGAGGGCGCGCAGCGGGTGCGCGAGGCATACCCACCGGCCACCTTCTCGCGGCTGCGGCTGCTCAAGGCCCGACTGGACCCGGGCAACGTGTTCCGGCACAACCAGAACATCCCCCCGGCCGCCTGAGCCTCCACGGCGACGGACCCCTTGTCACGCACCAGGCACGCACAGGACGCGGTTCACTGGGGGCGTGTTCTCCTCCACCGACGGCTGGGTGACCTGCGCGCTCGGCCACCGGCACTGGGGCCGGGTCGGCGCGGCCGGGCTGCTCGTGCACCGCGCCGGGGCCGACGGCCCGGTGCTGCTGCTGCAGCACCGGGCGGTCTGGTCGCACCACGGCGGCACGTGGGGGACGCCCGGCGGCGCACTGCACGCGGGGGAGTCCCCGGAGCACGGCGCCCTGCGGGAGGTGCGGGAGGAGCTGGGCCTGCTGCCGGAGCACCTCGAGCTCGGCCCCTCCTCGGTCGACGACCACGGCGGCTGGTCGTACACGACCGTGCTGGCCCGCCCGCTGCGCGACATCGAGCCGCGCGACCTGGAGCTGGACGGCGAGAGCGACGGCGTGGCCTGGATCGCGCTCGGCGATCTGGTGTCGGTGCCGCTGCACCCGGGCTTCGAGGCGTCGCTGTACCGCCTGCACGACCTGCTCTCCGCCTGACCCTCGGCTCGACGCAGGCACTGGACGCAGGCACTGGACGCAGGCATAGGAGGCAATGCATGCGTCTGCGGGTCCTACGCCGTATGCATTGCCTCCTATGCCTCGACCCCCCGGCCGTGGATCAGGTCGGCGTCACCGTCGCGGTGAGCGCGCGGTGGTCGCCGATCGGCAGCACGGTGGCCGCGCCGTCGCTCCCGCGCATCCCGACCCCGACGGCCAGCAGGTGGTCCAGCTGGGCCCGGGGCGCGGACGCCGGGTAGCTCGGCGCGCGCACCAGCGGGGTCGCCCGCAACAGCCGGGCGGGTAGCGCGCCGGGCAGGTTCAGGTCACCGGCCAGCACCACGGGGCCGGGCATCCCGGCGATCCACCGGCGCAGCCGCAGCAGCTGGCGCACGGCGGTGTGCGGGGCGAACGACAGGTGGGTGGCGACGACGGTCAGCGAGCCCAGCCGGGCGGCCACGGCGGCCCGCGGCTCGTCGGGGACCCACCACCAGCGCACCCGGCCGGTGCGCGGGTCGGGGCCCTGCACCGGCAGCCGCGCCCGGCCGGCACCCAGGTCGAGCACCGACCACTCGAGCACCGGCAACCGGCTGAGCAGCGCGATGCCGTACAGCGGACCGTCCGCCGGGGTGTGCGGGCCGCGCAGCACCGGACCGGCCGGTGTCCAGCTGCGGAAGGGATCCGGCGTGCCCGCCACCGTGGCCGCGGCCCGCCAGTCCGCGGCGCCGACGCCGGCGGCCAGGGCGGCGGCCTGGTCGACCCGCTGGGAGCGGGGCTGCCCGGCGTCGACCTCCTGGACGGCGAGCACGTCGACGTCCAGGCCGGCGACCGCCTTCTCCAGCCCCGCAGCGTCGAGGACCCGACCGCCCGGAATGCGGCCCGAGGCCACGTTGACGGTGCCGACTCGCACGGCGGGCGCCTCCGACACCCCGGCGACGCTACCCGCGGCGGGGGCCTGTCCTCCCGCCCGCGCCACCTCGCCGCCGGCCCTGGCCGCCTGCTGCGGTGACCGGCCGGCCCCGGGGCTAGGTTCGGTCCATGACCGCCCGCGACGACGTCTCCGAGATCTTCGACAGCGCGGCGTGGCAGCCGGTCGAGGGCTTCGACTTCTCCGACATCACCTACCACCGGGCCGTGGACGCCGGCGTCGTCCGGATCGCCTTCGACCGGCCCGAGGTGCGCAACGCCTTCCGCCCGCAGACCGTCGACGAGCTGATCACCGCGCTCGAGCACGCCCGGCTCTCGACCGACGTGGGGTGCGTGCTGCTCACCGGCAACGGCCCGAGCCCCAGGGACGGCGGCTGGGCGTTCTGCTCCGGCGGCGACCAGCGGGTGCGCGGCAGGTACGGGTACGAGCACGACAAGGGGCGGAGCAGCGGCCGGCTGCACGTGCTCGAGGCGCAGCGGCTGATCCGCTTCATGCCCAAGGTCGTCGTCTGCGTCGTCCCCGGGTGGGCGGCCGGCGGGGGGCACAGCCTGCACGTGGTCTCCGACCTCACCCTGGCCAGCGCCGAGCACGCCAGGTTCAAGCAGACCGACGCCGACGTGGGCAGCTTCGACGGCGGCTTCGGGTCGGCCTACCTCGCCCGGCAGGTCGGCCAGAAGTACGCCCGCGAGATCTTCTTCCTCGGCGACGAGTACTCCGCCGAGGACGCACACCGCATGGGCATGGTCAACCGCGTCGTCCCGCATCCCGAGCTGGAGCGGACCGCGCTGGACTGGGGGCGGCGGATCGTCGCCAAGAGCCCGACCGCGCAGCGGATGCTCAAGTACTCGTTCAACCTCGTCGACGACGGGCTGGTCGGCCAGCAGCTGTTCGCCGGCGAG
The DNA here is from genome assembly GCF_052931555.1 of Geodermatophilus sp. URMC 61. Taxonomy (NCBI): domain Bacteria; kingdom Bacillati; phylum Actinomycetota; class Actinomycetes; order Geodermatophilales; family Geodermatophilaceae; genus Geodermatophilus; species Geodermatophilus sp. URMC 61. The sequence goes on from NZ_JBRFHZ010000002.1 coordinate 4,597,795, forward strand.
ACGACGCGGCTGGCCTACATGGCCGAGGAGGCCGTCGAGGGGCGGGACGCGTTCCTGGAGAAGCGGGACCCGGACTTCAGCCGTTTCCCCTGGCACGTGTGAGGAGGGACCCCGTCCTGCCCACCTCCGCAGGCGCGGGGCGGGGCGAGCCCTGCGAGCGGGGAGCGCCGGCCGCGTCGGGAACACGTGTGTGACACAGCACGTCTGAGGGGACTCCTGCCCGGAGGCCCGAGCGGAGGAGGTGCGGCGTGATCGTCGAGGTGGTGGGTGGCGCCGACGAGCGGCCCGAGGTGCGGGTGGTCGACGTCGACGACCTGACCGCGGTGTTCCTGGCCGTCGGTGCGGTGACCGACGAGGAGGCCGACCAGGCGCTGCGGGACGCCGGCCTGGGCCGGGTGGAGGACGCGCAGACCGGCGTGCTGGACGTCGCGGCGCTGCGGGCGGCGGCCGAACCGCAGGCCGGCGGCGGCGACTGGGCGCAGCGGTGGGACGGCGTGGTCGCGGAGGCGGCGGACGCGGGCCGCCTGGTGGACGACGGGGCCGGCTTGCAGGTCCGGGTCGAGAGTGCCGCGGGAGCCTGAACGGGAGGGTGCCGCGGTGGCGACGCGGATCATTTCCGGTACGTGGATCCGCCGAATTAGGTCGAGACTCCCGGGCGTCATCGTTGTGGCGGTTCCAGTTGCGCGCCACCATGTCCTCGTGACCCGAATCCCCCTGGGCCCGACGTGAGCGGCACGCCGGGGCGCCCGCTGAGCGCCGAACTGTCCGAGCAGCTGCTCACCGTCGCGGTCGACATCCTGGCCGACGAGGGCTGGGGCAAGCTCAACAGCGACCGCGTCGCTGCCCGTGCGCATGCCGGCAAGGCCGGCATCTACCGGCGCTGGCCCACGATGGCGGCGATGGCCCGTTCCGCGGTGGGGCGTTTCACCCTCGTCCGGACGCCGCCGGACCAGGGCTCGCTCCGCGACGACCTCGCCGCGCTCGTCGACCGGTGGCGCCGGCCCCTGGACCGCGAGGAGCGGGCGGCGGCCAGCCTGGTGGGCGCGGCCCGCCACGAGGAGGACCTGCGCGCCGGCCTGGAGGCCGCGCTGGTCCGCCCGCTCGCCGAGGCCGTGCAGACGATCGGCGCCCGGGAGGCGGCGCGGGGGCAGGAGGTCCCCGCCGCACGGCTGGCGCTGCTGTGCTCGGTCATCGAGGCGTTCTGGTGGCAGCGCTACACCTCGGCCCGCGGCCCCATGAGCCGCGAGGAGGTGCAGCACGTGCTGGACGACGTGCTGCTGCCGGTGGTCGCGCCCGACGAGGAGCGCGTCGCCGTCTGACCTCAGCCGGTGGGCCGCAGCCCGTTGGCCGCCGGTGGCGACATCGCGGTGCCGAGCCCGCTGAACACCTGGTCGGCGACCGAGCAGGCCAGGGAGACGCCCTCCTCGGGGTCGCCGAGGAGGGCACCGGCCGGGCCGGTGAGCAGCCGACGGTGCTGGACGATCAGCGTGCGGACGGCGGCCAACCAGACCGCGGCGGTCACCGAGGCGGCTGTGCGGACGTCCTCCGGGACCGCGGGGGCGCCGCCCTCGGTCGTCCAGACCTCGTGGAGCGCGTCACCGAGCCGGGCGGTCGCCTCGTGGTGCAGCTCGCGCTCGCGGGCGCGCAGTGCCGGCGAGGCCTCCAGCGTGGTGTCGAACAGCCGGCCCTCGGGATCCGTGAGCTGCCGGACGTGCATGCCGACCCGCTCGACGAGGTGGGCGTGCAGGGCGTCGAGGGGGCCGGTGCCCGCTGGGCGGGAGCGCACCGCCTCGGCGGCGCCCTCCACCCACGGCGTGTGCCCGTCGAAGAAGAGGTCCTCCTTCGTCGGGAAGTGGTTGAAGACCGTCTGGACGGCGACGTCCGCCGCGGCGGCGATGTCGGCGATCGTGACCGCCTCGAAGCCGCGCTCGGCGAACAGCCGCTGCGCGGTCTCGCGGATGAGTGTCCGGGTCTGCGCCTTCTTCCGGGCACGCCGGTCCATGACGTCACTCACGGTCTCAGGTTAACCCCGCCTCGTATACGACTCGGTGTGCTCCCCCACCCGGCCATTGTGCGCCCCGGCCAGCCGGTGAGCACGGGTCCGTCCCCGTTTCCGCCAGGAAGGGTGGCTGACCCCTCGTGGTCGGCGGCGTCGGCCACGAGGGTGTGCCGGCGTGTCGCCGTCCGCCCACGGGCCCGAGCCACGGGGACGGCGACACCATGCTCGCCGTGCCGCACGTCGGCGTGTGCCGCGGGTCGGTCGCCGGAGCGGTCGCGCGGCCGACCTGCGGTTGCGCGCCCCGAGGCCAGGGCAGGACCCCGCCATGGGCGCACCGCACACCGGCCTCCCCGTCCGCGTCGGACTCGTCGGAGCCGGGGGTGTCGGCGCCCGCCACGCGCGGACGCTGGCCGGCTTCCCCGACGTGGAGCTGGTCGGCGTGACCGACGCCGTCCCCGGCGCCGCCGACACGCTCGCCGGCGAGCTGGGCGTGCCGGTCGTCGAGGACGTCGACCGGCTGCTCGCCCAGCGGCTGGACGGCGTCTGGCTGTGCGTGCCGCCCTTCGCGCACGGGGAGCTGGAGCGGGCCGCGGTCGGTGCAGGCGTCCCCTTCTTCGTCGAGAAGCCGCTGGCCACCGGGGCCGCCGTCGCCGAGGAGGTGGCGAGGGCCGTGGCCGGGGCCGGGCTGCCCACCGCGACCGGCTACCACTGGCGGCACCTGGACACGGTGGCGGCCGCCCGCGCGGTCTGCGCCGCGCACCGGCCTCGGCTGGTCGACGCGACCTGGCTGGACAAGGTGCCGCCACCGGCCTGGTGGTCGCGGCGGGAGCGCTCCGGCGGTCAGGTCGTCGAGCAGCTCACCCACGTGCTGGACCTGGCCCGGCTGCTCGCCGGTGAGGTGGTCGAGGTCCGCGCCACGGCCGCGCCGTCCACCGCGGAGGGCCGCGACGTCGACGACGCGACCGCCGCGCTGCTGGCGTTCGAGTCCGGCGCCGTCGGCACGGTGGCCGCCGCCTGCTCGCTGCCGGGCAAGCTGGCGGCAGGTCTCGACGTGGTGTGCGACGGCGCGGCGGTCGAGCTCACCGAGACCTCGCTGACCGTCACCACGGCCGACGGCGCGCAGCGCAGCGAGCCGCGGGTCGACGGGCGCACCGCGGTCGACCGGGCGTTCGTCGACGTGCTGGCCGGCGGCGCGGCTGCGGACGGGCTGGTCGACTACGCCGAGGCGCTGCGCACGCACCGGGTCGCGGTGGCGATCGCCGAGTCGGCCCGCACCGGGGAGGCCGTCCGGCCCTGACTCAGCGCAACGCGCGCTGCCGGCGGGGGGACGGGAGCCGGCCGCGGGACCGGGTGGAGGCCCGCGCGCGGGCCAGCGTCGCGGCGTACAGCCGCTCGTAGCCGTCGGCCATCACGGCCGGGGCGAAGCGGCGGCGGGCCTCGGCGGCGCAGGTCTCCGGATCGATCTCGTCGAGCCGCTCCAGCGCCGCGGTGAACTGCGCCTCGTCGGTGGCGAGGAAGCCGGTGCGGCCGTCGTCCACGAGGGAGGGCAGGCAGCCGCGGGCCATGGCGACCACCGGCGTCCCCGCGGCGAGGGCCTCGCAGACGGCGGTGCCGCCGGGCTCCTCCCACCGGATGGGGAACAGCACCGCGCGGGAGGTGCGCAGCAGCTCGTCCTTCGCCGCGCCTCCGACGCTGCCGATCCAGCGCGCGGCCACGCCGTCGAGGTGCGGGTCGACGTGCTCGAGGAACCACGCGACGTCGGGGTGCGAGCGGGCCGGGTGCCCCGGGGTGGCGCGGGCGTCCTCCAGTGCCGCCCGGTCGGGCAGCCCGCCGACCGGGCCGGCGAGCACCAGGGGCACCCCGGCCGCGCGGCAGGCGCGCAGGGCGGTGTCGATGCCCTTGGGCTCGCACAGCCGGGCCAGCACCAGGACGGAGCCCGACCGGTCCCTCCGCGGCACGGGCGGCGGGCCGTCGACCGGCACAGACAGCGGGACGACGCCGACCACCTGCTCGCGCAGCGCCGCCGGCGCCTGCGCCACCTGGGTGTCGGAGACGCCGGCGAACCAGACCCGGCCCCGGCCGTCGAAGGAGGCCCAGAAGTCGGCGTTGCGGCGGGTGTCCCAGTGCAGCGTGGCCAGCGTCGGCGGGGCGGTGTCCCCCAGGCCGGCGAGCAGCGCCGGGCCGATCACCTCGACGTGGCTGTGCACGAGGTCGAAGGGCTCACCGGCCAGCGCGTGCTCGGCGAGGGTGGCCAGCACCACCTGCTCGTGCGCGTGCGCCGTGCCGACCACCTGCGGGTACGGCCCACCCAGCTGCTCGAACCGACCGCTGGGGAAGGCGCTGACCAGCCCGTCGACCGGCAGGGTCGAGTCGCCGACCGAGGCCAGGACGACGGTGTGCCCGCGGGCGCGCAGCTCGGTGGTCAGCGTGGCGACGACGTTCTCCAGGCCGCCGTAGCCCGGCGGGGGCACGGGCAGCCAGGGCCCGGCGTCCATCAGGATCTTCACGACCGGCCCCTCGGCCGGCCCTCGGCGGCGCGGACGGACCGCATCGGCGGGCGCTCCACCACCCCGACGTCCCAGCTGACGCCCTCGAGGCCGTCGGCCGTGCGCAGGAACTGCAGCAGCTCGCGCTCCGGCCGGTCGGTGCCGGGCCGGCGGGCCAGCGCGGTCTGCAGGATCTGTCCGGCCATCCGGCCGAGTGCCGCGTCGGCCTGGTGGGTGTGCTGGCGGGTGCCCAGGTCGACCTGGGCCAGCGCGTCGAGGCCGGCGAGGGCCACCAGGTCGACGAGCAGACCCAACTCGACGCCGTAGCCGGAGACGAAGGGGACCTGCTCGAGCAGCTCACGGCGGCCGGCGTACTCCCCGGACAGCGGCTGGACGAAGCCGGACAGCTCGGGCCAGAAGGCGTTGAGCAGTGGCCGGGCGACGAGCTCGGTGACCCGGCCGCCGCCCGAGGGGACGATGCCGTCAGTGGTGGTCAGCGGCCGGTCGTAGAGGGCCTTGACGTAGCCGACGGTGGGGTCGGTGAGCAGCGGGCCGAGCAGGCCGACCACGAACTGCGGGTCGAAGGCGATCAGGTCGGAGTCGATGAAGACCAGCAGGTCGCCGCTGGTGGCGTGCAGCGACTTCCACAGCGCCTCTCCCTTGCCCGGGCGGCTGCCGTGGCGGGGGAGCACCGTGTCGACGGGGACGACGCGAGCGCCCGCCGCCGACGCGACCTCCGCCGTCCGGTCGCTGGAGCCGCTGTCGACGACGACCACCTCGTCGACCAGCGGGCAGCGCTCGACCAGTTCCTCGCGGATCGTCGCCACGATGCTGCCGACGGTGCGTTCCTCGTCGAGGGCGGGGAGCACCACGCTGACGGTGGTGCCACGGATCTCTCTGGCGCTGACCAGTTCGGATGCCCGCCACCTCTCGGCGGTGAAGGTGCGGTGGTGCAGCCAGCGTCGGACGTCAGGGCGCACGCGTCTCCCCCAGGCCGGGTGCCGACGTCGGTGTCGGCACGGAGGTCCCCGTCGGGCGACAGGATGCACGAGGATCGGCAGTCTGGAGCGACCGTCCGCGTTCCGTTCCCGGTCCGGGAGTGTCCCTCCGGATGCTCCCTCCACCTGCCCCGCAGAGCGGGCAGCGGTCGAGGTCCGGGGGACGGTCCGGGATCGGAGCCGCGTGGGGCCCGGTGTCAGCCGACGACGACGTCGCCCCGCAGCGCCCGGTACTCGGCCACCGTCGCCATTGGCGGCCGCTCGTCGACGGCCATCGCGGTGCTGTGCGGCACGAACCCGGTGCCGTCGTGCCGGAACTGGGTGAGCAGCCCGCCGGCCCGCGCCCGCCCGGCCCGGGCGAGCACCGTCGACACGACCTGCCCCGCCATCCGGCCCAGCGCCTCCTGGCCCTGCGAGATGTGCCGGCGCACGCCGAGGTCCACCTGCGCGAGCCCCCCGAGAGCCGAGAGCCGCAGCAGGTCGACCAGCAGCCCGACCTCCACGCCGTAGCCCGACACGAACGGCACCTGCTCCAGCGCCGACCGCCGTCCGGCGTACTCGCCGCCCAGCGGCTGGACGAACCCGGCGAGCTCCGGCCACAGGGCGTTGAGCAGCGGCCGCGCGGTCAGCTCGGTGACCCGCCCGCCGCCGGCCGGGACGGACGACCCGTCCAGCTCGAGCGGCCGGGTGTAGCAGGCCTTGACGTAGTCGACCTGCGGGTCGGTCAGCAGCGGCGTGAGCAGGCCGGGCACGAAGTGCCGGACGTCGCCGAGCAGGTCGGCGTCGAGGAAGACGACCAGGTCGCCGGTGGTCGCCGCCAGCCCCTTCCACAGCGCCTCACCCTTGCCCGGGCGGCTGCCGTGGGCCGGCAGCACGTCGGCCGCGGCGACGACGTCGGCTCCGGCCGCGCGGGCCACCCCTGCGGTGGCGTCGGTGGAGTCGGAGTCGACGACGAGCAGTTCGTCGACCAGCGGCACCCGCTGGACCCACTGCTCGTGCAGGTCGGCGACCAGCCCGCCGACGGTCGCCTCCTCGTCCCGGGCGGGGAGGACGACGCTGACCCGGTGCTGCCCGCGGCGTTTGGCGTGCAGCAGCGCATCGAGGTCGAGCGCGTCGAGGGAGGGGGCCGAGCTGGTGCGGGACTCGAACCAGGCGCGCGCGTCGGGTCGCATCACCCCACTCTCGGTGAGGTGATCACCGAGATGCCACGCGGCGCGACGGAGTTCACGCGGACGTCACCGACTGTGCTGCCGCAGGTCACACCGGGACGTCGGAGGAGCGCCGCGCCGTCGCGCTCAGTGCCCCGACGACGGCGCCGTCCCCGGTCGGCTCGGGGTGGCCGAGGTCGGTGAGCCAGCCGCGCAGGACCCGGTGCAGCGCCTCGGCGCCGACGACCTCGCCCGGCGCCCGGAACGAGCGCGGGTGCAGCAGGAAGGCGTGCTGCTGTGGGCCGCCGAGCCCACCGTGCGAGCCCACGTGCGGCTCGAACGCCGAGGCCTCGTCGGTGACCGGGTCGTAGCGGCTGTTGATGACGACGTCCGGGCAGTGCGGGAACGTCGAGCCGCGGGCCACCAGGGCGGCGGCGTGCGGGCCGTAGGGGAGCAGCGGGTCCTCGCCGACCACCTCGCCCGTCGCCAGGCGGTGCAACCCGTCGCGGCCGAGCACCACCGGGCCGTGCTCCTCGGAGTGCACGAGCAGGAACCCGACGCCGTCGTGGTCGACCAGGCCGGGCAGCAGCGCCGGCCAGTGCCGCTCGATCTCCTCCAGCGACACCCGGCCGGGGATGTCGGCGAAGGACACCATCGCGGTGTGGCCGGAGACGGCGACGACCACGCCGGGGGCCACCCGCGGCACCCGGCCCTCGCGGTCGGCGGGCAGCTCGTGGGCGTGCGGCACGCCCTCGGCGCGCTCCACCCGCTCGCGCAGCCGGCGGGCGATCGGCCCGCCACCCTCGGCCAGTGCCGCCCCGACCTGCCAGCCCTCGGTGAGCCGCCGGCTGTCCCGCGGGCCGGTGAGGTGCCCGGCCGGCAGCTCGCCGCGCCCGCCGCAGAGCCGGCCGACCAGCTGCTCGACGGTCTCCCCGAACCGGGTGGCGAAGGACTCGCCCTGCGTCTGGCCGTGGTCGGAGAGGCAGACCAGGTGGTACTCGCGCGGAGCGAGCTGGGCGGCGCGGTGCAGCCGGCCGATCTGCTGGTCGATGCTGCGCAGCACGGCGAGGCTGTCGGCCCGCTCGAGCCCGCCGTGGTGGGCGGCCTCGTCGTAGCCCAGGAAGTCCGCGTAGGCGACCGGCCGGCCGGCGAGCATGTCCTCCAGCAGCGCGAACACCACGACGTCGCGGGAGATGACCGTCGTCCCCGGGCGGGCCAGCGGGTAGATGCCACCACGCGAGACCCGGGGCCGGACGTCGCCCCGGCGCTCGCGGGCAGCGGCGACGAGCTCCCGGTACACGTCGGCGAGGGAGCCCGCGAGCGTGCGCAGCGCGTTGCCCGGGTTGGCGAAGTAGGCGTAGTAGCCCGTGCCGGCGCGCTGCCGCCGCTGCCGCGCCCGGCGGCTGGCCGCGGGGACGACGTGCGCCAGCGAGCTCATCGTGAGGCTGACGTGCTCGGCGTCCCCCGTGAACAGGTTGCCGTGGCTGGCCCCGCCGCCGGACAGCAGCCCGCGGCCGTCGGAGTGCGCCCGCTCGATCTCGGCGGCGTCGGTCGGCGAGGAGACGCGGACGATGCGGTCGCGCTCCTTGTCGTACCAGCGGAACCCCGGGATGTCGGCGTTGGAGCCGTGCAGGATGCCGCAGACCGAGGCGCCGGTCTGTGAGCTCCAGTCGGTGTGCCAGGAGGCCAGCACGTGGCTGCCGGACCGCAGCCAGGCGGCCAGGTGCGGCATCGACCCGTCGCGGACGGCGCGGCGGGCGGTGTCGTACGACAGCGCGTCGATCTGCAGGAAGAGCACGCCGGGCGGGCACGGCTCGCCCTCCGCCGTCCCCCGGGCCCGGCGGCGCGCGCGACGGAAGAAGAGCTCGTCCTCGTCGAGGGCGAGCAGGCTGCTGACCAGCCCGGACACTCCGGCCATGGCGACACCCACGACGACCGCGGTGCGCAGGTCGGCGATGACCACGCCGGGTACGAGGAAGGACAGGCCGAGCACCGCGGCGCCGAGCAGCAGGAAGCTGCCGAGGCCGAGGGTGAAGAAGACCAGCGGCAGCGCGACCCGCATGACCAGCGGCCACACGACGCCGGTGAGCAGGCCGAGCAGCAGCGCGATCAGCGGCGGCTGCCACCACGACGGCATCACGAACGCGCCGAGCCAGCGGTCGAGGACGACGAGCGCGGCGGTGCTGGCCGCCCAGGTCAGGACGACGCGCGCCGGCGTGCGGCCCCGCTGGAGGACCCGCCCGGAGGGTGCGGTCATGCCGGACCGCAGGCCGAGGGGTCGCGTTCGGGCTCCGGGGTGGGGGTGCGCCGGCGGTGCGTGCCGACGGCGTTGAGCACCGCGCCCACGAGGAGCACCAGCACGGTGGCCAGCAGGACCGCGATCAGCGGCGAGTCGAAGATGCCGCCGCTGGCCACGCCGAGGGCGGCGTAGGCGACCGCCCAGAGGAACGCGGCGAGCAGCGACGCCGGCAGCAGCCGCCGCCACGGGTAGGCCAGCGCGCCGGCGGCCAGCAGCACCGGGATGCGGCCCGCGGGCAGCAGCCGGCCGATGACGACGATCTGCCAGCCGTGCCGGCGGAACTGCTCCCGGACCTCCTCGATGCGCTCGGCGTGCTGGCCGCGGGCGACCCAGCGGACCGCCGCCGGCCCGCCGAACCGGCAGATCGCGAAGGTGACCAGGTCGCCGGCCCAGGCGCCGAGCGTGGCCACCAGCACGACGAGCACGAGGTTGAGCTCGTGGGCGGTCACGGCGAAGGCCGCGCCGGCCCCGACCACCGCCCCGGTGGGGACGACGGGCACCACCGAGCCGAGCAGCACGCCACCGAAGAGGACGGGGTAGCCGATCGAGCCGTCGGTCCAGCCGGCCGCGAGCGCGCTCACGGCGTCGTCCCGACGGGCTCCGGCAGCGGCACCGGGCGGCCCGGCTCGGCGACGACCACGGCGGTGTCCAGGCCGCGGGCGGCGACCGCGGCGGCGAACTGCCGCGGCGGCTCGGTGAGCAGCCGGCGCATCCGCGGCAGGCCCGCGGCGCCGCGCAGCGCGAGGGTCCCCCAGTGCACGGGGACGGCGACCCGCGGCCGCAGCCGCGCCGTCGCCTCGGCCGCACCCGCGGGGTCGAGGTGACCGGGGCCGAGCGTGAGCCCCCACCCCCACACCGGCAGCAGGGCGACGTCGACCCCGCGCTCGCCGAGCAGAGACATCACGTCGGTCAGGTCGGTGTCGCCCGCGGCGTACACGGTCTGCCCGGCGCCCTCGACCAGGTGACCGACCGCGGGGGTGTCCGGCCCGTGCGTCAGCCGCGGACCCCAGCGGTGCCCGGCGTGCTCGGCCGGGACGGCGGTGACCCGCAGCGCGCCGTGGGTGATGGTCTCGCCGGGCAGCACCTCGACCACGTGCCGGAAGCCCCGCGTCCGCAGCCACGCCCCGGCACCCCGGGGGACGACGACCCGCACGTCCGGGTCGAGCAGCCGCAGCGAGGGCAGGTGCAGGTGGTCGCCGTGCAGGTGGCTGATGAGCACCAGGTCGACGTCGGCGTACGTCTCCGGCGCGGGCGCCGGCACCACGCGGCGCAGCGGCCCGACCCGCCCGGTGAGCAGGGGATCGGTCAGCACCGTGTGCCCGGCCGACTCGACGCGCACGGTCGAGTGGCCGAGGAAGTGCAGGTGCAGGCCGCCCACCGGTCCAGTATCGACCGCCCCTCCGACGATCCGGCACCGGACCGACCCCTGGGGTGCCCTCGGGCGCGGTGCCTCCGCTGCGCCCCTCCTGCCTCCTGCACCACCCGTACTGCACCACCCCCGGGTTGATCATGGGGGTGTTGCGGGTGACACGCGCCGACGCGCCGGCGGGGCGGGCAACAACCCCATGATCACGGCGGAGAGACGGCGACAGCAGGCGGAGGGGGCCCGACGGCAGGCCGAGCGGGAGGGGACGGACGGCAGAGGGGCAGGTCGGACGGCGGAACCGCAACGGACGGTTGTCATCGGCGACCGCGGGTTCCGGAGCGCCGAGCGGGCGCAGGAGTGGCAGAGTTGCGCACGTGAAGACCTGGCTCGACGCGTGGCCGGTGTTCCGGCAGCTGACGGGACCGGACCCGCTCGGACGCGGCGCGGCCGCACGCAGCAAGGCGACGGAGAACGTGGTGAGCCGCACGGCCACCGCCGACCGCGTCGTCCAGAGCGTGTGCCCGTACTGCGCGGTGGGGTGCGGCCAGCGGATCTACGTCAAGGACGAGCAGATCGTCCAGATCGAGGGCGACCCGGACTCGCCGATCAGCCGGGGCCGGCTGTGCCCCAAGGGCAGCGCCAGCAAGCAGCTGGTCACCAGCCCGACCCGCGTGACGACGGTGAAGTACCGCCGTCCGTTCGGGACGGAGTGGGAGGACCTCGAGCTCGACACGGCGATGCACATGATCGCCGACCGTGTCCTCGAGGCCCGCCGCAAGGGCTGGCAGGACGAGAACGACGGCAAGCGCGTCAACCGCACCATGGGGATAGCGAGCCTCGGAGGGGCGACCCTCGACAACGAGGAGAACTACCTCATGAAGAAGCTCTACAGCGCCCTGGGCGCGATCCAGATCGAGAACCAGGCGCGCATATAGCACTCCGCCACGGTGCCCGGTCTGGGTGCCTCGTTCGGTCGTGGCGGCGCCACGAACTTCCAGGAAGACCTCGCGAACTCCGACTGCATCGTCATCGAGGGTTCGAACATGGCCGAGTGCCACCCGGTGGGTTTCCAGTGGGTGGGTGAGGCCAAGGCGCGCGGCGCGAAGGTCGTCCACATCGACCCGCGGTTCACGCGTACGAGCGCGATCGCCGACCTGCACGTCCCGCTGCGGGTCGGCACGGACATCGCGTTCCTCGGCGGCCTGATCAAGTACGTGCTCGACAACGAGCTGTACTTCAAGGAGTACGTCGTCGCCTACACCAACGCCTCGGCGCTGGTGAGCGAGGACTTCGTCGACTCCGAGGACCTCGACGGGCTGTTCTCCGGCTTCGACCCGGAGCGCAGCCAGTACGACGAGGCCAGCTGGCAGTACGAGCCGGAGGAGCCGCCGCACTCGGGCTCGGCGCAGCCTGCCGAGGCCTCCGAGCAGGAGGCGATCGAGCAGCACCCGGACGTCAAGAAGGCCGACCGCGCCCAGGCGGCCGGCAGCGGCGGGCCGCCCATCGCGGCCAAGCCGAAGCGCGACGAGACGCTGCAGCACCCGCGGTCGGTGTTCCAGATCCTCAAGCGGCACTTCGACCGCTACACCCCGGAGATGGTGGCCGAGGTCTGCGGCATCGAGCCGGAGGTCTTCCTGCAGGTCGCGCGGTGGGTGACCGAGAACAGCGGCCGCGACCGGACGACGGCGTGGGTGTACTCGGTGGGCTGGACGCAGCACAGCGTCGGCGCCCAGTACATCCGCACCTGCTCGATCCTGCAGACGCTGCTGGGCAACATCGGCCGTCCCGGCGGCGGCATCCTGGCGCTGCGCGGGCACGCCAGCATCCAGGGCTCGACCGACGTCCCGACGCTGTTCAACCTGCTGCCGGGCTACCTGCCCATGCCGCACGCGCTGCAGCACGGCGACCTCGACGAGTACTGCGCCGACGCCGAGGGCAAGGCCGGCTTCTGGGGCAACAAGCGCGCCTACATGACCAGCCTGCTCAAGGCCTGGTGGGGGGACGCCGCGACGCCGGAGAACGACTTCGCGTTCGACTACCTCCCGAGGATCGACGGCGACCACAGCTCCTACCGCACGATCGCCGACATGATCCAGGGCAAGGTCTCCGGCTACTTCCTGGTCGGCGAGAACCCGACGGTCGGGCACCCCAACGGGCGCATGAACCGCTTCGGGCTGGCCAACCTCGACTGGCTGGTCGTCCGCGACCTGCAGATGATCGAGTCGGCGACCTTCTGGAAGGAGTCCCCCGAGATCGAGACCGGGGAGCTGGCCCCGGAGACGATCGGCACCGAGGTCTTCTTCATGCCCGCGGCGACCCACGCGGAGAAGGAGGGCACCTTCACCCAGACCCAGCGGCTGCTGCAGTGGCGGCACAAGGCGGTCGAGCCGCCGAACGACGCCAGGAGCGACCTGTGGTTCTACTTCCACCTCGGTCGCATCCTGCGTGAGCGGCTGGCCGACTCCACCGACCCGCGGGACCGTCCGCTGCTCGACCTCACCTGGGACTACCCGACCCACGGGCCCGAGGTGGAGCCGAGCGCGGAGGCCGTCCTGCGCGAGATCAACGGCACCGGCCCGGACGGGCGTGCGGTGTCGGGCTACCTGGAGCTCAAGGACGACGGCTCGACGACGTGCGGCTGCTGGATCTACTCCGGCGTCTACGCCGACGAGGTCAACCAGTCCGCCCGCCGCCGGCCGGGTCGCGAGCAGGGCTCGGTGGCCATGGAGTGGGGCTGGGCCTGGCCGTACAACCGGCGCATCCTCTACAACCGCGCCTCGGCCGACCCGGACGGCAAGCCGTGGAGCCAGCGCAAGGCGTACGTCTGGTGGGACGAGGAGGCCGGTCGCTGGACCGGTCTGGACAACCCGGACTTCGAGGCGACCAAGCGGCCGGACTACGTGCCGCCGGAGGGAGCCAGGGCGCAGGACGCGATCGCCGGGACCGACCCGTTCGTCATGCAGGGCGACGGCAAGGCGTGGCTGTTCGCGCCCGCGGGGCTGGTCGACGGCCCGCTGCCGACGCACTACGAGCCGGCGGAGTCCGTCGTGGAGAACGCCCTGTACAAGCAGCAGATGAACCCGACGCTGGAGCACATCGAGGGGCCGTGGAACCGGGAGAACCCGCCGCGCAGCGAGGTCTTCCCGTTCCAGGTGACCACCTACCGGCTCACCGAGCACCACACCGCCGGAGGGATGAGCCGCACGCTGCCCTACCTGTCCGAGCTGCAGCCGGAGTTCTTCGTCGAGGTCAGCCCGGAGCTGGCCGAGCTGCGCGGCCTGACCAACGGCGAGTACGCCACGCTGGTCAGCTCGCGGACGGCGATCGAGGCGAAGGTGCTGGTCACCGAGCGGATGCGGCCGATCCGGCTGCGGGACGGGCAGGTCGTGCACCAGATCGGGATGCCGTACCACTGGTCCTACGCCGGCATCTCGACCGGTGACGGGGCCAACGACCTGCTCGGGATCGTGCTGGACCCGAACACGCACATCCAGGAGGACAAGGTCAGCACCGCCGACATCGTGCCGGGACGGCGCCCGCGCGGAGCCGCGCTCCTCGAGTTCGTGGAGGGCTACCGGCAGCGCGCCGGCGTGCCGTCCGGACGGGTCGGGGTCAACGGCCGTGACCCCGTCGCGGCCGAGGCCGGCGAGGGATCGACGCTGTGAGCGGAACCCCGGGGATGTCGACGATCAGGTCAGCTGATCGTCGTGGGTCCTGGCTCACCACCGGTCGTGAGCCCGGACCCACGACGGTGAGCCAGGACAGCGTGAGCTCATCGCGAGGGAGGAGGCCGGCATGACCTCGATCAGTTCGGCGAGCCCGGCCTTCACCGGGCGGGACCCGGACAACCGGCTGTACGGGCCGCTGCCCGACGTGCAGGGGGAGGCCGGCTACGACGGCGACCACCCGGCGCGGGTCGGGTTCTTCACCGACACCTCGGTGTGCATCGGCTGCAAGGCCTGCGAGGTGGCGTGCAAGGAGTGGAACACCCTGCCGATGGACGACGCACACGGCGTGCGCGACGTGATCGGGCTGTCCGGGATGTCCTACGACAACACCGGGCAACTGGGGGCCAACTCCTGGCGGCACGTGGCGTTCATCGAGCAGACCCGCACCGTCGACCTGCCGATGCCGACGTTCGGCCGGCCCGGGGACGACCGCCACGACAGCGGCCCGTCGCCGTCCAACGCGCCCGACAACAGCCTGGCCGACGCGCAGCAGTCCAGCGTGCTCAACGCCGAGGCGCTCTCGGAGTTCGACCCGCAGACCGGGCAGTCGGGCACGGACAAGCAGATCCGCTGGCTGATGAGCTCCGACGTCTGCAAGCACTGCACGCACGCCGGGTGCCTGGACGTGTGCCCGACCGGGGCGCTGTTCCGGACCGAGTTCGGCACCGTCGTCGTGCAGGGCGACATCTGCAACGGCTGCGGCTACTGCGTGCCGTCCTGCCCGTACGGCGTCATCGAGCAGCGCAAGGGCGACGGCCGGGTCTTCAAGTGCACGATGTGCTACGACCGGCTGACCGACGGCCTGCAGCCGGCGTGCGCGACGGCCTGCCCGACGCAGTCGATCCAGTTCGGCAACCTCGACGACCTGCAGGCTCGCGCCGACGCGCGGCTGGCCACGCTGAAGTCGCAGGGCGTGGAGACCGCCCGGCTCTATGGGCGCGACGAGGACGACGGCGTGGGAGGCAACGGCGCGTTCTTCCTGCTGCTCGACGAGCCGGAGGTCTACGGCCTGCCGCCGGACCCGGTCGTCACGACCCGCGACCTGCCCGCGATGTGGAAGTCGGCCGGAGCGGCCGCGGTGATGATCCTCGGGGTGGCGCTGTCGGCCGTCCTCGGGTCGAGGAGGCGCGGGTGACCGAGCTCGCGAGGTCACCGATGGGCAGGGCACGGCCTGGCACGGCTCTGACGAGCGCCAGCGAGGAGGAGACGTGACGGAGGGCATCACGACGCCGGGGGCCGGCTGGCGGCGGGCGGACGGGCCGCCGGCGCAGAAGCGGCAGAAGCGGCGCCGCCGCGGCGGTGGTCGCCCCGGTGGCGAGGTGGCGATGGTCGAGGAGGCCGAGTTCACCTCCTACTACGGCCGGCCGATCATCAAGCCGCCGGTGTGGAAGACGCCGGACGTGCCGCTGTACCTCTTCCTCGGCGGTGCGGCCGGCTCGTCGTCGATCATGGCGGCGCTGGCCGACCTCACCGACCGGCCGGCGCTGACCCGCAACGCCCGCTACGTCTCCGGGGGCGCGGCGATCGCCTCGGTGGTGTTCCTCGTCCACGACCTGGGGCGACCCGAGCGGTTCCTGCACATGCTGCGGGTCGTCAAGCCGACGTCCCCGCTGTCGATCGGCTCCTACATCCTGGCGCCGTTCAGCGCGGCGGCCGGGGCGACGGCGGCGGTGGAGCTGCTGGGCTGGTTCCCGCGGCTCAAGCGCTTCGGCGGGGTGGTGGCGGCGCTGTTCGGCGGCCCGCTGGCGACCTACACCGGGGTGTTGTTCGCCAACACCGCGGTCCCGTCGTGGCACGCCGCCCACAAGGAGCTGCCGTTCGTCTTCGGCGCCTCCGGGATGGCCGCGGGTGGGGGCATCTCCATGGCGCTCAGCCCGATCGACGAGGCCGGGCCGTCGCGCAAGATGGCAGTGGCCGGCGCGGCGATCGAGCTGGCCGCGATGCACCGGGTCGAGACCGAGTTCGGCATCGTCAGCGAGCCGTACCACGAGGGCAAGGCCGGCCGGTTGCTGCGCGCGGCGAAGGCGTGCACCGCGGCCGGTGCGGCGCTCACCGTCGTCGCCGGACGGCGGCGGGCGGGTGCGGTCGCCGCGGGCGTGCTGCTGGCGGCCGGGTCGCTGCTGACCCGGTTCGGCGTCTTCGAGGCGGGCATGGTCAGCGCCAAGGACCCGAAGTACACCGTCGTCCCGCAGCGCGAGCGGCTCGCCGCCCGCCAGGCCGGCGACCGGGTCGCCTCCGACGGGCACGCCTCGACGATCACCCGCTGAGCAGCGGGCGCGGCGCGCGCCCCTCCCTCGTCGCAATGCGCGGGAACTCGGTCACTCGCAGTTATGGTGCCGTTGCCGGGCACCGGAGTGCACGGCCGGGTGAACGGGGGGCCGATGCCGCTGCGGCGTCTGTACCGGCTGGGGCCGACGCCCCAACGGCTGCGCAAGGGTTACGTGCTGGCCGGCGCGCTGCCCGACGTGGAGCACCTGCGTCGCACCCTGCACGGTCGGCGCGTGGCCGGGAGCGTCACGATCACGGCACCGCCGGACCAGCCGCGCGGCGTGGCCCTGGACACCGGCTGGTCGTGGTTGCACGACGGGCCCAGCCGGCGGCGAGCCGCTGACGCGCTCACCGCCGCGGTGCTCGAGCTGGGCGGCCTCGCCCGCCGCGCGGGGTGCATGGTCATCCCCAGCGCCGTGCGGCCACCGGACGAGAAGCGGTGGCCGGACTGGCTCGCGGCCGACGAGCACCAGATCGCGGTCGCGGACGCCGTGGAGCAGGAGGTGGCCCACAACCTCCTGCGCACGGTGGCGCCGGTGCTGATCGCGCTCACCGGCCGGGCCGGCGTCTCGACCGTCGTCGAGCCGATCGGGTCGCGGCGGCTGGCGGAGTCCTCGGACCAGGTCGCGCCTCGCCACCTCGCCTCGACGTCCCAGCGGCACCTCGTGCACGTCGAGCGGGAGATGCGGCGGACGACCGGCATCCGGTCGTTGCGGTGCATGGACGTGCACCCGCTGGGTGACACCGCCCCGAGGCCGTTCTCCGGTTCGGTGGTCGTGCGTTGCGTCGACGGGCAGGCCTTCGCCGGGTCGGCGATCGCCCACGCGGCGTTGCTGCAGGCGGTGGTGATGTCCGCCCGGCGGCGGGTGCGGGCCGGGGAGCGGGTGGGCGCCGTGTCGGCGCGGGTCCTGCAGCGCCAGCGGGAGGCGGCGATCCTGCGGGGTCTCGACGCACGGGTACCCGCACTGCCCTCTCCTGGGGAGGCGACCTCGCGGTCGGACCGCCGGCGCGCCACCCTGGCCGCGCTCGCCGAGGAACTGCTGACGGAGCTCACCCCGGAGCTCGGCACGCTCGAAGTCGGGTTCCGCGAGTTCGCCGCCGTCTCCGCGCTGCTGCTGGACGAGGCGTCGATGCCTCGCAACGAGACGGAGCTCTTCGCCCGCTTCTATCAGCAGACGCTGGCCGGCGGGCCCGAGACGTGGGCCGCGGTGGTGGCCGACGAGCACCACCACGTGCCCGGAGCGCTGCTGGCCTCGGGACGTGCGGCGGAGGACTCGGTGACCACGCTGGCCCAGGTCTGGGAGCAGTCCCTGACGGAGCCGCCACCGTCGACCGGCGCGCCGTCCGCGGCACCCGTTCCGGTGGTGCGGGCGGTCCCCGAGCAGCCGGCCGTGGTCCACGCCCCCGGGCAGCCCGCCGACCGCCCTGACACCGCGCCCCTCCGGGGCGCCCGTCCGGCCGCGGCCGGCGCCGCCGTGCCGGACGCTCGGGCGGCCGCCCGCGAGACGGTCCGGCGGCTCGCCGCGCTGCCGCCGGACACCGCTGTCACCCCCGACCTCGTCCTGCGGGAGGCCGCTCGGATGGCCTCGCCGACGGCGGAGCTGGTCCCGTGGGTCGGCCCCTCCCTCGTCGACCAGGTCACCCAGGCGCGCCGGCTGCTGCGCCCGGGCGACGCCCAACAGGTCCCGTGCTCCCTCGCCCAGCTCCGTGCCGGCTCGCAGGCGGTCCGACGGGCGCAGGACCTCGCCCGCGAGCACGGGGTCGCCTTGCTGGTGGCCGACGCCGACCCCGAGGAGGAGGAGTCGGCGCGGGCAGCGGCGGCGGAGCTCATCGCCCTCCGGGACGGGGACCGGCGTGTCGTGCTGCTCGGGAGGTCCGTGGCCAAGGGGCGGGGCGGAGTGCGCAGGTCGCGGTTGGAGCTGCTCGTGGTGCGGGAGGACGGGGCATGACCCAGATCGCGCTGTCCGTCGACTCCCGGGGGCTGCCCGGAGGGCTGTTCGGCAGCGCCGACCTCGAGGCTTTCGTGCGGGCCTGGCGACAGGTCGAGGACCGGCTGCAGGACCGCACCCTGTCCCCGGGGACCGTGCTGCCGGTGACCCTCGATGCCGGGCGGCTGGACTTCACCGTCCTCTCACCGCAGGAGCCGGTGACGGTCGGGCCGGACACCGAGTTCGGGATCGTGTCCGTGCTCGAGCGGCACCGGGTCCACGAGGCCCACGGGTGCGCGACCTGCGCGCGCGACGGTCGCAGCACCTACGCCCCGTTCGTGTGCGGGGAATGCCCGGAGGAGGGCCACGGGGTCTGCGACGAGCACGCCCGGCTGCTCCCCGGCGGGATGGCCGCGACCTGCCCCGCTCACGAGCCCGCCTGCGCGGCGTGCTCGTCCCCGGCCGCCGCCCGCTGCCCCGGCCCGGACTGCCGGTCGCGCACAGCCTGGTGCGCCGCCCATCTGCAGGCCCACTCGTCCGACCCGGAGACCGGCTACTGCGCGCGGTGCCGGGACCGGCTGTTCCCTGAGTGCGGGATCTCGTCCGGCTGCCCCGGCGTCGGCTCGGTGTCCTGCGAGCACGTGGAACCGGAGGGACGGCTGTGCGAGGCGCGGCGGTGCCCCCGGCACGCCTGGCGGTGGCAGGTCTTCGGGCCGCAGCAGATCGGCCTGGGCCGGTGCGAGGCACACTCCTCGACGCGGGCCGATCGGGCGGCCGACGTGCTGTACCAGATCCTGGCGGCCTGCGCCCTCAAGGGGTCGCGCCTGCCGACCGCGCCCAGCCTGCGTCACGCGGTGGTCAAGTCGACGGGTCAGCAGGTGGCGTTGCGGGACGTCGTGACCCTGGCCCAGCAGCAACCGGCCTCGGCACCCCCCGCCCTGCGGGAGCTGCTGCGCGACGTGGTCCTGCGGACCCGGGAGCGCTGGAAGGACCAGGCGTCCGCGAACGAGGCGGGTGAACGGCGGGCCACGGAGGCGCTGCTGGCCTGGCTGACCAGCGTCGGCAAGGCGGAGGTCGCCGCGGCGCTGACCGTGCGCAACTACGCGCCGGCGCGGGAAGCGCGGCCGGCAGGGGAGGGACGGGACGCGCAGGAGGCGCGCAACGCCGCGCTCTTCGTGTACTGCGACCGGGACCTCCTGCCACCCCGGGTACGCAGAGAGGCCGCCGACGCGCTCGGCTTCGACGTGGTGCTGGTGAGGTGAGCATGGGCACGCTGGACGACAGGGGCGCGCGGATCCTCGTGGTCGGCGACGAGCCGGCGCTGCGGGGTGGCCGCGTCGTCACCGCGCCGGGCGCGGGCCTCACCGGGCCGGCGATCCTCACGGTCGTGGGCCGTCGAGGTGCCACCACCGTCGGTGTCCGGGTCGAGGAACAGGCCGGGGTCCCGGCGCAGGTGCTCGTCGTGTCGGATGCGCTGGCGGCCCGGATGGGTCACGACGACGGCGCCACGTGGCGCCTGGAGAACAGTGCGGCCGTGCCGCTGCGCTCTCTGACGATGGAGTGCCCCGGCGAGGGAGCGCCCGGCGACGTGCTGACGGCCATCCGCGACGACCTCGCCCTTGCCGGCCAGTGTCTGTGGCTGGGGTCCGATCCGACCATGTGCGTGGTCGACGTCGCCGACCAGGACCTCCGCGTCCGCGAGGTGGACGCGGGGATGACCGGGCTGGTCGAGATCGTCCCGTCGACCGGGGTCGACCTGTTCCTCGACGGCTCCCGGACGGGCCTCGACGTGGTGGTGCTCGCCGACTGCTCGGCGTCGATGGAGACCGACGACCTCCCCGCGCCGGACCGCAGTGGGCGCTACCGCACCCGCCTGGACGCGCTGAAGGAGGCCCTGCACCAGATGCTGGAGGCACGCCTGCGCGTCTCCGGCCGCGACTCACAGGTGGCCCTCCTGCGGTTCGCGGACACGGTCCGGCAGGTCTTCCCCGACCGGGAGGGCATGGCCACCCTGGACGCCACCGCCCCGCCGGCCGTGCGGGTGGCGTTCGAGGGGGCGGTCCGCGGCTTGACCGCCTTCGGGCCGACGGACATCTCCGAGGCGATCCTGCGGGCGGCCGAGCTGCTGGACCGCTACGGGCGCCCCGACCACGACCGGCTCGTCGTCCTGGTGTCCGACGGCAACGACTGGACGCCCAAGACGGCCGACTCGACGGGGGAGATCGTCGTCGCGAAGGACGACCCGGTGACGCTGGTCGAGCACCTGCACCAGGACCGGGGCATCCGCTTCCACACCGTCGGCGTCTCCGACGCATCGCTCTATCAGGCGTGGGTGCGCCGGACGAAGGTGCAGAACGCGACGCTGGCCCCTGACCACCCGCTGCTCGAGGAACTCGTGCGGGTGGGGGGCGGTGATCCTAGCCGGATCGGCGGCATCGACGTGCTCGAGCAGTACTTCTCCGGGCTCGGTGCGGGCCTGACCCGTCACGTCGGCACGCCCCGGCCTGCGCCGTTCCCGCGTCTGGGCCCGGCCACCGTCGACCAGGTGCAACTCCTCGCGGACGACGACGTGGCGGAGTGCGCGGCGGCCGTCGAGCGGCTGCGCGCCGCGATCTACTCCCTCGAGCGGGTGGTGAGCCCGCTCGCCGGCCGCGAACTCCGCGGGTGGTCGCCGTTCAAGCTCACCGCCAAGTGCTTGAAGGCGCTGGACCGGGACCTCAAGCGCAAGGTCGACAGCGAGTGGTCCTTCGAGACCGTGCTGCTCCGGCTGCACAACGTCATGGTCGAGCAGGGACCGGGCCGGCGTCTGCCGGAGGGGCACGAGCTCTCGGAGGTCGTGTGGGACATCCGCGAGTGCCTGAGGCCCATGGTCTCCCGCCTGAACGACCTGCGGCAGGTCCACGCGCACGACAAGTCCAGTGGCAGCTCGGCGGACCAGAAGATCGTCGAGCGGGCCGCTGACGCGCTGGTGCACTACGTGGGCCGCAGGGTCCTCGAGGAGAACGACGCCGCCCGCTGGGCGCAGCTCCGGACGGGTCTGCTGGTCGACGCGGCGGACGCCACTGAGGCAGCCGTGCAGAAGGCGTGGAGCTTCGTGGGTGGCGAGGGTGAGGCCCCGGCCGTCCCCGACCGCCAGGGCCTCGTCGACGCCGTACCCGAGGACCTCTCCACGCTGCTCGACCTGCGGGTCCGGGACTGATGGGGATGGGTGTGGAACCGACCTCCGCGAGCGTCCTCGACGGGTATGCGTGCCTGGTCCTGTCCGCGCGGTGGGCGGGGACGCAGGGTCCGGCCGGCGCGGGGTGGCGCGCCGGACCCCTGCCCGTGCCGGTGCCCCCGGCACCGGGCGCCCCTCCCGCTCGCCAGGTGGTCGCCGACCGCGCGGCACGGGGGGCGCACTTCTCGCCCCGGGTGCACGACGCCCTCTACGGGTCCGCCGCCGCGGGGCGCGAGGGCCGGTGGCATCGGCAGGTCGCGTCCGCCCCAGGGCCGCGCGGGGTCACGGTGGAGGCGGCGGAGCTGCTGGACACGGCGACCGGTGTGCTGTTGGTCGTGCACGTCCAGCTGGCCGCGGACCCCGTCGCCGACCTGGCCGCTCTCACCGCTCCCGCCGGCCCCGGCCGGGAGTGGTTGGCCGCGCTCTTGGGCCCCGACCTCGCGCTCGACGCGGGCCGCGCCCGGGCGGTCACCCACCTCGTGTGGGAGGGCGCGCTGCCCGGTCTCCCGGCCGGGCTCCCGGAGCGCTTTCCGCAGCCGACCGGGGAGGCCGCCCACCCGGTGCTGGACTGGTGGGCCTGGTACCTGGCCGCCGGGGTGACCCCGCAGGCATTCGTCCCCGACGTGGACGGTCCCGACTGGACCCAGGGGCGGATCCGGCTGTCCCGCGACTGGTCCGCGCTGGTCCTGCGGGACGGTATCTCGTTCGTGGCCTGCACGCCGCGCACGCCGGCCGGCAGCGGCCCCGACTTCCACGCCTCGGCGCGGGTGTACGCGCGGACGCTGCACGTCGACGTCCTGCTGCTGGGCATCCTGCAGCACTCTGCGCTGCACGAGGTCGCCGACTCGGTGGCCGAGCTCGACATCGAGGAGCTGGACGCCGAGGTGCTGGAGCGGCTGGAGCGGGACCTGCTCCGGTTCCGCATCGGTCTCTGGTGGAACGACGTGGGTCAGCGCGGTCAGCAGACCAGCGCGGTCCTGGTCGGGTTCCAGCAGCAGCACCGCCTGCCCGCCCTGTACGAGCAGCTGGTGCAGGACCTCACGGATCTCTCGCGCTACTGGAAGGCGCGCGAGGCCGCGGAGCAGGAGGCCGTGCGGCACGCCGAGGAGCGCCAACGGGCCGCCGAGGACCGCCAGGAACGGCGGGTGGTGAGCGCGATCACCGTGGTGTCGTTCCTCCTCCTGCCGCTCACCGTCGTCTACACCGGGGCGGCGGTGATCGCTGAGCCGAGCTGGGGACTGTTCGCGGGCAGCTCGGCGGCCGGGGTGGTGCTGTGCCTGCTTGCCTGGGTGTGGCGGCGCGCGACCGCAGGCGCGGGGGGCGACGAGTAGCTCCGGAACGGCGGCGTCCCGCTCCGCTCAAGGAGCGCGACCTCCCGGCCGATAGCACCGGCACGGGTGTTCGCCGAACGCCCGCTCCAGGGCGATCGAGACGGGTGTTCGACATGGGTGCTGGTGTCGCGGCCGAGGAGGCCGAGCTGCCCGAGCAGGTGCCGGACGACGAGCAGCCGCCCGCGGAGGACCGCCCGACCCCGGCCGCCGCCCAGGAGCTCGCGGCGCAGACGGCCGAGCTGCAGGACCTGCGCCGTGCCGTGGAGGCGTTCCACGACCGGTCCCGGGCGCAGGAAGACGTCATCGAGCGCATGCAGGCGCGCATCGAGGACCTGCAGGCCGACCAGGTGCGGGCGCTGCTGGGGCCCGTGGCCACGCAGCTGGCGACCCTGCACGGCGAGCTGTCCGAGCTCGGCTCCCGCGACGCCGACGCCACGACCACGGCGCAGGTGCTCAAGGAGGTCGGGCTCCTGGTGCAGCGCGTCGAGGCAGGGCTGGAGTCGCTCGGCATGGAGACCGTCGACGCCGCTCCCGGCGTCCCGTTCGACCGCCGCCGGCACACCGCCGTGCGCCGCGTCCCCACCGGGGACCGTGAGCTGGACCAGACCGTCGCCTCGGTGGTCCGGCAGGGCTTCTGCACCGAGGGCGCGGAACGGGCGTCCGTCATGGCCCGCGTGACCGTCTTCCAGTACGACCCGGCCTCGGCCGGCACGGACGAGAGCTGAGTGGAGCGATGAGCAACCCCGTCTTCGGTATCGACCTGGGCACCACCTACTCGGCGATCGCCTGCATCAACGACTACGGCCGCCCGGAGGTCATCCGGAACCCCGACGGTGCCGAGACGACCCCCTCGGTCGTCTTCTTCGAGAGCGACTCGCAGTACGTCGTCGGCAAGGAGGCGAAGAACGGCGCGCTGGTCTACCGGGACCAGACCGTCTCCCTCATCAAGCGGCACATGGGCACACCGCTGGAGCTGGAGTTCTTCGGCACGACCTTCCACCCCGAGACGATCTCCGGCGTCATCCTCAAGGACCTCGTCACCTACGCGCGCGAGGCAACCGGCCTCGACACCAGCGACGTCGTCATCACCGTGCCGGCGTACTTCGGGTTGGCGGAGCGGGAGGCCACGCGGCAGGCGGGCGAGATCGCCGGCCTCAACGTCGTCGGCATCATCACCGAGCCGGTCGCCGCTGCCCTGTCCGCGGGCGTGCGCACCGACGTGGACAAGTCGCTGCTGGTCTACGACCTCGGTGGCGGCACGTTGGACTGCACCATCATGCGCATCTCGGCCGACGGCGTGGAGGTACTGGTCACCGACGGCAACCGGCTGCTCGGCGGCGCCGACTGGGACCAGGCGCTGTTCGACCTGGTGGCCGACAAGTTCCGGCAGCAGGCCCTCCTGACCGAGGACCCGGTCGACGACGAGGACTTCGCCCAGCGACTGCTCACCGAGGTCGAGACCTGCAAGATGACGCTGAGCCGCAAGGAGAAGGCCAGCATCAAGTGCACCTTCGGCACCGCCGTCGAGCTCGTGGAGGTCACCCGCGCCGAGTTCGAGGCGGCCACCGAGCACCTGGTCGGCCAGACCGTCGACATCGTCGCCCGAGCGATGGCGGTGGCCCAGCAGAAGGTGCCGGGGTTGGGCTACGACGAGGTGCTGCTGGTCGGTGGCTCCTCACGCATGCCGATGATCGAGGCGGCCCTGCAGGAGCGGTTCGGCTGGTCGCTGACCAAGACCGAGTTCGACCTCGCCGTCGCCAAGGGGGCGGCCATCTACGGCCAGGGCGCCGCCGCCTGGATCGACTCCGCGGTGGCCGGCTCGACCGGGACCGACGTCGCCACCGTGGCGCACCCGGCCCTCGGCGGGCAGGCCGAGGGGCGGCAGCTGCTGCTCGGCGGCAAGGCCGTGACCATCTCCAACGTCCTCTCCCGGAGCATCGGCGTCCGCTTCGTCCGGGACGGTGCCGGAGGAAGGCCGGAACCCTTCATCGGCTTCCTCGCCCACGCCCAGGAGTCGCTCCCGCTGGAGGTGGAGCAGGCTGCCGAGACCTACGACCACGACGTCACCGAGCTCACCGTCCACCTCTACGAGCAGATGGGCGAGGCCGAGTCCGAGGTGGTCACCGACAACCGGGAGATCACCCCGGACTCGGGCGCGACGTTCTACGGGCTGCCCCGGCTGCCCAAGGGCTCGCCGATCCACGTCTCCCTGGCGATCGACGCCGAGGGCCTGGCGACGCTGTCGGCGGTCGAGCCGCGCAGCGGCCAGCAGCTGAGGATCACCGCGACCCTGTCCGTGATGCAGCGGGAGGCGCTGGAGGCGGCCACGAAGATCGTGGCGGGCATGGCGCGGTCGGACTGAGATGGCCTTTGCGCCGGACCAGGCCGCCGAGTACCGCAAGCGGGTGCTGACGGCCTTCAGGAAGCAGCGCCTGCCCGAGCTGCAGGCCGGACTGCGGGAGCTCAAGACCGACCCGGGGGCCCGGGTGCCGGCGTCGCTGGACGTCGTCGACCTGTACGACCTGTCGTCGGTCGGCTCCGACGCGGAGGTCGCCGCGCACGTCGCCGGGGTGCTCGACGTCTTCAACAAGACCCTGACCAACCAGAGCTTCAAGAAGATCGGCCCCACGCTCGTCGAGATCCACCAGCTCCTGGCCGAGCGGAACCCCGACCTCTGCACGGCCGCCTTCTGGCGGGCGCGCCTGGCCGACCGGCAGGCGGACGGCGGCCGGCGCCTGGACGAGTTCGTGCACGCGGTCGTCGGCGAGGCGGGGATCCTGAAGGTCGTCACGACGGAGCGGCTGACCGGGCTCGCGCAGGAGGTCGGCGTCGCCGCGCACGCGGACGCGGCAGAGATCGCGGCAGCCGTGCGAGCCGCCGGGGTCGACGTCGTCACCCCGGTGGCGCCCCCGGCGACGCCCGTCCCGGCCGCGGTGCTCACGGAGCTCGGCAGCACGTCGCTGCCCAGCATCGTCGACGCCATCTTCCTGCAGCGCCCACCCGTCGGCTTCCGCGTGGTCGACGGGTTCGCCGGTGACGACGGTGAGCGGCTCGCACGCGACACCGTGAGGGCCAGCCGCCGGATCACCGAGCAGCGCTCCGTCAACGACAACGAGAACGCGGCGATCAAGCGGGTCCTCGGTATCCTCGCCGACCTACCGGACGACCGGACGCTCGAGCAGGTGGTCCTGGCCTGGTTCGTGGAGGCCGGCAGGCAGGCCGTGCAGTCGGAGCCGGCGCTGACCCTGGCCCTCAAGCGGCTGACCGCCACCCGGCTCGACCGGCTCGACGCCGCCCGGATCCTCACCCTGTTCGCCGGTGGCGAGAGCAGGACCGGCGGCTTCCCCGGTGTGCGGCAGAAGATCGAGGCCGGGGCGCTCAAGGAGGCGCGGCGCCTGTTCGAGGCGACCGCCTCCGTGTCCGGCAACTCCGACGCCGGCGCGCGCACTGAGGCGCAGCAGGCACTGGAGGCCGGCGAGCGGCGCGTCGCCGAGCTGCGCGCCCGAGCGCAGGCGGCGGTCGAGTCCGGCGACCTGGCGACGGCCCGGCAGGCGCTCGACGAGGCGCTGAGCCTGTCCGCCGACGACCCGGCGCTCGCCGAGATGCTGGCGGCACTCCCGCCGGCGCCCCCGCTCAACCTCGCCGCGGCGACCGGTCCCGACGGGCGCACGGTGCGGCTGAGCTGGGAACCGGGCTTCGGCACCACGGACGACGTCACCTACGTCGTCGTCTGCCGGACCGGCGCCGCACCGCGGAACGCGCAGGACGGCACCGTGCTCGCCGAGGGGGTCACCGCGACCCGCTTCGACCACCCCACCCCCGACCTGGCGACGCCGCTGCACTACGGCGTCGCCGCCCGGCGGAGCGGCGCTCCGTCGCCCGTGGTCTCCCTGCCGGTCACCGTTCTCCCGCCGGTGCGCGACGTGCGGGTCGACGCCGACCCCGACAGCGTGACCCTCACCGTGAGCCCGCCATCCGGCGCCCGCGCCGTCCACGTGCTGCAGGTCGGGCCCGACGGCCGACAGACCGAGCTGCACCCCGACCGGCACGGCGCGGTGGTGTCGACCGGACTGACGACGGGCGCGACCTACACGTACCTGCTCACCGCGCTGTACGCGACGGCGACCGGCGACCTGGCCGCGGAGCCGTGCCGGGTCACCGGCGTCCCGCGGGAACCGGTGCGGCCGGTGCCCTCCGTCGCCGTACGGCTGCACACCGAGGACGGGGGCACGCCCGAGCTGGAGGCCGGCTGGCAGGCCGTGCCCGGCTACGACGTCGAGATCTGGCACACCGCCGGGCCACCGCGCTGGGCCTACGGCGCGCGCGTCCCCATGGCCGAGATCGCGGCGGTCGCCACGCGGCTGGCCGGCGTGACCGCGGGCAGCGGTTCCCGCGACGGCGTGCGTGGACCGGCCGCGGCCGGGCTCCGGCACTACGTCGCGGTGACGCGCGACGGGGACGTCGGCGTCATCGGGCAGAGCAACGAGGTCGGGGTCTGCCCCACCCCCACCGGCGTGACGGCCGAACGCTTCCACGGCGTCGTCGTCCTCGGCTGGGACTGGCCGGGCGAGGAGTTCGACGTCCTCGCCACCTGGGACGGGCAGGTCCCCGGCGAGCGCCTGATCACCCGGGCCCGGTACGTGGGCGAGGGCGGCCTGCGCATCGTCGTCGGTACGCAGACCAGCCGGGTGCGGCTCCGGACCGTGCCCGCATCGGGCGGGCGGGCCTGGTCCTCCCCGGAGGCGGTCGTGACGGTGCCGGGCGCCGCGCCCGGCGTCCGGTACACGACGTCATGGCACAAGCGGATCGCGCGTCCCGCGCACGCGGTGACCCTCACCTTCGGCAGCGAGGAGCGGCCCGAGGCCGTGCCGATCGTGGTGGTCGGCCAGCCGGGGCAGGTCATGCCGTACACGCCCGACAGCGGTGTCGTCCTGGCCGAGCAGACCCTGGACCTCTCCGCCACCGGGTCCGCGGAGCTCACGGTCCCCCTCCGCGGGCTCGGCCGCAGCTTCTGGGTGCGGGCGTTCGCCAGGGACGCCGCCGGGGTCCGGCTGATCGACCCACCGTCCACGGACCTGCGAGGAGCCTGATGTTCGGCGGCAAGCGGTCGGCACCGTGCCCCTACTGCTACGAGGGGGTCGACGTCGCAGCACCGGCCTTCCGGTGCTCGGGACGGCCCGCGCCCGGGCGCGTGGCGTGCCAGAAGCAGCAGGACGACGTCCGCGTGACCGTCCTCGACGACGCGACGCCGGGCTTCCCGGCGTTCCACCCGGAGCGCGGCCGTCGCCTCGGCACCGCGTACGAGGCCGAGTGCCCGCACTGCTCCGGGCCGACCGGGATCCGGCTCTGCCCGAACTGCCACTCCACGCTGCCGGCCAACTTCACCGCGAGCAGCCCGGTGTTCGGCCTCGTCGGGGTCCGCGGCAGCGGGAAGACGGTGCTGCTGTCCGTCCTCGCCGCCGAGCTGACCAGCGCCGTCGCCCGTCGCTTCGGGGCCTCGATCGACACCGTGGGGAACTCCGCTCTGCTGGGCCGGCTGCAGTCGGTGCGGCAGAGCCTGGAACCGGGCGGTGACGGGCGCCTTCCCGCCCAGACGGCGGCGTTCACCAAGGCCGACACGGTGCCGGCGGTCTTCGAGTGGCAGATGACCAGGCAGCGCCGCGGCCTCGGGGGCGGGACCGATTCGACGATCCTCTCGTTCTACGACACCTCGGGCGAGGACCTCGCGACGCTCGACCGGGCCCGCGAGCAGCACTACCTGGCGGCGACCGACGGCCTGATCCTGCTGCTGGACCCGTTCGGCCTCCCCGAGAACCGGGACACCGCGCTGGCCCGGGGGGTGAACCCGGAGAACCTCGACGACACGCCCATGCAGGTCCTGTCCGCAGTCACCGGGATGCTGCGCGAGGCCGACCGGCTGGGCCCGAACAAGAAGATCAAGCGCCCGCTGGCCGTCGTCCTGGCCAAGATCGACGCCTTCTTCGCGGAGGTCGACTCGGACCACCCGATCAGGCGGCTACCGGGGAACCGGCCCGTGTTCGACGAGCGGGAGTCCCTCGACCTGCACCACCACGTCGAGGCGCTCGTCGAGCGGTGGGGCGGGGACGACGTGCTGCGCCACCTCCGGTTCAACTACACCTCCCACCGGTTCTTCGTGGCCTCGGCCTTGGGGGCCGAACCGGACTACGCGTCGGCCCGCGTGAACGGCCGGGGCCTGCGCCCGCACCGGGTGGCCGAGCCGCTGCTGTGGCTGATGGCCGAACGCGGCTTCCTCGTCAAGGAGAGGTGACGGCGTGTTCGAGGTCCTGACCTACACGGACTGCGCTGCCGACGAGTCGGTCAGCGGGCGGAGCGGCTTCCAGTTCCGGGCCGCGTCCGAGGGCGCCACCCCGATCGACGAGCAACGGATCAGCGGCGGCCTGCTGCACGTCGTCCCGATGCGGCTGGACCCGGAGCGGCCCGACGTCCACCCGCCCACCTGCGCGTACTCGGCCGTCGACGGCCGCTACTACCTCGCGCGCGGGCGGTCGACCGGCCGCACGCTGAGCGGACGACCGGGCAACCAGTTCACCCGCACGATCGTGACGGGCGCGGCCGGCGACATCCTGCCGCTGCGCCCGGCCCAGCTCTTCTCGGCCGCCTCGTGGACGGCGGAGCCCCCGCGCGGCACGCGGATCCCGGGCTGGCAGGCGCCGCTGGAGATCGACCCCGACTTCGAGGCGGCGGGCCTGCACCGGATGGTGACCGCCGACCCCTGGGCCCGGGACCTGCTGCCCCGGTTCCTCACCATGGTCGAGCAGGCCACCGCCGACCGGCGGGTCAAGCTGATCATCGCCCACCCCGAGCAGGACGTGGTCATGCGCTGGATCGCGCTGGCCTCGCTGTTCCAGGACGGCGAGCGGGCGCTCCGGTCGAGCTTCCGGGTCTACTCGTCCAACCCGGTCGGCGACGCCGCCCACATCGTCGGCGCCCATCCGCTGCTCTCGCCGGACCTCACGCCGGCGAGCGCGGCCGGCTGCAACCTGGTCGACCTCGACCGGAAGGTGGCCACACCCGGAGCGGTCTCGCCATCGGCGGCCGAGCACGCCGCGTGGTTCCTGGAGCAGGACCCGTACGAGGCCCTGGACGCGGTCGAGACCAGCCGGCGCTGGGGCGCGTTCCTCGAGCCGGGGACGGCGGCGCTGGCCGCGTCGGTGGCCTGCCTCGACGGCGAGGAGCGGGCCGCGCCGCAGGCCGGCCTCGACGCAGTGCTCGCCGCCCTCGGTGCCCTCGCGGGCGCCCGTCAGCACGACGAGCTGGAGGCCTACGGCGAGGCGCTCGTCGATGCGGTCGTGGGGCGCAGCCCGCAGGACGGTGACGACATCGGCCCTCTCGAGCCGGCGTTGTGGCAGCTGCACGCCGCCGAGGAGGAGGGCCTGGCGACCGGACTGGCGCTCGCCGGACTGGAGTGGGCGGCGCAGCAGCCGGGAGCGGCGCGGGCCTGGGCCGCGGTGCACGTTCCGGCGGGCGGGCGGGTGCTCCGGTGGGCGGATGCCGAGGCGTCCGCGCACGCCGCCGGGCTGGTCGGCCGGGTGCTCTCGCAGGCGCCGGACGAGGAGCTCGCCGGCTGGTTCGCCCTCGGGCGGTCGCTCGGGGCACACCCGGCGGCCGAGCAGGTCCGCCCGCACATCCTGCGGCTCGCCTCCCGATGGGCTGGGCATCCCGAGCTCAGCACATCGGCGGCTCTCTGGATGCACGGCCGGCTGGTGAGGGCCGAACTGGAGCGGGAGCTGGACGGTCGCCTCCACAAGGGGAACGCCGCGGCGCTGGCCGCGCTGGACTCCGGCGCGTGGGACTGGCTGATGGAGCCGGGATTCGCTGTCGACCCCGCGGCCCGCCCGCTGTCGGCCTGGCTCGCCTGCCGCACCCGCCGAGCAGTCCCCGTGGAGGCGTGGCACGAGGTGGTGCGGCAGGTGGCGCCCGTGCTGCCCGACCATGCGGGAGACCTCGTGCTCGGACGCCGGGGCGCCCAGGGAACGGCCGACGACGTGGTCGCGTGGCTGAGCCGCCCCCGGGCGCTCTCGCCCGGTGCGGCACAACTGGTGGAGCGCCTCGTGGACGAGTGCGTCCGAGCGGGGTACCCCCGCCGCCTGCGGCGGCTGGTGGACGTGCTGTCACCCGACGGCGTCACCGGACTGCCGCTCAAGGTGAGTGACGTCCTGGTCGAGTACCACCGCGTGACCGCCGTGGTGGACGAGGCCCAGCGGGAGGCCCGCCGTCCGGAGAACCCGGCCCTGCGCGAGCTCGCAGGGTTCCCGGCGCAGACGCTGCTGCTGGTCGCCGACGCGCTGGCGGACCTGGTGCTGTCCACCGAGGACGACCGGGGCGTCGTCGAGCTGTCGAAAGCGGTCGGGGGCGCGCTCCACGCAGCGGTGGCGCGAACCGTCGTCCGGCTGGCCGAGCAGGGCGACGGTCGAGCGCTCTCGGGCGCGCTCCGGCTGCAGGCCGTCGACCCGAAGGGTCTGGGCCGACCCGCGCGGGACGCCCTGACGACCCTCTGGCAGGACCCGCGGCAGGCACCCGCCAAGGGCCGGGTGACCGCGAGCGCGTCGGAGCAGACCCTCCTCGACGTCAAGGCCTCCCTGGAGAGGAACTGGTGGGGGGGCCCCAAGAGGCCACCCCGTCGCGACGCAAGGGGGTGCGGCTGATGCCCTACATCATCGCGTTCGTCGTCGGCGCCCTCGTCGTCTACATGGCCGTGTGGATCGCGCTTGCCCTCGCCGTCCGGGCGCTGTCGTTCCTGCTCCTGTACTGGATGGTGGCCGTCACGGTCGCCGTCGTCGCCGGGCTGCTCTACGGCGTCACGGTGCCGGTCCGGGTCCTCCGCGGCCGGGGGCGGGCCCGGTTCCGGCAGCTGACGCCGCAGGACGTGGCCGACGGCACGGCGTTCCGGGCGAAGGTGCGGGGCGAGTCCCGGCACTACGGGTGGGACCGCGCCTGGCCCACCTACTTCCCCTACCAGGCCGGCCAGGACGCCGCCGGGGTGTCCGCCGAGTGCCGCGACGTCACCGTCCGAGCGTGGCGTCTCCTGGCCCGGTGGTGCTCCATCGGCGCGCCGGGGACGGCCGGCCCACGGAGCGGCTCCCTGACGGCCAGGACCGCATCCGCCGCCGAGCGGACGGCCCGCTCGGCGCCGGGCGTCGTCGTGGGCGCGCTGGTGTTCCCACCCGCCGCCGGGTTCACGGCCGGCCTGTGGGCGTCGGTGCTCGCCTGGCTCGGCCTGATGTACGCCATCGGGTTGATCGTCGTGGCCGGTCAGAAGCTGGCGCTGGCCGCCGTCCGCTGGTCCGACGTCCTGCTGCGCCGGCGCGCTCGGGCCGAGCTCAGGTGCCCGGAGTGCTACGCCACCAGCACGCTCCCGAGCTACCGGTGCAGCAACCCGGGGTGCACGGAGGTGCACCGCGCCCTCCTCCCGGGGCCGCTCGGGCTGCGCAGCCGGCGTTGCGCGTGCGGCACGACGCTGCCCAACACGGTCCGGCGCGCCGGGGCCCGGCTGACGCCGGTCTGCCCGACCTGCAACGCCGAGATGGCCCAGGGCAGCGGCAACCGCCAGACCGTGCCGGTGCCGGTCGTCGGGTCCGTGGGCGCCGGCAAGACCCGGCTCCTGGCGGCGGCCGCCGTCCACCTCGAGCAGCGACTGGCGGAGGTGTCCGGCTCGGTGCAGGGGCTGACGCCGGAGGCCGAGACCTACCTCCAGGTCGCCCGGCAGCTGGTCGGCGAGCAGGCCAGCACGACGAAGACGGCGGCGGTGCGGCCCTCCGGCGTTCCGCTGCTGCTCACCGGGCCGGACGGTGGTTCCGTCGAGGTGCAGCTGATGGACGCGGCGGGGGAGAGCTTCCAGGACTGGGACGGGACGAGCGCGTTGCGCTACCTCGACCAGGCGCCGGGGCTGGTCTTCGTGCTGGACCCGCTGCCCATTCCCGGTGTCGCCGGTCAGCTGCGGTCCCGCGGCCTGGCCGGGGGCGTGCTCACCGCGGCAGGGGAGCAGGAGGAGTCCTACGCGGCGGCCGTCGACCGGATGCGTGCGGAGAACGTGCGGCTGAAGGAGCGGCACCTGGCCGTCGTCCTGACCAAGGCCGACATCCTGCTCGCCCTGCCGGCCGGCACGGGCCTGGCCGGCCACGACAGCGGATCGGTGCGGAGCTGGCTCGTGGACAACGACTTCGACCTGCTCGTACAGCGGTGCGAGAAGGACTTCAGGACGGTGGCGTACTTCGTCGTGGACTCGATGAGCACCGATCCGCAGGCGGGGACCAGCCCGCTGCGGGTGCTGGAGTGGGTGCTGACGGTGTGCAGGAGCCCGGTGGGGGCGGCGCTCGCCCGCACTCCCGAGCCGGTCGGCGCCGGCACCACGCCCGAGGGGAACCCGGCATGAAGGACGGTCTGCCCCCCGCGTACCTGGCCTACCGCGGGCTCTGGAGCCTGCTGCACGGGACGCTGCTGGTCCTCGGCGCCGTCCTGCTGGCCCTGTGGTGGTTCGACGGCTCGAACGGCGCCCACCTCGTGGCGGACTGGTGGACCTGGGCCAGCAGGGTCCAGTCCGCGGTCTTTCGGTCCGTCTCCTTCCCCTGGGACTGACACCGTCCAGGAGGCACCCGGGACGGTCGGGGCGACCGGCGGAGCAGCAGCCGTGGTCCCGGTCGGCCTCCACCCCGGGCGGCACGTGCTCGGCACCCGTCCCGCTGCCTCAAGGCGGCGTGCGGATCGGCCGATGGCGGAGAGCGGGGCAGCCCTGTCCCGTGGCCACGAGGGAGAGGGGGACGACCGTGGGAACGAGCGCGACCGGCGCGACGGGTACGGGTGCCGGGTCCGGCTGGACCACCCCCTCGGCCGTCGCCGCAGCGCTGACCGATCGCGTCGCGGCAGGGGAGGTCGGTGAGGAGGACGTCGAGGAGCACCTCCGCTGCCTCGACGCGCTCGCCCAGGCGGGCGGCGACCGCGAGGAGTGCCTCGGCGCCCTCGACGCACTCGTCGGCACCGCCCGGCGAGCCGGCGCGCTCGGGCGAGGCAGCCTGGTCATCGCCGCGAACGTGCGGGCCGGATTCGGCCAGGTCCGGGCTGCTGCGGACACCATGATCGCCGCGTACCGGTCACGTCCGGAGGGTTTCACCGGCAGCCGTCCCGGCACCGCTGTCCGCCGACTCCGCCCGCACGGCCCGGACGCGGTCGCGGTGTTCCTCGGGGCCCTGCGTGCCGCGGGTGTACCGATCACCCTGCAGCGGGAGTCCGCGAGCGTGGTCAACGGGCTCGAACATGCCCGTGACGCCGCGGAGCTCACCGAGGCCGTCGACGCTCTGGTCGAGGGGGGAGGCTTTCCGGACGTCGTCGCGGCCGGCCGTGCGCAGACGGTCCTGCGCAGCGCCACCGGACGGACGGCTGAGCACGCCGTGCGGCTGTTCCGGCTGGCCGCGGACACCTGCGGACTCAGCCCTCGCATCCTCAACGACGCGCTGATGGTCCTGGCCGAGCTCGGCGCCGCCGACGAGAGCGCCGGCCTGCTCGCCGAGGCCGAGGCGGCGGGACAGGACCCCACGGGCACGCACCTGATCACCCACATGGCGGCGCTGAACAACGCACTGCGCTACGACGAGGCGCTGGCGACCCACCAGCGGTACCTCGACGAGGGCTACCCCGCGAGTGCCCGCGCCCGACGCATGCAGCTGACCGCGCTGTGCTGGGGGGAACGTCCGGACGAGGTCCGCACGGCTCTGCAGGACTGGGCCGACGCCGCTCGCGCCGGGGCTGTCGAGGACCCCGCGCCCGGTCTGCTGACCACGGCACTGAACGCCCTGGCCGTGGACGAGGTCGGCGCGATGGTCGACGTGGTCGAGCAGACTGCCGACGCCGTCGAGTGGAACGACGCCCACCGACGGCTGGTCCTCGGCGTCACCCGGCGGTCCCGGGGGATCGTCGACCATGCACGGGCACTGGCCACGTTCGCCGCCGTCCGCCCCGCCCGGGCGAGCGAGCTGCAGACGCTGCTGGCCCTCGTCCCGGATCACCATCCTGACGACGTCGTCGCGGCGCTCACCCGCGTGTGCGAGGCGGACCCGGCGGCCCGTGTCGCGCTCGCGGGCGCCCTGGGTGCTGCCCAGCTCGCAGGCGGCGACCTGGCCGCCGCCGAGGAGACCGCGCGGGCGACCGGGAACGCCGAGGTCGCCGAGGCCGTCACCCGCGCCCGCCTCGACGCCGGGGACGTCGACGGCGCGCTGCGCACGAGTCGGTTGCTGGAGGCGGCCGGCACCCCCGGCGGCGGTCCGGGGCCGGGCCGCATGCCGCACACCCCGGCCCTGGTCGGCCGGCTGGTCCGTGCGCTCGCCGGGCGCTCGACCGAGGAGGCCGAGCAGTGGCTGAGCCGGTACGACGAGGCGGCCTGGCCGGTGGAGGCATGGGACGCACTCGCCGTTGCCCACCGCACGGAAGACGGCGACGTCTCGGCGATCGAGCGGCTGATGCGGCGGATGCGCCGCGCCGGCACCGTCCTCCCCAGCGGCGAGGTCTGGGCCCAGTGGCTGTACTCCCTCCCGAGGGGACGGCGTGCGGCGCGGGTGGACTGGGCGCTGACGGCGATGAGAGCCGACGGCAGCACGCCCAACCCCACCTTCTTCACCGCCGCGATCGTCGGCGCGCTGCAGCCGGCGAAGGTCACCGCCTCAGCGGGACGGGACGCCGAGGCGGCCGCCTGGGAGAACGCCCGGGTCGCCATGGACGACGGCGAGCGACTGCTGATCACGGCCGTCGAGGCCCTGGTGGGCAGGCGCGTGCCGGGCGGGGCGCCGGAGGGCTGGTTCAGCCCCGCCCAGCTGCTCGAGATCGCCCGCGCGTACCCGCTGACCCGACGGCCGTACGCCCAGGTGGACACCGCGGTCGAGGTCCGGGTCGCCGAGGAGACCGACGAGGAGGAGCAGTTCGCCGCCTTCCTCGGCGCCCTCGCCGCGGCCCATGCGCGCGCGCAGCTGCCCGAGGGCGTCGAGCGCCTGCGCCTCGCGGCGGCTGAGCTGGGGCTGGCGGGGAGGCCGGAGCTCGCCGTGGCGACGCTGGACTCGCTCGCCGACGAACCGGAGCGGATCGTCCCGGCGGTCCTGGCCGAGATCGGGTACGGCCGGCTGACGTCGACGTTGGTCGCCGACGCGGCCGGGCGGGCCCTGGCCCGTGGCGGCTCGACCGAGCTCGTGGACCAGGTGCTGGACTCGGCCGGGCCCGCGCTGCCCGAGGACCAGGCGGAGCGGTTGCTCAGCGCCGTCGTCCTCGCCTTCGAGGACGCCGGCCAGCCGGAGTCGGCCCGGCAGGTCGGCAGCATCGCCGAGGACCGGGGCCTGAGCCTCACCGCGGCCGCGCAGGGCGCGCTGCTGGCCACGCACCGCCCGGCGGACCCGGTGGCGGAGGACCTCGGGCCGGTCTGGACCACCGACCAGCTCGAGGCCTACAACGGCCTGCTGCAGCACGAGTTCGCCAACCAGCTGCAGATCAGCCGGTCCTCGACGCAGCTGCTCGCCACCGCGGTCCGCCACCTGCGGCACAAGCTGCCGGCCGAGGTCGTGGCCGACACGGGGCGGTACCTGGCTGCCCTGGACCACGCCGAGGAGGCGCTCCGGGAGAACGCGGACGCCCAGCAGAGGACGATCGAGAAGATCGCGGCAGCGGCCGACCTGGAGCGGACGTCGGCCGGGACCGTGCCGGTGCTGGACGCGATGGTGTCCGTCGCGGCGCAGCTGGCGGCCGAGGCGGCCACCGCCGCCACCGACATCCGGGTGCTCAACCGCGACGAGTCCGGCCGGTTGTCCGTGCGCGGGCACGCCACGCTGCTGCACTTCGCCCTGCACAACCTCGTCTCGAACGCGGTGAAGGCGCACCAGCGGCGCAAGGACGCCGTCCGCCGGGACATCGAGCTGCTGGCGACCTTCGCCGAGTCCGACCGGGAGGACCTGGCGGTCGCCCCGTACGGCTGGGTCATCGTCTCGGTGCGGGACCACGGCGACGGCGTGCCGGACGAGCTGCCGGACAACGTCGCCAACTGGTCCATCCCCGGGCAGCCCGGACAGGGCGCCGGCATCGGCCTGCGCCGCACCGAGAACATGATCCGCGGTTCCGGCGGCCGGCTGTGGATCGACCTGTCGGTCAGCGAGGGCAGCCGCTTCTGCTTCCGGCTCCCCTGCGCCGCTCGCCGTCAGGTGCGTGGTGCTCCCCCCACCGCTCGAGAGGAACCGTCCCGTGCCTGACCGTCTCCCCGTCATCGTCGTCGACGACGACCCGGGCCAGCTCCGCAGCGCGGTGAGGCTGCTTGAGATCGAGGACTGGTCGGTCACCGGGATCGCCGATCTCGACGAGGCGGCGCGGGTCCTGGTGGAGCACACCGATCCGTTCGTGCTGATCCTCGACCACGACTTCGAGCGGCCCGACGGGCAGACCGGCCTGGACCTGACCCGGCTGCTGCGGTCGGCGCACCCGTGGGGTGCGGTCCTGCCCATCTGCTACTGGAGCGGCCGGATCGACGGGTCCTCCTTCCTGACGGCGCTGCGCACCGGCCACATGTTCGCGCCCAGTTGCTACATCGCGAAGGGCGGGAAGGTCTCGGTCGCCGAGGTGGCCGAGCAGGCCGACGCCGCGTTCCGGCGCTTCGAGGCCACCTTCGAGCAGCAGGCCCTCCGGCGCGCGGTGCTGGGCCTCGACTCGGCCATCCCGGTCGACGACGACCTGACGGACCTCCTCGACGAGGACGCCGACCACGACGTCCTCGCGGAGAACCGGTGACCACCGCGCTGCTGGCCTCGCCGGCGACCCGCCGCAAGGCGGTGCTGGACACCTGCGCCGTCTTCGAGGGCACCGTGTGGCGGGACCGGATGAAGGGGCGGGTGCAGGGCTGGCTGGGACCGGACGGCATCGCCGTGCTGCCGGGCCGCGTCATCGCCGAGATCGCCCACGTGGCGGCCAAGAAGTTCCTCACCGGGGACCGGCAGGCGGCGGCAGCGGCGAGCCGGGCCCACCTCGCCCTCAGCGAGCCGGAGGAGCTGGTCGGCCTGGCCGACGCGCGTCGGGCGGTCCTGACGCGGGACGACGTCGAGCGGCTGTGCCGGGACAACGCGGACCCGGACCTCGTCCGGCTCGAGCGCAAGCGGGACAGGAGGACCGACGGGGTCACGTGGGTGGCGGTACCGGGGGACGGCGACTTCGAGATCGCCCACACCGTCCGCGTGCTCACGGGCGCCGAGCACCAGGCGGTCCTGGTGACGCGCGACGGCGACCTGCGGGCTGCGGCGGACCGGCTGGGCATCGCCCTGCTCGGTCGCCGCGCTCCCGTCTGCGATCCCACCGGGCCTGCGGAGGGCGCCGGTGCCCCGCTGCCCTCGCCGGGGGACGCCGGCGCCGTCCACCTGCTCGGCGTCAACGCCGCGGTGCAGCTGCTCCAGGGCAGGCTGCCGGCGCTCGGCGAGCCCGGTGACGCGGCCGTCGTCCTGTCCTCGACACTCGTCCTGGCCACCCAGAACGCCGTGCTCAAGGGACCCAGGGACGCCGACGGACGGCCCAGCCAGGACGCGGGAACGGCGGCCGCCGTGCAGCAGCGGCTCGACCGGCTGATGAGCTCGGGCCGGGTGGACGGCCAGCGGATCCCGGTGCACGTGTGGGCCACCCCGTGGGAGGTCTACGAGTTGCTCGCTGCCCGGGTCACCGACCCGCTGTTCGCGCGCGACACCACCCGCGGTGGCGCGTGGGACATGCACACGCTCCTGGTGCTCAGCGCCGCGCAGGTGCTCGGGGACTCGGGCCACCGCGCGCACCTGGTCGACAGCGTCCACGGCCAGGGGGAGGGCCGCGCCGTCGCCGGAGCCCGCAGCTGGCGCTCCGCGGGGGTGCTGGAGCAACTCACCGGAGCCGTCCAGCACCGGATCGGCACGGGATCGCTGGTCGAGGCCGTGCTGCCGCAGGACGACGGGCAGCTCGACCTGAGCGCGTTGCTGCGCAGGTACGGGCAGCACTGATGGGCACCTACGACACGCTGCACGACGGCCACCGCGTCGAGCAGCTGAAGCTGTGGGGCAAGGGCCTGCGGCACCTGCACGTGGGTGACACCGTGGGACTGCCGCGCGGTGGCCTGGCGCCTGACGGCACGTACACGGTCGTCATGCGCGTCGGCGGGTTCGTGCACGTCGTCGACGGCGTCGTCGTCGGGTGGCGGGAGCAGCCGGGACCCGGCCCCCAGCTCACCACGCGCGGCCTGCGGTACGACGCCGCCGACTGGCCCGGGGGCCCGCTCGGCCCGTGGTACCGGGACGCCGACGCGCCCGCCGACCTGCGCCTGTTCACCGGGATCGAGGAGGAGTGCCCACGGCTCGCGAGGCCCCCTCTGCGGGTCGTCACCAGCGAGGACCCGCTGTCCGGGATGGAGGCCGCCCACGCGGCCGCGCGGGCGGACGTCGCCGCTCGCCTGCGCGCGGACTCCGGCGACGCCGCGCGGGTCGAGGCAGCGCGGGAGTTCCTGTCCGACGGCAACGGGTACCGGGACGTGGTGACCGAGGCCGTGGCCGGGTGCCTCGGGGTGCACCAGCAGCCGGAGCAGGCGGGGCTGCGACTCGTGGAGTTGCTGTCGTCCGCTGCGGGGGACGACCAGTGGCGCAACGCGGCTGCGACGGTCGCCCGGTACGCAGCGGTGCTCCCCGCCGCCGCGGTCTCCACCTGCCTGAGCCGGCTCGCCGACGCGTTGGCGGAGGAGGGCGACGAGGAGACGGCGGCGGGGTCCCCGGTGGATCCGGCCGACCCGGACGGCGTCGCCCACCCCAGGATCAGGCGTCGGCGTGCTGACGCGGCCGGCGCCGGCGACGTCCTCGGCCGGCTGCGTCGCTACAGAGACGCGGACTTCCTGGGAGCCGCGGAGGCCGCCGTCGCCCGGCACGGGTCGGCCGTGCTCCCGGCCGTGCCCCTGCGGTTCTGGGGGTGGGACATCGTCGTGACCGAGCTGGCGGCTCCGCTGCTGCGGCCGGTCCTGGGCCGCGACTTCACGTCCGCGGAGCTCGACTGGCTGCTCGACGCCCTGCTCGACGTGCCCAGCACGGTGGCGTCCCTGGAGCGTGAGACGTTGGAGGAGGCACTGCAGCGCACCGTCACGCGGACGACGCCGATCTGATGGCGCCCTGGACGCGTCCGGCGGGGCGCGGCGATCGCCCCGGTCGTGTCCCTGATCCACGACCTGGGGCGACCCGAGCGGTTCCTGCACATGCTGCGGGCGGCCGGGTCGCTCCCCACGGGCACGCCTCGACGATCACCCGCTGAGCGGTCGGCAGCAGGTGCACCCTGAGCGTCCCGGCGTCGGTGCTCAGGTCGGGTGGCTCGGGGTTCAGGCCCTGGGCCTCCCGCAACGCCGTGGGGACGACGATCCGGCCCAGGCTGTCGATGGGGGTCTCGACTGGCAGGACGGTACCTGCGGCCTGCCAGGTCTGGTGTCCCCGACCCGGGTGCCGCACCGATCGAGCCCTGCGCTCAGCGGCGGGGCGACGGGGGCGGCAGGAGGCCGTCCTCGAGCGCGCGCACGTACAGGTCGCGGCGGGTCGGGGCCGGCCGGCCGGCGTCGGCGTACTTGGCGCGGATCCGCCGCAGGTGCGTCCTCAGCGTCTCGGGGTCCATGCCGAGCGAGCGGGCGACCGCGGCCTGGACGTCGTTGGTCGAGACGTAGGCCAGCAGCACCTCGAGCTGCCGGGGTGCCAGGTCGGGCCGGACCAGCGTCGTCCCAGGCCGGTGCTCGACGCGGGCCCGGCGGAGCGTCTCGACCGGGTCGGCGCCGGGTTGTACGACGACGACCTGGCAGCCGCGGTCAGCGAGCCGCGCGGCCTGCACGGGGGGAGGGGCGCGGTCGCAGAGGCAGACGTCGGCGCGGGTGTCGAGGACCAGCAGCGCCTCGGCCGAGTCCGCCCAGGCGATCGCCTGCAGGCCGGGTGCGCGCTCGACGGCGGCGAGCAGGGCGGCGCGCGCCGGCTGGTCGGCCGCGACGACCGCGACGCGGAGCGCGGCGTCGTCACCCTCTGGCACCGGACACCCCCTCCCACCTGCGGGTACGGTCCCATCGACAGCGGGACGGCGCAGGCCGGCCCGCCCGCCCGACGGAGGCGCGCGTGAGCGAGACCGGACCGGCGCACCGCACGGTGTCCCTGCACGAGCTACACGTCGTCGGCCCGCACGGGCTGCCGGTGCGGCACCGCACCGTGCAGGTGGTCCGCGCGCTGCGGTCGGGGCTGGCCTCGTACACCTTTCGGTTCGACCGGCGCGAGGCGTCGGTGCGGGTGCTGCGCGGTGCCACGGCGCGCGAGCCGCGGCCCGACGTCAGCGGCTTCACCGCGGTGGAGCTGTGCTTCGCGCGGCCGTTGCGGATGGGGGAGACCGCGTCGCTGGAGTACGAGACGTCGTTCGACTGGCAGTCGGTGCCGCCGCCGCAGCTGCGCCGGGCGGCGCGCACGCCGGTGGAGCGGCTGGAGATGCGGGTGGCGTTCACCCCCGGGCGGCTGCCGGCCGACCTGCACTGGGCGCTGTGGGACGGCTACGGCCCCGATGCCCGGATGCGGGCGGCCGAGCGCGTGGAGCTCGACGACGAGTGCTCGGCGCACCGGTTCACCGACGAGATCTGCGGCGTGACGGTGGGCTTCACGTGGACGTGGCCGCCCGGCGAGGAACCGAGACTCGGAGGCTGAGCTGTTGCGTTCGGTGGCGGCCGCGTTTCGGGCGGCTGGGTCGCTGCTCAGCGCTTCGGGCGTTCGCGGCGGGTGGCCTGCTTCGAGGACCCGGAGTACACCGTCGTCCCGCAGCGGAAGGATCAGGGTCGCGAGAACGCCGGCTCGATCGACGCCAGCGCCCGGGACGGCGTGTCAGGAGGCCTGAGGACGTACCCATCCGCGCAGGCTCGTGGACCGAGGGTGTCGACGCGTCGGAGAGGCTCCCGAAGTGGGCTGGAGGAGGCTGCTTTCCGGCCCGAACGCGCGCCGGGACCATGACAGCGTGCGGCCATGACGGACCGGAGGCTGCCGCTGGGCGCCATGGCGGTGGTGCTGGCCCTCGGCGGGTGTGCGGTGGCGCCCGAGCCACCTGCCGACCAGCTGGCGGGGCCACCGACGTCGTGCGAGTCCGGCTACGTCCAGCTGACGTTCGACGACGGCCCCACCCGAGACGTCACCCCGGCCGTCCTCGACGTCCTCGCCGCCAAGGGCGCCACGGCCACCTTCTTCGTCACCGGGGAGAACGTGCAGGAGAACCCGGACATCGTGCGGCGGGCGCACGAGGAGGGCCATCGTCTCGGCAACCACTCGTGGGACCACCCGGACCTCAGCACGCTGGGGCGGGACGAGGTGGAGTCCCAGTTGCGGCGGACCAGCGAGGTGATCCAGGAGGCCACGGGCAGTGCACCCACGCTGTGGCGGCCGCCCTACGGGGCGAGCAACGACATCGTGGACCAGGCGGCCGAGCAGGCCGGGCTGACCACGATGCTCCTGTGGGACATCGCTCCGGGAGACGCCGACTCCAAGGAGCCGCCGTCGGTGGAGACGATCCGGGACCGAGTTCTGCAGGAGGTGCAGCCCGACGCCGTCGTGCTCCTGCACGACGCGTGGACACCGAACACGCCCGCGGCGGTGGCCCTCGTCCTCGACGGTCTGGCGGAGCAGGGGTACTGCACCCGTTGAGGCGGCCGCCGGAGTGTCCCCGGCAGCCGGCCTGGCCAGGGGGACGTGGCGTGCCTCGTCAGTCCGTGGTCGACGGTGACATGAGCCCGAGGTGGGCGGCCGCCAGGGCGACGGCAGCCACGGTCTCCCCATCCGTCACCTGTCCGGTGCGGAGTTCCTCGAAGAAGTCCTGGAAACTGACGAACCGCTGCTGGTCGATCGCCTCGACACCCTCTCGGGCCGTGTGGCCTGCCCGGACCGCCCTGGCCAGGTAGTGGTGCAGGACCTGGTTCGAGAGCCCCTTG
The DNA here is from genome assembly GCF_052931555.1 of Geodermatophilus sp. URMC 61. Classification (NCBI taxonomy): domain Bacteria; kingdom Bacillati; phylum Actinomycetota; class Actinomycetes; order Geodermatophilales; family Geodermatophilaceae; genus Geodermatophilus; species Geodermatophilus sp. URMC 61. The sequence continues at coordinate 4,640,544 of NZ_JBRFHZ010000002.1, forward strand.
AGGCCGCGGGTGAGGCCCAGGTACGTCCAGTCGTCGCTGGCCAGACCGGTCTCCTCGCGGAGTTCCCGCTGGGCTGCGACGAGGGGGTCCGGGTCGTCGGCGTCCAGCCTGCCGACGGGCGTCTCCCACAACCAGCTCTCCTGGGCGTACCGGTACTCGCGGATCAGGCAGAACCGCTCACGGTCGTCCAGAGCGACGACCGACACGGCGGCAGGCACCTCGATGACGTTGTACTCGCCGGGGCGGGCGTCGGGGTTGAGGACGTCATCGGTGCGGACCCGGAACCAGCGGTTCTCGTGGGTGTACCGCGAACTGAGGGTCCGCCAGGGACCTCTGCGCATGGGCGGAGTGTAGCCAGCGGGGACGGGCCGCCCGCCGGACACGGGACCGGTGGACTCGGGCCGGGCCGCTCGACGGCACCTTGAGAGGCGGCGTGGCACGTGTGAGCCTGTGGGTCCGCGATGGGGAGTGAGGCGCCCTTTGGCTCGAACGTGGCGTCCGGGCTGGACCACGGTCCGCACCCCGGGCAGTCCCTGGCTCACCGCGAGTGTCCTCGCGCCGTCCCTCGCCGCCCGCGCGCCAGCGCGGACGGCGGACCGCGGTGCACGGGTGCGCCGCTGGGGACCTCCGTGGGTCCGGTGGCCCGCCGTGGTGCTGGCCGGTCTGCTCGCTGCGACGTCGCTGTCGGGCAGCGCTCCACTGCCGCCTCCCCGGATCTTCGTGGGCGTCTACTCCGGCTACTCCTTCCCCGGGGACCTCGACGGCTACATCGACGCCGTCGGCGCCGCGCCGGACATCGTGATGTGGTTCCAGAACTGGGAGGAGCCCCTCTACTACGGCGAGCAGATGCGCGGCGTCGCCGCCCGTGGGGCCACACCGTTGATCACCTGGTCCCCGGGCGAGGACGAGGACTTCGACATGCGGGACCTCCTGGCGGGTGAGTACGACGACTACATCACCCGGCAGGCGGACCGTGCCGCCGACTGGGGGAGGCCGATGATGATCCGCCCCTTCCACGAGATGAACGGCACGTGGACCAGTTACGGGCCACCCGGGACGACGCCCGCGGACTTCGTCAGCGGGTGGCGCCACGTGGTGGACCTCTTCCGGGACCGGGGAGTGCGGAACGTGTCCTGGGTGTGGACGCCGAACGTCATGAGCGAGGAGAAGACGACCGCGGTAGCGCCGCTGTACCCGGGTGACGACTACACCGACTGGGTCGGCGTGGACGGCTACAACTTCGGTGCCCCGTGGCTGGGGTGGCGGACGCTGTTCGAGCCGACGTACCGGGCCATCACCTCGTTCACGTCCAAGCCGTTCATGATCGCCGAGTGGGGGTCGGCGGAGCGGGGCGGGGACAAGGCCGCGTGGATCACCGAGTTCTTCCGCGACATGCCCGAGGTCATGCCGGCCGTCCAGGCGGTGGTGAGCTTCGACCGCGTCGCCGAGGAGGACTTCCGGATCGACTCCTCTGCTGCCGCCCTGGCGGCCTATCGCGCTGCCGTCTGTGAGAGCGAGGTCTACGGCGGCGGAGCGGCCTGCTGAGCTGGTGCGTCCCTACCGCCCGCTGCCCGTCACCACGACGGCGCCCCGGAGCGCGCGGACCAGCAGCGGCGACATCCGGAGGGCCTCCAGCACGACCGCCAGCAGCCAGCCCAGAGCCAGACCGAGCAACCCCCACTGGCGACCACCGAGCAGGGGGAGGACCAACTCGAGGGCGCCCCCGACGTAGACGAGGGGACGGCGGTGGCCGTCCGGCGCGTGACCCGGCAGAGGCGAAGTAAAGCTTCTCGACCATCGTCGGGATGCCGGCCGAGCCCAGGACCACCACGGTCGCTTCAGCACCTGGTGCCGCAGTACGGACGGCGCCACGTCGCGCAGGAAGACGACCAGCGCCGGCAGGCGCAGCTCCGCAGCAGCGCGCGCGTCCAGTTCCTGCGGAGCACTGCCAACCCGGCGAGGAACAGGACCAGCCCGACGACCCATGTCCCGAACAGGGTGAGCCCACCACCGCCGAGGGCGAGCCAGCCGGCCGCGATGAGCAGGACCAGCTTCAGGACCCCGAACTCCATGTTGCCGTGGAGCTGGACGCTGCCGTGCAGGGCTCCCAGCAGGGCGCCGTCGAGCACCATGCCGACCGCCGTGGCCGTCGTCCCCACGACGAACAGCAGCACCAGCCACGGGTGGACGTGAGAGGCCGGAGCACGGACGAGAACAGGGGGACGGCGAGGGCGTACCCCAGGGCCACGACCGCCGTGGCCACGGCGCTCGCCAGCAGGGTCATGCCGGAGGCCGCGGCGCTGCCGAGGCCCACGGCCGCCGGGTCGAACATGCGCGCGGCGACGAACCAGTAGGCCAGCCCGAGCGCGGAGGTGCCGAGGGTGGCGCCGGCCAGGCTCGCGGCGTTGCTGACGAGGTCCCGGAGGACCGCTCCTCGGGCCCCCGCCCGCGGCGTACTCGTCACCGCCACCGTCCTGTCCGCAGCGGACGGCTCCCGGCCTGAGGGCTAGAGCCCCAGCGCGTCGAGCAGCCGCGCGGTGCTGAACTCGTCGGGGAAGCGGTGTAGGCGCGCCCTGCTCGTGCGTCTGGCGTCGGCGTACTCGTCATCTCCGCGCACCCATCGGTCCAGGGCCCCCAGCAGTTCGTCTCCGTCCCGCAGCAGCGGCCCCGGCACCCACGCGTCGTACGGCTGGAGATAGAGACCGCGACTCGCTTCGTACTCGGCGATGTCCGGGAAGAAGAACATCACCGGTTCGTCCTGGAGCAGGAAGTCGACCCACACTGACGAGGCATCGGTGATGAGGCAGTCGGCCGCCCCCAGCAGTTCCCCCGTGGTGATCGACCGCGCGGTCAGGCCCGCCTGGTCCACCACCACGATCCTCCGGTACTGCCCGTCCCGCGGGGGCAGCGCCGAGGGATGGGGCTTGACCACGAGCACCGTGTCGTTGGCGGACAACCAGTCGTCGAGCCGGATCTGCTCGTCGGGTGACAGCGGCACGGCTCCGGGAAACCGCACGCCGTCGACCTGGCCGTCGCGCTTGCCCGGCCCGCGGTCGCGGTACGTCGGCAGCCACACGAGGAGCCGCCGCGCCGTGTCCTCGCCCAGAAGTGCGCGGCGGACGCTGTCCCGGTCCGTCGTGATCATCCGGTCGTTGCGCGGTGCCCCGACGACGAGGACGCGACCGGGCTCGAGGCCGAACTCGCCGCAGACGAACGCCCGGCCCACAGCGGACAGCGCCGTGGCGTGCGTGGCCCGGATCGGTGGTCGCTCGCCGAGGAACCTGGCGACCGGCTTGCCGAGCTCGCCGTGCCAGATGTTCACGACGACCTGTCCCCGACCCGGACGGTGCGGTCGGTAGAGCCCGTGACTGGTGATCACCACCGAGGCGGTCAGGTAGTGGAACCACCCGCGCAGCGAGTTCTTGGCGACCGCCCGGTACGGGCCGGGGACGGCGGCGGACGCGGGGAGACCGCTGTCCCCGGCCGTGCCGTCCTCGAGCAGGACGACGGGCTCGTGACCCCGCTTGGTCGTCTCCTCGAGCAGGCTGACGACCTCGTCGCTGAAGTCGGGGAAGCTGTGCAGGACGATCGTGGACGCGCGCTTGGGCACGCACGCGTTCGCCAGGGACAGGCCCGTCGACAGCACCCGGTCCTTGATCCGGCGCACGGGGCGGGACACGGTCACCGGGCGGAGACGGCGGTGGGAACACAGGCGGACAGGCCCGCCAGCAGGCGCAGGTGGTCCTCCGGGCTCCGGACGGCGAGCCGCCAGTAGCCCCGACCGTCACCGATCTTCTCCGAGACGTCCTTCACCAGCAGGCCCTCCTGCGCCACCAGGCGCCTCGCCAGGTCGTCGGCCTGCGCCCGTGGAACGGCCAGCCGGACCAGCAGGAAGTCGCCTCCGCTGGGGAACACCGTCTCGACGAGCGGATGGGCCTCGAGCAGGCGGGTGAGCGAGTCGCGGTCGGCCATCGTGCGCGCGTAGGAGTGCTCCAGGGCCTGCCGGTGCTTGAGCATCACCTCCAGGAAGTTCTCGCCGAGGGAACTCAGGTTCCAGATGGGCTGCTCGGCCCGGATGCGGGCGCCCATGTCCGGGTCGGCCGTCGCGAGGACGCCCAGCCTCAGTCCCGGCACCCCCAGGCACTTGCTGAGGCTCTTGACCACCAGCACGTTCGTCAGGGCGTCGTCGACCAGTCGGTCCACGATCGAGGGCTCGTCGCAGAAGTCGATGAAGCTCTCGTCGACGACGACCGTCGTGGCCGGGTGGCGACGGGCGAACTCGGCGATGTCGTCCGTCGCGAGGTGGCTGCCGGTCGGGTTGTTCGGGTTCACGAACACGACGACGTCCGTGTCCTGGGCGGCGTCCTCGATCTCGCGCCACTGGAAGCCCGGGTGGTCCCGGTAGCGCCGTGCGTCCGGGAAGACGCGCGGGTACTCCCCGAAGGTGGGCTCCGGGATGAGCACCCGACGCCCCGCGAACCACGAGCGCAGCCACGGATAGCACTGGGAGGCGCCGGCCACGGCGTGCACGACCTCGACGGGCCACTGCAGGGCCCAGGCCAGTTTCTCGTCCAGGATCGACTGGTGCGACCCGTAGTTCTGCAGCAGTTCGGGGAGGTTGTGCCGCAGCTCGGACAGCATCGCCGGGGTCGGGAAGTACATGTTGCGGATGAAGGCGAAGTCGAGGACGTCGTTGCCCCAGTTGCCGCCCCAGCCCGTGGTCATCGCCTCGTAACGGGCGTCCGGGTTGAAGGTGAACTCGGCGATGCGCAGGTCGTTCGGGTCGTCGACCTCGGCCCACCTCTCGCCGTCGATGACCTCGCCGTGCACCTCGGCCTGCTGCATGTAGATCAGGATGCCGAGGATGAGTTCGTAGTAGCAGTTCCGGTCGAAGGTCTGCGCGTAGTACGTCAGCAGCTTGCGCAGGGTGTCCTGGCAGAACTCCCTGCTGAACCGGTACATGTTGAGGGTCTTGTACTTGTCCGCGAAGGAGAAGTCGCTCGGCTGCAGGGACGGCGGGATCACCTGTGTGATGAGGCCCGTGTCCCCGAGCGTCACCACGGTGCCGTCCATCCCGGCTCGGTAGTGGTCGACGAGGGCGACGTTCTCCGCGGGAGAGGCGATCAGCCGGTCGAGCACGGCGGGTTCGTAGATCAGGTCCGACTCGATCAGGATCACGTCGTCGTCGAAGTCGATCTCCTCGAAGGCGAGCGCCATCGAGTGGATGTTGTTGGTGATCTCGTAGTCCTTGTTGTGGACGTACCGGACGTCGAGGGACGGGAACTGCCGCTCGACGTGCTCGATCACCTCGTCGGCGCGATACCCGGTCACGATCGTGACCGGGGTGACGGCCCGCTCCTGCAGGCCCTCGATGATCCGATCGAGGATCGTGCTCCCACTGATGGGGAGCAGGGTCTTGTGGCACCGGTCGGTGAGTGGTCGCATCCGCCGTCCGAATCCGGCGGCCAGGATGAGAGCCTGCATCGTTTCCCTTCCTCGGCGTGCATCAAGTCGACGGGACGGTGGATCAGTCGTCTTCGCGTGGTGGCGCGGGCGACGGCGCTGCGGGGGTGAGGTCCACCTGGCGATAGGCGGCCGACTCGCCGGAACGGAGGAGTCGGGCCTCCGCCGAGGCGCCGGGCGGCACGGTCACCGGGCGTTCCCAGGACTCGCCGGGCTGGAGGTCGATCGACCACCTGTGCGTGATGGACGACTGCCCGCGGACGGAGACCTCCACGCGGAACTCCTCTGCGGCGGGCTCGTCGCTGCGCACACCGACGACGACCTCCCCCGGCTCCGCCGCGGGCAGCAGCCAGAGCTGGCTGAAGGCGACCCGGTCATCGGCACCCTGCTCGCCCGCCCAGGCCACGGTCACGGCGCCGAGCATCAGCACGCCGGCGATGGCCACGAGGGCCGTGGGCCGCGCCGGTGGTCGTCGGGGCAGTCCGGGGAGACCCCGGATGTCCGGCTCGGTGTCGCGTCCCCGCCGCCGCAGCTCCCCGGCGGCGGCGAGCCCGGCGGTGAGCACGAACAGACCCGCAGCGGTCGAGACCTGCGTGATCTCCACCTGCACCAGCTGCAGGAAGAGCATGAGCAGGATGGTGAGCGCGATGCTCGAGGCGGGGACCAGCATCCACACCGTCGTCCGCGGGAGGTGCTCGACGAGCCGCGTGGCGTGCACGAACGCCGCCCCTGGAGCCGCGAGCACGAGTGCGACACCGGCGAGCACCTGCAGAGGAGCCGGTACTCCCGGGACCGCCGCGGCACAGGTCAGTCCGACCAGGCCGGCACCGAGGACCACGGTCCGGCGGGACACCCTCCAGCGCTTCATCGCACCCTCACCGTGCCGTAGACCTGGATCGGTCCGGCGTCGTAGACCCTGTCCAGCTCGGGGATCCCGTCGAACTTGGCGAGGGCGCCGACGGGCACGGGTTCCTGGTAGCTGGGGAGCTCGCGCTCGCCCCGGCCGTAGTAGCCCGTGAGCGGCACGGCCTCCGCGAGGCGACGGTCGAGGAGGATGTAGTCCACGTCGCCGACCTGGATGATCTGCCGTTCGGTCTCGCCGAAGGTCGGGGAGAAGAAGACCTCGAACACCGGGTGGCCGGCGACCAGCCCGGTGTTCTGGTCCACCTGCCCGTACGCCATGGCGGTCAGGGAGTTCACCCGGTCACCGATGATCACCTCGTTGGGGTCGAGGTGTCGGCGCATCCAGTACGCCGTCTCGACGCTGAGGGCGTCGACCGAGCGGGGGTCCGCGGCGACGAGGTACGGACCGGGCTGACGGGTGTACGGCGGCCAGCCCACGATGAACCCGCCGGCGAAGACGACCGCCACGGCGGCGGTGACGGCGACCCGCGCCAGGACGGCACGCCGCCTGCGGTCCGCCCGTCCGGGCTCCGCGGTCGAGATCCGGCCCGTGAGGGCGGCGTGGACGAACACGAGGGCCAGTCCGATCCCGACGAACAGGTACTCCGACGCGCGGTTGGAGGTCTCCGTGCCGGCCGGCGTCAGTCGCAGGGCGAGCGTCAACGGGTAGAGGAGTGTCATCCCGGCGAGCACCAGGAGCAGCGGGTGCCGGTTGCGCCGCCAGAGCAACCACAACCCGAGGGGCAGCAGGCCGGCCGTGATGCCGACGTGGGCCAGACCGAGGAACTGCTCGACCACCCCCTCCTGCGGTTCTCCCGCGGACGAGGTGAACAGCTTCTTGGCCTCGCCCCGTCCGGTGACGAGGTCGAAGAACGCCGCCAGGCCCTCACCGGTCGGCGCCACCTCGGAGTCGGTCTCGTCCTTGGCCACCCCGACCTGCCAGGCTGCGGCGGCTAGAGCCGTGCCGACCAAGGTCCAGGCGATGGGTGCGAGGTGTCCGCCTTCCGGTCCCCGCCGCTGCAGCCAGGTCACCAGGGCCCAGCCGGCGAGCACGGCGACGAGCCAGTAGGTCGCCATGTGGTGGGTGGTCACGACCGACACGGCGATCAGCACCGCCGCGACCACCGTCGGCCACGTGGCTCTTCCGGTCGCCACCACCGCCACGGTCAGGACGGCGAGGGGCAGGGCGAGGGACTCGTAGGCGAACTGGGCGTTGAAGTACAGGTAGTTCGGGTTGCCCACGTAGACGAGCAGGGGCAGGACCGCCAGGTGGGGGGCCTTGAGCACCCGCTCGGCGACGAGGTACAGGGCCAGCAGGCCGATGACCCGGGCGATGCCCACGACGATCGTCCCCGCCGCGAAGACCGACATCCCCGTCAGCTGCACGAGCGCTGCTGTGACGATCTCCAGCCCGGGGAACACGGCATAGGACCCCACCACGGGGTTGGGCGCGAACAGCCCGCCGGTCAGCAGGATGTCGTCGACGCTGCGCCAGTGCCCCAACTCGTCGTGCTGGAGGAACGAACCAGGCTCGTAGACCACCTTGACCAAGTAGAGCGACAGGGCCAGGAGCCCCACGAGGCCGAGGCGCTCGGTCCGGGCGACGTCGACCTGCAGCAGACGCCAGGCGGTGGGCAGCAGGATGAGCAGGACGCCGACCCACCAGAGGACCGGAGCCGACCAGTGACCCGCCCGCGCGACGGTGTTGCCCACGGCCACGAGCAGGACGGCGGCACCCTGGACGACCGCGAGGACGGGGAGCCAGCCGAGCGGGTCGGACCGGCGGTGCCGGGCCCGGTGGGGAGGCTCGGCACCTTCGACGACGGCGGGCGGCTGCGAGGTGACGGTCATCGAGTCGTTCCCGGTCCTCTCGTTCCCCGTCCTCGTCCTCCGCGGGCGACGACATCGCGGTAGAAGGCCTCGAAGCGGGGGACCGCGGTCGCGGCCGTGAACCGCCCGGCCCGCTCCCGGGCGGCCGCGCCCAGACGGTTCCTCAGGTCGGCGTCGCGGATCAGCCGGTCCATGGCCGTCCGCAGGGCCACCACGTCCCCCGGCGGCACGAGGAGCCCGGTGCCCTCGTGGGTGATCATCTCCGTCATGCCGCTGGGTGCGGTGCCGATGACGGGGCGTCCGGTGCTCATGGCCTCGTGGACGACGTTGCCGAGCGGTTCGGCGAGCGTCGAGGGTGCGACACCGAACAGCGCCCGGTCCCACGCGGCCATGACGGTGGCGTGCGAGACGTCGGTGAACAGGTGGACTCCGCGGGGCAGTGTGCTCGGTGTCTCCCCTGTCAGCGACCCGATGAGCACCAGCGGCGGTGGGTCCTCGAGCGCCTCGTAGGCGGCCAGCAGCTCGTCGATCCCCTTGATGCGGCGCAGCGGACCGACGAAGAGCAGGTACGGGCGGTCCGGGAGTGCGTCCAGGACCGTGCGGTCGGGTTCCCCGCTCCCGCCGTCGGCGCGGAAGCTCGGGATGACCCGCTCGACGGGGGGCGCTGCCCGGCCGGCCCAGGACATGTGCTCGTGGAGCACGTCCCGGACGTGGGAACTGCAGTAGTGGATGCCCGTGACCCGCCGACTGAGCGGTCCCCGCGAGGCCAGCACCCCCGTGACGGACACGACGCTCTTGGCGCGGGACCGGTAGTAGCGCTGCGCGCACCGCAGGCACTTCACCGGCGCCGGCCCCGCGCAGGCGCGCTGCCCGCGGGGCTCCTCCCGCATCAGCGTGCGGACGGCGCAGACGTTGCTGTAGTCGCGGATCGACAGTGCGAGCGGGACGTCGGTCCCGGTGACGGCGGCGAGGGCGGAGTACGTCAGCCAGCCATAGCTGTGGACGACATCGGGTCGGTGGTCGCGGACGAGGCTCCGCAGGTGCCGCACGCTCTCCGGGTCCGGGACCGGCGGATGGTGCCGCCGGTGCGGGTCGTCGCTGAAGCGGGACGTCAGGGCGGGTATCCGGACGACCGGCACGCCGGCCTCCGTGCTCCGTGCCGGCAGCCCGGGCTGGGCCACGGTGGCGACGACGACGTCGTGTCCGCGGCCGACCAGCTCCTGGCTGAGCAACGCGGTGTCCCTGGTGGCCCCACCGATGAGCGGGGGGTAGGAGTCACTCACCACGAGGAGCTTCACGGCACCGTCTCCGGCACCCGGGTCATCGCACCTCGGTGCGTCCGGTGCGGCCCGTACCGCCGCCGGCTGCGGGCGTAGGCCACCGGACCGCGCGCCATCCCGAGGAGCTCGAGGCGGGTCAGTTCGCGGGGGTAGGACTCGTCCTTCCCGGCGTTCTTGGTCGAGGACGGGCTCAGCGCGAAGCGCACACCCCGGGGGACGAGCCGCAGGAAGCCGGGGATGCGCCGGGGATCGTCCAGGAGCGTCTTGAGCAGGTAGGCGGTCAGCCCGGTCCCGTAGCTGTGGACCTGCCGGCGGAGGGCGGCGTACTCCCGCCGGTGCTCGTGCCAGACCAGGGCGGTCGGCTCGTAGCGCAACGTGTGTCCCCGGAGGACCGTGCGCAGCAGCACCTCGCTGTCGACGCCCCCGAGCGCGGGTGTGCCGTTGCCGAGCGCCGGGTCGAACCCGCCGAGGTCGCGGAGGGCCTCGGTGCGGAAGGACATGTTGTTGCCGGTCCCGAAGACGCCGGCGCTGTAGGGGTAGAGCGGCATGTCCGGGGGCCGGTGCTCGGCCAGGTCGAACACCCGGGGGGTGAATCCCCGACTGAAGCCGCCGTACCGCTCGAACCACAGCTGGGCGGGCGTGTCGATCTCCAGGGGCAGCAGCAGCCCGGTGACGCACGACGCCTCCGGTGTGCTCCGGTACCCCGCCGCGAGGGCGGCGAGCCAGTGCCGGTCGAGCACCGCGTCGTCGTCGGTGAAGGCGACCAGTTCCGTGGTCACCTGCGCGAGGCCGGCGTTGCGAGCGCTGGCGCTGCCGGAGGCGTCCTCACGCACGTAGCGGATGGGGTGGCTGGTGGAGAGCTCGTCGACCAGGGCGGAGGTGCCGGTCGTCTCGGGCCGGTTGTCCGCGATCACGACGTCGATCCGGTCCAGCGGATAGGAGCCGGCCCACAGTGAGTCCAGACAGCGGCGGAGCAACCCGGGTCGCTCGCGCGTCGGGATGACGACGGAGATGCGCGGTGGGTCGGCCAGGAGCCGTTGCCGGTCGGCGACGCAGCGCGGCGGTGCCGACGTGTCGGCACCACCGTCGACGTCGCGGTCGGCCCGCAGGTGTGCCTCCACCGCACTGCCGACCTGGGTCTGCACGGCCTCGCGCAGCGACACCGGGTCGATGCCGTCGTCCGGGACCTCGACGCGGGCCATCCCGACGGGTTGCTCGTGGACACGCACGACCACGAGGGCCGCCTCGTACCGGCGGCCGGCCGGGTCGCGCGGCGGTACGGCGACGCTCTGGTCGTCGTGCGCGACGTCGACCACCAGGGTCGGCCGGAAGTCGGGGAGCGCGTCGGCGGTGCGGCTCATCGCAGGCCCCCGACCGGGACGGCGGCGATGTCGGCCGTGGTGATCTGCTCGATGAGTGCGGCGTACCGGTCCGTGGTCTGCGTCCAGGAGTGCGGATCGGGGAACCGTCGTCCGCGGAGGGCATCCGCTCTCGGGAGCGCGCGGCGGATCGCCTGGGGATCCCGGGGCGGGACGAACACCGCGCCCTCGTAGTCCCCCGCCGCCTCGACCAGACCGCCCACCGCGGTGAGGACGACCGGCAGGCCCTGGGCCATGGCGACGTGGAGGGGACCGCTCGAGGAGGAGCGGTGGTAGGGCAGGACGACGACGTCCGCATCGGCGAAGAACTCACCGGCCTCCTGGTCGGTGACGTACCGGTTGACGAACGTGATCCGGTCCCGGTGGCGCGAGGCCGCGATGAGCTCCGCGGGCCTGGTGCAGCCCTCCCAAGTCTCGCCCACGACCGTCAGGTGGTAGCCGGCGACCTCGTCGTCGGAGAGTCGCTCCCAGGCCTCGAGGAGGTCCTCCACCCCCTTGAAGGGTCGGATGACACCGAAGTAGAGCAGTCGGCAGGGGTCTCCGGGAGCGCGGGGCGCCCGACGCGCGGCGGTGTACTGCTGGTACGGCCCGTGGGGGATGAGTGCCACGGGGCGGCCCCCCAACCCGAAGCGCCGCTCGAGTGCAGCCCGGTCGAACTCCGAGTGGACGACGAAGCCGTCGGCGAGCCGCAGCAGCCGAGGGAGGCCCACGTCGACGTAGCTGCTGACGAGGGGGATCCGCTGCTCCCCGACGTCCTGGACCTCGTGGAACTCGATGACGATCCGTGCGCCCGCGCGTCGAGCCGCTCGTGCCAGCGCGTGGTAGCTGTGCAGGACCGCCCCGGTCCACCACTGCAGGACCAGGACCGTCGGGCGCTGACGGCGCAGGAACCGGAGCGTGCGCCACATGCTGCGGCCCCAGAACCAGTCCAGGCCGTCCAGGACGGGGACCGAAGCGGGGTAGGTCATGGTGCTGAGCGGCTGCCCGACCCGGCTGCGCCCGGGGTACAGCCGGCTGGGGATCAGCCGCCGCATCAGTATGGCGCTGGTGGGGAAGCGCGTGGCGAGTGCCGTGGTGAGCCCGTGCGTGTAGTACGAGATCCCGCTCAGGAAGTGGGAGCCGGATCCCACCACGCAGATCGTCGGCTGCCCGGGACGGCCGTCGTGATCGATCTCCTCCCGGACGTCGTCCGTCACACGAGGGTTCGCCATGACACGCTCTCGGGCCCCTCGAGGTGTGCTCGGAGTGCCTGGGCGGCGAAGAGCGTCGCCCAGGTGTTGCGGTGGGTGGTCCCCGAGCCGGGTTGATAACAGGCCGCGGCGCTCCCGTCCTCGAACCGCACGGCGGTGCCGGCCAGCCACTCGGCCGTCACCGCCCGACGATCACCTGCCACGTCGGTGAGCACGGCCGCCCGCAGCGCCTGGGCGGTGAGGTCGGCCTGGTCCGGGCCTTCCTCGCCGCTCACGGTCGCGACCCAACGCGGGAAGGCGCCCGAGGCCCGCTGGTGGGACCACGCCCAGCGGGTCGCCGCCTCGGCCCGCTCGAGGGCAGAGGCGTCTCCGTGCGCGGTCCCGAAGACCCACAGCCCCTCCACGGCGTAGAGGTGGGGGTGGAGCATCGTCTCCTGGTCCGAGGGATGGGTGACGAACCTGCCGTCCTCACGCTGGGCGGTCCGCGACTCGTCGATGAGCGTGGCGGCAGCCTTCGCGCAGCCCTCGACCCCGAGCTCGTCGGCCCACATCAGGCACTGCACCGTCTTCACCAGGTGCGCGAGCCCCTCGGTCGACCAGGCGGAGCGCGACGAGGACGTGCCGGACCGCGGAGGGATGGACCTGAGCGTCCCCGTCTCGGTGATCTCCTCCTCGATGGCGCGGGCCAGCTCGACCCCGTGCGTGACCACCTCGTCGATGGCGTGCCGGGAGCCGAAGGCCATCAGCCCCGTGGCGATCATGGCCAGGTCGAAGGTGTAGACGGCCTGGCCGTCCCACGAACCGCGCGCCGACAGGTCGTTCTGCCGGAGTCGGTCCAGCAGCCAGCGGGCTGCGCGGAGCCCGGCCGTGACCTCGTGCTCCGAGGGATCCGGCTGCCCTGCGAAGTGGGTGAGGGCGTATCCGGTGATCTCCGGGTACTCGAAGGACGGGCGGCCGTCCTCGTCCTGCCAGGCGTAGAAGGCCCCGGAGGGGGACTGGACGGCGCCGGAGGCGAGCCACGCGCGCATGCCCGCAGCCGCGGAGGCGACGTCCGGAGGATGGATTCCGAGCATCAGGACAGTCCGCTCCCTTAGGTGGGGGTGGGGTTGGGGTCGGCGAGTTGGGTGTGGGGTGGGGGGTGGGGGTGGGGTCGGCGAGCGGAGGCGTCAACCGACGGGCGTGAGCGCCGCGGCGTCGAGCGCGGGCGCGCCCTCGTAGGCCTGCTCGTCCAGAGGAGCTCGCCGGGGTGCGTCGCCGGCCCCGCACAGGTGATCGGCGATCCGCGCCGCCGCGGTGCCGTCGCCGTAGGGGTAGGTCCGGCGCGACATCCGCTGGTACACCGCCGGGTCGTCCAGCAACAGGCGGGCGTGCTTGAGGATGCGCTCACGGTCGGAGCCGACGAGCTCGGCCGTACCGGCCGCGACGCCCTCTGGGCGCTCGGTGGACTCGCGCAGCACCAGCACCGGGCGACCGACCGCCGTGGCTTCCTCCTGCAGGCCACCGGAGTCGGTGATGAGGAACGAACAGCGCTGCAGGAGCCACACCAGCGGCTGGTACTCCAACGGTGGGAGGAGCGCCACGTTGGGGAGGTGGCCCAGAGTCGCGTGGACGACCCCGCGTACCTGGGGATTCGGGTGCACGGGCAGGACGAACAACAGGTGGGGTCGTTCCCGGGCGAGCTCCGCGACGGCTGCGCAGATGTCGGTGAGGCCGCGGCCGAAGTTCTCGCGGCGATGACAGGTGACGAGGACGATCTCGCGCTCGGGCGGCAGGCCGCCGGGGCAGATGGCGGCCAAGGGCGTGCGGGCCAGGTCCAGAGGGAGGGCCGCGGTCTGGAGGAAGGCGTCGATGACCGTGTTGCCGGTGATGACGACCCTGTCGGCCGACGACCCCTCTCGCACCAGGTTGAGTGCCGCCTCGGCGGTCGGCGCGAAGTGCACGCTGGCCAGCAGCCCGATGATCCGGCGGTTGGCCTCCTCCGGGAACGGTCTGCTCATGTCGTACGTGCGCAGGCCCGCCTCGATGTGCCCGACCGGGATGCCGTGGTGGAAGGCGGCCAACGTCGCGGCCATGGCCGTCGTCGTGTCCCCCTGGACCAGCACCGTGTCGGGCTCGACCTCCTCGAGCACCTGACCGAGTCGCTCGATGACGGCCGAGGCGACGTGCGAGAGCGTCTGGCCTGGTCGCATGACGGCCAGGTCGTGGTCCGGGGCGATGCCCCAGACCGTGAGGACCTGGTCCAACATCTCGCGGTGCTGGCCGGTGACGCAGACCCGCGATTCGAATACCGTCGGCCGGCTTTCCATCTCGCGAATCACCGGGGCCATCTTGATGGCCTCCGGACGCGTCCCCATGATCGAGAGAACCCTCAAGGCCGGACCTCCTCCCTGGAGTGACCGGCGGGACGCTACGTCGCACCGAATGGGTTCCGCAACGGTTCGCGCCTCCCAATCCGAGAAGTCGTCCGGACCGGCGGACGATTACCGTAATCCACTCGGACGAGACGTTGCGGACGGTCGCCGTCGTATCACTCACGGTATTTCGATGCTCATGGCCAGCGACCATTACGCACCGCTCACGTGATCATGCGGAAAGCTATGTATATGAAGGCTTTCGCTGTCGTCGGATCCTCGCCTATGGTGCCCCGCCATGAAGCTGGGAATGGCACGGCATGACTGAGGCAACCCTTACTTCGTCGTCGTCGACGGCGGATCGCGACAGTCGACCGAATTGGCTGCAGGACTGTCGCGTCTCGGTGGTGGTCCCCGCCCTGAACGAGGCGGACAACCTCGAGCACGTGCTGCCGCGGGTGCCCTCGTGGGTGCACGAGGTGATCTTGGTCGACGACCACTGCACGGACGACACCGTGGCCGTGGCGCGGCGGCTCATGCCGTCCGTCCGGGTCGTGGCGAACCGTCGCCCCGGCGGCAAGGGGAACGCCCTGCGAGCGGGGTTCGAGGCCGCCACCGGCGACGTCATCGTCCAGATCGACGCGGACGGCTCGGAGGCGCCGGAGGAGATCCCCGCCTTCGTCGGGGCGATCATGGCGGGGGCCGACTACGCCAAGGGGACGAGGTTCGTCCCCGGGGGTGGCACCTCGGACATGACCCTGCTGCGCAGGTGGGGCAACAAGGTCTTCGTCCTCCTCGTCCGCCTGCTGTTCGGCGCTCGATACACCGATCTGTGTTACGGGTACAACGCCTTCCGGGCGGATGCCATCCGGCGGCTGGATCTGGACGCGGACGGTTTCGAGATCGAGGCCATGCTCAACGTGCGGGCACACAAGGCGCAGTTGCGCATTCGCGAGGTCCCCAGTTTCGAGACCGAGAGAGTGTGTGGGATCGGGCGGCTCGTCACGTTTCCCGACGGATGGCGCGTGCTCAAGACGATCCTCGCGGAGAAGTGGCCGCGACTCCTCGAGCGGAGGAGTCGCGCGCGCCGCAGAGGAAGTGTCTCCGAAAAGACGGGGCAATAGTCCCGGAGAACTCGGAGGAACGGGGTTCGCCCAAGAGCGCGGAAGTCGACCCCGACCTCTCCCGCAAATGGCGGGGACCGGATGACATCCCCTGGCCGTGCCGAAACAGGGGACGTCACGGAAAGCAGCGGTAGGGTCCTGAGGCCCTGTTCCGCACGGCGGAGTCCGTCCTCGCGGGGATCCCACCCCGTGCGCCACTGCGCAGGGTAGCGATCTTCGTGACCGCTCGTAGCAGACCGGCGGCCCTGCCGTGGGGGGCGGTTCGTCCCACCGAGGGCCGGCACGGGTCGTCGCCGCGCCGCTCCGAAACCGGTGCAGGTCCGCTGAGCGGGTGTACCGCATTGTCGGGTCCCGACCGTGGGCAGCAGCCCCTCGCCGTCACTCGGGCGGGCGCCGCGGGGTCGGAAGTCCCTGTTTCCGACGCTCGGTCAGGTCCCGGTCGAAGTGGGACACCCACGCGGCTCGCCGCCTGGCGCAGGGTGACTTTCCCGAAGATTAACTGGACGTTTCATGGATTGTCGGCCGCACGGGGTTGACGCAGCGACGGCGGCGCTCGATGGACCCTGGTCTCTCGCCGTCGTAGGTCGCGGGACGGCACGGGTCATTCATCGGGCTTCGTCAGTGGGGGCGTTGCCGGCTTCGCCGCCACTGACGTAAGGCGACGACGGCCACGGCTGCGACGAGGACGGCTGCATAGCAGGGGTACGGCAGCGTGACGCTGCTCGGGGAGACCGGCCACAGGAGGGGGACGCCGGGGCCGCCGAGCGGGGCGGCGAGATCGCGCACCAGGTGCAGGGACACCCCCGTCCCCACGCCCAGCAGGGCGGTCCGCCATCGGCCGCGAGCGGCGCTGCCGGCCAGGGCCAGGACGAGGACCGTCGCCACGGAGTGGGTGATCGGCCGACCGTCGATGTGCTCCTGCGCGGCGCTGGGCAGGTACAGCGGGACGTGGTCGACGTCGATCAGCACCGAGCCGGCGAGCACCCAGGGCACGACGGGCAGCAGCCGCACCGGCAGCACGGCAGCGAGGAGGACGGCAGTCGTGAGCAGGTGCGCCGGCTCGTCGAGCAGCCCGACGACCGGAACGGGCCAGGTCCGGGCCGCCAGGGCGGTGTCGATCGCCGCGATCGTGGCGATCGCCGCGGTCGCCGCCCCCGTGACGACCCAGGGGTGTGTGACCACCTGGAGCACGCGCGCGGGATCCACGAAGCGGCTCCTCAGCGCGTCGCGGGCCGTCGTGCCGGCCCTGCTGCCGGCCGGGTCCCCGGGCCGACGGGGTCCCCTCACGGAGCCGCTGCCGGGGAGGCCGGAGGGACGGCGCGCACGGGCGGGTGCGGAGACCGGCCAGCAGGTGGGGACCGGTCGGGCCTCTGGCGTCGCACGCGGTTCCTCCGTCTTCCGTGGTCGACGTCCGGGGAGTCCGCATGTGGGCCGGCCTGCGGACGCTCACGCAGGACGGTACGTCGACCGGGACGGTCGACGCTCGCCCGTCGGGGGCACGGCCCGCCCGCTGCGTCCGGTGCAGGGGTGTCCGGCGAAGGAGGGGACGTGGGGGTCTTCGTCTTCGCGGTGCCGGTGCTCCTGGTCGTCGTCCTCGGCTACGCGCTCGGGTACGCGGCGTGGGAGGCGGCAGGACTCGGCGGCAACCCGGAGCCGGCCGGCTGGCTGACCGGGCTGGCGCTGCTGGCGGCGGTGTCGTGGCTGCTGCTGTCGCGGCGGGCGCGGCTGCGGCGGGCGCTGCGGCGGGCGCGGGCGCGGGGCGACGACGCCGAGTCCGCCCGGCTGCGGGCCGAGCTGACCCGGCGGCGCCGGGGGAGGGGCTGAGACGGGCGTCCGCGCCGTTGCGGACGCCCGTCGGCTCAGGAGCGGACGACGGAGCCGGCGCCCTGGGTGCGGGCGGTGTGCAGGGACTCGACGGCACGGTGCAGCGTCTCGGCGGCGGTGGTGCCCTCCTCCAGCGCGGTGACGCCGGCGCAGGCGTCCAGGCCGGGGATGCCCGGCTGGGTGATGGCGGTGACCAGGCGGATGGCGGCGACCTCGGCGTCCTCGGCGGTGCCGGACAGCAGGACGGCGAACTCCTCGGGCCCTGAGCGGCCGAGCCAGTCGTCGCCGCGCAGCGAGCGCGCCACGACCGCGGTGGCGGCGGCGAGGCTGCTGGGACCGGCCGGCCGGGTGTCGTCGGGCCGGAGCAGGCCCAGGACGATCAGCGCCCCGGGGACGGTGGACACGGCGGCCAGGCGCTCGGCGAGGTGGGCCGAGACCGAGTTGGGGCCGGGCAGCAGGCTGCTGACGTCGTCCTCGGGCGGGAGGAGCGAGGAGACCGGCAGCGGGACCGGGAGCGGGTCGTGCGGCAGGGGCATGACGGTCTGATCGGTGCCCTTCCCGTTCCGCTGGAGGAGTCCCACCCCGACGGGTGGACCGGTCCGCGCGGCGACACGCCGGGGCGCGAGGTGACCACAAACGGTCAGCACACGCGGGTCCGGCGCCGACCAGCACGGACCGGGCCGTTCCGTGACGCTGCCGTCGCCCTTACCGTCCCCCGGCCGACGAGGGCGCCACGGACGGCGCCGAGGGGGTGGACGCGTGCGGGGGACCGACCCGGACGGTGGAGACGACGGTCGGCTGCGCGACATGCCGGTGCTGGTCACCGGCGGCACGGGCTTCCTCGGGGCGGCGCTGGTGCCGCGCCTGCTGCGCGCCGGGTGCCGCGTCGCCGTCGTCGGGCCCGACCCGGGGTGGCGGGAGCCGGTGCGGCGGGCGATCCGCGAGGGCGTCGTCGAGCTGGTGCAGGAGCCGGAGTGGTGGCGGCCCGAGGCGGCCCGGCGGATCGCGCGCCGGGTGGCGGGGACCGAGCAGCTGGTGCACCTGGACGCGGTCCCGGTACCGCCGGGGGAGCGGACGGCGACGGGCGTCGCGCGGCACCACGTGGCGGCGGACGTGGCCGGCACCCTCGAGCTGCTGGCCGCCCTCGGGGACGGGCTGGGGCACGTCGTCCTGGGCAGCTCGGTGGAGGTCTACGGGCGGGCGCCGGCCGGCCCGGTGGACGAGTCGACGCGGCCGGCGCCGGAGGACTCGGCGGCCGCGGCGCGGCTGGCGCTGGAGGACCAGCTGCGGGTGGTCGCCGCGGCGGGCGGTCCGGAGGCCACGGTGCTGCGCTTCACGACGCTCTACGGTCCCGGGGAGACCATGCCGTGGGCGGTGCCGACGTTCATCCGGGCCGGGCTGGCCGGGCACCCGGCGACGATCACCGGCGACGGGCTGGAGCTGCGCGACTACCTGCACGTGGCGGACGCCGCGGACCTGGTGCTGCGCGCAGTGGCGCGGCCGCCCGCGCTGTCGCCGGCCGGCGAGCGGTTCCGGCTGCTCAACGCCGGCAGCGGGACGGCGGAGCGCACCGTGTCGCTGGCCCACCGGGTGCGGCGGGCGGTGGCCGAGCAGCGCGGCGAGCTGCCCCCGCCGCCGCGGCACGTGGACGCACGACCGGCCGGGAACGTGGTGTGCCGCACCGAGCGGGCGCGCGAGCTGCTGGGATTCCGGCCCAGCGTCGACCTGGACCGGGGGCTGGCCGAGGAGGTCGCCTGGTTCGCCCGGCTGGCGGAGTCCCGGCCCGATCTGGACGCCGCCGGCTGACCTGCGCTCAGCCGTCCCGGCGACCGGGAGCCCGCAGCAGGCCGACCTCGGCCAGCAGGGCCAGCGCCCAGCCGAGGACGACGAACAGGTCGCCGGCGTGCACGCCGTGGTCCGGGCCGAACCGCAGCAGCACGGGCCCGTCGGCCAGGTACCGCCCGGTCAGCAGCAGGACGGCGAACGCTGACAGGACCGCGGCGATGAGGGAAGCGGACAGCCAGCGGAGCACCGCTCGACGGTAGCCGCCCGCGGGCCGATGGCCGCCCGATGGCGCCGGAGTGTGGCCGGCGGGATCCTCCGATCGGGGTCCCCGGCGGGACGCGCCAGTGTGACGGACCTGTCGCACCCATCGCGCAGAGTGATGAGAGAATCACCGCGTGAGGGAGCGGCGGGCGATCGGACACACCAACACCTCCTGCGGCCTCTGCGGACACCAGGGGCTGGTCCTCACCGAGTCCCAGCTGGTGCGACGCGGCCTGGCCCGCCTGCGACCGGGCTTCGACGCCGACCGGCGGGTGTACGAGCTGTGCGAGGACTGCGGCGCCAAGCACGCCGTCGAGCTGGTCGCCTGACCGGCCCGATGCTGGAGGAGCCGGACCGGAGGGGCGGCGGCGCGCCGGCCACCCCGCGAGCACGAAGCGGCCGGCACCGCGCGCAGCGGTCGCGCACCCGCACGGTCCTGCTGGCCCTCCTCGCGGCGCTGGTCGTCGTCGCCGGTCTGGCCATCGGGCTGGGCACCCTCCAGGTGGACACCGTCGCCGAGGACGTCGGCCGGGTCGAGGAGCCCTTCCCCGACGAGCCGGACCGGCCGCGGGTCGCCGAGGCGGCGGAGGAGGCCCGGACGTTCCTGGTGGTGGGCGTCGACCCGGCGGACGTCGCGACCGGGGCCACCCGGGCCGAGGCGGCCCTGCTGGTGCGGCTGACCGGCGACCGCCGGCACGCCCAGATCGTGACCTTCCCGCTGGACACCTGGGTCGCCGAGCGGAGCACCACGCTCGAGGGCGCCTTCGGGGCCGACGGCCCGCCGGGCGTGGTGGGTGCGGTGGAGACGCTGACCGACGTCCGCGTCGACCACTACGCCGAGCTGGACTACTCGGGCTTCGCGACCGTCACCGACGCGCTGGGCGGCATCACGGTCGACGTCCCCGAGGAGTACGCCAACCGGGGCCGCACCTTCCCGCCCGGGCCGCAGCACATGGACGGCGCCGCGGTGGTCGCGTACGTGCGGGACGCGAGCGCGGCGACGCGCCCGCAGGCACCCGAGCGGCAGCAGCGCGTGGTGCAGGCGCTGTTCGGCCGGATCGGCGAGCTCGGGGCCTTCGCCCACCTCGGCCGGCTCGCCGGGTTGCTCGACTCGGCAACGGGTGCGCTGCGGGTCGACGACGCCCTGACCGACGAGGCCCTCGTGGCGACCGCGTGGGAGTTCCGCGGCGTGGGGGAGCCGGAGTTCGTCGCCGTTCCGGTCGGCTCCGCGGGGGAGGAGCAGGGGGAGCCGGTCACCCGCCTCGACGAGGAGCGCGCGGCGGCGCTGTGGGGCCACCTGCGGGCGGACGACCTCGCCGCCCACGTCGGCGAGTTCGGCTGACCGCCGTGGCACGCGTCCCCGGCCGCCGGCCGCTGTGGCTCACGGTGCCGCTGCACGCCGTCCTGCTGGTGGTCGTCGTGCTGGACGCGCGGGCGGCGGTCTTCTGGGGGCGGGTCGGCGGCTCACTGGGGACCCCGGTGGCCCTCGCCGCGGGCGGCATCGCGCTGCTGGCCGTGCTGCTGCTCGCAGTCGACCTGCGCCGGCAGGTGCTGCCCGGTGCCGATCCCCGGGACGACGACCCGGCCGGCTGAGCGCCGCTCCCCGCACGAGTCGTCCGCGCGGTGAGTGTCCTCACGATCGGCCTCGCCTGCCCTCATCGCCGCGATCCGGGAAATACCGTGGTGAGCGGCCACCTCCGCACCGTCGCGGCGAGCGCCTCCTCAGTCGTCGGCCGGCACTCCCGTCGGCCACGAGCGCACGCTTCCGAGCAGGCCGTGCCTGCGCCGCGGCCGCCGCGGCGCACCGGTCGGCCCTGCACCGTGTCGGTTCCTCCTAGAAAGGACCCCCGCCGTGCTGCACGTCGCAGTGCTGCTGTCCAGCATCTTCGGCCTGGTCGCCGTGGCCATCGTCACGACGGTCGCCGCCGTCCTCTTCCCGGAGGTGTACGGGCTGCCCGCCGCCCGCGCACGGGCTGCCCGCCGCCGGGCGTGGGTCGACCCCAACGAGGCAGCCCGGGCGGTCGGCAGCTGGGGCTGACGACGGTCCCGCTCCGCAGCAGACGCCCCGCTCAGGCCTCCGGCAGCAGCCCGGCGTCGGCCTTGGCGGTGAGCGCGGTCCGGACGGCGGCGTCGACCGTGGCGGAGAACGCGGGGTCGGCCTCGGCGCGGGCCACGATGACGTCGATCATCTCCGTCACCAGGTCGGCGTCCATGGTGAGCAGGAGGGTGCCTCCGGCCTCGAGGTAGCGGACCACCCGCTCGTCGACCGGGAAGTCCTGCACGGCCTGGGCGGCGCCGATGTCGTCGGAGATGACCACCCCGTCGAAGCCGAGCTGCCCGCGGAGCAGGTCGCCGACGACGACGGGAGAGAAGAGGGCCGGCACGGTCGGGTCGATCTGGGTGTAGGTGGCCGACGACATCATCACGAAGGACTCGGCGTCCGAGCCGGCGAGCGTGCCGAAGACGGCGACCTGGTCGTCGTCGCGGATGGTGACGTCGTCGGTGGCGTCCCGGCTCTTGTCGGGGTTCTCCGGCACCCGGCCGAGGCCGGGGAAGTGCTTGAGCGTGGGGGTGACGCCGTGCGCGGCCAGGCCGTCGGCGATGGTGCCGGCCGCGCGGACGACGTCCTCCGCGGTGCTGCCGTACTGGCGGTCCCAGGCGCCGATGGGGGCGTTGGCGTCCTCGGTGCCCGCGGGGACGACGTCGACGACCGGCGCGAGGTTGAGGTTGATGCCGGCGCTGCTCAGAGACGCGCCCATGTCGTCGGCGAGGGCGGCCAGCTCCTCGGCCGGCATGCGGCCCTGGCGGAGGGCCGACGGGAGGTCGGCGAAGCCCGGGCCGGAGAGGGTCTGCACGGCGCCGCCCTCCTGGTCGACGCCGACCCACGGACGCGGCCCCGGGGCCGACTCCGCCCAGCGCGCGGTCTCGGCGGCCAGCTCGACCGCGGGGATGCTGCTGCGGCCCTGGAGGAAGACGCCGCCCACGCCCTGCGGGACGAACTCGGCGGCGGGGGAGAGGTCGGTGAGCGCGACCCCGACGACGATCAGCTGGGCGACCTGGTCCCGGCGGTCCAGGTCGGCGAGGGCCGCCTCCACTGGGTCGGGCTCCGGGGTGGGAGTGGGCGAGGGAGCGGCGCTGGACGTACCGGGCGCGGACCCGGTACCGGCGGCCGGCGCGGCACAGGCAGTGAGCAGGAGCAGAGAGCCGACGACGGCCACGAGGCGGGGAGAGCGCATCGCCGACCATTCTCCGTCGACCGCCGCCCGGCGGGTCGCGGGGTGTGCGACCTGCCGGCGTGTCACCGACCTTCTACGCTCAGCCCACCCTGTCTTCCCCACGGGGAGTCCTGTCGTCGATGCATGGTGTGGAGCCTGGATGCCACCGGTCGAGCTGACGTGGGGAGCGGCGACCGCCGTGGGCCAGCGGGAGGACAACCAGGACAGGTACCTGGCTGCTCCGCCGGTCTTCGCGGTGGCCGACGGCATGGGCGGTCACGTCGGTGGCGCCGCCGCCGCGGAGGCGGTGGTGGAGGCGCTGCGGTCGCTCACCGGTGGGGAGACGACGACCGTCGAGGCGATCCGGCTGGCACTGCAGCGGGCCGACGGCGAGATCCGCGCGTTCCAGGGGCCGGACAAGGCCGGCGCCGGGACGACGGTCGCCGGGGTGGCGCTGGTCGACGAGGGGGATGGGCCGCAGTGGGCGGTCTTCCACGTCGGTGACTCGCGGGTGTACCGCTGGCACGAGGGGAAACTCGAGCAGCTCACCACTGACCACTCGGTGGTGCAGGAGCTCATCGACGCCGGATACATCTCTGACGAAAGCGCCGCCACGCACCCGCAGCGGCACATCATCACCCGCGCGCTTGGCGTCGGCCCGCGGCCCGAGGCCGATGTTGTCCTGCTGCCTGTCGTGCCGGGCGAACGCTTCCTGGCCTGTTCCGACGGCCTGACAGGGGAATTGAGCGACGACCGAATCGCTGCACTCCTCGCCACCGATGATGCACCCGAGTTCCTGGCCATCAAGCTCACCGCAGAGGCCGAGAGTATCGGCGCACGAGACAACGTCACCGCTGTCGTCAGCGACCTCATCGGTTAGGCGAACCCCACCGAAGGGGCAGATCGCAGCGAATAGAACGCGGACGTCTCCATTGGCCGAATGTAGCGCAGAGCTGAACCACACGGCTCAGGCCCTACCCACGCCCCAGCCATGAAGTTGCGGTGGGATCCGCTTCTTCCTGCCATTGCCGCCAAAGCTGCTCGACAGGTAACCCGGACGCGGACACGTCTACCCCGGGTATGACCTCGGCCCCGAGTCGAGCCAAGATCCACCCATGTGGCGGACCGCGCGCCGGGTGTTCCAGGCCTCGTTCGCCTCGATTGTCCCGATAAGAGGCCGAACCAGACACCATTGCCCTCAAGCAGCCCCCTGCCAAAGGGGGAAGAGTCCGAAGATGCACCTCACGTAGAGTGAGCCCTCGTGGGACGCGAAACGCTAGCAAAACGCCAGGAGTGGATGGACGCGCTCCGCGGCGCGTCCGTCCTCCTAGTGGTGCTCTTCCATAGCACAATCGAGGTCGCGGCTTCCGGCAGTCAAATGGTGGGGCCCGTAGCTGCTTTCAACGACGCCGTGGCGCCCTTTCGGATGCCAACGATGGTCTTTCTGTCCGGCATTCTGCTCAACAGGTCGCTGCGGAAAGATATCCGCGCCTACGCCAATGGCAAGCTCAGAAACATCCTTTGGCCATTTGCTGTGTGGTCACTCATCTACCTGGCTGTATCCCAGCTCATGGATACGGCTACCGATGGCCCCGATGACAACCTGTCCTGGAACTTTGTACTACACCCGCCAGGCGTCATGTGGTTCTTGCAGTATCTCTTGATATTCTACGCTTCTGCGCTTGCATGGGCTCGCCTGAAGTGGTATTGGCAGTTGCTGCTCACTGTGGGCGCTTTTACACTCGCGGGATTCGCAGACGGGGGACTAGCGCGATTTGCACTCTTGCTTGGCTGTTTCATCCTAGGTCGCCTTGCCGGCGACCATGTTCATGTCTGGCGGGCTCTGACTACACGGACCTGGGTCGCTGCTGTCGCCTGTACAGTCGTGGCCGGGGGGGTCGTTGTGGCTCTGCGGAGTTCATCGCTTGACGCACAGTATGATGTCGCCGATCTGCCCTTCATCTTGAGCGGCATCATCCTGTTCTCCAGGCTTTCAATGCGACTTTCGAGTAGTCGGTGGTCCCGCCCCTTGGTCGCCGCAGGCCGAGATTCCCTCATCATCTACTTAACACATTGGTTGTTCGTTAATGCGGCCATTGACACCATGCTGTTAGTCGCGCCCAGATCTAATGGACTGCTACTCCTTGCGGTCGCTGTGGCGGCTGGTGTACTCGGATCAAGCCTCGTCCTAGCTCTGACCAGTAGAAGTCCCACACTGAGGTTAGCCTTTTCTCTCCGCCGAGAGCGCAGTACGAAGAGCCGCGAGTCCATTCCAAGGCAAGCATCCCAGTGACTCGCGAATGGCCTGCAGGGCGGAGGGCGGTCATGCGAACCGCCAGGCTACAGCTCCTCGCGCCTCGCATTCGACCCACGTACAATCCTATGACCGCAGCCCGCTAAAGGGGAATCCGTTGTGGAAGATGCAAGAATGAAGATTGTCCACGTGCTCAACGGTGTGGCGCACACTGGCAATGGAATCGCTAATGTAGCCGTCGACCTAGCCGTGGAGCAACGTCGCCGCGGGCACGACGTCTGGGTCGTTTCTGCTGGCGGGGGTTTTCTTGAGCTGCTGGATAATAATTCCGTGGCGCACCATCACGTGGACTTCACGAGCCGTACCCCACGCGCTCTAGCGAGAGCCTATCGCCAACTCGCTCGCATCCTTGATGAGATAAATCCCGAGGTCGTGCACGCTCATACGATTACGCCTACCGTCCTGGGATACTTCGCCACCAGGAGAAGAAGGGCAGCATTGATCGCCACGGTGCATAACGAGTATCAGCGCGGCGTCTCGATGATGAGGCTTGCCGATGTGGTGGTCGGTGTCAGCAATGCGGTCTCCGAGGCGATGGTGAGAAGGGGCGTCCCTCGCCGAAAAGTGCACACGGTCCTTAACGGAACGGTGGGATCCCCTCGTCGGCCACCACTAGCTCGTGACGACCTAGTCGACTTGCCGCCGCAATCGATCCTTACGGTGGGCGCAGTCTCCCATCGCAAGGGTGCCGACCTCCTTCTTGCGGCCTTCGAACACGTATTGCAGGACTTCCCCAAGGCCCACCTGTACTATGTGGGCAATGTGGACTGGCAGCATCCGGCCGATGTCGCTCGAAGTAAGAGCTGGGCGGACCAGGTTCACTTCGTGGGATTTGACGCCCAGCCGCAGCGCTATTTTCCCGCAGCGTCCGTGTTCGTACTCGCCTCAAGGCGCGAACCGCTCGGACTCGTCCTCCTTGAAGCCCTGGAGGCAGGATTGCCCGTTGTGGCGAGTGATGTCGACGGTATTCCCGAGGCGCTTGACTTTGGACGTGCCGGCCTGCTGGTGAAGGTGGGAGACGCAAACGACCTCGCTGCAAAGATCAAGGCTCTGCTACGGCTTGAAGGTGATCGCAAGTCGCTCGCTGAGGCTGGTGCTCGTCACGTCGCCACGTTGACTGTGGCGTCCATGACCGGTCTATACCTGGATCTCTACAAGTCGCAGTCTGCCTCATGACGCTGATGTCACGGGCGAGATCGTTAACGACGGGTGTGCGACGCCCAGTCGGCAGAATCGCCGCATTTAGCTTGCTACCCGCTACCTCTCTACTGTCTAACCTGATTGTCTTGCCGATTCTTAGTGCCCGCTTTGGGCAACCTGGGTGGTCCAGCGTGCTCCTGGGACAATCCATCGGAGCGGCAGCGTCAGTTGTCTGTGCGCTGGCCTGGCCCATCGAGGGAGCGCATCTCGTCTCCCAGGCCACACCCTTTCAGCGCAGAGCCATGTATACGGTGAGCCTCCGGCAACGGGTTGTGGCGGTCCTTGCAGCGACTCCGATCCTGGTTGCCGTCTGTCTGCTCGTCCAGCCGACGATGCCCCTAGTGTGCATACTCAGCGCTCTAGCTGTCGCGCTTAATGCGCTCTCCCCTACCTGGTACTTCGTGGGGATAAGTCGACCGAGTCATTCGCTTGCGGCTGAGGGCGGGCCACGCCTCGTGGCCAATCTTGCATCTATCGGCTTAGTCGCCTTCTTTCCCCTGTGGACCTATCCAGCCGCTCTGATCGTCGGCATGCTGGCGACTCTTACGCTTGCGTCCAGCTTAGTCGGTCGCGGGCTCGGCTTCGGCGCACTCCAGGCGGAGGCGCCTGGGGATGCGCCGCCGCCATCACTGACTGGAAGGAGAATCTCAGTCTTCGCGATTCTCGCGCGTTGTGCTGACGCAGGCTATTCGTACCTGACGGGTCCACTTGTCGCGCTGGTCGCCGCTTCGGCCTACCCCCTATACGCGGCGGTAGACCGCTTGAGTCAGTCGTTGGTGAACGTCATGGGAACCGCGACGCAAGGACTAGCGGCTTGGGTCGGTGAGAGCGCAGAGGGCGCTGTGCGTCGGCGAGCCACCTTAGCTGCGCTTATGGCCTTGGCCTTGGGTGTACTTGCGTTGGCCATATTGTCATTTGGGGCGCCTCTTCTTCTGCGATACCTCTTCGCGGGGACCGTGCAGGTGGGCTCGCTTGCTGCTTTTCTGACGGGAGCCGTTGTCTCGGGGGTGTTTCTCTTACGATCTCTATCGGTTATCCTCCTTGTGCCTCAGGGATTAACTACCGCAACATACCGGTTGTTGATGGTGGGCGCATGCCTGGGACTACCATCAGTCGGCGCGGCGGCTGCTCTTCAAGGCAGTATCGGCGCCCTGGCGGTCGCCGGCGCCCTGCCATGGCTAGTTGTTAGCGCGCAGTTGGCAATTGGGTTGCGCAGTCCGCGCTGAAGCCTCGGATAAACCGGTGCGAGCTGGTCCTATCCGCACCGAGACTGCTATGAATGGCATGGAGCGCGTAGGAATTAGTTCTCGGGACCAACTCCGCCATATTCCTGGCCTTGCGGGTAGGCCCTGTTCAGTATGTTGCGCAGTTGGAGATTGATGTGTCAAACCGGAAACCGGTCTCGCGGCGAACAGCGAGCCTGTCGTAGCTAGTGGCGAACCCACGGTGCTTTCTGTGCCGGTGATTCCGCACCCGA
Organism: Geodermatophilus sp. URMC 61; assembly: GCF_052931555.1. Lineage (NCBI taxonomy): Bacteria > Bacillati > Actinomycetota > Actinomycetes > Geodermatophilales > Geodermatophilaceae > Geodermatophilus > Geodermatophilus sp. URMC 61. The sequence goes on from NZ_JBRFHZ010000002.1 coordinate 4,668,140, forward strand.
TGGCGCGCCGTTGCCAGTAGTGGGCCGGGGGCAGACGCTCGCGGACATCCGGCAACCGATCTCGCTTGCGGCGATGCTCCTACTGATCCGTTCGCCCCGGATGGTCGCCCGGATGTCCGTCCGGCGCGGTACGCGGATGTGGCCGAGCATGGCGGTGGACTGGGCGGCTGTCCGCTGCCTGGCCGGGCATGAAGGCTGTGGTCATAGTTTCGCGCTGCTGCTCGTAGGGCAGGTGCCGCTTCGTTGACAGGCCACCCCGGGAGCGGCCCAGCGAGTGTTCGACCGGCTCGCCGGCCAGCGGGTTGACCGCCGCTCGGGAGGCCGCCGGACGCCGGCAGCGGGCTGGTGCGTCCAAGTGATCGTGGAGTCCGCCGACCGAATCCGCTTGAGCAGCCCCGCCTCGGTTCTCATTGCCTGCAGCCTGGACGGAACGGGCCTAGATTCCATTTTCCGAAGAGAGGTCTGCCATGAACGCGTTCCCGCGAAAATGCTGGTGAGTCTGGGGCCGTGAGGGCGTGATCGCAGAGTCGCCTACCCGGCGACTGGTATGGCGCGCTGTGGGTCAGGGCGTCCAGACCGACGTTGCTGATCCAACGCTGAACCTCGGAGGTCCTCGTGGACGCCGGGGGGCCCTCGGCATGGCGCTCCATGTACGCATCGATGATCTATTGAAGGTCCCACCCGATCACGCGCCCATGCGCTCGGCGGTCGGGATCAGACCGCAAATCACCGACGCCGGATAGATCACCCTCGCGGTGATGCAGTCGCTGCTCGGCCAAACCAGCGGGTCCCGCTGCTTGCGTTACGCCCATCCCCGGCTGCGGTACCTCCGGGGGTCTCACCTACTTCTCGGCACCGTCACGCCTGCCGACACCGCAGGCGACTTCTCAATCGAGGCCTAGTTTCAAGCATGGTGGGGCCCGCGGATGTCGGTCCGAGCGAGTCGAAACTGCGTTGGTCGAGGGCCTACAGATCCCGCTCATCGTCCGTTTTACATTTGTGTCCCCGCTGCGCAACATGTTGGTTGGCGGTCTTGGTTATGGAGGTGTTGACTGTCGTCTTGTAAGCGAGGAGCAGGCCGATCGCGATAAGCCCAAGGTTGGTTAAATAGACTGGACCGTTGGCGCCGATGGGACCTCGAATAATACTAAGGCAAGCAAGGCTCGCGTAAGGGGCAAGTAGCGCCATCCGTGAAGGGCTCCCAGAGGCCCAGTCCAAGTCGCATCGTCGTCCTGCGGTGGCAAGTAGGAACATCGCCACGGTCATACCTGCGGCGCCGAAGTCGACATATATCTCGGCCTGTACCGGTAGGGACAGATTGGTGAATACGTATCCGCGATGAGTAGCCACGTCGATAGAAGCGGGACGCTCCTTGTCCGGCCAAATTGCGCGCGGGACGAAGTAGAGCGCTCCAGAGAGGCCGTACGTGCCGAAGGAGTGCCCCAGGTCGTCGACGAAGTCGATCGCGTTGATTGTTTGCTGAAAGCCATCAAAGTCCGGGCTAGCGAGAAACTCGAAACCCTGGGATCCTTCGGCTTGCTCGGTCCCGCGGAAAGCATTTGCGGCGGGGTATGCGACGAGGGTTGCTGTAAGCAGGAGTAAGGCCGTCGCGATGCCGGCCGGACTTGACCTAGGGCGTGTGATGAGAAGCGCCAGCGAGCCGATCGCCGCCGCGCTGAGTGCCCTTGTGTTGACGAAGGGATTGGCGAAGACTACGACTAGGAGGAATGCTGCCAACAGAAGTATCGCGTCTGCGGTCTTGATCCCCGTCCACCTGCCTTGGTCGTATTGGCGCATCACGCGGATGAGGACTAGAAACGCGCCAGCCGTTGCTAGAGCACCGGGAAGAATGCCCACCAGAGCGAGCTGAAGGCCGCCCGCCTCCTGTAGGGATATGCCTCGGGTGGCGAATGCCTCACTGCGGTCGGCGCGAGTAGAAAACATGGCGGCCAAGCCACCGGCGGCCGCGATGGCCTTGGGAGCTAGCGCGCAGCAGGCGAGGACGTAGCCAAGACAGATTGCTCGTCGCGGCACAATCGCCGTCGTCTGGAGCGCACGGACCTGTGGGCGGGAAGGGTTCGGTCTAAAAAAGCCCACATATAGGGTAGCGGTCGCCAAAACCACTAGCAGCAGGGCTGATGTTGTTGACGAACTGAGTAGCACGGCACTGTCTCGCCACGCTGCTGTTCCAGTGGCGAGCTGGTATGTGGGCGCGACGCCTAGCCACGAAAAGTTGAAGACGAATGTTACGAGGGCGACGGGTCGTAACGCCGGATACGCTGCGCGGGCAATCCCAGCCGCTGAAATGCCGGTCTGGATAAAGCAGAGTGTGGCCTGCAATGGGGAAAGTCGGATCAGCCAAGGCAGTAGCAGGACCCCCGCTACCAGCGCGCCAGCCAGGGGGATGATGCCAAAGAACTCCCTAGTGTGTACCGCTTGGGGAGAGTTCGACATCTTGCGTGGGTCAATGACCCCAGATGGTTCATCCTTCTTGTGATGCGGCAGCGCGGTCATCCGGCGCTTCGTGCGAATTCTGCGATGATATCCGCGCTAGCCGCCCAGGTGTAGCGGCCGACCACAGGGGAGGGGTTCACATCGCTTGGCGGGTTCTCCGCCATCGTGCGCAGCACGCGGGCGATGTCGGCGGGATCTTGCGGTCGGAAGTACCGGGCGGCGTCCCCGGCCACCCAGCGGAAGGTGGGGATATCGGAGATCGCCACGCGGCCCCCGGAGGTCAACGCTTCTACTACTGGCAGTCCGAAGCCCTCGTCAAGGCTGGGCACTACCACGGCGGTCGCGGCAGAGTACAGGGCGGCTAGTGCGGCGTCGTCCACGTACCCCACCCACCGCACCTGGCTAGAGGTTGCCACGCCTGCTTCTGCGAAGACCGCGGAACCGCCGCCTGCGATCACGAGAGGAAACGCATGTCGAAGCGATGAGGACAAGAGATGGTAGGCCTCCACGAGTCGGCCGAAGTTCTTTCGCGGGTCGCGGCTTCCCACAGCGAAGAAGAAGCCTTCGATCCCCGACTCGGCCGTGAGGTCGCGTACCTCCTCCGGGAGGTCGGCCGGCGACGAACGACGGAAGACCTCGCTTGGAGCGTTCGGCGCGACCGTGACCCGCTTGCGCGGAAACCGTTGACGCAACTCCTCGGCGACGGGCGCACTGACGGCAACGAGGCCTGCGGCCGTGCGGAGTTGGGCTGCCAGGACGGGTGCGTGCGTTCGCACGTACGCTGCCGAATACCACTCTGGGTGCTGCAGCACAAACAAGTCATGGACGACAAGGGTGTGCTGCCGTGCGAGCACTGGACTTCGAGAGGTCATCGACACTAGTGCTCCGCGCGCGCCCAGGATCGGAAGGGCGGTGTGAGCCCATCCGTGGGAAAGGGCGGCTCGCCCACGCGCCGCCCGGGGAGGCCTCAACAGGCGTCCCGAGTGACGTCGCACCAACTCCGCGGATACCTCGGTCGCATAACGTTGTTGGCCAGTCACCCGTTGGCCGGTGAACGCGCCGTTAACATAGAGGTCAGCCATCGACTAGGTCCTCCTCGGTTGTGTGCTCTAGTCCAGCGCCCAGTCGGGTGACTAGCCCGCTGATCACCTCCCGGAAGTGCTGCACGCTGAACTCCTCCGCGCTCGCACGGACTGATGACCGTTCCAGTGGCTGATCGCGCAGTTGATCAAGGGCGCGGTCCAAAGCATCGGCGTCCTCGCTCTCGACAAAGACAGCGTTTCTTCCCGGCGTGCATGTAGCGAGGTAACCGCCGGCCCGCAAGGCAACGGCAGGCGTGCCGAATTGGAAGGCCTCTATGGGCACGAGTCCCAGGTCCTCCCGAGCTACGCAGATGACTGCGCGCGCGTGCTGGTAGAGCCACCGCAGTTGGGCGTCTGACACCCGGCCGACATGGAGGACGGAGTCCTCGACTGAGGGCTGAACTGTACCGCCGACTACGACAAGCTGTTCTTGCCGCCGGGCAGAGAAGACTGACGTCACGAGGTCCAGGTTCTTGTATGACCGTGGCCGGGAGACCGTTAGGCAGAAGTCCTCATGTACCCCCGGGACCGGTTCTTGTGGGCCTTCCTCGTCAATCCCCGGCGGCGGGATAACTATCGGCGCCTTCAGGCCGTATACACGGCGGATGCGGTCTGCCGTGACTGGGCCGTTCGCCAAGACCACGGCAGCCGAGCGCGTGCGCTGCCGGTCCAGAGCTCGCAGGGGTGCCATGACGACGCCGAGAACGGTATGCCACAAGGGCGGCAAGCCCTTGAAGTAGTCGGCCGGCTCGTACAGCCAGCGCGCGGGAGTGTGACAGTAGACGACTCTGGGGGCACGACCGCGAAGCCAGTGCGCCCACCCGCTAGTGCTGCAGACCACAACCCCGTCATCTACACGATGGGCGAGGAAGGCCAGCCCGGCGAAGGGGGCGAGCGTCCCGCGTCTGCGGGCTAGGGCACGCGGGAGCCAACGCAGGAGCTCTCGAACGTGGAGCTTTCGCACCTCGGGGAAGGTGTTTTCAGGGATGGCGGCTGACGTGGTGACGGAGCCCTCGCCGTGGATTTGCGCGAGGAGGATGGCCACCCGCTCGGCTCCGCCGCGCTGCGTGAAGTAGTCGTGTGCCACGGTGACGGTGACGGGAGCGCCGGCATCCCCATCACTGTGGCTGTCATGGCGGTGAGTTCCCCGTCTCATGGGTGCATCCTCGCCTGTGAGGGAGCTTCCCCGCGCACAGGGTGTACGAGCGCACCTCCATAGGGCACGAGCGGTGTGGTCAGCCAGCGACCGGGGAGGGTTGCCTCCTCCCTTGGCGGGGGACGCCCTGGTCCAAAGGGTTGACCCAGCGGCCATCGCCTAGGGTCAGGTCAGACTTTTCGGGATGCTGGGCCAGCATGCCTTTGGATGAACGAGGTCGCATGAACCTGCGAGAAGTGTTTGCCGCGCTCAGGGGCTGGTGGTGGCTGCCCCTCATCGGTCTTCTCATCGGTGGGGCGCTTGCCCTGGCAGTCAGCCTGCTGCAGACAGCGCTCTACACATCCTCCACTCAGCTGTTCGTCTCCACCCGCGCTACGACATCCACAACCGAGGCCTACCAGGGCAGTCAGTTCTCTCAGCAACGGGTGACCTCCTACGCGCGCCTCATCACCGGTGAGGAGCTGGCCGGGCGGGTCATCGACCGGCTCGGCCTCGACGAGACGCCCGGCGAGCTCAGTGACCAGATAACCGCCACCGCGACCCCGGGCACCGTTCTCATCGACGTCACGGTCACTGATCCCTCAGCGGACCAAGCCCAGCGCATCGCCGACGCACTGGGTGACGAGTTCACGGTCTTTGTCGCAGAGTTGGAGACTCCGGACGACGCCGGTATGTCGCCGGTCAAGGTCACCGTTACCGACGAGCCCGAGGTCGCGAGTGCGCCCAGCTCGCCGGAGACGGCGCGCAACGTCGCCCTCGGATTGCTGGTCGGCGCCCTGCTCGGTGCTGGGCTGGCTATCCTGCGGGCTCGGCTCGATCACACCGTCAAGGACCCCGACGAGGTCGTCGAGCTGGCGGGTGCGCCGGTGATCGGTACCGTCCTGCGCGACGAGGTGTTGGAGAAGCAGCACACCATCGACCGGAACAGCGCCAACCGCACCGCCGAGGACTACCGGCAGCTGCGCAACAACCTGCAGTTCCTCAACGTCGACGAGCCGCCCAAGGTCATCATGGTCTCGAGCGCCCTGCCGTCCGAGGGGAAGACCACCGCGGTGGTCAACCTGGGGCTGGCGCTGGCGGATGCCGGCCGGCGGGTGACCATCGTCGAGGCCGACCTGCGCAAGCCCAAGGTCACCCGCTACCTCGGCATGGTTGGCGGCGTTGGGCTGACCAACATCCTCGCCGGTACGGCGGACCTCGACGAGGTGATCCAGCGGTACGGGGCGGGGGAGCTGTCGGTCATCGCAGCCGGCCCGACCCCGCCCAACCCTGGCGAACTGCTGTCGTCGAGCCACATGTTCGCGCTGCTCGACAAGCTCCGAGTGGAGAACGACTTCGTCCTCGTGGACGCCCCGCCGCTCCTGCCGGTCGCCGACTCCACGGGTCTGGCCGTCTACATGGACGGCGTCCTCCTGTCGGTCCGCTATGGCAGCACGCGCAAGGAGCAGCTCCAGCAGGCCGCGGCGACGCTCGAGCGGGTGGGGGCCAAGACGCTCGGCGTCATCCTCAACATCGTCCCGCCCAAGGCCGAGCTGTCCACCGCCTACGGGTACGGCTACTCGTACGGCTACGACCAGCCGGGCAAGGGCGCGACCGCGGCTGGATGACCCGCCGGTCGACCCGACGGCCTCACTCGTCCGTGTTGCCGACAACACTTTCCGTTATCGAGACGCTGCGGTACGTTCACCCTGTCGGTTGAAGCCTGGACTTCTCGGCACCGACAGTTCTCGCCGAGGCACGGGGGTCTCGGTGCGTCTCACGGGGGTTGGCCATCTCTCTGCTCGGCGAACGTGACGTACCCGTCCGTAACTCTCCGCATGTGTCGCGTAGCTCCTCGTCAGGCTTCACGGCGCGGTTGCGCGGCGAGGGGACGCTGGCCCGGCGCGCCTGGCGGGGGGCTTACGTGCGTCGCATCGTCGGAGCCGATGCGGTCTGTGCCCTGATCGCCGGCGCGCTCGGCTACCTCGTCCGGTTCGGCCCGGCCGGGACGGACGGACAGCACGTGTCGCTCGGGGTCGCCCTGGCACTGCCACTGGTGTGGGTCGCCGCCATGCTGGTCGCCCGCAGCTACGAGGAGCGGTTCCTCTGGGTCGGCGCCGACGAGTTCCGCCGGGTCTTCTTCGCCTCCGCCCTGCTGCTGGCCACGGTCGGCACGGTCTCCTGGGCGTTCAAGCTGGACGTCGCCCGTGGGTTCGTCGTCCTTGCCCTGCCGCTGGCCACCCTGCTGACCCTCGGGCAGCGCTACGCGCAGCGGCAGTGGCTCCACCGCCGGCGCCGGCACGGGCTCTTCCGGCAGACCACCCTGCTCGTCGGCCACCGGGCCGGCGTGGAATCGCTGCACCAGCAGTTGGAGCGCGAGGCTTACCACGGCTACCGCGTCGTCGGATGCGCCCTCCCGGGTGGCCGCGACGTCGCCGCCCAGTTCGACGGCCTGCCGGTGCTGGGCGACCTCGACGAGGTCGTCGACATCGTCCGGGGGTTCGAGGTCGACACGGTCGCCGTCCTGCCCTCTCCCGAACTCGACGGGCCGGCGCTGCGGCGCCTCGGCTGGGACCTCGAGGACACGCGCGCCGAACTCCTGCTGGCCCCTGCGGTCACCGAGGTCGCCGGCCCGCGGGTGCGCATCCGCCCGGTCGCCGGGCTGCCGCTGCTGCACATGGAGCGCCCCGAGCTGACCGGCGTCCGCCGGCTCACCAAGGGGGCCTTCGACCGCACGAGCGCGGCGCTGGGCATCCTCTTCCTCGCGCCGGTGCTGCTCGGCATCGCGCTGGCCGTCAAGGTCACCAGCCACGGCCCGGTGTTCTTCCGGCAGGAGCGGGTCGGCCGCGACGGCCGCACCTTCTCGATGCTCAAGTTCCGCAGCATGGTCGTGGGCGCCGACCGGATGGTCGACGACCTGGCCGAGGAGAGCGACGGCAACGGCGTCCTCTTCAAGAAGAAGGACGACCCCCGGGTCACCCGCGTCGGCAAGGTCCTGCGCCGGTACTCGCTCGACGAGCTCCCGCAGCTCATCAACGTCGTCCGCGGGGACATGTCCCTCGTGGGCCCGCGACCGCCGCTGCAGGGCGAGGTCGAGCGCTACGGCTACGACATGCACCGCCGGTTCCTGGTCAAGCCGGGCCTGACGGGCCTGTGGCAGGTCAGCGGCCGCTCGGACCTCTCCTGGGACGACTCGGTGCGCATCGACGTCCGATACGTCGAGAACTGGTCGCTGACCTTCGACTTCATGATCCTGTGGAAGACCGCAGGTGCGGTGCTCCGCGGGTCCGGGGCCTACTGAGAAGTGACAATGGGCGGGTGCCCCGCCACTGGTCGCCCGAGCCGGTGTTCACCGTGCTCCTCGTCTGCACCGGCAACATCTGCCGGTCGGCGCTCGGTGAGCGCCTGGGGCGGGCGTACCTGGCGGAGGTCCTGGGCCAGGACGCCGACACGGTGCGTCTGGTGAGCGCCGGCGTCCAGGCCGTGGTCGGCTCGGCCATGCACCCCGACAGTGCCTTGGTTCTCCGGGGTCTCGGCGGCCGCCCGGAGGGCTTCGTGGCCCGTCAGCTCGTCGACGACATGGCCATCGACGCCGATCTGACCCTCACCATGACGCGGCAACACCGCCGCGACGTGCTGCGCATGGCGCCCCGCGCGCTGGCCCGGACCTTCACGCTCCGCGAGGCGGCCGGCCTGCTGGAGGTGGTGGGGGAGGACGTCGAGGTCCCCGGCGACGGGCTCGCCGAACGGGCCCGGAACCTCATCAAGGAACTCGCCGCGGCGCGCTCCCGCCGGCAGAGCGGCAGGGGCGACGACATCCGGGACCCGGTCGGACTGCCGGCCGAGGTGCACCAGGAGGTGGGCGACGCGGTCGCGGGAGCGCTCATCCCCGTCCTGTCGCGGATCGCCGCCCTGCGCCGCGCGGACGTCCCGGCCTGAGTCCCGGGCCGCTCAGACGGCGACGGGAGCGGGCAGCTGGACTCGCACGCTGGTGAACAGGACGTCGGCCAGTGGGCGAAGCGCTGCGGCGACCAGGCCGGCGACCTCCTGGTGCACCGCCGCGTGCTGCCCGATCGGGTCGGCGATGTCGTCGCTGTCCGCGGTCGGCCGGCCGGCGCGGGCAGCATCCAGGCGGCGGCCCAGTTCGCGGGCGCGTGCGGTGAGGGGGAGCAGTGACAGGCCGGTCAGGTCCGCCCGCTGCAGCAGGTCCGCGGCCTCGGTCAGCGTGAAGGTCCGGCGCAGGCCTCGAGGATTGGCCTCGAGCGCGGTGCGGCGCTGGTCGCGGGTCATGGTGAGCACCAGGTCGGCGTCCTCGGCCAGCTCCGCGGTGAACTCGCGCGCCTGGAAGCCGACCGGGTCGCTGCCGAGCTCGATGAGCGCGGCAGCGGCGTCCGGGTCCATCGGCCGGCCCGCGACCGCGCTGAGGCCCGCGCTGTCGATCTGGACGGCGTCGGCCTCGGGGCTGTGTGCCAGCTTCTCCGCTGCCCACGTCGTTGCGAGGCGCTCGGCGACCGCCGAGCGGCACACGTTGCCGGTGCAGACGAACAGGATGCGCACGACTCGACGCTAGGGCGGCTCGGTTTGCGACAGGCGCATTCTCCAACGGACCTCACCCGCGCTGGGGAGACGCATGCGCATCGCCCGGCGCAGTCACACTTGGCGGCTTAAGCATGCGGTGCCCGCCAGATCGCGACAAGCTGCGCATCTTCAGGCCGCTCTCAAGCGTGGATAGGTGATCACGAGCCTGCCCCAAAGACTTTCTCGTGAACAGCGAGCTGCCAGCCTTCGACGCCAGCTTGCAGTCGGAGATCTTCGCGGGCCCGACACAACCTGACCGGGCAGCGACATACGCAGTGACCGCCTACCTAGCCGGACCAGGGTGACGGTCGCATCGCATCGGATCTGACCGGTGTAGCAGCAGGTATCAGCGGACGCCCTGAGCGCCTCTTCCCGACAGGTCCGATGAGGGCCCAGTCCAGTCCCCCGGGTGCCGCTCGGAGGCGCCCGTGGCCGGCCGACAGGAGGAACGCCATGGCCTACGACGCACCACCCAACGACCCGCAGCCCCAGGGGTCGCCACCCCAGGACGGGGGGACGCGGCGCGAAGGCTTTCTGGGCTTCATGACCAGCCTTCCGGGGGTCCTCACCGCGGTGGCGGGCCTTGTTACGGCAGTGACCGGCGGCGTCGGCCTGTACCTCAGCCAGGACGACAAGCCCAACACGGAAACGAGCGACACCTACATCACCGTGGAGGCCGCCCCGGTTCCGGAGGGGCGGGGCCAGGTCGACGCCGCCGATCTGGAAACCGGGGTGTCCGAGGTCTCCGGGGACGACCAGGTCACCGCCCTGGTCAATGGCTGCCTGAATGGTAACAACAGTGCCTGCGACACACTGCTCTACACGCTCGCGGACGAGTGCTCCGCGGGCTACCCGCTCAGTTGTGATGTCCTCTATCAAGTCTCTGCGGTGGGCTCTGCCTACGAGGACTACGGCGCGACGTGCGGCGGGCGTGTTTACGACTGGACGTACGCGGGCGCCTGCAGCAGGCTGTGATGAGCGTCCGCGAAAGTCCCGACGGATTCAGACGGGCGGCCCTGCCAGCCCGGAGCCCCCTCGGTCGAGCTGTCGATCGACCGGTCTTCTGGTGGAGTGCTGCGGCGATCTTCTTCGCCAACGCCTGGCTCTCGGCCGCTGATGGGCGCTGGGCTCTGGCCGTCCTGGAGGCGCTGACCTGCCTGTGGGCCGTGGTCGCTGGCGTGACGGCGCAGCTCACGTCCACGAGCTCGCGCGAGTCGACGGGTACGTCGCCGGCGGTGACCGACGATCCGGGAGAGTCCCCTGGAGTGGTGTAAGAACTCTCTTCAGACCGACAGCCAGCTGCCGATAGCCGATGAGGGCGCAGGCCAGCTGCAGTAGGCCGAGATGGATGTCGGCGCGGCGCTCGTAGCGGGTGCGGAGCCGTTCGAAGGCGTGCAACCAGGCAAAGCCGCGCTCGACCACCCAGCGCTGGCGGCCCAGGCCGGAGCCGTGGGTCACGCCGCGGCGGGCGATGCGCGGCGTGATGCGCGCTGGCGCAGGTGCCGGCGCTAGGCGTCGAAGTCGTAGCCGCGGTCGGCGAACAGCTCCCGCGGGCGCCGGCGCGGCCGGCGGCGTCCGCCGCGGACCGGTGGGATGGCCTCGATCAGCGGGATGAGCTGGGTGATGTCGTGGCGGTTGCCGCCGGGCAGCGTGACCGCGAGCGGGATGCCGCCGGCGTCGACGATCAGGTGGTGCTTGGAGCCGGGCCGGCCGCGGTCGACCGGGGACGGGCCGACGTGGTCCCCACCTTGAGCGCGCGGATGTGGGAGCCGTCGACCGCGCACCGGTCCAAGTCCAGTTCGCCGAGGGCGCGCAGCTGAACGGGTAGCAGCTCGTGCAGGGCCGGCCACACGCCGGCCTCGGTCCAGTCCCGTAGCCGCCACCAGCAGGTGACCCCGGAGCAGCCGACCAGGGACGTGGGCAGCTGGTTCCAGGTGATCCCGCTCTTGAGCACGAACACGATCCCGGCCCACGCGGCCCGGTCATCGATCGGTCGCCGTCCGGGATAGCGGTGGCGGCGCGGCTTGGGCGGCGGCAGCAGCGGAGCGATCCGCTCCTACAGCCCGTCAGGGACGAGCTCCTCGATCACCCATCGCGGTCCTCAACAACTTCGTCACCGAGCACGCGATGGCCGATGCCGGCGTCCTGCCGTCAAGTATTGCGTGATCGGATGGTCCGGGCCGAGCGCCCGGCGGCAGCGCTGCAGGGTGTCGTGGCGCAGGGCGCGGGCCGACTCGGCGTCGCCCAGCCGGGTCAGGACATCGGTCAGGGCGGTCGCCGCCCACAGCGTGGTGGCGTGGTCAGGGCCGAACACCCGGCGGCCGCGCTGGAGGGCGTCCTGCGCCAGGGCGCGGGCCGGCTCCACCTCGTCCAGCTGGGCCAGGGCGATGCTCAGGGTGGCTGCCGTGAACAGGGTGGTGGAGTGGTCCAAGCCGTACACCCGTTGGCAATGCTGAAGCGTGTCCTGCCCCAGGTTGCGAGCCGGCTCCCATTCACCCAGCCGAATCAAGGCGAGGACCAGGCCGGTCGCCGCCCACAGGGTGATCGGATGGTCCTTGCCGAACACTCGGCGGCAGCGGTGCAGGGCGTCCTGGCCCAGGTCGCGGGCCGACTCCCCCTGGCCCAGCAAGGCCAGGGCGTGGGCGAGACCGCCCGCCGTCGTCAGCGTGATCAGGTGGTCCGGGCTGAACACTCGGCGGCAGCGCTGCAGAGCGTCCTCAGCCAGGGCTCGGGCCGGCCGCGCCTTGCCCAGCACAACCAGGGCGTTGATCAAGGCGGTCCCCGCCAGCAGAGTTGTGGGGTGGTCCGGGCCGAGGACCCGGCGGCCGCGATGCAACGTGTCCTCGGCCAGGGCGCGGGCCGCTTCTACTTCGTCCAGCTGGGCCAGGGCGATGCTCAGGGCGGCCGCCGCCGTCAGGGTGGTCGGGGCGTCGGGGCCGAGCGCCCGGCGGCAGCGCTGCAGGGTGTCCTCACCCAGAGCGCGGGCCGACTCTCCCTGGCCCAACCCGCTCAAAGCAAGGATGAGGCTGCCAGCGGCGGTGAGGGTGTCAGGGTGGTCAGGGCCGAGGAGCGCCCGCCAGCCGTCGAGCAGCTGTTCGCACAGGGCTCGACTGCCGGAGATGTCGCCGTGGGCAGCCAGGTAGCGCGTGATGTCCAGAACCAGTCGCCGGCCGGCTGGCGAAGGTTCGGCCAGCGGGCTGGTCACGAGCACGTGAGGCGCGAGGGCGGCGTAGGCGGCCCAACCGGCCGGATCGTCCGGGTCGCCGGGATGAGCTGCAGTCAGTAGCGCCACCACCTGCTCGGCGGTGGTCTGCTGCAGTTCGGGCGTCATCTGGTGGCGGATCACCGCCTGCACCAGCCGGTGTACCTGGAAGTCGTCGGGATGGCGGCGTGCAAGGGAGTAGCCGACCAGTGCGCCGACGGCATCGGCGAGGGCGTCGGGATCGGCCGCGGTGCTGCGCAGTGGCTCCTCCAGCAACGCGGCGTGCTCGGTGAACAGGCGGAGCGGAATGGGTTCGGGGGCGAGGAAGGCGGCCAGCTCCAGAAGTCGGACCCCGGCCGGGTCCTCGCACCTGAGTCGCTCCAGGGACAGCGCCCAGGCGGTGTCGAGCCGCCCGGAGTAGCCGACCACCTCGCCGCGGGCCAGCAGGCCGGCGCGGCGGGTACGGAACCGGCGCAGGTAGTCGGCCGGTGGCAGGTCGGTCTGCTCCAGGTAGCCGGCGGCCTGAGCGGCGGCCAACGGCAGATCACCCAGCTCGGCGGCGAGCTTGTCCGCCAGCTCTTCGCTGAGGGTTGGGATGCGGGCGCGCAGCAACGCGATCGTCTCCGCCCGGGCCAGCACGTCGACCTCCAGCCGGCCGCCCAGTGCCCCCCAGCCGGGATTGCGGGAGGTGATCAGCAGATGTCCTGGCCCGCCGGGCCGATAGGCGGCGATGTCGGCCGGCCGCTCGGCGTTGTCGAAGACCAGCAGCCAGCGGTCCCGGTGGCGCAGCTCGGCCAGCAGCCGGTCGACGGTGGCGGCCACCGTCGACCCGGCCCCGAGGTCCAGCCGCTCGGCGAGCCGAGCGAGTTGCTGGGGGATGAGCACCGGTTGTTCGGCGTCGATCCACCAGACCACGTCGTAGTCAGCGGCGAAGCGGTGGGCGTACTCGAGCGCCAGCTGGGTCTTGCCCACCCCGCCCAACCCGTAGAGCGCCTGGACCGTCAGCGTTCCTTCACCGGCGCGCAGTCGCCGGCGCAGCCGGGTGAGCATGCCGTCCCGGCCGGTGAACCGAGGATTGCGCGGTGGCACCTTCCACACCCCCGGAAGCGCCCCGGCAAACCCGGGTCTGGCCGTCTTCGCGAGGCCGGCCCTCGGGAACGGCGGCGCCGCTGTGGGCCGCCTCCCGGTCAGCCGGGCCCGCAGCCGGGCCGCCGCCGCGGCCTCGTCCAACCCCGTCAGGTCGACGTGGATCAGTGGCGCGTACAACGCCGGCAGGGTGACCGGCTCGACGATCACCGGCACGATCCGCCCCTGCGCTGCCGCGGACTGCGCGAACGCCGCGTGCAACTCGGCTCCGCCGAACGCTGAGGCGAAGTAGGCCTCGCTGCACACCGCCAGCAGCCGGTCTGCGCGCTCCAGGGCCGCGGCCATGCGGGCGACGAAGTCCTCACCGGGAGCCCAGTCCCACACGTCCAGCTCGACGCTGTGTCCGGCCTCGTGCAGCTGCCAGGCCAGCCACTCCGCCCAGGCGGTGTCCCGGCCGGCGTGGCTGATGAAGAAGTCGACCCCCCGACCGCTCACGCACCACGCCTACACCCCTCACCCGCGGTATGCGATACCTGTTGCCGCCCGGGCACGGCACCCATCAGTTGAGCCCCGCAGGGCCCCGGTCAGCGGTACCGGCGCGGCTTGTTATCGACGTTCCTGTCAGGTGGCGACGGTCGTCTGCCGGTGTTCTTGAGCGGAGCACTCAACATCACCTGCTCATCCGTGCCCCGCGAAACTCCGAGGTCGATGCTGCGGAACCCGGCGAAGTGCTCCTGGATCATCCGGTGGATGAACACGTAGCCTCCGCTCGTCCCCCTGTAGAGAAGCCGCAGTTGAACTGCGTAGTTGAGCCAGCGCACGTACCGCAAGGGGGCGGCGCCACACCTCCACAGGAGCAGTCGGAGCAGACCGTGCTGTGCTGCGGCGCCCAGCCCGTAGGCCAGTCCGGAGATCAGGCCAACGGCCGGCCCCACCCGCAGCCCGTTCTCCAACCCGCTCGCTGGCCCGCTCATCGCTGCCTCGACCAGCCCGACGGCCAGCCCGACGACCAGGCAGACGAGGAGGGCGAGGCCCGCCCCGTTGCGGATCGACCTCGTGATCCCCTCGTTCGGGGTGGCGTGCAACGGGATCGCACCGGGTCTCATGCCGGCGACGAGCCAGGCACCCAGCCCGCCGACCAGTCCGACGCTCAGCCCGAAGGCCGGGCTGCCGTGGAGCACGAAGGGCAGCCCGACGATCACCTCGAAGAAGAGGGTCACGGCGAGAACGGTCCGCAGCTTCGATCGGGCCTGCGCCCATGACCAGGAGAGGCGTTCTGCTGTGTTGGGTGGGCCGACCAGCCCGGCAGCCACCCCGGCGATCAACCCCACGGTCAACCCCACGAACAGCCCCCCGACCACCCTCTCGACCAGCCCGCCGTCCGACTCGGAGCGCAACCCGACATCCAGCCCCGCAGGCAGCCCGACAGCCACGCCGACGCTCAGCCCGGCACCCAGCCCGGCCCCCGTCCCGCGCAGGCCCGCGGCGAACACCACGCTCAGCGCGGCGCTGGATCCGCCGCTCGCGCCCTCCCTCCATCCAAGGGGCAGCCCAGCGCTGACCGCGTAGATCAGCCCGATGATCAGGGCCATCCGACCGCCTCGTCGAGCGCCCGGGCGACCGGGCCGTCGTCGCCGGTGCCGTCGAGCTCGAGCAGCAGCGCCGGCCGGCGGGTGCGCCAGGGGGTCCGGAGCAGCGCGGTGAGCGTCTCGCGGGTGCGGTCGCGGTCGACCAGGGGCGTACCGAGCAGCTGGTAGTCGTGGTTCCACGACACCAGGGCGGGGACGGGGACCTTCCGCCGCCACCGTGCCGTCGGCAGGACGGGCAGGCACGCGTCGAGCTCCCGGCCGCGCCGGACCACGAGCAGCCGGGCGGTGTCCCCCTGCGGCAGGTGCCTCATCGCCGGCAGCAGGACGTCGGGCTCGTTGCACGGGTTCGGCTCGGCGGCGCGCTGGGCCAGGTCCCGCCAGGCCGCGACGACGTCCGGCGTGACCTCGCGCTCGGCGAGCAGCGCGACGACGGGCTCAGCGGACACGGGAGGTCACGGTCCTCAGCAGGTCGGCGACGGTCGACCGGGCGCCCAGCAGCGCGCCGAGCGCCCCGCCGGCCGCACCGGCCGCGATCACGGCGGCCAGGGAGGCGACGCCGGGCTCCATCAGGACGAGGACCGGCGCGGCGAGGGCCGCCGTCCCCAGGGAGACCCACACGGCCGGCAGCATCGCCCGCCCGCACTCGGCGAGCGACGAGCCCACCAACCGGTTGGCCACCACGATCCGGCAGGCCATGTAGACCACGCCGGAGACCAGGTGGACCCAGGCGACGGCGGTGATGCCCCGGCTCGCGATGAGGAAGAAGGCCGCGGTCTCGACGGTCGCGAAGACGATGTCCAGCCGGAGGAGCAGCCCCGGCCGGCCGAGCGCGGGGAAGATGTCACCGGAGGCGTAGCCGATGGCGTTCACCCCGGCCGCCAGCGCCAGCAGGACCATCGGCACCACGGCCGGCAGCCACTGCTCGGAGAACAGCACCGGGACCGCGTCCCGGGCCACCAGTGCCAGCGCCGTCCCCATGGGGAAGCCGAAGAACGTCAGCAGGGTCAGGGCCCGGAGCATCGAGTCCTTGAAGCTCTCCGCCGTCCCCTCCGCCCGGGCGCGGGAGTACAGGGGCAGGGCGATGCTGGAGAAGATCCAGTAGACGTTGTCGATCAGCAGCTCGGGCAGCCGGTAGGCCATCGTGTACTGCCCGAGGTCCTCCGCGCCGAGGACCCGGCCGATCGCCAGGTAGTCGGCGTTCGTGGAGATGACCGACACCGCCTGCACGGCCACCACCGCCAGGCCGAAGCTCAGCAGCGTGGGGACGGCGGTCCGGTCGACGGTGAACCGCGGGCGGAAGGGCACCAGCAGCCAGTTGACGACCGTCCCGGCGACCTCGGCGGCCAGCAGTCCCCACACCAGGGCCCAGACCCCCATGCCGGCGAAGGCCAGCACGACCGACACCACGAGCCGCGTCAGGGCGCGGGCGATCTCCGCCCGGGTCCGCCGCCGGAAGTCCAGGTCCCGCCGGAGCACCGCGTCGTGGACCTGTCCCAGGCTCCGGATGAGCAGGTAGAAGGCCACCGCCCGGAAGACGTCGACCTGGTCGGGGACGCGGAACCACAGCGCCACCAGCGGGGCGGCGGCCACGAACGCCCCGGTCAGCAGGACGGCGACGCCCACGTTGAGCGTGAAGGCGGTCTGGACCCGCGGGGTGATGCCCTTCTCCTGGTCGTGGATCAGGGCCGACCCGACGCCGAGGTCCAGGCCGATCTCGAAGATGGCGATCACGGTCATCGCCGCGGCGACGACACCGAAGTCCTCGGGCACCAGCAACCGGGCCAGGACCAGCGTGGAGACGAAGACGGCCAGCTTGGTCGTGCCGAAGGACAGCCCCGCCCACACGAAGCTGTGCCACGCGCTGCGGTCACCCCGCCGCACCGGCTCGGGCGTCACAGGTGCCCGGAGGTGCCCCTCGACGTCGGAGTCAGTCACCGGCGTCCCCCGACCGTCGGCGGTCCAGCGCCCCCGCCACGCGGCGCCGGAGCCGGCCGGCGAGCCAGCCGGCGGCCCGCGGGGTGGGGCGCAGGGCCCGCAGCCGCACGTCCGGGCGGGTGCCGGTGGCGTAGTCGGCCTTGTAGTCCTCCTCGCCGCGGAGGAAGTCGTACTCGACCCACCCCTCGCCCGCCAGGCCCAGGACGCCCTGGCACATCACGGTCCGGCCCGGGGAGTGACCGACGCCCGGGCGGAAGGCGCTCTGGTAGGCGTAGGCCCGGTCCCCGTGGAGCAGGACGTACTCGAACGCGATGTCCTGGTCGGCTGTCGACAGCCGGTTCACCCGGGCCATCCCCGCCGCGGCCAGCCGGGTGGCGACGGTGAGGTGGAAGGTCCGCCGCTCGGGCGTGGAGAAGACGACGGACCGCTCGCCGAAGCGGTCGTTGTGCAGGTCCATCAGCGTCTCGAGGGCAGGCCCCACCTCGGCGGGATCCGTCACGCTGGAGTACCCGCCTCCGGCTCGCTGCACCCACTTCAGGCCGCGGGCGCCGCGGCGGACCAGGCGCTGCCGCACCTCCTCCGACCGCAGGTCCATCACCGCCACAGGCTCCACCTGAGGGCGCAGCGGCAGACAGCGGGGCCACCGCAGCTCCCGCGTCAGGGCGCGGGCCAGCGCGCCGTCCTGCAGCAGCCCCTCGAAGTCGGCCATGTCCCACCGCAGCACCCGGGCCACGTACCGCGCCGCGGCCGCGGCCACCTCCTCGCGGTCGCGAGGCGCCGCGACCACGTCGAGGTGGTCGGCGCCCAGGTCGCCGGCCGCCGCGCAGCGGACCACCCGCAGGCCCGTCGGGTCCGGGGCAACCTCGAGCGGGAGGACGCCGACGGTCTGCCCGCCGGGGCGGTCGACCACCAGGACGACGCAGTGGCGCGCGAGCGTGGGGCTCTCGGCGAGCGCGGAGAACCACTCCCAGGTGAGGAAGGGTGTGTCGACGCCACCGCGCTCCTGCAGTCGGCGCCACTCCGACGCCAACGACGGTGTGGCGGGGTCGACCGCGCGCACGACGAGGCCCCCCGTGGTCCGCTCCAACAACGTCCGTGCCTCCTCGCGGGCCCGTCGGTTCCGACGTCGTCCACGCGCAGCGGCGCGGGGGAAACTCGCCCGTAACGCAATCGTGCCAGGTCGGCCGTCGATCGCGGAGCCGTCGGCGGTCCGCTCACCCGAACGGGCCCGAGGCCGGAGTCCATCCCGGAGCTGCCGGGGCCGCGGTGGGGACGTGTGTGACGGCGCCGCTTGTGGTGTTCGTCACCCACCCTGCTCCCGCGTCGGGACGGGTGTCCTCCGACGGGATGACGAGGGCTGCGGCGGGCGCCGTCCTCCCGGATAGCCTGCGCCGGTGACTTGGCTGGTGACCGGAGGAGCCGGATACATCGGGGCGCACGTCGTCTCGGCGATGCGGGAGGCGGGGGAGCGCGTCGTCGTGCTCGACGACCTCTCCTCGGGCGACCCGGGGCGCATCCCCGGCATCCCGCTCGTCATCGGCAGCGTCCTCGACGGCGAGCTCGTCGCCGAGACCCTGCGCACGCACGACGTCCGCGGCATCGTGCACATCGCGGCCAAGAAGCAGGTCGAGGAGTCCGTGCGCCGGCCGCTGTACTACTACCGGGAGAACGTCGAGGCGCTGCGCGTCCTGCTCGAGGCGGCCACCGCGACCGACGTCGACTCGTTCATCTTCTCCTCCAGTGCCGCCGTCTACGGCGCCCCGGACGTCGAGACCGTCCGCGAGGACGAGGAGTGCCGGCCGGTGAACCCCTACGGCACGACCAAGCTCGTGGGTGAGTGGATGGTGCGGGACGTCGCCGCCGCCACCGGCCTGCGCTACGCGAACCTGCGGTACTTCAACGTCGCGGGTGCCGTGGACCCGGCGCTGACCGACCGGGGGGTGTCCAACCTCGTGCCCATGGTGTTCCAGCGGCTGTCCGAGCGACGCGCGCCGCTGATCTTCGGCGACGACTACGACACCCCGGACGGGACCTGCATCCGCGACTTCATCCACGTGGGCGACATCGCCTCGGCCCACCTGGCCGCCGCCCAGGCGCTGGCCGGCGGACGCGTCGCGGCCCTGACCGCCAACATCGGCCGCGGCGAGGGGGTGTCGGTCCGCGAGATGGTCGCCACCATCCGCGACGTCACGGGGACGGCCGGCGAGCCCTGGTCGGAGCCGGTCGTCGAGCCGCGCCGGGCCGGGGACCCCGCCCGTGTCGTCGCCTCGGCGGACGTGATCCGGGACGCCCTCGGGTGGCAGGCGCGCTACGACGTCCGCGAGATGGTCGGGTCCGCGTGGGCCGGCTGGACCGCGCGCTCGGCCGGGGGCGGTCCCGCGGCCGGCTGAGCCGAGGAGGGGGTCGCGGCCGGGGGTGCCGGGGGGTCGGGGACGTCGGCGAGCAGCTCGGTCTCCAGCCGGTGGACCGTCGTGGTGGCCACCTGGCGGATGTCGGCCCGTCGCAGCAGCCGCCCCAGGGGTACTGCCACCACGACGGCCACGGCCAGCCAGACGAGGCCGAACGTCAGCATCGACGTCACTCGCCACTCCTCGGGAAGAACGAGGTCGAGAGCTGCCCGGGGAGCGGCAGGTGGTGCCGCGACCCGATCCCGGACTGCCGGAAGTGGAACGGACCGTACCGTCACTTTCCCCGGCCCGGCAGGGCCCTAGGTCCGGACGGGGCCCAGGGTTCCGGACGGCGCCCGGGGCCCCGGACGGGGCGGGACGTCAGGGGAGGCGAGCGAGCAGGGCGCCCCAGCGTCGCGCGGCCGCCTCCGTGGTGAACTCCCGGCGGACGACGGACCGCGCCTCGAGACCCACGGCACGGCACCGCTCGAGGTCCGCGGCCAGCTCCCGCACCAGCGCGGCCAGCCCGGCGCCGTCGTCCGCCTGCAGGTCCAGGCCGTCGGGCAGGCCCAGGCCCTCGAAGGCACCCGGCATCCCGGCGACCGGCAGCCCGTGCGCCATCCCGTCGAGCACCTTGAGCTTCACCCCGCCGCCGGCCACCAGCGGCGCCACGAGCAGCCGGCGGCCCAGCGCCGCGTGCAGGTCGTCGACGTAGCCGTGCAGCACGATGCCCGGGACGTCGAGCTCGGCGCGGACGTCGTCCGGACAGTGGCCCACGACGTGCAGGACGTGGCGCGGGTCGCCGGCGTCGAGCCGCGGCAGGACCTCGTCCCGGTAGAACCGCAGGGCCTGCAGGTTGGGCAGGTAGTCCAGGCCGCCCAGGAAGACCAGCCCGTCCCGCTGCTCCACGGGCTTCGCGGGCACCGGCACGGCGGGGGGCAGCCACGCGACGTCCCGGCCGGTGCGCTCGGACAGCAGCGCGGCCTCGCTGCGCGACACCAGGCTCACCGCGTCCGCCGAGGCGCTCACCTGCTGCTCGCGGACGGCCATCCGACGGGCCTCCCAGCCGAGCAGCAGCACCGCCGCCCGTGCCGCCGGGCCGCGCAGGGGGGCGGGGATGCGCGCCGCGGCGAAGCCGAGCACCGCCCGGGGGTCGCTGCGCGCCGTCGTCCGCAGCCGCTCGTAGCGCACGCTGAGCAGGTCGTCGAGGTCGACGACGACCGGCACGCGCACGTCGGCCACGGCACCGGCGAGCCGCAGGGAGTCGAGGACGACGAGGTCCGCCCCGGTCTCGCCGGCCAGCGCACCCACTCGCCGGCGCACGCCCCGGTCGACGAACAGGGCCTCGTTCAGCGACCCACGACCGGTCGTCAACGCGCGGAGGGCGGACCCGGCCGCCGACGGCAGCCGCGGCGAGCGGACGTGCACGGTGCGGAAGCGGCGGGTCCACCCGCTGTCCTCCGGCGGCCGTGGTGCGACGACGGCGACGGTGACCTCGTGGCCGAGGGCGGCCAGCGCCTCGGCATGGGTGCGGAGGACGACGATCCGGCCGGTCGCCCGCTGCCCGATGTCCCGCGTCGTGACCAGCAGCACGTGCCGCCGCCGGCCGGGCCCGCCGCTCACCTCGGCCCGCCGTCGTGGGTCGTCAGTCGCGCCACCAGCGCGTCGGCCACCGCCCGCGTGCCGGCGGCGCCCGGCGCGCCCGGGGGCAGCAGGTCGTAGGTGCGCACCCGGCCCTCGGCCAGCAGGTCCGCGACGGCGGCGTCGACCCGGTCGGCCGCGGCGTCCTCGCCGAGGTGGCGCAGCAGCAGCGCGCCGCAGCGGACCATGCCGAGCGGGTCGGCGCGGTCGGTGCCCGCGTGGCGCGGCGCGGACCCGTGCGCGGCCTCGAAGACGGCGACGTCCGGCCCGTGGTTGGCGCCGGGGGCCAGGCCCACGCCGCCGGACATGCCCGCCACGAGGTCGGAGAGGATGTCCCCGTACTGGTTGGTGGTCACGACGACGTCGACCTCCTCGGGCCGCCGGACCAGCAGAGCGGTGAGGTTGTCGACCAGCACGTCGTCGATCTCCAGGTCGGGAGTCCGGGCGGCCAGCTCGCGGCCCACCTCGAGGAACATGCCGTCGGTGGCGCGCATCACCGTGGCCTTGTGCGCCACGGTGACCTTGCGGCGGCCGTGCTGCCGCGCCCAGGCGAGGGCGAAGTCCAGGGTGCGGCGGACGGCGACCTCGGTCGCGGGCTTGAGCGAGACGGCCGCCTCCTCCGCCAGCGCCGCCCCGTGCCGGCGAGCGGCCTCCACGACGGCGCGGGCGCCGGGGCTTCCGGCCCGGAACTCGATGCCGGCGTAGAGGTCCTCGGTGGTCTCGCGGATCACCGCGACGTCCAGACCGGGGAAGACGGTCGGCACGCCCGGCAGGGAGCGCGCCGGCCGGACCTGGGCGAACACGTCCAGCGCACGACGGAGCCCGGTATTGGGGGAGGGGAAGCCGCCGGTCGGGCTGGTGCTCACCGGCCCCTTGAGGGCGGCCCCCGTGCGCCGCACGGAGGCGAGCGTCTCCTCGGGGAGCGCGGAGGACGCGCCGTCGTCCAGGGCGGGCCTGCCCAGCTGCTGCACGTCCCACCGGACCGGGACGCCGGTCGCCTCGACGACGCGGCGGGCTGCGTCGACGACCTCGGGTCCGATGCCGTCCCCCGGGATCAAGGTCACGTCGTGGTGCACCGGGGGAGGCTACTGAACACGATCGGGTGGCCAGGGCGGGGGACCGGTTGCTGAACACCATCGGGTGACCAGGGCGGCGGCCCGGCCGCGATAGCCTGGCGGGGCCGGTCACGGGGCGGCGCGCGACCCGCGTGCCAGGGCCGGCGAACCCACCGGAGGACTGATGCAGCTCGGTAGTGCGCGCCCGCAGTCGGCGGAGATGACGCCGGGACCCGGCTTCCGCTACCGCCGGAACACGCGGGGGCCCGCGCCGGAGCTGGTGCACCGGTTCGGCGCCTTCGGGGCGGCCGACGTCTCGGACATGATGAACCGGCTCTACACGATGAACCCGTCGATCAAGCCGGTGACGCCACGGGAACTGCGGCTGCTGGGTCGCGCCTGCACGGTGAAGGTCTTCCCGGGCGACAACCTGATGGTCCACAAGAGCCTGGACCTGGCCAACCCCGGCGACGTGCTGGTCATCGACGCGAGCAGTTCCATGATGACCGCCGTCATCGGCGACCTGGTCTCCACCAAGGCGCGGCACCGCGGCATCGCCGGCGTCGTCGTCGACGGGCTGGTGCGCGACCTCGACGGCATCCTGGCGCTCGGCGACTTCCCCGTGTTCGCGCGGGGCACCACGCCCCTCGGGCCGCTGCACCGCGGCCCCGGTGAGGTGAACTACCCGGTCAGCGTCGGCGGCATCGTGGTCAACCCGGGCGACGTGGTCCTCGGGGACGCCGACGGCGTCGTCGTGGTCCCCCAGGAGAGCGCCGAGTCGCTGCTGCAGCGGCTGGACGCGCGGGCCGCCGGAGCGGCCGAGTACCAGAGCGCCGTCGCCCGCGGGGAGTTCTCCAACAGCTGGGTCGACACCATGCTCGACGGCAACGGTCTCGCGTCGGAGCCGGACCTTGACTGACGCAGCGCAGGCCCCCGCGGTCGTCCTCGGGGGCAGTTACAACTCCCTGTCCGTCACCCGGGCCCTGGGCCGGCAGGGCATCGCGGTGCACGCCCTCGGGGACGGCGCCGGCGGGGCCATGGTGAGCCGGTCCCGGTTCCTGGCCGGCTACGTCCCCGTCACGTCGTCGGCCACCGCCGCCGACGAGTGGATGGCCTGGCTGCGGACCGGGCCGCGCGGCGCGGTCATCCTGCCGTGCAGCGACGGCGCCCTGGAGTTCGTCGCCCGCCACCGGGCCGAGCTGATCGCCATGGGCTACTGCCCGGCGGCGGCCGCGGACGAGGTCACCCTGGCCATGCTCGACAAGGAGCGCACCTACGAGCTCGCCCGCTCCGTCGGTGTGCCCGCGCCCCGGACCGCCGCCGTCTCCACCCTGGAGGAGGTGCGCAAGGCCACCGCCGACATGGACTTCCCCATGGCGCTCAAGCCGCGCCACTCCCACCTCTTCGCCCGCGTCTTCGGCAGCAAGGCCCTCGTCGTGGACGACGCCGAGGCGCTCGAGGCCGCCTTCCGGGCCACCGAGGCGCACGGGCTGGAGATGATCGTGACCGAGATCATCCCCGGCGACGACAGCCGGTACTGCTCCTACTACAGCTACCTGGACGACGACGGCACGCCGCTGTTCCACTTCACCAAGCGCAAGCCGCGCCAGAACCCCCCGGGGTTCGGGCTCGGGACCTTCCACGAGACCGACTGGGTGCCCGACGCCGCGGAGCTGGGCCTGCGGTTCTTCACCGGGGTCGGCCTGCGCGGCGTGGGCAACGTCGAGTTCAAGCGGGACAGCCGCGACGGCCAGCTGAAGATCATCGAGTGCAACCCGCGCTTCACCGCGGCCGACAAGCTGGTGCAGCGCGCCGGCGTGGACATGGCCACCATCGCCTACCGCCGCGCCCAGGGGCTGCCGGTGACCGCGCCGACCACGTTCCGCCGCGGGGTGACCCAGTGGCACCCGGTGGAGGACTGGCAGGCGTTCCGCGCCTACCGGGCCCTCGGCCAGCTCAGCGTGGCGTCGTGGCTGAGGTCCCTGGTCCGCCCGCAGGGGCTGCCGATGTTCGACCCGCGGGACCCGCGGCCCAGCGCCGTCTACGCGGCGGAGTTCGTCCGTCGCGTGCTGCGCTTCACGCTGCGTCGCCTGACGTCGTCGCTCCCCGGCCGCCGGGGCCGCTGACGCGGAGGCGGGGGACGCGGACGGTCTCCCGCTCCCGCAGCAGCACGTCGAGGAGGGCGTCGGCCACCGGCTGGACGCCGTCCGGGTCGCGCACGTGGTAGTGGTACGTCAGGCCGGGGGTGCTGTTGACCTCGATCACGCCCGCCCCCGGCGCCGCCGTCCCCAGGTCCGGCTCGGGCGTGGCGATCTCCACGCTCGCCAGTCGCAGGCCCAGCGCCCGCGCCGCAGCCACCGCGGCGGCGGCCAGGGCGGGGGAGGGCCGCACCGCCTCGCAGTCGGCCGCCGCTCCGGTGTTGACCGCGCGGGCGACGAGGACGCGCTGACCGTCGCCGGGGACCGAGTCGGGGGACAGCCCCTGCCCGCGCAGCGTGAGGCAGGCGTCCAGGCCCAGCTGCAGGAGGAACAACCCCTCGCGCCCGCCGGCGGCCAGTCTCCGGCGGTTCTCGGCCAGGATCAGGTCGGTGACCGTCGAGCTGCCGTCGCCGACCACCGACGGCGGACTGCGGCGCACCGCACCGACCACCGCGCCGTCGAGCACCAGCATGCGGTGCTCGGTCCCCTCGAGCTGGCGCTCGACCACGAGCTCGGGGCAGTGCCGCACCGCGCTGAGGGCGGCCCGCACGAAGTCCTCGAGCGTCTCGACGTCGCAGGTGACGCCGGCGCCGGCGCCGGTGCCGTAGGCCGGCTTCACCACGCAGCGGCCGTGCGTGCGGAGGAAGTCCAGGGCAGGCCCCGGGTCGGTCAGCGGGAAACGGAGGGAATCGGTCACCGGCAGACCTCCCCGGGCGAGGTACGCGTTGGCCGCCACCCGGTCACCGGTCAGCTCCAGGACGGCCGGCGTGTCGAGCTCGACGAGGTTCTCGCGGACCAGCGTGGTCGCCGATCCGCGGGTGACCTGCAGGAAGCCGCTCTCGAACTCGCACACCTCCGCCCCGGCCCGCTCCGCCGCGGCCGCCCACACGTCGCGGTAGACCGCTGCCCGGGCGTCCTCGAGCTGCTCCTTCGCGTGCGCCAGCTGGGACCGGACGCGGCGCAGGTCGGGCAGGCCGGACAGCCCACGGACGGCGGCCGCCGGGCTCACCAGCCGGGCCGGTCGCCCACCCCGTGCGACGCCCCGGAGCAGCCGGACGGCCGTCCCCCGCCTCACGTCGCGGCCCCGGACCGGCGCATGGAGGCCACCAGCGCCACGAGCTCGCGCAGCACCGGACGGCAGAGCAGGAGCAGCAGCGCGGCCGCCCCCACCACCCCGGCGGCCACGGCCAGGAGCAGGGTCTCCAGCTCCGGCTCGCGGAGCGCGACGACCGGGAGCGCCCCGGCGGCGGCGCCGGCGGCGGCCACGGCACCCGGCGTCATCGCGCGCAGGCTGGTGCCGATCCGGACGCCGAGCAGCCGGTTGGCCACGGTGAGCCGGACGGCGGCGAACACCACGCTCATGCCGGCGAGGGTGGCCGCCATCGCCGTCAGGCCGTAGGGAGCCGCCAGCAGCAGCCCGGTCACCTTCACCACGACCATCGGCGCGACGATCTTGATCAACAGGCCCGGCCGGCCGACCGCGGGGAAGACGTCACCGGAGGCGTACCCGATCGAGGACGCCGCCATCGACAGGGCCACGAACATCATCGGCCCGGCGGCCTCCTCCCACTGCCAGCCGAGCAGCGCCACGGTGAGGGGCAGCGACACGACCGCCACTCCCACACCGGTCGGGAAGGCGAACAGGGTGATCAGCTGCAGCGCCCGCGTGGCCACCGAGCCGAGCGCGCCGGCGTCGTCGGACCGCGCGCGGGAGTAGATGGAGAAGGCCACGCTGGAGAAGATCCAGAACACGTTGGCCAGGACGATCTCCGGGACCCGGTAGGCCAGCGTGTAGACGCCGAGCTCGTAGGGGCCCAGCTGGGCGCCGACGATGTAGTAGTCGGCGTTCTCCAGGACCGCCCCGAACACCTTGAGGGTGAGCACGGCCGTGCCGAACCCCAGCAGGGTCCGCGCCACCGTCCGGTCCAGCCGGAAGGTGGGGAGGAACCGCGTCGCCCACCACGTCAGGACGACGCCCAGCGCCTCGCTGGCGAGGATGCCGCCCACCAGTGCCCACGGGCCGGCCCCCCCGGCGGCCAGCGGCACCGAGACCAGCCCCCGGGTCAGCGCGCGCGAGACCTCGACCAGCGCCCGCTTGCGGAAGGCGAGGTCACGCCGCAGGACCGCATCGGGGACCTGCACCAGCCCGCGGAGCAGGAAGTAGAGGAAGAGGACCCGCAGCAGGGTGGTGTCCTCGACGTCGAACACCGCGCCGACGGCGGGTGCGGCGAGCACCCCCACCAGCGTGCAGATCGCGGCGATGCCCAGGTTCAGGGTGAAGGCGGTCTGGACCCGCGCGGTGATCCCGCGCTCCTGCTCGTAGACCAGGGCCGATCCGACGCCGAGGTCGAGCGCGACCTCGAGGAAGGCGATGATGGACAGGCCCACGGCGACGACGCCGAAGTCCTCCGGCACGAGCAGGCGGGCCATCACGAGGGTGACCAGGAAGACGAGCAGCTTGCTGGCGGTGAACGACACCGCCGACCAGGCGAAACTGGAGCCCGCCGTCCGGGTGTCCACCCGCGGCCGTGCCGTTGCCGGGGCCGTGGTCTCCGGTCCCGTGGTCTCCGGGGCTTCCACCGGGACCTCTCCGGTGCCCAACGGCTCAGGGGCCGTGTCGCGCGTTCGTCCGCTCATCGCCTCTGGGGGTCTCGTCCGGGTGTCCGTGCCAGGTCCGCCGCGGACGACCGTGTCCACCACCGGGCTGCTCGCCGTTGTACCAGAGCCGGCCGGTCCTCCCGCCCCGACCGGCGGTCTTCCCGCCCCTGCGGGAGGGGTGACCGCCGCGTTTCACCCGTGGGGGTGGACGCCGGGCACCGTGCCGGGGGCCGGCCCCGAGCCGCTGCCGACGCCACCCGATCCGGTGGTCTCGCGCACCATTCCCCGGGCGGCGGCCCTGTGCCGGGCCCGCCCGCACTAGGCTCGCCCCCGCTCGGCGCCGATGACGGCCCAGGACCAAGAACTACGGCCGCCCAGGCCCGAGGAGGTGCACTGCCCTGACCGCGCTCAAGGTGACCCTGGTCGAGTTCAGCCCGTCGGGAGGACTGTTCCAGTTCGCGGTCCAGCTCGGCGAGGCGCTGGCCGGACGCGGCCACCAGGTCGAGCTCCTGACCGGCCCCCGCCCCGAGCTGGCCAGCCGGCACCCCGGCTTCCGCATCGTCCCCTGCCTGCCCACCTGGCACGCCAGCGAGGGGGCGGGCGACGCCCGGCTCAAGCGCCGGGTGCGTCGCGTGGCGCGGGCCGGGCGCTACCACCTCGCCTGGGCGGTCCTGCTGCGGCGGCTGGCGCGCACCCGGCCCGACGTCGTCCAGTTCTCGGGCGGGCGCTTCCCGGTCGACGGCGCTGCGACCGCCTGGCTGGCCCGTCGGCGGCGCGGGAGCCGCCCGGTGCTGGTGACCCTCGCCCACTCGCCGCTCCCCTTCAACGAGCAGCGCGCCACCGGTGAGGTGCTGCGGCAGAACAGGCTGCTGCACGCCTCCTTCGGGCTCGGCTACCGCAGCGTCGACGCGCTGATCGTGCTCGGCGGGCAGTCCGCGGCGGACCTGCGCGGGGCCTGGCCGGACGTCGGCGAGATCGCGATCGTCCCGCACGGCGACGAGGGCGTCTTCCTCAGCGACGCCCCGGTCCCCGCCGCCGAGACGCCTCCGCAGGTGCTCTTCTTCGGCACGATGCAGGCGTACAAGGGCCTCGACGTGCTGCTCGACGCCTTCGCGCTCGTCCGCGAGCGGATCCCCGAGGCGCGGCTGGTCATCGCCGGCGCACCGTCCGGCGACACCGACCTGGACACCCTGCGCCGGACCGCCGACCGCGTCGGCGGGGTCGAGATCCGCGCCGGCTACGTCGCCATGTCCGACGTCCCGGAGCTCTTCCAGGGGTCCCGGGTCGTCGCCGCCCCCTACCGCTACGCCAACGCCAGCGGCGTCGTCGAGCTCGCCCGGACCTTCAGCCGCCCCGCGGTCGGGACCACCGTCGGCGACCTCCCCGCCGTCATCGCGGACGGGGAGACCGGCCTGCTCGTGCCGCCGGCCGACCCCGGCGCGTTCGCCACCGCGCTGGTCCGGCTCCTGGCCGACCCCGCCGAGGCGCAGCGCATGGGCGAGGCGGCGCGGGCCCGCTCCGCCGAGGGGGCGTCCTGGGCCACCGTGGCCGAGCGGACCGAGGAGGTCTACCGGCGGGCGCTCGCTGCCCGGAGCCCGGGGGACGACGCCGTGGCGGTCGAGCCGTGAAGGTGCTCGTCGTCATCGACTCCCTGAACTTCGGCGGCGCGGAGAACGTCCTGGTGACCCTGGCCGCCGAGGCGCCCCGCCTGGACCTGGAGCTCGAGGTCCTCTCGCTCGCGCCACCGACCGGTGGCAAGGCGACCTGGCTGCCGCGGCTGCAGGCGGCCGGGCTGCCGGTCCGGTTCCTCGGCCTGGAACGGCTGCTGCAGCCCAGCGGCATCCCCCGGCTGGCCCGGGCCATCCGGGAGTCCGGCTGCGACGTCGTGCACGCCCACCTCGAGGACGCGAGCACCCTGGCGCCCATCGCCGGCCTGCTCGCCCGGCGGCCGGTGCTGTGCACGCTGCACCACGTGCCGGGACCGCTGTCCGGCCGGGAGGCGGTGCGCGAGCGGCTCGCCGTCGCCGTGGGCAGCCGCTCCGCCGGCCTCATCTTCGTGTCGCAGGGGTCCTACGACGGCTTCGCCGCCGTGTACCCCCGCAGCCACACGCCGTCCCGCTGGAGCATCGTGCACAACGGCGTCGACGTGCGGCGTTTCCGGCCGCTGGAGCCGGGCTCCCCGGCGGCCCTGCCGAGCGAGTTCGGCATCCCCGAGGGAGCGCCGGTCGCCGCGCTGGTCGGCCACATGCGTCCCGGGAAGGGACAGGAGGAGGCCGTGCGGGCGTGGCCCGACGTCGTCGCGGCGCACCCGCAGGCCCGGTTGCTGCTCATCGGCAACGGCCCGCGCGAGGAGCTGCTGCGCGAGCTGGCGCGCGACCTCGGTGTCGCGTCGCACGTCGTCTTCGCCGGAGCCCGCGACGACGTCCACGACCTGCTGCCGCGGGCCACCCTGGCGGTGCTGCCGACCCACTCCGAGGCGCTGCCCACGGCGCTGCTGGAGGCGTCGGCCAGCGGCATCCCCACGGTGGCCACCGACGTCGGCGGCGTGCCGGAGGTGGTCGTCGACGGCGAGACCGGGTGGCTGCTGCCGTCCCCCTCCCCGGACCTGGTGGCGTCCGCCGTCACGAAGGCCCTCGACGACCCCGAGGAGCTGGCACGGCGCGGCGCCGCCGCCCGGGTCCGTGCGGAGACGGTGTTCAGCGCGTCCGGCTGGGCGGACGCGCTCGCCGCCCGGTACGCAGCCGTGGCCGCCGACCGGCCGACGGCCCGGCTGGAGGACGGCCGGCCGTGAGCGAGCCGGCCGAGGTGAGGAGAGAGGCGACCCGATGAGCCGTCGGTTGCTCGTGCTGGGCTACCACAACATCGAACCGTCGTACGCGTTCTACGGGACCACCCCGGAGGCCGGACGTCGGGGGTTCGAGCGGCAGGTGCGGTTCCTCCGCCGCTGGACGAACGTCGTGCCGCTGCGGTCGGCGCTGGCCGACCTGGCCGCCGGCCGGCCGCTGCCGCCGCGTGCGGTGGCGCTGACCTTCGACGACGGCTACCTCGACAACGCCACGGTGGCGGCCCCGGTGCTGTCCGCGGCCGGTCTGCCGGCGTCGTTCTTCCTCGTCCCGGGTTTCCTCTCCGACACCACCCCGGTGTGGTGGGAGCAACTGGGCTGGGCGTTCGCGCACGCGACCACGTCCGAGGTCACCTGGGAGGGCGTCCGCCACGACACCTCCAGCCCGGGTGCGCGGCGGCAGGCCAACCACCTCGTGGGCGACGCGCTCAAGCTCCTCGACGCGCAGGACCGGCTGGCCGCGGTCGCCGAGCTGCGCGGGCGGCTGGCCCCCGAGGGACCGCCGCTCGGCCGGCAGTTCCTGGACTGGGACGAGGCCAAGACCTTCCTGCGGCTGGGGCACGAGATCGAGTCCCACACCTGCGGGCACCCCATCCTGAGCCGGGAGACCGGTCCCGCCCAGGCCCACGAGCTGACGGCGTCGCGGCGCGAACTGGCCGAGCACTTCCAGCGCCCCGTCGACGTCCTGGCCTATCCCAACGGTCGCGCCCAGGACTACTCGGCGACCACGGTCGGGCTGGCCGGCGAGGCCGGCTACGCCTTCGCCGTCACGACCCGGACGGCGCTGGCCGGTCCCGGCACCGAGCCGCTCGAGGTCCCCCGCGTCCTCGTCGACGCCGAGACCGACCTCCGTGAGGTGCTGCGCGGGGCGGCGCGCGTGGTCGCGCGCCGCCTGCGTCGCCGGGCCTGACCCCACCCCGAGACGGCGACCGGCTGCGGCCGGTCGCCGTCCGGGTCGTGCCCGCGAATCCGCAGGCCAGCGGGACGCGCCACAAGTGTGCACAAACGTCACTCGGACGGTTGACACGCTGTGATCGTGTCGTAACCTTTCGGCAGTCGCGCAGTTCAGAGCGTGTGCGACTGCTGAATCTCAGTCGAACGGGGCCGACGCTGCCGGATGTCCGGTGGGCGAGA
The DNA here is from genome assembly GCF_052931555.1 of Geodermatophilus sp. URMC 61. Lineage (NCBI taxonomy): Bacteria > Bacillati > Actinomycetota > Actinomycetes > Geodermatophilales > Geodermatophilaceae > Geodermatophilus > Geodermatophilus sp. URMC 61. Next base: position 4,699,056 of record NZ_JBRFHZ010000002.1, read on the forward strand.
CGGACCCGTCCGTCTCGTCATCCGGTCCCGGTGGTGCGCCGCGGGGTGCGGGATGCCGGACGCCGTCCCCGCCCGCCGCCGCCCGAGGAACGCCCATGTCGCGTCACGCCCGCCCGACCCGCCACCCCCGGCCCCGCAGACCCCGGAGGAGGTGGGTCGGCACGCTGCTGGCGCTCGGTGCCCTCGTCGCCACGAGGGGGGTGACGGCCGCCTCCGGCGCCGTCCAGACCGCCGCGTCGTCGCGCTGCCCCGCGGGGACCGCCGACGAGGTCGCGGTGGCCCGCGTGAACACCGACGGACCCCAGGTCACCGTCGGCGGCCGGACGTGGTCGGCGGACCCGGTCCAGCAGGCGGACCCGGCCACGACGGTGGCTGAGGACCGGAACATCCGCGGCACCCGCGCCGACGTCCTCTACCGCAGCTCCCGGGTCGGGGAGTTCCGCTACGAGGTCCCGGTGACCGAGGCGGGGCGCTACGTCGTCCGCCTGTACGCCACGGAGCCGTGGTTCGGCGTGGACGGGCGGGCGGGCGGCCGCGGCAGCCGGGTCTTCTCGGTCGACATCGAGGACGGCCGGGCCGGCTCCCGGCGGGTGGACGTCGCCCGCTCCGCGAAGGGTCCGCTGCGCGCCTGGACGGGGTCCTGGACCGCGCAGGTCGACGACGGCAGCGTGACGATCGAGGCCCGGGGGGTCCGGGACCTCCCGGTGCTCAGCGCGATCGAGGTGCTGCGCAAGCACCCGCGGGGTACGTGCGTCCCCGTGGCCGGCAGCTCCGCACCGGCGGGCGGGACGAAGGCTCCGGCCCAGCCCGACGCCCAGGCTCCCGCGCCGGTGACCACGGACCAGCCGGCGCAGCAGGCGGAGGTCCCGGCGCCGGCCCCTGCCGCGCCGCCGGCCCCGACGGCGGCGCAGCCGGTGCCGGGGGCCGCCGCGGCGTCGGCCCCCGCCCGTGCCGGCACGGCCGCCGCGGACGCCGCCGTCGGCCTGCTCGCCGCGGACACCGGTCGACCGTTCGCCGCCATCAGCGTGTGGAACACCCCGATCCCCGGCAACCCCGCCATCGACCGCAACAGCGCCGCGATGGTGCGCAGCGTGACCGCCAAGAACACGGCGACGGCCAACCTGTACGAGTACGGCGAGCCCGTCTTCAACGCCGTGGCCGGCACGCCGACGGCCGAGGTCACCTGCACGGAGGACTGGGGGACCTGTGACGTCGAGGAGCGCACCATGCGCATCCCCGCAGAGGCCCGGCCCACCACGGGGTCGGACGGACGGATGATCATCGTGGACCTGGCCGACCGGGTGGTCTGCGACTTCTGGCAGGCGCGCAGGACCGGCTCCGGTCGGTGGACCACCAGCTGGGCCACCTGCGCTCCGCTCGACGGCAGCGGCAGCGGACCCCACGGCGGCGCCACGGGTGCCGGGATCAACGCGCTGACCGGTGTCGTCCGCACCTTCGAGATGCGCAACGGGCACATCCCGCACACGCTCTCGGTCGCCACGAACAACTCGTGCGCCGGCGCCTTCCGCGCCCCCGCGGTCAAGAGCGACGGCCAGTCCACCCGCAGCGACTGCATCCCCGAGGGCGCCCGCCTGCAGCTCGACCCGTCGATCGACGTCGACGCCATCCCCGGGATCACCCCGGGGGAGCGAGCGGTGGCGCGCGCGTTGCAGACCTACGGCGCGATCAACCGGGACAACTGCGGGGCCAACCTCTGCGTGCAGTTCGAGGCGCCGTTCGGAGAGGCCGACCCGTACCCGGGTGCCGGGTTCCAGGGTGACTACTGGGGGATGCCGCACATCCCCTGGGCGCGACTCCGCGTGATCGCCGGGTGACGCGGGGCCGACGGACGGTCAGTCATCCGGGTCACGACCGCGCTGATCAGGGCCTTCTCCCACACGGCCGACCTATCCTGGGCGGTCGGGAGGCCCCTCGCGGAGGTCGCCCGCGACCTGTCAGCGGACCCTGGGAGCGCCATGCTCAGCCACCCCACCGGCCGTGCGGGCGTCCGCGACCTCGGGCGTCGGACGCGGCCGGGGTCCCCGCGACGGGCCGTCGTCACGGCGGGTGTCCTGGCCGGCGTGCTCGCGCTGTGCTCGTGCACGTCGCCGGGAGGTGAGGACCTCCCGCCCACGGACGACTCGACGTACCACGCCGGGCCGTTGTTCGCCGAGGACAGCCCGTGGTACCTCCCGATCCCGGACGACCCCGAGCTGGACGAGGACAGTGCCGACATGGTCGCCGCCCTCACCGAGGACGGCGGTGGCTACGCGATCACCCAGGAGTTCGGCGTCCCGGTCTACGAGGTCGACGCCTCGACCCCGGCGGTCCCCGTGACGTGCACGGAGACCTGGGGGCCGTGTCCGCTCGAGGAGGCCCCGGTCCGGATCCCCGACGGGGCCACCCCGAGTCCGGGGTCCGACGGCTCCCTGGTGGTGATCGACCACGCGGCCGGGCGGATCTACGACTTCTGGCAGGCGGAGCAGGTCTCCGACGGGGAGTGGCGCACCACCTGGGGGACCTACGCGCCGTTCGGCGGGGACGGCTCGGGCCAGGGTGGGGGAGCGACCGCGGCCGGCGTCAACCTGCTGGCCGGGCTGGTGCGGTTGGCGGAGATCGAGGCGGGACGGATCGACCACGCCCTCGCCATCGTGTCCGACAAGAGCTGTCCCGAGGTGTTCCGCTACCCGGCGCTCAAGACCGACGGACACGCGTCCGAGCTGCCGTGCATCCCCCAGGGAGCCCGGGTCCAGCTCGACCCGAGCGTCGACGTCGAGTCCATCCCCGACATCACCCCCGGCGAGCTGGCCGTGGCGCGGGCGCTGCAGACCCACGGCGGCTACGTCCGGGACAGTGCGGGGACCGCCCTGGGCATCGTGTTCGAGATGCCCACCGGCGACACCGACGTCTACCGCGAGGTCGCCGAGTTCCCCTGGGACTACTACGACATGCCCCACGTCCCGTGGGACCGCCTGCGGGTGCTGGCCGAGTGGGACGGCAGCTGACGCCTCGCCGGTGGTCCCTCGACACGGTGACGGGGTTTCGCCTGATCCCGTGACGGATACCCCCGTCGGGAGGCCCATCCGGGAACGGAGCAGGTCACCCGGCTCTCGACCGGTACCCTCGGGCCGTGACTTCTGCTGTCTCCTCGCAGGTCGGGGCCGCCGGGGCGGGGCGCCGGCGGCGTCCTGCCGCTGCTCTGACCGGACTCGCCGTGGCCCTCCTCGTACTCGTCGGAGGGTGGCTCCTCTACGTCGACCGTCCCGCTGAGTACGAGGCCAGCAGCACGCTCGTCGTCCTGCCCAACGACCAGCTGTCCGAGGCCGCCAGCTACTACGACACCCTCAGCCAGGGGCAGATCGTGACGACGTTCGCGGGCATCCTCGACCTGCAGGCGACCCAGGTGGCGGCCGCGGGCGAGGAGCAGGTCCGCGAGGTGACGGTGGACGTGGTGCCGGACACCTCCCTGATCCAGATCACCGGGACGGCGACCGACGCGGAGAGCGCGGAGGCGGCCACCGATGCCGTGCTCACGCAGTCGCGCACGTACTTCGACCAGTTGACCTTCCCGTACGAGGTCAACGTCGTGCAGGGCGCCGTGGGAACGGCCCAGCCCACCGGCCTCGCCCCCGGCCTGCTGGCGGCCGTCGTGGCTGCCGTCGCGCTCATCGCGGGCATCGCCACGTACCTCGCCATCCGGGCCGTCCTCCCGGCGCGGCAGCCGCTCCGGCCCGTGGGCGAGGAGCCCGACGTGTCCTCGGACGGGCTGTCGGCTCCGTCGCGGTACCGGGACGGCGGCCGTGACGGGCGGCTCGCCGGCGGAGCGGCGTCCCCTGCCGGGCCGGTGCGGGTCGGCGAGGCCGACCCGGTCGCGCCGCAGTCGGCGCGGTGACACGGAGCGTCGCTCCCGCCGACGTCTCCCGGCCTGCGGCGGAGTCCTCCGTCCGGCCCCCCACCGGCGGCTCCGGAGCGGGGGCGAGGGTCGGAGCGCTGGCGGCGGCCGTCGCCTGCCTGGTGCTGGGCGTCGCCGTCCTCGCCGGAACGGCGGTGCTCGGACTCCCACTGCTCGCTCCTGCGGCGGCCCTGGCGCTGCTCGCCGTGCCGCTGCTGCTGGTGCGGCCGGTCGCCGTCCTCGTGCTCGCGACGGTCGCGGAGTTCGCCAACCTCTCGACCGTGGCCGCCGGGAACGGGCTGCCCGGAGGTGAGACGGCCGCCCTCGTGTTCTCGGCGCTGGCCGCCCTGCTCGCCTGGCGGCGGGGGCAGATCCGCCCCGGCTGGTCCCCCCTGGTCGTCGTCTTCCTGCTGTACCTCCTGGCGCAGACGGTGTCCGCCCTCGCCAACCAGACGATCGACCCGAGCCTGACGCCGGCGGCGGAGAGCGAGACCAACCTGACCGCCGTCCTCGAGACGGCGAAGGCCCTGCTCTGGCCGCTGGTCGCCGGCCTGCTGCTCCTCATCCCGGGCCGGGTGCCCGAGGCCATGGCCCGCGCCATCGCGCTCACGCTGGCGCTGCTCGCGGCCGTGACCATGGTGCAGGAGTTCGCCCTGGGCAACGCGACCTCCCTCGCCGGTCTGTCGAACGTCCCCCTGGTCGCCGACGTCGGCGGAGCGACGGCCCGCCACGCGGGGCCGCAGGGCGACGCGAACTTCTGGGGCCGGGTCCTGGTCCTCGGACTGCCCTTCGCGCTGTCCCTGGCACAGATGGCGAGGCGCACCGGCGCGCGGCTGGGCTGGCTGACCGCCGCGGCCACCATCTGCGGCGGCATCGTGATGACCGGCTCTCGGGGCGCCCTGCTGGCCGCCTTCCTCGTCGGCCTGGTCTGGGCGCTGCTGGCCGGCGGCCGCTGGGCCAAGGCCGTGCTCTTCGCCCCGGTGGCCGCTGCCCTGGCCCTGTTCGTCCCCGGCGTCGGCAGCCGGCTGGCCACCCTCTCCCTGCTCGGGACGAGCGACGGTCTCGAGGTGGTCGACCCCTCCCTGGAGGGGCGCCTGGCGGCCCAGCGGGTCGCGTTCGAGGTCCTCGTCGACCACCCCGTCCTCGGCGTGGGCCCGGGCAACTTCCTCGCCGTCACGGAGGGCTACCTCAGCCGGCTCGGTCTGGACACGCTGCCCCTGGCGCCGCACAACCAGTACCTCGAGGCGGCGGCGGAGGGTGGCCTGCTCGGGCTCACCGCCTGGCTGCTCGTCCTGGGCGGCGGTTTCCTGGTGGCCCTGCGGGCCCGGCTCCTCGCCCGGGCCGGGGGGCCGGCGGTCGCCCGTGAGGCCCCGCTGCCCCTCTCGAACGCGGTCCTGGCCGCGCTCGCCGGCTGGGCGGTGGCCAGCGTGTTCCTCCACCTGGCCACCTTCCGGAGCTTCCTGCTCGTGGTCGCGCTGGGCGCCGCCCTCGACATCCGGGCCCGCCGCCGGGTCGCCGAGCTGCGACTGCAGCCCCACCCGGAGCAGGGCGCCGACGCGGGCCCGCTCACGGCGTCGTCGACCCGTGCGGGGGCGCGCAGGGGCCGGTGGCTGCGGTACACGGCCGCGGCGCTCGCCGGTCTGCTCGTGCTCGGTGCGGCGGCGCTGTGGAACGCCGCCGGCCCGCAGCAGCGGACGTGGTCGGCGTCGTCGAGCATGCAGCTGGTCAGCGTGGACGAGGGGCGGTCCGACTCACCGGCCTACGACCTGGACACGCTCAGCCGCACCGGTCTGGTCCGCACCCTGGCCGGCATCGTGGCCAGCCCGCGCTTCGCCGACGAGGGCCTGGCCCGGGTGGCGGCGTACCCGGTCGACGTCGAGGGCGTCACGGTGGAGGTCACCGGGTCGGTGCAGTCGGCGCTCGTCGTCGTCACCGCCACCGGCCCCAACCCCGACGTGGCGCGGTTCGTCGCGGAGGAGACCCGGGCCGCCGCGTCCACCTTCCTCAACGACATCAGCCCGCTGTACGGCGTCCGCAACGTGGCCGGAGCGCCGGTCGTCGAGGAGCACCCGCCCTCCTACGACCGCCGCTGGGCCCTGGTGCCGCTCGGCGTCGCCGCACTCCTCGCCGGCGTGGCGCTGGTGTCCGCCGTCCGCGCCCGCCGCCGGGAGCCCGGCCGCGTCCTGCGGTGACCGCCCGACCCCGCCGACGCGGGGGCGCGGCCGCGGCGTCCGGTCGCAGGCGCGGGGTTCCGGGCGGGGCCGTCCGGAGGTGGCGTCAGGCCGGGGTCGCGGAGGGCGCGGGTCGCTGGTGGGCCCGGCCAGAGCGGCGGCAAGGTGCGCTGCCGGTGGAAGTCGCCGAGCCCGCTGCGGCCGGCCCCTCGGCCCCCGCCGGTGCGGGGGCCGGGTCGCGGATCACCGGCGTCGGGCGTCCGTGGACCAGGCCCTGCCCGGTTCGTCGAGCACGGTGTCGTAGAGCGCGCGGAGCCGGGTGGCCCACCCCACGGCCTCGAACCGGTCGAGGAACCGGTCGCGGCCGGCCGCGCCCAGGCGGTGGCGCAGTGCGTCGTCCGCGAGCAGCCGGGTGAGGGCGGCCGCCATGGCGCCGGGCTCGGTCGGCACCAGGACGCCGGCGTCGGTGCCGACGATGTCGGGGATGCCGCCCACGTCGGTGGCCAGCACCGGCACGCCCACGGCCAGGGCCTGCATGACGGTGGTGGGGAGGGCGTCGGCCAGGCTGGGGTGGAGGACCAGGTCGGCCGCGGCGAGCAGATCCGGCACGTCGTCGCGGTAGCCGAGGAAGCGGACGCGGTCCCGCAGGTGGGCATCCGAGGCCACCCGCGCCTCCAGCTCCGCGCGCAGCTCGCCGTCACCGGCGAGCGCGACGACCGGGGCGAGGTCGGCCGGTAGCTGGGCCACGGCGTCCAGCAGCAGCCGGTGCCCCTTCTCCGGTCGCATGAGCGAGGCGGTGACGACGAGCGCCTGCCCGGTGCGCACGCCGAGCTCGGCACGGAGCCGACCGCGCTCGGCCGGGTCCGGGACCCCGGGGTCGGCGACGCCGTTGGGGAGGACGACGAGGCGGTCGTCGGAGCCGGTGAGGTCCTGGTACCACCGCCGCTGCGCCGAGGAGAGGGCGATCGTCCGGGCCGCGACGCGCCGGCGTACCGCCAGGCCCGCGCTCCGCTTGAAGCGGCCGAGGGTCCCGGCGGGCGCGTCCTCGACGATGTGCAGCGTGGAGACGACGGGCAGGCGCAGCACCGAGCCGGCCACGCCGCCCACGATGTCGGCGTGCTTGAGGTGGGTGTGCACCACCTGCGGACCGAAGGCGCGCAGCGCGGCCACGGCCTGGGGGACGGCGCGCGGGTCCCACCGCGGCAGGTCCAGCTGCACGACGTCCACGCCGCGGGCGCGCAGCGCGTCGGCGTGGGTGGTGCGGGACGCGGGCGACAGCGCGACGACGGCCAGCTCGAGCCCCGCCGTGGCGGCCACGCCGGCCAGCTCCACGAGGACGCTCTCCGCGCCTCCCGGGGAGAGGGAGTGGATGAGGTGCGCCACACGCAGGGGCGAGACCGGGCTGGAGGACCCGGTGGCGGACCCGGCGGCAACACTCTCGACCACGACGCTCCGTCCACTCGTACCCGGGTCCGGTCGGAGGACCGGCTCCCTCGTCGCCCGTCGGCACGTCCGGGCCGGACGGGGCGCCGCCACACTAGTTCGGCCCGACGGGATGCGCGGAACGGGTCATCCGGCCGGGTGAGCCCGTCGAGGTCGACGGGGGAGGCCAGGTCCGGCAGCACGCTCCGGACTGTGGTGATCATCACCGCTGGCCGACAGCCACGCCCCGGACCGAGGGCGCACGCTGTCAGCCCCCGGTCCGACGCGGATCGGAGCGAGCGAGGAGGACCAGGGACAGTGGTGCGGCCGACAGACGCAGGAACCGGGTTGCCGCGGCTGGTGCTGCTGGAACCGAACGACGGCTGCCTCACGATGGCCCGGAGGCTGGCGGCCAGGGGGGTCGAGGTGATCGCCCTGTGCCCACCGACGAGCGCGTGGGTCGGACGGAGCCGGGCCCTCAGGGCGATCGCCGTGGGGCAGCTCCCCGACGGCGCCGACCGGCCGTGGCTGCCGGCCCTGGCGGCGCTCGGCGACCGGCCGGGGGTGGTCGTCTGTGGTTCCGACGCCGCATCGGAGTTCGTCGTCGCCCACCGCCGCGAGATCCCGTCCGTGCTGCGCAGCTTCGAGACCGTGGACGGCGCGCACCTGATCCTGATGCAGAAGGACAGCATGCGGGCCGTCGCGGAGCAGGCGGGCGTCCGCGTGCCGCGCACCTTCCGCATCGACGCTCCGGGCGACGACCGCCTGGTCGACCTCGCCGCGGCGGCCGCACCGTGCGTCGCCAAGCCGGTCCTGGGGCACGTCGGCCGGCGGTCGGGGGACTTCGCCACGCGGCTGCTGCCGGACGCCGACGCCGTCCGCGCGCACCTGGACGCCGCGCTCGGCGCCGGGGTCGACATGCTGGTCTCGGAGGAGGTCCCCGGGCCTGCGACCGCCCTCGAGGGCGTGGTCGGTCTCCGCACCGCGGACGGGAGGTACCCGTTGGAGGCGGGCCGGCGCAAGATCCGGCACTACGACCACGGGGTCGGGACGCTGTTCGAGGCCACCGCCGTCCCGGAGGCCGTGGCGCTGGCCCGCCGGCTCCTGGACGCCGCGGGCTACGTGGGGCTCGCCGCGACCGAGTTCAAGCGGCACGCCGTCACCGGCGAGCTGTACCTCATCGAGGTCAACGTGCGGGTGCCGCAGTCCTTCGGGCTGTACGACGCGGCGGGCCTCGACGCGTCCTGGCGGCTGTACGCCACGCTGGCCGGGCTGCCCGTCGGGGAGCAGCCTCCGGCGCGGGAGGGCGCGCGGGCGTGGATGCCGCAGCACGACCTCCGCGTCGTCCGGGGGATGCGCCGTCGCGGCGAGCTGACGACCGCGCAGGCCGTCCGGTCCCTGGCCGGTGTGCGGGACGCCGGCGTGCTGAGCTGGCGGGACCCCGCCCCGGTCTGGGCGGTCCTCCGCTCGGAGTGGGGACGACGGCGGCGTCGGTGAGCCGGGCGCCGGCCCCTCAGCCGGCCGTCCAGGCCAGCAGGTCCTCGACGGTGCGGGTGTTGACCACCCGCTCGGCCGGCACCCCGCACTCGACCGCCCGCTCGCAGCCGTTGCCCTGCCAGTCGAGCTGGCCGGGGGCGTGCGCGTCGGTGTCGACGGCGAACTCGCAGCCCAGGTCGACGGCGAGGTTGAGCAGCCGCAGCGGCGGGTCCAGCCGCTCGGGCCGGGAGTTGATCTCCACCGCGGTGCCGTGCTCGACGCAGGCGGAGAACACCGCTTCGGCGTCGAAGCTGCTCTCCGGCCGCGGCCGCTGACGGCGTCCCTCCCGCTGCTCGCGGGGGATCAACAGCCGGCCGGTGCAGTGCCCGAGGACGTCGGTGTGCGGGTCGGCGACCGCGGTCAGCATCCGCTCGGTCATCGCCGCGGAGTCCGCGCGCAGGTCGGAGTGCACGCTGGCGACGACGACGTCCAGCCGCCCGAGCAGCTCGTCGGTCTGGTCGAGGCTGCCGTCGACGTTGATGTCGCACTCGATGCCGGTGAGGATCCGGAAGGGGGCGAGCTCCTCGTTGAGCGCGGCGACGACGTCGAGCTGGCGCTCCAGCCGCTCGGGGGACAGGCCGTTGGCGACGGTCAGCCGCGGCGAGTGGTCGGTCAGCGCCATGTACTCGTGGCCCAGGCCGATCGCGGCCTCGGCCATCTCGCGGATCGGACTGCCACCGTCGGACCAGTCCGAGTGCACGTGCAGGTCGCCGCGCAGCAGCGCCCGGAACTCGGCGACGTCGTCGGCCAGCGGCACCAGCTCGCCGTGGGCCTCCTCCAGGCGGGCCAGGTACTCGGGCACCTCGCCGGCGTGCGCCTGCACGATCGCCGCACCCGTCTTGGGCCCGATGCCGCGCAGGTCGGTCAGCGTCCTGGTGCGGATCCGCCGGTCGAGCTCGTCCGGGCCGAGGGCGTCGACGACGGCCGCCGCGGTGCGGAACGCCGCGACCCGGTGCGTGGGCTCGCGGGCGCGCTCCAGGAGGAAGGCGATCCTCCGGAGCGCGGCCGCGGGCGGGAGCGGGTCGCTCAGCGGGAGGCCTTCTTGTACTGCTTCTCGGCCTTCCGCTGGGCCCTGGCGGCGCGCTTCTGCGCCCTCTCCAGGCTCTTCTCCGTGCTGTCGGCGGCCCGGGAGGCGGCGCGGCGGGCGCGGTAGCCCACGGACGGCCGGCCCTCGGTGTCGACGGCGGCGATCAGCAGCCCGCCGAGCATGCTCAGGTTCTTGAGGAAGTGCGCGGTCTGGCCGAAGCGCTCCTTGGGGTCGTCGTGCTCCCAGAAGCGGTGCCCGGCCAGGGTCGTCGGCACCAGGCTCGCCGAGAGGACCAGCGCCGACAGCCGGGGCAGCCGGCCGAGGGCCAGCAGGGAGCCGGCCGCGACCTGCGCGGCGGCGTTGATCTTCACGTACTGCTCGACGTCGCGGGGTACCTGGACCGGCAGCTGCTGGTCGGCCGCGGCGGTGATCTGGTCGACGACCGGCGCGGCACCCGGCACCCGGCTCTGCGGGTTGCGCAGGGTGTCGATGCCGCCGTAGACGAACGACGACGCGAGCAGCGGCCGGGCGATCCGGCGGACCAACATGGGTGACCTCTTTCGGCTCGGGGACTCTGGTCGGCTCAGTGCCCCGGTACGCGCCGGGACACCCCTGACGGGACCGTAGTGAGGTCGTCGCCACTCCGCTGGGTCAACGGTCCCGGCAGCAGTAGACCGTCAGCCTCCCGTGCTTGGCGAAGACGAACTCGGTGGCCGTCTGGCCGGTCTCGCCGTCGTAGGCCACCTCCTGCGGGCCCGACCGCGACACCACCCGCACCCGCTGCGCCTGGCCCTCGGCGTAGCCGGAGACGTGGGGGCTCAGGCCCAGCAGCGACCCGAGGACGGCGCGGGTCCGGCTGAACGGGACGTCGGCGCGCAGGTACTGGACGTCGAGCAGCCCGTCCTCCAGGCGAGGCCGCCAGGCGAGGGCCAGTCCGCGCGGGGTGTAGCGGCCGTTGCCCACGAAGAGGATCCACACCGACAGCGGCCGCCCGTCGAGCAGCAGTGACACCGGCGTCCCCCGGCGGAGGGTCTGCGCCACGGCCACCGCCATCGCCGTCCACCGCCCGAGCCGGCCCGCCAGCGCGTCGCGGCGGCGCACCATCTCCGGATAGCTGCCGATGCTGGCGGTGTTGAGGAACGGCGTCCCGTTGACCTCGGCGACGTCGACCTCGACCGCCCGGCCCGAGACGACGGCGTCGGCCGCGGCCTCGAGGGTGGGCACGCCGACGTCCCGCGCGAAGTGGTTGAGCGTGCCCGCGGGCAGCACCGCCAGCGGCAGGCCGTGCGCGACCGCCACGGCCGCGGCGGCGGCGACGCTGCCGTCGCCACCGGCCACGCCGAGCGCCCGTGGCCGGCCGGAGCGGACCGCCTCCTCCAGCAGGTCGGCGATCGTCGTCCCCGCGGTCTGCTCGCGGATCTCGGCGCGGGGCAGCAGCCGGCGGACGTCAGCGGCCGGGTCGTAGTCCGCGGGGCCCGAGCGCGGGTTCACCGCGACGACCAGGCCCTCGCCCCCGGGCAGCGCGGGGGCGGAGTGCGTCGTCCGCACGCGGGCAGGGGTGGTCGGCCGCACCGGCCACCAGCGCCGGCCGCTCACGGCGACCGCCGCGCCGACGGCCAGGCCGGCGACGACGTCCCCCGGGTAGTGCACGCCGACGTGCACCCGTGAGTAGGCGACGGCCGCCGCCAGCGGCGCGAGCGCCGCCCCGGCCGCCGGGCACTCCAGCGCGACGCCGGTGACGAACGCCCCGGCCGACGAGGAGTGCCCGCTGGGGAAGGAGTGCGTGGTCAGCGGGTGGCGCAGCAGGCGGTGCACCGGGTGCGCCCCCAGGTCGGGACGGCGGCGGCCGAACACCGGCTTGAGCGCGGAGTTCACCAGCCCGCTGGAGACCGCCATCGAGGCCAGCCCGCGGACCGCACCGCGGCGCAGCGCTCCGCGGCGGAGGGCCAGCAGGGCGCCCGTGGCCATCCAGACGCGGCCGTGGTCGGCGGCGGCGGTCAGCCGGCGCAGCCAGACGTCGGCGGGGGTGTCCGGCAGCCCGCCGACCAGGGTGTGCAGGCGCGCGTCCCAGTGCCGCGCGCCCCGCATGCGCCAGACGCTAGTGCGGAGGGGGTTCGTCGGCGTGACCCGTCACGCGGCAGGGCGCAGCCACGCGGTCCACCGCTCGACCGCCACGTACCCCATGCGCGCGTACACCGGCCGTCCCTCGTCGCTGGCCAGGAGGACGGCAGGCTCGTCCGGGTGCGCCAGCGTCGCCGCCCACGTCACCGCTGCTCCCGCTCCGCGACCGCGCGCCTGCGGCAGCGTGGCGACGTACTCCACCAGGGTCGCGCCGGCGTGCCGGTGGGCGGCCGCGACGGCGACCGGCTCGCCGTCGACCCAGGCGAGCCAGACCCGGGTCGCCCCCGCCAGGATGCCGGGTCCCAGCAGGTCGCCGGGCTCCAGCGGCTCGAGGTCCGGCATCGGATAGCCGTCGACCAGCACCCGCTCGGCCCGCGCCAGCTCCGCCGCGTCGCCGACCTCCCGCACCTCGGTGCCGCGTCCCGGCCGATCCGGAGCCGGGGCCGGCAACCGGACCATGAGCGGCGGGTGACCGATCAGGACGAGGCCGTGCGCCCTCAGATCGGGCGACGGCCAGGGGTTGACCAGCAGGTAGGGCACCTCGGCGGGGAACAGCTCGCCGATCTCGGCGAGCGTGGGCGAGGGATCGCTCAGCGGCTGCGTGAGGACCACGGGATTCGTCAGGGCGCCGCGATCGCCGATCCACCCGCCGGCCCACCGAGGTCCCGCACGGCACGGCCGTCCGGCACTCCTGGCCACCTCGACCGGCCAGGACGCGTTGACCAACACCGCCTGGCGCACCAGCGTGTCCGCCGGGTCCAGGTCCGGCTCCCACCCGGTGGTGAGGTGTTCCCCCTCCGGCGGCACGATCGAGGCAGCCATGCGCCCACGGTCCCAGCCCTGGTCGTGGTGGGGGAAGGTCCCCGGACTCAGGTCCTGCGGCGGGCGCGGTAGGCGGCGACCGTCGAGCGGCTGGCGCAGGTGTTGGAGCAGTAGCGGCGGCTGGCGTTGCGCGAGGTGTCGACGTAGACGTCGTCGCAGCCCTCGGCCGAGCAGACGCCGATCCGCTGCCAGCCGTGCTGGACGACGACCTGTGACAGACCCATCGCCACCGTCGTCGTCAGCTGCTCGAGCAGCGGCGCGTCCGGACGCGCGTAGTGCAGGTGCAACGCGCCGTCGTGGTCGGTGGCGTAGGGCTTCGGGTGGGCGAGCGCGAGCAACGCGTTCAGCCGGTCCATCACCTCGGCCTCCGACCGGGCCTCGGCGACGGCGCGGACCAGGTCGGCGGTCGTGGCCGCCTGCCCGGTCTCCTCGGGGGAGAGGTCGAGGACGCTGCCGGGCGAGAACCAGTCGTCGTGGGCACGCAGGAACGCCGTGGCCCAGTCCGGTCCGGCGTCCCGGTCGGCGTTGGCCAGGTCGATGGCCAGCTCGACCGCTGTGGACCCGTAGGTGTCGTAGTCCATGGAATCCCCTACCGCTGGAGTGCCGCTGACACGCCGTAGGTGGCGTAACCGACTTGACCCCCTACGCCATCGTCCGTAGCATGTAGGGGGTCAACAGGGTTTGACTCCCTACTCTTCCCGTTCCGCGTGCTACCGAAGTGAGTTCGTCGTGCGTTCGTACCTGTCCGTCTGGCGTCTGCCGTCCGCTCCGGTGCTGCTCGTCGCCGGTTTCGCCGGCCGTCTCCCGTCGGCCATGGTCCCGCTCGCGCTGCTGCTCATGGTGCAGCAGCAGACCGGTTCCTACGCCGTCGCCGGTCTCGCGTCGGCCACGTACGGCCTGGCGATGGCCGGGATGGCGCCGGTGCTCGGCCGGCTGGCCGACCGTCGCAGCCCGCGACCGGTCCTGCTGGGCCAGGCCGCGGCCTACCCGCTGCTGCTGACGCTGCTGGTGACCGTCGTCCTCGGCGGTGCCCCGACGGCGGCGATCGTCGCCGCCTCGGCCGCCGCGGGCGCCGGCACGCCGCTGGTGTCCGGCGCGGTCCGGGCGCTGTGGTCCCGCGTCGACCCGGGGGTGCGTGTCACTGCCTACGCCCTCGACGCCACCGCCACCGAGCTGGTCTTCGTGGCCGGCCCGACGCTCGTCGCCGCGCTCGCCGTGCTGACCACCCCGGCGTGGGCCGTGGCCGTCGCCGGGACCCTGGCCGTGGCCGGTGCGCTCGGCATCGCGACCTCGGGCGCGATGCGCGGCTGGGTGTCGGTGCCGGCGGCGCACCACGCCAGCGCGTTCGCCACGGCGCTCGCCCCCGGCATGCCGCGGGTGCTGGTCAGCGGCGCGGCGTTGATGCTCGGCTTCGGTGCGCTCGAGGTCGCCGTCCCCGCGTTCGCCGACGCCGCCGGGGCGCCCGGGATGTCCGGCGTCCTGCTGGCCCTGTGGTCGCTGGGCTCGGTGGCCGGCGGGCTCTGGTTCGGCGCCCGGGTGGTCAGCGTCTCGTTGCCGCGGCAGTACCGCTGGCTGCTGCTCGGCGTGACGGTCGGTCTGGCGCCGCTCACCGCGGCGTCCGACCCGTGGGTGCTCGGCGCGCTGCTGTTCCTCGGCGGGACGGCGATCGCCCCGACGCTGACGGTGCAGAACTCGCTGGTGGGCGCGATCACCCCGGCGCACGCCACCACCGAGGCCTTCACCTGGCTGTCGACGATGGCCACCGGCGCCTCGGCGGTCGGGGCCGCGCTCGGCGGCGCGCTGATCGAGGGTCCGGCCGGCGTCAGCGGCAGCCTACTGCTCGCCGTCGCGGGGGCCGCCCTCGCGGTGGTGGTCACGCTGGTGCCGGGGCGCCGGCCGGCCGGTCAGCGGGCGTCCGAGCCGGTCGCCGCCTGAGGCCGCGACCGCGCGGGGACCCCCGGCGGACCGCCTCCCGGGGCGCTGGTAGTCTGTCTTCTCGGTGGTTCCGGGGGGACTCGGACCCCGGGAGGCTTCGCCTAGTCCGGTCTATGGCGCCGCACTGCTAATGCGGTTTGGGTTAACCCCCATCCCGGGTTCAAATCCCGGAGCCTCCGCGCACGACAACTGAACAACACGCACCCGTAGCTCAACGGATAGAGCATCTGACTACGGATCAGAAGGTTAGGGGTTCGAATCCCTTCGGGTGCACGTCTGGTTGAGACAGCACAGCGGCTCCGTCCTCCGGGACGGGGCCGCTGTTCTCTTCCGAGCACGTGCCGCCGCCGGCCCGCCTCCGGCGTCTCCGGGTGTTGATCACGGGGTTGTTGCAGGCGACACGCGCGGACACGCCGCCCGCGGCGACGACAACCCCATGATCACGGCGGACGGCGGTGTCGCGTCGGTCGATCCGCCGTCCCCGTCGTCGGCGGGCGCCGTCCCCCGTGGACCGACCCGCGTCCGCGGACCTCTCCCCCTGCCCACAGTGCGGGGCAGGGGTGGAGCGTGCGGAGGGCCGGGTGCCCAGGCCGTGACCGGCGCCGCCGGTCACCGGCGGCGGGTCGGGCCCCACGGCTTCCAGACGGCGAGGACCGCGGCGACGAGCAGTGCGGTGCCGGACACGAAGGCCGGGAACAGCAGGTCCTGGGGGATCCGCCCGAGCCGCTCGGCCAGTCCGGCGTCGACCTGGCGCACCTGCCGTGCCACCTCGGCCAGCCGGGGCTGGAGCAGCACGGGCACGAGGGCGACCAGCACCAGGTTGATCACCAGCTTGACCAGCACCCACCGGGTGCGGACGACGCCCCAGCGGCTGGCCAGCCCGAGCGTCAACCCCGACGCGAGACTGACCAGGCCCAGGGTGAGCAGGACCGGGACGGCGAAGACGTGCAGGGCCGTGTAGCAGGCGGCCACCCGCGCGGGGTCGTCCGAGACGAAGCCGGTGACGGCGAGCACCCCGAGGACGACGTCGGCGCCGAACCACCCGAGCGAGGCGGCCAGGTGCACCAGCAGGACCATCCGGCGGGTGTCGCGGCCGAGCCGCAGTCGGGTGCCTCGAGCTGTCGGGGTCGCGGTCATCGCACACCTCCCGGGGAGGGTCGGGCACTCCGACGCTACGCCAAATCGTTAGGTACCGAAAGATCAGGGACCTGCCGTTCTTGGTAGGGTGCGGGCGTGCCACGGCCTCCCGGCGGCCCGCCGATCGGACTGCTCCTCGACCGGGTGGCCCGGGAGGTCAGCCGGGCGTTCGACGCCCGACTGGCGGCCGCCGGCGGGTCGCGCGCCGTCTGGCTGGTCCTGGTGGCACTGCGCCCCGGGCCGGTCGCCAGTCAACGGGAGCTGGCCGACGCGCTCGGCGTGCGCGCGGCCACGCTGACCCAGCAGCTCGACGCCATGGAGGCGGCGGGACTGGTCGCTCGCAGCCGCGACCCCGGGAACCGGAGGGTGCACGGCGTCGAGCTGACCGCCGCCGGGTTGCAGCTGTTCGACCGGCTCCGGGACGCCGCGCGGGCGCACGACGAGCAGCTGCGCGCCGGCCTGGACGCGGACGACCTCGCCCGGGTCGCGGCCGCGCTGGAGCGGATGCGCCGCAACATCACCGGTTGACGGGGAGTCGCGGGAGATGAGGGGCGGGGGGCCGGTCCTGGCGGTCTGGCCGCGTTGGTCGGTCCTCCCAGCAGTGGGAGGCCACTCGTTGCCGGCTGCCCCCGCCCGGCCTCCACTGTGACTCCGGTCACACGTGAGGTCAACCCCGGTCCGGCGTGTCGTCCGACCCGCCGGCGCCCCGCGGGACGACGACCACCGGCACCGGCGAGGCGCGGACGATCTTCGTCGCCGTCGAGCCCAGGAAGACCCGCGCCAGGGGGCCGTGCCGCGAGGAGCCGACGACCAGCACCTCACCGGGCAGCCACTCCCCGGCCGCCAGCGCGCCGGCCCATCCCGCACCCGCCGCGACGTGGGTCTCCGGCGCCGGCCCCGGCCCGGGCCACCCGGCGACGACCTCCGCCAGCTGAGCCCGCGCCTGCTCGGCCCACTGCGTCGACACCAGTGCCTCGGCCCGCAGACCGGTCTCCGCGGGCAGCATCGGTGGCCGCTCCGGGGCGAAGGCCAGCAGTCGCAGCGGGACGCGCCACGCCTGCGCCGTCCGGGTCGCCCAGGCCAGCGCCTCGCGGGACCGGTCGGTCCCCGCGTACGCGCAGCTCAGCCGCTCGACCCGCCGCGGCGCGAGGCAATCCCGCGGGGCCAGCGCCAGCGGGACGGGGGAGGAGTGCAGCAGGTGCCCGGCGACGCTGCCGGTCCCGAACCGCCCGGTCGCCGAGCCGCGCGCGGCGCCGAGCACGAGCAACGAGCCCTCGACCTGGCGGACGGCGGTCACCAGCCCCGCCGGCACCGAGGGCGCCTCGAGCGCGACCGTGCGCACCTGCGGGACGCCGTCCAGGACCGGCACGGCCGCCTGCTGCGCCGCCCGCACCGCCGCAGCGAGGAAGCGCCGGCACTCCCGGTCGGTGCGCGGGTCGTCGAAGCCGCGCGGCGTGACGGTCGCGAGGACCACGTCGTCCCCACCGGTGCGGGCGAGCGACCCGGCGAGCCGCAGCGGGGCCTGGTCGACGGGGTCGACGGCGTACCCGACGACGAGGGTCATCGGGAGGTCCGCAGCGCCGAGTGGGTGCGCGCGTAGGTGACGTACACGACCGCGGCGATCGTGAGCCAGACCGCGAACAGCGCGTACGTGACGCCCGGCAGCCCGGCGATCAGGTACAGGCAGAACAGCACCGACAGCACCGGGACGACGGGGTAGCCGGGCACCCGGAAGCCGCGGGGGAGGTCCGGCTGCGTCCGGCGGAGCACCAGGACGCCGACCGACACGACGGTGAAGGCCACCAGCGTGCCCATGCTGGTCAGGTCGACGAGGAAGTCGAGCGGGACGAGGCCGGCCAGGGCGCCCACGAACAGGGCCACCGCCACCGTGCCGCGGACCGGGGTGAGCGTGCGCGCGTCCACCCGGCTGAACAGCGACGGCACCATCCCGTCGCGGCTCATCGCGAACAGGATCCGGGTCTGGCCGTACATCACCACCAGCGTCACCGAGAAGATCGAGATCACCGCGCCGGCGGCGAGCACGACGGCCGGCCAGCGGGAGCCGGTCACGTTCTCGAGGATCACCGCCAGTCCGGCCTCCTGGCCCTCGAACTCCCCGGCGGGCTGGGCGCCGACGGCCGAGACGGCGACCAGCAGGTAGACCGTCGTCACCACGACCAGGGAACCGACGATCGCCAGCGGCAGGGTGCGCCGGGGGTCGTGCACCTCCTCCCCGGCGGTGGAGACGGCGTCCAGGCCGATGAACGAGAAGAAGATCGACGCCGCCGCGACCCCCACGCCGCTCGCGCCGAGCGGGGCGAAGGGCGTGTAGTTGCCGGCGTCGAAGGCGGTGAACGCGATCGCCGCGAAGAACAGCAGCACGAGGATCTTCAGGCCGACCATCACCGCGTTGACCCGCGCCGACTCGCTCGCGCCGCGTACCAGCAGCAGCGCGCACAGGGTCACCAGCACGACCGCCGGCAGGTTGACCACCCCACCCGCGCCCGGGGCGGCCGACAGCGCGTCGGGGATGCGGACGCCGACCGTGCCGTCGAGCAGCGCGTTGAGGTACTCGCTCCAGCCCACCGACACCGCGGCCGCGCTGACCGCGTACTCCAGCAGCAGGCACCAGCCGACGACGTAGGCGACGACCTCGCCCAGCGTCGCGTAGGCGTAGGAGTACGAGGAGCCGGCGACCGGGATGGTCGAGGCGAGCTCGGCGTAGCAGAGCGCGGTGAAGCCGGCGGTCACCGCGGCGAGCACGAACGAGAGGACGACGGCGGGGCCGGCCTCGGGCACCGCCGAGCTGAGCACGAAGAAGATGCCGGTGCCGATGGTGGCGCCGATGCCGAGCCCCATCAGCTGGACGGGGCCGATCCGCCGGGCCAGCACGCCGCCGTCGGTCTGCGCGCCGGTCTCCTCGACCATGGCGGTGACCGGCTTGCGCCGGAACAACTGGGCACGGACGGACGGCGGTGTGCTCACGCGGACTCCTCGCGGGTGGTTCCGGCGTCCCCGGCGGAGGGAGTCCGACCAGGGTCCCGCCGACCGGCACCGAGGACCACTTCAGCCGACCCGGCGCAGCACCTCCGGCGAGAGCTGGTCGACCGACGTGTGGCCGCTCAGGCCCAGTGTCAGGTCGAACTCGCCCAGCACGTCGGACACCACCTGCCGCACGCCCTCCTCGCCGGCGAGGGCGAGCCCCCACGCGAACGGCCGGCCCAGCAGCACCGCCCGCGCACCGAGCGCGACCGCGGTGAGGACGTCGGCGCCGCTGCGCACCCCGCTGTCGAGCAGCACCGGCGCCCGGTCGCCCACCGCGGCCACCACGTCGGGCAGGGCGTCGAGCGCGGACAGGGAGCGGTCCACCTGCCGGCCGCCGTGGGTGCTCACCACCAGGCCGTCCACCCCCTCGTCGAGCGCCCGGCGGGCGTCGTCGGGGTGCAGCACGCCCTTGAGGACGATCGGCAGCCGGGTGCGGGCCCGCAGCCAGGCGAGGTCGGCCCAGGTGATCGAGGGTCGCGAGTAGATGGCGAGGAACGTCTCGACGGCGGCCCGCGGCAGCGGCGAGCGCAGGTTGTCCAGCAGTGGCCCGGGCCAGGCCCGCGCCATGCCGACCAGGGCCCGGACGGCGGACAACGTCTGCCGGGGCTGCCGGTCCCGGCTCGCGGCGGCCCCCGCCTGGGCCGGCGCGGGAGCGGCACCCGCCCGCTCCTCGACCAGCCGGCGGAACACCGGGTCGGAGGTGTACTGCGCGATGCCCTTGCCGAGGGCGAACGGCAGGTGGCCCAGGTCCAGGTCGCGCGGGCGCCAGCCGAGCATCGTGGTGTCGAGGGTGACCACCAGCGCGTCGCAGCCGCTGGCCGCGGCCCGCCCGACGAGGCTCTCGACCAGCTCGTCGGACGTCGACCAGTACAGCTGGAACCACCGGGGCGAGGAGCCCATCGCGGCGGCGCACTCCTCCATCGACACCGAGGCCTGGTTGGAGAAGACCATCGGCACGCCGAGGGAGGCCGCGGCGCGGGCCACCGCGAGGTCGGCCGCGGGGTACACCAGTTCGAGCGCGCCGACCGGGCCGAGCAGCAGGGGCGCGGGCAGCCGCCGTCCGAACAGCTCGACCGAGGTGTCGCGCACGCTCACGTCCCGCAGCACCCGGGGGACGACGGCCCACCGGTCGAACGCCGCGCGGTTGGCCCGCTGGGTCGCCTCGTCCCCGGCGCCGCCCGCGACGTAGGAGTAGGCGCGGGCGCCCAGCCGCCGGCGCGCGCGGTGCTGCAGCGCCCGGGCCGCGGTGGGCACCCGGGGCCGGTGGCCGTACACCCCCGCGCGGTAGACCTCGTCCTGTCGTCGGCGACCGGTACCCGCTGCTGAGTCCACGCGGACACCGTAGTGAGCGCTGCGTCACGTGCTGTCCTCGCCGGC
Organism: Geodermatophilus sp. URMC 61; assembly: GCF_052931555.1. NCBI lineage: Bacteria > Bacillati > Actinomycetota > Actinomycetes > Geodermatophilales > Geodermatophilaceae > Geodermatophilus > Geodermatophilus sp. URMC 61. The sequence goes on from NZ_JBRFHZ010000002.1 coordinate 4,719,541, forward strand.
GCTGGCCGAGCACGTGCCGTTGCGTGCTGCGGCTCTGCGTGACCTCCCCGGCTTCGTCACGTCCTGCGGCACGGTCCCGATCCGGAATTCTGCCGACACGCCGTAGCGACACGCGCAACCGGCAGGTAGCCCCGGACCGACGGCCCGGTTTCCCCGGCATCATGGGTCCACCGGTGCACCACGGGTTGCGCCGGCGTAGAGCCAGGGGGAAGTGCACGTGCAGGTGGCCATCCGGCCGGCGTCCGTCGTCGTCATGACGCTCGCCCTGCTCTGTGCCGGTGTCGCCCTCGCCGGGCCCGCGGCCGCCGTCGACGACGACGCCCGCCCGGACGCCCGCGTCACCCACGGCCCCAGCTGCCGCCCCGGTGGCGTGGTCGTCGAGGTCACCGGCGGCACGGTCGGCTACGCGGTCACGCTCGGCACCGGACGCCGTCCGGCGGGGGAGGACGCCGCCGACGTCGCGCCCGGCGCCGCCGTCGTGCTGAGCACCGGCGAGGTCGACTGGGGCGAGACCATCGACCCGTTCCTCGAGTACCGGGCCCTCGACGGCTCGGGCGACGGCTGGGTCGACGACCTGACCGGCTACAGCTTCACCCGGCCGACCGCCGAGGACTGCGCGGCCATCAGCGCGCCCAGCGGCCCGGCGGTGGTGCCGCAGTTGGGGAAGGCGGTGCCGGTGCCGGTCCCGGGACTGCCCGACCCGAGCGGCGTGGCCGCCCCCCGCACCACCGAGGGCGCACGGGTCGTCGAGGTCTCCGCGCAGGAGGCCGCCGCGGTCACCGGCGGCGTCCCGTGGCCGCTCCTGGCCGCCGGCGGGTCGCTGGTCGCCATGGGCGCCGGTCTCGCCCTCGCCGCCGGGGCCCGGCGGCCCGGGGCGCGGGACCGCGCCCCCACGTCCCCCGGGAGCGCCTGAGCGCTCCGTCGGCGACGATGGTCCGGTGGCCCGCCCCGAGGACGCCCTGGCTCCAGACGTCCCCGCCGAGCACGTGCCCGGCGACGTGGCCGACGTCCCGGGGGCGGCACCCCGTCCGGCCGAGACCTGGCTGCGCATCGTGCAGGTGCACGACCGCATCACCCGCCGCGTGGACTCCGCCCTGCACCGCCGGCACGACCTCTCGCTCACCGGGTACGAGGCGCTGCGCCGGATCGCCGAGGCGCCCGGTGAGCGGGCCTCGATGAGCGAGCTCGCCGAGGCGCTCGGCATCTCCCGCGCCGGCGTGACCAGCACCGTCAGCCGCCTGGTGAGCGAGGGGCTCGTCGTCCGGGAGCGCTCGTCGGGCGACAAGCGGCTGCTGCACGCCCGGCTCACCCCCGCCGGACGGGCCAAGGTCGAGGAGGCCCGTCCGACCCACGACGACCTGGTGGCGCACCTGCTCACCCTCTTGGGGGACGACGCCGCCGTCGTCACCGACGCGCTCGCCCGCGTCTCCGCGGCGGCCAGGATCCGCCGCTGAAGAAGGACCCCCTGCCCCCCGCCACTCGCAGGCTCGCGGCGGGGCCCTGCAGGGGGCCGGGCGCACCCCGTCCGGGGGACACTTCAAGCCCGTAGTGTTTCCGCTCCACCCAACGCGGGCAGGACGTGATCATGCAGGTGGGGATCGAGCAGTGCTCCGTGGTCGTGCCGACCGTCGGCCGGCCGTCCCTGGACGTGCTGCTCGACGCCCTCGCGCAGGCCCCGGGACCGCGCCCGGCCGAGCTGGTCCTGGTCGACGACCGGCCCACCGGCGAGCCGCTGCGTCCCGAGCGGCCCGGCCTGCCGCCCGTGCGCGTGGTGCGCACCGGGGGCGGGGGCCCGGCCCGCGCCCGCAACCTCGGCTGGCGGACGGTGCGCACCGAGTGGGTGGCCTTCCTCGACGACGACGTCGTCCCCGACCCCGACTGGTACCAGCGGCTCGCCGAGGACCTCTCCGACCTGCCGGCCGACGTGGCCGGGAGCCAGGGCCGGGTGCGGGTGCCGCTCCCCGCGGACCGCCGGCCCACCGACTGGGAGCGCGGCACCGCGGGCCTGGCCACCAGCTCCTGGATCACCGCCGACCTCGCCTACCGCCGCGCCGCCCTGGCCGCCGTCGGTGGCTTCGACGAGCGCTTCCCGCGCGCCTTCCGCGAGGACTCCGACCTGGCGCTGCGGGTGATGGACACCGGTGCCCGGCTGGTCCGCGGGCAGCGCTGGATCACCCACCCGGTGCGCCCGGTCGACCGCTGGGTGAGCGTCCGCGTGCAGGCCGGCAACGCCGACGACGTCCTCATGCGGCGGCTGCACGGCCCCGGCTGGCGCGAGCGCGCCGACGCGCCACTGGGCCGCCGGCCGCGGCACCTGGCCGTCACGGCGGCCGGGCTGGCCGCCGTCGGCCTCGCCGCCGCCCGCCGGCCGCGTGCCGCGCTCGCCGCCGCCGCGGCCTGGGCCGTCGGCACCGGTGAGTTCGCCTGGGCGCGGATCGCCCCCGGCCCGCGCGACCGCGCCGAGGTCGGCACCATGCTCGCCACCAGCGCCGTGATCCCGCCGCTGGCCACCTGGCACTTCCTGCGCGGCGCCGTGCAGCACCGGCGGGTGCGGCCCTGGCGCGGGCTGCCCGACCTGGTGCTCTTCGACCGCGACGGCACCCTCGTGCGCGACTACCCGTACAACGGCGACCCGGCGCTGGTGACGCCCGTGCCCGGCGCGCGGGAGGCCGTCGACGCGCTGCGCGTCCGCGGGGTCCGGGTCGGTGTGGTGAGCAACCAGTCCGGCGTGGCCCGCGGGCTGATCACCCGCGCGCAGGTCGACGCCTGCATGGCCCGGCTCGACGAGCTGCTCGGCCCGTTCGACACCGTCCAGGTCTGCCCGCACGGGCCGGACGACGGCTGCAGCTGCCGGAAGCCCGCGCCCGGGATGGTCAAGGCCGCCTGCGCCGAGCTCGACGTCGATCCTGCCCGCTGCGTGGTCATCGGCGACATCGGGGCCGACGTCGAGGCCGCGGCCGCCGCCGGGGCCTCGGGCGTCCTCGTCCCGACGCCGGTGACGCGGCGGGCGGAGGTCGAGGCGGCCCCGCGTCGCGCCGCCACGATCACCGAGGCGGTCGAGCAGCTCCTGGCGGGTGAGTGGTGACCCGCACGGTCCTGGTCGCGCGGCTGGACTCGGTCGGCGACGTCCTGGTCCAGGGGCCGCTGGTGCGGGCCGTGGCCGCCGGCGCCGACCGCGTCGTGTTCCTCGCCGGTCCGGCCGGCGCGGAGGCGGCCCGGCTGCTGCCCGGCGTCGACGAGGTGTGGACCTGGGCCTGCCCCTGGATCCTCGGTGACCCGCCGCCGGTCGACGCGGGCGACCTCGCCGGGCTCACCGAGCGGGTCCGCACCCTGGCCCCCGGCGAGGCGGTCGTCCCCACGTCCTTCCACCAGTCGCCGCTGCCCCTGGCGCTGGTGCTGCGCACCGCCGGCGTGCCGCGGATCTCCGCGATCAGCGTCGACTACCCCGGGTCGCTCCTCGACGTCCGCCACCGGGTGGACGACGACCTGCCCGAGCCCGAGCGTGCCCTGTCCCTGGCCCGGGCCGCGGGCTTCGACCTCCCGGCCGGCGACGACGGCCGGCTCGCCGTGCGCCGACCCCTGCCCGACCTGCGAGATCTGCACACCGGTGGCGATCGGGGACCTGATGGCCACCGGTGTGCAGATCTCGCGCCGGGCTACGTCGTCGTCCACCCCGGCGCGAGCGTCCCCGCCCGCGCGTGGCCCGCGCAGCGCTGCGCCGAGGCGGTCGGGGCGCTGGCCGACGCCGGCCACCGGGTGCTGGTCACCGGCGGGCCGGGGGAGCGCGCGCTCACCGCGGCCGTCGCCGGCACCCGCGGCGTCGACCTCGGCGGTGCGCTGAGCCTCGCCGAGCTCTCGGCGCTGCTCGACGGGGCCGCCGCGGTCGTCGTCGGCAACACCGGCCCGGCGCACCTGGCCGCCGCCGTCGGGACGCCGGTGGTCTCGCTGTTCGCCCCGGTCGTGCCGGCCGCGCGGTGGGCGCCCTACGGCGTCCCCACCGTGCTGCTCGGCGACCAGGACGCCCCCTGCCGGCTGACCCGGGCCCGCGAGTGCCCGGTCCCCGGCCACCCCTGCCTGACGTCGGTGACCGCGGCGGACGTCGTCGCGGCCGTGGAGAAGCTGGTGAGCGCGTGAAGGTCCTGCTCTGGCACGTGCACGGCTCGTGGACGACGGCGTTCGTCCAGGGGCGGCACGAGTACCTGCTGCCCGTGGTCCCGGGACGCGGTCCGGACGGGCTGGGCCGGGCGCGCACCTGGGACTGGCCGGCGTCGGCCCGCGAGGTGACCCCGGAGCAGCTGCGCGACGAGGACGTCGACGTCGTCGTCCTGCAGCGCACCCGCGACCTGGAGCTGGTCCGCGAGTGGCTGGGCCGCGAGCCCGGCCGCGACCTGCCCGCCGTCTTCCTCGAGCACAACGCGCCGGGTCTGGAGCCGGGTGACGGGCCGGTCCCGCACACCCGGCACCCGCTGGCCGACCGCGACGACATCCCGATCGCGCACGTCACGTACTTCAACGAGCTCTTCTACGACAACGGCCGGGCGCCGACGACGGTCGTCGAGCACGGCATCGTCGACCCCGGCGAGCGCTGGACCGGCGAGCTGGCGCGGGCGGCCGTCGTCACCAACGAGCCGGTGCGCCGCGGCCGGACCGTCGGTGCCGACCTGCTGCCCGGGCTGGCCGCGGTCGCCCCGGTCGACGTCTTCGGCATGGGGCTCAGCGGCCTGCACCAGCGCTACGGCCTCGACCCCGACCGCGTCGCGCTGCACGACGACCCGCCGCAGGCCGCGATGCACGCCGAGCTGGCCCGCCGCCGGGTCTACGTGCACCCGGTCCGGTGGACCTCCCTCGGGCTCTCGCTGCTCGAGGCGATGCACCTGGGCCTGCCGGTGGTCGCCCTGGCCACCACCGAGGTGGTGGAGGCGGTGCCGGCCGAGGCCGGCGTGCTCTCCACCCGTCCCGGCGTCCTGTGGGACGCCGTCCGCACCTACCTGCACGACGAGGACGCCGCCCGGCTGGCCGGCAAGGCGGCACGCGCCGCCGCGCTGGAGCGGTACGGGCTTCCCCGGTTCCTCTCCGACTGGGATGCGCTACTCGAGGAGGTGACCCGGTGATCATCGACCTGGTGTCCGAGCACGCCAGCCCGCTCGCCGCCATCGGCGGCGTGGACGCCGGCGGACAGAACGTGCACGTCGCCGCGCTCGCCGCAGGCCTGGCCCGGCGCGGGCACGCGGTGACCGTGCACACCCGGCGGGAGGACCCCGACCAGCCCGACCGCGTGACGACGGCCGACGGCTACGACGTCGCGCACGTGACCGCCGGGCCGGCCGCGGTGCTGCCGAAGGACGACCTGCTGCGGCACATGCCCGAGTTCGCCGCAGGGCTGCGCCGGGAGTGGGCACAGCGGCCGCCGGACCTGGTGCACGCGCACTTCTGGATGAGCGGGCTGGCCTCGGTCGCCGCCGCGGGCGCCGTTCCGGTCGTGCAGACCTTCCACGCACTGGGCTCGGTCAAGCGCCGCCACCAGGGTGCTGCCGACACCTCCCCGCCGCAGCGCATCGAGCTGGAGCGCTCGCTGTGCCGCAACGTCGACCACGTCGTCGCCACGTGCTCCGACGAGGTCTTCGAGCTGCGCCGGCTGGGCCTGGACAGCGACCGGGTCTCCGTCGTGCCCTGCGGCGTCGACACCAGCGTCTTCACCCCGCGCGGCCCGGTCGCGCCGAGGGGGGAGCGGAAGCGGTTGCTCGTCCTCGGGCGGCTCGTCGAGCGCAAGGGGCAGGAGGACGCCGTCCGCGCGCTCGCCGCCGTCCCCGACGCCGAGCTGGTCGTCGTCGGCGGCCCGCCGGCCGCGGAGCTGGACGAGGACCCCGAGGTCCGCCGGCTGCGCGCGGTGGCCGCCGCGCTGGGCGTCGCCGACCGGCTGGTGTTCACCGGCGCGGTGGGGCGCGCCGACGTCCCGGCGTGGATCCGCTCGGCCGACGTCGTGCTGGCCGTGCCCTGGTACGAGCCCTTCGGCATCACCCCGCTGGAGGCCATGGCCTGCGGCCGCCCGGTGGTCGCCACCGCGGTCGGCGGGCTGCAGGACTCCGTCGCCGACGGGGTCACCGGCGACCTGGTCCCGCCGCGGGACCCGGCCCGGCTCGGCGCGGTGCTCGCCGCGCTGCTGGCCGACGACTCCCGCCGCGCCGCCTACGGCACGGCCGGGGTGCAGCGCGCCCGCAACCGCTACCGGTGGGCCCGCGTGGTCGCCGACACCGACACCGTCTACCGGCAGGTCCTGGCCGGCCCCGTCCGCACCGATGGCAGCGGCACGAGCCGCGTGGAGGTCGCCCGATGAACCCCGCCCCCCTGTCGGAGGCGCCCCACTCCGCGAGCGAGGCCGTGTCGCCGGACACCTGCACCCACCTGACCGGCGCCGACCACGTCGCCTCGCTGACCACCGCGCTGACCTCGCTGGACGGCCAGCTCGACACCCTGGACCGCTGGGGGCGGCTGCTCGCCGACGTGCTGTGCGGGGAGCACCGCGGCCGGCTGCTCGCCGCGGGCAACGGCGGCAGCGCCGCGCAGGCGCAGCACCTGACCGCCGAGCTGGTCGGCCGCTACCGGGCCGACCGGCCGCCGTTCTCGGCGATCTGCCTGACCGCCGAGACGTCGTCGCTCACCGCGATCGCCAACGACTACCCGGCCGACGAGCTGTTCGCCCGGCAGGTCGAGGCGCACGGGCGGGCCGGTGACGTGCTGGTGCTGCTGTCGACCTCCGGCCGCAGCCCCAACGCCGTCGCCGCCGCCCGCCGGGCCCGCGAGTGCGGCATCACCGTGCTCGCGATGACCGGCCCGGCGCCCAACCCGCTGGTCGCCGTCGCCGACGACGCCGTCTGCATCGACTCCCCGTGGACGGCGACCGTGCAGGAGTGCCACCTGGTCGCGCTGCACCTGGTGTGCGCCGCCTTCGACGCGGCGGTGCTCGCCGAGCCGGCCCGCGTGCCCGAGACCCGGCTCGGGGTCGCGCAGTGAGCGCGACCGGGGCACTGGTCGTCGTCGGGGACGCGCTGCTCGACGTCGACCTGGTCGGGACGGCCTCGCGGCTCACCCCCGATGCGCCGGTGCCGGTCGTCGAGGACGTCGAGGCCCGCGAGCGCCCCGGCGGTGCGGCCCTGGCGGCGGTGATCGCGGCCCGGGCCACCCGCCGGGAGGTCGTGCTGGTCACCCCCATGGCCGACGACGAGGACGCCGACCGGCTGCGCGCGCTGCTGGCCGGCCGGGTGCGGCTGGTCGAGATCCCCGCGACCGGTGGCACGGCGGTGAAGCGCCGCGTGCGGGTGGGCGACCACTCGGTGGCGCGCATCGACAGCGGCGCCCCGGTGGCCGGGCTGGGCCGGCTGCCCGCGGAGGCGGCCGAGGTCCTCCGGGAGGCCGCCGCGGTGCTGGTCGCCGACTACGGCCGGGGGACGACGGCCGACCCCGCCGTCCGGGCGGCGCTGGGGCGAGCCCGCGGGCCGATCGTCTGGGACCCGCACCCCCGCGGCGCGGACCCCGTCCCCCACACCCGGCTGGTCACGCCGAACGGCACCGAGGCCGCCCGTGTGGCCGCGGCCGCCGGCGTGGCCGCCGAGGGCGACGGACTGGCCGCGGTCGGGGCGCGGGCCGAGGCGCTGATCCGGCACTGGGGCGTCGGCGCGGTCGTCGTCACCCTCGGCGCCCGCGGCGCGCTACTCTCCTACGGCGAGGGCGCCCCGATGGTCGTGCCCGCGACGCCGGCGACCGGCGGCGACCCGTGCGGAGCCGGCGACTCGTTCGCCGCCGCGGCGGCGCTGGCCCTGGCCGACGGCGCGGTGACCGGCGAGGCGGTGGCGGCCGCCGTCGCCTCCGCCGGGGCCTTCGTGGCCCGCGGCGGGGCGTCGGCCTGGGACGTCGAGGCGGCTCCTGGGCCGGACGTCGCCGAGCCCGGGGTCGACGGCGTCATCGCGCGGGTCCGCGCGGCGGGCGGGACGGTGGTCGCCACCGGCGGCTGCTTCGACCTGCTGCACCCCGGTCACGTCGCGACGCTGCGGGCCGCCCGCGGGCTGGGCGACTGCCTGGTGGTGTGCATCAACTCCGACGACTCGGTGCGCCGGCTCAAGGGCCCCTCCCGGCCGCTGGTGACCGCCGCCGACCGGGCGCGGGTGCTCGAGGCGCTGGAGTTCGTCGACGCCGTCGTCGTCTTCGACGAGGACACCCCCGCCGAGGTGATCGACCGGCTGCGGCCCGACGTCTGGGCCAAGGGCGGCGACTACGCCGGCGCCGACCTGCCCGAGGCCGCGGTGCTGCGGCGCTGGGGCGGCCAGGCGGTCGTGCTGCCCTACCTCGACGGGCACTCCACGACCGCCCTGGTCGAGCGCTCCCGGGTGTGAGTGCCCAGCCCGTCGCCGTCGTGCTCCGGCCGCTCGGGCTGGGGGACCTGCTCACCGGCGTGCCCGCGATCCGGGCGCTGCGCGCCGCGGTGCCCGACCACCGGTTGGTGCTGGCCACGACCACGGCGCTCGAACCGCTGGCTGCGTTGATCGACGCGGTCGACGAGGTGCTGCCCGCCCGCGAGCTCGAGCCGCTGGACTGGTCGGGCCCGCCGCCGGAGCTCGCCGTCGACCTGCACGGCAAGGGACCCGCCTCGCACGTCGTGGTCGCCGACCTGCGCCCGGACCGGCTGCTGACCTTCGACAGCCCCGGCTACCCCGGGCCGACCTGGTACCCCGACGAGCACGAGGTCCGGCGCTGGTGCCGGCTCGTGTCGGAGGGCCTCGGGGTGGACGCCGGCCCCGACGCGCTCGACCTCGCCGTCCCCCCGGTGCCCTCCCCGGCGCCGGCGGGCGTCGCGCTGGTGCACCCGGGCGCGGCGTTCCCCGGCCGGCGCTGGCCGGCCGGCCGGTTCGCCGCCGTCGCGCGGAACCTGGCCGCCGCGGGGCTCGACGTCCGCATCACCGGCGGCCCGGCCGAGGTGTCCGTCGCCCGGGAGGTGGCCGAGGGCGCCGGGCTGGGGGAGGGTGCCGTGCTCGCCGGGCGGACGACGACGCTCGAGCTGGCCGCGGTGGTCGCCGGCGCGCGGGTCGTGGTCAGCGGGGACACCGGCATGGCGCACCTGGCGACCGCCTACCGCCGTCCCTCGGTGGTGCTGTTCGGGCCGGTGTCGCCGGCGCTGTGGGGGCCACCGGTCAGGGCCGGGAAGCGGGGGACACTGCACGTCGTCCTCTGGCACGGCGACGGCACGGGGGACCCGTGGGGCACCGAGCTCGACCCGGCGCTGGCGCGGATCTCGGTCGACGAGGTGACCGCGGCGCTCGACGACCTGCTGGCCCGCACCTGACCTGCTCCCTGTGTCTCCCCCTGCGTGCTCTGCCCCTGCCCCGCATGGCGGGCAGCGGGAGAGCGTCCAGGGATGGTGTTCCTGTCGAACCTCTCCCCCTGCCTACACAGCGGGGCAGGGGGAGAGGTCGGCGGGCACACGCCCCGGGTCAGCGGCGGCCGGGGACGGTTGCGGTCCGGAGGACCGCGATGCCATGGCTCACCGCTGGCGGAGGGCGTCGAACAGGACGGTCTGCAGGTCGGTCGGGTCGACCGCGGAGTACGCCGCACCGCCGGTCGCCTCGGCGATCTGCTCGAGCGCGTCGAGGTCGGCGTCCGGGCCGAGCGCGACACCGATGACCTTGATCGGCCGCTCGGGGTCGGCCTCGGCGCGCAGCGTGTCCAGCAGCGACCCCAGCGAGATGCCGTCGTCCTCGTCGGTGCCGTCGGTGACCATCAGCACGCTGTTCACGGCGGTGGGGTCGAAGTCCGAGCGCGCCGCCCGGACCGCGTCCAGGGTGGTGTCGTACAGGCCGGTGCCGCCGGGGCTCAGCCGGTCGGGGATGGTGTCGAGCTCCTCGTCGAGGAGATCGCGCTGGACGGAGCCATCCACCTCCGCCTCGAGCGGCCGCGTCGGCACCGCCTCGGACCAGTCCCGGTCCCCCTCCAGCTCGCTGGCGAAGAACCACAGGCCGAGGGCGAAGTTCCCCGGCACCAGCGTGAGCGTGCTCTTCGCGGCGTCCCGGGCGAGCGTGGCGCGGGTGCCGTCGCCGGCCGGGGCCTCCATGGAGGTGGAGACGTCGAAGACGGTGAGGATCCGGGACGGCGCGGAGAGCTCCGAGAGCTGGGCGAGCAGCGCCTGCACCTGGCCGGGGTCGAGCTGCAGTGCCTGCGGGGCCGCCTCCCGGATCCCCGCTGCCTCGGCGTCGGCCGGCGGGGTGCCGTCCGTGCCGCGGAAACCGGCCTCCAGGGCGGCCGTGCGGGCGGCGTCCGAGGTCAGCGCCCGCACGGCGGCGTCCACCGCGGCGGCGTCCGCAGCCGAGGCGGTGCCGACCCGGATCAGCGGGTAGTCCAGCCCGGGCGAGCCCTCCTGCGGGTAGACGGCGACCAGCTGCGGGTCCTCGGCGTCGGCGTTGGCCGCCCACACCTCCTGCTCGCTGACCGGCACCAGTGGCGCGTCGGGCGCGCCCTCGCCGCCGGCGGTCAGCGCGTCGGCCGGCGAGACCGACGGGCCGCGCTCGGCGGCGAGCACGGTCTGCACCACGGCGTTGTCGGCCTCCTGGCCGCCGCCCAGCGCGGTCCGGACGGCGCTCAGCGCGGACAGGGCCTCGGCGCTGGTCGCGAGGTCCGGGACGGCGATGCCCTGGTCGCTGGACAGCGTCGCGGCCCAGCCCGGCGCCCCGTCCTGCCAGCCGAGCGCGCCGACCGCGGCCCGGCTGGTCGCCAGCACCACGGGGGAGGAGGCGACCGAGCCGACGGCCTCCAGGGCGGCGTCCCCGGCGCGGGCCGCCCACAGCGAGGAGTCGGGCACCCACAGGTGCGGCAGGTCGCCGGCGTCCAGGGCGGCGAGGTCACCGACGGTCTGCACCGGCTGCTGGGCGGTCACCTCGGCGGACGCGCAGTCCTCCGGGCGCAACCCCTCGGCGTTCCCCAGCACCTGCTCCGCGACGGGGGCGAGCTCGGGGGCGACCGCGACCCGCACCACCGCGGTGCTGGGACAGTCGCCGTTCCCCGCGCCGACGGCCCACCAGGTGATGCCGCCGGCGACCAGCACGACCGCGGCCACGGCCAGGGCGATGAGGACCGGCGGCGTGAGCGGCGCGGACCGGCGCGCGGCTGAGGTGGCGGCGTGGCGGCCCATCGTGCAGCTCCCCCGTCCAGGTGGTCAGCGTCCCCGGCGACCCCACGACCGCCCACTACACAGTAGATGCGATCGCTGACCCGCTGTGGATCACCCGGCGCGCACGACGGCGGCCTGCCGCTGCTCGGCGAACCAGGCCACCGTGCGCCGCAGCCCCTCCTCCGAGGGCACCGTCGGACGCCAGCCCAGCAGCTGCTCGGCGCGCGTGGTGTCGGGACGGCGGACCTTCGGGTCGTCCACCGGGAGGTCGATGAAGGAGATCTCCGACGACGAGCCGGTCAGCTCGACGATCCACTCGGCCAGCCGCAGCATCGACAGCTCGTCGGGGTTGCCGATGTTGACCGGGCCCGGCTCGGCCGAGAAGGCCATCGCGAGGATCCCGCGCACGGTGTCGTCGACGTAGCAGATCGACCGGGTCTGGGAGCCGTCGCCGGCCACGGTCACCGGCCGGCCGGACAGCGCCTGCCCGACGAAGGCCGGGATGGCGCGGCCGTCGTCCGGGCGCATGCGGGGCCCGTAGGTGTTGAAGATCCGGACGATGCCGGTGTCGGTGCCCTTCGACGTCCGGTAGGCCGTGGTCATCGCCTCGCTGAAGCGCTTGGCCTCGTCGTAGACGCCGCGCGGGCCCACCGGGTTGACGTTGCCCCAGTACTCCTCGCTCTGCGGGTGCACCAGCGGGTCGCCGTAGACCTCGGAGGTCGAGGCCAGCACGTACCGGGCGCCCTTCTCGTGCGCCAGGCCCAGCGTGTGCAGCGTGCCCAGGCTGCCGACCTTGAGCGTCTCGATCGGCATCTTCAGGTAGTCCAGCGGGCTCGCCGGTGAGGCGAAGTGCAGCACCAGGTCGACCTCGCCGGGCACGTGCACGAAGTCGGTGACGTCGCAGCGGACCAGCCGGAAGCCCGGGTGCTCCATCAGGTGGACGACGTTCTGCGGCGAGCCGGTGAGGAAGTTGTCGAGGCAGACGACCTCGACGCCCCGCTCGAGCAGGTGCTCGCAGAGGTGGGAGCCGAGGAAACCCGCACCCCCGGTCACGACTGCCCGCCGGATCGTCCGTGCCGCGCGCACCATGCCTGCTCCCTCCGCACCGGACGCGCGACCGTGCGCGCCGCCGCGGCTCCTACCCGAAGATCACCGCCGCACACTTCGCCGTTTAAGTGTTCCCCTCGGTGCCCACAGCGACGGGCCGCCGGTCTCCATGGGGAGACCGGCGGCCCGCGTGGTGAGGTGCTGGAACGGCCACCCTCCAGGGGGCCGCCGGCCCCGTCCCGGGCCCCGCCCCGAGGCTCGCGCCGAGCCTGCGAGGCGTGAGGAGGACGGGGTCCTCTTTCAGTTCGCCGGCTGCTCCGACGGGATGCCGTTCGCCGGCGGGGTGGCCGGCTGGCCGTCGAAGGGCTCGATCTCGGCGTCCCCGATGTCGGTGGTCTGGATCGGCTGGACCTCCTCGGAGCCGTTGCCGACGATCCGGCTGATCCCCATGCCGCTGGTGCCCATGTGGCTGTCCTCCGAGTACCGGAACGGCGCGAACACCGGCCCCTCCCACCGGGCGCCGACGGACTCGACGGCGGCGACCAGGTCGTCGCGGGTCGGGTTCTGCCCGGCCGCCTGCAGGGCCTGCACGGTGGTGTAGGCCTGCGCCATGCCGTAGACCCGGTAGTTGGTCAGCTCACCCTCCTGGCCGGACTCGTCCCAGACCCTCTGGAACAGCTGGATCCAGGGGTCGTCGGTGTCGTCGACCGTCGGCAGGTAGTCGGTCGTCAGCACCCCGTCCAGCGCGCTCTCACCGCTGACCGCGCCCTTGGAGAAGTTGTTCAGCAGCGAGCCGACCAGCGCGGGGTCGGAGCCGACGTTGGAGTAGAACCACTGCGGGTCGTAGCCCAGCTGGGCGGCGGCGAGCTGGGACAGCGCGGTGTAGCTGGGCACGTTGAAGCCGACGACGAAGTCCGCCCCGGCCGCCTGCAGCGCCGCGATCTGCGGGCCGACGTTGGTGTTGCCCGGCGTGTAGCGCTCGGCGGCGACGACCTGGGCGTCGATGTACTGGCGGATGCCCTTCTCGCCGTTCTCGCCGAAGTCGTCGTCCTGCAGGAACAGGCCGACCTTGGCGTCCGGGAAGTTCTCGGCGATGTACTTGCCGATGATCTTCCCCTCGCTCTCGTAGTCGGTCTGCCAGCCGAAGGTGTACGGGAAGTCCTGCGGGTTGTCGCCCCACAGCAGCGAGCCGGAGGAGACGAAGAGGTCCGGCACGCCCTCGCTGTTGAGGAAGTCCAGGACGGCGCTGTGCGTCGGGGTGCCGAGGCCGCCGACGATCGCGAACACCTCGTCCTCGAGCACCAGCTGGTTGACGACCTGGCTGGTGTTGGTCGGGTTGTAGGCGTCGTCCTTGTAGATGTACTCGATCTGCCGGCCGTTGACCCCGCCGTTGGCGTTGACGTAGTCGAAGTAGGCGTCGACGCCGGTCGGGATCTCGCTGTACCCGGGCGCCGCGACACCGGTCAGCGGGTAGTGCGCGCCCAGCTTGATGGTGTCCTCGGTGATGCCGGTGTCGGAGGCCTCGTTGGCGCCCCCGCCACCCCCGCCACTGCCGGCGTCGTCCCCGCCGCCGCCACCGCAGGCGGCGAGGGTCGAGGCGACGGTGGCCGCGGCGAGGAGCCGGGTGAGGCGCCGGGTCGATGTGCTCAACGGTTCTCCTTCTGGGTGCCCGGACGCGGACGCCGGGAGTCTGTGGGGGAGCGGGTCAGGCCTGCGCGGCGTCGCGGGCGGCGCGCCGGGCGCGGGCGCCGTGCCAGCGCTGCCGGATGGTGCCGACGAAGCCCGCGGGGGCGAAGACCATCGCCACGATGAGGACGACGCCGTAGACGAACGGCGCCAGCTGGGCGGCCTCGGTGCTGTCCAGGCCGAGGTCGGCGCCGAGGTCGGTGACGAACGGCGGGAGGAAGACCAGCAGCGCCGATCCGAGCAGGGCCCCCAGCAGGCTGCCGAGGCCGCCGAGCACGATGGCGGTCAGCAGGCCGAGGGAGAGCACGAGGGTGAAGCCGCTGGGGGCGGCCAGGCGCACCACCAGCGCCAGCACGCCACCGGCCAGCCCGGCGGCGGCCGCGCTCACCACGAAGGCCAGCACCCGCCAGACACCCAGGTCGATCCCGGCGAGCTCGGCGGCGACCTCCTGGTCGCGCACCGCCCGCCAGGTCCGCCCGATCCGGCTGCGCACCAGGTTGGCCAGCAGGAAGTAGGTGACCAGCAGGCAGATGGTGCCGACGTAGGCCAGCCACTTGGTGTTCGAGGCGGAGTTGCCCGACACCAGGCCGATGAAGTCGTCGAACGCCTGGGGCGCCTGCGGGGCGCGGACCCGCAGGCCCTGCTCGCCGCCGAGGGTGTCGTGGAAGTGGATGGCGAGGCTGGGCAGGCCGACGGCCAGCGCCAGGGTCGCGCCGGCCAGGTAGGGACCGTGCAGCCGGGCGGCGGCGACCCCCACGAGCGCGCCCACCACGGTGGCGAGCAGCACCGCGACCAGCAGGACCACCGGCAGGGGCAGCGGCTCGTCGGCGTCCAGGAACAGCGCGGTCGTGTAGGCGCCGACGGCCATCAGCGCGCCGTGGCCGAGCGAGATCTGCCCGTTCAGGCCGGTCAGCACGGTCAGGCCGCCGGCGGCGATGGCGTAGTAGGTCAGCTGCGCCAGCTGGGAGTTGGTGAACGCGTCGGTGACCTCGAGCAGGACCACCGCGCCCACCGCGCAGACCAGCAGGACGAGCAGGTGGCGCAGCAGCGTGTTCGACGGCAGCAGCGAGCGGCCGCGGCGGGCGCCGGTGGACGGCGCGTTCGCGGCGGCGGTCGCCTCGACGGGGGAGTCGGAGGTCAGCTCCCCGGTGGAGGCGGTGGACGGCGCGGACCGGTGCTGGGTCATCGGGTCACGCCCTCCGGGCCGTGCTGCTGGCGAACAGGCCACCGGGGCGCACGAGGAGCACCACCATGAGGATGACCAGGGCGGCGATGTTGACCAGGGCGCTGCCCCGGGGCAGGTAGCCGCTGACGTAGCTCAGCGCGAGCCCGAGCAGGAGGCCGCCCACGATGGCGCCGATCGGCGAGTCGAGCCCGCCGAGCACCGCCGCGACGAAACCGAAAACGATCAGCGAGTCCATGTAGGCGGGGTAGACGAACTCGCCGCCGGCGATGAGCAGCCCGGCCAGCGAGCCGACGACGGCGGCCAGGGCCCACCCGAGGGTCAGCATCCGGCCCACCCGGACGCCGAGCAGCCGGGCGACCTCCTGGCCGAACGCGGAGGCGCGCATCGCCAGCCCCACGCGGGTGTACCGGAACAGCACCACCAGCAGCAGCATCGTGACGACGACGGCGCCGACCACGTACAGGCTGTTCGGCGTGAAGGCGATCCGCTGGCCGCCGACGGAGAAGCCCTCGAGCCCGAACGGCGCGGGGAACGACTGGAACGACGAGCCGAACACGATCGCGATCAGCGCCTGGATCGCGACGAAGAGCCCCAGGGTCACGATGACGGCGTTGAGCTCCGGGCCGCCCTCCACCGGGCGGACGACGACCCGCTCGACCACCGCGCCGAGGACGAAGCCGCTGACCAGGGCGACGGCGAACGCGACCCAGTACGACTGGCCGGCCTGGACGAGGGCCAGCGCGATGAACGTCGTCGCGGCGGCCATGGAGCCCTGGGCGAAGTTGACGATCCGGGTGGACCGCCAGATCAGCACCAGGGCGAGGGCGAAGGCGGCGTAGACCATGCCCTCGGTCAGCCCCGAGAGGGTGACGTTGACGAACTGACGCACGGAGAGGTGCCTCCCGACAGTGGGGTGGGCGATCAGGAGCGGGGTGGGGCGGGGCGGTCAGAACCCCAGGTAGGCGTGCCGCAGGTCCTCGTCGGCCGCGAGCCGGGCGGCCTCGTCGGTCACGACCACCCGGCCGAGGTTGAGCACGACCCCGACGTCGGCGACCGAGAGGGCGCTGCGGGCGTTCTGCTCGACCAGCAGGACCGACAGGCCCTCCTCGTCGACCAGCCGGCGCACCAGGCCGAAGATCTGCGCGACGATCCGCGGGGCCAGGCCCAGCGAGGGCTCGTCGAGCAGCAGGATCTTCGGGCGGGCGAGCAGCGCGCGGCCGATGACGAGCATCTGCCGCTCACCGCCGGAGAGCGTGTGCGCCGGGTTGTCGCGTCGCTCGGCGATCCGCGGGAACAGGTCGTAGACCCGGTCGAACTCCTCCGTGCCGACCCGGCCGCGGAACAGCGACCCGACGCGCAGGTTCTCGTCGACGGTCAGCTCGGCGATCACGCCGCGGCCCTCGGGCACGTGCGCCATGCCCTTCTGCACCATCGCCTCGACCGGGGCACGGGTGATGTCGGTGCCGTCGAGCGTCACCCGTCCGCCGGTGCTGCGCACCAGTCCGCTGATCGTGCGCAGCAGCGTCGTCTTCCCGGCGCCGTTGGCCCCGAGGACGGCGGTCACCCGGCCGGCCTCGGCGGTCAGCGAGACGCCGTCCAGCGCCCGCACCGGGCCGTAGGAGGCGGAGAGGTCGGAGACCTCCAGCACGGGGACGGCGGTCGCCGCCCTCCCGGCGGCGCCGGCCGCCCTGGTCGCCCCGGCCACGTCAGCCATCCCGTCCGTCGGCCGCGGTGAGGGCCGCGGCGTCGCTGACCACGTCGACCTCGTCGCCCAGGTAGGCCTCGGTGACGGCCGGGTCGGCCTGCACCTCGGCGGGGGTCCCGGCAGCGATCTGCCGGCCGGAGTCCAGCACGGTGATGTGGTCGCACACGCGCATGACCAGGTCCATGTGGTGCTCGACGAGCAGCACGCTCATCCGCGCCGACAGCCGCTGGATGTGGTCGCCGAGCTCGTGCATCTCGTCCTCGGACAGGCCGCTGGCGGGCTCGTCGAGCAGCAGCAGGGCGGGGTCGGCGACCAGCGCCCGGGCCAGGGCGACCCGCTTCTGCACCGGGTAGGGCAGCGAGTCGGGGTAGCGGCCGGCGAAGGCGGTGGCGTCGAGCTCGTCGAGGGCGGCCAGCGCCCGGGCACGCAGCCGTGCCTCGTCGCGGTCCGACGTCGGGACGGCGAACAGCGCGGAGAAGAACCCGGCCCTCGCGTGGCGGTGGGCGCCGACCATCACGTTCTCGAGCACGGTCAGCCCGCGGAACAGGCCGACGCCCTGCAGGGTGCGCGCGATGCCCAGGCGGGTCAGCTTGCTGGGCCGCAGCCGGCGCAGCTCGGCGCCGTTCCACACGATCCGGCCCTCGTCCGGGCGGACCAGCCCGCAGGCGACGTTGAACAGGGTCGTCTTGCCCGCGCCGTTGGGGCCGATCAGGCCGTGCACCTGGCCGGGCTCGACGGTCAGGGAGACGTCGGACAGCGCGGCGACGCCGCCGAAGGCGACGCTGATGCCGGTCATCTCGAGCCGGGCGGTGGGCGGTCGGTCCTGGTGCGCGGAGCTGCTGCCGGCTGTCGTTGGCGGCTGCGCCAAGGGGCCCACGTCTCCTCTGGTCCGGGGAGGCCGCCCGGCGGGTGGGCGACGATCTGGTCGCGGATGCGTCCCCGGAAGCCTGCGGTCCGGTGAGGGTCGTCACAATGGGCGGTGAGCACAGTGATCACCCCACCGTGGTGTGCTGAGTGCGGCGCGTCACGCGGAAGGAGGTCGGGTGCAGCAGTTCCCACCGGAGGTGGCTGCCCGCCTGGGCGAGCTGGCCCCGCACCTGGCCGACCGGCTCGACGCCATGGCCGACCGGATGCTCGACGTCCTGCTGCGCACCGAGCCCGCGTACCGGGCCATGTCGGCCGCCGACACCGCCGAGCTGCGCGCCTCCGCACGCGCCGGACTGGAGCGGGGTGTGCACAGCCTGGGCGGGCGGGCCTCCGCCGACCCCCCGACGCTGCGGGCCCGGGCGCGCGACGTCGGCCGCCGCCGGGCGCACCAGGGCATCCCGCTCGAGGTGGTGCTGCGCGCCTACCGGCTGGGCGGGCAGCTGCTGTGGGAGACGCTGCTGCTGGTCTCCCGCGAGCGCGGCACCGGGCACGACACCTGGCTGCTGGAGGTCGCGGGCTCGGTGTGGCGCACGAACGACGCGGAGTGCGCCGCCGTCGCCGACGGCTACCGCGAGGAGCAACGCCTGCTGGCGGCGGCCGACGACGCGGCGCGGCAGCGCGTGCTCGAGGGGCTGCTGGACGGCCGCGGGGGTGACCCGACGTTCGTGCGGACCGCCTCCGAGCTGCTCGGGGTGCCGCTGGCCGGCCGGCTGCTCGCGGTCGTCGCGCCCCCGGACCGGCACGGGGAGCCGACGCTGCCCGATCCCGGCCCGGCGCTGGCCCGGCGCGGGGTGCGCTCGGTGTGGGGCACCCGGTCCGGCGCCCAGGTGGGCGTGCTCGTGCTCGGCGCCCGCTCGACGGCGGAGGTGCTGAGCTGGCTGAGCGCCCTGGCGACCGGTCCGGTCGGCGTGTCCGACGTCGTCGAGGGCGCGGCCGCGACCGCGGGGGCCTACCGGCTGGCCGAGACGGCGGCGCGCACGCTGCCCCCGGACGATCCCCGGGTCGTCACCATCGACGACCGGCTGCCGGAGGCGCTGCTGACCAACTCCCCGGAGATCAGCTCCCGGCTGGTCGAACGCTCCCTGGGGCGGCTGCTCGAGCTGCCCGAGGAGGAGCAGGCGGTGCTGCTGGACACCCTGGCCGCGTACCTCGCCGCCGACGGGTCACCGACCCGCGCGGCCGACGAGCTCTACTGCCACCGCAACACGGTCATGCACCGGCTGCGGCGCATCGAGTCGTTGACCGGGCACCGGGTGACCGACCCGCGCGCCCGGCTGCTGTGGCACCTCGCCCTGCTCGGCACGCGGGCGCGGTGCCCCGACCGCGGCCCGGCCTGAGAGAGGACCCCCGCAAGGACCCCGTCCCCCTCCGGGCTCGCAGGCTCGCGGCGGGACCCTGCAGGAGGGCCGCTGGACGGGGCCGCGGACCTGCGTTCGTCGCACCGCGCGGATCTGCGTTCTCCTCACTGGAGGTAGCCCTCCACCTGGTGCTCGGGCCGGGGCCGGGCCTCGTCGGGGTCCTCGCCGTACTGGCGCTTGGCGTCCCGCTGGCGCAGCAGGTCCCAGAGCTGGTCGCGGTCCTCCTCGATCTGCCGGAGGCGGGCGCGCTGCTCGTCGGTGTGCTCGCCGCTCTCCCGCAGTCGGCGCTCCTCCTCGACCAGCGCCTCGATGCGGCTGCGGATCTCGCTGTCGTCCATGGACGCTCCCTGCCCGCCGCGACGCGGGCGAAACGGTCACCGTTCGGGCAGGTAGCCCTCGACGAACGCCGCCAGCCGCCGGGTGACCGCGCCGCCGGCCCGGCCGAGCGACAGCAGCGCGGCCCGCTCCAGCGGCACCCGCACCGGACGCCGTCCCTCCGGGCCGCCCGCGCGCACGGCGTGCCCGGCGGCCACCAGCTCCGGCCACGGACGCGCCAGCTGCTCGAGCACCCGGGCCAGCGCGGCCGCCGTCGGGCCGGCGTTGCCCTGCACCATCGCGGTGACGAAGTCCGGATCGCTGCCGATCACCCGGGTGCCGTCGCGGAAGCTGCCGGCGGCCAGCGCCAGCGCCAGCGGGCCGGCCTCCCCGACGGCGGCGGCGAGGGCCGCCGCCAGCAGGTGCGGCACGTGGCTGACCGCGGCGACGGCGTCGTCGTGCTCGGCCGCCGTCGCCGGCACCACCTCGGCCCCGACGGCCAGCGCCACCTCCGCCACCCGCAGCCAGCGCGGCAGCTCGGTGCCCGGTTCCAGGCACAGCGCCCACCGGGCACCGGTGAACAGGCCCGGGTCGGTCGCCTCGTGCCCGGAGCGCTCGGTGCCGCACATCGGGTGTCCGCCGACGTAGCGCCCGCCCAGCACCGGCCCCAGCTCGGCGAGCACCGGTGCCTTGACCGACCCGAGGTCGGTGACGGTGGCGTCCGGGTCGACGTCGAGCCCCGTCAGCGCCACGGCCATCGCCGGCAGCGGGACGGCGAGGACGACGACGCCGCCGAGCTCGCGGGCGATCCGCACCCCCCGCGCGGCGGCGGCCTCCCGGGCCGCGGGGTCGACGTCCCAGCCGGTCACCTCCCGGCCGGCCGCGACGAGGGCGGCGGCCAGCGACCCGCCCAGCTGGCCCAGCCCGACGACGCCGACCGGGGGAGCGGGCATCGTCGGCACGGGGAAGGAGGTCACCGGTCCTCCCAGGCCGTCTCGGTGCGGAACACCCGGGCCAGCGCCGTGGCCACCAGCCGGCCGTCCTGGGCGCGGGCCTCGATGCGGTAGACGGCGGTGCGCCGGCTGCGGTGCACCTCGGTGCCCTCGGCGACCAGCCGGTCGCCCGGCCGGCCGGGGGCGAGGAACTCGGTGTGCACGTCCTGGGCCACCGCGACCGTGCCGTGGCTGTTGCTGACCGCCGCGTGGACGACGTCGAGCAGGGCCATCGTCGCGCCGCCGTGCGCGGTGCCGACCGCGTTGAGCAGCTGCGGGCCCACCGTCATCACCGCGCGCGCGTACCCGGGCCGCACCTGCTCGAGGACGATGCCCAGCAGGTCGGCCAGCGGGTCGGCGGCCAACTGGGCGAACAGCGCGGGAGCGACATCGGCTCCGTCGTCCGGGGCGGGATCGGCCATGATCGGAGGCTATGACGGCCTCCTTGTCGACCTGCGGCTCCACCCCATGACGCCGCGGTCGTTCCTCCTCACCCCGGAGCTCGCCGACTACGTCCGGGCCAGCTCCGAGCGACCGGACGACGTCGCGGCCGACCTGCTCGCCGAGACCGCCGCCATGGCCGACCGCGGCGAGGCGCCGCCGACCTTCCAGATCGCGCCCGAGCAGGGCACCTTCATGCAGCTGCTCACCCGGGCCCTCGGCGTCCGCCGGGCGGTCGAGATCGGCACCTTCACCGGCTACTCCGCGCTCTGCGTAGCCCGCGGGCTCCCCGACGACGGCTCGCTGCTGTGCCTGGACACCAGCGAGGAGTGGACGGCGGTGGCGCGGCGGTACTGGGCCCGCACGGGGCTGGCCGACCGGATCGAGCTGCGGCTGGGCGACGCGCACGAGTCGCTGCGGGCGCTGCCGGCCGAGCCGACCTTCGACCTGGCCTTCGTCGACGCGGACAAGACCGGCTACGCCGACTACGTCGACCAGCTGCACCCGCGCATGACCGACGGCGGCGTGGTGCTGCTGGACAACACCCTGCGCAACGGCCGCGTGCTCGACCCGCAGAACGACGACGACCACGCGCTCGTCGAGCTCAACGCCGCACTGGCCGCCGACCCCCGCTGGGAGACGGTGCTGCTGCCGCTGTCCGACGGCCTGACCGTGCTGCGGCGCCGATGAACGCGCCGGAGACGCCGGCCAGCTGGGCGGTGCGGGTGAGCCGTCCGGGCGGGGGCTGGCAGGTGGAGCTGCTCGCGGCGGACGCCGGGGACGAGCTGCCGGCCCTGGAGCGGGCGCTGGGCGACCCGGGTGCCGAGGACTGGCCGGGTCCGTTCGTCGTGGTCGTCGACTCGCGGCTGTACTTCGTCGTCCTCCGGCACGGGCCGGGTGGGCTGGTGCGGGCGCTGATCTCCGACGCCACCATGCAGGAGTGGCTGCTCGCCGCCGAGGTGGTGGAGCGCTACGGCATCGCGGTCGACGCCGAGAGCGCCTTCGACGACGACGAGACCGGCTGGCCCGGTGGGGACCTCGACGTCTTCGCCGACGACGGGCTGCGGGCCGAGGAGCTGCGGCCGATCGTCACCGCCGACGACCTCTGGGCCGACGAGATGGTCGCCGCGATCGCCGCCCGGCTGGGCTTCGCCGACGAGCTGGCCGCGGCGGTGACGCCGTGAGCGCCGTGGCGACCGCGGTCGTCTTCGACCTCGGCGGGGTGATCACCGACAGCCCGATGACCGCCTTCGCCGCCTACGAGGCCGAGGCCGGGCTGCCCGAGGGCCTCATCGTGCGGCTCAACAGCACCGACCCCGACACCAACGCCTGGGCCCGCTTCGAGCGCAACGAGCTCGACGCCGCCGGGTTCACCGACGCCTTCGAGGCCGAGGCCCTGGCCGCGGGGCACCGGGTGGACGCCCGGCGGGTGCTGGCCGCGCTGGCCGGCGAGGTCCGGCCGCAGATGGTCGAGGCGGTGCGGCGGCTGCGCGCGGCGGGTGTGCCCCTGGCGCTGTTGTCGAACAACGTCTCGCCGATGGAGCGCACCGGCCGGCTGGGGGAGCTGCTGGAGCTGTTCGACGCGGTGGTCGAGTCCTCGGTGGAGGGCGTGCGCAAGCCCGAACCGGAGATCTACCGCCGCGCGCTGGCCCGGCTCTCGCAGGCGGTCGGCCGGGACCTGGCCTTCTCGGACTGCGCCTACCTCGACGACCTCGGCATCAACCTCAAGCCGGCCCGGGCGATGGGCATGCACACGATCAAGGTCGTCGACCCGGCCACCGCCCTGGACGAGCTGTCGGCGCTGGTCGGCATCGACCTGCGGGACGGCGCGGCGCGGTGAGCGCTCCCCCAGTCGCCGCCCGGCATGACTCACCTCCGGCGTCCTCTCCCGCTGCCCACCATGCGGGGCAGGGGGAGAGCGTCGGGGGGACCACCCGGTGACCGTGGACGTCGACGCCGCGATGGGCCGCGCGCTCGAACTGGCCGCAGCCGCGGTCGGGTGGGGTGACACGCCCATCGGCGCCGTCGTCCTCGGGCCGGACGGGACCGTGCTCGCCGAGGCCGCCAACGAGCGGGAGAAGCGGGGTGACCCGACCGCGCACGCCGAGGTCCTCGCGCTGCGCGCCGCCGCGCGGGTCCACGGCGACGGCTGGCGCCTGACCGGGACGACGCTCGTGGTCACCCTCGAGCCCTGCACCATGTGCGCCGGAGCGAGCGTGCTGGCCCGCGTGGAGCGGGTGGTCTACGGCGCCGACGACCCCAAGGCGGGTGCGGCCGGGTCGCTGTGGGACGTCGTCCGCGACCGCCGGCTCAACCACCGACCGCAGGTCACCGGCGGGGTCCGGGCCGAGGAGTCCGCCACGCTCCTACGCGCGTTCTTCCGCCGTCAGCGGGGCCTGTAGTCTGTTCGACGGTGGCGTGTCCGAGCGGCCGAAGGAGCACGCCTCGAAAGCGTGTGAGGTGCAAGCCTCCGTGGGTTCAAATCCCACCGCCACCGCAGATCGACGGCGGCGTCCCGACTCCGGGGCGCCGCCGTCGTGGTTCCGGCCCCGTCCAGGGCACCGCCCCGAGCCTGCGAGGGGCGGGGAGGACGGGGTCCTCCATCAGGCCACCAGGTCCAGGTCGACCAGCCAGTTCCCGTCGTCGTCCTGCACGAGGCGGACCTGGTGCCGCTCGGTCTGCTCGCGGCCGTCCTCACCGGTGAACCGGACCTCGGTGGTGGCCGTGATGACGCCGGCCTCGTCCTGCCGCACGCCGCGCACGCCGCGCAGCTCGACCTCCGCCCAGGGCTCCCAGAAGTCGCGGAAGTAGCCGGGGCTGGCCTGGGACCGCAGGAACGGGCCGGTCAGGTCGTAGGCCGCGTCGGGGTCGTCGGGGAGCAGGCCGTAGTACCGGTCCAGGGTGTCCTCGACGACCTGCTCCGGGCCGTCCGACGACGGCTCGCTCGTCGGGGCCTCCTCGGTGGCCGACGGCGTCGGCCCGGCCTCCGGGCTGTCCGGCGTGTCCGGCGTCGGGGACTCCGGTTGCGGCACGCGCTCCTCCGCCGCGGGGCTGGTGTCGTCGGCGGGCGGGGACGACGGGCCGGGCGCGTCGGCGCTGGTCCCGGCGTCGCCGCGGGTGGAGAGCCAGAACGCGCCACCGCCGGCCAGCAGGACGGCGAGCAGCAGGAGCGCGGCCAGCACCGGCCCGCGCCGCCGCTCCGGTCGGCGCGGGGGGCCCGCCCAGCCGGGGGGTCCGGCGGGCACGTCCTGGACGGCGGTACCGGGATCGGGGGCGGCGGACGCAGCGGCAGCGCCCGCACCGGCGGCCGGCAGCACGCCGGTGCCCATCTCCCTCGTCCGCTCCCGGTTGCCGGAGGACCCCAGCCTCGTGCGCGCCATCAGCACCGTGGTGGGGTCGCCGTCCCGGCCGACCGCCAGGCGGGCGAGCTCGTCGCGGACCTCCGTCATCGTCGGCCGGTCGGCCGGGTCGGCGGCCATCATCCGGGTGAGCGCGCCGGTCAGCGAGCCGGCGCGGCGCGGCGGGATCACCTGACCGCCCGCGACCCGGTGCAGCAGCCGCAGGGCGTTGTCGTCCATGCCGAACGGCGGCTGGCCCTCCAGGCAGGTGTAGAGGGTCGCGCCCAGTGAGAAGACGTCGCTCTCCGGCACCACCTCGCCGCCGCGTGCGACCTCGGGGGCGAGGAAGGCCGGCGTGCCGGTGATCTGGCCGGTCTGGGTGAGCGTCACGTCGTCGCGGGCGTGCGAGATGCCGAAGTCGGTGATCTTGACCAGGCCCTCGACCCGCGGCCCTCGCCCGATGAGCACGTTGGCCGGCTTCACGTCGCGGTGCACGATGCCGGCGGCGTGCGTGGCGGCCAGCGCGTCGGCCACCTGGGCGCCGATCTGCGCCACCTGGTCGACCGGCAGGACGCCGTCCTCGTGCAGCACCTCGGCCAGGCTGCGGGAGGGCAGGTACTCCATCACCAGCCACGGCGCGCCGTCCTCGAGGGCGACGTCGTAGACGGCGACGGCGTGGGGGTGGGACAGCCGCGCGGCGATCCGGCCCTCGCGCAGCGCCCGCTGACGCTGCTGGGCGATGACGGTCTCGTCGGCGGTCGGGGGCGGGAGCACCTGCTTGACGGCGACCCGGCGCCCGAGCCGCTCGTCGGAGGCCAACCAGATGGCTCCCATGCCGCCCCCGCCGATGCGCTCGAGCAGGCGGTAGCGCCCGGCCACGAGGTGGCCAGGTCCGCTCACCGTGGGTCCTCCCTGTCCGCCGCCGGCACCGGGAGCCGCGGTCAGACGCCCGACGGGACGCCGTACCGGCGGGCGTACTCCTCCTGGGCACCCGCCGGCAGGACGTCGTAGAGCTCGCCGAGCTCCTCGACCACGTCGGCGGACAGGTCGTCGAAGAGGCGCTGCCAGGTCGGGGGCTCGTCGTAGCTGCGGGTCAGCAGCAGCTCCCAGGCGCGCGTCTGCCGGTCGCGCTTGCTGCGCTCGGCGACGAACTCGGAGAGGTACCGGTCCTTGGCGGCGTCCTTCTCCTCCTTCGTCGCCGAGGCCGGCAGCTGGGATGGGTCGGCCCCCTTGAGGACCGCCACGATCGCCTCCACGACGTCGGGCCGGAGCCGGTCGGTCTCGCTCATGGGGGCTGTTCTCCTGTCGTCGGCGTGCCGGTGTTCGACGTCCGGTGCAGCGTGCCCCACCGGGTGGAGGCGTAACCACCCCCCGTGTCGCGTCGGTGGGCACGCCGCGCCGGGTGCCGCGGGCGACCCGTCGCGCGGGGACCGGTATCCTGGCGGGCGCAGTTGGAGGATTCGCCTAGTGGCCTATGGCGCTCGCTTGGAAAGCGGGTTGGGGGCAACCCCTCGGGAGTTCGAATCTCCCATCCTCCGCCGGGAAGGCCGGGCCCCCCTCGGGGCCCGGCCTCCGTCGTCTCCGGGCGGTCTCAGCCGAGCGGCTCCGCCACGGCCTCACGCACGGCCACGGCCTCACGCACGGCCTCGCCCTCGGCCACGTGCTCGGCTACGGCCTCGCCCTCGACCCCGGCCGGTCGCCGCAGGTAGAGGCCGGCCACGGCCGCCAGCACCAGCACACCGCCGGCCAGCGCGCCGAGCGGCAGCCGCTCGCCGAGGAAGGCCGTGGCCAGCACCGTCGCCGTCACCGGCTCCAGCAGCGTCACGATGCCGGCGACCGCGCCGGGCACCGTCTGCAGCCCGCGGAAGAACAGCACGTAGGCCGCGGCGCTCGGCACCGTCCCGAGGTAGAGCAGCGTCGCGAGCGCCACGGGATCGCTGGTGAGGTCCAGACCCGCCGTCAGGGCCACCGGGGTCAGCAGCAGCGCACCGCCCACGAAGCCGACCAGGGTCACCGGGACACCGGCCGGGACGTCCCCGGCGGCCAGCGTGACGACCGCGTAGCCCAGGGCCGACCCACCCGCCAGCAGCGCGCCCAGCAGCACCGCCGTCCCGGCCGAGGCGCCGGCGGTGAGGCCGACGAGCAGCACCAGGCCGACGAGCGCCGCGGCCAGGGCGGTGGAGGTGGCGCGGTCCGGCCGGCCCGCGCCCAGGGCCGTCCCCCCGAGCGCGATGAGCAGCGGCGCCAGCCCGAGCGCGACGAGCGTCGAGACGCTGACGCCAGCCGTCGCCACGGCGGCGAAGTAGGCCAGCTGGAAGACGGCCAGCCCGGCGGCCACCAGGGCCAGCCGGACGGCGAGCGGGCGGGTCAGCGGGACGGCGGCCGACCGCCCGCGGCGCCGGGTGAGCAGGTACCCGGCGAGCAGGACGACGGCGCCGATGGCCATGCGGTGCCAGGCGATGTCCAGCGGGCCGAGGTCGGTGCGGTCGGCCACGACGCGGCCGCTCACACCGGAGGTGCCCCAGCAGAGGGCGGCGAGGACGACGAGCAGGAAGCCGCGCGACGCGGCAGAGGTGGTCGAACGGGTGGACATGACGCTCCTGGACGGTCCGGATCGGGAGATGGCGGTCCGGAGCACGGCGCAGGAGCCCGGCAGCTGGTGCCGGGATCAGATCAGCCCTCGGTGCTCCGGGTCAGGAGCGCGGCGGGGGCAGCACGAGGGCGTGCTGGTGCGTCATGGCCCAGAGGCTAGCGAGGGGCACACGCTCACCGCGCGGGGGTTTGCCCTACAGTGGTGCGCAGACCCCTCGTGTGGCGTCACCCTGTGAACCTCCCCAGGGCCGGAAGGCAGCAAGGATAAGCGGGCTCTGGCGGGTGCGCGGGGGGTCCTTGCTCTTCTCATCGCGGTCCTCCGGACCGCACCGCGGCCAGGTGCCGTGCCCCTGCTGCGTGGAGCTCCACCCGGGCCTCGTCGCGGAGGCCTCCGGCCCCCACTCCTCGACCCGACACCGCGGCCAGGTGCCGTGCCCCTGCCGCGTGGAGCTCCCCCCGGGCCTCGTCGCGGAGGCCTCCGGCCCCCACTCCTCGACCCGACACCGCGGCCAGGTGCCGTGCCCCTGCCGCGTGGAGCTCCCCCCGGGCCTCGTCGCGGAGGCCTCCGGCCCCACTCCTCGACCCGACACCGCGGCCAGGTGCCGTCCCCGACCGTCGCTGAGCCGCTGCCCGTGTCCCCGTGGGGGCACCCTCCGGGCCCCGCGACGGGTCCACTCCAGCCCGCCTGCCGTCCCCGACCGGGACGGCTCCGTCACCCCGCGCCGGGCACTCCACGTCACCTGGCGAGCTCCACGGTCGTGTCCGCCTCTCCGCGTAACCTGCCTGCGTGGCTCTGGCGCTCTACCGGAAGTACCGCCCGGCGACCTTCGCCGAGGTGGTGGGGCAGGAGCACGTGACCACCCCGCTGGTCAACGCCGTCGACGGGGGGCGGATCAACCACGCCTACCTGTTCAGCGGTCCGCGTGGGTGCGGCAAGACCTCCTCGGCGCGCATCCTCGCCCGGTCGCTGAACTGCGAGCAGGGGCCGACGTCCACCCCGTGCGGCGTGTGCACGTCCTGCGTGTCGCTGGCGCCCGACGGCCCCGGCTCGATCGACGTCATCGAGATCGACGCGGCCAGCCACGGGGGTGTCGACGACGCCCGTGACCTGCGCGAGCGGGCCTTCTTCGCGCCGGTGAACAGCCGCTACAAGGTCTACATCGTCGACGAGGCGCACATGGTCACCACGCAGGGCTTCAACGCCCTGCTCAAGGTGGTCGAGGAGCCGCCGGAGTTCCTCGTCTTCGTCTTCGCGACCACCGAGCCGGACAAGGTGCTGCCCACCATCCGCTCCCGCACGCACCACTACCCGTTCCGCCTGGTGCCGCCGACGACGCTGCGCGGCCTCCTGGAGAAGACCTGCGCCGCCGAGGGCGTGCAGGTCGAGCCGACCGTCTTCCCGCTGGTGGTGCGCGCCGGCGGCGGCTCGGTCCGCGACTCGCTGTCCATCCTCGACCAGCTGCTCGCCGGTGCCGGGTCCGAGGGCGTCACCTACAAGGACGCCGTCGGCCTGCTCGGCGTCACCGACGACGCGCTGCTCGACGAGACGATCGACGCCCTCGCCGCGCACGACGCGCCCGGCGTCTTCCGCGCCGTCGACCGGGTCGTGGAGGCCGGGCACGACCCACGCCGCTTCGCCACCGACCTGCTCGACCGGCTGCGCGACCTCATCGTGCTCGACGCCGTCCCGGACGCCGGGGGCAACGGCCTGCTCGACTGCCCGCCCGACCGGCTGGACCTGATGGGCTCGCAGGCCCAGGCGCTCGGCTCGGCCACGCTGTCGCGGATGGCCGACACGGTGCACGCCGGCCTGACCGAGATGCGGGGGACGACGGCCCCGCGGCTGCTGCTCGAGCTGGTGTGCGCCCGGATGCTGCTGCCGGCCACCGACGGTTCGGAAGTGGCCACCCTCCAGCGGCTGGAGCGCCTCGAGCGGCGGATGTCCATCGCCGGCGAGCACGCCGGCCGGCCGGCGACCGAGCCCACCGGCTCCGCCGCGCCGGTCCGCGAGGCGCGGCCGGAGCCCGCCGACACCACATCCGAGCAGCCCACCCGTCCGGTGCGTGAGTTCGTGCGCAAGTCGCAGGCCGCCCAGGCCCCGAGCGCGCCCGCACAGCCGGCGCCGCGGCCCGCTCCCGAGCCTCCCCGCGCCGAGCCAGCCCGTGCGGAGCCCGCCCGCGCCCAGCCGGAGCCGACCGAGCCGGTGCGCACCGAGGCCGCCCGGTCCGAGCCGGCCGCGGCCCGCCCGCCGGCCGACGGCTGGCCGGAGACCGCCAGGCCCGGGTCGGGCGTCCCCGCGCGTCCCGCTGCCACGGCCGACGACGGGTGGCCGGAGACCACCCCGCCCGGCTCCGGTGCGCCGTCCCGCCCGAGCGCCCCGGCCCCCGCACCGGCCGCGGCCGCGGAGCGGCGGTCCCGGGGCGCCACCGGGGAGCCGGACATCCCGCTGCCGCCGGAGCCGCCCGACGACGAGGACTGGCCGCACCCGCCTCAGCCGGCCGCAGCCGCGGCCGCGGCAGCGCGGGTGGAGCAGCCGCGCCCGGCCGCGACGTCCGCGCCGCGGGCCGCTGCGGAGTCCTCGCCGGCACCGCGCGGCAGCGAGCCGATGCCGGTGGTCACGGCCAACCCGCCCGAGCCGGCCGGCGACGGCGAGCTGGACGCCGGCGACGTCCGCCGGGTGTGGTCCGAGCTGCTGACCGTCGTCCGCCGGCACAAGCGGACCACCGAGGCGCTGCTCAAGTCCGCCCAGGTGCACGACGTCGCCAACGGCACGCTGACCCTGTCGATGACCTCGCCGGCGCTGGCCAAGATGCTCGGCGACGACCTGAACAAGGACGTCGTCCGCACGGCGCTGCAGGAGCTGCTCGGCGTCCGCTGGAAGGTGCAGACCGTCGTCGACGCGCCCGGCCAGCCGGCGTCCGGCCGCGCCGTCTCCCCGGAGGCCGCCCGGGAGGCGGCGCGGGCTGCGGAGGCGGCCGAGGCGAGCGAGCTCATGGCCGAGCGGGCCGCCGAGGGGGCCGGCGGCGACCGGGGGCCCGAGCCGGGGGTCGACCCCGAGCAGGCGGCGCTGTCACTGCTGCGCACCCACCTCGGCGCGCGCCCCATCGAGTAAGGACCCCTCTCCCCCCACCGCTCGCAAGCTCGCGGCGGGGCCCTGCAGAGGGGCCGCTCGTCGCCGCCCCTCGAGCTCAGTCCTGTGTGAGGACCTCGTCGAGGCGCTCGTAGCCCTCGCGGATGCCGACCTCCATGCCGCTGGCGACCATGGCGTCCCGGTCGGCGAAGGAGTCGACCAGCGAGGTCGAGGTCAGCCGGGTGCGGCCGTCGCCGAGGTCCTCGAGGACCAGCTTCTCCAGCGCGACGCCGTCGGGCATGCCCTCGAAGGTGAAGGTCTGCACGATCAGCTCGTCCGGGCGCACCTCGTGGAAGCAGCCGTGGAAGCCGTACTCCTCGCCGTCCTGCCGGTGCACGTAGCGGTAGGAGCCGCCCGTGCGGCAGTCGTAGTGGTCGATCGTCATCTCGAGACCGCGCGGGCCGAGCCACTGGACGACCAGCTCCGGGTCGGTGTGGGCGCGGAACACCTTGGCCGGCGGCGCGTCGAACTCGCGGGTGATGCGGACCAGCGGGACCTCGGGGTCGACGTCGATCCGGGTCTCGTGCGTGCTGGTGGTCATGACGGGTTCCCTCCGTGTGGGGTGGTGGGTGTGTCCGGGACGCCGGTGGGGTGGGTAGGGGAGACGTCGTCCGGCATCGACCGGAGGACGTCGTCGAGACGGCGGTAGCGCTCCTCGGCCTGCCGCCGGTAGCGCTCGATCCACTTCGTCATGAGGTCGAAGACCTCCGCCTCCAGGTGGACCGGGCGGCGCTGGGCGTCGCGGCTGCGGCTGACCAGGCCGGCGTCCTCCAGCACCCGCAGGTGCTTGGAGACGGCCTGGACGCTCACGTCGTAGGGCTCGGCGAGTTCGCCGACCGTGGCGTCGGCCACCGCCAGTCGGGCGACCATGTCGCGCCGGGTGGGGTCGGCCAGGGCCGCGAAGACCCGGGAGAGCGGATCGGCGGCCATCGGGTGCCCTCCTTTCATCAACCGTTCGGTTGAAAAAGATGGTGCACCCGTCCGCGGTCCTTGTCAACCAACTGGTTGAGGACGTCGACGTCCCCGCACGTGTCGGTGCCTCGGCCTACTCTCGGGGCATGTTCCCCGGAGGCCAGCCCGACATGGCACGCCTGCTCGAGCAGGCGCAGCAGATGCAGCAGCAGCTGGCTGCCGCACAGGAGCAGCTGGCGCAGGAGGAGGTCACCGGCACTGCCGGCGGCGGCCTGGTCAGCGTCACGATGACCGGCCAGGGGGAGGTCACCGCGGTGACGATCGCGCCCGCCGCGGTCGACCCGGACGACGTCGAGAGCCTGCAGGACCTCGTCGTCGCGGCCTTCCGTGACGCCTCCCGCGCCGTCAACGAACTCACCGCCAGCCGCATGGGGCCGCTCGCCGGTGGCCTCGGTGGCGGCCTGGGGCTGCCCGGCCTCTGAGGCCGGGCGGGCCCTCCACGACGAGAGGAACACCGTGTACGAGGGGGCCGTCCAGGACCTCATCGACGAGCTCGGCCGGCTGCCCGGCGTCGGACCGAAGAGCGCCCAGCGCATCGCGTTCCACCTGCTGGCGGCCGAGTCGGCCGACGTCGGCCGACTGGTCGCGGCGCTGCAGCGCGTGCAGGCCGAGGTCCGGTTCTGCAGCACCTGCTACAACGTCGCCGAGGGCGAGCAGTGCCGCATCTGCCGCGACCCGCGGCGCAGCGACGACGTCATCTGCGTCGTCGAGGAGCCCAAGGACGTCGTCGCGATCGAGCGCACCCGGGAGTTCCGTGGCCGCTACCACGTGCTCGGCGGCGCGATCAGCCCGATCGAGGGCGTCGGCCCCGACGACCTGCGCGTCAAGGAGCTCATGACCCGGCTGATGAGCGGCACGGTGACCGAGCTGATCATCGCGACCGACCCCAACCTCGAGGGTGAGGCGACCGCCGCCTACCTGGCCCGCCTGGTCGGCCCGCTGGGGCTGGCGGTCTCCCGGCTGGCCAGCGGCCTGCCGGTGGGTGGTGACCTGGAGTACGCCGACGAGGTCACGCTGGGCCGGGCGTTCGAGGGCCGCCGCCGCATCGACGCCTGAAGAAGGACCCCCTGCCCCCCACCGCTCGCAAGCTCGCGGCGGGGCCCTGCAGGGGGGCCGCCCGTCCTCCCACCCTCCGCGAGCTCAGGGCGGGACCCGGGACGGGGCCCGCGGCGAGTCGCTGGACGGGCCTGCCCGGGACGGGGGGACGTGGACCGTTCCGAGCGCGGCAGTCACGAGCAGGTAACGGTCGCCTCCGGACCGTCGGGAACACGCAGCCCCCGTGCTACGCATGGGTGATCGACACCCACGGCCCGGTGTGACGCGCGATCTCTTCGGCGTCCACGCGGGTCCTCAGGAAGAAGTGAAGGTAGGCGGATGACTTCCGTTTCGACCGGTGGGCGACGCGCGCGCGTCGCCACGGCGGGCCTCGCGGTGACCGCGCTGGCCCTGACCGCGTGCGGCGGCGGCGGTGGTGACGAGGGCGGCGGTTCCGGCGGCGGTGGCGGCGGGGACGCGCTGACGATCGGCACCAGCGACAAGATCACCACGATCGACCCCGCGGGTTCGTACGACAACGGCTCGTTCGCCGTCATGAACCAGGTGTTCCCGTTCCTGATGAACACCCCGTTCGGCAGTCCCGACGTGGAGCCCGACATCGCCGAGTCGGCGGAGTTCGTCTCGCCGACCCAGTACCAGGTCACCCTGAAGCCCGGCCTGAAGTGGGCCAACGGCAACGACCTGACCTCGTCAGACGTGAAGTTCACGTTCGACCGCCAGCTGGCGATCAACGACCCCAACGGGCCAGCGTCCCTGCTCTACAACCTCGCCAGCGTCGAGACCCCGGACGACACCACCGTGGTGTTCACCCTGAAGACCGAGAACGACCAGGTCTTCCCGCTCATCCTGTCCAGCCCGGCCGGCCCGATCGTCGACGAGGACGTGTTCTCGGCGACCGAGCTGACGCCGGACCAGGAGATCGTCGACGGCAACGCCTTCCACGGCCCCTACACGATCACCAACTACGACCTGAACAATCTGATCTCCTACGAGGCCTACCCCGACTACCAGGGGCTGCTCGGGGCGCCGAAGACCGAGCAGGTCAACGTCCGCTACTACGCGGACTCCTCGAACCTGAAGCTGGACATCGAGCAGGGCAACATCGACGTGGCCTTCCGCAGCCTGTCCGCGACCGACGTCGAGGACCTGCGCGGCAACGACCAGGTCGAGGTCGTGGACGGCCCCGGCGGCGAGATCCGCTACATCGTCTTCAACTTCAACACCCAGCCGTTCGGGGCGACCCAGCCCGACGCCGACCCGGCCAAGGCCACGGCCGTGCGCCAGGCGGTGGCCCACCTGATCGACCGCGGCGAGCTGGCCGATCAGGTCTACAAGGGCACCTACACCCCGCTGTACTCCTTCGTCCCCGAGGGGCTGACCGGCGCCACCACGCCGCTGCGGGACCTCTACGGCGACGGCAACGGCGGCGCCGACCCCGAGAAGGCGGCGCAGGTGCTGCAGGCCGCGGGCGTGCAGACGCCGGTGCAGCTGAGCCTGCAGTACTCCAACGACCACTACGGGCCGTCCTCGGGTGACGAGTACGCCCTGATCAAGGACCAGCTGGAGTCCTCGGGGCTCTTCGCCGTCAACCTGCAGACCACCGAGTGGGTGCAGTACTCCGAGGACCGCGTCGCCGACGTCTACCCGGCCTACCAGCTCGGCTGGTTCCCGGACTACTCCGACGCCGACAACTACCTGACGCCGTTCTTCCTCACGGAGAACTTCCTCAGCAACCACTACACCAACCAGCAGGTCAACGACCTGATCCTGCAGCAGGCGGTCACCGCCGATCCGGCCCAGCGGCAGGCCCTCATCGAGCAGATCCAGCAGCTCGAGGCGCAGGACCTGTCCACGCTGCCCTACCTGCAGGGTGCCCAGGTCGCCGTCGTCCGGACCGGGGTGGAGGGCGCGGCGGACACGCTGGACGCGTCCTTCAAGTTCCGCTACGGGGCCCTGAGCCAGGGCTGACCGGACCGGCCTGAGAAGGTAGCGACACCGGCCCCGGGTGACCCCGCCGCCACGGCGGGGCCGCCCGGGGCCT
Organism: Geodermatophilus sp. URMC 61; assembly: GCF_052931555.1. Classification (NCBI taxonomy): domain Bacteria; kingdom Bacillati; phylum Actinomycetota; class Actinomycetes; order Geodermatophilales; family Geodermatophilaceae; genus Geodermatophilus; species Geodermatophilus sp. URMC 61. The sequence continues at coordinate 4,753,479 of NZ_JBRFHZ010000002.1, forward strand.
CCCATGTGCGGAAGTGATGGCATGACCACAGCAGCGACCGAGCTCGCGGCCGGCGACCCGGCCCAGCAGGACGCACCGGCGGCCCGCAGCCGCCGCAGCAGCGGGGGACTGGGGAGCTACGTCCTCGTCCGCTTCCTGCTGATCATCCCCACCGTGTTCATCCTGGTGACCACGGTCTTCTTCCTGATGCGCTCGACCGGTGACCCGATCACCGCGGCCCTGGGCGGGCGGCTGACCGCCGAGGAGCTCGCCCAGCGGGTGAGCGAGGCCGGTTACGACCGGCCCCTGTTCGTGCAGTACCTCGAGTACCTCGGCAACGTGTTCACCGGCGACTTCGGGACGACGCTGTCCGACCGGCGTCCGGTCACCGAGGTGCTCACCACCTTCGGGACGGCGACCCTCGAGCTGGCGGTCTACGCGCTGATCGTGGCCTTCGCCGTCGGCATCCCGCTCGGCCGGCTGGCCGCCTACGCCCGCGACCGGTGGCCCGACGCCGTCCTGCGGGTCTTCGCGATCCTCTGCTACGCCACCCCGGTCTTCTTCGCCGGCCTGGTGCTCAAGCTCGTCTTCGCCAGTGGGCTGGGCTGGCTGCCGGTCGCCGGCCGGGCCTCGACCCGCGCCGAGATCGAGCTGCAGTTCCTCGACGACCCCACCGGCATCTACCTCGTCGACGCGCTGCGCCTCGGCGACAGCGAGGTCGTGCTCGACGTCCTGGAGCACGCGGTGCTGCCGGCGGTGGCGCTCGGGCTGCTGACCGCCGGGGTGTTCCTGCGGCTGGTGCGCACCAACGTCATCGGCACGCTCGCAACGGGCTACGTCGAGGCCGCCCGGTCCCGCGGGGTCGCCGAGCGCCGGCTGCTGCGCAAGCACGCCTACCGTCCGGCGCTCATCCCGATCATCACGGTGATCGGCCTGCAGGTCGCGCTGCTCATGGGTGGCGCGGTGCTGACCGAGACGACCTTCGAGTGGAAGGGGCTGGGGTTCCAGCTGGCCCAGTACCTGCAGGCCCGCGACTTCGTGGCCGTGCAGGGCATCGTCGCGCTGCTCGCGGTCATCGTCGCGGTCACCAACTTCGTCGTCGACGTCATCGCCGCGCTCATCGACCCCCGGGTGAGGTACTGATGGCCACCTCCGTGTCCGCCCCTCCCGAGGACGCGCCGCGCACCGACCCGTCCCGGCGGGGATGGCGCCGGCTGCCCGTCGTCCACCAGCTGCGGCAGAGCGTCGGGCTGCAGCGCGGCATGCTCGTCGCCGGCCTGCTGCTCACCGGCCTGTTCCTGCTGACCGCGCTGTTCGCCCCGCTGCTGGCCCCCTACGGGCACGCCCAGCTGCGCGACGCCGACGGACCGTTCGGCGCCCAGCAGCCGCCGTCGGCCGAGCACTGGCTGGGCACCACCGTCGGCGGCTACGACGTGTTCTCCCGGGTGGTGTACGGCTCGCGCACCGCGATCCTGGTGATCGTCGTCGCCATCGTGCTCTCGCTGTTCGCCGGCGTGCTGATCGGCCTGGTGTCGGGCTACTTCGGCGGCTGGCTGGACCGCGTGCTGGTCGTGGTCTGCGACGCGGTCTACGCCTTCCCCTCGCTGCTGCTGGCCATCGTCATGGCGATCGTGATCAGCGGCGGGCAGTCCAGCCTGTTCGGCGGCATCCTCGCCGCGGCGATCTCGATCACCGTGGTGTTCATCCCGCAGTACTTCCGCGTGATCCGTGCCGAGACGGTGCGGATCAAGAACGAGGCCTTCGTCGAGTCCGCCCGCGTCGTCGGGGCCGGGCACTGGCGGATCATGACCCGGCACGTGCTGCGCAACGCCACCCGCACGCTGCCGCTGATCCTCACGCTCAACGCCTCCGAGGCGATCCTCACCCTCGCCGGTCTGGGCTTCCTCGGCTTCGGCATCGAGCCCACCGCGGCCGCGGAGTGGGGGTACGACCTCAACGCCGCCCTGTCCGACGTCACCAGCGGCATCTGGTGGACGTCGATCTTCCCCGGCCTGGCGATCGTGCTCGTGGTCCTCGGGCTGACCCTGGTCGGCGAGAGCCTCAACGACCTGGCCGACCCGCGGCTGCGCAGCCGCCGCGCGGTGACGTCCGGGGAGGCCGCCGAGACCCCGGTCGTGCCCGGCGGGACGCTGGACGCGGGCCCGGGCGGCCTGGACGGGATCGAGGAGACCCACCGATGACCACTGCACCCGAGCCCGTCGTCGACATCGACGACCTGTCGGTCTCCTTCGCCACCGACGCCGGCCCCATCGCCGCCGTCCAGGGGGTGAGCCTGTCGGTCGCCGCCGGCGAGGTCCTCGCCGTGGTGGGGGAGAGCGGCAGCGGGAAGACCGTGACCGCGCGCAGCATCCTCGGGTTGCTGCCGGAGACCGCCACCACCCGCGGCGCCGTGGTGCTGCGCAGCCGGGACGGCGCCGAGCAGCACGACGTCGTCACGCTGTCCCGTCGCCAACTGGGGGACGTGCGGGGCCGGGACGCCGCGATGGTGTTCCAGGAGCCCTCCACCGCGCTCAACCCGGTGTACCCGGTGGGCTGGCAGCTCGCCGAGGGGCTGCGCGCGCACGGGAGGTACTCGCGCAAGGAGGCCCGCGCCAAGGCGATCGACGTCCTGCGGCGGGTGGGCATCCCCGACCCCGAGGAGCGGGTCGACCACTACCCGCACCAGTTCTCCGGCGGGCAGAAGCAGCGCATCGTCATCGCGCAGGCGCTCGTGCTGGACCCCGGGGTGATCATCGCCGACGAGCCGACCACGGCCCTCGACGTCACCGTGCAGGCCGAGATCCTCGACCTGCTGCGCCGGTGCCGCGACGAGTTCGGCGCCGCCATCGTGCTGATCACCCACAACATGGGCGTGGTGGCCGACCTGGCCGACCGGGTCGCGGTCATGTACCAGGGGCGGGTCGTCGAGCAGTCCGACGTCCGGACGCTGTTCTCGGCGCCCCAGGAGCCCTACACCCGGCAGCTGCTGGCCTCGGTGCCCCGTCTCGGGGAGGGCCGGGCCCGCGCGCAGGAGCGGGCGGCCCGTCGACCGGCCGGCTGGGCCGACGCGACGCCGGTCGTCGAGGCCCGCGACCTGCGGATCGTCTACCCGGGGCGGCTGCGCCGTCCGGACTTCGTCGCCGTCGACGGCGTCGGCTTCGCGATCCGGCCGGGGGAGGTCCTCGGGCTGGTCGGGGAGAGCGGCAGCGGCAAGACGACGATCGGGCGGGCCATCGCCGGCCTGACGAAGGTCACCGGCGGGTCGCTGCAGGTCCTGGGCACCGAGATGAACGGGGTCCGGGAGAGGGCGTTCCGGCCGGTGCGCCGGCGGATCGGCTTCGTCTTCCAGGACCCGGCGTCGAGCTTCAACCCGCTGCTCACCATCGCCGAGGCGGTCGCCGAGCCGCTGGTGGTCAACGGCCGTGCCGACGACCCGCGCGCCGCCCGCGGCCGGGTCGACGAGCTGCTGGAGGCGGTCCAGCTGCCGAAGAGCTTCGGCGACCGCTTCCCGCACGAGCTCTCCGGCGGGCAGCGGCAGCGCGCCAGCCTCGCCCGGTCGTTGGCGCTGGACCCCGAGCTGCTGATCGCCGACGAGCCGACCTCCGCCCTCGACGTCTCCGTGCAGGCGCGGGTGCTCGAGCTCTTCGCCGAGCTGCAGCGCGAGCTCGGGTTCGCGTGCCTGTTCATCAGCCACGACCTCGCCGTCGTCGACCTGCTCGCCGACCGGATCGCGGTGCTCTACCGCGGCCGGCTGGTCGAGGAGGGAGCCGGTGCCGAGGTGCTCGGCGCGCCCCAGCACCCCTACACCCAGCGGCTGCTGGCGTCGCTGCCCGTGCCCGACCCCGCGGAGCAGGCCCGCCGCCGGGAGACCTGGCAGGGCCTGACCCAGGCAGAGGCACGGGCAGAGGCATAGGAGGCTTTGCCTATGCCTGAACCCCTCGGGACGTAGGCAGAGCCTCCTATGCCTTACTCCAGGACGACGTCGTCCCCGCGGCGGACGGCCCGGCGGACGCGCAGCCGCAGGACCCGGGCGTAGGCGCGGACCAGCTGCGTGTAGCCCGGGGTGGGCCCGTGGTAGCCGAGGAAGCCGTGCGGGCCCTCCACCATCTCGCCGGTCCGGACGTCGTAGCGGCTCTGGTGCCACGGACAGACCAGGCAGCCGTCGGCGTCCACGGTGCCCTCCGAGAGGTCGGCGAGCTGGTGGCGGCAGCGCCGGGAGACGGCGAAGTACCGGCCGTCCCGGTTGCCGACCGCCCAGTCGCCGACGCGGCGGACCGCTCCCGGCGGCAGGTCGGCGGCCGGGATCCGGTCGGGCTCGATCATGCGTCCTCCAGCGGTCTCGGGGGGCTGCGCTCGCGGTCCGCTCCCACGGGGCGCCCCGCTCCTCGCTGCGGTGCTACCCGCCGGGACGACGGGTCAGACCGACCGGCGCGGGTAGGGTCGCCGCACCCGAACCCGGAGGTCCTCCCGTGCGCCGGCTGCCCGCCGTCCTCGTCCCGCTGGCTGCTGTGGTCCTCCTCGGCGGGGGCCCGGCGCTCGCCGAGCCGCCGCTCGACGTGCCGGCGCAACTCACCGACGACGTCGACGTCCTCACCCCCTCCGACGAGTCGCGGGTCGAGGACTCCCTCGACCAGCTGCGCTCCGCCGACGGCACCCAGCTGTTCGTCGTCTTCGTGGCGTCGTTCGGCGGGGTGCAGCAGGGCCAGTGGGCGCAGGCGACGGCCGAGGCGTCCGGGCTGTCGACCGGTGATGCGCTGTTCGCCGTCGCGGTGGACGACGGGCGCTACGGCTACTGGGTGCCCGACGACTTCCCCCTGACCGACGCCGAGATCGAGCAGCTCCTGGTGTCCGACGTCGAACCGCTGCTGTCCGAGGGGGACTTCGTCGGCGCTGTCGACACCCTCGCCGACGGGCTGGCCGGGGGCGGCGGCACCGGTGGGGGTCCTGACGACGGCAGCGGGCTGGGCACGGTCGCGGTGGTCGGCGGCATCGCGGCGGTCGCGGGCGGGGCCTACCTGGTCTCGCGGTCCCGCCGGCGCCGGCAGGGCCCGCCGCCCACCCAGCGGCTGGAGCGGCCCGACCCGCACGCCGGCGTCCCCACCGAGCAGCTGGAGGCCCAGGCCAGCACGGCGCTGCTGGAGCTGGACGAGGCGGTCAAGACCTCCCGGCTCGACCTCGACTACGCCCGGCTGCAGTACGGCCAGGACGCGGTCGCCGGCTTCGCCGAGGCGCTGGCCGCCTCCGAGCAGGACCTCGCGCGGGCGTTCTCGCTGCGCCAGCAGCTGGACGACGAGTCGGTCGGGCGGGAGGCCGGCGCAGCCGAGCCGACGAAGCGGCGGATGCTGGCCGAGATGCTGCAGCTGACCGCCGCGGCCGACGCCCGCCTCGACGAGCAGGCCGAGGCGTTCGACCGGCTGCGCGACCTGGAGCGCACCGCGCCGCAGGCCCTCGACGCGCTGGCCTCCCGTGCCACCGCGCTGCGCGGCCGGCTGCCCGCTGACGAGGAGCGCTTCGCCGCCCTGCAGCGCCGCTACGCCCCGACCGCGCTGGCACCGGTCGCCGACAACCTGGCCCAGGCCCGGGCGCGGCTGGACGCCGCCGAGCGGGAGATCGCCGAGGCACGGGACGAGATCGCGGCCGGTCGCTCCGGCGCCGCCGTCGGGGACATCCGGGTGGCCGAGGACGCGCTGGCCCAGACCGGGACGCTGTTGGACGCCGTCGCGCGGCTGGGTAGCGACCTGCAGGCGGCCGAGGCCCGGGTGGCGCAGGTGCGGGCCGAGACCGAGCAGGACCTCGCCGAGGCCCGCGCGCTGGTCGCCGGGGGCACCGGCAGCGGACTGCGGCCACAGGTGGCCCGCGCCGAGGCGGCCCTGACCGCGGCCGACGCCGCGCTGCACCCGGCCGACGGCGGCCTGCCCGACCCCATGGCGGCGCTCCGTCAGCTGGAGGAGGCCGACATCGCGCTGGAACAGGCGCTCGCCGTGGCGCGGGACGCCGACGAGCGGGCGCGGCGGGCCGCGGCGTCACTGGACCAGGCGCTGCTCACGGCCCGCTCGGCCATCGCGGCGGCCGGCGACTTCATCAGCACCCGCCGCGGTGCCGTCGGCCCCGAGGCCCGCACCCGGCTGGCCGAGGCGCATCGGCACCTGGACCTCGCGGTCGCGCAGGGGCGTACCGACCCGGTCGGCGCGCTGCGCGAGGCCCAGCTGGCCGACACGCTGGCCCAGGAGGCGCTGCAGCGGGCGCAGTCGGACGTGGCCGGCTGGGGCGGTGGCGGGTACGGGCCCGGCGGCTTCGGCGGTGGGTACGGGTCCGGCGGGTTCGGCGGCGGCTACGGCGGGGGCTACGGACGCGGCGGCGTGGACCTCGGCAGCCTGGTGCTCGGCGGGATCCTCTTCGGCGGCGGCGGTGCCGGGGGTTACGGCGGCCCCTACGGAGGCGGTGGCGGCTCCCGCGGTGGCGGCTCCCGCGGCGGCGGGCGCCGTCCGGGCAGCTTCGGCGGCTCGCGCAGCCGCGGCCGCTCCGGCGGCGGCCGTTTCTGATCTCCGGCTGCCGACCCCTGGGAACTGTCGGTCCCCGGTGCCAGGGTGTCCTCCCCCACCCGACGAGGAGGAACGATGCCCACTCGCAACACCCCGTGGCCGGCCGGTACCCCCTGCTGGATCGACTACGGCGCCTCGAAGATCGACGCCGCGAAGGACTTCTACGGCCGCCTGTTCGGCTGGCAGTTCGAGGGCGGTGACCCCGAGTACGGCGGGTACCTCAACGCCACGCGCAACGGCGAGCCGGCCGCCGGCCTCGGCCCGCTGATGAACCCGGATGACTCCCCGGGCTGGACGACGTACTTCGCGACCGACGACGCCGCGGCCACGGCAGCCCGCATCCGGGAGGCCGGCGGCACCGTCGTCGTGGAGCCCATGGAGGTCGGGCCGATGGGCACGATGGTCATCGCCACCGACCCGCAGGGCAACGCGTTCGGCCTGTGGCAGTCCGGGGAGCACACCGGGTACCGCATCTTCAACGAGCACGGGTCGCTGGTCTGGAGCGAGGCGGCGGTCGACGACCCGGCGGCCGCCCGGGAGTTCTACACGGCGGTCTTCGGGTTCACCTGGGCCGAGGTCCCCGGCGCGGAGGGCTACCACACCTTCGCCATCGGCGACCGCATGCTCGGCGGCCTCGGCAGCCACCAGCCGGGCTCACCGAAGGGCTGGACGGCGTGCTTCGCGGTCGACTCCACCGACGACGCCGTCGCCACGGTGGAGTCCGGTGGCGGCAAGGTGACGATGGCGCCGATGGACACCGAGTACGGCCGCTTCGCCGTGGTCGAGGACCCGTGGGGCGCCCCGCTGTCGGTGATGCAGCCACCCGCGGGCAGCTGACGAAGGACCCCCTGCTCCCGGCCACTCGTGGAAGGACCCCGTCCTCCTCACGCCTCGCAGGCCCGGCGCGAGCCTCGGGACGGGGCCGGCGGCGGCCTGGAGGGGCCGGGCCGGGCCGGTGCGGCGGGGCGCGCCGGCCCGCGGCCCGGGCGTTCAGCCGCGCACCTGCCCGTAGGTGTGCTCCGGCCGCAGCCGGACGACGAGACGGCGGTCGGCGACCATGGCCGCGCGGTAGGCGTCCCAGTCGTCGTGCTCGCCGCTGATGGCCCGGTAGTAGGTGATCAGCTCCTCGACCGTGGCGTCGTGCGGGTCGGCCGCCACCGGGGTGAGGTCGGCGGTGCCCTCGACGGCGACCCACGTCCAGAAGTCCGGAGACGTCACGTGCAGGGTCGCCCGCGGGTCGGCCTGCAGGTTGCGGGTCTTGGCGCGGTCGGCGGTCACCGAGATGCGGGCCAGCTGCTGCTCGTCGTCCCACGCGTAGAAGAGGTTCGACAGCTGCGGGCGGCCGTCCCGCTTGAGGGTGGCGAGCACCCCGGCGTGCCGGGCAGCGACGAAGGCGAGCATCCGCTGGTCGACGGTCATCAGCGCACCCGGCCACGGGCCTTGAGCGGCACCGGGGGCAGCGGTGGAGCCTCCAGCCGGGCGCCCTCGTAGCCGACGACGGTGCCGAACCGCTCGTCCTCGGCGTTCCACCGCTCGGCGTACTCGGTGATCTCCTCGCCGGAGCGGCCGACGAAGTTCCACCACATGACGATCCGCTCCTCGAACGGCTCGCCGCCGAGCAGCAGCAGCCGGGTCGCCTCGGCGGCGCGCACCCGCACCGAGCGCCGTCCGGTGCCGAGGTAGAGCATCGCGCCGATGTCCAGCGGGGCGTCCTCCACCTCGGCCGACCCGGACGAGGCAAGCACGGCGTACTCGAAGTCCGGCTCCAGCGGCAGCTCGACGTCGGCGCCGGCGGCCAGGTCCAGGTCGGCGCCGACCAGCGGGGTGTGCGCGGTGCCCGGCGAGGTGGCGCCGCCGAGGCTGCCCATGAGCACGGTCGCGGTCAGCCCGTCGGAGGTGAAGCCGGGCAGGGCGGTGTGGTGGGCGAAGGCCGGTGCGGTGTCGCGGGCGGCCTCGGGCAGCGCCACCCACAGCTGGGCGCCGTGCAGGTACCGCGGGTGCACCGGCGGGGACTGCTCGGAGTGCGCGATGCCGTGCCCGGCGGTCATCAGCGCGAGCTCGCCGGGGCGGATGCGGGCGTCGCTGCCGAGCGAGTCACGGTGGTGCACCTCACCCTCGAGCAGCCAGGACACCGTCTGCAGGCCGGTGTGCGGGTGCGGCGGCACCTGCATGCCGGGGGTGGAGGCGATGTCGTCGGGGCCGTAGTGGTCGACGAACGCCCACGCCCCGACCAGCCGGCGGCCCAGGGTCGGCAGCAGCCGGCGGACGCGGGTGCTCTCGCCGAGCAGCACCTCCTTGCCCGGCAGCAGGTCCAGCACCGGGCCGGTGGCGGTGCCCTCCATCCCACCCAGCTCGCGGGCGGGCGGGCGGCGGTCGAGGTTGCTCATGGCGCGGACCTCCGGAGGGTGGGTGCGGTCGGGCTCATCGGGGCTCGGGAGCGGTCGGGCAGCGCAGCGCCGTCAGGTCCCAGCCGGCACGCCGGGCCCCGGCGACGTAGGCGCTCTCCAGGAAGTCCAGGACGACGGCGCGCGGGTCGGGCGCGGTGCGCGCGTCCTCGTAGGGCAGCAGCGCCAGGTGCGCGCCGCGGCTGTCGATCCAGCGCGCCGTGGCCGGCCGCAGCGGCTCCTCGGCCAGGCCCGGCGGCTCGGGGGCGGTGTAGGAGTAGAAGGCGGGCTCGGGCACCTGGTCGTCGCCGAACCAGAAGCCGGCGCTGATGACCTCGTGCGAGTAGGCCTCGCGGGTGACCGGGTCGACGTCCGCGGGTTGCTCCACCCGGCGGTCGGAGAAGCGGGTGACGGCGATGTCGAAGGTGTGCCAGAAGTGGTGCACCGGGCTGGTCTTGGCGTAGCTGCGCCCGGCGAACTCCTCGAGCACCTGCGCCACCTGCCCCAGCACCACCCAGTAGCGGGTCACCCGGTCGCGGTCGTAGGAGGCGTGGTGCTCGTCCTCGGCGAACGGGGTGCGGTCGGCCAGGTCGAACGGGACGGGGATCTCCACGGTCGCGGGCAGGCCGAGCGCCGCGAGCGTGTCGAGCAGCTGCCGGTAGAACGCCGCCACGCTCAGCCCGGGCAGCGGGAACGACGCCCGTCGTCCGTCGGCGACCGCCACCTCCAGCCGGTGGTCGACCAGGTCGAGGTCGACGGCGAAGACCGGGTCGAAGCCCATCGGGCGGGTGGTGAGCCCCTGGCCGGTGAGGTGGAACGGGATGTGCCACCAGTGGTTGCGCCGCGGGGCGTTGGCCAGCCGCAGCTTGCCGACGACCTGCAGGAACCGGTGCAGGGTCTCCTTGGTGTCGGCCCACTCGGCCAAGGGCATGGGCGGGAAGACGGACACGGGCGGCTCCTCCGTCGCGGGACCGGTCGCGGCCAGCATGACGATCCCGGGGGCCGGGCGGTAGCCGCCGCCCGGGGACGCCGGTTTGGCCGGGGACCGGACGGGTCAGGCCCCTCCCGTGGACGACGACCGCCGACGGCCGGGCTGCCCCAAGCGGATGGTGTTCGGGCCGTGCGGCGGTGTCCGGGACGACGGCCGCTGCGAGGTGGCCGAGCACCGCTGCGTCTTCCTCGACGAGCCCGCCCCCGCCTGGGACGCGCCGGCGGCGCCCCCGGTCGCGCCCCCGCCGGGCAGCCTGCTCGACCGCGCCCGCACCGGGCCGGTCGTGCTCACCGACCTCACCGTGGCGCCGTTCGACCCGGCCTCGGTGCGCCGGGTGGTGGGCGTGCTGGCCCCGGTGTCCGACGGACTGCTGGTCGGCGAGCACGCCAACCGGCCCGACTTCCCACCCACGCTGTTCGCCGCCGAGGTCCGGGACGCCGGCGGCCGGCCGTGGACGACGCTGGCCTGCCGCGACCGCAACCGCGTCGTCCTCGAGCAGGAGCTGGCGGGCCTGGCCGCGGTGGGCGTCGACGGCGTGCTGTGCGTGACCGGCGACGCCCGCGGCCCCGGCGTCCGGCCCGGCGTCACCCAGGTGTTCGACCTCGACGGCACCCGGCTGGCGGCGCTCGCCGCGGCGGCGGGGCTGCCGGTCGCCGTCCCCGAGTCGCCCACGGCCCCGCCGGTCGACCGCCGGCCGGCCCGGGTCGCGGACAAGCAGCGGGCCGGGGCGCAGGTGTGCGTGCTCAACCACGTCCGCACCCCGGCCGAGGTGGCGGCCTTCGTCACCGCCGCGCGGCGCGCCGGGGCGACGCTGCCGTTCGTCGCCGCGGTCGCCGTCTACACCGACGAGCGCTCGGCGCGGGTGCTGCAGCGCTTCCCCGGCCTGCACGTGGACGACGCGACGGTCGAGGAGGTGCTGGCCGCGCCCGACCCGCGGTCGGCCGGCATCGCGGCCGCCGTGGCCGAGGCCCGCGCGCTGCTGGGCGTCCCCGGGGTCGTGGGGGTCAACCTGTCCGGTCTGGCCTCGGGGGGCGGGGAGGACGACGGCGCCCGGGTCAAGGCCGAGGTCGCCGCCGCGATCGGGGAGGCAGCATGAGTGAGCTGGAGAGCGAGGCGATGGAGGCCGAGTTCGGCACCGTCGCGGGGTGGACCGAGGAGGCGGTGCGGGCGCTGGGCCCCGAGCACGCCGTCCCGGCCGGGTGCCGGGGGAGCGGCAGCGAGGGGGCGCTGCGCTGGCTGGCCGACCGGCTGCAGCTGACGGCCGGCAGCCGGCTGCTCGACGACGGCGCCGGCGTCGGCGGGCCGGCCGGGTGGCTGGCGGCCGACCGCGGTGTGCGCGCCGTCTGCGCCGAGCCGATGCACGAGGCGGCGCGCGCCGCGCACCGGCTGTTCGGGCTGCCGTCGGTGACCGCGCTGGCACAAGCGCTGCCGTTCGCCGACGCCGCGTTCGACGCCGCCTGGTGCCTCGGCGTCCTCTGCACCACCTCCGACAAGGACGGTGCGCTGGCCGAGCTGCGGCGGGTGCTGGTGGACGGCGGCCGGCTCGGGCTGCTGGTCTTCGTGGCCGACCACCCGTTGCCCCCGCCCCTGCCCGAGGGCAACGACTTCCCGACCGAGGAGGAGCTGCGGGAGCTGCTCGACGCGGCGGGGTTCCGACTGGGGGAGACGGCGACCGCGGACCTCGGGGACAGCCCGCCGGGGTGGAGCGAGCGCGCCGACGCGGTCGACGCCGAGGTCTCCCGGCGGCACGGGCAGGACCCGCGCTGGCAGCAGGCGCAGGAGCAGTCGGGCCGGGTCGGCCGGCTGCTCGCCGACGGGGCGCTGCGGCCGTGGCTCGGGGTCGCGACCGCCGGCTGACGCGTGCTCAGGACGCGCGTCCGCGCAGGTCCTCGTCATCGGTGTGCAGGGTCGCCAGCGCCGTGGCGGCGACCTCGGCGTCGTCCAGGTGGACCGCGTCGCGCGGGTCGGTGGTGTCCAGCATCCGCGTCTCGTGGCCGCGGCCCACCACCAGGACGACGTCGGCCGGCCCGGCGGCGCCCACCGCGGCGGTGATCGCCGCCCGCCGGTCGGGCACCTCGCGCACCCGCGCCGACGAGCCGAGCAGGCCGACGCGCAGCTCGGCCCGGATCGCCGCCGGGTCCTCGCCGTGGCTGCCCTCGTCGGTCAGCCACACGCAGTCGGCGGCCCAGGCGGACTCGCCCAGCCCCTGCCGCTTGTACCGGTCGCGCCGGCCGCGGGCGCCGAGCACCAGGTGCACCCGGCCGCCGCGGCCGGTGAGGTCGCGTGCGGTGTCGAGGGCAGCGGCCAGCGCGCACGGGGTGTGCGCGTAGTCGACGACGACGAGCGGCCGGCCCGACCCACCCAGGACGGTGTTGCGTCCCCGGGGCGGGACCACCGCGGCCAGCCCGGCGGCGATCCGGTCCGGCGCCACGCCGAGCACCCGGCCGGTGGCCCAGGCCGCGGCCAGGTTGGTCACGTGCACCCGCCCGACCAGCGGGCTGTGCACCCGGTGCCCACCGGTGTCGTCGGCCATCAGCACCTCGGTGCCACCGCTCCCGGTCCGCCAGCCGAGCACCCGCACGTCGGCGTCCCCGCCGGACCCCACCCGGGTCACCGGCACCGCGGCCTGGTCGGCCAGCCGCCGTCCCCACGGGTCGTCGGTGACGACGACGCCCGCGGCGGTCCGGCCGGCCTCGAACAGCCGCGCCTTGCTGGCCCAGTACTGCTCGACGGTGCCGTGGTGGTCGAGGTGGTCCTCCTCGAAGCCGGTGAAGACCGAGACCTCGAAGGTCAGCCCGTCCATGCGGCCCATGTCCAGCGCGATGGAGGAGGTCTCGACGACCGCCCGCCGAGCCCCGGCGTCGACCATCCAGCGCAGCAACCCGTGCAGCTCGGGCGCCTCCGGCGTGGTCAGCGCCGTGTCCCGCGAGAGACCGGCGACCTGCGCGCCGAGGGTGCCGACGACGCCGGTGCGGTCCCCGCCGACCTCGAGGACGCCGCGCACGAGCGCGCTGGTCGTCGTCTTGCCGTTGCTGCCGGTCACCCCGACCAGCCGCAGCGCCCGCGCCGGGTCACCGGCCAGCAGCGCGCCGAGCGGGCCGAGCTGGGCACGCACCGACGGCACGCAGAGCGCGGGCAGGTCGGTGTCGACGGGCCGGTCGACCAGCAGCGCGGCGGCACCGCGGGCCGCGGCGGCGGGAGCGTGCCGGTGCCCGTCACCGGTGGCCCCGCGGACGCAGGCGAACAGCGCACCGGGGACGACGAGCCGCGAGTCGGTCACCAGGCCGCGCACGGTCAGGTCGTCGGCGCCGCGGGACCGCGTCACCGGCCCGCCGGGGACCGTCCGGGCGCGGTACTCGACCTCTGACCAGGGGATCCACGGGTGACGCACCGGCCCGACGGTAGGTGCGGCCCAGTGACCACGCAGATCGACGGTGTAGGCACTCCACCGACCCGGCGCGCCGCTGACCACGCGGAACGGGGTCGGCACACGCCGGAACCGGGTCGGTCGCGCTGCGTCGTGCAGCTCGGGGCCGGGAGTTCGCCTGCCAGGGCGACCCCGAGGCGTTCGTGCGAGCGGTCGCCCGTGCTGCAGGACCACGGTGAGCCGGCCCCCGCACGCCTGACCCACGGGGCCCCGCCCGCCGGCGGAGGTCGCCCGTCCGACCCGGAGCGGCCGCGCGGATACTGGCGGGTGATGAGCGCGCCCCTCAACCTGGTCAACCTCGAGCGGGTGCACAAGGCACACGGCACCACCGTCCTGCTCGACGACGTCTCGCTGGGCATCGCGTCCGGCGAGCGGATCGGCGTGGTCGGGCGCAACGGCAGCGGCAAGTCCACGCTGCTCGGCGTCCTCACCGGGCGCGAGGAGCCCGACTCCGGCCGGGTGACCCGCCGCAGCGACCTCGCCGTCGGCGTCCTCGAGCAGTCCGGCACGCTGCCGCCCGGCGCGACCGTGCGCGACGTCGTCCTGCCCGAGAGCCTCTTCGCCGCCGAGCACGAGTGGGCCGCCGACCCGGCCGTGCGCAGCGTGCTCACCGGCCTCGAGCTCGACCGGCTCGGCCTGGACTCCCCGGTCGCGCCGATGTCCGGTGGGGAGCGCCGGCGGGTGGCGCTGGCCGCGCAGCTGGTCCGCCCGCTGGACCTGCTGGTGCTCGACGAGCCGACCAACCACCTCGACGTCGAGGGCGTGGCCTGGCTGGCCGGCTACGTCAAGGACCGGGTCGGGGCGCTGGTGGTGGTCACCCACGACCGGTGGTTCCTCGACGAGGTCTGCAGCCAGACCTGGGAGGTCGCGGACGGTCGGGTGCACGCCTACGAGGGCGGCTACGCGGCCTACACCCTCGCCCGGGCCGAGCGGGCCCGGATCGCGGCGGTCACCGAGGAACGCCGGCTCAACCTGGTCCGCAAGGAGCTGGCCTGGCTGCGCCGCGGGCCGCCCGCGCGCACCAGCAAGCCGCGGTTCCGGATCGAGGCCGCCCAGGCGCTGATCGAGGACGAGCCGCCGCCGCGCGACTCGATGGCGCTGAAGGGCTTCGCCAGCCGGCGGCTCGGCAAGACCGTCTACGACGTGGAGGACGTCGACCACACCGTCCCGGGGGACCCGGTGACGGGCACCGGACCGCGCACCCTGTTCCGCGACCTCACCTGGCACGTCGGCCCCGGTGACCGGATCGGCGTCGTGGGCGTCAACGGGGCGGGCAAGACGACGCTGCTGCGGCTGCTGGTCGGGGAGACCGAGCCCGACCGCGGCCGGGTGGTGCGCGGCCAGACGGTCGCCCCGGCGTACCTGTCCCAGCACGTCACCGAGCTGCCCGGCCCGCTGCGGGTGCTCGAGGCGGTGCAGGAGATCGCCCGGATCGCCCGGATCGGGAACCAGGAGATCTCCGCGTCGTCGCTGGCCGAGCGGTTCGGCTTCCCGGCGTCCCGGCAGTGGACGCCGGTCGGTGACCTCTCCGGTGGCGAGCGGCGCCGGCTGCAGCTGCTGCGGCTGCTCATGGGTGAGCCGAACGTGCTGCTGCTCGACGAGCCGACCAACGACCTCGACATCGACACGCTCACCGCGCTGGAGGACCTGCTCGACGGCTTCCCCGGCACCGTGCTGGTGGTCAGCCACGACCGGTACTTCGTCGACCGGGTCTGCGACTCGGTGGTCGCGCTCATGGGCGACGGCTCGCTCGCCGCGCTGCCCGGCGGGGTCGAGGAGTACCTGCAGCGGAGGGCGGCGGGGGAGGCGGCGCTGCCCTCGGCCGCCGCGGCCGCGCCCACGCCGGCCGCCGCCGCGACCCCGGCCCGCTCGGCCGGGGAGGTGCGGGCCGCCCGCAAGGAGGCCGCGCGATTGGAGCGGCGGCTGGAGAAGCTCACGGCGGAGGAGGAGCGGTTGCACGGCGAGCTCGCGGCGGCGGCGACCGACCACGCGCGGGTGCTGGAGCTCGACGAGCGGCTGCGCGCCGTCCTCGCCGAGAAGGAGCAGGTCGAGACCGACTGGCTGGAGGCCGCCGAGGTCGCGGAGAGCTAGCCCGGATCGTCGTCCCGCGGTGGCAGGGTGACCGTGCTGCCGGCCGGCGGCACCGCGGGACACGACGGAACGAGGCAGCATGCAGGACGTGGAGGTCCGCCGGCACGTGGCGGCACCGGTCGAGCGGGTGTGGGCACTGGCCACCGACCTCGAGGGCTCGCCGCGGGTCGTCCGCGGCATCGAGTCGGTCGAGGTCCTCACCCCTGGGCCCTTCGGTGTCGGCACGCGCTGGCGGGAGACGCGGAGGATGTTCGGCCGGACGGCCACCGAGGAGATGACCGTGACCGCGGTCGAGCCGCACCGGTCCTACGCGGTCGAGGCGGCGGGCCCGGGCGTCCGGTACGTGTCGGGGTTCGCGTTCGCGCCCTCAGCCGACGGCGGGACGGACGTCACGGCGACCTTCGGCGGCCGGCCGACCACCACGGTGGCGCGGGTCCTGGGGGCGCTCACCGCGCCCCTCGGCCGACGCGCCATCGCGAGGGCGTTGCAGCAGGACGTGGACGACATCGCGGCGGCGGCCGAGCGGGGCTGACGCACCTCCGGCTGCGGGCGCCACGGCACCCGCAGCCGGCGACGCTCGTGCTCTGCCCACGGTGGTGGGCAGAGCACGAGCGTCGGGGAGAGGAACCGTCCCCCGGGTCACACGGGGACGGCGGACCCGGCGCGGTGGCGGTGGACCATCCGCAGCCCCACCACGACCGCCGGGACGGCCCCGACGGCGGCGAACGCCGCGTGGGGCAGCGGCGCGAACGGCAGCGTCGCGGAGGCGACGAGCGCGGCGACCAGCCACCGGCCGATCACGCCGGCCCACGCCAGCCCGGCGTAGCCGACCAGCGGCCCGAGCAGCCCCAGCAGCGTGAGCACGCCGACCACGGCCACCCCCGGGTTGGCCGAGACGGTCTCGAAGAGGGAGACGGCCGTGGCGGGGTCTCGACGTGCGCATGCCCGGCGTGGACGGGCTCGAGGCGGCCCGCCGGATCGTCGCCGCACAGCTGCCCACGAGGGTCGTCGTCCTGGCCACCTTCGACGAGGACGAGTACGTCGCCGCCGTGCTGCGGGCCGGGGTCAGCGGCTTCCTGCTCAAGGTCGCCCCGCCGGAGGACCTCGTCGCCGCCGTGCGCACGGTCGCCGCCGGCCAGGGGCTGCTCGACCCGGCCGTCACGCTGCGGGTCATCGAGTCCTTCGCCGCCGCGCCCGCGCCGGACCCGCAGCACGCCGACGCGCTGGCCCAGCTGACCGGACGGGAGACCGACGTGCTCGCCCTGGTGGCGGCGGGGCTCTCCAACGCGGAGATCGCCGCCCGGCTGTTCCTGGGCGAGGCCACGGTCAAGACGCACGTGAGCCGGGTACTGCTCAAGCTGGGGCTCCGGGACCGGGTCCAGGCGGTGGCCTTCGCCTACGAGAGCGGCCTCGTGCGGCCCGGCAGGTAAGCTGGGGTCACCGCCGGCCGTCGACGACCGACGTTCCTGGTGTCCCCGAGCCGCCCAACGACTCCCGGAGACACGTGCTCGTACTGCTGCTCCTCCACCTCATCGCCGGCGTGCTGGCGCCCGTCCTCGTGCGGTGGTGGGGGCGGCAGGCCTTCCTCGCCCTGGCGCTCGTGCCCGCCGCCGGCTTCGGCTGGGTGCTGTCCCGGCTGGGCCCCGTACTCGCCGGGGAGGAGCTGCGGGAGACGGTGCCGTGGATCCCCGCCCTGGACCTGGACGTCGCCCTGCGGCTGGACGCCCTGGCGCTGACCTTCGCGGCGCTGGTCACCGGCATCGGGGCGCTGGTGCTCGTCTACTGCGCCCGCTACTTCGCCCCGGACGAGGAGGGCACCGGCCGCTTCGCCGGCTGCCTGACCGCCTTCGCCGGCTCCATGCTCGGCCTCGTCCTCGCCGACGACCTCTTCCTCCTCTACGTGTTCTGGGAGCTCACCACCGTCTTCTCCTTCCTCCTCATCGGGGGGTCGGGACGGCGGCTGGCCGCGCGGCGCGCCGCGTCCCAGGCGCTGATCCTGACCACCGCCGGCGGGCTGGCCATGCTGGTCGGGCTGATCCTCATCGGGCAGGCCAGCGGCTCGTTCCTGCTCTCGGAGGTCGTCGCCGGCCCCGGCAGTGGCCCCGCCATGGTCACCGGGACGGCGCTGGTGCTCGTCGGGGCGGTCACCAAGTCGGCGATGGTCCCCTTCCACTTCTGGCTCCCGGCCGCGATGGAGGCGCCGACGCCGGTCAGCGCCTACCTGCACGCCGCGGCGATGGTGAAGGCCGGCATCTACCTCGTCGCCCGGCTGGCGCCCGGCTTCGCCGACGTCCCGGGGTGGCGGCCGGTCGTGCTCGGGCTCGGCCTCGCCACGATGCTCCTCGGCGGGTACCGCGCGCTGCGGCAGAACGACCTCAAGCTCCTCCTGGCCTTCGGCACGGTCAGCCAGCTGGGGTTCCTCCTGGTGCTGGTCGGTGGGGGCAGCCGCGAGCTGGCCGCCGCGGGGCTGGCGATGACCGTCGCGCACGCGCTGTTCAAGTCCACGCTGTTCCTGACCGTCGGGGTCGTCGACCACGCGACCGGCACCCGAGACCTCCGCAAGCTGTCGGGGCTGGGCCGGCGGCTGCCCGTGCTCGCCGGCGTCGGGCTGCTCGCCGGGGCGTCCATGGCCGGCGTGCCACCGATGTTCGGCTTCGTCGGCAAGGAGGCGGCCTTCACCGCGCTGTGGGAGGGCGGGCTGCCCTCGCGGGCCGCCGCCGTCTTCGAGCTGACCGGCCTGGTCCTCGGCTCGGTCCTCACCGCCGCCTACACCCTCCGCTTCCTGTGGGGTGCCTTCGCCCGCAAGCCCGGCGTCCCCGAGACCGCCGTCGAGCACGCGCCCGGCGCGCTGTTCCTCGCCGCGCCCGCCGTCCTGGCGCTCACCGGGCTGGTCGCCGGGCCGGCCAGCCCGCTGCTCGCGCCGCTGGTCACGGAGTACGCCGACACGCTGCCGCTGCTGGCCCCCGAGTACGAGAAGCTGGCGCTGTGGCACGGCCTGCAGCCGGCGCTCGCGCTCTCCGCGGTCACCCTGCTCGGCGGGGCCGCGCTGTTCGCCGCCCGCAAGCCGGTCCACCGCCTGCAGCGCCGGGTGGCGGTCGGGGCCTCGGCCGACGAGGGCTACTGGAACGTCGTCCAGGCGGTGGACCGGCTCTCGGTGCTGGTCACCGGCACCACCCAGCGCGGCTCCCTGCCGGCCTACCTCGGCACCATCCTGGTGGCAGTGCTCGCCCTCCCCGGGACGCTGCTGCTCACCCGCGCCCCGTGGCCGGGCGAGTGGCGGGCCTGGGACACCCCGGTGCAGGCGGTGGTCGGCGTCGTCGTGGTGACCGCCGCCGCGCTGACCCTGCGGATCCACCAGCGGCTCTCGGCCGTGCTGGTCGTCGGCGTCACCGGCTACGGCATCGCCGTCCTCTTCGCGCTGCAGGGCGCCCCCGACCTCGCGCTCACCCAGTTCCTCGTCGAGACGCTCACCCTCGTCGTGTTCGTGCTGGTGCTGCGCAAACTGCCCAAGGACATCACCGAGCGGCACCGGCCGCGCGAGCGCGCCGTCCGCGGCGTGATCGCCGTCGCCGTGGGCGCGTTCATGGCCACCGTGGGCGCGGTGGCGCTGTCGGCCCGCACCGCGACGCCGGTGTCGGAGGCCTGGCCCGGGCCGGCCTACGACTTCGGCGGCGGCAAGAACATCGTGAACGTGACGCTCGTCGACATCCGTGCCTGGGACACCCTCGGCGAGATCTCGCTGCTGGTCGTCGCCGCCACCGGCGTGGCCAGCCTGGTCTTCCTGCGGCGGCGCACCGGCGGGGTGGACCGCGTCGACCGCGCCCAGCTGACGCAGCGGCGCGAGCGTCCCCGCCGGGCGCCGCGGGACCGCTGGCTCGCCGCGACCGCGACGCTCGACCCGGCGCGGCGCTCGGTCGTGCTCGAGGTGGTCACCCGGATCCTCTTCCACACGATCGTGGTCTTCTCGCTGTACCTGCTGTTCTCCGGGCACAACGAGCCCGGCGGCGGGTTCGCCGGCGGCCTGGTCGCCGGACTGGCCCTGGTGCTGCGCTACCTGGCCGGCGGGCGCTACGAGCTGGGCGAGGCCGCGCCGGTCGCGCCGGGCCTGCTGCTCGGCGGCGGGCTCCTCTTCGCCGGCGGCACCGGTGTGGCCGGGCTGCTGCTGGGTGCCGGGGTGCTGCAGACGGCGATCCTGCAGACGACGCTGCCGGTGTTCGGGGACGTCAAGCTCGTGACCTCGCTCTTCTTCGACGTCGGCGTCTACCTGATCGTCGTCGGCCTGGTCCTCGACGTGCTGCGGAGCCTGGGCGCGGAGCTCGACCGCCAGGAGGACCAGGAGGACCCGGTCGAACTCGCCCCCGGGGAGGTGGTGCTGCGATGACCCCCACGATCGTGCTCCCGCTGATGATCGGCGGCCTCTACGCGGCGGGGGTGTACCTCCTGCTCGACCGCAGCCTCACCCGCGTGCTGCTGGGTTTCCTGCTGCTCGGCAACGCCACCAACGTGCTGGTGCTGTCCGCCGGCGGGCCCGCGGGGCTGGCGCCGATCCTCGGCTACTCCGAGCCGGCGGAGATGAACGACCCGCTGCCGCAGGCGCTGATCCTCACCGCGATCGTGATCACCTTCGGTGTCGCGGCGTTCCTGCTGGCGATGATCCACCGCTCCTGGCGGCTGGCCCACAACGAGGCGGTCGGCACCGACGAGGAGGACCGTCGGGTCGCCGCCCGGAGGGCGCTCGACGCCGACGAGCTCGACCCGGACGAGCTGGCCCCCGACGACCGCGCCGCCGGCCACGCCGACAGCCTCCCGGGGGACCTCGAGGAGCTGGCCGACGACGTCGACCTGCCCGCGGGGAGTGGCAGCCGGTGATCGACGTCCTCGCCCCGCTGCCGGTGCTGCTGCCGTTGCTGGGGGCGGCCGGCGCGCTGCTGGTCTCCGGGCACCCGGCGTTCCAGCGCACCCTCAGCACGGCGGTGCTCAGCGCGGTGCTCGCCGTCTCGGTGGTGCTGCTCCTGATGGCGGACGCCGACGGTGCGACCTCGATCTCCGTCGGCGGCTGGCCGGTACCGCTGGGCATCGTGCTGGTGGTCGACCGGCTGTCGGCGCTGATGCTGGTGGTCGCCTCGACCGTGGCGCTCGGCGTCCTCGTGTTCGCCGTCGGCCAGGGCGCGGCCGACGGGTCGGACGAGACGCCGCTGTCGATCTTCCACCCGACGTTCCTGGTGCTGGTGGCGGGCGTGGGCAACGCCTTCCTCGCCGGCGACCTGTTCAACCTCTACGTCGGCTTCGAGATCCTGCTGATGGCCTCGTACGTGCTGCTCACCCTCGGCGGGACGGCGGCGCGCATCCGCGGCGGCATCACCTACATCGTGGTCAGCCTGACCAGCTCGCTGGTCTTCCTCGCCGCGATCGGGCTGGTCTACGCCGCGACCGGCACGGTCAACATGGCGCAGCTGGCGGTGCGGCTGGGTGAGCTCCCCGAGGGCACCCAGGTGCTGCTGCAGTCGATGCTGCTCATCGCGTTCGGCATCAAGGCCGCCGTCTTCCCGCTCTCGGCGTGGCTCCCCGACAGCTACCCGACCGCCCCCGCCCCGGTCACCGCGGTCTTCGCCGGCCTGCTCACCAAGGTCGGCGTCTACGCGATCATCCGCACCCAGACGCTGCTGTTCCCCGGCGGCGCGCTCGACGACCTGCTGCTGTGGGCGGCGCTGGCCACGATGCTGGTGGGCATCCTCGGCGCGGTCGCCCAGAGCGACCTGCGCCGGATGCTGTCGTTCACCCTGGTCAGCCACATCGGGTACATGGCCTTCGGCATCGCCCTGGGGACGGCGGCCGGTCTGGCCGGCGCGGTCTTCTACGTGGCCCACCACATCGCCATCCAGACCACGCTGTTCCTGGTGGCGGGGCTGGTCGAGCGCCAGGGCGGCACCACCTCGGTCGACCGGCTCGGCGGGCTGGCCCGGCGTTCGCCGCTGCTGGCCGTGCTGTTCTTCGTGCCGGCGATGAACCTGGCCGGGATCCCGCCGCTGTCGGGGTTCATCGGCAAGCTCGGCCTGCTGCAGGCCGGGGTCGCCGACGGCAGCACCGGGGCGTTGACGCTGGTCGCCGGCGGGGTGGTCACCAGCCTGCTCACCCTGCTCGCGGTCGCCCGGGTCTGGACCCGCGCGTTCTGGCGGTCCCCGAGCCAGTCGCCGGCCGAGGAGACCCCCGCGGCCGCCGCCGCCGACGCCGTCCAGCGCCACCGGCCGGCGTCCGGCGACGGTGCCGGGCCCTCGGACGGGGCGGCGTCCCCCGACGGTCCGGCGCGGACCGCGCTGCAGGAGGCGTGGCGACGGCACACGGCGGTGGCGACGGCGGCCGAGCCGGGCCTCGCGCCCGCCGCGGGCGCGGTCCGGGCGCTGCGCCCGCTGCCGCGGACGATGGTGGGCGCCACCGCGGCGCTGGTCGCGCTCACCGTGGCCCTCACCGGGCTGGCCGGACCGCTCTACGGCCTGGCCGACCGGGCGTCCACGGACCTGCTCGAGCGCACGCCGTACATCTCGTCGGTGTTCGGGGAGGGGCAGGTGCCGTGAGCGTCGAACCCGCGGCCACCCGGCTGCGCCACCAGGGCCCGCTGATCGTGTGGCTGGTGCTGGTATGGATGCTGCTGTGGGGCACCTGGTCCTGGGCGAACCTGCTCTCCGGCCTGCTCGTCGCGCTGGTCGTGCTGACGCTGCTGCCGTTGCCGCACGTGGTCGGTGGCACCCGCGTGCGGCCGCTGCCGGTGCTGACCTTCCTCGGCCACTTCGTCGTCGACCTGTCCGTGTCCGGCGCGCAGGTGGCCTGGGAGGCCCTGCGTCCAGGGGGCTTGCGCAGCACGGCGATCGTGCGGGTGCAGCTGCGCGCCGACTCCGACCTGCTGCTGACGATGGTCGCCGAGGCGACCTCGCTCGTGCCCGGCTCCCTGGTGCTCGACCTGGACCGGGAGCAGCGGGTGATGACCCTGCACCTGCTGCCCGTGCGCGACCTCGAGGACGTGGAGCGGAAGAGGGCGCACGTCCTGGTGGTGGAGCGGCGTCTGGTGCAGGCGTTCGGCTCGGCCGCGGACGTCGCGGCCCTCGACGGGCAGCAGCGGGACGAGGTGGCGACGCCGTGACGATCGTGCAGTTCGCGCTGTACGCGATGATCGGCGGGGGAGCGCTCCTGGCCCTCGTCCGGCTCGCGCGCGGTCCCTCGCTGCTGGACCGGGTGGTCGCCACCGACACGCTCCTGGTGATCATCGCTGCCGGCCTGGCGGTGCACGCGGCGCTGGCGCAGGACCCGACGGTGGTGCCGGTGCTGGTCGTCGTGGCACTGCTGGCCTTCGTCGGCTCGGTGTCGGTGGCCCGTTACGTCGGGGGGATGTTGCTGCGCTCGGGCACCGGCGACGGTCGGGACCTCGGTCTGCCGGTCGCCGCCGAGGACCGGGAGGCCTCGTCGTGACGGCCCTGACCGACGTCGTGGCCTTCGGCTGCCTGCTCGCCGGCGCCGCGCTGTGTCTCACCGCCGGGCTGGGCCTGGTGCGCTTCCCCGACGTGCTGTCCCGGATGCACGCCGGCACCAAGCCCCAGGTGCTCGGCGTGCTGCTGGTCATGATCGGCGCGGCCATCCGGCTCGACGGCTGGGCCAACGTCTGGATGCTGCTGCTCGTCGCGGCCTTCCAGCTGCTCACCGCGCCGGTGAGCGCCCACCTGATCAGCCGGGTCGCCTACCGCCGTCGGCACGTGCGCCGCGACCTGCTGCTGGTCGACGAGTACGGTGGGCCCGGCCACCAGGACCAGCGGTACCGCGGTGACGAGCCCGGCGACGCCCCGCCCGAGGGCTACCCGGCCCCGTGACGGACGGGGCCCTCCTCAGCCCAGCTGGGCGAGCCAGAAGGGCAGCCCCTGGTCGTCCCGGCACTCCGCCGTCCGGCCGTAGGTCTGGTCGGTGATCTCGCCGGCCTGCCCGCCCGCCGTCCGGACCGCGGCCACGGCGACCTCGATGTCGTCGACCGCGTACACCGGCACGGTGCCGACCTCGCCGTCCCCGCCGCCGATGCCGACCATCGGCACGGCGCCGTCCACCTGCCAGCCGTCGGGGACCCGCCCCGGCACCGACGTCCAGCCGAGCACCGACTCGTAGAAGTCGCGGGCGCGGGCCCCGTCGGGTACCCGCAGCGTCAGGTACACCGCGTCACCGGGGCGCACCGGCGGGCGCGGCTCCGGGTCGGCCGACGCCGGGGTCTGCAGCATCCAACGGTGGCCGAAGGGGTCGACGACGACGCCGGTGCGCCCACCCGGCCCGTCGGACGGCGGCCGCTCCACGGTGGCGCCGGCCGCGGCGGCCCGGTCGACCGCCGCGTCGGCGTCGGGCACCGCGAGGTGCAGCGTCACGCTGACCCGGCCGGGGTCGGGCGCGGCCAGCCCGAGCTCGGGGTACTCGTCGGCGAGGTAGAGCCTGGTCCCGCCCAGGTCGAGCTCGGCGTGCCCGATGCGGTCGTCGTCCATGACGTAGGGCTCGCCGACGACGTGGGCGCCCAGCGCCTCGGCGTACCAGGCCGACGCCGACCGGGCGTCCCGCACGGTGAGGTAGGGCGTGAGCTGCGGCATCGCAGGGCCTCCAGCGGAGGGGGTCCTGCTGCTACCGCTGCGCCCGGTTCACCGCCGAGACGACCGCGCGCAGCGACGCCGTGACGATGTTCGGGTCGATGCCCACGCCCCACAGCACGCGGTCGCCGACGGCGCACTCGACGTAGGCGGCGGCGCGGGCGTCGCCGCCGGCGGACATGGCGTGCTCGGCGTAGTCGAGCACCCGGACGTCGACGTCCACCGACCGCAGCGCGTCGACGAACGCCGCGATCGGGCCGTTGCCCCGACCCTCGATCGTCATGGGGACGCCGTCGGCGACGAGCTCGACCACCATCTCGTCGAGCTGGTCGCCGTGGGCCCGGTGCCGGTGACCGGTCAGGGAGAAGCGGCCCCACGGGGCGTCGGCGTCGGGCAGGTACTCGTTCGAGAACGCCGCCCACATCTGCTGGGCGGTCACCTCGCCGCCCTCGTCGTCGGTGTGCCGCTGGACGACCGCGCTGAACTCGATCTGCAGCCGGCGCGGCAGGTCCAGCTGGTTCTCGGTCTTCATGATGTAGGCGACGCCGCCCTTGCCGGACTGGCTGTTCACCCGGATGACGGCCTCGTAGGTGCGGCCGACGTCCTTGGGGTCGATGGGCAGGTACGGCACCGCCCACGGCATCTCCGGGACCGGCTTGCCGGCGGCCTGCGCGTCGGCCTCGAGCGCCTTGAGGCCCTTGTTGATCGCGTCCTGGTGGGAGCCGGAGAAGGCGGTGTAGACCAGGTCGCCGCCGTAGGGGTGCCGCTCGTGCACACCGAGCTGGTTGCAGTACTCGACGGTGCGGCGGATCTCGTCGATGTCGGAGAAGTCGATCTGCGGGTCGATGCCCTGGCTGAACAGGTTCAGCCCCAGCGTGACCAGGCAGACGTTGCCGGTGCGCTCACCGTTGCCGAACAGGCAGCCCTCGATGCGGTCGGCGCCGGCGCGGTAGCCCAGCTCGGCGGCGGCGACGGCGGTGCCGCGGTCGTTGTGCGGGTGCAGCGACAGGACGACGGCGTCGCGCCGGCCCAGGTTGCGGTGCATCCACTCGATCTGGTCGGCGTAGACGGTCGGCTCGGCCATCTCGACCGTCGCCGGCAGGTTGATGATCGTCGGCCGGTCGGGGGTGGGGTCCCACACGTCGGTGACCGCGTTGCAGACCTCGACGGCGAAGTCGAGCTCGGTGCCGGTGAAGGACTCGGGGGAGTACTCGTAGAAGATCTCCGTGCCGGTCATCTGCTCGGCCAGCTTGCGCACCAGCTGCGCACCGTGGACGGCGATGTCGACGATCCCGGCGCGGTCGGAGTTGAACACCACCCGCCGCTGCAGCGTGGAGGTGGAGTTGTACAGGTGGACGATCGCCTGCCTCGCGCCGCGCAGGGACTCGAAGGTGCGCTCGATCAGCTCGTCGCGGGCCTGGGTCAGCACCTGGATGGTGACGTCGTCGGGTACCAGGTCGTCCTCGATGAGCTGGCGGACGAAGTCGAAGTCGGTCTGGCTGGCTGCCGGGAAGCCGACCTCGATCTCCTTGTAGCCCATCCGGACCAGCAGCTCGAACATCCGCCGCTTGCGGTCGGGTGTCATCGGGTCGATCAGCGCCTGGTTGCCGTCGCGCAGGTCGACGGCGCACCAGCGCGGCGCCTGGGTGGTGACCTTCTCCGGCCACGTGCGGTCGGGCAGCACGATCGGCGTGAAGGGGGCGTATCGGGAGATCGGCATCCCCGACGGCTGCTGGGGGTGCCGGACGTGCGGGTGGTTCTTGCTCAGGTTCCTGCTCACGGGTTCTCGCTCCTCTGGGCGCGGGCTGGACGCAGCTCCGGTGGGGGCGGTCAGCGAACGGCGCCGGGGACGCACTCGGTCACGGCAGAGTCTCCGCGGCGAGGGGGCCGACCTAGGAGAGGGCCTCGCCGCGGCGGGTAAGCAGGAGGCTGCCGCGCACAGGGCCACGGTAGCAGCGACTCAGCCGAGGTCACAGCGACAGGGGCAGGCCGGTGCGTGCTTCGGCGGCCCCGAGCCGTCGTCGACCTCGTCGCACTCGGACGGACACGTGCAGGTCAGGCCCTCGTCGGCCGGCCATCCGACGGTCGCGCGTCGGCGCTCGCGTTCCTCGGCGGCACGCCGACGCGCCGCCTCCTGCCGCCGGGCGCGCCGCTCGGCCGGCGAGTCCCCCGGGACGGGGACGTCGTGGTCCTCCGGCGTCCCGGCCCGAGTCCGCCGGCGGTCCCGCGCGGCCCGGTCGAGACCGAAGGTGAACCACGCTGCTGCCGGTCCGGGCGGTGCGCCCACCGGTCGGCGACCTGGTCGGTGGGCTGGGTGTCCAGGTGGGCGGGCAACCGGCGCTGGGTCGCATCCCGGGCGCCGCCGGGGTCCATGCCGGTGACCTCGCGACCCTCCGCATCGAGCAGGACGAGCCGGAGACCGGCGACCTCCGCCAGGAGCGCCAGCCGGGTGACGCCGAGGTCTCGGTTGCCGGCCTCGGCGGCCGCGATCGTGGTCTTGGAGAGGCCTGTCCGTGCGGCGAGCTCCCGCTGCGACATGTCGGCCGTCCGGCGGATGCGGCGGACGAGCCCGGAGAGGTCGAGGGACACGCCGCCCAGCCTGGACGAGCACCGAGGACCCCCGGGGTGCGAGCACCCATCTGTGGACAGTCAGCCCCTGCCCACGGTGCGGGGCAGCGTCCGAGGAGGCGGGAGGACTGGTGCGCCGGGCCTTCCACCCCTGCCCACGGTGCGGGGCAGCGTCCGAGGAGGCGGGAGGACTGGTGTGCCGGCCCTTCCACCCCTGCCCACAGTGCGGGGCAGGGGTGGAAGGGCCGGGAGCGCCTGTACCTCAGCGGGGCCGGGGGCGGGTGGGGCTGGTTCAGAACGCCTTGCGCAGTCGCATGCTCAGCGGGCGGCCGTCGGGGTCGTCGACCAGGCGGTAGACCGGCGTCGCCCACAGCCGCGTGGGCAGCGACAGCCGCGGGGGGCGGTGCTCGCGCAGCCGGCCGCGCGGGCGCGGGCCGCGTCGTCCGCCGGCGTACCAGTCGTCCAGCGCCTCCGCCGACGCCTCCAGCGTCCGGACGAACGCGTCGGGGTCCAGCAGGTCGTCGTCCTCGCTGCCGTCGGCCGCCCGGTCCAGGTGCTCGCGCGCCAGCTCCAGGCGCAGGTCGCGGGCGAAGCTGCGGGCGCCGTCGCCGGCGCCGGCCGGGTCGCGGGGCTCCCGCGGGTCCCGGGTCGTGTCCAGGACGGCGGAGGAGAGCTCGCTGTCGTGGGTCCAGGAGCGTCGGTTGAAGTTGTCGCTGCCGACGCTGGCCCAGACGTCGTCCACCACGCAGACCTTGGCGTGCACGTAGACCGGCGTCCCGTCGTGGTTCTCCACGTCGAAGACGTGCACCCGGTTGCGCCCAGCCCGCTTGCACATCTCCAGCGCCTGCCAGCGCCCGACGTACTGCGACCGCTCCGCGACGGCGCCGTCCTGGTCGGGCACCCGCGGCACCACGACGACCAGGTGCAGCTCCGGGTTCTCCGCCAGCGCCCGGGCGAACAGCCGGGCGACGTCGGCCGACCACATGTACTGGTCCTCCAGGTAGACCAGCCGGCGGGCCTGCTTGATCGCCTTGGAGTACCCACGGGCCACCGAGCGCTCGCCACGAGGTGCGAAGTCGTACGGCGGTCGGATCGCCGGATAGGTGCGCAGGTTCTGCACCACGTGCGGACCGCACGGCGGCGGGGGCGGCAGCTGGGGCGGCAGCGGGTCGGGCTCCAGCCGTGCGTGGCGCAGCCGGTCGAGCACCCAGGCGATCGGGTTACCGGAGTCGGCGTTGGTCGGGTCGTCCCAGCGCTCGCGGAAGACGGTGTCCAGGACGCCGACCGTCGGCCCGCGCAGCAACAGCTGGACGTCGTGCCACGGCGGTGTCTCCCCGTACGCCGCGGACATCGCGAGCGACTGCGGGTCGCCGCGGTGCTCGGCGTCGTCCCGGCGGCTGTGGCACAGGTCGATCCCGCCGACGAAGGCGACGTCCTGGGTCGGGTCCTGGTCGTGCCGCAGGACGACGAGCTTCTGGTGGTGGCTGCCGCCGCGGCGCACCCGCTGGTCGAGGATCACCTCGCCGCCGCCGTGCTCGACCTCGTCGTCCAGCGCCCGGTTCTCCTCCGCGCTGAACGACATCCAGTCCACGTGCGAACGCCAGACCAGCCCGCGCACGCAGACGCCGCGGCGCACCGCGTCGGTGAACAGCTGGGCGACGGTCGGACCGCCCGGGCGCAGCTGCTCGTCGGGGTCGCCCCGCCAGTCGGTGAAGAACAGGTGGTCGCCGGCGTCCAGGCGCTCGACGCACTCGACGAGCCGGTCGAAGTAGGCCGCACCGTGCACGAGCGGCTCGACGAGGTTGCCCTCGGTGTAGGCGGGCAGGGCCGTCGCCGGGTTGCCGCGCTCCTCGGCGGTCAACAACCAGCGCTCGACGTCGTCCACCCGATGATCACACCGCCCTACTTAGAGGGACGCAAGCACGGCCGTCCCCGCGGACCTCGGTAGCCTGTGGACCCGTGGCCCTCGTCGTCCAGAAGTACGGCGGCTCGTCCGTCGCCTCCGCAGCGCACATCAAGCGCGTCGCCGAGCGGATCGTGGCGGCCAAGAAGGCGGGCAACGACGTCGTCGTCGTGGTGTCGGCCATGGGGGACACCACCGACGAGCTGCTCGACCAGGCCGCGCAGATCACCGACAACCCGGCCGGCCGCGAGCTGGACATGTTGCTCACGGCGGGTGAGCGCATCTCCATGGCCCTGCTGGCGATCGCAATCAACACCCACGGCTACGAGGCCCGGTCGTTCACCGGCTCGCAGGCCGGGGTGATCACGACCTCCAGCCACGGCAAGGCGCGGATCATCGACGTCACCCCCGGCCGGCTGCGGGACGCCCTCGACGACGGCTCGATCGTCATCGTCGCCGGCTTCCAGGGCGTCAGCCAGGACACCAAGGACGTCACCACGCTGGGCCGGGGCGGCTCCGACACGACCGCCGTGGCCGTCGCCGCCGCGCTGCAGGCCGACGTCTGCGAGATCTACACGGACGTCGACGGCGTCTTCACCGCCGACCCGCGGATCGTGCCCAACGCCCGGCGGCTGGACACGGTGACGTACGAGGAGATGCTCGAGCTCGCCGCCTCCGGGGCGAAGGTGCTCATGCTCCGCTGCGTCGAGTACGCCCGCCGCTACGGCATCCCGGTGCACGTCCGCAGCTCCTACTCCCAGCTCCCCGGCACAGTGGTGACCGGCTCGATGGAGGACCTCACGGTGGAACAGGCCATCATCACCGGCGTCGCGCACGACCGCTCCGAGGGCAAGATCACCGTCTTCGGGGTGCCCGACCGCCCGGGCGAGGCCGCGCAGCTGTTCCGCGTGCTCGCCGAGGCCGAGGTCAACGTCGACATGATCGTGCAGAACGTGTCGGCCGCGGCCAGCAAGCTCGCCGACATCTCCTTCACATTGCCCAAGAGCGACGGGCCGGCGGCGATCGCGGCGCTGGAGAAGGTCAAGCACACCATCGGCTACACCGACGTCACCTTCGACCAGCACATCGGCAAGGTGTCGCTGGTCGGCGCGGGCATGCGCTCGCACCCGGGCGTGTCCGCGCGCTTCTTCGGCGCGCTGGCCGACGCCGGTGTCAACCTGGAGCTGATCAGCACCTCGGAGATCCGCATCTCCGTGGTGTGCCGGGACACCGACGTGGACCTCGCCGTCCGCGCGGTGCACGACGCCTTCGACCTCGGCACCGACGAGGCGGAGGCGGTCGTCTACGGAGGGACGGGACGATGACGGGATCGACCGACAGCGGCCTGCGGGTCGGCGTCGTCGGCGCCACCGGCCAGGTCGGCGGCGTGGTGCGACAGCTCCTCGCCGAGCGGGGCTTCCCCCTCGCCGAGCTGCGCTTCTTCGCCTCCGCCCGCTCCGCGGGCAGCACCCTCCCGTGGGGGGACGGCGAGATCACCGTCGAGGACGCCGCGACCGCCGACCCCACCGGTCTGGACATCGCGATCTTCTCGGCCGGTGCGTCGACCTCGCGGGTGCAGGCGCCGCGGTTCGCCGAGGCCGGCGTGACGGTCATCGACAACAGCTCGGCCTGGCGCCGCGACCCCGACGTCCCGCTGGTCGTCAGCGAGGTGAACCCGCACGCGCTGGCGTCGATCCCCAAGGGGATCGTCGCCAACCCGAACTGCACCACGATGGCCGCGATGCCGGTGCTCAAGCCGCTGCACGACGAGGCGCAGCTGGTCCGCATCGTGGCCAGCACCTACCAGGCGGTCTCCGGCAGCGGCCTGGCCGGCGTCGAGGAGCTCGACACCCAGGTCAAGACGGTCGTCGACAAGGCGGCCGAACTCACCCACGACGGCTCGGCGGTCCCCTTTCCGGAGCCGGCGAAGTACGTCAAGCCGATCGCCTTCAACGTGCTGCCGATGGCCGGGTCGCTGGTCGACGACGGCACGTTCGAGACCGACGAGGAGCAGAAGCTCCGCAACGAGAGCCGCAAGATCCTCGACATCCCCGACCTGCGGGTGTCGGGCACCTGCGTGCGCGTGCCGGTCTTCACCGGGCACTCGCTGTCGCTCAACGTCGAGTTCGCCCGGCCGCTCACCGTCGAGCGGGCCACCGAGCTGCTGTCCTCCGCGCCCGGCGTGGAGCTCACCGCCGTCCCCACGCCGCTGCAGGCGGCCGGCCGCGACCCGAGCTACGTCGGCCGCATCCGGCAGGACCCGGGTGTCGACGGCGACCGCGGGCTGGCGCTGTTCGTCAGCAACGACAACCTGCGCAAGGGCGCCGCCCTCAACACCGTCCAGATCGCCGAGTTGATCCTGGCCGACCGCACGGCCTGAGAGCCGACCACCCACCTACGGCTTGACGTGGCGCAGCGCGAAGTCCAGGGCGACCTCCACCTGCCGGATGGTCTCCTCGATCACCAGCGAGCCGTGGCCGGCGTCGAAGCGGTACACCTCGTGCGGCTTGCCGAGCTCCACCAGGCGTGCCAGGTAGTTGTCGATCTGCCGGATCGGGCAGCGCGGGTCGTTGGCGCCGGCGACGACGAGCACCGGCGCGGCGAGCGCCTGCGCGTAGGTGATCGGCGAGGAGCGCACGTAGACGTCGCGCACCTCGTCCGGTGACCCGCCGAACAGCGCCCGGTCGTAGGCCCGCAGGCCCTCCATCTCGTCCTCGTAGGCGGCCAGGTAGTCGGCCACCGGCACCTCGGCGATCCCGGCGGCCCAGCGCTCCGGCTGGGTGCCCAGGCCGAGCAGGGTGAGGAACCCGCCCCACGACCCGCCCGAGATCAGCGCCCGCGACGGGTCGAGGAACCCCTCCTCGACAAGCGCGTCGTGGACGGCGGCGACGTCCTCGAGCTCGGTGAGCCCCGGACGGCCGGTGAGCGCGTCACGCCAGGCGCTGCCGTAGCCGGTCGAGCCGCGGTAGTTGACGTGCACGACGGCGTACCCGGCGTCGACGTAGGCGGCGCGGCGGGCGCGGTAGGAGTCGTCGTCGGCCGCCTCCGGGCCGCCGTGCACCAGGAACGCCGTCGCGTACGGTGCCGGTCCGGCCGGGCGCACCACCAGGGCGTGGATGTCGCCGCCGGGCCCGGGCACCCAGCGGTCCTCCACGGGGTAGGCGGCCGGCGGCTCCTCCCCGGGCGCGGCCAGGACCACCGGCCCGTCGGCGCGCCGGATCACCGGCGGACGCTGCGAGTTCGACCAGGCCAGCTCCACCGCGCCGTCCGGACGGGCGGTGGCCCCGCGGACGACGCCGCGCGGGGTGTCCAGCCGCTCCAGCGCGCCGCTGGCCAGGTCGTAGCGGTACAGCTCGCTGCGGGCGGCGTGGTCGTGGCCGACCAGCAGCGCCGAGCCGTCGGGGTACCAGCCGGCGGTCACGTCGCCGGGCAGGTCGAGCACGACCTCGGTCTCGGTGTCGCTGCCGACGTCCCAGACCAGCAGCTCCTCGCGGCCGCGCCGCTCGTGGCCGACCAGCAGCCGCCGGTCGCCGGGCAGGGGGGCGAACCCCAGCGCGTGCAGGCCGCGCCCCTCGCCGTCCCACTTCTCGGCGACGACCGAGGGCGCGTCCTCGGTGGTGGTGTCGGTGCGCAGCACCCGCAGTGCCGGGTAGCGCGGGTCCCCGTGCTCGGAGTGCGAGATGACCAGCAGGTCCTCGTCGTGGCTCAGTGCGTCGACCAACGCCGGGTCCTCGTGCCGGTAGACGACCCGCGGCGGGCCGCCGGACGGCGCCAGCCACAGCTCGGAGCCGTCGTCCGTCGAGCGGCCCATCGCCACCAGCCGGTGGCCGACCTCCAGACCCGCCGGGTAGGCCGGCCCCACCTCGGGGACGGCGACGCGGTCGTCCCCGCCGGCGAAGGGCTGGGTCATCCAGACGCCGAACTCGTCGCCGTCGGTGTCGGCGAACCACCAGATCGTCTCGCCGTCCGGGCTCAGCGTGCCGATCAGCGTGCCGTTGGCCCGGTCGGTCGCCTGCCGGTGGACGTCGGTGGTGCGGTCCCACGCGTACTGCTCGACGACGCCGCTGACATCGGAGGAGTACAGGTTGCGGTGCGGGGCCTCCAGCGCCCAGTCGGGCAGGCTCACCCGGGGCGCGCGGAAGCGGGCCTGCCAGCGGGCGGTGACCTCGGGGGAGAGGGCGGGGGCGGTCGGCTCGGCGGTCACGCAGGCTCCTCGCTGGCGCTCGTCGCCGCGTTCCCGCAGCGGTGCTGTGTCCGTGGGCGAGCTCGCACGCTCGCTCGCCGGCTCATCTTCCCCCGGCCCCGGCCCCGCTCCGGGCAGGGTCCTCGAGCCGGCGGGAGGTCTCCGCGGCGGCGTCGCGGATGTCGCCGATGAGCCGCTCCAGCACGTCCTCCAGCGCGACCAGGCCGAGGGTGCGCTCACCGTCCACCACCCGCCCCAGGTGCGCGCCGGAGTCGCGCATCGCCGTGAGCACGTCGGGCAGGGCGGCGCCGGGCTGCAGGGGGATGAAGGGGATGACGTGCTCGTCGGCGATCGGCCGGTCGCGGGCCGCGGCGTCCACGCCGAGCACGTCCTTGACGTGCACGAAGCCCAGCAGCGCGCCGTCGCCGTCCCGGACCGGGTAGCGGCTGAAGCCGTGCTCGGCGACGACCGCCTCCAGCTGCCGGGGCGTCGTCGGGCGCGGGACGGTGACCAGCCGGTCGAGGGGCAGCAGCACGGACTCCAGCTCGTCCCGGTCGAAGGTCAGCGCCCCGGCGGCCAGCTCGCCGACCTCGCTGCCCAGCCGGCCCTCCCGCCGCGACTGGTTGATCATCGAGCGGATCTCGGCCTCGTCGAAGCTGGCCGCCACCTCGTCGGTGGGCTGCACGCCGGCCAGCCGGACCAGCCCGTTCGCCGCGGCGTTGAACAGCCGGATCACCGGACCGAGCAGCCGGACGAACGCCGCCAGCGGCGGGCCGAGCAGCAGCGCGGCGCGGTCGGGCCCGGCGATGGTGATGTTCTTGGGCACCATCTCGCCGAGCACCATGTGCAGCACGGTCACGAGCGAGAGCGCGATGACCAGCGCGATCGGGTGCAGCAGCCCCTCGGGGACGCCGAGGGCGGCCATCGGCGCCTCGATCAGGTGCGCCACCGCGGGCTCGCCGACCGCGCCCAGGCCCAGCGAGCACAGCGTGATGCCCAGCTGGGCGCCGGCCATCATCGAGGACACGTTGCGCATCGCCCGGATGGTCTTGCGGGCCCGCGTCGAGCCGGCCGCCGCCCGCGGCTCCAGCTGGTCGGGCCGGGCGGTGACCAGCGCGAACTCCGCGGCCACGAAGAAGGCGTTGCCCAGCAGCAGCGCCACCAGCACCAGCAGGCTGAGGACGTCGGTCACGCCGCGGGCTCCTTCTCGGTCTCGGTCTCCACGAGCCGGACGGCGGTCGCCCCGGACGCGTACCCCTCGCGCATGCGGGCCCGCACCCGGGCCACGCGCCGCCCCTCGAGGGTCTCCACGGTCAGCTCCCCGCTGTCGACGGGCACCGTGTCCCCGACCTCGGGCAGCCGTTGCAGCTGCTCGGCCAGGTAGCCGCCGAGCGTCTCGTAGCGGCCCTCGGGCACCGGGACGCCGGTGCGTTCACGGACCTCGTCGGGCCGCAGCAGCCCCGACAGCAGCCAGGTCCGCTCGTCGACCCGGCGCAGCAGCCGCAGCGGGCGGTCGCTCTCGTCGGCGATCTCGCCGACGACCTCCTCCACGATGTCCTCCAGCGTCACGATGCCGTGCGTGGCGCCCCACTCGTCGACGACCAGGGCCATCTGCAGGCCCTCCTCACGCAGCAGGTCGAGCAGCCGCTCGACCCGCAGCAGCGACGGGACCGTGAGGATCGGCACGGCCAGCGCCTCGGCGGGGACGACGTCCCGGCGGTCCTCGGGGACGCCGACGGCGTGCTTGACGTGCACCAGCCCGGTGACCTCGTCGAGGCCGGCGCCGTAGAGCGGGAAGCGGGAGGAACCCGAGACCACGGCCGCGGCGAGGACGTCGGCGGCCGTGGCGTCGGCGCGCAGCGCCCACATCTGCGTGCGCGGGGTCATCACGTCGGCGGCGACCTTGTCACGCAGCGCCAGCGAGCGCTCCAGCAGCCGGGCCGCCCGCGGCGAGAGGTCGCCCTCCTCGGCCGACCGGCGGGCCACCGCGGCCAGCTCGTCGGCGCCCCGCGCGGACTCCAGCTCCTCGCGGGGCTCGAAGCCCAGCCGCCGGACGATCGCGTTGGCCAGGGCCTGCAGCGCGTGCACGACGACGCCGGTGACCCGGGTGAAGGCGCGCATCCCCGGGGCCACCGCGGCCGCGACCGGCAGCGGTCGGGCGATGGCCAGGTTCTTGGGCCCCAGCTCGCCGAGCAGCATCTGCAGCGTGGTGGCCAGGGCCAGCGCCAGGCCGTAGGAGAGGCCGGTGACCCACCCCGAGGGCAGGCCGGCCGCCTCCAGCGGGCCGCGCAGCAGGTGGCCCAGCGCGGGCTCGGCGAGGTAGCCGACGACGAGCGTGGTGATCGTGATGCCCAGCTGGGCGGCGGAGAGCTGGGTGGACAGGGTGCGCAGTGCCGCGAGGACCCCGCGGGCCCCGCGGTCCCCGGACGCCGCGGCCTGCTCGGCCCGCCCGCGGTCGACCGTGGTCAGGGAGAACTCGGCGGCCACGAAGAAGCCCGTCAGTGCCGTGAGGAGCACGGCGGCGAGGAGGAGCAACCACTCGGTCATCGGGGGGCACGGTGCCCGGATGCGGCCATCGCCAACCCATGACGCGGCGCACCGACCCCCGGGACGACTCAGGGGCCGCCTCGCGGCGGCCCCTGAGCAGTGTCGGGGTGACAGGATTTGAACCTGCGACCTCGTCGTCCCGAACGACGCGCGCTACCAAGCTGCGCCACACCCCGAGGCGTGCGGCGACCACTGTACCGTCCCGCTCCCCGCGGCCCCTCCGCAGGGGGAAGGACCCCCTCCTCCCCACTCCTCGCAGGCTCGGGGCGACCCCGGGAGCGGGCCGAGCGGTGGGGTCAGGGGGCTTCCTCAGCCCGGGCGGGCGGTGAGAGTGAGCAGCGTCGCCTCCGGCGGACAGGCGAAGCGGGCCGGTGCGTAGGGGCTGGTGCCCAGGCCGGCGGAGACGTGCAGCCAGGAGCCGTGCGGGTTGCCCGCCGACGGCTCGGCCCAGCGGTGCAGCCAGCGGACCCGGGCGCGGTCGATGCCGCAGTTGGTCACCAGCGCGCCGTAGAAGGGCACCCGCAGCTGCCCGCCGTGGGTGTGGCCGCACAGCAGCAGGTCGTGGCCGTCGGCGGCGAAGCGGTCGAGCACCCGGGGCTCGGGGGAGTGCGCCAGCCCGATGCGCAGGTCCGCGGTGCGGTCGGCGGGCCCGGCCACCAGGTCGTAGCGGTCGCGCCGGAGGTGCGAGTCGTCGACGCCGGCGAAGACGATCCGCCGCCCGGCCACCGTGAGCTCGCCGCGGGCGTTGGTGAGGTCGATCCAGCCCCGGGCGGCGAGCGCGTCCCGCAGGTCCCGCCAGGGCAGCTCGTCGCCGTGCACCCGCTCGTGGTCCCGCTTGAAGTACTTCAGCGGGTTCTTCGGCCGGGGCGCGTAGTAGTCGTTGCTCGCCATGACGAAGGCGCCCGGCAGGTCCAGCAGCGGCTCCAGGGCGCGCAGCGTCCCGGGCACCGCGTCGTGGCCGGCCAGGTTGTCCCCGGTGTCCACCACCAGGTCCGGCTGCAGCTCCGCCAGCGAGGCCACCCACTCCTGCTTCGACCGCTGCCCGGCGGTCATGTGCAGGTCGGACAGGTGCAGCACCCGCAGCGGCGCCGAGCCGGGCGCCAGGACCGGGACGTCGAAGCGGCGCAGCGTCCAGCGGTTGCGCTCGTAGAGGGAGGCGTAGGCGATCCCCGCGGTCGCGGACCCGAGGACGGCGGCCGGGAGGGCTGTGGTCACGCGCACGACAACCCAGACTACGGGCGCCGCCGGAGAGCGCCGTGCGAGGCCGGGGACGTGGCCGAGCGTGCGAGGTCACCAGGGACACAGCGTTGTCGGCACGACACCGACGAGCGCAGCGAGGAGGATCTCGCCGTGTCCGACCTCAAGGAACAGCTGCGCGCCGACCTGACCACCGCGATGAAGTCCCGCGACGAGCTGCGCACCGCCACGCTGCGGATGGTGCTCGCCGCGGTCAGCGCGGAGGAGGTGGCGGGCAAGGAGGCCCGCGAGCTCAGCGACGACGAGGTGCAGGCGGTGCTGCGCCGCGAGGCCAAGAAGCGCCGGGAGGCCGCCGATGCCTTCGCCACCGCCGGCCGCACCGAGCAGGCCGACCGGGAGCGGGCGGAGGGGGACGTGGTCGCCGCCTACCTGCCCGCGCAGCTGGAGGACACCGACCTCGCCGCGCTCGTCGCCGACGTCATCACCCGCACCGGCGCCAGCGGCATGAAGGACATGGGCCGGGTCATGGGCGCGGTGCAGAAGGAGGTCGCCGGCCGGGCCGAGGGCGGCCGGGTGGCGGCCGAGGTCCGCCGCCAGCTTGGCTGAGGAAGGACCCCGTCCTCCCCACCCCTCGTGAGCTTGGGACGGGGCCGGGGGAGCAGCGGCCGGGCCGGCCGGCGGACCGGGTCAGGGGGCCGCCGGCCGGGGTTCCCAGGAGCCGCCCCCTGCTGGGCGTGCGGTCCCCGGCCCCTCGCGCGGGAACCGCAACGGGTCGTGCACCGGTGAAGACGTCGTCCCGTGGTGCGGCTGACGAGGGCTGCCGGGCCGTTCCTCCGGCGTCCGCCGCGGTCTTCCCACTGGTGGGGCCGCGGTGCGCCGCCCCGGCGCGCCAGCAGGACCGTCCGACGCGACCCCGATCCGTCGTCATGCGGGGACGACGAGAGCGTCCACACGGCGTGGCGGCCCGTCGGGGCGACCCGAGCGGCCTCCCGGGCGTACCGTCTCGCGGATGGCGGCCGTCGAGCCGGTGCGGAGCCCGGGAGGTGACTGCGGGTCTGCGGACGTCGCAGCGCTCATCCCGCTGGTCCGCCGGATCGTGGCGTCCCGCGTCCCCGACCAGGCGACCGCCGACGACCTGGTCCAGGAGACCCTGACCCGCGTCCTCGCCGCCGCCGGCCGGGTGGAGCCGGGGATGCTGGAGCCCTACGCGATCGTGACGGCGCGCAACGTCGTCGCCTCGATGTGGCGGGACCAGGACCGGCAGCGACGGCACCAGCACCGCGTGGTCGACCTGCGGCCACCCGAGGCGCCCGACGAGGACGTCCTCGCCCGCGAGGACCGCGCCGCCGTCGCGGAGGCCCTCACCCGGCTGTCCGACCGCGAGCGGGCGACGCTGCTGGCCCACGAGGTCTCCGGCCAGGACACCCGGTCACTGGCGGCCGAGCTCGGGTCCACCGCGGGTGCGGTGGCCGCCCAGCTCAACCGCACCCGCGCCCGGCTGCGGGTGGAGTACCTGCTGGTCTCCGAGCGGGTGGAGCCGCCGACGGAGCGCTGCCGTCCCGTCCTGCTGGCCATGTCCAGCGGCGACCGCCGTCGCCAGCGCGAGGTCGACGCCGCCCGCCACCTGCTCGAGTGCGACCTGTGCGCGCGGCTCTCCGAGCCCCTGATGGGGCGCGCACGGTCCCGGGACGACGCCGTGCGTGTCGCCGTGCGCGCCGACGCCGACGTCGTCGCCGCCCGGCAGGCCGCTCGTGAGGTCGCCACCCGGCTCGAGTTCTCCACCACGGACGTCACGCTCATCGCGACGGCGGTGTCGGAGATCGCCCGCAACATCGTGCGCTTCGCCGACTCCGGCGAGGTCGTCGTGACCGAGCTGCAGGAGCCGCGGGCGGGGATCTCCATCGTCGCCCGCGACGCCGGCCCGGGGATCCCCGATGTCGACCAGGCGCTGCAGGACGGCTACAGCACCTACCAGGGGCTCGGCCTGGGGCTACCGGGTGCCCGACGGCTGATGGACGAGTTCGCGGTGGTCTCCGAGACCGGCCGCGGCACGACGGTGACCATGACGAAGTGGCGGGGAGAGGCATGACGAGGTACGAGGACCCGAGCGTCACCGTGGCCCAGACGGACGCCACGGGCGACCTCGACGGGGAGGCCCTCCTCCCGCAGCTGGTCGCGCACCTGCGCGAGCACCGCACCCGGCTCCGCCAGGAGTGGGTCGGCCGCATCCAGGAGACCCACCTCCTGCAGGCGATGACCGGCCAGGAGATGTCCGCCGAGACCACGCTGGTCTACGACAACTACGTCGAGGTCCTGGAGACCGGCAGCGTGGAGGCACTGAAGCACTACGCCCGCGACCTCTCCGAGCGGATCATCCCGCGCGGCGTGGAGACGCACGAGGTCGTCGGCATCGTGCTCCTGCTGCGCGACGTCCTGGCCAGGTCGCTGTTCGAGAAGTACCAGCGGGACTTCGGGTTGCTCAACCGGGTGCTCGACGCCTACGAGCCGGCGGCCAACCGGATCGCCAACACGGTGGCCGTCAGCTTCGTCGAGGAGCGCGAGCGGGTCATCCGGCAGCAGCAGGACGCCATCCGTGAGCTGTCCACGCCGGTGTTGCCGGTCCGCGAGCGGCTGCTGATCCTGCCGATCATCGGGGTGCTGGACCGGGAACGCGCCCGGCAGCTGACCGTGCAGCTGCTCAGCGGCATCCGCACGCACCGGGCCAAGGTGGTCGTCGTCGACATCACCGGCGTCCCGGACGTCGACGAGTCCGTCGCCAACAACCTCGTGCGGACGGTGGACGCCTCGCGGCTGATGGGTGCCAGCGTGATCATCACGGGGCTGTCCCCGGAGATCGCCCAGACGCTGGTCACCATCGGCGTCGACCTGTCGAAGATGAACACCATCGGCGACCTCCAGGGCGGCCTCGAGGAGGCCGAGCGGCTCCTGGGGTACTCGGTGTCCCGCGAGAACGGGAACGGTGGGCCGTGAACGACAGCCCGCGGCTCTTCTCGATCCTGCGGCAGGGCCCGTACCTGATCGCGTCGATCCACACCGCCCTGGACGACTCCCAGTTGGTGCGGTTCCAGCGGGACCTCGTGGAACGGATCGGCTCCGACCGCGCGCGGGGGGTCGTCATCGACGTCGCCGCGCTCGACGTCCTGGACTCCTTCGGGTCCCGGACACTGCGGGACATCGCCGAGATGGCCCGGCTGCGCGGAGCGGCGACCGTGGTCGTCGGGATCCAGCCGGACGTCGCGTTCGCCATGGTGGAGCTCGGCATGGACGCCGGCGGGGTGGTCACGGCACTCGACCTGGAGGAGGGCCTGGCCGAGCTGGACCAGGACGTCGCGGCACCACCGGCGCCGCGGACGTGACGGCACGCGAGACCCTGCTCCGCGACTACCGGGCCGCGTTCCTGCGGTACCTGTCGCGGCACGAGGAGTCCGCGCTGGACACCGGCTACCGGCTGGGGCGCGGTGCGCTGGCCGGCGGCCGGAGCCTGCTCGACGTCGTCCAGGTCCACCACGAGGTCCTCACCGAGGTGCTCCGGGACAGTCCGGCCGAGGAGGTGCCCCTCATCGCCCGATCGGCGTCGGACTTCCTCCTCGAGGTGCTGGCCAGCTACGACATGGCGCGGCGCGGCCCCTGAACGACACGGCCCCTGAACGACACGGCCCCTGAACGACACGGCCCGCGTCATCTCCGCACCCCGGGCGCGTCCTCCTCTGCGACAGAGCACCGTCGATCGCGAGGAGGTGGCGACCGTGAGCGTGTGCGGCCCCGTCGACAGCCCCCCGTCCCGGGCCTCCGGATCACCCGGTGGGTGTTCGATGCCGCCCCGGCCGCCGTTCGAGGACCGCCGGGAGATGCTCGACCTGCTGCGCCGGTTCGCCGTCCACCTGGAGACCGCCAACGTGCTGGACGACCGGGCCGGGCGGTGCACCGACCCCCACCTCGCCGCGGTGCTGCGGGAACGCGCCAAAGCCCGCCGGGGGATGGCGGACCGCCTGCGGGCCGAGCTCCTCCGGCAGGGCGTCACCGTCGTCCAGAGCCGTCCCCCGGACACGGGCGGAGAGCACGGCGGGGACTGACACCGCCGGCCGGGGCCCGGTCCGCCGACCGTCGGCCCCCGCAGGAGTCGCTCAGCCGTTCCCGCCGATGACGCCGCCCACGGGCTCGTCGCCGGCACCGACCGCAGTCGCCGGCGGCTGCGCGGCCGGGTCCACGGGAGCGGGCGCGACAGCGGCCGGGTCCGCGGGAGCCGGCGGGACAGCGGCGGGGTCCACGGGAGCCGGCGTGGCCGCGGCGTCCGGCGCCGTCCGGGTCGCCGCCGGAGCCGCAGGAGCGGGCGCAGGGGCCCCGTCGCCCACCGGGCCGGCCGCCGGGAACGCCGAGGTCGGCTTGTCCGCCAGGAACGGCGCCATCGCGTTGCGCCAGATGGTCGCCGGCATGTTGCCGCCGAAGCCGCCGACGTCCTGCTGGGCCTTGGGGTTGAACACCATCACGCTGGCCGCGTACTCGGGCATGAAGCCCACGAAGGCCACCGAGTCCCGGCCCTGCGACGTACCGGTCTTGCCGGCGATCTGGTGACCCGGGATGGCCGCCCGGGTCCCGGTGCCGGCGGGGGAGGCGACGTCACCGACGAGGATCTGGCTGAGCGTGTTGGCGATCGCCGGCGGGACCGACTCGGGCGTGCAGTTGTCGTCGCGGACCACCGGCTGACCGTCGTCCCCCCTCAGGGGCTGCCCGGTGCGGTCGAGGACCTGCACGACGGGCGTCGGCTCGCACATGGTGCCCTCGGCGCCGAGGGTCGCGTAGGCGTTGGCCAGGTCGAGCGGGCTGGTGGCCTCGGCGCCGAGGGTGAACGACCCCCGGTTCTCGTCGATGATCTGGTCGGCCGGCGTCTGGTTGGGCGCCTGGTCGAAGCCCATGCCCATCCGCTCGGCCATGCGCACCGGGCCCTCGACGCCGCCGAGGCGGTCCTCCAGCGCGAGGAAGTAGGTGTTCGACGAGCGGACCAGCGCGCCCACCATGTCCAGGGTGTCCGGGTAGTTGCCGGCGTTCTCGACGCAGTACATGCCGTTCGACCGCTCGCGGTCGCCGCCGCACGAGGGGCCGCGGAACACGCGCGAGGTGTACCGGTTGCCCGGCGTGCTGATGACGGTGCTGGCCGGGATGCCCGCCTCCAGGGCGGCGGCGGCCGTGAAGACCTTGTAGGTGGACCCCGCACCCTTGCTGGCCGCCGTGTGGAGGACGACGGACTCGCACTGCGGGTCGGAGCACCCGTACTGCCGGTTGACGCTCATCGCCAGGACGTTGCCGGTGCCGGGCTCGATGGCGGTGAACATCCCAGCGAGCTCGTCGCCCATCGGCAGGGTCTGGAGCACCGACTGGTCACCGGCGCGCTGCAGGTCCGGCTGGAGCGTCGTCTGGATCGTCAGGCCACCGTTGTCGATGAGCTCCTGGCTCAGGCCCAGCGTGCGGGTGAGGTGGTCGGCGACGTAGGCGCAGAAGAAGCCGCCGACGGTGGCGTCGATGCAGCCGTTGGGCGGGGCGGCGCCCGGCGCCACCTGCACCGGCTGTGCCGAGATCTCGGCGAACTGCGCCTGGTCGATCTGGCCGAGGTCCAGCATCCGCTGCAGCACCTGGTTGCGGCGGTCGAACGCGTTCTCCGGGTTGGTGATCGGGTCGTCGTTGGACGGGCTCTGCACCAGGCCGGCGAGCATGGCCGCCTGCGGCAGGGTCAGGTCGGCCGCGTCGACGCTGAAGTAGCGCTGCGCCGCGGCCTGCACGCCGTAGGCGCCCTGCCCGAAGTACACGAGGTTGAGGTAGCGCGTGAGGATCTCGTCCTTGGAGTACTCCTCCTCCAGCGCGAGGGCCATCCGCGCCTCCCGCAGCTTGCGGCCCACGCTCTCCTCGGTGGCCGCCTGCCGCTCCTCGGCGGTGTCGGCGGTCTGCGCGAGGGTCTGCTTGACCAGCTGCTGGGTCAGCGTCGAGCCGCCCTCCTGCACCGAGCCGGCCGCCACGTTGGTCGCCAGCGCGCGCAGGGTGCCCTGCACGTCGAGGCCGTTGTGCTCCTCGAAGCGGGAGTCCTCGATCGCGACCAGCGCCTGCTTCATGACCGGGGCGATCCGGTCGGAGGCCACCGGGGTCCGGTTGTCCCGGTAGAACATCGTGATCAACGACCCGTCGGCCGCCAGCACGCGGGTGTTGCCCGGGGGCGTCTCGTCGGTCAGCTCGACCGGCAGGGCGTCGAGCAGCGAGGCGGAGTTGCGCGCGGCGAGACCGGTGCCGCCCACGAACGGCAGCAGCATGCCGGCGACCAGGGCACCGGCGAGGACGATCGTCGCGGCGAGCTTCGCCAGGACCCGGGCGCGATCGGGGGCGTCGGCAGACATCGGGCGCCAATGTACGTGGCGCCGAGCTGTCAGGCGTCCGCGCTCAGCGACGGCGCGCGGGCAGGATCCGCCGCCGCGGGACCCCCGTCGGCGTGTCACCGTCCGGGGCGGTCAGCGCGTCGGCCATGCCGCGCAGCCCGTCGAGGTCGTGCACGTCGCCGGCGGCGGCCGGCACGGTGCGGACGGCGACCTCCGGGTGGGCGCTGGTGAACCGGTCGGCCAGGTGCTGCTCGCGGGTGGCCTGCGTCATCCGCTCGGCGTGCACGCGCAGTGCCCCGGCAGCGAGCTCGGCGTCCTCACCCCCGGACTCCAGGACCTCCTCGGCGGCCCCCTCGGCGCGCGTGGCCGACAGCGCCGTCGTCGTCGGGGGGTGGGTGCGGTTGAGCACCAGCCCGGCCAGCGGCATCTGCTCGGCCGAGAGCCGGTCGACGAAGTAGGAGGCCTCCCGCAGCGCGTCGGGCTCCGGCGTCGCGACGACGAGGAACCAGGTGCCCGGCCGGCGCAGCAGCTCGTAGGTGGCCGTCGCCCGCTCCCGGAAACCGCCGAACATGGTGTCCAGCGCCGCGACGAAGGAGGAGATGTCGCGCAGCAGCTGCCCGCCGAGGATCTTGGAGATGATCCGGCTGAAGAACATGAAGCTCGCGCTGGCGATCTTGAAGCCGGTCCGGCTCGGGGCGGTGAGCAGCCGGATCATCGTGCCGTCGAGGAAGCGGCTCATCCGGTTCGGGGCGTCGAGGAAGTCCAGCGCCGACCGCGACGGCGGGGTGTCGACGATGATGAGGTCCCAGCGGTCGCCGGCCCGCAGCTGACCCAGCTTCTCCATCGCCATGTACTCCTGCGTCCCGGCGAAGGACGAGGACAGCGCCTGGTAGAAGGGGTTCTCGAAGATCTGCTGCGCTCGTTCGGGCGTGGAGTGCGCCACGACGATGTCGTCGAACGTGCGCTTCATGTCCAGCATCATCGCGTGCAGCTCGCCCCGGGCCCCCGGCACGTCGACCCGCCGCGGCTCGTTGTCCAGCTCCACCAGGCCCAGCGACTGGGCCAGCCGGCGCGCCGGGTCGATCGTGAGGACGACGACGGTGCGGCCGGCCTCCGCCGCGGCCAGCGCCAGCGCCGCCGACGTCGTCGTCTTGCCCACGCCGCCGGCGCCGCAGCAGACCACGATCCGGGTGTCGGGGTCGGTGACCAGCTCGGCGAGCTCGAGCGGCAGGGCCTCCGGCGCGGCCGGTGCGGGCGGGCGCGGGTGCCGGCGGGTGCGCTCGGTCGTCTGCGTCATGCCGCCACCTCGGTCCGCAGGTGCTCCTCCAGCCGGCCGGCGAGCTGGAACAGCGCGCCGAGGTCGATGGGGCCGGGCAGCAGCGGCAGCTCGACGATCGGGCGGCCGAGCGCCTCGACCTCGTCGCGCAGCTCGTCCTGGGCGGCCCAGCGCCGGGCGTGCTCGGTGGCCTCGGCGGCCAGCGCGTCGGCCAGCCCCGGGACGTCGTGCAGCCCCGCCACGGCCAGCGCCGGGGCCAGGTCGGCGCCCCTCAGCCCGTCGTCCGCGGCGCGCGTGAGCGCCAGCTCCGGCAGTGCCGGCTCGGCGGCCATGTTGACCACCACCGACCCCACGGGCAGCCCGGCGGCGGTGAGCTCGGCGATGGCGTCGGCGGTCTCCTGGACCGGCATGTCCTCGAGCAGCGTCACCAGGTGCACCGCCGTCTGCGGCGACTTGAGCACGGCCATCACGCCGTCGCTCTGCGTCTTGATCGGCCCGGAGCGGGTCAGCCCGGCCATCTCGCCGGTGACGTTGAGGAAGCGGGTGATGCGGCCGGTCGGTGGTGCGTCGACGACGACGGCGTCGTAGACCGGGCGGCCGTCGTGGCGGCGGGTCACCGC
Organism: Geodermatophilus sp. URMC 61; assembly: GCF_052931555.1. Classification (NCBI taxonomy): domain Bacteria; kingdom Bacillati; phylum Actinomycetota; class Actinomycetes; order Geodermatophilales; family Geodermatophilaceae; genus Geodermatophilus; species Geodermatophilus sp. URMC 61. The sequence continues at coordinate 4,798,173 of NZ_JBRFHZ010000002.1, forward strand.
CTCCTTGACCTTGCCGGTGAGCAGCACGTCCCGCAGGCCCGGGGCGATCGTCGTGGCGAAGTCGACGGCGCCCACCCGGCGCAGCGCCCGGCCCGCCCGGCGGAGGTTGTAGAACATCTCGAGGTACTCGAGGAGGGCCTCCTCGACGTCGATGGCCAACGCCCTGACCTCACCGCCGCCGCGGGCCACGGCGACCCGCCGCTCCTCGTAGGGCAGCGGCGGGGTGTCGAACAGCTGGGCGATGCCCTGCCGACCCTCGGTCTCGACGAGCAGCACCTGGCGGCCGTCGGCGGCCAGGGCCAGGGCGAGGGCCGCGGCGACCGTGGTCTTCCCGGTCCCACCCTTCCCGGTGACGACGTGACAGCGCACGGAGGAGGGGGCCGGACTCACGGACACGAGCCTAGAAGTCGAAGGACCCTCCTGCCCCCCGCCGTTCGTCGAAGGACCCCGTCCCTCCCAGCCCTCGCAGGCTCGGGTGAGCCTCCGGACGGGGCCGGGACGAGGGCGGAGGGCTGCGCTAGCGTCGCGCCCATGAGCGAACCGGCCCGCGTCAAGTGGGAGTACGCCACCATCCCGCTGCTGATCCACAACACCAAGGCGATCCTCGACTCGTGGGGGGTCGACGGGTGGGAGCTGGTCACCGTGCTGCCCGGCCCCGGAGGGGCCGACCAGCCCGTGGCCTACCTCAAGCGCCCCGTCGGCTGACCGGGTCATGACGGGCCCCCAGACCTCCAGGTGGCACGCCCGGCTGGCCGAGCTCGGCATCCGGCTGCCCTCGGTCGCCGCACCGGTCGCCGCCTACGTCCCGGCGGTGCGCAGCGGCCAGCTCGTCTTCACCTCCGGCCAGCTGCCCTTCGTCGACGGCGGCCTGCGCCGCACCGGCAAGGTCGGCGGCTCGGTCGACCCCGAGGACGCCGCACACGACGCCAAGCTGTGCGCCCTCAACGCCCTCGCCGCGATCGACGACCTGGTGGGGCTCGACGAGGTGGCCCGCGTCGTGCGGGTCGTCGGCTACGTGGCCAGCGCGGAGGGCTTCACCGGCCAGCCGCGGGTGGTCAACGGCGCCAGCGAGCTGCTCGGCCGGGTCTTCGGTGACGCCGGCCGGCACGCGCGCAGCGCCATCGGTGTGGCCGAGCTCCCGCTGGGCGCTCCCGTCGAGGTCGAGCTCACGGTCGAGTTGAGGTGAGCGCGGAGCCCAAGCAGGCGGCGACCGTGCTGCTGCTGCGGGACGGCACCCCGGGCCTGGAGGTCTACCTGCTCCGGCGCACCCGTGGCATGCCCTTCGCCGGGGGGATGACCGCCTACCCGGGCGGCGGCGTCGACCCGCGGGACGGCGACGTCGAGACCGCGTGGGCCGGACCGTCCCCCGCCCAGTGGGCGCACGCGTTCGGCTGCGACGAGCGGACCGCGCGCGAGCTGGTCTGCGCGGCGGTCCGCGAGACGTTCGAGGAGGCCGGCGTGCTGCTCGCGGGCACGGCCGACGGCGGGGACGTCGTGCCGGACGTGTCAGGGGATGAGTGGGAGGCGCAGCGCCAGGCCCTGCTCGCCCGGGAGCTGTCGCTCGCCGAGCTGCTCGCCGACCGCGGGCTGGCGCTGCGGTCGGACCTCCTGCGGCCCTTCGCGCACTGGATCACCCCGCCGGCCGAGCCGCGGCGCTACGACACCAAGTTCTTCGCCGCGGCGCTCCCGGTCGGTCAGGAGGCCCGGCACGTCACCGGGGAGGCCGACGAGGTGACCTGGCTGACGCCGTCCGCGGCGCTGGCCGAGATGACCGCCGGCACGCGGCCGATGCTGCCGCCGACGATCCACACCCTCGGGCAGCTGAAGCCCTTCCCCGACGTGGCCGCCGCGCTGGCCGGGTCACCGCCGGAGCCGCTGCACCCGATCTGCCCGCACTTCGACGACGAACCGGACGGCCGTTGGGCCGTGCTCCCCGACGGCACCCGCATCCGCCTGGTCGTGCCGCTTCCCTCGTGATCGCGCGGGAAGGGCCCCATCCCGATCGGTGATGGGGCCCCTCTCGCGCCATGGCGGAGTACGTGCGTCAGCGCGCGCGGCGGCGCAGGCGCTCCTCGTCGAGGACGACGACCGACTTGCCCTGCAGCTGGATCCAGCCGCGGTGCACGAAGTCGGCCAGTGCCTTGTTCACGGTCTCGCGCGAGGCGCCGACCAGCTGGGCCAGCTCCTCCTGCGTCAGGTCGTGCTTGACCCGCAGGCCCTCCCCCTCACGGCTGCCGAACCGGTCGGCCATCTGCAGCAGCGCCTTGGCGACCCGGCCCGGGACGTCGGTGAAGATCAGGTCGGCGACCGAGTCGTTGGTGCGGCGCAGGCGCCGGGCCAGCACGTGCAGCAGCCGCTCGCCGACCTCGGGGTGCGCCTCGATCCACGGGCGCAGCACCGACTGCGGCATGCGGGCCATCTTGACGTCGGTGACCGCGGTGGCGGTCGCGGTGCGCGGGCCGGGGTCGAAGACCGAGAGCTCACCGAACTGGTCGGAGGGGCCCATCACGGCCAGCACGTTCTCGCGGCCGTCGGGCGACCGGCGGGAGAGCTTGATCTTGCCGGAGATGATGATGTAGAGGCTGTCGCCCGGCTCGCCCTCGTTGAACACCACGCGGCCGCGCGGGAGCGTCACGGTCTCCAGGCGGCTCACGACCGGGTCCACCGCGTCCTCCGGCAGCCCCTGGAAGAGCCCCGACTGGGCCAGCACCTCGTCCACTACGCGTCCTCTCGCACACCCACCTGGGAGGGCCGGCGCGCGGCCGGGCCCGGTCGAGCGCCACGTCTCCGCAGCGCCGTACGGGGTGAGTCTAGGGGCCTGTGCGGATCGTCACCCGATCGGACGCCCACGCCGCCACCCCCAGGGGTGAGCAACCGGGCTCCTCAGGACGTCCCCGAGCCCGGAGGGCCCGCCCCCAGCTCGTGAGGGCTGGGGGTCCTTCCACGAGCGGTGGGGGCAGGGGTCCTCAGACGACGGGCGGCTCGGCCTCCCGGCGCACCCGTGACCTCCGGCGACGCCGCCAACGGGCCATGGCGCGGCGGATACCGGAGTTGGCCAGCGTGTCGACCTCGCCGCTGCTCGCGGTGGAGAGGAACTCGGCCACCTCGCGGGGGCCGGCCGGCCGGCGCAGCGGCTCCTCGACGCGCTCCATCACCAGCAGGAAGGCGATGACCAGGGGCGGGAACAGGATGACGCTGAGGGCGACCACCGGGCCTCCTCTCTCTCCTCGTCGCAGGACGCGGACCGGACGGACCGGCTCGCGCCAGCACTCCTGTGTACCCCGGGGCGTCGCAGGGGAAGCCCGGCGACCGCGGTCGCGATGATGGCACGGGCCCTGTCAGCCGATCCGCCTACCCTCGACCGCGTGTCCTCGCCCGCCTACGCCCGGCCCGTCCCGCCGCGCGCCCGCCGTGCCGCTGCTCGGGGCGGCTCCCCGTTCGACCCGCAGGAGACGCCGCTGGCGCGCACCCGGCGGGCCCGGCGGATGGCCCGCGAGCTGGCGCTGATCCACCCCGACGCGCACTGCGAGCTCGACTTCACCACCGCCTTCGAGCTGCTGGTGGCCACGGTGCTCTCGGCGCAGACGACCGACAAGACGGTCAACCGGGTCACCCCGACGCTGTTCGCCAAGTACCCCGACGCCCGAGCCCTGGCCGGCGCCGACCGCACGGAGCTCGAGGAGATCCTCAAGCCCACCGGCTTCTTCCGCGCCAAGGCCAACTCGGTGCTCGGCCTCGCCCAGGCGCTGCTCGAGCGGTTCGACGGCGAGGTGCCCGGCCGGATGGAGGACCTGGTCACCCTGCCCGGCGTCGGCCGCAAGACCGCCAACGTCGTCCTGGGCAACGCCTTCGACGTCCCCGGGCTGACCGTCGACACGCACTTCGGCCGGCTGGTCCGGCGGTTCGGCTGGACGGCGGAGGAGGACCCGGTCAAGGTCGAGGCCGAGGTCGCCGAGCTCATCCCCAAGCGCGACTGGACCATGTTCAGCCACCGGGTGATCTTCCACGGCCGGCGGGTCTGCCACGCCAAGAAGGCAGCCTGCGGCGCGTGCGGCCTCGCCCGGTGGTGCCCGTCGTACGGCATCGGCCCGACCGACCCGGAGGTCGCCACGAAGCTGGTCAAGACCCCGGCCGCCTCCGACACCGAATGAGCGCCCACAGCACCAGGACGGCGGCCGGTGCCCTGGCGCTCGGGGTCGCGCTCGCCGGGTGCACCTCGGGCGCCGCGGACGAGCCGGGCGGCACGGCGGCGTCCCCGACGCCCGACCCGCTGGCGGCGCTGGCACCCTGCCCGGAGCAGCCCGATCGTCCGGCCGAGGGGGCCGAGACGCTGCCGGCCCTCGACCTGCCCTGCCCGGGCGGCGGCTCGCTCGACCTCGGCCGCGCCCCCGGCGTCCCCACCGTGGTGAACCTCTGGGCCAGCTGGTGCGGCCCCTGCCGGGAGGAGCTGCCGCTGGTCCAGCAGCTGGCCGACGCCGGTGCCGACCGGCTGTCGGTGGTCGGCGTCATCAGCAAGGACGGCGCCCCGCAGGCCGGGTCCTTCGCCGCGGACGCCGGGGCCACCTTCCCCAGCGCCTTCGACGGGGAGGGCGAGCTGATGGCCGAGCTGGGCCTGGGCGCGCTGCCCTACACCTACCTCCTCGACGCCGACGGCGGGATCGCGCACGTCCAGGTGGGACCGGTCGCCGACCTCGCCGAGCTGGAGGGCCTGGTCGCCGAGCACCTCGGGGTGACGCTGTGACCGGCGCGCCCGCCCCCGACCCCACGCTGCCGGAGTACCTGCGCCGGTTGCTCGCCGCGGGCCAGGACCTGCCGCTGCGTCACCGGATGCCCCGGCCGACTGCGACCGCCCGGCGTTCGGCGGTGCTCATCCTCTTCGGAGAGGGCCCGCGCGGTGCCGACGTCCTGCTGATCGAGAAGTCCGCGCACCTGCGCACGCACGCCGGACAGCCCGCCTTCCCCGGCGGTGGCGCCGACCCCGGCGACGACTACCCGGTGGGCACGGCGCTGCGGGAGGCCGAGGAGGAGGCCGGCATCGACCCCGACGGCGTCCGCGTGCTCGCCACGCTGCCGGAGCTCTTCCTCGGGCCCTCGGACAACCTCGTGGTGCCGGTCGTGGGCTGGTGGGACGACCCGCGCGAGGTCACCGTGGGCGACCCCCGTGAGGTGGCCCGGGTGGCGCGGGTGCCGCTCGCCGACCTCGCCGACCCGGCCAACCGCTTCCGCATCCGCCACCCGTCGGGCTACGTCGGCCCCGCGTTCGGCGTCGCCGGCATGGTCGTCTGGGGCTTCACCGGCGGCCTGCTCGACGCGATCCTCGAGGCCGCCGGGCTGGCCCGGCCCTGGGACGTCACCGACGTGCGGGCGCTGCCGCCGCTCGGGGCTCGCCGCCCGCAGCTGCCCGGCACCCTGGACCCGGTGGACGACGAGGACGCCGCCGCGCCGACGGTGGCCGACCCCGCACCCGACGGCCCTCCGGCGCGTACGGTTCCCCCGCGATGAACGGCAGAAGGAGAAGGACCCCGTCCTCCTCACCGGGGGAGGACCCCGTCCTCCCCACCCCTCGCAGGCTCGGGGCGGTGCCCTGGACGGGGCCGCGGCGGGCCTCGGGAGGGGGCCGCTCGGGACGGGGCCGGGGTCACTGCAGGAACGCCGCTGTGGTCGCCGCCGCAGTGGTCCTGCTCACCGGCTGCGGTGGCGGCGGCGGGACGGCCGGGCAGGAGGCGGCGCCGTCGTCCGGACCGGCACCGGGCACGGTGACCACCGCGCCCGACGGCGTCCAGGAGGTGACCCTGCGGACGCAGGACGACTACGTCTTCACCCCCGACTCCTTCACCGTCGCGCCGGGTGAGGTGCGGCTGACCGTGGTGAACGCCGCCCAGCAGACGACCCACAACCTGCGCTTCACCCCGGGCGACGGCCCCGAGGCGATCCAGCCCGAGATCCCGCTGCTGGCGCCGGGGGAGAGCCGCACGATCGAGTTCGCCGTGACCGCGCCCGGCGACTACGGCTTCGAGTGCAGCTTCCACACCCAGCTCGGGCAGTTCGGCACCATGACGGTCAGCGGCTGAGCACCGCCATGTCGATCGTCGACCTCGTCCTCATCGGGCTGGCCCTGCTCTTCGCCTTCTCCGGCTTCCGGCAGGGGGTGATCGTCTCGGCCACCTCGTTCTTCGGCTTCTTCGGCGGCGCGGTCCTCGGCGCGCAGCTGTCCCGGCCGGTGGCCGACCGGCTCGACGGGACGGCGACCACGCGGGTGTTCGCGGCGCTGGTCGTCGTCCTCGCCGCGGCGCTGCTGGGGCAGGTGCTGGCCGGCGCGATCGGCCGGGCGGTGCGCCGCCGCGTGACGTGGCAGCCGGCCGAGATCGTCGACTCGGTGGCCGGCGCGGTGCTGTCGGCGGTCGCGGTGCTGCTGGTCGCCTGGATGGTGGCCACCCCGCTGGCCAACGCACCGTTCCCCCAGGTCTCCAGCCAGGTGAAGCAGTCGGCACTGGTGCAGGCGGTCGACCGCACCGTCCCGGACGGCATCCGCGGGGTCTACGACTCGCTGCGGGAGGCGATCGACCGCAACGGGCTGCCCGACGTCCTGGACCCGCTGACCCCCACGCAGGTCTCGGACGTCGCCGCGCCGGACCCGGCCCTCCGGGACAGCCCGGTCGTGCAGTCCGTGGCCGGCTCGGTGGTGCAGATCAGCGGCGTCGCGCCGTCGTGCTCCCGGCAGATCGACGGCTCCGGCTTCGTCTACGCGCGGGAGCGGGTGATGACCAACGCGCACGTGCTCGCGGGCGTCGCCGACCCGGTCGTGACCGCGGAGGGTGAGGAGTACGAGGCGGTCCCGGTGTACGTCGACGAGGAGACCGACATCGCCGTGCTCGCCGTCCCCGGGTTGCCGCAGATCCCGCTGTCCTTCTCATCGGAGTCGGCCGCCTCCGGCGACAGCGCGATCATCATGGGCTACCCCGGCGGCGGCGGGCTGTTCGTCGGCCCGGCGCGGGTGCGCGACCACACCGACATCAGCGGGCCGGACTTCCGCAACGAGCAGACCGTGGTCCGCGACGTCTACGCGCTCTACGGCGAGGTGCGCGCCGGCAACTCCGGCGGCCCGCTGTTCGACCCGCAGGGGCAGGTGCTCGGCGTCGTCTTCGCCTCGGCCATCGACGACCCGCTCACCGGCTACGCGCTCACCCACGAGCAGGTCCAGGCCGCCGCCGTGACCGGCCAGGCCTCGTCGTCCCCGGTCGCGACGGGCGCCTGCGAGTAGGCCCCGTCCAGGGCACCGCCCCGAGCGTGCGAGGGGTGGGGAGGACGGGGTCCTTTCTCGTTCGCAGGCGCGCGGCGGGCTCTGCAGGGGGCCGTTCGAGTACGTCACCGGGCTCGGGGCGGGGCCCTGCAGGGGGCCGTTCCAGTGCGTCACCGGGCTCGGGGCGGGGCCGTGGACGGGGCCCGCCGAGGAACGGGCCGGCCTCAGCCGGTCGCCCAGGCGACCAGTGCGGCGTTGACCTGCTCCGGCACCTCCTCGTGCGGGAAGTGCCCGACGCCGGGCAGCTCCCGCCACTCGTAGGCCCCGGCGACGTAGCGGCCCGACCCGCGGGCGGACGACGGCAGCACGCAGGGGTCGAGGACGCCGTGCAGCTGCAGGGTCGGCGCGGTGACCGGCGCGGCCATCCGGCGGGCGTAGCGCAGCCCGTCGGGGCGCAGCTGGGAGCGGCCGGCCCAGCGGAAGTACTCCATCGAGCCGTAGGCGGCCTGCGGGATGCGGGCGGCCGAGCGGTAGCGGGACACCGCCTCGGCGAACCCGGCGGTCGCGGTCCAGTCGGGGCCGGCCCAGCGGCGCATGAGCTCGGCCACCGGGTCGTCGTCGGCACGGGTCAGCCGGCGCTCGGGCAGCCGCGGCAGCTGGAAGCCCAGGATGTGGCGCAGTGCCCGCCGCTGGGCGCCGTCCTTCAGCGCCGCCCGCAGCTGTCGCGGGTGCGCCATGGAGAGCACCGCCAGCCGGCGGACGCTGCGCGGGTGCAGCGCGGCCATCGTCCAGGCCACCAGCCCGCCCCAGTCGTGGCCGACGACGACGGCGTCCCGCTCGCCCAGTGCGCGGACCAGTGCGGCCACGTCGGCGGCGGCGGTCGGCAGGTCGTAGCCGCGCGGGGGCTTGTCGCTGCCGCCGTAGCCGCGCAGGTCGGGCGCGACGGCGCGGAAGCCGGCCGCGGCCAGCGCCGGCAGCTGCGACCGCCAGGCCCACCAGAACTCGGGGAAGCCGTGCAGCAGCAGCACGAGCGGACCCTCTCCGGCCTCGGCGACGTGCAGCCGGACGCCGTTGGCCGACAGGTCGCGGTGCGTCCACGCGCCGGGCAGCAGGACGCTGGTGGCGTCTGGCCGCTCCTCGTCGGGGGTGCTCACCGGTGCGGGCGCGGGGGCGCGCCCGCTCAGACGGTGTAGTTCTCGCTGCCGCGCAGCTGGACGCGACCGTTCGAGACGGTCGGCACCTCACGGCGACGCTGGCCGGGGGCCTCGCGGTGGATGACCTCGGGCAGGTCGCGCAGCGTCTCGATCGTGCGCTCGGGCTTCTCGATCTTCTTCAGCGCCCGGCGGCCGATCAGCGCGGCGATGCCGGCCAGCAGCACCAGCAGCACCCAGACGATCAGGTAGGAGACCCAGCGCGGCAGGCCCAACCAGGTCAGCAGCTCGGCGATGGTGACGAACAGGAAGATGCCGGAGAAGGCGAGCAGCACGCCGGCCGCCCCGAGGGCCCCGGCGCCGATGCCGGCCTTCTTCGCCGACCTGCCGACCTCGGCCTTGGCCAGCTCGATCTCGCTGCGGATCAGCGTCGAGACGTCCGCCATGGCGCTCTGCACCAGAGCCCCGACGGAGGGCTCCTCCGCGCGACGGGTGGTGCTCCGTGCCCCGGACGGGCTCGACGGTGCGCTGTGGGCCACGAGGGCACCTCCTGGGGACGACGGGCGGCTACCGGGCCGCCCGACGCGAGCGGCCCATCGTGGGAATCGTGCCCCATGATCACCCGGCGCGCCCCTCGGTGTCCCCCGAGCGGAGTGACCGGAGGCCCTGCCGGCCTCCCCGCACGTGCGGGGAGGCCGGCAGAGCGGCCCCCGTCCCTGGCCGGCGAGGGGTCGGGAGCAGTGTGGCCCCGTCCCGGCTCCCACCCTGAGCCCGCGAAGGGGCCGCCGGCCCCGTCCCGAGGCTCGGCCCGAGCTTGCGAGGGCTGAGGGGGACGGGGTCCTTCTTCAGTCGTCCGACGACGAGCTGGCCGGCAGCTTGTCCTTGATCAGGTTCATCACCGACGAGTCGGTGAGCGTCGTGACGTCACCGAGCTCGCGGTTCTCCGCGATGTCGCGCAGCAGGCGGCGCATGATCTTGCCGGAGCGGGTCTTGGGCAGCTCCTGCACGACCATGATCTGCCGCGGGCTGGCGATCGGGCCGATGTCCCTGCGCACGTGCTGGCGCAGGTCCTTGACCAGGTCCTCGCCGGAGTCCTCGGCGCTCCCGCGGAGGATGACGAAGGCCACGATGCCCTGCCCGGTGGTGGGGTCGCTGGCGCCGACGACCGCCGCCTCGGCCACCGCGGGGTGCGCGACCAGGGAGGACTCGACCTCCGTGGTGGAGATGCGGTGTCCGGACACGTTCATGACGTCGTCCACGCGGCCGAGCAGCCAGATGTCGCCGTCGGCGTCCTTCTTCGCGCCGTCCCCGGCGAAGTAGACCTGCTTGCCGAACCGTGACCAGTAGGTGTCGACGTAGCGGTCGTCGTCACCCCAGATGGTGCGCAGCATCGACGGCCACGGCTCGGTGAGCACCAGCAGCCCGGTGGTGTCGTCGCCGAGCTCGTTGCCCTCGTCGTCGACGACCTTCGCGGAGATGCCGGGGAACGGCGTCTGTGCCGACCCGGGCTTGAGGCTGGTGACGCCCGGCAGCGGGTTGATCATGTGCGCGCCGGTCTCGGTCTGCCACCAGGTGTCCACGACCGGGCAGCGGCCGCCGCCGATGTTCTTGTGGTACCAGAGCCAGGCCTCGGGGTTGATCGGCTCACCGACCGAGCCGAGGATCCGCAGCGAGGACAGGTCGAACTTGGCCGGGATGTCCTCGCCCCACTTCATGAAGGTGCGGATCACCGTGGGGGCCGTGTACATGATCGTGACCCCGTACTTCTCGATGATCTCGAACCAGCGGCCGCGGTGCGGGGTCTCCGGCGTCCCCTCGTACATGATCGAGGTGGCCCGGTTGGCCAGGGGTCCGTAGACGATGTAGCTGTGGCCGGTGACCCAGCCGATGTCGGCCGAGGTCCAGAAGACGTCGGTGTCCGGCTTGAGGTCGAAGGACGCCCAGTGCGTGTAGGCGACCTGGGTCAGGTAGCCGCCGCTGGTGTGCAGGATGCCCTTCGGCGATGCCGTCGTCCCGGAGGTGTACATGATGTAGAGCGGGTGCTCGGCGTCGAACGCCTCGGGCGTGTGCTCGGTCGACTGCCGGTCGACGACGTCGTGCCACCACAGGTCGCGGCCCTCGGTCCACGCGACGTCCTGCTCGGTCCGCCGGACGACGAGCACGTTGCGGACGCTGTCGGTGCGGCCGACGGCCTCGTCCACCGCGGGCTTGAGCGCGCTCGGCGCGCCGCGCCGGTAGCCACCGTCGGCGGTGACCACCAGGACGGCGCCGGAGTCGGTGATCCGGCTGGCCAGCGCGTCGGAGGAGAACCCGCCGAACACCACCATGTGGACGGCGCCGATGCGGGCGCAGGCCAGCATCGCGACGACCGCCTCGGGGATCATCGGCATGTAGATGGCGACCCGGTCGCCGGCCTGGACGCCGAGCTCGGCCAGCGCGTTGGCCGCCCTGCAGACCTCGTCCTTGAGCTGGGCGTAGGTGATCGTGCGGGTGTCGCCCGGCTCGCCCTCCCAGTGGTAGGCGACCTGCTCACCGTGGCCGGCCTCGACGTGCCGGTCGACGCAGTTGTAGGCGACGTTGAGCTTGCCGCCGACGAACCACTTGGCGAACGGCGGGTTGGACCAGTCCAGGACCTCGTCCCACCGCTGCGCCCAGGTCAGCCGCTCGGCTGCCTCGGCCCAGAAGCCCAGCCGGTCCTGCGCGGCCCGCTCGTAGACGTCGGGACCCACGTTGGCCTGCGCCGCCAGGTGCTCCGGCGCCGGGAACCGGCGGCCCTCCAGCTCGGTCGACTCGCTCATGCGACTCCTCCTGCTCCGTGGCGTCGTCCTCGACGCCTGTCCTGTGTCCGGTCGTCGCGGTCGGCCCGCGGCGTCGCGCACCGACGCGACGCAGCGTGCTCTCCGCCACACCGTATGGCCCACGACGCCTCCCGTCTGCCCGGTGCAACGTCCGGGCAGCGGGGCGCCTGGTCCGGGTCCGCACGCGGCGGCCAGACTGGCTCCGTGACGGCAGGGGTGCAGGCTGCGGTGGCCGCACGCGTGCCGGGTGCGGCGGCGCTCGGGCTGCTCGCGCCGCCGTCCGCGCCGGCCGTCCCGGCCGCGCTCCTCGCCGACGCCGGCTGGACCGCCGACCGGGTGGCCGCGCTCGGGACGCGGTACGGCTCCGACGACCGGCGGGTGCTGGCCACCGTGTGGTGGTACTCGGCGTCCTCGGTGCTGCTCACGCCGGCGCTGGCCGGGCTGGCCACCGGGCTGCCGCTCTCGGCACGGCTGGCCGACACCTCGGTGGCCCTGCTCGGAAGCGGGACGCCGATCGCCGCCACGTCGTCCGCGCCGGGCACGGACACCGCCGCGGAGCTGCGGGAGAGCCTCCCCGCGGTGGTCGACGCCGTGGCCGCGGCCGGTCGGATGCGGACGCGGCCGCTGTGGGCGATCGCCACCGACTCGCTGGCCAACCGGCTGCTCGCCCTGGGACGGGCGCTGGGGGACGAGCGGCGGGTCACCGCACTGGCCGCCCCGCTGGCGGCCGCCGTCGGTCCGCCGCTGCCGGCGCCCCGCTACGTCGACGTCGGCGGCGTCCGCTTCACCCGGCGGGTGTCGTGCTGCCTGCTCTACCGGCTGCCGCCCGAGCCGCTGTGCACCTCCTGCCCGCGCCGGCCCGCCGCCGAGCGCGAGGTCCTGCTGGAGGACACCGCCGCGCGGATGCGCTAGCCGTCCAGCCGCTCGGCGATCGCCTGCCGCAGCTCCTCGACCCCCTCGCCGGTCAGGGCGGACACCGGGACGGCGTCGGGGTAGGCCGTGCGCAGCGCCGTCAGCCAGCCGGGCGGCGCGACGTCCACCTTGTTCAGCGCCAGCAGCTCGGGGTGGTCGCGGGCGCCGATCTCGTAGAGCACCCCGCGCACGGCGGTCACCTGGTCCATCGCGTCGGGCGCCGAGGCGTCGACGACGTGCAGCACGAGGTCGGCCTCGACCACCTCCTCGAGGGTCGAGCGGAAGGCGTCGACCAGCTGGTGCGGCAGGTGGCGGACGAACCCGACGGTGTCGGTGAGCGTGTACGGCCGGCCGTCGGGGGTCTGCGTGCGGCGGACGGTCGGGTCGAGCGTGGCGAACAGCGCGTCCTGCACCAGGACGTCGGCGCCGGCGAGCCGGTTCATCAGCGCCGACTTGCCCGCGTTGGTGTAGCCGGTGAGCGCCACCGACGGCACCCGGTTGCGCCGCCGCCGCGAGCGGGTGCGCTCCCGCCGTCGCGCGGTCTCCTGCACCTGCCGGCGCAGCAGGGTCATCCGTCGCCGCAGGTGACGGCGCCGGGTCTCCAGCTGCTGCTCACCGGGGCCGCGGACGCCGGTGCCCGCGCCTCCCGCGCTGCGCCCGCCGCCGACCCGGGACAGCTCCACGCCGTGCCCGGTCAGCCGCGGCAGCTGGTAGGCCAGCTGGGCCAGCTCCACCTGCGCCTTGCCCTCGGAGCTGCGCGCGTGCTGGGCGAAGATGTCGAGGATCAGGGCGGTGCGGTCGACCACCCGCGCGCCGAGCCGCTCCTCGAGGTTGCGCACCTGGGCGGGGGAGAGCTCGCCGTCGGCGATGACCAGGCCGGCGTCGCGGTCGCGTACCAGGTCGGCGAGCTCGGCCACCTTGCCCGAGCCCAGGTAGGTCGCCGGGTCGGGCCGGCCGCGCGGCTGCACCAGCCGGCCGACGACCGCGACCCCGTCGGTCTCGGCCAGGCGCTCGAGCTCGTCGAGGGGGTCGGCCGCGCCCGCGTCGCCGTCCCGCAGGCCCAGCAGCACCGCGCGGGCACCGTCCGGGCCGCGGTCGCCGTCCCCGGCGCGGGTCACCTCGCTGCCCAGCAGCCACGTCCCTGGCACATCCGTCTCCCGACTCCGGGGGACGCCGTCTGCTCCGGCGTTCCCAGCCTCGTTCCCCCGTCGACGGGCCGCCACCGGAGTGCGGGACCGGACCGGGACGCGCCGCCCCGGCTCACCCGGCAGCGGCGCGGCGGGCGAGCACGACCGCGTAGGTGAACTCGCGCCCGTCGCGGGCCACCGGCAGCAGCAGCTCCTCGGCGTCGGCCGTGGTGGGCAGCCGGGTGAGCTCCTTCCGCAGCCGCGGGGCCGGGGAGCTCGACCAGATCGCCAGGACGCCGGAGGGGCGCAGCGCCGCGACGGCGCGGGCCAGTCCGGCCGGGCGGTAGAGCGCCTCGTTCGACTCGTGCACGAGGAAGCCCGGCCCGTTGTCGACGTCGAGCAGGACGGCGTCCCACCAGCCCTCGTGCTCGGCCAGGACGTCGACGACGTCCCCGGTGCGCAGCCGCAGCCGGGGGTCGCCGGGAACCGCGGCCACCGCCGGGAGCCTGCCCTCCTCGGCCCACCGCACCAGGGGCGCGTGCAGCTCGGCCACCTCGACGGCGGTCACCCGCGGCTCGGCGAGTGCGGTGGCCGCCGTCCATCCCAGGCCGAGCCCGCCGACGAGCACCCGGAGGTCCCGGCCCGGGAGACGGCGCAGCGCCTCGGTCGCCAAGGCGCGCTCGGTGCTGGTGTCGACGTCGTCCATCGCGAAGACGCCGTCGACGACCAGCTCGAGGTGCGTGCCGCCGTCGTCGGCGGTGCGCCGGCGGAGGGCCACCTCGCCGCGTGGCCCCTCGGCCCGGCCCAGGGTCTCGATCACCGGGCCACCCCATCACGGCAGGAACAGCATCGTGTCGCCGAACTCGTGCCACAGGTAGTCGCCGGCGGCGGCCCGCGCGTAGGCGCGGTCGACGAGCTCGCGGCCCGCGACCGCCTCGAGCAGCAGCAGGTGGCTGGCGTCGGGCGCGTGCAGCCCGGTGAGCAGGCCGGTGACGACCCGGGCTGGCCGGTCGGGGCCGAGCACCAGGTCGGTCCAGCCGGCGGCCGCACGGGTGAGGCCGTCCTCGCCGGTCGCCGTCTCCAGCGCGCGGGTGACCGTCGTCCCGACGGCGATGACGCGGCCGCCGGCCGCCCGCGTCGCGTTGACCAGCCGAGCGGTGACCTCCGGGACCCGGTAGCGCTCCGGCGCCGGCGGCTCGTGCAGCTCGGGACTGGAGACGCCGGCGTGCAGCACCACCGGGACGACGGGGACGCCGCGGGCCATCAGCCGCACCAGCACCCGGTCGGTGAACGGCCGCCCGGCGCTGGCGTTCTCCGCGCTGCCGGGCTCGGTGGCGTAGACGTTCTGCGCGTCGGCCAGCGGGACCGCGACACCGAGGTGGCCGTAGCGGATCGGTGCGCCGTGCCGCCACAGGTGCTCGGCCGCGGGGACGGCCGGGTCGGGGCGGGCCCGCCACAGCCGCGACGCCCGCGCCGGTGCCGGGAAGCCCTCGAGCAGCCGCAGCCGGACGCCGCCGGGCAGGTCGAGCACCGTCCCGGGCTCCACGCCGCGGTCGGGTCCGTCGTTGTCCGGGCGGCGCAGCTCCACCACCCAGTCGCCGTCGTCCAGCTGGGTCGAGACGTGCAGCGGGACGAGGACGCCGTCGGCCCGCCGGACGTCGAGCCGCGCGGGCAGCGTCGCCGAGGTGTTGACGACGACGAGATCGCCGGGGTCGAGCAGCTCGGGCAGGTCGCGGAAGATCGTCTCGGTGAACCCGTCCGGCCGGACCGCCATCAGCCGGACGCCGTCGCGGGCCAGACCTCGGCGCTCCGGCGGCGCGCTCGCCTCGGCACCCATGGCGAACGCGGTCATCGGACGGCCTCGGCAGTCAGGTCGGCGGCCCGGTAGCGGCCGCTGGGGAGGTCGCTGTCCACCAGCCGCAGCAGCGCGGGGACGACGGCCGCCGGCTCGGGCAGCCCGGTGGCCTCGGGGTCGGCCGCGCGGTGCATGTCGGTGGCCATGTCGCCGGGGTCGACGGCGTAGAGGCGCAGTGCCGGGTGCTCGACGGCGAGGACGGCGGTCAGCCGGTCGAGCGCGGCCTTGCTCGCGCCGTACCCGCCCCAGCCCTGGTAGGCCTCGACCGCGGCGTCGCTGCTGACGTCCAGCACGACCCCGCCGGCCCGCTCGAGCGCCGGCAGCACCGCCTGGACCAGGGCCAGCGGGGCGACGGTGTTCACGGCCAGAACCCGTTCGAGGGCCGCGGGCGCGAGGTCGGCCAGCCGAGGGAGGGGGGTGGGGCCGAGCTCGCTGGCGTTGTTGACCAGCAGGTCGAGCCGGTCGCCGACGGCAGCGGCGAGGGCGGCGCGGTGGGCGGGGTCGGCGACGTCGCCGGGGACGGCGGTGACCAGGTCCGGGCGGGGGAGCGCGGCGACGGCGGCGGCCAGCCGGTCGGGGTCGCGGCCGTCGACGACGAGCCGCCAGCCGCGGCGGTCCAGGGCCTCGGCGAGCGCGGCGCCCAGGCCGCGGGAGGCGCCGGTGACGAGTGCGGTGGGAGGTGTCATGGCGTTACCGTGAGACCTAAAGTGCACTTGAGGTCAAGAGGAGGTGCGGTGGACGGGCTGCTGACCATCGGGCAGGTGGCCGAGCGGTCCGGGATGGCGGTCTCCGCGCTGCGCTACTACGAGGCGCAGGGGCTCATCACGGCCACCCGGACGCCCGGCGGCGCGCGGCGCTTCCCGCGCAGCGTGCTGCGCCGGCTGGCGTTCGTCCGGGCCGCGCAGAACGTCGGGCTGACGCTGCCGGAGATCCGCGAGGCACTGGCCACGCTGCCCGACGGGCGCACGCCGTCGGCCCGCGACTGGGCCCGGCTCTCGGCGTCGTGGCGGGACCGGCTCGACGAGCGCATCCGGGCACTGGAGCAGCTTCGGGACGGGCTGTCGTCGTGCATCGGCTGCGGCTGCCTGTCGCTGACCCGGTGCGCGCTCTACAACCCCGGCGACGCGCGGGGGGCGGAGGGACCGGGGGCGCGCCTGCTGTCCCCGGCGCTGCGGCGGGTGCCGCCGGTCTCGAACGCGGGGTGACCACTGCACCCGACGCGGGGTGACCTCGCCCGTGTCGCACGGCGGCCGGGCGCGGGAGAGGATCATCGGATGGGGTTGATGCCGGCTGCGTTCCTCGGCCACGGCAATCCGATGAACGCCCTCGAGGACAACCGTCACACCCGGGCCTGGCGCGCGTTCGGGCAGGCCGTGCCGCGCCCGCGGGCGGTCCTGGTCGTCTCGGCGCACTGGTACGTGCACGCGACCGCGGTGACCGCGATGCCGCAGCCCCGCACGATCCACGACTTCTTCGGCTTCCCGCGCGCGCTCTACGAGGTCCGCTACGACGCACCCGGGCTGCCCTCGCTGTACGAGGAGGTCGCCGATCTGGTCCACCCGACCTGGGTGGGCGCCGACCTCGACAGCTGGGGCCTGGACCACGGCGCCTGGTCGGTGCTGCGGCACGTCCTCCCCGACGGGGACGTGCCGGTGGTCCAGCTGTCGGTCAACGCGCTCGAGCCGGCCGAGCACCACCTGGGCCTGGGTGCCGCGCTCGCCCCGCTGCGGGAGGACGGGGTGCTGGTGATCGGCAGTGGCAACGTCGTCCACAACCTGCGCGCGGTCAGCCGTACGATGCCCGACACGGGCTACGACTGGGCGCGGCGCTTCGACGAGGCGGTCCGCGAGGTGCTGCTCGAGCGGCCGACCGAGGTCGCCACCCTCGACGGGCACCCGGACGCCGGCCTCGCCGTCCCGACCCCCGACCACTTCCTGCCGCTGCTCTACGTCGCCGGGATCGCGGGGGCGACCGGTACGACGGCCGAGGTGCTGGTGGACGGGTTCACCGACGGTTCGCTGTCGATGGCCTCCTACGCCGTCGGCCTGACCACGCTGCCGGACGACGACGCAGCCGCCGGGTCCCAGCCGTAGCGGGCCTGCTCACCGGCAGGCGAGGCCGCCGTCACGCTCCTCCGGTGCGACGCGCGTGGCGGGTCGACACGCGGAGTGACCGGGCCTGACGTCGCCTCCACCGCGACCGGACGAGGAGGACGACGTGCCGGCTGCCCGCACCGCCTTCTCGGTCGCCCGCTGGCTGGCGCTGGTGATCCCGCTCGTCGACCTCGCGCTGGTGCTCACGGGGGTGTTGTCGCTGCGGACCGGCATCCTCGTGGCGCTGGTCCTGGAGCTGCTGCTCACCGTCGTCCTGGTCGTCGAGGCGGCCGCCTTCCGCCGGGCCTACCGAGCGGTGCGGCGGTCCGGCGGGAGCCGTCGTGCGGGACTCGTGGCGGGAGCCGAGGCCGTCTGGCCGCCGGTGGTCCTCCGGCTGGCCCGCGCCGAGGCCGGCGTGATCCGGGCGCTGTGGTGGGCGGTGCGGCGCCGGTCGGACGTCGGGCCCGGCGACGTGCCGCTGCCCTACGTCGGCCGCTTCCGCCTGGTGCTCGGCGCGCTGACCGTCCTCGGTGCGCTCGAGACCGTCGTCGTCCACGTGCTCCTGCCGTGGGAGACCGCGCGGTGGGTGCTGCTCGCGGTGTCGCTCTACGCGCTGGTGTGGTGCTCGGCTCCGGCCTGTCGCTGTTCCAGCATCCGCACCTGCTCCGCGACGGCGAGCTCCTCCGGTTCGGGCACCTGCGCTCGGTCACCGTCCCGCTGACCGGGCTGGTCGCGGTCCGGCGCAACGTGCAGTCGGAGCACAGGAAGGTCCTGGTCCGTGAGGGCGACCGGCTGGTGCTGTCGGTCATGGGCGACACGGACGTCGAGCTGCGCTTCGACCCGCCGGTGCAGGTGGCGGGGCAGGACGAACCGGTGGCCCGTGTCGCGTTCTGGGTCGACGACCCGCAGGCGGTCGTCCGGCTGCTGCGGGAGCGAGCCGTCCCCGCCGGCTACTGACGTTCCCGCGGGAACGCTGACTGTCCCGCCCCGACGACGTCTCGGCTCGGCCGACTCTCGGACGTTCCCGCGGGGACGTCGCTGACCTGCAGGGATGTCACACCCCGGCCCTAGCCTCCGTACAAATGTTCGAGGAGGAGGGTCCGGTGTCGGAGGAGCACGGGAACGGTGAGCTGCCGCTGGAGGAGCTGGCGCGGCGCATCACCAGCGGGGCGGTCCGGTTGGCCGCGGCCACGGCGGCGTGGCTGGCGCTGGTGGCCGAGTTCGACCGCCGCGGGGGGTGGGGCGCGGTCGGCATCCGGTCGTGTGCGCACTGGCTGGCCTGGCAGTGCGGCCTCTCGCCCGGCGCGGCCCGGGAGCACGTGCGCGTGGCCCGCGCCCTCACCACCCTGCCCGCGACGGCGGCGGCCTTCGCCGCCGGGCGGTTGTCCTACGCCAAGGTCCGAGCGCTGACCCGGGTGGCCGATCCCGGCACCGAGCCGACGTTGCTGGAGCTGGCGCACGAGCTCACCGCGTCGCAGCTGGAACGGGTGGTGCGCGAGTGGCGCCGGTCGGATGCCGTCGACGCCGCCCGAACCGCGGCCAAGCGGCGCTTCGACTCCTGGTGGGACGACGACGGGATGCTGCACGTGCGCATGTGCCTGGCGCCCGAGGAGGGGGCCGAGTTCCTCACCGGTGTGGCGTCGTTGGCCGAGCGCTCGGCACGCCGCGAGCGGGCCGCGGCCGAGCGAGCCGGTGCCGAGCAGGGCGCCGCCCCGGCGGAGGACGACGAGCTCGCCAGGGCACGGGACCGGAGCACCGCGCGGCGTTGCGCGGCGGTGGCCCAGCTGGCGTCCGCTGCCGCCGACGCCGATCGCCGTGCCGGAGACCCACCGCGCCGCGAGGTCGTCGTCCACGCCGACGCCGGGGTGCTCGCCGACGACGCCGCCGCCGGCCGCGCCCACCTGAAGGGCGGCCCGGCGCTGCACCCCTCGCAGGTCCGACGGATGCTGTGCGAGGCCACGGTGGTGACGATGCTCGAACGCGGCCGGGAACCCCTCGCCGTCGGCCGGGCCCGGCGCTTCGCCACCCGGGCGCAACGCCGGGCGCTGCTCCGGCGCGACGGCGGCTGCGCCCGCCCCGGCTGCCCGGAGACCCGCATCGAACGGCTGCACGCCCACCACATGTGGCACTGGCTGCACGGCGGGCCGACCGACGTGGCCAACATGGTGCTGCTCTGCGACGCCGACCACGGCGTGGCGCACGACCTGGACCTGGTCATGGCCCGGCGCGACGGCCGGCTCGTCGTGACCACACCCGACGGCCGCCGGGTGTGGGGCGCGGCCGACGCCGTCTTCCGCGACGGTGTGGCCGGGCTGACCGACCGGGTGGACGACGAGCAGGTGGCGGGGATCCAGCCGCTCGACACCGCGGCCGGACGCCGTCCGGCCGCGGCCCCACCGCCGGCCATGGCCGTCATGACCGCCACGCCCGCCGCGACCCGGGCGCCTGCGTCGATCACCCGGCTGCTCTTCCCTGACCGGGCGCCCGACCTGCCCGACGCGATACCCGTCAACGGCGAGCCCATGGACCTGGCGTACGTCGTCGGCGTGCTGCTCGCCAGCCGCGACCTCGAGCGCCGCCTCGCCACGGAGAACGGCGGGAGGCTGGTCGCCGTGGCCTGACCGCGCCGGGCGTTCCCGCAGGAACGCCCGGCGGCCGGGAGGGCCCGTCCCGACTCCCCGCCCGCTAGGTTCCGGACGTGGTCGGGGAACTGCCCGCACGGGATCCGGGCGCCCAGGAGGTCGAGATCTCGCTGCCGTTCGCGGGGCGGTGGCTGGCCCGGAACAGCCCGGCGCGGCGGGTCCCGAGCCACGGGACCGACCTGTTCGGCGAGCGCTACGCCATCGACTTCGTCGGCGTCGACGACCGCCACCGGACGGCCGGCACCCGGAACTGGCGGACGCTCGTCGCCACCGAGCCGCCGGAGCGCTTCGTCGCCTTCGGTCGGCCCGTCCTGGCTCCGGGCGACGGCACCGTCGTCCACGTGCACGACACCGAGCCCGACCACGAGGCGCGGCGTTCGCAGCTGGCGCTGGTTCCCTACGCGTTGGGCCAGGCCGGCCGGCTCCGCCGGGGTGCGGCCGCCGTCGCGGGGAACCACGTGGTCGTCCACCTGCACGAGAGCGGCACCTTCGTCCTCCTGGCCCACCTGCAGCTGGGCTCCGTGCGCGTCTCGCCCGGCCAGGAGGTGGTGGACGGCCAGCAGATCGCGCGGTGCGGCAACTCCGGCAACTCGACCCAGCCGCACGTGCACCTGCAGGTCATGGACAGCGGAGACCCGTTCGTCGCCCGCGGCGTGCCCATGACCTTCCGGCACTTCCGCGAGTGGCCGGCCCGCACGCGCCAGCCCCGGATGAGGGGACGGGGGATGCCGGGTGAGGGAGCTGTGGTGGAGCCGGTACCCGCCGCCGGCCCCTGACGACGCGGCTCGCAGCCGACCGCGCCGGCGTTCGAGGCGGGAACGCCGGCGGGACCGGGCGTCAGCGCGGCTGGCGGAGCCCGGCGGTGAGCCGCACGACCTCGCCGACCACCCAGACGGCCGGCGGGCGGATGTCCTCGTCGGCCAGGGTCCGTGCCAGGCCGGCCAGGGTGGTGCGCACCGTGCGCTGGGTGGGCGTCGACCCGTCGGCGATGACGGCCACCGGCGTCTCCGGGGCCCGGCCGTGCTCCACCAGCGCCGCCGCGATCGCCGGGGCGGTGTCCACGCCCATGAGGACGACGACCGTGCCGCGCAGCCGACCGAGCGCCTCCCAGTCGACCAGCGACTGCGGGTGGCCCGGCGGCACGTGCCCGGAGACGACGACGAACTCGTGGGTCAGCCCGCGGTGGGTGACCGGGATGCCCGCCAGGCCGGGGACGCCGATCGCCGAGGTCACCCCGGGGACCACCTCGACCGGCACACCGGCGACGACACAGGCCTCGAGCTCCTCCATGCCGCGGCCGAAGACGAACGGGTCGCCGCCCTTGAGCCGCACCACCCGCCTGCCCGCCCGGGCGTGCTCGACCAGCAGCGTGTTGATCTGCTCCTGCGCCATGTACCGGCCGCGCGGCAGCTTCGAGGCGTCGATGACCTCCACCTCCGCGGGGAGCGAGGCCAGCAGCGACTGCGGCGCGAGGTGGTCGGCCACGACGACGTCGGCCTGCGACACGGCCTGCTGACCGCGCACGGTGATCAGCCCGGGGTCGCCCGGGCCGCCGCCGACGAGCACGACCGATCCGGGCCGCCCGCCGGGCGTCTCACGCGCCGTCCGGTCGCGGATCGAGCCGTCGGTCAGCCCGGCCAGGACGGCGTCCCGCACGCCCACCGCGCGCTGCGGATCGCCGCCGCCGTGCACGCCGACGACGAGGTCGCCCTGCCGGCCGACCGCCGGGGTCCACACGCTGGACGCCGACCGGTCGTCGGCGCGGGCGCAGAACACCCGGGACCGCTCGGCCTCCTCGGCGACCGCCGCGTTGACCGCCGGGTCGTCGGTCGCGGCCACCGCGTACCAGGCGCCGTCCAGGTCACCGGGCTCGTAGCGGCGGCGCAGCCAGGTGACCTCGCCCGGGCCGACCAGCGCCTCCAGCGCCGGCGTCACCTCGGGGCTGACCACCGTGACCCGGGCGCGGGCCTCCAGCAGCCCGGCGACGCGGCGGTGCGCCACCTGCCCGCCGCCCACGACGACCACCTTCCGGTCCAGCAGCCGCAGCCCGACCGGGTAGACCACCCCGCTCGCGGGGTCGACCGGGGTGGCACTCACGCCTTCTCCGTCACACCGGCCGAGTCGAACGTCGCCACCTCGCGCAGTGCCCGCGCCGCACTGGCCACCAGCGGCAGGGCGAGCAGGGCACCCGTGCCCTCGCCGAGGCGCAGGTCCAGGCCGAGCAGCGGGCGCAGGCCCAGGGCCCGCAGCGCCAGGGCGTGCCCCGGCTCGGCCGAGGTGTGGCCGGCCAGCGCGTGGTCCAGCGCCGCCGGGCACAGCGCGGCCGCGACCAGCGCCGCTGACCCCGCGATGACGCCGTCCAGCAGCACCGGCACCCGCGCCGCGGCGGCACCCAGCACGAACCCGGCCAGCGCGGCGTGCTCCAGGCCGCCGACCTCCGCCAGCGCGGCCAGCGCGTCCTCCGGCGTCGACGGCCGCTCGGGCACGCGGGCCACCCCACGGCCGACCACCTCGACCTTGCGGGCCAGCGTCGGGTCGTCGACCCCGGTGCCCCGCCCGGTCGCCGCGGCCGGCGTCGCGCCGGTGAACGCGCAAACCAGCGCCGCCGACGCCGTCGTGTTGGTGATGCCCATGTCGCCGGTCACCAGGCAGCCGTGGTCCGCGGCCAGCTCGGTGGCCACCTCGATGCCGACCTCGACCGCCCGCCGCGCCTCCTCGGGCGTCATGGCCGGGCCGACGGCGAGGTCGGCGGTGCCGGGCCGCACCTTGCGCGAGAGCAGCGCGGCACCGGGCTCGACGGCGTACGGCGTGGCCACCCCGACGTCCACCACGACGACGTCGGCCCCGAGCTGGGCGGCGAACGCGTTGACGACCGCACCGCCGCGGGCGAAGTTGGCCACCATCTGCGCGGTGACCTCCTGCGGCCATGGGGTGACTCCCTGCGCGTGGACCCCGTGGTCGCCGGCGAAGACCGCGACCGCGGCCGGCGTGGGCAGCGGGGGTGGGCAGGTGCCCGCGGTGCCGGCCAGCCGGGCCGCGACGTCCTCGAGCACGCCCAGCGAGCCCGGCGGTTTGGTCATCCGGTCCAGGCGGTCGCGGGCGGCGCTCTCGGCGGCGGCGTCCCGGGGGGCGACCGCGGCGATCGTCTCGCCCAGGAGGGTGCCGGCGAACGGGGCGGGGGTGGTGGGGCGGCTCAGCGGATCTCCTCGGGGAGGCGGGACAGGTCCCGGAACGCCGGTGTCCCGGCGCCCAGGATGTCAGCCAGGTCGGCGGCGAGGGCCACCGAGGTCGCGGGATCACGGACGGCGACCCGCAGGTGGTCGGGGGAGAGACCGGGGAAGGTGTCGCCACGGCGCACCGCCCAGCCCCGGTCCCGCAGCGCCGTCCGCACCCGCGCGCCGTCGGGCACCCGGAGCAGCACGAACGACGACCGCGGCGTCCCGACGACCTCCACCTCCGGCGGCAGCGCGGCCAGCAGCGCCTCCCGGTCGGCGGTCAGCGCGCGGGCGGCGGCATCGGCCTCCGCCCGCGCCGCGGGCGTGGTGCAGGCGACGAGCGCGGCCAGCGCCGGCGTGGACACCGGCCAGTGCGGCTGCTGGGCGGCCAGCGCGGCGACCAGGTCCGCCGGGCCGAGCGCGTACCCGACCCGCAGCCCGGCCAGCCCCCACGTCTTGGTCAGGCTGCGCACCACGAGCAGCCCCGGCAGGTCGCGGCGGCCGGCCAGCGACCCCGGCTCGCCGGGCACCGTGTCGGCGAACGCCTCGTCGACCAGCAGCACCCGCCCGGGCCGCGCCAGCGCGGCGACGTCGTCGGCGCGGTGCAGCACCGACGTGGGGTTGGTCGGGTTGCCGAGCACCACCAGGTCGGCGTCCTCCGGCACCTCCCGCAGGAGGTAGCCGGGCGGCTGGAGCAGCAGCCGCTCGACCGGGTGCCCGGCGGCGCGCAGCGCGGCCTCCGGCTCGGTGAACGACGGGTGGACGACGACCGCCCGGCGCGGCCGCACGGCCCGCGCCACCAGCGTGAACGCCTCCGCGGCGCCCGCGGTCAGCAGCACCTCCCCGGCCGGGCGGCCGTGCGCGGCGGCGACCGCGGCGCGGGCCGGACGCGCATCGGGGTACGCGGCGGCGGCGTCGAGCGCCTCGTGCAGGACGGCGCGCAGCCACGGCGGCGGCGTCCCCGCGCGGACGTTCACCGCGAGGTCGACCAGGCCGGGCGCGAGGTCGGCGTCCCCGTGGTGGTGCAGGTCCGCGTCGCTCACCGCGCCACCGCCACGGTCACCCGGCCCACGGTGGTGCGGCCCGCCACGAGCGTCCCGCCGTCCAGCAGCGCCGCGGCCTCGGCGACCGACGGCGTCCCCACGGCCGCGGCCACCCGCGCCGACGGCGACGGCACCGGGACGGCGGCCAGCGCCGCGGCGGGGTACCCGGTCAGCGGCCAGCCCCGGGCCTGGGCGGCCGCCACCAGGCCGGGCTCGGCGGCGCGGGCGTCGAGGGTGACCAGCCGCACCCCGTCCGCGCCGGCGGGCAGGACGGCGTCGACGGCCGCGAGCACCTCCGCGGCGGTGACCCCGGGCCGCGCGCCGATCCCCACCACCGTCACGGCGTGACACCCTCGGGCAGCGCGGCCAGCAGCGACTCGGCGTCGCGGGGGAGGGCGCCGTCGGGCAGCAGGCCCAGGGCGCGCAGCCGGGCGCCGACGGTCAGCGCCCAGGGCCGGTCGAGGCGGGCGCGGACGAGTAGTGCGTCGTCGGCCAGGACGTCGGCCGGGGCCCCCTGCACCACGGTGCGGTCGACGACGACGGCGACGTCGTCGGCCCAGCGCAGCGCCAGGTCGACGTCGTGGGTGCTCATGACGACGGTCGACCCCGACGCCCGCAGCCGCTCCAGCGCGGCCAGCGCCTCGGCCACCGCCAACGGGTCCAGCCCGGCGGTGGGCTCGTCGAGCAGCAGCACGCACGGGCGCATCGCGACCGCGCCGGCGATGGCGACCCGCTTGCGCTCACCGTAGGAGAGCTGGTGGGTGGGCCGGCCGGCCAGGTGCGCCACGCCGAGCAGGTCGAGGGCCTCGGCGACGCGTTCCCGGACGGCGTCCTCGGGCAGGCCCAGGTTCAGCGGGCCGAAGGAGACGTCCTGCGCGACCGAGGCGCTGAACAGCTGGTCGTCGGGGTCCTGCAGCACCAGCTGGACCTCCTGCCGGTGCGCGCGCAGGCCGCGGCGGGTGTGCTGCAGCCGCTGACCGTCGACGGCGACCGTGCCCGCCGTCGGCTCCAGCGCCCCCGACAGGCAGCGCAGCAAGGTGGTCTTGCCCGAGCCGTTGGCCCCGAGCAGCGCCAGTCGGCGCCCGGCCGGCACGGTCAGCGAGGCGCCGTCGAGCACCCGGCGGCCGCGCTCGTAGCCGGCGACCAGCCCCTCGGCGGTCAGCGTCCGGTGACTCATGCGGTGGCCACCCCGACGGCCACGATCGCCGCCAGCCCGGCGGCGCTCGCGGCGAGGAACGTCCGGGACGAGGGCAGCACCTCGGGAAGCACGCGCAGGCCGGTCTCCATGCCGCGGCCGGCCAGCCCCTCCTGCATCCGGCGGGCGCGGTCCCAGGACCGGGTGAGCACCGCCGCGGCCAGCGCGCCCGACGAGCGGTAGCCGCGGCCGATGCTCGAGTAGCCCATGCGTGCCGTCTGCGCCTCGCGGATGGTGTGCAGGCTCGCGAGCAGCACGAACAGCAGCCGGTAGGTGACCGCGGCGACCTCGACCACCGCCGCGGGCACCCGCAGGCGGCGCAGCGTCGGCAGCAGGTCCGACATCGGCGTTGTGGTGGCCAGCAGCAGCACCGCGGCGCTGCCGGCGAGCGCGTGCCCGGCCAGCGAGCCGGCGCGGGCGGCGGCGTCGGGCGCCCAGCCCAGGCCGTCGCCGTCGACGGTGACCACCGAGGTCAGCGCGCCGACGACGATGAACGCGAGCGGCCAGCGCACCGCCCGGCCGAAGGTGCGAGCGGGCACCCGGGCCGGGCCGAGGGCGAGGACGACGGCGGTGAGACCGACCAGCCCGCTCCCCGGCCAGGCCGGCAGCGCCAGCGCGCACCCGACCAGGCCGCCGCACAGCAGCAGCTTGTCGGCGGGGGAGCGGCGGCGCCAGGCGCTGGCCCAGGCCGCGTCGTCGACCGCCAGCCCGCTCACCGGGGGTCGGCCGCCGGAGTGCTCGCGGAGGTCGCCGTCCGGCGGCCGCGCAGCCGGCCGAGCACGTAACCGAGCACGCCGCCGCCGAGCGCGGCCTGCAGCGCGAACAGACCCGACTCCACCTCGCCGGCCGGGCTGAAGACCGACTCGAACCACGGCGTGTAGCCGTCGGCCTCGAGGTCCTCGGTGACGGCGGCGTCGGTGCCGCCGTACCCCGAGGCGCCGCCGTCGAGCAGCAGCGGGACGGCGAACAGGGCGATCACCGCGAGGACGAGGAGCGCGTTGACGAGCGTGCGGCGGTTCACGCGGCACCTCCGGTGGGGGCGAGGGGAGCGGGCTTCAGGATGCCGAGCCGCTCGAGCTCGGGCCGGGCGTTGACGGTGAGCACGCGGAACAGCAGCACGCCGAGCAGGCCCTCGCCGATGGCCAGCGGGATCTGCGTGACGGCGAAGACGCCGAGGAACTTGGCGAACGCGCCGGCGAACCCGGTGCTGGCGTCGGGGAAGGCCAGCGCCAGCTGCAACGAGGTCGTGACGTAGGTGGCCAGGTCGGCCAGGGCGACGCCGGCGAACACCGCGGGCAGCAGGCCGCCACCGACGGCGCGGGCCAGCCGGTACGTGGCGTACCCGACCCACGGGCCCACCACCGCGAAGGCGAAGGCGTTGGCACCCAGCGTGGTGAGGCCGCCGTGCGCCAGCAGCAGCGCCTGGAACAGCAGGACCACGGTGCCGAGCAACGCCATGACGGGTGGCCGGAACAGGATCGCGCCGGGGCCGGTGCCGGTCGGGTGGCTGGAGCTGCCGGTGACCGACGGCAGCTTGATGGCGCTCAGCACGAAGGTGAACGCGCCTGCCGCGCCGAGCAGCAGGGTGGACTCGGGGTTGTCGCGCACCTCCTTCACCACGGCCCGCGCGCCGTGCACGACGAACGGCGCGGCGGCGATCGTCCAGCCGATCGCGTGCTCGGCCGGCAGGAAGCCTTCAGCGATGTGCACGGGCGTTCTCCCATCGATCGGCGGTGGTGCAGGCGGTGACGAAGCGCTCGGCGAGCGCGGGGCTGCCGGCCCAGTGCAGGTGCAGGTAGGAGGCGTGCACGGCTCCCGAGACGAACCCCTCCGGCGCGCTCCCGGCCCAGCGCCAGGCCGGTGTCGGCCCGGCGGCCGGGGTGGCGACCGTGCGGTGGAACTCGTGGCCGTGCACCCGCGTGCCGGCCGGTGCGAGCACCGAGTCGCTGAGCGCCACGGCCTCGCGGTAGCCGAGGGTCAGCCGCGGCGACATGACCGCCTCGGTGGGCAGGACCCCGCACATCGGGAGGCCGTCCAGGCTGCGGGCCAGGTACAGCAGGCCGGCGCACTCGGCGGCGACCGGGCCGCCCCGCGCCGCCAGCCCGGCGATCCCCGCCCGCAGCGTCTCGTTCGCCGAGAGGTCCGCGGCGTGCACCTCGGGGAACCCGCCGCCGACCACCAGGCCGGCGGTGCCCTCGGGCAGCGCCTCGTCGTGCAGCGGGTCGACGGTGACCACCTCGGCGCCGGCGGCCTCGAGCAGCTCGGTGTTCTCCGCGTAGCCGAAGGTGAAGGCCGCACCGCCGGCCACGGCTATCCGCGGCCGGCCCTCCACCGGGGAGACCTCGGCGGCGGGGTCCCACGGGACGGCGTCCAGGGCCGGAGCGGTGCGGGCCAGCCGCAGGACGGCGTCCAGGTCGACCGCGCCGGCCACCACCTCCCCGAGCCGCCCGACGGTCGCCAGCGCCTCGGCCGACCGCTCGGCGGCGGGCACCAGCCCCAGGTGGCGGGACGGCGTGCCCAGCTCGGCGAGCCGCCGGATCGCACCGAGCACGGGCACCCCGGAGCCGCCGAGCGCGTCGCGGAGGATCTCCTCGTGCCGGTCGCTGCCGACCCGGTTGAGCACCACGCCCCCGAGCCGCACGGTCGGGTCGTAGGTGGCGAAGCCGTGCACGAGCGCGGCGACGCTCTGCGCCTGCGCGCTGGCGTCGACGACGAGCACCACCGGGGCGCGCAGCAGCCGGGCCACGTGCGCGGTGGAGGCGAACCCCGGCTCCAAGTCCGGCCGCGTGGCACCGTCGAACAGGCCCATGACCCCCTCGACGACGGCGACGTCCGCGCTCCGGGCCCCGTGGAGGAAGAGCGGGACGACGCGCTCCTCGCCGACCAGCACCGGGTCGAGGTTGCGCCCGGGTCGGCCGGCGGCCAGGCCGGTGTAGCCCGGGTCGATGTAGTCGGGGCCGACCTTGTGCGGGGAGACGGCCAGCCCGCGGGCGGCCAGGGCGGCGACCAGCCCCGTGGCGACCGACGTCTTCCCCGCGTTGCTCGACGGGGCGGCGACGACCAGCCGCGGGACGGCGGTGCTCACGACTCGTGTCCCCAGGCGCGGCGAGATCGCCGATCTCGCACGGTCCGGCCCGCCCAGGCGTGCGAGATCGCCGATCGCGCCGGGGGAGCGGCCGGCGGCGCGGTCACCACTCGATCCCCCGTTGGCCCTTCTGGCCGGCGTCCATCGGGTGCTTGACCTTGGTCATCTCCACGACCAGGTCGGCGGCCTCGACCAGCGCCGGCGGGGCGTCCCGGCCGGTGACGACGACGTGCTGGGTGCCCGGCCGGTTCGTCAGCGTCTCGACCACGTCGTCGACGTCCACCCAGCCCCACTTCAGCGGGTAGGTGAACTCGTCGAGCACGTAGAAGCGGTGCGCCTCGACGGCCAGGTCGCGCTTGATCTGTGCCCAGCCCTCGGCGGCGTCGGCGGCGTGGTCGATCTCGGTGCCCTGCCGGCGCGACCAGCTCCAGCCCGAGCCCATCTTGTGCCAGACCACCGGCCCGCCCTCGCCGGTCTGCGCGTGCAGCCGGCCGAGCGCCGTCAGGGCGTTCTCCTCGCCGACCCTCCACTTGGCGCTCTTGACGAACTGGTAGACCGCGATCGACCAGCCCTGGTTCCACGCGCGCATCGCCATGCCGAACGCGGCGGTGGACTTGCCCTTCATCTCACCGGTGTGGACGGCGAGCAGCGGCCGGTTGCGACGCTGCCTCGTCGTCAGGCCGTCCTGCGGGACGACGGAGACCCGTCCCTGGGGCACTAGACCTCCTCGCTGGCGCTCGTCGGGCGAGGAACTCGGGGCGCCGTGCCCACGGGTGGACTCGCAGGCTCGCGCACCTAGGCCGCCTCTCGCACGCTGCGCACGGTCGCGGCCAGCGACTCGGCGGCCAGCTCCTCCAGGCGGAGGGTCTGCGCACCGAGCGCCATCCCGAGCGCGCCGGCCAGGCCGAGGCGCACCGGACCGGACTCGCAGTCGACGACGACGGCAGCCGTCCCCTCCGCCGCGAGCAGCCCGGCCGCCCGGCGGGAGTCGCCGAGGTGGTCCGCGCCCCGCGCGCCGGTGGCCCGGCCGTCGGTGACCACGACGAGCAGGGGACGGCGCCGGGGGTCGCGGACCCGCTCCACCCGCAGCGTCTCGTGCGCCCGCAGCAGCCCGGCGGCCAGTGGGGTGCGCCCGCCGGTGGGCAGCGCGGTGAGGCGGGCCGCGGCGGCCTCCACCGACCAGGTCGGCGGCAGCGCCAGCTCGGCCTCGACGCCGCGGAAGGTGACCAGGCCGACCTTGTCCCGCCGCTGGTAGGCGTCGAGCAGCAGGGAGAGGACGGCGCCCTTCACCGCGGCCATCCGTGAGCGGGCGCCCATCGAGCCGCTGGCGTCGACGACGAAGAGCACGAGGTTGCCCTCGCGGCCCTCGAGCACGGCCTGGCGGAGGTCCGCGCGGGTGATCCGCAGGCCCGGCCCGGTGCGGCCGCGGGCGACCTGGTGCGGTGCGGCGGCGAGCACGGTGCCGGTGAGGTGGAGCCGCGTGACCGTGCCGCTCGGGCGGGTCGCGCCGACGACACGGCCGCGGTCGCCCCGCGCCCGCGAGCGCCGGCCGGACACGCCCGCACCGACGCCGGGCACCTCGAGGCGGCGGGTGCGGAACGGGTCGCCGGGCGGGACCGCGGCCCGGTCGGGGGCCGGAGCGGCGTCGGTGGAACCGCCGCCCTCACCGCGGGGCGCGCTCGAGGGAGGGGTCGCGCCGGCGTCGTCATCGGCAGGCACGGGAGGCTGTGCCTGCGTTTCGGCGTCCGATCCGTGTGCACTGCTCCCCGTGCCCGGATCAGGCGAGTTGCCGGGATCGCCGTCGTCCGGGGCGCCGCCGTCGCCGGGGCCCTCGGGCGGGTCCTCGTCGGGACGGGCGTCCTCCAGTGCCTGCTCGAGGGTCTCCTCGTCCAGCCCGGGGGCGTCGAACGGGTTGCGGCGCCGGCGGTGCGGGAGGGCCAGCCGGGCGGCGACGCGGACGTCGTCCTCGGTGACCTCGTCCCGGCCGCACCAGGCGGCGTGCGCGATGGCGGCGCGGGCGGTGACCAGGTCGGCGCGCAGCCCGTCGACGTGGAAGGCGGCGCAGACGGCGGTCACCTGGCGCAGCGCGTCGTCCGAGAGGACGACGCGCGGCAGCCGGGTGCGGGCGTCGGCGATGCGCGTGGCCAGGGCGGACTCCTCGGACGCCCAGGACGCCGCGAACCCGACCGGGTCGGCGTCGTGGGCGAACCGGCGGCGCACGACCTCGGCGCGCTCGACCGGGTCCCGTGGCGCGGCGACCTCGACGGTGAGCCCGAACCGGTCGAGCAGCTGCGGGCGCAGCTCGCCCTCCTCGGGGTTCATAGTCCCCACCAGCAGGAACCGCGCCGCGTGCCGCACCGAGACGCCCTCGCGCTCGACGTAGGCGGTGCCGAGCGCGGCGGCGTCCAGCAGCAGGTCCACCAGGTGGTCGTGCAGCAGGTTGACCTCGTCGACGTAGAGGACACCGCGGTGGGCGGCGGCCAGCAGTCCGGGCTCGAACGCCTTGACGCCCTCGGTGAGCGCCCGCTCCAGGTCCAGCGAGCCGACGACGCGGTCCTCCGACGCACCCACCGGCAGCTCGACCAGCCGCGCCGGGCGGGTGGAGCCCGGGGCGCCGGGGTCGTGCGGGCCGTCGGGGCAGGCCGGGTCCGGCGCGGCGGGGTCGCAGGCGAACCGGCAGCCGGCCACGACGACCACGGGCGGCAGGACGGCGGCCAGCGCGCGCACCGTCGTCGACTTCGCCGTCCCCTTCTCGCCGCGGACGAGCACGCCGCCGACGGCGGGGGAGACGGCGTTGAGCAGCAGCGCCAGGCGCATGTCGTCCATGCCGACGACGGCACCGAAGGGATAGGTCATGCGGGTCGACCGCGCACGGCACGCGTCCTCTCCCCGGGTGTCCACGCCCGGAGGTGGCAGGAGGCGACGGCGGGAGTTCCTGACTTCCCGGCGCGAGGCCGGCTCACAGTGGCGGGACCGCGCCGGAGTCGCACCGGGCTTCCTCCACTGCCGTCGCTGTGGCCGCGTCATCAGACCACGACCGCCCTGGCGAGTGACACCCCGGCCCGTCTCTTGACGAAGTGGAAAGTGACCGGGCACGCTTTCCGACATGGAAAGGAACGCGGTCCCCGACCGCTCCACCGCCGAGGCCGAGCTGGCCACCCTGCACGCCCAGCGGGCCGCGCTGGCCGATCGCGCCGTGCATCCCTGGTGGTACGACGCGCTGCTCGGTCTCCTCGTCTTCGGCCTGCTGGCCTCGTACTCCGCGCGCAACCCCTGGGTCACGCTGGGCGCGCTGGTCCTCTTCCTGCTGGCGTTGCGGGGCATGGTCGCGCTCTACACCCGGCTGACCGGCCTGTGGGTCAGCGGCCTCCGCCAGGGGCCGACCCGCCGCGCGACCCACGTCTGGTTCGTCCTCTACGCCGTCGTCCTGGCAGCGGCCGCGGCCGCCGAGTACCTGCTCGACCTGCGCGGGGCGATGGTCGTCGGCGCTGCGGTGATCGGCGTCGGCCTGGCGCTGATCAGCCGGTGGTGGACCCGCATCTACGTCGCCGAGCTGCGGGGCGAGCGGTGACCGCCGGCGAGCCGCACCCCGGGGCGGCGGATGCGGCGGCACAGCTGGCCGCGCTCCGGAGCGACCGGGAGGCCCTGGCCGACCGGGTGGTCCAGCCGTGGTGGCACGACGTGGCGGCGGGGCTGCTGCTCTTCGGCTTCCTCGCGTCCCGGGCCCTCGGCTCCACCGGGGTGACCCTGGTCGCCGCGGTCCTCTTCGCCGCCGGCCTGGGCTGGCTCGCGTGGACCTACCGGCGGCGCACCGGCGTCTGGGTGACCCCCGACGCGAGGGCCTGGGTGACCTGGGTGTCGCTGGCCCTGCTCGTGCTGGTCCCGGCCATGGTGCTGCAGGACCACGGGCAGGGCTGGGCGATGGTCGCCGCCGGTGCCGTCCTCGGCGTCGCGCTCGCCGGGCTGAGCCGCTGGTGGAGCCGCAGGTGGGTCGCCGAGTTGCGCGGTGAGTCGTGACCGAGCTCGCGAGGTCGCGCACGTGTGGAGCACCACCGGGCGCGGGACCGGCGAGCGCCAGCGAGACGGTGCCGTGACCGCGGTCGCGCCGCGCTTCGACGCGGTCATCCACCCGCCGCCCCGGCTGCAGGTGTGCGGCCTGCTCGCCGCCGTCGACACGATGGACTTCGCCGCGGTCCGCGACACCGTCGGGGTCAGCGACTCGGTGCTGTCCAAGCACGTCAAGCAGCTCGAGGAGGCCGGCTACGTGCGGGTGCACAAGGCCACCCGCGCTTCCCGGCTGCGCACCAGCCTGGCGCTGACGAAGGAGGGTCGGGCCGCGTTCGACGCGCACGTCGCCGAGCTGCGCCGCATCACCGGCGGCTGACGGAGGATGCCGTCCTGCTCACCGTGGGAGGACCCCGTCCTCCCCACCCCTCACGAGCCCAGGGTGGGACCCGGGACGGGGTCGCGGCGGGACCCTGCAGGGGGCCGGCCCGGGACGGCCGCGCCAGGGGGAGGGGCCGCGCCCCGGAGGGGCCGCAGGGCAGAGTGGGCCGGGTGGGCAGGGGTGCGCGGGTGGGCGACCTGGCGCTCGTGGTCGCCGCCGCCCTCGCCGTCACGCTGGCCCTCGACGTCCTCGACTTGCCCTCGCCCTCCCTCTTCGGCGGCCTGCTGGCCGGCCTCACGCGCGGACTGGCGGGACGCCGCCGGCTCACCGTCCCGCGGCAGGCCACGACCGCGGCCCAGGGGCTGATCGGCGTCTCGATCGGTGCGCTGGTCGACCCGGACACCCTCGAGGCGATCAGCCGCGACTGGCTGCCGGTCCTGCTGGTCACCGTCGGCACCCTGCTGCTCAGCGTCCTGGCCGGGTTGCTCATGCGCCTGCAGCCCGGCATCAGCCCGGTGACCGGTGCGTTCGCCATGGTCGCCGGAGGTGCGTCGGGCATCACGGCGATGTCCCGCGAGCTGGGCGCCGACGACCGGATGGTCGCCGTCCTGCAGTACCTGCGGGTGCTGCTCATCGTCGTCCTCATGCCGGTGGCGGCGACGGTGGTCTTCGGTGCCGAGCCGGGGTCCGGCGGCCCGACGGTCGACGACGCCGGGCCCGGCTGGCCGGCCGGGCTGCTGTTCTCCGCGGTCTGCCTGCTGGCCGGCATCCCGCTGGCCCGCCTGCTGCGGATCCCCGTCCCCGCCCTGCTGGGGCCGATGCTGGTGGCGGCCGGCCTCGACCTCGGCGGGCTGTCGGGCGGCGCGGACGTCCCCGTGCCCCTGGAGACGGCGGCCTTCCTCGTCATCGGGCTGATGGTCGGGCTCAACTTCACCCGCGACAGCCTGCGCACCATCGGCCGGGCCCTGCCGCTGGCGCTCGTCGTCATCCTCGGACTGATCGCGGCCTGTGCCGGCCTGGGGGCGGTGCTCACCGTCACCACGGGGGCCAGCGCGCTGGACGCCTACCTCGCCACCACCCCCGGGGGCCTCTACGCGGTGCTGGCCACCGCCCAGGACGGCGGCGCCGACGCCACCTTCGTGCTCGCCGTCCAGGTGCTGCGGCTGTTCGTGATGCTGCTCTCGGCGCCGCTGCTGGCGCGCTGGCTGCGGCGCACCGGGGGGAACTGAGGCAGGACCCCGTCCTCCCCGGCCTTCGCAAGCTCAGGCCGAGGCCCGGGACGGGGCCGATCGGGCTCGGGGCGGTGTCCTGGACGGGGCCGACGTCCGCCGCCGAGCCCGCCTACTCTCGACCGGGTGTCGCAGGAGGTGAGGGAGCTGTCCGAGGACCAGACCGGCGCGGACGCCGGCACGCAGGACGCGGTGCTGCTGTTCGTCGGTGGCCCACTCGACGGTCGGGTGGAGATCCGCGAGGCGCGGCACGGGGAGCCCCTGCCGACCATCACGCACGTGCACCTGCACGGCGGCCCCAAGGTCGTGCACCGCTACGACCTGACCCCGCTGGGTCCGCAGGCCGGGGTCTACCACCTGCGCCCGCGGCAGGCGGTCCGCGACCAGTCCGTCGCCGACTGAGCCGCACACCTGGCACGCCGGGCGCTTGTTGGGCGGCACCGCCCTGTCGGCCGGGCCACTGGTCCGCCGCAGGGGCGATGCCCTACGGGCTTATTGACTTCCTAATGGTATTAGGCGAAGACTCCTGCTGTGACCGGGACGACGCGGCCGGATCGCCGACAGCGGCGACGCCAGGAGACGATCGAGGAGGTGCTCGACGTCGCCGTCGCGGTCATGGCCGAGCAGGGCGTCGCGGGTCTCACGCTCGGTGAGGTGGCCCGCCGCATGGGCATCCGGCCTCCGTCGCTGTACGTCTACTTCGACGGCAAGAACGCCCTCTACGACGCCCTGTTCGAGCGTGGCTGGCGCGAGCTCCTGGCCACCGTGCGCGCCGTCCACGCCGAGGGGCCCGGCCCGAGCCCGGCCGCCGACCTGCTCGCCTACGAGGCGGCCTTCGTGCGCTGGGCGGTGGAACACCCGGCCTACGCCCCGCTGATGTTCTGGCGCCCGGTTCCCGGCTTCGTGCCGTCGGCGCGGGCGTTCGCGCCGGCCGTCGAGCTGGCGGAGGCGAGCCGCACGTTGCTGGGGCAGCTGGGCGACCGCGGCCTGTTCCCGCCGGGCACCGACCTCGACCTGGCGTTCCGCACGCTCACGGTGGTCTTGAGCGGGGTCATCTCGCAGCAGCTGGCCAACGCGCCCGGGGAGCCGTTCGAGACCGGCACCTTCACCTCGACCCTGCCCGACGTGGTGGCGATGTGGCTCGCCCACCACGGCGGTCCGGCTGTCCCCGACCTCCGGGCGGTCCCGCCCGGCTGATCCCACCCACCCCGCCGAGAGGCACCGTCATGACCGCACCGACCACCCACCGCAGCACCGCCCGTACCGCCGCCCGCCGGCCCCGTATCGACCGGGACACCGCGCTCCGGCTGGCCGCCACCGAGTACGACCGATTCGCCGTGCAGCTGCGTGCCCTCGGGCCCGAGGAGTGGAGCCGGCCGACCGACTGTCCCGCCTGGGACGTCCGCGCCATGGCCGGCCACGTGCTCGGCATGGCCGAGATGGTCGCCACGGTGCGCCAGTTCGTCACGCAGAACGTGGTCACCGCGCGGGCCGGCGGTGGCGTCGACGCCCTGACCGCGCACCAGGTCCACCGGGAGGCGCGGCTGTCCCCGGAGGAGCTCGTGGCCCGGTTCGCCTCCGTCGCTCCGCGGGCGGTGCGCGGCCGGCGCCGCCTGTCCCGCGCGATCGGGCGGATGGCGATGCCCGAGGAGGAGGTCGTCGGCGACCGGACCGAGCGCTGGGCGTTCGGCTACCTGTTCGACGTCGTCCTCACCCGGGACACCTGGATGCACCGCGTGGACATCGCCCGCGCCACCGGGCGGGACCTGCTGCTCACCGCGGACCACGACGGCGTCCTGGTCGCCGACGTCGTCGCCGAGTGGGCGGAGCGGCACGGGTCGCCCCACCGGCTGCGGCTGACCGGTCCGGCCGGCGGCACCTGGACGACCGGCAGGGGTGGCCCCGAGCTGGAGCTGGACGCGGTGGAGTTCTGCCGTGTCCTCAGCGGACGCGGGACGGGGGAGGGCCTGCTGGCCCAGCAGGTGCCGTTCTGAGCCGCCCCGAGGATCACCCGGCCTGCACGCGGCGCAGCTCGGCGACCACGCGGTCGAAGACGGCCCGGTCGAGCGCCGCGCCCTCCCGGCGGGCCGAGCCGGGCGGCAGGAGCAGCAGCCGGTCCAGCCGCACCTCGCTGGGCCGCCGGCGGGGGTCCCAGCCGCCGCGGCCGACGTCCATCCAGGTGCGGCCGTACCGGGCCTCGTCGGCGGCGTCCCGGTCGTGGTCCTGGCTGGAGAGCATGAGCCCGACCAGGTCCGCGCCGCGGCGGCCGACGACGAGCACCGGGCGGTCCTTGCCGCGGCCGTCGCCCTCGTCGTAGGGCACCCAGGCCCAGACGACCTCGCCGGGGTCCGGCTCACCGTCGTCCTCCGGGCGGTGGACGAGGTCGACGCCGTCGAGGCCGCCGGAGAGGTCGCGCACGCCACCGGGGGCGGGCGCGTCCCGCCGGGGCGCCGCCGGCGGCTGAGGCGCGGGTCGCAGCACCGTGCGCAGCAACGACCTGAGGGCCCGGGGCAGGGAGGGTCCGGCCATGCCCGGCACGGTACGGGTGTGACCGCTGGGGCGGGTGGTGGGCGCGGGGTGTCTCGTGTGACACACAGGCGTCGATCCGTCACGAGGACGGTTGGAACTGCCGAGGTCAGGGCACCATGTCGACACGGGGGCCGGGCAGAGGCGTCCCCGGGAGAGGGGGCCGTCATGACCTCGGCCGAGCCGCTTCCCCCTGCTCAGCCGCGGGGGCGCGAGGTGAAGGCGAGCGTGCTCGCCGCCTTCCAGCTCGTGGAGGACGCCCGCTACCTGGGCACCGACCGGCGCAGCCGGCACGGGCGCCGGCGGGCGCTCGCCGAACGCGCCGTCGCCTACCGGAGACTGGCCCGGGACCTGCGCGTCGGCTGAGCGAGGACGTCGTCCTCCCCACCCTTCGCAGCAGACCCCGCCCTCCTCACCGTGGAAGGACCCCGTCCTCCTCACCTCTCGCTGCGCTCGGGGCGAGCCTCGGGACGGGGCCGGCGGCGAGCCTCTGGACGGGGCCGACCCGGGACGGGGCCGCGGCGAGCGGACGGGGCCGGTCTCGGGGTCCTCTCGGGCGACCGGCACCGCAGATCGGGGTAGGTGGGCGGCGTGGCCCCGTCGTCCCCGCCGGCGTACTACGCCGACCTGCACATGCACTCCCGCTTCGCCTACGCGACGTCTCGGAACCTCACGCTGCCGGTCCTGGACACGACCGCGCGGGAGAAGGGCGTGCGCGTCATGGGGACCGGCGACTTCACCCATCCCGCGTGGTTCGAGGAGCTGAGCACCCAGCTCGTGCCGGCCGCCGAGGAGGGCCTGTACGTACGCTCCGAGGCCGTCCGGGACGACGCCACCCGGTTCCTGCTGAGCGTCGAGGTGTCCTGCGTCTACCGCCAGGCGGGTCGGTCGCGACGGATCCACGTGCTCGTGATGCTGCCGACCCTGCAGGCCGCGGCGGCTCTCAACGGCGTCCTGGCGCAGCGGGGTGCCGACCTCGGCGTGGACGGGCGCCCGACGGTGGGGCTGAGCGCGAAGGTCGTCGCCGAGCTGGCCCTCACGGTGGAGCCGACCGCCCTGGTCGTGCCCGCCCACGTGTGGACGCCGTGGTTCGGGGTGCTGGGGTCGAGGTCGGGCTTCGACTCCCTCGCCGAGTGCTTCGAGGACCTGACCCCGCAGGTCCTCGCGGCCGAGACGGGCCTGTCCGCCGATCCGGCCATGTGCTGGCGGGTGAGCTCCCTGGACGCCGTGGCGCTGATGTCCAGCTCCGACGCCCACGGTCCGCGCACGGTGGCCCGTGAGGCCACCCGCTTGGAGGGCGAGCTGTCCTACCCCGGGATCCGCGAGGCCTTCCGCACCGGCGCCCCCGGCCGCGCCGGGGAGCGCCCGGCCGCGGCCACCCGGCTGGCCGGGACCGTCGAGTTCCACCCGGCCGAGGGCAAGTACCACCTCGACGGCCACCGCG
The DNA here is from genome assembly GCF_052931555.1 of Geodermatophilus sp. URMC 61. NCBI lineage: Bacteria > Bacillati > Actinomycetota > Actinomycetes > Geodermatophilales > Geodermatophilaceae > Geodermatophilus > Geodermatophilus sp. URMC 61. Next base: position 4,836,115 of record NZ_JBRFHZ010000002.1, read on the forward strand.
AGCACGGTGTCCGGATGACCCCGGCGCAGCGGGCAGCCGCCGGTGGGCGGTGCCCCGTCTGCGGCAAGCCGCTCACGGTCGGGGTCCTGTCGCGGGTCGAGGAGCTCGCTGATCGCCCGGTCGGCGAGCAGCCGGACGGCGCGCCCGGGTTCCGGTCGCTGGTGCCGCTGGACGAGGTGCTCGCCGCGGCGCTGGGGGTCCGGCCGGCCGCCAAGCGGGTGGCCACGGCGCGCGCCCGGCTGCTCGAGTCCTTCGGCGACGAGCTGTCGGTGATCATCGAGGCGCCCCTCGCCGACGTCGCGGCCTGCTCCGGGGAGCGCGTGGCCGAGGGGATCGGCCGGGTGCGCGCCGGCGAGGTGGACGTCGAACCCGGCTACGACGGGCAGTTCGGGACCGTGCGGATCTTCCCCCCGGGCGACGCCTCGGCGCCGGCGGACCCGGATCAGCAGACCCTGGACGGGTAGCCGCCCGTGGCGGCCCCTCCCGTGCCTGGCACCTCGATCGAGTGGAGTTCAGGCGGCGTCCGCCCCGAGGCGGCAGGGACACCTGCTGGAGCTCGGTCGTCCGCCGGCCGGCGGTGCAGCGGTGACGACCGGGTGACGCCGGGGCGGTGAGACTGCCGCCGTCTCCGAGGGCGGACCGGCCGACGACGGTCGTCGACGACCCTCGCCACGTGGGAGCGGTGGTGACCACCCGTGTCGACCACGGCTCTCGAGGATGGAAGGGGTGTTCATGAGCGCGACAACGACCTCGACGGCGGCGGGTGCACAGCCCGCCCAGGCCGACGTTCCCGAGGCCTCGCCCGAGTCGATCCTGCAGGTCGGGATCGGGTTCTGGGCGTCGAAGACCCTGCTGAGCGCGGTGGAGTTGGAACTGTTCACCCACCTCGCGGGCCATCCGCAGGACCTGGAGGCGCTGCGGGCGCGGCTCGGGCTGCACCCGCGGGCGGCCCGGGACTTCCTGGACGCCCTGGTGGCCCTCGGCTTCCTGGAACGCAGCGACGGGGTCTACCGCAACACGACCGCCACCGACGCGTTCCTCGACAAGCGCAAGCCGGCCTACATCGGCGGGATCCTGGAGATGGCGAACGCCCGGATGTACCCATTCTGGGGCCACCTGACCGAGGCGCTGCGCACCGGCGAGCCGCAGAACGAGGCCAGGCACGGCGGCGCACCGCTGTTCCAGCAACTGTGCGCCGACCCCGAGCGCCTGCAGCAGTTCGCCGCTGCGATGACCGGGGGCAGCCGCGGGGCCAACCTGGAGATCGCCCAGCGGTTCCCCTGGGCCGACGTGGCGACGTTCGCCGACATCGGTACCGCGCAGGGCGACACCGCCGTCCAGATCGCCCTGGCCCATCCGCACCTGACCGGATACGGCTTCGACCTACCCCCGCTCGCCCCCGTCTTCGAGGACTACGCCCACCAGAACCAGGTCAGCGAGCGGCTCACCTTCGTGCCCGGCGACTTCTTCACCGACGCCCTGCCGACCGCCGACGTCCTGGTGATGGGGCACATCCTCCACGACTGGGACCTGGAGCAGAAACGGTTCCTGCTCGCGAAGGCGTACGACGCCCTTCCGGACGGCGGCTCGCTCATCGTGTACGAGACGATGATCGACGACGACCGGTCGTCGAACGCCTTCGGCCTGCTGATGAGCCTCAACATGGTCATCGAGACGCCCGGCGGTTTCGACTTCACCCCCACCGACTGCATGGGGTGGATGCGGGACGCAGGTTTCCGCAGTGCCCGCGCCGAGCACCTGACCGGGCCCTACTCGATGGTCGTCGCGGTCAAGTAGCGGCTCCCGCGGAGCGTCGCCGGTCGCCGCATCACGCGACGCAGAACTCGTTGCCCTCGGGGTCGGCCAGGGTGGCCCACTCGAACGGGCCCTGCGAGGCCCGGTGGAGCTCGGTGGCACCCAGTCCGAGGAGCCGGGCGACCTCGTCCTCGCGCCGCTCCGGGCCCACGTGCACGTCCAGGTGCACGCGGTTCTTGACGGTCTTGGCCTCGGGGACGTGCTGGAAGAGCACCCGCGGCCGGCCGGGGTCGGGGGAGGTGATCGCTGCCCCCGAGCGCCACACCAGCGCGCCGCGGTGCGTGGTGGTGTCCGCCTCGGTCGCTGCGCCCGACGCGACCATGCGGCGGATGAACGCCTCGTCCTGCGGTTCCACCCGCCACCCGAGGGCCTCGGCCCACCAATCGGCCAGTCCGTGCGGGTCGGCGCAGTCGATCACGATCTGGAGGTCGGCGGCCATGCGCGGACGGTAGGGCACGCCACCGACGCGTCCCGGACCCCCTGCAGGGGCCCGTCAAGGGGGCAGGGAGGTCCTCCTTCAGAGCTCCCGGGCCAGCTCCGCGCGCATCTCCTCCTGGCCGGGCAGTGGCGTGCTCAGCCCGCAGTGGTCGCGCAGCACCTCGCCCAGCGACGGGAAGGTCGAGCGCTCCACCTGCCGGTCGGCGTTCCACAGCCCGGAGCGCATGACCGCCTTGCCGCACTGGAAGTACGCCCGCTCGACGGTCAGCACGAGCACCGATCGCGGCGGGCGGCCGAACTCGGTCAGGTCCAGACCGAGGTCGTCCGGGCCCACGAGGGTCGTCGTCCCGAAGACCTTGAGCGTCTCCTCGAACCCGGGCACGAAGAAGAGCAGGGCGGCGCGCGGGTTGCCCACGGTGTTGCGCAGGCTGTCCACCCGGTTGTTGCCCTGCCGGTCGGGGACGGCGAGTGTCCGCTCGTCGAGGACCCGCGCGAACCCAGGGTCACCGCCCCGCGGGGAGACGTCGGGCCAGCCGTCGGGACCGGCGGTGGCCAGCGTGGCGAACGGCGACAGCGCGATGAAGGCGCGGCAGTGCCGGTCCAGGTGGTCGATGACCTTGTCCTGCACCAGCTGCGAGGGCGGGCGGTAGGCCGCCAGGACGTCGGGAGCGGTGTCCACGGGTGCACGGTAGCCGGGCTAGCGTGCACCTCCGTGCCCGCACAGTGGAGTTCCCCGGTCCGGTACGTGGAGTGCGACCAGCAGGGCGTCGTCTTCAACGCCCACTACCTGACCTGGGCCGACGAGGCCTCCAACGCCTGGTGGACGTCGCACGGCCTGCCGTGGGACGAGCTGGTCGCCAGCGGCGTCGACCCGGTGGTCAAGGCCAGCTCACTGGAGTGGTCGTCGTCGGCGCGGTTCGGCGACACCGTCACGGTGGACGCCGAGACCGAGAAGGTCGGCTTCACCAGCGTGACCGTGCGGTTCACCGTCCGCGTGGGCGAGCGCCTCTGCTGCGTGGTCCGCACCACCTACGTGTGCATCACCGAGGCCGGCAAGGCGCCGTGGCCGGACGAGGTCCGGGCCCGGCTCACCGCGGGCTGAGCGCGTCCCCGGGCGGGAGCACCGGCAGGCCGCCGGGGACGCCGTCCTCGAGCAGCCGCCAGAGCGCATCGGTGTCGGCGTGCTCGGCGACCAGGTCGCCCAGGGCGTCCAGCCGGCGCTCGCGGACCGCGGCGAAGTCGGTGTCCGGCGCGGCCACGAACCGCCGTCCGGCCACCCGGGCGACCTCGGCGAGGAACGCCCGCCGGAAGCCGTCGTCCTCCAGCGCCCCGTGCCACGTGGTGCCGAAGACCGCCCCGGCGCGGGCGCCGTCGAGGAAGGGCTCGGCAGGCAGGTCGGAGGAGAGCCAGTCCACGGTGACCACCCCGTGGTGGATCTCGTAGCCGCGCACCGGCTGCCCCAGCGCCGTCCCCACCGGCCGGCCGAGGGTCTTCTCCGGCGCGAAGCGGACGTCGGCCGGCAGCAGCCCGAGCCCGGGCACCGTGCCGGCCCGCGACTCGACGTCGTCGGTGATCGTGCGGGCCAGCATCTGGTGGCCGCCGCAGACGCCCAGCACCGCCCGGCCGGCGGCGGCGTGCCGGACGACGGCGTCGGCCAGGCCGGTGGCGCGCAGCCAGCCGAGGTCGGCGACCGTGGCGCGGGTGCCGGGCAGCACGACGAGGTCGGCGTCGGCCAGCTCCTCCGGAGTGGTCGCGTAGCGGACCAGCACCCCCGGCTCGGCGGCCAGCGCGTCGAGGTCGGTGAAGTTGGACAGCCGCGGCAGCCGGGCGACGGCGACCCGCAGCACCTCCTCGCCGTGCGGCGGGCCGGCGGAGGAGACGCCGGTCGGGACCCCGAGGGAGTCCTCCACGTCCACCGCCGCGCCGGGCAGCCAGGGCAGCACGCCGAGGGTCGGACGGCCGGTGAGCGCGGCGAGCCGGTCCAGCCCGGGCGCCAGCAGGCGGACGTCGCCGCGGAACTTGTTGACGAGGAAGCCGGCGACCAGCCGCTGGTCGGCCGGCGGCATGAGCGCGACCGTGCCGTAGAGGGCCGGGAAGACCCCGCCCCGGTCGATGTCGCCGACGACGACCACGGGCAGCCCGGCGGCGGTGGCCAGCCCCATGTTCGCGATGTCGTCGGCGCGCAGGTTGATCTCGGTGGGGGAGCCGGCGCCCTCGCAGACGACGACGTCGAACCGCGCGCGCAGGTCCTCGAGGCTGGCCAGCACCTGCTCCAGCAGCGCGGCCTTCATCGGCCGGTAGGACAGCGCGGTCACGTCGGCCACGGCCCGGCCGAGGACGACGACCTGGCTGGAGTCCTCGCCCCCGGGCTTGAGCAGCACCGGGTTCATCGCCGCCTCGGGCTCGACGCGGGCCGCGGCGGCCTGCATCACCTGGGCCCGGCCGATCTCCGCGCCGTCGACGGTGACCATCGAGTTGTTGCTCATGTTCTGCGCCTTGAACGGGGCGACCGACACCCCCTGGCGCACCAGCCAGCGGCAGATGCCGGCGGTCACCACCGACTTGCCGGCGTCGGACGTCGTCCCGGCGACGAGCAGGGCGCCGCCGGAGGCCGGGCGCCGGGGAACGGTGCCGCTCATGCCCGCGGCTGCCCCCAGCCGGCCTTCTCCTGGCCGGAGAGCTCGGCGATGGCCTCCATGATCCGGTCGGTGACCACGCGGCGGGCCCGGCCGTTGCCGGCCATCCCGCGCTGCTCGGGGAAGGTCAGCGGCTGGCCGAAGGTGACCGACACCTTGTGCGGGCGCGGCCAGCGGGAGTCGACGGGCTGCACCTTGTCCGTGCCGTGCACGGCCACGGGGACGACGGGGCAGTCGGCGGTCAGCGCCAGCCAGGCGACCCCGGTCTTCCCGCGGGCCAGCTTCCCGTCGCGCGAGCGGGTGCCCTCCGGGTAGATGCCGAAGCCCTCACCGCGGCGCAGCACGCCCAGCGCGGTGTCCAGCGCCTCCTGTGCGGCCCGGTGGGTCTGCCGCTCCACCGGCATGGCCCCGAGCGCGGTGAACAGGGTCCGGCTCAGCCAGCCGGAGAAGCCGGTGCCGGTGAAGTACTCGGCCTTGGCCAGGTAGTGCACGCGGCGCGGCGCCGACAGCGGGATCACCATGCTGTCGATGAAGGACAGGTGGTTGCTGGCCAGGATCACCGGGCCGGTGGCCGGCACGTTGGCCCGCCCCGTCACGTGCATGCGCAGCGTGACGTGGAACAACGGGCGCAGCAGGAACCGGACGACCAGGTAGAGCACGCCGCGTTCCCCTCTCGGCTCGGGGACCGCCGGCGAGCACCGGCGTCAGCGGCATTGTCCCGGTGCTCCGGGGACGGTGGGCTCCCGGGGGCGCACGGGCGCCCAGGGCGTGTCCGACGGACCCGTGCCCGAGGAAGCGCGGCGCTCCCGAGGCCAGGGGTCCGTGGGACCCGTCCTAGTGGTGCGGGCGGGGCGGGCAGACGTCCCGGATGAGTGCCTGGATGTCCTCGGGCAGCCCGGCGTGTCCGGCGGCGGACTCGACGATGGCCACCGCGACGTCGCGCACCTTGCGGTGGGAGTTGCTCGAGATGTGGGCGAGCAGGTCGAAGGCCACCTGCTCACCGCAGCTGGTGAGCAGCATGAGGATGCCCTTGGCCTGCTCGATCGCCGCCCGGCTGCTCATCGCCGTGCGCAGCTGGGCGACCTCGGTCTCCAGGGCGTGCACCCGGTCGTCCTCGGTCCCCGCCGTCCCCGGCCGGGACGCCGGCGGACGCGGGTCCGGGGGGACCTCGACGAGCACGCCCTCGAGCGCGTCGACCGCCCCGGCCGGGTCGACGACCGGTTCGCCGACGAGGAGGGCGGGGCGCTCCATCCCGCCCCGGCTGCCCAACCGCACCCGCAGGGCGAAGGGGGTGCCGGTGGTGCACGCGGCGGCGATGGCGTCGACGGCGCGGGGCCGGTCCCCCGGGTGCAGCGAGCGGACCAGCAGTTCCGTGCACGGGTGCGCGCCGTTGCGAGCCAGGTTGAGCAGCCCGGCCATCTCCGGCGACCACGTCCACGTGCCGGCGCGCCGGTCGTAGCGGTACCGGCCGGCCAGGCGCCGTGCGGTGGGGAGGGGGCGGGCCGGCTGCGCCGTCGGACGGGCGGTGGGCGCGGTGCCGCGGGTGAGGATGGGGGAAGGGGTCGCTGTCATGTCGACTCCACGGGGGTGCCGCCGGGGCCGGCCCCGGCCGGAGCGCCGCCGGCCGTGGGTTCGACCTCCGCGGTACGCCGGTGACCATCCGGTCACCGGCCGCTCCGTGTCACCGGACCGTACGACCTCCGGAGGCGACACGCACGCCCGTCGGTCCCGGGTCCGGTACTCGGTCCCGCGTGTCCCGGTGCGCCATGCCGAGGACGTCACGGAACGCGGTCGACCTGCGTCGCTCCGTCAGCGAGGGGTCCCGGCGTCCCGTCGACTCAGACCACCGTTGCCGGGCGGGCGGGGAGCCGGGACGAGGCCGGCCGGCGGCGCACCGCGGCGGCTGCCTGAGCCAGCAGTCCGACGGCCGTCCGGAGCCGGTCCGGTGGCAGGGTGAACGGCAGCCGGAGGTGGTCGTCGAAGGCGTGTCCGGTGCCGAACGCCCGCCCCTCGGCGAGCAGCAGCCCGAGCGGTGCCGCGGCGGCCGTGAGCGCGGCCGAGCCGACTCCCGGGGGCAACCGGCACCACAGCGACAGCCCGCCGGCCGGCCGCGTGGGGACCCAGTCGGGCAGCTCGCGAGCCAGCTCGGCGAGGAGGAGTTCGCGGCGCTCGCGCAGCGCCCGGCGGCGCTGGTCGAGGACCTCGTCGAGCTGCCGCACCAGGGCCGTGGCGGCCAGCTGGTCGAGGATCCCCACCGACAGCTGCCGGCGGCCGAGGGTGGCGCCGAGCTGGGCGGCCAGCGCCGCGTCGGTGCGCAGCCAACCGATCCGCAACCCACCCCACACGGCCTTGGAGAGCCCGCCGACGGTCACCGTGGCGGCGTCCGGCAGCCCGGCGGCGAACGGCGGCAACGGCCCGTCGTCCAGGTGCAGCTCGGCGGTGACCTCGTCGACCACGGCCAGCACCCCGTGCTGCCAGAGTGTCGCCGAGACGCGCCGCCGTCCGGCTGCGGACAGCCGGGTGCCGGTGGGGTTGGAGAAGTCGGGCATGAGGAAGGCGAGCCGCGGGCTGCTCTGCCGGGTGACCAGCTGAGCGGTGCGGGCGAGGGCGTCGGGGTCGTCGGGATCGACCGGTGCGGGGATGCAGCGGCCGCCCGCGGCCTCGACCATCCCGATCGCGCCGGGGTAGGTCGGGTGCTCGACGAGCACCCGGTCGCCCGGCTGCAGGAGGGTCTCGACGACGACGGCGGTGGCGTCGCCGGTGCCGGCGGTGACGACGACCTGGTCGGGATCGGTCGGCAGCCCCCGCGTGGTGAACCGGTCCGCGATCGCCGCCCGCAGCTCCGGCAGGCCGCTGGGCGCGTACCCGTGCCCGTCCGTGCAGGCGGGTAGCCGGGCGAGGGCCTGCTCGTAGGCGCCCGTGAGCTGGGGCGCCGCCTCGAGCGCGGCGTGCGCCAGGTCGAGGACGTGGGGATCGGTGCTCGGCGCACCCCAGGCCGGGCCGGTGGAGGGCAGTTCGGTGACCGTGCCCGACCCGTGCCGGGTGACGGCGAAGCCGGCCTCACGCAGCTGCCGGTAGGCCGAGGCGACGGTGACCCGGCTGGTGCCGAGCGCCGCGGCGAGCTCCCGCTCCGCGGGCAGCCGGCTGCCGGTCGGCAGCGCACCGGTGGTCACCAGCTCCTGGATGCGGCGGGCCAGCCCGGCGTAGCGGGGACCCGGCACGTCCTCGACCGCCCCGACCAGAGTGGCCAGCTCGCGAGCCGAAGTGGACTGCTCTGTGCGCGGTGGCATGCAGGCCACCATGCCGCAGTGGACCGCTTTCCGCCAGTTCCAGTGGTGCCACTCTGCTGACATGACCACAGCGAGCGTCGTCGTCCTGTTCGTCCTGCTGAGCCTGGTCGCCCTGTCGGTGACCACCCTCGTCATCGCCGTCCGCGGGGGGCGCGGCCCGGCCGATCCCCCGGCCAGTCACGCCCACATCGACCCCGCCGGGTTCCCGGTGCTGTCCGCCCCACGCGGTGCGCTGCACCTGCGGCCGCGTCAGGGCACCGGGCGGCTGCGGGCCGCGGTGGCGAGTGCGGCCGCAGCGGCCCACACCGCGCGGGAGAGCCGCACGGCGCGCGGCACGTCCGGAGCCGCGGGGGCCCGGCCGTTGCCGAGCGCCGGTCTGTCCTCCACCCGGCTGCCGTAGACGTTGCGCCCGCCCAGGCGCAGGCCCAGGGCGCCGGCCAGGGCCGCCTCGCACCGGCCGGCGTTGGGCGAGGGGTGCGCCGCACCGTCGCGCCACCAGACCCTCCACGCGCCGGGTGCCGAGCCGCCGACGAGCGGGGCGGTCGCCACGGTGAGCGCGGCGGTGAGCCGGGCGGGGAGCCAGTTGGCGACGTCGTCGGTGCGCGCGGCCGCCCAGCCGAAGCGGGCGTACCGCGGGGAGCGGTGGCCCACCATCGCGTCGAGGGTGTTGACCGCGCGGTACCCGAGCAGGCCGGGCAGCCCGGCGACCGCGCCCCACACCAGCGGTGCGACGGCGGCGTCGGAGGTGTTCTCGGCGACCGACTCGACCGTGGCGCGGGCCAGCTCCGGGACGTCGAGCCCGGAGGGGTCCCGGCCGGCCAGGGTGGGCAGCAGGGCGCGGGCGGCGGGCAGGTCCCCGGCGTCGAGCGTGCGCGCCATCGCCGTCCCGGCGCGGCCCAGGGAGGTGCCGCCCAGCACCGCCCAGGTGGCGACGGCGGTGACCAGGGTGCGGACGGCGGGCCGACCTCGGGTGCCCCGGTCGAGGAGGACGCCCAGACCGGTCGCCGCGCCGGTCAGCAGCCCGGCGTAGGCGGCGCCGGCGGCACGGGAGTCCCGCCAGAGCGGGCGCTCCAGGGCCGCGGCCGCCCGCCCGAACCCGGCCACCGGGTGCCACCGGCGTGGATCGGCCAGCAGCAGGTCGGCGGCGGCGCCGAGGGCCAGCCCCGCGGCGGTCGGGAGGTCACGCGGGGGCATGAGGCCATCCTGGGCCCATCGGGCCGACCGGCGCCGTCCCTAGGATCGACGGTCATGCGCCTGCCCGGCCGTTACAGCGGCGTCGCCCGGCCGATCGTCACCTACGGCCGCAACCCGGTCCTGCACCGGCCGTGTGCGCCGGTGACCGAGTTCGGCAAGGACCTCCGCCGGCTGGTCCTCGACATGTTCGCGTCGATGGAGGCCGCCGACGGCGTGGGCCTGGCGGCCAACCAGATCGGCGTCGACGCGCGCGTCTTCGTCATCGACTGCCCGGACGCCAACGGCGAGGACGTCGTCGGCTACGTGGTGAACCCGGAGCTCACCGTCCTCGAGCCGCGCGAGGGGGAGCCGGCCGAGGAGGTCACCGAGGAGGGCTGCCTGTCGGTGCCGGGCCCCTACGCCGAACTGCCGCGGGCCTTCCGCGCCCGGGTGGACGGTGTCGACGCCGACGGCGCGCCGGTGTCGATCGAGGCCACCGGGATGGCCGCCCGCTGCCTGCAGCACGAGGTCGACCACCTGGACGGGGTCGTCTACGTCGACCGGCTGCCGGAGGAGCTCCGGGAGCGGCTGCTGGCCGAGGCGGCCGGACCGAGCGGACAGCTGCCGGCGTGACGACATCGAGGAAGCACCGCGGCGAGCGCCCGAGCCGACAGCGAGTGGGCATCGCAGCGAGCTGTGCGAGCGACGAGCGGAGCGAGCGCGGAGTCGCGCCCGTGGGCAGAGCGTGAGTGCGCCGGTGGTCGTCGTCGGCATCGGGGCCGACGGCTGGGACGGCCTCTCGCCCCGCGCCCGCCGGGCGGTCGGGGACGCCGACGTGCTGCGCGGCAGCGCGCGCCAGTTGGCCCTCGTGCCGGACGACGTCCCCGCCGAGCGGGTGCCCTGGCCCTCGCCGATGGCCCCCGCCCTGGCCGGGCTGCTCGACGCCCACCCGGGCCGCCGGGTCGTGGTGCTGGCCAGCGGCGACCCGATGCTCTCCGGCGTCGGCACCTCGCTGGTCCGGTTGCACGGCGCCGGCGCGGTCGAGGTGGTCCCGCACCCGTCGTCGGTGACGCTGGCCTGCGCCCGGCTGGGCTGGGCGGTCGAGGAGGCGCAGGTGGTCTCCGTGGTCGGCCGGCCGGTCGAGCTGGTCGTGCCGCACGCCACCCCCGGCCGGCGGCTGCTGGTCCTCGGCTCGGACGGCGGCACCCCCGCGGAGGTCGCCCGGCTGCTGGCCGGCCACGGCTACGGCGCCAGCCGGCTGGTCGCGCTGGCGCAGCTGGGCGGGCCGGCCGAGCGGCGGTTCCCCGGGACCGCCGCGCAGTGGCCGCACGCGGAGACCGACCCGCTCGTCATCACCGCGGTCGAGGTGGCCGCCGACCCCGGCACCGTTCCGCTGGCCCCGGTGCCCGGCCTCCCCGACGACGCGTACGCGCACGACGGCCAGCTGACCAAGCGCGACGTCCGCGCGGTCACCCTCGCCCGGCTCGCGCCGCTGCCCGGCCGGCTGCTGTGGGACGTCGGCGCCGGCGCGGGCTCCATCGGCATCGAGTGGATGCGGGTGCACCCCTCCTGCCGGGCGGTCGCGGTGGAGTCCTCGGCCGAGCGGGCCGCCCGCATCACGCACAACGCCGCGCGGCTCGGCGTCCCCGGGCTGGCGGTGGTCGAGGGCCGGGCGCCGGACGCGCTCGAGGGGCTGCCCGAGCCGGACGCGGTCTTCGTCGGCGGCGGCCTCACCAGCGAGGGACTGCTGGACACCTGCTGGGCCGCGCTGCGCCCGGGCGGCCGGCTGGTGGCCAACGCGGTGACCGTCGAGGGCGAGGCGGTGCTCGCCGCTTGGCGGTCGAGGGTCGGCGGCGAGCTGACCCGGCTGTCGGTCGCGCACGCCACACCGGTCGGCGGCTACACCGGCTGGAAGCCCGCCATGCCCGTGACGATCTGGAGCGTGACCCGGTGACCGTGTTCTTCATCGGCGCCGGTCCGGGAGCCGCGGACCTGGTCACGCTGCGGGCGGCGCGGCTGATCGCGTGCGCGCCGGTGTGCCTCTACGCCGGTGCGCTGGTGCCGCGCGAGCTGCTCGACACCGCCCCGGCCGGTGCGCGGCTGGTCGACACCGCCGACCTCGACCTCGACCAGATCACCGCCGAGCTGGTCGCGGCGCACGAGGCCGGCCTCGACGTCGCCCGGCTGCACTCCGGTGACCCGTCGATCTACAGCGCCGTGGCCGAGCAGATGCGCCGGCTCGACGCGGCCGGGGTGCCCTACGAGGTGGTGCCCGGCGTCCCGGCGTTCGCCGCGGCGGCCGCGGCGCTCAAGCGGGAGCTGACCGTGCCGGGGGTGGGGCAGACCGTCGTCCTCACCCGGACCAGCGCCCGCTCCACCCCGATGCCGCCCGGCGAGGAGCTCGCCGCCTACGCGGCCACGGGCGCGACGCTGGTGCTGCACCTCGCCGTCCAGCGGATCGCCGAGCTCGCTCCCGAGCTGGCCGAGCACTACGGGGACGACGGCCCGGTCGCCGTGGTGGCCCGCGCGAGCCGGGACGACGAGCTGGTGCTGCGCGGCACGCTGGCCGACATCGCCGGGCAGGTGGAGGCGGCGGGCGTGACGCGGACGGCGGTGGTGGTCGTGGGCCCGGTGCTCGCGGCGGCGGAGTTCCCCGACAGCCACCTGTACTCCACGACCCGATGCCGGTGAAGGACCCCGCTGCCCCCCTGGAAGGACCCCCTCCCCACCCCTCGGAGGAGGACCCCGTCCTCCTCGCCACGCGCGCGCTCGCGGCGAGCCTCTGGACGGGGCCGGCCCTGGAGGGGGCCGCCTCAGGCGCGGCCGACCACGGTGCCGGCGCGGTCGACCACCACGACGTCGACCTCGACCGGCGCCCCCCGGAGCACGCCGAGCGCCGTCCTCCGGGCGCGGGCGGCCACCAGGTCGCCCAGCGGCAGCCCGGCCGCCTGGCACTGCTGCAGCGCGTCGAGCGCGGTGTTCGCGCCGCGCACGCCCTCGACCAGCTCGGCCGACCCGCCGGCGTTGCGCACCATCGCGGCCAGCGAGTCGGTGGACACCTGGGAGCGGCCGGAGTGCAGGTCGAGGTGGCCGTCGGCGAGCTTGGCCAGCTTGCCGATCCCGCCGGCGACCGTCAGCCGGGGCACCGGGTGGCGGCGCAGGTACTTCAGCACCGCGCCGGCGAAGTCGCCCATGTCGAGCAGCGCGTCCTCCGGCAGCCCGTACAGCTCGGTGACCACCCGCTCGCTGGTCGAGCCGGTGCACCCGGCGACGTGCTCGTGGCCCGCGGCCCGGGCGACGTCGATGCCGCGGCGGATCGAGTCGATCCACGACGAGCACGAGTAGGGGACGACGACGCCGGTGGTGCCCAGGATGGACAGCCCGCCGAGGATGCCCAGCCGCGGGTTCCAGGTCCGGCGGGCCAGCTCCGCCCCGTTCTCCACCGAGACCTCGACGACGACGTCGCCGGTGCCGCCGTGCCGCGCGGCGACCGCGGCCACGTGCGTGCGGATGAACTGCCGGGGCATCGGGTTGATCGCCGGCTCGCCCACCGGGAGCGGCAGCCCGGGCTTGGTCACCGTCCCGACGCCCTCACCGGCCCGGAAGACCACCCCGCTGCCCGGCTCGCCGTGGCCGACCCGCGCCGAGACCAGCGCGCCGTGGGTGACGTCGGGGTCGTCACCGGCGTCCTTGACCACGCTCACGGTCGCGGCGCCGTCCTCGAGCCGTTCGGTGGCCAGCGCAAACGACGGGTGCCTGTCGTGGGGCAGGTCGATCCGCACCGGGTCGGGGAACTCGCCGGTCAGGAGCGCGGTGTAGGCCGCGGTGGTCGCCGCGGTCGCGCAGGCGCCGGTCGTCCAACCGTAGCGCAGCCCCGTGCTGCCCTCGCGCCCCGCCTCGGTCACCTGACCAGCATGCACGGGGCGGGCGCGTGACCGGCCGGGTGCTGGTCCTCGGCGGGACGGCGGAGGCCCGGCAGCTCGCGGAGCGGCTCGTCGTCGAGGGTGTCGACGTGCTCAGCTCGCTGGCCGGCCGCGTCGCCGACCCGGTGCTGCCGCCCGGGGAGGTGCGGGTCGGCGGCTTCGGCGGGACGGCGGGCCTGGCGGCGGCGCTCGACGGCGTGGCCGCGCTGGTCGACGCCACCCATCCCTTCGCCGCCACCATCACCGCGCACGCGGCGGCCGCGGCCGCGAACACCGGCACCCCGCTGCTGCGGCTGCAGCGCCCCGGCTGGGCGCCGCAGCCCGGCGACAACTGGCGATGGGTGGACTCCCTGGCCGACGCGGCGGCGGCGGTGGCCGGTTCCCGCGTGGTGCTGCTGACCACCGGCCGGCAGGGCCTCGCCGCCTTCGCGGGCCTGAACGGGCACTGCGTCGTCCGCTCGGTGGACCCGCCGGAGCCGCCGCTGCCGGCCCGCGCGACGGTGGTCCTCGCCCGTGGCCCGTTCACCGTCGAGGACGAGCGGGCGCTGATGACCGCGCACGGCGTCGACGTCGTCGTCACCAAGGACAGCGGCGGGCCGATGACCGCGGCCAAGCTCACCGCGGCCCGTCAGCTCGGCGTGCCCGTGGTACTGGTCCGCCGGCCGCCGCTGCCCGGGGGCGTGCCGGTGGCCGCGACCGTCGAGGAGGCCGCGGCCTGGGTGCTCAGGCGGTGGGAGAGCGGAACGACCAGGCCGCCAGCCACACCACGCCCACGGTGACCACCAGGGCCAGCGGCACGTGCGTCACGATCGAGCCCGAGCTGCCCAGCGCCGCCTGCACGAACGTGAGCACGAAGACCGCCGCGGCCAGCGCGGCCGGCCACCACACCCGCGTGCGCCGCCCGTGCAGCACCGCGGCGGCCAGCAGCAGCCCGGTGGTCACGTGCAGGGCGATCGCCCCGGCGCCGTGGCCCCCGGTGGCGTCCTCACCGACGAGCATCCGGCCGGCGGAGAAGAACTGCCAGAACAGCACCAGCACCGACAGCACCGCAGCTGCCTGCACCGGCCGGAGCGTCGAGGCGGGGGCTGCCACGGTGGTGCCGCGGGTCCGGGTCATGGGGTCCTCCGGGGCGGACGACGACAGGGAGACAGTGCTTGAAGATTGAAGCAGTTGACCGCGGTCCGCACCAGGGGCTCGCGCGCCGCCTGGTCCTGTTCGACCTCGACGGCACGTTGGTGGACTCCACCCCGGGCATCTGGTCCTGGGTACGGGCCGCGGCCGCCGAGCTGGGCCTGCCCGAACCGACCCCGGAACAGCTGCGCGGGATGGTCGGCCCGCCGTTGCAGGACGGGTTCGCCCTCGTCCTCGGCGTCCCGGTCGACGACGTCCCCCGGGCGGTCGCCGCCCACCGCGCGCACTATGCCGCAGGCGCGCTGCTCGACGCCACCGTCCACGCCGGCGTCCCCGCGCTGCTCGCCGACCTGCTCGACGCGGGCGCCACCCTCGCGGTCGCCACCAGCAAGCCGGAGCCCTTCGCCGTCCGGCTGCTGGCGCACGCCGGGCTGCTGCCGTTCTTCGCCTCCGTGCACGGCGCGACCTTCGACGGCACCGTGCGGCACAAGGACCAGGTGGTGGCCGCGGCGCTGGCCGCGCACCCCGATGGCGAGCGGCCGGTGCTGGTCGGCGACCGGGCGCACGACGTGCTGGGGGCGGCCGCGCACGGGCTGCCCTGCATCGGCGCCGGGTGGGGCCCCGCGCCGCCGGGCGAGCTGGCGGACGCCGGTGCGGCGGTGGTGGCGGCCACACCGGCGGAGGTGCGGACGGCGCTGGTCCGCGTGTGACACCGAGGGGACCCCCCGCATTGACAGCGTGCTGTCATCCTCATAACATGACAGCACGCTGTCAACGTGAGGAGTGGGCCATGACCGACGTCGTCCTCTACGCCACCGACACGATGGCCGACTGGGAGTACTCGTACCTGACCGCCGGGCTCGCCATGGCCGCCGAGCAGGACCCGGACCGCTTCCAGCTCCGTGTCCTCGCGGACGCGCAGGAGGAGGTCACGACCAAGGGCCGGCTGCGGCTGTCCACGGACGGGGACCTCGACGACGTGTCCCTCGAGGACGTGGCGCTGCTCGTGCTGCCCGGAGCCGACACCTGGTCCGACGGGCACCGGCGGGTCCTCGACCTGGCCCGGGTGCTGCTGGAGCGGCACACGCCCGTGGCGGGGATCTGTGGAGCCACGTACGGCCTGGCGCGAGCCGGCCTGCTCGACGACCGCGCTCACACCAGTAACGCCCTCGACTTCCTCGTGCCGTCGGGCTATGCCGGCGCCGGCCGCTACCGCGACGAGCGGGTCGTGGTCGACGGCGACGTCATCACCGCTCCGGCTACCGCGCCGGTCGACTTCGCCGCTGCGGTGTTCCGCCGCCTGGAGCTGTTCCCCCCGGCGACGATCGATGCCTGGTACGGGCTCTACACCACGGGGGAGCGGCGCTGGTTCGATGCACTCTCCGGGCCGTCGGCCGCATGACGCCGTGACCGAGGACCGGCAACCGACCCCCGGGCAGGAGACGAGCGCGCCCGGGGGTGACTCGGCCCGCACGCCCGCCGGCGACGCGCTGACCGACCTGGTCCTGCCGGTGTTCGAGCTGAACGGGGAGTTCCTCGCCGCGGCGGAGCAGATGACCCGGCCGGTCGGGCTCACCCCTGCCTGGTGGCAGGTCCTCGGTGCGACCCTCGACGAGGCCCTGCCGGTGGCCGAGATCGCGCGGCGGGTGGGGCTCGGCCTCGCTCGGCAGAGCGTGCAGCGGGTGGCGGACGTCCTCGTCGAACGGGGATGGGCGGTCTACCGCGACAACCCGGGTCACCGCCGCGCGAAGCTCCTGGAGCCGACGGCGCCGGGGCGCAGCGCCCTCCGGCGCCTGGCCGCCGCGCAGCACGAGTGGGCCGACACGGTCGCGGAGGCGGTCGGCGAGGCCGACCTCCGGCGGGCCCTCGCGATCATCCGACGGGTCATCGACAGCTCGCGCCGCTACCGGGAGGGCCACGCGGACGGTGGCGAGGCGGCAGTCACGTGACCGCGCCGGAGTGGGATATCCGGCTGACCTCCCGGGTGCCCTGGCGCATGATGTCCGTCGGTGATCCGACGACCACGAGGAGGAAGAGCACGGTGCGCGCACTGACGGAGAAGCAGGTGCGGCGGTCCTTCGTGAACTGCTCACGGGGCGAGGCCGAGGGCATGACGCTGCCGCGCACCTTCGCGGAGACCCCGTGGGAGGAGCTCGTCGTCCTCGGCTGGCGCGACCCGAAGGCGCCGTTGCGCGGCTACCTGGTGGTCGAGCGGGACGGCCGGCCGGTCGGCGTCGCCGTCCGCGCCGCCGACACCCGGATGTCCTCGGCGACGCCCGCGATGTGCCTGCTGTGCCAGACCGCGCAGTCGGGCAGCGACGTCTCGCTGTTCACCGCGCGCCGGGCGGGCGAGGCCGGCCGCAACGGCAACACGGTCGGCACCTACGTCTGCGCCGACCTGGCCTGCGCCGTCCGCGCGCGCGAGGAGATCCCGCCGTGGCTGCGGGAGCGCGACCCCGAGGAGGTCGCCGTCGAGCGCACCGCCGAGCTCGAGCAGCGGGTGCACGGGTTCCTGGACGCCGTCCTGCGCTGACTCCCCGGCACGTCCAGGGGCTGGGTGACCCCACCCCTACAGCGGGGCGCGGCCCCCTTGCAGGGTGCCGGGTCCCGGCCCGAGCTGGCGAGGGCCGGGAAGGACGGGGTCCTTCTCCGAGTGGTGCGGGGCGAGGAGGCCCTCTCGGGGCTCGGGACGGCGCTCGGCCGCGCGGCGGTGCCGCTGCAGCCCGGCCACCGCGGTCAGGGCCAGGACGATCACGGCCACCCCGTACACCGCGGTGGTCGCCCGCAGCCCCGCCGCACCCGAGGCCAGCCCGGCGACGACGGCCGGGATGCTGAAGGCCAGGTAGCCGACGACGAAGACGCTGGAGAGCAGCCCGCCGCGCTCGCCGGGCGCGACGCCGGCGGTCACGGTGGCCATCGCGCCGAGGAAGGCCGCGCCGAAGCCGAACCCCGAGACCGCAGCGGCGACGAAGAAGAGCCCGGCGCTCCCGGTGGCCAGCGACACGATCGTGCCGCTGACGCCCGCGGCGAAGACCAGGCAGCCGGCGGTCATCGCGGTGTGCGGGGCGGCGTTGCGCAGGCTCACGCTGCCGACGGCGCCCACGCCCTGCATCGCCACGATGACCAGGCTGCCGACGAGGTGGTCCTCCAGGCCGAAGACGCCGGCGGCCACGGACGGTCCCAGCGAGAGGTACAGGCCGCCCAGGGCCCACATCGCCACCAGGCAGGGTGCCGCGACGAGGAAGGCCGCCCGCTGGGCGGCGGGCACGTGCACCCGCGGCCGCAGCGAGGCGAGCACGCCGGGGGTCCGCGGCGAGGACTCCGGTAGCAGCAGGGCCACCCCGGCGGCGACGCCGAACAGCGCGGTCAGCGCGCCGAAGACCCAGTCGGTCGGCGCGGGGACGAGGTCGACCGCCAACCCGGCGCTGACCGCGCCGAGGGCGAGGGCGAACCCGGGCGAGGCGCTGTTGACCAGGGCGCCGAGGGGACGGTCGGTGCGCTGGTGGTCCAGCAGGGTCGCGCCCAGGGCGCCGGTCAGGCTGCCGACCGACACGCCCTGCACCACCCGCGCGGCCAGCAGCCAGCCCACCGAGTCCGCGGCCAGGAACAGCGCCATCGCGACGACCTGCAGCAGCATCCCGGCCACGATGACCGGCCGCCGTCCCACGTGGTCCGACAGCGCGCCGACCACCAGCAGCGTGGCGAGCAGCGCGATGGCGTAGATGCCGAAGACCGTCGTCAGCACCCCGGAGGAGAAGCCGAAGCGCTCCTGGTAGACGCGGTAGAGCGGCGACGGGACGCCGGAGGCGGCGAGGACCAGGACGAGCAGCGCGGCCGCCGTCCAGAAGGAGACGGCGCGGGTCGGGCGGCGGACGGGCACGCAACAGCGCAAGCCCACCCGCCGCGTCCGCATTCCCGTCGGCGGGCGCGGCGGGCCGCTCAGCTGCGGGTGAAGTGCGGCGGCAGGACGACGTCCTCGCGGGTCAGGTCGTGCACGGAGGCCTTGCCCAGCCCCAGCAGCGCCTCGTCGATGCCCTGGCGGATGATCGCCAGGACGTTCTGGACGCCGCGCTCGCCGTTCGCGGCCATGCCCCACAGGTAGGCGCGGCCGATCATCACCGCCCTGGCGCCCAGGGCCATCGCCTTGACGACGTCGGCGCCGCGGCGCACCCCGCCGTCCATGAGCACCTCGACCTGGTCGCCGACCGCGTCGACCACCCCGGGCAGGGACCGGATCGCGCCGGGCGTGCTGTCGAGGTTGTTGCCGCCGTGGGTGGAGACGGAGATGGCGGTGACGCCGGCGTCGACGGCGCGGCGCGCGTCGTCGGGGCGGGTGATCCCCTTGAGCATGAACGGCCCGCCCCAGTGCTCGCGCAGCCAGGCGACGTCCGCCCAGGTGGGCAGCGGGGTGCCCATCCACTGGCCGTAGGCGCCGAAGAAGTTCGGCGGCTCCTCGCCGTCGAGCGCCAGGTTCGGGACGCTGAGCTCGGGGATGGCGCCCGAGCGCAGGTAGGTGGCCAGCCAGCGCGGCTTGCGCAGCACCTCGGGAGCGAACGTGACCGCGTTCCTGAGGTCGATCTTCTCGGGGATGGGCGGGCTGCCCCAGTCGCGCCGGGAGGCGAACGACCAGTCCAGCGTCATGATCAGGCCCTTGGCGCCGGCGGCGCGGGCCCGCTCGGCGCGGGCGAGGATCGTCTCGCGGTCGCCGACCCAGTACATCTGGAAGAACAGCTTCTGCTGGGCCGCGCCGACCTCCTCCACCGGCTTGCTGGCGAAGGAGGACAGGCCCATCGCGACGTCCTCGGCCGCGGCCGCGCGGGCCACCGCCACCTCGCCGTCGGGGTGCACCGCCTGCACGCCGGTGGGGGAGACCAGCACCGGCATCGAGACCTCCTGGCCCATCACCGTGGTGGCCAGCTCCCGCTTGGCGTGCAGGTCGGCGACGTGCGGGCGCCAGGTGATCTCGTCGAAGGCGGCGACGTTGTCGTGCGACGTCAGCCCCTTCTCGGTGCCGGCGACCAGCGCCAGGTAGACCGACCGCGGCAGCCGCTTGCGCGCGCGGTGCTGGGCCTCCTCCACCGTCTCGAACCAGTCCCTGGTGCTCGCCATGAGAGCCCCTCCCGCGATCGCCCGGCCGTCAGCGCCGCCTCCCGGGCGGGTGACGCACGCCACTGGCGCGCCATCGTGCCAGGCGTGGCACTGAGTGTCACGGCCCCCGCAGGCCCCGTCCCGGAAGGCATAGGAGGCAATGCACACGTCTCGAGGGGTGCCGACGTGTGCATTGCCTCCTATGCCTCAGCTCCGAACGGGGGCCTCCCTCAGGGGTACGTGCGGGGGCTGTACACGGCGCCGCTGGCGCTGACCCGGGTCTGCGACGAGCCGACGATCACGCAGCAGCGCATGTCGACGGTCTCCGGGTCGAGCTCGCCGAGGGTGGTGACCCGGATGCTCTCCTCGGGCCCGCCGACGTCCCGGCCGACGACGACCACCGTGTCGGGCTTGCGGACCTCCAGCAGCACCTGCTGGGCCTCGGCGAGCCGGTGCGGCCGGGCCCTGGACCGCGGGTTGTAGAGCGCGAGCACCAGGTCGGCAGCCGAGGCGTGCCGCAGCCGCTCGACGACGACGTCCCACGGCTTGCGGACGTCGGAGAGGCTGACCACGCAGAAGTCGTGCCCGAGTGGCGCGCCGACCCGGGCCGCGACGGCCTGCGCGGCGGTCAGGCCGGGCAGCACCCGCACCGGGACGTCGGCGTACTCCGGCCGCTCGGCGACCTCGAGCACCGCGGCGGCCATCGCGAAGACGCCGGGGTCGCCGCTGGAGACGACCGCGACCCGCCGTCCGGACCGGGCCAGGTCGAGGGCGTGCGCGGCCCGCTCGGCCTCGACCCGGTTGTCGCTGGGGTGCCGGGTCTGCCGCGGGTTGGCGGGCACCCGGTCCAGGTAGGGGCCGTAGCCGACCAGGTCGTCGGCGGCGGCCAGCGCGTCGGCGGCCTCGGGCGTCGTCCAGCAGCGGGCACCCGGGCCGAGGCCGACGACGACGACCTCGCCGTCGTGGGCTGCGCCGTCCTCGGACCGCCCGGGTGCGGGGGTCGGGTCGGTCAGCGGGCTGGGCAGCAGGGCGAGGGAGAAGTAGGGGACGGTCGCCGGGTCGACGTCGGCCAGCGGCATCGTGCGCTGCCGGTCGGTGCTGGCCCGCTCGACGTAGAGCGCCCGGTCGAGCACCCCGGCGGCGTCGAGCGCCTCGCGCACGGTGCCGAACGTGCGGCCCAGTTTCAGCACGGCAGCGGCGTCCGTGGTGGCCAGCCACTCGGCCAGTTCCTCGGCGGGCAGCGTGCCGGGGAGCACGGTGAGCACCTCGTCGCGCTCGACCAGCGGCCGGCCGACCGCCGCGGCGGCGCCGCTGACGCTGGTCACACCGGGCACCACCTCGGTCGGGTACCGGTGGGCCAGCCGCTTGTGCATGTGCATGTAGGAGCCGTAGAAGAACGGGTCGCCCTCGGCGAGGACGACGACGTCGCGGCCGGCGTCCAGGTGCGCGGCCAGCCGGGCCGCGGCCGCCTCGTAGAACTCGTCGATCGCGCCCTGGTAGCCGCCGGGGTGGTCGGTCGTCTCGGTGGTCACCGGGTACACCAGCAGCTCCTCGACCTGTCCCTCGCGCAGGTAGGGCGCGGCCACCGCGCGGGCGACCGAGCGGCCGTGCCGGGCGGCGTGGAAGGCGACGACGTCGGCGGCGGCGATGAGCCGGGCGGCCTTGACGGTGACCAGCTCGGGGTCACCGGGGCCGAGGCCGACCCCGTACAGGCGGCCGGTGCTCGGGCCGCTCACGCCCTGCCCCCCGCTCCCGCAGGACGCTCCGCTCCTCGCTCCGACGTCCAGGCCGCCTCCGCGGTCGGTCCGCTCCTCGCGCGTTCCCCGCTGGGGTGCTCCCTCGCTGTCGGCGGCCGCCTCGCTGCGGTGCTCACGTCCCGGTCCGCTCACTCGACGTCGCTCGCGATCGCGTTGACCGCGGCGGCCGTAATCGCGCTGCCGCCGCGCCGGCCCCGGACGACGAGGTGCTCGAGGTCGGAGGCGGCCAGGGCCTCCTTGGACTCCACGGCACCGATGAAGCCGACCGGGATGCCGAGGACGGCGGCGGGACGGGGAGCCCCGGCGGCGACCATCTCCAGCAGGTGGAAAAGCGCGGTCGGCGCGTTGCCGATGGCGACGACGGCGCCGTCCAGTCGGTCGCGCCACAGCTCCAGCGCGGCGGCGGTGCGGGTGGTGCCCAGCTGCGCGGCGAGGCCGGGTGTGCGCGGGTCGTTGAGCGTGCAGACGACGTCGTTGTCCTTCGGCAGCCGGCGGCGGGTGATGCCCGAGGCGACCATCTCCGCGTCGCAGAGCACCGGGGCGCCGGCGTCCAGCGCCTCGCGGGCCCGGGTGACGACGTCGGGGGAGAAGGCGAGGTCCTCGACCAGGTCGACCTGGCCGCAGGCGTGGACCATCCGCACCGCGACGCGGGCGACGTCCTCGGGCAGGCCGGCCAGGTCGGTCTCGGCGCGGATCGTGGCGAACGAGCGCCGGTAGATCTCCGCGCCGTCCTTCTCGTACTCGTACATCAGCTCCACCCGACTCGGTATCCGGTCCCGGTCGCCACCACGTCGACGACCTCGCCGCGCGGACGGCCGCAGCGGCGCTCGCACCCGGCCCAGTGCTGGCGGGCGCCGCCCGCCGGCAGGGCGCCGTCCACCACGGCCCGGGCGGCGTCGGCGCGGACGTCGGCCAGCGACTTCGCGCACCCCGGCCGTCCCGCGCAGGCGGTGACCCTGGTCCAGGCGCTGTCCGCGTCGAAGACCATGCCGGTCCGGTGCAGGGCGGCGGCCGCGTCGTCGACGGCGTCCTCGGCCAGGTCGGGGACGACGACGCTGCGCCACGGCGTCAGCTGCACCTCGTCGGTGGTGCCCGCCAGCAGCTCGACCTGGTCCGCGGTGAGCCGTCCCAGCGGGACGACCGCGACGAGAGCCACCGACCCGTCCCGTTGCGTCGCTGGACCGACCGGCCCCAGCGTCGGCGCCCGGGGGACGTCCACGGTCACGCCCGGGCGCCCGCTCAGACGGGCCCTGGTGCGGCTCACGCCGTCGTCGAGCTCCGCGAGCCGCCACGCCGTGCCGCCCTGCGTCGTGCGCTCGTCGAGGAAGGCCCGCGTGGCGGCGAGGGCGAGCGCGACCGCGTCGTCCGGGTGGGCGCGCAGTCCGGAGTCGGTGCCGGCCAGGGTCAGGGCCACCTCGGCAGGCGAGAGGGCCAGCAGGCCGACGTCCCCGCCGAGGCCGGCGACGTCGCCGCGGCCGTCGTCGAGCGTGGCGAGGTACCGGCCGGGCAGCGCGGCGAGCGCGGGGTCGGCGCAGATCCCGGCGTCGAGCGCCCGCACCCACGGCCGGACGTCGACGTGCCCGCCGGCCCGGCCGGTCAGCGCGCTGGCCAGCACGTTGCGCACCCGCTCGTGCGTGGCGCTCGGCAGCAGGTCCGCGGCGGCGAGCCGGTCCCCGAGCCCGGCCTCGGCACCGTCGGCCAGGCCGCGCAACTGCACGTTGCCCCGGCTGGTGAGCTCCAGCGCCCCGTCGCCCAGGTCACGCGCGGCGGCCGCCAGCGCCCGCAACTGGCCGCCGGTCAGCAGGCCGCCGGGCACCCGCACCCGCGCCAGCGCGCCGTCGGCGGCGGCGTGGGTCTGCAGCGCTCCGGGACACGCGTCGGCCCGGAGGCGGGCGGGGGTGGGTGTCCGGGCGGTCATGGCGGTGGCGAGGGTACGTCCCGCCCGTCCCGCCCGGTGACCGGCGGCGGCCCGGGTCAGCCGAGCGGGCGCGCCTCGTCGAAGGACATCCACACCCGACGGCGGTCGGCCCGGCTGTGCACCTGGGCCATGGCCGCCACCCGGCGGCGCTGGTCCTCGGTGCCGGCGTGCAGGGAGACGGCCCGCTCGGCCTCGCGCATCGCCTGCTCCGCGGCGAACTCGGCCGGGGTCGACGGCAGGTCGTCGTCGTCCTCCTCCGCCACCGCGTGCGGGTGGGCGTACGGGCTGTCCTCCGGCAGGTGGCCGCTGATCCGGCCGTAGGCGCCCAGCGTCAGCAGGAGCAGGCCGACGACGACGGAGAAGACGACGTTCTCGAACTCGAACGCGAGGATGTTGAACGAGGTGCGCAGCACCGCCAGGTTCACCAGGGCGGAGAGCAGGAACAGCGTGCCGGCGACGATCATGATGGTCGAGGTGACCCGCGGGCTGCGGGCCGCGGCGACCAGCAGCACGACCGCCATGACCACCGAGATGGTCGACAGCAGGCCGTTGGAGGACAGGCCGAGGATGCGCTCGCCCTCGGTGGAGAAGAAGTCCAGGCCCCCGGCGAAACCGAGCAGGCCGAAGACCAGGAGGATCAGCGCCACCAGGACGGCGCCGGTGCGTTGTACGGCGTACACGCGGGCGCCGGGTCCTGGGCGCTCGTCGGTGGTGTCGGCTGTGCGGTGCCGGAGATGCGGTCGCAGTGCCATGAGGACTCCCGAGTTTGTGGGGCGGTGACCATTCTTCCCCCTGCACACCTCATTGGATGCACTACAACTTCGCGCCTTTGGGCCGTGCGCGGGAAGCGGCGGAGGGGTCGGCGGGTTGTCCCGGCATGACCCAGCGCGACCTGCACTCGGAGTTCCTGCGCGCGGACCTCTTCCTCGCGATGGGGCAGCCGATCGAGGCGGCGCGCCTGCTCGAGCCGCTCGTCGAGGCCGAGCCGGCCAACGAGGCCGCCCTCGAACTGCTGGCCCGCGCCTACTTCGGCTCCGCCCAGCTGGCGCGGGCGGAGGGTGCGTTGAGCCAGTTGGTGGAGATGGCCCCGGCCAACGGCTGGGCGCGCCGCGCGCTGGCCCGCACGCTGGAGCGGCAGAGCCGGGCCGCCGAGGCGGTGGCGCACCACCGGGTGGCCGACGCCCTCGGCGCCGCCTGAGCGGTCCCGGACGAGGAGGGATCGCCTCCCGACCCGCTGCCGGGCGCCCAGGGCGCGTCCGACGGACCGCCCGCCTCGGCATGGGCCCGTCGGACGCGCCCTACCGCTCGGCGGCCAGCCGCTCGACGAACCGGACGGACGCGTCGGGGTCGAGCGCCATCTCGGTGAGCAGCTCGAACGCGCGTCCGTAGCGGTGCACCTCCGCCTCGCCGTCGACGAACGCGATCCGCGTCTTGTTCTCCAGGTAGACGACGTCCGGCGTCCCGGTGGCGCGCGACTCGAGGACGGAGAACGAGCCCGCGGTCACCGGCGGCAGCCCGGCGCTGAACGGCAACACCTGCAGCGTGACGTTCGGCCGTCCGGCCACCTCGGCCAGCCACTCCAGCTGCCCGCGCAGCACCGCCGCGCCGCCGGGCGTCCCGGGCGCGCCCGCGGTGCGGCGGAGCACCGACTCGTCGAGCACCGCCCACAGCTGCATCGGCTCGACCGCGTCGAGGACCCCCTGCCGCCGCCGGCAGACCTGCACCCGGCGCTCGACCTCGGGCGGGGGCGGCCGTTCCCAGGTGGACAGGACCACCTGGCGCACGTAGTCGGGGGTCTGCAGCAGTGCGTGCGGCACCAGCGCGCCGAAGCAGCGCAGCGCCCGCGACCCCGCCTCCAGCCGGATGAGGTTGGCGTAGCCGGCGGACAGGGTGTCGGCGTAGGCATCCCACCAGCCGCGCGGCCGGGCCGACGGGGCCAGCCGGCGCAGCAGGTCGGCCTGCTGGTCGGGCACCCGGTACAGCTCGAGCAGCCGGTCGAGGTCGTCGGCGGCGATGCCGATCCGCGCGGTCTCGATCCGCGACACCTTCGACGGTGACCACCCCAGACGGGCCGCGACGTCCTTGGCGTGCAGCTGCTCGCCGGTGCGCAGCTGCCGCAGCTCGCGCGCCAGCCGACGCTCCCGCACCGACGGCGTGTCGACCACGACACGACGGTAGCCACCCGTGCAATCGTGCAAGCACGCTCGCGGACGCCGGGCGGGACGTGCCAGCGTCGGCGTGCGGCCGCAGCCCCTCTCGATCCTCGACGCGAAGGACGACGGACATGACCGGAACGCACGTCCCCCTCCTCGGCTCGGACCTGTACGAGGTCGCCTACCTGGTCGGCGGACCGCGCCGGGCTGTCGAGGCCGCGGTCGTGGCCCTCGTCGTGGACGGTCGGCTGCGGGCCGACCCCGCCACCGGGGAGCTGCGCACCGTCGACCCGCGTCGTCGGCACCCGGTCGAGGCCGCGGTGCTCGACGCCACGGGACCCCGCTCCCGCCGATCGATCGAGGGCGTGGCCTGGCGGGTGCGCACCGACGTCCGGCTGGCCGCCCTCGCCGACGGCCTGCGGCAGGCCGGCCTGGTCTCCCGGCGCGGCGGGGTGGACGCCACCGCCGAGCGGACCTGGACGGCGGTCGGGCTGACCCGCGCGGGACGGCGGGAGCTGCGCCGGCTGCGGTCCGACCCGGCGGTCGTCGGGACCTCCGAGGCCCTCGCCGTGGCGCTCGTCGGCCCCGGGGCGTGGGCGGACGCCGAGCGCCGGGCAGCCGTCTTCGCGCCACCGCGGCCGTACCTGCCGACGACGACGGGCCCGAGCGTGCGCGAGGTCCGCCGGACCCACCACCCCGTGTACACCGACGGCGGCTCCGCCGCTGCCTGGGCTGGCGGCTTCGGCGGCGACTGCGGGGCCGGTGGAGGGGACGGCGGCGGGGGCTGCTGACCCGGCTCAGCCGACCGACTCCGCCGCGGCCCGCATCGCCTCCTGCGCGATGGGCGGCGGGGCGAGGAAGTCGAAGGCGCGGAACAGGACCGCGTGCCGGACCCCCATCTCCCGCCCCTGCAGTGCCGTGATCCCGGTGATCATGCCCCGCGGGGGCGGGTGCCCGGGGATGCCGGCGAGGTACTGCCCGTGCGCCTCCAGCGAGGCGATGCCCCGCTCCAGCGCCTCACCGGTCACGTCGACGCCGTGGGTCGGGCGCGGGTCGCCGCCGACCAGCAGCCAGCGCACCGTCCAGGGCTCCAGCCCCTCGTCGAGCAGCTCGGGGAAGACCCAGCGGTTCCCGGCGTCGCGCAGCGCGTCCACCGCGGCGAGGCCGGCGACCCGGTGGTCGGCCTGGTTGAGCCCGGCGACGAACTCGACCTCCCACGAACCGACGAGCAGCGCGTCGGGGCGGTGCTCGCGGATCACCCGCGCGATGTCCCGGCGCAGTCCCAGGCCGTACTCCAGGACGCCGTCGGGGTGGTCGAGGAACCGGATCCCGCTCACCCCGACCACCTCGCCGGCGGCCAGCTGCTCCGCCGTCCGCAGCCGGGCGGTCTCCTCGGGGCGGACCGCGTCCATGCCGGCCTCGCCGCGGGTGAGCAGCAGGTACGCGACGTCGATGCCCCGAGCGGTCCAGGCGGCGACGGCCGAGGCGATGCCGTACTCGACGTCGTCGGGGTGGGCGACGACGCAGAGCACCCGGGAGAAGGCGCCGTCGGGGAACGGCGGCACCAGGGGAGGGGGCATGGCGGGACGCTAGGGCCGCGGTCCCGACCGGCCGGGACCCTCCGGCGTGGGTCCCCGGGTCCCCGGGGCGTCGCCACCGGTCGGAGGCGGGCGGGTCCTCGCCGCGAGGACCCGGCTCGTCCCGGTAGCGTGCCGTCGGTGTTCACGCTGCTGTCCACCAGCGACACCGACCTGCTCTCCGCCCGCTCCAGTGGAGCCGACTGGCGGCTGGGCAACCCCGCCCGGCTGGACGACGCGGGCATCGCCGCGCTCACCGACAGCGCGGACCTCGTCGTCGTCCGCCTCCTCGGCGTGCGGCGGCAGTACGAGGAGCTGCTCGCGCCGCTGCTGGCCGGGCCCGCGCCGGTCGTCGTCCTCGGCGGGGAGGCGCTGCCGGACGCCGAGCTGATGGAGCTGTCGACGGTCCCGATGGGGGTCGCGACCGAGGCGCACGCCTACCTGGCGCAGGGCGGCCCGGACAACCTGGTGCAGCTGCACCGCTTCCTGTCCGACACCGTGCTGCTCACCGGCGAGGGCTTCGAGCCGCCGGTGGTGGCGCCCGACTGGGGCGTGCTGCAGCGCGCCTCGCGCGACGGCACCGGCCCGACCGTCGCCGTCCTCTACTACCGGGCGCACCACCTGGCCGGGAACACCGCTTTCGTCGAGGCGCTGTGCGGCGCGATCGTGGACGCCGGCGGCTCCGCGCTGCCGGTCTTCACCTCCTCCCTGCGCAGCGTCTCCGACGAGCTGCTGGAGACGCTGCGGCAGGCCGACGCCCTCGTGGTGACCGTGCTCGCCGCCGGCGGCTCGCGGCCGGCCACCGCGCAGGCGGGCGGGGACGACGGCGCGTGGGACGTCGGCCAGCTCGCCTCGCTCGACGTGCCGGTGGTCCAGGGGCTGTGCCTGACCCGCTCGCGCGAGGAGTGGCTGGCCGACGACGACGGGCTCTCCCCGCTCGACGTCGGCAACCAGGTCGCGATCCCCGAGTTCGACGGCCGGCTGATCAGCGTGCCCTTCTCCTTCAAGGAGACCGACGACGACGGGCTGACCAGCTACGTCGCCGACCCCGAGCGGGCCGCCCGCGTGGCCGGCACCGCCGTCGCGCACGCCCGGCTGCGGCACACCCCGCCCGCGGAGCGCCGCGTCGTGGTGATGCTGAGCGCCTACCCGACCAAGCACGCCCGCATCGGCAACGCGGTCGGCCTGGACACCCCGGCGTCCGTCGTCCGGCTGCTGGCCGCGATGCACGGCGCCGGGTACGACGTCGGGCCCTTCGCCGGGCCCGACGCGCTGCCCGGCGTGGCCGACCTCGACGGCGACGCGCTGGTCCACGCGCTCATCGCCGCGGGTGGCCAGGACGCCGACTGGCTCACCGAGGAACAGCTGTCGGGCAACCCGGTGCGCATCCCGGCGGCGCAGTACCGCGCCTTCTTCGAGACCCTCCCGGCCGACCTGCGCGCGGCGGTGGTCGAGCACTGGGGGCAGCCGCCGGGCTCGCTGTTCGTCGATGCCTCCGGACCCGCCGGCCCCGACATCGTCTTCGCCGCGCTGCGGGCGGGCAACGTCGTGGTGATGGTCCAGCCGCCACGCGGTTTCGGGCAGAACCCCATCGCGATCTACCACGACCCGGACCTGCCGCCGTCCCACCACTACCTGGCCGCCTACTGGTGGCTGCGGTCGGTGTTCGGCGCGCACGCGCTCGTGCACGTCGGCAAGCACGGCAACCTGGAGTGGCTGCCGGGCAAGACGGTGGGCCTGTCGGCCTCGTGCGCACCCGACGCCGCCCTCGGCGACCTGCCGCTGGTCTACCCGTTCCTGGTCAACGACCCGGGGGAGGGCTCGCAGGCCAAGCGGCGTGCGCACGCCACGCTGGTCGACCACATGGTGCCGCCGATGGCCCGCGCCGACTCCTACGGCGACATCGCCCGGCTCGAGCAGCTGCTCGACGAGCACGCCAACGTCGCCGCGATGGACCCGGCCAAGCTGCCCGCCGTCCGGGCGCAGATCTGGACGCTGATCCAAGCGGCGAAGCTCGACTCCGACCTGGGGCTGAACGAGCGGCCCGAGGACGACCACTTCGACGAGATGATCCTGCACGTCGACGGCTGGCTCTGCGAGATCAAGGACTCGCAGATCCGCGACGGGTTGCACGTGCTGGGCACCCCGCCGTCCGGCCAGGACCGCGTCGACCTCGTGCTGGCCGTTCTGCGCGCCCGGCAGGTCTGGGGCGGCACGGTGGCGCTGCCCGGGCTGCGCGAGGCGCTCGGCCTGGCCGACGGGGCGTCACGGACCGAGACCGACGCGGTGGAGGCCTCCGCTGCCGCCCTGGTGGGCGCCATGGAGGCCCGCGGCTGGGTCGCCGAGGCCGTGCCCCCGGTGGTGGCCGAGGTCCTGGGGCGTCCCGACGAGCGCGTCGAGGCGGTGCTGCGCTTCGCCGTCGACGAGGTGGTGCCCCGGCTGGAGCGCACCACCGACGAGATGGACGCGACGCTGCACGCCCTCGAGGGCGGCTACGTGCCGGCCGGGCCGTCGGGCTCGCCGCTGCGCGGGCTGGTCAACGTGCTGCCGACCGGCCGCAACTTCTACTCGGTCGACCCGCGGGCGATCCCGTCACGGCTGGCCTGGGAGACCGGGCAGGCGATGGCGGACTCGCTCGTCGAGCGCTACCTCGCCGACACCGGGGAGTACCCGGCGTCGGTGGGGCTGTCGGTGTGGGGCACGTCGGCCATGCGCACCTCGGGGGACGACGTCGGCGAGGTCCTGGCGCTGCTCGGCGTCCGCCCGGTGTGGGACGACGCCTCGCGGCGGGTGACCGGCCTGGAACCGATCCCGCTCGACGAGCTCGGCCGCCCGCGGATCGACGTCACCGTGCGGATCTCCGGCTTCTTCCGGGACGCCTTCCCGCACGTGGTGACCATGCTGGACGACGCGGTGACCCTGGTGGCGGGGCTCGACGAGCCGGCCGAGCAGAACTTCGTGCGCGCCCACGTCGACGCCGACGTCTCCGGCCACGGCGACCGCCGGCGGGCCACCACCCGCGTGTTCGGCTCCAAGCCCGGCGCCTACGGGGCCGGGCTGCTGCCGCTGATCGACTCCCGCAACTGGCGGGGGGACGCCGACCTGGCCGAGGTCTACGCCGTCTGGGGCGGCTACGCCTACGGCCGCGGGCTGGACGGCGTGCAGGCCCGGCCGGACATGGAGGCGGCCTACCGCCGGATCGCGGTGGCGGCGAAGAACGTCGACACCCGCGAGCACGACATCGCCGACTCCGACGACTACTTCCAGTACCACGGCGGGATGGTGGCGACGGTCCGCGCGCTGACCGGGCGGGCGCCGGCCGCCTACATCGGCGACTCGACCCGGCCCGAGGCGGTGCGCACCCGGTCGCTGACCGAGGAGACCACCCGGGTCTTCCGCGCCCGCGTGGTCAACCCGAAGTGGCTGGAGGCCATGCGCCGGCACGGCTACAAGGGCGCCTTCGAGCTGGCCGCGACCGTCGACTACCTGTTCGGCTACGACGCCACGACCGGCGTCGTCGCCGACTGGATGTACGAGAAGCTGGCGCAGACCTACGTGCTCGACCCGGAGAACCGCGCCTTCCTCGAACGGTCGAACCCGTGGGCGCTGCACGGCATCGCCGAGCGGCTCCTGGAGGCCGTCGACCGGCAGATGTGGGCGGAGCCGGACCCGGCGCTGCTGGCCGAGCTGCAGCAGGCCTACCTCGACACCGAGGGCGACCTGGAAGGCGGGGAGACCCCGGCGCCGACCCGGTCCTGAGGCGCGTGCATCGCCGTCGCGACGTGGGGTACGTCACTGCCATGAGCATCCTCGGACGACTGATGGGCACGGCAGAGAACACTGCACGCAACGCCGCCCGCGGGGGTCGCACCACCGCACGGGGGACGGCGGGTGTGACGGGCGGCCGCCGCACGGGCCGCGGGATGGGCGGCCTGGGTACGGCCGGCCGGGGGACCGGCACCGGCCGCGGCTATGGCCGGGCGACCACCGGGCGGGCGGGCCGGGGCCGGGCGACCCCCGCGTCCTCCGGCCTCGGCGGACTCCTCGGCGGCCTGCTGCGCCGCCGCTAATCGAAGGACCACCTTTCCCCCCACGCCTCGCACGCTCGGCGCGGGCCCCTGAAAGGCGGCCGTTCCATCACGTCACCGCGGCCGCGGTCACCAGCAGGGTGACCGCGGCCGCCGTCTCGCCCATCGCCCCCATCACGTCGCCGGTGACGCCGCCCAAGCGGGCGCGCGCCCGGCGCAGGAGGAGTTCGGCCGCGAGCAGGCCGGCCGCGGCACCGACCACCAGGGCCTCGTCGGCGACGCTCAGCAGCGCCGCGGTGAAGAGCACCCAGCCGGCCAGCCAGTGGGCCGACACCGTGCCGGCGACGGACTGCCCGAGCGCTGAGCCCGCGGCCATCGGGACGCCGGCCAGCCCGGTGCGGGCCATCGCCAGCCGGGCGACCAGCGGTGCGGCCACGAGCGCGGTCCAGCCCCGGTCGGTCTCGAGCAGGGTCGTCGCGGCGGCGACCTGCAGCAGCACGGTGAGCAGCACCGTGACCACGCCGAACGGGCCGACGTCCCCCTGCCGCATCACCTCGAGCGCCCGCTCGCGACCGCGCAACGGACCGAGCCCGTCGGCGGTGTCGGCCAGGCCGTCGAGGTGCAGGCCGCGGGTCAGCGCCGCGAGCACCGCCACGGCCAGCACCGCCCCGGTCAACGGGGAGACCAGGCGCGCGCCGGCGACGCCGACCCCCGCCGCGAGGGCACCGAGCACGAGGCCGACCAGGGGCGCCCACGGCAGCACGCCGCGGGTGGAGGCCGCCGCCCGCGCCGGCACCCGCAGGACGGTGAGCAGCGCGGCGGACTCCAGCGGACCGGTCCACCTCACGGGGTGGTCCCACCGGCCCGCGCGACCGCTCGCCCACCCTCGCTCACGCATCGGCTCACCGGAGTCGCTGCGGCAGCCCGGCGACCACGAACCACACCTCGTCGGCGGTGCCGGCCAACCGCTGGTTGACCGAGCCGAGGGTGTCGCGGAACAGCCGCCCGGCGCGGGTCTCGGGCACCACGCCCAGCCCCACCTCGTCCGACACCGCCACCACGTGCGCCGGCGTCATCGTCCAGGCCTCGACCAGCGCGTCGCAGCGGCGGGCCAGGCGGTCCGACGCGCCGGGCTCGTCGGTCCAGACGCCGGTCTGGTCCATCAGCGCGGCCACCCAGGTGGTGATGCTGTCGACCAGCACGGTCCCGCGGCGCAGCAGGTCGCTGGGCGCGGTCGTCTCCAGCGTCGTCCAGCCCGAGGGACGGCGGGCCCGGTGCGCGGCAACCCGCTCGGCCCACTCGTTGTCCCCCGGGACCGCAGGAGAGGTCGCCAGGTAGGTGACGTCGCGGGCGTCGGCCACCAGCGACTCCGCGTGCGCGGACTTGCCCGATCGCGACCCGCCGAGCACGAGGACCCTGCTCATCGCTCGCCCGTCGTCCTCGCGGCGCTCACGGGACGACCTCCAGCGGCGTCACCGTGCCGTTGTGCGGGGTCACCACGGGCATGGCGTCCGGCCCGAGCCCGGTGGCGACCGCCTGCGCGGCCCGGATCGTGTCGCCGTGGGTCACCAGCGCGATCACCTCGGCCGGCGGATCGGCGCACAGGGCCTTCAGGTAGGCGCCGACGCGGGCGTGCAGCTCGGCCAGGCTCTCCCCGCCGGGCGCCGCCCAGTGCGGATCGGTCCAGTCGACGACGTCCCACAGTTCCCTCGAGGGGCGGCCCTCGAGCGCTCCGTAGCCCTGCTCGCGCAGTGCCGGCGTGGTCGTCAGCGGCAGCCCCGTGGCGCGGGCGCAGTGCTCGGCGGTCTGCACGGCGCGGCGCAGGTCGCTGGAGACGAGTGCCCCCGGACGCAGCGCCACGAGCTCCCGTGCCGCCGCGGCCGCCTGCGCGTGCCCGAGCTCGGTCAGCGGCACGTGCGCGGTCTGCCCCTGCATGAGGCCCGCGGCGTTCCACTCGCTCTGCCCGTGGCGGACGAGCAGCAGGGTCAGGGGCCGGGCCATGGTGGCAGGCAGCCTAGTCAGGGCTCTGGACGGGGTGCCGCCGGTCACCGCGGCCCGCCTCGTACCGTCGGTGCGTGACGATCCCCGTGCGTCCCGGTGCCGGCCGCCCGGCGGCCCGCCCCACCGCTGCCGACCCGCTCGCCCCGCTGCTCGACCTGCCCGGCGTGCGGGACGCCGCCGAGGCCGCCCGCAGCGGGATCGACCGCCTGTTGCGGCACCGGCTGATGCGCAACCGGTCGGCCGAGGTCAGCACCGAGTCGGCGCTGCGCGGCGCCCGGGCCTCCGCCGCCCTGGAGGGGGTCGACGTCCCGCTGGCCGACCTGCGGGCGGGGCAGGTCGACCACCCGGTCGTGCAGGGCGCCCTGCGTGCCTCGGTCGCCCTCGGCTCGATGCAGGAGACCTGGACCCGGGCGCCCGGCCAGGTGCTCGCCCGGCTGCACGTGCTGGCCGCGGCGGACCTCGCCGACCGCGCCGACCTCGGCCGACCCGGCGCGCACGCCGGACCGCGGCTCGGAGGGCTGTTCTCCCTCGTCACGGGGGAGAGCTCGGTGCCGGCCGTCGTCCTGGCCGCGGTGGTGCACGGTGAGCTGGCCGCGATCGCCCCCTTCGGCACGGCCGACGGCGTGGTCGCGCGCGCCGCGGCGCGGCTGACCGGCATCACCCGCGGACTGGACCCGAAGGCGGTGTCGGTGCCCGAGGTCGGCTTCGCCGAGTTCGGGCGCGACGAGTACACCCGCGCGCTGGCCGGCTACGCCTCCGGGCAGCCCGACGGTGTGGCGGGCTGGCTGGTGCACTGCTGCCGCGCCACCGAGCACGGGGCGCTGGAGGGGCTGGCGATCGCCGAGGCCCTGCTCCGCGGCTGACGGGCGGGCAGACTGGGGCCCGTGCGCCATCTCGACGTCGACGGGCTCGGTGCGGTCAGCCGCGTGGGCCTGGGTACCTGGCAGTTCGGCTCCCGCGAGTGGGGCTACGGCGACGCCTACGCCTCCGGTGAGGCCAAGGCGATCGTCCGGCGGGCCCGCGAGCTGGGTGTGACCCTGTTCGACACCGCGGAGGTCTACGGCTTCGGCCGCAGCGAGCGGATCCTCGGGGAGGCGCTGGGGGACGAACGGGCGGACGTCGTCGTCGCCAGCAAGCTCTTCCCGGTGGCCCCGTTCCCGCCCGTCGTCCGCAGCCGGCTGGCCGGCAGCGCGCGCCGCCTCGGGTTGGACCGCGTGCCGCTGTACCAGGTGCACCAGCCCAACCCGGTGGTGCCCGACTCGGTGACGATGACCGGGATGCGCGAGCTGCTCGACGCGGACCGCATCGGGGCCGTCGGCGTCTCCAACTACTCGCTGGAGCGCTGGCAGGCGGCCGACGCCGCCCTCGGCCGGCCGGTGGTCAGCAACCAGGTGCACTTCTCGCTGGCCGCGCCGTCGGCTCTCGACGACCTGGTGCCCTTCGCCGAGCGCGAGGGCCGGATGGTCATGGCCTACAGCCCCCTGGCGCAGGGTCTGCTCGGCGGGCGGTACGGCGTGGGCAACCGGCCCGGGGGTGTCCGCGCGGCCAACCCGCTCTTCGGCACCGAGAACCTGCGCCGCGCCGAGCCGCTGCTCGAGGTCCTCCGGGAGGTCGCCGCGGCCCACGACATCACGCCCGCGCAGACCGCGCTGGCGTGGCTGGTCTCCCTGCCGCGGGTGGTCGTGATCCCCGGGGCCTCCAGCGTCGCCCAGGTCGAGGCCAACGCCGCGGCGGCCGACATCGACCTGCGTCCGGACGAGCAGGCCGCGCTGACCGCGGCGGCGCGGGCGTTCCGGCCGGTGTCCGCGGTGCGCACGCTCGTGGAGCGGGTGCGCGAGCGCCTGCCGCTCTGAGCGCCGTCCCCGTGGCCGGTGGCCCCCGTGCAGGGGCGAGGCCCCCGTGCAGGGAGAAGGCCCCCGTGCTCCTCGCCACGGAGTCGTGGGGGCAGGGGGGTCCTCCTTCAGGCGCCGCGGCGCCACCAGCGGCCCGGTACGGGCGCCGGGGGCGTCTCGGCGACCACCCGGAGCGCCCGCCGGCGGGCGTACCACGCCAGGCCCGCCACGGCGGCGCCCACGCTCATCGCCGCACCGGTGACCACCGGGGCGGACGGGACCGGGAAGCGCGAGCGCACGGTCACCGGCCAGGTGAACTCCAGCACCGGCCAGCCGTGCTCGGCGGCCGCCTTCCGCAGCGCCCGGTCGGGGTTGACCGCGGTCGGGTGCCCGACCGCCGAGAGCATCGGCAGGTCGGTGATCGAGTCGCTGTAGGCGTAGCAGTCGGCCAGGTCGTAGCCGTTCTCGGCGGCCACCTGCCGGACGGCGACGGCCTTGTTCTCCCCGTAGGCGTAGAAGTCGATCTCGCCGGTGTAGCGGCCGTCGACGGTCACCATGCGAGTGGCCACGACGCGGTCGACGCCGAGCATCTCGCCGATCGGCTCCACCATCTCCGCGCCACTGCTGGAGACGATGACGATCTCCCGGCCGGCGGCCCGGTGCTCCTCGATCAGGTCGGCGGCCTCGGCGTAGACCATCGGCTCGACGATGTCGTGCAGCGTCTCGCGCACGATCTCGTGCACGGTCGCGACGTCCCACCCGGTGCACATCTCGGTGATCTGTGCCCGCATGCGCTCCATCTGGTGCGCGTCGGCTCCGGCGAGGGAGAAGACCAGTTGCGCGTAGGCGCCCTTGAGGACGGCGCGCCGGTTGATCAGCCCGCCCTGGAAGAACGGGCGGCCGAAGGCCAGGGTGCTGGACTTGGCGATGACCGTCTTGTCCAGGTCGAAGAACGCCGCTGCGCGGGTCACGGTTCACGACTGTAAGTGAGCAACACCGTTGTGACGCCGCTCACTGCGCCGTCCACACCCGGAGGGGTCATCCACAGATCCCGGCCGCCCCTCGCGGCACGCCCGTCCCGGCGCTGGGCTGGCGGGCGTGTCCGCGTTCCGGCCCCCGCCCCGCCCGCTCGTCGCCAGTGCCGACGAGGACCTGCTCGACGACCTGCTGCGGCTGCTCGCCGCGGCGGGCGCCGAGCCGGAGGTCGCCACGGGCGGCCCGGCGCTGCGCCGCGCCCACCGGGAGGCGCCCCTGGTGCTGCTCGGCACCGACGTCGTGACGTCCGCGCCGCTGCGGGGGCTGCCCCGCCGTCCCGGCGTGGTCGTCGTCGCGGCGGAGGAGCCCCCGGCGCCGGTCTGGGCGGCCGCGGTCGAGCAGGGCGCCGAGCGGGTGGCCGTGCTGCCGGCCGACGAGGGCTGGCTGGTCTCGCGGGTGGCCTCGGCGCTGCGCCGTCCGGTCGACCGCGGCCGGCTCGTCGTGGTGGGCGGGAGCTGCGGTGGGGTGGGGGTGAGCACGTTGGCGGTGGCGCTCGCGCTCACCGCCGCGCCGGGCGGTGACGGCGTCCTGCTGGTCGACACCGACGGCTGGGGCGGCGGGTTGGACCTGCTGCTCGGTGCCGAGCGTGACGAGGGCCTGCGCTGGCCGGACCTCGCGGGGCTGCGCGGCCGGGTGGCCGGCGACGCGCTCATGGCGGCGCTGCCGGAGGTCGGGGGCGTCTCGGTGCTCGCCGCCTCGCGCTCGGCGCCCGGCGAGGTCCCGGCCGGGGCACTGACCGCGGTCGTCGAGGCGGCGCGTACGGGTGGCTGGCCGGTGGTCGTCGACCTGCCCCGCACCGCCGCTCCCGAGGCGACCGTGGCCGTGCTGGCCGAGGCCGACCTCGCGGTGCTCGTCGTCCCGGCCCGTCTCCGGGCGGCGTCGGCGGCCCGGCTGCTCGTCGAGCCCGGCCGGGACGGCCGGCCGGCGGCGTGGTCCGCGGCGCAGCTGGTGGTCCGGTCGGTGCCCGGAGGGTTGTCCGCCGATGAGGTCGCCGACGTGGTCGGCCGTCCGGTGCTGGGTGAGCTGGGCACCGACCGCAGCGCGCTCCGCCGCGGGGAGCAGGGCCGGCCGCCGCAGGTGGGGGCGCGCTCGCCGCTGGGGGCGCTGTCCCGCCGGGTGCTGGCCGAGCTGTCCGGGGTGGACGGAGCCGCGGCGTGAACGGGGCACTGGTCGACCGGGTCCGTGCGCGGCTGGTCCTCGAGCCCGGGGTCCCGACGCGGGCCACGGTCGCCGCGCTGGTGCGGGAGGAGTCCGGTGGCCTGCTCGGCGACGACGACGTGCTGCAGGCGGTCCGTGACGCGGTCGACGAGCTCGCCGGGGCCGGTCCGCTGGAGCCGCTGCTGCGCGAGTCCGGTGTCAGCGACGTGCTGGTCAACGGCCCGGACCAGGTCTGGGTCGACCGCGGCAGCGGGCTGGAGCGCACGCTGGTGCGCTTCCCGGACGAGGACGCGGTGCGCCGTCTCGCCGTCCGCCTGGCCGCCGCGGCCGGGCGGCGGCTCGACGACGCCGCGCCCTGGGTGGACGCCGGCCTGCCCGACGGCACCCGGCTGCACGCGGTGCTCCCACCGGTGTCGGGCAGCGGCACCTGCCTGTCGCTGCGGGTGCTGCGCCGGGCCTCGCTGTCCTTCGCCGACCTGGCCGCGCGCGGCGCCTTCCCCGGGGCGTCCGGGGAGCTGCTGCAGGCGCTGGTCGCCGGGCGGCTGGCCTTCCTGGTCACCGGCGGCACCGGCTCGGGCAAGACGACGCTGCTCGCGGCGCTGCTCGGCCTCGTCCCGCCCGGCGAGCGGCTGGTGCTCTGCGAGGACGCCCCGGAGCTGGTGCCGGCGCACCCGCACGTCGTCCGGCTGGCCACCCGGCCGCCCAACGTCGAGGGGGTCGGCGAGGTGACGTTGCGCGACCTGGTCCGCCAGGCGCTGCGGATGCGGCCCGACCGGCTCGTGGTGGGCGAGGTCCGCGGTGCGGAGGTCACCGACCTGCTCACCGCCCTCAACACCGGGCACGACGGCGGCTGCGGCACCCTCCACGCCAACCGGCCGGCCGAGGTCCCCGCGCGGCTGGAGGCGCTGGGGGTCGCCGCGGGCCTGGACCGGCTGGCCGTGCACAGCCAGGCGGCCGCGGCCCTGTCCGCGGTGGTGCACCTGCGCCGGACGCCGGGCGGACGGCGGGTCGAGGAGGTCGGCGTGGTCCGCCGCGCCGGGGACCTCGTCGTCGTGGAGTCCGCCTGGCGTGCCGACGGCGGCCCGTGCCCGGGCGCGCCGCGGCTCTCGGAGCTGCTGTCGATGGGGTGCGGGTGACCGGCGGGCTGCTGCTGCTCGCCGCTGCCCTGGCCCTGTGGCCGGGGCGCGCGGCGCTGCGCCGGGAACGCCGACGGTCGCTGACCCGCCCGGCGGGCGCCGCCCTGCACCCGGCCGCTGCGGTCCCGCTGCCGGCCGTCGCCGCGGTCGCCGCCGGCGGGATCGCGGCTGTGCTGAGCACCCCCCTGGTGGCGGCCCTGGCCGCCGGCTGTGCAGCGCTCGCGGCCGGGGCGGAGCTGCGCCGTCGGGCGGGCGTGCGGGAGGAGGCGCGGCTGGCCGCGCTGGTCGAGGCACTGACCGCCCTGGGCGCGGAGCTGCGCGGGGGCCGCTCGCTGGACGAGGCCACCCGCGCCGCTGTCGCAGCCTGCGCGGACGAGGACAGCGGCCGGGCGCTCGCCCGAGCGGTCCGATCCCCCGAGGACGGCGGTGTGGGCGCCGACGGCGAGCTCGGGCCGGCACTGGGCCGGGTGGCCGCGGCCGCACGGCTGAGCGCACGCACCGGTTGCTCGCTGGCCGCCGTCGTCGGCGCGGTGGAGGACGACCTGCGTGCCCGGTCCCGGCAGCGGCTGGACCTGCGCTCGGCCACCGCCGGCTCGCGGGCCAGCGCGGCGCTGCTGGCCGGGCTCCCGGTGCTGGGGCTGGTCATGGGTGGTGGCGTGGGCGCCGACCCGTGGCGGGTGCTGACCACGACGTTCTCCGGCCAGGTGCTGCTGGTGGCCGGGGTGGGGCTGGAGGTCGCCGGGCTGGCCTGGTCGGCGCGGCTGGTGTCCCGGGCCACGCGGTGAACACCGCCGCGGTGGCGCTGCTGGCAGCGGCTGCGCTGCTCTGCTGGCCGGTCCGCCCGCCCGTCGCCGTCCGCGCCCGTCGGCTGGCCGGCCGGCACGGGACGACCGCACCCGGGCCTGGTCCCGCCGACGTCCGGCGGCGGTGGCTGCTCGCCGGCGCCGCGGGCCTGGCCGCCGGGCTGCTGGTCGGCGGCGCACCGGGGGCCGTGGTGGCCGGGCTCGTCGCGGTCGGCGGCGAGCGGCTGCTGCGCCGGGGCGGGCAGGTCGGCTCGCGGGCCGGCCCGGCTCCCGAGGCGGACCTGCCGGTGGCCTGCGACCT
Organism: Geodermatophilus sp. URMC 61; assembly: GCF_052931555.1. NCBI lineage: Bacteria > Bacillati > Actinomycetota > Actinomycetes > Geodermatophilales > Geodermatophilaceae > Geodermatophilus > Geodermatophilus sp. URMC 61. The sequence goes on from NZ_JBRFHZ010000002.1 coordinate 4,875,308, forward strand.
GCTCGCGGTCTGCCTGGAGGCAGGGCTGCCCGTGGGTGGCGCCCTGGCCGCGGTGGCGACCGGCGTGCCCGGTCCGCTCGGCCCCGAGCTCGCCACGGTCGCCGGCCTGTACCGGCTGGGCGCCGCGCCGCGACGGGCGTGGGCCGACGCACCTCCGGCGCTGGCCGTCCTCGGCCGGGTGCTGGTGCGCGCCGGCGAGTCGGGGTCGACCGTCGTCCCGGCGCTGCGGTCGCTGGCCGCCGACGCCCGCGCCGGTGAGCGCAGCCGGGTCGACGCCGCGGTCCGCCGGGCCGGGGTGTGGGTGCTGGCGCCGCTCGGCGTCTGCTTCCTGCCGGCCTTCCTCTGCCTGGGCGTGGTGCCGCTGGTGCTCGGCATCGCCGCCGACGTCTTCGGCTGACCCCGCGCCCGGTGTCCACAGCGGGCCGGCGCGTCCACAGATCCGCCGCGGACCTGGGTCCGCCCCGCGGACGTCGGGAGGGTCGACCGCGACGGCCCGGAAGGCGGGCCGCGATCCCGAGGAGGCACCGTGACCGCACGCTGCGAGACCCGACCCCAGGAGGAACCGCCCGATGCGGGCGGAGTTCCGGTGGAGGAGGCGGCACCCCGCGGACTGCGCGCGCGCTGGGCCCGTGTGCGGGCCGCCGGTGAGGCCGGGATGAGCACCGCCGAGTACGCCGTCGGCACCGTCGCGGCCTGCGCCTTCGCCGCCGTGCTCTACCGCGTCGTCACCGGTGGCTCGGTCGTCGACGGGCTCAGCGCTCTCGTGGCCGACGCACTGGCCACCCTCTCCTGATGGGCCGGCGGCGCCACGGCGTGGTCCGGCAGCACTCCTGCCTCGGCCGCGGGGAATCGGGCATGGTGACGGCGGAGACGGCGGTGGTGCTGCCGGTGCTCCTGCTCGTGCTCGCCGGCGCCGTCGCCGCGGTGACCGTCGTCGGGGCGCAGCTGCGCTGCGTCGACGCGGCCCGTGAGGGGGCACGGGCGGCCGCCCGGGGTGAGGACACCGCGCTGGTGACCGCGCTCGCCGGACAGGCCGCCCCCCGAGGGGCGACGACCGAGGTGGCCGTCGACGGGTCCGCCGTCACCGTCACGGTGACGGCGGAGGTGGCGCCGCTGGGCCCGGTCCCCCTCCGGGTCCCGGTCTCGGCCTCCGCGGTGAGCCAGCGCGAGCCGGGCACCGCGGGGGAGGCGGGGTGAGCCTCCGGGCCCGGGTGCCGGGGGAGCGGGGCTCGGCCACGGTGTGGGTGGCCGCCCTCGCCGGCGTCCTCGCCGCCATCGGGGTGGCGGCGGTGCTCGTCGGGGCGGCGGTGGTCGCCCGCCACCGGGCCACCACCGCCGCCGACCTCGCGGCCCTGGCCGGTGCCGAGCACGCCGTCCGCGGCGAGCCCGGAGCCTGTGCCGCGGCCGGCGAGGTGGCCGGCGCCAACGGCGCCCGGCTGACCGCCTGCACCGTCGGCGACGGGGCGGTGGTCGAGGTCGGCGTGGCGGTGCCGGTGCGGCTCGGCCCCCTGGGCGTCAGCCGGGCCGGTGCCCGCGCGCGGGCCGGCCCCGTGGCGCCCTGAGCCGCGGCTACCCGGCCACCGGAGGAGCCGGGGACGGGTGCACGGGCCCGAGGTCCCGGTCCAGGTCGCTGCGCCCGAGAGCGGCCACGAGGTCCGCCGCCGCCCGGCGCACCTCGTCGGGGGGCCCGCTCACCGGTCGACCGGCTCGGCGGCGGCCGGGACGGGGGAGCGACGACCGGCGCGGTGCACCGACGCACGGGGGTCGTCGGTCACCGGTGGCACCTCGGCCTCCTTGGTGGGCACCAGCCGGGGGCCCGCCGGGCCGAAGGCGTACCGGGGCTCGGGGAAGGCGAACAGCAGCACGAGGTAGACCACCGCGGCCAGCCCGAGGGACACGGGGAGGCTGACGTCCACCCCGCCGGCCGCGTTGCGCAGCGGACCCTCGATCAGCGGTGGGTAGTTGGCGAACAGCAGGCCGACGATCGCGGCCGGGATCCAGGCCACCATCCCGCGCCAGTTCACGCCGCCGGCGAACCAGTAGCGGCCACCCAGCCGGCCCTGGTTGAAGACCTGGACGTCCTCGGGCGCGTAGTACCCGCGGCGCACCCAGTAGCCGATCATCATGATCACCATCCACGGCGTGGTGCAGATGACGATGGCGCCGATGAAGGCGTTGACGCTGGACAGCAGGTCGAAGACCAGCCGCCCGACCAGGATGAAGACGAACGACAGGGTGCCGATGAACAGCGACGCCTGCACCCGGTTGAGGCGGGGGAAGACCGAGGAGAAGTCCAACCCGGTCCCGTACAGCGAGGTGACGCCGGTCGACATCCCGCCGAGGAAGGCCACCGCCATGAGCAGGACCGCGTACCAGAGCGGCGAGACCTGGATCAGCGCGAAGACGTAGTCGGCCTCCCCGGCCACCAGCGTCGCCGTCCCCACGCCGAAAAGGAACGGCACGAGCGTGGCCAGCTGACCGGAGAACGTGGCCAGGAGCAGCCGCGACGGGCGGGTGTCGGCGGGGATGTAGCGGGACCAGTCGCCGAGGAAGGCGCCGAAGCTGACCGGGTTGCCCATGACGATCAGGGCGGAGAGCACGAAGGTGGGCCAGAAGCCGCCGAGCGCGTAGGCGTCGGGGCCGGGGTCGTAGGAGGGGTCGAAGAGCGTCGCGTAGGCCACCAGGCCGAGCAGCATCAGCGTCGTGTTCGCCAGCACCACGACCTTGTTGACCAGCAGCATCAGTTGGTAGCCGTAGATGACGACGACGATCACCAGGGCGCCGAGCACCGCGTAGACGATCCCGCGGAGCAGGTCGGAGTCCCCGGTGCCGAAGAGCCGGGTGGCCGCGCCGACGAGAGCGTCCCCGCTGACCCACACCGAGATCGAGTAGAACGAGAGCGCGGTCAGCAGCGACAGGAACGAGCCCAGCACGCGACCGCGGACGCCGAAGTGGGCGCCGGAGGAGACGGCGTTGTTCGTCCCGGTCCGCGGGCCGAACAGCCCCATCGGCATGAGGATCAGCGCGCCGACGACCACGCCCAGGACGGTGGCGGCCACGGCCTCCACGAGGTCGAGGCCCAGCAGCACCGGGAAGGTGCCGAGGATGACGGTGGCGAAGGTGTTCGCTCCGCCGAACTGGATGCGGAACAGGTCGAAGGGCCGGGACGTCCGCTCGGCGTCGGGGATCGTGTCGATGCCGTGCTGCTCGACCTCGGTGGCCCGCGGCCGTCTCTGCTCGGCGGCCAGCCCGGCGACCTCGGCTCCGCTCATGTGCACCTCCCGGTGAGGCGGTGGACGCCCACCGCGGTGCGCCGAGGCTAGACACGGGTTGCTTGCTAGGCAACCAGTGTTTTCCAGCTGTCGCACTCCCGTGCTCGGATGCACGGAGCGGACGTGGCGGGAGCAGGGCGGCATGGCGGCCGAGTCGCGGCGAGTGACGCGGCCGCGCAACCCCGGGGCCGCGCTGGTGCAGGCGCGGCTGCAGCTCCCGCTGCCGGGGGAGCCGGTCGTCCAGAATGCGGGCGACGCGCTCACGATGCCGGGCGCCACGGCGCACACCCGCGCCGACCTCTCGACGACCGCGACCTGTGAGGTCCTGTGGGTCCTCACCCCCGCACCGTGACCGACGAGGAGGTCAGGTGACCGGCTCCGCAGCCCAGCCCGTCCGCGAGGTCGTCGACCTGTCGCACCCACTGGACGACGACACCCCGGTGTACCCCGGCGACCCGGTCGCCCGGTTCACGCCCGCCGCCACGGTCGCGGCCGACGGCTACAACGTCCTGCACGTGCGGATGGGGTCCCAGACCGGCACCCACGTCGACGCCCCGTACCACTTCCTCGACGACGGCGCCCGCATCGACGAGGTCCCGCTCGAGTACTTCCTCGGGCCGGCCGTCGTCGCCGACGTCCGCGGCAGGCCGCCCCACGGGCGGATCGAGTGGGCGGACCTGCAGCCGTGCGTGCACCTGCTCGGCCCGGGCCGCATCCTGCTGCTCCGGACCGGCTGGGACGAGCACTGGGGGACCGACGCCTACTTCGACCACCCGTACCTGACCGGGGACGCCGCTGCGCGGGTGGTGGCCACCGGGGTCCGCACGGTCGGGCTCGACGCGCTGAGCCTCGACGAGACCGTCATCGGTGGCGCGCCCGCGGACGGGTTCGCCGCCCACTTCGAGGTGCTCGGCGTGGGCGGCGTGATCGTGGAGAACCTGCGCAACCTGGGTGCCGTCCCGCAGGTGGACCCGGTGGTCAGCGTCCTGCCGCTGCGGCTGGCCGGTGCCGACGGCGCCCCCGTGCGCGCGGTGGCGTTCGGCCTCGGTCGCTGAGGCTCAGGCCGCAGCGACCCGCCCCGACCCGTGATGAGCAGCTGCCCGACGACGGCGCCGGCCGGATCGCTGCACAGGTAGGACACCGCGGCCGCGACCACGTCAGGGGACGGGAGGACGCAGGGGCCGGTGACCACGCCACCTCCCGCAGGCGCCCGTCGACCCACGGCGGCCCGGTCGGTCAGCCGCGCCGGTGCGCCGTGGTGGACCGGGTCAGAAGACGAGGTCGTCCTCGACCGGCTCGGGCTGCGCCCGCGCGGGGCCGTCCTCGGCGTCGGCCTCGTCGGCAGCGTCGTCGAGGGTGCCCTCGCTGGCCGCCTCGGCGGTGGCCAGCTCGTCGAGGACCACGTCGAGCACCCGCACCGCCCCGGCCTTGTCCAGCGGCTCGTTGCCGTTGCCGCACTTGGGCGACTGCACGCAGGAGGGGCAGCCGCTCTCGCACTCGCAGGTGGCAACCGTCGCCCGGGTCGCCTGCAGCCAGCGCCGCAGCACGGCGAACCCGCGCTCGGCGAAGCCCGCGCCGCCGGGGTGCCCGTCGTAGACGACGATCGTGGCCGCGCCGGTGTCGGGGTGCAGGGCGGTCGAGACCCCGCCGAGGTCCCACCGGTCGCAGGTGGCCAGCAGCGGCAGGATGCCGATGGCGGCGTGCTCGGCGGCGTGCAGCGAGCCGGGGAGCTCGGCGTCGTCCACCTCGGCCCGGCAGACGGCCCGCGCGTCGAGGGTCAGCCACACCGCGCGGGTGCGCAGCTGGCGGGCCGGCAGGTCCAGCGGGAACTCGGCGAGCACCTCACCGGTCCCCAGCCGGCGACGCTGGTAGGCCACCACCTGGTTGGTCACGTCGACGACCCCGGTGTGCGCGGTGACCGTGCCCAGCGACCGCGACCGGTCGGTGGCCACGATCGCGAGGTCGGTGACGTCACGGGCCACCGTCGTCCACTCGGGGCTCTCCGGGTGCACCACCGCGACGGCCTCGTCCACGTCGAACTCGTCGACGACGTAGGTCTCGCCGCGGTGCACGTAGACCGCGCCGGTGTGCACGGTCGCGTGCGCAGCGTCGCCGTCCACGGTGCCGAGCAGGCGGCCGGTGTCGCCCTCGATGATCGTCACCGGCGCCAGGCCACTGCCGCGGATGTCGACGTCCGGCCGGCCCCGCCCGACCCAGTACCAGCCGGTGGGACGGCGGCGCAGCGCGCCGTCGGCGACGAGCTCCTCGACCCGGGCCTCGGCCGCTGCACCCCCGAAGTCGGCCAGGTCCTCGGGGACCAGCGGCAGCTCGGCGGCCGCGCAGCACAGCTGCGGTCCCAGCACGTAGGGGTTGGTGGGGTCGGTGACGGTGGCCTCCACCGGCCGGCCGAACACCGCGCGCGGGTGGTGGGCGAGGTAGTGGTCCAGCGGGTCGTCCCGGGCCACGAACACGACCAGTGACTCCCGCTGTGCCCGTCCGGCCCGGCCGGCCTGCTGCCACAGCGAGGCCAGGGTGCCGGGGTAGCCGGCGAGCACCACCGCGTCCAGGCCGGCGATGTCGATGCCCAGCTCGAGGGCGTTGGTGGTGGCCACGCCGAGCAGCTCGCCGGCCGACAGCGCCCGCTCCAGCTCCCGCCGTTCCTCGGGCAGGTAGCCGCCGCGGTAGGAGTCGACCCGACGGGCCAGGTCGGCGCGGCCGTGGTCGCGCAGCACGTGCCGGGCCTGCTCGGCGACCGACTCCGCGCTGCGCCGGGACCGGACGAACGCCAGCGTGCGGGCGCCGCGCTCGACCAGGTCGGCCAGCAGGGTGGCGGCGTCGGCGGCCGCCGAGCGGCGCAGCGGGGCGCCGTGCTCGCCCGTGCGCTCGGTCAGCGGCGGCTCCCACAGCGCGAAGGTCGCACCCGGGCGCGGCGAGCCGTCCTCGGTCACGGCGACGACCGGGGCGCCGACCAGGCGGGTGGCCGCTGCGGCCGGCTCGGCCACGGTCGCCGAGGCCAGCAGGAACACCGGCTCGGCGCCGTAGCGGCGGCAGATCCGCCGCAGCCGGCGCAGCACGTGGCCGACGTGCGAGCCGAAGACGCCGCGGTAGGCGTGGCACTCGTCGACGACGACGTAGGCCAGCCGGCGCAGGGTGCTCGACCACTTCTGGTGCGCGGGCAGCACGCCGCGGTGCAGCATGTCGGGGTTGGTGACGATCCAGCGCGAGTGCCGCCGGATCCACTCCCGCTCCTCCATCGGGGTGTCGCCGTCGTAGGCCGCGGGGCGCACCGACGGGTCGGCCAGCTCGGCCACCGACGCCAGCTGGTCGCGGGCGAGGGCCTTGGTCGGCGCTAGGTACAGGACGCAGGCGCGGGGGTCCTCGGCGAGCCGGGTCAGCGCAGGCAGCTGGTAGGCCAGCGACTTGCCCGACGCCGTCCCCGTGGCCACCACGACGTGCGAACCGTTCCGGGCCAGCTGCGCGGCCTCGACCTGGTGCCGCCACGGTGCGGACACGCCCCGCGCCTCGAGCCGCGCCCGCAGCTCCGGGCTCACCCACGTGGGCCACGGCAGGGTGCGGCTGTCCCGCACCGGCATCCGGTGCACGTGGGTGACCGGCTGCTCCTCCTCGGGAGTCCCGGAGAGGACGGCGTCCAGCAGGTCGGCCCCCGGCGGCGGCGTGCCGGCGAGGGAGGGCGACCCACCCTGGGGAAGAGAGTCCGTGCCGGGAGGGGGAGCCGACCGGACCGGGCGTACCGCGGTCACCCCCCAACTGTCACACCTGCGGGTGACCTCGCGCTGGCTCCCCGGCGGCGAACTCCACCGGCTGCGGGACTACCGGTACGGGGTGTGATCTCCCTTACACTCCGGCGGCACCAGCCGTGCAGGCCCGTGCGTGCTGGACGCGTACCTCGGCCGACCGGAGCCAGCGGGTCCCGGGGGCAGCCGATCGCTGGGAGGAACACATGCCGGACAGTGCACTCTCCGGCGGGGACGTCGTGCTGGTCACGATCGTCCTCGCCGTCTCGCTCGCCGCTCTCGCCTTCGCGGCCTACCTGGTCCGCGCCGTCATGGCGGCCGACCAGGGCACTCCGACGATGCGCGAGATCGCGCAGGCGGTGCAGGAGGGTGCCGCGGCGTACCTGCGCAGACAGTTCAAGACGCTCGGCGCCTTCGCGGTCATCGTCTTCCTGCTCCTGCTGGTGCTGCCCGTGCACGACGGCGGCTGGGGAACCCGCATCGGCAGGGCGTTGTTCTTCCTGGTCGGTGCCCTGTTCTCGGCCATGGTCGGCTTCATCGGGATGACCCTGGCCACCCGCGGCAACGTGCGCGTGGCCGCCGCCGCACGCTCGGGCGGCTACCGCCCGGCCTTCCGCACCGCGTACCGCACCGGCGGCGTCTGCGGGATGATCACCGTGGGCCTCGGCCTGTTCGGGGCGGCCCTCGCGCTGCTGCTGTTCGACGAGACCGCTCCCGTGGTGCTCGAGGGCTTCGGCTTCGGCGGGGCCCTGCTGGCGATGTTCATGCGCGTCGGCGGCGGCATCTTCACCAAGGCCGCCGACGTCGGCGCGGACCTGGTGGGCAAGGTCGAGGCAGGCATCCCCGAGGACGACCCGCGCAACGCGGCGACCATCGCCGACAACGTGGGCGACAACGTCGGCGACTGCGCGGGCATGGCCGCCGACCTGTTCGAGTCCTACGCCGTCACCCTGGTCGCCGCCCTCATCCTCGGCCAGGTCTTCTTCGGCGCCGTCGGCATGGTCTTCCCCCTCGTGGTCGCCGCCATCGGGGTGATCGCCTCGGTCGTCGGCATCCTGGCCAGCAACCCGGGCAAGGGCGACGCGAGCGGTCTGGCGCCGATCAACCGGGGCTTCTTCACCTCCGCGGTCGTCTCCCTCGTCCTCGTGGCGGCGGCCTCGTTCACCGTGCTGCCCGACGTGGCCGACGTCCCCGACAGCGTGGTCAGCCCGCAGGTGCTCGGTTTCGTGGCGGTGCTGGTCGGCATCGTGCTCGCCGCGGCCATCCAGCAGCTCACCGGCTACTTCACCGAGACCAGCCGCAAGCCGGTCCAGGACGTCGGGCGCAGCTCGCTGACCGGCCCCGCGACGGTGATCCTCTCCGGCATCTCGCTCGGGCTGGAGTCGGCGGTGTACGCGGCCCTGCTCATCGGCGGGGCGGTCTACGGGGCCTTCCTCATCGGCGGCGGTGCGGCGCTCTACGCGGTCGCGCTCGCCGGCTGCGGCCTGCTCACGACGGCCGGCGTCATCGTCTCGATGGACACCTTCGGCCCGGTCAGCGACAACGCGCAGGGGATCGCCGAGATGTCCGGCGACATCGACGAGGAGGGCGCGCGCGTGCTCACCGACCTCGACGCGGTGGGCAACACGACCAAGGCCATCACCAAGGGCATCGCCATCGCCACCGCCGTCCTCGCGGCGACGGCGCTGTTCGGCTCCTACAACGAGCAGGTGCGCGCGGCACTGGACGGCGCGGACATCGGCGAGGCGTTCAGCCTGGTGGACCCGAGCAACGTCGTCGGCGCGGTGCTCGGCGCGTCGGTCGTCTTCTTCTTCTCGGGCCTGGCGATCAGCGCGGTCTCCCGTGCGGCCGGCCGGGTGGTCTTCGAGGTGCGGGAGCAGTTCCGCACCCACCCCGGGATCATGGACCGCACCGAGCGGCCGGACTACGGCGCGGTCGTCGACATCTGCACCAAGGACTCGCTGCGCGAGCTGGCCACTCCCGGACTGCTCGCCGTCCTCGCCCCCGTGGCGGTCGGCTTCGGGCTCGGCGTCGGCCCCCTGGCGGCCTACCTGGTCGGGGCCATCGCGGCCGGCACCCTCATGGCCGTCTTCCTCGCCAACTCCGGCGGCGCCTGGGACAACGCCAAGAAGATGGTCGAGGACGGCGCCTACGGCGGGAAGGGCAGCGAGGCGCACGCCGCCACGGTCATCGGCGACACCGTCGGCGACCCGTTCAAGGACACCGCGGGCCCCGCGATCAACCCGTTGATCAAGGTGATGAACCTGGTGGCCCTGCTCATCGCGCCGGCCGTGGTCGGCCTGTCGGTGGGCGAGGGGCAGAACACGGCCGTCCGCATCGCGATCGCGGTGGTCGCGGCCCTGGTGATCGTCGGCGCCGTCGTCGTCTCCAAGCGCCGTTCGGTCGTGGTCGGCGGTGCCCCCACCGACGCCCCGACCCCGCTGACCACCAGCGTTCCCTGACCGCACGCACCGCACCCTCGGGCACGGACCGCGCCGAACGGCGCGTCCGTGCCCGGTGTGTGGACGGCGTCCGTTGCTGTGGACGGACACCCCGGCGGCGGCACCCGGTCGGCCTAGCGTCCCGCCGCACCGGACCCGCCGTGGGCCCGGGCAGACGCAGGGAGGTCCTGACGTGTCCACCACGATCGCCGCGGAGTTCGACGCCATCGACGCGCTGGCCGCCGAGCTGGCCGGCCTCGCCGCCGAGCTCACGGAGGACGCGCAGCTGTGCCGGTCCACCGCGGTCTCCCTGGGGACGGCGGTCAGCGGCGGAGCCGGGGAGAGCGCCGCCGCCGCGGGCTCCGGGTGGGGCACCGCCCTGGAGCTCCTGGGGCAGCAGACCGGGGCGCTCGCCGCGACCCTGTCCGCGGCCGTCGACTCCTACCGGGCGGCCGACGCGGCACTGGCCGACCGGGTGCTCGCCCGGCGTCACACCCCGGCCGCCCGGTGAGCGCTCCCACCCTCGCCGAGGTCGCGGCGTGGGACGTCCCACTGCTGCGCGGGGCGGTCTGGACGCTCGACTCGATCGCCGGTGGGCTGCCGGCCTGGCGGGCCCGGGTGGAGGCCGTCGGCCGCTCGCTGGAGGACGCACACTGCTGGCACGGGCCGGCCGCGCAGTCCGCCGGCGCCGCGCTCGTGGAGGTCTCGACGGTCGCCACCGCGGTCACCGCGGCCCTCGACGAGTCGCTCGAGCACGCGCAGCGCCTGCTGGCCGAGGCGGAGACCGCCCAGGAGCTCGCCGAGCGGGCGCTGGCCGCTGCCGCGTCGATCCCCGTCGTGCTCGACGGCGCCGGGCGGCTCGCCGATCCGCCACCGCTCTTCCCGAGCGCCGCCGCACCGGGACTCGAGGCCGACCCGACCGCCGCAGCGCTGCAGGTGCAGGAGCTCGCCACGGAGGCGCTGCAGGCTGCGGCACGCGCCGGACTCGCCGCGGGTGAGGCGACGGACGCCCTCGTCCGGTTGGGACTGGGCAGCACCCTCGCGCCCGCGACCTTCGACGATCTGTCCTGGATGGTGGACGCGGCGACCGCGACGGTGTCCGTGCCCTGTCCACCGACAGGTGCGGGCCCGGCCGCGGTGGCCGGTTGGTGGGCGACTCTGTCGACGGCCGAGCGGCATGGCGCGATCCGCGCTGACCCCAGCCGGGTCGGCGGGCTCGAGGGGCTGCCCGGCTGGGCTCGTGACCGTGCCAACCGGCTGGTACTCGGCCGGGTGCTGGCAGACGGGTCCACGCCGGGGCACGCGGTCGCGGTCTCGGTGGCGGCGGAGATCTCCAACAGGGAGTCGGCCGGGGAACGGGTGCAGTTGCTGCAGTTCGCTCCCGCGGACGAACTGGTGGCTCTCGGACTGGGGGATGTGGACACCGCCGACTCGATCGCACTGCTGGTCCCGGGCATGCTCAACACACCGGAGAGCGACCTCGACGCGCTCGCGGACAACGCCGACTCGGTGGCAGGTGCCGCCCGCGCCGCCGCGCCCGGGCTGGCCGTGGCCGCGGTGGCCTGGTTCGGATACCGCCCCCCGATGGGCCCGGGGGCACTCGGCACGTCGATCAGCCGCACGGGAGGCGCTGCGCTCGACCGCGCCCTGGACGGTCTCGCTGCCGCGCGCCACCACGATCCGGCGCGGGTCGTCGTCAGCGCGCACAGCTACGGGACCACGGTGGTCGACGCGGCCGCCGACGCCCCCGGCGACCTGGCAGCCAGTGCGGTGGTCCTCAACGGCAGTCCCGGGATGGACAACGACGCGGACGAGTTGGAGGTGGCCGAGGTCTACGAGGCATCTCCGTTGTTCGACCCGATCTCCTGGTGGGACGCCCACGGTGAGCACCCGACGTGGAGTTCCTCCTTCGGGGCGATCGGGCTGCCGGTCGACGAGGTGATGGTGCACACCGAGTACTACGACGAACACTTCCCGACGCGGGCGGCGATCGGTGAGGTGGTGGCCGGGGTCCGGGAGCCGGCATGACCCGCAGGGGCTCGGGAACACGGCGCGACCCTCGACCATTGGACCGGGTGACGGCACGCCCACAGTGGGTCGCCACCGGGCTCCCGGTCGGGCCCGTGGCCTACCGTGGCGTCGCCGAGGGCGCGCGGACAGCGACCGCGTCGTCCGGCGCCGGACCGCCGGCGCCCGCACCGAGCACCACCGACAGGAGCACCGTGGCACCCACGAAGACCACGAACACCGGTACCTCTGCCGCCGCGTCCACCGCGGGCGGCACGAGCGCCCCTGCCCGCCGCCGGACCGCCGCCGGCGGCGGGCGGCCGCTGGTCATCGTGGAGTCCCCGACCAAGGCCGGGAAGATCGCCGGGTACCTGGGCAACGGCTACGTCGTCGAGGCCAGCGTCGGGCACATCCGGGACCTGCCGCGCAACGCCGCCGACGTGCCGGCCGAGCACAAGGGCGCGTCCTGGGCGCGGCTCGGCGTCGACGTCGACAACGCCTTCGAGCCGCTCTACGTGGTCAGCCCCGACCGCAAGCAGCAGGTCAGCCGGCTCAAGCAGCTGGTGAAGGACGCCAGCGAGGTCTACCTCGCCACCGACGAGGACCGCGAGGGCGAGGCCATCGCCTGGCACCTGGTGGACACGCTCAAGCCGCGCGTGCCCGTGCGCCGGATGGTCTTCCACGAGATCACGCCCGAGGCGATCGCCCGTGCCGTGGCCAACCCGCGCGAACTGGACACCGCGCTGGTCGACGCGCAGGAGACCCGCCGCATCCTCGACCGGCTCTACGGCTACGAGGTCAGCCCCGTGCTGTGGAAGAAGGTGCTGCCCAAGCTGTCGGCGGGCCGGGTGCAGTCGGTGGCCACCCGCATCGTCGTCGAGCGCGAGCGGGAGCGCATGGCCTTCCGCTCGGCCGACTACTGGTCGCTCGAGGGCACCTTCGCCGTCTCCGACCGCCGGGCCGGCGCCGACGAGGGCGAGCCGACGACCGTGCGGGCCCGACTGGTCAGCGTCGACGACAGCCGGGTCGCGACCGGCCGCGACTTCGACCCCGCCACGGGCCAGGTCACCGGCGAGGTCGTGCACCTCGACGAGGCCGGCGCCCGGGGTCTGGCCGCCCGGCTCGAGGGCCGGCAGGTCACCGTCAGCCGGGTCGACGAGAAGCCCTACCGGCGGCGTCCCTACGCGCCGTTCACCACGTCCACGCTGCAGATGGAGGCCGGCCGCAAGCTCGGCTGGTCCTCGGCGCAGGTCATGCGGGTGGCGCAGCGGCTGTACGAGAACGGCCACATCACCTACATGCGGACCGACTCGACGAACCTGTCGAACGAGGCCATCAACGCCGCCCGCACCCAGGCACGCCAGCTCTACGGCGACGCCTACGTCCCGGCCGAGGCGCGCCGCTACGCGAAGAAGGCCAAGGGTGCGCAGGAGGCGCACGAGGCGATCCGGCCCGCCGGTGACAGCTTCCGCACGCCGGGTCAGCTCGCCGGCCAGCTCGCCCGCGACGAGTTCCGGCTCTACGAGCTGATCTGGCAGCGCACGATCGCCTCGCAGATGGCCGACGCCGTCGGTCAGAGCGTGAGCATCCGGCTGGCCGGGCGCAGCAGCACCGACGAGGCAGTCGAGTTCACCGCCAGCGGCCGCACGATCACGTTCCCCGGCTTCCTCCGCGCCTACGTGGAGTCCCGGGACGAGAGCCCGGCGGGCGACGACGACCCCGGCAGCGACGACGCCGAGCGCCGACTGCCGCGCGTGGAGCGCGGCCAGCAGCTCGACACCCGCGAGCTGGAGGCCAAGGGTCACACGACGACCCCGCCGTCCCGCTACACCGAGCCGAGCCTGGTCTCGCGCCTGGAGGAGCTGGGCATCGGTCGCCCCTCCACCTACGCGTCGATCATGCAGACCATCCAGGACCGCGGGTACGTCTGGAAGAAGGGCTCCGCGCTGGTGCCCACCTTCGTGGCCTTCGCCGTGGTGAACCTGCTGGAGCAGCACTTCGCCCAGCTCGTCGACTACGACTTCACCGCCTCGCTGGAGAACGAGCTCGACGAGATCGCCGCCGGGGACCTGGGCCGGGTCGACTGGCTGACCGAGTTCTACTTCGGCGGCGAGGGCCGGCACGCCGGGGGGATCGCCGCCTCCGGTGGGCTCAAGTCGGTCATCGGTCAGCAGTTGGAGGAGATCGACGCGCGCGGGGTGAACTCGATCCCGCTGCGTGCCACCGGGCCGAGCGGCGAGCCGGTCGTCGTCCGGGTCGGGCGCTACGGCCCCTACCTGCAGGTCGGCGGCGAGGACGGTCCCCGCGTCACCCTCCCCGAGGACCTCGCCCCCGACGAGCTGACCGAGGAGAGGGTCGAGGAGCTGCTCGCCGCGCCGTCCGGCGACCGCGCGCTCGGCACCGACCCGGAGTCCGGGCTACCCGTCGTGGTCAAGGCCGGCCGGTACGGCCCGTACGTCACCACCGTCGTGCCCGAGGGCAGCAAGGAGAGCCCGCGGACGGCGAGCCTGCTCTCCTCGATGTCCCCGGAGACGGTGACCCTCGACGACGCCCTCACGCTGCTGACCCTCCCCCGCACGGTCGGCACCGCGCCGGACGGCGAGGAGATCCAGGCGCTCAACGGTCGCTACGGGCCCTACCTGAAGAAGGGCACCGACTCGCGCTCGCTGGAGTCCGAGGACCGGCTGTTCACCGTCACCCTCGACGAGGCGCTGGCGATCTTCGCCCAGCCCAAGCAGCGGGGCCGCCGGGCCGCCGCGGCGCCGCTGAAGGAGCTCGGTGCCGACCCGGTCACCCAGGGCACGATCACCGTCCGCGAGGGCCGATTCGGTCCCTACGTGACCGACGGCGAGACCAACGCCAGCCTCCGGAAGGGCGACGACGTCGAGAGCATCACCCTCGAGCGCGCCGCGGAGCTGCTGGCCGACCGGCGCGCCAACCCGAGCACGAGGAAGAAGGCCACCAAGAAGGCCGCAGCCAAGAAGACGACGGCCAAGGCGACGACGAAGACCACGGCCGCGCGGAAGACGACCGCCAAGAAGGCGACGAGGAAGACGACGGCGGACAGCGACGCCATCCCCGCGAGCTGACGGTCCCGGTGCCGGACGGCGGGCCGGACGCCGAGGCCTGGCGGCTGCGGCGGACGTCGTCCGGCTCGGTCGCCGCCGGCCCCGCCGGGCTGCGGCCGGACCACCCGGCCGACGCCGTGACCGTCCTGCTCGGGCAGCGCCGCGGCGCGTGCTCGACCCGAGCGCCGGCACCGGCCTGCTGACCGGGGTCCTGCGCGCCGCCGGGCACGAGGTGGTGGCCGTCGGCCCAGCCGAGCCGAGTGTGAACACCCGCGACGTCCCCTGGGTGGCCGCACTCGGCCGGCCTCGTGGCCGCCCAGGCGCGCGGCCTCGTGGCCGCCCAGGCACGCGGCCACGAGGCCGACCAGGCCGTCGTCGACGCCCTCGCCCGCGCTCGGCGCGCGGATCGAGCACCACCGCTCCGGCATGGTCCAGCTGCTCGGCCCCGAGCGGCTGGTCGCCGGCATCGCCCCCCTCACGGCCACGTCGCCACGGTGGACGACGCAGCAGTTCCTGGGCGAGGTGCGCGCGGTGCTCGACACCCACCCCGACACCCCCGGCCACGACCTCGTCGACCTGCCGTACCGCACCGGCGCCCACCGGCTGCCCCCGGCTGACCCGACTGCCACGGTCCACTACGCACCGGTTCGGGTAAATAACGCTCGGTCACAACCGCACGCGTGCCCTGCCGTGACGAGACGGTTCCGTCCGCCCGCACCTTGCGGTCACGCGGGGCCGCGCGCCTACCCTCCCCGGCGTCCGACACGGAGGGGATCCACACCATGGCGACGCGCGCAGGCCGACTGTTGACCGCACTCGTGACCGTCGTGCTCGCCGGCACGGCCACCCCGGCCGCGGCCAATCCCCCCGAGCCCGCGGGCTACCCGGCGACCGAGCCCGCCGGCTACACAGGGGCACCGCGTCCGGTGACCGGTCCGGACGGTGTCGCCACCGACGAGCTCGACGCCGACTACGCCACCGCGGTGACCGCCGTCGACGCCTGGTGGCGCACCAACTGGAGGGACTACTTCCCCGGCAGCTACACCGCGCCGGGGCTCGCCCCGGCCGCCCGCGCCCCCGGCCTCTACGACGCCCCCGCCGAGCAGGTGTACTGCGGCGACCTGCTGCTCCCCGAGGGCAACGCCTACCACTGCCCGATCGGGGACTTCCTCGCCTTCGAGGTCGACCTGATGCTGCTCTCGCAGTCGCTGGGCGATGGCTTCGTCTACCTGGTCGTGGCGCACGAGTGGGCGCACTCGGTGGTCTCCCACCTCGACCCCGCGCTGGCGGCCGAGGCCTACGAGCTCCAGGCCGACTGCCTGGCCGGGGCCACGCTGGAGGGCGCCGTCGACGACGGGCTGCTGCGGCTGGAGGACGGCGACACGGAGGAGTTCACCGCCGCCTTGACCGCCGTCGCCAGTGACAACGAGTGGGGCACGGTCTACATCGACGACAACGGACAGCAGCAGACCGAGACGCACGGCAGCGCCCAGGAGCGCATCGGCGCCTTCGAGCGGGGCACCACCGACGGCGTCCGCGCCTGCCTCCCGAACGCCGTCGGCTGACGGCTCACCCGGCGTGCCCGACGGCGAACACCCGCCGGAAGGGCAGCAGCGTCGTCCCGTCCGGACGGCGCGGGTAGGCCGCACGCAGCGCCGCGGCGTACTCCGCGGTCAGCTCGGCGGCGTCGTCCTCCTCCAACCTGGCGAGCACCGGGCGCAGCACGGTCGAGCGCACCCAGCCGAGCACCGGGTCGTCCCCACGCAGCACGTGCAGGTAGGTCGTCTCCCACGCGTCGGTGACCAGTCCCGCCCCGCCGAGGACCTCCAGGTAGCCGGCTGGGTCGAGCACCGCGTCCTCCGCCGGTGCCGCGTCACCGACGAGCCCGGCCCACCGCGGGGAGCGGCAGAGGTCGGCCAGCAGCGCGTGCGTCGGCGCGCGGAAGTTGCCGGGCACCTGCACCGCCAGCCAGCCGCCGGGCGCCAGCTGCCCGGCCCACCGGCGCAGCAGGTCGGCGTGCCCGGGCACCCAGTGCAGCACGGCGTTGGTGACCAGGACGTCGAGCGGCTCACCGGGCTGCCACTCGCGCACGTCGCCGAGGGCGAAGGCCACCCGGCCGGGGACGGCGTGTGCCGCGGCCGCGGCCAGCATCTCCGGCGAGGAGTCGACGCCGGTGACCCGGGCGGCCGGCCACCGCTGCGCCAGCGAGGCGGTCAGCGCGCCCTCGCCGCAGCCCAGGTCGACCACGGTCCGCGGCTCCCGGGCGCCGACGCGGGCCAGCAGGTCGGTGAACGGCCGCGCGCGCTCGTCGCCGAAGTGCAGGTAGCCGGCGGGGTCCCAGGCGGCGGTGCTCGTCACGTCCCGACCCTAGGGCCGGAGAGCCGGGAGCGTCGGTCCCGGCCGGTACCGTGGCTGCGCCGTGCCGCCACCCATCCACCAGCCCGGGAGCCCCGTGTCCGACGACGGTCCGCCCGCCCTCCCCGTCGAGGCCGCCGACCGTCCCGGCGGGCTGTTCATCGCGTTCGAGGGCGGCGAGGGCGCGGGCAAGTCCACCCAGGTCCGGTTGCTCTGCGAGTGGCTCACCGCGCAGGGGCGGACGGCGCGGGCCACCTTCGAGCCCGGCGGCACCCCCGCCGGCGCCGCCGTCCGGGCGATCGTGCTCGACCGCGCGCACACGGGCCTGTCGCCGCGCGCCGAGGCGCTGCTGTACGCCGCCGACCGCGCCCAGCACGCGCACGCCGTCCTGCGCCCGGCGCTGGCGGCCGGCGAGGTGGTCGTGACCGACCGGTACGTCGACAGCTCGCTGGCCTACCAGGGCGCCGGGCGCACCATCGGCCTGGACGACGTCGCGGCGATCTCCCGGTGGGCCACCCAGGGGCTGCGCCCGGACCTCACCGTGCTGCTCGACCTGCCGCCGGAGACCGGGCTCGCCCGCGCCCGCGGCCGGGCGGTCGCCGACCGGCTCGAGTCGGAGTCGCTGGAGTTCCACCAGCGGGTGCGCGACACCTTCCGCACCCTCGCGGCGGCCGAGCCCGGGCGCTACCTGGTGCTCGACGCCACGCGCGGTGTCGAGGAGCTGGCCGCGGACGTCCGCGAGCGGGTCGGCGCGCTGCTGGAGGTGCACACGTGAGCGAGCTCGGGAGCTCACCGGTGGACACAGCAGCGCCGCGAACGCAGCCGACGAGGATCAGGGAGGCGGCGTGAGCGGGGTCTGGGAACAGGTCATCGGTCAGCCCGCGGTCGTCGCCGAGCTGCAGGCCGCCGTGGCCGACCCCGACGTGATGACCCACGCCTGGCTGTTCACCGGCCCGCCGGGGTCGGGGCGGTCGGTCGCCGCCCGCGCCTTCGCCGCCGCGCTGCAGTGCCCCGAGGGCGGCGACGGCACCTGCCACGCCTGCCGGACGGTGCTCGCCGGCACCCACGCCGACGTGCAGTCCGTCGTCCCGGAGGGGTTGTCCATCGGCGTGGCCGAGGTGCGCGAGCTGGTCCGCATCGCCGGGCGGGCACCGTCGCAGGGGCGCTGGCAGGTGGTGCTCGTGGAGGACGCCGACCGGATGACCGAGCAGGCGTCCAACACGGTGTTGAAGATGCTCGAGGAGCCGCCGGCGCGGACGGTCTTCCTGCTCTGCGCGCCGAGCCTGCACCCCGAGGACGTGCCGGTGACCATCCGCTCCCGGTGTCGGGTGGTCAACCTGCGCACGCCGCCGGTCGACGCGGTCACCGACGTCCTGGTCAGCCGCGACGGCATCGACCCGGCACTCGCCGCCTGGTCGGCCGCGGCCGCCGGCGGGCACGTCGGCCGCGCCCGGCACCTGGCCCGCGACGAGAGCGCCCGGCTGGCCCGCAAGGCGGTCCTCGACGTGCCGCTGTCGCTGGTCTCGCTCGCCGCCTGCCTCAACGCCGCCGACGACCTGGTCAGCGCCGCCAAGGAGGAGTCCGACCGGGTGACGGCCGAGCTCGACGGTGCCGAGACCGAGGCGGTCAAGCAGAGCCTCGGGGTCGGCGCCCGCGGTCCCGGCGTGGCTGCCGCCAGCCGCGGGGCCGGACAGCTCAAGGAGCTGGAGAAGCGGCAGAAGTCGCGGGCCACCCGGTTGGGCCGCGACTCGCTGGACCGGGCCCTGGTGGACCTCGCCGCGCTGTACCGCGACGCGCTCGTGCTGGCGACGACCGGGGCAGACGCGCCGCAGCTGGCCCACCCCGACCGCCGCGCCGATGCCGAGGAGCTGGCGCGGCGGATCGGTCCGGAGGGCGCGCTGCGCCGCATCGACGCCGTCCTGGACTGCCGGACGGCGCTGGAGCAGAACGTGAAACCGCAGGTCGCGGTCGAGGCGCTGACCGTCGCGCTGCGGCTCCCGTCGTGATCGAGGACCCCGTCCTGCCCGCCCCCGCAAAGGCTCGGGGCGGTGCCCTGGACGGGGCCGGGCGGACCGGCCGCGGCGGTGCCGTAGGCTGTGCACCGCACGTCCGCCGCCTTAGCTCAGTCGGTAGAGCATCTCACTCGTAATGAGAAGGTCGTCGGTTCGATTCCGACAGGCGGCTCCACGCCAGCGGCCCCGTCCACCCGGACCGGGCCGCTGCGTCGTTCCGTCCGTCGGGACTCGCTCGGCGCGTCGTGCCGCGTTCTGGACCCGGACTGCTGCTGATGCGCCCGCGTCCGTCCCGAGGAGGTCCCATGAGCGGCACGCCCAGCGTCCTGTTCGCCTGCGTCCACAACTCCGGGCGCTCCGTCGCCGCGCAGGTGCTCACCCGGCACCACGGCGGTGACGCCGTCGAGGTCCGCTCGGCCGGGTCCGAACCGGGCGCCGGGGTCAACCCGGTGGTCGCACAGGTGCTGGCCGAGCGGGGGCTGCCGGTCACCGACCACGTCCCGACCCGCCTCGACGCCGACCTGGTCCGGGCCGCCGACGTGGTCGTCACCATGGGCTGCGGGGAGACGTGCCCGGTCTTCCCCGGCAAGCGCTACGAGGACTGGCCCGTCGACGACCCGGCAGGCCAGGACATCGACACGGTGCGGCGCATCGTCGACGACGTCGACGCCCGCGTCCGTGCGCTGCTCGCGGAGCTGGTCCCGCCCCGCTCCTGAACCCGCGCTCGGCGGGACCGTCGGCCGAGCTCCCCGCGAGACGCCGACGGCGGCGCACCCGGGGAGGTGCGCCGCCGTCGGCGTCCGTCGTGCGCTCGGCGGCCGCTCGGTGAGGGGCCAGGGTGGCCACCCTCCAGGGTCCTCCTACGAGGCGTGGGCGGAGGGCGGTCCTACTTCAGTGGTGGGGCTCGGCTTCCTCGGCCCGCTGGAGCGAGGCCGTGATCTCGGCCTCGGCGTCCTCGCGACCGACCCACTCGGCACCCTCGACCGACTTGCCCGGCTCGAGGTCCTTGTAGGTCTCGAAGAAGTGCTGGATCTCCAGCCGGTCGAACTCCGAGACGTCGCCGATGTCCGTGAGGTGGGCCATCCGCGGGTCGGTGGCCGGCACGCAGAGGACCTTGTCGTCACCGCCCTTCTCGTCGGTCATGCGGAACATGCCGATGGCGCGGCAGGTGATGAGACAGCCGGGGAAGGTCGGCTCGTCGAGGATCACCAGGGCGTCGAGCGGGTCGTCGTCCATGCCCAGGGTGTTCTCGATGTAGCCGTAGTCGGCCGGGTATCTCGTGGAGGTGAAGAGCATCCGGTCCAGACGGATGCGTCCGGTGGTGTGGTCCAGCTCGTACTTGTTCCGCTGGCCCTTCGGGATTTCGATCGTCACGTCGAACTGCACGAGACGTAGTGTGGCGGATCGGACCCCGGGCGCCTGCCGGAGGTCGTTCAGGGGGAGGGCACCATCGCGTCCAGCGGGTCGGCGACCGTCACGCCGAAGTACTCCCGGCTCCGTCGCCGCCTCCTGCTGGGGACCCTCGTGCTGCTCCTCGTCGTGGCCGTCGGCGTCTGGTTCGTCGTCGCCCCGCGGGGGGACGACGCCGCCACCGAGGTCGCCGCCGCCGAGGCCCGGCTGCCCGATGTGGAGCCGGCCGCTCCGGTGCTCGCGGCCCTGTCGTCGCAGGCGCCCACCCCGGACGGCGGGGTGCTCGCCGGCGTGCTCCGGCCGCTGCTGGCCTCGCCCGCGCTGGGCCCCGGCGTCGAGGCGCAGGTCGTCGACGTCGCCTCCGGGGAGGTGCTGTTCGACCAGAACGGCGACGACCCCTCCACGCCGGCCTCGACCGCCAAGCTGCTCACGGCCGTCGCCGCGCTGACCACCCTCGGCCCCGACGCCACCCTGGAGACCACCGTGGTCGCCGGCTCCGCGCCCGGCGAGGTGGTGCTCGTCGGCGGTGGCGACCCGACGCTGTCGCGGACCGTCCCCTCGCTGACCTACCCCGGGGCACCCACCGTCGCCGACCTCGCCGCGCAGGTGCGCAGCGGCCTGCCCGCGGGCACCGAGGTCACCCGCGTCGTCGTCGACAACTCGCTGTTCGAGGGCCCGCTCACCGCCAGCGGCTGGGGGCCCGGCGACGCGCCGTCCACCTACGCCGCCCCGGTCACCGCGGCCGCCGTCGACGGCGCCCGGGTGAGCCCGAGCGAGCTGCAGCGCAGCGCCGCCCCGGGCACCGACGCCGGCACCGCGCTGGCCGCCGCGCTCGGCGCGCCCGACGCGACCGTCGTCCTGGGCGACGCCCCGCAGGGCGCGCAGACGCTGGGCGCCGTGCGGTCGGCGCCGGTGGCCCGGCTGGTCGAGCAGGCGCTGTCCCAGTCGGACAACCTGCTGACCGAGTCGCTGGCCCGCCACGTCGCCCTCGCCGGCGGCCAGCCGGCCACCTTCGAGGGGGCCGCGGAGGCGGTCACCGACGCCCTCTCCGGCCTCGGCCTCGACGTCACGGGCGTCACGCTGGTCGACGGCAGCGGCCTGTCCGCCACCGACCGGGTCCCGGTCGCGCTCCTCGCCGACCTGCTCGCCGGTGCCGCCGACGGCAGGCTGGCCGACGCCTCCGCCGTCCTCTCCGGCCTGCCCGTCGCCGGCTACGACGGCACCCTCGCCGAGCGCGGCGACGAGGACCCGGAGACCGCGCCGGGCTCGGTCCGCGCCAAGACCGGCACGCTGCTGGGCGTGCACGGCCTGGCCGGCACGGTGGTCACCGCGGAGGGCCGGTTGCTGGTCTTCGCCGTCCTCGCCGACAGCGCGCCGGCCAACGGGCTGGCCGCCGAGGCCGCGCTGGACGACGTCGCCTCGACACTGGCGGCCTGCGGCTGCCGCTAGCGGTGTCCTGCCGGGCCCATCGGCCCGGTCCCAGGTCCCGGCGCCCGCAGTGGCCTGCTGCGAGCTCGCGAGCGACGGGGAGCAGGGGGTTCCTCTGCTTTCGCGCGTACCGTGAGGCCGGTGAGCAGCTCCGTACGGATGGTGGACTGGGACCTCGCCGGACGCACCGCCCGCCGCCTGGTCGGCCCCGGTCCGCAGACGACGCGGGAGGAGGCCGCCGCGGTCGTCCGTGAGCTGCACGAGGCCGCCGCCACCGCCGTCGCGCACGTCGAGGGCCTCACCGGCCTCCGCCCCGTCCCCGACGGTCCGGTGCCCGAGGTCGCCGTGGTCGACCGGCCCGGCTGGGTGGACGCCAACACGCACGGGATGTCCGCGCTGCTCGACCCGCTGGTCGACGCGCTCGCCGCCCGGCAGCAGTCCCGGCCCGGCCCGCTGGCCACGGCCATCGGCTCCCGCGCCACCGGCGTGCAGGCCGGCGGCGTGCTCGCCTTCCTGTCCTCCCGCGTCCTCGGCCAGTACGAGGTCTTCGGCACCGGTGGCCGGCTGCTGCTGGTCGCCCCGAACATCGTCGACGCCGAGCGCCGGCTGGGCGTCGACCCCAGCGACTTCCGGCTGTGGGTGTGCCTGCACGAGGTGACCCACCAGCTGCAGTTCACCGCCGTCCCGTGGCTCAAGGACCACCTCGAGGCGCAGATGGCCGAGTTCGTCGAGGCCACCGACCTCGACCCGGAGGTGCTCCGGGACCGGCTCGGCGACGTGCTGCGCAGCATCCTCGACGCCGCCCGCGGCGAGGGCGGGGACGACGCCGGGCTGATGGCGCTGGTCCAGGACCCGCGGCAGCGCGCCGTCCTCGACCGGGTCACCGCCGTGATGAGCCTGGTCGAGGGGCACGCGGAGTACGTGATGGACGGCGTCGGTCCGGACGTCGTCCCGTCGGTGCGGACGCTGCGCAAGCGGTTCGCCCAGCGCCGCAAGGGCCGCGGCCCGATCGACCGTGTGCTGCGCCGGCTGCTCGGCCTGGAGCAGAAGATGCGGCAGTACGCAGAGGGCCGCGTGTTCGTCGGTGGGGTCGTCGACCTCGTCGGCATGGAGGGCTTCAACCGGGTGTGGGAGGGGCCGGAGAACCTGCCCCGCATCGAGGAGCTCACCGACCCCGCGCGCTGGGTCGAGCGGGTGCACGGCCGCCCCGCCATCCCCGCCTGAGGGCGGTGTCCGGTTCACCGCGGGCCGTCGCGGTCCTGCGGACCGCCGTACGGCCGGGCCTGCGGGGGAGCGGGCAGCCGGTGCTCGCCGCGGTCAGCGGGGGAGCGGACTCCCTCGCCCTGGCCGCGGCCCTGGCCTTCGAGGCCCGGTCCGCCGGTGTCCGCGTCGGCGCGGTGACCGTCGACCACGGCCTGCAGCCGGGCTCCGCGGAGCGGGCCGAGCGGACGGCGGAGCTGCTCAGCGGGCTCGGTCTGGACCCCGTGCTCGTGCGACCCGTGGCGGTCGGCGCGGACGGCGGACCCGAGGGCGCCGCCCGCGCGGCGCGGTACGCGGCGCTCGCCGGCGCGGCCACCGACCTCGGCGCCCGCGTGGCGCTGGGGCACACCCTCGACGACCAGGCCGAGACCGTGCTGCTCGGGCTGGGCCGCGGCTCGGGCCCGCGCTCGGTGGCCGGCATGGTCGCCCAACGGACGACCGGCGGCGTCCTCTGGTGGCGTCCGCTGCTCGGCGTCCGCCGGGCCACCGCGCGCCGGGCGTGCGCGGACCAGGGGCTGCCGGTGTGGGACGACCCCTGGAACGCCGACCCCGCCTACACCCGCGCCCGGCTGCGCGGCGAGGTCCTGCCGCTGATGGAGGAGGTCCTCGGCGGCGGGGTCGCACCCGCCCTGGCCCGCACCGCCGACCTGCTCCGGGAGGACCTCGACGCCCTCGACGAGCTCGCTGCGGCGGAGCTGGCCCGCCTCGCCGGGGAGGCGGCAGACGGCGGGCTGCCCGCCCGTCCCCTGGAGCCCCTGCCCGCCGCGCTGCGCCGGCGGGTGCTCCGGGGGTGGCTCCGCGGCGCCGGCGTCCCCGACGTCCAGGCGGTCCACCTGCGTGCGGTCGAGGCGCTCGTCACGCACTGGCGGGGGCAGGGCCGCGTGGACCTACCCGGCGGTGCAGCAGCCCTCCGGACGTCTGGCAGGCTGGTGCTGTCGCCCCCCGTCGTGCGGGCCCCCCGTCCCGAGGACGCACCCCACACCCGCGAGGAGTCCCGCCCGTGAGCGAGCCCGCCACCGCTCCAGCAGAGCTCGGCAACGACCACGGCTACGGCCCGGACATCGACCACGTGCTGCTCAGCGAGGAGCAGATCCAGGCGAAGATCGCCGAGCTGTCCGACCAGGTCGCCCGCGACTACGCCGGGCGCGAGGTGCTGCTCGTCGGCGTCCTCAAGGGCGCGGTGCTGTTCATGAGCGACTTCGCCCGGGCGCTGCAACTGCCCACCCAGATGGAGTTCATGGCCGTCTCCTCCTACGGCTCGGCCACCAGCTCGTCGGGCGTCGTGCGCATCCTCAAGGACCTCGACCGCGACATCAGCGACAGGCACGTGCTGGTGATCGAGGACATCATCGACTCCGGGCTGACGCTGTCCTGGCTGTTGAAGAACCTGGGCGGACGGCGCCCGGCCTCGCTCGAGGTCTGCGCGCTGCTGCGCAAGCCCGACGCGGTGAAGGTCGACGTCCCGGTGCGCTACGTCGGCTTCGACATCCCCAACGAGTTCGTCGTCGGGTACGGGTTGGACTACGCCGAGCGCTACCGCGACCTGCCCTACATCGCCACGCTCAAGCCCGAGGTGTATGCCTGACGTCGCCCTCCCTGATGATCAGCTGAGCTGGTCGTCGACGGTCCTGGCTCACCACCGGTGGTGAGCCAGGACCCGGCACGGTGAGCTGTGCTGATCACCGGCGGTGGCGACGGCGGGCGGTCGGCGCTCACAGGCCGCGGAGCGGTCCGGTAGGACCGCGATATCGCGGCCCACCCGCCCGGGTGTCGTCAGCGAGGACCCCGCCGCTGCACGGCTGACGCACAGGCTCGCCGGTGTACCGTCGATCGCAACGACGCTGCACCGTAGCGCCAGGGTGCCCGCCCGGGCCGCAGGGAGCGTCCCCCGGACGATCAGGAGGGTGGACGGGACAGGCCGGAGCACCCGGCCGCCCGGCATCGGTGTATGGAACGCAAGAAGATCTTCCGCTCCGTGTGGTTCTGGGTCGTCCTCGTCGTCCTCCTGGCGCTGGCGTTCTCCTCGCTGTTCCGCGGCAACGGGGGCTTCCAGGAGGTCAGCACCTCGACCGCGCTCGAGCAGATCGAGAGCGGCAACGTCCGCCAGGTCACGATCAACGACAAGGAACAGACCCTCGACCTGGAGCTGAACAACCCGGTCGAGGGCAGCGACCAGATCACCGCCTCCTACCCGCTCGGTGCCGCCGACGACGTCTTCGACCTGGTGCGCGGCGCGACCGACGGCGGCACCCCCGTCGACTTCAACACCAACGTCACGCAGGACAGCGTCCTGGTCAGCCTGCTGATCAGCTTCCTGCCGTTCGTGATCCTGCTGCTCCTGCTGTTCTGGCTGTTCAACTCGATGCAGGGTGGCGGCCGCGGGGTCATGGCCTTCGGCAAGTCCAAGGCCAAGGTGGTCAGCAAGGACACCCCGAAGACGACGTTCGCCGACGTCGCGGGCGCCGACGAGGCCATCGAGGAGCTCCAGGAGATCAAGGACTTCCTGGCCAACCCGGTGAAGTTCCAGGCCGTCGGCGCGAAGATCCCCAAGGGCGTGCTGCTGTTCGGCCCGCCCGGGACCGGCAAGACGCTGCTGGCCCGCGCCGTCGCCGGCGAGGCCGGGGTGCCGTTCTTCTCCATCTCCGGGTCCGACTTCGTCGAGATGTTCGTCGGTGTCGGCGCCAGCCGCGTCCGCGACCTGTTCGAGCAGGCCAAGCAGAACGCACCGGCGATCATCTTCGTCGACGAGATCGATGCCGTCGGCCGGCACCGCGGCGCCGGCATGGGCGGCGGGCACGACGAGCGCGAGCAGACGCTCAACCAGATGCTCGTCGAGATGGACGGCTTCGACGTCAAGGGCGGCGTCATCATGATCGCTGCCACCAACCGGCCGGACATCCTCGACCCGGCGCTGCTGCGCCCGGGCCGTTTCGACCGCCAGATCGCCGTCGACCGCCCCGACCTCGAGGGCCGCAAGCGGATCCTCGAGGTGCACGCCAAGGGCAAGCCGCTCGCTCCGGACGTCGACCTGGGGACCGTGGCCCGCCGCACGCCGGGCTTCACCGGCGCCGACCTGGCCAACGTGCTCAACGAGGGTGCGCTGCTCACGGCCCGCAACAACGGCACGGTCGTCACCGACGCGGTCCTCGAGGAGGCGATCGACCGCGTCGTCGCCGGCCCCGAGCGCAAGACGCGGGCGATGAGCGAGAAGGAGAAGAAGGTCACCGCCTACCACGAGGGCGGCCACGCCCTCGTGGCGCACGCACTGCCCAACCTGGACCCGGTGCACAAGGTGACGATCCTGCCGCGCGGCCGGTCGCTGGGGCACACGCTCGTGCTGCCGACCGAGGACAAGTACACCCAGACCCGGTCGGAGATGATCGACACCCTCGCCTACGCCCTCGGTGGCCGGGCGGCCGAGGAGCTCGTCTTCCACGAGCCCACCACCGGCGCCGGCAACGACATCGAGAAGGCGACCAGCATGGCGCGGGCGATGGTCACCCAGTACGGCATGAGCGCCAAGCTCGGCGCGGTGAAGTACGGCAGCAACGAGTCCGAGCCGTTCCTGGGCCGCGACATGGGCACCCGGCCGGACTACTCCGAGGCCGTCGCCGCCGACATCGACGCGGAGATCCGCGCCCTGATCGAGGCCGCGCACGACGAGGCGTGGGAGATCCTGGTCGAGTACCGCTCGGTCCTCGATGAGCTCGTGCTCGAGCTCATCGACAAGGAGACCCTGTCCAAGGAGGACATGGCCCGCATCTGCGCGCCGGTCACCAAGCGCCCGTCGCTGGCCCCGTACAACGGCTTCGGCAAGCGCACGCCGTCGGACCAGCCGCCGGTGCTCACCCCCGCCGAGCGGGCCGCGCAGAACGGCAACGGCCACGTCGGCCATGGCAGCACCGCCGTGGGGGACGTCGGCGCCCCGGCGCAGAGGTGAGCGAGCTCGCGAGCTCACCCACGAGCGGCGCCGCGGACGCGCCCGACGAACGCCGGCGAGGAGGCCGCGTGAGCGAGATCCCGGCCGGGGCGGGTGCGGACGAGGACGGCGTGGACCTGCTGCTGGAGCGGGCGCAGAAGGGCGTGGACCACGCCCGTGCCGCGGCCGCCGTGCGGGAACTGCTGCTCGCCGTCGGCGAGGACCCCGACCGCCCCGGCCTGCGGGAGACCCCGGACCGGGTCGCCCGCGCGTACGCGGAGGTCTTCGCGGGGCTGTGGCAGGACCCGGCCGAGGTCCTGGCGACGACCTTCGACGAGGACCACGACGAGATGGTCCTGGTCAAGGACATCCCGATGTACTCGACCTGCGAGCACCACCTGGTGCCCTTCCACGGGGTCGCGCACATCGGCTACATCCCGGGCGAGGACGGGCGGGTCACCGGGCTGTCCAAGCTCGCCCGGCTGGTCGAGGTCTACGCCCGCCGGCCGCAGGTGCAGGAGCGGATGACCAGCCAGATCGCCGACGCGCTGGCCGACGTCCTCAAGCCGCGCGGCGTGCTGGTGGTCATCGAGGCCGAGCACCTGTGCATGGCCATGCGCGGGATCCGCAAGCCCGGTTCGTCCACGGTCACCTCGGCCGTGCGCGGCATCTTCCGGGACAACCCGGCGACCCGCAGCGAGGCGATGAGCCTGGTGATGCGAAGGTGACGGGCAAGTGAGCACCGCAGCGAGGAACGAGCGAGGAGCGGAGCGAGCCCGGAACCGAGCCATGGACCTGGGCCGGTGACCCCCCTCCCTCTTCCGCGCCCCGACCACTGCGTGGTCATGGGGGTCCTCAACGTCACGCCGGACTCCTTCTCCGACGGCGGCTGCTTCGCCGACGCCGGGTCGGCCATCGCGCACGGCCTGGCGGTGCACGCCGCCGGCGCCGACTACGTCGACGTCGGCGGGGAGTCCACCCGGCCCGGCGCCGACCGGGTGGACGCCGACGAGGAGTGCCGCCGCGTCGTCCCGGTGATCCGTGAGCTGTCCGCCGCCGGGGTGCGCACCAGCGTCGACACCACCCGCGCCGAGGTGGCCGAGGCCGCCCTCGAGGCGGGTGCGGTGCTCGTCAACGACGTCAGCGGCGGCCTGGCCGACAAGCACATGGCCGAGCTGGTCGCCGAGACCGGCGTCCCCTGGGTGCTCATGCACTGGCGCGGGCACAGCCGGGAGATGTACGCCGCCGCCCAGTACGGGGACGTCGTCACCGAGGTCTGCGCCGAGCTCACCGCTCGGGTGGAGGACGTCGTCGCCGCGGGCGTCGCGCCCGAGCAGCTCGTCCTCGACCCCGGCCTGGGGTTCGCCAAGCGGGCCGAGCACAACTGGCGGCTGCTCGCCGGGCTGGACCGTGTCGTCGGCCTCGGCCTGCCGGTGCTCGTCGGCGCCTCCCGCAAGTCCTTCCTCGGCCGGCTGCTCGCCGATGCCGACGGCACGCTGCGGCCGGCCGAGCAGCGGGACGCCGCCACGCTGGCCACCACGGTGCTGGCCGCGGAGGCCGGCGCCTGGGGGGTGCGCGTGCACGACGCCCTGGCCTCGGTCGACGCCGTCCGCACCGTCGCCGCCGTCCAGGCGGCCCGTCGCGAGGGGCAGCGCCGTGGCTGACACCCACCCACCCCGCCGTCCCGACCGCATCGCCGTCCGGGGGCTGACCGCGCACGCCTTCCACGGTGTGTACGAGGCCGAGCGCCGGCTGGGACAGACCTTCCGCGTCGACGCCGTCCTGGAGCTCGACACCGCACCGGCCGCCGCCGGAGACGACCTCGAGCGCACGGTCAACTACGCCGAGCTGGCCCGCGCGCTGTACAGCGTGCTGACCGGGGAGCCGGTCGACCTGCTGGAGACCCTCGCCCAGCGGCTGGCCGACGTCTGCCTCGACGACCCGCTGGTCGACGCCGTCGAGATCACCGTGCACAAGCCGGAGGCCGACCTCGGCGTGCCCTTCGACGACGTCGCGGTCACCATCCAGCGGGAGCGGACGTGAGCGGACCGGGGAGCGCCGGCGAGGGGGACCGATGAGCCGCGCGGTCCTGTCGCTCGGCGCGAACCTGGGGGACCGCGCCGCCGCGCTGCGCACCGCGATCACCGCCCTCAAGGACGACGGCGTGCTGGTGGCCCGCTCGACGCTGTACGAGACCCCGCCGTGGGGGCCGGTCGAGCAGCCGCCGTACCTCAACGCGGTGGTCGTCGTCCGGGGCGACCGGGACGCCGCCGGCTGGCTGGTCCGCGCGCACGAGCTGGAGCAGGCCGCCGGGCGCACCCGCGACGTGCGCTGGGGCCCGCGCACCCTCGACGTCGACGTCGTCACGGTCACCGGGGACGACGGCCGGCCGGTCCTCTCCGACGACCCCGCGCTCACGTTGCCGCACCCCCGGGCGCACGAGCGGGCCTTCGTTCTCGTGCCGTGGGCGAGCCTCGACCCCACCGCGGTGCTGCCGGGCCGCGGCCGGGTCGGCGACCTGCTGGCCGCGCTGCCGCCGGAGGACGTCGCGGCCGTCGTCCGCTGGGAGCACCTGCATTGACGCCGGTCAACCGGCGCGACCTGCTGGTCCTCGCCGTGGGTCTGGCCGTCGCCGCCTGGCTGGTGGTGCGGGCGGGCTACGGCGCGCTGCCCGCGCTGCGCTGGTGGCTGCCCGTACCGCTCGGCGTGCTCGCCCTGGCCGAGGCCCTCGGGGCGCGCACGCTGCGCGCCCGGCTGGCCGCCCAGCGGGACCGCCGTCCCCCGGCCGAGCGGAGCAGCGCCCCGGTCCGGCCGGTCGAGCCCATGCTCGTCGCCCGGCTCGCGGTCCTGGCCCAGGCCAGCGCGTACGTCGGCGCCGCGTTCGTCGGCATCTGGGTGGGCGTGCTGCTCTACGTGGGGCCGGCGGTCTCGCGGCTGCAGACCGCCGGGTCCGACACCGTCACCGGGGTCGTCGGGGTGGTCTGCTCCGCGGCCCTGGTCGCCGCCGCACTGTGGCTGGAGTCGATCTGCCGCATCCCGCCGTCCGCCGACGACGAGACCCCGCAGGCCGGCGCCCGCGGTTGATGGGGCCCCAGGAGCCGCCTCAGGCCGGCCCCTGGGTGTTGACCGACCTCCGCAGCGTCGCGTGCACCGAGGACGGGGTGAGGACGCCGAGGTAGCGGTCGCCGTCGACCACCGGCACCCACCCGGAGTCGGTCTGCAGGATGGTGGCCAGCGCCGTCCGCAGCGAGGCCTGTACCGACACCGCGCCGTCCGAGCGGACGACGGCCGAGGCCACCGTCCCCGCACCCGCGGCGCGGTCGGCGGGCAGGCACCCGGCCGGCCGGCCGCTGGCGTCGAGCACCACTGCACAGCCGGCGCCGGCGCGGTCGAGCGCGGCCACGGCGTCGGTGAGTCCGTCGGTCAGCCCCACCACCGGCGGGTGCTCGAGGTCGGCGGGCTCGATCGGGGTCACGGCGAGCCGCTTGAGCCCGCGGTCGGCGCCCACGAAGTCGGCCACCGTCCGGTTGGCCGGCCGGCCCAGCAGCTCGGCGGGCGGGGCGAACTGCTCGACGTGCCCGCCGGCGCTCATCACGGCGATGCGGTCGCCGAGCCGCACGGCCTCCTCGATGTCGTGGGTGACGAAGACGATCGTCTTGCGCACCGTCTCCTGCAGCCGGAGGAACTCCGACTGCAGCCGCTCGCGCACCACCGGGTCGACGGCGGAGAACGGCTCGTCCATCAGCAGGACGCCGGGGTCGGCGGCCAGTGCGCGGGCCACGCCGGCCCGCTGGCGCTGGCCGCCGGAGAGCTGGGCGGGGTAGCGGTCCCCGTGGACGGCGGGGTCGAGCCCGACCAGGGTGAGCAGCTCCTCGACGCGGTCGCGGGTGCGGCGGCGGTCCCAGCCGAGCAGCCGGGGCACGGTGCCGACGTTGGCGCGCACCGTCTGGTGGGGGAAGAGCCCGACGCTCTGGATGACGTAGCCGATGCGCCGACGCAGCTGGTCGGCGTCGACCCGGGTGACGTCCTCGCCGCCGAGCAGGATGCGGCCGGTCGTCGGCTCGATGATCCGGTTGACCATCTTCATGGTCGTCGTCTTGCCGCAGCCCGACGGACCGACCAGCACCGACAGCTCCCCGGCGGCGAAGGTGAGGTCGAGCTCGGCCACGCCCACGGTGCCGTCGGGGTAGACCTTGCTGACCCCCTCGAGCCTGATCCCGGGGGCGTCACCGGCCGCGGGGGCAGCCGTGCGCAGCGACGAGCCGGCGGCAGTAGCGTCCACGAGGTGGCCTCCCTGGGTGCGCTGAGCGCGGCGGACGACCCGGCGGCCCCGGTGCTCGCCGCGGACGAGGCGCCGAACCCCTGGTTCGACCCGTCCTACGTGACCGACAACTGGGACACCATTGTGGGGTACCTCGGTCAGCACGTCAGGCTCACCGTCGGCGCCGTGCTGCTCGGCGCGCTGCTCGCGCTGCCCCTCGCGCTGCTCGCCCGGCGCACCCGGTTCCTGGCCGGCCCGGTCCTCGGCCTGAGCTCGCTCGTCTACACCGTCCCGTCGCTGGCGATGTTCGCCTTCCTCGCACCGTTCACCGGCCCGCTGTCGGCGACGACGGTGCTGATCGGGCTGACGCTCTACACGCTGGTGATCCTGGTGCGGAACTTCCTCGCGGGGCTGCAGGGCGTGCCCGCGGACGTGCGCGAGGCCGCCCGCGGCATGGGCTACGGCTCCGCGCGGCTGTTCCTCCGGGTCGACCTGCCGCTGGCCCTGCCGGCCTTCATGGCGGGCCTGCGGATCGCCACGGTCTCCACCGTCGCCCTGGTCACCGTCGGGGTCATCACCGGCAACGGTGGGCTGGGGCAGCTGATCATCGGCGGCTTCAACTCCAACTTCTACCGGGCCGAGATCGTGACCGGCGCCGTCGGCTGCGTGCTGCTCGCGCTGGTCGCCGACGTGCTGCTGGCCGGGCTGGAGCGGCTGCTCAGCCCGTGGACGAGGGCGGTGCGGTGAGCGCGTTCCGCGAGGCGTTCGTCTACCTCAACGACCCGTTCAACTGGACCCGGACCGGCGGCATCCTCGACCTGCTGGTCCAGCACCTGCGGATCTCGGCCCTGGCCGTGCTGCTCGCCGCCGTCCTCGCCGTCCCCACCGGGGTGCTGCTGGGCCGCAGCGGCCGGGGCGCCGGAGCGGTCGTCGTGACCTCCAACGTGAGCCGGGCCGTGCCGACCCTCGCCCTGCTCACCGTCCTGGCGGTGACCCCGCTCGGGTTCAGCGAGACCGGCACCGTCCTGGCGCTGGCGGCCTTCGCCGTCCCGCCGATGCTCACCAACACGTACGTGGGCTTCCGCGAGGTCGACCGTGACGTGCGCGAGGCCGCCCGGGCCATGGGGATGAGCCGCGGCCAGATGCTGAGCCGGGTGGAGTTCCCGCTCGCCCTGCCGCTGGTCGCGACCGGCGTCCGGACGGCGGCGGTGCAGGTCGTGGCCACCGCGACCCTGGCCGCGCTGGTCGGCGGGGGAGGGCTCGGGCGGATCATCAACCTCGGCTTCGGCCAGCAGGACCTCGGTGTGATCCTGGCGGGCGCCGTGCTGGTGGCCGCCCTGGCGCTGCTCACCGAGCTCCTGCTCGTGCTGGTCTCGACGGCGGTGACGCCCGGCCCACGCCGGTGGCCGCTGCGGCCCGTGCGGGCGGCGCGAGCCGGCGAGCCCGAGCCGACGTCGTCGGGCGTGCCGCTGTAGAGGGTCCCCTGCCCCCACGTTCGACCCCGTCCCCCACACCTCGCCGGGCTGGCCCCGCCCGGAGGCTCAGCGCGAGCGTGCGAGGGCTGAGAGGGGAGAGGTCCTCCTCCCTGCAGACGGGCCGTTCGTAACAACCGGACAACACCTGGCCGGAGCGCGTGGCCGAGCCGCGAGGTCCGGAGTTGCATGGCGACGCGGGGCTCCCCCCGCCAGACACGCGCCGCGGCCCCGTGGCCGCGCGGGACACAGAAGGCGGGCCACATGCGCAGCCGTGCACGGATCCTCGTCCCCCTGGCCCTCACCGGGCTGCTGCTCACCGCCTGCGGTGAGTCCGGCTCCTCGGGCACCGGCGGCGCCGCGGCCAGCGGTGGCAGCGCGGCCGGCGACGCCTGCGCCCCCGTGGCCGGCGAGCAGCTCGTCGTGCTCGAGGACGACCAGCAGCTGCAGAGCGCCGACAACGTCGTCCCGGCGGTCAACATGGCCGCCGCGCAGGCCAACCCGGCGCTGCTGCCCGCGCTGGACGCGGTGTCGGCCGCGCTGACCACCGAGGAGCTCGTCGACCTCAACGCCGCCGTCGACCTCGAGCGGCAGAGCGCCGAGGACGTCGCGGCCGCCTGGGTCGAGGAGAACGTCGACACCGCCGCCCTGGAGCAGGGCAGCGGGCCGATCACGGTCGGCGGCGCCAACTTCACCGAGTCGACGATCCTGGCCAACATCTACGCCGACGTCCTCGACGCCGCCGGTTTCGACGCCTCGGTGCGCGAGGTCGGCAACCGCGAGCTGTACCTCCCGGCGCTGATGTCCGGCTCGGAGATCCAGGTCTTCCCGGAGTACCTGGCGACCCTCACCGAGACGCTCAACCGGCAGGCCAACGGGCCGAACGCCACCCAGGACAGCCCGGTCGCCAGCAGTGACCCGCAGGAGACGCTGGCCGGCGCGCAGCCGCTGGTGGAGCAGGTCGGGCTGGTCCTGGGCGAGCCGTCGGAGGCCGCCAACCAGAACGCCTTCGCCGTCACCCGGGCCTTCGCCGACCAGGTGGGGGTCTCGACGCTGTCCGAGCTCGCCGACGCCTGCGGCGACGGCTCGCTGGTCCTGGGTGGCCCCACGGAGTGTCCCGAGCGCCCCTACTGCCAGCCCGGTCTGGAGGAGGCCTACGGCCTGCAGTTCGCCGACTTCCGCGAGCTGGACTCCGGTGGCCCGCTGACCAAGGCGGCGCTGCAGCAGGGCGAGATCTCCATCGGCCTGGTCTTCAGCTCCGACGGGGCTCTGGCCCAGTAGCGGACCCCTGCTCCCCGCCACTCGCAGGCCCGCGGCGAGCCCTGCAGGGAGCCGGCGGCGCAGGCAGCCGTCCCGACAATCGTTTCCGTCATCAGAAGGCTGCGCACCGTTACCCTGACGCCCATGCGGGGGGACGGGGACGACGCGTCGGCGCACCGGGACCGCGCCACCGGCCGGAGCACCCGTCCGGCGTCCCCCGGACCGCGGACCCTGGGCCTGGTCGCGGGCTTCGTCCTGGCGGTCGTGGCCACCCTCGTGGTCTTCCTGACCGACGACGCGCGGGTGCTGCGGCTGGCCGTCGTCGCTGCCGCCTGGGCCTTCGTGCTCGCCGCGCTCGCGGCGTCCCGGCGTCCCCCGGACGGCGCCCCGGGGGACGCGGTCGAGCGCGCCGACCTCGAGCGTGCGGCCGCCGAGCGCGAGGCCGAGCTGCCGCCGGCGTACGAGCTCGCGCTCGAGCGGGAGGTCGCCGTCCGCCGGGAGCACGAGCTGCGGCTGGAGCACGAGCTGCGGCGCACCGTCGAGCAGTCGGTGCGCGGCGAGCTGGAGGCGCTGCGCACGGAGCTCGCCTCGGTCGGCGAGCTGCGCCGCGAGGTGGCCGAGATCGCTGCGCTGCGCCGGGACCTGGCCGGGCTCGCCGAGCTGCGCGCCGCCCTGGCCGGTCTCGACCCCACCGCCCTGGCCGAGCTGCGCACCGACGTCGGCCGCCTGCGCACCGAGCTCGGGGAGCAGCTCTCCGGCGAGATGCTCGTCGAGCGCGTCACGCTGCGCACCCAGTCCACCCGGTCCGCACCCGAGCCCACCGGGCCGCGCACGGTGGAGGCCGACAGCTGGACCTCCCCGGCGCCGGAGTTGACCACCGCCTGGCCGGTCGCGCGGGCCGAGGAACCGCCTGCAGGCACCCGCCAGCTGGAGGAGGTCCGCGTCGAGCCGCGCCGGGCGCCTGCGCCGCCGCCTCCGCCTCCGCCACCGTTGGACTGGCTGGCCAGCCGGTCGCTGCTGACCCCGCCGGCGTCGTCCCGGCCCGAGGCCGAGCCGGGTCGGCGCCGCACCGACGCCCCGGCGCCCACGGCCGCGCTGCCGCCGGACGAGACGCTGACCACCGAGCGCCCGGTCGCCCAGCGGGAGCGCCCGCCGGTCCCCGGGACCGCCGTGCCGATGGCCGAGGCGCCCACCCCGGCGGAGGAGGACGGTGGGCGGCGGCTCGCCGACCTGCTCGCCGAGCGCGGCCTCACCCGGCCGTCGGGGGGCCGCCGCCGGCGCCGTCAACGGGAGGACGACGGGAGCGACGACGTCCTGGCGCGGCTCCTCGGCCGCTGAGAGAGGACCCCCTCGCCCCCCGCCACTCGCAGGCTCGCGGCGGGGCCCTGCGAGGGGGCCACCCCGGGCGTGCGCTTATGCCGGGCCGCGGGACAGCGCGCCGCCGTCGAGCACGAGGGTCTGGCCGGTGACCCAGCCCGCGCCGTCGCCGAGCAGGTAGGCCGCCGCCTCGCCGACGTCCTCGGGCACGCCCAGCCGGCCCACCGGGTACTGCGCCGCGACCTCGGCCTCCCGGCCCTCGTAGAGCGCCCCGGCGAAGCGGGTCTTGACCACCGCCGGCGCGACCGCATTGACCCGCACCGTCGGGCCGAGCTCGACGGCGAGCTGGGTGACGAGGTTGACCAGCGCCGCCTTGCTCACGCCGTAGCCGCCGATCATCGGTGAGGCCTTGAGCCCGGCCACCGAGGCGACGACCAGCACCGAGCCGCCGTGCTCGGCCATCCAGGTCCGCCACGCCTCCTGGACCAGGCCGAGGGTGCCGACGACGTTGGTGTCGAGGATCTTGCGGAAGCCGTCCAGCGGGAGGTCGACCAAGGGGCCGTAGACCGGGTTGATGCCGACGTTGCCGACCAGCATCTCCAGGCTGCCGAAGGTGTCGACGGCGGTGCGCACGGCCTCGGCCCGGTGCTCGGCGTCCCCCGCGTTGCCGGCGACGCCCACCGCCACCTCCGGGCCGCCCAGTGCGGACACCGCCTCGGCCAGCGCGTCCGGCTTCCGGCCGGTCACGACGACCCGTGCCCCGCGCGCCACCAGGCTCCGCGCGATCGCCAGGCCGATGCCCCGGCTCCCGCCGGTGACCAGCGCCGTCCGTCCCTCGAGGGTGCTCACCCGTGTCCTCCCGCCGTGCTCCTGCGCCGCCGCGGACACCGTAGGTGGGCCGCGGGTGGGCGAGCTCGCGAGCCCACCGGTGAGCACAGCGGCCAGGGGAACGGAGCGGCCGAGCACCGGCGGGGCCGTGCAGTGAGCCACCCCACAGGGCGGAGGCGTTGCACCCGCCCCGAACCGGTCACACACTCGCCTTCGGCGTGACACCCGCGTGACACCTCCGGTCGCAGCGGGCTCCCGCGCCGGCACCACCGCAGGACCGCAACACCCGACGGGCTCCGACGGGGGAGTCCGCGACCACCGAGTCCGGTACCCGCGAGGGACTGGAACGAGAGGTGCACCGATGCCTGCTGCCCGCAGGACGCTCCGCGCTGCCGGTCTCAGCCCGGCGGACACCGCCCCCGCCCGTCTCCGCGTCGGCATCGTCGGCGCCGGGCGCGTCGGCGCCGTCCTGGGCGCCGCCCTCACCGCCGCCGGCCACGACGTGGTCGCCGCCGCCGGCCTCTCCACCGCCTCCGCCGAGCGCGCCGCACGGCTGCTGCCCGGCGTGCCGCTGCTGCCCACCGACGAGGTCGTGGCCGCCGCCGATCTCGTGGTGCTCGCCGTCCCCGACGACAGCCTGGCCGGCCTCGTCTCCGGCCTGGCCGAGACCGGCGTCTGGCGGGCCGGCCAGCTGGCCTTCCACAGCTCCGGTGCGCACGGCCTGGCCGTCCTCGCCCCCGCTGCGCGGGCCGGCGTCCTGCCGTTGGCGCTGCACCCGGCCATGACCTTCACCGGCGCCCCCGAGGACGCCGACCGCCTCGCCGGCGCCCCCTTCGGCGTCACCAGCGCCCCGGAGCACCGTCCGGTGGCCGAGACGCTGGTCCTGGAGATGGGCGGCGAGCCGTTCTTCGTCGCCGAGGCCGACCGCGGGCTGTACCACGCCGCGCTGGTCACCGGCGCGAACCACCTGGTCACGCTGGTCGCCGAGGCCGCGGACCTGCTGCGCACCGCGGGCGTCGCCGAGCCCGGCCGGGTGCTCGCCCCGCTGCTCACCGCCGCGCTGGACAACGGACTGCGCCGCGGCGACCGCGGGCTCACCGGCCCGGTCAGCCGCGGGGACGTCGGCACCGTGCGCCGGCACCTGGACACCCTCACCGAGCGGGCGCCGGACTCGGTCGCGGCGTACGTGGCACTGGCCCGGCGCACCACCGAGCGCGCGCTGGCGACCGGCCGGCTCAAGCGGCACGAGGGCGCCCCCCTGGTCGACCTGCTGGAGGCCGCCGGGCTGTCCGCCCTCCCCACCACCCCGACCGACCCGGCGGGCTCCCGGTGACCTCGCGACCCGCGGTGGCGGAGACCGTCGCCGAGTTGCGGGAGCGGATCGCCGGGCTGCCCGGCCCGGTCGCGCTGGTGCCCACGATGGGCGCCCTGCACGAGGGCCACCGCACCCTCGTGCGCGCCGCCCGGGAGCGGGCCGGCAGCGTCGTCGTCTCGGTCTTCGTCAACCCGACCCAGTTCGGCCCGGGTGAGGACTTCGACCGCTACCCGCGCACCTGGGACGCCGACCTCGCCGCGCTCGCCGAGGAGGGCGCCGACGTCGTCTTCCACCCGCCGGTCGACGAGGTCTACCCGCCGGGCGCGGTGGGCGTGACCGTCCACCCCGGCCCGCTGGGCGACGTCCTCGAGGGTGCCGTCCGCCCCGGCCACTTCACCGGCGTGCTGACCGTCGTCGCCAAGCTGTTCGGGCTGGTCCGGCCCGACCTCGCCCTCTTCGGCGAGAAGGACTACCAGCAGCTCACGCTCGTCCGGGCGATGGTCCGGGAGCTGGCGCTCGGCGTCGAGGTCGTCGGCGTGCCCACCGTCCGGGAGGACGACGGGATGGCGCTGTCCTCCCGCAACCGCTACCTCTCCCCGGAGCATCGGGCCACCGCCGCCATGATCTCCCGCGCGCTGCGCGCGGGGGCGGCGGCCGGTCCGCAGGGTGCCGACGCGGTCCTCGGTGCCGCCCGTGCCGTCCTCGCCGAGGCGTCCGGGCTGCTCCAGGACTACCTGGCACTGACCGCTCCCGACCTCGGGCCCCCGCCGGTCGCCGGCCCGGCCCGGCTGCTCGTCGCCGCCCGCGCCGGCAGCACCCGGCTCATCGACAACACCGCCGTGACACTCGCCAGCCCGGCCCAGCCCTCGGGAGAACCGCGATGATGCGCACGATGCTCAAGTCCAAGATCCACCGTGCGACGGTCACCCAGGCCGACCTGCACTACGTGGGCTCGGTGACGATCGATGAGGACCTCCTCGACGCCGCCGACCTCATCCCCGGCGAGCAGGTCGCGATCGTCGACGTCA
This sequence comes from Geodermatophilus sp. URMC 61, assembly GCF_052931555.1. Lineage (NCBI taxonomy): Bacteria > Bacillati > Actinomycetota > Actinomycetes > Geodermatophilales > Geodermatophilaceae > Geodermatophilus > Geodermatophilus sp. URMC 61. The sequence continues at coordinate 4,913,716 of NZ_JBRFHZ010000002.1, forward strand.
CCAACGGCGCGCGGCTGGAGACCTACGTCATCCCCGGCGAGCGGGGCAGCGGCGTCATCGGCATCAACGGCGCCGCCGCGCACCTGGTGCACCCCGGCGACCTGGTCATCCTGATCAGCTACGGCGTGATGGACGAGACCGAGGCCACGTCCCACACCCCGAAGGTCGTGCACGTCGACGCCGCCAACCGCGTCGTCCAGCTCGGCGGCGACCCCTCGGCCCCGGTCCCCGGCGCCCATGACCATCGGCGGAGTCCGCTCTCGACCGGTCCCCGGCCTCGTCCCGGGTCCCCTCGCGAGCTCGCGAGTGGAGGGCAGGACGAGCAGGAGGACCCCCTCCTCCCCGCCCCTCGCGTGGTCGGGGCGGGACCCGAGAGGGAGCCGGGAGGGCGCAGCGACCCGGGCGTACCCGTCCGGTGAGCACGCTGGCGGTCGGGCGCGTCACCGGGCTCCCGCGGCGCCTCGCCGCGCCGGCGCCCGGCTGGGAGCTGGCCGCCGACGTCTGCGTCGTCGGCTCCGGCATCGCCGGGCTGTGCGTGGCGCTGCACGCCCGGGCGGCCGGGCTGTCGGTCGCCGTCGTCACCAAGGTCCGGGTGGACGACGGGTCGACCCGCTGGGCGCAGGGCGGCATCGCCGCCGTGCTCGACCCCGCCGACACCCCCGAGGCGCACGCCCGCGACACCGAGGTCGCCGGGGTGGGGCTGTGCGAGCCCGAGGCGGTCTCCGCGCTGGTCCACGAGGGCCCCGAGCGGCTGCGCCAGCTGATCGACTGGGGGGCGGCCTTCGACCGCGACCCCGACGGGCGGCTGCTGCTCACCCGCGAGGGCGGGCACTCCGCCGACCGGATCGTGCACGCCGGCGGCGACGCCACCGGCTGGGAGGTGCAGCGCGCGCTGCGGGACGCCGTCCGGGCCGACCCCGGCGTGACCCTCGTCGAGCACGCGATGGTGCTCGACCTGCTCACCGACGCCGCCGGCCGCGCCGCGGGCGTCACCCTCCACGTGCTGGGGGAGGGCAGCGCCGACGGCGTCGGCGCGGTGCGCGCCCGCGCCGTCGTGCTCGCCACCGGCGGCATGGGGCAGGTCTACGCCGCCACCACCAACCCGCCGGTCTCCACGGGGGACGGCGTCGCCCTCGGCCTGCGCGCCGGTGCGGTCGCAACCGACCTGGAGTTCGTCCAGTTCCACCCCACCGCCCTCTACCTGGGTCCGGACGCGCGCGGCCAGCAGCCGCTGGTCAGCGAGGCGCTGCGCGGCGAGGGTGCGGTGCTGCGGGACGGGGCAGGGGAGCGGTTCATGGTCGGCGTCCACCCGCTGGCCGAGCTGGCGCCCCGCGACGTGGTGGCCAAGGGGATCACCCGGGTGCAGCTCCGCGACGGGGTCGACCACGTGTGGCTCGACGCGCGCGGGGTGCCGGACCTCGCGGCGCGCTTCCCGACGATCGTGGCCCGCTGCCGCGCGGCCGGCGTGGACCCGGTCACCGACCTGGTGCCGGTCACCCCGGCGGCGCACTACGCCTCGGGCGGCCTGGTCACCGACCTGGTCGGCCGGACGACGGTGCCCGGGCTGTACGCCTGCGGTGAGGTGGCCTGCACCGGCGTGCACGGGGCCAACCGGCTGGCCTCCAACTCGCTGCTGGAGGGCCTGGTCTTCGCCGCCCGGATCGGGGCGCAGCTCGCCGCGGGGCTGCCGCCGCCGTCCCCCGTCGTGCCGGTGGCGGCCGCGCCGTCCGGACTGCTCGACGCCGACGGCCGGTGGGACGTCACCGAGACGATGTCGGCGCGGGTCGGCGCGCTGCGCAGCGGCGCGGGGCTGGCCGAGGCGACCGGCCGGCTGGCCGCCCTGGCCGCGGGGCTCGGCCCGGACGGCGCGCCCGGCGTGGCCGGCTGGGAGGCCACCGACCTGCTCACCGTGGCCAGCGCGCTGGCGACCGCGGCCGCGATCCGCGAGGAGACCCGCGGCTGCCACTGGCGCGAGGACCACCCCGGGACCGAGGAGGGCTGGCAGGTGCACCTGGACGTGCGGCTGGACGGGGACGGCGCCCTGCAGGTGACCCGCCGTCCGGTGGGGACTCCGTTGGTGGAGGCCTGGTGAGCGCCGACCCCCGCTCGCTGGAGGGCACCGGGCTGGACGAGGCGTGGGTGACCGAGCTGGTCGAGCGCACCCTCACCGAGGACCTCACCGGGGGCGCGCCGCTGCCGAGCGCGCCCGACCTGGCCGTCGCGCACGACGTGACCAGCGCCGCGACCGTGCCCGCCGGGCAGCGGGGGACCGCGGACCTGGTGGCCCGGGCCGACGGCGTCGTGGCCGGCCTGCCGGTCGCCGCCCGCGTCTTCACCCGGCTGGCCCCGGGCGCCACGCTCACCGCGAGCGCCACCGACGGCGACCGGGTGGCCCGGGGGGACGTGCTGCTGACCGTCCGCGGGCCGGTGCGCGCCCTGCTGGCCGCCGAGCGCAGCGCGCTCAACATCGCCAGCCGCGCCAGCGGGATCGCCACCCTCACCCGCCGCTGGGTCGACGCGGTCGAGGGCACCGGCGCCGTCGTCCTCGACACCCGCAAGACCACGCCCGGGCTGCGGCCGCTGGAGAAGTACGCCGTCCGGTGCGGCGGCGGGTCGAACAAGCGCATGGGGCTCTACGACGTCGCCATGGTCAAGGACAACCACGTCGCCGCCGCGGGCTCGGTGGCCGCCGCCGTCGCCGCGGTGCGCGCACGGGCGCCGCGGGTGGCGGTGCAGGTCGAGGTCGACGTGCCCGCGCAGGCGGTCGAGGCGGTCGAGGCGGGTGCGGACTTCCTGCTCTGCGACAACATGGCGCCCGACGTCCTCCGCGAGGTCGTGGCCCTGGTCGGCGGCCGCGCGGAGCTGGAGGCGACCGGCGGGTTGACGCTCGAGGTGGCCCGGGCGGTCGCCGAGACCGGCGTCGACTACCTCTCGGTCGGCGGGCTCACCCACTCCGCGCCGATCCTCGATCTCGCCCTCGACCTGCGGGCGGAGTCCGCCGGATCTGCACACTCGCGGGCCCCGGGGTCCTGATGACCGCCACTGTGCAGATCTCGCGACGGGGGGCCGAGCGGTGTTGCTGACCGTCGACGTCGGCAACAGCCAGACCGTCCTGGCCACCTTCGACGGTGCGCGCCGGGTCGGCTGCTGGCGGGTGACGACGGCGCCGCGGGCCACCAGCGACGAGCTGCGGATGCTCTGGCGCGGGCTGCTGCGCGACACCGAGGTCACCGGGGTGTCGGCCTGCTCGACGGTGCCCGCGCTGCTGCCGGCGCTGCGCACCCTGCTGGACTCCCTCGACGTGCCCGTCGTCCTCATCGGACCCGGCGTGCGGACCGGCGTCCCCCTGCACGTCGACAACCCGCGCGAGGTCGGGGCCGACCGGGTGGTCACCGCGCTGGCCGCGCACGAGCTGTACGGACGGCGTCCCGACGGCGGTGAGCGCCCGGTCGTCGTGGTCGACTTCGGCACCTCCACCAACGTCGACGCCGTCGGCCCCTCCGGGCAGTTCCTCGGCGGTGCGCTCGCCCCGGGCGTGGAGGTCAGCCTCGAGGCGCTCGCCAGCCGCGCGGCGCAGCTGCGCTCGGTGGAGCTCACCGTCCCCGCCCACGCGATCGGCAAGAACACCGTCGCGGCGCTGCAGTCGGGCCTGGTGCTCGGCTTCGCCGGTCTGGTCGACGGGCTGGTCGCCCGCATCGCCGCCGAGCTGGTCGCGCAGTTCGGTACCGCGCCGGTCGTCGTCGCCACCGGCGGGCTGGCGCCGCTGGTGGCCGACAGCTGCCGGTCGATCGGTGAGCAGGAGCCCGATCTGACCGTGCAGGGGCTGCGGCTGGCCTTCGAGCGCCACCGGGCTCTCGGTCACCCACCCGCCCGCTGACCGGGCCCCCCGTAGGCTCGGGTCCCGTGAGTGAACAGCCCCCCGGTGGCGCGGGAACACCGGTCGACGAGGAACTCCCCGAACAACTCCGGGTCCGCCGGGCGAAGCTGGACCGGATCCGGGAGGCCGGCGTCGACCCCTACCCGGTCGCCGTCCCCCGCACGACCACCCTGGCGGAGGTCCGCGAGAAGCACCCCGACCTGGAGCCGGACACGATGACCGGCGAGCGGGTCGGTGTCACCGGGCGGGTCATCTTCGTCCGCAACACCGGCAAGCTGTGCTTCGCGACGCTGCGCGAGGGGGACGCCGAGCTGCAGGTGATGCTCTCCCTGGACCGGGTCGGCGCGGAGTCGCTGGCCGCGTGGAAGGCCGACGTCGACCTCGGTGACCACGTGTTCGTCGAGGGCGAGGTCGGGACCTCGCGGCGCGGTGAGCTGTCCGTCTTCGCCGACTCCTGGCAGCTGGCCGCCAAGGCGCTGCGGCCCCTGCCGGTGGCCCACAAGCCGATGAGCGAGGAACTGCGGGTGCGCCGCCGGTACGTCGACCTCATCGTCCGGGACGAGGCCCGTCGCACCGTCCGTCAGCGCGCCACGGTGATGTCGACGCTGCGTCGGGAACTCGCCGCCCGCGGTTATCTCGAGGTCGAGACACCGATGTTGCAGACGGTGCACGGGGGTGCCGCGGCGCGACCGTTCCGCACGCACATGAACGCATTCGACCTCGACCTGTACCTGCGGATCGCGCCGGAGCTGTTCCTCAAGCGGTGCATCGTCGGGGGGCTGGAACGCGTCTTCGAGATCAACCGCAACTTCCGCAACGAGGGGGTCGACAGCACCCACTCGCCGGAGTTCGCGATGCTCGAGGCGTACCAGGCCCATGCCGACTACCAGGTGATGGCCACGCTCACCCGTGAATTGACGCAGGCGTGCTGCGAAGCGTTGTTCGACGACCACGTTGCGCGACACAACGATGGCACCGAGCTCGACCTGTCGGGGGAGTGGCGGCAGGTACCGCTCCACACGCTGGTCTCCGAGGCCGTCGGCGAGGAGGTCACCCCCGAGACGCCGGTGGAGACCCTGCGCGCCCTCGCCGAACGGCACGACGTCGGCGTGGATCCGGCGTGGGTGCCCGGCAAGGTCGTCGAGGAGCTGTTCGAGGCCCTGGTGCAGGACACGCTGCAGGAGCCGACGTTCGTCGTCGACTACCCGGTGGACACCTCGCCGCTGACCCGGGCGCACCGGTCCCGGCCCGGGCTGGCCGAGAAGTGGGACCTCTACATCGCCGGCGTCGAGCGGGCGACGGCCTACTCCGAACTGGTCGACCCGGTCGCGCAGCGCGAGCGCCTGGTCGCCCAGGCCGTGCTCGCCGCCAAGGGCGACCCCGAGGCGATGGCCTTCGACGAGGACTTCCTCGAGGCACTCGAGTACGGGATGCCGCCGACCGGTGGCATGGGGATGGGCATGGATCGGCTGATGATGACGCTCACCGGATTGGGGATCCGCGAGACCATCTTGTTCCCCTTGGTCCGCCCGCTTTCCGGATCCTGAACTCCCGGAACCTCCCCTCACTCCATTGTGGGTGGTGTTCCTCATGGCGGCGAAAATGGTCTATGGTCCTCGTCGACAGAGGACCAGGTCCGCCCGGGGACGAGCCCCGTTCGGCGGAGCAGTGGAACGGGAGATGCGAATGGCGCGTAAGGTTCAGGTGATCCTCAGTGACGACCTCGACGAGAACGTCCCCGCGGACGAGACGGTGAGTTTCTCACTCGACGGCACGAGCTACGAGATCGACCTCTCGGAGAAGAACGCGCAGGATCTGCGTGAGGCCTTCTCCCGCTACGTGCAGGCGGCGCGGAAGGTGGGGCGCGGCAGCGGCCGGGCCTCCGGGGGTGGCCGGTCCCGCGCCACCGGTGGCGGCGGCCGCATGGACCGCGAGCAGGCCGGCGCCATCCGCGAGTGGGCCCGCAAGAACGGCCACGCGGTCAGCGACCGCGGGCGCATCCCGGCCAGCGTCGTCGAGGCCTACGAGGCCGCGCACTGAAAGAGGACCCCGTCCTCCTCACCCCTCGCACGCTCGGAGTGAGCCTCTGGACGGGGCCGGCCCGTCCCAGGGCCCTGTAGGGCAACGGCCCGGCGCCCTCGACGGGGTGCCGGGCCGTCGTCGTCTGTTCACCCGGCGTCACCGGCGGTCGGCGTAGGGACTTTCGACCCTGGGGTGTTCCGGACTGGATCGTGACGGTGGGCGCATGAGCCAGGACGCGGCCGAGACAACCGTTCCGCGCGGCCTGGGGGTCCTCGTCGACCGCAGGCCGGTGGACCCCTCTCCCCAGGCCCCGAGCTTCACCGCCAGCCTCGACCAGCGCCGCGGCGTCGTCCGGGCGCGCGGGCACCTCGACGCCCTCGCCGCGGACCTGCTCCGCGGCAGCATCGTCGCCCTGCAGCGGCAGGGGCACCGTCAGGTCACCGTCCGCCTCGAGCCCCAGGCCACCGCCGACGACGCCGCCCGCGAGCTGCTGGCCCGGCTCGCCGACACGCTGGCCGCCGAGGGTGTCCGGCTGGTGGTCGAGTGAGCACCGTCGAGGGACCCTGGTCCGCCGCGGGACGCCGTCCCGCCGCCGTCCCGGGCGAGGGCCGCTGGACCGTCGGCGTGGACGTGGCCGCCCCGCGCTCCCCCTGGGGTGGGACGGCGCCCAGCCGGCTGCACGCGGTCGGGGACGCCGGACTGATCGCCGGTCGGGCCCTCTGCCTCGCCCCCGTCACGCTGCTCGACCCGGCCCTGTGGGTCTGGCCGGACGACGGTGACGAGGAGTCGCCGCTCTGCTGGGTCTGCCTCGCCCTCACCTGCTGAGTCCCGACCGGCGGCGCGGCGTGGCGACGCGCCGTCCGCTGTCGGCGTAACCGCCCCGGAACACCGGTCCGGGAGCATCGGTTGGACCGTGCAGCTCCTCTCCTCCGTACGGGACTGCGTACCCACGGAGGATCGGAGTCCGCGACTACAGTGGAAGACCGGTGCACCGAGCGCCGACGGACGTCGGGTGCTCCTCTCCACCAGGGGAGGGCAGCGCCGGACCAGCCGGTCAGAGGAGAAGCAGCAGATGTTCGAACGGTTCACCGACCGAGCCCGCCGCGTGGTCGTCCTGGCCCAGGAAGAGGCCCGGATGCTCAACCACAACTACATCGGCACCGAGCACATCCTCCTGGGCCTGATCCACGAGGGTGAGGGCGTCGCTGCCAAGGCGCTCGAGTCCCTCGGCATCTCGCTGGAGGGCGTCCGCCAGCAGGTGGAGGAGATCATCGGTCAGGGCCAGCAGGCCCCGTCCGGGCACATCCCCTTCACCCCGCGGGCCAAGAAGGTGCTCGAGCTGTCGCTGCGTGAGGCGCTGCAGCTCGGCCACAACTACATCGGCACCGAGCACATCCTGCTCGGCCTGATCCGCGAGGGCGAGGGCGTCGCCGCCCAGGTGCTCGTGAAGCTGGGCGCCGACCTCAACCGCGTCCGCCAGCAGGTCATCCAGCTGCTCTCGGGCTACCAGGGCAAGGAGCCGGCCGCGGCCGGCGGCCCGGCCGAGGGCACCCCGTCGACCTCGCTGGTGCTCGACCAGTTCGGCCGCAACCTGACCCAGGCCGCGCGCGACTCCAAGCTCGACCCGGTCATCGGGCGGGCCAAGGAGATCGAGCGGGTCATGCAGGTCCTGTCGCGGCGGACCAAGAACAACCCCGTCCTCATCGGCGAGCCCGGCGTCGGCAAGACCGCCGTCGTCGAGGGCCTGGCCCAGGCGATCGTCAAGGGCGAGGTCCCCGAGACGCTGAAGGACAAGCAGCTCTACACGCTGGACCTCGGCGCCCTCGTCGCCGGTTCCCGCTACCGCGGTGACTTCGAGGAGCGGCTGAAGAAGGTCCTCAAGGAGATCCGCACCCGCGGCGACATCATCCTGTTCATCGACGAGATCCACACCCTCGTCGGGGCCGGTGCCGCGGAGGGCGCGATCGACGCCGCCAGCATCCTCAAGCCGATGCTGGCCCGCGGCGAGCTGCAGACCATCGGCGCCACCACGCTCGACGAGTACCGCAAGCACCTGGAGAAGGACGCCGCCCTCGAGCGGCGGTTCCAGCCGATCCAGGTGGGCGAGCCGACGCTCACCCACACGATCGAGATCCTCAAGGGGCTGCGCGACCGGTACGAGGCGCACCACCGGATCAGCATCACCGACGGCGCCCTCGTCGCCGCCGCGACGCTGGCCGACCGGTACATCTCCGACCGCTTCCTGCCGGACAAGGCGATCGACCTGATCGACGAGGCCGGCGCCCGGATGCGGATCAAGCGGATGACCGCCCCGCCGGACCTGCGCGAGTTCGACGACCGGATCGCGGCCATCCGCCGCGAGAAGGAGTCGGCCATCGACGCGCAGGACTTCGAGAAGGCCGCGTCGCTGCGCGACAAGGAGAAGACCCTCCTGGGCGAGAAGGCCGAGCGCGAGAAGCAGTGGAAGGCCGGCGACATGGACGTCGTCGCCGAGGTCGACGACGAGCAGATCGCCGAGGTGCTGGCGAACTGGACCGGCATCCCCGTCTTCAAGCTCACCGAGGAGGAGACGACCCGCCTCCTGCGCATGGAGGAGGAGCTCCACAAGCGGATCATCGGCCAGGAAGAGGCCATCAAGAGCGTCAGCCAGGCGATCCGGCGCACGCGGGCGGGCCTCAAGGACCCGCGCCGTCCCGGTGGCTCGTTCATCTTCGCCGGCCCCTCGGGTGTCGGGAAGACCGAGCTGGCCAAGGCGCTGGCCCAGTTCCTGTTCGGTGAGGACGACGCCCTCATCCAGATCGACATGGGTGAGTTCCACGACCGCTTCACCGTGTCGCGGCTGGTCGGTGCCCCTCCCGGCTACGTCGGCTACGACGAGGGTGGCCAGCTGACCGAGAAGGTGCGGCGCAAGCCGTTCTCGGTGGTCCTCTTCGACGAGATCGAGAAGGCGCACGCGGACGTGTTCAACACGCTCCTGCAGGTGCTGGAGGACGGCCGGCTCACCGACGGTCAGGGCCGGATCGTGGACTTCAAGAACACGATCCTGATCCTCACGACCAACCTGGGGACGCGGGACATCTCCAAGGCCGTGGGGCTGGGCTTCCAGGTCGGCAACGACAGCCAGTCGAACTACGAGCGGATGAAGAACAAGGTCAACGAGGAGCTCAAGCAGCACTTCCGGCCGGAGTTCCTCAACCGCATCGACGACATCGTCGTGTTCCACCAGCTGACCGAGGACGAGATCATCCAGATCGTCGACCTCATGGTCGCCCGCGTGGAGGGCCAGCTGGCCAACAAGGACATGTCGCTGGAGATCACGCAGGACGCCAAGAAGCTGCTGGCGGCCCGCGGGTTCGACCCGGTGCTGGGTGCCCGGCCGCTGCGCCGGACCATCCAGCGCGAGATCGAGGACGCGCTGTCGGAGAAGATCCTCTACGGCGAGCTGGCCGCCGGTCAGATCATCGTGGTGGACGTCGAGGGCGAGGGCGCGGACCAGCGGTTCGTGTTCCGCGGCGAGGCCAAGCCGATCGACCTCCCCGACACCCCGCCGGTCGCGCTGTCCGGTGGCGACGAGGAGGGCCCGGCCGTCCAGGCCGAGTGATCCTCGGGCAGCCCGTACGACGGGGCCGTCTCCCACTGGGAGGCGGCCCCTTCGTCGTCCACGGGCCCACCGACGCTCGGCACGTCCCGGCGAGCCGTCTCCCACGGCGAGATCTGCACACTCGCGGTCATCAGGCCCCCCTGGCCGCGAGTGTGCAGATCTCGCGGTCAGGTGGGCAGGCTGAACCGGCCGTCGGCGGTCTGCTCGACCAGCCCGTCGGCGAGCAGCGAGTCGAGGCAGCGGGAGCGCTGGGCGGCGTCGTCCCACGCCTCGTCGAGCTGCGGTGCCGCCACAGGCCCCTCAACGGCCCGCAGGACGTCCAGCAGCCGCCCGCGCACCTGGCGGTCCGTGCCGGCGAACTTCTGCACTCTGCGGGGCGCACCGTCGGGCGCCGGGTAGCCCGCCAGCCGCCAGGCGCAGTCCCCCCGCACCGGGCAGGCCGTGCACCGCGGCGTCCGGGCCACGCACACCAGTGCCCCGAGTTCCATGACCGCGACCGAGAAGCGCACCGCCCGCTCGGGGTCGGCCGGGGCGAGCGCCGCGACGTCGGTGAGGTCGGCGGCCCGTGCCGGCGCCGCCTCCGCCCTCCCGTGCACCAGCCGGGCCACGACCCGGCGCACGTTGGTGTCGACCACGGGCTGCGGCTGCCCGTGCCCGAAACAGGCGACGGCGCGGGCCGTGTACGTCCCGACGCCCGGCAGGGCCTCCAGGGCCGCCACGTCAGCGGGGACGGCGCCGCCGTGCCGCTCGGTGAGGGCGACGGCCGTCTCGCGCAGCCGCAGCGCCCGGCGCGGGTAACCGAGCTTGCCCCAGGCGCGGATCACCTCGGCGGGCGACGCCGCGGCCAGCGCCGCCGGGGTCGGCCAGCGGGCCATCCACTCGCGCCACACGGGCTCGACGCGGGCGACCGGCGTCTGCTGCAGCATCACCTCGCTGACCAGCACGGCCCACGGGTCGGTGTCGGGCCGACGCCACGGCAGGTCGCGCGCAGCCCGGGCGAACCAGTCGACGAGGACGTCGCCGACCGGGTCGGACGACGGGGGGAGGGCGCGGGCCGGGCTGTCCACGGGGTCCCAGTGTGCCGTGCGCCGGGGGCGGCGTGCCGCCGCAGGTCAGTGCGCCGTGGCGCACTACCGTTCTCGGCGTGCTGCACCCCGTCGGCCCGCTGCCCGCGGCGGTCTACTGGCGGCGGCGGCTGCTGGTCCTGGCCCTGCTGCTGGCGGTGCTCGGTGGCGGGGGGTGGCTGGTCGTCGCCGCGCTGACCGGGGGCGCCGGCGGGACGGCGACGTCCGCGGCGGCCGCGACGACGGAGGCGGGCGGCCAGGCCGACGAGCCGCCCGCGCTGGAGCAGGTGGTGCCCTCGCTGGCCAGCGTGCAGACGCCGACGCCGGCTCCGGAGCCCCCCGCCGAGGCGGAGCCCCGACCCACGCCGGCGGGCCCGACGCCCGGCGGCCCCTGCAGCGACGACATGATCGGGCTGGAGGTCCGCGGCCCCGGCAGCGCGCCGGTCGGCGGCAAGCCCACCTTCGAGCTCGTGGTCACCAACGTCTCGTCGGTGCCGTGCGTGCGGGTGCTCGACGCCGGCCTGCAGGAGGTCCTGCTGCTGGACCCGGCGGGCAACCGGGTGTGGGGGAGCAACGACTGCTTCCCGGAGACCGGCAGCGACACCCGCACCCTGGCGCCCGGTGAGTCGGTGGTCTTCCCGCTCACCTGGGGCGGCCTGACCAGCGAGCCGTCCTGCACGGCCGAGCGGACGACGCCGGCGTCGGGGCAGTACGTGCTGCGCGGCCGGCTGGACACGAAGACAGGCCCGGACACGCCCTTCACCCTCACCTGACCGGCCGCTGCCGCCTTCCGAGGCCCCGTCCGGAGGCTCGCCGCGAGCTCGCGAGGGGTGAGGAGGACGGAGCCTCGTTCAGCTGTAGCGGTCGAGGATGGAGGTCTCGGCCAGCCGGGAGAGCCCCTCGCGGATGCCGCGGGCGCGGGCCTCGCCGACGCCCTCGACGGCCAGCAGGTCCTCGATGGTGGCCGCGAGCAGCTTCTGCAGCCCGCCGAAGTGGTCGACCAGACGGTCGATGATCCCGGCCGGCAGCCGCGGGACCCGGGCCAGCAGGCGGTAGCCGCGGGGGCTGACGGGGGAGTCGAGCGCGTCGGCGGAGGTCGGCAGGCCGTAACAGCGCGCCACCGCGGAGAGGTCGAGCAGCTCGGTGGCCGACAGCGCGCGCAGCTCCGCCAGCACCTCGTCGATGCTCCGGGGACGGCGCAACCCGGACGGGAGGTAGTCGCGCACGAGCAGGGCGCGGTCCTCCTCGACCCCGGCGAGCATCTCGTCGAGCTGCAGCGCGAGCAGCCGGCCGTCGGTGCCGAGCTCGACGACGAAGCCCTCGATCTCGTCGGCGATCCGGCGGACCATCTCCAGCCGCTGGCTGACGCTCATCGCGTCGCGGACGGTGACGAGGTCCTCGATCTCCAGCGCCGACAGCGTGCTGGCCACCTCGTCGAGCCGCAGCTTGTAGCGCTCCAGCGCCGCCAGCGCCTGGTTGGCCCGGGCCAGGATCGTCGTCGGGTGCTCCAGCGTGTACCGCCGCCCGGCGACGTAGACGCTGATGATGTGCATCGACTGGCTCACCGAGATCACCGGGAAGCCGGTCTGGATGGCGACCCGCTCGGCGGTGCGGTGCCGGGTACCCGACTCCTCGGTGGGGACGCTCGGGTCGGGCATCAGGTGGACGCCGGCCCGCACGATGCGGCTGCCGTCGTAGGAGACGATCACCGCGCCGTCCATCTTGGCCAGCTCGCGCAGCCGGGTGGCGGAGAGGGCGACGTCGAGGGCGAAGCCGCCGGTGCAGATCGACTCGACGACGCGGTCGTACCCGAGCACGATCAACGCGCCGGTCCGCCCGGCCAGGATGCGCTCCAGGCCGTCACGCAGCGCCGTGCCCGGTGCGATGCGGCCGAGCAGTTCGCGGAGCGCGACCTCGGAGTCCACAGCGGGGGGCACGAGCGCTCCTGACGTTCGACGTGGTGGCGGCTGATTCTACGTGGCCACCACCGTACTGGCGGTCGCCAGTGAGCCAGCTCACCGGCCCCGGGGGACCACGGGCTCCGCCGCCCTCAGAACAGGCGGGCGAAGGCGGCACCGAGGTCGGGGACCTCGACCAGCCGCATGCCCTTGGGGGCGCCGCCGGCGTCCTCGGGGACGAGCGCCACCTTGTAGCCCTGACGGGCCGCCTCGGCCAGCCGTCGGCCGGTGCCGCCGACCCGCCGGATCTCCCCGGACAGCCCCACCTCGCCGACCGCGACCAGGCCGCGGGGCAGCGGGACGTCCTTGGCCGCCGACGCGATCGCCAGCGCCAGCGCGAGGTCGGCTGCGGGCTCGGCGATGCGCACCCCGCCGACGGAGGCGGCGAAGACGTCGGCGTCGGCCAGCCTGACCCGGCCGCGCCGCTCCACCACCGCGTTGACCATGGCGACCCGCTGCGAGTCCAGTCCGCTGACCGCCCGACGGGGCGAGCCGCCCCCGCCGCTGGCGGCCACCAGCGCCTGGACCTCGGCCAGCAGCGGCCGGCTGCCCTCGAGGGTGACCGTGACACAGCTGCCCGCCACCGGTGCGGTGCGCCGCGACACGAACAGGTGGGAGGGGTCGGGGACGCCGACCACGCCGGTGTCGCCGATCTCGAAGCAGCCGATCTCGTCAGCCGGGCCGAAACGGTTCTTCATCGCCCGGATCAGGCGCAGCGTGGAGTGGCGCTCACCGTCGAAGGAGACGACGACGTCGACGAGGTGCTCGAGGGTGCGGGGCCCGGCGATGGCGCCGTCCTTGGTGACGTGCCCGACCAGGATGGTGGTCATCCCGCGGCTCTTGGCGACGGCGGTCAGCGCGCTGGCCACGGCCCGCACCTGGGTGGAGCCGCCGTCGGTGCCCTCGACGGCGGGGGAGCGCACGGTCTGCACGCTGTCGAGGACCAGCAGCGAGGGGGCGACGTCCTCGACGTGGGCGAGGACGGCCGACAGCTCGGTCTCCGCGGCGAGGTAGAGGTCGTCGTGCAGCGCGCCGATGCGCTCGGCGCGCAGCCGTACCTGGGCGGCGGACTCCTCACCGGAGACGACGAGGGCCGGGCCGTTGGTGGCGGCCACCCGGTGGGCGACCTCGAGCAGCAGCGTCGACTTGCCCACGCCCGGCTCGCCGGCGACCAGCAGCACCGCCCCGGGCACCAGCCCGCCGCCGAGGACGCGGTCGAACTCCTCGATGCCCGTCGGCACCGCCCGAGCGGCGGCGAGCTCGACCTGGGCGATGGGCACCGCCGGTGCGGTCACCGGGCCGGCGGCCACGGCCCGCAAGGGGGATGCCGGGGTGCCGACCTCCTGGATCGTGCCCCAGGCCTGGCACTCGGGGCACCGACCGACCCACTTGGCGGAGGCGTAGCCGCACTCGGTGCAGCGGTGGGCAGGGCGGGACTTCACTCCGGCAGAGGGCACGGGCCGACGCTAACCGCCGGGTACGACGGTTCCGGTGAGGGCGCGGCCGCCGCATCGACCCATCGCGGCTCCCTGGCAGGGTCCCGCCGCGCCTGCGAGCGGTGGGACCCTGCCAGGGGGCCTCCTACTCGGTCTCGGTGTCCTGCTCCTGGTCGCGGCTCTCCTCGCCCTCGGAGCCACCGCCCTCCTCGTGGTGGAAGTCGAAGGCCTCCCCGCGGGGGAGAGCGCGCCCGGGCGTGGCGACCACGGCCGGGACGGTGATCTCACCGGCGCGCTGGAAGGTCAGGGTGACCTCGATGCGCTGACCCGAGGTCAGCTCCTCGGACAGGTCGGCCAGCTCGACCGTCGGGCCGCCGGCACCGCCGAGGAAGACCGTGGAGCGCGCGGGGATCTCGATCTGGACCTGCGTGCTCGGGCTCGGCGCAGCGGGGACGCTCGGCGTGGGCGTCGTGCCGGTGGTCGGCGTCGCGCCGGGGGTGGTGGGCGTCGCGCCGGGGGTGGTGGGCGTCGCGCCGGGGGTGGTCGGTGTGGCGTCCGGCGTGGTCGGAGTCGCCGGGGTGGTGGTCGCCGGGGAGCCCGGGACGGAGGGGGAGGCGGTGGCCTGCCCGGACACGATCACGCCGTCGAAGGCCGTGCCCTCGATGCCGACCAGGGTGTCGGCCTCGGTGTCGCCGTTGACGATCGCCATCAGCAGCTCGGCGTCGTCGCCGTCGGCGTACAGCCCGTCCTGCGGGTACGCGAGCTGGATCTGGCGCAGCGTGATGTCGCCGACCGCCGCCTCGGGGCCGACCTTGTCCCGGTTCTGGGTGGCCGTCTGGGGGACCTGGCCGGCACTGCACGCGGTCAGCGCGACCGGGCTGAGGAGCAGGACACCCATCGTGGCGGCGCGCAGTGCGCGGTTCACAGCCGTCGACCTCCAGGGACGTGCCGGCCACCGCACGTCGATGGCCCGAGTCGCGCCGAGCCTAACGCCCACCCCACGATGGCCGCCGGGAGGTGAGGCGGTGGTACCCGGCATGCCGCGACGGCCCGCGGGCGACCCGGCGCTGGCCGCGTTCCCCGCCCGCGCACCGGACACCCGGCGGTGGTGCTTCGCCGACCAGCTCGGCCCGCACTTCCTCGACCGCCCCGACCAGCCGGTCCTGCTGATCGAGTCGAAGGCGGTGTTCGCGCGCCGCCGCTTCCACCGCCAGAAGGCCCACCTGGTGCTGTCGGCGCTGCGGCACCGGGCCGCCGAGCTGGGCGACCGGGCGGAGTTCTCCCAGGTGCACACCTACGCCGAGGCGCTGGACCGGGTGCGTGAGCCGCTGAGCGTGTGCGCGCCCACCACCTGGAGCAGCCGCGACTACGTCCTGCGCCGTCCGGGCGTCGCCGTCCTCGCCGCCCGCGGGTTCGTCGCCACGCAGGAGGAGTTCGCCGGGTGGGCCGAGGGGCGGGGTCGTGGGGGCGGTGGGGTGGGCGGACGCCGCCTGCTCATGGAGGACTTCTACCGGGACAACCGGCGCCGCCACGGCGTCCTCATGGACGGCGCCGAACCGGTGGGCGGGCGCTGGAACCTCGACCACGACAACCGGGAGCCGCCGCCGTCGGACGGGCGGCTCGCCGTCCCCGAGCCGTGGTGGCCGGAGGAGGACGAGATCGACGAGCAGGTGCGCGCCGACCTCGACCGCTGGGAGGCCGCCGGCGACGTCGCGTTCGTGGGGGACGACGGCCCGCGGCTGTTCCCGGTGACCTGCGGTGAGGCGCTGCTCCGGCTGCGCGACTTCCTCGACACCCGGCTCCGCGCGTTCGGCCCGCACGAGGACGCGATGCTCACCGGCGACCGCTGGATGGCGCACTCGCTGCTCTCCCCGGCCCTCAACCTCGGTCTGCTGGACCCGCTCGAGGTGGTGCACGCCGCCGAGCAGTGCTACCGCGACTCGGTGGCCGAGGGCGACCCGCTGCCGCTCAACAGCGTGGAGGGGTTCGTCCGCCAGGTCATGGGGTGGCGCGACTACATCTGGCACACCTACTGGCACACCTACTGGCACGTCGGCCGGGACTTCCGGCACGCCAACGCCCTGGCCGCGCACGAGGCGGTGCCGGACTGGCTGGCCGACCTCGACGACGGCGCGGTCGAGGCCGCCTGCCTGTCCGACGTCCTCGGCGACCTGCGCCGTGACGGCTGGGTGCACCACATCCCCCGGTTGATGGTGCTCGGCAACTACGCGCTGCAGCGCGGCATCGACCCGCTGGCGATGACCGACTGGTTCCACCGCAGCTTCGTCGACGGCTACGACTGGGTGATGGTCGCCAACGTGGTCGGCATGAGCCAGCACGCCGACGGCGGCCTGCTGGCCACCAAGCCCTACGCCGCCGGCGGCGCCTACATCGACCGGATGAGCGACTACTGCGGCGGCTGCCGCTACCACCCGCGCACCCGGCTGGGCGAGGACGCCTGCCCCTTCACCGCGGGCTACTGGGCCTTCCTCGAGCGCAACCGGGAGCGGCTGGCGCCGAACCAGCGGATGCGCCGCGCGCTCCAGGGTCTGGACCGGCTCGAGGGCCTGGAGGAGGTCGTCGAGCAGGAGCGGCTGCGGGGCACCGAGGCCATCTGATCGGGGGACGGCGGTCCAGTCCGGGCCCGTGCCTGCCGATCCCCCTGCCGTACAGCGGTACGGCGGGAGGTGCGGATGGCGACGGGTCCGGCGTTCGACGACGTCCTCGCGGCGGCGCAGGCGGGTGCCGCGTGGGCCTTCGAGGTGCTCTACCGGGACCTCTCGCCGGCGGTCACGGGGTACCTGCGGCTGCACGGTGCCCTCGACCCCGACGACCTGGCCAGCGAGACCTTCCTCGCCGTCTTCCGCGGTCTCGTCGGCTTCTCGGGGG
Source organism: Geodermatophilus sp. URMC 61 (assembly GCF_052931555.1). Taxonomy (NCBI): domain Bacteria; kingdom Bacillati; phylum Actinomycetota; class Actinomycetes; order Geodermatophilales; family Geodermatophilaceae; genus Geodermatophilus; species Geodermatophilus sp. URMC 61. The sequence goes on from NZ_JBRFHZ010000002.1 coordinate 4,930,563, forward strand.
ACGAGGACGCCCTGCGCTCGTGGGTGTTCACCATCGCCCACCGCCGGCTGGTCGACGACTGGCGCCGACGCAGCCGCCGTCCCCGGCTGGCCGACGACGTCGACGACCTGCCGGAGACCCCCGGCGGCGACGTGGAGGACGACGTCCTGACCCGGCTGGGCACCGAGACCGTGCACCGCCTGTGTGCGGGCCTGCCCTCCGACCAGCGCTCGGTCCTGCTGTTGCGGGTGCTCGCCGACCTCACCGTCGAGCAGGTCGCGGCGGTGATGGGCCGTTCGGTGGCCTCGGTGAAGGCACTGCAGCGGCGCGGGCTGCGCCGGCTGCGCGCCGAGCTCGAGCCGGCCGGCACCCCCCGGACGGGTGAGGCGGGCGGGACGGCGGGCGCACCCCTGGCGGCCCGCCCGGCGATGACGGGAGCGAGATGACCACGCCAGCCGACGTCCGGACCGACGAGGAGGCCTTCGCGGCCTGCCTCGCCGGCCGTCCCCTGCCCGCGGGCGCGCAGGGCCTGGCCGCGTTCACCGACGCGGTCCGGGCGAGCGCCACCGCGCCCGGGCGGCCGAACGCGGCCCTGGCCGAGCTGCTGGCGACCGGTCTCCTCGTCCCCACTCAGGAACCGTCCCGCAGGACGGCCGGGCGACCCGCCCGGACCTCACGGAAGAGGCCCCACGTGCTGATCTCCACCCTCGTCGCCAAGTTCGCCGCCACCGGTGCCGTCGCCAAGGCGGCCGCCGGCACCGGTGTCGTCGTCGTGGCGCTCACCGGCGCCACCACCACCGTCGCACTGACCTCGGAGGAGCCGCCCTCCGTCGTCGAGACCACGACGACCACCGCGGACCCGACCACCGACCCGCTGACCTCGGGCACCGAGCCCGGCGGGTCGACCACGGTGCCCGCCGGCGACCCTGCCGGCGAGCCGAGCGGGGACCAGGGCCTCGCGGGCTCGCCCGAGGGCGAGGACCCGGCACCCTCCGGTGACTCCACGCCGGAGGCCTCCGAGGAGACCGGGGAGGACCCGGACACCACGGCGCCCGAGTCCCCCGAGCTCTCCGAGGGTCAGAAGCCGACCGACGACGAGAAGTTCAAGCGGCACCCGGACAACCCCGGCAGGGCGGCCAGTGCCGAGGCGCACGAGCGCAACGCCGACCGTAAGGCCGATCGGGAGGAGCAGCCGGAGGCCGGAACGCCCGTCGACGGACAGACCGACGAGGTCCTCGAGGCCGAGCAGGCGCCGGTGGTGGAGCAGCCGGCGGCCCCCGCCCAGCACCCCGGCAACGGCAACGGCAACGGCAACGGCAACGGCAACGGCAACGGCAAGAAGTGAGCCAGGGCGGGGCCGCGGTCACCCGACCGCGGCCCCGCCGGCGAGCAGCAGCACCACGTCCAGGACGGTCAGCAGCATGACCGCGGGGAACGCCAGCCGGCGGAACCGCCGGGTGCCCGCCAGCGCCGCCACGACGACGGCCGGCACCGCCAGTGCCAGCCCGGCCCACGCGGCAGCGGTCGGGGGGCCGTCCGGACCGAGCACCAGCACCAGCGAGGCCCCGCCCAGGACGACCGCCCCGGTGACGGCGGAGCCCCGTGCACCCAGCCGGTGCGGCAGGCCGCGGACGCCGGTGGCCAGGTCGTCCTCCAGGTCCGGGGCGACGTTGGCCAGGTGCGCGGCGGCGCCCAGCGCGGCCCCGGCGGTGACCAGCCACCACGGTGCCGCGAGCCAGTTCGACCCACCCGTCCCCGGCGCCGCGGCCACCACCCCGGCCGGCAGCGCCCCGAAGCCGGTGACGTAGGGCAGCACCGAGACGGCGGTGCGCTTGAGCCCGGCGTTGTAGGCCCAGCCGCTGGCCACGAGTACGAGCAGCAGCAGTCCGGGGACGGGGCCGAGCAGCAGGGACAGGACGACGGCCGCGGCGGCCGCCCCGACGGCCAGCGTGCGCAGCAGTGCGGGTGCCACGGCCCCCTGCACGACCGGCTTGTCGGCCCGGGCGACGGCGCGGTCGCGGTCGGCGTCGAGCCAGTCGTTGCTCCAGCCGATCGACGCCTGACCAGCGAGGACGGCGGCCGTCACGAGCGCTGCACGGCCCGGGGGCACCCCCGCGGCGAGGGCCAGGAGGCCGGCCACGACGGTGACCGCGACGGCCGGCCCGGGATGGGTGGCGAGGACCAGCGCACGGGGGGTGGCCCCCGGTCGCACCCCTCGCGCAGGCACACCCACCATGCTCCTGTCAACCCCTCCCGGGCAGCGTGTCTGGCCGTTGACCTGCGGGTTTACGAAATCGACCGGTCCCCTTCGTCAGTTTGCCGTGGTAACCTTGTGGACAGCGAAAGGGGTCACACACACATGGGCTTCACTGTCGGCGAGACCGTTGTCTACCCGCACCACGGGGCAGCGCTGATCGAGGCGATCGAGACGCGGGTCATCAAGGGCGAAGAGAAGGCCTACCTCGTGCTGAAGGTCGCTCAGGGCGACCTGACCGTGCGGGTGCCGGCTGACAACGCAGAGATCGTCGGCGTCCGTGACGTCGTCGGTCAGGACGGACTGAACCGGGTCTTCGAGGTGCTGCGGGCTCCGCACACCGAGGAGCCGACCAACTGGTCGCGTCGCTACAAGGCCAACCTCGAGAAGCTCGCCTCCGGTGACGTCAACAAGGTCGCCGAGGTCGTGCGCGACCTCTGGCGCCGCGACAAGGACCGTGGCCTCTCCGCCGGCGAGAAGCGCATGCTCTCCAAGGCGCGCCAGATCCTGGTGAGCGAGCTCGCGCTCGCCGAGGGCACCAACGAGGACAAGGCCGAGGTGCTCCTCGACGAGGTCCTCGCCAGCTGAGCTCGGCTCCCGAGCTCTCCTCACACCTCCAGTCCACTCCCGTGCACGCTGTCGGCATCGTCGCAGCGGCCGGGAGTGGTCTGCGTCTGGGGGCGGACCGGCCGAAGGCGTTGGTCCCCCTGGCCGGACGACCGCTGGTCGCCTGGTCGGTCGACACCCTGCTCGGCAGCGGGGTGGGCGAGGTGGTGGTGGCCGTGCCGGCCGACGAGCTGGCCGCCTTCGCCGCCGTCCTGCCGCCGGAGGCGCGTCTCGTCGCCGGCGGCGCCACGCGCACGGCGTCGGTCCGGGCCGCCCTCGCCACCGTGGCCGGTCCCGCCCGCCCCGCGCCCGACGCGGTCCTGGTGCACGACGCCGCCCGTCCGCTGACCCCGCCCGAGGTGGTGACCCGCGTGCTGGCGGCGCTGGCCGGCGGGGCGCCGGCGGTCGTGCCGGTGCTGCCGGTCGTCGACACGACGGTCAGCGTCGACGGCGACGGCCTCGTGACCGGCGCCCTGCCGCGGGAGACCCTGCGCCGGGTACAGACCCCCCAGGGCTTCGCCCGCGCCGTCCTCGTCGACGCCTACGACCGGCTGCCCGACGGCGTCGAGCTGACCGACGACGCCGCGGTCGTCCGTGCGGCCGGGGTCCCCGTCGCGACGGTGACCGGCGACGAGCGCGCCGCGAAGGTGACGGTGCCGCACGACCTCGCGGTGGCCGAGATGCAGATCCGCCGGTGACCGCCGCCGAGCTGCCGCGGGTGGGCGTCGGGGTGGACGTCCACCCGGTCGAGGCCGGCCGCACCTGCTGGCTGGCCGGGCTGGAGTGGCCCGGGGTCGACGGCTGCGCCGGGCACTCCGACGGCGACGTCGTGGCGCACGCCCTCACCGACGCCGTCCTCTCTGCCGCCGGGCTCGGCGACATCGGCGGCCTGCTCGGCACGGACGACCCGCGCTGGGCCGGCGCGCGCGGGGCCGCCGTCCTCGCGCACGTGCGCGAGGTCCTCGAGGTCGCCGGGTGGCAGGTCGGCAACGCCGCGGTCCAACTGGTCGGCAACACCCCGAGAGTGGGCCCGCGTCGCGCGGAGGCCGAGCGGGTGCTCGGCGAGGCGCTGGGCGCCCCGGTGAGCGTCACGGCCACCACCACCGACGGCCTGGGGCTCACCGGGCGGGGCGAGGGGCGGGCGGCGGTGGCGACGGCGCTGGTGGTACGAGCGGCGTCCGTAGACTCCCCGCGGTGAGCCTCCGCCTGTACGACACGGCCGCCCGCGCGGTCCGCGACTTCACGCCCCTGCGTGCCGGTCAGGCCTCCGTCTACGTCTGCGGGCTCACCGTGCAGGGGCCGCCGCACGTGGGCCACGTGCGCTCGGCCCTGGCCTTCGACGTGCTGCGCCGCTGGCTGGCGCACAGCGGCCTCGAGGTCACCTACGTCCGGAACGTCACGGACATCGACGACAAGATCCTCGCGAAGGCGGAGGCCGCGGGCGTGTCGTGGTGGGCCTGGGCCTACACCAACGAGCTCGCGGTCACGCGCGCCTACGACGTCCTCGGCGTGCTCCCGCCGACCTACGAGCCGCGCGCCACGGGGCACGTCCCGGACATGGTGGCGCTCATGGAGCGGCTCATCGACCGCGGCCACGCCTACGCCGTCGACGGCGACGTCTACTTCGACGTCCGTTCCTTACCGGAGTACGGCGCGCTGACCGGGCAGCGGCTGGAGAACCTGGAGCCGGCCGCGGACACCGACACCGACGAGCGCAAGCGCGACCCCCGCGACTTCGCGCTGTGGAAGGGGCACAAGCCCAGCGAGCCGGAGACCGCGTCGTGGGCCACGCCGTGGGGCCGGGGCCGGCCGGGCTGGCACCTGGAGTGCTCCGCGATGGCGGAGCGGTACCTGGGGCCGGAGTTCGACATCCACGGGGGCGGGCTGGACCTGCGTTTCCCGCACCACGAGAACGAGCAGGCCCAGTCGCGCGCGGCCGGCGACGGGTTCGCGCGGTACTGGCTGCACAACGGCTGGGTCACCCTCGGCGGCGAGAAGATGAGCAAGTCGCTGGGCAACACCGCGCTGGTCGAGGAGGTGGTGCAGCGGGTGCGGCCGGTCGAGCTGCGCTACTACCTGGTCACGCCGCACTACCGGTCGACCATCGAGTTCACCGACGCCGCACTCGCCGAGGCCGGTGCGGCCTACCGGCGGCTGGAGTCCTTCGTCCGGCGCGCCGCCGAGCGGGTCGGTGGCGCCGGGGCGGGGGAGTGGGCAGGAGACACGGCGGGCAAGGTGGACCTGCCGCCGGAGTTCACCGCCGCCATGGACGACGACCTCGGCACGCCCGCCGCGGTCGCCGCCGTCCACGAGGTGGTACGGCAGGGCAACACCGCCCTCGCCGCCGGGGACGACGAGGGCACGGCCGCGGCCCTGGGCGCGGTCCGGGCGATGCTCGGCGTCCTGGGGCTGGACCCGCTCGACCCGCAGTGGGCCGGCGCCGGGGGCGACGACGGGCTGGCCCGGGTCACCGACGGCCTCGTCACCCTCGCACTCGAGCAGCGCCAGGCCGCCCGGGCTCGCAAGGACTACGCCGCGGCGGACGCGATCCGCGAGCGGCTCGCCGCACTCGGTGTCCAGGTCGAGGACACCCCGCAGGGACCGCGATGGGAGCTGAGCCGCTGATGGCCGGCAACAGCCAGCGCCGGGGGCGCACCACCGGCGCGCACAAGAAGGGCGCCTCGGCGGGCACCGGCGGCAAGGGCCGCCGCGCACTGGCCGGTCGCGGCGCCACCCCGCCGGCGGAGATGCGCCCGGGTCACCCCGCCCAGCGACGCGCGGCCGCCGACGCCCGGCGCCGGGCCGAGCGCGACCGCGGCCGGCAACGCGCCGAGGACGCGCCCGAGCTGCTGCTCGGCCGCAACCCGGTGGTCGAGGCGCTGCGCGCGCAGATCCCGGCGACCGCGCTCTACGTGGTCACGGGTGACACGCGGGCGGCCACCGATGAGCGGATCACCGAGGCGCTGCACCTGGCCAACGACCGGGGGCTGCCGCTGCTGGAGGTCGGCAGGGCCGAGTTCGACCGGATGTCCGGCGGTGCGCTGCACCAGGGCATCGGCCTGCAGGTGCCGCCGTACCAGTACGCCCACCCCGACGACCTGCTCGAGCTCGCCCGCGACTCGGGCCGCCCGCCGCTGGTCGTCGCGATGGACGGCGTCACCGACCCGCGCAACCTGGGCGCCGTCGTCCGCTCGGCCGCGGCGTTCGACGCGCACGGGGTCGTCGTGCCGCAGCGGCGCTCGGTCGGCATGACCGCGTCGGCCTGGCGCACGAGCGCCGGCGCCGCCGCGCGGCTGCCGGTGGCCCGCGCGGTCAACCTGGCCCGGGCGCTGGGCTCGTACCAGGACGCCGGTCTGATGACCGTCGGCCTGGCCGGCGACGGGGACGTGGACGTGCACGACTTCGACGGCTTCGCCGACCCGGTCGCGCTCGTGGTCGGCGCCGAGGGCGCGGGGCTGTCCCGGCTGGTGCGCGAGCGCTGCGACGTCGTCGTGCGCATCCCCATCGCGCGCGACACCGAGTCGCTCAACGTCAGCGTCGCCGCGGGCATCGCCCTCTACGCCGCCGCGTCGTCACGGCGGTAGGTGCAGGGAACGGCGTGCCCCGATGCGCTCTTCCCGACCGTGGAACTGCGCCTCGCCGCACACCGTTCGGCCGCAGGGCCTGGTTGGTTGGGGACATGCCCTCGCTGACGTCCGTCGTCGGAGCCGCCACGGCCACCTTCTCGGCCGGGCTGGTGGTCGTGCCCCGGGTGCTCATCGGGACCATCGGGATGCCCGACACCGCGCAGACGCGGGCCCTGCTCCGCGCCATCGGCGCCCGGGACACCGTGATCGGTCTGGCGATGCTGACCGCACCGGGAGGCCGGGTCCGGGACCTGGCCATCGGCGCGCGGGTCCTCAGCGACTGTGCCGACGCGGCCGTCCTCCCCGCGGCCGTGCCGGACCGGGGCCGGGCGGCCGCACTGCGCCTCTCCGCCGTCGCCTGGGCGGCGCTCGCCCTCGCTGCCGCCGTGTGGGACCGGCGCGCCCGCTGAGTGACGTGCGAGGGCGGCCCCGTCCAGGGGCCCGCACCGAGCTCGCGAGGGGTGGGGAGGACGGGGTCCGTCACCCGAGCAGCTGGGCCACGGTGTAGATGACCAGGCCGGCCAGGCCGCCGACCACGGTGCCGTTGATCCGGATGAACTGCAGGTCGCGGCCGACCTGGAGCTCGATGCGGCGGCTGGTCTCCTCGGTGTCCCAGCGGGCGACCGTGCTGCCGACCAGGTCCGCGACGTCCCCGGAGAAGCGCTCCACCAGGTAGCCCGCGATCCCGTGCGCGTGCCGCTGCACCAGCTCGCGCACCCGCTGGTCGGTCTGCAGCAGCCGGGCGGCCTCGCGGATCATCCCGGCCACGCGGGCCCGCAGCGCCGAGTCCGGGTCGGCGGCTGCGGTCAGGGCGGCGTCCTTGAGGTGGGTCCACAGCGACCCCGACCAGGTCCGGACGGCGGGGTGCTCGAGCAGTTCCTTCTTCAGCTCCTCGACGCGGGCCGCCGTCGCCGGGTCGGTGCGCAGCGCGTGCACGTAGGCGCGCAGCCGGGCGTCGTAGGCCCGCCGCAGCTCGTGGCGGGGGTCCTCGCCGACCTCGTCCAGGAAGGCCATCACGCCGGCGAACACGCGGTCGAACACCCGGTCGTCGACCCAGTCGGGCACCCAGGCGGGGGAGGCGTCGCCCAGCTGCGCGCGGAAGACGACGCGGTTGTCCTCCAGGAACCGCGCCAGGCCGCGCAGCCCCGCCGAGAGCACCTCCTGGTGCCGGTCGCCGTCCACCACGAGCTCGAGGGTCCGGGCCACCACCGGGGCGGCGGGTGTCCCGTGCAGCTTGCGGTCGACGAGGCCGGCGACGGCGGGCCGCAGGTCGTCGTCCCGCAGCAGGCCGGCGACCGAGTGCAGCACCGCACCGGCGTCCCCGGCGAGCCGCTCGGCGCGCCCCGGCGCGGCGAGGAAGGCACCGAGCCGGCCGGGGACGTCGATGGTGGTCAGCTTGTCCTCGACCACGGCGCGGGTCAGGAAGTTCTGCTGGACGAAGGCGCCCAGGCTCGCGCCGATCTGGTCCTTCTTGCGCGGGATGATCGCCGTGTGGGGGATCGGCAGCCGCATCGGGTGCCGGAACAGCGCCGTGACGGCGAACCAGTCGGCCAGCGCGCCGACCATCGAGGCCTCGGCGGTGGCCCGCACGTATCCCACCCAGGCGCCGGTCTCCTCACCGAGGAGCACGCAGGTCAGGAAGACGGCGGCGGCCAGCAGGAACAGGCCGGTCGCCAGGCGCTTCATGCGAGCCAGGTCGCGGGCCCGCTCCGGGTCGTCGAGGGAGGCGGCCAGCGGAGCGATCGGGGAACTCGACGACACCCGTCCCAGCGTAAGGAGGGAGCCGTGCCTGCGGGGCCGGGTGGGACGAGGAGTCCCACCCGGTCGCGGTCTCGTCCAGAGGCTCGCCCCGAGCGTGCGAGGGGTGAGGAGGACGACGTCCTCCATCAGCCCTCGCTGGCGCCCAGGGTGACCTGGATCTGCTGGGTGTCCTGCCCGCGGCGGACGGTGAGGGTCACCTGGTCGCCGGGGGAGGCGCTGCGGACGGCGGCGGTCAGCTCGGTCGAGGTGGTCACGACCCGGTCGCCGACCGCGGTGACGACGTCGCCGGCGCGCAGTCCCGCGTCGGCGGCCGGGGTGCCCGGCTGCACCTGCACCACCTGCGCGCCCGTGCCGATCTCGCGCTGCTGCGGGTCCGCCGCGGTCTGCGCGCTCACACCCAGGTAGGTGATCTCGGCCTTCCCGTCGGCGGTGAGCTCCTGGGCGATCCGCTTGGCGGTGTTGCCCGGGATGGCGAAGCCGACACCGATGTTGCCGCTCTCGGCCGACTGGCCCGGCGCTCCGGAGGCGACCGAGGCGATCGCGGTGTTGATGCCGACCACCTCGCCGGCGCCGTTGACCAGCGCGCCGCCGGAGTTGCCCGGGTTGATCGCCGCATCGGTCTGCAGCGCGTCGATCACGGTGGCGTCGCCCTCCGTGGAGCCGGTGGCCACGGCCCGGCCCTTGGCGCTGATGATGCCGTCGGTCACCGTGTCCGACAGGCCCAGCGGGGCGCCGATCGCCACGGCCAGGTCGCCGACCTGCACCTTGTCGGAGTCGGCGAAGGTCGCCGGGGTCAGACCGGAGGCGCCCTGCAGCTTCAGCACCGCCAGGTCGTAGACGGGCTGCGTGCCGACGACGGTCGCGTCGTAGAGGGTGCCGTCGGAGGTGCGCACCGAGACGACGCTCGAGCCGGCGCCGTCCAGGCTGACCACGTGGTTGTTCGTGAGCACGTAGCCGTCCTGGCTGAGGACGACGCCGGAGCCGCTGCCCGAGCCGGAGGCGCCGGTGACGTAGACGGTGACCACGCTGGGCGCCGCCTTGGCCGCGGCCGCGGTCACCGCGGTCGCCGTCTCGGGGTTGGTGATGGTGACGTTCTGGGCGGCGACCGTGCCTCCGCCGTTGCCGCTGCCGTCCGAGCCGTCGGCGAGCAGCACCACGCCCGCACCGGCGCCACCGCCGATCAGGGCCCCGGCGAGCAGGCCGGCGACGCCGATCCGCCACCGGCCGGCCCGGCGGGGCGGCTCGGACGCGGGTGCCGCCGGGCCGGGGTGCCCGAGCGGCGGCTGCTGCCCGGGGAGGGTGTCGTGCCCAGGGGCGGCCGTCCCCGGCGCCTGCTGACCCGGTGCCGCCTGCCCGGGGGCGGGCTGCTGGGGCCAGGTCGGCGGCGCCCAGGGACCCGGCGCCGGGTGCGGGGTGCCGTAGGGGTTCACGTGTCTCGTCCTCCTCGTGGGCGGCCGGTCCACCGCCCTCGACGTCCACAGTGGGCCGTGCTGCTGACCCGACGCTGGTGGTCTGCTGTGAGCTCCCTGGACGTCTCAGCAGGGGACGTCGAGGAGGAGCCGGCCCCTCCCCACCAGCTCCACCACCGCCCACACGGCCGTGACCTGCACCGCCAGCAGGCCGACGAGCACCAGCAACTGGGCCGCGCCGGCCTCCAGCGGGCTGCCGCCACCGAGCAGTACCCCGACGAACGCGCCGGGCAGCGTGACGAGCCCGACGGTGCGGGTCTGGTCCAGCGGGGGCACCAGCGCCGTGGCCGCGGCCGGCCGCAGCACCTCGCGGACGGCGTCGCGCTGCAGCAGCCCCAGCGCGAGCGCGGCCTCGACCTCGCCGCGCCGGGCGGCCAGCTCCTCCCGCAGCCGGCGGCCGGCCAGGGACGTCGCGGTCATCGCCCCGCCGACGAGGATCCCGGCGATCGGGATGACCGCCTCGCCGCGCAGCGGCACGGTGCCGCTGGCGAGCACCAGGGCCACCACCGGGACCGCGCCGACCAGCACGGGGACGGCGGCGGTGCCCACCCGGCGGGGCGCGCCGGCGCTGCGCAACGCCAGCCCGGTGGCCCGCCCGGCCGCGGTGACCGCCGCGACGCTGACCATGAGCAGCACGAACAGCGCCGAGAGGGCCAGCGAGCGCACGACGACGAGCAGCACCGCCGACACCGCGGCCAGCTGGACGGTCGCGCGCAGCGCGGCGACGACGACCGGGCGCTCCTGGCCGAGGCCGGAGAGCCGGCCGGCCACCGCGGCGAGCGCGGTCAGTGCGACCAGCGCCACCGCCAGCCGGGGGCCGAGGTCGACGACGGAGGAACCCACGGGCGGTGATCATGCCTCCCCCGGCTCCGCCCTCCGGGCCCAGGCATAGGAGGCAATGCCTACGCCCCGGCCGGTGGAGACGCATGCATTGCCTCCTATGCCTCAGCCGACGGCGATGATCTCCTCGCGCGGCTCCTCGCCGGTCAGCCGGTGCACCGGCGGGACGAAGGCCATCGGCGAGGTGCAGTGCCGCAGCAACCAGCGGTGCAGCCCGTCCAGCGGTCGGTGCAGCAGCCCACCGTGGCCCGCGCTCATCGACATCAGTGGGGTCGGGCAGGCGGCGGCCAGCACCCGGCCGCCGGTCGGGCCGGGCACCGGGCTGTGGGTCGCGCGCAGGTCGGGCCAGCGCTCGGCCCACCGCGAGGAGTCCGCCGCCCAGGCGCCGCCGTCGTCCGCCCGGGTGTGCAGCACGAGCAGCGGACGGCCGGCCCGCAGCGCCTCCTCGGCGGCGAAGACGGCCACCGGTTCGTCGTCCTCCCGATCACCGAGGCCGAGCACCGCCACGTGCGGCCGGGAGCCGGTGCCGCCCGGCCGGGACCGCGGGACGACGACCACCGGGCGGGGCGAGCGGGCGGCGACCTTCTGGGCGACCGAGGCGAGCACCATCTCGTCGGCCGCACCGGTCGTGGTGATGCCGAGGACGACGAGCTGGGCGTCCTCGGCGGCGTGCAGCAGCGCCTGCACCGGCTCGCCGGGCACCACCTCGGTGGAGACCGCGACCGACGGTGCGGTGTGCCGGGCGAGGGTGTACGCCTGCGCGGTCGCACCGCGCGCACGGGGGAGGTCGGCGGCGGGGGAGCCGGCCACGCCCCGGTGTCCCAGGTGCGGGGTCGCGTGCACGATCCTCAGCGGTGCGTCGCGGCGGACGGCCTCCTCGGCGGCCCAACGGACCGCTCGGAGCCCGCACTCGCTGCCGTCGGCGCCGACCACCACGGGCGGCGGCTGCGGGTCGTCGTCCGCCGGGCCGGGCGCGGGCGGCGTCCCGGCTGGAGTGCGGGGCGTCGTGGACACGGGCACCTCCGGATGACGGTCGTCCCCCGCGCGTGCCGTCGAGGTTCCTCGCCCGGGGCTCGCGAGGGAAGACCGCCCCGCCACGGAGGGTGCAAGAGGCGTGCGAGTTGGGTAGGGGCGGAGCCCGGGTCGCCGCTCGTCGGTGATCGCCCGGCCTCCCGAGTTCGGTCCTGCCTGGAGGGTGCCCCCGTGTCCAGCCGCGGTCCGCTTCCCCGCCTCCTCCTCTGGACCGGCGCCACCGTCGGCGCCGGGCTGGCCGTCATCGGCGGCCTGGCCCTGCGACCGCCGGGCCTGGTCGCGGTGGGGCTCGCCGCGCTGGTGTCCGCCTGCCTGGCGGCGGGGGTGGCCCGGGAGTCCCGGCCCGGGCAGCAGGCCATCGTCGACGCGGCCTGGAAGGCCGGGGCGGCGACCGTCGCGGTGCTGCTGGTCCTCTCCGGCACCGCCGTGCTCGGCGGGGCGGCGCTCACCCTGGTCGTCGCCGGGGCCGCCGCGGGCGCGGGGGCCGTCGTCTGGCTGGTCCGCAGCTCCCCGAGGACGTCGGCATCCGCCGCCGCGACCCGTCAGCCGGCCGTCCCGCTGCCGCCGGTGTCCTCGCTGTCCACCGAGGCGCTCGGCCGCGAGTGGGTCCGGACCACGACGGCGCTGTCCGGCCCGCTCGACGCCCCCACCCGCGAGGCGATCGTCGTCCGGCGGCAGCAGACCCTCGACGAGCTCGAGCGGCGCGACCCCGACGGCTTCGCCCGGTGGCTCTCCGGGCTCCCGCTGGCCGGCAGCGACCCCAGCGGCGACCTCAAGCACGGCGACACCGCCGCCTGACGGACGAGGACGACCGGCTCGTCCGACAGTGGACGCAGCTGCTCGACGAATCGGTGCGGATGAAGGCTGGAGCGCTGCCGGGGAACGCTCGACGAGGCGGCTCTCGCGTCCGGCAGCGGCAGGTACCCATACGTCGGGTGATGGGTGTAGTGGTCTTTCGTGACCGATTTCTTCATCAGTCACGCGGGCCGGGACACCGCGTGGGCGGAGTGGCTGGCCTGGCAGCTCGAGCAGGCCGGCTACCGCGTCGAGCTGGCCGTGTGGGACTGGGCGCCGGGTGAGGACTTCGTGGCCCGCATGGAGGCGGCGCTGGAGCGGGCGGACCGGCTGCTGGCGGTGTGCACCGAGGCCTACTTCGCCTCCGCGTTCGGCGGCGCCGAGCTGCGCGCGGCATTCGCCCAGCAGGCAGAGGGGCGGATCGTGCCGGTGCTCATCGAACCAGTGCGCCTGCCACCGTTGTACGCGTCGCTGATCCACCTGGACCTGACCGGCCTGGACGAGGCCGCCGCGGCGGCTCGGCTGCGGACGAGGTTGACCGGTGGCCGGCCGACGGACGCGCCGCCGTTCCCCTGCGCGGGGCCCGCACCGGCCGGTCGGCCAGGATTTGCCGGCCGTCTACCGATGGTGTGGAAGGTGCCGCCCCGGAACCCGCGGTTCTCCGGCCGGGACGGCCTGCTGGCCGAGCTACGCCGGCGACTACGCGCGGGCGAGACCACACTGGCGGTGCAGGCGCTGTACGGGCTGGGCGGGGTGGGCAAGACCCAGCTGGCGATCGAGTACGCGCACCGGTTCGCCTCCGACTACGACTTGGTGTGGTGGGTCGACGCCGAGCAGCCGGTGCTCATCCCCGACCAGCTGTCCGGGCTGGCCACCCGGCTCGCCCTGCCGGCCGGAGGCACGGTGGCCGAGACGGTGGAGCGGCTGCTGGCCGAGCTGCGCGGCCGGGACCGGTGGTTGCTGGTCTTCGACAACGCCGAGCGGCCGGGTGACATCGCCGACTTCCGGCCCGGCGGAGCCGGGCACGTGCTGATCACCTCCCGCTCTCCCGGCTGGGGCGCGCTGGGCGGCCGGCTGGAGGTCGACGTGCTGGCCCGGGCGGAAACGGTGGCGTTGCTGCGCGCCCGCATCGCTGCCCTGAGCGAGGAGCTAGCCGACGCCCTCGCCGCCGAACTCGGCGACCTGCCGCTGGCCGCCGCCCAGGCCGCCGGTTATCTCGAGCAGACCGAGCTGCCACCGGCGGACTACCTGCGCCGGTTCCGCACCCGCCGCGCGACCCTGCTGGCCCGCGGTGAGGTGGTCGGCTACTCCGGGCGGATCGACACCACCTGGGCGCTGTCCCTGGAGCGACTCAGGTGCGAGGACCCGGCCGCCGTCCAGCTGCTGCAGTGGGCCGCCTTCCTCGCGCCCGAACCCATCCCGCTGTGCCTTTTCGGCGAGCACGCCGAGCTGCTGGGCGAGCCGCTGGGCAGCACCGCCGCCAACGTCGACGACCTGGCCGACACCGTCGGTGCGCTGGTCGGCTACTCGCTGGCCCGCCGCCATTCCGAGGGCTTCCAGGTGCACCGGCTGGTGCAGGCGGTGATCCGCCACCAGATGGCGCCCGACATGCAGCAGGCCACCGCCGAGCGGGTGGTGGCGCTGCTGGCCGCCGCGGCCCCCGGCGATCCGGAGGATCCGGTCAGCTGGGCCGCCTACGCCCAGCGCGCTCCGCACGTGCTCGCCACCGCCCCGCTGGGTGACTCCTCTCCCGCCCACCGGCAACTGGTCCTGAACACCGCCCGTTACCTGCAGAGCCACGGGGACCATGCCGCCACCCGGGCCGTCTCTGCACCGCTGCTCGACCGCTGGCGGTCGGTCCTCGGCCCCGACCATCCCGACACCCTCACCGCCGCCAGCATCCTCGCCCTCGCCCTGGTGACGCTGGGTGAGGAAGAGTCCGCTCGTCCCATGTGCGAGGCCACGCTGCAGCGCTGCCGCCGGGTGTTCGGCCCGGACCACCCCACCACCCTGGGTACGGCCGGCGCCCTGATGCACGCCCTGAGCCAGGCCGGCGAGATCGAACCGGCGCGCGCCCTGGGCGAGGACACTCTGCCGCGCTGCCGTCGCGTGCTCGGCCCGGACCACGCCAGGACCTTGTCGTCGGCGACCGCCCTCACGTTCATCCTGGCCCAACTGGGGGAGGCGGAGCCGGCCCGCGCCCTGGGCCAGGACACCCTGCCGCGCTGCCGCCGGGCGCTCGGCCCGGACCACCTCGTCACCCTGACAGCGGCGGGCGCCCTGACCCACGCCCTGAACCAGCTGGGGGAGGCAGAGCCGGCCCGCGCCCTGGGCGAGGACACCCTGCAGGGCTGCCGTCGGGCGCTCGGCCCGGACCACCTCGTCACCCAGTTGACCGCGATTGCCCTGACCGGCGCCCTGGTCCAGGTGGGTGAGGTCGACTCGGCCTGCGCTCTGGGTGAGGACACCCTGCAGGGCTGCCGCCGGGTCCTCGGCCCCGACCACACCACCACGCTGTTGGCGGGCACCGCCCTGGCCCTGGCCCTGGTCGGCTCGGGTGAGGCGGAGTCGGCTCGCGCCCTGGGTGAGGACACCCTGCGGGGCTGCCGCCGGGCGTTCGGCCCGGACCGCCTGGTCACCCTGTGGGCGGCGGGCGCCCTGACCGGCGCCCTGGTGCAGCTGGGTGAGGCGGAGTCGGCTCGCGCCCTGGGCGAGGACACCCTGCGGCGCTGCCGCCGGGCGCTGGGCCCGGACCACCTGGTCAGCCTGTGGGCAGCGGGCGCCCTGACCGGCGCCCTGGTCCAGCTGGGTGAGGTCGATCAGGCCCGCGCCCTGGGCCAGGACGCCCTGGAGCGCTGTTGCCGGGCCCTCACCACCGACCACCTGATCACCCGATACCTGATCGAGGTCGCCGGGACCGGGCGCCCTGTGCCCGGTGATGAGGCTGCCGCCGGCCATGTGGATCAGCCCGAGTGATCGGCCATCCAGCGCCCGGACCTAAAGCCTCCGCCTCCGGATGGTGCCGTGCGGACCACGTGCCGGGGCCACGGGGACGACCACCGGTCCCTCGGCGGTGCGAGTCGCCCCGTGTGTTGTCCCTATCCTTGTCCCGGGACTAGTTCCCATGTCCCGCCGGCGTGGCGCAACTGGCAGCGCACCCGACTTGTAATCGGGCGGTTGGGGGTTCGAGTCCCCCCGTCGGCTCCCTCGCCTCACGGCGTCCGCCCGGTGGCCGACCCCGATGGTCGTTGCAAAGGTAAACGATCGGCAAGAAGTCGGTAAAGCGTCGTCCGGCCCGACACCGAGGACATCCGTACTGCCTAGCGTCCCGGCCGTGACCACAGCGGTCAGCCCCTCCCGGGGCTGACCGGCACCACAACGGGGCTGCCGCCCGGGTGCCGTGGCCGGAACGCCGGCCACCCCACCCCTCGGGTCCGGGGGTCCGGACCCCCCGCCGACGCCCGGTCACGGCGACGGCACGGAGGCACCAGTGCGCGGCACGTCGGAGAAGACGACGAGAGGGTGGGATGTACCGGTGTCATTGACCCTGGCCGTCATCGCGGTCATCGTCCTGCTGATGGCGCTCACCGCGGCCTTGTACTGGCGCGAGAACAAGCGAGCCGAGATCCGCCGCCACGACGCCAGCCGGGGGAGGGGGTAGGCCCGAGGACCGCCACAGCCCGGCGGCCGAGGGCAGGCCTCAGCCGCCGGGCTGCCGGGCCGGGACGACGTCGTCCTCCCGCGCCGCGGTCGGCAGGAGGAGCGTGAACACCGGCGGTGACACCCGCGTCAGGGTCAGCCGGCCCTGCTCGGCCTCCACCAACCGGCGGGCCAGGGCCAGGCCGATGCCGTGTCCGTCCCGGCGGTCGGCCTGGCCGGCGAAGAGCACGGCCTCCGGGTCCTGGACGCCCGGGCCCTCGTCGGTGACGTCGATCGCGACGGCGCCGGGGGCCTCTCGGACGGTGATCGTGACCGTGCCACGGCCGTGCGTGACGGCGTTGTCGACCAGGACCCCGAGCACCTGACGCACCGCCGCCCCCGACGCCCGCGCGTCCGGGGCGTCCGGGGCGACGTGCACCTCGAGGTCGCGGCCGTGCAGCGCCAGGCGCGCCCCCCACTCCGGCGACAGCTCCCCGACCAGCGTGTCCAGGTCCAGCGGGTCCACCTGAGCGGCCGGCGCGCGCTGCCCGGCCCGAGCCAGGGTCAGCAGCTCGCCGATGATCGCCTCGAGACGGTCGGCGTCGACCAGGGTCGCGGCGATCGCCGACCGCGGGTCGGCGTCGGGGCGCTCGAGCGCGGCCTCCAGGCGCAGCCGCATGCCCGCCAGCGGGGTCCGGAGCTGGTGGGAGGCGTCGGCGGAGAAGGCGCGCTCGCGGGCGAGCAGGTCGTCCAGGCGCATCGCGGTCGCGTCGAGTGCGGCGCCCACCGCATCGATCTCCTCGATCCCGCCCCGGCGGCTGCGGACGCTGAAGTCGCCGTCGCCGAGCCGCCGAGCGCTCTCCTCCAGGTCCTCCAGCGGCCGGGCCAGTCGGCGGGCCTGCCGCCGTCCGACGAGCCAGGCGATCGTCACCGCGGCAGCCGCCAGGCTCGCCATCGCGGCCCAGAGGAAACCCACGTTCCAGAGCACGGTGCTGCGCGGGGTGGCCACGAGCACGGCGCCGACCACGTCGTCGGAGTGCGTGACGGGGAAGCCAGCCAGCAGGAGATCGCCCTCCGCCCGAGTCCTCACGTCCCCGTCGAGGGCGCGGGAGAGCAGCCGCGGGTGCTCGCCCGGGACGGCGCCGGCCAGCCGGTCGCCGTCCTCGTCGTAGACCGCGACGGCGTAGTCGTCGTCGTAGACCTCGAGGTCCTCGGGGTCGATCGGGTCGCCGTCGTAGACCTGTCCGGAGACGTCGATCGCCACGTAGCTCGCCGAGCGCAGGAGGTGTGCGCGCTCGTGCTGCACGGCGTAGTCGAGCACCGCCACGGCCAGGGGGACCGCGAACAGGCAGGTGGCGAGGACGGAGGTCAGCACGGCGAGGGCGACGATCCGTGTGCGCACGGGCGGACCTCCCTCCGGCGGTCGGCGGGCACGATGCTCGGGAACGACAGCCTGCTCCGCCCGCCGGGCGCTGTCACCGCATCCCGCCGCGGCCGGACGGGTCCCACGGCGGGCGAGGCGGTGCCACGATGCCCGCATGGCCGGTCGGGTCCTCCTGGTCGAGGACGACACCTCGATCGGCGAGGTGCTCACCTCGAGCCTGCGCAGCCACGCCTACGACGTCGCCTGGGAGCGCACCGGTACCGCGGGCCTGGCCCGCGCCGCGGCCGCCCCGGTCGACCTCGTCCTGCTCGACCTCGGGCTGCCCGACCTCGACGGGGTGGAGGTGTGCCGGCAGCTGCGGGCCACCCAGCCGGGGTGCGTGCTGGTGATGCTGACGGCGCGCTCGGCGGAGATGGACGTCGTCGTCGGCCTGGAGGCGGGCGCCGACGACTACCTGGTCAAGCCGGTCCGGCTGGCCGAGCTGCACGCCCGTCTCCGCGCCCACCTGCGCCGTGGCGGCAGCGGGGCGACAGGGCCCGCCGTCCGTGCCGTGGGCGACCTGGTGGTCGACGTCGCGCGGCACCGGGTCACGGTGGCCGGCGGCGAGCTGCACCTGCGGCCCAAGGAGTTCGACCTGCTCGCACGGCTGGCCGCCCAGCCGGAGGTGGCGCACAGCCGGGAACAGCTGATGGCCGACGTCTGGGACGAGAACTGGTTCGGCTCGACGAAGACCCTCGACGTCCACGTCGCGGCGCTGCGGCGCAAGCTGCAGGAGGTCGCCCCACCCGGCCGCCGGGTGCCGCAGATCGTCACCGTGCGCGGGCACGGCTACCGGTTGGAGCTGACGGCCCCGGACGGTCGGTAGCCGGCAGCTGGCCGGCCGAGGACGTCCGCCGCGACCGGGGCCAGTGCCCAGGT
This sequence comes from Geodermatophilus sp. URMC 61, assembly GCF_052931555.1. Lineage (NCBI taxonomy): Bacteria > Bacillati > Actinomycetota > Actinomycetes > Geodermatophilales > Geodermatophilaceae > Geodermatophilus > Geodermatophilus sp. URMC 61. Next base: position 4,948,866 of record NZ_JBRFHZ010000002.1, read on the forward strand.
GGCGGCCCGGGAGACGGTCCCCCCGCCGATGTCCGGGACGTCGACGTCGGCCAGGCGCTCGACGCCGACCGGCCCGCGGGTCAGGACCGCGTGCACCGTGTCGAGCACCGTGTCGAGGTAGCGGTGCGGGTGCGGGGTGTCCCGGGACGCGTGCGCCTCGACGGTGAACAGCTCACCGCCGTCCGGGGCGCCGGGGCGCTCGTCGGCCGCCCAGCTCGGCACGATCGAGGACGGTGCCGGCGTCTGCGCCCACTGGAGGGCGGTGGCGTAGTTGAGCAGCAGGGGCGCCAGCACCGGATCGCGGGTGAGGAGCCCTCCGACCACGAGGTGCAGATCGGTCATCTCGTCCTGCCGCGGTTGTGCGAGGGGCGGGGAGGGTTCCCCCCAGCCTAGAGGGTGGGCGGCCAGCGCAGGGCCAGGGCCGGGTAAGGACTGCGTAAAGCCCGTCCCGTGGTGGAGCGTGCGGCCCGCCGCTAGCGTGGCGCTCGGCCGGCGGCGAGACGACGGCGCCGGGACCCGACCCTGGAGGCGGCCGTGTCCGACCACGTGTACCGGCTGAGCGAGATCGTCGGCAGCAGCCACACCAGCGTCGACGACGCCATCCGCACCGCGATCCGCAAGGCCGCGCAGACGGTTCGGCACATCGAGTGGTTCGAGACCAGGGAGATCCGCGGCCAGGTGGTCGACGGCGACGTCAACTACTTCCAGGTGCGGCTGTCCATCGGCTTCCGCGTCGAGGACTGAAGAAGGGCCACCCTTCCCCCCACGCCTCGCCGGCTCGGCGCAGGACCCTGAAGGCTGGCCGTTCCAGCACGTCACCAGGCTCGCGGGACCCTGCACGGGGTCCTCAGTCGAAGCTGCCGGCGCCGTCCTGCCGGTAGGGCGAGCGGCGCTCGAGCTGCTCCCGCTCGCTGCGCTCGGCCCGCAGCCGTGCCGCCGTGCCCGGTGGGTAGCCGGCCTTGGCGACCCGGTGCTCGGTCGTCTCGACCATGAACGCCAGCGAGAACATCAACCCCATGAGCAGCCCGCCGGCGGCCGCGGAGAGCCGGTAGACCAGCGGCACGGGGACGACGGTGACGCACAGCACCAGCACCGGCAGCAGCTGCACCACCGCCCGGGTCAGGTGCCGGCGCACCCAGCCGGGCTCCGTCGTGTCGGCCAGCACCCACGGGGAGAGCTCCCGCGGCAGTCGGCCACCCAGCGCGTAGCGCACCCACTGCAGCGGCGTGGGCCGACGCGTCTCGGTACGGGTTCGCACACCGATGACGGTAGGCCGCTCCGGGCGTTGCCGGGGGCCTGTGAGCGGGAGCACACTCGCCCGCGCGACCCGACGGCGAGGAGGTCCGGCATGCACATCCGTCAGCTGCTCCGCCGCAAGGGGAGCGATGTCGCCACGGTCGAGGCGAACGCCAGCGTCCGCACCGCGCTGGCGCTGCTCGCCGAGCACCGGGTCGGTGCCCTGGTCGTCTCCGGCGACGGCCGCAGTGTCGACGGCATCGTCTCCGAGCGGGACGTCGTCCGGGCGCTGCACGAGCGCGGCGCCGGACTGCTCGCCGATCCGGTCTCCACCGTGATGACCGCACAGGTGCACACCTGCGTGCCCGACGCGGGCGTCGAGGAGCTGGCCCGCACGATGACCGAGCACCGCGTGCGGCACGTGCCGGTCGTCCACGCCGGCGAGCTGGTCGGGATCGTCTCCATCGGCGACGTCGTCAAGGCCCGGCTCGACGAGCTGGAGGAGGAGCGGGCCCAGCTCGTCGACTACATCCAGACCGGCTGATCCCACCCCGGGAACCGGTGGACCGGCCTCTGGGGGCCGGACGTACGGTGCAGGGGTGGACGAGCGGCGCGCCGGGGTCGCCTCCGGACTGGCCGCGTACGGCCTCTGGGGGCTGTTCCCGCTGTACTTCCCCCTGCTCGAGCCCGCCGGCGGGGTGGAGATCGTGGCCCACCGGGTCATCTGGTCGCTGGTCTTCATCGCCGTCCTGCTGACCGCGGTGCGCGCCTGGCCGCAGGTGCGAGCGACGGTCACCGACCGCCGGTCGATGCTCGTGCTGTCCGGCGCCGCGGTGCTCATCGCCGCCAACTGGCTGGTCTTCGTCTACGGCGTCAACTCCGGGCACGTGGTCGAGACCTCGCTGGGCTACTTCATCAACCCGCTGGTCAGCGTGCTGCTCGGGGTCGTGGTGTTCACCGAGCGGCTGCGGCGGCTGCAGTGGGTCGCCGTCGGCATCGCCGCGGTCGCGGTGGGCGTGCTCACCGTCGACTACGGCCGCCCGCCGTGGATCGCCCTGACGCTGGCGGCCACGTTTGGCCTGTACGGGCTGATGAAGAAGCTGGTGCACGTCGCGGCCGCGCCGGGGCTGTTCGTGGAGACCGCGCTGGTCGTCGTCCCGGCGGTGGCGGTGCTCGTGGTCCTGCACGCGCAGGGGGAGGGGACGGCGGGCAACGCCGGGACCGGCCACCTGCTGCTGCTCCTGAGCTCGGGCGTGGCGACCGCCGTACCGCTGCTGCTGTTCGCCGGCGCGACGAGGCGCATCCCCCTGTCCACGGTGGGCCTGCTGCAGTACGTCACGCCGCTCATGCAGCTGGCGATCGGCGTCTTCGTCTACGACGAGCCCATGCCGCCGGCGCGGCTGGCCGGCTTCGTGATCGTCTGGATCGCCCTGGCCGTGTTCACGGTCGACAGCCTGCGCAGCGCCCGCGCCGGAGCCCGTCGGCGGACGACGGAGGCCATGCCCGCACCGGTTTGAGAAGGGACCCCTGCCCCCACGGCCCCGTCCGGAGGCTCGCCCCGAGCCTGCGAGGGGTGAGGGGGATGGGGTCCTTCCACCGGCCGGGAGGCCGCCGGCGGCCCGGGGATGTCAGTGGGCGGGACTACCGTGGCAGGTGTTCCGAAGGAGGACTCCGTGTCTGCCGAACCAGCTCCCGCGGTCTCCCCGCCGGGGGGCGAGGTGCCTCTTCCCCCGGCGGCCGACCCGACGCCCGCTCCCGTCTCCGACCCGCCCGCCCGGCCCGGCGGCCTGACCCGCCGCGAGCACGAGATGCTCGCCTTCGAGCGGCAGTGGTGGCGCCGGCCCGGCGCCAAGGAGACGGCCATCCGTGACCGCTTCGGCCTGGCGCCGACGCGCTACTACCAGGTGCTCAACGCCCTGGTCGACCGGCCTGCGGCACTGGAGGCCGACCCGCTGCTCGTGCGGCGCCTCCGTCGGCTGCGCGCCGCGCGCGGACAGCGGCGATCGTCTCAGTTCCTGGGCAACGGAGGCCGCGCCCTCTAGATTTGGTCACCGTGGGCAGGCATGCCGCGCCAGGCGGTGACGGAACGGACCAGGGGAACGCCCCCGTCCCGCACGGACGACGCCGCACCGACGGCCCGCTCGACGCACCTCCGGTCGCACGCGAGCTGAGCGACCACCCGACGGCGCCCAACCGCAGCCGCGCCGACCGCCGGCGTGACGGACTGCTCGAGGCGGGGGAGGACCCGGGCCGCCGCCGTCCCCCGTCGGGTCGCCCGGTGCCGCAGGCCGCCCCGCCGCGTGCCGCGGCCCCCGCCCGGCCCGCCGTCCCGGCAGCGTCGCGCGGCGCGACTGCCTCCGCACGGATGGGCAGCCCGGCCGCCGGCGTTCCGCGCGCCGGGGTACCCGCCGCCCAGGGGAGCCGCGCCGCCGGAGCGAGCCGCGCTGCTGCGGTCCCCGCCCGGCCGGTGCCGGTCCCGGTCGCAGGTGCCGTCCGCACCGCGCCGTCCGTCGGCCGTGCCGTGCCGTCCACCGCCCGCCCTGCACCGTCCGCCGGTCGCCCGGGGCCGGCCCCGTCCGTGGACCGGCGACCGGTGGAGCCCGCGCCGCAGACCCGCGTGCGGCTGCCGGTGCCGCCGTCCGCGGCCGCGGCGCCGGCCGCGCCCCCCGCCCCCCGCACCACCGTCGCCCCGTTCCAGGCGGTGCCCACCCCCGATCCGGCCGACGACCCGGCGCCGGCTCCGGCCGGCCGGCCCGCGGAGACCCCCCGCCGGCGGGCCGCGGACCGGGCCCGCCCGTGGGTGGCCGACGCGGCGCCGACCGGCTCCCCGGCCGCCACCGAACCCGACGAGCGCGCCTGGTCCTCCGGCCGGTCGCCGGCCGCGGCACCCTCCCCCGGGGCCGCTCCGGGGTACCGCGACTGGACCAGTCCCTCCCGGACCCGCGACGAGGCTCCGCCCGCGCCACCGGCCACCGAGGCGATCCCCGACCGCACGCCCGCCGGCTCGTCCCGCGCGGCCGCACCCGCGACCGAGGCCATCCCGGACCGGGCGCCCGCCCGCGACGACCACGCCGACGCGGACCGGCACGACGACCGGCACGCCGACGAGGACCGGTCGGACGCCCTCGAGGACCGCCGCGGGCCGGACACCGGCAGCTCCACCGGCGTCGTCGGGGGCCGCGCCGCGTCGCGCGCGGAGCGCCAGGCAGCCGAGGCCGAGCGGCTGCGCGCACTCCGCGCCGCCGGTCAGGAGGAGCGGCGGACCTCCGGCGTGCGCCGCGCCGCGGTGGGCCTGCTGGCCGTCGCCGTCGTCGCCCTCGTGGTGCTCGGCGTCTACTCCTTCACCTCTCCCGAGGCCCAGGAGGTCTCGCGGGACACCTCCACCGAGCCCAGCGCGACGGCGTCGGCCCCGGCCGTGCCGAGCTCGGCCCTGCCGCCGCTGGAGGTCCAGCCGCTGCCGCCGATCGACGCCGCCCCCGTCGCGCCGGTGCGCGTGCCGGTGACCGTGCTCAACGCCACGGGCGTCTCCGGCCTGGCGGGCGACATCGCCGCGCAGCTGACCTCCGGGGGCTGGGAGCCCGCGGGCGTCGGGGAGTACGGCGGTGCCGACGTCGCGACGACGACCGTCTACTACACCGACGGTGACCAGACCCAGTACGACGCCGCCGTCCAGCTCGTCCAGCAGTTCCCGGAGATCAGCGGCCCGGCGGTGCGCTTCTTCGAGGTCCCGGAGGTCGCGGCGCCAGGTCTCGTGGTCATCACCACCGGCGAGTGGCGGCCCTGACCGCAGGGCACCGCGCGCCGCGCCGTGCCCGGAACCACCGGGCGCGGCCGTCCGTTGGCGGCTCCGTGCGTCCCGTTCGCGGGCCCGTGCGTCCCCGCCCGCGCCCCGGCGCCCGCGCGACGTCCGCCGCCCTGCTCCTGCTGCTCACCCTGGCCGTGGCCGGGCTGCTGCCCGTCGTCCCGGCCGCGGCGGCCGAGGAGGTCACCACCGAGGAGGCGCGGGTCCCCGTCGGCACCGGTGCGGACGCCGCCGAGCTCGACACCACCCTGTACCTGCCCGCCTCCGCGACGGCCGACGAGCCGGCGGCGGCGGTCGTGCTCGCCCACGGCTTCGGCGGGAGCAAGGAGTCGGTGGCCGACGACGCGCGCGACCTGGCCGGCCGCGGCTACGTCGTCCTGACCTACTCGGCCCGCGGCTTCGGGGAGAGCACCGGACGGATCGGGCTGAACGACCCGCGGTCCGAGGTGGCCGACCTCTCCGCGCTGCTCGACCGGCTCGCGGCGCGCGACGACGTCCTGCTCGACACCGAGGGCGACCCGCGGGTCGGCGTCGCCGGGGCCTCCTACGGCGGGGCACTGGCCCTGCTCGGCGCCGGCTACGACGACCGCATCGACGCGATCGCCCCGCAGATCACCTGGAACTCGCTGACCGCCGCGTTCTTCCCCTCGCAGGTGGGTGAGCCGGCCGCCGACACCGTCGCGGCCACTCCGCAGGGGCAGGACGGCGGGGTCTACAAGCGGCTGTGGTCGGGGCTGTTCTTCGGCGTCGGGTCGGCCCCCACGGGCGGGCTGCTCGGCGCACTCGGCGGTGGGGACGGCGACGGCGACGGAGCCGCCGCAGCCGGTGGCCTGCCCGCGGACCTCCCCGCCGACCTCGGATCGATCGACCCGGCGGCGGTGGACCCGCAGGCGGTCGAGCAGCTGCTGACCTGCGGTCGCTTCACCGCCGAGGTGTGCGCGGCGTACCAGTCCGCGGCGTCCACCGGCACGCTCACCCCCGAGATCGCCGCCGTGCTCGACCGCAGCAGCCCGGCCACGGTGCTCGACCGCATCGACGCGCCGACCCTGCTGGTGCAGGGCACCCAGGACTCGCTGTTCGGCCTGGGCCAGGCCGACGCCAACGCGCGCGGCATCGCCGCCGACGGCACCCCGGTGAAGGTGGTCTGGTACGCCGGCGGCCACGATGCGCAGGCCTCCGAGCGCACCACCGAGGAGCTGCGCGAGCAGGTCGCGGGCTGGTTCGACTGGCACCTGCGCGGCCGAGGCGAGGACCCCGGCACCGGCTTCGAGTTCCCCGCCCCGACCGGCGTGGCCGCGACGGTCGGGACCGTGCAGGGCGGCAACCGCACCGTGACCGCACCGGTGTACCCGGGCCTGGCCGGCAGCGAGCCCGCGCAGCGCGAGCCGATCGCCGTCGACGGTCCGCTGCAGCCGGTGGTCACGCCCGCGGGTGGGACGCCGGCCGCGATCACCGTCGTCCCGGGGCTGGGCTCGCTGGCCTCGGCGCTGGCGGGCCAGTCGTTCGAGATCCCCGGCCAGTCCGCCGCCTTCGAGAGCGAGCCGCTGGACGAGGCGGTGGAGGTCGTCGGCGCCTCGACGATCGACCTCGACGTCGCCTCGCCGGGTGGCTCGGCGACCCTGTTCGCCAAGCTCTACGACGTCGCCCCCGACGGGACGGCGACGCTGCCGGCGGGCCTGGTCGCGCCCCTGTCGCTCACCGGCCTGTCCGCCGACCCGACCGCGCCGACGCGGGTGGGCGTCACGCTGCCGGGGATCGTGCACCGCTTCGAGGCCGGGCACACGATGCGCGTGGTGGTCTCCTCGACCGACCAGGCGTTCGCGCTGCCGGCCGAGGCCGCCGTCTACTCCGTCGCGCTGGCCGAGGGCGGGGACGCCGCCGCCCTCGCCGTCCCGGAGGTCGACGGGCGCACCGACGCCGCCGGCGGCACCTCCCGCTGGTGGGTCCTGCTCGGCGTCGTCACGGCGCTGGGCCTGCTCGGCTGGCTGGCCGCGCTGCTGTGGGGACGACGGCGCCGCCGGCGGGTCTCGGTGGTCGAGCCCGACGGTGAGGAGGTGCCGCTGCGCTTCACCCGCGTCACCAAGGCCTACAAGGACGGCTTCGTCGCCGTCCGCGACCTCTCGTTCGAGGTGCGTCGCGGCCAGGTCCTCGGCCTGCTCGGCCCCAACGGCGCGGGCAAGACGACCTCGCTGCGCATGCTCATGGGACTGATCCGGCCGACCGACGGGCGGATCACCGTCTTCGGCCACGAGATCCGCCCGGGTGCGCCGGTGCTGTCCCGGCTGGGGTCGTTCGTCGAGGGCACCGGTCTGCAGCCGCACCTGTCCGGCCGCGACAACCTGCGGCTGTACTGGGCCGCCACCGGCCGCCCCGCCGAGGACGCGCACATGGAGGAGGCCATCGAGGTCGCCGGCCTCGGTGCCGCGATCGACCGGCCGGTGCGCCGCTACAGCCAGGGCATGCGCCAGCGGGTCGCGATCGCCCAGGCGATGCTGGGCCTGCCCGACCTGCTGGTCCTCGACGAGCCGACCAACGGGCTGGACCCGCCCCAGATCCACGCCATGCGCGAGGTGCTGCGCTCCTACGCCGCGACCGGCCGCACGGTGATCGTCTCCAGTCACCTGCTCAGCGAGATCGAGCAGACCTGCAGCCACGTCGTCGTCATGGCCAAGGGCCAGAAGATCGCCCAGGGCACGGTCGAGGAGATCGTCGGCACCGGCGGGTCGGTGCTGGTCGGCCTGGCCGACGACGCCGACACCGACCGGGCGGCCGCCGTCCTCACCGGGCTGCCCGGGGTGACGGTGGAGCGCACCGACGAGGGGCTGGTCGCCGACCTCGACGGCACCGGTCGGGCGCAGGCGCTGCAGGCGCTGGTGGCGGCCGGCGTGGCGGTGGACGCGTTCACGCCGCGCCGCCGGCTCGAGGACGCGTTCCTGGCACTGGTGGGGGAGTCATGAGTTCCACGGCCCAGCACGTGCAGCCGACCGGGGCGGTCGCCGGCTACCGGCCCGAGCGCACGCTGCGCCTGTCGGTCGAGCTGCGCCGGCAGTTCAAGCGCCGGCGCACCCTCGGCGTCCTGGTGCTGATGGTGGCACTGCCGCTGATCCTCATCGCCGCCCTCCAGCTGGGCGGCACCGAGGAGGCCGAGGAGAACAGCCGGATCAACCTCGTCGACGTCGCCACCGCGAGCGGGCTGAACCTCACGCTGTTCGTGCTGTTCGCGACGACGAGCTTCTTCCTCGTCGTCGTCTACGCGCTGTTCTTCGGCGACACGGTGGCCAGTGAGGCCCAGTGGGGGTCGCTGCGCTACACGCTGGCCACCCCGGTGCCGCGGATGCGGCTGCTCCGGCAGAAGTGGCTGGCCGCGCTGGTGCTGTCGGTGGGCGCGCTGGTCACCCTGGTGCTCACCGCGCTGCTCGCCGGCGGCATCGCGTTCGGCTTCGGCGCCGTCCAGACACCGGTCGGCGTCACGCTGGGCCAGGGGGAGGGGCTGCTGCGGCTGGCCGGGATGGTCGGCTACCTCGCCGTCCACCTGCTGGTCGTCGGCACGCTGGCGTTCTGGTTCTCCACCGTGACCGACGCGCCGCTGGCCGCGGTCGGCGGGGCGGTGTTCACGATGTTCGTCTTCGCGATCCTCGACCAGGTCGAGCAGCTGGGTGCCATCCGCGACTTCTTCCCGACCGCGGAGGAGTTCGCCTGGACCGACCTGCTGCAGACCCCCGTCGACTCCGGCGACATGTTCCGCGGCGTCGTCCAGTCACTGGTCTACGCGGTGGTGTTCACGGCGCTCGGGTTCCGGCACTTCTCCCGCCGCGACGTCACCTCCTGAGGTGCTGGAGTGCCACGGCGGGCGGAGCACGGCCTGCTGCGGCAGCCGGGCCGCGGTCTCGTAGTAGGGCCCCACGTCGGGCGCGAAGCCGTCGGGACTGGTCAGGGTGTGCACCGTGACCCGGGGACGTGGCACGGCGACCCCCGCTACAGCGACGCGCGGACGGCCTGGGCCCAGCCCTCGCCCATGGGTGCGTCGGTCACCGTCACGTTGGGGACGGCGGCCAGCAGGTCCGCCATCCCGTCGACGGTGGCCCCGTTCGCGGTGATCCACAGCCGGTCGACCGCCGGCGCCATCTCCAGGTCGCTGACGCTGTCGCCGATGGCCACCGCGTCGGCCGGGGTCAGCCCGCGCCGCTCGAGGTCCCAGGCGATCGCCGCGCCCTTGGAGATGCCGCGCGGCATCAGGTGGTAGACCCGCGGCGGCAGGGCCTCGGGCACCAGCGTCATCCGCGACGTCGACAGGATGGCGCCGTTGTCCTTGAGCGTCAGCCAGCCCACACCACGCTCCGCCAGCTCGGCGTCCACGGCCAGCGGGTCGACCCGGCCCCGCAGCAGGGCGTCGGTGACGTGGGTGGCGTGCCAGGGCGCGTGCCACTCCAGCCGCCCGGCGTGGCGGGCCAGCAGGTCCTCGACGACGCCGAGCTCGGCCATCACCTCCATCGGCGTCCGGCCGGCGTACTCCTCGGGCAGCGCGCCCGTCAGCCGGTGCACGCCACGGCCGCCGTCCCAGCTGACCACCGCGCCCAACTCGGCGATGGCGCCGTCGGCGGCGAAGATCCGCGCGGCCTCCACCACCTGCTCGAACGTGCGCCCACTCACCAGCACCAGGGCCACGCCAGCGCGGTGCAGGTCGTGCAGCGCGCCGGCCGGGTCGTCGGTCAGGTCGCGGGCCGCGGTGTGCCAGAACGAGCCCCGCGGGCCGACCATCGTGCCGTCGAGGTCGGTGTAGACGACGCGCGTGCTCACCTGCCCATCCTGGCCCGGGCCGCGGCGAGGCCGGCCACGTGGGTAGAGTCGCGGGCGTTCCACTCATCCAGAGGGGCAGAGGGACACGGCCCGACGAAGCCCCGGCAACCGCCGTCCTGCGCGTCCGCGCGGCGGAAGGTGCCAATTCCGTCCCGCGCGGCTCGACGGCCCGACGCGGGGAAGATGAGGAGGTAGTCGTCGCATGACCCTGACCGCTCCCGGTTCTCGCCAGGCCGACTCCAGTGCGGGCGGCCCCGTCCCGCCGTCCCCGGCCCGCGGGCTGGTCTGCCGCAACTGCGGCGCCACCTTCGGCCTGATCGCCGAGCACGCCTGCGCCGAGTGCTTCGGTCCGCTGGAGGTCGACTACGACCCCGACCTGCTCAAGGCGGTCACCCGCGAGCAGATCGAGGCCGGACCGCAGAACATCTGGCGCTACGCCGCGCTGCTGCCGGTGGGCCAGGACCCGGCCGACCGCGTCACCCTCGACCCGGGCATGACCCCGCTCGTGCGCGCCGACCGGCTGGCCGCCGAGCTGGGCCTCACGGGCGGGCTGTGGGTCAAGGACGACTCGGCCAACCCCACGCACTCCTTCAAGGACCGCGTGGTGAGCCTGGCCGCCACCGCCGCCAAGAGGCTGGGCTACGGCAAGATCGCCGCCGCCTCGACCGGCAACCTGGCCAACTCGGTGGCCGCGCACGCCGCCCGCGTCGGCCTGCCCTCCTTCGTCTTCATCCCGTCGGACCTCGAGCCGGGCAAGGTCGTGCAGTCGGCGGTCTACGGGCAGACGCTGGTCGCCGTCGACGGCTCCTACGACGACGTCAACCGGCTGACCAGCGAGCTCGCCGAGACCGACGAGTTCGAGGACACCGCCTTCGTCAACCAGAACGTGCGGCCCTACTACGCCGAGGGCTCCAAGACGATGGGCTACGAGATCGCCGAGCAGCTCGGGTGGCGGATCCCGGCGCAGGTCGTCATCCCGATGGCGTCGGGCTCGCTGCTCACCAAGGTGGACAAGGCGTTCCGCGAGCTGACCGCGGCTGGCATCGTCGAGGCCACCGAGTGGACGATCTTCGGCGCCCAGTCCGCCGGCTGCGACCCGATCGCCACCGCCTTCGACAACGGCTGGGACGTCGTCAAGCCGGTCAGGCCGACCGGCATCGCCAAGTCGCTGAACATCGGCAACCCGGCCGACGGCCCCTACGCCCTCGACGCGATCCGGCGCACCGGCGGTGCCGTCGGCCGGGTGCACGACGCCCAGATCGTGCAGGGCATCCGCGACCTGGCCCGCACCACCGGCGTCTTCGCCGAGACGGCGGGCGGCGTCACCACCGCGGTGCTGCGCCAGCTCGTCGAGGACGGCCGGCTGGACCCGGCCAAGGAGACCGTCATCCTCAACACCGGCGAGGGGCTGAAGACCCTCGACCCGCTGGAGCCGGTCGTCGGGCCGACCCACCGGGTGTCGCCGTCCCTGTCCTCGGTCCGGGCTGCGGGGCTCATCGGCTGACCCGTGGGGTGCGGCGCGATCCCGGGTTCCGGGGGCGTCGTCCTCCGATCCGGTGTGCCGCGCGCGTGAGTCTGGTCTCACCTGGCGTTTTGTGCTGTACGTTCTCCCGCGGTTCGGTTCCACGTTCGTGTTTCGACGGGCGGAAGAGCTCGACCCGGCCTCCCTGGTCGGTGGGGGGTCGTCCGCAGGCACGAAACGTGGGAGCGCACGTGGCACAGGGCACCGTGAAGTGGTTCAACGCTGAGAAGGGCTTCGGCTTCATCGCCGTCGACGGCGGCCAGGACGTCTTCGTCCACTACTCGGCCATCCAGATGGACGGCTACAAGAGCCTCGACGAGGGCCAGCGGGTCACCTTCGAGGTCGTCCAGGGCGAGAAGGGTCCGCAGGCCGACGCCGTCCGCGTCGCCTGAGCTCGCGAAGGCGAGCATCCGGCACAGCGCCGAGAACCACCCAGCACGCTCATCGAGGCCCGGGTCCCCGACAGGGGAGCCGGGCCTCGGTGCTGTGTCGTCCTGTCGTCCTCCGGACGACGACCGCGGTCCGGTGCCGTCCCCCTGGCGCGCGGAGCCCACCGTCGCCCCGCACCGGGAGGCCTTCGGCCCCCGCGCCGCGAGCCGACACCGCACCGCGGGCCAGGGGGTGGTCCCACGCTCGTGACCGCGGGAGGCTGCCCCCGCGAGCGCCGGACGGCGCCAGGGGACGAGGGGGTGGCCATGTCACGCGTCGCGATCGTCACGGGCGGTGCATCCGGGATCGGACGGGCCCTGGGGACGGCGCTGGTGCGGCGCGGCGACCTCGTCGTCCTCGCCGACGTCGATGGGGACGCGGCGGCCCAGGTCGCGGATCAGCTGCGCGCCGCGGGGCCGGGTACGGCCACGGCTGCCGCCGTCGACGTACGCGACGCCGACGCGGTCGCCGCCCTCGTCACCGGCACCGCGGAGCGGCACGGCCGGCTCGACCTGCTGTTCAACAACGCCGGGATCGGGATCGGCGGGCCGGCGGAGGAGCTTGCCCTGGCGCACTGGGACCGGACCCTCGACGTCAACCTCCGCGGCGTGGTGCACGGGGTGCACGCCGCCTACCCCCTGATGGTGCGCCAGGGGCACGGCCACATCGTCAACACCGCGTCGCTGGCCGGTCTCCTGCCTTCACCCGGGTCCGCTCCGTACGCGACGACGAAGTGGGCGGTGGTCGGGCTGTCGTTGAGCCTGCGGGCCGAGGGTGCGCCACGGGGGGTCCGGGTGAGCGTGGTCTGCCCCGGCGGGGTGGACACGCCGATCCTGGACAAGGGGATGCCCGCCGACCTGCCGCGGGTGCCGAGCCTCGAGGGGGTCGACACCCGGGCCCTCATCACCCGGTTCAGCGGTGGGCGGCTCTACAGCGCCGATGCCCTGGCCGACGACGTCCTCCGCGGGATGGACCGCAACCGAGCGGTCATCGTGGCGCCGCGTCAGGCGCGGGTGATGTGGCGGCTGATGCGCCTGTCCCCGTCGCTGGTGCTCCGGGTGTGGGCCGCCATGGCGGCCCGCGGTCCCGGGGGCTCCGGGACCGTGCGGGCGCCGGCACCCGCGCCGACCGCCGAGGTCTCCCGGGAGCCCGCCTCCCGCTGAGACCCCGGGAACAGCAGTCCGATCGACCGGCGTTCTTGCACTCGGCAGGGTCGAGTGCCAGACTCCTGATTGGCACTCGACAGTGCCGAGTGCCAATCAGGTCGGAACGGTGAGGCACTGGTGCGCGGGACGACGGAGTGCCCGCGCCGCCGGTGTCGTCCGTCGCGGGCGCCGGTCCCGGCCGTGTAGCGATCCATGCATGGAGGACATCACCACATGGCCAAGATGATCGCCTTCGAGGAAGAGGCGCGCCGCGGCCTCGAGCGGGGCATGAACACCCTCGCCGACGCCGTCAAGGTGACCCTCGGCCCGAAGGGCCGCAACGTCGTCCTCGAGAAGAAGTGGGGTGCCCCCACCATCACCAACGATGGTGTGAGCATCGCCAAGGAGATCGAGCTCGAGGACCCGTGGGAGAAGATCGGCGCCGAGCTCGTCAAGGAGGTCGCGAAGAAGACCGACGACGTCGCGGGTGACGGCACCACCACCGCCACCGTGCTCGCCCAGGCGCTCGTCCGCGAGGGTCTGCGCAACGTCGCCGCCGGCGCCAACCCGATGGCCCTGAAGAAGGGCATCGAGAAGGCCGTCGAGTCGGTCACCGAGTACCTCCTCTCGACCGCCAAGGACGTCGAGACCAAGGAGCAGATCGCCGCCACCGCGTCGATCTCCGCCGCCGACACCGCCATCGGTGAGCTCATCGCCGAGGCGATGGACAAGGTCGGCAAGGAAGGCGTCATCACCGTCGAGGAGAGCAACACCTTCGGCCTCGAGCTCGAGCTCACCGAGGGCATGCGCTTCGACAAGGGCTACATCTCGCCCTACTTCGTCACCGACGCCGAGCGCATGGAGGCCGTCCTCGACGACCCGTACGTGCTCGTCGTCAACTCCAAGATCAGCTCGGTCAAGGACCTGCTCCCGCTGCTGGAGAAGGTCATGCAGTCGGGCAAGCCGCTGGCCATCATCGCCGAGGACGTCGAGGGCGAGGCCCTGGCGACCCTGGTGGTCAACAAGATCCGCGGCACCTTCAAGTCGGTCGCCGTCAAGGCCCCCGGCTTCGGTGACCGCCGCAAGGCCATGCTCGCCGACATCGCCATCCTCACCGGTGGCCAGGTCATCAGCGAGGAGGTCGGCCTCAAGCTCGACACCGCCGACGTCTCCCTGCTGGGCCGCGCCCGCAAGGTCGTCGTCACCAAGGACGAGACGACGATCGTCGAGGGCGCCGGTGACAGCGACCAGATCGCCGGCCGGGTGAACCAGATCCGCGCCGAGATCGAGAAGTCGGACTCCGACTACGACCGCGAGAAGCTGCAGGAGCGCCTGGCCAAGCTGGCCGGTGGCGTCGCCGTCATCAAGGCCGGCGCCGCGACCGAGGTCGAGCTCAAGGAGCGCAAGCACCGCATCGAGGACGCCGTCCGCAACGCGAAGGCCGCCGTCGAGGAGGGCATCGTCGCCGGTGGTGGCGTCGCCCTGGCGCAGGCTACCGCCGTCGCGTTCGACAAGCTCGAGCTCGAGGGTGACGAGGCCACCGGTGCCAACATCGTGCGCGTCGCGCTCGAGGCGCCGCTGAAGCAGATCGCCGTCAACGCCGGCCTCGAGGGTGGCGTCGTCGCGGAGAAGGTCCGCAACTCCGACACCGGCTGGGGCCTCAACGCCGCCTCCGGCGAGTACGTGGACCTGGTCGCCAGCGGGATCATCGACCCCGCCAAGGTGACCCGCTCGGCGCTGCAGAACGCCGCGTCCATCGCGGGCCTGTTCCTCACCACCGAGGCCGTCGTCGCCGACAAGCCGGAGAAGGCCCCCGCGGCCGCCGGCGCCGGTGCCGGCGACATGGGCGGCATGGACTTCTGAGAAAGGACCCCGCTGCAGTCCGTCACCGTTCGCAAGCTCACGGCGGGGCCCTGCAGCGGGGCCGTTCCAGTCCGTCACCTGCAGGGGCGGTCCCGCACTCGCGGGGCCGCCCCTGTCGGCGTTCTGCGGCCGATCCCGCCGGGTGGGGCCTCAGGGCTCCGGGGCGAAGCAGCAGAACTCGTTGCCCTCGGGGTCGGCGAGCACGTCCCAGCCGATCTCGGCGTCGCGGGCGCGGATCAGCGTCGCGCCGGCCGCCAGCAGGGCCGTGGTGTCCCCGACGACGTCCAGGTGCACCCGGTTCTTGACGGTCTTGGGCTCGGGCACGGGGTTGACCCAGATCAGCGGACCCGCGCCGGTGGGGTCCTCGATCGGCACCGGCCACGCCGGGTCGCGCGGCTCGGTCGAGGGACGGCGGACGTAGCCCAGGGCGGCGCACCACCAGTCGGCGGTCGCCTGGTGGTCACGGGCGTCGAGGCAGAGGTCCTTGAAGCGGGCGGGCGCATCGGGCACGCCCGCCACTCCAGCACACCGCCGCGGGCGTCAGTCCTGGCGTCCGTCGCCCAGCAGCCAGCCGCAGGGCTCGGCCAGCGCCTCGGCCTCCTGCGGGCCCCACGAGCCCGGCGCGTAGCGGTGCACCCGCGGTGGTCGCTGCTGCAGCGGGGCGAACGCCCGCCACGCGTGCGCCAGGCCCTCGCTGCTGGTGAACAGCGACCGGTCGCCGACGAGCACGTCGTGCAGCAGGGACACGTAGGGCGGCAGCGGCGTCCCCCCGGGGACGTCGGCCAGCTGCAGAGTGGCCGTCGCCGTGGCGAGGGAGAGGTCGGGGCCGGGCTCCTTGGCGACGACCTGCAGGTCCACCGCGCCCGATCCCGACAGCGACAGGGACAGCACGTTGCCGTGGCCGGGGACGTCGGTGACCGGCCCGTCGGGACGGCGCAGCAGCAGGCTCACCCGCTGCTCGCTGGCGGCCATCCGCTTGCCGGTCCGCAGCACGAACGGGACCCCGCGCCAGCGGTCGGTGTCGACCCACAGCCGGGCGGCGACGTAGGTGTCGGTCTGCGAGTCGTCGGCGACGCCCTCGATGTCGGTGTAGCCGTCGAACTGGCCGAGCACGACCTCGTCGGGGTCCAGGGGCCGGAAGGCGGCGAGCACGCTCTCGCGGGCCTCCTGCAGATCGTCGGGGGCGAAGCTGGCCGGCGGTTCCATCGCGACCTCGGCGGCGACCTGGAACAGGTGGGTGACCAGCATGTCGAGGGCGGCGCCGGTGGCGTCGTAGAACTCCGCGCGCTGGGCTACGTCGAGGTCCTCGGGGACGTCGACCTGCACCTGCGCCACCTGGTCGCGGTGCCACGCATGCTGGAACAGGCCGTTGGCTAAGCGCAGCACGTGCAGGTCCTGGGTGCCCTCCTTGCCCAGGAAGTGGTCGATCCGGAAGACCTGGTCCTCGTCCAGCACGGAGTGCACCAGGTCGTCGAGCTCGCGGAAGCTCTCCGGCGAGGTGCCGTAGGGCTTCTCGTAGACGACCCGTGCGCCCTCGGTCAGCCCGTGCTGCCCGAGTGCCCGGGTCAGCTTCTCGAAGGCCGACGGGGGGACGGCGAGGTAGTGCACCAGCTGCGGGTGGCCGCCCAGCTCCTCGCGTGCCTCGCCGAGGACGTCGAGCAGGCTGCCCGGGTCGGACTCCTCGAAGCCGCCGCCGGCGAAGCGCAGCCGCTTGGCGAACCCCTCCCACGTCCCCTGGTCGGGCTGCGAACCGGACGCGGTGAGCGCGTCGTGGGCCAGGTCGGCGAAGTCCACGTGCGAGACGTCGCCGCGCCCGTTGCCGACCAACCGCCAGTCCTCGGGCAGCAGGCCGCGCTGGGCGAGCTCGAAGAAGGCCGGCAGCACCATCCGGCGGGACAGGTCGCCGGTGGCGCCGAAGAGGACGAAGACGGTCGGGGGGAGGTCGGTCACGCGGGTGCTGTGCCCGCGCGGGGGCGGGGTCACGCGTGCAGACCGAGGGCCCGCCCCCGCGCACGGGAACGGGCCCTCGATCTGCCCAGGGACTGTCAGGGCCCGGGTGCGGCCCCGACGTGTGCCGGCCGGTTCAGCGCGACCGGGTCATCGCGGCGACCGTGCTGGCGCCGGAGTCGGAGGTCACGTTGAACCGGTTGTTGGTCGGCAGCACCGGACCGTTGCGGAGGTCGACCGTCCAGGTGCCGTCGGCCAGCACCGGGACGTTGAGCTGGATGACCGCACCGCTGCCCGCGACGTCGCCGATCCGGAGGTGCACCCGGTTGTCGGTGGTGTCCTGGACGGTGCCCGAGATGCGGTACTCCCGCTTGTCGGCGCGGTACTGGGCGCGGCTGACGGTCACCACGTCACCCGGCTTGACGACCGCGTTGACGCCCGTGGCGGTGGTGCTGCCCGTGCGCTGGGTGCCGGCGAGGGCGAACACCTGGACGGTGTAGTCGACGCCGTTGGTCAGGCCGGTGACGGTGCCCGAGGTGACCGTGGCGGCGACCTGCGCCGTCACCGGGGTGCCCGCGGTGCCGTCGGCGTTGGCCGGCGGCGTGGCCACGATCTCGTAGCCGGTGACCGGGCTGGTGGCGTTGCCCGGCTGGGCCGCCGTCCACTCGGCCGTGACCGACTCGTGGCCGGCCAGGACCCGGGTGAGCGAGGGTGCCGTCGGGGCCGCCGCGACCGGGTCGGTCGGGGTCTCGCCGGTGCCGCCGTCCCCGCCGGTGCCGCCGCCGGTGCCGCCACCGGTGGTGTCGGGGTTGGTCGGGTCGGTCGCCGGTGTGATGGTGCCGTCGGCGTTCAGCGTGCCCAGCTGCACCACCGGGCTCCACAGGCCGTTGTTGGCCTCGAGGATGAGCCCGTAGGCCTGCCCCTCGACCAGGCCGTGGATGGTCGCCGAGTTCTGACCCTCATTCGCGCCCTGGCGGACGGCGATCTCCTGCCCGGTGACCCCGTCGACGGCGGCCACCCGGTACTGGGTGACCGGGTTGGCGTCGACCGGCTGGGCCGGGGTGGTCCAGGCCAGCGTGACGTCCGTGCCGCTACGGGTCGCGTCGACGGTCGTCGGCGGCACCGGGGCCTGCGAGGCCGGGCCGGCCGGGCAGCCGCCGAAGCCGGGCCCGTCGGTCTCGCCGAACTCGTACAGCGAGTTGCCGAGGGTCAGCTCGCCGGAGTCCTGCATCCAGGAGGTCACGACGTGCTCGCCGTCGAGCACGCGCTCGGCGTCGGCGGCGGAGTACATCCCGAAGGTGACCGAGAAGGCGCCGTTCTCGGCGGAGCCCGTGACCTCGTACCCGGGGCCGCCGTTGGGCTCGGCCGGGTCCACGACCGGGGTCCAGCCGATGGCCCGCTCGCCGATGAGGGTGGGGGGCGTGGACGGGTCGGGACGGCGCATCTCCGGGTTGACCACCTCGACGACGAAGCGCGAGAGGTCGAACCGGGTGCCGAAGTCGTCGCCGTAGGTGCCGCTGATGGTGACCGTGCCCTCGACGTCGCCCTCGGCCGCCGTCGCGGCGAAGTCGCTGTGCGTGACGCTGGTGATTTTGGCCGAGCTGACGTAGGCGCCGTCGGTGAAGGCGGTCTGGCTGAACCGCACCTCGACGAGGTCGCCGCCGGAGATGTTGGGCGTCACGCCGGTCCAGCAGGAGCCGCCCGGGTGGTTGAACTCGAGGAAACCGGTCGCGTCGATGACGCCCTGCCCGATGCCGATCTGCTGACCGTTGCGCGAGACGGTGACGGTCGCCCTCTCGCCGGCCTGCGCGGTGTAGCCCTCGAGGGCCACCATGTCGCGCTTCGGGAAGACCTCGATGTTGCCGGGGCCCAGCGGCGGGTTGCCGGCCTGGGCGATCCCACCGAGGGTCACGGCAGCGCCGGTGACCGTGAGGGCGGCCAGGCCGCCGGCGATCAGCCGCTTGGGGGATCGGGACGTTCGCGACGCGGGGGCACCCACAGCTCCGTGCGCACCCCCGCGACCGCCGTACTGGGTCGGTCGTGTCCTGGTCATCGCCTACTCCGCAGTCGCGCCGTGCCCACACCACCGTGGGCCGGTCTCGTGGGCGTCACGGTCGTCCTGCGGCGACGCGCCCGGCAGCCGAGCGGAGGGGGAGCGGATCCCCCCAATCCGGGGGCGCGGCGGCCCCGAGTCGGCGGCGGCCCGGGCGGGTAGGCGGCTGCCGTGGCGGTGGTCATCGGGACGTCGGGCTGGCAGTACCGCGACTGGCGGGGCCGCTTCTACCCGCAGAAGCTGCCGCAGCGGCTGTGGCTGGAGCACCACGCGGAGCACTTCGCCACGGTCGAGAGCAACAACGCCTTCTACCGGCTGCCGGAGCGGACGACGTTCGAGGCCTGGCGGGAGCGCACGCCCCCCGACTACCGGTGGGCGGTCAAGGCCAGCCGGTTCCTCACCCACGTGAAGCGCCTGCGCGAGCCCGAGGAGCCGGTCGGCCGGCTGGTGGAGCGCGTGGCCGGCCTCGGCGAC
Organism: Geodermatophilus sp. URMC 61; assembly: GCF_052931555.1. Taxonomy (NCBI): domain Bacteria; kingdom Bacillati; phylum Actinomycetota; class Actinomycetes; order Geodermatophilales; family Geodermatophilaceae; genus Geodermatophilus; species Geodermatophilus sp. URMC 61. Next base: position 4,968,134 of record NZ_JBRFHZ010000002.1, read on the forward strand.
CGGCTCGACGCCGTCCTGCTGCAGCTGCCGCCCACGCTCAGGGCCGACGCCGACCTGCTGCGCGAGTGCCTCGCCCAGTTCCCGGCCGGCGTGCGCGTCGCCGTCGAGCCGCGGCACGACTCCTGGTGGACCGACGAGGTCCGCGCGTTGCTCGAGCGCTACGGCGCGGCGCTGTGCTGGGCCGACCGGGGCGAGCAGCCGGTCGCGCCGCTGTGGCGCACCGCCGAGTGGGGGTACCTGCGCCTGCACACCGGAGCCGGGGGATGGGCCTACCGCCCCGAGACGCTGCAGGTGTGGGCCGAGCGGCTGTCGGAGACCCACGGCGACTCCGACGTCCTCGTGTACTTCAACAACGACCCCGGGGGTGCGGCCGTCACCGACGCCGTGGTCTTCGCCGAGGCGGTGCGCCGCACGGGCCGGACGCCGACCCGCGTGCCCACCGCCGACCAGGCGAGCGGCCGGGCCTGGTCGCCCCCCGAGACGCCACAGGCCGGGACGCCGCTCGCCGGAGCGGGCCCCGGCCTGCCCGAGGGGTGAGGCGTCACCCCAGCACGTGCGGGTCCTCCCGGAACGCCACGCCGAGCTGGTCGGCTGCCCGGCCGAGCACCGACTGGACGGCGAGGGTGTCGGCCAGCGGCATCACGGCGCTCTCGGTCCGCCCGGCCCGCAGGCACTCGGTCACCTCGGCCAGCTCGTGGCTGTAGCCGGTGCCCGACGGCGGCAGCGTGATCTCCTCGGGATCGGCGCCGGCGCGGTGCAGCACGATGGTGCGCGGGTGGTGGAAGCGGGGGAGGACGTCGATCCAGCCGGCCGTGCCGAACACCCGCGCCTGCCCGGGCGTCGGGTACCGCAGCGAGGTGGTCAGCGTGGCCGACCGGCCGTCGGCGTACCCGAGCAGCAGCGCGGCCTCGGCGTCGACGCCGGTGGGGAACAGCGAGCCGGTCGCGGTGACGGTGTCCGGGTCGCCGAGCACCATCTGCGCGAAAGACACCACGTAGACGCCCACGTCGAGCAGGGCGCCGCCGCCGAGCTCGTGGGCGAAGAGCCGGTCGGCCGGGTCGTACTCGCGGGCGACGCCCAGGTCGGCCTGCACCGAGCGGACCTCGCCGATCGCGTCGTCGGCCACCAGCTCCCGCAGCCGCACGACGACCGGCTGGAACCGCGTCCACATCGCCTCCATGACGAAGACGCCGCGCGCCCGCGCCCGCTCGACGACCTCGCGCGCGCCCGCGGTGGTGGCGGTGAAGCTCTTCTCGACCAGCAGCGCCTTGCCGGCGTCGATCGCGGCGAGGGCCACCGCGTGGTGCTGGGGGTGCGGCGTGGCCACGTAGAGGACGTCGACCTCGGGGTCGGCCAGGATCTCGGCGTAGGAGCCGTGCGCCCGCTCGAGCCCGTGCCGCTGGGCGAAGGCCGCCGCGCGGTCGGCCGACCGGGAGGCGACCGCGACCGGCCGGGCGCCGGGCACGTGCCCGAAGTCGGCCATCACGTTCTCGGCGATGCGGCCCGGTCCGACGACGCCCCAGCGGATCTCCTCGCTCACCGGCAGGACGGTAGAGCACCCCTCACGGGTCTCCAGCCTCGGGACGGGTCCGGCAGACGTGTCCCGGTGCGGGCAGACTGTCGCCGTGGCGGTGCTGATCGACCCCCCGGTGTGGCCGTGGCGCGGGCGGCGCTGGTCGCACCTGGTCAGCGACGTCTCCTACGACGAGCTGCACGTCTTCGTCGCCACCGAGCTCGGCATCCCGCGGCGGGCCTTCCAGGGCGACCACTACGACGTCCCCGACGAGCTCTACGAGGTGGCGGTGGCCGCCGGCGCCGAGCCGGTCGGTGGGCGGGAGCTGCTCGCCCGGTTGATGGGGGCGGGGCTGCGGCTCAAGAAGAGGCGCGTGCCCTCAGGAGGCTGAGCTCGGCGGCGAGGTTGGCCCGCGCCCGCGGCGTCCACTCCGCGGCGACGGCCGGCAGCCGGTACAGCGCCGGCAGCGCCAGCAGGTGCTCGAGGACGGCGGTGCGCCCGGCGGTGAACTCGGCGTCGGAGAGGTGCCCGTACTCCTCGCGCACCGCGGAGGCGTAGGCGGCGTAGGCCTCGGGCGGCCCGGCGAGCACCGCGAGGTCGGCGTCGCAGAGGACTGCGCCGTTCGCGTCGTCCGGAGCGGGGTCGTGCCCGGCGGTGAGCAGCACCAGCCGGACCACCTCCTCGGCCCGCTCCGGCGGCACCAGCCCGCGCAGGCCGGCGCGCGCCCGCTCGGCGCTGACCTGCTCGTTGTCGCCGCGGCGGGGGTCGTAGACGACGTCGTGGTACCAGGCGGCCAGCCGGACCGCGTCGGGATCGGTGGCGGCGCCGGCCAGCTCCCCGACCATCCCGAGGACAGCGGCCAGGTGCCGGAGGTCGTGGTAGCGGCGGTGCGGCTCGCCCCACGCGGCGACGACCGCGGCCCACTCGGTGCGGGAGGTGGGGGAGTCGCCGGCGAGCTGCGCCCAGGCCTCGAAGCCGACCAGGGTCATGCGACCCCGCAGGTGCGCAGTGTCAGCAGCACGAACGCGCGGGCCGCGGTGACCAGCTCGTCGACCGGCACCCGCTCCAGCGGTCCGTGCGCTAGGTGCAGGTCACCGGGGCCGTAGTGCAGGGTCGGCACCCCCGCCGCGGCGTAGAGCCGCAGGTCGCTGCCGGCCGGGATGGCCCGCTCGGGCGGCACCCCGGCGCCGGCGTCGGCGACCGCGTGCTGGACGGCGGCCAGCAGCGGGTGCCCGTGCGGCAGCGAGCCGCTGGCGAAGGCGCCGCCGGTCCAGGTCAGGTGCACCGGGTGCCCGGCCAGCCAGGGATCGGCGGCGCACAGCTCGGCCAGCCGTGTCTCGAGGGCCGCCCGCGCCACGGCGACGTCCTCGCCGAGCCGGACGCCGTAGCGGCCGTCGGCGAGCAGCCGGTCGGGCACCGAGCTGGCCCAGTCCCCGGCCCGCACCCGTCCGATGTTGATGCCGTACGGGTAGGGGGCCTCGCCGAAGCGCGGGTCGGCGTCCACCTGCCGTTCCGCCTCGAAGGCGCGCAGGCCGGCGTGCACCCGCTCGAACAGCTCGACCGCGCTGACCCCGCGGTCGCGGTGGGCCGCGTGCGCGGCGTGACCGGTGACCTCCAGCCGGAAGGTGAGCGCCCCGGCGTTGGCGGTGACCACGGCGCCGGCGGTCGGCTCGGGGATCACGCAGACGTCGCCGCGGTGCCCCCGCTGCAGGGTGGCCCACGCGCCGAGCCCGCCGTCCTCCTCGCCGACGACGGCGTGCACCGCGACCGGCCGGGCCAGCCGCACCCCCGCCGTCCGGACGGCGGCCAGCGCGGCCAGGGCGGCGACCACCCCGGCCTTCATGTCGCAGGAGCCGCGGCCGTGCACCGCGCCGTCGGCGACGCGCGGGTCGAACGGGTCGCCCGGCCACCGCGCACGGTCCCCGGGCGGGACGACGTCGGTGTGACCGGAGAGGACCAGCGCCGGCGTCCCGTCCTCGGCCGCCGGCGCGGTGCCGACGACACCCCACGCCTCGCTGCGCTCGACCTCCTGGCCGGGCGCGTCCCGCGCCGTGGCTGCCGCGTCGAGGTCGATCGGCCAGCGGTCGACGGCACAGCCGAGCTCCTCCAGCCAGTCACCGACCCGGTGCTGGACCTCGCACTCCGCCGGGGTGCCGCCGACCGAGGGGACGGCCACCAGGTCCCGCAGCCGGGAGACCGCCCAGGCCTCGTCGACGACGGACAGCACGCGCGCCTCGGCGTCGGTCAGGTCGGCCACGGGCGGAGTCTGGCACGCGCTGCGGACGGTCCAAGTCACTCGCCCCGGGCCGTGTGAGGGAGCGTCGCCGGGGGTAGCGTGGAGAGCGTCCGGGCCGGGTGCATCGTGCCCCCGGGTGCCAATTTGGTTACGCCTTCGCGGACTACCGCCCCGACCTCGGTCGGGGGCCTGGAGCCGCGTTGTGCCTCTCGCCGCGAGGCGGCCGTCGCCCGGTCCGGACCCTTCCGCCGCTCGACGTGCCGCAGGCCTGGAACGGCTTTACGGTCGGTGCTGTCCAGCAACCGGGCGATGGTGGGAGTTCCCATGGCAGGCGCGGTTCAGCAGGGTCAGGGCACGACGGCGGTCGATCGGCACCGGTTGCCGATCCGGACACTGGTCTCGGCGAGCATCGGCAACGCCGTCGAGTGGTTCGACTGGACGGTCTACGCGACCTTCGTCGTCTTCTTCGCCGGCCAGTTCTTCCCGGCCGAGAACGCGGCCCTGGCACTGATCGGGGCGACGTCGACGTACGCGCTGGCCTTCTTCTTCCGGCCGCTGGGCGGCATCCTACTCGGCCGGTTCGCCGACCTGCGCGGCCGCAAGGCCGGGATGCTGCTCACCATCCTGCTGATGGCCGGCGGCTCGATGGTGATCGCGATCCTGCCCACGTACGAGCAGGTGGGTTGGCTGGCGCCGATCCTGCTGCTGCTCGCCCGCGTCGCGCAGGGCATGTCCCTCGGTGGTGAAGTCTCCAACGCCTCGGCCTACCTCGGCGAGATCGCGCCGCCGGCCCACCGCGGCCGGTACTCGTCGTTCTTCTACATCTCCACCGGGTCGGCGCTGCTGGCCGCCTCCCTGCTCGGCGTGCTGCTGACCAGTACCCTGAGTCAGGACCAGTTGGAGTCCTACGGCTGGCGGATCGCCTTCTTCCTCGGCGGCGTCCTGGGGCTGGTCGGCATGTGGCTGCGGCGGTCGCTGGTGGAGACCGAGCAGTTCGAGGAGAACGCGGAGAAGGCCCGGGCCACGAAGCACCCGCTGCTGCAGACGATCCAGCACCACCCGAAGGCCGTCGTCCAGCTCTGCGCCTTCACGCTGCTGTCGACGCTGTCGTACTACACCTTCTTCAGCGCGCTGACGCCGTTCGCGATCACCTTCCGCGACGCCGACAAGACCGACGTCTTCGTCGCACTGTCGATCGGCACCGCGCTGTTCGTCGCACTGTGCTACCCGTTCGGGAAGCTCTCGGACCACATCGGACGCAAGCCGCAGTTGCTCATCTGGTCCGGCGCCATGGCCGTGCTGATCGTGCCGCTGTCCTTCCTGGTGCGGGACAACCTGTTCTCGCTGATCGTCGTCTTCTGCACGGGGCTCGGGCTCTACGCGATGATGGCCTCGATCGCCCCGGCGATCATGAGCGAGCTGTTCCCCACCGAGCTGCGGGCCATCGGCATCGGCTCCTGGTACAACCTGACCGTCGCCACGTTCGGCGGCACGGCCCCACTGGTGATCACCTGGCTGTCCGGGGCCGGACATCCCCTGTGGTTCTTCTGGTACGTGGCGATCGCCGCGGCTGTCGCGTTCGTCGTCATCCTCACCCTGCAGGAGACCAAGGGCACCGAGCTGCGCTGAGGCCCGCTGAGGCCCGGCTGAGGGGCCTCAGCGCGGCTGAGGGGCCGCAGGTCTGCCCGACCGACCGATGCCAGGGGCCGCCCCTCAGCACGACCGTCGTCGCCATCGATCCGATGACGACAGGAGACGGTCGTGAGCACCTACCCCAACCCCGGACTCGAGGCCGAGCTGGCCTACCGCCGGGAACTGCTCCAGCAGATCGGCCGCGGCACCCGCACGCGGCGCAACGCCTGGACCACCCGCTGGTCCCGGCGGGCGCGCTGAGGGAGGACCCCGTCCTCCTCACCGCTGGCAGCGGCCCTCCCCGGCCCCGTCCAGGGGCACCGCCCCGAGCCTGCGAGGGGTGGGGAGGGCGGGGTCCTTGCACCGTGAGTGGTGGGGGGCAGGAGGGCCCTTCTGCCACGATCGGCGTCGTGCCGCAGTGGGACGACGACCGACCGCTCGTGGGCCGGGACGCGGAGCTCGCCCGCCTGCTGACCACGGTCGACCGCGCACTGGAGGGGCGCGCCGGGGCCGTGCTGCTCGCCGGGGACGCCGGCGTCGGCAAGACCCGGCTGCTCGACGAACTCGCCGCGCGCGCCGCCGAGCGGGGTCTGCGCGTGCTCACCGGGCACTGCGTCGACCTCGGCGACGTCGGGCTGCCCTACCTGCCGTTCGTCGACCTGCTGCGCCCGGTGGCGGCGGGGTCCGGGCAGCCCGGGCTGCCGGAGCTGCTGTCCGGCCGGGGCGCTCCCGCGGTCCCCGAGCTGCCCGCGGGGGACGCCGACCTCGGCCGTCCGCTGGTGCGCCGTCCCGTCGCGGACAGCGGGCGGCTGCAGCTGTTCGAGTCGGTCGCGACGCTGCTGGGCGAGCTGGCCGCGGACACACCGCTGCTCGTCATCCTCGAGGACCTGCACTGGGCCGACCGCTCCAGCCGCGACCTGCTGCGCTACCTGCTCGCCCGACTCGGCGAGGAGTCGATCGCGCTCGTCGCCTCCTACCGGTCCGACGACCTGCACCGCCGCCACCCGCTGCGCCCGCTGCTCGCCGAGCTGGTGCGGCTGCCCGTGGTGGAACGGCTGGAGCTCGCGCCGCTCCCGGACGCCGCGGTCGGGGAGCTGCTCCGCGGACTGGCCGCCGGTGTGCCCGACCGCACGGTCGAGGACGTCGTCGCCCGCGCCGAGGGCAACGCCTTCTACGCCGAGGAGCTGCTCGCCGCCGGGCTGGCCGGCGAGACGCTGCCGCTGGGGCTGACCGACGTGCTGCTGGCCCGGGTGGAACAGCTCGGCCAGGCGGCCCAGCAGGTGCTGCGGGTGGCCGCGGTCGCCGGCCGCCAGGTGCGGCACGACCTGGTGGCCGCCGTCAGCGGGCTGCCCCCGGCCGACCTGGAGGCCGCCCTGGCGGAGGCGGTGCACCGCCACCTGCTCGTGGTCTCCCACGACGGCCGCTACCGCTTCCGCCACGCCCTGCTGCGCGAGGCGGTCCTCGCCGACCTGCTGCCCGGTGAGCGGGTGCGGCTGCACGCCACCACGGCCGCCCACCTCGCCGCCACTCCGGGGGCCGGCACCGCCGCGGAGCTGGCCCACCACGCCCGCGCCAGCAACGACCTCGGCGGCGCGCTGTCCGCGTCGCTGGAGGCGGCCGCCGAGGCGTGCCGCGCCGGTGCGCCGGCCGAACAGCTGCAGCACCTGGAGGCGGCGCTGGCGCTGTGGCCGGCCGTGCCCGACGCCGTCGCCCGCGCCGGTCGCGACCAGCCGAGCCTGCTGCTCGACAGCGCGGCCGCGGCCCGCACCGCGGGGGAGCCGCAGCGGGCGGTGGCGCTGATCCGCGCCGCGCTGGACCTGCTCGGCCCGGACGGCGACCCGGTGGAGCGGGCGCGGGTGCACTACCGGCTGGCCCAGGCGCTGGGCCGGATCGAGGACCAGGCGGCTGCCTACCGGGAGAGCAGCCGGGCCATGGCGCTGGTGCCGGCCGACCCGCCGTCCCCGGTGCGCACCTGGGCGGCGGCGACGCACGCGCGCACCAGCTGGGCCCTGGGCCGCCGGGCGGAGGCCGGCGCCGCGGCCGACGAGGCGCTGGCCGCCGCCGACGCCCTCGGGCTGGACAGTGCGTGGGCCGACACGGCGGTCTCGCTGGCCCGGCTGCGCGGCGGGAGCGACCTCACCGGCCGGCTGGAGGAGGCCCTCGTGCGGGCCCGGCGGTCGGGCGACACCGACGTCGAGATGCGGGTGCTGTTCAACCTCGCCGTCGTCCCGTACGAGGCCGGGGACGTCGCCGCCACGCTGCGCTGGGTCGACGAGGCGCTGCTCCGCGCGGCCGAGCTCGGCGTCGAGTGGTCGTTCTACGGCGCCGAGCTGCGCCACCTGGGCGTGTCGGCCCGCTACGTGTCCGGCGACTGGGACGGCAGCCTGGCGCTGGCCGACCGGCTGGCGCGCGTGCCGGAGATGGCCGCGCACGTGCGCGCCGCCGGGCTGCTGGTGCAGGTCGGCCGGGGGGACCCGTCGGCCGCCGAGCGGGTGGTCTGGGCCCACGGGTTGACCGAGCGGCTGGACGCGCACGTCCTGCTGCTGCTGGCGACGGCCGGGGCGGAGATCGACCTGGCCGCCTGGGCGGGGGACGCCGGGACCGCCCTGGAGCGGGCGGGTGTGGCGGTGCGGCAGGTGCAGGCGCACTGGGACGCCGACCGGCTCGCCGTGCTCCGGCTGGTCGCGACCGCGCTGGCCCCGGTCGGGGACGCCGCGGCGGCCGCCCGCCTGCAGGGCGACGAGACGGCGGCGCGGCGTTGGGTCCGGGCAGGGGAGGAGCTGGTCGCCGAGGCCCGCGCGGCGGTCGAGGACCACCGGCGCGGCGTCGGGCCGTTCGGCGTGGAGGCGGCCGCTTGGCAGGCCCGCGTGGAGGCCGAGGCGGCCCGGCTCGCCGGCCGGGCGGAGCCGGCGCTGTGGCGCGCCGCGGTCGACGCCTTCGGCTACGGGCACGTCTACGAGCAGGCCCGGTCGCGGTGGCGACTGGCCGAGGCGCTGCTGGCCGCCGACGACCGGGCCGCGGCGGCCGAGGAGCTGCGCGCCGCCGCGGAGGTCGCCGCCCGGCTCGGTGCGGCGCCGCTGCGGTCGGCGGTCACGGCGCTGGCCCGGCGCGGCCGGCTCGACGTGCCCGGGGTCGGGCGGGTGCCGGATGCGGCGGCGGTCCTCACCCCGCGGGAGGCCGAGGTGCTGCGGCTGCTGGCCCAGGGCCGCACCAACCGGCAGATCGGCGCGGAGCTGTACATGAGCGAGAAGACCGCGAGCGTGCACGTCAGCCGGATCCTGGCCAAGCTCGGCGCGGGCGGGCGCACCGAGGCCGTCGCCCTCGCCGCCGCCCGGGGGTTGCTCGCCCCCGCTTCCGGCTGATGCTCAGCGCCGGTCGGGATGGCACCTGGCCGTGGTGGTCGGGAGGAGTGGGGCCCGGAGGGTCCCCGACGAGCGGCCGGATGGGCTCAGCGCCGGTCGGGACGGCACCTGGCCGCGGTTGCGGTCCGGAGGACCGCCGTGTCACAGCATGGTGCGGAGGCGCTCGCGGCGGGCGCGGAGCACCTCGACCGACGCCGAGGCCGACGGCGGCCCCGGTACGGCCTTGCGCAGCTCGGTGTGCACCACCCCGTGCGGCCTGGAGGTCTTGGCCGCGACCCGGGCGACCAGCCGGTTGACCTCTCGGCGCAGTTCGGCGGCGTCGCGCCAGGAGCGGCCGGCGTCGTCCTCGTCGGGGTGGTCCTCGACGATCGGCAGCTCGCCGGTGTCGTCGTGGTGGGCGCGCTGGGCGATGCGCATCCGCAGCTCGTCGTCCCGCTTGGCCAGCAGCGACGCCGTCTGCTCGGCGGTGAGCAGGCCGGGGATGCCGAGGAAGTCCTCCTCCTCGGGCGCGATGTCGTCCCCCGCCCGCCCGGCCGGGCGTCCCTCGCCGGTGTGCGCGGTACCGCTGGCCAGCACGTGCGCGAAGCGGGCGTCGGCCTCCAGCGCCTCGAACTGCTTCACGGTGACCGGCTCGCGCTCCTTGGCCGGCAGCGGCTCGAGGTCGAGGGCCTCGGGGTCCTGCGCCTTGGGCGGCGGCATGACGTGGTTGCGCTGCTCCTCCATCGACGCGGCCAGCGACAGCAGGGGCCGGACGGCGGGGAGGAACACCGTGGCCGACTCGTGCGCGGCCCGGGCGCGGACGACGCGGCCGACCGCCTGGGCGAAGAACAGCGGCGTCCGGTAGGAGGTCATCCACGCCAGGACGGCGGCGCGCGGGACGTCGACGCCCTCGGAGATCATCCGCACGCAGACGGCGATCCGGGCCGACCCGGCGGCGAAGCGCTCGATCTTCTTCGACGCCTTGGGGTCGTCGGAGAGGATCAGCTCGGGTGCCTTGCCGGTGACCCGCTTGGCGATCCGGGCGTAGGCGCGGGCGTCGTCCTGGTCGCTGGCGAGGATCAGCCCGGCGGCGTCGGGCATGCCGCCCTCCTCACGCAGGTGGGTGATCCGGTCGTCCATGGCCGCGATGACGTGCGGCACCCACTGGCCCTTGGGGTCGAGCGCGGTGCGCCAGGCCTGCATCTCCACCGAGCGGGTGCCGGCCTCGGACAGCGACGCGGCGACGACCTCGCCGGCGGAGTTCCGCCAGCGCGAGGTGCCGGTGTAGGCGGCGAAGACGACCGGGCGGACGACGTTGTCGGCCAGCGCCTCCTTGTAGCCGTAGGTGTAGTCGGCGCGGCTGACCAGGCCCACCTCGCCGTCGCCGAGGTCCCCCTCGAAGCCGTCCTCCTCGTAGCGGACGAAGGGGATGCGCTCGTCGGGCTTGGTGCGGAACGGCGTCCCGGTGAGGCACAGCCGGCGCGCGGCACGCCCGTAGGCCTCCTCGACGGCCTCGCCCCAGGAGAGGCCGTCACCGGCGTGGTGCACCTCGTCGAGGATGACCAGCGTCTTGACGGCGGTGGCGCGGGCGGCGTGCAGCATCGGCTTGCCCGCGACCTGGGCGTACGTGGTCACGTAGCCCTGGGTGCCGGCGCGCACCGGGCCGACGGCGTTGGTCAGGTTCGGGTCGAGGACGATGCCCATCCGGTCGGCGGCCTCGGCCCACTGCAGGCGCAGGTGGTCGGTGGGACAGACGACGATCACACGGGCCACCTCGCGCCGCTGCAGCCGCCGCGCGGCCAACGTCAGCGCGAAGGTCGTCTTGCCCGCGCCCGGCGTCGCGGTGACGAGGAAGTCCTTCGGGGACTCCTGCTCGTACTTCTCCAGCGCGGCCTGCTGCCAGGCCCGGAGCGGTCGGCTGGTCCTCTGCGGGGCGACCGCCTCCGCGCGTGCTGCACTCGCCATGTCGTCGGCCATCCTGCCTGCGGCGACGGAGACACGCCCAACCGGCCGCCTCCCGCGCGCGCCGCCCCCCACGACGTATGGCGCCGCCCGTCGCGTCGCTGACCTGCGCCGATGGTCGCCCGAGTCGGGTGGTGCGGGCGTCGTCCGGCCCGGGGATGGACCGGGTCGTCCGTTCCGGCAGTCCCGGCTGCCCACCGCGCCCCAGCCGTCCCACCCGCGCGGGGCGGCCCGACGGCAACGGTCGTACGCTGGGTGCGGCTCCTCGACCAGGAGGCCCTCCCGGCCCGGGTGACAGCGGCACACCTCCCGCACCCCGGCGCCGTCCCCCTCACCGTGCAGTCCCTCCTGGAGCACCCGTGTCGTCCGCCGTCGTCCTCCCCCGTCCTGCCCCTGCCCTCGCCGAGCGACTGGCCGGGGTGGCCAGCTCACCGGTCCGCGAGCTGCTGGCCCTCCTCGACCGGCCGGAGGTCGTCTCCTTCGCCGGTGGCCTGCCCGCACCCGAGCTGTTCGACCTCGACGGCGTGCGCGCCGCCTACGACGCCGTGCTCTGGGGGCCCTCCGCCCGCCGGGCCCTCCAGTACGCGCCCACCGAGGGCGACCGGGAGCTGCGCGCCCGGGTCGCCGCCCGGATGACCGCCCGTGGCCTGCTCACCACCGTCGACGACCTGCTGGTCACGACCGGCTCGCAGCAGGCGCTGACCCTCGTCGCGACGGCGCTGCTCGACCCGGGCGCGGTCGTGCTGGTGGAGGACCCGACCTACCTCGCGGCGCTGCAGTGCTTCCAGCTCGCCGGCGCCCGGGTGGTGCCCGTGCCCACCGACGAGCACGGCATCGACCCGGCCGCGCTCGCCGACGTCCTGGAGCAGGAACGGCCGGCGCTGCTCTACCTGGTCCCGACCTTCGCCAACCCGACCGGGCGGACCATGCCGGCGCAGCGGCGGGCCGAGGTCGTCGAGCTCACCGCCCGGCACGGCATCTGGGTCGTCGAGGACGACCCCTACGGCGAGCTCCGCTACCGGGGCGCCCCAGTGCGCCCGCTCGCCGCGCAGCCGGGTGCCGACGACCACGTGCTGCACGTCGGGAGCTTCTCCAAGATCGCGGCACCGGGGCTGCGGCTGGGCTGGCTGCGGGCGCCGTCCCGGCTGCTGCCCGCGCTGACCGTCGCGAAGCAAGCGGCGGACCTGCACACCTCCACGGTGGACCAGGCCGTCGCGGCGGCGTGGTTCGCCGCGGCCGACGTGGAGGCGCACCTCATGACCCTGTGCTCGGCCTACCGCGCGCGCCGGGACGCTCTCGTCGACGCCCTGCCGCACGTGCTGCCGCAGGGCAGCTCCTGGACCGACCCCGACGGCGGCATGTTCGTGTGGGTGCGCCTGCCCGGGACCGCCGACACCGCCGACCTGCTGCACCGTGCGCTGGCCCACGACGTCGCCTTCGTGCCCGGCTCGGCCTTCTACGCCAGGACGCCGGACCGGGCCACGCTGCGGCTGTCGTTCACCACGAACACGCCGGAGCGGATCGCCGAGGGCGTGCGCCGGCTGGGTGCGGTGCTGGCGGAGGCCTGAGCCCGGGCCCGGACGGGGTCAGGACGGCGTGACGACGGGTAGTCCTGCGTCGGTGGCTGCCTGCGCCAGTCGCTCGTCGTAGACCACGAAGGCGTCCAGGGCCGACCCGAGGCTCAACGCCGTCGCCAGGTGGACGGCGTCCAGGCTGCGCAGGGACGACGGCCCGAGGCCGACGGCCACCTCGAGGACGTCCCTGCTCACCGGGACGAGGTCGACGCCGGCGAGGAGCGTCCGGGCTCGCGGCACGCCGGCCGAGCCGGCTCGGGCGACGGTGCGGATGACCTCGACCCTCACGAGGTCGCTGGCCGTGACCGTCAGCGGAGACCGCCCTGACAGCCAGGTCTCGAGTGCTGCCGACTCCGGCTCGTCCAGCACGAGCTTGACGAGGGCGGAGGAGTCGACGGCGATCACAGCCGCTCGGTGCGCTGCTCGTCGAGGGCCTCGGACACGCTGAGCGCTCCCGGCTGGGGCGTGATCCGCTCGGGGGACCGGAACGGTGCGCTGGCCGGGATCAGCCGGCCCTCGGCGATCAAACGCTCGCGTGCCGTCGTCGCGGGGGACGGCGGGGCCAGGACCGCGACCAACTGGCCGCGCTCCGTCACCTCGACCGTCTCGCCGGCCTTCACGAGCGCCAGGTACCGGCTGGCGTTCTGGCGCAGCTCACGTACGCCGATGCGGGTCACGCCACGACGTAGCACCGGATGTGCTACATGGTCCCGGGCACCGACCCGACGCTGGTCCACTCACCGCCGGTTCCGCAGCGTGAGCAGGACGCCGGCGGTGAACAGCGCCGCCGCGACGACCGCGTAGAGCGTGGGCTGGCCCCCGCCGAGCAGGTCGTCCACCACGTTCCCCTCGTTGTTCGACGCGTTGAACGTGGCGTGCACGGTGCCGGCGGCCAGCAGGCTGCCCGCGGCGCCGCGGACGGTGGCGCCCACCAGGAGGCGCATCAGCACGCCGAGCGCCAGCAGCCCGCCGATCCCGAGCGCGACGGAGCCGGCGGCCAGGTCGCCGATGAGGGTCAGCGGCAGGTGGATCAGCGCGAACGGGACGGCGGTGAGCGCAGCGGCCGGGAGGAAGCCGTACCGCTGCTCCAGCCGGCCCTGGAAGAAGCCGGCCCAGACCGTCTCCTCCCACAGGTGCACGAGCAGCACCGCGGTCGCGACGGAGAGGGCGCCGGACGCGAGCGTGGCGAGCAGGTCGCCGGTCTGCAGGCCCCGTCCCGCGGCCACCCCGACGGCCAGGGTGAGCACCGGCAGGGCCAGCAGCACCGCGGCCCACCAGCCGGCGCCGAACCGCCACTGCACGGCGCGACGGAGCAGGGCCCGGACCGCGCCGGGCCCGTCGGCGACCGCGGTCACCCACAGCGCGGCGGGGAGCATCACGAGGAGCGTCGTCCCGAGGGCGAACGGCTCCTGGGGCAGCGCGCCTCCGGGGAGGACCCCGTGCGCGGTCAGCGCCGGCACCGACATGAGTGGCCACCCGACGGCGGTCACCAGCACGAGGAAGGCGGTCAGCGGCCGCCGCGCGACCCGGCCGCGCAGGCCGCCGGACGGAGCGGGGACGGGACGGCGGGCGTCGGTGGTGGACATCTCAGGACCTGCCTTCGAGTCGGGGGGAGGGGTCCGCGCCCAGCGCGCGGGCCCGACGGACCGACGCGGTGGGCAGGGCGGCCAGGTCGCGGGCGAGGACGACGTCGGCCTCCCGGGCCGCCTGCACCAGGCACAGGCACCGGCACTCGTCGGGGAGGAGCCAGGCGGCGCACCAGCCGATCGCCGTCCCGGACGAGCCGAGCCGGGTCACCGCCCGGTGGAGGGCGCGGTGCATCTCCACCGCGTCGACCAGGGACGGCGGGCAGCTCCGGAACTGCACGAGGAAGAGCCCCGCCTCTGCGTGCCGCTCGCCCATGCGGCCACGCTCCCGTCGGAGGGCGGTGCGCACAGCGGGCATTCCCCGGAGGGCGGTACGGGTCCTCCCACGGACCCGTACCCGCCGCTACGGTCCCCGGCCATGGTGCGGCGGGCGGCCCCCGCGACGGGGTTCCGGTTGCCGGCCGAGCGCAGCTCGTTCGTCGGTCGGCGGGCCGAGCTGGGCCGGGTGCGTGGGCTGCTGGCGGAGTCGCGGCTCGTGACGCTGGTCGGGCCGGGCGGGGTGGGGAAGACCCGGCTGGCCCTGCGGGCGGCCGACGAGCTGCGCCGGTCCTTCCCCGACGGGATCGCGCTCGCCGACCTGACCGCCGTCGCCGACCCCGCGCTCGCCACCGCGCAGGTCGCCGCCGCCTTCGACGTCCGGGACAGCACGGGCCGCTGGCTCCCGGCGTCGCTGGCCGACGTCCTCGGCGAGCGACGGGTGCTGCTCGTGCTCGACAACTGCGAGCACCTCCGCGACGCCTGCGCCGTGCTGCTCGAGGCGCTCACCCCCGCCTGCCCCGGCCTGTCGGTCCTGGCCACCAGCCGGACGCCGCTGGACCTGCCGGGGGAGGCGCTGTTCGCGGTGCCGCCGCTGCCGGTCGGTGCGGGGTCCGAGGCGGTGGCACTGCTCGGCCAGCGGGCCCGGGCGGCGGCACCCGACCTGGCCCTGACCCCGGCGGACGACGACACCCTCGCCGAGCTCTGCCGCCGGCTGGACGGCATCCCCCTGGCGATCGAGCTGGCCGCCGTCCGGCTGCGCACCCTCACCCCGGCCGAGCTCCTGGACCGGCTGGACGACCGCTTCGGGCTGCTGCGCCGGTCCGGGCCCGCAGGGCCGGACCGGCACCGCACGCTGCGGGCGACGATGGAGTGGAGCGCCGATCTGCTCGGCGGTCGCGAGCGGCTGCTGTGGGCCCGCGCGGCGGTCTTCGCCGGGGGCTTCGACCTGGCGGCCGCCGAGGCGGTGTGCGCGGACGAGGGGCTGCCGGAGGAGGACCTGCTCGACGCGATCGGCGGCCTGGTCGACGCCTCCCTGCTCACCGTCGTCCGGAACGGGACCGGGAGCCGGTTCGGGATGCTGGAGACCGTCCGGGCCTTCGGCCGCGAGCTGCTCGAGGCCCCCGGGCAGGCGGAGCCGGTGCGCCGGCGGCACCGCGACTGGTGCGCCCGGCTCGTGGCGGACGCGGCGGCGCAGTTCCTCGGCCCCGGGCAGGTCGCCGCCTTCGACCGGCTGGCCGCCGTCCACGCCGAGCTCGCCCCGGCGCTGGAGCACTGCCTGCGCACGCCCGGGGAGGAGGCGACCGGCCTGGCGACCGTCGCCGACGGGTGGCTGTACTGGGCGGCCCGCGGCCACCTCGGCGAGGGGCGGCGCTGGCTCGACCTGCTGCTGCGCGCGGTGCCGGCACCCTGCCCCGAGCGGGCACGGGGCCTCGTCGTCGCCGGCTACCTCGCCCTCGTCGCGACCGACCCGGAGGGCGCCGTCCCGCTGCTGGAGGAGGGGCTGCGGACCGCGCGGGAACTGGACCTGCCGGCGGTGGCCGCGCTGGCCACGCAGTACCTCGGGCAGGCGGCGCTCTTCCGCGGGGACCTGCCGGCGGCCGACCGGCTGTTGCGCGCGGCGGCCGCGGGGCACGAGGCGGCCGGAGCGCCGGCCGCGGCGTTCTGCTGGGCCGACGTCGGGGTGGTCGCCCTGCTCGCCGGCGACCTCGGGTCCGCGGACGCGGCCTTCGGCGCCGGCCTCGCCGGCGTCGACGACCCGTGGACCCGGTCGCACGCCCTGTGGGGCCAGGGCCTGGTGCGGCTGGCCGCCGGGGACCCGGTAGCGGCCGCCCGCCTCGAGGAGCAGGCGCTGCGGCTCATGCGCGAGGTGGACGACCGCAGCGGTGTCGCCCTGTGCGTGGCCGCCCTCGGCTGGACGGCAGCGGCGCGCGGGGACGCCGAGACGGCCGCCCGGCTGGCCGGCGCCGCGGACGCGGTGTGGCGGTCGGTGCCGGCCCGGCTGCCGGAACCGTTGGCCGCTCCGGAGGACCACTGGACGAGGGTGGCCCGGCGCGCGCTCGGTGAGCGGGAGTGGGGTGCCCGGTACGCCGAGGGGAGCGCCCTGGATCGGGCCGCAGCGGTCGCGTTGGCACTGGGGGAGGGGCCGGCGACGGGCGCGCCGCTGCTCCCGTCGTCCGGCCCGCTGACCCGCCGCCAGCGGGAGGTGGCCGACCTGGTGGCCCAGGGGCTGACCGACCGGCAGATCGCGGCCCGGCTGGTCATCTCCCCGCGGACGGCGGAGTCGCACGTCGAGCAGATCCTCACCCGGCTGGGCTTCCGCTCCCGGGCGCAGATCGCCGCGTGGGCGGCCGCCCAGGGGTGAGGACGGGGCGGCCCTCCGGGCGGCACCGCCATCGGACCCCCGACGGAGCCGGGGCGCGGCCGGCTACAGCACCTTCGACAGGAAGGCGCGGGTGCGCTGGTGCTGCGGATCGGTCAGGACCTGCTTGGGGTCGCCGGCCTCGACCACGACGCCGTCGTCCATGAAGACCAGGGTGTCGCCGACCTCTCGCGCGAAGCCCATCTCGTGCGTCACCACGATCATCGTCATGCCGTCGGCCGCCAGGCCGCGCATGACGTCGAGGACCTCCCCCACGAGCTCGGGGTCCAGCGCCGAGGTGGGCTCGTCGAAGAGCATGAGCTTGGGCTCCATCGCCAGCGCGCGGGCGATCGCCACCCGCTGCTGCTGGCCGCCGGAGAGCTGGTTCGGGTAGTTGTGCACCCGGTCACCCAGGCCGACGCGCTCGAGCAGCTCGACTCCGCGCGCACGGGCCTCCTCCTTGCGCGCGCCCTTCACCCGGATGGGCGCCTCGACGACGTTCTCGAGGGCGGTCATGTGCGGGAAGAGGTGGAAGCGCTGGAACACCATGCCGATGTCGCGCCGCTGCGCGGCCACCTCCCGGTCCCGCAGCTCGTGCAGCTTGCCACCGGACTCCCGGTAGCCGACCAGCCGGCCGTCGACCCACAGCCGGCCGGAGTCGATCTTCTCCAGGTGGTTGATGCAGCGCAGGAACGTCGACTTGCCCGACCCGGAGGGGCCGATGATGCACATGACCTCGCTGGGAGCGACGGCCAGGTCGATGCCCTTGAGCACCTCGACGTGGCCGAAGCGCTTGTGCACTCCCTCGGCCGCCACCATCGCCGTGCCGGCGAAGGGGCGGGCGTCCACGCTGGGGCTCAATGGGTGCTCCCGACTTCTCGTGCCTCGCGCGCGGCGCGCTGCGCGCGGGTCTCCCGGGCGCCGAAGCCCCGGCTGAACCGCTTCTCGAGGAAGTACTGGCCGACCATGAGCAGGCTGGTCAGCGCCAGGTACCAGAGGATCGAGGCCACGGCCATCGGGATGATCTGGAAGGTCCGACTGCCGATCGCCCGCAGCTGGAAGTTCAGCTCGGTGGTCACGGGCACCGCGATCAGCAACGACGTGTCCTTGAGCATGGCGATGGTCTCGTTGCCGGTCGGCGGGGTGATCACCCGCATGGCCTGCGGCAGCACGATGCGGCGCATGGTGGTCGCTCGGTTCATGCCCAGGGCGCTGGCCGCCTCGGTCTGGCCGGGGTCGACCGACTGGATCCCGGCCCGGACGATCTCGGCCATGTAGGCCCCCTCCGACAGCGCCAGACCCAGCAGGCCGGCGGTGAAGCCGGCGAAGATCTGGTTGCCGTCCAGACCGAGGAAGCGCAGGTCGGCGTCGAAACCGAGCAGGTCCATCAGCTGCCGGTCGAAGGGGAAGCCCAGCTCGTAGGTCGCGTAGAGGGCGCCGAGGTTGGCGGCGAAGAACAGCAGGACGATGCGCGGGATGGCGCGGAAGAACCAGACGTAGACCCAGGCCGCGCCGGAGACCACGGGGTTCGGCGACAGCCGCATGACCGCCAGCACGACCCCCAGCAGGATGCCCAGCACCATGGCCAGCACGGTCATGACCAGCGTCGTCCGGGCGCCGCGCAGCACGGCCGGGGTGAACATGTTGTCGACCATGAAGCCCCACTGGAAGACCGGGTTGGTCGCCAGCATGTGGACGAACATGGCCACCAGCACGGCGATGACCGCGGTGGCGAC
This sequence comes from Geodermatophilus sp. URMC 61, assembly GCF_052931555.1. Taxonomy (NCBI): domain Bacteria; kingdom Bacillati; phylum Actinomycetota; class Actinomycetes; order Geodermatophilales; family Geodermatophilaceae; genus Geodermatophilus; species Geodermatophilus sp. URMC 61. The sequence continues at coordinate 4,986,391 of NZ_JBRFHZ010000002.1, forward strand.
CCACCGGCCGGGGTGCCGGACCGGCACCGCCCGGATCTCCTCGGTCGGTGCCGGTCGTGTCGTCGCGTCGGTGACCATGTCAGCCGACGGCGGGGTTCACCGAGGGCGTGTCGATGGCGCCGCCCTCGAGGCCCCACTTCTCCAGGACCTGCTGGTAGGTCCCGTCCGACATGAGGGCCCCGAGCGCGTCCGCGAGCGCCTGGGCGAACTCGGTCTGGTCCTTGGCGACGACGTAGCCGTAGGGGGCCGCGTCGTACACGTCGCCGAGCAGTTCGAGCTGGCCGTTGGTCTGCTGGACGGCGTACGCCATCACCGGCGAGTCGGCGAGGCCGGCGTCGTCCTTGCCCGAGACCACGGCGGCGGTCGCCTCGTCCTGGCCCTCGTACTGGTCGATGGTGATCGCGGGCTTGCCCTCGGCCTCGCACTGCTCGGAGCGCGCGGTGATGTCCTCGACCTGGACGGTCGCCTTCTGCACCGCGATCCGCAGGCCGCACGCGTCGTCCGGGTCGACCCCCTGCGGGTTGCCGGCCTTCGTCGCCCACTGGGTGCCGGCGTCGAAGTAGCTGACCATGGTGGCCTGGCCCAGCCGCTCCGGGTTGATGGTGAAGGAGGAGACGCCGACCTCGTACTTCTGCGAGCCGACGCCGGCGATGATCGAGTCGAACGGCGCCGACTCGAACTGCGCCTCGAGGCCGAGCTTCTGCGCGACCAGCGTGAACAGGTCGACGTCGAACCCGACGATCGTGCTGCCGTCCTCGGCGATGAACTCGTTGGGGGCGTAGGTCGTGTCGCTGCCCACGGCGATGACGCCGTCCTCGGCGATGCTCGCGGGCACTCGGTCGGCCAGGGCCTGGTCCGTGGAGACGCTGGGCAGCGGCGTGGACGTGGCGCCGGCGGCGCTGCCGCCGTCGGTGCCGGACTCGGACGCGGTGCCGCCGCAGCCGGTGAGCGCCAGGGCGCTGCCGGCGACGGCCACCGCGGCCACGGCGGTACGGCGGAACGGGCTTGTGAGGTGCACGAGAGGACTCCTTCACGGGATCGAACGGACCGATCTTCCCTCCCGCGGTGCCGGGGTGCAGGTGACCGCTCCCCCGGCACCGCGGTGCGACCTGGATGACCGGTCCGCGCGGACCCCGCGCGGTCAGTCGGCGGGCTCGTCCACCCAGTCGGGGCCGTTGACCTCACCGGGGCCGGCCAGGTCGGCGGCGTCGACGATCGTGTACGCGTAGCCCTGCTCGGCCAGGAAGCGCTGCCGGTGCGCGGCGTACTCGGCGTCGAGGGTGTCCCGGCTGACCACGGTGTAGAAGTGCGCCTGCCGGCCGTCGGCCTTGGGGCGCAGCACCCGGCCCAGCCGCTGGGCCTCCTCCTGCCGCGACCCGAAGGTGCCCGACACCTGGACGGCGACCGCGGCCTCGGGCAGGTCGATGGAGAAGTTCGCGACCTTGGACACCACCAGGGTCTTGACCTCCCCGGCACGGAAGGCGTCGAAGAGCTTCTCCCGCTCCCGGTTGGTCGTCGAGCCCTGGATGACCGGGGCGTCGAGGGCCCGGCCGAGCTCGTCAAGCTGGTCGAGGTAGGCGCCGATGACCAGCTTCTGCTCGTCGGGGTGCCGGTCGAGGACCCGGCGGATGACCGGCATCTTCGAGCTCGCGGTCGCCGCGATCCGGTACCGCTCCTCGGGCTCGGCGACCGCGTAGGTCATCCGCTCCTCGTCGTCGAGCGACACCCGGACCTCGATGCACTCGGCCGGCGCGATGTAGCCCTGGGACTCGATGTCCTTCCACGGGGCGTCGTAGCGCTTCGGGCCGATCAACGAGAAGACGTCGTCCTCCCGGCCGTCCTCGCGCACCAGCGTGGCGGTCAGCCCCAGCCGGCGGCGGGACTGCAGGTCGGCGGTGAGCCGGAAGATCGGCGCGGGCAGCAGGTGCACCTCGTCGTAGACGATCAGGCCCCAGTCCTGCGCGTCGAAGAGGTCCAGGTGCCGGTACTCGCCCTTCCGGCGGGTGGTGATCACCTGGTAGGTCGCGATGGTGACCGGGCGGATCTCCTTGCGCTCGCCGGAGTACTCGCCGATCTCGTCCTCGGTCAGCGAGGTGCGGGCCAGCAGCTCGCGCTTCCACTGCCGCCCCGAGACGGTGTTGGTCACCAGGATCAGCGTCGTGGCCTTGGCCTCGGCCATCGCCGCGGCGCCGACCAGCGTCTTGCCCGCGCCACAGGGGAGGACGACGACGCCCGAGCCGCCGGACCAGAAGCCCTCGACGGCCTCCTGCTGGTAGTCGCGCAGCTGCCAGCCGTCCTGCGCCAGCTCGATCGGGTGCGCCTGGCCGTCGACGTAGCCGGCGAGGTCCTCGGCCGGCCAGCCGACCTTGAGCAGCGCCTGCTTGAGCCGCCCGCGCTCGGAGGGGTGGACGACGACGGTGTCGTCGTCGATCCGCGCGCCCAGCATCGGGGCGACCTTCTTGCCGCGGACGACCTCCTCGAGCACCGCCCGGTCGGAGCTGGTGAGCACCAGGCCGTGCACCGGGTCGTTCTGCAGGGTCAGCCGGCCGAAGCGGTCCATCGTGTCGGCGACGTCGACCAGGAGCGCGTGCGGCACGGGATAGCGCGAGTAGCGGACCAGCGCGTCGACGACCTGCTCGGCGTCGTGCCCCGCGGCGCGCGCGTTCCACAGCGCCAGCGGCGTCACCCGGTAGGTGTGCACGTGCTCGGGCGAGCGCTCCAGCTCGGCGAACGGCGCGATCGCGGCGCGGCAGTCGCGGGCGGCCGGGTGGTCGACCTCGAGCAGCAGCGTCTTGTCCGACTGGACGATGAGGGGTCCGTCGTTCATGCGCCCTCCTCGCCGGCGCTCGTCAGCCGCAGGAACGGCAGTGCTGTGTTCATTGCTGAGCTCGCAAGCTCACTCACGAGGACCTTTCGGCAGGCGGGAGGGGACGGCGGCCGTGCAGGGCCTCCGACACGGTAACCACGGGGGCCGACACGGACTTCCCGCTCGGCGTGTGACCTGGGATCACAGCCAGGCGCGCAGGCGCAGCGGCGGCTCCTCACCGCCGGGCCGCCGGGCCAGCACCTGGTCGACCCCCAGTCGCCCGGTCTCGAACGCCAGGGCGCTGGCCGCCATGTACAGCCGCCACACCCGCGCCCGGCCCTCGTCGCTGGCCGCAACCGCGGCGTCCCACTGCTTCTCCAGCCGCTCCAGCCAGGCCCGCAGGGTGAGCGCGTAGTGCCGGCGCAGCGCCTCGACGTCGAGCACCTCCAGGCCGCCGGCCTCCAGCGCGGCGACGGTGTCACCCAGCCTGAGCAGCTCGCCGTCGGGGAAGACGAACCGGTTGATGAAGGTGCCGCGGCGGGAGCCGGGGTCCCCGGCGTTCTGGGCGATGGCGTGGTTGAGCAGTCGGCCGCCGGGGCGGAGCAGGTCGCGCAGGGTGGCGGCGTACGCCGGCATCGCGGCCGCGCCGACGTGCTCGGCCATGCCGATCGAGCTGATGGCGTCGAACGGGCCGTCGGGGACGTCGCGGTAGTCCTGGACCCGGATCTCGACCCGGCCGGCGAGCCCGGCGGCGGCGACCCGCTCGCGGGCCAGGGCCGCCTGCGCGGCGGAGACGGTCACCCCGACGACGTCGGCCCCGTACCGCTGGGCGGCGTGCAGCGCCAGGCTGCCCCAGCCGCAGCCGACGTCCAGCAGCCGCGTGCCGGGGCGCACGGCGAGCTTGCGGCAGACCAGGTCGAGCTTGGCCTCCTGCGCGGCGTCCAGGCCGGTGGCGGGGGAGTCCCAGACGGCACACGAGTAGACCAGCGTCGGGCCGAGGACGAGGCGGTAGAACTCGTTGCCCACGTCGTAGTGGTGGGCGACCGCGGCGGCGTCCCGGGCCCGGGTGTGCCGGCGCCGGGACCGGCGGGGCCGCACCTCCTGCGGCGGCCGCGGCGGAGGAGGTCCCAGGGCCCCGAGCCGGGCGGCGGTGCCGAGGAGGCCGGCGCGCTGCCGCAGCGTCGGGGTCCGCGGGTGCTCGGCGGTGGCGGGCCACCCGGCCGACGTCAGCGCCGCCAGGATGGCGACGACGTCGTCCTCCACGTCGAGCTCCCCGACCACGTAGGCGCGGCCGAGGCCCACCTGGCCCGGCGACCAGACCAGCCGCCGCAGCGCCCCCCGGTCGCGGACGGTGACCACCGGGGCGCCCCGGGGGCCGGCCACCGACCCGTCCCACGCTCGCAGCCGGACGGGCAGGTCGTCGACACCCAGGACCGTCCCCAGCGCAGTGGCCAGTTGTTCGGCGGTGCTCCCGTCGGTCCCCATGCGAGAGGAGCGTCGTGTCGGTCGTTGCGCAGGGCAAGCGGTTCCGGCGCGACCGTGCCGGTCAGCCGGCGCGGTCCTCGTCCTCCACCAGGGCCACCGAGGTGATGCGGTGGACGGCGAAGGTGCGGCTCTCCCCGCGTCGCTCGTCGTATCCCTGGAGGAAGCCGCCGGCCAGGGACACCGGCTGGACGACGCGCTGGCTGCCGCTGCCCTGCGCGTCCACGTAGCCCAGCCACACCGGCACGCCCTCGCGGACGGCCCGCGAGAGCAGCTCCAGCGTGCTCGCCGTCGTCACGCCGGGGACCTGCCGCACGGCCTCGCCGCGACGGGCGGCCAGGGCGGCGTCCCCGGCGCGGATCTCCCGCACCGTGGCGGCCACCTCGTCGCCGGTGAGCGGCCGCGGCGCCTGGGGGGCCGACCCCCCGGGACGGCGGCCCGCGGCGCGCGGCCGGGCCGGCGGACGGGTGAGGACGGCGCCGCCGGGGGACTCGCCGGCCGGCGCGTAACCCGCATCGCGCAGCACGGTGAGCACCTCGTCGGCCCCCAGCCCGCTGACCAGCACGCCGGGCGCCAGCCGGCGCAGCTCCGCGGCGGCCGTGCGCCGGTCGTTAAGGACCTGGGAGAGCAGCCCGTGGTCGTCGGAGCGCACGTAGCTCTCGATCGCGCCCACCCGCAGCCGGCCGTGCTGGCGGGCGACGTCGTCCACCAGGTAGTCGAGGGCCTGCGGCACCGGCGTCCGCGAGGCGCGGGCGAAGAACTCGTGCAGGTCCGTGGCCGACCAGCCGGAGTCCAGGGCGCGGCGCACGCTGGCCTCCGACACCCGGAACACCGTCGCCCCGCCCGAGGACTCGACGTCGGCGACGACGGCCAGGGTGTCCGCGAGCTCCGCGACCAGCGGACCGGGGGCCACCAGCGAGAGGTCCGGCTGGGCCAGCACGTGGTCGACCGGGTCGGGCAGCAGCCCGCGCACCCCGTCGGCAGCGCCGTCCTCCCCGGTGGTCAGCAGCCCACGCCCACCGGCGGAGAGCGCCCCGCCGACGACGACACCCAGCCGCGCGGCCTCGGCCAGCAGGTCGGGGACCGGGGCCAGCCGGTCCGCCCGCCGCGGGGTGCGCCAGCGCAGCAGCGCGACCAGGTCGTCGGCCGCCACGCCCCGGCCGGGCGGGTACTCGGCCAGCGCGGTGAGCGCCGAGCGGCGGATCGCCGGAGCGGTGTGCCGCACCAGATCGGGGGAGAGCGCGTTGACCGCCTTGCCCGAGACGTCGCGCTGCCCGGCGAGGGAGGGCAGCCGGACGGCGGCCAGCCAGCCGGCGGCCAGCGTCGCCCACCGGTCGGGCAGCTCCTGCTCCCGCCACAGGTCGAAGGCGCGGGTGGGCAGCCACTCGTCGCGGTGCGGCCCGCCGACGTCGAGCAGGCCGGCCGCGTACGCCAGCTCCAGCAGCCAGGCGGCCTCGGGCTCCGGGACGTGCAGGGCACGGGCCAGCCGCTTCTGGTCGCGGACGCCGACGCCCCCGCTGCGCAGCAGTCCAGCCGGCTCCTCCTCGAGCAGGGTCAGCAGCTCGCCGACCCGGCCGATCGCCTCCATCGCCGCACCGGCGGCCTGCCGGTCGACGACGGTCGGGTCGCGCTCGACGACGGCCGGCTCCGGGCGCACCCGTGGCGGGCCGTAGGGCAGGCTCCCGCGCAGCTGCAGCGCGATCTCGCGGGGCAGCTCCACGTTGAGCGCGTCGATGCGGGCCAGCAGCCCGCGCCGCAGCAGCTGCCGGGCGGGGGAGGTGGCACTGCCGTCGGTGTCGGGGAGGTGGCCCACCGGGCGGTCGCCGGCCAGCCGCTCGAGCACGCCGCGCTCCTCGGCCGGCAGCTCGGCCAGCGCCTTCGGCAGGTCGGCCGGCAGGGTCAGCCGCAGCTCGCTCGCCCGCCGTCCCAGGCCGGCCGGGTAGCGGACGGCGCGGCGCACCGGCTCGGGGGCGTGCAGGACGTCGTCCCCCCACAGCAGCGCCCGCGTGGTGAGCCGGTCGACGGCGCCCTGGAGCACGTCGTCGGGCACCGCGGGCAGCGCGGCGGGCAGGTCCGCGGCGTCGACCCCGTCGGTGTCGGCGAGCAGCACCACGTCGAGCACCTGCAGCGTGGCGGCGTCCAGCTCGTCGAGGGCGCGGTCGACCGACACGGGCACGGCCAGCCGGCTGGCGAGGGCGACGACGTCGGACGGCGCGGGGCGCGCCACGTCGGGCCGGGCGGCCAACAGCGCAGCCAGCTGCTCGTCGCTGCGGGTGCGCAGCCAGGAGGCGAGCGTCGCGGGGGCTGACGAGGACATCCGGTCCACGTTACGTCGCCGTCCCCGCCGACGCTCCTGCCAGCATGGGAGCGTGATCCCGGCCGCCGACGACCCCCAGACCCGCACCGCGCTGACCGGCTACCTGGCCGGGGCGCTGCGCTGGCTGGCCGGCGGGCTGATCGCCGTCGTCCTCGGCGTGCTGCTCGGCGCCGCCGCGGTGACCATCGCCCGGAACTCCGGGCAGCGGGTGCCGCTCGCCGGCCTCGTCGTCCTCGTGCTCGTGATGGTGGGCTCGGTGGCGGCCGCCGCCGGGGCCGGCGCGCTGGCCCGGCACCACCGCTGGGAGCGGGCGCTGCAGACGGTGCCCTGGCAGACCGGCGTGCTGCGCATTGCGGGCCCCGCGGTGCTGTCCTTCGAGCCCGAGGGCTACGACGAGCTCGACCCCCTGGCCGAGCCGGTGCGGCTGCGGCTGACCAGCACCGCGGTCTGGCGCACCCGCGCGGTCCAGCAGCTGCACGACGCGGTGGTGCGCGCTGCCCCCGTCGGGCCACGCGAGTGGGTGCTCACCGCGGACGGCCTCCCCACGCTCTACGGCGCCCGGTCGGTGCGCCACCACTGACCCGACGAAGGGGCTGACTTGCGTGCGTCCGGGGTACTGCTTCCGCCAAGATGCACGACGGACGCGGGCACCGGGCGGTGCACCGCGCTGACCAGCACGACGGAGGACACGGCACATGGCCAAGCGGAACCCCAAGAACGACCACCTGATAGAGCCCACCTGGGGTCAGTCGGATGACGGCGGCGCCCCGGTGAGCGAGTTCCTCGCGGAGTCGGCCGGCCCGCTGTCGCCCTTCGGTGAGGACCACGACTTCCCGCTGCCGCCCAACCGCCTGCGGTACGCCCATCCGACCGACAAGCCCAACCGGGCCGGCGTGATGGCGGGCGAGTAGCCGTGACGACGCCCGCGCTGCCGTCCTACAGCAGTGGCACCTCGACCGTGCCCCTCCTCGGGGACACGATCGGGGCCAACCTCGACCGGACGGCGGCGCGGGTGGGTGACCACGAGGCGCTCGTCGAGTGCGCCACCGGTCGCCGCTTCTCCTACCCGGAGTTCGTCGCGGAGGTCGACGCCGTGGCCCTCGGGCTGGACGCCCTGGGCGTCGTCAAGGGCGACCGGGTCGGCATCTGGGCGCCGAACTGCGCCGAGTGGGCCTTCGTGCAGTACGCGACGGCGAAGCTCGGCGCGATCCTGGTCAACATCAACCCGGCCTACCGCACCCACGAGCTGGCCTACGTGCTCGAGCAGGCCGGCATCTCGGTGCTGGTGAGCGCGCCGGAGTTCAAGACCAGCGACTACCGCGCGATGGTCGACGAGGTCCGCGACCGGTGCCCCGACCTGCGGGAGGTCGTCTTCCTCGGCTCCCCCGAGTGGGAGCAGCTGGTGGCCACCGGCCGGGCCGGCGACCGCGCGGTGCTGGCCGAGCGGGAGACCCGGCTGTCGGCCGACGACCCGATCAACATCCAGTACACCTCGGGCACGACCGGCTTCCCCAAGGGCGCCACCCTCACCCACCACAACCTGCTCAACAACGGGTTCTTCGTCGGCGAGGGCTGCGGCTACACCGAGGCCGACCGGATCTGCATCCCGGTGCCCTACTACCACTGCTTCGGCATGGGGATGGGCAACCTCGCGGCCACCTCGCACGGCGCGACGATGGTGATCCCCGCACCCGGCTTCGACCCGGCCGCGACGCTGCAGGCGGTGCAGGACGAGCGGTGCACGTCGCTGTACGGCGTCCCGACGATGTTCATCGCCGAGCTCGCCCTGCCCGACTTCGCCTCCTACGACCTCTCCAGCCTGCGCACCGGCATCATGGCCGGCTCACCGTGCCCGGTGGAGGTGATGAAGCGGGTGGTCACCGAGATGGGCATGACCGAGGTGACCATCTGCTACGGCATGACCGAGACCTCCCCGGTCTCCACCCAGACCGGCGCCGACGACGACCTGGACCGGCGCACCTCGACCGTCGGGCGGGTGCACCCGCACCTGGAGGTCAAGGTCATCGACCCCGAGACCGGACTGACCGTGCCCCGCGGGACGCCGGGGGAGTTCTGCACCCGCGGCTACTCGGTGATGCTGGGCTACTGGGACGAGCCGGAGAAGACCGCCGAGGTCATCGACGCCGCCCGCTGGATGCACACCGGTGACCTCGCGGTGATGGACGCCGAGGGCTACCTGAACATCGTCGGCCGGATCAAGGACATGGTCATCCGCGGCGGGGAGAACGTGTACCCGCGCGAGGTCGAGGAGTTCCTCTACACCCATCCCGACGTCGTCGACGCCCAGGTCATCGGGGTGCCCGACGAGCGCTTCGGCGAGGAGCTCATGGCCTGGGTGCGGCTGCGGCCGGGTGCCGACCCGCTCACGCCCGAGGCGCTGCGCGAGTTCTGCAGCGGCAAGCTGGCCCACTACAAGATCCCCCGCTACGTCAAGATCGTCGATGGTTTCCCGATGACGGTCACCGGCAAGGTGCGCAAGGTCGAGATGCGCGAGGTGTCGATCGACGAGCTCGGGCTGCAGTCGGCAGCCGCCGTCCGGAACGCCTGAGCACGGCGCACGAGGGCACCCGGATCCCGCGGGTGCCGCGCCGACGGGGCGCCGTCCCCGGCAGCCGGTGGGCGACGCGCTCTCCCGGCGGCCTCGGACAGGGGCGCCGGACGCTGGCGTCCGACCTCTACCTCATGGGGCGGGTCCCTGGCATCGTTGCGCCCCAGGTGATCTCGTCGAACAGGCGCGGGGCGCCTCCAGCGGCGGAGGCCGGGATGACGCTCTCGCCTGTGCCCTGGCGGCTGGTGCTCGTCGTGGCGGCGGGCTACGCCGCCGGGTCCACCGCGTCCTTCGTGCTGTTCGAGTCGTCGACCACGGGGGCGGTCCTGTTCCTGCCGGCCGGGGTCACCTTCTCCGCGCTGGTGCTCAGCGATCGGCGCCGGTGGCCGTGGGTCCTGGCGACGGCCGCGCTCGTCGAGGTGGTCATCGACCGGCGTCAGGGCATCGGCCCGCTCGCGGTCTGGGGGTTCGCCCTGGCCAACACCGCCGAGCCACTGGTCGGCGCCCTCCTGCTGCGCCGGTCCACCCCGTACCCCGACCTGAGCCGCCGTCGCGACCTCGGGGCCTTCCTGGCCTGCGGCGTGCTGGCCGGCCCCTTCGTCGGTGGGCTGGTCGGTTCGCTCACCATCCGCCTCTCGCAGGGGCCCGACGTCCTCGACGGCCTCCTCCCGTTCTGGGCCGGCGACGGGCTCGGCGTGCTGGCCGTGGGCGGGGCCGTGCTGACCTGGCGGCTGGACCGTGGCCGGCCGGAGGCGCCCGGCCCGCTCCGCCGGGCGGTCCTCCTGCTGGTGACCGCCGGGGTGACCGTGGTCGTCTTCTGGCCGGTCACCGTGCCGATGGCGTACCTGACCCTGCCGCTGCTGTTCTGGCTGGCCCTCCGGTACGGGGTCGCGGTCGTCACCGAGGCCGGCCTGGTGCTCGCGGTCACCGCCAACGTCATGACCGTGACGGGGCACGGGCCGTGGGCGGCGCTGATCGGGACCCCGCGACTGGAGGCGGCCGTCCTCCAGGTGTTCATCGCCGTGGCGATCCTGGGCGCCTGGCTGCTGGCGGTGGAGATCGCCGAGCGCGACCGAGCCCGGGCGGTGTCCCGGCAGGAGGTGGAGGCCCGGCGCCGGGTGGAGGCACTGCAGGAGGTGACCGCCGGGCTGGCGACCGCGGCGACGACCGACGCGATCGCCGAGGTGGTGGTCCGCTCCGGCATCAGCCTGCTGGCCGACTCGGGAGCCGTCGGGGTCCTCGCCCGGGACGGCGCGCGACTGCGGGTCTGGACGACGTCCGGGGAGGTGGTGACCGAGGTGTCCCGGGACGACCGGTCCCTGCTGGCGGCCGCCGTCCGGCGCGGCGCCGCGGTCCGGTCGGTGTCACCCGCCGCTCTCGCGGCGGCGGCCCGGGTCGCCGGGACGACGTTCGGTGCACTGGAGTTCGGCTTCGCGAGCCCGGGTGCTCTCGACGACGACGTCGCCGCGGTCGCCGGCACGCTGGCCGGGCTCATGGCCCAGGCGCTGTTCCGGGCGCGGCTGTACGAGGAGGAGCGCGAGGCGGCCCACCAGCTGCAGCGTGCCTTCCTGCCCGCTGTGCCGGGCGAGCTGCCGGGCGCGGAGCTCGCCGGCTGCTACCGCCCGGCCGACCAGCAGCACGAGATCGGCGGTGACTGGTACGACGCCTTCCCGCTGCCCGATGGTCGGGTCGGGTTCGTGGTCGGCGACGTCGTCGGGCACGACCTGAGGGCCGCGGCGGCGATGGGGCGGCTGCACTCGGCGCTGCGCGTGCTGGCCTCCGGGCCGCACCGGGGCCCGGCCGAGGTCCTCGAGTCCTGGACCGAGCGGCGGCGGGCATCCCCGGTGCGGCCCTCACCACGATCGGCTACGGCGAGTACGACCCCGCCACCGGCTGCCTGCGCTACGCCTGCGCTGGTCATCCTCCCCCGTTGCTGGTCACCGACCACCACGCGGAGTTCCTCGGCGGCGGGCGGTCGCGTCCCCTCGGTGCCGCCGCCGGTCCCCGACCCGAGGCCGCCACCGACGTCCCCCCGGGTTCGCTGCTGCTCTGGTACTCCGACGGCCTCGTCGAACGCCGCGACGCCGATCTCGACGTGGGCCTGGCCCGTCTCGCGGCGGCCGCCGCACGGCTCGACGGCACCCACCCGCGGACCTGGTGCGACGGCGTGGTGCGCGAGCTGACCGGCGGCGATCGGCTGCACGACGACGTCGTGCTCATCTGCCTGCGGCTGCAGTCGCAGGAGGCCGAGGCCGCCGTCCCGCCCGCCGTGCCGCTGGCGGACGACGGGAGGCCGGCCCTGCCGCGCAGCAGGTCCGGCCCGGTGCGCCAGCGGCGGTGACCGCCGGACCTCCGCGGCCCGCCGCCCTCCCCGGTCAGGCGGGTGCGCAGGGCACCACGAGGGCCCGGTGGTCCGACAGCGGCAGCCGCACCGCCTCGGCCGGACCGGTCGCGGTGATGGCCCCGCGGGCCAGCACGTGGTCCAGCTGCCGGGTCGGCTCCTCCAGCGGGAAGGTCGGCGTCGTGGCCGTTGCGAGGGGCTGCAGCCCGCTGACCCGCACCGCCTGGCCGGCCTGCATGTTGAGGTCACCCATGAGGACCAGCGGCTCACGGGTGCCGGTCAGCGAGCGCACCAGCTTCGACAGCTGCAGCGCACCCCACCCCGGCACGAACGACAGGTGCGTGTTGCAGACGGTGAACTGCCCCGAGGGCCCCTCCAGGACGGCGGCGACGGCGACCCGCGGCTCGTCGCCGACCAGCTTCGGGCGCGGCGCGCCGCGGAACCAGACCGGCACCCGGCTGCGCAGCGCGGGCAGCCGCACCACCCGCCAGGAGACCACCGGGTACCGGGACAGCAGCGCGATCCCGTAGGTCGCCGACCCGGGCTGCTCGTCGCCGGTGGCGGCCATCCAGGTACCTCCTGGTGTGCCGTGCAGCGCCGCCACGAACTGGGAGTCCACGGCCCCCATCGCCTCGGCGGCGACGGCGGTCAGGTCGGCGTTCATCGACCGCGGCTGGTCCCGGTCCACCTCCTGCAGCCCCAGGACGTCGGCGTCCAGGGTCTTCACGGCGGCGGCCAGGCGCTCGACGTCGACCCGGTCGTCGAGCGGGGAGCGCCCGTGGAGGATGTTGAAGGTCGCGATCCGCACGAGGCCTCCTGTGCCCCGCGCGCCGCCGTCCACACCGCCGTGTTCCGAAGGGCGCACCCCGGGTAGCAGGCTCTGCGTGCAGCCTTCGGACCGCGAAGAGATCCGTGACCTCCTCAAGCGCGTCGCCGTCGCGCTGAAACAGTCGGACGTGCCCTTCGCGCTGTGCGGCGGGTACGCGGCCTGGGTGCGCGGCGCGCCCGAGCCCGACCACGACGCGGACTTCCTCGTCCCGGCTGCCGAGGCCGAACGGGCCACCAAGGTTCTCGCCGAGGCCGGCCTGCAGGTCGTCGACCCGCCCGAGGACTGGCTCACCAAGGTCGTGCAGGGCGGCTCGTTCGTCGACGTCCTCTGGCGCACCTGCGGGATCCCGGTGGAGCAGGACCTCATCGACCGGGCCGAGGACATGCCGGTGCTGTCGGTCCACATGCCCGTGCTCGAGGCCACCGACATCCTGGTCACCAAGCTCATGACCCTCGACGAGCACTACTGCGACTACGGGCGGCTGCTCCCGGTGGCCCGGGCGCTGCGCGAGCAGGTCGACTGGGACCGGGTGCGGCGGGACGTCGAGCAGAACGACTTCGCCGCGGTCTTCCTCCTGCTGCTCGGCCGGCTCGGCATCGTCGACCAGCCGGTCAGCGGGGGCTGAGCACCGCGACGAGCGCCGCGCCGGCCACGGCGACGACGACGGCGGTGACCGCCAGCGCCAGCCGCGGCACGGCCACCCCGGTCCCGCGGTCGAGCGCCCGCTCCACCGCCCGGGCCCGCAGCGGCGCCAGGCCGCCCAGCACGCCGAGGCCCAGCAGCGCCACGCCACCGGCCACCGCCAGCCGCGCCGGGGCGCCGTCGGTCACCGCCGCGCGCGCCAGCAGGCCGGCGAGGGCCAGCACGCCCAGGCCGGTGCGCTGCCAGGACAGGACGGTGCGCTCCGGCTGGGTCTCCCGGGTCGTCCCCCTCCCGCTCCCGGCCGGCGGAGCCGACCCGCTCACGGGCGCAGCACCTCGAGCCCGACGAGCACGGCAACGACGACGAGGACGGCGGCCACCGCGGCCACCAGAGCCGGCAGCACGCGACCCGGCGGCAGCGGCCGGTCGGCGGCGATCGCGCGCTCGTTGCGCCGCCAGCGCAGGTACCCGCCGACGGCCGCGCCCAGCCCGGTCACCACCAGCGCGACCGCCACCGCGGCGCTGCCCCACCACACGCCGAGGTCGGGCGCGAACTCGGCGATCGCCACCCCTCCGGCGACCAGCGCCAGCCCGGTGCGCAGCCACGCGAGCAGCGTGCGCTCGTTGGCCAGCGTGAAGCGGTAGTCGGGGTGGTCGGCAGGCGGCACCGCGCCAGGCTAGGTCGGGCCCGGGAGGCGGGCGGCGCAATACCGGTGGGACGGCGCCGCCCGACGACTAACCTGGTGACCGCGGCCACCGTGCCGCGCCCGTCCTCCCGGCCCGGTGCCGGGCCGCCCGCGACCGACGACTGAGGGATCAACGTGCCCACCGGCAGAGTCAAGTGGTTCAACCCGGAGAAGGGGTTCGGCTTCCTCTCCCGTGAGGACGGTCCGGACGTCTTCGTGCACAAGGACGCCCTCCCGTCCGGCACCAGCGAGCTCAAGCCCGGCCAGCGGGTGGAGTTCGGCATCGTCGCCGGCCGCCGTGGCGACCAGGCGCTGCAGGTCCGGGTCCTCGACCCGCTGCCGTCGGTCACGGCCGCGCACGCCGAGCGGTCGCGCAAGAAGCCCGACGAGCTGGTCCCGATCATCGAGGACCTCATCAAGCTGCTCGACGACGTCTCCAACGGCCTGCGCCGCGGCCGGCACCCCGACCGGCCGGTGGCCCGCAAGGTCGCCTCCGTGCTGCGCGCGGTCGCCACCGACCTGGAGCACTGAAGAAGGACCCCCTGCCCCCCACCGTGGAAGGACCCCGTCCTCCCCACCCCTCGCTCCGCTCGGGGTGGGACCCGGGACGGGGCCGGCGGCGGGACCCTGCAGGGGGCCGTTCCTCAGCCCTGGGGCGCGGGCGTCGTCGGCTCCGTCGCCGTCCCGCCCTGGGAGCCCCCGGCGCGCAGGAACCCGATCGGCCAGGCCCCGCTGAAGCCCTCGCACTCCTCGTCGGCGTCCTCGACGACGACGAGGTAGAACGCCGCCGGGACGACGTCGGAGGTGTTGATCTCGTCGAACACGGCCCGGCCGGTGTCGACCTCCACCTCGCCCAGCAGCTCCTCCAGCTGCTCGTCGAACACCTGCACGCTCCAGCCGCGCTCGGCCACCGCGTCCGGCACGGTGAGCCGGACGGTGGTGTCGGGGGAGACCTCGATGATCGGCGGGGTGGTGTCGTAGCGCTGCCCCTCGCCGTCCACGCAGTACTGGGTGGGGGCGGCCTCGACCCGCTGCGGTCCGGCCTCGACGACGACGTCCTGCGGCCCCGACGGCTCGGAGCCGCAGCCGGCCAGCAGCAGGGTGACGGCCGGGAGCACGACCCGCCTCACGACAGCCGTCCCAGCGGATCGGTGGCGGCGTCCGCGGCGGGCACCGGCGCGGTCGGGGTCGGGGTGCGGCGGCGCGGACGCCAGAGGACCAGCCCGACGGCGAGCACGAGCAGGGCTGCGGCGACGGTGAAGCCCAGCCAGCCGGTCGGCGGGAGGCCGATGCCGAGCGCGCCGCCGACGACCCAGGACAGCTGGAGCATCGTCTCCGAGCGGGCGAACGCCGACGCCCGCAGGCTCTCGGGCACCTCCCGCTGGATGATCGCGTCGAGGGCCACCTTGCCCAACGCGTTGGCGACGGCGGCCACGCCGGCGACGACGGCGGCCATCGCGAGGCTGTAGAAGACCGCCGCGACGACGGTGATCGCCGCCGCGGTGCCCGCCGACGACAGCACCACCCGGTCCGGGTCGACCCGGTGCAGCCGGGAGCCGACGGCGGTGCCCAGCACGCTGCCCACGCCGGCCGCCCCGGCGACCGCGCCGAGCGCCAGCGTGCCCGGCCAGCCGCCCTCGACCGTGGCCTGCACGAGGAACGCGGAGAAGATCGTCAGGAAGCCGCCGAGCCCGCGCAGCGCCGCGTTGGCCCGCAGCGCCACGACCACCCGCGGGCTGACCGGCCGGCGGCGCCGCCCGGTGGCCACCGGCTGGGGCGCGGTCGAGAACACGTCGGCGGGCAGCTCACCGGTGGGGACGTCGACGTGGCGGGGCAGTCGCAGGGCGAGCACCGCGCCGCAGGCGAACACCGCGGCGGTGGCCCACAACAGCCACGTGAAGCCCAGCGCCCAGGCCAGGCCGGCGCCGATGCCGCCGAAGACACCCGCGGTGACCAGGCCGAACACCGACGTGCGGGCGTTGGCCGAGGTCAGCGACATCGCACCGGGCAGCACCCGCGGGACCACCGCCGCGCGCAGCACGTTGTGCGCCTTGGACAGCACCAGCACGCCGAGCGCGGCAGGGTAGAGCCAGAGGTCGTCGAAGTGGGCGGCCATGACCACCGCAAGCGCGGCCCGGCCCAGCTGGCTGACGGCCATCGCCCAGCGGCGGCCGCGCTGCAACCGGTCGAGCAGGGGCCCGATGACCGGCGCGACGACGGCGAACGGCGCCATCGTCACCAGCAGGTAGAGCGCCACGTTGCCGCGCTGCGCGTCGGTGGCGGCGGCGAAGAACAGGGTGCCGGCCAGCGAGACGGCGATCATCGCGTCGCCGGCCATGTGCAGGGCGTTGACCCACAGCAGCTGGGTCAGGCCGCTCTCCGCGGCGCCGTCGGCCCGGCTGGCGGTCTGCACGCGGCGGACGGCTGCCCCGGTGAGCTCGCGGGTGCGCGACGCCGCCACCCGGGTGACGGTCAGCTTCCGCGGCAGCGGGGGGAGCGGCGGAGCGGCCGGGGGCAGCGCGGCCGTCGGCGGGGGAGTGCCCGCGCCGTCCCCGGCCCACGGCTCGGGCGCCTGACCCGCGGTCGGGAGCGGCCGGGTGGCCGGCCGCGTTCCCTCGAGCGGTGCCGTCTCCGCGCCCGGGCCCGCCGGTGGCGACGGCCGCCGGCGCAGGGGACGCCGGCGGGCACCGGACGGGCGGGACGACGACACGCAGCCCATGGTGCCGCACCGACCTGGGAGGACACGGGACAGCGCCCCGCGTGCCTCGACTGCTCCCGGCGTCAGGGAGAATGGCGCCGTGGCCGAGTTCTCCGACCCCGCCGCCGCGGGGAGTGACGCGCCCAGCGCCGCCGTCGAGCAGGCGCGGGCCGCTGCGGTCGACACCGCCGGTTCCCCCGAGCTGGTCGGTGAGCACCTCGGTGCCACCCGTGAGACGCCATCCGCGGAGGAGGGCGGCGAGGACCTCGGCGAGGTGGTCACGCACTCCTTCGCCAGCCGGCTGCCCGGCTACGTCGGCTGGTACTGGGCGGTCACCCTCGCCGCGGTGCCCGGCGAGGAGCACGTCACCGTCGACGAGGTCGTGCTGCTGCCCGGCGAGCAGGCGCTGCTCGCCCCCGCCTGGGTGCCCTGGCACGAGCGGCTGCGCCCCGGTGACCTCTCGGTCGGCGACGTGCTGCCCTCGACGGAGGACGACCCCCGGCTGGTTCCCGGCTACACGACCGACGACGACTCCGCCGACGACCCCGAGGGGTCCGTGGTGGCCTCCGAGGTCGGTCTCGGCCGCGAGCGGGTCATGTCCAGGGAAGGGCGCGAGGAGACCGCGGCCCGCTGGAACGCGGGGGAGTTCGGCCCCCGCTCGGCGATGGCCCGCCAGGCGCCCGGTCCGTGCGGCACCTGCGGCTTCTTCCTGCCGCTGGCCGGCTCGCTGCGGCAGAGCTTCGGCGCCTGTGGCAACGTCTACGCCCCGGCCGACGGCCGCGTGGTCGCCGTCGACTACGGCTGCGGCGCCCACAGCCAGGCGACGCTGGTCCCCGACGACGCCACGGAGGTCGTGCGCTCGGCGCGCTACGACACCGGCTCGTTCGACGTGCTGTGACTGCTTGATCTGTCGGCCTACCGGCCGACACCGCGGCCAGGTGCCGTCCCCCTGCTGAGCTGAGCGGGCCTCGCGCCCTCGTCGGGAGGCCTCCGGCCCCCGCTCCTCGCACGCGCCTCGCAGGGCGGTTCGCGGTGACACCGCGGCCGGGTGCCGTCCCCCTGCTGAGCTGAGCGGGCCTCGCGCCCTCGTCGGGAGGCCTCCGGCCCCCGCTCACCGGTCGCAGCACCGCGGCCAGGTGCCGTCCGCGCCCCACGTGCGTCCAGGCCGGTGGGGCGTCGTCCCGGGAACCTCAGCCCCTGCCCACAGGCGTGGGCAGGGGCCGAGGTCGCGGAGGAGGGGACGGCCCCTGCTCCACCTGTGGGCCGGGTCCCCGAGGAGGGCTCCACGGGGAGGGACGGTGGACGGGCCCGGCGAACCGTCAGTCGCGGCGGCCGATCTGGCCCTGGAGGCGCATGACGCCCAGGCCGACACCGGCCAGCGCGATGCCGGCGACGCAGGTCCAGGTCCACACCCGGTCCACCCGGTCGCCGAGCAGCAGCACCACGACGAGCGCCACGACCCACAGCCCCGTCCCGGCCAGCACCACCCGCACGGTGTCCACACGCAGCGGGGGAGGGGCCTGCTTCGCCGGTCGGGGCACGGGCTGACACTAGAACCCGCAGGCCCCGACGCGTGTCACGTGGCCGGAACACGCGTGTGGCACGCTGTCGCCGCTCATCGCAGTCCCCACCGGTCAGCCGGCGCGCCTCCCCCGCCGCCCGCTCGCCCGGCCGCGCGTCCGGAGAGTCGCCATGGCAGAGAAGTCCCGCCCGTCCACGGGCACCACCACGGACGGCGGCACGCCGGCCGACGTCGCCGCCGGGGCGCGCCCCCCGCGCCGTAGCGAGGGTCCGCGGGTGCGGCCGAGCAACGGGCTCGACCGCTACTTCGGCATCAGCGCCCGCCGCTCGACGGTCACCCGCGAGCTGCGAGGTGGCCTCACGACGTTCTTCACCATGGCGTACATCGTGGTGCTCAACCCGATCATCCTGTCGGGCGCGGACATCACCGGGGCCACGCTGCCGTTCGCCTCGGTCGCCGCCGTCACCGCGCTGGTCGGCGGGGTCATGACGATCGCCATGGGGGTCGTCGGGCGGTACCCCTTCGCGGTGGCGACCGGCCTGGGCATCAACGCCATCGTCGCGGTCTTCGCAGCCACCCAGCTCTCCTGGCCCGAGATCATGGGCCTGGTGGTCCTCGAGGGTCTGCTCATCACGGTGCTGGTGCTCACCGGTTTCCGCCGGGCGGTCTTCGAGGCGATCCCGTCGCAGCTGAAGACGGCGATCGCCGTGGGCATCGGCTTCTTCCTCACGATCATCGGGCTGGCCGACGCCGGCGTCATCCGGCCCGGGAGCCCGCTGATCAGCTTCGGGGTCAACGGCCAGCTGGCCGGCTGGCCGCTGCTGGTCTTCGTGGTCGGGCTGCTGCTCACCAGCGTGCTCGTCGTCCGCCGGGTCAGGGGCGCCCTGCTCATCGGCATCGTCGTCTCGACCGTGCTCGCGATCATCGTGGAGGCCGTGGCGAACGTCGGCCCGCGCGTCGGCGCCGACGGCAGCGAGGTCAACCCGCGCGGCTGGGCGCTCCAGGTGCCGGCGCTGCCCGACGAGGTGGTGAGCGCCCCGGACCTGTCCCTGGTGGGCCAGTTCTCGCTGTTCGGCGGCTTCGAGCGGATCGGCGTGGTCGCGGCGCTGCTCATCGTCTTCTCGATCATGATCGCCGACTTCTTCGACACCGTCGGTTCGGTCACCGCGGTCGGCGCCGAGGGCGGCCTCCTCGACGAGCAGCGCAACCTGCCCAGGTCGCAGCCGGTGCTGCTGGTCGACTCGGTGGCCGCCGCGGCCGGCGGTGCGGCCAGCGTCTCGTCGAACACGACCTACGTCGAGAGCGCCGCCGGGGTCGCCGACGGCGCGCGCACGGGCCTGGCCAGCGTGGTCACCGGCGTCCTCTTCCTGCTGGCGATGTTCTTCACCCCGCTGGTGGAGATCGTGCCGTCGGAGGCGGCGGCGCCGGTGCTGGTGATCGTGGGCGCGCTGATGGTCAACCAGATTCGCCACCTGCAGTGGGAGGACATGACGGTGGTGATCCCGGCCTTCCTCACCATCGCGCTCATGCCGTTCACCTACTCGATCACCAACGGCATCGGAGCCGGGGTCGTCAGCTACGTGCTGCTGCACGTCGCGGCCGGACGCCGGCGCGAGATCCACCTGCTCATGTGGCTGATCAGCGCGCTGTTCCTCGTCTACTTCGCCCTGGAGCCGCTCCAGCAGCTGTTCTGAGCCGTGCTAAGGGTCCCCGGTTAGGCTGAGCACCGTGAGCCGGACGACGCTGGACACCGCGGCGCTGGCCCACGACCTGCGGCTGGCGGTCATGCGGTTCTCCCGCCGGCTGCGCAACCAGCGGGTCGACCAGTCGGTCACGCTCACCCATCTCGCGGCGCTGTCCACGCTGAAGCGGCACGGCGCCATGAGCCCGGGTGAGCTGGCCGGCCACGAGCGGGTCCAGCCGCCGTCGATGACGCGGGTCGTCGTCGCGCTGGAGGGGATGGGGCTGGTCACGCGCAGCCCGCACCCGACCGACGGGCGGCAGGTGGTCATCGACCTGACCCCGGCCGCGGAGGAACTGCTCACCGCCGAGGCCCGTGCCCGGGAGGTCTGGCTGACCGACACGCTCGAGCAGCTCACCGCCCAGGAGCGGACGGTGCTGCGCGAGGCCGCGGTCATCATGGACAAGCTGGCGAGTGGGTGAGCCGGCGGACGACGGACGGCGGCCCGTTCCGGTCGCTGCGCGTGCACAACTACCGGGTCTACGCGGCGGCGAACCTGGTCAGCCTCACCGGCACCTGGATGCAGCGGATCGGTCAGGACTGGCTGGTCCTGCAGCTCTCGGGGGACAGCGGCGTCGCCCTCGGACTGGTCACGGCGCTGCAGTTCGGCCCGACCCTGCTGCTGAGCCTGTACGGCGGCGTGCTGGCCGACCGCTACGCCAAGCGCCGGGTGCTCCTGGCCACCCAGACCCTCATGGGGCTGGTGGCCCTCGTGCTCGGCCTGCTCGTCGCCTCCGACGCGATCGCCCTGTGGCACGTGTTCGTGCTCGCCGCCGCCCTGGGCTCGGTCTCCGCGATCGACGCGCCGGTGCGGCAGGCGTTCGTCTCGGAGATGGTCGGCCCGGACCTGCTGACCAACGCGGTCAGCCTCAACTCGACGATCTTCAACAGCGCGCGGCTGGTCGGCCCTGCCGTCGCCGGGCTGGTCATCGGCGCGGCCTCGGGCGACACCGCGCCGGCTTTTCTCGTCAACGCGGCCAGCTTCGTGTTCACCATCGGGGCACTCCTGGCCATGCGGCCCGGTGAGCTGCACGCGAGCCGGCCGGTCGCGCGGGCCCGTGGTCAGCTGCGCGAGGGGCTGGCCTACGCGTGGTCGCGCCCGGACCTGCGCCTGGGACTGGGGCTGGCCCTCGTGCTGGGCACGTTCACCTTCAACTCCCAGGTGACCATCGCGCTGATGGCCCGCGAGGTCTTCGACGTGGGCGCCCAGGCGTTCGGGCTGCTCACGACCTGCTTCGCCGTCGGGTCGCTGTCCGGGGCGCTGCTGTCCACCCGGCGCACCACCCGGCCGAGGCAGCGGTTCCTCGTGCTCGCGGCCACGGGCTTCGGGGTGGCGTCGATCGTCTGCGGCCTCATGCCGACGTACTGGTCGTTCGCGGTCCTGCTCGTGCCGACCGGCGCGGCGGGCCTGGTGTTCAGCGTGGCCGCCAACAGCTTCGTGCAGCTGGGCGTCGACCCGCAGCTGCGCGGCCGGGTGATGGCGCTGTACTTCACCTGCTTCATGGGCGGGACGCCGATCGGCTCGCCGCTGATCGGCTGGGTGGCCGAGCGGTGGGGGGCGCCCTGGGGGTTCGTCCTCGGTGGTGCGGTCGCGGTCGCGGCGAGCGGCGTCGCCGGGGCGTGGCTGGTCCGCGGCCGGCGGGTCCGGCTGGAGGCGCACGTCGTCCCCCCGCGGCTGCAGCTGCACGTCTCCCCGCGGTCGGTCCCGCCGGCGACGGTCCGGGCCGCTGCGGAGGCGGCGTCGGCGGAGGCCCCGGGCACGCAGGCGAGCTGACGGTGGCCGGACCGTCGTACGGTGACGGCCACCACTCTCGAGTCGTCCGCGGAGGCGACATGGGGACCTCGTTGCTCCACCTGGGTGCCATCGTCGGCGGCGTGGTCGGCGCGGTCGCCCTCGCCGGCTGGGTGGCCCGCCTGGTCTTCGGATCGGCGCGCCTGCCGGCGCCGCTGCGTCGCAGGCGTGAGCCGGTCGCGCCGGCCTGCCGCCCGCTCGAGCAGGTGGCCGCCGACCTGCGCCGGCTCGGCGCCCAGCTCGCCCGCGTGCCCGCCGGGGCGCCGATGGCCCGCCGCCGCGGGCTGCAGGCGGCCTACGACGACGTCCTCGTCGAGGCGGCCGGGCTGCTGGAGGTGCCGCACGCCATGGACGCCGTCCCGCCGGGACGGCCTCGGGACGTCGAGCGGCTGCGCCTGCAGACGGCACTGGCCGACGCCGGCCTGGCGGTGCCCGACTGACCGCGCCCCGGCCGCGGCGGCTGTTCTTCGCGGTGACCCCGCCGGCCGGCGCGTTGAGCGACCTCGACCGCGCGCTGGTGCCGCTGCGTGAGGCGCCCGGGGCACCCCGGTGGACGCCGCCCGAGCGCTGGCACCTGACGCTGCTCTTCCTGGGCGCGGTGCAGGCCGGCCGGGTCGAGGGGCTGGTGGCCGCCGCCGGCCCTGCCGTGGCGGCCACCCCGCCGATGACCCTGCGGCTGGCCGGCGCCGGGCGGTTCGGCTCGCGGCGCCGGCCACAGGTGTTCTGGGTCGGCGTCACGGGGGACGACGCCGCGCTGGGCGCCCTCGCCGCCCGGCTGGCCGACGTCGCCCGTCGTCTCGGCCTGCCGGTCGAGGACCGGCCCTTCCGCGCCCACCTCACGCTCGGCCGCTGGCGCCCGGGCCGGCCGGGGGACGGCGACCTGCCCGAACGGCTGGCCGGCCACTGCGGCCCCGGCTGGCCCGTGACCGAGGTGGAGCTGCTGGAGAGCCACCTCGGCCCCGTCCCGCGCTACGACCGGGTGGCGGCCTGGCCGGTGGGCGGCTGACCCCGCGCCCGGCGGTCTCGCTGTCGCCCTGCCCGGCCCCGTCCCGGGTCCCGCCGGCCTCCGTGCAGGGCCCGCCCGGCCCCGTCCCGGGCCCCGCCCCGAGCTTGCGAGGGGTGGGGAGGACGGGGTCCTCTTACGAGCGGTGGGGAGGACGGAGGTCCTCCTTCACACCACCGGGCCGGGCACCGGGGAGGTCGCGGCGGGGTCGGGTGCCTCGCCGGGCTCGAGCAGCTCGGGTTCCTCGTCGTCCTCCGGCTCGTCGGTCTCGGGCTCCTCCGGCTCCTCCTCGTGCGGCGCCTCGTCCTCCTCGTCCTCGGCGGCCTCGTCCTCCTCGGGGACCTCGAAGGCCCGCGGGTCGATGGCGTCGGCCCAGAGCAGGAAGTGCCCCATGGAGTAACCACGGCCCGGGTCGAAGCCGGGGTTGGCGGTGAAGTACGAGGACGTGTCGCAGGCCAACAGCCCGAGGATCACCTCGGCGACGATCGTGCCGCCCACGGGGCCCAGCCGGTGGCCACCGAGCAGCTCGGCCTCCTTGAGGACGTAGAACCACAGCGGCGCCTTCCCCTGCCACCCGGGGTCGGTCAGGCCCAGCTGCTGGTTGCTCAGCGGCGTGAGGCCCATCGCGACGGCGACGTCCTGGCCGGCGGGGAGGCCGAGCCGCTTGCCCCGCAGCAGGTTGCGCTCGGCCAGCGAGGTGATCGCCCCGGCGGTCGGGGCCACGACGGTCGGCGGCAGCGTGGACAGCGGCAGCGACAGCTGGGTGTCGATCGTGCGGGCCGTGTTGCGGTCGTCGGGCGTGCTCATGCCGGGGATCTCGAAGAAGTAGTTCCAGTCGATCCACAGGTCGTCGGGGACCGGCCGGTTGCCGCGCAGGTCCTGGTAGCTCTCGTTGGCGAAGATCGGCACGGTGTGCTGGTCGTGCACCTCGTACTCGGCGCGGATCATGCTGTGCCCGAAGCGGTAGGCCGCGCCGGAGTACTCGACGGGCATGTACGGCCGGCGCGGGTCGCGCGGCTTGTAGAACTTCCCGTGGAACTCGATCGGCCCGCCCCGGCGGCGGCGGACGAGCCGGTCGACGACGTCCCGGCCGACGATCCGCGGCAGGTAGTCGTTGACGATCAGCCACTGGTAGTGCCAGCGGACCAGCTGCTGGGCCTGCTCGAAGGTCCTGCCCTGGTCGCGCAGCCTGTTGTGCAGGCGCAGGAAGACCGCGTGGAGCTGGGCGACGATCAGGTTCTCGTCGTTGCGCGGGTCGCCGAGGTAGGCCGCGCCGACGTCGTCGCGGGGCAGGTCGCGCACGCCGTCGTGGTCGTTGCACAGCAGATAGCCCGGGCGCGACCGGTCGTAGAGCTCGGGGCTGCCGGCCGGGCCCTTGCCGTAGACGCTGCCCAGGTCGAAGCGGGGCGTGTCGTAGTTGGTCATCCCCCGCGGGTCCTGCTGCTGCTGGGTGAGCGGGGTCTTGTCCAGCGTCATGTCGTGGTCGATGAACTGGCCGAGGTAGATGTAGCCGGCCGGCATGCCCGGGTTGTCGAAGGCGACGTCGGAGTCCTTGACGTCGGAGAGCGGCGCCTTCCCGTCGTTCATCGAGACCGCCAGCGCGGTCAGCAGCGCGTCCGGCGGCGAGAAGGCCGGCAGCTTCTTGAACATGACCCCGAAGCGCGCCTCCGCGTCGCGGCCCGCCCGGACCGCGATGTCGCTGCCGCGCGGGTTGCCGACGGCGTGCGCACCGCGGGCGGCCCGCGGACGGCGGGTCGGGGCCGCGGGCACGGTCGCGGTCGCGGTCGCCGACGGCGCGGGTGGCCGGCGCGGCGCGGCGTGCGCCGTCCCGCCCATGACGGGCAGTGCCGCCAGGCTCGCCAGCCCGGCCAGCACCGTGCGCCGCGGGACCCCGCTGCGCGTCGTCCCGGCGTCCGCCCCGCTGAACGGGCACACCCCGGCCGTCTCGTCCCCGTACCCGTGCACGTGCACCCGCCCCCCGGCGTCGCAGAGCCCGCCCCCACGGCCCGCTCTCGATGGGTCCGAGGCTCCGGGGAGGGGGAGGGACCGGGCACACGCGGCAGAGGGGGACGGCGCCCCCCAGTCCTGGGGGTCCGAAGCGCGGTGTGTCGCGCTTCGTGCAGGTGCGGTGACCCTGGGGCGCTACGTATGCAGGCCAGTCACCAGGCGTACTCCATGGGTGCCGGATGGTAACCGGGGAAGATCTCGTCGAGCCGGGCCAGCTGGGCCTCGTCGAGCCGCACGTCCAGGGCCCGCAGCGATCCCTCGAACTGCTCCATCGTGCGCGGCCCGACGATCGGCGCGGTGACCCCGGGCCGGTGCAGCAGCCAGGCCAGTCCGACGTCCGCCGGCGCGGTGCCCCACTCGCGACAGGCGTCCTCGTAGGCCTGCAGTGCCGGCCGGTGACGCTCCACCCGCTCGCGGTTGCGGTCCTCGCTGCGCCGGGTCCCCTCCTGCTCCCCCAGCACCCCGGCCAGCAGGCCGCCGGCGAGCGGGCTCCACGGGATGATGCCGACGCCGTAGTGCCGTGCGGCCGGCAGCACCTCGAGCTCCACGTGCCGGGTGAGCAGGTTGTAGTGCGACTGCTCGCTGACCAGGCCGGGGAAGTGCCGGCTCGCGGCCGCCTCGTTCGCCGCGGCGATCTGCCAGGCGGCGTGGTTGGACGACCCGACGTAGAGCACCTTGCCCTGCGCGACCAGCGTCTCGCAGGCCTGCCAGATCTCCTCCCAGGGTGTGGCCGGGTCGACGTGGTGGAACTGGTAGAGGTCGATCCAGTCGGTCTGCATCCGGCGCAGGGAGGCCTCGCAGGAGCGCACCAGGTTGCGCGCCGACAGGCACCTGTCGTTGGGCCAGTCGCTCATGGAGCCGTACACCTTGGTGGCCAGCACCGTCTTCTCCCGGCGCTCACCGCCCTGGGCGAACCAGGTGCCGAGCACCTCCTCGGTGCGGCCCTTACCGGCGTCGAAGCCGTAGACGTTCGCGGTGTCGACGAAGTTGACGCCCTCGGTCAGCGCCCGGTCCATGATCGCGTGGGCGTCGGCCTCCTCGGTCTTCCAGCCGAAGTTCATCGTGCCCAGGCAGAGGCGGGAGACCGACAGGCCGCTGCGCCCCAGGTGCGTGTAATCCATGGACTCCCAGCCTGGCAGGCTCCAGGGCGTGCCGCAGACCGATGGGACCCCGTCCGCCTTCGACGCCGCCACGGCGGTGCACCGCGCCGAGGGCGGGGGGCTGGTCGCCGACCTCGACCCCGGCTGGGACGTCGGCGGCGGCGTGCTCAACGGCGGCTACCTGCTGGCGGTCGCGGCCCGCGCGGCGGTCCTGGACAGCCCCCACCCGCACCCGGTCGCGCTGTCGGCCAGCTACCTGCGGGCCACCGCCGCCGGGCCGGCCCACCTCGCCGTCACGCCCGGCCCGGCCGGGCGCACGCTGGCGCACTCCACGGTGCTGCTCACCGCGCACGACGGCCCGTCGATCGCCGCCCAGGTGACGACCGCGACGCTCGGCACCGAGCCGGCGGAGTACACCGTCAACACCGCACCGCAGGTGCCCGACCCCGACGACTGCGTCGTCACCCGGACCACCGGCG
Organism: Geodermatophilus sp. URMC 61; assembly: GCF_052931555.1. Classification (NCBI taxonomy): domain Bacteria; kingdom Bacillati; phylum Actinomycetota; class Actinomycetes; order Geodermatophilales; family Geodermatophilaceae; genus Geodermatophilus; species Geodermatophilus sp. URMC 61. The sequence goes on from NZ_JBRFHZ010000002.1 coordinate 5,012,404, forward strand.
CCGGGCCGACCGTCGGGCTGGTCCGGCAGATCGACACCCGCCTCGACCCCGCGACGGCGGGCTGGACGGTCGGCCGGTTCTCCGACCAGCGGGTGCTGCGGTCCTGGATCCGGCTGGCCGACGGCCGCGCTCCCGACCCGCTGGCGCTGCTGCTGTTCGCCGACGCCCTGCCGCCCACCGCCTTCGCCGTGGGCCGGACGGGGTGGGCGCCGACCGTGCAGCTGCAGGTGCTGGTCCGCGCGCTGCCCGCGCCGGGCTGGTGCCTGGTCGAGTCGCGCTCCACCGAGGTGGCCGGCGGCTGGTCGGACGAGGAGTGCCGCATCTGGGACGCCACCGGCCGGCTGGTCGCCCAGGCCCGCCAGCTGGCCCGGGTGGCGCGCTAGGCCCCGCCTCTCCTCGATCATGGCGCCGCGACCGCGGCGCGCCGTCACGTGCTGCGCCGGAGGTCGCTCGGGGCCGTCCCGGTCGTCGGCTCCGTCCTCCCGGTGCCGCGGCCCCGCCCGCCGCGGATCTCGTCCTTGGTGCGGGTCTCGCGCAGGACGAGTGCCGAGACGAACGTGATCGCGCCCATGAGGAAGATGTAGGCCGACACCGACGCCGACGTGCCCGTGGCCGCCAGCAGCGCGGTCATCAGGAACGGTGTGGCTCCGCTCACCAGGATGGCCGCCAGCTGATAGGCCAACGAGGCCCCCGAGTAGCGGATCCGCGGCTCGAACAGCTCGGCCAGGTAGGCGGCCAGGGGGCCGTAGGTGAGGGACGACCCGATCAGCCCCCCGACGAGCGCCAGGAAGATCAGCGGCAACGACGCGGTGTCGATGAGCCAGAAGAACGGGAACGCCCACAGGGCGATGACCGCCGCGCCCAGCAGGATGGGCGGCCGGCGGCCGATCCGGTCCGACACCACCCCGCTGGAGTAGATGATGAACACGGAGATCCCCGAGGCGAGGAGCGTGATGGACAGCAGGTCGTCGCGGGCGACGCCGAGCTCGCGGGTGGCGTAGTCCAGGACCCCGGCGATGCTGATGTAGAAGATCGCGTTGGTGCCGAACAGCAGCCCCGCGCCGAGCAGCACCGGTCGGGGGTGCTTGCGCACGACCTCCATGATCGGCGCCTGCGCGACGTGGGCCTCGGGGGAGTGGTCGTGGCGCTCCTGGAGCTGACGGAAGACCGGAGTGTCCTCGACCCGCAGCTGGATGAACATGACCACGGGCAGCAGCACGGCGCTGGCCAGGAACGGGATGCGCCAGCCCCAGGAGAGGAAGGCCTCGGGGCTCACGGTGGCGCTCACCGTCAGGAAGGCGACGTTGCCGAGGATGACACCGATGGGGACGCCCATCTGCCCGAACGTGCCCGCGCGGCCCTGGTGGTCCCGCCCGGCGTTCTCGGTGAGCAGGAGGATGACCCCGCCCCACTGGCCACCGACCGCGATGCCCTGCAGGAAGCGCAGCACGACGAGTGCGATCGGAGCGAGCACGCCGATCGAGTCGGCCGTCGGCAGCAGGCCGATGAGGAAGGTCGCCGACCCCATCAGGATCAAGCACGTGACGAGGGCCGGCTTGCGGCCGACCTTGTCCCCGAAGTGGCCGAAGATCAGACCACCGATGGGACGGGCGATGAAGCCGGCCCAGAACGTACTGAACGCCAGCAACGTGCCGACGAGCGGAGAGGCGCCCGGGAAGAACAGCTCACCGAACACCAACGCCGCCGCGGTGGCGTAGATGAAGAAGTCGTACCACTCGATCGAGCTCCCGATGAGCCCTGCGGCCATGAGTTTGCGCAGCGATCGACGGTCGAGGGCGGGCGTCTCGTGTCGGGAGGTCGTCATCGCCGTTCCTGTCGCCGTCGCGGGCGTCACGGATCCTGCTGGAAGGCTATGGGTGCCCGGTGGTGCGGGCAATTTCTCGCAGCAGACGGCTCGCGTCGCGGCGGCGTCCGGCTGTTCCGGGCTGGTCCGGTACCCGGGGGAGTGGTGGCCCGTCCGGCCGCGGGCATGATCGGCGCCGTGCCCGCTGCTCCCGTGCTGATCACCGACCCCGGCGACGAGCGGGTGGCCGACTTCCGGAACCTCAAGGCCGGGGACCGCCGGCCGGGCACCGAGCGCGGCACCGGCCCGGTGATCGTGGAGGGCGTCCCGGCGGTGCAGCGGCTGCTGGCCTCGCCCTACCGGCTCCGCGCCGTGCTGGGTGTGCCGGGGCGGGTTGCGGCGCTCGACCTGCCCGAGGGGGTGGCGGCCTACGAGGCGGACAAGTGGGTGCTCTCGGAGGTCATCGGGTTCCGGCTGACCCGTGGGGTGCTGGCCTCGGCCGACCGCCGTCCCCCGGCCGACCTCGACGCGCTGCTGGCCGGGCCGGACCCGGCCGCGCCCCGGCGGCTGGCCGTGCTGGAGGCGCTCAACGACGCGGAGAACCTGGGGTCGATCGCCCGCTCCGCGGTGGCCCTCGGCGTCGACGGCTTGCTGCTGGACCCCCGCTGCGCCGACCCGCTCTACCGCCGGTCGGTGCGGGTGTCGATGGGCCACGTGCTGGCGCTGCCCTTCGCCGTCCTGACCGACTGGCCCGGCGGGCTGGACCGGCTGCACGAGGCGGGTTACCTGACCGTGGCGCTCACCCCGGCCGACGATGCGGTCGACCTGACCGAGGTGGACCCGCGGGCGCACCCGCGCACGGCGGTGCTGCTCGGGGCGGAGGGGCCGGGGCTGACCCCGGAGGCGCAGGGGGCCGCGCGGGTGCGAGCGCGCATCCCCATGCGGGCCGGCGTCGACTCCCTGGGCGTCGCGGCGGCCGCCGCGATCGCCTTCGCCACGCTCCGCTGAAGCGGCCCTGGCGACGTCCTGGAACGGCCCCCGTGCAGGGTCCCGCCGCGAGCCTGCGGGTGGCGGGGGGCACGGGCGTCCTCCACGAGGAGGACGGGGTCCCTTCTCAGCCGCGCAGCGAGAAGCGGGCCAGGTGTGCTCGGGCCTCCTCGGCGCGGGCGGGGTTGCACATGACGTCGTAGCGCCCGGCGACCACGGCGCTGGTGCTGGTGAAGTCGCGCTGTCCCCGGGTCGCGGTGTAGCCGATCGCGCCGAAGAGGGCTCCGAACACCAGCCCGATGACCAGACCCAGCAGGATCGAGCTGATCCAGGCGCCGGGCTCGACGGCGAAGATGCCGAGGAGCAGGCCGACGAACAGGCCCCACCAGGCGCCACCGGCCGCGCCTGCGGCGAGTACCCGGCCCCAGGTGAGCCGGCCGGTGACCCGCTCGACCTGGCGCAGGTCCGACCCGATGATCGTGACGTTCTCGACGGCGAACTTCTGGTCGGCGAGGTAGTCGACGGCGGCCTGGGCCTGCGCGTAGGTGTCGAACGAGGCGACCTGCACGCCGCCGAGGGGCATGGACACCGAGGCTGACATGCCACCCGAGGGTACTCGTCAGTTCCGCGTGGACCCCTGGCGCGGAGCGTCCGGCGCCACCGGTCCGGCGCCCGCCACCCCACGGGGTTCGCGTGTCCCCGTGCCCCCTGGAGCCGCAGGTCAGCGGTGCCGGCGCACCCCGAAGACGATGTCCTCCCACGCCGGGATCCGGGCGCGCGGGTCCTCGTCGTCCTCCCCGCCGGGGCGGCCCAGGACGACGGTGTCGTGCTCGCTGATGTCGTCCTCGTCGGCGGGAGCGTCGGTGCGGCGGACGTCGGGGCGGGGGCCCTCGGCCGGCAGCACCGGCTGCACGTCGTCGTCCGCGGCCGGGTCGTCGTCGGGAGCGAGCCGGGAGGAGGCGGGGGCGGCGACGCCGTCGTCGTCGGGGACGACGACGACCGGCCGGCTCCGTATGGGAGCGGGCCGCTCGGTCGGCACGTGCGGGACGACACGCACCAGGCGGGTGCCCTCGGCGAAGTCGGTGGTGGCGGCGTCGACCGGCGTGACGGTGCGGGCCGGGATGTCGTAGGCCCACCGGGTGACCCCGGACTTGGCGCCGGCCTGCCAGGCGGCGGTGACCTGCCAGACGCCGTCGCCGGCGCGGTGGGCGTCCCAGCGGACGGCGTCGAGGTCGGCGCCGAGCAGCCGCAGCCGCTCGGACATGAACTGCTGCAGTGGCACCGACGGCGTGCCATCGGACAGTCCCACGCGAGCCTCGCGAGCCTGCTCGGCCACCCGCTCGCGCTCCTGCAGCACCGGGTGGGCGAAACGCATGATGCGCTCGACCCGGATGCCGGAGGCCTGCGCCACCTGCTCCGGGGTCTCCCCGGCGCGGATGCGGGCCTGGATGACCCGCGGCGGCAGCGTCGCACCGATCTCCACGTCGATCTGGCCGAGCCGGCGGGCGTCCCCGCGGGCGGCGGCGCGGACCCGCTCGTCGATCGGCAGCTCGAACCGCTCGCCCTCCTCGCCGGGCTCGGCGCCGTCGAGGGCGAGCACGAGGCTCTTGCCGTCGTCGGAGAGCGCCACCAGCCGCAGCTGACGCATGGGCGGCCTCCTGGGTGGTGCTCGGGGTCGGGACGGCGGGTGGACCGGCCCCGGGATGGGGGAGTCCGGTTGCGAGGCTATCCGCGCACGCGGGAGTGCGTCGGCAGGCTCGCCCGGCGTGGCGCGCCAGCCCCCTGCAGAAAGAGGACCCCGTCCTCCTCGAGAAGGACCCCCGTGCCCCCCGCCACTCGCAGGCTCGCGGCGGGACCCTGCACGGGGGCCGCCGATGCTCGCGGCGAGCCTCTGGACGGGGCCGGCGAGTGGCGGGGGGCCTTTCTCAGACGTCGGGGCTGTACTCCTCGATGAACTCGGCGTACCGGCGCTGCCCGGTGCCCGAGGCGACGTCGCTCATCCGGAGCACGGTCAGGCCCAGGTAGCCCCACGTGGCGAAGGCCTGCTCGATGTTGTCCCACCCCTCGTCGGAGTGGACGCCGCCGGCCAGCGCGTTCTCGCCCTTCAGCTCGACGCCGGCGCGGTGCGCGAAGTCGCCGATCCAGCCGACCAGGGTCTGGGCCAGCGAGTACGCGTCGCGGTCGGGCTGGTCGTCCATCTCCAGCGCGGTGAAGTGCAGCACCACGTCACGCCGGCCGCCGTCGAAGCGGTTCGCCAGCTCGACGACCCGCTGGTAGCCGTGCCCGGTGGCCCACGAGTCCAGGTCGACGCTGGTCTGGACCAGCCCGGTGGTGACCTCGGCGGCGCGCGGGTGGGCCGGGTTGGTCATCGACCAGTGGATGCCCGGCACCTTGTAGCCGATGTCGGCCTCCGGGAAGTCCCCGCCCAGGGTCACGATGACCGTCCGCAGCACCCGCTCGCCGTGGTCGACGAGCGAGCCGTTGTACCAGTCGACGAAGTCGCGGCCGTACTGCGTGTCCCGGTAGGCCAGGCTGGTGAAGAACGCCTCGGCGTCCACGGGTGGGCGGATCTCGTCGATCGACGCGAGCTGGGTGCCCCAGGCCCGGTTGACCGCCTCCAGCGAGCCGTACCGGCCGATCGTCCGCTCCTGGAGGTCGCGGACGGCGAGCGGCGAGTACGCCTGCAGCGCACCGCGGGTCGGGTAGCCGGTGCCCCGGTCGTGCTGGTTGTAGGACGGGTAGCGCAGCTCGCCGGACGGGCCGAGCGAGACGTTGACCTCCACGACCTCGTCGGCGTAGCGCTCGCCGTACTGCTGCTCGAACGCCCGGGTGAAGTCGCGGTACTCGTCCATCACGACGCGGTCGGCCCAGCCCTGCACGCTCTCGCGGCTGTGGTTGCCCTGCTCGCTCTGGTGCTGGAGCCCGGTCGGGCCGAGCCGGACGCCGCGGTGGGTCACGCCGGCGTACTTCTCCCACAGCCACGACGGCAGCAGGCTGGTGTAGTCGTCGCCGACGTTCCCGCCGGCCTGGTGGAAGGACAGGATCGGCGCCAGGTCCAGGCCCGCGGCCGTGATGGCTGCGAAGACCCGGTCGTAGTAGACCCAGTCGAAGCGGTTGTCCGCGGCGCCCTCGACGTCGCCCCACCACACGTCGACGCTCACCGCGTCCACGCCGTAGGCGGCCACGGTCGCGAGGTCGGCCTCGAAGGCGGCCCAGTCGGTGACCTTCAGCGGCGCCATCACGTTGGCGGTGAACCGCGGGTCGTCCAGCGCGACGGGGCCGGGTGGCGCCGGGTCGACGGCAGCGGTGGCCTGGGCGGTGCCGGTGCCGGCGAGCACCAGCGCGAGGACGGCGAGGGCGGTGGTGACGCGTCTCACCCCGCCGATGCTGCCAGCAACTCGGTCCCCGCCCAGCGCCCGTACCGGAACCGGTCGGTGCCGGGTCGGCGTGTCGCCGTCGACACGCGGAGTGCGCCGAGCGCGGACACCGCGCTCGGCGCACTCCGGGGTTCACAGCTTCCCGACGATGAAGTCGATGCAGGCGGTCAGCGCGCTGACGTCGTCCGGCTCGACGGCGGGGAACATGCCGACCCGCAGCTGGTTGCGGCCCAGCTTGCGGTAGGGCTCGACGTCCACGACACCGTTGGCGCGCAGCACCCTCGCCACCTCGGCAGCGTCCACCGACTCGTCGAAGTCGACGGTGCCGACGACCCAGGAACGCTGGTCGGGGTCGGCCACGAAGGGCGTCGCGAACGGCGACTGCTCGGCCCAGCCGTAGAGCCGGGTCGAGGAGTCCTGGGTGCGCGCGACGGCGCCGGAGAGGCCGCCCAGGGACAGCAGCCAGCGGATCTGGTCGGCCAGCAGGAACAGCGTGGCGACGGCCGGGGTGTTGTAGGTCTGGTCCTTGGCCGAGTTGTCGACGGCGATGGACAGGTCCAGGAAGCCGGGGATCCAGCGGCCCGACGCCTTGATCTCGGCGATGCGGTCGAGGGCGTCGCGGGACATGAGCGCCACCCACAGGCCGCCGTCCCCACCGAAGTTCTTCTGCGGGGCGAAGTAGTAGACGTCGGTCTGCGTGACGTCGACCGGCAGCCCGCCGGCCGCGCTGGTGGCGTCGATGAGCACGAGCGCGTCGTCGGTGCCGTGCGGCCGCTGCACCGGGGCCATGACGCCGGTGGAGGTCTCGTTGTGGGCCCACGCGTAGACGTCGACGCCGTCGGTGGCCGTGGGCAGGGCCAGCGAGCCCGGCGCGGCCTTGGCGATGACCGGGTCGGCGAGGAAGGGGGCCTCGGCCACGCCGGAGGCGAACTTGCTGGAGAACTCCCCGTAGGTGCCGTGGGCGCTGCGCTCGCGGATCAGCCCGATGATCGCGGCGTCCCAGAAGGCCGTCGTCCCGCCGTTGCCGAGGACGACCTCGTAGCCGTCGGGCAGGTCGAACAGCTCGGTCAGCCCCTCGCGCACCTGGCGGACCAGCCCCTTGACCGGCGCCTGGCGGTGGGAGGTGCCCATGAGCGCGGCGCCGCTGCCGGCCAGGGCCTCGAGGGCATCGGGACGCACCTTCGACGGGCCGCAGCCGAAGCGGCCGTCGGAGGGCAGGAGGTCGGCGGGGATGGTGATGCTCATCCGGAGGACTGCCTCTCAGGGTCGGGGTCGGGCCGGTGCGGAGGACCAGGGCGGCCCCGTCCGGGGGGACGGGTGGCCTCCCTGCAGGGGCCCGCCGTGAGCCTGCGAACGGCGGGGCAGGGAGGCCGGTTCTCAGGCCGGTGCGGGCTCGTTGACGGCCTTGGTCTTGATGGTGTCGAAACCCTCGACCTCCTGGGGCTTGCGCGGGCCGGGACCGACGTAGCGGGCCGACGGGCGCACGAGGCGTCCGGTGTTCTTCTGCTCGAGGATGTGCGCGCACCAGCCGGCGGTGCGGGCACAGGTGAACATCGAGGTGAACATGTGGCTGGGCACCTCGGCGAAGTCCAGAACGATCGCCGCCCAGAACTCCACGTTGGTCTCGATCGGCCGGTCGGGACGCCGCTCGCGCAGCTCCTCGAGGGCGGCCTGCTCCAGGGCCAGCGCGGCCTCGAAGCGCGGGGCGCCGAGCTCCTTGGCGGCCTTGCGCAGCGTCCGGGCGCGCGGGTCCTCGGCGCGGTAGACCCGGTGGCCGAAGCCCATGAGCCGCTCGTGCCGGTCGAGGAGGTCCTTGACGTACTTCTCCGCGTCCCCGGTCTGCTCGACGCCGTCCAGCATGTGCAGCACCCGGGAGGGGGCGCCGCCGTGCAGCGGGCCGGACATCGCGCCGATGGCGCCCGACAGCGCGGCGGCGACGTCGGCGCCGGTGGAGGCGATCACGCGGGCGGTGAAGGTCGAGGCGTTCATGCCGTGCTCGGCGGCCGACGTCCAGTACGCGTCGACGGCGGCGACGTGGCGGGGGTCGGGCTCGCCGCGCCAGCGGACCATGAACCGCTCGACGATCGTGGAGGCCTCGTCGATCCGGCTCTGCGGCACCGCGGGGATGCCGATGCCGCGGGCGGACTGGGCGACGTAGGACAGCGCCATGACCGCGGCCCGGGCGAGCTCCTCGCGCGCCTCCTCGGCCGAGATGTCCAGCAGCGGCTTGTAGCCCCAGATCGGCGTCAGCATCGCCAGCGCGGCCTGGACGTCGACGCGCACGTCGCCGGTGTGCACCGGGATCGGGAACGGCTCGGCCGGCGGCAGCCCGGGCCCGAACTTGCCGTCGACCAGCAGCGCCCAGACGTTGCCGAAGGTGACCTTGCCGACGAGGTCCTCGATGTCGACGCCGCGGTACCGGAGCGAGCCGCCGTCCTTGTCCGGTTCGGCGATCTCCGTCTCGAAGGCGATCACGCCCTCCAGGCCGGGTACGAAGTCGTCGGCCATCTCGCATGCTCCTCTGCCCGCGGGGGTCGTGCGCGCACGGGGAGCTGCGCACGACTGCGGTTGCGACCCTAGGCCGTGTCGGCACGCCCGGGACAGCCGGGGCGAGCGTCCGGTGCTGCCTCCCGCGAGATCTGCACAGTGGTGGTCATCGGGTACCCGATGACCACCACTGTGCAGATCTCGCGGGGACAGCGGGTGACAGCATGGAGCCCGTGCCCGACCTCTCCCGCATGCGCAGGGACTACGAGACCCGGGGCCTCCGCGAGGACGACGTCGCGCCCACCTGGGTCGAGCAGTTCGACCGCTGGTTCGCCGACGCCGTCGCCGCGGAGCTGCCCGAGCCCAACGCCGTGGTGGTCGCCACCGCGGACGCCGACGGCGCGCCCGACGCGCGCATCGTGCTGATGAAGGGCTACGACGAGGCCGGCTTCGTCTTCGCCACCAGCTACGCCTCGGCCAAGGGTGCCCAGCTCGCGGTCAACCCGCGCGCGGCCCTCGTCTTCCCCTGGCACGCGCTGCAGCGGCAGGTGCGGGTGACCGGCCGGGTCGAGCGGGTGGGCGAGCGCGCCAGCGACGACCTGTGGGACCCCCGCCCGCGCGGGGCGCAGCTGGCCGCCGCCGCGTCGATCCAGTCGACGACGGTCGACTCCCGTGACGAGCTGGTCGAGCGGCTGCGCCGGCTGGACGCCGAGACCGCAGGCGAGAAGCTGCCGCGACCCGAGGTCTGGGGTGGCTACCGGGTGGTGCCCGACTCCGTCGAGTTCTGGCAGGGCGGGGCCGACCGGCTGCACGACCGGCTGCGCTTCGTCCGCGACGACGAGGAGGGCGGCGGCTGGGTCGTCCAGCGGCTCGCGCCGTGAGCGAGCAGGGACGTGGCCATCGCGGCGAGCGCCGGCGAGCGAGGAGTGGAGCGTTCCGCGCGAGCGCACGGGTGACGCCGTGAGCGGCCCGGCAGACCCGCCGGGCCAGGCGCCGTACCCGGTCGACCCGGTCGAGGGCGGCGGTCCGGTCGAGGAGCCGGTGCCGGTCCCGCCGCCGCAGCGCCGTGCCTGGGCGATCGACACCACCCCGCTGCGCAACCCGCACTACCGGCGGCTGTTCTGGGGCGTGGCGGCCACGATGCTCGGCCAGCAGATGACGCTGGTCGCCGTCCCGTACCAGGTCTACACGCTCACCGGCTCCTCCCTGCTGGTCGGCGTCACCTCGGTGGTGGCCCTGGTGCCGCTGATCGTCTTCGGCCTGCTCGGCGGCGCGATCGCCGACTCGATGGACCGGCGGCGGCTGCTGCTGGTCACCGGCGTCGGCTCGGCGGCGACCAGCGCGCTGCTGGCTGTGCAGGCGCTGCTGCCCGGCGGCGGGAACCTCGCGCTGCTGTGGGTGCTCACCGCCTGCGTCTCCGGGTTCACCGCGGTCAACCAACCCACCCGCAGCGCCGTCATCCCCGCACTCGTCGGCGCCGAGGGCGTGCCGGCGGCGAACGCGCTGGCGATGACGGTGCGCCAGGTCGGGGTCATCGCCGGCCCGCTGCTGGCCGGGCTGCTCATCGCCGTCGGCAGCCTGCCGGTCACCTACGCCGTCGACGCGCTCGGCTTCCTGGTCGCCGTCCTGCTGCTGCGCGGGCTGCCGCCGCTGCCCCCGGGGCGGGAGGCCGGGCCGCTGCGGCTGGGCGCCGCCGTGCGGGGCGTGGCCGAGGGCTTCGCCTTCCTGCGCACCCAGCCGGTGCTGCTGATGACGTTCGTCGTCGACGTCGCCGCGATGCTCTTCGCCTGGCCGCAGGCGGTCTTCCCCGAGCTGTCGGAGGGCCGCTACGCCGACTCGCCGAACAGCCTGGGCTGGCTGTTCGCCGGCATCTCCATCGGCGCGCTGCTCATGGGGCTGACGTCGGGCTGGGTGTCGCGGGTGGACCGGCAGGGTGCGGTCGTCCTCGTCGCGATCGTCGTGTGGGGCATCGCGATCATCGGCTTCGGGTTCGCCCCGACGCTGTGGCTGGCCGTGCTGTGCCTCGCGGTGGCGGGCGCCGGCGACATGGTCAGCGCGGTGCTGCGCTCGTCGATGCTGCAGCTGGCCGCGCCGGAGCAGATGCGCGGGCGCATGCAGGGCGTGTTCCTCGTCGTCGTGGCCGGCGGCCCCCGGCTGGGTGACCTGCGGGCCGGCGCGATCGCGAGCGCCGCGGGGGTCACCGCGGCCATGGTCTCCGGCGGCGTGGTGGTCGTCGTCGCGATGGTGGTCGTGGCGCTGGCCGTGCCCTCGTTCTGGGCCTTCCGCGCCTCCCGCTCCGCCTGCACCCGCTGAGACGCGGAACCCGGCCCGCGGGACGACGGCAGCACCGACGGGTGGACTCCCGTTCCGCGGGCCGGCTGCCGATGCCTCGTGCAGTGGGGCGGTGATCAGCCGTCCCCGGGAGTCGGGAGGCGACGTGTCCACAGGGTTCCGGTTGGCGCGTGACGTCATGTGGGTCCACGGAGAGCGGGGTGGCGACGGGGACCACCGCCCCCGCGGCGGACCGCGGCGCGAGTTCCAGGGTCTGCCGGCCGCTGTCTTCCTCCTGGCCTTCGCGGCCGGGGAGGCGGTGGTCAAGCACGCGGCGGAGCACCACGGCCTGGTGGTCGGTCGCGACAACCCCATGGGGCTGGGCAGCCACGGACTCGTCGAGGCCTTCGCGACGAAGGGGGTGGACCTCCGCGCCCGGGCCCGTGTCGTCCCGCAGCCCGGGAACACCACGGGCGTGCACCGATGGGTCCTGCTGGAAGGGGCCGACCTGGACGCATACCTGCGCGACGCCTACCGGGTCCGCAACGCCCTGGCCCACACGGGGGTTACCACCGGGTTGTCGCTCAGGTCTCCCTACTTCCTCAGGCAGGGCAGGACCGAACTGCGCTCGGTCACGCTCATGGTGGCCGAGGGCATGCTGCAGGCGGCCCAGGACGTCGCACATCTCGCCCTCCGGAGCACCGGCCCCGGAGCCGTCGACGACTGGGAGTGGGTCGAGCCGACGCGCAGTCGCGCGAGCCGTCTCCCGGCCGGACTGCGACGGCACCCGGACTTCCCTCTCCCGGGGTGAGACGAAGCCGGCGTCCCGCTCGGTCCTGGACACGGGGCCCGTGGGGGAGACCCGGCCGGCCCCGCCCGCTCCCGGGAGTGGGCGAGGACCGGCGGCACCCTCCAGGCCCTCACCCCGAGCGTGCGAGGGACGGGTAGGAGGGTTCCTCCCTCACGCCAGCGCGTGCGCGACCACCCTCAGGTCGGCGACGAGGGCGTCGTAGGCGGCCTCCCGGGCCTCGTCCGGCGTGCGCAGGATCGCCGAGGGGTGGGTGGTGGCCAGCATCCAGGTCTGGTGCGGCGCGTCCTCGTCGTCGTCCGCGGGACTGTCGTCGCCGGCCTCGGCGCGGGCCACGCCCGGCGGGGTCCACGGGAACAGCTGGCCGCGGTCCTTGGTGATCCGGAAGGACGGCGAGATCAGCGCCTTGGCCGCCGTCGCGCCCAGGCAGACGACCACCTCCGGCTGCAGGACGGCGAACTCCGCCTCCAGCCACGGCCGGCAGGCCCGCAGGTGTTCGGGCCCGGGGGTCTGGTGGATCCGCCGCTTGCCCTTCTGCGTGAACCGGAAGTGCTTGACCGCGTTGGTGATGTAGGCGTCCCGGCGTTCGATGCCGGCGTCGCCGAGCGCCCGGTCGAGCAGCCGGCCGGCCGGGCCGACGAACGGCTCGCCCTTGCGGTCCTCCTGGTCGCCGGGCTGCTCGCCCACGAAGACGATGCGGGCGGTCTCCGGCCCGTCGCCGAACACGGTCTGGGTCGTGCCCTGCCACAGTTCACACGCCTTGCACCCGGCGGCCGCCGTCCGCAGCCCCTCCAGCCCGACCCCGGTCGGCGGCTGTGCCGGCAGGTTCTCCTGGCTCATGGCCCGATCAGACCGCAGAAGTGCGCCTCCCGCAGGGCAGACTGTCGCGGCCCGTCCGGCGACCTCGAGGAGGCTCCCCGTTGCGCACCGTCCACCTGATCGGCGGGGGCTGGGACGCGTCCGCGCGCGCCGCCGTGTACGGGCCCTTCCTCGAGGCCGCGGGAGCCGCTCCCACCGTCGCCACGGTGGTGCTCGATGAGGGCGACGGCGAGGCGCAGTTCGCCCGGTGGGCCGACGTCCTGCGGCGCACGGCGCGGTGCGAGCCGGTCCCGGTGCTGGTGCCTCTGGGCGGGCGGCTCGACGTGGCCGCCCTCGGGAACGCCGGCGCGCTGCTGGTGTGCGGGGGGCTGACCCCGGCCTACGCGGACGCGCTGGCGCCGGCGGCCGAGGAGGTGCGCGGGTGGCTGGCCGAGGGGGAGCGGCCCTACGCCGGGTTCTCCGCGGGTGCGGCGGTCGCCGCCGGCCGGGCCGTCGTCGGCGGGTGGCGGGTGGGCGGGGTCCGCGTCTGCCCGGAGGACGCCGCCGAGGACCTCGACGAGGTGTCCCTCGTCGACGGCCTGGACCTGGTGCCGTGGACCGTCGACGTGCACTGCGCGCAGTGGGGCACCCTGCCGCGGCTGCTCACCGCCGTGGCCGGCGGCGGCCGCGGCCTGGCGCTCGACGAGGACACCGCCGTCCACCTCGACGGCGACGGCGCGCGGGTCGCCGGACACGGGACGGCGTGGCTGGTGGACGGCGACGCCGCGGCTGTGACCGTCACCACGCTCCGGAGCGGGACGCGGGTGCCCTGACCGGCGCCCGATAGCGTCGGCCCCGGGTCCAGGTCACGGGGGGAACGCGCGTGCTCGAGTTCGACGGTCTGCACAAGAGCTACGGAGCCAACCGGGTGCTCGAGGGCGTCTCGTTCGCCGTCGCCCCGGGCTCGATGTTCGGCTTCTGCGGCTCCAACGGCGCGGGCAAGACGACGACGATGCGGATCGCGATGGGACTGGTCCGCGCCGACGCCGGCGAGGTGCGCTGGCAGGGCCGTCCGCTGGACCAGGCGCTGCGTCGCCGGATCGGCTACATGCCCGAGGAGCGCGGCCTCTACCCGAAGATGCGGGTCGGCGAGCAGCTGGCCTACTTCGCCCGGCTGCACGGCCTGGACGCCGCGGCCGCCGCCCGCGCCGCCGAGCACTGGGCCGACCGGCTGGGCCTCGGTGAGCGCCGCCGCTCCCGGGTCGAGGAGCTGTCGCTGGGCAACCAGCAGCGGGTGCAGCTGGCCGCGGCCCTCGTCAGCCGGCCGGAGGTGCTCATCCTCGACGAGCCGTTCTCCGGCCTGGACCCGGTGGGCGTCGACGCGCTCGCCGAGGCGTTGCTGGAGCAGGTGCGCGCCGGCGTCCCGGTCGTCTTCTCCAGTCACCAGCTCGACCTGGTCGAGCGGCTCTGCGACGCCGTGGGCATCCTCGCCCGCGGGTCGATGGTGGCCGCCGGGCCGGTCCCCGAGTTGCGCCGTCGGGAGTCCGGCCGGCTGCTGCGGGTCGTCGTCCCGGACGCGCCGCCGGGGTGGGCCACCGCGCTGCCCGGCGTTCGGGTGGTGTCCGAGCGGGCCGGCGACATCCTGCTGGAGCTCGCGCCCGGCGCCGACGACCAGGCGGTGCTGGCCACGGCGCTGCACACCGGGCGGGTCGCGCACTTCGCCCGGCACGAGCCGAGCCTGGTCGAGCTGTTCCGTGAGGCGGTCGCCGAGCCGGCCGAGGAGGTCGCCGCGTGACGTCGTCCGGACCCCGCACGCCGGGCAGCGCCGCACTGGTCCGGCTGGTCGCGGCGCGGGAGGTCTCCAGCCGCATCCGCGACAAGAACTTCGTCATCAGCTCGGTGGTCATCCTCCTGCTGCTGCTGGGCTCGATCGCCTTCCAGGTGGCCGTCAACAGCGGTGCGGAGACCGGCCGCATCGCCGTCGCCGCGGACGACGGCCGGATCGGGCCCGCGATCGAGGCGCAGGGCGAGGCGGTCGGCGTCGACGTGGAGGTCGTCGACGTCCCCGACGAGACCGCGGCGCGCGACGCCGTCGAGGCCGAGGAGGTCGACGCGGCCCTGGTCGGCGGCACCGGGCCGGCCCCCGAGCTCCTGCTCGCCGACCGGGACCCCACGCTGGAGGCGGTCGTCGGCGGGGCGGTCAGCGGGCTGGCCGTCTCCGACCGGCTGCTCGAGGCGGGCGTCGACCTGCAGTCCCTGCCCGAGGTGGCGGTCACCCCGGTCGGCGACGAGGGAGAGGACGACGGCCAGCGGGTGGTCGTGGCGATCATGGGCGTCGTCGTCCTCTACGGCCTGCTCATCCTGTTCGGGCAGTTCGTCGCGCAGGGCGTGGTGGAGGAGAAGGCCAGCCGGGTGGTGGAGCTGCTGCTCGCGACCATGCGGCCGTGGCAGCTGCTGGCCGGCAAGATCCTCGGGCTCGGCCTGCTCGGGCTGGGGCAGATCGTCGTCATCGGTGCCGTCGGCGTGATCGGTGCGCTGACGTTCGACCTGGTCGACGTCCCGGGGGAGCTGATCGGCACCGTGGCCACGGTCGTCGCCTGGTTCGTGCTCGGCTACGCGTTCTACGCCTGCGTCTTCGCCGTGGCGGCGTCGCTGGTCAGCCGGCAGGAGGACCTCGGCAGCGTGCTCACCCCGGCGTCGATGCTGCTGATCGTCGGTTTCCTGGTGGCGTTCCGGGCCGCCGGAGACCCCGCCGGGACGCTGGCGACGGTCACCTCCGTCGTGCCCGGCCTCTCGCCGCTGGTCATGCCGGTGCGCCAGGCGGCCGGGGAGGCGGCGGGCTGGGAGGTGGCGCTGGCCGTCGTCCTCATGCTGGGGGCCATCGGCCTGGCCGTCCGCCTGGGCGGGCGGGTCTACGCCGGGGCACTGCTGCACACCGGCGGCAGGACGAAGGTCCGCGAGGCGCTGCGGGCCGAGCGCGCGTGAGAGCGGCGCGATCGCCGATCCCGCCGCTCCAGGTCCACGGGGAGCGGCTGACTCCACCCGGGTGACCTGCACCTCCTCCGACGGGTGAGACCGCCCGGGCGGGGGACGACGGGCTGAGCGGGCCCCGCGATGATCGCCGCATGCGGGAGGACCTCGACGGGCGCCTCCGGAGGCTGCGCGCCTGCCGGGACGCCGACGCTGCCATCGAGCTGGGCTGCGACCTGGCCGATGCCGGGCGGGACAGGGACGCCGAGCGCTGCTTCCGCCGGGCTGCCGAGCTGGGGGACGCGCTCGGCTGGTTCAACCTGGGCAACTCGCTGGCCGCGCGGGGCCGGGTCGAGGAGGCCGTCGACGCCTACGAGCGGGCGCTGGCCGGCGGCGAGCGTGACGCCTGGCTCAACCTCGGGCTGGTGCTCGAGCAGGTCGGCGACCTGGCCGGCGCGATGCGCGCCTACCGGGGCGCCGGCGCCGCCGGGGACACCCAGGGCGGGCTGCAGCTGGCGTTCCTGCTGCACGAGCAGGGTGAGCACGAGCAGGCCATCGCGGTGGCGGCCGAGCTCGCCGCCACGGGGGACGACGTCGCCGCCGCGGTGGTGGCCTGCTGGCGGTGGGCCGCCTCGCACGATCCCGCGCTGGAGGTCGACCTGCGCAGCGGGGCCGACCGCTTCCCGGGGGCGCGAGTGGCACTGGCCGCGCTGCTGCGCGTCACCGGCCGTGCGGTGGAGGCCCGCTTCACCCTCGAGCGCGGCGCCAAGCTCGGTGAGGTCCAGGCGTGGCTGCCGCTGGGCAACTTCTACGTCGAGGACCTGGCCGACGTGGAGGCGGCCGAGGAGGCCTACCGCGCGGGCATCGCCGCCGGCGACGGCTACTGCCACCACAACCTGGCCGTGCTGCTGGCCGACCGCGGCGACCTCGACGGTGCGGTCGAGCACTTCCGGCTCGGCGCCGCGGACGGCGACGACCTCGCGGCGCGGGCGCTGCGCGAGCTCGGCGGCTAGCTCAGCCGTCGACGGTGACGTCGGCGAAGGGCACGAACGGCTCCACGTACGGGAAGACGACGAACAGCAGCAGCGCGCTGACCGCCACCAGGAGCACGAGGGCGAGCAGCGCCCGCACCGCCGTCCTGCCGGGCAGGTGCCGCCAGATCCAGGAGTACACGGTCGCTCCTCACGCCCCCAGCAGGGCCGGGGGCCCGTTCGGCGCCTCGGCGCGGCTCAGCGGCGGCCCGTCGAGCACGGCGTGCACGACCAGGCGCTGGCGCGCGGAGTACTCGGGGTGGCAGGTGGTCAGGGTCAGGTAGGCGCCCGTCGGCGGGCCGTCCGCCGGGCCGTTGGGGGTCGGCGCGATGACGGACACGTCCGAGGGGGAGACGACCTGCTGACCGGGCACCTGCTCGGCCGGGCCGAGGACCCGGTAGACGAACCAGCTGTCGGCGGTCTCGACGACGACCGGGTCGCCCTCGCGCAGCTCGTCGATCTCCAGGAACGGCGACCCGCGGCCCACCCGGTGCCCGGCGACGGCGAAGTTGCCGAGCTCCCCGGGCATCGCGGTGCCGGTGTAGTGGCCCGGCCCCTGCTCGAGCTCCTCGGTGCCGGTGCCCTCGACGATCGCCCGGGCGTAGTCGGCGCCCAACCGCGGGATGTGCAGCATCGCGAACGCCTCGCCCCCCTGCAGCTCGGCCGGGACGGCGGCCGTCGGCGCCGACCACTCCTCGCGCAGCTCGGCGCTCAGCTCGTCCTGGCGGGCGTTGCTCTGCAGGTCGGTCACCCACAGCTCGTAGACGACGAACAGCAGCAGCACGTAGCCGACCGTGAGCAGCAGCTGCCCGGTGCCGCGGGCCGCGGTGCGCAGGGCGTCCGCCCGGGTCCTCGACACGGCGACCGATGCTAGGTCGGCCTCCGCTCTCCGCCGGGAGCGCCGCGCGGCCGGACCCCAGGGGTCCCTCCCGCCCCAGTGGACGGTGGCCTCAGCCCCGCTGGCGCAGCCCCTCCAGCGGGCCGCGGTAGACCCCCGCCGGCGGACCGGTCACCCCGGGGCGGGCGGTGAACAGCCGGCCGGCGTCGGGCTGGGCGGCCCGCGCGGCGTCGTCCAGCCCCTCCGCCGAGGTGCTGATGACCAGCAGGTCCCGGTCCGGCCCGGCGAACGCGCAGCTCGACGTCTGGGCCACCCCGGGCACCTCGACGACGGCGAGCAGTTCGCCCTCGGGCGACCAGCGGCGCACCTGCCCGCCGCCCCACAGCGCCGTCCAGAGGCAGCCCTCGTCGTCGACGGTGAGCCCGTCGGCGACGCCGCCGTCGGGATCGAACTCCAGGAGCACCCGGCCGTCGGTGAACGCGCCCGTGCCGACGTCGTACGCGAAGGCGTGCACCAGGCCGGGGCCGGAGTCGGCGAGGTAGACGGTGCGGCCGTCCGGTGACCAGTCGATGCCGTTGGAGACCGTCAGTTCGTCGAGCACGGGGGTGACGGCGCCGTCGAGGTCCAACCGGTACAGGGTCCCGGCGCCGGGCCGCTGGTCGAAGGCCATGGTGCCGGCGTAGAACCGGCCGGCCGGGTCGCACGCCGCGTCGTTCATGCGGGTGCCGCCGTCGGCCTCGGTGCCGCCCTCGCCGGCCAGTGCGAGCAGCACCCGGGCGGTGCCGTCGGCCGCGAGGTGGGTGAAGCCGCCGTCCGCGGCGAGCAGCCACCCGCCGTCCGCCGCCGGGACGACGGCGCCGACGGTGCTCCCACCGCGGTGCACCCCGGTCTCGGTGAGGGTGCCGTCGGCGTCGACCGCGGCCCGGCGCACCAGCCCGCCGGCGATGTCGACCCACAGCAGCTCGCCGCGGCCGGCGTCCCAGGTCGGGCCCTCGCCGTGCTGGGCGGGGGACAGGCCGGGGACGGGGGTGGCGGTCAGTCGCTGCACCCCTGCATCGTCCCGGTGCGGCCCGCCGGCTGCGCGCCGGACGGCCGCTCGCCGCCGACCCCTCGTCGGCCGTCCTCGCGCGTTGAGCATGGGGTCGTCGCCGGCCGACACGGCGTCAGCGGCGCGTCCTGCTGCCACGACCCCATGATCAACGGGGGAGGGGGGTGGTCGCGAGACGGCAGGGGACGGCACGGGTGGCGGCGTCGTCGGCCGACACCCCGACGTCACACGGACGGTCGATACTCACCGGGTGTCCGAAGCCACCGTCGACGTCGCCGACCTGCGCCACCACGGGGGGGTCGAGGCGGACGCCACCGACGCCCCGCTGCGCGAGGACATCCGGCTGCTGGGGCGGGTCCTGGGGGAGGTGATCGGCGAGCAGTCGGGGGACGACGTCCTCGCGCTCGTCGAGTCCACCCGCGTCGAGGCCTTCCGGCTGCGCCGCTCGGAGGTCGACCGCGCCTCCGTCGCCGCCCGGCTCGGCGCCCTCGACGTCCGCTCGGCCAACCACGTCATCCGCGCGTTCAGCCACTTCTCGCTGCTGGCCAACCTCGCCGAGGACCTGCACCACGAACGGCGCCGCCGGATCCACCGCATCGAGGGCTCGCCGCCGCAGAAGGGCAGCCTGGCGGCCACGTTCGAGCTCCTGGACGCCGCGCACCTCGACGCCGACGTCGTCGCCCGCGAGCTGGCGGGGGCCCTGGTCTCCCCGGTCGTCACCGCGCACCCGACCGAGGTCCGCCGCCGCACGATCTCCCGCGTCCAGCGGCAGATCACCGAGCTGATCCGCCGGCGCGACCGGTCCGCGCCGGGCGAGGCCGACGACCCGGCGTGGTCGGCGGAGCTGCAGCGCGCGGTGCTCACGCTCTGGCAGACGGCGCTGCTCCGGCTGTCGCGGCTGCGGCTGGTCGACGAGATCGACGAGGCGCTGCGCTACTACGAGGCGTCGCTGTTCGAGGTGGTCCCCGCGATCAACGCCGAGCTGCGCCGCGCGCTGTGCGAGCGCTGGCCGTCGGCGGGGCTGGACCGGCCGGTGCTGCTGCCCGGCTCGTGGATCGGCGGCGACCGCGACGGCAACCCCTTCGTCACCGCCGACGCCGTCCGCCGGGCCAGCACCCGGCAGGCCGAGACGGCGCTGGGCCACCACCTCGCCGAGCTGCTCACGCTGCACGACGAGCTGTCGATGTCCGACCGGCTGATCACGCCGACGCCGGAGCTGGCGCGGCTGGCCGACGCCTCCGCCGACGACTCCCCGTTCCGCGCCGACGAGCCCTACCGCCGCGCCCTGTACGGCGTGCACGCCCGGCTGGCCGCGACGGCTCAGCGGGTGCTCGGGTCGGTGCCCGGCCCGCCGCCGCACGCCGTCCTCGAGCCGTACGGCACCCCCGACGAGCTGCTGGCCGACCTCGCCACGATCGACGCCTCGCTGCGCACGCACGGCGCCGGTGCGCTGGCCGACGACCGGCTGGCCCGGTTGCGCGAGGCCGTGGAGGCGTTCGGCTTCCACCTGGCGGGCCTGGACATGCGGCAGAACTCCGCCGTCCACGAGCAGGTGCTGGCCGAGCTGCTGGCCTGGGCAGGGGTCTGCCCGGACTACGCCGCCCTCGACGAGGAGCGGCGGGTCGAGCTGCTGGTCGGTGAGCTGCGGGTGCGCCGCCCCCTGGTCCGCCCGGACGCCGCGCTGTCCGACCTGGCCCGCGGGGAGCTGGACGTGCTGTGCGCCGCGGCCGACCAGGTCCGCGCGCTCGGCCCGCAGGCGGTCCCCAACTACGTCATCAGCATGTGCGAGTCGGTCAGCGACGTCCTCGAGGTCGCCGTCCTGCTCAAGGAGGTCGGCCTGCTCGACCCCGACGATCCGTCCTCCGCCCACCCAGGCCCCCGCTGCCCGGTCGGCATCTCACCGCTGTTCGAGACGATCGGCGACCTGCAGCGCGCCGCGCGGACCGTGACCGCCGTCCTCGGCCAGCCGCTCTACCGCGCCCTGGTGCGCAACCGCGGGGACGTGCAGGAGGTCATGCTCGGCTACTCCGACAGCAACAAGGACGGCGGCTACCTCGCGGCCAACTGGGCGCTGTACCGGGCCGAGCTGGCGCTGGTGGAGGTCGCCCGGCGCGAGGGTGTGCGGCTGCGGCTGTTCCACGGCCGCGGTGGCACGGTCGGCCGCGGCGGCGGCCCCAGCTACGACGCGATCCGGGCCCAGCCGCCCGGCGCGGTGGCCGGCGCGCTGCGGATCACCGAGCAGGGCGAGGTCATCGCCGCCAAGTACGGCGAGCCCGACCGCGCCCGGCGCAACCTCGAGGCGATGGTCGCGGCCACGCTGGAGGCCACCCTGCTCGACACCGAGGGGCTCGGGGACGACCCCGAGCCCGCCTACGCGCTGCTCGACGACCTCGCCGCTCGTGCCCAGCAGGCCTACCGCGCGCTGGTGCACGAGACCCCGGGCTTCGTCGACTGGTTCCGGGCGGCCACGCCGATCAGGGAGCTGGCCGAGCTGAACATCGGCAGCCGGCCGCCGTCGCGCAAGGCGGGCGACTCGATCGCCGACCTGCGGGCCATCCCGTGGGTGTTCAGCTGGTCGCAGGCGCGGATCATGCTGCCCGGCTGGTACGGCACCGGATCGGCCCTGGAGAGCTGGGTCGACGGGGACCCGGCCCGGCTCGCCCGGCTGCAGGAGCTGCACAGGCGCTGGCCGTGGTTCCGCACGATGCTGTCCAACATGGGCATGGTGCTGGCCAAGACCGACCTCGACCTGGCCGCCCGCTATGCCGAGCTGGTGCCCGACGAACGGCTGCGGCACCGGGTGTTCGACCAGCTCACCGCCGAGCACGGGCGCAGCTGCCGGATGCTGCTGGCGGTCACCGGCGACGACCGGCTGCTGGCCGACAACCCCTCGCTGGCGCGGTCGATCCGCAACCGGTTCCCCTACCTCGAGCCGCTGCACCACCTGCAGGTGGAGATGCTGCGCCGGCGGCGCGACTCCGACCACGGGGAGGGCCCCGACGACGAGCTGGTCCGCCGCAACATCCAGCTGACCATCAACGGCATCGCCACGGCCCTGCGCAACAGTGGCTGAGCCGCAGCTGCAGTGGCGCGCCGACCCGGGGGACCTCGATCTGCGGGTCGCCACGACCGGCGGCGAGGTCCGTGCCGCGGCCGGCAGGCTGGGGACGGCGGTCGCGGCACTGGCCCCGGCGCTGCTCGACCCGGGGCAGCGACTGCTCGTCGACGAGCACGGCCGGTGCGGGTTGCTGCGGCGGGAGTGGGCCGACGACGGCGTCGCCGAGGCGGTCCTGGTCCGCCGGGCCGGGGTGTGGATCCACCAGCCCGCAGTGCTCGCCGCGGCCGCCGCCTGGGGGTGCGAGCGGGTCCGCGACGGGCTCCGCGACGACGTGTTGCCCGTTCCGGTCCCGCCGGACGACGCCCCGCTCGCCGACCGCTTCCTGCACCTGGCCGCACTGGCGGCGACCCGGGTGGAGGTCGCCGTCGCGCTCGCCCGGGACGCCGGTCAGGAGTCGACCAAGGCCGACGGCAGCCCGTCGCTGGGTGCCGACGAGGCCGCGCACCTGGCCGCCGCGCACGCGCTGCGCCCGCTCGGCGTGACCGTGCTCAGCGAGGAGCGCTCCGACCGGCCGGTCCCCGACGACCAGCCGTGGGTGGTGCTCGACCCCCTCGACGGCACGGGCAACTTCCGCGCCGGGCTGGCGCCGTGGGCCTTCTCCGCCGCGCTGGTGCAGGACGGCCACCCGGTGGCGGGCCTGGTCGCCGACCTGTCGTCGGGCCGTCGCTGGTCCGGTGCGGTCGGGGACGGCGCGCGGCGCGACGGCGTGCCGGTCCGGCCCCGGGACACCGGGACGGTGGTCGCGCCCACCGCGCCGCCGGGGTCGGCCGTCGTCGTGCCGGCCAGCGCCCGCCGGGTGCGGGTCACCGGCTGCACCGCGGTCGACGTGTGCCTGGTCGCCGACGGCGCCGCCGGTGCGTGGCAGAACCTCGACCGCAGCGGCACCCACGTGCACGACGTCGCCGGCGGGCTGGCGCTGCTCGCCGCCGCCGGAGGGGTGGCGCTGGGCCCGGACGGCGCGCCGCTGCGGCTGCGGCCGGACACCGAGACGCTCTTCCGGTTCGTCGCCGCGGGCACCGAGCAGCGGGCGCGGGCGCTGCTGCGCGAGCTGGGCGGCACCCAGGCATAGGAGCACCCAGGCACAGGAGGCTGTGCACACGTCCACGGCCCCCTCGCAGGGCCCGCTGCGAGCTCTGACGGCCCCCTTGCAGGATCCCGCCTCGAGCCTGCGGGTGGCGGGGGCAAGGGGTCCTCCAAGGGGCAAGGGGGTCCTCCCTCAGCGGGCCCGGGCGGCCGCCTCCTTCACGGCCGCCATCAGCGACTCCCACTCGTGCAGCGTCGTCCGGGCCCGGCCGCGGGTGGCGCCGAGGGCGACCTCGGCGGCGTCGATGGCCCGCCAGTCCTCGAGCAGCACCGGGTCGGCGCCGTTGGTCCGCAGGGTCGCCAGCAGGTCGTCGTCCCCGCTGCTGCCGGGGCGGACGACGCCGGCAGCGACGTCGGCCAGCAGCGTGGCCACCGTCTCCCGGGCGTCGTGCTTGTTGGTGCCCACGACGCCGGTCGGCCCGCGCTTGATCCAGCCGGCGACGTACTCGCCGGGGGAGGGCTCCCCGCCGCGCAGCACCCGGCCCTGGTCGTTGGGGACGACGCCGCGGCGTGGGTCGAGGGGCAGCTCGGGCAGCTCGCCGCCGCGGTAGCCGACCGAGCGGACCACCAGGTCGGCCGGCAGCACGGTCGTCTCGCCGGTGCCCGAGGCGCGGCCGTCGGCGTCGACGACGGTGCGCTCGACCTCGACGCCGGTCACCCGGTCCTCGCCGAGCAGGCGCACCGGGCGGGAGAAGAAGCGCAGGGTCACGGTCGTCCGGCCCGGCTGGGCCGTGTGCTGCGCCCACTCGTGCAGCACCGCCATGTTCCGCGAGGCCACCCGGTCGGCCGCCAGCCGCTCCTCGGCGGCGGGGTCGAGCTCCAGGTCGGCCGGGTCGACCAGCACGTCGGCCTCGGCCAGCTCGCCGAGCTCGCGCAGCTCCTGCGTGGTGAAGGTGGCCTGCGCCGGGCCGCGGCGGCCCAGCACGGTGACCCGCTCGACCGGGGCGGCGGCGAGGGTGTCGAGGACGTGCTGCGGCATGTCCGTGGGCTCGAGCTCGGCGGGGGTGCGGGCCAGCACGCGGGCCACGTCGAGCGCGACGTTGCCGACGCCCACGACGACGACCGACCGCGCTCGCGCCAGTGCCGCCTCGACCATCGCCCGGTCGGCGTCGGGATGGCCGGTGTACCAGGCGACCAGAGCGGTGGCGGCCAGGCTGCCGGGCAGCTCCTCGCCGGGGATGGCCAGCTGCCGGTCCAGCGCGGCGCCGTAGGTGTAGACGACGGCGTCCACCGCGGCGTGCAGGTCGCGACAGGAGAGGTCGCGGCCGATCTCGACGTTGCCGACGAAGCGCACCGCGGGGTGGTCCAGGGCCCGGTGCAGCGTGTCGCGGATGGCCCGCATCTTCGGGTGGTCCGGGGCGATGCCGTGGCGCACCAGGCCGAACGGGGTGGGCAGCCGGTCGATCAGGTCGACCGCGACCGGGACCTCCTGCTGCCGGGTGAGCGCCTCCGCGGTGTAGATGCCCGCCGGGCCGGCGCCGACGACGGCCACCCGCAGCCGCGGGGGAGGGGACGGGGGACCGGGGTCTTCGTCGACCGACACGTCACGCATCCTGACCCGCCCGGGTGGGCGAGCACCAGGCTCCGGGAACCCGAGAGCCGGAGGCGGCCCGCGTCCGTCGTCGCCGCGACCACCCCGCAGCCCGAGCACGCCCAGGCGGTCCGGGAGGCCGTGCCGGCCGCCGTCCCGCAGGTGCACGCGGAGGAGGGGTGTGAGCGCTACGCGCTGCACGGGGGCGCGTGCCGGTCCCCTCGTGAGGATCGAGGGGTGGGCCGGTCCCGAGGCGCTGGCCGCGCACGGCAGGGGGGAGCCCGCCCCGGCTCCGTCCGGAGGCTCGCTGCGAGCTGGCGAGCGTGAGGGGGATGGGAGTCCTTCCTCTAGCCGCAGCTGTGGTCGTGGTCCAGCCCGTCGGCCACGTACTGGGTGAGGACCACGTCCCCGCCGTCGACCAGCGGGTCGCGCAGGCAGGCGGCGCGGGCGCCGGCGCGGGAGGTCGCGCCGGCCAGCCAGCTGTCGAGGTCGTGCAGCGGGCTGTCCTCGGGCACCATGCCGGTGATCCGCCGCCACTGGTACCCGATGGAGTACAGGCCGACCTCCGCGCCGGTCGCCGAGAGGCGGGCGACCATGCCCTCGAGTGTCGCGCGGTTGCGGGCACGGGCGGGTGCCGAGCCGGTCTGCCAGGTGTTCGTCGTCTCGACGTCGAGCCACCAGGTGTGGTCGCCCGGGTCGGGGTCGATGCCGGCGGCCTCGGCGGCGGGGACGAAGAACTGCTCCACCGTGACGTCGGCTCGCTCCCACCCGTACCGCCACGAGCAGGCCCGGCTGTTGTCGCCCTCGCAGCGGCCGTACGGGGTGCGGCCGCGTGAGGGCCAGGTGGTCACCTGGTCGCGGACCTGGCCCGGGTTGGCCGTGTTGACGTAGAGCTGCAGCCGCGGCTGGGCCGCCACCGCGCCGGTGGTCTCCTCCGCCGCCCACGCCAGCTGCTCGGCCAGGCAGGGGTTGGGCCGGGTCGCCAGCCCGCCGTTCACGCCGACGACGGCGAACGCCGGGTCATCGGGCAGCGCGTCGTCGCACTGCGGGAAGGACACGTCGTAGCCGACCTCGGCGTCGTCTCCCGGGTGGGCCGTCGCGGTCGGCAGGCCCAGGGCCAGGGCCGCCGCGGCGAGCGCGGCCGCCCCGAGAGCGCGTCCCCCGCCGGCCATGCTCCACGATAGGGCGAGAGGAGCCTCCGGTCACCGGGGCCAGACGGCCTGGCAGACCGGGCACCAGTAGAGGTTGCGGCCGGCCATCACCTGGGTCTGCACCGGCGTCCCGCAGATCCGGCAGGGCAGCCCGGTGCGCCGGTACACGTAGTGCGCGTCCTCCCGCCGGACCGCGCCGCCACGGCGGTCGCGGTGCTCCGGCCGGGTGGTGACGATCCGGCCCATCCGGACGCCGGAGCGCATGAGCACGACCAGGTCGGCCCACATCGCCGCCCACGTGTCGGCGTCGACGTCCCGGCCCGGGCGGAAGGGGGAGACGCCGTGCCGGAAGAGGATCTCGGCGCGGTAGACGTTGCCCACCCCCGCGAGCACCGACTGGTCCATGAGCAGCGCGCCGATCGCGGTGCGGCTGCCGGCGATCCGCCGGTGCGCCACCGTGCCGTCGCTGCGCGGCCGCAGCGGGTCGGGCCCGAGGCGGTCGAGGATGCGGTCGACGTCCGGCACCGTGAGCACCTCGCAGGCGGTGGCGCCGCGCAGGTCGGTCCACACGCCGAGGCCGTCGGGACCCTCACCCTCCCAGCGCATCCGCAGCGCACCGCGCGGGGGCGGCGGGGTGCCCTCGCCCGAGGTGTACGTGCCGTACAGGCCCAGGTGCACGTGCAGGGTGTCGGCGCCGAAGCAGGCGAACAGGTGCTTGCCGTAGGAGGTCACCTCGTCGAGCACCCGGCCGTCGAGCAGCGCCGCGCCGGCGGCGAAGCGGCCCTGCGGGCTGGTCACGCGCACCGGACGGCCGGCGAACGCCAGCGTCTGGTCCCGGGCCAGCCGGTGCAGCGTGTGTCCCTCAGGCACGGGCGGCTCGGCAGGTCATGACCCCAGCTTCGCCCCTGACCAGCAACTCCGCCACGACGCCGGGGGAACTCCGGCGACACCCCGGTCAGCGGGCGCGGACCTGCTCGTAGCGCTCCAGCGCCACCCGGCGCTCCTCGGCGTGGTCGACGACCGGAAGCGGGTAGCCGTCGGGGACGCCGTCCGGCGCGAGCCAGGGCTCGTGCACGTACCGCGCCGGGACGTCGCGCAGCTCGGGCACCCAGCGGCGCACGTAGTCGCCGTCCGGGTCGAACTCCTTCCCCTGCCGGGTGGGGTTGAAGACCCGGTAGTACGGCGAGGCGTCGGTGCCGGTCCCGGCGACCCACTGCCAGCCGTGGTTGTTGCTGGCCAGGTCGCCGTCGACGAGGTGTTGCATGAAGTACCGGGCACCGCGCCGCCAGTCGACGTGCAGGTCCTTGACCAGGAACGACGCCACGATCATCCGGACGCGGTTGTGCACGTACGCCTCGCCGTGCAGCTGGCGCATCCCGGCGTCGACGATCGGGTAGCCGGTGCGGCCCTGCGCCCACGCCTCGAACCGCGCGTCGGCGTCCTTACCGGTGTCGTACGTCATCGCGCGCATCCGCTCGTCGAGCGGCTCCCGGGCGGACTCCGGGTGGTGCCACAGGACGTCGGCGTAGAAGTCCCGCCAGCAGAGCTCGTTGCGGAAGCTGTCGGCCGAGTCGGAGTCGAGGCCCTCGAGGTCGGCCAGCAGCGTGCGCGGGTGCACGCAGCCGTACTTCAGGTAGGCCGACAGCCGGCTGGTGCCGTCGGTGCCCGGGGTGTTGCGGGTGCTCGTGTAGCCCTCGAGCCGCTCGGCGCGGAAGCGGCGCCAGGCGTCGGAGGCGGCGGCCTCACCGGCCGGGGGCAGCCGGACGCCGTCCGGCCCGCGGACCTCGGGCGGGTCCTCGGAGCGGACGCCGGTGCTCCAGGACACCGACTCCGGCCGTGGCGCGGGGGCCCGCCAGCCGTGCTCGCGCCAGGCACGGGCGAAGGGGGAGAAGACGCGGAAGGGCGTCCCGTCGGACTTGGTGACCCGGCCCGGCGTCACCGCGTACGGGGAGCCGGTGCGCACGAAGGGGACGTCGCCGAGGGCCCGCTCGACCGCCGCGTCGCGCTGCCGGCCGTGGACGCCGGTGTCGGCCGAGGCGTGCACGCTGACCGCCCCCACCTCGCGGACGAGGTCGGGCACGACCCGCGCCGGATCGCCGGAGCGCAGCACCAGGGCACCGTCCAGCTGCCCGCCGAGGTCGGCGAGGCAGCCGAGGAGGAACTGCCGCCGCGGCAGCCCGGAGGGACCCCACAGCCGTGGGTCGAAGACGAACAGCGGCAGGACGGCGCCGTCCGGCCCTGCCGCGTCGCGGGCGTCGAGCAGGGCCGGGTGGTCGGCCAGCCTCAGGTCACGGCGGAACCAGAGCAGCGCGGTGGGCACCCCGGCGAGCGTAGGCAGCTCCGGGCGGACCCGCAGGTCAGCGGTCGGCGGTGGCCAGGCCGAAGTGCGGCCGGTCGTCCTCGGCGACGAGGTCGATCTCCTCGGGGTGCTGCTGGATGTAGTGGCGGACGAACGAGCAGTAGGGCAGCACGGTCAGCCCGCGCTCCCGGGCGGCGGCGAGCACTCCGGCGACGAGCGCCGAGCCGATGCCGCGGCCGCCGACGGAGGGGTCGACCTCGGTGTGCGGCAGGGTCATCGTGCCGTTCTCTACGTGGTAGCTGGCCAGGCCGACGACACGGTCACCGAGCCGGACCTCGAAGCGCCCCCGATCCGGGACGTCGACCACGCTCGTCTCCATGCTGGGCTCCCCCTCCGCTCGTCCCCGGCGCCGTTGCCGGGACGTGAGATGCGTTCAGGAACCGTAACGCCTCACCGTGCCGCAACGTGCCGCCCCGCCGGGGACGTGTCGCCCTCGTGGGGGACACGCCGACGGCTGGGTAGCACCCGTGCATGCCCCTGCACTTCCGCCTGACCAAGCGCCTCGGACCGCTCCGCCTCGACATCAGCCGCCGCGGGATCTCGCCCAGCCTGCACGTCGGCCCGGTGGGCTACAGCCCCCGCGGACGCCGCTGGTCGGTGCGCCTGCCGGGGCCGTTCCGGTACGTGTTCTCGCGGCGGCGCTGACTCACGGCCGCGGGTTCGTCCGCGTCCAGCCGCGCTCGTCCCGCCGTCCGCCCAGCCCTGCCCGGCAGCGCCGGCAGACCTCCTGCACCTCTTCGGCGTGGCGGCCGGACTCCGGCTGGACGTCGGCCCAGCTGACGTGCGGGAAGCGGGCCAGACGCGACCTGCTCAGCGACAGGCCGCAGACCGTCTCGTTGCGGCCGCGCTCCCACGCGTGGACCTCGCCGGAGGGGTAGCGGATGCCGTCGTCGGGGTCGACCCACTGGCCGGCGGCCGCGACCGCCGCGTTGCGGAGTGCCATGGAGGTGCCGGTACCCGCGAGAGCGCGGGCGCAGCGGCCGCCCGGCGGCTCAGCTCCAGGCGTGCGCTGCGGCGGTCCAGCGGGACGCGGCCGAGGAGGCGGCGGCACTCGGTGCCTGCCTGGCGAACTCGGCAGGGCGTGGCCGGCAGCCGCCGGGACAGTCGACCGCGACGGGTACCCCGTCGCGCCAACCCACGGCCGCGCACCGGCCACAGGTCGGGCAGGTCTCCCAGGTGAGGCGCTCGCCGGTGCTCATGCCGGTCACCTCCGCGTCGCGGACCTCCGCGACCGGGATGGGAACCGGTGGCCTGGGTTTCGACCGACGATCCCCCGGACACGGCGGACGGTACCCACGATGCCGCGTGACAACCAGGGCCCAGGTGCCCTCCGTCAGAAGGCGCGGACGGCGATGCCGGGATACACCAGCACCAAGCCGGCCTCGTCGTAGGTCAGCCGGCAGGAGAAGTCGAACACCGGCGCGGTGTAGTCGAAGCGCTGCTGCCCATCCTGATCGCCGGCCCGTGTGTACTGCTGCTCGAGGCGTTCGACGCTCAGGTCGATGGCTCGCACGTACACGGCCGGCGCCTGCGCCGTCGCACCGGGGGTCAGGGCGAGACGGTGCACCGGCAGGGCATTGGTCATCGCCGAGGACTCCAGGTCCACATCGAGGCAGCCGTCCAGGTGCCGGGCCGGCTCCCCGTCGGTGCGCCAGCGACCTCCGCCGTCACCCTCGAGCAGCCGCGTGCGCAGGCCGGTGCCGGAGCGTCCGGTCACGCGAGCCCTGCGAGTGCGCCAGCCGACGTCGACCCGGATCTCGTAGTCGACGATCCAGGGCTGCCCGTCCTCGACCGCGGTCGTGGCGCCGGTGAGCAGGTGACCGTCGTCGAGGGCCCGGAAGTAGGCGACCTCGAAGCCGGCGCGGGCATCCTGGTGGACCCATGCCGCGCTGGCAGGCAGCGGGAGGAACGGCACGTCCTCACCCTGGCCACCGGAGCTGGGACTCATCAAGCAGCGCTCGGGCCTCCGCGGCACTGATCGCTCCTGCGAGGTGACTCGACCGGCCTGCCCCACGGGCGCGGGTGGTCGGGCCGCCCTCCTCCCGCACCGTCCCGTCGGCTGCCGAGTCCTCTGCTGACTGAGTCAGTCAGTTGGTTTAGGGTCGGTCCATGCCTGCGGACCGACTGGTGAACCTGATCGGCGTGGTGGCCCTCGCGGTCGCGGATCGCGTGCGTGAGGCGACCGAGGAGGCCTGCGCGGCCGGCGGCGCCGCGGCGGCGGTCCTGGTGCACCTGCAGGCGCACCCGGACGACACGGTCGGCGGTCTCGCCGCCACCGTCGGCGTCGGGGGCTCCGGCGGCGTCCGGCTCGTCGATCGGTTGGTCGAGCAGGGGCTGGTCCGGCGGGTCGCCGGTCCCGGCGGCCGCACGGTGACCGTCCGGCTCACCGAGGAGGGTTCGCGCACCGCCGACCGGGTCCTGGCCGCTCGGCAGGAGGCGATCCGCTCGGTGCTCGCCGGTCTGGACGAGGTCGGCCAACAGGACCTCGAGGACCTGCTGGCGACCCTCACGACCTCCGTGTCGGGAAAGGGCGCGAAGGCCTACCGGGCTTGCCGGCTGTGCGACCGCGCGGCCTGCCGGCAGCCGCCGGGCTGCCCGCTCGACGAGCCTGAGGCGTCGGCATGAGCACCGTCGACAGCTCACTGCGCCGGCCTGCTCCCTGGGCCGTGGTCGCCTCCGGGCTGGCCGTCGTCGCCGTCGCCTTCGGGCTGTCCCGGTACGGCTACGGGCTGCTGCTGCCGGAGATGCGCAGGTCACTGGGCCTCGGCCTCGGGACGCTGGGCGTCATCGGGGCCGGCTCCTACGCGAGCTACCTGGTCGCCTCGCTGGCCGCACCGCGGCTGCTGTCGCGCTGGGGGTTGCGGTGGACCGTCGTCCTCGGTGGCCTGGCGGCAACCGGCGGCATGCTCCTGTGCGCGGCGGCGACCGGTGCGGTGTCGCTGGGGGCGGGGATCACCCTGGCCGGGGCGAGCGCGGCGCTGGTCTGGCCGCCCTACATCGCCGCCGTCGAGACCCACCTCGCCGCCGGACGACGGCCGCGCGCCCACGGCCTGATCAACTCCGGCACGGCGTACGGCGTGGCCGTGGCCGGCCCGTTGAGCCTGGTGGCCGGCAGCTCCTGGCGGACCGCGTGGATCGTGTTCGCCGTCCTGGCGGTGGCGGTGACCGCCTGGTGCGCTCTCGTGCTCGGCCCGCACCGCTCATCGGCAGACACCGGCGAGCGCGGCGCCCCACTCCGGGCCGTCGCGCGCCGACAGGGTCCCGGCTTGCTGGCCACCGCAGCGCTGCTCGGACTCGTCAGCGGCTGCTACTGGACCTTCGGCGTGGAGGTGGCCACAGCAGCCGCCCCCGTCGGCGGCTCCAGCGGCGCGGTGTTCCAACTGGTGGTCGGCCTCAGCGGCGTCGCCGGCGGCGCCGTCGGCGCCCTGCTCACCCGTACGACACTGCCTCGCCTCCTGGCGCTCATGGCGCTGACGCTCGGCGCCGCCTGCCTGCTGCTCACCGCCGGACCCGCTTGGCTGGTCCTGCTGTCCGCGGTGCTCTACGGCGCGGCCTTCATCGCCTCGATCGGCCTGCTGGTCATCTGGAACACCCACGTGGTGCCCGGGGCCGCGGCCACCGGCGTGGCCACCTCCATGTTAGCCATGGGCGCCGGCCTCGTCCTCGGCCCGCCCCTCGCCGGCGCGGCCGCGGACACCTGGGGGATCGACGCCGTCTTCCTCGCCTGCATCCCGCTGTGCGCCGCCGTCGCCGTCCTCGGGCGCGATCCCCGCTCGACATCGGCCTGAGATCCGGGAGCCGGTCCTGCGAGCGAACGGCTCCCGCCCTGACGAGGTCGCCGGAGGAGGTAGCCGGTGACGTCCCGCACGGGATCCCGGACGGGCGCCGGTCGGAGTAGAGGGCTCGCGGCTGCAGGAGCGGACGTCTTCGCCGGTGCGGACACCACGGTGCACCGGGGCGCCGAGGTCGGCGGGTGCCCGGCTGCTCGGAGGTGTCACAGCCGGGGCTGCCGTCTTGTCTCATCAGGTGTCGGTGATCCTCGACCAAGGAGCTGATCATGAGGGTGTTCGTCGCAGGGGCGACGGGAGCGATCGGTAAGCAGTTGGTGCCACGCCTGGTCGAGGCCGGGCATGAGGTCCACGGCATGACGCGCCGCGAGTCCAAGCAGGCGATGCTCCGCGAGTGGGGTGCCGTGCCGGTGGTCGCGGACGCGCTCGATCCCGATCAGGTCGCGGAAGCCGTCGGCAGGGCGCGGCCGGACGTGATCGTCCATCAGCTGACCGCGATTGGAGCGTTGGACATGCGTCACTTCGATCGCGATTTCGCGCTGACCAACCGACTGCGGATCGAGGGCACGGACCATCTGCTCTCCGCCGGTCAGGCGGTGGGCGTGCGGCGGTTCGTGGCGCAGGGGATCGCGGGCTATGGCGCGTACGCGCGCACCGGTGCGCCGATCAAGACCGAGGAGGACCCGCTGGACGCCACGCCCGCACGGGAGATGCGCGAGACCCTGGCCGCGATCCGTCATCTCGAGCAGGCGGTCCTCGGCGCGCGGTGGACGGAGGGGATCGTGCTGCGCTACGGCGCCTTCTACGGGCCGGGCACGTCGATGGCATCGGGCGGGCAGCAGCCCGAGCTGATCCGCAAGCGCAGGTTCCCGCTGGTCGGCGACGGCGGCGGCGTGTGGTCGTTCATCCACGTCGCCGACGCGGCGGAGGCGACGGTGGCAGCGGTCGAGCGCGGCAGCCGCGGTGTCTACAACATCGTCGACGACGACCCCGCCCCGGTCGCCGAGTGGCTGCCGGCTCTGGCGCAGGAGCTGGGTGCCAGGAAGCCGATGCGCGTGCCGCGGTTCGTCGGGCGGCTGTTCGCCGGTGAGGCCGGCGTGGTGATGATGACCGAGCTCCGCGGCGCCTCCAACGCCAAGGCCAAGCGTGAGCTGGGGTGGCGCCCGGCGCACCCGAGCTGGCGGCACGGGCTCGCCGCGGCATGACCGCCCGCGAGCGGCTGCTCGACGAGCTGCGGCCGGGAGCGTTCGCGCTCGCCTACCGGATGCTCGGCAGCGTGTCCGAGGCCGAGGACGTGGTGCAGGAAGCGCTGCTGCGGGTGCACCAGGCGCTCGATGCGGGCGAGCAGATCGCATCGCCGCGCGCGTTCGTGGCCACCGTGACCACCCGGCTGGCGATCAACGAGCTGCGCTCCGCGCGTGCCCGCCGCGAGCGCTACGTCGGCGAGTGGCTGCCGGAGCCGATCGTCACCGACGGCCACGATGATCCGGCCCGGCACGCCGAGACCGCCGACTCGCTGTCGCTGGCGATGCTGGTGCTGCTGGAGAGCCTCTCCCCCGAGCAGCGCGCCGTGCTGCTGCTCCACGACGTGTTCGACTACGGGTACCCCGAGATCGCGGGGATCATCGGCAAGAGCGAGGACAACGTGCGTCAGCTCGCCGGCCGCGCCAGACGCCACGTCCAGCAGCGCCGGCCGCGCTTCCGGACGACGCGCGAGCAGCGGAACGAGCTGGCGGCCCGGTTCTTCGCGGCCGCGGAGCACGGCGATCTCGCTGGGCTCGAGGCGCTGCTGGCGCACGACGTGGAACTGACCGGCGACGGCGGCGGCAAGGTCCCGGCGCTCGCGCGGACGCTGCGCGGACGCGACCGTGTCGCACGCACGGTCGTCAACTGGGTTCGCAGGGTCCTGCGCCTCCCGGACGTGTCGTTGCGCCCTGTCGAGCTCAACGGTGGCCCGGGAGCGCTCTTCCTCGACGCACAGCAACGGCTCATCGGCGTGTGCACGATCGACGTCACCGACGGCCAGGTCAGGAGCATCAGCGGGATCGTCAACCCCGACAAGCTGACGCACCTCGGGCCGGTCGGCGACTTCGCATCGCTCCTGAGGTCGGCGCGATGAGCTCCGATCGCGGCGCGGACGTCGACGCCGCAGGTCCCTGGGCCGCGCCGCCAGGAGGCGGCCCGCTGCGTCGACGTCTGCGCGTCCCAGCAGCCCCCTGCATCAGTGACGGGTTGCGAACGGCGAGCGGGTTCGTGCGCCCCGAGACGGCCCCTGACCGAACTCCACGGGGATGTCCCGGCTGGTGGTGTAGCTCGCGGCCGTGCGGAGGTTCTGCGGGTTGGACTGTGACGCGATCAGTGCCGTCTGCGTCACCTCCTCGTCGGGTCGGTTGAGCACGTGCATGGATCCTTCGGAGAGGCAGCCGCGGTCGCTTACCTGCTATTCGTCGTGGGCCTCGACGAGGACCGCACCGGCCAACCGCAGCAGGGCGGCTGGGTCGGAAAAGCCGCCGACGATGTCGGTGCGCCGCTCGAGATCCTTGTTCAGCCGCTCCATGGGTTGGTCGACCGGGTCTTCTTCCCTGAGCCGCGCTCCGTCGACACCTGCGGCAGCTGTCAGGGGCGATGATCCATACGTCGTCGAGCGAGGTCGGCGGGGAGGCGCCCGAGGTCCTCCGGCACCGGCGCACCCCGCGACCGGCGACCACGCGACGGCTCTCACCCGACGAGGAGGTGCGGTGACTGACCGGCCCGTGCTGCCGACCGACACGTGGGCGCCGCGTGGTCCGTACCGCATCCGGGTGCACGATCGCCCCGGCCCGCCGCCGGCGATCGTCCTGATGCACGGGTTCCCCGACGACAGCCATCTGTACGACCGGACACTGCCCTTCCTGGCCGGTCACCGCCGGGTGATCACCTTCGACTTCCTCGGCTGGGGGGAGTCGGACAAGCCGGCGGACTACCCGTACACGGCCGACAACCAGACCGGCGACCTCGACAGCGTCATCGACGCGTCGGGGCTCGAGCAGGTCGTCCTGGTCGCCCACGATGCGTCCGGACCGCCGGCCATCGACTGGGCTCTCGCCCATCCGGAGCGGGTCACCGGCCTGGTCCTGCTCAACACCTACTACGGCTGGATGCCGTCGCTGCGGGCGCCCGAGGCCATCCTCCTGTACTCGACGCCGCTCCTGCGGGCCGTCGCGCGGCCGCTGATGCGTCGCCTGGCGGGGCTCGATCGGCGGCTCTACCACTGGCAGGTCGGCCGGTTCATCCGGGACGCGGACGTCCGCCAGGAACTGCTGCCGCAGTTCTACGAGCGCTTTCGCGCCGCCCGGCCGGCCTTCTGGCGGCTCAACGCCGACCTGCCCCGCACGCTCCTCAACCGGGCCCGGCGCGCCCCCGCGCTGCGCGCGTTCCAGCGGCCGGTGGCCATCGTGTTCGGAGCCGACGATCCCTACCTCAACCCCCGGGTCGCCCGCCGGTTCGCCCGACTGTTCCCCCGGGCTCGACTCGAACTCGTCGAGGGGGCACGGCACTACGTCCAGGTCGACGAGCCGCAGCGGGTGGCCAGGGCCGTCCTCGGCGCGGCGCAGACCGGCAGCGCGCAGCCGGATCCGGAGCGCGCGCCGGGACCCTGACCGGAGGCTCCGAGCTCGTCGGCGTGGTGCTGACGAGCGAGAGGTCACCGCATGGGCTGACGCGTGGACCTGCGAGGGCTGCTCGGAGGTGCAGTGCCTCCCGACGCCCCGGACCACGGGCCTGACCGCCCCGGCGCCGCGGCCGGGCCGTCGCGGAGGTCCCGTGCTCCAGGCGTGTCCCTGGTGGTGCTATCGCGGGGCCTGACCGGCGTCGTCCGACGCAACGACGAGCCCAGCGTTGCCGTCGACGGTGACCAGCTGGCCGTCCGCGAGGACCGTGGTCCCCGTCCCGGTGCCCATGACAGCCGGGATCCCGTACTCCCGAGCGACGATCGCCGCGTGCGATCCGGCGCCGCCGGAGTCGACGACGACGCCGACCGCCCGCCGGAACAGCGGTGTCCACGCGGGGTTGGTGTAGAGGCAGACCAGGACCTCGCCGTCGCGCAGCGCACCGAACTCCGCCGGGCCGCCGACAACCCGCACCGGCCCCGTCGCCCGGCCGCCGCTGGCCGGGACGCCACGAACCAGCGCGTCGGCCCCAGGGGCGGACGCTGGGAACAGCGTGGTCGGGCTGATCATCGGCACGCCTGCCAGCTCGGCGCGCCGGGCCGCGCGTGCACGCACCAGCGCGCGCAGCCGCCGGGCCTCCTCGGGCGTGAGCCGGGCCGGGGCGGCGCAGTGCTCCAGTTCCTCCAGCCGCAGGTGGAAGACGTCCTCGGGAGCGGCCAGCGCCCCCACCGAGGCCAGCCGCCGGCCGGCCTCCAGTGCCACCCGGCGCAGCACCGGCAGCAGCGCCGTGGCCTGGAAGTGTGAGTCCTCGCGGAACGCGATGCCGGCGCGGGCTGCCTCGACGACCCGGCGCGCGGCCTGGGCCGTGCCCGTGGCGCGGACGAGGGGGTGGCGGGCCAGCCGGTCCTCTGCCGCGGCGGCGGCCGCCCGTCCGGACGGTCGCGGGGGGCCGGCGGCGGCCAGCACCGACACCAGGGAGAGGACCGTTGCCGGCGCGTCGATCCAGGTCGGGGCGGTCATCAGCAGCGGACTGGTGGTCTCCCGATGTCCGTACTCGGCCAGGAACTCGCGCAGGGCCGCGTGGAACGAGACGAACGCGGCATCGCCGGTGACCCGCTCGAGCAAGGCCGGCCCGTCGAGTCGGGTGAAGGCGTCCCGCAGCACCGGGTCGTCCCGGACCCGGGCGGCCAGCGCCTCCAGCCCGCGGTTGGCGTCCTCGGTGCGGGTCCGTGTGCCCAGGGTCAGCTGGCCGGACAGCGCGCGCGGCCCCAGGACCGCCTGCATGACGTGCAGGCGCAGCAGGTCGTAACCGGCGCGCGGCAGATAGTCGACCCGCAGGTCGCTGACCAGGTCCGTCGCCGCGAGCGCCCGGCGAGCGGTGGCGGTCAGAGCCGGCCAGTCCAGCTCGGTCAGGGCGGTCGTGCTGAGCTCGTGCACCTCGCGGCGGAACCGGGCGAAGCGCGGATCGCGCTCCCACGCCGCGGGCGCGAAGCGGCGGATCCGGCGGGCCAGGCGTGCGGGCGCGGTGAGCATCGCCCGGGTCGGCCGGGGGAGCGGAGGCACGAACCGGTCCACGACCCCGCCGACCTCGGCAGCACCTCGGACATCTGCACGCGCAGCCCGGGGATCTCGGCCAGCATCCGCTCCACGAGCCGGCCGATGCCCGGGAGGATCCAGGCGCTGACGTCCAGCGGATAGGGCCGGTCGGTGAAGTAGTCAAGCAGCTGCAGCCCGAGCCGGCGGCGCACCCTCCCCAGCCGGAGCGGGGACGGCGGCAGCGCGGTCATCGGGCGGGCCTGCACGAGCCAGACCTGTCCGGCGGCGCGGGCCCACTCGATGTCCTGGGGGCGCCCGAAGTGCGTCGCGACGGCCCGGCCCAGCCTCGCGAGCTCGACCACCGCCTCGTCGGGCAGCGAGTCGACCTGCTCGTCGACGGTGTGCGCGACCCCGCCACCGTCCACGCCGCGGATGACGACCTCACGCCGGCCCAGGGTGCGCTGCCGGAAGGACCCGCGGGCATCCACCACGTAGTGGTCGGGCGTGACCAGCCCGGAGACGACCGCTTCACCCAGTCCGCTGCTGGCGTCGATCACCACCTCGTCGCGCGCGCCGGTCACCGGGTTCGCGGTGAACAGCACGCCGGCGTGCTCGGCGGGCACCATCCGCTGCACGACGACGGCGATCCGCACCGCGGCCTGGTCGACGTCGCGCCGGTCGCGATAGGCGATGGCCCGCTCGGTCCACAGCGACCCCCAGCAGCGGCGCACCGCCTCGAGGAGCGCGGCCTCGCCGACGACGTTGAGGAAGGTGTCCTGCTGCCCGGCGAACGTGGCGCCCGGCAGGTCCTCGGCGGTAGCGCTGGAGCGCACGGCCACCGGGCCGCCCCCGAGCGCCACGTACGCCTCGACGATCTCCGCCCGCAGCCGGTCCGGGATGGTGGCGGCCTCGAATGCTGCACGGATGCCTGCGGCGTCGCCCGCGCGCAGGCCCGCCTGGATCGCCGCGGCCAGCCCGGCGCTCTCCGCGAGACGGGTGTAGGCGGTGGTGGAGATGACCACCGCGGCAGGCACGGGGAAGCCGGCGCGCACCAACTCGCCGAGGTTGGCGCCCTTCCCACCGGCCAGAGCCAGATCCTCGCGGCTCAGCGCCGCGATCGGTACGACGAGCGACTGATCGCGGTGGTACAGCGTGCCGGCCATGACGCGCTCCTGACAGTCGAGGCTGCGCACCGCAGTGCTCAGCGCCACCTTGTCGGGGATCCGGTGCCACCGGAGCCGCCGGGCCCCGCTTCACTCTGGCGTCGGGGGAGAGGTCGAGCCGGCCAGGTGGTCGGCCCACTTGCCTGACCGCTACCAGGGCCCCGGCCCGTTTCCCCGCGCCGCGGATTCCTGGCTCCGACCAGCACCGTCATGCCCAGCGCAGTGAGCTGCTCGGCGGCCGCGCGGCCGATCCCCGTGTTCACCCCGTTGATCAAGGCCGCCTGCTGGTGTCTGGTGTGCTCGTTCATGACCGAGCTCCTGTCACAGAGAGTCCGTCCCCCCAGGACGAGACAGCCCGGTCGTTCTGTGACATGGGAAGGAGAGTTGACAGCGGGCCGGACCGGCAACCTTCGTCCTGAACCAGCGCCAACCCCTCGGATGTGACTGGGGGTCACCTCGGCATCGAGTGACCTGTGGTGTCCCTCAGTGGGACGGCGGTTTCAAGCGGTCGTCGCAAGGGCGGCTTCAGGGTCGCTTCCAGGGCCTGGCGTCCTCCGACGGAGGATTCCGCACGGACCGCGCCGGATTGGTTCCCCCGACCGCTGCGCGGGCCTAGCGTCGGCCTTCCCACGGGGGCCGACGACGGCGGCGGGAGGCTCGCCATGTTCGCTCAGCTGATCCAGGGCAGGACGTCGGACGCCGAGGCGGTGCGGACGGCGCTGGACACGTGGATGCGGGAGTTGCAGCCCGGCTCGATCGGCTGGCTGGGCAGCACGATCGGAGTCGCCGACGACGGCCGGTTCGTCGCCGTGGCCCGCTTCGAGTCGGCCGAGGCCGCGGCCCGCAACTCGGCGCGGCCCGAGCAGTCCCGGTGGTGGGAGGAGACGCGGCGGCTCTTCGACGGCGAGGTGACCTTCGCCGACAGCGAGGACGTCGAGGTCGAGCTGACCGGAGACCCGGACCGGGCCGGGTTCGTGCAGGTGATGCAGGGTCGGGTGACGGACCGGGCACGGGCCAGGGAGCTCTTCGCCCAGCTGCCCACCGAGGCCATGGCGCGCTTCCGTCCCGAGGTCCTCGGCAGCGTGATGATCAACCACGGGCCGGATCGGTGGGCCCAGGTCATCTACTTCACCTCCGAGGCGGAGGCCCGCGAGGGCGAGCGCAAGGAGGTGCCGCCGGAGCTGCAGGCGGTCATGGAGCAGCTGGTGGCCCTCAGCCCGGAACCGTTCGACTTCATCGATCTGCGGCAGCCCCTTCTGTACTCGCCGCCGGCAGCTGGCGCCGGACTGCCGGGGCCGCGCGAGTCGGCGGAAGGGGCAGAGGAGGTTGAGCGGTCGACGTGAGGCGCGGCTCGATCCGCGCCGACTAGCCGAGGGTCCGCGAGGTCGTCCGCGCCCGCCGCCGGGGCTGAGGCGAGGCGGGCCGCGGCTCCTGACCGCTCACGCCCCTGTCTCGGACCCGCCGCATCGGTGTCCCGTAGTGGGCCGTCCGGGCAGGGACAGTGCCAGCACGCTGCGCAGCGGGGTGTGGGTGAGCAGCAGGTCGTGGAAGACCGGCCACCGGCGGGCCAGGACGTCCTCGGTGGCGAACACGGGGAACCCGGACTCGGCGGCGAACCGACACGGCCCGCTGCTGGCGGTGAACTGCAGCCGCTCCGCGGGGGCGGCGACCTGGCTGCTGGCCGCCAGGGGTGTGCGCAGGCCCGGCTCCCCGTGGATGCTCACCCCGACCCGTCGACGCCGAGCACGACGGCGGCGACGTGCGCCAGGCGCACCGGCAGCAGGTCGGGATCATCGCCGGTGACGCCGGCGTCGGCGTCCAGCGCCTCGGCGAAGCGGGTGGCGATGTCCACGGGCTGGCCCTTCGACGCGGCCCACTGTGGGACACGTGGGCGACTGCTCTCCTTCGCCCGGCCGGCTGTCCCGCTGGGCGGGTATCTCACCCGGTCACTGGTGAGGGGTGACCGTCCTGTGCGGAGATCGGGCCGAGGCCCATGGTGATGCTGTGTCTGCACAGGGCGTGAACCGCGTTTGGCGCCGATTGCTCATTGCGCATGCGGTGCTGGTCGTGGCTCTGACGACCCTTTTCTTCGTGGCGGTGCTCGCGACCCCGCCCGAGGATGGCGCCAACATCGGTGCGGGGCTTATTGCACTGCCGCTCCTGCCGCTCGGACTCCCATGGGCGTGGCCGGCGATGAGCGACCCGTACCAGTTTGACGGCCTCTCACCGTTCCTGTGGTCGCTCGTCACCTTCGGGCCGGCATGGCTCAACGTGCTCCTGCACGTCGCCGTGTTCCTCGTGGGGAGCCGATCTCGACGCCGCTGACAGGACGCTGTCACGCCTTCAGCCACCTGTCTCTGAGCGGCCCCACTCGAGGACGGTCCGCAGCCTACGGTGGCCGCCGACCAGGGTCACGGCTGCAGGTCGATCACCACCAGGGGGCCGGTCACTCGCGGCGTCGACCGCGGCCAGCGTGTCGTGTAGGCCTGCCGGGCCGATCCCCATCGCGGATCGCTGGATTCGACCACCTGCGCCGTGCCGTCGCGCAGTCGACCAGCCAGGCGCACGGTCACCGGCTGCGGTGTGCGGAAGTTGCGCCACCACGTGGCGCGCTGCCAGTGCTGGGGCCTCACCACGAGTTGCTCCCCGACCTGCGCGTACTGCACCGGCAACACGATCTCCCGCCCGCTCCGGCGCCCGATGTAGCGCAGTTCGATCGCCGTGGCGCTCAACAGCCGGTGCGCTCGCGATCGCAACACGGCCAGCACGATGGCGTTGCCCTGCGGCAGCTTGAGCCGTCTCCCCGCGCGGCGCCGCCACCGCCGGCGTACGCGGTCGACAGTGGCAATCGCCGCCTGCGCCCGGGGGGTCCTCGATGTGCTGGCCATGCTGTCCTCCTCAGCGATCCGGTCGATCTGGGCCCTGGTCTTCTCCGCCACTCGCGCTCCGCCCGGATGGGAGAGCCCTGGCTGACCAGGCAGCTGCAGCAGCGCCGGGCGCCCACCGGCACCGTGTCGACGACGCGGATCTCGAACTGCTCGCCCGCGATGCGGCATCGGTCGGGCGGCAGGGCGACGAACTCTGCACGCATCCCGGCCGGAACCCGAGGGCCTCGCGGATCCGGGTCCATGACCTGCTGACCCGTCGTGTTCATATGAGAGACCGCGCCTTTCGAGGGGGCGTGCGTCTCACGACCGTGGGCGGGATTGACGCCTGTGCTCTCCGCTGCCCCCAGCACCCCGCCTAACACGAGGAGCGCCGAGCTCCCTGATCTGATACTCGTCGTCGGCGTCGGCAGACTCAGCACCGCGATGGGAGGCCGCCTGCGCCGCGACGCGCACCCGCAGCACCTACCTGGGCGCGCAGTACCAGCGCTTCCCGGCGCTTCGGCAGCCGGGGCGAGACCAAGGCCATCTTCGCCGTCGCGCACACATTGCTGGTAATCGCCGAGCACAAGCCCTACGTCGAGCTCGGAGTCGACTACTTCACCCGCCGCGCCGATTTCGAGGCCCACGCCCGACGCCTCGCCCGCGAGATCGAGAACCTCGGCTTCGACGTCACCATCCAGCCACATGCCGCCGCCTGACCAGACACCCTCACTCACCGCTGCTCAGACGTGAAACTGACGCCTGCCTACGAACAGGGATTCTCGTGTCAGGGACACGTCGGTCCACGTCGCACGGTGGCTCGGCTTCGCGCTACGGCCCGGGTAGGCATCCGGGTCGCTCGGTCGGCAGAGGATCGGACCGGATGAGTGTCGCCGACCCTCAGCTGGGTCCGCTCACCACACCAGGCGGCAGTCCACTGATGCTTCCCTCACGGCGCTTGCCGCAACGACGACAAACCTCCGATGCATCGGGGGCCTTGAAGCCGTTCGTCGACAGGATGCTCCTTGACATAGTCGTGCAGCCCTACCCGGCACTTGAATGCCTTTCCAGCCATACCGCAACGCTATGTCGGGGCTGGCCCAACCGACAGTGCCGTGGGCCATGCACGACCGGCCTCGGAGTGTCCGTGCCAGCCTCCCAGGTTCATAAAACCGAGGGGCTTCCCGATTCCGGGCTGAGAGTAGA
Source organism: Geodermatophilus sp. URMC 61 (assembly GCF_052931555.1). Classification (NCBI taxonomy): domain Bacteria; kingdom Bacillati; phylum Actinomycetota; class Actinomycetes; order Geodermatophilales; family Geodermatophilaceae; genus Geodermatophilus; species Geodermatophilus sp. URMC 61. Next base: position 5,054,272 of record NZ_JBRFHZ010000002.1, read on the forward strand.
CGGCCGCGGCTCCGCAGGTGTCCCATAGGCCGCCCTCACGGCATGCCGGCCGGCTGTCCCAGAGAGGCCCACTGAGGGACCGGTCCGGGTGCGCTTGCGTGTGCAGGCACACCGCTCCTAGAGCCGCTCGTGGCCGAACCGTGGGATGGGGATGGCCGTTGGGTAGTCGCCACGCGCGCGAGTCCTCCCGGGACGCAGAGGTTTCCCGTCCGCTCAGCCGATCGGCCGTACCGTCCCGCTCGTCTGAGTTCCGGGCGGGTTCGCCTGGCGCGAGTGCGTCACCGGGGAGGTCCGCGTGAGCATCGTCGTGCGTTTTCCGGTAGTCGGCTTGACGCGTCAGCAGTACGACGAGGTGAGCCTCCGCTTGGAGAAGGCCGGAATGTGGCCTCCGGACGGCATGCAGTTGCACGTGCTGTTCGGGACTGACGGGGACCTAAAGGTAAGCGAAATCTGGGACTCCCCTGAGCAGCTCACAGCATTCGGCGAGAAACTTCTACCGGTGCTCAACGAGGTCGGAGTCCAAGTCGCCGGCGAACCGGAAGTCTTCGAGGTCCACAACCTGGAGCAGCCGCGGACGACGGCGTAGTCGTCATGGTGGCGCGCTGAGCTTCACGCCCTGCATGGCCTTGCGGCGCCGACGGCACTCAGGCCGGCTCGGGGACTCTGCCTGGATCTCCACCGGGGTCGTCGGGCGTAGGCTTCTTGCGGCCACTCATCGCGGAGCGGCTCTTGATGTACCTGGGAGCGCGCCTCCTCAGCGATCCGGAGCCTGCGGAGGACCTCAGCCTGACACGTCCGGCCCGACGGTGTCTCATGGGCCGCCTTCAGACATCCCACGGCGCTAACGACCTGGTGCATGGTTAGCCGGGACGGCTTGCTCGTGAGGGACGGAGCAGGGTCGTGGTGTGTCGAGGAGCCTGGCCCGTGCCGCCGCTGTCGTCGATCGCCGGGTGACCGGACTGTCCCCGCAGGTCTTGGCGGAGTTGGTCGCGGAGCTGGGGCCGCGCTGGCAGACATGCCGGGACGCACGCCTGGCCGGTCGGCCGCGCCGGCGGGCGGTCGGAGCCGGTGCCCGGCACCGGCTGGTGTTCGTGGACCGGCTGCTGGCCACCCTGGTGCACCTGCGCCACGGGGTCACCTATGACGTGCTGGCCTGCTGGTTCGGGGTGTCCCGCTCGACGATCACCCGGGCGATCGGGGAGGTCCGCCCGCTGCTGGCCGAGCGTGGCTGCACCGTCGAGGACGGGATCCGGCTGCACACCCTGGCCGATGTGGTCGCCTACCTGGGCGCCCGCGAGCAGGTCGGCCTGTTGGATGCCACCGAGGTGCGGGTGCGCCGCCCGGCGGCCCACAAGGCCGGCCGGGCTCGGTTCGTCTCGGGCAAGGCCCGCGCCAACACCGTCAAGGCGTTGGTGATCACCGATGCCGGCGGGCGGCTGCTGTCCTGCGGGCATACCCTCCCAGGTTCCATCCACGATCTGACCCAGGTCCGCCAGGCCGGCCTGGTCGAACTGCTGGCCCCTATCCCGGGCGCCACTCTGCTCGCCGACGCCGGCTATCAGGGGTTGAGCGCGCAGACCGCCGGCGCGGTCCGCACGCCGCGGCCGGCTCGGCGGAAGAACCAGCTGCCGGTCCCGCCCGCCCTCGCCGCCGCGCACGAGGCCGAACGCCGGGCCCATTCGGCGCAGCGGATCCGCGTCGAGCACGGCATCAGCCACCTGAAGAACTGGCGAGCCCTGTCCCGGCACCTCGGCCGACGCGACCACCTCGACAACATGCCGCGGGCCGTCGCCGGACTGGTCTCCAGCCAGGAACGAGCCCCACGACCTGACCAGCCCCGCCGTCCACCGAAAGCTCTACCGGCCGGCACCGCCGGGTGATCGAACCCGCCCCGGACAGGTCAACGACAGCCCACTGCTAACCATGCACGAGGTCGTAAGTGGGTTGGCTTCTATCGCGACGCCGCCGGCGAGCAGCACACGAACGGGAACTTCCACCGCCAGCGGGATGCCGACCTCTGGGAGCAGGAGCAGAAGTCGGCGATCAGGAACGACGCCTGGGTCGACCCGGGTCGGTCGAAGATGACGGTGGGGCAGTGGTCTGAGACCTGGATGGCCGGCCGAGTTCACCTCAAGCCCAAGACGTTGTCGTCCTACCGGTCACTGCTGGCCACCCGTGTGCTCCCGACCTGGAACACGGTCCCACTGACCAAGATCAAGCATTCCGACGTCGTCGCCTGGGTGGCCGCGATGCGCGCGGAACTGTCGGCGTCCAGGACCCGGCAGGCCTACCACCTGCTGTCCTCGATGCTGGACGACGCGGTGAAGGACAACCGGCTGGCGCGGAACCCGGCCACCGGTGTCGGCCTGCCCCGCCTGCCGAGGTCCGATCGCCGCTACCTCACCCACCAGCAGCTCGCCGACCTCGCCGACGGCTGCGGCCCGCATCGCCTGTTGGTCCTGGTGGCCGGTTACACCGGTCTGCGTTGGGGAGAGCTGACCGGCCTGCGCGTGCGCCGCGTGCAGCCGCTCAGAGGCCGCATCGACGTGGTCGAGGCGGTCACCGAGATCGACGGAGCGATGGTCTTCGGTACGCCGAAGACACATCAGCGCCGGTCGGTGGTGGTGCCCCGCTTCCTTCGGGAGGACCTCGGCCGCCAACTCACCGGAAAGGCGCCGACCGACCTGGTCTTCGCCTCCCGGGCCGGCACCCCGCTGCGGGTCCAGAACTCCGCCGCGACTGGTTTGACCGGGCGGCCGATGACGCCGGCCTCTCGGGCCTCACTCCGCACGAGCTCCGGCACACCGCCGCATCCCTCGCCATCGCCTCCGGCGCGTCGGTGAAGGGCGTGCAGTCGATGCTGGGCCACGCCTCGGCGCAGATGACGCTGGACCGGTACGGCCACCTGTTCCCCGGCGAGCTGGACGCGGTCGCCGACCGCTTGGACGCCGCTCGTGCTGACCAGGTGCTGACCAAACCCCGATCTGACGCCCCTGTGGCCCGCCTCCGGCGCGCGGACTAGCCGCTGACCAGCACCTTCGCGGTGCCCCCGGCAGGATTCGAACCTGCGACACACGGTTTAGGAAACCGATGCTCTATCCCCTGAGCTACGGGGGCTCATCGGCGCGGGGCCGACCGGGGCGTACCGGACGAGGTTAGCTGGCCGGTGCGCGAAGACCTCCAGCGGCGCCCTGGGCTGACTACCGTCGTCCTGTGGTGGTCGCCCTGGCCGAACTCCTGGTGCTGCTGGCGCTCGTCGGCCTGCTGGTCTACGCCCTGGGCATCTGGTCGACCCGCCCGGCCGTCCCACCGGCCGCCGGCCGGCCGCGGCTGTCCGGACGGGAGCGGGCCCGGGTCGCCGACACGGTCGCCCGTGCCCGCTGGGCGCCGGCGCACGACGAGGTGGACGGCGAGACGCGGGTGCTGCTGCGGCGCTCGTACCCCGGCCCCGACGGGCTGCCGGTCGTGCTCGAGGACCGCGTCTACACGACCTTCTCGGCGGCCGACCCGGCGTGGGAGGCGCGCTTCACCGAGGCGATGTCCGCCGCCCGGTTCCGCTGCTCGTACCTCAACGCGGAGGAGTCGGCGGGCTGACCGGCGCGCGCGGCGGCCTCCTCGACCAGTCGCACGATGGTCCGCGGCCGGTCCGACTGGGGCGCGTGCCCGGCCCACAGCAGCGGAACGAAGCGGGACCCGGGGACCAGCGGCAGGTAACGCACCGTCTGCCCCGAGGCGACCCAGTCGGCCACGCCCTGGACGAGGGTGACCGGGCAGTCGATGCGGTCCAGACCCCGGGGGACGTCGAGCAGCAGCCCCCACAGCAGGGTGCGCCAGTAGTCGCGGGAGTCGGCGAAGCCCTCGCGCGCTCCGACGGCCTCGTCGGGGGAGGTGCTCCACGGGCGCGCCTTGAGCGGGGCCAGCAGCGCCGCCCGGCCGAGCGCGGAGCGGGACACCGGCTCGACCAGCGGTGCCAGCGTGCGCAGACCCACCCGCGCCAGCGCCATCCCGTTGCCCTGGAAGACCCGCTCCGGCAGCACGTTGAGCCCGGACGGCGCGATCGCCACGACGGACCGGGCCCGGCCGCGGACGGCGAGCTCCAGCGCGACCCGGGCGCCCAGCGAGTTGCCGAGGACGTGCACCTGGCCGACGCCCCGGTCGTCGAGGGTCCGCTCGACCGCGTCGGTGATCGCCGCGACCGTGGGTCGCTCCACGAGGAATGGTGAGCGGCCGACCCCGGGGAGGTCGACGTCCAGGACGTCGAAGTGCTCGGCCAGCGACCCGACGACGGCGGCGAAGTCGCGGCGGGAGCTGCCCATGCCGTGCAGCAGCAGGAGGGGCTCGCCGGCGCCGGTGCGGGTGAGGGAGAGCGGTGCGGTCACCCTTCCGTGGTACCCGGGGTGGACTCCGGGCCGAGGGTGAGACTCCTCACGCCCCGCTGACCGGGGCGGTGTCGCGGAGGCCGACCCGGGACAGACCCGTGGACAGGGCGATGGCCACCACGATGCCGATGACCGGCGGGATGCCGATGCCGAGCTCGCCGCTGAGCCAGGCGAGGGAGGCGGCCACCGCGTAGGCGAGCAGGTTCGGCCACCGCACCGCGGGCGGGGTGGTCCCGGTGGGGATGCCGCGCCGCCGGCGGGTAAGGAAGTCGCCGATGATGACGCCGCCCAGCGGCGGGATGAACGTGCCGAGCAGCCCGAGGTACTCGACCAGGTGGTTCTGCACGCCGGTGAGCGCGAGCACGGTGCCGATCACCGCGCCGCCGATCACGAACGGGCCCTTGCTGGGACGGTCGAACAGCTCGGCGCCGGCCACCCCGAAGGCGTAGGCGGTGTCGGCGTTGCTCTTCAGAGGTTGCCGAACAGCAGCACCAGACCCCAGCCGACCAGCCCGAGCTGGTACAGGACGAGGACGAAGTCGCCCTCGCCGAAGGTCAGCGCCCCGATCGCGCCGAAGAAGACCATGAGCCCGTTGCCGACGAGGAAGCCGATGACGCAGGCCCACACCGCGTGCGAGCCGCGCTGGGCGAACCGGGTCCAGTTGGGCGCCTGGGTGCCGGCGGACACGAACGTGCCCACGACGGTGGTGACCGCGACGGCGACGGCCATCGACGCCGTCGGCCGGATGCTCGTCAGCCCGTCGAGACCGCCGACCTCCTGCAGCGACCGGCCGACCACCCAGAACGCCAGGACGAGGATCAGCGGGGTGGAGACCAGCGACACCCAGTACATGCCGCGGTAGCCCCAGTAGGCCGTGGCGCACATCAGCGCGCTGGTGACCACCATGACCGCGGCCCGGGCACCGTACGAGCGCCAGTCCAGCGCCTCGGCGGTCAGGTCGCCGATGGTGCCGACGACGACGCCGTACCAGCCGATCTGCGTGCCGCCCAGCAGGATCGAGGCGAGCTTGGCGCCCCGGGTCCCCAACGTGTAGCGGGCCATGACCACGGTGGTGAGGCCGGTCCGCGCGCCGACCCACCCCATCACGGCCACGTAGGCGCCGAGGATCAGCGAGCCGGCGAGGATGACCAGCACGAGGTCGTCGAAGGCGAACGCCGGTCCCAGCGTGGCGCCGGCCAGCATCGTGGGGGTGAACACGGTGAAGCCGAGCAGCACGACGGCGATCGAGAGGAACGACTTGCGGGCGTGCGCCGGGACCGGCGTGACCGGGTAGTCCGGGTCGACGACCTCCGCCGTGGTCGGAGGCCCGGACGCGGTCACGACTCCTCCCCGATGTCCTCCAGCCACAGCTCCGGCCGTTCGGCGAGCATCCGCTCCATGAGCGCGAGGCAGTCCGGGTCGTCCAGCACGTCGACCTGCACGCCGCGGGACCGCAGCAGCTCCTCGGAGACCTGGAAGCTGCGGTTCTCCCCGATGACGACGCGCGGGATGTCGTAGAGCAGCGCCGTCCCCGCGCACATCAAGCAGGGGGAGAGGGTCGTGTAGAGGACGCTGCGGCGGTAGACCGACGCCGGCAGCCGGCCGGCCCGCTCGATGCAGTCGGTCTCCCCGTGCCGGATGGCGCTGGCCATCTGGACACGACGGTTGCGGCCCACGGCCAGGACCCGGTCGCCGTCGACCAGCGCCGCACCGATCGGGACGCCGCCCTCCTCCCAGCCGATGCGCGCCTGTTCGACGGCCAGCCCGAGGAAGAACCGGTCGCGCTCCTCCGGGGTCAGGTCGGTCGGGACGGTGGGCAGCGGCGGTGTGGTCACGGCTCCTCCTCGAGGGGACGACGGCGGTTGATTCTGCGGGGCGGCTCGGGGGCGGGCGCTCGCGCCCACCGCGCGCCGGGGTGGGGCCGCGGTCCTCGCAGGCGCGCGGTATGCGGGTGCCCTGGCGACGTCCCCGGTGGGAACGACGGCAGGATGGGGCCATGGGTCAGGTCGTCGCCACCGCGGAACGGGTCGTCCGAGCGCCGGTGGACCGGGTGCGGTCCGCTCTCGCCGACTACGAGGGGACGCGTCCCCGCGTGCTCCCCGAGCAGTTCAGCGGCTACCGGGTCGAGTCCGGCGGCCAGGGCGCGGGCACGCGCGTCGCCTGGCGCTTCGCCGCCACCTCCAAGCGGGTGCGCGACCAGTTGGTCGAGGTGAGCCAGCCCGACCCCGACACCCTGGTCGAGACCGACACCCGCTCCTCGATGGTGACCACCTGGACGGTGCACCCGGCCGACGCCGGGCTGACCACGGTCCGGGTGCGCACCACCTGGAACGGTGCCGGCGGCATCGGCGGCTTCTTCGAGCGCACCTTCGCGCCCAAGGGGCTGCGCCGGGTGTACGAGGAACTGCTGGGCCGGCTCGACCGCGAGGTCGCTCCCTCCTGAGGTCCCGGCACGGGTGGCCGGCGAGGGGGACCATGGCGGCGTGACCGCAGTCCCCACCGCCGTCGACCCGGCCGCCGCAGACCCCGGCACCCTCGAGGACCTCGCCGGACTCGTGGCGGACGGCGAGGTCGTCGTGCTCTCCGGAGCCGGCCTGTCCACCGACTCCGGCATCCCCGACTACCGCGGGGCGACCGGGTCGCTGCGCCGGCACACGCCGATGACCTACCAGACGTTCCTGCGCGACCCGCGCGGCCGGCACCGCTACTGGGCGCGCAGCTTCGTCGGCTGGCCGCAGATCCGCGAGGCCCGCCCCAACGCCGGGCACGCCGCGGTCGCCGACCTCCAGCGGGCCGGGCTCGTGGCCGGGGTGATCACGCAGAACGTCGACGGACTGCACCAGGCCGCCGGCGCGCAGGACGTCGTCGAGCTGCACGGCGGCCTGGACCGCACCGTCTGCCTGGCCTGCGGGGACGTCGCCGACCGGGCGGAGCTGCACGAGCGACTGCACACGGCCAACCCGCACTTCGGGCCGCACGTCGACGAGGTCAACCCCGACGGCGACGCCGAGCTGCCCGACGAGCTGCTCGACGGCTTCGTCATGGTCGACTGCCTGGCCTGCGGACGTGGTCCGCTCAAGCCCGACGTCGTCTTCTTCGGCGAGACGGTGCCGCGCGACCGGGTGGACACCTGCTTCGCGATGGTCGAGCGGGCCGGCTCCCTGCTGGTGCTGGGTTCCTCGCTGACGGTCATGAGCGGTTACCGGTTCGTGCTGCGCGCCGAGAAGCTCGGCATCCCCGTCGGGCTGGTCAACCTCGGCCCCACCCGGGGTGACGCGAAGGTCGACGTCCGGGTGGACGCCCCGCTCGGCGCGGTGCTGCCCGACCTGGTCCGCCGCGTGGCCGCCTGACGCGGGAGGTCGGCCGCACCGAGCACGGCCGCTGGCTGGTCGTCGACGACCGGCGCTGGCGTGCGTCCCCCTCGTGGGGGCCCGCCGCGAGCTCGCGAGTGGCGGGGCAGGGGCTCCCTACGGACGCGCGCCGGGACCGCTGGGGATCCGCCCTCCCGGCCCTGGAAGAAGGACCTCCCTGCCCCCGCCACGGCCCCGTCGAGGACACCGCCCTGAGCCCGATCGGCCCCGGCCTGAGCTCGCGAAGGCCGGGGAGGACGGGGCACTCCCACCTGCAGGGAGGCCGCACGGCGGTTGACGCCCCGCCGGGACGGGCAGGAAGGCCGTCGATGCAGACCTTCCTGCCCGTCGCCGACTTCGAGGAGAGCGCCCGGCTCCTGGACTCGCCCCGCCTGGGCAAGCAGCGGGTGGAGACGCTCCAGGTGCTGCGGGCCCTCGAGCTGCCCGACTACGGCTGGACGTCGCACCCGGTGGTCCGGATGTGGCGCGGGAGGACGCCGGCCCTGGTGGCGTACGGGTTGGCCATGGTCCGGGTGTGGCGGGAACGCGGGTTCGCCGACACCACCCACACGCTGATCGCCGAGTTCGCTCCCGAGGTGGTCGGCGTCCCGCAGGAGGAGCTGGCCCGCGCCGGGATGCTGCCCTCCTGGGTGGGCGACGAGGCCCTGCACCTGTCGCACCGGTCGAACCTGCTGGCCAAGGAGCCGGACTTCTACCGGCCCCTGTTCGGCCCGCTCTTCGGCGCCGAGCCCGAGGACCTGCCCTACGTGTGGCCCGAGCCCGACGACCTCCCCCCGGCACCGGAGCCCGAGGGCACGCGGGTGTGGGTGGTGCGCCCCCGCGCGCACAACGAGCTCGGCGCCTGCCTGGCCGCGGGCGTGGTGGGGCTGGGCACCCAGTCGGGCATCGACGTCGACGCCACCGGGCTGTCCCCGGACGAGCTGCGCGCGCTGTCCAAGGAGATCTCCGGACGCCGCCCGGCCAAGGACCTGCGCCAGCTGTCGGCCTTCCTGGACGAGGTCCGTCCCGGCGACCCGATCGCGCTGCCCATCGAGCACGGCGCCGGGCTGCTCGTGGGGGAGGTGCTCGGGGACTACCTGTTCGAGGGCCGCGAGCTGCTGCCGCACCGCCGTCCCGCCCGGTGGGACCGCGTCGTGCCGCGCGCCGCCGCCCGCCCGCCCGCGACGCTGCAGGACCCGCGCGCGCTGTTCTCCGTCCTCATCGACCCCGACGTCCTGTCGCCGGCGCTGGCCGGCACCACCTACCGCGAGCCGGCGCTGCCGCTGGCCTGAGAGAGGACCCCGTCCTCCTCCCCGCTCGCAGGCTCGCGGCGAGCCTCCGGACGGTGCCGGCCGGTCGCGGCGACCAGCGTCCATGCGGCGGCGTGCAGCCGGCGCAGCTCCAGCCACGGCGCCAGCTCGGCGTCGGAGGGGCCGCCGACCGCGTCCAGCGCGGCCCGGCCGTCGAGCCGGGAGGTGCTGCGCAGGCAGGCGAGGTCCCAGGCCCGCGGACCGGCGCAGGTGTCCTCGAGGTCGGTCCATCGCCAGCCGGCGGCGGTGGCCAGCAGGTTGCCCGGGTGGGCGTCGCCGTGCAGCGGCACCACCTCGCTGCCCAGCCTCCGACGCAGCTCCGCCAGCCGGTCCCGCAGACTCTCCAACTGCGCCGGAGCGGCTCCCCACGCCCGACCCAGCGAGCCGAAGCGGGCGAGGTCGTCGAGTGGGGTGTCCAGGGGCGCGCCGTCCACCGGCAGCGCGGCCAGGTGGCCGTGCAGCTCGACCAGCGCGCCGGCCGCCTCGGCCGGGGACGGCGAGCAGGGCAGCACCTCGACGTGCCGCCAGAAGGAGAGCTCGAGGCCTGCGTACCGGTGCGGCCCCGGCGGCAGCAGGTCGCTGGGCGGGACGACCGGCGCCCCCGCCGCCGCGAGGGCACCCGCGACGGCCACCTCACGGGCGAACGAGCGCAGCGGCGCGGGCCGTAGCAGCGGCGTCAGGGTCGCCACCCGCGCGACGACCGGCGCCGGCGCCAGGTGGACGACGACGTTGACGCCCTCCTGCAGCACCCGCGGCTCGGTCGGACGGACCCCGTGCTCGGCGGCCACCGCCCGGGCGGCGAACAGTGCTCGCGCCGCCCGGCCCCCCTGCAGACGGACGGACCCCGTCCTCCCCGAGAGGGGCCCCGTCCTCCCCAGCCTTCGCGAGCTCAGGACGGGGCCGATCGGGCTCAGGGCGGTGTCCTGGACGGGGCCGTGGCGGGGGACAGCCGGGTCCGTCATCACGCGCCGGGCCGGCGCACGTTCTGCAGCCGCACCTGGCCGCGCGCGACCAGCTTGCCGTCGTCGGCGCGGGTGAGCAGGACCTGCCAGAGCTGCTGGGTGCGGCCCTGCTGCACCGGCTCGGCGACGACGTGCAACCGCCCCTCGGTCATCGAGCGGATGAAGTCGGTGTTGTTGTTGACCCCGACGGCGAACTGGCCGGACTCGGCCACCGCCACGCTCGCGCCGATGCTGGCCGCGGACTCGATGACGGCGCAGTAGAGCCCGCCGTGGACGACGCCCCAGGGGGTGTGCTGCTCGGGCCCCACCTGGACCGTTCCCGTCACGCGGGTGGCGCCGACCTCGCCGACCTCGAAGGCGGTGGCGGCGACGAACGGGCTGGCCGACGCGAGGTCCACCGCGGGCAGGTCGGCACTCATGCGGCGTCCCACACGAGGCAGAAGGGGTGGCCCACCGGGTCGGCGTAGACGCGGAAGTCGCCCCCGCCGCCGGGCAGCTTGCGTGCGCCGAGCGCGAGCGCCTCGGGCTCGGCCTCCTCGATGTCGGCCACCCGGACGTCGAGGTGGAACTGCTGCGGGCGGTCCGGGTCGGGCCAGTCCGGTGGTCTCAGGTCCGGCGCCTGCTGGAAGGCCAGCCGGTACCCCTGGCCGGTGACGACGACCCACTCGTCGCACGGGGAGCCCTTGCTGACCTCCATCCCCAGCAGGTCGGCGTAGAACGTCGCGAGGGCGTACGCGTCCGGCGCGTCGATGACGACGGAGTGCAACTGGCCGATCATGGGCCCATCCTGCGGGCCGGGGGAGCGGCGGACCAGCGGGGATCCAGCCGCTCGCCGCGACGATCCGGCCACCGGGGCAGGATCGTCCCCGTGGACTCCTCGACCGCCCCCCGGCTCGGCTCGCTGACCTGGACCCCCGCCGCCGAGCGGCCCAAGCTGCTCGCCGCCCCGGTGGCCGCGGCGCTGGGCGCGCTGACCGCCCCCGCCTGGGTCGCCGAGATCGACCCCGACCTGGCCGACACCGCCGCCTTCACCGAGGCCTACGGGGTGCCGCTCGAGGTCTCGGCGAACTGCGTGGTCGTCGCCGCCCGCCGCGCCGGGCAGACGCAGATGGCCGCGTGCCTGGTCCCGGCGACCACCCGCGCCGACGTCAACGGCCTGGTGCGCCGCCACCTCGGCGCCCGCAAGGCCTCCTTCGCGCCCCAGGACGTCGCCGTGGCCGAGAGCGGCATGGCGTACGGGGGCATCACGCCGATCGGGCTGCCGCCGTCCTGGCCGGTGCTGGTGGACCCCGCCGTCGCGGCCGCCGACCTCGTGGTCGTCGGGTCGGGCATCCGCGGCAGCAAGCTCGCCGTGCCGGGTCCCGCGTTGGCCGCGCTGCCGGCCGCGGAGGTCCTCGACGGGCTCGGGCAGCCCCAGGTGGAGCCGCCGCGGCCCGCGCCGGCCGGACCGGCCGAGCGGGCTCCCGACGACCGGGACGTCGGCTGGGGTGAGCGCGCCGAGGAGCTGTCGGCCACCGACCGGCGCTACCTCGAGGACCGCCCGCCGCACTGGGGCAGCGACTAGGCGTCTGCCCGGCAGCGAGGTCGTCCCCTGGGCCGGGGTCCCGGTGCCCTGCTGCTCGCGCACGGGGGTCATCCGCCCAGGCGCGGTGTGGCCGGTCCGGCACCCGACGTCGAGCGTGGCGGGAGGCTGAGGGACAGCGTCGCGGTGGTGGCCGCGGCGGCGAGGCGGGCCGCGGTGTCGGCGTCGACGGCGAGCAGCAGCAGGCCGTCGTCCTCCGGACCGGGGGTGGCCAGGACCGGTGCCCCGGCGGCCACCACCTCGGCGCGGGTGGCGTCCGGCAGCGTGGCCAGGACGTCGACCCGGTCACCGGGCTGCACCAGCGCGCTGACCGCGAGGTCGGCGGGCCGCACCGGCGCGGCGACCTGCCCGGGAGCGAGCCGGTCGGTCAGGCCGGCTCCGGCCAGTGCCGCGTCGGTCAGCGGCTCGCCGGACCGGACCCCGCGGGCGAGCTCCTGGCCCACGACCGCGGCAGGGTCCTCGACCGTGCCGACGGGGCGCAGCTCGGGTGGGTAGTGGGCGACGGCGACGTCCTCGGTGGCCAGGACGGCGCCGGGTGCGAGGTCGGCCGCGGCCACGACGACCGGGATGGTCGCCGGAGCGTGGGCCGGTGCCGGCGCCGGGCGCAGGGCCAGGACGAGAGCGGTGGCGGCGAGCAGCGCGGCGAGGACCTGGCGGGCGGTGTGCAGCGGCCGGCGCGGGCGGCGGAGGCGGACCATGGGTCCACGCTCGCCGCCCGCGGGCGACGGCGGGACGGCGGACGCCGGGTTGTGGAGCCGGCGACCGCCTGTGGACCGCGGGTCAGCTCGCGGCGGCCTTGCTGGAGGAGCTGCTGGAGCTGCTCGACGAGGAGGACCCCGAGGACGACGAGCTGGAGGCGGCCGGGGCGGCGTCCTTCTTCTCGTTGGACGACGAGCTCGACTCGCTGGACGAGGAGCTGGACCGGCTGTCGGTGCGGTAGAAGCCCGAGCCCTTGAAGACCACGCCGATCGAGCCGTAGACCTTGCGCACCGGGCTGCCGCACTCGGGGCACTCGCTCACCGGCGCGTCGGTGAAGCTCTGCACCACCTCGAACTGGTGCTTCCCGTTGGGGTTGCTGCAGGCGTACTGGTACGTGGGCACGGCGGTGGCACTCCTCGTCGGACGGACCGGGTTGGCACTCTCACCCGGCGACTGCCAATGATGCGCGTCCCGACGGCGTCCGTCCACGTGCGACCCGGGTGCGCGGTGCGCGTCGCGGGGGTCCGGTTCGCGGCGTCCGAGGCTGACTCCGCGGTCGCGCGTGGTGGCTCCGCGGTCGTGGAGGTGCCCCTGCAGCGCCAGCCGGGGGCCGGCCCGTGCCCGTCCCGTCGAAGCCGCCGCACCGGAGCGGGAGGAGGGCCACCAGCCCGCGGTGCCCAGGGGCGCGTCGCCTCCAGGCAGACCGTTCCGGAGCACCTCGCTATCATCGAGAGGTGACGATGAAATCGGGGCTGCTCGAGACCGTGGTGGGGCCGTCGGTCGGCGAGGCCGCGGCGCTGTCAGCGGCGGCGTGCATGTTCCGCAGCCTCGGTGACCCGGCGCGGCTGGCCATCCTGCGGCACCTGTCGCTCGGTGAGCACAGGGTCGTCGACCTGACCGCGCACCTGGGCCTGGCCCAGTCCACCGTCTCGGCCCACCTGGCGTGCCTGCGCGACTGCGGCCTGGTGGCCTCGCGGCCGCAGGGCAGGGCGTCGATGTGGTCGCTGACCCATGCCGCCGAGCTGCTCGAGGTGCTGGCCGCCGCCGAGCGGCTGTTGGGGGCCACGGGTGACGCGGTCGCGCTGTGCCCGACCTACGGCGAGGCGGCGGATCGGTGAGCACCACTGCCGCCGTTCGGCAGCTGGCCCCGGCCGATCGTGTCCGGCTCGGCCGGCGCGCTCAGTGGCTGGCCGGTGCGAGCGTCGCCTACAACGTGCTCGAGGCGGTCATCGCCGTCGCCGCGGGCCTGGTCGCCGGCTCCGTGGCGCTCGTCGGGTTCGGGCTGGACTCCGTCGTCGAGGTCTCCAGCGGCCTGATCATCCTGTGGCAGTTCCGCCACCGGATGCCCGAGGCCCGGGAGCAGCGGGCACTGCGGCTGATGGCGCTGGCGTTCTTCGCGCTGGCCGGCTACATCGCCGCCGAGTCGGTGCGGGCGCTGGTCTCCGGCGAGGAGCCCGACGCCTCGCCGGTCGGCATCGGCCTGGCGATCGCCTCGCTGGGCATCATGCCGTTCCTGTCCTGGGCGCAGCGCCGCACCGGCCGGGCGCTCGGCTCGGTGACAGTCGTCGCCGACTCCACCCAGACGCTGCTGTGCACCTACCTGTCGGCGGTGCTGCTGCTGGGGCTCGTGCTCAACGCCACGCTGGGCTGGGGCTGGGCCGATCCGGTCGCCGGGCTGGTCATCGCCGCGGTCGCGGTCCGCGAGGGCGTCGAGGCCTGGCGCGGCGACGGCTGCTGCGCCCCCGCCCGCCCCGGCGGGCACGCCGACGACGCCGCGGACGGGTGCGGTCGCGGTGCCGACTGCGCCGATGCCTGCTGCTCGTCCGGATCCGAGGCGCCGCAGCGCCTGCAGCTGACCCGCCGGGAGGCGGACCGATGAGCTCCGGGCACAGCCACGGCGGCGCCCACGGGCACGGCCACGGGGCCGGTGTGGCCGGTAGCCGTCGCCACCTGGCCGTCGTCCTGGCGCTGACGGTCGCGGCGCTGCTCGTCCAGCTGGTCGGCGCCCTGGTCTCGGGCAGCCTGGCGCTGCTCGCCGACACCGCGCACGCCTTCGTCGACTCCGCCGGCCTGGCCATCGCCCTGCTCGCCGCGACCCTGGCGCTCCGGCCGGCCACCGCCACGCGCACCTGGGGCTACCGGCGGGCCGAGGTCCTCGGTGCCACGGCGCAGGCCGCGGTGCTGCTGGCCGTGGGCGTCTACGTCGTCATCGAAGCCGTCCGGCGGCTGGCCGAGCCGCCGGAGGTCGCCTCCACCGCGGTGCTGGTCTTCGGCGCCGTCGGCCTGGCCGCCAACGTCGCGGGCATCGTGGTGCTCGCCCGCGGCGGCCGCAGCGGCAACGTCAACATGCGCGCGGCGCTGCTGGAGGTGGTCAACGACGCCCTCGGCTCGCTGGCGGTGCTGCTCGCCGCCGCCGTCATCGCCCTCACCGGCTGGCAGCGCGCCGACGCGATCGCCTCGCTGGTCATCGCCGCGCTGATCGTGCCGCGCACGCTCAGGCTGCTGCGCGAGACGGTGTCGGTGCTGCTGGAGAGCACCCCGCCGGGCCTGGACCTCGCCGCCGTCCGCGCGCACCTGCTCGCGCTGCCGCACGTGCTGGAGGTGCACGACCTGCACGCCTCGCAGATCACCAGCGGTCTGCCGGTGCTCAGCGCGCACGTGGTGGTCGAGGACTCCTGCTTCTTCGACGGGCACGCCCCGCAGGTCCTCGACCAGCTGCAGGCCTGCCTCGCCGAGCACTTCCCGGTCAGCATCGAGCACTCCACCTTCCAGTTGGAGATTGCTGCTCACGCCGATCACGAGCTGGCTGCGCACTCCTGACGGCCCCTGTCGGGACCCACGCTGCAGGGGCCGGTGCCGGACGACGCGGCCACGGCCATCAGCTCTCCGGAGCCATCCCCGTCGTGTCGTCCCGGCGGAGCTTGCACCCCGTACTCGAGTACGGGTTCACCATGTGCGCATGGACCTGTCGAGGACCGCTCCCCGCACCGGGCCGGCACCCGCCGACTGGGTGCCGGTCGACGCCTGCACCCTGCCCACCAGCCAGCAGCCGCTGCGGGTGGCCGAGTTCGACGACCTGTTCGCCGCCGCACTGCGCGCCGTGGAGCGGCCGCCCGGAACGGCGACCCGAGCCCGGCTGCTGCTGGCCGGCGACGAGGGCCTGCCCGAGCGGGTGCAGCGGCTGGCCGACGCCGAGACCGCGTGCTGCTCGTTCTTCACCTCCACCGTCACGCCGCTGCACGGCGACGCTGCGGCCTCCGTGGCGTTGGACCTCGAGGTGCCGGCCGCGCACGCCGACGTCCTGACCGCCCTGGTGGCCCGCGCCGAGCAGGCCCGCGGAGCCGCCGCGTGAGCCCCGGGCTGCGCAGCGGCCAGGTCGCCGCGGCCGCCGGGGTGAACGTGGAGACGCTGCGCTACTACGAGCGGCGCGGGCTGCTGGCCGACCCCGACCGCAGCCCCGGCGGCCACCGGCTCTACCCCGAGGAGACGGTCACCGTGCTGCGCGTGATCAAGGCCGCCCAGCGGCTCGGGTTCACCCTCGACGAGGTCGCCGACCTGCTGGAGGTCGGCCGGCACCGCCACCGGCGCCGCCGTGCCGACGCCGGGCTGCAGGCCCGCGCGCAGGCCAAGCTCGCCGAGGTCGAGGAGCGCATCGCCGACCTGGTCACCATCCGGGACGACCTGCGCGCCGCGCTCGACGCCGGCTGCGTGGACCTGCTCGAGTGCGCCGGCGCCGAGTGCTGCCCGATCCCCTTCTCCACCATCACCGGCCGCCCGGGCGCCGAGGCGGTGGCGGGGTCGTGAGCGGTACGCCCGTGCGCGGCACCGGCCGGCCGACGCCGCGTCGAGGCCGGGTGCACGGTGGACTGGCCGGCGCCGTTCCCCGGCGGCCCGGAGCCGGGGCGGTCCGGCCGTCCTGGTCCCCTCACCGCCCCGGCCCCACGCTCAGCTGTTCTGCTCCTCACCCCTGTTCGTGGTCTGCTCGGACTGCGGCCCGTCCTCGCCGCTGACGGAGAGCTGCTGCTGCCGGCCGCCGTGCTGGACCTCGATCCGCCGCGGCTGGGCCTGCTCCGACAGCGGGATCGTCAGCAGGAGCACGCCGTCGCCGTACGTGGCGGAGACCCGGGCCGTGTCGAGGGCGTCCCCGACCTGCAGCTGCCGGGTGAACCGTCCCTGCGGCCGCTCGGCCAGGAGCACGTTGGCGCCCTGCTCGTACTCGGCGCGGCGCTCGGCGCGGATGGTCAGCATGTTGCGCTCGGTGGTGATCTCCACGCTGTCGGGGTGGACCCCCGGCAGGTCCAGTGCCACGTGGTAGCCGTCCTCGGCCTGCCACACGTCCATCGGCATGCCCATCGGCGTCCGCGTGCCGGACATCATCTGGCTGGTCAGCCGGTCCAGGCTCCGGAACGGGTCTCCGAACGGGTCGAAACGCATGACGCTCATCGCGACCTCCTGCGCGGTCATCGGTCCTTCGATCGGTCGTCCACCTGTGTGAGCAGCTGCCGGCCGCGACCGGCCGGGTCCTTCGCACCTCCTCCCCGCTGCGTGCGCGAGAGTGGCCGGTGCCCCGGGCGACTGCACCAGGGGAGCGGGACGACAGGGTCGGTCCCGCGCAGCCACCGGCCCGGTCGCAGCCGGCCGCGCCCGGTCCGCGACGGCGCGGTTCCGTCGACCGGCAGCGCGACGACACCGGGGGAGAACCGCGACGGGCGGCGGGCCGCGTCCACCTCCCCCTCGTTCCCCGTGGCCTCGCCGTCATGCACGAGACGGTTCCGGATCCCTCGGGGCGGTGTGCCCGCAGCGACGGCCACGAGCTCCCGGAGTTCGACGAGCGGGGTCCGGAGCGCGACAGCCGGCTCCGCCGGGCCGGTGCTGGGGGCATCCCCCCTGCTCAGGGAGCTGCCCCACGGCGCGGGAGGGCTCCTCCCGGCTATGGTTGAGCTGCGCAACGGAGCCGCGACCTGCCGGCCGTGGCCGAGCGCAGTCGCAGTCGGGAGGCGCTGTGGCCCTCCCGTCGTTCCGCCCCCGCGCCGCGTCGTCCCCGGACGAGCCGCCGGGCGCCCCGCTCCCCATCGAGACGCTGCTGCCGGCTGCGTCAGACGAGGCGTTCGAGCGGTTCGTCCGGCTGGTCCGCCACCAGCTGTCGGTGCCCGTGGCGCTGGTGACGTTGGTGAGCACCGAGGAGCAGGTCTTCCCCGGCGCCGCAGGGCTACCGGAGCCGTACCAGAGCGAGCGGCGTACCCCGCTGAGCCACTCCTTCTGCCAGCACGTGGTCGCCTCGTCCGAGCCGCTGGTCGTCGAGGACGCGCGGCGTCACCCCCTGGTCCGGCACAACCTCGCCGTCCCGGACCTGCACGTCGTCGCCTACGCGGGCCTACCGCTGCTGGACGCCGATGGCCGGGTGATCGGCTCGCTGTGCGCCATCGACTCGCAGCCGCGGCGCTGGACCGACACCGACCTCGCGGTGCTCACCGACCTGGCCGGCGCCTGCTCCTCGGAGCTGCAGCTGCGGATCATGACCGCGCGTGCCGCCCAGGCCGCCGACGTCGCCGCCCGCGAGTGGCGGCGCACCCAGCAGCTCCTGGAGGAGCGCAGCAGCGTCGCGGAGACGCTGCAGCGCGCGATGCTCCCCCAGCTCCCGGAGCCCGACGGGCTGGAGCTGGCCGGTCGCTACCTGCCCGCGCACAGCAACCACCGGGTGGGCGGGGACTGGTTCGACGGCTTCTGCGCCGCCGACGACGCCACGGTGCTGGCGATCGGCGACACCGTGGGCCACGACATCGCCGCCGCCGCGGACATGAGCCAGCTGCGCACGTTGCTGCGCGGCTACGCCGTCGACCGCGGCGAGGTGCCCTCCGAGACGATGCAGCGCCTGGACCGGGCGATGGTCCGACTGCCGGTGGACGCCATCGCCTCGATCGTCCTGGCCCGCATCGAGCCCACGGAGCCCGACGGGTCCCGGCGGCTGCGCTGGACCAACGCCGGCCACCCGCCGCCCCTGCTGCTGCGCCCCGACGGCGCGGTCGACGTGCTGCGCACCCCGCCGGACATGCTCGTCGGCATCGATCCGACCCGGCCACGCCGGGACCACGCGACGGACCTCCCGGCGGGCAGCACGCTGCTGCTCTACACCGACGGCCTGATCGAGCGCCGCAGCACCGGCCAGGACATCGACGCCGGTACCGCCGCCCTCGCCGCCACGCTCGGCGGGCTGCAGGACCTGCCGGCCGACGCGATCCTCGACCGCGTGCTGGCCCCGGTCCGCTACGACCGCGAGGACGACATCGCCGCTCTCGCCATCCGCGTCGAGGGCTGACCTCCGGGTCGTGGCGTGTCGCTCACCAGTACGGTTCGAGACGTGGCGCAGCGGTGGCTCGACGAGGAGCAGCAGCGGACCTGGCGGACGTGGTTGAGCGTCGCCGAGTTGCTCCCTCGGGTGCTCGACGCCCAGCTCCAGCGCGACGCCGGCCTCAGCCACGCCGCCTACGTGGTCCTCGCCATGCTGTCGGAGGCGCCCGGACGCAGCCGGCGGATGAGCGACCTGGCCCGCCGCGCCAACCAGTCGCAGAGCCGGCTCTCGCACACCGTCGCGCGGTTGGAGGAGCGTGGCTGGGTACGCCGTGAGCGCTCCACCGAGGACGGCCGGGGGAACGTCGCCGTCCTCACCGACGCGGGGTGGGACGTCGTCCGTTCGGTCGCGCCCGGTCACGTGGATGCCGTCCGCGCGGCGCTGTTCGACCCGCTCACCGAGGAGCAGACCCGCGCCCTCGGCGACGCGCTGCAGACGGTGCTCGACGGCCTCGACCCCGACCACCGGTTGCGCTTCCGGGAGGGCGCGGACGCCGGCTGACAGCCGTGGGAGCCGGCCCGTGTGATCGCCGGCCGACGGGAAGCCGCGGACGGTGGCCCACGTTGCGCCGGGGGTGTCCGAGCCGCTGCCGCTGTCCGTCCTCGAGCTGGGCACCGTCGGCTCGGGGCAGTCCACCGTCGACGCCCTCGCCGCGACCACCCGCGTCGCACAGGCCGCGGACCGCCTCGGCTACACCCGGCTCTGGGTCGCCGAGCACCACAACACCCCCGCGGTGGCGAGCACGAACCCGCCGGTGCTCATCGCCCACCTCGCCGCGGTCACCGACCGGATCCGAGTCGGCTCCGGCGGGGTGATGCTGCCCAACCACGCGCCCCTCGTCGTCGCCGAGCAGTTCGCGCTGCTCGAGGCGCTGCACCCGGGCCGGGTCGACCTCGGCATCGGCCGCGCGCCGGGCACCGACCCGCAGACCGCCGTCGCCCTGCGCCGCGACCCCGCCGCCCTGTCGGCCGAGGACTTCCCGCAGCACCTCGTCGACCTGCTCGGCCTGCTCGGCGACCCCCGCGTCGAGGGCGGCCTGGCCGAGCACTTCCGGGCCACGCCGGCGGCCGCGTCGGCCCCACAGGTCGTGCTGCTCGGCTCCAGCGGCTTCTCCGCGCAGCTGGCCGGCGAGCTCGGCCTGCCGTTCGCCTTCGCCCACCACTTCGGCGGCCCGCACGTGCAGACCGCCGTCGCGCTCTACCGCGACACCTTCCGGCCCTCGCCCGTGCTGACGCGGCCGTACACGATCGTGACGGCGAACGTGCTCGCCGCCGACACCGCGGAGGACGCCCGCCGGCTGGCGCTGCCCGGGCAGCTCATGCGGCTGTCGCTGCGGCTGGGCCGGCTGCGCCCGGTGCCCAGCCTCGAGGAGGCCGAGCGCGACCCGGAGCGCGCCGCCGCCGAGGCGATGCCGAGCAACGCGATCGTCGGCGACCCCGCAGCCGCCGTGACCGAGCTGCGGCAGCTGGCCGCCGACACCGGCGCCGACGAGCTGATGCTCTCGGCGTCCACCCACGGCGTCGCCGAGCGGCTGCGCAGCCTGGAGCTGGTCGCCGCCGCGTGGGGCCTCCCCGCGGCCTGAGCGAGGACCCCGTCCTGCGGTCGCCGTCCGCCGACGTCCGGCTCACCGTCGCGGGTCCTGGCTCAGCACCGAGGGTGAGCCAGGACCCGCGACGATCAGCTCAGCTGATCATCGTCGGTGGACGTCAGCGGCCCAGGTGACGGTACCGGTGCAGCCGGGTGCGGAAGCGCTCGCCGTCGTCCCGCCCGAGCAGGTTGGCCAGCTCCTCGCCGAGCACCCGCCCCAGTCGCCGGCAGAACTCGACCGGTTCGTCGGCGGCGTCCGGCCGCTCGGGGACGACGCGGTCGACGATCCCGGCCCGCCACAGGTCGGTGGCCCGCACTCCCTGGGCGGCGGCCATCTCGTCGGCCCGGTCGACGGTGCGGTGCACGATCGCCGAGGCGCCCTCCGGCGGCAGCGGGCCCAGCCAGCCGTTGGCCGCGGCCAGCACCCGGTCGGCCGGGGCGAGCGCGAGCGCCCCGCCGCCGGTGCCCTGGCCGAGCAGCACCGCGAGCGTCGGCGCCCGCAGCATCACCAGGTCCTGCAGACAGCGGGCGATCTCGGCGGCCAGCCCGCCCTCCTCGGCCTCCTTCGACAGCGCCGCGCCGGGGGTGTCGATCAGGGTGACCAGCGGCAGGCGCAGCTCGGCGGCCAGCCGCATGCCGCGGCGGGCCTCGCGCAGCGCGGCCGGCCCGAGCGGCGCCGACAGCGACTGCCCGCGCCGGTCCTGACCGAGGACGACGCACGGCGCCCCGCCGAAGCGCGCCAGGGCCAGCAGCAGTCCGGGGTCCTTCTCCCCGGCGCCGGTACCCGACAGGCCGACCACGTCGGTGGCCGCCGTCCGCAGCAGCCGCCGCACACCGGGCCGGTCCGCGCGGCGGGAGGCGGTGACGACCGCCCAGGCGCTGCGACCGTCTGTGCTGTCCGCCCCACCCGACCCCGCGTCGGTGCCGTCCTCGGGCGTGGGCCGCTCCGCGTCGGCGACGTCCCGGTGCCAGGTCTGCCGGGCCGCCAGCACCCGCAGCGCCCGGTCGGCGACCTCGGCGATCTCCTCGTGCGGGACGACGGCGTCGATCAGCCCGTGCGCGGCCAGGTTCTCGGCGGTCTGCACGCCCTCGGGGAACGGTTCGCCGTAGAGGGCCTGGTAGACCCTCGCGCCGAGGAACCCGATGGAGGCGCCCGGCTCGGCGATGGTCACGTGGCCCAGCGACCCCCACGAGGCCAGGACGCCGCCGAACGTGGGGTGCCGCAGGTAGACCAGGTACGGCAGCCCGGCCTCCTTGTGCCGGGCGATGGCCGCGGTGATGCCGATCATCTGCAGGAACGCGACGGTGCCCTCCTGCATGCGAGTGCCGCCGGAGACCGGCGCGGCCAGCAGCGGCAGCCCCTCCTCGGTGGCCCGCTCGACCGCGGCGATGAGCCGTTCGGCGGCGGCCACGCCGATGGAGCCGGCGAGGAAGCCGAACTCGCCGGCGATCACCGCGACCCGCCGTCCGCGCAGCTGCCCCTCGCCGGTGATGACCGACTCGTCCTGGAGCGTCCGCTCCGCCGCGCGGGCCAGCTCGGCGGCGTAGGGCTCCGGGACGTCGCCGACCGTGATGGGGGAGTCCCAGCTCTTCCAGGACCCGGGGTCGAGGACGAGGTCCCGCAGCGCGCGGGCGTCCAGGGATCGGGTCACTGGGCAAGCCAGGCGCGGATCGCCTCGTTGGAGGAGCCCAGCACCGGCGGCGCGGCGTGGTCGCGCCGGGTGGTCTCGGTCTCGCCGTCCGCACCGGGGGCGAAGAAGCGCAGCGGCGGGCCGGGCAGCTGCAGCCGGCCGAGCGTCGGGTGCTCGACGTCGATCAGCAGGCCCTGCGACAGCGTCTGGTCCCAGCCGTAGACCTCGTCGAGGGTGCGCACCTTGCCCGCCGGGACGCCGGCGCCGGCGAGCCGGGCGAGCAGCTCCTCGGGGGAGATGTCGGTGAAGGTCCGCTCCAGCAGCTCGATCACCTGGTCGCGGTGGGAGACGCGCTCGCCGTTGGTGGCCAGACCGGGCGCCTCGGCGTCGAGACCGAACTCGGTGCACAGCCGCCGCCACAGTCCCTCCGACCCGCAGGAGAGCTGCACGCTGCCGCCCTTGCAGTGGAACAGGCCGTAGGGCGCGATGGAGGGGTGGTGGTTGCCCTGCGCGCGGTTGACCTGGCCGCCCACGGTCCACGCCGTGCCCTGGTAGGCGTGCACGCCGACGACGGCGGCCAGCAGCGAGGTCCGCACCACCTGGCCGCGGCCGGTGCGCTGCCGCTCGATGAGCGCCGCGAGCACGCCGTAGGCGCCGTACATGCCGGCCAGCAGGTCGCTGATCGGCACCCCGACCTTCTGCGGGTCGTCCGGGCCGGAGCCGGTCAGCGACATCAGCCCGCCCTCGCCTTGGGCGATCTGGTCGTAGCCGGCCCGGCCGCCCTCGGGCCCGTCGTGCCCGAAGCCGCTGATCGAGAGCAGCACCAGCCGCGGGTTGAGCTGCTCCAGCACGTCGGTGCCGAAGCCGAGGCGGCCCAGCGTGCCGGGGCGGAAGTTCTCCAGCAGCACGTCGGCGCGGCGCACCAGCTCCCGCAGCAGCTCCTTGTCGCCGTCGTCCTTGAGGTCGAGGGTGACCGACTCCTTGTTCCGGTTGGCCGAGAGGAAGTACGTGGACTCCCGGTCGCCGCCCTCCGGGTGGAGGAAGGGCGGTCCCCAGCCGCGGCTGTCGTCCCCGTCGCCGGGGCTCTCCACCTTGATGACGCGGGCGCCGAGGTCGCCGAGCATCATCCCGGCGTGCGGCCCGGCGAGGGCGCGGGTCAGGTCGACGACGAGGACGCCGTCCAGGGGACCGTCGAGCGGGGCGGACATCGGATCTCCTTGAGAGGACGGAAGCGACCCGGTCGGTCAACCGAGCACGACGAACAGGAACCAGACGACGACCGGGGCCACGATGGTGACAACCGCGGCGTAGGCCAGGAGCTGGCGGAAGAACACGGTCTTGTCGACGCCGCGAGCGTTGGCCAGAACCAGCGCACCGTTGGTGGAGAACGGGCTCACGTCCACGATGGTCGAGGAGACGGCGAGCGCGGCGACGAATCCGATCGCTGCCACACCGGTTCCGCTCTGGAGAAAGGGCACCGCGAGCGGGATCAGCGACCCGAGCACCGCCGTCGACGACGCGAACGCCGACACCACCGCGCCGATGAAGCACAGCAGCAGCGCCGCGAACAACGGGGAACCGATGCCCGCGACGCTGTTGCCGACATAGTCGATCGTCCCCATCGAGTCCAGGACTCCGACGTAGGTGGCGACACCGCAGATCAGCAGGATCTCCGGCCAGGTGACCTGCCCGGCCGCGCTCCTCTGCAGGTGCGGCTGGAGCAGCGCCAGCACCGCACCGATCGAGATGGCCACGAACCCGACCTCTGCGCTGGAGAGATCGAAAACGGGGGTGGCGACCGCGAGCGCCAGCAAGCCGACGACAGTCAGCGCCTGATGGGGCCGGGAGCCGGACGGGACCGGGTCGGGCAGATGCTCATCGAGGAGGGAGTCCGGCGCGTGCTCGGCCTCGGCACGCCACTCGGTCATGGCCTGCCCCTCGGCGTCGCCGTACGCCTGCGCGCCCTTCTGGGGTGACGTGACCACGACATGGGCTCCCTCCGCCGGCAGGAGCGGAGGCTCCCCGGCAGATCCGCCGGCAGTGCCGACGCGCTGCCGGAGCAGCTTGCGGCCGCCCAGCACGGCGAACAACAGCGCGGACACCACGAAGTTGACGGCAAAACTGGCGCCCATCGTCACGTACTGGTTGAGCGGCAGCCCGGCCGACTCCACCACGCCGTTGGTGATTCCGCCGTAGATGCTGCTCGGCGAGAAGCCACCCGCCTGCGCTCCGTGGATGACCATGAGGCCCATCAGGAGGGGGCTGATGCCGTACTGGGCGGCGAAGCCGAGCGCGATGGGGGCGACGATGGCGACCGCGCCGGGGCTGACCGCGCCCACCGCGGTCAGGATGGCGGCGATCAAGAACATGATCCAGGGGATCGCGGCGACCCGCCCGCGCACCACGCGGACGGCCACCTGCACCAGCCAGTCGATCGTGCCGTTGTTCTGCGCGACAGCAAACAGGAACGTGATCCCGACGAGGGTCAGAAAGAGGTCACCCGGGAAAGTGGCGATTATGTCGTCGGTCCCTAGACCGGCGACCGTGGTACCGATGATGCCGGCGCCGACGAACGCCAGCACCCCCATGTTGACTGGCAGCACGGTCGCGACAGCGAACATTGCGACGAGCGCCAGGATGGAGATCAGCTCAGGCGACATTGCCCTCTCCTCGGATTGCGAAGATCACGACGGGGGCGATGATGGTGACGATCTCAGGGGGCAACGTCCCTCCCGCGACGTCGGGGTAGGTGTGATCGATCCCACTGTGGCAGGTAACCAGCCGGTAGGTGCAGGTCAGGGGGCCGAAAGCTCCTCCCAGCCGCCGGACGGCGTGACCACCGCGGTGACGCGCTGGTCGTGCGGCTCGACGGGCAGCTCGTCGACCAGCTCGTCGTCGAAGACCAGGGCCACCAGCCGCGCGCCGGGGCGGACGTGCCGCAGCGCGCGGTCGTAGTAGCCGCCGCCGCGGCCCAGGCGCACCCCGGTCCGGTCGACCGCGAGCGCGGGGACGACGACGACCTCGGCGGCGCCGATCGCCGTCGGTCCCAGCCGCGGTCCCACCGGCTCGAGCAGCCCGAACCGGCCCGGGGCCAGCCGGCCGGTGTCGACCGCCCAGGTCAGCTCGCGACCGTCGGGCGGGACCACCGGGAGGAGCACCCGCGAGCGGAGCTGGGTGAAGGCCGCCGGCAGCCGGCCCGCCCCGGGCTCGGTCGGGTCGGGCACGAAGGCGGCCAGCGTCCGGACGCCGGCCAGGCCGCGCAGCAGGGCGGTGGCGACGGCCGCGCTGGCGGCGGCGCGCTCCTCGGCGGAGCGGGCCTCCCGGCGGGCCCGGATCCGGGCGCGGAGCGCGACCTTGGCCTCGGTCACGTCGTCCGCGGGGGTCACCGCCGCAGGCTAGCCAGCTCACCTGGGAGTCCCGGTCCGACCGGCCCGGCCCGCGGCCGCCGGGACGGCGTGTCGGCGCGTGTCGCCGGGCGCGACCGGTGCCCCGGCCGGGGAGGGCCGCGCCGACGGCACCGCGCGGGGGGCGCCGGTGCCGGGTCACTAGGCTCGCGCGCATGCCGACTCCGAGCAGCCGCCCGACGCGGAAGGCCGTCATCCCCGTCGCCGGCATGGGGACCCGATTCCTGCCGGCCACCAAGGCGGTGCCCAAGGAGCTGCTGCCGGTGGTCGACCGGCCCGCGCTCCAGTACATCGTCGAGGAGGCCGCGCGCGCCGGGCTCGGCGAGGTGCTCATGGTCACCGGCCGCAACAAGGCCGCGATCGAGGACTTCTTCGACCGCAACCCGGAGCTCGAGACGGCGCTGGAAAAGAAGGGGGACGCCGCCCGCCTGGCCGCGGTGCACGAGTCCACCGAGGTCGCCCAGGTGCACTTCGTCCGGCAGGGCGAGGCGCGCGGTCTCGGCCACGCGGTGCTGCAGGCCGCCGCGTTCGTCGGCGACGAGCCGTTCGCCGTCCTGCTCGGTGACGACATCATCGACGCCCGCGACCACCTGCTCGAGCAGATGCTCCAGGTGCAGGCCGAGCACGGCGGCTCGGTCGTGGCGCTGCTCGACGTCGGCCGGGAGAACATCGACAAGTACGGCGCCGTCGCCGTCGAGCCCGGCGGCACCGACGTGGTGGCGATCACCGGCCTGGTCGAGAAGCCGCCGGTCGACGAGGCGCCGAGCAGCCTGGCGATCATCGGCCGCTACGTGCTGGCCCCCGAGGTCTTCGACGTGCTGCGCGCGACCACGCCCGGCCGCGGCGGGGAGATCCAGCTGACCGACGCGCTGGCCACCCTGGTCGAGCGCGGTGAGCCGGTGCACGGCGTGGTCTTCTCCGGTCGCCGCTACGACACCGGCGACCGGCTCGACTACCTCAAGGCCGTCGTCCAGCTGGCCAGCGAGCGTGACGACCTCGGCCCGGACTTCCGCGCCTGGCTGGCCGAGTTCGTGGCCCAGCTGCCCGCTGCGGGCGCGTCGGAGGCCTGAGCGGAGGCCCTCAGGGGGCAGCATCGACCCCTGTGGTGGGCATGACCGAGGACGGCAGGGGCGGGACGGTCCCGGGGTACCGGGACACCACGGCGCTGGACCTGCGCTCCGGCACCCCGGTGCGCGACGTGCCGGAGCCCTCGCCCGCCACCCCCGTGCACGAGACGACGGCGATCGACCGCGGCACCGTGCCGCCGCCCCCCGCCACCGCCGAGCCGGCACCGCCGCGCACCGTCGAGCAGCACCTCGACGAGATCCTCTCGGCGGTACCGCAACCGGACCCGATCGAGCTGGCCGTGCTCGACGCGCAGGGCCTGCTCTGCGCTGAGGAGGTGGTCAGCCAGCGCGCGCTGCCCGCGTTCGACCAGGCCGCGCTCGACGGCTACGCCGCCCGCGCGCTGGACGTCGAGGGCGCCACGCCGGCGGAGCCGGCGCGCCTGTCGGTGGTGGGGGAGACCGTCGCCGGCCCGAGCGGCCCGGCGTCGATCGGCCCCGGGATGGCGCAGAAGGTGGCCGCCGGCGCGATGCTGCCGGCCGGCGCGGACGTCGTCGTCCCGGTGGTCTGGACCGACGGCGGCATGGCCACCGTCGCCGTGCACGCCGGCCCGCTCACCGGCACCTACGTGCGCCGGGCGGGGGACGACGTCGCGCCGGGCACCACCGCGGTGCAGGTCGGCACCCCGATCGGCCCGGCCCAGATCAGCCTGCTGGCCGCCGTGGGCCGCGACCGGGTGCAGGTGCGACCCCGGCCGCGGGTCGCCGTCCTGTCCGCGGGCGGCGAGCTCGTCGACATCAGCACGCCGCCGGGCCCCGGCCAGGTCGTCGACGTCAACAGCTACGCGCTGGCCGCCGCGGCACGAGACGCCGGGGCCGAGGCCTACCGGTGGGGCATCCTCCCGGCCGAGCCGCGCCGGCTGTCCGAGGTGCTGGAGAGCCAGCTGCTGCGCAGCGACCTGGTGCTCGTCGCCGGCACCTTCGCCAGCGAGGGTGACCCGGTGCAGGAGGCGCTCGCCGCGCTGGGCCCCATGCAGTTCTCGCCGGTGACGATGCACCCCGGACCCGTGCAGGCCTTCGGCCGGCTGGGCCCGGACTCCGTCCCGGTCATCTGCGTGCCCGGCGAGCCGGTCGCGGCGCTGGTCGCCTTCGAGGTCTTCGTGCGCCCGGCGATCCGGATGATGCTCGGCAAGCGCCAGCTGTTCCGCCGGACGGTGCAGGCGATCGCCGCCGAGCGGCTGCTCTCGCCGCTGGGCTACCGGCAGTACCTGCACGGTCAGGTGATGCGCCACCCCGACGGCGGCTACGTCGTCGAGCCCCTGGGGGACGGCGACGAGGCGATGCTGGCGCGGATGGCGCGGGCGAACTGCCTGATCGTCATCGACGAGGACGTCACCGAGGTGGCTGCCGGCGGGCTGGTCACCGTGATGCCGCTGTTGCTGGGCGGCTGAGCGGCGCCGTGGTCGACTCCTCGCTGCGCCCCGGCTGGCCGGCGCACCTGGCCTGGGGCCCGGTGGAGCTGCACCCGCCGCGCCGGCGGGACGCCGAGGAGTGGAGCCGGGTCCGGCTGGCCAACGAGGCGTGGCTGGCGCCGTGGGAGCCGACCGCGGCCGGACCGTGGGCGGCGCGGCACACCTCCGCGGCCTACCGGGTGATGCGGCGGGCCGTGCTGCGCCGCGCCGCGATGGGCCTGTCGCTGCCGTTCGTCGTCCGGGTGGAGGGCCGGCTCGTCGGGCAGGTGACCATCGACAACGTCGTCCGGGGCGCGCTGCGCTCGGGCAACCTGGGCTACTGGATCGACCGTGCCGTCGCCGGCCGGGGGATGGCCTCGCTGGCCGTGGCCCTGGTGTGCGACCACGCCTTCGGGCCCGCGCGGCTGCACCGGCTGCAGGCCGACATCCGTCCCGAGAACGGGCCGAGCCGGGGGCTGGTGCAGCGTCTGGGGTTCCGTCACGAGGGCCTGCTGCGCCGGTACCTCGACATCGACGGCGACTGGCGCGACCACGACACGTTCGCCCTGCTGGCCGAGGACGTGCCCGGCGGCGTGGTCGAACGGTGGCGGTCCCGCGTACCACGCTGACCGGCGGACGACGCGGTGTCGCCGTGTCGACACGCCGATCCGGGACCCCAGCAGGACACTCCAGTCACACGACACTCCGGGACACACCGCGCGCCTCCCTCGAACGGAGGAGTACAGGCCGTAACTTCCCCCCGCAGGTGACGCGTGTGACGGGTGGTGTTCGGGATGGGTTCGGGTGTGCTGCTGGCCGCTCTGGTCGTGCTGTGGTTCGTCGTGCTGGTGCCCATGGTGGTGACCCGCGGTGACTCCTCGGCCGGCCGTGCCACGGGGGCCGACGCCGGCCGCACGCTGCAGCGGCGCCGGGTGGTCGACCCCGCGGTGTTCGCCGAGACCGAGCGGGTCTCCATCGACCGCGCCGCGCTGGTGACCTCCGGCGAGCTGCGGGTCGACGTCCACGCCATCCGCCGCCGCATCCTCGCCGGCCTGCTCGCCCTCGCACTGCTCGCGGTGGTCGGCGCGCTGGTCTGGACCCCGTGGATGTGGATCGTCCAGGGCGTGCTCGACCTCGCCGTCGTCGCCTACCTGATGGTGCTGCGGGCCGCCGCGCGCCGGGAGCGGCTGGCCGCCCGCCGCGCCGCTCGGGCCGCCGCCCGCTCCACCCGCCGGCCGGACGTCCGTCCTGCCCCGCGCCCGGTGCCGGCGCCCCGGCCGGTCCCGGTCGAGGAGGAGCCTGCCGCGGAGGTGCACCGCACCGTCGGCCTGCGGCACCCGAGCCTGCCGCTGGCGCCGGTGCACCCGTTGCGCCCGGGTCGGGTCGTGGCCGCCCGGAGCGCGGCCCCGGCCGGCTGGCAGAACAGCGCTGTCGTGGGCCTGGACGACGACGACATCGGGTTCGCCGACATCGACGTCTACCAGCCGCGCCGGGTCGCCAACGGGTGAAGGACCCCACTGCTCCCCACCACTCGCAGGCTCGTGGCGGGGCCCTGCAGCGGGGCCGTTCCAGTCGGTCACCAGGCCGGGGCCGCCCCGGTCGTGGCGGCGGCGGAGGCGGACGGTAAGCTCGTCTCCGTCAGGGGCTGTAGCGCAGTCCGGTAGCGCACCTCGTTCGCATCGAGGGGGTCAGGGGTTCGAATCCCCTCAGCTCCACCCCGACACCCAGAGAGCCCCGCCCGGTCCGTCCGGCGCGGGGCTCTCCGGCATCCGCGTGCGGGTCAGCTGCGTGCCCGGGCCACGGCGGCGACGGCGGCCTGCGACGCCAGCGTGCCCAGGTGGCGTAGCTCCTCGGCGCCGAGCACCGCCCGGTGCCGCGCCGACTCGGCCGCGGCGACCACGAGCGGCGCGGCCGTGCGGCCGAGGTGCCGGACCTCCTCCCCGGCCCGCACCGCCCGGTGGCGGGCGGACTCGGCGGCGGCCAGCGCGAGCGGAGCGGCCGTGCGGCCGAGGCGCCGGGCACCCTCCGCCGTCCGCGCGGACACGGCGAGCACCTGTCCGGCGACCACCTCGGCGCGGGACGGCGGGCGAGGTGCCCACGGGCGACGGGCCCACAGCCGCCGCGGCCACGGCTGTCGGACCTCCGCACGCCGGGCGCGGGCCCGCACCACGCCGAGCCCGGCCACCGCGGCGAGGGCGCCGGCAGCGAGCACGGCCCCGCGACCGGTCGACCCCGAACCGGGCGCCGGGACGGTGCCCGCTGCCGGGGTGGTGGCGGCCGGGGTGGTGGCAGCCGGGGCGGTGTCCACCACCGCGGCGCTGTCGGCTGCGGCCGCGGTGCCGCCCGGGGCGCCGGTCCCTGCGGCCGCGTCGGTCTCGCCCGCCGCAGCCGGCAGGAGGGTCGAGCTCGACGCCGCGATGCCGTAGTGCCGGTAGAGGTCGGCCTCCTGGTCCGTGGACAGCTCCCGGGCGCCGCCGACCGACGGGGCAGCGGTGACCTGGGCTCGGGTCACCGCGACCGTCACCCGGCCACCCGAGCCGTCGGCGTCCAGTGCCGGGACGACGGCACTCGCGCCCTCGACCTCGACGTACACCCACTCCGGTCGGCCGGTGGACTCGTCGGCGAGGACGGCGGTGATCGCGCCCAGTTCGGTCCCCTCGCGGTCGACGACGGTCCAGCCGACCCAGTCCTTGGCCTCGTTGCGTTCTGGCAGGCCCATGGCCGCCTCCTCGTCGGTCGCCGGTCACCGGTCGACGCCCGCGGCGGTGTCGTCGCCGGTCGGGCTCCCCGCAGCCTGGCTGCCCGCGAGGCCCGGCCGCAACCGGGTCCGGCACGCGGCGCGGCAGTCCGGCCACCACTCCTCGACGGCGACCGGCGGCGTCCTCCCCATCGGCGCCCGGGCCACGGGCGGGGCCGAGGTCTCCCACCCGATCGGGTGACGGCCTCCGCCAGGCCCCTCAGGGGTCCGACGGTGGTGTCGATCCACCGTGTGTCGAAGACGCAGGTCGCTGCGTCCCACCGCCGTCCGAGGAGTCGCCGTGCACCACCGTGCCCCCTGGGCTCGTCGCACCGTGCTGTCCGTGGCGGTGCCCGTGGGTCTCGTGACCAGTCTGGCCCTGACCTGGAGCTCGACCCACGCGGCCTTCTCCGCGAGCACCGGCAACGCCGACAACTCGTGGCAGACCGGCAGCGTCGTCCTCGCCGACAGCGACAGCGGGTCGGCCCTGTTCACCAGCACCAGCAGCAGTGACGGTGCCCTCAAGCCCGGCTCGTCCCGGTCGCGCTGCATCCGGCTCGACTACACGGGCAGCCTGCAGGCCGACATCCGCATGTACGTCGGGACGCCGGCGGGTGGTGCGACCGCGCTCGACCCCTACCTGCTGATGAGCGTCGAGCGGGGAACCGACGTCGACAAGGACACCGAGGTGAAGGCCGACTGCACCGGGTTCGCCCCCACCGGTCCGGCGACGTTCCTCGACAGCGCCACCCACGCCGACGCCCCCTCGACCGCGACCTCGCGGACGCTGGGCCACCTCAGGGCCCAGCACAGGGACCACGACACCGGCATCGTCGTGAACCCGGCCACCGCGCCGAACACGTACATGACCCTCCGGATCACCTACGTCCTCAAGGACGAGGACGGGGCGCAGAGCAAGCAGTCCGCCGCCACGTTCACCTGGGAAGCGAGGAACACGTGACCGCGCCAACGCTGATCGGCGACGTCCTCCGCTCGCGGGTGCCCGGACCCGCGGCCCCGGGGCGGGGCCTCCGGCCGGCCGCCGTGTACCGCGTGGTCGTCGCGACCGTGCTGGTGGCCGTGGCCGGCCTGGTGTTCCTCGCCCTCGCCCCGCGACTCGTCGGCTTCCAGGGGCACGTGGTCGTCTCCGGCTCGATGGAGCCGCGCCTCTCGCCGGGCGACGTGGTGCTGACGCGTCCGGTGCTCCCGCAGGACCTCCAGCCGGGACAGGTGCTGCTGTTCCCGGATCCCG
Source organism: Geodermatophilus sp. URMC 61 (assembly GCF_052931555.1). Lineage (NCBI taxonomy): Bacteria > Bacillati > Actinomycetota > Actinomycetes > Geodermatophilales > Geodermatophilaceae > Geodermatophilus > Geodermatophilus sp. URMC 61. Next base: position 5,086,029 of record NZ_JBRFHZ010000002.1, read on the forward strand.
AGGGGGCCGACCGGCTGGTGCTCCACCGCCTCGTCTCCTTCGACGCGCGCGGGGACCTCGTCACGCGGGGCGACGCCAACCAGAGCAACGACACCACGCCCGTGCCGTCCTCGAGCGTCATCGGTGAGGCGCAGTTGCGCGTGCCGTTCGTCGGGCTCCCCGCGTACTGGCGCCTCTCCGGTCAGTGGGGCCACCTGGGCCTGCTCGCGGTCCTCCTCACGGCAGCGACCGTCTCCACCCTCGGCGGGTCCCGCGGCCGGGTCAGGGGGCCGCGGGGCCGCACCAGCGCCGATCGGCACGCGGCCGCCCCGGCCCCGGACGGCGTCGTCCGCCGCGTCGGGCTGCCTCCCGTGCCTCCCGCCGGTCGGCTGCTGACGGGCGGGACCGGACGCCGCTGACCGCCGGTGGCCCGGTCCGGTGACCGCCGCCTCCTGCTCAACATCCGCCTGGCGCCGCCGAAGACATGAGCGAGCCGGACCGGTTCCGTCGGCCGGACCGCGGCCTCGCTGAGGGAGGGGGAGGGTGTGCGCCCGTCACCGCTCGCTCCGTCCCCGCGCCTGCTGCGCGGCAGCAGGGGCGCTGCCTGGCTGGTCGGCGCCGCCCTCCTCGCCCACCTGACGGCCGGGTGGATCGAGCTGCCGGTCGAGCCTGCCGCCGCGAGCACCAGCGCGGTCAGCCTGGTCGACGACCGCGGTGGCGCGGCGCTGTTCACCTCCACCGGCCTGCGCCCGGGTGCCACGGAGACCGCCTGCGTGGCGCTGGGGATGACCGGGTCAGCCCGGTCGACCGGTGAGGTGACGCTCAGCGCCGAGGTCACCGAGGACGCCCTCGCGCCCTACCTGTTCCTCACCGTCGAGCGGGGCGCGCTCGGCGACCCGGCGCGGTGCGCGTCCTTCACCGGCGTACCCGCGTGGAGCGGGACGCTGGCGCAGCTGCCCCGTACGGCCGCCGCGGGGATCCCGACGGGCTGGCGGCCCGGGGACTCGGCGGCGACGACCTACCGGGTCAGCGTCCGGGTCCTCGACGACCCCCGGGCGCAGGGCCTGCGGGCCGCGGCCACCTTCGTCTGGGCGCTCGACTTCGAGCCGGTCCCCGAACCGACCCCGGAGCCGACGCCGATTCCTGAGCCGCCCCCGGTCCCGGCGCCCGCACCGGCTCCCGAGCCCACGCCGGAACCCGAACCGACCGAGACGCCGACCCCGACCGCGACCCCGAGCGCCGTCCCGACGCCCCTGCCGGAGTCGGTCCTCCCGTCCGAGACCCCGAGCCCGACCCCGGCACCCGCGGGAAGCCACCCTGGTGGGGACCCGCCGCGTGGGGGCGGCGATGTCGTCCAGGCCCCGCCGCTGCAGGGGACCCCCACGACGGTCGCCGAGGTGGCCGCCGCGGTGGGGGAGACGGCGCTCGCCGTCGTCGAGGACGGTCAGTTCCCCCTCGCGCTCGTCGCCGTGGCCGCGGGGTTCCTGGCCGTGCAGGGCCGGCTCGACCGGCGGGACCCGAAGCTGGCGCTGGCCCGGGTCCACCAGGAACTGAACGACTTCCGAGACTTCCCCGAGCTGCCGAGGACGGCACCCGCATGAGCCAGACGGCTGCTTCCCCACAGGGTTCCCTGGACAACCTGCCCCTGGCCGACCGCCTCCGGTGGCTGCTCGCCGTCCGCATCGGCGTCGTCGTCCTCCTGCCCGTCGCGGCGTGGGTGGTCACGCGGACGGTCGACACCCCCGCGGTGGCGGCTCTCGTCGTGCCCGGGGTCGTGCTGCTGGCCGTGGGGCTCGCGCTGCACAAGCTGTCGGCGTTCGGCCGCCGCTGGGCGGTGGCGGCGATCACGGTGCCGGTGATCCTCGACGCGGTGCACCTGGGGTGGGCGCTCTACGTCGCCGGGGGCATCTCCGGACCGGTGGTGTACGTGATCGTCCTGCACGTCATCTGCGTCACGCTGCTCGGCTCGTTCCGCACCGGTCTGAAGCTCGCCCTGTGGCACTCGCTCGTGGTGATGTCGGTCCTCAAGGCGGTCGACACGGCCCTGCTGCCCGCACACGGCGTCTTCCAGGGCTTCGACTCCCTGCCCTACGGGGTCTTCCTGGTCGCCGTCTGGGTGACCGCGATGATGACCTCGGGCCTGGGCGCGGTCAACGAGCGCGAGCTGCGTCGCCGTCGCTACGACGAGGAGGCGCTGCGTCGGCTGGCGGGCGCCCTCCACGAGGCGGACACCGGCGCCAAGGTGGCCGAGGCGCTGCTCGACTTCACCGTCGACGCCGCCGACTCCCCCCTCGCCGCGGTGTACTGCCACGTGCCCGAGGGCAGCGCCGTGCCGGCGGTCGACCTGGCCGTCCGCAAGCGCCGGGACCAGGACGCCGAGCCCCTGCGGGCGGTCGGCGCACCTCCACCGGGGTCGCTGCTCGCGGCGGCGGTCGACCGGGGCAGCACGGTCCTGGCGGCCATGAAGGGCCCCGACCGGTGGGTGGACGAGGTGCTCGAGGGCGCCCGTCGGGTCGTCGCCGTCCCGTTCGGCCTCGACGGCTCCGGCAGCGGTGTCCTGACCTTCGAGGACGACGCGCGCAGCGGCTCGCGCATCGAGCGGCGCCGGGTGGGCGTCACCGAACAGGCGGTGGCGCACGCTGCCACGGCGTTCGCCCGCGTCGCGCTGCTGGAGCACCTGCAGGCCAGCGCGCTCACCGACGGCCTCACCGGGGTGGCCAACCGGCGTGCCTTCGACGCCGCGTTCGACCGGGAGCTGGCGGTCGCCGCCGGCAGCGGTGCGCCGGTGTCGGTGCTGATCGTCGACCTCGACCACTTCAAGCAGCTCAACGACACCTACGGCCACCAGGCCGGCGACGACGTCCTGCGGGGCGTGGGCGCAGCGCTGCGGTCCTGCGTGCGGCCCGGCGACGTCGCCGCGCGCTACGGCGGTGAGGAGTTCGCGCTGGTCCTGCCCGGCGCCACGGCGGACGAGGCCGTCGCGGTCGCGCGCCGGCTGCGAGCGGTCCTGCGGGAGGTGGCGGCACCGAGGCCGATCACGGCGAGCCTGGGCATCGCCTGCCAGCACGGGGCCGGCCTGCCCGCCGCGGAACTCCTCGCCGCGGCGGACACCGCGCTGTACGCCGCCAAGGCCGGCGGGCGGGACCAGGCCCACCTGGCGGGTGTGGAGGGGCCGGTCACCGGTGGCGCGGTCGACCGCGTGCCGCCGATCCCGGTGCCGCGCCCCGTCGAGGCGCACGCGGCCCGCTGACCGGAGGCCGCAGCGCTCCTCCCTCCTCCGGGGTGGGGTGCGGTGGCCGGGTCGCGGCGGGCTCAAGCCACAGCGGACCGGTGCCGATGCCTAGACGGGGTTCCCGCGGGCGCACGGGACCGGACGGGAGGGGATGACGATGGACCGGCCGCACCGGCGTGCCCGGCGGGTTCCCGGAGCGCGGCTGGCCGGGGTGGTCGCCGCGCTGGGGCTGCTCGTCGCCGTGCTGGCGCTCCCGCCGGTGCACTCGGCGTTCTCGGCCAGGACGGGCACGCCTCCCAACTCCCTGGCCGCCGACCAGGTGCAGCCACCGTCCGGGCTGACCGTCAAGCAGACGTGCTCGTACGCGTCCATCGTGTTGCGGGACACCTACACGTGGAACAGCGCCTCGCCGCTGACCCTCAGCCCCCCGGCCGGGACCCAGGCGGGCGACGTCCTGGTGGCGCAGGTTGCCTACTACGGCACCTCGACCGTCCAGGCGCCCAGCGGCTGGACCCGCTTCTCGCTGCCGGACACGAGCGGTGGCGTCGTCACCTCGGCCGTCTACTGGAAGGTCGCAGTGCTCAACGAGCCGCCCGCGACCTTCACCCGTACGGACACGACGACCGGTGACCTGGTGGGCGGCATCGTCGCGTACAGCGGGGTCAGCGGGAGCCCTCCCGTCGCCGCCGGGGCCACGGGCTCCGGCGACACCGCCACCTCGCCGGCGCTGACGGCGACGGCGACCGGCGCGGTGGTCGTCCACCTCCTGACCAGGAGCGCGGGGCAACCCCCGACACCGGAGGGCACCAATCCGCTCTGGACGCGCAGCTCCGACAGCGAGACCGTCACGGCGTCGTACGAGCCGTTCACGGGGCATGGTGCCGTTCCGCAGCGCACCTCGACGACAACCGGCTCCACGACCGCGTGGATCGCCCAGACGGTGGTCCTGCGTCCCCACCTCCAGCAGGTCGGGGCGTCCCTGTCCTGGACCGCGACCCCCAGTTCCTGGGCCGACGGCTACATGGGCGAGCGGGTCGTCGGTGGAACGGTCTACGGCCCCAGCACCGTGCCGTTCGGCACGACCACCGCCAGTGACGCGGGCCTGGCGAACGGCACGACCTACACCTACCGGATCTGGGCCTACCGCGGCGCGTGGAGGTCGGCCGTGGTGAGCACCCCGCTGACCACGTCCTGCTGAGCGGGCGTCCCGGACCGCTCAGCGGGCGGCGCGGAAGTCCGGCCGGCGCTTCTCGACGAACGCGCGCACGCCCGCCCGCCCCTCCGGGTCGTCCGCCGACTCGGCGATCAGCCGCGCCTCCTCGTCCAGGTGCTCGTCCAGCGTGCGGACGGCGGCACCGCGGATGAGCGTCCGGGTGCGCACCAACGCCCGCACCGGCCCGGCTGCCAGCGTGTGCGCGAGCTCGGTGGCGGCCGCGCGGAGCTCGTCGTCGGCCACCACGCGGGCGACCAGGCCGCAGGCGTGCGCCTCCGCGGCGTCGAGCGTGCCGTTGGTCAGCGCGAGGTCCAGGGCACGGGTCGGGCCGAGGGCGTGTGCCAGGGTCCACGAGGTGCCGCCGTCGGGGGAGAAGCCGATGGCGGCGTAGGCGGGCCGGATCCGGGTCGAGCGGGCGCAGACGACGACGTCGCAGGCGCCGATCAGCCCGACCCCTGCCCCGGCGACCGCGCCGTGCACGCCGGCGACCACCGGCACGGGCGTGCTGAGGAACGCCCGCACCACCTCGTGCCAGTCGGTGGCCAACCGGCCGACCGAGGTGCCCGGGTCGTCGGCTGCCGCGAAGCCGCGGACGTCGCCGCCGACGCAGAAGCGCTCGCCCTCGGCCAGCAGCAGCACCGCCCGGGTCTGCGGCGGTCGGGTGCGGAGCGCCTCGCCGAGCGCCGCGGCCATCGCCGGGTCGACGGCGTTGCCGGTGCCCGGGGAGTCGAGGGTGATCCGCCAGACGTCGCCGTCGACCACGGTGCGCACCCGGTCTGTCCCGCCCATCGCCGTCCCCTCGGAGTCGCAGGTGTCCGGCGTCACCGTACGGAGGAGCGGGTCAGGCGCGGGCGCGCAGCCCGCTGTCGACCGCGTCGGGGGCGCCACCGAACTCGTCGGCGACCTCACCGGCGACGTCCGGCTCGCCGCGCAACTCGGCGTCCGCCGCGGCCAGCATCGACCGGCCGGTGGCGAGCACCGCGACGGCGGCGAGGACGGCTCCCGCACCGACGACGAAGGGCAGGTGCTGGTTCCAGTGCTCGGCGAGCTCGCCGGCGACGAAGGGCGCCAGGCCGCCGCCGAGGAAGCGCACGAAGCCGTAGGCCGCCGAGGCGACCGGCCGCTCCACGGGGGAGACGAGCATGACGGCCTGGGTGGCGAGGGTGTTGTTGACGCCGATGAACACCCCGGCGACGACCACCGCCGTGACGAGCACCCACCGGGTGTCGACGAAGACGCCGATCACGAGCAGGTCGAGGGCGAAGAGGGCCAGCGCCGCCGACAGCGACCGGGCGGTGCCGAAGCGCGTCTGCAGGCGGGGCGCGGCGACGACGGAGAAGAACGCCACCAGCAGGCCCCAGCCGAAGAAGACGAAACCCAGCTGCAGCTCGGAGAGCTCCATCGGGAACGGCGCGTAGCCGAGCATCGTGAAGAAGCCCCAGTTGTAGAGCAGGGCGGTGGTGCTCATGGTGAGCAGGCCGCGGTGGCGCAGAGCCTCGAGCGGCGCGCCCAGCGGGGTGGGCCTCGCGGGCGCCGGGGTGGGGTCGAGGAGGACGACGGTCGCGACGAGCGCGATCGCCATGAGCGCCGAGACGCCGAAGAACGGGCCGCGCCAGCTGATGTCGCCCAGTAGGCCGCCGAGCAGCGGGCCGGCCGCGATGCCCAGACCCAGGGCGGCCTCGTAGAGCACGATCGCCCCGGCGAAGCCGCCGGACGCCGACGCGACGATCACGGCGAGCGAGGTCGCGATGAACAGCGCGTTGCCCAGGCCCCAGCCGGCGCGGAAGCCGACGATGCCGTCGATCGAGCCCGACAGCCCGGCCAGCCCGGCGAACACGACGATCAGCGCGAGCCCGGCCACGAGGGTGCGCTTGGCGCCGATCCGGCTGGACACCCAGCCGGTGCCGAGCATGGCGACCGCGGTGACCAGCAGATAGCTGGTGAACAGCAGGGTCACCTGGCTGGGCGTGGCGTCCAGCTGGGCCGACAGGGCGGGGAGGATCGGGTCGACCAGGCGATCCCCATGAAGCTGACGACGCAGGCGAAGGCGACGGCGTACACGGCCTTGGGCTGCCGTGGCATGCCCGCCCGGATGGAGGCACTCACGTCATCCAGTTGTAATACGCAACCATCTTGCGGGCCACTCCGGGGTCAGGACCATGACGGGAACCACATCCGGTCGAGCCGACCGGGGCGGTGAGGTCGTGGCGACGCTGCGCAGGCGCCACGCGTGGCTGCACCGGGAGTGCGGCGGCTGCTCCGTGGCGCCTGCTTGCCGACCCGCTGCTCGCCCGTGACGGTGCGCGGCCATGGTCATGCCGAGCAGGGACCGGGTGCGCCGTCCGGCGTCGTGGTGGTTGCTGGAGCAGCCCCGGACCCTGTGCCTGCTCGTCGCGCTGACCGCGGCGGCGGCCGGGCTGTTCCCACCCGGGGCGGCGCGGGCGGATCCGGCGCTCCCCCCGGGCTTCGCGCTGCGCGAGCTGCCCAGCGGACAGGGCGAGGCTGCCCACCGACATCGCCTTCGCCCCCGACGGCAGCTGGTTCACGACCGGCAAGAACGGCCGGGTGGCGTGGGTGGCGGCCGACGGGCGGGTGACGACCCTGGCCGACCTCCCGGTCGTGACGGTGGGAGACCTCGGTCTCACCGGTGTCGCCGTCGCGGCGGACTACGACGAGTCCCGGACCGTCTACACCGTCCGCACGCTGGACGTCGAGGGCGCCTGGACGACGCGCCTGAGCGCCTGGACCGTGGTCGGCTCGCCCGACCCCACGGGGATCGACGCGGAGCGCGTCCTCTGGGACATCCCGGCCGGCTCCGACGTCCACGCCATGACCGACGTCGTGGCCGCCCTGGACGGGACGCTGTGGGTCTCGACCGGCGACTCGGCCGACTTCCGGCTGGTCGATCCCCAGGCGTTCCGGGCCCTCGACCTCGAGGAGGGCTACGGGAAGCTGCTGCATGTCACGCCGGACGGCGCCGGCGTCCCGACCAACCCCTACTACGACCCGGCGACGCCGACCTCCTGGACGAGCCGGGTGTACGCCAGCGGCTTCCGCAGTCCCTTCCGGTTCAGCCTCGACCCCGCGACCGGTGGGCCCGTCGTGGGCGACGTCGGCTGGAACACGTGGGAGGAGATCGACGTGGCGCTCCCCGGCGGGAACTACGGCTGGCCCTGCTGGGAGGGGGACCTCCCGACGCCGGGGTACGCCGACCTCGACGCCTGTGCCGGGGTGCCGAACACCGCCCCGCTCTGGAGCTACCCGCACGGCCCGCAGGGCACCAGCGTGTCCGGGGGCGTGGTCTACACCGGCTCGACGTACCCGCCCGAGTACCAGGGGGCGTACTTCTTCGGCGACTACTCGGCCGGGCGTCTCTACACCCTGCGGTACGACGGACGGGGCCGGCTCGTCCGGCCGCCGGAGGCCGACGGGTTCGGATCCGACGTCGGTGGTCCCGTCGCGTTCGCGTCCGCACCGAACGGCGACGTCGTGTACGTCGACATCCGCGGCAACCGGGTCCTCCAGCTGGTCCACACGCCGGGCAACCGGGCGCCGTCGGCGCGCGCGGCCGTCACGGGGGACCCGGCGACGCGGACCGTGGTCTTCGACGGCGCCGGTTCCGGCGACCCGGACGCCGATCCGCTGACCTACGCCTGGGACTTCGGCGACGGCAGCACCGGCGAGGGCTCGGTGGTGGAGCATCCGTACGCGGAGCCCGGCACCGCGGCGGTCACGGCCACCCTGACGGTGACCGACCCGCTGGGCGCACAGGGGACGACCGAGCTGACGGTGGTGCCGGCCGAGGGCATCCCCGTCCTCGAGCTGACCGCGCCGCCGGCGGAGGACCGGTTCGCCGTCGGGGACCCCGTGCGGGCGACAGCGACGGCCACGGACGCGGAGGACGGCCCGCTCGACGTCACCTGGAGCGTGGTCCTGGTGCACTGCAGCGGCGGCTACTGCCACGACCACCCCGGGGAGTCCTTCTCCGGGCCGACCTTCGAGCGCGCGTTCGAGGACCACGGCGACGACACCCGGATGGAGGTCACGGCGATCGCCGAGGACGCTGCCGGCGTCCGGAGCCGGGCCACCTTCGTCGCCCGGCCGCGGCTGCACACCCTGGTCGTCACCTCGTCCGTGCCGAGCCCGATCACGGTGAACGGGGTCGCCCGCACCAGTGCCGGACTGACGGCCGGTGCCCGGGTGTCGGTGATCGCGCCGGACGTGGCCAGTGACGGCCGGTCCACCTTCGCCGGCTGGGGCGACGGCTCGCCCCGCGGGCGCGAACTGGTCATGCCCGACGCCGACCTGACGCTGAGCGCGACGTACACGACCGCCGCGGGGACCGGCCCGCTCAGTACGCCGCGGTCAGAACCATGACGGGAACCACATCCGGTCGAGCCACTCCGCGCGCGACAGCGGCTCCCCGGTGAGCACGGGCAGGAAGAACACGAAGGTCGCCGCCACCACGCCGACGTAGAGCGCGACGACGCCCAGGCCGACCTGCCGGCGCAGTGGCGAGGCGCCGGGGCGGCCCAGCACGTCCTGCAGCGCCAGGACTACGGCCAGGACGAAGAACGGCAGCACGGGGGCCGTGTAGAAGACGAACATCGTGCGCTCGGGGTTGAGGAACCAGGGGCCCCAGCCCGCGGCGATCGCGACGGCGACGGTCAGCGCGGCGGGGTCCCGGCGGGCGACCAGCCGCCAGGCGAGCCACACCAGCGCCGGCGCGAAGGCGAACCAGAGCGTCGGCGTCCCGAGCATGAGGATGTAGCGGATGACCGGGTCGCCGGCCGCGTCGGTGAGGCCCTGCGGGTTCCACAGCAGGATCGGGCGGCCGTTGACCAGCCAGCTCCACGGCCCGGACTCCCAGGGGTGCGGGGTGGACAGGCCGTTGTGGAAGGCCAGCCACTCGGCGTGCTGGTGCCACAGCGAGCGCAGCGCGTCGGGGACCCACGGGAACGCCGTCTCCGGGTGCTGCTGCGCCCACGCCTTGCCCTGCGAGGTCTCGCCGAGGAACCAGCCGGTGAAGCTGGCGAGGTAGGTCAGCACCGGGACGGCGGCCAGCGCCCACAGCGCCCCCGGCAGCCCGCGGCGCGCGGCGGTGCGGGTCGGGCGGGGGACGCCGGCCTCGCGCCAGGCGGCGCGGTCCCAGAACAGGCTCAGCACCGCGAAGGCGGCCAGGAAGTACACCCCGCTCCACTTGACCGCGCAGGCGCACCCGAACAGGAACCCGGCGGCCAGCCGCCACCCGCGCGGGCCGAGCCGGAAGCCGTGGGGCGTCGCGGGGTGCGCCCGGACGCGCGCCCGCACCGTGTCGCGGTCGACCACCAGGCAGGCCACCGCCGAGACGACGAAGACCTGCAGGAAGACGTCGAGCAGGCCGATCCGCGACAGCGTGAAGGCCAGGCCGTCGAGCGCCAGCAGCAGGCCGGCGACCAGGCCGAGCAGCGTCGAGCCGGTGAGCCGCCGGGTCAGCCGGGTGAGGACGACGACGGCGATGCTCCCGGCGACCGCGGAGGGGAACCGCCAGCCGAAGGAGTCGTAGCCGAACAGCCCGATGCCGCCGGCGATGAGCCACTTGCCCAGCGGCGGGTGGACGATGAACGTGTAGCCGCGGTTGTACTCGTGCCCCCACTCGAGCAGCTCGCGCGCCTCCGGCGGGTAGTACGCCTCGTCGAAGAGCAGGTCGGCCGGGTAGCCGATGTCCCACAGCCGGATCCCGAGGGCGAACAGGCCCAGCAGCGCGGTGAGCACCCACGCGAGGACGCGGTCCGACGGCAGCGGCGGGGTCGTGTCGCGGCGCGGGCGGGGGAGCGGACGGCGGCGCACCCGGGTCGACGGGAGGTCGCCGGGCTCCCGGTCCGTGCGCTCGGGAGCCAGCACCGCCATGCGGCCAGGGTAGTGAAAGGACCCGCCTGCCCCCCGGCGCTCGCGAGTTCGTGCCGAGCCCCTGCCGGCGGGCCCACGGCAATCGTCGTGACAGGCTCGTGGCATGGTCGGACGGCTCGTGCTCGGTGGGGCGCCGCTGGGACAGCCCGGGGACGTCGGCCCGCGGTTGCGCACCGCGATGGCGACCGCGGACGTGCTCGCCGTCGAGGACACCCGCCGCCTGCACCGCCTGGCCGCCGACCTCGAGGTGCAGCTGTCGGGCCGGGTGGTGACCTTCCACGAGTCCGTCGAGCGCTCCCGGCTGCCCGGCCTGCTGGCCGCCCTGGCCGAGGGGCGCACCGTCCTGCTGCTCACCGACGCCGGGATGCCGTCGGTCTCCGACCCCGGATACACGCTGGTCCGCGCCGCGATCGAGGCCGGGGTCGAGGTGACCTCGGTGCCCGGGCCGTCGGCGGTGACGACGGCGCTGGCGGTGTCGGGCCTGCCGGTCGACCGGTTCTGCTTCGAGGGCTTCCTGCCGCGCAAGGCGGGGGAGCGGCGGTCGCGGCTGGCCGGCCTGGCCGACGAGCGCCGCACGATGGTCTTCTTCGAGTCGCCGCACCGGCTGGCCGACGCGCTCACCGACGCGGCGGCCGCCTTCGGGGACTCCCGCCCCGCAGCCGTCTGCCGGGAGCTGACCAAGACGCACGAGGAGGTCCGCCGGGGGGTCCTCGCCGAGCTGGCCTCGTGGGCGGCCGACGGCGTGCGCGGGGAGATCACCGTGGTCGTCGGTGGCGCACCCGCGGCCCCGGCGTCGCTCTCAGCCGAGGAGTTGGCCGCTCTCGTGGCCGAGGAGGAGGCCGCGGGCGCCACCCGCAAGGACGCCATCCGCGCCGTCGTCGTCCGCACCGGGCTGCCCCGTCGCACGGTCTACGACGCCGTCGTCGCCACCAAGTCCGACTGACCCAGCGGGTTGCGTTGGGCATAGGAGGCAATGCATACGTCCGGGCTGGTCCAGACGTATGCATTGCCTCCTATGCCTGGTCCGGGCGGCGCGTCAGCCGGCGAGCTGGGCCATGCGGGTCCGGTAGACCTCGAGCACCCGCGCGCGAACGCTCGCGGGATCGCGCAGCACGTCCGCGTAGGTGAAGCGCAGCACGACCCAGCCGGCTGCGGCCAGAGCGCGGTCACGGGCGAGATCCTTGCGTCTGTCCTCAGGGGACGTGTGGTGCTGCGCCCCGTCGAGCTCGACCGCCAGCTTGGCCTCGGGCCAGCACCGGTCCAGCCAGATCCGCCCGGTGGGTAGCTGGAGCCGGTACTGCCCGACGCTGGGCGGTAGCGAGCGGTGGCGGAACACGTTCAGCACACCGTGGGCCTCGAGTTCGCTCTGGCAGCCGTCGGCGATGAGCTCGATGGTCTGGTGCAGGCTCCGGCGCCCCGCGACGTTGGGGCGCTCGAGCAGTGCCTCGCGCAGCAGTCCCGCCGTCGTCAGCCCTCGACGGACGAGGTCGAGTGCAAGAGGACGCCGTTCCGCCGTCGGGAGCAGCGGCCAGGAGTCGATGACCGACCGCGGCAGCGTGGTGACCCGGAACCCGCCTCGCTCGACGCACTGGCTCGACTCCGGGTCGAAGCGGAGCCGCCGATGGACGACGAGACCCGGGGCGCCGGCACGCTTGATGCGTTGGTCCACTGTCATGTGCAGGGGCCGTTCGAGTGGTCGCACGCCCCAGAGGGCGAGCGCGGTGGTGTGGCTCAGCGCCGCCACCGGGCCGGCGTGGAGGACAGCGGCTCGGAGGGCCGTCGCGTCATCGACGGCGGAGTCGCGCAGTCGGTACACGTGGGGGAAGACACGGACGAGGTTGCTCCGGCCGACGTGGCTGTCGAGGACCTCCCGCGGGAGGCGCTCCAGCAGTTGCTGCCGGGTCGCCAGACCACCCCGCTCGGCCAGCGTTGCCCTGATCACCGCGCGCCAGTCCACGGGCGCAGCCTCGTGCTCTTCGGCGGATGGCGGTGCCGTGCGAGGCGGACCTGTGGATGACCGGAGCGGCGTCCCACCCAGGGCATAGGAGGCAATGCATACGGCTGGTCCGGCTGGAATGTATGTAAAGCCTCCTATGCCTACGGAAACGCCCCAGCCCTACAGCCAGCCGTTGCGCTTGAAGCCGCGGTAGAGCAGCAGGCAGGTGCCGATGATCACCAGCAGCACCAGTGGGTAGCCGTAGCGCCACCGCAGCTCGGGCATGTGCTCGAAGTTCATCCCGTAGATCCCGGCGATCGCGGTGGGGACGGCGACGATCCCGGCCCAGGCGCTGATCTTGCGCATGTCCTCGTTGTCGGCCATCTGCGTCCGGGCCAGCGACGCCTGCAGGATCGAGGTCAGCAGCTCGTCGAGGGCGCCGACCTGGTCGCGCACCCGGATGGCGTGGTCCTCGACGTCGCGGAAGTAGGACCGCATCGCCGCCGGGACGACGTCGAACTGCCTCTCGGCCAGCTTCTCCAGCGGCACCTCGAGCGGGGAGACCGCCCGGCGAAGCGACAGCAGCTCCCGCTTGAGCTGGTAGAGCCGGCCGATGTCGTCGGTGCGCTCCGGACTGAACACCGAGGCCTCGAGCTCCTCGACGTCCTCCTCGACCGCGGTGGCGACGCCGACGAAGGCGTCGACCACGCTGTCGGCGACGGCGTAGAGCACCGATGCGGGCCCCAGGCACAGCAGGTCCGGCTGCGACTCCAGGCCGCGGCGCAGGTCGGCCAGGCCGCCGTGCTCACCGTGTCGCACGGTGATCACGTAGTGCGGCCCGACGAAGACCATGACCTCGCCGGTGTCGACGACCTCGCTGGTCGCCGTCAGCTGGTCGTGCTCCACGTACCGCGCGGTGGTCAGCACCATGAACAGGACGTCGTCGTAGCGCTCCAGCTTCGGCCGCTGGTGGGCGTAGACGGCGTCCTCCACGGCCAGCGGGTGCAGCCGGTAGTGCCCGGCGATCTCACCGAGCTCCTCCTCGGTCGGCGCGTAGAGGCCGAGCCAGACGAAGCCACCCTTGTCCACGGCCACCCGCAGTGCCTCGTGCGGCTCGACCGGGGGCTCCCGGCGTCCGTCGACGTAGACGGCGCAGTCGACGACCGGGCCGACGCCGTCCGGGCGGGACGGCGTCGTGCGCGGCGGGCCCGCGGGTCGCGGACGGGTCGACGGGGGCTCCGTCGGCAGCTCCCGGGGCAACCCGCGGGGGACCTCCGTGCCGGGCATCCGGACTCCTCTCCGAGCGGGTCGACGGCACAGCGTAGGCATGCGGGACGGCGGTACCCGTGCCACGCTCGCGGGGTCCGGATCCGCTGAGAGGGGTGGCGTCGTGGCCGTCAACACCCGTCGGGTGAAGTCCGTCGAGGACTCCATCCGGGACACCGACGAGCCGGAGCACCGGCTCAAGAAGAACCTGTCAGGACTGGACCTCACGGTCTTCGGCGTCGGCGTGATCATCGGCACCGGCATCTTCGTGCTCACGGGCATCGTGGCCCGGGACCAGGCCGGCCCCGCCGTGGCGATCTCGTTCGTCATCGCCGGCGTGGTGTGTGGGCTGGCCGCCATCTGCTACGCCGAGTTCGCCTCCACCGTGCCGGTCGCCGGGTCGGCGTACACGTTCTCCTACGCCACCTTCGGCGAGTTCGTCGCGTGGATCATCGGCTGGGACCTCGTCCTCGAACTGGCCCTGGGTGCCGCGACGGTCTCCGTCGGCTGGTCGGGCTACCTCAACCAGCTGCTCGACGACATCGGCACGCCCCTGCCGTCGTCGATCGCGGGTGAGACGGCGACGATCAACATCCCGGCGATCTTCGTCGCCCTCTTGATGACCGGCGTCCTGATCCTCGGGATCAAGCTCTCCTCCCGCGTCACCGCCATCATCGTGGCGATCAAGCTGGTCGTCGTCCTGCTGGTGATCGTGGTCGGTTTCTTCCTGACCAAGGCCGAGAACTACACGCCGTTCGTCCCGCCGGCCCAGCCCGCGGCCGCGGGGGAGGACAGCTGGCTCCACACGCCGCTGATCTCGGTGCTCACCGGGTTCAGCCCCGGCACGTACGGCTGGGGCGGCGTGCTGGCCGGCGCCGCGATCGTGTTCTTCGCGTTCATCGGTTTCGACATCGTGGCCACCGCGGCGGAGGAGACCCGCAACCCCAAGCGGGACATGCCGCGCGGGATCCTCGGCTCGCTGGCCATCTGCACCGCGCTGTACGTCGCGGTCTCGCTGGTGGTCGTGGGGATGCAGAACTACACCGAGCTGAGCGCGACCGCCCCGCTGGCGGGTGCCTTCTCGGCCAACGGGTGGCCCGTCTTCTCGAGCCTCATCTCGCTGGGCGCGCTGGCCGGGCTCACCTCGGTGGTCATGATCCTGATGCTCGGTCAGTCCCGGGTGCTGTTCGCGATGAGCCGGGACCACCTGCTCCCGCCGGCCCTGGCGAAGGTCCACCCCCGGTACGGCACCCCGTACCGCATCACGATCGCCACCGGTGTCGTGGTCGCGCTGCTGGCCGGGTTCGTCCCGCTCACCGCGCTCGCCGAACTGGTGAACATCGGCACGCTGTTCGCCTTCTTCCTCGTCTCGATCGGCGTCTGGGTGCTGCGGCGCACCCGCCCGGACCTGCACCGCACCTTCCGGGTGCCGTGGGTGCCGGTCCTGCCGATCGTCTCGGCGCTGGCCTCCCTGTGGCTCATGGCCAACCTGCCCGCGGACACCTGGCTGCGCTTCTTCGTCTGGATGGCGCTCGGCATCGGGATGTACTTCGTCTACGGCCGCAGCCGGAGCCGGATGGCCAGCGGGGAACGACGGCCCGCCGGGCAGGCCTGACCACCCCGAGGGGTGAGGCCGCCCGTCCAGGCCCTCCAGCCGCCCGCTCCGGGCGCCGACCCGACCGGTGACCGACGTCCCCGGCCAGGGAGAGCACACCCGTGGCGACCACCGTCCTCGACGCCCGCGAGACCCCGCGCGCGCCGTCGTCCCTCGACCGGCGCCGGCCGCCGGCCACCGTGCTGGCGGCCGCGGCGGTCGGCGTGACGGAGGCGGTCGCGCTGCTGGCGGCCGGGCTGACCGGGCTGGACGGCCTGCTGCTGTCCCCGCTGCGACCGCCGGGGCCGGTCGTGGTGGTCGTGCTGCTGCTCCTCGCCGGGTGGGTGGTGCTGTGCGCCGGTGGTGGGGTGCTGCTGCTCGACCGGTCCGGACGGCGGGTCTACACGGCCGTGGCCACCACCGAGGTCGCGCTCGTCGGGGCGCTGACGGCGCTCGCCCTGCTCACGCCGCTGTTCGACACGCTGCCGGTGGGCCTGCCGCTACCCGCGCTGGCGCTGCTGACCCTCGGCCTCCCGGTCGGCAAGCTGCTGCTCGCCGGCGCGCCCTCGGTCGTGGCCTGGGTCGCGGAGGGCCCGCACGTCCCGGCCGCCCGTCCCGAGCCGGCGGCCGCCGGCCCGCGGACCCGGGTAGTCACCCTCGCCGTCATCGGTCTGGCCCTGGTCGCCGTCGCGCTCAGCACGCCGGTGCCGGCCGTGGCTCCCGACGCCCCGGCCACCGCGGGCACCAGTCAGCCCTGAACCGGGTGGACGCCGCCGCATAGGCTCGTGCCGTGAGTGATCGGCACATCCTGACCGCCGTGGCCTGGCCCTACGCCAACGGCCCGCGGCACATCGGCCACGTCTCCGGCTTCGGCGTCCCCTCGGACGTCTTCAGCCGCTACCACCGCATGGTGGGCGACCGGGTCCTGATGGTCAGCGGCACCGACGAGCACGGGACGCCGATCACCGTCGCCGCCGACGCCGAGGGCGTGACCCCGCGGGAGATCGCCGACCGCAACAACCGGATCATCGTCGGCGACCTGCAGTCGCTGGGGCTGTCCTACGACCTGTTCACGCGGACGACGACGGTCAACCACGCCCGCATCAGCCAGGAGATCTTCCTCGGCCTGCTGAAGAACGGCTACGTCTTCCCGAGGAGGACGCTCGGCGCGATCAGCCCGTCGACCGGACGCACCCTGCCCGACCGCTACATCGAGGGCACCTGCCCGATCTGCGGCTACGACGGCGCGCGCGGCGACCAGTGCGACAACTGCGGGAACCAGCTGGACCCGGTCGACCTGATCAACCCGAAGAGCCGGATCAACGGCGAGACGCCGAAGTTCGTCGAGGAGGAGCACTACTTCCTCGACCTGCCGGCCTTCACGCGCTCCCTCGGCGACTGGCTGGACTCGCGGCGCGGCTGGCGGCCCAACGTCCTGAACTTCGCCAAGAACCTGCTCACCGACCTCAAGCCGCGCAGCTACACCCGCGACATCGACTGGGGTGTCCCGGTGCCGCTCGAGGGCTGGCGGGACCGCTCCGACAAGCGCATCTACGTGTGGTTCGACGCCGTCGTGGGGTACCTGTCGGCGTCCATCGAGTGGGCCCGCCGCTCCGGGGACGACGACGCGTGGCGGCAGTGGTGGCAGACGCCGGACTCCGACGCCTACTACTTCATGGGCAAGGACAACATCGTCTTCCACGCCGAGATCTGGCCCGCCCAGCTGCTCGGCTACGACGGCGAGGGCGACAAGGGCGGGACGCCGGGGTCGCTGGGCCGGCTCAACCTGCCGACCGAGGTGGTCTCCAGCGAGTTCCTGACCATGGAGGGGCGCAAGTTCTCGTCGTCCCGCCAGGTGGTCATCTACGTGCGCGACTTCCTGGCCCGCTACGACGCCGACGCGCTGCGCTACTTCATCGCCGCGGCCGGGCCGGAGACCCAGGACACCGACTTCACCTGGGCGGAGTTCCTGCGCCGCAACAACGACGAGCTGGTCGCGGGCTGGGGGAACCTGGTCAACCGCACGGTGTCGATGGCGGCGAAGAACGTCGGCGCCGTCCCGACGCCGGGCGAGCTCACCGCCGCCGACCGCGCGCTGCTCGACAGCACCAAGGGCGCCTTCGGGCCGGTCGGGGAGCTGCTCTCGCGCAACCGGCAGAAGGCCGCGGCCACGGAGGCGATGCGGGTGGTCGGCGAGGCGAACAAGTACCTGTCCGACCAGGCGCCGTGGAAGCTCAAGGAGGACCCGGCCCGCCGGGACACCGTGCTGCACACCGCGCTCCAGGCGGTCAGCGACTGCAACGCGCTGCTCACCCCGTTCCTCCCGCACTCCGCGCAGAAGGTGCACGAGCTGCTCGGCGGCACCGGGGTGTGGTCGCCGGCGCCGCGGGTCGAGGAGGTCACCGACCTCGACGACGGCTCGCCGTACCCGATCATCACCGGCGACTACGACGAGGGGCAGGCGGTCTGGGCCTCCCGGCCGCTGCCACCGGGGACGCCGCTGTCGCCGCCCACCCCGGTGTTCCGGAAGCTCGACGAGTCGATCGTCGAGGAGGAGCTGGCCCGGCTGGAGGAAGGTACGAAGTGAGCCGGTCGGCCGCGTCCCGTGCGAACCGGCGGGGCGAGGCGCCGCCGTCCCCGGAGCCGCTGCCGGCTCCGGCGGTCGACAGCCACACCCACCTCGACATCGTCCTGAACGGGTTCCGCCCGGAGGACGGGCGGCCGCCGGCCCCCCAGGACGTCGACGCCGAGATCGCGGAGGCCGCGGCCGTCGGCGTCCCGCGGCTGGTGCAGGTCGGCGTGGACGTCGACTCCTCCCGCTGGTCGGCCGAGCTCGCCGCCCGGCACCCGAACGTGCTCGCCGCCGTCGCACTGCACCCCAACGAGGCGGGCGCAGGAGCGGCGACCGACGACGCGTTGGCGGAGATCGACCGGTTGGCGGCGCTGCCCCGGGTGCGGGCAGTGGGGGAGACCGGCCTGGACCGCTACCGCACCGGGCCGGACGGCTGGGCGGCGCAGGAGGCCTCCTTCCGGGCGCACATCCGGATCGCCAAGGACCGCGGGGTCGCGCTGGTCATCCACGACCGCGACGCGCACGAGGAGATCCTCCAGGTGCTCGAGGACGAGGGTGCCCCCGAGCACACGGTCTTCCACTGCTTCTCCGGCGACGCGTCCTTCGCCCGGGCCTGCGTCGAGCGGGGCTTCGTGCTGTCGTTCGCGGGCACGCTGACCTTCGGCAACGCCGGCTACCTGCGGGAGGCCGCCGCGCTCACGCCGGTCGAGCAGCTGCTGGTGGAGACCGACTCGCCGTTCCTCACCCCCATGCCGTTCCGCGGCCGGCCCAATGCCTCCCGGCTGGTGCCGCACACGGTGCGAGCGCTGGCCGAGGTCACCGGCGTCGAGCTCGAGGAACTCTGCGCCCACCTGACCGCCACCGCCGAGCGCGTCTTCGGCAGCTGGTGAAGGACCCCGCTGCCCCCCACGCCTCGCGAGCTCGGCGCAGGCCCCTGTAGCGGGGCCGGCCCATCCAGTTCCTCACCCCACGTCTCGCTGGCGCTCGCCGCGGGACCCTGCGGCGGGGCCGACGGCGACAGCCGGGGTCGCCGTGTCATGACGGCGACACGTCACGTGCCGCACATCGGGGGGACACTGGCCCCGTGGGCCGCCTCATCGCCGTCGTGCTCTTCATCGCCGTGCTGGTGCCCGGTGTCCTGCTCGCGCGCGCCTGGGCCCTGGCGGCCGGTCGCCGGGCCGTCGCCGCCGCGGCGGTCGGGTTCACCACGCCCACGCCGGAGGGGCTCGCCACCGTGGCCCGTCAGGCCCAGCACGGACGCCGCGTGCGCCGGCTCGGCTTCCTGCTCGGGCTGGTCGGCATCGGCGTCAGCATCGCGCTGTTCGCCGAGGCGTCGGTCTTCCTGTGGCTCCCGGCTCTCGTCCTGGGGCTGCTGCTGGGCGTCGTGCTCGCCGAGGCGACCCGCCCCCGGCCGCGCTGGCGGGTCGGCTCCCCGCCCCGCCGCCCGCGCCAGTCCGAGCTGATCTCGATGGTGCTGCTCTGGTCGATGCGCGCGGTCGTCGTCGCCGAGCTGGCCGCCGCCGTCCTCATGTGGCGGCGGGACGAGCTGCCCGACAGCGTCGGCTGGGTCGCCGTCGTCGTCCCGCTGCTCGCCTGGGTGCTCGCCGAGGTGGCGCTGCTGCGGGCGTGGGTGCGCCCGTTGCCTGCCGAGGGCGCCGACGTGCCGGTCGACGAGGCGCTGCGCACCTGGACGGCGCACCTGGTCGCCGCGGCGGTCAGCGTGATGGCGCTGCTGCCGCTGGGGGCCCTGCTGCTGACTGCGGGCATCGACCTCGGTGACCGCGTGACCAATGGCTTCGACCTGCTGCCCGTGGCCCTCGTCGCCGGGGGCTTCGCCGGGCTGGCCGCGGGCCTGGCCCTCGCCGTCTTCCTGGTGACCTGGCTCAAGCCGGTCCGGGTCGACGACCGTGCGCTGACCGTGTGATCTGTCGGCCTACCGGCCGACACCGCGTGATCTGTCGGCCTACCGGCCGACACCGCGGCCAGGTGCCGTCCCCGACCGGCGTTGAGCCCTGCCCGGCGCTCGATCGCGGGAGCCTCCGGCCCCCACTCCTCGCACCGCCTCGCGGAGCGGTCCCGATGGCACCGCGGCCACGTGCCGTCCGCGAGCACGTGATCATGCTGTGGTCTTGATCACTCCGCTGGCCTCATGCCACGCATCCGTCACACGTGTCCCACCCGGCGCGTCCGTCACTGTCCGTGTCGGCGCGTCCACGAGTCGACACATCGCCTCGCTGGTTCACTCCTCGCGCACCGTCGTGAAACGCATCGTGCTCGTTATCGTGTCGTGACCAGCCGGGGTGGGGACCGTCCCGGAGGGCACCACGACCGGGAGCTCCGGCTCCCGGTCGTCTGCCGTCCGAGCCGGGACGCGCTCGGTACCCGCCAGCCGGCGTGGTGCCCGCGCGCGCCTCTACCCGGGTCTCCTGAGCCCTGGAAGAGTCGTGCCCCGATCGCTGAAGTCCGTCCTCTTCGCCCTCGTCCTGCTCGGACTCGTGGGGGGCTCCGCGGCCTACGTCGCCGCGCAGAAGTCCGTGACGCTGACCGTCGACGGGCAGGCCCGCGAGGTCCGCACCTACGCCGGCACCGTCGGTGACGTGCTCGAGGAGGAGGGGCTGCAGACGCAGTCGCACGACGTCCTCCTGCCGGACGCCGCCGCGGCCGTCGCGGACGGCGACACCGTGGTGCTCAACCGCGCCCGTCCGCTCACCCTCACCGTGGACGGCGTGCAGAGCGAGGTCTACGTGACCGCCCTGTCGGTCGACGAGGCGCTGGCCCAGCTCGGCTACCGCGCCGAGGACCTGGTCGTCTCCGCCAGCCGCAGCGAGCGCCTCCCGCTCGACGGCATGGAGCTGTCGATCACCACGCCCAAGCCCGTGACCCTCGTCGCCGACGGCCAGGAGCGCGTCGTCACCACCACCGCGGCCACCGCCGGTGACCTGCTCGCCGAGCAGGGCATCACGCTCGGCGCCACCGACCGCACCAGCATGTACCCCGACCAGGCGCTCCTGGCCCACATGCGGCTGCAGGTCTTCCGCGTTCAGGTCAGCGAGGTCGCCGTCCCCGCGCCGATCGACCACCGGACCGTCGAGACCCAGGACCCCGACGCCTTCGAGGGCGACGAGACGGTCACGCAGGAGGGCGTCCCGGGGGAGCAGGTGACCACCTACCGGGTCACCGTCACCGACGGCGTCGAGACCGGCCGCGAGCAGCTGGCCACCACGGTCACCCGGGAGCCGGTCGACGAGCTGGTCACCGTCGGCACCAAGGAGCGCCCGGCCTCCGCCGGCAACACGCCCAGCGCCGACGGGCTGAACTGGGCTGCCCTGGCGGCGTGCGAGTCCGGCGGTCGTCCCGACGCGGTCAGCGGCACCGGCAAGTACCGGGGGATGTACCAGTTCTCGCAGGCGACGTGGAACGCTGTGGGCGGCAGCGGCGACCCGGCCGCCGCCTCGGCCGACGAGCAGACCTACCGTGCGCAGCTGCTCTACCAGCGCTCCGGCGCCGGCCAGTGGCCGCACTGCGGCTCGCGCCTCCTCAACTGATCGGACCCTGCTGAGCTGAGCACCCCACCCGAGCCTCCCTGCGGGCTGCTGGGCCCGGCCGCCATCCGCGACCTGGCCCAGCAGCTCGACCTGCGTCCGACCAAGACCCTCGGGCAGAACTTCCTGCACGACGCCAACACCATCCGGCGGATCGTGCGCACCGCCGAGCTCACCCCCGAGGACGTCGTCCTCGAGGTCGGCCCGGGGCTCGGCTCGCTGACCCTCGGGCTGCTGCCCGTCGTCGCGCACGTCACCGCCGTCGAGATCGACCCGCGGCTGGCCGCGCTGCTGCCGCGCACCGTGGCCGAGCGCGCCCCGGAGTCGGCCGACCGGCTCACCGTCGTCGAGGCCGACGCGCTGCGCATCCGCGAGGTCCCGGGGCCCGCCCCGACGGCGCTGGTGGCCAACCTGCCGTACAACGTGGCGGTGCCCGTCCTGCTGCACCTGCTGGAGCTGCTGCCGACACTGCGGCGCGCGCTCGTCCTCGTCCAGGCCGAGGTGGCCGAGCGTCTCGCCGCGGCCCCCGGCTCGGCGGCCTACGGCGTGCCGTCGGTGAAGGCAGCCTGGTACAGCGACGTGCGGCGGGCCGGCAACGTCGGACGGCGGGTCTTCTGGCCCGAGCCCAACGTCGACTCCGGCCTGGTCGCCCTGGACCGCCGTCCACCGCCGCCCGGGGACCGCGGGGCCACCTTCGCCGTCGTCGACGCCGCCTTCGCCACCCGCCGGAAGGGACTGCGGGCGGCGCTCGCCCGCTGGGCCGGCAGCCCGGCGGCCGCCGAGGCCCGGCTGCGCGCCGCCGGCATCGACCCGACCACCCGCGGCGAGCAGCTGTCCGTCGAGGACTTCGCCCGGCTGGCCGCGACGGAGGCCCCGGCATGAGCTGGTCCTCACCCGGCGGGCCCGGCCGGCTGGCGGGCGACGGCGCCGTCGTCGCCCGTGCCCCCGCCAAGGTCAACCTGCACCTCGCGGTCGGGCCGCTGCGCTCCGACGGCTTCCACGAGCTGCGTACGGTCTACCTGGCCGTCTCGCTGTTCGACACGGTGACCGTGCGGCCCGGCGACGGGCTCTCCCTCACCGTCACCGGCGAGGGGACGGCGGGCAGCGGTGCCGACGCCGTCCCGACCGACCGCCGCAACCTCGTCTGGCGGGCCGCCGAGCTGCTGGCCGAGCACGCCGGGGTGCCCGCCGACGCCGCCATCCGCATCGACAAGTCCATCCCGGCCGCCGCGGGGCTGGCCGGGGGCAGCGCGGACGCCGCCGCGGCGCTGGTCGCCCTCGACGCGCTGTGGGGTACCCGCGCCACCCGCGGTGAGCTGACCGCGCTGGCCGCGCGCCTGGGCAGCGACGTCCCGTTCAGCCTGCTCGGCGGGGTGGCCCTGGGCTCCGGCCGGGGGGAGCAGCTGTCGCCGGTGCTGGC
Organism: Geodermatophilus sp. URMC 61; assembly: GCF_052931555.1. Lineage (NCBI taxonomy): Bacteria > Bacillati > Actinomycetota > Actinomycetes > Geodermatophilales > Geodermatophilaceae > Geodermatophilus > Geodermatophilus sp. URMC 61. The sequence continues at coordinate 5,108,672 of NZ_JBRFHZ010000002.1, forward strand.
CCGCCGCCGCTGGGACTGGGTGCTCGGCATCGCCGGGGAGGGGCTGTCCACGCCGGCGGTCTACGCCGAGCTGGACCGGCTGCGGGCCGCAGGCCGGGTGCCCGACGGCGGGGAGCTGCCCTCGCCCGACCCGGTGATCGCGGCGCTGCGCAGCGGGCCGGTCCCCGCGCTGGCCGCCGCGCTCAGCAACGACCTGCAGCCCTCCGCCCTCTCGCTGCGGCCGGACCTGCGGCGGGCGCTGCGCGCGGCGACCTCGGCCGGGGCCGCCGGGGCGCTGGTCAGCGGGTCGGGCCCGACGGTGGCCGCGCTCGCCGAGGACGAGGACTCCGCCGTCCGGCTGGCCGCCGCGCTGGCGGGGGAGGGGGTCTACCGCACCGTCCGGGCGGTGCACGGACCGGTGCCGGGCGCGCGGCTGGTCGGCTGAGCGCTCCGCTCCGGCCCCTCGGCCCGCTGGCCGCCTCGGAGATCCGTCGTGCCGGCGGGAGGGACGGGCGGCCCCCAGGTCGCGGGTGCGGTCCGGCGAGGCCGTCGTACCCTTGCGGGGCCGTGAGCTACGTCACCGTGGGGAGCCCCGTCGGTCGAGCCCTGGCGCGGGGGTCGGGGCCCGGCCGGGGTGGACGCCTAGGCTCTCGTCGGGCGCCGGTCCGGCGTCCACGCCGCCCGCGATGGGGGATGGGGTAATCGGCAGCCCGCCGGCCTTTGGAGCCGGGAAGTCTCGGTTCGAGTCCGAGTCCCCCAGCAGGCGTCGACGTCGAGGCCGAGGAGATCCGTGTCCGTTCCGCAGCCGTCCGGTGCCGCCCCCGAGGGCGGGATCGCCGCCGTCGTCGTCCTCGCCGCCGGGCAGGGCACCCGGATGAGGTCGTCGACGCCCAAGGTGCTGCACGCCCTCGGCGGGCGCAGCATGCTCGGCCACGTCCTGGCCGCGACCGCGCCGCTGGCCCCGCGGCACACCCTCGTGGTGGTCGGTGCCGGCCGGGAGGCCGTGGAGGAGCACCTGGCTCAGGTCGCCCCCGACGCCCGGCCGGTGGTGCAGGAGGAGCAGCGTGGGTCCGGTCACGCCGCGGTGGTGGCGCTGGCCGCCGTCCCCGACCTCGAGGGCCCCGTGCTGCTGGTCAACGGCGACGCCCCGCTGCTGCGCCCCGAGACGGTGACGGCGCTGGTCGACGCGCACCGTGCCGCGGGCAACGTGCTCACCGTGCTGACCGCCGAGGTCGACGACCCCACCGGCCTGGGCCGGATCGTGCGGGACGCCGACGGCGCGGTGACGGCCATCGTCGAGCAGCGCGACGCCACCCCCGAGCAGCGCGCCATCCGCGAGATCAACGCCGGCGTCTACGTCGGCGAGGCCGCCGCGCTGCGCCGGGCGCTGGGTTCCCTGGGCGAGGACAACGACCAGGGCGAGCAGTACCTCACCGACGTCCTCGGCCTGCTGGTCGCCGAGGGCGCCCGGGTCGGCGGCGCCCCGGCCGAGGACCCGGTCGACGTGCTCGGCTGCAACGACCGCCGCGAGCTCGCCGCCCGCCGCCGCACCCTCAACGACCGCGTGCTCGACGACCTGATGCGCGCCGGCGTCACCGTCGTGGACCCGGCCACCACCTGGGTCGACGTCACCGTCACCGTCGCGGCGGACGCGCTGCTCGAGCCCGGCGTCCACCTCCGGGGGACGACGTCGGTCGCGACCGGCGCCGTGGTCGGACCGGACACCACCCTGGTCGACACCACCGTGGAGGAGGGCGCCAGCGTGGTGCGCTCGCACGTCCTCGGCGCGGTCGTCGGCCCCGGCGCCACCGTCGGCCCGTTCAGCTATCTGCGGCCGGGCACCCGGCTGGCCGCCGGCGCGAAGGTCGGCGCCTTCGTCGAGACCAAGAACGTGCAGGTCGGCGAGGACTCCAAGGTGCCGCACCTCTCCTACGTCGGCGACGCCACGATCGGGCGGGGCGCCAACATCGGCGCGGCGACGGTGTTCGTGAACTACGACGGCGTCGAGAAGCACCACACGCGGGTCGGCGACCACGTGCGCATCGGCTCGGACACCATGCTCGTGGCGCCGGTCACCGTGGGGGACGGCGCCTACACCGCGGCCGGCTCGGTGATCACCAACGACGTCCCCCCGGGGGCGATGGGCGTCGCGCGGGCACGCCAGCGGAATGTGGCAGGCTGGGTACGGCGGCGCCGTCCCGGGACGGCTGCCGCGAAGGCCGCGGAGGCGGCCGGGGATGCAGGGGCCGAGGCGGCGGCCGACACTCGCGCAGAGGCGTCCGAGTAGAGCCCGCCGGTCGCCCGACCAACGCGACGAGCAGGGGTAGACGAGCCGATGAGCGCGATCCGGCAGACCACCAGCAAGAGCCTGATGCTCTTCTCCGGCCGGGCCTACCCCGAGCTGACCGAGGAGATCGCCGGGCACCTCGGCGTGACGCCGACCCCCACCGCGTCCTACGAGTTCGCCAACGGTGAGCTCTTCGTCCGCTTCGAGGAGTCGGTCCGCGGCTGCGACGCGTTCATCGTCCAGAGCCACACCGCGCCCATCAACACCTGGCTCATGGAGCAGCTGCTCATGGTCGACGCCGCCAAGCGTGCATCGGCCAAGCGGATCACCGTCGTGGCCCCGTTCTTCCCCTACGCCCGGCAGGACAAGAAGCACCGCGGCCGCGAGCCCATCTCCGCCCGCCTGGTCGCCGACATGTTCAAGACCGCCGGCGCCGACCGGCTGATGACCGTCGACCTGCACACCGCGCAGATCCAGGGCTTCTTCGACGGCCCGGTCGACCACCTCTTCGCGCTCGACCTGCTCGTCGACCACGTCAAGGAGCGCTGGGGCGACCGGGACATCACCGTCGTGTCGCCGGACTCCGGGCGGGTGCGCGTCTCCGAGCGGTGGAGCGACAAGCTCGGTGGCGTCCCGCTGGCCTTCATCCACAAGACCCGCGACCCGATGAAGCCCAACGAGGTCGTCGCCAACCGCGTCGTCGGCGCGGTGGAGGGCCGGGCGTGCGTCCTGGTCGACGACATGATCGACACCGGCGGCACGATCGTGAAGGCCGCCGAGACGCTGTTCGACGCCGGCGCCGCCGACGTCATCGTCTGCGCCACCCACGGCGTCCTCTCCGGCCCGGCGGTCGACCGGCTGAAGAACAGCCGCATCAGCGAGGTCATCGTGACCAACACGCTGCCCATCGAGCCGGCCCGCCAGTTCGACAAGCTCACCGTCCTGTCCATCGCCCCGCTGCTGGCACGGGCGATCAAGGAGGTCTTCGAGGACGGCTCGGTGACGAGCCTCTTCGGCGGCGCGAGCTGAGCGTCAGCCGCCGAAGGGCAGGAGGACCGGCTCGGCGAGCCGGGAACGCAGGCGCAGGGCGAGCGTCTGGGGGCCCGAGACCCCGCTGGTGTCGAAGAACGTGACCTCGTTCATGCGGCCGGCCAGCGGTTGCACCGTCGAGGCCACCACGGGACACGTCCTCCCGGCGGCGTCGGCGAGGTGGTGGGCCTCCCGGAGCTCCCGGTGCGCATCAGCGGCGCACTCCGGCCACGACAGGTGGACGCTGAGCTCGTCGAGCCACTCGGTGACCAGGAGCAGCGTGACCGCCGTCCGGCCGGGCGCGGCGACGACGATCCCCGGCGCCCACGTCCGCCGGACGTAGGCCGCGGCGGCGTGCCCGGCCAGCGCCCCCACCACCATGGACGTGCCTCCCTGTTCCGTGTCGCCGTGGACGTCGGGCGACGACGGAAGCCTGCGTGCCGCTCCGGGACGGGTCAACGCGCGCTCACCCCGGCGGGTGAGCGGCCGGGCGCGAGGTGCCGGCTCCGCGTGGACGGCGCCGCCCCCGCCCGGAGCCCTGTCAGGATGGCGGGCGTGTCCGCTCGCTCCAGACTCACCGACGTCCAGGTCGCCGCGGTGGCCCGCTACCACTTCGGACTGAGCCCGACGGTGCCCGAGCTCCCGCAGTCCGGGGACTGGGAGGACGCACAGGGAGTGCTCGTGGGCCGGCCGGGCGAGCGTGGCCCCACCGTGGTCGAGATCCCCCGCTGGCAGTCGCCGGGGACCGTGGCGCAGCGGCTCGCGGAGCGGGGGTGGGCCGTCCCCACCGCCTGGGTCGGACGACCTCCGACGGACGTCGCGGAGCTGCCCGCGCAGGTCCTCGCGCTGCTGCCCGTGGCGGGGGCGCCCGCGGACACGGCGACGATCTCCACCACCGCCGCCGCGTGGGCCCGGGTCCGCGCCACCGGCCGGGCGGTCGAGATAGTGCCCGTGCCGGTGACCGCAGCGCAGCCGGAGGTCGGCTGGGCCGAGCTGGCCGAGGCGTACGGCGCGACGCTGCTCGGCAGCCGCGTCGATCCCGAACCGGCCCGCACCGGCGGCGGCGTCCTGTTCTTCACCGGGCTCTCGGGCGCGGGCAAGTCGACGATCGCCGCGCGCGTGGTGGAGCTCCTGCTGGAGGCCGGCCGCAGCGTGACGCTCCTCGACGGGGACGAGGTCCGACACCACCTGTCGGCCGGCCTGGGCTTCTCCCAGGCCGACCGCGACACCAACGTGCGGCGGATCGGCTGGGTGGCCGCGCAGATCGCCAAGCACGGTGGCATCGCCGTATGCGCGCCGATCGCCCCGTACGCCGCCGTCCGCGCCGACGTACGGCACGAGGTCGAGGCCCAGGCGGGCCGGGGCGGCTTCGTGCTGGTGCACGTGGCCACCCCCCTGGCCGAGTGCGAGGCACGCGACCGCAAGGGCCTCTACGCCAAGGCGCGCGCCGGCGAGATCCCGGCGTTCACCGGGATCAGCGATCCGTACGAGGCGCCCACCGACGCCGAGGTCACCATCGACACCACGGGCAAGGACGTCGACGCCTGCGCCCGCCTGGTGCTCGACGCGGTGCTCGCCGGCCCCCTCCAGGCTCCCGCCCCGAGTCCCTGAGCAGTGGGGCCAGGGCGGCCCTCTGCAGGTCGGAGGACCCGTCCTCCCCTCTGAGGACCCCCTTGCCCCCCGCCACTCGCAGGCTCGCGGCGGGACCCTGCAAGGGGCCGTCAGGGCTCGGGGCGGCCCCGGGACGGGGCCGTGGCAGCAGGAGGCTGCTAGAGGACCATCCCGGCGCCGACGGTGGCGTTCGTGGACTCGTCGACGAGGATGAAGCTGCCCGTGGTCCGGTTGACCCGGTAGGGGTCGGTGAACAGCGGTGCGGTGACCCGCAGCCGCAGCCGGCCGATCTCGTTGAGCGCCAGGGTCCTGGCGTCCTCGTCGCGGTGCAGGGTGTTCACGTCCAGCCGGTAGCGCAGGTCCTTGACCATGGCCCGCGCCGTGCGCGTGGTGTGCTTGATCGCGTACTTGCCGCCCGGTCGCATGGCGTCCTCGTGCAGCCAGGCGACCATCGCCTCGACGTCCTGGGAGACGGCGGGCTGGTTGTGGGGCCGGCAGATCATGTCGCCGCGAGAGACGTCGATGTCGTCCTCGAGCCGGACGGTGACCGACATGGGCGGGAACGCCTCGGCGACCTCGCCGTCCCTGGTCTCGATGGCGGCGATCCGGGACGGCAGCCCCGACGGCAGGACGACGACGTCGTCCCCCGGCTTGAGCACGCCGCCGGCGACCTGCCCAGCGTAGCCGCGGTAGTCGTGGTGCGCCGAGGTGTTCGGCCGGATGACGTACTGCACCGGGAACCGCGCGTCGATGAGGTTCCGGTCGGAGGCGATGTGCAGCTCCTCGAGGTGGTGCAGCAGCGAGCCCCCCTCGTACCAGGGCGTGTTGGCCGAGCGGGTCACGACGTTGTCGCCGGCCAGCGCCGACACCGGGATGGCGGTGAGGTCGCCGACGTCGAGCTTGGCCGCGAAGTGCCGGAACTCGGTGGCGATCGCCTCGAACACTCCCTCGTCGTAGTCGACGAGGTCCATCTTGTTGACGCACAGGACCAGGTGCGGGACCCGCAGCAGCGACGCGAGGAAGGCGTGCCGGCGACTCTGCTCGACCAGACCCTTGCGCGCGTCGACGAGGATCAGCGCGGCGTTCGCGGTCGAGGCGCCGGTGACCATGTTCCGGGTGTACTGGATGTGTCCCGGGGTGTCGGCGACGATGAACTTCCGCTTGGGCGTCGCGAAGTAGCGGTAGGCGACGTCGATGGTGATGCCCTGCTCCCGCTCGGCGCGCAGGCCGTCGGTGAGCAGCGCCAGGTCGAGGTACTCGTTGCCGCGCTGGGCGCTGGTGCGCTCCACTGCCTCCAGCTGGTCGCTGAAGATCGACTTGGTGTCGTGCAGCAGCCGGCCGATCAGCGTGCTCTTGCCGTCGTCCACCGAACCGGCGGTGGCGAACCGCAGCATCTCCATCAGAAGTACCCCTCCCGCTTCCGGTCCTCCATCGCGGCCTCACTGGCCCGGTCGTCGGCGCGGGTGGCACCGCGCTCGGTGATCCGGGTGGCGGCGACCTCCTCGACGATGTCGTCGACCGTGCGTGCGGCGGACTCCACCGCGCCGGTGCAGGTGACGTCGCCGACGGTGCGGTAGCGCACCGTGGCCTCGAACGTCTCCTCGCCCTCGAGCAGCGGCACGTGCTCGTTCGGCCACAGCAGCATGCCGTCGCGCAGCACGAGACGTCGGCGGTGGACGAAGTAGATCGACGGCAGCTCGATGCCCTCGCGGCCGATGTACTGCCAGATGTCGAGCTCGGTCCAGTTGGACAGCGGGAAGACCCGGATGTGCTCGCCGCGGTGGTGCCGGCCGTTGTACAGCGCCCACAGCTCGGGGCGCTGGTTCTTCGGGTCCCACTGGCCGAACTCGTCGCGGAAGGAGAACACCCGCTCCTTGGCGCGGGCCTTCTCCTCGTCGCGGCGGGCCCCGCCGAAGGCGGCGTCGAAGCCGTGCTGCTCGATGGCGTCGAGCAGGGTCACCGTCTGCAGCGGGTTGCGGCTGGCCCGGGGGCCCTTCTGCTCACGCACCCGTCCCTGGTCGATCGACTCCTGCACCGAGGCCACGAGCAGCTGCACGCCCGTCTCGGTGACCCGCCGGTCGCGGTACTCGATGACCTCGGGGAAGTTGTGCCCGGTGTCGACGTGCATGACCGGGAACGGGATGCGGCCCGGCCAGAACGCCTTCTCGGCGAGGTGCAGCATCACGATCGAGTCCTTGCCGCCGGAGAAGAGCAGCACCGGGCGCTCGAACTCCGCGGCGACCTCCCGGAACACGTGCACGGCCTCGGCCTCGAGCGCGTCGAGGTGGCTGAGCTCGTAGAGCGACGTCGTCATGCGTGGGTCCTCCCGTCGGTCCGCGCCGGCACCAGCCCCGCGAGGGCGTCGAGCAGCCGCTCGGCCAGCTCGGGCCGGCAGATCAGCAGGTCGGGCAGGTAGGGGTCGGCCTGGTTGTAGGTCAGCGGCGAGCCGTCCAGCCGGCTCGTGTGCAGCCCGGCGGCGCGGGCGACGGCGACCGGTGCCGCGGAGTCCCACTCGTACTGGCCGCCGCCGTGCACGTAGGCGTCCGCCAGGCCGCGCAGCACGGCCATCGCCTTGACGCCCGCCGAGCCCATGGGCACCAGCTCGGCCCCGGACGCCGCAGCGAGGTCCTGCACCAGCGCCGGGGGGCGGCTGCGGCTGACCGCCAGTCGCAGCGGGCCCTCGACGCGCCCGGGCACCGGCGGCGGCGCGACGGTGCCCAGCGTGAGCCCCTCGGCGGGCAGTGCGACGGCTCCGGCCGTCAGCTCACCCCGCTCCCACAGCGCCACGTGCACGGCCCAGTCGACGCGGCCGGGCTCGGAGAACTCCCGGGTGCCGTCCAACGGGTCGACGATCCACACCCGGTCGGCGGACAGCCGCGCGGTGTCGTCGGTGCCCTCCTCCGACAGCACTGCGTCGCCCGGCCGCAGCTCGGCCAGCCGGTCGAGCAGGAACTGGTGGGATCCGGCGTCCCCGGCGTCCTTGAGCGCGGTCGGGTCGGGGAAGTGGCCGGCTCGGACGCCGAGCAGCACGTCGCCGGCCGAGGTGGCCAAGGCGCGGGCGGTGTCGTGGTCGCTGGCTGGGTTCATGTGTCTTCCGTTCGGGAGCGGTGTCCCGATCCTGGGCGACCGCCCGCCGCAGCATCACCCGTCCTCATCCCTTGGGGGCAGTCGTCGGGACTGCGGTACCCTGGGCTGGTTGCCCGGCGAGGGAGACGGTCCGTCCGTGCTCCGTGATCGACGTGCCACGCTCCTGACAGGGGTAGAGCCCCTCCGCGGGCGTGCCGCGCCGTGTGCCGGCCACCCGATCCGGATCCACCCCCTGAGGAGCACACCACCGTGGCTGACTTCCGCCTCGTCGCCGAGGCCCGTACCGAGTTCGGCAAGGGCAGCGCCCGCCGCACCCGCCGGGCCGGCCGCGTCCCCGCCGTCCTCTACGGGCACGGCCAGGACGTCGTGCACCTGTCCCTGCCGGCGCGCGAGTTCGCTGCGGCGCTGCGCAACGGCGGCAGCAACGTCCTGCTCACCGTCGTCCTCGACGGCAAGGAGCAGCTGGCGCTCACCAAGTCCGTGCAGCGCGACCCGCTGACCCGCGTCCACGAGCACGTCGACCTGCTGATCGTGCGCCGTGGCGAGCAGGTCCACGTCGACGTGCCGGTGCACGTGGTCGGCGACGCCGCCGCCGAGACCCTGGTCAGCATCGAGCTGAACACCGTCTCGATCCAGGCCGAGGCCACGCACCTCCCCGAGACGATCGAGGTCGACATCACCGGCCGCGAGGCCGGCCACGGCGTGACCGCCGCCCAGCTCTCCCTCCCGCGTGGCGCGACCCTGCTCACCGACCCCGAGGCGCTGGTCGTCCACGTCATGGCCGCGCCCACGGCCGAGGCCCTCGAGGCCGAGCTCGCCGAGGCCGAGGCCGAGGCCGGCATCGAGCGCGAGGAGTCTGCGGCGCCCGTCGAGGAGGCCACCTCCGAGATCGAGGGCGCCGTCCCGGCCGACGCCGGCGAGAACACCGGCGTCCAGCCCTGAGCACCGGTTCCGTGACCTCCGGGGGCGCCGGCACCGCCGGCGCCCCCGGCGCGTCTCCGTCCGAGGGGCCCTTCCTCATCGTCGGGCTGGGCAACCCCGGTCCGTCCTACGCCGGCAACCGGCACAACGTCGGCGCGATGGTGCTCGACGAGCTGGCCGCCCGCGCCGGGGTGAAGCTGTCCCCCGGCAAGGGGAAGCGGGCGCGGACGCTCATCGGCGAGGGACGCCTGGCCGGCCGCCGAGTCGTGCTGGCCCGGCCGACGTCCTACATGAACGAGTCCGGCGGCCCGGTCCGCGGCCTGCTGGACTACCACTCGATCGCGCCCACCGACCTCGTGGTGCTGCACGACGAGCTCGACATCCCCTTCGCGAGCGTGCGGCTCAAGCGCGGCGGTGGCGAGGGCGGCCACAACGGCCTGCGGTCGATCTCCCGGGCCACCGGCACCACGGACTACCTGCGGGTGCGCGTCGGCATCGGCCGCCCGCCCGGCCGCCAGGACGCGGCCGACTTCGTGCTTAAGGACTTCTCCGCCACCGAGCGCAAGGAGCTCGACCTCCTGCTCGCCGAGGCCGCCGACGCGACCGAGGAGCTCCTCACGCGGGGCCTCGAGGCGGCGCAGAACGTGGTCCACCCCCGCACCTGACCGCGGCCCCGGCCGGGTGAGCCGCCGTCCCCAACGGGTGAACGCGTCCCCCGCGCATTGACCCCGCTCGTGACCCGCCGTGATCGTCGTTTCGACGTCGGGCGCTCCGCCTGGGCGAACTGCCTGGTGACAGGCGGGTCATCGCCCCAGCACGAGTGACACCGACTACACGTTGTCACGCGTGTCCGGGGGGAACCGTGCTGCTCGACCACTCTGCCGTCCGTCTCGGGACGGCGTCCCGCGCTGTCGCCGCACCGCCGTCCACCGCGCGCCGGCCCCGGCTTCAGGCCGGCCGGACGCCCTGGGCCGGCCGGTACTCGCGAGCCCTCACCGCCTTCGAGGCCGTGGCCGCCGCGGTGGCCGGGGTGTGCGTGCTCGGCACCCACCCGGGTGCCTCGCCGACCACCTCGCTGTTCTGGGCGAGCGTCGGCCTGGTCGTCGTCTGGCCGGTCCTGCTGCACGCCACCGGCGCGCACGCCGAGCGGGTCTTCGGCACCGGCAGCGACGAGTACCGCGCCGTCGGCAGGGCCGGCTTCCTGCTGCTCGCCGTCGCCGGCTTCGCCTCCTACGCCGCCGAGCTGGACCTCAGCCGGGCCCTGGTCGTCGGGGCCGTCCCCGCGCTGACCCTGGGCACGCTGCTGGGCCGGTTCGCCGCCCGCCGCGCGCTGCGCGGCCTACGCGTCCAGGGCCGCTGCACCAAGCGGGTCGTCGTCGTGGGCCGCGGTACCGCCGCGCTCGAGCTGGTCGACCGGCTGCGGCGCGAGCCGTTCGCCGGCCTCGAGGTCGTCGCCGCCTGTGTCACCCCCGACGACCGCGACCGGGTGGCCGGCGCCGCCGGCGTCCCCGTCGGTGGGCTGGACGACGTCCTGACCCTGGCCGGCCGCCTCGGCGCCGACACGATCGCGGTCACCTCGGCCAGCGAGACCGCCGCGCAGTACCTGCGCTCGCTGTCCTGGCAGCTGGAGGGCACCGGCATCGAGCTGCTCGTGGCGCCCGGCCTCGTCGAGGTCGCCGGCCCGCGGCTGCACATCCGCCCGTTCGAGGGGCTGCCGCTGCTGTCGGTGGAGCAGCCGCGCTTCCAGGGCTGGCAGCGCGTCGTCAAGGGCGGCATGGACAAGGTGGTGGCCGCGCTGATGGTGCTGCTGATCGCCCCTGTCCTGCTGGGCATCGCCGCCGCCGTCAAGCTCACCAGCCCCGGCCCGGTGCTCTACCGCCAGGAGCGGGTGGGCGTGAACGGGCGGGCCTTCACGATGCTGAAGTTCCGCAGCATGGTCGTCGACGCCGACCGCCAGGTCGGTGCCCTGCTGGCGCACAACATCTCCGACGGCCTGCTGTTCAAGATGCGCGTGGACCCGCGGGTCACCCCGGTCGGCCGGGTGCTGCGCCGGCTGTCGCTGGACGAGCTGCCGCAGCTGTTCAACGTCCTCGGCGGCTCGATGTCGCTGGTGGGCCCGCGGCCGCCGCTGCCCGGCGAGGTCGCCCGGTACGACACCTCGGTGAGCCGCCGGCTGCTGGTCAAGCCCGGTCTCACCGGTCTGTGGCAGATCTCCGGCCGTTCCGACCTGTCCTGGGAGGAGTCGGTGCGCCTGGACCTGCGCTACGTCGAGAACTGGTCGCTGGCGATGGACCTGCTGATCCTCGCCAAGACCGCGCGCGCCGTCCTCAGCAAGTCCGGGGCCTACTGACCGTCCCCCGGCCGACCCCGCGCGCGACGCACGGGCCGGGACGGGTGACGAGCTCCCCCTCGATGGGGTGAGTGATGACGCTCAGCGATGTCGCGCGAGCACCACGGTCCGCGACAGTCCAGGTGAACGAAGAGATCCTCGCCGGCACGTGCGCCGCACCTGGCGACCGCCGGACACGGAGCGTGGTGACGGAGGAGTCATGGCACAGGGTGGGGACGCCGCCGGGACGGTGCTGTTCGTCGCCTCCACGGGAGGGCACCTGGAGGAACTGATCCGCCTGCGTGACCGGCTCGTACCGCGGGTCGGCGACGGACTCTGGGTGACGGCCGAGTCCGCCCAGTCCCGCGACCTGCTGGCCGACGAGCACGTCACCTGGCTGCCCCCCGTGGCACCCAAGGACTGGCGGTCCGCCGTCCGCCTCCTGCCGGCCGCGGCCCGGCTCCTGCGCGAGCAGTCGGTGGACATGGTGGTCTCGACCGGCGCGGCGATCGCCGTCCCCTTCGCGCTGGCCGCCCACCACGCCCGGGTGCCGATGCACTACGTCGAGAGCGCGGCGCGGATCTCCGGCCCCAGCCTGAGCGGGCGCCTGTGCGCGCTGGTCCCGGGCACGCGCGTGTACGCCTCGCACCGCAGCTGGGCCGACGGCGCCTGGGCCTTCCACGGCTCGGTGTTCGACGGCTTCGAGCCGGCCGACCCCGTCGGCGTCCCCGCCGGCGGGTTGCGCCGCGTCGTCGTCACCCTCGGCACCCAGGCCGGCTACAGCTTCGCGCGGGCCCTGCGCGCGGTGAAGGCACGGCTGGCGGACGTGTGCGCCCCGGACGCCGAGGTCCTCTGGCAGGCCTCGGCGGAGGACCTGGCCGTCGCCGGTGTCCCCGGCCGGGCGCTCCTGCCGCCCAGCGAGCTGCGGGCGGCGCAGCGGGAGGCGGACCTCGTGGTCACCCACGCCGGCGTCGGCTCGGCGCTCACCGCGCTGGAGACCGGGCGCTGCCCGCTGCTGCTGCCCCGCCGTCGGTCGTTCGGCGAGCACACCGACGACCACCAGGTGGAGATCGCCCGCGAGCTGGCCGCCCGAGGACTGGCCGTGCACCGCGAGGTCGCGGACCTGGACGCAGCGGCGCTGGTCAGCGCGGCCGCGGCGCGCACCCGCCGGCTCGTGACGCCGGCGGACTACCGCCTGGCCGCCTGACGCCGAGCGGCGCGCGTCCCACCGCGGGCCGGGCTCCGCCGAGGAACCGGCACCGGGACGCAGCGGGCACCCACGGGCACCCGAGGGTCAGATGCCCCGGCCGCGCCGGTTGAGCGTGGACAGGACCCGCTCGGGTCCGACGAGGTGGGCGGCGACGGCCAGCGCGATGAAGGCGCGCGGCTCGCACCAGCGGCGGCGCACCGCCCGGCCGGCCCAGCGGCTCGCCGCGCCGCGCCGGCCGAGGGCGGCGCTACCGAACGCCAGCTGGCCGAACACCCGGGCGGCGCCGCGGTCGTCGCCGGCGATGCCGGGGTGGCGCTGGAGCATGTACTCCAGGGACGCCACCAGGGTCTCCCACCGGCGGGAGAAGAACGACGTCCGGCCCCACCGCACCCGCACCAGGGGCTCGTCGACGTGCTCGATGGGGGCCAGCTCCGCGGCGCGCAGCAACAGGTCCCAGTCCTCGTTCTGGCTGCCGGGGATCCCCTCGTCGACCAGTCCGAGACGGCCCAGCAGCGCCGACCGGCGCAGCAGGAGGGTCGAGCTGTGCAGCATCGCCATGCGGCTGCGGAGCAGGTCCGCGTGCCGCACCCGGTCCGTGCCGGCCAGGCGGGGGACCTCGACGGTGTCGTCGTAGACGACGCAGATCGCCGTGGTGACGACGTCGGCCTCGGGGTGCCGAGCGGCCCGGTCGAGCTGGGCCCGCAGCTTGCCGGGGGTCCAGACGTCGTCGTCGTCGCAGAAGGCCACCCACTCGGTGTCCAGCGCGAGGACGCCGGTGTTGCGCGCGCCGGCCAGCCCCGGCGTGCGGTCGTTGGCCACCACCCGCACCCGGCGGTCCCCGCTGCCCAGCTCCTCCAGCGACCGGTCGGGGGTCGCGCGGTCGTGGACGACGACCACGTCGAGGCCGGCCTCGACGTCCTGCGCGAGCACGGCCCGCAGGGTCTGCCGCAGCAACTCGGGGCGGTCGTGGGTCGGCACCACCACACCGACGGTGGGCCGGGGGAGGGGGACGGGCGGGGTCATGACCGGGCCTGCTCCTTCGGGCGGCGGAGGTATCCGTAGCGGGCGAGCAGCGGCAGCGTCAGCAGCGACACCAGCAGGCGGCGGCGCCGGGGCAGCCGCTCGCGCCACACGTCGTCCCGGCGCAGCCGCAGCGGGCCGGTGGAGAACCGGACCGGGTTGCCCGAGACGGTGTGCGAGGACCCGAGCTGCACTCCGCCGTCGGTCACGAAGTCCAGGCCGCCGTCGGCCAGGTCGAGCCCGGCGAAGCCGGCGATCCGGCCGAGCACCGTGCGGGGCTCGGCCACGAAGTCCTCGTAGCGCAACAGGCGACGGGCGGTGCCGAGCCAGCCCAGCAGTGCCAGGCAGAGGTTGTGGCCGGCCCAGAGCACCGCCGACCGGGCGGGGGAGTAGCGGGTCATCCGGTCCTCGCCGGTCGTCGCCTCGGGGCGGCGCACGTCCTTGGTCCAGGAGTAGGCCACCCCCCGGCTGTCGCGGACGACGTGCAGGACGCGCAGGTCGACGTCCGGCGACGTGCGCAGGCAGAGGGCCAGGGAGGAGTGCTTGCTGGAGTCGATGACGACGGCGCCGCCGGTCGTCGCGGCGATCGCCCGGTACAGCCGGACGAAGGCGGTCACGTACTCGTCGAGCTCGGCGCGGCGGCGGCCCAGCGACCAGGGGGCGACCAGCTGCGGCACGAAGCGGATCCGGTCGACCCGGGTCCGCAGGTGCAGCATCCGCTCGGCCAGCTCGGGGGTCCAGCCGCCGAACGCGCGGGCCCCGACCTCGGTCCAGAAGGGACAGTGACCGAACGGCTCCCCGCAGCCGCACGTCTCGTCCTCGAGGACCCCGCGCTGCCAGAGGTGCACCAGCTCCCCGACCGCGCAGGTACCGGGGAGCTCGCCCAGGGCGCGCTCCAGGACGGTGGTGCCGCTGCGGCCCAGGCCGCCGAGGAACAGCACGCGCGGCCGGCCGTCGGCGGCGGGTGCCACGGACGGCGCCGCGACGGCCCGCCCGGGAGGTCGGGCGGAGTCGTGCGCAGGAGCGACGGTCACCTCCCGAGGATCCCAGCTCGGAGCCGCTCGGTGACCCTGCGTCACCCCCAACGGGTGAGGGTGCACGACGCTCACCCGGCCGCGCGCGTCGAGGCCGGCTCGACCCGCGCCGCAATCCGGGCCGCCACGGGGGCGGTGAGCTCCCGCACCCGGGCCACCTCGGCCTCCGACAGCCGCTGCCGGTAGGTCGACAGCGCCGTCGTCGCGCCCATCGGCCGGTAGGCGGTGCGGGACAGCCCCCCGCGCAGCGACCAGCGCATCGCCCCGTCGGCCGCACCGGCCTTCTCCGTGGTGGCCGCCCGCACCCGGCCGGCGGCCCGGTCGGACCAGGTCAGGCCGAGCGACCCGTACAGGTCGGCGAACCCCGCTGCCGGGTCCGCCACCAGGGACTCGTAGCTGACCAACCGCACACCCGGCAGGTCGGCGAAGGCCCGGTCGACGACGTCGTAGGTGGCCTCCCACAGCAGCGCGCTGCGGGCCAGCCAGTCCGGTGAGCCGACCAGCGCCCGCATCCGGTCGACGTAGGGAGCCAGGTGGTCGCGCACCAGCCGGGGCTGCTCGAGCAGCTCGTGGAAGTGGATCCGCCAGCCCAGGGCCCGCCAGCTGCCGACGAAGGCCACCGGGTCGCGCACCAGCACGACGGCCTGGCACCCCATCTCCTCGACCAGCCAGCCGGTGGAGAAGACGGCGAACGGATCGTCGAGCATCGCCCGCCGGCCGCGCAGCCGCCCGAGCGTGAAGGAGGTGCCGTACTTGGCCGCCCGCGCCAGGTCGTAGGCCGACCGGTTGCGGCGCAGCTCGGCTCCCAGCCGGTAGCGCAGCGCGAGCGTGTCGGTGAACGCCCGGCGCCACGGGTCGTCGTCCTCGGCGCTGATGTACTCGAAGCGGTGGGTCACCGGGGCGTCGAGGACGCCCGGGGAGTGCCCGGGCGGGTGGCGCGGGTTCAGCGGCTCGTTGACGTACACCACCTCGCCGGAGGCCTCGAGCATCTTGCCGACCCAGCTCGTGCCGCTGCGCGGCAGACCGGTCACCAGCAGGCCGCCGGAGGCGGGACGGGGAGCGGGGGACGGGTGGTCCACGGGAGTCACCTTCCTGGGTCGCACGGGGTCGGGGTGGGCAGGCCGCGGCGGGCGGGCCGCTGCCCGCGCAGGGCGTCGAGGGCGAGCACGGCGCGCCACCGCCAGCAGCCGGCGGCGAAGAGCACGACGCCCAGGGCCGTGGCCGCGGCCGTGGTCGCTCCGCCGCCGGGGGCCGCGCGGGCGAGCAGCGGGAGCAGCCCGAAGCAGGCGGTGGACAGGGCCACCGCGACTCCGGTGCCGGCGCCGAACGGGTGCAGCCGCAGGCCGTGCCACACCTGCGCCAGCGGGAGCAGGTTGTTGACCAGGATGGCCGCCGCCCAGCCGATGGCGGCCCCGAGTAGCCCCAGGGGCGGGATGAGCAGCACGTCGACCACGACGTTGACGACCAGCGCGGTCAGCGAGTTGCCCAGGTTCCAGCGGGTGCGGCCGGCCATGAGCAGCACCACGTCGACGGTGCCGACGGCCGAGGCCACCAGCATCGTGCCGGCGAGCACCACGATCACGGACACCCCGGCGTCGTAGCCGCTGCCGAACAGGTCGAGGAAACCGTCGGCGTGGGCGGCGACCAGCAGGTAGAGCGGCCAGCACAGCAGCACCAGCCAGCCCGTCGCCGTCCGGTACACGGCGGCGGCCGACGCCCGGTCGCCGAGGGTGAGCAGCCGGCCCAGGCGGGGCTCCACGACGCCGGCGATCGCCTGGTTGGCGAACTGGCCGGCCACCAGGAACCGCGTGGCGGCCGTGTAGACGGCCGCCTCCGCGGGCCCCGCCAGCACGCTCAGCAGCACGATGTCCAGCCGCTGCAGGGCGAGCTGGACCACGCTGGTGAGGGCCCGGGGCGCGGTGAAGGACCAGAACTCCCGCCACGGCCGGGCCCCGGCCGGGAGCGCGGCCGGAGCGGTGCGCCGGTGCAGCCGCGCCAACCACCAGCCGGCGAACACGGCCGACACCACCCAGGGGGCCGCCCAGGCGGTCGTCAGGGCCGCCACCGAGCCGCCGGCCGCCGCCGCGACCGTGACGGCGGCCAGCTGCAGCGTCGGCCGGCCCACCCGGTCGAGGGCCACGGTGGGCAGGATCGTGCCGTAGCCGCGGGTGCCGGCGACCAGGGTGTCCGAGACCGTCGTCAGCGGCAGCAGCAGGGCCAGCACGCGGACCGCGTCGACGGCCGAGCCGGGGGACCCCGTGCCGAGCAGGCGGGCCAGCGGCTCCGCGGCCAGGGACAACCCGAGGGCCAGGACCACGCTGAGCGCCACGACCGGGGTCAGGGCCACCCGCAGCAGGTCCGGGACCCGCTCCGGTGCCCCGAGCGCCCGGGCCCGGGACACCGCCCACACGAGGCCGGTACCGGTGCCGAGGCGGGCGACGACCTCGGCGAGGAGGAACAGCGACGTCAGCGTGAAGAACGTCCCCGCGACGTCCTTCGGGAGGACACGGGTGACCGCCACCACCAGCAGCACACCGGCCACCGCCGACACGGCGGAGCCGGCCAGGCTGAGCAGGCTCCGGCGGGCGAGGCCGGCCAGCCCGTGGCGCTCGGCGGGTACCGCCCCGGAGGCCGGGGACCCCTGCGCCGGCGGCGCCTCAGCGAGCGGAGAGGTCACGCCCACCCCAGCTGACCGGCCCGCCCAGCCAGGCCGCGAGCCGCTCGTCGTGCGCGGCGAAGTGCTCCTCCAGCCGGGCCCGCAGGTCCTCGGGCATGGGCGAGCGCGGCCGGGCGTTGTGCCGCTCGAAGACGGGGTAGCCGGCGTGCGGCAGGCCCAGGAACTGCAGCACACCGTCGTAGACCCCCTCCGGCTCGGTGAAGAACCGGTGGCTGTCCACCACGTGCATCCGCTCGCGGCCGAAGACCGCCTCGAGCCGCTCCAGGTGCTCGGCGTAGTGGCCGCGCTGCAGGTAGCCGTGGTGCTGGTGGCTGTGGCTGGTGTAGTCCGGGTCGGCCGCGATCCGCTCCGCCTCGCCGGCCAGCCGCGACTCCTCCAGCGCCAGCGCCGTCGCGAAGTCCTCGGTCTCGAAGCCGCGCGCCAGCTCGTGGGCATGGGCGGAGTAGGCCCGCTCCACCGGGTCGCGCAGCAACACGACGACCTTCACCCCCGGCAGGTCGCGCGCGATCCGCTCAGCGGCCAGCGGGTGGAACATGTAGTAGGGGCTGGACTCGAAGGTGACCGGCCGGATCCCCGTCCGCCGCGCGACCCGGGCGGCGGTCGCCTCCAGCGGGAAGTGGCCGCGGTACCAGCCCATGCCCCGGGAGTACGCGGTGTCGAAGTAGTGCACGCCCTTGTGCAGCACCGGGGGCAGGACGGCCGGGTGCTGGCGCAGGGTGCGGTACATCGACGTGGTCCCGCACCGCTGCCCCCCGATGATGAGGAAGCCCGGCGTCATGCGGGCGCTGCTGGTCAGCCGGCCGGCGGTCCGGGCGACCGCCCGAGCCGTGCGCTGGGCGGTGACCGAGCGTCGCAACGGGTTGGTCATGCGTATTCCCCCTCCAGAAGCGAGACGCCGTCGCTCAGCGCGGGCACCAGCCACGCGCCGACGTCCCCGAGTCGTGCACCGGCCTCCTGCTGGCGGTCGGTCAGGTAGCGCACGGCGAGGTCGACGCCGTACAGCAGCGCGGTGACCAGCGCGGCACGCGCCGGCACCCCGAGCGGTCGCAGCCGCCCGGCGGCCTCCGCGATCATCCGCCGGGCCGAGGTCGCCGGGTCGCCGCCGCGCGGGACCAGGTCGGTCTGCAGGCCGTGGTGGAGCAGGTCGAAGCCGACCGGGATCCCGTGCCGGAACCGCTCCCAGTCCCACACCAGCAGCCGGTCCGCCACGGCGGCGGTGTTCCACGGCGTCCAGTCGCCGTGCGCGGCGCCGACCGACAGCCGCACGTCACCCGTTCCGCCGTCCAGCCGCCGCACCACCTCGGCCAGGCGCGCCGCCGCTCCGCCCGGCGGCAGCCGGTGCAGCCGGGCGGTGAGCTCCTGCCGGAAGGCCGAACGGGCCAGCGGGACGCCGTCCCGACGGCCGATCGCGGCGACCTCGCCCACGGCCTCGACCAGCCGTGCGGCGGTGAGCGGGCGGCGGCCGGACTCCACCGGCAGGGCCGACTGGACCAGCAGGGACCGTCCCCGCCAGGTGCCGAGGTGGAGTACGCCGGGCACGTGGACGACCCGGGTGTCGGCGCCGGCCAGCTCGTCGAGGGCGGCCGCCTCCGTGCGCACCAGCGCGTCGGTGAGGTCGTCGACCGCCAGCTTGGCGTAGGCCAGGGTCCGCCCGTCGGGGTCGAGCAACTGCAGCACCGGCTTGCGGTTGGCCCGCGGCGGGGTGATCGCCATGCCGACGGTCAGGTCGCAGCCCAGGACCTCGCCCAGGTACGCCGGCAGCGACTCCCCGGCGGACGCGGAGGCGGGCGTCCGGACGAGCAGGCGGTCGCGGGCCACCAGCGGCGCCAGGCCGACCCGGAGGCCGAGGGCCAGCGCGGACGCGGCCAGCCGGACCCGCGCGGGTCCGCCCTGCCCGTGCTGGCGGACCGCCGCGGCCGCCGCCCGCCGTCCGACGGGGGCCAGCAGGCGCGGGCGGCTGCGACTGGGCAGCAGCAGGAACTCCTCGCCGAGGGTCGGCCGACCGCGGGCCGCCCGCTCCACGGAGACCTCGTGCGGCGCCGGCCACAGGGTGGCGGCGACGTCGCCCAGCAGGGCGACCCGGTCGTCGGTCACCGACCGCCCTCCGTCCGCGCGGCGCCCGCGGCCTGCGGTGCAGGTGTGCCGGCGGCCCGGCGGACCTGGTCGTTGCGCCACAGCAGGGCGATGCCGAGGAAGGTGACCAGCAACGGCACGACCAGCGCGTTGTACAGGAACATGTAGAGCAGCGGCAGCACGACCGCCAGCGTCGCGGCCCACCCGACGGCGCTGCGGTCGCGGCGGAACGCCCACAGGACCCGCAGGTGGAAGCCGACGTACAGCGCCGCCCCCACGACGCCCTGCGCGATGAGCAGCAGCCACAGCTGGCCGGTGCTGCCCAGCGTGGCGTTCCCGCAGTTGCCGCACTCCGCGTTCCGGCCGACGGCGATGGAGTTGCTGCTCCCCAGCGCCCGCCGGGTGGAGCCGAACCCCAGCACCGGGGAGTGCTCGGTCACCTCGAGGGTCCGCTCGATGGTGAACGCCCGGATCCCGTCGCTGTGCGGGTTGTCCAGCCGCCCGGCCACCACGCCGGTCAGTGGCGAGGCGACCACCAGGACGGCCGCCACCGCCAGCCCCACGAGGAGTGCGACGAGACCGGCCAGGTGGCCGTTGCGCGCTAGCCAGGCGACGGTGACCAGCACGGTCACGCCGAGCCCGATCCACACGCCCCGGTTGAGGGAGTACACGACCGGCACGACCCCCAGGGCCAGGACGGCCAGCCCGGCGAGCCGGCGGACGCCGGGGCGGGCCAGCCAGCTGACCGCGAAGAAGCCGAGCAGCAGGGTGAAGACGTAGCCCCAGATGTTGGTGTAGCCGAAGGGCGCGGCCGGGCGGCCGGACACGTAGCCGAGCACCTGCTGCAGCTGGGCGGCGGTGGGGTGCACGAGGTTCTGGACGAAGGGGTTCTCCGCCGCGGCCCGCGGCAGGACCCACTCCACCGGCGAGGTGAACTCGAAGGTCGGGGCGAAGGTGCCGAGCAGGCCGCCGGCGACCACGACCGCGAAGAGGAACCCGAGCTCGCGGACCAGCCGGGCGCGGGGGTGCTCCTCCTCGGTCAGGTTGCCGGCGTACAGCAGCGCGACGGCGACCACCAGGTAGCCCGCGAGGTTGAACGCGACCGAGACGACCCGCTCGTAGGCCGCCCCGGGCAGGGTCCCCGGCGGGTTGACGCCCAGCATCACCGTGCTCGTGGCGACCCACAGCAGGAACAGCAGCCACAGGCCGAAGCCCGGGGGGACGAGCACCGGCCGCCGCCGCCACAGGTGCACGGCCATCGGGACGGCGAGCACGAAGACGATCAGCGTGCCCAGCCCCAGGGCCCACCACAGCGGGTAGAGCAGCAGCAGCGCGGACAGCGGCCAGCCGGGTCGGCGGCGTCGCGGTGCCGACCCGGGGACGAGGGCCGCGGTCCCCCCCGCGGCCGCGGCCTCCGCCAGTGCGGCGGGGCTCATCGCAGGGCGGAGTCGCGCGGGCCCGGCCGTGCGGGGGCCGCGGCCCGGCCGGCCCCGGCGGGCACGCGCCCGTCCGCCCGGGCGCCGCGCTCCGGAGCTGCGGCCTGCCGCGCCCGGCGAGCCCCGCCGCGGGCGGCGCGCCCGGTGAGCACGGCGCCCAGGACCGGCCGGTGCACGGCCTCGAGACAGTCGAGCGCATCGGTCACCTCGCGCGTGACGGTGACCTCCGGCTCGACGACCAGGAGGGCGGCCTCGGCGACCGGAGCCAGGGTCTGGGCCTCGAGGCTCTGCGTCGTGGCCGGCGCCGCGATGACGACGACCGACGCCGTCCCCAGGAGGCGGTCGACCAGGACGCGCAGTCGGCGGGCCTGCAGCAGGGGCTCCACGCGGTGGGGGTCGCCGCCGGGGCCGAGCACCCGCACCGCGGGCAGCCCGGGCAGCGGCCGCAGCACGGCGTCGAGCTCCTGCCGCCCGGCCAGCACGTCGACCAGGCCGGTCGACGGGGAGTCGCCGAGCAGGTCGCCGGCCGTGGTGCCGTGGACGTCGGCGCAGACCAGGACGACGTCCTCGCCGCCCCGGGCGAGGGAGGCCGCGAGGTTGGCCGCGACGGTGGCGCCGCCCCCGCGCACGCCGGCGACCAGGACCACCCGGCGGGCAGAGCGCTCCAGGCCGGCGGTCACCAGGTTGCGCAGCCGGACGTAGGCCCGGCCGTCGGCGCCCACCGGGGGCGCCAGCACCACCTCGGCCTCGCGCAGCTCCCCGGGGAGCACCGCGGCGGTCGGGACGCCGGTGCGCCGCCGCAGGTCCTCGGCCGTGCGGATCCGGTCGTCGGCGCGGTGGCGCAGCGCGCCGATGCCGAGGCCGGACAGCAGGCCGAGGAGCGTGCCGGCGACGACGGTCAGCGGCAGGTCGGGGCTGCTCGGCGACAGCGGCAGCGCCGCCTGGGTGATCACCCGGCCGGGGGTGATCGGGGTGGCCCGCACCTGGCGCTGCTGGCTGCCCAGGTCGGCCAGCTGCGTGTTCAGGGCGGCGACGCGCTCGTCGGTGCGTGCCCGCTGCGGGCTGTCGGCCGGCAGCGCCGCGCCGGCCGACACGACCTCCTGCAGCTCGGCGGTCAGGGCGTCGATCCGCGCCTGCAGCGCCTGGACGTCCGTCTCCTGGCCCTCCGCCGCGGCGGACCGCCGGGTCTCCAGGTAGGCGCGGGCGAAGGCCTCGGCACCCTCCTGGGCTCCCTGGGCGGTGGGGGCCACGAACGAGATGGTGAGGATCTCGGTGTTCGGCGGGACGGTGACGGTCACCCGGTCGGCGAGGTCGGCCACCTCCTCGGCCGGCAGGTCGAGCAGGTCGGCGGCGGTGGTGACGGTCTGTGTCGCGATCACCAGCTGGGCCTCGGTGTCCAGGTTGATCCCCGACTGGCGGCTCGACGTGTCGGCGCCGGGCGTGGTCGCGGTGACCAGGACGTTGGTGTGCGACGTGTACGAGCGCGGGGCGACGAGGAGGTAGCCACCGGCGAGCAGGGCCCCGAGGACGGTGAGGGCCGCCACGACCGCCCACTGTCGGCGCAGCATCACCGCGTAGTCGCTCAGGTGCATCGCACCGGCGGCGTTCTCGCTCGGCATCAGGTCCCGTTCCCCCTCGCTCGTGGCCGCCGCCGTCATCTCGCGGCGCGGCGGCTCGTGCGCAGGCCCGCGCTCGAGCGGGCCCGGCAGGGGTGAGTGCAGCACCCACGGACCGGGCAGGGGCACCCTGCGGGCAGGTGGCGCCACCCGGACGGGGGAGGACGGAGCCGTCCCGACGCGAGGCCGCGCGCGGGACGGCGCGGGCCCCCGACCGGCCGGTCGGGGGCCCGCGGGGGGAGGGGTGTCAGGCGGTGAAGTGGGTCAGGTCGCGGGCCATGGCGCCGTAGGCGTCAAACTCGGCGCGCTGGGTCAGCGTCCAGGAGCAGTCCTGGTTGGCGGGGTTGGTCGGACCGCGGTTGAAGTAGAAGGCGGCCGACACCACGTCCCTGTTGGCCACCAGGTACGCGTGCGCGTTGGCCAGCCACTGCCCGCGCCGGGGGTCGGGGTCGGCGCCGAACTCGGGCAACGAGGCCTGCTTGCCGTGCGCCCGCGCGAACGCCAGCACCGGGTCGATCAGCGTGCTCAGCTCGACCCAGCGCCCGCGGCCCTCGCCGCACTCG
Source organism: Geodermatophilus sp. URMC 61 (assembly GCF_052931555.1). NCBI lineage: Bacteria > Bacillati > Actinomycetota > Actinomycetes > Geodermatophilales > Geodermatophilaceae > Geodermatophilus > Geodermatophilus sp. URMC 61. The sequence continues at coordinate 5,131,544 of NZ_JBRFHZ010000002.1, forward strand.
GCCCAGTTGTAGGCGTCGGCGCCCACGTCGTCGACCCAGGCGTCGCCCGGGTACCAGGCCGCGGCGGAGCGCCGGTCCCCCGGCGGGGCGGTGAACGCGGAGGCCGTCATCTGCCAGGTGAACCGGACGTTGGTGACCCCCTCCGCCCGGAAGACGTCGACGACGCGGCGGAACGCGGCGACGAACTGGTCGGCGTCTCCGTAGCCGCTGCTGGCGCGGGCCTCGGGCTCGTGGTGGTAGGCGACCAGGACCGGCCCCGGCCGGTCCCGGAGCGTCCGCGCCCAGCGGACCATGTCGGCGTGCAGCGGCGACCCGGGGCCGGCCGCGGCCACCTCGCGCCAGGGAGCCTCGGCGCGGACGCTGATCATCCGCCCCTCGGGCACGGGCTTGTGGAACCAGGAGTAGGAGTGCACGGCCAGCGGGGCGCCGATCTGGCGGGACAGTTCTGCCACCTGGCCCACCGCGCCGAGGTGGATGGGGGTCGCGGCGGAGGCGGACGGGGCACCGCACAGCAGCACGCCCAGGGTCGTGGCGAGCGCCGTTCCCGCGGACAGCACCCGCCGTCGGGGATGGGCCCGGAGGAGCCGGGGGACGGCGGCGGGCGGGCGGGGACGCGCCGGAGGCATCGAGGAGGACTCCTTCATCCAGGACCGCTGCCCGGGTACGGGTCGGGCCGAGGCCGGGAAGGAGCCCAGAGCGCGTCGAGGGTGCGGTACCCCGGCCGGACGGCCACCACCGGACGGTGCTGGTCACCGGCTCCCGGGCGTGCCGGGTGGCACGACCGGGACGCAGCGGTGGCCGTGCGGGCCCCGGGGGGTCCGGGGCGACGGTCCGCGCCGGCCGCCCGGAACCGTAGCCCCTGTCGCCGGGGGCGGGAAGCCCCAGGTCAGCCGCGGGGTGCCGCCGTCACCGGTGTCGACCGGGAGGGGACACCCACCGCGCCCGAGGAGTCCGCGCGCCGCCGCTCCCGGGCCTGGGCCAGGATGCGGGCGCGGGCGGGCAGGCCGTGCCGGTTCCGGGCGAGCATCCACAGCAGCGGGCCGATCACCACCACCGTCCCGAGCGTGCCCACCATCGCCAGGTCCGGGAGCTCGAGCAGCTTGAGCCCCGAGGCGAGCAGGACCAGGGCCAGCGCCCGGCGGACCAGGCCGCCCGGAGCCCGGGAGGACAGCCGCGCGCCCAGGTACACCCCCGGCAGGCAGCCCACCAGGAGCGAGGCGGTGAGGTCCAGGCGGAAGTCGCCGAACAAGAGGTGACCCAGCGCCGCGGACGCCACCAGCGGCACGGCCTGCACCAGGTCCGTGCCGACCAGGCCGGCCGCGGACAGGCGGGGGTAGAGCACCAGCAGGGCGATGATGATCAGCGAGCCGGACCCCACCGACGTCATGCCCACCACCAGGCCACCGACCACGCCCACCAGCACGGTGGGGACCGGGCGCAGCCGCAGCGGGCCCGCGAGCGGTTCCGTCGGCGGGGCGACCACCTCCCCGGCCCGCCGGGTCGCCCGCTCGGCGGCGCGCCGGCCGCGCGCCACCAGCGCCTGGTAGGCGCGCACGATGAGCCCGATCGCGGCCAGGAGGAGGGCGATCCCGAGCGCTGTCTTCGTCCCGTCCTGGACGGCCGCCGACGACCCGAGCGCCCGGATGACCAGGACCCCGCAGAACGCCGCCGGCACCGAGCCGAGGCAGAGCAGGCCCACCAGCCGCAGGTCCACGGTGCCCCGCCTCAGGTGGACGCCGGCCCCCACCGGCTTCATGACGGCGGACACGACGAGGTCGCTGGACACCGCCGCCACGGGCGGCACGTTGAAGAAGAGGACGAGCACCGGCGTCATCAGCGCGCCGCCCCCCATCCCCGTCATGCCGACGACGACGCCGATCAGCAAGCCGGCCACGATGAGCGTGAACTGCAGGTCCATGCGTTCCCCCGGGATCTCCACCCGACGGTGTCGGGTGCCGGCCGACCCTACGGACGGCGGCCGCGGGTCCCACCTGCTCCTGGCCTCGCCCTCACCCGTACGGGGCGGGACCGGTCGCGGCCGGCCGGCTCCGGCCCGGCGGCGGCTAGCCTGCTGCGGCCCGGACGACGGACGAGCCGGGCGGGCACGGAGGGGGTGGCGGCTCTGGGCAGCGCGGGACGCCGTCGGCTGTCGCTGCTGGTGGCGCTCCTCCTCGCCCTCCTGCCGGGTGGGAGTGCAGTGAGCGCCCAGCGGCCCGCCCCCGCCGAGGACTGCCTGGCCGTCGGCGCCTACGTCGCGCCGCCCGAGGGAGGCGACCCGCAGCGCGCGTTCCGGGACGCCGGTCGGCTGATGGGCCCGCTGACCGTGCGCCGCAGCTTCGACGGGCAGTTGCCCGCGTCCTTCGCCACCTCGGCCGCCGCCGGGGACCGGGCGGCGGGCGTGCGGTCCTTCGTCTCCTGGAAGCCACCGGGGGGTGACGTCCGCGGCGCGGCGGAGGGTCGCTACGACGACCGGGTCGCCGCCTGGGCGCGCAGCGTGCCCGGGACCGGCGTGCACGCCACCGCCGTCCACGAGCCCGAGAACGACATGGCGGCCGCCGACTTCGTGGCGCTGCACCGCCACCTGTACTCCGTCGTCAAGGCGGCCAACCCCACCATCCGCTGGGGACCGGTGTACATGGCGTACTGGTGGGACCCGGCGCAGCCCGACCACTACGTCGGGGACCCGGCGTCCTGGTGGCCCGGGGCCGACGCCGCGGACTTCGTCGGCCTGGACTGGTACGGCATCCGGCCCGAACCCATGACCGCCGACCCGTCGTTCCTGCACTGGTACGAGCAGATGGCGCCGACCGACCTCCCCCTGCTGATCGTCGAGTACGGGCAGTACGCCGTCCGGCCGGGGGAGACGACACGGCCGGAGCTGGAGCGGGCGAGGGCGGCGGCCATCCGTCGGGACGCCGCCTGGATCGCCCGCCACCCCCGCATCGACGTCTGGCTCTACTGGCAGGGCAGCGGCCCGAACGGTGACTGGCGCATGCGGGACGCGGCCTCCCTCGCGGCCTGGCGCGAGGTGGCGGCCGGCGGCTGCCCGGCCTGACGCCCGGGGTTCCGGGGGCGGCGATCCCGCCCGTGCCGGGAGGACCCCGCGGCTCCGCGGTGACACACCGTGACGGTCGGGCGGCCACGGCGTCGGCTCCCACCCGATCGAGCGGTTACGACACGCGAGCATGGACCGCGACGACCACTCTCTGTGACTCTCGCGTCGAACTGGGGGCTCGACGACACGGGGGAGCCCCTCCTCGCGGAGGGACGTACGGGGGACATGGTCAGGTTCTTGAGGCTGGCGTGCGCGGTCGTGGTCAGCGCCGTGCTCGCCTCCCTCGTGCAGGGCACGGGCACGGCATCGGCGGCGCAGTCGCAGGGGGCCGTGGTGGCGGCGGTGCCGTCGACCACCACACCGCAGGTGCTCGACAACACCGTGCTCGACTTCGAGCAGGTGGGCGACCGCATCGTGGTCGCGGGGTCGTTCACCCGGGTGCGGGACGCCGTGGGTGGTGCGGAGTGGGCGCAGCCGTACGTGTTCGCCTTCCACGCGGCCACCGGGGTCCTCGACCGGTCCTTCGCCCCCCAGGTGGACGGCGTGGTCCGCGCCCTCGCCGCCGGGGCGGACGGCACGGTCTACCTGGGTGGCTCGTTCCGCACCGTCAACGGGCAGAAGGCCCGCAACGTCGCGCAGGTCTCCCTGGCCACCGGGCAGCCGACCGCGTTCCGTGCGCCCGCCGGCAACGGCGCGGTCAACGCGCTCGCGCTCTCGGGGGGCCGGCTGTTCGTCGGCGGCTTCTTCAACACCATGGACACCACCCCCCACGGGGGGCTGGCGACGCTGGACGCCACCACCGGCGCCCTCGACGAGTACCTGGGCGTCGACGTCACCATCAACCACTCGTGGCCCACGGGCACGGCCCGCGGCTCGGTCGGCGTGAAGGCCCTCGACATCTCGCCCGACGGGTCCCGGCTGGTCGCCCTCGGCAACTTCAAGCGCGCAGACGGCCTCCTGCGCGACCAGGTGGTGTCGATCCTGCTCCAGCCGGGCGGCGCCGAGGTCGACCCCGCCTGGCGGACCCGCGTCTTCGAGCCGATCTGCGTCCCGGACAAGTTCGACTCCTACGTGCGGGACGTCCAGTTCTCCCCCGACGGCTCGTTCTTCACCGTCGTCAACACCGGCGGCGGGTCCACCCCCAACACCCTGTGCGACACCGCCACCCGGTGGGAGACGGCCGCCAGCGGGGACGACGTGCGGCCGGCCTGGGTGGCCTACACCGGCGGGGACACGCTGCTCTCGGTCGCCGTCACGGACGCGGCCGTCTACGTCGGGGGCCACCAGCGGTGGCTGAACAACCCGCGAGGCGTCGACGCCGCCGGGCCCGGCGCGGTGCCGCGGCCGGGCATCGCCGCCCTCGACCCGCGGACCGGCCTGCCGCTGGCCTGGAACCCCGGCCGCAACCCGCGGGGCTTCGGCGTCGAGGCGCTGCTGGCGACGCCGTCCGGCCTCTACGTGGGCATGGACACCGAGTACTTCGGCAACTACACCCACAAGCGCCCACGGCTGGGCTTCTTCCCCCTCGCCGGCGGCTCGGTGCTGCCCGCCGAGGAGACCGGGGAGCTCCCGTCGGGGGTCGTCCTGGCGGGTCGGACCAGCAGCTCGCCCGGGGTGAACGTCGACGACGTCCGCAGCCGGTCCTTCGACGGCACCACGGCGGGGCCGGACACGGTCAGCCTGACCTCGGGCACCGCCTGGAGCAGGGCGCGGGGGGCCTTCCGCGTCGGCTCGACGGTCTACTACGGCTACCCCGACAGCGCCGGCAGGTACGTCCTGTTCAAGCGCAGCTCCGACGGGAAGACGTTCGGCCCGGCCACGCAGGTCGACCCGTACAACGACCCCTACTGGAGCACGATCAACACGCGCCGGCCCGACGGCACGTACGTCTCCTACCGCGGGGTCGTGCCGACCTTCCACAGCCAGCTGTCCACCGTGACGGCGATGGCCTACCGCGACGGGCGGCTCTACTACACCCGCTCGGGGTCGACGCAGCTGTTCTACCGGTACTTCTCCGTCGACAGCGGCGTGGTGTCCGAGGCCGAGTACGTCGCGGCCGCCTCCGGGTTCGCCGACACCGGCGGGCTGATCCTCTCCGGGGACGTGCTCTACGTCGCCAACGTCCGCACCGGTGACCTGCGCCGCACGGCCTTCGTCGGCGGCGCGCCCAGCGGCACCGCGACCCTGGTCAGCGGCCCGGCGCGGGACGGCCGCGACTGGCGGGCCCGGGCGGTGTTCCTCGGTGCACCGCCCAACCAGGCGCCGGTGGCCACCGCCGCGGCGTCCTGCCTGGACCTCGTCTGCACCCTCGACGGCCGGGGCTCCACCGACCCCGACGGGCGCGTGGCCTCCTACTCCTGGGACTTCGGGGACGGCACCGTCGCCACCGGCGCCATCGCGAGCCGGGTCTACGCGGCGGCCGGCGCCCGGACGGTGCGGCTGACGGTCACCGACGACGACGGCGCGACGGCGCAGTACACGCTCGACGTGACGGTCGTCGCCCCGCCGGCCGACGCCACCGGGATCGCCTTCCGCGGCAGCGCCACGCGGGCGACCACGTCGGCGACCACCCTGCCGGTGGTCACCGTGCCGAGCGAGGTGCAGGCCGGGGACGCGCTGGTGCTCGTGCTGTCGCAGAACGCGGCCGTGGCGGCCACCACCCCGGCGGGCTGGACGCTCGAGGACACCCAGGCCGCCGGGCAGCTGACCACCCGCGTCTACTCCAAGGTGGCCACGGCCGCCGACGCGAGCAGCCGGGTGACGGTGCGGCTGAGCGCCTACGCCAAGGCCACGCTGCAGCTGTCGGCCTACTCGGGCACGTCCGCCACCGACCCGGTGGTCTCGGTGACCGGCCGGGTCGACCTGGGCGGCACCGCGCACACCACGCCGTCGGTCGACGCCGCGGCCCGCAGCTGGGTGGTGTCGGTCTGGTCGGACAAGCAGGGAGCCGCGCGCAGCTGGACCGCGCCGGCCGGGGTGACGGTGCGGGACAGCCGTCCGGGCGCCGGCCGGGGTGACGTCGCCACGCTGCTGGCCGACTCGGGTGCGGCGATGCCGGCCGGGCCGGTGGGTGGGCTGACCGCCACGGTGCCCGCGGGCAGCGCCCAGGCGACGGTGGCCACCCTGCTCCTGGCCCCGGCCGACGCGCCGACCGGCGGTGACGAGCCGACCGGCGGGGACGGCACGACGGGCGGGGACGGCACGACCGGCGGCGACGGGACGACCGGCGGCGACGGGACGGCCCCGCCGGCCAACGCGGCACCCGAGGCGGTGATCACCTCCTCGTGCGCCGAGCTGGTCTGCTCCTTCGACGGGACCGCCTCCACCGACGCCGACGGCACGGTCGTGTCGTACGCGTGGGACTTCGGTGACCGGCAGACCGCCACCGGCCCGAAGCCGGAGCACTCGTACACGGCAGCCGGTGACTTCGTGGTCACCCTGACCGTCACCGACGACGACGGCGCGACCGCGAGCGTCACCTCCACGGTGCCGGTCGCGGCCGCCCCGCCGCCGGCAGCCGAGGGCATCGGCCTGCGCGGCAGCGCCGGCACCGCCGCTCGGGTGGTGACCCAGGCGACGGTCCCCGTGCCGGAGTCGGTGCGGCCCGGTGACGGCCTGGTGCTCGTGCTGTCGACCAACTCGACGGTCACCGGGACGGTGCCGGCCGGGTTCACCCAGGCCGCGTCCGTGACGGCGGCCGGGCTGAACCCGACCACCCAGGTGTTCTCCCGGGTGGCCGGAGCCGGCGACGCCGGCTCGACGGTGACGGTGACGCTGAGCGGGACGGCCAAGCTGACCCTCCAGTTGCTGGCCTACTCGGGCACCGCGGCCGCCGGGCCGATCGCCTCGGTGACCGGCGCCGAGGACGGTGCCGGGACGGCGCACACCACGCCGCAGGCCACGGCGGCCGAGGGCAGCTGGGTGCTGTCGGTGTGGTCGGACAAGCAGGCCGAGGCGCGGCAGTGGTCACCGCCGGCGGGCGCGTCCGAGCGCAGCAACGTTGCCGGCGTGGGGGCAGGCGACATCGCCACCCTGGTCGCCGACAGCGGCGGCTCGGTGGCGGCCGGGCCGGTCGGCGGGCTCACCGCGACGGTCCCGACCCCCAGCAACCGGGCGACCGTGTTCACCATCGTGCTGGCCCCCGCCGGCTGAGGACGACCGCAGGACCGCGGGCCCCCGACACCGGTGTCGGGGGCCCGCGGTGCGTCCGGGGCCGGGGCGGCGACCGAGCCACGCGGAGCGGCGGCGGGGCGGTCGCAGCGGGACTAACCTGGGTGTACGGCCCCCCGCGCACCCGGCGCGCCGTGTGTGGCCACCCGACCTCAGGAGACTCCTTCGTGACCCTCCGCGGCGTGCTCGACGTCGTCCTCACCGACCCCGGGATGGCCCGCGTCGTGGCCGCCGCCGGGAACGCGGAGCTGGCGGTCACCGCGCCGCCGTCCGTGCAGCCGCTGGTCGCCGCCGCACTGGCGGCGCGGGGCGGGTCGGGTGCAGAGCGCGGCGCCGGCGTGCCCGTCCTCGTCGTGACGGCGGGGGAGCGGGACGCCGACGCCGTCGCCGACCAGCTGCGCTGCTTCCTGCCCGACCGGCGCACCGAGGTCTTCCCGGCCTGGGAGACGCTGCCGCACGAGCGGCTGTCCCCCCGCGCGGACACCGTCGGCCGGCGGCTGGCCGTGCTGCGCGACCTCACCCACCCCGGCGTCAACGGCGCCGTCGACGTCCTGGTCGCGCCGGTGCGCAGCGTGCTGCAGCCCCTGGCACCCGGGCTGGGCGACCTGGTGCCGGTCGAGCTTGAGCCGGGGGACACCGTCGAGCTGGACGACGTCGCCCGCGCGCTGGCCGACGCCGCCTACACCCGCGTCGAGCTGGTCGAGAAGCGCGGCGAGTTCGCCGTCCGCGGCGGCCTGCTCGACGTCTTCCCGCCGACCGAGCCGCACCCGATCCGAGTGGAGTTCTGGGGCGACGAGGTCGACGAGCTCCGCTACTTCTCCGCCGCCGACCAGCGCTCGCTCGACGAGCGCCCGGAGCGGCTGTGGGCCCCGCCGTGCCGTGAGCTGCTGCTGACCGACGGGGTGCGAGCCCGCGCCGCCGAGCTGGCGGCCGAGCACCCCGGTCTCGTGGAGATCCTGGGCAAGCTGGCCGAGGGCATCGCCGTCGAGGGCATGGAGTCGCTGACCCCCGCCCTCATCGAGGGGGACCTCCAGCTCCTCACCGACCTGGTCCCCGCCGGCACCCACGTGCTGGTCTGCGACCCCGAGCGGGTGCGCAGCCGCGCCGCGGACCTGGTCCGCACCGCCGAGGAGTTCCTCGCCGCCTCGTGGGCGACCGCCGCCGAGGCGGGCGAGGCGCCGCTGGACCTCGGTGCGTCGTCCTTCCGCGACCTCGCCGACGTCGAGGCCGCCGCCCGCGGCCGCGGGCTGCCGTGGTGGAGCACCGGCGCCTTCACGCTGCAGACGGAGGACGACGACACCTCCGTCACGTTGAACGCGACGACGGTCGAGCGCTTCGCCGGCGACGTCCCGCGCGCGATCGAGCAGCTGCGCGCCTGGTCCCGCGACGGCTGGCGGACGGTGGTCACCTTCGCCGGTCCCGGCCCCGCACAGCGCGCCGCCGACCAGTTCACCGAGGCCGACCTCGGCGCGCGGCTCGTGCCGGACATCGCGACGGCCCCCGAGCACGGGCTCCCCCACGTCACCCAGGGCAACCTGGAGGCCGGCTTCGCCTTCCCGGGTGTCGGCCTGGCGCTGCTCACCGAGCACGACCTCACCGGGCAGCGCGGCACCTCGATGCGTGACGCGGTGAAGATGCCCGCGCGCCGGCGCAACGCCGTCGACCTGGTCCAGCTGCAGCCCGGCGACCTCGTCGTCCACGAGCACCACGGCATCGGCCGCTACATCGAGATGGTCAGCCGCACCGTCAACGGCGGGCAGCGCGACTACCTCATCGTCGAGTACGCCCCCAGCAAGCGGAACCAGCCGCCGGACCGGCTGTTCGTGCCCACCGACGCCCTCGACCAGCTGACCCGCTACGTCGGCGGCGAGGCCCCGGCGCTGTCCAAGCTCGGCGGCGCGGACTGGCAGAAGACCAAGGGCCAGGCCCGCAAGGCGGTCAAGCAGATCGCCGCCGAGCTCATCCGGCTCTACTCGGCGCGCATGGCGACCAAGGGCCACGCGTTCGGCCCGGACACCGTCTGGCAGCGCGAGCTCGAGGACGCCTTCCCGTTCCAGGAGACCCCTGACCAGCTGGCCGCGATCGACGAGGTCAAGACCGACATGCAGCACCCGGTCCCGATGGACCGGATCATCTGCGGCGACGTCGGCTACGGGAAGACCGAGATCGCCGTGCGGGCGGCCTTCAAGGCGGTGCAGGACGGCAAGCAGGTCGCCGTCCTGGTGCCGACGACGCTGCTGGCCAACCAGCACTACAAGACCTTCTCCGAGCGGGTCGCCCAGTTCCCGGTGGAGGTGCGGGTGCTGTCCCGGTTCCAGTCCGACGCGGAGACGACGCAGATCCTGCGCGAGCTGGCCGACGGCGAGGTCGACATCCTCGTCGGCACCCACCGGCTGCTGCAGCCGACCACCCGGTTCAAGGACCTCGGCCTGGTCATCGTCGACGAGGAGCAGCGCTTCGGCGTCGAGCACAAGGAGTACCTGAAGACCATGCGGACGGCGGTCGACGTCCTGTCGATGTCGGCCACCCCGATCCCGCGCACCCTGGAGATGTCGCTGACCGGCATCCGCGAGATGTCGACGATCCTCACCCCGCCCGAGGAGCGGCACCCGGTGCTGACCTACGTCGGCGCGTGGGACGACAAGCAGATGGCCGCCGCGATCCGCCGGGAGCTGCTGCGCGACGGCCAGGTCTTCGTCATCCACAACCGGGTGCAGTCGATCGACAAGGCCGCCGCGAAGATCCGCGCCCTGGTGCCGGAGGCCCGCGTCGCCGTCGGCCACGGGCAGATGAAGGAGCACCAGCTCGAGCGGATCATGGTCGGCTTCTGGGAGAAGGAGTACGACGTCCTGGTCGCGACGACGATCGTCGAGTCGGGGCTGGACATCCCGAACGCCAACACGCTGATCGTCGACCGGGCCGACACCTTCGGCCTGTCCCAGCTGCACCAGATCCGCGGTCGCGTGGGCCGCGGCCGGGAGCGGGCCTACGCCTACTTCACCTACGACCCCTCCCGTCCGCTGACCGAGACCTCGGTCGACCGGCTGACCACCATCGCGCACAACACCGACCTCGGCGCCGGCATGGCGGTGGCGATGAAGGACCTGGAGATCCGCGGTTCGGGCAACCTGCTCGGCGGCGAGCAGTCCGGGCACATCGCCGGCGTCGGGTTCGACCTGTACGTGCGGCTGGTCGGTGAGGCGGTCACCGACTACCGGGCGCAGCTGGCCGGCGAGGAGCCGCCGGCCGAGCCGGCCGACGTCCGGGTGGACCTGCCGGTCGACGCGCACCTGCCGCACGACTACGTGCCCGGCGAGCGCCTGCGGATGGAGGCCTACCGCAAGGTGGCCTCGGTGCAGTCCGACGAGCAGGCGCAGGCCGTGCTCGACGAGCTCACCGACCGCTACGGGGCCCCGCCGGCGCCGGTGCACAACCTGCTGGCCGTGGCGCGCTTCCGGGCCGCCGTCCGGCAGTGGGGCATCACCGAGGTGTCGATGCAGGGCCGGGCGATCCGGATCTCACCGGTCCGGCTGCCGGAGTCCAAGCAGATGCGCCTGGCGCGGCTGGCCGACGGCGCCACCTACAAGTCCGCCGTCGACACCATCTCGCTCAAGGTGCCGGTCGGCCCGGACCGGCGCACGCCGCTGCGGGACGTCGCCCTGCTGGACCACCTGCACTCGCTGCTGTCCGCCCTGCTGGAGCAGCCCATCGCCGCCTGAACTCGTCGCGACGAGTGGGGGCCGGAGGCTCTCCGAGCGGGACGGCACGTGGCCGCGGTGTCGACCGGTAGGTCGACGGTGTCACCGCAGCGTCGCGGAGACACGTGCGGCCAGGAACCCGACGAACCGCGCGCTCAGCACGCTCGGGCGGTCGTCGTCGTGGTCCCCGTGGTGCCCGGGCACCTCGGTCACCAGCAGGTGGGGGGCCACCCGGCGCCAGGCGGCCAGCGAGTTGCCGACGAGCGGCGGGCGGCCCTCGGCGAGGTAGTAGGTGACCGCACCGGCGTAGGGCGAGGGCCGCCAGGAGTTCGCCGCCTCGTAGGACCCCTGGAAGAACGCATCCTCCGCCGCCGCGGAGGCGTGGCGGGCCGGGAGCCGCAGACGCCGGGTCAGCGCGGCGCGCGCCTCGCCGGACAGGACGGTCTCCACGCGGCCGACCCACCGCCGGGCGCGCGCCTCCGCCGGGGTGAGGGCGGCCAGCGGGGGCAGCACGTCGATCAGGCCCAGGTAGCCGACGGGTTCGCCCGCTGCCTGCAGCGCGGTCGCCATCTCGTAGGCCACGAGGCCGCCGAAGGAGTAGCCCAGCAGGCTGTACGGGCCGGAGGGCTGCACCAGCCGCATCCGCGCCACGGCGTCCTCGGCCACCTCGACGACCGTCCGCCGGCGTCCCTCGTACGTCAGGGGCACCTGGATGCCGTGGACCGGGCGCTCGGTGTCCAGCTGCTGCACCAGCGCGGCGTAGGAGTTCAACTGCCCCCACGCGTCGCCGAGCACGAACACCGGCCGGCCGTGCCCGGCACGCAGCAGCGGGACCTCCGGAGCGGCGGCCGAGCGCGCCCGACCCACGGCGTCGGTCAGCCCGGCGAGGGTCGGCTGACCGAGGAACTCCTGCAGGGGGACGTCGACGCCGAGGTCGAGCCGGACCCTCCGCAGCAGGCTCATGACCTGGCGGGACGTGCCGCCCGAGTCGAAGAAGTCGTCCTCCGGCCCGGCCCCGGTCCCGCCCAGGACGTCGCGCCAGAGGGGACGGAGGTCTCCCAGGACGGTCGTGTCCGGTGTGCCGGGGCCCGTGCCGACCGGTGCCACGACCTCCGCGTCCGGCGCGCGGACGGCCGCCCCGATCGCCTCGAGGCACTCCGGGTTGCGCAGGGCCGCGGCGTTGACGACCGGGTCGCCGTTGACCGCGTCCCGGGCCGCGCGCTCCGAGCGCTTCCCGTTGTGGGTGAGGGGCAGCTCGGGGACGGCGACGACCACCGAGGGGACGTGCGCCGCGGAGGCCTCCTGCCGCAGCGTCCGGCGGATCCTGCGGGCCAGGTCGTCGTCGAACCGGGCGCCGGGGCGCGGCACGACCAGCAGCACCATGCGGGTGGAGCCCGGGCGGTCGGGGTCGCGCTGCTCGACCGCCATCGCGTCGGCGACCTCCGGGACGCCGCGCAGCGCGGTGTAGACCTCGCTGGGCCCGATCCGCAGTCCGTCGACGTTCAGGACCCCGTCCGAGCGGCCGTGCAGCCGCGCCGATCCGTCGGACTCGAAGTCGACGAGGTCCCCGTGGGTCCACATGCCGGGGTGGGCGGCGAAGTAGGAGGCGTGGAAGCGGGCGCCGTCGGGGTCGCGCAGGAAGCCGACCGGGCGGGACGGGAACGGTCGCCGGCACACCAGCTCACCGACCGCCCCGACGACCTCGTGGCCGTCCTCGTCCACCGCGGCGACGTCCAGTCCCAGGCTGCGGACCTGGCACCGGCCGCGACGGACGGGCAGCTCGGGAGAGCCCAGGACGAAGCAGCCGATGATGTCCGTGCCCCCGGAGACCGACTGCAGCGGCAGCGGGCCGACCGCGTCGGCCACCCAGTCGAACTGCCAGTCGTGCAGCACCGCCCCGGTCGAGAGGACGGCGCGCAGCCGGGTCAGGTCGACGGCGTCGGCGGGGCGGTAGGCGCCGTCCTGGCACAGCTGCAGGTACGCGGGGCTGGTGCCGAAGACGGTCACCCCGTGCTCGGCGACGAGCCGCCACAGCGTCTCCGGCCCGCTGACCGGCCCGTCGTAGAGGACGACGTGCGCACCGACGGCGAGGGCCGACAGCTGCCAGTTCCACATCATCCAGGCGGTGGTGGTGTGGAAGTAGAGCGTGTCCGCGGGGCCGAGGTCGCCGTGCAGGCGGTGCTCCTTGACGTGCTCCAGGAGCGTGCCGCCGGCGCCGTGAACCATGGCCTTCGGCGGCCCCGTGGTGCCCGAGGAGAACATCACGAACAACGGGGCGTCGAACGAGCGGTGCTCCCAGACCGGGCCCGGTCCAGGGGGCGCGTCGAGGTCGGCCAGTCGGTCGACCGGGACCGCGGCCGTCGGCAGGGGCCGGTCGTCGAGGACGAGCAGCCGGCGCACGGTGGGCAGCCCCGCCACCAGCGCGGTCACGGTGTCGTCGGTCATCCCGGCGCGGTCGAGGACCAGCAGCGCCGGCTCCACCTGCTCGAAGCGACCCAGCAGCGCGGCGGCGCCCATGTCGGGCACGGCGGTGGCCACCGCTGCGCCGAGCGCCGCGGCAGCGAGCGCCACGACGACGGTCCGCGCGGTGTTGGGCGCGACGAGCACCACGCGGTCGCCCTCGCGCAGGCCGAGCCCGGCGAGGACGGCGGCGGTGTGCTGGACCTCGGCCCGCAGCTGCCCGCGGCTGAGCCGCTCGGCCGGGCGGTCGGCGTGCACGGCAGTGACCGCGGGCCGGTCGTCGTCCACGCCGGGCAACGGCCGCAGCAGGGCCTCGGCGTAGTTGAGCCGGACGTCGGGGAAGAACCGGGCGGTCTCGACGTCCCCCTCGGTCAGGACGACGTCGGCCGAGCCGGACCAGGGCAGCTCCGACCACTCCAGCAGCGTCCGCCAGAACCGGTCTGGTTGCTCGATCGAGAAGGCGTGCAGCGCGCCGGGGGTGGGCAGCTCGGCGCCGGCCACCTCCTCGCAGCGGGCGCGGAACCCGGCGAGCTGCGGGACCGTGGGGGCGAGCGTCATCGGGGTCTCTCCTCGTCGCGGGCGACCGCCAGGCTGGCCACCCATCCGTCCGGAACCGGCACGTCACTCATCGACCAGCCGGCCACCGTGCCGGCCGGCTGCCCGATCGGGGTCACCGTGGTGCGGGGGTCCTCGAGCAGGCCGGTGCCGCGGGCCTTGAGGACCGCCTCCTTCTGCGTCCACGCCCGCGCGGTGGCGACCGCGCGGGCCGTCGCCGGGAGCCGGGTGAGCGCGCGCTGCTCGGCGGGGTCGAGCCAGCCCTCGTCGAGGACGTCCGGGGTCCAGGGTGTCACCTGCTCGAGGTCGATCCCGAGACGGCAGTCGCGGCCCACGGCGACCAGGCCCAGGACGCCGCCGGCCGAGCAGCTGACGTCCAGGCCGGGCACACCCGCCTCGGGACGGCCGGACGGGGTCGTGCGGACGGGGACCGCGCGGGGGGACACCCCGAGCTCGGTGGCCAGGGCGGCCCGCAGGGCGGCCCGGAGCAGCACGCGGCGGCGCTGGACGGCGGGTGTGCCGCGCCGGGCGCGGGCCAGCTCGGCCGGCGTCAGGACGCTCGCCGCCCGGGCCGTGACCCGGTCGTCCGCGGCCAGGTCGACCAGCCGGACGGCGACGCGGACGCCGGCCGCCGTGGCATCCGCGCAGCTCGCTGCGGGAACGGCCAGAGGCATCCGGCGATGCTGTCAGCGGGTCGCGCCCGGCGGAACCCCTGCGGCGCGAACCCCCCCCATGTGGGGGGTGGGCGCGGCGCCACCCCCGGTGGTGTGAGGTGCGTCCCCGGTCACACGGGCTGTGGCACGCTCCGATCGTGCACATGCGTCGCCTGACCGCATCGCTGGCCGTGGGCCTGGTCGCGCTGGCCGGGGTGGCCGGCTGCCGCAGCGACCCGAGCGTGGCCGCCTACGTCGGCGACGAGCAGGTGACCGTCGACGAGCTGCAGACGGCGGTGGACACCCGCCTGGAGGACCCGGCCCTGGCCCAGGCCGCCACGGGCCGGGAGGACGAGTTCACCCGGCTGGTCCTGACCCGGCTGGTCACCGCCGAGCTCTACGACCGGGTCGCGCAGCGCTACGGCGTCACGGTGGACGACGCCGACGTGCTGGCGCGCCTCGACGAGCTGCTCGCCGGCGAGGACCCGGAGGCCGTCTACGCGCAGGCCGCCGCCCAGGGCGTGGCGCGGGCCGACGTCTTCGAGACCGTCCGCCAGCAGCTGCTGCGCCAGCGGGTCGCGGAGTCCCAGGGGCTCGGCGGCGGTCTGAGCGAGGAGGAGCTGCGCGCGGCGTACGCGGAGCAGGCGCCGTCGCTCGCGCAGGTCCGGCTGGGTTACGTCAACGTCCCCGACCAGGCCGCTGCCGACGCCGCGGTCGCCGCGCTCAACGCCGACCCGGGCGCCTACCCGGCGATCGCCGCGCAGTACCCCGGCCAGACCACGCTGCCCGAGGTGTCGACGCGCGCGGCCGGGGACGTCCCGGCGCCGCTGGCCGAGGTGGTCGGCAACGCCGCCCCGAACTCCGCCACCTCGCTCACCGTGCCCGACGTGCCCGGCGTCCTGGTGGTGTTCGTCGGCGAGCCGGCCGTGCCGACCTTCGAGGAGGTCCGCCCCGACCTCGAGGAGGCCGCCCGGGCCGACGCCGACACCGCCGCGCAGCAGCTCGTCGACGACGTCCGCGCCGGCATCGACGTCACCGTGAACCCGCGGTACGGCGTTCTCGAGGACGGCGCCATCGTCCCGTCCGGCGACGGGGTGGTCGACCTCCTGGAGGCGGCGGGCGGCACCGCGCCGGCGGCTGCCGGAGACTGACCGGGTGCCCGTCGCGCTCGCCGTCGTCGTCCACCCCTCCCTCCCGGGCCTGCTCGCCCCGGCGGCCTGGCGGGCGGTCGCCAGCGGCCGGCCGGTCGTCGCGCTGCCCGGCGCCGCCGCGACCGCCGACGCGCTGCGCGCCGAGGGCTGGCCGGTGGACGACGTCCCCGACGCCGCGGCAGCCGCAGTCCGCCCCGACAGCGTCGTCGCCCTCGTCCCGGCCGGGGTCGAGGTGGACGCCGGGGAGGTCGTCGACGCCCCGCCGCTGCCCGGCAGCCGGCTGCTCGACGTCGTCCGGGTGATGGACGTGCTGCGCTCGCCCGGCGGCTGCCCGTGGGACGCCGAGCAGACGCACGCCTCGCTGCGGGGCTACCTGCTCGAGGAGGCACACGAGGCCTACGACGCGATCGTCGACGACGACCCGGCCGGCATGCGGGAGGAGCTCGGCGACGTGCTGCTGCAGGTGGTCTTCCACGCGCGCGTCGCCGCGGAGGCGCCACCCGGCCGGCGCTTCGACGTGGACGACGTCGCCGGCGACCTCGTCGACAAGCTCGTCCGCCGGCACCCGCACGTGTTCGGCGACGCCGGTCCACGCGACGTGTCGCAGGTCGAGGCGGGCTGGGAGGAGATCAAGAGGGCCGAGAAGCAGCGGCGCTCGCCGACCGAGGGCGTCTCCCGGTCGCAGCCCGCGGCCTCGTGGGGCGCGGCGCTGGTGCGCCGGGCGACCCGCGCCGGCCTGACCACGCCCGAGCCAGCGGAGCTCGGCTCGGCCAGCCCGGAGGAGCTGGGGGAGCGGCTGCTGTCCGTCGTCGCCGCCGCCGAGCGGCGCGGCTGGGACGTCGAGGACGCGCTGCGCGAGGCGGTCCGCCGCTACGCCGGAGAGCTCGACGCCGACGCGGAGGCCCGCGCGGGGGACTCACCACGGGACGCCCGCGCGGTGGACCGGACGCCGGAACGCGCGGCAGGTGAGCGCGGCCCGGCTCGCTGGCTAGGCTGACCCCCGTGCCCAGCATCGACGCCGTAGGCGCGCGGGAGATCCTCGACTCGCGCGGAAACCCCACCGTGGAGGTCGAGGTCGCCCTCGACGACGGGACGATCACGCGGGCCGCCGTGCCCAGCGGGGCCTCCACCGGCGCCTTCGAGGCGGTGGAGCTGCGGGACGGCGGTGAGCGCTACGCCGGCAAGGGCGTGACCAAGGCCGTCGACAACGTGCTCGACGTCATCGGCCCCGAACTGGTCGGCTACGACGCCAACGAGCAGCGCCTGGTCGACCAGCGACTGCTCGACCTCGACGGGACGCCGAACAAGGAGCGCCTGGGCGCCAACGCGATCCTCGGGGTGAGCCTCGCGGTGGCCAAGGCCGCCGCCGAGTCCGCCGGGCTGCCGCTGTTCCGCTACGTCGGCGGGCCCTCGGCGCACCTGCTGCCGGTGCCGATGATGAACATCCTCAACGGCGGCGCCCACGCCGACAGCAACGTCGACGTGCAGGAGTTCATGATCGCCCCCATCGGCGCGCCGACGTTCGCCGAGGCGCTGGCCATGGGCACCGAGACCTACCACGCCCTCAAGTCGGTGCTGAAGGGCCGCGGCCTGTCGACCGGTCTGGGCGACGAGGGCGGCTTCGCCCCCGACCTGCCCAGCAACCGCGACGCGCTCGACCTCATCGCCGAGGCCGTCGAGAAGGCCGGCTACACCCTCGGCCGTGACATCGCGTTCGCGCTCGACGTCGCCGCCACCGAGTTCCACGCCGACGGCGGCTACGACTTCGAGGGTCAGGCCCGCTCGGCGGAGTACCTCACCGACTACTACCGCGGCCTCGTCGACGCCTACCCGATCGTCTCCATCGAGGACCCGCTGTCCGAGGAGGACTGGGACGGCTGGATCGCGCTGACCGCCGCGCTCGGCGACCGCGTGCAGCTCGTCGGCGACGACCTGTTCGTCACCAACCCGGCGCGGCTGGCCGACGGCATCGAGCGGAGCGCCGCCAACGCGCTGCTGGTGAAGGTCAACCAGATCGGCACGCTGACCGAGACCCTCGACGCGGTCAACCTGGCGCACCGCAGCGGCTACCGCTGCATGATGAGCCACCGCTCCGGCGAGACCGAGGACACCACGATCGCCGACCTCGCCGTCGCCACCGACTGCGGGCAGATCAAGACCGGTGCGCCGGCGCGCAGCGAGCGCGTCGCCAAGTACAACCAGCTGCTGCGCATCGAGGAGGAGCTGGACGACGCCGCCCGCTACGCCGGTGCGGCCGCCTTCCCGCGGTTGGGCGCGGCGGCCGGCGAGTGACCGGTCGCGCCCGCCCATGAGCGCGGCGCGTGGTCGCCGCGGCGGGTCGGGCGCGTCGTCCGCACGACGGCGCGCCACCGGGCGCCCGCTGTCGGGTGCGACGTCCCGCCCGGTTCCCACGGGCTCCCGCTCGGGTGCGAGCAGCCGGCCGGAACCGAAGCGGGCCGCCCGCCGCACGGCGCGGACGGCGCCGGCCGCCGGGACGCCCCGGCGCCCGCTGGTCACCGGCCGCGCGGTCCTGCTCGCCGGCCTGGTCCTGGTGCTGCTGCTGACGCTGGCCGGCCCGGTGCGCCAGTTCCTCGCCGGCCGCGCCGAGCTGACCCGATTGGCCGCGGAGGGCACCGCTCTCGACCAGCGGGCCGAGCAGCTCCAGGAGCAGCTGGAGCGGCAGGCCGACCCGGACTACCAGGCGCGGCAGGCCCGCGAGCGGCTGGCGTACGTGCTGCCCGGTGACCGGCTGGTGGTCGTGGTGGACGGCGAGGCCGTCGAGGGGGACGCCGGCACGGTGCCCGAGCCCGCGGACGCCGACCTGTCCTGGTACGAGGGGCTGCTGCAGTCGGTCGCGGTGGCCGACGGCGCCGAGGAGCCCGACGGGTGAGCGAGCTCGCGAGCGCACCGATGTGTACAGCAGGGACTCGGACGTGGCCGACGAGCGCCGGCGAGGAGGCCACGTGAGGGAACCCATCACACCCGAGGAGCGGGAGGTCGTGGCCCGCCAGCTCGGGCGGCCGCCACGTGCCCTGCGCGCGGTCGCGCACCGCTGCCCGTGCGGCCAGCCCGACGTCGTGCAGACCTCACCGCGGCTGGAGGACGGCACGCCGTTCCCGACGCTGTACTACCTGACCTGCCCGCGGGCGAGCGCCGCGGCCAGCCGGTTAGAGTCCACCGGCCGGATGCGGGAGTGGCAGGCCGACCTGGGCACCGACCCGGAGCTGGCCGCGGGCTACCGCGCCGCGCACGAGGCCTACCTGGCCGAGCGCGACGCCCTCGGAGAGCTGCCCACCCGCAACACCGCCGGGGGCATGCCCGACCGGGTGAAGTGCCTGCACGCCCTGGCCGCGCACGCGCTGGCCGCCGGCCCGGGGGTCAACCCGGTCGGCGATCGTGCGGTGGCCGCGATGGGGGAGTGGTGGGCGAACGGTCCCTGCGCACAGGAGGACCGGCCATGACCCGGGTGGCGGCCATCGACTGCGGCACCAACTCCATCCGCCTGCTGGTGGCCGACGTGCCGCCGGAGGGGCCGCACACCGACCTGCTGCGCCGGATGGAGGTCGTCCGGCTCGGCCAGGGCGTCGACGCCACCGGCCGGCTCGCACCGCAGGCCATCGAGCGCACCCGCGTCGTCCTGGAGCAGTACGCCGCCCAGGCCCGCGAGCTCGGCGCGACGGCGGTGCGCATGGTCGCGACCAGCGCGAGCCGGGACGCCGCCAACCGCGCCGACTTCGAGGGCATGGTGCTGGCCACCCTCGGCCAGCTGCCCGACGTCGTCCCCGGCGACGAGGAGGCCCGGCTCTCCTTCGTCGGCGCCACCGCCTCGCTCGACGCCGCGGTCGCCGCCCACGGCCAGGCCCGTCCCCGCCCGCCGTACCTGGTCGTCGACATCGGCGGCGGCTCCACCGAGTTCGTGCTCGGCGACGGGACCGGGGTGCGCGCGGCCCGCTCGGTCGACGTCGGCTGCGTGCGGCTGACCGAGCGGCACCTGCACGGCGACCCGCCCTCGGCCGACGAGATCCAGCGCGCCGAGGCCGACATCCGCGCCGCGCTGGCCGACGTCGCCGCCGCCGTGCCGGTGGAGGAGACCGCCACCCTGGTGGGCCTGGCCGGCTCGGTCACCACCGTCGCGGCGCTCGCCCTGGACCTGCCGGCCTACGACCCGGTGGCCATCCACGGCTCGCGGATCCCGGTGTCCGCCGTCCGCGCGGTGACCGCCGGGCTGCTCACCGCCAGGCGGGAGCGACGCGCCGCGTACCCGGTCATGCACCCGGGCCGGGTCGACGTCATCGGCGCCGGCTCGCTGATCCTGCGGGTGCTCATGGACGCCTTCGCCCTCGACGACGTCGTGGTCAGCGAGCACGACATCCTCGACGGCATCGCGCTGCAGCTGGCCCGCGGACCGGTCAGGGGGAGCTCTCGTTGATCCCGGGCGGCAGCTTGCCGGTCAGCGACTGGTAGGCCGCCGCCGCGCCGCGGGCGGCGACCAGCCGGCCGGCCGCCACGGCGACCCCCGACACCGCCGCCCAGGCCAGGGCCTCGCCCCAGCCGACGCCCGGCGCGGCCGGGTTCTTCGGCGGGGGAGTGCCCCGCACGGCGTACCAGGCGGCGTCACTGAGCTTCCGGACGGCGATCCCCGTGGGGACCGCCGTGCCGGTGCCCAGGAGCTTCCAGGTCAGCGGTGCCTTCTGCTTCCTCGTCCGGGCCACCCCGCGATCATGCCGCCCCGCGGTGCACCCGCGCTCGCCCAGGTGGTCTGCTGGTGTCCGTGAAGGACCCTGCTGCCCCCCGTGAAGCACCCCCCTGCTCCCACGGCCTTCCTGCAGGGGCCCGCCGCGAGCTCGCGAGCGGTGGGGGGCAGGGAGGTCCTTCCGCTGCAGAGGGGCCGACCGAGGCTCGCGGTGGACCCCTGCAGCGGGGTCGCCCCGGGGACGCGGCCGGCTTCCCGGTCACCCGCACTCCGGCCGGTGTCGTCCGCTCGGCGCGCGGCGCCCGCGACCTCGCCGTCCTCGACGCCCGGGTCTCAGGCTGCCGCGCCTGCCCGCGCCTGGTCGCCTGGCGGGAGGAGGTCGCCCGCGTGAAGCGGGCCTCTTTCCGGGACGAGGACTACTGGGGCCGGCCGGTGCCGGGGCTCGGACCGGCCAACGCCCGGATCGCCGTCGTCGGGCTGGCGCCGGCCGCGCACGGGGGCAACCGGACCGGTCGGGTGTTCACCGGCGACCGCAGCGGGGACTGGATCTTCGCTGCGCTGTGGCGGGCCGGCCTGGCCAACCAGCCGACGTCCACCCACGTGGGCGACGGTCTGGAGCTCACCGGCGTGCGGGTCGCCGCCGCGGTCCGCTGCGCCCCGCCGGGCAACGCCCCCACCCCGGAGGAGCGGGACACCTGCTCCCCGTGGCTGGCGCGGGAACTGGCGCTGCTGCCGCGGCTGCGGGTCGTCGTCGTCCTCGGTGGGTTCGGCTGGACGGCGCTGTGGCCGGTGCTCGCCGAGGCCGGCTACGCGCTCCCGCGGCCGCGGCCGGCGTTCGGGCACGGCGTCGAGGTGTCCCTGGAGGGGCCGCGCGGGCCGCTGACCCTGCTGGGCAGCTACCACGTCAGCCAGCAGAACACCTTCACCGGCAAGCTCACCGAGCCGATGCTGGACGCCGTCCTCGCCCGCGCGACCATGCTGGCCGCGACCGTGCCGGGACCGCCTCATTCGCCCTAGGCTCGGGCGCATGGCAGACCGACCCGTGGTCCTCATCGTCGGCGGCGGCTACGTCGGGCTCTACACCGCCCTGCGGCTGCAGAAGCGTCTCTCGCACGGGCGGGCGGAGGTCATCGTCGTCGACCCCCAGCCGCACATGACCTACCAGCCGTTCCTCCCCGAGGCCGCGGCCGGCTCGGTGGAGCCGCGTCACGTCGTGGTGCCGCTGCGCCGGACGCTGCCGCGGTGCCGGGTGGTCACCGGTGCGGTCACCGACCTGAGCCACGCCGACAGGCGGGCACGGATCGCCCCCCTCGTGGGCGAGCCCTACGAGCTCCGCTACGACGTGCTGGTGATGGCTGCGGGCTCCGTCGCCCGCACGCTGCCCATCCCCGGGCTGGCCGAGCACGGCATCGGCTTCAAGAACGTCGGCGAGGCCATCTACCTGCGCAACCACGTGCTGGCCCGGCTGGACGCCGCCAGCTCGACCGACGACCCGGAGGTCCGCCGCCGCGCGCTGACCTTCACCTTCGTCGGCGGCGGGTACGCGGGCGTGGAGGCCTTCGCCGAGCTCGAGGACATGGCCCACTACGCCATCACGCACTACTACCCGCGGCTGTCCCCGGCGGACATGCGCTGGGTGCTGGTCGAGGCGATGGGCCGGATCCTGCCCGAGGTCGACCTGGACATGGCCGCCTGGACGGTCAAGCAGCTGACGGCGCGTGGCATGGACGTCCGGCTCAACACCCGGCTGGAGTCGGTGTCCGACTGCCACGTCCGGCTCAGCGACGGCGACGAGTTCGACAGCGACACCCTGGTGTGGACGGCGGGCACCAAGCCCAACCCGATGCTGGCCGAGACCGACCTGCCCGTCGACGGGCGCGGGCGGGTCCTCTGCGAGGCGACCCTGCAGGTGCAGGGGCTGCCCGACGCGTGGTCGGCCGGTGACCTCGCCGCGGTCCCGGACCTCACCAAGGAGGACCCCGGAGCGACCACCGCGCCCAACGCGCAGCACGCCGTCCGGCAGGCCAAGCGGCTGGCCGACAACATCGTGCTGACGCTGCGGGGGGAGCAGCCGGTGCCCTATCGGCACGCCTACGCCGGCTCGGTGGCGAGCCTGGGCCTGCACAAGGGCGTCGCCCAGGTGTACGGCGTGAAGCTCAAGGGCTGGCCGGCCTGGTTCATGCACCGCACCTACCACGTCAGCCGGGTGCCCACCTTCAACCGCAAGGCGCGGGTGGTCGCCGACTGGACCATGGCCGCGCTCTTCCGCCGGGAGATCATCTCGCTGGGCCAGCTGCAGGACCCGCGCCGCGAGTTCGTCCAAGCCGCCAACACCGGCCGGACGGGCGCGCTGCCGCCGCCCTCGGCGGAGGACAAGGCCCAGTCGGGCTCCCTGCGGGCGGGCTGACCGCCGGGCTAGCGTGCTCGGCGGCCCCCGTAGCCCAACTGGCAGAGGCAGGCCCCTTAAAAGGGTCCCAGTGTCGGTTCGAACCCGACCGGGGGCACTAGCACGTCGCCGGTCACAGAACAAGGCTTGACGGAACCCGATCGCATCACAAAGAGTCACAGGGGTTGACGGAGGGTGCTCTCAACGGCGAGGCACCCGCGAGCAGAGGGGGCCCCGCATGATTCCCACCACCTCCCGCCGGGCGCGCGCGGTCGCGCTCGGCGCCGCCGGCGCGATGGCGCTGGCGGGCACCGTCGCCCTGGCCGGCCCGGCCGTGGCCGCACCGGGCGCCGCCACCGCGTGCGAGGAGCGGACGAACGACACCGTCGCCAAGCTGACCGACTGCGTGACCCTGGACGGGGTCATGGAGCACCTCAAGGCGTTCCAGGGCATCGCCGACGCCCACGGCGACACCCGCGCGTCCGGGACGCCCGGCTACACCGCCTCGGCCGACTACGTGCAGGAACGCCTGGAGGCCGCGGGCTGGACGGTCACCCGGCAGGGGTTCGAGTTCCCGTTCTTCGAGCTGCGGAGCAGCTCGTTCGCCCGCGTCACGCCCACGCCGGCGACGTACCAGGTCGACACCGACTACGCCCCCATGACGTACACCGGCGCCGGCACGGTGGACAACGGCGCCGTCGCCCCGGTCGACGTCGACTCCACGACCAGCGGCTGCGAGGTCGAGGACTTCACCGGGTTCGTCGCCGGGTCGGTGGCACTCGTCCAGCGGGGTACCTGCCCCTTCGGGGTCAAGGCGGCCAACGCCCAGGCCGCGGGCGCTTCCGCGGTCATCGTGTTCAACAACACGGAGGGGCCGCTCAACGGGACGCTGGGCGCCCCCGGGGTCACGATCCCGGTCGTCGGCGTCCCGACGACCCTCGGGAGGGAGCTCGCCGCCGGGGGCACGACGGTCGACCTGGCCGTGGACGCGACCAGCGAGATCCGGACGACCGAGAACGTCATCGCCGAGCTGCCCGGGGCCACCTCGGACAACGTGGTCATGGCCGGCGCCCACCTGGACTCGGTGCTCGCCGGTCCGGGGATCAACGACAACGGCAGCGGCAGCGCCGCCCTCGTCGAGGTGGCCGAGAACCTGGCCGAGGCCAAGCTCCACAACACGGTGCGCTTCGCCTGGTGGGGCGCCGAGGAGCTGGGCCTCCTCGGGTCCGAGCACTACGTCACGACGCTGACCGAGGCCCAGCGCGGGGACATCGGCCTGTACCTGAACTTCGACATGGTCGGCTCCCCCAACTTCGCCCGGTTCATCTACGACGGCGACCAGTCGACCTTCCCGGCTCCCGAGGGCGTGCCGGTGCCGGAGGGCTCGGACCAGATCGAGTACGTCTTCGAGGACTTCTACGAGGAGCAGGAGCTCTTCTACGAGGGCACCGAGTTCAGCGGCCGCAGCGACTACCAGGCCTTCATCGGTGCGGGCATCCCCTCCGGCGGCCTGTTCACCGGTGCCGAGGTGCTGAAGCAGCCGTACCAGGTGGAGGCCTACGGCGGTGAGGCCGGCGTCGCGTACGACCCGAACTACCACCAGCCGGGGGACGACATCGCCAACCTCGACCCCGAGGCGCTCGACCAGAACTCCGACGCCATCGCCTACTCGGTGCTGACGCTGGCCTACGACACCGAGCGGGTCAACGGGGTGGCCGGCAGGCCGGTCCCCGGCGGCACCTACGAGGGTGACCCGCTGGCCCGGGAGTACCGGCTCACGCCGCCCGCGGCGGACGAGGCCGGCGGTGGCGGGCACGACCACGACCACGGCGGCGACGCGGTCTGAGCAAGGCTCCCCTGCCCCCCGCCACTCGCGAGCTCGCGGCGGGACCCGGCAGGAGGGCCGCCGGGACGGGGCCGACCCCTGCCCACCGGTTGCAGGCTCGCGACGAGCCTCGGGCCGGTGGGGCCCGGGAGGGGGCCGGGGGTGCCGAGTCGATGGGATCGCTCGTCGGGATCGCTCGTCGACCGGACCGTGGGGCCGGTGGCCGGCAGCCACCGGCCCCACGGCGTCTCCGCACCCCCTCGTCCGGGTGTCCAGGGGGCGGCCAGGAACGCGCAGGGCCCTTTGGGCGTTGACCTGGACGAGTGGGGTGCAGGACCGTGGGCCCCACGACAGCCAGGTCACCTCGAGGAGATGACGATGCCCAGCTCCAACCCGGTCTTCGGCCGGGGACTCCAGAACGCGGGCCCCGGTTACGGCCAGCAGTCCCCGTGGGGCGGCGCGCCCCAGTACGGGGCCCCGCAGTACGGCTACGGGACGCAGGACCCGTACGCCGCGCCGTCGCCGTACGCGCAGTCGCCGTACGCGCCGCCGACCACGCGCTACATGACGATGGACGACGTCGTCCAGAAGACGGGCCTCTCCTTCCTGGTCACCGTCATCTCGGCCGCCGTCACCTGGGCGCTGCTCCCGCAGCAGCTGGCGTTCGGCCTGGCCCTGCCCGCGGTCCTCGTGGCCCTGGTGCTCGGCCTGGTGATCTCCTTCAAGCAGATCGCGAACCCGGTCGCCACCCTGTCCTACGGGGCGCTGTACGGCATCGCGCTCGGTGCCATCAGCGAGGCCTTCAACCAGGTGTGGCCCGGCATCGTGATGCAGGCGCTGGTCGGCACCTTCGGTGTCTTCGCCGGCATGCTGGTCGTCTACAAGACGGGCGCCATCCGGGTCACACCCAAGCTGACCCGCTGGATCGTCGGCGCGATGTTCGGTGTGCTGGCGCTGGTCCTGGTCAACCTGGTGGTCGGGTTCTTCGTCCCCGGCGGCCTGGGCCTGCGTGACGGTGGCACCCTGTCGATCGTCTTCAGCCTGGTCGTGATCGGTGTCGCGGCGTTCTCGCTGCTGCTCGACTTCGACATGGCCGACGAGGCGATCCGCCGTGGCGCCCCGGCGAAGTTCGCCTGGTACATCGCCTTCGGCCTGCTCATCACGGTCGTCTGGCTGTACCTGGAGATCCTGCGGCTGCTGTCCTACCTGCAGAGCAGCGAGTGATCTGACACCGCACCACATGCCAGTGGCCCGGTCCCCGCGAGGGGGCCGGGCCACTGGCCGTTTGCAGGTGACGTGCTGGCACGGCCCCCTTGCAGGGTCCCGCCACGAGCTCGCGAGCGGCGGGGGCGAGGGGGTCCTTCTTCAGGAGAGGCGCTCCAGGACCATCGCCATGCCCATGCCGCCACCGACGCACATCGTCTCCAGGCCGAAGGTCTTGTCCTTGGTCTGCAGGCCGTTGATCAGCGTGCCGGTGATGCGGGCGCCGGTCATGCCGAACGGGTGGCCGACGGCGATCGCGCCGCCGTGCACGTTGAGCCGGTCGATGTCGATGCCCAGGTCGCGGTAGCTGGGGATGACCTGCGCCGCGAAGGCCTCGTTGATCTCGACGAGGTCGATGTCGCCGATGCTCATCCCGGCGCGCTGCAGCGCGAGCTTGGAGGCGTCGACGGGGCCGTAGCCCATGATCTCCGGCGAGAGACCGGTGACCGCGGTGGAGACGATGCGGGCCAGCGGGGTCAGCCCCAGGTCGCGGGCCTTGGTGTCGCTCATGACCACGACCGCGGCGGCGCCGTCGTTGAGCGGGCAGGCGTTGCCCGCGGTGACGCGGCCGTCGGGGCGGAAGACCGGCTTGAGGCCGGCGATGCCCTCCAGCGTGGTGCCGGCGCGCGGGCTGTCGTCCTTGCCGACCACGGTGCCGTCCGGCGTGGTGACCGGGGTGATCTCCCGCTCCCAGAAGCCCTCGTTCAGCGCCTGCTCCGCCAGGTTCTGGCTGCGGACGGCGAACTCGTCCATCTCCTCGCGGGAGACGTCCTTGAGCAGCGCCAGGTTCTCGGCGGTCTGCCCCATCGCGATGTAGATGTTCGGCAGGTCACCCGTCTCGCGGGGGTCGGCCCAGGAGTCCGCGCCGCTCTCGGCGGTCTTGGCCACCCGGGCCTGCGCGTCGGCGAACACCGGGTTCTGGGTGTCCGGCAGCGAGTCGCTGTTGCCCTTCACGAAGCGGGAGACCATCTCGACACCGGCGGAGATGAAGACGTCGCCCTCGCCGGCCTTGATCGCGTGCATGGCCATGCGGGTGGTCTGCAGCGAGGAGGAGCAGTAGCGGGTGATCGTCGTCCCCGGCAGGTGGTCCATGCCGAGCAGCACGCTGACGACGCGGCCCATGTTGTGGCCCTGCTCGCCGCCGGGCAGGCCGCAGCCGAGGATCAGGTCGTCGATGTCGGTCGGGTGCAGCGCGGGCACCTTGTCGAGGGCCGCGCGCACGATGGTGGCGGTGAGGTCGTCGGGCCGCAGGTCCTTGAGCGAGCCCTTGAACGCACGACCGATGGGCGAGCGCGCGGTCGCGACGATGACGGCTTCGGGCATGGGTCCTCCACGATGAGGGGATCCGACGACGGGCGCCGGACGTCGGGTCGCCCCCGAACCTACTCCCCGGTAGGGCCCATCTCGCTCAGCCCAGGGGCGTCACCCGAGTGGCGTGGCCTCCGCGGCGCGTTCGGCCTGCTCGGGCGTCGGCAGGTCCGGCGGCCGGCGTCGGCGCAGCCGCGCCCACGGACCCCGCGGCCCGGTGTCCTGACCGCGGACCGCCGTCGCCTGGACCTCGGTGCCGGTGCGGCCGGCGGCCCGGGCGGCGGCCCGGGCGACCGGGCGGACGGTGTCGCGGCGCAGGTTGCGCAGCCCCCGGTCGGCCGCGGCCGGCCAGACGCCGAGCGTGTCGGCGATCGAGGGCAGCAGGACGGCGGCCGCCGCGGCGTAGCCGGCCGCGCTCGGGTGGAACTCGTCGATGCTGAACAGGTCCCGGTCCTCGGCGAAGGACGGCCCGAGCACCGAACCCAGCGACACGCTGCGCCCACCGGCCTCGACGACGGCGATGGTCTGCGCGGCGGCCAGCTGCCGGCTCCACCGGCGGGCCAGCCAGCGCAGCGGCTGGGCGATCGGGCGCACGGTGCCCAGGTCCGGGCAGGTGCCGACGACGACCTGCGTGCCGGCCTCGGTGAGCCGGCGGACGCCGTCGCGCAGGTGCCGGACGGAGATCGCGGGGGCGGTGCGGCTGGTGACGTCGTTCGCGCCGATCATGATGAGGGCGACGTCGGGGTGCTCCAGGAGGGCCTTGTCTACCTGCTCGTCGAGCTGCCAGGACTTCGCGCCGGAGACCGCCAGCCGCACGAGCCGGACCGGGCGCTCGGCCAGCTCGGCCAACGCCGCGGCGAGCAGCACGCCGGGGGTCTGGGCGGCGCGGTGCACACCCAGCCCGACGGCGCTGGAGTCACCCAGCACCGCGAACACGATCGGCCGGCCGCGGCCGCGCCCGTAGACGCCCTCGCCCGAGGGCGGGTCCCCGCGCAGGTTGCTCGACTGGACCCGGCGCCGGGCGGAGCGGGCCTGCTGCCGGAGCACGGCCAGCATCCCGGCGCCGGCCAGGCCCAGCCCCCCGCCGCCGTAGGCGGCTCCCGTGGCCAGCCGCCATGCCGTGGTCGCTCGAGTCACCGCCACCCCGTCCCTCGGATGGAGAACGCACCTGTCCCAGCAGGCTAACCGCCCCCTACGGTCCCCCCGTGGCCGAATCCCCCGCACGGGTCACCCACGGTGACCGCGCCCAGCAGATCGTCGATGTCCTGGTCGACGCCTTCTCCGAGCTGATGACCGCCGACGCCGGCGCCTTCCGCACCAAGTTCCGCAAGATGGCGGCCGACCCGTTCGCCTTCTACCGGGGCACCGCCTGCCTCTTCTACGCCGACATGGGTCAGCTGGAGGACCGCTGGTGCGACGAGCGCACCAGCCGCGTGTGGATCCAGGGCGACCTGCACGCGGAGAACTTCGGCACCTACATGGACGGCGCCGGGCGGATCGTCTTCGACGTCAACGACTTCGACGAGGCCTACGTCGGGCACGCCAGCTGGGACCTGCGCCGGTTCGTGGCGAGCTTCGCCCTGCTGGCCTGGCGGAAGGCGTTCTCCGACGAGGTCATCGCCGAGCTGCTCGGCCGCTACCTGCACGCCTACCTCGACCAGGTCGAGCACTTCACCCGGCTCGACGACGACAAGTCCTTCGCCCTGGTCCGTGAGAACACCGAGGGGGCGGTGCACCGGGTCATCCTCGAGACCAGCGCGCGCAGCCGGGCGCGGCTGCTGGACCGGATGACCGTCGTCGAGGACTTCCAGCGGCGCTTCGCCGACGGCCCGCGCACCCGGCGGCTGGACGAGGCGGAGCGGGACCGGGTGCTGGCGGCGCTGGACCGCTGGCGCGGGACCGTCTTCCCCCCGCGCCGGCGCCGCGACGTCGCCTACGACGTCAAGGACGTCGTCGCCACGGGCGGCTTCGGCATCGGCAGCGCCGGCCTGCCCGCCTACAACGTGCTGATCGAGGGCTACGACCAGGCGCTGGAGAACGACGTCGTCCTCTCGCTCAAGCAGGGCAACGTGCCGGCGCCCAGCCGCGTCGTCCGCGACCCGCAGATCCGGGCGTCCTTCGAGCACGAGGGGCACCGGACGGCGGTGTCGCAGCGGGCGCTGCAGGCCAACGCCTCCCAGTTCCTCGGTCACACCGAGGTCGACGGGGTGGGGTTCGTCGTCCAGGAGCTCTCGCCCTACGAGCTGGACCTGGACTGGGAGGACCTCACCGAGCCCGAGGAGATCGCCCCGGTCCTGGCGCAGCTGGGCCGGGCCACGGCGAAGATGCACTGCGTCGGGGACGCCGACAGCGACCACACCCTGGTGCCGTTCCAGACCGAGGAGGCGATCACCGAGATGGTCGGTGGCCGGCGGGAGGAGTTCGTCGCCGACCTGGTCGACTTCGCGCACTCCTACGCGCGCCGCACGCAGGACGACTTCCGGCTGTTCGTCGACGCGTTCCGCGCCGGGCGGATCCCGGGGATCAGCTCCAGTGGGTCCCTCCCGGTCCCGCGCTGAGAGGACCCCGTCCTCCCGCCCCGTCTGCAGGGTCCCCGGCCCCCCACCGGAGGAGGACGGGGTCCTTCTCCGGTGGGGGCAGAGGGGTCCTCACCGCGTCCGACGGCCGCGCCGGGTGCGCAGGTAGTCGGCGACGACGTACTCGCCGAGTCGCTCGCTGTCGGGGGTGAACACCCGACCACCGGCCCGCTGGGTGATGTCGTGGACGAAGTGCACGAGCCCGGGCTCCGGGTCGAGGGCGAAGACGTTCATCGTCGCCCCCGAGCGCGCCACCCGCTCCACCTCGGCGACGGTGCGGGCGATCGTCTCCGGCATCGGCGGCCAGCAGAAGAACGGCGTCCCGTCGTCCTCCAGGTGGGCGGTCGGCTCGCCGTCGGTGACCACAAGCACCACCGGCTCGGCGTCCCGGTGGTGGGCGAGGAACCGCCGCGCGAGCATCAGCCCGTGCTGCAGGTTGGTGCCCTGCAACGTGTCCACGCTCAGCTCGGCGAGGGTCTCCGGCCGCAGCACCTGGGCGGTGGAGGAGAAGCCGATGATCTGGATGGCGTCCTGCGGGAAACGGGTGGTCACCAGCGAGTGCAGCGCCATCGCCGTCGACTTGGCCGCGCCCCACGTGCCGCGCAGCGCCATCGAGTAGGAGAGGTCGACCAGCAGCGCGACCGCGGCCCCGGTGCGACGCTCGGTCTCGACGACCTCGAAGTCCTCGACGGCGATCCGGACGCGACGGTCGCCAGTCGTGCCGGGGGTGGCGGGGTGGGCCCGACGACGGGGCTCGTGCGCGGTGCGCAGGACGGCGTTGCGCACCGTGCGGACGACGTCCAGCGGCTGCTCGTCGCCGAACCGCCACTCCCGTGAGCCGCCGGTCAGCTCCCCGGCTGCCCCCGCGTCGGCGACGTCGTGCTCGCCGCGGCCGGTGGCGTCGAGCTTGGCGAACACCCGGCGCAGCGCGGTCGCGCCCAGCCGGCGGACGGCCTTGGGGGAGAGCTCCAGCTTCCCGTCGGAGCGGTTGAGGTAGCCCTGCCGCTCCAGCTCCCGCTCCAGCCGGCGCAGCGCGGCGAGGTCGTCGACGGCGGGCCGGCCCAGCGCCCGCTCGAGCAGCTCCTCGTCGACGTCGGCCAGCGAGGCCCCGGCGTAGCCCTGGGAGAGCTGGTTGGACAGCGACTCGAGGTCGGCCAGTTCGGCGACGGCGGTCGTGGCGTCGCCCATGCCGAGGGACTGCTCGCCGTCGGGCACCTGCCCGCGCTGCCCCCACGGCAGGTCGGGCCGGGCCTGGCGGAGCGCGTCCTGCAGGTGCGCCATCTCGCTGGCCAGCCCCATGTCCTGCATCGTCTGGGCCATCAGGTCGGCCAGCTCGGCCCGCTGCTCGGGCGTGAGGCCGGCCATCATCCGCTCCTGGGCGGCCGCCCGGCGGGCCAGCTGGTCGATCAGCTCCTCGACCGACTGCGGGTCGTCGGGGAAGAACTGCCCGTGCTTCTCCATGAACTGCCGGAACTGCTCGTCGGTGTCCTCACCGCGGTTGTGCGCGTCGATGAGCTGCGAGAGGTCGGCGACCATGTCCTTGACCGCCTGGACGTCGCCCTCGGTGGCGTTCTCCAGCGCCTGCTTCATCGAGGCGAAGGAGCTGTCGAGCACCTCGCGGCGCAGCAGGTCCTGGATCTGCTCGTAGGCCTGGCGGGCCTCGGCCGAGCGCCAGTCGTAGTCCTTGAGCGCCCGGACGGCGCCCGCGGTGTCCTCGGGCAGCGCGTCGAGCTCGGCCTCCTTGAGCCGGGCCATGTCGTCCGGGTCCGGGAACAGCTCGCGCCGCTCGGCCTCCACGGCGCGGTCGAGCAGCTCGCGGACCTCCTGCAGGGTGCCGTCCATCCGCCCCGCGTTGCGCGCCTGCCGCAGCCGCTCGCGGACCGACCGGCGCAGCTCGTCCAGCCCCCGCCGGCCGTCCATCCCGCGGCGCAGCAGCTCGCGCAGCGCCTCGCGGACGCCGCTGCCGCCGAGCACCGAGTCGCCGATCTCGTCGACCGCGCTGCCCAGGTCGTAGGGCGGGGCGAGCGGGTCGGGCCCGCCCCGCCAGCGCCCGTACCGGTAGCCCCTGCCGGGCCGCCTCACCATCGGTCAGGCCCCGTAGACCGTGCGCGGGCCGTCGGTGTCCTTGGCCAGCCGACGGGTCAGGTACAGGCCCTCGAGGGCGAACTCCACCGCGGCGGCGGCCTGCTCGGCCGACTGCTCGCCCTCCGGCACGCCGAGGCGGCCGAGCAGCTCGGCGAGCTTCGGGATCGTGCCGAGCTGACCGAGCAGGGCCGCGGCCGGCACCAGCTCGCCGGACTCGACGGTCTCCCCGCCGGTGAAGTGCTCCTGCAGGCCGGTGAGGTCCAGCCCGGCGCAGCGGGCCCGGAAGGTCTGTGCGGTCGCCTGGCGCAGCAGGTGCTCGAGCACCTCCAGCTCCCGCTCGTCGTCCGGGTCGGAGCCGGAGTCGGCGAACTCCACCTTGCCGCGGCTGGCCGGGACGATGGCCGGCAGGTCGACGACGCGGGCGACCGGCCGGGTCTCCCCGGCGACGGCGGCCCGGCGGACGGCGGAGGCGGCGGCCGTCTCCAGCCCGGCGATGGCGAAGCGGGCGCTGACACCGGAGCGCTGGTCGACGTGGTTGGAGTCGCGGACCAGCCGGGTGAAGCGGGCGACGATCTCCACCAGGTGCTCCGGGATGAGCGGCGCCTCGAGCGCGCCGCCGCCCAGCCAGCTGGTGTGCGCCTCCTGGTGCAGCAGGCGCACCTCGTCGGCCAGCTCGACCGGGTAGTGGGTGCGCACCTCCGCGCCGAAACGGTCCTTGAGCGGGGTGATGATCCGCCCGCGGTTGGTGTAGTCCTCGGGGTTGGCGCTGGCCACCAGCAGCAGGTCCAGCGGGAGCCGCACGCGGTAGCCGCGGATCTGGATGTCGCGCTCCTCCAGCACGTTGAGCAGCGCGACCTGGATGCGTTCGGCGAGGTCGGGCAGCTCGTTGACGCTGAAGATGCCGCGGTTGGTGCGCGGCACCAGGCCGTAGTGCACCGTCTCGGGATCGCCCAGCGTGCGGCCCTCGGCCACCTTGATCGGGTCGACGTCGCCGATGAGGTCACCGACGCTGGTGTCGGGGGTGGCCAGCTTCTCGCCGAAACGGTCGCTGCGGTGCAGCCAGCCGACGGGGGTGTCGTCGCCGTGCTCCGCGATCTGCCGGTGTGCCCACACGCTGATCGGCTGCAGCGGGTGCTCGTTGAGCTCGCTGCCGACCAGCACCGGCGTCCACTCGTCGAGCAGGCCGACCAGCGTGCGGATCAGGCGGGTCTTCCCCTGCCCGCGCTCACCGAGCAGGACCAGGTCGTGGCCGGCGATGAGGGCGCGCTCCACCTCCGGGACGACGGTGTCCTCGAAGCCGACGATGCCCGGCAGCGAGTGCTCGCCGGACGCCAGGCGGGCGAGCAGGTTGGCGCGGATCTCGGCCTTGACCGGCCGGAAGGTGGCCCCGCTGTCGCGGAGCTCGCCCAGGGTCGTGGGGGCGGGGGGAGCGGAGGCGGGGGTGCCAGGGTCCGTCACCCCCGCCACGGTACGACGCGACCGGCGGCACGGGCACCCGTCCGTCGCTGCCACCTGGGCCTCCGTGCTGCGAAGATCGGCCGCATGGTGGCTGGGGAGGTGCAGCGGGACGGCGTCGCGCTGGTCGGCGGGGTGGAGGTCGAGGCCGCGGCGGCCCTGCTGGAGGGGGTCGTCCGGCGCACGCCGCTGGAGCACTCGCGCGCGCTGGCGGAGCGGGTCGGCGGCCCGGTGTGGCTGAAGTGCGAGAACCTGCAGCGCACCGGCTCGTTCAAGATCCGTGGCGCCTACACCCGGCTGGCCCGGCTCACGCCGGAGGAGCGGGCGCGGGGCGTCGTCGCGGCGAGCGCGGGCAACCACGCGCAGGGGGTCGCCCTGGCCGCTCAGCTGCTGGGCGTCCGGGCCACGGTCTTCATGCCCGAGAGCGCGCCGCTGCCCAAGGTGGCGGCCACCCGCGGCTACGGCGCCGAGGCCCGGTTGGGTGGCGCCTCGCTGACCGAGGCCCTCGCCGCGGCCGCCGACCACGCGCAGCGCACCGGCGCGGTGTTCATCCACCCGTTCGAGCACCGCGACGTGATCGCGGGGCAGGGGACGGTCGGCCTGGAGGTCCTCGACCAGTGCCCCGACGTCGCCACCGTCGTCGTGTGCACCGGGGGCGGGGGTCTGGTCTCGGGCATCGCGGCCGCCGTGCGCTCCCGCCGTCCCGACGTCCGGGTCGTCGGCGTGCAGGCCGCGGCGGCCGCCGCCTTCCCCGGGTCGCTGGCCGCCGGCCGGCCCGTGGCACTGTCGGGGATGACGACGATGGCCGACGGCATCGCCGTCGGCTCGCCGGGGGAGCTGACGTTCGCGCACGTCCGCGACCTGGTCGACGAGGTGCGCACGGTGAGCGAGGAGGACCTCTCGCAGGCGCTGCTGTTCTGCCTCGAGCGGGCCAAGCTCGTCGTCGAGCCGGCCGGCGTCGCCGCCGTCGCTGCCGTGCTGGCCGACCCCGCGGCCTTCCCGCCGCCCGTGGTCGCGGTCGTCTCCGGCGGCAACATCGACCCGGTGCTGCTGCTCAAGGTCGTGCAGCACGGCATGGCCGCGGCCGGGCGCTACCTGTCGCTGCGGCTGCGGGTGCCCGATCAGCCGGGGTCCCTGGCCGCGGTCCTCGGCGAGCTGGCGCAGGTGGGCGCCAACGTGCTGGAGGTCGAGCACGAGCGGACGGCGACCCGGCTGGGGCTGGGCGAGGTCGAGGTGTTCGTCGTTCTGGAGACCCGAGGGCCCGAGCACGCCGAGGAGGTGCTGGCCCGGCTCCACCGGGCCGGCTACACGGTCACCACCGGTTGAAGGAGGGACCCGCTGCCCCCCACCGGAGAAGGACCCCGTCCTCATCCCTCGCAAGCTCGGGACGAGCCGCTGTACGGGGCCGGCGGCGGGCCCCTGCAGCGGGGCCGCGGCCGGCGCCGGTCTGCCCCGCCGTGGAGAACCCGAGAACCGGTCGGGAAGTGTCGGCTCCGTCACCTA
The DNA here is from genome assembly GCF_052931555.1 of Geodermatophilus sp. URMC 61. Classification (NCBI taxonomy): domain Bacteria; kingdom Bacillati; phylum Actinomycetota; class Actinomycetes; order Geodermatophilales; family Geodermatophilaceae; genus Geodermatophilus; species Geodermatophilus sp. URMC 61. The sequence continues at coordinate 5,166,380 of NZ_JBRFHZ010000002.1, forward strand.
GTTTGCCGGTCATGACCGACGCGATAGTCGTCGAGGGCCTGGTGAAGCGCTTCGGCGCGACCACGGCCCTCGACGGGGTGGACCTGACCGTGGCCGCGGGCTCCGTGCTCGGGTTGCTCGGTCCCAACGGCGCGGGCAAGACGACGGTGGTGCGGATCCTCACCACCCTGCTGCGGGCCGACGCGGGGCGGGTGCGCGTGGCCGGCCTCGACGTGGTGGACGACGCCGACGCGGTGCGCGCCTCGATCGGGCTGACCGGTCAGTACGCCGCCGTCGACGAGTACCTCACCGGCCTGGAGAACCTGGAGATGGTCGGGCGGCTCTACCGGCTGAGCCGGCGGGAGGCGCGGGCGCGAGCGGGCGAGCTGCTCGAGCGCTTCGACCTCACCGGCGCGGCCGACCGGCCGGCCAAGACCTACTCCGGGGGCATGCGCCGGCGGCTGGACATCGCCGCCTCGCTGATCGCGCGGCCGCGGATCCTCTTCCTCGACGAGCCGACGACGGGCCTCGACCCGCGCAGCCGGCTGGGCATGTGGGAGTTCATCGCCGACCTCGCCGACGGCGGGACGACGATCCTGCTGACCACGCAGTACCTGGAGGAGGCCGACCGGCTGGCCGACCGCATGGTCGTCATCGACCGGGGGCGGGTCATCGCCCGTGGCACCGCCGACGAACTCAAGGCGCAGGTCGGCGGTCAACGGCTGGAGTTCACCGTGACGACGGCGGCCGTCCTGCCCGACATCCTGGCGCGGCTGCGTGGGCTGGCCGTCGACGAGCCCCACGTGGACGAGCAGGCGCGCCGGCTGACCCTGCCGGTCAGCGGCGGCGCCGAGGTCCTGGCCGAGGCCCTGCAGCGGCTCGACGGTCACACCACCGAGATCCTCGACGTGGGCCTGCGCCGTCCCGACCTCGACGACGTCTTCCTCGCCCTCACCGGGCACGCGGCGGAGGAGACCGGCACCGACGACGACGACGACCGACCGGCCCAGCCGGCCACCACCGGGGGGATGGCATGAGCAGCCTCGCGACGACGCTGTCCGACAGCGTCGTCATCACCAAGCGCAACCTGATCAAGGTCAAGCGGGTGCCGGACCTGATCGTTTTCGCGACGCTCTCGCCGATCATGTTCGTGGTGCTGTTCCGCTACGTGTTCGGCGGCGCGATCGGCGGGTTGCCGCCGGGCATCAGCTACGCCGAGTTCCTGCTGCCGGGGATCTTCGCGCAGACGGTCGTCTTCGGGTCGACCACGACCGGCGCGAGCATCGCCGAGGACCTGCAGAAGGGGCTGATCGACCGGTTCCGCTCTCTGCCCATGTCCCGGTCGGCCGTGCTCGTCGGGCGGACGGTCGCCGACTCCGGGCTCAACGTCATCTCGATCGCCGTCATGGCCGTGACCGGCCTGGTAGTCGGCTGGCGGATCCACTCGTCGCTCGGGGAGGCGCTCGCCGGGTTCCTCGTGCTGCTGGTCTTCGCCTACGCGATCTCGTGGCTCATGGCGGTGGTCGGGCTGCTGGTCCGGACGCCGGAGGTGGTCAACAACGCCAGCTTCATCGTGATCTTCCCGCTGACGTTCATCGCCAACACCTTCGTGCCGCTGGAGACCTTCCCCTCGGCGCTGAGGGTCTTCGCCGAGTGGAACCCCGTCTCGACGGTCACCCTCGCGTCGCGAGAGCTGTTCGGCAACGTGCCACCGGGCACCTCGGTGCCCGACGTCTGGTCGCTGCAGAACCCGGTGCTCTACACGCTGATCTGGACGGCGCTCATCCTGGCCGTCTTCGTGCCGCTCTCGGTGCGGCTCTACCAGCGCGCCGCGACGCGATGACATCGCGGTCCTACCGGACCGCACCGCGGCCAGGAGCCGTCCCCGACCGGCGCTGAGCCCCGCACTCCCGTCCCTGCTCGGGGGACCCTCCGGGCCCCGCTCCCAGAGACCGCCGACACCGCGGCCAGGAGCCGTCCCCGGACGGCGCTGAGCCCCGCACTCCCGTCCCTGCTCGGGGGACCCTCCGGGCCCCCGCTCCCAGAGACCGCCGACACCGCGGCCAGGAGCCGTCCCCGACCGGCGCTGAGCCCCCACTCCCGTCCCTGCTCGGGGGACCCTCCGGGCCCCCGCTCCCAGAGACCGCCGACACCGCGGCCAGGAGTCCGGGAGGGGGCCGTGCTCAGCGGCCGCGCGGGGGATCTGCGCACCCGGATGGCCCGGACCGAGGCCCGTGCTGGGCCACCCGGGTGCGCTCTTGCGGTCGGGCGCAGGATGGGCGGCGATGAACGCCGACCCCGCCGCCCCGTCCGCCGACAACCCGCTCCTCGAGCCGTCGTGGCTGCCGTTGCAGCTGCCGCCCTTCGCGGAGGTCACCCTCGAGCACTGCCGCGAGGCGATGCTGGCCGGGATGGCCGAGCAGCGTGCCGAGGTCGCCGCGATCGTCGGGTCGCCCGAGCCACCGACGTTCGAGAACACCGTCGTGGCGCTGGAGCGGTCCGGGCGGCTGTACCGCCGCGCCGGTGCGGTGTTCCACAACCTCGCCTCGTCGGTCGCGACCGACCGGCTGCGCGAGATCGAGCGGGAACTGGCCCCGTTGGAGTCTGCGCACGCCGACGCCCTGCGGCTGGACCCCGCCCTGTTCGCCCGCATCGACGCCGTCCACGCGCAGCGGCACGACTCGGGTCTGGACGCCGAGGCGGTCCGGCTGGTGGAGCGCTACCACCTGGACTTCGTGCTCGCCGGCGCGCGGCTCGACGAGTCCGGCCGGAGCCGGCTGACCGAGCTCAACCGTGAGCTGTCCGAGCTGTCGACGACGTTCGGGCAGAACCTGCAGCTGGCCACCGAGGCCGCCGCGGTCGTGGTGAGCGACCCCGCCGAACTCGACGGGCTGAGCCCGGAGGAGGTCGCCGCGGCCGCCCGCGCCGCCGCCGACCGCGGGGGCACCGGGTTCCTCATCCCGCTGCTGCTGCCCACCGGCCAGCCCGTCCTGGCCAAGCTGCGCGACCGGGAGCTGCGTCGGCGGGTGTTCGAGGCATCGGTGGAACGGGCGTCGAGCGGCGAGCACGACAACGGGCCGGTCGCCGTCCGGATCGCCCGGGTCCGCGCCGAGCGCGCCCGGCTGCTCGGCTTCGACACCCACGCCGACCTGGTGCTCGCCGACCAGACCGCACGCAGTACCGAGGCGGTCGACGCGATGCTCGGCCGGATGGTGGGCCCGTCGCTGGGCAACGCGCGGGCAGAGGCGGCCGTGCTGGGGGAGGTGGCCGCGCGGGACGGCGTGACCGACCTGGCGCCCTGGGACTGGGCCTACTACAGCGAGCGGGTGCGCGCCGAGCGGTACTCGGTCGACACCACCGCGCTGCGACCGTGGTTCGAGCTGGACCGGGTGCTCGTCGACGGCGTCTTCGCCGCCGCGGAGCGGCTCTACGGCTACCGGTTCACGCCGCGGCGCGACCTCACCGGCTACCACGCCGACGTCCGGGTCTGGGAGGTCACCGACGCGGACGGGCGGACGATCGGCCTCTACCTCGGCGACTTCTACGCCCGCGAGGGCAAGCGCGGCGGGGCCTGGATGAGCTCGTTCGTCACCCAGTCGCGGCTGCTGGAGACCCAGCCGGTCGTCGTGAACAACCTCAACGTGACCCGCGGCGCCGACGGGCAGCCCACGCTGCTGACCCTCGACGAGGTCAACACCCTGTTCCACGAGTTCGGCCACACGCTGCACGGCTTGAGCTCCGCCGTCACCTACCCGCGCTTCTCCGGCACCAGCGTGCCGCGGGACTTCGTCGAGTTCCCGAGCCAGGTCAACGAGATGTGGGCGCTGTGGCCGGAGGTCCTGGCCGGCTACGCCAGGCACGTCGAGACCGGGGAGCCGCTGCCGGCCAGCGTCGTCGAGGCGATCGAGGCCGCACAGCTGTGGGGCGAGGGCTTCGCGACGCTGGAGTACCTGGCGGCCACCCTGCTGGACCAGGCCTGGCACCGCATCACGCCGGAGACCGAGATCGGCGACCCGCAGCAGTTCGAGCGGACCGCGCTCGAGGCGGCCGGCGTCGCCTACGACCTGGTGCCGCCGCGGTACCGGACGACGTACTTCCAGCACGTCTTCGCCGGGGGCTACGCGGCCGGTTACTACTCCTACATCTGGTCGGAGGTGCTCGACGCCGACACGGTGGAGTGGTTCCGGGAGAACGGTGGACTGCGCCGCGAGAACGGCGAGGTCTTCCGGTCGCGGCTGCTGTCCGTCGGCGGTTCGGTGGACCCGCTGGAGGCCTTCCGCGCCGTCCGCGGCCGCGACGCCGACCCGACGCCCCTGCTGCGGCGACGAGGCTTGCTGCCGACCTGAGACCCGAGCCCTCCTGTCCTGACGGAGTGGGGCCCGGAGGGTCCCCGAGGGTCGACGGGAGGGGCTCAACGCGACGGGGGGCGGCACCTGGCCGCGGTGTCGGCCGGTAGGCCGACGATGTCACAGCCAGGGCAGGGACAGGACGACGTCGAGGTCGTCGGGGCCCTCGCCCTCGCGGACCAGCCGGTTGGGCTGGCGGTGGCCGCACGCCGTACAGCGGTGGACCACCTGCCAGCCCTTGCCCGACTTCTCCACCAGGCCGATCGGCTCCATCGGTGCCCGGCAGTCGCTCGCCCGGTCGCCGGGGAGGTCGTCGACGTGCAGTGACCACAGGCACACCGGGCAGTGGTTGCGGTAGTGCCCGTCGGTGTTGGCCGGCACGGCCGATCCGCAGTGCACGCAGGCGAACCCGGTGTTCTCCGCCCGCCGCGAGCGGACGGGGCTCACGGTCGGGCCCCGGTCAGGGGACGAAGGGCTCGACGGCGACGACGTCGACGGTGATGTCGCGGCCGTTCGGGGCCTGGTAGGTGACCGTCGCCCCAGGCGCGGCGCCCAGGATGGCCGCGCCGAGCGCCGACTCGGGGGAGTAGACCTGCAGCCCCGTCGTCCCGGCGATCTCACGCGAGCCGAGGAGGAACTTCTCGGTCTCGTCGTCGCCCTGGAAGCGGATGGTGATGACGGTGCCGGTGGCGGCGTGGGTCGCCGTCGTGGGCGCGTTGCCGACCCGGGCCGTCCGCAGCAGGTCCTCCAGCTGGCGGATCCGAAACTCCTGCTTGCCCTGCTCGTCCTTGGCGGCGTGGTACCCGCCGTTCTCGCGGAGGTCGCCCTCCTCGCGGCGGGCGTTGATCTCGGCGGCCATGGCCGGACGGTTCGCCACCAGCTGGTCGAGCTCGGCCTTCAGCCGGTCGTGGGCCTCCTGGGTCAGCCAGACGCCCTGGTGCTGCTCGTCAGTGGGGGTGGACACGGCAGTGCTCCTGAAAAGTCGGTGGCCGCTCCCCGCCCGGGGAACGGCCGCGTTCAGAACGGCCAACGTAACACCGTCGGCCGGGGTCGGTGTTCCACCCGTGTCCCGGCCTCGGGGATGCGGAACGTCATCGTACCGAGAGGTGACGCGCGTCACGATCGCCCGATCGTGCCCCCGACGGCGACGGCACCCGGCGCCGCCGGTGGATGATGGACGGGTGACCGAAGCAGACCCGTTGCGCCTGCTCGCCGTGCACGCCCACCCCGACGACGAGTCGAGCAAGGGCGCCGCGACCATGGCCAAGTACGTCGCGGAGGGTGTCCGCGTCATGGTGGCGACCTGCACCGGGGGGGAGCGCGGTTCGGTGCTCAACCCGGCGCTGGACCGGCCCGACGTCTGGGAGCGCCTGCCGGAGATCCGCCAGGAGGAGATGGCCCGGGCGAGGGACATCCTCGGCGTCGAGCAGGAGTTCCTCGGGTTCGTGGACTCCGGCCTGCCCGAGGGCGACCCGCTGCCGCCGCTGCCCGAGGGCTGTTTCGCGCTGGTGCCGACCGAGGAGGCGGCCGCACCGCTGGTCGAGCTGATCCGCCGGTTCAAGCCGCACGTCATCACCACGTACGACGAGCGCGGCGGCTATCCGCACCCGGACCACATCAAGACCCACGAGGTCTCGGTGCACGCCTTCGAGGCCGCCGGCGACCCCGACCGGTACCCGGAGCTGGGTGAGCCCTGGCAGCCGCTCAAGCTCTACTACCACATGAGCTTCACCCTGCCCCGGACACGGGCGCTGCACGAGGCGATCCTCGCCTCCGGCCAGGAGTCCCCGTACGCCGAGTGGCTGGAGAACTGGGATCCCGACCGGGACATGTCCCACCGGGTCACCACGAAGGTGCACTGCGCCGACTACTTCGCCGTCCGGGACGCCGCGCTGATCGCGCACGCCACGCAGATCGACCCGAACGGCCGCTGGTTCGCCTGCCCGCTGGAGGTCCAGCAGCGGGTCTGGCCGACCGAGGACTACGAGCTGGCCCGGTCGGTCGTCGACTCGCCGGCGCCCGAGGACGACCTCTTCGCCGGGGTCCGCAGTGAGGTGGTCGTCCGGTGACCGGGTTCGTGCTCCTCGCCGCCGACCAGCAGCTGCCCGAGGACGTCGGCAAGGCCGGCCCCATCGGTGCGCTGCTGACCCTGCTGCTCTTCATCGCCATCCTGCTGCTGGTGAAGTCGATGACCACCCACCTCAAGCGGGTGCCGCGCAGCTTCGACCCCGAGGACGACGGCCCGCGGATCGTCGTCCCCGACACCCCGGCCGAGCTGGTCGACCCGGCACCTGCGCCCGGAGAGGACCTGCTGGACACGCTGCGGCGGGCGCCCCGGGCCATCGAGGGGCCGCGGCGGGACGACGACCGGCCGGGTACCCCGGAGGGCTGACCGGCCGGCCGTCGCCGGAGGGCGCTACCAGCGGTGCGCCACGTCGATCACCAGCCGCGGGGTGTCGTCGGAGTTCGGCGTCCCGGTGACGCTGAACACACGGAACGGCAGCCGGGCGCGGACACCGAGGGCCAGCGTGGTCGAGCCCTCGAACGACCCGGCCCAGGCCACCTGCCGGAAGGTGCGGTACCCGCAGACGTCCACGACCTCCCGCGGGTCGGCCGGCTGGAACGTCGGCCGTCCGTGCTCGTCGTACGCCGGTGCCTCCACGACGATCTCGAGGTCCGCGGCGCCGCGGACGGGCACCGGCTCGCCGGAGCCGTCCTGCCGCACGACCGGCACGTACCGGACCGAGAACGAGCCGAAGGTGGTGTCCTCCCCGCCCACGTCGATGACCAGCCGGTCGAAGCAGGCGTGCCGCCCCGCGCGGACGTCGTACAGCCGCTCCCGGTCGCCGGCGTCCGCCGACTCCGCCTGTGAGCCCCAGGTGGTGCCGCAGTAGGGACTCGCACTCGCCGGAGCGGGCGCGACCACCCCCAGGGCGGCGAGAGCGGAGACGGCGAGGGCGAGGAACCGGGTCCGGTTCATGGGGGCCTCCTGTGGACGTGCCCACGGCAGGATCCGCCCGTGAGCTGCCGCACACCACGGGTGTCGACACGTCGACTCGACGAACCGCTCGACCCGCTACCGGCAGAGATTGCCAAGGCGCCCCGGCGCGCCTCCCACTGTTCAGCGGCAGTACCTGCTACGGGCCCCGGGGTCGAGCGGAGGGTGGTCGTCCGATCGGGTGAGCCGTCCGCCGGGCGTCGGCGCCGCCGTCTCGACCTGTCAGGATCGCCGTCCGGGGGGCGGCATCAGGGCCAGGTGCGCGGCCGCCCGCCGAGCGGACGGCGACCACGGGGAGGGACGTTGCTGAGGCCTGCGCCGAGACGACCATGGACGAACGGGCGCGTGCCGTCGCGAGCCGGGGCGGCGGTGCGCCTGCTCACCCTGGAGGACGTCACCCCCGCGGTCGAGGCCGCCTGGCGGGACCTGGCCCGGCGGGCTGCCGAGCCGAACCCGTGCAACGAGCCCGACATGCTCCTGCCGGCGATGCGCCTGCTCCCCGGCGGCCGGCGGGTGCGACTGCTCGTGGTCACCGACGGGGACCGCCTGGACGCCCTCCTGCCCGTGCTCGTCCTGCACCGGTGGCGCAGCCGCGTCCCGGTGCCGGCACTCGTGTCCTGGACGCACGACTTCCAGGTGCTCGGGACGCCGCTGGTCGACGCCGAGCGCGCGGTCCCGACCCTCGCAGCGCTCCTGCAGGCGCCCTGGCGGGCGCGCCAGGGGGCGGTGCTCCTGGAGATCGAGGACCTCGGCGACGGTGGACCGGTCGCCGCCGCGCTCGACGAGGCGGCCGCGTCCCTCGGGATCCGGGTGCGTCGTCGGGACCGTTACGAGCGGGCCGTGCTAGCGCGTACCGAGGACGGCGGCCTGGTGGGAGACGACGTGCGGGAGCGGCGGCGGCGTGCCCGGCGCGGACTGGAGCGGAAGGCCGGGCCGGTGACCTCGGTCGACCGGTCGACCGATCCGGCGGCCGTGGACCTCTTCCTGGCCATGGAGTCGTCCGGGTGGAAGGGGGAGGGCGGCACCGCCATCGCCTGCGACCCGGCGACGACGGCCTTCTTCCGCGAGGTGTGTGCCCGCTTCGGCGCGGCCGGGCGCCTCGAGTTCCGGTCCCTCGACGTCCCCGCCGGCCCGGTGGCCATGGAGATGGCCCTCCACGCGGGAGGAGGGGCGTTCCACCTCAAGACCGCCCACGACGAGCGGTACCGCGCCCACACGCCGGGGATCCTCGCGATGGTGGACCACGCCGACCGTTTCGCCGACGAGTCCGTCGTCTTCCGGGACGTCTGCACCGGCGGGCCGACCGAGATGGAGGGCCGGGTCTGGCCCGGCCGGCGGCCCATCGCGACCGTGGTCGCACCGCTCGCCTCGCCGGTGAGCCGGGGGCTGGTGGCTGCGCTCGGCTCGGCCCGCGCCCTCTCCAGCAAGGGAGCCTGAGCCGGCGCGGCGTGCGGGCGCCGTCCGCGCCGGGTGCGGGCGCGGATCGTGGAGGACGTCGAGCGCGGTGGGACGGGGGGCGTCACACCGCGGCGTCGTCCTGCCGGCTGAGCAGGCGAGGCCCGGGATCTCGTCGCTCGGCGGGTGCTGAGCGGTTGCTCATCGGACGGCGGAGCGCGCCACCGCGACGCGTGCCTCGTGCACGTCCGGCGCCTCGGTAGCTGCGGGCAGCAGCAGGGTGAACACCGGCGGCGTGACGCGGGAGAGGGTCAGCCGCCCCTGCTCGGCCTCGGCCAGGCGGCGTGCCAGTGCCAGTCCGATGCCGTGGCCGTGCCGCTGGTCGGCCCGCCGGGCGAACAGGTCGCCCTCGCCGTCCTGCACCCCCGGTCCCTCGTCGGAGACGTCGACCGCCACCGCACCGGAGGCCTCCCGCACGGTGACGGTGACGGTGCCCCGGCCGTGGGTGGTGGCGTTGTCGACGAGCACGCCGAGCACCTGGCGGACCGCAGCGGTCGAGGCCCGCGCGTCCGACACACCGGGGGCGACCTGTACCTCGAGGTCCCGGCCGTGCAGCGCCAGTCGCGCGCCCCACTCCGGCGACAGCTCACCGAGCAGCCCGCCGAGGTCGACCGGGCCGGCCGAGGCGGTCTGGCCGGCGCGGGCCAGGGCGAGCAGTTCGTCGATGATGGCCTCCAGCCGGTCGGTGTCGGCCAGGCTCGCGGCGATCTCCCGCCGGGTGTCGGGGTCCGCGCGCTCTGCCGCCGCCTCCAGCCGCAGCCGCAGTCCCGCCAGGGGGGTCCGCAGCTGGTGGGAGACGTCAGCGGAGAACGCCCGCTCGCGGGCCAGCAGGTCGTCCAGGCGGATGGCGGTGGCATCGAGCGCGGTGCCGACGGCGTCGATCTCCGCGATCCCGCCCCTGCGGGTGCGGACGCTGAAGTCACCGTCCCCCAGCCGACGGGCGCTCTCCTCCAGGTCCTCGAGGGGGCGCGCCAGCCGGCGGGCCTGCCGGCGGCCGACCAGCCAGGCGACGGTCACCGCCGCGACGGCGAGTGCGGCCATCGCGGCCCAGATGAGAGTGACCTCGGTGAGCACGTCACTGCGGGGCTCGGAGACCACCACCGCGCCGATCACCTGGTCGCCGTGCGTCACCGGAACGGCCGCGACCAGCACGTCCCCGTCGTCGCCGGTGCGGATGTCGCCGTCCAGTGCCCCGGCGAGGACGTCGGTGTCCCCGGCCCGCGCGGCGCCCGCCAGCCGGTCCCCGTCGCCGTCGAACACCGCGGCGGTGAGGTGCTCGCCGTCCTCGCCGAGGTCGGTGAGGACGTCCGGGTCGATCGCGGAGGCCTGTTCCACGTCGGCGGCCACGGTGATCGCCACGTCGTTGGCCACCCGGACCAGATGGCCGCGCTCCTTGCGCAGCAGGTACCGCAGCGCCCCGACCGCCAGCGGCCCGCCGAACAGGCAGGTCGCGAGGACGGACGCGAGGACGGCCACGCCGATGATCCGAGTGCGCATGAGACCCGGCCTCCGTTCCGCAGCCGCCGGCGGCCGCGGTCTCGGCAGCGGCCAGGATGCCCGGCCCCTGCGGACCTGTCACCGCCTCCGGGTGTGAGAGCCCATCCTCGGCTCCCGACGCAGGCCCTGGACCCAAGCGGATGCCAGCGTTCGACCAGCATTCGGCAAACCGGGCCCGACACCGGCATCGCCGCGACCCGCTGCTGCCTAGCGTGCCGCCCGTGACCACCGCGTGCCCCGGCCGGGACGACGCACCGTCGCCGTCTCGGCAGCACTCGAGTGGTCAGCGCGGCCGGATCGTCGGGCTCGACGTCGCCCGCGCTCTCACCGTGTTCGGCACGATCGGCGCCCACCTCGGCGCGGTACCGCCGGACGTCGGGCCGTCACCGGCCGGCTGGCCCGGTGTCGTCAACGGCCGGTCGTCGACCCTGATCACCACCGTCGCCGCCACGCTCTGGCGTCTCTTCCTCGGCCGGGGGCCGCTGGAGCGACTGCTGACGTGGAGTTCGCTGGGAGCGGCGGGGCGGGTGGCGCCTTCCGGAACGACGCGGACCATGCGGAGCCCGTCGTGCACTGAGCTGTGCCGCACGTGCGTCCGGGCGCGCAGCGGGACCGCGGAACGCGCCGCCGGGACGGCGATGACCGGGTCGACCACCCCTTCCCGACGAGAGGCGGAGATCGCATCGTGACATCCACGGACTGGGTCATCCTGGCCGTGATCGCGGTCGTGGCCGTGATCCTCGGACTGGCGTTGTGGATCCTGGACCGGCGGCCCTGGTAGAGGCCCGGAGCAGCCTGCACGGAAGGGCCGCGACCCCAGCTCCGGCGGAGGAGCAACGAGGAGCACGGTCGTCGCCATCGAGGCCTGACGCCCGGCTGACGTTGCACGCGCCGACGTCGCCGGGCGTCCGCGACGTGTGCGGTTGACCCGGCGGCCGGCCGGGGAAGGGGTGCAGTGTCCACGGCTCGGACGGTGTGGACACCGGAGGGCCGGCGCCGGCCAGAGGCGGGGACACAGCGGCCGCCGGGGGCCGCTCCTGCGAGCGCCGGACGTGACCGGATCACGGTGTCCGGTCACCGGACCCGTCATCCGACGTGAGGAGTGACCCCCGTGACCAACCGCCTGGGCACTGCCACCAGCCCCTACCTGCTGCAGCACGCCGACAACCCGGTCGACTGGTGGGAATGGGGTGAGGAGGCCTTCGCCGAGGCCCGCCGCCGGGACGTGCCGGTCCTGCTCAGCGTCGGCTACGCCGCCTGCCACTGGTGCCACGTCATGGCGCACGAGTCCTTCGAGGACGGGGCGACGGCGGCGCAGATGAACGCGGACTTCGTCTGCGTGAAGGTCGACCGCGAGGAGCGGCCGGACGTCGACAGCGTCTACATGGCCGTCACCCAGGCGCTGACCGGGCACGGCGGCTGGCCGATGACGGTCTTCGCCACGCCCGACGGGCGGCCCTTCTACTGCGGCACCTACTTCCCGCCCCGGCCCGCGCACGGCATGCCGTCGTTCCGCCAGCTGCTCGCCGCGGTCACCGACGCCTGGCGGACGCGGCGCGACGAGCTGGAGACGGCCGGCACGCGCATCGCCGAGGGGATCTCCGCCCGGCTGGACCTCGGACCGCCGACCCCGCTGACGCCCGAGGTGCTCGACCGCGCCGTCGCCGCGCTGGCCGCCGACTTCGACCAGCGCTGGGGCGGCTTCGGCGGCGCCCCGAAGTTCCCGCCGTCCATGCTGCTGGAGTTCCTGCTCCGCCACGCCGCCCGCACCGGCGACGAGCGGGCGCTGCGCATGGCGCGCGGCACGCTCGAGGCGATGGCCCGCGGCGGCATCCACGACCAGCTCGCCGGCGGCTTCGCCCGCTACTCCGTCGACGCGCACTGGGTCGTGCCGCACTTCGAGAAGATGCTCTACGACAACGCCCTGCTGCTGCGGGTCTACCTGCACCTGTGGCGGGCGACCGGGGACGAGTGGGCCCGCCGGGTCGCCGACGCGACCGCCACCTTCCTGGTCCGCGACCTCGGCACGCCCGAGGGCGGCTTCGCCTCCGCGCTGGACGCCGACACCGAGGGCGTCGAGGGGCTCACCTACGTGTGGACACCGGCACAGCTGGTCGAGGTGCTCGGCGAGGACGACGGGACCTGGGCTGCGGAGGCGTTCGCGGTGACCGAGCACGGCACCTTCGAGCACGGCACCTCGACGCTGCAGCTGCTGCGCGACCCCGACGACCCCGCCCGGCTGGCCGCGGTGCGCGAGCGGCTGACCGCGGTCCGGGCGCAGCGCCCGCAGCCGGCGCGCGACGACAAGGTGGTGACCGCCTGGAACGGGCTGGCGATCGCGGCGCTGGCCGAGCACGGGGTCCTCACCGGGACGCCCTCCTCGGTCGACGCGGCACGGCGGGCGGCGGAGCTGCTCGCCGACGTGCACTGGGTCGACGGGCGGCTGCGCCGGGCCTCGCGGGACGGCGTCGCCGGCGCCCCGGCCGGGGTGCTCGAGGACTACGGCGACATGGCCGAGGGACTGCTCGCGCTGCACCAGGCCACCGGCGAGGGGCGCTGGCTGGAGCTGGCCGGAGACCTGCTGGACGTCGTCGCCGAGCAGTTCGTGGACGCCGACGGCTGGCACGACACCGCCGCGGACGCCGAGGCGCTCGTGCACCGGCCGTTCGACCCGGCTGACGGTCCGACGCCGTCCGGGATCGCCGCCGTCGCGGGTGCCGCCGTGTCGTACGCCGCGCTGGCCGGCGCACCACGGCACCGGGAGCTGGGGGAGGCGGCCGTGGGACAGCTGGCGAGGCTGGCCGAACGGGCTCCGCGGGCGGTCGGCTGGGCGCTCGCGGTGGCGGAGGCGCTGCTGGCCGGCCCGCTGGAGGTCGCGGTGAGCGGGCCGGCCGGGCCCGAGCGCGACGCCCTGGCGTCCGCCGCCCGCGCCTCGACCAGCCCGGGCGCGGTGGTGGTGGTCGGCGAGCCTGACGCGCCCGGCGTCCCGCTGCTGGCCGGTCGCCCCCTGGTGGGCGGCCGGGCGGCCGCCTACGTCTGCCGCGGCTTCGTCTGCTCGGCGCCGGTCACCGACGTGTCCGCTCTGGGCGCAGCGATGGCCCCTTCCTGAGCCCGCGGTGACGGCTTACCTTGTAAGTGTGTAATCACCTCACTCGGGAGGCCGTCGTGCACGGACACCACCACCGTTTCGCTGAGAACCCCTTCGCCGGCATGCGCGGCGGGTTCCGCGGCCCGAGGGGTCGCGGCCCCGGCGGTCGCGGCCGGGGCCCGGACGCGCCGCCTCCGGTCGAGCGGGCCGAGGTCGCCGGCTGGTTCGCCGGGCGGCTGCCCGACGACTGGTTCACCGGGCCGGTCGAGCTCACCGTCGACCGCGACGAGATCACCGTGGTCGGCACCCTGGCCGAGCCGGAGGCCGGCGAGGGCGACACCGCCGCGGCGCGGGCCGGGCGGGTCGCCCGCTTCCGCGAGGAGACCCGCGAGCAGCGCATGGCGGTCGCCGACGCCGCGCAGGCCCGGTACGGCCGGTCGGTCGCGTGGGGCGCGGTCTGCGGCGACGTCCGGGAGGTGTTCACCAACCTCTCGGTGCCGGTGATGACCCGGCTGCGGCAGCCCGAGCGGCTGGTCCTCGACACGCTCGTGGACGCCGGGGTCGCCCGGTCCCGGTCCGAGGCGCTGGCCTGGGCGGTCCGGCTGGTCGCCCAGCACACCGACGAGTGGCTCGGTGAACTGCGCGCGGCGATGGCCTCGGTCGAGGAGGTCCGCGCCCGCGGTCCGCAGGTCGACTGAAGGCCCGACCGGGCCGGCAGCCGCACCGTCGGCCGGCGTGCGGCGCGTCCGCGAGGGGATGGACGACACAGCCGTCCTCCGGCCCCCGCCCCTCGGGTCCACACGACCAGGGACACTGGGGCCGTGCCAGCCAGCGCCGCCGTCCCCGTCGACACCGACGTCCTCGTGGTGGGTGCCGGTCCGGCGGGTGCGGCGGCCGCCGCATGGGCCGCGCGGGCCGGGCACGACGTCGTCCTCGCCGACGCGGCCGTCTTCCCCCGCGACAAGACCTGCGGCGACGGACTGACCCCGCGAGCGATCGCCGAGCTCGACCTGCTGGGGCTGGGCGGCTGGGCCCGCTCGCGGGCGCGCAACCGGGGCCTGCGCGCGGCCGGCTTCGGCCGGACGTGGGAGCTGCCCTGGCCCGGCGGCGCGTTCCCCGACCACGGCAGTGCGGTGCCCCGCACCGAGCTCGACGCCCGGATCCGCGAGGTGGCGCTGACCGACGGCGCCGTCCCGCTGGAGGGCGCGCGGGCCGTGGACGTCGAGCGGGACGGCGACCGGGTGACCGGCGTGGTCTTCGAGACCGCCGGCGAGCAGACGGTGACGGTCGGTTGCCGGCGGCTGGTCGTGGCCGACGGCGTCCGCTCGCCGCTGGGGCGGGTGCTCGGCCGCGAGTGGCACCGCGACACCGCCTACGGCGTGGCCGCCCGCGGCTACGTGCGCTCCGGCCGTGCGGACGACGAGTGGATCTCCTCGCACCTGGAGCTGCGCGGCACCGAGGGGGAGCTGCTCTCCGGATACGGCTGGGTGTTCCCGCTGGGCGCGGAGGCCGGGCAGGTCAACATCGGCGTCGGCACGCTCGCGACCGCCCGCCGTCCCGCCGGGGTGCAGCTCAAGGCGCTGATGGAGGTCTACGCCGACGCCCGCCGCGAGGACTGGCGCCTCGACGGGCCGGTGGAGGCGCCGGCGTCGGCGCTGCTGCCGATGGGCGGCGCGGTGTCCGGGGTGGCCGGGTGCAACTGGGCGCTGGTCGGCGACGCGGCCGGGTGCGTCAACCCGCTCAACGGCGAGGGCATCGACTACGGCCTGGAGACCGGTCGCAGCGTGGTCGGCC
Organism: Geodermatophilus sp. URMC 61; assembly: GCF_052931555.1. Classification (NCBI taxonomy): domain Bacteria; kingdom Bacillati; phylum Actinomycetota; class Actinomycetes; order Geodermatophilales; family Geodermatophilaceae; genus Geodermatophilus; species Geodermatophilus sp. URMC 61. The sequence goes on from NZ_JBRFHZ010000002.1 coordinate 5,181,537, forward strand.
TCCTCGGCGAGGAGGACTGGACCGCCGCCTGGCCCGTGGAGCTGCGGCGGCACTACGGCGAGGCGTTCTCCATCGCCCGGCGCCTGGCCGGCCTGCTGACGGTCCCGCGGTTCCTGCCGGCCGCCGGCCCGGTCGGCATGCGCTCGCGGGCGCTGATGACCGTCGCACTACGGGTCATGGGCAACCTGGTCACCGACGCCGACCGCGACCTCGTCGCCCGCCTGTGGCGCTCGGCGGGCCGGCTCAGCACCCAGGCGGACACCCGCCCCCCCTTCAGTTGAGCGCCCTGGGCATAGGAGGCAATGCATACGTCCCGCGAGCTCAGGATGTGTGCATTGCCTCCAATGCCTCGGCCCCCTCAGACGAATGGGCTCGAGTACATGGCGAAGTAGACGGCGATGTAGTGGCAGATGGCGGCCACGACGGTCATCGCGTGGAAGACCTCGTGGTAGCCGAAGACGCCGGGCCAGGGGTTGGGCTTCTTGACCGCGTAGGCCACCCCGCCGAGCGTGTAGAGCACGCCACCGACGGCCAGCAGCACCAGCGACGTCACGCCGGCGATGTGCAGGATGTCGGTCAGGATGAAGACGGCGACCCACCCCAGGCCGATGTAGAGGGGCACGCCCACCCAGCGCGGCGCGGTCGGCCAGGTGAGCTTGAGCGAGACGCCGGCCAGTGCGCCGGCCCAGACGCCGGCGAGCACCCAGTACCCGGTGGGCTGGTCGACCGCGAGCAGGGCGAACGGCGTGTAGGTGCCGGCGATGAACAGGAAGATCATCGAGTGGTCGAGCCGCTTCATGGTCTTCCAGCCGCGCGGTGACCAGCGGCGTCGGTGGTAGAGCGCGCTGACGCCGAACAGCCCGCAGATGGTCACGCAGTAGACGGCCACCGAGACGCCGGCGCGGGCACCGAGCACCGACCCCAGCGGGACGAGCACCGCCCCGGCGACGATCGCGCCGAAGAAGGAGAACAGGTGCAGCCAGCCGCGCATCCGCGGCCGGGTGTCGGGGTGGTCCCAGTCCTTGTCGCCGAAGTCCGCGGCGGTCCAGGCGCGCTCGACCTGCTCGCCCTCCTGGAGGACGGTGGCCACGGCGACGCCGGGCGGCGCTTCTATCTGGGCGCCGTCGGCCTCGACCCGGACGGCCTCGCCCTCGCTGCGGGGGACGCTCATGGGCCGAGGTTACGCACGCGCAGGGAGGGCAGCGACGGGACCGGGATGTGAGGTCGCCGGCAGGAGTGGGACCTTCGTGCAGGTCGGGGACGGGTGCGCGCGACCTCGCGGAGTGGGCCTAGTGTGACCCACCGTGGGGGTGCGGCAGTGGGCACGCGACGTCCTCACCCAGGTGTACGAGCACCGGCTGGCCCGGGCGCTCGAGGGTGCCGCGATCCCGCGGCACGTCGGGGTGATCGTCGACGGCAACCGGCGGTGGGCACGGGCCATCGGCCTGGAGGACCCCAACGCCGGCCACCGCCGCGGCGCGGACAAGATCGCCAGCTTCCTCGGCTGGTGTGACGAGGCCGGCGTCGAGGTGGTCACCCTCTTCCTGCTCTCCACCGACAACCTGTCCCGCCCCGAGCCCGAGCTGGTGCCGCTGCTGCGCATCATCGAGGGCGTCGCCGAGGACCTCGCCGCCCCGGACCGGCGCTGGCAGCTGCGCCCGGTCGGCGCCCTGGAGCTGCTGCCCGCCGAGACCGTCGCCGTCCTCAAGCAGGCCGCCGAGGACACCTGCGACCGGCCGGGCGCGACGGTCAACCTCGCCGTCGGCTACGGCGGACGGCGGGAGATCGCCGACGCCGTCCGCTCCCTGCTGGCCGAGCACGCCGAGCGCGGGACGACGCTGGACGAGCTGGTGAGCGTGCTCGACGTCGAGCACATCGCCGAACACCTCTACACCCGCGGCCAGCCCGACCCCGACCTGGTCATCCGCACCAGCGGGGAGCAGCGGCTCTCGGGCTTCCTGCTCTGGCAGACCGCGCACTCGGAGTTCCACTTCACCGACGTCTACTGGCCCGACTTCCGCCGCGTCGACTTCCTGCGAGCGCTGCGCGCCTACGCCGCCCGGCACCGGCGCTTCGGCGGCTGAGAAACTGCTGGTCATGGCCCATGCCCTCGACATCCCCCTGGAGTACGTGCGGCTGGGGCTGCGCTTCGACCGGCTCGAGGCCGGCTTCGTCGACGCCTACACCGGCGACAAGCGGATCCGCGCCGCGGTGGAGGACGAGCCGGCGCCCACGCCGCAGGGGCTGCGGGACCAGGCCCGGGCGCTGCTGGCCGAGCTGGCGTCGGCCGACCTGCCCGCCGACCGCGCCGGGTTCCTCCGCGGGCAGCTGACCGGCCTGGAGTGCAGCGCCCGGAAGATGGCCGGCGAGCCGGTGCCCTTCCTCGACGAGGTGCGCAGCTACTTCCAGGTCGACCTCACCCTCGGCGAGCCGGCCGCCTACGCCGCCGCGCACGCCGAGCTCGACGCGCTGCTGCCCGGCAGCGGCCCGCTCGCCGACCGCTACGCCGCCCACCGGCGCCGCGAGGAGTGCCCGCCCGAGCGGCTGGCCGAGGCGGTGCACGCCCTGTCCAGCGCACTGCGCGACCGGGTGCGCGCCGACTACCGGCTGCCCGAGGTCGAGACGGTGCACTACGAGGTGGTCACCGACAGACCGTGGTCGGGCTTCAACTACTACGAGGGCGACTACCGCTCCCGCGTCGCGATCAACGCCGACCTGCCGCACCGGCTGAGCCAGCTGCCGCACCTGGTGGCCCACGAGGCCTACCCGGGCCACCACACCGAGCACTGCCGCAAGGAGCTGGGCCTGGTCGAGCGTGGGTCGCGGCTCGAGCACACCGTCTTCCTGGTCAACACCCCCGAGTGCCTCATGGCCGAGGGGCTGGCCGACCTCGGCGTCCGGGCCGCGATCGGCGAGGGCTGGGGTCCCTGGGCGGCCGAGGTGCTCGGCGACCTCGGGCTGCACGTCGACGGGCACCTCGCCGAGCGGGTCGCCGCGGCGGCCGCGCCGTTGAACCGGGTGCGCCAGGACGCCGCCGTCCTGCTGCACGACCGCGGCGCCTCGGCCGACGAGGTGGCCGCCTTCATCCAGCGCTGGTCGCTGGTCAACGGTGACCGGGCCCGCCAGCAGCTGCGCTTCCTCACCCACCCGCTGTGGCGGGCCTACACCACCACCTACGTCGAGGGCCTCGACCTGCTCTCGCGGTGGCTGGACGCGCGCCCCGCGGACCAGTCCGTCGCCGACCGCTTCGTCCGCCTGCTCGACGAGCCCCTGACCCCCGCCGCCGTCACCGGCGAGCTGCGGGCCGGCTGAGCAGGCGGGTGGGGATGACGTGGCGGGGGGTGACATGGCGCGGCACAGCCCGGAGGAGGCGCGCGATCTGGGCCTGTGGACGGCGGGGTGGCTGGCCGTGCTGCTGGTCGGCGGGCTGTGGTGGCTCGGCGACCTGAGCCTGCAGTGGCCGGTCCTGCTGGTGCCGCTGGTGTGGGTGCTCGTCGCCGTCCGGCCGCGCCGTCGCCGCTGAGACCAGTGGTGCGGCTGGTGCCCCGAACGAGGGACACGCCTCCTCCTCGACATGTTCCTGTCACCTCCCGGGCCTAACGTCCGCGGTGGACGGCGAGCTCACCTCGTCGTCCACGGGAGGCCCGGTTGGTGTTGACGAACTCGTCGACCAGGGGGGCCGGCACCCGGCCCCTCGGCCGGGGCCCGGCCACCTTCGAGCCGGGGCGCGTCCCGCGCCCCAACGGGAGTCGACCGTGACCACTCGCCGCCGCACGTACGTCCTCGACACCTCCGTCCTGCTCTCCGACCCCGGTGCGCTGCTGCGCATGGGCGCCCACGACGTGGTCCTCCCGCTCGTCGTGATCGGGGAGCTGGAGGACAAGCGCAACCACCCGGAGCTTGGCTGGTTCGCCCGGCAGGCACTGCGGCTGCTCGACGACCTGCGGGTGCAGCACGGCCGGCTCGACGCCCCGGTGCCGGTCGGTGAGGACGGCGGGACGCTGCACGTCGAGCTGAACCACAGCGACCCCTCCGTGCTGCCGGCCGGTTTCCGCAACGACAGCAACGACAGCCGGATCATGGTCGTGGCACTCAACCTGCGTGCCGAGGGCGCCGACGTCTGCCTGGTCACCAAGGACGTGCCGCTGCGGGTCAAGGCCGCGGCCGTGGGGCTGGACACCGACGAGTACCGGGCGCTGGACGCCGTCGACGCCGGCTGGACCGGCATGGCCGAGCTCTCCCTCGACGACGCCGAGCTCGCCGGCCTGTACGACGCGGGCGAGGTGTACGTGCCGGCCGCCGCCGAGCTGCCGGCGCACACGGGGCTGGTGCTGCTGTCCTCCCGCGGGTCGGCGCTCGGGCGGGTGGCGCCGGACAAGCAGGTGCGGCTGGTACGCGGCGACCGCGAGGCCTTCGGCCTGCACGGCCGCTCCGCGGAGCAGCGGATCGCGCTCGACCTGCTGCTCGACCCGGAGATCGGCATCGTCTCGCTGGGTGGGCGGGCCGGCACCGGCAAGTCCGCGCTGGCGCTGTGCGCGGGCCTGGAGTCGGTGATGGAGCGGCGGGCGCACGCGAAGGTCGTCGTCTTCCGGCCGCTCTACGCCGTCGGCGGCCAGGAGCTCGGCTACCTGCCGGGCAGCGAGGGCGACAAGATGTCGCCCTGGGCGCAGGCGGTCTACGACACCCTGGGCGCGCTGGTCTCCAAGGACGTGCTCGACGAGATCGCCTCGCGCGACCTCATCGAGGTGCTGCCCCTGACGCACATCCGCGGGCGGTCGCTGCACGACTCGTTCGTGATCGTCGACGAGGCGCAGTCGCTGGAGCGCGGGGTGCTGCTGACCGTGCTGTCGCGGCTGGGGTCGGGCTCGCGGGTGGTGCTCACCCACGACGTCGCCCAGCGCGACAACCTGCGGGTCGGCCGGCACGACGGCATCGCCGCGGTGGTCGAGCAGCTCAAGGGCCACCCACTCTTCGCCCACGTGACGCTGACCCGGTCGGAGCGCTCCCCGATCGCCGCGCTGGTCACCGAGATGCTCGAGGACCTCCCGCGCTGACCTGCAGGACCGGGCGCACCTGAACGCACTCTCGCGCGGTTCCCCTCGTCGTCGCGCCGTTGCACCGGCGCGGGGCACTGGGGAACCGCGCGGGAGTCAGCGGCGGCCCCGCGCGAAGGCCCGCAGCAGGCGATCGCCCAGGACGCGGGGCCGGTCCAGGTCGTCCCACGTCCAGCGGGCGACCTGCCAGCAGTGGTCGCGCAGCTCGTCCTCCCGCCGCTTCTCCTGGAAGACGACCTCGCCCGGTTCCTGTCCCGGCTGGAGCAGCCGGCCGTACTTGACCCGCCCGTCGAACTCCCCGAGCGTGCGGTGTTCCTCCCAGCCGAAGTCGCAGCGCGCCATGACGCTGCCGTCGCGGCGGCGGGCCCGTACCTGCAGGTCGGGTGCGGCGAGACCGAGCCGGTGGATGAGCACCCGGCTGCGGCTCTCGCCCACGCTCTCGCTCAACGGGTCGGCGAAGTCGACCACGCGGGCGGCCGCTCGGATCCCGGGGACCCGCCCCATGGTCGCGAGGCAGTCCAGCAGGTCCTGCCGCGTGCTGCCGCCCGCCCGGAGCGCACGGTCGGCGAGGACGACGGCTGACTCGAAGGGCGCCGACCGAGCGACGTCCACGACGGTCCTGGCGACGCTCGTGGTGACCAGACCGTCGACCACGGTGAGGTGGTGGGCGGGCACCCTGCCGACGTGCTGGTGCAGCCGGGTGCTGCCGGAGCCGTTCGCCGGCGGGCGACGAGTGACGTGCACGCGGTCGAGGGGCACACCCCACACGGGCAGGCCGTGCAGGACCGCGGCCGAGAGGTGGCTCACCGCCGCCGGTGAGCGGAGTCCAGGGATCGTGGCCAGCACGGTGAGGCGGTACCGCGCAACGGCGTCCGTGGGCAGTTCCGCCGGCGAGTGTGCGTACGTGCCGCGCTGCAGCCGGCGCAGCTCACCGCGGCGCACCATCCGGGCGAGCTCCGCGTCGTCGTAACCGGTCGTCAACGCGTCTGCCCGGCGCAGCAGGAACGGCGGGTCGGGTTCCGAGGCGGTCACCCGCCCAGCTTCGTGGTGGCCCTCAGGTCACGGGCGGCGGCGACCGGATCTGTGGAAAGAGGCCACTCTCGCGCTGTTCCGTGTGCGATGACGCCGCTGCACCAGCGCGTGTGCTGCAGGAACCGCGCGAGAGTGGCTCGCTCAGCGAGAGGGCGAGCGCCGGGGTCAGGGTGCCGCGGCATCGGGGTCCTCGTCGGCGGCGGCACGGGGAGCCGACGGGCGGGGGGTGGCGGCCCAGCGCAGCAGCGCCACCAGACCCCAGCCCGCCGCCAGGCACCACGGCAGCCGCGTGACGACGTCGTGCACGCCGAGGTCGCCGCGCAGACCCAGCGCGAGCACCGGGAGGGCCAGGACGAAGGACACCGCCAGCACGTCCCAGCGCAGCGGGCTCATGCCCCCGCGCTCTCCAGTCGCTCGCAGAGCAGCGAGGCCCAGCGGTGGGCGGTCGCCCGCACCCCGTCGAGGAGGGCCACGGGCGTGGCGGTGCGGCCGAGCACCGCGGCCGGGTCGGCGGTCAGGTCGGTGTCCTGGACCACGAGCGCGTCCACGCGGGGCAGCGCGTCCAGCCACGGGCCGACGTCCTCGGGCTTGCGGGTGGCCTCGACGACCGCCCACACCCCGACCGGCGCGAAGACCGCGACCATCTGCTCCAGCCAGGCACCACCACCGGCGCGCAGCGGGACGTCGACGGCGACGATCGTCAGCGCGCTCGACCGGTCGGCCTCCTGCTTGCGCTCGAGGGCCGTGTCGATGCTGGTGATCCGGTTGCTGCGCGGGGCCAGCGCGGCCAGGTCACCCCGGGAGGCCCACTGCAGCTGCTCGCCGTCCAGCCGCATCGAGGCGGCCAGGGAGCGGGCAGCGGCGAGGGTCTCCACGCCCGGGCCGACGACCAGCAGCACCTCGCCGGCCCCGGAGGGCACCGCGGGAGCAGCCGGCAGGCCGGCGGCGAGGGCGCGGGTCAGCGCGGCGTAGGCGCCGCGCCGGGCGACGTCCGCGGCGAAGTCCGCGCCGAGCAGCCGCTCGGGCACGCCCAGCTCCAGCAGCTCGAGGACCAGGGCGTCCTCGGCGGCACCGGGCACGGGGCCGCTGTTGCCCCCGGACGTCGACCGCCCGCGGACCGACGGCACCACCATCGGCGCCGACCGGCGCCAGGCGGCGCGCTTGTCCACCGGCAGCCGGGTCACGGTGGCCAGGGCCTCCGCGGACGGCGGCGCCAGCCGGGCCACCGACTGCCCCGGGGTGCGGCCGATCGCCGGCGGCACGGGCGGGCGGCCCAGCAGCGGCGGGACGGCCAGCGCGGTCCCGGGCGCCGGCGGCGGCAGCAGCGACAGCGGCGGCAGGATCGTGGTGGCGTCGGCGGGCAGCGGCAGCGGAGCCGGGTCGCTGGCGGTCGGGGCCAGGACCTCGGCCTCCACCTCCCACTCGTCGGCCTCGGCGGTCGCGTCCACCCACACCGGGATCTCGGCGGTGTGCGCGCAGGCGTCGGCCTCGGCCCACACGTCGTCGGCCGCAGCAGCGTCGGGCTCGTCCTCCGGGGAGCCGACGAGCACGCCGCGCAGCAGCTGGGTCAGCGCCGCGTCCGACGTGTCGTGCGCCAGGGCCGCACGCAGCACCTCGGCGATCGCCTCCTCGCGGGAGGTGATGGGCCCGGTGCTGAAGTCCGGCTCGTGCACCCACTCGGGCAGCGGCTCGGGCTGCGGCGCCAGCACCGGGGGGACGACGGCCGCCGGCTCCGCACCGGGTGCCGGAGCCGCAGCGGGCTGGGGGACGCCGGTCGGCTGCGGAGCAGGAGCCGGCGTGGGAGCCGAACCCCAGAGGATGTCCAGCCCCGCGTCCCCGTCGTCGAACGGGTCGTCGGCCCCGACGGCCGCGGCGGGGACGGCGACGGGTGCGGGCGTCGGCGCAGCAGCCGCGGGAGCCGGGGGAGGAACCGGAGCAGCGGGAGCAGCCGCCGGCGCCGGGGCGGGAGCGGGCGCCGGGGCGGGAGCGGCGGTCGCGACGGCGGCGATCGCCTCGTCCACGGCCTCGCGCACGTCGACGTCCCGGGCCACCATCTGCGCCAGCGCGGCGGTGAACGGCGACGGCGGCAGCGCGGCGTCGTCCGCCACGGGAGCAGCCGGCTCCGGCGCCGGTGCCGCCGGAGCAGCGGGAGCCGCAGCCGGGGCGGGGGCCTTGCGGAAGCCCCTCGCCGCAGCCGGACGGGCGGCGCGCGGCGCGGAGGTGCGCGAGTACAGCCCCACGGAGGGCTGGCCGGCGCCGCCGCCGAGCAGGTCGGCGACCTCGTCGACCGGGTCGGGCAGCACCGGGTCGCGGCGCAGCGCGGCCTCGATGCGCGCCATCGACTCGGCCTTCGACGCGGGTCGGCGCTCGACCACCGGTGGCGGGGCGATCTCCTCCACCTCGGCGACGAAGCGCTCGGTGGTGAAGAAGCCCATCACCCCACCGGTGCGGACGCGGCGGATGCCGACGATGCGGACGGACGAGCCGTACTTCTCCCGTGCGGCGGCGATGGCGCCCTCGCGGGAGGCGGCCTCAACGGACGGCAACGGCACCGTTCACCACTCCCAGTGACTCGATCTGGGCCGTGCGGGAGACCTCCGTATAGGAGATCACCGGCAGGCGGGGGAGGACCTGACGCATGAGGCGGGACAGCGCGGCCCGGACCTGGGGCGAGCACACGAGCACGGGGGACAGGCCCAGCCGCTCCGCGTCGGTCAGCAGGCCGCTGCACCCGTTGACCAGCGCGTCGACCGTGCCGGCGTCCAGGGCGAGGACCTGACCGGCCTCGCTCTGCCGCACCGCCTCGAGCAGACGCTGCTCGAACGCCGGGTCGAGGGTCATGACGTGCAGCCGCTCGTCGGGCGTGACGTAGGGCTGGCTGATCGCCGACCCGAGCGCCGCGCGGGCGGCCTCGACCAGGCCGTCGACGTCGGTGGAGACCCTCGCCCGGACCGAGAGCGCCTCGAAGATGCGCACCAGGTCGCGGATCGAGACGTTCTCCGCGAGCAGCCCGTGCAGCACCCGCTGGATCTCGCCCAGCGTGAGCAGCGTGGGGGTGAACTCCTCGACGACGATCGGGTGGGTCCGCTTGACCATCTCGACCAGCAGCCGCACGTCCTCCCGGCCGAGCAGGTCGGCGGCGTTCTGCCGGACGACCTCGGCCAGGTGCGTGGTGATGACCGAGGAACGGTCGACGACGGTGGCGCCGGCCATCTCGGCCTGCCGCTGCAGCTCGACCGGCACCCACTTCGCCGGCAGCCCGAACACCGGCTCGCGGGTGGCCCGGCCGGGCAGTGCGTCGAGCATGTCGCCGATCGCCAGGACCGTGCCGGCGGGCGAGGTGCCCTTGGCCGCGGGGACGCCGTTGAGCCAGATGACGTACTGCGAGGCGGGCAGGTCGAGGTTGTCGCGCGTGCGCACCAGCGGGATCACCAGGCCGGTCTCCATGGCGACCTTCCGGCGCAGCGCCTTGACGCGGTCGAGCAGGTCGCCGCCGCGGGAGGCGTCCACCAGGTCGACCAGGTCGAAGGCCACCTCGAGCTCCAGCGGGTCGACCCGCATCTTCTCGGCGATGGCCTCGGGGGAGTCCGGGCGGGGCTCGTCGTCCACGGCGGCCTGCGGGTCGGCGTCCTCGTCGACGTCCGGGGTCTCCTGCATGCGCGAGGCCATGAGCAGGAAGAGCCCACCGATGACGAGGAACGGCAGCTTGGGCAGGCCGGGGATCAGGCACAGCGCCAGCGCGGCGCCGCCGGCGATGCGCACCGGCTGCCTGAAGCGGCCGAGCTGGGCCAGCAGGTCCGTGCCCATGTCCCCGTCGGAGGCCGAGCGGGTGACGATGATGCCGGTCGCGGTGGACAGCAGCAGCGCGGGGATCTGGGAGACCAGGCCGTCGCCGACGGTCAGCAGCGAGTAGGTGGAGACGGCGTCCGCCGGGGCCATGCCCAGCTGTATGACGCCGATGGCCATGCCGCCGATGAGGTTGATCAGCGTGATGATGATGGCGGCGATGGCGTCGCCCTTGACGAACTTCGAGGCACCGTCCATCGAGCCGTAGAAGTCGGCCTCGGAGGTGACCTCGGTGCGCCGCCTGCGCGCCTGCTGCTCGTCGATCAGCCCGGCGTTGAGGTCGGCGTCGATCGCCATCTGCTTGCCGGGCATCGCGTCGAGGGTGAAGCGGGCGCCGACCTCGGCGACGCGGCCGGCACCGTTCGTGATCACGACGAACTGGATGATCGTGAGGATCACGAAGATCACCAGGCCGACGATCAGCGAGCCGCCGATCACGAAGTGCCCGAAGGCCTCGATCACCTTGCCGGCGTAGCCGTCGGTCAGCACCAGCCGCGTCGAGGAGACGTTGAGCGCCAGCCGGAACAGCGTCGCGATGAGGATCAGCGACGGGAAGACGGCGAAGTCCAGCGGCCGCTTGATCTGCATGGCGACCAGCAGGATCAGCAGCGACGCGGTGATGTTCAGGCCCAGCAGCAGGTCCAGCACCGCGGCGGGCAGTGGCACGACCAGCATGAGGACGATGGCCACCACGCCGATGGGGACGGCGGCCTTCGTCAGCTTCTGCACGGACCCCTCATCGGCAGAGCGCCCACCCCGGGGCACCGCCGTCCGCCCCAGCCGTCACGCCCGCCCCAGCCGCCCCGTCGGCCCTCCTGCGGGCCCCACCGCGAGCCTGCGAGTGGTGGGGGGCAGGAGGGTCCTCTGTCAGCGACGTGCGCCGGCGCGCGGCAGCCCCTCGACGTCCGGGGCGGCGAAGCCGGGCCGGTGGAAGCCCCCGCGCACGCCGCGCGCCGACAGCTGCATGACGAACGCCAGCACCCGTGCGACCGCGGTGAACAGCTGCGCGGGCACCTCCTGGCCGATCTCGCAGGAGGCGTGCAACGCACGGGCGAGCGGGACGTCCTGCACCAGCGGCACCCGCGCCTCCGCGGCCCGCTCGCGCAGCTTCGCCGCGACCTCGTCGGCGCCCTTGGCGACGACCCGGGGAGCGCCGCGGTCGGGCTCGTACCTCAGCGCGACGGCGACGTGGGTGGGGTTGACCAGCAGGACGTCGGCGGTGGCGACCTCGGCCATCATCCGGTTCCGCGACATCGCCATCTGGGTGGCCCGGCGCTGGGCCTTTACGTGCGGGTCACCCTCGGAGTTCTTGTGCTCCTGCTGGATCTCGTACTTGGTCATCTTGAGCTGCTTCATCGTCTGCCGGCGGACGACGACGTAGTCGGCGATCGCGATCACCAGGCCGGTGACCGCCACGACGCGGATCATCAGGACCGCGGAGTCGGTGAAGGTGGCGGTGACCGCCGAGAGCGGCAGCGCACCGGACGACGACACCAGTGCCTGGGCCTTGTCGCTGGTGATCACGACGACCGTGCCCAGCGCCGCGGTCTTGATGACCGCCTTGGTCGCCTCCCACAGGCCGTGCCCGCCGAACATCCGCTTGATGCCCGGCAGGGGGTTGAGCTTCTGCAGCGTCGGCTTCACCGGCTTGCCGCTGACGGTGACCCCGCCCTGGGCGGCCGAGGCCGCGACGCCGACCACCATCAGGGCGACCGCCATCGGCAGCGCGACGGTGACGAAGGTGTCCAGCGCCTGGCTCAGCAGTGCGGTGACGGCCTCGACCTCCGGCCGCTCGACGACCACGCCGACCTGCACGAACATCCGGCCGACCTCGTCGAAGGCGTTGCCCACCAGCACCGGCAGCAGGAAGCTCGCCGCCGCGGCGCCGGCCCACGTCCCCAGCTCCTGGGTCCGCGGGATCTGACCTTCCTTGCGCGCCTTCTTGAGCCGCTGGGGAGTGGGGGCCTCTGTCCGTTCCCCACCCGGTCCGTCCTTGGCCACGGCTCACCTCCTCCCGGGACCGGCGAGTTCGGCGGTCTCGCACGCTGGGGACGGCGCAGCCGGGCGGCATCGCCGATCTCGCCGGAGGAGCGCCGCCGTCCGGTACCCGCGCACCGTCACCCGCTCCGGAGGGAGACCATCGCCCGGGCCGCGTGCTCGAGCAGCGTGTCCAGGGCTGGGGGCAGCAGCGGGAAGGTCAGGCCCAGCAGGACCATCGTCAGCAGGATCTTCACCGGGAAGCCGAAGGAGAAGACGTTCAGCGCGGGCGCGGCGCGCGACAGCAGTCCGAGCGCCACGTCGGCGAGCAGCAGCACCGCCACCATCGGTCCGGCGATCTGCAGCGCGGCCAGGAACATCATCGACAGCGCGGTGATGAGCACCTGGGCCAGCTGCTCGGTGGGCACCGACCCGCCGACCGGCATCCCCTCGTAGGAGGTGGCGAAGCCGCGCACGATCAGCAGGTGGCCGCCGCTGCTGAACAGCAGCGTCGTCGCCAGCAGGTAGTGCAGCCGGCCGACCGAGGAGCTGGTGGTCATCGAGAGCGGGTCGTAGGCCGGCTGCAGGGAGAAGCCGCCGGTGAGGTCGATGAGGTCGCCGGCGTACTGGACGGCGGCGAACAGCACGTGGACCACGAAGCCCAGCGCCGCGCCGATGGCGACCTCGGTGATCGCGCCGACGACGAGGAAGCCGGTCGTGGGCTCGGGCAACCCCGGGGCGATGCGGGTCATCAGCGCGACCGACAGGGCCAGCGCCAGCGCTCCCTTCACCGGGGCCGGGATGCTCTTGGAGTTGAACGGAGGGGCCAGCAGCACGAAGCCGGTGGCGCGCGCGGTGCCGAGCAGCAGCGCGGCCAGGGTGCCCGCCGGGACCTCGAGGTCCACGGCCGCTACGTCCGGTCGAGCAGGCGGGGCAGCGAGTCGAACAGGGACTGGGTGAAGCTGACCAGCTCCGAGAGCACCCAGTTGCCCGTGACCAGCAGCGCGATCGCGACCGCGATGACCTTCGGCACGAAGGACAGGGTCGGTTCCTGGATCTGCGTCGCCGCCTGGAACAGGGAGATGAGGAAGCCCACCAGCAGCGCGGTCAGCAGCACGGGGGCGGCGACCTTGGCGGCGACCAGCATCGTCTGGACGGCGATCTCGGTGACGTCGGCGTCGCTCACGTCGACTCCTCGCTGGCGCTCGTCGCCGCCGCTCCCGGCACTGCCGTGCTCATCGATGAGCTCGCGCGCTCGCTCATCCGTAGCTCCCCACCAGCGCCGTCGTGATCAGCGCCCAGCCGTCGACCACCACGAACAGCAGCAGCTTGAACGGCAGGGAGACGATCACCGGCGGCACCATCATCATGCCCATCGACATGAGCGCGGCGCTGACCAGCATGTCCAGCACCAGGAACGGGATGAAGACGACCAGGCCGATGATGAAGGCGCTCTTGAGCTCGGAGAGCACGAACGCCGGCACCAGCGTCGTCATGCTGACGTCCGCGGCCTCGGTCGGGGCCTCCTCGCCGGAGAGCCCGACCATGAGCGACAGCTCGTCCTCGCGGGTGTTGTCCAGCAGGAACTCCCGCAGCGGGACGACGCCGACGTCGTAGGCCTGCGACACGGTCATGGTGCCGTTCAGGTACGGCTGGACGGCGGTCTCGTTGATGTCGGAGAACACCGGCCCCATGACGAACAGGGTCAGGAACAGCGCGATGCCGGTGAGCACGGTGTTCGGCGGCGACATCTGCATGCCGAGCGCGTTCCGGGTCAGCGACAGGACCACGATGATCTTGGTGAACGACGTGGCCAGCAGCAGCACCGCCGGCGCCACCGAGAGCACGGTGATCGCGAGGATCAGCGTGATCGAGGTGCTGGGGCTGCCGCCGCCGATCGAGATGTCCACGCCGCCGTCGACGGCGGGGACCACGGGGGCGGTCGGGGCCGTCGGCTCGACCGGCGCGGTGGGGGCGGCGGACGCCGGGCCGGCCAGCAGCGTGAGCACGACGCCGAGCAGCGCCGCGAGCAGCAGGACCAGCCCCACGCGCCGGGCGACCGGGACGCCCCGGACGGGAGCGGGGGAGGCGGTCATCAGCGGCGGACCGTCCGCTCCCGCAGCTGGGAGACGAACGTCGTCCACCCGTTGCGGTCGAACACCGAGCCGGCGAGCGCGTCGGGGGTGCCGGCCACGGCCGGCGGCGCGGTGGCCGGTCGCCGCTCGGCGATGGCCTCCTCGACGACGTCGCCGTCCACCTCGGCGAGCAGGGTGACCTGCTCCTCGGTGGAGCCCACGACGAGCACGCGGTCGGCGATGCGGACGACGCTGACGCTGCTGGCCCGGCCCATGCGCTGCCGGGCGACGACCTCGATGAGGCCGTTGGCCTGGCCCAGGCCGCGCTTCTGCGCGACGCGCGCGGCGAACCACAGGACGGCGGCGATGAAGGCCAGCGAGAGCACCAGCCGGATGACCATCCACGTCACGGCTGCCGACCCCCCATCTCGGAGGTGGCGTCGGCGACGATCTCGCTGATCCGCAGGCCGAAGTCCTCGTCGACGACGACGACCTCCCCGCGGGCGATCAGCGTGCCGTTGACCAGCAGGTCCGCCGGGGCGCTGGCGGCGCGGTCGAGCTCGATGACCTCGCCGGGGTGCAGGGAGAGCAGCTCGCCGACGGTCATCCGGGTGCGGCCGATCTCGACGGTGACCTCCATGGCCACGTGCCGGAGCAGGTCCAGGCTGCCGCGCTGGGTGCGCGCCTGGGGCAGCGTCACCTGCAGCGCGAACACCGCCTCGACGGTGCCGCCCACGCCCATCAGCGGGACGGCGACGAACATGCCCTTGTCCCGCAGCCCGTCCATCGCGGTGTCCGGGTCCTCGGTGCGCTCGGCGCCGACGCGCACCCGGCCCAGCGTGGTGGCGGCGGCCTCGAGCGCCGGGCGCAGGGCGGCGGCGACGTCCATCGGGCCGACGGGGGAGTTGGCGAGGGCGTCGACGACCTCGGCCGAGAGGACGAGGACGACGTCCCCGCTGACCTCCCCGGAGAGCCGCGCCGCGACCGCGGTGGCGGCCGTGGCCGGCGCGAGGACGGCGTCGGGGTCGCTGACCGGCGCGCCGGGGACGAGCTCGGCCGTCGCCGGCACCAGTCCGGCCGCGGCCCGCGCGGCGGAGGCCACGACGGCGATCACGGTCTCGGATGCCTGCGAGTGCTCCACGGTGGCGGTCATGCGGTGTCCTTCTGGGCTGGGTTCTGGGAGGTGGCCGGGGTGGGGACGATGGCGGCGGCCAGCCGGCGGCGGTGGTTGCTGGCGATGGCGTAGGCGAAGGTCACGTCGTTGGTGGTGACCTCCAGCGGCGCGTCCTGCGGGTGGCGCAGCAGCAGCACGTCACCGACCGCGAGGGAGAGCAGGTCCTCGGAGGAGACCTCGAGCGGGGTGAACCGCACGCCGACGTCGACCGGCACGTGGGTGAGCCGCTCGTTGAGGGCCTCGAAGGCGCGCCGCCGCTTGGCCTGGGCCGACTCCGACAGCTGAGGGGAGGCGGCGTTGGCGAGCGGCACCTGGAAGGAGGAGAAGGGCAGCACCAGCGTGGCCTCGCCGGTACGGCTGCCGATCCCGATGGTGAACGAGGCCACCATCACGGTGTCCGAGCCCGCCGCGGCCTGGGCCAGCTGCGGGTTGTACTCGACCTCGCTGAGCTCGGGCTGCAGCTCGACGATGTGCGAGAAGGCGGCGGTGAACTCCTGCAGCAGCCGGTTGAGCAGGTGGTGGGTGATCGCCGTCTCCATGACCGTCATCGGCCGTTCCGGCTGGTCCGCGGCACCCGAGCCGCCGAGCATGTGGTCGACGGCGGCCATCGCGATGTCCAGCGGGTAGGCCAGCACGCCCTTGCCGGCCAGCGGCTCGATCGAGAACGTCACGATGAAGCACGGGTCGGGCAGCGAGGCGACGTAGTCGTCGTAGGAGTGCTGCTCGATGCGCAGCAGCTCCAGTCGAGCGCTGGTCCGCAGCATCGTGGTGAGGACCGTCGTCGTCTGCCGGGCGAACGCCTCCTGGGCGATCTGCAGCACCCGCACGTGCTCGCGGGAGAGCTTGGTGGGGCGGCGGAAGTCGTAGGTTCGGGGTTCGCCGCGGCGGGTGCGCCCGGTGGGGGCGGTTCCGTTCTCGGGGCGGGTCACGCCAGGTTCATCGGCGGGGAACGAGTCCGCCCTGACCGGCGGCGCGGGGCGCCGCCGGTCAGGGCGGACGGGTGTGACGGGTGGTGCGGGAGGGCTCCCCGAGGGGGCCCGGTGGTCACTGGGTGACGTACTCCGTGAGGTAGACGTGCATGACCATCGGGACGCCGTCCTCGGTGTAGGCCTCCACGATCCTCTGCTCCAGGGCCTCCTTGAGCGCCTCGCGGGCGCCCACGACGTCGGCCGGCTGGGCCTGCGAGTAGGTCGAGATGACCAGGTCGAGGGCCTTGGCGCCGTCGACGCCGCCGCTGCCGTGCCCGCCGCTGGCCGCGGCCGCGGTGTACTCCAGGGTGATGCCGACCTTGAGGTAGCCGCCGCCGGCGAGGTTCACCGCGATCGGCTCCAGCGCGGTGTACCCGCCGTGCTCGGGTTCCGCGGCCTCGGCCTCGCCGCTGCCGGCGAAGAGGAAGAAGTAGGCCGCGCCGGCGACCGCGAGCACCGCGACCAGGCCGAGGAGGAGCAGCTTCTTCCTGCCGCCGCCCTTCGCCTCATCGTCCTCGGGGGCCTGGTCCTTCGCGCTCTTCTTGTCAGCCATGGGTGTCCTCCTGGGGGGTGCCGGCGTCGGTCGTCCCGGCGTCGAGGCCGGGGAGCAGGTCCTTGGCCTCGGCGGAGGCGTCGGACAGGACCACCAC
Organism: Geodermatophilus sp. URMC 61; assembly: GCF_052931555.1. Classification (NCBI taxonomy): domain Bacteria; kingdom Bacillati; phylum Actinomycetota; class Actinomycetes; order Geodermatophilales; family Geodermatophilaceae; genus Geodermatophilus; species Geodermatophilus sp. URMC 61. The sequence continues at coordinate 5,198,313 of NZ_JBRFHZ010000002.1, forward strand.
GTCGACGCGGCGGTTGACGGTGATGGAGTTCGGGTCGCTCGGCGGCACCAACGGGCGGGTGTCGGAGTAGCCGTTGGCGACCATCCGGGTCCCCGGGACGCCGTCGGTCGTCAGGTACCGGACGACGGTCGTCGCGCGGTAGGCCGACAGCTCCCAGTTCGAGGGCCACGGGCCGCCGGGGGTGACCGGCAGGTGGTTGGCGTGGCCCTCGACGCCCAGGGCGTTGGGCAGGTCGCGCAGCGTGGGCGCGATGGCGTCGAGGATCTGCCGGCCCTCCGGCCGCAGCACCGCCTGCTCGGCGTCGAACAGCACCTGGTCGGCCACGATGTGCACGACCAACCCGCGCTCGTCGATCTCGAAGCGGGCCGCACCGGCGTGGCCGGCGGCGGCCAGCGCGGCCTCGATCCGCTCCCGCACCTGCGAGAGCTCCTGGTACTCGGCCCGGGCCTCGGCCGCGACCTGTTGGGCCTCGGCGAGCGCGGCCTGCGCCGCGGCGGCGTCGACCTCCGCCTGCTCGACGGTCTCCTCCGGGACGATGGCCGAGGCGATGTCGATCGCCCCCGGGAGCCCGTCGAGCACCTCTCCCTCGGGGCTCGACGCCGGCATCACGGTGATCGGGCCGCCGAGGCTCTCGGACAGGCCGCTGGCCAGGGCGGCGAACTTCTCCTTGTCCACCTGGCTCATCGCGAAGAGCACGACGAACAGCACGAAGAGCAGCGTCAGCATGTCCGCGTAGGACACCATCCACCGCTCGTGGTTCTCGTGCTCCTCCTCCTCGTGCTTCTTCGCGCGGCGGCGGCCGCCGTGGCCGCCGGAACTCACGCGGCCTCCTTGGCCAGCTCACTGGGCGGGATGAGCGAGTTCAGCTTGAGCCGGACGGCGCGCGGGCTGGTGCCGGCCTGGATCTCCGCGATGCCCTCGACGAGCAGCTCCATCTGCGCGGCCTGCAGCTCGCTGACCCGCAGGATCTTGGCGCCCATCGGCAGGAACCAGAAGTTCGCGGCCATGACGCCCCACAGCGTGGCGACGAACGCCGAGGCGATCATCGGGCCCAGCGACGACGGCTCGCTGAGGTTGGCCATCACGTTCATCAGGCCGACGATGCAGCCGACGATGCCGATGGTCGGGGCGTAGCCGCCCATCGCGTTCATGAACTTCGCGGCGACCTTGTCCTCGGCCTTCTTGGCGGCGATCTCGCTCTCCAGGACGGCGCGCAGCTCCTCGGGGTCGGTGCCGTCGATGCCCATCTGCAGGCCGCGCTTCAGAAACGGGTCCTCGATCGCCTTGACCTGCGCCTCGAGCGCCAGCAGGCCCTCCTTGCGGGCCTTCTCGGCGAGGCTGACCAGGGTCTGGATCTGGTCGGTGGCCGGCGGCACCCTGGCCGGGATCATGGCCATCTTGAACCAGCCGGGCAGCTTCTTGAGGTCGTCCATCGTCTGGCTCGACATCGCCGCGCCGAAGGTGGCGACGATGACCAGCACGATGGCCGGGAGGAAGAGCAGCGACGTCGGGTCGGACCCCTCCAGGACCATGAAGACCAGGAGGGCGACGAGCGAGACGACGAACCCGATCAGGGTGGCGGGATCCACAGGGCTCAGCGCTCCTCGCGGGCCGGGAAGGGGACGACGGCGGCGCTCGCGTCGGACTCCTCGGGACGGGAGGGCGAGCGGTAGGTGCCGCGGTCCATCTCGTAGGCGGTGGCCAGGATGCTGGCGCGGTACTCGCGGATCTCCACGAGCACCTCCTCCACGCTCTCCGAGACGACGTACCTGGTGCCGTCGACCAGGAACACGACGGTGTCGGGGTGGCCCTCGACGCGTTCGACGAGGTCGGGGTTGAGCGCGAACCGCTCTCCGTTCAGGCGCGTCACACGGATCACGGGGGGTCCTCTGGCTCGATCGGGGAGGGGGTGACGGCCACCGCTCGCGCAGGCTGCCGGTCTGCAGTTGTCTTCGGCGCGGCGCGGGCGCGCCTTGAGCCGAACAGGGCGCCTCACCCCCGCGGGTGAGGGGGGTGACCTGCGGAGACACGGGGCGCGGACGACGGCGGCCCGGCCCCTCACGGAGGAGGGACCGGGCCGTACGGCGCCCGTGGAGGGTCCTCTAGCGCTTGAGGTTGACCAGGTCCTGCAGGACCTCGTCGGAGCTGGTGATGACGCGGCTGTTCGCCTGGAAGCCGCGCTGGGCGACGATCAGACCGGTGAACTCCTCGGCCAGGTCGACGTTGGACATCTCCAGGGCACCCGCGATGAGGGTGCCCCGGCCGCCCGCGCCGGGCTCGCCGATGGCGGGCTGGCCGGAGTTGTCGGCGACCCGGTAGGAGCTGTTGCCGGCCTTGGCCAGACCACCGGGGTTGGCGAACGTGGCGAGGGCCAGCTTGCCGATCGGCTCGCGCAGGTTGTTCGAGTAGACGCCCATGATCGTGCCGTCGCCGCTGAGCGAGATGGACTGCAGGGTGCCCATCGCGTTGCCGTCGACGTCACCCGGCACGAGCGAGGAGGCGCCACCGAACTGCCGCATCGCCGAGAGGTCGATCGTGATCGGCCCGGGCCACGTGCCGGTCGACGGCGTGAAGCTGACGGTCTGGCCCGCCGTGGGCTCGCCCTCGCTGCCCGGAGCCGTGCTGAAGGTCAGTCCGGTGGTCTGGGTGCCACCGTTGCCGTCGCTGGTGACGACGTCCCACTGGTTGGCGCCGGTCTTGGTGAACGTGACGCTGATCTGCCGGGCGGTCCCGAGGGCGTCGTACACGGTGAACTGGGTCTGGACCTGCGAGGCGGCACCGGCGGCCACCCCGCTGGACAGGTTGCCGACGACCTGCCCGTTCTGGGTCCGCGTCGGCTGCATGACCTCACCGAAGGGGACGCTCAGCGGCTCGATCGCCCCGTTGGTGTCCACGACGCCGTCGTCGGCCATCCAGCCCTGCAGGACGCCGCCGTCCGGGGTGACCAGGTTGCCGAACGCGTCGTAGTTGAACGACCCGGCGCGGGTGTAGAGCTGCTCGTTGCCCACGCGGGTGACGAAGAAGCCGTCACCGCTGATCATGAAGTCCGTCGACCGCCCGGTGTTCTGGGCCGCACCCTGCTCGAAGTTCGTGGTGATGCCGGCGACCTTCACGCCGAGGCCGACCTGGGCCGGGTTGGTGCCACCGGCCTCGGCGCGCGGGGCCGAACCGTTGCGCATGACCTGGGACAGCGTGTCCTCGAAGACGGTCTGGCTGCTCTTGTAGCCGACCGTGTTGACGTTGGCGATGTTGTTGCCGGTGACGTCGAGCTTGGTCTGGTGGGCGCGCAGACCGGCGATCGCGGAGTTCATGGAACGCAGCATGGGGAGGGGCTCCTCAGGAGTGGGACGGCCGGGAGGGACGGCGGGTTCCGCGGAAACCGCCGGGGAGGTCGGGGACGGCGGAGGTCAGCGGGTGCCGGGCAGTGACACCTCGGTGAGCCGGCCGAGCGGGACGTCGACGCCGTCGACGACGGCGCTGGGCTCGTCGCCGGTGATCTTCACCGAGCCGACGGTGCCGGTCACCGTGCTGCCGTCCTCGCCGGTGTAGCTCACCGTGTGGCCGACGAGGGCCCCGGCGGACAGCGAGCGCTGCAGCGCCACCAGGGAGGCGTTCTGCGCGGCGATCTCCTCGAGCTTCTCCACCTGGGTGAACGTCGCGGTCTGCGACATGAACTCGGTGGTGCTCGCCGGGCTGTTCGGGTCCTGGTAGCGCATCTGCGCGACCAGCAGCTGCAGGAACACGTCCTTGCCCATCTGGTCGGTGCGGTTCACGCTGCTGGTGGCGGTCGTGGTGGGGGCGCCGCCCACCCCGGACACGGGACTGGTCATCGATCGCTCCTCTCAGACCCGGACGTCCAGGCCGGACGACGGGATGGCGGTGGTCCCGGGGGCGGGGCGGCCCGGGTCGGCCTCGGCGCCGCGCAGCCACGGCCGGCCGCGGCCGTCGGGCTGCCCGTGCCGGCCGTCCCGGTCGCCGGCGGCGTGCTGCTGGGCGGAGGCCCACGACGCTCCGGTGTCCCGGTCGACCGAGGCGCCGGTGCAGGTGAGGCCGGCGGCGGCCAGGTCCCGCCGCAGGTCGGGCAGGGCGTCGAGCAGCGCGGCGCGGCCGGCCTCGGTGGCGCTCCTCAGCGCGAGGTCGACCGAGCCCTGGCTCAGGGTCACCTGGACCTCGACCGGCCCGAGGGTCTCGGGCGTGAGCACCAGGGTCATGGTGTGCGTGCCGTCCGGCCCGTGCCGCAGGACGGCGACCTGCTGCGCGACCTGACCGGCGACCGGCGGTGCCGTGGGGGTGGCCGGCTCGGCGGTCGCGACCGGCGGCGCCACCGGGACGGCGGGAGCGGGTGCCGCGGCGGTCGGCGCGGCGGCGGGGGCCGGGGTCGGCACCGGGACGTCCTGGTCGGGGGCCGTGCCGGTGCCGGTGCCCGCACCCTCGGCCGGAGCCGGGGCGGCGGCGGGCTGGGGGAGCGGGACGACGCTGTCCGGGGCCACGAGTTCCGGCGCCGTCGGGGTCATGGGCGCGTCCGCAGCGGCGAGCACGACGGTGACCCCCGGGAGCGGGTCGGCCGCGGCGGTCGCGGGGGTCGGCACGGGGGTGCCGGGCAGGACGGCGTCGGTCGCCGGCGCGTCGGGGCCGGGGACCGCGGCGGCCGGGAGCCCGGTCGCGGTGGGCGCCGGGACGCCGGCGGGCGGTACCGCCGCGGGGACGACGTCCGGGACGCCCCTCGGGACGACCGGCGGCGCGACCACGGTGCCGGTCGCGACGGCGTCGGCCACCGCCGCGATCGCGGGGCCGGCGGCCGCGGGCGCGACGGCGTTCGCCGCCCCGGGCGCGCCCGGGCCGATGCCCGTGAGCAGTGCCCACAGGCCCGGCGGCATGCCGGCGCCGGAGACGGCGGGCTGTCCGGGAACGGGCGGCTCGGCGGTGGGCTGCTCGCCGTCCGGGACCTCGGGGGCCGCCCCGGCGGGCGTGCCGTCGCTCTCGGTGGCGCGCTCCTGGCCACGGGGGCCGTCCTGCCCGCGGGACACCGCGTCGTCGAGGGCGGTGTCCAGAGCACTGGCGAAGCGCTCGCCGCCGCCGGGTGCCTCGGTCCCGGCCGAGGTCGCGGCGGCCGGGGCGGGCGCCGGCGCGGCCGTTGCCAGGGGCGTCGTCATCGGAGGGCCTCTGCCTTGCTCATCACGCTGCGCACGTAGTCCTGGGTCTCGGGGTAGGGCGGGATGCCGCCGTGGCGGCGGACGGTGCCGGGCCCGGCGTTGTAGGCGGCCAGGCCCAGCTCGGTGGAGCCGAACTGCCGCGTCAGGTCGGCGAGGTAGCGGGCCGCGCCGTCGACGGCCGAGGCGGGGTCGAACGGGTCGACGCCGAGCCCCCGGGCGGTCGCGGGCATGAACTGCATGAGGCCCTGGGCGCCGGCGGGGGAGACCGCCGAGGCGTCGAAGCCGGACTCCTGCTGGGCCACCGCGGCGAGCAGAGCCGGGTCGACGCCGTGCCGGCTGCCGGCCCGGGTGAACAGGTCGGCGTACGGCACGCCGGACAGCGACGCGCCGGCCGCCGTCCCGGACACCGCGGACGCCGACTCGGCCGGGAGCACGCGGCGGATGACCGATGGGTTGCCGACGTCCTGGACCTTGACCACCTCGCCGGGCTGCGGGGCGGCGATCATCTTGCCGTCGCCGACGTAGATTCCGACGTGGTCGATCCCGGGACGGCCCGGGGAGTGGTCGAAGAACACCAGGTCGCCGGGGCGGGTGTCGGCCAGCGAGGCCACGGCGGTGCCCGCGGTGGCCTGCTGCGAGGACGTGCGGGGCAGGTCGATGCCGAGGTTGCCGTACACGAGCTTGGTGAAGCCGGAGCAGTCCAGGCCCTTGGCCGGGTCGGTGCCGCCCCACAGGTAGGGCACGCCGAGGTACCGGCGCGCCTCGGCGACGACCGCCGCCTCCGAGGCGCCGCCGGCGGTGGCGGTGCCCGTCGCCGCGGAGGTCGCGCTCGTGCCGGTGAGCCCGGCGGCGGTGGCGGCCGCGGTCCAGCCGGCGGAGGCCGCCGGGCGGGGCGCGACGAGGAAGCGGGCCTGGATCTCGCTGATCCGGGACTGCACCGCGGTCAGTCCCTCCACGCCGCCTCCCCGTCGGTGCGGGTGCGGCGGCCGGAGCGGCCGGTGACGAGGTCGTCCACGGTCCTCTCCTCGGCAGCCTGCTCGGCCAGTCGCACCGCCTGGAGGTGTCGTTCCCGGAGTCGTTCCAGGCCCTTGGTGCGCTGCGCGGCCGCCGTCCAGGCCGCGCGGACCAGCTGGGCCTGCTCGGCCGACGCGGTCGCGAGCGCCCGGGCCGCGGCGGCGTCCTCGGCGGCCAGCCGGCCGAGCACCATGGCGGCGGCGAAGGCGCCGGGGGCGACCGGGCCCGTGGGCAGCACCGCGGCGACCGCGGCCTCGGCCTCGGTGGCCCGGCGGTCGGCGTCGGCGGCGGCCCGCGCGGCCTCGGCCGCGGCGAGCGCGGCCGCCCGCTCCTCGGTGCGGCGCAGCTCGAGGACCGGCTGCAGCCGGAAGGCGGCCCGCTTCACCGGCAGGGCGAGGTCGCTGAGGACCGTCGGCGGCACTCTGCGAGCTGCGTCATGCCGACCTCACGATGCGGTTCAGCCAGGCCCACGACTCACCGGCCGGCGTGAGCTCGCCGGTGGGCTGCTGCAGGAACGCCTCGATGGCCGGCGCCAGCTGGCGGGCGCGGTCGACCAGCGGGTCGGTGCCGGCCTGGTAGGCGCCGATCTCGATGAGCTCCCTGACGTCGCGGAGCGCGCCCATGAGCCGGCGCGCCTCGCGCGCGTCGGCCATCTGCGCCGGCGGGACGACCGCGGTGGCCACGCGGGAGATCGACTCGAGCACGTCGATCGCCGGGAAGTGGCCGGCGGTCGCGAGCTTGCGGGTGAGCACGACGTGCCCGTCGAGGATGGAGCGCGCGGTGTCGGCGATCGGCTCGTTGTGGTCGTCGCCGTCCACCAGCACGGTGTACAGGCCGGTGATCGAGCCGACCGACGCCGTCCCGGCCTTCTCCAGCAGCCTGGGCATCATCGCGAAGACGCTCGGCGGGTAGCCGCGGGTCGCCGGGGGCTCGCCCGCCGACAGGCCGACCTCGCGCTGGGCCATCGCGGTACGGGTGATCGAGTCCATCATCAGCAGCACGTCACGGCCCTGGTCGCGGAAGCCCTCGGCGATGCGGGTGGCGACGAACGCCGCCTTCAGCCGCACCAGCGGCGGCTCGTCGGAGGTCGCGACGACGACGACGGTGCGCGCCATGCCCTCCTCGCCGAGGTTCTCCTCGAGGAACTCGCGCACCTCGCGGCCACGCTCGCCGATCAGTCCGATGACCCGGACGTCGGCGTCCGTGCCACGGGTGATCTGGGCCAGCAGCGTCGACTTGCCCACGCCGGAGCCGGCGAAGATGCCCAGTCGCTGGCCCTTGCCGAGGGGCACCATCGTGTCCAGCACGCGGACGCCGGAGGTCAGCGGCTCCTCGACGCGGGTGCGCGCCAGTGCGTGTGGCGTCTCGCTGGCCAGGTCGACCCACTCCAGGGACTGGTCCAGCGGCGGGCCGCCGTCGACCGGCCGGCCGAGGCCGTCGAGCACCCGGCCCAGCAGCGCCTCGCCGACCGGCACCTGCAGCGGCATGCCGGTGGCGCGCACCCGCGCGCCGGCGTGCACGCCGGAGAGCTCACCGAGCGGCATGCAGGTCAGCCGCTCCCGGGAGACGGCGACCACCTCGGCCAGCAGGCCGCCGCGCGGCGACGGGTTGATCTCCACGAGGTCGCCGACGGCGGCGACGACGCCCTCCACGGAGAGGGTCAGGCCCATCGCGCCGACGACCGAGCCGGTCACCTGCGGGCGGGCCGCCGCGCGGGCGCGGTCGAGCAGCCCGAGGGTCATGCGTCCTCCTCGCCGGCGCTCGTCGGCCGCATGACCCGGGGTGCTGTGCCTGCGCGTGAGCTCGCGAGCCCGCTCACGGTGTCAGCACCGCCCGGACCCGCTCCAGCGCGGCGCCCAGCTGGGCGTCGACGCGGGTGGCACCGGTCTCGGCGACGGCGCCCGCCCGCTCGACGGAGAGGTCGCCGACGACCCGCACCGTGTCCGGCAGCTCGGCCAGCGCCTCGGTGGGCAGCTCGGCGAGGTCGTCGGGGTGCAGCCGGACGACGGTGGGCGCGTCGGCCGGGCACAGCGTCAGCGCGCGGCGGACGGCGTCCACCACGGGCGAGTCGGTGAGCGCCAGCTCGCGGCACAGCATGTCCTCGACCAGGGTCAGCACGACGGTGATGACCGAGTCGCGCACGTCCTCGGCGACCGGCAGGGCGGCCTGTTCGAGCTGGGTGACCGCCGCGCCGAGCGCCGCGGTGGCCGAGACCATCCGCCGTTCCCAGCGGGCCTGCACCTCGGCCAGGCGGGCCTCGGCGGCCCGCTCCGCCTCGGCGACCACGGCCTCGGCGGCCTTGCTGCCCTCGGCGTGGCCGGCGGCGTAGCCCTCCCGGTGGGCGTGCTCGCGCAGCCGGGCCAGCTCCTCGGCGTAGACGTCGCCGAGCCGGAACGACGTCCGGCCCGGCACCGGCACGTCGGCCGCCCGGCGCACCGTCGTCCGCCGCTCGCCGGTCGGCTGCGGCGGGACCGGCACCGCGCGGGTGTACGGCGCCCGGGGTGCTGCCTGCGCGGTGCCGCCGCGCAGCAGCGCGGACTCCCGCGCCGACGACTCACGCGGTGTCCGACGGCCCGACTGCGCGCCGCGGTCAGCTCCGCGCATCACGCCACCGGTCGGCTCCGTGGCGCCCGCTGCGATGTTCCCGCCGGCCCCGTCCAGGGTCCCGCCCCGGGTCTGCGAGAGGTGGGAGGGTCCTCGCTCAGGCGACGAAATCGTCCTCACCGCCCCGCGAGATGGTCAGCACGCCCTGCTCCTCGAGGGTGCGGATGACACCGACGACCTTGGCCTGTGCCTCCTCGACCGTGCGGGTGCGGACCGGACCGAGCAGCTCGATCTCCTCGGCGAGGTTCTCGGCGGCACGCTCGGAGAGGTTCCGGACGACCTTGTCGCGGACGTCGGGGCGCACGCCCTTGAGCGCGGTGGCCAGGTCGTTGGCCTCGACCTCGCGCAGCACCAGCTGCAGCGAGCGGTCATCGATGCTGACGATGTCCTCGAAGACGAACATCTGCGCGCGGACCTGCTCGGCCAGCTCCGGGTCGGTGCTGTCGAGCCACTCGAGGATCGAGCGCTCGGTCGGCCGCGGCGAGCGGTTGATGATCTCGACGAGGGTCTCGACGCCGCCGACGGTGCTCATGTCCTGGTGGGCCAGCAGCGACCCCATCCGGCGGCCGAGCTCCTCCTCGACCAGGCGGACCATCTCCGGGGAGGTGCGGTCCATGGTCGCGATGCGGTGCGCGACGGCGGCCTGCTGCTCCGGGGCGAACCCGGAGAGCACCTCGGCCGACTGCGCGGCGGTCAGGTGGGCCAGCACCAGCGCGATGACCTGCGGGTGCTCGTCCTTGAGGAAGGTGACCAGCTGGCGGACGTCGGCGTTGCGCAGCGAGGCGAAGGGGACCTCGGTGTAGACGACGTTGAGGCGGGACAGGATGCCGTCGGCCTTGTCCTCGCCGAGGCCGGCCGCGAGGATCTCGCGGGCGAACTCGACGCCGCCGCGCCCCACGAACCGCTGGGCGGTCATGAGGTGGTGGAACTCCTCGAGCACGCCGTCGACGTCGTCGGGCTCCACCGAGCCGAGCTTCATCAGCTCGCGGGTCAGCATCTCGACCTCACGCGGGCGCATCTTGGCCAGCAGCGCACCGGCCTCCTCCTTGGACAGCTGGGCGACGAAGACCGCGGCCTTGCGCAGGCCCGGCAACTCCCTCCGCTCCCGCACCGCGGGGAGGACGGCGGTCTGCGCGGCCGCGGGGGCCATGCCGACCATCTGCTCGACGGACGCCAACGTCATGACTTCGTCCCGCTCTCGCTCAGCCAGCCGCGCAGCATCGCAGCCACCTCGTCCGGCTTCTCACTGACCATCGTGGCGATCTCGCCGCGGACCCGGGCCCGCTCGGCGGCCTCCAGCTCCAGGGCGGCGGTGTCGGCGACCGGCACGGCCCGCGTGCTCTCGATGCGGATCCGGTCGAGCTCGGCCAACACGTCGTCGTCGAGCTCGAGGGCCTCGTAGTCCTCCTGCTCGTCCTCTCCGCGCCGCCGCGACCGCAGCCAGACGACCAGCACGAGCAGGGCGATGCCGAGGGCGATGCCACCGGTGCGGATCAGCGACCACATCTGGGCCTGCCGCTCGGCCTCCTGGGCGGCCTCGAGCTCGGCGGCCGCGGCGTCGGCGGCGGTGGTGTCGAACTCCATGGAGGCGACGGTGATGTCGTCGCCGCGCGCCACGTCGAGGCCGACGGCGTTGCCGACGATGTCCTGGACCTGTGCCTGGTTCAGGTTGCCGGCGACGGCCTCGTCCATGACGACGGAGACGGTGAGCCGGTTGATCCGCCCGGGCGCGCCCTCGACGGTCTCCACGGTCGTGCCGACGGCGTTGTTCGCGGTCGTGGACTCCTTGTTGTACGTGGAGTCCCCGGTGCCGGCCCCGGCGTCGGCCTGGTTCTCCGGGCCGAGGACGCCGCCGACGGCGGCGCCGTTGCCGGTGTACTCCTCGGTCGTCGTGCTCTCCGAGATGGGCGGGGTGCCCTCCTCGTAGGTGTGCGTCTCCGAGGTGGTGCTGCGCTGGTCGAGGTCCACGTCGGCCCGGACCGAGACCTTGGCGCGGCCCGGCCCGAGGATGGGGTCCAGGACGGCCTGGGCGTTGGCGGCCAGCCGGTTCTCGTAGTCCTGCTCCAGCTGCGAGCGGGCGTCGCCGGCAGCCGTGGTCACGCCCTGGCCGGGCGCCGAGAGCACCGTGCCGGTGGCGTCGGCGACCGTGACCTGGTCGGGGTCCATGCCCTCGATGCTCGAGGAGACCAGGTTGGTGACCGCCTGCACCTGGCCGCTGTCCAGCGCGGTGCCCGGCGCCAGGTCGAGCAGCACCGAGGCGGTCGGCTCGGCCTCGTCGGAGGCGAACACCTCCTCCTCGGGCAGGGCCACGTGGACGACGGCGGTGCGCACGCCCTCCAGCGACTCCAGGGTCGCCGACAGCTCGTCCTGCAGGGCCCGCTGGTAGGTGACCTGCTGCTGGAACTCGCTGGTGGTGATGCCCTGCTCGTCGAGCAGCGCGTACCCGGTGTCGTTGCCCGCGGGCAGGCCCTTGCCGCTCATCGACAGCCGCAGGTCGTAGACCTGCTCGTTCGGGACCATGATCGTCCCGCCGCCGTCGGCGAGCTCGTAGGAGACGCCGGCCGCGTTGAGCTCGTCGACGATCGCCGACGCGTCGGTCGAGGCCAGGTTCGAGAACAGCGGGGCGTAGGTGGGGGCCGTGATCCACCGGTAGAAGAAGAACCCGCCGAGGAGCAGCCCGAGGCCGAGCAGGCCGATGACGACCTTCTGGCCGAGGCTGATCGTGGAGAGCGCGGAGCGGATCCGCTCCAGCGGCCCGGCGAGGGCAGCAGGCATCAGACCGGCATCCTCATGATCTCGTTGAAGGCCTCGACGGCCTTGTTCTTGATGGTCACGACCATCTCGGTGGCGAGCTTGGCCTCGTTGGCCGCGATCATGTAGTCGTGCACGTCACGCAGGTCGCCGGTGGCGGCCTGGACGGCGAGGCCGTCCGAGGTCGACTGCGTGGCCTGCAGCTCCTCCAGCGAGGACACCAGGGCGGAGGCGAAACCGTTGTCGCCGGCCGCCGCGGTCCGCTCGACGTCGGGCGTCGCCGCCGCCCCGGTGACCCCGGACAGGCCGGTGATCGCCGTGGGGAACGAGATGCCGCCGATGGGGGACGTCATGGTCAGCCCTTCCCGAGCTGGAGTGCGGCCTGGTAGGCGGTGGTGGCGCGCTCGACGACGGCGAGGTTCGCCTGGTAGCCGCGCTGCGCCATGATCAGCTGGGTCATCTGGTCGCCCAGGTCGACGTCTGGGTACTTCACGTAGCCGTTGGCGTCGGCGAGCGGGTGGTCCGGCTCGTACACCATCCGGCCCTCCGCGCTGCCGTACTCGGCGCGGGCCACGCGGACCCCGCCCTCGCCGGACCCGTAGTCGACGGCCTGCGCCACGATCAGCCGCTCCTGGAACGCGTCCTGGTCGGTCGAGGTGACGTTGTTGATGTTGGCGATGTTGTCCGAGACGGCGTCCAGCCACTTGCGGTGGACGAGCAGCCCGGAGCCGGAGATGCCGAGGGAGTCGAACGTGCTCATCACGCCGTCCGCAGGGCCGTGCGCATGACGGTGTACTTGCCGTCGAGGGCGTTGAGCGCCAGCTGGTAGCGCAGGCCGGTCTCGGTGGCGATGACCGTCTCGGCGTCGAGGTTGACGTTGTTGCCGTCGAGGCGGGTCGGCTCCAGGGAGCGGGACACCGTGCCGGTCGAGGCGGTCGGCGTCTGACCGCCGGCCAGGGCGCCGCGCAGGCCGGACTCGAAGTCGACGCGGCCGGCCAGGAAGCCCGGCGTCTGCAGGTTCGCGATGTTGTCGGCGGTGACGCGCTGCCGCTGGGCGAGCCCGGTCAGGGCGGAGTGCAGGGCCGACGAGGTGACGTCGCCGATCACCGGGCGGTTCCTCGGGCAGGGCAGCAGGACACGATCGGCCTCCGGGTACGCAGGAGACACTCGCGAGCGAGTGGAGTGGTTCGCCGATCCGTGGCGAGAGGTGCGCTTTCCGTGCTCTGCAGTCATCGGCACGGGCGGGTCGGGCCCTGACCCCGCGGACCTCATGCGAGTGGTCCGAGTACGCCGGTGGGGTGGACGTGCCGACTGTGACTCGCGGTGCGTGACTGAGCGGATGGACCCCGGAAACGCCGACGCCCCCCACAGCGCTGGATCGACGCTGTGGGGGGCGGGGGAGTTCGGCTCTAGAGGGCCCGGTCGATGTAGGAGGCCACCGGGCGGGGCGGGCCGTAGGACATCCGGGCGGCGACGTCGCGCTGTCGCCGCGACTGGATGATCCGCTCGACCAGCTCCTCGGCGACGGCCAGCTGGTGCTGCAGCAGCCGCGCGGCGCGCTCGCGGAGGTCCTCGGGCACCGGGCCCAGGGCCGGAGACGGCGGGACCCAGTCCTCGGCGCGCCGTCCCCAGGCGGCGATCTCCTCTGCGCGGTCGGCCCGGAGGACGGACTCGGCGGCGAGCACCTCGCCCTCGAGCTCGTCGAGGACGGTGGCCCAGTCGCGGGAGGTCTCCCCGCCGCCGGCCGCGGAGGGGCGACCGGAGGTCATGCCGGGGTGGCGGCGAGGATGGCGGCCGCCTGCCGCCACGCGTCCCGGAGCGGCTCGACCACCTGCAGGCAGGACGCCACCCGGTTGCGGTCGGCCTTGACGTTGGCCTGCACGAGCTCGCCGATGAGCCAGCTGTAGAGCGCGGCCAGCCGCGGGCCACCCTCCCACGCGTCGATCTGCAGGCTGCTGCGCAGCTCGAGCACGATCTCCTGCGCGTGCTGCAGCTGCACCCTCGCCGCCTGCCGGTCACCCTCGGTGAGGGCCACGTGAGCGCGCTCGAGGTCCAGCGCGAGCCGGTCGTACAGCATCACGAGGATCCGCTGGGGGGACGCCGTCGCGACCGAGTCGCCCAGGTAGCGGGAACGGAGGGAGGCGGTGCTCATCAGGCGGTCTCCTGGGGAAGCGGTGGTGGTGGAAGCATCGGCGCGGCGGTCGTCAGCTTTAGCTGGACAGTGAGTTGAGCTGCCCGGCCAGCCAGGTGGACTGGTTCTTCATGCTGCTGAGTGCCGTCTCCATGGCGGTGAACTGCCGGGTGAGCGTCTGCTTGCGCTGGACGAGACGCAGGTCCCAGGCGTCGATCCGCTTCTGGATGTCCTTGACCAGGTCGTCGCGGCCCTTGGCGAGGCTGGTCAGCGTGCCGGTGGTGGTGTCGGTGGCGGCCTTCGCGAGGTCGAACACCCGCTGGGCGACCCCTTTCACCGCGGCCTCACCCGCCGTGGCCGGCTTCCCACCGACCAACCGCTGCACCAGTGCGGGGTCCGCCTTCAGCTTCTCCAGAAACCTGGCTTCGTCGAAGACGACGCTGCCGTCCTTCTCGAGCCGGATCCCGGCGCCCCACGGTGAGCCGTCGTCGCCCACCGCGTCGGACACCTGGGTCCGGACACGGCTGGCCAGGCTGATGAGCCCGGAGTCGCCCTTGAGGACGGCGGTCGGCCCACCGGTGGCCGACGTGTAGGTCTTGATCCCGCTGAGTGCGTTGTTGACGGCGTCGACCAGCGCCTTCACCTTGCCGGCGATCGCCTGCGGGTCGGCGGCGACACCGACGGTGACACCGTTCTCCACCTTGCTCACGGTGAGCGTGAGACCGGGCATCACGCCGGTGAAGGTGTTCGTCGGCGAGGAGATCTCGAGCGCCGTGGCCGTGGTCCCCACGGTGAGCTTCGCGTCGGCGCCCTTGCTGATGGTCGTGAAGGTTCCGCCGGCAGTCACCTCGAACGTCCCGGCCGATCCGGACTCGTCCGCGGTGAGCTGGAGGGCGTACTGGCCCGGTGCGACCTGGACCGAGCTGGCGGAGACCTTCACGGGGCTGGCGTTGATGGCCTTGATCGCGTCGTCGAGGGTGCCGGTGCCGCCGACGGGGATGGTCGTGGTGGTGGTCCCCACCTTGATGTCGATCGAGGTGAAGCGGCCAGGCGCGTCCAGCGCCACGCGGTCGGTGCTGGCGACGGTGTGGGTGGCCGCCAGCGCGGTGACGTTGACGGTGAGTGTGCCGGTTGCCGGGGTGCCGCTCAGAGAGGTCGTGACGCTGCTCGACGAGCTCGTCGCCTTTGCCGAGCTCCACAGCTCGGGCTTGGTCAGCGCCTCGGCGGCCGTGCGGACGGCGTCGAAGCGGGTGTTCATCCCCCGGTAGGCGTCGCCGGCGGCCTTCGTGGTCGTGAGCCGGGTCTGGAGCTGCGCCTTGGGAGCGCCCTCGGCCTGGACGAGCTGGTTGATGAGGCTGGTGGTGTCCAGCCCCGAGATCAGGCCGTCGACGGACATGCCAGCCATGAGGGCGCCTCCTGGTCGTATGGCGAGAAGTGGGGCGGAGCGCCAGTGAGGGGGGAGGCCCGTGGGCCTCCCCCCTCACCGGGTGGTGCTGTGTTCCTACTGCGTCAGCCGGTCCCTGGCGGGGATCAGCGGAGCAGCTGCAGGACGCCCTGCGAACCCTGGTTCGCCTGGGCCAGCATCGCGGTGCCGGCCTGGGACAGGATCTGGTTGCGGGTGAACTGCATCATCTCCTGCGCCATGTCGGCGTCGCGGATCCGCGACTCCGAGGCGGACAGGTTCTCGACCGACACGTTCAGGTTGTTGATCGTGTGCTCGAACCGGTTCTGCAGCGCACCGAGGCCGGCGCGGGCGGTCGAGATGTCGCGGATCGCCCCGTCGAGCTTGGTGATCGACGCCTGGGCAGCAGCGTTGGACGAGAAGTCCAGGCCGGCGGCCGCGCTGGCGACCGTGGTGCCGGTGGCGACGCCCGTGCCCGGAGCCGTGGTGGTGCCGATCGTGCCGCCGTCGAGCGACCGCACGTTGAGGGCCACACCCGCGCCGTTGGCGTCCTTCTCCACGGACACGCTGAAGTTGGCCGCGAAGTCCGCGTTGGAACGGAGCGCCTCGGCCAGCCCGTCGACGCTGTCGTAGGTGCCCGCTGCACCCAGGGTCACGGCGACCGTGCTGGTCACGCCACCCTTGGTCACCGTGAACGTCTGCGTTCCGCCAACCAGGTTCGGGTCGGCGACCGCGAACCGGGTGGCGTTGACGGCGAGGGCACCGGTCTTCAGGTCAGCGGCGATGGCCTCGACGTCCGCACCGCTGAGGTCGACCTCGATCTTGCTGCTGGTGTCCCCGTCGGCACCGACCTGGAAGTTGAGCTTCCCGGCGGCACCGGCGGAGCCGTCGAGCAGGTTGATGCCGTTGAAGTTGGTCGACTTGCCGATGCGGTCGAGCTCGGAGACGAGCTGGGTGGCCTCGGTGTCGATGGCTGCCCGCGAGTCGTCGTTGTTGCTGTCGTTACCCGCCTGGACGGCCAGGTCACGCAGACGCTGCAGGATCGAGTGGACCTCGGTCAGGGCGCCTTCCGCCGTCTGGACGACGGAGATGCCGTCCTGGGCGTTGCGGACGGCGACCTTGAGCCCGCCGACCTGCGAGCGCAGGCCCTCGGAGATCGCCAGACCAGCGGCGTCGTCAGCAGCACGGTTGATGCGGAAACCACTCGACAGCTTCTCCAGGCTCTTGGACATCTGGGTGTCCGTGGCCGAGAGGTTGCGGTACGAGTTCATCGCCGCGATGTTCTGGTTGATGCGCAGACCCACGGTGTTCCTCCTTGGAATCGGGTCGTTTCTCGTTCCCGCTGCATCCGTGCTGCGGGTGGTACGTGAGTGGTTACGGTCGGGAGCGGTCGGTCCTTGAGGCGAACTCCGGACTTTTTCGGTCCGGCCTCACTCAGGCGGGTCGTGCGGTGCCGCGACCGGTCGCCGTCACCCACGGGTTGCGGTGCGGGGGTACCGCCGCGGGCCACGAATGGGGGAGCGGCGGAGCCCCCGCCGGCGGGGCGTTGCGGGCGGCCACCCGGTCCACGTAGGAGCGCTGCTGGTTGCGCGCGCGCACACCGCCGTCGGCCGGCACCGTCCTGCCCTCCCACACCTCGCTCATCGCCGCGTGCAGCAGGGTCAGTGCGCGGGCGCGCATCTGCGAGACGCGCGAGAGCGTGACGCCGAGGTCGGCGGCGATGTCGGTCAGCGACTCGCCCCCGAAGAAGTTGCGCTCCACGACCTCGTCGAGCCGGTCGGGCAGCTGGCGGATCGCCTCCTGCAGGTACCGGGACCGCTCGCTGCGCAGCAGTGCCCGCTCCGGCGACTCCCCGGTGTCGGGGAGGTCGAGGGAGGCGCCGTCGGGGCCGGTCTCGGCGTCGATGCTCACCATGACGGCGCGGTGGACGTCTACCTGCAGCGAGTCCAGGTCGCTGGTCGCCATGCCGAGGCTCGCGGCGAGCTCCTCACGCGTCGGCGGGCGGCCCAGCTGGATGGCCAGCGCATCGGCCGCGGCGTCGGTGCGCCGGGCGGCGGCCCGCACCGAGCGGCTGGCCCAGTCGCCGGAGCGCAGCTCATCGAGGACGGCACCCTGCAGCCGGGCCAGCGCGTAGGTCGCGAACGACGCACCCGCGGACGGGTCGAACCGCCGGGCCACCTCGACCAGCGCCACGCGCGCGCAGGACAGCAGGTCCTCGCGGCTGACGTGTGCGGGCAGCGAGATGCGTGACGCGACCGCGTTGACCGCGAAGGCGGCCAGCGGCAGGTGCTCGGTGACCAGGGCGTCGAGGTCCCGGGGGGACGTGTCGGGGGAGGAGGTGTCCCGCGGCGCGGCCGGCCGGGCGGGCACGCCGGCAGCCGCGGCGACGGGGAGGCGCGAGGCGGAGGCACGGGACCGCAGGGTCGCCTGGGCACGCGATGGGCTCACGTCCCCCTTCTCGGCAGACCCGCGCCCGGTCGGCACCCCCTACTCGGCACGGACCCGTCCGGACTTGAGTGCCTCGGCTCAAGGGCCCACAGGGGATGCCGAAGGTGCTCGTGAGAACCCGCCGGCAGCACCGACGCCTGCCGCGGGGAGAGCGGAAGGACGGTGGGGGCGTGGACTTCCAGCACCTGTCGACGTTGCTGTGGCGCGAGCAGGAGCTGCTGGACCTGCTGCTGTTCAAGGCGGAGGAGAAGCAGTACCTGATCGTCACGGGCAAGACCCGCTGGCTGGCGCGGATCGCCCACGAGATCGAGGTCGTCCTCGACCAGTTGCGCACCCTGGAGGTGGAGCGCGCCGCGGCCACCGAGGTCCTGGCCACCCGGCTCGGAGTGGGGGCCAATCCGTCACTGCGGAAGCTCGCCGAGGCCGCGCCGGCCCCGTGGAACGACCTGTACGGCAAGCACCACGAGGCGCTCCTGGTGCTCGTCACCGAGCTGCGCGGCCTCTCCGACGCCAACCGCGAGCTGATCGAGGGCGGCCTGTCCGCCATCGGGGACGCCCTGCTGTCGGTCAAGGCGCCGTCGGCGGGCACCTACGGCTCGACCGGCCGCAGCGACGAGCGCACGCACCGCGCGGTCACCCTGGACGGTGCCCTGTGACCGAGCTGGCGAGGTCACAGCAGGGAGCCAGCGTGCCGCGAACGCGGACGACGAGCGCCGGCGAGGACTACAAGTGAGCTCCACCTTCGGCGGGCTGAACACGGCCCGGACCGCGCTGTGGGCTTCGCAGCGCGGACTGGACGTCACCGGCCAGAACATCGCCAACGTCAACACCGACGGCTACTCCCGGCAGCGCGTGGAACTGCGCGCCATGGGCGGCACCGCCGTCCCGGCGATCCACTCGGTGAGCAGCCCGGTCGGCAACGGCGTCGACGCCAGCCAGGTCCACCGCATCCGGGACGTGTTCCTGGAGCGGCGCGGGCAGACCGAGACGGCGCGGACTGCTCACCTCACCGAGGTGAGCAGTGCCCTGAAGAGCGTCGAAGCGGCACTCCGCGAGCCCGGCGACACGGGCCTGCAGAGCATGCTCGCCGACGTGTGGGCGGGCTTCAGCTCCGTCTCCAGTGCTCCGACCGAGGCCGGTGCCCGCCGGGAGGTGCTGGAGCGGCTGGACACGCTGGCCGCCGGCATGCGGACGACCCGCAACACCCTGGACGGCCAGTGGGTGCAGACCCGGGACGACCTGGTCACGCTCGCGGGCGACGTCAACGCCACGACGGCGTCCATCGCCGACCTCAACACCCAGATCCGTCAGGCCACCCTGGCGGGTCTGCCCACCAACGAGTTGTCCGACCGCCGCGACCTTCTGGTGATGGACCTGGCCGGGAAGATGGGTGCCACCTCCGTGGCCGCGGCGGACGGCATGGTCGACGTCATCGTCGCCGGCACCACGCTGGTCGCGGGCTCGTCAGCCCTCGGCCTGCGCGTCGCCGGGGTCGACGACCCCGACACGGTCGGCACCGGCGACGACCCGCGGCTGGTCACGGCCCCGGGCGGCACGACGCTCGCCGTGGGCGGGACCGCGGGCGGCCAGCTGACCGTGCTCACCGACACCCTGCCCCGCTACCGCCAGGCTCTCGACGAGCTCGCTCGCGACCTCGTGCAGGACCTCAACGCCGTGCACGCCGGCGGGGTCGACAGTGCCGGGGTGTCCCACGACGGCGGGTGGGACCTCGCGGGGAACAAGGGACAGGTCCTGCTGGACGACGGTTCGGGACTGGCGACCTTCGCGATCGCGAACGTCAACGCCGGCAACATCACGCTGCGGATCACCGAGCCCGGGGAGCTCGCCGCCGCGGCGCTGGGCAAGGACGAGCTCGGCGGCAAGGTCTCCGCGGACGGCCGCAACGCCGACGCGTTCTTCCAGCTGAGCCTGACCAAGGGCGGTGTGGACGCCGACTACCGGCAGCTCGTGGTCTCGCTGGGCGTCGAGTCCGCCGTCGCAGCGCGCGACCTCCAGGTGCAGACGGTGATCTCCACGCAGGTGGACGCCGCCCGCGAGTCCGTGTCCGGCGTCAACCTCGACGAGGAGATGACCAACATGCTGTCCTTCCAGCACGCCTACAGCGCGGCCGCCCGCATGGTGACCGCGATCGACGAGGCGCTGGACACGCTGATCAACCGCACCGGCGTCGTGGGGCGGTGACCTGATGCGCATCACCCACCGGGCCGTCACCCAGACCGCCCTCCTCGGCCTGAACACCAACCTCTCGTCCGTGGCGAAGCTGCAGCGGCAGCTGACCTCCGGGAAGCTGATCAGCACGCCCTCGGACTCGCCGACCGGCGCGAACACGGCCATGCAGGTGCGTCAGGACCAGCGGGCGGCCCTCCAGTACGCCCGCAACATCACCGACGGCCAGGGCTGGCTCGACGAGACCGACAGCAAGCTCCAGTCGATCGTCGAGCACGTGCACAAGGTCAGGGCGCTGACGGTGCAGGGCATGAACACCGGCGCAATGTCGGCGGCCTCCCGGGAGGCCATCGGTGTCGAGGTCGCCCAGTTGCGAGAGGCCATGCTCGGTCTGGCCAACGCCGGCATCAACGGCCGGCCGCTCTTCGGCGGCCCGACCACGGGGAGCGCCGCCTACGACGCGGCGACCGGTGGGTACACCGGCGTCGGTGGCGCCGACGACGTCCCCGTCCAGAAGATCATGCGGCGGGTGTCGGACTCCGAGGAGATCCGCATCGACATCACCGGTCCCGAGGCGTTCGGCACGCCGGGGGACACGGACCTCTTCGCCGTCGTCGACCGCATCGCCAGGAACGTCGTCGGCGACCCGGACGAGCTGTCGGCGGACCTGACGGCCCTCGACGGTGCTCTCGACCGGCTGCTGGACGTGACCGCTGCGGTCGGGGCGAGGGCAGCCCGGATGGATGCGTCCGCACAGCTCAACGCGGACCTGCAGTTGACCCTCACCGGCCAGCTCGAAGCGGTCGAGGACATCGACCTGGCCAAGACGATCATGGATCTCAGCCAGGCCGAGGTCGGCTACAAGGCGGCGCTGCAGGCCACTGCCAAGGTGATCCAGCCCACGCTCGTGGACTTCCTGGCATGACGCTCTCGGTCGTCACGACCCTCCCGCTGCTCTCGATGACCGAGGCGCTGCCGGGCTTCCCGGGTCACCGCGACTACGTGCTGGTGACCGCCGACGGCGACGGCCGGCTGTTCTGGCTGCAGTCGATGGCACCGGAGGGCCCCCGCTTCCTCGCCATCGACCCGGGCAGGTACTTCCCGGACTACGCCCCGGCCCTGCCCCCGGCCGTGTGCGCGGACCTGGAGCTCGAGGACCCGGCGCAGGCGCGGCTGTACTGCCTGGTCACGGTGCCGGCCCAGGGCCCGGCCGCGGCCACGGCCAACCTGCGGGCCCCCCTGGTGGTCAACCCGGCCAACTGGCGCTCCGTGCAGGTCGTGCTGCTCGACGGATCGCATCCCATCCGGCGTCCCCTGCGCCGATAACCAGGACGGCGCCCCGGACCTGGGAACGCCACAGCCACGGACGGCCACCACACCCATGGAGGGGTTCTCTCGTGCTCACTCTCACCCGCAGCGTCGGCGAGACCATCCGCATCGGCGACGACATCGAGGTCCACGTCGTCGAGGTGCGCGGCGGCACCGTCCGCCTCGGCTTCAAGGCCCCCCGTGAGGTGACCATCCACCGCGAGGAGGTCTACCGGCAGATCGCCGAGGCGAACCTGCTCGCGGCCCAGGTCACCGCCGACACGCTCGGTGCGCTGGCCGCCTTCGCCCCTGCGACGGCCGACGTGTCGCGCGACGCCGCACCGGAGCCGGCGGCGACTACCGCTCCGGCTGGTCACGGGGAGGTCACGGAGGGCTCTGCCGGCTGACAGAACTGGCCGGGACGCGTCCCCCAGCCCTTGTGGACTCCTGCCGATCACCGCACCGGAGAGGCCGGGCGGTCGATCGACACGGGCAACACCTGCCGAAGAGATGCCCTGACATTGCGTATGGCACAGCGAGAGTTGTGCCGCTCACCGGGTGGTGGATGCGCCAGAGTTGCCCCAAGCACGTCACAGGGGGCGATCACGATGCAGCACAGCGTTATCACCGAGTCCGGCGACCAGGTCGCCACGGTCGTCGGCTCCGGCGCGGAGTCCGACGCCGTCGTCGTGCACGTGCAGCTGCGGCCGCGCCGGGGGTCCGCCCGCCGGTGCCTCGCGGCGCTGGCCGAGCTGGCCGGCGCGCACCCCGCGGTGTCCTTCACGCTGACCGGGCTGAGCAAGGACGACCGGGTCGTGCGCGTGACCGTCGGCGTGGAGCTCGGCCCGCGGGCCGCCGTCGCCCGCTTCTCGCCGCAGGCGCAGACCGCCTACGCCTTCGTCAGCTCGGTCTTCACCACGCTGTACGACCACATGCCGGTCTACACCGCGGAGCCGAGCGAGACCGAGCGCGCAGCGGCCGCCGACCTGATGGCCCGCCTCGCGGCCGACTCGGCGACCGAGGCCGTCGTCCCCGCCGCGCGCCGGTCCGAGCGGATCCCCGCCTGAAGCAGGACCCCGTCCTCCTTCCCGCTCGCACGCTCGCGGCGAGCCTCCGGACGGGCCGGCGAGATCCTGCAGGGGCCCACCCGTCCTCCTGCACCCGACGCGGCACCGTCTTCCCCACAGCGCCGAGGAGTCCCGGTGAACCAGCCCCTCCCCACCTCCGTCGACGACACCCGCGCCACCCGTGGCCGCGAGCCACTGGTCTTCGGTGGCATCCCCGAGGCCGAGGGTTGGGCCCTCGCCCCCATCACCCCCCGCGACCGGGTCCACTTCCGGACCGACCACGAGCTGGCGCTCGGGGAGTTCCGCAGCGAGCTGCCCGGCGGGGTGACGGTCAGCTACGACCAGGGTGAGGGCCTGTACCGCGTCGACGGCGCCTGCGGCACCGCCTCCGTGCTCGCCGAGTGGGTCAAGGCCTGGTGCGCCGGGCGGGGGACGGCGACCGTGGGGTTGCGCGCGGAGACCGACGTCCGCCGCCGTGCGCCGCGCGACCTGCCGCCGGCCTTCCTCGACGAGCTGTGCCGGCACTACCTCCCGGTCAGCCTCAAGCGGCTGCAGCGCAACTCGAGCACGCTGCGGCTGCACGTGCCCGACCCCGACGACCTCACCCAGCAGGTCAGCGAGTGGATCCTCAAGGCGGTCGCGCAGTACGACGAGACCAAGGGCGTGCCCTTCGGCGCCTTCCTCGCCACCCAGCTGTCGAAGTGGGTGCACGACCTGGGCCGCAACGCCCACGGCCGCACCGCCGCCGACACCGAGAACAAGCAGCAGAAGGCGATCGCCGCCTTCCTCGCCGAGCACCAGCGGCGGCCCAGCGAGAAGGAGCTGGCCGCGTACATGGGGCAGAGCGTGGCGACGCTGCGCCGCAACTCGCAGACGGTGGCGACCCTCAACGGGCTGCGCAACCTGCAGTCCCTGGACGGCGTCGGCCCGGACGGCACCGAGATCATGCTGCCGGACGCACACGAGGCGCCGGACGAGATCATGGGGGAGGCCGAGCAGACCCTGCTGTCGCACGCGCTGACCGCGGCCTGCGCGCCGGACCCCGACGCACGGCCCGACCAGCGGGCCGGTCAGCCCAACGTCCTGGGCTGGGCGACGTGGTACCTGACCACCTGGGGCGGTCGGACCAAGACGCAGCTGTCGGCCGACCTGGGGACCTCGGTGCGCAACATGAACGTGCACGCCGACCGCGTCGAGCGGGCGCTCAAGACGCGCCTGGCCGAGCTCGGGGACTGATCCGTTCCATCCACGGAAATGGGGCCGGCCCGGGTCGAACACCGCGCCGGCCTGCCGATATCACCGGTGTGAGACAGCGCAGGGGAGCCCGCCGCCACCGCCGTGCGGCGCTCACCCGGGCCGCGGCGGGTACGCGGTGAGCGCCCTCCCCTCGGGCGGCCCCGTGCCCGACGTCCTGGTCCCGCACTGGCTGACCGCCGCCCACCGGGAGCAGTTGGCCGCCGTCGTGCGCTCCGCCCTCGCGGACGAGGCGCTGCACCCGGTGGCCGCCATCCTCCTCACCGACGTGCTGACCGAGCTGCACGTGGCCGCGGCGCGCGACGCCGTGTGGCCCTCCTCCGCGGCCCGCGTGCGCCGGGTGACCGGCTGGGCCGCCGACGTCCTGCCGGTGCGGCTGTCCGCCCGGGAGCTCTCCAGCGTGCTGACCCTGCCCGAGCTCGCGCCGGCGCTGCGCACCGCGCTGTGCCAGGACCGTCCGTGAGCGGGGGCCTCTTCGCCGCCTCCGGGCTCCTGCAGCGGCTCCGGTCGGTCCCGGTGACGGTGGCCGACCTGCGGCGGACGGCCGAGGAGGTGCTGCCCGCACTGGCCACCGGCCGGCTGCGCGTCACCCTCACCGACGACCGGGTCGACGGCCCGGTCGTGGTCCTGGAGGAGGACGAGCGCCGGGTGCGCACGCCGCTGCGCGACCTGGCCGAGGACATGACCCACGCCCGCGTCGGCTCGACGCCCGAGGAGCTCGCCACCGCGCTGACGGCGTGGGTGCACGACCGGCCCGTCCCCGACGCGGTGGCCGCCGAGACCGGCGTCGCGGCGCTCGACTGGACCGACCGCACCGAGACCGCGGTCGGTTGGCGCGTCGTCGTCCGCCGGGGGGACCGCGCGCTGCCGTGGACGCCGTCGTCCGGCCTGGACCGGCGCGCCGTCGAGCGGGTGCGCGTGGCCGCCGGGGAGCGCGCCGCCGCCGTCGGCGGCCAGCTGCGGGTGGAGGGCCCGGTCGCCCTGTGGACGCACCCCGAGGTGCCGACGCTCGCCTCCGCCGTGCTCGCCGCGCCGCAGCTGCTCCTGGACCGGATCGCCGCGGCCGGGCTGGACCTGCACGACCCGCACGTCGTCGTCACGCCGGACTCGCCGCTCGCCTGCGCCGGTGCCGCCGTCGCCGCACGGCTCGCCGGGGAGACCGGCGAGGCCTGCCAGCGCCTGCCCTGGCGCCAGGTCGCCCGCCTGCGCTGGATCTGACGAAGGACCTCCTGCCCCCACCGCTCGCCGGCTGCACGGAGGACCCACCGGGTCACCCCGCCCAGGGGCACCTCCGGCCGGTGTGCGTCCGCGGCACGATCGCGGCGCAGAGCCCGCCACCGGCGCACACCACCGCCGCGCCGCGAGGCCGCTCCTGGGTCCCTCGCGAGCCCGCGAGGACGCTGCCACCGCGGGAGAGGGTCCTCGTTCAGACCAGGTGGCCGAACTCCCAGTGCCACGGCTCCGGCTTCTCACCGTCCTGCCGCGCCCATTCCGGCTGCACGAACCCGAACCGGCCGGCGTTGGCCGCCATCCAGGCCGACTGCGCCGTGCCGGCGACGTTGATGCCGCCGCAGAGGTCCACCGCGAGCGCCCAGCCGTGGTTCGACGTCCCGGGCACGGCGGCCAGCGCCGGCTTGGCGCGGAAGGCGGTGACCTGCGCGCCCAGCGACCGGTACGAGTCGGTGATGCACAGCGGGCTGCCGAAGGCCGCACGGTAGGCGTCGGCCAGGGCCGCGTAGCCGGCGGCGGCGTCGCAGCGCAGGGCGTGGCCGCGGGCGATCGGACACAGGGCGGTGGTCGGGATCCGGCCGTTCGCCCAGCCACCCCAGGCGGGGCTCACCGGGCCGACCGGAGCGGGCGGGGCGCCACACGCCCCGCGTCCGGCCGTGCCGGCCGGCAGCGCGGGGTTCGGCTGCATCGGGGCGGGCAGGGTGACCCGGACGGCGGCGACGCCGTCGGCGACGGGGCGGACGCCGACCTGGAAGCCGGCGGCCGACGCGGCCACGACCTGGTCCTCGCCGAGGTAGATGCCCACGTCGCTGCCGCCGTCGGCGAAGACGAGGTCGCCGACCTGCAGCTGCGCGAGCGGGACGGCGGCGCCGTGCGTCCACTGGTCGCCCGCGGCGGTCGGGATCGCGTACCCGGCGAGCAGCCAGGAGGTGGCCGCCAGGCCACCGCAGTCGTAGGCGTCCGGGCCCGTGCCACCGGGCACGTAGGGCTTGCCCAGCTGGGCCAGTGCGGAGCTGACCGCGGCCACCGTCTCGGCCGGCAGCACGGTCACCGGGCGGTTGCCGGCCACGGCCCAGGCGACGCCCGGGACGGGCTGTCCGGTGCCGTCGAGCGCGGCGGACAGGCCCGCCGGCAGCGCCGTCGGGTCCGCGAGGGCCGCCGCGGGTGGCGGCACGATGCCGGCGAGCGCCAGCCGGGTGAGGTGGTCCTGCCAGCGGCGCAGCGCCTGCTGGTTGACGTCCTGCTGGGCGGCCGCGGCCCGGCCGGTGCCCAGCGCGGCCAGCTGGACGGCCACGTCGGTCCGTAGCCCGCCGACCTCCGCGCGCACCTCGTCGAGGACGGCGGCGGCCTGCGCCTGCACGGTCGCCAGGGCGGCCTCGGCCACCGCCACGCGGCGGGTGGCCAGCGTCAGGTCGACCGCGGCGCGCTCGGCCCGGACGACGTCGGCCTCGAGGTCCCGCGCGGCGCGCTCGGCGATCGCGGTTAAGTGGAGGACGCCCGGGGCGGTCTCGGCCGCGTGCACGTCGAGCGTCACGAGGGGGGTGCGCGCCTCGACCGGCGACCGGTAGAGCGCGGCGGCACCCGTGCCGACCGTCGCGCGCGCGGCGGCCACCTGCTGCTGCGCGGACTGCTCCGCGGCGCGGGCCGCCGCCAGCTCGGCCTGCCGGGTGGCGAGGGACTGCTGGAGGTCGCGGTAGCGGGTCGCGGCGTCGAGCATCCTGCTCTGCGCGGCGAGGGCGAGCCCCGCCACGTCGGTCGGTTCCGCGGCGGTGCCGGGCACCTGGGCGCCCGGGGCCACCAGGCCGGCCAGCACGGGCAGCACGAGGCCGAGGGCCGCCAGCGACAGCCGCACCCGCCAGCGGCGGCCGTCGGCGGCGGGCAGCCAGCGACGAGTGGGCGCCCGGCGGGCCGAGGTCTTCCGCCGCCGCGTACGGCTCGTGCGGCCCCGGGTGCCGGAGGCCGGACGGCGACCGGAGGCCGGGCGCCCGGAGGAAGGGGGACGGCGGGCCGGCGCGGTGCCGTCCCCGGCCGCGGCGGCGCGGGCGGCGAGCACGGCGCGCAGCGCCTGCGCCTGCTGCGCGGTCAGCGGCGGGCGGGCGGTGCTGCTGCGGGTGGCGGCGCTCCGGCTGCCGGCGGGACGGGCGCCGGTGCGGGCGGGGGCGCCCCGGCCGGCGGTGGTGCGAGGGGCCGTCGTGCGTGGTGCGGGCACTGCGGGTCCCCCGGGCTGCTCGTCCTACGTGGCCGGCTCCGCGGGGTCCCGCGGTGCGCTCAGACCTCGTATCGACGTGGCAGGGGAGTCCCCGGAGGGAGGGGGAGGCGGTCTCACCCCTCCGGGTGAGGGTGATCCGCAGGTGGTACCCGATCGGCGTACACGCCCGCCGGCGGTGCGGTGCGCTCGGCCGGCGGCCACCAGGCGCCGTGGTGGTGCTCGAGCGGGATGCGCAGCTCCTCGCCGTCCTCCGTGGAGACGACCAGCTCCACCCGGCTCACCCGGCGGCCGGAGCCGCCGACCTGCACGGCCCCACCCGTCGCCAGCGGCACGGGCGGCAACACCAGGTCGTCCTCGGGTGGGGACTCGGCCATGGGACTCCCTCCCGGGACGGTCGCGCGGACGGACGTGGCGGACCCCATGCTGCCCGAGACGCCGAGGTCCCGTCGTCCGGGGGCGGACGACGGGACCTCGGCGGGATGGTGAGGTGCTGGAACGGCTCCCTTCCAGGGGCCCGCGCTGGGCCTGCGAAGCGCGGGCGGGAGGGAGCCTTGTTCAGCGCTGGTCGATGGGGACGAAGGCGCGTTCGGTGGCGCCGGTGTAGACCTGCCGCGGGCGGCCGATCTTGGTGGCCGGGTCGTTGATCATCTCCCGCCACTGGGCGATCCAGCCGGGCAGCCGGCCCAGGGCGAACAGCACGGTGAACATCCGGGTCGGAAAGCCCATCGCCCGATAGATCAGCCCGGTGTAGAAGTCCACGTTCGGATACAGCTTGCGCTCGACGAAGTAGTCATCGGACAGCGCGATCTCCTCCAGCTGCCGCGCCAGGTCCAGCAGCTCGTTGTTGCCGCCGAGCTTGGCCAGCACCTGGTCGGCGGTCTTCTTCACGATCGCCGCCCGCGGGTCGTAGTTCTTGTACACCCGGTGCCCGAAGCCCATCAGCTTCACGCCGGGCTCGCGGTTCTTCACCCGCGCCACGAACGCCGGGATGTCCCCGCCCTCGCGGGCGATGGACTCCAGCATCTCCAGCACCGACTGGTTGGCCCCGCCGTGCAGCGGCCCGAACAGCGCGTTGATCCCGGCCGACACCGAGGCGAACAGGTTGGCCTGCGAGGAGCCGACCAGCCGCACCGTGGACGTCGAGCAGTTCTGCTCGTGGTCGGCGTGCAGCACGAACAGCATGTCCAGCGCCGCGGCCAGCTCCGGGTCGACCTGGTAGGGCTCGGCGGGGAAGCCGAAGGTCATCCGCAGGAAGTTCTCCACCAGGCCCAGGGAGTTGTCCGGGTAGAGGAACGGCTGGCCGACCGACTTCTTGTAGGCGTAGGCGGCGATGGTGGGCAGCTTGGCCAGCAGCCGATGCGTGGAGATCTCCACCTGCTGGGGGTCGAAGGGGTCCAGGGAGTCCTGGTAGAAGGTGGACAGCGCGCTGACCGCGCTGGAGAGCACCGGCATCGGATGGGCATCGCGGGGAAAGCCCTTGAAGAACTGCTTGAGGTCCTCGTGCAGCAGGGTGTGCCGGCGCAGCCGGGAGTCGAAGTCGGCCAGCTGCGCGGCGGTGGGCAGCTCGCCGTAGATCAGCAGATAGCTGACCTCGACGAAGCTGGCGTGCTCGGCCAGCTGGTCGATCGGATAGCCGCGGTAGCGCAGGATGCCGGCGTCACCGTCGATGTAGGTGATCGCCGAGGTGCACGCGGCGGTGTTGACGAAGCCGATGTCCAGCGCGACCCGCCCGGTCGTCGCCAGCAGCTTGCCCGTGTCCAGTCCATCGGCCCCCTCGGTGGCCGGGACCACGGGCAGGGGCAGTTCTCCACCGGGATGGCGCAGGGCCACCTCACCGTTGCCGGCCGCAGCCGCGCTCGCACTCTCGCTCATCGAGGGGGACGCTACCCAGGTTCCCGGGTGTGTCACCACGCCCTGCCGGACGGCGGGAGCGGATCAGTCGTCGGACCGCCCCCGCCGAGCGTCACGGGTGGGTCATCGAGAGGACGTCGAGGGCCTCGTCGAGCTGCTGCTCGGTGAGCTTTCCCTGCTCGACGTAGCCGCGCTCCACCACGACCTGACGGATCGTCTTCTGCTCGGCCAGCGACTGCTTGGCGACCTTCGCCGCCTCCTCGTAGCCGATGTACTTGTTCAGCGGCGTGACGATCGACGGCGAGGACTCCGCGTACTCCCGGCACCGGTCGACGTTGGCGACGATCCCGTCGACACAGCGGTCGGCCAGGATCCGGCTCGCGTTGGCCAGGAGCCGGATCGACTCGAGCACGTTGCGCGCCATCAGCGGCAGCGTCACGTTGAGCTCGAAGACGCCGGTGGTGCCGGCGAACGTGACGGCGGCGTCGTTGCCGATCACCTGGGCGGCCACCTGGATGACGGCCTCCGGGATCACCGGGTTCACCTTGCCCGGCATGATCGAGCTGCCCGGCTGCAGGTCCGGCAGCTGGATCTCGCCGAGGCCGGTGCGCGGGCCGGAGCCCATCCAGCGCAGGTCGTTGGCGATCTTCACCAGGCCGACGGCGATGGTCTTCAGCTGACCGGAGCCCTCGACCAGCGCGTCCCGCGAGCTCTGCGCCTCGAAGTGGTTGCGTGCCTCGGTCAGTGGCAGGTCCAGCTCGTCGGCGAGCCGGTCGATGATGGCGGCCGCGAAGCCGGGCGGGGTGTTGATGCCGGTGCCGACGGCGGTGCCGCCCAGCGGCAGTTCGCCGATGCGGGGGAGCGAGGCCTCCAGCCGCTCGACGCCGTAGCGGACCGCCGCGGCGTACCCGCCGAACTCCTGGCCGAGCGTCACCGGGGTGGCGTCCATCAGGTGGGTGCGCCCGCTCTTGACGACCTCGGCGAACTCCGCGGCCTTGCGCTCGAGCGACGCCTCCAGGTGCCGCAGCGCCGGGACGAGGTCGCGGACGATGGCCCGGGTGGCGGCGACGTGGATCGCCGACGGGAAGACGTCGTTGGACGACTGTGACGCGTTCACGTGGTCGTTCGGGTGCACCGCCGACCCGAGCGCCTCGGTGGCGAGGGTCGCGATCACCTCGTTGGTGTTCATGTTGCTCGACGTCCCCGAGCCGGTCTGGAAGACGTCGATGGGGAAGTGCTCGTCCCACTCGCCGCGGGCGACGGAGGCGGCGGCGGTGCCGATGGCGTCGGCGGTCTCCTGTGGCAGGACGCCGAGGGAGGCGTTGACGGCGGCGGCCGTGCCCTTGATGGCGGCCAGCGCGGCGATCAGCTCCCGCTCGATGGGCGTGCCGGAGATCGGGAAGTTCTCGACGGCGCGCTGGGTCTGCGCCCGCCACTTCGCCCACGCGGGGACCCGGACCTCGCCCATGGAGTCGTGCTCGATGCGGTAGTCGGCGCCGTCCTGCGAGGCGGCCTGGGTCTCAGCGGGCATTGCTGCGGCTCCCGGTGGTCGTTGGTGACAGTGCTCCGACTACGGACCCTAGATGCCCGCGAGGGCACCGTCCGGACCGCTCCGGCGTGGGAACGGCCCGGGTGGCGAGGGCGGATGGGGCACGGGGCGTCGCATCCGCCGTCCGACCGGCACTGCGGGCAGCGGCTCGGCTACGGTCGGCCGCGTGAAGCCCGACGCCGTCCCCGCCCGGCCCGTCGTCCGCGCCTCGGATGCCGACCGCGAGGCCACGGTGACGCGTCTGCAACGGGCCGTCGCCGAGGGTCGGATCGACCTGACCGAGTTCGGCGAGCGGGTCGAGGCCGCCTACGCGGCAAGCGCCCACGAGGACCTCGCCGCGCTCGTCGCCGACCTGCCGCCGGACGCCCCGCCCCCGGTCGAGATCGTCGGCACGCGCGTCCCCGAGGAGCTCAGCACCGTGTTCGGCGACGTGAAGCTCGCCGGCCCCAACGCGCCGCACCGGGTGAGCACCGTCTTCGGTGACGTCCGGCTGGACCTGCGCGGCCTGCGCACGGACGCCGACCGCATCGAGATCACCCTCGGCACGGTGTTCGGCGACATCGACGTGGTCGTCGCCGAGGGGGTGGACGCCGAGCTGCGCGGCCGGACGGTCTTCGGCGACCGGAAGACCCAGCTGGCCCCGGTGCCGCGGCTGGCCGGCACGCCGCGGATCGTCGTCCACGCGCGCAGCGTGTTCGGCGACCTGCGGCTGCGCAGCCTGGCGCCGGGGGAGTCGGCGAGCCGGTGGCGGGCCATGGTCGACCGCCTCGCCGCCCGGCACCTGACGCCGCCACCTCCGCCGCCGGTCCCGCCCCTGCCGCCGATCCCCCCGCCGCCGACGCCGCCCCGGTGAGGCGTCGCCGGTCCTCCGAGGGGGCCGCGCAGGGACGACGCGGCGGCTCGGCTCGACCGGGGGACGGCTCCTGGCCGCGGTGCGGTCCGGAGGACCGCAGTGACTCAGCCCTCGGAGCGGTCGAAGGGCACGGCGGAGTAGGCGCGCAGCTTCTCCAGCGAGTGCAGGCTGTCGATCAGCCGGATCGTGCCGGACTTCGAGCGCATGACCAGCGACTGCGTGGTGCACCCGCCGGCCCGGTACTGGACGCCGCGCAGCAGCTCGCCGTCGGTGATGCCGGTGGCCACGAAGAAGACGTCGCCGCGGACCAGGTCGTCGATCTGCAGCACCCGGTCGAGGTCGTGGCCGGCGTCGAGGGCCTTCTGCCGCTCGTCGTCGTCCTTCGGCCACAGCCGGCCCTGCAGCGCACCGCCCATGCACTTCAGGGCGCAGGCCGCGATGATGCCCTCCGGCGTGCCGCCGATGCCCATGAGCAGGTCGACGCCGGTCCCCTCGCGCGCGGCGGCGATCGCACCGGCGACGTCGCCGTCGGTGATGAACTTGATCCGCGCGCCGGCCTCGCGCACCTCGTGGACCAGCTGGTCGTGGCGGGGTCGGTCGAGGATGCAGACGGTGACGTCGCCGGGGGAGCTGCGCTTGGCCTTGGCCACCCGGCGGATGTTCTCGGCGACGGGAGCGGTGATGTCGACGGCGTCGGCCGCGGCCGGGCCGGTCGCGATCTTCTCCATGTAGAACACCGCCGACGGGTCGTACATGGCGCCGCGCTCGGCGACCGCCATGACCGCGATGGCGTTGGGCATGCCCTTGGCCATGAGGGTGGTGCCGTCGACGGGGTCGACGGCGACGTCGCACTCCGGGCCGTTGCCGTCGCCGACCTGCTCGCCGTTGAAGAGCATCGGGGCCTGGTCCTTCTCGCCCTCACCGATGACGACGACGCCCTTCATGCTCACCGTGCCGATGAGCGCCCGCATCGCGTCGACCGCGGCGCCGTCGCCGCCGTTCTTGTCGCCGCGGCCCACCCAGCGGCCGGCGGCCATCGCGCCGGCCTCGGTGACGCGGACCAGTTCCAGGGCGAGGTTGCGGTCGGGTGCCGGCCGGTCGGAGCTGAAGCTGCCTCCGCTGTGGGTCGCGGAGCCGTCGGGCAGGGGCAGGGACACGCGGACCTCCTGGTTCCGCCGCACGGACGTTGGACGGCGGGGTGGGGCGATGAGTCCTGTCATCCTAGGGGGGTGAGCTCAGCCGGCCCGTCCAGTCAGTCCCCCGCGCAGGCGCCCTCGCCGGCGATCGAGCGGGCCAACCGCATGAGCGCGGCCAACATGCTGCGCTCGCTGGGCCCGTTGGTGCTGATCTGCCTGGCGCTGGTGGGCTGGATGGCGTTCAAGCAGTCCGGCGTCGACACGGTCCGCGAGGTCGACCCGGCCAGCACCGTGCAGCTGGCCGCCGCCCGCGCCGGCTACCCGGTGGTCGCCCCGGACGGCCTGCCCGACGGCTACCGCCCGACCAGCGCCCGCACCGACGCCGGCGACGCGGACGCCGGCGACCCGGTCACCCTGGAGATCGGCTACCTCACGCCGTCGGCCGAGTACGCCGGCTTCGTGGTCAGCGACGACGCCCGGGCCGGCGCGGTCGACGGCGTCCTCGACGGCGCGCAGGAGCAGGGCACCGTCGACCTCGGCGGGCAGACCTGGACCCGGGGGACGACGGAGCGCGGCGAGACGGTGCTCTCCCGCACCGACGGCGACGTCACCGTGCTGGTCACCGGGTCGGCTCCCGACGGGGAGCTGGAGACCGTCGCGGGGGCGGTGCGGCCCTACTCGGACTGATCGCCGGGGGTCGCGGCGGCGAGGCGCTCGCGGGCCCGGTCCAGCCAGTGCTGGCACAGCTCGGCCAGCTGCTCGCCGCGCTCCCACAGGGCGAGCGACTCCTCGAGGGTCAGCCCGCCGGCCTCCAGCCGGCGGACGACGTCAGCGAGCTCCTCGCGGGCCTGCTCGTAGGTGGTCGTCGGCTGCTCGGTCGGCTTCTCGCTCACGGCTCCCCATCCTCCCTGGCGACGCGCACCGGCAGCCGACCGCCCGCCACCCGCACCGACAGCCGCTCCTCGTCGGCCACCTCGCCGGGGTCCCGGACCAGGGAGCCGTCGGCCCGCTGGACGACGGCGTAGCCGCGCTGCAGCGTCGCGGCGGGGGAGAGGGCGGCGACCCGGGCGCGGGCGTGCTCGAGGTCGCGCTCGGCACCCTCCAGCCGGTGCACGAGTGTCCGGCGGGCGCGGGTCCGCAACTGCTCGACGTCGTCGGCCCGGCCGTGCAGCAGCCGTTGCGGATCGGCGAGCACCGGGCGGCTGCGGACGCTCTCCAGCCACCGTTCCTGCTGCTCCAGCCGGGCGCCGACCAGGTGCCGGGCGCGGGCGCGCAGCCCGTCGACCAGCCGGCGCTGCTCACCGATCTCGGGTACCACGCGGTGCGCGGCGTCGGTGGGGGTGGCGGCCCGGACGTCGGCGGCGTGGTCGACCAGCGTCGTGTCGGTCTCGTGGCCGACGGCGGTGACCACCGGCGTCCGGCAGGCGGCGATGGCGCGGACCAGGCCCTCGTCGGAGAAGGGCAGCAGGTCCTCGACCGAGCCGCCGCCGCGGGCGACGACGATGACCTCGACCTCGGGGTCCCGGTCGAGCCGCTGCAGCCCCTCGATGACCGACGCGGCCGCCAACGGCCCCTGCACCAGGCTGTGGTGGACGGCGAACCGGACGGCGGGCCAGCGGCGGCGCGCGGTGACCAGGACGTCGCGCTCGGCAGCGCTGTCGCGCCCGGTCACCACCCCGACGACGGCGGGGGCGAACGGCAGCGGGCGCTTGCGGGCGGCGTCGAACAGGCCCTCGGCGGCCAGCAGCCGGCGGATCCGCTCGATGCGGGCCAGCAGCTCACCGAGGCCGACGGCGCGGATCTCGGTGGCGCGCAGCGAGAAGGAGCCGCGGGCGATGTAGTAGTCCGGCCGCGCCCGCACGACGACGCGGGCGCCCTCGGTCAGCTCGAGGCCGGGGCGGTCGGCGACGTCCCGGCTGCAGGTGACCGGCACCGAGAGGTCGGCGGCCGGATCGCGCAGGGTGAGGAAGACCGTCGCGGCGCCGCGCCGGGACAGCTGGGCGATCTGCCCCTCGACCCAGACCTCACCCAGCCGGCCGATCCACTCGGCGACCTTGCGGGCCACCGTGCGGACCGGCCAGGGTGCTTCCGGCGTGGAGGGGGAGGTCACCCCCCGAGCGTGCCAAACGGTGGCGACACCCCGTGGAGCTGCCCCGGGCGGCCCGTCCCGGGTCCCGCCCCGAGCCTGGTGACGTGCTGGAACCGCCACCCTTCAGCGACCCGCGCCGAGCGTGCGACGCGTGGGGGGAAGGGTGGTCCTCTCTCAGACGCCGCGGGGGGCCAGCGGGCTGTCCTCGACGGCCTGGCGCTCCAGCTTCTCCAGCCGGTTGCGCAGCATCCGCAGGTAGGGCTCGCGGCCCCGGGTGGCCTCCTCGTAGGCGACCAGGTCCGCGACGGTGGAGAGCTGGTAGCCCCGCAGCCGGCCGCGCAGCTGGGCGATGGTGAAGCCGTCGTAGCCCTCGACCGGCGCGGCGCCGGCTGCCTGGGCACCGGCCGTGTCCTCGGCCGCGCCGGCGGCTCCGGACTCGTCGACGTCGGTGCGGACCCCGGTCGCCGCGGCCACGTCGCCGCCGCCCTCGTCGGTGGCGACCACGTCGGCGGTGCCGGTCTCGTCGGTGGTGCCCTCGTCGGTCGCCGCGGGAGCGCTCGTGTCCTCGCCTCCGCCGAGCTCGTCGTCGACCTGCGCGCCCGCGGCGGTGACGACCTCGTCGCCGCGGCCGGTCGCCTCGTGGTCGGCACCGGCGGGAGTGCCCTCGGTGGAGGGGCGGGTGTCGGCCTCGCTGGCCTCGCTGCCGAGGGCCTCGTCGACGCCGGTCTCCTGCCGGTCGGCCTGGGCCGGCGCGCCGGGGGTCCCGTCGACGGGCGTGCCGGCGGTCTCCTCCGCGGGCGCCTCGGGCGCGGCGACACCCTCGTCGGTCACGGTCCCCTCGACGGTCGCGACACCGCCGTCCGGGGTGAGGACGTCGACCTCGCCGGCCACGGCGGGCGCGCCGGCCTCCTCGCCGACGGGGGAGCCGCCCGGGTCGCTGGGTGCCGGGGCCTCGGCGGGTGCCGACGTGTGGACGTCGAACTCGGTGGCCTCGGCGTCCAGCAGGGACGCCGGCGGGGGCGTGGGGCTCTCGGCGATCTCGTCGCTGTCGACGACGCCGACGTCCCCCGAGCCGCCGTCGACCAGCGCGCTGTCGGGCGCGCCATCTGCCTCCAGCAGCGCGGTCTCCAGCGCGTCCTCGGTCGTGAGGCCGGGCTCGGCGCGGTCGACGTCGAGGCCGGCGGCGGCCACCTCGTCGGTGATGTCGGCCAGGGCCTCGACGACCTCCTCAGGGGCCGGCTCGGCGGGCAGCCCGGAGACCTCGTCGTCGATGAGCAGGGCGACCTCCTCGGCCATCTCCTCGTCGTCGACCGGCGCCGAGGCACGGTCGAAGGACGTCTGCTCGTCGAAACCGGGCGTGCGGTCGAAGGCAGAGGTGCGCCCGGGGGTCTGCTGGGGGAGGTCCTCGTCGAAGGTGGCCAGGCCGGGCTCCGACTCGCCGCGCAGCCCGGTGAAGACCTCGTCCCCGCGGGCCACCAGACCGGAGTACTGCTGCTGCAGCTTCATCGTGGCCTGCATGGCCAGGCCGATCACGCGGACCGGGAGGCTGGGCAGCGTCCGCGGCAGCCGGAGGGCGTCTTCGAGGACGGTGGCGGCCAGACCGACCACGGCACGGACGGCCTGAGGGATCTCACGCGACATGGCCCCACCCTGCCCCGAATCGCCGCGCCCGACACCCCGCTCCAGCGCGGACCACACGGATGGTGGTCCGGGTCTCATCCCGGGCGTTGCCCCTGCAGAGCTGGGTGTGAGCTTGCGCACGGGCGGGGGCGGCCTCCCTGCAGGGGCCTGCCGCGAGCTCGCGCGGCGCAGGGCAGGCGGCCCCCTGCAGGGTCCCGGTGTGAGCCTGCGAACACCGGGGGGCAGCGGACCCCTTCTCTACCATGGGGCCATGGCTGATCAGCGCGGACGCGTCCTGCTGGCCGATCCCCGGGGCTACTGCGCCGGCGTGGACCGGGCGGTGGTCGCCGTCGAGCGCGCTCTGGAGATCCACGGCGCCCCGGTCTACGTCCGCAAGCAGATCGTCCACAACAAGCACGTGGTCGCGACGCTCGAGCGGCGCGGGGCGGTGTTCGTCGACGAGACCGACGAGGTGCCCGAGGGGTCGGTCGTCGTCTTCAGTGCGCACGGCGTCTCCCCGGCGGTGCACCAGGAGGCCGCGGCCCGGCAGCTGAGGACGATCGACGCGACCTGCCCGCTGGTGACCAAGGTGCACCAGGAGGCCAAGCGGTTCGCCCGCGACGACTACGACATCCTGCTGATCGGCCACCGCGGGCACGAGGAGGTCGAGGGCACCTCCGGCGAGGCGCCCGAGCACATCCAGCTCGTGGACGGCGCCGAGGACGTGGCCAACGTCCAGGTGCGCGACCCGGAGAAGGTCGTCTGGTTGTCGCAGACCACGCTGTCGGTCGACGAGACGCTGACGACTGTCGACCAGCTCAAGACCCGCTTCCCCGGCCTGCAGTCGCCGCCGAGCGACGACATCTGCTACGCCACCCAGAACCGGCAGCAGGCCGTCAAGCAGATGGCCGGCGAGTGCGACCTGGTGGTCGTCGTCGGTTCCACCAACTCGTCGAACTCCGTCCGGCTGGTCGAGGTGGCGCTGGAGGCCGGCGCCCGGGCCGCGCACCTGGTGGACTTCGCCTCCGAGATCGACCCGGCCTGGCTCGAGGGTGTGGGCACCGTCGGCGTGACCAGCGGCGCCTCGGTGCCGGAGGTGCTGGTCAGCGAGGTGCTCGACTGGCTGGCCGCGCGCGGCTACCCCGATGTCGAGACGGTGAAGGCAGCCGAGGAGCGCCTGGTGTTCGCGCTGCCGCACGAGCTGCGCCCCAAGCGCGACGGAGCCGCCCGCCAGGCCCGCTGAGAGACGACCTCACGGACGGCAGGAGGCCCCTCCCGACCGGGGAGGGGGCTCCTGCCGGGACGACGGCCCCCGTCCGGAGGCTCGCCGCGGTCCCGTCACGGGCACCGCCGGCCCCCTGCAGGATCCCGCTGCGGCCCCGTCCCGGGTCCCACCCTGAGCTCTGACGGCCCCCTTGCAGGGTCCTGCCGCGAGCCTGCGAGTGGCGGGGCAAGGGGTCCTCCAAGGGGAGGACGGGGTCCTTCCACGGTGCGGAGGACGGGGTCTCCTTCAGCGGCGGGCGGCCCAGCGGATCAGCCCGACGACCGCCGCGCCGGCCGTGGCGACCGCCATCGCCGGGAAGGCGCGGATGAGCAGCGTGGCCGCCGACGCGAGGTTCAGCGAGGCCGGCGACGCCAGCGCGGTGTCCAGCGCGGCCACGGCGACGTAGACCAGCGGCGGGGCGATCACCGTGGTGAGCAGGTCGCTGCGGCGGACCACCAGGGTGGCCACGGCGCTGGCCGCGGTGAGGGCCACCAGCGTGACCGGTCCCAGGTCGTCGCCGATCCAGGACTCGAGGACCGCAGCGGCCAGGGTGACCAGGAAGACGGCGAGGACGGCGAGCGCGCCGCGCACCCGGCTGCGGCTCTGGGGTGCCTGCGCCGTCGCCCGGCGACCGCTCGGACGGCGACCCGCGGCCCGGGGCTCGGGGGAGCGGGGCTCGCGGCGCCGGTCGTCGGCGCCGACGTCGGGCAGGTCGCGGGGGTGGTCCTCCCGGCTCCGCGACCGGTCGGCGTCGCGGTGGACGGGACGGCTGCGCGCGGCGTCCCGCGGTGCGGGGCGCGCGGTCCGGGCGACGGACGGGCGCGACGCCACCGCAGCGGGGCGGTCGTCACGCCTGCGCGCGGCGCGCGCCATGTCCTCGGGGAACGGCGGCAGGTCGGTCGACCTCCTCCGCGGAGACGGCGGCGGGACCGGTGGGCGACCGATGCGCGAGACGTAGTCCGCCCCCTCGGGACGGGCGGCGACGCGCCCGTCGGCACGCCCCCCGGACTCGCGCCAGGTGTCGGCGGTGCTCACCGAGGCCATGGCGGACCTCCCGTCCCCTCGTGGCGGACCTCCTCAGAGGGGGTCCCTGTCACGGGCAACGGTAGCCACGGCCGAGGTGCCCACGAGGGAGGACGGCACCGAGGCGCACTGTGCACAAATGACAAAACCGCAGGCCGGAGCGCACATGCGGTGGGGTCCGCGGGACGCCTGTGACAGAACGGTGCGGACGTGACGACGGTGGCGTCCTGAGTCGGGCCGGGGTTCAGCCGGTCGTGCCGTCGCGCTCCACGGAGCGGGACCCGTCGTCCCGCGGCGACAGCCCCGCTGCCCGGGGCAGCTCCCCGGGCAGCGGCAGCTCGGTGGGCCGCAGCGTGCGCACCGTGGCCTCGACCGGCGGCGGTGTGGGCACCGGCGACTCGGCGACCCCGAGGTCGTCGAAGCGGCGGGCGGCCGCGAGCACCGACCCCTCGTAGGAGCCGATCGTCTCGTTGTAGCGGGTCAGCGTCGAGGACAGCGCCGAGCCCAGCCGGGTCAGGTGGCCGGAGAGGGTGGACAGGCGGGCGTGCAGCCGGCGGCCGACCTCGAGCACCTGGTCGGCGTCCCGGGCCAGCCGCTCCTGCCGCCACGAGTAGGCGACGGTGCGCAGCAGCGCCAGCAGCGTGCTCGGGGTGGCCAGCACGACGTCGCGGGCGAAGCCGTACTCCAGCAGCCCGGGTTCGGCCTCGAGGGCGGTGGTGAGGAACCCGTCGGAGGGCACGAAGAGGACCGTGAACGGCGCGGCCGGCCGGAACGCCGTGGGGTAGCGGCGGGCGGCGAGGGCGTCGACGTGGGCGCGCAGCTGCCGGGCGTGCGCGGCGACCCGCTCGGCGCGCACCGCGACGTCCTCGGCCTGCACCGCCTCGATGTAGCCGGTGAACGGCACCTTGGCGTCGACCACGACCTGCCGGCCGTCGGAGAGGGTGACCACCAGGTCGGGACGCACGCCCGCGCCTGCGTCGTTGGTGCTGGAGGGCTGCTCGACGAAGTCGCAGTGCTCGAGCAGGCCGGCGACCTCGACCACCCGGCGCAGCTGCACCTCGCCCCACCGGCCGCGCACGTGCGGGGTGCGCAGCGCGGTCACCAGCGCGGCGGTCTCCTGCCGGAGCAGTGCCGAGGTCTGCCCGACGGTGCCCATCTGCTCCCGCAGCTCGCCGTGCGCGGTGGCGCGGTCGCGCTCGATGCCGGCCAGCAGCCGGTGCAGGTGGTCGAGCGACTCGTGCACCGGCTCCAGACCGTCGTCGGCCGGGCGGCGCCGGGAGACCAGCGCGACGACGCCGAGGGTGACCGCGGTGGCCAGCAGCGCGCCGACGAACAGACCGGTGAGCAGCGAGGCGGCGTCCACACCGAGAGGGTGCCGGACGCCACCGACAGTTGCCGGTAGACACCGCGGGTGACCGGGGCATAGGAGGCAATACCCACGTCCCGGGGCCGTAGGACGTGTGCATTGCCTCCTATGCCTGGGGTGGCGCGGGGACGGCCTGGGTTCAGGCGGGGACGGGGGCGTGGGCCGCCTCGTGGTCGAGCAGCCAGCGCTTGACCGGCGTCCCCCAGCGGAAGCCGCCCAGCCCGCCGTCCGACCCGAGCACCCGGTGACAGGGGACGAACAGCGCCGCGGCGTTGCGGGCGCAGGCGTTGGCCGCCGCGCGGACCGCCGCCGGGCGCCCGCAGCGAGCGGCGAAGGCGGCGTAGGTGTCCGGCTCGCCGGGCGGGACGGTGCGCAGCACCTCCCAGGCGTCCTCGAGGAAGGGGCCGGAGCGCTGGCGCACCGGGACCTCGTCGATGGCGGTGACGTCGCCGGCGACGAAGGCCTCGACCGCGTCGAGCACCGGCAGGTGCTCGACGGGCTCGACCCAGGCCGGCCGCAGCGCGCGGTGCACGACGGGGAGGAGCTCGGCGACGTCGGCGGTCCAGCCGCTGGCGAGGACGGCGCCGTCGCGGGCCACGACCACGGTGAACGGCCCGGGCGGGGTCTCGACGGTGGCGGAGCGGGCGGGAAGCGGGGTCATGAGGCGCTCCGATCGAGGGGGAGTGGTCGTGCGTGGGCGGCGGGGCGGGTAGGAGTGGTCGGGCGGGTCGAGAGCATCGGCACGGCGAGTGCCCACAGGTGCATCACGGCGTAGGACCGCCACGGCCGCCAGCGGGTGGCGGCATCGGTGTCGGAGCTGCCGAGCGCGGCCAGGGAGCGGCGCAACGCCAGGTCGCCGGGCAGCCACACGTCGGGGTCGCCGAGCCCCCGCATCGCGACCAGCGCGGCGGTCCAGGGGCCGATCCCGGGGACGGCGCGCAGCGCGCGGCCGGCCTCCTCGCGGTCGGCGCCGGGGTCGAGCGTCACCGCCCCGGACGCCAGCGCGGCGGCGAGCGCGAGCACGGTGCGCCGGCGGGCGCCGGTCAGGCCGACGGCGGTGAGGTCGGCGTCGGCGAGTGCGGCCGGGCGGGGGAAGGCGTGGGTCAGGGTGCCCACCGGCTCGGGCAGCGGTGTGCCCGTGGCCTGCAGCACCCGGGCGGTGAGCGTGCGGGCACCGGCGAGGGAGACCTGCTGGCCGAGGACGGCGCGCACGGCCAGCTCGTCGGCGTCGGGGGATGCGGGCACCCGGCGGCCGGGCGCGGCGGCCACCAGCCCGGCCAGCGCGCAGTCGGCGCCGAGCACGCCGTCGACCGCGGTCGGGTCGGCGTCGAGGTCGAGCATGCGGCGGCAGCGGGCCACCGCCGTCCCCAGGTCGCGCAGCGCGGAGAGGTCGAGCCGGGCGGCCACCGCGGGGCCGCCGTCCGGGGCGGGGGAGAGGTGCACGACCCCGGGTCCGTGCGGCAGGTCGAGCACGCGGGAGAACGTCGTCCCGTCCCACTCCTCCAGGCCGGGGACGGCGTGCACGCCCAGGAAGAGCAGCACCTCGGCGGCTTCGTAGGGGGCGCGCGCGGCGAGCCGCAGGGTCAGCCGGCCGGGGACGCCGGGCGGTCCGGCCGGCGCGGTCTGCCGCAGCTCGGTCGGGGTGGCGGCGAAGACCTCGCGGACGGTGTCGTTGAACTGCCGGATGCTGGCGAACCCCGCGGCGAAGGCGACGTCGGCCATGGGCAGGTCGGTGGTCTCGATGAGCAGTCGGGCGGTCTGCGCGCGCTGCGCCCGGGCCAGCGCCAGCGGCCCGACGCCCAGCTCGCCGACGAGCAGCCGGTGCAGCTGGCGCTCGGAGTAGCCGAGCCGCGCGGCCAGGCCGGGGACGCCGGATCGCTCGACCTCGCCGTCGCCGATCAGCCGGACGGCGCGGGCGACGACGTCGGCGCGGCTGTCCCACTCCGGCGACCCGGGGACGGCGTCGGGGCGGCAGCGGCGGCAGGCCCGGTACCCGGCGCCCTGGGCGGCGGCCGCGGTGGAGAAGAAGGTGACGTTGTGCGGCAGCGGCGTGCGGGCCGGGCAGGACGGGCGGCAGTAGATCCCGGTGGTGGCGACCGCGGTGAAGAACCAGCCGTCGAACCGGGCGTCCCGGCTGGCGACCGCGCGGTAGCAGCGTTCGGCGTCCAGCAGCGGTGTCACGGAACGAGCATGACAGCGCCGGACGGCGGGGACTGGCGGTTTTCGGACGCCTGCGTCGGGCCGGTGCGGTCCGGGTGCCGGCCTAGGAGAGCCGGCCGTCGTCGCGGACGACCCGGAGGTGCGGACCGGTGCGGATGTCGGCGCGGGGGTCCTCCACGGGTGGCAGCCCGGCCACCCGGCGGACGCGGTTCTCGGGTACGTCGAGCGCCCGGGCGAGGGCCTCGGCCAGTCGCTCGCTGACCGGCCGGCGGTGGCGGCCCTCAGCGATCCGCTCGATGGTCTGAGGCGCCACAGCCCAGGACGACCGGCGCGATGCCTCCTCGACATCCCCGCCGAGTTCGAGCAGGCGGCGTCGCACCAGTCCCTGGAGGTCGTCGGCCACCCGCAGAGGCTAGAGCGACGCGGCCTCCGACAGCAGGCCGGTCGCGCCGAAGGCGTCCACGACCTCCCGGCTGTCGCAGCGGTAGGTCAGCAGGCTGTAGTCGAGGCTCGCCAGCGAGCGTTCCGCCGCCGCCGTGTCGACCACTCCGCACGCGTCCTCGACCACCACGGGGAGGAGACCGAGGTCGGCGGCGTGCCGCGCGGTCGGCTCGATCCCGATCTCCAGGACGGCGCCGACCAGCACGAGGGTGGTCACGCGGCGGTCTCTCAGGACGGCCTCGACCGGGGTCCCGACCAGGGCCGACATCCCGAGCTTGTCGAACACCGGCTCGCCGTCCGCGGGCGCCAGCTCGTCGACGACCTGGGTGTGGGGTGCGTCCGGCGGGAAGGCCGCCGTCACCGCGGCCGCCTCGCCCACCCGTTGCCACGCCATGGCCGTGCGCAGCGCCGTGACCCCCATGTGGGTGGGGGGCAGCGACACGTGCCGGACGTAGAGCACCGGGACCCCGGACTCCCGCGCCGCCCGCAGGACCGCCGAGATCCGCTCCACCAACCGGTCCCGGTCCCGCACGTGCGCGAGGATGCCCACCTGCGCGTCGTACACGAGCACCGCCGTCGTCGCTGGGCGGCACATCTCGGCCACCGTCTCGGGGACCGCCATGCCGAAGGCCTGCTGCATGCCGGGCAGCCTGGCACTCCTCCGGCTCTCCTGTCAGGGCGCTGGGCGGCGGATCCCGGGGGCAGCCCTCAGCCGGCCCGGCCCTCGACCAGGACGCCGACGCCGTCGAGCAGCCGCGCCAGCCCGAACTCGAACGTGCGCTCCGGGACGTACGCGGCCTGCAGTTCCTCGCCGGCGACCGGGCCCACGCGGGCCGCGGTGGGGTGGCGCGAGGCGTCGAACACCCGGGCCAGGTAGGGCTCCGTGGCCCGCCACCACTGCTCCTCGGTGGTCCCGGTGACCCGCTCGGCCGCGGCCCGCTCGTGCACGTCGCCGACCGAGCCGCGCACGAAGCCGTTGAGCAGGCTGACCAGCAGGTCCATCTCCAGCTCGGAGAGCCCGAGCCCGTCGACCGCCCGCAGCTCGAGCTCGTACTTGCGCATCAGCCCGG
Source organism: Geodermatophilus sp. URMC 61 (assembly GCF_052931555.1). Lineage (NCBI taxonomy): Bacteria > Bacillati > Actinomycetota > Actinomycetes > Geodermatophilales > Geodermatophilaceae > Geodermatophilus > Geodermatophilus sp. URMC 61. Next base: position 5,241,493 of record NZ_JBRFHZ010000002.1, read on the forward strand.
GCCCCAGCGGTGGCCGGCCCGTGGCCACGTGCACTGCCCACGGGTGGCGGAGGAAGAGCTCCCAGTTGGCCCGGGCCACCGCCTCCAGCCGGCTCCGCCAGCCGTGGCCGGTCACCACCCCCTCGTCGGGGTAGGTCTCCCCGAGGACGGTGTCGAGCATCAGGTCGACCAGTTCGCCCTTGCCCGGGACGTGCGTGTAGAGGGTCATCGTCCCCACGCCGAGCTCGCCGGCCACCCGGCGCATCGACAGCGCCGCCAGCCCCTCGGCGTCGGCGAGCCGCACCGCGGCGGCCACGATCCGGTCGACGTCCAGCCCCGGTCGCGGCCCGGGACGCGGGGCGGACTGGTCGGTGGTCCGCCACAGCAACGCCATGCTCCGAGCCGGGTCGCCGGTGCCGGTGAACTCGGTCGCCATGTCACCAGCCTCGCGCACGGCCGCCCGACACCCAGGACACGTGCTGCGCCGACACGGGCCTCGGCGGCGTCCGTGACGTGGACGAGGTCGCGGATCGACGTGCCCGGCGCCGCCGGTGACCAGCCGGCTCACCGGGCCGCGTCGCTGCCGAGGCCGGCGACCACGGCGCGCGCCCGGTCCCCGCCAAGGAGCACCTCGGGCAGGCCGGCCAGCGCCGCACGCATCCGCTCCACGCCGCCGAACTGGAAGCCCAGCTGGGTGGGGTAGCAGGCGCAGGCCTCGGCGCGCCGGTCCAGGTCCTGCGGCAGGCACACCTCGGCCAGCCCGTCGGGCAGGTGCGGGCCGGGGACGGCGGCCGGGACGCGCAACACGTACGGGCTGTCGCGCCACCACAGCACCGGCCGGTCCAGCGCCGCCACCGCCCGCAGCACCTGCAGGTGGTCGACGTGCCCGCCGAGCGCCTGCGGGGCCAGCCAGAGGTCCGCGTCGTGCTCCTCCAGGGCCGCGGCCAGCGACCGCCACACGGCGTCCTCCTCGTGGACGCCGGCGAAGAGGTCCGCGGCGCTGGTGTAGCCGCGGTGCGGCGCCTCGGGCAGGCCCAGGTAGAGCGGCGTCGCGCCCAGCACCGCCATCGCCGCGGCGTCCTCGTCGCGGCGCAGGGCGAGGTAGTCGACGTCGGCCGGCAACCCCTTGTCCAGCTGGCAGGCCAGCGCGAAGCCCCGGGGGTCGGGCACGCTCGCGGTGAAGCAGGTGACCACGGTGACCTCGTGGCCGGCCGTGGCGAGCGCCGCGAGCGTGCCGCCGACGGAGAACGCGGCGTCGTCGAGGTGCGGGCTGACGGCGAGGACCTTCACAGCAGGTGCGCCGCGGAACGGAACCGGCAGGAGAGGTCGACGCCCGAGGGCATCGACCAGTCAGCGGACGGCGTCGTCCCCACCACCGACCGGTGGACGGCGTCGACGGCCCGCGCCAGCACCGGCCAGGAGTAGAGCCGCCGCACCTCCTCGAGCGCCGTCGTCGCCAGCCGGGTGCGCAGCGCATCGTCGTCCAGCAGGCGGGTCAGCGCGGCCCGCAGCCCGGCGACGTCCCCGGGCGCGTGCAGCAGCCCGTTCTCCTCGTGCCGCAGGCAGTCGACGACGCCGACGCTGTCGGTGCTCACCGTGGGCAGCCCGCTGGCCATCGCCTCGAGCAGGGTGTTGCTGAACCCCTCGCTGTACGTCGGGCTGACGAACACGTCGGCCGAGCGGTAGACCTCCGGCGCCCGGTCGGGTGGCACGTACCCGAGGAACGTCGTCCGTTCGTCGGCGCGGGCCCTCGCCTCGTCGAGGTCCGGGCCGATGCCGGAGACGACCAGGCGGACGCCGTCGGGCAGCGCCTCGAGCAGGTCCAGCACGCCCTTGCGCCGGTCCACCCGGCCGTGGAAGAGCAGCACCGGCGGCTCGCGCAGCGCGCCCAGCGGTCTCTCGGCCGGCGTGAACCGCCGGGTGTCGGTGGCCCCGGGGACGACCGTGAACCGCGCCGGGTCGCTGCCGAGGTTGCCCACCACCTCGTCGCGGAAGCTGGCGCTGCCGATGAGCACCGCGCTCGAGGAGTCCACCACCGCGCGCATCGCCTCGGCGTGGGTGGTGCAGCAGGTGCCCACCCAGTGACCGTCGCCACCCTGGATGCTCACCACGGCCGGCAGCCCGGTCTCGCGGGCGGCGGCCAGCACGGCCAGGCCGGGCGGATAGCCGTACTGGGCGTGCAGGACGTCGAAGGGCTGCTCGCGGTGCAGGCCGACGACGGTGCGCACGATCGCATCGATGTCGCCCTCCCAGTCGGCGGGGACGACGGTCTCGCCGCGGCTGGGCAGCGCGACCACCTCGACGCCGGCCGGGACCCGGTCGGGCGGAGGCGGGCCGCCGCCGTAGACGCGGGTCCCGGCCTCGTCCTCGCGGTACTGGCTGACGAGTGCGACCTCGCTGCCCAGGGCCACCAGCTCGCGCAGCAGGTTCTCCGCGTAGACGCTCATCCCGCTGACCGCCGGCCAGTAGCGGCGGCTGACGAAGCAGATCCTCACGCCTGCTCGGCCTCCCTCAGCGTCGCGATCGCCCGCGGCACCATCTCGTGCGCGCGGTGTCCGTCGCGGGAGAGCTCGAGGGTGACCAGCCGCTCGTAGCCCACCTCCCGCAGCGCCCGCAGGACGGCGGGCAGGTCGACGTCCCCCTCGTCGAGGGGCAGGTGGTCGTGCACGCCGCGGCGCATGCCCTCGACGGCGACCGTGCCCAGGTGCGGCGCGAACGCGGCGACCGCCTCCTCCGGCTGGTACGCCCCGGCGACGACGCAGTGGCCGGTGTCGAGCGCCAGCGTGATCCCCGGCGCCTCCGCGGCCAGCCGGGCCCAACCGTCGCAGTCCTCGACCAGCATCCCGGGCTCGGGCTCGACGGCCAGGGCGAAGCCCCTCCCGCCGGAGCCGTCGACGAGTGCGCGCACGCCGTCGACCAGCCAGCCCCAGGCGGCGTCGCGGTCCACCCCCGGCCGCGGGACACCTGCCCAGAAGCTGACCGCCTCGGCGCCCAGCACCTCGGCCAGCTCGCAGGCCAGCCGCAGATAGGCCAGCCGCCGCGCCCGTCCCTCGGCGTCCGGGGTGACCAGCGTGGGCTCGTGCTTGGCCCGCGGGTCCAGCAGGTAGCGCGCGCCGGTCTCGACGACGACGCCCAGCCCCAGCTCATCGCAGCGCGCCCGCACCTCCTCCGCCTGCGCGAGGGCGTCGGGCGCGAACGGGTCGAGGTGGACCACGTCCAGCGTGAGCGCGACCCCCGCGTAGCCGGTGTCGGCGAGGAAGGGCAGCGCGTCGGACAGCCGGTGCGAGGTCAGCCCGTTGGTGTTGTACGCGTAGCGCAGGGCGGTCACCGGGCCAGCACCTCCGCGACCGCGTGCCGGCCGGGCTCGCGGTACAGCGCGTAGAGGGGGCCCACCCGCCGGTCGGCGCCCGCACGGTCGAACCAGGCCGGCCCGCCCAGCCGCTCCTCGGCCTCCGCGGTGAGGTGCACCCGCGCCCAGCCGCCCGGGTCCGCTCCGACGGCCACCAGCGCGTCGCCGCGGTCGAGCAGTCGGCGCACGCCGCGCTCGCCGATGCGCCCGTAGGACATCGTCTCGACCTCCAGGCCCGGCACCAGCACCTTGGCGGCGACCGCGTCCCCCATCGAGGGCTGCAGCTCGACGAGCACGTCGTGCCCGGCGGCCTGGACCGAGCCGAGCACCGTGGCCGCCAGGTCGTCACCGTCTCCTGGGCCGGACCACGTCGGCAGGTCGGCCAGCGCGACGGTCTCCCGGCGCGACAGCACCGAGTCCTGCAGCAGGTCGACCAGCGCGCCGGTGCCCATCCGGGCCCAGGCGAGCATCGCCTCGAGCGCGCGGCCCTCGTCGACCAGCCGCTCCGGTGGGTGCCCGCCCCGCCAGGACTCGAGGTAGCCCGGTGGGGTGGCGGTGCGGACGACGTCGAACGGGCCGTGCATGAACGCCTTGCGGCTGCGCGCCGACGCGAACTCGTGCAGCGCCTTGCGGACGGCGGTGTCGCGGTCGGGGTGCGCCGCCTCGCCGCACGCCGTCGCCATGACCGGCACCGGCTCGGAGAGGTCCCGCGAGCAGCCGACGGCGTACACGTCGACCACGCCGAACTCGGTCGCCGCCAGCTTCACCACGACCTCGATGCCCGCGGCGTCGAGCCGGTCGAGCAGCGCCAGCGCGTCGGGGTCGCGCAGACCGGCGAGGTCGACGACGACACCCGCGTCCATCGCGCGGAAGGAGGTGGCGTTGCCGTCGCGCTGCAGCACCTCGAGCAGCGCGTGCGCGACCGCGCGCTCGGCGTCGAAGGCCGCGCCCTGCCCGTTGGTGATCACCGTGGTCAGCCAGCCGTCGGGCGGCGGGGTGCCCGGCAGGTCGTCGGGGGCGGAGGCGACCAGCTCGGCGGGCACCAGCACCGTCTCGCCGTCCCGCTGCCGGGTCATCGGCAGCCACTGCAGCGGCCGGTCGTCGTCGTAGGCGCTGCCCGCCTCCAGGCACAGGGTGCGCGGGTCGGCCACCCGGTCGCGGCCGTGCCGCCTCGTCAGCTGCGCGTAGGAGCCCTGCTCGCGCTCGACCCCCCGGTGCGCGCGCAGCGACAGCGCCATCTCGGCCATCTCGCCGAGCGCCCCGGTGCGCGCCTCCTCGCGGGTGGCGCCGTAGCCCAGGCCGCTGCCGCCGGGGTGCTCCGGCGACGGGGCCAGGACCGCGCTGTGCAGCGGCACGTCCAGGACGTCGAGGCCCTCGATGGCGAACTCGTCGACCGGCGCGGGGAAGGAGTCGAGGTACCGCTGTGACGCGGTCAGCGTGCTCGGCACGAGTCCTCCTCGCTGGCGCTCGTCGGGCTCGTGCCGAGACGTGCCGTGCCCATCGGTGGGCTCGCGAGCTCGCTCACAACTCCTCCAGCGCGACGGGGGCGGCGTCCGGAGGGCCGGAGAGCAGCCGCTGCACCAGGTGGACGACGTGGTCGGTGGTCACCCCGCGGACCAGCTCGAACGGCGTCGCGACGGCCTCGAAGTCCAGCGCGCCGACCACGGTCAGGTACTCGCGCAGCTCGCCGTGGGAGAGCGGGATCTGCGCGTGGAAGGCCTTGTGGGCGCTCAGCGCGACCGGCGCGCCGGCTCCGTCGAGGTCGACCTTGAGCGAGTCGCCGCAGAAGAGGACGCCGCGGCGGCGGTCGTGCAGCACCGAGTGCCCGGGGAAGTGGCCGCCGGTGCGGTGCAGGGTGAGGTCGGGGGCCAGCTCCAGCTCGTCGTCCGCCGGCCAGGTGACCCGGAAGGCCTTGGTCCACTCCAGGTCCCGGACGCCGACGCAGACAACCCGCGGCTCGAGCTCCTGCTGCAGCTGCCACAGCGCGCCGTACCCGTGCACGTGGCTGGAGGCCAGCACGTCGAACCCGCCCTTGGCCTCGGCCATCCGCCGCAGCTGGGCGAGCATGTCGGCGGTGTACCAGGGGGCGCACTCGAAGCCGACCAGGCCGGCGTCGCTCTCGATCACCCAGCCGCGGCTGTCCAGGCCGAAGCGGGGGTGGGTGCCGAACTCGGTGACGCCCTCGACGGCGGTCGGGCGGCAGAAGCCCTCGACCGTCTCCTCGACCTGCGCCGGCGTCACGAACTCGAAGCCGTTCTCGGGCAGCGCGTTGCGGACGTCGGCGCAGACCGGGCACACCAGCGGGCCAGGGGTCGGCCAGCGCTGCCAGTGCCCGCAGTTGGTGCAGGCCCAGGCGGGCAGGTCCGGCAGCAGGCCGCGGTAGGGGTTGGTGCCGGGCGGGTCGGTGCGGGCGGGGTCATCGGTCATCGGGGGCCTCCGGGGTCCTCGAGGGCGGTGAGCAGCAGCCGGTGCAGCGCCAGGTCACGCGCCGCGTCGTACGGCCAGGGCGCGTGCCCGGCGACCGCGGCGGTGAAGGCGGCGAACTGCGCGGCGAAGGGGGAGTCCCCGGCGAAGGGGACGTCGACCGGGTCGGGCCGGTGGAGGGTGAGCGAGCCGCCCGCCGTCTGGCCCATCGTGTCGACGGCGACGGCCATCCCGCGGGTGCCGACGACCTCGAGCCGGCGGCGGGGGAGCGCGTCGGGGGTGTTGAAGGCGACGTGCAGGTCGACCAGCACGCCGCCCGCGGTGCGCCCGGACAGCAGCGCGCCGTCGTCCACCGGGTAGTCCTGCACCCGCCGCTGCAGCAGCGCGCGCAGCTCGACGACGTCCTCACCGAGCAGCACCCCGGCCAGGTCCAGGCCGTGCGGCGCCAGGTCGATCGCCGCGCCGCCCCCGGCCCGCGACCGGTCGACCCGCCAGTTGTCGTGCGGCCGGCCGTCCGGCGACCAGTCGGCGGGCAGCCAGCAGCAGTAGACGATCCGCACCGCGGTCACCGTGCCCAGCTCGGGCACCAGCTCGCGCAGCCGCACGTGGGCGGGGTGCCAGCGCTGGTCGTACGCCGTCCCGAGGAGGACGCCGGACTCACGGGCGGCGGTCACCATCGCCCGCGCGTCCTCGACGTCGGCAGCCAGCGGCTTCTCGCAGAGCACCGCCCTGCCGGCCGCGGCCACCGCCTCGACCACCTCGCGGTGCGCGACGTTGGGGACGGCGACGTACACCGCGTCCAGGCCCGGCGTGGCGAGGAAGGCGTCGAGGTCGGTGTGCGCCGGCGCGTCGACGGGCACGCGGGCCATCGCGCCGGGGTCGCGGTCGTGCAGCGCGACGACCCGGGCGCCCGGCGTCGCGAGGAGGGCGGGCAGCGCGTGGTCGCGGGCCACCCAGCCGCAGCCGGCGACGCCCCACCCGACGGCGCTCCCCGCGAGCCTCCCCTGCGCCAGATCTGCACAGTGGCGCCCATCAGGCCCCTGATGGGCGCCACTGTGCAGATCTCGCGCGCTCACCACGCCTCCGGGAGGTCGACCAGCAGCCGGCGGCGGGCGGCGTCGGCGGGCAGCGGATCGGGCCAGCGGGAGGGCAGGTACGCCGAGCGCGGGCCGTACTCACCGGCGTAGCGCTCGCTCGGCCAGCGCAGCTCCCCGTCGGCGTAGAGCGGGTTGGGGCGCAGCGGCGGCAGCGGTTCGCCGAGGTCCACCGGCGCGGGGCAGCGCGGGTCGCCGGCCACCAGCGCGACGGCCTCGCTCGCGTGCAGGTCGGCGGCCGGGGCGGGGCGCGGCGGCCGGCCGGTGAGCAGCGCGTCGGTCAGCTCGGCGTCGTCGTAGAGCAGGTCGGTGCCGAGCACCGCGGCGTAGCCCTCGGGGGTCAGCGGCTCCCCGTGCGGGTCGGCGACGTGCGCGTGCCCGACGACGACGGTGCCGCCGTCCCCGGCGAGCGCGCGCATCGCCGCGGCCGCGGCCGGTTTGTCCCGCAGGAAGTAGAAGGCGTCGTGGCACAGCACGTAGGCCGGCGTGGGCACGCCCAGGTCGGGTACACCGGTCACGTCGGCGCAGACGTAGCGCGCCGTCGGGCAGACGAAGCGCCGGGCCAGCCAGAGCTTGGCCCAGACGACGTCGACGCCGACCAGGTCGGTGCAGCCGCGGCGGGCCAGCTCGCGCAGGTGGGTGCCGGTGCCGCAGGCGACGTCCACCACCGGCCGCCCGCCCGGCCAGTGCTGCTGCAGCAGGGCGAGCCCGGCCAGGTGGGTGGGGTCGGACCAGCGGTGGGCGAAGTAGTCGGCCACCCGGCCCATGCCGAGTGCGTCCATCGCCGCGCGCAGGGTGCGCGCGGCCGGCACGCGGGCCAGCTGCTCGGGCGGCGGGGGTGGCTCGGTCCACCAGTCGTCGGCGTCGGCCAGCAGCGCCACGCGGGCGCGGTCGACCTCGCCGTGCGCCAGCAGGCCGGCCACCTCCGCGCGCAGCTCGTCGCGCCCGGCCCGGGCGTACGGGATGCCGTCGACCACCGGGACGGCGGGGGCGGCCGTGCTCACCGCGTCACCGTTCGCGCCCGCGCGGCGGAGCCGCCAGGTCGACCACCCGCTCACAGTCCCGCCGCCGCCAGGACGTCGAGGTGGAAGGCCTGCACCGGCCCGGCGTGCACGAGCTCGAGGTCGTCGAGCGCCTGCGACGCGGTGAACGCCGCCGCGCGCGCGTGGTGGTGCACCTGCAGCACCCGGTCGAGGACGTCGGCGGCGTGGAAGGCCTGCGACTCCGGTGCACCGGCGTCCGCCCGCAGCCGCAGCACGCGGCGCAGCCGCTCGGCCAGCGGGCCGGGCAGGGCGGCCAGCTCGTGTTCCTCCAGCGTCGTCACCACCCGGTCGAGCGCCGAGCCGAGCAGCACCTCGCCGGCGAACCCCGCGTCGGGCAGCACGACGTTGTGCAGGTGGTGGGCCAGCCCGACGAGGAACGGCGCGACCGGGTCGGCGCCGAACACCGGCGCGACCAGCACGCCGTAGACGGCGACGGTCAGGCAGTGGTCGCCGTGGCTCTCCGGCGGCTCGACGATCACCCGCGGCCTCCCCGGGGCGGTGGCACCGGCGCGCGGCTGCCGGTTGAGCGCGGCGACCAGTGCGGGCGGCTGCGACGCCGGGACGGCGAGCGGCAGGGCCTCGCGCAGCCGTACCCGCAGATCGTCGTCCAGCGGGCCGGCGACCTCGTCGAAACCGCGGCGCAGCCCGCCGAGCGCCTCGTCGTCGGTCAGGCCCGCCGTGCGCAGCACCGTGCCGTCGATGCCGGCCAGCCGGGCGCGGGCCACGGCCGCCGCCGTCTCCGACAGCGCGACCGCGGCCGCGTCCTCACCCGCGACCAGCCGCCCCCAGGCGCGGGCGAAGGCCTGCTCGGCCAGCGACCCGGGGGCGTCGGCGACGCGGACCCGCTTGGCGTCGCCGACCTCGGTCAGCAGCGGGCGGAGCGCGGCGAGGGCGGGAGAGCCGCCCGTCACCGGCCGGCCGGCACGCCGGCGACCCAGTCGAGCAGCACGCGCTCCTGCCGGTGCAGGGCGTGCTCGGGGGTGCTGCCGTCCGGGGACATCGGCGCCTTGAAGAACCAGCCGAACTGGGTCTGGACGCCGGCCTGACCGCGCTGCTGGGCCAGATCGGTCAGCCGGGCCAGCTCGATGGCCAGCGGGGCGGCCAGGATCGAGTCGCGGCACTGGAAGTCGACCTTGACCTGCATGCGCTGACCGAGGAAGCCGACCAGGTCGATGGCGTCCCAGGCCTCCTTCTGGTCGCCGCGCGGGCGGTAGTAGTCGATCCGCACGACGTGGTCCTCGACCGGGTAGCCGAGGATCGAGTCGAGCACGCTGCCCTTGGTCTGCAGCTTGCTCGACAGCGAGTCCGGGTCGTCGAGGGCCTGGCCGTCGCGGTTGCCCAGGATGTTGGTGGAGTACCAGCCCTCGACGGTGAGCGAGCGGCTGCGGAAGGCCGGCGCGAGCACCGTCTTGAGCATCGTCTGGCCGGTCTTGCCGTCCTTGCCGGCGACCGGGACACCGCGGCTCTCGGCGAAGGCGACCAGCGCGGGGACGTCGGCGGCCAGCGACGGCGTGAAGTTGACGTAGCCCACGCCCTCGGCGATCGCGGCGTAGGCGTAGACCATCGCCGGGGTGATGGCCCGGTCGTCGGCGTCCAGCCCGGCCTCGAAGGCCTCGATCGTCTGCAGCGCGGGCGCCTCCGGGTCCGGCCAGCGCTCGGTGGAGGCCAGGTTGACCAGCACGAGCCCGTCGAGGTCCTGCTGCTCGCGGAACCGGCGCAGGTCGGCCCGGACGGCGTCGACCTGGGCGCGGCGGGTCTCGGCGAGCACCACGTTGCCGCCCGTCACGTTGCGGCAGAAGTCGGCGTCGCCGGCGGCCGGCCACGGTGTCACCGAGGACAGGTGCGGCCCCGCCTGCTCCAGCTGGTGCGAGTCGAGGACGCCGTGCAGCTCGGCGGCCTTGCGCAGATCAGTGCCGTCGAGGTCCCAGCCCCCGACGACGAGGTCGGCGTACGAGGCCATCCCGGTCGCCTCCTCGAGGGGACGACCCCCGACCTCCAGCCCCGCCAGGGGCAGCCCGGCCGTGTCGCCCGCACCGTTGCGGAGCAGTTCCAGCCCCGCCACGGCGGTCGTGGCGACCGCTCCTCCGAGGCCGACCAAGGCCATCCCGACCCGACGTGGTGCAGCGGACACCGGATCCCCCTCGCACTCGACACCATGACGCGCGACCTACCGTGGCACGGGTCACAGGAGTCCGCAGCGCGAACCTGGAATCAGTCCAGAGATGGAGTCGGGTCCAGGATCGGAGCGGCGGTCACGGCGCCGGGGGCTGGCGGCCCGCTGTCCGGGCCCGTGCGATGACCGACTCGATCACGTCGCCCTTGGCCGCGGCGTAGTGGTTGACGTCCGTCCACAGCTCGCCGGCGAGCTCCTCCTTGCGCGCCTGGTACCGAGCGCGGTCGGCCGGGTCCGCGCGCAGCTGCTCGCGGAAGAGGAGGCACCGGTCGACCTCGGGGTCGTCGGCGGCCCAGACGTGGACGTTCGCGTCGGGGCCGCTGCCCTCGGGCACGACCAGGCACCGGTGTCCGGGCTCGCGGATGTGGAGCCGGTAGCCGGCGGCCTCCAGGCGGGAGACGACGTCCGGGTCCTCCGGGTCGTCGACGGTCACCAGGACGTCGACGCGCGGCTTGGCCCGCAGCCCTGGGACCGACGTCGACCCGATGTGCTCGACGCGCAGGGCGTCGCTGCCGAGGGCGGTGCGGATGCGGGCCTCGTGCGCGGCGAACTGCCGCGGCCAGTCGGGGTCGGGGTCGACGAGGACGACCCGCTTGGGCGTGGTGTCGCGCGGACCCACGACGACGCGGTCGAGGTACTCGTCGTCGAGCGGCCTCGGGGCCATGCGTGGCTCCTCACGCGAGCCGGCGCACGGCGGTCAGCGGACCGGGGGAGTCCCCGGTGTTGACGGTCGCGCTCGGCTCGACCAGGAGCACCTCCGCGCCGTCGGGGGAGAACGGCTGGTGTGGTGTACCCCTCGGGACGACGTAGAGCTGGCCGGGGCCGAGGGTGACGTCACCGTCGTCCATGCGGATGCTCAGGGAGCCGGAGAGGACGAGGAACACCTCATCGGTCTCGGGGTGGCTGTGTCGGGTGAACTCGCCGTGGGTCCTGACCACCCGCACGTCGTAGTCGTTGAGGACGGCGACCGTGCGCGGCTGCCAGGGCTCGTCGATCCGGGAGAGGACGGCGGCGAGGTCGACGGGGCCGGTCATGCGGACATGGTCCTCCCCGCGGCGACCTCAGCGCGGCTCGGCGGTCCGGCGCGCTCGGCCGGCTCACCTGCCGCGGCCCGCTCGTCCACGACGGGGCGTCAGCCGCTTCGCCAGCCGGAAAGGAAGGGGCCCTCCCGGGGCGGCGGGCCGGCTTCGGGGAGCCCCGTAGGCTGGACGTCCGTGAGTCTCACCATCGGCATCGTCGGGCTGCCCAACGTCGGCAAGTCGACGCTGTTCAACGCGTTGACCAAGAACGACGTCCTGGCGGCGAACTACCCGTTCGCCACGATCGAGCCGAACGTCGGCGTTGTCGGTGTGCCGGACCCGCGCCTCGACGAGCTGGCCAGGCTGTTCTCCTCGCAGAAGACCATCCCGGCGACGGTGTCGTTCGTCGACATCGCCGGCATCGTGCGCGGCGCCAGCGAGGGGCAGGGGCTGGGGAACAAGTTCCTGGCCAACATCCGCGAGAGCGACGCGATCTGCCAGGTGATCCGGGTCTTCACCGACCCCGACGTGGTGCACGTCGAGGGCAAGATCAGCCCGGCCGACGACATCGAGACGATCAACACCGAGCTCGTCCTGGCCGACATGCAGACGCTGGAGAAGGCGATCCCGCGGCTGGAGAAGGAGGCTCGCAAGGACAAGGAGCGGGCCGCGCTGCTCGACGCCGCCCGGGCCGCGCAGACCGTGCTCGACGAGGGCAAGACCCTGTTCTCCGCAGGCGTCGACCCGGAGCCGCTGCGCGAGCTGACCCTGCTGACGACCAAGCCGTTCCTCTACGTCTTCAACGTCGACGAGGAGGAACTGGCCAACGAGGAGCTCATCTCCGAGCTGCGTGCTCTGGTGGCCCCGGCCGAGGCGATCCTCATGGACGCCAAGATCGAGGCCGAGCTCGCCGAGCTGCCCGAGGACGAGGCTGCTGAGCTGCTCGCCGGCATCGGCCAGGAGGAGCCCGGCCTGCACCAGCTGGCCCGCATCGGCTTCGCCACCCTCGGCCTGCAGACCTACCTGACCGCCGGCCCCAAGGAGGCCCGCGCCTGGACCATCCCGGTCGGCGCGACCGCCCCGCAGGCTGCCGGTGTCATCCACACCGACTTCCAGCGCGGCTTCATCAAGGCCGAGATCGTCTCCTACGACCAGCTGATCGAGGCCGGCTCCATGCAGGAGGCCCGCGCCCGCGGCTGGGTGCGCATGGAGGGCAAGGACTACGTCATGCAGGACGGCGACGTCGTGGAGTTCCGCTTCAACGTGTAGGTGACGGTATCTCCGCAGGTCAGAGGCTCGGCGAGGTGGCCGGGTCCGCACCCAGCCCGCAACTGTCCGCGAAGAGTTCCTCGGCGGTGGGCCAGAGGTGGCTGCAGGTGTTCAGCGTCGTGGTGGCGCTGGCGTGCCCGAGGGCCCGCTGGACGGTGACGACGTCGCAGCCGGAGGCGATGAGCCCGGACGCGTAGAAGTGTCGCAGGTCGTGCAGCTTCACGCCCGTGAGGCCGGCCGTGGCGAGCGTCGTCCGCCAGCGGTGGCCGACGGTGTTCTGGTGCGGCGGCTGGCCGGCGCCCCCGGTGAAGAACCAGGTGCCCTCCGGGCAGGGGGCGGCGACGTGCCCGGCGAGCAGTCCCGACGCTGCGGCCGGAGGACGCCGACATGCAGATCCGGCCGTGGTCGGACCCGGAGGACTTCAACACCGGGTACGTCCTGCGCTCGCAGCACGTGCTGTTCAAGCAGGGCGACCGGGAGCCGTGGACCCCACATGCCGGAGCACGCAGAGGAGATGGAACTGCTGCCCGAGGCCGACCTCGACGACGGGACGCTCGTCCACCGCTGAGCCCGGCTGTCGCAGGGCGGGCGGGGGGATGGAGACACCCGCCCGCCCTGCCTGTCCCGTCGTCGCCTGCCGCGGAGCACACCTCACCTGCACCGGCGTGGACGGCGGGTCGGAGCCCGCAGTGGCCGCTACGGCTGCGCCGTGGTCAGACCCGTCCGGCGGGACCGTCGTCCGACTTGGTGGGCGGGATCAGCGGGTCCGGCAGGGGAGCGTCCGTCCCGACGGGGCCGCCCGTGCCCGACGCCGGCGGAGGTGGCGTCACGACGACGTCGACCTCCTCGACGACGAGAGCCTCGACGTCGACCGTGTCCGTGCCGGTGCCGGTGCCGGTGCCCGCGCCCGTGCCGGCCCCGGTGCCCGTGCTCGTGCTCGTGCCGGCACCGGTGCCCGTGCCGGTGCTCTGCCGGTCGGCCCCCCGCCCGGACAGCTTGTCGATGCTCCCCTGCAGGGGCGCCGGAGCGGCGGCCCTGACCTGCTCGACGGCCTGCTGGACCTGCGGCCGCTCCATGAGGCCGGCCGCGGCCTGCCTGATCTGCTCGTACCGAGCCCGTCCGGCGCGCGCACCGAGCACGTACCCGACACCGAAGCCGAGCCCCAACGACAACCTGCCCATGACTCTCCTCCAGCCCTTCTCCAGTCGTTCACCGGTCTCGGCCACCACCTCGGGCACCGCCTCGGCTGCCGCTCCCACCGCGAGCACGGCACTCAGACCCGTCCGGCCGGCACGCACGGCGCCGGCGGCCACCCGCGGCACGGCCGCCCCGACCGCCGAGGTGGCCGCATCGGTCGTCCTCAGGGCCGAGTCCGTCCCGGCGCGGGCGGCACGCCAGACCGCCTGCCCGGTCTCGGCCAGCAGCGGTACGAGCCGCGCCGTCGCCTCGTCGGTGTAGGTCCTCGCCGCCGTCGCCGCCGTCTCCGCCGCACGGCGGACCGACTGGGCACCTGCGGACGCACCACGCCGCGCCAGGACGCCGGAGGCCTCCACCACGGGTCCGGCCGCCGCTGCGGCCTGCACGACCCGAGCGCGGGCGGCGGCTGCGCCGGCGAGCGCGCGCTGCGCGGCCGACCTCGGCGGGGGAGCCCCGCGCCGCAGCAGGCGCACCGATCCCAGGGGTGACCCCCGGCGCAGGCGTACCGCCGCTACGACGGCGGCCGCCAGGCCCGCGAGCAGGGCCACGGCGGCCGCCACTCCGCGACCGCGCCGTGCGGTGCCGCTGGCGACGGACTGGCTGCGGGCCGTGTCCGGTTCGGGCCTGGCTGGCTCGGTGTCGCTCGGCTCAGCGACGGTCGGCTCAGGGATGATCGGCTCGGTCTCGGCCAGCTCGGACGCGGTGGACTCGACCTCGGTCGGCTCGGCGTCGGCGGTCGGCAGGAGGCTGTCCGAGGTGGCCGTCGAGTACTCGATCCCGTAGTGCCGGTAGAGCTCCGCCTCCTGGTCCTGGGACAGCTCACGCGCGGGACCGAACCGTGGCGCGCCGTCGGCGTCGGCCCGGGTGACCGTCACCTGGACCCGGCTCCCGTCCCCCGTCGCGTCGAGGAGCGGGACCACCACGGTCACCTCGTCGCGTTCGGCGTACAACCACTCCGGCAGCCCGGTCGCCTCGTCGGCCAGCAGAGCGGCGCACACCCCGATCTCGGTGCCGTCGCGGTCGACCACCGTCCGGCCGACCCAGTCCCTCGCAGCGTCCCGATCGGGCAGTGTCATGGTGGCCTCCTGTCTGAGCGGCCGGACGACCGGGCCGTCGTGCGACGGCCGTCGCCCGCAGCTACCCAGCAGGTGGCGCGCCAATCCGCACCGTCGGTCGGAACCGCCACCGGTCCGGCCGCTCAGGACGCCAGCGGAACTCGCGGACCACTCCGCGCGGCTCTGCTCGGCGAGGGCCGACGCCGATCACCCACCCCGGCAACCGTCCGGTTCGGTGAGTCGAGGCACGACAACCCGACGGTGTGCGCGGGTGCGCAGTCCGCAGCCCAGGAACGGCGCATCCGCGCAACCGTCGTCGAGGCGTCGGCCGGTGAGGGCGGGACCGACCGAGCGGTCCTCCGGAGCCCACGTCCGCCGACGAGACGTTCCCGCGGGAACGTGGAGCCGCTCAGGCGGCCAGCGGGTGGTGGTGGCAGCGGCCACCGGTGGTGGCGCGGGCGCCGCAGGGCGCGCCGGCCTTGGTGCGACCGCCGCTGTCACCGCAGCGGGCCGGAGCGGCGGCGGCCGGCGTGGCGACCACGGGAGCCACGACGGCCGGGCGGGAAAACGGCAGGACGACGGCGCCGTGCTCCTCGACCGGAGCGGCCGGGGACGCAGCGACGGGAGCGGCGGCCGGCACAGGGTGCGCGGCGCGGCGGTGCAGGACCGTGGCGGCGGTCGACCCGGCGAGGAAGGCGGCGAGGGCGGTGGCGACGTGGCTGGCGCGCATGCCCGCCTCATCGGCGGACGACGTCCCCGGCGCGAACCCGGGAGTCACACGTGTCCCGCACGCCGCAGCACGCTCACGAGTGACGTGCATCACCTGCTGCGCCCGGGGGTAGCCGGGGTGTCCATTGCCCGCGACGAGGGAGGACCAGCGATGACGACCAAGGTCGAGAGGTCGATCCAGGTCGACGTACCGGTGAACCAGGCCTACAACCAGTGGACCCAGTTCGAGGACTTCCCGCACTTCATGGGCGGGGTCAGGGAGGTCCGCCAGCTCGACGACCGGCGCCTGCACTGGGTCGCCGAGATCGCGGGCGTCCGCCGGGAGTGGGACGCCTCGATCCTCGAGCAGGAACCGGACCGCAAGGTCGCCTGGGCCGCGACCAGCGGGGCCACGAACGCCGGCGCGGTCCGCTTCGAGCCCGCCGGCCCGAGCTCGACGATCGTCTACCTGACCCTGGAGTACGAGCCCGAGGGTGCCGTGGAGCAGGTCGGCGACAAGCTCGGCATCGTGGAGCGGCAGGTCGACTCCGACCTGAAGAAGTTCAAGGAGCTGATCGAGGACGAGGGCTACGCCACCGGTGCCTGGCGCGGCTCGATCAACGAGGACCTCGACGTCGGCACGCCCGGCGTCGGGGACGCCGTCGGCTCGCACGGCGACAGCGGCAAGGCCGGGGTGTCGGGCAAGGCCGTCGCCGCCGGTGTCGCGGCCGTGGCCGGCGTCGCGGCAGCCGCAGGCGCGGCCGTGGCCTCGTCGAAGGGGAGTGAGCGCGAGCAGCAGCCGGAGGGCGGCGTGCGCCAGCCCCAGGAGGTCACCGTCGTCGAGCAGCCACCCCCCGACGTGGTGCGGGACGACGCGCTGACCACCGAGTCCGACCCCGCGGGCTACACCGCGCCGTCCTCCACCGAGGGCGTCGAGCAGGGAGTTCGGGACTCCGGCGACGACCCCATGATCGGGGGCGGCAGCCGCACCTGAGCCCAGCGGTCGGTGGAGGCGAGCGCGACGCCGCCTCCACCGACCGGTCCGATACACGGCGAGCCCCGCCCCGAGGGGTCGTCGCGGACCTGGGAGGGGCCTGGCACGCTCGATGCGTGATGCACGTCGGCTTGGTGCTGGGCGGTGGCGGCGTCGTGGGTCAGGCGTACCACTCGGGCGTGCTCGCGGTGCTCGAGCACGACTTCGGCTTCGACGCACGCACGGTCGACGTGATCGTCGGGACGTCGGCCGGCTCCATCACCGGCACGCTGCTGCGGCTGGGCGTCTCGGCCGAGGACCTCGCCGCCTGGACGGTGAAGGCCCCGCTGTCGGACGAGGACGACGTCCTCCGCCACGTGGCCGGCACGCCCGTCCCCGAGCTGGCGCCCTTCAACCCGCTGCACCTCCTGCGCCGGCCCCTGCGGCTGCCGGGGCGGCACATGGTGCAGCGGGCGCTGACCCGACCGTGGCGGTTCCGGCCGTTGGCGGCCGGCATGGCCCTCATCGCGCCGGGACGGCACGACGTCGCCGAACAGCTGGCCGCCCTCCGTGAGCTGGAGGGACCGCAGTGGCCGGAGCCCGACCTGTGGATCTGTGCTGTCCGCAGGCGCGACGGTCGCCGGGTCGTGTTCGGCCGCCCGGGTACGCCCGAGGTGCCGGTCCACCAGGCTGTCGCGGCGTCCTGCGCCGTGCCCGGGTACTTCGCCCCGGTCCAGATCGGCGGTCACCAGTACGTCGACGGCGGGGTGCACTCGCCCACCAACGCCGCGGTGCTCCGCAGCCGGGGGCTGGACATCGTCATCGTCATCTCACCGATGAGTGGACCCGCGGGCTGGCTCCCCGACGTCTACGCGGCCTCCCGCCGGCACGCCGCACGCCTGCTGAAGCACGAGGTCAGGGCGTTGCAGCGGGCGGGCGTCCGGACCGTCGTCTTCGCTCCCGGTGCGGCCGAGCAGCGGGCCATGGGCAACGACATGATGTCGCGGCACGACCTCAACGGGGTCATCCAGCAGTCCTTCCTGACCGCCGGCGCGTACGCCGCCACCCCGGAGGTCGCGGGCCTGCTCAGGGCGGCAGTCGACCGGCGGAGCGGCTGACACACCACCGCGGCGGCCTGACCTCGAGTGGTGGCCGCGCGCGTGCTGCGGCAACGTCGCGCGGGACCCCGGGGAACAGGAGCACCGTCGTGGAGTACCGCACGCTCGGCCGCAGCGGCTGCGCGGTCTCGGCCCTCGCCCTGGGCACGATGACCTTCGGCGCCGAGACCGACGAGGCGGGCGCGCACGAGCAGCTCGACCTGTTCGTCGAGGTCGGCGGCACGCTGGTCGACCTCGCCGACGTCTACTCCGCCGGCGCGGCCGAGGAGATCACCGGGCGCTGGCTGGCCTCCCGCCCGGCCGACGTCCGCGACCGCGTCGTCCTCGCGACCAAAGGCCGCTTCCCGATGGGCGAGGACCCCAACGCCCTCGGCACCTCCCGCCGCCACCTGCGCCGGGCCCTCGACGACTCCCTGCGCCGGCTCGGCGTCGACCACGTCGACCTCTACCAGCTGCACGCCTGGGACCCGCTGACCCCGCTCGAGGAGACCCTGCGCTTCCTCGACGACGCCGTCTCCGCCGGCAAGATCGGCTACCCGGGCCTGTCGAACTTCACCGCCTGGCAGGTGCAGAAGGCCGTCGACCTCGCCGAGCACCAGCACCTCGCCGTCCCGGTCACCCTGCAGCCGAGCTACAGCCTGCTCGTCCGGGACGTCGAGTTCGAGATCGTCCCCGCCTGCCTGCACAACGGCCTCGGCATGCTGCCCTGGGGCCCGCTCGGCGGAGGCTGGCTGTCGGGGAAGTACACCCGCGCCCAGCGGCCCGAGGGCGCGACCCGGCTGGGGGAGGACCCCGGCCGCGGCATGGAGGCCTACGACCGGGTCGGCTCCCGGCAGCGCACCTGGGACGTGCTGGAGGTCGTCCAGGACGTCGCCGAGGCCCGTGGCGTCTCGATGTCGCAGGTCGCGCTCGCCTGGCTGCTCGACCGGCCCGCCGTCACCTCGGTCATCCTCGGGGCCCGCACCACCGGGCAACTGAGCGACGACCTGGGCGTCGTCGGCGTGACGCTGGAGCCGGAGGAGCTCGCCCGGCTGGACGCGGTCAGCGACCCCGGCCGCGCCGACTACCCGTACGGGGACATCGGCGCCCAACAGCGCAGCCGGACGCCCGCCGGCCCCTGACCTCCGGGGCCGGCACGTCGAGCCGGACGACGACACGGTCCCGCGCCGGCCCGGCGGCGACCAGCTGGTCGGCCCACTCCCGCACCGCCGGGGTCACGCCCCACCACGGGTGCAGCAGCAGGACGCCGGCGCCCCGGCCGGCCCGGACGTCGTCACGCGGTCGCTCGTCGGCACCGCCGCACCGTGGCCACGCGTGCCCACACCCCGAGCCGGGACGAGGGACCACCCCGATGCCCAGAACGGGGGTCCGATCGGGGCGTTCCCCGGTACCCGCGCCGTCCGGGCGGGGCCACGCTCGTCCCCATGACGAACGCGATCCCGAACCACTCCACCCCTCCGCCGGCCCGCCCGGAGCTGCGTCGCAGCGGCACCGACCGCTGGCTCGGCGGCGTCTGCGGCGGCCTCGCCGAGTACA
Source organism: Geodermatophilus sp. URMC 61 (assembly GCF_052931555.1). Classification (NCBI taxonomy): domain Bacteria; kingdom Bacillati; phylum Actinomycetota; class Actinomycetes; order Geodermatophilales; family Geodermatophilaceae; genus Geodermatophilus; species Geodermatophilus sp. URMC 61. The sequence continues at coordinate 5,260,430 of NZ_JBRFHZ010000002.1, forward strand.
GCGGCATCGACGCCGTCCTCTGGCGAGTCGGCATGGTCGGCCTCACCGTCGCCGGTGGCGCCGGTGTCGTCGTCTACCTGCTCCTGTGGGTGCTGCTGCCGTCGGCGCCGCTGCCTCCCGACCGCCGTCCCTCCGTCCTGGACGGGCTCGTCGAGCGGCTGCACACCGCCCTCGTCGGCACCCGCTCCGGCCCCGCGCCTGCCGACCACGCCTGAGGCCCGACACGGGGACGTAGGCCCGTGGTCGCGGGCGTCCCCCGCGCGGGAGGCTCTCCCCGGCCGTGGACAGCGGCATGACCGGCATGCCGCGGACGACCGTCGGAGGACGTCATGGACGGCGGAGGACGTACAGCCCTGCGGGACACCGGAGCGGTGCTGCTGCGGGAATCGGCCCGGTACTGGTGGGTGATGGTGGTCGCGGGGGTGGCCTGGTTGGTCGTCGCCTGGTTGGTGCTCCGGGCCGACGTCGGCTCGCTCGCGGCCGTGGGGGTGCTGATCGGCTGCGTCCTCCTGGCCGCGGGGGTCAACGAGGCCGGCCTCGCCTCCATGGTGGACGGCGGTTGGAGGGTCCTGCACTACGTCGTCGCCGCGCTGTTCGTCCTGGCCGGGCTGTGGGCGTTCCTCCGGCCGATCAACACCTTCTTCGCGCTCGCGTCGGTGCTGGGCCTGGTCCTCTTCCTCGCCGGCGCCTTCGAGATCGCCCGCGGGGTCGCCTCGCGCCGGGAGAACCCGTACTGGTGGATCGGCCTGGTCAGCGGGGTGCTCCTGCTGCTGCTCGCCGTGTGGGCCTCCAGCGCCGACCCGGCGGCGACCATCGCCCGCCGCACCTTCCTGATCTTGTTCTGGGTCGGGGCCATGGCGCTGCTGCGTGGGGTCACGGGCATCGTGCTGGGCTTCGCGCTGCGCCACCTCGGCACCACGGCGGCCCGAGGGGACGAGGGCCCGGGGGACGTCGACGTCGCGGCCGTCGTCCCCAGCCAGGAGCGGCGGGGGACGGCGCCCCGCGAGGAGCAGGTGCCTCGCAGCTGACCCCGAGGCCCCTGAAGCGGGGAGGACACGGGGGGCACCGGGGCCGTCGACCGGCGCGGACGGCGTCCGATGGGACACGATGACGCCCGACCACCCACCCCTGGACCCGTACGGGAGACCCGACGTGACCGTTCCGCCCGGACCGCTGCAGCCGCCCGCCCCGATGGTCGTGCCGGCCTTCTTCGTGCGGCAGCGGATCACGCTGATGGTCAACCGCTACGAGGTCGTCGGGATGAACTCCGACGGCTCCGAGGGGCCGCTGCTCGCGTTCGCGGAGCAGAAGCGCATGAAGCTCAAGGAGGAGGTCGTCTTCTACGCCGACCCCTCCAAGAGCCGCGCGGTCTTCCGCTTCAAGGCGCGGCAGCGGCTCGACGTCGCGGCGGAGCACGACGTCTTCGACGAGTACGGCACCCCGCTGGGGTACTTCCGCAAGCAGTTCGGTGCCAGCCTGTTGCGCTCCACCTGGGACCTGTCGACCCCCACCCTCAACGCCGTCGGCCGCGAGCGCCGGCAGTCGATCGCCGTCCTGCGCCGGGTCTGGGACTTCATCCCCTACCTCGGCGAGGTCTGGGTGCCGTTCGTCTTCCACTTCGACTTCGTCGACACCGCGACCGGCGCCCCGGTGATGACCAGCGAGCGGCAGAAGGCCGTCCGGGACCGCTACACCGTCACCGTGCCCGACCCGCGGCTCGACTTCCGCGTCGCGGCCGCCATGGCCGTCGCGCTCGACGCGCTGCAGAGCCGCTAGTCCAGCACGCCCTTTTAGATGACCTCCTCGGCCACCAGGCGCAGCTTCACGTTGCGCCGGTTGCTCACCTGACGCAGGCACTCGAACGCGGCCTCGTCGGTGAGCCGTCAGGTGACCATGAGGATGCCGACGGCCATGCCGATGCGGCGGTTGCTCTCCAGTGCCGCCTGCAGGTTCTCCGACTGCCGGCTGACGCTGTCCAGGTTGTGCCGCAGGCGGTCGACCTCGGCGGTGAGGCTCCGCATCGCGTCGGCGTGCCGGGTCGCCGCGTCCCGCGGCACGGGTGTTCCGGACCCCTGGTCTCCGGGCCTGGGCGTGCCGGTCGTCATCGATCCCCCGATGCCAGTCGTCGCTCGTCGGCTTCGTTGCCGGGTGCCGACTGTTCGACGCCTGACCGGACCGCTCGGGGAGCATAACCAGTCGGTCACGCCGCACCGGGAGGCCCCAGGGTGGGCACCCAGCGTGGCCGCCCGTACGCTCGGTGACCGTTCCTCTCCTTTTAGTGAGGCAGGCCCGGTGCTCCCGGCCGTGGGGTGAAGGCCCGCCGCCGGGTGACCGATGCTGTCCTCGTGGTCGGAGTCCTCACGCGCGCCCGGCGTGGCCGCACCCGGCAGTCGGTCGACCGGCCGCTGCGGGGCGTCCGCGTCTGCGCCGCCGTCCTGGCGTCGGCCTACGTGCTGTCGCTGGCGACCCACGGGCTCGGGGGCGCCGGTGTGCTGGGCGACCTGGCCGTCGGCGGCAAGTGGGTGTTCCTCGTCGGGCTCACCGCGCTGCTGGTCCTGCGGGCGGTCACGGTGCGGGAGGACCGCGGCGCGTGGTTGCTGTTCGCCGCCGCCGTGGGCTCCTACACGGTCGGCGCGCTGGGCTACGCCATCGCCGACACCGGGCCCGGACCGGTCGTCCGCCCCGCCTGGTTCGACGTCGCCTTCGTCGGCTTCCACCCGCTGGCCTGCGCCGCGCTGTTCCGGCTGCTCCGGACACGGGCGCCGCGGCTGACGTCGAGCATGTGGCTCGACGCCGTCGTGACCGGGTTGACCGCTGCGGCGTTCGCGTCGGCGTTCGCCTTCGGCCCCTACCTCGACCTCGCGCTGCGCGGCGCCGTGCTCATCGCCGCCTACCCGGTCGCCGATCTGCTGCTGCTGGTGCTCATCGCCGGCGCCCTCGTCGTCATCGGTCGTGGCGCCGATGCGGCCTGGTGGTGGCTCACCGCCGGGACGGCGCTGTTCGTGCTGACCGACAGCCTGTACGCCTTCCACGTCGCGCACGGCACCTACGTCGTCGGCGGCCCGCTCGACGTGGGCTGGGGGCTGGCCTTCCTCTGCTACGGGCTGGCCGCCTGCCAAGGGCCCCGACCGCCCAGGCCCGACCAGCTGCGTGGCGTGCGCGCGCTCGTCGTCCCGGGGCTGTGCGCCCTCGCCGCGCTGGTCCTCCTGCTGCTGGGCTACTCGCAGGACCACGACCCACTGGCCGGCGCGCTCGCCTTCGGCGCCGTGGTGGCCGCCCTCGCCCGCACCGCGCTGACCTTCCGCGAGGTCCGGGCGCTGGCCGACAGCCGGCACCAGGCGCGCACCGACGAGCTCACCGGCCTGCCCAACCGCCGCCAGGTCTTCGAGACCCTCACCGCAGCCGACGCGCGGATGGCGGCCGGCGGCGGCAGCACCGCCGTCCTGGTCCTGGACCTCGACCGGTTCAAGGAGATCAACGACTCACTGGGCCACGGCGTCGGCGACGCGCTGCTGCGCGAGGTCGGGCCGCGGTTGGCCGGGCACCTGCGGTCCGATGACCTGCTGGCCCGCCTGGGCGGCGACGAGTTCGTCGTCCTGGCGGCCGGCCTGGGGGAGGACGGCGCCCTGGCACTGGCCAGACGGCTCTGCGCCACGCTCGAGCGGCCGTTCCACCTCGCCGGCATGGCGCTGAGCGTGGAGGCCAGCGTGGGCATCGCCCTCGGCCCGCGGCACTCCCGGCAGGCCCAGGAGCTGCTGCAGTTGGCCGACCTGGCCATGTACGCGGCCAAGGCCGGCCGCAGCGGCCCGGTGGTCTACGACGACGAGCGCCACGGTTCGGGCCGGCACCGCCTCGAGGCGATCGCCCAGCTGCGGCGAGCCGTCGACGAGGGCGAGCTGGTGCTGCACTACCAGCCGAAACTGGACCTGGCGACCGGCCGGGTCGACGGCGTGGAGGCGCTGGTGCGCTGGCAGCACCCCGAACGTGGGCTGTTGTTCCCCGACGCCTTCATCGAGCTGGTGGAGTCCGCCGGGCTCATGGCGGCGCTGACCAGGCGGGTGCTGGACACCGCACTGGCGCAGCGGCGGGCGTGGTCCGACCGCGGGCGCGAGCTGACCGTCGCGGTCAACGTCAGCCCCTCGAACCTGGTCGACGAGGGCTTCCCCGACGAGGTGGCCGGGTTGCTCGCGCGGCACGGCGTCCCCGCGACCGCACTGGTGCTCGAGGTGACCGAGAGCCTGCTCATGGAGGACCGGGAGCGCGCCGTCCGCGTCCTCGCCGGCCTGCGCGAGGCCGGCGTCGGCGTCGCCATCGACGACTACGGCACCGGCTGGTCCAGCCTCGCCTACCTCGCCACCCTGCCGGTGACCGAGCTCAAGCTCGACCGCACCTTCGTCGGCGCGATGACCGGCAGCGACCGGTCGGCGTCGATCGTCACCTCGACCCTGCAGCTCGCGCACGCCCTCGGCCTGGTCTTCGTCGCCGAGGGCGTGGAGGACCAGGCGACCGTCGACGCGCTCGCCGCCCTGGGCTGCGACGTCGTCCAGGGGTACCAGCTCAGCCGGGCGCTGCCGCCCGAGCGGCTGGAGGCGTGGCTCGAGGCCAGGACGGCGACCCCGGTCGGGTGAACCCGTCCCGGGCGGACGGTCAGCCGGCGAGGGGGAAGACGAGCAGCGAGCTGGTCGCCGTCGCCACCGTCCGCCCGGCGGCGTCGCGGACCTCACCCTCCGCGAAAGCCACCCGCCGGCCGGGCTTGACGACCGTCCCGATCGCGGTGAGGGGGCCGCTGCCGGTGTGCACCGACCGCAGGTAGCTGACCTTCAGCTCGATGGACGTGTAGCCGACGCCGCGGGGGAGCGTGGAGTGCACCGCGCACCCCGCCACGGTGTCCAGCAGCGTGCAGACCAGGCCGCCGTGGACGACGCCGATCGGGTTGTACATCGACTCGTCCACCGCGCAGGCGAACTCCACCCGACCCTCGGCGACCGAGACGACGTCCATCTGGAACAGCCGGGCGATCGGCGGCGGCGGGAGGACGCCGTTCCGCAGCGCCTCCAGCGTCTCGAGCCCGCTGCGCTCCATCGCCCCGGCGGCCACGACGAACGGGTCGTGCCAGGTCACCGTCCGCGAGCGGGGCTCGCCCCAGCCGTCGGGCGTCGTGGAGAGATCCGTCTGTCCGGTCGTCACCGCGCTAGGTTCGCACACCGAACCCAGCTCTCGCCAGCCGGGCCCGGAACGCGCCGGAGGGCGGGGACCCGGCGCTCGGGTCCCCGCCCTCCGGCGGTCGGCGGCGGCCCCTTCCGGGCACCGCCGCCGGCCCCGTCCAGCGGCCCTCCTGCAGGGTCCCGCTGCGAGCCTGCGCGTGGCGGGGGCAGGAGGGTCCTCGTGCCGAGCTCGCGCGGGGTGGGGAGGACGGGGTCCTCCGTCAGCTCTTCGGCCGGGCCCCGGCGCGCAGGGCGCCGAGCAGGTCGTGGTTGAGCCGGGAGATGTTCTCCATCGAGATGCCCTTGGGGCAGGCCGCCGAGCACTCGCCGATGTTGGTGCAGCCGCCGAAGCCCTCGCGGTCCTGCTGGGTGACCATGTTGACCACGCGCTCGTTGCGCTCGGGCTGGCCCTGCGGCAGGAGCCCGAGGTGGCTGACCTTGGCCGCGGTGAACAGCATCGAGGAGGCGTTCGGGCAGGCCGCCACGCAGGCGCCGCAGCCGATGCAGGTCGCCGCGTCGAAGGCCGCGTCCGAGTCGGCCTTCGGCACCAGGATCGAGTGGGCCTCCGGCGCGGTCCCGGTCGGGGCGCTGATGTAGCCGCCGGCCTGGATGATCCGGTCCAGCGCGCCCCGGTCGACCGACAGGTCCTTGATCACCGGGAACGCCGACGCACGCCACGGCTCGATGTCGATCGTGTCGCCGTCCTTGAACTTGCGCATGTGCAGCTGGCAGGTGGTCGTGGGACCACCCGAGACGCCGCGGCCGTGCGCCGTCCCGTTGATCATCAGGCCGCAGCTGCCGCAGATGCCCTCGCGGCAGTCGTGGTCGAAGACCACCGGGTCGTCACCGGCGAGGATCAGCTTCTCGTTCAGGACGTCGAGCATCTCCAGGAACGACATGTCCGGGGAGATGTCCTCGACCTGGTAGGTCACCATCCGACCCTTGTCGGCGGGGCTCTTCTGCCGCCAGATCCGCAGCGTCAGGGTCATGCCGTGAGGGGCCATGGCCGGGTCGGTCGCCGTGCCGGACGCGAAGCTCGCGCCCTCACGTGTCGCAGTCACTTGTAGCTCCGCTGGGCGAGGTGGACGTACTCGTACTCGAGGACTTCGCGGTGCAGGACGGGGGGAGCGCCTTCCGGCGTCCACTCCCACGCGGCGACGTAGGCGAAGTTCTCGTCGTCGCGCAGCGCCTCGCCCTCGGGGGTCTGGCTCTCGGCCCGGAAGTGCCCGCCGCAGCTCTCGGCGCGGTGGAGGGCGTCGACGCACATCAGCTCGGCGAGCTCGATGAAGTCCGCGACGCGGCCGGCGTGCTCCAGGGTCGGGTTGATCGTGCTCTCGTCGCCGGAGACCTTGAGGTTGGTCCAGAACTCCTGGCGGATCTCGGGGATCCGGTCCAGGGCCTTGCGCAGGCTCTCCTCGGAGCGCTCCATGCCGCACAGGTCCCACATCAGCCGGCCGAGCTCGCGGTGGAACGAGGCGGGGGTGCGGTTGCCGTTGATCGACAGCAGCTTCTGCACCCGGCCCTGCACCTCCTGCATCGCCTCGACGACGGCCGGGTGGCCCTCGTCGACCTTCGGGAACGGACCGTCGGCGAGGTAGTCGTTGATGGTGTTGGGCAGCACGAAGTAGCCGTCGGCCAGGCCCTGCATCAGCGCGCTGGCGCCCAGGCGGTTCGCGCCGTGGTCGGAGAAGTTGGCCTCCCCGATCACGAACATGCCGGGGATCGTGGACTGCAGGTCGTAGTCGACCCACAGCCCGCCCATCGTGTAGTGGACCGCCGGGTAGATCCGCATCGGCGTCTCGTAGGGGTCCTCGCCCGTGATCTGGGCGTACATGTCGAAGAGGTTGCCGTACTTGGCCTCGATGGCCGGCCGGCCCAGCCGCTTCATGGCGTCGCCGAAGTCCAGGTAGACGCCCAGCCCGCCCGGGCCCACGCCGCGGCCCTCGTCGCAGACGTTCTTGGCCTGGCGCGAGGCGATGTCGCGGGGCACCAGGTTGCCGAACGAGGGGTAGATCCGCTCCAGGTAGTAGTCCCGCTCGCCCTCGGGGATCTCCCTCGGGTCGCGGGTGTCACCGCGCTCCTTGGGCACCCACACGCGGCCGTCGTTGCGCAGCGACTCGCTCATCAGCGTGAGCTTGGACTGGTAGTCGCCCTTGACCGGGATGCAGGTCGGGTGGATCTGCGTGTAGCAGGGGTTGGCGAAGTACGCGCCCCGCTTGTGCGCCCGCCAGATCGCCGTGGCGTTGGAGCCCTTGGCGTTCGTGGAGAGGTAGAAGACGTTGCTGTACCCGCCGGTGGCCAGGACGACGGCGTCGGCGAAGTGGGTGCTGACCTCGCCGGTGATGAGGTTGCGCGCCACGATGCCGCGGGCCCGGCCGTCGACCACGATCAGGTCGAGCATCTCGTGCCGCGGGAACTGCTCGACGGTGCCGGCCGCCATCTGCCGCTCCAGCGCCTGGTAGGCGCCGTAGAGCAGCTGCTGGCCCGTCTGGCCGCGGGCGTAGAAGGTCCGCGACACCTGCGCGCCACCGAAGGAGCGGTTGTCGAGCAGGCCGCCGTACTCGCGGGCGAAGGGCACGCCCTGGGCGACGCACTGGTCGATGATGTTGACGCTGACCTCGGCCAGGCGGTGCACGTTGTTCTCGCGGGAGCGGAAGTCGCCGCCCTTGACCGTGTCGTAGAACAGCCGGTGCACGCTGTCGCCGTCGTTGCGGTAGTTCTTGGCGGCGTTGATGCCGCCCTGCGCGGCGACGCTGTGCGCCCGGCGCGGGCTGTCGTGGAACCAGAAGTTCTTGACCTTGTAGCCGGCCTCGCCGAGCGTCGCGGCGGCCGAGCCACCGGCCAGGCCGGTGCCGACGACGATGATGGTGAGCTTGCGGCGGTTGGCCGGGTTGACCAGACGCGCGCGGAACCGGCGGGTGCTCCACCGCTCGCCGATCGGCACGTCCATGGGCGCCTTGGTGTCGGCGATCGGGTCGCCGACGGTGAAGAGGTCGAGAGGCATCGCGTTGAGCTCCTTAGCCGACGAGCCCGAGGAGAACGCTGAACGGGACGAGGAGGAACCCGCCGATCAGCACCACGGAGAAGACCAGGGCGAAGAGGTTGACCGTCTTCTCCCGGCGCTTGTTGCTCTGCCCGAGGGTCTGCGTGGCACTCCAGATGCCGTGGCGCAGGTGCATGCCGAGCAGGATGAGGGCGATCACGTAGACCGCGGTGATGAGCGGGTTCGAGAACCCGGCGACCAGGCGGTCGTAGGGCGTGGTGCCGGGGCCCTCGGGGTTCGCCACGCCCATCGTGAGGTCGAGGATGTGGTAGATGACGAACAGGCCGACGATCACACCGCCCCAGCGCATGGTCCGCGAGGCGTAGCTCTGGGCCACCGCCTTCTTCGTGACGTAGCCGTTCGGCCGTGCCCGCTTGGCCTGCCGCCACAGCGCGATCGCCGCCCAGATGTGGGCGATCACGGCGACCAGCAGCACGATGCGGATGATCGTGAGGGTCGTCTGCGCGGGCACGGCGGGCTCACCGATCGTGCGGATCCAGTGGGAGTAGCCGTTGAACGACTCCCGGCCCGCGAAGACCTTGAGGTTCCCGATCATGTGGGCGATCAGGTACAGCACCAGGATGATGCCGCTGACCGCCATCACGACCTTCTTGAAGACCGAACTCGTCTTCGCGGCCTTGGGCGCTCTGCGCTGGCCGGGTTGCGTCACCGTCACCACAGCCACCGAAGGTATGCCTCTACCACGTTTGCGACCACGTGAACACAGAGTGACTCAGCTCTCGTAAGGGTGCCCTTACCGGCCCGGGTGGTTAGGCTGCTCGGCCGCGTGGGCAGCGCGACACCGGCCGGGGGTTGGCGGGCGTCCCCGCAGGGGAGGGACACGACATGGCTGGACCCACGCGAGGATTCCTCGGCCGCCGCCGCGAGCGCGACCCGCGGCTGCCGCCCGGGCAGTACGACGTCGGCCGCGACTGGCCGATCCTGACCGCCGAGCCGACGCCGCGCATCTCGCCCGAGACCTGGAGCATCACCGTCGACGGCCGGGTGGAGGACCCGACGACGTGGACCTGGGACGAGGCCCACCGGCTGCCGCGCTCGGAGTACCGCGGCGACATCCACTGCGTCACCACGTGGTCGAAGTTCGACACCTGGTTCGCCGGCGTCAGCGTCGACACCCTGCTGGAGGCGGCCCGCCCGACCGCCGACGCGCACTTCGTCGTCGCGACGTCCAAGACCGGCTACACCACCAACCTCCCGCTCGAGGACGTCACCGGCGGCAGGGCGTGGGTGGTGTGGGAGTACGACGGCGGCCCGCTGCCCGTGGAGCACGGCGGCCCGGTGCGGCTGCTGGTCCCGCACCTGTACTTCTGGAAGAGCGCCAAGTGGGTCACCCGGCTGACGCTGCTGCAGCGCGACCAGCCCGGCTTCTGGGAGCAGAACGGCTACCACGACCGTGGCGACCCCTGGCGCGAGCAGCGCTACCAGGGTGACTGACGAAGGACCCCGGGAAGGACCTCGCTTCCCCGCACCGCTCGCAGGCTCGCGGCGGGACCCGGAACCGAGGCCGTCAGCCCCCGGGCAGGCTCGGGGCGAGCCGCGGGACGGGGCCAGGCGGCCGGACGCGCCCAGCGGCGGCTGGCGGACGGCGACCGTCACCGACGTGCGGCATCCCGTCGAGGACGCCGTCCAGCTGCGGCTCGACGTCACCGACCGGGTCGAGCACATGGCCGGCCAGCACTACGTCGTCCGGCTGACCGCCGAGGAGGGCTACACCGCGCAGCGGTCCTACTCGGTGGCCTCCCCGCCCGGTGACCCGCTGGTGGAGCTGTTCGTCGAGCGGCTGGACGACGGGGAGGTCTCCACCTACCTGGCCGACGTCGTCGAGCCCGGCGACGAGCTGGACGTCCGCGGCCCGATCGGCGGCTGGTTCGTCTGGGACGGCGAGCGGCCGGCGCTGCTGGTCGGCGGCGGCACCGGCGTCGTCCCGCTGGTGGCCATGCTGCGGACCGCCCATGACCTCGGCCGCACCGACCTCCTGCGCACCGCCGTCTCCACCCGCACACTCGCCGAGCTGCCCTACGCCGACGAGCTGCTCGCGGCCGGCGCACTCGTCGTCACCACCCGCGAGCCGTACGGCGTCCGCTCGGCCGGGCGGCTGACCGCCGCCGAGCTGGTGCCGCTGTGGGAGCCGGGCCGGACCGCGTACGTGTGCGGGTCCGCCGGGTTCGCCGAGGCGGCCAGTCAGCTGCTCGTCGACCTCGGCGTCCCCGCGGCCGAGATCCGGGTCGAGCGTTTCGGCGCGAGCGGCTGAGAGAGGACCCTCCTGCCCTCGTCGGCCCTCCTGCAGGGTCCCGCCGCGAGCCTGCGAGAGCGGTGGGGGCAGGAGGGCCCTTCGTCAGCCGAGCACCGGTCGCTCCGGCGTGTACAGCCAGGCCTGGAACAGGTCGTCGAGCTCGCGCCCGGAGAACTTCTCCGCCAGGGTGGTGAACTCGTCGGTGGTGACCGCCTGGCCCGCCCGCGAGGTGGCCCACTCGTCGACGACCTGGAAGAAGGCCGTGTCACCGACGACCTGCCGCAGCGCGTGCAGCGTCATGGCGCCGCGCTGGTACACGGCCGGGTGGAACAGCAGTGAAGTGGCTGCGCCGGGATCTCCGGGGAGGACCGTCCAGAACGGCGGCTGCAGGCCGGGGAAGAGCGTGTCCGCGTTGGCGTACAGCTGGTCGAACTCCTTCTGGGGCGTCGAGAGCCCCTCCCGCTCCAGCCACAGCCACTCGGCGTAGGTCGCGAACCCCTCGTTGAGCCAGATGTGCTGCCAGGCGTCGAGCCGGACCGAGTCGCCGTACCACTGGTGCGCCAGCTCGTGCACCACGACCAGGTCGCCCTGCACCGGGTCGGTGAAGAAACCGGGTGCGTACACGGGCCGGGTCTGTGTCTCCAGCGCGAAGGCCATCCCGGGGACGTTGTCGACGATCGCGCCCGCCGTGCTGAACGGGTACGGGCCGAACGACTCGGACAGGAACTCGATCACCTCCGGCTGGCGGGCCAGAGCCGCGTCGACGACCTCACCGACGCTCGGGCCCGCGACGTCCGGGTCCGGGTCGAGCCCGGCCAGGGAGGGGTCGACGGCGTCCCAGTACCGGATGCCGTCGACCTCGTACGCGCGGATGTCGAACTCGCCGACGGCGAGGGTCACCAGGTAGGTGGCCATGGGTTCCTCGGCGCGCCACGACCACGTCGTCCACCCGTCCTGCGTCCGGGTGCCCTCGAGCGCGCCGTTGGAGATGCCCTCCAGCCCCTCGGGAACGGCGATGGACACGGCCACCGAGGCGGCGTCGCGCGGGTGGTCGTTCGCCGGGAACCAGGTGGCCGCGCTCTCGGGCTGGCCGGCGACCAGGGCGCCGTCGGCGGTGTGGAAGAAGCCCGACTGCCCGAGTGCGGGGTCCTGGATCGTGGCCGGCACGCCGTCGTAGGTGACGGCGACGGCGAACTCCCGGTCCTGCCCCAGCGGCCGCGCCGGTGTGATCGTCAGCTCGCCGCCGTCCCGGCTCCAGGTCGCCGGCCGGCCGTCGACCGTCACCGACCGCACCTCCAGACCCTCGAGGTCGAGGTCGAAGGCGGACAGGTCCTGGGTCGCCGTCGCCTCGACGGTCGCGGTACCGGAGAGGACGTCGGTCGCGGGGTCGTAGCGCAGGTCCAGGTCGTAGTGCTCGACGTCGTACCCGCCGTTGCCGTCCAGCGGGTAGTAGGGGTCGCCGATCCCCGGGGCGCCCGGGGTCGGCTCTCCGGACCACTGCCCCTGGCCGTCGTCGGCGGCCGCGGTCGCCGGGACCAGGCCGACGAGGACGGTGGCGGTCGCCACCAGCACGACGGGTCTGCGGGCCATGGCCCCTCCTGGGTGGCTGCGCCGTGTCCCACGCCGGGACAGCGGGAAGCTAGCCCGGCGCGCGTCGCGCAGCCCGGGGTGACGCCGGGTGAGCGCGGGGGGTGGGGCGTTTCCTGACCGGGGAGACCCTGGACAGTCGCTGTGAGCCACGTCACGCGCCTGGGTCGGCGCGGGACCGCCCGCGTCGGGAGCCGTCCGCTGCACCGGGAGGATGGGCGTGTGCACACCGAGGTCTGCCCGGTCGACGCCGTCGACGACGAGCTCCGGGCCCAGCTGCTCACCTGCTGGACCGACGTGAGCAACGCCGGCGGGTCGGTCGGCTTCGTCCCCCCGGTGACCGAGGAGGGGCTCGCGCCGTACCTCGACGCGGTGATCGAGCGGGTGCACCGCGGGCACGAGCTGCTCGCCGTGCTCCGGGTGGACGGCGAGCTCGCCGGGTTCGCCGTCCTGTCGCTGTCGGTCAGCCCGCTGCGGCGGCACTGGGCCACGGTGCTGCGTGTGCAGGTGCGCCCGGAACGACAGGGGCGGGGCCTGGGGCGGGTGCTGATGGCCGGCGTCCACGACATCGCCCGGGCGCGCGGCCTGGAGTTCCTGCACCTCACCGTGCGCGGCGGCACCGGTCTCGAGGCCTTCTACGCGGGCTTCGGCTACCGCGAGTTCGGCCGGATGCCGGGGGCGATCCGCGTGGCCCCCGGTGACGACCGCGACGAGCTGCACCTGACCTGCCGGCTGTAGTCCCGTCACCCTCCGCGCGCCGCGGACTTGATGCCGCTGCCTGTCCGCTGGATCCTGCCCCGGACCCCACACCCGCACGGAGGGGAACGCCGGCATGAGCTTCGACGAGCGCGGATACGTCCTCGGCGCGGGGGAGGGGACGGACTCCTGGTTCCTCGACACCCGCATGACGGTCAAGGCCGGCGGCGCCCAGACCGGCGGAGCGTTCACGTTCCTCGAGTTCTCGGCGCCGGTCGGGTTCGGGCCGCCGCGCCACGTGCACCACGTGGAGGACGAGGGCTTCTACGTCATCGACGGCGAGCTGGTCGTGGAGTGCGGCGACCGCCGGTGGACGGCCGGCCCCGGGGGCTTCGTCCTCCTGCCGCACGCGATCCCGCACGTCTTCGTCGTCACCCGGGGGCCGGTGCGCGGGCTGCAGATCACCTCGCCCGGGGGGTTCGAGGACCTCGTCGCCGAGCTCGGCCGGCCGCCGACGGGCCCGGGTCTCCCGGAGCCCAGTGAGCCCGACGTGCCGCGCCTCGCGGAGGCCGCCACCCGCTACCGCCACGAGATCCTCGGCCCGCCGCTCACGCTGGCGGACGTCGCGACACCCGGCTGACCGCCGCGGCTGTCGTCAGGCCAGGGGGTCGCGGCCGCCCAGCGTCCCCGCGGCCGAGAGCAGCGCGAGCCGGGCGAACAGCTCCTCGGCGTACCAGCCCTCCTGCGCGGTGCGGGTGACGACGGCGGCGTGCGGGGCGCGGTCGTAGGCGAAGGAGTTCAGCGCCGACGCGGAGTCCCACACGCTGAAGGTGCCCTGCAGCCCGAGCGGTGCCTCGCCGATGCCCAGGGCCAGGCGCAGCCCCGGGCTCTCGTGCAGGTCGGCCGAGACCGGCGGGACGGCGCGCCAGAAGGTCACCGCCTTGCGCGGGGTGAGCCGGGCGCGGGTGACCGCGGCGACCGGGCCGTCCCAGCGCTGCGGCCAGGGCCGCCCGAAGGGCTCCTGCCGCGACCAGCGGCCGCGGGCGGCGAGCGGCCGCATCCGGGCGCTCCACTGCTCGTCGGCGATCCGCTGCCACCGGGCGACGACGTCGCCGGACTCGAACGCGGCGGCCGCGCGTGCGTCGTCCCACACGGCGAGCAAGGCCCAGCGGCGGGGGTCGGCATCGCGCACGGTGAAGCTCCGGCCGCTGCCCGTGCCCAGCAGCTTTGCGAACCGCAGCCCGGGGGAGCGGCGCAGCGGACGCCGGTCGGTCGCCATCCGCAGCAGCGCGGCCGGCACCGACCGGCCGGGCACGCCCCAGACGTGCAGGGTCGCCAATCGTCGCGTGGTCACGTTCCCGATCCTCCCCGTCACGGACGGCTTGCGCCGCGTCGAGGCCGTCGTCCAGAGCCCTGTCGGGCAGGGACCGCCGCTACCCTGCGTGTTTCCGGTGCTGCGGAGCGAGGGGACTGGTATGGCCGACCAGACTGATCGCCGGCAGGACCTGCTGCGGCGGATCAACGCGCGCCGGGCGGGGGTCGAGGCCTACCTGCGCCAGCGGCGACCCCGCGTCCGGCGGTGGGCCACCGTGACGCTGGTGCTCACGTCCCTGTCGGCCGTCTTCACCGCCGGACCCGCGCTCGGCGGGGTGTCGTTCGCCGAGGCGGTCCAGAACCTGTTCGGCCTCGACAGCAGCTCGACGGTGTGGAAGACGCTCTGCTTGCTGGCGCTGCTGGTCTCGGTCGGCGCCACGGTCCTGACCAACATCACCAGGACGCGCGACCCCGTCGCGGAGCTCAGCGCGGTCGAGGCGGCCGACGCCGAGCTCGAGGGGCTGGCCACGCTGCTGGAGTTCGGCACCCTCTCCGTCGAGGACGGGGTGAAGCTCTACCAGCAGTACGTCACCAAGATCCCCTTCATCGACGACGCGCCCGCCGTCGCCCGTCCGGGCTGAGCGACGCCGACGTGTGCGGCCGGGGGGAACCCGGGTAGCCCCCGTCCGGTCACGCCTCCGCCTCGGACCCAGGGGAGGCCGGCGGGCCGCCCGAGAGGAGACCCGCCGTGGCGCAGACCGCACGCGAGGAGCTGGGCGAGACCGACGCCCCGGTCGAGGACCAGGTGGCGCAGGCCTTCGACCGGATCGTCGACGAGGGGGCGCAGCGGCTGCACCGCAGCTGGCGGGAGGTGCTCACCACCGGTCTGGCCGGCGGGCTCGAGGTGGCCACCGGCGTGGTCGCGCTGCTGGCCGTGTACGCCGCGACCGGCAGTCACCTGCTGGCCGGGCTGGCGTTCGGCATCGGCTTCATCGCCCTGATGCTCGCCAAGAGCGAGCTGTTCACCGAGGGCTTCCTCGTGCCGGTGACCGCGGTGGTCGCCGGCCGGGCGAGCACCGGCCAGCTGGTCAAGCTGTGGGCCGGGACCCTGGTCGCCAACCTCGTCGGTGGCTGGCTGGTCATGTGGCTGGTCGTGCACGGGCTCCCCGAGCTCGGCGCCACCGCGGTCGAGTCGGGCCGGACCTTCGTCGAGGCGCCGCTGGACCTCAAGGCGGTCTCGCTGGCGCTGCTGGCCGGCGCCTTCATCACGCTGATGACCCGCATGCAGCACGGCGCGGACTCCGAGGCGGGCAAGCTCGCCGCGGCGGTGGCCGGGGCGTTCCTCCTCGCGGGCCTGGTGCTGTTCCACTCGATCCTGGACTCGCTGATCCTCTTCGGGGCGATCCACCACGGCGCCCCGTACGGCTACGGCGACTGGCTGGCCTGGTTCTGGTACACGACGCTGCTCAACGT
Source organism: Geodermatophilus sp. URMC 61 (assembly GCF_052931555.1). Lineage (NCBI taxonomy): Bacteria > Bacillati > Actinomycetota > Actinomycetes > Geodermatophilales > Geodermatophilaceae > Geodermatophilus > Geodermatophilus sp. URMC 61. The sequence goes on from NZ_JBRFHZ010000002.1 coordinate 5,276,001, forward strand.
CGTCGGCGGGCTGGTCGTCGTCACGTTCCTGCGGCTGGTGCGGAGCAAGGAGCTCATCGAGCGGGAGCGGTCCGCCGCCGCCTCCTGAGGACGCCGTCCGCCGGGCCTCCCGCGCGGGACGCACGGTGCTCGCCATGCCGTCCGGCGTGATCGAGCGCGACGGCCTCACCAAGCGCTACGGGGAGCGGGCCGCCGTCAGCGGCCTCACCGTCCGCGTCGAGCCCGGCCGGGTCACCGGCTTCCCCGGGCCCAACGGCTCGGGGACGACGACGGTGCGCTGCGTGCTCGGGCTCACCCGCCCGACCGCAGGGACGGCGACGGTGCTCTCGGCGTGCCCTACCGCGCGCTGGGCGCCGTGCTGCGCCCGACGGCCGGGGCGGTCGGCCTCGGGGTCGCACTGGCGTTCGTGGCGCCGCCGGTGCTCGCGCTGGCCGGCGGCGCGGTCGCCCCCCGGCTCTCCCAGGCGCTGCCCGCGCTGCCCGCGGGGGAGGACCCGTTCCTCGCCGTCCCCACCGGGTGGGCCGTCGGGCTGGTCGTGGGCGGAGCGTGGGCGCTCGGCGCCTGGGCGACCGGCGCGGTGCTGCTCGAGCGCCGCGACGTCTGGGGCGGCCGCCCCGGCGCGTGCGGACCCGGCCGCGAGGACGGCCTGGCTGGCTAGGCTGCCGCCGGCGGGGAGGTCGTGTGCTCCGCCCGGGCCCTCCTCATCACGGGCACGACCTGCGCCAGCTCCACCGACGACACCGCGAGGAGGGGACCTCCGTGAGTCCACTGCAGCGCACTCCGGCCGGCAGCGCCCGGCCGGTCGCGCTCCTCTCGGCGGTGCTGGTCGGCCTCCTCGCCGGGGGGATGCTCCTCATCGAGGTGGTGCTCCTGCCGTTCTGGCGCAGCGTCCCGCCCGAGGAGTTCCGCCGCTGGTTCACCGCGAACGCCCCGCGGATCCGCGCGCTCATGGTGCCGCTGGGTGCGGCCGCGGGGACGGTCAGCGTCGCCACGGCGGTCTCGGAGGCGTCCGGTTCCCGCCGTCCCGGCCCGGCCTCCCTGACGGCCGCGGCAGCCACCCTCGGCGTGGTGGCGGTCACCGTCGCGGTGAACGAGCCGGCCAACGCCCGGTTCACGGGGGGAGCCCTGACCGATACCGGGACCAGGGACCTGCTGGGCACCTGGGCACGCTGGCACCACCTGCGCGTCGCCCTCGGGATCGTCGCCGCGGTGGCCGCAGCGTGGGCCCTGGGGCGCCGGCCCTGAGGCGACCGGGGATCCCGTGCCCGCGACCGACGGTCCTCAGCCGCGGGCGGCCCGGCGGACGGCGGTCAGGTAGCGGGCGGTGGCCAGCCGCTGGACCAACGTGCTCACCGGCCCGCCGAGCCGGGCCATCGGCGAGGCCAGCCGGGCGAACACCCGCAGCCTGAAGACGACGTCCCCGCCAGGCTCGAGCCGCACGAGGAACGCCTCCTCGCCGCTCTCCGGGTGGCCGGGCAGCGTGCCGTAGGCGAAGCCGCGCTCGTCGCCGGTCGTCTGCGCCCACACCACGCGGCAGGGGATCTCGTAGCCCAGCCGCGACAGGCCCGCCGTGAGGACGACGACGGTGCCCGGCTCGCCCGCCGGCCCGGTGGCCCGCACGCGCAGGCCGACGCTGCGCTGCATCCGCCAGTCGAACACCGCCGCCGCGGCCCGCTCGAAGGTCGCCGTCCCCGAGCCGACGACGACCGAGCGCTCGACCGTGTCGTAGCCGGCCGGCAGCTCGGGGTCCCGCGTCGCCCCCACCTCCGGGTAGGTGAACGGGACGTCGGTCAGGTCGGCGGGGTCGGTCGCACGCAGGAGGCCCACATCCGCAGTGTCCCCGGTGACACTGCCGGTCCAGGGGTCCGCCCGCCGGTAGGGTCGCGGCCACTGTGCTACCCGCCGTCACCGCCACCCGCTACGTCACCCCGCTGCGCGAGGGTGGCTCGCTGCCGGGGCTCATGGAGGCCGACGACCTGGGCACCTACGTCGTGAAGTGGCGGGCCGCCGGGCAGGGCGTGAAGGTGCTCGTCGCCGAGGTGGTCTGCGGCGAGCTGGCCCGGGCGCTGTCGCTGCCGGTGCCGGCCCTGGTGACCGTGGACGTCGCCCCGGAGCTCGCCGTCGGGGAGCCCGACGTCGAGGTGCAGGAGCTGCTGCAGCGCTCGGCCGGGGTCAACCTGGGGCTGGACTACCTGCCGGGGGCGCTGGACTTCGAGGCCGGCGTCGGGTCGGTCGAGCCGGAGCTGGCGGGCCGGGTGCTGTGGTTCGACGCGCTCATCGGCAACGTCGACCGCTCCTGGCGCAACCCCAACATGCTGTTCTGGCACGGCCGGCTGCAGCTGATCGACCACGGGGCCGCGCTGACCTTCCACCACAACTGGCCCGGTGCGGCCGCCGCGGTGTCCCGCCCCTACGACGCCGCGCAGCACGCGCTGGTCGAGTGCACTCCCGACGTCCGCGCCGCCGACGCCGCGCTCGGCCCGCGGGTCACGCGGTCGCTGCTGGAGCACGTGCTCGCCCAGGTGCCCGACGACTGGCTGGAGGAGGAAGGACCCCGGCCTCCCCACCCGTCACCTGCCCCCGACGAGGTCCGGGCCCGCTACGTCGACCATCTGCTCGCCCGGCTGGCCGCCCGGGACGCGTGGCTGCCGCCGCTGGTGGCCACCGCGGCCGCGGGCGGGTCACGGCGCCGGGCCCCGCGGGGGGAGAACCGGCCGTCGTGGCTGGGGCCGCCACCGCCCGAGGGGATCACCCAGCGATGAGCCGGGACACCTTCGAGTACGCCGTCCTGCGGGTGGTGCCGCGGGTGGAACGCGGCGAGTCGCTGAACGCCGGCGTCCTCGTCTACTGCCGGCAGCGTGACTACCTCGGTTCACGGGTGCACCTGGACACCGACCGGCTGCACGCCCTGGACCCCACCGCCGACGCCGAGGCGATCCACCGCGCACTGCAGGCCGCCGCGGACGTCTGTGCCGCCGACCCCGCCTCGGGTGCCGCGGGACGGGAGGCGCTGGGCTCGCGGTTCCGCTGGCTGACCGCGCCGCGCAGCACCGTCGTGCAGGCCGGGCCGGTGCACACCGGGCTCACGGACGACCCGGACGCCGAGGCCGACCGGCTGCTGGAGCTGCTCGTCCTGCCCGTCCAGGGCTGACCCCTCACAGCGACCTCACAGGTCACGGGAGGTTCACCTCGCGGCCACCCGATCTGGGAAGGCCCCTGCCTAGCGTGCAAGGGTCCTTCGTCACCTGATCAGAGGAACCTGATGACGGACATCCGCGCCCCCCGGCGCCGCTTCCTGCCGCTGCTCGGTGCCGACACGGTGCGGCACGGCACGACCAGCCACACCACGTGCTTCTACAAGTGCGGCAACGCCTGTGACCGGCCGGTGCCCAACCGGACCGACAACCCCACCTTCGCGTCGGTCGTGCAGACCGCCGTCAGCCGGCGCAACGTGCTGAAGGCCGCCGGGGCCAGCGCACTGGTGGTGGCGGCCGGGCCGGCCCTGCCCGCGGCCGCCTCCGACCGACCGCGACACCACGGTGGCAGCTCCGCTGCGGGTGGGGCGCGCTGACCTTCCAGCCGGTCGAGCAGAACCAGCTCGACGAGCTCGTCATCCCTGCCGGCTACTCCTCCACGGTCGTCATGCGCTGGGGCGACCCGGTCGAGGAGGGCGCGCCGGAGTTCCGCATCGACGCCCAGACGCCGGAGGCGCAGGCCAAGCAGTTCGGCTACGACTGCGACTTCATCGGCTGGCTCCCGCTGGACGACGACAACGCGCTGCTCGTGGTCGACCACGAGTACACCGACGAGCAGCTGGTGTTCACCGGCGTCGCCGACGAGGAGGGCGCCGGCGACATCACCGACGAGCAGAAGCGCATCGCGATGATGGCGCACGGCATCTCCGTGGTGCAGGTCCGCCGCGTCGGCCGGACCGGTCAGTGGCGGCCCACCCCCGAGCGGGACCGCAACCGGCGGATCACGACCGACACCGAGTTCGAGCTCACCGGTCCGGCCGCCGGGTCGGAGTACCTGCAGACCAGCGCCGACCCGAGGGGCCGCACCGTCCGGGGGACGCTGAACAACTGCGCGGGCGGCATCACCCCGTGGGGCACGACCCTGCACGGCGAGGAGAACTTCAACCAGTACTTCGGCGCCTCCGCGCCGATCACCGACGCCGAGCAGCTGGCGGCCCTGGAGCGCTACGGAATCGACGGCGCGGACGCCCCCACCCGCCGGTGGCAGACCGTCGACCCCCGCTTCGACCTGGCGCGCGAGCCCAACGAGGTCAACCGGTTCGGGTGGGTCGTCGAGCTGGACCCCTACGACCCCACCTCGACGCCGAAGAAGCGCACCGCCCTGGGGCGCTTCAAGCACGAGGGCGCCAACATCCAGATCGCCCGGGACGGCCGGGTCGTCGCGTACTCCGGCGACGACGAGCGCTTCGACTACGTCTACAAGTTCGTGTCGAGGAAGGAGTTCCGCACGGGGGACGGCCGCAGGGCCCGCGAGCACAACGCGACCCTGCTGGAGGAGGGCGACCTCTACGTCGCCCGCTTCACCGGCGACTCCCCGCCCGCCGAGATCGACGGCAGCGGCGCGCTCCCCGGCGACGGCCAGTTCGACGGCACCGGCCGGTGGATCCCGCTGGTCGAGAACGGGAGGTCCACGATCCGTGGCAAGGACGTCGCCTGGGTGCTCACCTTCACCCGGCTCGCCGCCGACCGGTTGGGCAAGCGCCTCGACGACAACGGCGACCCGGTGCTCGACGCCGCGGGCGAGGAGATCGTCGACGACCCGTCGAAGGTGCCGACCACGATGGACCGACCCGAGGACATCCAGGTCAACCCCGTCAACGGCCGGGTGTACGCGGCGCTGACCAACAACTCCCGTCGGGGCACCGAGGGCCGGCCGGGCGCGGACGAGGCCAACCCGCTCACGCGTTCCTTCGCCTACGTGGAAGGCCAGGACGGCGCCGAGGGGACCTTCGCCGAGCAGCCGGGCAACGACAACGGGCACGTCATCGAGTGGGAGGAGAGGGGATCGGCCAGCGGGACCGAGTTCACCTGGCGCATCTTCCTGCTCGCCGGCGACCCGGACCGGCCCGAGACCTACTTCGCCGGCTACGACAAGTCCCAGGTCAGCGCCATCTCCTGCCCGGACAACCTGGAGTTCGACCCGGCCGGCAACCTGTGGATCTCCACGGACGGCACCGTGCTCTCCACCCGCAACCAGGAGGCCGACACCACCGGACTGGTGGGTACCAACGACGGGCTCTTCGCCGTCCCGACCGAGGGGCCGGAGCGCGGTCACCTCAAGGCGTTCCTCACCGTGCCCATCGGTGCCGAGTGCAGCGGCCCGATGATCCCGGCGGACGGGAAGTCGGTGTTCGTGTCGGTGCAGCACCCCGGTGAGACGACCGGGTCGACCCTGGCGACCCCGTCGAGCACCTGGCCCGAGCACCGGGCCCAGGGGGGTTACCCGCGGCCCGGCGTCGCGGTGGTCTTCCGCCACGACGGAGGCCGGGTCGGCAGCTGAGCGCACCGCGCACGACGGCCACGGCGCGCCGTGGCCACCCGGTGGTCACGGCGCGCCGTGGCGCGCGCTGGGAGGGACCCGGGGGATCACCCCCGTGGCGTCCGGCTCCTCAGGGTGAGCAGCGGGACGGCGAGCCACGTCAGGGCACCCAGGAGCTTGCTCCCGTCCTCCAGCAGGAACCGGTGGTGGAGGACGGTGTCGGCCAGCGCCGAGAAGCCGAGCCACGCCAGGCCCAGCAGGAAGGCGATCGTGCTGCCGGCACGGGGGGTGCGGACGAACCACACGACGAGGACCGCGGCCAACACGGCGTAGCCGCCCAGGAACAGTTCCTGCGGCACACCGTTCTCCGGTCCGACCGCCTCGTGCAGGAGGAAGGCGTCGTCCACCGCCAGCGCCACCGCCAGGACGGCGAACAGTGCGGCGCGCCGCCGGTGCGTGCGGACGACCCCGGCTGCGAACAGCGCCAGCGTCGCGACCGCGGTCCAGGTCATCACCGTGAGGGTGCTGACCGCGCCGCTGTACCAGGCGATGCCCGCGAGGTCCTGGACGTCGCGGGTGAACGCGGCCACGGGCGCGTCCAGCACCCGCGACGCGAGTGCCGTGGCGGCGACCAGCAGGACGCCGGCCAGCTGCGTGGCGGCGATCGGCCACCAGGCCGTTGCCCGCCCGTGCCGTCGAGCCGGCCCGGCAGGCGGCGGGGGCTGCGGTGGGGAGGTCGCCGAGCGCTGGAGTGAACGGGGTGCAGGACTCACCGCGAAGTCACCGCAGGGCGGGATGTGGAGTCGGACACCCGCTGCACGCTAGGTGACGCCGCGCGTTCGCGCTGTGTCCACCAGTCGTTCACCCCTGATCGACCGCCCATCTCGGGGGACGCTGTCCGCCGATCGGATGACCCGTCCGCGGTCAGCCCGGCAGCAGGCCGTCGATCCGGCGGGCGAGCTCGAGGTCCAGCTCGGTGACCCCGCCGGCCGAGTGGGTGACCAGCGTCAGGTGCAGGGTGCGCCAGCGCAGGTCGACGTCGGGGTGGTGGTCCATCTGCTCGGCCACGAACGCGATCCGCACGAGGGCGGCCACGGCGTCCGGGAAGCCCGGCAACCGCAGGCTGCGGCGGATGCCGTCGCCGTCCCCGGACCACAGCGGCAGCCCCAGCAGGGCGGCGGAGAGCTCGTCGGGGGAGAGGCGCGGCGGTGGGGGCACGGCGGCCATCCTGCCGCGCGCGACGGCCTCGTCCCAGGGGCCCGCGGCGCCGGCCCCGTCCCGAGGCCCACCCGAGTCCGCGAAGGGTGAGGAGGACGGGGTCCTTCGATGCTGGGGTGGGACGAGGTCCTCGATCAGAGGTGCAGTCCGCACTCCGTCTTGCCGCGGCCGGCCCACCGCCCGGCGCGCGGGTCCTCGCCCGGGGCCACCGGCCGGGTGCACGGCGCGCAGCCGATGGAGGCGTAGCCGATCTCCTGCAGCGGGTTGACCGGCACCTGGTGCTCCGCGATGTAGGCGTCGACGTGCTCTTGGGTCCAGGCGGCCAGCGGGTTGACCTTCACCATGCCGCGCTTGGCGTCCCAGTCGACGACCTTCGTGCCCGCGCGGGTGGGCGACTCGTCGCGGCGCACGCCCGAGCCCCAGGCCGCGTACCCGGCGAGGGCCTCGGCGAGCGGCCGCACCTTGCGCAGCGAGCAGCACAGGTCGGGGTCGCGGTCGTGCAGTCGCGGGCCGTACTCGGCGTCCTGCTCGGCGACCGTCTGCTCGGGCAGCACGTTGACCAGCGTTATCGGCATGACGCCGCTGACCCAGTCGCGGGTGCCGATGGTCTCGGCGAAGTGGTAGCCGGTGTCGAGGAAGACCACGTGGACGCCGGGGACCGCCCGCGACGCCAGGTGCGAGAGCAGCCCGTCGGCCATGGAGGAGGTGACCGCGAAGCCGTCCCCGAAGGTCTCCCCGGCCCAGCGCAGCACGGCCAGCGCCTGCTCGACGGGGTCGGTGATCCCCTCGAAGCGGGCGTCGGCCTCCGCGGCAAGCTCGGGCGTGGGCCAGACGGCGGTCGTCATGGCTGCTGCACTCCTGTCCCGGTGAGCCGGACGGTGAAGGTCCGCAGGCAAGCGGCGCAGTGCCACTCGCTCCCGTCCCCGTGCGGGGTCAGTTCCTCGTCCCCGCAGTACGGGCAGAAGAACACGGGCAGCTGCCGCGCTCTTCCGCCATCACCGGGGGGATCCTCCGTCACGCAGCCTCCCCGCCGGCGCTCGTCGGTCTCGCGACGGGGCGTGCTGTGCTCATCGGTGACCTCGCGAGCTCGGTCACACCAGCCAGGACTCCTCGGCCCGCGCCACGTAGGCGGCGAACCGCTCGCCGGGCTCGCGGCGCTCGAGGTAGCCGCGCAGCACCCGCTCGCAGTAGTCGGCGGTCTCGGCCTTGGTCACCTTGTGGCCACGGAACTTGCGGCCGAAGGCGGCCTCGGTGCCGAGGTGGCCGCCCAGGTGCACCTGGAAGCCCTCGACCATCTCGCCGCTGTCGTCGCGCACCATCGAGCCCTTGAAGCCGATGTCGGCGGTCTGGAACCGGGCGCAGCTGTTCGGGCAGCCGTTGACGTTGATGCCGATCGGCTCGTCGAAGTCCGGCAGCCGCTTCTCCAGCTCGGCGTAGAGGTCCTGGGCGTGCTGCTTGGTCTCGACGATCGCGAGCTTGCAGAACTCCAGGCCCGTGCAGGCCATCGTGCCGCGGCGGAAGGCGCTCGGGCGCACCAGCAGGTCGTGCTCGGCGAGCGCCGCGACGAGGCCCTCGACCCGCTCGTCGGGGACGTCGAGGATGACCATCTTCTGCTGCGTCGTCGTCCGGGTGCGCCCCTGCCCGTACTCGTCGGCGAGGTCGGCGATCCGGGTGAGCAGGGTGCCGGTGATCCGGCCGGTGCGCAGCGCGAAGCCGACGGCGTTGGTGCCGTCCTTCTGCCGCGCGACGCCGACGTGGTCGCGTGACTCGTGCTTCGGCGGGGCCGCCGCGGGGCCGTCGGGGAGCTTCTCGTGCAGGTACTCGTCCTCCAGCACCTGGCGGAACTTCTCCGGGCCCCAGTCGGCCATCAGGAACTTGATGCGGGCGCGGTTGCGCTGCCGGCGGTAGCCGTAGTCGCGGAAGATCGAGGTGCAGGCCGCCCAGACGTCGGTCACCTGGTCGGGCCGCACGAAGACGCCGATCCGCTTGGCGAACATCGGGTTGGTCGACAGGCCGCCGCCGACCCACAGGTCGTAGCCGGCCTCGCCGTCGGCGTTGCGCACGCCCACGAAGGAGACGTCGTCGATCTCCGGCTCGGTGCAGTGGTCGACGCAGCCGGACATCGACGTCTTCCACTTGCGCGGCAGGTTGCTGAACTCGGGGCTGCCGACGTACTTGGCCACCGTCTCCGCCATGACGCCGGAGGCGTCGAGGACCTCGTCCTCCAGGACGCCGGCCAGCGGGCAGTTGAGCATGCCGCGGGGGGTGTCGCCGCAGGCCTCGGTCGTGGTGAGGCCGACCGCTTCGAGCCGGCGCCAGATCTCGGGGACGTCCTCGATGCGGATCCAGTGGTACTGGACGTTCTGCCGGTCGGTGACGTCGGCGACGTCACGGCCGAACTCGGTGCTGATCCCGCCGATCGTCCGCAGCTGGGCGCTGGTGAGCGCGCCGCCGTCGGTCCGCACCCGCATCATGAAGTAGGAGTCCTCGAGCTCCTCCGGCTCCAGCACGGCGGTCTTCCCGCCGGGGATGCCCTGGGCCCGCTGGGTGTAGAGCCCCATCCAGCGCATGCGGCCGCGCAGGTCGCTGGGGTCGATGCCCCCGAAGCCGGTGTGCGCGTAGATGTCGAGGATGCGCTGGCGGACCTCGAGCCCGTCGGAGTCCTTCTTCATCCGCTCGTTGGGGTTGAGCGGCTCCCGGTAGCCCAGCGCCCACTGGCCCTGGCCACGCTGGGGCCTGTTGCTGGTGCGGGGAGTCGTCACGATGGCACTTCCTTCTGCGCGGCCCGTCGCGGCGCCGGGACCGGACGGGGTGGGCGCTGCCGGATCGGGAGGCGCAGCGGGTGCTGCGGGGGACCGGGGTCAGCGCGCGGGGCGACAGACCGCGCTGCTGACCAGCGCGAGGTCGATGTGACGGCGCGCGACGAGGAGGAGGGCGCGAGCGGTCACGCCCTCCATGGTCCCACACGCGGCAGGACCTGAGGAGTGTGACTCAGGAGACGGCGGCGGAGGCCCCCGCTCGGCGTCCCCGAGCTCGCGGCCGGACCCCGGAGCGACCCCGTGCCGGCTTCGCCCAGCGCCTCCCCGGTCCGCCCCCGGTCAGCGGCGCTCGGCGGAGTTGGCGGTGTCCCCGAACGAGCGCCACGCCTCCTCCAGCGCGACGAGGTCGGCCACCTCCGGCGGCAGTTCGCCCGCGACGACGTCGGCGAGGGTGACCCGCTCGAGCACCCGCCGGTAGGCCTCCCGCGCGGCGACCCACACCGAGGCCAGCGGGACGGCGGTGCCCGAGTACTCGACGTCCTCCGGGCGCTGACCGTGCACCTCGGCGAGGAAGCCCTGCTCCACGCGCATGACGCGGGCGATGGAGACCTCGGCGGGCGGCAGGGCCAGCCGGTAGCCGCCCTCGCGACCGCGCTGGCTGGTGACCAGCCGGGCGTGCTGGAGGTCGCCGAGGATCGACTGGAGGAACCGGGAGGGGATGCCCTGGGCCGCGGCGATGCGGTCGCAGGTCAGGGCTCCGGGCGCCGCCGCGGCCAGTTCGACGGCGGCGCGGACGGCGTAGTCGACCCGGGCGGTGATGCGCACGGTGCCCATCATGCGGGCCCTCCGGCCCGGTCTGCGAGGGTGACACCGTGTCCCAGCTGCGATTCACCACGTTGGTGGACGCGCCGCTGACCGTTGCCTTCGACGTCGCCCGCGCGCTCGGCCGCCCCTGGCCGGTGCCGCTGGAGGAGGTCGTGTCGGTCCGCCCGGCCCGCGACGTGTACGCCGTCGGGCCCGGTCGCGGCTGGCGCTGGCTCACCCACTCCCGCCGGTTCACCGCCACCGGCGCCGGCACCCTCGTCGAGGAGCAGGTCGACTGGGCGACCGCGCTGCCGCGCCCGCTCGGGCGGGTGGTGGACCCGCTGCTGCGGCGGCGGGTGCTGCGCGCGATGCGGGCCCACCTCGACGGCTACGCCGCCGCGGCGGCCCGGCGGGCACTCGACGTCGTCCAGGTGGTCGGCGCCGCGCTGGTGGACGACGACCGGGTGCTCGTGGCGCAGCGGTCGGGCGGGCCCTACGACGGCTGCTGGGAGTTCCCCGGCGGCAAGGTCGAGCCGGGGGAGGAGGAGCTCGCCGCGCTCGTCCGCGAGATCGGCGAGGAGCTCGGCGTGGCCGTCGTCCCCCAGGCGTTCCTGGGCGAGGTCGTGCTCGACGGCGTGGTCGCCGGCGGGCTGCCCGGCGCGTCGACGCTTCGGGTGTGGTGGGCCCGGGTCCAGCCCGGCAGTGAGGTCACCGCCCACGAGCACAGCGAGCTGCGCTGGCTGACCGCCGACGAGCTCGAGTCGCTGGACTGGATCCCCGCCGACCGGCCGCTGCTGCCCGCCGTCCGCGCGCTGCTGGCCCGGCTCTGACACACCGCGGGCGCCGTCCCGTGTGGGGGCGGCGCCCTGGTGACGTGCGGAACGGCCCCGTCCGGAGGCTCACCCCGAGCTAGCGAGGGGTGAGGAGGACGGGGTCCTTCACTTGAAGACGTCCTTGACCTTCTCGCCGGCCTGCTTGAGGTTGCCCGAGGCCTGGTCGGCCTTGCCCTCGGCCTGCAGGTCGCGGTCGCCGGTCGCCTCGCCGACGCTCTCCTTGCCCTTGCCGGAGAGCTCCTCGGCCTTGTTCTTCATCTTGTCGATGCCGCTCATCTCGACTCCTCTCGTCGGTGCGACCGTGGTACCCGCGGACGACGGGCCTGACACGCGGGCGCGGGAGGTGGAGGACGTCCGGCGCGACGCGCGTCCGTACGGAAGTCCTCGACGAGGGCGCAGCCCCGGGGTGCGGGCAAGCGGGATTCCACTCTGTGGGATCCTGAGCCGAGGTCACAAGTCGGTGACGGTCGTGGACGCCCTTCGCGGGCCGCGCCTAGGGTCCCGGCTCGTATCGGGTTGGCTCGGTACCTGTCCGCACGATCCCCGGCGCCCGCCAGGAGGCGCGTGCTGCCGGCGACGAGTCCGTTCCCCCCGCACCGCGGGACGAGGGAGGCATTGCACGTGAGGTTGAGCAAGCGCTCTGCTGCGCTCATCGCGACCGGTCTGTCCGGTGCGATGCTGCTGTCCGCCTGTGGTGGTGGCGGCGAAGACGGCGGCGGCTCGGGGAGTGCTGCCGCGGACGGCGGCAGCTTCAGCGTCTACATCGGTGAGCCCGAGAACCCGCTGCTCCCGGGCAACACCAGCGAGACCGAGGGGGGCCAGGTCGTCGACGCACTGTGGACGGGTCTCGTCGAGTACGACAACGACACCAACGAGGCCGTCTTCACCGGTGTCGCCGAGTCCATCGAGTCGCCGGACGCCACGAACTGGACCGTCAAGCTCAAGGACGGCTGGACCTTCCACGACGGCAGCCCGGTCAACGCGCAGTCCTTCGTCGACGCGTGGAACTACGCGGCCTACAGCCCGAACGCCCAGGGCAACAGCTACTTCTTCAGCAACATCGTCGGCTACGACGACCTCCAGGCCCCCACCGACGACGCCGGCAACCAGACCGGCGACCCGGCCGCCAACGCGATGAGCGGTCTGAAGGTCGTCGACGACCTGACCTTCACCGTGCAGCTGGCCACGCCGTACGCACAGTGGCCGACCACCACCGGGTACACCGCCTTCTTCCCGCTGCCCCCGTCGTTCTTCGAGAACCCCGAGGGCTTCGGCGAGCAGCCGGTCGGCAACGGCCCGTTCAAGGCCGACGAGCCCTTCGTCCCCGGCCAGGGCATCACCGTGACCCGCTACGACCAGTACGGCGGGGACCAGCCGGCCAAGGCCGAGTCGGTCGACTTCGTCGTCTACGCCGAGCTGGACACCGCCTACACCGACCTGCAGGGCGGCAACATCGACGTCATCGACACCCTGCCGCCGGACGCCATCGCCTCGGCGGAGTCGGAGTTCGGTGACCGCTACATCGAGACGGTGCAGGGCGACATCACCTCGCTCGGCTTCCCGACCTACGACCAGCGGTACGCCGACCCGCGGGTCCGCCGCGCCTTCTCGATGGCGATCGACCGCCAGGCGATCAGCGACGCCATCTTCAACGGCACCCGCACCCCGGCGACCTCCTTCCTCAACCCGGTCATCAACGGCTACCGCGCCGACGCCTGCGACGCGTGCGAGCTGAACGTCGAGGAGGCCAACCGGCTGCTCGACGAGGCCGGCTTCGACCGCAGCCAGCCGGTCGACCTGTGGTTCAACGGCGGTGCCGGCCACGACGCCTGGATGGAGGCCGTCGGCAACCAGCTCCGGGAGAACCTGGGTGTGGAGTACGTCCTGCGGGGCGAGCTCGACTTCTCGGAGTACCTGCCGCTGCGCGACGAGAAGGGCATGACCGGTCCGTTCCGCGACGGCTGGATCATGGACTACCCGGTCGCCGAGAACTTCCTCGGCCCGCTCTACTCCACCGCCGCGCTCGCGCCGGCGGGGTCGAACACCAGCTTCTACAGCAACCCGGAGTTCGACCAGCTCCTGGCGCAGGGCAACGCCGCCAAGTCGGACGAGGAGGCCATCTCCGCCTACCAGGCGGCCGAGGACCTGCTCGTCCGGGACATGCCGGAGGCCCCGCTGTTCTACCGGCTCAACCAGGGCGCCCACTCCGAGCACGTCGACAACGTGGTCATCAACGCCTTCGGGCGGATCGACGTCGCCAACGTCGAGGTCGTGGAGTGACCCGCTAGCAGGACCCGCACCACCCGCCGGGGGCGCCCGTCCGACGAGGACGGTCGCCCCCGGCGGCGCGCGTGCCCGGCGATCCGGGCACGATGGACTCCGTGGCCTCGGATGATCCCGGTGCCACGACGACCCGAGGGGGAACATGGGCCGCTACATAGCGCGCCGTCTGTTGCTCACCATCCCCGTCCTGATCGGCGCCTCGTTCCTGATCTTCGCGATGGTGTACGCCCTGCCCGGTGACCCCATCCGCGCCCTCGGCGGCGACCGCCCGCTGTCCCCGGCCGTGGTCGCGCAGCTGCGCGAGGAGTTCAACCTCAACGACCCGCTGGTCATCCAGTACGGGAAGTACGTCGGCGACCTGCTGCAGGGTGACCTCGGCACCGACTTCCGCGGCCGCCCGGTGCTCGACACGATCGAGCAGCGTCTCCCGGTGACGATCAGACTGGCCACCGTCGCGATCCTGCTCGAGATCGTGATCGGCGTGACCGCCGGCGTGCTCGCGGGCATCCGTCGCAACGGGTTCCTGGACAACCTCGTGCTGGTGTCGAGCACGGTGGTGGTGTCCGTCCCCATCCTGGTGCTCGCCTTCGTGGCCCAGTTCGTCTTCGGCCTCGAGCTCGGCTGGTTCCCCATCTCCGGCGCGGGCGAGGGCTGGTACAGCTACCTGCTCCCAGGGCTGGTCCTCGCCGGCGGCTCGCTGGCCTACGTCGCCCGCCTGACCCGCACCAGCGTCGCCGAGAACATGCGCGCCGACTACGTGCGGACGGCGCGGGCCAAGGGGCTGCCCAACCGGGCGGTCATCCTCCGGCACACCCTGCGGAACAGCCTCATCCCCGTCGTCACCTTCATCGGTGCCGACATCGGCACGCTGATGGGCGGCGCCATCGTCACCGAGTCGGTGTTCAACCTGCCCGGGATCGGACGGGCGATCTTCGACTCGGTGCGCGCCCAGGAGGGCGCCGTCGTCGTCGGGATCGTCACGCTGCTGGTCTTCTTCTTCATCTTCTTCAACCTGGTCGTCGACGTGCTCTACGCCGTCCTCGACCCGAGGATCCGCTATGACTGACCAGCAGCAGGCCGACCTCCGCCACGACGAGGTCACGGCCGGGACCACGACCGGTCTGGCCAGCCCCTCGGTCGACGTCACCCAGGAGCGCCAGAACAGCCTGTGGAGCGACGCCTGGGGCGAACTGCGCCGCAACGTCCTCTTCTGGATCGGCGCCCTCCTCGGGGTGCTCTTCCTCCTGATGGCCCTGTTCCCGCAGGTCTTCGCCCGGGGCGCCGACCCGCGCGACTGCAACCTGGCCAACAGCCAGCAGAAGCCGTCGGCCGAGCACTGGTTCGGGTTCGACCAGCAGGGCTGCGACTACCTCGCCAACGTCGTGTACGGGGCGCGCAACTCGCTGGTCATCGGCCTGCTGGCGGTGCTCGTCATCCTGCTGCTGGGCATCGTCGTGGGTGCCGTCTCCGGCTTCTACGGCCGAGCGGTCGACAGCGTCCTGTCCCGGGTGACGGACATCTTCTACGCCGTCCCCTTCATCCTCGGCGCGATCGTCGTGCTGCGCAGCGGCGTCCTGGGCCGGGGTGTGGTGGCCGTGGCCATCGCGCTGGCCGCCTTCAGCTGGATGACGGCCATGCGGCTGGTGCGCTCGCAGGTGATCGCGGTGAAGAGCTCCGACTACGTCGCCGCGGCCCGGGCGATGGGCGCGTCCAACCGCCGGATCCTCGTCCGGCACATCCTCCCGAACGCGGTCGCACCGGTCCTCGTCTACACGACCATCACCATCGGCGTGATGATCGCCGCGGAGGCCACCCTGACCTTCCTCGGGGTGGGCCTGCAGCGCCCGGCCATCTCCTGGGGCCTGCAGATCGAGGCCGGCCAGTCCCTGTTCCGCAGCGCGCCGCACCTGGTGCTGTTCCCCAGCGCGATCCTGACCCTGACCGTGATGGCCTTCATCATGATGGGCGACGCCCTGCGCGACGCCCTCGACCCGAGGCAGCGCGCATGACCCGACCCGACCTGTCCACCTCTCCCGTGCCCGGCGCCGGCGTCGGGGCGCCCGTGCTCGAGGTCGACGACCTGCACGTGGAGTTCCGCACCCGCTCCGGCGTGGTGAACGCCGTCAACGGCATCAGCTACAGCCTCGCCGAGGGCGAGACGCTGGCCATCCTCGGCGAGTCCGGCTCCGGCAAATCGGTCTCCGCGCAGGCGATCATGGGGATCCTCGACAGCCCGCCCGCGGTCATCACCGGCGGGGGGATCTACTTCCAGGGCGAGGACCTCCTCAAGCTCTCGCCCGAGGAGCAGCGCAAGGTCCGCGGCCCGGGGATCTCGATGATCTTCCAGGACGCGCTGTCCTCGCTGAACCCCGTCTACAGCGTCGGCTACCAGATCGGCGAG
Source organism: Geodermatophilus sp. URMC 61 (assembly GCF_052931555.1). Classification (NCBI taxonomy): domain Bacteria; kingdom Bacillati; phylum Actinomycetota; class Actinomycetes; order Geodermatophilales; family Geodermatophilaceae; genus Geodermatophilus; species Geodermatophilus sp. URMC 61. The sequence continues at coordinate 5,291,813 of NZ_JBRFHZ010000002.1, forward strand.
ATGTTCCGCGCGCACCGCGGGATGTCGAAGCGGGACGCCAGGAAGCACGCGATCGAGCTGATGGACCGGGTGCGCATCCCCGCGGCCGCGTCCCGCGTGGACGACTACCCGCACCAGTTCTCCGGCGGCATGCGCCAGCGCGTGATGATCGCGATGGCGATCGCGCTCGACCCGCGGGTGCTCATCGCCGACGAGCCCACGACCGCCCTCGACGTCACGGTGCAGGCGCAGGTCATGGACCTGCTCGAGGACCTGCAGCGCGACACCGGGATGGGCCTGGTCCTCATCACCCACGACCTGGGCGTGGTGAACGAGGTCGCCGACAACGTGGCGGTCATGTACGCCGGCCGGATCGTCGAGCGGGGCACCGTGGACGACGTCTTCAGCAACCCGGCGCACCCGTACACCGACGGCCTCATGAGCTCGGTGCCGCAGGTGGAGGCCAAGGGCGGCCGGCTGCAGCCGATCGTCGGGCAGCCGCCGAACCTGGCGGCGATCCCCAGCGGCTGCCCGTTCCACCCGCGCTGCTCGCGCCGCCGGCTCGGGGCCGAGGCGGCGCCCGGCCGCGAGTGCGCCACCGACGTCCCGCCGCTGCGCCTGGTCGTCCCGGGCCGTGAGGCGGCCTGCCACTACAGCGAGGAGGTCCTCGGTGTCTGAGCCCACGACCGGCGCGTCCCGCGCCGCGTCGACCCCCGGCGAGACGCTGCTGGAGATCCGCGGCCTGAAGAAGCACTTCCCGCTCACCCAGGGGGTCGTCTTCAAGCGGACCATCGGCCACGTCCGGGCCGTGGACGGCGTCGACCTCACCATGCGCCGCGGCGAGACCGTGGGCCTGGTCGGCGAGTCCGGCTGCGGCAAGTCGACGGTGTCGAAGCTCCTGGTGGCCCTGGAGAAGCCGACCGCCGGGCAGATCCTCTACAAGGGCCGCGACGTCGCGAGGATGAACGGCCGCGCGCTCAAGGACTACCGGCGCGAGGTCCAGATCATCTTCCAGGACCCGTACGCCTCGCTGAACCCGCGGATGACCGTCGGCGACATCGTCGCCGAGGGCTGGGCCGTGCACGCCGACGTCGCCCCGAAGAAGGGCCGGCTGCAGCGCACCCAGGAACTGCTCGACCGCGTCGGGCTCAACCCCGACTACGTCAACCGCTACCCGCACCAGTTCTCCGGGGGGCAGCGGCAGCGCATCGGCATCGCCCGGGCGCTGGCGCTGCGGCCCGAGGTCATCGTCTGCGACGAGCCGGTGTCGGCGCTCGACGTCTCGGTGCAGGCCCAGGTCGTGAACCTGCTCGAGGACCTGCAGGACGAGTTCGGCCTGTCCTACCTGTTCATCGCCCACGACCTGTCGGTGGTCCGGCACATCTCCGACCGCGTGGCGGTCATGTACCTCGGCAGCGTGGTGGAGGAGGGCACCGACGCGCAGGTCTACGGCTCGCCGTCGCACCCCTACACGCAGGCGCTGCTGTCGTCGGTGCCCCTGCACGAGCCGCACCTGCGCGGGCAGAAGGACCGGATCCTGCTGCAGGGCGACGTGCCCAGCCCGGCCAACCCGCCGTCGGGCTGCCGGTTCCGCACCCGCTGCTGGAAGGCCCAGGACGTCTGCGCCCAGGAGGCCCCGGCGCTGGTCGACCGCGGTCAGGGCCACCCCTCGGCCTGCCACTTCGCCGAGGCCCGCACCGTCGTCCCGACCGAGTGAGGCGATGACACCGCCGGCCTGCCGGCCGGCACCGCGGCCACGTGCCGTCCCCGGCCGGCGCTGAGCCCCGCCGTCGCACCCTTCGCGGACCCCTCCGGGGCCCACGCGGGCACGACACCGCGGGTGCGCGTCCCCCGGCTCGGGCAGCCCGGGGACAATGGCCCACCGTGATCGCTGAGAGACGGCTGCTCCTGGTGCACGCCCACCCCGACGACGAGACGATCAACAACGGCGCCACCATGGCCCGCTACGTCGCCGAGGGAGCCTCGGTCACCCTGCTCACCTGCACCCTCGGTGAGGAGGGCGAGGTGCTGGTGCCCGAGCTGGAGCTGCTGGCCGCCGACCACGCCGACCAGCTGGGCGGGTACCGGATCGCCGAGCTGCGGGCGGCGATGGAGGCCCTCGGCGTCACCGACTGGCGCTTCCTCGGCGACGCGGGCCGCTACCGGGACTCCGGGATGATGGGGACGCCGGCCAACGAGAAGCCGCGCGCCTTCTGGAACGCCGACCTCGACGAGGCGGTGGCGCACGCCGTCGCCGTCGTCCGCGAGGTCCGGCCGCAGGTCGTGGTGACCTACGACGAGGACGGCGGCTACGGCCACCCCGACCACATCCAGGCGCACCGCGTCGCCATGCGTGCCGTGGACGCTGCCGCCGACCCCGCCTACCGCCCCGACCTCGGCGGGGCGTGGGAGGTCGCGAAGGTCTACTGGGCCTGCGTGCCGCGCTCGGTCATGCGCCAGGGCATCGAGGCGATGGCCGCGCTGGGGGAGGCCTCGCCGTTCGAGTCCCTCGGGGACGTGGACGAGGTGCCGTTCGTCGTCCCCGACGAGCTGGTCGCCGCGGCGGTCGACGGCCGGGCGCACGCCGGGCGCAAGGACGCCGCGATGCGCGCGCACGCCACCCAGATCACCGTCGACGGCCCGTTCTTCGCCCTGTCGAACAACCTGGGCCAGGAGGTCCTCGGCACCGAGTACTACCGGCTGGTGCGCGGGCAGCGGGGCCCGGCGGGAACACCCGAGGGCTGGGAGGACGACCTGTTCGCCGGCCTGGACGCGTGATCCGGAGGCTCGGGGCGGCGCTGCTGGTCACCGTGCTGGCGGCGTGGCTGGCGCTGGTCGAGGTCTTCTGGCTGCCGCTGCGGGTGGTCGGCGTCCCCGTGCCCGTGTCGGTGGTGGCCGCGGTGGTCGGCAACCTGCTGCTGGTCGGCCTGGCCGCGCGGCTGACCGGGTCCCGCCTGGCCGCGGTGCTGCCCGCCGTGGTGTGGCTGGTCATCGCGGTCGGGGCGAGCCTGCGCCGTCCGGAGGGCGACCTGCTGCTCGTCGGCGGCGGGGTCCTGGGGTTCCTCTCGCTGGCCTTCCTGCTGGCCGGTGTCGTGGCCGCCGCCTTCGCCGTGGGGAAGGTGCTGGCCGCGCCGCGGGACGGCGTCAGGCCGGTGCGTACCGGTAGTGGTAGCGGTGGTGCTCGATGAGGCCCGCCCGCCGGTAGAGCGCCCGTGCCGGGGCGTTGGACGCCGACACCTGCAGGTACACCCAGGAGGCGCCGCGGTCGGCGCCCCAGCGCTGCAGCGCGGCCATGACGGCGGTCGCCAGCCCCTGCCGGCGGTACCGCTCCTCGACGGTGACCGCGGCGACGCCGAGCCAGTCGTCGGTGACCACCCCGCGGGCGACGGCGGCCAGTGGGGCCGGCGGCGGGTCGAGGCGCACCGAGGCGAAGACGACGTCCTCGGCGTTGACGAGCACGGCGCGGGCGGCGGGCGGCAGCGGCCGACCGCGGTGCCGGTAGCCGATCAGCCAGGCGTCGTCCGGCTCGGGGGAGAGGGCCACCGGGACGCCGTCGGCCGACGCCGGCACGAGCGGTCCGGTCAGCACCAGCACGTCCTCGTCGCGCTCCCACCCGGCGGTGGCGAAGGCGGCGTCGGCGGCGCGGGACTGGCGGCCCGGCAGCATCGCGCACGGCCGCAGCCCGTGGTGGGTGTACCAGCGCGTGACGGCGTCCACCGCGTCGGGCAGCGGCATGCCGGGGTCCCCGACGACCAGCGCGGAGTTGGCCCGGCCGGTGAAGCCGCCCCCCGCGCGCAGCAGCCACTCGCCCAGCGGGGCCTCCTCCGTGCCCCGCCAGCCCCGGGTGGCCAGGAGCTCGAGGCCCGCGACGTCGAGGGGTGACCGGCTCTGTCCCACGGCCCGATCCTGCGCCGTCCGCGTGGGACGCCATCCGGTGGGGTCCTCCCCCGCCGGGGCCGCCGCGCCACCCGTCCCGTTTCGCCGGAGCCCCACGGGCCATACTTGAGGGCAGAGACGACCGGCCGTGGCGCCGGCGGAGCAGCCCCGCACGTCCCCGGGAGGGAACACCCGTGACCTACGTCATCACCCAGGCCTGCGTCGACGTCCTCGACAAGGCGTGCATCGACGAGTGCCCGGTGGACTGCATCTACGAGGGCGACCGGATGCTCTACATCCACCCCGACGAGTGCGTCGACTGCGGCGCCTGCGAGCCGGTGTGCCCCGTGGAGGCCATCTACTACGAGGACGACGTCCCGGACAAGTGGAAGGACTTCTACAACGCCAACGTGGAGTTCTTCTCCGACCTCGGCAGCCCCGGTGGCGCCGCCAAGACCGGCAGGATCGGCAAGGACCACCCGCTCGTCGCCGCGCTGCCGCCGCAGGGTGAGGGTCACTGACCACCACCACCCCGGGGACGGCGGCCGGCCGGCTGCCCGACTTCCCCTGGGACTCGCTCGCCGGAGCCCGGGCCAAGGCGGCCCGGCACCCCGGCGGTGTCGTCGACCTCTCCATCGGGACGCCGGTCGACGACACCCCTGAGCTGCTGGCCTCCGCCCTGGCCGGTGCGGGCAACGCGCCGGGGTACCCGACCGCGTTGGGCACCGCCGAGCTGCGGAGCGCGGCGGCCGGGTGGCTGGAGCGGCGGCTGGGCGTGCGGCTGGCCGACCCGCTCGGCGCCGTCCCCTCGGTGATCCCCACCGTCGGGTCCAAGGAGCTCGTCGCGCTGCTGCCGACCCTGCTCGGGCTGCGCGGTGCCGGCACGGTGCTGATCCCCGAGGTCGCCTACCCGACCTACGAGGTGGGCGCGGTGCTGGCCGGGCTCGCCGTGCGGCGCACCGACACCCCGCCGGACGACGCCGCCGGCGTGGTCCTGGTGTGGCTGAACTCCCCGGGCAACCCGCACGGCCGGGTGCTCACCGACGACGAGCTGCGCGCCTGGGTGGCGTGGGGCCGGGCGCACGGCGTTCCGGTGGTCGCCGACGAGTGCTACGTGACCCTCGGCTGGGACGTCGAGCCGCACTCGGTCCTGCACCCGGCGATCACCGGCGAGGACCACACCGGGCTGCTCGCCGTGCACTCGCTGTCCAAGCAGTCGACCGCCGCGGGCTACCGCGCGGGACTGCTCTCGGGCGACCCGGCGCTGGTCCGCCGCGTGTGGGAGGTGCGCCGGCACCTCGGGCTGCTGGTGCCCACGCCGGTGCAGGCCGCGATGGCCGCCGGGCTGGCCGACGACGCCCACGTCGACGAGCAGCGGGAGCGCTACCGCGCCCGCCGCGACCGGCTGGCCGCCGCCGTCCGGACCGCCGGCGCCCGGATCGACCACTCCGAGGCCGGGCTGTACCTGTGGGTCACCCGCGACGAGGACTGCTGGGCGACGATCGACTGGCTGGCCGGGCTGGGGGTCGTGGCCGCTCCGGGCTCCTTCTACGGCCCGGCGGGCGCGCGGCACGTGCGCATGGCGCTCACCGCCACCGACGAGCGGATCGACGCCGCCGTCGCCCGCCTCACGAGCTGAACGCGGTCAGGAACCGGTCGCGGAAGGCGTCCATCCGCCAGACCGGCGCCCGCGGACCCGGCCGCAGGCCCTCCTGCCAACCCCACCCGGCGATCCGGTCAAGGACGGCGGGGTCGCGGCTGACGACGCTGACGGGCACGTCGGCACCGGCGCCGTCGCCGGTGACCACCGGGAAGGGCTGGTGGTCACCGAGGACGACCAGCACCAGGTCGTCGTCCCCGTGCGTCTCGACCCAGGAGAGCAGGGAGGCCAGCGAGTACGCGACCGCGTCGCGGTACCGCTCCCGCTCCGGAGCCCCGTCCGCCGGGGGGAAGGCGGCGAAGGCCGAGCCGTCCCCGACCTCGTCCCAGTCGACGACCGGGGGGACGAACTGCCACGGCGAGTGGCTGCTGGCCAGGACGATCTCCGCCATCAGCGGCGGACGGTCCGCCCGGCCGTGCTCCAGGCGCTCGAAGGCGGCCAGCGTGTACTGGTCGGGGATGGTGGGCCAGCCGTGGTCCGGACCGCGGTAGCCCAGGTCGTCCGCGGCGAGCACCCGGTCCAGGCCGTAGAAGGCCGCCTCGGGCCAGGCCCGCGTCGTGCCCGGCATGACGGCCACGGTCCGCCAGCCCGCGTCGCGGAAGGCACGGGTGAGGGTCAGCCGGTCCCCGGAGACGAGGTCGCGGTAGCGGTGCTGGCTGTCGACCCACGTGCCCGACAGCAGGGTGGCGTGGGCCAGCCAGCTGTAGGCGCCCGTCGTCGGTGAGGTGAGCAGGGCGCTCCGGGCGGAGAAGCCGGCCGACGCGAGCCGGCGACGGCCGTCCTCCAGGACGGCGCCGACCTGCGGGGCGGGGACGGCGCTGCGCCCGTAGCTCTCAACGAAGGCCACGACGACGTCCTTGCCGCGCAGTGCCGTCAGCAGTTCCGCCGCCGGCCTGTCGCGGAACGCGTCGGCCGCGACCTGCGCCGCGAACGCCTGCCGGTCCTGCAGGTCGGCCCGCACCTGGACCACCCGGTCGCGGACGAGGGTGGCGGTGCTGGCCGCGGCCACGTGCACGTGCGGGACCAGCTGCGTGCCGAACACCGCACAGGTGACCCACGCCGTGCCGAGCACCAGGACGGAGCGGGCCGCCGCGGACCGCCGCCGGTGCACGAGGCGGCCCAGCCGCAGCACCGCCCCCGTCACGAGGACGACGACGGCGACAGCGGTGACCACGGCGACGACGACGGCGGCGATCGCGGCCACACGGCCGGTGGAGCCGCTGAGGAACTCCACGGCGGGGGCGAACGCCGTCCAGTCGGTCAGCGGGTCGAACGGGCGGGCGAGGACCGCGGAGAACCCCAGGTCCAGAGCCTTCAGCACGGTCAGCAGGCCGAGGGCCACCCCGGCGACGGCCGCGACCACCCGCCCGTGTCGCCACGGCAGCGCGAGGAGGACCGCGACGGCGACCAGGCCCTCGGCGGGGATGCGCAGGAACGCCCCGGGGCTCAGCGCGGTGAGCTCGTTCGGGGCGACGAGGGCGGCGAGCACCAGCGCACCGGCGAGGGTGGAGGTCACCCACGTCGGGGCGCGCCCCCCGGCGGAGCGGCGCAGCCAGGCGACGTCGTGGCCGAAGGACCAGACCAGGAACGCCAGCGCGACTGCCACGAGCGCGGCGGCCCACGGGCGCGGCAGGACGTCGGCGGCGGCCACGACGAGCGCGATGCCCTGCAGCGCGGCGACGACCTTGGCGGAGTACCGCGTCGGCAGGGGCGAGCGCAGCCACGGCAGCCACCAGCTCGCCGCGACGAAGGCGTAGCGCATGAGCCCGATCGCCAGGACCCACGGGCCCAGGAGCACGGCGACGGGGACGCTCAGCACCAGGACGAGGAAGCTGTCGACCTCCATGTCGAAGCGGGCGCCGAGCGGGGACGCCGTCCCGCTGCGCCGCGCGACCCGGCCGTCGACCGCGTCGAGGACCAGGGCCACGGAGGCGACCACGACGAGGGGTCCGGTGGCGGGGGCGCCGTCCCGGAGCCCGTCGGCGACGAGGGCGCACACGCCCCCGGTCAGCACCGCACGGGTGAGCGTGACGAGGTCGGCCGGGCCCAGCGCGGCGACCCCGGCCCGCTGGGTGGCGGCGGTCAGCAGCACGCACAGGCCGACGAGGCAGGCGCTGCCGGCCAGCCAGCCCACCGGGCCCAGGCCGACCCCGACCGACAGCACGGCGAGCAGGACGACCTGGGCACCTGCCGCGACGGCCAGCTGCTGCCGGGTCCGCGACCGGGCTCCGGTCACCCGTTGGACTCTAGCCAGGCCGTCCCCGGCACGGACACACTCCGCGGCGAGGACCTGGGAGGCGGACGTGGACCCACCGGCGTACGCCTTCTGGATCCGGGCCCCGGGCGAGGGCGAGATCCGTCCCGTCGCCGTGCCCCGGCCCGGCCCCGACGACGTCGAGGTGCGGACGCTCTGGTCCGGGGTCAGCCGGGGCACCGAGACCCTCGTCTTCCGCGGTGGCGTCCCGCAGAGCCAGTCCACGGCCATGCGGGCCCCGTTCCAGGAGGGCGACTTCCCGGGACCGGTCAAGTACGGCTACCTCAACGTGGGGGTGGTCGAGCGCGGGCCCGCCGGGCTCCGCGGCCGGGTGGTGTTCTGTCTGCACCCGCACCAGACCCGCTACGTGGTGCCGGCCGCGGCGGTGACCCCGGTGCCCGACGACGTGCCGCCGACCCGGGCCGTGCTCGCCGGCACCGTGGAGACCGCGGTCAACGCGCTGTGGGACGCCGCCCCGCTGGTCGGCGACCGGATCGCCGTCGTCGGGGCGGGGATGGTCGGCTGCAGCGTCGCCGCGGTGCTGGCGCGCTTCCCCGGGGTCGAGGTCGAGCTGGTCGACGTCGACCCGGCCCGCGCCGCCGTCGCCGACGCCCTCGGCGTGCGGTTCGCCCTCCCCGGCGATGCCGCGGGCGAGTGCGACCTGGTGGTGCACGCCAGCGCCACGCAGGCCGGGCTGGCCCGGTCCCTGGAGCTGCTCGCCTTCGAGGGCGAGGTCGTCGAACTGAGCTGGTACGGCGACCGCCCGGTGACGGTGCCGCTCGGCGGGCCGTTCCACTCCCGGCGCCTGGCCGTGCGCAGCACCCAGGTGGGCACGGTGGCCCCGGCCCGGCGCGCGCGCCGCAGCACCGGCGACCGGCTCGCCCTGGCCCTGCGCCTGCTGGCCGACCCGGCGTTCGACGCGCTGGTCACCGAGGAGATCGCCTTCCGGGACCTGCCCGCGGTGCTGCGGGACCTGGCCGACGACGGACACCGGGCGCTGTGCGTGCGGGTCGCCTACGGGGAGGGCTGAGCCCGCCGGAGAGGAGCAGTACGTTGTTCGCAGTCACCGTCCGTGACCACGTGATGGTCGCGCACAGCCTCCGGGGGGAGGTGTTCGGCCCGGCGCAGCAGCTGCACGGGGCCACGTACGTGGTGGACGCGACCTTCCGCCGTGCTGATCTGGACGCCGACGGCATCGTCGTGGACATCGGGCTCGCGGCCCGGGAGCTGGGAGCCGTGCTGGCCGACCTGAACCACCGCAACCTCGACGACGACCTCGCCTTCGCCGGCGTCAACACAACCACGGAGTTCCTCGCCAGGGTCGTCGCCGACCGGCTCGCCGACCGGGTGCACGCCGGCGCCCTCGGGGACGGGGCCCGCGACCTGGCCGGGATCACCGTCGTGCTGCACGAGTCGCACGTCGCGTGGGCGAGCTACGAGCGCCCGCTGTGAGCGAGCTCGCGAGCTCACCGGCCGGCACAGGAGCGCCCGTGAGCGCCCGGGCTGCACCCCGCCCGCGGAGGGTGCACGTCGTGGTGCCGGGGGACGTCGACGACGACACCGTCCCGAGCGGCGGGAACGTCTACGACCGCCGCGTCTGCGCAGGCCTGCCGGCGTCCGGGTGGCCGGTCACCGAGGTCGCCGTCCCCGGGGCGTGGCCCCGACCCGGCTCCGCCGCGTGCCGGGCGCTGGCGCACGCCCTCGCCGACGTGCCCGACGGCGGGGTCGTGCTGGTCGACGGGCTGGTGGCCTGCGGCGTCCCGGAGGTCGTCGTCCCGCAGGCGGGCCGGCTGGCGCTCGTCGTCCTGGTGCACCTGCCGCTCGGCGACGAGCTGGGAGCGGCACCGGGACTGGCCGCCCTCGAGGGCGAGACGCTGCGCGCCGCGGCCGCGGTCGTGACCACCAGCCCGTGGGCGGCGCGCCGGCTGGTCGCCGTCCACGGGCTGCCCGCCGGCCGGGTGCACGTCGCCCCGCCCGGGGTCGACCCGGCGCCGCCGGCCCGCGGCACCGACGGCGCCTCCCACCTGCTCTGCGTCGGGGCGGTCACCCCCACCAAGGGCCAGGACCTCCTGGTCGAGGCCCTGGCCGCCGTCCACGACCTGCCGTGGACCTGCGACCTGGTCGGGTCGCTGCGCCGCGACCCCGCGTACGCGGCCGCCGTCGCGCAGGCCGTCGAGCGGCACGGGCTCGGCGACCGGCTGCGGCTGCCCGGCCCGCGCACCGGAGCCCGGCTGGCCGCGGACTACGCCGCCGCCGACCTGGTGGTGCTGCCGTCCCGCCGGGAGTCCTACGGGATGGTCCTGACCGAGGCGCTCGCGCGCGGTGTCCCGGTGCTCGCGACCGCCGTCGGCGGGGTCCCGGAGACCGTCGGCCGCGACCCGGCCGGCCGGGTCCCGGGACTCCTCGTCGCACCGGACGACGCCGAGGCCCTGGCGTCGGCCGTGCGCCGCTGGTGGAGCGAGCCGGACCTGCGCGCCGGACTGCGCCTCGCCGCGCGCGCCCGGCGGCCCGGGCTGGAGGGGTGGGAGGGAGCGATCCGATGCCTGAGCAGCGTGCTCGACCTGGTCCGTGGAGCGCCCGGCTGAGCAGCCCCGGCTCGCCCGTGTGCACCCCGGACTGGCTGGCGCTGCGGGAGGACGCCGACGCCGCGGCCCGCGCCGCCGAGCTGGTCGACGCCCTCCGCGTCCACCTCGGGACCCGCGCCCGGCCGGTGGTGGTCCGGGACCTCGGGTGCGGCACCGGCTCGATGGGACGCTGGCTGGCCGGGCGGCTGCCCGGACCGCAGACGTGGGTGCTGCACGACCGCGACCCGCGGCTGCTCGCCCGCGCCGCGGGGAGCCCGCCGACCGTGGCCGCCGACGGCACCCCGGTCACCGCACGGACGCAGCGCGGGGACCTCACCGACCTGCGCGCAGCGGACCTCGCCGGGACGACGCTGGTGACCGCGTCCGCCCTGCTCGACCTGCTGACCGCCGAGGAGGTGGACGGGCTCGCCGCCGCCTGCGCCGGGGCCGGAGCCGCCGCGCTGCTGACGCTGACCGTCACCGGCGACGTCGAGCTGGACCCGCCCGACCCGCTCGACGCCGCCTTCGCGGCCGCCTTCGACGCCCACCAACGGCGCCGCACCGGCGGGCGGCGACTGCTGGGACCGGACGCCGGTGTCGCCACCGCCGACGCCTTCGCCCGGCGGGGCGCGGCGGTGCAGGTCCGGTCCAGCCCGTGGCGGCTCGGCGCCGACCGGGCCGGGCTGGCGGAGGAGTGGCTGCGGGGGTGGGTCGGCGCGGCCTGCGCCCAGCAGCCGGACCTCGAGGAGGACGCAGCCGCCTACCTGCGGGACCGGCTCGCCGCCTGCGCCGCCGGCCGACTGCGGGTGGGAGTCGGCCACGTCGACGTGCTCGCCCTCCCGGCGGAGGCGGCGTGATGCCGGGCTTGTGGCCCTGGCTGCGGGCCCTCGCCGGCCTCGGCATCCTGGTCGCGCTGCTCGTGCGGCTGGGCGATGGGACCGTCCTCGACGGGCTGCGGTCGATCGACACCGGGACGGTGCTCGCCGCGCTCGGCATCGGCCTGGCCACCACCGTGCTCAGCGCCTGGCGGTGGCGCCTCGTGGCCCGCGGTCTCGGCCTGCCCCTGGGGCTGGGGGAGGCGGTCGCGCACTGCTACCGGGCGGTGTTCCTCAACTCGGTGCTGCCCGCCGGCGTGCTCGGTGACGTGGACCGCGCCGTCCTCCACGGCCGCCGGGCCGGCGACCTCGGGCGGGCCGTCCGCGCGGTCGCCCTCGAACGGTGTGCCGGGCTGGTGATCTCGGTGGTCGTCGGGGTCGCGGCGCTGCTCACCCGGCCCGAGCTGCTCGCGGACGCGGTCGGCTCCGTGGTCCCCGGCGCTGCGGCCACCATCGGGGTGGTCGCCGTCGTCGCCGTCTTGGGCACCTGGGCCGTGCGGGCACCCCACCCCTCCCGGCTGCGCGCCACGCTGCGGACGGCCGGCGCCGACGCCCGTGCTGGCCTGCTCACCACCGGCACCTGGCCGGGGGTGGTCCTGCTGTCGGTCGCCGCGCTGGCCGGGTACCTCACGCTCTTCGTCGTCGCCGCGCGGGCCGCCGGCAGCCGGGCCGCGCTCGGCGAGCTGCTCCCGCTGCTGGTGCTGGCCCTGCTGGCCATGGCCCTCCCGGTCAGCCTCGGCGGCTGGGGCCCCCGGGAGGCCGTCGCCGCGGGCGCGTTCGCGGCGGGCGGGCTCGGTGCGGCCCAGGGCCTCACCGCCGCCCTGGTCTACGGGGTGCTCAGCCTCGTCGCCTGCCTCCCCGGCGGTGCCGTGCTGCTGCTGTGGCGACCCGGCCGGCGCAGCCAGCTGCCGGATCGGGACCAGCGCCCCTGGCCCCGCGGCGGCGCCCCCGGGTCTACTCGGCAGCCAGCTCTCAGGGCGCGCAGAGGAGGCCAGGGTGGACGAGGTGCGCGAACTGGTCCACGTGGCGCTGCCGACCCAGTTCGGGGAGTTCCGGGCGACGGCGTTGCAGGTGCCGACCGGGTCGGTCTACCTGGCGCTGTCCCAGGGCGGTCTCCGCGGCGGCGACCCCCCGTTGACCCGCCTGCACTCGGAGTGCCTGACCGGTGACGTCCTCGGGTCCCTGCGCTGTGACTGCGGGATCCAGCTCCGGCTCGCGCTGCGCCGGATCGCGGCCGAGGGGCGGGGCCTGCTGCTCTACGCCACGGGGCACGAGGGGCGCGGCGTGGGGCTGGTGGACAAGCTGCGCGCGTACGTCGAGCAGGACGCCGGTGCCGACACCGTCGACGCGAACCTCCGCCTCGGACTCCCGGTCGACGGCCGCAGCTACGACGACTCCGCCGCGGTGCTGCGCCAGCTGGGCGTCGACGCGGTGCGGCTGCTCACGAACAACCCGGACAAGGTGGCCGGGCTCCGGGCCGCGGGGATCGCGGTGGTGGGGACCGAGCCGCTGAGGACGGCCGCGCACAGCCGCAACGTCGGCTACCTGCGGACGAAGGAGCGGCGGCTCGGCCACCTGCGGCTCGCGGGGGAGGAGCTGGAGCCGGCGCCGGAGGCGCCGCCCGACGTCCTCGGCCTGATCGGCGACGCCGACCCGCCGACCGGGCGGCCCCGCGTCGTCCTGAAGTACGCGCAGACCCTCGACGGGCGGATCGCGACCGGGGGCGGCGACTCGAAGTGGATCAGCGGGACGGAGGAGCGCGCCCTCTCCCACGCGCTGCGGGCGGCCTGCGACGCGGTGATGGTCGGGATCGGCACCGTGCTCCAGGACGATCCGCGGCTGACGGTCCGCCTCGTCCCGGGTGCCTCGCCGCTGCGCGTCGTCCTCGACTCGACCCTGCGGACCCCGTCGGACGCCCTGCTGCTCGACGGTGGCCCGGCGACGCTCGTGCTCACCACCGACCGGGCCACGGAGGCCGACCGCCGGCGCGTGCGCGTGGCGGGCGCGGGGATCTGCGTGCTGCCGCGCGGCCCGGGCGGCGTGGACCTCCGCGCCGGGCTGCGAGTTCTCCGGGAGCGCGGCGTGCGGACCCTGCTGGTCGAGGGCGGCGCCCGCGTGATCACCTCGCTGCTGGGTGCCGGGCTGGTCGACCGGCTGGTCATCGGCACCGCTCCCCGGATCATCGGGGCCGGCACCGAGGCGGTGGGCGACCTCGGGATCGCGCGGGTGGCCGACGGCATCGAGTTGCGCAACCGCTCCGTGCACCTGACCGCGGAGGACGTCGTCACCGCGTGGGACGTCGCTCAGGCCCCCGACGCGGGCGCGCGGTCCGGCCGCGCGAGCCGGGCGTAGACGTCGCCGGACCGGCCCGTCGGCCGGAACCGCTCGAGCAACGGCACGAGCTCCGGCGCCGTCAGCCAGCGGTCGCTGGCGAGGCGCATCGTCTCGATGGGGGAGTAGTTGTACGCGTACCCGCCCACCGCGGCGCCGAGCCGCTCCACCAGGTCGAGCGCGGCGAGGGCGGCGTCGTGCGCCGGCGGCAGGTACTCGAAGGACAGCGCCCGCAGCGGGTGGCTCAGACCGGCCAGCACCTCGACCTCGAAGCCCTCGACGTCGATCTTGCAGAAGGCCGGCACGCCGTGGACGGCGATGAGCTCGTCGAGGGTCGAGACCTCCACCTCGACCGCGCGGTCCCACCGGACGCGGGCGAAGCTGCGGTCGGCCGACACCGACGTGATCCACCCCGGCGACAGCGACGACACGGTCGGGAACGCCGACGAGACGGCCAGCCGGGCCCGGCCGGGCCGCGCCCCGGCCGCTCCGGGGACGACGATGACGCCGTCGTCGCGGCCGAACAAGAGCCGCAGGAGGCGCACGAAGTCCGGCTGCGGCTCGACCGCGACCACCCGCGCGCCCAGCTGCCGCCAGGCGCGGACCCGGTTCCCGACGTGGGCCCCGACGTCGAAGCCGACGTCCCCCGGCCCGAGGAACTGGCCGTAGAACCGCACCATGCGCCGGTGCTTGCCCGGTACACCGTGGTAGACGAGCAGGGACCGCCCGATCCCCCAGGCGCGGGCGAGCATGCGGGGACCCTACGGCGGCCTACCGCAGGACGGCACCCCACACCGCGGCGGAGCCCGAGTGCCCGGCCAGCACCGTGGTCACGACCGCCGCGACCCCCGCGACGGTGGCCAGCACCCCCGCGACGCGTGCCGCCGCGCCGCGGGGGCGGCGGCCGAGCACGGCGGCGAGGACGGCGAGCAGCGCGAACGGCCAGGCCGCCAGGACGACGTAGAGGCCCAGCCGGCCGTGCTCGTCGATGACGGGCTGGAACCCCGGGGTGATCTCGATCGCGGCCGCGAGCCGGTCACCGGCGAACTTCGCCAGCGTGGCGGCCACCGCCCCCGCCAGGGCGCCGGCCGCGACCAGCGGACCGTACGGCCGGCTCCAGGACGGCCGGACCGCGACCAGGCCGGCACCCAGCGCGGCCAGCGGGAGGAGGACGACGGCCGCGTGGACGAGCAGCGGGTGCGCCGGGAGGCCGCCGACCGTGGTCATCCCGGCATTGTCGGCGCCGGTGATCCCCCGGGGCAGGGTCTCGTGGCACTGAGGCGGTGAGCTGCGGGCGGACCGTGTCGGCCACGGCCGCCCCGGGCGCCCGCGCCTGCTCAGAGGCAGGGGAACTCGGCGGTCGCGGCGGGACCCAGCGAGCTGGTGAGTTCCACGGCGAGGGCCGACCACTTTCCGTAGGCGAACGGGAATGCGCTGCGTTGGACGGCGTCAGCCACGAGGGTGAGCTCCCCGGTCTGCCAGTCGGGGACCTGCACGAGGTGGTCGTAGAACTTGCCGGCGGCGTAGACGGGGTCCTGCACCTGGGCCGGCGTCCCCCATCCCTGCGAGGGGCGCTGCTGGAACAGGCCGAGGGAGTCCCGGTCGCCGTAGTCGAGGTTGCGCAGCCGCGACTCCTGCATCGCGGTGGCCAGGGCGATGACCACGGCCCGTTCCGGCAGGCCGCGTTCGTAGCCGACCTGGGCGATGGTCTGGGCGTTGCCGATCTGCTCACCGGTGAGCCGGATGCCGGTCGCGGGCAGCGTGCACTGCGCGGTCGCCACCGGCACGTCCTCCCCGTCGGTGTCCAGCGAGACCGCCACGAGCGCGACCACGGCGAGCACCACCGCGAGCCACCCCCAGGACGCCGCGGTCTGCGCGCGTCCCCGGCGGGGCGGCGTGCGCTGTCCGGATGAGCGGCGCCGGGTGGTCGGGCGGCGCGCCGGCGGCCGGCGGGCGGCCGTCGTCCGCCGTGCCGTCGCGGTCCGTGCACTCGTCATCGACCGGAACTGTAGGTGCGGTTCCTGGCATGGCGGTGCCGCCACGGGGAGGTGTCCGTCGCTACGGTGTGCCGCCAGCCACCTGCGAGGAGACCGCATGAGCGACACCCTGCTGCCCGGCACCACCGCGACGCGGGTGCCCACCGCCCGGCTGACCCAGAACGTCCTGCACCCCGAGGGCATCGACCCGGCCGGGCCCGGGGAGGTCGTGCTCTTCGTGCACGGCAACGTCAGCTCGGCGCTGTTCTGGCAGCAGCCGGTGCTCGCGCTGGCCGAGACCGGCCACGTGCGGCCGCTCGCGGTCGACCTGCGGGGCTACGGCGACACCGACCCGCTGCCGATCGACGCACGGCGCGGGGTGCGGGACTGGGCGGACGACCTCGCCGCGCTCGTCGACGCCCTCGGCCTCGACCGGGTGCACGTGGTCGGCTGGAGCATGGGTGCCGGCGTGGTGCTGCAGTACCTGCTCGACCGGCCCGAGCGGGTCGCGTCGGTGGCGCTGGTCGCGCCGATCTCCCCGTACGGCTTCGGGGGGACCGCCGGGCCGGAGGGACGACGGCTGTCGGAGGACGGCGCGGGCTCCGGGGCGGGCGCGGCCAACCCGGAGTTCGTGGCCGCGCTCGCCGCGGGCGACACCACGGCCGACCGCCCGAGCAGCCCGCGGTCGATCCTGCGCGCCTTCTACGTGGCGCCGGGATCGCTGCCCATCGACCCGCAGCTCGAGGACGTGTTCGTCGCCGCGATGCTCTCCACCCGCACCGGCGAGGACCACTACCCGGGCAACGCCGCCACCTCCGCCACCTGGCCGGGTGTGGCGCCGGGGGAGCGAGGGGTGCTCAACACGATGGCGCCGACGGTGTTCGACCTCTCCGGGATCACCGACCTGCCGGCCAAGCCGCCGGTCCTGTGGATCCGCGGGGACGCCGACGCCATCGTCTCCGACGCGTCGCTGTTCGACCTGGCGCAACTGGGGGCGCTGGGTGCGGTGCCGGGCTGGCCGGGCGCCGGGGTCTGCCCGCCGCAGCCGATGGTCGCGCAGACCCGCGCCGTCCTGGACCGCTACGCCGCCGGCGGGGGGACCTACCGGGAGGTCGTGCTGCCGGGTGCCGGGCACTCCCCGCACGTCGAGCGGCCGCAGGAGTTCGTCGTCGCCCTGCTCGAGCACCTCGACGTCCCGGTCGAGCAGCCCGCCGACCTCACCTGAACGGCCACCCGTCAGGGGCCCGCGCCGAGCCTGGGGGCTGGAACGGCCCCTGCAGGGTCCTGCCGCGGTGGCGGGGGCAGGGGTCCTCCGTCAGGCGTTGGCGTGCAGCTGGGCGTTGAGCTCACCCCAGCTGCCGGTGCGGGGCAGCGCCTCCAGGGCACCGGAGACCGAGTTGCGGCGGAACAGCAGCCCGTCCCGGCCGGAGAGCTCGGCGGCCTTCACGACCGAGCCGTCGGGCAGGGTCACCCGCGACCCGGCGGTCACGTAGCAGCCGGCCTCCACGACGCAGTTGTCGCCGAGGGAGATGCCGATGCCCGCGTTGGCGCCCAGCAGGCAGCCCGAGCCGATCGAGACGACCTCCTTCCCGCCGCCGGAGAGCGTGCCCATGATCGAGGCGCCGCCACCGATGTCGCTGTCGGCGCCGACGACGACGCCCGCGCTGATCCGGCCCTCGACCATCGACGGCCCGAGGGTCCCGGCGTTGTAGTTGACGAAGCCCTCGTGCATGACCGTCGTCCCCTCGGCGAGGTGGGCGCCCAGCCGGACGCGGTCGCCGTCGGCGACGCGGACGCCGGAGGGGATGACGTAGTCGACCATCCGCGGGAACTTGTCGACGCCGTAGACGGTGACCTGCCCGTGCGCGGCGCGCAGCCGGTGCGGGTTGAAGGAGGCGGCCTCGACCGGGCCGGCGCTGGTCCAGGCGACGTTGGTCAGCAGGCCGAAGACGCCGTCCATGTTGAGGGTGCGGGGCCGCACCAGGCGGTGCGAGAGCAGGTGCAGTCGCAGCCAGACGTCGTGGGTGTCGGCGGGCGGTGCCGACAGGTCCGCGATGACCGTCCGGACGGCGATCACCTCCACGCCCCGGGACTCGTCGCGGCGGACCAGGCCGCCGTAGTCGGGGCCGAGCTCGCCGGAGATCTCGAGCGCGCCCAGCCGGGTGGTGCCGGTCTCGGCGCCCTCGGGTACCCCGAGCCGCGGCTCGGGGTACCACGTGTCGAGCACCGTCCCGGCGGGGGTGACGGTGGCCAGACCGGCGGCGACGGCGGAGAGCGGGGCGGAGTCGGTCACGGGGACGACGCTACCGAGCGCCGGTCGCGCGCCGACGACTCGGTCAGGGAGCCCGGCGCCGCGTCCCCGCGCGGTCGCTCGGCCGTTGCCCACCATGCGGGGCAGGGGTCGAGCCGCCTCCACCGCTGCCCACCATGCGGGGCAGGGGGAGACGCTCCGGGGACGTGCCTGCCGGGTCCGTCCCCGCGTCGGTGAACGGCGGGCGACGGGGCGGTGGTGTCCGCGCGCTGCGGCGGCCCGGCCCCGACGCCTTCCGTAGGCTCGGGAGTCGTGACCGCCCTGCCCCCGCTGGACCCCGTCGCCGACGTCCTGACGCTCACCCGCGCGCTGGTCGACGCCCCATCGGTGTCGGGTGGCGAGGGTCCCCTCGCGGACGCCGTCGAGGCGGCCCTGCGGGCGCTCGGCGGTCTGGAGGTCGAGCGGGTCGGCGACGCCGTCCTCGGGCGGACCGACCTCGGCCGACCCACCCGGGTGGTCCTCGCCGGGCACCTGGACACCGTGCCGATCGCCGACAACGTCCCCAGCCGCCTCGACGAGGCCACCGGCCGGCTCTACGGCTGCGGCACCAGCGACATGAAGGCCGGCGACGCGGTGATGCTGCGGCTGGCCGGGCGCTTCGGCGTCCCCGGTGCCGAGCCCGCGCACGACCTGACGTTCGTCTTCTACGACAACGAGGAGGTCGAGGCCGTGAAGAACGGCCTCGGCCGGGTGGCGCGGGAGCGCCGGGGCTGGCTCTACGGCGACCTGGCGATCCTGCTCGAACCGACCGACGGGGAGATCGAGGGCGGCTGCCAGGGCACCCTGCGGGCGGTGCTGGAGGTCCCCGGCCGGCGCGCGCACAGCGCCCGCAGCTGGCTCGGCGTCAACGCCATCCACGGCGCGGCCGGCATCCTCGCCACCCTCGCGGCGTACGAGGCGCGGGAGGTCGACATCGACGGCTGCGTCTACCGCGAGGGGCTCAACGCCGTCCGCATCGAGGGCGGGGTGGCCGGCAACGTCGTCCCGGACGCCTGCACGGTGACGGTCAACCTCCGCTACGCGCCCGACCGGGACGAGGACGCCGCCGAGGCCCACGTCCGCGAGGTCTTCGCCGACGCGCTCGCCGCAGGGGTGACGCTGACCGTCGTCGACAACGCCGGTGGGGCCCTGCCGGGGCTGTCCGAGCCCGCGGCCGCGGCCTTCGTCGCCGCCGTCGGCCGCCCGGCTCGGGCCAAGCTCGGCTGGACCGACGTCGCCCGGTTCGCCGCGTTCGGGATCCCGGCCGTCAACTACGGCCCCGGAGACCCGACGCTGGCCCACACCCGCGAGGAGCACGTGCTCGTCGACCGGCTGCAGCCGGCCGAGGACGCGCTCGTCGCCTACCTGTCGACGCCCACGGACCAGGAGCGCCCATGACGACCACCCCGGAGCCCGCCAACGCCCGCAAGCCACGGCCCACCCGCCACCGCGGCCCGGTGATGCTGCGCGGCGGCGAGCCCGACCCCCGCGACCAGGGGACGACGACCGACCAGCGGCTGCTCGACCGGCGCGGCCCGACCGACTGGGTGCACACGGATCCCTGGCGTGTCCTGCGCATCCAGAGCGAGTTCGTCGAGGGCTTCGGGTTGCTGGCCGAGCTGCCGCGCGCGGTGAGCGTCTTCGGCAGCGCCCGCACGCCCCAGGACTCGCCGTACTACGCCTCCGGCGTGGCCATCGGCGCGGCGCTGGCGCGGGCCGGGTACGCGGTCATCACCGGCGGCGGCCCGGGCGCGATGGAGGCGGCCAACCGTGGCGCCTCCGAGGCCGGCGGGCTCTCGGTCGGGCTGGGCATCGAGCTGCCGTTCGAGCAGGAGCTCAACGAGTGGGTCGACGTCGGCATCGCGTTCCGCTACTTCTTCGTCCGCAAGACGATGTTCGTGAAGTACGCGCAGGCCTTCGTCATCCTGCCGGGCGGCTTCGGCACCCTCGACGAGCTGTTCGAGGCGCTCACCCTGGTGCAGACCCGCAAGGTGACCCGCTTCCCGGTGGTGCTGTTCGGGTCGGAGTACTGGTCCGGGCTGGTCGACTGGCTGCGGAAGACGATGGTCCCCGCGGCCACCATCAAGGACATCGACCTGGACCTGTTCACGGTGACCGACGACGTCGACGAGGTCGTGCGGATCGTCCAGGAGGCCGAGAAGGCGCGGGAGGCCGGCGACAGCCTCGGCGGGATGCGGGCCTTCCCGGTCGACGACGCCCCGAGCGACGCCTGAGGCCCGGGTGCTCGAGACGGTCGTCCTCGTCCTCACCGTCGCGGTGGTCGGCGGGTTGCTGTTCCTCGGTGGCTCGGCGCTGCTCGGCCGGGGGGAGACCCGACCGCCGGCCGATCCGGACCGCTCGCCGCTGGAGCTGCCCGAGGACCGGCCGGTCACCGCGGACGACGTCCGCGGGGTGCGCATGTCGGTGACCGTGCGGGGCTACCGGATGACCGAGGTCGACTGGCTGCTCGAGCAGCTGGCCGAGGCGCTCGAGGAGCGCGACGCGGAGGTCGCGGCGCTGCGCGCCCGGCTGGACGAGGCCGGGCGCAAGGCGTCCGGTGCGGACGACGCCCCGGCGGGCGGGAACGGAGCGCGGACCGATGCGTGAGCTGGTGGAGCGGGTGGTCGTCGACGCCCCGCCGCAGCAGGTGTGGGCCGCGCTCACCGACTGGACCCGCCAGGGCGAGTGGATGCTGCTGACCGACGTCGAGGTCACCGGCGGGGACCCGCACGCGGTCGGCGGCCGGTTGGCGGCGCGCACCGGCCTGCCCGTGCGGGGACGGCGCCTGGGCGTGCTGGACACGATGGTCATCACCGAGTGGGACCCCCCGCGGCGCGCCGTCGTCCAGCACACCGGCCGGATCGTGCGCGGGCCGGGCATATTCGAGGTCACGGCCCAGGGGGCGGGGTCCCTCGTGACGTGGACCGAGCAGCTGTGGCTGCCCTTCGGGCTGCTCGGGCAGCTGGGCTGGCCGCTGGTCAAGCCGGCCGCGGTGGTGGGCGTCCGCCTCTCGCTGAAGCGATTCGCCGACTTCGCCCGGCGCTACACCGGCCGCGCTTGACCCTGCCCCTGGGGCCGGTCCCAGGGTGACCGGTGTGGACCATCACCTGCTGCGGGTCGGGGAGTTCCTGCGCCGCACCCGCCTGTCGCCCAAGGCGCTGCGGCTCTACGGCGACCGCGGGCTGCTCGCGCCCGCGCGGGTCGACGGGTGCACCGGCTACCGCTGGTACGCCCCGGCCCAGGTGGCCCGCGCCCGGCTCGTCGGGCTGCTGCGCCAGGCCGGCATGCCGCTCGCGCGGGTGCGCGAGGTGGTCGACCTGGAGCCGGCGGACCGGCTTGCCACGGTCGACCACTGGTGGCGCGACGTCGAGGACGACGTCGCGCGCCGCCGGGCGCTCGTCCGCTCCCTGCACCGGCGACTCGCCGGCGACGACGACCCCCTGGAGGCCCCCGTGCACGACGTCGCCCTGCGCACCACCGAGGAGGCCACGCTGCTGACGACCCAGCGCCGGCTGACCGTCGAGGAGCTCGGCCCCTTCATCTCCGACGCCGCCCGCGCCCTCGAGGAGCACCTCGCGGCGGCGGGTGCGACCCGCGCCGGTGCGCTGCGGGTCGTCTACCACGGCATGGTCACCGCCGACAGCGACGGCCCGGTGGAGGTCGCCCTGCCGTTCACCGGCACGGTGCGGCCGAGGGGAGAGCTGCGGGTGCGGCGGCAGACCGCCGGCCGCGAAGCGGTGACCGTGCTGACCCGCGCGGAGGCGGAGTTCCCGCGCCTCCTCGACGCCTACGACGCCGTCGCCCGCTGGTGCGACGCCGCCGGGGTGGAGCGCACCGGCAGCCCGGCCGAGGTCTACCTCACCGGCCGGGACGTCGGCCCCGACGAGCCGCACCTCGAGGTGGCCTGGCCGGTCAGCTGACGGCGTCGCGCCGGGACCGGGCGAAGGCCAGGGCCTCGCGCGCCAGCGGCAGGTCGGTGGCCGGCTCGCCCTCGGGCAGCGCGACCCACTCGCGGTAGGGCCGGCCCCGGCCGCCGAACGGCCCGCCGCGCCCGTCGGCGAGCAGCGCGGCCACGCGGTCCTCGGGCAGCTTGAGCACCAGCGCGCCACGCACCACCATCGCGAACGCCGCGCCGTCGACCTTCAGCGCCCGCGACCCGAACCGGCGCGGGCCGGTGGCGTCGGGGAGCGTCACGTCCGGTTCGCCGGCGAGGGTGTCGACGAGGGCGGCGAGGCGGTCGGCGGCGTCCACCCGCTCATGCTGCCCGGACAGCGGGCGCCGTGGGCGCTCCCCCGGCCCGGACGGCGGCGCGGCTGGTGTACCAGCGCCGCCACAGCACGGCGGCGACCACCAGCGTGCCTACGGTGCCGCCGTCCCACATCAACCGCGCGCCCTCCGCGGCGTGCGCCACCCCCGGCAGGGGAGCGGCGTACAGCCACTTCGCCAGGACGTCGTGGGCGGCCGCGCCGGCCGCCAGCGCGGCGGCACGCACGCCGACCCCGCGACGGTGCGGCGCGGGGTCGACGGCCAGCACCGCGGCGGTGGCGAGGTACCCGCTGACCAACACGTGCAGCGCCACGAGCGCCCCCAGGGCCGGGCGGTGGACGACGGCGGCGTGCAGCCCGCTGCCGTAGAGCAGCCACAGCCCGGCGGCGTTGGCCGGGACGGCGACCAGCGGGTCGGTCGCCCAGCGCAGCGGCGGCGTCCGCAGCAGGCGGGCCAGTCGCCGGGCCGCTCCGACCGGGAGCGCCCGCAGCGCCAGGGTGACCGGGGCGGCCAGCACCAGCAGCGGCGGCGCGACCATGCCCAGCAGCAGGTGCCCGGCCATGTGCGTGCGCAGGTCACCGTGGGCGGCCGAGAGGACGACGCCGATCCCGGCCGCGGCCAGGCCGGCCAGCCAGGACGCCGTCCGCCGCAGCGGCCAGGGCGTGCGCCAGCCGGCCGCCACGTACAGCGCACCGGCGGCCGGCAGCGCCAGGACGGCGAGCCCGGTCACCGGGCCGGGCGGCGGCGGGCGCGCAGCAGCAGCGCCGCGCCGGCCGCGAGGAGGACGACGGCCGAGGCGTTCCAGGCCAGGTCGTAGCCGGTGAGGTCGACGCCGTAGCGGACCTGGTGCACCCGCAGCAGCTCGTGGTCGACCACGCCGTCCCACAGCTGGAAGGCGCCCGCGCCCAGCAGCACCAGCCCCCACCACCGGCGGACGTCGAGGGCACCGCGGCGGCGGAGGTCGGCGAGCAGCGCCAGCCCGGCGACGACGGCCGAGAGCGTGACCGCGTGCAGCAACCCGTCGGAGACCAGGCCCACCGTGCCCCCGGCGCGGTCGTAGAAGGAGTGCCAGGCCAGCAGCTGGTGGAAGACGATCTCGTCGACCGAGCCCATGAGGCCGGCGCCGAACAGCAGCCCCGAGGCCGCCAGCCGCCGTCCGGACGGGGGAGGTGCGTGCACCGTCGGGCGGTGCCCGGTGCGAGGACCGGGAAACGCCCGGGCAGGATGACGGGGTGCGGGAGTGCGGCGGGGCGCGGGGGCAGCGGTGAGCCGTCGGGGTTGGGTGCTGTTCCTGGCGATGTCGCTGATCTGGGGCGTGCCGTACCTGCTCATCAAGGTGGCCGTCGAGGAGCTGCCGCCGGTGGTCGTCGTCTTCGGCCGGTGCGTGCTCGGCGCGGCGCTGCTGCTGCCCTGGACGGTCGCCCGCGGCCAGCTGGGCCCGGCGCTGCGGCGCTGGCGGCCGCTGCTGGCCTTCACCGTGCTGGAGATGACCGGCCCCTGGCTGCTGCTGGCCTACGCCGAGCAGACGCTGTCGAGCTCGCTCACCGGCCTGCTCGTCGCCGGGGTGCCGTTCGTGGCCGCGCTGGCCGGCCGGCTGACCGGCGAGGAGGAGCGGCTCACCCGCGTCCGGCTGCTCGGCATGGGCCTGGGCGTGGCCGGCATCGCCGTGCTGCTGGGCCTGGACGTCGAGGGCCTCGCGGCACTGCCGCTGCTCGCGGTCGCGCTGGTCGTCGTCGGGTACGCCACCGCGCCGCTGATCGTCAGCCGGGCGCTGCCCGACGTGCCGGGCGTGGCCGCCAGCGCGGTGGCGCTCACCGTCACCGCGCTGGTCTACGCGCCGTTCGCCGCCCCCCGGCTGGGCGCGGCCGCCCGGGCACCCGCCGACGCACTGCTGGCCGTGCTGGTCCTCGGGGTCGTGTGCACCGCCGCGGCGCTGGCGCTGTTCTTCGCGCTGATCCGCGAGGTCGGCCCGCAGCGCGCGCTGGTCATCACCTTCCTCAACCCGGCCGTGGCGGTGCTGCTCGGCGTCCTCCTGCTCGACGAGCCGTTCACCCTCGGCCTCGCGGTCGGCCTGCCGGTCGTGGTGCTCGGCTGCGTGCTGGCCACCCGCCGCAGTCCGGTGCGCCGCGACCGCGCCGAGCTGGGGGACGTGGACGCCGCCGTCCCCTGAGTGTCGGTGGGCGCGGTTAGCCTCCCCGGCCGTGGACGAGCGCATCCGCTGTGCAGAGCTGGTCAGGTGTGCATGGGGCGACAGCGCGCCCGAGTACGTCGCCTACCACGACGAGGAGTGGGGGAGGCCGCTGCACGGCGACGACGCCCTCTTCGAGCGGCTCTGCCTCGAGGCGTTCCAGTCGGGGCTGTCCTGGATCACCATCCTGCGCAAGCGCCCGGCGTTCCGGGCGGCCTTCGCCGGCTTCTCGATCGACGCGGTGGCGGAGTTCGGCCCGGACGACGAGGCGCGGCTGCTCGCCGACGCCGGCATCGTCCGCAACCGCGCCAAGATCTCCGCCGCCGTCTCCAACGCCCGCGCCGCGCAGCGGGTCCCGGAGGGGCTCTCGGCGCTGCTGTGGTCCTTCGCGCCGACGGCTCCGCGGCCCCGCCCGGCCACCCTCGCCGACGTCCCGGCGACCAGTCCGGAGTCGACCGCGATGGCCCGCGAGCTCAAGCGCCGCGGCTTCGTCTTCGTGGGCCCGACGACCGCGTACGCGCTCATGCAGGCCACCGGGATGGTGGACGACCACGTCGCCTCCTGCTTCCGCGCCACCCCCTGACCACAGCCCGGTGAGCACCGCAGCGAGCAGTGGCGCGGGGCGAGGAGTCGGGGCGTCGACACCGCCGTGACCCCGCCCCCGGCCCCTCCTCGGCGTCCCCGAGCGTGCGAGGGGTCCTCGCTCGGGGCGTCGACACGGCCCGAACGGGGGCTCGGGTTGGACCTGCGCCGGGGATACGGGATCATGGGGAGCGGAGCTCACAGCATCGACGACGCCGCGCCGCAGCCCACGGGCTGGACGCGGCCGCGAAGGAGGCACGCATGGCGGCCATGAAGCCGCGCACGGGTGAAGGTCCCCTCGAGGTCACCAAGGAGGGGCGCGGCCTGGTCATGCGCGTACCGCTCGAAGGCGGCGGTCGCCTGGTCGTCGAGCTGTCGCCCGACGAGGCCGCGGCCCTCTCCGAGGCACTGAAGGGCGCGACCAGCTGAACACCCCCGCGAGCCTGCCCCCGGGCAGCCCCGCGCAGGACGACGCGGCCCCGGCCGCCGGCAGCACGCCGGCGACCGGGGCCGCGCCGTTGCCGCGGGTCGAGGTCCTGTCCACCCTCCCGGCGCTGGGTGAGGACGACGTCCTGGCGGTGCCGGTCGGCAGCGGCGCCGCCCTGCCCGGCTGGCTGACCGGGCCGCACGCGCCGGTCGACACCGCGCTGCTCACCGGCGCGCTGGCCGACACCGGCAACACCGGCCGCCCGGGCAACGTCACCAACCTGCCGGTACCCGGCCGCCGCCCGCGCAGCGTGGTCGCCGTCGGGATCGGCGACGCGACGCTGCCGGACCTGCGCGGCTACGTGGCCACCGCCGTCCGCCGCGCGCAGACCCTCGCCGAGCACGGCGCGCGCCGGCTGGTGCTGCCGCTGGACGACGCGGCCGCCCCCGCGGGCGCCGAGGAGGTCCGCGCCGCCGTCGAGGCCGCGCTGCTGGCCGGCTACCGCTTCCGGGAGACCTCCACGCCGCACCCGCCGCGGCTGCAGACGGTCACGGTCGTCGCCGCCGACGGCACCGACCCCGCCGTGACCACCGCCGCGCGGGCCGGCGAGATCACCGGGCACGCGGTCGCCTGGGCACGCGACCTGGTCAACACGCCCAGCAACACGAAGGACCCGGCCTGGCTCGCCGCCGAGGCGGGGGAGCGGCTCGCCGGCCTCGACCACGTCACCGTGCACGTGCTCGACCCCGACGACCTGCGGGCCGGGGGCTTCGGCGGCGTGCTGGCCGTCGGTGGCGGCTCGGCCTCCCCGCCGCGGGTGATCGTGGCGTCCTACCGGCCGCCGGGTGCCGCCCCCGGACACCCCGTGCTGGTGGGCAAGGGCATCACCTTCGACACCGGCGGCATCTCGATCAAGCCCAACGCCGGCATGCGCGAGATGAAGACCGACATGGCCGGGGGCGCCGCCGTCCTCGCCGCGGTCGACGCCGCCGCCCGCCTCGGGCTGCCGGTCGCCGTCACCGCCGTCGTCCCGGCCGCGGAGAACGCCGTCTCCGGCTCGTCCTACCGCCCGGCCGACGTCGTGCGGCACGTCGGCGGCCGGACGACGGAGGTGCTCAACACCGACGCCGAGGGCCGGATGGTGCTCGCCGACGGGCTGGCGTGGGCGCGGCTGGAGCTCGGCGCCACGGTGCTGGTCGACGTGGCCACGCTGACCGGGGCGATGAAGGTCGCGCTCGGCACCCGCACCGCGGGGCTGTACGCGACCACCGACGGGCTGGCCGACGCGCTGCGCACCGCCGCCGGGCACGCCGGCGAGCAGGTGTGGCGGATGCCGCTGGCCGAGGAGCACGTCGACCTGCTGGAGAGCACCGTCGCCGACGCGAACAACGCACCGGGCAACCCGGGCGGCACCACCGCGGCCCTCTTCCTGCGCCCCTTCGCCGGGGACCTGCCGTGGGCGCACCTGGACGTCGCGGGCCCGGCCCGCGCCGGGGCCGACGACGCCGAGGTGGTCAAGGGCGGCACCGGCTTCGGCGCCCGCATCCTGCTGCGCTGGCTGGAGGCCGGTGCGCCGGTGGACGCGCCGATGGTGGTCGACTGATGGCCGACCAGGGCGTCGTCTTCCCGGCGGGGCCGGAGGGACGGCGCAGCACCGCGGCGCTCGGCCGGGCCGTCGTCGCCGACGCGCTGCGCCCGGTCGACCCGGCCGGGGCCGGTGCGACCGAGCGGGAGACCAACTGGCGCGCCGGGTACCTGCCGCACTTCCGCCGGCTGGTGGAGGCCGGGCTGGCCTCGCCGGAGGCGGCACTGACGATCGCCGACGCGGGCCTGGCCTCGCTGCACCGGCGGATGCGGGTGGGCGGCCCGGACGGTGCGGAGACCGGCCTGGGCGACCTGGTCGCCGCGCCCGCCGGCCGCGCGCTCGCCACGGCGGAGGTCACCGGCACCGCCGAGCCGGAGACGGAGCTGTCGCTGCCGTTCCACGGCGAGCGGTTGCGTGGCGACGCGCTGCTGCGCCGGCTGGACACGTGGGTCGAGAGCGGCATCGTGGAGCCCTCGGCCGCCGAGGCCGTGCGCACCGTCGCCGCGCACCCGGAGTGGCTGGCGCTGCCGGACACCACCGTCGTCGTGCTCGGCGCCGGCGCCGAGATGGGGCCGCTGACCGCGCTGCTGCGCTGGGGTGCGCGGGTGGCCGGGGTCGACCTGCCCCGCCCGGCGCTGTGGGAGCGGGTGCTCGACACCGCCCGCCGCGGCGCCGGGACCCTGCTGTACCCCGACGGCGGAGCGGACCTGATCACCGAGGTGCCCGTCGTCGCGGACTGGGTGGCGGGCCTGCCGGGACGCCTGGTGCTCGGCGACTACGTCTACGCCGACGGCGCCACCAACGTCCGGGTCTCGACGGCGGTCGACGCGCTCACCGTCCGGCTGGCCGCGGCCCGCGACGACGTGGCGCTGGCCTTCCTCGCCACGCCGACCGACGTCTTCGCCGTCCCGCCGGACGCGGTGGCGCAGTCGGTGCGCGCCTACGCCGGGCGCTCGCGGACGGCGAAGCTGCTCGGCCGGCCGCTGCGGACCCTGTCGGCCGGGCGACTGCTGCAGCGGGCGTACCTGCCCGGCAGCGACCCCGGCGTGGTCGACAGCCTGGTCGCGCAGCAGGGGCCGAACTACGCGTTGGCCAAGCGGCTGCAGCGGTGGCGGGCGACGGTGGCCCGCGCCGCCGGGACGACGGTGTCGATGAACGTCGCGCCGCCCACGCGCACCCGCTCGGTGGTGAAGAACCGCGCCCTCGCGGCGGCCTACGCGGGGGCGCACCGGTTCGGCGTCGAGGTCTTCGAGCCGGCGACGTCCAACGTGCTCATGGCCGCGCTGCTGGTGCACGACCTGCACACCGGCGGTGGTCCGGCGCACGAGCACCCGTGGCAGGACGAGGCGTACGCCGCGGTGCACGGTGGGCTGTGGCGAGGGGCCTACGCACCGCGCAGCGCGCTCGGCCTGGCCGCGCTGCTCGGCTACGGCGCCGCCCGCAGCTGACGAAGGACCCCGTCCTCCTCACCGTTCGCGAGCTCACGGTGAGTCTCTGGACGGGGCCACCGCGGGAGCCGTCCGCTCCGCCGGAGTGGGCGCCCGCCGACCGACAGGAGGACCCGTGGCCCGGCCGTCCACCGCCCGCACCCTGTTCACGGTCCTCCGGGCGGGGAACGTGCGCGCCCGGCTGCGGGCGACCCGCGACGGGCAGGCCGCCGTCCGGCTGAATGTCGGTGCGGCGGCGCTGCGCACGGGCGTGCTCGACGCCCTGGCCGGCGGTCCGGCCGCGACGTCCGACCTGGCCCGGCGGCTGGGCGCGCCCGCGGAGGACCTGCTGGCGGCCTTCCTGCGTGTCCTCGTGTCGGTGGGGCTGGTGGGCGAGGACGGCGGGCGGTGGTCGCTCTCCGCCGGCGGGCGTGCTCTGGTGGACGACGACCTGGTGCGGGCGACCCACGAGGCGTTCGCCGGGTTCCACACCGGGCTGTACCGGGAGCTGGGGCCGCTGCTGGCCGGTGGACCGCGGCGGCGGGACGTCGTCGAGGAGGGCGGGGTGATCGCCCGGGTCTCGGCGGCCTTCGAGCCGTTCGTCGACGACGTCCTCCGGGAGACGGTGGCGGCGGTCGCCCCGCGGCGGGTGCTGGACGTCGGTTGTGGCGCGGGGCTCCAGCTGGCCACGGTGCTGGAGGCCGCACCCGGCGCGGAGGGCGTCGGGGTCGACGCGGACGCCGACGCCGCCGTCCTGGCCGGGCGGACGCTGGCCGACCGGGGGCTGGCCGGGCGGGCGCGGGTCCTCCGGGGCGACGTCCGGGACCTGGCCGGCGGCACGGAGGACCCGTTCGACGTCGTGCTGCTCGCCAACGTCGTCTACTACGTGCCGGTCGGGGAGCGGGTCCTCCTGCTGCGCTCCCTCGCGGAGCTGCTCACCCCCGGCGGCGTCCTGCTGGTCGTGACCAGCGTGGCGACGCCCCAGCTCACCAGCCGCCACTTCGACCTGCTGCTCCGGGCGCAGGAGGGGGCGATGGAGCTGCCGGACACCGGCGTCCTGGTCGGGCAGCTCGTCGAGGCCGGGCTCGAGCCGGCCGCGCCCCGGCGCATCGCGCCCGGCATCCCGCTGGTCGCCGTGTCCGCCGTCCGCCCAGTGGCCCCCCTGCAGGGTCCCGCTGCGAGCTCGTGAGCGGTGGGGCAGGGGGGTCCTTCTTCAGGCCGGACCGACGAGGCCGGCGACGATCTCCGCCGACAGGGCCACCAGCGGCAGGCCGCCACCCGGGTGCGACGAGCCCCCGACGAGGAACAGCCCCGGCACGGGCGAGGCGTTGGCCGGGCGCAGGAACGCGGCACGGGCGCCGTTGCTCGACGTCCCGTAGATCGAGCCACCGACGCTGCGGGTGTCGCGCTCGAGGTCGGCCGGTGTCCGGACGACGCACCAGCGCAGCCGGTCGCGGACGTCGAGCCCGCGGCGGGCCATGACCTCGAGCACCTGCTGCGCGTACCGGTCGGCGAGCCCCGGGGCGTCCCAGTCCACCCCGCCGGCCGGGTCGTGCCCGGCGACGTGTCGAGGCGCGTTCACCAGCACGAACCACGACTCGCTGTCGTCGTCGGGGCGGGTCGCCGGGTCGTCGGGCGCGCTCACGTACACGGTCGGGTCGGCGACCGGCTGCGGGGCGCCGCGGTGCCGGCCGACCCCGAAGACCGCGTCGAACTCGGCGTCGTAGTCGTCGGGGAACAGCACGGTGTGGTGCGCCAGCCCCGGCGTCCGCCCGCGCAGCGCCAGCAGCAGCACGAACCCCGAGAGGGACGGCGTGCTGCGGGCCAGGTCGCGGCGCACCCGCCGGGTCGGGCGGGCGGCGGGCAGCAGATCGGCGTACAACGCCGCGGCGTCGGCGCCGGAGACCACCACGTCGGCGCGCAGCACCTCGCCGCCGGCCAGTCGCACACCGGCGGCGCGGCCGCCCTCGACCAGCACCCGCTCGACACGGGTCCCGGTGCGGACGACGGCCCCCCGCTCGACCGCCCGCGCCGCCACCGCCTCGGCCAGCCGGCGCAGCCCGCCGCGCACGTACCAGGAGCCGAAGCGCTGCTCGACGTACGGCACGGTCGCCAGCACGGCCGGCGCGCGCCGCGGGTCGGAGCCGGAGTAGGTGGCGTAGCGGTCGAGCAGCGTGCGCAGCCGCGGGTCGCGCAGGTACGCCGTCCCCAGGCCGCGCAGCGTGCGCCACGGCGCGACCGTCGCGACGTCGGAGCCGCTGCGCGCCAGCCGGGCCAGCGTGGCCGCCCCGGCCAGCGGGGAGCGCAGGAACGGCTGCTCGGTGACCCGCCACATCCGGTCGGCCCGCGCCATCAGCGCCGACCACTGCGCGCCCGCCCCGACCCCGAGCGCGGCGTCCAGCGCGCCGGGGACCGCCCCGGTGTCGCCGGGCACGGACAGCCGCGTCCCGTCGGCGAAGCGGTAGGCGACGGCGGGGTCCAGGCGCACCAGGTCGACGGCGTCCTCGAGGGGGCCGCCGGTGGCCGCGAACAGGTCGCGGTAGAGCTGGGGGAGGGTCACCAGGCTCGGCCCGGTGTCGAAGCGGTGCCCGTCGCGGACGTACCAGCCGAGCTTGCCGCCGACCTGCGGGGCCTGCTCCAGCACGGTCACCGCGTGGCCGAGGGCGGCGAGCCGGGCCGCGGCCGCCAGGGCGCCGAGACCGGCGCCGACCACCGCCACCCGCGCCACGCCGCCACGGTACGGCGGGCGAGTCCCCGACCTCCGGGGCAACCCTCCGTTCCCCCGGCCGGGGGACGGCCGTTTGCCGCGGGAGCGAGCCGGGGTAGCCGGTCGTCCCGGTCAGCACCACCGGAGGCAGAGGGGGAGGACGGGAGGGCACGCGTGGGTACCCCGACGACGCTCAGGCTCGCCGCGGTGGTCCTGGCGACGGCCGCTCTCAGCGGCTGCACCGGTCTCCAGGAGGACGACGTCGCGCGCGTGGCCGGTGCCTTCGAGGACCCGGCCGCCGCGCCCGCCGACCGGTGCGCGCTGCTCGCCCCGGCGACGCTGCAGACCCTGGAGTCCGACGAGTCCGCCCCGTGCGCCGACGCCATCGGGCAGGTCCCGCTGCCCGGCGGCGCCGTCGAGGCGGTGGAGGTGTGGGGCGGTGACGCGCAGGTCCGCCTCAGCGGCGACACCGTGTTCCTGACCGAGACCCCGTCCGGCTGGCGGGTGACCGCCGCGGCCTGCGAGCCACGCGGCGCGATGCCCTACGACTGCCAGGTGGAGGGGCCGTGAACGGCGTGCGCGGGGTCTTCATCGGGTTCCTCGTCGTGATCCTGCTCGGGATCGCCTACGTGACCGCGCTGGGGCTGATGGGCCGATGAGCGAACCGCGCTACGGCTTCCTCCGGGCGAACGCGCTGAGCCTGGTCTTCGGCGCGCTCTTCCTCGTGACCCTGTTCGGTCAGGCGGTCGCCGGGACGGCCGACTTCAACGCCCGGCAGGCGACCGACGGGCTGCCCACGGTGTCCTTCCTCGACTACGTCACCTCGTCGTCCTTCGGCGTCGACGTCATGGAGAACTGGCAGTCGGAGTACCTGCAGTTCTTCCTCTACGTCTTCGCCACCGTCTGGCTGGTGCAACGCGGCTCGTCGGAGTCCAAGGAGCCCGGGGAGGAGGGCACGGAGTCGGAGCGCGAGCAGCAGGTGGGACCGCACGCCGGCGAGGAGTCCCCGGCGTGGGCGCGCACCGGTGGGTGGCGCACCGCGGTGTTCTCCCGATCACTGGGGCTGCTGATGGGCGCGCTCTTCCTGCTGACGTGGGCCGCCTCCTCGGTGGCCGGCTGGGCCGCCTACAACTCCCAGCAGCTCGGCCAGCGGCAGGACCCGGTCAGCTGGGTCGGGTACCTCGGCGAGGCCGACTTCTGGAACCGGTCCTTCCAGAACTGGCAGTCGGAGATGCTGGCCGTCGGGTCGATGGCCATCTTCGCGGTCTACCTGCGCCAGCGCGGCTCGCCGGAGTCCAAGCCGGTGGGCGCCGCGCACGCCGACACCGGCCAGACAGGCTGAGACCCCAGGCCCTGCGAGATCTGCACACTCGTCGTCATCGGCGGCCTGATGGCAGCGACTGTGCAGATCTCGCCGTCCCGGGGGCCGTCCTCAGCGCGGGACGGCGAGGGCGAGGACGGCGAGGTCGTCGGCCTCGTAGCGGGAGTCGCGCAGCCGCTCCTCGACCGCGGCGGTGACCGCCTCGACGGTCGCCTCCGCGTCCCCGGCGAGCCCGCCGAGCACCCGCAGCAGCCCGTCCTCGCCGAACTGCGCACCGGTGTCGTCGCGGGCCTCGGTGACCCCGTCGGTGTAGAGCACCATCGTCGTCCCCGGCGGGAGCTCGGCCTCCACCACCGGGACGTCGAGGTCGGGGGTGATGCCCAGCGGGCGGCCGGCCACCCCGACCTCCCGCGCGCCGTCCGGAGTGGCGAGCACCGGCAGCGGGTGACCGGCCACGCCGATGGTCGCGCAGACGCCACGTGGACCGGGGGAGAGCACCAGGCAGACCGCGGTGACGAAGCGCAGGGGGCCGTCGGTCTGCTCGCGCAGCAGCGCCGCGTTCACCGCGCGCAGCACGTCGGCCGGACCGGCCATGGTCTCGGCCGCCGGGCTGGCCGCCGCGCGGGCGGTGTGCCGGGTCAGCGCGGTGACGGCGGCGGCCTCGGCGCCCGTGCCGCAGACGTCGGCGATCAGCACCATCCAGCGGCCGTCGGGCAGCGGCGTGACGTCGTAGGTGTCCCCGCCGACGAGGCCGGCGCCGCCGCCCGGGCGGTACCGGGCGGCCAGGTCGACGCCGCGGATGGCGGGCAGGTGCGGGGGCAGCAGGCTGCGCTGCAGCGTGTCGGCCAGCTGCCGGACCTCCGACTCGGCGCGCAGCCGGCCGAGGAACTGGCCGATCTGGCGGCCGGCGTGGGCCAGCACGTCGAGCAGCTCGGCCGGCACGGGCCGCAGCTCGCGGGAGAACAACTCGCACACGCCGAGCAGCTCGTCGCCGCGCACCACCGGGAAGGCGACGCCGGTGCGCAGCCCGTCGGCGCGCGCCGCGTCGAGCCGGGTGAGGCCGGGCTGGGACCACAGGTCCTCCACGACGACGGGCTCGCGACGGGACCAGACCAGCCCGGGCAGCAGCTCCCCCCGGCCGATCCGGCGGGCGTGGGAGGCCTCGTGCAGCGCCGGTGCCTCCGAACCGGGAGCGGTCCAGGTGCCGACGTGGTGCAGCGACCGGCTGGCGCCATCGGGCTCCCACAGGGTGGCGGCGTCCCAGTCCAGCTCGGTGCACAGGGTCGGCAGCAGGTCGCGGAAGGCCACGTCGGCGTCGGACGCCTCGGTCAGCGCGGCGGTGACCCGCAGCGTCGCCGCGAGGTAGCGGCTGACCATCAGCTGACGCTCCAGCAGGATCGTGGTGCTCGCGTCGCGGAGGACGGCGACCACCCCCGCCTCCTCCGGCCCGGCGCCCTCCGGCGGCGGCACCATCGCCAGCGTGACGTCGACGGTGACCTCGTGGCCGTCGGCGTGCAGCGCCGGCAGCTGGGTGGTGCGCCCGGCCAGCTCGCCCTGCCCCGTGGTCAGGAAGCGGGCGTAGTCGGTGCCGTGGCCGCGGCGGAAGCGTCGGGGCATGAGGACCTCGAGCGGCCGGCCCAGGACGGCGGCGGGCTCGTGGCCCAGCAGCACCCGCACGTGCGGGTTGACGTAGGTGATCCGGCCCGCGGCGTCGGCGACGACCACGGTGTCCGGCAGCGCGGTCAGCAGGGACGGCGCGGTCAGCGCGGCCTCGTGGTGGAGCGCCACCCCCTCACCTCCAACCCGGGGTTGCCCCCAGGGTCCCACACGTTGTGTCAGTGTCCCGGCACGGGGCGTCGACAAGTCGACTCGGGTCGGGGTAGCCGCCTCTAGAACGCGTACCGGATGCGCAGCCACGGCGCGTGCGCCGCGACGAGCTCCTGCACCCGCGTCACGCCGGCGCGCTTGACGTCGTTGCGGTAGCGCACGTTCCAGCTGCCGTTCTGGCTGCGCTTGGGCTGCTGCAGGTCCGGCCGCCAGAGCAGTTCCTCGGCCCTGGGGTGCCAACCGAGGTTGACCTGGTGCAGGTCCCGGTTGTGGGTGAGCAGGATGACCTCGGCGGCGGCCTGCGCCTTGGCCGCGGGGGAGAGCTCGTCGTCCAGCCGGCGCAGCAGCTGCGCCCAGTCGGCCTCCCAGCCCTCGCGCAGCACGACGGGGGAGAGGTTGAGGTGCACCTCGTAGCCGGCCTCGACGAAGTCGTCCACCGCGGCGATCCGCTCGGCGACCCGGCTGGTGCGGATGTCGAGCACCTTGGCGTCGTCCTCGGGCATCACCGAGAAGCGGATGCGGGTGCGGCCGCGCGGGTCGAGCTCGAGCAGCTGCCGGTTGACGTACTTGGTGGCGAAGGAGGCCTTCGCCGTCGGCAGCTCGGCGAAGGTCGCCACCAGGTCGGCGACGTTGTCGCTGACCAGCGCGTCGACCGAGCAGTCGCTGTTCTCGCCGAGGTCGTAGACCCAGGCCTGCGGGTCGCACTGGTCGGGCTCGGTCTTGGGGCCCTGCCGTGCGACGTGCCGGCGCAGGTACCCGGTGACCTGCTCGATGTTGGTGAAGACGGTGATCGGATTGGCGTAGCCCTTCTGCCGCGGGACGTAGCAGTAGGCGCAGGCCATCGCGCAGCCGTTGGCCGTCGAGGGGGCGATCCAGTTCGCCGAGCGGCCGTTGGGGCGGGCGGTCAGGGACTTCTTGACACCGAGCACCAGCGTCTCGGACTTGACCCGCACCCAGCGCTCGACGTTGCCCTCGTTGCCGTGCAGTTCGGGGATCTTCCAGTGCGAGGGGACCTCGACCACCTCGGCGCCGGGGAAGCGGGCCAGGACCTGCCGTCCGCGGGGTGAGGCGAGCGCGGCGGGCTCGGCGTACACCTGGCGCACCTGCAGCAGGCGGGACAGGTCGCTGGGGGAGGAGACGGGGGACGACGGAGCGGCGGGGCTTCCCACGCCCGGTACAGCACCGGGTGGCCGCAGGGTGTTCCTGCTGGTCGGCGCGCCGTGCCGGCTCTCAGCAGCCGGTAGAGGGGGAGGGCAGCGCTCCCGGGTCGGGCCACAGCCGGGCGGGCACCGTGCCGACGAGCGTGGACGCCGGCACCGGGCCGAACGCGCGGGAGTCCACCGATCCGTCGCGGTTGTCGCTGAGCAGGAACAGGTGCCCCTCCGGCACGGCGACCGGGCCGAACCAGACGCCGTCGAGCCGGGCGGGGTCGATCGCCGGCTCGCAGACCGCCGTCCCGTCGACGACCAGGACGCCGTCCTCGATGGCCACCTCGTCGCCGCCCAGCGCGACCGCCCGCTTGACCAGCATCCCGTCGCCGAACGGGTCGGTCACGGCGACGACGTCGCCGCGCTGCACCGGCCCCTGCCCGTGCCGCACCAGCAGCAGGTCCCCGGGCGAGACGGTCGGCGTCATGCTGGCGGCGTCGACGTGCATGGGCTGCAGCGGCAGCAGGCCGGAGGTCGCGGCCACGAGCAGCAACGCCGTCCCGGTGGCGAGCCAGAGGACGGCGCCGCGCAGCCGCCGCCACGGCCGACCGCCGGCGCCGGCTGCGGCGGTCGGCCCGGGGGCCGCCCCGGCACCGGGCGCCCGGTGCCGGGGGGAGCCGCCGCGGTCCCTGGTGCGGGGGTCACCGGGGACCGCGGCGGCGGTTCGGGGGGCGGTCCTCATCCGAGGACGCCGGTGAGCCACAGCGCCCAGGCGGCCCCGCCCAGGACCAGCAGCCCGTTGAGCGCCCGGCCTCGCCAGGACGCCGGCAGCAGGGCGGCCAGCGCCGCCACGGTGAGCAGCTCGGCGGCGACCACGGCCGTGCCGACCGCCTCGGGGCCGTGCCCGCCGGTGGACCCGGGGAGCCCGTCCATCGCGATCGGCCCGGAGGCGCCCAGCGGCATGCCCTGGGCGAACTCGACGCCGGTCACCGGGTCGACCGGCGTGGTCACCCGGCCGGGGAGGTCGTGCTCGTGGCCGCCGGTGAGCGGGTCGTGCACCGCGAAGGCGTCGAGCAGCCCGGTCGTGTGGGCGACGACGTAGAGGGCCAGCAGGCAGACCGTGCCAAGCAGCGCCGTCGCCACCAGCTGCCGGCCCGCGCCGGTGCCGGCCCAGGCGCCGAGGACCAGCCAGGCGGCCAGGCCCGCCTGGGCCAGCGCGGTGAGCAGGAAGAAGCCGACCGCGAGCGAGCCTGCGGACAGGTGGTCGACCGCGGCGGCCACGTGCAGCCCGCCGGCCGTGGCCAGGCCGAGCGCAGCGGCCAGCTGCCACCAGGCGGTGCAGCGGCGGGACCGCAGCACCACCCGGGCGGCTGCCGGGGCCGGGGCGACGGCGGTCACCGCGTCCCCCGGCGGATCGGGGTGGGCGTCGCCGGGGTCGGCGCCGGAGCCGTGGTGGGGGTGCCGGCACCGCGGCGCGGAGGTGCCGACGTCGCCGGCGCGGCCGGCGGGGCGGACGTCGTCGGCGCGGCCGGGGCCGGAGGCGTCGTGGTGCCGGTGCCGGCCGGCGACCCACCGGTCGTGCCGGTGCCGGTCGTCGGGGCCGGCGGCGGCGTCTCGGCCGCCTCCTCCGCCTCCTCGGCCGCCTCCTCCGCCGCCTCGGCCTGCTCCTTCAACGCCTTCTCGTACGCCTTGAGCACCTCGTCCGGGTCGGCCGACTCGAAGTCGTCGGGCGTGCCGCGCGTGGGGGGGCAGCTGTTGATCGAGTCGCAGTCGATGTCGTGGTGACCCACCTGGTACTGGGTCATCATGTCGTGGTCCTCGTGCGAGAGGTTGTGGCAGTGGATCATGTACCGCCCCTCCTCGTGCTCGAAGTGCAGGAGGATGCGGATGGTCTCCCCCTCGCCGACGTAGACGACGTCCTTGGGGCCCAGCTCCTCCGGCCGCGGCGGGCGGCCGTTGCGGCTGAGGACCTGGAAGTCGACCAGGTGCACGTGCAGCGGGTGGAACCAGCCGCCGGAGGAGTTCTCGACCTCCCAGATCTCGGTGCTGCGCGGCTCGACCTTGGCGAAGACGTGCTCGTACCTGGTCCTGACGACGTCGTCCCACGTCTCGCCGTTGATGACCCACAGGCCGTTGCTGCGC
This sequence comes from Geodermatophilus sp. URMC 61, assembly GCF_052931555.1. Taxonomy (NCBI): domain Bacteria; kingdom Bacillati; phylum Actinomycetota; class Actinomycetes; order Geodermatophilales; family Geodermatophilaceae; genus Geodermatophilus; species Geodermatophilus sp. URMC 61. The sequence goes on from NZ_JBRFHZ010000002.1 coordinate 5,329,238, forward strand.
TCCAGCCGCATCCGGCGGGTGGCCTTCGACTCGGCCGGGTCCAGCGTCATCACCGGGTGCGGGGCGCCGAGCGTGCTCGGCACGGTGTTGCCGTCGGTGCTCGTGACCGTCTGGCCGACCTCGAACTGCATCACCTTGCCGGTGTGGTCGTAGTCCCGGGCGTTCTTGACCCCGCCGTTGAGCAGCTGGACCCGCGTGCCCCTCAGGTCGGCGAAGTCGATGACGATCTCGTAGCGCTCGGCCATGCCGATCGTCAGCGTGGTGACCGTCTGCGGCTTGTGCATGAACCCGCCGTCGGTGGCGATGACCTGGAACTGCTTGCCGTTGCTCAGCTTGAGCGTGTAGCCGCGGGCCAGTGAGCCGTTGAGCACCCGGAATCGGTACTTGCGCGGCTCCACCTTCATCGTCGGCCACGGCACCCCGTTGACCAGGATGACGTCGCCGTAGAGGCCGGACTCCCCGTCGTCGTCCCACATCAACTGGCCGTTGGCAGCGAACATGACGTCGCTGATGATCAGCGGGAACTCGTACTGGGGCCGGCCCAGCCGGGCCTTCTCCCGGTCGTACCGGGGGATGCCGAGGTCGCGCTCGAGCTGCTCGTCGACCAGGTGGTACTGGGCGGCCAGGCCCATGTACACGTTCTGGGCGGTGTGGTGGACGCCGTGGTCGTGGTACCAGAGCGTCCGGGGCGAGCAGTTGTTCGGGTACATGTAGTTCTTCCACTCACCCGGGTCGGTGAGGTCGCCGGCGTAGCCGTCGAACTGCGGCTTCGACGGCGAGCCGTGCAGGTGGGTGGAGGTCCAGGGGACGTAGCCCAGGGTCGGGTGCTTGGCCGGCAGGTTGTTGACCTGCTGCATGACGACCCGGCGGCTCTGGCCGGTGTTCACGTAGCTGTCCTGGTAGACGCGGATGGTGGGCCCCGGGACCTGCCCGTTGTAGCCCCACATCGTGGTCTTCACGCCCTTGACGAACTCGACCTGGGTCGGCTTCTGCTCGATCTTGTAGTAGTCGGTGCCGGTGTAGGCGGCGCCGACGATCGGGGCCCCGGTGCCCGGGACGGCGCCGTAGCTGTTGCCCGGCTTGTCGTCGGAGCGGTACGGCGCCAGCACCGGTGGGGCGGTGAAGGCGGCGACGTAGGGCCGGGGCATCCTCTTGGCGTCGAGCTCCGAAGCGCTCCTGGCCGAGAGCACAGCCTGGTACGGCAGGGCCATGGCCGCGGTCCCGGCCAGCGACACCTTGAGGACGTCGCGGCGGTTCAGGCTGGGCGTGTCCATCGGGGGTGCTCCTCACTCACCTCTGGTGATCGGTGGAGGAACACTCCCTCGTCGCCCGCCCCCGTCACAGCCGGAACGAGGGGGGCGGGGGGCTCCCGCATTTGGGGGGTTCGCGCAGGTCAGCCGCTCGTGGCGTCACTGTCCGTGGTGCAGTGGCAGCACAACGGTCAGCATCGCGCCGCCACCGGGCCGGTCACCCAGCGTGACGGTGCCCCCGAGGTCGACCACCCGGTCCCGGAGCAGCGACAGCCCCAGGTGGCCCTCCCTGCGCTTGTCGGTGGACGCCGGGAAACCGACCCCGTCGTCGGCGATCTCCAGGCGCACCGCCGGTGCGCCGCGCAGCTCGGTCTCCTCGAGGGTGATCCAGGTGCGCTTGGCCCGGGCGTGGTGGGCGACGTTGGCCAGGGCCTCCTTGGCCGTGCGGTAGAGCACGGCGGTCGCGTCCGGCGCGGTCCCCGGCAGCGGGGCGGCGTCCATGAGCACCTCGACGCCGGCGGCGCGCAGCGGCTCGGCGGCGTCGGCGATCGCCACGCTCAGACCCGGCCCGCTGAGGTCGGGCGGGTAGATGTCGACCATCAGCCGGCGCAGCGACTGGACGGCGTGCCGGACCGCACCCACCAGCTTGTCGACGGTCGGCTGTCGCTCCGCGGGCACGCTGTTGCGCAGGGCCGAGAGGGCGTAGCTGACCCCGGCGAGGTCCTGCACCGGCCCGTCGTGCACGTCGGCGGCGATGGCCCGCCGCTCGCGTTCGGAGGCCTCGACGTTGCGCTGCACGAGCGCGGTCCGCTCGGCCTCCTGGCGGCGCACGCGGCGGGCCAGTGACGCCGCGATCGGCACCTGGACCAGCTGCAGGACGACGAGCGCGCCGATGGCCATCGGGATGATCCGGCCGCGCAGCCGCGCCGCCTGCCGGTCGATGCCGTCGTAGGAGAAGTACGCCTCGAAGACCAGCTGCTCACCGGCGGCGGTCAGCGGTGTGTAGACCTCCAGCAGCGTCTGCGGTCCGCCGGCGGGCGTCGTCTCGGGTCGGTCGTCGACCTCGGAGACCGTCGCGCCGCCGACCGCGGCCACCAGGCCGTCCGACGGCGCGATGGTCCGGCCCCGCTGCCCGGGGTCGCTGGAGTAGACGATCTCGCCGGTCGCCCGCCAGACGACCATCCGGATCACCGACCCGTCGTTCATCCGGTGCTGGACGATCCGGTCGAGCTCCTCCCACCGCCCGGGGACCCCGGCCAGTGCCTCGGTGAGCACCGGGGCGACGAGCAGCTCGCCGAGCCGCTCCGCGCCGCCCTCGGCCTCCTCGAGCGCGTTGTCCTGCGCGATCCGCTCACTCAGCCAGACCGTGCCCGCCGAGACGGCGAGCAGGACCAGCAGCGCGACCGCGCAGAAGGCGGCCAGCTCGCGGCCCCAGGGGGTACGGCGACGGGCGGGAGCGGGTCCCGGGGTGGGGGAGGAGCCGGGCTCAGCGCTCATCCACGGCGCCGAGGAGCCCCAGCTGCTGGGCCTTGACGACCGCCTCCAGCTGGGAACGGACACCGAGCTTGGCATGCAGCGACTTCACGTAGCCGCGGCAGGTCTCCAGGGTGATGCCGAGGACCCGGGCGATGGCCTTGACCTGCATCCCGCGGCCGAGGCAGTCGAGGACCTCCTGCTCGCGCCGGGTCAGCTGCGGCACCGTGCCCCGGCTGCCGGCCGAGGCGGCGCGGGGCGCCCCACTCGCGAAGGTGGACGGCGCGACGAGCATCTGTCCGGGCTGCACCCGGGAGAGGACGTCGATCATCTCGGCCAGCGAGCCGTCCTTCGGGATGAACGCCGAGGCCCCGGCCTGCGCGGCCCGGACGACCCAGTCGGGGTCACGGTGGGCGGTGACCACGGCGACGACGGCGTCCGGCGCGAGCTCGCGGATGCGGCGGGTGGCGGCCAGCCCGTCCTGACGGGGCATCTCGATGTCCATCACGACGATGTCGGGCTGCAGCTCCTGTGCCATGGCGACCGCCTGCGCCGCCGAGTGGGCGGTGCCGACCGCGTCCATCCCGGCGGAGGCCAGGGCTCCCGAGAGGAGCTCGGCGAAGGTGCGGTGGTCGTCGACCACCAGGACACGCACCAGGTCGGTCGGCCGCGCCACATGGGCAAGCGTCATCAGAACCCCCGTGATCATCCCCGTGCCCCGGCCCGCCGCTGCGGGGGAGCAGGATCATGGGACCCGACATCCGCTCGCCTGGCCAGGGGCCGTACACCCCCAAGGGAGCGAGATCCTCGGTGGCCCCGGTCACGTCTCTGCGCGTCGCGACGCTGCGTTACAGATCCAGTGCCTCTCCGTGCAGGCTCGCTCACCCGTACGAGGGAGTGGCCGCGGCTACCGATCGGTGGGATCAGTCGCCGGCGGTCGCGGCGGTGGCCGCGTCACTCCAGGCGGTGCCGCCGGCGGCCACCGTGCGCACGTGCCCGGGCAGTGCGCCGGGATCGTCGTCCTTGAGCAGGTAGCCCACGACGCCGATCTCCCGGGCCTCCCGCACCAGGCCCGGGGTCAGTGAGCCGGTGAGGACGACGATCCGCGACTCCGGGCGCTCGTCGAGCAGTTCGCGGGCCGCCTGCAGCCCGGTGACCCGGGGCATGGCCAGGTCCAGGAGGACGACGTCGGGTCGGGTGCGCCGGGCGGCGTCGAGCACCTGCGCGCCGTCCTCGCACTCGGCCACCACGGTGAGGTCACCGCTGGCGCTGAGCAGCTCGACCAGGGAGTCGCGGACGAACGCGTGGTCGTCCGCGAGCAGCACCGTGATCACGCGTCGCCTCCTCCGGTCCGCGCCGCCGTGGTCGTGTCCCCGCGGCCGGTCGGCGGCCGCGGTGCCCGTCCCGCGGCACCTGGTCAGTGTGCCGACGGGTGCTCGGACGGGGACAGCCCGACCCCGGGGGTGGCGGACCCCCAACCCAGGGGGCCGACCGGAACCGGGCGGTGACCCAGCGTGATGTCGCCGGTCAACTGCGGGCGGTCGGCGAGGAACCGTCCGGCTGCCCGAGGCCAGCGGGGTCGATCCGGCCGGCGACGACGTCACCGGCGAGGTCGTCGACCGTGCGGTCCGCGGCCCGGGCCGCGCAGCGCAGCACGTCCAGGGCTGCCGGTGCGCTCAGGTGCTGCGCCATGGCGACCCGGCCCATCGCCGTCCACACCCGCCCGCGACCCTGCGCCGTCGGACCGTGCAGCCACGCCGGGCCGCCCTGCGGTGACCACTCCGCCCAGACGGCGGCGTCCCCGAGTGCCGCGCAGGCCAGGTCGCCCACGGCCATGGCCTCGAAGACGTCGAGCTCGGGAACGGCGCGCTCGTCGGTGAAGAACAGGTCCATGGCGCCGGGGCCGGCCAGCGTCTCGCCGATGGGGAGGGCGACCACCGCCCGGTACGGCGTGTGCTGGGCCAGCAGCCGCGCGAACGCCGGCCAGCGGCGCTGCAGGTCGGCGAACGCCGCGAACACCGGCTCCTGGAGCCGGTGGGCGGTCTCGCACGGGCCGTCGCCGGCGGTGAACTGCAGCCGCTCGGCGAGGTCGGCGGTCGGCGAACTGGCCCCGAGTGGGGCCCGACCCTGCTCGCCGGCGGTCACGCTCAGCCCCGCCGCGTCCACGCCGAGCGTCCGGGCGCAGGCGCGCGCCAGCTGTACCGGGAGCAGCTCGGGAACGGCGAGACCGGGCTCGCGGACGTCCTCCAACGCGAGGCGGAAGCGCTCGGCGATCGACGACACGAGCACGATCATCCGCCTCCCCGGGGCAATGGGGGGTGCCGGGGTGCCGGGGCCCCGGATCAGTGCGCCGGCTGCTCCGACCGGTAGGTGTAGGCCGCCTCGCGCACCGCGTCGTCGGACTCCAGCCCCGCACCGAGGGCGCCGCCCACCGTCGCCAGCGAGCAGGTCAGCCAGGCCAGCTCGAGGTAGTCCGACAGGCGGGCGGGGTGCCCCAGGCCCTCGGCGAACAGCGGAGCGACGACGAGCAGCAGCGCGCCGGCGAGGGCGAGCACGAACAGCACGGCGTAGAGGGCCAGGACGCCGACGACGACGGTGGCGGTGGTCGCCACGTTGAACAGCAGCACCTGCTTGCGCACCCGGGGTGAGCGCGGCCGCTCCCACAGCCCCGCGCCGACCACGAGGGTGACCACGACGGCGACCACCGAGCCGACGGCGATGACCGTCAGCCGCGGCCAGCCGGAGTTGTCGGCCAGCGCCAAGATGTCGGAGGTGATGAGGGCGAAGACGCCGGCCGCGATCGCCGCCGTGAGCGCGCGGGAGAGCCGCACGGCCAGCCGCTACGGCCGGTTGGCCCGCACCATGCCGAGCAGCAGTCGCAGGTTGCCGGTGAGCACGCGGGCGGTGAAGGCCACCCCGGCGCTGCCGTCGGCCGGGTCGGTGGCCAGCTCGCGCAGCCGCCGTCCCATCGCGGCGTGGTCGTCGGCGTCGCCGTCCTCGCCGCTGCCCATCAGGGTGCGCACCAGTCCGAGCGCGGTCTGCAGCGCCCGCCTGCGCAGCCCCAGCGCGCCCAGCGCCGGCAGCGACAGCAGGGCCACGCCGTGCACCGGGCTGGCCGAGCCGACCACCGGCCGACGGTCGACCTCCAGCGGGACGTCGGTGAGCGCCAGGGCGAGGTCCCAGTCCTCGGTGAGCAGCCGCCGGCGGGTGGCCGCGACGATCTCGTCGTCGTCGGCGGGGGGCTGCACCAGCCCGTCCTCGACGGCCCGGACCTCCCAGCGCACCTGCGGGTGCGCCGCGGCGAGCTCGCCGCCGAGCTCTCCGGCCAGCCAGCCGGCCAGCTCGGCCGGAGCCCCCAGTGCGGCCACCAGCCCGACCTGGACGACGGGCGCGACGGCCTGCGACACGAGCTGCTCTCCTCCCCGGCGCAGCCCGGGCGGCGCGCCGGGACCCGATCATCCCGGGATGCCCGTGGCCCCCTGCAGGGGCCCGCCGCGAGCTCGCGAGTGGCGGGAGGCAGGGGTCCTGCTTCAGCCCCGGGCTGCGATCACCGCGCGGTAGACGTCCACGGTCTGCTTGGCGATCGCCGGCCAGCCGAACTCGGCCAGCACCCGCTCCCGGCCCGCCGCGCCCATGCGGGCGGCCCGGTCCGGGTCGTGCAGCAGTTCGGTGACGCGCGCGGCGAGGCCCGCCTCGAAGGCGGGGACGTCGTCGGGGTCGTAGGGCACCAGCAGGCCGGTCACCCCGTCGGCGACCACCTCGGGGATGCCGCCCACGGCGCTGGCGACGACCGCGGTGCCGCACGCCGCGGCCTCCAGGTTCACGATGCCCAGCGGCTCGTACACCGAGGGGACGACGAACACCGTCGCGCCGGTGATCAGCGGCACCAGCTGCTCGCGCGGCAGCATCGCCTCGATCCACACCACGCCGTCCCGCCGGGACTGCAGCTCGGCCACCGCGTCGGCGACCTGCTGCCGCTCGGCCGGGGTGTCCGCGGCGCCGGCGCACAGCACCAGCCCCGCGTCGGCGGACAGCTGCTCGGCCGCCCGCAGCAGGTGGACCACGCCCTTCTGCCGGGTGATCCGGCCGACGAACAGCGCATAGGGCCGGTCGGGGTCCACGCCCAGCGAGCGGACGACGCCGGGGTCGTGCACCGGCCGGTAGGCCTCGGCGTCCACCCCGTTGCCGACGACGTGCACGCGGGCCGGGTCGAGGTCGGGGTAGGCGTCGAGCACGTCGTCGCGCATGCCGTGGCTGACCGCGATGACGCCGTCGGCGGCGAGGTAGGCGGTGCGCTCCACCCAGGAGGAGAGTCGGTAGCCGCCGCCGAGCTGGTCGGCCTTCCACGGCCGGCGCGGCTCGAGCGAGTGCGCCGTCACCACGTGCGGGGTGCCGTGCACCAGCGAGGCGAACAGGCCCGCGCCGTTGGCGTACCAGGTGTGGCTGTGCACCAGGTCGACGTCGGCCAGCGCCCCGGCGATCTCCACGTCCACCCCCAGCGCCTGCAGCGCGCCGTTGGCGCCCTGCAGCCCGGCGGGGACCTCGTGCCCGGTCGCGTCCGCCCGTGGGCCGCCGAAGCAGTGGACGTCGAGGTCGGGCCCGTCGGGCAGCGCGCGCAGCGCCGCCGCGAGGTGCTCCACGTGCACGCCTGCGCCGCCGTAGACGTCCGGCGGCCACTCCCGGGTCACCATGCCGATGCGCACGCCGGTCACCCTAGGGGTGATTGGCGCGCAGCGTGGTGGAGCGCCCGCGCCGGTCAGCGGATACGTTGCGACTCATGCGTGGCGGTCCTCGTGTTCTCGGCATCGTCCTGGCCGGCGGTGAGGGCAAGCGGTTGGCCCCCCTGACGCAGGACCGGGCCAAGCCGGCGGTGCCCTTCGGCGGCAACTACCGGCTCATCGACTTCGTCCTGTCCAACCTGGTGAACGCCGAGATCCGGCAGATCGCGGTGCTCACGCAGTACAAGAGCCACAGCCTCGACCGGCACATCACCACGACGTGGCGGCTCTCGCAGATGCTGGGCAACTACATCACCCCGGTGCCGGCGCAGCAGCGGCTCGGCCCGCGCTGGTACACCGGCAGCGCCGACGCGATCTTCCAGAGCCTCAACCTGATCTACGACGCGCGACCGGACATCGTCGTCGTCTTCGGGGCCGACCACGTGTACCGGATGGACCCGGGCCAGATGATCGACCAGCACCTGCGCAGCGGCGCGGGCGTCACCATCGCCGGCCTGCGGGTGCCGCGTGCCGAGGCGACCGAGTTCGGAGTGATCGACTCCGACGCCGAGGGCAAGGTGCGTGGCTTCCTGGAGAAGCCGGCCGACCCACCCGGCCTGCCGGACTCGCCCGAGGAGAGCTTCGCCTCCATGGGCAACTACGTGTTCACCACCGAGGCCCTGCTCGAGGCGCTGCGCAAGGACGCCGAGGACGAGCAGTCGGTGCACGACATGGGTGGCTCGATCATGCCGATGCTCGCCGACGCGGGGGACGCCTACGTCTACGACTTCTCGACCAACATCGTCCCCGGGGCCACCGAGCGCGACCACGGCTACTGGCGTGACGTCGGGACGATCGATGCCTACTTCGACGCGCACCTGGACCTGGTGTCGGTCACCCCGGTCTTCAACCTCTACAACGACCGCTGGCCGATCCTCACCCTGCCGCCGCAGCAGCCGCCGGCGAAGTTCGTGCTCGGCGGGCGGGCCGAGGAGTCGATGGTCAGTGCCGGCGCCATCATCGGCGGCGGCTCGGTGCACAACTCGGTGATCTCGCCCGGGGTACGCGTCGAGCGGGGGGCGCGGGTCGAGGACAGCGTGCTCATGGACGGCGTGTACGTCGGCGAGGGCGCCTACGTCCGGCGGGCCATCCTGGACAAGAACGTCGTCGTCCCGGACTGGACCCGCATCGGCGTCGACCTCGCCGCCGACCGCGAGCGCTACCACGTCAGCTCCGGCGACGTGACCGTCCTCGGCAAGGGCGTCCGCGCCCAGCGCTGACAAGGGACCCTCGTGCCCCCCGACCCTCGCTCCGCTCGGGCCGGGCCCCTGCACGAGGGCCGTTCCAGCACGTCGCCGCTGATCGTCACGCTGCTCCTGGACCCCGAGGCCCAGGAGCGGTTCGACCGGCTGCGCGCGGCGCACTTCCCGGTCGAGCGCAACCACCTCTCCGCGCACGTGACGCTGTTCCACGCGCTGCCCGGGGACCACGTCGACGCGGTGTCGGCCGACCTCGCGGACGCGGCGCGCTGCCCGGCGTTCGACGTCGCCGTCACCGGCCTGCGTCTGCTCGGCCGCGGTGTGGCCTACACGCTGCAGGCGCCGGAGCTGACCGCGCTGCGCGCCGGGCTGGCGGCCGCCTGGGAGCCGTGGCTCACGCCGCAGGACGGGCAGCGGCACGCGCCGCACGTGACGGTGCAGAACAAGGTGGAGCCGGCCGTCGCCCGGGCGCTGCGGGACCGGTTGGCCGCGGAGTTCGTGCCGCACCGGGTCGGCGCGCGCGGCCTGGGCCTGTGGCGCTACCTCGGCGGGCCGTGGGCGCCGGTCGCGGAGTACCCGTTCCGCTGACACCGACCTCCCTGCAGTAGACGGACCGCGTCCTCCTCGGGAAGGACCCCGCTCTCCTCACCCCTCGTAAGCTCGGGGCGAGCCTCCGAGGGGGGCCGTCCGGGCTCGGGACGAGCCCCGGGACGGGGCCGCGGCGAGGGCAGGGAGGTCCTGCTCCTTCAGCGGCGCCGGGTGGCGACGAGCAGGCCCGCGCCGATCGGTAGGACGGCGGAGGTCAGGTCCTCGTGCTCGCGGACGGCGCGGGCGACGTCCCGCCAGGCCGCCGTCTGGTCGTCGCGGGCGCGGGGATCGGCGATCCGGTCACCGTCCAGGAGCCCGTGGCACGCCACCGTCCCGCCGACCCGGACGAGTTCGACCAGCGCGTCCAGGTGCACGGCGTACTGGGTGGGCGCCCCGGCGCAGACCACCATGTCGTAGGCCCCCGAGGAGAGGCGGGGGAGGACCTCCCCGGTCGTGCCGAAGATCATCCGGGTGCGACCGGGCGGGTGGCCGGCCTCCGCGAACGCCCGGCGGGTGGCACGCAGCGCCTCGGCGTCGCTGTCGAGCACGGTCAGGACGCCGTCGGGGCGCATGCCCTCCAGCAGCCACAGCCCGGCGACACCGCCGCCGCTGCCGATCGACACCACCGTGCGGGCCGCGGCCCCGGCGGCCAGGACGGCGAGGGTGGCGCCCTCCGCCGGCGTCACGGGCGGCGCGCCGGTCAGCCGCGCCGCGCGGGCCCGGGCCGAGATCAGCGCGGGCGTCTCGGCGGCGAAGCGGTCGGCGTAGGCCGCGCCGTCCCGCCCGGGTGCCTCGGTGCTCACCGCTCTGCTCCGGGCTCGTCCCGCTCCTGGCTCGACGCCGTCAGTCGCCTCCCCGCCCGCTCCGCTCCTCGCTCGCCCGCGCTCGCTGCGATGCTCACTCGCGCTCGGCTCCGGGCACCTCGCTGCGATGCTCGCTCGCCCGTCGTCCTCGAGGCGCTCATCACCGGCCGAGGGTAGTGGCCCGGGGTGTCCCCACCCCGCTGCCGGCACAGCTGTGAGGTCCCTGTGAACGGGAACACCACCCCGAGCCCGGCCCGTTGGAACCATCGTGCGCCCTGAGAGAGCCGCCCCCGCCCGACCCGCCGACGTCGGGGGGTCGACGACGGCTCCGGTCTGCGATCCTGGGACCGTGTCCGACGCCGCCGACCCCGCCCCCGCCGCAACCGAGGCGTGGGTCGCACCGACCTGGGAACAGGTCGTCCGCGACCACTCCGCGCGCGTGTACCGGCTGGCCTACCGGCTCTCGGGCAACCCGCAGGACGCCGAGGACCTGACCCAGGAGACGTTCGTCCGGGTCTTCCGCTCGCTCGCCGACTTCTCGCCGGGCACCTTCGAGGGCTGGCTGCACCGCATCACCACCAACCTCTTCCTCGACATGGTGCGGCGCCGGCAGCGCATCCGGTTCGACGCCCTGCCCGAGGACACCGAGCGACTGCCCGGGACGGCGCCCAGCCCCGAGCAGGTCTACTCGGACACCCACCTCGACCCGCAGGTACAGGCCGCGCTCGACGCGCTCTCCCCGGAGTTCCGCGTGGCCGTCGTCCTCTGCGACATCGAGGGGCTGACCTACGAGGAGATCGCGGCGACCCTGGGCATCAAGCTCGGCACGGTGCGCAGCCGCATCCACCGCGGCCGCGTCCAGCTGCGCGAGGCGCTCGCGCACCTGGCCCCGCGCCGACCGCTGAGCAGCCAGGACGCCGTCGCGGAGGGGAGCGCGGGGTGAACATCCCGGAGAGCCACCTGGCCCAGGAGGCCATCGCCGCTCTCGTGGACGGCGAGCTCGGCGGTGGTCCGGCCGCCCGGGCCGCGCGGCACCTGACCGGCTGCGCACAGTGCCGGATGGCGGTGCAGGCGCAGCGGGAGGCCAAGGAGGCGCTGCACGCCTCGTCCGACGTCGCCGTCCCCGGTGACCTGCTGTCCCGGCTGCGCGCCATCCCGTTCACCGCCGACGTGCCCGGCACCGGCAGCGGGCTCGGCGCGATGAGCGCCGATCCCGGCCAGCTCACCGTCAGCGGCGCCACCGGCTCGTGGTCGGTGCCGCTGACCCCGGCCCCGGCCGACAGCGACCGGCCCGGGCACGCCCGCTGGCTGCGCCGCGGCTTCGTCGGCGTGCTCGGCGTCCTCGGCATCGGGGTGACCGCCCTGGCGTTGAACCTCCCGATCGACAGCTCCGACGGCACCGGCCCGTCGCCGGACTCGGTGGCCCGCGGCTCGTTCGAGGAGCGCACCGAGATCGTCCCGCCGGTGGTCCGCACCACGACCATCGGCACCGGCGTCGCACCTCCCGCGCACCCGGGCGGGACGCCCTGACCAGCCGCGCCGGCACCCCGTCCGGGGAGGACCCGCTGGACCCGCACAGCTCCGGCGTCCCCCGCACCCCCGGCGGGGACGGCCGCTCCGAGCCGACCGTGCCCGACGAGGCCTTCGCGCGGCCGCGGGACGGCGTCGGCGGCTTCGACCCGCCACCCCGCCCGCAGCCCGCGCCGGCGCGGACACCCGCGCCCACCCCCGCCCAGCAGGCCGCCTTCGGGCGGCCCGCCGCCGTGCAGGGCGGCTTCGCCGGTGACCGGCCGCTCCCGCCGGCCCGCCCGCTGCCGCCCCCGCCGCCCGAGGCGGTGCTGCGCGCCTTCGCCCCGGCACCCGGCCAGGGCGGCCTGCAGGAGCCACCCGGCGGCCGGCCCGGACGGCGGCGCACCGCCACCGGCCCGTGGTGGAAGTCCGACGCGCGCTCCGACCCGTGGCGCGACCCGCACGCCCCGGCCGGCCTCACCGGCCCGGCCGTGTTCGAGGAGCCCGAGCAGCAGACCGGCCCCGTCGTCGTGGACGCCAAGGGGCGCCGGCGGCTGCGGCTGGCCGACGTGTCGATCCGGCTGGCGGTCCTCGCCCTGCTCGCGGTGCTCCTGACCGGGCTGGTCGGCGGCGCTGCCGGCTACTGGCTGACCCGCACCGCCGACGAGTCGCCGCTGCTGGCCCCGGGCACCCAGCTCAGCGAGACCGACGAGGGGATCGCCCGCGAGCCGGGCTCGGTGTCCGACATCGCCTCGCGGGTCACCCCGGCCGTGGTCTCGGTCGAGGTCCGCATCGGCGAGGCCGGTGCCACCGGGTCCGGGGTCGTCATCGACGGCGCGAACGGCTACATCGTCACCAACAACCACGTCATCTCCGGCGCCGACGGCGTCGAGGGCGCCGAGATCCGGGCCGTCTTCTCCGACGGCAGCGGGTCGGCGGCGCGCATCGTCGGCCGTGACCCGGCCAGCGACCTCGCCGTCCTCAAGGTGGAGAAGCCCGGCCTGCTCACCGCCGCGCTGGGCAGGTCCGACGGGGTCGTCGTCGGCGACCCGGTCGTCGCGATCGGCTCGCCCCTGGGCCTGGCCAGCACGGTGACCAGCGGCATCGTCAGCGCGCTGGACCGGCCGGTGCGGCTGGCCGGCGAGGGCAGCGACACCAACGCGGTGATCAGCGCGGTGCAGACCGACGCCCCGATCAACCCGGGCAACTCCGGCGGTGCGCTGGTCAACGGCGCCGGCGAGGTCATCGGCATCAACACCGCGATCGCCTCGCTCGGCGGCGGCAGCGTCGGCCTCGGCTTCGCCATCCCGGTCGACACCGTGCGCGACATCTCCGAGCAGCTGATCTCGACCGGGCGCGCGGTGCACGCCTCCCTGGGGGTCAACGCCCGCTCGGTCACCGACGGCACCCGGGACGGCGCGCTGGTGGTCAACGTCGAGCCGGGCAGCGCGGCGGCCGAGGCCGGCATCCGGGAGCAGGACGTCGTCATCGCCGTCGAGGGAGAGCCGGTCGGCAGCTCCGAGGAGCTGGTCGTGGCCGTCGACGCCCACGACCCGGGGGAGACGATCAGCCTCGAGGTGGTGCGGGGGAGCTCCTCGACGACGGTCGAGGCCACCCTCGACGAGGCCTGAGGAAGCACCCCTCCTCCCCACCCCTTCGCAGGCTCAGGATGGGGCCGACGGGACCCTGCAGGGGCGGCGGGACCCGGGACGGAGTCCCTCAGATCGGGGCACTGACCGCGGCGGGGGCGCAGCCTAGGCTGGACACGCGTGACGGCCGGACCGGGCGCACGAGGAGGGGAGCGGCGCGTGTTCGACTCGATCGGCTGGGGCGAGATCGTCGTCCTCGCCCTCGCCGCGCTGTTCATCTTCGGGCCCGACCGGCTCCCGGACCTGGCCAAGGACGCCGCCGCCGGGCTGAAGAAGGTGCGCGCCGCGATCACCGGCGTCCGGGCCCAGGTCGACGAGTCCCTGGGCGACGACCTGGCCAAGCTGCGCGACCTCGACCTGCGCCAGTACCACCCGCGGACCTTCATCCGGAACCAGCTGTTCGCCGACGACGACGCGCCGCCGCGCGCCTCCGGGGCCACGGCCGCGACCACGGTGGCCGCCGCGGCGGCCCGCACCCGCGACCACGCCGCCCCGCCCCCGTTCGACCCCGACGCGACGTGATCTGACGTCCCGCCTGGCGTTGCCGGGGTTCCGCGTGGACCGCGGGTGCTGCAGGGCCGGCATCCCACGAGGAACGCAGGCCATGGCCAGGGACGCCGAGAGGCCCGGCTCCCCAGGAGGGGAACCGGGCCTCTGCCGGTCAGCTCAGTGACGGACGGGCGTGAGCCCCAGCGACATGCCCGACAGGCCGCGCTGGCGGGTGGCCAGGCCGTCGGCGATCGTGGCCAGCGCCTGGGCGGCGGGGGCGTCGGGGTCGGCCAGCACGACCGGCGCACCGGCGTCCCCGGCCTCGCGGACCCGGGTGTCCAGCGGGATCTGGCCCAGCAGCGGCACCCGCGCACCGAGGGTGCGGGTGAGCGCGTCGGAGACCGCCTGGCCGCCGCCGGAGCCGAAGACCTCCATGCGCGAGCCGTCGGGCAGCTCCAGCCAGGACATGTTCTCGATGACGCCGACCACCTGCTGGTGGGTCTGCGTGGCGATGGCGCCGGCCCGCTCGGCGACCTCGGCGGCGGCCAGCTGCGGCGTGGTGACCACGAGGATCTCGGCGTTCGGCAGCAGCTGCGCGATGGAGATCGCCACGTCGCCGGTGCCGGGCGGCAGGTCGAGCAGCAGGACGTCGAGGTCGCCCCACCACACGTCGGCGAGGAACTGCTGCAGCGCGCGGTGCAGCATCGGCCCGCGCCACACGACGGGGGTGTTGCCCGGGGTGAACATGCCGATCGAGATGACCTTCACGCCGTAGGCCTGCGGCGGCATGATCATGTTGTCGACCTGGGTCGGCTTGTCGTCGACCCCCAGCATCCGCGGCACCGAGTGGCCGTAGATGTCGGCGTCCACCACGCCCACCGACAGGCCGCGCTTGGCCAGCGCCGCCGCCAGGTTGACCGTGACCGACGACTTGCCCACGCCGCCCTTGCCCGACGCGACGGCGTACACGCGGGTCAGCGAACCGGGCTGGGAGAACGGGATCACCGGGTCGGGCGCATCGGTGCCCCGCACCGTGCGGCGCAGCTCGGCGCGCTGCTCGTCGCTCATCACGTCCAGGCCCACCTGCACCGAGGTGACACCGGGGACGGCGGAGACGGCCTGGGTGACCCGGCTGGTGATCGTCTCGCGCATCGGGCAGCCGGCGACGGTCAGGTAGACCTCGACCCGGACGGTGCCGTCCTCGGCGATCTGGACGTCCTTGACCATGCCGAGCTCGGGAAGCGGTCGGTTGATCTCCGGGTCCTGGACGGTGGCCAGTGCGGCGTTGACGGCGTCGAGCGCCGGCGCGCCGGTCAGCGGGGCGGACATGGTGTGCGTCTGTCTCCTTCGACGGTGGACCCGGTCCGGTCCGCCGAGGAACGGCGGTGACCTGCGTTCACGGGCCTCCTGCCACTGTACGGCCGTCAACCGGCCCGGCCGCCGTCCGGAGGGTGATCTCCTACGCAGCCCCGACGACGGCGGCCGCCACGGACCTGCACGCACGGCGCCGCGGGGTCCCGCCCACGGCCCGGCGACCCGCCGGTGTCCGTCCCGAGGGGGGCCGGGTCCGTCCGGGGGGCTGGTTAGCCTCGCTGCCGTGCCCGACGCCCGCACCGCCACCCTCCGCGACGCCGTCGGGCTGGGGTCGGCGGTGGGCCTCTACGGCGTGGCGTTCGGTGCCGCCGCGAACGCCGCCGGGCTCGACGTCTCGCAGGCGCTGGTGCTCTCGGCGGTCATGTTCACCGGCGCCTCGCAGTTCGCGCTGGTCGGCGTCCTCGGGGCCGGGGGCGGGGGGCTCGCCGCGATCGGCAGCGCTCTGCTGCTGGGCACCCGCAACACCGTCTACGGCGTCCGGCTCGCCCCGCTGCTCGCCCCGCGCAGCGGGCTGCGCCGGGTCGGCGCGGCGCACTGGGTGATCGACGAGACCACCGCGATGGCCGTCGCCGCGCCCGACCGGGAGCTGGGCCGGCTGGCGTTCTGGGCCACCGGCGCGACCATCTACCTCGGCTGGAACCTGACGACGGTCCTCGGCGCGCTCGGCGCTTCCGAGCTCGGGGGGACGGCGCAGGCCGCGCTGGACGCCGTCGTCCCCGCCGCCTTCCTGGCGCTGCTGTGGCCGCGGCTGACGCGCGGCTTCCCCGAGGCCGCGGTGCAGCGGCGGGTCGCTCTCGGCGGCGCGGTCGTCGCGCTGCTGCTCACCCCGCTGGTGCCGGCCGGGGTGCAGGTGATCGCCGCCGTCGTCGCGGTGGCGCTGGCCGGGCGGCCGCGGCCGGAGGCGGGCGAGCTCGCGAGCTCACCCGAGGACGGAGCGGCCCCGCCGACGCGGTCGACGGGCGCCGGTGAGGAGGACTCGTGAGCAGCGCGACGCTGTGGACGGTGGTCCTCGTCGCGGCCGTGGGCTGCTACCTGCTCAAGCTGGCCGGGCTGTCGGTGCCGGCCGCCTGGGTCGAGCGGCCGTGGGTGACCCGCGTCGTGGAGTTCGTCCCCGCGGCGCTGCTGGCCGCGCTGGTGGCCGTCCAGGCGGCCACGTCCGGGCCCGCGCTGGTGGTCGACGGGCGGCTGGCCGGGTTGGCGGTCGCCGCGCTCGCGCTGGCGCTGCGGGCGCCGTTCATCGTCGTCCTGGCGCTGGCCGGGGCGACCGGCGCGCTGGTACACGTCCTCACCGGCTGAAGGAGGCCCCCTGCTCCCCGCCCCTCGCAGGCTCGCGGCGGGACCCTGCAGGGGGCCGCGCACGATCGCCCGGTCCGCCCCACCCCGAACGGCGCCGCCGCAGGTCAGAAGAGCCGGTCGGCGCGCTGCTCCAGGTCGAGCAGGAAGCGCTTGCGAGGTAGCCCTCCGCCGAACCCGACCAATCTGCCGTCGGGGCCGATCACCCGGTGGCAGGGCACCACGACCGCGATCGGATTCCTCCCGTTCGCCGCGCCGACGGCCTGGGCGCCGCCCGGCTCGCCGACCGCCTCGGCGACGTACCCGTAGGAGCGGGTCTCGCCGTACGGGATGCGGGTCAACTGGTCCCACACGGCCAGCTCGAAGGGGCTGCCGACGGGGCGCAGGGGCAGGTGGAAGGCGGTCCGTTCGCCGGCGAAGTACTCGGCGAGCTGGCGCGCGACGTCCTCGAACCCCGTGTCGGCCCGCTCGCCGAGCGCCTCCGCCGCGAGCGCGCCCGGAGGCGACATCGCCAGCCGCACGAGCGCGCCGTCCCCGTCGCGGACGACGGTCAGCGGGCCGATCGGTGACGGCACCACGGTGTGCGTCCTGCTCATCGTCATCGTCCCCATGCCCGGTGGACGACTGATCGGCGCCGGACGTGAGGTCCTCCTCGGGTGGAGACCGTAGAGCGGGGGACCGACAGGAATCGGCCGAGCGCCGACCGGCTCCCTGGCTGTCCGGCGCGGCGGGCGGCCGGGTCGGCGGGTGTCACGCAGGATGCGGGTGCAGTCGACCCGGTGGTCCTGCTCGCAGCCGCGACCTGGCCGGCCGGGGCGCGCCGTCCTGGCCACGCTGCTCGCTCGACCCTCAGCAGTCGTCCGGGAACCGGCGGCGGGAGGCGTCCTCCTGGGCCAGCCGGCGCAGCGCCAGCAGCACCGGCTCGAGCAGCACGGTGTTGACCGCCACGAAGCGGACGGCCTCGGCCACGGAGCCGGTCGGCACCTCGGCGACGTCCTGCTCGCCGATCCGGCCGGCGGCCTCGGCATAGCGGTCGAGCAGCTCGTCGGTCGGTGCCGCGCCGGCGGCGCGCAGCGCATCCAGGGCGCCGGCGAGCGCGACGAGGGCGGGGGAGTCCTCGGCCACCCGCCACCCCTGACGCCGCAGCACGGCGCGGGCCTGCTCCACGTCGACCTGCCCCTCGGACCCCACGCCGGGCAGCGCCCGGTGGGCAGCGCCCAGGGCCGCGTGCACGGAGGTGCCGGGGGTGTCGACGGCGGCCAGCACCGTCCGGGCCCGGGCGACGGACAACCGGCCCGGCCCGAGGAGGGCGCGGACCAGCCGCAGCCGCTCCAGGTGGTCCTCGCCGTACCGCGCCCGGGTCGCACCGGTCAGCTCGCCCGACGGCAGGAGCCCCTCGCGCAGGTAGTACTTCACGGTCGCGACCGGGACCCCGGCCCGGCGGGCCAGCCCGGAGATCTGCACGTGTCCTCCTTGACGTTGGATACCTGCACTCTCCAATATTGGAGAGCATCACTATCCAACCAGGAGGACGTCATGGCACGCATCGCCCGGGGCCGCTAGACCCACGCGCACGAGGGGGACCTGACCGTCTTCCTGATCGGGATGCGCATCAACGCGCTGCACCGCCCCGACGCCTGGCTGCCCACCCTGGCCGCCATGGGCCCCATGCTCGCCGAGCTCGCGCGGGACCCCGACTCGGGCTTCCTCGGCTACCGCATGACGCTGGGCTGGCGAGGGCCGGTGCTCGTCCAGTACTGGCGCAGCGTCGAGGACGTCTACCGCTACGCCACCGACAGGGGGGCGCGGCACCGCCCGGCGTGGACCGCCTTCAACCGGCGTGCCCGCCGCATCCCGGGTGCGGTCGGGGTCTGGCACGAGACCTACCAGGTCGCTCGCGCCGAGAGCGTCTACGTCGACGTGCCGGTGCAGGGGCTGGCCGCCGCCACGGGGGTCCGTCAGGTGACCAGCCGGCTGGACCGGGCCGCCGCGCGCCTCGCCGGCTGACAGAGGATCCTCCGGGCACCGCCCCGAGCCTGCGAGTCGTGGAGGTCGGCCACCCTCCAGGGGCCCGCGCCGAGCCTGCGAGGGGTGGAAGGGTGGTCCTCCTTCAGCCGGCCGCCTCGCGGGCCGCGGCCTCCCGCTTCCTCCTGGCCTTGCGCTCGCGCCGTTCGGCCTCCTCGGGACTCTCCTCGGTCATCCGGTTGAGCTCGCCCCGGATGAAGTCGCGGGTGGCCAGCTCGCCGATGGCCACCCGCAGCGCGGCCAGCTCGCGGGCCAGGTACTCGGTGTCCGCGCGGGTCTGCGCCGCCCGCGCGCGGTCCTCCTCGGCCTGCACCCGGTCGCGGTCGGCCTGCCGGTTCTGCGCCAGCAGGATCAGCGGCGCGGCATAGGCAGCCTGGGTGGAGAAGGCCAGGTTGAGCAGGATGAACGGGTAGGGGTCCCACTGCAGCCGGATGGCGAAGACGTTGAGCAGGATCCACACGATCACGATGACCGTCTGGACCGCGAGGTACCGGCCGGTGCCGAGGTACCGGGCGATGCCCTCCGCGTACCGGCCGACCGCGTCGGGGTCCAGGCGCAGGAAGGTGCCGAAGTGCCGGGCGCCTCGTGGGACGTCGAGCCGGCGGCCCTCAGCCACGGCGGGCCCGCTCGCGCCAGTCCTCGGGCAGCAGGTGGTCGAGGACGTCGTCCACGCTCACCGCGCCGACCAGGTGGCCCTGCGTGTCCACGACCGGGGCGGCGACCAGGTTGTAGGTGGCGAAGTAGCGGGTCACCTCGGCCAGCGGCGCCTCGGGCCGCAGCGGCTCGAGGTCGTCGAGCACCCCGCTGACCAAGCTCGACGGCGGCTCGCGCAGCAACTGCTGGATGTGCGCCAGGCCGAGGTACCGGCCGGTGGGGGTGGCGGACGGCGGCCGGCAGACGTAGACCTGGCTGGCCAGCGCCGGGGTCAGCGCGGGGTCGCGGACCCGGGCCAGCGCCTCGGCGATCGTGGCGTCCGGGGTGAGGATGACCGGTTCGCTGGTCATGATCCCGCCGGCGGTGTCCTCGGAGTACTGCAGCAACTGGCGCACCGGCTCGGCCTCGTCGGGCTCCATGAGCTCCAGCAGCCGGTTGCGGTCGACGTTGGAGAGCTCGGCCAGCAGGTCCGCGGCGTCATCGGGGTCCATGACCTCGAGCACGTCGGCCGCCCGGCCCTCGTGGAGGGTGCCGAGGATGGTGATCTGGTCGGCCTCGGGGAGCTCGCCGAGCACGTCGGCCAGCCGCTCGTCGTCCAGGGCCTCGGCGACCTCGTGCCGCCGCTTGATCGGCAGGTCCTGCAGCGCGTGGGCGAGGTCGGCGGCGTTGAGCTCGCGGTAGGTGGCGATCAGCGTCTCGGCGCCCTGCCCGGCCTGCGGCAGGGCCAGCCCGGTCACCTCGTCCCACTCGAGCTGGTGCAGCTGGCCGCGGCGGCCCAGCCGGCCCGGCTCCTGGACGGCGAGGCGGGAGAGCACCCAGTCGCCGGTGCGGGTCTGCTCCATGCTCGCGTCGACCACCGTGGCGGGCCGGCCGGACTCGGTGATCTGCACCCGCCGGTCGAGCAGTTCACCGAGCACCAGCGTCTCCCCGCGACGCTGCTCGAAGCGCTTGAGGTTCAGCGTGCCGGTGGAGAGCACCACCGCTCCCGGGTCGACCGCGGTCACCCGGCCCATCGGCACGAAGATGCGACGGCGGGCCACGACCTCGACGACCAGGCCGAGCACGCGGGGCGCCGCGGTCCCTACGCGCAGCGCCACCACCACGTCGCGGACCTTGCCGACGCGGTCGCCGTTCGGGTCGAAGACGGGCATCCCGGCGAGCCGGGAGACGTACGCCCTGGTCGCCGTCGTCACGGGTCCTCCTCGCTGGCGCTCGTCGGCCCCGTGCCGGGCGTGCCGTGCCCGTGCGTGACCTCGCCAGCCCGGTCACCGAGGCCTGAGGCTACCGTCGAGCCGTGGCTGCCCCCGGAGAGCTGGACTACGAGGTCGTCGACGTCTTCGCACCGCGCGCCTTCGCCGGCAACCCGCTGGCCGTGGTGTTCGACGCCGACGGGCTCTCCACCGAGCAGTGCCAGGCGCTGGCCAACGAGTTCCACCTGTCGGAGACGTCGTTCCTCTCGGCACCCACCGAGCCCGGCGCGGACTATCGCGTCCGCATCTTCACGCCGTACGCCGAGCTGCCCTTCGCCGGGCACCCCAGCGTCGGCGCGGCGTCCGCGCTCGTCCGCGCCGGCCGGCTGCCCGCCGGCACCCTGCGGCAGGAGTGCGGCGCCGGCGTCCTCGACGTGGTCGTGGACGACGACGGCGCGACGCTGTCCGGCGGACGGCCCACCGTCGAGGACGGGCCGGACCCGGCCGCGCTGACCGAGGCCCTGGGGCTCTCCGCCGCCGACGCCGTGGGACTGCCGGCGCACGTCGCCGGGTGCGGCCTGCCCTTCGCCTTCCTCGCCGTCCGACCCGAGGTGGTGGACGACGCCGCGCCGGACCCCGCGCTGCTCGGCGGACACGGCGTGGGGGAGGGGGTCTCGGTGCTCTCCTGGGACGGCGCGACCGGCGCCGCCCGCGCCCGCGTCTTCGCCGCCGACCTGGCCTGGGGCGAGGACCCGGCCACCGGCTCGGCCGCGCTGGGCACCGGTGTCTGGCTGGTCGCCACCGGCCTGCTCGCGCCGGAGGGGACGTCGTCCTACGTCCTGCACCAGGGCGAGGCGATGGGCCGCCCCTCGGTGCTGTCGTGCACGGTCACCGCCTCCGGGGGCCGCGCGGTCGCGGCGACCGTCCGCGGTGCGGTGGTGCCGGTGGCCCGCGGACGCATCCGGGTCCCATGACGGGCCCGCCTGCCCCCCACCACTCGCGAGCTCGCGGCGGGTCCCTGCAGGGCGGCCGCCCGGCCAGCGCCTGGGCGCTGCACCGGCCCGGTGGGCGCGACGTCGCGATCATGGCGGTCGGGGTCGTCGGCGTCTCGGTGTCGGCGCCGCTGACCACGATGCTGGCCGCGCCGATGCTGGCGCTGGCGTTCTGGCGGAACGTCGGCGGGGCAGCGGCCCTGCTGCCGGTGCTGCTGCTGCGCGAGCGGTCGGTGCTGGCCGGCTTGCGGCCGCGCGACCTGACCAGTTCCGTCGTCGCCGGCCTCTTCCTCGCCGCGCACTTCGCCGCATGGCTGCCCAGCCTGTCGATGACGACGGTCGCGGCCTCCACCGCGCTGGTGACCACCACCCCGATCTGGACGGCGCTGGTCGCGCGGGTCAGCGGGGTGCGGCTGCCCGCCGCGACCTGGTGGGGGCTGGTGCTGGCGGTGGTCGGCGTGGCGCTGATCGCCGGGGTGGACGTCATGGTGAGCCTGCGGGCCCTGGCCGGTGACGGGCTGGCGCTGCTGGGTGCGATCTGCGCCGGCGGCTACGTGCTGGCCGGGGCACGCGCCCGGCAGCGGCTTCCCACCTCGGCGTACGCGGTGGTCTGCTACTCGGTGTGCGCCGCGGCGATCGCGGTCGCCGCGGTCGCCGTCGGCAACCCGCTCGTCGGCTTCGCCGCTCGCGACTGGCTGCTCGTCGTCGCGATCACCGTCTGCGCCCAGTTGCTCGGGCACACGCTGTTCAACCTGGTGCTGTCCTCGGTCGGCCCGACGATGGTCAGCCTGGTGATCCTGCTCGAGGTGCCCGGCGCCCTGCTGTTCGCGCTGGTGCTGCTGCAGCAGGTGCCCCCGTTGCTGGCCCTGCCCGGGGTCGCGTTGGTCGTCGTCGGCGTCGCCCTCGTCGTGCGGGCGAGCCGTCCCACGGGCCTGGCCGAGCCGGGCACCTGAGCGCCTCCGAGGCCGCCTCGGGCCGTCGCTACCCTTCGGTAGCTGACAGATCACCTAGTAGCGGAGGCACCGTGGCCGAGCTCCGATCCCGCCGTTCCAACCTCGCCGTCCCCGGCAGCAACCCCCGCTTCCTGGAGAAGGCCAAGGGCCTGGGCGCCGACCAGGTGTTCCTGGACCTGGAGGACGCCTGCGCACCGCTGGCCAAGCCCGGTGCCCGCAAGAACATCGTCGCGGCGCTGAACGAGGGCGGCTGGGGCGAGAAGATCCGCACCGTCCGGGTCAACGACTGGACCACGGAGTGGACCTTCACCGACGTCATCGAGGTCGTCGGCGGCGCCGGTGGGAACCTCGACTGCATCATGCTGCCCAAGGTCGCCGACGCCGCTCAGGTGCAGGCGCTGGACATGCTGCTGACCCAGATCGAGAAGGCCAACGGCCTGCAGGTGGGCCGGATCGGCATCGAGGCGCAGATCGAGACGGCGCAGGGCCTGATCAACGTCAACCAGATCGCCTTCGCCAGCCCGCGGATCGAGACGATCATCTTCGGCCCGGCCGACTTCATGGCCAGCATCAACATGAAGTCGCTGGTGGTGGGGGCGCTGCACCCGGACTACGCCGGCGACCCGTTCCACTACATCCTCATGCAGATCCTCATGGCCGCCCGCGCCCGCGGCGTACAGGCCATCGACGGCCCCTTCCTGCAGGTGCGCGACGTCGACGCCTTCCGCGAGGTCGCCAAGCGCTCGGCCGTCCTCGGGTTCGACGGCAAGTGGGTGCTGCACCCCGGCCAGATCGACGCCGCGAACGAGATCTACGCGCCCTCGCAGGCCGACTACGACCACGCCGAGCTCATCCTCGACGCCTACGACTGGTACACCTCGGAGGCCGGCGGCACGAAGGGCTCGGCGATGCTCGGCGACGAGATGATCGACGAGGCCAGCCGCAAGATGGCGCTGGTCATCGCCGGCAAGGGCCGCGCCGCCGGGATGCAGCGCACCTCGTCCTTCACCCCGCCGGAGAGCTGACGCCCAGGCAAAGGAGGCTCTGCATACGTCTGCCGGCCGTAAGACGTAGGCAAAGCCTCCTATGCCTCGGGTCCCTCAGGGGGCGAAGTCCACCGAGCCGACCGAGGCGAGCGCGAGGAACAAGAACAGGAAGGCGAGCACGGCCAGCGCGGTGGCGATCCCGCCGATGATGATCCCGGCCAGCGCCAGGCCGTCGCCCTGCTCGCCGGTCTGGCGGATCTGCCGGCGGGCCACGATGCCGAGCACCAGACCCACCGGGCTGAAGACGAACGCCATCACCAGCGACAGGATGGCCAGCGTGTTGGTCGGCCGCGGGTAGCCGTAGCCCGGCGGGGGTCCGTAGCCGGGCACGCCGTACCCGGGCGGCGGGCCGTACGCGGGCTGGCCGTAGGGCGGTGGGACGCCGTACCCCGGCTGGCTGCCGTACCCGGGCGGCGCGCCGTACCCCGGCTGGCCGGGGGCACCGTGCCCTGCAGTCGCGCCGGCCCCCGTGGAGCCGTGCGCACCGTAGGAGGGCAGCGGCGGGTGAGCGGGCTGCCGCGGGGCCTCGCCGCCGGTGGACGGTGTGGGGTCGGGGGCCCCGCGGTGGGCGTCGTCCTGCGTCATCGTCGTCCTCCGGCGCTCGGG
Source organism: Geodermatophilus sp. URMC 61 (assembly GCF_052931555.1). Classification (NCBI taxonomy): domain Bacteria; kingdom Bacillati; phylum Actinomycetota; class Actinomycetes; order Geodermatophilales; family Geodermatophilaceae; genus Geodermatophilus; species Geodermatophilus sp. URMC 61. The sequence continues at coordinate 5,353,109 of NZ_JBRFHZ010000002.1, forward strand.
GCTGGTCGGTCGAACGCTAGACGTGCGGGGCCCCGCAGGGTGAGCAGGCGCACACGGACGCCGTCCGGCACCTGTCCCATACTCACCGGTAACCCGGACACCGGAGTCCCCGGAGGAGCGACGCGATGACCCGTCTGGCGCAGACCGCCGACCTGACCGACATCCAGCAGGAGATCCTGTCGACGGTCAGGACCTTCGTCGACAAGGAGATCATCCCGACCGCGCAGGAACTCGAGCACGCCGACGCCTACCCGCAGGAGATCGTCGACGGGCTCAAGGAGCTCGGCATCTTCGGGCTGACGATCCCCGAGGAGTACGGCGGACTGGGCGAGTCGCTGCTGACCTACGCGCTGGTGGTCGAGGAGATCGCCCGCGGCTGGATGAGCGTCTCCGGCGTCATCAACACCCACTTCATCGTCGCCTACATGATCCTCCAGCACGGCACGGCCGAGCAGAAGGAGCGCTTCCTGCCGCGCATGGCCACCGGTGAGGTCCGCGGCGCGTTCTCGATGTCCGAGCCGGGGCTGGGCTCCGACGTCGCGGGCATCCGCACCCGGGCCCGCCGCGACGGCGACGGCTACGTCATCGACGGCCAGAAGATGTGGCTGACCAACGGCGGGTCCTCCACCCTGGTCGCCGCGCTGGTGCGCACCGACGAGGGCGCCGAGAAGGCGCACCAGAACCTGACGACCTTCCTGGTCGAGAAGCCGGCCGGCTTCGGCGAGGTCGTCCCCGGGCTGACCATCCCGGGCAAGATCGACAAGATGGGCTACAAGGGCGTCGACACCACCGAGCTGGTGTTCGACGGCTTCCGGATCGGCGCCGACGCCGTCCTCGGCGGGGTGCCCGGCAAGGGCTTCGCCCAGATGATGGACGGCGTCGAGGTGGGCCGGGTCAACGTCGCCGCGCGCGCGTGCGGCATCTCCATCCGCGCGTTCGAGCTGGCCATCGCCTACGCCCAGCAGCGGGAGACCTTCGGCAAGCCGATCGCCCAGCACCAGGCGATCGCCTTCCAGCTCGCCGAGATGGCGACCAAGGTGGAGGCCGCGCACGCGATGATGGTCCGGGCCGCGCGGCTCAAGGACGCCGGCGAGCGCAACGACGTCGAGGCCGGCATGGCCAAGCTGCTGGCCAGCGAGTACTGCGCCGAGGTGACCACCCAGTCCTTCCGGATCCACGGCGGCTACGGGTACTCCAAGGAGTACGAGATCGAGCGGCTCATGCGCGAGGCGCCGTTCCTGCTCATCGGCGAGGGCACCAGCGAGATCCAAAAGACGATCATCAGCCGGGGCCTGCTCAAGGAGTACGCGCTCAAGCGCTGAGGCCCTGACGGCCGCGGGGTGTCCTCCCGGGCGCTCTCCCGCTGCCCACCATGCGGGGCAGGGGGAGAGGTCCCGGGAGGACGTCAGCTCTCGCCGTCGGCCGGCTCGTCGAAGGTGACCTCGACCTGCTGGACGCCGAGCGAGCGGGCCAGGCCGGTCAGCATGTCGCGGGTGTTGGCCTCGGCGCGCTCGCGCAGGTCGCTCTGCGCGGCGGCGGCGGCCAGTCGGTCCTCGGCCAGCGCGTACATCTCGCTGTCGTCGACCGGGTTGTCCCCGATCGCGTCACCGACCCGCTCGAGCAGCCCGCGGTCGCGGTCGAGCACCCGGCTCCCGGCCGGGTCGATGCGCACCTCGCCCAGCCGCGGGGCGGGGAGCGCGATGGTCGCCGACGTGCCGTCGGGGGAGAGGGCGACCCGGCCGGTGTCGAGGCCCGCGAAGTCGACGTAGGCATCGGCGGTGCCGGTCGCCAGGAAGCTCACCGACTCGCCGCTGATCACCGACGGGACGTACCGGGTGTCCACCTCGCGCTCGACGACGACCTGGAAGGTGCCGGTCGCGGCGTGGTACTCGGAGAGGTCGTCGAGGGCCAGCAGCAGCGGAGGAGTGCTGGTGTCGACGACGTTCTGGTCGAACGGCCGGTCCGGCAGCCAGTCGGCCACCTGGAAACCGGCGGGCACCAGCAACGCCAGGCCGATGCCCGCGGCCACCAGCGTGGGACGGAGGCGACGCCGCCGGCGCGGGGCCGGGTCCAGGGAGACGGGGCGGGACGACAGCAGCGTGGGCATGCTCGGCCTCTCGGGTCGGGGGCGGGCGTGCGGTGCTCCACGTGTTCAGCGATCGGCGTGCGCGCACCATTCCCGACACGCCGGCGGCACCCCGCGGGAACAGGGCCGGTGGCGTCCGCGAGGCTTCCGGACATGAGAGCTGTCGGGGTGACCGAGTTCGGTGGGCCGGAGGCCCTGCACGTCGTCGACGTCCCGCCGGAACCGCTGGGGCCGGGCCAGGTGCGGGTGCGGGTGACCGCGGCGGCGGTCAGCCCTACCGACACGCACCTGCGTGAGGGCGCCTACGCCGGGCGCGACCCGGTGCAGGAGTTCCCCTACGTGCCGGGGATGGACGCCGCCGGGGTGCTCGCCGAGATCGGCCCGGACACCGACACCGACCTGCAGGTGGGCGGCCGGGTGATGGCGATCGTCGTCCCCTCGGGAGCGCACGGCGCCTACCGCGAGGACCTCGTGCTGCCGGCCGCCTCGGTGGTCCGCACGCCGGCCGGCAGCACCGACGCCGAGGCCTCGACGCTGCCGATGAACGGGCTCACCGCCCGGCTGGCGCTCGACCTCATGGGGCTGCAGCCGGGGCAGGTGCTGGCGGTGACCGGCGCGGCCGGGGCGTTCGGCGGTTACGTCGTCCAACTGGGCAGGGCCGAGGGGCTGACCGTGGTCGCCGACGCGTCCGAGGCCGACGAGCAGCTGGTGCGCGACCTGGGCGCCGACGTCGTCGTCCGCCGGGGGGACGACGTCGCCGCGCGGATCCGCGAGCGCTTCCCCGACGGCGTCGACGGCCTGGCCGACGGCGCGGTGCAGGACGCGCTGGTGCTGCCCGCGGTGCGCGACGGCGGCGCGGTGGCGACCGTGCGCGGCTACCGGGGCGACGGCTCCGGCCGGGTCCGGGTGCACCCGACGCTGGTGCGGCGGGTGGCCCAGGACCGGGCGGCGCTCGACCGGCTCCGCGAGCAGGCCGAGCAGGGCGTGCTGACCCTGCGCGTGGCCGACGTGCTGCCCGCCGAGCAGGCCGCCGAGGCGCACCGGCGGCTGGCGCGCGGCGGCGTCCGCGGACGGCTGGTCCTCACCTTCTGAGCTGCCGGGCCCGCGGGAGCGTGCGAGGGTCGCGGGCGTGAACGGCGCACAGGCACTCATCCGCACGCTGGTGGCCGCCGGGGTCGACGTCTGCTTCGCCAACCCCGGCACGTCGGAGATGCACTTCGTCGCGGCGCTCGACGACGTCCCCGAGATGCGCGGCGTGCTGACGCTGTTCGAGGGCGTCGCGACCGGCGCCGCCGACGGCTACGCGCGGATGGCCGGGAGGCCGGCGGCCACGCTGCTGCACCTGGGCCCGGGGCTGGCCAACGGCCTGGCCAACCTGCACAACGCCCGCCGGGGCGGCGCGCCGGTGGTGAACGTGGTGGGCGACCACGCCCGCTCGCACAAGCGGCTGGACGCGCCGCTGGAGTCCGACCTGGACGCCCTGGCCGGTGCGGTGTCGGGCTGGCTGCGCCGCTCGCTGTCCCCGGCCGACGTCGCCGCCGACGCCGCCGAGGCGGTCGCGGAGTCCGCGCGGCGCGGCATCGCCACGCTGGTGCTGCCCGCCGACGTGTCGTGGGAGGACGGTGCCCAGCCGGCGCCGCCCCAGCCGGCGCGCCCGGCTCCGCAGGTCGCGCCGTCGGTGGTGGACGACGTGGCCGCGGTGCTGCGGTCCGGCGAGCCCACCGTGCTGTTCCTCGGCGGGGACGTCGTCGCGGGCGAGGAGGCCCTGCTGGCCGCGGGGCAGGTCGCCGCGGGCACCGGCGCCCGACTGATGGCCGAGACCTTCTCCGCGCGGACGGTCCGCGGCGCGGGCCTTCCGGACCTGCCCAAGCTGCCGTACCCCCCGGAGATGGCGATCGCCGCGCTGGCCGGTACCCGCCACCTGGTGCTGGCCGGTGCCACGTCGCCGGTGCACTTCTTCGGCTACCCCGGCGTGCCCGGGACGCCGGTGCCCGAGGACTGCACGGTGCACGTGCTGTCCGCGCCCGGTGAGGACGGCGGCGCCGCGGTGCGGGCGCTGGCCGAGGCCGTGGCACCGGACGCGAGCGCGGAGCTGCTGGAGGCGTCGCGGCCGGAGCTGCCGAGTGGGGAGCTCACGCCGCGGGCACTGTCGGCCGTGGTCGGGGCACTGCTGCCGGAGCGGGCGATCGTGGTCGACGAGGTGCTGACCTCGGGGGTCGGCCTGGCCGAGCTGACCGCCGGGGCGCCGCGGCACGACTGGCTGCCACTGACCGGCGGGGCGATCGGGGACGGGCTGCCCATGGCCGTGGGCGCCGCGGTGGCCTGCCCGGACCGGCCGGTGCTCGCGCTGCAGGCCGACGGCAGCGCGATGTACACGATCCAGGCGCTGTGGACCATGGCCCGCGAGCAGCTCGACGTCACCGTCGTCGTCTGCGACAACGGCTCCTACGCGATCCTCGAGCACGAGCTGTCGCGGGTCGGGGCGGCCGAGGACGGCAAGCGCGCCGGCGAGCTGCTGCACCTGGGTGGGCCGTCGCTGGACTTCGTCGCGCTGGCCACCGGCATGGGCGTGCCCGCGACCCGCGCCACGACCGCCGAGGAGCTGGCCGAGCAGCTGCGCGCGGCGCTGGGCGCCCCGGGTCCGCACCTGGTCGACGCGGTGCTGCCCGGCCGCAGGTGAGATGGCCGCACGGGGCCCGGTCCGGCGCCTGGCCCGCGCGGTCCTCGTCCTCGCCGTCGTCCTCGTCGTGCTGACCGGTCTGCTGTGGGGGTGGCAGCGGCGGCTCGTCTACCTGCCCGACGACGGCCCGGTGCCCGCGGCCGCCACGGTGCTGCCCGGCGCCCGGGACGTCGTCCTGGAGACCTCCGACGGGCTGCGGCTGGGGGCCTGGTTCCTGCCCGGCCGCGACGCGGAGGCCCCCGCCGTGCTGGTGGCCAACGGCAACGGCGGGCACCGCGGGCTGCGGGCGCCGCTGGCCGCGGCGCTGGCCCGGCGGGGGCTGGCGGTGCTGCTCTTCGACTACCGCGGCTACGGCGGCAACCCCGGCAGTCCCAGCGAGGAGCGGCTGGCACGGGACGTGCGCGCCGCCCGCGCCCACCTGGTGGAGGAGGCCGGGGTGTCGCCGGACCGGCTGCTCTACCTCGGCGAGAGCCTGGGCGCCGGCGTCGTCACCGAGCTCGCGACCGAGCACCCGCCGGCCGGGCTGGTGCTGCGCTCGCCGTTCGTCGACCTCGCCGCCGTCGGCGCGGAGCACTACCCGTTCCTGCCGGTCCGCGCGCTGCTGCGCGACCGCTATCCGGTGGCGGAGCGGATCGCGACGATCCGGGTGCCGACCACGGTGGTGCTGGGGGACGCCGACTCGATCGTCCCGCCGGCGCAGAGCCGCGCCGTCGCCGCGGCGGCGGCCGACCTGCACCGACTGGTGGAGGTCCCGGGCGCCGACCACAACGACCGTGTGCTGCTGGACGGCCAGGCGCTGATCGACGCGGTCGTGGAGCTGGCCGGCCGCTGACCCGGGTGCTCGCCGGACTCAGGCGGTCGCGCGGTAGCAGGTGTACCGGCCGACCCAGCGGTGGACGTCGGAGCCGGTCTCCGCGACCTCGGCGAACCCGGCCCGGCGGAGCAGGTCCGGGACGTCGTCGACCGCGTGCTCCCGGGTGAACCGGTGCCGGTGGCCGGAGTCGCCGGACCCGCCCACGTCCACCAGGTGCAGCGCACCCCCGGGCCGCAGCACCCGGCGCACCTCGCGCATCGCCGGCTCCCGCTCGCCGTCCGGCACGTGGTGCAGCATGAACGAGGAGAGGACGACGTCCACGCTGTCGTCGGCGTAGGGCAGCTCGTCGGCGTAGCCGCGGTCGAGCTGGACGGTCAGCCCGCGGCGGCGGGCCTTGCGGTCGGCGCGGGCCAGCGCGGCGAGGTCGGGGTCGAGTCCGACGACGACCGCCGCGGGCTGGTCCCGCTTGGCCGCGAGCAGCAGGTCGCCGGTGCCACAGCCGATCTCCAGGACGCGCTGGCCGGGCCGGAGGGCCGCCTGGTCGAGCAGCTGCCGGCGGATCCGCCGCACGCCGAGCAGCCGGTTCAGCGGGTCGTAGAGGGGCAGCAGCCAGGCGTGCCGCATCCCGGGGAGGAAGCTGCGCTGCCCGCCGGTCACCGCCGTCCGCGTGCCCGTGGCGCCGGTCGTCCCACCCATGCCGATCCCCCTCCGTCCTGGACGATCTTCCGTTCGCTGCCGCTACTCTCGGCCGTTGCACGGGCGACGACAAGGGCGGGACATCGGTCGGGATGGGACCATCTTCGGCACCTCGGCGACCCGTCGGCCGGCCGCTGACCGGGCGCCTGGCCGATGGTGCGCCGGTCTACGGGTACGAGCGGGTCCCCGGGCGGCCACCGGTGACCGTCACCCGCTTCGAGGGGACCCACGCGCCCGTCGAGGGCTGGCTGCACGGGGCGCACGCGCACGACTTCCTCGTGCTCAGCTTCGTCGACCGTGGCGCGGGCCGGCTGTGCCTGGACGGCCGGTGGTGGGAGGTCACGCCGGGGGACCTCTTCGTGATCGCTCCGGGGGAGGTGGTGACGCCGGAGTGGAGCGGGGACGCCGCCGGGGCGACGGTGTGGTCGGCGTTCTTCCCACCGGACGCGGTGGAGCGGCGCAGCCCGGGCTCCTTCGGCTCCTGGCGGGCCCACCCGCTGCTGTTCCCGTTCGTCGGGCACCGGGCCGGCGGGGTCCAGCGGCTGTCGGTGCCGGAGGCGGACCGGCCCGCGTGGTCGCGACGGTTCGACGAGCTGGACCGCGAGCTGCGGGAGGGGTACGCCGAGGCCGCGCTGGCCCAGCTGACCCTGCTGCTGGTGGAGCTGGCCCGGCTGGCGGCCGCCGTCCCGGGTTCCCTGCGGCTGCGCGACGACCCCGAGCGGCGGTACGCCGAGCCGATCTCGCTGCGGCAGGTGGCCGAGGCGGTGGGGCTGTCGGCCGGGCACCTGACGACGGTGGTCGGCCGGCGCACGGGGCGGACGGTGCAGCAGTGGATCACCGAGCGGAGACTCGCCGAGGCCCGCCGGCTGCTCGCCGAGACCGACCTGACGGTGCAGGCGGTGGCCGGCCGGGTGGGCTACGCCGACGCGGGGTACCTGATCCGGCGGTTCCGGGCCGCGCACGGCATCCCGCCGCAGGAGTGGCGCCGGGCGGGCCGCTCCCCCTGACGGAGGGACCTGTGCACCGTCCCCGACGAGACCGCCGGCAACACGACGACCGAGCCGGTCCGGCTCGCGGGAGGCTCGTGCTCCGGCCCACCGTGCCGGGTAGGGCCCGAGCGCCGGCGACGCCTACCGGTCCGCAGCGCGCCACCGCTCGGCTCGCTGCGGGACCGGAGCGAGGAACTGGAGGCCGAGGTCGGCGTGCCCCCCACCCCGCGTGGCCGCCTGCGGGACGCCGCGGTCGTGTGCCGGGTGCCCTGGCGGCGGCAGACCGGTCGCCCAACGGGGGGCCGTCGTCCCGGGCCGTGGTCCGCTCGGGGCCGCCGTCCCGGGCTCCGGAGCCCTGCCTCGGTGGCTGAGCGCGAACGGGGGCCGGGGTTCCGCCCCGACGTCGAGGGCCTGCGGGCCGTCGCGGTCCTGGCGGTCGTGCTGTTCCACGCCCGGACGCCGGGCCTGGGCGGCGGGTTCGTCGGGGTCGACGTCTTCTTCGTGATCTCCGGGTTCCTGATCACCGGGATGCTCTGGCGCGAGGTCGAGCGCACCGGCCGGCTGCGGTTGGGCCGCTTCTACGGCGCCCGCGCCCGGCGGCTGCTGCCCGCGGGGATCACCGTGCTGGTCGCCACGGCCGCGGCGTCGGCCTGGCTGCTGCCCCCGCTGGAGGCCCGCAGCGTGCTGGTGGACGGCGTGGCCAGTGCTCTGTACGCCGGCAACCACCGCTTCGCCGTCCAGGGCACGGACTACCTGGCCGCCGACGTCGTCCCCTCACCGTTCCAGCACTACTGGTCGCTCGGGGTGGAGGAGCAGTTCTACCTGTTCTGGCCGGCGTTGCTGCTGGGGACCGGTTACGTGGTGCACCGCCTGACCCGCCGCCGGACGCCCCCGGACCACCGGTCCGTCACGCCCTACCTGGCCGTCCTCGCGACGCTCGCGGCGACCTCCTTCGCCGTCTCGCTGCGGTGGACGACCACGCTGCCGGCGTGGGCGTTCTTCTCGCTGCCCTCCCGGGCGTGGGAGCTGGCCGTCGGCGGCCTGGTCGCGCTGACCGCCCGCTGGTGGCACCGGTTGCCCGCGGTGGTCGCCGCGGCCTCGGGATGGGCGGGCCTCGGGCTGGTCGTCGCCGCCAGCGTCCGGCTGGGCGAGTCGACCCCCTTTCCCGGCGTGGCCGCCCTCGCTCCCGTCCTCGGCGCCGCCCTCGTCGTGGGCGGCGGCTGCGCGTCCCCCCGCCAGGGAGTGGGCTCGCTCCTGGCCCTCGCCCCGATGCGCGCGGTGGGACGGCTGTCCTACTCCTGGTACCTGTGGCACTGGCCGGTGCTCCTGCTCGCGCCGGCGCTGGTCGGCCGCTCCCTCGGCCTCGGTGGCCGGCTGTCAGCAGGCCTCCTCGCCGCGGGTCTCGCGGTCCTGACCGTGCGTCTCGTCGAGGACCCCGTGCGCTTCGCTGCGCCGCTGCGGCGGTCGACCGGCCGCAGCCTCCTCCTCGGCGCCACGACGACCGCAACGGGCGCGGCAGCGGCGCTGGTCCTGCTGGCGGTCGTGCCCGTCCCGGCCGGGGAGGGGGCCGCAGCGGCCCGGCCGACGATCGCACCGCCCAGCACGCCGCCCCCTCCCGAGGTGGATCCCGAGGAGGCGGCGGTGCTGACGCTCACCGCGCAGGTGCAGGCAGCCGTCTCGGCGTCCGTCGGAGTGGAGCGCGTGCCGTCCAACCTCACCCCGACGCTGGACCGTGCCCCCTACAGCAAGCAGGCGCCGTTCCGCGAGGGGTGCGCGCTCTCCTGGACGCAGATGCGACAGCCGGACTGCAGCTACGGCGACCCGGCGGGCAGCGTCACGGTGTCCCTGGTCGGGGACTCGCACGCGGCACAGTGGCAGCCCGCCCTGCAGTCGACCGCCCAGCAGCGGCACTGGCGGCTGCAGGTGCGGGCCAAGGTGACCTGTCCGCTGCTCGACCTGCCGATCACCAGCCCCTACCTGGGCCGGGAGTACGTCGAGTGCGAGCAGTGGCGGACCCGGGTGGTCGACGAGCTGCGCGCCGCACCGCCGGCGCTCATCGTGCTCGGCACGTCCCGACGCTACGGCGACGACTTCGGGTTCGCGTCCTACGACCCGAGGTGGGTCGACAGCCTGGCCCGCACGGTGGCCGGCCTGCGCACCATCGCCCCGGTGCTGGTCCTGGGCCCCCTCCCGGATCCGCACGGCAACGTCCCCACCTGCCTGTCGGAGCACCTGGCCAGCGCCGCCGAGTGCGCGCCCACCCGCGGGGCCGGTCTGAACGACGCCGGCATCGCGGCGGAGGAGGCGGCCGTGACCGCCGGCGGAGGGCAGTACGCCGACCTGGCCGACCTGTTCTGCACCGCTGACCGGTGCCCCGTGATCGTGGGCGACACGCTGGTCTTCCGCGACGACAACCACGTGACCGTCGAGTACGCCACGCTGCTGGGTCCGGTGCTCTCCGCCCTGGTCGAGGAGTCCCTGTCCGGGGGCTGACCGCGCAGGGCGAGATGGACGCCCGCGGGACGCTCGGCGTCTCCCGGGAGACGCCGAGCGGTCCGGGTGCCACCAGGCCGCGCGGCCACCGCCCCTATCACGCCTGCCGGTCGGAGGCCGGTCGGTACCCGCGGACCGGGCCGACCTCGGCGGCCTTCGGGTAGGCCGCCGGGTCCCGATCGGCCCCGACGGGGAACTCGAACAGGTCGACCATCAGCACCAGCGGGTAGGCGAGGCCCTGCGGCACCACCCGGACGAGCTCGTCGTCGACGTAGAAGCGCGTCTCGCCGGCGTCCCACGCCGCGGCGTAGGAGTGCCAGTCGCCGGCGTCGAGGTCGAGGGCGACGTCGGCCATGTCGGTCACGAGCCCGGGGTCGTGGTGGGCCTTGACGCCCAGGCGCACGGTCGAGCCGTCCGGGCCGACGGCGTGGCCGTACAGCTCGGCGATGCAGATCTCCCCGGACTGCTCCGGTGCGGCCTCCTCCAGGCCCACGAGCCACAGCGCGATCATGCAGGTCGGGTCGGGGACGGCCCGCAGACGCGCCTCGACCAGCCCACTGCTCGGCGTGTACAGCCGGCGGGTGGGGACGGCGGTCGCGACCCGGAGGTCGGGGCGGTGACGGTGTGTCCCGCGGTCGGACCCCACCTCGCCGGAGAACGACCCGGTCTGCAGGTTCGACACGCGCAGCTCACCGTCGTCGGGGCGCCAGGCGGGCTGGTCCGCGTCGATCCGGAGCCGGAGGACCCCGGGGAGGAGGTCGTACCGGGCCGCCGACCGGTCGGGGGTCGTCCACTGCGGCAGGTAGTGGGCCATCCACCGGCGCGGGTCGACCTCGGTGCCGGTGAAGTCCTCGGCGAACTCCAGGTCGTACCGGGAGCGGTCCAGCCGATCGCCGCCCTCGGGCAGCGCGAGGGCGAGCACACGGACGTCGTCCCGATCGGGCACGCCGGCAGGCTAGCCGGTCGCGGCTGCCGGTCGTGACCGCAGGCGAGACCTCCGACGGCCCGCACCGGCGGGTAGCCGCCGCCGCACTGCCGGGGACGGAACGCGGTCGTCCCGCGCGCGACCGACCTCGGACCGGCGCGGGCTGCCGCGTTCCTCCCTACGCTCCGCCGCCGAGGGTCCGACTCGGCGAGGAGGTGGGCGCGGTGCGACGAGTCCTGGTGGGAACCGCGGCGACGGTGATGGTCCTGTCCGGAGGCGTGGCCGCCGCGGCGGACGCACAGCCACCCGGTGGCGACGAGGGCTGGGTTCCCGTCCCGGAGGAGTTCTACGACCCGGTCGACGTGGAGGCCTGCGGATCGGTGGTCACGATCGCCGGTGGGGACGTCCGCGAGGCGGAGATGCGGCAGCAGGTCCTGGACGACGGCGCCACGTTCGTCGAGTTCCGCGGCAGCCGGACCGTCGACCTCACCCGGCAGTCCGACGGCGCCACCATCGACGAGGTGGACGTCTCGGGTCCCAGCTGGGACCTGATCTCGTCCGACGGCACCCAGGTGGTCGTCGAGGTCGACGGACCCTCGGTGCTCTGGGCCGGCAACGACGTCGAGCGGGCGGCGGCGGACGAGGCCGGCCTGCCGTACCTCATGTACTTCGAGGAGGGCACGATCCTGCTGCGCCTGACGGTCGATCCCGCGACCGGGGAGTCCACTGCGGTGGACGGCCTGCGGCTCGACGCCGACGTCGTCGACCTCTGCGACGCCTTCGGCTCCTGACCCCGGACCCATCCAGCGGGGCCCTCCGCCCGCTGGATCCCCGTGGCGGTGGCCGTCCCCGTGCCGCGGCTGCGGGGACCGACCACCTCGACCTGCGAGGGCGTGCTCTGCCGGCCGAGCCGGGCCGGCACGCCCGCCCCTTCCCCCGTCCTCGTCGCGGTCCCGCTCTCGAGCGCCGTGACGGAACGGTGACGCTGCCAGCGCTAGACACCCGCCATGACACAGACCCCGCAGCCGGCCGTGCTGGCTCCGCGCCGAGCGCCGGACGACCTGACCGCTCGGGCCGTGCGCGTCGAGGGGCTCGCGGCGGGCGCTCTGGTCGCAGCCCGGACGCTGGACCTCTGAGGAGGACGCCGTGCCGTGGCCCCGCTTCCTCCGTCGCCCGTCCCGTCAGGAGTCGAGCGGGGCCGGGCCGGCGCGCGCCCGACCCACGGAGGACCCGGACCGCCGACCCGTCGGCCGCCGGAGTGATCGAGCGGCCGTCGTCCCGAGGGAGGGGAGCGTGAAGCTGCCCATCGTCTACGTCCGCGGGTACGCCGGCGGGACGTCGGGGATCGACCGGGCGGTCGACGACCCGCTGTACGGCTTCAACGAGGGCTCGGTGCACGTCCGGGTCGGTGCCAGCAGGGACCCGGTGTTCTACCAGTTCGAGAGCCCGCTGCTGCGGCTGATCGGTGACGACGGGTACCGGCTCCTCGTCGAGGGCGGCCAGCTGGCGTACCTGAGGTCCCGCGCGGACGAGTCGGTGCCGGAGGCCAGCATCTGGGTGCACCGCTTCTACGACGTGTCCGCCTCGACCTTCGGCCGCCATCCCGAGGAGTTCTCCATCGAGAAGGCCGCCGAGGACCTGTTCCAGCTGGTGCAGCTGGTCCTGCAGAAGACCGGTGCGCCGCGGGTGCACCTGGTCGCGCACTCGATGGGCGGCCTGGTCTGCCGGTCGATGATCCAGCGGGTCATCCCCGACCGCGGGGAACGCGCCGAGGACTACGTCGAGCGCCTGTTCACCTACGGCACCCCGCACGACGGCATCGAGCTCGCCGTCGGCTGGGGCGTGGTGGAGGGGTTGCGCGACCTGTTCGACGTCCAGGGCGCCGCCGTCTTCGGCCCCGAGCGGATGTACGAGTACCTCAGTCCCCGGACGTCGACGTCCGGGCGGTCGGACGGACCGCCGCCGGGCTGGCGCGCCGCCGAGATGCCGGAGGACGGGTTCCCCCTGGGGCGCGTCTTCTGCCTGGTGGGCACGAACCCCGAGGACTACGACGTCGCCGCAGGGCTGTCGTCCAAGGCCGTGGGAGTGCGCAGCGACGGTCTGGTGCAGATCGACAACGCGTACGTCCCCGGCGCCCACCGGGCCTTCGTGCACCGCAGCCACAGCGGGCGGTACGGGATGGTCAACTCCGAGGAGGGCTACCAGAACCTGCGCCGCTTCCTGTTCGGCGACCTGGAGGTGACCGCGGAGTTCGCCGGGCTGCGGGTGCGCGGCGCGGCCGACGACGACATCGTCTGGCAGCTGGAGACGCAGTTGTCCATCCGCGGGCTGCCGATCCTCATGCACGAGCAGACGACGGCGCACCACTGCCCGGTCCAGATCGAGTGGCGGCGCGAGGAGGACACCGCCGACACCCCGGTGCCGCTGCTGACCACCTTCCTAAGCACCAGGGCGCCCCGGCCCGTCGTCCCCGGGACCGACACCCCCGTGCCGAGGTTGCGCCACGCCCTACGGCTCCGGCTCATCTCCGTCCGGCAGAGCGGGGGCGTCTTCGGCTTCTTCGACCACCTGGAGCAGACGGCCGACTGGGAGGACACCCTCGTCGTCGACATCGAGCCCGGCGACGGGGAGGCACCTCCGCGGGCCTTCGCCGCGTGGAACTCGGTCATCCCCGGTGCACTCCGCGACTGGCAGCCGGACAAGGGGCCGCTGACCGACGAGGAGCCCGAGCCGGGGCTCTGGAGGGGGCGCATCCCGGTGCCGGTCACCGCCCGGCCGATCCTCGGTCAGGACGCCGCGGTCCTCCTCACCGTCCACGGGCGGACCTGACCCCACGCCGGCCCGCCCCGCGCCCAGCCGGTGGCGGCCCGGGCCTCGGCGGTGCGGTGCCGGTTCACCCACAGGGGTGACGGGACGGGCACGGTCGTACAGGGGGAGCCGGCGTCCGTCGATGCGGTCCGCGACAGCATCGAGAGGCGAGGCGGTGGCGGGGTGGGGACAGGGATGCTGCAGGGGACGGGCCGGCGCGGGCCGGCGTCCGGGGGCCGGCTGACGCTGGTCGCGCTCGTCCTGGTGGCCCACGCCGCCGTGTACGGGACCGGGGCGGCCGACGCCCTCTACCTGCTGGTCATGTCAGCGGCCTCCGGGGCGGCCTGGTGGGGCGCGCTGCGGCAGGGACGGCGGTCGGCCGCCGTGCTGGTCGCCCTCGGCGTCACCCTCACCACCGCCGGCGACGGAGTGTGGTTCGTCTACAGCTGGACCGGTTCGGTCCCCGACGTCTCCGTGGCCGACCTCGCCTACCTGAGCGGCTACCTCGCGCTGGCCCTCGGCCTGTGGCGGATGGCCGACACCCGCGGCCGCTCGCGGGGACAGCAGCTCGACGGCTGGCTCGACGGGGCCGGCGTGTTCGTCGCGGTGCTGCTGCTCGTCTGGCAGCTGTCGGTCGCCGGCACGGTCGGCGACGGCTCCCTACCGGTGCTGACCCGCACCGTCTGGGCGTGCTACCCGGCGCTGGACGCCGCCTTCATCGGCCTGGTGTTCCGGCTCGTCGCCACCCGCTCCCGCGGGGAGCGTGCGCCGCTCGCGGTCGCCGCCGGCGCCGCCTGCTGGCTCGGCTCCGACCTGGGCTTCCTGCTCGTGGCCGACGCCGAGGTCGCCAGCGTCTGGTTCGACACCGGCTGGCTGCTCGGTGCACTGCTGCTGGCCGCGGCCGCCGGCCACCGCGGCCGGCCGGAGCGGGCCGCGGCGGAGCCGGTCGACGCCGTCCCGTCGATGGCACGGCTGGCGGTCAGCCTCGGCGCCCTGCTCGTGCCCGCCGGTCTCGAGGTGCTCCGCGGGGTGACCGGCGCCGGCGGTGCGCCGGTGACCGTCTTCGGCGGCACCCTCGTGCTCGCCGTGCTGGTCTTCGTGCGGGTCGCCCGCGTGCTGCGCGCCGAGGCCGCCGCTCGGGCGCTGGTCCGCTCGCAGCAGCGCTACAGCGCCGCCCTGGCGCGGCACTCCTCGGACGCGGTCGCGGTCCTCTCCGTGGGTGGTCACCTGCTCAGCGACCCGGCCGCGCTGGGCGGCGTCCTCGGCGTGGGGACCGCGGAGGAGCTCGCCTCCGGCGACCTGGTGCGGCTGTCCGGTGTCGACCCGGCCCAGGCCCGGCGCGTGTTCCACGAGGCGCTGTCGGCCGGCGGTGCGGTCGTGGACGCCGAGCTCCCGTGCCGGCGCCACGACGGCGTGCCGCGGTGGTTCGGCGTGCGGCTGGCCGACCTGCGCACCGACCCGGACGTCGGCGGCGTCGTCGTCCACATCACCGACATCACCGACCGCAAGCGCGCGGAGGAGGCGCTGACCCACCAGGCCTTCCACGACACCCTCACCGGCCTGGCCAACCGGGCCCTCTTCTCCGACCGCGTCGACCAGGCCCTGCGCCGCCGCGCCCGGGGGGACGCCTCGGCGGCGGTCGTCTTCATCGACCTCGACGGCTTCAAGGCGGTCAACGACACCCTCGGCCACCAGGCCGGCGACGCGCTGCTGCGGGAGGTGGCGGAGCGGCTGCGGTCGGCGGTGCGCGCCGGGGACACGGTCGCCCGGCTCGGCGGGGACGAGTTCGCCATCCTGGTCGGGTGCTCCGGCGACGGCGCGGACGAGGCCCGCACGACGGCCGACCGCGTGCTCGACGTCCTCGCCCACCCGGTGGAGCTGGCCAGCCAGCAGGTCACGGTCAGTGGCAGTGTCGGCATCGCCGTGGCGGGGGAGGACGCGACCGGGGAGTCGCTGGTCCAGGACGCCGACATCGCGATGTACGTGGCGAAGGTCTCCGGCCGGGGACGCTCGGTGGTCTTCGAGCCGGACATGCGCGCGGCTGCCGTCGAGCAGCGCCGGCTGGAGCACGAGCTGGCCGGCGCGCTCGCTGCGGACCAGTTCCGGCTGGTCTACCAACCCGTCGTCGACCTGGCCGACCAGCGGGTGCTCGGCTTCGAGGCGCTGCTGCGCTGGCAGTCGCCCACCCTCGGCGCCGTGCCGCCCAACCGCTTCGTCCCCGTCGCCGAGGACCTCGGCCTCATCGACGAGATCGGCGCCTGGGTGCTGCGCGAGGCCTGCCGGACGGCGGCCGCCTGGCGACGCGAACACCCCGCGGCCGCGGACACGACGATGTCGGTCAACGTCTCGGCGGTGCAGCTGACCTCGCCCGACCTGCTCGACCACGTGCGTGAGGCGCTGGCCGCGAGCGGCCTGCCGGCGTCCGCCCTGGTCCTGGAGGTCACCGAGACCGCACTCGTGGGCGACGCCGAGCGCGCTGCCGAGTCCCTGTCCGCGCTCCGGGCCCTCGGCGTACGGCTCGCGCTCGACGACTTCGGCACCGGCTACTCGTCCTTCAGCTACCTGCAGCAGTTCACGTTTGACGTCCTCAAGATCGACCGGTCCTTCGTCGCCACGATCACGCGCGACGGCGAGATGCCCCCGATCGTCCGCGGCCTGGTGGACCTCGGTCGAGCCCTGGACCTCGAGGTCGTCGCCGAGGGCGTCGAGTCGGAGGCCCAGCGCGCCCGGCTGCTCGACGGCCGCTGCGTCAGCGGGCAGGGCTTCCTCTTCGCCGCGCCGCTGGAGGCCACGGACGCCGAACTGCTGCTGCTGGGCCGGCGCCCGAGCACTCCCGCTGTCGAGCTGCCACGCGCCTGATCGGGCGTCAGCCCGCCGAGTCGCGGGGGCTCCCGCGGCGCGGTCCCGACCGCGCTGGGCACCCCCCGGCCACCGCAGGAGCCCGGGATGCCCGTGCTCTGCCCGGCAGCTGGGCAGAGCACGAGCCCCCCGACGGGGATGACCAGCGGCCGGCCGAGGCCGTCGAGGTCGCCTCGGCCCGGGCTGCTCCCCTGCCTCGGCGCGCCACGGCGGGCGCGGTGACGGCGCGGTGACGGAGCAGTGACGCCACGGCCGCAGACTCCGTGGGCCCATGCGTGGGACGGTCTCCGTCGGGGATCAGGAGTCAACGGGAGCGGCCGTGGCAACGAGCAGAGGCATCGAGACGACGAGCGTTCCGGGTCGGGTCCTCCTCGACGGGCGACCCGACAGGAGGCCGGAGGCGGCGGCGGACCCGGACACGAACCCGCTGATGGTGAAGAGCGTCTCCAACGCCTCGACCTTCTCGAGAGCCGGGATGCGCGCGATCGAGCGGACCAGTCGCCTGCAGGACCTCGTCGACCGGAACACCCCCGGTGAGGACACCGACCCGCTGGTCACCTTCACCCGCACCGGCGAGACGGAGACACGATGACCCCCGTGACCACGACACAGCCCTACGTGCGCTACCGGGCGGACCTGGAGCAGCCGTTCCCGGACGAGGAGCAGGTCGTCTCCCGGATCGTCGGCTCGATGGAGAGGACCAACCACCAGGTCGCCGCCAAGCACCGGCACGGTCTGCGCGACGCGCACGCCAAGAGCCACGGCGTCCTCGCCGGCGAGTTGCGCATCGAGCCGGACCTGCCCGCGCACCTCGCCCAGGGCCTGTTCGCCACCCCGCGCAGCTATCCGGTCATCGTCCGCTTGTCCACCTCGATCGGTGACCTCCGCTCCGATCAGGTCCCTGTCCTGCGCGGACTGGCCATCAAGGTGATCGGGGTGGACGGTCCCCGGGCCGTCGACGACGGCGCCACCACGCAGGACTTCCTCCTGGTCAACCAGCCGACCCTGCCCTTCGGCACGATCGGCGAGTACGCCGAGCTGCAGAAGATGCTCGCGCGGCAGGCCCACCAGAGCGACCTGCGGCAGCGGATCACCAGGCTGGGCGCCCGCGTCGCCGCCCGGGTGCTCACCCGCCTCGGGCGCCCGCTCCCGCCGGTCATCGAGGGGCTGGCCGTGGCCAACAACCACATCCTCGGGGAGACGTTCCACTCGATGGCGGCCTTGCGCTACGGCGACCACGTCGCCAAGATCTCGGCCGCCCCGCGGTCCGCGGAGGTGCGGGCGCTCACCGGCAGGCCCGTGGGCAAGCGCGCCGGGGAGTCAGCGCTGCGTGACCTGGTCACGGACTTCTTCACCCGGCACAGCGCCGAGTACGACGTGCGCGCACAACTGTGCGTCGACGTCGACCGGATGCCGATCGAGGACGCCTCGGTGCTCTGGCCCGAGGAGTTGTCGCCGCACCACCGGGTCGCGGTCCTGCACCTGCCGGCCCAGGACCCGTACAGCGACGCCCGTCGCCGCTACGCCGACGACGTCCTGTCGTTCAGTCCGTGGCACACGCTGGAGGCCCACCGACCCCTGGGGTCCGTCATGCGTTCGCGTCGCGTGGCGTACCCGCGGTCCAGCGCCTTCCGGCACGCGGTGAACGGGGTCCAGGAACGGGAGCCGTCGAGCATCGACGAACTCCCGGCCTGACGGCGCTCGCCCCACCACGTCGACCCCTGGTCAACTGCGGATGACGTACCGCCGGAGTCACCCCGACTGAGCCGGGGGCGCGCGACGGGTCCGGGACCGCTCGGCGACTACCCGAAGGCCCCCTCGGCCAGCTTGCGCAACGCCCCGATCCCCGGCGCGAACAGGTACTCGGTGCCCCGGGTCACCACGAGATCAGGGGGGACGTCGACGAACCTCGGGCGGCCATCCGGCATCGGGATGGCCATCTTGCCGCTCGAGCCGGCGCGCCCGAAGAGGTAGTCGGGGTCGTCCCCGAGCCCGAAGGTGTCGCCGTCGTTGCACCAGTCCTTCTGCACGGTCTCGTACTGACGGGCGATGTCGGCCTGGTAGCAGACGAAGAGCAACCCGCGGTCGTCACTCCCCGATCCGGAGGTCTCCTCGTACGGCATCCCCCGTCGGATGATCCGGTGCCGGGCCGTCAGGACGCCACTGTCGGTCAGTGTGCCGCCGAAGTCGAGTGCGTCCCGGGGGTTGGCCCGACGGATGTGAGCGCCCAGCGGGCAGGTGTGCCCCTCCCGGTCGTCCGGCAGGTACCGGAAGTCGTTGGCCGGTTGGTCGTTCGCGACCTCTGTGAGGTCACCGGGGTCGCCGCGGTGGGACTCGGTGGCCAAGGAGATCCCGTCTCGCCAGCGTCCCATGATCTTCGCCGCCACGAGTTCTCTGGGCAGGCCCGTGCGACGTGCTGCCTCGGTCAGGCTCTCCTCGAAGCGCTGCACGTCCTGCCGGAGCTTGCGGTAGACGACGTAGGTGCCGTTGCGGACCAGCTCCGGGTCGGGCTCGGTCTCGATCTGACCGTCCTCGTCCGGGCGGCCGAGGAGGAACTCACCGGCCTTGATCGGCCGCCACCGGCCGCCGGGCAGAGGCACTCCGATCCCACTGTCCCAGGTGGGCCGGTGACTGCTGGGCCGGTCGACGCCCTCGATCTCGGGCTGGGAGAACCCGTCGGCGAAGCCGAAGTGCTCCCGCCTGCGTGGCAGTGCGTGCGTCTCCTGCTCGGCGACGACCGCCAGGCCGGTGATCGAGCCGAGCTCGTCGCGCAGCCGCTCCCACGCCCGGGACAGGTCGTCCGGCGTCTGCGCGCAGATGGTCAGCAGCAGGTGCACGTGGCCGGCGCCCAGGGGCTCCTCCCACTCATCGGGACTGCTGAGGCCGGTGTCGCCGAGGTCCGCGGCCCGCTTCGAGGGACCCTCGCGGAAGGCCTCGGGGAAGCGGTCCAGCAGGGACGGCCGGAGCTCCAGTCGCTGGAACCCGCTGTACGTGACCCCGACGTTGAGGGTGGTGCGGGGGCGATGACCGCGTGACCAGCGGGCCGCCGTGGTCACCCGTCCCTGGACCTGCTGGAGGCACTGCCGGGCGGCCTCGGCCGTGTCGGCGTGCAGCAGCAGGTGGACGGCGTGGCCGAAGTGGGAGCCGTAGCCGTTGAGGATGTTGCCCTGGACGTCGGCCAGGTCGAGCGCTGTGCCCATGGCTCAGGTCCCGTCTCTCCCGAATTCCTCGAGGAAGGCCCTCTGCAGCTCCAGGTCGTCGTCCGCCTGTGTCCGCACGGCCAGGTCGGCGTGCCTGCGCCGGAGCGCGAGGGCGTCGTGGACCTCCTGCACCGTGGCGTCGTAGGCGGGGGACCACCGGTGGATCGGGAGGCGGTTGTGCAGCAGGTACCGGCGGAACTCGGCGGCGCGGGCGTGTCCCGGATAGCCGACGCAGTGGCCCCACACGGCGTCGGCGTGGCGCCGGAGCCCGGTGCGGAGGTCCTCCACGTGCTGCTCGGGCGGGCAGTTGGCTGTGCTGGTGAAGATCAGGTAGTGCATCCGCAGCGGCCGGGACCGCCGGGGGACACCGAGGACGCGCCAGGGCGTACCGGAGAGCACGACCCAGCGGGCGAAGTGGGTCTCGGCCACTCGTCTGAAGGGGCTGTCCTCCCCCTGGGGGAGCCGGGACAGAGAGCCGGTCAGCGCGTCCTCCTCGCCAGGGCACACCGGAGTCAGCACGGTGAGCGGCGTGGCGGGCCAGGTGTGGCTCACAGGTCTCCCTTCCGGCGGTCGAGGAACCCGCGGTAGAGCACCGCGAACTCCTCGGGGCTCGCGGTCCGCGCCGCCTGGACGAGGTACCGGTGCTCCCTCGCCACGTCCAGCGCCGCGAGGACCGTGCGAACGGTCGCCGTGGGGTAGGCCGCCCAGTTGTGGGCGCCCGGGATGGCCAGCTCGCCGATGTAGCCCGCCAGCGCGGTCACCGACCCGGTCCCCGGGAACCCGTAGGACCTGCGCCAGATGCGCCGGACCTTCGAGCCGACCCCGTGCACGAACGCCTCGACGTAGGGCTCGGTGGGCGCGCTGTAGACGGTCTCCCAGAGCAACCGCCCGTGGCCGAGCCGCTCCGGGACCTGCGGAGGTCCGTTGTAGGGCAGGGAGGTGAGGACGCTCCACCGGGTGAAGTAGACCGACTTGAGCGGGCCCAGCCCGCCGAGCTGCGGGAAACGGCGGGTCAGCGCGAACAGCACCCGCAGCCGCAGCGCATCGAGGGGCATGAGCGCGGTCAGCACGGTGATCATCCCCACCCGGCCGACCACGTCCGGCCGCAGAGCAGCCCTCCGGGGCTGCGACGCCACGACCTCCTGGGCGGACGCCTTCGTGGCCCGCGCGGTGACGGGGGCCAAACCCGGTGTCGGGAAGGACCGGTATCTCACGGCGCTACCTCCCCTCGTCGAACCGGACCTCGAGGCGTTCGGGCGTCAGGCCGTCCCAGTGCAGCCGTCCGGCGGGGCCGACCGCTCGGTGCAGCCCGTCCACGCGGAGCAGCGGCGCCAGCAGCGCCGGCAGCTGGACGCCCATCAGGTGCTCACCGGGGCACCGGTGCGGACCACTGCCGAAGATCCGGTACTGCGACTCGGCCCGCGTGGCGTCGAAGTCCTCCGGGTCGGGGACGGTGGTCTCGTCCCACATCGCCGAGTGGGTGCCGACCAGGAGCCTGGTACCGCTGGGCACCCGCCGGGCCCAGGGGGTGCCCTCGGCCAGCGTCGTCTCCGCGGTGCACCGGCGCGGCAGACCGACCTGGACAGGTCGGAACCGGAGCGCCTCCCACAGCAGGCGGCGCAGCTGCTCCAGGTCCTCTTCCTGCGCGGCCTCGCGGGCCTTCTGCAGGGCGGGGGGACGGGCCAGCAGCTCGTCCACCGCGAGCACGGCCGCCCGCGCGCCGTGCCACAGCCAGCCGATGGCCATCCCGATGACGTTGCCGCGGATCTCCGCGTCGTCCAGTGCGGTCTCCGAGCCCGACTCCTGTCGCTCCACCAGCCGCCGCAGCAGGGTCTCCGGCCCCTCGCGGGTCCGCCGGACCTCCTCGAGCTGCGCGGCCAGGTGCGCCTCCAACTGTCGCCAGGCGACCTCGGCCCGATCCGCGACCGACCGGATCTCCCCGCGGTTGAGGAAGATGTGCTCGAACAGGTCACGACCCCACTGGAGGCGGGTCTCCGGGTCCGGGCCGCGGCACCCGACGTAGTCGTCGAGGACCACGTCGAACACCGGCTGGACCAGCTCGCCGACGACCTCCATCCGTCCGGTGCGGCGGCTGCGCTGGACACGTTGCTCCGCCGCGACGCCCACCACCCGGCGGAGCCGCTCAGCGTCCTCGCGGCGCAGCACGGCGTCCAGCTCGGCCCGCTGCCGCCGGTGCTCGACCGGCCCGGACGCCAGGAGGAACTCGCCGGGCAGGTGGGCGGCGTAGGGGAAGACGAAGGTCTCGGAACGGTCGAGCACCTCGTCGACGTCCTCGCGCCGCGTCACCACCAGCACGGACGGACGGAACCTCCACAGGGGCCAACGTCGGCGCACCGGCCCCAGACGGGCCACCCGGTTGCTGCCGAGTACCCGCGCCACCCTGGCCTTGACGCCCCGACGGACCTCGTCGCCGAGGAGCGAGGGTGGGGCATCGACGCTCTTCGCGGGCACCTGCACGGTGGTCACCGCCCCTCGGTCGCCGTCGATCCGGTTGGGGGAGCGGCCAAGCTAGTGGCCGGGCTCGCCAGCGGTCGAGGCTCCGGCGGTCGGCCCGCGGTGTCGGGCGACGTTCCGCAATGTGACGACCACGTCGAGCCAGCAGAAGGCGGCTCGCCCCGCGGCGACGACGGCCTCCAGGGAGATCTCGGCCGGATGGTCACCCGGCCCGGCGCACGTCGGCGCCTCCGCGCAGTCGGCCTCCTGGTCGTCCAGCACCCCGGTCAGGAGCGTCATCAGTTCGTCGTCGTCCCACCGATGACCGTCGTTCCCGTCCACGACCGCCTCCTTCCCGCACCCGGCCGCACACCGGCAGACCACAGAACGCCAGGTCGGGGTCCCATGGGGTCCGTACTGTCCAGAGCCGGGAGCCACCCGTGCTGATACACCTGCCGGCCTGGGCCAACCGCTAGCGACGCGTCAGCGGAACGAATCCGGTGTGCCGACGGTCGCCCGGTCCCTAGAGTCGGCCCATGAGCCGGGCGCTCAGGTACATGCCGCCCCTCGCCAACCGGGACCTGATCGTGCGGCCGCGGCTGCTGGACGTCCTGCGGAGTCGCTTCGAGCGCCCGCTGACCGTGGTCGTCGCGCCCGCCGGCTTCGGCAAGACCTCGCTGCTGGGGCAGGCGGTCAGCGAGAACGCGCTCTCCCCGGTGGGGGAGGACCGCTGGCTGACCTGTCAGCCGGACGACACCACGCTGTCCGTCCTGGCCTCCGGCGCCTTCGCCGCGGTCGGGCTCTCCGCCCCGGTGCCCGAGGACCCGCGGCAGGCCGCGGTCGCGGTGGCCGAGGCGCTGTGGAGCGCGGCCCCTCGCCACGTCGCCCTCGTCCTCGACGACGTCCACCTGGTGACCCCGGGCTCGCCGGCCGGCCGGTTCCTCGGCCACCTGGTCGAGGAGCTACCGGGGAACGGTCACCTCGTCCTCGCCTCGCGGCCGCCGCTCCCGCTGTCGGTCTCCCGGCTCGTGGCCACCGGGGACGCCGTGGTCCTGCGGGAGGACCAGCTGCAGTTCCGCGAGGACGAGGTCGTCGCGTTCGCCGAGTCCCGCGGCGTCCCGCCGGAGCTGCTCAGCGACGTCGGAGGCTGGCCGGCGCTGGCCGAGCTGACGGCGACGGCAGGCCCGTTCGCCGTCAGCGGGTACGTCTGGGAGGAGCTGCTGGCCCAGCTGTCACCGGAGCGCCGGCACGCCCTGGCTCTGCTCGTCGCCGTCGGCGGCGCGGACGAGGAGATCGCCGCCGCGCTGCTCGGCCGGGACGTGGACCTCCGGTCCCTGCTCGACGGGTTGCCCCTGGTCGTGCACTCCCGCTCGGGGTGGTGGTCACTGCACGGGCTGTGGGCAGCGGCCCTCCAGCACCACCTCGACTCCGAGCAGGTGGCGGAGGCGCGGCGGACCGCGGCCGACGTCCTGCGCGGCCGGGGGCAGTACCCGGAGGCGATGAGCCTGCTGCTCGACGCCCACGCGTGGGAGGACGTCCGGCGGCTGGTCGTGGAGGTCTGCGAGTGCTGCACCGCGCTGGTGCCCACCGACGTCCTCGAGTCGTGGCTGCGCCGGCTGCCGAGCGCGGTGCAGCAGAGCCCCGAGGGCCTGCTGCTCGCCGCCATGGTCGCCGAGTCGACCAGCCCGGACACGGCCGAGGTGTTCCTCGACCGGGCGCTCGCCCGCGCAGGTGGGGCCCCCGGCGTCCGCTACGCCTGCTTCAACGCGCTGGTCCAGCTGGCGTTCTGGCGCAACGACCGGCACCGGATGGAGGTCCTGCTGCAGGAACTCCAGGACCTGGCGGGGGAGGGGCACCCCGGAGCGCCCGCCATCGTCGCGCTCCTCCAGGGCGTCCTGGCGCACTCCAGCGACGAGGTCCGGGCGGCGCTCGCGGTCCCCAGCCTGGTCTCCCGGACGGCCCTCCACCCGGTGCAGGAGTGGCTGCACGCGCAGCTGGTCCTGCTGAAGCTGGGCGACGCCCAGACCGGCGAGGTGCTGGCCCGGCGGTCGCTGTCGCACCCGGCGACGACGATGCACGGCGTCTCGCGGTGCTTGCTCCTCGAGTCCTTCCGCCTGCGCGGACGCCTGGAGGAGGCCGAGCGCCTGCTGCCCTACCTGCTCACCGACATGAAGCCGGACAAGGTCCTCACGTCCCCCGAGCTGCTGACCTGTGCGGTCTCCCTGCTCGACGTCCTGGGGCGGCACGGGGAGGCAGGGGAGATCCTCGGGACCTTCCGGCCCGTCCTCGGCGCCTCCCCGGTCGCCTGGGCACCCCTGGCCCGGACGCTGGCGGAGGTCTTCCACGACCTGTCGGGAGGCGCCGAGCAGCAGGCGGCGGCCGCACTGCGGTCGATCGTCCCGTCGAACGGCGGACGCCTCTCGGGGGCGGTGCGGGTCTCCCCGGTCGCGGTGCCGCTGCTCTACGTGCTGGTGCCCGAGGTCCGGGAACGGTGGGACGCCGACCCGCCGCCCGGCGCCCTCGCCGACCTGTACGCCGGGGCCCGCGCCCTCGTCGAGCTGCGCGAGCGCGGGTCGACGGCGGCGGCCGGCACCGTCCCGCCCAGCGCCTGGCCGGTCCTGCGCGCTCTCCTGCCGGTGCCGTGGACGGCGCAGCTGGCCCTCGGGCTGGTCGCCGCCGGTCAGGACGGCGCACAGGCGCTCGTCGAGGACCTCGGCCCCGCCGCCCGGGTGACCCTGCGCGCCCAGGCCGCGACCGTACCCCCCACCCTCGCGGCCACCGCCCGCGCGTTGCTGCGCGCGATCCCGGCGGTGCCGACCGCACGGTTGCACCTGCGCGTCCTCGGCCCGCTCGAGCTCCGCCGCGACGGCGTGGTCGTCAACGCGCCGGAGCTGCGCAGGGAGCGGGTGCGTCAGCTCCTCGGCTACCTGCTCACCCACGACCGGCCGACCCGGACCGCCATCACCTCGGAGCTGTGGCCCGACCTCGACGACGCGGCGGCCGGCCGGAACCTGCGTGTCACCCTCGCCTACCTGCAGAACGTCCTCGAGCCCGACCGCGGCGAGCTCGACCCGCCGTACTTCCTCCGCAGCGCCGGTCCGGTGCTGCACCTGGTGACCGACGGAGCGCTCGAGATCGACGTGCTGCAGTTCGAGCGGGCCCTGGACGAGGCCGCCCGGCTGGAGCGCCAGGGCGCGCCCTCGGCGGCGCTGTCGGCCTACCTGCAGGCGGTGGAGCTGTGGGGTGGGGACCTCCTCGCCGACGTGGCCGGCGGGAGCTGGCTGGAGTGGGAGCGGGACCGCCTGCGCAGCCGCTTCGTCGCGAGCGCCGTCCGGGCCGGCAACCTGCTGCTGGCGCGGGGCGACACCACCACGGCCCGGACCCTCGCCGAGCGCGCCCTGCGGGCCGACGACTGCTCGGAGGACGCCCACCAGCTGCTCGTCAGCGTCCACCTCGCGGACGGCGACCTCGTCGACGCGCACCGCGCCCTGCGTCGCTGCCAGCAGATGCTGCGCGAGCTGGGTGTGCCACCCCAGCCGCGGACCCGCGCGCTCGCGCAGCGGCTGGCCGCCGGGCGCTGAGGTCCGGCCGTCCATCTCCCCGTCCTGACCAGGCCCTTCGTCCGGCTGGCGCTTCGCTAGCGCGGCCTCCCGAACCTCTGCCGTGTCGGCGTGACGCGCCGAGCGGACGAGAGGAACAGGGACATGGAGCCAGCCGAGGTCACCGTGCTGATCCACCGTGCTGCCGAGGGCGACGCGGCGGCCTGGAACGCGATCGTCGACGAGTACGCCGGCCTGCTGTGGTCGGTGGTTCGCGGGTTCCGGCTCAACGAGGCCCAAGCCGCGGACGCGGTGCAGACGACGTGGCTGAGGCTGGTCGAGCACGTCGCCGACCTCAGGGAACCCGAGCACGTGGCGGGGTGGCTGAAGACGACCGCCCGCCGGGTGTGCCTGCAGGTCATCCGGCAGGGCGGCCGTGAGCACCTCATCGACTGGGACGAGGACCGCGCCGGTGGGGAGGGGGTCCGGTACGACTGCCCCGACGAGGACGGACCCGAGGCGGCCGCGTTGCGCCAGGAGCACCAGGTGCTGGTCCGCCGCGCGCTGGCCGAGCTCCCCGAACGGCACCAGCAGCTGATGGAGTTGCTGGTGGCGTCGCCGCCGATCAGCTACCAGGAGATCAGCGCCCGCCTGGGCATGCCGGTCGGCAGCATCGGTCCGACGCGTGCCCGGATCCTCGCTCGCCTGCAGGAGACGCTGGCAACGGCCGGGCTCCAGGACCTCGTCCTGGGGTGACCGCGCGATCCCCTGAGTGAGGTGCGCTTCCTCAGTCCCTGCCCACCACGTGGGGCAGGGGCTGAGGACCGCCTCCACCCCCGCGTGGCCGACGCTCACGGTGGGTGACACCCGACCGGGTGGGGCTGGGTGTCCGCTGTCCACAGATCGTGGCGACCCCGGCCTGCGGGCCGCTCCGCCCGCCTACTGTCCGTCGTCGTCCTGACCGGGTGGAACGACGGGGGTGCCGTGCCGACCGCGACCAGCGCACTGGAGGTCGTCGACGGCGAGGTCCGGGAGCTGATCCGCCGGCGGGGGCTGGACCCGTTCACCGACCCCGGGCCGGTCCGCCTGCTGGTGCGGGACGTGGTGGCCGACTACTCGGAGCGGTCGCTGACCTCGGCACTGCCGCCGATCGGGGATCCGGACGCGGTCGTGCGGGACGTGCTGGACCGGGTGGCCGGGTTCGGGCCGCTGCAGCGGTGGCTGGACGACCCGGAGGTCGAGGAGGTCTGGGTCAACGAGCCGGGCCGGGTGTTCGTCGCCCGGCGGGGCCGCTCCGAGCTGACGACGACGATCCTGGCGCCGGGGGAGCTGGCCGACCTGGTGGAGCGGATGCTGCGCACCTCCGGCCGGCGCATCGACATGTCGACGCCGTTCGTCGACGCGACGATGCCCGACGGGTCGCGCTTGCACGTGGTCATCCCGGACATCACGCGGCGGCACATGGCGGTCAACATCCGCAAGTTCGTGCTGCAGGCGCACTCCCTCGACGAGCTCGTCGCCCTGGGCACGCTGACCCCACAGGCGGCGCGGTTCCTCGAGGCGGCGGTGGTCTCCGGGCTCAACGTGCTCGTCGCCGGCGGCACCCAGGCCGGCAAGACCACCCTGTTGAACTGCCTGTGCGCCGCGATCCCGGCGCGCGAGCGGGTGATCACCTGCGAGGAGGTCTTCGAGCTCCGCGTGCCACTGCCCGACGTGGTCGCCATGCAGACCCGCCAGCCCAACCTCGAGGGCGCCGGGGAGATCCCGCTGCGCCGGCTGGTGAAGGAGGCGCTGCGCATGCGGCCCTCCCGCATCGTCGTGGGCGAGGTGCGGCAGGAGGAGTGCCTCGACCTGCTGATCGCGCTGAACTCGGGACTGCCCGGCATGTGCACGCTGCACGCCAACAGCGCCCGCGAGGCGATCACGAAGATGTGCACCCTGCCGCTGCTGGCCGGCGAGAACATCGGTCACGCGTTCGTCGTCCCCACGGTGGCGGCCAGCGTGGACCTGGTCGTGCACGTGGGCAGCGACCCCGACGGACGGCGTCGGGTGCGCGAGGTGGTCGCCGTCCCGGGTCGCGCCGAGGACGGCGTCATCGAGCTCGCCGACGTCTTCACCACTCGTGAGGGCCGGCTGGTGCGCGGCACCGGCTACCCGCCGCACCCCGAGCGCTTCGCCGCGCACGGGTTCGACGTGCCCACCCTGCTCGACGACGCCCGGTGGCGGCCGTGACCGGGCTCGCGAGGACACGCATGGACACAGCACCGTCGGGCACGGGGCCGACCAGCGTCAGCGAGGAGGCGCCGTGACCGGCGCCCTGCTCGGACTGCTGCTCGGCGTCGGCCTGTTGCTGGTCTGGCGCAGCGGCCCGCGTGCCCCGCGGCGCCGGGACCGCACCCGGAAGCCGTCGCGGCGGCAGCAGCAGCTCGCCGCCGCCGGCCTGGCCAGCATCAACGCCGCACAGCTCACCGCCCTGCAGGCCGGGCTGGGTCTGCTCGTCACGGTCGTCGTCCTGCTCACCACCGGCACGGTCACGGTGAGCCTGCTCTTCGGCGCCTTCGCCGCCGCGCTGCCCGTCGTCCAGGTGCGCCGGCTGGCGGTCAAGCGGCGGGCCGACCTGCGGGAGGTGTGGCCCGAGGTCGTCGACAACCTCGCCTCCGCCGTTCGGGCCGGGCTCTCGCTGCCCGAGGCGCTGTCGGCGCTGTCGACCCGCGGCCCGGAGGTGCTGCGCCCGCCGTTCGCGCGCTTCGCTGCCGAGTACCGCTCCAGCGGCCGCTTCGGCGACTGTCTCGACCGGCTCAAGCGCGACCTGGCCGACCCGGTCGGTGACCGGATCGTGGAGACGCTGCGGGTGGCTCGCGAGGTGGGCGGCAGCGACCTCGGCCGCGTGCTGCGCACCCTCGCGTCCTTCCTCCGCGAGGACGCCCGTGCCCGGGCCGAACTGGAGACCCGGCAGGGCTGGGTGGTGCAGGCCGCGCGGCTGGCCGTCGCCGCGCCGTGGGTGGTGCTGCTCCTGCTGGCCACCCAGTCGGCGACGCTGGAGGCCTACGACTCGCCGCTGGGGACGGCGATCCTGCTCGGCGGCGCGGCGGTCTGCCTGGCCTCGTACCGGCTGATGCTGCGGATCGGCCGGCTGCCGCAGGACGTGCGGGTGCTCCAGTGAGCGGGTCGCTCATCGGGATGCTGATCGGGCTGGCCGCAGCGGCGGGTGTGCTGCTCGTGGTCACCTTCGCGCCGCCGTTCCGATCGGTGCGCCTGGTCGACCGGCTGGCCCCCTACGTGCACGACACCCCGCCGCCGTCCCGGTTGCTGGGCACCGCGACCGAGGCCGGCCTGCTGACCGCCGTCCGGCGGCTGCTCGGCCCGGTGGTCGCCGACGGGGCCCGCTTCGTCGACCGGGTGCTCGGCGGCCGCACGGCGGTGCGCCGGCGGCTGGACGCGCTGGGCAGCGACGCCGGGGTGGAGGACTTCCGGGTCGAGCAGGTGGTGTGGGGCGGTCTCGGCCTGCTCGGCGCGGCGCTGCTGGCGACGGCCGGTTCCCTGCTGGCCGGGGACGTCAACGTGCTGTCGGTGGCGCTGCTGTGCGTGGCGGGGCTGGTCGGCGGGGTCCTCGGCCGCGACTGGTGGCTGACCCAGCAGGTGCACCGGCGTGAGGAGCTGCTGCTCGCCGAGTTCCCGGTGGTCGCCGAGCTGCTGGCCCTGGCGGTGACCGCGGGGGAGAGCCCCACCGCGGCGATCGCGCGGGTGACCCGGCTGTCGGGCGGCGAGCTCGCCGGCGAGCTGGGCGCGGCGCTCGGCCGGGCGCGCGCCGGTGTGCCCCTGGCCGCCGCGCTCCAGCAGGTCGCCGACCGCACCTCGCTGGACCCGCTGGCCCGCTTCGTCGACGGGCTGCTCGTGGCGCTCGAGCGCGGCACCCCGCTGGCCGAGGTGCTGCGCGCGCAGGCGGCCGACGTCCGCGAGGCCGGCAAGCGCCGGCTGCTCGAGGCCGGCGGGCGCAAGGAGATCGCGATGATGGTGCCGGTCGTCTTCCTGGTGCTGCCGGTGACCGTCCTGTTCGCGCTCTATCCCGGCTTGATCAGCATCGTCTCGCTGGCGCGATGAGCCCGCGGACACGACAGGAAGGACGGAGCATGCCGTTGTTCACGGGGGTCCTGGCGGCGCTGGCCGCACTCGCCGACCGCCTGCGCGGGGACGACGCCGAGCGGGGCGACGTGCCCGGCTGGGTGATGATCACGGTGATGACGGCGGCACTGGTGCTGGCCATCCTCATCCCGTTCCGCGAGGCGATCGTCGCCGCGGTCACCAACGCCCTGGCGTCCGTCACGACCGGTGGCTGAAGTAAGGACCCTCCTGCCCCCCACCACTCGCAAGCTCATGGCGGGACCCTGCAGGAAGGCCGCTCTCTCCCCGCGACTCGCAGGCTCCCGGCGGGACCCGGCAGAGGGGCCGCCCGGGGACCCGGAGCGGGGTGCGGCGGTCGTCGAGTTCGTGTTCGTGTCCGTGCTGGTCGTCGTGCTGCTGCTGGCGGTGCTGCAGGTGGCGGTCTACGTGCACGTGCGCAACGTGGTGACCGCCAGCGCGCAGGAGGGTGCCCGGTTCGCGGCCAACGCCGACGTGCCCTCATCGGCGGGTGCCGACCGCACGGTGGCGGTCGTGGCGCGGGCGACCTCGCAGCAGACCGCCGACGGGCTGGTGTGCAGTTCGGCGCAGGAGGTCGACGCCAGCGGGTTGACGCTGGTGGTGGTCCGCTGCTCGGGGGCGGTGCCCACGCTGCTGGCCGGACTGGGCTCGCTGCTGCCGCTCGAGGTCACCGGCCGGGCGGTGGAGGAGGCGGCATGAGGTGGCTGCGGGCGCGGCTGGGGATGGTCGCCGGGGAGCGCGGCTCGGCGCTGGTGGAGTTCACGTTCATCGCGATCGTGGTGTTCGTGCCGCTGGTCTACGTCGTGGCCGGCTTCTCGGCGGTGCAGCGCGGGGTGTTCGCCTCCACCGCCGCGGCCCGGGAGGCCGGGCGGGCGATGGGCACCGCCCCGGACCCGGTCACCGGCGCCGCCCGCGCGGAGGCCGCGGCCCGGCTGGCGGTGGCCGACCAGTCGGTCGACGCCACCGACGTCCGCGTCGCCTACGCCCCGGCCGGTGCCGGCTGCGACGCCGCGGGCGGGTATGCGCCGACGCTGGCGCGCGGGGAGGAGTTCTCCGTCTGCGTGACGGTGACGGTGCGGATCCCGCTGCTGCCGGAGTTCGTCGACGCCAACACCGCCACCGGGCAGTTCGTCGTCGAACGCGACCGCTACGTCGACGCCTGATGCCCGCATTGCCGGGGCTCCTCGCGCGTTGCCGGTGCGGCAGCACCGGCAATCCACGAACGACGCCGGCAATGACTCCGCGGATCGTGGGCCGGCGGGACGCAGGGGCTGATCCGCCGGTGTGGGCGGGACCCGTTCACCGACCCCGGGCCGGGGCAGCGGTCCGTTCCGGGACGTCGCTCACGGTCGTGGGTGGAGAGTCAGAGGGGGGTCGGCCTCAGCGCGGTGACTGCGGCGGGGAAGACATCTCGCACCAGTGCGTAGGCGGCATCACCAGGGCACGTGGTGAGAGACATGTCCCGATGTCCGGCGATCGTCGTGGTCGTCACCGTGGTGCCGGCCGGCCAGCGGTTGGACCCCCGGGACACGAAGGTGGTCGTGGCACCCGGCGCGGTGTCGATGGCATAGGTGTCCGCGAGTGCTGCCAGGAGGGCCGTCATGGAAGTCCGGGCTTCCGGGGTCGGAGCCTCCGCCTGGTGGTTGCCGATGAAGCAGCCCAACTGGGCGAACCCCTGGCTGCCGCCGGTTGCGTCGGGCATCACCGGACCGGTCAAGCTGCCGGTGCGGCCCTCCCACACCGTGCCGTACCGATCGACGAGGAAGTTGTAGGCGATGTCCGGCCACTTCTTGTCCGGGCCGGTGTGGTACCGGTAGAAGCCGCGGAGCAGACCAGGCACATCGCCGGGGTCATAGTCGTTCGAGGACGCCGTGTGGTGGACCAGGAGGAAGCGGGTGTCGCCCGGTCGCTCCTGCTGCAACGGACCCGTGGGAGTCAGGCCCTGAGCCCAATCGGCTCGCGGACGCACGTCGACCCCCCTGAAGGGGATCCGGGCATGGGCCTTCGCAGGCGTCACTGCGGTGAGTGGGATCGCCAGAGCTGTCGCAGACAGGCCGACGAGGAAGGTGCGTCGACTCAGGGCCTGTGGCGGCGCAGCGCCGGCGTCTCCGGCCGCCGGTACGCCCTGACGCTGGTTCACCATGTGCACACCTGCTCGGTGGGCGTTGCGTCGGCGAGCACCGTGACGTAGCGACCGCCATGCACGGCGCAGGCGACCGCCCGGGTGGAGCAGGGTCCGAGGGAGACGGTGGAGAACGTGCTCCCGTCCGGGAGAGACCGGCGCAGCGCCTCGCCGGTGTTCCGGAGCGTCTCGTACGTCTCCGCCCGAGTCGCCGGCATTGCACACATCTCCGTCCCGCCCCTTCCTCTCACGAGGTGGGCCGACAAATGCAGCCTTTCTGGGTACCGCTCCTTCCTCGGGCTCAAACCTGTGGAGAGCGAAGCAGCGCCCTGGCGGCACCTGCCCGCGGAGTCCGGAGTCTCGACAGCGACCGCGTCCCGCCCCTTTGTGGCCCGGACCGCCGCAGGTGCCATGGCGCCGCGCGCCGACCCCGCTGGCGTACTTCCGCAACGGCTTCTCGACGATGGCGCCGCTCACCGTCCCTTCCGGCCAGCACCGGGGGCACGCTGCTGGAGCCCGCGGTGCGGTTCCAGCGGGACGCCGTACCTCCCGAGGCGCCTGCGCCCGGAGGCCGCTGACCTCCGTCCGTCGTGCCGTTGGTCCTGGATCGGATCCGGGAGGTCGCAGCCGCTTGCCTGCGGTCCGGTTCCCGCGATGTGCTGAACGCCCCGGCACCAGGGAGCAGACGATGACGACTCGAATGAACGAGGATCCCCGGACATCCGGCCGGTCGATGGCAGCAATGGCAGCGACGCACCCAGCCCTGTCAGCGGCCTGCAGTGAGGGGGACAGCGCCGGGCGTGGATCGGAGATCGCTCCGCCGGCTGCGTCGGCCTCGCTGTCCACCGGCACGACCCCGACTCCGGAGCCGACGACCGCTGACCCGCCGGCCGTCCCGGCTCACCTGCGGGGTGAGGACGTCACCGAGATCCCGACCGGGGACCGCGTCGTCGCGCTCTCGTTCGATGCGGGCGCCAATTCGGCGGGGCTGCCGAGCATCCTGGGCACCCTCGCCGACCAGCAGGTGCCGGCGACCTTCTTCCTGACCGGGCAGTGGGTCGACGGCAACCCGGACGGCGTCGCGGAGATCCACGGGGGCGGTCACCGCCTGGGCAACCACTCGATGACCCATCCCCACCTCCCCGCGCTGCCGGACCAGGCGATCCGCGACGAGGTGCAGGGCGCAGAACAGCGGATCCTCGCCGCGGGAGCTGATCCTCGGCCACTGTTCCGCTTCCCGTTCGGGGACCGGGACGAGCGGACCATCGCGGCGGTCAACGACCTCGGGTACGTCGCGGTGCGGTGGACGGTGGACACGCTGGGATGGAAGGGCACGAGCGGCGGTATGGACGCACAGAAGGTGACGGAGCGGGCGGTGAACGCCCTCCGGCCCGGAGAGATCGTGCTGATGCATCTGGGGGCGAACCCGCAGGACGGCTCGACTCTGGATGCCGACGCGCTGCCCGACATGATCGAGCGGATGCGCGCGGCTGACTACGCCTTCGTGACCCTGGACGCGCTGCTCTCCGCGGAGGATCGCCGTCGTCTCGCGGCCGGGTGACCCAGCGACTCCACGGCAGAGGCGCAGCGGACGGCTGGTCGGTCTCTCCAGACGTCCGGGCGCGTCAGAGAGGCACGGACGACTCTCGGCCTGGGACGGTGGTCCGCCGGCCCGATGTGTCGGTCCAGGAGGTGGACTCCGGTTCGCCGTCCACGGGGAGTCGGTGAGCAGGAACGTGGTGCCGTGGGGGATCGGGGCTCAACTGCGGCTTCGGGTGGCACGATCCCCGTTCGCCCTGTCGACGACCAGTGGGTCGGAGCCGGACAGGTCGGCGGCCGGCCGCCGGCGCGCCAAGGGACCGTATCCGGCGGCTGCCAGGCCGAGCAGCGAACCCATCGTTCCGGCGCCGGCCGCCAGAAGCGCTGCAGGCGCCGGGATGTCGCCTCTGACGCCCGCGATGAGCGCGGCGGTCGCGTCGACCGCGTCCACTGCCGCGGCCGTGCCGATCACCTGTCCTCTGGTCGGCTCCGGCGTCAGCAGTGCCGCGACACCGAGGTAGAGGTCGCGTCCGCCGAACAACCGCAGGAAGTACGGAGTGCCCGGGTTCACCTCGGGAGGCATCAGCATCAGCCGGCTGGTGAATCCGGGACATGCGATCGACAGCGGGCCCAGTACGAACCGAGCGGTCAGGATGAGTGCGGCCGCTGTTCGCCGATCGATCCGGATCATCTCCATCCGCCTCCATGCGCACCACCGGGTGAGCGCCTCGTCTCGGTTGGTCGAGTCGTGCCTCTTCTGACCGGAAGCGGCGCGAGGGCCGCGGGAGCTCGGTCCGCGGTCCCGGAGGGAGCAGGCCTGCCGTGGTCTGGCTGCGGCAGGCAGGGGACGGCTGCGTCAGTGGGAGCGGGTCGCCGCGATCCCGATGGGTCCGGCGACCTGTGCATGCGCCAGATAGCGCGCGATCGCGTGCGGATCGGTGTCGTTCTCCACCTCGAGGTCGGTGAGCGGCGCCCCCCAGGACTTCTCCAGGGGGTGTCCCAGGGCGACCACGTCGTTGACGTCGTAGGCGGTCAGCCACTCGACCCCGGGGTGCCTGTGGCCCGGGTCCATGAGGTTCCTCTGCACCGCCTCGAGGCCCAGCGGTGACCCCATCGTCACCCACAGGGTGGTCCGCTCGCGCACGTCGTCGTCGTGCAGCAGGTCCCGGGCCACCACCGTGCCCAGGCTGTGCGAGACGAGCAGCAGCGGCCCCTCCGGGGGGACGGCCTCCCGGACCACCTTCAGGACCTCGTCCCGGCCGTCGCTGAGGTAGATGGCGACGTCGCGCAGGTGCGCGGTGATCACCAGCTGGTCAACCCGCGACCGCTTGGCGAGCGAGACCAGCAGCTCTCGCGCCGGGCCCCAGGAGAGGATCCGGTCGCGCAGGCCCTCCTCGTGCAGCCGCCCCCCACCCCCCGTCCGCTCGACCGGCGGTGGTGGCTCGTCGGGGTCGGGGACCGCCATCCCGGCGGCCCGGGCCATGTCGACGAGCAGCTCACGCTCGAGCGCGCCGGTGTGGGGTGGAGTGGCCGGGGAGAACGGCCCCGGTGCGTCCGTCGTCCGCGTCGACTCCAGCCTGAGGGCCTTGCCCGCCGACGCCGCGGTGACCTGGTACAGGACGTTGCCGTAGAACGGCAGGACCACGCGGTCGGCGGGCAGCGGGTCGGCGCCGGCCGCGGTGAGCCCGGCGTTCAGGGCCGCCAGCCACTTGCGCAGCAGCTGCTCCGGCTTCTTGAACTCCTGTCCGCGGCCGTGGAGGAAGACCAGCGTGGGTGCGGCCATCTCACTGCTCCTCACCGAGGATCGGGGTCAACAGGCGGCGCTGTTCCGGTGGGACGTCGGCGACGCGGAGGCTGCGGACGATCCGGCTGACCCGGGCCCCCTCGTTGCCGACGTAGGCCACCGCGTCCTGGCCCATGTCGGGTGTCCACCGCTGCCCGTCGCGGGTCAGCTCGAAGCCCCCGTCGTCGGTCGCGGCCACCCCGCCGTGGTGCAGCGCGACCATCTCCCACTGGTCGTTGAAGACCGGCGCGCCCGACGAGCCCTCCCGAGTGTCGCTCTCGTACCGCAGCCAGAGGTCGTCCTCCGCGACCATGCGGTTGAACCGGAGGCTGACCCGCTTGCGCTCGCCCGCGGGGTGGTGGATCACGTTGAGCACCTCGCCGATGACGGCCTTGCCCGTCTGTCCGATGAGCGGGATGGAGCCGTACGTCTCGCCGGGCGGCCGGCCGTCCCGCAGGGCGACCGCGACGAGGGTGTAGTCCAGGTCGGGGTCGGTGACGAAGCAGTCGTCCGGGGCCAGCGGCCACCGGTCCTCCTTGCGCGGTTCGCCGTCCTCGTCGTACTCGTAGGCGAACTCCACGGCCATCCCCGCGGCCTCGTCCGGCGTCCGGACGACGTGGTGGTTGGTCAGCAGGAGGCGGTCGGTGACCAGCGAGCCCGTGCCGATGGGCACGACCGGCTGGCGCCGCGGCGCCTCGACGACCCGACCGACCGCGCGGGACGCGCGGAGCCCGCAGTTGAAGAAGCTCAGCCAGACGGAGTCGTCCTGGTCGACGATGCCCTCCAGTCGCAGGTGCCGTTGCCGCAGCCGGTCCTGGCGCTCCCGGAGGTCCTCGGGTGGGTTGACCAGGCTCAGGTCCCCTCGGTCGATGGCTCTGCGGGCGGCCTCGCGCTGGTCCTCGCTGGCCTCCCACCGCTCCCGGATCCCGCGCAGCCGGTCGTCGACCCCGATCGCCACCATGGCCGTGCCTCCTCAGCTCCGGCCGCCGGGACGCTGCCACGGCAGGAAGGCGTTGGGCACCGAGCGCATCGCCGGTCGCAGTTCCGGGTAGTGCCGCAGGATCACCGAGGCCATGGTGTTGTCCGCCAGCCAGCGCATGCCGGGCACCGTGTACACCGCCGGGGTGAAGTCCTCGGCCAGGAACCGGTCGCTGTTGAGCCGGCGCGACGCCATGAGGATGAAGATCCGGAATGCGGTGTCGCTGAACGCGAACCCCTCGGGCAGGCGCTCGGCGAACAGCCCGACCATGAGGTCGACCTTCTCGACGTCCCCGCCGTAGAGCTGCGACATCTGGCGCGCGAGGTCCGGATCGCCGGTCAGCTCCTCGAAGCCGGCAGGCGCCCGCAGGCGCAGCAGCCGCCGGAACTCGCAGTAGCGGGGGACGCCGAGCTCGCGGTGGCGCAGGATGTCGACGGCGGCGAGGTCCATGACCCTCCCGTCCGGCCGGACGAACTCCTGCAGGAACCTCGGGAAGTTGTGCAGGGTCACCACCCCGGGGTGCTCCGTGCCGAAGGAGTACAGGAGGTCGGCCACCGGCACGGTCTCCAGCAGGGCCAGGGACTGCGGGCCGGCCAGCTCGCGCAGGCTGTAGGGCTCGGCCCGGAACCGCCGGTCGTCCTCGTGCGAACGCAGGTCGAACAGGTCCGGCATGAGCGGGTGCATGCGGTAGACGGCGCTGAACTCCTCGGTCAGGGAGTAGGGGACGCCGTAGTCGCGCGTCGGGGACCCCGGGATGCCGCTGACCAGCTCGCTGTCGCTGAGCCGGCCGAACACCGTGCTGAGGCGCTCCCCGGCCAGGCCCCACCAGTTCGCCCGCAGCGCGGCGACCGTGGTGGGGTGGCTGATGACGGCGGGGGTCCACTCGACGGTGTGGATCTTGGCGGTCAGCGCGGCGACCACGAGCCGGGCGCGCTGGAAGAGCTCCTCGTCACCCCACGTGGGGAACTCGTCGGCCAGCATGTCGCAGACGGCGTTGTGCTCGCGGGTGAAGAGGGTCTGCAGCGGCACCAGGCCGAGCCAGAACCCCGGTTCCTCGAGCGTCGGGTGGTCGCTCCTGGGTGTCGGCAGCATCCCGTTGGCCTCGACGCGCAGCTTGCCGCCCTCGAACGTCCGGGCCTCGCGCTGCTGCTCGGGGGTGACGCCGTAGATCTGCGAGGCGTCCCACCAGTGGGTGCAGGTGTTGACCGACGTCCGCGGTGACGCGGTGTCCGGGCGGGTCGGGTCCTCGGGGGTGCGCATGATCAGCATGGGCCGCTCGGGCCACGGGTCGTCGTCGGCCAGCTCGACTCGCCACGGGTCCTCGGTGGTGCTCTTCCCGTGGCTGAACCAGTCACGGATCATCCACTGCAGCCAGGGGGCGACGAGCGCGTTGACCGACGTGGCGGGGATGAGCTCCTTCCGGGTCATCAGCTGCCGGCTGACCTCGCGGGGGCTGGGCTCGACGACCTCGGCCGGCGCCGGTCGGCCGGCGGCGACGAGGGGGATGTTGCGCCCGAACCGTGAGCCGGCCATCCCCGCGGACGGCACCGCGAGGTCGTTGTAGCTGCCGTCCACCGTCCGCGAGGTCAGGACCTGCGGGTCGAACGGGGCGACGACCGGGGGATGCGTGGTCGGCAGCGCGCCGGTGTCGTGCAGGTTGTGCCGGCGGAGCGCGTCACGGAGGCCGGCGATCACCGCCAGCCCCAGGGGCACGGGCAGCCGGTCCCAGCCGATCACCCGGTCCAGCGCCTGGGCCGCCGCGCGGTAGACCCGCCACGGCAGACCCGGATGGTAGCCGTTCGCGGACGTGGCGGCGGCGGGCTGCGCTGTCGTCCGGGGTGCCCCGTTGCCGGCGGCCCGGCTCCTGGGTGGCTCGGTCGTGGACGCCTTGGTCATGGGTGCCTCCTCGGGGCGTGCGCGGTTGCCGGGTGCGGTGCCGTGCTGTCCCACTGGTCCAGCGGGCCGAACCGAGCCGGCTCCTGGGAGAGCCGGACCGCCGGTTCGCTGATACGGGAGGACGTGTCCCGGTTCGCGGTGCCGGGGCCGCCGGCCTGCGCCGCGCGCCGCGGCCCCGTCGCGGACCCGGTCGAGGACGTCCCCCCGGCGACCGGGGCGGAGGCGAGCGAGGCCCTCACGTGGCACCTCCGGCGCGTGTCGGTGCGCCGCCCCGTGCCGGCCGCGGCTGTGGGACGGGACCCTCGTCCCCGGCGCCGGTGCCGGCGTCCGTGGTGCGCGCGCCGCGAGGCGCCGGGGTCGTCGGTGGCGCCCCGGGCTCGGTGCGCCACGGCACACGCGTGCCCGGGGCGTCCGCGAACATCGCGGTGGCGTGCTCCTGGCCGAGTGCGATCGCCCGGGTGATGAACTCGGGGTCGAAGAGCAGGTAGCTCAGCACGTCCCCGCGGCGGTGCCCGTCCCCGCCGAGGAGCTGGGCCAGCAGCGGGAGGTCGGGCTCCCGCAGGGTGCGCAGCGCGCCCCAGAGCCCCGTGTAGTGCTCTCGGTACACGTCGGCGGCCAGCCGGCTGAGGGTGGCCCGTTCCGGCGGACCGGCGAAGAGGTGCGGCACCACGGACAGCGGCCGCCCGGTGCTGCTGCGTCGGCGACCAGCGGCCACGAGTTCGTTCACCCTGGTCAGCGTCCGCAGGTCCTCGACCATGCGGTCGACGAAGGCGGCATCCAGCAGCATGACGAGCGTGTCGTCGACGTCGGGCCGGTCGTGGTGGGCCTGGGCCGTGCCGGGGTCGACGGCGTAGGTGTCCGGGTGGGTCGCGGCCACCACCACGGCGTCGCAGCCGAGGTCCAGCGCCGGCTTGAGCGGGGCGTTGAGGCGGACCCCGCCGTCGAGGTACCACCCGGTCCGCTCGGGCGGCTCGGTCACCTGGACCGGGGGGAAGACGACGGGGATGGCCGCCGAGGCCCGCACGTGCGAGCTGCCGACCGGGGCGGCGACGTAGTCCAGCGCCCGGTCCTCGTCGGCCGGCGGCAGTGCCGAGCCGGGCGCCAGGTCGGTGAACACGACCGTGCGGCCGGTGCGTCCGGAGGTGGCGACGACGGCCAGCGCCTGGCAGTCCCCGCGTTCCACGTTGGTGCGCAGCTGCCCCCAGTCGACGGCTGTGTCGGCGGTGCGGGACAGCGGCGTGGTGTCCACGAGGCCGGTCAGCCGCACGCCCCCGATGCCCAGCCGCTGCGCGAGCCACGTCCCGGCCGTCCGCGGGGTGGAGGCCAGCAGGGGCCCGAACACGTCGCGCGGCCCGATCCGGCGCCACACCCGGAGGAGCGCCGCGGCCTGCTCGTCGGCCGACAGGTGCGCGCCTGCCGCCAGCAGGGTGGCGTTGATCGCTCCGGCGCTCGTGCCGACGAACACCCGCGGCCGGGCACCGGCCGCGGCCAGCCGCGGGACGATCACGGATAGGGCGCCGGCCTCGTACGCTCCCCGGGCGCCGGCACCGGCGATCACCATCCCCACCCGCTCCGGGGCCGGGTCGCCACGCCGGCCGGGATCCGCCTGGGTCACGTCGCACCTCCACCTGCGACGGGGCCTCGTCGAGCTCCCGAGCCAGCCGGGCGACCCGTCGTCCACGCGACGACGGCGTTCCCGACCTGCGCTCCCATGTGCGCCTCCTGCTGGGTCTGTCTCGTGCCGTCCCCGGGCCGTCCGGTGGGTCAGCGGGTACGGGAGGGGCGGCGGGGTGGGCGGCGGCGCCGAGCGCCCAGGTT
This sequence comes from Geodermatophilus sp. URMC 61, assembly GCF_052931555.1. Classification (NCBI taxonomy): domain Bacteria; kingdom Bacillati; phylum Actinomycetota; class Actinomycetes; order Geodermatophilales; family Geodermatophilaceae; genus Geodermatophilus; species Geodermatophilus sp. URMC 61. The sequence continues at coordinate 5,392,929 of NZ_JBRFHZ010000002.1, forward strand.
GGCCAGCGCCAGCACGAGGTTCACCGCGGAGATGGCGGTGGCCATCGCCCCAGCGCGCCGGGGCAGGTCGCCCCGGCGCCAGGCCAGGAACGCCGAGACCGTGTCGCTGCCGTGGACGACGGGGGCCAGCTGCTCCGCGTGCCACCGCCGGGGAGCGTCGGGGGTCAACAGCTCGGCGCCGATGAGCACGGTCCGGATGCCGAACATCCGCAGCGGGTAGCGCATCCCCGGCTGCGTGGCCGGGTCGATGTCCAGGCGGCGGATGACCAGGCCGGGAGCGAGCAGGCCCGCCGTCCCCATCGTCAGGCGGACGCCCGCGAGCAGCACGCGGGCGAGGTCGGCGCTCGACGTCATCGGGGGTCCCGCCCGTCGGCCGGGGGGCCGTAGGCGAGGTGGTGCAGGGCGCGGATGCCGGGGAGGAAGAAGTAGCCGCCGCCGCGGAGCCGCACGAACCGGGGCAGGTCGAGCAGACGGCGGCGGACGGGGTCGGCCGGCATGGGGAACACGCCGCCGTCCGGGGGGTGGTACCCGGCGATCGGGTCCGGGCTGTCCTGCAGGCCCGCGAACGCCGGGTTGTTCAGCCAGCTGTGCTGCACGAACTCGAACTGGCGGCTGAGGTTGGCGTTCAGGCAGATGAAGTGCAGCCCGCACTCGCCGTCCGACAGGGGGCCGTACTGCCGGCCGCGGCGGATCAGCCGGTGCCGGTCGTTGACCCGGATGGAGGCCTCCGAGCCGGGGCGCGGGTCCAGCGAGTCCCGCGGGTTGGCCCGGCGGACGTGCGCCGCGATCGGGCACCCGAGGCCGGCCGCGTCCCCGTCGCGGGTGTACCGGAAGTCGTTGTCGACCGGCTCGTCCCCGAGGGGGCGGTCGGGACTGACCGTCAAGGACGTGCCGTCGGGCCAGCGTCCGACCATCTTGGCCGCCACCTGCTCGGCCCGCAGCCCCGTCCGTTCCGCCCACCGGTCGACGTGGTCCCGGAAGGCGGCGACGTCGACGGCCAGCGTCCGGACGACGAGGTAGGTGCCGTTGCGGCCGAGGTCCACGCTGCCCGGCGCCTCGGCGCGGGGCGCGGGCGGCAGCACCCGGCGCGGGTCGTCCGCGGCGGGGAGGAGCGGGCGGCTCGTGCGCCGGCCGTACCCGTTCGGGTACCCCAGCAGGAACTCGCCCAGCGCGACGCCGCGCTCGCCCCGGCCGTGCAGGCCGGCCACCGCGGGCTGGGAGATCCCGTCGGCGAACCCGAGGTGGTCGCGGGGGGACAGGGTCGTGGTGGGCAGCGCGACGACCTCCTCGGCCGGGAGCAGTCGCCGCACATCCCTGGCGTGTGCCGTGAGCTCTGTGTCCGTCGCGGCGTAGAGCAGGAGCAGGACGTCGACGCGCGGGTTGTCCGGGCCGCCCCAGGACCAGGTCGAGGGCGCGTGCGTCCCCACGTCGCCGAGGAAGGCGCTGCGGATGGGGTCGGCCATCCCCCCGGCGAACGCCGGCGAGAAGCCGTCCAGCGCCGCCTGGGTCAGCCCCAGTTGGGCGAGGCCGCCGTGGTTGAGGGCGACGTTGAGGGCCCGGCTGCTGTGGTCGGCGGCCATGCTGGTCACCAGGGGGAGGAGCTGGGTGAGGAAGGCGCGTCCTGCGGCGCCGTCGTCCACCCGCAGGCCGAGGAACACGGCCTCCGGCAGGCACCGGTAGCCGCTGCCCACCAGCCCCTGGACGTCGGCGTGGTCGACGGCGTGCCCACCGCGGGGAGCGGGGAGGAGGGCGGCCGGCGCCGGGGCGCTGCGGTCGGCCTGGAGAGGCGCCGTGCTGCGGGTCCGTGCCATGTCCGTCGCCTCCGGGTGTGCGGGTGCCGTGGTCGTCAGAGCAGGGCGAGCCACTCGCGGGCCTCCTCGTCGGGCAGGGAGCGCCGGGCCAGCCCCCTGCGGATCGCGGCGTTCGAGCCGACGTTGAGCGCGGTGAGGTCGTCGTAGGCCGACCACCAGACCTGGACGGGCACCTGGTGGTTGCGCAGGTTGTTCTTGAACAGCTCCTCCTCCCGGGCGCCCCGCCAGAGGAGCAGGACGGTCGGGGGGTATCCCGTGCTGTTGCTGAAGATCGCGTTGAGCCCCCAGGCGACCTTGTCGATGAAGTCGTTCATGTAGCTCTCGAGGCTGCCGTCGTAGGTGCTGAGGAAGACCATCCGTTCCGGCGTGAGGTAGACCCACCGGGCGAAGTGGATGGTCGTGACGCCGGCGAGGCTGCCGCGGTTGAACACGTGCCGGACGGCGTAGCTGATGGCGAACAGCACGACTCGGGTCAGCAGGGCCCGGAACGGCCCCGGCTTGAGGAACCCCACGACCGCGAACGGGTTGACCGCCACGCGGTCCTCGGCAGTGCGCAGGCGCGCGACGGCGGCCGGGTCGGGCCGCTGCCGGTCGGGCACGTCCCGCAGCTCGTGCAGGCGCAGGACGACGGCCACGAACGGCAGCGCCACGAGGAGCAGCGGGGTCAGCGGCAGGAGGACGGCGGGGACGGCGACCTTGTGGATGAGCTCGCCGGCCCGCCATGTCAGCGGCGGCCGGCGGGCGGGCACGGTCCCGAACCGCAGCTGCGGGTCGGTGAGGGCGTGCCGGCGCAGGACCGTGTGGACCTGCGCCGGGGTCAGATCGGCGACGTCCTCCCGGTGCTCGTCGAGGTAGGTCTCCAGGGCCTGGCGCAGCCGCGCCTCGGCGACCACCTGGGGCACCCCCCGTCCGACCGTGTTGACGTAGAAGGCCGCCTCGGGGATGCGGTGGGCCTGCAGCCACGCCGTCCGGCTGGCCGGGTCCGGCCGATCGGGGTAGCCGGTGCAGCAGCTGAAGGCCCGGTCCAGGCCCTCGGCCGAGACGTCGGCCAGCGCCCGGATGTGCGCGTCCGCCGAGCCGTCCAGGTCGGCGGTGTAGAGCAGACCCGGGCCGGCAGCGGCTCCGGACGGGCTCTCGGCCGCCTCCACCAGCAGGAGCCGGGCGAAGTGCAGGCCGGCGTGCCGGTCGAACGCCAGGGCTCCCCGGCCCGGTCCGGCCAGGTGGGACAGGGCCTCGACCGCCCGGTCCCGGTGCTCCGGCGGCAGCGGTGCGAGGACCGTGACCGCGGACTGCTGGGGCATGCCGTCCTCCGCTCAGCTCTCGGACGCCGCGCGGTCGGCGACAGCGGGCTGTCGTCGCGGCTCCGGGGTCCGGTCGTCGTCCCCGAAGACCTCGCTGCCGTCGGGTTCGACGTGGGGGACGGCGTTCATCGACTGGCGCAGCCCGGCCAGCTCCTCGTACATCCGGCGCCGCGCCCGGTTGGAGTTCCCGAGGGGCCGGTGCTCCGGCAGGCTGTGCCACGGGTTGTAGCGGAGCACGTCGGCGAAGGCCAGCTGCGCGTCTCCGTCGAAGCGCTGGGCCGGGAGCCGCAGCCGCGCCACCGGGACGTACGGGGAGAGCCGCTCGGGCCACTTCACGGTGGCGTCCTCGATGGGCATGCGGTGCGGGTCGGTCTGGACCTGCACCATGAAGTCCATCTCCCAGTCGCCGTCGGCCAGCGTGCGGACCATGGCGTCGCGCAGGTAGTTCTCCCCGGGGTGGGCGGGGATCCTGGTCCGCGGCTTGCGTCGCGGCTTCAGGGAGTACTGGACGGCACGCCCTTCCCCGAGGAGGAACGGCACGTTGCTGTAGTACTGGACCTCCAGCGGGTTGGCGTGCATGGGGCTGTACAGCAGCTGCATCGCGAGGTGGAGCAGGTGGCGACCCGGGGGGTCCAGCAGGTAGCCGAGGGGGGCCTTGGCCCGCACCCACCTCTGCATCCGTGAGTTCTCCCGGATGTCCGGCGTCACGAAGCTCGCCGGTGAGACGAGGATCAGGTCCTGCGTGTGCTGCTCGTCCGGCATGAGCTTGGGGCCGTCCACGCCCATGACCTTGATCGCCACCGAACACTGGCCCAGGTCCTCGAGGTCGGGTGGCGCGAAGGGGCCGGGACCGGAGAAGCGGACCCACGCCAGATACGTCCGCGGCGTGCGGAACAGCCCGTGCCGCAGGTCCTCGGGCAGGTCCGGCAGGACGGTGAAGTCACCGCGCAGGACCCCGAAGGTCTTGGTGTTCCCGAACCGCTGGGCTCCGCCGGGCAGCCAGTTCTCGCGGGTGAACGCGCTGATCGTGTCGATGACCTCCTGGTTGTACCGCTCCTCGTCCGGCAGCTCCCTCTCCTCGGCGAGGCCCAGGCGCTCGTCCTTGCGCCGCAGCAGGTTCTGCAGACCCTGCAGCAGGGAGAACAGCGGCGGGCGGAGCCACCGGTCGAACTGCGGCCGGTAGAGGAACTCGATGCGCCGCTCCAGGCGCCACGTCCACAGGAACAGGTCGCTCAGCGGACGGAGCACGGAGTACGTGAACGGGCCTTCGGGGTTCATGGTGTGACGTCCGGGACGAGGTGGGACGGGGGTCCAGCGGTCGATCGGCGGGCAGCGCGAGCCGTCGGAGGTCCGTCGGCCGCGATGCCGGCTGCCGGCGGGGCTACTGCTGGCGCAGCGTGAACCAGCCGACCCGGCGCTTCCACAACCAGACGACCCCGAGGTACAGGTCGGGGGCCACGAGCCGGACCTCGTCGCGGACCATGCGCGCCACGATCGACGTCGTCGAGTAGTCGATGAGGACGCACCTCTCGCCGTCGACCCAGCTGCGGTCGTGGGACAGCAGGGCACGGATCGACCGCATCCGCAGCGGTCCGACCAGGTTGTTCAGCGACCGGCCCGAGGCCTCGGTCTCCTTGCCCTGCCAGAACAGCAGGTGGATCAGCCGGGCCAAGGGACCGCAGGCGGGCGTCCCCGGGAACAGCAGCCCCGTCCCGGGCAGGCGTCCGTGCGGGAGGTCCCCCGCAGGGCTGGACCGGAACAGCAGGTCCAGTTCCCGGTTGTCCATGCGTTGCAGGGACCGCTCGTCGAGAGCCTCCTCCCGGAGGACCTCGGTGGATCGCGACATCGCAGGAGCCTCCGGGGGGAGAAGGGACGAGGTGCACGAGCTGGATCTCCGCGCGATCACCGTCCATCGGCGGGATCGCCCTGACGATTGCGAGGGGGGCATCGGACACCGGAGCGTGGATGCCTCCCCGCGGGGAGCAGTGGTCCATGACACCCCCAAGGCGGTCCGTCCGGCGTCGCGACCCAGGCTTCCGTGCCGGCGTCACCGGGGCGTCACCGCTCCGTGATGCGGGAGACCGTCGGCCGCCGTCGGACGAGTCGCCGGTGCGCGCACGAGCTGCCGCCGCCCGGGAACGGCAGCCGTGACGTGGATCGCCCGGTCCCGGCCCTCGACGCCGCAGTGTGACGACCCCCGTCGCGCGGGAGGTGGGCACCTCGGGCGCGAGGGTGACGCGGGACAGCACCACCGCGTGAGCGGGCCCCCTGTTGGGAGGGCCGCTCCCTCGCGCATCGCCGGTCCTGCGGCGGCGTGGGGATCCCTGGGGCCGGCCTGCCGTCACCGGACCGTCCAGTTCGTCGTCGGACGCGGGCGCTGCGTCGACGCTGACGACGTGCACTCGCCGTCCTGGATCAGGAGCGGTCCGTGAGGGACACCAGCTGTGGCCCGATGGGGGGCACAGGGGCGAAGGACCCTGTGGCGATCGGCGCAGACTGGATGACAGCATCTCGCCCTTCTGGCGAGACGGGCACGTCTCGCCACGGGTGAGACATGCCTGGGGGAGACCATGCGAGCGCTTCGGGCCACGGTCGTTGCGGTGGTGGGTGCGGCAGCGGTGCTCTTCGCACCCGGGGTCGCCGCAGCCGACGACGGAATCCGGGACTGCGACCCGCCGTGGTTCTGGTGGATCCCACTGCCCTGCCTCACCGAGTAGCGCCGGACCGGTCGGGGCGGGCCTCCGGGGTCACGTTCCGCGACCGCTGTCCGCCCCGGGCAGTGCCCGGCCGGTCAGCTGGGTGGCACGCCGCGGCACTCGCGGAGGTAGTCGGCCCAGTCCCACCCGGCGAGGAACTCCCGCGCCGCCACGGCACCCGAGGCGACCAGCTGCGCCCGCTCGGCCGGGCCGATGTCGAAGTCGGTCGCTCGGGTGCCGCTGGTGTCGATGGAGACGGCCCGGCGGCGCACGCACGGCTGGGCGAGGTAGGTGCGGTCCCGCCCGTTCACCGTGGTGGCGACCAGGGAGTCCAGCAGGCGTACCGGAGGCGGCAGCAGGCGGCGGTGGGGGAAGACGGAGACCTCCTCGTCGGAGAGGACGTCGCCGACCCCGACACCGAAGGTCGGCCAGCGCGGGGGAGCGGCGTCGGTGCGGTCGAAGATCTCCACCGGGAAGTTCGACAGCACCCCGCCGTCCAGCAGGGTCGACCGCCGTCCGGTGCGCGGGTCGCGCAGCGTGCGCGGGGCGAAGAAGAACGGGATGGCCAGTGACGCCCCCACGGCGTCGGCGACGGGCTGGGCGTCGGGGTCCAGGCCGTAGTCGCGGTAGTCCCAGGGCAGCCGCAGCAGCCGGCCGCGGGTGACGTCGGTCGCCGTCACCACCAGCCGGTAGCGCTGCCACGGCGGCAGCGCCGGGTCGTCGCCGGGGTCCTCGCGGCGCAGGTCGCCGAAGGTGTGCACGCCGAGGTCGGCGAGTTCTCCGCGCACCCACTCGGTGACGTAGCGCCCCGGGTGCAGCCCCGACCGGGCGAGCAGCCCGACCGCCGGGGCGACGACGGGCACCGGCGCCCAGGCGTCGGGCACGCGGTCGTACTCCAGGCGGGACGTCCGCTCGAGCACGCCGTCGGCGTCGAGTCCGGTGGCGAGGAAGGCGGCGAGGACGGCGCCGGCCGAGGAGCCGGCGACCCGCTCGAACCGGTACCGGCGCAGTAGTTCCACGGCGGCGCCCACCAGGGCGATGCCCTTGACCCCACCGCCCTCGAGGACCAGGTCGGCCGGCAGCCGGTCGGGAGGGGGCACGCCCGCACCGTAGGCACGCCCCCTCCGGGTCCGCTCAGCCGCCGCGCCGCACCTCCGCGGCGACCACGCCTCGGAGGGCGAGCACGAGCGCCTGGTCGGAGGAGTCCCCGCGCTCGAGGGCGCTGCGGGCGTCCTCGGGCAGGCTGGCCAGCTCGACGTCGTCGAGCCAGGCCGTGTCGCCGGCCACCCGGCGGCCCACCTTGACGCTGTCGCCCTCGGGGCGGAGGACGTACTCCTCGCTGTCGACCGTGATGGTCATCTCGTCGCTCATGACCCCGCCCTACCCCGAGGACCTGTCACCCCACGCCTGTTGGATGGTCGTGTGGCGGAGGACGTGTGCGAGATCGTGGTCACCGGAAGTGACGCGCAGTGGCTGAGCGGGTACACACGGACACTGGTGGAGGAGAGACTGGTGGCCTGCGGTCACCAGTTCGCCGCGATCCGGTCGGTCTACCGCTGGGAGGGCGCCGTGCACGACGAACCCGAGGCGCGCGTCGCCCTGCACACCCGCCGGTCGCTGGTGCCGGAGGTCGTCGCACGCACCGCCGAGCTCCACCCGTACGACGTCCCGTGCGTCATCGCCCTGCCGCTCGTCGGGGGCGACCCCGACTACCTGGGCTGGGTGGTCCGGGAGACGCGGGAGCCACGGAGCGGGGAGGGGGGAGGCACGGCATGAGCGCTGCCCAGCTGGGCACCGTGGACACCGGGACCGACGAGGACCGTTCGGACCCGGCAGGAGAGCGTGTGGGACGACGACCGGAGGAGCCCGAGCTGCCCCTCGACGTCCGCCGGCGGGTCGACGGTCCGGCCCAGCCCGCCGTCGTCGTCGAGGCCGTGCTCGACGCGCTGCCCTCGCCGACCCTGCTGATCGACGCCGGCGGCACCGTGCTGCTGGCCAACACCGCCTGGGAGAAGGCCGCCGACGTCCTCGGCGACGACCGGGTGCGCGTCGGGGTGGACGGCGACTACTTCGCCATGGCCCGCCGGCTCACCAGCGGCGACAGCAGCGCCAGGCTGATCGACCAGTTGCGCGAGCTCTCCCGCGGCGAGCGGCCCTCGGTACAGGCCGACTACGCCCTCGAGCTGCGCGGCGGCACGCACTGGGTGCACGTGCAGGCCTCCCGGGTCGACCAGGCCGGTCAGGTCGTGGTCACCCACACCGACATCACCAACCGGGTCGCCGCCGAGCGCGCCTCGGACTGGCGGGCCCGCCACGACACCCTCACCGAGCTGCCCAACCGCGCCCACCTGCACGAGCTCATCGACACCGAGCTGCAGCAGCACGACCGGGGCCCGGTGTCGGTCCTCTTCCTCGACGTCGACGGCTTCAAGGACGTCAACGACTCCCTGGGCCACGAGGCCGGCGACGACCTGCTGCGCCAGATCGCGCAGCGGCTGACCGGCGTGACCCGCGTCGGCGACACCGTCGGCCGGCTGGGCGGCGACGAGTTCGTCGTCCTGTGCCGCGACTGCGACACGACCGGCGCGGCGGCCCTGGCCGACCGCTGCCGGGCCAGCATCGACCGCCCGTTCGACCTCCGCGGCCGGATCGTGCGGCTGGGCGTCAGCATCGGCATCGCGACCGCGCCGGAGTCCCGGCCGGTCCGGGTGCGCTCCACCGACCTGGTCCGCGACGCCGACCTGGCGATGTACGCGGCGAAGGCGGCCGGCCGCAACCGGGTCCGGCTGTTCACCGCCGACCTGCGGGCCGCCGCCCAGCACAAGGCCACCATCGCCGCCGAGCTGCGGGACGCGATGGACCACGACCAGCTGGTGCTGCACTACCAGCCGGTGCTGCACCTCGCCTCGGGCCGGTGCACCGGCGTCGAGGCGCTGATCCGCTGGCAGCACCCGCGCCGCGGCCTGCTCGCGCCGGCCGACTTCCTGCCGACAGCCGTCCAGCACGACCTGATGACGCCGATCGCCCGCTGGGTGCTGCGCACCGCGACCCGGCAGACCGCGGCGTGGTCGGCGGCCGGGCTGCCCCTGGTCACCTCGGTGAACATCAGCGCCAACCACGTCGCCACCGGCACACTCGTCGCCGACGTCCACGAGGCGCTGGAGGCCTCGGGGCTGCCGCCCGAGCAGCTCGTCGTCGAGCTGGCCGAGCGCTCGTTCGCCGAGGACGTCGAGCGCGCCGCCGCGCAGTTCGCCGAACTGCGCCGCTCCGGCGTCGAGGTCTCGATCGACGACTTCGGCAGCGGCTTCTCCTCGCTGGGCCAGCTGGTCGCGATGCCGACCGGGCTGCTCAAGATCGACCGCAGCCTGGTCGCCTACCCGGAGGGGCGGCGCAGCCAGGCGGCCGCGGCGATCGCCGCGGTCGTCGCGCTGGCCCGGGCCTGTGGCGTGCGCACCCAGGCCGAGGGCGTGGAGACCGCCGAGCAGCTCACGCTGGCCACCGAGCTCGGCTGCACCTTCGCCCAGGGTTTCCACCTGGCCCGGCCGATGCCCGCCGAGGAGCTGACCGGCTGGATCGCCGAGTACGCCGCGCAGCCGGCCGACGCCCTGTTCTGAGGGCGCGGCGTCAGCGGGGCTCGCCGCGGGCGGCCTCCCTGCAGGGGGGAGGACCCCCCCACCTGCCCCCCGCTCGTCGTAGGACCCCGTCCCTCTGACCCCTCGCAGGCTCGGCAGAAGGACCCTCCTGCCTCCCGCCACTCGCAGGCTCGCGGCGGGCCCCTGCAGGAGGGCCGCCGGACGGGGCCGGCGGGCCCCGGAGGAAGCCGAGCGGCGGGGGCAGGGGGTCCTTCTTCAGCCGGGTTCGCCACGCATCTTGCGTCGGGCCACCACGACCAGGTCGACGGCGGCCACCGCCGCCAGGACGAACAGCACCACCGCCGCCCAGACCGGCAGGCCGGCGGTCAGCCACAGGATGCCGCCGCCGATGCAGACGACGAGGCCGAAGGCGGCCAGCAGCAGCCGCAGCGTCAGCGCCGACTGCGCCGGCGGAGCGCCGCCGAGGCCGGCGGTCGGGTCGTGGTGGTCGGGCAGCCCCTTCGAGTAGTCGGCGGGGTCCTCGCGGGAGCGCGGGCGGTGCGGCTCACTCATGCCGTCAGTGTCATCCCCCGCGCCGGTGCCTACGCCCGTCCGGAGCGCACTACCCTGGGTCGATGTGGCCGCTGACTTCTCCGTCGTCCTGGACGAGCTCGACACGACCCTGAAGTCGATCGAGGCGGTCCTCGACGTCGACCGGCTGCGCCGCGAGGTGGCCGAGCTCGAGCAGCAGGCCTCCGCGCCTGATCTCTGGAACGACGTCGAGGCCGCGCAGGCGCTGACCTCCAAGCTGTCGTACCTGCAGGGCGACCTGCGCCGGGTCGAGGAGCTGCGCAGCCGGCTGGACGACGTCGGCCTGCTGCACGAGCTCGCGCAGGAGGAGGACGATGCGGCGACCCTGGCCGAGGCCGAGCGGGAGCTGCAGAGCCTGCGCCAGGCGATCGACGAGCTCGAGGTGCGCACCCTGCTCTCGGGTGCGTACGACTCCCGCGAGGCGCTGGTGACCATCCGCTCCGAGGCCGGTGGCGTCGACGCCGCCGACTTCGCCGAGATGCTGATGCGCATGTACCTGCGCTGGGCCGAGCGGCACAAGTACCCCGTCGAGCTCTACGACGTCAGCTACGCGGAGGAGGCCGGCATCAAGTCGGCGACCTTCGCGGTCAAGCAGCCCTACGCCTACGGCACGCTCTCGGTCGAGCAGGGCACCCACCGGCTCGTGCGCATCTCGCCGTTCGACAACCAGGGCCGCCGGCAGACGTCGTTCGCCGGCGTCGAGGTGCTGCCCGTCGTCGAGCAGACCGACCACGTCGACATCCCGGAGAACGAGATCCGCATCGACGTCTTCCGATCCAGCGGCCCCGGCGGGCAGAGCGTGAACACCACCGACTCCGCCGTCCGGATCACCCACCTGCCGACCGGGATCGTCGTCTCCTGCCAGAACGAGAAGTCACAGATCCAGAACCGGGCGGCGGCCATGCGCGTCCTCCAGGCGCGGCTGCTGGCCAAGCGGCAGGAGGAGCAGCGGGCCGAGATGGACGCGCTGCGCGGGGAGGGCAGCAGCTGGGGCAACCAGATGCGCTCCTACGTCCTGCACCCGTACCAGATGGTCAAGGACCTGCGCACCGAGGTGGAGACCGGCAACCCGTCCGCCGTCCTCGACGGGGAGATCGACCCCTTCATCGAGGCCGGCATCCGGTGGCGCCGTCAGCAGGAGGCCGTGGCCTCCAGCTGAGAGAGGGCCTCCCTGCCCCCCGCCACTCGCGAGCTCGGGTCGGGACCCTGCAGGGAGGCCGGGATCAGGCGTCCCGTTCGTCACACCGGTCCCACGGCCGGACGCCGGATGCGCCACGCTGGGTGACGGGCGTCCCGGGCCCCGTGCGGAGTTGCTCACGCTCCGTCGGGACGGGACGGCGGCCGACCGCGCGTGACACTCCAGTCTCCCCGGTCGGAGAGGTACCGTGGCCCCTCGTGATCGAACTGCAACACGTCACCAAGCTCTACCCGGCCAGCGCGCGGCCGGCCCTCGATGACGTGTCGACGGAGATCGACAAGGGCGAGTTCGTCTTCCTCATCGGCTCCTCGGGCTCGGGCAAGTCGACCTTCCTGCGGCTGCTGCTCAAGGAGGACGACCCCACCAGGGGCACCGTCATCGTGAACGGCAAGACGCTCAACACGATGAGCAAGTGGCAGGTGCCCAAGCTGCGCCGCACCATCGGCTGCGTCTTCCAGGACTTCCGCCTGCTGCGCAACCGCACCGTGGCCCAGAATGTGGCCTTCGCGCTGGAGGTCATCAACAAGCCCCAGCGGACCATCAAGCGCGTCGTCCCCGAGGTGCTGGAGATGGTGGGCCTGGAGGGCAAGGCCCACCGGCTGCCCAACGAGCTCTCCGGTGGCGAGCAGCAGCGCGTCGCCATCGCCCGCGCGTTCGTCAACCGGCCGCTGGTGCTGCTGGCCGACGAGCCCACCGGCAACCTCGACCCGGAGACCAGCGAGGGCATCATGCTGCTGCTGGAGCGCATCAACCGGACCGGGACGACGGTCGTCATGGCGACGCACGACTACCACATCGTCGACTCGATGCGCCGCCGCGTGATCGAGCTCAACGGGGGGGTCCTCACCCGCGACCAGTCGCGCGGTGTCTACGGGGTCGGCCGCTGACCCGGCCGCCCGCTCCACCTGCCTGACCTCACGACAGGGAATCCATGCGCGTCAACTTCGTGCTCTCCGAGGTGGCCACCGGGCTGCGTCGCAACCTGACCATGACGGTCGCGATGATCCTGACGACGGCCATCTCGCTCGGCCTCATGGGCACCGGCCTGCTGATCGCCGGGATGATCTCCGACATGAAGGAGATCTACTACGACAAGGTGCAGGTCTCCATCTTCCTGGCCGACGACGTCACCGCCGAACAGCGGTCGGCCATCGAGCAGGAGCTCGCGGACTCGCCCGAGGTGGCGAACTACCTCTACGAGTCCAAAGACGAGGCCTACGCCCGCTTCCAGCAGCAGTTCAGCCAGCAGCCGGAGCTCGTGCAGAACACGCCACCGGACGCCCTGCCCGAGAGCTTCCGCGTCGAGCTGGTCAACCCCGAGCGCTACGAGGTCATCGCCGCGGAGTTCCCGAACGGGCAGAACGGCGTCGACCAGGTGCGCGACGAGGGCGACTTCCTCGACCGGCTGTTCAGCCTGCTCAACGGCGCCCGCAACGCGACGATCGCCGTCGCCGTCGTCCAGGCGCTCGCGGCGTTGCTGCTCATCTCCAACACGATCCAGCTGGCCGCCTTCAACCGGCGCAACGAGACCAACATCATGCGGCTGGTCGGCGCCTCGCGCTGGTACACCCAGCTGCCGTTCATCCTCGAGGCCGCGCTGGCCGGGCTGATCGGTGCGCTGCTGGCCATCGGCGGGCTGGTCGTCACCAAGATCCTGTTCGTCGACCGGACCCTGGCCGGGCCGATCCGGGCGGGGATCATCCCGCCGGTCGACTGGAGCGCCATCGCCTTCATCAGCCCGGTGATCGCCGCCGCCGGCGTGGGCCTGGCCGCCGTCGCCGCCTACGTGACGCTGCGGCTGTACGTGCGCATCTGAGTCCGCCGTCCTGTCCGCGAGATCTGCACAGTGGCGGCCTCCAGCGCGCTGGAGGCCGCCACTGTGCAGATCTCGCCGCATTCCGGCCCCGGTAACCTGGGGACATGCCGCGTGAACAGGGGCGCAAGCTCATCGCCCAGAACAAGAAGGCGCGGCACGACTACTCGATCCTCGACACCTACGAGGTGGGCCTGGTGCTCACCGGCACCGAGGTGAAGAGCCTGCGTGCCGGCCGTGCCTCGCTCGTCGACGGCTTCGCCACGGTGGACGACGGCGAGGTCTGGCTGCAGCACGTGCACATCCCCGAGTACGCCGAGGGCACGTGGACCAACCACGCCCCGCGGCGCAAGCGCAAGGTGCTCATGCACCGCACTGAGATCGACAAGCTCATCGGCAAGACCAAGGAGGGCGGCCTGACCCTCGTGCCGCTCGACCTGTACTTCAAGGACGGCAAGGTCAAGGCGACCCTCGCCCTCGCCAAGGGCAAGAAGTCCTACGACAAGCGGCAGGACCTGGCCGAGCGCGACTCGCGCCGGGAGATCCAGCGGGCCTTCGGGCGGTACGTGAAGGGACGGCGGTAGTGCGCGGTGTGGCCTACGACCGGTACGGCGGCCCCGAGGTCCTGACCCTCTGCGACGACCTGCCCGACCCCCCGGTCGGCCCCGACACCGTGCTGGTGCGCGTGCACGCCGCCGCCGTCAACCCGGTCGACGTGCTCATCCGCTCCGGCGGCCTGACCGGCGCCTATCCGCACCACCTGCCGATCATCCCCGGCTGGGACGTCGCCGGGGTCGTCGAGGTCGCGGGCCCCGCGGTCACCGCGTTCGCCGCCGGCGACGAGGTGCTCGGCTACGTCCGCCGGGACGACGTCCAGTGGGGGACGACGGCCGAGTTCGTGCCGGCGCCGCAGCGGTGCCTGGCGCACAAGCCGGAGTCGCTGTCGTTCGCCGAGGCCGCCGGGCTGCCGCTGGCCGGGCTGACCGCCTACCAGGCGCTGACCGAGGCGCTCGACGTCGGCGAGGGCGACCGGGTGCTGGTGCACCGCGCCGCGGGCGGGGTCGGCTTCTCCGCCGTCCAGATCGCCGTCGCGCTGGGCGCGCACGTCATCGGCACCGCGAGCCCGCGCAACCACGGCTTCCTGCGGGACGCCGGGGCGGCCGAGGTGTTCGACTACTCGGCCGGGCCGATCAGCGCGCAGTTGTCCGAGCCGGTCGACGCCGTCCTCGACCTGGTCGGCGGCGACACCCTGGCTGACGCACCGAAGCAGGTCCGCGACCGCGCCCGCATCGCCTCCGTCGTCGACCCGGTGGTCAACGGGATGGGCGGCCGCTACGTGTTCGTCCGTCCCGAGCACGAGCACCTCGAGGAGCTCGGCCGGATGGCCGACGCCGGCCAGCTGCGGGTGCCGATCGCCCGGGCGTTCCCGCTGGAGCAGACCGCCGAGGCGCAGGAGCTGGTGGCGGGCGGGCACGTGCGCGGCAAGGTCGTCGTCACGCTCCGGTGAGCAGCCCCGAAGGCGCCCGAGCGAGCACCGCAGGGAGCGCCCGCGACCGAGGAGCGGAACGAGGGCGCAGCCGAGCCGGGGACGCCGTCCCGCCGCCGGCCGACGACGCCGACGTCCCCCGGTACTGGCGCGCGCTGGGCCTGCCCGGGCTGGTCGACGTGCACGTGCACTTCCTGCCCGAGCCGGTGCAGGCCAAGGTCTGGGACTACTTCGCCGCTGCGGAGACGCACTACGGCGCGGCCTGGCCGGTGCAGTACCCGCTGCCCGAGGACGAGCGGCTGGCGGTGCTCGACCGGCTCGGGGTCCGGGCCTTCCCGACGCTGCCCTACCCGCACAAGGCCGGCATGGCCGCCTGGCTCAACGACTGGTCGGCACGGTTCGCCGCCGCGCACCCGCGGGTGCTGCAGTCGGCGACCTTCTACCCCGAGCCGGAGGCCGCGTCCTACGTCGAGGCGGCGCTGACGGCCGGCGTGCGGGTGTTCAAGGTGCACGTCCAGGTCGGCGCCTTCGACCCGCGCGACCCGCTGCTGGACCCGGTGTGGGCGCGGCTGGAGGAGACCGGCACCCCCGTCGTCATCCACTGCGGCTCGGGCCCGCTGCGCGGTGAGCACACGGGGCCGGCGCCGATGACCGGCCTGCTCGAGCGGTACCCGCGGCTGCAGCTGGTCATCGCCCACCTGGGCATGCCGGAGTACGCGGCCTTCCTGGACCTGGCCGAGCGCCACGAGCGGGTGCACCTGGACACCACGATGTTCGCCACCGACTTCACCGAGCGGCTCATGCCCTTCGACCCGGCTCTGCGGCCGCGGCTGGGCGCGCTGCGGGACAAGGTCGTGCTCGGCAGCGACTTCCCCTCCATCCCCTACCCGTACGCCCACCAGCTGGCCGCCCTGCACCGGCTGGGCCTCGGGGAGGAGTGGCTGCGCGCCGTCCTCTGGCACAACGGCGCCCGGCTGTTCGGGCTGGCGCCCTGACCTCGGGGCGCGTCGCTGCTCTGGCAGGGCTGCGCCCGGCTGGCCAGGCTGGACGGGTGCGACTCACCGCGACCGTCCTGGACACCCCCGACCCGAGGGGGCTCGCGCGCTTCTACCAGCGCCTGCTCGGCTGGCCGATCGGCAGCGACGAGCCGGGCTGGGTGACCCTCCGGCCGGAGGACGGCGGCGCGGGGCTGTCCTTCCGGCTCGAGACCGACCACGTGCCGCCGGTGTGGCCGGCCGGCCCCGGCGACCCGCGCATGCAGCTGCACCTCGACATCGAGGTCGACGACCTCGACGCGGCGGTCGCGCTCGCCGTCGAGGCCGGTGCGACGGTGGCGGAGTTCCAGCCGCAGGACGGCGTCCGGGTCTGTCTCGATCCGGCCGGTCACCCGTTCTGCCTGTTCCTGCCCGGCTGGTGACCCCTCAGCCCGGGCCGGGGGAGTAGTCCGGGTGCAGCCGGGCGGCCCGGTCGACCTCCTCCGGCGTCAGCAGGTGGACCGTGCGGACCGACGCGATGCCGCCACCGGTGATGGTGAGCGACAGCGCCGCGGCGGCCGCGGCGTCGGGCAGCTCGACGATCGCGTACACGTCGGCGTCCCCGAGCGCGAAGTCGAAGCTCTCCAGCCGCCCCTCCAGGTCGAGCACGGCGTGTGCGAACACGCTGCGCCGGGCCGACCCGCCGGCCGCCATCACCGCCCGCGCGCCCTGTGCCTCGTACCGGGCGATGAGCAGGAAGCGGGGCACGGGGCCCTCCTCTCGGCGGCGTGGGCCGATGCTGGCGTCCGCTCGCGCCCGGCCGCAAGGCACCCCGGGAACCCGGTCGACCGCGGTGGTCGCCGTTCCTACGCTGCCCGGCGTGCGCGACCTGCCCGCGGGCCTCACCACCCGCCCGCTGACCACCGACGACCTACCCGCCGCAGCCGGGCTGCTCGCCGCCGCGGAGCCGGTCGACGACACCGGCGAGCACCTGGACGCCGACGACCTCGCCGAGTGGTGGGTCGACGACCTCGTCGACCTGTCCAGCGACGGCCGCGCGGTGTGGGCCGCCGACGGCACCCTCGTGGCGGTCGCCGTGGTCGTGTCGACGGGCCGGACTCGCGAGGACCACCGCGTCCTGCTCGAGGGCCGGGTGCACCCGGACTGGCGCGGGCGGGGCGTCGGGCGGGCGCTGCTGGACTGGCAGCTGCGCCGCGGCGCCGAGGTGCACCGCCGGGACCACCCCGAGCTGCCGGCCCGGCTCAACGTCTCGGTGTACCCGGGCACGGGCTCGCTGGAGTCGCTGGTCCGCCGCGCCGGCTTCACCGCCGAGCGCTGGTACGCCGACGTGGAGCGGCCGCTGACCGGGCTGCCGGAGGTCCCGGCGGTGCCGGGCGTCGAGCTGGTCCCCTTCACCCGGGACCGGGACGACGAGGTGCGGCGGGCACACAACGCGGCCTTCACCGACCACCACGGTTCGACGGAGCGCGACGCGACCACGTGGCGGGCCTGGTTCACCGGGACGCGTGCCTTCCGGCCGGACCTGTCGGTGCTCGCCCTCGTCGAGGGGGCGGTCGCCGGATACGTGCTGACCTACGTGTACGAGGCCGACACCCGCGCGACGGGCGCCTCGCGGGCCCACCTCGGGCAGCTCGGCGTGCTGCGTTCCGCCCGCGGGCGCGGCATCGCGTCGGCCGCGATCGTCGCGGCGCTGCGGGCGGGCGCAGCCGCCGGCTGCGACACCGCGGGGCTGCAGGTCGACACCGAGAACCCGACCGGGGCGTTCGGGCTGTACCGGCGGCTGGGGTTCGCGCCGGTCCGCACCCGCGTCCAGTGGGCCCGCACCCGCCCACCGTGGACGTGAGCTGGGCGGACGACGCCGGGGTGGTGGAGCTGCCCGGCGGGGCGCGGGTCCGGGGGCGTCGGCTGGGTGCGCCTGCGTCCCCGGCCGACCGGGCGGTCGTGCTCGGCCGCGGCCCGCTGCCGCCGTGGCCCGCACGCCGGGTGCGCTGGCCGGACTTCTGGGTCCCGCTGGACCGCGCCGACGCCCTCGCCGCGCTGACCCAGGCGCTGGACCGGGCGCGGGCGGGGGAGCGGGTCGAGGTCGCCTGCCACGGCGGGGTGGGTCGCACCGGCACCGCGCTGGCCGCGCTCGCCGTCCTGGACGGGCTGCCGGCCGCCGACGCCGTCCGGTGGGTGCGGGAGCGGTACTCCCCGCGCGCCGTCGAGACGCCGTGGCAGCGCCGGTGGCTGCGCTCGCTCGGCCCAGCGGAAGCCGGCCCCGAGTAGGCCCCCGCAGGGTCCCGACGCGAGCCTGCGAGTGGTGGGGGGCAGGGGGCCCTCTTAGGGTCCGCGCATGCTCAGCGCCGATCAGCCCGCCCCCGACGTCGCCCGCGCGCACCGCGCCGTCGAGCCCCTGCACAACCACGTCTACTTCTCACCCGAGCAGGACGAGTACCTCACCGCGGTCGGGCTGCGCCCCGGCCGGATGTGCTACTTCGCCGGGCGCGCGGCGGCGATGGGCGCGGTCGGGCCGGGCACCGTCGTCGCGACGTTCGCCAACTTCGCCCCCGCGATCGTGGCCCGGCACGTGCCGCGCGCCTGGACGCTCGCCTCCCCGGAGCAGGTGCTCGCCGCCCGCCTCGACGGCGCCCGCGCCTCGCTGACCCGGCTGCTCGGGAGTGCGGACGCCGCCACCGCGCCCGAGGTGACCGAGCTCGCCGGCCTGCTGCGGGAGGCCTGCACCGCGCTCACCCCCGAGGGCCGCCCGCTCTACGCCGCGCACGCCGACCAGCCCTGGCCCGAGGAGCCGGTGCTGTCGCTGTGGCACGGGGCCACGCTGCTGCGCGAGCACCGCGGCGACGGGCACGTCGCGTGCCTGCTGCAGGCGGGGCTCACCGGCCTCGAGTCGCTGGTCACCCACACGCTGACCGGCCGCGGCTTCACCGAGGCCGCCGCCAAGGCCACCCGCGGCTGGAGCGACGAGGAGTGGACCGCCGCGGCCGACCGGCTCACCGCGCGGGGCCTCGTGGCCGACGGCGCGCTGACCGAGGCCGGGATCGCGCTGCGCGCCGAGGTCGAGGCCGGCACCGACGAGCTCTCCGCCGCGCCCTGGGTGCACCTCGGTGCGGAACGGACCGCTCGCGTCGTCGAGCTGGGCCGCGCGCTGTCGGCCCGGCTGGTGGCCAACGGCGCGTACCCGGCCGGCGTCTTCGCCGCCCGGTGAGCGAGCACGCCGCCTCCTCCGACCGGCACGGCAGCCGGCCGCGTCTGCCCGAGGCCGACGAGGACGGACCGACGGCGGAGCTGCTGCGCGCCCGCCGCGGCGGGCGGCTCTCCACGCTGGACCGCCTGCTGCTGCACAGCCCGCCGGTCGCCGAGGGCTGGAACGCCCTGCTCGGCGCGCTGCGCGGGGCGACGACGCTGCCCGCCGACCTGCGCGAGCTGGTGGTGCTGCGGGTGGCGGTGCTCAACGACGCCGAGTTCGAGTGGGTCTCGCACGAGCCGATCGCCCGCCGCGCCGGTCTCGGCGAGCCGCAGCTGCAGGTGCTGCGCCGTCCCGACGCCGCTGGCGAGCCGGTGTGGACGCCGGTGCAGGCCGCCGTCCTCGCCTTCACCGACGCCTCGACGCGCGAGGTCGCCGTCCCCGAGGAGGTCTTCGCCGGCGTCCGGGAGCACCTCGACGACCGGCAGGTCGTGGAGCTGACCGTGCTGGTGGGCGGCTACGGGATGGTGTCGCGCTTCCTCGTCGCGCTCACCGTGCCGCCGCCGGACGGAGAGGTTCCCGGCTGAGCCGGGCCTCCCTATGGTCTGGGTCACAGTCCAGGGGAGGGCGCCATGACCGCCACCGACCGCCGGCCCGGGGCCGGGCAGCGCACCGACGTCGACGCCGCGTTCCGCGGCTCGGCCACCTACCGCAGCCTCGGCGAACAGCAGCTCAGCCCGGCGGAGGAGCGCTTCGAGCGAGGGCGCCGCACGGTCGGGCTGTTCCTCGCCCCGGTCGTGACGATCGTCTTCGCGCTCCTGCCGCTGGACCTGCCGCGCGACCAGCACCTGCTCGCCGCCGTGCTGCTCGGCGTCATCGTCCTGTGGATCACCGAGCCGGTGCCCATCCCGATCGGCGGGCTGATCGGGGTCGGCGCCATCGCCGTGCTCGGCGTCGTGCCGGCCGACGACGCCGTCGGCCCCCTCGGCTCGACGACGGTCTTCACCTTCATCGGCGCGTTCATCCTGGCCGCCGCGATGCTCAAGCACGGCGTCGCGCGGCGGTTCGCGATGGCGATCCTGTCGATGCGGTGGGTCGGCGGCTCGACCGCGCGGGTCATCATCGCGTTCGGGCTGATCACCTGCCTGCTGTCCGCGTTCGTCTCCAACACCGCCACCGTCGCGATGCTGCTGCCCACGGCGATCGGCATCCTGTCGGTGATCGCCAAGCTGCTGCAGGACAAGGAGATGGTGGCCCCGGACTTCGACCCGCTGCGGCTGCGGGTGGGCGTCGCCCTGATGCTGATGCTGGCCTACGGCGCGAGCGTCGGCGGGCTGATCACCCCGGTCGGCACCCCGCCCAACCTGATCGGCCGCGGGCTGATCGAGGAGGCGACGGGGGAGCGGATCGGGTTCCTCGACTGGATGCTCATGGCGCTGCCGATCTGCGCGCTGATGTTCGTCGCGCTGGCCGCCGTCCTGCTGCTGCTCAACCGGCCGGAGATCAAGAGGATCGAGGGCGTGCACGAGTACGTGCGGGCCGAGCGCGCCCAGCTGGGGCCGGTCTCGCGGGCGGAGAAGAACACCCTGGTCGCCTTCGGCATCACCGTCGCGCTGTGGATCTTCCCCGGCGTCATCGCGCTGACCGCCGGCACCGACTCGGCGCTCTACACCACGATCGGCGACCGGCTCGACGAGGGCATCGTCGCCGTCCTCGGGGCCTCGCTGCTGTTCCTGCTGCCCACCGACTGGGGGCGCCGGGAGTTCACCCTCAACTGGTCGGACGCCGCGAAGATCGACTGGGGCACGATCCTGCTCTTCGGCACCGGCATCATCTTCGGCTCGCTGCTGGCCGACACCGGCCTGGCCGAGACCATCGGCAACGGCTCGGCCGACCTGCTCGGGCTGACCAACACCTTCGCGATCACGATCTTCGCGGTGATCCTGGCGATCGTCATCTCGGAGACGACGTCGAACACCGCATCGGCCGCGGTGGTCGTGCCGATCATCATCCCGGTGGCCGTGGCGGCGGGGATCAACCCGTTCGTGCCGGCGCTCGCAGCGACGTTCGCGGCGTCCTTCGGGTTCATGCTGCCGGTCTCGACGCCGCAGAACGCGATCGTCTACGGCTCCGGGGTCGTGCCGATCACCAAGATGATCCGGTCGGGCATCTCCTTCGACGTCCTCGGCGCCCTGCTGATCGTCGTCCTGCTGCCGGTGATGATCGACCTCGTGCTCTCCGTGGGCTGACCGCCGCGGGAGCCGACCCGTGGACGACGTCTGATCACCCGCTGTTCACCTGCGCGAGGGCGGCGCGGGTGGACAGCGCGTGTCACGATGGACGACGGCCCATCTCTCCGGGCCGGCTCGGCGGACGACGGGAGGTGCTGAGCGCATGCGCAGTGAACCGCCCAGTACCGGTACCGGGGTCCGCACCGCCTGAGGAAGGACCTCGCTGCCCCCGCCGCTCGCGAGCTCGCGGCGGGACCCTGCAGCGGGACCACGGGTGCGGACCTCCGACGTGTCCCCCGCTCCAGCGTCCCCCGGGAGTCCGCCGTGGTCGACCGCCGTCGTGCGTCCCTCACCGCCCTGTCCACCCTGGCCCGCCGGCCGCGCCCCGAGCTGACCCTCGCGCCCGCGCCGCCGCCCCCGGCCGCGCCGCAGCGGCAGTCGCTGATCGTCGACAACGCCGTCTACTCGTCGGGACGGCGGGTGGCGACGCCGGACAGCGTCGCGGAGAGCCACGAGTGGCTGGTCGAGGACCCCGAGCGCCTCGTGTGGCTGGGCCTCTACCGGCCCGAGCCCGCCGAGCTCGGTGAGCTGGCCGAGCAGTACGACCTGCCCGAGCTGGCGGTCGAGGACGCGATCAAGGCCCACCAGCGGCCGAAGTTCGAGCGCTACGGGGACACGCTGTTCGTCGTCCTCAAGGCCGCGCGGTACCTCGACGCGGCCGAGGAGGTGGAGTTCGGCGAGCTGCACCTGTTCCTCGGTCGCAACTTCGCCATCACCGTGCGGCACAGCGAGTCCCCGGACCTCTCCCGGGTCCGCCGGCGGCTGGAGAGCGAGCCGGCGCTGCTGGAGAAGGGCAGCGAGGCGGTGCTCTACGCGATCCTCGACGCCGTCGTCGACGGGTACTCGCCGGTGGTCGCGGGGCTGGCCAACGACATCGACGAGATCGAGACCGAGGTCTTCCGCGGCGACCCCGGGGTCTCCCGGCGCATCTACGAGCTGTCGCAGGAGGTGCTGGAGTTCCAGCGCGCCGCGCAGCCGCTGACCGGCATCCTCGCCGCGATCGCCGCCGGCTTCGACAAGTACGGCGTCGACGAGGACCTGCGCAGCTACCTGCGCGACGTCGAGGACCACGTCGTCCAGGTGACCGAGCGGGTGGAGGCCTTCCGGCTGCAGCTGCGCGACATCCTCACCGTGAACGCCACGCTCGTGGCGCAGCGGCAGAACGAGGAGATCCGCGAGCTCACCGAGGCCTCGATCGCGCAGGGCGAGGAGGTCAAGAAGATCTCCGCGTGGGCGGCGATCCTGTTCGCGCCCACCCTGGTGGGGACGGTGTACGGGATGAACTTCGACGACATGCCCGAGCTGCACTGGTCGTTCGGGTACCCCATGGCGCTGCTGGCGATGGTCGGGGTGAGCCTGGCGCTGTACGCCGTCTTCAAGCGCCGCGGCTGGATCTGAGCACGGCCGGCGCTGCGCGGAGCCCCGCTCCCGCCGTTGATCATGGGGCTGTCGTCGGCTGCGGCGGCGTGTGCAGCCGTATCGCGGGCGACAACCCCATGATCGACTCGTGAGGGGCGGTCCGTGGGGGACGCCGGCGCTGCGGGGGAACAACCCGGTGGCGGGTGCCGTTACGCTGTCTGCACAACTACACAGGGGGTGAATGGTCTCGACTGCGGTCGGATGACCAGGGGAAGCGAGCCGAGGAAGCCGACGATGAGCTCGTTAACCACGCGTCGGAAACAACACAAGCGCCGACTCCAGTCAGCGCGAGTTCGCCCTCGCTGCCTGATAGCAGCGTAGGCGACTCTGTCAGCCCGGGTTCGTCATCGGCCCGGATCCTGGCATCAGCTAGATGACTCACCGTGCGTGCCGGTCGCGGGCGCGCGCGGGACACCGAACAGCGACTGGGCCCGTCACATCGACTCGTCCGTGAGATCGATGGGGTCGAGCAGAGACACAGCGGACTGCGCTCGGAGAAGCCCTGGTGATGCGTCGTAGGACGCGGGTTCGATTCCCGCCACCTCCACCCCACCCCGGGGTCCTGGCGAGATGCCTGGGCCCATGTCGACGAAGAGGCCGGTGGCCGCCGCGGACAGCGGTGACCACCGGCCTCTCGTTCGTGCCGCGCAGGTTGGTACGGCCAGGCCGCCGGGGCCGTGGTCCGGTCTGGGGACTGCAGGGATGAGTTCGGACCACGGCGGCCGCCCGGTCAGAGGACCGGGCGGCCGCTCGTGCTCGCCGGGTGCGTCAGAAGGTGGTGACCACGAGCTGGTAGCAGGTGGCGAGGATGGCCACGAGCCCGACCGCGGCGACGGCGTTCTGCCACCAGCGGTTGCGCAGGTCGCCCATGAGCCGGCGGTTGTTGGCGAGGATGACCAGCAGCACGCCGAGCATCGGAGCGACGATCACGGTGAGCGCCTGGGCCACGATGATGAGCTGGACCGGCGATGTTCCTCGGGCGAGGACGGTGACCGTGGCGCCGAAGGCCAGCACGCCGAGGATGCCCAGGCGAACCCTGTGGGAGGAGACCCGGTTGCCCCAGCCGAGGCCGTCGGAGAGCAGCGTGCCCCCGGCGGTAGCGTTGGCGATCATGGCCGACAGCGCCGCGCCGGTGAAGCCGAGGGCGAAGATGACGCGGCCGGCCTCGCCGGCTAGCGGTTCGAGGACGCCGGAGAACTGCTCGAGGGTGGCGCCCTCCTGGCCGCCGGCGCCGCCGAGCACGGCTGCGGCGGCGGCGATGACCAGGGCAGTCATGATGCCTGGGGCCACGATGCCGGGGATGGTGTCAGCCAGCGTGGTCTCGCGGTACTGCTCACGGCGCAGGCCGCGTTCGCGGGAGGCGTAGCCGGCGTAGAAGGCGGCGTTGAGGGAGAAGTTGGTGCCCACCAGGGCGACCAGCAGCAGGCCGACGCCGGTGGGGATGGTGGGCAGCATCCCGGCCGCGGCGTCGCCCCAGTCGGGTCGGGTGATGATCGCGGTGGCGACGAAGGAGGCGGCCATGGTCGCGACGATGGCCAGCACGATCTTCTCGATGACCTTGTAGGCCTGGCGGGCGAACAGAATCGTCGCCACCAGCGCGGTGCAGGCGAGGGTCCACCACACCGGGTTGCCGCCGAGCACGAGGGAGAGGCCCAGGCCGGTTCCGACGGCGTTGCCGACGGAGAACATCAGGGTGATGGTGAAGACGCCGAGCCCGGCGGCGACGCCGGTAGCGCGGCCGAGGGTCTCCTTGATGGTCTCCACGACCGAGCCGCGTGACATGATCCCGACCCGGATGCTCATGTCGGCGAACGCCAGCATCAGCGCGGTGGACAGGGCGATGACCCAGATCAGCGAGTAGTAGAAGCGGCTGCCGGCCTGCACGGCTGAGACCAGGTTGCCGGGCCCGAACTGCCAGGCGCCGACGATGAAAGCCGGGCCCATGAGGCTGAGCGTGTGCAGGACCTTGTTGCGCCGGCGGCCGGGTGGGGCGGTGATAGGAGGTACCTCGTCGGCCGTGGGGCTCGTGGCGGGGGAGGCGGCCTGCGGGGGCCGCGGTCGGGGAGCCGGAGGCGGCGCCGGGGCCGCGGTCGAGCGGTCTGGGGCGGACGACTGGGACATGGTCGCTTCACGTTCCTCGCCCTCCGCGGCGGGGCCGCGGAGTTCGTCGGGGGCCTGCAGTGTCACCGGGCTGCGGCGGCAGCTACCAGCGCGCCGGTGGGCGGGGGGGCCGGATCGGCTGCGTGTACCGATCCACCCGGCTCTGGCCGGGTGGATCGGCCAGAGCCCGTCGGGTCAGAGCGGGGCGGGCGGCTCAGACCAGCCCGGCGTGCTTGAGGGCCAGGGTGATCTCATCGGCCGCCGTGGGCGCGAGCGGCAGCAGCGGCGGGCGGACGGTCGCGTGGTCGAGCACGCCCCGTGTGACGAGCGCGTGCTTGAGGGCGACGGTGCCCTCCATGTGCGAGCCGCGGTGGTAGACGGCCTTGGTCAGCGGCAGCAACTTCTCGTGCAGCTCGTGGGCCTTGGGGTAGTCCTGGGCCTTGCCCGCGGCGATCAGCTCGACCAGCAGCTCGGGGGCCATGTTGCCGTAGCCGACGAGCAGGCCGTCGACGTCGAACATCGTCGGCAGCAGGTATTCGTCGTGGCAGGAGAGGATCTGCAGGTCCGGGAACTCCTGGCGCAGGACCGGAATCTCGGTGTACCAGCGGCGCATGTTGCGCACGCCGTTCTTGGTGGCGACGACGCCGGGCTGACCGGCGATCTCCAGCTGAGTCTCCAGGTCGTAGGACGCCTTGGTGACGTCCGGGTACTGGAAGAGGATGCACTGCAGGCCCGAGGCCTCGTGGATGGCCTTGTAGCGGCCCTGCGGGGCGCCGGGCTGGAAGCCGAACCGCAGCCAGCCGTGCGACGGGTAGACCAGCGCGCCGGTGGCGCCGGCGTCGGCGGCCCGCTTGGCCTCCTCGGCGGCGGTCTTGTCGCCCTCGGTGGTGATGCCGGCGATGACCGGCACCTGGCCGTCGACCGCCTCGACCACCGTGCGGATCAGGGCGACCTGCTCGTCGGGGGTCAGGTACGTGCCCTCACCGGCGTGCCCGAGGAGGACCAGACCCTTGACGCCGTCGACGGAGACCAGCCACTGGGCCAGCTTGGCGTTGGCGGGGTGGTCGACCTCGCCGTCGCGGGTGAAGGCGGTGACGGGGGCGGGGGTGAGGCCGCGAAGGTCCATGACAGACATGAGGTGCTCCCTGAATGAGGTAAGTTGGTTCCCGGATCGTTCTCGGGAACGTTCCCATCACACCATCGGGTGTGATGCCGGTCAACCCCCGCTGGTTGGGTGCATCGCAAATCGCGGGGCACGGTCACCCTTCGTGACCGACGATGGGGCCTCGCCGACGTCGCCCGCCGTCCGGCCGTGACGGCCGCCCGACCCGCGCGTCGGGTCGGCGCCGACCGGGCCGACGAGGCGGGGCGTCCGGCATAGGCTGAGGTGACAGGAGGACTCGTGGCCCAGGATCCCCAGACCCGTCCCCGTTCCGCGCCGGTGACGCTGCTCGACGTGGCGGCCGCCGCCGGGGTGTCCAAGTCCACGGTCTCCCGGATCCTCGACGAACGGCTACCGCGCTCGGAGAGCGCCACCGCCCAGCGCGTACGGCAGGTGGCCGCCGAGCTCGGCTACGTCCGCGACCCGTCGGCGGCCAGCCTGCGGCGCGGCAAGACGATGACGATCGGGGTGGTGGTGCCGCGGCTGACCGACACCGTCATGGCGATGCTGTACGAGGCGCTGGCCCACGCCGGCCAGCGGTCCGGCCACTTCACCATCGTGGCCACCACCGGCGACGAGCCCGATGCCGAGCGGACCGCGGTGGAGGCGCTGCTCCAGCGCCGCGTCGACGGGGTGATCCTGTCCACCGCCCGCCTCGGCGACGACTTCCCCAGCCAACTGGCCGCCCGCGGGGTGCCCTACGTGCTGGCCCTGCGAACCGACGGGCACAGCCTCGCCTCGGTCGGCGACGACCGGCTCGGCGGCTACCTGGCCACCCGGCACCTGCTCGACCTCGGGCACCGTCGCATCGGCTTGATCGCCGGTCCGGGTTACGCCTCCAGCGCCCGCGGCCGGATGGAGGGCTACCGGCAGGCCATGGCCGAGGCGGATGTGGACGTGGCGCCGTCCTGGGTCGTCGAGTCCACCTTCGGCATCGACTCCGGCGCGGACGCCGCCCGTGCCCTGATGAGCCTGGATCCGCGGCCGACCGCCGTCTTCGCGGTCAACGACAACACAGCGATCGGGGCTCTGTCCGCGTTCGAGAACCTGGGACTGTCCGTGCCCAAGGACGTCTCGCTCGTCGGATACAACGACATCCCGATCGTCAGCCGCCTGCCCATTCCGCTCACATCGGTGCGAGTACCGTTCGACCAGATCGCCGGCGCAGCCCTCCAGCTGCTCATCTCCGGGGCGCAGGGAGATCACGACCGGGTCAGGGTGGCGCCACCGACCTTGATCCCACGCCGATCGACCGCCTCCGCGCCCGCCGTCTGACGCGGAAGCCGTTCGTCATGGGCGGCCCCGAGGCGTCGTGTCGGCTCGACCGGGCCCGGGGCTGTGCACACGGCCATCTGCGCGGATCCGTGTGCGAACTCGCGATGATCCGTGTGCAGGACAGATGGCGCATGCCGCAGTCGGGCCCTTCTACCTGCGAGTTTTCATGTCGCCAGAACCCCCCCTGCCGAGAGCCCTGTGCAGACGACGTCCGCACAGGGCTCTCGCACGCTTCGGTCGGTGTCCCGCTCAGCGTGGCCGCGAGTAGTACAGGACCGTGTTGCCGCCCGGGAAGCTGCGCAGGTCGTCCAGCTGGAAGCGGGTGGGCGCGAACCGCGTGCCGAAGGCCGTCCGGCCCGCGCCGGCGACGACCGGGTAGAGCTTGACCACCAGGCGGTCGATCTCGTCGAGGAGCTCGCCCGCCAGCTGCCCGCCACCGGCGAGGTAGACGTCGAGCCCGGTGTCCTCCTGCTTGAGCGCACGCACGGCTCCGACGGGGTCGTCGCGGACGACGGTGACGTCCGGGTCCGGGGACTCGAGCGTGCGGGAGACCACAACCTGGCGCAGGTGGGCGTAGGGACTGGTGACGCCGAGCCGGAGGGCGGGGTCGTAGGTGCGCCGGCCCATGACGATCGTGTCGAAGCGCCGGTTGGGCGCCGCGTCGATGCCGAGCCGCTGGCGGAGGTGGGTGGGTAGCGCGTCGCCGAACTCGGTCGCCATCCACTCCGTGTACGGCTCGGACATCGGGTAGAAGTCGATCTGGTCGTCGGGGCCCGCGATGAAACCGTCGAGGGAGACCCCGATGTAGTAGACGAGCTCCCGCACGCCGTCTCCTTCCAGGGAACCGAGGCCGGCGCGCGGCGTGGTGCGCCCGCCACGCCATCGGCCGCGACGAACGCGGACGCGTCCACAGTCGCTCCACCGCCTCGGCCTGTAAAGGCCCGTGCTGTACCGGCACCGTCTGGCGGGCCCGAGGGTCCTTCGAGCTGGAGGTCACCGGTGCTGCTGCTGCCACTCCCGCGGCGCCATGGATCAACGGCTGTGCGGGTCGGACGCTGCTGCCGTCCCGGCAGCCTCGACGGGGCAGCCCGCCAGGACGCGACCGGGAGGCGCAGCAGGACAGGCTCTCCCGTCCATGACCGGTAGGCCGCGGAGGACCGGCGCCATCACACAGAACTGCGGAGCGACTCCATCCGCCCGCGTCGCGCCGCGACCACGAGCTTGTCCCCCTCCTGGATGGCCCGACCGCCTTCGGGGTCGATCAACTCCGGGGTTCGATCGTCGATGACCCCGAGCAGGGCGGCCTCGTCGCCCAACCGGGGAGCGGCCTCGTCCTGCGTCAGGCCTATCGCCGGCGAACCGCTGACGACCGGCAGTGTCTCGACGACGACCTCCAGTGGGTCGGGGGCGCCCACCTCGGCGGGCTCGTCGGAGGGGATCAGGGTGAACCGGGCACCGGTCAACAACGCGGCGAGCACGGAGGCGCGTTCGGCAGGAAGTCGAACCGTCGTCAGCGCTTCGTCCAGGTGGGGGTCGAGGAGCACGAGATACCGAGGTCCACGGTCCTCGACGACGACCATGACGTCGCGGCCCCTGTCGGCCGGGATGGTGTAGCGCCAACCGATACCCGGTAGCCGTTGCGCCCGCACCTGGAGGTCGGTCATCGCTCGCCTTCCCGCACCGTCCTCGGACGACCCGACGATCCCACCTGTGTGTGCTCCGACCAAGCGACGCCGGCGATCCCGATCCCTCGTGGACGCCTGCGGCGACCAGGCCGGACCGGGCCTGCTGGATGAGGTCGGCGATCAGCGTCCCCTCCTCCCCGGGACGTCGTCATCCCCGTCGAGCACGCCGGTGCCGTGAGCGTGCCTGGCCGAGCAACCACTGGCCCGAGCAACGTCCGTGCCGATCCGTGCAACTGCTCAGGGGCAGCTGCCGGCGGTCATCCCGCTCGCTGCCCGTCGTGCCGCGGCGCAGGCGCCACTCCAACGCCGGACGGCGCGTCACAGGGGTCGAGACGGTGCCCGCGGTGCTCCGTCGACGGCCTTCACCCCCCCTGTCGACCGCGGCTGGGGACCACCCGCTCCGGGGCTGCCGACCTCGACGGCGGCACGGTCGACGCCGAGGCCGGCGAGTACTCCGGTCCCGTCCTCGACGGTCAGGACCGCGAGCAGGAGGTGCTTGCTGCCGACGGTCTCCGCACCGAGGCGCTGGGCCTCCGCGAAGGTCTGTTCGAGCGCGGCGCGGGCGTGGGCGTCGAACGGGATGAGGTCGGGCACGGTCGCCGCGGCGGGCGGCAGCGTGGCCGTCGCCGTCCGGCGGACCTCGTCCAGTGACACCCCCTGCGCCGCGACAGCGCGGGCGGCCGTGCTCTGCGGGTCGGCGAGGAGCGCCATCACCAGATGGCCGACGGTGATGGTGTCGTTGCCGGCCTCCCGCGCTCGTTCCTGCGCGGTCACCACGACGGCGCGGGCCTCGTCGGTGAACCGGCTGAACCCCTGGCTAGGGTCGAGGGGCGTGGTAGCACCCGACGGGCCGCGGGCGACGAAGCGCTTCTGCGCGGCCTGCTTGGTGACCCCCATGCTCTGTCCGATCTCGGACCACGAGGCCCCGGCCCGGCGAGCCTGGTCCACGAAGTGCCCGATGAGGGCATCGGCGACCTCATCGAGGTGCTCGGCCAGCACGACCGCGTTGGTGAGTCGGTCGAGGGGCTCGGGGTGCGCACTGGCGATGGCGCCGATGAGGTCGTCGAGGCGGACGGTCGCCCGGAGCCCTGTCGTCATGCCGTCAACCGTAGGTTGACGGTATCGGTGGCGTCAACTCACGGTTGACGGCGAGCCTCCCTCGTATCGGCATCGACCGGTCCGGGAGCAGGCCAGGGGAGGGCGCAGTGCGTCCGCGGTGTGGCAGGGTGCCGCCGTGCTGGCACCCTGGAGCGCGAGCCCCGACCGGCGCACCGGCCGGCGACCGAGCCGAGCCGTTGCGGGTGCTCCGCCGGCGATCGCGGACCCGCCGGTCCCCGAGGTCGTGCTGCGGTGAGGTTCCTCGATGCGGACGCCGTCGCCGCGCTCGGTCCGGCCGCGGCGGTCCGGGCGGTCACGGCCGCGCTGCGC
This sequence comes from Geodermatophilus sp. URMC 61, assembly GCF_052931555.1. NCBI lineage: Bacteria > Bacillati > Actinomycetota > Actinomycetes > Geodermatophilales > Geodermatophilaceae > Geodermatophilus > Geodermatophilus sp. URMC 61. The sequence continues at coordinate 5,422,936 of NZ_JBRFHZ010000002.1, forward strand.
GGCGGGTTCGACCCCGTCACCGACCCGCCCCGGACGGCGGTCGGCCTCGCGCACGGCCAGTTCCTGCTCATGCCCTCCGAGACGCCGGGCGCGACCGGCGTGAAGGTCGCCACGGTCGCCCCCGGCAACGCGGCTCGCGGGCTGCCCCGCATCCAGGCCGTCTACCTGCTGTTCGACCGGGAGACCCTCGCGCTGCGCGCGGTGCTCGACGGCACGGCGCTGACCACACTGCGGACCCCGGCGGTCTCGGTCGCCGCCGTCCTCCCGGCCCTGCCCGACCGGCCGCTGCGGGTGGCGGTGGTCGGCGCCGGGCCCCAGGCGGTCGGGCACGTCGCCACGCTGGCCGCCGTCCGCCGGCTGGCCGGAGTCACCCACCTGGTCCGCGATCCGTCCCGGACGTCGCTGGACGTGGTCCGGCTCGGCTCCGTGCAGGCCGACGAGGCGCTGCGGACGGCGGACGTCGTCGTCTGCGCGACCTCGGCGCGCTCACCGCTGTTCGACTCGGGCCTGCTGCGCGACGACGCCGTGGTGGTCGCGGTCGGCTCGCACGAGCCCGATGCCCGAGAACTCGATGCGCCGCTGTTGGGCCGGGCCACCGTGGTGGTCGAGGACGCCGCCACCGCCCTGCGCGAGGCCGGCGACGTGGTCCTGGCGATCGCCGAGGGCGCACTGACCGCCGCCGACCTCGTGCCCGTGCGCGACGTCGTGACCGGCGCGGTCACCCCGCCGACCGACCGGCCACTGGTCTTCAAGAGCGTCGGCATGTCCTGGCAGGACCTCGTCGTCGCGGAGGCGGTCCTCGCCACGAGCCCCGTGGACCTCTGAAGAGCGGCGCCGGCCGAGGTGAGGTCAGTCGGTGCAGGACAGCCGAGCGGCGTCGGCGGCCCCGACGACCACGGTGACCCGGTCGACGTCACCGACCTGCGCGGCGTCGGTCAGGCCGAGCGCGTCGGCGAGTGCCGTCGCCACCCCGTTCTGGCCCTCCGGGTACAGGACACCGGAGGTGGTGTCCTGCGTGGTGCTCACGACGCCGACCGTGCCGCCCGCGTCCACCACCCGGGCACCGACGGCCGTCGCCATCGACGGGTCCGCTGAGCCGTCGCGGATGTCGACCGTGCCGAGCGACGCGACCGCCGGGGTCGGGCACCCGGACGTCGTGGCCGGCGGGGTGGTGACCGTCGGCGACGTCGACGACGGCGGGGTCGTGCCTGCGGGCGGCGTGGTGCTCGGTGGGGTGGTGACCGTCGGCGGCGTCGTGGTCGGCGTGGTCGTTGACGGGGTCGTGGTCGACGGGGTCGTGGTCGACGGGGTCGTGGTCGCCGGTGGCGTGGTCGTCGGCGGAGTCGTGGTCGGCGGGGTGGTGACCGTCGGCGGCGTCGTGGTCGGCGGGGTGGTGACCGTCGGCGGCGTCGTGCTCGGCGGCGTCGTCGACGGTGGGGCGGTGACCGTGGGCGGCGTCGTCGACGGTGGGGCGGTGACCGTGGGCGGGGTCGTCGACGGTGGGGCGGTGACCGTGGGCGGCGTCGTGCTCGGCGGGGACGTCGTGACCGGCGGTGACGTCGTCATCGAGGTCGTGGACGGCGGGGCGGACGACGACGGGACCGCGGCGGGCGGCACCGCCGGCGGCGGACCCGGGTTCGCCGGCGGCTCCGAGGGCGAGGGCGCCACGTCGGTCGGCACGGTGGGTGCCGGCGTCCCGGCGTACCGGGCGGCGAGGGTCAGGACCGTCGCCACGTAGCTGTCGGAGTGGTTGTAGGCGAGGACGGCGCGCCGCTGGCCGTTCACCGTGGTGAGATCGCCACTGGCGGCGCACAGGTACCGGGCGGTCGCACGAGCGGCGTCCTGGATGTCGAAGGGGTCGCTGCTCCCGTCGCCGTCCCCGTCGCTGGCGTAGCGCGCCCAGGTGGACGGGATGAACTGCATCGGGCCGACGGCGCGGTCGAAGACGGTGTCGCCGTCGAGGCGTCCGCCGTCGGTGTCCCGGATGAGCGCCGTGCCGGTCCCGTCCAACGGGATCCCGATGATCCGGGGCGCCGACCGCCCGTCGGTCCGCAGCACCGCTCCGGCGAAGCGGCCGTGGTTGGACTCGACGCGGCCGATGGCGGCGACCAGCGACCACTCGATGCCGCACTCCGCGGGCGCCGTCGCGACCGCGGAGTCGTAGGCCGCCTTGGCGACCGACGGGATCCCGCCGGCCGCCAGGCCCGACGCGGCCGCCGCCGCGCTCGACGACGGGGAGGAGGGGGACGAGGGGGACGACGACGCGGTGGACGTGGTCGTGCCGGGGGCGGCGTACGGGATGACGGCGGAACTGCTGGCCGCGTGGGTGGACGTGGACGTCTCGACCCCGGCCGGCGTCGGGACCTGCGGAGTGCTCGCGGCCGGGCGGCCGGCATCGGCCACCTGCGAGCCCGCCATCAGGGTGGCGGCGGCGACGACCACGGCCGCGCCCTGCCACAGGCCCGACCCGTGCCGGTGCTTCCGCTCGGCCCCGGACTGCTTCGACATCGACCGTCCCCCACGATCCGACCGTTCCTGGCCCGGTCAGTCTCCCTCGGGAGACCATGCCACGCTCCCGCCAATCCGGGGGGTCGCGGCAGCGTCCACCCGGACGGCGAGGGCCGCCCCCCGGTGGGAGACGGCCCTCGTGCCCAGCGGTACCGGCCGGGTCAGCCGATGCCGAGCTGCACGAACAGCAACCAGACGAGCAGCGGCACCACCGCGATCATCCCGATGGCCCACAGCAGCAGCGCCCGGAAGAACAGCCGCTCGTCCCTCGGCTGCGCGCTGGCCATGAGCAGTGCGCCGCTGGTCGACATCGGGCTGGTGTCGACCACCGACGAGCTGATGCTCACCGCGGTCACCACGCCGATCGGCGTGAGCAGCGGGTCGGCGGCGATGGGCACCACGACCGGGCTGATGACGCCCAGCGTGCCGGTGGTCGACGCGAACGCCGAGACGATGCCGACCACGTAGCTGACGACCAGTGCGGCCACGGAGCTGTTGCCCAGGCCCTCGATGCCGTTCTGCAGGTCCTCCAGGGCGCCGATGGTCTCCAGCATCCCGACGTAGGTCACGATGCCGGTGACCAGCACGATCGCCGACCACGGCATCGACTCGACGGCCGGCTTCTGCACCGACGGCTTGACGACGATCAGGGCCAGCGCGATCACGAGGGAGGCCACGCCGACGTCGATGCCGAACACCGTCGTCAGCACCAGCAGGGCGGCCAGACCGAGCAGGGTGAGGACCCGCATCGGGGTGACCTCGACCTTGGTGGGCGCTGGTGCCTCGGTCGCCGTCTCGGTGGCGACGGCGGTCGCCACGCCGCCCGTCGGGGGACCGGCCGGCCGGACGCCGGCGCCGGCGCCGCTGCTCCCGTCGGCGACGAGATCGTCCGCAGCGGCGCCGCGCTCGCGCCGGTTCACCACGGTCTGGACGAGGACGTAGGCCAGCACGCCCAGGACGGCGTTGAACAGGAAGCAGGAGACGTACAGCTGCAGCGTCGCCGACCCGCCCGCCCCGGCCTCGTCGAGCATGAGGTTGGACAGCACGCCGAAGGGGTTGACCGGGGAGAAGGCGCCGGCGTTGGCGCCCTGCACGACGACCAGCCCCATGGCGAGGGTGCTGATCCCGAACCGGCTGCCCAGCGCGAGCGCGACCGGGGCGACAATGGCGATGGCCGCCGGGGTGAACGCGCCGGCCGAGGCGAGCAGGGCTGTGAGCAGGAACATCAGCGTGGGCACGAGCAGCCGCCGGCCGCCCGCGAGCCGTTCGGCCCAGTACGCGAGAAGGTCGATGGTCCCGGTGATCCGCACGATGCCGAACAGCAGCGTGGCGCCGACCAGGATGAAGAAGAGCCCGGACGGGAACTCGGCGATGACGTCGGCCAGCGGGAGGCCGGCCAGCAGCGTGCCGACCCCGAAGGCGGCGACCAGCGCGAGCAGCCCGGCGCTGATGCTGGTGATCGAGCCGATCGCGAAGGCCGCGATCAGGACGAGGAAGGCGATGATCGACAGCGACATGGCCGGCGCCGTCAGCCGGCCTGGGCGGCGGTCGGGACGAGCGCGCCGGACAGCAGGCGGCCGGCTCCGGTGATCGCCGGGGTGTGGCCGAGGGCCTTCAACACCTCGTAGGCCGTGGCCGTCGCCGCGGTGACCACCGGGAGACCCAGCTCGTCCTCGACGGCCTGAACCGCCGGGAGGGACGGCATCTGCACGCAGGCGGACAGCACGATCGCGTCGGCTCCCTCCCGCTGGAGGTCGCGGGCGATCGCCGGTAGGGCGCCCGGGTCGAGGCAGCCGACGGCGAGGTTGTCGGCGACCTCGAGGCTCGCGCTGTCGACGACGGTGATGCCGGAGCCCTCGATGTAGTCGCTGACCATCTTCGTCAGCGGCTTCATGTACGGGGCCACCATCGCGACCCGGGCGGCGCCGAGCTCGTGGAGCGTGCGGACCAACGCCCCCGCGCTGCTGGCGACCGCTGCCGGGTGCCCGTTGTCGGAGGCGGCCTGCGCGATGACCGACTCGGAGTCGACGTGCGCGCCCGGCCCCTGCGCCATGACCGCCACCAGGCAGGCGTAGGCGATCACGTCGACGTCGGCGTCGGAGACGGCGGTCGCGCAGTCGGCCGCCTTGGCCACCATGGCCAGCAGTTCCTCGCGGGTGACGTTCTTCAGCGTCGCGCGGGCGGAGTGGAACGTGTACCGGTGACCGGTCGCCTCCGACTGGCGCCCGAAGAGCTCGGGCAGCTCGGTCTCCATGGTGGTGTTCGAGCTGGGGACGATCAGCCCGATCCGGGACGAGTGCGCGGTCTTCGGCTCGGGAGCCGTCTCGGACGTCACGAGGCTGGGCGAGGCAGGCATGAGGTCTCCACGTCGGGGTGTGGGAGTGGGAGGCGGCACGACGGGCCACTCACATCGTGGGTTGCATCACCACCATGCGGGTAGCAGCATCGTGGTGTCAACGGGCTCACAGTGATGTGGCACACACGACCGCAGCCCGTGGGTGCCCACTCGACGCCGGGGAGGCGGCGACGGGCGACCTACGATGAGGCGGTCGGGCCCTCGGGGCCGGGGGACCAGTTCGGACGGCGCTCGTGAGGAATCGACGGTGGTGGCACGGCACGAGGAGGGCAGGGCGTCCACGCTCGTCCTGCACAAGATCACCCGGATCCTGAACTGCTTCTCCGTCGAGGCGCCCGACCCGACGATGCGCGACCTCGTGCGGGCCACCGGTCTGCCTCAGAGCACCTGCCAGCGGCTGGTGCAGGACCTGGTCTACGAGGGCTTCCTCGACCGGGACGGCGACCGGTACCGCATCGGCATCTCACTGGTGCGCTGGGCGACGCCGGGGACCCTGGGTCTCGACGTCGTCCGGCTGGTGAAGCCGGTGCTCCAGCAGCTGCGCGACGAGACCGGTGAGACCGCCTGCCTCTACGTGCGGGACGGCGTGTTCCGGACGATCGTCGCCGTCGCGGAGACCCGCCATGTCGTGATGCGCCCGTTCATGGTCGGCATGGTGATGCCCATCCACGCCGGCGCGCCCGGCAAGGTTTTCCTCGCCTTCGACCCCGAGGCGCGCCGCGACCTCGAGAGCGGTGAGCTGGCCCGGTTCACCCCGCTGACCCCGACCAGTCTCGAGGAGCTCGACCGGCAGGTCGCCGTGGCCCGCGAGCAGGGCTTCTACGCCGCCTTCGGCGAGCGTCACGCCGATGTCGGCTCGATCGCCGCACCCGTCCTCGACCACACGGGCGAGCTGGCCGTGGTGCTGGGGCTGGGCTTCCCGACCCAGCGGGTCACCGAGCGCGACGTCGAGCGGCTCGGGCCCGTCGTGGCCCGTGCCGCGGCGGAAGCGAGCGAGCGCCTGGGCTACGACCCGGCACTGCGCCGGCTCCCCACGGCGGAGGTGGCTGCGGCCGAGGGGTGAGCCCCCGCTCGGCGTGCGAGTCCCCCGCGGCGGTGCGCCGTCCACCCCTCGGGATGACATCTGTGTTGCACGGCTGGACCCCGGCCCCGTCGGTGCCGACCGTCCGGGCAACCGATGGAAGGAGCCGTCATGCGGAACATGGCGTGCAGGGCCGTGGCCCAGGCCTCGCTGGTGGCGACGACGGCCTCGCTGGACGACGAGCAGGCGTGGCCGTTGCTGCTGGTCGCCGGCTGGCTGACCACCGCGGCCGACCTGGTGCAGCAGGCCGACGCCCTGGAGGCCGTCCCCGTCTGAGGCCCCGGCTGCGGGGAGGGGAGCCCGCCTCGGTGACGATGGGGGCCGTGCGCGACCTCCCGGCCCCCGCATCCGGTCCATGAGGGACGTCCCCGCCGCCGCCCGCCGTCTCGACGCGGCGCTCGAGTGGGCGCCCACCGGGCAGCGCACGGTGCCGGTGCTCGTCGTGCTGGTCGTCGTCGCCAACCTCGGCGGCGTCGGCACCGTCGGGTTGCTGCTGCTCGGCCTGTCCGCCGGCGCGCACGACCCCGCCGGGGGCCGCGCCGTCATCGTGCTGACCGCGCTCGTCTACCTCGCCGTCGCGCTGCCGCTCGGCGTCCTGGTCGGGCTGCGGTGGCAGCGGCCGACCGCGGCGTGGCTCAGCGCAGGCCGCCGTCCCACCCCGGCGGAGGCCGCCCACGCGCTGCGGTTGCCCGTCGACATCGCCCGCGTCGCCGCGGTCACGTGGCTCGGCGGCGCGCTGCTGGTCGGTGTCGTCGGTGCCGTCGTCTCCCCGTTCCCGCTGGTCGGGTTGCGGATCGCCCTGGCCGCGCTGCTCGGTGGCGTGGTGGCCGCGGGGGTCAGCTACCTGCTCGCGCTGCGGATGGGCCGCGACGTCACCGCCCGCGCGCTCCAGGCCCACCCGCCGACGGGTGCGCTGAGCCTCGGCGTCCGCATGCGGCTGCTGCTGACCTGGGGGCTGACCAGCGGCGTCCCGCTGCTCGGCCTGGTCCTGCTCTTCCTCGACCCGAGCAACCCCGAGGGCCCGAACAGGGCCGCGGTCGTGTTCCTCACGGTCGTCGCCCTGCTCGTCGGGCTGCTCGCCACCCTGCTGACCGGCCGCTCGGTCGGCGCGCCGCTGCGCGACCTGCGCCGCGCTGTGCGGCGGGTCGGCGCGGGCGACCACGACGTCCGCGTACCGGTCGACGACGCCGGCGAGATCGGGCTGCTGCAGGAGGGCGTCAACACGATGGTCGCCGGCCTCGCCGAGCGCGAGCGGCTGCGCGACCTGTTCGGTCGTCACGTGGGGACGACGGTCGCGCAGCAGGCCCTGGTCACCGGGGTCTCGCTCGGCGGCGAGCTCCGCACGGTCGCCGCGCTCTTCGTCGACATCGCCGGCTCCACCTCGCTGGTGCTGCGCACCGGGCCCGAGGAGATGGTGGGGCTGCTCAACCGCTTCTTCGCCGTGGTCGTCGAGACCGTCGAGAGCGAGGGCGGGCTGGTCAACAAGTTCGAGGGGGACGCCGTGCTGTGCGTCTTCGGCGCTCCGACGGACCACCCCGACCCGGCCGGCGCGGCCCTGCGCGCGGCCCGGCGGATCTGCACGGCCGTCGCCGCGGCCGGCGAGGTGGACGTCGGCGTCGGTGTGGCCTGCGGTCAGGTGTGGGCCGGTCAGGTCGGCGCCGCCAGCCGGCTGGAGTACACGGTCATCGGCGACCCGGTCAACGAGGCCGCCCGGCTCACCGACCTGGCCAAGGACACGCCCGGGCGGGTGGTGGCCAGCGAGGACGCCGTGCGCGACGCCGGCGCAGGGGAGGCGCAGCACTGGGAGCCCGGTGCGGTCGCCGAGCTGCGTGGCCGTCACCGGCCCACCCGGACCTGGGTCCTCCGCGCCGACTGATCGCCGTCTGACTCCTGGCCGCCCGACGCCGACGTCCGACCCCAGCGCGAGGCCGCGGACGACACGTGGAGCCGTCAGCTCGCGGCGAGCTGACCGCCCGGTGGGTGCGACCGCACGACGACGAGCACGTCCTCGGCCTCCAAGGTGCCGATCAGCGGGTCGTCGAAGCGCAGCGTGCGTCCGCCCCGGGTCACCGAGAGCACGATGTCGCGCAGCTGCCGCGGCCCCAGGCCCACCTCGCCGGCGCTGACCCGCCGCTGCTGGAGGTCGAGGCCCTGGCCGCCGGTGACGAGGTCCTCGACCGTGGCCACGACCCGCGGGGCGTCCGTGGACAGGCCCAGCAGCCGCCCCGAGGTGGCCGAGGTCGTGATGACCGTGTCGGCCCCCGACTGGCGCAGCAGCGCGGCGTTCTCCTCCTCGCGCACCGAGGTGGTGATCGGCACGCTGGGGTTCAGCTGCCGCACGGTGAGCGTGATCAGCACGGACGCGTCGTCCCGGTTGGCGGCGACGATCACGGCGCGGGCGCGCTCGACGTGCGCTCGGCGCAGGACGTCGGTGCGGCCGGCGTCACCGACGATCCCGTGCAGCCCGACCGAGTTGGCCTCCTCGATCGCCCGGGGTTCGGGGTCGACGACGACGATCTGCTCCAGCGGGGTGCCGCTGGCCTGCAGGGAACGGATGGCGCTGCGGCCCTTGGTGCCGTAGCCGCACACGATGACGTGCTGGCGCACGCGGGACCTCCAGCGGCGGATGCGGAACTCCTCCCGGGAGCGCGCGGTGAGCGCCTCGAGGGTGGTCCCGATGAGGACGATCAGGAACAGCACGCGCAGCGGCGTGATGACGAGCAGGTTGACCAGACGGGCCTGCTCGGTGACCGGCGTGATGTCGCCGTACCCGGTGGTGGAGAGCGTCACCGTCGCGTAGTACGCAGCGTCGAGCAGGGTGATCTCACCGAGGTCGTCGAGGTCCCGGTATCCCTCCCGGTCGAGGTAGACCAGCAGCACCGTGACCACGAAGACGACGACGGCGAAGACGATCCTCCGGGCGACCTGGCGGATCGGCGAGGGCTCGACGTGCGCGAGCTGCACGCCGGTGTGTTCGGTGCCCGACTCGGTCTCGCTCGCCACCCGCCGGACGATAGTGAGCCGACCGCGATCGTGCCTGCACCGCCGCACCCGTCCGGGTGAGCGGACGGGTGCGGCGACAGGGGCGGGGGATCAGCCGCCGGTGGCGGCGGACCGCTCCCGCGCGGCGAGCTCCCGCTTGAGCACCTTGCCGGCGGCCGACACCGGGATCGCGTCGATGAAGACGACGTCGCGCAGCCGCTTGTACGGCGTCACCCTGTCGTTGACCGCGGCCATCACCGACTCGGCCGTCAGCGCGGCGCCGGCGTCGCCGGCCTTGCGGACGACGTAGGCGACCGGCAGCTCCCCGGCCTCCTCGTCCGGCCGGCCCACCACGGCCACCCCGGCCACCCCGGGGACGCCGAACAGCAGCTCCTCCAGCTCACGCGGGAAGACGTTGTAGCCCTTGTAGAGCAGCATGTCCTTGGTGCGGTCGACGATCGCCAGGTAGCCGTCCTCGTCGAGGACGCCGACGTCCCCGGTGTGGAACCACCCGTCGGGGTCGATCGCCTCGGCGGTCGCCTCCGGCCGGCGCGCGTAGCCGCGCATCACCTGCGGCCCGCGGATGCACACCTCGCCGCGCTCGCCGGGCGGCAGCGGAGCGCCGCCACCGAGCGGCTGGATGCTGACCTCGGTGTCGAAGATCGGCACGCCCACCGTGCCGGCCTTGCGGGTGCCCGACCGGTACACCGGGTTGCCGGTCGCCTGCATCGTCACCTCGGTGAGCCCGTACCCCTCCCCGATGACGGCGTTGGGCAACACCTGCTGCAGCCGCTCGATGAGCGTCACCGCCAGCGGCGCGGCCCCCGAGGACACCCCGCGGACGCCGGACCAGTCGGCCTCCAGGAAACCCGGCACCTGCAGCAGCGCCACGAACACCGGCGGCGCCCCGCCGATCGACGTCACGGCGTACCGGACGGCGTCCTCGACGTAGCGCACCGGGTCGAAGCGCATGTGGATGACCGTCATCGTCCCGGCCATCACCATGCCGTTGAGGTAACCGATGGCGCCCATGGCGTGGAACCACGGCGTGAGGTTGATCAGCCGCGCCTCGCCCAGCGCCGTCGGGTACTCGTCCCGCCCGAGCACCTGCCGCAGGGTCACGTCGCCGGCCTCGTCGAGCTCGGGCACCGACCCCGACGACCAGCAGGCCGACTGCAGCACGTTGGTGACGACGGCGCGGTGCGGCAGCTCGACGCCCTTGCTCACTCCCGTGGTGCCGCCGGTGTAGGCCAGGTGCGCCAGGTCGGCGGCCGGGTCGACCGCGGCGTCGAGGTGCCGGTCGGTGGGGTCGCCGGCGAGCAGGTCGGCGAGGTCGACGTCCCCGGGCTCGAGCTCCAGGCGGGCGTCGAGGTCGAGGGTGTGCGCCTCGCCGGTGACGACGACGGTCTCCACGGGCGTGGCCGCCAGCGCCGAGCGCACGAACGGCAGCACCTGGTCCCAGGTGACCAGCACGCGCGCGCCGGCGTCGGTCAGCTGCGCGGCGAGGTCGGCGGCCGGCAGCAGCGGGTTGGTGGGGGAGAAGGTCGCCCCGGCCAGCAGCACCCCGTAGTACACCGCCGGGTACTGGCGGCAGTTCGGGATGTGCACCGCGACCACGTCGCCGCGCCCGACGCCGTGGTCGGCCAGCCAGTTGGCGACGGCGTGCGCCCGGGTGCCCAGCTCGGTGTAGGTCAGCGGGACGTCGTGGTCGACGAACGCCGTCCGGTCACCCCAGCGGCGCACCGCCGCCCGCAGGATCGAGCCGACCGGGACCGCGGGGTAGTCCAGCGACCGCGGCAGGCCGGGCGGCCAGCTGTGCGCGGTCGGGGTCGGTGCGTCCTGCGTGGCGGTCATGCGGGTCCTTCCTCTCCGGGGGCCCACAGCGTGGCGCACGTCACTACGCGTGTCGAGAGCGGACCGTGGGTGAGGATGGCGAGATGAGCGACCAGCGCAGCGCCCTCGTCCTCGGCGGCGGCGGGATCACCGGCATCGCCTGGGAGATCGGCGTGCTCGCCGGCCTCGCCGAGGCCGGCGTCGACCTCACCGGCGCCGACCTCGTGGTGGGCACCTCGGCCGGCTCGGTGGTCGGCGCGCAGCTCGCCAGCGGCGCCGACCTGGAGATGCTGTTCGCCCGCCAGCTCGAGCCGCCCACCGGCGAGCAGGCCGCCCGGATGACCCGCTCCGCGCTGCTCCGCTACGGCCTGGCGGCGCTGCGCAGCCGCGGGGACGACGTCGGGTTCCGCCGCCGGATCGGCGCGCTGGCGCTGGCCACCGAGCGGGCCGGACTGACCCCGACCGAGCAGGAGCGGCTCGACGTGATCGGCTCGCGCCTGGTCAGTCCGGAGTGGCCCGACCGGGACCTGCGCATCACCGCCGTCGACGCGGGGACCGGCGAGTTCCGCGTCCTCGACCGCACCTCCGGCGTCCCGCTGCTGCAGGCCGTGGCGGCCAGCTGCGCCGTCCCCGGCGTGTACCCGCCGGTCACCATCGACGGCCGCCGCTACGTCGACGGCGGCATGCGCTCGGCGGCCAACGCCGACCTCGCCGACGGCTACGACCGGGTGGTGGTCCTCGCGCCCATCCCGCGGGGCATCGGACCGCTCTCCAGCGTCGACGCGCAGGTCACCGGGATGATCGCGCGGGTCGCCGTCGTCTCCCCGGACGACGCCAGCCGCCGCGCGATCGGCCGCAACGTCCTCGACCCCGCCGCCCGGGCGGGCTCCGCACGGGCCGGCCGGGCGCAGGCCGCCCGCGTGGCCGGCGAGGTCGCCGAGGTCTGGCAGGGCTGAGCCGGGCCGGTGCGGCGGCCCGTCGACGCCACGCGGTTCAGCGCCGTTCGCCCGAGGTCTCGACAGCGGCCACGTCGGCGGGCTGGGATCTGCCCGGGCCGGCGACGACGGTCGTCGTCCGAGCCCGGGGGAGACAACCGTGCGAGCTGCCCACCGCCGGACCGCGCTGCTGGCCGCGTCCGTGATCGCCGTCCCGCTGCTGCTGACCGGGCCGGCCACCGCCGCGCCGCCGCGCGAGGAGGCCGGCCCCGGTGCCGACGACCTGCTGGTCATCGGCCATCGCGGCGCGTCCGGCTACCGGCCCGAGCACACGCTCGCCTCCTACGAGCTCGCCGCCCGCATGGGCGCGGACTACATCGAGCCCGACGTCGTGAGCACCCGGGACGGTGTGCTGGTCGCCCGCCACGAGAACGAGATCTCCGGGACGACGGACGTCGCCGAGCGCCCCGAGTTCGCCGACCGGCGCACCACCAGGGTGATCGACGGCGTCGAGCTGACCGGCTGGTTCACGGAGGACTTCACGCTGGCCGAGCTGCGCACGCTGCGCGCGGTGGAGCGGCTGCCCGACGTCCGGGAGGAGAACACCGTCTACGACGGCCTGTACCAGGTGCCGACCCTCGACGAGGTGCTCGAGCTGCGCGAGGAGCTGTCCCGGGAGCTGCGCCGCGAGATCGGCGTCTACATCGAGACCAAGCACCCGACCTACTTCGACGCCATCGACCTCTCGCTCGAGGAGCCGCTGGTGGCGGACCTCGACCAGGCCGGGCTGGACCGGCGCGACGCGCCGGTGTTCCTGCAGTCGTTCGAGACGGCCAACCTGCGCGAGCTCGACGGGGTCGTTGACGTCCCCCTGGTGCAGCTCATGTCGGCGACCGGCGCGCCGGCCGACCTGGTGGCCGCCGGTGACCCGCGCACCTACGCCGACCTGTCCACGGCCGAGGGGCTGGCGGGGATCGGCGAGTACGCCGACGGAGTCGGCCCCGAGAAGGCCCAGGTCATCCCGCGCGAGGCCGACGGCACCCTGGGCGAGCCGACGTCCTTCGTGGCCGACGCGCACGCCGCTGACCTGGTCGTGCACCCGTACACCTTCCGCAACGAGAACGAGTTCCTCCCTGCCGAGCTGCGCGACGCCGGCGAGGAGCCCGGCGACTACGGCCGGGCGATCGAGGAGCAGCTGGTGTTCTGGGAGACCGGCATCGACGGGCTGTTCACCGACAACCCCGACACCGGCGTCGTCTCCCGGGAGCTGTTCCTCGACTGAACCTCGGTTCGCGTCCGCAGATCCGGGTTCACGGCTGAGGATCCGGGCGGGCGGCAGCGGCGTCCTCACCGAGGAGCTGGTTGGGGCTGACGGCCTGCATCAGGTATTGCGCGATCGGGTGCTCGGGGGCGAGCACCCGGCGGCAGCGCTGCAGGGTGTCCTCGCCCAGGACGCGAGCCGGCTCCACCTCGCCGAGCTGTACCAGGGCGTGGGTCAGCGCGCTGGCCGTCCACAGGACGATCAGGTGGTCCGGGCCGAGCACCCGGCGGGCGCGCTGCAGGGTGTCCTCGCCCAGGGCGCGGGCCGGATCCCCCTCGTTCAGCGCCGCCAGGGCGATGGTCACGGCGGCCGCCGCCGACAGGGTGATGAGATGGTCCGGCCCGAGCACCCGGCGGGCGCGCTGCAGGGTGTCCTCGCCGAGGGCGCGGGCCGGATCCCCCGCACCGAACTGGGCCAGCGCCGAGGCCAGGACGGTCGCTGCCCACAGCGTGAGGACGTGATCCGGGCCGAACACCCGGCGGCAGCGCTCGAGCGCGTCCTGGCCCAGGGCGCGGGCCGGCTCCGCCTTCCCCTGCTGGGCCAGCGCCGAGGTGAGGGCGGTCGCCGCCACCAAGGTGGTGGCGTGGTCAGGGCCGAGCCCCCTCCGGGCGCGCAGCAGGGTGTCCTCGCCCAGGGTGCGGGCCGCCTCCGCCCTGCCCAGTTGGTCCAGCGCGAGGGTGAGGGCGGTCGCCACCCCGAGGGTGGTGACGGGATCACGCCCGAGCACCCGGCGGGCGCGCTGCAGGGTGTCCTCGCCCAGGGCGCGGGCCTGCTCCGCCTCGCCCAGCTGGACCAGGGCGAGCGTCAGGGCGGTCGCTGCCTCCAGGGTGGTCGGGTGGTCCGGGCCGAGCACCCAGCGGCAGCGCTGCAGGGTGTCTTCGCCCAGCGCGCGGCCCGCTTCTGCCTCGCTCAGCCCGAACAGGGCAGAGGTGAGAGTGATCGCCCCAGCCAGTGCGTCGGGATGGTCGGCGCCGAGGATCGCCCGCCAGCGGTCGAGCCCCTGCTCGCCCACGGACCGGCTGCCGTGGACATCGCCGCGGGCCAGCAGGTAGCGGGCGGTGTTCAGGACCAGTTGCCGGCCGGCGGGTGAGGAGTCCCCCATCGGGGCGGTGGCGAGCACGTGCGGGGCCAGCGTGGCGTAGGCGGCCCAGCCGGCCGGATCCTCGGGGTCGCCGGGGGCGGTGGCGGCCAGCAGCGCCACCACCTGCTCGGCGGTGGCCTGCCGCCGGTCGGGCGGCAGCTGGTGGCGGATGACCGCCTGCACCAGCCGGTGCAGCTGGAAGCCGTCGGGGGACCGGCGGGCCAGTGAGTAGCCGACCAGCGTGCCGACGGTGTCGGCCAGGGCATCGGGGTCGGCGGCGACGCTGCACAGCGGCTCCTCGAGCAGTTCGGCGTGGCCGCTGAACACGTTGAGGGGGATGGGCTCAGGAGCGAAGAACGCGGACAGCTCCAGCAGTCGGACGGCGGCCGGGTCCTCGCCGCGCAACCGCTCCAGCGACAGCGCCCACGTGGTGTCGAGCCGACCGGAGTAGCCGACCACGTCTCCGCGGGAGAGCAGGGTCGCCCGGCGAGTGCGGAACCGGCGGAGGTAGTCCGCCGCCGACAGGTCGGTCTGCTCGAGGTAGCCGGCGGCCTGCGCGGCCGCCAGCGGCAGGTCGCCGAGCTCGGCGGCCAGCTTGTCGGCCAACTCGTAGCTCATGGTCGGGATCCGGGCGCGCAGGAGTGCGATCGTCTCGGTGCGGGCGAGCACGTCGACCTCCAACCGACCGCCCAACGCTCCCCATCCGGGGGAGCGGGAGGTGACGAGCACGTGCCCAGTGCCGCCGGGCCGGTAGTCGGCGACGTCGGCCGGGCGCTCGGCGTTGTCGAAGACCAGCAGCCAGCGGGCCCGGCCGCGCAGCTCGGCGAGCAGCCGGTCGGCGGTGTCGGTCACCGTCGACCCCGGACCGAGATGCAGCCGGGTGGCCAGCGCGGCGAGCTGCTCGGGGATGAGCACCGGCTGTGCGGCATCGATCCACCACACCAGGTCGTAGTCGGCGGCGAACCGGTGCGCGTACTCGATCGCCAGCTGGGTCTTGCCCACCCCGCCCAGCCCGTACAGGGCCTGGACCGTCAGCGTGCCCTCACCCGAGTGCAGTCGCCGGCGCAGCTCGGCGAGCATGCCGTCCCGGCCGGTGAACCACGGATTGCGCGGCGGCACCTTCCACACCGTCGGTAGCCGACCGGCGAACCCCGGCTTCTCCGCCAGCGCCGACCCGGCTCGGGGGAACGGCGGCGCGCTCGTCGGCCGCCCACCGGCCAGCCGGGCCCGCAGCTGGGTGGCCGCGGTGGCCTCGTCCATGCCGGTCAGGTCCAGGTGGACCAGGCTGGAGTACAGCGGCGGCAGGGTGACCGGCTCGACGAGTACCGGCACGATCCGCCCCTGCGCCGCTGCGGATGCGGCGAAGGCCGCGCGTAGCTCGGCGCCGCCGAACGCGGAAGTGAAGTAGGCCTCGGTGCACACCGCCAGCAGCCGGTCGGCGCGCTCCAGCGCCGTCTGCATGCGGGCCACGAAGTCCTCACCCGGCGCCCAGTCCCAGGCGGCCAGCTCGACGGAGTACCCGGCCTCCTGCAGCTGCCACGCCAGCCACTCCGCCCAGGCGGTGTCCCGACCGGCGTGGCTGATGAAGAAATCGGTCCCCCGACCGCTCACGCACCAGCCCTACACCCATCACCCGGCGTACGCGAGACCCGGCGTCCCACGACCGCCGGCCCTCGGGAAGAGCCGAGCCGCACGCCGACGTTGGGCCGGGCGTGAAGGTGGAGATCTGGTCCGACGTCGTCTGTCCCTGGTGTCACATCGGCAAGCGCCGCTTCGAGGCCGCGCTGGCGCGGTTCCCCCACCGGGACGCCGTCGAGGTGGAGTGGAAGTCCTTCGAGCTCGACCCGGGCGCGCCGTCGGCCGCCGCGGGTGAGGAGATCTCACCGACCGAGTACGCCGAGCGGCTGGCGCGCAAGTACGGCACCTCGGTGCCGAGCGCGCAGCAGATGACCGACCACATGACGCAGCAGGCCGCCGCCGAGGGGCTGGACTTCCGGTTCGGCAAGGCGGTGCGCGCCAACACCTTCGACGCCCACCAGGTGATCCACCTGGCCGGTGAGCGCGGCGTGCAGGACGCGGTCAAGGAGCGGCTCCTGACCGCCTACTTCAGCGAGGGCGAGGCCGTCGGCGACCGCGAGACCCTGGTCCGGCTGGCCGCCGAGGCGGGGCTGGACGCCGACGAGGTGCGTGCGGCGCTGGAGGACCAGCGCTATGCCGGCGCGGTCCGGGCCGACGAGGCCGAGGCGCAGGCACTGGGCATCAGCGGCGTCCCGTTCTTCGTCGTCGACCGCAAGTACGGCGTCAACGGCGCCCAGCCGGCCGACGCGCTGCTGCAGGTGCTCGAGCGGGCCTGGGCCGAGCGGACGCCGCTCATCCCGGTGATCACCGGCGGCGAGGTCTGCGGCCCGGATGGCTGCTCGGTCTGACGTGTCGGTCCTCGCGGTGACGGACGCGTCAGGCGCTCGGGACCGGTGACATCCCGGGCAGGCGGCCGGCTCGCCGATCGAGGGTGACAGTGGTGCGGCAGCCGGCCATGACCCCGAGTTCGGCGATGACGGCGTCCGCCAGGTCGGCATCGTCATCGACGGAACCGAGCGCCCGGCGTACCGCCTCCGGTGACTCCAACACGAGTTCCTGCGCCTCCGACAGGGTGCGGAGGATGACCGCCGCCTCCCGTCGTTCGACGCCGTAGGCGCTGGTCAGCACCCAGTACAGCTCGACGAAGGTCACGATCGAGACGAAGCCGGGTTCTTCCTCGTCCAGGGCGTCGACCACGGCGTTCGCCTGAGCGGACTGCTCCGGGTCGTCCTGGGTGATGTAGCGGACGAGGACGTCGGTGTCGAGGCCGATCACCGGGCGGCTGCTCGCCGAGCTGCGTCGGCGACCGCTGCGTCCATCTCCTCCAGGGACACGGGCCGTGCGGGGGCGGGCACGCGACCCTTCAGCGTCCGCACGGTGTTCGTGGCAGGCACGATCTCGTAGGACCCCCTGTCGGTCAGCACGAAGGTGATCCGTGTACCGGGGGCGAGCCCGAGCCGATGCCGGACCTCGAGCGGGATGGTGATCTGGCGCTTGCTCGTCACCGTGCTCGTGGGCATGACCCCACCTCACTCCGCAACGGCTTCCTTACTTGCCGTAAGGCTCACACCACCGGTTCGGCGACCAGTGAGCCGGCCGAGTGCTCCTCGCGCAGCCGGGTCTTGAGCACCTTGCCGCCGGGATTGCGCGGGAGGGCCTCGACGATCGAGTACTCCCGAGGGTTCTTGTAGCCGGCGAGCCGCTCCCGGCACCACGTCGTGAGCTCCGCCGACGACGGCGGGTCGGCCGGGTCCCGCGGGGCGACGACGGCCAGCGGCGCCTCCCCGTAGCGCGCGTCCGGGACGCCGATCAGTGCGACCTCGCCGACCTTGGGGTGCCCGGCGAGCACGTCCTCCACCTCGGCGCAGTACACGTTCTCGCCGCCGGTGATGATCATGTCCTTCTTGCGGTCGACGACGTAGAGGTAGCCCTCCTCGTCCTGCCGCACCAGGTCGCCGGAGTGGAACCAGCCACCTTCGAAGGCGATCGACGTCTCCTCGGGTTTGTTCCAGTACTCCCGCATCACCATCGGGCTGCGGTACACGATCTCGCCGACCTCGCCCTGCGGGACGTCGTCCATCGCGTCGTCCACCACGCGGACCTCGACGTTGAGCATCGGCGTCCCGATCGAGCCGATCTTGCGCACCGAGTCCTCGCCGCGGAGGAAGCAGGTGACCGGGCTGCACTCGGTCTGCCCGAAGGCGGTGACCACCTCGGCCTGCGGGAAGGTGTCGGCCATCGTCCGCAGCAGGGTCGTCGACGCGGGCGCCGCACCCCAGGAGATGCGCCGCAGCGAGGACAGGTCGCGCGAGGCGATGTCGGGGACGGCGACCACCGCCGCCCACATCGCCGGCACCAGGAAGATGCTGCTGACCCGCTCCCGCTCGATGAGGTCGAGGGTGGCGACCGGGTCGAAGCCGCCCGAGCGCAGGATCACGTGGGTGCCGCCGAGCAGCAGCGGCGGCAGGCCGCCGGCGAGCCCGGCGATGTGGAACAGCGGCGCCCCGGGGACGGCCACCCGGTCGTCGGGGTCCCAGCCGAGGTGGGTGACCTGGCTGAAGACGTGCATGAGCAGGTTGCGGTGGGTCAGCACGGCGCCCTTGGGCCGGCCGGTGGTGCCCGAGGTGTACATGGTGAAGGCGGCCGCGCCCTCGTCCACCTCGACGTCCAGCGGCTCCGTGCCCGCCGCGGCCAGCGCCTCCTCGTAGTCCCCGCCGATGGTCAGCACGGTGTGCACGCCGGGCGCCTGCTCGCGGGCCTTGGCCGCCACCTCAGCGAGCGCGGTGTCCACCACGAGGGCCACCGCGCCGCTGTCGGAGAGCACGTATGCGACCTCGTCGGCGACGAGCCGGAAGTTCACCGGGACGACGATCGCGCCCAGCCGCACCCCGGCGAGGTAGGCCTCCCACACCTCCAGCCCGTTGAGCCCGAGGACGGCGACGCGGTCGCCGACGCCCACCCCGCGGTCGGCCAGCGCGCGCGCCAGCCGGGTCACCCGCTCGTCGAGTTCCGCGTAGCTGTGCCCGGTCCCCTCGAACCGCAGCGCCGGGGCGTCCGGCGTCCGCCGGGCCCACCGCGCCAGCTGGTCGCTGGTCGTCATGCCGCGGCCCATCAGCCGGGGGACGTCTGCGCTCACCTGGTCCTCCTGACCGCCGGGCGTGATCCGCGTCATGCTGGCCGGGGCGACCGAGGTGGTCAACAGTCGGTCGTCGTTGACCACTGCGGGTGACCGCTGTCACGCTGCGGCCGACCCCGCCGGCCGGAGAGAGGCACCGCTCGTGGACTTCGACGACACCCCCGAGGAAGCGGAGTACCGGGCCGGTGTCCGGCGGGTGCTCGAGGAGCACGCCGCCGAGCTGCTGCACGTCGGCGCGGGGGAGGAGACGGTCGACGCCGCCACCGCCGAGGCCGAGCTGCGCCGCACGCAGCGGGTGCTGTACGAGTCCGGCCTGGTGGGTGTCACCTGGCCCCGCGAGCACGGTGGGCAGGGCGGCACGCTCGTGCAGCAGGCGATCGTGCAGCAGGAGCTGGCCCGCGCCGGGGTGCCGGCGCTGATCAACCACATCGGCCTGGGCATGTGCGGGCCGACGGTCATCGCCCACGGCAGCGACGACCAGCGACAGCGGTACCTCCCCCGTCTGCTGCGGGCCGACGACGTGTGGTGCCAGCTGTTCAGCGAGCCGGCGTCCGGCTCCGACCTCGCGGCGCTGCGCACCACCGCCGTCCGGGACGGCGACGACTGGGTCGTCAACGGCCAGAAGGTCTGGACGACGCTGGCGCACGTCGCCGACCACGGCATCCTGCTCGCCCGTACCGACCCCCAGAAGCCCAAGCACGCCGGCCTGACGATGTTCGTCGTCGACATGCACGCCCCCGGTGTGACCGTGCGGCCGCTGCGCCAGATGATCGGCTCCGCCGGGTTCAACGAGGTGTTCTTCGACGACGTCCGGATCCCCGACAGCGAGCGGCTGGGGGAGCCCGGCGAGGGCTGGCGGGTCGCGCTGACCACGCTGATGAACGAGCGGGTGGCCATCGGCGGGGCCGGCAGCGACCTCGGCGTCCCGGTCGAGAGGCTCGTCGCGCACGCCCGGCAGCGGCTGCCGCAGCTCGACCCCGAGCGGCAGGTGCTCGCCCGGCAGGCCGTCGGCCGGGCGGTCGTCGCCTCCCTCGCGACCCGCTACACCGGCTACCGCCGCTTCACCGAGCTCGGCCGGGGCGGGATGCCCGGGCCGGAGGCGAGCGCGGGCAAGCTGGCCGGCACCGCTGCGGCGAAGCTCGTCGCCGACGCCGGCGTCCGGCTGCTCGGGGACGACGCCGTGTACGCCGCCACCGCCGAGGGCGACGAGACCTGGCAGCGCAGCCAGGGCTTCCTGCCCGGCCTGGCCATCGCCGGCGGCACCGACCAGGTGCTGCGCAACATCCTCGGCGAACGGGTGCTCGGCCTCCCGCCGGAACCGCGCTCGGACAAGGCGGCGCCCTTCTCGAGCCGGCCCGCCGGGAGTGCGCGGTGAACTTCGACCTCGGCCCCGACCAGCGCGACGCCGCCGCCGGCGCGCGCGACTTCTACCGCGGCTCGGCCTCGCCGGCCGCCGCCCGCGACGCGCTCGAGGGCGGCGCCGTCGCGCCGGGCCGCAAGGCGCTGGCCGACATCGGCTTCCTCGGCATTCCCGTCCCCGAGTCCGCCGGCGGCGCGGGCGGGTCGCTGCTCGACCTCGCCGTCGTCGCCGAGCAGGGCGGGGCCGTGCTGGCCGGCCCGTCCCTGGCGACCGCGGCGCGCGCCGCGGTGCTGCTGACCGGCGCCCCCGACCTGGCCGCGCAGCTGGCCGACGGGTCGGCGGCGTTCGCCGTCGTCGACGGCCCGCTCACCGGCTCGTCCCCCTCGATCGACGCGGCCGGCGCGACCTCCTTCCTCGGCCTGGACGACGGCGGCGCGCTCGTCGTCGGGGAGGGCGAGGCCACCGCCGGGCCACCGCTGGACGCCACCCGCGGACTGGCCTCGGTACGGCTCACCTCGCGCCGGGTGCTCGCCGAGGACGCAGCTGGGCTGTGGGCCCGCGCCCGGCAGGTCGCCACCGTCGTGCTCGCCGCCGAGGACCTCGGTGCGGCCGACGCCGCCGTGCAGATGGCCGTCGGCTACGCGCAGCAGCGCGAGGCGTTCGGCCGGCGGATCGGCTCCTACCAGGCGGTCAAGCACATGCTGGTCGACGCGTGGGTCGGCGTGGACCAGCTGCGCTCCCTGGTGTGGTGGGCGGCCTGGGCGGCCGACGCCGCGCCCGAGGAGCTGCCGCTGGCCGCGTCGGCCGCGAAGGCCCTGGCCGCCGAGGTGCTGGAGCGGGCCGCCGAGACCTGCGTCCAGGTGCACGGTGGCATCGGCTTCACCTGGGAGCACGACGCCCACCTGTACTGGCGGCGGGCCAAGGTCGACCGGTTGCTCCTCGGTGACGCCGCCGAGCACCTGGACGCCGTCGCCCGGCTCGCGGTCGCCGGCGCGCTCGGGTGACCCCCACCCAGCTGCGCTACGCGGTCGCCGACGGCGTCGCCACGATCACCCTGCACCGGCCCGAGCGGCTCAACGCCTTCACACCGGTCATGGCCGCGGAGCTCGCCGGAGCCGCCGCAGCAGCCGACGCCGACGACGAGGTCCGGGTGGTGGTCGTGACCGGCTCCGGCCGGGCCTTCTGCGCCGGGGCCGACCTCGGTGGGGGAGAGGACACCTTCCGCGACCGCGGCGCGCGTCCCGACCCCGTCCCGCGCGGCACGGTGGACGGCGTCCCGCGGGACTGGGGCGGCATCGCGTCCCTGCCGTTCGCCCGGCTGCGCAAGCCCGTGCTCGCCGCGGTCAACGGGGCCGCGGTCGGCATCGGCGCCACGATGACGCTGCCGATGGACGTCCGGATCGCCGCCGCGTCGGCCCGGTTCGGCTTCGTCTTCACCCGCCGCGGCATCGTGCCCGAGGCCGCGTCGTCCTGGTTCCTGCCGCGGATCGTCGGCATCAGCCAGGCGATGGAGTGGGTGGCCACCGGCCGCGTGTTCGACGCCGCCGAGGCGCTGCGCGGTCGGCTGGTGTCCCGGGTCGTCCCGGACGACGAGCTGCTGCCCACCGCGCTCGGCCTGGCCCGCGAGATCGCCGACAACACCTCGGGGGTCGCGGTGGGAGCCGCCCGTCAGCTGCTGTGGTCGATGCTCGGCGCGCCCTCGCCCTGGGACGCCCACCGCGCCGAGTCCCGGGCCCTCGTCGAGCTCGGCGCCGGTCCGGACGCCGCCGAGGGCGTGGCGTCGTTCCTCGAGCGGCGGCCGCCGCGGTTTCCCGCCCGGTTGGGGGACGGGCCGGCGGTCGCCGGCGTGCCCCGCTGGCCGGCCCCGCCCGCCGACGTCACGGCGCCGTAGGGTCCGTCCTCAGCGGGGGCCGAGGTGGCGCAGCAGCGTCTCACCGACGTCGCGCATCGCGGCGACCTGCTCGGGGGAGAGCTGGTCGAACAGGTGCGTGCGGACGCCCTCGACGTGCACCGGAGCGGCCGCCTCGAGCGCCTGGAACCCGTCGTCGGTGAGGACGGCGAGCTGGCCGCGGCCGTCGTCCGGACAGACCTGCCGGCGCACCCAGCCGCGCTCCTCCAGCCGGGAGACGGCGTGCGAGAGCCGGCTGCGCGAGGACAGGCACCGGTCGGCGAGCTCGCTCATCCGCATCATCCGGCCCTCGGTCTCCGAGAGAGCGACGAGGATCTCGTAGTAGGCGTGCGAGATCCCGGTCGCGTGCGTGAGCTCCCGGTCGAGCCGGTCGAGCAGCAGCTGGGCGCTGTAGAGCCAGGCCCGCCAGGCCTGCTGCTCCTCGGCGTCGAGCCAGCGGGTGCCCTCGGCGTCGGAGCCGGGGTCCCGGGGAGCGAGCGACACGTCGGAGGTCATGCTCCCAGGGTACTGGCGGAATAGATGAGCGCTCAACTATGCTGTCGCTGGGCAGAAGGTCAAACGCTCAACCACATGGAGGCCCTCATGACCACCGCCATCCAGATCCCCGGGTACGTCGTCGGCACCTGGGACATCGACGCCAGCCACTCGACGGTCGGGTTCTCCGTCCGCCACATGATGGTCAGCAAGGTCCGCGGCTACTTCACCAAGTTCTCCGGCGAGATCGTCACCGCCGAGGACCCGACGCGGTCCACCGTGACCGCCACGATCGACATGGACTCGATCGACACCCGGCAGGAGCAGCGCGACGCGCACATCCGCTCCGCCGACTTCTTCGACGTGGGCAACCACACCGTGATGACCTTCCGCTCGACCGAGGTCCGCACCGACGGCGCCGACTGGACCGTCGTCGGCGACCTGACCATCAAGGGCATCACCAAGCCCGTCGAGCTGGCCCTCGAGGTCAACGGCTTCGGCCCCGACGCCTACGGCGGCACCCGCGCCGGCTTCAGCGCCAAGACCGAGATCTCCCGCAAGGAGTTCGGCGTCGACATCGACATGCCGATGGACGGCGGGGGCGTCGTCGTGGGTGACAAGATCAGCATCGAGCTCGAGATCGAGGCCGTGCTCCGCTGAGACGCACGCTCCACCCCGTGGTCAGCGGCGGGTGGCTGCGCCCGACGACGTGTCGGCCGACCGCCTGCTGCTGACCACGGGCGACGCGAGGGCCCCGGACGCATCATCGTCCGGGGCCTTCGCGCGTCCGGGAGCCCGCGGGTCGTGGGAACCCCACCGCACCTCGTGCCGTCTGCGAGTTCGTACACGGAGCGGCGTTCGGTCCCGCTCCGCGCGGCAGGAGGAGGCGTGGCGTGCGGGTCCTCGTCGTCGGAGCCGGGATCGCCGGGCTGTCGGTGGCCCTGCGGCTGCGCCAGCTCGGCAGGTCCGCGACCGTGGTGGAGGCTGCGCCCGGGCCACGAGGTGGCGGCTACATGATCGACTTCTTCGGCCTGGGCGTCGATGCGGCGGACCGGCTGGGGCTGCGACCCGGGCTGGAGCGGATCCACGCCCCGATCGAGCGACTGGTGTTCGTCGACGGGTCCGGTCGACCACGGCTCGCCGTCGGCTACCCGGCTCTGCGCCGTCGCGTGTTCGGCGGGCGGCACTACAACTTCCTGCGGGGCGACCTCGAGACCGAGCTGCACACCGCAGCGCGGGACGCCGGGGTCGAGTCCGCCCACGGTCGCCAGGTGATCGGCGTGCAGCCGGCCGCGGCGGCCAGCGACCCGGTCGTCGTGCGCTACGCCGACGGCGCCGAGGAGGAGTGGGACGTCGTCCTCGCGGCCGACGGCATCCACTCCCGGGTGCGCGACGACCTGCTGGCGCCGGACGAGTGGAGCACCCGCGACCTCGGTCACGCCGTCTGGTCCTGGATCCTGGACGGCAGCCTGCCGGGTGTGCGCCGGGAGGACTTCGTCACCCTCACCGCCCCCGGACGCCTGGTGGCCGTGTATCCCCTGGACGAGGGGCGCACGGCTGCGTTCCTCGTGCACCGGTCGCCCGACGGTGGGGGCGAGCCCGATGGTGACCTCCGCGGGACGCTGCACCGCCGCTTCGGCGACCTCGGTTGGCTCGTCCCCGACCTCCTCGAGACCTTCTCCTCGGCCGTCGACCGCTACACCGACCGCACCGTCCAGGTCCGCTCACGCGTGTGGCACCGTGGCCGGGTCGCGCTGCTCGGCGACGCCTGCTGGTGCGTCTCCCTGCTCGCCGGACAGGGGGCCTCCCTCGCGCTGGCCGGCGGTGTGGCGGTGGCCGAGGAACTGGCGACGGCGTCGGCCGTTGCCGAGGTCCCCGCTGCGCTGGACCGGGCCCATGATCGACTCGGGCCGGTCGTGGCGCGGCTCGCCGACGCGGGCGCCCGCACGGCGTCGTGGTTCGCGCCCGAGGAGCGCTGGCGGATGACCGTACGGGACACATCGCTGCGGGCATCGGCCTGGCCGGTCGTCGGCCCGTTGCTCGGCCGACGGTTCGGGCTCGTCCGTCCGGCCGTGTAGCCCGGCACCGACGACGGCTGGACGCGGCCGGGGAGACTGGCCGCATGACGAGTTCCACCCTGAACCGCACGCGCACCCGCTTCCCCTCCGCTCTCCTGGTCGCCATCGGCCTGGCGGCCGGCTTCGGTGTCGCGCAGGGCACCGGGATCCGCGCCCTCGGCGGCGCGCTGTTCGCCGGTGCCGGGCTGGCGGCCGCGTGGCTGTGGCAGCGGCACCGCGGCTGGGCCGTGGCCCTCGGTCTCGGTGCGCTCTACATCGGCGCCTTCGTGCTCGCACACGTGCTGGCCCTCGGCGTCGGGATGGCGTCCTGGCTGGCGGTCGCCCTGGTGACCGTCGTCGCCGCCGGGGTCACGTACGCGGTGGCCGACCGCGCCTGACCGGCCGGTCGGCCCCCTGCAGGTCCCGCCGCGGCCCCGTCCCGGGCGGCCCCTTCCAGAGGCTCGCTGCGAGCGGTGAGGAGGACGGGGTCCTTCTCCGGAGGGGGCAGGGGGTCCTTCAACTAGCATGGGAAGGTCGCCGGGCCGGCGGCTGTTGACCCTGGTGTCGAGGCGCTCCGCAACAGAGACGGACGCGCCGACCCCCCTGATCTCTCCCGAGGTGCCCTCCCGCATGCCCACCCGCGACGACCTGCGCAACGTGGCGATCATCGCTCACGTCGACCACGGCAAGACCACCCTGGTCGACGCCCTCCTCCGCCAGGCGGGCGCGCTCGGGCGCGCCAAGGGCGAGGGGACGGACAACGACTCCACGCAGGACCGCGTCATGGACTCGATGGACCTCGAGCGTGAGCGCGGCATCACCATCCTCGCCAAGAACACCGCCATCCGGCTGGCCGACGAGGACGGCAACCCCGTCACGGTCAACATCGTCGACACCCCCGGCCACGCCGACTTCGGCGGCGAGGTCGAGCGC
This sequence comes from Geodermatophilus sp. URMC 61, assembly GCF_052931555.1. Taxonomy (NCBI): domain Bacteria; kingdom Bacillati; phylum Actinomycetota; class Actinomycetes; order Geodermatophilales; family Geodermatophilaceae; genus Geodermatophilus; species Geodermatophilus sp. URMC 61. The sequence goes on from NZ_JBRFHZ010000002.1 coordinate 5,448,480, forward strand.
GGCCTGTCGATGGTCGACGGCGTCGTCCTGCTCGTGGACGCCTCCGAGGGCCCGCTGCCGCAGACCCGCTTCGTCCTGCGCAAGGCACTGGGCAAGGGGATGCCGGTCATCCTCGTGGTCAACAAGACCGACCGCTCCGACGCCCGCATCGCCGAGGTCGTCGACGAGACCTACGAGCTGTTCATGGAGCTGCTCGAGGACAACGGCCTGGACACCGACGCGCTCGAGTTCCCCATCGTCTACAGCAACGGCAAGACCGGTCAGGCCTCGCTCACCCGGCCGGCCGACGGCACCAGCCCCGACAGCCCCGACCTGGGCCCGCTGGTCAAGACGCTGCTGGACACCATCCCGGCGCCGACCTACGACGCCGAGGAGCCGCTGCGCGCGCAGGTCACCAACCTCGACGCCTCGCCCTACCTCGGCCGGCTGGCCCTGCTGCGCATCCACTCCGGCACGATGAAGAACGGCCAGCAGGTTGCCTGGTGCAAGACCGACGGCACCATCCAGCGCGTCAAGATCACCGAGCTGCTGGTCACCGAGGGCCTCACCCGCACCCCGGCCGAGAGTGCCGGCCCCGGAGACCTGGTCGCCATCGCCGGCATCGAGGACATCATGATCGGCGACACGCTCGCCGACCCGAACGACCCGCGGCCGCTGCCGCCGCTGACCATCGACGAGCCGTCGATCTCGATCACCATCGGCATCAACACCTCGCCGATCTCCGGCCGCTCGGGCAAGAAGCTCACCGCCCGGCTGATCAAGAACCGCCTCGACCAGGAGCTGGTCGGCAACGTCTCGGTGCGGATGCTGCCCACCGAGCGGCCGGACACCTGGGAGATGCAGGGCCGTGGCGAGTTGGCGCTGGCCATCCTCGTCGAGCAGCTGCGCCGCGAGGAGTTCGAGCTGACCGTCGGCCGTCCGCAGGTGGTCACCAAGGAGATCGACGGCAAGCTGCACGAGCCGGTCGAGCGGGTCACCATCGACACCCCGGGCGAGTACGTCGGCACGCTGACCCAGGCGCTGGCCACCCGGCGCGGCCGGATGGAGAACCTCGTCCACCACGACACCGGCTGGGCGCGGATGGAGTACATCGTCCCGTCCCGCGGCCTGATCGGGTTCCGCACCGAGTTCCTCACCGAGACCCGCGGCACCGGCGTCCTCAACCACAACCTCGAGGGCTACGAACCGTGGATGGGCGACATGCGCGCCCGACCGACCGGATCGCTGGTCGCCGACCGGCAGGGCGTGGCGACGTCGTACGCGATGTTCTCGCTGCAGGAGCGCGGCTCCATGATGGTCGCCCCGGGCACCGAGGTGTACGAGGGCATGATCGTCGGTGAGAACTGCCGCCCCGACGACATGGACGTCAACATCACCAAGGAGAAGAAGCTCACCAACATGCGGTCCTCGACCGCGGAGGAGCTCGAGCGGCTGGTCCCGCCGCGCATCCTGAACCTCGAGCAGGCGCTGGAGTTCTGCGCCGAGGACGAGTGCGTCGAGGTGACACCGGCCACCATCCGGGTGCGCAAGGTGATCCTCGACCAGAACGAGCGGGGCAAGGCGAAGAACCGCAAGAGGACCCCGTCCTCCTCGTAGGTCGCAAGCCCGCCACGAGCCTCTGGACGGGGGCCGTGCGGGAGGCCCCGTCCGGTGTGCCCGGGCGGGGCCTCCCGCGTTTCGCGGGGTGGGAGGCGCAGTGGCGTTGACACCCCTTCCAGGGCGTCCCTAGCGTCTGGCGGCGTTCTGGGGCCGCACCACGGGGGCCGGGCGCACGCCGTCCGCGAGGACGGGTCCGGCAGCGGTCCTGCCACCGTGCGACGACGCCGGTGGACCGCCCACGGACACCGGAGTCCTCATGCCCGGACAGCACCCCAGCCCGTTCCGCACCGCGCGCCACCGCACGCTGGTCGCCGTCCTCGGCGCCGGCCTGCTGGCCGGCGGCCTCGCCTCACCCGCCGCCGCGACCGACGACGACGGGCGGGACGACGGCGGTGGCCCGAGCACGACCGTCGAGCCCTTCGGGGCCACCCCCGACGGCACCGCGGTCGAGCGCTGGACCCTCAGCAACGGCGACACGACGATGCGCGTGCTGACCTTCGGCGGCGTCATCCAGACCCTGGAGGTCCCCGACGCCGACGGCCAGGTCGAGAACGTCGTCCTGGGCTACCCGGACCTCGAGGGCTACTACACCCAGGGCGACCCCTACTTCGGCGCGCTCATCGGCCGCTACGGCAACCGCATCGCCGGGGGCCGGTTCACCCTCGACGGGCAGACGTACCAGCTGCCGCTCAACGACGGCCCGAACACGCTGCACGGCGGCCCCGGGGGCTTCTCCGAGCGGGTCTGGACCGCCACCGACGTCAGCGACGCCGACGTGGCCGCACTGCAGCTGCAGCTGGTCAGCGAGGACGGCGACCAGGGCTTCCCCGGCACGCTCACCACTACGGTCACGTACCGCCTGGACGCCGAGTCACGGCTGACCGTGCACTACGAGGCCACGACCGACGCCCCGACCGTCGTCAACCTGACCCAGCACACCTACTGGAACCTGGCCGGCGAGGGCTCCGGGGACGTCTACGACCACGAGCTGCAGCTCAACGCCAGCGGTTTCACGCCGGTCGACGAGACGCTCATCCCGACCGGCGAGATCGCCCCGGTCGAGGGCACGCCGTTCGACTTCCGCGGGCCCACGCCGATCGGCGCGCGCATCCGCGTGGCCGACCAGCAGCTCCTGTACGGGCAGGGCTACGACCACAACTGGGTGCTCGACCGCGGGGACGACGGCGCGCGCGAGGGCTCGGATGCCGAGGACGCGCTCGAGGAGGCCGCGGTGCTCCACGACCCGGCCAGCGGCCGGACGCTGACGATCTCCACCACCGAGCCGGGCATCCAGTTCTACTCGGGCAACTTCCTCAACGGCACGCTGGTGGGCACCGGCGGCGGGGTCTACCGGCAGGGCGACGGGCTGGCGCTGGAGACCCAGCACTTCCCGGACTCGCCCAACCAGCCGGACTTCCCCTCCACGGTGCTGCGCCCGGGTGAGGTCTACGACAGCACGACGGTCTTCGAGCTGACCTCCTGACGCTCCCGGCGCTCCCGCGGACGCGCAGGTCCGCGGGAGCGCCGTGACCGTCCCATGACGAGGGGTGACGGCGGGCCGGAGGGCGCCGACCCGCCCACGACACGCTCACGGGGACCCGCCGCGTCGGCTGCCTACGTTCTCCTCGGGGCCGTGTCGGCGGGCCCGGATCGACGAGGAGGCGACGCGGATGAGGGACACCCGGCACACGCTGGCGGCGGCGGAGGGGCACCGCGGCGGGATCGACGTCCGGGTGAGCCTGCGCAGCGACGCGGGGTCCGGCGAGCAGGCCTTCGACGGGGCCTGGTTCCCGCGCAGTCGCGACCTCGCGGTCGAAGTGCCCGAGCTGGTGGCCGCGCTGGACAAGCGGGGTCTGCGCATCGAGCGCTTCACCTACCCGCTCGACGTCTGGTCGCCGGCGCCGCGCAAGGTCGTCGTCGGTGGGCGGGTGGTCCGCACCGGCGGCTTCCGCAGCATGGACGCCGGGGTGGTCTGCCTGACCTGGGCCGGCGGTACCCGCCGTGCCGACCTGCTCGTCGTCCCCCCGGAGACCGACGTCATCACCGGGGCACGCGCCCTGCGGCTGTGCACCCGCCGCGGCCTGCCGCGCTCGCCGCAGATGGTGCTCGCCGCCGCCCGGTCCACCCCGCTGCCGCAGGTGCCGGTGGGCTCGCCCTACACCCGGGCGGTCTGAGGAAGGACCCCGTCCTCCCCACCTCTCGCACACTCAGGGCGGGGCCCTGCAGGGGGCCGGCTACGCCGACCGCGAACCGGCTGGACGGCGGGGGAGCGGCTGGGCTGGGCTGACGGGCATGCGACTGCTCGTCCTCGGCGGCACCCACTTCCTCGGCCGGCACGTGACCACCGCGGCCCTCGACCGCGGTCACGAGGTCGCGACCTTCACCCGCGGCGTCTCCGGGGACCCGCCCGCCGGCGCCCGCGCGTTGCACGGCGACCGCGACGACCCCGCTGCGCTCCCGGCCGCGCTCGACGGCTGGACGCCCGACCTCGTCGTCGACACCTCCTGCCAGACCCGGGCCGCTGCCCGCAACGCCGCGGCCGTGCTGAGCGGCGTGCGGGGGTACGCCTTCGTGAGCAGCCTCAACGCCTACGCGAACTGGCCGCCCGGCCCGCTCGGCCCCGAGGACGGCGAACCCACCTGGCAGAGCGACGACGACGAGTACGGGCCGGTCAAGGCGTTCGCCGAACGCGCGATCGGTGCCGCGCTGCCGGGCCGGTTCCTCACCGCGCGCGCCGGCCTCATCGTCGGCCCCGACGACCGGGTGGACCGGTTGGGCTGGTGGCTGCGGCGGATCGCGCGCGGCGGCCGGGTCGTCGTCCCGGCGGAGGGGTGGGACCAGCCGATCGCCGCGGTGGACGTCCGCGACCTGGCCGGCTGGCTGGTGGAGATGGCCGAGCGGGGCGTACCCGGCGCGGTGAACGCGACCGGGCCGGTGGGCATGGCCACCCTCGGCGGCCTGCTCGAGCTCTGCCGGGAGGTGACCGGTGGCGACGCGGAGTGGGTCCCGGTCCCGGACGCCGACCTGCTGTCGGCCGGCGTCGAGCCGTGGCTGCACCTGCCGCTGTGGCTGCGCGCCGAGATGGCCCGGACGGCGTGGGACGTCGACACCGCCCGGGCGCGGGAGCTCGGGCTGCCCAGCCGGCCGCTCGCCCGGACCGTGGCCGACACCTGGGCCTGGCTGCGCGGCGTCGAGGAGTTGCCGCCCCCGCCGCACGGCCTGCCCCGTCCCGGACTGCCCGCCGACCTCGAGGCGACGCTGCTGGCCGCTCGGTGACGTGAGAGGGCGAGAGTCCTCCCCGAGGCTCCGGTGGGCCCCGTGGGAGACCGGGCACCCCCGAACCGCCGCGAGGGACAGCCAGCGTTCGTGACGCACGGTCATCACCATGAAGCTCAAAGGAAAGAGATGGCGGGCCGCGTGACACTCAGCAACCATCTTGACGCTCAACAGAGAAGGGGACCTGGCCCTCCGTGACGAGAAGTCACCACCGTGAAGCTCATAGGGATGACAAGCCCTTGTGACGCTCCGTCACCACCATGAAGCTCAAAATAGTCCCGGAAAACATGGCAACCCCCTCTTTACGGGTCTTAGGGCGGTCGCTACTGTTCCGGATCTACCAGCCATCGGCCCCGTAGACCCGATATCACCAGCTATCGTCTTCGGCCCTATCCAGGCAGTGCGGTTGGTCCTGCCACCTGGATTCCAGTCTGAATCACGTCGTCACTCAGATTTCGCATGCCTTGAACGACGAATCCGCAATGCCCGTTGTGGGCCCTCTTAGTAGGCAGCCGATATCGACCTGGGCTGGGCTGCATGCAGTGACATCAGTCCAGGAATGACACATGGAGGTGCATGGTGAGAAGGACTCTGACCCTCTCCAAGGAGACGCTCCGCATCCTGGACGACGAGGACCTGGCCCGTGTCGTGGGTGGCGGGGACCCGTCCGACAACGGTGGTACCGGCCAGCACGGCAGCTGCAACGGCAATGGCAACGGTCCTTCGGGCCAGCACGGCAGCTGCAATGGCACCGGCCCGGACGAACACGACGAGCACAACGGTCACTAGTCGAGTCGGTTCGATCCACCACGAGAGGCCAGATGGACATGCGGGTCTTCCTGGGCCGGGAGGCGCGAACGGGTCGACCTCCGACCTGTAGATCATGCTGCTCCGCCTGGCCACCCCTGGCGATCGACCTGCCGGCTGCACCCACCGGAGGCGTGGGCGAGCCGTGACCAACTGGCGACCGCTGGTGTCGGGTACCGCCCGACAGCGGACTCTGCAAACTGTCGATGCCATCGCGGAGTCCGTCACTTCCCGGTCCCCCGGTGAGCGGGCTCTCTCGCTCGCCGGGGGACAGGCGGGCCTAGCGGTCCTCTACGCGTGGCTGGCGAGGGCGCGTGGAGACGCCCGCGCGGCCGAGCTCGCTCGAGATCACCTCGATGAAGCGATCGAGGGCCTGGCTCACGAGGTCATGGGGAGCTCATTCTGGAGCGGGTTCACCGGCATCGCGTGGGCGGCCGACGTCGTGGGTTGCCTGCTGGACGGACCGGGTGAGGACGGCGGTGCGGCTGTCGACGACGCCGTCGCACGCGTCCTGTCGCGCCGTCCGGTGGGGCCGGTGTCCCACGACCTGGTTGCCGGGCTGACCGGGCTCGGCGTGTACGCCCTGCAACGCCGTCGGCGTCCCGTGGCGGCCGAGTGTGTCCATCGCATCGTCGAGCGACTCACAGACATCGCGCGACAGGACGACGACGGGGTCTTCTGGTGGACCGACCCAGCGCACATCTGGGAGGCGAGCGAGCGGGAGCGCTATCCGTCCGGCCGCGCCGACCTCGGCGTGGCCCACGGGGTCCCCGGCGTCATCGCGCTGCTCGGCGCACTCTGTGGCGCCGGGGTCGAGCGGGCGACCGTGCGTCCCCTCCTCGAGGGCGCCGTGCGTTGGCTCCTGGCCCAGGCAGTGGAGACCGCGTCGGGGCCCACCTTCCCCATCTGGGTGGCGCCGGGCTTCGAGCCCGTTCCCGCCCGCACTGCGTGGTGCTACGGCGATCCGGGAGTGGCCGCAGCCCTGTGGACGGCAGCGCAGGGCGCCGGAGAACCGGAGTGGGCGCGAGAGGCGGTGGCGCTCGCCTGCCGTGCCGCCGAGCGTCCGGTGCCGGAGACGGGGGTCGTCGATGCCAGCGTGTGCCATGGCACGGCTGGGCTGGCGCACGTCTACAACCGGCTGTACCAGGCCAGTGGAGAACCGCAGCTGGCACGTGCCGCGATCGACTGGCTGGAGCGGACGCTCGACTGGTGTGACCTGGCGCGGTCCAGCGGGGGTCAGTGGGTGACCGGGACCCCGGACCTCCGGGCGGGGCCGTGGACCGGCATCGGGGTGGTCGGCGGAGCAGCGGGGATCGCTCTGGTGCTCCTGGCCGCTGCCACGCCGGTCGAACCCTCGTGGGACCAGGTGTTCCTGCTCTCGGCACCCCGCGACTCGGAGGTACGAATCACATGACCGGGCGTGGACAGACGCCGCCCTTCGCTCCTTCGGGTTTCTTCGTCCTCCGCACCCCGTTGCTGCCCTTCGACGAACTCGCAGCCCTGGGTGAGGGGCTGGAGGCCGTCGGGGCCGTCGAGGACCCGCATGGGCTCGATCGGGCGCTGGCCAGGGACCGGGCGAGGGTCCGCGAGCGGCTCCGGGCAGCGGTGTCCCGCCCAGAGCTCAGAGACGCGCTCTTCGTGGCCTCCCCGGACCTGGACGAGGCGTTCGACCACTGGACCCGGGAACCGGACAGCAGACGGGGTCGCAGGCTCGAGGCCGCCCTGGTGGCGTACTTCAGCCGGGCTGCCGCCCGCGCCACGCCCTTCGGTCTGTTCGCCGGCTGCACGACCGGCACGACCGGCCCGCAGACGAGCCTCCGGCTGCCGTCCCGGGCCCACTACCAGCGCCACAGCCGGCTGGACATGGACTACCTCTGGGCGCTGTCCGCGGCGGTCGAGCGGGACCCGCGCCTGCGCGCGGGGCTGACCTACCGACCCAACTCCAGCCTGTACGAAGCAGCGGGACGACTGCACCTCGCCGAGGCCCGCTTCGCCGACGCGCGCCGCTCGTACCACCTAGTGGCGGTCGACAAGAGTCCCCACCTGACCGCCACGCTGGAGCGGGCCGAGGACGGCGCGACGCTCGGGGAGCTGGCCGCTGCGCTGGTCGACGGGGAGATCACGCGGGCCGAGGCCGACGAGTACGTCGCCGAGCTCGTCGACAGCCAGCTCCTGGTGTCCGACCTGCGCCCGGGCGTCACGGGCGACGAGCCGATCCACGGCCTGGTGGCGACCCTGGCCGGGCACGCCGAGACCGCGCCGCTGTCCGGCCGGCTCGACGAGGCGCGCCTTGCGCTGGAGAAGATCGACGCCGAGGGCCCGGGAGTATCGCCTGATCGTTACCGGGCGATCACCGCGGTCCTCGACGAGCTCCCCGCCCGGCCCGAGCTCTCGCGCCTCGTCCAGGTCGACCTGGTCAAGCCGGGAGGGGACACCACCCTGGGGAGCCAGGTCCTCAGCGAGATCAGCCGGGGCGTGCGGGTGCTCCACCAGTTGGCGCCGGCCCGCCTCCGCGACAGCCTGTCCCGGTTCCGCGAGGCGTTCCGCTCTCGCTATGAGACCCGCGAGGTCCCCCTCGCCGAGGCGCTGGACGAGGAGACGGGCATCGGCTTCGAGGTCTCCGATGCGCCGCACGCCGGAGCTTCCCCTCTCCTGGCCGGGCTACCGCTCGGCAGCGGCGGGACGTCCGAGGGCGGGCGCTGGACAGGACGGGACGGCCTGCTCCTCCAGAAGCTCGTACGGGCGCTCCAGGAAGGGGCCGGTGAGGTCAGCATCGAGGCCGCCGACCTCGAGCGCCTCGCCACCGGCCGGCGACCTCCGGTCCCCGACGCCTTCCACGTCATGGCCGCGGTGGCCGCCGAGTCGGAGGACGCCATCGCACGAGGGGCGTTCCGGGTCCTGATCGACCACGTGGCGGGTCCGTCCGGTGCGACGATGCTGGGTCGCTTCTGCCATGCCGACCCGGATCTGCTCACGCGGGTCGAGGCCCAGCTGCACGCTGAGGAGGCGCGCCGTCCCGAGCCGGTGTTCGCCGAGATCGTGCACCTGCCCGAAGGCCGCATCGGCAACATCCTGTGTCGCCCTGTACTGCGTGACTACGAGATCCCCTACCTCGGCCGTTCCGGTGCGCCGACGGATCGGCAGATCCCCGTCTCGGACCTGCTGGTGTCGGTGCGCGGTGACCGGGTCGTCCTCCGCTCCCGTCGCCTCGGGTGCGAGGTCGTGCCCCGGCTGACCACCGCGCACAACTACAGCTGGCGGAGCCTGGGGCTCTACCGCTTCCTGTGCCGGCTCCAGACCCAGGACGTGGCCGGGTACCTCGCCTGGGACTGGGGTCCGCTCTCCGACGCGTCCTTCCTGCCCCGGGTGGTCAGTGGACGGGTGGTGCTGTCCCGTGCGCGCTGGAACCTGGCCGAGTCGGACGTGCAGACGCTCGGTCAGGCAGGGACCGCCTCCGGGTTCGCCGCCGTGCAGCGATGGCGTGCCGACCGGCGGCTGCCCCGCCACGTCGCTCTCTCGGACGGCGACAACCAACTCCTGGTCGACCTGGACGACGTGCTGAGCGTCGAAGCGCTCGCCCACCAGATCCGCGGGCGACGCGGGGCGGTGCTGGTGGAGATGTTCCCGGGCCCGGACGAGCTGTGCGCCTCCGGCCCTGAAGGGCGCTTCGTGCACGAGGTGATCGTCCCGTTCGTCCGGACAGGACCCCAGGAGCCGAGTCAGGGGACGATGCCTGGCCGTGCGGTCTCCGTGCGTCGTCGCTTCCCGCCCGGCTCTGAGTGGCTCTACGCCAAGCTGTACGCCGGTGCCGCCACCGCCGACCAGGTGCTGACCCGGGTGGTCGGGCCCGTGGTGGAATCCGCCGTGGCGGCCGGCGACGCCGATCGCTGGTTCTTCATCCGCTACAGCGACCCCGACTGGCATCTCCGGATCCGGGTGCACGGTGAACCGGGGCGGCTCGCGGCCGAGGTCCGGCCGCGGCTGGAAGCAGCGGCTGCCGCCTCCCTCGACACCGGTCAGGTGTGGCGCGTGCAGTTCGACACCTACGAGCGCGAGGTCGAGCGCTACGGGGGAGACCTCGGCATCGAACTGGCGGAGCGGGTCTTCCATGCCGACAGTGACGCCGTTCTCGCCATCCTGCGCTCGCTGCCGGGGGAGGAGGGGCTCGACCTGCGCTGGCGCCTTGCGTTGCGGGGGATCGACCTCCTCTTCGACGACCTCGGCCTCAGTCTGGAGCAGAAGCGATCCGTGGCGCGGGAGGCGCGGGAGGGGTACGGCCGGGAGTTCGGTGCCGATGGGGCCTTCCGAGGTGCAGTGGGCCGGCGGTACCGGACGGAGCGGACGGGCCTGGAGGCGCTGTTCGACCCCGGCAGGGGTGTCCCCTCCCGGCTCTCGTCCGGCCTGGAGGCTCTGCACCTGCGGTCACTGCGCCTCGCGCCCCTGGCAGCGGACCTGCGCCGGACGGCGGAGAGCCGGCAGCTGTCGCTGCCGCTGACCGAGGTGGCGGCCAGCTACGCCCACATGCACGTCAACCGGCTGCTGCGCTCCGCGCAGAGGGCCCAGGAACTCGTCCTCTACGAGATGCTCGACCGTGTCTACAGCGCTCGTGCGGGGCGCCTGACCTCCTCGTCGTGACCATGTCCGCCGACCTGTTCCGCCGAGAGGCCCTCGAGTACCGGTCCCGCCCGCGGCAGCCGGGTGCTGTGCTGCAGGTCGGGGCTCCATGGGTGCGATGGCTCTACTGGGTCGTGCTGGCGCTGGTGGCCGTGGGCCTGGCGCTGGCGTTCACCGTTCGGGTGGAGCTGACCGCTTCGGGACCCGCCCTCGTCGACCCGCAGGCGCGGACGTTCGTCGCCGTCCTGCCAGCTGTCGCCGGCACCGAACCGCAGGACGGTCACCCACTGCGTCTCGATGTGGCCGGGCAGGCGGGGTGGGGAGATGTCCCGGCCACGGTGACGCATGTACAGGCTGCCGACGAGGCCGACATCCGACGGGTCGGCTTCAGTTCGTTCCCGCAGCCCGCCGTCCTCGTCACCGGGGTCCTGCGCCCTGGAGGGGGAGCCACGCCCGCGACGCCGTCGGCGCGCCTGACGGGCAGAGCAGTGGTCGTCCTGGGCTCGGAGAGGGCGTTCTCCCTCGTCCTGCAGGAGTTCAGGGGAGCGTCGACGTGAGAGAGCAGGTGGTGCGCCGGCGGGTGCCCTGGGTGCGGCAGCTGGAGATAGCCGACTGCGGAGCCGCTTCCCTGGCGATGGTGCTCGCCTACCACGGCCGGCACGTACCGTTGGACGAGCTGCGCGAGATGACCAGCACGAACCGCGACGGCGTGGACGCGTTCGCCCTGGCCCAGGCGGCCCGGTGGTACGGCATGACGGCGCATGGGGTGGCCGCCGACATCGATGCACTGGCGGCACTTCCCCCCGCCTCGATCCTGCACTGGGAGTTCGACCACTTCGTCGTCTTCGAGCATGTGGGGAGGAAGGGAGTCCACGTCGTCGATCCGGCGCTGGGACGTCGGCGACTGTCGTTCGAGGCGTTCCGCCGTGCCTACACGGGGGTGGCCGTCATCTGCGAGCCGGGCCCCGATTTCCAGCGGACCCCGCGTACGACCAAGGGGACGTGGCGCTACCTCCGACCACTGCTCGGTCAGTCCCGGATGCTCAGCCGGGTGCTCGTCGCGTCGGTGCTCATCCGGCTGGTCGCACTCGCCCTGCCGCTCCTCACGGCGCTGATCGTCGACGAGATCGCCCCCCGCAGCGACCAGCACCTGTTGATGGTCGTCGGCGCCGCCATGGCCGGTCTGATCTGTTACTACTTCCTGGCGTCGCTGTTGCGCGCCCACCTCCTGTTGCAGCTCCGCACCATTCTCGACGTGCGGCTCACCACGAGCTTCGTCGAACACCTCGTCGACCTGCCGTACGGCTTCTTCCTGCGACGGTCGGCCGGCGACCTGATGATGCGTCTGCAGAGCAACGCCGTCGTGCGGGAGATCCTCACGACCGGCGCCCTGGCGGCCCTGCTGGACGGCAGCCTGGCCAGCTTCTACCTGGTCCTGCTCGTCGCGCTGAGCCCGACGCTGGCTGCCCTCGTGCTGGGGCTCGCCCTGCTCCAGGTGGCCGTCCTCCTCCTGTCCTGGCGGCGCAACCAGCACCTGATGTCGGAGAGCCTGCAGGTCGAGGCCAAGGCGCAGGGCTACACGTACCAGCTCCTGGCCGGCATCGAGACCCTCAAGGCCAGCGGTGCCGAGCGTCGGGCGGCTGACCACTGGGAGGGGCTCTACGTCGACCAGGTGAACGTGGCCCTGGCGCGAGGTCGGCTGAACGCCGCCGTGGGGGCGGTGATGGGCACGCTGCGAATGGGCTCGCCGCTGGCCGTGCTCCTCGTGGGTACGTCCCAGGTCCTGGAGGGGCGGATCTCGCTCGGGACTCTGCTCGCCGCCGCCGCGCTGGCGACCGGGTTCCTCGAGCCACTCGCCACGCTCGTCGGGACCGGGCTGCAGATCCAGCTGACCCGGAGCTACATGGAACGCATCAACGACGTGCTAGACACGCCCCGGGAGCAGGAGGGCGAATCCGTGACACCCGCGGGCCACCTGCACGGTCACGTGCGGGCCGAGGGGATCTCCTTCTCCTACGGCTCGCTGGCCCCGCGTGTGGTCGCCGACGTGTCGCTCGAGGTGGAGCCCGGTCAGCATCTGGGCATCGCCGGCCGATCCGGGTCCGGGAAGTCGACTCTCGCTCACCTGCTCCTCGGGCTGTACAGCCCCTCGTCCGGGCGGATCCTGTTCGACGGAGCCGAGATGAGCCAGCTGGAGGTCCGTTCCCTGCGCCGACAGGTGGGCATCGTCACCCAGCGACCCTTCCTGTTCGGCTCGACCATCCGCGAGAACATCGCACTGTCCGATCCCTCGCTGCCCCTCGAGGCGGTGGTCGAGGCCGCCAAGCTGGCCTGCATCCACGACGACATCACTGCCATGCCCATGGGCTACGACACGTTGCTGCTCGACGGAGGCGCTTCCCTGTCGGGAGGGCAACAGCAGAGGATCGCCATCGCGAGAGCGCTCGCTCACCAGCCGGCCATCCTGCTGCTGGACGAGGCGACGAGCGATCTGGACAGCGTGACCGAGCGGTCGGTGCTGGAGAACCTGGCCTCGGTGGGCTGCACCACCATCGTGATCGCGCATCGCCTGAGCGCCATCCGGAACGCCGACCTCATCCTGGTCATGGAGCGAGGGAGGGTCGTGGAACGAGGGACGCACGACGAGCTCGTCGCGGTGTCCGGTGCATACCGCCAACTGGTCGAAGCCCAGGTCGACATGGCCTGACCTTCGACGGGGGAGGGCCCCGCTCGGCTACAGCCGGACGGGGCCCTCCCTGCGTGCGTGGTGCTGCGGTCGCTAGTCCCGCGGGTCGCGGGGGCGGCCCGCCGTGACGCCGCGCCGCAGGTCGGCGGCGTCCGCGCCGTCGGCCGGGGGCACCGGGTGCTCGGCCTCGGCCAGCCGGGCGGCCTCGGCGGCCAGGGCGTCGGCGGACTCCTGCGCCCGGTCCTTGCGGTACTGGCGGTAGGAGTGCACGACCGCAGCGGCCCAGACCGCGTAGATGACCGCGTAGACGGCGTAGCGCACCGGGTCGGCGGCGTCGATCCAGTCGCTGCGCAGCAGCGTTCGGGTGTTGGTCAGGACGATGATCCCCCCGACGAGCGAGCCGAGCAGCCGCGGCGGGACGTGCCGGACCAGCCACGCGGCGATCGGGGCGGCGATCAGACCCCCGACGAGCAGGGCGGCGACCCAGGGGAAGTCGATGCCCTGGGAGCCCAGCGCGACGAGGAACCCGAGGCTGGCGGCCAGCGCGACCAGGAACTCCGAGGTGTCGATCGAGCCGATGACCTTGCGGGGCTCCATCCGGCCGCTGGCCAGCAGCGCCGGCGTCCCGACCGGGCCCCAGCCGCCACCGCCGGTGGCGTCGACGAACCCGGCCACCAGGCCCAGGGGGCTGAGGAAGCGCTTGCGGACCGGCTTGCCGAGGTTGCGGCGGTCGATGCCGCGGAGGGTGAAGCGGACGAGCAGGTAGGCGCCGAGCGCCAGCAGGATCAGCGACATCACCGGGGCGGCGACCTCGGTGGAGAGGTTGGACAGCACGGTGGCGCCGGCGAACGCGCCGACCGCACCGGGGACGCCGACCTTGGCGACGACCTTCCAGTCGACGTTGCCGAACTTCCAGTGCGACAGGCCCGACGCGAGGGTCGTGCCGATCTCGGCGAGGTGGATGGTGGCCGACGCGGCGGCCGGGTTGGTGCCGATGGCCAGCAGCAACGTCGTCGACGTGACGCCGTAGGCCATGCCGAGGCTGCCGTCGACGAGCTGGGCGCCCAGGCCGGCGAGGGCGAGCAGGACGAGGGTCTTCACGGGCTGGGGTCTCCGGATCCGGGGAGGGGGCCGCGGGCGCGCGAGCAGGCGCAGCACAGCGCGGGAGGGACGACGAGGAGTGCGCGGAGCGCGGGAGTCAGCAGCCCGGACAGCAGGCGGTGCAGACGCGCAGCAGGTCGACGTGGATCCGCCCCACGAGGAGCACCGTCGTCGCCGCCACGACGGAATGTCTACCAGATCGATGGGGATAGACCCATGCCCCGTCCCGGTGAATGGGACGGCTGACGGCGGTCAGGCCCGCCCGGTCGCCGCCTCGTCCTCCGCCAGGGCTCCCACCAGGTCGGCCCGGGCCCGCGCCACCCGCGACCGGATGGTGCCCACCGGGCAGCCGGCGACCTCCGCGGCCTCCGCGTAGGGCAGCCCGAGGAGCTGGGTGAGCACGAAGGCCTCGCGACGGTCGGAGGCGAGCCGGGCCAGCAGGTCGGCGACGGCGGCGCCCTCACCCACCCGGTCGGCGTCGTCCCCGGTGCCCAGGGCCTCGAGCTCGGCGTCCTCCCGCACGAGGGTGAGCCGGCGACGCCGGCGGGACCGGACGGCGTCGGCGCACACCCGCCGGGCGATCGACAGCAGCCACGTGCGCAGCGACGAGCGCCCCTCGAAGCGGTGCAGGGACCCGAAGGCGCGCAGGTAGGTCTCCTGCGTCAGGTCGTCGGCGGACTGCCGGTCGCCGAGGGCCGCGCACAGCCGCCAGACGTCGGACTGGGTGGCGCGCACCAGCGCCGCCGCGGCGAGGGGGTCGCCGTCGACGGCGGCAGCCGCCAGCCGCTCCAGCTCCTCCATGCGTCCCATCCTCCCCGGTGGACCGTCACCGCCACGCCACCCGAAATGAGGGGGAACCAACCAGCCTCGGAGGACGACCAACCCATCATGCAGTGCACCCCGTACCGCGAGGCGCTGTCCGCGCGGCTCGACGGCGAGTCGCCCGGCCTGCCCGCCGGCGAGCTCGACGCGCACCTGGACGCGTGTCCCGCCTGCTCCGCCTGGGCGCGCCAGGCCGAGCTGGTCACCCGCCGCGCCCGGCTCGCCCCCGCCCCGGTCGTGCCGGATCTCACGGCCACGGTGCTGGCCGCACTGCCCCGCGAGCTGCCCGGCACGGCGGCGGCGGCCCGCGCCCGGCTGGCCGCCGCCGCGCTGCGCCTGGCCCTGCTGGCCGTCGGCGTCGCACAGGCCGCGTTCGCCTGGCCCTCCCTCGCCGCCGGGACCGCGGCGATGAGCGCACCGGTGCACATGGCCCACGAGACCGGCGCCTGGAACCTCGGCATCGCCGCGGCCTTCCTGGCCGTGGCCGCCGCCCCCCGGCTCGCCGCCGGCGCGCTGCCGTTCCTCGGCACCTTCGCCGCGCTCCTCGTCGTCCTCACCGTCGCCGACCTGCGGGCCGGACGCGTGCACGCCGAGCGTGCGGTCACCCACCTGCTGCTGCTCGCCGGCGTGGCGCTGGTCGGCACCGTCGCCTGGCGGGGACGCCGGCGCCGGGAGCTGCCCGCCGTCGGCCGGGAGCGGGTGCCGGCGTGAGGCGCCGCGCGCCCGGGGCGCTGCTGCTCCTGCTGGCCCTGCTCGGGCTGTGGTCGGTGGCCGGGGTGGCGACCGCGCCACCGGCCGCCGCGCACGCCGAGCTGGTGTCGACCGACCCGGCCGAGGGCGCCCGGCTCCCCGAGGCCCCGGACCGGGTCACGCTGACCTTCACCGAGGGCGTGTCCCTCGGAGCCGGCTACGCCCGCGTGCTGGACGCCTCCGGGCAGCGGGTCGACGCCGGGGACGCCACGGTCGAGGGCGACACCGTCGTCGTCCCGCTGCGCGCGGACCTGCCCGACGACGGCTACCTCGTCACCTACCGGGTGGTCTCGGCCGACTCGCACCCCATCTCAGGGGCCTTCTCCTTCGCCGTCGGGAGCGGCGAGCTGGTGGCCGCGGGAGCCTCCGGGGGCACGGGCGACACCGACCCGGTCGTCGGCGCGGCGCTGCCGGCGGCCCGCTGGCTGGGCTTCGCCGGCCTGGCGCTCGCGATCGGCGTGCCCGTGCTGCTCTCGACCGCGTGGCCGGCCGGCTGGGCGTCGGCGCGACTGCGCCGCATGACCACCGGCGGGCTGGTCGCCGTCGCCGTGGGTGCCGCGCTCTCGTTCCTCCTGCAGGGTCCCTACGCCGCCGGCAGCGGGCTCACCTCCGTCGCCGACCCGGCGCTCCTCGGCGCCACCGCAGACTCGGCCAACGGGGCCGCCCACCTGCTGCGGATCGTCTTCGTGGCCGGGCTGGCGGTCGTCCTGCGCACGGTCTGGCGGCGGGGGAGCGCTTCGCTCCCCGACGTGGTCGCGGGCGGGGTGTTCGCCGTGGCCGTCGTCGGCACCGTGGCCGCCGTCGGACACCCGGTCGCCGGGCCGCTGCCGGTCCTGGCGGTCGCCGCCGCGGCGGTGCACGTCGCGGCGATGGCGGTCTGGCTGGGTGGGCTGGCCGGGCTGCTGGGTGGCGTGCTGCGCGAGGAGGCTCCGGGGGCCGACGTCGCCCGCGCGATGCCGCCGTTCTCCCGGCTGGCCGCCGGCTCGGTCACCGCGCTGGTGGTCACCGGCGTCGTCCAGTCGGTCCGCGAGGTCGGCTCGCCCACCGCCCTGGTGACGACGACCTACGGCTGGGTGCTGCTGGCCAAGCTCGCGCTGGTCCTCCTGCTGCTCGCCGCGGCCGGCGTCTCGCGGGTGTGGGTGCAGCAGCACCTGGGCGTCCGCCGGCCCCGCCCGCCGCGCCGCCGGGTGACCGCGCACGCCTTCTCCGCGTCCTCCGAGGAGCCCGAGCCCGACCCCGTGGTCGCCTCGGCCGCCGGCGCACGCGCCGAGGTGCAGGCCGCCGCGGCCGCCACCGAGCGGCCCGCGCTGCGCCGATCGGTGCTCGTCGAACTCGCCGTCGGCCTCGTCGTCCTGGCGCTGTCGGCCGTGCTCGTCGGCACGCCGCCGGCGCGCGCGGAGGTCGCCCAGCCGGTGGACGTGACGCTGCCGGTGCAGACCACGGCCGGGCAGGACGGCAGCGTGCAGGTGTCGGTCGACCCGGCCGCCGCCGGGCCGAACACGCTGCACCTCTACCTCCTCGACGAGCGGGGGCAGCTGACCCAGCCCGTCGACATCCGGGTGACCCTCACCGAGGAGGCCCAGGAGATCGGTCCGATCGACATCGCCCTCGAGCCCGCCGGGCCCGGCCACTACGTCGCCGACGGCATGGCGGTCCCCGGCGCAGGCACCTGGACCCTCGCCGTCACCGTGCGGCTCGACGAGTTCACGGCCGGCACCGCCACCACCACCTTCCCGGTGCGCTGAGCCCTCGGATCCCGCTCCACCCCGTCCCGACAGGAGAACCGTGTCGTCATCCCTGCCCCGACCGCTCGCGCGGCTCGGCGTCGTCGTCCTGGCCCTGCTGACGGCGCTGTCCGCCGCCCTCGCCGGAGCGGGTGCCGCCTCCGCGCACGTCGGCGTCTCCTCGACCGACGCCGCCGCCGGCGGCTTCGGCAAGCTGACCTTCCGGGTGCCGACCGAAAGCGACACCGCCAGCACCGTCGCCCTGCGCATCTCCATCCCGGAGGAGTCCGCGATGGCCTCCCTGCGCGCGCAGCCGGTGCCCGGCTGGACGGTGAGCATGACGACGTCGGCCCTGGCCACGCCGCTGGAGAGCCACGGCGAGCAGGTGACCGGCTACGTGTCCGTCGTGGAGTTCCGCGCGGCCGACGGCGGCGGCATCCGGCCCGGCGAGTTCCAGGAGTTCGCCCTCTCCGGCGGACCGTTCCCCGAGGCCGGCCAGCTGTCCTTCCCCACGGTGCAGACCTACGGCGACGGCACCGAGTCGGCGTGGATCGAGCCGACCGTCGAGGGCCAGGCCGAGCCGGAGCACCCCGCCCCGGTGCTCACGCTGACCGAGGCCACGGCCGGCACCGACGACGCCGCCGCCACGACCGCCGTCGGCGCCACCCACGACGCGACCGGGACGGCCACCGACACCGCGGCGACGGGCACCGGCCACGGCGACACCGATCCCGGTGCCATGGCGCTCTTCGTGTCCATCCTGGCGCTGTTCACCGGTGTGGCCGGCATCGTCGTCGGATGGCGCGCGGGCCGTCGTACCGTGTCCTCGTGACGACCTCCTGCCGCAGCCGGCTGGCCGCCCTGACCGTCTCGGCCGGGCTCCTGCTGGCCGGCTGCGGGGGCGCGGCCGCCGACGGCACCGCATCCGCCGAGGGGCACGACCACTCCGGCGACGCCGCCGCGGTGGTCGAGGGCCCCGAGGACCGCTACGCCGGGCTGGACCTGCCCGATCCCTACCAGCGGCCCTCCTTCACCCTCACCGGCCCGGACGGTCAGCCCTACGACTTCGGCACCGAGACCGCCGGGGCGCCGACGCTGCTGTTCTTCGGCTACACCAACTGCCCGGACATCTGCCCGACCACGATGGCCGACGTCGCCGTCGCGCTACGCGGGGTCGATCCGGCGCTGGCCGAGCGGGTGCAGGTGGTCTTCGTCACGACCGACCCGGCGGTCGACACCCCCGAGGTGCTCGCCGAGTACCTGGGCCGCTTCGACGCCGACCTGCCGACCCGTTTCCTCGGGCTGACCGGGGACCAGGCCGCCATCGACCGCGCCCAGCTGGCCGCGGGCGTGCCGCTGGCCGAGGACTCCGGCCGGCTGCACTCCTCGCTGCTGCTGCTCTACGGCGCCGACGACCGCGCCCACGTCGCCTTCGACGCGGGCAACACCAGCCGCGACATCGCCGGCGACCTCGGCCTGGTGGCCGGGGCGTGAACCGGGCGGCGGCCCGCCTGCTGGTCGTCGTCCTCGCCGCCCTGGCCGGGCTGCTGCTGGCCGGGCCCGCCCAGGCGCACGTCGGTGGTGGAGCGGCGGGCAGCGACTACGACGGTCGGGTGCTGGCGGTCGACCCGGCGCTGCCCGGGGTCGCGGTGCGGGTGCTCTCCTTCGGCGACGAGTTCGAGGTGGTCAACCCGACCGCGACCGAGGTCGAGGTGCCCGGCTACTCCGACGAGCCGTACCTGCGCATCGGTCCCGACGGCGTGTGGCGCAACGCGAACAGCCCGGCCACCTACATCAACCTGGACCGGTTCGGTCGGGTGACCCTGCCCGCGCACGCCGACCCGGCGGTCGAGCCGGACTGGGTGCAGGTGTCGACCGAGCCCAGCTACGTCTGGCACGACCACCGCACGCACTGGATGAGCGAGGACCTGCTGCCCCCCGCGGTGGCCGCCGACCCGACCCGCGAGCACGTGGTGTCGTCGTGGGTGGTGCCGATGTCCTACGGCGGCACGCCGGTGCAGGTGCGCGGCGTGCTGACCTGGAGCCCACCGCCGCCGGCCTGGGTGGTGTGGCCGCTCTACACCGTCCTGGCACTGGCCCCGGTCGCCGCGGCGCTGGTCGGCCGGGGACCGCGCCCGCTGGGGGTGCTGCTGGTGGCCGGCGGCGCCGCCGCGGTGTACCACGCGGCGACCACGCCGGAACCCGCGGCGAGCGTCTCCTCGCACGCCGGCGCACTGGTGTCGGCGCTGCTGCCCGGGCTGCTCGCGCTCGCCGTCGGTGTCGGTGGGCTCGTCGCCGCCGTCCGGGGCCGCGGTGGGTTGACCGCGCTGCTCGCCGTCGTCCTGGGCTGGCTGCTGCTCGTGCAGGGGCTACCCGACATCGACGTGCTGTGGACGTCGAACGTGCTGGCCGAGGGGCCGGTGCTGCTGACCCGCGCGGCGGTGGCCGTGCTGGTGGCCCTGGGCGCCGGCTGCGTCGTCGGGGGCCTGGTCGGCACCCGTCGTTTCCGCGAGAGCCACCGCCCGGCCGAGGAGTCCCTGCCCAGGGGCTGAGGAAGAGGACTCCCTGCCCTCCGCCACGTGGCCCCCTCCCGGGGCCCACCGCGGCCCCGTCCCGGGTCCCACCCCGAGCTTGCGAGGGATGAGGAGGACGGGGTCCTTCCACGGTGGGAGGTGGGGGTCCTTCTTCCTGCAGGGGGCCGCGCGGCGGCAGGGGCAGGGCAGACCCGCTGCTACACCCGGTCGTCGGTCACCGGCTGCAGGTGGCTGTGCTCGGCGAACAGCGCGTTGGCCCGCTCGAGGTCGGCCTCGAAGTCCACCTCGACGGCGGCGTGCTGCGAGATGTCCAGCGGCCGCACGTGGAGCCCGGCGGAGGCGATGGCGGTCTCGATGCCGCGCTCGAAGTAGTCCTGCTCCGCGCAGGTCGCGAGGTGCTCGATCAGCACCGGCTTGTCGGCGGAGGAGACGTGGTTGATGCCGACCGCCTCGCCGAGGCCGCCGACCACGGTCTTGGACAGCTCCTCGATCCAGCCCTCGGCGTCGACGGTGTACTTGACCTCCTCGTCGGCGACGGTGGAGGTGTCGACGCACACGAAGCTCTCGTCGGCCCGCAGCGAGGGCAGAGCGGTCTCGAGCACCGCCGGGTCGAAGACCACGTCACCGTTGAGCCACAGCACGCCGCCGTCCCGGGTGGCCCGCAGGGCGCGCAGCAGGCTCTGCGAGGTGTTCGTGACCCGGTAGTCGGGGTTGTAGGCGAAGCGCACGTCGGGGACCGCCCGCATGACGCGCTCGGCCTCGAACCCGACGACCACGGTGATGTCGACCGAGGGGCCGAGCACCGAGCGCAGCCCGTCGAGCTGGCGCTGCAGGATGCTGCGCCCGTCGTGCAGCGGGGTCAGGGGCTTGGGCCAGGGCCGGCCCAGCCGGGTGCCCATCCCCGCGGCGAGGATGACGACCTGGACGGGCACGTCCAGCGCGGGCGCGGCGGGGGTCGGCCCGGTCGGTTCGGCAGTGGTGGCGCGGTCAGCGAGCACGGTCGTCCCCTCCTCGGGTGGTGGTCCCGCCGGCCGGTACCGGCGGGAAGATCAGGTCGAGGACGCGCTCGGTGGCGTGCCCGTCCTCCAGGTGGCAGAAGGTCTGCTGGAACTCGGCGTAGCGGGTGGCGTAGCGCTCGCGCACCCCGTCGAGGTCGGCGAGGGCGTCGATCAGCTCCGTGCTGGTGGACAGCAGCGGCCCGGGGGCGACGTCCTCCAGGTCGAAGTAGAACCCGCGCAGCTCGTCGCGGAAGTAGGCCAGGTCGTAGGTGAAGAACAGCATCGGCCGGCCGGTGATGGCGAAGTCGAACATCGTCGACGAGTAGTCGGTGACCATGGCGTCCGCGGCCAGGTACAGGTCCCGGATGTCGGGGTGGCTGCAGACGTCGTGCACCGGCGAGCCGTCGACGATCTCCAGCCGGTCCATGACCATGTTGTGCAGCCGCAGCAGCAGCACGTGGTCCTTCCCCAGCCGGGCGGTGAACTCGTCGAGGTCGACGGGGAACTCGAAGTCCTGCGGCCCGGTCTTCTTGAACACCAGGTCGTCGCGCCAGGTGGGGGTGTAGAGGACGACGGTCTGGTCGTCGCCGATGCCCAGGTCGGCGCGGACGGCGGCGCGGACGGCGTCCCGCTGAGGACTGCTGAGCAGGTCGTTGCGCGGGTAGCCGGTCTCGTGGATCTCCCCGCGGTAGCCGAAGGCGTTGCGCAGCCGAGGGGTGCTCACCGCATTCGGCGACAGCAGCATGTCCCACTTCGCGATGTCGTGCTCCAGGTAGGCCAGCCGGCCCTCGGGCGCCCAGCGGACGTCGTTGTGGATCCGCTTGAGCGGGGTGCCGTGCCAGGTCTGCAGGTACCGGGCGCCGGGCTTCTTCTCCCAGTCCAGCGGGATGTGGTCGTTGCTGATGACCAGGTCCGCACCCTCCAGCGCCGCGATCGACTCGGGGCTGCCGAAGGTCACCGTGGCGATGTCGTCGGGGAAGGTGGCCTGGGTGTGCGGGGCCGAGAGCCAGGTGTGGGTCGCCTCGACGCCGCGCTCGAGCAGCCCCTCGTAGAGCGCGCGGGGGCTGTCGGAGAAGTGGCCGCGGAAGGCGACGTAGACGATGTTCACCCATCTCCTCCGGTCGGGATGAGGTCTCCGGTGGCCCGGTGGGTGAGCACCGGGAGCAGCAGATCGGCCAGCTGCTGCCAGGAGTCGACCACGGTGAGCACGCCCGCGTCGAACAGGGCCGCTGCTCGCTCCGCGCGCTCGCCCTCCGGGACGAACAGCAGGTTGCCGACGGTGGGGCAGCCGGCCCGCACCGCCGACAGGGCGCCGGGGACGGAGTCCTCCACGGCCAGCCCGGCCTCCGGCGCGATGTCCAGCTGCTCACAGGCGTGCAGGTAGACGGCCGGGTCGGGCTTGCTGGTGGGCACCGGCAGCGAGTCCTCGGCGCTGAAGCGCACGGCCGGCGGGATGAGCTCGTCCAGCCCGGTGGCGGTGAAGCAGGCGGCCAGGCGGGTCAGCGCGCTGGAGCTGACCGCGGCGAGGCGCAGGTACGCCGACAGCGCCGTGAGGGCGTCGCCGGTCTCCGGGTGCGGGGTCAGGGTGGCGCCGAGGTGGGCGGTGACGGCCCGCTTCTCCTCGGCGACCCACGGCTCGACGTCGACCTGCGGGTGCCCGGCCTCGGCGGCCAGCCGGCGGGCGGTCGTCCGGAAGTTCATGCCCGTGGTGGCCAGCCGCAGCTCCTCGGGGGAGAACCGACGGGCGACGCCGAGGTCGGCGAGGAAGCGGTTCGTCACGCCGGCGGACGCGACGAACGCCGGCTCCTCGGAGGGGAAGAGGTTGCCGTCGGCGTCGCAGAGGAGGGCCTCGAGTCGCGCGACGAGCGGCTCGGGGAGGGCGGGCATCGGGGTGGTACCTCCGGGCGGGACGGCGGTCATCGGGGGAGGGGGCGGGCGGCCAGGGTGGCGGCGACCGCGGCGCGGGCGCCGAGTCGGTCGAGCCGGGCCAGCGCGCGGCTCAGGTCGGCGACGAACGCGGGGTCGTCGCCGAGGTCGCCGAACACCGGGCGGACGGCGAGCAGCGGCCGCGGGTCGCCGCGGCCCTCCAGCGCCAGGGCCTGCAGCTCGGCGGCGCGCGGGTCCTCCAGCGGCAGCGGGCGGCCAGCGTCGTCGGTGCCGCGCAGGTACCGGCACCACCCGGCCACGGCCAGCGTGAGCAGCGGTGCCGAGCGCCCCTCGACCCGCGACTGGCGCAGCGAGGGCAGCAGGTGCTGCGGCAGCTTGGCCGAGCCGCGCCGGCACAGCCGGGACAACCGGTCGGCGATCGCCGGGTTCGCGAAGCGGTGCAGCAGCGTGTCCTTGTAGGCGGCGAGGTCGACGCCGTCGGGCTCCGGCACCAGCGGGGTGACCTCGTCGTCCATCAGCCGGGCGACGTACGCGGCGAAGACCGGGTCGCCCATCAGCTGGTCCATGCGGATGTACCCGGCCAGCGAGCCGAGGTGGCCCAGCGCCGAGTGGCTCGCGTTGAGCAGCCGCGTCTTCATCAGCTCGTAGTCGCCGACGTCGGGGACGAAGTGGACACCGACCTCGTCCAGCGGCGGGCGGCCGGAGCTGAAGACGTCCTCGATGAACCACTGCGAGAACGGTTCGGTGACCACCGGCCAGCGGTCGTCGACGCCGTAGCGGGCGGCGAGGGCGGCCCGCTCCTCGGGTGGGGTCTGCGGGGTGATCCGGTCGACCATGCTGCTGGGGAAGGCGACCCGGTCGTCGATCCAGCGGGCGAGCACCTCGTCGCGCAGCCGGGCCAGACCGACGACGGAGGCACGGGTGGCCTCGCCGTTGCGGTGCAGGTTGTCGCAGGAGACGACGGTGAACGGCGCCAGGGCCGCCCGCCGGCGCCGGTCGAGGGCCTCGACCAGGTAGCCGAAGACGGTGGACGGCGCCGACGGCTCCGCCAGGTCGCGGGCCACGTCGGGGTCGTCGGCGCGGAAGGCACGGGTGTGCGGGTCGAGAAGGTAGCCGCCCGCGGTGATGGTGAGCGTCACGAGCCGTGTGCGCGGGTCGCTGAGCCGGTCGAGGACGGCCGCGGGGTCGTCCGGGGCGTAGAGGTAGTCGACCATCACGCCGACGACCCGGGCGCGCTCGCCGTCCGGGCTGCGCTCGACGACGGTGTAGAGGTGGTCCTGCGGAACGAGGGCCTCCTGCAGGTGGCGCCGCCGCAGGCCGACGCCGACCACGCCCCACTCGGTGGAGATGCGCCGCTCGGCCAGCTCGTCAAAGTAGATCAGCTGGTGGGCGCGGGAGAAGCCCCCCATGCTCAGGTGGACGACGGCCGGGGTAAGTGCACCGCGGTCGTACGTGGGGACGGCGACCCGTGCGTCGTGCCTGTGCAACGTCGCCTGCCGGAGTGGGCGCACCCGCAGCGCCGCCTCAGGGGGCGCCGGGAGGACCGCGGCCGCCGCCCGGTCGTGGGCCGGCGCCTCGGGTCCCGTCATGGGCTCTGCCGTGGTCATGCGGCGTCGGTCCTCCCTCGTGCAGGTCGTGCGCTGACGTCCCCCCTCGCGGCGGTCCTTGAGCGGCCCGGTGACGTGGGCCGCGCGGTGCGGCGATGATCATGACTACACGGGGCAACGAGGTCCGGCCAGTCCAGGGCCTTCCACTCGGTGGCGTGAGCCGCGATGGGCGCAGGGCGTCGCGGCGCGGTGTTTTCACGCCGAGGACCGAACGTAGCCGCCCGCGACCCCTCGCAAACAGCCGGGCCGTGTGACGCGCCGGACGTGGGCGACGTCACTCCGGCGCGTCCTCCAGGACACGCCGGGCGGAGGGTTACGGATCCATCACGGAGTGTTTGGATCGTCGGCGAGCCCTCGAGCCCGGCAACGGGCGTTCTCCCCACGGACGGGTAGGTGCATGGCCGGTCGGCGTCGCGCGCAGCGATCCGGGGACCCCCGGGTCCCCGCTCCCTCCCGGACCCGGCGGCCCGTCTCCGGCCCGCGACGCGGCCCACTGCTGCTCACCGCGCTCGTCGTGGGGGGGCTGGTCGCGGGCGCCACCGGCGTCTCGAACGCCTCCGACGTCCCGACCGGGCCGAACTCGGTGCTGGCCGCGCAGATGGAGCTGGCCACCGTCGAGGACGACGTCGAGACGCTGCCCATGGCCTCGATCACCGAGGCGGAGGCCCAGGCCCGGCTGGCCGAGGTGGCCGCCTCGCGCGCCGAGCGCGCCGCGGCGGAGGCGGCCGCCGCCGAGGCGGCCCGGGAGGCCGCGCGGCCCAAGGCGGTGCTGCCCGTCGACGGCGCCCGATTCACCAGTGGCTACGGGGGCCGGTGGGGCACCTTCCACTACGGCATCGACCTGGCCGCCCCGATGCGGACGCCGGAGTACGCGGCCATGGACGGTGTCGTCCTGCGGGCCGGCTCGGCCAGCGGCTTCGGCCTGGCCGTCTACGTCCTCCACGAGAACGGCGACGTGACCGTCTACGGCCACATGGACAAGATCCTCGTCGAGCCCGGCCAGTACGTGGAGGCCGGCGAGACCATCGCGCTGCTGGGCAACCGCGGTCAGTCGACGGGTCCGCACCTGCACTTCGAGGTGCACCAGGGCGGGATGAACGGCAAGCGCATCGACCCGGTGCCGTGGCTGGCAGAGCGCGGCGTCGAGGTCTGATCCCTGCTGGGATGAACGGCGTGGGCAGCGCTGTCGAGGACGCCAACCGCAGGCTGCTGCGCGCCCGGGACGCGATGGACCGTGCCTACGCCGAACCCCTCGACGTCCCCACCCTGGCCCGGATCGCGCAGGTCTCCGAGGCGCACTTCATCCGGACGTTCCGCGCCACCTTCGGGGAGACGCCGAACCGGTACCTGCAGCGGCGCCGGGTCGAGCGGGCCATGTTCCTGCTGCGCTCCACCGACCGCAGCGTCACCGACATCTGCATGGACGTCGGCTTCGCGAGCCTCGGCACCTTCAGCCGGGTGTTCCGGGACGTCGTCGGGGAGCCGCCGTCGGCGTACCGGCGCCGCGGCCCGTTCCCGCCGGTGCCCACGTGCTTCGCGATGGCCTGGGCCCGACCGAGCAGTTTCGGAGAAGCACCGGGGGTGTGATCGTCTCTAGCGTCTGTCCCATGCTGACCGCGATCACCATCACCCAGATCTACGTGCCCGACCAGGACCAGGCCCTCGACTTCTACGTCGGGAAGCTCGGCTTCGAGGTCCAGGCCGACATGCACTTCGGCCCCATGCGTTGGCTGACCGTCAATCTGCCCGGCCAGCCCGATCGCGCCGTCCTGCTGGAGAAGCCGGGTCCGCCGTCCCTCAGCGAGGAGACCGCCGCGCAGGTGCGGGAGCTCGTCGCCAAGGGCGCCGCCGGCGGCCACCTGTTCTTCGCGTGCGACGACGCGCACAAGACCCACGCGGAGCTCAAGGCCAAGGGCGTGGAGATCACCGAGGAGCCGGTCGACCAGCCCTACGGCATCGACTTCGGCCTCCGCGATCCCTTCGGCAACCACATCCGCATCGCCCAGATGAAGCAGAGCTGATCCACCCGACCCCCTGCGTCGGGGCGCCGTCGTGGCCCTGTACAGTGGCTCCTGGCTCGGACACACCAGACCGGGTCGGACACGGGGCTGTGGCGCAGCTGGTAGCGCACCACACTGGCAGTGTGGGGGTCAGGGGTTCGAGTCCCCTCAGCTCCACCCCGATGACCAGGGCGTTCACCGATTCGGTGGACGCCCTGAGTCGTTCTTGGTGCCGGTGTGGTGGGCACTGGCGCGGATCCGGTGCCACGTCAGTCCCACAGCGCGTTGCCCATGCGGTCGGCGGCATCGCGGCCCAGTACGGGCATCACGTGGCTGTAGGTGTCCGTGGTCGTCCGCATCTGTGCGTGTCCGAGCACCTCCATGACCCCCCGGGGGTGCACGCCTTCCGACAGCAGGAGCGTCGCGGCGGTGTGCCGGCCGTCGTGCAGCCGGACGTCGCGCACGCCTGCCTCGCTCAGGAGGGTCTTCCACGCACGCCAGTCCGACTTGCGTTCGATCGGGCGGCCGTTGGGTTGGGCGAAGACGAGGTCGTTGTCCTGCCACAACGGGCCGGCGGCGACGCGCTCCGACAGTCGGCCCGAGCTCCTCATAGACGTCGCTCCCCGCGACGGTCACCACCACGGTGCGGTCGTCCGCGCCGAAGACCTCGCCCTCGGTCCGCCATGCACCGATCAGTGGGGCCATCGTCGGTACCAGGTCGGCCTGTCCGGCGGCTTGGTGGTCCTGCGCCGTCACAGCTTCAGTGAGTGCGGTGCGGCTGGCCCTCCCGCGAAGACCCCACCGACGCGGACGCGGCCACCACAGCGGGGGCGGAGGTCCGCTGCGGGTCACTGGGAGACCGAACGGGCGACGCGGAAGCCGACATCGTCGATCCGGAAGGTGGGATGACTCCTGCGCCGTACCGAGGCCCGACAGCTCCAGTGCTCGTCGAACCAGCCACCGCCGCGGAGCACTCGGTAGGTGCCGTAGACCTCGGCGTCGTAGACGTCCCAGCACCACTCCCAGACGTTGCCCAGCATGTCGAACAACCCCCAGGCGTTGGGCTGCTTGCCGCCCACCGAGTGCAGTCGTCCCTCCGAGTTGCCGCGGTACCACGCGACATCGTCGAGCTCCCCATACCGCGCGGCGCCGGTCCCGGCGCGGCAGGCGTGCTCCCACTCGGCCTCAGTGGGAAGCCGGTAGCCATCGGCGGACGCGTCCCACTCGATGCCCTCGCCGTCGGGATCGAGTCGGTAGGCGGGGACCAGCTGCTCCTGTTGGGACAGCGCCTGGCAGAACCGCACCGCGTCCCACCACGAAACCCCTTCCACCGGCAGCCGGTCGCCACGCGCGGTGCTCGGCCGTTCCCCGGTGACCTGCGCGTACTGCGCCTGGGTCACCGGATGAGCGGACATCTGGTGCGCCGCGACTCCGACCGCCCAGCTGCGCCGCGACCGTCGGTCCCTCAGCACCACGCTGCCCGCCGGGACGGGGACCATCGCGCTGTCCGCACCGGTCCTCATGAGGTGGGGACGCTACCGCCCCCTGAGATGACGCCGGCTCGGCTGGGTTCTCCCAGCCGAGCGGCTGTCGGGCTGACCGGTGGCGGGGGCTCTGGGATGGTCGCCTGTTCTCGCCGGCCGAGGGGAATCAGGGATCCCACGCGCGCGAGCCCAGCGTTCCAGCCGCGCCACGTGTCGAGTAGACGTACCCGCTGCGGCGACGCCCCCGCGGTCTCGAAGGTTCGGCGGCGGCGTCTCGTAGGGGATCGTTGACCGGAACGGCTTCGCGGCCGGTTGCTGGTCTCTCGGGACGGTCGGGATGGCTCCCTCGCGTCAGACCTGCTGGTCGACCTGCGGCCGCCACGGCTCGTGCTCGTGCGAGAGCCACACCAGCTGAGGGTCGAGAGCGCGCACCAGTCGCTGGCCTTCGGTGCGAGGCTCGTCGAGCTCCCCGAAGAAGACGGCTGTGTCGCCGGCAATGATGATCGGGCGGCCGCCCGTCTCGACGACGACCACCTGTGAGCCTGGCGTGTGGCCCGGCGTCGGGACGAGCCGGACCCCCGGTAGCACCTCGAGTTCGCCGTCCACGGGCACGTACCGCACGCCGGGCGCGTCGACCCAGTCGCGGATCGTGTAGTCGTCCAGACTGCGCGCGTCGTCGAGCTCCCGGCGCTGGACGTATGTCGGCCTGCTGGCGAAGAGGTGGTTGCCGCCGCAGTGGTCGAAGTGCAAGTGCGTGTTGATGACGACGTCGACGCCGGCCACGTCGAAGTCAGCCTGCGTGCTCAGGGGGATCAGGCGGGGGTCCATGTCGGATACCGCCGGGTGCAGCTCCGTCAGGCCGGTGTCGACGAGCACGCGCGCGTCGAGGTGGTCGATGACGTGGACGTAGACCGGCATCCGCTCGCCCTCGGCGAGCAACTCGGCCACGAGTACCGGCCTGATCGTCGGCGGCGGCACCTTAGCCATGCATCTTCTTTCCCTTGATGTTGGTGGGCCGCTGGGCGCGGCTGCTAGCACTACGACTCCATAGCTGCACAGGAGTCATCGGTCGGGGAGGGCTGGCGTGGAGTGCGTCCTGGTAACCACGGACGGGTGGAACACGTCCGGCGTCCAGTAGACCAACCCGCTACGACCACGTCCGCCTGGCGGGGGGACCGACTCATGCCGTTCCCGCAGGGGATCCCCTACGGGACCTGGCGACCAACGCCCGGCTCGCCCGAACGTCGCCGTAGCCGGTTCCCCTGACGGGATAACCTGTCCGCCTTGCCGCCCGGGGTCCCTCGGTAGCCCCCGGAGTCCTCGACGACCGCGTGAGGCGGGTCGTAGAACTGCTCGGCCCACGTCCGCGCCTGCAGGGCGCGAGCGATCGCCACGGCGCGGTCACTGACGCACAGAAACCGGAAACCCACGCGGGCGGCGGTGCGGACGAATCACCCTGCCCCCTCGCGGAAGGAGCCGGCGCTCCTCGTCCCAGGAGAAGCCCATGATGGCGAGGCAAGTAGTGATCAGCTGTCCGGGAAGCCCGTGCCGACCATCACCCGCAGCGCATTGGCCTCCAGCGTGATCCGCGCGGGCGTGCATCCGCGGATCTCGCCGTCGACGTCGAGCGCGAGGGGCGGGTCGGTCTCCACCCACACCTCCCCGGCGGTGAGGAACCGGGTGCGGGCCAGCGGCCGGCGGGGCCCGATGACCGTCTGGCGTACGGTCGCGAGGCTCAGCCGGAGCCGGTTGGCGTCGCCGAGCCGGTACACCACCAGCCGGCGGTCGTCGAGGCCGGTGTCGGGGGCGATCGCCCGGCCGGCGTGGTGGCTGCCGTTGGCGATGTTGAGCTGGTGGGTGGCGAGTTCGTGGACCTCGTCGCCGATGCGCAGCCGCGCGGTGAAGGGCCGGTGGCCGGGCAGCAGGGCGAGCGCGGTCAGCGGATAGGCGGCGCGGCCGAGCACCCGCTTGAGCCGGTGCGGCACGTGCTCGGCGACCTGCACCGACAGCCCCAGGCTGGTCAGGTTGGCGAAGTGTCGCCCGGCCACGTGGCCGAGGTCGACGTCGGCGACCTTGCCGCCGGTGAGCACGCGCAGCGCGGCGGGCAGGCGCAGCGGCAGGCCGAGGCCGCGGGCGAAGTTGTTGGTCGTGCCGAGCGGAACCACGCCGAGGCAGACGTCGCGGTGGGCGAGCTGGTGCGCGGCCTCGCTCAGCGTGCCGTCGCCGCCGCCCACCACCACCAGGTCGGCGCCGCTGTCGGCCGCGGCGGCGAGCGCCTCGGGCAGGCCTCGAGGGTCGGCGACCGGGCGCACGTCGACCAGCTCCACGGTGGCCTGCAGCCGCCGGTGCACCGTCACGAAGTGACGGCGTCCCCGGCGGGATCGGACGTTGACGACCAGCGCGGTGCGGCGCCGGGCGCGGATGTCGGCGTCCAGCGCCGCCTTCGACCGCTGGTGCACAGGTCCCGTCACGACGATCTCCGTCCTCCCGGCGCGGGTGGCTGCCCCGGCAGCCTGCACCATGACGAGGGTGGGGCCGGCCAACGGTGAAGCTCCGCCGCCTTCGATGACACGCCGAAGGCCGACAACCGGGCGGCAACCTGATCACCCACGCCACGGCCTGCTGACGAAGGCGGGGCTGCGCCAAGACCTCAGCGATTGATCGCCTCCCCGGCGCAGACGGCCGTCAACGAGCCGCTGCGGAGCGGGTCGACCCGAAGAATGAAGCTGCCTCGGCGACGTTCAAGGGTTCGGAGCAGCCAGCCATCGGTGTCTCCCAGAGGATCCCCTTAGCGGGATGCAGGCGCCGGGGTTGCTGGTACCGCGCCAGCGTGGCCGTGGATGGTTCGTCGTGCGAGATAGCCGGGGCGGGCTCGGCTGCTTCCGTGTGACGATCGAGGACATGACCCCGTTCCGCGGGCCGGAGGAACTGGACACGCCCTGCTTGGTGGTCGACGTCGATCTGCTGGACCGGAACGTGGCCGCCATGGCCGAGGCCATGCGGGCCCGGGGCCTGGCGGTGCGCCCGCACGCCAAGACCCACAAGTGCCTGCAGATCGCCCAGCGCCAGATCACCGCTGGCGCCACCGGGCTGACGGTGGCGACCGTGGCCGAGGCGGAGGTCTTCACCGCAGCCGGCGTCTCGGACCTGTTCATCGCCTATCCGGTGTGGGCCTCAGGGGAGCGAGGACGCCGCCTCCGCATCCTGGCCGAGCGCGCCTCGCTGCGGGTGGGCGTCGACTCCATCGAAGGCGCCGCCATGCTCGCCGGGGCGCTGTCCGGCACGGGCGCGCAGGTGCTCGTGGAGATCGACAGCGGACACCACCGGACCGGAGTTCGTCCCGCGGAGGCTGCCGGAGTGGCGCTGGCCACTGCTCGCGCCGGGCTGCGGGTGGCCGGGGTGTTCACCTTTCCCGGCCACGGCTACGGGCCCGACCGGCGCAGCCGAGCCGCGATGGATGAGGCCACCGCCCTGGACCAGGCGGCTCAGGCGCTGGAGCGCGAGGGTCTGGAGGCGCCGGTCCGCAGTGGCGGGTCGACGCCGACGGTGGCCAACGCCGACCCCGGCGTGCTCACCGAGGTGCGCCCGGGGGTGTACGTCTTCAACGACGCTCAGCAGGGGGAACTGGGCAGCTGCTCCTGGTCCGATGTCGCGCTGACGGCCGCGGCGACCGTGGTCAGCACCCGGGGGTCCCAGGTGGTCCTGGACGCCGGCAGCAAGGTCCTCGGTGCCGACCAGCCGGGCTGGGCCACCGGCAGCGGTCGCCTCCTGGACCACCTCGACGCGCGGATCGTGGCACTGTCCGAGCACCACGCCACCGCGCTGTTCCCTGACGGCGCCCCGCTGCCCGACCGCGGTGAGGTGGTTCGAGTGGCGCCCAACCACGTGTGCGCCGCAGTCAACCTCGCTGACGAAATGGTCGTCGTCTCTGCCGGCGAGGTCATCGACCGCTGGCCGGTGGCCGCCCGCGGTGCCAACACCTGACCGCGCGCCGATCGTCCGCTGACCCATCCCTCATCGGAGTCCTGTAGCTGCTGAGTCAGTTCAGCCGTTCGGGGTCACCGAGATTCGCTGTCGTCGGTGTCCTCGAGGTAGACCAAGCCGTTGCCGTAGGGGTCGGTGAAGGAGAACATCGCCGGGACCCCCTCCAGCCGGACCAATTCTCCGTTGTGCAAGGTCACCCCGGCCTCGCGGACCTTGTCGTGGGCCTGCTGAGCATCGGAGGTACCCAGGCGGATCGCCACCGGGATCTGGCTGTTGGGCGGCAGCAGCACCAGGGAGACACTCGAGCCCGGCGGCACAACCTCGACCATCCGCCCATCCGGCCAGCCCTCCACGTCGGTGCGTAGCTCGCACCCCAGCACCTTCGTGTAGAACCGCAACGCAGCGTCCTGGTCAGTCAGCGGAACCGACACGCTCAGCACTCTCGTCGTCATCGCCATGCTCGGTTGCACCCAGCCGCAGCTGGGAAGTCATCGGCCCCTCGGTAGGCGCCCCGGGAGTCGAACCCCTGAAGGCGCCACCGAGCCTGTCTGTGGTTTCGCTGCCGGCGTCCCGCACGGGATCCCTGTTCCGTGCCGTCGGCTGCTGCCTCCGGCCTGTCCCTGAGGGCGGCCTCAGGGACACGTTGACCCCGTGCGTTTCCGCCACTGCAAGCGCATCCGACGATGACCGGACAGCGAAATGACGCGGGCGAGGTCAAGCGCCCGACACAGCGGAACCCGAGCGACAAACGTCAACGTCAGCCCCGTCGAGCGGGCGCGGCTGCTCGCCTCCGGCACAGCCGTGGCGCGGGGCTCCTCGCAGGCTGGAAGTGCGACGTACGGGCTGGATGACACGGGGGCTGCCCCTACTCCACTTCGGGGGTCCTCGACCCCGAGAACGGGGATCTACCCGATGTCCCCGCGAGTTCCGGATCGCCATCGTTCTTCCGAGGCACCAACACGGGGAGTCGCTTCCCGGGCCTACTGGAGAGGGAGGGCGTCATGAGCGACCGCAGCACCCACGGGATCTTCCGTCGAATCGTTCGGCGTACCGCCGTGCTCGCCGCTACGACCGCCGCGGCACTCGCCGTCCTGGCCGCTCCCGCCCAGGCGGCCCAGCCGCCCGGCACCTGCTTCACCCACGTCGATGACTCGGGCCAGGCCGGCGTTGCGGTCACCTTCCCGACGGTCCAGCTGGCGCCGGGCACCGTGATCAAGCTGACCGTCGTCGCCCAGACCGGCAGCCAGCCGCAGGCCCACGCCGTCTACTTCTGGGACGGCACGACGCCGAACTGGATGTATCAGCTGCCTCAGGAGATCTTCGGCGGGGAGTGGCGCCAATCGCCGATTAGGGTTAACGACCCCGGACAGATCGCCGCCTTCATTCCGGCGTACAACGCGACGATCCCCGTCTGGTTCGTGAAGGAGTACTACCAGAACGGTCAGCTCACCGGCGTCGAGAGCCCCGTCGAGGTCAGGATGGCCGACGGCGGGCCGTGCCACTCCTTCCTCTGAGCTCGTACTACGGCCCGCCTCCCGTCGCCCGGGAGGCGGGCCGTTGCATGTTTCTCGACCGTGCACGAGGCAGACCGCCCGCGGGGTCGCCGACCTTCGCCACCAGGTCGACATCTAGTGAGCTCCTGAGCTGACCGAACGCCGGCTCGACGAGACCTTGTTGAGGACGCTGCAGTCAGGCCTGTGGCGATGCTGGTCACCAGCGGAGGGGGTTGGTCAGGCGGGACTGCGCCGTGCGGCAGACCCGGCAGTTGCCCCACGTGACGATGGCCAGCGGCGTCGTGGGAGCGCCGCACTCGGGGCAGTCGACGGACTCCTGTGAGCGGGCGCGAGCCTCGGTGATCTCGCGGGAACGTTCCTCGTGGATCGTCTCGTCGCCCCGACAGGGGCACCCCAGATGAGCTTCTGCGCAGCGTCCACGGTGTGCGGCGATGGTGCCCCCTTGGGTCGGCGTCGACGCTACTCGCTGGGTCACGGTGTCCGGGCAGCGGCGGTGACCTGAGACCTTCGACCCTTCCGGCCAGGCGGCGCCCGTCTGGAGCCTGAAGAGTCACTCACCGGAGCACGCGGCGCCGTGGCCTTCGCGACCGTCATTCCCGACGACGTGACGGTTGGATGCTGAGGAGCTCGATGATGGAGACGGAAGCCGCGTCAATGAGTGTCGCGCCCGTCCGCTGGACCGCCGAGGTCGATTCCGTCATCAGGGGGGATGTCACCGCCGCAGCTGCCTACGTCACGGCCGCCGGCGGTGCCGTGGTGATCAGCGTGGCGCCGTGCGGGTTGAATGAGCGATCCCGGGGGTCGTCGGATTCACCACGTCCCTAGGGTTCCGCAGAAGCTGCGGCGGATTATCCGCGACCCCCGCGTGGCCCTGGCCTTCCACGCCCGAGAGCACGGGTTCGCCGACTCGTCCCGGTTCGTGCTCGTCCAGGGGCGCGCGACCGTCGACCTCACGCCGTCGCGGACGCGTCTTGAGTCCTTCATTCCTCAGGCCGAACGCTTCCTGGGCGAGGTGAAGCGGGGCCCGCTGTGGGACCGGCTGTTGCGCGACTACTACTGGGAACGGGTGTTCATCGACATCTCGGTAACGCGCATCCTGGCCTGGCCGGACACAGCGGGAGCCGGGGAACCGGAGGTGTACGGCGCACCGCGGCCGCCGGCACCGCCCGCCCAGGCGCCGCCGAAGCTCGGCGTCGCCCCGCGCGTCGACGTGGCGCGGCTGGCTCGACAGGCCGGGCGGCTGGCGCACCATGTCCTTGCCTCCCGCTCCCGTCGCACAGCGCGCTCGAACGAGCGGCATACCCGCTCAGGAGGTCCGACATCTCGGCCACCGCGCCAGTGTGCGCGCTCGACGGCCAGGTCCTGCCCGCATCTGCGATCGGTCGCCGCCCGCCCCCCGGGCGACCTCTGGTCGGGCCGCCTCGCGGGTGCTCCTGGGGTCCGTGGGCCCTCTGTCACCGCCGAGCGGGTGCACCGAGTCGACGCGAAGCTCCGCCCCCGTGGGGAGTCCTGCAGGGACACCCGGCGAGAGCTACCCGCAGCCGGAATCGGACCCGAGCTGGCGCAGTGGCGGTCCCAGACGCTACGTGCCATGCGGCTTGTCGTCGGGCGTCCTCGAGCCGCCTTCAGACATCCGGCCTCCAGAGACATCCGGAGACGGCAGGGCGTCGGTCGGCCATGGCTCCATCGGGCGCCGCTCCGCCGACCTGGTTGCAGTTGGCGGCGTTCGTGCTGGTGCCCCGATGTCCGTCGTCGTGGGAACCCGCACGTCAAGTGGCTCACGGAACGGGAGTGAACCGCCACGAACGCGATCATGACGGCCTGGCGGTGTGGGGGTCAGGGATCGAGTCCCCTCAGCTCCACCCTGATGACCAGGCCGTTCTCCCTCGGGGGAACGGCCTGAGTCGTTTGTGGTGCCACCGTGGTGGCCACTGGTGCACAACCGGTGCCAGGTCAGTCCCACAGCGCGCTTGCCATGCGGTCCGCCGCGTCGCGGCCCAGGGCGGGCATCACGTGGCTGTAGGTGTCCGTCGTCGTTCGCATCTGCGCGTGGCCCAGGACCCCCATGACGACCCTGGGGTGCACGCCCTCCGAGAGCAGCCGCGTGGCCGCCGTGTGCCGTCCGTCGTGCAGTCGGACCTCGCGCACGTCCGCCTCGCGCAGGAGACCCTTCCACGAGCGCCAGTCTAACTTGCGGCGCCCGCCAGCCCACCCACGGTCACGGCTTACCCCCTTCCCCGGAGCTGAGGAGATCGAGCGTTGAACCAGCCGTCTGATACGGGGGACTCACCGTTCACACCACGAGGCGCTCGAGTTCCGTACGTCTACGTCGACAGTGGCCGACTCGGGCGCTCCGCCGCCGCATCGCCCCCAGGCATGGCATGGTCGCCGCGGGCGATCTGAGTCAGGTACAGCGTGATCGGGTGGTCCGGGCCGAGCACCCGGTGGCAGCGCTGCAGCGTGTCGTGGCCCAGGGCGCGGGCCGGCTCCGCCCTGCCCAACTCGACCAAGGCATGGATGAGGGCGGTCGCCGCCCGCAGGGTGGTGGTGTGGTCGGGGCCGAGCACCCGGCGGCTGCGCTGCAGCGTGTCGTGGCCCAGGGGGCGGGCCGGCTCGGCCTGGCCCAGCCGGAGCAGGGCGCCGGTGAGCGTGGCCGCGGCCCACAGGGTGGTGGCGTGGTCGGGGCCGAGCACCCGGCGGCTGCGCTGCAGGGTGTCCTGTCCCAGGGCGCGGGCCGGCTCCGCCTGGCCCAGCCGGAGCAGGGCGCCGGTCAGGGTGGCCGCGGCCCGCAGGGTGGTCGGGTGGTCGGGGCCGAGCACCCGGCGGCTGCGCTGCAGGGTGTCCTGTCCCAGGGCGCGGGCCGGCTCAGCCTCGCCCAGCCGGTCCAGGGTGAGGCTGAGGGCGGTGGCCGCCCACAGAGTGATCGGGTGGTCGGGGCCGAGCCCCCGGCAGCAGCGCTGCAGCGTGTCCTGGGCCGGAGCCCGGGCCGGCTTGGGCTGGCCGAGTTGGATCAGGGCGACGGTGAGCGTGGTCGCCGCCAACAGGGTGGTGGCGTGGTCGGGGCCGAGCACCCGACGGCAGCGCTGCAGCGTGTCCTCGCCCAGGACGCGGGCCGCCGCCGCCTTACCCAGCGAGACCAGGGCACGGATGAGGGTGCTGGCGGCGGTCAGGGTGTCGGGATGATCGGGGCCGAGGAGGGACCGGCAGCGGTCGAGCAGCTGTTCGGCGACGGCTCGGGCGGCGTGGCTGCCGGAGCTGTCCCCGTGGGCCTGCAGGTGGCGGATGGTGTCCAGGATCAGTCGCCTGCCGGCGGGGGAGTGGTCGCTGAGCGGGGCGGTGGCGAGCACGTGCGGGGCGATCGCGGCGTAGGCCGGCCAGCGGGCCGGATCCTCCGGGTCGCCGGGGTGGGCGGCGGCCAGCAGCGCCAGCACCTGCTCGGCGGTGGCCTGCCGCCGGTCGGGCGGTAGCTGCTGGCGGACGACGGCCTGCACCAGCCGGTGCAGTTCGAAGCCGTCGGGGGAGCGGCGGGCCAGCGAGTAGCCGACCAGCGCGCCGACGGTGTCGGCCAGGTCGTCGGCGTCGGCGGCGGCGTCGCGCAGCGGCTCGTCGAGCATGTCCGGGTGGCCGGTGAAAAGGGTCAACGGGATCGGCTCGGGGGCGAGGAAGGCGGCCAGTTCCAGCAGCTGCACCGCGGCCGGGTTCTCGCTACTGAGTCGCTCCAGGGACAGCGCCCAGGTGGTGTCGAGACGCCCGGAGTAGCCGACCACCTCACCGCGGGCCAGCAGGTCGGCGCGGCGGGTGCGGAACCGGCGCAGGTAGTCCGCCGGCGGCAGGTCGGTCTGTTCCAGGTGGCCGGCGGCCTGGGCGGCGGCCAGCGGCAGGTCCCCGAGCTCGGCGGCCAGCTGGTCCGCCAGCTCATCACCCAGGCCCGGGATGCGGGCCCGAAGCAAGGCCACGGTCTCAGCCCGGGTGAGCACGTCGACCTCCAGCCGCCCGCCGAGCGCGCCCCAGCCGGGGTATCTGGAGGTGATCAGCACGTGCCCAGGCCCGCCGGGCCGGTAGGCGGCGATGTCGGCCGGTCGCTCGGCGTTGTCGAAGAGCAGCAGCCAACGGTCCCGGCCGCGCAGCTCGGCCAGCAGCCGGTCCACCGTGTCGGCCATCGTGGCCCCGGCCGGCAGGCCCAGCCAGGCGGCCAGCCCGGCCAGCTGCTCGGGGATGAGCACCGGCTGCTCGGCGTCGATCCACCAGACCAGGTCGTAGTCGGCGGCGAAGCGGTGCGCGTACTCCAGGGCCAGATGGGTCTTGCCCACCCCACCGAGGCCGTAGAGCGCCTGCACCACCAGCGTGCCCTCGCCGGCGCGCAGCCGGCGCCGGAGCTCGGTGAGCATGCCGTCCCGCCCGGTGAACCGCGGGTTGCGCGGCGGCACCTTCCAGACCCCCGGTGGACTGCCGGCGAATCCCGGCTTGTCGGTTGGCGCCGGCCCGACCCTCGGGAATGGTGGCGCGCTCACGGGTCGGCCACCGATGAGCCCACTCAGCAGCCGGGCGGCCGCGGTGGCCTCGTCCAGGCCGGTCAGGTCCAGGTGGACCAGGCTGGAGTACAGCGACGGCAGGGTGACCGGCTCGACCAGGACCGGCACGATCCGCCCCGCCGACTGCTCGGCGAAGGCGGCGCGCAGCTCCGCGCCGCCGAACGTGCTGGAGAAGTAGGCCTCGGTGCACACCGCCAGCAGCCGGTCCGCGCGCTCCATCGCCGTCTGCATGCGGGCGACGAAGTCCTCACCCGGTGCCCAGTCCCACACGGCCAGCTCGACGGTGTAGCCGGCCTGCTGCAGCTGCCAGGCCAGCCACTCCGCCCACGCGGTGTCGCGACCGGCGTGGCTGATGAAGAAGTCGGTCCGCTCACCGCTGACGCGCCAGGGGCTCGCGCCGTCAGCTGCAGCGCCTGCTGGCCCACCCTCGGTCACGGCTTCCCCTTGCTCGCACCTCAGGAGATGGGCGTCGCGCCAGCCGCTCTGATGCGAGGACTGACCGTTCTCACGACGAGGCGCACGAGGTTGGTCCACGTTGACAGCGGAGGCTCCGGGCCGTGGGTCACGGCATCGCCGGCCGGTCGGGGATGGCTGGTGCGAGTGGCCTGGGTCAGGTAGCGCGTCATCGGGTGTTCCGGTCCCAACACCCGCCGGCAGTGCTGCAGGGGTGTCCGCGCCCAGGGCGCGGGCCGGCTCGGCCTCGTCGGTCACGATCGACCGACGAGACGGATGCAGCTTGCCCGGCTGTCCGTAACACGCGGCACGGGGTCGCCGGGGCGGGTCGTGCCGGCGGGGGTTCAGGTGGGCACCGTCCGGCCGGTGTGGGCCAGCCAGGTGACCAGCGACCGGTGCAGGTCCTGGGCCTCGGCTCGAGACAGCCGCAGGCCGAGCGCCTCGCCGTTGTCGTCGACCAGCACGCCGATGCTGTTCGGAGAGCACTCGAGCAGGCCGAGGGTGATCCGCCCCTCGGCGTCCTGGCTGGTCTTGAACCACAGCAGGTCGTCGTGGGCGAGCACGACCCGAGCGGCCGGATCTGGCGTGCACTGCGGCGACCGGGCCTCCCCGTTCGCACCAGGGTCGTCGTCCTCGCCGGGATCGACCGCCATCCCGGCGGCACGCAGGGTGCGGCGGAACCGGGAGACCCACAGGCTGAGCAGGCGCATCGACGTACTCCTCCGGATGTCGGCCGGCCCGTCCGCTGCCTCGGTGAACGACCTCGGCGAGACCTGCGTCGCAGACCGGCTGGATCGACGGGGGAGAACGGTCCAACCGAGGCCGAGCCGGTCACCGCCCGCCCGGGTCGTCCGACCTCCCGCGTCTGGAGGGAAGGAGTCCCCGGCCGAGGCGACAGATACCTCGGCGCATCGCGGGAGTCCCGCCCGAGGAGTCGATGGTGACGCCACTGCCGGCTGCGGCGCCGAGCGCTGTGCCCCGGGCCGGAGCGCCGCGGCGAAGACGTGCAGCCAGGCCGAGCACCGCTCACCACCCCAGCGCCGGTGGCCCCGGTCCCCGCCCGGAGCCGTGCAGGATCCCGCGGCGGTGTGATCCCCCGGGCGCGCAGCAGTCGGCGGTAGGAACCATGGTCGTGGCGGCGATCGACGAACCGCTCCCCGTGTCGCTGGCGGGGCGGTCCACGCGGCCGGGATCTGCGGCGGCACGTCCATCCCCAGGATCAGCTGGGTGACGTCGTGGCCTTCACGGCCCACTGGAGCAGGACCGTCCAGTCGTCGTGGGCGGTCTCGTCGATGGGTCGGCCGCTGGGCAGAGCCGAGATCAGGTCCTCGTCCTGCCATTCCGACCCGGCCAGCATCCGCGCGCCGAGCTGGGCGGCCTTGTGCCGGTGCAGCTCGGCGACGAGGGCATCGGCAGCGCGAGCGTGACGGTCCGGCCGGCGGAGTTGCGGCGTGCGCCGCTGCTCCCGGACGGGGCGCCGACGCGGGCCGGCTCGCACCGCCGGCCGACGCCCCCAGCCGGACGGTCAGGCGCCTGCCCCGGGGGTTCGCTCCGGTGACTGGGGGGCAGGGGAGGAACCCCGGACCGGGGACGTCGAGGTCGGCGGATGGGCGGCCGGCCTCGACGTCGGGATCAGGCGAGGTCGAACCGGTCGAGGTTCATGACCTTGTCCCACGCAGCCACGAAGTCACGCACGAACTTCTCCTCCGCGTCGTCGCACGCGTAGACCTCCGCGATGGCTCGGAGCTGCGAGTTCGAACCGAGGACCAGGTCGGCGGCGGTGGCGGTCCACCTGACCTCGCCAGTGGCGCGATCCCGACCCTCGTACACGTTCTCGGCCGAGGCGGACGTCCTCCACTCCGTGCCCATGTCGAGCAGGTTGACGAAGAAGTCGTTGGTCAACGTCTCGGGCCGGTCGGTGAAGACGCCGTGCGGCGATCGTCCGCGGTTGGCGTTCAGGGCCCGCATGCCGCCGATGAGAACCGTCATCTCCGGAGCGGTCAGGTCCAGCATGAACGCCCGGTCCACCAGCAGGGTCTCCGGCGCGAGCTTCTCCCCGGCGCGCAGGTAGTTGCGGAACCCGTCCGCGGTCGGCTCCAGCACGGCGAAGGACTCCACGTCGGTCTGCTCCTGCGAGGCGTCCGTGCGACCGGCAGCGAACGGCACCGTGACGTCGTGCCCGGCGTTCCTCGCCGCCTGCTCGACGGCCGCGCACCCGCCCAGGACGACCAGGTCGGCGAGCGAGACCCGTTTCCCGCCGGACTGCGCGCGGTCGAAGTCGTCCCGGATCTGCTCGAGGACCGGCAACACCCCGGCCAGCTCGGCCGGGTCGTTGACCTCCCAGCTCCGCTGCGGCTCGAGGCGGATCCGGGCCCCGTTGGCGCCGCCGCGCTTGTCGGTGCCGCGGAAGCTCGCCGCCGCCGCCCACGCGGTGGCGACCAGCTGGGAGATGGACAGGCCCGATCCGAGGATCGTGGCCTTGAGGGCGGCGACGTCCTCGTCCTCGATCAGGTCGTGGTCGACCGGGGGGACCGGGTCCTGCCACAGCTGCGGCTCCGCGACCCAGGGGCCCAGGTAGCGCGAGAGGGGTCCCATGTCCCGGTGCAGCAGCTTGTACCAGGCCTTGGCGAACGCTTCCTCGAGCTGGTCCGGGTGCTCCAGGAACCGCCGGGTGATCTGCCCGTAGACCGGGTCGACGCGCAGCGCGAGGTCCGTCGTCAGCATCATCGGCGCGTGCCGTCGTGACGGGTCGTGGGCGTCGGGAACGGTGTCCGCCGCGGCACCGTCCCTCGGCCTCCACTGCTTGGCACCGGCGGGGCTCTCGGTCAGCTCCCACTCGTGGCCGTACAGGGTCTCGAGGAAGCTGATGTCCCACGTGATCGGGGTGGGCGTCCACGCGCCCTCGAGCCCGCTGGTGAGCGCGTCGGGGCCCACGCCACTGCCGGAGGTGTTCTTCCAGCCGAGGCCCTGCTGCTCGATGGGGGCGGCCTCGGGCTCGGGACCGATGTACGCGGGGTCGACCGCACCATGGGTCTTGCCGACGGTGTGACCACCGACGATGAGCGCGACCGTCTCCTCGTCGTTCATGGCCATGCGACCGAAGGTCTCCCGGATGTCCCGGGCGGCGGCCAGCGGATCCGGCCTGCCGTTGGGCCCCTCCGGGTTCACGTAGATCAGGCCCATCTGCACGGCAGCGAGCGGACCGGCGAGCTGTCGGTCGCCGCTGTAGCGCTCGTCGCCGAGCCACGTGTCCTCGGGCCCCCAGAACATCTCCTCCGGCTCCCAGATGTCCTCGCGCCCGAAGCCGAAGCCGAACGTCCTGAACCCCATCGACTCGTAGGCGCAGTTGCCGGCGAAGACGAGCAGGTCGGCCCAGGAGATCGTGCGGCCGTACTTCTTCTTGATCGGCCAGAGCAGCCGGCGCGCCTTGTCCAGGCCCGCGTTGTCGGGCCAGCTGTTGAGGGGGGCGAAGCGCTGGGCGCCGCTGCCGCCGCCGCCCCGCCCGTCGGCGATGCGGTACGTGCCCGCCGCGTGCCAGCTCATGCGGATGAACAGCGGCCCGTAGTGGCCGTAGTCGGCCGGCCACCACTCCTGCGACGTCGTCATCACCTCGAAGAGGTCGCGCTTCAGCGCGTCGACGTCGAGGTTCTCGAACTCCTCCCGGTAGTCGAAGTCCTCGCCCATCGGACTGGGTGAGGGGCGGCGGAGAACCGTCAGGTCCGGTTGGTTGGGCCACCAGTCCCGGTTCGTCCTGGGCCGGTGCGGCTTCGGAGTGGGGGAGGGGATTACCGGGTTCTCGCTCTCGCTGACGCTGTCGGTCACGTCGTTCTTCTCTCCGTCTCGCTGTTTCCTTGAGACAGCTGTTCGGTCTCGACGTCGGTGGCTCGAGACCCAACGCTTTTCTCCACCGGTGCGGACGGCGGCCGTGTCTGCGACCAGTCGCCGGACGCCGGACGACGTGCCGCGACACACTCAGGCCCGACACACTCAGGCCCGACACACTCAGGCCATCGGCCCGTCGGTGACCTCGGCTCCCCAACTCCGTAGCCCGGGCCGGCGAAGGCCGTCTGGTAGGGCCATCGCCGACCGCGGCTACGACACCGACACCTACCGCCGCCCGCTCCCGCAAACGCGGCATCACCCTGCGCATCGCGCGCCGCGGCGTCGGGCACGGCTCCGGCCTCGGTCGGCAGCGCCGGGTGAGCGCTGCTCCCGGTATGGGCACCGCGCCGACCTCGACCTCGGACTTCTCGAGCCGGCTTGCGCCCCCATCTGCCACCGCCGGCTTCGAGTCGTTCCGGGACGAGCCGTGTCAGCCCCTGGCGTACGTCTCGGCCGTCTTGCTCTCGAACTCCAACGCCACGACCGGTTCATCACCTACGACCCAGGCGTCGTGGCCCGGTTCGAGGCGGTAGACGTCACCCGCGCTGACGTCGGCCTCAGTGCCGTCGGTGGCGGCGATGTGGATCTTGCCCGACACGAGGAACCCCAGGTGCGCCGCCTGGCAACTGTCTCCGCCGACCACCGGCCTGATGCAGTCCGACCACTTCCAGCCCGGTTGGAGGGTGTAGCGGCCCACGGTGGCGTCGCCCAGGTGGACGACGCTCATGCTGGTCTTCTCCGGCGTGCGGGTCTCATCGGGGTGGTCCATGTTCTTGATCTCGATGCGGGCCATCGCCGGTCCTCCTCTGGTGAACTCCAAGGACCTGAGATGACCGGGCCGCGTCCCGCACAGCGACGGCCGGTCGGGATGCCCTGGTGCGCTGGGCAGGATTGTCCGGTCCAGACAACTGTCGTCGCGCAACGCTGGGAGGTCAATGATTCCTGCCGCGACCAGGCCGCCGCGCCTGTTTCAACGGTCGATGCGATAGGAAACGACAAAATAGACGTCCATAGAATGGTAATCGATGAGATGAAATGCGCATCCGGTGTCCCCCTTGCAGGTGGCTCGGCGCGGTAGAGGCGTGCGGTGAGGGCGCCGGGCACTGGCCCGGGCGCGCATGCACCTCATGTCGCCCACGCCGCCGGAGACAGCTGTCGTGCCTCCGCAACGAGCGAGCGAACAGTGGGGGATGCGGTCCAGTGGCTTCCGCCGAGGACCGACCCGTGTCCGGAGCCGCCCCCAGGCCACCCTGGGACCGGGACCACGT
The DNA here is from genome assembly GCF_052931555.1 of Geodermatophilus sp. URMC 61. Classification (NCBI taxonomy): domain Bacteria; kingdom Bacillati; phylum Actinomycetota; class Actinomycetes; order Geodermatophilales; family Geodermatophilaceae; genus Geodermatophilus; species Geodermatophilus sp. URMC 61. The sequence goes on from NZ_JBRFHZ010000002.1 coordinate 5,492,002, forward strand.
GTCGAGCGCCTCGAGTACTGCGACCTCGCGACCGGAGGGAGCCGGTCCGACCCCGGCCGGCGCAGCCGAGACACGCCGGAGCCGTCTTGACGGCCCGCTGTGGCCCACCTCACTGTCGTGGGGGGAGGGTGGGGCCGACGCGAGCGGCCACCCGGAGCCGGGTGGACCGATCAGGGCGAGACGACCGGGACCGGCTCCCCGCCGGACGGCAGGGGAGGAGCCGGCGCACCTCAACGGTGGGGGCAGGACGACAGCCTGGACCCCGAGGGTGGCCACGGAGGTCATGGATCCGCAGACCACGGGCCTCTCGTCCCGCTGTGCGGGACCGCTCACGGCGCACCTGCCGGTAGTGCCGCTCCCCGCGTCGATCAGGAGGGGGTCTTGCAGTGGCAGTCAACGCAACACCGGGCACCGGTACGAGAACCGCACCAGGGGGCAGCGAGTTCCTCGCCGACCTGAGCGACCCGACCGCCGGCCGGGTGGCCATGGCGAGGGAGCTCGCCTCGGAGAACGTGCGGATGATCGCCGACCCGGCGCCGCTCGGTCTGGGCTGCTTCGCGCTGACGACGTTCCTGTTGAGCCTGTTCAACGCAGGTCTGTTGCCGGCGGCCGGCGAGCCGATCGTCTTCGGCGTCGCACTGGCCTACGGGGGCGCGATCCAGGTGCTCGCCGGCATGTGGGAGTTCCGGAAGGGCAATGTCTTCGGCGCGACCGCGTTCACCTCCTACGGCGCCTTCTGGCTGTCGTTCTGGGCGTTCGTCACGTTCTACGCGGCCGACATCCCGGATGCCGGTGACCGGGCGACCGTGGTCGGCTGGTACCTCATCGGCTGGGGCATCTTCACGGTGATCATGTGGGTCGCCTCCTTGCGTACCACCGCGGTGCTGGCCCTGCTCTTCACGCTCCTCGCGGCGACGTTCTTCCTGCTGGGCATCGGCGACGTGGCGCAGAACGAGGCCCTGGTCACGCTGGGCGGCTATCTGGGCCTCGTGACCGCTGCCGTCGCCTGGTACGCATGCCTCGCGGGGGTCAGTGCCTCCACCTTCGGACGCACGGTTCTGCCCAATCCGCCGCTGTACAAGCTGTGATCCAGTCCGGCGGTCGTCTGACCGTGCGACTGGCTGGGCCGGCCTGCTGATCGTCGGCGGGCAGTCGGCAGTGGGAGGCGTGACCCCTCGTCGGACTGGAACCGGGCAACGCCACGACCACGCGCGCGCCGTCGGGCCTCGACGGCTCGACCGCAGGTCGAGCGACGGACCCGGAGGATGGACAGCCGAGCACCCTTCGACGAGCCCGGCGTGCAGTCCGGCTCTTCCGCCGCCGACCGCTCCGTGGGAACACCGGCCGCCGTGCTCCGGGTGCCGATCCCGTCTCGTTGGGTGCTCTCGCCGGTGGGGAGGGTGATGCCCGGCCGCGTGTCCCGAACCCGGGTCGGCGACACGCAGGGTCGTGACGGGGGCTGGCGGTCCGGTCGCGGATTCTCGGTCGCCATGACAGGCAGGCGCGGATTCCTCGAGGGCGTGATCCCGATCGTCACGGCGGTGACCCGGCTGGACTTCCTGAGCCGGCGAGACAGTGCGGCGGCGGTCCGGCGCCCGGTCGTCCGACCCTCGCACTCCTGGACCGAGCACCTGCGCGGGCAGGTCGAACCGCTGGACCTCGAGGAGTCCTTGGAGCTGCTCGGCCTCGGCGTCGTCGTCGCCCGCCAGGCCTATGACGCGCAGCACGGCGGCATCCGCGCCGCACTGCGTGCCGGGGCCTCGTGGGAGCGGATCGGTGCGGTGCTCGGCACGACGCCGCTGACCGCGTGGAACAGCCACCAGCGGTGGATCGAGGAGCAGGTCGAGCTCTTCGAGCTCACCGGCCGGGACGGGCTGGACGACGTCGGTGCGGTCGACGCGCTGCAGCTGGCCGGCGAGCGCCCGGTCGGCCTCCGGTACGCCGCGCGGAGCACGGAACCCGATCCGGTGTCCGACTGCAGCTGACAGGCCTGGCCCCGGGAGACGTCCCACGGGAGGTGAGGTCCGGGCCCCCGGCTGCGACGGCGTGACTCATCTCGGCGGCGCCTTGCTCGGGAACCGGTACCTCGGCGGGAGTGAGACGCCTGGCGGTGTGAGGTCCAGGTTCGAGTCCCCTCGACTCCACCCCGATGACCGGGGCGTCCTCTCGCGGGGTGGACGCCTCGGGTCGTCCCGGTGCCGCCGTGGTAGCCGTCGGGGCCACGTCAGCCTCGGTGCGCCGTCCGCACCGGGTCCGCGGCTTCCTCGGACGTCCGCTGGCGGCAGCGTCAGGAGGCTCTCGCTGGCGCCTTGGTCGCCCCGCCCGGCTTCCCCCAGCGCAGGACGTCCGCGGTTCCGGTGTCATCAGCTGCCTGCCGGTCCTACCCTGATCGCCGGATGGGGCTCGGACGCCGACGCCCGAGTTCGCGACCGAGGCGACGTTGGCAACGGAGGAAGACGATGCTGTCCACCTCGCGGCCGCGGGTGATGCCCGCAGCTCTCATCATGACGGGCGCTCTGGCACTGACCAGCTGCACGACCGGAGACGCCCCAGCGGCCGGCGGGGGCGGCGGCGGGGGCGAGGTCGAGGTGGTGGGGCTGATGCTCCAGGACATCTCGAACCCCTTCTTCGCCGTGATGCAGGACAGCATGCAGCAGGCTGCAGAGCAGGACGGCTTCCAGGTCAACGTGCAGGACGGGCGCCAGGATCTCGGCCAGCAGAACGACCAGGTCGACGCCCTCATCCAGCAGGGTGCCGACCTGATCCTGCTGAACGCGGTGGACAGCGCCGGCATCGCCTCGGCCGTCGCGCGTGCTCAAGCGGCCGGCATCCCCGTCGTCGCTGTGGACGTGGACGCCCAGGGCGCGGACGCTGCCGTGACCACCGACAACGTGGAGGCCGGACGACAGTCCTGCCAGGCCCTCGTCGACCGGATCGGCGGCAGCGGCAACATCCTCATCATCGAGGGCACGCCCACCTCGGCCCCCCAGGACCGCGTGAAGGGCTGCGAGGAGGTCCTCGCCGCCAACCCCGGGGTCCAGGTCGTGGGTCGGCAGGCCGGCAAGAACGACCGCGACAGCGGCCTGCAGCTGGCAACCGACATGCTGACGGCCAACCAGGACGTGCAGGGCATCTTCGCGATCAACGACCCCGAGGCGCTCGGTGCCGATCTCGCGGTGCGGCAGGCGGGCCGCAGCGGGATCGTGATCACCGGTGTCGACGGTTCTCCGGAGGCGGTCAAGGCGCTGCAGGACCCGAACTCCAACTTCTACGCCACCCCGGCGCAGGACCCGGGCGGCATGGTGTTGAAGGCGCTGGAGGTCGGGCGCGGGATCGTGGCCGGCAACCCGCCGGCCGAGCGGATCACGCTGCTGGCACCGGAGTTGGTCACCCGCGACACCGTGGGGTCCTACCAGGGCTGGTGAGAGCGCCGTACCGACCGGCAGGAGGAGGTACCGGTGAGCGAGACGGGCACGACGGTCCCGCTGCTCGAGGTCCACGGCATCAGCAAGCGGTTCGGTGCGACCCTCGCCCTGTCCGACGTCAGCTTCGACGTGCGACCGGGCGAGGTCCACGCCCTCATGGGCGAGAACGGCGCCGGCAAGTCGACGTTGATGAAGATCATCTCGGGGATCTACCACCCGGACGCAGGCCGGATCATGATCAACGGGACTCCGGTCACCATGGCGTCGCCCCACGATGCCATCGCCGCAGGTGTGGCGATCATCCACCAGGAACTCAACACCATCCCCGAGATGACCGTGGCCGAGAACCTGGCCATCGGGAACGAGCCGCTGAAGTTCGGGGTGCTCGACCGTGCAGCGATGAACCAGCAAGCGCGGGAGAAGCTGGCCCGAGTCGGCGCCGACATCGACCCGAGGCGTCCGATCGGTCGGCTCAGCGTCGGGATGCAGCAGATGGTCGAGATCGCGCGGGCGGTCGCCGAGGATGCCAAGGTCCTCGTTCTGGACGAACCGACGGCGGCGCTGTCCCGCACGGAGTCCGACCAGTTGTTCGCACTCATCCGCTCCATGCGCACCCGCGGGATGGGCCTGATCTACATCAGCCATCGGATGGAGGAGGTGTGGGAGCTCGCCGACCGCGTCACCGTCTTCCGCGACGGGCACCTCATCGGGACCCGGGACATGCGGGCCGAGGGGCCGGAGAAGGTGACCCCCAGTGACATCGTCCGGATGATGGTCGGTCGAGAGATCAACGACCTGTACGTGCACACCCACCGTCGGGCCGGCGACGTGCGGCTGTCTGTGCGCGACCTGACGGGACCCGGTGGGATAGGGCCCGTCTCCTTCGACGTGCGAGCCGGTGAGGTCGTCGGGATGGTCGGCCTGATCGGGGCCGGCCGCACCGAGGTGGCCCGGCTGATCTACGGCGCCGACCGCAGGACCGGCGGCACGGTCACGCTCGACGGCGAGGCGCTGCAGGTGGCCAACCCGATCGACGGGCTGCGGGCCGGGGTGGGCCTGCTGCCCGAGAGCCGCAAGGACCAGGCGCTGTTCCTGGACCTGACGGTCAAGGACAACATCAGCATGTCCACGCTGGGCGGGTTCAGCAGCGCCGGCGTGATCCGGGGTGGCGCCCTGCTCAAGGCCGTCCGCGGTGTCATGGAGCAGTTGAAGGTCCGCGCGAACGCCCTGGACCTGGAGTCGCGGGCCCTGTCGGGCGGGAACCAGCAGAAACTGGTGCTCGGCCGGCTGCTGCTGCAGAAGCCCAAGGTCCTGATCCTGGACGAGCCCACACGCGGCGTCGACATCGGCGCCAAGAGCGAGATCTACCGGATCATCAACGACATCGCCGGAACCGGCGCGGCAGTGCTGGTCATCTCCTCGGACCTCCCCGAGGCCCTGGGCATCAGCGACCGCCTCCTGGTCATGCGGCGCGGCCATCTGGTGGCCGAGCTCGACGCGGAGAACGCCACCGAGGAGTCCGTCATGGAACACGCGACGGGTGTCTACGCAGAGGACGCCCCATCGGTCGACGCAGCGGGGCCGACAGCATGAGCGCCGCTGCTGCTGCGGACGTCGCTGTCGGCACGAAGCCTCCCGGCAAGGGAGCCGCGTTCGGCTACTGGTGGGATCGCGTCGGCATCGGCCTCGTGCTCCTCCTGCTCATCCTGCTCATGGCCCTCCTGGCGCCGAACTTCCTGACCGTGGACAACGCGCTCAACGTCGCTCGCGCGGTGTCCATCAATGCGATCCTCGCCGCCGGGTTGACGATGATCATCCTGACGGGCGGGATCGACCTCTCCGTCGGCTCCATCGTCGCGGTCTCCGGGGTCGGTGCGGTGCTGCTGTGGAGCAGCGGCACCCCGACACCGCTGGCCGTGCTCGGTGGGGTGGCGATCGGCGCCCTGGCCGGCATGGTGAACGGGGCCCTGGTGGCGTGGCTCGCCCTTCCCGCGTTCATCGTGACCCTCGGTTCGCTGACGGCCCTTCGGGGACTGGCGTACTCCATGCTCAACGGCCAACCTCTGGTGGCCAGCGAGCTGGGCTACCGGGGACTGGGCAACGGCAGCATCGCAGGCATCCCGCAGCCGGTCGCCATCATGGTCGTGGTCTACGCGGTCACCTGGTTCCTGCTGGAGCGCACCAGGTTCGGCCGCCACGTGTACGCCGTGGGCGGGAACATGGAGGCCGCCCGACTGGCCGGCATCAACGTCAAGCGCGTCCTGCTGACGGTCTACATGCTGGGCGGCGCAACCGCCGGCGTGGCCGGGGTCATCTTCTCCGCCCGGGTGCTCTCCGCGCAGCCCACCGCGGGCACCGGGTACGAGCTGGACGCCATCGCCGCCGTCGTCCTCGGCGGGACGTCCCTGGCCGGCGGCCGCGGGCGGATCCTCGGCACGCTGGTCGGCGCCGTCATCATCGGCGTGCTGTCCAACGGCCTGGTCCTCATGAACGTGCAGTTCTTCTACCAGCTGATCATCAAGGGCCTCGTCATCATCATCGCCATCGCCCTCGACAGCCTGAAGCGATTCGGTCGCGGAGGGAGCTGACCTGCGGCTGCTGCCGCCCGGGTCGGAGGCGTGGCCTGAGTCGACCGGCGGTGCGGGGTGCCGGCCCCTCGACACCCACCCCGCCGACTCGGGCTCCCCACCTCGGTGGGCCACTGGGCGCCGTCCAGGGAGCGGGCTCTCGCCCTGGCGGACGCGGCGGGGCAGCCCGTGTGGTGGCCGGGTCAGTACCGGCGCCGGGGTCGTCGCCCCCGAGCACCCCGGTGGGGTCTGGCACGACGTGTCCGCCTGGCGCCTGACTCGCCGACGGGCGGGAACCCGCCGGCCGGCGTCCGACGAGGAGGAGCTCGGGGGGCGCGGGTCAGCCGGCCTGCGACCGGCGCTGCTCGCGACGGTGCTCCTGGTGGTGCACCCACAGCACCAGGCAGCGCAGCGCGGCGTAGCCCTCGGGAGAGGCGTAACCCTGCTCGAAGCGAGCGGCCTGGACCAGCTCGTGGCTGTCGACGCTCCCGCCGGCGGCGAAGCGGTCCAGCACCTCGCCGGACAGCGACGGGCTGCGGAACAGCCGCGCGATGCCCAGTGCCACCGAGTCGGACACGGTGAGGCTGAGCGGTGGGTGCTTCATCGCCGCCCGTCGGTCGAGCAGCCGGGCGACCTCGCTGTGGACCTGCGCGTCCGTGGCGGGCACCCCTCGGGCGGTGATTCTCAACGAGGTCGTCTCCTCGGGTCGGTGTTCCGGCCTGGAGTTCGGCCGTGGGCGGCCGGTGGTCCACGCGAGCCGGCGCGACCCCCCCTTCCGAGGGGGTGGGCGCGGTCAGGTCAGCCGGATCGGCACCACCGGGCCGGGGGCGTGCGCCTGCGGCGGGAGGCCGGAGACGCCGAGCCCCAGCGGGTCGGCGTCCTCACCGCGGTCGAGTACGTAGCAGGCGGCGATGTCGCTGGCGCGGTACTCCACGATGCGCGCGATGACCTGGTCGATCGTCTCGCGGATGCAGTGGCGACCGCCATCGGTCGTGATCACGACGGTGTCCGACCCGGCTTCGACCCGTTCGATGTGGTCGGGGTCCAGGCGGCAGTGCTCGCCGGTGCGGCGGGTGAGGCCGATCATCGCGGTCCTCCGGCTGGGCGGGGCATCGGGCCCCGGCGGCTCCCTCGGGAGTGAGGTGCCGGTCCCTTCGACCCCTCGGCGCCGCCGGTTGAGCCCGCGCCGCACGGTCCGCCCCGTCCGGGTGAGGGTCCTACGGTGGGCGCCGTGGCGGCATCGGCTCGACAGACCTGGGCCGCCGGGGTGGCCGCGGTCCGGCCGGGGGAGCGGGTGCTCGAGGTGGGCTGCGGCCACGGCGTCCTCGTGGCCCTGCTGGCCGAGCGGGCGGGAGAGGTGCTCGGCGTGGACCGCTCCCCGACGATGGTCGCCGCGGCCGGTCGCCGGAACCGCGCGGCGGTCCAGGCGGGCCGGGTGCGGCTCCAGGCGACCGCGCTGTCCGAGGCCGACCTGGGGTCGGTCCCCTTCGACGTCGTCGTCTGCTTCGACGTGCGGGCGCTCACCGACCCCGCGCAGGCGTCCACGTGGGACGTCGTCGAGCGGGTCCTGGCACCCGCCGGTCGGGTCGTCGTCGCCTTCTCGGTGATGACGCCGGGCACGGAGGACGACGTCGTCGCGACCGTCACCCGGCTGGCCGGGGCCCGCGGTCTCGGCCTCGCCGCGGTGCACCGCCGCACAGCGGCCGCGGGCATCGGGTCGGCAGCCGTCGAGCTGCGCCGTGCTGCCGCGGCCACACCTTCCTCCCTCCGGGTGAGGCCGGGCCACCGCGCTCAAGGCGGCCCGGGCCCCCGCCGATCACCCGCTCAGGTGACACCGGCCCCCACGGCCCGGTGTCGGTCGCCCAGGCAACAGGAGGAGACGTCGTGTCCGAGCACTCCGTGCTCGTCGTCGAGGACACCGAGGAGATCAGGGAGCTGGTCTGCACGGTCCTGCGCCGGGCGGGGATGGACGTCCGCGCGGTCGCGTCCGGTGCCGAGGCGCTGGCCGAGGTCCGCCGTGCGGCGCCCGACGTCGTCGTCCTCGACCTGGGCCTCCCGGACGCCGAGGGCACCGAGGTCTGCCGGCAGATCCGCGCCGAGAGCGAGTGCTACGTCCTGATGCTCACCGCCCGCGCCGAAGAGGTCGACCTGCTCATCGGGCTGGCGGTCGGCGCCGACGGGTACATGGCCAAGCCGTTCTCGCCGCGTGAGCTGGTCGCCCGGGTGCAGGCGATGCTCCGCCGCCCGCGCGTCCCCGCCCCGCGCCCCGCGCCGGTCGAGGAGTCGGTGCTCCGGGTCGCCGAGCTGGAGGTCGACGAGGACAGCCGCGAGGTCCGGGTGGACGGCGTCGTCGTCGACCTCACCCGCACCGAGTTCGACCTGCTCGCTGCGCTGGCCTCGCGCCCGGGCCGGGTGCTGCAGCGCGAGACGCTGCTGCGCGAGGTCTGGCAGACCGACTGGGAGGGCAGCGTCCGCCTGGTCGAGGCGCACATGTCCAACCTGCGCCGCAAGCTGCAGGCCGCCGGCCTGTCCTCGCCGGCGATCCGCACCGTGCGCGGCGTCGGCTACCGGCTCGTCGCCTGAGGGAGGACCCCGGCGTGCGGTCAGCCGCGCGCGACGCTGTGCAGCTCGACGACGAGCTCGTGGGCCAGGACCCCGCGGCGGGCGTCCCGCGCGATGGCCCGGCAGACCGCGGCGACCTCCGGATGGCCCAGCTGGGCGCTGGTGCCGGCGAGCGTGGCCGAGGCGCTGGCGAGTGCCGCGGCGTCCCCGCTCCGGGCGCTGTCGGCGATGGCGGTCAGCCGACCGGGCAGTGCGGCGGCGTACACCTGCTGCAGCCGGTCCATGAGGTCCGCGTCGACGTCCGCGCCGGAGGTGTCCCCGGCAGCGGGGGCCTGGGGTCCGGGCGCCCGGCGGGCGAGCCGGCCGGTCAGCAGGCGCGCGTCCACCGGCCGGGGCAGGCAGGCCAGGGCACCGGCCTCGAGGGCGGCGGCCCGGTCCGCAGCACCGGCCGCGGCGGTCACGGCGAGCAGGCGGGCCCGGCAGCCGACCAGCCGCAGCCGGCGCAGCAGGGCCGGCGCCTCGCCGGCCGGGCCGTCCAGGTCGACGACGACCAGGTCCGGCTCCAGGCGGCGGGCCAGTCCGAGCGCCTCGCGGGTGCCGGCGGCCTCGCGCACGTCCCACCCGGTCAGCTGCAGCAGTGCGGCGAGCGGTGCGCGGCCGGCTGCGTCGGCACCCACGACGAGGGCGGTCGGGACGGCGCTCACGACTCGGCCTCCTCGTCTTCCCTGCATGGGCGGGGACAGGGTGACCCGGCCGACGGGTCCGAGCCTGACCGCCCGACCGCAGGGTCCTCGCTCGCCGACCGCAAGGGATCCGCAAGGAACGGCGGCCCTCAGCGGGGGAGGACGAGGGTGGAGGTGGTGCCCTGCCCCTCGACGCTGCTGAGCTCCAGGGTGCCGTCGTGCGCGGCGGCGATGGCCCGGGTGATGGCCAGGCCCAGCCCGACACCGGGCACCGCGTGCCGCCGGGCGGTCGAGGCCCGGAAGAAGCGGGCGAAGAGCCGGCCCTGCTCGCCGGCGGGGATCCCGTTGCCGGTGTCGCCGACCGCCAGCCGGGCGACGGGCACCGCGTCGTCGTGCGGGGCGTCGACGACCGCGCCGTCGGCCGTCCGCCAGGCCGGCCGCAGCGTGAGGGTGACCCGGCCGCCGGCCGGGGTGAACTTGACCGCGTTGGAGACCAGGTTGTCGCAGGCCTGTCCCAGCCGGACGGCGTCGCCGCGCACCACCAGGCCGCCGTCGGGCACGTCGACGACGACCTCGACACCGGCCGCTGCGGCGGTGACCCGCACGGTCTCCTCCGCCGCCCGCACGACGCCCGCCAGGTCGACGTCCTCGGGTTGCAGGCTGAACCGGCCGGCGTCCACCTGCGCGGTGAACAGCAGGTCGCCGACCAGCCGGAGCAGCCGCTGGGCGTTGCGCTCGACCGTGCCCAGGTACGCCCGCGACTCCTCGCCCAGCTCGGGGTCGTCGAGGAGCAGCTCCAGGTAGCCGAGGATGGAGGTCAGTGGCGTGCGCAGCTCGTGGCTGACCAGGCCCACGAACTGGTCCTTCATGCGCTCGGTCGCCCGGGCCTCGGTCATGTCCGTGCCGACGAAGTTCCACCCGGCGTGCACGCCGCGGTCGTCGGTGCGCGGGGTGACCGCCACCGAGACGGTGCGCTCGGTGCCGTCCGCGGCGACGTAGGTCCAGTCCCGCACGTCCCTGCCCTCCTCATGTGCGGTGCGCACCAGGGCGGCCAGGCCGCCGCCGGCGTCCTCGAGCTCCTCGGGCAGGTGGAACTCGGTGATCGACCGGCGGCGGACGACGTCGGCGCGGGGGAGGCCCAGCATCCGCTCGGCGCCGGGGTTCCACACCCGGATCACGCCGTCCACGTCGGTGCCGATGATCGACTGCTCGGTGATCGCGTCGATGACGCTGGTCATCGTCCGCGCCCGGGCCTGCAGCATCCGGGTGGCGGTGTCGAGTTCGTCGTCGCGGTGCTGCATCTGCGCCCGCAGCGCGGCGTTCTCCGCGCGCAGCCGGGTCAGCTCCTCGACCGGCGAGGGCCCGAGGACGGTCACCCGGTCACCCCGGAGGTCGGCTCGGGCACCCGCGCGACCAGGACGCGCGGCGCTGCGGTGGGCACGGGGGGCTCCTCGCTCGGGCGGTGTCGTCCCGGTCGACGTCGGCGCCCCCGAGGGCGGACTGCAGCGCACCCGCCGCGACCTCACCCCAACAGGGGACCGGCCGCGAACGGCAGCGCGCCCCGCCGGGGGACCCGGCGGGGCGCGCTGGAGGGTGTCGCGGCCTCCCTACGAGGAGGTCCTTCTTCAGCTGCGCGTCTGGCTCTGCACCGTCTGGCGGGACTGCTGGGCCTGGCCCTGGACGTCCTGCGCGGCGGACTGGCCCTCCTGCTTGACGGTCTGCGCGGCGTCCTGCGCGGTGGACTTGACCTCCTGGACCGCCTGCTGGGCGGCGGGCTGGAGCTCCTCGCGGATCTCCTGCGCGGCCTCCCTCGCCGGCTGCAGCAGCGTGTCCTTGTGCTCGCGCACCGTGGACTCGGCCTGCTGGGCCAGCTGGCGCTCCTTCTCCGAGGCCGGCAGCAGGCTGGAGACCAGCCAGCCGACACCGAAGGCGATGAGGCCCGCGGCCAGCGGGTTGCCCTGGGCCTGGCGGACGATGGTGTCCGGGGCCTGCTGCACCGCGTGCGCGGCCTGCTGCGCGGCACCCTGCACGGTCTCGGCGGCGCCCTGCGTCTTGTCCTGCACCGTGCCCGCGGCGCTCTGCGTGCGGTACTGGGCCGCCGCCCGGGTGTCGTGGGCGCTGCCCATGACCCGCTCCCGGACGCGGCTGATCCGGCCCTTGGCCGCGCTGACCCGGCGGTCCATGACGCGGGAGGGGTTCACCTTCTCGTTGAGGGCGTCGACGTCATAGCTCAGCTCGCGCTGGGTCTGCTCGATCTGCCGCCGGATGGCTTCGGGGTCGTTGCTCGTGGTCATGTTCCGTACTCCGATGTCTGAGAGGGCCTGGGGCCGCGGGTCAGTTGGGCTTCAGAGCGCTGGGGACCTCGGACAGCGTCTCCGCGGTGCGCTCGGGCTTGGGGTTCACCTGCTGCAGCTTCTTCTTGCCCATGGAGAAGGCGATCGCGCCGATGACGCCCCAGAGGACGGCGACGATGAGCGCGGCCAGGCCGGCGTCCATCACGTTCTCCAGCGCCCACCACAGGGCGTTGGAGAGGAAGAGCACCGTCAGGAACCCGGCGACCCCGGCGGCGGCCATCATCCCCGCGCCCTTGCCCGCCTTCTTGGCCTCGGCCTGGACCTCGGCCTTGGCGAGGGCCACCTCCTGCCGCATCAGCGTGGACAGGTCCTTGGCCAGCTCGCCGAACAGCTGCCCGACCGAGGTGCCCTCGACGTCGGGCCGGCCCTGGGCCGTCGTCGGCGTGCCCACGGCGCCGCTGTGGGCGCCGTAGGCGTCCTCGGGGGAGACGGCGTAGTTGCCCTGGCCGCCCTGGCCGTACGGGTCCTGGCCCTGGGACGCACCCACCGGCGTCGCGCCGGAGTAGGGAGAGCTCATGGTCAGACCCCCTGACCGGGACGGCGGGTCGGGTCGTCCCAGCCGGCCGGCGTGGTCGGCGGGACGGCGGCACCCTCGGGCGGCACCGTGCCGTACGGCGGCGGCGGGACCGGCGTGCCGGTGGCCGGCGCACCGCTGTAGCCGGTGGTCGTCTCGTACGTGGTCGTCTCGCCGTAGCCGGAGTAGGCCGGCGCCGGGTCGACGTAGTTGGTCTGCGCGTAGCCGGTGCGGTACTGCTGCCCGCCTGTGGTCGACGAGCTGTCGCTGTGCGCGGCCTTCACGCCGCTGGTGAGCCGGCCGGCGAGGACGCCGGCGAGCGCGGCGCCGAGCAGGAAGGTGCCGGGCTTGCGGCGGGCGAAGGCGCGGACGTCCTCGAGCAGGTCGCCGGGCTCGCGGTTCTGCAGCCGGTCGGCGAACTGCTCGACGTAGCCCGAGGCCTGCTGGAGCAGGTCGCGCGCCGGGCCGGGGGCGCCCTGGCTGCTGCCGTCGGCCAGGCCGCGCAGCTCCTGGGCCAGCGAGGACAGGCCGGAGGCGGCCTTCTGCTGCTGGGCCACGGTCTGCTGGCGCAGCTGCTGGCGGCCCTGGTGCAGCAGGTCCTGCGCCTGCCGCTGGGTCTCGTGGGCGACCTCCCTGGCCTGGTCGGCGGCGGTCGAGGCGACCTGGCTGCCGGCCTGGGCGGCGGTCTGGCCCACGTTGCGAGCCTCGTCCTTGGCCACGTCAGTGGTGGACGTGGTGCCCGTGGACGTCGTGCTCGTGGTCGTGGTCCCGCTCGTGGCACCCGTGCCCGCAGTGGCACTGGTTGCACCCGTGCCGGGGGAGGGCGGCGGCGGGAACGGGGCATCGATCGAGTGAGTCATCGTTCCTCCTCGGCAAACGTCGTGGTCAGCCGAGGCGATACCCCTCAAACGATCACCCACACATGCCCTGTCGACTACCGTCACCATCCGTGCGCGGGACGTGCGGGTGACGGACCGGCCTGGGCACCCCGGACGCGGCCCCCTCCCCGGACGCGGCTCTCCGTCCCCGGAACGGAGACTAAGGTGAGCCTTGCCTATCCACGTTCGACCTGAGGGAGCCCCATGGCCGACAAGGCCCCGCGCCGCCCACGCACGCCCCGGCTGGCCACCGTGCTCCGGACCTCGCGCCCGACCCCGCACCTGGTCCGCGTGGTGCTCGGTGGGGAGGGCCTCGCCGGGTTCGCGCCCGAGTACACCGACGCCTACGTGAAGCTGGTGCTCCCGCCGGCCGGCGCGCCCTACGCCGCGCCGTTCGACATGGACGCCGTGCAGCGGGACCACCCGCGCGAGCTGTGGCCGTGCCTGCGCACCTACACCGTGCGGGCCTGGGACCCGGCCACCGGCGAGCTCGTCCTCGACGTCGTCGTCCACGGCGACGAGGGGCTGGCCGGCCCGTGGGCCGCCGCCGCCCGGCCGGGCGACCCGGTGCAGCTGCTCGGCCCCGGCGGCGCCTACGCGCCCAGCGGCGAGGTCGACTGGCACCTGCTGGCCGGCGACGAGACCGCGCTGCCGGCGATCGCCGCCTCGCTCGAGCGGCTGCCCGCGGGCGCCCCGGCCCGGGTGTTCGTCGAGGTCGCCGACGCCGCCGAGGAGCAGCCCCTGCCGCTGCCGGCCGGTGCGGAGCTGACCTGGGTGCACCGCGCCGGACTGCCGGGCGAGGCGCTCGCCACCGCCGTCCGCGGGGCCGCGCTGCCCGCCGGCTCGGTGCACGCCTTCGTGCACGGCGAGGCGGGGTTCGTGCGGGAGCTGCGCCGCTACCTGCGGGTGGAGCGCGCGGTGCCCCGTGAGCGGCTCTCGGCGTCGGGCTACTGGCGCCTGGGCCGCACCGACGAGGGCTGGCGGGCCGAGAAGGCGGAGTGGAACGCCGCGGTCGAGGCCGACGAGCAGACGGTCGGCCAGGTCGCCTGAGCCGTCGTCCCCGACGATCAGGTGAGCTGATCGTCGGGGGTCCTGGCTCACCGCCAGTCGCGAGCCAGGAGCCGCGACGATCAACTGAGCTGATCACCGTGGCCGGGCGGCGGCCTCCCCTCAGCCCAGGTCGTCGGTGGCGAACGTGTCGCACTGCGCCGGGTCGCCGGTCTCGTAGCCGGTGGTGAACCAGCGCTGCCGCTGCTCGGAGGAGCCGTGGGTGAAGGCGTCCTGGTCGACGGTGCCGCCGCCCAGGTTCTGCTGGATGAAGTCGTCGCCGATGCGGGCGGCGGCGTCCAGGGCCCGGTCCACGTCGTCCTGGGTGATCTCGGCGATCAGCGGCTGGCCGGACTCGTCCGGGACGGTCTCGGCGTGGTCGGCCCACGTGCCGGCGAAGCAATCGGCCTGCAGCTCCAGGCGCACCGTGCCGCTGGCCGGGCCGGTCTCGCCCGGCGTGACCTGCTGGTTGATCCCGAGCAGGTTCTGCACGTGGTGGCCGTACTCGTGGGCGATCACGTAGGCGTTGACGAACAGCCCGCCCTCCGCGCCGAACTGCTGCTGCAGCGTGTCGAAGAAGGACAGGTCGATGTAGACCAGCTGGTCGCCCGGGCAGTAGAAGGGTCCCGAGCCGCTGGTCGCCCCGCCGCAGTCGGTCTGCACCGAGCCGTTGAAGAAGACCGTGTCGGTCGGCCGGTAGTCCGGGCCGAGCACGCCGGACCAGTAGTCCTGGATCGACTCGATGTCGGCCACGACGGCGCAGTCGACCGACTCGTTGGCGTCCGCGCCCGTCTGGCACTGCTGCTCGAGCTGGGTGTTGTCGGCGGTCTGTCCCTCACCGAGGCCACCGAGCTGGCCACCGAGCTGGCTCGGCGCCGCGCCGGTCCCGCCGCCCGCACCCCCGCCGAGGACCTGGAACAGCACGAGCACGAGGACGCCGACCAGGCCCAGTCCACCACCGCCGACCGCGAGCCCGCGCCCGCCGCTGAGGCCGCCGCCCCGGCGGTCCTGCACGCCCGACGGGTCGAGGTCCGCTCCCTCGCTGTACCTCATGGCTGGGCACCCTCCCGGTCGTGTGGCACGCCGAGACGGTGCCATCCGCAGCGGCGGTGCCCCCGGCGGCGCCGGGTCATGCGCGCTCGGCGGCCTCCCCGCCGACCGGCGTCCGGCTGGGCTGCTCGGCCGGCTGGTCGCGCAGGAACAGGTACCAGTAGGACGTCGCGACGAAGACCACCGCGCCGACCAGGTTGCCCACGCCCGCCAGCAGCCAGTTGCGCAGCACGTCGTCCCAGCCGATCCCGGGGACACCGGCCCAGATGGCCGCCGGCAGGAAGAACATGTTGGCCACCACGTGGTCGAAGCCCATGGCGACGAACGCCATGATCGGCAGGAAGACCGCGAGCACCTTGCCCGAGACCGCGGACGCCGCCAGGGACATCCACACCCCCAGGCAGACCAGCCAGTTGCAGCCGACGCCGCGCAGGAAGACCTGCCACGGGGACTCGTGCAGCGCCTTGGCCTCGGCGATCGAGACCAGCCGGTCGTGGGTGAGGGCCGCGCTGCCCGAAGCGCCCGGCGTCCCGATGACCCCCGTCTGCACGGCGAGGAAGTAGGCCACGAACAGCGCGCCGAGCAGGTTGCCCACCAGCACCAGCGTGAGGTTCTTCCCGACGTCGCCCAGGCTCAGCCGCCCGTGCATCGCGCCCAGCGGGACCAGCATCATGTTGCCGGTGGCCAGGTCGGAGCCGGCGATGAGCACGAGGATCAGGCCGAGGGTGAAGGCCGCGCCCATGAACAGCGTGGGCAGCGTGCCCCACGTGGCCGGGTCCAGGCCGGAGGAGACCGTGATCGCCACGAGCGCGCCGAAGGCGATGTAGGCCCCGCCGAGGAAGGAACTGACCAGGACGCGGTCCCAGGTGCGGTGGATCTTCTTGGCACCGGTCTCACTGGCGACCTGGGCCATCTCGGGGGGTTGGCGGTCGGACATCGGCGCCTCCGCGCAGGAATAGGCCTGAGGGCCGAACCGTACGACTCCGGTCCGGATCCGGCACCCGGGTGCGGCGCAGGACACCGGCCGACCGCGGCGATCTAGGGTCGGCTGACACACCTCAGACACCGGGAGAGCACATGGCGGTCTCCAACCGCGTCCGCGCCGCGCTGACGACGACGGTGCTGGCGACCGCGGCCACCGGCTTCCTCGCCGCCTGCGGTACGGACGAGGAGCAGGAGCAGGTCGCCTACTGCACGAACGAGGACGGCGAGATCGTCGACGACGACTACTGCGACGACGACTACCGCGGCCCCGGTGCGGGGCTGTTCTTCCTCTACCTGGGCGGTTTCCGTCCCGGGCTGCCGGTCGGGACCGTGCTGCCCAGGGGCGGCACCCGGGTCGACCCGCGCGACACCGCGGCCCGGCAGCGTGCCGGCCTGCCCCCGACCGGCCGGGTGTCCGCGGGCACGCGGGTCACCGGCGGTATCGGCTCGGGGGTGGGCGGGAGCGACTCCGGCAGCCGGTCCGGCGTCGGCGCGGGCAGCTGAGCGCTCCCACCGTCCGCGAGATCTGCACAGTGGCGGTCATCAGCAGCCTGAAGAGCGCGAGTGTGCAGATCTCGCGGGACGCGGGAGGGAGCGAGGCGTGAGGCGCGTCGAGGCGGGGGTGGTGCGCCCCGGCTGGGAGGCCGAGGTCGAGGCCCAGGGACTGGTCTACAACCGCACCGAGCTGCCCGGCGGCGAGGTCCGCAGCTACTGGCGCGAGGGGCCGTTCTACGACTTCACGATGGCGGAGGTCGAGCGGCTCGAGGGCTGGGTCGCCCAGCTGTTCGAGATGTGCGTGGCCGCCGGCGACCACATCGTCGAGCACGACCTGTTCGACCGGATGGGCATCCCGCCGATCGCGCGCCCGGAGATCCGGCGCACCTGGGAGGCCGAGCCGCCCAGCGTCTACGGCCGCTTCGACCTGCGCTACGACGGGCAGGGCCCGCCCAAGCTCCTGGAGTTCAACGCCGACACCCCGACCGGCCTGGTCGAGTCCGCCGTCACCCAGTGGAACTGGCACCTGTTCACCGGCCAGGGCCGCGACCAGTGGAACGCGCTGCACGACAGGCTCGTCGCCGCCTGGCAGCGCAACCTGCTGCGCTGGGAGCGGCGTACCGGCGTCCGCCCGCGGGTGCACCTGGCGTGGACGTCGGAGGAGCGCTCCGGCGAGGACCGGATGACGGTCGCCTACCTCATGGACACCGTCGTCCAGGCCGGGTACCAGGCCATCGAGCTGCTGGTCGAGGACATCGCGCTGGACTCCGGCGACGGCCGCTTCTACGACCCACAGGGCCGCCACCTCGACGTGGTCTTCAAGCTCTACCCCTGGGAGTGGCTGATCGAGGACGAGTTCGGCCCCGCTGTCCTCGCCGATGCCGCCCGTCCGGGTGGCACCACCTGGGTGGAGCCGGCCTACAAGATGCTGTGGAGCACCAAGGCGCTGCTGCCGGTGCTCTGGCAGCTGTTCGGCAGCGACCCGGCGCTGTCCCCGCTGCTGCTGCCGGCCTACTTCGTCGACGAGATGCCGTCGTCCTGGCGGACCTACGTGCGCAAGCCGCTGTGGGGCCGGGAGGGCGCCAACGTGCAGATCGTCCGCGACGGGCAGGTGGCCGTGGAGCTGCCCGGCCGGTACGGCACCGAGGGCTGGATCGTGCAGGAGTTCGCGCCGCTGCCGGACTTCGCCGGCGTCGACGGGCCGCACCACCCGGTGCTCGGCGCCTGGGTGGTCGACGGCGAGCCGGCCGGGTTGGGCATCCGGGAGAGCGACGGGCTGGTCACCGACAACCTGAGCTTTTTCGTGCCGCACACCATCGACTTCACCGCTCCGCAGGCCGGGCGCCGGTAGCCGACCTACGGTCGGGGCATGCCGTTGGAGGGTGAGTACGAACCCAGCCCCGAGGAGTGGGTGCGCGAGCAGGTCGAGCGCTACGAGGCGACCGGAGGCCGGGAGGCCAACACGCTGCGCGACACCGGGATCCCGATCGCCGTCTTCTGGACCCGCGGTGCGAAGACCGGGAAGGTCCGCAAGAACGGTCTGATGCGGGTCGAGCACGAGGGCGCCTACGCGATGGTCGGCTCGCAGGGCGGTGCCCCGAAGGACCCGGCGTGGGTGGCCAACCTGCGCGCCCACCCCGACGAGGTGACCGTGCAGGACGGCCCCGAGCCGTGGGACGGCGTGGCCCGCGAGGTGGCCGGCGAGGAGAAGCGCCAGTGGTGGGAGCGGGCCGTGGCCGTCTACCCGCCGTACGCGGAGTACCAGCAGCGGACCGAGCGGGAGATCCCGGTGTTCGTCGTCGAGCGCGCCGACCCGGTGAACCCAGCATAGGCAAGGCTGCCCTAAGTTGAGCCCGGCGTCGGAGGGACCGGCGCCGGGAGGAGGGCGGCTGTGCGCACGAGGGTGTGGGGCGCGGTCACGATGGCGTCGGGGCTGGTGCTGGCCGGGTGCGGCTCGGCGGACGAGGGGACGACGGTAACGGCGCCGTCCCCCGCGGCCGAGCAGGTGCGCACGGTCGAGCACGCGGCGGGCGCCACGGAGATCACCGGCACCCCGGAGCGGGTCGTCGTCCTCGACACCGGTGAGCTGGACGCGGTGCTGGCGCTGGGCGTCACCCCGGTCGGCGCCGTGCGCACCGGCGTCAGCGACGAGCTGCCGGCCTACATCGAGGAGGCCGGCGTCGACCCGGCCGAGATCGCCAACGTCGGCACGATCGCCGAGCCGGCCCTCGAGGAGATCGCCGCGCTGGAGCCCGACCTCATCCTGTCCAACTCCGTGCGGCACGAGGCCATCTACGACCAGCTGAGCGGCATCGCGCCCACCGTCTTCGCCGAGGCGATCGGGGAGACCTGGGAGGACAACCTGCGGCTGGCCGGGGAGGCGCTGGACATGTCGGACGAGGCGGAGCAGCTGCTGGCCGACTACGAGGAGCGCGCCGCCGAGGTGGGCGCCCTGTACGGCGACCCGGCGGCCACCGAGGTGAGCGTGGTGCGGTTCCTCGACGGCTCGGCGGTCCGGCTCTACGGGGAGGGCTCGTTCATCGGCGACGTCCTCGGCGACGTCGGCTTCGCCCGGCCCGAGGTGCAGCGCACCACCGAGACCTTCGTCGAGGTGAGCCCGGAGCAGATCGGCCAGGCCGATGGTGACGTGCTCTTCCACGCCTCCTACGGCGACGAGGGGCGGACCGCCGCGGGGGAGATCACCTCTGGTGGGCTGTGGCAGGGGCTGACCGCGGTCCAGCAGGGCCGGGCGCTCGAGGTGAGCGACGACCGCTGGTTCCTGGCGATCGGCCCGCTCGGCGCCGGGCTGGTGCTCGACGACCTGGAGCGGTTCGCGCAGCAGCTGCAGGGCTGAGCCGCGGTCAGCCGGGCAGGCGCCGCCCGAGGGACGCCGCCAGGTCGTCGTCCCCCCGGGCCCGGGCGCCGAGCAGGCCCCAGCCGAGGTCGGCGACCGTGCGGGCGCGGGTCGTCCAGGCCGTCGCGGCCGGGCCGGGGAGCAGCTCGGCGCGGGCGGCGGCGGCCACCTCGCCCTGCTGCACCAGCGCCTCGCGCAGCCGGTCGTCGGCCGGGCCGCCCGGCGCCGCCGCGGCCGCGGCGCGGGCGGCCTCGGTGGTGGCGCGGACGGCGCCGGGCAGCCGCCGGCTGGCCGCGCGGGGCAGCAGCGAGAGCCCCACGACGAGGGCGAGGACGACGCCGACCCCGGTCTCGGCGAGCCGCTCGACCACCAGGGCGGCGCCGGAGCGGCCCGGTGCGCCGATGTGCACGAGCAGCAGCACCAGCGGCGTGATGCAGGTGACCGCCAGCACGTACTGGTGGGCGATGAGCAGCTCGACGGCCAGCTGCAGCACCGCGACGAGCAGCACCTCCACCGCCACCGGGAGGTCGGCCCACACCAGCGCGCCGGCGACCAGCACGCCCAGCGCGGTGCCGACCGCCCGCTGCAGCGCCCGCGCCCGGGTCGCCCGCGCGTCGGTGCCCAGCTGGACGCTCACCGCGGTGCTCGCCGCCCAGTAGGGGCTCGACAGGCCCAGCGCCGCGGCGGAGAGGCCCGCGGCCGCGGTCCCGGTGCCGGTCCGCACCGCGGTCGCCGTCCCGGGGGCGTGCCACCAGCGGGTCCCGGGAGCACCGGTGACCGGAGGCAGGGCCACGTCGGGTCCGACCACCGGCAGCGCCCGCAGGAAGCGCTGCTCGACGTCGTCCAGGCGGTTCCCCAGGCTGCCGTCGCCCCGTCGGCTGCCGGTGCCGACGGCGACGTCGGCCACCCGCACCGCGTGCGCGACCACGCCGGGCAGCGGCGCTCCCGGTCCGCCGCGCTCGGCGGCGGTGACCGCGGAGTCGGCGGCGTCCAGCGCCCGCCGCTCGGGGCCGGTCGGGTCCCACAGCCACGGCAGCAGGCAGCCCACCCAGGCCAGCGTCGCCCCGGCCGCGGCGGCCAGCGCGTGCGCGCCGAGGTCGGCCGGGCCGGTGCCCAGCGCGCTCGACCCACCGGCGACCAGCACGAGGCCCAGCGGTCCGGGCGGGCCGATCCGCCAGTGCACCGTCGCCGCGGCGGCCGCGGCGGCCAGCGTGCCGCACAGCAGCGCGAGGACGACCGGGTGCCCGCCGGCCAGCGCCCCGAGCGTGCTCGCGACCGTCAGCGCGACGCCGACGCCCGCGACGACGACGGCCCGGCGCCGGTACGGCAGCGCGTGCCCGTAGACGGAGGTGAAGGCCGCCAGCGCCGCCGCCGAGCCGAGGTCGGCCCGGCCCAGTGCGACGCCGCAGGCCAGTGGCAGTGTCGTGCACACCGCCGCGGTGACCCCGCGCCGGCCGCCGGTCCGCCACAGCGCCGACAGGGCGGGCAGCGGCGGGCCGAGCAGCGGGGTCGACCGTGGAGCAGCGGACACGACCCCATCCTCTCCGCTGCCCGGGCGCGGCTCCGCGGGCCTGGACGCTGCAGGTCCTCCCCGAGGAGCATGCCGGGCACGACCACCGACCGGCTGCTGCGCGCCGCCCTGCTCCTCAAGGGACTGGACGGCGCGGTCGAGCTGCTCTCCGGCGCCGCCCTGGCGCTGGTGGGCCCCCGGGAGCTCGGCGAGCTGACCCGGCGGGTGGTCGCGCACCACCTGCTGGGCAGCCCGCGCGGCGCCCTGGCCGAGCGGTTCACGGCGGGGGAGGCCGCGCTGAGCGGTGGTGACCGGACCTTCGCCGTCGTCTACCTCACCCTGCACGGCCTGCTGAAGCTCGGCCTGGTCGTGGCCCTGCTGCGCGAGCTGCGCCCCGCGTACCCGGTGGCGATCGCCGTCCTCACGGGCTTCATCGGCTACGAGGCGTACCGGGCCGCGCGGACCGGGTCGTGGGCGCTCGGGGCCGCCGCCGCGCTGGACCTCCTGATCATGGTCCTGGTCGTCCGTGAGTACCGGCGGCTCACGGCAGGGCGGCCGCCACCGTGGGGATCGCCGCGGCGACCTCGTCGGGGAACGTGGTGAACGGGGTGGCGGTCACCGTCCGCTTCGCCCCGCGCCCCGTCCAGGCCCACGTGCCGACCACCTGCCCGCGGTGGACGACGGTCGGCCGGAAGACGCCGTTGCCACCAGGCACGATGCGGTCGGCGAACTCGGGCGGGACGGCGCAGCTGCGGTCGGCGTAGCCGAGGACGAACTCGTCGAAGCCGGGCAGCAGGGAGAGCGCGGCGGCCTCGGCGCGGTGCGCGGCCAGCAGGTCGGCGGTCTCCGGCGCCAGCAGGTGCTCGCGGCCGTCGACCTCCACGGTGGCCAGCCGGTCGCGGACGGCGGCCACCCCGGCGCGGACCTCGGTCACCGGCAGCCCGGCCCAGCGCGCGAGGTCGGCGACCGTCGCCGGGCCGTGGCCCCGGAAGTAGCGCAGCGCGAGCTCGGCCAGGCCGGCGTCCCGGTCCAGCCGCCGGGGCGCGGTCACCCACTCGTCGAGCAGCACGAAGGCCTGCTCGCCGCCCGCCATCGGCCCCAGGCAGAGGGTGCCGGTCTGCGCCAGGTACCAGAGCAGGTGGTAGCCGCGCTGCCCGGTGACGGCGACGCCGCCGTCGGCCACCGCGGCGAGCAGCTCCTTGCGTCCGCAGCGCCGGCCGCCGGTCAGCGCCGCGGTGACCAGCTCGCGGGCCCGCTCGGTGTCGGCCTCGGTCAACCCCAGCCGGGCCCGCCGCTGCGCGGCGCCGGCCAGCACCCGTGGGCCCAGGAGGTCCAGCATCCAGGGCAGGTCCTCGGCGGGCAGCAGGTGCAGCGTGCCGCGCATCGGCCAGGAGCGGACCACCTCCCCGGCGTCCAGCGCCGCCTCCACCCCGGCCCGCGTGCGCGCCGCCGTCCGCAGGGCCACCGAGGTCAGCGCGCCGGGCAGGTCCTGCCCCTGCACGCAGGTCAGCAGCCGGACCGCCTCGGTCGCCGTCGCCGGAGGCGGCCCGGCGACCCGCTGCGCCACCAGCCGGAGCAGCGCCAGGTCGCGCGCGGAGGTCATGCCGGGAGCCTCGCAGGGCGGTACGACATCCAGCGGGACATCCGCTGCTGGGTGCTCCGTCAGGGGCGTGGCGGCCTGCCGTCCGGCAGCTCACTCGCCTGGTCCACCCCGGCGTCAGCGAAACGGTACAGATCCGGCTGCCGGCCGGGGGTGTGGGTGCGGCCCCGGAGTGGGTACGGCGCGCCGCGACCCGAACCCGGACGAGGACGATCCATGCTCCATCCCCCGCAGCACCCCGGCCGCGCACGCACCGGGACGGTGCCCGCGTGAGCCGGCTCTCCGGACGCCGCGTCGTCGTCACCGGCGGCGCGCGGGACATCGGCGCCGCGATCGTCCGCGGCTTCGTCGCCGAGGGCGCCACCGTGGCCGTCCTGGACCCGCGCGTCGAGGAGGCGACGCGGCTGGCCGACGAGGTCGGCGGGCGCGCCTACCGGGTCGACCTGTCCGACGTCACCGACACGAGGGAGGCGATCGAGAAGGCGATCGCCGGGCTCGGCGGGATCGACGTCCTGGTGAACTACGCCGGTGTGCAGCGCTTCGCACCGCTGCTCGAGATGGACCCGGCGGAGCTGGGCGAACCCTTCGCCATGCCCGCTCAGTCCATGCTCATCGCCATCCAGGCCGCGGCCTGCGCCATGATCGCCTTCCGGGCACCCGGCGACGACTGCCCCGGCAAGGTGATCAACGTGGCCAGCGCCGGGGGCACCGCTGCAGGTGGGCAGGCCCACTACGCGGCCTGCAAGGCGGCGGTGATGGCGCTCACCCGGGCTGCTGCGCACGAGCTGGGCCCGCACGGCATCACCGTCAACTGCCTGTGCCCGGGCTACGTGGTGCAACCCAGCGACCCGGGTGCACACAGCCGTCCCGAGGTCGCCACCTGGTCGGCGCTCTCACCACTCGGCCGGCTCGGCGAGCCCGACGACGTCGCCCGCGCCGCGATGTTCCTGGCCTCGAGCGATGCGGACTACCTGACCGGCGACGCGCTGAACGTCGCCGGAGGCATGGTCCTGCACTGACACACTGCGCGCGTGCAGGCAGCGGACTGGGACGCGCGCTACGCCGCGCAGCAACAGTGGTCGGCCGAGCCGAACGCGCTGGTGGCCGAGCTGCTGCGGGACGTGCCGCCCGGCGCGGCGGTCGACCTGGCGGCGGGGGAGGGGCGGCACGCGCTGTGGCTGGCCGGGCGCGGCTGGCGGGTGACGGCGGTCGACTTCTCCGCCACCGGCCTGGCCCGGGGCCGCGGCCGGCCCGGTGCCGACCGCGTCACGTGGGTGACCGCCGACGTGCTGAGTTGGGACGCACCGCCCGGGTCCCTCGACCTCGTGCTCGTCGCCTACCTGCACCTGCCGGAGGCGGAGACCACCGCCCTCCTGCGCCGCTCGGTCGGCTGGCTGCGGCCGGGCGGGCGGCTGCTCGTCCTCGGCCACGACGCCGACAACGTCGCGCGCGGGGTCGGCGGCCCGCAGGATCCGGCGATCCTGTACAGCGTCCGGCGGCTGGCGCCGGTGGCCGAGCTGCTCGACGTCGACCGGCTGGAGCAGGTGCGCCGGCAGACACCGGCCGGTACCGCGCTGGACACCCTGCTGCTGGGCCGCCGCCCCTGCGGACCCGTCCACCGCCGGCGGTAGCGTGCGGCCCGTGATGGGGATGGGCGGGGCCGGTGGCCCGGACGCGCAACGGCGCCGGCGGCTCGTCGCCGCGGTGGTGGTGCTCGCGATGCTGCTCACCGTCGCGGCGACGGTGCTGTCGATCGCGCTCGCCTGAGGAGGACCTCCCCGCCGCTCGCCGGCTCGTGACGGGACCCCGCGAGTTCGCGGGGAGGCTCAGGACGGGGCCGCCGGCTGGTCGGCCTGCTGCCCGACGGGTCGCTCGGCGGGAGCCGCGCCGACGAGATGGGTGGCGAACCAGTCGCGGGCGAGCTCCGCGGCCGACCGCAGCGTGCCGGGCTCCTCGAACAGGTGCGAGGCACCGGGCACGACGGCCAGCCGGTTGGGACACCGCAGCCGGGCCTGCGCCTCCCGGTTGAGCTCGAGCACCTGCTGGTCGCGGCCGCCCACGACCAGCAGCGTCGGCGCCCGCACCTCGGCCAGCGCCGGGCCGGCCAGGTCGGGGCGGCCGCCGCGGCTGACCACCGCCCGCACGGTCTCGTCCCGCGCCGCCGCGACCAGGGCCGCCGCCGCGCCGGTGCTCGCGCCGAAGTACCCCAGGGGCAAGCCGGCGCAGGACGGCTCGGCCGTCGCCCAGCGGGCCACCTCGGCCAGCCGCCCGGCCAGCAGCTCGACGTCGAACACCGGGCCGCGGGCGGCCTCCTCGGCCGGGGTGAGCAGGTCGACCAGCAGCGTGGCCATCCCCGCGCAGTGCAGCACCTCGGCGACGGCGCGGTTGCGGGGGCTGTGCCGGCCGCTGCCGCTGCCGTGGGCGAAGACGACCAGCCCCCCGGCGTGCTCGGGGACGGTCAGGTGCCCGGGCAGTCCACCGGGGCCGGCGTCGGCGACCACGTCGTCGTCCCGCGGGACGGGGGTCCCCGCCGGGGACGCCGGGACCGGACGGTGCAGCAGCGCGAGGACCTCCTCCTCGTCGGTCGCCCGGAAGTCGGCGTAGGCCTGCCCGACCGCGGCGAAGCGCTGCGGGCTCTCCAGGCAGACCACCTCGTCCACCGTCGGGGCGATCTCGGCCAGCGCGCGCGGCGAGCCGACCGGGACGGCCAGCACCACGCGCGCCGCGCCGTGCGCCCGGACCACCGCGCAGGCGGCCCGGGCGGTGGCGCCGGTCGCGATGCCGTCGTCCACCACCACCGCCGTCCGGCCCTCGAGGGACAGCCGTGTCCGGTCGCCGCGCAGCTGCCGGGCCCGCCGCTCGAGCTCGGCTCGCTCGCGCCGTACGACGTCGTCGAGGGTCGCCTCGTCGACCCGGCCGGCGTGCAGCACGTCCTCGTTCAGGACGATCACGCCGTCCTCGCCGACCGCGCCCATCGCCAGCTCCGGGCGCCGTGGCAGGCCGAGCTTGCGGACGAGGACGACGTCCAGCGGGGCGCCCAGAGCGCGCGCGACCTCGGCGGCCACCGGCACTCCGCCGCGCGGCAGCCCGAGCACGACGACGTCCCGACCGGCGAGCGACGCCATCCGGCGCCCCAGCTGCTGACCCGCGTCCCTGCGGTCCTGGAAAGGCACCCGAGCCTCCTCGCGTCGGACCCATGCTCACCCTCGTCCCGCCCGGTCGCGATCCGCAACCCTGCGTTGCGCGTATGACCTTGGTCCCTGGTGCGTGCCGCCCGCGCCGTTCAGGGTGGGGAGGCCGGCGCCGCTGACGTCCGGATGGACCTGATCCCGCGCGCACGGAGGCGCCCCCGCATGACGCTGACCGAAGACCCCGCCGTCGAGCAGGCCGTGGCCCGACTCGCCGACGAGTTCCAGACGCGGTTGCGCCCGCAGGTCATCGGCACCGTGGTGCGCACCTGCCGTCAGGACCTCAGCGGGGTGCCGGCCACCGCGCTGCCCGAGCTGGTCGAGCGGCTGGCCCGCGAGCGCCTGCAGTCCGTCGCCTGAAACAGGACCCGTCCTCCCCACCCTTCGCAGGCTCAGGGTGGGGCCGTAGACGGGGCCGCGGGGGTCACTGGACGGCGTAGTAGACCCGCTCGTCGTCGATGCTCATCGTCGGCTCGACGGAGAGCTGCCCGCCGGGGATCGCCGCTGGCGGGACGTCCGTGCAGAACTGGAAGGTGTCCGTGCCACCCGGGTTGAGGGTCGGCGCGTCCATCGCGTCGTCGGCGAGCACGGCCATGCAGTCCGCGTCGCTGTACTGGCGGGCGTCATTGCCGTGGAAGACGGCGGACAGGTCCCAGCCCAGCGTGCCCTCATCGGTCCCGGTGTAGGTGACGGTCAGCTGGGCGGTCACGTACTGCCCGGTCGGTGCCTCGTTGGACTCGTTGGCGGCGGCCACGGCAGCGTCGCCGTCGAGCTGGACCGCATCGACGGTGGCCTGGTAGTCGTCCACCTGCGCCGGGACCCCGAGGGGGACGACGTCGGCCCCCGGCCCGGGGGCTCCCTCGGTCACGGGCTCGGCGAGCTCGGGAGCCACGACGTCCGCCTGTGCACTGTCCAGGTCCGCCTCGAGGCTGTCTCAGCAGCCCCGGCGGCCGCTCGCCGCGGGACGACGGGCCGGCGCAGCCGGCCGCCGCGAAACCCGGTTGCCCCCGTCCGGACGATGACCGGGTGGGCTCAGTCGACGTGACCGGGGTGCGGCACACGCTCCCGGATGGGCGGGTACTGCTCGACGGCGTCTCCTTCCGGGTCGGTGAGGGTGCCCGTGCCGCGCTGGTCGGCGAGAACGGCGCCGGCAAGACGACGCTGCTGCGGATCGTCGCCGGGGACCTGGTCCCCGAGGCCGGGACGGTGGCCCGCAGCGGCGGCCTCGGGGTGATGCGCCAGTTCATCGGCTCGGTCCGCGACGACTCGACGGTCCAGCGGTTCCTCGTCGACCTCGCGCCGCCGGCCGTGCGTGCCGCGTGGGACGCGGTCGAGGCCGCCGAGCTCACCCTGATGGAGACCGACGACGACGCGGCGCAGCTGGCCTACGCCGACGCGCTGGCGCAGTGGGGTGACGCCGGCGGCTACGACGCCGAGGTCACCTGGGACACCGTGACCGTCGCCGCGCTCGGCCTCCCGTACGAGCGGTGCAAGTACCGCGAGCTCTCGACCCTCTCCGGCGGGGAGCAGAAGCGGCTGGCGCTGGAGGCGCTGCTGCGCGGGCCGGACCAGGTCCTGCTGCTCGACGAGCCGGACAACTACCTCGACGTCCCCGGCAAGCGCTGGCTCGAGGAGCGGCTGCTGGAGACCCGCAAGACGGTGCTGTTCGTCAGCCACGACCGGGAGCTGCTGGCGCGCGTCGCCGACCGGGTGGTGACCGTCGAGGGCGGCACGGCGTGGGTGCACGGGGGCGGGTTCGGCGACTACGCGCAGGCGCGGACGGCCCGGCACGAGCGGATGGCCGAGCTGCGCCGGCGCTGGGACGAGGAGCACGCCCGGCTCGTCGAGCTGGTGCGCACGCTGCAGCAGCAGGCGGCCAACTCGCCGGACATGGCCTCCCGGTACCGGGCCGCGCAGACCCGGCTGGCGAGGTTCGAGGCGGAGGGGCCGCCGCCGGAGCGGCCGCCGGCGCAGCAGGTCGCGATGCGGTTGCGCGGTGGGAGAACCGGCGTGCGCGCGGTCATGGCCGAGCAGCTGGAGCTCAGCGGCCTGATGCGGCCGTTCGACCTGGAGGTCTGGTACGGCGACCGGGTCGCCGTCCTCGGGGCCAACGGCGCGGGCAAGTCGCACTTCCTGCGGCTGCTGGCCGGCCAGGACGTCGCCCACACCGGCGGGTGGCGGCTGGGTGCCCGCGTCGTCCCGGGGTTCTTCGCGCAGACCCACGCGCACCCGGAGTGGCTCGACCGGACCCTGGTCGACCTGCTGTGGCACGGGGAGCCGGGTCGGCCGGGCGTCGACCGCGGCCGGGCGATGGCCGCGCTGCGCCGCTACGGGCTGGCCACGTCCGGCGACCAGACCTTCGGCACCCTCTCCGGCGGGCAGCAGGCGCGCTTCCAGGTGCTGCTGCTGGAGCTGTCCGGCGCCACCCTGCTGCTGCTCGACGAGCCGACCGACAACCTCGACGTGCTGTCGGCCGAGTCGCTGGAGGAGGCGCTCGCCGCGTTCGAGGGCACGGTGCTCGCCGTCACCCACGACCGCTGGTTCGCCCGCTCGTTCGACCGCTTCCTGGTCTTCGGCGCGGACGGCCGGGTATACGAGTCGACCGAGCCGGTGTTCGACGAGACGCGGGTGCAGCGCGCTCGCTGAGGGACCGCCAGCGGGGCGTCGTCGGCGGAGCGTCGGCTCCTCCTCGAGTTGAGCATGGGCTTGTTGCGCATCCCGGCGGCGTGTCCGTCCGTGTCGCTGGCAACGACCCCATGATCAACTGGATGAGCGGCGTCAGGCCGTCTTGACAGTCAGGTTGGCCTGACGGACGCTGGGGCATGGTCGACATCGACGCCCTCGACCGGGAGCACACGCTCGCCACCGCCGTCCAGCGCTTCGACGAGCTGCGCAGGCGGGACTCGCTGGCCGACCCGGACGCCCCGGACGGTCCCCGGCCGCTGAGCCGGGCGGAGGCGCTGGAGCTGCTCGCCCTCGGCGAGGTGATCGCCCGCAAGGCCGGACAGGGACGACAGCTGACCGTCCGGACGGCCCGCGGGACCGGGGCCTCGTGGGCCGAGATCGGGCAGGCCCTCGGCACCACCCGCCAGTCGGCGTGGGAGGCCCACCGCCGCTGGATCGACGGACAGGCCGCCCAGCGCGGCACCGTGGGCGCGATCGGCTTCGACGAGCACGACGCCGCGGCCGCCCGCGCCCTGGCCGGCGACCGCCCGCGCTGACCGACATCGACCGCCCGCCGGCCCACCGCGGGGTCGATCACGGGATCGTCGCCGTCCGCCGCGGCGTGTCCTGCCGTGTTGTCGGCGACAACCCCAGGATCGACCCGCGAGGGGGCCCGAGTGGGAGCGCGCTCAGGGAGTCGGGGTGCCGCCGATGTCGTCGAGCTCGTCGAGCTCCCGCGGGCCCAGCACGAGCATCCCGGCGGCCAGGTTCTCCTCCAGGTGGGCCACCGACGAGGTGCCCGGGATGAGCAGCAGGTTGGGGCTGCGGGCCAGCAGCCAGGCCAGCGCGACCTGCATCGGCGAGGCCTCCAGCCGCCGGGCGACCGTCTCCAGCGCCGCGGACTGCAGCGGGGTGAACCCGCCGAGCGGGAAGAAGGGCACGTAGGGGATCCCCTCGCGGGCCAGCGCGTCGATCACCGGGTCGTCGTGCCGGTGCACCACGTTGTAGTGGTTCTGCACGCACACGACGCGGGCGATCGACTGCGCCTCGGCCAGCTGCTGGGTCGTGACGTTGCTGACCCCGAGGTGCCGGATCAGCCCGTCGGCCTGCATGGCGGCGAGCGCCTCGAACGGCTCGGCCAGCGACCGTTCGACCGGATCGGCGAAGCCGGGCATGCGCAGGTTCA
The DNA here is from genome assembly GCF_052931555.1 of Geodermatophilus sp. URMC 61. Taxonomy (NCBI): domain Bacteria; kingdom Bacillati; phylum Actinomycetota; class Actinomycetes; order Geodermatophilales; family Geodermatophilaceae; genus Geodermatophilus; species Geodermatophilus sp. URMC 61. Next base: position 5,521,563 of record NZ_JBRFHZ010000002.1, read on the forward strand.
CGACGTCCATGACGTCGACGCCGAGGTGGCGCAGGTTGTCCTCGACCGCCGTGCGCAGCTGCTCGGGGGCCAGCGCCCGGGGACACTCGCCGGCCGGGGTCCGCTCGGCCCCGACCTTCGTGACGATGGTCAGGTCCTCGGGGTAGGGGTGCAGAGCCTCGCGGATTCTCGTTGGTCACGTGTGGGCCGTAGTAGTCGCTGGTGTCGATGTGGTCGACGCCGAGCTCCACCGCCCGGCGCAGGACGGCGACGGCAGCGGCCCGGTCGGCCGGCGGGCCCACGACGTGCGGGCCGGCCAACTGCATCGCGCCGTAGCCGATCCGGTTGACCGCGCGGTCGCCGAGGGGGAACTGTCCGGAGCGGTCCGCGGTGGGGGTCGGGCGCGGGGTCGTCATGACGGGGCCCTACCCCGGCCGTCGTCCGGTCAGGCGGCGGTGCCGCACTCCACGGGGACGGCGTCCGCGTCGGCCGTCGTCGGCACCCGGTCGCGCCGGTCGGCCACCCGCACGACGACGGCGATCCCGGCGCCGACCAGCGCCAGGGTCGCCCCCACCCAGATCGGTGCGGTGTAGCCCAGGCCCCCCGACAGCACCGCCGCTCCCAGGGCGGCGCCCAGGGCGTTGGCCACGTTGAACGCCCCCTGGTTGGCCGCGGAGACCAGGCTGCCGCCGGGCACCCGCGCGGCCTCGATGACGCCATTCTGCACCACCGGGCCGAGCCCGAACGCCAGGGTGCCGAACAGCACCAGCAGTCCGACGGCGGCGACCGGGGTGCGGGCTCCGAGGGCGAACGCGGCCAGGACGACGGCCGTGCCCAGCAGGCCGACCGCGACGAGGGAGAAGCCGTAGCGGTCACCCAGCCGGCCGCCGACGAGCGTGCCCACGGTGGTGCCGATGCCGAAGAGCGCCAGCACCGGCGTCACCCACGCCACGGGCAGGCCGCCCAGCTCGGTGAGGATGGGGCTGACGTAGCTGTAGACGGCGAACAGCGCGGAGAAGCCGACCATCGTGAGGCCGAGCACCAGCCACACCCGGCCGCGGCGGAAGGCGGCCAGCTCGGTGCGCAGGTCGCTGGGCTCGCCCAGCTCGGCCGGCATCCACGCCAGCAGCCCGACGACGGTGACCAGGCCGACGACGGCGATGGCGCCGAGCACCAGCCGCCAGCTGGCCTGCTGTGCGACGAACGTGCCCAGGGGGACGCCGATGACGTTGGCCACGGTCAGCCCGGTGATCATCAGCGAGATCGCGCTGGTGGCCCGCTCGGGGGCGACCAGTCGGCGGGCGGCGACCGCGCCGACGCCGAAGAAGGAGCCGTGTGCCAGCGCGGTGAGCACCCGGGCGGCGGCGAGCGTCTCGTAGGTGGGGGCGAGGGCCGACAGCGCGTTGCCGACGACGAACAGCGCCATGAGACCGACGAGGGTCCGGCGCGGCGGGAACCGCACGCCGAGCGCGGTCAGGGTGGGTGCTCCCAGGACGACGCCGACGGCGTAGGCGGAGATGAGCATGCCCACCGAGGGCACCGAGACCCCGAGGCCGTCGGCGATCTCGGGCAGCATGCCCATGACGACGAACTCGGTGGTGCCGATCCCGAAGGCGCCGATGGCGAGGGCGAGCAGGGCGCGGGGCACGGGGCGACTCCAGGACGGTGCGGTTCCGGACGGCGGGGCCGGACTGCGTCGTCCTGCCGAGGGTGTTCCCCCTCGACCCTGCCAGGGTCCTTGGTCCCGTGCCCCGGCAGGCCGAGGTGCAACCGGTCACACGCCGGTCAGGCGGCCACCGGCTCCAGGACGTGGACCCGCGACGTGGACCCAGGACGTGGACCTGGCGCCGCCGGACGTCCCCGGCTGACCCGGGCGCGCGACAGGGGCCGGTCGCGGTGACCGGCCCCTGTCGTGTCGGGTCAGGGCTTGAGGAGGACCTTGACCGTGCCGTCCTTCTTCTCGCGGAAGTCCGCGTAGGCCTGCGGAGCCTGCTCGAGCGGGACGTGGTGGGTGGCGAAGTCGTCGACGCCCAGCGGGTCGCCCTCGGTGAGGATCGGCAGGATGTCGGGCACCCAGCGCCACACGTTGGCCTGGCCCATGCGCAGCTGGATCTGCTTGTCGAACATCCGCATGAGCGGCACGGGGTCGGTCGCCCCGCCGTAGACGCCCGACAGCGAGATCGTCCCGCCGCGGCGCACCGCGTCGATGGCGGTGGTGAAGGCGGCCAGCCGGTCGACGCCGACCACCTGCATGACCCGCTCCATGATGGCGTCGGGCACGACCGCGGTGGCCTTCTGCGCGATGCTCGCCAGTGGGGAGCCGTGCGCCTCCATGCCGACGGCGTCGATCACGGCGTCGGCGCCGCGGCCGGCCGTCGCGTCCTGGATCTGCTGCACGACGTCGTCCCTGTCCGTCGAGCGGATGACGTGAGTGCCCCGCGCGGCGGCCCGCGCGATCCGCTCCGGGACGACGTCGGAGGCGTACACGTTCTCGATGCCCAGGTGGTGGGCGACGCGGGTGCACATGTCACCGATCGGGCCCAGCCCCAGGACCAGCAGCGTGCCGCCGGGCGGCGTCGCCGCGTACTGCACCGCCTGCCAGGAGGTCGGCAGCACGTCGGAGAGGTAGACGAACCGGTCGTCCGGCAGCCCCTCGGGGACCTTGATCGGCAGCGTGTTGCCGAACGGGACCCGGAGGTACTCGGCCTGACCGCCGGGCACCTGGCCGTAGAGCTTGGTGTAGCCGAACAGCGAGGCGCCGAAGCCCTGCTCGCGGTTCTGCGTGGTCTCGCACTGGGACTGCAGGCCCTGCGAGCACATCCAGCAGGTGCCGCAGGAGATGTTGAAGGGGACGACGACCCGGTCGCCGGGCGCGACCGCGGTGACCTCGGAGCCGACCTCGCGGACGATCCCCATCGGCTCGTGGCCCATCACGTCGCCGACCGTCATGAACGGCGCCATCACCTCGATGAGGTGCAGATCGGACCCGCAGATGCCGCTCGAGGTCACCTCGACGACGACGTCGGTGGGTTCCTGGATCGTCGGGTCCGGGACGGTGTCCACCCGGACGTCGGCTCGGCCGTGCCAGGTCACTGCGCGCATGGGAGAGGGCTCCTCGGATCGACGTCGTCGGACTCGGACAAGGGCCTTCTGCCCCGACGTGATGTCCATCGCCCCTGTTTCGGGCTCCATGCGGCGTGTACTTCACGGTGCGCCAGGTCGGTGGGACGCTGCGTCGAACGACTGCCGTGGGATTTCGTGAGCTCGGTCACTGACCGTGCTCGTATTCCCACCCATTCAGATCACGATTCGGTCACGACGTGTTTACATGGCTCCCGTCCGCCTTCCCCCGGACACCGCACGACGACCCCGTCCCCTCCGGAAGTCAGGTGTATGAGCCAGCTCCACCACGACCGTCCCGCCCATGAGAACGAGACGGCCGAGCACACCGTCCCGACGCAGCGCCCGGGGGACGCGCCACCGTCGGACACCACTCCCCAGCAGCCGCGGCTCACCGAGGTCACCGACCTCGCCGACCTCACCCAGCAGGCCGAGGCCGCCGCCCGCGCCGGCATCGAGGACGTCCGTCCGGTTGCCGTCGTCACCGCCGTACGGCGGGGCCGCCGCCGCGGTCGCGGGATCCCGGCGCCGACCCGCCGTCCGGCCCTCTACCTGGCCGCGGCGCTCGTCGGGGCCACCGGTCTGGGCCTGCTCGGGGCAGGCGGCTCCGCCTCCGCCGGGACCGACGTGGCCGAGAGCTCCTCGATCAGCGTCGCCGACGAGCTGGGGCTCCACGCGGGGGCGCAGGCGGCGGTCCCCGAGGCCGACGCCGCCGCCCGGCTCGGTGAGCTGGCCGCCAGCCGCGCCGCCCGGGAGGCCGAGCAGGCCGCCGCCGCGCAGGCGCAGGCCGAGGCCGACCGGCTCGCCGCCCAGGCCCTCGCCGAGGCCGCCCGCCCCAAGGCGGTGCTGCCCGTCGACGGCGCCCGGCTGAGCAGTGGGTTCGGGTCCCGCTGGGGCAGGGTGCACGCCGGCCTCGACTTCGCCGCGCCCATCGGCACGCCGGAGAAGGCCGCGATGGACGGCGTCGTGCTCGAGGCAGGCCCGGCCAGCGGCTACGGCCTGGCGGTCTTCGTCCAGCACGACAACGGCGACGTCACCGTCTACGGACACATGGAGCAGATCCTCGTGTCGCCCGGCCAGGTCGTCCGCGCGGGCGACACCATCGCGCTGCTCGGCAACCGCGGCCGGTCCACCGGCCCGCACCTGCACTTCGAGGTGCGCCTCGGCGGCCTCAACGGCGAGAAGATCGACCCGGTGCCCTACCTGCGGGAGCGCGGCGTCCCGATCTGAGCCGGCCGACCGGCCCGTCCTCGGGCGCACCTCCGGCTGGCGGCGCGCGGAGATCCTCGGCGCCGCCGCCAACCGGCCGGCCTGGCGCTGCTGCACTCCGGTCGCTGCGCGTCCCTCGCCGTCCGCGGCGCACACCTCGAGGTGCTCGGCGGGGCGCCTGGTCGGGTCCCGGTGGGACAGTGGGGTCGCAGCGCACGGCAGGGCAGGAGGCAGCGGTGGACCACGGTCATCACTCGGGCATGTGGGTGCCCGCGGAGCCGCCGAGCTGGGGGCGGATGTTCCTGCCGCACCTCGACGGCTGGTCGTGGCTGGCGGTGCTGAGCCTCGTCGGGGTCGTCGGCTACCTCGTCGCGGTGGTGGTGCTCCGCCGCGCGGGCGTGGCCTGGCCGTGGTGGCGGACGGCGTCCTGGGTGGCCGGTTGCGTCGCCTTGTTCGCAGTGACCGGCACCTGGCTGAACGGCTACAGCATGGTGCTGTTCAGCGTGCACATGGCCCAGCACATGGCGCTGTCCATGGTGGTGCCCATCCTGCTGCTGCTCGGCGCTCCGGTGACCCTCGCGCTGCGGACCCTGCCGCGCGGCAAGCGGCTGGCCGGTGTCCCGCGGGCGCTCCTGCTCGACGCGCTGCACAGCCGGGTCGCCCGCGTCCTGTCGCACCCGGCGTTCACGCTGCCGCTGTTCGTGGCCAGCCTCTACGCGGTCTACTTCACGCCGCTGTTCGACGCGCTCATGGCCAACCCGGTCGGCCACCAGTTCATGCTGGCCCACTTCACGGTGACCGGGCTGCTGTTCTTCGGTCCGATCCTGGCCCAGGACCCCTGGCCCCGGACGGCGGGTCACGGCGCCCGGATGCTCGAGCTGCTCATCCCGATGCCGTTCCACGCCTTCTTCGGCGTCGCGATCCTCATGGCCGGCTCGCTGGTCGTGGAGACGTTCGCCAGCCCCCCCGCGGGCTGGGGCGTCGACGCGCTGGCGGACCAGAAGACCGCCGGGAGCATCGCGTGGTCCTTCGGCGAGGTCCCGACGGTCTTCGTCATGGCGCTGGTGCTGTTCGCCTGGATGGGGTCCGAGCAGCGGACGGCCCGCCGTCTCGACCGGGTCGCCGAGCGCACCGAGGACGCCGAGCTCGTCGCCTACAACGAACGCTTGAAGGCCCTCGCCGCGCGCGGGCGGTGACACCGTCGTCCCTGGCCCCCTCGCCCGACCTCCGCGGTGGTCAGGGCGTTGTCGCAGGTGACACGGCAGGACACACCGGTGCCGCCGACGACGACCCCATGATCGAACGCGGGGGAGCCGTGGGTCAGCCCACGTGGACCGGCTGCACAGCGGGGCCCGGGGGAAGGTGGCCGCCTGCAACCATGTCCCACGTGCCGGTATCCCTCGTGTTCACCGCGGACACGCACGTCCCGAAGCGGGCACGTGACCTACCTCGTGCCCTGTGGGCCGCGATCGACGCGGCGGACGTCGTCGTGCACGCCGGCGACTGGGTCGACGTCGCGCTGCTCGACCGGTTCGAGGACCGCGCCCGCCGGCTGGTCGCCGTCCACGGCAACAACGACCACGGCGCCCTGCGGGAGCGGCTGCCGGAGGTGGCCCGCGCCGCGGTCGGCGGCATCCGGCTGGCCGTCGTCCACGAGACCGGCGACAAGAAGGGGCGCGAGGCCCGCTGTGCCGCCCGCTTCCCCGACGCCGACCTGCTGGTGTTCGGGCACAGCCACATCCCGTGGGACACCACGGCCGACACCGGCCTGCGGCTGGTCAACCCCGGCTCGCCCACCGACCGGCGCCGGCAGCCGCACGGCACCTTCGTCACCGCGGTGGCCGACGACGGCGTGCTGCGCGACGTGGTCTTCCACCCGGTCGTGAGGTGACGGCGGCCACCGGCGCCAGCACGGGAGGCACGGCGCGCTGGCGCCACCTCGGGGTCAGCCTGGTCGGGCTGGTCGCGGCGTGCGCCGTCCAGAACGGGCTGCCGTTCCTCACCGTCGCGCTGCGCGAGGAGGGGCTCTCCCTCGCCGCGATCGGCCTGCTGGTCAGCGCGCCCACGGCCGGCCTGGTGCTCAGCCTGCTCGCCTGGGGTGCGGCGGCCGACCGGTACGGCGAGCGGCTGGTGCTGAGCGCCGGGCTCGGCGTCGCCGCGGTCGCCATGACCGGCGCCGCCGTGGCCGGCACCCCGGCGGCCACGGGGCTGTGGCTGCTGCTCGCCGGCGCCGGCAGCGCGTCGGTGCACGCGGCCAGCGGGCGGCTGGTGCTCGGCTGGTTCCCCGCCTCGCAGCGGGGCCTGGCCATGGGGGTGCGCCAGGCGGGGCAGCCGATCGGTGTGGGGATGGCTGCCTTCGCCCTGCCGCGGCTGGCCGAGGACGGCCCGGGGACGGCGTTCGCCGCGCTCGCCGCGGCCTGCGCGGTCACCGCCGTCCTCGTCGGGGTGCTGGTGCGCGACCCGGCGCGGCCCGAGCGGGGCCCGGGTGCACCCCGGGCGGCCTCGCCGTACCGCTCGCCGGTGCTGTGGCGGGTGCACGCGGCCAGCACGCTGCTCGTCGTCCCGCAGTTCGTGGTGGCGGCCTTCAGCTTCGACTTCCTGGTGCAGGAGGCCGGCTGGTCGACCGCCGGGGCGGGCACGCTGCTCGCGGTCACCCAGTTCGGCGGGGCGGCTGCGCGCCTCGGTGCGGGCGCGTGGTCGGACCGCGCCGGCAGCCGGGTGGGGCCGCTGCGCCTGGTCGCGGTGGCGGTGGCCGCCGCCGTGGGGGTGCTGGCCGCCGTCGCCGTCCTCACCCCGGACGTCCTGGCCCCGGCCGCCGTCGGCGTGGGCGTGGTCTGCTCCGCCGTCGTCACGGTGAGCCCGAACGGGATCGCGTTCACCTCGGTGGCCGAGCAGGCCGGCAGCGCCTGGGCCGGGCGGGCGCTGGGCGTGCACAACACCGTGCAGAACCTCTCGGCCTCCCTGACCGTGCCGCTGGTCGCGCTGCTCGTCGACAGCGGGCCCGGCTACCCGGCGGCGTTCGCGGCCGGCGCCGTGGCGGCGGCCCTGGCGGTCGGTGTGGTGCCGGGCCGGGCGGCCGAGGCGTCCGCGCGCGGCGCCCCACGGGTGGCCGACCCGGCGACCAGCCGGTGAGCCCCCGCCGACCGTGGCCCCCGGGAACGGTCGAACTGCTCGCCTGTCCGGTCTGCGGGGCGCCCCTGGCCGTGCGGGCCGACGACGCCGGGCTGGTCTGCCCGACCGGACACTCCTTCGACCGGGCGCGGCACGGGCACGTCACGCTGCTGCCGCCCGGGCACGTCCCACCGTCCGGCGACTCCGCGGCGATGGTCGCCGACCGGGTCGCCTTCCTCGCCGCCGGCCACTACGCCGGTGTGACCCGTGCGCTGGCGGACGCCGTCACTGCCGGGGACGACGGCCCGCCTCGCGCGCTGCTCGACCTCGGCGGGGGCACCGGGCACCACCTGGCCGGCGTCCTCGACCGGTCGCCCGGCGCGGTCGGGGTGGTCCTCGACTCCTCCCGGTACGCCGCTCGCCGCGCCGCCGGTGCCCACCCCCGGGCCCTGGCGGTCGTGGGGGACGCCTGGGCCCGGTTGCCGGTGCGCGACGCCGCCGTCGACCGGGTGCTGGTGGTGTTCGCCCCGCGCAACGGCCCGGAGACCGCGCGGGTGCTGCGGCCGGGCGGGCGGCTGGTCGTCGTCACCCCGGCCGCCGACCACCTGGCCGAGCTGGTCGACCCGCTGGGGTTGCTGCGGGTCGATCCCGACAAGGCCCGCCGGCTGTCGGCGACCCTCGAGCCGCACCTGCGCCCGGTCGCCGCGGCCGGGCACCGGGAGCGGCTCGAGCTGGACCGCGCGGCGGTCACGACGCTGGTCGGCATGGGGCCGCACGCCCGGCACCTGACGCCCGAGAGACTGTCGGCGGCCGTGGCCGGGCTGCCCGAGCGGACGCCGGTCACCGTGTCGGTCGACGTGACGACCTGGATCCGGGCCGGCTGACCGGACGCCCACCAGGTCACGGTTGGGTAACGGTCTCGGGGTCGTCGGGCCGCAGGGACCGGCGCGCCTCCGGCGTCGCCCTGAGGCGCGCTGCAGGAACCGTCTAAGCTGCGGCCGTGACGATCGCACCGGCGCCGATCGTGAGCCGGCCGAGCCCGGTTCACCAGGCGGAGAAGGGCTCGCGGCTCTCGAACCTGCTGCGGACCACCGACCACAAGACCATCGGCCTCATGTACCTGGCCACCTCCTTCGCCTGGTTCGTCATCGGCGGACTGATGGCATTGCTGATGCGCGGGGAGCTGGCCCGGCCCGGGCTGCAGTTCTTGTCGCCGGAGCAGTACAACCAGCTGGTCACGATGCACGGCACCGTGATGCTGCTGTTCTTCGCGACGCCGCTGTTCTTCGCCTTCTCGAACCTGATCATGCCGCTGCAGATCGGGGCGCCCGACGTCGCGTTCCCGCGGCTGAACGCCTTCTCCTACTGGCTGTACTTCTTCGGCGCGGCGATCGCGGTGTCGGGCTTCCTCACGCCGGGCGGCGCCGCCGACTTCGGCTGGTACGCCTACACGCCGCTGTCGCTGGCGACCCACAGCCCCGGCGCCGGCGCAGACCTGTGGATCGCCGGGCTGGCGGTGTCCGGTCTGGGCACCATCCTCGGCGCGGTCAACTTCATCACCACGATCGCCTGCCTGCGGGCGCCGGGCATGACGCTGTTCCGGATGCCGATCTTCACCTGGAACACGCTGGTCACCAGCCTGCTGGTGCTCTTCGCCTTCCCGATCCTCACCGCCGCCCTCTTCGCCCTCCTGGCGGACCGGCAGGTGGGCGCGCTGGTGTACTCGGAGGAGAACGGTGGGCCCATGCTGTGGCAGCACCTGTTCTGGTTCTTCGGCCACCCCGAGGTCTACATCATCGCGCTGCCGTTCTTCGGGATCATCACCGAGATCATCCCGGTGTTCAGCCGCAAGCCGCTGTTCGGCTACAAGGGCATGGTCTTCGCGACCATCGCCATCGGTGGTCTGTCGCTGACGGTGTGGGCACACCACATGTACGCCACCGGCGCGGTGCTGCTGCCGTTCTTCGCGTTCCTGACCTACCTGATCGCCGTGCCGACCGGCATCAAATTCTTCAACTGGATCGGCACCATGTGGCGCGGCCAGCTGACCTTCGAGACGCCGATGCTGTTCTCGATCGGCTTCCTGGTGACCTTCCTGCTCGGTGGCCTGACCGGCGTCCTGCTGGCCAGCCCGCCGCTGGACTGGCACGTCAACGACAGCTACTTCGTGGTCGCCCACTTCCACTACGTGGTCTTCGGGACCGTCGTGTTCGCCGCCTACGCCGGCGTGTACTTCTGGTTCCCGAAGATGTGCGGCCGGATGATGGACGAGCGGCTGGGCAAGCTGCACTTCTGGCTGACGTTCATCGGGTTCCACGGCACCTTCCTGGTGCAGCACTGGCTCGGTGGCGAGGGCATGCCGCGCCGGTACGCCAACTACCTGGCCAGCGACGGGTTCACCACCCTGAACACGGTGTCGACGATCTTCTCGTTCATCCTCGGCGCCTCCACGATCCCGTTCTTCTACAACGTGGCGAAGTCGTGGCGGTACGGCCGGCTGGCGCTGCGGGACGACCCCTGGGGCCACGGGAACTCGCTGGAGTGGGCGACGTCGTCCCCGCCGCCGCGGCACAACTTCGTGGAGATCCCGAAGATCCGCTCCGAGCGGCCGGCGTTCGAGGCGCACTACCCGCACCTCATGGAGCGCCTGCAGCGGGAGGCACACTCCGGCAAGCGGCACGAGCCCTACGCCGGCGTCAGCGAACTCGGTGGGACCGGCGGTCGCCGGCAGGGACCGAACGACCCCGACCCCACCTGAGGGAGGACCACCCTCTTCCCCACCCCTCGTCGAAGGGCCCCGTCCTCCCCACCCCTCGCGCGCTCGGGGTGGGACCCGGGACGGGGCCCTGGAGGGTGGCCGTTCCAGTTCGTCACCTCGCGACGCCCCGTCGGCCCCGGCCGGCGGGGCGTCGCTGCGTCCGGGGGCGGGTCCCGGCCCGGACCGGTGCCAGGACGCCGGAGCGCGGTGCGGGAGGATGGCGGTCGTGCCGCCCGACCCCGCTCCTCGCACGTCACCGACCGCCGTCTCCACCCCGCGGGCGCTGCTGACCGTCTCGGGAGGCGACCGGCGGGGGGTCACCGCACGGCTGTTCGCCGCCCTCGCCGCGCCGGGGGGAGAACTCCCGCCGGTCGAGGTCGTGGACATCGAGCAGGTCGTCGTCCACGGGCAGCTCGTGCTGGGCGTCGTCGTCGGCGCGCTGCCCGCCGAGGGCGGGCCGGTGGCGGGGGACCGGTTCCTCGCCGCACTCGAACGGCTCGCCGCCGAGGTCGCGGAGGCCACCGGGGTGCGGATCCAGGTGGAGTCGGCCGCGGACGCCGGCCTCGACGCGGCCCCGGAGGGCCGCCCCCACCACGTCATCCTCCTCGGTCGCCCGGTCCCGCCGGAGGCCGTGGCCGGCGCCGCGGCGGCCATCGCGGGCCTCGGCGGCAACATCGAGGCCATCCGAAGGCTCTCGGACTACCCGGTGACCAGCTTCGAGCTGACCGTCTCCGGTGCGGAGGCCACCGAGCTGCGCACCGCCCTGGCCACCGTCGCCTCGACCAGCGACGCCGACATCGCCGTCGAGCAGGTCGGCCTGGCCCGCCGCAGCAAGCGGCTGATCGTGCTCGACGTCGACTCCACGCTGGTCCGCGGCGAGGTGATCGACGAGCTCGCCAGGCGCGCGGGGCGGGCCGCCGAGGTCGCGAGGATCACCGCCGCCGCCATGAACGGGGAGCTGGACTTCGCCCAGTCGCTGCGGGCCCGTGTGGCCGTGCTCGAGGGCCTGCCGGTCGAGGTGCTCGACGAGGTCCGCGAGGCGCTGGTGCTCACCCCGGGTGCACGCACGCTGATCCGCACGCTCAAGCGACTCGGGTTCCGCTGCGGGATCGTCAGCGGCGGCTTCACCCAGATCACCGATCCGCTCGCGGAGCAGCTCGGGCTGGACTTCGCCGCCGCCAACACCCTCGAGGTGGCCGACGGGCGGCTGACCGGCGGCCTGGTGGGGGAGATCGTCGACCGCGCCGGCAAGGCCCGCGCGCTGGCCCGCTTCGCCGACCGGTACGGCATCCCGCTGGACCAGACCGTGGCCGTCGGCGACGGCGCCAACGACCTCGACATGCTCAACGCCGCCGGGCTCGGCATCGCGTTCAACGCCAAGCCCTACGTGCGCGAGCAGGCGCACACCTCGCTCAACCAGCCCTACCTCGACGCCGTCCTGCAGGTGCTCGGCTTCACCCGCGACGAGGTGCTCGACGCGACCCCGGAGGCGCTGGTCCGCTAGCCGCTCTGCTGGTCCAGGTGGCGCACCGGCCGGTGCACCGAGCCGGACAGCTCCACCCCGGCGGCCCGCAGCCGCTCCAGGGCCGCCTCGGTGGTGGCCTCGGTCACCCCCGCGGTGAGGTGGAGCAGCACCCGCACGCCGAACCCCTCCCGGAGCGCGTCCAGCGCGGTGGCCTGCACGCAGTGGTCGGTGGTCAGCCCCGCGATGTCCACGCTGTCGACCCCCCGGGCCCGCAGCCAGTCGGCGAGGAGCAGGCCGCCGGCCCGTCCCTCGAACCCGGAGTAGGCGGCGGCGTACTCGCCCTTGTCGAACACCGCCTCGATCGGCCTCCGGTCCAGGCTCGGGTGCAGTTCCTCACCGCCGGTGCCCACGACGCAGTGCCGGGGCCAGGTGTCCACGTAGTCGGGCTCCTCGGCGAAGTGGCGTCCCGGGTCGACGTGGTGGTCCCGGGTCGCGACCACGTGCGCGTACCGCCCGGCCGTCGCCCGCATGTGCTCACCGATCTTGGCGGCGACCTCGGCGCCGCCGTCGACCGCCAGGCTCCCGCCCTCGGTGAAGTCGTTCTGCACGTCGACCACCAGCAGCGCGCGGCTCATCGCTCGACCTCCTGTCGCTCAGGCCGTCATTGTCTCGATGGCGCAGTCCCCACGGGACAGCGCGAACGCCTCCGCGGGCATCGCCTCGCGTGCCTGCTGGTGGTGCGCACGGGCGGCGGTCAGGGCCTCCCGCGGGGTGGTCGGCACGCACAGCTCCCCGCCGCGCACCAGCTCCACGATCAGCGACCGGTCACCCTCCCGGGGCAGCACCGGTTCGCTGGTCACCACCTCGGCCGTCGCGGTCCCCGAGGCGTCGTGCCGGCGGACGGCGGACTTCCGGCCGCCCACCGACGGCTTGCCCAGGGACCGCTTGGCCACCGGGACGCCGTCGCGCTCCACCAGCTTGTAGACCATGCCCATCGTCGGTGCGCCGGAGCCGGTGACCAGGGCCGTCCCGACGCCGTAGCCGTCGACCGGCGCGGCCATCAGTCCGGCGATCGCGTACTCGTCGAGGTCGCTGGTGACGATGATCTTCGTGCCGGTCGCGCCGAGCTCGTCGAGCAGCTCGCGGGCGTGGGCGGCGAGCGTGGGCAGGTCGCCGGAGTCCAGCCGGATGGCGCCGAGCTCCGGGCCGGCGACCTTCACCGCGGTGCGGATGCCCTGGTCGACGTCGTAGGTGTCCACCAGCAGCGTCGTGCCGGCGCCGAGCGTGGCGACCTGGGCGCGGAAGGCCGACTCCTCGTCGTCGTGCAGCAGCGTGAAGGCGTGCGCGCTGGTGCCGGTCGTCGGGATCCCGTACCGGTGGCCGGCCTCGAGGTTGGAGGTCGCGCTAAAGCCCACGAGGTACGCGGCCCGGGCGGCGGCGACCGCGGCCTGCTCGTGCGTGCGCCGCGAGCCCATCTCGATGCACGGCCGCTCGCAGGCCGCGGTGACCATCCGGGCCGCGGCGGAGGCGATCGCGCTGTCGTGGTTGAGCACCGAGAGCACCAGCGTCTCCAGCACCACTCCCTCGGCGAACGGCGCGCGGACGGTCAGCACGGGGGAGCCGGGGAAGAACAGCTCGCCCTCGGCGTAGCCGTCGACGTCCCCGCTGAACCGGAACCCGGCCAGCCAGTCCAGGAGCCGGGAGTCGGTGAGCCCCTGGTCGCGCAGCGCGGCGAGGTCCTCGTCGGTGAACCGGAAGTCCGGCAGCGCCTGGAGCAGCCGGTTGGTGCCGGCCAGCACGCCGTACCGCCGCCCGTGCGGGAGCCGCCGGGCGAAGACCTCGAACACGCAGTCGCGGTCGGCGGTGCCGTCGGCCAGGGCTGCGGCGACCATGGTCAGCTCGTACCGGTCGGTGAGCAGGGCGGGACCCGTCGGCATGGTCCCGGAGCCTAGGCGGGGCCGCGCAGGTCCACCGCCCGAGCGGGTCTCCTACAGTGGAGCCGTGGCCGGACCACTCGCGCCGACACGGACGCCGGAGGAGACCGTCGAGGAGCACGGCGACCTCGACCGGCCCTGGGTCACCATCGTCTGGAACGACCCGGTCAACCTCATGACCTACGTGACCTACGTGCTGCAGGAGCTGTTCGGCTACGACGAGCCGACGGCGACCACGCTCATGCTGCAGGTGCACGAGGAGGGCCGGGCGGTCGTGAGCTCCGGCCCGCGGGAGAAGATGGAGCACGACACCAGTCGGCTGCACGCCTACGGCCTGTGGGCCAGCTACCAGCAGGACGCATGAGGCCGTTCCGCCGCAAGGGGGAGGAGCTGGTGGCCCGGTTCGAGCCGGCCGAGGCCCACATCCTCGCGCTCCTGCTCGACCAGCTCGAGCAACTGCTCACCGCCGACGCCGAGGACGTCGCCGGCGACCCGGTGCTCGACCGGCTGCTGCCCGCCGGCCACCGCAGCGACCCGGAGCTGGCCGCCGACTACCGCGAGCTGACCGAGTCCTCGCTGCGCGCGGGCAAGGCCGACGACCTGGCCACGGTCCGCGCCAGCCTGCCGCCGGACGGCGGGACCGTGCGACTGGACCCCGAGCAGGCGACCGCGTGGCTGCGCACCAGCAACGACCTGCGCCTGGCGCTCGGCACCCGGCTCGACGTCCAGGAGGACACCGAGCCGCCGGAGGACCTCGCCAGCGAAGAGGGGCAGCAGCTGGCCGTCTACTACTGGCTCACCGGGCTGCAGGGGTCGCTCGTCGACGCACTCGCCGCCGGTCGCGCCGGCCGAAGGTGAGCACGACCAGCACCGCGATCAGCAGGTCGAGGACGGAGAACACCGCCACCAGGCCCGGCATCTGCAGGTCCCGCACGATCGCACCGACGGCGCTGACGAGGACGACGAGCGAGAGCGCACCCAGCAGGAGCAGCGTCAGCAGCCGGCCGGTGACCAGCAGCACCAGGGAGATCCGGTCCGCGGTGACGTCGCTGCTGTAGCGGCCGCTGCGACGGCGCAGTCCGACCGCCCCGCGCAGCAGCGCGGGCACCGCCACGGCCAGCACCCCGGCGATCATCAGCAGCTCCAGGACCACGAACGGGCACCGTATCGGAGCACGGACCCCTGCCCCCCGCCCCGCGCCAGCTCCGGGCGGGACCCTGCAGGGGGCCGTCGGCGGGCCGCCTAGACTGACAGGCGTGCTGCGCATCGACCGCGCGACCTACGACGCCATCGTGGCCCACGCCCGGGAGGACCACCCGGACGAGGCCTGTGGCGTCGTCGCCGGTCCCGAGGGCAGCGACCGCCCCGAGCGCTTCATCCCGATGCTGAACGCCGCGCGGTCGCCCACGTTCTACGAGTTCGACTCCGCCGACCTGCTGCGGCTGTACCGGGAGATGGACGACCGGGACGAGGAGCCGGTGGTCATCTACCACTCGCACACCGCCACCGAGGCGTACCCCTCGCGGACCGACATCAGCTACGCCTCGGAGCCGAACGCGCACTACGTCCTGGTGTCCACCCGCCACCACGGGACCCGGACCGGTCTCGCCGGCGACGAGGTCGAGTTCCGCAGCTTCCGCATCGTCGACGGCGTCGTCACCGAGGAGGACGTCGAGGTCGTCGAGTCCTACCTGTTCGGCCACTCGCCGACCACCGTCGTCTACGACTGAAGAACGACCCCGTCCCGAGGCTCGCCCCGAGCGTGCGAGGGGTGAGGAGGACGGGGTCCTTCTGGGGGCCGCCCAGGAATGCCCCACGTCGAGCGGGTGTTCCCCCGACCAGACGCACGTCCCGCTGCGCCCGCGCAGCAGCAACCCCGAATCCCGAGGAGAACGACACGCCATGGCCATCGAGGTCCGGATCCCGACCATCCTGCGCACCCACACCGGCGGCAACAAGACCGTCGAGGGCAACGGGGACACCCTGGCCGCGCTCGTCGACGACCTCGACGCCAAGCACCCGGGTCTGAAGAACCGCCTCGTCACCGAGGAGGGCAAACTGCACCGCTTCGTGAACGTCTACGTCAACGACGAGGACGTGCGCTTCACCGGTGCGCTGGACACCCAGGTCAAGGACGGCGACTCGGTCACCATCCTCCCGGCGGTCGCCGGCGGCTGCTGAGCGCCCGTCGCTCGCAGCACCCCCGTCCGTCTCCCGGAAGAGCACTCCCGATGGCCCGCTTCGCCTCCCTCGTCGACTCGCTCGGCAACACCCCGCTCGTGGGGCTGCCGAACCTGTCGCCGTCCCCTGACGTCCGGCTGTGGGCCAAGCTCGAGGACCACAACCCCACCGGGTCGATCAAGGACCGGGCCGCCATCTCGATGATCGAGGCGGCGGAGAAGGAGGGGAAGCTCAAGCCGGGCGACACCATCCTCGAGCCGACCAGCGGGAACACCGGGATCTCGCTGGCGATGGTGGCCCGGCAGCGCGGCTACCGGCTGATCTGCGTGATGCCGGAGAACACCTCGGTCGAGCGACGCCAGCTGCTGGAGATGTACGGCGCGCAGATCATCAGCTCCCCGGCGGCCGGCGGCTCCAACCAGGCCGTCGCCGTCGCCAAGGGACTGGCCGCCGAGCACGACGACTGGGTGATGCTGTACCAGTACGGCAACCCGGCCAACGCCGAGGCGCACTACACCGGCACCGGCCCGGAGATCCTCGCCGACCTGCCCTCCATCACCCACTTCGTCGCGGGCCTGGGCACCACCGGCACGCTCATGGGCGTCTCCCGCTTCCTGCGCGAGAAGAAGCCCGAGGTGCGGGTCATCGCGGCCGAACCGCGCTACGGCGAGCTGGTCTACGGGCTGCGCAACATCGACGAGGGGTTCGTGCCCGAGCTCTACGACCCGACGTTGCTAGACTCCCGGTTCAGCGTGGGGCCGCAGGACGCCGTCCGCCGCACCCGGCAGCTGGTCGAGCAGGAGGGCATCTTCGCCGGCATCTCGACCGGCGCGATCCTGCACGCCGCCCTGGGCATCGCCGACAAGGAGGTCGCGGCCGGCCGCAAGGCCGACATCGTCTTCATCGTCTGCGACGGCGGCTGGAAGTACCTGTCCACCGGTGCCTACGCCGGCACGCTGGAGGAGGCGACCTCCGCGCTCGAGGGCCAGCTCTGGGCGTGAGCGAGCTCGCGAGCTCACGGGTGGGCAGAGCAGCCCGGGCGAACGCCTTCGACGAGCGCCAGCGAGGAGAGGCGTGAGCCCGGTCTCCCGGCCCCTGCGGTTAGCCTGACCTGCGTCATTGGCGTCGCGGCAGGGGGCGGTCGGGTGAGGGTCACGGTGGTCGGCTGCTCGGGCAGCGGTCCGGGGCCGACGTCCCCTGCGTCGTCCTACCTCGTGGAGCACGACGGCTTCCGTGTGCTGCTGGACCTGGGCAACGGGGCCTTCGGGACGCTGCAGGCCCTCGCCGACCCGGCCACGGTCGATGCGCTGTACCTCTCGCACCTGCACGCCGACCACTGCCTCGACGTCGCGCCCTTCATCGTCTGGCACCGGTACTCCGGACGCTCCCGGCGGCAGCCGGTCCCCCTCTACGCCCCGGTGGGCGCCGACCGGCGGCTGGCTGCGGCGTACTACGGGGACGGCGCGCCGCTGGAGGACGTCTTCGACTTCGCCGTCCTCACCGGGGCGCCGTTCGACCTCGGGCCCTTCCAGGTGCAGACGGTGCGCACCGCCCACCCGGTCGAGTGCCACGCCGTCCGGCTGACCGCCGGCGGCCGGTCGCTGGTCTACACGGGCGACACCGGCGCCAGCACCGCCGTCGTCGAGCTGGCACGCGGCGCCGACGTCCTGCTCGCCGAGGCCGCGCACCCCGACGTCCCCGGCCTCCCCCCGGGCCTGCACCTGAGCGGCCGGGAGGCCGGCGAGCACGCCGCCGCGGCCGGCGTCGGGCGGTTGCTCCTCACTCACGTGCCGGCCTGGGTCGACCGGACGGCGCAGCTGGCGTCGGCCCGGGCGGTCTTCCCCGCGGCCGAGCTGGTCGAGCCCGGCGCCACCTACGACGTCTGAGAAAGGCCCCCGTCCTCCTCACCCTGCGCTGGCTCAGGGCGGTGCCCTGGACGGGGCCGCCGTCCTCCCCGCCCCTCGCAGGCTGACCTCCCACTTGCCCGGCGGTGCGTGGCCGGGCACGGTGGGCCGGTGGTCGACGACGAACGGGACGGCGTCCGGCTGACCAGCCTCGATGCCCCGCTGGGTGACGGGCTGGAGGTCACCAAGGGCGAACTCGTCGACCACCTGGACGCGTTCGCCGACCGGCTGGTGCCCCAGCTGGCCGGCCGGCCGCTGTCGGTGAAGCGCGTGCGGCCCGGCCAGGAGCCGTTCATGCAGCGCAACGTCCCCAAGGGCGCCCCGGACTGGGTGCGCACCGTCCCCGTCTGGTCCTTCGGCGCGCACCGGGAGGTGCACCAGGTGCTCTGCGACGACCGCCGCACGCTGCTCTGGCTGGCCAACCAGCGGGCGGTCGAGTTCCACGTCCCCTTCTTCGTCGCGGGGGCCGAGGCCGAGCCGACCGGCATCGTGCTCGACCTCGACCCGCCGGAGGGGGCCGACTTCGACGTGGTGGTGCAGGCCGCGGAGCTCGTACGGCGTGCGCTGACCGACGCCGGGCTCGCCGGAGCGGTGAAGACCAGCGGGTCCAAGGGGGTGCACGTCGTCGTCCCGGTGCGGGGGGTGCCGCCCGAGGACGCCGCCGCCGCGACCCGTGCCCTGGCCGCTCGTGCCGCCGCGCTCGACCCGGACCTGGCCACGACCGCCTACATCCGCGAGGACCGGCACGGCCGGGTGTTCCTCGACTCCACCCGCTCGGGCTCCTCGACGATCGTGGCCGCCTACAGCCCGCGCATCCGTCCGGGCCTGCCGGTGTCGGCGCCGGTGTCCTGGGAGGACCTGCCGTCGGTGCAACCCGGCGACGTGACCGTCCGGACGGCGCCGGAGCGGCTGGGGGACGGCGACCCGTGGCGGGCGCTGCTTCCCGACCGGCAGGAGCTGCCCGCCGACCTGGTCGCCGAGGGCCACACCATCCCAGTCGCCCGCGTGCAGGCCATGCACGAGGGCCGCCGCCGCGCCCGCGCCCGGCGCGCGGAGGCCGGGGACTGACGGTCCACGGCTCCCTCCACAGCGGACGGCGGCGTCCACAGCCCTCCGGCAGCGCGGCGCACCGCCCGGGCAGGCTCCGCGCATGCCCCTCGACCCGCAGACGACGGCCCGGCTCGACCAGGACGCACACCTCACCCGGGTGATCCGGCAGCACCGCTGGGCGGTGCAGTACGTCGGCTCCGGCGAGGACGACGAGCCCCCCTTCGGCTACACCATCGGGCTGTTCGGGCTCGGCCACCCGAGCTGGTGCTGTCGGGCTGGGCATCGACACCACCCACGGCGTGCTGCAGCGGGTGGCCGAGGAGGTCGCCGCCGGTCGCGACCTGGTGCCCGGCGAGCTGGTCGCCTGGGACGACCGGCCCGGTCGGCTCCACGTCGAGACCTCACCCAACCCGGGCGAGGTGGTGCTGGGCGCCAACCGCTTCTACCAGCGGCCACCGGAGTACTCGGTGCCGGCGTTCCAGCTGGCCTGGAGCCACGCCGACGGGCACTTCCCCTGGGAGGAGGGCTACCCGTGCGGGCCGGGGCGCCCGCCGCGGCCCGGCACCTGGCGGGCGTGAACGGCGGCCCCCCCAGGTCACGCTGGCCACCCTCCAGGGTCCCGCGCCGAGCGTGCGAGGCGGGGGGGAAGGGTGGTCCTCTTTCAGTCCAGGCCGAGGTCGCGGCGCAGCTTGGCGACGTGCCCGGTGGCCTTGACGTTGTAGGCGGCCTTCTCGATGCGGCCCTCGGCGTCGACGACGAAGGTCGACCGGATCACGCCCACGACCTCCTTGCCGTACAGCTTCTTGGTCCCGTACGCGCCGTAGGCGGCCAGCACCCGCTGCTCCGGGTCGGAGAGCAGCGTGATCCGCAGCCCCTCCTTCTCGCGGAAGCGCAGCAGCTTCTCCGCCGGGTCGGGGGAGATGCCGATGATGTCCAGGCCCGCCTCGGCCAGGTCGCCGGCGGCGGCGGTGAAGTCGACGGCCTGCGTGGTGCAGCCCGGCGTCATGGCCGCGGGATAGCAGTAGACGATCACCCGGCGGCCGCGGTAGCTGGCGAGCGACACCGGGTTGCCGTCGGCGTCGGGCAGCGTGAACTCCGGCGCGGGGTCACCGGGGGCCAGGCGGACGGGGGCGACGTCGGTGTCGGTCACACCACCATCCTGCCGTGTGGGGGAAGCGGCGATCCACGGGGCACGCCTGTCCCGGGGACAGCCGCGCGATGACCCCGGCCCGGCTCCCACGCCTCGGTCCGTTCCCCCGCTGCGATGCTCCCGGGGTCGTCCGCCGGTGATGAGTGCGGCAGCAAGGGGGATCCGGGTCGGAGGGTCGGGCTGGAGCGACCAGCACCTTGCTCGGCAGCACCGGCGCTTGCATGGCGGTGCCCACCCGCACCGTGTGAGCCGGAAGCCTCTGGTGCCACCGGACCGCGGGGAGGAGGGTCCATCCGCCGTGCCCCGGGCGCGGCACGGCGCGAGGAGTCGGGGACGAGCCCTCCTCCACCACGGACGGCCCTGGAGTCACCGTGCGAGCAACGAACGTGACGGTGCGACCGATGACGGTCGATGACTTCGACGACGCCGACCGGATCATGCGGACAGCCTTCGGGACCTTTCTCGGGCTGCCCGACCCGGCGTCCTTCGGTGGTGACAGCGAGTACGTCCGCACCCGCGGGCAGTCGGCCAACGTCTCTGCCTTCGTCGCCGAGAAGGACGGGCAGATCCTCGGGTCGAACCTGGTGACCCGGTGGGGCAGCTTCGCGTTCTTCGGGCCGTTGACAGTCGACCCGGCGTGCTGGGACTCGGGCATCGGCAGCAGGCTGATGGAGCCGGTCGTCGACCTGCTCGACGGCTGGGACGTGAGCCTGGCCGGGCTGTTCACCTTCCCGCACAGCGTCAAGCACATCGGCCTCTACCACCGGTTCGGTTTCTACCCACGGGCCCTGAGCGCGCTCGTGCAGCGCAGCGTGACCACCGGCGAACCACGGACCCCACCACGAGCGCAACGGCTCTCCGCGGTGACCGACCCCGACCGGCCGGAGCTCGTCCGCGGGACGGCCGAGCTGACCTCCGCCGTCTACCCGGGCCTGGACCTGACCGGCGAGATCGACGAGCTGCTGCGGCTCGGCCTCGGGGACGTCGTCGTCACCGTCGACGACACCGGGGTGACCGCTCTCGCCGTCTGTCACCTCGGCGCCGGAACGGAAGCCGGCGGCGGTACGTGCTACGTCAAGTTCGGCGCCGTCCGCCCGGGCGCTCCGGCCGACGAACTGTTGACCCTGCTCCGCGCCTGCGATGCCCTGGCCGCCGACCACGGCCTCGCCGCCGTGCTCGCCGGGGTCAACACCGCGCGCACGGTGGCCTACGACGCGATGCTCGACGACGGCTTCCGGCCGGCGATGTACGGGTTGGCGATGCACCGGCCGAATAACCCCGGCTTCAGCCGTCCCTCCGACCTGGTCCTCGACGACTGGCGCTGACCGCCGACCGCGGTGCGGTGCTGGCAGGTGACGTCATCGCGCGGCGGACGACCAGAGTCGGGTTCGTCAGGCGGCGATGAACGACAGCCGGACGTGCCGCTGCGGGTTGTCGGTGTTGGTGTCCACCAGGCAGATCCGCTGCCAGGTGCCCAGCTGCATCCGGCCCTCCAGGACCGGGACGCTCGCGTGCGGCGGGACGAGCGCCGGCAGCACGTGGTCACGGCCGTGCCCCTTGCTGCCGTGCCGGTGTCGCCAGCGCTCGTCCCGGGGGAGGAGGACGTCGAGCTGGGCCAGCAGGTCGTCGTCACTGCCCGAACCGGTCTCGATGATGGCCAGGCCCGCGGTCGCGTGCGGCACGAAGACGTGCAGGAGCCCGTCGCCCTCGGTGCCCACGAACTCGGCGCACTCGTCGGTGAGGTCGACCACGGTGGGCACACCCCCGGTCCGGACCGTCCGCAGCTCTGATCGCATGGCGGTGCTCCTGCCCAGCCGGGCCAGGGGGCACGCGGACGCCCGCACTACTGTCGGCGGACGTGACCACGACCTCGGCGAAGCCTCGCCCCGACGGCCGGGCGGCCGACCAGCTCCGTCCCGTGACGATCACCCGCAACTGGCTCGACCACGCCGAGGGCTCGGTGCTGGTGGAGTTCGGCCGCACCCGCGTCCTCTGCGCGGCCAGCGTCACCGAGGGGGTGCCGCGCTGGCGCAAGGGCTCGGGCCTGGGCTGGGTCACCGCCGAGTACTCCATGCTGCCGCGGGCCACCCACACCCGCAGCGACCGCGAGTCGGTCAAGGGCCGCATCGGTGGGCGCACCCACGAGATCAGCCGGCTCATCGGCCGCTCGCTGCGGGCGTCGATCGACCTGGCGGCGCTCGGCGAGAACAGCATCGCGATCGACTGCGACGTCCTGCAGGCCGACGGAGGAACCCGGACCGCGGCGATCACCGGCGCCTACGTCGCCCTCGCCGACGCCGTCTCGTGGCTCGGCGAGCGGAAGAAACTGGCCAGGACGAACGCGATCGTGCAGTCGGTGGCAGCGGTGAGCGTCGGCGTCGTCGACGGGCAGCCGCGGCTGGACCTCGCCTACGAGGAGGACGTCCGCGCCGGCACCGACATGAACGTCGTCTGCACCGGCGACGGCAGTTTCGTCGAGGTCCAGGGCACCGCGGAGAACGGCGTGTTCGACCGCGCCACGCTCGACGCGCTGCTGGACCTGGCGGTCGGCGGGTGCGCCGAGCTGACCCGCATCCAGACCGAGGCGCTGCAGCAGGCCGGTCTCCGATGAGCGACCGCCTGCTGCTGGCCACCCGGAACGCCGGCAAGCTCGCCGAACTGAAGCGGCTGCTGGAGAGCGCCGTCCCCGGGGTCGCCGTGGTCGGCCTGCGCGACGTCCCGGAGTACCCGGAGGCGCCGGAGACCGGCGCGACGTTCGCGGAGAACGCGCTGCTCAAGGCCCGCGAGGCGGTCCGGTACACCGGGCTGCCGGCGGTCGCCGACGACTCCGGCCTGACCGTCGACGCGCTCAACGGGATGCCCGGCGTCCTCTCGGCGCGCTGGTCGGGCCGGCACGGGGACGACGCCGCGAACACCGCGCTGCTGCTCGGGCAGCTGGCCGACGTGCCCGACGAGCGTCGCGGCGGGGCGTTCGTGTGCGCGGCCGCGGTCGTCACGCCGGACGGCGCCGAGCGGGTGCTCGAGCGGTCGTGGCGCGGACGGGTGGTCCGGGAGCCGCGGGGCACCAACGGCTTCGGCTACGACCCGGTGTTCCTCCCCGACGGGCTGGAGCGCACCGCCGCCGAGCTCACCGCGGCGGAGAAAGACGCGCGCAGCCACCGCGGCCAGGCCTTCGCCGCGCTGGTCCCGCTGGTCGCGGAGCTGCTCGGCCGGTCCTGACCCCCCGCTCACCCCTCGGGGGGACGAGCGCGGCTGCCGACTGCAGCCGACCGGGCGGACACCCGATCCCCGTCGCGACACCCGCACCGGGCGGGTAGAGCGACGACGAGGGACCATGCACCGCAGCCGTTGGCCCAGCCGTACCGCCGCCCAGCGCCTGCCCACGACCCGGGCACGGCGCGGCCCGCGGTCGTCGACCCACGCCGCGACCGCCGGCCTGGTCGTCGTCCTGCTGGTGCTCACCGCCTTCTCGGTGACCGCAGCGGTGACCAACGCCCGGGCCTCGGCGGACGTCGAGGGCAGCGCCAGGGTCTCGGAGTGGTCCAAGACGGCCGAGCGCTCGCTGATGTGGCAGGAGGAGCTGGTCGACCGGCTCGCGGTCGCACCGGACGCCGAGCTCCGCGCCGCGTACGAGGAGACCCGCGCGGCCACCCGCACGGCCATCGAGGCGATGGGCTCCGTCGGGGCCGACCACCACGACCACCCGGTCGGGGAGTGGCTGCGGCTGCACGCCCGCTACGAGCACGCGGTCCGGATGCTCCTGGCCGCCGCTGCGGGAGACCGTGGCATCGCCGAGGAGTTCGAGGACGCCTACGTCGACCCCCACTTCGACGCGCTCCGGGACGAGATCCAGGCGGAGGCAGAGCGGCACTGGGCCGAGGTCGGCGAGTCGCTGGAGTTCATGCGGGACGTCCAGCAGGTCCTGCTCGTCGCCACGCCGGTGCTCTTCGGCGTCGGCCTCGCACTGGTCGCCTGGTTCACCCTGGTCCTCACCCGCAGCCGGCGCGAGACCGCGGCGCAGGCCGAGCGCAACCGCCAGCAGGCACTGCACGACACGCTGACCGGGCTGCCCAACCGCACCCTGCTGCGCCGGCGCGCGGACGACGCGCTGGCCGGTCCGGACGGCGGCGCGGTGGGGCTGGTGCTCATCGACCTGGACCGGTTCAAGGAGATCAACGACACCCTCGGCCACGCCCACGGCGACGTCGTCCTGCAGGTGGTCGCCGACCGGCTGCGTGCCACGGTCCGCGGCACCGACACGGTGGCGCGGCTCGGCGGTGACGAGTTCGCCATCCTGCTGCCGAGCGTGGCCGACGAGGAGTCCGCGCAGCTGCTGGCGGTCCGCGCGCTGGCCGCGCTGG
This sequence comes from Geodermatophilus sp. URMC 61, assembly GCF_052931555.1. NCBI lineage: Bacteria > Bacillati > Actinomycetota > Actinomycetes > Geodermatophilales > Geodermatophilaceae > Geodermatophilus > Geodermatophilus sp. URMC 61. The sequence continues at coordinate 5,545,785 of NZ_JBRFHZ010000002.1, forward strand.
AGGCGCCCATCGAGGTCAGGGGCGTTGCGCTGGACGTCGACGCCAGCATCGGCGTCGCGCTGTCCGGCCCGCAGGGGGACGACGTCGAGTCGCTGCTGCAGAACGCCGACATCGCGATGTACTCGGCCAAGGACCGGGGCCTGGGGGTCTGCGTCTACGACGACTCGCTCAACGACCACACCCCCGAGCGGTTGGGTCTGCTCGGCCAGCTGCGCCGGGCGATCGACACCGGCGAGCTGGTCCTGCACTACCAGCCGAAGGTCGCGCTGCCCGGTGCCGACGTCTGCGGTGTCGAGGCGCTGGTGCGCTGGGCGCACCCGCAGCGCGGTCTGGTCCCGCCCGGCGACTTCATCCCGCTCGCCGAGCGGACGCCGCTCATCCGGCCGCTGACCCGGTACGTGCTGGACGCCGCCCTGGAGCAGTGCGCCCGGTGGCGAGAGGCCGGCCGGGTGCTGACCGTGGCGGTCAACGTCTCGGCGCGCAACCTCCTCGACGAGCACTTCGTCGAGGAGGTGCAGGAGCGGCTGGCACGCTGGCGGGTGCCGGCGTCCTGCCTGGAGCTCGAGGTCACCGAGAGCGCGATCACCGGCGACCCGGACCGGGCCCGGCGGATCCTCACCGGGCTGGCCGACCGCGGCGTCACCCTCTCGATCGACGACTTCGGCGCCGGCTACACGTCCCTGGCGCAGCTGAAGGACCTGCCGGTGCACCAGCTGAAGATCGACCGCTCGTTCGTCGCGTCGATGGCGGCCGACCCGAGCAACGCGCTCATCGTGCGGTCGGTGGTCGAGCTCGGGCACAACCTCGGCCTGACCACCGTCGCCGAGGGCGTCGAGGACGAGGTGACCTGGGACAGCCTGGGCGCGATGGGCTGCGACGTGGCCCAGGGCCACCACGTGTGCCGGCCGATGGCCGCCGAGCAGCTCGAGGTCTGGTTCGACGCGACACTCCCGATCCGGGCCTGAACGCACGGACGCCCGCGGCCCCGGTGAGCACCGGGGCCGCGGGCGTCTCCGCGTCGGGTCAGGGGGTCGGTTCGACCCCGGCGGCCGGGGAGGTGTCCTCCGACGACGAGTCCTGCGAGGAGCCCTGCCGGGACGAACCCTCCGACGAGCCCGTCGGCTGGCTGCCGGTGGTCGGCTCCGCCTCGGAGGTCCGCGTCGGCGTCGCCGACCCGGTCGGCTCGCTGTCGGACGCCTCCTCCTCCGACGTCGAGTCCTCGTCGGAGCCGGTCGCCGGCGCGCTGGTCTCGGTCGCCGGCGCGGTGGTGGTGGGGGAGGACGGCGACGACGGGTCCTCGTCCTGGTGGTCGGAGGACGACGACGTGTTGGTGATGGCGTCGATCGTCGTCGTCCGCGACGTCTCCGTGCCGCTGACCAGCGCGGACACCGGCTTCTGGCCGATGAACTCGATCCCGGTGACGATGCCCATGGCGATGACGAACACGGCGGCGGCGTAGACGGCCACCTTCGCCCAGCGAGGCCGGGGACGTCGCTCGGGAGCGCGGCGTGGATCGAGGTGGGCGGGCAGCACCTTGGTCACGGGATCGGCCGTGGCAGCCGGGGCGACCCTGGTCTCCTCGACCCGGGACTGGCGCCCGGTGAGCTGGCCACGGGCGCGCCGCAGCTTCTCGTTGGTCTTCTGCAGGGAGCTGCTGTAGAGGGCGGCGCTGACGGTGCTGATCACGCTGGCCAGTGCGGCGCCGATCAGGGTGCCGGCGAGGCCGAAGAAGGAGGCCACCACGGCCGAGGACACCGCGGCCAAGGCGCCGGCGGCCACCTGGGTGGCGCTCAGCTGGGCGCTCTTCGGCTTGTCCTTGTCCTCGATCAGTTCGGTTCGGTCGGTCGTCTCGGTGCGCGGGGAGGTCATGAGCTCCGACGGGGTCGATGGAGGTGAGGGGGGATCGGCCGGGCCGGGCAGCGGTGCGCGACGGGCCTCCCCACCAGGCTACGGGCTCCTGTTGCTACCCGTCCGGGATCGCTCACGCTCAGCGAGCCGCTGACCTGCGGTGATGCAGCCCTGTGATCCTGCTCTCGAAACGACGTGCCCTCACCCCTCGTGCGGGCGGTGGAACGGTCGGAGGTCGGCATCCGGGCCGGGTGCTGGTGGTGGTCGTCCGGGCCGTCGGGTGGGCGGGGTGAGGACGCGTGGGCCGCTGAGGTGCAGGCCCGGTGGCCGGCTGGAGGATCCTCCAGAGGAGCGGAGGCCGACGTCGGTCGCGCACGTCGCGCTGCTGTCCACGAACGCAGCTGAGGGGACCTGGTCGCGCCCCGGTCGACCCGTGCGACGTCCGTCCGCCGGCCGGACCGGGGGGTCGACGTCGACGGGTCCGCGTCCCCAGCGTCGGCCCGGCGATCGAGCTGAGTGCGGGAGGGGGGAGTCGAACCCCCACGCCCGAAGGCACCAGATCCTAAGTCTGGCGTGGCTGCCGTTACACCACTCCCGCGTGACTCCCGAGCATAGGGAGCGGGGCCAGCGGGTTCCCGGAGCCGCCCGTGCGGGTGGCCTCCGGCCGACGGGCGCGCCCTGGGCGGTCCGGTCTGGCAGGCTGTCGGCCGTGCCTCGCGACCCTCGCCAGATCCAGCTGGAGATCGACGCCGCCCGTGAGTCGCTCGCGGCGACCCTGGACCAGCTGGTCTTCCGGAGCAGCCCGCAGCGACTGAAGGCGCAGGGCCAGGCCGCCGTCCAGCAGTTCCTGCAGACACCGGTGGGGATGGCGGCGATCGGCGCGGTCGGCCTGCTCATGACCCTCGTCGTGGTCCAGAAGGTCCGGCACCGCAACGACTGACGTGCGCCGTCCGCGCCCCGATCCGGTCGGTCCGGGTCAGGAGTCGGTCTGGGACTACCCGCGCCCGCCCTCGGCCGAGGTGACCGGGCGGCGGGTCGTCGTCGAGCTCGGCGGCCGGGTGGTGGCGAGCACCGACCGCGCGGTGCGCGTCTGCGAGACCAGCCACCCGCCGGTCTACTACGTCCCCCGCGAGGACGTCGTCGAGGGCGTCCTGCAGCGCGCGGCCGGCAGCTCGTGGTGCGAGTGGAAGGGCGCGGCGACCTACTGGGACGCCGTCGTCGACGGACGGCGGTACCCGGGTGTGGCCTGGTCCTACGAGGACCCGGTCGAGGGCTACACCGCCCTGCGCGGAGCGGTCGCCTTCTACCCGAGCCGGGTGGACCGCGCGCTGGTCGACGGCGAGACCGTGCGGGCGCAGGCCGGCGACTTCTACGGCGGGTGGATCACCGACGAGGTCGTCGGCCCCTTCAAGGGCGAGCCGGGGACGCTGGGCTGGTGAGTCAGCCGGCCGCCGGGCGCGCGTTGCGCAGCAGCGGCAGGACGATGGTCTCGAACACCTCGTCGACGTAGGCGGTGTCCAGCGGCTCGCCGGTCAGCAGCCAGCGCTGGACGATCAGCGCGCTGATGGCCTCCGCCGTCACCGAGCGGTCCATGCCGGGACGTACCTCGCCGCGCTCCTCGGCCCGGGCCCACATCGCGGAGAAGGCACTGCGCCAGACGGCCAGCGGGCCCTTCTGGAAGGCCTCGACCAGTGCCGGCTGGTACTGCATCGCCGGCAGCAGCGAGCGGATCGCTGCACCGGCCGGGCTCTGCACCGTGGTGACGACCAGGTCCATGAGCGCCCGCACGTCGGTCTCCACGGACCCGGTGTCCGGCGGGACGGCGATCGCCCGGTTGATGTCGGAGAGCGTGTCGACCACCAGGTCGTGCTTGGTCCGCCAGCGGCGGTAGATGGTCGCCTTGCCGACGCCGGCTTCGGCGGCCACCGCGTCCATCGTCAGCGCGCCGTACCCGACCTCCGCCAGCAGGCGCAGGATCGCCGCCCGGATCACGTCGTCCCGGCTCGGGTCCCGGGGACGTCCGCCGCGCGAGGAGCGCACCGGCCCGGCCTCTTGCACAAGCACCATGAGCTGACCTTAGACATTCAAGTGAGCGACGACGACAGGTCTGGGGCTGCATGTCGCCACTCCGGGTTGCCCACAGCCATCATGGCCGACCGCGCGCCTGTCGAGTCGGGTTGCGGCCCTCGGTCATCCTCGTGCGGTGGCGAGCACCGACGGACGACTCCGGCGCCGGGAGTACTGGCACCTGCCCGGGCGGGTCACCCGGGTCCTGCTGGCGACCTCCGACGCCCACCTGCTCTCCGAGGTGGCCCGGACGGCGCGGGGACTGGGGCTGACGGTGTCGGCTGTCCCGGACCTGCTCGACCTCGACGACGAGGACGGCGGCCGCGGCGTCGACCGGCTGTTCCGCCGGCTGGCCCGCGAGCTGACGACGGCGGAGGCCGAGGACCTGCGGGTGGCCACCGACCCGCCCGACGGCGGACCGGCCCTGGCCGCCCGACTGCTCACCGCGCCCACGCTGGCCGTGGAGCTGGCCCGCCGCGGCGTCACCGCGGAGATCGGCCTGCTGGCCGAGGCCGAGCTGTGGTCGGTGTACCAGCCGATCGTCCGGCTGACCGACCGCACCGTGGTCGCGCAGGAGGCGCTGCTGCGGGGGACGGTCGACGGCCAGGAGGTCGGCGGCGAGGACCTCTTCTTCGTCGCCGAGTCCGCCGGCTGGCTGCCCCGGCTGGACCGGATCGGCCGCGAGTCGGCGATCACCGGGGCGGCGCCCTGGCTCGGGGGCGCCGACCTCTTCGTCAACTCCGACCCGGCGTCGGTGCACCGCCCGCAGGTCGACCTGGCCGGCACCGCGCAGGCGCTGGAGGACGCGGGGATCGACCCGTCCCGGCTGGTCGTCGAGGTCGGCGAGGTCTCCGCCGTCCGGGACCGGGGGCACCTGCTCTCGGTGCTCGAGCACCACCGGTCGCGGGGCTGGCGGGTCGCGCTGGACGACGTCGCGGCGGGCTGGTCGAGCCGCTCGCTGATGGCCACCGTGCGGCCGGACGTCGTCAAGCTGGGCCGGCCGCTGGTGCAGGCGCTCCCCGACGACGGCGCGCGCACGATGGTCCGCTCGGTCGTCGAGCTCGCGCACACCCTGGGCGCCCAGGTCGTGGCCGAGGGCGTGGAGACCGAGCAGATCGCCGACGAGGTGACCCGGCTCGGCGCGGACCTGGGTCAGGGCTGGCTGTTCGGCCGGCCCGTCCCGCCGCCGGTCGCGCGGGTCAGTGCAGGCCCCAGCCGGTGAGCACCGGCCGGGCGTGCTCGTGCCCGAGGACGCCGTAGGAACCGGCCGGTAGCGCGAGCAGCGCCCCCGCCTTGGGCTCCAGCCCCAGCCACCGGGCGGTGAGGATGCGCAGCACGTGCCCGTGGGCGACCAGCATGACGTCGCCGTCGGCGAGCAACGGCCGGGCCCGGTCGAGCACCCGGTCCACCCGCACGCCGACGTCCTGCGGCGTCTCGCCCGGCGTGTCCCCGGGGATGGTGCCGTCCACCCAGATCGACCAGGTGCGGCCCATCTCCTCGCTGATCGCGGCCGTCGTCCGGCCCTCGTAGCCGCCGTAGTCGAGCTCCACGAGGTCCTCGTCGGTGCCGGTGGGCGTCAGCCCGGCCAGCTCGGCGGTCCGCCGGGCCCGCAGCCGCGGGCTCACCCAGACCGCGACGAACCGGCGGTCCCCGAAGTGCCCGCGCAGCCGGCGAGCCTGCTCCTCACCCTCGGGCAGCAGCGGCAGGTCGGTGACGCTGGTGTGCTGGCCGCTGAGGCTCCACTCGGTCTGCCCGTGCCGCAGCACCACGATCTCGCCCATGGGCCCTCCTGACTGTGTCGGCGGTCACATCCTGGAAGAGCAACGCCCGGTGCGGGTGCTGCCGCGGACTGCAGACCCCGTGGCACCCGGCCGCGGGCCGACCCCTGGAGGCAGCATGACCACGGTCGCGCCCAGTGACACCTTCTCGATCGGCGGGGACCTGCCCGTCCACCGCCTCGGTTACGGCGCCATGCAGCTGCCCGGCCCTGGCGTCTGGGGCGAGCCGGCCGACCCGGACAACGCCCGCGGGGTGGTGCGCGCCGCCGTCGAGCAGGGCGTGGACTTCATCGACACCGCCGACTCCTACGGCCCGGTGGTCAGCGAGCGGATCATCGCCGAGGCGCTGCACCCGTACCCGGAGGGCCTGGTCATCGCGACCAAGGCCGGCCTGACCCGGCAGGGCCCGGGCATCTGGACCCCGGTCGGTCGCCCGGCCTACCTCAAGCAGCAGGTGGAGCTGTCGCTGCGCACCCTCAGGCTGGAGCGCATCGACCTCATCCAGCTGCACCGCATCGACGCCGAGGTGCCGCTGGCCGACCAGCTCGGCGCCTTCAAGGAGCTGCAGGACGAGGGCAAGGTCCGCCACATCGGCGTCTCCGAGGTCTCGGTGGCCGAGTTGGAGCAGGCCCGCGAGATCGTCGAGGTCGTCAGCGTGCAGAACCTGTACAACCTGACCAACCGCCAGTCGCAGGACGTCCTGGACTACGCCACCGAGCACGGCATCGGCTTCATCCCGTGGTTCCCGATCGCGACCGGTGACCTGGCCGCGCCGGACAGTCCGGTCGCCGACATCGCCCGGGAGCTGGACGCCACGCCGTCCCAGGTGGCGCTGGCCTGGCTGCTGCACAAGTCGCCGGTCGTGCTGCCGATCCCCGGCACCAAGTCCGTCGAGCACCTGACGGAGAACCTGGCGGCGACCCAGCTGCACCTCTCCGACGAGGACATGGCCCGCCTGGACGCCCTCGCCTGAGGAGTCGCCGTCCCGGGTCCACTTTCAGCGCCAGCGGCGCAGCGTGCCCGGGCGGACGCGCCGCCGGAGCGGCCGCTCCTCGGCGCGCCGCGCGGGCCGTACCTGGTACGGCAGCGCCACGCGGCGCGCCGAGGACGGCGTGCGCGGCGTGGGCAGGGGGACGGCGGGAGGTGGGCCGACCTCGTCCACGGGCCCGTCGAGCTCGAGCCGGTCGCCGAGCCCCGCGGAGCGGACCAGGCGGCGGGTGGCCGCGGGGGCGCCCACGACCCGGCAGGAGCGGCCGGCGGGCACGAGCGCGTCGGAGAAGACGGCCAGCGCTCGCAGGCCGGAGCAGTCACGGAAGTGTGCGCCGGCGACGTCCACGACGACCGCCCCGCGTCCGGCGACGGCGGCCTCCTGCAGAGCCTGCGTGAGCCGCCCGACGGCCGGGAGGTCCACGTCGCCGGTCAGCCGGACGACGACCTGGTCCGGCGCGCGGACCAGAGCGATCTGCAGGTGCGGCACGGGGGCTCCGACCAGGTGCGCTGCACCGCCGTCGGTTTCGGGCGGTCCGGCACGACCGTAGTGCGGTGGACCCACGCCTACAACCCAACGTGCCCGGGTGACTGCGCAGCGCTCTGGCGTGTCGCCGGAGACCCGCTGCCGCAGCCAGCCGTGACGCGCGGCACCATGGCGCCGTGGACGCCGAGGACTTCCGCCAGGTCAGGGACGCCGTCCGGCAGCTCGTGCGGGAGGTCGTCGTCCCGCTCGAGGAACGCATCGAGGACGAGGACCGCATCCCCGACGAGCTGCGTGCCCAGGCCGCCGAGATGGGCCTGTTCGGCTACGCGCTGCCCGAGGAGCACGGCGGCCTGGGCGTCACCATGGCCGAGGACGTCGAGCTGGCCTTCGAGTTCGGCTACACGACCCCGGCGTTCCGTTCGCTGTTCGGCACCAACAACGGCATCGCCGGCCAGGTGATCGCCACGTTCGGCAGCGAGGAGCAGAAGAAGGCGTATCTGCCGCGGCTGGCCGCGGGCGAGCTGATCGGCTCGTTCGCGCTGACCGAGGCCGAGGCCGGCTCGGATCCCGCGGGGTTGCGCAGCACCGCCCGCCGGGACGGCGACGGCTGGGTGCTCAACGGGGCCAAGCGCTACATCACCAACGCGCCGATCGCCGACCTGTTCGTCGTCTTCGCCCGCAGCGACCCGTCGCAGAAGGGCGGTCGCGGCATCTCCAGCTTCGTCGTCGACGCGCGGGCGCCCGGGGTCACCGTCGGCCCGAAGGACCGCAAGATGGGCCAGGCCGGCGCGTGGACCGCGGAGGTCTTCTTCGACGACGCCCGCGTGCCCGCCGACGCGCTCATCGGCGAGGAGGGCCGCGGCTACTCGAAGGCGCTCACCGTGCTCTCCCGCGGCCGGCTGCACATCGCCGCCCTCTGCGTCGGCATGGCCCAGCGGGTGCTCGACGAGTCGGTGGCCTACGCCGCGACCGCCGAGCAGGGGGGCGCCCCCATCGGTCGGTTCCAGCTGGTGCAGGCCCAGATCGCCGACATCCACGCCGAGCTGCTGGCCGGCCGGGCGATGGTGCGCGACGTCGCCGCCCGCTACGACACCGGCGAGGACACCTCGATCGGCCCGTCGTCGGCGAAGCTGTTCTGCACCGAGATGGTGGGCCGCGCCGTCGACCGCGCGGTGCAGGTGCACGGCGGCCTGGGCTACCTGCGGACGACGCCGGTCGAGCGCTTCTACCGCGACGCCCGGCTCTACCGGCTCTACGAGGGCACCAGCGAGGTGCAGCGGGTGATCATCGGCGGCGGGCTGCTGCGCGACGCCGGCATGCCGCGGAGCTGACGGAGGACCCTCCTGCCCTCATGGCGACCCGTCCGCAGGCCCTCCTGCAGGGTCCCGCTGCGAGCCTGCGAGGGGTGAGGGGGGCGGGGCCTTCCACTGGTCGACGCCGCCGTCCGCACCGAGGCGCCGGCCGCGGTCGCTGCGGCCGCCCGCGAGCTGACCGCGCGGCTGGTCAACCGAGGACGACCCGACCCCCTTCCGGCGCATGCCCAGGGGATCGTGGCCGCGCTGCCCTCCCGAGCGGCGGCCGGGGTGTTCGGACCCACGGACCGCCCGGTCGGCGCCTGGACGTCCCGGGAGCCGACCTGGCACCGACACTCCTCAGGTCGCACGCGGGCCGGGCACGTTGGCCGGGTCGCCGCCGGGGTCGCGCTCGGGGCCGCCGGCCGGGCTCAGCAGCGGGCCCGGCGCACCCTCGCCGCGGCCGAGCGCGGCGACGAACTGCCGCAGCACCTCGTCCCCGGCGTGCTGCGGCGACCACTCCAGCAGCCGGCGGGCACGGGAGCTGTCCAGTGCCGGCGCCTGCAGGGCCAGGTCGAGCCAGCCGGGCTCGGTGGGCAGGACGCGGGCGTGGAAGGCCGCCGACAGCGTCGTCCGCAGCACGGTGGCCGGGACGGGCACCCGCACCGTGCCGAGGACGCGGCCGAGCGAGTCGGCGTCGAAGGTGGGCTCGGCGGCGAGGTTGAACGGCCCGGGGGCGCGGCGGTCGAGCATCGCGACCAGAGCGTCGGCGACGTCGTCGGCGTGCACGACCTGCACCCGCAGCGACGGCAGGGGCAGCGGCAGCAGCCTGGCCACGGACCCGGGCAGCAGGCGGGCGGCGCCGAACAGCAGCGGCCCGAGGAAGTAGCGGCCGATCTCGCTGCTCGCCTCCGGCTGCAGCACCAGCGTCGGGCGCACCACGGTCAGCGTCGTCCCCTCGCGGGAGCCGAGCAGCTCACGGACGGCCAGCTCGGCCTGGGACTTGTCCCGGCTGTACTGGGAGCTGGGGATGCCGGTGACCGGCCAGTCCTCGGCGACCTTCCGGTCGCCGCCGCCGGGGGCGTAGGCGCCCAGCGAGGACATGTGCACGAAGTGCTGGACGCCCGCGCCGGCCGCGGCGCGCGCCAGGCGGCGGGTGCCGTCGACGTTGACCCGGTGCAGCCGTTCGGGCTGACGGCCCGGCTGCAGCGCCCAGGCCAGGTGGACGACGGCGTCGACGCCGTCGAGGAAGCGGGTGAGCTCGTGCTCGCTGCGGGTCTCGCCGAGGTCGGCCAGGTGCCACCGGACGCCGTCGTAGGGCGCGATCGACGGGGGTTCCCGCCGGGCCATCCCCCGCACCTCGGCCACTCCGCTGCCGGGCGCGGTGAGCCGGCGCAGCAACGCCGTCCCCACGTTGCCGGTGGCGCCGGTGACGGCGACCCTCAGACCCTGCAGACGGTTCCGGGTGGGCTCAGCCATGCAGGGCCGCTACCCGCGCCGGGCCCGGTGTACCCGGCCGGTGTGGGCGCAGTCGCAGGGAGACCAGGGCGGTGAGCAGGGCCGCGACGGCGGCGCTGAGCAGGCCGGCGGGGTTGCCGGCCACCTCCGGCAGCCGGGGGAGTACCACGTCGATGGTCACGGTGGGGCTGCGGCGGGCTGCCTCAACCGTCGACGGCCTCCAGGGCCTCGCCACGGCGCTCGGGCAGCGCCCAGCCGGCCAGTGCGGTCACCACGAAGAAGGCGGAGAAGGTGCCGAACACCAGGCCGTTGCCGCCGGCGGCCAGCAGCGGCGGCACGCACAGCGGCGCGACGATCGAGGCGATCCGGCCGAAGCCCGCAGCCGCACCGGCGCCGGTCGCACGCAGCGCGGTGGGGTAGACCTCCGGCGTCACGGCGTAGACCGCACCCCAGGCCCCGAGGTTGAAGAACGACAGCACCATGCCCGTGACCAGGACGGCGGTGTCCCCGTCGGCCAGGGCGAACAGCCCGGCGCCGGCAGCCGAGCCGAGCAGGAACACCACCAGCGTCGGCCGGCGGCCCCACCGCTCGATGAGGAACGCCGCGGCGGCGTAGCCGGGCAGCTGGGCCAGCGTGATGAGCAGCGTGAAGCCGAAGGACCGGACCAGCGAGAAGCCCGCGGCGACCAGCAGCGTGGGCAGCCAGATGAAGGCGCCGTAGTAGGCGAAGTTGATGCCGAACCAGACCGTCCACAGCGCCGCCGTCCGCCGCCGGGAGCCCGGCGCCCACAGCGCGCCCGGCCGCGCGGCCGGGACCGGCCGCGCCGGGGCCGACGACACCGGCGCCACCCCGGCCGCCGACTCGAAGCGGCGCACCGCGGCCTCGGCCTCGTCGGTCCGGCCGCGCAGCTCGAGGAAGCGTACGGACTCGGGCAGCCCGCGGCGCACCACGACCGCGTACAGCGCGGGGACGGCGCCCAGCGCGAGGGCCCACCGCCAGCCGGCGTCGCTGCGCGGGACGACGAGGTAGCCGATCAGCGCCGCCAGCAGCCAGCCGACCGCCCAGAACGCCTCGAGCAGCACGACGACCCGGCCGCGCACGCGGGCCGGGGCGAACTCGCTGACCAGGGTGGAGGCGACCGGCAGCTCGGCGCCCAGCCCCAGCCCGATGAGGAACCGGAACACCAGCAGCGAGGCCACCGACCACGCGAGCGCGGCGGCGCCGGTGGCCACGCCGAAGACCAGGAGGGTGAGCGCGAAGACCTGCCGCCGGCCGATGCGGTCGGCCAGCAGGCCGCCGAGCGTGGCGCCCAGGGCCATCCCGACGAAGCCGATCGAGCCGATCCAGGACAGCTCGGTGGGGGTGAGCGACCACTGGACGGCGAGCGCGGCCATCACGAAGGAGATGAGGCCGACGTCCATCGCGTCCAGCGCCCAGCCCAGGCCGGAGCCCACCACGAGCCGGCCGTGCTCGCGGGTGAACGGCAGCCGGTCGAGCCGCTGCGCGCGGCTGGCCGAGGCGGTGGTCGCGTCGGTGCTCACGGGCGGCCGCGTACCCCGTGCGGCGTACGGTCACGCGACCTCCTCGCTGGCGCTCGTCGGCCTCGTGCCCGCCGGTGCTCTGCCCATGCGTGACCTCGCGAGCTCGGTCACGGGGCGGGCGGGTCAGCCGTCGTTGTCCTGGTCGGTGTTCTCGACCTCCTCCTCGACCTCGTTGCCGGCGTCCTCGACCTCCTGCTCGACGCCGTCGTCCACGACGTCGGAGCCGCAGGCCGTGGTGCTGAACGAGGTCGCGGCGATCGCGATGCCGACGGCGGCCAGGCGCCAGCGGCGGGTGCGGGTGGTCGTCACGGGGTCCTCCCGGGATCGGCTGCGAGCGGGTTCCGGGGGTGCCCAGCGCAGCCGCGCTCCATGCGGTCGGCGGCTACGGTCGCGGTCGTGACGGGACAGCTCGGGGTCGTCGAGGCCTGGCTGGACGCGGTGGACCGGGCCGACGCCGCGGCCGCCATGGCGCTGTGCGCGCCGGACCTCGAGGTGGTCGGGCCGCGGGGCAGCGTGTACGGCCGCGAGGTGCTGCGCCCGTGGATGGCCCGGGCCGGGTTCACCGCCCGCCCGCTGCGCTGGTTCTGCGGAGCTGACGGCGCGGTGGTCGTCGAGCAGGACGCCACCTGGGCCGACCCGGCGACGGGCGCCGAGCGGGGCCGGGCCGTCGTCGCCTCGGAGTTCCTCGTGGCCGACGGCGTCATCACCCGTCTCCGGCGCCACGACGAGGGGCTGCCTGCCGCGCTGGCCGCCGCCGGGCTGCGGGCTTCCGACGAGGTGACCTCGCGCGGGCTGACCGGCGCGAGGTGACGTTCCTGACGCTCCGACGGGTCAGGTGCCGGCAGGGGAGCTCCGGTCGCCCCTCGGCTGCATGCCCGACCGGCCCGCGCCCGGTGCGGCCGCGGACTCGAGCAGCGGGCGGGTGCGCCACGGGACCAGCTCGGAGAGCGCCACCACGCTCGTCGAGCGCATCACCGCCGAGGAGCGGTTGAGGTCGACGAGGACCTGTTGCAGGGCCTCGTGGGAGCGCGCGGCCACCCGGCACAGCACGTCGCCGCTGCCGGTGGTGGCGTGCGCCTCCAGGACGCCGGGGATGGCCTCCAGGTCGCGCCGCATCTCGTCGATCGCGCCCTGGGCGATCTCGAGGGTCACGAAGGCCTGGACCCCGAAGCCGGCGGCGCGGACGTCGACGTCGGGCCCGTAGCCGGTGACGACGCTGGCGTCCTCCAGGCGCTGCAGGCGCGCGGTCACGGTGCCCCGGGCCACCCCGGTGACCCGGGACAGCTCGAGGACCCCGGCGCGGGGGTGGTCTTCCAGCGCGGCCAGCAGGGCCACGTCGAGGGCGTCGAGGCCCCGGTCGTCGGTCATCCCGCACGCCTTCCTGCTCCGACGTCGTCTGTGCAGTCCGACCAGCTTAGGAGCCGGTCGGCTGGGCTGGATGGGCAGCCGGCCCAGGTGGTGCAGGGCCCATTGCGCAGCGACCCCGCCGGGTGTGTGGTGCAGACGACACCGACGGAGGTCCGGAGGAGGAGCCCGGCATGAGCCTCGAGCAGACCCTCAACGACGACGAGCGCCTCGCGCAGCTCGACCTCGACCAGCTCCGGCAGCTGGTCGGGCTCGTCGAGTACGACGCCTCGGGCGACCCGTTCCCCGTCTCCGGCTGGGACGCGCTGGTGTGGGTCGTCGGCAACGCCACGCAGACGGCGCACTTCTACCAGTCGGCCCTGGGCATGGAGCTGGTCGCCTACTCCGGTCCGGAGACCGGGAACCGTGACCACCTCGCCTACGTCCTGCGGTCGGGCGCGGCCCGCTTCGTCGTCACCGGCGCCTACGACCCGGCCAGCCCACTGGCCGACCACCACCGCCGGCACGGCGACGGCATCCGCGACATCGCGCTCTCGGTGCCCGACGTCGACACGTGCATCGCGCACGCGCGGGCGCAGGGTGCGACGGTCCTCGAGGAACCGCACGACCTCAGCGACGAGCACGGCACCGTGCGCGTCGCCGCGATCGCCACCTACGGCGACACCCGGCACACACTGGTCGACCGCTCCCGCTACAGCGGCCCGTACCTGCCGGGGTTCGTGGCCCGGACGTCGGGTCACCAGCCGCGACCCGGACGGCCGAAGCGGCTGTTCCAGGCCATCGACCACGTCGTGGGCAACGTCGAGCTCGGCGCCATGGACCGCTGGGTCGACTTCTACAACCGGGTCATGGGCTTCACCAACATGGCCGAGTTCGTCGGCGAGGACATCGCCACCGACTACTCCGCGCTGATGAGCAAGGTCGTCAGCAACGGCAACCACCGGGTCAAGTTCCCGCTGAACGAGCCCGCGATGGGGAAGAAGAAGTCGCAGATCGACGAGTACCTCGAGTTCTACGGCGGCCCCGGCGCCCAGCACGTGGCACTGGCGACCAACGACATCCTCGCCACCGTCGACGCGATGACCGCCGAAGGCATCGAGTTCCTCCCCACCCCGGACTCCTACTACGAGGACCCCGAGCTGCGGGCCCGCATCGGCACCGTGCGGGTACCGGTCGAGGAGCTGCAGCGGCGCGGCATCCTGGTCGACCGGGACGAGGACGGCTACCTGCTGCAGATCTTCACCAGGCCGATCGGGGACCGGCCCACGGTCTTCTTCGAGCTGATCGAGCGACACGGCTCGCTCGGTTTCGGAAAGGGCAACTTCAAGGCGCTGTTCGAGGCGATCGAGCGGGAGCAGGCCAGGCGCGGCAACTTCTGAGGAGAGCCGCGCCGGTCCCTGCGGGCCCGGAGACGGTGCTCGAGCGGCGGTGGGGGTCGGGGTCCGTGGGTGCGGTCCGCGCCGTCACCCGTGCGCGCGGACGTGCTCGGTGACCAGCTCGGCGACCCGGTCGGGCGCCAGCTCGGGGATGAAGTGGGGCAAGCCCTCGAGCACCTCGAGCCGGTAGGGGGCGTCGACGAACCGCCGGGTCTGCTCGACGGCGGTGCGGCCGAGGGCGACGTCGCGGGTGCTCCACAGGTGCAGCGTCGGCACGCGTGCCGTGCCGACCGGGTCGCGGGCGTCCAGGGGCAGCGCGCGGTACCAGGCCAGGGCCGCGCTGAGTGCGCCCGGTTCCTGCATCCGCCGCACGTAGTGCTCGGACAGCTCGGGTGGCACGCCGCCGGTCAGCAGCATCCGGCGCAGCGCCGCGCCGTCCCCGGTCAGCAGCAGCCGCTCGGGGACCATCGGCAGCTGGAACAGCCCCATGTACCACGAGCGCAGTGCCTGGTCACTGGTGACGAAGGCCTTGGCCATCGCTGCCGGGTGCGGCACCGACAGTGCCGTGAGCGTGCGGACCCGTTCCGGGTACCAGGCCGCCAGCGCCCACCCGACGATGCCGCCCCAGTCGTGCCCGACGACGTGCGCGCTGCCGAGCCCGGCGGCGTCCAGCAGTGCCAGGACGTCGGCGCTCAGCTCCCGCATCCGGTAGGCCGCGCGGCCGGACGGGCGGGCGCCGGGGGAGTAGCCGCGCTGGTCGGGGGCGAGGGTGCGCAGACCGGCGGTGTGCAGCCGGTCGGCGACGGTGGTGAAGGCGGCTGCGTCCTGCGGGAAGCCGTGCAGCAGGACGACGGGGTCGCCGTCCGCGGGGCCGCCGTCCCGGACGTCGAAGACCAGACCGTCGCGCGTGAAGCTGTCCACCCGGAGACCGTGCCCGCCCGCTCCGGGCTCCGCCAGTCGGTTCGGCGGTCCGCCTCCCGCGGTCGCCGTCCTCGCCCTGCAGCCCGAGGACGGCGATCGCGCGGTGCGGACGGCGATGGCGGAGGCCTCGGGTCGGCTCGGGGCAGGTCGGGAACGGCCCTGGCCGCGGTGGGGGCGAGGAGTGGGGGCCGGAGGCCTCCGCGACGAGACCTCGGGTGGGCTCGGGACAGGTCGGGAACGGCCCCTGGCCGCGGTGGGGTCGAGGTGTGGGGGCCGGAGGCCTCCGCGACGAGATTTCGGTTGGGCTCAGAGCAGGTCGGGAACGGCCCCTGGCCGCGGTGGGAGTCCGGTAGGACGACAATGGACAGAGTGACGGCATCCGAGGAGCTCATCGTCCTGCTCGACGACGACGGGACGGTGATCGGCACGATGCCCAAGCCGCTGGTGCACCACGGCGAGACGCCGCTGCACCGCGCCTTCTCGGCGTACCTCTTCGACGACGCCGGCCGGCTGCTGGTCACCCGCCGCGCCGAGGGGAAGCAGACCTTCCCGGGCATGTGGACCAACACCGTCTGCGGCCACCCCGGCCCCGGAGAGGACGACGCCACCGCGATCGCCCGCCGCGCCGCCTTCGAGCTGGGGCTGCGGGTCGACCAGCTGCGCCCGGCGCTGCCCGGCTACCGCTACCGCGCGGAGTTCCGCGGCGTCGTGGAGAACGAGGTCTGCCCGGTCTACCTCGGCCGCTTCGCCGGCACCCCCACACCGGACCCCGACGAGGTCGGCGAGTGGGAGCTGCTGGACTGGGCGACCTTCCGCGAGCGCCAGGAGTCCGAGAACGGCGAGGCGTGGTCGCCGTGGTGCCGCGAGCAGGCCCGCCTCATCGAGGAGGCGGGCCTGGTCCCGATCGGCTGACCCGGCGGTCAGAGCACCGAGAAGCCCGCCGGGAGTCCCGTCCGGCCGGTGACGGCGAGCAGGAGCGGGCCGGCGAGGCCCTCGGGGACCGCGAGGTCGGCGACCAGCCGCAGTGCCTGCGCCGCAGCCGTCGCCGGGACGTCGAGGGGTACCCTCAGCGCGGTGGCCAGGTCCGCGGTGTGGACCGCCAGCTCGAACGTGCGCGTGGGCAGGTAGTCCGCCAGCCGCATGCCGCCCGCGAGCGTCGTCAGCAGCTCCGTGCCGTCCCGGGCCCCGACGAGCGGGAGCACGCGCCCGGCGATCTCCGCCACGGCGGCGGCCGGATCACTGCCCAGGGCGGCCCCGGCGTCCCGCCCGCGCGCCGCGACAGCCGGGTCGGCGGCCGCCGCTCGGATCGCGCGGTAGTAGTCGCCGGCCGAGGCGACCTCGACGGTCGCGGCCGGATCCGCGAGGTAGGTCTCGACCGTCAGGAGCGATCGGCTCGTGTGGCCCACCAGGGCGCGGACATCCCACTCGCCGAGGCCGGGCCGGGTCCACCGGTCGCCCACGAGGGCGGCCGTCCGGACGAACCACTGCGCGGCGTCGGCGAACGCCCGACGCGAGTCGTCCCATGCGACGTCCATGCGGGCGACGCTAGCCCGGGCGCGGCCGGATGCGGAGCGGCCGCGGACGGCGGATGCGGGGCGCATCCCGAGACGCCGAGCACGACCGGTGATCGTCAGGGCGCGGACGGTACCGGCCACCCGGGGCGCTCGTGTCGTTGCGCGGGCGCGCCCGGAGTGCTCCCTAGCGTCCGCCGCATGGAGCGCCGTCGGTTCCTCCTCTTCCTCGCCGCCGGGCTGGCGGGCACGGCCGTGGGCCGGGGCACGGCCGGCCTGGTCGACCCCACGCGGGCACCGGTGAGCACCGCCGCGGCCGCCGAGCCGGTCGCACCGCCGGCGCTGCCCGCCGTGGTGCCCGCGCCGGCCGGTGTCGTGGACCAGATCCCGGGGGACGGCACGTCGCTCGCGCTGACCATCGACGACGGCACCAGCTCGGAGGTCGTCGGGTCGCTGTGCCGGTTCGTCCGGGACAGCGGCGTCCGGCTGACCTTCTTCCCCAACGGCCGCTACTCCTCCTGGGAGGAGAACGGCGACGTGCTGCAGCCACTCATCGACTCCGGCCAGGTCGCGATGGGCAACCACACCTGGTCGCACCCAGACCTGACCACGCTCACCGACGACCAGGTGGCCGAGGAGATCGGCCGCAACCGGGACTGGATCGAGGCCACCTTCGGCATCCGCACCCCCTTCCTGCGGCCGCCGTTCGGCGCGCACGACGAGCGGGTCCAGCGGATCAGCGCCGAGCTCGGGCACCCCACCGTCGTCATGTGGAACAGCACGCTGGAGGACAACCGGTTGCTCACGGCCGACGAGCTGATGGACGCCGCCCGCCGGTGGTTCGCCGCCCAGGCGATCGTCGTCGGCCACGCCAACCAGCCGACGATCACGACGATCTACGACCAGCTGCTGGAGCTGATCGCCGAGCGCGGGCTGCAGACCGTGACGCTGGCCGACGTGTGGGGGACGGGGCTGGGCGGGGTGCGGACGGCGTCGGGGAGGGCGACCACCACGTGATCGTCCGACCTGCGACGGGCGGCGGCATCCACCAGGCTGGTCGGGGACACCACGACCGACAGACGGAGGAGCCGATGGCCGACAGCAGGGCGTTGCAGGGGCGGGTGGCCCTGGTCACGGGTGGGGCGAGCGGACTGGGCCGGGCCACCTGCGTGGCACTGGCCGAGGCCGGCGCGCACGTGGCCATCGCCGACATCGACGAGGGCGGCTCCAAGGGCACGGCGGAGCTGGTGGCCGACGCCGGTGGGTCCGCGGAGGTCGTCGCGCTCGACGTGACCGACGACGCCAGCCGCCGCGCGGTGGTCGCGCAGCTCTTCGACGCCCACGGCGACGCCTTCGACATCCTGGCCAACGTCGCCGGCATCGACCGGCCCGGCTACATCACCGACATCGACCTCGCGGACTACCAGCGGGTGCAGGCGGTCAACTGCGAGGGACCGGTCTTCCTGACCAGCGAGTTCATGAAGCGGGTGCAGCACCTGCCCGAGGGCCGCACCGCCGACGTGGTGCACATCGTGAGCCTCTCGGCGATCACCTCCGGCAGCGGCGCGATCGCCTACAACGGCTCCAAGGCCGGCTTCCTCAACGCGACGAAGTGCATCCAGCGGGAGTTGCGCGAGAAGGCCGTCAAGGGTGAGGACGGCGTGGAGCGGCCCTTCCCGTGCCGCGTGCAGGCGGTCATCCCCGCGGCCATGGACACGCCGATGATGGAGCAGTGGGGCATCCCGGCCCACCTGATGATGCCGCCGTCGGCGGTCGCGGAGATGGTGCGCTACCTGGTGACGCTGCACCCGGCGGCCTTCGTGCCGGAGATGCAGATCGTGCCGCGCCTGGAACCCAACTTCCCCCGATGACCGGCCCGCAGCCGGACTCCCCGCGCTGACCCGGCATCCGTCCCGAGGAGGCGACGATGACCAGCCCGGACGACCTCGACCCCGACTCGGCCATGGCCAGCGGGTCGGACGCCGGCGAGCCCGGGGAGCGCCTCGGCGCCGGCGACCTGACCGACGAGGAGCGACGGGTGCTCGAGGAGCTCGAGCGGGACGCCCCCGCCGGCCGTGACGACGACGACCTCGCCGACGACGCCGTCGTGCGGGCGGCCGAGGACGAGGCGCCGCTGCCGGGCGCCGAGGGCGGCGACCAGGGCGACGGGCTCAGCGCCCGGTTCAGCTCACCGCCCGGGGAGGGCGAGGCCTGACGCGCGGGCTCCCCGGCGGTCTGCCGGGGAGCCCGCGCGTCACGGCGCGTCGTCCGCGCCGGGGGAGCGGCTGAGGGCCACCAGGCGCCACAAGCAGTGCCCGAGCAGCGGCTCGGGGAAGTCAGGGGCCAGCCTGTAGTAGACGACCCGTCCCTCCCGCCGGTTGACGACCAGCCCCGCGGTGCGGAGCACGCGGAGTGCGTAGCCGACGGCGTCCTCGTTGACCTCCAGCGCGAGGGCCAAGTCCCCCACGCACAGCTCCTCGGCGACGTCGAGGGCGTAGAGAACCCGCGCCCGGGTCGGGTCGGAGATCAGCGACAGCATGCCGGCAAGCGCGGCGGCGTCGTCCCGGCTGGGCAGCCGCGCGCGGGCGCGGGCCACCCGCTCCGGGTCTACCGGGTGCTGGTGCGACTGCGGTCCGTCGTCGTCCATGGTGTGTCGCCGAGGCTCCCGTTATCCGTACGTCCGTCCGGATATCTGGTTGCTGGCCGTCGCACCGCGACCGCCGACGACCAGACTGCCCCACGCCGACGTGGGCCGACGGAGGGAACACCCGTGACCGTTGCCAGCCAGATGCTCGACACCTACCCGGCCGACCTCGGGGGCGTCGACAGGCAGGCGCTCGTCGCCTGCATCGAGGCCTGCTACGAGTGCGCCCAGGCGTGCACCGCCTGCGCCGACGCGTGCCTGAGCGAGGAGATGGTCGCCGAGCTGACGAAGTGCGTCCGTACGAACCTCGACTGCGCCGACGTCTGCGACACGACCGGCCGGGTGCTCTCCCGACACACCGGCTACGACGCGAACCTGACCCGCGCGGTCCTCGAGGCCTGCGCCGCGGCGTGCAAGGCGTGCGGCGACGAGTGCGCGAACCACGCCGACATGCACGAGCACTGCCGCATCTGCGCCGAGGCCTGCCGGCGCTGCGAGGCCGCCTGCCGCGAGCTCGTCAACGCCCTCGGCTGAGGGTCGTTCAGCCGCGCAGCCGGACGGCGACCAGCGCGACGTCGTCCTCGGCGGCCTGGGGCAGCATCCGACCGATCAGCTCGTCGCAGGCGGCCTCGAGCGGCCGGTCGCGGACGGCGACCAGCTCGGCGGCCAGCCGGTCCACGCCCACGTCGAAGACCTGGTCGCGCCGCTCGACGAGGCCGTCGGTGTAGAGCAGCAGCGTCGAGCCCGGCTCCAGCACCGCCTCGGACTCGGTGCGTCGTGCCGCCGGGTCCACGCCCAGCAGCAGCTCGGCGCGCGGCGTGGTCAGCCGGAGGGCGCCGTCGCCGGGCTCGGTGAGCAGCGGCGGCAGGTGCCCCGCGCTCGACCAGCGCAGGCGGGTGCCGCCGGTGTCCGGGTCCGGGGCCAGCCGGCCGACCAGCACGGTGGCCATGGCCCGGAGCCCGAGACCCACGACGGCGGAGTCCAGCCGGCGCAGCACGGTGGCCGGGCCGTCGGCGCTGTCGTAGGCGATACCCCGCAGCAGCCCGCGCAGCTGGGCCATGTCGGCGGCGGCCTCGGTGTCGTGCCCGACGACGTCGCCGATGACGACGACCGTGGAGCCGTCGGGCTGCTCGAAGACGTCGTACCAGTCGCCGCCGACCTGGGCCTCGCGCGCGGCCGGCACGTAGCGCACGGCGACCTGCAGCCGCGAGGACTCCGGCGGGTCGGTGAGCATCGAGCGCTGCAGCGTCTCCGCGGCGCGGACGAGGCTGCGGCTGCGCGCGTACAGCGCCTCGAGCAGGTGGGTGCGCAGCTCGCCGACCTCGGCCAGTTCCTGCGCCGTCCACGGCTCGGAGCGGTCGCGGACCGTCTCCCGCCACCGCTCGAAGCTCTTGCGCGGGCTCAGCCGGACCGAGTCGCCCTCGCGCTCGGCGATCGCCTTGTTGTGGGGGTCGCCGCCCCAGTCGACGGTGCGCCGGGCCTCGGCGCGGTGCCAGAGCACGTACTGGCCCTCCGGCAGCGGCAGCACCAGGACCCCACAGGCAACCTCGCACGGGACCTGCAGTTCGGGGGCGTGCCGGGGCAGCGAGTCGGTGGCGACGAGGTCCTCGTGCCGCGCGGCGGCCCAGGCCGCGATCGTGTCCGCGGTGCCCTCGGGCAGCGGGGTGCCGCGGCTGCCGCGGTGGCGCTGGAGGTGCACCACGACGCCGTCGGCCGGCAGCAGGTCGAGCAGGTCGGGCGAGCCGAGCAGCGTGTCGGCCAGCGGGCGGTCCTCGTCGAGGGTGGCCGCGGTCAGCCAGGCCAGCGTCGAGCGCACCTGCAGCGCGCGGTGCACCTCGCCCTCCTCGGCGCGGTCGACCAGGCGTACCGACAGCGTGGAGCCGAGGAACTCCGCGGCCGCCCGGGTGGCGTAGGGCGGGGCGTGCGGACCGGAGTAGTGGTGGCAGGCGATGAGGCCCCACAACCTGTCGTCACGCAGCAGCGAGATCGACATGGAGGCGCGCACGCCCATGTTCTGCAGGTACTCGACGTGGATCGGCGAGACGCTGCGCAGTGTGGAGAAGGTCATGTCCAGCGGCGTCCCCGTCGAGGGCACCAGCGCCGGGCGCAGCGGCACCGGCCGGTAGTCGACGTCGGAGATCAGCCGGATCCAGTTCTTCTCGTACAGCGCCCGCGCCTGCGCCGGGATGTCGGAGGCCGGGTAGTGCAGGCCGAGGAACGAGTTGAGCTCCTCGGCCTTCGCCTCGGCCACGACCTCGCCGTTGTAGTCGGCGTCGTAGCGGTAGACCATCACGCGGTCGAAGCCGGTCAGCTCGCGCACCGCCTGGGCGGTGATGTCGTAGAGCTCCTGCAGCGAGGTCGCGCGGTTGAGCTCGCCGACCGTGCCGCGCACCGCCTGGTAGGTGTTCGGGAACGAGAACGGGCGGGGGCCGCGGGCGGGCTCGAGCTCGACGACCAGCACCGCCGTCGGCGGGGTCCCGTCGTGGGCCGGGCCGACGACGGCGCGGTGCAGCAGCGCGTCGACCGGCACCGGGCTGCCCCCGACGTCGAGGGTGGTCTCCACCGGGTTGCGCTCCCGCAGGTCGCCGAAGGCGCTGGCCGAGCGGGCCACCGACTCGCCCGCGACCACCCCGAGGACGTCGGGCAGCCGCCGGCCCAGCGCATCGGCGGGGTCCACGCCCACCAGGTCGGCGAGGTTCTCCGACACCTGCTCGACCACGAGGTCGGGCTCGGTGACCGCGAGGAGCACGCCGCGCGGCTGGATGCTGCCGGGGACGTGGATCGGTTCGCGCTCGCAGTTGGAGAGGTCGACCGGCGTCCCCGCCGGCAGCAGCTCGATCTCGGGGCTGCTCACGCCGGGGCCCCGACCGGCGCGCACCAGGCGGCCAGCGTGGTGAAGGTGGCCCGCGCGGCACCGACCACCCGGCCGGCGTCCCCGCCCTCGGCGACCCGGTCACGGGTCACCCGGCGGAAGGCGTGCCACATGGCGCCGGTCTCGGCGCCGTACGGGGAGAAGGCCCCGAGCCGGACGTCGGGGCCGAGGGTCGGCAGCGTGGCGAGGTGGCGGGAGATGAACGTGCCGCCGAGCGTGGAGCCCTCCAGGACGTAGAGCCGGCCCAGGGCCTGGTCGGTGTCCTCGACGGCGGGCAGCTCGGGCAGGGCCGCGGTGTCGGGCTCCGCGCCCAGGGCGCGCAGGTCCTCGGCGAACAGGTGCGCCCGGCGCCGCCGCGACCAGGCGACGGTCTCGGCGTCCGCCGGCCAGCGGCGGGCCCACGCGTCCAGGCCCGCCTCGGCGGCGGTCCAGAACGCGTGCAGCCGGGCCAGGACGGCGACCAGGCGCTCGCGGCCCAGCCCGTCGTCCATCAGGCCGAGCGCCGTCTCCACCTGCTCGTGTTCGAGGGCCGTGGCCGCGCGCAGCTCGGTGAGGACGTCGGCGCTCCGCGTGTGTCGCGGCGACGCCTCTCCTGCAGCACCCATACCGGCTCCGAGACTAGCGACCTCGTGCATGGTTAGCGGGACCGCTTGCTCGTGACCGACGGAGCAGGGTCGTGGTGTGTCCAAGACGCTGGCCCGTGCCGCCGCGGTCGCCGATCGCCATGTGACGGGCCTGTCCCAGCAGGTCCTCGCCGAGCTGGTCGCCGAGGTGGGGCCGCGCTGGCAGGCACGCCAGGAGGCACGGCTGGTCGACCGGCCGCGCCAGCGGGCGGTCGGCGCCGGTGCCTCGTATCGGCTGGTGTTCATCGATCGTCTGCTGGCCACCCTGGTGCACCTGCGCCACGGGGTCACCCATGACGTGCTGGCCTGCTGGTTCGGGGTGTCCCGCTCGACGATCACCCGGGCGATCGGCGAGGTCCGCCCGCTGCTGGCCGAGCGCGGCTGCACCGTCGAAGGCGGAATCCGGCTGCGCACCCTGGCCGACGTGGTCGCCTATCTAGGCGCCACCGGGCAGCGCGGTCTGCTCGATGCCACCGAGGTCCGGGTGCGCCGCCCGGCCGCCCACAAGGCCGGCCGGGCTCGGTTCGTCTCGGGCAAGGCCCGCGCCAACACCATCAAGAGCCTGGTGATCACCGACGCCGACGGGCGGCTGCTGTTCTGCGGGCAAACCCGACCGGGCTCCATTCACGATCTGACCCAGGTCCGCCAGGCCGGCCTGGTTGAATTGCTGGCCCTCACCCCGGGGGTCACCCTGCTGGCCGACGCCGGCTACCAGGGCCTGAGCACCCAGACCGCCGGCGCGGTCATCACTCCGCGGCCGGCCCGGCGGAAGAACCAGATCCCGGTCTTCCCCGCCGTCGCCGCGGCGCACGAGGCCGAACGCCGGGCTCACGCGTCCAAGCGAATCCGCGTCGAGCACGGCATCAGCCACCTGAAGAACTGGCGGGCTCTGTCGCGTCACCTCGGCCGACGCGAACACCTCGACACCATCCTGCGTGCGGTCGCCGGACTGGTCTCCAGCCAGGAACGAGCCCCACGACCTGATCAGCTTTCCCGCCCGCCGAGAGCTCTCCCGGCCGGCACCGCCGCGTGATCGAACTGGCCCTGAACGGACCAACTACGGCCCGCGGCTAACCATGCACGAGGTCGTAGGTGACTCCCCGCACTCCGGCGCGCGCGGCGGACGGGGTGTGCCCGCGGTCACGACCCAGGGAGGCGGGCGCGGCGCAGCGAGGCGTGCAGCAGCAGCCGGGCATCGCCGTCGGCCAGGTCCAGGCCGGTCAGCGCCTCGATCCGGCCGAGCCGGTGGTACAGCGTCTGCCGGTGCACGTGCAGGGTCGCGGCCGCGCGCGCCGGGCTGCACCCGGCGTCCAGCCAGGTCTCGGCGGTGGCGGTCAGCACGGGGTCGGCCAGCAGCGGGCGGACGGCGGGGTCGGGACCGGGCAGTGCCGCCACCAGCCGCCACCCACCCAGCTCGCCCCAGTGCGCCACGGGCGAGAACCGCGGGACCGCGGCGGCGACCCGCGCGGCGGTGCGCGCCTGCTCCCACCGCACGGGCAGGCCGTCGGCCCCGGCGCCCACGGCGGAGAGCCCCGCGGTGCTCCCGGGCGGCAGGCCGGCCAGCGCGGCCGCGGTGACCGCGGCGGCCGGGCGCAGGTCCGCCGGACCGGGCAGGGGGACGGCGACCGCCACCAGCCCCTCGCCGGGCAGCACGGCGCTGACCGCACCCGCGGCCGGCGCCCGCCACGGCGAGGGCAGCCCCGCGCCGGCCGGCCGCAGCGCCAGGAGCACCACCGCGGTCGGCTCGCCCCAGGCCGCGGCGAGCGTCCGGACCGCCTGTGCCTGCGCGGCCGGTGCGCCGGTGAGCGCGGCGGCCAGCGGGCGGGCCAGGTCGCCGGCGTCCTCCTCCCGCTCGGCCAGCAGCCGCCCGGCCTCGGCGGCCAGCTCCACCGCCGCGGCGAGCGCGGGGTCGGCGGCGGCGGGGTCGGTGCGCCCGCCGTCGAGCAGCCACAGGTAGCCGCGGGTGCGTCCGGCGTGCCGGACCGGTAACACCAGCCGGGTGAGGATGCCGGCCTCCGGGTCCCCCGGCGTGCGCAGCGGGCCCTCGGCGACCGCGATGCCGAAGTCCTCGAACCAGCGGCGGGTCTCCGGCGTCGACCCGCGGCCGAGGATGGAGCGGGTGCGCACCGCGTCCATCACCGGCGTCTCGGCGCCGTCGACCGGGTGGGCGCAGAAGGCCAGCAGGGTGAAGTCGGCGTCCTCGAGGGTCGCCGGGGCGCCGAGCAGCCCCGCCACCCGGTCGACCAGCTCCTGCAGCTCGTCGCGCACCCCGTCGTCCCCCTGTACACCTGTATGACACCGGACGGCGGAGACCGTACGTCTGTCGCTGGTCGTGCGGGCCGGGGCTGCCTAGCGTCGGAGGCGTCGGGTCCCCGGTGCTGGAGGTGGCGCGTGCTCTCCCAGAAGGCCCTGCTGCTGAGCGCCGCCCGGCGCCCGGAACTGCGCCGGATGGTCACCGGCACCCCCGCGACCCGGCGTGTCGTCGACCGGTTCGTCGCCGGCGAGACCCTCGACGACGTCCTCGCCGTCGTCCGCCGGCTCACCGCCGAGGGCATCACCGTGACCCTCGACCACCTCGGCGAGGGCGTGACCGACCGGGCCGAGGCGGTGCGGTCCCGCGACGCCTACCTGGCGCTGCTCGACGGGCTGGCGCCGCTGCGGCTGGGCCGCGGGGCCGAGGTGTCGGTGAAGCTCTCGGCGTTCGGCCAGTCGCTGCCCGGCGGCGGCACCGACCTGGCGCTGGAGCTGGTCCGGCCCGTCGCCGAGGCGGCGTCGGCGATCGGCACCACGGTCACCCTGGACATGGAGGAGTCGGCCACCGTCGACTCGACCCTCGCCGTCCTCACCGAGCTGCGCCGCGACCACCCGGGCACCGGCGCGGTGTTGCAGGCCGCGCTGCACCGCACGGAGGACGACGCCGCCGCGCTCGCCGTCCCCGGCTCGCGGGTGCGCCTGGTCAAGGGCGCCTACGACGAGCCGCCGTCCGTCGCCCACCAGGGCCGCGCCGACGTCGACGCCGCCTACGCCCGCTGCCTCGGCGTGCTCATGCGCGGGCCCGGCCACCCGATGGTCGGCTCGCACGACCCGCGCATGGTCGACCTCGCGCAGCGGCTGGCCGCCGAGTACGGCCGGACGCCGGACTCGTGGGAGGTGCAGATGCTCTACGGCATCCGCACCGGCGAGCAGCGCCGACTGGCCGCCGAGGGCCTGTGCGTGCGGGCCTACGTCCCCTACGGCGTCGACTGGTACGGCTACTTCATGCGCCGGCTGGCCGAGCGTCCCGCGAACCTGCGCTTCTTCCTGCGCTCCCTCGTCAGCACCAGCTGATCCACCCGCCCTCCCACCCGCAGGAGATCCCCGATGGACGCCGTCACCCAGGTCCCCCCGCCGCGCAACGAGCCGGTGCTCACCTACGCCCCCGGCTCACCGGAGCGTGCCGCGCTGCAGCAGCGCCTCACCGAGCTGGCCGGCGAGCCGCTCGAGCTCACCATGACGATCGGCGGCCGGCCGCGCATGGCCTCCGGGGAGAAGTTCGAGGTCGTCCAGCCGCACCGGCACGCCGCCGTCCTCGGCACGTCCGCGCACGCCACGCACGCCGACGCCGAGGAGGCGGTGGCCTGCGCCAAGGCGGCTGCCCCCGCGTGGCGTGACCTGTCGTTCGACGACCGGGCCGCGGTGTTCCTGCGCGCCGCCGAGCTGCTGTCCGGGCCGTGGCGGCAGACGCTCAACGCCGCGACGATGCTCGGCCAGTCGAAGACCGCCTACCAGGCCGAGATCGACTCGGCCTGCGAGCTCGTCGACTTCTGGCGCTTCAACGTGCACTTCGCGCGGCAGATCCTGGCCGAGCAGCCGCAGTCCAGCCCGGGCGTCTGGAACCGCACCGACCACCGGCCGCTCGAGGGCTTCGTCTACGCGGTCACGCCGTTCAACTTCACCGCCATCGCCGGCAACCTGCCCACCGCGCCGGCGCTCATGGGCAACACCGTCGTCTGGAAGCCCGCGCCCACGCAGCAGTTCGCCGCCCACTTCCTCATGCGGCTGCTGGAGGAGGCCGGGCTGCCCCCGGGCGTCATCTCGATGGTCACCGGCGACGGAGCCGCCGTCTCCGACGTCGCCCTCGCCGACCGGGACCTCGCCGGCATCCACTTCACCGGCTCGACGGCGGTGTTCCAGATGCTGTGGCGGCGGGTGGGGGAGAACATCGCCTCCTACCGCGGCTACCCGCGCATCGTCGGCGAGACCGGCGGCAAGGACTTCGTCGTCGCGCACCCCTCGGCCGACGTCGACGTGCTGCGGACGGCGCTGGTGCGCGGCGCCTTCGAGTACCAGGGGCAGAAGTGCTCGGCGGCCTCGCGCGCGTACATCCCGCGGTCGGTGTGGGCGCGGCTGCGCGACGACCTGGTCGACGTCACCGAGTCGCTGCCGATGGGCGACGTCACCGACTTCGCCAACTTCATGGGCGCGGTGATCGACCGCAAGTCGTTCGCCAAGCTCTCCGGCGTCCTCGACCGGGTGGACGACGACCCGGCGCTGTCGATCGTGGCCGGTGGGCAGGCCGACGACAGCGAGGGCTTCTTCGTCCGCCCGACGGTCATCGAGGGCACCGACCCCGGCCACGAGGTCTTCACCACCGAGTACTTCGGGCCGGTGCTGGCGGTGCACGTCTACGACGACGCCCACTACGACACCGTGCTCACCCAGATGGAGTCGGCGGCGCCCTACGCGCTGACCGGTGCGGTGATCGCCGAGGACCGCGCCGCCATCGCCCACGCGCAGCGCTTCCTGCGGTTCGCGGCGGGCAACTTCTACGTCAACGACAAGCCCACCGGCGCCGTCGTCGGCCAGCAGCCCTTCGGCGGCGGGCGGGCCTCGGGCACCAACGACAAGGCCGGCGCGGCGCAGAACCTGCTGCGCTGGACGTCCACCCGGTCGATCAAGGAGACGTTCGTGCCGCCGACCGACCACCGCTACCCGCACATGAGCTGAGGCCACCCCCGCGCGAGATCTGCACACTCGCGGCCTTCAGGCACCTGGAGGCCGCGAGTGTGCAGATCTCGCGGGCCAGGAGACGGTGCCGTCGGGGGCGAGCACGGCGCCCTCGGACGGGCGGTGCTCGACGAGCCGGCCGTCGGGCATGAGGTGGTGCACCGGCACGCCGCGGCCGAGGACGGCGACGTCCGCGACCATCCGCCGATGGCAGCGCCACCACACGCTCTCGCTGCACATCACCGCCACGGTCGCCCTCGCCGCCTCGGCCAGCACCTCGTCGAGTCCGGCGGCGAACTCCGGCGTCCGCGTGTGTGCGGCGTAGGCGGCGAACTGGGCGACGGTCCACCAGCCGTCGGCGACGGGTTCGTCCGGCAGGAGGCGGCGGCGCCCGCCCAGCCGCGCGTCCCACCGGTAGCCGACGCCGGCGCCGGGCAGCCACCGCTCGAGCGCCTCCCGCCGGACGTCGGGGTTGCTGCGGCTGCCCGGGAACCGGCGGACGTCGACGACCTGCCCGATCCCCGCCCCGGTCAGTCGGGCGCCGAGGCGGGTGCGGTCGTCGGGGCCGTGGCCGACGGTGAGCAGGGGCACGCTCCCTGCCTACCCCCACCTGCGGTCAGCGGGGTCGGCGGGCGACACCGAGCACGTGCGGCGTGGCCGGGAGGGTGAGGCGGGAGTCGGGGAACCGCAGCCGGCGCAGGGCCGTGACCTCGAACCCCGCCCGCTCGATCGAACCGACCGGGTCGACGGCGGTGTGGCAGCCACCGGCCAGCAGCGGCCACAGGGTCGCGTCGGCGAGGCGCTGCGCCGCGCGCACCCGCCGGGTCGGGCCGAGGCCGTGCTCGAGGAAGGCCAGGGTCCCCCCGGGACGCAGCACGCGGGTGACCTCGGCGAGCGCCCGGTCGCGATCGGGCAGCGAGCACAGCACCAGGCAGAGCACGGCCGCATCGGCACCGCCGTCCGGCAGGGGCAGCGCCTCGGCGGTGCCGGCGACCACGGTGACCGGCACGGGTGCTGCCGCGGCCGCACGGGTGGCCAGGCCCCGGAGGTGCGGTTCGGGCTCGACCGCGGTCACCCGGGTCACCGCCGCCGGGTAGCGCGCGAAGTTGCGGCCGTTTCCGCAGCCGACCTCCACCACCGACCCGGACAGCGGCGCGAGCAGCTCGCTGCGCAGTGCGCCGAGGCCCTCGGCGTCCATCCCCTCGCTGATGCGGGCGTACAGGCGGCTGAACACCGGTCGGGGACGGTCCGTCGGCGGGACGCGCTGCGGTGGGGGCACCCCCGGATGGTGCACCGCCGCCGACGGGCGCGGGGCTCCCGCACGACCCGGCCCCGCGCCGTCGGGTCCGGCCGGTCATGCTGGTCGGTCGGGCGACGGAGCACGGACGAGGGGAGCGGTGTGGCGGGGGGGACGACGGAGACGCGGACGTCGCTGTGGCGGCTGCCCGCGGTGCGGGCGCTGGCCGGCGCCACGGTGCTGGGCTTCACCAGCTTCAGCCTGACCCTGGCCTCGCTGCCCGCCTACGCGGTCGCCGGTGGCGCCGCCGCCGACACCGCCGGGGTGGTCACCGCGGTCTTCCTCGTGGTCACCGTCGCCGGACAGTCGGTGGTGCCGGCGCTGACCGCGCGGTTCGGCCCGGGCCCGGTGCTGGCCGTCGGGCTCGTCGCCCTCGGCGCCCCCTCGCCGCTGTACGCGGTGGACGACGGGCTGCTCTGGCTCTCGGCGGTCTCCGCGGTGCGCGGCCTGGGCTTCGCGGTGCTCACCGTGCTCGGCGCGACGCTGGCCGCGCGGGTGGCCCCACCGGGGCGGCGCGGCGAGTCGATCGGCCTGTACGGGCTGGCCATCGCGGTGCCCAACCTGGCCTTCGTCCCGGCCGGGGTGGCGCTCGTGCTCGGCGGGCACGCGGCCTGGATGGCGTGGCTGGCCGCCGCACCGGTGCTCGCGCTGCCGCTGGTGCCCGGTGTCGTCCGGGAGGTGCGCGCCGAGCCGCGCGGCGGGACGTCGTCCTCCCGGGCCGCGGTGCTCGCCGCGCTCGCGCCGTCCGGGGTGCTGCTCGTGGTCACCCTCGCCGGCGGCGGACTGGTGACGTTCCTGCCGATCGAGCGGCCCGACGGCGTCCTGGCCACGGCGGCGCTGCTGGTCTTCGGCGTCACCGGGGCGCTGTCCCGGTGGCGGACCGGGGCGCTCGCCGACCGGACGGGCACCCGGCTGCTGGTCCCGCTGGCGCTGCTCGTGTCCGCGGTCGGGCTGGCGGCCGTCGCGCTGGGGCTGAGCGCCGGCGCCGGGTGGGTGCTGGCCGGTGCCGCCGTCTTCGGCGCGGGCTACGGAGCGGTGCAGAACCTGACGCTGCTGGCCGCCTTCGCCCGCGCCGGCGAGGGCGGGGCCACCGCCGCGAGCGCGGTGTGGAACGCCGCGTTCGACGCCGGGACCGCCGTCGGCGCCCTGGTGCTCGGCCTCCTCGCGGGCGGCCTCGGCCTGCCGTGGACCTACGTCCTCGTGGCCGGGGTGCTGCTGCTCACCCTGCCGCTGGCCCGGGTGGCGACGCGGCCGGCCTGACCGGGGGCGTCGGCCCCTGCCCGTGCCGGCCGGTCGGGTGTAGACGTCGGCGATGAGCGCGTCCGAGGTCCTCGACCTCTTCCGCCGCGCGGTGGCCGGCGACGACGTGGTCGCGATGCGGGCGGGTCTGGACCGGGCGCTCGGTCTCACCTCCGGCACGGGGCTGTCGGCCGAGGACGAGTACCGGGTCCGGCACCCCGACTACGTGATGGAGATGCCGCAGTCCGGCGAGCGCATCCGCGGCCGCGAGGCGATGCGGGCGGTGCAGGAGGCGTTCCCCACCCCGCCGCGGCTCACCGTGCGGCGCGTGGTCGGCGCCGGCCACGTGTGGGTGCTCGAGGGGGTCAACGACTACGGCGGCGAGGTCTGGCACGTCGCGCTCGTCCTGGAGTTCGACGACGAGGGCCGCATCGTGCGCGACACCCGCTACTACGCGCAGCCCGTCGAGCCGCCCGCCTGGAGGACTCCGTGGGTCGAGCCGCTCGGCTGACCGTCAGCCGGCGACGCGCGCGGCGGCCACGCGCAGCGAGCGGAGGAAGAGGACCTCCTCGGCCGACCGGCGCAGCCAGGTCCGCAGCCCCTCGGGGTCGGTGCGGTGCCGGTCGCGGAGCTGCCCGAGGTTCAGCTGCCGGGTGCTGGCCTGCGCGCGCTGGGCCGGTGGCAGCTGCCGGCCGTCGGCGCGCGCGATCGCGGTCAGGCCGGCGCCGACGAACACGAGGTCGCGGATCTCGGTGATGCCGGCGAGCAGCTCGTCCACCCCGGCGGCGTCGTCAGCGGCGAGGCGGCGGACCAGCTCGAGGGCCGTGCGCCGGCCGGTCTCCTGCGGATCGGTCATGCCCCCACTGTCCCTGGCCCCCCTGCGAGACCGCACGGGGACCCGTCAGGGCTCGATGGCGCCGACGTCGGTGGCGGTGCGCGGAGGTGGGCGGCGCCGGCTCGCCGCGCGGACGACGCGCTCAGGAGGCCGAGGACGTTACGCGACCCGGCCCGGCGCCGGGATCGGGTTCGGGAACGGACTGGTGCCTGCCCTCGGTCCACTTGGCGTGCTCCTGCGAGACCAGTCCCTCCACGCGCTCGGCCAGCACCCGGCGTGGCTGTGGTCCGCTGTACGGGCCGGCACCGGCCAGGTACAGGAACTTCTCGTGCTGCAGGGCCTCGTTGGTGGCCCGGTAGAGGACCCAGTTCGTCTGCCACTGGTACAGCTGCTGGACGCCCTCGAGCACGACGACGAGGGCGCCCAGCAGTGCGGTGACGACGCCGGGCAGGCGGGCGGCCACCGCCACGGGGACCGCCGCGGCCAGGAGCAACTGCGCGATCTTGACCCGCTTGTACGCCCGCTGGGCCGCCCCGCTCTTGCGGTCGTACCAGGCCAGCTGGTCCTGGAGCCGGTCCCAGGTCGGGTCGGTGCCCGGTGGCGGCTCCGTGACGGACTCGCGCGGTCGCGCCCCGTCGTGGTCGCTCATGGCGCCTCCTGACCACCTGGCGTCGCTGCGACCGGAGACCGCGCACGTGTCTCGGGCGCCCCGGTCGCCCGGACGGACCCGGCACCTCACAGGATGGCGTGGCAGCGGCCGGCCCCGGAAGTGCCGGAACGCCCCTCCCTCATCGGACGTGCTCGTCGGGGCACGTCCGATGAGGGTCGGCATCAGGCGTCGCGGCGGGTGAACGTCACCGCGGCGAGCGCCAGGACGGCGGCGACCTCGGCGACGAACACCGCCAAGCCGACCCACGGGTCGAGCAGCAGCGGGTTGAACGACTCCGGTGTCGCGATCGCCGACCCGGCGTTGCCCGGCATCAGCTTGGTCGTCCACTCGCCCCAGGCTCCGGGCAGCACCATCACCAGGTTGCCGACGACGAAGACCAGCCCCAGCACGATCGCCAGCGCCGCGGCGGTGTGCCGCACCAGGAGCCCGACGGCCGCCGCGAAGAGCCCCAGCCCGGCCATGTAGAGGCCGCTGCCCAGCAGCGACCGCAGCACGCCGTCGTCGGTGAGGGCCAGGCCGATGCCCTCGCGGTCGAGGAACCAGTTGCCGCCGAGGTAACCGGCGAGCGCGGTCAGGGTGCCGGCGACGAACAGCGTCGAGGCCAGCACCGCGGCCTTGGCCGCCAGCACCGCCCCACGCCGGGGCGTGGCCGCGAGCGTCGCGCGGATCATCCCCGTCCCGTACTCGCTGGTGACCACGAGCGCGCCCAGGACGACGGCGGTGACCTGGGCGAACACGACGCCCCAGGTGACGAAGGCGCCCACCGGCTCGCCGACGTCCCCACGGGCCAGCGCCTCGGCGCTCAGCGCGCACACCAGCGTGGTCAGGCCGGCACCCAGCACGAACATCGCGCCGAGCGACCAGGGAGTCGAGCGGACGGTCCAGAACTTGACCCACTCCGCCCGCAGCGTCGCACCGGGGCCGGGCCCGGCCGTGGTCTCGGTGCGGGTCCAGGCGTGCGTGCCCACGGTGGCGGTCATCGGGAGGCTCCTGCGGGCGTGGCGGCGTACTCGACGCTGTCGGCGGTGAGGGTCATGAAGGCGTCCTCGAGCGAGGAGCGCACCAGGGTCAGCTCGTGCAGCACCAGGCCGGCGCGGCTGACCAGCTCGCCGACTCCGGCCGCGTCCAGGCCCCGCACCCGCAACTCCTCGCCGTGCGCGGCGACGTCCAGGCCCTCGCGGCGCAGCAGGATGGCGACCCGGTCGTGCTGCGGGCTGCGGACCCGCACGTGGGAGGCGGCGTGCTGGGCGACGAACCCGGCCGTCGAGCAGTCGGCCAGCACCCGGCCGCGGCCGATGACGACGAGGTGGTCGGCGGTCAGCGCCATCTCCGACATCAGGTGGCTGGAGACGAACACCGTGCGGCCCTCGGCGGCGAGGTCGCGGGCGAGGGTGCGCACCCAGCGGATGCCCTCGGGGTCCAGGCCGTTGACCGGCTCGTCGAGGACGACGACCGGCGGATCGCCGATCAGCGCGGCCGCGATGCCCAGGCGCTGGCCCATGCCCAGGGAGAACCGGCCGACCCGCTGGTCGGCGACCGCGGTGAGTCCGACCAGGTCGAGCACCTCGTCGACGCGGGTCCGTGGGATGCCGTTGCTGGCCGCCAGCCAGCGCAGGTGGTCGCGCGCCGAGCGGCCCGGGTGCAGGGCGCGGGCCTCGAGCAGCGCTCCCACCTCGCGCAGCGGAGCGGGGTAGTCGGCGTAGCGGCGGCCGTTGACGGTGACGCTGCCCGAGGTCGGGCGGCCCAGACCGAGGACCATCCGCATCGTCGTGGACTTCCCCGCGCCGTTGGGGCCGAGGAATCCGGTCACCCGGCCGGGTTCGACGGTGAAGCTGATCCCGTCGACGGCGGTGCGGGCGCCGTAGGTCTTGGTGAGGCGGTGTGCGGCGATCACGGGGTCACCGGGCCGCGGGAGGTCGGGGAGGTCATGGCGTCGAGGCTCGCGGCCGCCGGCCCCCGCGGGTATCCGGGAACGCCCTGGACCGACCCTGAACGGTCCCGGAGGCGGCCGCGCCCTCGGCATAGGAGGCAATGCATACGCGTGAGCCGGTCGAGACGTATGCATTGCCTCCTATGCCCGGTCCGGGACGGCGGCTCAGGCGGCCGAGCGGGGGATCGCCGTGTCCGGGTGCAGCAGCCGGCGCAGCGCCACCGCGGCCCCCCGTCCGGCCCGGTTGGCGCCGACCGTGCTCGCCGAGGGGCCGTAGCCGACCAGGTGCACCCGCGGCTCGCCGGCGACGTGGGTGCCCTCCATCCGGATGCCGCCGCCGGGTCCGCGCAGGCCCAGCGGCGCCAGGTGGCCCAGCGCCGCGCGGAAGCCGGTGGCCCACAGGACGGCGTCGGCGCGCACGAAGCGGCCGTCGTCCCACGCCACGCCGTCGGGGGTGAGCCGGTCGAACACCGGCAGCCGGTCGAGGACGCCGCGGGCGCGTGCCTCCCGCACCCAGGGCGTGACGACCAGCCCGGTGACGCCGACGACGCTGCCGGGGGAGCGGCCCTCGCGGACGGCGTCCTCGACGAGCGCGACCGCCGCCCGTCCCTCGTCGGGGCCGAACGGCTCCTCGCGCCAGACCGGGGGGCGCCGGGTCACCCAGGTGGTGTCGGCGACCTCGGCGATCTCCCCGAGCAGTTGCACCGCCGAGGCGCCGCCGCCCACCACGACCACCGACTGCCCGGCGAACTCGGCGGCGCCCCGGTAGTCGACCGGGGTCAGCTGGCGGCCGCGGAAGACTTCCTGCCCGGGATAGCGCGGCACGAACGGCCGGGTCCAGGTGCCGGTGGCGTTGACGACGGCGGAGGCCGTCCACTGGCCGTCCGTCGTCTCGACGCGGAACCGCTCGTCGGGCCGTGCTCTCCGGCCCGACTCCGCGCCGCGGTCGGCTCCTCGCTCGCAGCGCTCGCTGCGATGCTCCCCGCGGCTGTCGTCGGAGGCCCGACGGACGGCGCGCACCCGGACCGGCCGGTGCACCGGCAGCGCGAAGTGCCGCTCGTAGTCGGCGAAGTAGGCGGGGACCGCGTCGGCGGCCGGGACGTCGTCCCCAGCCGGCGGGAACGGCAGGCCGGGCAGGTCGTGCACGTGGTGGGTGCGGGCCAGCGTCAGCGAGGGCCAGCGGTGCTGCCAGGCGCCCCCGGCGCGCTCCTCGGCGTCCAGGACGACGAGGTCGAGGCCCAGCCGGGCCAGGTGGTGCGCCGCACTCAGCCCGGCCTGGCCGGCCCCGATGACGACGACCTCGACGTCCCTGCTCACGCGAGGCTCAACCGCGGCAGGCGCCCCCGGCTTCCGGCCGCAGCCGGTCCAGGTCGGCGCCCGTGAGCGTCGCGGTGTCCCGCGGGTCGTAGCCGAACCGGACGGTCACCGCGCCCGGCCGGGCCTCGACCAGCCAGGTGGGCCGCTCCGCCGTCCCGTCGGCCGGCCGGTACCACCACCGCTCGGCCAGCAGCGGCAGGCCGAAGCGGCGGAGGAACGACTCCGCGGCCGGCCGGTCGGGGAGGACGCGCAGGGCGGGCCCGAACAGTGCACGGGCGACCACCACGTCGGCGTCGCCGCGCCGCTCGGTGGACAGCCAGCCCACCAGTTCGCCGTCCTCCGCGCGGTGGACCGGCGTCAGGTCCTCGATCCGGGTCACGTCCCGACGGTAGGGAGGCCTGCAACGCCATTTCGGCGTCTTGCGGGCCTCTTGCGGTTGCCCGGCGCGTGCCCTGCGGATGGGCCAGCAGAGTCCTCCCTGTCACCGAGACGACGGCCACCGAGGGCGTCTCCGGAGACACCGGCCCCGACGGGGCCTGAGGCAGCCGGCGTCTCCATCGCACGGGGGGACGGAGTCGCCGGCGGATCGACCGGCGGCATCGAGGGGGACGACGCCGCCGGGCACGACCGCCGGGCACGCCGCTGGGGAACGGCGGGCCCGGTCGCACGCCGACCGGCACGACCGTGGGGGACGGGGAGAGCCGGTCGAGGGGGAGCGCACGGGCCGGCCGCGGGAGACCGCGGCCGGCCCCGCCGCGTCTGCCGGCCCGGCTCGCCATCCGCCCGGACGTCCGTGGCGGACGTGCCCGTGCCACTCCGCAGCGTCCCGCATGCTGGCGGTGAGATCCGTCCTGCGCTGCTCCAGAACACGGGTTACGTTCGCGTCGTGACACAGTGTGACGAGACCGCGCCGGCAGTCTGCCCGACCCGGACCCGGACCACAGGACGCCGACTCGACGCGTCGCGGGACGCCGCGATCGCCTCGGCCGTGATCGAGGTGCTCGGCCGATCCGGCTACGCCGGCCTGACGATGGACGCCGTCGCGATGGTCGCCGGGGTCGGCAAGGCGACGATCTACCGGCGCTGGTCGAGCAAGGCCGAGCTGCTGCTCGGCGTCATGGACGTGGTGGGCGCGCCGGTGCTGGAGGTGCCCGACACGGGGAGGCTGCGCGAGGACCTGATCGCCGTCCTGACCCAGGTGGTGGAGCTCCTCGGCGGCCCCTCGGGGCGGGCGATCCGCAGCCTGCTCGGCGCCGTCGTCGACGACCCGGTGCTGCAGGAGGGCTGCCGCCGCCTCCCGCTGGCGAACTGGGACGCCGCCTGGGACACCGTCGTCGCCCGCGCGGTCGAGCGCGGCGAGGTCCCGGCCCGCGCCGGGCAGTCGATCGCGGCGGAGGTCGGCCCGGCGGTGCTCGCGCTGCGCTGGCTGGTCACCGGGCGGCCGCTGGACGCCACCGTCGTGATCGAGCTCGTCGACCGCGTGGTCCTGCCGCTGTTGCAGCGTCCGTAGCGCGAGCGGACCACAGCAGCGATGCTGTGGGCCGATCCCGGGGGTGTCCGGGGGCAGTGGGCGGGAGGGCGCGTGAACCTGGAGAAGGTCGTCTTCGGGTTCTTCGTGCTGCTCGCCGCCACGCTGAACTTCGGGTTCTTCATCGGTGACATCGACAACCCGGTGGTGCACAACCGCTACGAGCTGTTCGCGGCGGTCGTCGTCAACCTGATCGCCACCGTGCTGAAGTTCGGCGACCGCACGCAGATCGGGGCGGTGCACCTGGCCACCAGCCTGGTCGCCGACCTCCAGCTCATCAGCGCCGCGCTCGTGTACGGCTATGCCGTCTACGTCTCCACCGCCGGGATCACCCCCGGCACGATGGCGAGCATCGTGTCCCTCTCCGGCGGCGCGCTGCTGGCCAACCTCGTCTCGGTCGTCCTGCTGGTCGTGGAGACGGTGTCCTTCCACCGAGGGTGACCGGGAGGCCGCCATGGGCAACCCCCTGCTGACGTTCTGGGTGCACCGGAACCGGCGCGAGGAGGAGGAGCGGCGGGCCCGTCGCGCCCGGTTGCTGGCGGCCGCCGCGTCGGCCAACCGGGCCTCCGCGACGATCTTCCTGATCCTGCGGCGCATGCGCGCGCCGCTGATCGTGCTGATCGCCATCTTCTCGATCAGCGTGCTGGGCCTGACCCTCATCCCCGGCGAGGACGCCGAGGGGCGGCCCTGGGACATGGGCTTCTTCGACGCCATCTACGTCATGAGCTACACCGCGACGACGATCGGCTTCGGCGAGATCCCGTACCCGTTCACCTACAACCAGCGGATGTGGCTGACCATCTCGATCTACCTCACGGTGGTCGGCTGGGCCTACGCCATCGGGTCGCTGTTGTCCCTGGTGCAGGACCGGGCATTCCGCTCGGCGCTGGCGCTGCAGCGCTTCACCCGCAAGGTAGCCCGGCTGTCCGAGCCGTTCGTCCTGATCGCCGGCTACGGCCGCGCCGGCGAGTTGCTCGGGCACTCGATGGACGCCCTGGGCCGCCGGGTCGTCGTCCTGGACCGGGACGAGGAGCGGATCGACGGCCTGGAACTCGAGTCGTACCACGGTGACGTCCCCGGGCTGGCCGCCGACGCCCGGGACCCCGGGCACCTCGGGGTCGCCGGTCTGGACCATGCCTGCTGCGAGGCGGTGGTGGCCCTCACCGACGACGACGAGGCCAACCTCGCCGTCGTCATGACGACCGCGCTGCTGCGTCCGGACCTCCCGGTGATCGCGCGCGCGACGACCCACGTCATCGCCGAGCGGATGCGGGTGTTCGGCTCGCCCAGCGTGGTCAACCCCTTCGACCTGTTCGGCGACCACGTGCGGCTGGCCCTGCGGGCGCCGGCGTCCTACCAGCTGCTGACCTGGCTGGAGAGCGGGCCCGGAGCCGCGCTGCCCCCGCGGGGCGCACCGCCGCGCAGCGGCCGCTGGGTGGTGTGCGGCTACGGCCGGCTCGGCCGGGAGCTCACGGAGGACCTGCGCGCCGAGGGCATCGAGGTGACGGTCATCGATCCGAGCCCGCACGACGACGTGGACGACGTCGTCGTGGCCGGCGGCTTCGAGTCCGGCGTGCTGGCGTCGGTGGGGCTCGAGGAGGCCGTGGGCTTCGTCGCCGGCACGGACAACGACATCACCAACCTCTCGCTGGTGGAGACCGCCCGCCGGATCAACCCGGGCCTGTTCCTCGCCGCCCGGCAGAATCGGCCGCAGAGCGCGCCGCTGTTCGCCGCGATGGAGCTCGACGCGCTGCTCGTCCCCACCGAGGAAGTCGCGCACGAGGTGTACGCGCAGCTCTCCACGCCGCTGCTCTGGCGGTTCCTGCGCGAGATGCCGGAGCTCGGGGACGCCTGGGCCGCGAATCTGGTCGACCGGCTCACCGACGTGTGCGGGCAGCACCTGCAGGCGCTGTGGAAGGTACGGCTCATCGAGCGGGAGGCCCCCGCCCTGACGCCCTGGCTGGCCTCCGGGGAGGCGCGGCTGGGCGACCTGCTGCGCAACCCGGAGAACCGCGACGAGCGCCTCCACGCGGTGCCGCTTCTCCTGCTCCGGCGGGATGACGCCCTGCTGGCCCCGGGTCCCGAGGCGGTCCTCGCCCCAGGCGACGAGCTCCTGCTCGCCGGCTGGCCGGCCGCCCGGCGGGCGCTGGAGGTCACCCTAGTGGTCGACGCGGTCCACGAGTACGTGGTGACCGGTCGTCGGGTGCCGTCGGGCTGGCTCTGGCGGAAGCTCAACGGCACCCCGGCGCCGACCCCGGACGAGGAAACGCGGCCAACCGCCGCCACGCCGTCCTGACGGCGACGCGGAGACCTCCCGGGTGGGCTCGGCCGGTGCTTCACTGAGGCACGGGTCGCACGGTGAGGAGCCGCAGATGCACACGCTGACCGCACCGCTGACACCCCGGACCGCCGCGGCGGCCCGGCCCTGCGTGGCCGGCGACATCGGCCCCGAGCGTCGGGAGATCGAGTGCGAGCCGGTGGCCGACCCGGCCCCGGCCGCGCCGAGCCCCGAACCGGCCCCGGCCGCTCCAGCCCCGGCGTGACCCTCCCGACCGACCCCGGCGCCGACCCGCCGGCCCTGGTCCCGGGGGAGCTGCGCGGCTACCGGCGCTTCCGCCTGGCCGAGGACGGCCTGCGCCCGCCGGTGCACGTCGCCGCCGGCCCGTGGAGCTGGCCGGTCGAGCACGCCCGCTGCATGGTGGACGACGAGCACCGGCCGCCGGCGCGCGGCTGCAGCTGTGGCCTCTACGGCTGGTACCACCCCAGCCACACCGGCCTGGGGACCGGCTGGGGGGACGTGACCGCGGTGGTCGCCGCCCGCGGCCGGATCGTCCTCGGCGACACCGGGTTCCGCGCCGCCGCGGCCCGCGTCCAGGCCGTGTGCCTCCCGCGCCGCGTCCGCCTCTCCCGCCGGCGCCGCCGCCGGTGCGAACGGCTGCTGGCCGAGTGCTACCCCGGGGTGCTGGTCTACTGGTCGCGGCGGCGGATGCTGCGCCGGCACCCGCCCGAGGACCTGTCGGCCCTCGGCATCGTCGTCCGCCCCAGCCGCGCGCCGCGCTACCGCTGGACGGCGCTGGCCGTGTGGCTGGCCGGCGTCCTGGTGCTGTGCTCGGTCGCCGTGGTCCCGCGCCCGGTGCTGCTCGGCATCACGCCCGCCGGGTGGCTCGGTGCGCTCGCCTGCTTCGTCCTGTGGCAGGTGGCGCTGGGCTGGTTGGTGTCCCGGGCGTCCCCGCTGCCCGGTCAGGCGCCGCGGTAGGTGCCGACCGTCCAGAGGTTGCCGTCGGCGTCGCGGACGCCGAACTCGTGGGAGCCGTAGTCGGTGTCGTGCAGTTCCTGCAGCACCTCGACCCCGGCCATGCCGCGGACACGCTCCCACGCCGCGTCGACGGTGGCCGGCTCGGCCGCGACGACGTACACACCCTGGGGTCCGAGGGCGCCCCAGTCGCCGGGCTTGCCGCGGGTGCCGAACATGACGCCCCCGCCGTCCGGCCAGCGTGCCTCGGCGTGCACGACGGTGCCGTCCTCGTCGCGGTAGCAGGCGGTGACGGTGAAGCCGAGTCCTCCGGTGAGGAAGCGGACCCCGGCGTCGACGTCGGTGAAGCCGACGCTCGGCCAGACGGTGGGAGCAGGGGCGGTGGTGGTCATCGCATCGGTCATGCGGGACAGGGTGCTCCCTGGGCCGGCGCGCTGTCTTGGACGAACGGGAGCTCCTCGCGCAGCCACGTGCCGACGCTGCACCCGGCAAGCGCCCGCCACTCCCGGGCCAGGTGCGGCTGGTCGGCGTAGCCGCAGCGGGCGGCGACCTCGGCCAGCGGGAGGCGGCGTGGGTCGAGCAGCAGCCGCCGGGTGGCCTCGAAGCGGGCGATCCGCGCCGCCTGCTTGGGCGGGACGCCGGTGGCGAGCCGGAACTGCTCGCTCAGGTGGCGGCGGCTCCAGCCGACGTGCGCGGCCAGGTCCTCGACCCGGCAGCGGCCGGCGCTGCGGTGCACCACGCGCCAGGCCTCACGCACCTCGGGCGGCACGGGGACGACGCGGCCGGAGAGCCGGTCGACCAGGGCCGCGTCGAGCACCGCGAACCGCTCCGCCCAGCCGGGGGCCGCCGCGAGGTCGTCGACGAGCCGGTCCGCCGCCCGGCCGAGGACGTCGGCCAGGTCGACGGTCCGCTCGGCGAGCTCGGCGGCGGGCAGCCCGAGGAGGGCGGTCGCGGCCAGCGGGGTGAGGGCGTACTGCAGGCCGTCCTGGGGGCGGGTGGCGTCGATGAGCGCCGGCCGCGTGTGCAGCCCGCCGACGACCGCGTGGGCGGCGACGGCGGGGCCGGTGCCGCTGACCCGCAGCGGTGCGGCCAGCTCGACGACCAGCGTGAGGTGGCGGGAGGGCAGCCCACGGTGCAGCCCCGTCGGCATCGCGGGGGAGCGGTAGCCGTGCGCCGCCGCCACGAACGGGCGCAGGGGCGCCGGGACGACGTGGCGGACGAGGGACACGGCTGGGCCTCCTGCGCTCGGCGTCGATGGTGCGGCGATCGTGCCGTGCCGTCGGCGTCCCGTGGGGTCCTCGGGCCTCCGGCTCAGCGCACGCGCCGGGCCGAGGTCACTCCCAGTCCCGCGGCGAGGGCGTCGAACGCGGCCCGCCGGAAGGCGCGCATCGACGGGACCGACGACTCGAGCTCCGTCTCGGCGGCGTGGTACATCCCCGGCTCGACCAGCACCTCGACCGGGACGCCGGCGGCCTCCAGCCGGCGGGCGTACTCGAGGTCCTCCTCCAGGAACAGGTCGAGGTCGCCCACGCCGATCCACGCCGGCGGGAGGCCGGAGAGGTCCGCGCGGCGGGCCGGTGCGGCGTACGGGCGGGGCTCGTCGGGCCGGGACGGGTGGCCGAGGTAGGCGGTCCAGGCGAAGCGGTTGGACCGCGGCGTCCAGGCGACCCGGCCTCGTCCGCGGTGGTTCCGGCGCAGCACCGTGCGGTCGTCGAGCATGGGGTAGACCAGCAGCTGGAAGGCCACCGGCGGCCCCTCGTCGTGCGCCCGCTGCACCACGGCGGCGGCCAGCCCGCCGCCGGCGCTGGCACCACCGACGGCGACGCGGGCGGCGTCGACCCCCAGCACGCCGGCGGAGTCGTGCAGCCAGTCCAGCGCGGCCGAGCAGTCGTCGAGCGCGGCGGGGAACGGGTGCTCGGGCGCCAGCCGGTAGCGGGCGCTGACGACGAGGATGCCGAGGTCGCGGGCCATCCGGCTGCACAGCTCGACGTCGGCCTCGGGGCGGCTGAGGATCGTGCCGCCGCCGTGGAACCACAGCAGCGCCGCGCTCGGGCGCTCGCGGCCCGCGGGGGCGAAGACGAGGACGTCCTGGCCACCGGGGACGTCGGACCCTGAGACGTCGACCTCCGCGACCGGTGCAGTGGCGCGGCCGTACAACCGTCGGGCGGCCCCGAGCTCGAGGCGGGAGCCGATCGACAGCGG
Organism: Geodermatophilus sp. URMC 61; assembly: GCF_052931555.1. Classification (NCBI taxonomy): domain Bacteria; kingdom Bacillati; phylum Actinomycetota; class Actinomycetes; order Geodermatophilales; family Geodermatophilaceae; genus Geodermatophilus; species Geodermatophilus sp. URMC 61. The sequence continues at coordinate 5,587,812 of NZ_JBRFHZ010000002.1, forward strand.
CAGCCAGAGGCCGGGGGTCCGCAGGTCCGGCGCCACCGCCGCGAGGGTGCGGGCGCGGCGACCGACGGCGCCGGTCCCCGCGCCCACCAGGGCTGCCAGTGCCAGCGCACGGCTGCTGCTCATCGATCTCCTCCGTGGTCGGCGGGGTCCTGGGAGTGTGCCGGACGCGACGAGCGCGGCCGCCCCGACCGGGGGAGACCGCCCCTCCGCTTCCCGGTCGGTCAGGACAGGCGCCGATCTCGACTGCGGTGGTCGAGCACGGCCTGCTCGACGCGCGTGGCCACCCCGTCCGGCGAGGCGAGGAGACGCGCCCGATCGGAGAGTCGCCGCCCACCCTGCTGCCTCCGGTCGGCGTTCCCGAGGACGTCGGTCAGCTTCTCCCGGAGCTCGTCGACGTCGTCGTAGAGACCCTCGTGGTCGGACCCCATCACCTCGGGGTGAGAACCCAGTCGGGGGGGCGAGGCAGTAGTTCCCGGTGCTCATCGCCGCCGATGTCGCCGGCTGGTTCTCACACGCCGGCTACCTCACCCGGCAAGTCGCCTGAAAACCGCTGTGAGGTGCCGGCCGAGGCCTGGGCCCGGCGGTCGGCCGGCGCGGGCGCGCACGGCCTGCACCTGTATGACTGGGCCCGGATCGAGCTGCTGGCCGGGTTCGACCCGGGCTGGGCACGCTGGGTGCTGGCCCGCCGGAGCACCCCCACCGACGGCAAGCAGGCCGAGCTGGCCTTTCACGTCTGCGCTGGGCCGGCCGAGACCTCTCTCGAGCAGCTCGTCGCGGTGGCCCGCGGCCGCTGGCGGATCGAGGAGTGTTTCCAGGCGGCCAAGAACCAGGCCGGCTGGCCTCCTACCAGGTCCGTGACTACACCGCCTGGTACCGGCACATCACCCTGGCCATGCTCGCCCACGCCTACTTGTCCGCCACCCGCGCCACCGCGGAAAAGATGACATGCGGAGGGACCCCCTCAGCTCAGGCGCACGGTTGGATGCGTCGGCTGTAGGAGCGTGAGGAGGCCCCTGATGCGGATCGTAGGCGGATTGGACGTCCACCGGCGGCCGATCACCTTCGACTACCTCGATGAGCGCACTGGCCAGCAACGCCGTGGCCGGATCGCACCAGCGGATCGGATGCTGCTGCGCCGCTGGCTCCAGGACACCGTCGTCGACTCGCCGGCGGCGTTCGCGGTCGAGGCCTGCACCGGCTGGCGGTTCGTGGTGGAGGAGCTGCAGCGTGCCGGGATCGAGGCGCACCTGGCCGAGCCGGCCGACACCGCCGCCGCCCGCGGTCCGAAGCGGCGGGCCAAGACCGACCGCACCGATGCGCGGCATCTGCGCGAGCTGCTCGCCGGCGGGCGGCTGCCCGAATCGTGGATCCCGCCCGAGCAGGTGCTGGAGATGCGCGCCAGGCTCGAGCTCTTCCGCGACCTGCGCGAAGAACACACCGCCTGGGTGCAGCGCATCCACGCCATACTGCTGCACCAGGGCGCCCCGGCGATCGCCGGTGACCTGCTGGGAGCGGACAACCGCCGGCGGCTGGAGGCCGGCGAGCAGCTGTCTCCCGCTGGCCGCCAGGCGGTGGCCACCGCGCTGCGGATCCTGGACGCCCTGGACGCCGAGCTGGGGCCGCTGCGCAAACAGATTGCCGCGTTCGCTCGCCGCCAGCCCGGCTGCAAGGCGCTGCAGGCCCAGTACGGGGTCGGCGAGATCACCGCGGCCGCGTTGTGGGCCGAACTCGGCGACACCCGCCGGTTCAGCTCCTCCCGCAAGGCGGTGCGGCACACCGGGCAGGACATCACCGTCTACTCCTCCGACGGCAAACGGCCGCCAGGGAAGCTGTCTCGGCAGGGCTCGCCGCTGCTGCGCTGGGCGCTGTTCGAGGCGGCCAAGTGCGCCGCCCGCCCGGGCGCTCCGGATCACGCCTACTACCGCCAGGTCGCCGACCGCCTCGGCGGTAACCGGGCCGCGCTCTCGGTGGCCCGCAAGATCGCCCGCCGGGCGCACCACACCCTCCGGGCGCTTGGCGACGAGGCCCTCGCCGCCGTCTGACCATCCGGGGCCGGATGCGCGCCTCAGCCCACCCACCGATGCCCGCGGCCCGCTCCCGCAGAGCCCCCTGCCGGCCGTGTTCACACCACGGGCCGGCCTCAAAAGATCGAGCGGCCGCACCCTGCCGGGACACCCCATCGCTCATCATGTCGCCGGAGCAGCAGCTCCGTGCACCGAGATAAGGCCGGGCGCCCGCGCACCACTGCCTGATCCCTCAACTTGCTCCGGCCACCGCGCCGGGCCAGGAGCCGCCGTTGACGTGAGGCCCACCCCGCCCTCCTCCGCGGCGACCACCATGAGCCGGTCCTCGCCGCGGTCAAGGTCGTTCGTCCACCGGGCGCTCCACCTTGACCGCGGCTGCGGGCCGACATCCACCCACGCCTGCGGACGAGGCCAAGAACAACGGACCGATTGACCCGGGGCCCCCTCCACAGATAAGGGGGATCCGCAACCGGAACCGACCAGCTCATCGCGCTGACCGTGCCGGAACTGCGGCGCCTGCTCAACACCCTCATCCGCGGGCCCGGCCCCGACCACGCCGCGGACTGGTCGTGGTGGCGCCGACGACGCCAGGCGCAGGCCCGCGCTGCCCACTACCCGCAGCCGAGGACAGGCACCGCCATAACTGCCGTTGCAGTATTGAGGCCCGTCCTGCGGATCTTGTGCCGGGCGGACGTCAGACCACCGCCTCAGACGTCATCGCTGAGTCGCCTAGCGTCGCAAGGTGCCGGTCCACTACCCCTGAGAGATCCGGCGCGAGCTCTTGACACCGGGTTGACTCCAACGCGGTCACGGCACATCCGGCGATTGGCTGTGACCCGGAGCACCACGTGCCGAGGTGGATGAACCGCGAAGGCGCGTACGCTTGGCAGGACGCCGGGTACAGCCTGGACGTCGATGTTGCGTCGCACCCCGACGTAGCACATTGCGGAGCCCACTTTGGGGTTCGCCGCCGAGGTCGCTCCCCGGTATCAATCAGACCGGAGGCCCGCCGTGGCCCGCAGCGAGAAGCAACGATCCACGGAAGCCGCCGAGGCGCTGGAGCACCTGGGCCAGTTGTCTTTGCGGGAACTGTCCATGGAGAGCCTGCTGCAATCGATGGCCGACCTCACCAAGAGGGTCATGCCCGGGGAGCCTGAGGCATCGGTCACGCTGATGATCAAGGACGAGCCGAGCACCGTCGTCGACACCGGGCCACTGGCACTCGGCCTCGACGAGGTCCAGTACGACCGCGGGGACGGGCCGTGCCTGCACACCGCCCGCACCGGCGTCCCGACCGAGATCGGCGATACGCGCGCGGACAGCCGATGGCCGGACTATGCCCGCTATGTCGCCGAACACGGCGTCCTCGGTGTGCTCGCCGTTCCGCTGATCCTCGCCGGAGAGGAGCCGGTCGCGGGCTCGCTGAACATCTACGCCCGCACGCCGGACGCCTTCGACGAGGCCAGCCGGGCGGTGGCCACCGGCTTCGCCCCCTACGCGGCGGTCGCCGCCGGAACCGTCCAGGCCTACCGCAGCGCCCGGAGGACGGCCGACAACCTGCAGATCGCGCTGGAATCCCGGGCGGTCATCGAGCAGGCCAAGGGCATTCTCATCGAGCGCCACAAGGTGACCCCCGACCAGGCATTCGAAGCCCTGGCCACAGTCTCGATGGGCAGGAACGTCAAGGTGCGTGACATCGCCGAGCACCTGGTCCGCACCGGTGAACTCCCACTCGTCCGGACCCGGTCCACGCCGATCCGCTGACCGGGCGGTCGAGCAGCGAGACCAATACCCTTTCTCGCAGGCCTCTAAGCAGCCGCGACGGCCACCCGGGGGGCTCGCCGCGGTCAGGCCCCGCCACTCCTAACCGCGGGGTGGCGGGGCCGCCCGGCCTGATGCGGCGGGCCAGAACATCGAGCCGACCCCAATCGGACGAACAAGATCCGCAGAATCCCTGGTCGGCACGAGGCCTCAGTCGCTTCTCGCCCTCCACGCGAACCCGAGATGGCGTCTCCGCCACCCGACGGAGCGCGGCGTGCCCCTCTTGGTCTTGTGGCTTCTGCAGTGGTCGGTGAGGGGCGTTATCGCTTCTCGTCCGTCGCACGGCGGAGCCGGCGGTGATGCGGCGGCGCAGATGCGTCCGGATCGGCGGTTGGGCTGGGGTGCTGCGGAAGGGGGCTACCGGACGGCGCAGCGTGTGCCGCGCCGCGTCACCGCGGAGACAGCGGCCGGTTCCGCGCGGTCACGCCTGGCCGCGGGAGCCCTGCGGCAGGTGAGAGGCCAGCCGCCACGGGCATACGCTCCGATCCGGAACCACATCGGTCACGGGGGGCAATCTGACGCGCCTCGTAGGCCGCTCAGGCTCGCGGGTGGAGCGATTCGCCCGGGAGGGCCTGCCTACAGCCCGAGCAGAGGGTGTGCAGATGGAGCAGGGGTCCTGGACCCAACAGCCGCCGCCCGTACCCGGTACCCCCCTCGTGGTCTGGGCACGGGAGTTGTGTACGCCCATCGACCTCACGGTGAGCCGTGGCGAGCTCCAGGAGACGGTGCGTACGGCGTGGCTGCGGCACCGTGCGCCGGTGGACCTGGAGGAGCTGCTCTTGGTCTATGAAGAGCTGACCTCCAACGGTCTACGGCACGGGCGGTCGCCGGTGTTCGTCCGCGTCGCGACCACGGGTGACGGCTGGCTCGTCGACGTCACCGATGCCGCAGTCGACCACCCTCCGGTGCCGGCCGTCGACCGAGATCCGGCCGACGGGGGGCTGGGCTTGCACCTGGTTGCCCGGCTGTGCCGGGCACACGGCTGGATCGTCGACGACGACCGCAAGCACGTCTGGGCGTGCGTCGAGGCAGCCTGAGCGCCGACTCGAGGAAACCCGCGCGGCCGGTGCAGCGGTCAGCCGCCATCGTCGTGGTCCCGGGCCCTTCGCAGCGCTCATGCGTGCCCGCGGCCACCGGGACCCAGCCTCCGGCGACGGCGCGCACCCACGCCTCGCGGCTGCTGACCGAGCTCGACGCTCGCGACCGCGCCGACTGGTCGTGCTCGCCTACGGGACCGGGCTCGTCATCCCGGGGACGTGAGCGGGCCGACGGACCGCACCGTCGACCCCGGGCGGGTGGAGCGGTCCATGGTGTCCGCGGATGTGGGCCTCGCAGGACCGGCGATCGCGATCGATGGAGAAGCTCTGGGACCGGATCAACCTCGACGGTGTCGTCGAGCGGATCCACGTGCCGTACCTCGTCGTCCACGGCGCGAACGACCGGCAAATCCCCGTCCAGTACGCGCACCGCAGCTACGAGCAGGCGGTCGCCAGCCCAAGCGGCAGCCGAAGGTCTTCACCGAGCACGAGGGTGGCGCCGAGCGCTGCAACCTCGACGACCGATGAACGCGACGCGCGTTGTGTCAGTGAGGTACCGAAGGCGGGCCGTGCGGCCAGTGGCTGATCAGGGGTCTCCGCCGCAACGAGCGCGGGAGTCAGCGGGGCGACCGGCCGATTGCGGCAGCTGACGTCGATGCGACGAAGCCGTGGTGGCGAACGCGCCACATGAAGTCGTTCCATGGGGACCCCGCCGGGCCGCGGCTTCGACGTCGGCACGCTGCTCGATCGGGTCGACGGCATCGCGCCGATCGAAGCGGTGGATGCCGCGGTGGAGGCGCTCGCGGGGATGCTTGGCGCGCACGAGCTGAGCTTCCTGATCGCCGATTTCAGCGGTCGCGCCGCTGTGCGGCTCACGAGCGGTGCCGCCGGGGTCGAGGGCGCCCGGAGGCAAGCGGGGGCCCAGGCTGAGACCGTGCCGTTGCCGGGCCAGGTCCCCGGCCAGGTAGCCGCCCCCCCCCGACGATGACCACCGCCAGATGCGGGAACCAATCCACGAGAGCCGGCATCGCTGCCACCAGGTAGCGCTGGCCCTTCTGCGCCATCAGCCGGCCCACGGTCCCGCCTACCGCCGGGTGCTGGCTCCACCGCGCTCTGACCGGGCTCGACCTGGATCCCTCCGCCCTCGGGGTCGAGGTGCCGTCGTCCGTCGATGCGGTATCCCCGGCAACTGAGACCCTGCCACCCCCTGTCTGGGCCCGACCGCCGGTCGCCACGGGGGTCTACGGGCGCTGATCGCCCAGGTTGCGTGCGGTGAGCCAGTCGACGACGCGGTCGGCCGGCATCGGGGCGGCGAGCAGGTGCCCCTGGCCGTGGCGGCAGCCGGCGGCCCGCGCGCGGGTCAGTTGCTGTGGCGTCTGGATGCCTTCGGCGAGGACGTCGGCGCCCATCGCAGCGGCCAGGGCCACGAGTGCCTCCAGGGCGCCACGCCGGTCTCCGGTGGCGGGATCGTGCTCACCGGCGAGCAGGCCGGGGTCCAGCTTGAGGGTGGTGATCGGCAGGGTGAGCAGCCGGCCGAGTGGTGCACCGCCCGCGCCGAAGTCGTCGATGAACAGTCCCACGCCCACCGCGTGCAACTGGTGCAGCTGGTCGGCGATCCGTCCCGGGTCGTCGGCCAGACCGGATTCGGTCAGTTCCAGGCCGAGCCGGGAGGCCGCCAGCCCGGAGGCGGTCAGAGCCGCGGTGACGTCGTCGGCCAGCGACACGGCGGAGGACGGCCGGGGGTCGATGTTGACGGTCACCAAGGCGGGCCATCCGGCCGCGGCCCACCGCGCGGCCGCGGTGGTGGCGGCGGTGAGCACCCAGCGGGTGAGCGGGCCGATCAGGCCGGCCTCCTCCGCGAGCGGGAGGAAGTCCTCCGGTGCCAGCATCCCCTGCTCGGGGTGCTCCCAGCGCAGCAGCGCCTCCCACCCGGCCACCGCACCGGCCTCCAGGTCCAGAAAGGGCTGGTAGAGCAGCCGCAGCTGGTCCTCCGCGATCGCCCGGTCCAGACCGGAGCCGGCGCGCGGGCGGTGCCGCGCCGACTGCGGCAGCCCCCGGGTGGAGACGTGGGAGCGGTCGCGTCGGGCGGTCTTGGCCGCGTACATCGCCGTGTCGGCCTGGCGGATCAGCTGCTCGGGGGGCTGGTGCTCGGCGTCGGAGGTGGCGATCCCGATGCTGGCCGTCAGCGACAGCTGCGCGTCGCCGATCACGAAGGGAGAGTCGAACGCCGTCTGCATCCGCTCGGCCAGCGCGACGCCGCCCTCGGGATCGCAGTCGTGGGCCAGGACCACGAACTCGTCCCCGCCCAGCCGGCCGACGACGTCGTCGCCCCGGGTGCGGGCGCTCAGCCGGGCGGCGACGTGGCGCAGCAGCTCATCGCCCACCTCGTGACCGAGGGAGTCGTTGACGGCCTTGAAGCCGTCGAGGTCCATGAACAGCACCGTGACCGGACCGCGCCCCGGCCGGCGCAGAGCTCCGGCGATGAGCTCGTGCAGATGGGCGCGGTTGGGCAGGTCGGTCAGGTGGTCGTGGCGGGCGCGCCACAGCGCGGCCTCCTCGGCCTGCACCCGGTGGGTGATGTCGGTGTGAGTGACCACCATCCGGCCGGCGTCGTCGACCCGGGAGGCCTGGACGTGGAACCAGACGAGCTGTCCCTCGACCGGGACGGCGCAGTCGTGGGCGAAGGCGTCCTCGGTGCCCGCGGCGAGCGCCTCGAGCCCGCGGTGGATGGTCCGGGCGTCGAAGGGGGTGACGTAGCGCAGCGCGGCGTCGTGGTAACTGGTGCCCGGTGCGCGCAGCTCCCGGGCCTCGCCCTTGCGCTCGCCGAAGGCGTACCACTGCCGGTTGGTGGCCAGGATCGTCCCGTCGGCGTCCAGCAGCACGGTGCCGGCGGGGGAGACCTCCAGCGCGGCGCGCAGCAGCTCCGTGCGCGCGGCCTGCTCCTGAGCCATCCGGCGGAACTCGTCGACGTCCCGGAAGAAGACCGACAGTCCGGTGGCGTCGGGAAAGGCGCGGACCTCGAACCACCGCCGCCACCGCGCCTCGAGAGTGAACAGGTTCACCGGCACGCGGTGCTCGACGGCCTCGTGCAGCGCCCGGTACAGGTCACGGTCGACCCAGCGGGGGAACAGGTCCCACACCCGCTGGTCGACCAGCTCATCCGCGGGGCGGCCCAGCAGCCGCTCGGCGGCGGCGTTCACGAGGGTGAAGCGCCACTCGCGGTCCACCCGGCAGACCGCGTCGGTGGTCGAGGTCAGGGCAGCAGCCTGCGCCCGAGCGGTCCGCAGGGGCGCGTCCCAGGAGATCCGCCAGTCCTCTTCGCCGTTCGCCGCGTCGGGCACCGTGTCGCTCCTGAGGTCGCCGGGGATGTCGCGTGGGTGGCGTCGGCCTCCCCAACCGGCACCGATCGTTCCAGAAGAGTTCCATCCGAATGACGTGGTGGCACGGGGCCGAGGGGCGTCGGCCGGGTCGGGCGCCGGTCTTCCCGCACGGCTGCGGAGGCTGCATGCTGGCCGGCGGCCGACCGCCCCGGAACACAGCCCACGGCCGCCCCTCCCTTGGTTGGGGCGGCCGTGGCCTGTGTTCGGGTGAGTCGCATCCCGTTCTCGTTCTTCATCTGCCATGTCCCGAGATCTGCCATGTCCCGGGGAGCGGGCTCCCTCAACGATGAGGCGGCCCGGGCGGCTTCAGCTCGCCGAGGTGGACGCCGCACGAGTCAGCATGACCCAGCGGGGTAAAGACCCGGGGGTCACCGGCCCCGCCGCAGGAGTGGCCGACGGAAGGGAACAGGCGTGCCCCAGGAGCGGGACTTCGACGAACGGCTGGCCGCGATCGCCCGCGAGCTGCTCAACGAGCCCGACCTGCAGCACACGCTGCAGCGGGTGGTCGAGGCCGCCGCCGCGAACCTGGACGGAGAGGTGTGGGCCAGCGTGTCGCTGGTGAGGCGGCGCCGCGAGGTGGACACCCCAGCCAGCAGCGACGACCGGGCAGCCCGGGCCGATCAGCTGCAATACGAGCTGGAGGAGGGCCCGTGCTTGGACGCGATCTGGGAGCAGGAGACATTCCAGATCGACGACATGACCGCCGACGAGCACTACCCGCGCTGGTCGAGCAGGGTCGCCGAGGAGACCGGCATCCGCAGCAGCCTGTCGCTGCAGCTGTTCACCGACGAACAGCACAACAGCCTCGGCGCGCTGAACCTGTACTCACCGCAGCCCAACGCGTTCGATGCCGAGACCCGCGGGGAGGGCCTGGCGTTCGCCGCGCAGGCCGCGGTCGCGCTGCGCAGCGCCCAGACCGAGGAGCACCTGCGCACGGCGATGGCCACCCGCAACCTGATCGGGATGGCCCAGGGCATCCTCATGGAACGGCTGAAGATCACCCCGGACCAGGCCTTCGCCGTGCTCAGCCGGCTGTCGCAGGCGCGCAACGAGAAGCTGCGGGAGGTGGCCCGGCGGCTGGCGGAGACCGGGGAGATCCCCAGCCGGCCGCAGCGCTGAGGTTCGGGCGACCCGGCGGCCACGGGTTGGGACCGCCGGGTCTGGGCCGTCCGGGACCCCGGGATCCCACACGACCGTCACCGTGAGCTACCCCCGCGGCTCCTGCCGACACTGCCGCCGCAAGAGGTGCCGCAGACGCCGCGCCGCTGCCCGAGGTGACCCCGGTCGACGGCGCCGGCCGATCACCCGGACGTCGGTGTCAGCCGACGTCGTCGACACCCTCCGCAGCCAGACGCGCGCGCACGCCTACGACCCGTCCTTTCGCGGCGTAGGCGAGGTCGCGCTCGGCTGCCGCAGGTCGCCTCAGCTCGTCGGCTCGGGCGGGGGCGGCCACGGTCAGCGCGGCGTCGTCCAACTCGGCGGCGATCGCCTCGTGGAAGGCGGCGGGCGGCGTGGGCACGGACTGGCATCCGCTGCACCCGCTACACCACGTCCTGAGACCTCACCGAGCAGCGTGCCAAGCTGCCCATCGAGCGCGAAGCGGGCTGCGCCGCGCCGCTCAGCGTTGACCACGGGCCGACCCTTGCATCAGTACCGGTGGGGCGAGCCGGAGCAGCACCGCCCGTTGCCAGCCGCACGGTGAACCTCCGCCGCAGCTCGATGCCGCACGATAGTGTTCCGGTAACCGCCGGTTATGCCGCGCCCGGCTCGAATTGCCGCCCCGCATCCAGCCCCGTTGTGTTCCGGTACGGCGCTGAGACGCGGCGCCTCGAGGGGGAGCACAGGATGCCCGGTGTGTGGCTGGTCCAGGCGGCAGACGGCGCGGAGGAGCGGATCGAGGCGGGGATGCTGGCCACCGAGGGCGGCGCGCTGGTCGCGCTCTCCCTGGAGGGCGTCCTGACGCGGGCATGGGCGCCTGGGAGCTGGCAGACGGTGCGGCTCCTCAGCGGGATGGAGGCGCATCCGGCCGGCAAGGGCGACGACAGCGACGTCGTCGTCGGGCTGCACATGGCCTGATGGAGGCCAGCCCCGGCGGTCAGGAGCCCCGTCGAGGGCGCTCTGTGGCCGGGGCGCACGTCCAAGCTCTGGTGCGTCGCAGTGAGGCTCACCGGGTCGACATGCCAGAGGCGCAGCTGAGGACCGAAGCGCCCGGTGCTGGTGCCACCGTGGTGGCCCAAGCACTGCGTTCACCGCTGTTCGTGGCGGTCCTTTCAGACATCACTCGCGGCTGACCTGTGGGTGTGTACTCCGGCGGACCCTGGGGAACCCATCCGGCCGCCCTGGCAGGGGGTGGCCCGACCACGGGTGGGCGCCGGTTTCGGGACTGCCACACGCGGCGAGCAGATCGTCGGCTGTCGTCAGTCCGGCGTCCGCGAGGCCGTTCCGCTCTCCGGCCAGCAGGAGTGCGGGGGACGGGGCGCTGAGCCGCTGCCTCAGGTCCGCCGGAGCGCCGTGACCTGCTCGGGCGTCAGCGGCCGCGTCCGCCGCCCGTGTAGCAGCAGGTGGATGCGGGCGGTCTCCTCGAGTTCCTCGACGGCATCGGCGGCCGACGCGAGGTCGGCGGCAGAGATGACCGGCCCGTGGTTGGCCAGCAGCATGGCGTGCGACGCGCGAGCCGTCCGTTCCGCCAGCTCCTCGAGCGAGCGGTCGCCCGGAGCGTGGTACGGCAACAGCGGCAGCCGTCCCACCCGCATGACGTAGTAGGCCGTCAGCGGCGGCAGCACGTCGTGCGGGTCCACGTCAGCCAGGCAGGACACGGCGGCCGCGTGGGTGCTGTGCGTGTGCACCACCGCGGAGTCCTGCGGCCGGGCCCGGTAGACGGCTGCGTGCAGGAACGCCTCCTTGGAGGGCCGCGGCCCGTCGCGGTGGCACCCCTGCAGGTCGACCAGGCTGAGCTGGTCGGTCGACAGCTGCCCGAGACTCGACCCGGTCGGGGTCACCAGGAACCCGCCGGGAACGCGGACGCTCAGGTTGCCCGTGCGCCCGGCCGTGAGTCCGCGGGCGAACAGCGACGCGCCCAGCGCGACCACCTGCCCGCGCAGCTCTGGATGGTCCTCCACGTGCCCGCCCCGTCGTCCGCTCAGGCCCGCGGGGACTGCGTGCCGAGCAGCAGTGCCAACTCCTGCACCAGCTCGCGGATCCGTCCGAGCTCCTCGCCCCCGCCCGCCCCGAGCGGACGGGGCCCGACGTGCGCGTCCACGTCGAACACGGTGTCCGGCCGGTGCCAGGCGGTGAACCACTCGAGCCCGCGCCCGTACTGGTCCCGGGTCACCCCCTGCAGCAGCAGGACCGGCACGCCGACGCGCAGGTCCAGGTGGGCCGCCACGGCCTCGTCCGCCGGCACCGCCTGCAGCTGGCGCGGGCCGCCCTGCGGCTCGACACCCCGCGCCCGCATCCAGTCGTGCAGGGAGCCGCCGTCGAGGTCCTCGGCCGACAGGTGCGGGAAGAGTTCCCTCGGCAACCACGTGCGCATGAACACCAGCGGCTCGTCCTCCACCCGCCGGACCCGCTCCAGCCGCCAGGTGTCGGTCACCCCGAGCGCGGCGGCGGCAGCGGACGGCGCCTGGTCGACCGCCAGCCCGACGATGTCCGTGCACAGGTGGCGGCCACCGGCCTCCACCTGCTGGCGGAGGCCGCCGGCCTGGTCCGCGCGCCGCCGGTGCTCGGGACGTGGTGCCACGACACTGCCGCGGCCGCGCTGACGGACGATCAGTCCGAGGTCGGCGAGGTCGCCCAGCGCCTGCCGGACCACACTCCGCGAGACGCCGTAGCGCGCCTGCAGCGCCTCCTCGGTCGGCAGCGGTGCTCCGGGTGGCAGGGAGTGGCTGTCGATCTGCTGCCGGAGCGCATCGCGGATCTGCGCGTACAGGGGCACACCGGCGGCGCGGCCGAGCTCCAGCGGCGGCGGAACGTCGTCCGTGGCCTCGGACGCCATGGACCCCTCGACGGACATCCCGCCCTCCTCCCGTTGAGCGCCGCGGCGCCGCACCGGCCACGTCCCTCCCAGCATCGTGCCCTGTCGACACGGGGGGTTGACGACGTGGCGCACGTCACCTTACCTTCGTACGGACAAATTGTACGGACACATTGTCCGGTCGATGGAGGTCCCTGTGAGCGATGTCCTGCGGACGAGCCCGTCCAAGTTCCCCATGTTCGAGGCGATGCGTCGGGTCCCCGGCGGCCTGATGCTCATCCCGTTGGCGCTCGGCGTTCTCATGAACACCTTCGCGCCGGACGCACTCGGGATCGGGAGCTTCACCACCGCCCTGTTCAAGGACGGCGCCCTCGCCCTCATCGCCTTGCTGGTCCTGGCCACCGGGGCGTCCATCACCGGCACGCACAACGGCAAGGGCGCCGCCGGGACGACGCTGGTCGTCCTCCTCGCCAAGACCCTCATCCCCATCACGCTGTGCGTGGTCCTCGGACTCACGGTCGGCATCGACGGGGTCGCCGGCATCTCGATCCTCGGGCTGATCGCCATCTTCGGGAACAGCAACGGCGCCATGTGGCTCGCCTTCGCCGGCGAGTACGGGGACGAGCGGGACCGCGGCGCCTACGTCGCCAGCGCCTTCGACGACGGCCCCTTCCTCGCGCTGGTGTTCCTGGGCGCCTCGGGCCTGGCGGACATCCCCCTGCTGGCGCTGGTCGCCGCGCTGGTGCCCTTCGTCATCGGCCTGTTCATCGGCGCGGTGGACCGCGAGTGGACCAAGGCCCTGGACGCCGTGCCGAACGTCGTCATCCCGTTCATGTCCTTCGCGGTGGGCACCGGCATCGACCTGCGGACCGTCCTCACCGGGGGTGCCGCCGGGCTCGTGCTGGGCGCCGGCGTCGTCGTCCTCACCGGCGGGCTCACCTACCTCGGCTACCGGTTCCTGCTCCGGCGGGGCCGCGAGAGCGGCATCGGCTTCGCGGCCGGCACCACGGCCGGCAACGCCGTGGCCGTTCCTGCCGCCGTCGCCGCCGCGGACCCCAACTTCGCGCCCTTCGTCGCCTCCGCGTCCGCCCAGGCCGCCACGGCCGTCCTCGTCACGGCCCTGCTGGCCCCCACCGTGGCGGCCTGGGTCATGAAGCGAGCCGGAGCGCTCGAGCCCGTCCCCCTGCCCGTGGTCCCGCCGAAACCCCACCACGCGTGACCGCGCCATCCCGCCCGCACCGATCGGAGGACCCCGACATGCGTGACCCCCGCCGTATCCGCTGCACCTACTACATCGAGGCCGTCGACGTCGCACGGGCCGCGGGCGCTCTCGCCGGCGAGCAGTCGAGCGGGACCTTCATCGCCGTCCCCGGAGAGTCCGACCGGATCCGCGAGCGCCATGCGGCCGAGGTCGTAGCGGTCCGCGAGCTCGGCGAGTGCGCGCCCTCCCTGCCGTCGCGGCGCCGGCCGGAGCGGGTGACCGCGGCCGAGGTCGTCGTCGAGTTCCCGATGGTGAACATCGGGACCGACATCGCGACCCTGCTCACCGCGGTCGCCGGCAACCTCTTCGAGCTCGTCGAGCTGTACGCCTGCCGGCTGCAGTCGATCCAGCTGCCCGACGAGTTCATCGCGGCCCACCCCGGCCCCGCCTTCGGCGTCGCGGGCACCCGCAAGCTCATGGGCGTGCCGGACGGCGTGCTGATCGGCACGATCGTCAAGCCGAACGTCGGCCTGGTGGAGGACGAGTTCCGCGGCGTGGTGCGCGAGCTGGCCCGCGCCTCGATCGACCTCATCAAGGACGACGAGCTGATGACCGATCCGGCGTACCTCCCCCTGGAGACCCGCGTCCGCGTCGCGCTGGAGGAGATCGGGGACGCCGAGCAGGTGACCGGGCACCGGACGATGTACGCCTTCAACATCACCGGGGACCTCGCCGGCCTCCAGCGCCGTCACGACCTGGTGGTCGAGGCGGGCGGGAACTGCGTGATGCTCAACGTCCCGGTCGTGGGCCTGCCGGCGCTCGCGTGGCTGCGCGGATTCGCCCAGGTGCCCATCCACGGCCACCGGGCCGGACTGGCCGCCTCGATGCGCTCCCCCGCCCTGGGGCTGGATTTCACGGTCTGGCAGCAGCTGGCCCGCCTGGCCGGCGCCGACCACGTCCACGCCAGCGGGCTGGGCAGCAAGTTCTACGAGCGGGACGAGCAGGTCGCGGCGAACATCCGCAGCCTGCAGGCGCCGCTGGGGACCACGATCGCCCCGCTCCCGACGCTGTCGTCCGGGCAGAACGTGCACACGCCGGGTCCGACGTTCGCGGCGGTGGGGTCGACCGACCTGCTCATGCTGGCCGGCGGTGGGATCGCCGCCCACCCCGACGGGCCGGCCGCCGGCGTCCGCAGCCTGCGCCAGGCGTGGACCGCGGCGGTGAGTGGCGACCCGTTGGCGGACGCGGCCGCGGCGCGCGCGGCTCGGGGCGACTCCGCCCTGGCACACGCGCTGCAGACGTTCCCGGCAGGTGCCTGATGGCCGACATCGGGTTCCTCGCCGACGACCTGACGGGCGCCAGCGACGTCCTCGCGCAGGCGCACGCCTACGGGCTCGACGCCATGCTGGTCCTCGACCCCGGACGGTCGATGCCGGACGATGCCGACGTCGTGGGCATCGCCGGACCGGCCCGCTCGCTGGCCGGCGACGCGCTCGACGAGGCGGTGCGGTCCGGCCTCGCCCCGCTGGCGTCCCTGGACCTGTCCGTGCTGCTCTACAAGGTCTGCTCCACGTTCGACTCCTCGCCCACCGTCGGCAGCATTGGGCGGGGGATCGAGCTCCTGCACGAGCGGTTCCCCGGACACGGACCGGTGCCCGTCGTCCCCGCGCAGCCCGGCTTCGGTCGTTACACCGCCTTCAGCCAGCACTTCGGCGCCTACGCAGGCGAGGTGTACCGGCTCGACCGGCACCCCGTGATGGCCCGCCACCCGTCCACGCCGATGTGCGAGGCCGACCTGCGGCTGGTCCTGGCCGAACAGCTCGCCAGCCGGCGCCCCGTCCCGGGCCTGCAGCTGCCGGCCCACGCCGACGGCAGCTTCGACGACCGGTGGGCGCAGCTGCGCGGGGCGGCCGACGCCGAGGCCTTCGTCGTGGACGCCGTCGACGAGGCGCAGATGGACACCGTCGCCAAGGCCCTGCTCCGGGACCCTCGTCGCGCCGGACCGGCGCTCGTAGTCGGTTCCGGGGGCATCATGGCCGCGCTGGCCCGCCTCCGCGGCGGCGCACCGCGGAGGCCGCCGGCTCCCACCGCCTCCCGTGGCCCGACGCTCGTCGTGTCGGCGTCCGCGTCCACCACGACCGCCGGCCAGATCGCCGACGCCGTCCGGCACGGCTGGGTCGACGTCCCGATCCCGGCCGGTGACGTCGCCGGCGACGTCACCGGGAAGCCGTGGTCGGCCGCCGTCGAGGCGGCACTCCGGGCCGGCCGGGACGTCGTCGCCCACACCACGCGGGGTCCCGACGACCCCCGGCTGAGCGTCGGCTCCGTCACCGCCGCCGAGGTGGGCGGGACCATCGGCCGGCTCGCCGGCGACCTGGCCCGCCGTGGACTGACCCGGGACGTCGTCGTCTGCGGCGGCGACACCTCCAGCCACGCCCTGCTGGCCATGGGGGTCGGCGAGCTGCGGGTCAGCGAGCAGTTCGTCACCGCCGGACCCATCTGCACCACCGATGACGCGGCGGCCGTCGCCGGCTGCCGCGTGCTGCTCAAGGGCGGTCAGGTCGGCCCCCCCGACCTGTTCCGCCGCTTCGCCGGCCTCGTCTGAGCCGCGCGGGACACCCCACCGATCGATCAGGAGGACACCATGAAGGCCGTCGTCAAGCACGCAGCCGAGCGCGGCATCCAGGTCCGCGAGGACTGGGCCGAGCCCGTGGCCGGCCCGGGGCAGGTGCTGCTCGAGGTGGCCGCCGCCTCGCTGTGCGGCACCGACCGCGAGCTCTACGAGTGGACGCGCTCGGCACAGGCGTTCAACCTCACCCCGCCGGTGGTCCTCGGCCACGAGGGCTCCGGAACGGTGCTCGCCGTGGGCGCGGGCGTCGAGAACGTCACCCCCGGCGACCGGGTCGCGCTGGAGAGCCACCTCATCTGTGGCCGGTGCTACCCGTGCCGGACCGGCAGCGCGCACACCTGCGAGCGGACCGGCATCCTCGGCATGCACATCGACGGCGTCTTCGCCGAACGCGTCGCCGTCCCCGCGGGCATCTGCGTGCCGCTGCCCGAGTCGGTGTCGCTCGAGACCGGCGCCCTGCTGGAGTCGGCCGGGGTGGCCATGCACGCCGTCCAGCGGTCCGGCTACGCCGTGACCGGGCAGTACGTCCTGGTCAACGGCTGCGGGCCCGTGGGTCTGGTCATCGCACAGATCGCCCTCGCCCTGGGAGCCGCGGCCGTCGTCGCCGTGGAACCCAACCCGTTCCGCCGGAAGCAGGCGGGGTCGACCGGCGCCCGGGTGCTCGACCCGTCGGACGACGTCGTCGGCGTGTGCCGCGACCTGGCCGGCCCGCGCGGTGGCTTCGACGTCGCGTTCGAGGTCTCCGGCGTGCGCGGGGTGCTGCCACCGCTGCTGGAGGCGCTGCGGCGGGAGGCCACCCTCGTGACGGTCGGACACCCGAGCGAGCCGGCCGCGATCGACATCGCGGCGTTCGTGAACAAGAAGGGCATCACCCTCCGCGGCATCTTCGGCCGCCGGCTCTGGGACACGTGGGAGCAGTTGCTGGTCCTGCTGCAGTCGGGTCGCATCGACCTCGACTGGCTGATCACCCACCGCCTGCCCCTCGACGAGGCCGACGCCGCGGTCGAGCTGCTCACCGGGGACGCGGGGAAGGTGCTGCTCGTCCCGGGCGCGAACCGACGGTGATCCGGCGGGGTCGGGCCGGCACCCCGCCGGTCCGACCCCGTTCGCGCTGACGGACCAGCTCGTGGTGGTCGCAGTCCTGGTTACAGTTGCAGGGGATCCACGGCTGTTCACCTCCGTCCGCTGCCGTCTCGGACCCCTGTGAATCTGCTGCTGGGGGCGCCGTTGCGAACGTCGGCGGACGTCTGCGAACGCAATCATGACGGCCCGGCAGTGGGCAGCGATCGTGAGCGGGGCCCGCTCGACGCGCGACTCAGGCTGGCCCGGGGTCAGGCGTTGGCGGTGGCGTCCTCGTGGGCCAGCGACCTGGACAGTTCGCGGTGGGCGTCGGCCTGGTCGAGCAGCTGGCCGGGCCTTCTGCTCGAAGGCGGCGACCGCGTCGGCGCCGGCGGCCCAGCGCGCCTGCTCTCTGGCGGCGGCCATTGGCCGGCGCAGTCGGAGAGGCTCCCGCGGGGATGGGGCGGGTGCCGCCTCCGAGCGCAGCGTCCGATGCGACTGCCGAGGCGTGCTCAGTCCGCACACAGTCCGCAAACGCCCAGGAACGGCCCACACCGCCTGACAGCGACCA
Organism: Geodermatophilus sp. URMC 61; assembly: GCF_052931555.1. Classification (NCBI taxonomy): domain Bacteria; kingdom Bacillati; phylum Actinomycetota; class Actinomycetes; order Geodermatophilales; family Geodermatophilaceae; genus Geodermatophilus; species Geodermatophilus sp. URMC 61. The sequence goes on from NZ_JBRFHZ010000002.1 coordinate 5,605,507, forward strand.
ACGGTGAAGCCCTGTTCAGGACGGGTTTCAGTCACAGCCCACTGCGCCGAACCACCTCGAGATCATTTTGCAACGCGGGGATCAGCTCGTGGGTATCGGAGCTGACGACGCCAACAGCGTCCGCTGCCGATCCGCTGAGGCGAGGCGCCACGTTGCGATACCGAGGACCAGTGCGGCGGGGCCGATGACCAAGGCTGCGACGAGACACACGCCAGCCGCCGCTGCACCACATCGACGCACGGGCGCTCGTGGGAGAGCGGCTCCGGCGTCATGGGACCTTGCGGCCCCGCGCGGAGTGGGCTCACCGTGGCCGGGTGAGGCGCCGTCCCGCCGCCGTTGAGCCGCCGGCCGAGGCTGCGGTGGACCGGTCGGCCATCGCACGGGAGATGGAACAGGCTCTGGTCCGGCTGCACGCCCTGCTGGCCGCGGCCGACGCCGGCGATCTCCGCCGGCGCAGCGACGGCACCCGGTGGACCAACGAGCAGTTGCTATACCACATGGTCTTCGGGTACCTGATCGTGCGGACCCTGCTCCCGCTGGTGCGCGTGGTCAGCCGACTGCCGCCGTCAGTCGGACGCGGCTGGGCCGCCCTGCTGACCTTCACGTCCCGGCCCTTCCACGTCATCAACTACTGGGGGTCGGTGGGCGGAGCTCGGGTGTTCAACCATGCTCGGATGGGGTCGCTGGCCGACCGCACCATCGCCGCGCTGCAGCGGAACCTGGTTGGGGAGACGGAGGCGGCCCTGCATCGCGGCATGCCGTTCCCGCCCGACTGGGATCCGTACTTCCGGTATCTGACCTTGGCCGAGGTCTACCGGTACGCCACCCGGCACTTCGAGCACCACCGCCGACAGCTCACCTTCCGTGAGAACTCCTGACCGGTCGGCCAGCTGCCGGCCACCCGTCGTGAGGATCCGTGCAGCGTGGATTCGCTGTGGGTGCCTCGCCTACGGTCGCGCGGTGGGGTCGGAGCCGACTGCTGCCACCACGCCTGCCCTTGAGCAGGTGGGGAACTCCAGGCGTCCGCTGTTGACCGCCTTTCTCGTTGGTGGGGGCGTCGGAGTGCTCGGCGGGATGATCGGCCTGGGTGGAGCCGAGTTCCGGCTTCCGCTGCTGATCGGCCTGTTCGGCTTCGTCGCGCTGCAAGCAGTGATTCTGAACAAGGCGATGAGCCTCGTCGTGGTCGCGACTGCGCTGCCAGCCCGACTGCTCGGGGTTCCCTTCAGCGACGTTGCAGCGCAGTGGTCGGTGGTGGTCAACCTGCTCGCCGGAAGCCTGATCGGCGCGTGGGTCGGTGGGAGCTGGGCGATCAGAATGGCGTCGCGCACGCTCTATCGCGTCCTCGCCGTCCTGCTGGTGCTCATCGCCGCAGCGCTGCTCGTCACCCATCTCGGCTCGTTCGACCCGTTGGGCCTCGCGCCGGCGGTACGCATCCCGGTCGGGGTGGTGGCCGGCTTCGCCATCGGCGTCGTCGCGGCCCTCATGGGTGTTGCCGGAGGCGAGCTGCTGATCCCGACGATCGTTCTACTGTTCGGCATCGACATCAAGATCGCGGGCAGTCTGTCGCTGGCCATCTCCCTGCCAACCATGATCGTCGCCTTCGCGCGCTACAGCCGCTCGCAGAGCTTCGCAGCACTGCGGGACAACTCGGGCTTCGTGATCGCCATGACCGCCGGCTCGATCGCGGGAACCGTACTCGGTGGCTTCCTGCTCGGCGTCGTCGCCGACGCGGTGCTCATCCCGCTGCTGGGACTGCTGCTCGTCTTGTCGGCGATCAAGGTGTGGAGCCACCGGTAGGCCTCGCGAGCCCGAAGATCGACGTACGGCTCCCTCGAGTCTGGCTCGCGCGAAGCTCGTGCGTTCGGCCCGTGCCAGGCTGCAGACGCGACCGTCCTGCGCTCGATCGTGCTCTTCCTCCTGGCTGCGGTCGCCGAGATCGGCGGCGCATGGTTGGTCTGGCAGGGCGGCCGCGAGCATCGGGGCTGGCTGTGGATCGGGCTGGGGTGCTCGCGCTCGGTGCCTACGGATTTGCCGCCACGCTGCAGCCCGACGCCAACTTCGGCCGCATCCTCGCCGCCCATGGCGGCGCCTTCGTCGCTGGCAGCCTCGCGTGTGGAATGGTCGCCGACGGCTTCCGGCCGGACCGCTGCGACGTGGTCGGCGCATTCATCTGCCTGGCAGGCGTCGCGGTCATCATGTGCTCCCCGCGCTCGGTCTAGCGCCATGGACAGCGCAGTCGCGTGGCTGGGTGCCGGTCAGGCCGGTGTGCCGCCCGCACGTAGCTGGCGCCGCCGGTCGTCGTTGTCCTCCAGCCCCCACCAGTCGACGATGCGGCCGCCGCGAACGGTGAACCAGTACACCTCCCGCACGTTGCGGAATGCCCGGCCGGTGCCGGGCCGGCCCCTCCACGGCCCGGTGTGGGTGCCCGAGCAGCGGAAGTGGCCGACCACGGTGTCGCCCTCGCCGACCAGGGCCACGGTCTCCATCCGCACGTCCGGGAAGGCCGTCCGGAAGGGGGCCACCCACTCGCGCGCCGCTGCGGCGATCTCCGACGCGTACAGCTCCTCGACCGCGGCGAGGTTCCCGCCGTTGATGACTTCGGTGACCGCGCGGGCCACCAGCCGCTTGTTGTCCTCGACGCTCACGGCTCCAGATGTCCAATTCGCGCGGCCATCCACAGCGCGCAGCGCCGGCAGACGTAGATTTCCGGCGTGCCGCCTAGCTCGTGCACCGCGATACGCCGCAGATCCCGGTCGCAGCAGTCGCAGCTCACCGACTCTTGAGTCGGGATCATCCGGCGGCGCCCGAGCAGCCTCACCGCAGGACCGCTACCAACTGCTCGACCGTCGGGGCGCCAGTCAACCCGGCCCCGGTGCGGTAGACCCGGCAGGACAGCCCGACGGGAGCCTCTCGATCGAGGAAGGGGTCGCGACCGTCTATCAGGATCGTCGGCGAGCCGCGGAACTCAACGGACTCTGCCTCCCGCGGCGTCGAGACCTTCCCGTAGGTCACTTCGACGTCCGGCGTCCCGGTCCCATCAAGCGCCGCGCGCAGGCACCCGTCGAAGTAGAGCAGCGTGACCTTCACGAGCCCATCGTGGCGCAGTCCTCCCGCATCGCGGAGGCAGACCGATCCCGGTCCGCCTGATGTGAGACAAGTCCTCGTCCAGACGCTTGCCCAAGATGAACCCTGCCTACGACCGCACATCGCCAACGTCAACCAATCAAGCAATCGACGAGCGCCAAGCACTCGGCCATTTCCTCGGCTGGCAGGGCCCTCCAACTCTTCACTGAAGAACGGCACGCATGCTACCAATAGAGGTAGTCCGGGCCCCGTTTCACTGGGCCTATCGCCGTTTCTGGGGATGGCGCGTTGGTCATTGTTGGGTGGCGCTGAGTATGCGTGGCGGAGTCAAGTTCTTCGCTGGCGCGCCGGCCGCTGCCCGACACTACGTGGAAGCGGACCGGGGTCGGGCGGACGACTACTACCTCACCGAGGGGGCCGGGATCGCCCGCCGCTACAACGCCGGGGCCGGGAGCGTGGAGGAGTCGGCGCCGCTGACAGGGGAGTCGTACGAGGCGTGGGTGGCCGGCCTCGACCCGGATACCGGGGAGCCGCGGGGGTGGCTGCGGACCGACGACCGCGCCGTGCGGTTCGTGGAGGTCGTGGTCAACGGCCCGAAGTCCTGGTCGCTGGCCGCCGCCCTGCACCCGGACATCGCCGCGGCCTATGACGCCGCGCAGGACCGCGCCGCCGAGCAGGTCATCGGCTGGTTGGCCGAGCACGCGACGACCCGGGTGGGGCCGCGCGGTGGGCAGGTGCAGATGCCGGTCGAGCGGCTGGAGGCGGTGACGGTGCGGCACCACACCTCCCGCGCCGGGGATCCGCACCGGCATCTGCACCTGCAGGTCAACGCCCGCGTGTTCGCCGCTGGGAAGTGGCGTGGGTTGCACACCGTCGGGGTCCGCGATTCACTCGCGGCGATCAACGGGATCGGGCATGCTGCCGTCGCCTGCGACTCGCAATTCCGGGCCACGCTCGCCGCTCACGGATATGTGTTGGACGCCGCTGGCGAGATTCGGCAGCTCGCGGAATTCGTGGGGGCGTTCTGTGCCCGCTCGGCGCAAATCGCCCGCAATCTTGACCGCTACGAATCCGAATGGACCGCCGCGCACCCCGGTGCACGACCCGGGCCGGCGCTGCGGCGGGCCTGGGACGCTCGGGCGTGGGCCGACGGCCGACCGGACAAGGTCGTTCCGCAGCCTGGCGAGGACATCACCACCCGGTGGCTCGGCGAGCTGGCCGCCCTCGGCTACCGCGACCGTGACGGAGTCGTCGACCTGATCCCGACCCCGATCGGCGTTCTGGACCGGGATGCGGCGGTGGAGCGGGTGTTGACCCGGCTGGCCGCCGGCCGCTCGGCCTGGAACGCGGCTGACGTCCGCGGTGAGGTGGAGCAGCTGATCGCCGCCGACGGCATCATCGCCGACCCGGCCGTGCGCACCGAGCTGGCCGAGGACCTCACCGCCCGCACTCTCGAGCGGTGCCTGTCGCTGTTGAACCGCGACGGCGTGCCCGAGCACCTCCGCACCTGGACCTCGCAGCCGGTGCTCGACGTCGAGGCCGACCTGACCGCCCGGCTGGCCGCCCGCACCGCCGGAGCCGGCGGACCGGACACCGACCGCCCACTTCCGGAGGACCCGGCACCTCATGCGGTGTGCGCGGTCGACACCGAACGGTTGGACGCAGGTCAGCGTGCGGCGGCGGCCGCGCTGGCCGGCAACCGTCCGCTGGTGGTCGTCGAGGGGGCGGCGGGGGCCGGCAAGACCTCCACCCTCGCCACTACCCGACAGCTCCTCGACCACCAGGGGCGGCGGATGGTGGTGGTCACCCCCACCCTGAAGGCGGCCAAGGTCGCGCAGGCGGAGGTGCGTGCCGCCGCCGGGTCGGCCGCCTGGCTGGCCTTCCAGCACGGCTGGCGCTGGACCGACGAGGGTGCCTGGACCCGGCTCGCCGTCGGCCGGACCGACCCGGTCCGCGGAAACGCCTACACCGGCCCGGACGACGCCGCAGCCCTGCGGCCGGGCGACCTGCTGGTCGTCGACGAGGCCGGGATGCTCGACCAGGACACCGCCCGCGCCCTGCTCACCGTGGCCGACGAGTGCCAGGCCCGGCTGGCGCTGCTCGGCGACCGGCACCAGCTGGCTGCGGTCGGCCGCGGCGGCGTCCTCGACCTCGCCGTCCGCCAACTCGACCCGACCGGCCATCTGACGCTCGACGGGGTGCACCGATTCACCCGCACCGACGACGAGGCCCCCGTCCCTGACACCGCCTACGCCGACCTGACCCTGGCCATGCGCACCGGTGACGACCCCGGCGCGGTGTTCGACGCGCTGGCCGCCCGCGACCAGATCCGGCTGCATCCTGATGAGGCGGCGCTGTCCGAGGCGCTGGCGGCCCTCGCCGCCGAGCACCGCGCCAACGTCGAGCGGGTGGTGGTCGTGGTGGACACCCGCCAGCAGGCCACCGAGCTGGGCGCCGCCATCCGGGACCGGCTGGTCGCTGACGGCCGCGTCGACGACCGTGCCGCGGTCACCACCGGAGCGGGGCAGCGGATCGGCGCCGGCGACCGGATCGCCACCCGCCGCAACGACCGCGACCTGCGCGTCGCCAACCGCGACACCTGGACCGTCACCGCCGTCGGCCCGCACGGCGAGCTCGCTGTCACCCCGGCCGACGCCAACCCGAGCCGTGTCACCCCGAGCGGTCCTGCTCCCGCCGGTGTCCCCCCCGGCGCCGTGGGGGAGCGGGTACTGCCGGCGGACTACGTCACCTCGCACGTGGAGCTGGCCTACGCCAGCACCGCACACGGCGTGCAGGGCGACACCGTTCCGGCCGCGCACGTGGTGATCGGCCAGCACACGGGCGCGGGGGCGGCCTATGTCGGGATGACCCGCGGCCGCACCGCGAACACCGCCCACCTCGTCGCCAGCGATCTCGACGACGCGCGGGAGCAGTGGGTCGCGGTCTTCGCCCGCGACCGGGCCGACCTCGGCCCCGGCCACGCCGCCGAGCTGGCCGCCGCGGAGGCCGCCCGCTACGCCCGGCCCCGTCCGCTGGATCAGGTGCTGGTCGAGCTGCGCCAGGCGTGGACGGTCGAACAGCGCTGCCTCGACCGCCTCACGCTCACCGAGCCGCGCCGTGACGCGCTGCGCGAGCTGATCGCCCTCGATGTCGGCCCGGCCGCCCAGCTCCTGGCCCGTGAGGCCGCCTGCCGGCGGGCGGCCATCGACGCCGACGACGCCACGGGGCGGGCCGAGGCCAGCGGTGCGGTCGTCGCCGCCGAAGCCGACCACCTGCGTGACGTGCTGCTCGCCGAATGGGCCGCGCAGCGCGGCGCGGCACACAGCGCCGCCCAGACCCTCCAGCAGGGACCGGGCCGACTCGGGCTGCGGCGCGCCACCGTCGCCCGGGCCCGGGATCAGCTCACCGCTTGGGCCGACGGCTGGCGACCCCACCTGCCGACCCTGCCCACCGACCCCGACCGGATCGCTCAGGTCGCCGGCCGGTTCGACGATCGGCCGGCGCTGTGGGCGGCGCTCGACGCCTCGGCCCGTCGTCGGGCCGAGCGGGCGCATCCCGAGTGCAGGGAGCTGCGCGCGGTCGCCGACGCCGCCCAGCGCGCGCACGAGCACGCCCGGCACGCCCTCGCTGAGGCGCGCCGCGGCCGGGACCAGCGACTCACCCGCTTCGGGTCGATCGCCCGGTTGCCCGATCCCGCCAGCGGGCTCGCCGAGCTGGAGCGGGACGTGGCCGCAGACCGCCAGGAGCTCACCGACGTCCGAGCGCAGATCACCCGGCTCGTGGCCGAGCCCTCGCTGCTGGCCCAGCCGCGGGATCGGCTCGACCGCGAGCGCGAGGCCTGGCGCGCCGGCCGCGAGGCCGAACGGGCCGCCCGCCGAGCAGACACGACGTCGCCGACCGGCCGGACGTCGACCGTCCGCGTGGCCCCGCCACCGCCTCCGTCCCTCGGGCTCCGCCCTCCACCCGGCCGGGGAATCCCCCGGTGAAGCGCGGCCTGCCGGCTCTCCGACACCGGGCCGTGGACTTGCGGTGCTGAGCGCCCTCGGCCTCACCGGAGCAGGACTGCAGAACTACCGGAGGAGGGACTGCAGGGCGACCGGAGGATCTGGCGGTAGGTGTCAGCAAACGGCCCCAGATGACGCCTTCTGAAGGTGCACGGCCAACCACACCCGACCAGCCCCAGAGACAGCCATGCCCGACCGCACCGCCGACCACCAGCCCGAGCTGCTCACCATCACCGAGGCCGCCGAGGTGCTGCGCACCCCCGTGGCCACCCTGCGCTACTGGCGGCACCTGGGCACCGGCCCCCGCAGCTTCCGCCTCGGCCGGCGCGTCCTCTACCGGCGCGACGACCTCCGCGCCTGGATCGACGCGCGGCGCGAGGCCGCCGTGCCGACCGACGCGTGAGTCGGCCGGCAGGGGTCCCGGCCGAGGTCCCGAGCCCCGTCGCGGCCGATCGGCGACCATGACCCTGGACCCGTACGGGCACCTGTTCGCCGACCAGCGCGACGAGGTCGCCGACGAGATGGACGCGGCCCGCGCGCAGGGCTAGGGGCCTGTCCTGCGGGCCATGTACGCCCTCGGCCCTGAAGGCGGCCTATGGGACAGGGACGACTCGCTCAAGGCGACCCGACCACGAGCCGCATGGCAAGTAGCGACCAGTTCCGCAACCCGAACGGCAACCTGGTCGAGACCGACGACCTGCTCGCCTGGTCCTCGCCGCATGCCCGCTATCTCGCTGACGGGGCGGGCCGGCGACCAGCTTGCCGTCCCTGTGCGTACTAACCGAGTGCGACACCCTGGGGGTTGTCGATGACGTACCGCCACGTTCCGTCCGACTGCCGTCGCATGACATCCGTCGCCGTCCCGGACTGACGGGAGATCTCCCCGTCGGCTCCGGACAGCTCCAGGGTCCACCGTGAGATGACTAGGGCGATGTCGCCCGCCACGAAGACGGTCGGCGGCAGCCCCTCCAGGCGAGGCTTGAACTGGAACAGGGTCACCAACGCGGCACGGATCTGCTCGTGCCCGCGCACAGCGACGCCGCTGTCAGCGTCGATGAAGACGCCGTCGGCCTCGAACAGCTCCAGCACGGCGTCTACGTCGCGTTCGAAGACGGCCTGTCCCATCAGCGCGTCCGTTGCCTGCGGGCTCGCCCCTGCCATGTGACCCACCCCGTCGCCGTCTCGTCTGAGGGTCCGGGCACAGATCATGTCGCCGGGCGCCAAGCTCTCACCAGGACTCGATGAGCGGCCGCTGCCACGAGACTGCAGCCGGACAGATCCGGTCCGCGGAAGCCGAGGGCAGATAACGGCGACCTCGCGACCGTTGGTCCGGGTCGCCCAGCAGGGACTCGCACCGGGCTCCGTCAGTCGTCACCGGAGGCCGCTCGGGCTTACGCGGTCCCCTCCGTATGGGCGATCAGCGCGGCGATCCGGCGACCCGCTTCCCCCTCGGTGATCACGTAGGTGAACTCCGCCCGGGCGATCTCGGTGCCATCCGCCCGAAGGCGGGCGAACCGACCCCGATGGAGGGCGCACGAGCAGTTGAGGAGCGTCGTCTCCCCGTCCACCTCTTCGCTGCGGCCGTAACCGGCGGACCGCAACCCCGCCATCTGCTGCTGCGCGAAGGCCAGAAGGTGGGCCTCATCCCCCAGCACCCGGACAGCCGGCATCAGAGCTGACCAGCAGTGGAACGGCGTAGTAGGAGAGGAGATGGCGCGTGTCGTCGATGTCCCCGCGGACCACCGCTGCGAAGTCGGCAACGTAGGAGGCGTGCCAGCGCTCGATGTCGGCAACGTCCATGGCTGGATCATCCCGCCGTTGCACGCCGTCCGGGCGCGGGTGGCAGCCGCCGTGGCGACAGGCCAGGTGGCCGCTGCTGCCGCCGGCCGCGAAACCCCATCTATATCGGTGAGTCTGTCTGCATCGGACCGTGGAGCCGGTAACCGACGACCTCGCTGGCGAGAATCACGGCGTGCTCGCCGAGCGCGAGGTGCTTGAAGCCGATGGCATCGGGGGATGCCCAGGCCTCGTGTAGGGCGTTCGCAAAGATGCGGTCCTGGCCGTCCTCCAGCGCTAGGTCAATGGTGTGCCCACTGCGGACGAAGACTTCGACGCGGGACGTCATCGCAAGAGCGTAGGACTCAGCGTGGGGCTTGGAGGAACAGATGGAGCCGAGCCACGACCGTTTGGGGTGCGGCGCCCCGCAGCCCGCTGCGACCGACGGGTCACGCTCGCTGCTCCGCGGCAGTGTGTGGCTCAGTGGTCGACCGGCCAGCGCTGGGCAACCCGCCGCCTCGCTGTGACGCGGTGAGAGCAGCGGGCGCCGCGCCCATCTACGCGGAGCAGCCCCGTACTTCCGCAAGCTGGACCGGGACGGCGATGGGGTCCCTTTCGAGTCGCGCCCGCGAGCTCTGGCTCAGCTCCTGGCGCGGGGGTGCCCGCGTCTCCGCTCGCGCGTCAGCCTGCCGTGGCCTGTTCAGTCGACGAGGGCCAGCGTCTCGCGTGTTCACCTCGGCTTGGTACTCCCACCACACCCAGCCGCGGGCGTCGGTAACCTCCGCCCGCCGAGGGACCGCAGCTTGGCCCAGTCCGGCAGCTCGCCGGTGCCCAGTTGGAGCTGCAGCTGGGCGCCAAGTCCCGCCATCGCCTGCTCCGGGTGCGGGTACGGCAGCGCGCTGGTGGCCGTGTACGTCCGGAACACGACGGTGATCGTCCTCGCCACCTGCTGGCCCGATCGGTCAGCGGGCGCAGGTGTCACCCAGCGGGATGACCGCGGCGGCGCGCTACTCGCAGACGGGGAGGCCGTCCGGGCCCCAGTCTTCCGGGGGAGCAGCTCACTTGGCACCCGGCGGACTGGTGCGTCCGGCCGACAACAGATTCAGGGAGAGCCGACCGGTGGTGCAGCCGCTGGCGGCTGAAAAAGGCTCAGTCACCGATAGAGCACCTTGCCCCCGCAGTTGGAGCAGTACTCGGATGAGGCAGTTGCTATTTGGCTCCCGCAACTACAGCAGTAAGGTTCTGTGTTGTCCTGAGCATTCCCTGAGCGTGCTACGCCACACACGGAGCAGTACTTGGACGTTACGGTCGAATATTCTTCGCCGCAGCCGGGGCAGTAACCGGGTCGTACCGCAGTCGGGGTATACGGACGATCGGTTCCGGGCTTGCCACATTGAGGACAGAATCTTGTGAAGCCTGATTTGTTTCCACACTGGTCACAGTATGTGTGCCGTATCTCTCCCATGATGCATGGTAGCTGGACCGTCAAGAATCAAGACCCGTGGTGGTCCCTCCCCGTCAGAGCACGCTGGCGGTTTGTGCTCTGTGACATCCATTTTCCGCCAGGCCTGCGATGGAAGCACTTGCGTTCGGCGTTTTACTCCAGGATGTCAGGCCACCGTCGGCCACGCCGACCTGCGCACGACTACCCCGCTCTCTCGTGATCTTGCTGAGGTCGGTCATCGAGCGGGTCGTGACCGCCGCGGCGGTGATTCGGGTTCGGGTGGGACAGATCGCCCCGTGGCGTCGGGGTCCAGTAGGGTCCGCGGTACGGCTCCAGCCGGACCACGGTCAGGACACAGCCAGCCCCGTCCGCGTCGTCGACGCATGCCGTGTCGGACCGCGTCATCGGCCCGGAGGCGCTCCCTTTGCCGGCGTCCGCGTCATTCGCTCAGCCGGCGCGGCAGGGCTGGCGCGCCTTGGTTGACAACCGGGGAGGGCGACGGCATTGCATTCAGGATTCCCCGCCCATCTCCGCATCGTCCAATTCCTGCTGCCGATGCCGGTCCTCCTCGATGTCGGCGCGCTCCTCCGCCCTCTCGGCGAGGGCCTCCTCCGAGGTCCGCTTCGTCGCGGCCTGATGCTCGGTCCAGGCGTCGGGGTATTGCTGCTCAGTGCTCATGGTGGGGCGCCCTTTCGGAAAGGGGGGCATCCTCCGAGACAGGGATCCGTCGGGGCCCTATTGCTGGGGCCGGTGAGGACGGCGACTCTCGACGGGCCGACGATCCGACTTTGCCCTGTTCGGGTCAAGAGGGACTGACAGGTCAGCTCGGATCGTGAGGCGCGGCTGCGTGGGAACATAAGCATGAACGACGGTGGCCTTGCGAGTGTGACTGGGGTAGGGGTCGCACGAGGCCAGCAGGTCGAGCGCCGATGCGCCTAGCTGCATATCTGCGCCTGGCCCTGAGGACATTGGCGTCACAGCTGGAAGTCGCTGAGTGCGGTCAGCCTGCGCCACGGGCGAGTGGCTTGAGGGCGCTCACCAGCGGTGCGGGCGCTGTACAGGTCGAGGGCGTTGGCTTGGGTGAGATCGAGGCCGGTGAGGTCGGCCAGGTCGGCGATGATCACCTGGTAGGCGCGGAACGGTCCCAGTGGCGGTGGCTGGTCGGCGGCCGTAGCTCGGGCGAGGACGTCGTCGAGGTCGCCACGTTGGGGTGTCTGGTCGAGCAGGTAGCCGGTGGCGGCCAAAGGTCCGGTGGTCTAGGAGCCGTCGCGGAAGACGGCGACCTTGAAGAAGAGCAGCGGGGATCTGCACGCCGCGGTAGGCGGGGTCGGCGAGGTCGAGGACGAGGCCGGTGAAGACGATCAGCCGCCGGGCGTAGGTGGCGGCGATATCGAGCAGGTAGTGCTCCAGGCCCAGTCACAGCAGCTCACCCTCATTGATCTCGGCGGCCTGAGGTGCGGCGTTGCTGTCGTGAAAGGTGTTGGTGTTGCCCTGCTGAACCTCCTGCTCGGCGGTGCCCCAGAGGGCGTCGGGGCGGCGGACCAGGTGACCGCGGTCCAGGTCGTTGTCCGCGTAGAGCTCATCGCCGGCCTGGGCCTCCGCCTGTTCGTGTCGCTGCCGCTGTTCATCGTCGGTGGCGTCCTGTTTGCCTCGGGCTGACAGCGGTAGGTCGCCCTGAGTGGGCCGCTATGGGACAGGGGCGGCTTGAGGGACATCCGTGCCCGCCCTCCACCGCGCGTCGCGCACGTCATCCAGCCAAGGCAAGGTCGGCCCATGTCGAACGGTGGAGCTGGACCTGCCGACGGGGATGCGCGGCGGGAGGAGGCCTACGCCCGGTTCGCCCGGATACGCGTTCAAACTTCGCCGCCGCCAAACGAGATCCCCGGCATCCTGCCGATCGGCCAGTTCCTGGGGCGGTCCGCCACCGTCGCGGCGGTGCTCCTGGGGATCCATGCCTACGCGGCTGGACTTGAGTTCAGGCTCACCTACCGTGGCCGTGCGGCCGAGCATCACCCACCGTTCACCCCGACCGACCCGGGCCTGGCCGAGCGCATCGGCCTACCCATCGGGACGCCACCGCAGGTGGAGGTTCTGCTGCCTGACGCCACGCAGGCCGTCGCGATCGGCCTCTGCGACGCCGCGCGGCGGCTGGAGACTCTCCCGGGCAGGTCCTTGTCGGTCCACGAGGCGGCGGAGGGAACGACCAGTTCGATGCCGACTACTGGCTGACTCCCGACCCGCGGTGCGCGCTGACCTTCCGGTTCACCTGGGCCGAACAGAACCTGCCGACGACGACGCGGGACCTCGACGAACAGGCCCTCCACGCGGCGACGGCAGCCGCCGTCACCCTTTGGCCGTGGGACCTCACCGCCGATGTGCGGACCCCTGGTTGACCCCGCTGGCACTCCTACCTGCGAACCGACGCCTCCATTGCCCCGTGGGTCGAAGGGCCTGTTCCAGAGTGGGCCGCTCCGGGACACAAACTGCAGTGCTGGCGCACAAGATCCGCAGGACAGGCCTCAGCGCGTCGCGCCGCCGCGTGGGTGAGGGCGCTCGCCGAGGTGCCCCACGCGCCGACCCGGCCTCCTGACGTCGTCCTCCGGTACTTCTGCAGTACTCCTCCGGTGCCCTCGCCCGGCTGGCTCCGGCGTCCTGCAGGAGAACTGCAGGTTCGTGTCGGCTATGGGAGCAGGGTGAGGGCGGGCGTGTGCCGGGGGCGGACGACGGAGAAGTCCCGGCGGTCGAGCGCGGCGACTTCGCGCAGCTCGAGCCGTTCGGTGAGCGCGACGACCGAGGCATCCACCGTGCCAGCGGCAGGTCGGCGTAGCGCTCGACCAGCTCGGCGATGCGGTCGAGGTCCGGCTCGAGGTCGTCCACGAGCCGAAACCGGCCGGCCCGGACGTCGGCGAGGAAGGCGAGCTCCGCCTGCGTGCCGCGCCGTCCTTCCAGCAACAGGCACACCTCGGTGACGACCGTGGCGGGAGCAGCAGGGGGCCGGGATGGGTCTCCAGGAAGTCCCGGCAGCGCTCGTGGTGGTCGTCGCGGTCGTCGACCAGCGCGACGACCGGGCCGGTGTCGACGACGATCACGCGCTGGATGCGTCGCGCCCGCCGGCGGTGTCCGGGTCCCCATCGCTGCGCAGCATGTCCTCCGACCGCTCGGCCAGGTCCTGCTCGGCCGACAGGGTGCCGGTGCCGGCAAGCGACGCCGCTCGGTCGGGTCGGTGTCCGCGAGGCCGGCCCGGAGCAGTCGCTCGACCGCCAGCAGGCGCGCCGCGGGCAGCGCGTCCGCCAGGCGGCGGACGTCCTCGCGGCTGGTCATGAGGCCGAGGGTGGCAGAGCCGGCGGCCTCGACCGCCGCGCCGTGGGCACCGGCTCGGCGTGGCCGCGCAGCCGTTCCGAGGAATGCTGATCGTGCACTTCTGCGGACTGTTTGCGGACAGCTGGCCGGTCCGGCGCTCTGATGATCTTGCTGTGCTCGGCGAAGCCGCAGGTCAGCGGCCTGTTGCTGGGTGCGCCATCAGGGACTCGAACCCCGAACCCGCTGATTAAAGATCGCATGAGTTGATCAATGCTGGCTGTTGATGATGGTCGCCGAGAACCTGCAGCTCAGAGGCTGTGTTGGTCGGCTTTCGTAGTTGGGGCTTGTTGGTCGAAACTGGCTAATCCTGGCGAGTAAACGATGAGTAAAGCATGGCCCCGGCGAGTAAAGTGTGGCCTCGCCGGACGGTGCCGCCTCGGCGCGATCACGACTCCGAGCGGGGGCAGCGTGGCCAGACCCCATCTGGAGCTCGGCACCCACGGCCGGGTCCGCGTCTACCCGGATCCGGCCGGGTACCGGGCGGTGTGTCTGTACCGGGACTGGGACGGGGCCAGCCGCCAGGTGCAGCGGCAGGCCAAGACCAAGGGGGCCGCGGAGCAGGCCCTCGCCGTGGCGCTGCGAGACCGGGGACGTCCGGGGACGGGCCACGAGATCACTCCCGACACCAAGGTCGCCGACCTCGCGGCGAAGTGGTTCAGCCAGCTCGAGGGCAAGAGCCCGTCGACGATGCAGGCCTACCGTGACCGGCTCGATCGGCAGGTCCTCCCGGCCCTGGGCAGCGTGCGGGTGCGTGAGCTCAGCGTCGGGTTGCTCGACCGTCACCTGGCGGCCGTGCGGGCGTCGCACGGCCCGGCGCTGGCGAAGATGACCAAGTCGGTGATCAGCGGCATGTGCGGCCTGGCCTGCCGCCATGACGCCCTGAAGGCGAACCCCTGCCGGGATGTGGCGCGCATCCCCAGCCAGACCCGACGGGCGCCGCGGGCGCTGACCGCGGCCGAGGTCAGGTCGGTGCGGGCATGGCTGAGCGAGGACGCGACGGCTCGCGAGCGGGATCTGCCGGACCTCGTGGCGTTCATGGTCGCCACCGGTCTCCGCATCGGCGAAGCCTGTGCAGTCAGCTGGCCGGACACGGACCTCGACGCCGGCACCGTCACGGTCACGGGGACGGTGCTGCGGGTCAAGGGCCAGGGACTGGTCGTCAGCCGGCCGAAGTCGGTGGCGGGGGAGCGGGTGCTGGAGCTCCCGAGCTGGTGTGTCGCGCTCCTGCGGCAGCGCGGGCCGTCGAGCGGACCGGTCTTCCCTGCGCCGCGCAGCCGCAAGCTGCGCGACCCGAACAACACCCGCCGGGCTCTTCGTGAGGCCTTTCAGGCGATGGGGATGCCGGGCGTCACCTCCCACGCCTTCCGCAAGACCGTCGCCACGCTCATGGACGAAGCAGGGCTGTCGGCCAGGAGCGCGGCCGACCAGCTCGGGCATGCCAAGCCGTCCGTCACGCAGGACGTCTACTACGGCCGCAGGAGGCGGGCCACCGGAGCAGCGCAGGTCCTCGAGCAACTGGGCTGAACGGGTCGCCCGTACACGGGCGATTGCACGCCGAGCATCACGGCCCGGTAGACGCGCCATGGTGCCGGCAGGCGTCGATCCAGGATTGGAGGTCGTCACGGCGGTAGACGACGCGGCGGCCGAGCCGGAAGCTGCGCGGGCCGGTGCCCAGGTGTCGCCAGTACCGCAGCGTGGCGACGGGGGTGCGCAGCAGTAGGGCGGCTTCGGCGATGGTGAGCAGCCGGGGCGTCGGCTCGGCGGGGTGAGCGGGGCCGGGGGTGTGGTCGGTCATGGCTGTCTCCGAGGCTCGACGGGTCGGGGCGGCTGTCCACCCCTAGAAGGCGCCGTTTCGTGGCCGTTGCTGACAGCCCACAACCAACTTCTTCTGTCGACCTCCTGTTTTCCTCCTGTTCCTCTCCCCGCAGCGTCCGGCCTGGGGGGTGGGAGCGCCTGGGACCTTCGCCTTGCGTGGGCGCCGGATCACGACGCCCGGAAGGCTGATTGCGGCGGTGAGCCGCCGGAGGTCGGCGGGTCTTCAGTTGTCCTTCAGTTCTCCTGCAGTTCCGCTCATGGGGTCGACAGCGGCCCTGGTGATGACCAGTCCGGCTCACCGCCCCAGGCTCGGGGTGACATCCCGTGCCGCCCGTGGCCCGTAGCGCTCGTACTCGGGCCGCGGGACGCTCGCCGGGAGGGCGGCCGTCCCCGGCGTGGCGGCTCGGCGCTGCTGGTGGTCGGCGTCGTAGTGCGCGCGCCAGGTGTCGCGGGCTGCGGTGAGCCGGTCGGACGGCTGACTCAGCAGGGCCGGGTCGGCCTGCAGGTCGGCGATGCGGGCCCGGGCGGCGGCCAGTTCGTGCCGGGTGGTGGCGAGGTAGCGCTCGAGGGCGGTCAGCTGCCCTGCCGGGTCGGGTGCCCAGGCGCTCGGCCCGAGCGGGTCGAGCCGTTCGGCGCGCCGGCGCTGCGCCTCGACCAGGGCGGCCTGGGCCTGCCCGGCGGCCCGCGGGGCGGCCTCGGCGGCGGCGTGTACCCCCGCGTGCTCGGGATGCTGCTGCTCGGCCGCCCGGTGGGCGCTGGTGTCGAAGGCCCGCCACAGCGCCGGACGGTCGTCGCCCCGTTCGACCATCCGCGCGAGCTGTTCGACGTCGGTGGGCAGATCGGGCAGGTGGGGGCGCCACCGGTCGGCCCACCCGGCCAGTTGCTCACCGGCCCGGGTGACGGGTCTGCGCTGGAACCCCCACCAGCCGGGTCCGTCGAGCACCACCCGGGCCGCCGTGCGGGCGGCGCCGCGCTGGGCGTCCCAGGTGGCGAGCAGGCCGTCGCGGATGCGGTCGGCATCCTGGGCGAGGGCAGCGTCGGCGGCCGCGGCCCGCTGCGTCGCATGCTGGGCGGCCAGGGCCGCCTGCCGGTGCTCGGCCTCCAGCCGCGCCAGTTCGCCGGCGTGGGGGGCCTCCAGGGCCACAGCCTGGCGCAGCACGTGGCACCAGGGCTGCAGGACGGCCAGCCGGTCGAGGCTGCGCTGCTCGACCGTCCACGCCTGCTGCAGGTCGGCCAGCACCTGCTCCACCGGGTGGGGTGCGGCGTAGCGCGCGGCCTCGGCAGCGGCGAGCTGCGCGGCGTGGGCGGGGCCGAGGTCGGCGCGGTCCCGGCTGAACACGGCGATCCACTGCTCCCGTGCCTCGCCCAGATCGGCGGCGACCAGGTGGGCGGTGTTGGCGGTGCGGCCGCGGGTCATCCCGACATAGGCCGCCGCCGCCCCGGTGTGCTCACCGACCACCAGGTGCGCTGCGGTGACCGTGTCGCCCTGGGCGCCGTGCGCGGTGGAGGCGTAGGCCAGCTCGACGTGTGAGGTGATGTAGCCGGTAGGCAGCACCCGCTTCCCGGTGCCCGCCGGGGTGACACCGGCAGGGACGGCCCCTCGTGGGGTGACATCGGCCGGGACGACGGCCAGCCTCCCGTCGCGGTGCACGGCGGTGACGGTCCAGGTGTCGCGGTTGGCCACGCCGAGGTCGCGGTCGTTGCGGCGGGTGGCGATCCGGTCCCCGGCGCCGACGCGCTGTCCGGCGCCGGTGACCGCGACCCGGGTGTCGTCGACGCGGCCGTCGGCGACCAGCCGCTCCCGGATGGCGGCGCCCAGCTCGGCGGCCTGCTCGCGGGTGTCGACCACCACGGCCACCCGCTCACCGTCGCGGTGATGGGCGGCGGTCAGCTCGGCCAGCGCCGTCTGCGCCTCGGCGGGGTCGGCGTGCAGCCGGATGTTGCCGCGGACCATGAGTGCGTCGAAGACTGCACCCGGGTTCTCGCCGGTGCGCATGGCCAAGGTCAACTCCGCGTACTCCGTGTCCGGCGCCGTGTGCCCGGCCTGGTCGGTGCGGACGAAGCGGTGGACTCCGTCGAGCACCAGGTGGGCTGCCGGGTCGACCTGACGCATGGCGAGGTCCAGCACGCCGCCGCGGCCGACCGCGGCGAGCTGGTGGCGGTCACCCAGCAGCGCCAGCCGGGCTTCGGCCTCGTCGGCGATGGTGAGCAGCGCGCGGGCGGTGTCCTGGTCGAGCATCCCGGCCTCGTCGACCACCAACAGATCCCCGGAGGTGAGGCCCGCCCTTGGCTCCGGCCCGGTGTACACGGCTCCGGTGCGCGGGTCGGTGTCACCGGCGACCAGCCGGGTCCAGACGCCGTCGTCGGTCCAGCGCCAGCCGTGCTGGAAGGCCAGCCACGCCGCCGAACCGGCGGCGGTGCCGACCTCGGCGGCGGCGATCCTGGCCGCCTTGAGCGTCGGGGTGACCACGGTCAGCCGGCGGCCTTGTGCCTGGAGCAGCGCCCGGGTGGCGGCCAGCATGGTGGTCTTGCCCGCCCCGGCCGCGCCCTCAATGACGACCAGGGGCCGGTCGCCGGCCAGCGTGGCGACCGCCGCCGCCTGCCCGGCGTCCAGCCGCCCGCGCACGGCGTGGGGCAGCACCGGCTCGTCGACCGCAGCGCCGGCGGTTCCGCCGCGGACGGCGAGGCGGTCGGTCAGCTCGGCCTCGATATCGAGCACCGGCTGGGAGGTCCACGCCCGGATGTGCTCGGGCACCGCACCGGCACCGCCGTTGCGGTCCAGCAGCGGCACGCACCGTTCCATGGTGCGGGCGGTGAGGTCTTCGGCCAGCTCACTGCGGACTGCGGTGTCGGCGACGATGCGCGCGGCTGCGATCAGCTGCTCGACCTCGCCGCGGACATCGGCGGCGTTCCACGCCGAACGAGTGGCGGCCAGCCGGGTGAGCACGGCGCCCACCGCGGCTTCCCGGTCGAGGGTGCCCACCAGTGTCGGCGTCAGATTCACCCGGCGGTCGCGGTCGCGGTAACCGAGGGCGGCCAGCTCAGCCACCCAGCGGGCGGTGAGGTCGGCTCCGGGCTGGGGGGTGACCTTGTCCGGGCGGCCCTCGGCCCACGCCCGCCTGTCCCAGGCCCGCCGCAGGCCCGGTCCTGGCGTCTGGCCGGGGTGCTCGGTGGTCCACTGGCGTTCGTAGCGCTCCAGGTTGCGGCCGATCTGGGCCGCCCGGGCGCTGAAGGCCCCCACATAGTCGGCCAGCTCCAGTAGGTCTCCGGCGCCATCGAGGGTGTAGCCGTGGGCGGCCAGCGCGGCCCGGAACTGCGGGTCGCAGGCCACCGCGGCGTGCCCGATCCCGTTGATCGCTGAGAGGAAGTCCCGCACACCGACGGTGTGCAGCCCCCGCCAGCGGCCGGCAGCGAGCACTCGGGCGCTTATCTGCAGGTGCAGGTGCCGGTGCGGATCCCCGGCGCGGGAGGTGTAGTGCCGCACGGTCACCGCCTCCAGACGTCCGACCGGCACTTGCATCTGCCCGCCGCGCGGGCCGACGCGGGTGGTTGCGTGCTCGCCGAGCCAGCCGATGATCTGGACCGCGGCGCGGTCCTGCGCGGCGTCGTAGGCGGCGGCGATGTCGGGATGCAGGGCGGCGGCCAGCGACCAGGACTTGGGCCCGTTGATCACTACCTCGACGAACCGCACCGCGCGGGCGTCGGTCCGCAGCCGACCCCGCGCCATCCCGGTGTCCGGGTCCAGGCCGCCCACCCACGCCTCGTAGCCCTCCCCGGCCAGGGCGTCGAGCTCGGTTACCCGGCCGTCGCCGGCGGTGTAGCGGCGCGCGAGCCCGGCTCCTTCGGTCAGGTAGTAGTCATCGGCCCGGCCCCGGCCGGCCTCTACGTAGTGGCGGGCCGCCGCTGGAGCGCCGGCGTAGATCTTCATTCCGCCGTGCATTCTCAACGCCACCCAACAATGACCAACACGCCACCCCTTGGAAACGGCAGTGGGCCCCGCGAAGCGGGACCCGGACTACCGCTATTGGTAGCATGCGTCCCGTTCTTCAGTAAAGGCTTGAACCTGAGCGGTAAGAGTTGAGCGTTATGGGCATCAAGTCGTCGTATGTGTCAGCTCTTTGGCCGCTTATGGCGATCGTTGGTTGCGTGCAGGATGACAACAGCTTGGCTTTCATGATGCTGGCGGTGAGCTGCGATGGGTACCGGCTCGCGGTCACGCAGCGACCTTCCACAAGACGGTGGCTTGGGTGTCGAGCGGCCAGCGGACAACGTAGCTCCGCCCACCACGAGGAGTCCCAGTTGTCCTCCCCGTGCGGGACGGCTCACCGGGCGGGTCTTACGGGACGGGCCGAGGGGCATGCGCTCAGTCCTGCCATGTTCCCGCCTGAGGTTCCCTGTGAGGTGACGGCGGACCGAGGCCTCGGACCTGTCCCTGAGGGCGGCCTATGAGCCACCACCTCATCGAGTGAAGTTTTCTTACCAGCATTGCCGGCTTGACTAACGTCGTCGCTGGTCGCGGCCGGGGTGGAAGAACAGGGCACGGGCTCTCGGGGTAAAGATCGACTCGCCAAAGACCGATCCCCGTCTTCCCCGGGAGCCCGCTGTGTCTCATCGTGCCAGCCTGGATGTGTCCGCGACGGTGTTGAAGGCGGTGACCGGCTGGATCGCCCGGTACCGCCGTCGACCGGGGACCCGTCCGGCGCAGCGGGCCGGCACGGTGCACGCTCAAGTCGTGCTGGCGCTGCGCTGGCTGCGCCACCGTCTGGACGTGCGCACCCTGGCCGCAGACGCCGGGGTCAGCATCGCCACCGCCTACCGCTATCTGCACGAGGCGCTCGACGTGATCGCCGCGCACGCGCCCGCCCTGGCCGCCGTGCTGACCCATGCTCGCGCCGTCGGCCTGCCCTTCCTGTGCCTGGACGGCACGCTCATCCCGACCGACCGGATCGCCGCCCGCGCCGAGCGCGGCCATCACCTGTGGTACTCCGGCAAACACCACGCCTTCGGCGGCAGCGTGCAGGTCATCTGCGACCCCGGTGGCTTCCCGCTGTGGGTCTCCGACGTCCGCCCCGGCTCCACCCACGACCTGACCGCCGCCCGCGAACTCGTCCTGCCCGCGCTCTATCCGCACGCCGCCCGCGGGCTGCCCGTCCTGGCCGACAAGGGCTACACCGGCGCGGGTGTCGGCGTGCACACCCCGGTCAAGCACCACCCCGACGGGCCGCTGCACACTGACAACCGCTGCTACAACCGGCTGATCACCGCACTACGCGCTCCCGCCGAACGCGGTCACGCTCTACTCGGCCGCTGGCGCGCCCTCGACCGGGTCACCGTCAGCCCGCACCGCATCGGCGCAATTGCCGCAGCCGCACTCGTGCTGACCTCACTCGACCGCGGAACCAGG